>OZ242219.1:0-731593 GCA_965206615.1 Candidatus Azotimanducaceae bacterium
GCCGCCTGCCGGCGTGCTCGGATGTCGCCAACGCCGCCTACTGCCTGACGGACTACACGCTCGAGAACGGCGCCATCGCCATGGTGCCGGGCAGCCACACGTACTGCCGTCACCCGCTTGCCGGGGAGGGCGAGGACGATGCCGTGCCGGTCGAAGCGGAGGCGGGTTCGCTGGTCGTCTGGCACGGCAACACCTGGCACGGCGCGTTCGAGAAGAAGACCGACGGCCTGCGCCTGAACGTCACGAGCTACCACTGCCAGCGGCGCCTCAAGACCCAGGAGGCCTACCAGTGGCGGGTGACCCAGGAGATGCTCGACCGTAATCCGCCGGAATTCGCGCGCCTCGTCGGCGCCGACGACCAGATGGGCTGGGACGAACGCGGGCCGGACTACTCGCGGCTGATGAAGTACGGCAGTCCGCAGATGAAGAAGCACTTCCAGGAGCGGCGGCGCGGCAAGGACAGGAAGCCGGTCGCGGCGTGAGCGCCTGGGGCCGGCCCAGCCCAGCCGGTCGACGCGCCCCCGCCTCTACGCGTCCGGCGTGGCCGATCTCGCGCTGGCGCGCCGCCGCCGCAGCGCCTCGAGTTCGTCGCGATTGAGATCGATACGGCCCTGTGCCGCGTATTGGGCCTGCTCGTCCGTGGTCACGTAGACCGCCTCGAACTCTTTCAGTGTTCCGAGTCTCGGGACCAGCACGCGCAGCGTGCGGCCTTCGATCTCCCACTGGTAGTCGCCATGGACGCCGGCGAACGTAACGCTCATGCGCCCGCTTGCTCCGGGTACGCGAGGCAGATCGCTCGCGAAACGGTGATGATCTCCATGTCCACGCCTGCTGGCCGCCGCGCGCCATGGTATGCGGTGCACGGGCACGGCCGCACGTCGCTCGCCGCGTCGGACCCGACAGCCGGGAAATGGCGCGTCACTCTCCCATGAGGGCGAGCGCCATCGCCGCACGCTCGCGCCGGGGTTGGTTCGAATCCCAGTGCATCGCCTTGTTGAGATGCACGCGTGCGCGCACCCTGTCCCCGGTCAGCCGATAAGCCTCGCCGAGATAGAAGTTGACACGGGGAGCCCACGGCGCCCGTCGATACGCGACCCGCAGGTAGTTCACGGCGTCGCCCGGCTGTCCGGTGTGGAGATAGACCACGCCGAGCCCGTAGGCCGCGCCGACGCTGTCCGGTTGGTTGCGCAACCCGCGCCGATAGTAGCGGACGCCCTCGTCCCAGACGTCGAGACACTCTTCGGTCGTGTTGCCCCTGCATTCGGCGACCTTGAGTTGCGCCATGCGCACGTTGGCCGCCGAGTGATTCGCATCGATGGCTAGCGCGCGTACGACGGCGGCGCGGGCGGGGGGCAGGTCCTCTTCGGCGCGGGACAGGCCGACCAGGGCGTCGAGGTCTTCGGGCTGCGCCGCGAGCACGCGTGCGAAGAGCTGCCGCGCGTACTCGGGATTGCGTGTCACGGCAGCCGTGGCAAGCTGATAGCGGGCCTCGTCCGGCTCGAGGCAGCGCTCCTCGAAAGGGGGGATGGCGCTTGCCGCGAAGGCCAGTCGGCGCGTGGGCAGCGACCGCCTTCCGCCGTAGGCGCGCACCTGGCGCTGCAGCGTGTCGGGTCGCGCGCCGAGGGCTTCCTCGATGGCCTGTGCCGCGGGCACACCGGAGTCGATCATCGCCAGCATGTCCGGTATGCGCTCGTGGTATGCGGGAAGCCCGCTCGCGTGACCTAGCTGCAGCATGTGCACGAGCAACCACGCCCGGGCGTACAGCCGGGTGAGATCGTGCCGCGCCCAGTCCAGCTGGAACCGCTCCCCGACGACTTCCGCCACCGTCATGCGGGTGGCGTTCATTTCCCGAAACCGGCTCAAGGGGACCGCTCCAACCGTGACGGCATCGTCGCCTATCTGCATCGTCGACAGGAAACTCGCGAATCCTTCCTCGTACCAGATGGGATAGTTGATTCCCTGGCGGCTACGCAGCAGGTAGTGCGTGTACTCGTGGAAGGCGGTTTGCGTGATGAACCGCCCGTGTCCGATCGGTCCGAACGCATTGGGGCCGAACGCGAGCGTGTGCTGCTCCAGCGCGGACTGCATGAAACCGGCGATCTTGCGCACGGCGAACACGCGCTGGAAGTCCCGTGCCCGGCGAAACGCCACGATCTTGAGTGGCGGCGGCGCCGGGGACTGCCGGCGAGGGACGAGCGTCTGGGCGGCGATCTTGAAACGGGTCAGTGCCGTGGCGAGTTCCCGGGTGCGCTCCGGTAGCAGGTCGCTCAGCAACTCGAAGTCGGGGGTGCGGACCTCGCACCAGGTCCGGTCCGCGTCGTCCGCCTGTACGCTGACACAGGCCAGGGCGAACATCAGGGTCGTGGCGCATCTGGTCGCGTGAGCCGACCACGCGGCCTTTGACCGGGGCGGGGTGACCCGGCTAGTGTCTGCGCACACGGACCGCCTCTTGCTCATCGGGTATGCGCGATTCGACTCGCCGAAACGGACGCACGCGGCCAGGCGCAGTGGCCGCGAGTTTCGCGTGCCTCGCGCTCGTCCTGGGCGTACCGGCGGCAGGGGAGGACGCCCCGGAGGACGGCGTGGGCGACTGGCTCCCGATGTCCTGCAATGCGGTGCAGACCGTCGGCATGCACGACTATCCGGGTGGCGACGAAACCTACGAGTCCTCGGTCTTTTTCGAGAGCGCGTTCCGACTCCGCGAGAACACGCTCTTCATGCAGCACCTGCTTGGCGAGGACGGAACGCCGGGGGGTCTGTATCTCACGATGGCGACGGCGAGCGGTACGGAGACGGAGTTCGAGTGCCGACCGGTGCGCGGCAACTCGGACAACGAAGGCTACAGCTGCATCAACAAGCCGCCGTCCGAGATCCTGTTGATCAACCCGACGCGGGGGCGCTTTACACGGAGTGCGGTCGGGGGCTGGACGTTCTACGGCGCGCGAAACGAGCAGCACGGTGCGTCGCTGTTTGTCGAGTACGGGGTATGCACACCGCTGGCGCCGACGCAGTTGCCGTGACAGCGGGTGCGCGTCGCCTGGGGCGACGCGGCTACTCACTGCCTACTCGCTTTCCAGCGCTTCGGCCAGTTCCAGAATCGCCGCGACGTCGGCCTCGACCGCCGCGGCGGACGGGTCGACCTCTTTCTTCGCGGTGACGTTGATCTGTTCGATGACCGCGAGGCGCTCCTTGACCTGCAGGGTCGGCACGTCAATGGCGGTGTCGGTGGCAAGGGCGCCGCCGGCCGCCAGCACGGCCGCCACCAGGATCGTCGTTTGGATCGTCTTCATGCTCGCTATCCTGCCTCTCGTGCGCTCACTCGGGTTCGTCACCCGCAAGCGCCTGACATGACTCGGCCTTTATAGGCCGATTGGGGCGCGAAAGCCAGACGTTGCCTCCCGCATCCGGTGTAGCCTTGCCATGTTCGACAGTTGCTCACCCCCAAAAAGGAGACGTGCAAATGAGCCAGGATTTCGCGTTCCGATCCGCGCAGGCACTCGCCCAACTCGTCCGTAGCGGTGCAATCAGCTCCGTTGAGTTGACCCGGCATTTCATCGACCGCATCGAACGTTTCGATGACGACATCAATGCCGTGGTAGTGCGCACCTTCGAGCGCGCACTCGAGGACGCGGCGGCCGCGGATGCCGCGCTTGCGCGGAGCGAGGCGATCGGCCCGCTGCACGGACTGCCGCTGACGATCAAGGAGTCCTACGTCATGGCAGGGACGCCGGCGACGTGGGGCATCGAGGCGCAGCGCGACAACGTCGCCGACGCGGACGGCGTGGCAGTCGGTCGTTTCCGGGCGGCCGGCGCGCACTTCCTCGGCAAGACCAACGTGCCCGTGGACCTGGGGGATATCCAGAGCTACAACCCGATCTACGGTCAGACCAACAATCCCTGGAACCTCGAACGTACGCCGGGGGGCTCGTCGGGGGGCAGCGCGGCAGCCGTGGCGGCGGGCTTCAGCGCGCTGGAGGCCGGCTCGGACATCGGCGGGTCCATCCGTACCCCAGCCCACTTCAGCGGCGTGTTCGGGCACAAGCCGACCTGGGGCATCGTCCCCATGTCGGGCCACGAGGTGGTGGCGGGCGTTCCGGACCCGGACCTCTCGGTGTGCGGACCCCTGGCCCGCGATGCCGCGGACCTGGCTGTCGCCCTTGACGTGATGGCAGGGCCCACCGAGCGGGAAGCGACGGGCTGGCGGCTCGAGCTGCCTGAACCGGGCTTTCGATCGCTTGCCGACCTGCGCGTCGCCGTGTGGCCCACCGAGGACATCGCGCCGGTCAGCGCCGAAACCGCGGCGCGCGTCACCATGGTGGGGGAGACGTTCGCGAAGCTCGGAGCCCGGGTATCCGATACCGCGCGGCCGGACTTCGACGTACGCAAGGCGCATCTGGTCTACCAGAACCTCTTGACCGCGGTGATGTCGAGCGGACAGCCGGCGAGCCGCATCGAGCAGATTCGCGAGCGCGTCAAGACGCTGGATCCGGACGACATGTCCGCCGACGCCGTGGCGGCGCGCGCGTCTCTCATGAGCCACCGCGAGTGGATCCGTCACGACTTCCGCCGCGAACGGCTGCGGCGCGCCTGGGACGCGTTCTTCCGGGATTGGGACGTGCTCGTCTGCCCGCAGTTCGCCGTTCCCGCCATCCCGCACGATCATCGGCCGTTCGCCGAGCGCACCACGCTGGTGGACGGTGAAGCGCGCCCCTACATGGAGTCGGTGTTCTGGTCGGGGCTGATCATCGCTTCCTACCTGCCGAGCACGGTGTTGCCGACCGGTCCGGGGAGCGAGGGGCTCCCGATCGGCGTGCAGATCGCCGCGGCCCCGTATCGGGACCACACGACGATCGAGTGCGCGCGGCGGATCGCGGAGGAGATCGGCGGCTTCGTACCGCCGCCGGCGTTGGCGGCGTAGCCGACCAACGGGGCAGAGCCTGGCGCCTTCAGGGCGTGGATCCACTCGGCGCGGGCGGATTGGCGCATGCCCCGGAGTGGTGGTGGAACATCCGCATGCCGCCGTCTTCCTTCACGAACCCGTTGGTGGCGACGCAAATGGACCCGGCCAACTCCTCGTAGCAGGTCACCAGGACGATGGAGTCGAAGGTTTCCGCGCTTGCGTTGTAGAAGTCAATGCCGGGTTGTTGGGGGTTCCCGAGGATGTTCCGCCAGCTCTCGACGATTTCGTCGCGGCCGCTCAGTGCATGCCAGCCCGGGTGTATGCAGAGCGTCGCGTGCGTCGCTGCCCACAGCCGTTGCATGGCGGGAAAGTCCTTCTGCGTGAAGGCGAGGTAGAACGTATCGTTCGCGAATAGTGCCTCTTCCTCAAGCGTCATCGGTAGTCCACTCGTCGGGTTCTCCCCTTTTCTGGTGTGGCTGCGGCGTGGCGGCGGTGCGAACTTCCAACGCGGCTCAGGGTCGCACGTCCGGGCGATATGTCAAACTTCGCCGCTCCCGTGCAGACGAAGGGCGGTTCATGATCCTTATCAGTTTCGACATCGACGGCACGCTGGTCGTCGGCGATCCGCCCGGCATCCTGCCGATGGATCTCGTGCGCACCGTCAAGGAGCAGGGCTTTCTGGTGGGAAGCTGCTCCGACCGCCCCATCAGCGCCCAACGCGCCATCTGGGCGAGACACGACATCGCGGTGGACTTCACGGTGTCGAAGCACATGTTGCCCGAGGTGAAGGCGCAGTTCGAAGCCGATGTGTACTACCACATCGGGGATCGCGAAGACCTCGACAAGCGCCCGGCGGAGCGGGCCGGGTTCGCGTTCCTCTGGCCCCACGAAGCGGCCGAAATGCCCTGGCTCGCCGACGACGGACGGCGCGCCTGATCGGCGATGCCGATCTCTCGTACCGCGCGAAAATGGTGGCGCAAGGTTGCGAGACCGTCGCAGATCGTGCTGCACGGGCAGCGCGTGCAGGTGGTCTCGCCGCACTTCGGACCGACGATGCGGCGTGCGCTGATGCGCGGCCGCTACGAGCGGCACAAGGTGCGGCAGTTGCGCAACCGCGTCGAGCCGAACGACGTCGTCCTGGACGTGGGCGCGGGCATCGGTCTGACGGCGCTCTACGCGGCCTCGATGGTCGGGTCGGAAAACGTGCTGTGCATCGAGGCGGATCCACGCGCGGTGGCACTCGCGCGGGATAACTTCGCCCGCAACGGACAGACGATCGAACTTCTGGAGGCGGCGGCCGTGCCGGGCGGCGCGCCCGCGGAGGTGGACTTCCACCTCAACGAAGAACTGCCGCGCTCGTCCCTTACCCCGCGTGCCGGGGACGTGCAGACCGTCGCCGTGCCGACGGTGGACATCGCGCCGCTCCTCCGCGCGCGCGGCGTGTCGGTGCTCAACGTCGACGTCGAGGGGAGCGAACGCGACCTGCTGACGGGTGTCCCGGACTTCGCGGGCGTGCGGATCCTCCTGCTTACCGTGCACGAGCAGGTCGTCGGCTACGAACGGACGAACACGCTCCTCGAGCGGCTGTTCGACGCCGGTTTCGCACTGGACCTGCGAGACAGTCGGGGCCGCCAGATCGCACTGGCCCGCTACCGCTTCTAAAGCGCCCCACGGCCGGTCCGGCCACGCCGGCGCGGCCTGTGCAGGGGACGGGCTTGTCCCGTCCCGTCCCGCATTCGCGCACGGCCCCAACGCGGGCGACCGCAAGGGTCGCCCTACAGTCACGCGCCGAGTTACCCGCCAGGCCTGCGCGGGCAACCGTGCGCAACGCCCGCGTGCGTCAGGAAGCGCGCACCGCGATGTCGATGAACTCCTCGTACCGGTCGAGGATGTGCTCCGAGGAAAAGCGCGTGGCGTAGCGTTCCCGGGCCGCTTCGGCGAGGACGGCGGCGAAGGGCGGATCGTCCAGTACGCGCGCGATGCCGCGCGCCATGTCGTCGGCGTCCTCGTTCGTCACGAGCCAGCCGGTCCTGCCGTGTTCGATCAGTTCCGCGGGACCGTGGGTGTCCGTTGCCACGATGGGACAGCCGTGCGCCCAGGCCTCCAGCACGATATTGCCATGGGGCTCGTGGCGGGACGGGCAGACGAATGCGTCCGCGGTGCGCAGAAACGGGTTGACCGGCGCTTGCCAGCCGAGGAACCGCACCCGTGCGTCAAGACCGAGGCGCGTGCACAGTGCGCGCAGGGAGGCATCGAGGGGTCCGTCGCCGGCGATCCAGGCGTACGCATCCGGCACGGCCGCCAGCGCGTGCAGGAACACGTCGAAGCCCTTGTTCTCATGCAGACGTCCGCAGGTGAAGAGCAGCGGGGCGTCGGCCGGCGTGTCCCAGGTTGCGCGGTCGACCGGATTCGCGGGCGTCTCGTCGATGAAGTTGCCGATGACGTGGATGCGCTCTCGCGGCACGCCGGCGGCCGCGACGTGCGCCGCGAGGCCCTCGGTGATAGGGATGAAGTGTCGACAATGGCGGAAGTTGCGCATCGGATAGAAGCCGCCGAGGCGCGCGGCGATCGGGCAGGTGCCCGCCGAGGTCAACTGGCTCGCACGGCTCATCCAGGTGATGGCGAGGCGCACCCCTTCCTCTCGCAGGGTCCGGGAGATGCCGCGCCGCGTGCCCCAGTCCCAATGTCGTGGGCCGAACCGGAAGCGGTAGGTCGGCACGCCGGCCGTCGCCAGCGCGTCCGCGCGCGACCCTTCCGGGCGGACGATCGCGACCTGTGGCACGCGCGTGTGCAGGGCCGGCACGAGACGGTCGTAGAAGAGCTCCGCTCCGCCGTGCGCGCGGCCGGCAAGGATCTGGGCCACCTTGACAGTCATCGGCTCCGTCTACAGTCTGTCGGCGGGCATTCTTTCTCAATCGTGGCGGCCTGTACATGCACGTGGTCCAGATCCTGCCGGCGCTGGAGGCGGGCGGCGTGGAGCGCGGCACGCTGGAGATTGCCGCGGCCCTGGTGCGGGCCGGTCATCGTTCCACGGTGATCTCATCGGGCGGGCAGATGGTGGCGGCGCTCGTCGCCGCGGGGTCGCAGCACCTCGACATGCCGGTGCACGCCAAGCGGCTCGCCACCCTGTCGCAGATTGCGCCACTGCGCAACGCGCTCGCAGCACTCCGACCGGACATTGTGCACGCCCGCTCCCGGCTCCCGGCGTGGCTCGCCTGGCTCGCCATCGGTCGCCTGCCGCTCGACCGCCGTCCGCGTTTCGTCACCACGGTGCATGGGCTCTACAGCGTCAATCCCTACAGCGGCATCATGACGCGCGGCGAACGCGTCATCGCGATTTCATCCGCCGTGCGGGATTACGTGTTCGCGAACTACCGGCGTTGCCCCCGGGAGGCGGTCCGCCTCGTTCACCGCGGCGTGGATGCCGCCGAGTTCCCGCGCGGCCACCGCCCCCCGCCGGCGTGGCAACAGGCGCTCCGGGCCGACTTCCCGCAGCTTGCCGGCAAGCGTTTCCTGGTCCTGCCTGGGCGTCTGGTGCGCTGGAAGGGCGGTCTGACGTTCCTGCGCCTGCTTGCGGAGGTTCTGCCAGGGCGTGAGGATGTTCATGGCGTGCTCGCCGGGGGCGCGGATACGCAGCGGAGCGCGTACCCGGGCGAACTCGAGCGGGAGTGTCGCCGCCTGGGTCTCGAAGGACGGGTCACGTTCGCGGGACATCGGTCGGACCTGCGCGAGTGGCTTGCGGTCGCGGAGCTGGCGTTCAACCTGTCCACCCACCCGGAGCCGTTCGGGCGCACGGTCATCGAGGCGTTGAGTCTCGGTACTCCCGTGGTCGCGTTCGACAGCGGCGGCCCCGCGGAGACGGTGCGTGCGTGCTGCCCCGAGGGCCTGGTGCCTGACGGAGACTTCGATGCCCTGGTCGCGCGGGTGGAGGCCCTGCTCGACGGAGCTATGCCGGAGGTGCGCCCGTGCCCGTTCGATCTGGCGCGGATGCAGCGCGAGACGTTGGCGGTGTACGCGGAACTGGGGGCAGAGCGGCCAGCAGACGCCGCACGACGATTCCCGCGCAGCGCACGCTCTCGCTGAAGAAGTGCGGCGGCGGCAGGCTGTCCCGCAGCCGGTAGCCGTCGCTCGTGAGGTACACGTGTCCCTGGGTGCGCAGCAGTGCAATGCCGCGGGACAGCTTGTTGCCGCGGTGGGGCCGGCGTCGACGCAGGGCGATGACGCCCACGGTCGCCCGCGCCGACAGCGCCTCGTAGAGCATCGAGACGCTGTCCGCCGTCACCCACACGTAGGATGCGCTTGCGAGCGCGTGCTCGAGGAAATCCGACGCCGTGTCCCGCCAATGCCGGAACTCCAGGTTGGGCAGGTCCGGCAGAGCCTCCCGGAGGACCGCCGGGGTGCGCGGCGAGTCGCAGACGGACCACTGTATCTCGGGCGACGCACGGGCAATCTCGGCCACCTGGCCGGCCACCTCGTCCGGCTGCCACTCGAAATGCCGGTTGGCCCCGCCGAGCAGGATCAGTCCGGTGTCCGCCAGCTTGGCGACACGGGTGGCCGGGCAGACGACCCCACGTGTCTCGACGAGGTTGCCCTTGCGCAGGTACCGGTCATGCTTCGGTACGAAGACGAGATCGAACCAGCGGTGCGGCAGCGTGGGCTTCATCAGTACGACGACCTTGCCGCCGCAGACGAGGCGGGAGAGCAGCATCGGCAGGTGCGTGCGGTGGCCGACGCCGACGATCAGGTCGGGGATGGGGATATCGATGTCCCCGTGGAAGGCGTGGCCGCGCAGCTGACGCCAGAGCATGTGCGTGAAGCGCACGTCGAAGCGGTGGATCTCGAGCGGTACCAGTTCCCCGAGCGCCTGCAGCAGGCCGAGGGACTGTTTTTCGTGGCCGGGTTTGCCGTCCGTGAAGCGCCACACCACGACCCGCTCCGCAACGCCGCGTGGGTGGGGCGCTTGGCCTGGATGCTGTCGCGCTGGCATTTGCCATGCGTGTCCTGTCGACCCGGTGCCGCGACTATACGTGATGCGATTGCGTCGCGGCTCCCCTTCAGGCCCCGGTGGCCGATGCTCGCTGGTCGATAGCGCGGGAGGCAGGGTCACGGAGTCGGGCGCCTGTGTGGGGGAATTGATACCGTTAGGTTCCCACACCGCGGAGGGTACGGGGCGGGCTACTCGACACTGTACTTCGCGGCACGCTGCGGTGCGGTGACGGCGGTGGAGCACGACCGGGAGTGGTTCGACGAGGTGGCGCGCATGGCGCCGGAGAACGTCCGTTTGCTGCATCGCAACGCGGGGCCGGAATACTGGGGCGCGGCCGCGCAGGGGGGCGTTCGCTACGACCTGATCCTGGTCGACGGCCTGGAGCGGGCGCGTTGCCTGGTCGGTGCCGCGCCGGCGCTATCGGAGGCCGGCGTCGTCCTGCTCGACGACTCGCATCGCGAAGCCTATCGGTCCGCCGTGGAAGACTACGTCGAACGCGGCTTCCGTACGCTCAGACTGGTCGGCGCGAAGCCAAATCATCTGACCGAGTCGGAGTGCCTGCTGATGTACCGGGACGGGAACTGCCTGGGGCTCTGACCGTGATCCGCCGGCCCGCTTGTGCGGCGCTCAGGAGATGCTCCGTCCCCCGTCGATGGGCAGGCACACGCCCGTGAGGAACGCCGCTTCATCCGAGGCCAGGAAGGCGGCGGAGGCCGCGACATCCGCCGGTTCCGTGAGGCGGCGCAACGGGATCCCCCGGATGAGCGCCTGACGATTCTCCTCGGGGAGTTCGTCGACCCCCAGCGCCCCGCGCATGAAGCCCGTATCCGCGGCGACGGGGTTCAGCGCGTTCACGCGGATCCGGTAGCGCGCGAGCTCGACGGCGAGGCCACGCGTCATGGTCATGACGGCGCCCTTCGTCGAGTTGTACACCGTGACCCCGGGCCGGGGCGCGACGGCGCCGATGGAGGCGGTGTTGAGGATCACGCCGCCGCCCTGCTCGATCATCACCGGCGTCGCGTACTTCACGCCGAGCCAGACGCCCTTGACGTTGGTGGCGAACACCCGATCGAAGTCCGTCTCGTCGAGTTCCCAAACCGGGCCCGAGAGATGCGAGAAGCCGGCGTTGTTGACGAGTACGTCGAGGCGTCCGGACAGTGCACGAGCCTCGTCCACCATGGCGGCCACCTCGGCCGCCTGCGACACGTCGGTGCGTCGCGCCGCGGCCCGACCGCCGCCGTCGGTGATGTCGGCGACCACCCGCTCGACGGCGCTCGCGTTGATGTCCGCGGCCAGCACGGTCGCACCCTCTGCGGCGAAGCGTCTCGCCATGGCCTCGCCGAAGCCCGACCCGGCCCCGGTGACGACCACCGTCCTGTCCTTGAACCTGTTTTCGAATGCCATGCCACGCCCTGCCGCTGGTTCCACTCGTTGCGTGAGCATTGCCCCGGATCGCGCCGGCCCCCGGCGCAGTCGATCGGGCCGTGCCTGGCCCCGTCTGGACCCCGCGACTATTCGATCCGCTGATCCATGCCCAGCGCGGGAGATTCCTCGCTCGGCTTGCCGACGATCACGGCCGGGACGCCGGCCACGGTGACATGCGGCGGGACATCATGCAGCACTACGCTGCCGGCGCCGACCTTGGCGCCCTCGCCGACTTCGATGTTGCCGATGATCTTGCAGCCGGCCGCGAGCAGTACGCCGCGGCGAATCTTCGGGTGTCGGTCTCCCACCACCTTGCCGGTGCCGCCGAGCGTCACCGAGTGCAGGATGGAAACATCGTCCTCGATGACCGCTGTTTCGCCGACGACCACGCCGGTGGCGTGGTCGAGCATCAGTCCGCGGCCGATCGTGGCGGCCGGGTGGATGTCGACGCCGAGACCCACGCTGATCTGACTCTGGAAGAACCGCGCGAGGGTGCGGCGGTCCTGCCGCCAAAGCCAATGTGCGATGCGATGCGCCTGCAGGGCGTGGAAGCCCTTGTAGTACAGAAAGGGGGTGGACAGGTCGTCGCAGGCCGGATCGCGCGCGTAGTTCGCCAGGATGTCCGTTTCGGCCGCGTCGAGGATCGCCGTATCGTCTGCGATGGCTTCCTCGATGACGTCGCGGATCAGCATCGTCGGCAGCATCGGATTGTCGAGCTTGCTCGCGAGGCGAAAGCTCAACGCGGCGCCGAACGAGCCGTGGTTGAGAATGGTCGCGTGGAAGTAGCTGCCGAGGATGGGTTCCTCGCGCGCCTTGCGCTCGGCCTCCTCGCGCAGCAGTTGCCAGACGTCCTCGCGTTCGGCCGTTTGCAGGCCACGATGGGCCGCTACGATGTCCATGGGCCGATTCTGCACCTTGTGTGTCCTGTGCGTCGCGCTCGACATGCGTGGGCCTCGTCCCGGTCGGCGCGTAGCGTGAACGGACCGCGGTCGGATTTCAAGCGGCCTGGAGCCGGTCGCGCCGCCTCGGCCCAGGCGGCGTTTGTTCCATTGGAGCTTGGGATGGGAACGTTCTGGGCCTATATTCGGGACTCACGCCATCTGGCTGCCGGGAACCGCACTAGACGATGTCGCATTCGCACCCCCAGCGCTTCCGTACCGTGGGCCTCGTGGGCAGAAGAGGGAACCCGCACGTCGTCGACTCGGTGGCCGCCGTCGAACGGGTCCTGGCGGCCGCCGGCGTGGACATCGTGCTCGAAGCCGCGACGGCGCCGATGCTGCCGGGCCGGCATCACACCACCGCGCCGCGGGGCGACCTGGGCGCCTGCGACCTGATCGTCGTCGTCGGCGGCGACGGCAGCATTCTCGGGGTCGCGCGGGATCTCGCCCATAGCGGTGTGCTGGTCGTCGGCGTCAACCGTGGCGGCCTGGGTTTCCTGGCGGATGTGTCCCCGGAGCAGATTGAACAGAAGATCGGTGCGGTCCTCGACGGCGAGTACACCGTGGACGAGCGCTTTCTGCTCGAGGCGCACATCCGGCGCGGCGACGAGGTCGTCGGTGGCTCGGCGGCGCTGAACGATGTCGTGGTGCACGCCGCTCCCACCTCGCGCATGATGGACTTCGCCCTGTACGTGGACGACGAGTTCGTCTACGAGCAACGTTCGGACGGCGTGATCGTTGCGACCCCCACGGGGTCGACGGCCTATTCGCTGTCTGCCGGCGGGCCGATCATGCACCCGTCCCTGGACGCCGTCGTGATCGTCCCGATGTTCCCGCATACCCTGACGTCACGCCCGCTGGTGGTACGCGGCGATGCCGAGATCAGGATCGTCGCCGGTGGCCTGGCCGCCGCGCCCCGGGTCAGTTGCGACTCGCAGGTCGACTATACGATCCAACCGGGCGATGCGTTGCACATCGGGAAGTACCCCCACCCCCTGCACCTGGCCTATCCGATGGACCACGGGTTCTTCGAATCCTGCCGCAGCAAGCTCGACTGGGCGAGCCGGCTCGGCAACGGCTGACGAGGCGGGCGCCTCATGCGTCCGGGGGCGGCGGCACGTCGATATCCCGTGTCACGCCCGTGTCCTCCGTCCAGAGGGTCATCAGCGCGTGCGGCTGGGCGTCGATCACCGCCCGCGCGCCCTGGTCCCCGCGCAATTGGGTGAGCGCGTCGAAGTAATCCTGCGCGAACCCGACGGGATGCCCCGCCTGGCCGCGGCAGGTGGGTCGGACGATGCGTCCGGGGCCCGTGAGAGCGCACAGGCGCCGCAGGGTCGCGGCTGTCACGAATGGCATGTCGGCGAGGCCGACGAACGCGTGCGCGCAGTCACGGGCGGCGGCGACACCCGCGGCGAGGCTCCGACCCATGCCCTCCCTGGCATCGCTCGCGACCACCACGGTGGGACCAAGAGGTGCTACCAGTGCCGCGGCCGAGTCGTCTTCCGGTCCGACGACGACGATGAGATACGCGAACACTTCGGCGTAGCGGTTGGCGGTCCGCGCCAGCATCGGTACGCCGTCGATCGGATGGAAGCGCTTGTCGCTGCCGAAGCGGCGCGCCGCGCCGGCGGCGAGCAGGATCGCGGCCGTCTCGCCGGTGGCCGCTACCGTCAGGCTCCCGCGGCGGCAGCCGCAGTCAGGGCCTGGAGGTGATGCCGGGCGGTTGCCGCGACGCGCTGCCGTACCGCGGTGATCTCCGCGAGGATGGCAACGGCGATTTCGGGTGGCGTCTTGCTGCCGATGGGCAGTCCGATGGGCGCATGCAGGCGGGCCAGTTCCTGCTCGGACAGGTCGAGTGCCCTGAGGCGTTCCCGGCGGCTCGCGGAGGTGCGCGTCGAGCCCATCGCGCCGACGTAGAAGGCCTCCGTCTTCAGCGCTTCCATCATGCCCATGTCGTCGATGCGCGGGTCGTGCGTCAACGCGACGATGGCGGACAGCGGATCGTCGGCGTGCTTGCGCACGGCATCGTCCGGCATGTCGTTGATCCGGGTCACTCCCGGTACGGAGAAGTCGTTCAGGAGGTGCTCGCGCGGGTCGCAGACCGTCACCTGGTAGTCGAGGGCCAGGCCCATCTCCGCGACGTACGCCGACACCATGCCGGAACCGATGATGAAGAGCTGGAAGCGGGGGCCATACGTGTGGACCAGAGTCCGTGCCTCGGCATCGTAGGCAAGCGGTCGGTGCGCTTCGACATCGACGGCGTGGAACGCGCGCTGCCCGAGCCGCACCGTGCGCTCGACGCAGCGGCGCCCTCCGACCCGGTCGCTGACCTGCCTGAAGTGCTCGCGATACGCTTCGGTCGGGGCGAGCGGTTCCACGACGATGTCGAGATGGCCTCCGCAGGGCAGGCCGAGCCGTTCCGTTTCCTCGGGGGTGATGCCGTACTGGAAGAACTGCGCGTGTTCGCTGGCCAGTTCCCCGGCCATCAGCTTCTCGAGCAGGTCGTCCTCGACGCATCCGCCGGACAGGGATCCGACCGCCTGGCCCTGGCGGTTGCAGGTGAGCAGCGACCCCACCGGTCGTGGAGAGGAGCCCCACGTCTGCACGACGGTGGCGAGCCAGCACGGTTCGCCGCTATCGAGCCAGCCATGCACCTGCTTGAGGACTTGTTGGTCGACCGCCTGCATGCATCGGAGTTTACCGTACCCACGCGGGTGGTTGGAGGCGGCTATCTCAAGCACGCGGTTGACCATCAGGTCCATAGGGTCTCCGCAGCCATCGAGATAGTTGATTACCTCGCTGAGGCGCTGAGGAGCGCTTCCGACTGCTGCCGGTCAAGGTTGGGGAGGATGATCAGACCGGGATGGATCTCCTCTCTGGCAACCAGGTTGCGGAAATCCCGGGCGTCCTGTGTGACAAGGACAAAGTCCTCGTCGATGCACCGGCGGAGCACCTTGTAGTCGGGCTCGCCGAGCCCCCCCGACATCCCGCAGAGCGGTGACGACGTGGCCGTCGGCATTGAGAGGGTCGGCGATGCGAGGGGAGACGCACTCGTCAAGGAACAGGCGCACGTTCTGGCAGGAACTCGGTGGTCAACCGTAGGCGTGCCCAGCCGACGGTTCCCACGGCTTGCCGGACGGATGCGTCTCGAGTGGATGGGTCTTGGCAAACATGCTGGCTGCGCGGAACGCGCCGCGGTCGATGCCGGGATAGTCTTCTGCCAGGTAACGGGCATCCGCCTCGTTCACCCCCTCACAGATCGTCCTGTAGAGCGTCTCGTAAGGCACGGGGACTGCCTGAGTCTTGCGGTCAATGTCGTCCCAGTGCTCGATCCACTCGGGCAGCTTGTGGTGGACGACCTGTACGAGTTCGTTCTGGCTCTTGTCGCCGTAACGGTCCCAGACCCATTGGATCACGTCGAGATCGTCCTCACTGAGGCAATCAAGCGGTTGGGCCGACACGCCCTTGCGGAGACCGAGCCCTTGTGCCTTTTGGACGATGTGCTGGTTCCACTCGCCGACGGCCTCCCCCTTGCCTCGCGCGAGGCGGGCGGTATTGGACAACGCCATGCCTTGTCGCATCGCGAAGATGTGGTCGCCAATGATGGGGCGAAGGAACCGGCGCATGGACTCCCGTTCGGTGAGATACATCAGCTTGACGAGCTTGAGCCGGCCAACCGGCCTGTTGGCCTTGGCGATGAAGGCGACCGCCATTTGCGTGGCGAGCTGTTCGCTCACTTCCGGTTCTCTCCGTGTCTGTGGCCGACGAGCACACCGACAGATCAACGAAGCCCACGCGTGGCACGTGGAGGGTCGTCCCTCGTGTTCGGGCCGCTCAGGTCCGTTTGCGCGTAGCAGAGATTCGTGCACATGCCTCTCGTCGACGGGCTGCAGCGGTTCAGCACGCGCCTTGCCTCGCCGGCTCGTGGGTCGGCGAAACCCTGCCGCGGGCGTGGAAGACCCTGTTTGTTCGCCGACAACGTACGTGGGCTCGGCAAGCTGTGCGCGCGACATGGCCCTTCCCGGGCACCTTGGAGGCCGGTAGGCGCTGTGGGGCGCGGACCTTGCGCGGGAGTACTACGACGGACTGATATCCAGCGCGGCGACCAAGTCCCGTAGATCGTGGAGCGACCGTCCTTGTGTCCCGAGTACGCCTTGGCCAGCGTGATCCAGTGGTTGAGGTCAAGGTAGACGATTCGCGTGTCTGGCGGTCTGCGCAGCGTCCGCGGCCAACAGTAGCGCACCTCTCTTTAGCTTCCGTTGCATTGGCCATGGTGAGAGCTATGCCATCGTCGTGGCCGACCCCAAACTCATGAGGCTGCTGGATTGTACGCGAGCACCAGAGGGTCTAGGCGCTGGTTGGATCGACGCGTAGATCGTGAGCCAGGGAACGATCCCGGCCGGGGCAGCATATGGCGGAGAACGGTCGGGGCGACGGACTAGCGCGGTGGGGTGCTCTGGTCATTGTCAAAGGGCGTCGCGGCCACACTGGAGACTGTTGCCGCCTGCACGGTGGCGTCGGTCAGGTCGGCCGCCGCGATAGGGAATGGAGGCCCCATCGGCTGAGACTCGCCTGCCAAGTCGCAGGCCATGGTGCCGCAGCTGGGGCAGGCTGCCGTGACCCCGTGGTCGGCCTCGAAGGCGGGCTCCCCGCCGCGGTCCCGGGACAGGATCTTCGCGACTGCCTGGTGGTCGCGGTGCTTGTTCTCGACGATCCCGGTGATCTTCGCCGTGAAGTGTGAGACGCGGCCGGACCTGGCGGTGACGGCCACCTCGCGGGTCTCGCCCGGGCGCGCGCTCCTGGAAGCCGAGGTGTGCAGGCGGACGCCCCAGCTGCCGTTGGGCAGGAGGGCGAAGGTGTTGCGTTCGTCGTGTGCTCTTCCGGCCCGGTACTCCTCGATGCTGCACAGGGCCCGTGGCGTGCCGTCGCGCAGGCACCGGCTGCGGATGACGGTTCCGGAGCGCGTGTAGCGGCGCGCGGCTTTCGTCTCGACATCGCAGGTGACGGTGGTGCCGACCTGGACGATCGCGGCGAGATCCGGCGCCAGGGACATGTGCCAGACGTCGTCGATCTTGCGGCGCAGTCGGCGGGAGGCTTGGAGCTGCACCTCGACGGCGAGCGGCTCGAAGAGGGACAGTTCGCGGCCGGCAAGGGCCGACGGTGGGCGAGGTAGGCGTCGAGCTCGTTGCGCTCGAGGCTGCCGACATGGCGGACCAGAGCTCACAGGCGCCGTTTGGCGTCCTTGCTGAGGTTGGCGAGTAATGGTGCGTGCATCATTACTCAGCTTGGGCGACCAGGCGTGCAGCTTCCGCCTGCCGGGACGCGGTGACCCTGTTTTGGCCGGCAGTCGTGCGACGCGCTCGACGGGCCGTAGAATGTCCCCATGCCCGAAGGCCTCCTGCGCAAGCTCTCGTTCACGCCGGACACACCGATCCGGTATGTCCTGCACGCCGGCGGCGACCTGGGGCTGAATGCCTGCCTCGGCCAGGGGCTGCGCATCACCTGGCTTGACGAGATCCGTTGCGAGCAGTGCGGGCGGCGCACGCGCAAGCGCTATGGCGGGCCATACTGCTACCAGTGCTTCAAGACGCTGGCGCGCTGCGACCTGTGCGTCGTGAGCCCGACGCGTTGCCACTATCACCTCGGTACGTGCCGGGAACCGACCTGGGGAGAGGAGTACTGCATGGTGCCGCACACGGTGTACCTCGCGAACTCGTCGGGGGTGAAGGTCGGCCTCACGCGGGGCGTCTCGGGCGTCGGGCGCTGGATCGAGCAGGGCGCGAGCCAGGGTCTGGCCATTGCCCGCACGGACACGCGCCGGGCGGCCGGCGAGCTCGAGGCACTGCTTGCCGAACGCGTGCCGGACAGGACGGACTGGCGGACGCTCGTCACCGGCGGCTCGTCCCCGGCCGACCTCGCGGCGGTCGCGGATCGCCTGCGCGACCGCATCCGGCCCCGTGGCGAGGAGGTTGCCGGCGCGCGCTGGCTCGACGAGCGGGAACCGATGGAGTTCCAGTATCCGGTGACGCGCTACAGCCGCCGCGCAGTGCGGCTGACGCTCGGCGACGGTGCGGACAGGGTGGTGGAAGGACGCCTGCGCGGCATCGTCGGGCAGTACCTGCTCTTCGACCACGGCGCATTCAACGTGGCGGGACACACGGGCGGCGCGGTCCGCGTGGAAGTGCTGGGCGACGACTTCGTCGAGCCACAGATGGAGCTTTTCTAGGAAAGCTCTGGTTTATCAGAGGTTCCCCAAGGTGCCCCGGGGCCGGCCGGACGGGGAGACCGGACGGCACTGCGGGTGCGACAAGGAGGAAACGCATGACCGATCGCAACGTATACCTGGCCGACTACCAACCCTACCCGTTTCGGCTCGCCGAGACGGACCTCGCGTTCGACCTGCACGACGGTCATGCCGAAGTGCGCGCGGACCTGCGCTTCGACGGCGACGGACCGGGCGGCGACCTGCGTCTCGACGGCGAGGAACTCGTGCTCGAGGGCGTGGCCGTCGACGGGCGCGAACTCTCCGGCAACGAGTATCGCGTGGACGACGAGTCCCTCACGATCTTCGAGGCCCCGGCGCGCTGTACCGTCACCGTGCGCACACGCATCGAGCCGGAACGGAACACGATTCTCGAGGGGCTCTACAAGTCCGGTGGGATGTACTGCACGCAATGCGAGGCGCAGGGCTTTCGGCGGATGGTGTATTACCCGGACCGCCCCGATGTCCTCTCCCGGTTCACCACCGCCATCACCGCCGACGCGACCGCGTACCCGGTCGCTCTGTCCAACGGCAACCTCGTCGCCGACGAGACCCGGGCAGGGCGCCGCACGGTCACCTGGGAGGACCCGTTTCCGAAGCCGAGCTACCTGTTCGCCCTCGTCGCGGGGGACCTGGCCGTGATCGAGGACACCTTCGAGACGATGTCCGGCCGCAAGGTCGCGCTGCGCATCTATTCGGAGCCGCACAACATCGCGCAGTGCGACTACGCGATGTCGGTGCTCAAGCGGGCGATGCGCTGGGACGAGGAACGCTTCGGGCGGGAATACGACCTCGACGTCTTCATGATCGTCGTCGTGGAGAGCTTCAACGCGGGGGCCATGGAGAACAAGGGACTCAACGTCTTCAATACCAGTTGCGTCCTCGCCTCACCCGATACCGCGACGGACGATGCCTACCTCCGCGTTGAAGCCGTGGTTGCCCATGAGTACTTTCACAACTGGTCGGGAAACAGGGTCACATGCCGCGACTGGTTCCAGCTCAGCCTCAAGGAAGGCTTTACGGTGTTCCGTGACGCGCAGTTCAGTGCGGACATGAACTCGCCCACGGTCACGCGGATCGAGGACGTGGAGCTCCTGCGCAACCTGCAGTTCCCGGAAGACGCGGGGCCCCTCGCACATCCCGTCCGTCCGGCGTCCTACCAGGAGATTTCCAACTTCTACACCACCACGGTCTACGAGAAGGGGGCGGAGGTGGTACGCATGCTCCAGACGATCCTCGGCGCCGACCGCTTTCGTGCCGGGTCGGATCTCTATTTCGAGCGCCACGACGGCGGCGCCGTGACGACCGAGGACTTCCTGGCCGCGATGGCGGAAGTGTCCGGCCTGGACCTCGCGCGTTTCCAGCGCTGGTACGACCAGGCCGGCACGCCGGTGCTGACGGTGACCGAGCGCCGCGACGCCGCAGGAGTGGCGCTGACGGTGCGGCAGGACTGTCCGGCAACGCCGGAGCGCGCCGAGAAGGCGCCGTTCCACCTCCCGCTGGCGCTCGGGCTGGTCGGTGAGGACGGCGCCGAACTGCTCGGCGCGGCCGGCGGCGACGCGGTGCGCGTGGTTGGCGATACGCGGGTCGAGAACCCGGACGACGACGGCACGGTGGTGGTCCATCTGGTGGATCGCGAGACGACGTTGCGCCTCGACGGTGCGCCCCTCGGGGCGGCGGTCAGCTTCCTGCGGGGCTTCTCGGCGCCCGTCAAGGTGCGTTACGCGCGCCCTGCCGACGAACTGCTCTTCCTCGCGACCCACGATGCGGAGGGCTTCGCGCGCTGGGACGCCGGACAGACCCTGCTGTCGCGGGCGCTCATGGCGCCCGACGATGATGTGGACGCGAGTGTTCTGGAACTGTTCGACCGCCTGAGTGGGGCGGCGCTCACCGCGGCGGACGACGGGGAGGCGAAGGCACTGCTCGCGGCCATGCTGGAGCCGCCCCCGGCGCAGTACCTGCTCGACCTGGAGCCCGGTTCGGACATCCTGCACTGGTGCGATGCGCGCGATGCGCTGCTGTCGAGCCTCTCCGAGCGGCTTCGAGACCGGTGGCTGCGGCTCTACGAGGCCAACGCGGATCCCCGCGCTTACGCCCCGGACGCGCCGGGCGTGGCGCGTCGCCGTCTGAAGAACCACGCTCTCGCCCTGTACGCGCGTACGGCGCCGGACGGACCGCGCCTGCTGAAGACGCAACTCGACGCGGCCGACAACCTCACCGACCGCGAGGCCGCATTTGCGGCGATCCTGTCGTCTGCGACGATCTCCGACGCGGACAAGCAGGCGCTGTGCGACGCCTTCCACGAGCGGTGGGGCCACGAGGCGCTGCTGGTGGATCTATGGTTGCGCCTGCAGGCCGGGAGCGACCGAGCCGGGATGCTCGACCGCGTCGCGGCGCTGGAGACGCACCCCGCGTTCGACATCGAGAATCCGAACAAGGTGCGGGCGCTGTTCGTGGGTTTCGCATCCAACACGCGTCACTTCCACGTGTCGGACGGAGCCGGCTATGCGTTCCTCGGCGAGCGCGTGGCCCGGCTCGACCGCATCAATCCCAAGGTGGTGGTCCGCGTGGTCACGCCGCTGACGCGTTGGGAGCGTTTCGACACCGGCCGTCGGGAGCAGATGGTGGCGATCCTGCGGACGCTGGCGGCGGGCGAGATGTCGAAGGACCTTGCGGAGGTGGTCTCGAAGAGTCTGACGCGGGCGCAGGCATAGCCGCGATTCGCGGCGAGGGCTCACCACGCCGGTCCCCGCTCGCGGCTGCGATAGTCGCCTTTGCGCAGGCGCTGGTTGGTTTCGTGGCGGAACTTCCTGCGCAGGAGTCCGCCCGGATCGTCAGGCACGGACTCCAGCCAGCGCGTGCGCGCGTCCCCCGGACGCTCGGGCGGGAGCGCGTCCGCTGCGGCGGCCTCGGCCGCGTTTTCGGGTGTTGAGGTCGGACCTTGCTCGTCCATCGCATTGGGCGTTGCGTCGCTCCCCGTCTCGCCGTCCGCCGCATGCCGGCCGGAACTGGCACCGTCTGCCTCGTCGTCGCGACTTCGGGAGCGCTGCTCGAGCACCGCGGCTACCAGGGCCCGGTTGTGCAACGCGTCGGTATGGTCAGGTTCGGCCGCCAGGACGCGGTCGTACGCGGCAGTGGCGGCCTCCAGGGCGCCGAGACGAGCGAGGGCATTGCCGAGGTTGTACTGGCTGGTGGGTGTCCGGTCCTCGCGAAACCGGCTCGCCGCGCCTTCGAGGTCCCCGGAGCGGTACCGGGCGACACCGATCCAACGCGCGTCGTCGAACACGGTCACGGCGGCATCCGCGCGGCCGCTCCTCAGCAGCTGATAGGCCTGTTGGTCGCGCCGCTGCCACAGGTAGCGCACGGACCAGTCGGCTCCGAAGGCCTCGTCACCAGGGTCGGCGGGTCCGGCGTGAGCGATGGGCAGCACGAGCGCACAGGCCAGCGCCGCCAGCACGCCCCGCCGGAAACCGAAGCACGCGATCGCGAGTGCCGGGAAGACGAACCAGAAGCCGAGGTCGTGCCAATCGTCGAACGTCGAATCCGGAGCGGGGACATGGTCGGCTGTTCCGGGTTCGGGCCAGATCCAGGCCCCCTCGGAGTCCGCCAGCGTTCGGTATTCCCCGTGTGCCGCACTGGCGATGTCCGCGAGGCTCCGCGCGTCGAGGCGCGTATGCACGGTGGCGCCCGCCGCGTCGGCGAGGAAGCGCCCGGGAACGCCGCGAAAGTCCAGCGGGATGGGCGCTCCTGCTGCGGTGCCCACGCCGAGGATGGAGATCGGAAACGCCGGATTCCGATGCCGAAGAACGTCGTCCGGGTCGTCCACCCCGTCGGTGACCAGCAGGATGCGGCCACGTGGAGTTCCCACGTTGGGGAACAGCGCCCGCGCGGCGACGAGTGCCGGCCCGGGGCGACTGCCGGCCACCGGCATGATCTCCGGAACCAGCGCCGGCAGGAGATTCTCGATGTTGCGCACGTCGTCCGTGAGGGGGGTCACCACGTGGGCGTCGCCGGCGTACACGACGAGTCCCGTGAGCCCCGCGGCGCGATCCGCCAGCATGCGGGCGATCCGCTGGTGGGCGCGCGCGATGCGCGACGGCTGCAGGTCGCGGGCATACATCGACAGCGACAGGTCGAGGACGATGACGACCGCGTCCCGCTGCGCCGCCACGGGCTGGGGCAGGCGTTCGAGGGTCGGTCCGGCGAGGCCGCAGAGGGCGGCGAAGAGGCCCAGGAGCGTCGTGGCATGGAATGTCGCGACCGCGCGGCGCGCACGCGTACCCCTACTCTCGAGCAGCACCGCCAGGAGTTCCGGTGCGATCGCGCGGCCCCACGCGGCCGCACCGGAGGACCTGCGCAGCAGCAGCGGGAGTAGCAGGAGTGGGGTCGCCGCGAACCACCAGGGCCGCAGGAAGTGAAAGTCGGCGAGGTGCTCCGCCATGCCCTGGAGTTCCATCATGGGTTGGTGGGATGCGTACCCGCGCCCGGGCCCCTGACCAGTACGAGCGCCAGGAACAGCGCGAAGGCGCCGCCAAGCGGCCAGTGGTACAGGGCGCGGACCGGGCGGAAGGGCCGCGCCTGCTGTTGCGCAGGTTCGAGTGCATCGATCAGGTCATAGATCTCCGCAAGCCGCGCGGTGTCGCGGGCGCGAAAGAAGCGCCCCCCGGTCACCCCCGCGATGTCCGCCAGCGCGGATTCGTCGAGCCCAAGCGAGGGATTGACGCTGCGCAAGCCGAAGTCGCCCGAGATGCGCATGGCCTCGCTGCCGAAGCCCACGGTGTGGATGCGCACGCCCTCGAGGGCGGCCATCTCGGCAGCTTCCCGCGGGTCGATCTCGCCGGCGTTGTTCGAACCGTCGCTCAGCAGGACGAGGAGTCGGCTCTCCGAGGGTCTCCCGTGCAGCCGCTTGACCGCGAGGGCGATGGCATCGCCCACGGCAGTCCTGCCGCCGGCGATGCCGACGGGCGCCTCCAGCAGGAAGCGCCGTACGGTGGCCAGATCGAACGTCAGTGGCGCCTGCAGGTAGGCCTGGGTGCCGAACAGGATGAGCCCTACGCGGTCGCCCTGACGCCGTTCGATGAAGTTGTCGAGGACCGCCTTGACCGCGGTGAGGCGGTTGACCGTCTCGCCGCCGAGACGGACGTCTTCCATGGACATGCTGCCCGAGATGTCCACGGCGAGGAGCAGGTCGCGTCCGGTGGCCGGCACGTCGGCCAGGTCGCCGGTCCACTGCGGGCGGGCGGCAGCCGCGACGGCGAGCGACCAGGCGAGCCACAGCACGAGCAACCCGTAGCGCCGCCGCGGCCGGTCGGTGTCGTCGAGCGCGAAGGCGTCGGCGTTCGGCACCGTGAGCGCCGCGGGCGCCGGCAGTTGCGCCGGCCGCATGCGGGAGACGAGCCACGGCAGGGGCCACAGGAGCGCCGCCCACGGCCACGCGAACTCCATCACGGTTCGTCTCCGCCCCGGCGTGCCGGCGGGCGCAGGCGGTCGAATGTGCGCAGGAGCAACGCTGCAAGTTCGTCGCCGTCGTCGTCGACGGTCCTGCGAAACCGGTCATTGCCGAGCAGCCGTCCTGGCGGCCCGGTGAACGCGGAGTCGCCATGGCGCGCGCGCAGCAGGGCCAACCAGGCGTCGCCGGTCGCGCGGATGGCGTCGGTGCGGCCTTCGATGCGCGTGAGCAGGTCCTTCAGGAGTGTGTTGGCGGCATCGGCAAAGGCGCGCACGCTCAAGCCCTCGGCGCGACGCGCCTGCAGGGCCCGGAAGCGGGCGCGGACAGCCCGATAAGGACCGTGGCGCACCCGGTGCGCGGCGCGGTGGTGGCCGCCCCAGATGCACGCCACCGCGAGGAGCACGGCAACGAGCCACCAGCCCGGCGCCGGCGGCCACCACCCGGGAGCCAGTGGCTCGTGGATGTCCCGTAGCGCGTCCAGCGCCACTTGTGCGGAACCGGGTCGATCAGCTCCGTCGGTCGGCACGGCAGCGTTCTCTCGACAGACCGCCGCCGCGCGCCTCGGGCCCGCGCAGGGCGCGCGGCTGCCCGGTGCCAGCCCGCTGTCCGGTGCGTTCGGTCAGGGTTCCCATTCGGTCAGGGCTCCCAGGATGCTTCGCTGGTGGCCACGGCGGCGAATCCCATGCCGGCCGCGGAGGCGGCGTGCGCCACGGCGTCGCGGCGTGTGTCGAAACGTTCGGCATAGGCGCGTCGGAGTGCGGCGGAGCGGCTGTGGAACGTGTGGCGCCGGACGCCGTCGGTGACGCGGTAGCGCTGCGCGGGAGGCAGGCGACCCTCCAGAGGATCGTGGACGAACAGCAGCTCCACCTCGTTGTGGCGCGCCATGCCCACGAGCGCGTCGAGTCCGGCATGGTCGGCGGTGTCGCGATCCGGCGCGTTGAGGAAGTCGCTCACAATGACGACCCGGTGATTGCCGTGGGCCAGCCGCAGCAGCGGCGACAGCAGCCTCGACCAGGAGTCGCCCGTCGTGCCCTGGTCTCGCGCCAGGGCGTTGTTCGCGGCGGCGACTCCGGCAAGCAGCCGCAGCACCGCGCTTTCGCGACGCAGTGGTTTGAACACCTCCACACGGTGGTTGGCGAGGACGAGACCGCCGACGCGATCCTGTGCGGCCAGCGCGCTGCCAGGCGATGCGCGCCGCGATTTCCGCCGCGAGGACGGACTTCAGCCGCTCCCGGCTGCCGAAGAACATCGACCGGGTCTGGTCCACGGCGATCAGCGTTGGCCGCTCGCGTTCCTCGCGAAAGACCTTGGTATGGAGCTTGCCCTTGCGGGCGGTGACGCGCCAGTCGATGGACCGGATGTCGTCGCCGGGCTGATAGAGGCGTACCTCGTCGAAGTCCATGCCGCGGCCGCGTATCGGCGAGTTGCGCTCGCCGTGGTGAGGCGCCCGCGATCGCGCAGCGGGGGAGGGCGCATGTGGGATGCGCAGACGCGCGAGGTCGGCGAGCGTCGCGTATGCGCCCTCGAGCGTCCAGGGGCTCGTGCCCTGGGTGCCCGTCGCCCCGTCGTGCCGGGCGCGGTCGGTGTACGGGGCGTGGGTAGGTCCCCAGGCAGGCGCCGCCGGGCGGGCACGCCGGCGTGCCGGCGTTGGCGTGGCCCTGGCCGGATCCGGGTGCGATGGCGTGGTCATCGCCGTGGCGTCCGGGGTGACACTACGGAGCCGGGACCGAGTCGATCACGTCGGCCAGCACCGTGTCGGCATCGATCCCCCGCGCTTCGGCGTCGAACGTGGGGATCAGGCGATGGCGGAGGACGTCGGGGGCGATTTCGATGACGTCGGCCGGTGTCGCGAAATCGCGTCCGTCGAGCCAGGCGGCCGCCCGGGCGCAACGGTCGAGGGCGATCGTTCCGCGCGGGCTCGCCCCGTAGTCGAGCCGCGCATCACGTCGCGTGGCGTCGATGAGCGCCACGATGTACTCCTCCACCGACGGCGCCACGTAGATGTCGACGATGGCCCGCCGGGCCGCGGCGATGTCCACCTGCGACAACGGCCGCGGCGGGTCCGGCGGGTGGCGCTCGGTCTGTTCGGCGCGCGCGATGCGCATGATCTCGCGTTCGGACGCCATGTCCGGGTAGTCCACCGTCGCGTGCAGCAGGAAGCGGTCGAGTTGGGCCTCGGGGAGGGGGTAGGTGCCTTCCTGCTCGATCGGGTTCTGCGTGGCCATGACGAGAAACAGGTCCGGCAGGGGAAAGGTCTCGCGCCCGTAGCTCACCTGGCGTTCCGCCATCGCCTCGAGCAACGCCGCCTGGACCTTGGCCGGCGCCCGGTTGACCTCGTCGGCCAGGAGCAGGTTGTGGAACACGGGGCCCTGCCGGAACGTGAAGGAGCCATCTTCCGTGTTGATCACTTCCGTGCCCGTGACGTCGCTCGGCAGCAGGTCCGGCGTGAACTGGATACGGTGGAAGCTGCCCTCGACGGTCCGCGCGAGTTCCTTGATGGCGCGGGTCTTGGCGAGACCGGGCGCGCCTTCCACGAGCAGGTGGCCGTCGCACAGCAGCGCCATGACCAGCCGCCGGACCAGCCGCCGTTGTCCGACGATGCGGGAGTCGAGCCAGCCGAGGGCTGCGTGTACGCGCTCGTGGAGGTCGTGGACAGCTTCCATGGCGGACAACGGACGGCTCAAGGAGCGGAAGCCGGATTGTAGCGCGGCGCAGGTACGGCACCGGGGGGATTGCGGGGATTGCTGGACCCGCGACCCCGGCACGTGCGGCAACCCGAGTGGGGAACGGGATACACTGCCGGCGTGTACCGCGCCCTGCGTCGCCTGCTCTTCGCCCTTCCCCCGGAAGCCGCCCACCGGTTGGCGCTGCAGGCTGTCCGCGCGTGGGGTGCCGTGGCGCCGGCCGCACGCGGCGGGACCCCGGTCCGCGCCATGGGGCTCGACTTTCCCAACCGCATCGGCCTCGCGGCGGGGCTCGACAAGGACGCGGTAGCCGTGCGCGGTTTCGCCGGCCTCGGGTTCGGTTTTGTCGAGATCGGCACGGTCACGCCGCGCCCGCAGGCGGGGAACCCGCGCCCGCGGCTCTTCCGGTCGGTGCCGGACGGCGCCCTCATCAACCGCATGGGGTTCAACAGCGCGGGGCTGCCCGCGGTGTGCGTGCGCCTGGACCGGCTGCGCCGCCGCCCCCTGGCCACCCCTCTCGGCGTCAACATCGGCAAGAACCGGGATACGCCTCTCGCCCGGGCGAGCGACGACTACCGACGCTGCCTGCTCGCGCTGCACCCGTATGCGGACTACGTGGTCGTCAATCTGTCGTCGCCGAACACCCCGGGACTGCGGCAGTTGCAGGCGGCGCCGGTCGCGGCCAGGCTGCTCGGAACCCTGGCGGGCGAACGCGACCGGCTCGCCGCGGCGACCGGCCGTCGCGTACCGCTCGCGGTGAAGGTTGCACCGGATCTCGATACGGGCGGCCTGCGCGATGTCGCGGACGTGGCGCGGGCCGCGGGGGTCGATGCCGTCATCGCCACCAACACCACGGTTACCCGTCCGGCGGGCCTGGCAGGGGGCTTCGCGGCGCTGGAGGGGGGTTTGAGCGGTGTGCCGCTGGCGCCGCTCGCGGTGCGGGCGGTGGAGGTGTTGCGCGATGCACTGGGGCCGGATGTGGTCCTGATCGGTACCGGCGGCATCCACGACGTCGCAACGGCTCGGGCGATGTTCGATGCCGGCGCCGACCTGCTGCAACTGTACACGGGCTTCGTCTTCGAGGGCCCGGGCCTCGTGCGGCAACTGCGCGCCGTCCCGCGGCGCGTTCGGGCGGCTGCACCACGCGCAGACGCCTGACTCCGGGCGTGATTCACCGGCCGTTGCGGCCCTCGACGATGCCCGGTGCTGGATCATCGGGCCGGGACAGGGTAGCTTTCGCACCGTTCGAGTCCGGTTTTGCAGGGGGACGCAGCATGAAACGGCATTCGAGGGGACGAGGTTTGCCCGCGGCGGCGTGCATGGCAGCCGTGCTTGCGGGGGTATCCGGTGCGGCCGATACGCTCGACGGAGGCGACACCGCCTGGGTCCTGAGTTCGACGGCGCTCGTGCTCTTCATGACGATCCCGGGCCTCTCGCTGTTCTACGCCGGCCTCGTGCGCGTACGTAACGTGCTGAGCGTCCTGATGCAGTGCTTCACGATCGTCTGCCTCGTGACGATCCTCTGGCTCATCGTCGGCTACAGTCTCGCCTTTGACGAGGGCAACGCGTTCGTCGGCGGACTGTCGAAGATGCTGTTTGCCGGCGTCGGCGAAGACGCCATGAGCGGCACGATCCCGGAGTCCGCCTTCGCCACCTTCCAGTTGACGTTCGCGATCATCACCGTCGCGCTGATCGTGGGCGGATTCGCGGAGCGCATGCGCTTTTCGTCGGTCCTGCTCTTTTCCACGCTGTGGCTGCTGCTGGTGTACGCGCCCATCTGCCACTGGGTCTGGGGCGGTGGATGGCTGCAGGAGATGGGTCTGCTGGACTTCGCGGGCGGCACGGTGGTGCACATCACCGCCGGCACGGCCGCGGTGGTGGCGGCGGTGGTGGTGGGTTCCCGACGCGGCTTCCCGGAGCAGAACATGGCCCCGCACAACATGACCCTGACGGTCGCCGGGGCCGGCATGCTGTGGGTGGGCTGGTTCGGATTCAACGGCGGCAGCGCCCTGGCCGCGAACGGCGATGCGGCGATGGCGATTACGGTCACCCACATCTCGGCGGCCGCCGGGGCTTTCACGTGGATGGTTGCGGAGTGGATCCGCTACGGCAAGCCGAGCGCACTCGGCGCTGTCACGGGCATGGTCGCCGGGCTCGGCACGATCACCCCGGCGTCGGGCTTCGTCGGACCGGCGGGGGCCCTCGTCATCGGCATCGCGGCCGGCGTCCTGTGCTTCCTCGCGACGAACTTCATGAAGCGCACGCTCAAGATCGACGACTCGCTCGACGTATTCCCGGTACACGCTGTCGGCGGCATCCTCGGCGTCGTCCTCACGGGCGTGTTCGCGAGCAGCGCCCTCGGCATTTTCGGCGGCCAGGAAGACATCGAGATCGGCTCGCAAGTGGGTATTCAGGCGGTCGGGGCGCTGGCCACCGTGGCGTACACGGCGGTCGCCACCTTCATCATCCTGAAGGTCGTGGATGTCCTTACCGGCAACCGCGTGACGGAGGACCAGGAGACCGAGGGCCTCGACCTCGTCCTGCACAACGAGCGCGGCTACGACATCTAGCAGCGTGCGCCGTAGAAGTTTCGCGCCAGCGCAACTTCCAACGCGACCGCAAGGTCGCGCGAGCAGCAGCCCGGGGTAACCGCCGTCGCCGGGCGGCGGTTACGCGCTCGGCGCCGCCGTGGCGCGCCGCAGGGCGCTCTGCACGAGCGCGTCCACCAACGTCTCGAAGTCGTAGCCGGCGCTCCGGGCGCCGTCCGGGTACAGGCTCGTGGGCGTCATCCCGGGCATGGTGTTGACTTCGAGCAGGTGCATCTCTTCGGTATCCGTCACGATGAAGTCGGCGCGGGAGAGATCCCGCAGTCCCAGTACCCGGTGACTGGCCAGGGCGATGCGTGCCAGGGCTTCGGCCCCGGCTTGGCTCAGCGGTGCGGGAATGATGTGTTCGCTCTTGCCGGGGGTATAGCGGTTTTCGAAGTCGTACCACTCGCCGGGGGCGGTCAGGATCTCGATGACCGGCCATGCCAGCGGTGCCGCGCCTTCGAGGTGGAGCACACCGACGGTGATCTCGCGCCCGGCTACGAAGGGCTCGACGATCACCGGGTCGCCGAATTGCATGGCCGCCTCGATGGGAGCCCGTAGTGCGCCTCCGTTGGGCAGCGGCGTCACTCCGAGGCCGGACCCCTGGCAAGTGGGTTTGATGGCCACGCGCGAACCGAGGCGCTTCTCGACCAGGGCCACGGCCGCGTCGAGATCGGTTTCCGGGGCGAGCAGCACATCGTCGAGCACGGGCAGCCCGGCCTGGCGGAAGAGGGCCTTGGCGACGTGCTTGTCCATGCCGAGGGCACTGCCGCGCACACCGCTGCCGACGTAGGGGAAGCCGAGCATCTCCAGGTAACCCTGGACGGTCCCGTCCTCGCCCGGCGGGCCGTGGAGTACCGGAAAAACCACTGCCGGATCGAAGTCGAGGAGTGCACTGGTCAGGTCGGCGTCGAGTTCGAAGAGCTCCACCTGGGGGTGCCGCGCGCGGAGCGCCTGCGCGACCTGGCTCGCCGAAGAGCGCGATACGTCGGCCTCGGGCGAGTTGCCGCCGGCGATCACGGCAATCCGGCCAGCTACTCCCACGTGGCGTTCTCGACGCGTACGCCCGGCAGGTCGTCGGCGGGTTGGAAGCCGAACACCTTGCCGAAGAAGAAGTACTCGCCCTCGATGGCGCGCCGCGCGTTCTCGACCTTGCGGAACCCGTGGCCCTCGCCTTCGAACAGGAGATGAGCGACCGGGATGCCCTTCGCGCGGAGCGCGTGGAACATGGCCTCCGCCTGGTTGGGCGGGACGATGCGATCTTCGGTTCCCTGGAAGAAGATCGTCGGACAGCGCAGTCGGTCGACGTGCTCCACGGGCGAGCGGGCGGCGAAATCCGCTTCGTCCACCAGCCGATAGATGTAACGCGACTCGAACTTGTGGGTATCCCGGGCCAGGGCCGCCAGGTCGCCGATACCATAGTGCACGGCGCCGGCGCGAAACGCGGTCGAGAAGGCGAGGGCCGCGAGCGTGGTGTATCCGCCGGCGCTGCCGCCACGGATGGCGACACGGCCCGGGTCGACGCGGCCCTCGGCGGCGAGGTGTCGCACGCCCGCGACGCAGTCGTCGACGTCGACCAGGCCCCATCGCCCGTTGAGGCGCTCGCGGTACGGACGCCCGAAGCCGGTGCTGCCGCCGTAGTTCACGTCGAGCACCGCCCAGCCGCGCGACGTGTAGTACTGGATGCCGAAACTCAGATCACGGCTGGCGGCGCCGGTGGGGCCGCCGTGACTGACGACGAGCAGCGGCGGCAGTTCGCCCTCCGCTGCGACGCAGCCGGGATTGGAGGGCGGATAGAAGTTCCCATACGCCGTGGCGCCGCCGCTTGCGAAACGGATCGTCTCGGGTTCGGCGAATGTTCCGGCCGGGAAGTCGACGTCACCCTGGCTCGCGACCAGCTTGACCGTGCCGGTCGCGAGGTCGAGTTCGACTACCGCGGCGACATCGTTGCGTCTGCCGGCAATGAACGCTACTCCGGAGTCCGTCCGGGTCAGGGACCGATAGCCGGTGAAGTCCACGGGCAGGGGGGATGTCATGCCCTGGTCGATGTCCGCTACGACGAGTTCCGCAGCGCCTTCCTCGATACGTTGGGCGACGACGTGGCGGGAACCGGCGACGACGTAGGCGCGGGTGTCGAGGTGCCACATCGGCAGACCGTACTCCGCGTCGTCGGGAACCGCGCAGTAGACGCCCGAGGCATCGTAGCTGTGCAGGTTCCAGAAGCCGCTCTCGTCGGAGACGTACAGGAGGCGGTCGTTGCCGATCCACTCCGGCTGGAGGACCGACTCGGCAACGCCCCCGGCGACCACCGTCTCGTCCGAAAGGCCGTCGGCATCGATGCGGGCGGCGATGAGCTGCGTGCCGTCCCAGGGCATGTTGGGATGGTCCCAGACGAGGAAGGCGATCCGGCGCCCGTCCTCGGACAGGCGTTGGGCGGCGTAGAAGTCGTGCCCCGAGTGCAGCACCTGCACGTCCCCGGTCGTGGGGTCGATGCGTACGAGATCGTTCACCGCCTCGCTCGCGACGCCGTGTCGTTCGCGAACGGCGACCAGGCAGCGGCTCCGTGCATCCCACGCCAATCCACCGAAGCGCTCCTGCGAATCGCCGGAAGTGATGCGCACGGGGAGCGTGCCGCCGAGATGGACGGCGTAGACGTTCTGATCCTCGAAGTTGACGAACCAGGCGGTGTCGTCGGAGAGCGCAAAGGCTCCGCCGCCGTATTCGTGTACCCGGCTGCGCACGTTGAAGGGCTCCGGGGTGAGGTCGCGGCTCGTGCCATCCCGGTGGCAGACCAGTGCGGCGCGGCCGCCTTCGGTGGGCCGGCCTTCGAGCCAGTAGTACGCTCCGCTGCGGTACCCGAGTTCCGAGAGCGAGACGAAGGCGGACAGCATCACGTCGGCCGTGATCGGCGACGGCCAGGCGCCGTAGGGTCGCACCAGCGTCATCGCAGCCCCAGTCGCCGTGCGGCGGCGTTGGCGGTCAATGTGCCGCGGGAATCGACGAGGGCCCAGCGCTCGTGGTCGCGCCACGCCCCGTCGATGAAGAGGAACGCGGGCGAAGCGCCTTCGTGTGTGAAGCCGCAGCGCTTGACGAGGTTGATCGAACGTTGGTTGTCGGGCTGTATGTTCGCCTCGATGCGGTGCAGGCCGAGTTCGGCGAACGCGTAGGTCTTGACGAGATCCAGCCCTTCCGCCATGTACCCCTGGCCGGCCAGAGGAACCGCCGCGTAGTAACCGAGCGATGCGCTCAGAAAGGAGCCGCGGACGATGTTGTTGAGGTTGATCACGCCGGCGATCTCGTGGGTCGCCTTCAGGCAGACGAGCAGGCCTTCGTGGTCGTCGCGTTGCGTGCGCCTGAGGTAGAGCTTGAACGAATGCGGGGTGCGCGGAGGCGAGATCCACGGGTCGTGCAGCGCCCGGCCTTCCTGCGCCAGCGCGATCAGTTCGGCCCGGTCGGAACCGTGCACCTTGCGCATGTAGATGCGGATGCCGCTCACGGCTGCGCCGCCCGGGCCCGGGACCACCAGCCGCGGATGGCGGCCCGCGCGCGGCCCGCGGAACCCGCCTTCGTCGCCGCGTCGGGGCTGTCGGGCGCCGTGTCCCTTGTGCCGTCGACGCGCACCAGTTCGAGCAGGAAGATCTCCCAGATCGTCGGCGGCACGAGCGCGAGACCGAGTGCGACCAGGTGCAGCGGATGCAGATGGAAACCGTTCTCGTCGTGGAACCAGATGCCCTCGAATCCAAAGCCGCGATGCTGCCAGTACAACAGCCCCAGCGTGGTCACGCCGACGCCGAGTGCCAGGAGCACGAAGCGCGAGAGATAACTCATCGCGGGCAGGCGAACAGATAGAAAACGCCGCGGCCGTGGAGCCACGCTGTGTGGAATTCATCGATGTCGTAGCAACGTGGCACGTCGGTCACGGTGTCGGCGGCAGGGTCGTTGACCAGCACCCGATTATTCTGGATGCCGCGGACGATGACCAGATGCCCGGGCGACGACGGCAGCGGGGCGCCGCTGAGGCACCCTGCCGCGAAGGCGATGCTTGCCACGATCGGGAAGCCGGCGTCGAGGACGTGGCACGGGGTCTGCCAGTCCACGGCGGTCTCGACGGCACCGAGGGCACCCCACCGGGTGGCGGCCCACACGTTCTGCGGCCAGACGCCGTACAGGCCGGTCGGTCGATGATGGGCGGCCACGACCAGTTCGTCGAAGTCGTGCTCGAAGCCGAAATGGTCGAGTGCCATCGACACGCAGGTGGGTGAACAGATCCGGGCGCGCACACTCGCGGGCGCCGCCATCTGGGTCCTGGCCGGTACGGGCAGCACCTGCGTGTCGCGGGCACCGCCTGGTCGGGTCCCGCCACCCCTGGGACGGATGCCGATCGTGGCCAGGTAGTCGCCCGGGGCCCGGGACGCGTTGACCCGGAAGCACAGGCGGCCGTCGGTCAAGTCTTCGACGGTCTCGAAGTAGTCGAGGTGCACCCGCGTGGCGCCGCCGGGCATGCCGGCATGCTGTTCGGCGGGTCGACCGGCACCGGCGGTGACAGTGCGGTCCGCACCGTCGATGAGGACGCAGTGGTGGTCCGGACTGCCGGCCGCCGCGAAGCTCGGGATGATCAGGTGACCGGACGGTACCGCCGGGAGGGGAACTTCTGCGGCGAACGTGCCATCGTTGGCTGCCCAGGCCAGGGGGGACGGCAGCGGCAGGGGATAGCGCCACGAACGCTCGGCTGGTGCGAACGCCAGGCGGCGGATAACCTGATCTGTGTGTCCGAGCTTGTCCGTTCCCATCTGGTGCTCTACACGACGTCCGCGTGCTCTGCCTGCGAGGAGGCGCTCGACCTCGTGCTCGCCCTGGCCGATCCCCGTGTGCGCAAGCTGGTGGCACTCGACGTTGCCGACGACGCGGGGCTGTTCGAACAGTATGCACGTCGCGTGCCGGTACTGGCGTACCGCGGGCTGGAACTCGACTGGCCGTTCGACGCCTCGGACATGCGACGGTTACTCGATGGCGCCTGAAGGCGGCGCGGCTTCGCTACCGGAGGGCGACCGCAGACGGAACAGGCGCGCGGCGTTGTCGGCGGTCAGGGCGCCGATGTGTTCCGCGGTCGTCTCGCGGCACCGGGCGACCGCGCGCGCCACCCAGGGCAGGAAGGCGGGCTCGTTGCGCCGTCCCCGCACCGCAGGTCCGCCCGCTCCCCTGGGCATCGTTCCGGGCAGGAGGTAGGGCGCGTCGGTTTCGATCAGCAGGCGATCTTCGGGTATGAGCGGCGCGAGGGTCCGGAGTTCGCCGCCGCGGCGCTGGTCGCAGATCCAGCCGGTGACGCCGATGTAATAGCCGGCGTCGAGCCAGGCGTCGAGATCGGTCCGCGAGCCGGTGAAGCAGTGGATCACGACCTGGCCGGCGCGTGCGCCGTTCTCGGCGAGTAGCCGCGCGGTCTCTCCCGCGGAATCGCGGTCGTGCACGAACAGTGGCAGGTCGAGTCGTACCGCGAGCCGTATCTGGCCCGCGAAGACCTCACGTTGCACGTCGGCGGGCGAGTAGTTCCGATGGAAGTCGAGGCCAGTTTCGCCCACGGCGACCACCCCGGGTCGCGCGGTAAGCGTCTCGAGCGCCTCGATCCAACCGGGCGCGGCGGATTTCGCGTCGTGGGGGTGCAGGCCGGCGGTACTCCACAGACCTCGCTGTCCGGCGACCAGGTCGGCCGCGGCCGTCGCCGACGCCACGTTCGTGCCGGTCACGACGATGTCGCTGACGCCGGCATCCCGGGCACGCGCGATCACCTCGACGCGGTCTGCGTCGAACGTGGGACCGGTCAGGTTTGCACCGATGTCGATCACGGTACGCGTCGTTCGTGTGCCGCGAGCACGGGCACGCGCTTGCCGAGGCGGCTGGCGTAGACGTAGCTGAAAGCCAGCACGCTCTGGACGTAGTTGCGGGTCTCGGTGAACGGAATCGTCTCGATCCATACGTCCGTCGGCATGTCCGGCCGCTCCCTGAGCCAGCGATTCACCCGACCCGAGCCGGCGTTGTACGCGGCGGCCACCAGGCCCCGGTGACTGTCGTAACGGGCCATCAATTCCGCCACGTGGTGTGCGCCGAGCGTGACATTGGTGCCGGGGTCGAAAAGGTCCGCGGGCGCCGGCCGTTTGATGCGGACGTTCGACGCGGTTGCCCGCGCCGTGGCGCCCATGAGCTGCATGAGTCCGCGCGCCCCCGCGGGCGAGACAGCGCGCGGGTTGAAGGCGCTCTCCTGCCGCGAGATGGCGAACAGGAAGGACACCGGCAAGTCGGTCTCGAAGGCGTGGCGAAGGTAGATGCCGAGGAAGGGTGTGGGAAATCGCAGGGCCAGGTGGTCCGTCAGTTCCGCCTGACTCGCGCCGATGATGGCCTGCTCGATCCACCCCATGTCGGATGCCAGTTCGACGAGCCCGCGCCGGTCCTCCGTCGAGAGGTGGTCGTACAGGCCGTACCACTCGCGTCGGGCGTTGAGGAGGTCCCCCACGGCGTAGAGTTCCGTCATGCGCTCGATGGCCGGGTTCTGCCGCAGTTGTCTCTGTACCGCGGAGCTGATGAGCACGCCGCGTTCGTTGAGCGAAGGCTCGATGCCGAGGCGGTCCGCGGCGAGAAAGCCGTAGTAGTTGCGGTGCCCGGCGAGCGTGCGCAGGAGCTTCTCGCCGCGTTGCGGGTCGTCCCCGGAGGCGACGAGTGCCCGCCCGAGCCAGTAGCGCCACTGCAGCGTGTCCCGGGTCGCGGTGTCGAAGGCGTCGATCCAGGCCGCGCCCCTGGCCCATCGCAGGTGGGCAATGTTGGCCTCGGCCATGCCGGCTCGAAAAGCCGGCGAGTGGGCAGGATCGGCGGGGTCGGTGTCGGACGGGAACTCGCCAAGCCTGGCGAGCGCGAGCGTCACGCGTTCCTCGACGTACTTGCGGATGCCGTCGGGCAGGAAGCCGCGCTTGCGGTAGCCCTCCCAGGTCGCGGCTGCCGCGCGCGGACTGCTGCGGGCGTAGCGGGTCAGCGTGTGCGCCAGCGCCTGGTGGCCGTATTCCGTGTCGGGGAACCGCGCGCTCTGGCGTGCCACCTCCGGTCGGACGTGCCCGTCGTAGTAAGCCTGCGCCGCCTTGGCCCGGGAGCCGGAAAAGAACCGCAGGAGATAGCGTGCAAGAGTGCGCTCGTTCTGCTCGATCGCGAGTCCGAGGCGTTGCCAGGTCAGCTCTTCCGTTCGCCCGCCGGCGGCCATCCACACCTCGAACAGCGGGTCGCATGCCTTGGGCTGGGACTGCCCCGCCACCCACAGGTCCGGCACGAGGGCGAGCGCCGCCTCCCGGTCGCCGGTCCGGTAGAGGGCCCGTGCGTGGTAGCAGCGGGCGTCCACGCGCTGCTGTGGTTCGTAGTAGTCCCGGTAGACCTGCCAGCGGCCGCGCCGGGCCTGGGCAACCAGCCAACGGCCGTACAGTCGTTCGCCGAGCGGCATGGTCGCGAGCGCGTTTCGGGCCGCGACCGCTTCGCTCGGCGGGACGTGCCGCAGCCGGGATTCCACGTCGTAGTAGACGAGGTACGGATGCAGCGCATAGCCCTCGAGTTCGCGCAATGCGCGGCGAAACTCCCCGGTCCGACCGGTCTGGAGGGCGTGCACGGCACTCTTGTACTGCGTTCGCACCTGGTAGAGATCCGCCGCCGCGGGGTAGCCGAGCCATGCTGCGGTCAGGCACAGCAGAGCACACCTGACGCGGGTTCCGAAGGTGTGTATGCGCGTCAGTCCTCGATCTGGTGGGCGCCGGGGCCGACCCGTACGGCAAGCACGTCGCAGCACGCACCGTGCAGCACCCCGTTGGCCGTGGACCCGAGCAGCAAGGCCAGGCCATGGCGCCCGTGGCTGCCTACCACCACGACGTCCACGTCGGCTTCTTCGGCGACACGGTGTATTTCGGCTTCCGGACGGCCGAAGATGAGGTAGCGCCGGTCTTCCGGAACCGACACGCTGGCACAGAATTCCGCGAGGTGCGAGCGCGCCTGCTCCTGTACCTGGTCCTGGACGGACGACAGGTCCATCGGAATGTCTCCGCCGTACGCGAGGCTCAAGGGTTCGATCACATGGACGACGTGCAGTTCCGCGCCGAAGAAGTTGGCGAGCGCAACCGCGCGGTCGGCGACGGGTTTCGATTCCTCCGTCAGGTCGACCGCCAGCAGAATGCGTTTGTACGGGGTCATGGCATCCCTCTTGTGCGGCAGGTTCGATTGCCTCCGGGATCGATTTGCGGCGACCATACACACAATGGTCGGTCCTCTCAATATGCGATGCCATCCTAGCCCGGATGGGCGCCCATGGTCTGGCTGATCGTCGCCCTCGGGCTCTTGGCTGCGTTCGGCCCGATCGTGTGGCTCATGCCGTCGAAGCGCGACCGGCAGCTTGCGAAACTGCGCGAGGAAGCGCGTCGGGCGGGGCTCGTCGTGGAGTTGGTGCGGGTTCCCATCCTCCACGCTGCGCCGGAGGATCGCGTGAGTGCCGGCGGTGTGCGCCGCGAGGCCGGGCGCCCTTGCACGGCCTACCGGCTGCCGATCCATGGCGTGGACGACGCTGCGCCGGCGTGGTTTCTCGTGCGCGACGAAGCGGCCAACGCGCCGGTCCCGGGATGGACCTGGCATCCGGATGTGGCGGCGAGCCGTGCGCCGGTCGCGGATCCATACTGGGCACGCGTGGCCGACGTGGCGCGCGGTCTCGAGGGGCGTTGCGTCGCCCTGGAGGGGAGCCCGGCGGCGGCCACCTGGTACTGGCTCGAAAACGCCGGCGCGAACGCGCCGGCCGATATTGTTGCCGACATCGCGCAGCGCCTCCGGGCGCTCGCGGAACTGCAGCGCGAAACCGTGACCGGGCAGTAGATGGGACCGGGTCTGAGCGCCGGATGCAGGGCGGGTCGTTCGTCGCGCCTTCCCTCGCTTCCCGGCGCCGTTGTATAAACCGCGCGTTTGCTGCCGGATGACGGACCGGCGCCGAGCGGAGCCCCAACCGGGGAGCGCGAGGGGCCGGCCCCTCGCAAGAGGTAGGCAGCGCGAGGGGCCAGCCCCTCGCAAGAGGTAGGCAGCGCGAGGGGCCAGCCCCTCGCAAGAGGTAGGCAGCGCGAGGGGCCGGCCCCTCGCAAGAGGTAGGCAGCGCGAGGGGCCGGCCCCTCGCAAGAGATAGGCAGCGCGAGGGCCTGGCCCCGCGCGAACAATGCAGTCAGCGCAGTCGGGAAGTTTATGGCGAGTTCGCTAGTCATCGTCGAGTCGCCAGCCAAGGCGAGAACGATCAACCGGTATCTCGGCAAGGACTACGTGGTCAAATCCAGCGTCGGTCACGTGCGCGACCTGCCGGTGGGCGGGAAGGGCGCGGACAGCGGCGAACGGGCGCGGGAAGCCGCCAAGACCCGCAAGCTGTCTCCCGCGAAGAAGGCCGAGTACAAGCGCCGCCGCGCCCGCGCACAGCTCGTGCGCAGGATGGGCGTGGACCCGGATCACAACTGGGAGGCCGAGTACGAAGTTCTGCCGGGCAAGGAAAAGGTGGTCGCCGAACTCAAGCGCCTGGCGGACCGCTCCGAGCACGTCTATCTGGCCACGGACCTCGACCGGGAGGGCGAGGCAATCGCCTGGCATCTCCAGCAGCTGATAGGAGGCGATGCGGACCGGTTCCGGCGTGTCGTGTTCAACGAGATCACGCGCCCGGCGATCGAGGCGGCGTTCAAGAATCCGAGCCGGGTCAACGAGAACCGCGTCAACGCGCAGCAGGCGCGGCGCTTTCTCGACCGCGTCGTCGGCTTCGAGTTGTCGCCGCTGCTGTGGTCCAAGGTCGCGCGGGGATTGTCCGCGGGACGCGTGCAGTCGGTCGCGGTGCGATTGCTGGTCGAGCGCGAGAGGGAAATCCGGGCCTTCGTGCCGGAGGAATACTGGGAGGGGTTCGCCGACCTGCAGCGCGAGGCAGACGAGCCGGCCCACCGCTTCGCCGTGGCTCGGGACGGCGGTGCGCCATTCCGTCCCGACAACGCCGCGGACGCGAACGCAGCGCTCGCCCGCCTGCGAGCAGCTGACTTTGTCGTGGTCCGGCGTGAGGACAAGCCGACCAGCACCGGTCCGGGGGCGCCCTTCATCACGTCCACGCTGCAGCAGGCGGCGTCGACGCGGCTCGGCTTTGCGGTGCGCAAGACCATGACCCTCGCCCAACGTCTGTACGAGGCGGGGCACATCACCTACATGCGCACGGATTCGACGAATCTGTCGCGCGCCGCGGTGGGCGCGGTGCGTGAATACATCGACAGCGAGCACGGCAAGGACTACCTCTCGCCGCGGCCGGCGGTGTACGCCAGCAAGGCGGCAGCGCAGGAAGCGCACGAGGCGATCCGTCCGACGGACGTCCAGCGGCTGCCGGCGAGCCTGGGTTCGCTGGCGGCGGAGCAGCGGCGACTCTACGATCTCATCTGGCGACAGTTCGTGGCTTGTCAGATGGCGCGTGCGCAGTATCTGTCGACCACCGTGGCGGCCGCGGGCGACGGCTTCGAGGTGCGGGCGCGCGGCCGGATCATGCGCTTCGACGGCTACACGCGCGTGGCCGCGCCGCAGGCGCGCAAGGACGACGACCGCCTGATCCCCGAGTTTGCCGAAGGCGACCGACTGCGTCTCGCCCACGCGGAGGTGATCCAGCATTTCACGAAGCCGCCGCCGCGATACGGGGAGGCGAGTCTGGTGCGCGAACTGGAGAAACTGGGTATCGGTCGCCCGTCGACGTACGCGGCGATCATCTCGACGATTCAGGAGCGCGGCTACGTCACCCTGGAGAAGCGGCGTTTTCGGGCCGAGCGGATCGGGGAACTGGTGACGGACCGGTTGGTCGAGAACTTCTCCGATCTCATGGACTATTCCTTCACGGCAGGACTCGAGGGAGAACTCGACCGGATCGCGGAGGGCGACCGCGCCTGGCGCGCGGTGCTGGACGGTTTCTACGGAGGCTTCAGTGAGCGGCTCGTCAAGGCGGGCGCCGCCGCAGGGGGCATGCGCGCGAACGAGCCGACGAGCACCGACGTGCCCTGTACGAAGTGCGGTCGTCCGATGCAGATACGCACCGCGAGCACGGGCGTCTTCCTCGGCTGCTCGGGCTACGCGCTGCCGCCGAAGGAACGCTGCGCGAACACGATGAATCTCATGTCGGGCGACGATGCCGTGGACATCGACGAAGATGGCGAGCACGACATCGAGGTGCTGCGTTCGAAGCGGCGGTGTCCGAAGTGCGACACCCCGATGGACTCCTACCTCGTCGACGCCGCCCGCAAGCTGCATGTTTGCGGCAACAACCCGGATTGCGACGGTTTCGCGCTCGAGGCAGGCGAGTTTCGTGTCAAGGGCTACGATGGCCCGACGCTCGAGTGCGACCGGTGCGGCGCCGCCATGCAGCTCAGGTCCGGGCGTTTCGGCAAGTACTTCGGCTGCACCAACACCGACTGCAAGAACACCCGCAAGATTCTGCGCGACGGCCGTCCGGCGCCGCCGAAGGCAGATCCGGTGCCGATGCCGGAACTGGCCTGCGCGCGGGTCGACGACCACTTCGTGCTGCGCGACGGGGCGGCCGGCCTGTTCCTGGCGGCGAGCCAGTTTCCGAAGAACCGCGAGACGCGGGCACCGCTGGTGCGGGAGCTCAAGGCGCACGCCAACGAGATCGACCCACGCTTCGCCTATCTGCTGGACGCTCCGGAAGCGGATCCGGACGGCAACCCGGCCGCCCTGAAGTTCTCGCGCAAGACGCGCGAGCAGTTCGTCGCCTCGGAGCGTGACGGCAAGCCGACCGCCTGGCGCGCACACTATCGCGATGGACGTTGGGTCGAACAGGCGGGGGCGGCCGAAGCGGGCCAGCGGCGTGGCGCCGCGCGCAGCAAGAGCACGTCACGGGGGCGCCGGAAGACCTGAGAGCCTGGGCCTGGCGAAGCCCTGGGGAACCTCTGATCAAGCCCCTCCCTGGGCTTGGTCAGGATCGCCAACAAGAGCGCGGTTTTTTTGCTCACAAGTTCAATGGCTTACGCCAAGGAACTTGGCGGCACATTCCAACATTCCAAGTGCCGCACGGGGCGGTGGGGGGTCAGTTGCGGCGAATGACTCCGACACCGAGGCCCTCGATGGCAAGCTCTCGCGCGCGCAGGTCGACCTCGATCGGTTCGTAGTCGTCGTTCTCCGGCAGCAGGAGTACGCGGCTCCGGCTCGAGGTGCGCTGGAAACGTTTGACCGTGACCTCGTCGTCGACGCGTGCGACGACGATCTGTCCGTTGCGCGCCTCGGGCGTCTTGTGCACGGCGAGGAGATCCCCGTCGAGGATGCCGGCACCGGTCATGCTGTCCCCGCGCACCCGTAGCAGGAAATCCGCGGCCGGCCGGAAGAACTCCGCGGGCATCTGGCAAGTATCCTCGATGTGCTCGACGGCGAGGATCGGGTGGCCGGCGGCAACGCGGCCTACGATGGGCAGGCCGCTCGGCGCCGGCAGCCGGATGCCGCGCGACCTGCCTGGGGTCATCTCTATCGCCCCCTTGCGCGCGAGGGCTCGCAGGTGCTCCTCGGCCGCGTTCGGCGACCGGAAGCCCAGTTCTCGGGCGATCTCCGCGCGGGTCGGCGGATACCCGGTGTCGGCGATATGCGACTTGATGACGTCGAGCACGACGGTCTGCCTGTGCGTGAGCTTGTCCATGAATGCTGTCGATACGTACAGTGAGGCTGGAAGTATATACAGCATGCCGCGAAATGACAGGGCGGGCGCGACCTCAGGAACCTCTGATCAAGCCCCTGCCTGGGCTTGATCAGGATCGCCAACAAAAGCACGGTTTTGTTTTGCTCACAAGTTCAATGGCTTACGCCAATGAACTTGGCGGCACATCCTAAGTGCCGCAAGCTCCTGGCTTGGGATACCGATTGGACACCGATGTCGCACGAGCTGTCGAGCCGACGCGCACAGGGCAGCCGACGGCCTCCTGCTGCCGGGGTTGTCGATCGTGCTCTACAATGGCGAGCGGCTCTGGAGACGGCGGCGGAGTTGCTCGCGCAGGTGCCGGGCGGACGGGGCGAACGCCGCGGCCCATGCTTTCGCAAGTGGGTGGCAGGAAGAATGGAAGGACTCCTCGACTGGTTCCTCGAACGTACCTGGACGGCGTCCGCCTTTGCCGTGGTGTTCGCGACGTTGGTCGCGCGCTACCTGGCCAAGCGCGGTTTCGACCGCCTCGCCGTGCAGGCGCAGAAGACCCACAACGTATACGACGATGCGGTGCTGCACGCGGGCCGCAAACCCATCGGCTGGGCCGTCTACCTGTTCGGCTTCTCCTGGGCCGCCGAGATCGCGGGGGAACAGGCGCAACAGGAAATCTTCGACTACATCGCGCCGGGCCGGGAGGTGGGGGTGATCCTCCTGCTCGCCTGGTTCGCCGTGCGCTTCATCGCGTACCTGGAAACCCACCTCGGTGACAAGTCCTACGGTCCGGCGCGCGTCGACCAGACCACCGCGATGGCGGTCGGCAAGCTGCTGCGGGCGTCGGTCGTCATCACCGCACTCCTGATTGTCCTGCAGAGCCTCGGCTTCAGCGTCGCGGGGGTGTTGGCGTTCGGCGGCATCGGCGGCATCGCCCTCGGCTTCGCCGCGCGCGATCTGCTGGCCAACTTCTTCGGCGCGCTGATGCTCTACCTCGACCGGCCCTTCTCCGTCGGCGACTGGGTGCGCTCGCCGGACCGGGACATCGAGGGTACGGTGGAGGAGATTGGCTGGCGGCTCACCCGGATACGGACCTTCGATCAACGGCCGCTGTACGTGCCGAACAGCGTTTTCGCGAGCCTTGCGGTCGAGAATCCGCAGCGCATGAAGAACCGCCGCATCTACGAGACGATCGGCGTGCGCTACGACGACCTCGACACGCTGAAGCCCATCATCGACGCTGTGCGGGAGATGCTCCGGGCTCATCCTGCGATCGACACGACGCGGATCCTGATGGTCAACTTCGTCAGCTTCGGACCCTCTTCCCTCGACTTCTTCGTCTACACCTTCACGAAAACCATCGACTGGGCGGAGTTCCACGAGATCAAGGAAGAGATCCTCTTCAGGATCGCCGCTATCGTGGCGGGGCACGGGGCAGAGATGGCGTTCCCGACACAGACCCTGCACCTCGACAGCCTGCCGGAGCCGGATGCCCCGGAACGATGACCTTCGCTCCCCGTGACATCCGGGAGTGCGGCGAATGCCTGTACGACCCTGCGACGGTGCGGTTCGCCATCGACCGGCTGGCGGTACGCCTGACGCTGGATCTCGCCGCTGCGTCCCCCGTGGTGGTATGCGTCATGAACGGTGGTCTGCCGTTCACCGCCGCGCTGCTCGAACGCTTCGCCTTTCCCCTGGAGCTGGACTACGTGCATGCCACGCGCTACCGACATGCCGAGCCGGGGCAGCACCCGGTGGGAGACGATCTGCGCCTGCGCGTCTGGCCGGCGCGCCCGCTCGACGGACGCACCGTGCTGCTGACGGACGATGTGCTCGATGAGGGCGTGACGCTCGCGAGTCTCAAGACCCGCATGGAGGAAAGCGGCGCGGCGCGGGTGGTGACCGCGGTGCTCGTGGAGAAAGCCGTGGCGGGGCGAGTGTTCGCCGTCGACTACGCCGCGCTGTCGGCACCGGACCGCTACCTCGTCGGCTGCGGCATGGACTACAACGGCTGGTACCGCAACCTGACGGGAATCTATGCACTCGAGGGCGTGACGTGAGTGCCCGGCGCATCGCCATCGTGGGCGGCACCGGCCTCGCCTCCCTCGCCGGCGTGGACTCGCACCCGGCCGACACCCCGGCGACCACGCCCTATGGAGCCCCTTCCGCTGTCCCCGTGTCCGGAAAGTTCGGCGATACCGAGGTGTTGTTCCTGCAACGCCACGGAAGCCCGCGCGGAATCGTCCCGCACCTGGTCAACTATCGGGCCAACATGTGGCTGCTCCATGCGCTGGGCGTCGACGCGGTGGTCGCCACGTACACGGTCGGGGCCATCGACCCGGAGTGCCGGGACGCGGAGCTCGTCGTGCCGCACCAGTTGGTCGACTACACGGTCGGCCGTGCCCACACCTTCGTCGAGGCCGGCGAGATTCGCCACGTGGACTTCACCGACCCGTTTGACGCGGACCTGCGCGAACGCCTCATCGGTGTCGGGCAGCGTTGCGGGCTGCGGGCGCGGCTGCATCCCCAGGGTGTCTACGCCTGCACCCAGGGACCGCGCCTCGAGAGCGCCGCGGAGGTCGACCGCCTCGAACGGGACGGATGCACGGTGGTGGGCATGACCGCCATGCCGGAAGCCGCGCTCGCGCGCGAACTCGACCTCCCCTACGCCGGCATCTGCCTCGTCGTCAACCGCGCCGCCGGCCGCGGTCACGGGCCGATCTCGAGCAGTGGCATTCGCGCGGCGGTCGCTCGGGGCAGCGCGGATCTCTCCCGGCTGCTAGAGGCCTTCCTCGGCGATACGGGCCAGCTGAACTAGGGCCTCGGGAATTTCGAGCTGCTCCGCGCGCAGGGCCAGCCCGAGCATGGGGTGGTCCAGGTAGTGCACGCTCCGGGCTCGCATGCGGCGCGTTTCGGAAAGGACCGCATAGCCGGGTTCGCCGCCGTTCGACGCGGCGTGCAGCCACAGTTCGGCGTCCACCCGGAGGTAGCGACCCCGCGAGATCCGCAACGTCCCCTCGACCTCGAAGAGCCCGTCGGGACGTCGTGTGCCGAACTGCACCAGCAGGGGAATCGCCCGGCCCGGCGCGGCCGTTGGCTGCAGCCAGCGGCCGTGATGCAGGACCTCGTAGTCCGGTGAGCGCCGCAGGCGGCGGACGTGCGCGGCCAGGGCGAGGTCGTCTTCGCGCCAACGCATGCTGGCGTGGACGAGCCCCTCCTCGAACGCTTCGAAGGCCGCGCGCGCGACCGACTCGGGCGACGATGGGGGAGCGGCCACCGTCCGCTCGGAGCCGTCGGTCTGACCTTCGGAGTCGGGGCCGGCCGCATCGCTTTCCGGCGCGTGCCCGGGCTGGTCGAGCGCGTCCGCGGTCGGGACCGCCGGCACGTCCATCCACATCCATGCGGGCGGCAGGGGCATGTCCTCGCCGGGCAGCGCGTCGACCGGCGCCGGGACGTCGGCATGGGGCAGCCCGTGGGCGGGGGCGAATCCGCTCAACGGCAGCGGATAGCGACGTGGCTCGAGGCGGACGAGCTGCTCCGTCGTCGCCACCGCCCGGTAACGAAACAGCACGACTTCGACGGAATGCCAGTCGTGTTGCAGCCAGGCACGGACATCGGGCTCCGCGGCCGAGAGATTGCCTGCCAGCGACGCGGCGAGGCAGGCGGCGATGCCGGCCGCGCAACGCGCCGCGCGGCGCGTGCCGTGCGGGTCATGCCGTGGCGGCAACACTCGGTTCGACCCCGGGGGCGAGACGCTCGAGCAGCCGCTCGACGAACTCGAACCGTGCCGCGGGTGCGTCGAGCTTCGCCGCGAAGCGGAGCCGCGCGGCATCCTGCAGACGGAAGGTGGCGGGCTCCGCCTGCACCAGGTGCACGACGGTCAGCGGATGGACCGTCGTGTCCGCATCGAATTGGAGGCGCCCGGAAGCCGCGCCCACGTCGATGCGGCCGATGCCGAGGCTGTCGCTCGTGAGCTTGATCTCCGTCGTGCGGAACAGCGCGCGAGCGGCTTCCGGCAAGGGGCCGAATCGATCGATGGTCTCGGCCTTGAGATCGTCCAGCTGATCGAAGGTGCCGGCGTTCGCGATGCGCTTGTAGAGGATCAGCCGCATGTGCACGTCGGGGAGGTAGTCGTCCGGGATCAGCGCCTGGACGTGCAGGTTGACTTGCGGACTGCCGCGCAGCGTCGGCAGCGGTTCGTCCATGTCCGGTACGCGTCCGGCCCGAATGGCGTCCACCGCGCGCTCGAGCATTTCCAGGTAGAGCGAGAAGCCGATGGTCTCGATCTGTCCGGACTGGTCTTCGCCGAGCAACTCGCCGGCGCCCCGGATCTCGAGGTCGTGGGTGGCCAGGGTGAAGCCGATGCCCAGCTCGCCGGCGGCTTCGATGGCTTCGAGACGCTTGCGGGCATCGCTTGTCAGGGCGCGCGGGTCGGGCGTCATCAGGTAGGCGTATGCCTGGTGATGGGAGCGTCCCACCCGGCCGCGGAGCTGGTGCAGCTGCGCCAGGCCGAAACGGTCCGCCCGGTCGATGACGATGGTGTTGGCGTTCGGGATGTCGAGGCCGTTCTCGATGATGGTGGAGCACACCAGGAGGTTGCTGCGGCGATGGTAGAAGTCGGCCATCGTGCGCTCGAGCGCGCGCTTGTGCATCTGGCCGTGGCCGACGCCGATGCGAGCCTGCGGCACCAGTTCTGCGAGTTCGTCCGCGGCGCGGTCGATGGTCGCGACCTCGTTGTGGACGTAGAAGGCCTGGCCGCCACGGGCGAGTTCCCGCGCGATGGCCTCGCGGACGAGGTGCTTGCGCTTCGGCACCACGAAGGTCTTGATCGACAGGCGCTTGGCCGGCGGCGTCGCGATGATGGACAGGTCGCGCATGCCGCCCAGCGCCAGGTTGAGGGTCCGGGGAATCGGTGTGGCGGTCAGCGCCAGCACGTCGACCTCCGCGCGCAGGGCTCGCAGGCGTTCCTTCTGGCGGACGCCGAAGCGATGCTCCTCGTCGACGATGATCAGGCCGAGGTCGCTGAAGGAGATGCCGGCGCCAAGCAGCCGGTGGGTGCCGATGACGATGTCGACGCGCCCCGAGGTGAGGCGTTTGCCGATGTCCGCGATCTCCTTCTCGGTACGCAGTCGCGACACTGCTTCGATGTGAACGGGCCAGTCGGCGAAGCGGTCGCGGAACGTCTCGTGGTGCTGCTGGGTCAGCAGCGTCGTCGGGGCGAGGATCGCGACCTGGCGTCCCGAAGCGACCGCCACGAACGCGGCCCGCATGGCCACTTCGGTCTTGCCGAAGCCGACATCCCCGCAGATCAGGCGGTCGGTCGGTTTTTCGGAGCAGAGATCGGCGATGACGGCGTCGATGGCGGCCTGCTGGTCCGTCGTGGTCTCGAAGGGGAACTGCTCGCAAAAGCGGTAGTACTCGTCATCGGGCCGCGCGAAGACGGTGCCCTGGCGCGCGGCGCGGCGGGCATGGATGTCGAGGAGTTCGGCGGCGACATCGTAGGCCTTGGCGGCGGCCCGGCGCTTGGCCTTGTCCCACTGGTCCGAGCCGAGCCGGTGCAGCGGAGCGCGCTCGGGGTCCGCGCCGGCGTAGCGCGAAACCAGGTGCAGCGACGTGACGGGCACGTAGAGCTTGGCTTCCTCGGCGTACTCGAGCGCCAGGAATTCCTGCGCGTGGCCATCGATCTCGAGTCTCTCGAGGCCGAGGTAGCGACCGATGCCGTGGTCGATATGGACCACCGGCGCGCCGACGGAGAGTTCCGTCAGGTTGCGGATGACAAGGTCGGGGTCGATGCGTCGGGTGGTCGCGCTCCGCGCCGCGGTATCGTCGTTGCGCAGACCGAACAGTTCGGTTTCCGTGACGATGGCGAAATCCGGCAGCCACGCGCCGCGTTCGATTTCGGCTACCGTCAGCGCCAGCTCCTTGCGCTGCCCGATGAACTCCTCGAAGGTGGCGACCGAAGGCGGTCGTATCTGCGCACGCGCCAGGAACTCCTCGAGGTGCTGGCGGCGTCCCGGCGTCTCGGCGGTCAACAGCACCGGTTGGTCCGCGGTGTCGAGAAACGCTCGCAGCAGACGCGCCTCGTCGCGTCCCCGGTGGCTCGCCGTCAGTTCGGGAAGCGGGCGTCCACGGAAGCCGACGCGATGACGGTGGCGCGTGGCATCGGGGTCCACCTGCACCTGGCCATGAGGTTTCAGCGCCGCCTGGAGCAATTCGCGCGTGAGGTACAGCGCCCCCGGTTCGAGGATCGGCCGTTCCACGTCGTAACGCAGCGACTCGTGGCGGGCGTGCAGTTCGTCCTCGAAACGCGCCGCCGCCGCCATGGCGTCCGCCTCGAGGACGATGACCGTGTGGTCGGGCAGGTAGTCGAACAACGTCGCCGTCTCCTCGAAGAAGAGCGGCAGGTAGTATTCGACGCCGGCATGGGGAATCCCCCGGCTCACGTCCTGGTACATCGGGCAATGGCGCACGTCGACGTCGAAGGTACGGTGCCAGCGGTCGCGAAAACGGGCGATGGACGGGGGATCGAGCGGCACCTCCTTGCCGGGCAGCACGCGCACGGACTCGACTCGCTCGGCCGTCCGTTGCGTATCCGGATCGAAGGTGCGCAGCGTCTCGATGCGGTCGTCGAACAGGTCGATGCGCAGCGGCGCGGACGTGCCCATCGGGAAGATGTCCATCAGTGAGCCGCGCACCGCGTATTCGCCGCGCTCCGCCACCGTGCGGGCATGACGGTAGCCGGCCCGCTCGAGGCGCTGGCGCTGGCGGTCGATCAGGAAACGCTGTCCCGTGGCAAGCGTCAGGGTCTGCGCGTCGACGAACGACGGCGGGGCAAGCCGCTGCATCAGGGTGCGCACGGGTGTCACGAGTACGCCCCGCGTCACCTCCGGCAACGCGTGCAGTGTCGCCAGGCGGTCCGAGACGATGTCCTCGTGGGGCGAGAAGTTGTCGTACGGCAGCGTTTCCCAGTCGGGAAAGTGCAGGATCGGGACCTTGCCTGACGTGTAGAAGTCGACCTCGTTGCGCGCCTGGTTCGCGTTCTCGGTATCGCGCGCGGCATACAGGACGAACGCGCCCGGGGCGCGGGCGAGTTCCGCCGTGGCGAAACTCGCCCCGCTGCCGAACAGCGACTGCCAGTTGTGCACGACATGCCGGGCCGGAATCCGGATCTGCGGCTCGGGTGGCGTCATCTCACGGGCTTGCGGGGAACAACGGGCCGGGCATTCTAACAGTGTGTCGGACTTGAGCGTGCGTGAGCGCGAACTGCGTTCGCGTTGGAGTTTCGCTGGCGCGAAACTCCCGTGGCGTCAAACCCTGACGCGCCCTCCAGGCGGCGTGCCAGACCCGAATTCCGACACGCCACTGACAGCGCGAGAGGCTTGGGGGAGCGCCAACGACCCAACGTTCGACACGGTGACAGGTGCGGCGGGATGCAGCGAGACGCTCAACGGACCTGTGTCCCGACCGGGAAGACGAGGCCGCCGAGGAAGCCGAGGGAAGACGCGGAGAGCCGCGGAAACAGGCGCATTCGAGCGCCTTCGAGGAGGGCCCGCGCGCGTCTGTACCATCCGATTTCTGTGGATGCGCGACCCGCAAAAGGTTAGAGTTGCACCCTCGTGAAAATCTCAACGACCTCCACGGGTTGCGCGCGAGCGAACCCGCGTTCGCCATGAAAGCCACCGACATCCGGGACCCGTCCTATTTCCACAAGGTCGTGGATTGCCAGTGGGCATGTCCCGCCCACACACCCGTGCCCGAATACATCCGGTTGATCGCCGAGGAACGCTACACCGAGGCGTACATGATCAACTGGGAGTCCAACGTATTTCCGGGCATCCTCGGACGCACCTGCGACCGTCCCTGCGAGCCGGCCTGCCGCCGCGTGCGCACGGAGGAGAAGCCGGTCGCGATCTGTCGGCTGAAGCGTGTGGCAGCGGATCACAAGGGCGACATCGGCCCCTACCTGCCGGCCGTCCCGGCGGGCAAGAACGGCAAGCGCATCGCCCTGCTCGGCGCCGGTCCGGCGTCGCTCGCGGTGGCACGGGATCTCCTGCCGTTCGGCTACGAGATCGACATGTTCGATCGCGACCCCGCCGGCGGCGGCATGATGCGCAGCCAGATTCCGGCATTCCGGCTACCGGCGGACGTCCTCGATGAGGAAGTCGACCTGATTCTCGACATGGGCGTGAACGCGCGCTTCAACTACGAGATCACGAGCCTGAAAGCCATGCTCGACCTCGGCTACGACGCCTATTTCATCGGTACGGGCGCGCCGCGCGGGCGCGACCTCGACCTGCCCGGACGGCGCGAAGTGGACGAGCACATCTCCATCGGCATCGACTGGCTGGCGAGCGTCGCGTTCGGCCATACGACCGCCATCGAGGGCAAGGTGATCGTGATGGGCGGCGGCAACACGGCGATGGACTGCTGCCGGACCTCGAAGCGCGTCGGTGCGGAGTCGGTCACCGTGGTCGTGCGCTCGGCCTTCGAGGTGATGAAGGCGTCGGAGTGGGAGAAGGAAGAGGCGATGGACGAGAACATCCCCATCGTCAACAACCGCCCGCCGAAGGAGTTCGTGCACGAGAACGGCAAACTGAAGGGCGTGGTGTTCGAGTGCGTGAAGCCGGTGCGGGACGAGGCGAGCGGGCGTCTGCGCTACGTACCGACGGGCGAGCCCGACGTCTACATGGAGTGCGACCATATCCTCATGGCGATCGGGCAGGAGAATCACTGCCCCTGGATCGAGCGCGACATCGGTCTCGAGTTCGACAAGTGGGACTGCCCGGTGCTCGACGAAGTCACCCTCCAGTCCAGCCACCCGAAGATCTTCTTCGGGGGCGACTCGGCCTTCGGCCCCGAGAACATCATCTGGGCGGCCGCCCACGCGCACCAGGCGGCGATCTCCATCCATCTCTTCTGCCAGGAAAAGGACCTGCGTGAGGACCGGTCCCCGGAAGGGATGAACCTCGTCAGCCAGAAGATGGGCATGCACGAGTGGAGCTACGACAGCGAGCACGATCCCGCCAAGCGTTTCATCGTGCCCCACGCCAAGAAGTCACGGGCCCTCGAGAACATCAAGGTGGAGGTCGAGCTCGGCTTCGACCGGGCCCTCGGCCTGAAGGAGGCACAGCGCTGCCTGAACTGCGACGTGCAGACGGTGTTCGCGGAAGGGCTCTGCATCGAGTGCGACGCCTGCGTCGACATCTGCCCGATGGACTGCATCACCTTTACCTCGAACGGTGAGGAAGCGGATCTGCGGACCCGGCTGCTGGCCCCCGCCACGAACGCCGAGCAGGATCTCTATGTGTCCGAGACGCTGCCCACGGGCCGCGTGATGGTGAAGGACGAGGACGTTTGCCTGCACTGCGGTCTGTGCGCCGAACGCTGTCCGACGAATGCGTGGGACATGCAGAAGTCGATCGTCCATATCCCGCAACTCGGGACCTACACCGGATGACCACCTACAACGATTTCGTCATTCGCTTCGCGAACGTCAACGGCTCGGGTTCCGCGAGCGCCAACGGCATGTTCGCGAAGGCGCTGTTCCGCATGGGCGTGCCCATCGCGACGCGCAACATCTTTCCCTCGAACATCGAGGGCCTGCCGACGTGGTTCGAAGTGCGGGTGTCCGCGGCGGGCCGTTACGGCCGCCGCGAGGGCGTCGACCTGATGGTGGCGATGAACGCCGAGACCTACGAGGAGGATGTCGCCTCCGTGGTCCCGGGCGGCTTCCTGCTCTACGACAACTCGAAGGGCCTGGATCGACGCCTGTATCGGCCGGACATCGTCGAGATCGGCATCCCGATCGCGAAGCTCATCCTGCCGGAGTTCGGCAACCCGAAGCAGCGCAAGCTCTTCAAGAACATTGTCTATCTCGGCGCGCTGTCGGCGCTTTTGAACATCGATTTCGAAGTGATCACGGGCATGGTGTCGACGCAGTACCGCGGCAAGGACGAACTGATCGCTCCGAACATCCATGCCCTCGAGATCGGGCGCGGCTACGCCCGCGAGTATCTCGACTGTCCCCTGCCCATCCAGGTGCGCCACACCGCGGCGCTCGGCGACCGCATCATGATCGACGGCAACACGGCGGGTGCGCTGGGCGCGATCTACGGCGGCGCCACCGTCTGCGCGTGGTATCCGATCACGCCCTCGACCTCCATGGCGGAAGCGTTCGAGAAATACGCCGGCCAGCTGCGCACCGACGACGAGACCGGCCAGCGCAAGTACGCCATCCTGCAGGCGGAGGACGAGTTGTCGGCCATCGGCATCGTCATCGGCGCGGGCTGGAACGGTGCGCGCGCGTTCACGGCCACCAGCGGTCCGGGGCTGTCGCTGATGTCCGAGTTCCTGGGTCTGGCGTACTTCGCGGAAATCCCCGCGGTGCTGTGGGACATCCAGCGCGCGGGTCCGTCCACCGGCATGCCGACCCGCACGCAGCAGGGCGACGTCCTGCTCGCCGCGTACGCATCCCACGGCGACACGAAGCACCCGCTCATGTTCCCGGCGACGCCGCAGGAGTGTTTCGAGTTCGCGGCGGACGCCCTCGACCTCGCGGACCGGCTGCAGACGCCGGTGATCGTCCTGTCGGACCTCGAACTCGGGATGAACGACAACCTGTCCGAGCCGCTGACCTGGGACGATAACCGCAGGTACGACCGGGGCAAGGTGCTCTCCCGCGAAGACCTTGACGAGATCGAGGAGTTCGGTCGGTACGTGGATGTCGACGGAGATGGAATCGGCTACCGGACCCTGCCGGGCGCGCATCCGACGAAGGGCGCGTTCTTTACGCGCGGCACCTCGCGCGACGCCTACGCCCGGTACACGGAGGATCCCGAAGCGTACACGGCGAACATGGATCGGCTGCTCGTGAAGTGGCGCACGGCCGCGTCCCTGGTGCCGGGTCCCGAGATTTCCGGGCGTGGCCACCGGATGGGTGTCGTCTACTACGGCGCCACGGCGATGCCGATGGACGAGGCCATGCAGCGGCTGGCGGAGGATGGCGTGCATCTCGATGCGATGCGCATTCGCGGCTTCCCGTTCTCCCGCGAGGTCACGGACTTCATCGAGAGCCACGAGGTTGTCTTCCTCGTCGAGCAGAACCGGGACGCCCAGATGAAGACGCTGCTGGTCATCGAAACCGGCGTCGATCCGGCGAAGATCGTACCGGTGCTGTACTACGGCGGCCTGTCGATCTCGGCCGACACGATCCACGCCGGTGTGCTGGATTACTATCAGAAGCAAAACCTGCCTCGTCTGAAGGCAGTGAACGCAGCGAAAGGGCTGACGTCATGACGTTCGTAGCCAAGCCCCGCGTCCACCATCCGCTGCTGCCGACGAACGAGATCGGCCTGACCCGGCGAGATTACGAAGGCCTGGTGTCGACGCTGTGCGCCGGCTGCGGCCACGATTCGGTGAGCGCCGCCATCGTGCAGGCGTGTGCGGAACTGTCCATTCCGCCGCACAAGTTCGCCAAGGTGTCGGGCATTGGCTGCTCGTCGAAGACGCCGAGCTATTTCCTTGGCAACTCGCACGGCTTCAACTCGGTACACGGCCGTATGCCGTCGGTAGCGACCGGCGCGAACCTCGCCAATCGCGAACTCTACTGCATCGGCGTGTCCGGCGACGGCGACTCGGCTTCCATCGGGATCGGCCAGTTCGCCCACATCGTGCGCCGTCGCATCAACATGCTCTACATCGTCGACAACAACGGCACCTACGGCCTGACCAAGGGGCAGTTCTCGGCGACCAACGACAAGGGCTCCACGAGCAAGAAGGGCGTCCCGAACCTCTACGAACCGATCGACCTCGTCTCGATGGCGCTGCAGATCGGCGCGAGCTTCGTGGCGCGCAGTTTCTCCGGCGACAAGACGCAACTCGTCCCGCTCATCAAGGCGGGGCTCCTGCACCGGGGCTTCGCCTTCATCGACGTCATATCGCCGTGCGTGGCCTTCAACAACCACAATGGCTCGACCAAGAGCTACGACTATATCCGCATGCGCGGGGCCAGCGTCGTCGCGGCGGACTTCATCGCCGCCGGCGAAGAGATCACCGCGGACTACGCGCCGGGCGAACTCGAAACCGTGCACATGCCTGACGGCTCCCGGCTGCGGCTGCGCAAGCTCGACGGAGACTACGACCCCCACAATCGCGCCCATGCCCTCAAGCACGTCATCGAAGCGCAGCAGGATGGGGAAGTGGTGACCGGGCTACTCTACGTCGATCCCGACGCGAGCGACTGTCACGAGATCCTGGATACCGTGGAAACGCCGCTCAACGCGCTCGGGGAGGCGGAACTCTGCCCGGGCTCGGCGGCACTCGAAGCGGTGAACGCGAGTTTCCGCTAAGGGCGGCGGCGACCCTTGCGGTCGCGCCGCTTGCCGGCCGCAAGGCCAGTCTCGGATAATGCGCGCTTCCCTTCTCCGATGACGACGGACTGACGTGGCACTATCGAGTCTCGACGACTATTTCCCCGACTGGAAGGAGCGCGAAGCGCTGGCAGAGGCCATGATCCCCGTGATCGGCCGGCTCTATCGCAAGAATGTCGTGACGTACTGTTACGGCAAGGCCCTGAACAATCAGAGCGTGACCCAGCTCATGAAGGCGCACCGCTATGTGCGCCAGGTGGCGCACAACGAACTGTCGGAGTTCGAAAGCTACCCCGTGCTCGAAGCCCTCTCGGAACTGGACCTCGGACCTTGCCATGTCGACCTCGGCAAGCTGACGGTGCGCTACATGGAAGAAGCGCAGACGAACGGCGGCATGACGGCGAAACGCTTCGTCGAACGCGAGTGCGCCGAGATCATCGGCCGGCACGTCCCGCCCCTCGAGCAGCCGCAGGACATCGTGCTGTACGGCTTCGGCAGGATCGGCCGGCTGCTCGCGCGTCTCCTGATTGAAAAGACCGGCGGCGGCGACCAACTGCGCCTGCGCGCCATCGTGGTGCGCAAGGGCTCGGACGACGACCTCGCCAAGCGCGCGAGCCTGCTGCGTCGGGACTCGGTGCACGGGAGCTTCCAGGGCACGGTTCGCGTCGACGCAGAGCACAGCTGCATCATCGCCAACGGTAACGTCATCCACGTGATCTACTCGCACGATCCCGCGGCCGTGGACTACGAGCACTATGGCATCACGAACGCGATCGTGATCGACAACACCGGCGTATGGCGCGACGAGAAGAGCCTTGGCCAGCACTTGCAGGCGAAGGGTGTGGCCCGCGTGATCCTGACAGCCCCGGGCAAGGGCGCCATCAAGGATATCGTCTCGGGCGTCAACTCCCACATCATCAACCAGAACGACCGGATGCTGGCTGCCGCGTCGTGTACGACCAACGCGATCGTACCGGCGATGAAGGCCATGCAGGACGGGTTCGGCATCGAGCACGGGCACATGGAGACGGTGCACGCGTACACGAACGACCAGAACCTGACCGACAACTTCCACAAGAAGAACCGCCGCGGTCGCGGCGCGCCGCTCAACATGGTCATCACCGAGACCGGCGCATCGTCCGCGGTGGTGAAGCTCCTGCCGGAACTCGAAGGCAAGCTGACCGGGAACGCGATCCGCGTGCCGACGCCCAACGTCTCCCTCGCGATCCTCAATCTCACGCTCGCGCGCGAGACGTCGCTCGCCGAAGTCAACGAGTACTTGCGAGACATGGCGCTATATTCCTCGCTGCAGCGGCAGATCGAGTACACCGAGTCGTCGGAAATCGTCTCCTCCGATTTCGTCGGACGGCGCTATGCCTGTACGATCGATGGCGGGGCCACGATCGTCGACAAGAACCGTGCCGTGCTGTATGTCTGGTACGACAACGAGTTCGGATACGCCTGCCAGGTGGTCCGGGTCGTGCAGAAATGGGCCGGCATCAGCTATCCCCTGATTCCCGGGGACGTGGCAAGGACCGGCTTCGGCTGATCGGGCATTACCGCGAACGCCCCTGCGGCGACCGAGGGCCGCCGAGAACGATGAGCATCCTGGGGACAGACCGCCTGCACATACGCCCGTTCGCGATGGGCGACGCCGGCATGCTGCAGGCGTTCTGGGCGAACCGGGAGGTACGCCGCTACCTGTGGGGCGACCGGATCCTGTCCATGGACGCTGTGCGCGAGATCATCGCGCAGAGCGTTCTGGACTTCGAGGAGCACGGTTACGGGTTCTTTTCGCTCGATCTCAAGGCCACGGAACCGGTCATCGTGGGCTTCTGCGGGTTCCGGCGCTTCGAAGACGGCGAGCAGACGGAAATGCTGTACGGGATCCTGCCGGAGTACTGGGGCGAGGGCTTCGTGACGGAGGCGGGGTTGGCGGTGTTGCGGCACGTCTTCGAGGCGTGCGGCATCGAGCGCGTGATCGCGGCGACGGACACCCCCAATCAGCCGTCCGTGCGGGTGCTGCAGCGTCTCGGCATGTCCTTCGAGGCACGCAAGGTCTGGCATGGTCTCGACACCGTCTTCTATGCCATCACTGCCGCGGAGTTCGCGGCCCGCTGACATGCACATCGGCGTCCTCGGTCTCGACTTCCACCTCGCCGGATGCGCGTCGCTGAAGGAAAAGCGACGGCGCCTGAAGCGCCTGCGGGACAAGTTCGGCCGGATACCGAACCTGGCGGTCTGCGAGAGCGGACACCAGGATGCCCACCAGCGTGCGCAATGGTCGGTGGTGGCGGTGGCGTCGAGCGCGGTGGTGGTGGAACGCGCGCTCGGCGAGGTGGAGCGCTGGGTCGACGAGACGCTCGACGCCACGGTGATCGGCATCGACCGGGAGGTGTTGCCGTGATTTGTCCTGCGGCCTCCAGGAGGGACGCATGGTCTTCCTGATCGCCGCATTGGGGGCGCTGGTCGTCCTGGGGTTCTGGCTCGCGAGTGTGCGTGCCGGTCGCCGTCGGTGGCTGCTCGAGTTGCACCTGCCGGGCACGTGGGACCGTGAAGACAGAACGCCGCCGGCGCTGCTCGAATTCTCGGGCGCGTTGGAACGGGGCCGCTACCTGGCGCGTGCCGGCGCCGAGGTGGAAGAGGGCGATTGGCGCATCGCCGGTCGCAATCTGGTGCTGGCGCCAGCCGACGCTGGCGAGGGCGCCGAGTATGAAATCCGCGTCTTCGGCCCCGGCTCGATCGGCATTCATGGACCGGGTCGGGAACGCGAGGTATACCTGCGGCGCAACGACAATGTGGTGCCGATGCACCGACGCTCCTGAGCCCTGGCCGGCCAGGAGTTTTCACCCCGGGTTCCGGCGCGGGCATTGTAGCGCCCCATGGCCGGCCCGCCGCCTCGCTGGCGCTCGGCAACGGCTCCGCCCGCGGCCCAGCCACGCCGACCTTGCATGGAACAACCGCCGCCGGTCGCTGCGCTCCCGTCGTCGGATGTTCCATGCGAGGGGACGGGCTTGTCCCGTCCCGTCCCAGGGGCGTGCATGACTGCGACACGGGCGACGACAAGCGTCGCCCCTACGAGTCCCGTGCCGAATCAGCCGCGAGCGCATTTGTTCCATGAAAGCTTGCGCCGTAGAAGTTTCGCGCCAGCGAAACTTCGTAGAGGTCGAAGACCCCTCCCTCCAGCGCGCGCCATCCCACCACGGCGAAAGCGCCGGTGAGCATGCCGGCAATGAGTCCGTGTGCGGTAGTGCGCCGCCAGAACAACGTGAACAGGACTGCCGGGCCGAAGCTCGCGCCGAGGCCCGCCCACGCATAGGCAACCAGACCCGATACCTGACTGTCGGGGTCGGTCGCGATACCTCCGGCCAGGGCGGCAACCGCAACGACCGTCAGCCGGCTCGCTACCAGGGACTGCCGAGGCACAGAGCGGTCCCGTAGCCAATGCCGGCGATGACGGTGAAGCAGGCAACGAATGCAGGCGCGGCGGCATGCGACATCAGGGGCTCCGGGGGCGGTGGGATGCACCGGTTTCACGCCGGAGGATAGCGGCGCCTCGGCCACGGCCCGGCGTTGCGCTTAGCGCGTGCCGGTCACGGGCGCGGGTACAATGCCGCGGTGGTTCAGTCGGCTCCGGGATGGGTCCACGACAGCATGAAGGAGGGCATGGCAGACCTCGTTACGAGCGGCCTCGCGCTGGTGCGCAGGGTCTCCGACCTGTTGCCGGCGCTCGCTCGCGTCGACTGGTCGGGGACCCGTGCGGCGGCGTGGCGCCAGGACTTTGGGGGGCGCTTCGTGCCCCTCCCGCACGTCGACGACATCGAACTCGACGATCTGCTGCAGATCGATCGCCAGAAACAGCAGCTGGAGACCAATACCGCGCAGTTCGTTGCCGGACACCCGGCGAACAACGCCCTCCTGTGGGGAGCGCGGGGGACCGGCAAGTCCTCCCTCATTCACGCGCTGCTGAACCGCTATGCCGACAGCGGCCTGCGGCTGGTCGAAGCGGACAAGCGCGCCCTGGCGAGTATCGGCGACATCGCGGCTCGCCTGCGCGATGAGCCCTACCGCTTCGTCATCGTCTGCGACGACCTGTCGTTCGAGGCGGACGACGCGTCCTTCAAGGAGCTCAAGAGTGCGCTCGAGGGGTCCGTTTTCGCCCGCAGCGAGAACGTCGTGATCTACGCGACATCGAACCGCCGTCACCTGATCCCGGAGTACATGTCGGACAATCTCGAGGCAGGTCACCGTGGCGGCGAGATCCACGACGGGGAGGCCGTGGAAGAGAAGATCTCCCTCTCCGATCGCTTCGGCCTCTGGCTGTCGTTCTATCCCTTCCGGCAGGAAGAGTACCTCGACGTGGTCCAGCACTGGCTGGGACGGCTTGCACACAGGCACGGCACGGCGTGTCCCTGGACGGAAGACGTGCGCCGGGCGGCTTTGCAGTGGGCGCTGGCGCGAGGGGTACGCAGTGGGCGTACCGCACAGTACTTCGCCCGGCACTGGGTAGGGAAGTCCCTTCTGGATGGGGCCGAGTCGTCCCGATGAGGGATGCGCAGGGGGAGCCGAGCGGGGTCGTCCGTGGGCGTGGTCGCAGGTCGTTGCGGCGCGTTCCCAGCCGGGCAGGGCGGCGGGTTGGGCAGGCGGTGCGGGTCGCGTTCCTGGGGACGCTCGCGGGGTTGGCAGGCTGGGTATCCGCGGACGTCCTCGTGATGCACAACGGCGACCGCCTGACCGGCCAACTCGTGGGCATGATCGGGGAGCGCTTCACCTTCGAAACCGAATACGCGGGCAGCCTCGTCGTGGACCGGAACGCCGTGGCCCATGTCGAGACCGACGAGGAGTTCGAGATCGTCGATGCGACCGGCGGGCGGCGCATGGCGGCTCTGACCGAGGCGCTACCGCTCGAACCCGTCGCCGTGATTCAACGCAACCGCCGGCGCGCGCTGTCCCTGGTCGATGCCTGGCAGACCCATGTGGACCTGTCCGCTGCGGCGGCCACCGGCAGCCGCGATGCGCGAGATTTCCGCGTGCTGGCCGAGAGCGTGCTGCGCCGCGGGCGGATGGAGCACCAGTTGCGCCTGGACCTGCTCGGTGAGGAACTCGACGGGGCGACGACCGGGGAGGTCCTCGATGTCGACTATGGCCTGAAGGTGTCGATGGGGCCCGCCTGGTACCTGTCCGGCAACGCGCAGTACTACCAGGACCGCCTGAAGGGAATCGGCCAGCGGGTAGCGTTGGGCGGCAGCGTCGGCCGTCGCCTGCGCGATACCTCGTTCGAGCGCTGGTCGGTGGAGCTCGGCGTCAGCCAGGTGCTGGAGGAGCGAGGCGGTGACCACTCGACGGGCCCCGCGGTCCGGTGGGGGTTCGACTACGGACGGTTCCTGCGGGGCCGTCGCCTCGAGGTCTTCCACAACCATGGCATCCTGGTACGCGCGGAGTCCGAGCGCGGTATGAGCATCGATGCTTCGACAGGCGTCCGCTATCACCTCGGCGATTGGTGGAACGCCAACGCGCGCGTGGACGTCCGGCACGAGACGAAGCCGCCGGAGGAGAGCGCGGGGTCCGATGTCACCTACGCGGTCGGTCTTGGAGTGCGGTTCTGACGCGTCGGGTCACGCCTGCCACGCAAGGACTTCGCCGGCGCCGGTCGACATCGCCGTCCCCGGCATCACCCGCAACCGCCAGGGCGTGAGACGCAACACGGCGAAGGCCGCGCTGTCCGGGCCATCCCGGAAGGGGATCATCGCCGGATCGTAGCCGACCGGCGCTGGCGCGGACTTGAACCGGTTCCAGACCCGTTCGCCGGTGGCCAGGTCGAACGCCCATTCCGCCTGGCATTCCGCCACGCACGTATCCTGGTTCTCAGCCCAGTAGTTGCAGGACAGGTACGGACTGGCCTCGAGGTGGGCGCGTTTCGTGGCCGTCGGAACGGTGGCGATCCAGCCGGTCAGTGCGTCGTCTTCCCACTGCCAGAAGGGGTGGAGGACGCGTGAGCGGGGACGACCCTGCGCGTCCACCGTGGCGGCCGTGCACCACACGATGCGGTGCGCCATGGCGACGAAGCGGGGCGCGATCCGGGCAAGGGTTGTGGATATGGGCTTTCCTCCGGGCGTGCTGGTTCGTGCGACAAGCAGTACGGGGAAAGGCGGTTCTTCCCACACGGCGGGTCGTTCGTCGCCGCAGACTGCTTGAACTCACGATAGTAGCCGCATCGCGATCTTCTTGCCGCCGTTTTAGTCCCACGTCTGGCAAGTGCTGGCCACCGACACAGTCTCACGGTGTGCGTTGGGGTGGGCTCTCAGCGTGCCTGGCATGCCCACTCTATTGTCGATAGTTTACCCTGACATGATGAACTAACAATGTGGGAACGTAGACTAACACTGACGGTACTAGTGATAGTCGTACCCTAGTGCTGGTAGCTTGTCCGGAAGACGAGACTAGCAACCTGTCGGGCTTGGGCTACACGGGCCGGCTGGGGTCCGAGAGGGTGATGAACGGCTTTGGATTGGCCGACAGGCGGCGCCCGGACGGGCGATGGCTCTGGTGGCAATAGCGCCGTTTGTTGCTGATTTGCCACGCAAAAACGATACGATTCCTTTCCTGCGACTACGGACTCGAACGCAACTGGGCCGGGGCAGTTTTGGTAAGTGTGTCGTTCGGAGCCCAAGACGCGGGGTCTGTGGCCTTGTATGGCGCTGCGACTTGCCCTGATACTGTTACCTGGTATGGATGATCGATCTGACATGCGACTTCGACCAGCTCGTTTCAGGGGTAACAGGGACCGTGGCGGTACGGAACGGAAACCGGGCGGGAGCACTACTCAGATCAGCAACGAGGGTCGTAGCGCAGCAGTTGTTTGGTGGACGCTCCTCGCACCCTCATGTTTCGGTCCGACTGTTGGTAGTCGGGGACCGGCACGCCACGGCAAGGAAGCGTATGGCCAACGATTCTCCTGAAGACCCACCGGGTGCCGATGCCCGAGCCGGACAGGCGGGGGACCGGGCCAGGGCGCAACCCCCGGTTGGCGATGCTCCTCCCTGGCTGCTACGCCAGAAGGTCACCGTCCCCGAGCCGGTGGTCGGGTACTTCCATCGCAGCGAGCTGGCCGCGGACTGCTTGCCCACGAACCGCCGTCTGACCTTGCTGCAGGCGCCCGGCGGATTCGGGAAGACCACGCTGCTCGCCGAGTGCTGCCGGACGCTGGTCCGACAGGGCGTGGTCACCGCGTGGCTGTCCGTGGACGAGCAGGACGACCAGGACATGCTCTATACCTATCTTGCGTTCGCCTTCCAGCGTGCGGGTTTGGACATCCCGCATCTGCCGGGGGCGTACGGTGAAGCCGGTGTGGTCGCGCCGCGGACGCGCCAACTGCTCCGGGCGATCGAAGCCCAGGCGCGGCCCGTCGTGCTTGCGCTCGATGAAGTGGAGCGGCTACCGGGGTCCGCTTCGGTAGCGGTCCTCAACCTGCTTCTCGAGCGGGGTCCCTCCAACCTCCACCTGGCGATCGCGTGTCGAGAACTGCCGGTCGGACTCCAGGTCGCGACGTCCGTGCTCGAGGGCGAGGCTGCAATCCTGACTGCCGATGATCTGCGCTTTTCGAGATCGGAGATCGCGGGCCTTTTCGGAGCCGGCCTGTCGCGGCGCGAACTTGCCGACTTGACGGCCGATTCGGCGGGCTGGCCGATCGCGTTGCGCATTCACCAGAACGCGCGACAAGGCGGCAGCCGCGCCGGAACGAACCGGGTGACGGACCTGGCCGAGAACTGGGTAGAGTCGCGGCTGTGGCGGGGCATGTCCGAAGAGGAGCGGGAACTGGTGCTGGACGTTGGCCTCTTCGAGTGGATGGATGCGGAACTGCTGGACGAGGTCCTGGAAGGGCGTGACCTGTGGGCTCGGCTGCACGCCAAGCCGGCGCTTGCCGGGCTCCTGTTACCGGTTCAGGGTCGAGGAGCGGATGCGCGGCGCCTCCATCCTCTGCTCAGGGACTACTGCATCGGGTGGCGCCGTCGAGAGACGCCCGAGCGCTTTCAGATGGTTCATCTTCGGATCGCCACGATGCTGGCCGAACGAGGGTCCGTCGTGACCGCGATGCGTCACGCCTCCGATGGCCGGGATCCGGTGCTGGTCGGCCAGATCCTGCTGGAGGCCGGCGGCGTCCGGGTGGGCCTCAGGGACGGCGTGGCCCGTCTGCGGGCGGCGGACCGTTTCCTGACGCCCGCGATACTCGAGCAGTACCCGAGGCTGGCGTTTGCGCGCTGTTTCGTGCTGATTACCGCGGGAAAGCTGGAAGAGGCCCGCCGGCTCTACGAGAGCACGGCGTGGCGCACGCGTGAATTCACGGGCGGTCACCGAGGGTACGGGGATCGGAACTTGTACCTTGAACACGTTCAACTGCTTGGACTCACCGCCCTGTACGGCTGTGCACTGGTCGGTTCGGACCAGATGGTCGCCGCGGTGGAGCGCCTGGCGATCATCCTGGAGCAACCTGACCTCGATCCCCTGTTCCGAAGCTCGTTCGAGGTGGGAATGTGCATCGCCCACAGCATGAGGGCGGAGTTCGACGTTGCGCTGGAGCGGGCCGGGCGGGCGCGGGCGGCGGCGCGCGACAGGTCCACCTATCTGGTGGTGCACATCGACTACCAGGTGGGTCAGATGGCGATGGCCCAGGGACGGGTCCGGAAAGCGGCGGATTGCTATGCCAGGGGGCGGCGGCTCGCGCAGGCCGGCACTCTGCGCGATCCGGAAGCCACGGGTATCGGCGACGTGCTGATGCGGGAACTCGAACTCGAGCGGGACCGGTTGCCGAGTCTGCGCGGCCCCGTCCGCATGCCGGCGGCGTTCCACGAGCACGGTACGCCGCTGCAGGTCTACGCGGCGGCGAGCGGTACGGTCGTGGACCTTGCGCTGCAGCAAGGTGGGACGGATGGCGCCCTGGCCGCGGTCGAGGGGATGCTGGAATACACCAACCGTGCCGGCTTGCCGGCGGCAACCCGATACCTGTCGGCCCTGCGCGTGTCCACACTTGCGACCGCCGGTCGCGTCGAAGGGGCCGAGCGGGCGTGGCGGCGTGCGGCGCTCCCCGGGGACGCCGATGGATGTCTGGACCTCGGAACCCTGAGTTGGCGAGAAATGGAGGCCATCGCCTGTGCGCGCCTCCGCCTGCTGCATGCCCGCGAGGACGTCGACGAGGCGCGGCGCTTCGCGACCGCCCTGGTCTCCGTCTGCCAGAGGCGTGGATTGCGCCGAACCTGGATGCGCTGTCTCGCGAACTCGCTGGCCATGGAGTCCGCCTGCGGCGACGGAGCGGCTGCCACCCGCCACCTGGTGGAGTTCCTGTGCCTCTTCGAGGAGACGGACTACGCGAGACCTCTCGTCAGGGAAGGTCAGTCAAGCCTCGGACTGCTGGAGAGCTACCTGGAAACGGAGGATCCGGAACCGGCGACCAGGGCGACGGCCATCACCCTGCTGCAGCATCTGCGGAAGGCTTCCGCGGGCGGGTCCGGGACCCCCGAACTGAGCGCCCGCGAAGCGCAGATTCTGGAGCGCCTCGAGCATCGGTCCGATAACGAGATCGCGGTCGCGCTTGGCCTGAGCCACGCCGGCGTCCGCTACCACATCCACAAGATCTTCGCCAAACTGGGTGCCCGTAGCCGGCTGGACGCGGTGCATCGCGCACGTCGCCGGGGACTTCTGCCTGCAGCATGACGGAGCCGGCCAGCCATGGCCGTTCGATGCCGTGGTTGCGACCCTATGGTGCTCTGGGAGGCATCGGACCGGATCTGCGGCAAGCGCCTGAAGCCGTTGATGCCGGCGCTGGTGAAGGCCATGGAGCGGCACGGCCATTGACCGAAATCCACGCCTTGGAGGCCAAACTGTCCGACAAGGTATGCGACGACGCGTAGCCTCGCAGCCTGCGCCGACCGCCATTCGGTGCCGGGCGCCGGACCCAGGTCAACAGCCAGCGCGACCCGTCAACGCGGCGCGCCAGGAATCACGATTGTGATGAAGTCCCTGAGTCAACGCAGTTCTACTTGATCAGCTTTGTATCGGGAAACTGGGCGAACCAGCCGAACCAGAAGGCGCGATGGGCCGGGACTCGCTCAAGTCCCACATCCTCGGAAACGAGGGCGTCTTCGGTCACTTTCCAGGTCCGTCCGCTGTCATCGACCGCCTGGTCGTCTTCCAGCGATCGCCCGAACCGTCGATCCCCGGTCCTGAAGACGCGATTGGCGCCCGCCGGGGTCGTCAGGATGGTCAGCCTACGGCCGGCCAACTCGGTCTGAAATACGCGGTTCTTCTGCAGGAACCGGGAGCTGACCGCCAGACTTTCCGCACCGCCTTCGGGTGATGTCGGCGAGAGCAGGATGCCCAGGACTTCAGCCTTGTTCTTCAGGCTTGTCCCGCTCAGGCACCTGATACATCAACTCGTCGGTCGAGAAGTAAGCCCTGTAGGCACGGCCCTCCCCGTAGTCGCGCTCGTGGCCCGTGTCCAGCGAGAGGACTGTGGTGTCGGGGTGTTTGCTTCTCCATTCACCCCAGCGAGTGGTCACGATCGGGAGGGACTCGAGCCTGAGACCGGATCCCGTCAACTCGCCGATCACCGGCTTCCCGAGGAGGGTGGACCATAAACTGTTGGTCTCATGGTCGAACATCAGCTTGTTCGAGCGGTAGAGCAGTCCACTGGTGCCGAAGGTTCGATGCTGGTTCCCGACGACGCTGTAGTACGGAATGGCGGTGCCGCACAGCGTGCAGTAGACCAGGGTGATCTCGACGCCGGAATCGGCCGTGCATCCCCGCCCCGTTTGGCGCCGGCCTGAATGAACAGATCAAGCGGTGGCGCCGGCCCTTCCCGGTGGTCGCTCGACTCAGCGCGGCTTTGCGCGACGGGCAACGCAGCCAGTCCAACGATCAGCGCCGGGAGACATACCCCGAGCAGCCGAATTCCCGGGATCGGAGTTCCAACCCGCATCGGGAACCAGGTGTTACGCTCCGCTTTCATGCGTGACTGGCGAACTTCTGTTGCGGCACAGGCTCCTGTCTCGTGGAGCCTGGTCTTTTCCGCACCGACACGATCCTATCGTTGCAGCGTCCGATTGCAGTTTGCGTCCTGCCTTGCGGGTGCGCAAGCCGCACGCGCACGACTATAGGCGAGGATCGATGAACCCCGATCGATGGAGGCGAGCGGCCGCGCACGGAGTCGGACTCTGGGAGACGGCCAGTCGCGGCGCGACCTACAACCCCTTGTCACCAAGCGTCGTTCAGAACCCGTACACGGTCTATGAGGAGCTTCGTCGGCGTAGCCCGGTGCATCGAAGTGCAATCCTCGGAAGCTGGGTGCTGACGCGGTACGAGGACGTGGTCGCGGCCGCGAAGGATCACGAGCGTTTCTCGAACAATCCCAGGTGGCGCGGAGCAACAACGAGTGTGCTCCCGCCGGCTCCCGATGACTACAGCATCCTGCTCATGGATCCCCCTGACCATTCGCGGCTCCGCAGGGTGGCCGCAAAGGCTTTCACAAGGGCGCGCCTGGCGGCATTGAGTGAAACCATAACGCGCGCCGCGGCCGAACTCATCGAGCGGGCGGCGCGCCGGCGCACGATCGACTGGATCGCCGAGGTGGCCGCGCCGCTATCGATGCGCGTGATGCTGAAAATGATGGGGCTCCCGGAGCATGATCGCCGCCGTTGGGAGACATGGGTGCGGACACGCGCGCGCTTGCTCGAGATGATCGCAACGCGAGACGAGCGCAGGACCTCACATCGCGCGGGGGCCGAGATACAACGCTATTTCACGGAGCTACTGCAACGTCGGCAGGGGTCGGACGAGGACGATGCGGTTAGCACGTTCGCCAGACAGGTCGCCGCAGGTGACGAGATCAGCATGGTTGAAGCCTCCGACATGCTGAGCGTACTCATGATCGCCGGCAACGAGACGACGACCAATCTGATCGGTAACGGCATGCTGGCGCTGTTGCGTCACCCCGAGCAGATGCAATGCTTGCGCGAGGAGCCCGCGCGGATACACGATGCGATCGACGAGATGCTGCGTTTCGACAGCCCCGTTCAGACCGACTTCCGAATCGCGAAGGCAAAGGTCACCCTGCGGCGACACGTGATCAAGCCCGGCGACGGCGTGATTCTGCTCACGGGATCAGCGAACCGGGACGAGGCGGCGTTCGAGCATGCCGATACCTTTGACATCACCCGCAAAGGCCCCAGGCACACATCGTTCGGACACGGCGTCCATTACTGCATCGGCGCAGAGCTCGCTCGCATGGAGGCAAGCACGATATTCAGCGAGGCGCTGCGTTCGACCGCCACGATCAAACGACACGAGAACGAGCCGCACTACCGGCCATCGACGGTAATCCGGGGGCTTGCCGCGCTACCCCTGCGCGTCGAACGGCGCCATTAGCCTGTCGAACTGCTAACGATGCGGAGATGGTAGTGTGCCGGGAGTGATATGCCTGTGCTTGATACGCCTATTGGACGCCACGCCCTGGCTGCTGCCGGGCTCGCCGCACTGCTGCTGGCCTTGCCTGCGTTGGCCCAGGACCGGGCAGATCGGACCTGGTCGCCGGATTGGCCTCGCGTAGCTGTCGCGGAAGGTCGCGAGTTCGTGGTGCTGGGTCCGCAATTGAGCGGTTCGGACGGCGTACCTCCCGCGCTGCCAGCGCAACCGGTCCCCGCCGGTTTGTCCACGCGGTCGTACACAACCGACTCGCAGTGGATCCATGTCGTGGAGTTTGGCGGCAGAACCTACAGGGCCGCAGCACCCCTCGAAGGCCCCCGGTCCAGGATCGTCTTCGATCCCGTCCGGCGCGGCTTCGCGTCGCTGCTGCCGAGTATCCGCATCGAACTGAAACGCGGACTACAACCCGACGCCATCGCGGAAGCGCTTGACGCGGTCAGGGTCACCGTCTTCGAGCCACTCGGTTTCGCCATCGTCGATCTGCCCGAGCATCTGCATCCGGCCGACGCGGTCGCGCGGGTGCGAAACCTGCCCGGCCAACCCGAAGCCGCAGTGCGGCTGCGCGGCCCCGTGATCGAATGGAAGTGACGTCGGCGCGTCGCCTCGGCGCCTGCGCATGGCTCTCTGTGCTGCTTGTCAGTCTGTGGGGGTGCGGCGGCGATGCGCCGCATGACGATCCGTCTGCGACGCCCCCGGCGACGGTTTCGCTCAGCGTCCGCGGCAGCACTGGCCTTGAGGAGGCGGCCAATCCGAAGGTCCAGGTGCGGGTCGAACTGGACAGGTTGGCTCACCGGGCCGTTGCGGTGGAGTTGAACTTCGCCGGATCGGCGACCGCTGGCAGCGACTACGCGGTCGGCAGCGCGGCGGTCACGGTACCGGCGAGCGGTGCTTCCGCGACCGCCGAGATTGACGTCTTCCGGGACTTCGACGAGGAAGGGGACGAGACCATCGAGGTCAGCCTCGGTGCGATCACGGGCAACGCACGGGCGGGCGAGGAGTCATCGCTGACGCTCACCATTCACGACGGCGAAGCGGCGACCATCGACAAGACGCCTGGCCACAGCGACCGGGAGGGGTTTGAGCCCGGGCTGCTGCCGCTGGCGTACACGGTGACCGAAGATGCCGTCCTGCTGGCGGTGGCCGCCTTGAATCCCCTCCCCGCCGGCGACACGCTGCGGCTTGTGGCGGAGTGGTCCACGGACTTCCGCTTCCGGACCGACGTGCGGTTGCTCGGTGCCTTCGATGTCGAGTCTTCCGACGATCCGTTCGACCTGTTTCTCGGCAACTTGCACTTGTTCAGCGTGCCGATGTCGGAGTTGGCGCACAACGAGGTCTACTACATCCGGGCGTACCTGGGCGAGGAGCCGCCCGCGGACGCGTTCGGCCCCGGCTCCCGCAGCGTGTTCTTCGACGGATTCGCGACCAATGCCGCGGGGCGGGTGGTCGTCTCGTGCGAGGCCCCCCGCCGAACGCCGGCAGGCAGCGGCGACCCGCTGTTCGCCGAGCAATGGCACCTCGACAACACCGTCCAGACGGCGTTCTCGGACCGCGGCGGCGTGGCCCGCGCCGATCTACGCATGACCGGCGCCATCGGTGCCAGCCAGAACGGCACCGGTGTCAAGCTTGCGATCGTCGATACGGGGCTCGAGACCTGCCATCCCGACTTGGCCGCCAACGCCGCCGGCCGCGGGTCGTTCAACTTCGGCTACCTGCGCATGGCCGGCGCCGGCGCTTCCCCAACCGAACCTTTCCGTTTCGGCGTTCTGGGCGACCACGGCACCAGCGTGGCCGGCATCGCCGCCGCGGCGGCGAACAACGGTCTCGGCGGGCGGGGCGTTGCGCCGGACGTCACGGTCGTTGGGTTCAACCCGGCTGAAGCAGGGGGCGCCGCCGACCAGGATCCGGCAGCGGGGTTCGAAACCGCGCTGCTGCTCAGCCTCGGCGGCAGCAGTTCTTCTCCCGATTCCGCCAGCGTCGACATCTTCAACATGAGCTTCGGTGTCCACGCGCCAGCGGAGAACTCGCGTGAGGAGTTCGTGCGCTTGGTGAAGATGGCCACGACTGAGCTCAGATCGGGCCGCGGCGCGCTGTACGTGAAGGCGGCAGGCAACGAATTCGAGTTCTGCGACCGGATACACCCGTTCAACCGGGAAGTCGGCTGCATCGCCGCCAACGTGGATCCGGACCACAACCTGCCGTGGCTGATCGTAGTGGGCGCCTTCAACGCCGACGACGTCAAATCGTCCTATTCCAGCGCGGGGGCGAGCCTGTGGGTTGTGGGTCCGTCCGGCGAGGACGGCATCGCGGCGCCCGCCATGATCACCACCGACCAGGCCGGCGCCCATGGGGGATTCAGCGAATATCCCATGAATCGGCTGACCAGCGCGCATCCGCTGAATCGCCACGGCGACTACATCAGCGGCTTCGGCGGTACGTCTTCCGCGGCACCCGCCGTGGCCGGCGCGATCGCGGTCCTGCTCGGCGTCAACCCGGAACTCACCTGGCGCGACGTGAAACACGTCCTGGCGAACACGGCGCGGATGATCGACCCGGACATCGCGGAAGTACGCGCGGCCTTCCAGGGAACGCCTTACGTCGCGCAGCCGGCATGGCAGACCAATGCCGCCGGCTACGCCTTTCACAACTGGTACGGTTTCGGCGCCGTCGATGTCGACGCGGCCGTGGCGATGACGGCAGGCTATGCGCCCGACCGCCTCGGAACCTTCGTCGAGTCGGAGTGGTTCGCGGCGGACGCTGCGGCAGAGCCGCCGTTGGCCATCCCCGATGCAGACGGCATCGGGATCGACGTGACCGTGGACGTGACGGGCCTGCCCGAGGCCGCCAACATCGAGGCCGTGGTCCTGGAGATCGCGGTCGATCACACAAACCCCTTCGATCTCGGCGTCGCCTTACACTCGCCTGCGGGCACGGCAAGCGTCGTCAATCCGCCATTCAACGCGTCGCTCTACGGTATTCCCGGATTGCGGAACTGGCACCTGCTGAGCAATGCGTTCTACGGCGAGAGCCCCAACGGCACCTGGGCCATACACATGGCGGACCTCGCTGCCGGGGACACCGGCAGCCTGACAGGCTGGCGGTTGAGGTTCTACTACGGCGCGCACGCTTCGAACTGAGCCGCGTCCAGTTTTCTCAGAGCAATCGAGGTGATCCTGGGGGATCGACCGTCGGGCCGATCGTAGAAGCTCTTGCACGAGTAATGGATGACGCAGACGCGTTCTCAACTCGCGAAAAGATCTTCCAGCGTTTGTTTCGCAAGCTGACTCCGCGAAGATATTGGGCCGCTCAAGCCCTCCCTGCCAGCTTGAAACTCTCACTGCGGGTGCGTCGCGAGAGGCGCAACATCCAGGGCAAAAACGATGGCGATGAGGAATCCGCAAAGGAGCGGCAGGCCGAAACCGCACTTCTACCAATCACGGTTAGCGACGCTTTCGGCGAAACCGTGATTGACATTGTGGGAATTAACGTGGGTCAGTTCGATAATATCGTATGAAAATCGTTTAAGATCAATATGTTAAGAAATTTATATGGCGTCCCCTAGGGGAGTCGAACCCCTGTTACTGGGATGAAAACCCAGTGTCCTAGGCCTCTAGACGAAGGGGACGCGCGGGAAGGCGCGGATTCTAAGGCCCGCTCGATGCGGATTCAACCGTCGCGAGCCGGCGGTTCCCACTGGCCTGCCCTCCCTCTACAGTGTCGGTTTGGCCCCCGGAGGGTTCGCGGCGTGCGACCCCTGCACTTCTACCTGATCGCGAACAGTGGCTGGTTTGTCTATCAGGGCATCCAGAGCGTCATGTTCGCGTGGCTCGTGACCATCGTGCTGCACGAAACGCCGAGCATGGTCGGCATCGCGCAGACCGCGATGCTCGTGCCGGCGATGCTGCTGATGCTCGTCGGCGGCGGTGTGGCGGACCGGTACGGCGGGCGCCGCGTCGCCGTCCTCGCGCAGACTGCGGCGCTCCTGCCGGGGCTCGCGCTGTTGTGGGTGTTGTACCGCGACGGCCTCACGTTCGGGTTCATGATCGCCTACGCGGTGGCTATGGGTTGCGTACAGGCGTTCGTCACGCCGGCGCGGGACGGGTTGTTGAACCAGGTCGCCGGCCACCGCGTCCAGCGGACGGTCGCCCTCGTGACGTTGGTGCAGTTTGGCGTGCAGATCGTCGCGTTCCTCGTGGCGGGGCAGGCGGACCGCTACGGGGCGGAGCCCGTGATCCTGGTGCAGCTGGTCGCGCTCGCCATCGGAGCGGCGGCGTTCGGGCGGGTGATCGCGGCCCCGTACCAGGTGACCCGGAGTGGCAGCGGAGCCGCCGTTGGGGGCCGGCCGGGCGCCGCGTCGGAACCGATGCTGCGCGAGTTGGGCCGGTCCATTGCCGACGGCTGCCGCACGGTCATGCGCTCGCGCGCGATGCGGATGGTTGCGGTGCAGAACTTCGCCCTGGGGCTGTTTTTCATGGGTCCCTACATGGTTGCGATTCCCCTCATGGTGCGCGAGACCTACGACGGGACCGCGGGCGATCTCGCCTGGCTGAGCGGGGCCAATGCCGTGGGGATGGTAGTGGCAATCTGCGTGCTCCTGCTGTGCGGGGAGGTGCGCCGCCAGGGCCGGCTGTTGCTGCTGTCGCTCGGCGCGGGAGCGGTGGTCCTGGCCGTGGCGGCGGCCGGTCTGGAGTTTCCGGCCTTCGTGGCCTGTCTCGGGGTGTGGGGTGCCGGCGCCGGCCTCTCGATGAGCATGGCGCGGACGATCATGCAGGAAGAGGCGCCTGCGGATCAGCGGGGGCGGGTCATGGCGTTCTTTTCGTTCTCGTTCATGGCGGCGGGCCCGCTTGGGGCGTTGCTGTCGGGGGGCATGGTGGAGTGGTGGGGAGCCGAACGCGCGCTCGTCGCGTCGGCTGCGGCGATGCTGGTCGCGACGGTGGTCGTGGGCATCGCCTCGAGCCTGTGGAAATTCGACGCCCGCGACGCCCACATGGCGCGGGTAGCGCTTTCCGGCTGACCAGGCGGGAGTCGAGACGGTATCATTGCCGTTTTCCACCGCAGGATGCATGAGGAAGTATGTTGGCAGGACAATCCACACTCAGCCGCCGCCGTTTCATTGCCGCGACGTCCGCAGGACTCGCGCTCATACCGGCATTGAATCTGCTCGCCGGCGAAGGTGGTGCGCCGCAGCTCGAGGAAAGCGACCCCATCGCCGTCGCCTTCGGCTACAGCCACGACGCGAACGCGGTCGACACGGTCAGGTTTCCCAAGCGCGAGACGGACGAGGGCAAGACACAGTTCTGCGACAACTGCCTCCAATACGCGAACGCGGAGGAGCAGGACGGCTGGGGGCCGTGCGCGATCTTCCCGGGGAAGATCGTGGCCGCGAAGGGCTGGTGCAACGTGTGGGTCGCGCAGCAGTAGCGGAGATCGTCCCTCGGCATCCCGCGTCGGCGGGTGGCGCGGGACAGCCCCGCAGGCAACGCAGTGATTCCCGCCGGGCTGTAAAGGCACGGCGCCCGATATCGTCGAACGGACCAAGGAGACCGCCATGAGCCTGGACATCTACACCGGAGCCACGCCCAACGGCTGGAAGGTCACCGTCATGATCGAGGAACTCCGGGAGGCGGGGGTCGATCTGCCGGAGGTCAATTTCCACGCCGTGAGCCTTGGTGGAGACCAGTTCTCCGAGGCCTTCACGACCATCAATCCGAATCAGAAGATTCCGGCGCTGGTGCACGACGGCCGCGCCGTCATCGAGAGCTGCGCCATCCTGCAATACCTGGGCGAGTGCTTTCCTTCAAGCCTCTTGCCGACGGACGAGCGGCGCTGGGACGTGATTCCGTGGCTGTACTGGCAAGCCGCCAACATCGGTCCCGTCTTCGGCAACAAGCTCTCCTACACGCGCTACATCAACGACGCGACCGACGAACAGAGAGCCCACCCGCTGGAACGCTTCGGCAAGGAAGCGCTGCGGCTGGTGTCGGTCCTGGACTACCAGCTCGCCAGGCACCCCTACATCACGGGCGACGAGTTCACGGTGGCCGACATCGCCACCTGGTGCTGGGTGCGTTCGTACAAGTGGGCGAAGGTGGACATCACCACCAAGCCCCGCGTCGTCGACTGGGTGCATCGCGTGCGCGCCCGTCCGGGCGTCGAGCGGGGCATCGCGTTCGGTGTGCCCAAGGACGAGATCGACAAGTTCAGCAAGGAACGCCGGGAGCAATACAAGCGCGGCGGGGGTGGCATCGCGTCCAACACGGCGCTCAAGTCGGAGCTCTAGGGGCATCGGAGGCGCCGCCAGTCAGTCCTCGCCCGCCGGTTTCGCCCGGTTCCACAGGCCCGCCTCCGCGAAGCGCTGCCACACCCAGGGCAGCCAGCGGATGAGCATGAAACTCAGCCAGAGCGCCCACGCGAGGATCAGTCCCTTGTAGACCCACAGCGGCACCGAGAAGACCGCAGCCGCGGGGATCGCGCCGTCCGTTCGATCGGCGAACCAGCGCAGTGGGCCGCCGGCACCCTCGTATCCCACGATGTGCATGTCCGGGTTGCCGAGCAGGCCGGTTCCGATGCCGGCCACGATGGCCGCGAAGGCCGCCAGGGTCAGCATGCCGAAACCGATCTGCGTCATCCGGTAGCTGGAGTCGGAGAGCTTCGTCCCCCAGGATGGGCGGGAACCGTGCGCGAGGAGCCAGACGGCCACCATGCCGAGGGCCAACCAGGACGACGTGCTGAAGCCGAGACCCAGCAGAAGCCAGTGGTGCGTGCGCAGGGGCGTCGATCTGAAACGCCCGAGGATGAGGCTCGCCACGATCAGGGCGACCAGCTCGGACCAGTAGAGCACGGCCGGCCCGAGGTCCGGACCCCGGGTGAACAGCAGCCAGCGGTTCGACGGCATCGCGAGTTCGCTGACGAGGTTGCTGGCCGGCGCACCGAGTTCGATGTCGGGCGTCTGTACCCGCAGGCCCGCCGCCGTCGCTTCGCTCCAGGTGATCGCCAGCGCGTGTTCTCCGGGCAGGATCGGCACCGTGACAGCCGCGTCCACCGCGTCCGTCGGCACCGACGCTCCATCGCTTCGTACGGATTCCACCTCCGCCCCCGCCGGCAGGCGAACGACGTGGCTCGTTCCCCGGGTGCTCCGATAGTCGATCGCCATCACCGAACGCCGCTGGTGGCCTCCCACCTCGGTTCGGACATGGACCTCGTCGAACGCCAGGGTGTTGCCCTCGACGGCAGCCGGACGCGAAACGGAGACCGTCAGGCGCTCGCCCGGGCGCGGGTGGAATACCGCGACGCGGCCGGTCCCGCGGTCGTCGGGCCGGCTCTCCGGTACGCCGTCGAACTCCACTTTCCACTCGCTGCCGATGTCGAACATCCAGACTTCGTGCCAGGGCCGGTCCGTCGGTGCTCGCAGCGTCATGGACGACTGCCGCGGCAGCGACGAGTGCCAGACGAACTGCGCGTCGGTCGGTCCCATCGAGACCGCCACGCCATCCGCCCGCACCGCAACGTCCTCGTCCAGGACGGCCTCCTGCCCCAGTAGCGGAACGTCGACACTCAGCGCCCCGGTCTGCGGCGACAGCCGTCTCGCCACACTGGCGACTCTCCATTCGAGGCCGAGATCGATCAGCCTCTCCACGCGCAGGAATACCGGTAGTCGGCTCGGTTCCCAGAGTGCGACGGTTCCGGCTTCCCCTTCCCGACGCAATCGGGTCAGGTTCAGCGCCCCCGCGGGCAGGATGCGATTCTGGATGCCCGCGACCAGCCAATGCTCGGAGCGTGCCGCGATCGCTCGGGGCGGAGCGGCGAACGGAACCTCCAGCGTGTCGCCCGCCGGCAGCGGGCCGTCCAGCACCAGGGTGTGACGACCCGCCGCCAGGTGGACCCAGAGAGCGCCCGTGGCATCGCGGTACGCCGGCAAGGCCGACGCACCCGACGCGATGCGTTGCGGACGCCAGCCTGTCGGGGTCCCCGGCATGGGGACGGCGACCTCCTCCATGGCATGGACCGTGAGGCGGATCGTCATGCTGTCTTCTCCGACATCGACCTCGGCTTCGACGATCTCCGCGCAACGCGGAGCGCAGGGCGGCGCCGCGAGCAGGCGCCCCTTCAGTTCGTCCAGAATCTCCGGGGACGGGGGCTCGGCCGATGCCGCTTCCGTGTTAACGAAGACGATGGCCAGGAGCATGGCGGATATCGCGCTCGCGGCGCGCTTCCCGGTCGGCAACGGCCATCGCCATCGCAGGTTCGCAATGTCGCAGGCGAACAGCGCAGCGAACAGGCCCAGCGCGACGATGGCGACGATGCGCAACGCACTGACCATCCAGTCGGACAGGACCACCAGCCGCATGGTCCGATCCGCACCCACCGGGCCACTCCATGACAGCGAGTAGGTTCGCCAATCCCAGTCCGGCTTGCCGGGGCCCGTCTGCAGAAGCGCGCCGTCGTCCTGGCGGGAGAGCGGCTCTACCGCATCCAGGACCGCTTGGGACCTCGCGAACGAGACCTCCACCGGAGCGTCTTCGCCTTCCGCCAGGATGGGCAGTTCCGGAGGCGGGCGGCCGGCAAGCACCTCGAACAGTCCCCACGTCTGGGCATGTTCGTGACGGTGCAGTGGCGACTCCAGCTGGGGAAAGAGCGCAATACGGATCTGCCCCACCGCGAAGGGCACCAGGAACAGCAGCAGCACCACGAAAGAGGTGACGCGATAACCCCTGGCGACGCCGAGCAGACGCCCGGGCGGCGCAACCCGTACCAGGGCCACGGCGGCCAGCAGGTTCAGCCACGTCCACAGCGGCGCGAACGGTTCGTGGAAACTGAGGGTCAGCGCGACCAACGCAACCGCGCCGGCGACCCGACCGAACAGCTTCCCGGTGGCCAGGGTGACGATCAGGAGCAGGAAGAAGTCCAGCAGTTGCCAGCGCCCGAGCCAACTCGACGGTGCGTCGTCGACGCCCGCTGTGGCCAGCAGCTTGTGTCCGGGGGGGAGGTTCAGGGTCGCGCTCACGGCGTCGAGGTCGGCCTGCCAGCCGGCAACGGGAACTTCGCCGCGCGTCTCGAGGCGTCCCAGCGCCTCCAGCTGCAGGTTGGCGTCGCGGACCTCTACACCCTCGAGCGCGTCGCTGCGCGTGATGAGCAGGGTGTTGCCCCGCTCCCGGGCGTTCAGGAGCGCGTACGGTGCGGCCATGTCCAGGCGCCAGCCGTGCCGCATCGTTCCGGAGAGGGAGTCGGCGAACACGAAACCGGCCCCGTCGAAGTCCAGCCACAGGTCGCGATGGAGCAGCAGGGTGTTGCCCGTGTCCTCGAGCCCCCGATTTCGCTCTACCACGAGCAGCGACTCCCCGGGCTCGATGCGGAAGGCCGGCAGGCCGGGCCACGGCGAGCCAACCTGGCTCGGATCGACCGCCCGCGGCGCTTCGGGGAGGGTCGCGCGCAATCGCGGATTGGCCTGGTAGCTCCAGATCTCGGAGTCGGGCAAGTTGCTTTCGCCCTGGGGCAGCGTGACGCTGTCCGCCACGCCCGATGCCCGGGCCCTGAGCGTGATCCGCCAGCTGCCGGGGCGCACCTGGATCTGCAGATCGCCGTCGGGCGACAGCCGCAGGGGAAGTGTGCCTGCCAGCGAGAGCGGGATGAAACCCTCCGGCAGGGCGGGTGCGATCCGTTCCTGCCGCACCGTACCCGCGACGGTGATCTCGAACACCGTTTCGAGCCGCGTGGGCACGTCGTCGGCGATGCGCCGGAACGCTCGCGTCGACAGCTCGTCCGGAACCGCTTGCGTCACGCTGCCTTCACCCAGCCAAAGCCCCTGGTCCGTGCGCCTCGGCAGCACGACGTGCTGACCGTCCACGGTGAGCGCCAGCAACCCGCTGACGCCGGGCACCTGGAGCGTTGCCGGCCGTTCGTCCCAGGCGAACGTGCCGCTCACGTCGTGCGTACCCGGCTGCAAGCGGATCGAGGGCACGCCGTCCCGCAATACCACTTCCGCGCCCCTTCGTGCGGCCGTCACGTCCTGCGGCCACACCTTGCCGCTCCCCGGCAACGGCACCCAATCGTCGTCGCCGTGGACCGTCCAGGTTTGCTCGAACCGACCACCGTCCGCGGTCACCGACAGGTCCAGCTGCTCCGGCCAGGCGCAAATGAAGTCAGCCCGTGTCGTGACGGGGCTGTTGTAGAGGAACGGGCAGCGACGGTGCTCTTCGCCGTGCAGGACCCAGTCCTGCCAGTCCTGCAGATCCTCGGGGACATGGATGGGGCGATCCTGGCCGTGGCCGGCGATGCATGCCAGGACGGCACAGATGGAAACAGCTGCTCGAGCGTCCACGGATCCTCCCGAAGACTGTTGACGACACCTCGTGGTCCGTCTTAGCCGACCGTCCGGCGGCGCGCAACAGCCGATGCTCAAGTCTCGAAGGGCGATACCGGACGGGGTCACGACGCGGCGCGTCGGGCGACGCCGTACCCGGCCCCTCCGCCGGCGCTACGCCGTCGACGTGGTGGACCTTGCCGTCACGAGCGAGGCGGCCGGGGAGCCCAGGCCTGTGCCGGCGCGTGATCGGCCGGCGCCCAATCCGGGAGGGGGCCGGGTCGGGCGCGCCGCAAAAGCGGCCCGACCCGCTACGAGATCAGTGGGACGGCGGGGGCAGCGGCAGGGGCGCGGGGTCCGCGCCGAAGTGGACGACCCGCGTCAGCCACGTGTAGTCCGATTCCATCGCCATCAGGCTCACCAGCACGAGGAGCGCTCCCGGCGGCACCAGGATCGCCGTGATCAGCGCCACGCGCTCCCAGCGCATGTGCATGAAGATCGCGACGATGAAGCCCGCCTTCAGCATCATGAAGATGAGGATGAGCGACCAGCGCGTGTACCCCTGGAAGCCGGCGTAATCGACCATGTAGGAGGCCGCGCTCAGCACGAAGAGCAACCCCCAGATCGCGAAGTAGATCGAGATGGGGTGTTGTTGACCGGATTCCGCCATGACTGCCCTCAACCTGAAATGCCCTATCGGATTGCGTCCACCGAGGTAGGATCCGCCTGCCAGAGCGCCTCTACCGGAGCGCCTCCTACCAGAGGTAGAAAAACGCGAAGATGAAAACCCAGACGAGATCGACGAAGTGCCAGTAGAGGCCCGTGATCTCGATGATGTCGTAGCCCTTTTCCTTGTAGCGGCCGCGCCAGACGCGCCAGGCGACGATCGCGAGATAGACCACGCCGGCCGACACATGCAGCCCGTGGAAGCCCGTGATCATGAAGAAGCAGGACCCGAACTGGGCCGCGCCCATGGGGTTGCCCCAGGGACGCACGCCTTCGTCCAGGATCAGCTTGGTCCATTCGAATGCCTGCATGCCGACGAACGAAGCACCGAACAACGCCGTAACGACCATCAGCAGCGCGGCGGGCCCCGGCCTGCGCCGATAGCCCATGTTCACGGCCATCGCCATCGTCCCGCTGGAGCTGATCAGGATGAAGGTCATGATCGCGATCAGCAGCAGCGGTACGGGGGTGCCCATCACCTCGAGGGCGAAGACCTCGCTCGGATTCGGCCAGGGCTCCGCGGTCGTCATCCGCACCGTCATGTAGGAGGTGAGGAAGCAGGTAAAGATGAATGTGTCGGAGAGAAGGAAGATCCACATCATCGCCTTGCCCCAGGGAACGCCCCTGAAGACGGCGACGTCGGCCCCCCAGTCGTCGACGAGTTGCAGATTGCGCAATCCGGTTGCTTCGGCCATCCGGTCGTTGGCTCCTTTCTGGTTTCGCCCTCCGCGGTCGCGGAGGGCGCGGTGGAAATCCGTTGCCCTGTAAGGCCCGCCCTACTATGCCCGCCCTATGCCACCTGTTCCCCGGCCGCCCGCGGCTCTGTCTGCGGCACGAAGTCGTCCTCCACACCCGGAACGCTGTAGTCGTACGCCCAGCGGTGGACGGTCGGCAGCTTCTCGGCCCAGTTACCGTGACGGGGAGGCGTCTCCGGGGTTTGCCACTCGAGGCTCGTCGCCTGCCACGGGTTGTGGCCGGAGTCCCTGCCCTTGAAGTAGCTGTAGAACAGGTTCCAGATGAACACGAACTGGAAGACGCCGACGATCAGTGCGGCGATCGTGATGCTCTGGTTCAGCATGATGACCGATTCGTCGATGATCGCCATGTCGCCGTTGGCGAAGTAGCGCCGCGGCACGCCCACGAAACCGAGGTAGTGCATCGGGTAGTAGATCATGTAGGTGCCGAGGAACGTCACCCAGAAGTGGATGTGTCCGAGCGTGTCGTTCAGCATCTTGCCGGTCATCTTCGGATACCAGTGATAGATCGCCCCGAAGATGACGAGGATCGGCGAGACGCCCATCACCATGTGGAAGTGGGCCACCACGAAGTACGTATCCGAGAGCGGCACGTCCACGATCACGTTGCCGAGGAAGAGCCCGGTGATCCCGCCCATCACGAACGTGATCACGAAGGCGATGGCGAACAGCATCGGTACCGTCAGGTGGATGTTCGCCCGCCACAGGGTGAGGGTCCAGTTGTAGACCTTGATCGCGGTGGGCACGGCGATGATGAGCGTCGTCGTTGCGAAGAAGAACCCGAACCACGGATGCATCCCGCTGACGTACATGTGGTGTGCCCACACGACGAAGCTCAGCACGCCGATGGCCACGATCGCCCAGACCATCATGCGGTAGCCGAAGATGTTCTTGCGGGCGTGCGTGCTGATCAGGTCTGAGACGATGCCGAACGCGGGCAGCGCCACGATGTACACCTCGGGGTGCCCGAAGAACCAGAACAGGTGTTGGAACAGCAGCGGGCTGCCGCCGCTGTGATCGAGCGAGTCGCCGAGCGAGACGACCGCCGGCATGAAGAAGCTGGTGCCGATCGTCTTGTCGAGGATCATCATGATGGCGCTGACGAAGAGCGCGGGGAACGCCAGCAGGCCGAGCACCGTGGCCATGAAGATGCCCCAGATCGAGAGCGGCATGCGCATCAGGGACATGCCGCGCGTGCGGCCCTGCAGGATCGTCGTGACGTAATTGAGCCCGCCCATCGTGAACGCCACGATGAACACGGCCAGGGACCCCAGCATCAGGAGGATGCCCCAGTCCACGCCGGGCGTTCCGGTCAGGATCGCCTGCGGCGGATAGAGCGTCCATCCCGCCCCGGTCGGCCCGCCGGGTACGAAGTAGCTCGCCAGCAGGATGACGACGGACACGAAATAGACGTGGTAGCTGATCATGTTGACGAACGGGAACACCATGTCCCGCGCGCCGAGCATCAGCGGGACCAGATAGTTGCCGAACCCCCCGAGCAGGAGGGCCGTCAGCAGGTAGATCACCATGATCATGCCGTGCATGGTGATGAACTGGTAATAGGCCTGCGGGTCGATGAAGTCGAACGCGTCGGGGAAGCCGAGCTGCAGCCGCATCAGGGCGGACAGGGCCAGGGCGATGAGCCCCACGCCGATGGCCGTGATGCCGTACTGGATCGCGATCACCTTGTGGTCCTGGCTGAACCAGTACTTCGTGATCCAGCTATGCGGGTGGTGAACCTCGATCGCCTCTTGATACGGGATCTGTGCTTCAACCGCCATCGGTGTTACCTCCATCCTCGCGCGCCCGTCCTGCCGGGCGCGGCCGATGCGCTCCGGACAGTCGCTTGCGCACGCCTGTCATCGCGGGGTGTTCGTATAGGCCAGGGCATCGCTCACATCGGCCGGGGCGTGCGTCCGGCGTGACGCGAGGTCCGCCTGCTGGCCCAGGGTGTTGATGTAGGCGACGACGTCGTTGATGGCCTCCTGCCCGTGCAGCTGCTTGGACATGAAGCCCATCTGCCGTGCCACGGTGTCGGTGCGGTCGTGGCCGCGAATGGCCTCCTGGAAGTTGACCAGTTGCCGGGCCATGTACCAGTCGGTCATGCCGGCGACACGCGGCGCCGCCGTCCCGTAGCTCCCGCTGCCGTCCGCACGGTGGCATACGGCGCATCCCTCGTAGAGGTCGGCGCCGTGTTCGACATCGCCCTCGATGGTCATCGGCGCCGGCACGTCCGGCAACGAGTGGATATAGGCGATCACGTTCTCCACCGCCGCGTCGTTGAACAGCGTTGCCACCATGGGCGCCATCTGCCGGCCGAACTCGTCAGCCTGATGCGTACCGCGCAGGCCGCGCTTGTAGGCGGCGATCTGGCTGCGCAGGTACCAGGCGGACTGGCCGGTGAGCTTCGGTGCGTTGAGCGCGACCATGCCTTCCGCCTGCGGACCGTGACAGGCCGCGCAGACGACGTAGGAGGTCTGACCGGCCACCGCGTCCCCGACCGGTCGTGCGAGCCGGTCGGAGTAGGTCGGGCTGGACGCCAACCAGGCGTTGTAGTCGTTCTGCTCGTCGACGATCACCGTCCCGCGCATGGTGTGGTGACCGATGCCGCAGAGCTCCGCGCAGAGCACCTCGTAGATGCCCGGTTTCGTGGGCGTGAACCACATGTAGGTGACCATGCCGGGCACGGCGTCCATCTTGGCCCGGAACTCGGGCACGTAGAAATCGTGCAGCACGTCCTTGGAGCGCAGCAGGATCTTCACCGGCTGGTCCTTCAGAAGATGCAGCGGTGCGCGTTCGACGAGCACGTCGTCGCGCCCGAACTCGTCGTCCGGATCCATGCCGAAGGGGTTGTCGACCGAGATGAGGCGCGCATCGACGGTGCCGAGGCGTCCGTCAGCGCCGGGCAACCGGTAGCTCCAGGCCCACTGCTGACCGGTGATCTCGATCTCCCGGGCATCCTCCGGGACGTTGACGTATTCCTCCCAGACCGCGAGCCCCGGTGCGAGCATGCCGACCACGCCGACGGTGGTGACGATGGTCAGGATCCACTCGAGTTTCTTGTTCTCGGGCTCGTAGGCGGCCCTCTGGCCTTCCCGGTAACGGTACTTCCACACCGCGTAGACCATGAAGAGGCCGACCAGGATGAAGGCGATGCCGCAGATCCAGAAGGTCACGAAGACCGCGAAGTCGATGTTGCCCCAGTTCGACGCGATGTCGGTGAACCACCACGGGCTCAACGTATTGAACACGATCGACCCGAGGACGACCACCAGTAGAACGATGGCCGCAATCATGGCGCTACGGCCCTTGGCCCGGCGGTGTGTCCGCGGGGCGATTCCATTGCACTCAACGTCACGGCTGTCCTTCTTCCGGTCGTCGCATGGGTTCGATCAAGAACGAGATCTTCGGCTCGATCGCGTTGATGTTCCTGGTTGCCGTACCCCGTCCGGCATGGCGCACGAAACCGGCACCGTCGACGACGAACGCGGTCGGCAGCGTCTCGACGCCGTACATTCTCGCAGATTCGGCGGGCGGATCGCCAGCGTTCGGGTAGGAGAGATCCAGAGCGGCCAACACGCGGCGGCCGAGCTCGACGGCCGCCACCGTATCCCCCAACCCCAATGACGGGCACACAATCACCAAGCCCACGCGCGCGACCACAAGCCTCCCAGGTGCGTATCGGCAAGCCCCGATGGCCGGTCGGGCCATGGGGCAAGAGCGAACTCAACGTGAGGGCCGCAATGATGCGGGAAGTCGGGGCCTCGCGCAACGCACCGGCTACGTCGTGTAGGCCCCTCGCGACGACCCGAACCCGCGGCCTTCAACCGGGGCTGGGCCAGGGCCGGCTCCTCGCGAGGCGCAAGGGGAGTGTCCGCGTTGCCTGGCGCCTGGTTCGCACGGGGCCGGCTGCACGGGTCTCCGGGGCTGGTCCTTCCGCCGGGGAATCGCCCGTGGCCGATCGGCGGCGGCGACGCCCGCTTGCCGGTCGCTCCGCGCTGTGCGGGCAGCGCGGTTTACTCCTGGGCCCGGACACCAGCTTGTTCGTCCTTCCCGGGTTCTCTGCCCCGCACATTTTCCGTCGCCACTCCAACGCCGTTCCAGATGAAGTCATCAACGTTGCCATGCGCCGGTGCGAAACGGCACCGAGCGGTCATGGTTGAGGATGGCGACACGTCGAGTGCGCTAACCCACCGGGCAGATCACGTTGCCTTCTGCTACTCCTTCTGGGATGATTTCACATACCAGCTTTCGTTTGGAATGCAGATTTGCCATGGACTTCAGAACATATGTAGCGCAGGAGAAGAAACGTCTCACGCAGCAGCGCAAGGACGCGGAAAAGCGAGTGAGCAGTCTCGAGTCGGAGTTGCAGGCGCTTGTCGCGGAGTTGAAGAACATCGACAACGAGATGGAGGCGATCCAGGCATACGAAACCGCCAAGGCCTCGGCGCCCGCTCCGGCCAGACGCCGGGCGCCCAAGGCGGATGCGGGAGCGCGGGCTCCGGTGAAGCAAACGCGAAGGCGTCGCAAGGCATCACGCCGTGCCGAGATCGTTGCGGCCATCGCTTCGTTCGGTGAGGCCGGGGCCGGTCGCGCGGAAATCATCGAGACGCTGAACGTCAAGGGGGACAAGTCCGCCGAGCAATCGGTAAGCAACGCTCTCGCGGCATTGAAGAAGGCGGGAGAGGTAGGGCACCAGGACGGCAAGTATGTTGCGCAGGCAGCAGAGAGCTCCGTGCCGGGGTCGGAAGGCACGGTAGAAACGGCTGCCGCGCCAGAGGCCGAGGCGACGCCCCGGAAGACACGCCGACGCCGGGGTCCTTCACGACGCGCGGCGATCGTCTCGATGATTGAGGCATCCGGTAGCGAAGGTATCGGCCGAGCCGACATCATCGCGCAGCTGAACGTCAAGGGCGACAAGTCTGCGGAGCAGTCCGTCAGCAACGCTCTCGCGGCAATGAAGAAGGCCGGCACCGTCGATCACAAGGACGGCAAGTACAGCGCTTCCGCCGCGCCGTAGGGAACAATCGCCGGCCCCGGGCGCACGCGGGTCGGCCCGGTGGCTGCAGACCGGCATGCGCGCCTCGCGGCTGCCGGCGGTGAAGGCGCTGACGCAGTTCGCCTCATCGGCCGGGCGTCAAGCGGGAACGGATCGGGAGCCGGCACGATGTCGGCTTCCTCAAGTGCACCCTGTCGGACCCGAGTTTGCGAGCGCCGGCACGAGCCCGACAGGCTGCCGTCCGGATAGGCCGGAAATGAGGGTGTGAACGAGGTATGAACGAGGGTATGGCTGCCGCAGGGCGTGAAGCCGCAACCGCGCCGTCCGAAGCCCGGACCCCGGACCGCAGCGCAGCCCGCCGACCTGCGCGAAGCCCTTCCGATCCCTGTTGGATCAGGTCTTCGACCAGTTCATCGTATTCGCGATCTTGTCCATCTCGGCCATCGTGCCTCCCTTGTTCAGGAAGTCTTCTCGGCCCAGCATGACGCGCATCTCGTAGGGCTTACCCTCGAGCCAGTCGTCACCAAGGAAGTCGTAGTTTTCCATGGGTCGCATGGCCAGGCGGCTGAACGTGATGTGCGCCACCACGCGCTCGCCGTCAATGGTCCGGGTGCCGCCGCCGTGCCATATGGACCCGTTCCAGAACACGATGGTGCCGGCGGGACACGCTGTCGAGATGACACCCTCCTCTGCGGCGACCTCTTCGGGGGTGGGATGCCTGCGAAGCAGGTGTGAACCGGGAACCACCTTGGTGGCGCCACCCGCGTGGGTGTACTCGGTGCAGGCCGGATCGTAAATGTAGCCGTAGCTTTCCGCCTGGGCATGCGCAACCGTCTCGGCCAGGCCCGACGCATCGACTCTGGCCTTGAGCTCATCAGAAAGATCAAACGGCTGCCGTGTCTCATGCTCAAAGGGCAGTTTCGGCTGCTGTTCTTCGGCGGTTGCTTCGCTCATGGTTCGCCTCCCCGACATTGTGGCTGCGTCATTCCGCAAGTGCTCTGCGCGCTCTGAGCTTGGTGAGAATCTCCGAGTGCCGGCTTTCGGTCAGCTGATACATGGCCATGAAGCCCATGCCGGCTGCGACGATCATCCAATAGAGCGGACCGGACATGAACAACAGGCCATTGAGCGCTGGCTCGGCAACTTCGCCCACCACAGCATTTCTCGGAAAGGCGATCAGGTCAAGGCCGAAGCCACCGATCAGACCGCCGATACCCGACGTGGCCTTCATCGCGAACGTACGTATCGAAAATACGACCCCCTCGGATCGATGCCCGGTTCGATACTCATGGTCATCGGTGATATCGACGAGCTGAGAGTCGATCACGATCGGCAACAGCGGCCCCAGCACGTAACCGAGCACGAGCGGACCGAACAGTGCCACCAACAACCACGGCGAGTCGTTGCCCGGAAAGAAGTCGATCATGCGCAGGACATGCGGCAGTCCGATCAGCAGGGCGGAGACGCTGCAGGAATAGATGAGGGTCCACTTTTTGTCGAACAGCTTGGTCAAGTAGGCCGATAGGGGAATGGCAACGAGTATGCCCGGGAGTGTCACGAAGCGCTGGATGGTCAGCTGTTCCGTCGATATCTCGAAGGCATAGATGTAGGTGTAGGTGGACACCATCCCAAGGATGCCGAAGGACGTGGCGAGCACGAGCCAGCTGACACAGACGGACAGGTAGGAGCGATTGCCAAGCAGCTGCCAAAGTTCGCTGAGGTACTCGCGAGACCGGATTTTGCGTGGCGTCTGCTGGTGCAAGTAGGGAATCTGGTCCCGCGTGCCGAAGGTGCATACAAACAGGGAGACGACGATAGTCACTGCGCCAAAGGCGGCCAGAAGCGCATAGCGGCCCTCGTTGAGCAGACCATTGCCGTACTCGGCCGTGCTTGGAAACACCACCACCAACAGGAACACACCAAACCCCACCCCGCCGACCATCCCTGTGACCGCGTTGTAGCCGAAGATTGAGGTGCGCTCGTGATAGTCCTCGGTCAGCTCTGCGCCGAGGGCGGCATGGGGCACCGTGTAAAAGGTCTTCGCGGTGCGTGTCAGTATCATGAACAGCAGAAACCAGACGAACAGTCCCGTTTCCGAAAGGCCTTCCGGTGGCTGATACAGGCAGTAGAAGGAGATCGCGAGCGGAAACGCTGACAGGAACATCAAGGGGTGGCGGCGGCCCCAGCGACTCTTGAACTGGTCGGAGAAGGCACCGACGATCGGGTCCGAAATCCCGTCGACGACGCTGGCAATCAGGAAGACGACGCCACACAGGCTCGCGGAGAGACCGAGGACCTGGTTGTAGAACAGCATCGTGGCGATGCCGGCAGCGCCCACGACAGCCTCTTCCAGCGAGCCTGCAGAGAAGGCAAGCTTGGTACGTCGTGGCAGGCGTCGCGATCGTTCGATCATTGGGGTGCTCAGGATTTCTCTTCTCAGTCGGGTTGTCCGAGTCGATCGGTCAGGCGGACTGTCCACTTGCCCTGTTTAAACACCTGTCCGTTTTGCGCCCCGCGTTGCTGGCGGGCGCGCATTCATGCGCGTCGGCTCCAATATGGACCAGCAAGGTGATGCGAAGCGCCCAACGATATCAGAGCCGGCAGACGCTCAGGTTGGTCGCTCGTTGGCCGGCGGCGACCATCGGCGGGTTCGGTGCTGGAAGCGACAGGGTGGGAAGGCGACGGGGACGGCGCTCGACGGCGTGGAGAGAGCCAGAGCCGCCTCGGTGCGGACGCCGTGGACCGGCTGCGGAAGGCCTTGAGAACCCAAACGGCTTTGGCTGGGTTAACGACTTACGTTGTCTAATTTGGGCGTATGGCACTACATTCGCGCCCGTTCGATGCGGGACGCCTGGATCGGCTGGTCGCGGCAACGGCAGTTCCGGCGGCTGAAGCTGATCGCCAACAACAGCCGCTTCGTGATTCTGAGCGGCAAGGGCGTGACGCGCAACTTGGCGTCGCGGGTGCTGGGTCTGAGTCTGCGGCGGCTGTCGCGGGACATGCGCGCGGCGCACGGTTTCCCGGTTCTGCTGGCCGAGACGTTCGTCGATCCGTCGCGCTTCGCGGGCACCTGCTACCGGGCGTCGAACTGGCGGATGTTGGGACGCACGCGTGGCTTCACGCGCCTGCCGGGCAGCCCGGCGCGGTGGCGCGAGAACGGACAACCGAAGGAGGTCTACGTGTATGCGCTGGAGAGCGATGCGCGCGCGGCGCTGAGCGGCATCGAGGAACCGGCCGAGTGGCGCATCGGTGCGAAGGAGGAACCGATGCCGGTGCCGCGATTGCGCAGTCTGCGCGACTTTCTGGAGGAGATTCCCGATTTCCGCAAGGCGCGCGGGCGGCGCTACAGCATCGCCTGCTATCTGACGATCGCGATCGCGGCGCGGCTGGCCGGCTATCGCGGCGTGAGCGCGTTCGGCGAGTTTGCCGCCCGCTTGGACGACGCGCAACGCAAGGCCGTGGGCGGCTTCTGGAGTCCGACCCGTCGGCGCTATACCGTGCCGGCGGCATCGACCTTCCATTACCTGCTCTCGGCAATGCCGCCCGACACCCTGGATCAGGCGCTACGGGCGTGGAGTGCCCGGCATGGCGGCGAAGTGCCCGTGGCCATGGATGGCAAGGACGTGCGCGGCGCCTCGAAGCAGGTCGGCAAGGAACGGCGCATGATGGTGGCCGCCGTGGAACACGGTAGCGGCCTGGTTCTGGGACAGGTCCAGATCGGCGCCAAGACCAATGAGATTCCGGCGCTGCGGGAGTTGTCGCGACAGCTCGACCTCGGCGGCCGCATCGTCACCGTCGACGCCATGCACGCCCAGCACGAGACCGCGCGCTGCCTGACCGAAGACTGCAAGGCCCACTACGTGGTCACGGCCGTGAAGGACAATCAGCCGACCATTCACGACGACCTTGCGGCGATCGATTGGCGCGCGGCGCGCTGCAGCGGGGATGCGATCGACAAAGGCCATGGCCGCATCGAGACCCGACGCTGCGCCGTCCTCGATCTGACCATGCCGAAATGTGCCTGACGCCGGTCGAGGACATGGCGCCGGAGAAGATTCGGGAGATTCGGCTGCGGGAGAATGCGAGCCAGGCGGTGTTCGCTCGCTACCTCAACGTCACCGCCGGCTTGGTGAGCCAGTGGGAACGCGGCGAGAAGCGGCCGCGCGGTGCGTCGCTGAAGCTGCTGACGCTGGTCGCGAAGAACGGTCTCGAAGCGGTGGCGTGACGGTCGCGGTTGGCCGTGGTCACGTTTTGGTCACGCCAAGTCTTCTGGTACACTTGGTTTTGACGTAACTCATTGATTTTGTTGGAGCGGGAAACGGGACTTGAACCCGCGACCCCAACCTTGGCAAGGTTGTGCTCTACCACTGAGCTATTCCCGCTCGGACGCGGGATTCTGCACCAAACACCCGCGGAAGACAAAAACGCCGTGAGACTACCGCGCACCCCGCACCGCTGGCGCGTTTCGCCACGGCGTGCGATCGAGATCCAGAAGCGGCTTGCCGAACGGGTCTCGCTGGCGCCCACGCCGCCCATCCGGCGCGTGCTCGGTCTCGACTGTGCCTTCACGGACGAAGCCGTCTTCGCCGTCGCAGTGGTCTGGGACGTGGCCGCGCGGCGCGTGCTCGAGGCGCGGGGCGCGACGGCGCCGCTCACCTTCCCCTATGTCCCCGGCATGCTGTCGTTTCGGGAGGCGCCCGTCTTGCTGCTGGTCATGCGCCGCACGCGCCACGACGTTGATGCGCTCATGTGCGACGGCCAGGGCATCGCGCACCCGCGTCGCTTCGGTCTCGCCTCGCATCTCGGCGTGATCGCGCAGATGCCCGCCTGCGGTGTGGCGAAGTCCATTCTCGTCGGCGAGCACGCTCCGCTCCGTACGGAGTACGGCGCCTCTACGCCGCTGGTGTACCACGGCGAGCGGCTCGGCACGGCCGTGCGCACGCGCGCCGGAGTGAAACCCGTGTATGCGAGTCCGGGCCACCGCATGACCTGCATGCAGGCGGCTGAGTTGGCGCTCGCCTGTGCGAACGGATACCGGATGCCGGAGCCGACGCGACTGGCCGACCGATGGGTCGCCATGCTGAAGAGAGGCGAAATCTCGATGCGCGGCCTGAATACCCCGGCGTTTCTCCGCACGGCCCGGCAGAGGCGGGTTTCATGACCGACCCGCTGCTGGGCAGGAAGGCCGCGCCGGCGGAAGGCTACGCGCCCGGACTCCTGCAGCCGATAGCACGCGGCGCACAGCGGCAGGCGGCGGGTCTCGGCGCAAACTGGTCGTTTGCCGGGGAGGATGTGTGGCATTGCTATGAGATGTCCTGGCTGATGCCCAATGGACGCCCCGAGGTCTGCCCGCTACGCATGCGCATACCCTGCGACTCGCCCGCGACGGTAGAGAGCAAATCGCTGAAGCTGTATCTCAACGGATTTGCACAGACCCGGTGCGAGGATCGGGGGGACGTGCTCCGGACCCTGGCAAGGGACCTCGGGAAGGTATGCGGTGTCCCGGTCGCGGTCGCCCCGCTGGCCTTCGATGCGTCCGCCGTCTTTCGGGATGACGGGGGCTCGTGCCTCGATGCGCTGGACGTGGGCATCGACGTCCAGGAACGGAATCCGGCCCTCCTTGCCGCGGGGGGGACGGCGGTGGCGGAGAGGCTGTATTCCCATCTTTTCGCGTCCGTGTGTCCGGTGACCGGACAACCGGATTGGGCGTCCATGTTCATTGACTACTCCGGCCCGCGCATCGATCCGCCCAGCCTGTTGCGCTACCTCGTGTCCTATCGCCGTCACGGAGCGTTTCACGAGACCATCGTGGAACAGGTCTTCACCGATCTCCTGCAACGATGCAAGTGCGAGCGGCTGACGGTACATGGGTGTTTCCTGCGCCGCGGCGGGATCGATATCAATCCATTCCGCTCGACGCACGAAGCGGTCGCTCCGCCGCTGCGCCTGGCTCGGCAGTAGCGCCCCATAGCCGGTCCGGCACTCGCTCGCGAGCTCGCTACGCGCCGGCGCGCCTCCGGCCCAGCCACGCCGTCCTTTCATGGAAGCTGCACCGGCGGTCACTGCGTTCCCTTGGCGCGTCTTCCACAAAAGGGGCCGAGCCCGGCGGCTGATTCAGCGCGGGACGTGTAGGGGCGACGCTTGTCGTCGCCCGTGTTGGGGCGGTGCACGATTTCGGGACGGGACGCCACAAGGGCGTCCCCTACAATGCCCGGACCAGGCCATGCCCTCTCTGGGAACGGGACGGGACAAGCCCGTCCTACGTCGCCACGGGTGGCCATGCCCGTCCGACGTTCGTGTGGACCGCGAGGCTCCGCTCCCGTAGTCTCGCTGGCCTGGCTGTCCGTGGGAGGGGATCGTGTCAGGTCCGTTGCAGGGTATACGCGTACTCGATGTCGGTCTGCTGGTGCAGGGTCCGCAGGCGGCCGCGCTGCTCTCCGACATGGGTGCGGACGTCATCAAGGTCGAGTTGCCGGGCTTCGGCGACCAGGCGCGCTTCATACCGTTGTCCTTGCAGGACTTCCGCAGTGCCTTCTTCACCGCCTGCAATCGCGGCAAGAGGAGCCTGACGCTGGACCTGCGTACGGAGCAGGGTGCCGAGGTCTTTCGTCACCTCGCCCAGACCGCGGACGTCGTGGTGAGCAACTTCAAGCCGGGCACGATGGACGCCTGGGGCTTGGGCTTCGAGGATCTTGCGGCGCGCAATCCGGGAATCGTCTGGGCCGCCGGCAGCACCTTCGGACCGACCGGTCCGGACGCGGAACGGGAAGGCGCGGACCTCGCCGGACAGGCGGCCGGGGGCCTGATCAGCACGACGGGGCGGGACGGCGATCCGCCCACTCCGGTGGGGGTCACGATCGCCGACCACATCGGTTCCCTCAACATGGCCTCGGGCATACTCGCGGCGCTGTTCTCAAGGCAGAGCACCGGCCGCGGCCAGCGTGTCGAGGTGTCGCTCCTCGGTGGTCAGATCTGGGCCCAGGCCGCGGAATACTCCCACTTCCTGCTCTGCGACGAGGTGCCGGGACGGGCCAACTACGGGCATCCCCTGATCCCCGCTGCCTATCGCATCTTCGAAACGGCCGACGGCTGGCTCGGCATCATCGGCGTGCCCCCGGAGTCGAAGGACGGCTTCCTGGTCGCCCTCGGTCGCCCGGAACTCGCGGTGGACGAACGCCTGCAGTCGCCCATCATGCTGCCGGAGGATCTGGCCTGGTTCATCGGAGAACTCGAGCAGGCGTTCCGCACCCGTACCACTGCCGATTGGTGCCGTGTGCTGCGCGAAGTCGGCGTCCGCTACGCCCCGGTGCGCAACTACCGTGAAGTGGTCGAAGATCCGGGCCCGTGGGAGAACGGTTACTTCACCCGGGTCGACGACGGCGACGGCACGGAGCATCGCGTGGTCGGGACGCCCATCCGCATGAGCGACACCCCACTCGCACCGGCCGCCGTGGCGCCCACCCTCGGCGAACACACGGACGAAGTCCTGCGCGAGGCCGGGTACTCGGAAGCGGAGATCGCCGCGCTTCGCGATGCAGGGGCGTTGTAGGGAAGCTCTGATTTATCGGAGCTTCCCGTGCGGTACAGGGATGTACCGCCAAGTTCATTGGCGTAAGCCATTGAACTTGTGAGCAAAACAAAACCGCGCTTTTGTTTAGCGATCCTGATCAAGCCCAGGGAGGGCTTGATCAGAGGTTCCGTAGGCGCGCCCCCGGTAGCGGCGCCAGGATCAATACCGTAGCGCGAACGAAGGGAGAGTGAAGGGTGAATACACGCAAGGCGTTGCTCGCGATCGTCACGCTGGTCGGTTGCGCGACCGCGTGTGGCCAGGCAGGAAATCGAGGCGACCTGCTGCTGGATCCGAACCTGGCCGAAGCCGGGGATCTGATGTCCCTGCCGCACATGGACGACGCCCTGGCCGCAGCGGTCGTGGCCGGTCGTCCCTACCTTTCGGCTGCCGCCCTGGACGCGGTACTCGGGCAGGCTCTGGACCGCGCCGAGCGCGAGGCGGTCTACGCCCGCATGTTCCGCCAGGTCGATCTCAATCGGGCCGGTGATGCGGAGATCATGATCATTCCGGGCATGTCCAAGCGCATGGCCCACGAGTTCGAGGAGTACCGTCCGTACACCTCACTGGAGCAGTTCCGCCGCGAGATCGGCAAGTACGTCGATGCCGACGAAGTCGCGCGACTCGAGCGCCACGTGTTCATTCCCCTCAACCTGAACACGGCCTCCAGAGCGGATCTGATGACCATCCCGGGCATGTCGCGCCGCATGGCGCACGAGTTCGAGGAATACCGCCCCTACACATCTCTTGAGCAGTTTCGCCGTGAGATCGGCAAGTACGTCGACGCCGCGGAGGTGGCCCGACTGGAGAGCTACATCACGCTCGAATAGCCGCAAGGCCGGACAGCGACCAGACTCGCGAGATGCCTAACGCCTCCCGCTGCCTGCTATGGCTCGTGCTGGCCGGCCCGGTCGCGGTGCAGACGGTCCGCTACCTGACGGAGGCGATCTACTACGGGGAGTACCTGCACTGGACCGGCGTCCAGGCGACGCGGCTCCTGATCCTCACGCTGGCCGTGACGCCGCTGCGGCTCCTCTTGCCGCGCACCCGCTGGATACTGTGGCTCGTCGCCAGGCGGCGCGACCTGGGCCTCGCCACGTTCCTGTACGCGGCGCTGCACGCGCTGGCCTACCTCCTGAGAAAGGCCGATGCGGGAACGATCCTTGAAGAGGCGATGCAAGCCGGCATGCTGGTGGGCTGGATCGGCCTGCTGCTGCTGCTGGCGCTCGCGGCGACCAGCAACGACTACAGCGTGCGTGCTCTCCGCGGCCGGTGGAAAATCCTGCACCGGTGCATCTACGCAGCGGCGCTGCTGACATTCGCCCACTGGATCCTGACGGCGTTCGACCCGGGCAGCGGCTATCTGCATCTTGCGGTGGCGGTTGCGTTGCTCGCGGTGCGCGCTTGGCCGCTCCGGGGAGGCCGGCGCGGCGCTCGCTCGTCCGGATCCGGTAGCGCGCCCTGACCATGGCCGGCGGGCGACCGCGCCTACAGTGCTCGCAAACGGATGGAGCCGCCCGAGGTTCGCAACTTGAGCAGCGGACCGCCCCCGGCGACTGTGGCGCGCAGGCTCGAGTTGTCGAGCTTGTCCCCAACCGACACCGGCAGGTCGGTCACGACACGGCCCCCGGATGTCCTGGCGTCGACCTCGAGCCCGATACCGTCCGCCAGACCCACCTCGATGTCGCCGCCCGAGGTGCGCAGGGTGGAGCCGCGCGTGGGTTGCGCCGCGAGTTCCGCACGGATGGAGCCACCGGAAGTGCGTGCCTCGATGGGCCCGAGTACGTCGTCGAGGTGTATGGAACCGCCGGAGGTGCGAGCCGATACGCCGCCCGCCGCGCCGCCAATGTGGATCGCTCCGCCGGAGGTTCGCGCTTCCACCGGACCGCCCGCGCTGCCAAGTTCGATGGAGCCGCCTGACGTATGTGCGGTGATCGCTCCGCCGGCGCCCGCGATGCGAATGGAGCCGCCCGAGGTCTCTGCTGCCACCGCGCCCGTGATCGCGCCGATGGCCAGGTTGCCGCCGGACGTGCGGGCCGCCAGCTCTCCTTCCAGGTCGCCGACTTCGATGTTTCCGCCGTGGGTCGCGAGGGCCAGGTCGTGCCGCAAGGGCACCGTCAGGCGAAACTGCGGCCCGCCTTCCCAGTCGCGAATCCACCCGAGCAGTCCCCAGTCGAGGACGCCCCGGCTCGGCCGTTCTCCGCGGATGGTCAGCGTGTCGTCTTCCTGGACGTAGTCGAGGTCGAGCCTTTCCGCATCTTGCACGGTCAGTTCGACGGTCTCGCCGTCGCCGGTCGTCACGACCAGGCTGCCCCACTCCACGTCCAGCACGAGCCGGTCGCCGGACGCGACATCGAAGGAGCTGCGCTCGGTTTCGGCGTGCACGCAGGCTGCAACGAACAGGATGGCACACACGGCCGCGATGGCAGGGAGAAGGCGCAGAGTGTCGGAGGACTGGCGCATGGGAATTCCCGTCGCATGTTGACTGGTATGACAGGCTCTAACAAGAAACGTGCCACCCTCTGAAGGCCCGTGGATGCGGGGTCCCCGGTGGGTGTTCGAACGGCCCGTGCCTCGGAATGCGGTGGTTTCAGCCAGAAGATGGCGGAATTGACCGGGGCGCGGGCCCGCGCGAGACGCTTCGACGCCCTCGCTCCGGAGAGGCCGGGGCCGGCAGTTCGAGGGCAAGCGCAGGCCGGTCGCACTTGCCCGGACAGACGGCTAAGGTGCCGCCACGGAACCACAGGAAACCTCATGCACGCATCCCGTGCGATATCGTGCCCATGGACCCGGACAGCCGCCGGCTGATCCGCGAGCACTGGCCAACACAGGTACCCCGATCCGATGAACGCCCCGAACGACAGCCGCCCCAACATCGTGCTCTTCATGACCGACGAACAGCGCGGTGACTGCCTCGGCATCGACGGTCATCCGGTCCTGCAGACCCCGTACCTCGACGAACTCGCGACGGGCGGCGTTCGCTTTCGTCGGGCCTACTCGGCGTGTCCGGTGTGTGTCCCCGCCCGGCGTACGCTGATGACCGGCAGGAAGCCGGCGTCGCACGGCGTGCTGATGAACGAGGTCGGCTGGCTCGACGGCCCGACGCTGCCGGGCGAACTCTCGCGGGCCGGCTACCAGACCCATCTCGTCGGCAAGCTGCATCTCTTTCCGCGGCGCAAGCTGTACGGGTTCGACAGTGCCACCTGGGCGGACAGTCCGCGGGGTGTACCGGCTTCGGACGACTATCAGCTCTTCCTCGCCCGCGAGGGCGCGCGCGGCTGGAACCCGGGGCTTGCGCACGGCGCCCACCAGAACGGCTGGGTGGCGCGGCCCTGGCACCTGTCGGAGCACCTGCACTTCACCAACTGGTGTGCCGACCAGGCGCTCGAGTTCCTGCACCGGCGGGATCCCACCGTACCGTTTTTCCTGAAAGTCAGCTTCTACCCGCCGCACCAGCCCTGCACGCCGCCGCAGCCGTATTGGGACCGGTACATGGCGATGGACCTGCCGGAGCCGGTGGTGGGCGACTGGGCGCGGGTATTCGACGGCCCGATGCGCGGCCTGTCCGTGACGTCGTGGCGCACGGCGCTGGAACCCGAGTTGATCCGGCAGTACCGCGCCGGCTACTACGGTTCGATCAACCACATCGACGACCAGATCGGCCGCGTACTCTCGACGCTGCCCCCGGACACCGTGGTCGTCTTCGTCTCCGACCACGGCGAGATGCTGGGCGACCACCAGTGGATTCGCAAGCGCAACGGCTTCGAAGGCTCCGCCCGCATCCCCTTTCTGCTGCGCCTGCCACCCGACCCGCGCTGGTCGTCCACACGCGGACAGGTGCGTGAGGAACTGGTGGAACTCATGGACCTGATGCCGACACTGCTGGACGTCGCGGGTGTCGAGATCCCGGACAGCGTCGAGGGACGGAGCCTGCTGCCGCTCGTCACGGGCGCCGACACCTCCTGGCGCTCGGTGCTGCATGGAGAGTGCGCCATCGTCCCGACCCTCGACAGCGGCATGCAGTACATGACCGACGGCAAGCGCAAGTACATCTGGTATCCCGGCACCGGCCAGGCGCACTACTTCGACATCGCGAACGACCCCGACGAGATGCGCAACCTGGCGGCGAGTCCGTCGCACCGCGCCGAGATCGAGACCTGGCAGGGCCGTCTGGCGGAGGAACTTGCCGGGCGCCCGGAGGGTTTCGTCGAGAACGGTCGGCTCCGTGTCACCGGTGGCCCGGCGGCGCCGGTCATGGATTGGGTGCGGCCGGTCGATGAGTCCTTCGGTACGGTGGAGATGACGCCGACCGTGTCCTGACACGTCCTGACCCTCGGGCCCGCAGGCCATCTCGCCGTTGCAGTTCATCTCCGGGTCGAAGTAGGGGCCCTGGCCCTGGAGCACCTTCCACTCGTCGAAGCCGGTGGGCCAGTGGGGGGCCTCGTCGCCGAGGTGCCACTTGCCGAAGATCGCCGTCTGGTAGCCCGCCGCGTGCAGCTCCCTGGCGACGTTGGGCAGCGTATTGTCCGGGTGTGCGCCGATCGTGGTCACGCCGTTCACATGGTTATGGGCGCCCGTCAGGATCGCGGCCCGGCTCGGCTCGCAGATGCTGTTCGTGCAGAAGCAGCGGTCGAAGCGCGCGCCTTCGTCGGCGATCCGGTCCAGGTTGGGATGTTCGGGCGACGGTCGTTCACGTCGTGCCTCAAGGCCAACAGCAGGGCAACTTGCCACCCGTCGATGCGGAAGTCCACGAGGCGCCGGTGTCGGAAGCGGTTTTCGTCGCCGCCTTACCCACACGCCGCGCAAACAAGGCAGAATTCGGCCCGACGCCGGTGATCGACACAGCATGAACGCGGAGATCAGGATCGAACGCCAGCAGAACAGAAGCGGCGCTGCCGCCCTCGCCGACCAGGGGTTCGGCCGCGTGGCCACGGAGAACGCCCCGCAGTTCGACAGGACGGATATCACCGGCGTATACGACTTCTTCGCCGAGAACGGCTTCGTCGTCATCGCGGAGTGTCTGTCGGAACGGGAACTCGAACACCTGAACGAGTTCTATGATCGTACCCAGCGGGAGCGGCCCCAGGCGTGGGGTCTCACGGAGCGTCGCAAGCCGCACCACCGCTCCCAGGGCCTGATCTTCTCCCAGCCGCTGCTCGACCATCCGGAGCTGGACCCCTACACCCAGCATCCGGGTTCGTATCCGGCGGTGTGCAGGATCCTCGGTGGCGAGGACAGGGTCCGCTTCAGCGAGTTCAACTTTCGCGAAGCGCCGGAGAATGGGGGGCTCGGCGGCCAGAACTTCCACCACGACGCGACGTTGCCCGACCGTTTCCTGCGCCAGCCCTACATGCCGGTGGACTGGCTGTGCGCCATTCACTACCTCACCGACGTGGGTGCTGGAGCCCCGGCCTTTGCCGTCGTGCCGAAGAGCAACCGGTCCGAGACGCTGCGCGACGCGTACGAGTCCCTGGGCGACGCCTACCTGGAGACGCCGGTCTTCGGCCCCGCCGGCACCTGCATCCTGTATGACACGGCCACCTGGCACTGCCGCTTCGATGGCGACGGCCGGCAGCGCCGCCGCACCTGGCACCAGTACTACGCGCGCGGCGGCTGGCTGCGCAGTTCGCTTCCCGACACCGACCGCTACCTGCGCCCGCCGACGCGTTGCCTGACGGACTGGAATCTCTTTCCGGAACGCCTGGCGTTGCATTCGGACCCACAGAAACGCCTGTTCTTTTCGCACTGGAACACCGCGCAGTGCGAGTGGGTGGCGTCCGGATTCTCCGACGCAGTGCGGGCGAGCATGCCGCGGGGATATCAGTAGGGCAGGGCTGTCAACGACCCCTGTTGCGCGGATGATTTCTGGGCGTGCGCTCGTTGCCCCCGCGCTGCGTTGACCGTCCGGGGCAGGTTGTTATGCTGTGTCAAGGTTTCATACGCCTTCGTGGAGGAACGAACATGGCCAGTGAGAACGTCGGCGCGCTACCGATCACTCCGGAAATCGAGGCGCTCGGCCTCGAGAAGTATGCGCGGGAGCTCGAGCGGGACGGGCTCACCATCGTGCCGCCCGAGGCCAACGCGTTCGGCCTCGATCGCATCGACCGGATCGTCGAGAGCATTCTCGAACGCGCTCACGAGATGACGGGGGTGCGGTTCACCCTTGAGGAAGGCCCGCTCGAAGAGCTCGAGTTTCCACAGCGCGAGTTCACGCCCGAGATGCGCGCGGCGCTCAGGGCCAGGGGCATGGAGGAAGCCGTCCTCAACCCCACACAGTTCCTGATCCAGAAGCTGACCCAGGTCGACCGCCTGTTTCGCGATCTGGCGCTGAATCCCGCATCGTTGGCCCTGCAGAACCATTTGATGGCCGGCGAGACGCGCCTGTCGAGCGTCAACTGCTTCGTCAAGTGGCAGGGCGATTTCGGCTACGGGCCAGGGCTGGGCCTGCATGCCGATCAGGGGCGCGTGCCGACGCCGTGGGGGGCGGTGGCGCATACGGCCAACAGCACCTGGTGTCTCACCGACTACACGCTGGCCGGCGGCGCCCTCGCCTACGTTCCCGGTTCGCACAGGGAAGGCAAGCCCGCACCGCCGCCGGAGCGGGTGCAGGATGCGGTTCCGGCGGAGGCGCCCAAGGGTTCCGTGATCGTCTGGCACGGCGCGACGTGGCACGGTGCCTTTCCGCGCAAGGAGAAGGGCTTGCGTCTCGGGCTCGCCGTCTACCATCGCCACGCTGCCAACCTGCCGCAGGAGGACGTCCCCGGACAGACCACCGAGGAGATGGTGCAGGACTGCGACAATCCCGATGGCTATCGCGTTATCGCAGGGTTGACGGACAAGTTCCCGTACCGCGAGACGCAGAGCGAGGTCGTCCCGCATGCGCGCACGGCATCGGTCGCCGCGGGTGGCTGAAAGCCGGCGCCTCGTGGAATACAACGGGACGGGGCGGCGTCAGGTCGGGGCGCCGACCTGCAACTCGACGAACCGACGGTAGGCGCCGCTTCCTCGAGGGTAGCGGCCCGGCCAACCCCCCAGCTGGCGGCGCCACTTCATGCAAGGCGTGGCTGGGCCGGAGGCGCGCCGGCGCGTAGCGAGCTCGCGAGCGAGTGCCGGACCGGCTATGCGGCGCTACGGTTGCTGCGGCGTGTGTTGCAGGCGAGGGCGAGATACCGGGACGCCGTCAGATGGGACGATGCGGACCGCGGCGGACCAGCCGTCCCCGCCCCGGCGACGCCGTGACAACACCGTCTTCGAGAACGACCTCGCCGCGCGCAATCGTCCACTTCGGCCAGCCGCGTACCTCGTGGCCGTCGTAGGGCGAGTAGTCCGCCCGGCTGTACATGCTCGCTCCATCGATGACGCGTACCTGCCGATCGTCCCAGACAACCGCTGCCGTGTGAGATGCAGGTAGATCGGGCGTGTCTCCACGTAGACGGGCACGCCCCGGCGGCGGCCGTCGTGACAGGCCTCGAGCGCGCGGGCGCTCGCAGCCTGGGTGCCGGACTCGAAGTCGTCCGCCCAGTGGAAGTCCGGGGAGCCGCGCACGGGGTCGGTCAGGTGCACGTGCGGGTCCACCCCGCCCGGCGTCACGACGCAGCCCTCGGCCTCGAGTTCCCGACCGTCGGGGCCCGGCCGCATCTCGCCGCCGAGTTGCACGATCTGGCCGTTCTCCACTCCGATGTCCACCCGGGAGCGCCCGCCGGCGGTGATGGCCTCGGCATTGCGGACGATCAGGTCCGTTTCCACTAGCGAGCGTCGCGCCGGCACGTGCCGTTCGTCCCGCGCACCTGAAGGAACCGCGGGTGGCGGAACGGCTCCCCTGGCAGGAGCTCCCTGATGTCCTCGTAGAACGGACCGGCGGGACCGGGCCGCGCAGCGCTCACCACGTCCTCGCCGAAGAACCGCAGGGTCAGCGTGCGGCGCTCCGGTGTCCCGGCATCTACCGCGCCGCCGCCGTGCAGCATGGAGGTGTGGAACGCCACAACGTCGCCAGGCTCCGTCGCGAAGCGGACGATGTCGAAGGCATCCCGCCGTGCTTCGATGTCCGGCAGGTTCGGCAGTTCGTGGGACGGAAAGATCGGCAGCGTCGGATCCTCCGGGTCGAAACGCGACGTGTTGTAGAGCACGGCTCGGTGCGAGCCGCGCACGAATTCCAGCGCATTGGCGCGGGGGACGGACTCGAAGCTGATCCAGAATGCCACCAGGTGGTCGCCGCCCAGGGCGAGGTAGGACGTGTCCTGGTGCCAGGGCGTGCGGCCGGCCGCGCCGCCGTGCTTGTGAAACACCTGTTCGTACATGAACCAGACCGGCGCAGCGCCCCACAGCGCCGCGGCATAATCTGCCAGCGGCGACTCCCGCACCGCCGTTTCGTACGCCACCGCGGCGTCGGGATTGCAGAGATCCTGGAAGGCGCTGTCCGTATCCTGCAGCAGGCCGCTGGCGAGGGGCCCGGGATGGCTGACGCTCCACTCCCAGGCCGTTCGCGCGGCGCGGATACGGCTCTCATCGATGGCGCCGCGCAGGCAGACGACGCCGTTGTTCTCGAACTCGCGGCGGTGGGCCGTGGTGATCTGCATGGCGACCTTGTCCCGGTGTCCAGAAGACAAGGGTACCAGCGGCGCTACCCGTCCTTGCCGGATGCCGCGGCGATCTCCTGCAACATCGACAGAAGCGTCTCGCGCGCCAGCCATCGGCCATTGGCCATGACACCGTCGAGTTGCCAGAGGTTCTCGATGTCATCGAGGGGATTCGCGCCGAGCAGGACCAGGTCGGCCGCCATGCCCGGGAGAATCTTCCCACGCCGGCCCTCGTCGCCCAGGAAGCGCGCCGGGGCGGTAGTCGCCGCCTGCAGTGCCGCGTAGGGTGACAGACCTGCCTCGACGAAGGCGCCGATCTCGTCGATCAGCGTGAAACCGGGCACGAGCGACGGAAACGTGTCCGTGCCGGTCATCAGCGGCGCCCCGGCAGCGTGCAGCCGGGCGAGGAACGTCAACATCCGCGGCCGTGCCCGGCTGAGCATGTCCCGGGATTCCAGGGAGAACAGGGCCTCGAGTCCCGACTCCCGAAACCGGCGGACGAGATCCTCGGGCATGTACGCGGCCATGGGGTGATCCGCGTACGCATCGAGCCGATCGGCATTGATCAGCATGGAGTTGACGACGAACGTGGGGCAATTCCAGGTGCCCGCGGCTCCGGTCGCCTGGACGAGTTCCGTCATTCTCTCTTCCGACATGTTGAGCCAGGATGCGAATCGTTCGGCGCTGCGTCCGCCGTCTTTCGCAAGCACATCCTGCGACAGACCATCGATGTCATAGCCGCGAAAGTGCTCGATCGAGGCCAGGCCGTCGGCCAGGACTTCTTCGACGCCCACATCGAAGGGCACATGTCCGAATACCGGAACGCCGAGCTTCCGTGCTTCGTCCGCGACCGCCTCGTACGCGTCGCGGGACAACGTGTGATAGATCTTGATCGACCCGTAGCCTTGCGCCGCGAATTGTCGGACGGCGGCGCGTGCTTCCTCTGCCGACACGACTCGGGTTGCGAAGTCCCAGACGGCGTCTGCGCCTTCGAGCAGGGGGCTCGCGGTCTCCAGGCGCGGGCCCGCCACGGTCCCTTCAGCGACTGCCTCGGCGAGCCGAAGTGCCTCTGGCGAGCCGACGGCGTTGCGCACCGTGGTCACGCCGGTTGCCAGGTACAGCAGGAGGTCCGCCCGCTGGCCGGTCTGACCGGGCTGGTAGTCAAAGCCCACGTGGGCATGCATGTCCGCGAGTCCGGGCAGCAGGAACCTGCCCCGGCCGTCTACGACCGTCGCCCCCGCCGGGATGGTTACCTCGTCGGCCGCGCCCACCGCGACGATCTCGTTTCCGACCACGAGTACGGTGCGGTGCGGCGCCGGGTCGGGGACGTCCATGGAGATGACGGTGACGTCCACGAAGGCGTAGGGCTCCGCATCCGCCGCCAGCGCCGCAGTCGATGACTGGGTCACCCAGAGCGCAACCAGGAGCGCAACCAGGACACACGTCGCGCCTGCCGTCATCCTCGCTTCTCCACGCATGTGTGTCCCTCTTCCTGTGGGGGACGGGCTTGTCCCGTCCCGTTGCCGGGGCCTGCACGATCCCGACACCGGCGATTGTAGGGGACGGGCTTGTCCCGTCCCGTCTCGAATTCATGCATGGCCGGGACCGGGCTTGTCCCGCCCCGTGCCGAGTTCGTGCACGGTTCCGGCACGGGCGACGACAAGCGTGACCCCTTGCATGGCACAAACGACGACGGGAGCGCAGCGACCGGCGGCGATTGTTCCATGCAAGGTCGGCGTGGCTGGGCCGGAGGCGGCGTCGGCGCGCAGCGGCAGCGAAGCGCCGGACCGGCTTTGGGGCGCTACAATCCTCGCCAGCCTGCGCTGGGCCGGAGGCGGCGTCGCGCGCGTCAGCGGCAGCGAAGCGTCCTTGGCGCCGGCTTTGGGGCGCTACAATCGGTCGCAGCCTGGTGCGAGAATCCGGGACCGATCCGTTGCAGGAGGGACGTGTGACTGCCAAACAGATCCGGGCACTGGACCATTACGTCCTGCAGGTCCACGACGTCGACGCGGCCGGCGGCTCGTTCGAGCGCCTCGGCTTCCAGGTACGGCCCCGCATGACACACATCGAGTTCGGCACGTCCAACCGGGTCGTCCAGTTCCAGAACACCTACCTCGAGTTGCTCGGAGGCCTTGAGACTGCCCCGTCCGACATCGTCAAGGAGTACCTGCCTCGCTTCGAGTGTGGCGAGGGTCTGTCGCACGTGAGCCTCCGGTCCTGTGACCTCGAAGCGGATCATCGGGCGGCGGTCGAACTCGGACTCCACCCGGGAAAGCGCACGAGCGCGCGCCGCGAGGTGGTGATGCCCGACGGATCAGTGGAGGAAACCGACAGCGACTTCTTCTACATGTGGCGGCGGGAACGCCTCTACCTGTCCCTGTTCCTGTGCGTGCATCGCAAGCCGGAGACCATCTGGATTCCCGCATACCAGGAGCATCCGAACACCGCCACCGATACGACGGGGGTGACATTCGTCTCGGACGATCCCCTCCTGGACCGCGACTACTTCTCGACGCTGTATCGGTGCGCGCCGACCACCGAGTCGCCTGATGTCGTGCGATTTGCCGGGTCACGAGGCGACGTTGCGGAAGTCTGTTCGCGCACGCGTATCCACCAGCGATACGCCCCGCTCGGTCTCGACATCTCCGACCGGCAGCCGGGCTACCCGCTAGGGCTGACAATCAGCGTTCGCTCGCTGGCCCGATGCCGGGCCGGGTTGCACGACAACGGCGTCGACTTCGCCCTCGGCGACGGTGCGCTACTCGTACCGCCGGAGCATGCGCACGGGGCGGTCGTGGAATTCGTGGAAGAGGGATCCCGGTGATGCGCGCGGCAGTCATTGACGAACATGGCGACCGGGGCGTCATCCGCCTGGTCGACGACTATCCGACACCCTCGGCCGGCGAGGGCGGGGTCGTCATCCGGGTCGGCGCGACCTCGGTCAACTTTCACGACATCTTCACGCGCCGCGGCATGCCGGGCATCCGGATACCGTTCCCGCTGATCGTCGGGTCGGATATCGCTGGAGAGATCGTGGCAGTCGGAGAGGGCGTGACCGGCTGGTCCGTGGGCGACCGCGTCCTGGTCGATCCGCACCCGTGCGAGGCGACCGGGTGGAAGTTCATCGGTGAGCAGTTCGACGGCGGGCGCGCCGAATTCTGCGCGGTGCTCGCGGAACAACTGGTCCGGTTGCCCGCCACCGTGAGCTTCGAGGTGGCCTCGACCCTGCCGCTCGCCTATGCCACGGCGCACCGCATGATGTTCGCGCGCGGCAACGTCCTGGCCGGTGAGACCGTCCTGGTACTCGGGGCGAGCGGCGGCGTGGGGACGTGCTGCGTGCTCCTTGCCAAGATGGCCGGCGCGCAGGTCATCGCCTGCGCCTCGTCGCCCGCGAAACTCGAGAGACTCCGCGCGATCGGCGCGGACCACCTGATCGACTACACGCGGGTCGACATGCGCAAGGCCGTGCACGAGATCGTCGGCAAGCCGCGCGTCGCGGGCACCGGGGGCGTGGACCTGGCCATCAACTACACCGGCGGCAAGACGTGGATGGATACCCTGCGCTGCGTCGGTAACGGCGGTCGCATGGTCACCTGCGGCGCCACCGCCGGATTCGACGAGGAGGTGGACTGTCGGTACGTCTGGACCTTCGAGCAATCCATCATCGGATCCGACGGCTGGACCCGGGAGGACGTGACGCGACTGCTCGGGCTGGTCGAGTCCGGCCTGCTGAAGCCCGTCATAGACAAGGTGCTGCCTCTGGACGACATTCACGAGGCGGAGAGACTGCTCGAAGACCGGGAGGTGGTCGGCAAGGTGGTCGTCACGCCGTAGCGGACAAGGCGTCAAATGGCGGATTTCGATACCGGCGAGAAGATCCAGGCGAGTCTGGACTCGGCACCGTTCTGCGCATTCTGCGGCTTCCACGTCGAGGCAGCCGACAAGCCCGCGGGACGTCTTGTCCTGAGCATGCCCATGCGGCGGGAAATGGAGCGCATGACGGACTCCGGCCAGATGCACGGCGGTCCGATCGCCAGCCTGATCGACACCGCGGCGTGCTATGCCTGCATGCTCGTGCTCGGCCACCCCGTGCCGACCATCAACTTCCGCACCGACTACCTGCGGCCTGTCGTCGACTCGGGCCTCAGGGGCGTGGCCCTGGTGCGCCGCGCCGGACGCACCGTCGCCGTGGCCGACGTCGACGTGTTCGATGACCGCGACAGGCTGGTCGCGACCGGCCGGGCAACGTTCGGGTCCAGCGCCGGATGACGGACGGCCAGGGAAATCTCGGCGACATTCTGGGCGATCGCCGGCACTCGGACGAGGTCGGCATCGTCAGCCTCGATGTCCGTGGGGCCGTGCGGGAATGGCGCGTCAAGGACATCGAGCAAGGGTCGCTCGCCTATGCCGGGGCCCTGCGCCGGCGAGGTTTCGAAGCCGGTTCGACGATCGGCATCTTCGCCCGGAACTCCGTGCATCACCTGATGGCTTACCTCGGCATCATGCGCGCCGGCTACGTGTGTGTCCCGGTCAATATCCGGCAGCCACGCCCGATTCTCCGGTACATCTGCGACGACGCGCGCATGCGTTTCGCCTTCGCGGACGAGACCGGCGCGGCGCTCGTCCCGGACAGCGTCGAGCACGCCGCGCTTGCGCCCGTTCCGGACGCGGATCCCGAGCCACGGCTCGCGGCGGTCGACGAACAGTCCACCGCCCTGATCCTCTACACATCGGGTTCCACCGGTCGCCCCAAGGGCGTGGTGCTGTCGCATCTCAGCCAGCTCTCGATGATCAACGCCGTGACGGGCGGCTCCGACAGCCGGCTGTTCGTCGGGCAACGCGGCATCGTGGCGGCGCCGATGTTCCACATGAACGCCCTGGTGTTCATCGCGTCCTTTCTCACGGGCGGGGGCTCGATCGTCCTGATGTCGCGGTTCGATGCCGCGATGTTCGCCGGGGCGATCGGCAAATACGGGGTCAACGTGATCACCGGCGTGCCTACCATGATCGCGATCCTGCATGCGGCGTGGCGGGACCTGGGCAAGCCGGATCTCGGCAGCGTCAGTACCGTCTACATCGGCTCGGCCCCCGTCACGGAGGCCGTCGTCGCGCAGTCGCGGGAGATGATGCCGAAGGCCACGGTCCTGAACTCCTACGGCACGACCGAGACGGGCGGCGGCCTGTTCGGGCCCCACCCCGACGGGGTCGAGCGTCCGCCCACTTCCGTCGGCTATCCGACGCCGCTCGTCGAGGTGCGGCTCGACGAGGACGGCGTGCTGCTCGTCAAGGCGCCGAGCATGATGAGCGGTTACCTGAACCTGCCGGAGCTCACGGAGCGCAAGCTGCACGACGGCTGCTTCACCACCGGCGATCTGTTCGAACGCGACCGCGACGGCTTCTACTTCTTCAAGGGCCGGGCGGACGACATGTTCGTGTGCTCCGGTGAGAACGTGTACCCGGGGGAGGTGGAGCGGGCGATCGAGTCCCACGCGGGGGTACTGCAGGCGGCGGTGGTGCCCGTACCCGACGACGTCCGCGGCCAGATGCCGGTGGCGTTCGTGGTCGCCGCGGGCACCCCGGTCAGCGAGGGAGAGATCCAGGAACACGTCAAGCAGCATCTCGCGCCGTACCTGTACCCGAGACGGGTCTGGTTCCTGGATGCCCTGCCGCTGGCGAGTACGACAAAGGTCGATCGCCGGGAACTGATGCGGCGGGCCGAGGAGTTGGCCGGGCCCCGGAGCGGAGCGCAGTGACCGACGGCGACGGCCGGCGATCGCCGTACCCGCTGGCGGACGCTGTTCCGGAGGCAGAGCTGCAGCGGCAGGTCGACGACCTCGCCCGGGCCAGGAGCCGGGGCCTCGTACGGGGCCTGCCGACCTACCTGAAGCTCGGCGGTCCCGGCTTCATCGGCGCGGCCCTGACGCTCGGCGCCGGCACCATGACGTCCTCGATGCTCGCCGGCGCGGAGTTCGGCTACCGGACGCTGTGGATATTCTGGGTGGCCGCCGGGTCGGGCATGTTCATGATGGCCGCGATGGCGCGGTTCACCTGCCGGGGCGGGTTCGTCGTGATCGAGAAGCAGGCGGAACTGCACGGGTGGTTCCTCGCCAGGGTGCTGACCGGCCTGGTCGGCATGGTGACGGTCGCCCTGGCGTTCAACTTCGGCCAGGTCGCGCTCGGCACGCACCTGATCGACAGCATCGCGCAAGTCGGCGGCCTGTCGTTTCCGCAGGAGGTCAACTGGCCGGTCTACCTCGTCGTCACGAGCTGGATCGCCCTCGGCTACGGACGCTCGGGCTCCGCCGGCACCAAGCTGCTGGAAGCGTTCATGAAGTGGAGCCTGGCGGCGATGATCCTGTGTTTCGCCGCCTGCCTGTTCGTCGTAGGCATCGACTGGCCGGCGGCGCTGCGCGGCACCGTCGTCCCCTGGCTGCCGAGCGGCGTGATGGGCATCGACCTGTTCATCGCTTCGACGGCGGCGGCGATCGGCGTCGCCGACTGGGTGCTGTTTCACTACACGGCGCACGCCAGGGGTTGGCGCCGCGAACACGAAGGGTTGGCGCGGGTCGACCTGATCGCCGGTTTCTTCGTACCGTTCTTCGTCGTCAACTTCCTGGTCGTCTGCGTGTTCGCGGGCACGCTGTACGCCAGCGGGGACATTCCCCGGAGCGCGGCGGAACTGGCGAGGGCGCTGGTCCCGCTGCTCGGCGAAACCGGAGCCCAATACGCGTTCATGATCGGATTCCTGGCCGTTCCGGTGACCAGCACCATTGGCCTGTGCCTGCTCTCGGCCATCGGCATCCACGAAGTCTTCGGCTGGAAACCGGACGTGCGGTCGTGGCGCTGGAAGGTCTGCCTGCTTCTGCCCCAGATCGGTTTTCTCGCGGCCTGGTACCCGAGCCCCGTCACGCTGATCATCGTCATCGCCGCGGCCCTGTCGCTGACCAACAACATCGTCGGCTGGTCCTTCTACATGATGCTCAACGACAGGAAGCTGCTGGGCGAGGCGCGCAGCCGGTCGCGCATCTGGAACCTCGGCATCATGGTCCAGGTCACGCTGCTCAACTGTGTGGCCATCACCTACGTCTTCAACCGGCTGGGCTGGTGGCAGGCATGAACGGATTCGACATCGACAGGCCGCTCGGTCCGATGCGGCTGCGCGCCTGGTTCCTGGTGCTCAATTTCGTCTTTAACGCGCTGGCGCTGTACGGACTGTCGCGGGTCCTCGTGACGGGCGCGGGTCTCGCAATACTGCTCGTCGGCGTGGTCGGCACCGTCGGCTGCCTGGCGATCCTGTCGCAACCGAGCGGCGACCGTAGCGAATAGGGGGCGCTCAGATGTTCCAGATGTTCGGACACACGCCGATCTACCTCCTCTGCTTGGCGGTCCTGGCGCCGACGGCCGACCGTGCGGCGGCCGCCGAACCGCTGGCGTTCGTGGGCGCCACCGTGATCGACGGCAACGGCGGCGCACCCCTCGAGAACGGCACGGTGGTGGTCCGCGGGGACCTGATCGCAGCAGTGGGCGGGGCAACGGCGGTAGAGATTCCAGTGGGCGCCCTGGTCGTGGACGCGAGCGGCATGACCGTCCTGCCGGGTCTTGCCGACATGCACGTACACCTGCTCGGCGGTTGGGACGGCATCACCGTCGACATGCTGGGCTACCAGCGCTACCTGAACGCGCTCCTGTACGCGGGCGTCACCACGGTCCTCGACACCGGCAACGTCATGCCCTTCATCCTGCAGATGCGGGACGCGGCGGCGACCGGCATGATCGTCGGACCGCGGATCTACAGCGTCGGCTCCCTCGTCGACGGCGCGGATCCGGTGTGGCCGCCCATTTCCATCGTGGCGGCATCTGCATCCCAGGTTCCGGGCATCGTGGACCTGCTGGCAGGATCCGGCGTGGACGCGATCAAGGCCTACCAGGGGCTCTCGGTGCCCATGCTCCAGGAAGTCGTGCGCGCGGCGTCCGCGCACTCGCTACCGGTGATCGCAGACATGTGGAGCCGTACCGGCAGTTACGACGTCGCCGCGACCGGCGTCACCGCGCTGGCACACCTGCCCTCCCGGGACATCGACGCGGCGACGGTGCAGGTCCTTCGGACCAACGGCATTGCGGTCATCACGACCCTGGCGGCGAAGGAGTCGTTCGCCCGCGAGCGCCTCGCGGACCTCGGCTTTCTCGATCATCCCCTGATCTCGGACACGAGCCTGCCCGCTTTCACGGAGGCGCTGCGCGACCATGCGGCGCGCCAGCCAGCGGCCGACGAAGCGCAGGGGGTCGCACGCTGGGCAGCCTCATTGAAGACCGGCAAGGTGAACGCCCTTGCGTTGCAGCAGGCTGGCGTGATGTTGGTCGCGGGCACGGACGCACCCTATCCCGGAACGTTGCTCGGAGAGGGCATTCACCGAGAACTCGAGCTGCTGGTCGACGCGGGGCTGACGCCGCTCCAGGCAATCTCCACCGCGACCCGGAACGCTGCCCGGCTGATGGAGGCGGACGAGTGGGGTACGCTCGCAGCTGGCAAGCGTGCGGATGTCCTGGTGGTGCGCGGGCGTCCGGACCGGGTCATCGGCGACACGCGCAATGTCGAGATGGTCGTGCAGGGCGGCCGCATCGTCGACCGGGATGCCCTCAGCTTCGACCCGGAAAAGGATCCGGGATTCGGCGCGGGAGTTGCTGTCGACCGCTAGTGCCGGCGCACCCGCAATTCGACGTACTTCAAGAGGACAGCACGGATGAGGATGACAGAACCGGGTCCATGCGGATCATTCACGCTGGCTCTGATCGGGGTAGCCCTTTTCGCCGGCGGTTGCGCGGACCCGGGGCCCGGGCCGGTCCGGGGCGATACGGCATTCGTTGGCGCCAACGTCATCGACGTTGCGGCCGGCGAGGTCGTTCCCGGGCAGACGGTAGTGGTAGCCGACGGACGCATCGTCCAGGTCGGGGCGGTCGGAGACATCGCCGTCGCCGACGAAGTCATTGTGGTCGATGGGACGGACCGGTTTCTGCTGCCCGGGCTGACCGACATGCATGCGCATGTCTTCACCGAAGACAGCCTGCTTCCATACCTGGCCAACGGCGTCACGACGGTCCGCAACATGTGGGGGGGGCCGATGGCGCTGGCCATGAAACAGGATGTCGCGGCCGGGCGGATCGCGGGGCCACGCATCGTCACCGCCGGCCAGTTGCTGGACGGTGTTCCGAAGATCTGGGCCGGGTCCACGGAAGTCGCCGGCCCGGACGAGGCCGCGATGCTGGTCGCACGGCAGGCCGCCGAAGAGTATGACTTCGTCAAGGTGTACTCGCGCCTGCCGCTCGAGGTCTTCGACGCCATCCTGGCCGCGGCCGCCGAGCACGGCATCGCGGTCGCCGGTCACGTGCCCCAGGACGTGCCGCTCCTGCACGCGGTGGACGCCGGCATGCGCACGGCGGAGCACTTCACGGGGATGCTGTCCGCGGTCTTCGCGGATGCAGGCCAGCCAAATCCGGATCTGGCGTCGTTCGACGACCGTTCCCATGAGCTCATCAAGGCCCTCGGGCGCGGCGACATCGTCGCGGACGCGCTGGTGGACGAGGACAAGGTCGCGCAACTGGGCGCGGAACTGGCGGGGCGCGAGTTCTGGCTCGTCCCGACCATCGACGTCATGAAGAACTTCACGAGCCTCTCCCGGCAGGTCCATCCGGAGGTGTCCCGCTACATGACGCCGGCCGACCGGGCCATCATGAAGATGCTCGAGGAATCCGGCTCAGCCATGGTCGTGCCGGACATCCAGGCCGGGGAGGACGTCCTCTTCGGCTTGCGCGCCCGCGTGCTCCGCGACCTGTACCGGGCGGGCGCCAGGGTGCTCGTGGGCACGGACGATTCGTTGCAGCTCGGTTTCGTCGTCGTCGACGAGATGGAGTCCCTGGTCGATGCGGGGCTCGCGCTTCCGGACGTTCTGCGTGCCGCCACCCTCGGGGCCGCGGATTACCTCGGCGAGCGGGGCGCGTCCGGCGAAGTGGTGGAAGGCGCGGCCGCCGACCTGATCCTCGTGGATGCCAATCCGCTGGAAGACCTCGGCGCGCTCCGCCGTCCTGCCGCCGTCATGCGAGCGGGCAGGTTCTACGACCGGGACGAACTCGACGGCATGCTCGAGCTACTCGCCGCGAAGACCGCATCCGCAGAAGCCGAGTTCGCCTCGCTCCCGCTGATTCCTCCCGAGGCCGGCGCGCGTGCGGATTTCCTGGGCGAGTCCGGCGGCGCTGCAGCCATCGCATCGGCTCCCACGGACGATGGGACGCTCGTCACGGCAGCGATTCGCGAAGCAGACACCTGGAACCTGTTTCGGATCACGACGCATGAAGGCGTATTCGCCGTCGAACGCGACGGGCAGCCGGTCGCCAGCGCCGCACTGGAGGACGGCGGCTGGCGCCTGACGGTTGGCGGCGAGGCCACGGGCACTCCCATGGCAGGGGATGCCGCCGCGATCATGACCGGGACTGCGGCGGACATCCTGATTCTGGAGGCGGCCCTCGGTCTTCTGCCCGAAGGCGCTTCCCGCGACCTCGTTGCCTGGCGGTGCGGGCCGCGACTGGATTGCGCCGGCGTCGAGGCCGAACGCCTGACCGGTACCGGGCTGGGAACGCAACTCATCCGCGGGCATCGCATCTACGAATCGACGAACGCCTACGCCATCGCGCCGGGAGACGGCGGCGACACGGGCCGCGTCGACTACTGGATCGCGCCGCCGGGACTGTTCAGCGGCGGCCCCGTTCGGATCGAGGCAGACGGCGTGGCGTCCTGGCGGCGGATACGGTAGCGCCCGTCAATGGCGCCTCTGGCGCCGCTTGTCGCCCAACCTGACCGGTCTCCGAGCCTGCGCCGTTCCACGGCGCAGGCTCCCGGACGTTCGTTTGGAAGTGGGACGTTTGGAAGTGGGACGTTTTGGAAGTGGGACACACGCCGATTCTGTCCTACACGAAGCTGGCGGGGGTGCACGTCAAGTGGGGCGACTGTCCCACGGAACATGCGGCTACGACCCCTTCACGCGCCGCGACTACTCGTATCGCAAGCGCTGGCTGGTCGACCGGATGAAGCACCTCGTCGACCAGCTTGTAGCGGGGTGTCGCCATGGCGCCGAGGTTCGCAGGGCGCAACTGCTCATGGAGGATGCCGACGGCCTCGAAGACGCCCGCAGGACGCTGGGCTCGCTGTCGCACTTCATGAAGCACCTGAAGCAGCCGATCGCCCGGCAGGCCAACCTGGAGGATGACTGCACCGGCCACTTCTTCGAACAGCGCTTCTATTCCGGTGCCTTGCTGAGTCAAGAGGCGCTGCTGGCGGCGATGGTCTACGTGGATCTCAATCCCGTGCGCGCAAGCGAGGTGCGCGAGCTGATCGAGTGCCAGGACACCTCGATTGGCGAACGGCTACAGGAACACCACGAGGAGGCGCTTGAAGGGTACCTCGCGCCAGTGGCATCGGGGCTGGAAGGCGGCGAAACCGAGGCCGCGGCGCCGGCGGCACTGAACATCACCCTTCGGGCGTATATCGAACTGTTGCAGGACATGGTTGCCGCCGAGACCGGCACGCAGGACCGGCCTGACCGCGTCGCCCGCTGGATCGCGTGGGTGGCGTCGTTTCGGAAACGACAGCGGGCCTGCGGCTCCCAGGAGCAGCTACAGACGTGGACGGCAGCGCGGGGTATGCAACTCCGGGAGACTCCCCTGCCCGCTTGACGCTCTCATCGTAGATCGACGCTTTCTCGGTGACCGAAAAAGGCCTGGTGCGGTCTCGACCGCCTGCTACTCCCGGGGCCAGTCGCTGAACCCTCAGCCCCAGGTCGCGATTCGACCACCGCCTCGTCCCTGATCTCTCCTTGGCCTGATCCAGACTGAGATCCTCTATGCGTGACGTGCGCCCGCGTGTGTCCCAGTCTAGCCTGGGGAGATGCTGACCGAGGAGATTCTGGTTTTGGCGTTCCACACCCTCACGCCGAAATTGCGACGGTGGTCGGTCGACTTTGGCTTTGCGGAAGGGGGGCATGGAGGGGAACACGGGGCGCGCGCTGCGACGAGCCGCGAGGTCGCGCTTCTTGCTGCCCTTGAGCCATCATGTTCTGCGGAACACCGAGAGGGGTCGTGCTCGATGGCTGTTGTGAACGAGCCTTGCCAAAGACGCCTCACTCCCGCCAGCCGGGCAGTCCATGGCTTGCACTCGCCAAGTGATCTATATATTCTCGCCAAATGACGGGTCTGCCCAGAGAGGAATGCCAATGAATCTCCAAGCCTATGCCGATCCCGGGCGCTTGCCGTCGGGTCAGTCCGCTCGTGTGGCCAGGCTTCTTGCGATCCAGGACCCGGATGCGGTCGGTGATCTGCAGCTTGCGAAACGCGTTTCCGAAGGCCTGGATCCGGGAGCGGTCTTCGCCTTGGGCGACGTGCTTGGCAGGAAACAGGTGATCGGTCCCATCATTCCGGAAGCTACGCTGCGGAGGGCTCGCAAGGCCGGAAGACCCCTGTCAAGGGATCTGAGCGAGCGACTCTATGAGATCGGGCGCGTTGTCGATGCCGTCAGCCTTGTCTACCACGGTGACCGACAAGGCATCGGGACTTTTCTCAACCGACCGCACCCGTTGCTGGACGGAGAAACTCCCTTCGATATGGCGAGGTCCAGTTCGGCGGGCACGGAAGCGGTCTTGAACCTCATGCGGCGCCTCGAGGCCAGCGTGGTTGTTTGATGACCCCGCGGGTCCTGCCGGATGCGATTCGGGCCTATCGCATAGGCGACCGCGATGGCCGGTTTCCTGTCTGGAGCGCTGAAGGGGCGAGACAGGTTGCAGGAAGATGGCACGGCGTTGGTGACGAGGTCATCTACGTTTCAGAACACTACTCCACCGCCTTGCTCGAAAAACTCGTTTACTGCAATGGGGTGCTTCCTCCGAATCAGCACTTCGTCGAGGTCGCCATACCGCAAGGCGTGAGCTACGAGGTCGTCACAAAGGACTCGCTCCCGGATTGGTTCGACCCCGACGGTGCATCCGGCCGCGCCTTTGGAAGCAAATGGTATCGTGAGCTTCGAAGCGCGATCCTGTTCGTGCCCTCCGTGGTTGCGCGTATGGAGCGCAATATCGTCATCAACGCGAGACACCCGGACTTCGGGCGCATCGACAAGGGGCTTGAAGCACCCGTGCCTTGGGATCAACGGCTGTTTCTCAATCCGTCGCAGGCTTCTCCTCTGTAGAGCGAGTGCGCGCGTGCGTCCGCTCAGTCTCAAGTCGCGGGTCGCGAATATTGCGAGAGGCGCCGCGCCACCGATGAGCGAAGGGAACGCTCTTCACTTCCATTGGGAGGCCGGGCCCTCGACGGCCTTGAGTATCCGGTTCGTCGTGGCGGGGCTGTGCGCCACACCTCGGCGGGCCTGCCCGGCGAGCACCCGTGTCCAGTGCTGCTGCTCACTGTCGGCGAGTACGCCGTGCAACTCTCGAACGACCCGGGGGCCCGCGCTGGTCCAGCACGCTCTGGGTTCGATGATGATGGACGTCGTCCGGGGTGAGCATCGCGATCCCGCCATGGCGATGCTCGGTCGGCCGCCGCGGGCGGCTGAAGGCCCGCCGTCCGCGAGGCGTCAAGCCGCGCCGCCGACCTGCAGCTGGAGCTTGGAAGTGGGACACACGCTCATTCCGTCCTACACGGAGCCGGCGACGGCGCACGTGAAGCAGGGCGAACGTCCGACGGGAAGTGCGGAAGCCGTCGAAATGCGGTGGCGCCGGAGGACGTGAGAACCTCGCCGCCATGGCGACACCCCGCTACAAGCTGGTCGACGAGGAGCACGCGGCCTGCTACCACGTCACGTCGCGCTGTGTACGCCGGGCGTGGCTGTGCGGCTACGACAGCTTCACGCAGCGCGACTACTCCTACCGCAAGCGTTGGCTGGTCGACCGGATGAAGCACTTGGCACGGTGCTTTGCGGTGGAGATCTTCGGCTACGCGGTCATGGACAACCACTTCCACATGGTGCTGCGCTACGACCCGAAGGCGTGCGAGTCGTGGACTGACGAGGAAGTGGCGCGGCGCTGGGTGGAGGCGTTCCCGCCCACCGCGAAGGGTGAGATGCTGGAGGAACGCAAGGCCGAAGCGCGGCAACTGCTCATGGAGGACGCCGACGGTCTCGAACGCGCCCGCAGGACGCTGGGTTCGCTGTCGCACTTCATGAAGCACCTGAAGCAGCCGATCGCCCGGCGCGCCAACCAGGAAGATGACTGCCTCGGGCACTTCTTCGAACAGCGCTTCTACTCCGGTGCTTTGCTGAGTGAAGAGGCGCTGCTGGCAGCGATGGTCTACGTGGATCTCAATCCGATCCGAGCCGGCAAGGTACGCGAGCTCATCGACTGTCACGACACTTCGATTGGCGAGCGGCTTCAGGAGCACAACGAGGAGGCTCTTGCGGAGTACCTCGCGCCGTTGGCGTCTGGTCTGCAGGACAGCGAAACTGCGGCCACGGCGCCGCTGCAGGCCACTTTCGGGGCGTACATCGAACTGCTGCAGGACATGGTTGACGCCGAGACCGGCACGCAGGACCGGCCTGACCGCGTCGCCCGCTGGATTGCGTGGGTGGCATCGTTTCGGAAACGACAGCGGGCGTACGGCTCGACCGAGCAGCTACAGACCTGGACGGCAGCGCGGGGCATGCGTCTCCGGGAGACTCCTCTGCCCGCTTGAGGCCCTCAACGGAGATCGACGCCTCCTCGGGGGCCAAAAAGCTCGGATGACGGTCCCGACCGCCTGGTCCCCCCGGGGCCAGTCGATGAACCCACGGCCCCACGTCGCGATCCGACCACCGCTTCGTCCCTGATTTCTCCCTGGCGTCATCCAGACGGCGATCCTCTATGCGTGACGAGCGAGTGATGTGTGTCCCCGAAGCGACCGCTATGCGTGACGAGCGAGTGATGTGTGTCCCCGAAGCGACCCATGTCCCCGAAGCGACCCAGACAGCGCTGTCTCGGGTGTCGAGCGAAGGATGTGTGTCCCCGACCACAGGAGCCACGCGTCGGCCGCCGCGGGCGGCTGAAGGCCCGTCGTCTGCGAGGCGTCAAACCGCGTTTGGGCCGACCTGCAGCTCGACGAAGCGCCGGTAGGCTCCGCCCCGCTCGCGCATCAGTTCGTCGTGGCTGCCGGTCTCGATAATGCGGCCGCTTTCGATGAACAAGATCCGGTCGGCCGAGCGGATGGTGCTGAGCCGATGTGCGATGACGATGAGCAGACGCTTCTCGCGCTCGGCGTTCAACGCTTCGATGAGCGCGTTTTCCGTCTCGGGGTCGAGCGCGGCGGTCGGCTCGTCGAGTACCAGGACGGGCGCGCGGCTCACGAGACCGCGGGCGATGGCCAACCGCTGTTTCTGACCGACCGAAAGCGTTGCGCCGGCCTGCCCGAGCCGCGTCTCGAAGCCGCTCGGCAGCGCTTCGATGAAGTCGAGCGCTCCGGCGGTGTGCGCCGCGGCTTCCACTTCGAGAGCGCTCGCGGCAGGATTGCCCATGCGGATGTTGTTGGCGACAGTGTCGTCGAACACGACCGGTTCCTGAAAGACGAACGCGACGTTGTCGCGCACGCAGTCGACCCTGAGCGCGGTCAGGTCGACGTCGTCGAGCAGCACGCGCCCCGCCAACGGCTGGATGAACCCGGGCAGCGTGTAGGCGAGGGTCGACTTGCCGGCGCCGGTGGTGCCGACCAGCGCGATCATCTCGCCGACGCGGCCCTCGAGGCTCACGCCGTCGAGCGCCAGCGTGCCGTCCGGATACCTGAAGGAAACGTCCTCGAGCGCGACGCGACGCGCGGACTCGGGCAGCCGGCGCGTGCCGTGGTGGTCGGCATCGACGCGCATGTCGACGATGTCGAACACGCGCTTCATGCCGGCCACGCTGTTCTGCAGGTTGAACCACAGCGCACCCATGGCGCCGGCCGTGATCGCGATCTGCAGGAAGAAGCCGTACAGCACGGAATAGTCGCCGGCGGACATGCGTCCGTCGATGATCGCGTTGGCCACGTCGTAGAAGACATAGAACGTCAGCCCGAGGATGACGATGCCCTGCAAGGCCGCGAGCAGCAGGTTCATGAGCTCATAGCCGCGGAAGCGCTTGAACGACTGTGCGCTGTCGGCCGCGAACGACTCGCGCTGCCTGGCGTTCGCGCCGAGGCTCTGGACGGCGGCGATGTTGCTCATGCCTTCTTCGACCGTGGCCGTCGTCGCCGCGCCCGCCTGCCGGCTCGCGATGGAGCGTCGCCGCGTGATGCCCGTCATCAGGAGCGTGCTCGCGAGCACCATGGGCGCCGCGAGCCACGCCATCGTGACCACCGACGGCAGGACCGAGAAGCTGTACTGCGTGGTCCAGATGACGATCGCCATCGCGTAGATGCTGACGAGCGGCGTGACCAGGATGTCGTAACACACCCGCGAGATCGACGGCGTGTCGTACATCACGCGATACACCGCATCGCCGATGCTGGCGTCGGCGAACCGCGTCATCGGCAACGCCATCAGGCGGCGGTAGAGCATCGAGCGCAGATCGTGGTTGATGCGATGCGTGGCCCGCAGCTGATAGCGGTACTCGTAGAGCCCGAGGAGGCCCCCCACGCGGCTGTCGGAAACGTTCGCCTGGTTTTCGCTCTTGGTGGCGGTGTCCAGGCCCTCGGAAAGCTCGCCCTCGGCGCGGTCGCCGGCGGCGCCCTGGCCGAATGCGCCGATCAGCACGATGCCGACGAGGCTGATGCCGACGGTGGCCCAGACGATCTCAAACGGCGTGAGCCCGACCATGAGATCGAGCAAGGGCTGCGCGTAGGGCGGATACGGTGTCGGCGCGGTGCCGACCGGCATCCCCATCACGACGTGATCGACCAGGATCTTCAGCGGCCAGGGCAGGATCAGGACCACCGAGACGCCGACCAGGCTCAGGGCGAGCTTGACGGCGATCTGTTTTCGGTACGGCAACACGAAGGTCAGTGAGCGTGCGATCAGCGAGAGGGTCTCGCGCGTGCCGAACTCGCGGCCATCGGGCATGTCGCTCACGCCGCTTGCCCCGTCTCGGCCTCGACGAACTCGCGGTAGACGCGCGTGGAGGCGATCAGTGCGTCGTGTGTCCCCTGCGCCAGCACCCGCCCGTCGCGCAGGTACACGACGTGGTCGGCCTGGCGAATCGTCGACAACCGGTGCGTGATGAGAAAGATGCAGCGGTTCTCGCCCCAGCGTTTCAGGCTCGCGAGCACCTGGAGCTCGGTCTCGGCATCGAGCGCGGCGGTCGGCTCGTCGAGAATCAGGATCGGCGCATCCTTCACGACGGCCCGGGCGATGACGATCCGTTGCCGCTGGCCGCTCGAGAGCTTCGTCGCGCGCTCGCCGAGCGGCGTCTCGTAACCGCCCGGCAGCTGCTCGATGAACGCGTCGGCGCAGGCGACCCGCGCCGCTTCGGCGACCGCCTGGGGTGGGGCGTCGGGCACGGCAAAGCGAATGTTCTCCGTCACCGTGTCGGAGAACAGGATGTTCTCCTGGGTCGCGATGGAGATGCGGCTGCGCAGGGAGTCGATCGTGACCCCGCGGATGTCGATGCCGTCGATGGTGATGCGCCCGCCGTCGGGGTCGGCGAGGCGCAGCAGCAGCGACATGAGGGTCGACTTGCCGGTGCCCGTCGGCCCGACGATGGCGGTCACCGTGCCGCGGGGCGCGGTGAGGTCGACCCCGGTGAGCACGGGCCGATCCGGCAGATAGCCGAAGGCCACACCCTCGAAGCGTACCGTGTCGCGGAACGCCGGCAGCGCGATGGCATCGGCGGCGTCCTCGACGTCGGGCTCGAGGTCGAGAATCTCGAACACGCGCCCGAGCCCCATGGCCATGTCCTGGGCGCGGCCCCACAGGCTGATCAGCGCGCGGATTGCGCCGAGGCCGTCGTTGGCGCGGGAGTTGACCGCCGAGAACGTGCCGAAATTCCAGACCGCGAACCCGAAGCCCAGCAGGATGCCCTGCGCGAACGTCGCGGCGGACGCGTTCGACCACAATGCCGCGAGCGACTCGACGGCGAGGATCGCGAGTCCGATCACGGCGAACGCGAGAATGCCGAGCACCGCAAGGGACACACGCGACCGAAACGCGGCCTCGAGCGCGTTCCGCGAGCGCTCGTGAAAGCCCTGCGTACGTTGCGGCTCGGTCCCCGTCGCCTTGATGACGCGCACGCCGAGCACGCTCTCCTGGATCCAGGACGTCAGCGCGCTGTTGCGTTCGCGCGCGCGTTTGAACCGCGTGCGCAGGCGCGACGAGAAGAGATAGCCGAGATAGAGAACGGGCAGGACCGTGACGGCGAGCAGCGCGGCAAGGATCGGCTGGAACGCCGCGACGACACCCACTCCGAGGAGGTAGCGGCCGAGGAACATGATCGGTTCGATGAAGATCGAGCGGATGATCGCCGTGACCATCGCGCTGTCCTGGTACACCCGATAGATGGCGTCTCCCGTCTCGGCGTTGGCGTGAAACGTGAGCGACTGCGCCTGCAGCCGGTCGACGAGCTGCACCCGCATGTGCTGGTTGATCTGCTGGAAGATCCACATGCCGTAGTAGTTGAGGACCAGCCCGCTCGGGATGGCCACGGCCGCGAGGACGATGGCCAGCTCGAGCGTCGGCAACAGGAGCGCGCGGCGCGCCTCGACCGGGAGGGCCTCGACCTCGACGAAGACGGCGGGATCGAGCGAAAATAGGAAGGCCGCGATGGCCCCGATAGGCTTGCCTGCCAGCACTCCCGAGGTGGCGACGCCAATCAGCAGGAACCCCAGGAATGCTGTCACCAGCGCAACCGCCCCGGACGCCGACAGGTACGCGACGAGGTGCCGGAGCAGCGGGCGAATGAACGGCCACGTACGCAGGAAGATGCTCGCCACCCAGCGCGCGCTGAGCTGGTCGCGCTCGGTGTGCGGGAGAACGGCTACGCGCATGTCGCTATGCCGCGCCCAATTCGAAACGGGACGCCACAAGGGCGCCCCCTACGTCCCGACGGCCCCTGGGGTTCGACCCTCACGGCAGCGCGCCCCCGAAGTCGACGGTCTCGAAGTGAAGCTGGTTAGGCACACGCGGCGCATACCGGCCGGAGCGCTTCGCGTTGGCCAGATGGCGCTCCGCCTCCGCGTCGGGCCCCTCGGGACGCAGCGCGCGCTGGAAGAAGCCGAACACGTTCGCGAGTCGGCGCGGGATCGAGCGCCCGGTGTGGGCGGCGCCGCGGATCAGGTGGTACTCGTGCTCGATGGCGGCGTCGAAGAGCAGGCGATGCACCAGCTCGGCGCCCAGGAACGTGAGGTTGGCGTCCTCGTCGCCGGCCTCGACCAACAGCTGCAGGCCCGAGTCGCGCAGCCGGTCGGCGCTGTCGATGATGATCGTCGGTGGATGGCGGGCCCGCCAGTAGGCGGTGTCGACCGGATTGCCGAAGCGCCACTCCAGGAAGCGCATGGCTCCCGGGCCGTACGGCGTCACGTCCAGGTCGGCGAAGGCGGTCACCGGCGGGAATCCGGGTTCGAGGGCCGCCGCCGCGACGAACGTCTCGGGGTTGCGCAGGGCGATCCGCAGCGTGCCCTGCCCGCCGGCGGAGGCGCCGCCGATCAGCGTGCCCGCCCGGCCCTGCGCGACGTGGTAGCTGCCGCGCACGTGCGCAAGCAACTCGCCGAGGAGGAATGTCTCCCAATCGTTGCCACCCTCCTTCCAGTCGATGTAGTAGGAGTTGCCGGTGATCGGGGCGACGACCACGATGGCTTCGATCGTGCCCTCGTCCCAGGCGCGCTCCAGATGGGAACGCAGACGGCGCTCAAGTTGATTCTCGCCGCTGCTGCCGCCGTGCAGCCAGAGGAGTAGCGGGTACGGCTCCGCCCGCTCCGGGTCGTAGGCTGGCGGCAGCAGGAGGTCGAAGCGCGCGTCGCCGGGCACCAGGTCGGTGGCCACACTGTGGTGCGAGAGCACGGACTCCTGCGCGCCGCTCGCGGCGGCGGCCAGCACGGCGACCAGCCACGGGAAAGCGGTGATTCGTGGGACGCATCGCATGGCCGGGGCTCCTCGCTCGCCGCGCAACATCTTAGGCTATCCGTCGTCCGCTCGTCGGGCACTGGCCCTTGTGCGCAAAACGCGGCACGTATTCCTGCTGCACCGGTTCGGGGGACTACCTGTGTCCCGATTCCACGGTGCACCGCGCCTGTGTCCCGACTCCACGGTGTGTGTCCCGACTCCAACGCCGCGGTGTGTGTCCCGACTCCAACGCCCCACCGACGCGGTGTGTGTCCCGACTCCAACGACCCAGACTCCAACGACCAAACGACTCGGTGTGTGTCCCGACTCCAACGCCCCGACTCAAACGCCGCCGACTCCAACGCGATTCCACGGTGCCGATTCCACGGCGCTGTGGCATGCTCGACGAAGTCGAGTTGGTCCGTCGCGTGGCGGCGCGAGCATTTGAGCGGGAGGCGCAGGCATGGCAGTCGCAGACGCGGTGGACGAACGATCGCGCACGGAAACCATCCCGGGCGTGAGCGGCCATTGGGACGTCGATCTGGATTCCTCCTACGGGGCGCTCCAGCTCGTCTTCGACCTGACGCAGACCGGGAGCTCCGTCACCGGGACGGTGTCTGGCAGCATGTTCCAGCCGATGGCGATCGAGGCCGGTTCGGTATCCGGCGACCGGGCGCAGTGGCAGGCGAGCGTGACGGAGCCGATGGCCATGACGCTCGAGTTCCACGTCGCCTTCGACGGCGACTCGGTGACAGGGGATGTGAAGTTCGGGGAGTTCGGCGACGGTACGCTCTCGGGCGCGCGGCGCGGCGGCGCCGATGCGGCCGCCGGTTCGGCCGAAGGGGTCGTCTCCCCGGCGGTCCGGATCAGCGAGACACTGCCACCGGAGGCGATCTCCGCGGAACTCCTTCCCGTGGTCGAGGAACTCGGGCTCGTGGAGAACTGCCGGCAGCTCGCGGCGGAGGGCTGGACAGTCATCGAAAACGCGGCCGATGCGGTGTTCTTCGAGCGTCTGCGCAACACGATCCTGGAGACGACCCCGGACTCCGGAAGCCGCATGCGGCTGCTCGACAAGGAGCCGGTGTTCGCGGAGGCCGCGCTGAACGCGAGCGTGATGGCCATGGCGGAGTTCTCGGTGGGCCGCGGCTTTCTCATGGGCAGCCTGATCGGCACGGTCCGGAACGCCGGCGACCCGTCCACACCGCCGCACTCGGACCAGGACATGTTTCCCGCTCCGTTTGCGGAGCACAACATGATGCTGACGGCATGCTGGGCCTGCGACGACTTCACGAAGGAAGGCGGCGCTACGCTCGTCATGCCGGGCACCAAGCGCTTCCGGCGCCACCCGAACGACGCGGAGTCGGCCGACCTGTCGAACGCCATCGCGATCGAATGCCCGGCAGGGTCCGTCGCGCTCTGGGACGGCAGCGTCTGGCACGGCAACTGGCCGCGTTCCATCCCGGGGCAGCGAGTCGTCCTTCATGCCACCTACTACCGTCTCCTCATGCGGCCTGGCGAGAACTATTCGGACGCGGCCGACCGCCTCGTCGAGACCTGGGGACCGCCGATGTCCCAGCTCCTCGGCCGCGACGACTTCCTCTACAAGAAGAACTTCGACTACGTGAAGGACTACGCCATCTTCATCAGGACAGTGAATAACGCCAAGACCTGAGACCGAGAAGGAGACAGCCATGCAACTCGACTTTACCGACAAACGCGTCCTCGTCACCGGCGGCACTCGAGGCATTGGCCGGGCGATCGTGGAGGCCTTCCTGCAAGCCGGCGCACGCGTCGCCGTCAACGGCAGCACCGAGGAGACGACGGGCAAGGCGGTCGCCGAACTCGGCGCCGGCGACCGCGTCATCGAAGCGCCGGGTTCGGTCGGACCCGAAGCGGCGTGCCAATCGATCGTCGATGCAGCCGTCAACGGGCTCGGGGGCCTCGACGTGCTCGTCAACAACGCCGGCATCGGGGCCGGCGGGCCGGTCGAGAAGACCGAGGAGGCGGATTGGGACCGCGTCCTCGACGTCAATCTCAAGGGCGTCTTCTTCATGACCAAGCATGCTGCTGCCCATCTTCGGGAGTCGGGCGGCAACATCGTCAACGTGGCCTCGGTGCTCGGCCTCGTCGGCACGCCGTACGGCTCGGTCTACGGAGCGTCGAAGGCCGCCGTCATCAGTCTTACGCGATCTCATGCTCTCGAATTCGGCAAGGCCATTCGCGTCAACAGTGTCGTACCAGGCGGCGTCGACACGGACATGCTTCGAAACCTCGCGCTCCGCATCGCCGACAGTGTGGAGGCGGGCTACGAGATCCTCGCCAGGGACTGCAAGGCGCAACGCCGCATCGCCGACGCAAGCGAGATCGCCGGCCCGGTCCTGTATCTCGCATCGGACCTCGCCAGCTTCGTGACAGGCGCCACCCATGTCGTCGACGGCGGCGAGGTCATCGACTGACGCGAAGTCCTGGTCCGCAAAGATGGGCCGTGTGCTCTCTGTTCGTTCGTCGGGAGCAACATGCGTCTGGGCTCAAGTAGGCGAAGTCCCACCGCACTCGGAGCGATTGCCGTCTATGGGTCGGTCGGATTCGCATTCAGACTTTGCCTACCTGTTCGAATGCGGATGTGGGCGAGGCCATGCTACGGTTGGCTGCAAAGGGCCGGGTGGCACGGCCGCATACGATCGCGGAGCGTCGTCATGAAGGAGCCTTCAGCCGGGGAGCGCGAGGGGGTAACCCCTCGCATGAAGCAACCTTCAGCCGGGGAGCGCGAGGGGGGAACCCCTCGCATGAAGGAGGAGCGCGAGGGGGTAACCCCCTCGCATACAGGAGGAGCGCGAGGCGATATCCCTCGCAGGAAACCGGAGCTTCCAACCGAGGATCCGCTCTATCCCAGTTCCGACGGCCTGCCATTGGCTGAAAACGACTGGCAGCTCACGGCGATCCTGGGCGCGCTGGACGTCCTGCGTGGTCACTTTGAAGACCACCCGGACATCTACGTCTCCGGCGACCTGTTGATCTATTACGAAGAGGGCAATCCCGCCAAGTCCGTGGCGCCGGACGTCTTCGTGGTGCTCGGAGCGCCGCAACACAACCGGATGACCTACAAGCTCTGGGAAGAGCCGAAGGCCCCGGACTTCGTGCTGGAGGTGGCGTCGCAGAATACCTGGAAGCAGGACGTCGGTCCGAAGCGCGCGCTCTACGCCGAACTCGGGATCCAGGAGTACTGGATGTTCGACCCGAAGGACGAGTACTTCGACCCGCCCCTGCTGGGATTGACGTTGCAGGACGGTACGTATCGCCCCCTCCCGGCGCGCGCCGAGGGGGGGCGACGTACGCTGAGCAGTGCGGTGCTCGGGATGGACCTGTGGATCGAGGACGGCAACCTGCGGTTTCGCGACGCCGCGACCGGGGAGGTCTTCCGCACCTGGTCGGAGCATCGTGTCGCCCACCGGCAGGAACAGGCCGCGCGTGAACGGGAACAGATGGCACGGGAAAGGGAGCAGACCCTGCGGGAACGGGAGCAGGCCGCTCGCCTTGCCCTGGAAGCCCGCGTTCGTGAGCTGGAGGCACGGCTCCGGGAGGCAGAGTCTCGCGACGCGCCCTGAAGGAGTTCCGTTGCACGGGAACGCCGCCGGTGCCGATGGACTACGGATCTTAGGGTATCCATCCTCTCGCTCGTCAGTACATCGACTATGGGTGTGTACGGCCGTGTTGGACGGACTTTGGATGTGAGCGACTCCCGCCAACCGGAAAAGTCCCTGCAACGGGCGGAGATCGTCGACTTCTACGAGCACGCGTCGCCGGATCTGCACCGCCTGCTGTCCCGCCGACTCGGCAACGCCGAGGACGCGCGGGAGGTCGCGCACGACGCGTTCGAGAAACTCCTGCGCCAGGCCGACCGGGAGGACATCCAGGATCTGCGCCGCTTTTTCTTCACGATGGCGAACCGCATGGCGCTCGACGTGCTGCGCCGTCGCGAGGTGCGGCGGCGGGTTCTGCGCGAGCACGCGGTCGATGCCAGCGAAGAGGCGCAAACGGCAGGGGACCCGCAGCGGATCCTGCTGGGGCGCGAGCGGCTCATCGCCGTGCAACGGGCACTGGCGGCCCTGCCCGTGAAGACGCGGCACGTATTCCTGCTGCACCGTTTCGAGGGACACACCTACGCGGAAATCGCCCGCCAGGTCGGGTTGTCGCAGAAGTCGGTGGAGTACCACATGACCCGTGCACTGACGACGATCTCGACGGTCGCCGACTCGCCGCATGAGGGATAGCGCCATGCAAGACGACAGGAACGCCCAGGCCGCCAGCTGGTACACCCGGCTGCGCGCCCCTGATGTCACCAGCGCCGAGCGCCACGAGTTCAACCAGTGGCTCGCGGCGGACATCGAGCACGAACTGGCCTACGCGCGTATCGAGCAGGAATGGCACGACGTCGGCGCCCTGGAGTCCTGGGCGCGCGACGAGCTCAGCCAGTTGAACCTTGCGTCCGCAAACCGTACGCGGCGGTCCCGCGCCATGTGGATCACGGGCCTGGCCACGGCAGCGTCACTTCTGCTGGCAGTCCTCTGGTGGCAGGGCATTGGGCCACCAGGTACCCCGGTCATGACCATTACCACCGCCAAGACCGAGCAGCGCCAGCTGGCGCTCGACGACGGCTCGCGGCTGCACGTCAACACCGCCTCCGACCTGGAGGTCCGCTATACCCCGAGGGTTCGCGAGGTCATCGTCAAGCGTGGCGAAAGCGTGTTCGACGTCGATCACGACGCCGCGCGGCCGTTTGTGGTGCGCGCCGGTGCGCACAGCGTGATCGCCGTCGGCACCCGCTTCGCCGTGCGCCGGGGGGACGACGACGAGTGGGCAGTCACCGTGATCGAGGGCCGGGTTGCCGTGGTGCCCGGCCTCCCCGAGGACTTCACCGCCATCCTGTCCCAACGAGCGCCTCGAATTTGGCAGGACGGGGTGATACTCGATGCCAACGAACAGTTGAAGATCGACTCGTCCGGCCGGATCAGAAACGAACAGCAGACCGATGCCGAAGCCGCTACCGCCTGGCAGCAGGGCATGCTGAGATTTCACAACACGCCGCTGCGCGTGGCGGCGAGGGAAATCTCACGCTATACCCATAGCGAGGTGCAGGTGGCCGAGGGGGTGCCTGACTACCCGGTCACAGGGATCATCCATATTCGCGACCGCGAATCGATGGTGACCCTGCTCGGCGAAGTCGTTCCGGTGACCCCGCAGGACAATGCCGCCGGTGTCACCATCCTGTATGAAGCCCGTTCACCCTAGGCCAGTTCAGATTACCTGGGGATGAGGAGGGACAGTCTAGGGTTCGGTCGGATCCGTGCGTCGTATCTGTGGAAAGGCGCAGTCCTGACATTTGTTCTAGGTGTCGGATGGGCCTGTCTCGCTGATACGTCCGACTCCAGAGGGGGACGCATGGACAAACAACCGACCAATCAACTCAATGCCGTCAGGCATTTCGATATAGACGCACAGGAACTTCCTGCCGCGCTGCTCCAGTTCGGCGAACAGGCGGAGCTGACGGTGATGGTTCACCACCATGCCAGCGGCAACACGCCGGGTCTGCAGGGTGAATACACGACCGACGAAGCGCTGCAGCAACTGCTGGCCGGTACGGCCCTGGAATACCGCATCAAGGGTGAGGCTATCATCGTCACGCGACTGCAGTTGGTGGCCGAACTGACGCCCGACCCGCGGACAACAAAAGCACCACTGCTGAAACGCCTGGGCACGGTCATCGCCGCGGCCATATTCGCCACTTCCGGCGCGGCGGCCATCGCGGCGGACGACGCAACCACTGATTCGAATGAGGTGGTTATCGAGGAGATCGTCGTCACAGCGACCAAGCGCGACACGTCGCTGCAGGATACAGCGATCGCCATCACGGCGTACACGACGGAACATCTGGATCGCCAGGGGATCGAGAACTTCGACGATTTTGCGCGGCAGACGCCTGGAGTGAACCTTACCGGTCCCAGGAACTTTCAAAAGTTTACCATCAGGGGTGTCCAGACCGCCACATCCCTGAGCGGCGTCGGCGATCAGAAACCAGTCGCCGTGTATTACGATGAAGTGCCGGTGACTAGCTTCTCTATCTTCACACCCGATCTCCGCTTGTATGACGTGGAACGCGTTGAAGTCTTGAGGGGACCCCAGGGAACGTCCTTCGGTTCCGGTTCTCTGAGCGGCGCAGCTCGCGTCATCACCAACAAGGCAAACCTGGATGGGTTCGATGCGTCGGTTCGGGTGGACGTAGGCTCGACGGACGGTGGTGGTATCCGGCAGCGATACAACGGGATGGTTAATATACCTGTTTCTGACAGTGTTGCACTGCGTTTGGTGGGTTATGTGCGGGACGAGGAAGGTTACATCGATAATGTGGGTGCGTGGGGCCAACCGGGCGTCGAAGACCATAACGATTCGGAAGAGTGGGGCGCGCGAGCTTCACTTCGCTGGGAACCGAACGATCGATCCGCGCTCACCTTCTCCATCATGCGTGACGACAAAAATGCTGCAACCGAACAGGACACAACGCAACCTGCGCTCGGAAAAAATAAAACGGCGGGCCATGAATCAGAGGGGATCTGGCTTGAGAACGATCATCTCAACCTCAACTTCGAGTACGATTTACCCTGGGCGCAACTCGTTTCCTCCACCACCTGGGCGATGAGTGAGCATTACTGGGATCTGGTTCTGGACGGTTTTTTTGTGGACGTCATGCCGTTTCATTACAATGAAACGCTAGACCAGGATGCTTTCGTGCAGGAACTTCGCCTGGTCTCTTCACATGGCGGCAAGGTAGAGTGGCTGGCAGGACTTTTTTATCTAAATCGTCAAACCGATTTCCTTGGCTCTCTCTACACTTCAAGGGAGTTCCTGGATTCCGAGGCAATCGATTATTCGGGGCTGCCACACCCCCGACCCTTGGCTGGTGTCTCTATGGATATTGTTTTCCGCGATATTGAAAACAACGAGGCGGCATTTTTCGCGGAGTTGAATTATCACTTCACAGAGACGCTGAGTCTGACGGCAGGGGTTCGCTACACCGAGTTCGAGTTTGACGACCAAACGGTTGCCGGCAACTCTACCACCGTTATTGATATGGTATTGGCAGGGGAGGCCGGCGTCGCGACCTGGGCACCCCGTCCCCCGGCCCGTGCAACCACGGGTAAGCAATCCGCGACGACAGCGAAGTTCAGCATCAACTGGAAGCCCAACGATGACCAAACGTTCTATTTCACGTCGGCACAGGGTTTCCGTCGTCCGCACCCGAACGCCGGTGCGTATAATAACGGCGGCAGATCGCTCGTTGATCCTAACGACCCCACGATAATTCCACTAGGGAGTGACTCCGATGAGCTTTGGAATTATGAGCTGGGTGCGAAGACGCGATGGCTGGATGGTCGATTGCAGGCCAATGTCGCGGCCTATTTCATCGATTGGCCGGCCATCCAGGTAGGCTTAACGCGTCAGTCTGACGGTTTTCCCTATACCGGTAATTCTGGCGATGTGGAGTCTAAAGGGATAGAGGCGGAGTTGCTTTACTGGCCCACCGCTAACCTGCAACTTGGTCTGAACCTCACCTTTGCATCTGCGGAAGTTGTGTCTTTGACCGAGGCGCAGGCTATCGGGGCCGGTGCGGTCAAGGGTAGCCCGATGGCCGCTCCCGAGAGACAGGTCTCTGCATTTGCGCAGTACACCTACCCGTTAGGCAGCGGTGGTGCGATCTATAGCAGGGTGGACGTGCAGCATGTCGGTGAGTACCCGAATGCACTGCCCAATATAGCGGGTTCTTCGACACCCAACACGAACTTTCAATATACGGATGCCTTCGAAAATGTGAATCTCCAGGTCGGCTGGGAAACGGATAAGTACACCCTGGCGCTGTATGGTGAAAATGTGCTCAATAACGACGATTTGATTTATGTGAATCCGGATTTCTTTACTTTCAACCGGTTTCGAACACTGCGGCCGCGAACCATCGGTTTGAGAGCGGACTGGTATTTCTAGGATGAGCGGCGCGAAAGAAAGGAAGAGCGATGAAAGCACAGTTGGCTGTTGCACTTGCTTTGGTTTTAGGCGTGGCGACTATTCAAACTATTGCTTCTCCCGTCAATGAACGGCTCGCGGTCGAGGGTGGCTGGATCGAGGGCGTTGCTGATGCAGACGGGTTGAATCGGTATCTCGGTATCCCTTACGCGGCTGCGCCCGTAAACGAACGCCGCTGGGCGCCACCGGCACCAGTAGAGGCGTGGCCGGGTGTTCTCGGCGCAGGCCGGTATCGATCGAAGTGTGTTCAACCGAAAGAACCTAACGAGTTTTATCGTGCTGGTGGGGCAACACCAGGTGATTCGATGGATGAGGATTGCCTTCACCTGAATGTCTGGACGCGGGCGACATCGACAGATGACAGGCTGCCTGTGATGGTTTGGATCCACGGCGGCGCGCTTGTGAGGGGCGCCGGTGAGCTCTATCCCGGTGATGAACTGGCCAGGATGGGTGTTGTCATAGTCACCATCAATTATCGACTGGGACCTTTCGGTTTCTTCGCACATCCTGAACTCACCGAGGAGAACAAGGGCCAGTCGGGAAACCAGGGTTATCTCGACCAGATCGCGGCGTTACGCTGGGTCCGCGACAACATCAGCAATTTTGGCGGTGACCCCGGCAATGTCACCATCTTTGGAGAGTCAGCGGGATCATGGAGTACGAATGTATTACAGGCGAGTCCCATCGCCCGCGGGCTCTTTCACAAGGTTATTGGCCAAAGTGGCGCTCGTTTTCTGCCGCTGCCCTACCTGAAACAACCGACCAGCTACGCACCGTCAGCCGAAGCCATGGGTCAGAAAATGGCGAGAGCTTTTGCCGGTGGCGAGGTGCTCGATCTGGCCAGTCTCAGAAAACTGCCTGCGAAGGCAATCATGCGTAACTATGAGAATGATCAGGAGGTCTTCAGTCCGCAGCTGAAAGGGATTCCGAAATTCGATTGGTTTACGATTGTCGATGGGTTTGTTCTCCCGGAATCTATTCACGATATCTTCAGCCAGGGTAGGCAAGCGGACGTACCTGTGCTGATCGGTTCAACCGCAGATGAAGCGACCCCCTTCAACCCTGATCTGCTGGATCCTCAGATTGCTGCGAAACTGGACTACCGCGGCCTCATGGCAGAGGTGGTGGCAGCGCAGCTACCTGAGGTGGGCGAGCAGGTTTACGAACACTACCCGGACTCGACACCTGCACGGGCAAGGCAGTCATACATTGATTTCCAGACCGATTTCCTTTTCACGCAGCCGACGCGCGTCTGGGCCGATATGATGGCCAGAATCAACAGCGATGTTTATCTCTACTGGTGGAACTGGCATCCATCGATCCAGGGAGATACGGGGTTGAAGGCTTTTCATGCGGCGGAGATACCCTACGTTTTTGGCAACTTGGGCTCGTTTATTTTCAAAATCGACGATCTCCCGGAGGACAGGCGTTTTTCGACACTGATGATGCAGATCTGGACGAACTTCGCAAAGACAGGAGACCCCTCTGTGGAGGGCCTCATAGAATGGCCCGTGTACTCCGCTGATAATCCGGAGATGCTCGTTCTGGGTCCGCGGATCTATCGCGTAGAGGGACTGCGGGCGGCTGAGGTCAAACTGATCACGGATGGGTACGAAGACAGACGGCGGGGTCGGAGTATAGTGCCGGAGTAATCCTCGCGACTGCTCCTGGCTCTTTCCCTGGTCCGCACCAGCCTCTCGCGCCGGCAGTCTCAACGCAACTCGAATCCCTCGTAGCCGTTGGCCGCTGCGTCCCGACAGCGTGCCAGGTAGTCCTGAACCATCGGATGGTAGAGCAGCTCCCGGTGCTTGCCGGGAATGTTCGCGCCCATGTACCAGGAGTCAGCCCGCGGCAGCAGAGTGAGTTCGGCCGCCTCCGCAATCACCTGGCTCCAGGACTTCGCGGCGGCGGACAGCGCCTCGATGCGAACCATCTGACGCTTGCGCAGATGCGTCAGACAGTCGACGACCCAATCGCCCTGCACCTCGGCGCATGTGGGGCCGTTACAGAATGGCGCAGGGCTCTGGGGCCCGTAGAGCATCAGCATGTTCGGATAGTGTGGCACCGCCATGCCGAGATAGGTCTCCACGCCGTTCGCCCAGCGTTCCTTTAGCGAGATGCCATCGGTGCCGCGCAGATCCATCTGAGTGAAGCCTCCGGTGCTCGTATCGAACCCGGTTGCCAACACAAGCAGGTCGAGCTCATGTGATCCCGCGGCCGTGCGCACGCCGGTCGAGGTGACTTCCTCGATGGGTGATTCGCGCACGTCGACCAGCGTGACATTGGGTTGATTGAACGCCTCGAAGAAGTTCTGCTCGAGGGAAGGACGTTTGCAGCCGAAAGGATGCCGGGGCGCCATCGGCGCCAGCTTGTCCGCGAGAGCGGGGTTCTCGATGCGTCCCCGGGTTTTGTCTCGCCAGAAGTCGTAGGCCAGCCGGTTGGAGGTCTCGTCGGTGAGGATGTCGCTGAACGTCCCGACCCAGAAATGGAACCCGCCTTTTTGCCAGGCGGATTCGAATGCTGCCAACCGCTCCTTTGCGGAGACTTCGTGGGCGGCGCGTTCGTCCGCCACGATGTCGAACAACGAGCTGGCTGCTACCGCCCGCTGCCTGAAAACCTCGGGATAGTCTCTCTTGGCCGCTTGCTGGCGCTCAGCGTCGAGCTGGCGCTGGCGCATGGGCAACGCCAGGTTCGGCGTGCGCTGGAACACCGTTAGGTGTGACGCGACCCTGGCCGCTTCCTGAACCACCTGCACGCCGCTGGCGCCGGTACCGATCACACCAACGCGCATGCCGGTCATGTCGAAACCGTCCTGCGGCCAGTGGGCCGTGTGGTGACAGGGGCCCGCGAAGGTCTCTAGGCCTTTCAGGTCGGGGACATGCGCTCGCGCCGCAAAACCCATGCAAGGAATCAGGAATCGTGCGCGGGTCGTGCGACCGTCGTCGGTACTTACCAGCCACTCGTTGCGGTCATCGTCGAATTCACCGCCGGTGACCCGCGTGTCGAACTCGATGTCGGGGCTGAGCTGCAGCTTGTGGTCGGCGTACTCGAAGTAGCGGCGCAACTCGTTCCAGGCCGGGAACCGTTGCGTCCAGTTCCAATCCCGCCACAGCTCCTCGATCGAGAATTCGTAGTTCGGTACATGAGAATCCACCCGCGCACCGGGGTAGCAGTTCCAGTACCAGACGCCGCCAAATCCGGCTCCAGCTTCGAAGATGCGCACCGAGAAACCCAGCTCACGGAGCCGGTAGAGCTGATACACGCCGCTGAATCCGGCGCCCACGATCAGCGCGTCGAGTGGCCGATCGGCATCCTGAGCGGAAGCGGGTTGTGTCGAAGTCACGCTAACCTCCTGAAAGTGTCCTCAAGCTACCACCATACTCATGGGCGGACACCCACGGAGCGTCACTTCCCGCGCCGGTCCAGGCGCCGCCTGAGGTCCGCGTTCTCGGCCCGGGCGGCTCGCAGCGCCGCCTCCGTCCCTCGCAGCGTTTCTTCCGTCCCGCGCAGCACTGACTCCGTCCCTCGCAGCGCTTCCTCCTTCTCCCGGGAGGTCAGCAGGTACTCGCCTCGCCGCGGGTCGAAGAAGCGCAGCCGCTCCCCCTCCAGCCGCAACTCCAGCCCGAGCAGGCTTCCATGGCACAGGGCGCCGTTCCGTTGCTCCAGGACCAGCGTCCGATACTCGCCGTCGGACCCGAGACGGCGGCCCTGCAGCATCGGCTCCAGATAGTCTCCCTGCGGGTCGAACTGCCAGTACTCCCGAATCCCCAGCTCCGCGTACAGCGCCTTCTTCGTCACCTCGTCCACGCGCCGCGTGCCGAGCGAAGTGATCTCCAGCACGAAGTCCGCCAGCTTCCCCTCCACCCAGGTCCGCCACACGCGCCGCTCCGGCAGCTTCGGTACTCCTAACGCCACGAACATGTCCGCCGACACGCTCGCCCGAATGTCGCCCTCCCGGTAGTACATCATCATGTCGCTGCCCACGTAGACATCCGCGCGGTCCCGATAGAACTCCTGCAGGGGTTGCGCGGCGTCGACCGTGGCGTGCCAGTGGATCGGCGTCTCCGCCATCGGCTTACCGTCCGACTCGGGGTAGTCGGACAACGACAGGGGCTCTGGCGCGCCGGTCCGCCTGGCGGGCGTCGCATCGTCGTCGGTGGGAACGGTTTCGGTTTCCCGCATGGGGGACTCCCCGGTCGGGCCACGCCTCGATGCCCGGAACGCTACCACAGGCCCGCCGACGCGATAAGAGGCTCTCGCGAAGGCAGGCGGCAGGGGCGGCTCCGGGCATGCGTCGGCGCGGCAGGACGGCAAAGCGCGTGTTTTGCCACAAGCGCGGCGGAGATCATGCAGGACCTTCGCCCGTTGGGCCGTGAGACGTTGGCCTCGATGTCCGCTGTCCTTCACGAGCCTCGGCCGAGCGAGTGACGAGCCCGTGATACGACGGACATCCCTGGAGGTCGTGCCATGGCGGGCGTCCTCGTAGTGGCGAGCCGGCGCGCTTCGACGAGTTGGCTACCCGGGACAGGCGCCCGTCACACCAACGCCAGCAACCCTCGGTATGGAGAAATATCGACCTGCAAAGTCCATTTTGCATCTAAAAATGGTCCTGACGAGACCAATTTGACATCTGTGACGCGATTGCCAAGTGAGCGGCAAGCCTCCAGCCGAACCAGCGCGGTTGCATTCGTCATGGGTTGGCGCACCATAGGCCCCGTTTCGTCGGGGGGAACGAGCATGAATACGACACCGTTGTGCAGGGTGCGCACAGGCCTCGCGCTGGTCGCCTTCTCGTCCGCAGCGATCGCCGCCGGCGCACAAGCGCCCGAGCGCTCGGCGCTCTTCGGCGACCTGCACATCCACACCATGTATTCGTTCGATGCGTTCATGGGGACGGTCCGCACGACGCCGGACCATGCCTACCGCTACGCGAAAGGCGAGCCCATTCTCCATCCGGACGGCAGCACCATCCGGCTGTCGGGCGCTCCGCTCGACTTCCTCGCCGTCACCGATCATGCCGAGTACCTCGGAGTACACGCCGCCCTGCTCGATCCGGACAGCGTGTCCTACGGCCATCCCGATACGTCCCGCGTACTGCCGGACGAGGATCTGTCGCTCGTCGAGTACTACGCCTACCAGGCCGAGATGCGCAGGTTCCTCACTGGCGGCCCCGACATCGCCGGCAAGGCCGTCATCTCCTGGGCTTGGGAGAAGATCGTCGATGCGGCCGAGCGGCACGACGACCCCGGGCGGTTCACGGCGCTGATCGGCTACGAATACTCCCTGTCCCCGGGCGTCCGTCATCTGCACCGCAACGTGATCTTTCGCGGCTCGGAGGTCCCCGAGTGGCCCTTCAGCTCGCTGGACTCGCCCGATCCCGCCGACCTCTGGGCATGGCTCGACGGGCTGCGCGCGGAAGGCATCGAAGCGATGGGCATTCCGCACAACATGAACCAGAGCGACGGTCTCGCGTTCATGGAGACTACCTGGCAGGGCGAGCCGATCGACGCGGCCTTTGCGGCGGCCCGGATGCGCAACGAGCCCGTGGTCGAGGTCAGCCAGAAGAAGGGGACGTCCGAGACACACCCCTCCCTCTCTCCGAACGACGAGTGGGCGGACTTCCAGATCGTGCAGTACTACCTCAACAAGGCCGAGAACAAGGACCCGATCACGATCTTCAAGGGCGGCTACCTGCGTGACGCCCTCCTGACCGGCCTCGAAATGGAGGAGCGCGCAGGCTTCAACCCGTATCGGCTCGGCGTGGTGGGCGCGAGCGACACCCACGTGAGCGCCGGCTCTTTCGAGGAGGGACGCCACTTCACCAACCGGGCGAACACCCCCGAGGCCCGGGGCTCGGCCTACGGGCCGGAGCAGGATTCCTGGGAGGGCTACTGGACACCTCGCACGGCAACCCACGGAACGGGCGGGCTGGCAGCCGTGTGGGCCGACGGGAATACCCGGTCCGCCATCTACGACGCCATGCGACGCCGCGAGTCGTTCGCCACCTCCGGGCCACGTATCCGCGTCCGCCTCTTCGGCGGGTTCGGCCTCGACGCGGCATTGGCGGAGGCGCCGGATCCCGTCGCGGCGGCCTACCGCCACGGCGTGCCGATGGGCGGCGAACTTGCCGGGGGCGCGGGCGGGGCGCCGAGCTTCCTGGTGATCGCGCTGCGCGACCCGGCATCGGGCTGGCTGCAGCGCGCGCAGGTGATCAAGGGCTGGATTCGGAACGGACAGGCGCAGGAGCGTGTCTTCGACGTCGCCTGCTCGGACGGCCTGACGCCGGACCCGGACACGCACCGCTGTGGCGACAACGGCGCCCGGGTGAACCTCGCCGACTGCTCCGTCAGCCGGGACAAGGGTGCGACCCAACTCCGCACGGTGTGGACGGACCCCGACTTCGACCCCGGCGAGCGTGCCTTCTATTACGTTCGGGTGCTCGAGAATCCGAGCTGCCGCTGGTCCACCTGGGATGCCCTCAACCTCGGCATCCCACCGAATCCGGACCTTGCGGCCACGATCCAGGAGCGCGCCTGGAGTTCTTCGATCTGGTACGCGCCTTGAGGGTAGGCGCCTTGGGCAAGCAGCGCGCGAGGTGCACGGCGATGCCCGGCTCATCCCCTTTGGCACTGACCCGGTTTGACAACGCGCGGCAGGACAGCCATAACGCCTGTGTCTTGAGAGGTCCGCACCATGCCACCCACGGATGAACAGAGCCGGAGCTACGCCCACGACGGCGGCGTCAAGGCCGCGGGATTCCTGAACCCCTCGCAATTGGCCCGGGCCAGGGCCTGTTTCGACTGGGGTGTCGCCAATCCGGGCCCCGTCGGAGGCACGATATTCCGCGGCACCAGGCACGCGCACTGGGTAGACGCCGCGAACCCCAAGGCGTGGGAAGCGGGCGTCAAGGCGCTGGTCCGGGACCTGCCGTTCGCCGACTACCTGGCCGACCTGTGGGGCTCCGAGCACGTCTGGTACTTCGCCGAGGAGGTGTTCGCCAAGCGCGGCGGCGAGGCGTGCGCGCCGGACGGCCAGATCGCCGACTCGCCGTGGCACCAGGACAGTTCCTACATCCCCCTCGGCGGCCTGCACTGGGCCAACATGTGGATGTCCTTCGAACCCCTGCCGGCGCACAACTCCATCGCCTTCGTGCGCGGCTCGCACCGGGGCGCCCTGTACAACGGCATCGATCCCCGCGATCTGGCGAAGCCGCTGTACCCCGACTCGGAGCTGCCCCTGCTGCCGGATATCGAAGCCGACCTTGCCCGGAGTCCCGGGTCGTGGGACGTCGTGTCCTGGGACACCGAACCCGGCGACGTCATCGTGTTCCACCCCGGCGCCCTGCACGGCCGCGGACCGGTGGATTCCGTCACGCCGGAGCGGAATACGATCGTGCTGCGCTTCTTCGGTGACGACGCCACCTACCGGGCACTGCCCAGCAGCCCCCGGACTGTTGTGGACGATCCGACCGACGGCGCCCCGTTCCGTGCCCGCCACTTCCCGCAACTGCGCTGATCGACGAGGGAGGGGGCCGCGTTCGACCCGCGCGGTTTGACGAACACCGCGCACAACCGTCATAACGCCGGTCAGTCTCGAGAGGCCACCACCATGCGACCCACCGAAGAGCAGAAGCAGAGCTACGCCCGCGACGGAGGCGTCAAGGCCCCGGGATTCCTGACGCCGGACCAGATGGTCCGCGCCAGGGGCTGTTTCGACTGGGGCATGGCCAACCCGGGGCCCCTCGCGGTCACCGTATACCGTGGCACCGCGCATGCGCACTACGTCGACAACATGAACCCCGGTGCGTGGGAAGCAGGCCTGAACGCCTTCGTCGATGAAGTGCCGTTCGCCGACTACCTGGCCGAGCTGTGGGGCTCCGAGCATGTCTGGTACCTCGCCGAAGAGTTGTTCGCGAAGGGCGGCAGCCACGGCGGCAAGCTGGGCAACTCCCCCTGGCACCAGGACAGCTCGTACACGCCGATCCACGGCCAGCACTGGGTCAACATGTGGATGTCCTTCGAACCCCTGCCGGCGCGAAACTCGATCGCCATCGTGCGGGGCTCGCACCGGGGCAAGCGGTACAACGGCAGCTCGTATCGCGATCCCGACGACCCGACCCAACCGCTGCACCGCGACTCGGATCTGCCCATCCTGCCGGACATCGAAGCCGATCTCGCCCGGGATCCGGCGTCCTGGGACGTGGTGTCCTGGGACACCGACCCCGGCGATGTCATCGCGTTCCACCCCTGCGCCCTGCACGGCCGTGCACCCGTGGATGCGACCACACCGGCACGCAACACGCTCGTGCTGCGTTTCTTCGGGGACGACGCCACCTACCGATCGCTGCCCGGGGAAAGCCGGCTCGTGGACGACCCGACCGACGGCGCGCCGTTCCGGTCGCGGCGCTTCCATCAGTTGCGCTGACGCAGCTTCCGCCGAAAAAGGAGAACAGACATGACCATCGCAGACGCCGCCGAAGATCGGAGCCCGGCGGACGCCGCAGCCGACGTTCAGCTTCCGCAGGGGACAGTCCCCCTGGAGCCCCGGGTCTACGAGACCGTGCCGCCCGAGGCGATCTCCGACCAACTCCGCCCCGTGGTCGAGGAACTCGGGCTCGTCGAGAACTGTCGGCAGCTCGCGGCGGAAGGCTGGACCATCGTCGAAAACGCCGCCTCTCCGGAGTTCTTCGACCGGCTGCGCAAGACGATCGTCGCGACGACCGAGGCCGCGAACTCCCGCAGCCTCCCCGCAGCAAAGGGGCGGCTGCTGCGCGAGGACGCCGTATTCGCGGAGGCCGCGACGAACCCGAGCGTGATGGCCCTGGCGGAGTTCTCGGTTGGTCGCGGCTGCCTCCTGGGGAGCCTCATCGGCACGGTCCGCAACCCCGGTGACCCCTCTACACCGCCGCACTCCGACCAGGACATGATCCCGGCTCCGTTCCCGGCGCACAACTTCATGCTGACGGCGTGCTGGGCCTGCGACGATTTCACGAGGGAAGGCGGCGCGACCCTCATCGTCCCCGGCACGGGACGTTTCCACCGCCACCCGAACGAAGCCGAGTCCGCCGATCTCTCCCGCGCTATCGCGGCCGAGTGCCCGGCCGGCTCCATCGTCCTCTGGGACGGGAACGTCTGGCACGGCAACTGGCCGCGCTCCATACCCGGACAGCGTGTCGTCCTGCACGCCACCTACTACCGTCTGCTCATGCGGTCCGCCGACGACTACTCGGACATCGCGGACCGACTCGTCGCAACGTACGGTCCGCCGATGTCGCAGCTGCTCGGCCGCGACGACTTCCTCTACAAGAAGTACTTCGACTACGAGAAGGACTTCGCGATCTTCCAGCGGACGGTGAACAACGCGAAGCGTTGAGATCGAGCGGCCCAGGGACAGGGTCTCCACCTGACGGGCCGTCCTGCCGGCGGCGCTGACCGGCGGTTCAGACCTCGTCGACCCAGGCCCGGATCAGGTGGTGCGCGATGGCCATGGGGCCCGGCACCTTCAGCGTCGGGTGCTCGCTGCCCAGTGCCAGGCGCGCCTCGTCCCGCGGGAACCAGCGGACGTCCGCCATCTCGACCGGGTCGATGCGGATGTCCGTGGTCAGCGCCTCGCCATGACAGCCGATCATCAGCGACGACGGGAACGGCCAGGGTTGCGACGAGTGATAGCGGACGGCGCCGACTTCCACGCCGGCTTCTTCCCGGACCTCGCGCCGCACCGCCTCCTCGATGGACTCGCCCTGGTCGATGAAACCGGCCAGGGCCGAGTACATGCCGGTGCGCGCCAGGCGACCCGCGGCCTGACCGAGCAGGCACCGGTCACTGTGCGAGATCAGCATGATGGCCACCGGATCCGTGCGCGGGAAATGCTGTGCGTCGCAGTTGGGACAGATGCGCACATGACCGCCGCGCGTCTGCGTGGAACGCGTGCCGCAGGCGCTGCAGAACTGGTGCCGCTCGTGCCAGGCGAGCTGCGCGCGGCCTTGGGCCAGGATGCCCGCGTCGCTGGCGGGCAACACCATCGCGGCGGAGCGGCAGTCCTCGAAGCGGAACGCTGACGGCAGGTCCAGGTCGCGCAGGGGCTCCTCCACTGCGGACAGGTCCTGGGCGAATCGGGGTCGATCGCCATCCAGGCCCAGGAACACGGGCGGTGTCCGCACATCCAGCTCCGTGATCCGTGCCGGCGGCAGCCAGCCGAGCTGGTGCCCATCCCCGTCCTCGATCAGTACGTTCAGACGCCACATGGGCAGATAGCGCGCATCCGGATCCTGTGTGGCCGCAGCCAACCAGTCCGGGTCACGGCGCTGGGCATCGCCGCGGTCCAGCGGATTGCCGGCGAAGGTGTGGACGATGTCCGTCATGGGCCAGGAGGGCGTCATCGGGGTGTCAGACGTAACCATGCGGGCTGGGGAGATGCGTGTCAAAAGCCGCCGCGAACAGCGCCGCCGTCATGGTCGAATCCGCCAATCTGCCGATGCTGCCGGGTCGTGCACGCTGCGGCGACTGCATCGAGATCGCGCCAGATGTGGCGCGCCAGATGGCGCACCAGATCGCACCCGCACCAGATGGGACACCCACCCGTCGCGCCAGATGGCATGGCGCGCCAGATGGGACACCCACCCACTCCATGCACTCCAGATGGGACACCCACCTGATGCACTCCAGATGGGACACCCACCTGAGGGGGCGCCAGATGGGGCACCCACCCGAGTCAACAGAATGGGAGCCGCGCGTCGCACGCGGCAAGGGAGGGAGTGGGAAGCACAGGCGGGCAGCCGCGAGCGCGGGACCGCGCATGCCCGTGGCTGGAACGCACGCGGTGGCTACATGAGCTCGCGACGCCCGGGCTGGTGCGTCCGGTCTGGCGCGCAGCGGCTCAGGCGGCCGCGCGTACCCAACGTGCCAGCGTAGTGGGCCACCAGATGGGACACCCACCCGAGTGGGCCACCAGATGGGACACCCACCCGAGTAGCGCCAGATGGGATCCACCAGAGTGGGTGTCCCATTGCCCATGCGAGCCCATGCGAGAGTGGGTGTCCCATTGCCCATGCGAGAGTGGGTGTCCCATTGCCCATGCGTTGCCCATGCGAGAGTGGGTGTCCCATTGCCCATGCGGCCGACATCGGCGACGTGATCTTCGTCGACATGCTCAGGGATGCGGACAGCAAGACCGTCTGCTGATGCTTCGGCCTTGGGGTCAGGTAATTTTAAGGTGTTGTTTTTAAAGTGTTATTGGCGGAGAGGGAGGGATTCGAACCCTCGATGGGCTTTCACCCATACACACTTTCCAGGCGTGCTCCTTCAGCCGCTCGGACACCTCTCCGAAGGTTGGAGGCGACCCACCAGCCACACCCCGGCACCCGAGTCCGCTGCTGCCGCTGCTCCCTTCCGGGCCTGACGGGGTTCACAACTTGTCGTCGCGAGGGGACCGGTGGGGTCACCATCGTGTGCCTTGCGGCGCTGGCGAGTTTACCAGACCGCGGCCGCGTCGACCCGTCGACCGGCTCGATTCGCGGGGCGAACGCGGCCGGCCCGGGCGCGCCGCGCGGGTCCGCTTGCGTTTGGTCCCCGATGGCGCAACATGGCGCCTCATCGTAGCGCCCGCGCCGCCAGCCCGGCGGGCCGGGTCAGGGAACCGTCAGCACATGCCCCGGCAATCGGAGATCCTCTACAGCGCCTGCCCCCACGACTGCCCGTCCACCTGCGCGCTGGCCGTGGAGCGTCTGGACGAAGGGCGTATCGGCCGCATCCGCGGCGCGCAGGACAACACGTATACCGCCGGCGTCATCTGCAGCAAGGTCGCGCGCTACGCCGAGCGGATCCACCATCCCGACCGCCTGACGACGCCGCTGCGCCGGACCGGCGAGAAAGGCCGGCGCGACAGCTTCGAGCCCGTCTCCTGGGATGACGCCCTCGATGTCGTCGCCGAGCAACTGCTCGAGGCCGAGCGGCGCCACGGCGCGGAGACGGTCTGGCCCTATTACTACGCCGGCACCATGGGCCTCGTCATGCGCGACGGCATCAACCGCCTGCGCCACGTCAAGCGCTACTCCCGCCAGCACTCGACCATCTGCGTCACGCTCGCCTGGAGCGGTTTCATCGCGGGGACGGGCAAGCTCGCCGGCACCGACCCGCGCGAGATGGCGAAGTCCGACCTCGTCGTGATCTGGGGCACCAACGCCGCCGCCACGCAGATCAACGTCATGACCCACGCGCTCACCGCACGCCGGCAGCGTGGTGCACCGATCGTGGTCATCGACACCTACCGCAACGCGACGGCCAAGCAGGCCGACCTGTTCGTGTGCGTGCGTCCCGGCACCGACGGCGCGCTGGCCTGCGCCGTCATGCATGTGCTGTTCCGCGACGGGCTGGCCAACCGCGACTATCTCGCGCGTTACACGGACTGTCCGGAAGCACTCGAAGCGCACCTGGCGGACCGCTCACCCCGGTGGGCGGAGGCGATCACCGGCGTGCCGGCGGACATGATCGAGACCCTCGCGCGCATGATCGGCACCACCCCCCGTACCTACCTGCGCCTCGGCTACGGCTTCTCGCGGCAGCGCAATGGCGCCGTGAACATGCACGCGGCGCTCTCCATCGCCGCCGTGACGGGCGCCTGGCAGCACGAAGGCGGCGGCGCGTTCCACAACAACGGCTCGATCTACCACTGGAACATGTCGATGATCGAAGGGCTCGATGCCCGCGACAGTTCGACGCGTATCCTCGACCAGTCCCGTATCGGCCCCGTGCTCGAGGGCGATCCCCGGGACATCGGCGACGGTCCCCCGGTGACCGCGCTGTTCGTGCAGAACACCAATCCGATGTCCGTAGCGCCGGACCTCGAACGCGTGCACCGGGGGTTCGCGCGCGACGACCTGTTCGTCTGCGTGCACGAGCAGTTCATGACGGAGACCGCGGTCATGGCGGATATCGTCCTGCCGGCGACGATGTTCCTGGAGCACGATGACGTCTACCAGGGCGGCGGCCACCAGCACATCCTGCTCGGCCCGAAGATCGTCGAGGCACCGGGGGAGTGCCGGTCCAACCACGAGGTCGTCTGTGCGCTGGCGCAACGGCTGGGCGCCGAGCATCCCGGCTTCGACATGACGGCCCGCGAGCTGATCGACCACACCCTGCGCACATCCGGCTGGGACGGGCTCGAACGATTGGAACGCGAGCGATGGTTCGACTGCCAGCCGGACTTCCGCGAGGCGCACTACCTGGACGGGTTTGCCCACGCGGACGGGAAGTTCCGCTTCGCCCCGAACTGGGGAGCGCACACGCCACGCGGGTTCGTGGACGACGCCATACTCGAGGCGATGCCGCGGCTTCCCGACCACTGGGCCGTCATCGAGGAAGCGACGGAGGAGATGCCCTTCCGGCTGGTAACAGCCCCGGCCCGGCACTATCTCAACTCGACCTTCAACGAGACGCCAACATCGATCCGCCGCCAGCGGCGCCCCTGCGTGATGATGCATCCGGACGACGTCGCCGCGCTCGACATCGTCGCCGGAGACCGCGTGCGGCTGGGCAACGACCGCGGCACCCTGATCATTCACGTCGAGCCCTTCGAGGGCATCCAGCGCGGCGTCGTGATCATCGAGAGCGTCTGGCCCAACGATGCGTTCGAGGGCGGCAAGGGCGTGAACGTGCTCACCGGCGCCGACCCGGTGGCCCCCATGGGCGGTGCGGCCTTCCACGACAACCGGGTCTGGATCCGCGCCGCGTAAGGACACGGGTACGCCGTCGGGGCGGAACGCCGCGCGTTACTCCCCGTGTCCCAGGTCGTACTTGCGCAGGTAACCGCGAAACTGGTGATAGGTGAGTCCGACCAGGTCCGCCGCCTTGCGCTGGTTGTAGCGCGCCTGGGCGAGCGCCGTGTTGACGAGGTCCATCTCCATCTGCCGCACGGCCTGTTTCAGGTCCAGGGGCAGGGTGGCGGGGCCGCTCGTCGGAGCGTCGTCGGCTGCCTCGTCCGCGGGGCGGAACGGCGAGTCGAACGGGTCGAGGGTGATCTCGTGTACGGGTACCTCGGCCGAGGTCCGGTACACGGCGCGTTCGACCACGTTCTTCAGTTCCCGCACGTTGCCGGGCCAGTGATGCGTCTGCAGTTGCTCGACGGCCGCGGGCGTGAACCCGGGGAAGTAGTCCCGTTCGAGTTCCTTCGCCATGTCGATGGCGAAGTGCTCCGCGAGGAGCACGATATCCTCGCTACGCGCCCGCAGCGGCGGCAGCGTGATGACGTCGAAGGCGAGCCGGTCGAGCAGGTCGCGGCGGAACTTGCCGTTGGCCGCGAGGCGCGGGAGATCTTCGTTGGTCGCCGCAACCAGCCGCACGTCGGCGCGCAGCGTGCGGCTGCCGCCGAGGCGCTCGAACTGGCCGTACTCGATCACGCGCAGGATCTTCTCCTGCACGAGCGCGGATGTCGTCGCCAGTTCGTCGAGGAACAGGGTGCCTCCGTCGGCGCGCTCGAAGCGGCCCTGGTGGGAGCGCGACGCACCCGTGAACGCCCCGGCCTCGTGGCCGAACAACTCGCTCTCGAGCAGGGCATCCGAGATCGCGGCACAGTTCATCGTCAGGTAGGTGGCATCCCACCGGTTCGACAGGTAGTGCAACCGCGCCGCCACGAGTTCCTTGCCGGTGCCCCGTTCGCCGACGATGAGCACGGGTTTCTCGAGCGGGGCAACGGCCGAGACCTCGTCGAGCGCCGCAAGGAACGCCGGCGACTCGCCGACCAGCCGATCTTTCTCGCGAATCATGGTTCCATAATAGCCAAGGGTTGGCGAAATTCACCAGATGCTACGGTACGTTTTGTTGATGCCGTGCGGGAAAGCCCGTCAAAACAAGGCCTTGCGATGACCGCCGGAGTTGGCACGGAATGTGGAACTCCAAGGCAAGCGGATGAAGCATCCGATCGAGACACCCCTTGGAGGCATACCATGAGTGTATTTTCCCGCATGAGCGACATCGTCAACTCCAACCTCAACGCCATGCTGGACCGGGCGGAGGATCCGGAGAAGATGGTGCGGCTGATCATCCAGGAAATGGAAGAAACCCTGGTCGAGGTGCGCACCACCTCGGCGCGGGCCATCGCGGACAAGAAGGAACTGTCCCGCCGCCGGGAGTCCCTCGAATCCGAGGCGGCGGAGTGGGAGCGCAAGGCGGAACTCGCGATCCGCAAGGAACGCGACGATCTCGCGCGTGCGGCCCTCGTCGAACGCGGCAAGGCGGCCGAGATGGCTGCCGCCGCGGCCGCCGAGGTTGCACTGCTCGACGAGACGCTGGCGAAGCTGAACGGGGACATCGGGGCCCTGCAGGCGAAGATCAAGGACGCGAAGACCCGCCAGACCGCGCTCGTGGTACGGGGTCAGACGGCGAAGACGCGCCTCGGCATCCGCCGCCAGCTCTCGGAGCACAACATCGACGAGGCGATGCACCGCTTCGAGCTCTACGAGCGCAAGCTCGACGACCTCGAAGGCATGGTGGAGTCCTACGACCTCGGTCAGAAGACCCTGGCGGCGGAGATCGAGGAACTCGAGGACGGCGAGCGCATCGACGAGGAACTGCAGCGGCTGAAAGCCCGCGTCGAGGCGCCCGACAAGCCGAAGGCACAGGGTTGACCGGACCGCATTCGGTGGTCGTGGCAACCGATCGCATGGCAAGCATCATTTTCAGGCCGCTGCGGCGCGATGCGGGCACCGGCCCCAAGCGGTCTCACCGGGGATAACCATGGACGCATACGTCTTCGCCTTCGTGCCGACCCTCCTGTTCACGGTGGTCGTCGCGCCGCTTTGGATCCTGATGCACTATCGCAGCAAGCGCCGCCTGCAGGGCACGCTCTCGGAGGACGAGCGCGCCGAGCTCGAGCGACTCACCGAAATTGCGGAGCGCATGGGCGAGCGCGTCGAGACGCTCGAGGCCATCCTCGACGCCGAGACGCCGGACTGGCGCCGGCGCCAGGCAGCAGACTGACCGGAGGAGGGAGCGCAAGTGACTCGGAAATCCGACAGGGGTCGCCGCCGTAGCCGCGACCTCGAGGACGCGGCCCGCAGGTTCCAGGAATCGGTCGAGGACCTGGCCGCCAGCGCGACGGAGGAAATGAGCGACCGCGCGGCGGCCTCCCTCGACGACGCCACCGCCTGGCTGCGGGGGGACCGGCCGGGCTCCGGTCGCCGCGAACCGGACGATGTTGGCGTCGAGGTCGATATCGACGTCGATGTCGACCTCGGCCGCAGGCGGCGCAAGCGGCGTGGGGCGGCGCGCTCCGCGTTACGCAACCGGGCGCGGGCCTATCGCGACTACGAACAGATCGAACGCCGCTCCCGCAAGCTGTACCTGGACGACAACAACGGCAAGATCGTCGGCGTCTGCGGCGGCATCGCCAACTACTTCGGCATGGAGGCGTGGGTGGTTCGCGTCATCGCGGTGACCGGGCTGATCTTCATGCCGAGCATCGTCTTTCCCGCGTATTGGGTCGCCTGGTTCGTGATGGACTACGCGCCGGATGCCAAGAGGGAACGCAAGGGCAGCAAGGGCAGAATGTCGCGGCGGAAGGGGCGAGACGCGCCCGAAGCCGCCGCCCGCCAGGCGGAAGACCGCACCGAGGCGTACCACAGCGCCCCCGCGCCGGAGATCGGCATGCGCTTCTCGCCGCGCCGCAGCCTGCGCGCCGCCCAGGACGACTTCGTGGAACTCGAACTGCGCCTGCGGCGCATCGAGACGCACGTGACATCCGGGCAGTTCGAACTGCAGCGCGAGCTGCACAGGATCGACGACTGAAACGCTCCCTCAGGGCCGACCGATGCGGTCCGGATAGTCGGTGAACACCCCGGAGACGCCCATGTCGGCAAGTTCGGCGGCGCGCGCGCCGTCGTTGACGGTATAGGCCAGCACGCGAAATCCCGCGTCCGCCAGACGGTCGATGAGGTCTGGGTCGATCAGGTCCTCGGCCAGGTGGATCGACCACGCGTCCAGCGCCAGCGCCTGGGCGATCATGCCGGAGCGTCGCTTGGCGTAGAGGGGCGCGCACGGGACATCGGGCCGGCGGGCGCGGAAGGCGCCGAGTTCCGTGCGATCGAAGCTCGACACGAGGATCTCGCGGCCGCCGTCGGGCAGTCTGTCGCCGAACAGCGCGCCGGTGCCCCGGCCCTTCAACTCCACGTTGACGCCCACCCCGGGCGGCAGGGCGGCGAAGACCTCGTCGAGCAGCGGGACGCGTTCGCCGTCGCCGGCATCGAGGCCACGCAGCGACTCGATGCTGTGGCCCGCCAGGGGGCCGTGCCCGTCGGTGGTGCGATCCACCGTGTCGTCGTGGATGACGACCAGTTGCGACTCCACGACGTGGACGTCGAGTTCCACCGCATCGACGCCGAGGGCCGCGGCCCGACAAAAGCTTGCCAACGTGTTCTCCGGCGCGAGTCCGGCGGCGCCGCGGTGGCCGATGATCAGAAAGTTGCCCTGAAAGCCCATGTTCGTTCCATCGAGTCGTGGAGCCCCGTGCCGAGGTTGCCGTCTCCGGCGGGGCGACCTGGAGACCCGTCGCCGCGCCGGCCCCGGCGCCCGACGTTGGAGACGATGGCGTTCCCGGAAGGCTACAATGCCGCCAACCATGAGCTATCAGGTTCTCGCCCGCAAGTACCGACCGCGCACCTTCGGCGAGGTGGTCGGTCAGGACCACGCGGTCCGCGCACTCATGCACGCGCTGGACGCGGATCGTCTGCACCACGCCTATCTCTTCACGGGAACGCGCGGCGTCGGCAAGACCACGCTCGCCCGCGCCTTCGCCAAGTGCCTGAATTGCGAAGCTGGCGTCAGCGCCCGATCGTGCGGCGAGTGCAGTGCCTGCGAGGAGATCGCGAGTGGGCGCTTCGTGGACCTGATCGAGGTAGATGCGGCTTCGCGGACCCGCGTGGACGACACGCGCGAATTGCTCGATAACGTGCAGTACCTGCCGTCGCGCGGGCGCTACAAGGTGTATCTCATCGACGAGGTGCACATGCTGTCCGCATCGAGCTTCAACGCGCTGCTGAAGACGCTCGAGGAGCCGCCGCCGCACGTCAAGTTCCTGCTCGCGACGACCGACCCGAAGAAGGTGCCGGTCACCGTGCTCTCGCGGTGCCTGCAGTTCCACCTCAAGAACATCCTGCCGGAACGGATCGCTGCGCATCTGCAGGAAGTGCTCGAGGCCGAGGGCGTGGAATTCGAGGCTGCGGCGCTCGACATCATCGCCGAGGCCGCACAGGGCAGCATGCGCGACGCCCTGTCGGTCACGGACCAGGCGATCGCCTTCGGCGGCGGGGCGCTGCGGGAAGCAGACGTCGCGTCGCTGCTCGGCACCGTGCGCGGCGATGAGGTGGCGGCCCTGCTTGGCGCGCTCGCGGACGGCGATCGCGCGGCCGTGCTCCGCTGCGCCGCGGATCTCGCCGAGCGCAACGCCGATTTCATGGACGTGCTCGGCGGCATGCAGCGCACGTTGCACGACGTGGCGATGGGGCAGACCGTCGGTGGCGAGGTCCCCGCGGTCGCGCAACCGTTCGTCTCCCGCATCTCGCCGGAGGATGTCCAGCTCTACTATCAGATCGCCCTGATGGGCGGCCGCGATCTGCAGTTCGCGCCGGACCCCCGGGTCGGATTCGAGATGACGTTGATCCGCATGCTGGCTTTTCGCCCCGAGGCCGCAGCGGTGCAGGGCGCTCCTGTATCGGGGAGCCCGACCGCCGCCGCCTCGCGCGGCTCGGCGCCGGCGCCGAGCCGCGGTCGTCAAGCGGCGGCAGGTGGCCCCGGTCCGCCACGAACGCACGGTGCGCAAGCGCCGCGAAGCGAAGAGGCGGCACCGGTTGCCACGGACGGTTCCGGGCCGGCGCCGGAACCGGTCGCGCGCGCCGCCGGCGCAGCCCCTCACGCGCAACCCGAGCCCGCGCCGGTGTCCCCGGCGGGTGGTTCCGTCCCGGCAACGGATGCCGTCGAGCCGCCAGCGGACGCCGTGCTCGGCAACGCGGCGTCTGCCGAGGATGACCGTCGGGCCGCGCAGGTGGCGCCGGCGGACCGCGAGCCGGAGTGGTACGAGGTCGTCGCCGCGATACGGGCGACGGGCATGGCGGGTCTCGTGCTGGCCAACAGCCTGTTGGTCTCGCGCACGGAGAATGCCTGGGAGCTGCTCCTCGACGAGGCGCACGATGCGCTCGTGCAGAGCGACAGGCAGAGGGCGGCCGTGCAGCAGGCGGTATCCGACTTCGTCGGGCGCGAGGTGCGCGTGATCGTCTCCCTGGGGCGTCCGCAGACGGAGACGCCGGCCGCCCGCGAGCGGCGCATCGCCGAGGCGCGCCAGAAAGCGGCGGAAGCCGCGTTTCTGGCCGACGCCAACGTGCGTGACCTGCTCGCGCGGTTCGACGGTCGGCCCGAATCGGTGGGCCCCGCCGGCCCCTGACATGGCGCATGACATGAGAGAGGTGGAACGGATGTGGATGTCATGAAGGGTTTTGGCGACCTGATGAAGCAGGCGCAGAAGATGCAGTCCCGCCTGGCGGAGGCACAGGAAGAACTCGCCGGCGCCGAGGTGACCGGCGAGAGCGGCGCCGGCCTCGTCAAGGTGACCCTGACGGGGCGCTACGAGGCGCGCAGGGTACAGGTGGATCCGAGCCTGCTGGCGGACGACCGGGAGTTGCTCGAGGATCTTCTCGCGGCCGCGATCACCGACGCGTCGCGTCGCGTGGCGAACGCGCAGAAGGACAAGATGTCCGACTTCGCCAGGACCCTGGGCCTGCCCCCGGGTTTCAACCTGCCGCTTTGATCCGCGTCAGCCCCCTGATCGACCGTCTCATCGAAGCGCTGCAGGTGTTGCCGGGCGTCGGGCCCAAGTGGGCCACCCGCATGGCCCTGTACGTCCTGCAGCAGAACCGCGAGGGCGGCGGCGCGCTCGCCAGGGCGCTCGAGGCCGCCGTCACGCAGGTGACCCGGTGCGGCGAGTGCCGCACGCTGTGCGAGACTCCGTTGTGCGCGCTCTGCGCCAATCCGAAACGCGACCCGCGGCTGCTCTGCATCGTCGAGTCCCCGGTCGACGTCATCGCGATCGAGCAGGCCGGCGGCTACTCCGGGCGCTACTACGTCCTGCACGGACGCCTGTCGCCGATCGAGAACGTGGGGCCCGGGGAACTCGGTCTCACGGGCCTCGCCGAGCGCGTCCGCGAGCGCGGCGTCGAGGAGGTCATCCTCGCCACCAACCCCACGGTGGAGGGAGAGGCGACCGCGCACTACATCGGCGAGGCCCTCGAACACACGGATGCCCGCCTCACACGCATCGCCCATGGCGTCCCGCTCGGCGGCGAACTCGAATACATCGACGGCGGCACGATCGCCCATGCATTGCGCGGCCGGCGGTCCATCGGTTGAAGCCGGCACGGCCCAGGTGGAGCGCACTGGCGGGTCCGGAGCGGACTGCGGCCGCGGGGCGGATGCGGCCGGCGGAGCGCCGGCAGCGATGATCGCCCTCGTCCAGACCGACGCGGACCTCGATGCATTCCTGCGCGGGTGCGGGGATGTCGTGAGCATCGACACCGAGTTCCTGCGCGAGCACACGTTCTTCCCCATCGCCGCGCTCTACCAGCTCGCGGGGCACGCCGGCGTGGCATTGGTCGATGCGTGTTCCGAGCACGACTTCGACGCCTTGAAGACGCTCCTGGTGGACGCAGCGACCACCAAGGTGATGCACTCGTGTTCGGAGGACCTCGAAGTCATGGACTGCCATCTCGGCATCCGGCCCGTCAATCTCGTGGATACGCAGCTTGCCCACGCCTTTGTGAGCCCGGACTTCGGCAAAAGCTACGCGGCCCTCGTGGAACACTACCTGGGCGTGTTCCTCGACAAGCACGAGACGCGCTCGAACTGGCTGCGGCGGCCCTTGTCCGCGGCGCAGCTCGAGTACGCCCGCGAGGACGTGACGTATCTCGGGACCATGTGGTCGCGCATGCGGGAGCGGCTCGTGGAAGCGGGCCGGTTGTCCTGGTTCCGGGAGGAGATGACCGGCATCGTGCAGCGCCCGGAGGCCGACCCGGAGGACTACTACCTCGGCATGAAGCGCGCCTGGCGGCTCGCCCCGAGGGAACTCGCCGCCTTGCGCCGCATGGCCGCATGGCGGGAGCGCGAGGCGCGCCGGCGGGACATCCCCCGCGCGCGGACCGTCCGCGACGAGCACCTCGTCGCCATCGCGGAGGCGCCCGCGCCGTCGCGGGGCACGATCTTCGGCCTGATGCCGCCAGGCGTTGCACGGCGTTATGCCGACGACCTGCTCGATGCGTACGCGCGAGGCCGCGAGGAACCGGCGCCGGCGGCGCCGCCCCGGCCGCTGTCGACGCGCGAGGGCGGCGTTCTGAAGGCCATGCGGGACTTCGCGCAGGAGTGCGCGCAAGCCCTCGGCATGGCGCCGGAACTGCTGGCGCGCAAGCGGTTGCTGGAGGCGTCCGTGCGCCACTTCCGCGAGTGGGGGGAGTTGCCGGGTTCGCTCGGGTGGCGCCTGGATCTCGTCGGCGAACGCTTCGGGGACCTGTTGCGGAGCTCCGCGCCGTGACCGCGCCGGACAGGAGCCGCCCCGGGGCGGGACCGGGCACCGCGGACGAGCGTACCGCGGAGCAGGGCGCCGCGCGGCCGTTCTGGGAAACGAAGACCCTCGCCGAGATGAGCCACGCGGAGTGGGAGTCGCTGTGCGACGGCTGCGGCCGCTGCTGCATGGTCAAGCTGATGGATGACCGCAGCGGCGAGATCCTGCACACCGCCGTGGTGTGCCGTTTCCTCGACCTCGACAGCTGCCGCTGCAACCACTACCCGGACCGGCACGTCATGGAGCCGAACTGCGTCGACGTCAACGCCGCCAACGTCGAGAAGCTCGGTTTCATGCCGGCCTCGTGCGCATACCGGCGCGTCGCGGAGGGCCGCGGGCTCGCCTGGTGGCATCCGCTGGTGTCGGGAGACAGGCAGACCGTACATGAGGCGGGCGTCAGCGTGGCCGGCAAGGTGATCTCGGAGGAGGGCGTGCACCCGGAGGACCTCGAGTATCACGTCGTGCATTGGGTAGAGCGGTGACGGACTACGTGATCGCCTGGGTCGTGGCCGCAGTGGCGGCGCTGGGGCTCTGCGCGGCGCTGTTTTTGGCGTTCCGGCCCTGGCCCGCGCCACGCTTCCTGGCGCCGCTGCTGGCGGCGACCTGGTTCCTGATCCCCTGGCGCTTCGAGGACGATCCGGACCGCTATGCCCCGGCCTTCATCGTGCTGATTTTTCGCGGCCTGTTCGAACCGGACGGCGCGCCGGGCCCGGTGGGCCGTACTCTCGCGCTGGCGACCGGTGCGGCGGTCGCGGTGTTCCTGATCGGCGGCGGCACACGCATGTTGCTGCGGCTGGGCCGGGCGCCGCGAGCCCCGTCGCGCCGCGCGCGGCGGCGGCCGTCCTCGCCCTCCGCCGGCAGCGGCGGGCTGGACGCGTCGCCCCCGGCGGCCGGCGCCGAGGTGTGCCTCACGGCGAACCTTCGGTTAAAGTAGCGCCCTTGCGCTTTCGCCAATGCCAGCCTCACCTTGTACCCAGGCCGGGGCAGAGCGCGCCATGACACACGAAGCCTTAAGAGAAGACTCAATGATTTTCGACAGCACCGACACCTATATCTCCACCGACGAGCTGTCCATGGCGGTCGACGCGGCCGTCAAGCTGGAACGTCCATTGTTGATCAAGGGAGAACCGGGGACAGGCAAGACGCTGCTCGCCGAGGAAGTCGCCCGGACACTCGACCTGAACCTGATCCAGTGGCACATCAAGTCGCAGACCAAGGCCCTGCAGGGACTGTACGAATACGACGCGGTGTCCCGGCTCCGGGATTCCCAGCTCGGCGACGAGCGCGTGGCGGACATCCGCAACTACATCAAGAAAGGCAAGCTCTGGGAAGCCTTCGATGCGGATGAGCGGGTCGTTCTGCTGATCGACGAGATCGACAAGGCCGACATCGAGTTTCCGAACGACCTGCTGCAGGAACTCGACCGCATGGAGTTCTTCGTCTACGAGTTGAACCAGACGGTGGTCGCGCGGCAGCGACCGATCGTCATCATCACCTCCAACAACGAAAAGGAGCTGCCCGACGCGTTCCTGCGGCGCTGCTTCTTCCACTACATCAACTTCCCGGACCGGGAGACGATGAACCAGATCGTCGAGGTGCACTTCCCCGAGATCAAGGGGGAACTCGTCAAGGAGGCCATGGAGATCTTCTTCGACGTGCGCAAGGTACCCGGTCTCAAGAAGAAGCCGTCGACGTCCGAACTGATCGACTGGCTGAAGCTCCTGATGGCCGACGACATCCCCGACGAGATCCTCACCAACCGCGACCCGAGCAAGGCCATCCCGCCGCTCTACGGAGCGCTGGTCAAGAACGAGCAGGACGTGCATCTGCTCGAACGGCTGGCCTTCATGAACCGCCGCGACAGCCGGGGGTAAGTGACACTAACGATGCTGATCAACTTTTTCCTGACCCTGCGCAAGTACAAGATCCCGGTCACGATCCGGGAACTGCTCGACCTCGTCGATTCGATGCGGCATCGGATCGTGTTTTCGAGCATCGACGACTTCTACCTCCTGAGCCGCACCTGCATGGTCAAGGACGAGAAGCACTACGACAAGTTCGACCGGGCGTTCGGTGCGTATTTCAAGGGACTCGAAGACCTGCACGGCCTGCTGGAATCGCTGATTCCGGACGAGTGGCTGCGGCGTGAGTTCGAGCGCACGCTGACCGCGGAGGAACTCGAGCAGATCGAGTCGCTCGGCGGTCTCGAGAAGTTGATCGAAGCGTTCCAGAAGGCGCGCGAAGAGGAAGAGCAGCGCGCCCGGGAAGGGGAAGAGGGGGAGGAAGGCGAGGAGGGAGACGGCGACCGCCCCGGTCAGCGCGGCCCCGGCGGACCCGGGCGCGGCAAGAAGAAAAAGGCGAGGAAGGTGTGGGACCAGCGCCAGTACAAGAACCTCGACGACTCGGTCGAGCTCGGCACGCGCAACATCAAGATGGCGTTGCGCCGGCTGCGCAAGTTCGCCCGCACGGGCCGCGAAGAAGAGCTCGACCTCGACAACACCATCAAGAAGACCGCCCACAACGGCGGCATGCTCGACATCCGCATGCGCCCCGAGCGCAGGAACACCGTCAAGGTGCTGCTGTTCCTCGACATCGGCGGATCCATGGATGCCCACGTCAGGGTGTGCGAAGAACTCTTCTCGGCGACGCGCACCGAGTTCAAGCACATGGAGAGCTTCTACTTCCACAACTTCATCTACGAGTCCGTGTGGAAGGACAACCGGCGGCGCATGAACGAGCGGCTCCCGACGTGGGGGATCCTCAACAAGTACGCTCGCGACTACAAGGTGGTGTTCGTCGGCGACGCGACGATGGCGCCCTACGAGATCACGCATTCGGGCGGCAGCGTGGAACACTGGAACGAGGAGCCCGGCGCCGTCTGGATCGAACGCTTCATCGAAAGCTACGACAAGATGGTGTGGATCAACCCGACGCCGCAGGAAACCTGGGAGTACTCCTCGTCGGTCGGCATGACGCAGGAGCTGGTCGAAGGGCGCATGTTCCCGCTCACCATCCGTGGGCTGGAAGAGGGCATGAACCAGCTCTCCAAGTAGCGCCCCAAAGCCGGTCCGGCGCTTCGCTGCCGCTGCGCGCCGGCGCCGCCTCCGGCCCAGCCACGCCGACCTCCCATGGACCAACCGTCACCGGTCGCTTCGCTCCCGCCGCCGTTTGTTCCATGCGCGGGGACGGGCTTGTCCCGTCCCGTCTTGAATTCATGCTTGGCCGGGACCGGGCTTGTCCCGTCCCGTGCCGAATCCCTGCACGGTCCCGACACGGGCGGCCGCAAGGGTCGTCCCGACGCCATGGAAGCCCTGAACCGGGCGGCGCGCGGGGGACCGCTCGAATGAAACGGGCCCGGCGCCTGGATGCCGCCGCCGTGGCACGCCGCGCCGCGCGGGTGCCCGAACTCTCCTTCCCGGCGGAACTGCCGATCGCCGCGCACATCGACGAGATCGTCGAGTGCATCCGCGCGCACCCGGTGGTCATCGTGGCCGGCGAGACCGGCTCGGGCAAGACCACCCAGTTGCCGAAGGCCTGTCTCGCCGCCGGGCTCGGGGTGCGCGGCATGATCGCCCACACGCAGCCCCGCCGGCTCGCCGCCCGCACCGTCGCCAACCGCATCGCCGAGGAACTCGGGGTCGCGCTCGGCGCAGAGGTCGGTTTCGCGGTGCGGTTCGCCGAGGCATGGTCCGAAGACACGCTGGTCAAGGTGATGACCGACGGACTGTTGCTCACCGAGATCCGCCACGACCGGCGGCTCGACGCCTACGACGTGCTCATCATCGACGAAGCCCACGAACGCAGCCTGAACGTGGACTTCCTGATCGGTTATGCCAGGAACCTGCTGCGCCGACGGACCGACCTGAAGCTGATCGTGACCTCGGCGACGATCGATGTCGACGCGTTCCAGCGTCACTTCGACGGTGCGCCCATCGTGTCGGTCGGCGGCCGGGGCTATCCCGTGGACGTGGTCTATCGGGACGACGCCGGCACCGGCGAGGATCCGCTCGCCGCGTGCCTCGACGAAATCGCGCGCTCGCGGCCGCGCGGGTCCGCCCGGGACGTGCTGGTGTTCCTGCCCGGGGAGCGGGAAATCCTCGAAGCCTCGCAGCGGCTGCGCCGTGCCTATCAGGACCGCTACGAGGTGCTGCCGCTCTACTCACGGCTGCCGGCCCGTGAGCAGCACCGCATCTTCGAGAGCGGATCCCGGGCGCGTCCGCGCGTCATCCTGGCCACCAACGTCGCGGAAACGAGCGTCACGGTCCCGAACGTCGGCTACGTCATCGACGCGGGCGTCGCGCGCATCAGCCGCTACAGCTACCGTTCGAAGATCCAGCGGCTACCCGTGGAACCGGTGTCGCAGGCGAGCGCCGACCAGCGCAAGGGCCGCTGCGGCCGCGTGGCCCCGGGGACCTGTTACCGGCTCTACAGCCAGGCCGACTTCGAGAACCGTCCGCGCTACACCGACCCGGAGCTCACGCGCACGAACCTCGCTTCGGTGGTGCTGCAGATGCGTGCCTTCCGGCTCGGCGACATGGCCCGGTTTCCGTTCATCGATCCGCCCGACCCGCGTGCCGTCAAGGACGCCGTGCGCAGCCTGCACGAGCTCGGCGCGCTGGACGGCGACCGCCTCACGGACATTGGCCGCACCATGGCGCGGCTGCCCGTGGATCCGCGCCTCGCCCGCATGCTGATCGCGGCGGCGCGCTGCGGCTGCCTGCGGGAGATGCTCATCGTGGCGGCCGCGCTGTCCATTCAGGACCCGAGGGAACGGCCGCTCGACAAACGTCAGGCGGCCGACGAGGCGCACCGGCCGTACGCCGACCCTCGGTCGGACTTCATCGGCTTCGTCAACCTGTGGAACGCGCTCGAGGCGTCGCGCGCAGAGTTGACCCGCAGCGCCTTCCGGCGCCATCTCGAACGGAACTTCCTGGCGCCGTCCCGGGTCGCCGAATGGCGCGCCCTGCACCGCCAGTTGCTGCTTGCGACCAGGGGGCTGGGGATGCGGCTCAACACTGCGGAGGCCGACTACGGCGCGCTACACCGGGCGCTGCTCGCGGGGTCGCTCTCGTTCGTCGGGATGCTGGACGAGGCGGGGGTCTACCAGGGCGCTCGCAACCTGAAGTTCCGCATCTTCCCGGGCTCCGTGCTCGCGCGCAGGAGATCCGCGAAACGCGGCACTCCCGTCGGACGTGCGGGCCCGGCCAGTAGGGCGGGCCCGGCCAGTAGGGCGGGCCCGGCCGGAAGGGCGGCGGCCGGCGAGAGCGCCGGCGGAGCCGAGACCGCGGGCTCGGACCAAGGGGCGGGCCCGAAGTGGCTGGTCGCGGCGGAGATCGCCGAGACCGGACGGACCTATGCCCGCTGCGTCGGGCGTGTGGAGCCGCGCTGGGTGGAGGAGGCGGCCGCCGGCGTACTCCGTCGCACCCACTCGGAACCGCACTGGGATACGCGCCGCGGCGAGGCCCTGGTGTTCGAACGGGCGACCCTGTATGGCCTGCCGGTGGTGGAGCGGCGTGCGGTCCGGTTGACGCCGATCGATCCGGCCGCGGCGCGAGAGCTGTTCGTCCGCCACGCGCTGGTCGGCAGCGTCGACGGCACGGTGCGCTTTGGCAAGCACGCCCAGCCGGCGTTCCTGCAACACAACCTGGCCGTGGTACGCAGGATCGTCGAGCGGCAGGCGAAGGAGCGCCGTGCAGACCTGCTCGCGACGGCCGACGCGCAGGTGGATTTCTACCTCGAACGGCTGCCGGCGGAGGTGTCGGGTATCGCCGCGCTCTCCGCCTGGCTGCGGCGGGCGGACGATGCCGCCGTCGAACGGCTCACGATGACCGAGCGGGACCTGCTGGCGCGCGACGCCGTGGTGGCGTCCGACGCCGACTTTCCGGCCGTGTTGCGGGTGGATGGGCTGGAACTCCCCCTGAAGTACCGCTTCGCGCCCGGGGAGGTGGACGACGGCGTCTCCGTACGCGTTGACGTGGGTGTCCTGCCCCACCTGCGCCAGGCGCCCCTCGACTGGCTGGTGCCCGGCTTTCTGGAGCAGAAGTGCGTCGAGCTGATGAAGGGGCTGCCGAAGTCGCTGCGGCGCCGGCTGGCCCCGGTGCCGGACAAGGCGCGCGCGATGGCGCCGCTGCTGTTGCGCGCGGACCGTTACCGGCAGGGCAACCTGCTCGTGGCGCTCGCCGAACGGATCGAAGCCGACTACGGCGTGGCGGTGGGCGCTGCGGACTGGCGGCTCGATGCGCTCAGTCCCTTTCTGTCCCTGAACGTGCAGGTGCGCGGTGCGCGGCGGCGCGTGGTGGACCAGGATCGGCATCTCGCGGCCCTGCAGGGCCGCCTCCTCGAACGGGTGGAACGCGGTGCGGAAACGCTGCGCGAAGGGTACGAGCGGCGCGGCCTGACGGAGTTTCCCGCCGCGGGCGTACCCGAGACGCTGGTGGTGGATGCGCGTCCGGGGCGCGCGGTGGCCTATCCGGCGCTGCGCGACGACGGCGACCGCGTGGATCTCGTGCTGCTGACGCACCGGTCGAGCCAGCAAGCTACCAACCGGCGGGGCTACAGCCGTCTCGCACTGCTCGCCGATCGCCGCCGTACGCGCCAGCTGCGGCGCCAACTGGAGTCGGAACGGACCATGGCGCTGCACTACGCGACCCTCGGGTCACGAGCCCGGCTGGTGGACGAGTTGCTGCTGGCGGCCTCCTGGAGTTGCTTCTTCGCGGCCGACGCGCTGCCGCGCAGCGTGCCGGAGTTCGAAGGTACTCTCCTCGCCCATGGGCCCCGTCTGATCGCCGCTTGCGGCACCCTGGCCGGGGCGTGCCGGCAGATACTGGGCAAGCGATTCGAGGCGGTCCAGCGGATCGCGGAACTCACCTCGCCGGCGTTCGCCGCCGGCCGCGAGGACATGCAGGCGCACCTGGCGCGCCTGGTGCCGCCGGAGTTTCCTACGCGCATCCCGGCGCAGCGCATGGCCGACGTGGCGCGCTATCTCGATGCGATCGCGTACCGCGCGGAGCACCTGCAGGGGCGCGTGCAGCGCGACATGGAGGGCGCCCGGGAGGCCGAGCGGTGGCAGGCGCGGCTCGATGCCCTGGCCGAGGCGCTGCCGGACGGGAGCGCGGACGCCTCCGACGACGGCTCGCCGCTGGTCGCGGCGCGCTACCTGGTCGAGGAGTACCGGGTGGCGCTGTTCAGCCAGCGCATCGGCACGCGGGAAAAGGTCTCCCCGGAGCGACTCGCCCGGGCCATCGAACCCCTCGAACGGCAGGCGGGTTTGCGCTGACGTTGGCCGGGCCGGGCCGCTGCGGCGAGAGCACGCGGGGCGGTTGTGCGGCGACCTGTACCGGGCAGGCGACCGCGCGGCTGTCCGACAACGTGTGTCAGTGTTTATTTGTGCTTTGGAATCAAAAGCTTGGGAATATGGTAGGTGTACGCGCGGTGGGCTGCCGCCAACGTGGTATTGATAGGTGACGGCTGTCGCAGAGGGTATTACAATCCGGCCACCGACGGCCTGAAGTGGTTTCGGGAGGACACGCGCGACGTGTTTCCGTGACTGTCGGGGAACGACGAAAACCAATAGGGTAAGGAGTGTTTCCAATGACGAACCTCAAGCAGAAGACGATCGCCGCTGCGATCAGCGCGGCTTTTGTCGCGGCGATGGCCGGCGCGACCGTTGCGAATGCGGACGACAACCCGTTCGCGGCCGACATTGACGGTTACGACCTCCTCGCGACGAGCCACGAAGGCGCCGAAGAAGGTGAAGGCGACGGTGAAGAAGGTGAGTGCGGCGAAGGCCAGTGCGGCGAAGGCGACGAGAAGGGCGACGCGACGGGCGACGAGGCGAGCGAAGAAGAAGCCTGACCCGTCCCAACCCGGGTGTACCCGCCGGCGTTCGTTCGGTGGGTCATCCGAGTGCCTCTGCGAGCCTCGCAGGCCTCTGGGGGGGCGGAACCCCGGGGGGAGGCTCTGCGGGGAGGCTCTGCGGGGAGGCACCGGGGTACAGCCTCCGCCAAACAGCGGGCCGGCTCACCTCGTTCTGCGTGAACAGCGCGTGAAACCTGCCGTCCCGCTGCCCATCCCCGGATAAGAGACCATGCAGCGTGTGCGACCGTCTTTGGCCGGTGCGGGTCTGGGCTTGCGCCGGGGCATGTTCGATGCGCTTGCCGAGCATCGCGACGCACTGGACCGCACCGTCGACTTCCTGGAAATCGCCCCCGAGAACTGGATTGGCATGGGTGGCCGTTTCGGCCGCGCCTTCCGCGAGTACGCCGAGCGGTTCCCGTTCGTCTGCCACGGCCTGTCCCTGTCGCTCGGCTCGCCGGCGCCTCTCGACGTGGCGTTCCTGCAGGACGTCAAGCGGTTCCTGGACGAGCACGGCATCGACGTCTATACCGAGCACCTGAGCTACTGCAGCGACCACGGCCACCTCTACGACCTGATGCCGATCCCGTTTACGGGCGAGGCGGTGGACTACGTCGCGGCCCGCATCCGGCAGACGCAGGACGTGCTGGAACGCCGCATCGCCGTGGAAAACGTGTCCTGCTATGCGGCGCCCGGCCAGGAAATGGACGAGCTCGAATTCGTCAACGCGGTCCTCGAGGAGGCCGACTGTCGCCTCCTGCTCGACGTGAACAACATCCATGTCAACAGCGTCAACTTCGGTTACGACGCCGCGGCCTTTCTGGATGGCATCGCCGGCGACCGCACCGCGTACGTCCATGTGGCCGGACATCGCGTGGCGGCGCCTGACCTGCGCATCGACACCCACGCTGCGGACGTCATCGACGATGTCTGGACGCTGCTCGAACGCGCGTACGAGAATTTCGGCGTGTTGCCGACCGTGCTCGAGCGCGATTTCAACTTCCCGCCCGTGCCGAAACTCCTCGGTGAAGTCGAGACGATCCGCGGCCTGCAGGATCGGGCACGGCATGCCGCGGGATGATCGCGGGCCGACGACCCCGCCCGGTGCCGCACTCCGGTTCCAGTCCGTCCAGCGCGACTTCGCGGCGTACATCCGCAACCCGGACGGCCGGGCTGTGCCCGCGGGCGTGGATCCGCGGCGGATGGATGTCTACGCCAGCCTGGTCTACCGGAACCTCGAAGGGTTCCTCTCGCGAGCGTTCCGCGTAGCGCGGGAGATCCTTGGCGATGCGCGCTGGCACGCGATGGTCCGCGACTTCATCGACCGGCACGCGTCGCAGTCGCCGTACTTCCGGGACATCTCGACGGAGTTCCTCAACTACCTCGAGGCAGAGCGGGACGTTGCGGACGATCCGCCGTTCCTGGCCGAAATCTGTCAGTACGCGTGGGTGCGGCGTTCCCTCGACCAGGCCGACGAGGTGCTGCCGGCGGCCCCCGACGGGGCAATGTCGGACGCGGCGCTGCTCGACTCGGGTTTCGCCGTCTCGCCGCTGGCCTGGCCGCTGCGCTACCGATTTCCCGTGCATCGCATCGGCGTGGACTTCCAGCCCGTCGAAGCGCCCGCGGCGGCGACCTGGCTCATCGTCTACCGGGACCGCGGGGACCGCGTGGGGTACATGGAGTCCAATCCGGCCACCACGCGCCTGTTGGCCCTGCTCGGGGAGGGCGGCACGGCGCGCGAGGCGCTGTCCGGGCTCGCCGGGGAACTCGGCCGGGACGCCGCGTCGCTGCTGGGGTTCGGCGCAACGGTGCTGCGACGCCTCGTGGAACAGGACATCGCGGTGCCTGTTTCTTGCGAGGGGGTACCCCCCTCGCGCTCCTCTGTTTCTGGCGAGGGGATACCCCCCTCGCGCTCCCCCGGCTGAGTCGCCAGGGGCTTGCGCAGGCTCGATACGGCGATGTAGGGGACGCCCTTGTGGCGTCCCGTTTTCGAAATCGTGTACGTCCCTGACGGCTCTTGTTGTCCAAGCCCCAAAGGAGTAGGGTTCGCGTCCCATCGTCGCCACGCACGGAAACGAGATGTCCATCGTGGTGATGGATGACGATGAGCAGACCGCTGCGTCGTTGGTCCAACGCCTCAACCAGCTCGGTTACGACGCGACTCGCGGCCGCGTTCCACAACTCGCGGCCCTCGACACGATCGAACTCTTCGTCTGCGGCTTCCACGGCGCCGCGGCGCTCGAAGCGCTGGTTCGTCCTTTCGCTTCCCGCCTGGATCGCATCCCGGCGATACTCGCCTGCGTCCGAGCGCCGACCGCCGAGGACCTCGCGGTGGCGATGGCGCTGGGCTGTACCGATGTCGTGTCCTGGCCGACCCGGAACGATGCCCTGGCCGCGGTCATCGAGCGCAACGTGCGCCGTTCGCGGGTGCGCCGCGCGAACGATCCGCGTCTCTTCCACGAACTCGGCGAACTCGAACGCGACCAGCGCGCCGGGCGCTACATCCAGATGGGCATGCTGCCGCCGAATCCGATGGCGCTGGACCACTTTCGGCTGCGCCACACGATCCACCCGTCGCTGCTGTTGTCCGGAGACTTCGTCGACTACTTCCGGATCACGGACGACCACTTCGTCTTCTACATCGCGGACGTCTCGGGCCACGGGGCTTCCTCGGCCTTCGTCACGGTCATCCTGAAGAACTTCTCCCGTCGGCTGCGGCGCGAGTATCGCGCCAGCATGCTGAAGGCGCCGGGGGAGATCCTCGTCGCGCTGAACCGGGAGATCCTCGACAACCGCATCGACAAGCATGTGGCCATGTTTCTGGGCGTGGTGGACATGCGCACCAACGAACTCCGCTACGCCAATGCCGGGCACTTCCCGCACGCGATCCAGGTCCGGGACGGGCAGGCGCACCTGCTCGAACTGACCGGCAAGCCCGTGGGTCTATTCGAGCAGGTCTCCTACCAGTCCGCGGCGATGGACCTGGCCGAGGGAGACAACCTGGTGCTGCTCTCCGATGGCGTTCTCGAGGTCATGCCGGAGGCCGGTCTCGCGCGCAAGGAGCATCGTCTGCAGGAAGTGGCCGTCGAGTGCCACGCGGACATCGACCGTCTGTGGTCGGCCCTCGGTGTGGACACCGGGATTGCCGGTCCGGACGACATGACCTGTCTCATGGTCGCTTGCGGGGCTTGAGGTGTCCGGACGTATCCTGGTCGCCAACTGCGACGGCATGTACCTGATGAAGCTCGTCGGCGACGTGCGGGTCACCCTGTGCGCGGCGGTGGACGACTTCCTCTCCGAGATGTACCGCGACGAGAACTTCAAGTCGGTCGTGGTCGATCTGACCCGCACGGACGGCATCGACAGCACGTCCCTGGGCGTGCTGGCCAAGCTCTCCATCGCGGCCCGCGAGCAGTTCGGCTTCAGTCCCACCCTCGTTTCGACGAACTACGACATCACCCGCCTGCTCTTCACGATGGGGTTCGAGGACGTCTTCCACATCGTCGAACAGCCCCTCGAGGACGAGGAGCAACTCGGCGAATTGCCGCACGCGGAGGCGACGCCGGAGGATCTCCGGCGGCGCGTCATCGACGCCCACAAGGCGCTGATGGGACTGAACGACTCCAACGCGGCCACGTTCCGGGATCTCGTCGCTACCCTCGAGGCGGCCGAGTCGACGCGCTGACTGTGCGCGACGCTGTGTGGCGGGGTCAGGCCGCCCGGCGGCACGCGACGAGGTTCGCCGCGGCTTCGAGGACTTCCATGCCGGCGCCGCGCGTCCCGGCCCGTTCGGACAGGTGGCGGCGCCACGCCCGCGCGCCGGGCGCGCCGTTGAACAACCCGAGCAGGTGCCGGGCGATGTCGTGCAGCCGCGTTCCGTCCTGTTCGAGCGCCCGCGCGACGTAGTCGTCCAGATACCGGGCGAGGACCTCCCGGGGGCCGCCGGGCATGGGTGTACCGAACAGGCGGTGTTCGAGTTCCGCCAGCCAGAAGGGGTTCCGGTAGGCGCCGCGGCCGAGCATCACGCCGTCGGCCCAACGCAGTTCTGCGATCGCGCCGGCGGTGTCCCGAATGCCGCCGTTCAGCACGATCGCGAGATCCGGAAACTCACGCTTGAGACGCAGCACCCGGCCGTAGTCGAGCGGCGGGATCGTGCGGTTCTGTGCGGGAGAGAGACCGTTCAACGCGGCGATACGGGCGTGCACGATGAAGGTGTGGACGCCGGCGTCGGCGCAGCTGCCGACGAAGTCCCGCAGGAACGGATAGTCGTCGTGACCGTCGACGCCCAGCCGGCACTTGACCGTGACCGGGACCGCGCCGGCGTCGCGCATGGCGGCAAGACACGCCGCAACGCGGGTCGGGTCGAGCATCAGACAGGCGCCGAACGCGCCGCGTTGCACGCGCGGCGAGGGGCAGCCGACGTTGAGGTTCACCTCGTCGAAATCGTGCTCCGCCGCCAGCGCCGCGCAGTGGGCCAGCGCGCGCGGCTCGGATCCGCCGAGCTGCAGTGCCACGGGGTGCTCCATGGCGTCGCAGGCGAGCAGGCGGTCCCCCGGACCGTGCAGGAGCGCGTCCGTCGACACCATCTCCGTGTACAGGCGGGCGTGTGGCGCGAGGACACGGTGGAACGCACGGCAGTGCCGGTCGGTCCAGGCCATCATCGGCGCGACGCACAGCGTGTGTGTCCCTCGCTCCCTCCCTCGCTCCCTCTGGCGGTTGTTCCAAGGGAACTCTATTGATTTTTTCTCCATTATTTCTTCATTTTGGGGCCGGGCGTGTGTATGATCTCCGTTCCCGCACCGGATATGAACCGATCCAGCGCATTAGCGAGCAATACAGATGCTGTGTCAAAGGACTATTCGTGCCCCTGTCTACGCCATCAGTGTCGGTGTGCACACGGGCAAGAAAGTCGCCATGACGCTGCGTCCGGCTCCCGCGGACATGGGAATCCGGTTCGTTCGAACGGACGTCGGTCGCACCGTACGCGCCCTTGCGCAGAATGTCTCGGACACGACGCTGTCGACGAGCATCGTCGAGAACGGCGTGCAGGTCGCCACCGTCGAGCACCTGATGTCGGCCCTGTGGGGTCTCGGCATCGACAACCTCGTGGTGGAACTCTCCGGCGAGGAGGTCCCGATCATGGACGGCAGCGCCGCGCCGTTCGTCCAGTTGATCGAGGGCATCGGCATCGAGGAGTTGCCGGCGCCGCGCCAATTCGTCCGCATCATCCGTGAGATCGAGGTTTCGCAGGGCGGCGCGACAGCCGCGCTACGGCCCTACGACGGTTTCCGCGCCGCCTACACGTTTGTCGCGGACCATCCCGTATACAACCGCTATCCGAAGCGTATCGAAGTCGACTTCGGTCGCACGTCCTACGTCGCCGACGTCAGCCGGGCCCGCAGCTTCGGCCTGGTGGACGAACTGGAGCAGGCCCAGGCGATCAACCGTTGCCTCGGGTCGAGCCTCGACAATGCCATCGGCATCGACGACTCCAGCATCCTCAATGAAGAGGGCCTGCGCTACCAGGACGAGTTCGTCAAGCACAAGCTGCTCGATGCCATCGGCGATCTGTATCTCCTCGGCAAGCCCGTCATCGGCGCCTTCGAGGGCTATATGTCCGGCCACGCGCTCAACAACAAGCTCGCGCGGGCGCTGCTGCGCTGCGACGATGCGTGGGAGGTCCTGACCGCGGTCGATGGCGAGATTCCCCAGACGGCGCTCGGCACGTCGGCGCACGCCGGCGTCGCGCTCTGAGTCAGCCGCACCCGCGGCCGCCGGTCGCGTACTTCCTGAAACCGCGCGGGGCCCTTGCGTGGGGCGCCGATGGACTATGATGCCGTCCCGAAGCTCTGCCTGAATCCGGTATGACCGTTCGCACCCGGGTCGCGCCGTCGCCCACCGGCGATCCCCATGTCGGCACGGCCTATGTCGCCCTGTTCAACCTGGCCTTCGCGCGCCGTCACCAGGGTGCGTTCGTGCTGCGCATCGAGGACACCGATCGCGCACGGTCCACGCCCGAGTCCGAGGCGGCGATCGTCGACGCGCTGCGCTGGGCCGGGCTCGAGTGGGACGAGGGTCCGGACAAGGGCGGCGCGTACGGTCCGTATCGCCAGAGCGAGCGGGTCGCGCTGTACCGCGAACACGCGGACAGGCTGGTGGCCGAGGGCAACGCCTTCCCCTGCTTCTGCAGTCCCGAGCGCCTCGATGGCCGGCGGCGCGAGCAGCGCGCCGGCGGCGAGAACCCCGGCTATGACGGACACTGCCTGACCCTGGACGCGGCGGATGCCCGACGCCGCATCGACGCGGGCGAACGGTACGTCATCCGGCTGCGCGTCCCGGGCGAAGGGACATGCCGGGTGGTGGACCGACTGCGGGGTACTGTGGAAATCCCCTGGGCCCAGGTCGACATGCAGGTGTTGCTGAAGAGTGACGGCTTCCCCACCTACCACCTGGCCGTCGTGGTCGACGATCACCTGATGGCCATTACCCACGTGCTGCGCGGCGAGGAGTGGATCGGTTCGATGCCCAAGCATCAATTGCTGTACCGATACCTGGGCTGGGAGATGCCGGAGCACACGCACCTGCCGCTGCTGCGCAACCCGGACCGCAGCAAGCTGTCGAAACGACGCAACCCCACGAGCCTCAATTACTTTCGCGAGGTGGGCTACCTGCCGGAAGCGCTGCGCAACTACCTGGGGCTCATGGGCTGGTCGATGCCAGACGAGCGGGAGATCTTCTCGTTCGAGGAGATGGTGGAGGCGTTCGAAGTCGATCGGGTCGGGACGAGCGGACCGGTCTTCGACTTCGAGAAGCTGAACTGGCTCAACGGCCAGTACATCCGCAACCTGTCCGCCGATGCCTTCGCGGACCGGGTCGCCGACTGGGCCCTCGGCCGGGAGAACCTCAAGCGCCTGGTGCCGCTCGTGCAGTCCCGGACCGAACGCTTCATCGACCTGGCGCCCCAGGTCGACTACCTGATCGGCGAGCGCGCGCGCCTGACGGCGGAGGCGTTCGCGCACAAGACGCTGAGCGATGCCGACTGCCGGCACGTCCTCCATCACGTGCTGCGCGCGCTGGACGAGATGCCGCGCCTGACGGCCGATGCGCTCCTCGCGCGCTGCAGGGGGCTGGCGACGGCGATGGACCTGAAGATCCGCGACTTCCTGTTTCCGCTCTTCGTGGCGGTCTCCGGGCGTGCCGTGGCCCTGCCGCTGTTCGACTCGGTGGCCTTCCTGGGACGCGACCTGACGCGCGCCCGTATCCGGTCCGCCCTGACGGCGCTGGGCGGGTTGTCGAAGAAGGAAGCCAAACGCCTCGACAAGGCGTTCGAGGCCATGCCGGGGAGCGGGCGCGCCGGAAACCCCGGCGAATTGACAGTTTCCGGGGACCGCACGTAAGATGCGCGCCCGTCTCCCGGATCGGGGAACAGGGTGATGTCGGGGTGGGCTCGGTACCGCCTCGCCCTGCAACCGCCTGTGCCGGGAGGACACCGTTATCGTGGGGCCATAGCTCAGCTGGGAGAGCGCGACAATGGCATTGTTGAGGTCGGCGGTTCGATCCCGCCTGGCTCCACCAACACTCCTGCCGGGCACGGACGCCCGGTTCGCGGCGCGGGAACCGGGTCCATGACGGGCGCGGGTCCTCTCGGACGCCGGCAGTGTTGTCCGGCGGCCTGAGCCGCGCACGCAATCAGGGAAATACTGCGACCGGCGGGCCGCGACGATGGGCCCGGTGACGCCCGGACCGGGTCGACGGACGGCCCCCGTGCACCATGGATGACCGAACGCCGGATCATCCCGTCAAGGGACTCGAGTGCCTGCAGTGGGCGTACCGGGAGGCGCTCGAGTGGCGGCTGATCGGCGCCTCGCTGGGCCTCCTCCTCGGCTTCGCGACCCTGTTTGCGCTGGTCGGCCACGTGGGTTTCGAGAACCGCCTCATCCCCGTCGAGCGCATCGGGTACTGGACCGTGGCCGCCCTGATCTGCTGGCCGCTCTGCCATGCGCTCGGCGCCGCCATACTGTATGTGATGCGCTTGCACCCGCCGGGTGTGATAGCGCTCGCGGCCGGCGCGGGAACGCTTTTCTTCACCCTGCCGTGCACCGGCGTGGCGCACGTGGTCTACGGGTTGTTCGACCCGGTGGAAGCCAGCCAGTTCACCCTCCTGCAGACCTACCTCGATGTCCTGCTCATGGCGTTGGCGTGCAGTGCGCTGATCCACTACTTGGCCTGTCAGCGCGTGGAAGTCCGGTACGCCTCGGCCGGAAGTGCCGGCGCCCCCGAACGCGACGTGGCCGACGGGGACCCGCAGCCGGCCGGGGTGGCGGCTCGGCGGGATGGCGGCTTCTTCGAGCGCGTGCCGCGCCGGCTCGGCAGGGATGTCGTGTACCTGAGCGTCTCCGGCCACTACCTCGATGTCGTCACGACGGCGGGATCCTGCCTCGTCCTGATGCGCCTGTCGGATGCCGTCGCCGCCCTCGGGGACCTCGGGATGCAGGTGCACCGTTCCTATTGGGTGGCCCATCGCCACGTCACCGGCGTGAAGCGGCGCGGCGGACGGACGGTGGTGCGGGTCACCGGTCCTCATGAACTGCCGGTCAGCCGGAGTCATGTGGCGACCTTGCGCCAGTCGGTCCGTTCCCGGGAGACCTGAGCGCGTCCTGACGGGTGCGTAGCAGTGCCGCCGGAGTGGACCGCTGCACCGGTGGGGCGTCCCTCAAGGCGCACGGCTCGGTGCCGTGGTATCGTCAGCGGGCGTGGCAGCAGCGACGAACCGGGACATTGATTGGGGCACCCCGGAAGATGACGCATGGCTGACGTCCAGCCCGACGATCCGGTGCGCGGCCTCGCGTGCCTGCGGTTGGCGTACCGGGAAGCGCTTGAGCCGGGTGTGCTCGCCGTGTCCTTCTGGTTGCTCGTGGGCCTCGTGCTCGTACTCACGGCGGTCGGCCCGATAGGCATCGAAGTGCGGCTTGGCCCCCCCGAGCGCCTGGCCTTCTGGAGCATCTGCTGCGCGCTTTGCTGGCCTCTCTGTCACGCCCTGACCGCGGCGATCCTGTACGTGATGCGCGCCCGCCCGCCGCTGCTGGTCCTGCTCGCCGCGGCGCTGGGGACCCTGTTCCTGACCGTGCCCTGTACCGCCGTGACGTATACCGTGTACGGACTCTTCGTCCCGCCGGACGCCGAGTCCGCGAGCTTCCCGCAGATCTATCTGAATGTGGCGGTACTCCTGCTGGCGTGCAGTGCTCTGGTCCACTACGTGCTATGTGAGCGGGTGAAGCTGCGCTACGCCTCCGCGGATGAGGTCGGTCAGTTCGGCGCTGCGACGGATACGCGGGACCTGGCGGCGATGGAGGCGAGTCCGACGCTGGAGATTTTCTTCGGTCGCCTGCCGCGCATGCTCGGGCGAGACGTCGTGTACGTGACCGTCTCGGGCCACTACCTCAACGTCGTCACGACCGCGGGCTCCTGCCTCGTGCTGATGCGCATGTCGGATGCCGTGGCGGCCCTGGGGGACCTGGGCATGCAGGTGCATCGCTCCCATTGGGTCGCCTACCGCCACGTGACCGGAGTCGTGCGGGACGGCCAACGGACGATTGTGCGTGTCACGGGCTCGCAGGAACTGCCGGTGAGCCGGACCCACGTTGCGACGGTGCGTGACGCGGTCCGCGAGAGGCGGGCGTGAGCGCCGGGCTCGGCCAGCCTCGTTCCGGGACTGGCGCCGCGTCCCCGTAGCGCCCCAAAGCCGGTCCGGCGCTTCGCTGCCGCTGCGCGCCGACGCCGCCTCCGGCCCAGCCACGCCAAGGGTGGGGCGGAACAGTGGTGTGGTATCGTCAACGGACGCGCAGTGACGCGGAACGGGACGAGGAGAGCGGTCCGGGGACGACGAAGTGACGGCAAATGGCTGAAGCAAGGCTCGACTTCCCCGTCCGCGGGCTGGCTTGCCTGCAGTGGGCGTACCGCGAAGTACTCGAGTGGGGCCTGCTCGCCGAGTCCCTGTGCATGCTGGGTGGCCTCGTGCTGGTGCTCGCCTTTGTCGGTCCGATGGGCGTCGAAGACCACCTCGCCCCGCTCGAGCGTCTCGCCTTCTGGTCCGTCTGCGGTGCGCTGTGCTGGCCGCTCTGCCACGCCCTCAGTGCCGCGATCCTGTATCTCATGCGTTCCCGACCGCCGGTCGCGATCATGCTGGCCGCCGCCGCGGGGGCCCTTTTCTTCACCGTGCCCTGCGCTGCCGTGACGCATACGGTCTACGGGCTGTTCCGTCCGCAGGACTCGGCGGCCGGTCTGCTCGACATCTACCCGAGCGTCGCGGTGTTGGCGCTGGCCTGCAGCGCTCTGGTCCATTACGTCACCGTGCTCAGGGTGCGCCTGCGCTACGGACCGCGCGGCGAGAGGCCCGTGCATCTTCCGGGAGACGCGAAGGCGGCTCTGCCGCCGCTGGAACTTGAGGCGCGGGCCCCCTCGCAGGAGGGGTTTTTCGACCGACTCCCCGGCATGCTCGGCCGGGATGTGGTCTACCTGAACGTCTCGGGCCACTACCTCAACGTCGTGACGACCACCGGCTCGTGCCTGGTACTGATGCGCCTGTCGGATGCCGTGGTGGCTCTGGGGGACCTTGGAATACAGGTCCACCGTTCCTACTGGGTCGCGCACCGCCACGTGGCGGGCGTCGTGCGCGACGGGCGACGGATCCGGATCCGTGTCACGGGGCCCTGCGAGGTGCCGGTGAGCCGGACCCACATGGCCGCCGTGCGGGAAGCGATTCGCATCAGGCACACGGACGGGCTTGGCGGTTGATGCGCCACGGGCGACGCTTGTCGTCGCCCGTGGCGAGCCTGGGGTCGAGAAGAACGCGGCGGCAGCGCGCCCGGGTCGGCCCGTGCACGTTTGCGATGCACGCGCGGCGTTACCCGGATCGTGTGGCGTCACGCTGGCCGGGTCAACGCCCACACGGCGCATTCGTGCTGCGTGGATGCCATCCGGGAAAGGATTGCACGTTCAGGGAAAAGTTCGTGCATCAGACCTGCCGTGCGGGGCCAGCGGTGCTTATCGTGACCGTTACCGGCGCGCGCGTTGAATCGCGTCTTTCTGCAGTACCGGTTGGTCCCACACGGGGTTCCGTGGGTCGACCTGGCAGGTTCCGATGGTGGGTGCCCGGCCGGCGAAGCGTTATCGTACGGTACATCGTCGATGTGCCGGTCGGCCCCGCCGCCTGCAGTACGGAACCGCTTGCGAGACGCGCGCGCCGGCTTTCCTCTGCCTTCGACGAGCCACACGCTGGGCCGCATTGCCGCCGCGGCGCGCAAGCCGCCCGGGTTATTCGGGTCTGGTGTCCGGACGTTGCGGCGGTTGCCGATACGGCGCCATGTCCATCCCCGGATAGCGCGCGGCCACGCCGGACAGCGTCTCCTCCGTCCAGTACCGATGCCCCGGCGGCGGAAAACCGAAGGTGGTCCGCTCGTCCGGCGTGGCCTGTTCGATCCAGTTCCGAAACTCGGGGCGGATGGCCTCGGAGGACCAGCCGATGATGCCCAGCCACTTCCAGGCCGCCGGCGCGTAGGTGATGAACTGGCCGATGCGCCCGACGTCCGCCCGGAACGGCGTGCCGCGGTGGAACGTGCGCATGCTGTACGCGAGCACCGATCCGGCCGGCACCGTCACGCGCACTTCGTTGTCGTAGATCGCGGGGCGTTCCTCGCGCGTGTAGTGGGCCGGCCAGCGGATGCGCTCCGGGTAGTGCTCCCAGGAACAGATCGCGGTCGGCGCATGGTCTGCATCGACATCGGTGTAATACACCAGGTAGGCGGTTTGCCAGTACTCTGGATCGGGCGGCGGGTAGGCGAGGGTGTGGTTGACGAAGTCGCAGTGCATGATCTGGTCCGTGTCCTGCGGATGGCCATGGCACTTGATGTGCAGATCGGACTGTTCGCAGAAGAGGTTGTCGTCGCCGATCATCTGCGCGGCGAACCGGCGCAGTTCGGGATGCAGGGTGATCGCGTTGAGCGTCGCTCCGCGAAACGGGAAATTCAGGTAGCCTCGCCGGCCCGGGCCTCGCTTGTTCCAGTTCTCCGGTTTCCCGCGGGCGGGGTCGTCGCAGAACTCCACCCATCCGGGGATCAGTTCCGCGAGCTCGTCGCGCGCGCCGTCGAGTTCCGCCGGCGTCAGGAAGTCCTCGACGACCACGTAGCCGTGGCGCCGGTAATGCTCGACGTGGTGCTGCTCGAAGGTCATGCGGGGTGGGCGACCGGGTCGGGGGCCTTTGAGAAGTCGGCGGGCTTGCCCGCATAATGCCGGGGATCCCCGCAGCCTCCGGTAACGAAATCCGTGAAACGCATGGCCGTGATTCTATCGCGAGCGTCTGTCCTGGCGGGCTGCGCGTGTGTCCTCTCGGGCTGCGGGGAGCCGCCGCCGGCGGCGGGCCCATTCGAACCGGTGCACGATGTCGGGGAGACCATGCGCCTGGTGCTCGAGCCGGCCGCGGACCTGGTCTGGGACTCGGCTGGCCAGATCATCTCGCTCGAGGGCGTCGAGGATCTTGCGCCCACCACGGCGGAGGGCTGGCTGCAGGTGGCACACGCCGCAGCCGTCGTCGCCGAGTCCGGCAACCTCCTCATGACGCCGAGCCGCGCGCGCGACGCGGGCGAATGGACGGAGATCTCGCGGGGCATGGTACGGGCCGGGGTCCGGGCGCGCGAAGCGGCCGAGGCGCAGGACGCGGACGCGCTGTTTGCGGCCGGCGGACATCTCTACAATGTCTGCGTGTCCTGCCACCAGCAGTACTGGGTGGATCGGCCGGAACGCCCGGGCGAAGCGTAGGGGCGACCCTCGTGGTCGCCCTCTCGACCCTCGTGGTTGCCCGGTTCGGGACATCGCGGCCGCTTCGGCACGGGACGGGACCAGCCCGTCCCCGACAGTTCCTGGCTCGGGGGCGACCGGGCCTCGGCGTGCTGGTCTTGCTCGCGGCGCAGCTCGCGTGGGGACATGCGGTATCCGACGCCGACGCGCTGTTCGTGCAGGGCATCGACGGTCCGGCGGTGGCGCCGTTCCTCTACCTCGGCGCGAAGCACATGGTCACCGGCTACGACCACCTGCTGTTCCTGGTGGGCGTGATCTTCTTTCTCTACCGGCTGCGCGACGTCGCGCTCTACGTGACGCTCTTCACCGCCGGGCACAGCATCACGCTGCTGGCCGGCGTCCTGTGGGGCTGGCAGGTCAATGCGTACCTGGTCGACGCCATCATCGGCCTGTCGATCGTCTACAAGGCCTTCGAGAACATGGACGGTTTCCGGCGCGTCTTCGGAGTGGCGCCGGACACCCGCGCCGCGGTGCTGGTGTTCGGCCTCTTTCACGGCCTCGGGCTCGCGACGAAGCTGCAGGAACTCGTCCACTCGGACAACGGCCTGCTGGTGAACATCGTCAGCTTCAACGTCGGCGTGGAGCTCGGACAGTTCACCGCCCTCGCGGCGGTGCTGGCACTGCTCGTCTTCTGGCGCGGCCGGGCGAGTTTCGCGCGGCACGCCTTCGCTACCAACGCCGTGCTGATGGCGGGCGGGTTCCTGCTTGCCGGATATCAGTTCGGCGGTCTGGCCCTGGCGCCCCCGTGAGCACCGCACCGACATCCCGGGAAGGCCCCGGTGCGCGTCGCATCGTTGCCACGGCCGTCGGCGCAGCCGCGGCCGCGACGCTGGTGCTCTTTGCCGTCGTGCTGCCGGCCGAATTCGGCTACGACCCGCTGCGGACCGGGGCGGCGCTCGGCGTCACGGGACTGTCGCGCGACGTCACGAGTACACTCGCGCGCCAGGAAGCCGGCTTCACGACGGACGAGATGCGTTTCACCCTGTCGCCCTTCGAGTCCGTCGAGTACAAGTACCGGCTGGAAGAGGGCGACAGCATGCTGTACGCGTGGAGCGCGACGGGCGAGATGCTCTACGAAATGCACAGCGAGGCGGACGGCGCGGAGCCCGGCACGGCGGAGTCCTTCGACCGGGCGCGGGCCGAACGGGGCGCCGGAACCTACGTGGCGCCCTTTCCGGGCATCCACGGCTGGTTCTGGGAGAATCGGGGTGACACGGAGGCGACGCTGACCCTGCGTACCGCCGGCTTCTACTCCGGGGCGTTCGTATTCCGCGACGGCGGGAAATTCGAGCGGCGCCTCGACGGCGGGGTTGCGCAGGAGGCGCAGCGGCCATGACCGGGGAGACTGGATAGTGTCGTTGCTGGCGTTCTGCGAGTGGCTCGCCGAGACCGCGGGGAGCATTGCCCTGCACGAGTCGCTCTTTGCGTACCCGCTCATCGAGTCGACCCACGTGCTGGCGCTGCTGCTGTTCGCCGGCACCATCGCCATGGTGGATCTGCGCCTGCTCGGCTTCGCGTTCCGCGAAGTCCCGGTCTCCGAGATGAACGCCCGGCTGCTGCCGTGGACGGTGGTCGGCGCCGTCATCATGATCGGCACCGGGCTCCTGCTCTTCTACGCCATCCCCGTGCGGACCTACCAGAGCGTGTGGTTCCGCATCAAGGTGGTGTTTCTCATCGCCGCGGCGATCAACGTCTGGGTGTTCCACAGGCGCATGCAGCGCGACCGGGATCGCTGGGATTCCGATCCGAAGCCGCCGCTCGGCGCGCGCGTCATCGCCGCCGTCTCGCTGACACTCTGGTCCGGCATCATCGTGTTCGGCCGGATGATCGCCTACAACTGGTTCGACTGTTACCGGCCCCAATCGGACTTCGTCTACTGGATTGCCGGGTGCGTCGTGGAGGCGCAGACATGAACTGGCTCGAGGTGTTCGACGCGCTGGAGCGGAGCGCCATCGGCACGGCGATCCGCGAGTCCCTGTGGCTGTTTCCGGCGATCGAGGCGGTGCACCTGCTCGGTCTCGCGCTGCTCGGCGGCTCGGTGCTCATGGTCGACCTGCGGCTGCTCGGCGTCGGTCTGCGCAGCCGCACGCCGCAGCTGGTGCTCGCCGACGCGCGGCCCTGGTTCTTCCTGGCGATCGGCACGATGTTGGCCACGGGCATCCCGCTGTTCCTCTCCGAAGCCATCAAGTGCTTCTACAACTTCTCCTTCTGGGTGAAGATGATCGCCCTCGCGACGGCTCTCGTGTTCACGTTCGCGGTAAAACACCCGTTGATCCGGCGCGATCCCGGGCGGCCGCTGGCCGCGCTCCTCGGGCTCGCATCCATCGCCGTGTGGTTCACCGTCGCCGCGGCGGGGCGCTGGATCGGGTTCTCCGGCTGAGCGTCGAGGCTCGGCCCGGAGCAAGAGCCGGCCGGCTCCGCGGCGCCGACCGTACCTGGAACAACCGGCTTCAGTCGCTTACGCTCCGGGTTCCGTTTGTTCATCCGTTTGTTCATGAAAGGAGGACGCGTGGCAGCACAGGCACGTGAAACGGCCATCGTCGGCATCCACGAGTACCCGTCCCGGGATGTCGAGGGCAAGGTCGCGCCCATGCACATCAAGGCGCGCGCAGCGGCCGCGGCGCTCGGCGACGCGGGCCTCGGCTGGAGCGACGTCGACGCCATCTACGACGCGTCCGAGGGCGGCGCGAGCGGTCTCTCGATCGCGGAGTACTTCGGCATCCGACCGAATGTCATAGATACCACCGCGGTCGGCGGCAGCTCCTACGAATTTCATGCGGCCCATGCGCATCGGGCGATCCGCGAGGGCAAGGCGCGCGTCGCGCTGCTGACGTACGGCTCCACGGCCCACAGCAACGTCCAGCGCATCGGCGCCGGGGGACGCGGTGGCGGCATCTACCCGGCGGACAACCTCGAGTCCTTCGCCGGCATGACGCTGATCGCGAACTACGCCATGTCGGCACGCCGGCACATGTTCGAGTACGGCACGACGAGCGCGCAGCTCGCCGAGATCTCGACCGCGACCCGTTATCACGCGATGCGCAACCCCGAGGCAGTGCAGGCGATGCACGACCTCGAGTTCCTCGACATCCGCGAGACCACCATCGACGACGTGGTGAACTCGCGCATGATCGCCGACCCGCTGCACCTGCTGGAGTGCTGCATGATCTCCGACGGCGGCGGCGCGGTGGTCATTGCCGCAGCGGACGTCGCCCGCGACTGCGCGCAGCCGCCGGTCTGGATTCTCGGCACCGGCGAGGCGACGCGCTATCCGGAGATCGGCGCCGACATCACCACGAGCGCCGCCGTGCAGTCGGGACCGAGCGCGTTCGGCGAAGCCGGCGTGACCCCCGCGGAGATCGACATCGCGATGATCTACGACTCCTTCAGCATCACCGTACTGACGATCCTCGAAGACCTCGGCTTCTGTGCGAAAGGCGAGGGCGGCGCCTGGGTCGAGGGCGGCCGGCTGCGGTTCGACCGGCCGCAGGACGGCCCGGCGCTCAACACCGATGGCGGCGGACTGTCGTCGAACCATCCCGGCATGCGCGGCCTCTTCCTGCTGATCGAGGCCGCGCGCCAGCTACGTGGCGAGTCCTGCTCCCAGGTGCCCGGCGCCCGTCTCGCCGTCGCCCACGGCAACGGCGGCATGCTCGGCAGCCGGCATACCGGCGGTACCGTCATCCTCGCGGGAGAAAGCGCATGAGCGAACCCACACGACCGCTGCCACGCGTCGACGAACCCGACACCGCCGACTTCTGGGCCGGCACGCTGGAGGCGGAACTGCGTTACCAGCAGTGCGACGACTGCGGCACCGTGATCTGGCACCCCCGCCCGCACTGCACCGGATGCCTCGACGGTCACCTGGCCACACACGTCGCCTCGGGCCGCGGCACCGTCTACTCCTACAGCATCGTGCGCCAGAGCTACCACCCGTTCTTCCGCGCCCGCGCGCCCTACGTGGTCGCGTGGATCGACCTCGAGGAGGGACCGAGGCTGCTCTCCAACGTCGTGGGCGTCGACGCCGACGCGGTCACCTGCGGGATGCCGGTGGAGGTCGAGTGGGAAGAGCACGAGTCGTGCTCGATCCCGCTGTTCCGCGCGCTGTAGGGGACGGGCTTGTCCCGTCCCGTATTGAATTCATGCAGGGTGCCGAGACGGGCGACCACGAGGGTCGCCCCTGCAATGCGTGCCGAATCCCGGCGAAGCCGGCAGGCCCCGTAGGGGACCGGTTTCGGCAAGAGGAGCACACCGCACATGGGCAACGATAATCTAGCCGTTCAGGGAATTTGTGGCATTTTCCCCCTCGGAGGCACGAAAGAGGGCTCCAGCCGAAAATCCTAAAAAAACCTGTTAAAACAACATAGTAACCATTTCTTTGGGCACCGATCCCCAGCGTCCGAGGTCTCTGAGCGCCCAAGATCGCATGTCAAACCGGTATCCGTTTTCGCGTCAAGATGCGATCTTGGCATGGGAGCCTTTTCGGCTGCCCCCTCCCCCTGGCCCGCATTTCTCACCAGGCCGCTTGTCGGCGTCAAAAAGCTGCCCCGCGGCTATCTCGGAGCGACGGCCCGTCTCGACGACATCGACCTGATCCTGCTCGTTGCCGAACCGGGCGACCCCCTCGCCGGGGCCGTGGTGCAACCGCGTCCGAAGAGGAAGAGTCTTGCTGCCGAAACTGTTGCCGACACCTACCGGTGCTTTCTGGAAGGGACAGACCTGTTCCATCGCAACGTCTGGCAGGTCCTCGACCTGGTGCTTCCGGGCATGCCGTTCGACACCCAACTGAGCAGGGCCTGGATCAGGATTTCGTCGGCACCGTCGCCGTCGAAATCGCCGGTGCCGAGGACGTCGTACAGCGGATTGACGGTAACGCGGATCGGGCGAACCTCCACGCCGTCCTCGATGACGGCATGGTCCGCCGACTCGAGCGTGTCGTAACGACGCACCAGCACATCATCATGCATGTGGCCAGAAGATGGATATTGTCTCGTCCGCTCCGAGCCGCCTGGCCGGAGCACCCTACGCCGGTCGGGATTCTTCGGTCTCGTACATTAACCCGCTGGGGCGGGGCGTTCCGCGAACTGGTTGAGCCAGTTGCACAGCCGGTGGGTGAGCGACCCGCTGAGATGCGCGGCGCGCACCATCGCGTAGAGCGGCAGCCCCTCGAAATACAGGATGTTGCGCAACTCGCGAATACTGGCGCCGGACAGGACCGAATGCAGCCAGAAGCCCTCGAGTCCCTCGGGGCATTCCTTGAGGAACACCGCGTGCAGTTGCGCGCCTCCGGGGCGGCTGACCTGCGGTGTCCCGGCCATGTACGAGGCAATGGCGTGCCGCAGGCGCAAATGGCCGGGGTCGCTCCGCCCGCTGGTGCGACGCCCTCCGGGGTGCAGGAACCAGGATACCGGGGCAAGCACCGGCCGGCAGTAGTTCTCGAACGGGCGCGAGCCGAAATGCACGCGGGCGGGCTTGCCGGGGCCGCCGATCAGGCGCCCGTGGATGCCAAGCCCCTCTTCCTCGGGGTTGCGGCCGGCCTCCACGCAATAGCGCACCAGCACTCGCTCACTCTCCGCGATGCGTTGTTCGCGCGTGGGGATGCCGTGGAAGCCCAGCGGCGGCGGTCCCTGGCGATACGTCCCGCGTACGGCTGCGAGATCGACTGTCATGAGGGGGTTGGCCTGCGAGTTGCGGGGGTGTTGGATGACTCCCGCGGGGTCTTTGGCGCCAGGCTGCGGCCACGGCCGCAATCCAGCATGTCGCGCACGGCCACCACGCACAGGGCGGGGTCATTAGCCAAGTGTGCGGGGGCGGTCGCGTTCAGCAGGGGACTCCCGGCGTGCGGCGAAGTCACCCAGTCTTGCGGGAGCTGCGCAAGGTTGTCGCACAGTGCCAACCGCTCGTCCTCGGTGAGCGACTGCAGGGCGATGTCCAACTCCCCGGGGGCCAGGTCCGCCGCCGCTGCAAGATCGTACAGGTCACGCAACATCAAATCCCCCACCTCGAGCATCCGGCCGTGGAGCTTGCGCGCGAGAATGGTCGCCGGACGCTCCAGTGGCACGGACGTGCCTGCCACCTGGTCCACCGGGGGCATCCATGCGAGGGGGCTCGGTGGTACATACAACCCCAACTCTCCGGTGTCGGCAAACATCTTCAGCACGCCGGGGGTGATGTCCAGCATGTCCGGCTCAACGGCGCTACGCAGTCCGGCTGCCAGCGCGTCCCGTCGCGCCGTGTCCGTCACCACCGCGCGGTACGCGGAGCCATCCATGAACAGGTCAACGTCCGTGCTGTGGCGATGTTGCCAGACCGCTGCCAGGGCGGTCCCTCCGCCCAGACAGTACGCCCCCTCCCCAAAAACACCAGTGAGCACCGGCTCCGCGAGCCTGAAGATCTCATCAGGTCCGACGGGTAACACCTTTTGCGCCATGGTGCCCTTCAACCTCTCCTGCGGAGATTTCGTCAGTTGCGCGAGCCCAGCCCCCGAGTTGGCCCGGTCGCCTGGCGGCTACCGCCCGGCCTCCAGATCGTTCGACACGTTGACCGGTAGCCCGAGTCCTCCGCAGGCGGGGGCGCTCCCATCAGGGCTCCATTATAGGGCCGAAAAATCCCGACCGGCTTTGAGATCTGGGGGCACGTTGCAGGAGTCGGCCGCGAGGCGACGCGCACCGCGACGACGGTGGAGATGATGCGATGAGGCCGCGTTGGCGCGGGAGCGTCCCTCGGCGAGATCTATCCAAGTGCTCACGCCAACGCGTGCGCGACATCCGAAATAGCCGGTGGTTTTTATGGCACTTTACTCGGACGTTTGATCGCCCCCAAGCCCCTGTATCTCAGGCATAAAACACGAACTGGGGGCGTTGATGCCACAAAAATAGGAACGGCTAGCCCGCATTTCTCACCAGGGGCCGTGATGATCGCGGAGGATTTTGGTCCTGTGCGCGTGCTCGCGACCGAAAGCATAGCGGGGACTACGGTTGAGGGAGCACGTGCGCGCACGGGGCCAAAAGACCCGCGAGGGCACGGCCAGCGCAGTCCGCAATCGGCACGATCGTCGGCCTCTGGATCAACTTCGTGAAACCCATGAGCTTTTTGACGCCGACAAGCGGCCTGGTGAGAAATGCGGGCTAGGTGGCTAGGTAGGGGACGGGCTTGTCCCGTCCCGTCCTTGTCCCGTCCCGTCGCCAGGGGCTTGCACGACCCGGGAGCAGGTCGAGGCCGTCCTCGAGCCCGAGATCCGCGCAATGCAGGCGCCGGTCATGCCCCCGCTCCTGGCCGCGCGGCGTGCACTACGGCTGGAACGAGTCAGCTTTCGGTGACATTTCGTATGTGAGTCCGGCGTGGCCGAATGCGGGAGCGATGGTGTCACGGTCGCGCCGGCTTACGCCCGCCTTCCTCATCTGCTCGTCCCATCGCGACTGCACGGCTTGCGACACGTGCTCGAACACCGCCGCAGCCTCCTCCCGCTCCAGCATCAACCGCCCATGCCCACTTAACAGGTTGTCCCTGTTGGCGCGCCTTCCGAATGAGCCGCATGTCATCGCCAGATCGCGTTCGAGGCCGACTGCCGGAGAGGGAGTCAGATCGTAGGCGGGGCTCAAGCGCCAGTGCCTGCCACTTGCGACGATGGCGTGATTGCGAGGGTGGTCGTCAAGGTTGGAGGCCGCGGCGTTGAAACACATTCGGGCGAACAGTTCCTTCAGATCGTCCTTTGGAGATCCGGTCGCGCGCCGCATTTCATCGGCGAGCGACAGATAGGACCACCGGTCACGGTCGCGCTCGTCCGCCCGCAGCAAGGTCAGGGCGCTTGCCATGCGATGGCGCTGCAGTCCGGCGGCTACCAGCTCGCGATCGAAACGACGTACGAGCAGAATGTCCCGACCGCCGAAGGGTTCGACACGGCTTTCGGCGACGGTCAGGCCGCACGCCCTCGCGAGCTGGAGCATGCCGTGTTCGACCCTTGCATCGTTCCAACGGTCGTCGTAGCGGCCGAACTTGGCGATCCACAGCTTGCCGTCGTGCAGCACCTGTGCCTTGGGGCGTGCGCCACCCATGGAGGTACCGATCGGCAGCAGCTGACTGGCTGCTTGAGCCGCCTCTCCTGCAGGCGGTGGGCGGCCGGCGACGATCCGGTCGGCCGCCTCTTGAAGTTCCCCAAGTTGCGATGCCCGGTTGAAGTGGTCGACGGGGGCAGGAGGAGTGGGTGTCGGGCCGAAGCCGAGCGCCCCGATGCGATCATCGGGTCCGTACTCGAGGTAGTCGAACTCCTCGACAGGTCTGCGGGCGATGCGTTGCTCCAGGGTGCGTCTCCCCCAGTCGTCAGGCATGGCATCCCGAATGGCGCCGAAGAAGCCGTGCTGCCGGGCCGTACGGTATTGCGTGTCGGACAGGCGCAGCTCCACGGGGTCGATCTCGACCGCGTTCCGGCGTTCCCGATAAGATGCCCCGTACACGAACTCGCCGACTGCCCCCCTGTCGGCGGCCGTCCACCTGAACAGGCCGGCCGTGACGAACTCCGTCTGCCCGGGCAGCACGATGTAGACGAAACGTTCCCGCTCAGAAGGCATCACTCAACGACCTCCTCTGGCGGCGGGCACGCTGCGGACTGCGCACCTGCTCGAGCGTGCGGCCTTCCGCGTCGCTATCGGGGTTGGCGACGTCAACCAGATCCGAGAGCAGCCCCATCGCCCAGAGCGCCCCGACGTAGACTGCAACGGCGGTCCTTGGACTGCCCTTTTCCACGTGCGAGATCAGGAAGCGGGATACCCCCATGCGCTGCGCGAGCTCTTCCTGGGGCATGTTGCGCCGCAGTCGTGCCGTGCGGATGTTCCGGCCCAGGCGCCGGAGCGTCTCCTCGACCTCCGCGGGTGGATGAGCGGCGATCTGCGCTGACTTCGACATGGTTTATATAAAGAACATTAGGCATGATAATGTAAAAATAATAGCACATTTTGGTTGAGTCCTCAGAGTACGCAGCCGTCAGGGGGCACGACCAGATACGCATGGGTGACGTAGGGCATGTGCAGAAACATGTGCGGAAAACTGTGGCGCGATCCTGACCGGCAAGTGCGGGTACCTCGGGGAAGACCGACGAATGCGGCTCATGGGAGACGATGGCCCCCCTCACCCCTTCAGCGAAACCGCCTCGAACTGCTCGCTCCTGAGCGCCTCGACCAGCGCCGCCTCAGTCTCTACGGGCCCCGGAAAGCGCGTCGCGCAGCGCCCGACGTGGCTCACGATATGCGCGTCGCTGCCGCCGATGCCGACGTAGTGGAGGTCGGCCGCCATCTTCTGCGCGATGGCGTCCTCGTCGCCCCGGCTGCCGCCGTTGTAGACCTCGACGATGCGTACCCCCGCGGGTACGCCCAGTTCGGCGACGTGCGCGCTCATGCCGACCCGGCGCCGCCCGGGGTGACAGGGGGCGGCCACCGCGCCGTGCGCGTTGCAGGCCGCGATCACCTCTTCGAGGGGCAGGCCGATCGCGCCGAAATCGAAGGTCTGGGTCAACGCTTCGGTGACACCGAACACCAGGACGTGACCGTACTCGGTCTCGACCTCGCTGCCCTTCAGGATGACCTGGCCGAACTCCTCGGCGAGGCCCGAGTAGTCGGATTCGAAGTCGAACTGGCGGTGCTCGGTCAGCACGAAGCCGTCGATGCCGAGGTCCCGCGAACGGATCCACTGGCAGTAGTTGCGCACCTTGGCGCGCCCGTCGTCGGACTTGATGGAGTGCGTGTGCAGGTCGAGGATCACGAGGCCTCCCGGGCGGCGGCCAGGCGCGCCCACTGTGCGTCGAGCTGCGCGGTCATCTGCGCCTCGGTCCCGGCATTGTGCACGACCACGGTAACGTTCGCCGTACGTTCCTCGTTCGAAAGCTGCGCATCGATGCGTGCCTGCACCGCGGCTTCGTCCGCGCCGTCGCGCGCCATCGCGCGCGCAACGGCCGTATCCCGGTCGACGACGACCACCCAGGTCTCGTCCACGGCGCTGCGCCAGCCGGCTTCGAGCAGCACCGCCGCTTCCAGCACGACCACGGCGTCCGGGTCCGCCGCCTGGGCGGACGCGATGTCCGCGACGGCGAGGCGCCGGATTTCCGGCCAGACGATGTCCGTCAGCCGCTTGAGATCGCCACCGTCGGCGAACACCTTGGCGCCGAGCGCGCGGCGGTCGATGGAGCCGTCGGCCGCCCGCACGTCCATGCCGAACGTGTCGAGCACGGCCTGATAGGCGCCCGTGCCGGGTTCGTAGGCGCGGTGCCCGAGCCGGTCGGCGTCGATCACGTGGGCGCCGAGAGCGGCGAGGTAGCGGGCCGCGGTGGACTTGCCGGACGCGATGCCGCCGGTCAAACCGATGATCAAGGGAGTGAGCCTGCGGAGAAGAGCACTGCATGTTAGCGTTTACAATGTGTCGGTGGAACGGCCCGAGACGGCGCAACGCCCCGAGATCGTGTTCGTGCATCCGGACGGGCGCAGCGAAAAACATGCCGTCGCGGTGGGAGAGACCGTGATGGACTGCGCGCTGGACAACGGCGTGGCCGGGATCGTGGCCCAGTGCGGCGGCGGCTGTACCTGCTCCATGTGCCACTGCTACGTCGACGAACCCTGGCTCGCGCGGCTGCCGGCGATGATCGACGACGAACGCGCGTTGCTCGAGTACGTCTGGGAGTGGCGCCACGACAGCCGGCTGTCGTGCCAGATACTCATGACCGGCGCGCTCGACGGCATCGTCGTGCGGCTGCCGGAGAAGCAACAGTAGCCTCCCCAACAGGCCGCTACGGCCGGATTGGGTACGCCAGGAAAGAAAGGAGAATCGGGCAATGGAAGACTTCTCGGGCAAGCTCGCCGTGGTGACCGGCGGCGGCGCCGGCATGGGACGCGAACTCGTCATCCAGCTTGCGGCGGCCGGCTGCAACGTCGCGACCTGCGACATCTTTGCGGAAACGCTGGCGGAGACAGCGGCGCTGTGCAGCGACGCCGTCCGGGTGACCACCCACGAGTGCGACGTCTCCGACGAGGCGCAGGTGCTGGCGTTCCGGGACGCCGTGGTCGAGCAGCACGAGGCCGAGTGCATTCACCTGCTGTTCAACAACGCCGGCATTGGCGGCGGTGGCGAGTTCGTCAATGGCGACCGCGAGGAGTGGGAGCGCACCTTCGGTGTCTGCTGGTACGGCGTCTACTACAACGCCCGGGCCTTCATGCCGCTGTTGGTGGCGAGCGACGAGGGCTACATCGTCAACACGTCGAGCATCAACGGCTTCTGGGCGAGTCTCGGCCCTACCGTTTCGCACACTGCCTATTGTGCCTCCAAGTTCGCGGTCAAGGGCTTTTCGGAAGCGCTGATCGCGGACCTCCGGTTGCACGCGCCCCACGTCGGGGTGGCGGTGGTGATGCCGGGTCACATCGGCACTTCCATCGCCATGAACACCGGTCGCGTGCTCGGCGCGCCCGCCCCGGCGGACCTGTCCGCGGCAGAGGTCGCCGCGATCCGCGAGCAGATGGTCGCCTCCGGCCTGCCGGTCGGCAACGAGTCCGACGACCAGATCCGCGCCGCTGTCGCCCAGCGGGCTGTGGATTTCCGCGACAAGGCGCCCACCACGGCGGGCCAGGCCGCGTCGATCATCCTCGATGGCGTGCGGCAGAACCGCTGGCGCATCCTGGTCGGTGAGGATGCCCATCTCATCGACCAGCTGGTGCGCAACGACCCGGAGTCGGCGTACGAGGTCGAATTCATGGAGAAGATTCAGGCCCACGGCGCGCTCAACGCGTTGGGCCTGGACTCCTGAGGTGGGTCAAGCGGCGGGGCGCGGTGCCGCGACCCCGCCATTCCGGCAGCGCCTCGAACGCTCCTGGGAGCGTTCGGGCGGCCTTCTCTGCGTCGGTCTCGATCCGGACCTCGAGAAAGTGCGCGCGTGCGTGCCGGACAGCGACCGCCCGATCCTCGACTTCTGCCGCGCCATCGTGGACGCGACCGCCGATCTCGCGTGCGCCTTCAAGCCGCAGGTTGCGTACTTTTCCGCCGTGGGCGCGGAGGTCGACCTTGAGGCGCTGATCGCGCACATCCATCAGGCCCATCCCGATGTCCCGGTGATTCTCGACGCCAAGCGCGGCGACATCGGCTCCACCGCGGAGCAATACGCCATCGAGGCGTTCGTGCGCTACGGCGCGGATGCGCTGACCGTGAACCCATACCTCGGCTGGGAGAGCATCGAACCGTACCGGCAACACGCCGGCCGGGGTGTCGTGCTCCTCTGCCGCACGAGCAACCCCGGCAGTGACTGGGTGCAGGAGCATCCGGCGGACGACCCGCTCTACCTGAGAATCGCGCGCGAGGCGCGCGAGCGCGATGCCGGGGACCTGATGCTCGTGGCTGGCGCCACCTGGCCCGAGGAACTCGGCGCCGTGCGGCAGGCGGCGGGCGACCTGCCGCTCCTCGTTCCCGGCATCGGCGCTCAGGGGGGCGACCCGCGGGCGGTCGTGGAGCGGGCGGCGGACAGCCAGGGACGCGGCCTGGTCGTCAACGCCTCGCGCAGTGTCATCTTCGCCTCCGTCGGACCGGACTTCCGTGAGGCGGCGCGGCAGAGTGCGCGCGAACTGCACAAGGCGCTCCGTTTGCCGCGTTGACGCCGGACATCCCGGCCTGGAAGAAGGAGGATCGCAGGGAGGCAGCACTTCGGCGGCACTCGACGGCCTACGAGCCGGAGTTCGCGCGGCGTGCACGCGAGCACGGTGTGTTCATACGGCTGCCGGGGCCGGGCTCGTAGGGGACGGGCTTGTCCCGTCCCGTCCCGAAGCCACCGCAATGTCCCGATTGGGGGCGATCACAGGGGCCGCTCCCGCGGATCCGTTCCCTGCCGGGCATCGCCGACAGGGGCCCGCCTTTGCACCCCCGGACCGCTTTGATTAGCCTTGCCGCCTTTCCCGACCCCGGAGGGGACCATGGCCGACCGGGCCGCGTTCGTGTGGGACGACCCGTTCCTGCTCGACGAACAGCTGAACTCCGAAGAGCGAATGATCCGCGACACGGCGCGCGACTACGCGCAGGACCGCCTCATGTCGCGCGTGCTCGAGGCCAATCGGCACGAGCGCTTCCACCGCGAGATCATGAACGAGATGGGCGAACTCGGCCTGCTTGGCGCAACCCTGCCGGCGAAGTACGGCTGCGCCGGCGTCTCCTACACGTCTTATGGCCTCATGGCCCGCGAGGTCGAGCGCGTCGACAGCGGCTATCGCTCGGCGATGAGCGTGCAGTCTTCGCTGGTCATGTATCCGATCCACGCCTACGGCACCGAGGCGCAGCGCGAGCGATACCTGCCGAAGCTGGCCACGGGCGAGTGGGTCGGGTGTTTCGGACTCACCGAGCCGGACCACGGCTCGGACCCGGGCAGCATGGTCACGCGCGCAGTGCAGGACGGCGACGAGTACGTTCTGAATGGCGCCAAGATGTGGATCACGAACGCCCCGATCGCCGACGTCGCGGTCGTCTGGGCGAAGCTCGACGGCGTGATCCGGGGCTTCGTGGTGCAGCGGGGCACGAAAGGCCTCTCGACGCCGAAGATCGAGGGCAAGATGAGCCTGCGCGCCTCCGCCACCGGCCAGATCGTCCTCGAGGACGTGCGCATCCCCGGCGAGAACCTGCTCCCCAACGTGCGCGGCCTCGCGGGGCCGTTCGGCTGCCTGAACCGCGCGCGCTACGGCATCGCCTGGGGCGCGATGGGCGCGGCCGAGTTCTGCTGGCACGCGGCGCGCACCTATACGCTCGACCGCAAGCAGTTCGGCCGCCCGCTGGCGGCGAACCAGCTCATCCAGAAGAAACTCGCGGACATGCAGACGGAGATCGCCCTCGGGCTGCAGGGTTGCCTGCGCATGGGCCGGTTGATGGACGAGGATCGCCTGCCGGTCGAGAGCATCTCCCTCATGAAGCGCAACAACTGCGGCAAGGCCCTCGACATCGCGCGCATGGCGCGGGACATGCACGGCGGCAACGGCATCTCCGACGAGTTCCACGTCATCCGGCACGTCATGAATCTGGAGACGGTCAACACCTACGAGGGCACCCACGACATCCACGCGCTGATTCTCGGCCGGGCGCAGACGGGGTTGCAGGCGTTCACGGGGGCGTGAGCGAAGCCGGGCTGGAACGCCCCTCCTGAGCGCCCCAGGGCAGCGGGGCGGTACGCGCCGCCAAATTCCTCGCTTGCGCTCGGTGTCTGGCCCCAGCCCCCACCTCCCTATGGCCGGCCCACGGTTGCCGGCGAGCAGCGCGCCAGGAGCGCAACCCCACCGGGTTCGAACGATGCGTTTGCCCTCCCGCAAGCCGGCCACTTACGGGCTTTTGCGCACGTCGTGGCCGACATCGCCCACGCCCTGATATCAGGGGGCTATTGGAATGTGGAACTATCGTGAAGGCGCTGGCGAATTACAGTAGACGGCCTTTGTTTTACCCGTTGCCCTCCCATAAGGTTGATCGCGAATCTTGCCATGGAGGGAACATCATAATGATTCGGACACTCATCACGGACGACCACGAACTGTTTCGCAAAGGCCTCGGACGGGTTCTGGCGGACGTTCATTCGATCGACATCGTCGGGCAGGCGAGCAGCGGCGAGCGCAGTGTGGAACTGTGCCGGGAACTGCTGCCGCATGTGGTACTCATGGACATCGTCATGCCCGGGATCGGCGGGCTCGAGGCGACGCGGCGCATCGTCCGGCTGGAGAAGGATATCCGCGTCGTCATGCTCACGGCGTGCCGCGACGAGCCCTTTCCGGCGCAGGCCCTGAAGGCGGGAGCGTGCGGCTACGTCACCAAGAATTCCGGTCTCGATCAGCTCATCACCGCCGTTCGGCGGGCCTTCGCCGGGCAGCGTTTCGTCAGCAGCGACGTGGCGCAGCAGCTTGCCCTGCGCGCCTTCGAGGAACGGCGGGACTGTCCGTTCGAGGCGCTGTCCAACCGCGAGATGCAAATCACGTTGATGGTGATCGGCTGCCAGCGGGTGCAGGACATCTCGACCAACCTGCACCTCAGTCCGAAGACGGTCAACAGCTACCGCTACCGCATCTTCGAGAAACTCAATGTCTCCAGTGATGTGGAACTCGCGTTGCTTGCCGTCAAGCACGGCATGATCAACCCCGCGTCGCGGCCGGCCCTGGCCAGTTGAAGCCGCTCTCTCTCCCGGTCGACCGACTCGGACCCGGTCGAGCGAGCCCGCAGGCGTAACGGGACAGGGCCGCAGGAAGGCCGTTTTCCTGTCTCGTTGCCTGCCTGGCGAGCCTCGCCGTATAGTTCGGCCATGGTGGAGTCCGATCGGTTCGACCCGGAGCCGTTCCTTGCATCCCTGACCAGGAAGCCCGGTGTCTATCGCATGCTCGACGCCGACGGCGGCGTGCTCTACGTGGGCAAGGCACGCAACCTCAAGGCCCGCGTGTCCAGTTACTTCCGGGCGTCCGGCCTCACCGCCAAGACCATGGCGCTGGTGTCGAAGATCGCGGACGTACAGATCACCGTCACCCGCAGCGAGACCGAGGCGCTCCTCCTCGAGCAGAGCCTCGTCAAGGAGGATCGCCCGCCGTACAACGTCGTCCTGCGGGACGACAAGTCGTATCCGTACATCCATCTCACGGACCATACGGACTATCCGCGCCTCACGTTCCATCGCGGCGCGAAGAAGAAGACCGGGCGCTACTTCGGCCCCTTTCCGAGCGCCTATGCGGTGCGCGACAGCCTGAACATCCTGCAGAAGCTGTTCCGTATCCGCTCCTGCGAGGACAGCTTTTTCCAGAACCGCTCGCGGCCCTGCCTGCAGTACCAGATCCACCGCTGCAGCGGGCCGTGCGTGGGGCTCGTCGACCCGCAGCAGTACGCCGACGACGTGCGGCTCGCGGTGCTGTTCCTGGAGGGATCGAGCCGCGCCGTGCTGCAGGAGTTCAAGCGGAAGATGGAGGTGGCGGCGGCGGCGCTCGACTTCGAGCGTGCCGCGAAATACCGCGACCAGATATCGCATCTGCGCCGCGTCCAGGAGAACCAGTACGTCCATGGCGCGGCCGGCGACGTGGACGCCTTCGGCATCTCGCTCGCGGGCGGGCATGCCTGCGTGCAGGGGCTCTTCGTACGGGACGGACGGGTACTCGGACAGCGCGCGTGGTTTCCGCGGAACGAGCTCGACATCGACCCCGGTGCGCTCCTGTCGGCGTTCCTGTCGCAGTACTACTTCGGCGGCGGGGAGCGCGAAGTTCCGCGCGGCGTCATCGTGTCGGTGCGGCCGACGGACCGGGATGTGCTCGCGGAGGCCCTCACGGAGCGGGCCGGCCGCAAGGTGGAGGTGGTCGCCGGGCCGCGCGGCCAGCGGGCGCGCTGGCTCGAGATGGCCCAGCAGAACGCGGAACTCGCGATCGGTTCCTTCGTGGCGGATCGCAGGAACGTCTTCGCCCGCTTCGTCGAGCTGCAGGAATGCCTCGGGTTCGCCGATGTCCCGCGCCGCATCGAGTGCTTCGACATCAGCCACACGTCCGGCGGCGACACGGTCGGCTCGTGCGTGGTCTTCGATACGAACGGTCCGCTCAAGTCCGACTACCGGCGTTTCAATATCGAGGGCGTCACGCCGGGCGACGATTTTGCCGCCATGGACCAGGCGCTCCGACGGCGCTACCGGCGCCTGAAGCAGGGCGAGGCGCCCTTTCCGGACGTGCTCCTCATCGACGGCGGGCTCGGCCAGGTGCGGCGGGCGGCGGCGGTGCTCGCGGAGCTGCAGGTGGAGGACGTGCGCCTGCTCGGCATCGCCAAGGGCGCATCGCGCAAGCCCGGCCTCGAGCGGATCCTCACCGACGAAGGGGAGGAGATCGTGCTGCCGCCGAGCGGCGGCGCGTTCCATCTCCTGCAGCACGTCCGTGACGAGGCGCACCGTTTCGCCATCACCGGCCACCGCGGCCGGCGCCGCAAGCGGCAGCGCGAGTCGGAACTCGATGGCATCCCGGGCGTCGGCCCCAAGCGCAAGCGCGAACTGCTCGCGCACTTCGGTTCCGTCGCCGGTATCAAGGGGGCGAGCGCGGAGGAGATCGCCAAGGCGCCGGGGGTCAGCCGCAGGCTCGCGGAAACCGTGTACGAGGCCCTGCACGCGGTGTAGGGGATACGCGCGCACCGGCGCGACTGCAAGGGGAAGTGATGAGCGAGGAACCACGACCGGCACGGCAGTTCGACTACTCGCCGGAACAGTCCCTGGCGGCCGGGCTGCGGCTGCTCGCGGATGTCGACCGCATCCTGCCGCTGATCGAGGAACACGCGGCGGCCACCGACCGACTCCCCGGGGTGCCCGACGCCGTCGTGGACGGGCTGACGGGCGCCGGCATGTTTCGCGCGGTCACCCCCTGCCAATACGGCGGACTGGAGGTCGATCCCGCCGCGTTTCTCGAAGCGGCGTGCCGCATCGCCTCCCGCTGCGCGTCCACCGGCTGGTTCGCGGCGCTGATCGGCATTCACAACTGGCAGCTGGCCCACCTCGGCGAGGAGGCGCAGGACGAGTACTTCGCGACCGGACCCGACACTCGGGCGTCGAGTTCGTACGCCCCGACCGGGAAGGCCGAGTCCGTCACGGGCGGGTTCCGGCTGCGCGGCCGCTGGGACTTCAGCAGCGGCGTCGACCATGCCGAGTGGGCGATTCTCGGTGCCGTGATCCGCGACATCGAGGCGCCCGAGTTCCGGAGCTTCGTCGTCCCCCGGCGCGACTTCGAGATCGATCAGGACAGCTGGAACGTGGCCGGACTGCGCGGGACGGGTAGCAAGTCTGTCGTTCTGGAGGACGCCTTCGTGCCGGAGCACATGACGCACCGGATCGTCGACGTGCACGAACGCAGCGAACCCGGCATGCGGGTCAACGACCGGCCGCTGTTCCGCGTCCCCTGGCTGTCCGCCTTCTGGTACGCGATCGGCGCCACCGCGATCGGTGCGGCGCGCGGTGGACTCGACGCCTTCCTGGACATCAACCGGGCACGGGTCGCAGCCTCCTCGCAGCGGCCGGCCGCGGCGAACCCCTTCCTGCACCTGCGTGTCGCCGAGGCGCAGGGCAAGGTCGACCTCCACCACGCCCGCATGCGGCAGACCTGGACCGAGATGTTCGATGCCGTGAGCCACGAACGCGAGTGTCCGCGCCTGCTCGCGAAGCGTTCGCGCTACGAGGCGTCCAACGCCGTCATGGAGTGTTTCCACGCCCTCGGCGGCGTCTACGAGAACGCCGGCGGCGACGTGATCCGGGCAGGGCACCCCGTGCAGCGGTTCTACCGCGACCTCATGGCCATGACCAACCACCCGGCGGGGAATGTGGACCGGATGGCCACGCTCTACGCACAGGAACTGCTCCGCCTGCCGGACCGGCCGTTCGACCGGACGCAGATGGGATCGCTCGCGATCTCCGCCTGAGGGGGTGGTCCTGGCGGCGGGATCGATTGTCGCGCTGGGGTCGCCTATGCTGTGGGCTGACGCGCTGCACGAGGTGTGATTCGTCACATGGGTACCGTGTCGGGCGTTGGAGATACGCGGTGTGCTGCACGAACCGGGAGCCAGAAGCTGGTGCGGGGTCGATCCGACATGCTCAAATGAGTCGCCTCCCGCGGCCTTGAGGAAATCGCGCAAGGTCCGACCGCCAGCAAGGAGGCTGCCGTGAACAAGCACAAGCATCTGGAGTTCGTTCAAGCCGTGATTGCACGTCTGTCGGAGCACTCGTTCCGCCTGAAGACCTTCAGCCTCATTCAGGTTGGCGCCATCGCGGCTTTCGTCGTGGCCAAGGACGCGCCGACTGGCGCGCTATGCCTTCTCGCGCCGGCAGCGGCTTTGGCGCTTTGGTATCTGGACGCCCGATTCCTGAGGGATGAGCGGGCGTATCGTGCGTTGTACGAGATGGTGCGTCTGACGGACGAGGATCGGGTGGATTTCGGTATGTCGGTCGACCGAGGCAAGGTGGCTGCCCTTCGGTCTCCTTCGCTCAGCCTCTTCTACCTGACGCTGGTCGCATCTTCGCTGTTCGTCGCGCTGGCAGGCCTCGGCGGTGGTTCCGCGTCAGCTGAGGCGCCGGGATCGTGAGCAGCTTGATGACCGCGCGATCGAGTTCAGGCTCCGACCTGCGGGGTGGCCCCAGGGTATTCCTGAGCTACGAGTTCGCCCACGACGCCGACCGGGCTGCGATCGTGCGTGCTGCCTGGTCGGCCCAAGGGGGTGTTGTCGAAACCGAGTCGGTCGATCCGCGCAACGAGTCGTCGATCAAGCGATGGATCGATAGCGCGATTGCGGCCGCTTCGGTAACCGTCGTCCTTGCGGGTTCGCACACCCGAGGGAGCAGGTGGGTGGACTGTGAGATCCGCCGGACCGAGGCGTTGGGCAACGGTCTGCTTGGAGTTGACGTGAGTGGCATCGCAGACCGGTTCGGCCGGACGAGCGAGTGTAGTGTCCGCCTACCTGCCGGCTATCCGTTCTATGATTGGGTCGTCGATGACGGCGAGCGCAACATGCGTTCGTGGGTAGATCGCGCCGCCGAGTCCGCGAGAGCCAAGCGAGCCCACGTGGAGATGGAGAACCCTGGCGGCCACCTGGAAAGGGTGGTGTAGTGGAGCCTGGTTGGGAGATGGAGACGGTGCGGCGTATTGTCGCGACGCGTATCAAATGGCCGCAGGGGGGCCGTCTGCGATGAGCGAACTGTGGAGACGCACGGCCGGTGAACTGGCCGCCATGATCCGGAGCGGCGAGGTGTCCAGCCGTGAGGTCGTCCAGGCCCACCTCGACCGCATCGAGGAGGTGAACCCGATCGTGAACGCGGTCACGGTCCCGCTCATCGACAGCGCCCTCGAGGCGGCGGATGCCGCGGACGCATCTCGCGGCGGGGACACCGGCCCGCTGCACGGCGTGCCGTTCACCATCAAGGAGAACATCGACTGCGTCGGCTCGCCGACGACCCATGGCGTGCCCGCCTTCGCGAACACGCTGCCCGAGCGGGATGCCGCGATCGTGACGCGCATGAAGGCGGCGGGCGCCATTCCCCTCGCGCGCACCAACCTGCCCGAGATGGGCGCACGCCTCGACACGGACAACCCGCTGCGCGGCCGCACGCGCAACCCGTGGAACGGCAACCTGACGCCCGGCGGCTCGAGCGGTGGCGAGGCGGCGGCGCTGGCGACGGGCATGACGCCGTTCGGTCTCGGCAACGACATCGGCGGCTCGCTGCGCAATCCGGCCTACTGCTGCGGGATCGCCTCCCTGAAGCCGACGGTGGGGCGCATTCCGCTGGCGGCCGTGAACGCCGGCGAGTACGGCGGCATGGCGAACGCGCTCCTGAGCGACGGTCCGATGGCGCGCTCCGTCGCCGACCTCAGGCTCGGCCTGTCGATCCTGGCCGGGCGCGACCGGCGCGATCCGCAGTCCGTGGACGCGCCCCTGACGGGGCCGATTCCGGCACGCCGGCGCGCGGCGCTGGTGACGAAGATCCCGGGCTGCGAACTGCCGGCAGCGACGGTCGCCGAAATCGAGCGAGCCGGTCGGGTGCTGGCGGATCGGGGCTGGGAAGTCGAGGCAGCCGAGCCGCCGGAGCTGGACCGCGTCAACGACATCTGGGGCAAGGTGATCACCTACGACTCCGACGTCACGTTCGAGGAGATGAAGGCGGTCGTGCGGCCCGTCGTCTACGACTACCTGGTCGAGATGGACGCACGCTTCGATGCGCGCAACGTGTCGAACGCGTTGATACACGGCGAGCGGCAGCGGCTGCGTGCGCTGTGGTCGGAGTGGCTGACCGACTACACCGTGGCCATCGGCCCGACCTGGACCTGCACGCCCTGGCCGATCGACTCGGACCTCGACCCCGAGAGTGGCATGGACCTGCTCCTCGCCACCGTTCGCTTCATCACCCCGGGCAACGTGCTGGGTATCCCGGGCGTGGCGCTGCCCACGGGTGTCGCCGACGGACTGGCGACCGGCATCCAGGTGTACGCGGAGCTCTATCGCGAGGATCTCTGCCTGATGGCGGCCGAGGCGATCGAGGCCCAGAGCCCGATGCCGACCCCCATCGACCCGGTGCCCTGGGAATAAGGACGGCCAACCGCGGCGTACCGGCCTTCGCCAACGCCCTGCCGGAACGCGACGCCGTCATCGTCGCGCGCATGAAGCGGGCGGGCGGCGGGGTACATCGTGGAATCAGGCGTCGCCCGTATGGGACTGCCAGCGACGCCAGAGCCCCGGGGTTCATTGGATTTCGTCGGAGGATGCCAGGCGCATGCCTTGTCGAGCCACGTCGCTTGTCGAAACCGTGGGAGCCGCCCTGGCTCCTCGCCAGGGCAATTCCGCCCCCGCCCGCCATAGGCTCGGACGAACCACCTACTGAAAGATCGCAGCTTGACGTTGTGGATTTCCGCTACAGAGGGGGAAAGCCCAGGGTGGACTCGGGCGATCCGGACTGGTTGCCTGCGGATTCCCCGCGATCACGCTACGGGAGATGGCTATTGTGAATCGGATGTGGATTTGGGACAGGCCGGGCTGGCCGGAGTGGGACTATGCGTTGCGCGCCGACACCGTCAAAGTGCTCGAGGACATTCGCACCCGACGCGAACAACTTGCGAAGGAGTCGGAGCAAGCCCCGGAGTTGTTGGCCCGGGCCGTCAAGGGGGCGCTTTTGCGGGAAGCGTCGTCGACCAGCGAGATCGAAGGGGAGCACATCCCCTATGACGACCTGCGAAATGCCGTGGCAGGCGTCGACCCTGCAGAGGACGCGGACCCAAGGGCCGCCGGCGTCGTAGGCATGCTGGAGGCCTGCCGCGCGGCCCCAGTTCTGGACCGGCACGCGCTCTTCGACATGCACGAACGGCTGTTGGGGTATCTGCGGGGCGTGCGTACACCGGGCACGCCGCTACAGATCGGGGGCTTCAGAAGGACGAACGTCCACATCTCCAGCGCGACGCGGGGCGTCATATACGAGGCCCCCGGGCTCGAACAGGTCGAACGGCTGATGGCGAATTACCTGGACTGGCTCCAGCGCCCGCTCACCTTGCCGATGAACGCGACCCCTGAGCCATTGCACGATCAGTCGCTGCTGTCTCCCGTGAAAGCCGCCGTCGCACACATCTGGTTCGAGTGTGTTCACCCGTTCGGGGATGGCAACGGGCGCATCGGCCGCGCCATCGCAGAGCGGGTGCTGCGAGGCCCGGGCAAAGGCGCCGGATACCTGGCCACTGCAATCGATGTGCGTCGGGAGGAGTACTACGAAGAGCTCGGGAAGTATGGCAAGGACTTCCAGGGGAACGACATCTCCCCATGGGTGAACTGGTTCGTGGACATCTGCCGGCAGAGTCTCGACTGGGCATGGGAGCGTATGCACTTCGAGCGCGACCGCCAGACGTTTCTCGATGGTGTGGCGGCCAACCTGCCCACGAGGGTGCGCCGCGCCCTGGAGGCCATTCTCGACGACTGGCCTGGTGGCCGGTTCTATGCGGGCATGAAGGAGGCGGAATGGGATGCGCTGCTCGATGGCGCAGCCCCGCCGGGGGCGGAACTCGATGCGCTCTCGAACCGAGGCATCTTCGCGCCGGGGGAGGAGCCCGGGTACTACAACGTGCTTGAGCACTTCAGAAACGTCGGCGACAAGCTCTTCGAGGTCGGTGTCCATCGGATACCGAGCTCCTGTGATGCGCCAGCTGACACAACGTCCAGGCCATCGTCGCCGTCCCCTTCGTAGCTGGGTTCGGTGTCGTGGGGGCAAGCGACAGCCATGTCTCGGCCGGATCGTTCGAGGAGGATCAGCGCTTCACCAGCCGAGAGAACATCCCGCCGGCGCGCGGCTCCGCACGGCTGGCACAAGGGCGTCCCCTACGCGGCCAACCGCTCCCGCTGCAGGCTGAGGTAGACCGCAGCCGCGAGGCCGCCGGCGCCGAACACCATGCACATCACGACGATCTGGTAGCGGGCGGCGACCAGCGGATCGACGCCGGCCAGGATCTGGCCGGTCATCATGCCCGGCAGCGCCACGAGCCCGACCGCGAGCAGGCTGTTGATCTGCGGGATGAGTGCCGCGTCGAACGCCGCGCGGCGTGCCGCGATCCGCTCCACGCCGTGCCCGAGTTCCGCCTCGAAACGCTCCGCCGTCAGGCTGACCGTGTTCATCGAGTTGGCGAAGATCATGCCCGCGATGGGCACCACGAGGGTCGGCTCGAACCAGCGTCCGACATCGAGGACGAGTTGCGTGACCAGCACGAAGACGGCGAGGCCCGTCGATCCGAGCGCCGCGAGGACGACCGTGTACAGGCGCACGTTCGAGACGCGTAACGGGCGCATCGCGATCCAGGCGGAGACGAAGACCATCACACAGAGCACCGCCACGATCGCCCACGGATTGTCGGCTTCGAAGACGTACGTCAGTACGTAGCCGATCGCGAACAGTTGCACGAGCATCCGCGCATTCGCGTAGATGCCCTTGCCGGCCCCGACCCCCCAGCGATGCATGATCGCAATCACCGCGACGACGGGGACGAACGCCAGTGCCAGGTGGGCGATCGGAATGAGCTGCAGGTCCATGGGTGGGCCGCCGGGTCGGAAGTGCCCGGCGATGGTAGCGCGTCGGCGGGGATGTCCTTCGCGCTGCCGGGATCGCGTGGCCTCGCGTATGCTGCGCCGCTGCCGGCCCGACACGAGGATGTCCGATGCACGATCTCTGCCGCCGCACCGCCGTCGAACTCGCCGACCTGATCCGCTCCGGCGAGGTGTCTTCCCATTCCGGGCGTGGCGCTGCCGACCGGGGTGGCCGATGGGCTCGCCACGGGCATCCAGATCTACGCGGAGCTCTTTCGGGAAGATCTCTGCTTCCTGGCGGCGGAGATCATCGAGCGGGACAGCGCGATGCCGACGCCCATCGACCCGGTCGCCATGTAGGGGCGGGGCTTGTCCCCGCCCGTCCCGGGGCCGGCACGATTTCAAGACGGGGCGACCCTTGCGGTCGCCCGCGCCGGGCGTGGTGGGTGATTCAGGACGGGACGTTGTAGGGGCGACCCTTGCGGTCGCCCGCGCCGGGCTTGGCGGGTGACTCAGGACGGGACGGGACAAGCCCGTCCCCTACGATCGCCCGCGCTTCCTGGCGGCCCTGATCGTCGCCGGCCACGACCGCGGCAGAGGTGGCTGTCGGCTATACTGACGCCTCCTTCAGGGTTCTCCCCGATGCCGGTCAATCTCCCCAACATCGTGACGGCTTCGCGCATCGCGCTGATCCCGGTGGTCGCGCTGATCTACGTGTGGACGGAGGCGCTGTACTGGCTCGCCGCGACGCTCTTCGCGGTGGCGGCGGTGACCGACTGGCTGGACGGGTTCCTCGCCCGGCGCCTGGGCCAGACTACGCCGTTCGGTGCCTTCCTCGACCCGGTCGCCGACAAGCTCATCGTGGTCACCGCGCTGGTCGTGCTCATCGGCAGCCACGCGAGCCTCTGGCTCACCATTCCGGGCGTCATCGTCATCGGCCGCGAGATCGTCGTCTCGGCGCTGCGCGAGTGGATGGCGGAGATGAACCGGCGCGGCCTCGTGGCGGTGTCCTGGACCGGCAAGGTCAAGACGCTGCTGCAGATGATCGCCATCGTCGTGCTGCTTGCGAACCCGCCGGAACCCGATCGGCCCTGGGTGATCGTGGGCTACGTCCTGTGCTACGCCGCGGCGTGCATGACGCTGTGGTCGATGGTGATTTACCTGCGCCTGGCGTGGCCGACGCTCAGCGACGAGTTCCCCCGCAAGGCGCAGACGTAGCGCGACCTTGCGGTCGCGTTGGAAGTTCGCTGGCGCGAAACTTCTGCGGCGCAAGCCCCTGGCGCGACCTTGCGGTCGCGTTGGAAGTTCGCTGGCGCGAAACTTCTGCGGCGCAAGCCCCTGGCGCGACCTTGCGGTCGCGTTGGAAGTTCGCTGGCGCGAAACTTCTGCGGCGCAAGCTCCTGGCGCGGACGCTTCGGATCGCCGGAACCGCGCCCTTGGTGGTAGCATGCGCGCCCCGCGCGTCGCCTGGGCTGGATGGCAGAGGGGTCATGCAGCGGACTGCAAATCCGTGTACGCCGGTTCGATTCCGGCTCCAGCCTCCAACCTGATCCCCGACCCGGAGTTTCGCCCGCCGTCGGCTACCGGCGATCTCGTTGCTCCAGCATGGCCCGCACCTTCCGCGTGGATCCGGCGAATGCGCCGAAATCACCGAGCGTCAGGGCCGCCGTGGCGGCCGCGAACGCCCCGGCGTCCGGCACGTCGTCGCCGGCGAGCCGCCGATGCAGGTACGCCGCGAAGAACGTGTCCCCACAGCCGGTCGCGTCGACGGGTTCCGCCACCGGAAACGCTGCGATGGGATGCAGTTGCCCGCCGGCGCACACGACCGCGCCGCGCCCCGCGCAACTCACGATCGCCTCGCGCGGCGCGCACCCGAGTTGCCCGGCGAGCTGCGCCGCGGCGTGCGCCGGGTCCGTCTCGCCCGTGAGCAGCGCGGCTTCGTCATCGTCCACCTTGAGAAAGCCGACGGCCGCGAGCCCCGCATCCCGCTCCGGCCAGGGGGCGGAAACGAGGCCGTCCCGCGTCCCGCGTCGTACCATCCCCTGTGCGTCGAGACATACCGTCCCGCGCTCGGCCGCGGCGCGCAGGAATGCGACGGGCATGTCCTGGACCGTCAGGGGCCCGAGCATGAGCAGCCGCCCCTGCACGTCGGCGAGATCCGCGACGTCGAATGGATCCGCGACCGCGTCCACGGTCTGCCGACGGCGCTCGAGGCCCGCGTCGAGGTAGGCGTTTTCGAACGTGGTGGTGGCGCCGGACGGTCGCCAGGCGACATCGACGCCCGCCGCTTCGAGTTCCCGCAGGAGGTCCCCCCGGTCTGCCGCCGCCGTCTTCGTGACGACCGCCGGCGCGCCGCCGAGGCGGCGCAGGGCGAGGGCGGCGTAGTAGGCGGGTCCGCCGGGCTGTTGCCGCAACCGGTCGCCGATCCGTATGCGGTCCCGCGTGACGTGGCCGATGGCCCAGACGTCGCGCGGACCGTCCTGGCCGCGCAGTCGGGACTGTTCCTCCGGGCTCGCCATGTCGGCCGCACCGCCGCGTTGCCCGTCTGGCGGCAGCCGCTCAGGCGAGCAGGCGCTCGAGCAGCCCGTGCGTACGGGCGAACGAACCGCGGCTGTCGTCGCCGGCCGGGTAGACGCTGGCGATCACTTCCGTGGCGCCGGCATCGAAGAACGCCTGCAGCTGCTCCGTCACCTCGTCTTCGTTGCCGGTCACTGCGATCTCGCCCGCCTCGCCGAGACCTTCGGCATCGAGCTGGCGGCGGTAGTTCGGCAGCATGCCGTAGCCCTTGAAGATGCCGACCGCGCGCGCCGTGGCCTGCGCGCGGTCGTCGTGGACACACACCGGCAGGCCGACGACGATGCGCGGCTCCGGGCGGCCCGCCGCCGCCGCGGCCGCACGAATCCGGGGGGACGTCGAGCCGGCGATGGTGTCGCGCCCGACCATCCATGTCACCGTGCCGTCCGCCACCTCGCCGGCCGTCTTCAGCATCAGCGGCGCCAGGGCGGACACGAGGATGGGGAAGGGCGCCGCCTCGGGGCACGCGAACCCGGTCTTGACCCGGTACATCTCGCCCTCGAAGTCGACGCGGCCTTCTTCCGCCAGCGCCCGCAGCACCGTCACGTATTCCCGCACGTGCCGCGCCGGGCGCGCGTACTCGAGGCCGAGCGCCTCGATCCCCGGTGCATGGGAGGGGCCGATGCCGAGCACCAGCCGTCCCCCGGCCAGGGCGTTGGCGGTGGCGGCCTGCTGGGCGAGCGCGCTCGGATGTCGCGGGTAGGTCGGCACCACCGCGGTTCCCAGTTCGATGCGGCTCGTGCGCTGGCCCGCCAGCGCGAGCATGGTGAGCGCGTCGAAGGTTCCGACCTGCGGTGTCCAGTAGCTCGCGAACCCGGCGTCCTCGAAGCGGACGATTTCGTCGATGAGACTGGTGAGCGCCGCGCCGCGCCGGACGTTGCCGCCGTAGATGCCGATTCTCATGGGATACCCCTTCGCCGCAAGTTGAGATGAGCATACTACCGGCGGGACGATCCGGACGTCGGCCAAGTCACCGGGTTCCGGCTCAACCGGATAGCTCGGGGAAATACGTCTGGAAGAAGCCTCGGTCGCGGGTTAGAAACGTCTCGGCAATCGAGAGGGCATGCGCTCCGATCAGGAAGTCCGGAAGGATGCGTGTCCGCGACCCGCCTGCGGCGCGGTAACGCTTCCATCGCAGGCCCGCCTCGTAGGCCACGCCGCTATCGATGGGCGAACACGATACGTTGATCGTGGTCAGAGCTCGGTCCAAAGCGTTTCGGTCGTCGAAGGCCGAGGCCAGTTCCGCGTAGACGATGTCACAGATGACGATGGCACCTGCGTCGTACGCGAGCCGCAGGCGCTCCCTGGACTCTTCCCCGTACCGATCGTCGGGCAGGAATACGTCCAACAGAACGCTGGTGTCGACCGCCGTGATCACCGTCCTCGGATGTCCTCCAGATAGTCGTCCGTGCTCCCTCCGCGACCCAACGTCCCGTACACGCTTTCGACAGGGTGCTGGGCCGCCGTCCGCTTGCGGATGAGCAGACCGTCGGGGACGGCGGTAATCTCCACCTCCACGTTGTGATTCATGCCGACTCGGTCCCGGAGGGACTTGGGAATCGTGATCTGGCCGCGCTCGGAAATCCGCATGCTGTCACCGGTATGAATTGCAGATTCGAGAAAACATACCCGGATCCGCGAACGTCCACAAGGCGCGCGGGGTACTCCTGGGGAACAAATGCGCGGTGGTCGCTCGCGCCGCGGATGGCGGTTGATTCGGCACGGGACGTCGTAGGGGCGACGCTTGTCGTCGCCCGTGGTGAGGTTGTGCAGGTCCTCAGGCACGGGACGGGACAAGCCCGTTCCCTACGGTCTTCTGCCAGATGGCCTATAGTCGCCGGCCGCCGGGAGGGAGGGCGTTGTCCGGGAGGAGGACGGATGCAGACGACGACATTCGTATACTCGCAGGAGGACGGTGCGTGGCTCGGCTACCTGGAAGAAGCTCCTGCCTACTGGACTCAGGGCGGCGCATGTGTCGCGTAGCGATACCTTGATGGCCCCGGAGCGGACCGCCGCCACCCGCGTCGCCGTCGACATCGGCGGAACCTTCACCGACGTCGTGCTCGACGCGGATGGCGAACGCTTCGCCACCAAGGTGCCGACCACCCATGCGGACCCCGGTCGCGCCGTCCTCGAAGGGCTCGATCGCGTCCTGCCGCTCGGCGCCCGCGCGCCCGGCGACGTGGGCCTCATCCTGCACGGCACGACGCTCGCGACCAACGCCCTCATCGAGCGCAGCGGCGCCGTGACGGCGCTCATCACGACCGCCGGCCATCGCGACGCCCTGGAGATGGCCCACGAGAACCGCTTCGAGCAGTACGACATCGACATCGACCGGCCGCGCCCGCTGGTGCCGAGAAAGCTCCGTCTGCCGGTTCCGGAGCGCATGAACGCCGCCGGCGAAGTGCTGGTGCCCCTGGACGAGGACGCGGTGCGCGCGTTGTGCCCCGTGCTGGAGGAGCACGGCGCCACCAGCGTAGCGGTAGGACTCCTGCACGCCTACGCGAACCCCGTCCACGAACGTCGCATCGGCGCGCTGCTCGGCGAGTACCTGCCGAACGTCTCCGTCAGCCTCGCGTCGGAGGTGTGTCCCGAGATCCGCGAGTTCGAGCGGCTCTCCACCGCGTGCGCCAACGCCTACGTCAAGCCGGTGATGGCGCGTTACCTGACGAACCTGTCGGCGGCGCTCGTGGCACGCGGCTGCGCCTGTCCCTTCCTGATGATGACCTCGGGCGGCGGGCTGACCGACGTCGCCACGGCCGCGCGCTTCCCCATCCGCCTGGTGGAGTCCGGACCCGCCGGGGGCGCCATCCTCGCGAGCCGCCTGGCGGAGGCCCTCGACCTCGACCGCGTCCTGTCCTTCGACATGGGTGGCACGACCGCGAAGATCTGCCTGATCGACGACCACGCGCCGCTCCTCTCGCGCGCCTTCGAGGTGGACCGGGCGTACCGCTTCAGGAAGGGCAGTGGGCTGCCGGTGCGCATCCCGGTCATCGAGATGGTGGAGATCGGCGCCGGCGGCGGTTCGATCGCCGCGGTCGACCGGCTGGGACGCATCCAGGTCGGCCCGGCCAGTGCCGGGTCGGAGCCGGGACCCGCCTGCTACGGGCGCGGCGGCACGGATGCCACGGTGAGCGACGCGGACGTGATCCTCGGGCGGCTCGACGGCGAGCGGTTCGCCGGTGGCACGATGCGGCTCGAGCAAGCCGCCGCCGCGACGGCCGTCGCTACGCACGTCGGGCGCCCGCTCGGCATGGATACCCTGACCGCCGCGTTCGGCATCGGCGAGGTGGTGGACGAGAACATGGCCGCGGCCGCGCGCGCCCACGCGGCGGAGTGGGGCAAGTCCCTCGCGGAACGTACGCTCATCGCCTACGGCGGCGCCGCGCCGTTGCACGCGGTGCGCCTGGCCGACAAGCTCGGCCTCGATCGGATCGTCGTGCCGTCCGGCGCCGGCGTGGGCGCCGCCGTCGGCTTTCTCGCGGCGCCGGTGTCCTATGAAGTCGCCCGCAGCCGCTACATGCGCCTGTCCGACTTCGATGCCGGCCTGATCGACGGGGTGATGGCGGGCATGCGCGGGGAGGCGACGGAGATCGTGGCAGCCGCGACGGATGCCCCGCTCATGGAAACGCGCCGCGCCTACATGCGCTATGCGGGCCAGGGTTACGAGATCGCGGTCGAACTTCCCGACGACCTCACCCGCGGGCCTGGTGAAAGCGCGTTGCATGCCGCTTTCGAGGCCGCTTACCGGGAGCTGTACGGCCGCGTGATTCCCGACCTCGACGTCGAGGTGCTGAGCTGGACGCTGACCCTCGCTGCCCCCGTCGCACCCCTCGCCGCCGCGGCCATCGCGGCCGGCGAGGCCGAGACCCCGGCGCTGTCGGAAGAAGGGGCCGCGCTGTACGATCCGGCGCGGCCGGCGCCGGCGCCGGCGCGCCGCTTCGCCCGGGAAGCGCTGGCGCCGGGAGTCGCGATCGAGGGGCCCGCATTGATTGTGGAGGCGCAGACGACGACGGTGGTTTCCGCCGCCTTCCGGGCCACGGTGTCGGCCCGGGGAGACCTCGTCCTGGAACGGACCGGCGCGCAGGGAGACCGCACATGACGACCGGCAGCGGCCTGGCCGCCATCCGCACGCAACTGGTCTGGAACCGCCTCCTCGCCATCGTCGAGGAACAGGCGCGCACGCTGATGCGCACGGCGTTCTCGACGGTCGTGCGCGAGGCCGGCGACCTGTCGGCCGGCGTCTTCGACACGCGCGGCGCCATGCTCGCCCAGGCCGTCACCGGCACACCCGGCCACGTCAACGCGATGGCCGAGTCGGTGGGCAAGTTCCTGGCGAAGTACCCCCTCGCGACCCTCGCGCCGGGTGATGTGCTGCTCACCAACGATCCCTGGGACGCCACCGGCCACCTGAACGACTTCACCGCGGTCACGCCGGTGTTTCTCGGCGACCGCCCGGTCGCGCTGTTCGCGAGCACCAGCCACATCGCGGATGTCGGCGGCCGCGGCTTCGGCCCGGATGCGCACGAGGTCTACGAGGAAGGTATCGCCATTCCCATCAGCAAGCTGTTTCGCGCCGGGGCGCTCAACGAGACGCTGATGGAGATCGTGCGCGCCAACGTGCGCGACCCGGTGGTGGCGGAGGGCGACCTGTACTCGCTCACGGCCTGCAACGCCACCGGCGCCGAGCAGCTGCTCGGGATGATGGCCGACTTCGAACTCGATGCCATCGACGCGGTGGGTGCTGCGATCGTCGCGCAGTCGCGCCGCGCCATGGCCGAAGAGATCGCCGCCCTGCCGAACGGCACGTGGCGGTACGCGATGGACGTCGACGGCTACGACACGCCGGTGCACATCGCCGCCGCGCTCACCATCGAGGACGACCGCATCCGCGTGGACTTCGACGGCACCTCGGGCCTGTCCCGCTTCGGCATCAACGTCCCGCTCAACTACACCCGGGCGTACGCCTCCTTCGGCGTGCGCTGCATCGTCGGCGGCGACATCCCGAACAACGCCGGCTCCCTCGAGGACATCCGCGTCACCGCGCCCGAGGGCTGCATCCTGAACGCGCCGCGCCCCGCGGCCGTCTCCGCCCGCCACGCGCTCGGCCAGATGCTGCCCGACGTGATCCTCGGCTGCCTCGCGCAGGTGCTGCCGGACCGCGTTCCGGCGGAAGGGGCATCCTGTATCTGGAACCCGGTCCTGCTGTCGACCCCGCACGCCGGGGCCGGGGACAACGCCGCCGCCGAGGCCTTCGTGATCAACCCCATCTTCAACGGCGGCACCGGCGCCCGCCCGGCCAAGGACGGCCTCTCCACCACCGCGTTCCCGTCGGGCGTGCGCACGACGCCGACGGAGATCAACGAGGTGACCGCGCCGCTCATCGTCTGGCGCAAGGAGTACCTCGAGGACTCGGGCGGGGCGGGGCGGTTGCGCGGCGGTCTCGGCCAGGTGATCGAGATCGCTCACGCCCAGGGCGCACCGTTCGAGGTGTCGCGCATGTTCGATCGCATCCGCCATCCGGCGCGGGGTCGCGACGGCGGTGCGGCCGGTCGGGCCGGCGCGGTGTACCTGGCGGAAGGCGGCGCGCGCACCGAGCTTGCGCCGAAGGGCAAGGAGACGGTGCCGGCGGGGGCCACGCTGGTGATGGAGACCCCCGGCGGCGGGGGGATCGGGGATCCGTGCGGACGCGAGCCGGAGGCGGTGCGGGGGGATGTCGAAGCCGGGCTGGTGTCGGCGGGGGCGGCGCGGGAGGTATACGGAGTCGAACGATTCGACGGGTAGCGCCGAACCGGTTGTGGACGTCTCGGGGATCGTCGAATGGGCACCTCTTTCGTGACGACCAATCGTCAATCGGCCCAAACAAAGCTGATAAAATGACGGTGAAGCGACTGTTACAAGGCCCTTCGCAGAAGTTGTGGGCGAGTGGAGTTGGAGCAGTATCCTGATGCGAGCGACGAACGAGGCGGGAGCGCCGGATGAATGGCCTGCGCCGTTTTCCGGGGAAGATGGCTCGGCCAATGCACTCTCCTTGTGCAGGAGAGTCGGCGTCCGCGAGCGACCACGAACACGATGCCGGCGGGCGAGAGGCGCGCGCAGCGCGGCAACTCCGCGCCGACGCTTCATGATGCCCGAGTGGGAGACGACATGACCGCACAGTACACCCCCAGCCTGGCCCCCTCTGTCGTGGGGACCCGACTCCCGCGCCATGGCATGTGCGCCTGGGTCGTGGCGGCGACGATACTGTCCCTCGCCACGCTCGGGGCGGCTGCCCAGGAGACAGAGCCGCCGCCGTACGTCAGCGCCCAGATCGAGGACCTCACCCTGCACGTGGACGACCGGCTGTACCGGCTCGATCTGGCGGACTACTTCGGTGGAGCACACCCGGAGTGCTTTGCCGTGTCGTCCGACGACAGCGTGGCGGTGGCGTTGATCGCGGGCTTTCAGCTGCGCATCTACGCCGTCGGGCCGGGTACGACGACGGTCACCGCGTCGGTCACCGATCCCAGAGGCTCCGCATCGCAGACCTTCCGGGTAACCGTGACGAACGAACCGCCGGAACCCGGTGGTGCCCTGGCAGATGCCACGGTGCGAGTAGGCGAGTCCATTGCGGTGGATCTTTCGGAGGCGTTTTCCAACCCGGTGTTCCGTTACTCGGCGGAGTCTTCGCCGGCGACGGCGGCGGAGGCCTCGGTGGACGGTTCCACGCTGACCCTGACGGGGCGCGAGGCCGGCGACGCGACCGTGTCGGTGACGGCGACCAACAGCGGGGGCTCTGGGGAAACGCGCTTCGGACTGACCGTCCTGGATGTCCCCCCGGCGATCGCCGCAGCGCTCGAGCCGGTGTCGGTTCGCGCCGGCGAGACGGCCATGGTCGATCTCTCCAACGCGTTCTCCGGCACGGCACTGGTGCACTCGGCGATGTCCTCCTCGGAGGAGATGGCGACCGTCTCGGTGGACGGGACGATGCTGACGGTGACCGGTGTGGCAGCGGGTCCGGCGACGGTGACGGTGGCGGCGACGAACAGCGCGGGCAGCGCCTCGCAGGAAGTCATGATCACGGTGTTGCACGTGCCGCTGCAGGTGCGTGAGCCGATCGAACCCATCTCGGTGTTTGTCGACGACATCACGCAGGTAGATCTGGCGGGCGCGTTCCTGGGTACGGTGCTGGAGTACTCGGCGATGTCTTCGTCCGAAGAGCTGGCCACGGTTTCGGTAGACGGGACGATGCTGACGGTGACCGGTGTGGCCGCGGGTCCGGCGACGGTGACGGTGACGGCGACGAACAGCGCGGAAAGCGCGTCGCAGGAAGTCATGGTCACGGTGATGGATGTGCCACCGGAAGTGGCGGAGCCGCTCGAGCCGGTGTCGGTTCGCGCCGGCGAGACGGCCATGGTCGATCTCTCCAGTGCGTTCTCCGGAACGGCACTGGTGCACTCGGCGATGTCCTCCTCGGAGGAGATGGCGACCGTCTCGGTGGACGGCACGATGCTGACGGTGACCGGTGTGGCCGCGGGCTCGGCGACGGTGACGGTGACGGCGACGAACAGCGCGGGCAGCGCCTCGCAGGAAGTCATGATCACGGTGTTGCACGTGCCGCTGCAGGTGCGTGAGCCGTGACGGTGACGGCGACGAACAGCGCGGGCAGCGCCTCGCAGGAAGTCATGATCACGGTGTTGCACGTGCCGCTGCAGGTGCGTGAGCCGATCGACCCATCTCGGTGACGGGACGATGCTGACGGTGACCGGTGTGGCCGCGGGTCCGGCGACGGTGACGGTGAAAGCGCGTCGCAGGACGTCATGGTCACGGTGATGGATGTGCCCCCGGCGGTGGCCGAGCCGGAGCCGGTGTCGGTACTGGTTGGCGAGACGATGAGTGTCGATCTTGCCGGGGCAATCTCCGGCACGGCGCTGGTCTACTCGGCGATGTCCGCGTCCGAAGAGATGGCCACGGTTTCGGTAGACGGGACGATGCTGACGGTGACCGGCGTTGTCGACGACATCACGCAGGTAGATCTGGCGGAGCGCGTTCCTGGGTACGGTGCTGGAGTACTCGGCGATGTCTTCGTCCGAAGAGCTGGCCACGGTTTCGGTAGACGGCACGATGCTGACGGTGACCGGTGTTGCCGCGGGTCCGGCGACGGTGACGGTGACGGCGACGAACAGCGCGGAAAGCGCGTCGCAGGAAGTCATGGTCACGGTGATGGATGTGCCGCCGGAAGTGGCGGAGCCGCTCGAGCCGGTGTCGGTTCGCGCCGGCGAGACGGCCATGGTCGATCTCTCCAGTGCGTTCTCCGGCACGGCACTGGTCCACTCATCGATGTCCTCCTCGGAGGAGATGGCGACCGTCTCGGTGGACGGCACGATGGTGACGGTGACCGGTGTGGCCGCGGGTCCGGTGACGGTGACGGTGACGGCGACGAACAGCGTAGCCAGCGCGTCGCAGGATCTCTCCGTGACGGTCGAGGACGTGCCGCCGGCGGTCGCGGAACCGCTCGCCGACATTGAAGTGCGGGTCGGGGACTCGATGACCGTCGAGTTGTCCGGTGCGTTTTCCGGAACGGCGCTGGTGTACTCGGCGTCGCCGTCGTCCGATGCGGCCGCCGTGTCGGTCGAGGGATCCTCGCTCACGGTGACCGGCATGATCGCCGGTCCTGCGGCCGTGACGGTGACGGCCATGAACAGCGCAGCCAGCGCGGACCAGACGTTCGTGGCCACGGTGCGGGATGTACCTCCGGGCACGGTCGGCATGCTGCCTGACATTTCCCTGGTCGCCGGTGGAGCGCCGGCGGTCATCGACCTGGCCCGGTATTTCAGCGGCAACGCGTTGGTGTTCGGGGCGACGGAAACGGGTGCGGCGGTGCGGATATCCCTCGCCGGTGCCGAACTGATGGTCGAACCGGCCATAGAGGGCGTCGGGACCGTCTCGGTCACCGCGTCGAACACGGAAGGCTCGGTCCTGGTGAACTTCGACGCGACGGTCACGACCGATGCGGCCGAGGTGGATGCAATCGAGCGAAGCCTCGCGGCGATCGGCGCGGCCACGCTGTCGAGTGTGAACTCCGCCTTTACGGCGCGGTTCCGGGGTCCCGGCGCGGCGGTGCCGGTTGAGGCGTCGTCACTCGGTGCGCAAGGCGCGGCGGGAGACTACTTCGCGCTCGGCGGGCCGGGTGGAGGCGTGAGCCCGCTTGGCGGCATGGGCTGGAACGGTGCGGACTGGTCCGGCTCCGACCGGCGTCGCCAGGATTGGGGACGTCCGGGCTGGAACGGCGCCTCCGCGACCGGCGGCTGGGCGGACAGCCGTCCGGGGGATCCGGCCGGGTACGGTGGGACGTTCGTCGACAGGAACTTCGTGATGCCGCTCTCGGCGAGCGGCGGCAGTGGAGGCCTGGGCGGTTTCTCGCTGTGGGGCCACGCCGATCGGCAGTCCTTCGAGGGTGAGGGCATCGATGGCGACCTGACGTCGGTGTACGTCGGTACGGACGCGACGGTCGGCGAGAACTGGCTGGTCGGCATCGCCGCTTCGCAGAGCGAGGGGGATGTCGACTACCGGTTCGCCGGCGCGGACGCCAGTGGCACGGGCTCCCTGTCGACCGACATGATGACGATATTCCCCTACGTGCGCCTGGACGTTGACCAGTGCACGGAGTTGTGGGCGGTGCTCGGCTTTGGCTCCGGAGACGTCACCAGCAAGCGGAGCGCGGTGTTCCGCGGCAGCGACGCCGATCTGAGCATGTCGCTCGCCTCGTTCGGCGGCAGCCGCGTCGTCGCGGCGGGCGAAGGATGGTCCGTCACTCTGCTGGGAGACGCCGCCACGATACGGCTCGAAACAGACGGCAGTATCGGCGCCATCGCCGACGTCGAGGTCGACGTGAGCAGGGTCCGCGCCGGGATCCAGGGCGCCCGCACGATGGTGATGGACGACGGCGCGCGGGTCGTCCTGTTCGGCGAACTCGCCGCACGTAACGACTCGGGCGACGGCAACACCGGCAGCGGCGCGGAAGTCAGCGCCGGGGTGCGTTACAACACCGCCGGGCGCATGAGTTTCGAATTCAAGGGGCGCCTCCTCGCCAACCACTCGGAGGACGACGCCGAGGAGAGCGCGTTCAGCATCTCCGCGATGCTGCGCCCGCTGGCCGACGGCAGCGGTCTGAGCGTCGCCTTGTCCTCGCGGCTCGGCGAACGGTTCGGCATGTCCGGAATGATGCCGGGCATGGACTACGACTACGTACGACGCCAGCGGCGCGACCGCACCGACCAATGGGGCTTCGACGCCCGCCTCGGCTACGGCCTGTCGGGCACGGGCCTGCCCGGGGTATTGACCCCGTTTGCCACGCTGGACCTGAGCTCTGCCGACCGCCGCGGCGCACGCGTCGGCGTGCGCTTCGACGCGGACGCACCGTTCGTGCGGTTCATGAGCGTCGAACTCACGGCGGGAAGTGTCTATCACTTCTACGACGACGAGATGGCGGGCCTGGTCGAGTTGCGCGGCGAGGTGCGGTTGTAGGGGACGGGCTTGCCCCGTCCCGTCTCGAATTCATGTATGGCCGGGACCGGGCTTGTCCCGTCCCGTTCCTGCGGCTTGCACGACTCCGGGACGGGCGACCGCAAGGGCCGCCTGCAGTCGAGCAAGCGCTACACCTTGAAGACCACCACCAAAGAGGATGGTCTGATGAGAGGGAAATGCTCCGGCCGCTATTGCGGCCAGAATTGGCACCCCACTCCAATCGGGCGGTTCGTGTGATCGCCCACTACTTTCTCTCGCAGAGCATCCCTTTCGCCACTTGCCTCAACACGGCCGGCGAGAATCATGGCTTCAACATCTACGAGCATTGGCGCCGGAGACGCGGCCCATCGCGGCTAACGCCCCCGCTGGGCGGTCGGCAGTTGCAGCACCCTGGCCTGTTGGCTATAAGCAAGCCATGATACTGAGAAGCATGGTCGCGGAGGGGCGCCGGCGGGCGGGGCTGACCCAGGCCGCATTGGCGGAGCGGGCCGGTGTCGCGCAATCGACGGCATTGAGCGGGCCGGTGTCGCGCAATCGACGGTGGCGCGCCACGCCGATGGCGGGGGCTGAGTTCGACCCCGAGCGCATGCTGGCCGTACTCGGGGCAGCGGAGGTCCGGTGTGTGCTGATCGGCGGCATGGCCGCCGTTTGACTGCTCGGCGGCGTTTCTGCGCAACTTGGGCCCGGGCGGCGTGCTGAACCTCACCACGGCATGCGGCGACCTCGACGTGACATTCGCGCCGAGCGGTACGGGCGGTTACGCGGAGGGGCGCGCGGAAGAGTTACCTGCTCGATCCCGGCCCCATGGCCTCAACGATGAGCCTGTTCCAATGCGGGTCCGAACGCATCGAGACCGGCGAGACTGCGGTATGGTGATTTCGTACTATCTGGCGATACCTGTTCTGGATCCGGATGAAACGGTGACTTGTGAGCGTGAGACGGTAGGCGTTGCCACATTGGGAAAAACCACTTGCAGGGCGTGCATCGTAGAGGCCCCCGGCGAGGAGAGCACGGCCAAAAACTGTGCTTGCCGGTCCGTCACTTCCACTTTGAGCTCCGCCGACGTAACCCGGCCGGAAACCAGCCGGCGCGCATCGGGTGTGGCGGATGCGAGGCGCACATGGGAACCGGATCGGCGCTGACAGGCGCGGCCGCCGGGCGTGCACGACGGTGAGTTGCAGCTTGCACAGGCGGCATTGGCTGTGGGCCGGAACGTTGTTCACGGTGCTCCTTATGGTCGGCTACCTCGCCGAGGTTGCGTGGATCCGCCCTGCCGGCATTGAGGCTCCCCTGCCTTCGGCAAGACCGGATGCCGAGCGGATGATCGCGGCCGCGACCGCGCGGATCGCCGAGGAGAGCCGGCGCGCGCTCCCGCCCCCCGTGGTAGAAGCGGCGCCACGCGTACGCAGCGGCACCGAGGCCGCCGGCGCCCGCCCCGACTCCCCGCCCACACCGCCGCAGGGCTATGCGCTCGTCGAACACTTCGGCGCGATGGCCAAGGCGCGGATCGCAGGACGAACGGTCGACGGACCGCAGGACGAGATTGGCCCTGACTGGCTGGATTCCCCCGACGCCATCGCAGCGTTGACCAGGCAGGCGGCCGCGGCCGGGCGCGACTGGTCGTTCGGCTGGATTCGCCTGGCGAGGGACACCCGGCGCACGGATCTCGCTCGCGCCCTCGCAGACACGGACGCCGCGATCGTCGGCTCCTCCGGGCCGCTCGTCCGGGTTCGGCTCCCCGGCGACGCCGTCCGTCTCCGGGAGATCGCGGCGCTCGATGAGGTCGACGGGCTGGGCGCGACCCCCGCAGCGGCCAAGCTCGTAGCGTTCGGCGACGGGATCACGCCTCCTGGCACCGGTCCGAGGCCCGTCTTCGTCACGCTGATGGCCGAGGACACCGAGGGCCGCTGGCGCAGGGCGATGGAGGACCTCGGCGCGGTCGTGGCGGGCTACGACCCCGCGCTGCGGGTTTACCGGGCGAATGCCGACCGCGGCGTGATCGAAGCGCTGGCTGCGGCCGATTTCGTGCTTGCGGTGGAGCCGATCCCGCTGGTCGAGGCGACCCACGACACGGCCGTGCCCGCGATGGGTGCGGACGCGCTGCGCGCCTGGGACGGAGCCCCGGGGATCTTTTCGGGCACGGGCGGCGCATCCGTGCCCATCGCCGTGATGGACACGGGACTCAACATCAACCACCTGGACATCGCCTCGCACCGGGACAGCATCTGCGGCGCCAACTTCGCGTACAACTCCGGATGGTTCGGTCCGGGCGGGCCCCTCGTCGAGAGCGATGACCTGTGGATCGATGATTTCGGGCACGGGACACACGTGACCGCCACGGTCGCCGGCAACGGCTTCGGGCAGCAGCGCTTCGCCGGCATGGCGCCCGGAGTGCGCCACATCCGGTTTGCGAAGGTGCTGGACTCGTCCGGCTTCGGCTTCGGCGACAGCGTCGCGCAGGGGATGGACTTCCTCGCGCAAGCGTCGCGCTGCAGCGAGGCGGGACGGATGTCCGAGCGGGTGAAACCCCTGATCGTCAACATGAGCCTGTCGGCGTCAGCGAGAGTCTTCCGGGGCCGCGAGGTGGGGGCGCGCAAGCTCGACTCGACGGTCTGGAGCCACCGGCAGCTCTACGTGGTGTCGCAGTCGAATTCGGGCATCAGCGGCTTCTCGGACTACGGCGCCGCCAAGAATTCGCTGGCGGTCGGGGCCGTGATGGACAGCGGCGACCTGGCGTCGTTCAGCAGCCACGGGCCGACGGCGGACGGCCGGTTGGCGCCGAACGTCGTGGGAACGGGCGTGAGCGTGCATTCCGCGAAGGGTCAGGGCAGCCGCGTCGGGTACGTCGCGTTCAACGGAACGAGCATGTCATCCCCCGCGGTGGCGGGCGTTGCCGCGCTACTCATGGATGCCGTTCCGGCGCACAGGGAGCATCCCGCTCTCACGCGGGCGCGGCTGATGGCGAGTGCCGTCCGGCCTGACCCGTGGCTGGACGACGGCGCCGGGTTTCCGTTGCACAACACCAACGGGCCGGGACCGCTGCAGGCCCGCTTCGGGATGGGCAAGGTGTCGGCGCGGACTGCGGCGCTCGACCGCGACTCGGCCGATGGGTGGAAGAGCGGCAGCGCGACCACGGAACTCCAGAACGGCGCATACGCCTACCACGACATCGACGTCCCGGAGGGTGCGAGCCGCCTGGACGTGGTGATGACCTGGGACGAGCCGCCCGCGGACGCGGTGGCCAGCACGGTCCTGAACGACCTCGACCTGTGGCTGGACCGGGACGCTGACTGCGAGACCGCCGCCTGCGGCGAGCACGTGTCCCGCTCGCGCGTGGACAACGTCGAGTGGATTGTCGTCAGAAGTCCGGAGCCCGGCACCTACCGCGTGAAAGTGTTGGCGCACCGCGTCTATACCGCAGCGCCCCGGGCCGCCGTGGCATGGACAGTGATCCGCGGCGCGTCCACGCCGACGCTGGGAATCGAGGCGGACCGCGCGCGCATCGCGGCAACGGGGACCCACGAACTCACGCTGACGTTGACGTCCGACGCGTATCTGGCTGCCGGGACGCGGTTGCGCGTCGACTGCCGGGCGGGGGGCGCTTCGAAGTGCAACGACCTGGTCACGATCGAGAGCGCAGCGCTACTCCGGGAAGACGGCGTCGCAGCGAGTCTGGAGGATGAGCAGGCGGCCCTCCTCCCGTCGGGATACGCGTGGGCGACCAAATCAATCAACCTCGGCGCGCCCATGCCGATCGGCGAAGTCGCAGTCGGGGACACTCGGAAAATCACCTTGCTGGTCTCGGTAACGGGAGACGTGGAAGCCGACGAGGCGGTCCTCTACTTCACTGCGAGTGCGTGGAACGCCCACTCGGCGTCGGTCTCCGTGGGCGTTGGATCGGGAGACGGAACGGTGCAGGCGTTGGTCCGGCCGGCCAACGACGCGTTCGCGACCGCCACCGTCATCGAAGGCGAAGAAGGTTCACTTGCGCTGGATCTGCTCCACGCGACGCCCGAGCCCGGGGAACCGGTGTTCGACGCTCGGCGCGGCCGTCCCGTGGCTTCCGTCTGGTACACGTGGGCGGCGCCGGCGGATGGCGCGTTCCGTTTCCGCGTGCCGGCGCTCGCAGCGGACTACATGGACCGCGACGATGTCGCGCGCTACGACCGTGTCCACGTGTTCACAGGTGACGAGATCGCCGGCCTGCACGAGGTGGCGTCCGCGCTCTGGCACGCGACGCTATTCGCCGAGCAGGGGTCGACCTACCGCATTCGCGTCAGCGGCGTGTCGAGGGCCGCGCCGATGGACCTGCGCTGGTCGCCCGGCGACCGTCCCGTCAACGACGATTTCGCCGAGGCGGTAGTACTCGAAGGCGAATCGGGTAGCTTCGACGGCAGCAGCGCCGGGGCGACCCTGGAGCCCGGCGAATCGTTCGGCGCGATGGCGGCGACCACCTGGTTCCGGTGGGTCGCGCCAGACGATGGCCGCTGGCAGTTCCATTCCTCCCGGGGGCGCGTGCTTGTCTTTGCGGGCGAAGACATCCGGGGGCTGCGCCTGGTCGGAGCCCGGCCGCTGAGTTACGTGCAGGTGTCGGCCGGCGCCGGCATGGAGTACCGCATCGCGGTGGCCGAGGGGGACGAATACTCGCCGGCGGGCCTGGGCGGCGACTACTCGCTACAGTGGTCGCCGATCACGTATACGGTCGATGGTGACAACGATGCCTTCGAGGATGCCCGATCGCTGGGCGACGAAGCCTCGTCGGACCAGGTCGTCGAGGTCGACAGCGCTTCGACAGTCGAGCCCGGCGAGCCGGCGGAGACGGGCGTGAGGACGAATTGGTGGGTGTGGGAGGCGCCGGAGGACGGTCTCCATACCTGGCGGCTGCAGGATGTAGGCGAGGACGTGCCGAGCTATCCGAAGATGCGCGTGACCCTGTGGACGGGTACGAATGTCGATGACCTCGTGCTGGCCGCCGAGATCGGACCCGGAGCACCGTTCGAGACCCTGCTGGACGCCGTCGGCGGCACGACATACTGGATCGCGGCCGGTCTTCGCAACGGGGACGCGGCAGCCTACGGACTGTTCGGGGCCTCGGGGAAGCTGAGTTGGGGGGCGACGCCGGACAACGACGAGTCGGCCGGCGCGGTAGCGGTCTCCGGCGCATCGGGGTCGCTGTCGGGAACGACCGCGTTCGCGACCGGCGCCAGGGGTGAACGCAGTGCCGTTCTCGGTCGCTCGACCCTCTGGTGGACGTACGAAGCCGGGGAATCCGGATGGGTGCGCTTCGCCGTGGACGGCGAGGCCGGGCCGTGGGCGCTGACCGTTCACCGGGATGCCGCGGACGGACTCGGCGGCCTGGACGTCCTGGCGTCCAGCGTCCTGCAACGAAGCGACGCGGACACGGTCGAGGTACTGTTCGAGGCGGAGGCGGGCGTCCGCTACACGATTGCCCTCGGCGTTCGTGGCGGCGGACGCGGCGGCCAGTTCACGCTCCGCTGGGACGATGCCGAAGCACCGGCGTGGCTGCGCTACGCGGGGCGGCTTGCGGACGGCGATCAGGACTCGGGCGGCGATCCGGTGGAGATCCGCGGTCCGCGCGGCCTCATCGCGCACGCCACGGACAGCGTGCTTTACCTGGCTTCGGAACTCGGCCTGCAGGTGTTCGAACAGGATCCGGTGACCGGCCGGCTCGATCAGGTTCAGTTGCTGGAGACCGATCTCGATGTGGACGTTTCCCTGCTCTGGGATCCCCAACGCAACCGGCTGCTGGCGGACGACTGCGGAGAGTGGCGCTCGTTCGAGCCGGGCTCCGACGGCCAGGAACTCCGCGATCTTGGCGAACTGACGGTCGCGGAGGATCCGGGTAACTGCGCCGGCGATCTGCTGATGGACGCGATGGGCTCGGACGTGTACCGCGTCCGGGACTCTGGCCTGGACCACTTTCGCGTGGAAGACGGGGGCGGGTTGCGGTTCGTCGCGAGTGTCGATGAGACGATCTCGGGCGGCGCCGTACTGTCGAACGACGGCGCAACGCTCTATGCGGTCGACATCTTCCGCGGCTTGCACGTGTTCGAGCGTGACACGGACACGGGCACGCTGGCGCGGACGGATGACGAAACGCTCCTCGAAGTGCGGTACCCGCCGCGGCCTTTGCCGATCGCGATCAGCGACGACGATGGGTACCTGTTCGTCTTCGCTGGCGCCGGGGATCAAACGAATCTCTTCTCGCTCGCCGATCCGCTGAAACCGGAACGGCTGGCGACGTTGTCGAAGTTCTGGGGCACTGTCTGGCAAGGGGACGAATGTCGCTTTGCCGACAGCCGCATGGAAGGCGTCGTTGTCGACGTATTCTGCCCGGGCACGGCCTTCACGGCGCGGTGGGACTCCGAGGCCGGCGAGCTTGTGGGGGCAGACGCCATCACCACCGAGCAGGTGGACCGACTGGGAGGTTCGCTGATGCCCGAGTTCGATGCCCTCGTGGACCTGGCGGTGAGTCCCGACGACAACCACTTGTACGTCGCCACCCCGAACCACGGGATCCTGATCTTTGCGAGAGGCGGGAGCCCCGTCGCGGAAGAGTTGTCGGGCATGCCGGATCTCGTGATCCAGCGCGCCTGGAGCAGCACGGCGGCCTCGGCCACCGGGGCTTCCTTCGAGTTGAGCGCCCTCGTCCGGAACCGGGGTGGCGGCCGGGCCGTCACCGCGACCCTTCACTTCTACCGCTCCGCCGATGCAACGATCTCGTCGGCGGACGCCGAGGTCGGGTCGCTGGCACTGGATGTCCTCGCCGCTTCCGGTACGCGCAGCCGGTCGATCGACGTGACCGCGCCCTCGGTCGCCGGCACCTACTATTACGGGGCTTGCGTCGATGACGTGGCCAACGAGTCCGACACGGAGAATAACTGCTCCGAAGCCGTGTCCGTAGCGGTGACTCAAGGCGCTCCGGATCTGGTCGTGGAGGGGATTTCCGTCGACGAGTCCAGCCTGGAGGCGGGAGCATCGTTCACCCTGAGCGCCGTCGCGCGCAATCGGGGGCACGGTACCTCGGCGGCCACCACCCTCCGCTACTACCGTTCGGACGACACGACCGTGTCGATCGCGGACGCCGGCGTCGGCACCGACAATCTCGGGACGCTTGCCGCCGGCAACGACAGCGCACAGTCCATCGACCTCGATGCGCCGACCGAGCCGGGCACGGTCTACTACGGCGCCTGCATCGACGCGGTGTCCGGGGAATCCGAGGCGGACAACAACTGCTCGGCCGCCGTGGCCGTCACCGTTCGGGGCGCCGCGGGCGATTCGTACTGCCGGGCCGGCGGGGTGGTGGAGCCAGGCGACAGTTGCGGCATCTACGGTACGGACCACACCTTCGATGTCGACTCGGACGGACAGGGCTGTCTCAGGGCCGCGTTCACGTTGTGTGCGGGGGGCAGGATCAGCTTGCAATCGGGAACGCTGACGTTCGTGGCCGACCAGCTTGACGACAATAGTTGGGAGATCGACGACGTCGCCCCCGCACCGCCGGACTAGCAGGGTGTCGGACTTCGCGTGACAGCGCGATGGCTATGGTGGCGCTAGCCGTGGAATCCCGTCATGCGGCCCACCTACGGGGCGCTACAATCCGTGCCCAATCACCCGCCGAGCCCACTGCGGGCAACCACCAGGGCCGCCTCTACGATCTGATCTGGAGTTCCGCCAATCCAGGAGCGGTACCGGAGCGCGTTGGTTCGCCGGCGCGGAATGCTGGTGCCCGGGGCCGGAATCGAACCGGCACGGAGTTGCCTCCGAGGGATTTTAAGTCCCTTGTGTCTACCTGTTTCACCACCCGGGCGACGGTTGGCGAAGCGTAATCCGAGCGTGCTCGTTTGCAAGCCCCGCGCGCCACGGCCCGTCCCGTCCAGAATCAGCCGCAAGCCCGACACGGGCGACGTAGGGGACGGGCTTGTCCCGTCCCGTTTCAAATTCATGCACGGCCCCGACACGGGCGACGACAAGCGTCGCCCTACAAGTCCCGTGGCCGTGCGAGACACGGTCGCCCTACGGGGTTCATCCGCGCTGCGGCTCACAGTTGCTGCCGCCAAGGGTCGTACAATGCCCACGACCGCGGCACCGCCCAGGTGTTGGAACTGGTAGACAAGCAGGATTTAGGTTCCTGTGTCCTGATGGGCGTGTGGGTTCGAATCCCACCCTGGGCACCATCAATGACCTGATGTACGGCGCCCTGGTCCGAAGCCAACCCGCCGATCCGTGCAGGCGCGGGGCCGGTGGGCGCTTCGCGGGGCCCGGCCATCGAGAGGAGCGGGGCCGGGCTCGCGGAGTTCCGCCAGGACGTTCGTCGCGCGAAGTGTGCGAAAATAGCGCGTCACATCGGCGTGCGCCGTTCGCGCAGCACGGCTGTGCGAACCGGCGAAAGCGTCGCGACGGCGGAACGGACCGACAGCATGGCCGAAGCGCAACAGGCGGAGCAGGCGCCGCAGGAGCAGCGGGCGTCTCCAGCGTCGGGGCAACCGCGGGTCGCGGAGGCGTCTCCAGCCCACCACGGTAGAGCCAAACGTCTCGGCGAGCGACTCGTCGAGCGTGGTGCCGTCCAGCCGGACGATGTCGCGCGCGCCCTGCAGATCCAGCAGTCCGTCGGCGGCCGGCTTGGCGCGCTCCTGGTTCGCACCGGTGCCCTCTCGGAAGACATCCTGCTCCAGACGGTGTCCGAGCAGCAGGACGCGACCTACCTCCGCGATGTCGACGACCTGCCGGAAAACCAGACGGTGTACCGTTTCCTGATGGAATCCCCCGTCAAGCTCGACTGGTTCCTGGACACCGGCGCCGTGCTATGGGAGCGCGATGGCGAGCTGTGCTGCATCGCCAGGGATATCCGCGATCGCGCCCTCCTCGAAACGATCGGTTACTTCTACCCGGGCCGCAGCGTCGCCTTCTACCTGGCGCCCAACCACCAGATCGACCGGTTGCTCGACTTCGTGCGCAAGGAGCGGGCGATCGAGAACCTCTTTTCGGACGACAACGCCAAGCAGCTGCGCGAGATGGCCGAGGAAGCCCCGGTCATCGAACTCGTCAACAACCTCCTGTCCCAGGCCGTGGATCTCGAAGCCTCCGATATCCATGTGGAACCGGCGGAAGAGAGCTTTGTCGTCCGGATGCGCGTCGACGGCGTGCTACACACGCGCCTGACGCAGCCGATAGAGCGTTTCCCCGCCGTCGCATCCCGCATCAAGCTGGTCTCGGGCATCGACATCGCCGAGCGCCGTCTGCCGCAGGACGGACGCATCACGGACCGCATCTCCGGCAAGGAAATGGACATCCGCGTCTCGACCGTGCCATGCGCGTTCGGGGAGTCGCTCGTCCTGCGCCTGTTGGCCAAGGAACGCGATGACCTGACGCTGCGGAACCTGGGCATGGAGCCGGACCACCTGGAGATGTTCCGCGGTTGGATGCGCGCGAGTAACGGCATCCTGCTGGTGACCGGACCGACCGGTTCCGGCAAGTCCACCACCCTCGCGGGAGCCCTTGAAGAGGTCGACGACGGCCTCAAGAAGATCATCACGGTCGAGGATCCGGTCGAATACCAGATGCCGCGGATCACGCAGATTCAGACCCACGCGGAGATCGGCTACACGTTCGCACGCGCCCTGCGCGCCATCCTGCGCCAGGACCCGGACGTCATCATGATCGGCGAGATCCGGGACCTCGAGACCGCCGAGATCGCGATCCGGTCCGCCCTGACCGGGCACCTCGTGCTCTCCACCGTGCACACCAACGACGCGGTCTCGAGCTTCACACGCCTCGTGGACATGGGCGTCGAGCCGTTCCTCGTGGCGGCGCCCACACGTGGCGTGCAGGCGCAACGGCTGGTGCGGCGGGCGTGTCAGAAGTGCGCCGTGCCGATCGCTCCACCGTCGCTGGCCATGGAGCATCTGGGGACCGTCGAGCCCGCTTTGCTCAGCAATAGCTGGCTGCGCGTCGAGGGCTGCGACTCCTGCCAGCACACGGGATACCGCGGCCGCATGGGCATATACGAACTCGTGCCGATGTCGGACGAGATGCAGAACATGATCGTCGGCGGCGCCAGTCAGAACGACCTCAAGCGCCTGGCGCACGAAGAGCAGGGCCACCGAACCCTCCTGCAGGACGGCCTGATCAAGGCGTCCCAGGGCCGGACCACCGTCGAGGAAGTCACCAGGCTCACGCTGACAGGCAGCGAACCCTCGTAGGGGCGACCCTTGCGGTCGCCCGTCCCCGACCCCCTGCGGTCGCCCGTGGGGCAGTTCCGGGTGTGGGTGTGGGGTAACGGTCAGACGCCCCTCAGCGGGAGCAGGTGTTGGGACGGGGCCGCGCCAGCGTTCCCGACCAACGCAAGCAATGCGCCGCCGCTGCTGCAGTCGATGATCCAGTCGCCCACCAGGGCGAACTGTTCCACGTCGGTGATGGCAGCGAGTCGACCGGCCAGTTGCCGTGCCGTCGCAGGACCGAACCTGCGTTCAGCCTGACGGCGCAACAACGCACGCACGCTGGTGATCGATGCCCTGTTCGATGCCCTGGCGAAGCCACTCGGCAGCCGCAGCTCGCCGTCCGCATCGAGGGCGTCCTGTCGCCGCAGATCGTCGAAGACCATACTGGCGTAACGCAGTACGCGCGTGGCCATGGTGCGGTCCACGGTCGACTGGAACTCCAGCAGCAGGATCAACGAGCGCCCCGATCCGTCGGCGTAGGCCACCCGCCACGCGGCATCTCCGTGCCGCTGCTCCGCGTCGCCCGCGGCCCAACTGGAGGACAGCTCCCGCAACGTGTCGAATGCCAGCAGGTCCGCGATGTCGCGCGCGCAACCGCGCAGGAGGTGTTCCACCACGATCGGCAGCCCGAAGAGAGATCGCCGGTGTTTTGTGTCTGCGGATGGCCCCCGTTGGTGTGGGCATCTGCCGTGGCGCTGTAGGACGGAAATCGCGTGTGTCCCCGTCCGGAAGGCCGGCACGGGTGGTAAGGTTGCGGCCCTTGCATCACTCGGCGCCCGGATGACGGCATACGATTACGAAGTCGTCGACGCCAACGGCCAATCCTCCAGGGGCCAGGTCGAGGCGGAATCCCCCCAGGATGTCGTCCGTCGGCTCGCCGCCGGCGGCCAGACTGTCGTCGACGTCAGCGAGACGCGGGAGCGCGGGCAGGGCCTGCGCCGGCGACGCCTGCGCGCCGGCGACGTGGTCCTGACCTTCCACGAGCTCGCCACGCTGCTCGAATCCGGTGTCTCCCTGAGCGACGCCGTGCTCGCTCAGAGCCATGGCAGTCACCACCCGGCCCTGGTCGCGGCATTCGAGATCATCGCCAGGAACCTCATGCGCGGCGAACGCTTCCTCGATGCCGTCGGGGCGAGCGGTCTGCCGCTGCCCGACTACGTCTACCAGCTCGTCGAAGCAGGTGAGATGAGCGGACGATTGCCCCAGGCGTTGCGGCAGGCCGTGAATCAGATGGAATACGACCAGCGCGTCGCGGCCGACATCCGCGGTGCGCTCACCTACCCGGCGATCCTCGTGGTGGCCGGGATCACCGCGGTGGTGCTGGTGTTCATCTTCGTGGTGCCGCAGTTCTCCAATCTGCTGGAAGATGCCGAAAAGCTGCCCCTGCTCGCGGAGTTCGTGCTGCGCGCCGGGGTCTGGTTCAACGCGAACACCTGGCTGCTCCTGGGCGCGCTCATCGCGGGCGGCTCGATGGCGACGATGCTGCTGCGCCGTCCGGCGGTGCGTCAGCGCGTGACGGACTTCCTCGGCGCCTTGCCGCTCCTGCGTGACTGGTTTTCGGAACTCGACACCGCCAAGTGGGCGTCCGTCATGGCCGCGATGCTCGCGAGCCGCGTCGAGTTGATGGACGCCCTCGGCCTCGCCTCCCGCGGCGTGCGCGTCTCGCGTCGCAAGACGCTGCTAGAGCGCGCGGTCAACGAAGTGCGCGGCGGGGCGGCGCTGTCGGAAGCCCTCGAGAAACAGGACGCGCTCACTCCGACCGGCTACAATCTCATTCGCGTAGGTGAGCGCTCCGGAAAGCTCGCCGAGATGATGCGGGCCCTCGCCGTGCTCTATGAGGAGAACGGCACGCGGCGCATGAAGCGCGTGCTGACCCTCATCGAGCCGCTGGCGGTGCTCATGATCGGCGGGGTGCTGGGCACCATCATGATCGGTCTGATACTTGCGATAACCAGCGTCAATGAACTCGTACTCTGAAACCCGTTTCGAAGGGGCCCCAGCCGCGGCCCCGATTCCCGGCGCCTCCGTCGCCGCACGGTGCCAGGGCCGCACGCGCGTGTCGCGTCGTCGACGCGCGAGACAACGCGGCTTCAACCTCATCGAGCTCATGGTCGTGCTCGTCATCCTGGGCCTCCTCGCGGGGCTGGTCGGACCGCGGCTGCTCGGCAGCGTCGAGACTTCCAAGGTGCGCACGGCGGATACCCAGGTGAAGATGCTGCGCGGCGCGCTGCTGACCTACCGGCTCGACGTCGGCAGGTTCCCGTCCACCTCGGATGGGCTGCCCGCGCTGATGGCTCCGCCGCCGGATGCCGCCGACTACTGGAACGGCCCCTATCTCGACGACGAGCTGCCCCTCGACCCATGGCGTACCCCGTACCGCTACGAGTTCCCGGCGGACAACCTGCGGGGCTACGCGCTGTTTTCCCTGGGGGCCGACGCGGAGCGGGGCGGGGAGGGCAACAATGCCGACATCGGCTACCTGCCGGACTGACGCCGCCCGTCCCGCGGCCGCGGGGTTCACGTTGCTGGAGTTGATGGTCGTGCTCACGCTCGTGGGCCTGATCGCCGCCCTCGCCGCGCCGAACCTGCAGGGGCTCTACGGCAGCGTCACCCGCGCGACGGAGCGCGATTACATACTCGACCAGTTCGCGGACCTCGGCGCCGAGGCGCTGCTGCGCGGCCGCGACTACGTCGTGCTCGATAGTGTGCGTACCGTCGGGGAAGCCGAAGCCGCGATCCCGCCGGTCGGCTACGAGGCGTTCCCCCTCGATGTGCCGCAGGGCTGGCAGGTGCGCCTCGACCGCCCGCTGTTCGTGCGCGCCAACGGCGTCTGTCTGGGGGGTGCGGCGACGTTGCTGCACCAGGAAAGCGCGCCGATCCGGATCGAGCTGCGAGCCCCATACTGCCGCGTCGAGACGGATACGTAGCGTCGATGCGGCTGCGTGACGTAGTCAGGCGCCGCCGCACGCGGCCGCCGCACGGGCGCCGCATCGCGGGCACCGGAAAACAGCCGCACGCCCCCGCGAAAGGCGTTTCGCGCCGGAGGCGGGCGGAGGGTTTCACGCTCCTCGAAACCGTCGTCGCGATGACGATCTTCGCGGGCGCGGGCATGGCGCTCTATGCGCTGTTCAACACGAACCTCATGTCGCTCGCCAAGGTGCGGGACGTCTCGGAGCAACTGCCGCTCGCCTACCGCGCCGCAGAGTACGTCGCGTCGATCAATCCCGTGCGTCAGCCGGAAGGCGTCATCGAACTCGACGGCTACAACGTCACCTGGTCGTCGCGCCTCCTCGAGCCCACGCGGCAGAGCCAAAGCGTCACCGGCCGCCTCGGCCTGTTCGAAGTGGGCCTCTTCGAAGTGGCGTTCGAGCTGTCGGAAGAGGGGCGGTCCACCGGCGTCTACCGCCTGCGCGTCATCGGATACCAGAAGGTGCGGGAGCAGTCGATATGAGGTGTCGTTCGCGACACACACGCCGGCGGGCTCACACCCTTGCGGGACAAAATCGCACAAGAACCCCGACCGGCGCACGACCCCAGGCCCCTGCCATGAAAAAGTCCGCCCGGGGCCTGACACTGCTCGAGATGCTGGTCGTCTTTATGCTGGTGGCCTTCCTCGGCACGCTCCTCATCCAGGGATTCGGCTTCTTCCTGGGCAAGTACGACACCGTACGCCGCGCGCACCGGGAGTCGTCCAACGCGAGCCTGCATCAGCGCTGGTTCGCCTCCACGGTCGCCGGCATGGTCCCGTACCGGCAGCAGGAGCGCAGCTTCGCGGGCGACGCCACCTCGTTCCAGGGCGTCACCCTGCAGCCGCTGGCCGCACGATCCGGAATACCCGTGCGGGCCCGCTGGTTCATCGATCCCGAGGCGCCGCCGAGCGTCGTGACCTACGAGGAGGAGAGCCTCGTCCCCGGCGTGGACCCGATCCGCTGGCCGGTGCTCACCGCCGAGGGAGACGTGCTCTCCTTCCGCTACGCGGACACGGACAACCGCTGGCACGTGGCCTGGCCGCCGCGCGACGCGACCGACCGCGTCCCGCACCTGGTCGGCCTGTTCTCGGGGACGGGTGCGACGGTCTGGCTCGGGCGCGTCGACCTCTACCCCGAGCCGGTGCAACACCTCCGGGAGCCGCTGTGACCCGCCCACGTCGCAGGGGCCGGCATCTGGCCGACGGCTTCGTCCTCGTGGCCACGCTCTGGATACTCGCCGTCCTCACGCTCCTCGCCGCCTACATCGACGAAGTGACCGCGTCCGACATCGACCGCACCCTGCGCGCGCGCCAGGCGCTCACCCAGGAACTCGACCGGCGCGGTACCGAGGCCACCGTTATCTACCTGCTCGCGACTGGCCGCATGAACTACCGCGGCCTGATCCTCGAGCGCGAGCAACTGTTCGCGAACAACATGCCCGATGGCGTCACGATGCCGATGACCGGCGATGGCGAGATCACCGTCACCAACGAGGTCTACGCCGGCCTCGGCGGGACGCTCTTCTCCGTCCAGGACGAACTTGGCCTCGCGTCCGTGAACGCCCCGCTCTCCCCGGTCTTCGCCGCCATCCTGGAAGGCGTCGGCATCACCCGCTCGAACGTCGAGCTGATCGTCGCGCGCATGGCGGATTACGTGGACGTCGACGGCGCGCTGTCGCTGAACGGCGCGGAGCGCTTCGACTATCAGGCACGCGGCCTCCTGCCGCCACCGAACTGGATCATGGCGAGCCCCCTCGAGGCGCGCAGGGTGCTGGGCGTCGGCGAGCTCATCGCCCCGCAACAGTGGCAACGCCTCGCGCCGCTGCTCTCGGTGCGCCAGGCGCTGGGCTACAACTTCAACGTGATGCCCCCGGCCGTGCTGTCGGCGGTGGTCGGCCTGCCCGAGTCGGCCATGATGCCGGTGGTGGAGGCGCGCAGGGAACAGCCCATCTGGAGCCTCAATCGCCTCGCCATGCTCACCGGCGTACACGTGGATCTCGATGAGATGTCCGTGGTCGAGTACCCCTCGCAGTTCATGCGCATCTCCGCCTGGAACCCGGCTGCCGGCGCACTGCATCGCACCGGCATCGAGTTGACCCCCTTCGGCGAGCGAGTGCCGTGGCGCAAGGACTATGCGTATTCGGAGCCGGTCCCGGTCCTGCTCCCGACACCCACCGACGAGAGTTCGGAACGGGAACGCCGGGCTCGCGCGGACGACGATGAGGAACCCCGCCTTCCCACGGCACCCGCCCCGTTGCTCGGCGCCCCGGCACCCGACCAGGAACCGCGGCGCCGCCGCTAGGCTTAAGCGTTCGGTCGAGTCGTGACGGTTGCAGATTCTACCGATTGAGGATGCGCTTCCAGTCCTTGCGCAGGGGTCGGAGCCAGATGTCCTTTTTTGGCTTGTCGTAGCGGTTGTTGGTGTCGTAGCGCCCGCGCCCTTGGGTCGGGCCGACGCGGATCCAGCCGGAGGCCCGGTAAACGGCGCCGGTGTAGCGTGGCGTTTCGACGAAGGTCTCGATCAGCACCGGGTTGTTGCCGTAGCGCGCCGTCCAGTCGCCGGGCAGGCGCTGGCGGACGCGGGCGAGGATGTGCGAGCCGAGGTTGGGGATGTGGATCCAGGGCAGGATCAGGAAGCGCGGGTTGTCGACGACGAGCGGCAGGTTCTTCTCGCGCATCTGCCGCGACCAGCCGATGAAGCGGTCGCGCGGGGCGAGGGTCCAGGCGGCGGTGGAGAAGCCGAGCATGGCCAGCGGCGTGCCGTCGTGGGCGTGCACGGCGTAGCGCATCTGGGCGCCGACCAGGGTGGTGTAACCGAGGTAGTGGTAGCGGGCGACGAACTCGTTCCAGAGCTTGCCCTCGCGGCTGTAGCCGACGATCGGCCGCAGGCTGAGCGGGCGGACCGCCGGCAGCGTGTCGGGCGGCGGCAGCAGCGGCGGTTCGGTGTCCGGTCCGAAGGTTGCGGGGCGGCGCGGTGGGCGCGGCCATTTCGGCGGCGGCAGTTCGATCCGCCCGTCTTTGTGCATGGCCAGCATGACGACACGGGCCATCATGTCCTTGAGCCCGCCGTCGGCCTTGAACCAGCCGATGCGGCGGCAGAACTCCTTGGACAGGGCGTGGCGGTTGAGCGCTGGCGGACCGGCGATCAGCGCGCGCAAGAGCGCCATCTCGTCGGCGCTGAAGTCGCGCCCATGGTAGCGGCACTCGACGCTACCCGTCATGTCGGCGCCGCCAGTTCGCGCTGGCGTGCATCGTCCATCGACCAGGGCAGCCAGGGCGACAGATCGGCCGGCGCCCGGCCGCCGTTCTCGGCGCACGCCGCCAGCCAGGCTTCGAGCCAGCGCCGGACATCGATCCGGTTCAGCGTCAGGGTGCCGATCACCGAGTACATCAGCGCCGTGAAGCGCGCGCCGGTCTCACTGTCGGAGCCGAACGACAGGCGGCGTCCGATCACCGGCCCTCTGAGCACGCGCTCAGCAAAGTTGTTGTCCATCGGGGTGCGCGGCCGGGCGACGAACACGCTCAGCCCCTCGCGGTGGTTGACGAGCGAGCGTAGCGCCTTGCCCTCGCGGGCGTGCTCCTGCAAGCCGTCGAGTTCCCGCCCGGCGCGCGCGAACAGGCCGTCGAGGGCCGCCTGCAGCGCATCCTGCGCCGCGTCGAACACGGCGCTCTGGCGCTCCAAGGTCGGGTCGTAGCGGGCCAGCCGCGCCTCGTTCAGGCGGTAGATGGCGGCGATCCGGGCGAGCCATGCCTGGCACCAGCCGGTGAGGTCGACCTGCGCAGCGGCGCACTGGATGAAGTCGCGGCGCATGTGCGCCCAGCAGAACTGCAGGGTCACCATGCCGCCGAGCAGCCGCGCCAGCTTCTTGTAGGCGCTGTAGCGATCGCAGACGATCACCGTGCCGGACCGGAGTTCCCCGAACAGCGTCGCCGCCGCCTCGGCGCTGCGGCTCGGGTCGATGTGGAAGTAGACCGCGTTGTTGCCGACCGAGGTCCACAGCCAGGCGCGCGCCGAACGGCCCTCCGCGCGCAGCGCCTGTACCCGCCAGGTGGTCTCGTCGGCGTGGCGCAGCGCGGATGCGTTCTGGTGCGCGCGGATCGCCTCGGCGAGCGGCTCGAACAGGGGCACGAAGCGCGGCGCGCTGTCGGCCAGCGTGCCGGGCGCGACCGGCAGCCCCTGGTCACCCAGCCACGCGGCGACCCGGTGCAGCGGACGCAGGCACGCATAGTGCTCGAACAGGAAGCGCGACCACACGCTCGTGCCGTACGGCGTGTTGGGGAACAGCCGCGGCACCGCCGGCGCCGAGACCTCCAACGGCGACGATGCGCAGCCGCACCTGCGCCGCCAGCGCCCGCGCCGGATCACCCGCCGGTGGGCGCGCACCTCGATCTCGAGAAGCGACGACTCGTCGGCGCCGTTCGCTGCGTAGGACTTCCCGCACGCCGCGCAGACGCGCGCTTCGACCGGCGGGGCGTGCACCTCCAGGCGCTCCTCGATGCCGGGACGCGGCGTACGTCCGTGGCCGGGCGCGCCGGACCGCTGGCCTCGACGGCGTCCGCAGCGCGGCGTCTCCTGCTTCTCGCTCCGGCGCCCGTACAGCGTCCCGGACAGCACCGCCGCGGTCGCGCGCAGCTTCGACAGCTCCGCTTCCAGCGTCCCGACCCGGCCCTGCGACGCCTTCGCGGTCCGCCGCAGCCGGGCGTTCTCCTTCGTCAACGCGTTGAGCGCGGCCTTCTGGCGCCGCGACCGGCGCAGAGCCTTGCGCAACTCGGCGTCCGCCTGGACCTGCGCCGCCGCCGCCGCCTTGCGCAGCCGGGCGACCTCCCTGCGCAGCGATATCTCCGTACCGCGCGGCTGCGGGTCGACGCCCGCTTCCCCGAGCAGCCGCGTCAGACGTGCCACCTCGGCTTCGAGAAACAGCGCGTTCTTCGCCGCGCGGCGCGCCGCGTTCGCGTCTTCGACCGCCGCAAGCCGCTTGCGGCGCGCCTCCTTGAACTGCCACTTCAACGACTCCGCCGCGCTACGCGCGACCACCTCCGCCCACTTCAACTCCTCCGCGCGCGCTTCGGCCGCCTCCGCCCGCTCGAGGGTCTGCTCGTACAGCCGCCGCCAGTCCGGCGGCGTGCGCACCAAAGCCCCCTCGGCAACGTCGGGGACCGCGGCCACTTCCGTATCGCGATACGCCATGCTGGCGACCATAGCGGAACGCGAACCGTGTTACCAGTCCCTGAAGCTACCCGTCACGACTCGGGAATACGGATCCAGTCCCAGATCGTTCTGCACCACTGCAGCCAGACTGTCGTGCCCCTTGCGGAAGTCCACCGCCCGCGTCGCCACCACAACCCGCGCGCCCGGCAACGACACCATCACCGCGCCACCGCCAGCGCCACCGCGATCGCCGCGATCCCCGCCGCGTCGATCTCCCCCTCCAGCCGAACCGTCACGCCACGCCCTTCAATCGTCACGTCGGCCCGCCCGCCCGACTCCTGCACCGACACCGGAACGTATGCAGCCTCCGCCGACCTCAGCTCGTCGCGCCGCGCCCGGCTGCGTCTCCTCGACAACTGGCTGGCCGAAACCCCGTGCCGCCGCGCCACCTCGCGCACCGCCAGTGGCGACGTGAAACTCTCCTGCACAATTCGCTCCCACTCTTCCACCGTTCGCCGCCGTAGCACCCTGCCAGCGCCGACGCCCGTGCCGCCAGCACCCTTCGAATCACCATCCGACATCCACAAACCCTCCGGTCGACCAGACGGGTATCCAACTTCAAACGCGACATCCAGGGAAAGGTGGGGTCGGCGGACCGCTTACCCTCTACTGCGCGCGCGGCGACATGGAGAACCGCATCAAGGAACAGCAACTCGACCTGTTCGCCGACCGCACCAGCACGGCCACGATGCACGCCAACCAACTGCGCCTGTACTTCGCCTCGTTCGCCTATGTGCTGATGCAGACGCTGCGTCGCGTCGGACTCGCCGGAACGCGGCTGGCCAAGGCGCAGTGCGGCACGATTCGCGACAAGCTGCTCAAGGTCGGTGTGCGGGTGCGCGTCAGCGTGCGCCGCATCAAGTTGTCCTTCTCCGAGTCCTGGCCACGCGCCGCACTGTTCCGACAGATCCTGTACAACCTCCAGGCCATGCCATTGCGTTGTTGACGCAACGCTCGGTTCTCCGACTTTTCGCCGCCACTGGCATCTCGCCAGCGGTTGTACCTGTCCGGCAACCTTGGCGGTGCCCAGGTCAGCACCCCAATGACCCTTGGCGCCACCCGAATTCCCCTTTTTTCGCCCCTTTGCACGCCAACCCACCGGCTGTGAACGCAATATCACGAATTCCCCATACATTCGCCGTCCGTTCCGGCGTCGTTCGGGCATCATTCGTCGCATTGGTGAGAAATGCGGGCTAGGTCGTGGAGCAGCGCGCCGGTCTCCGCGAAGCTCGCCCGCGCCGCCGCCAGGCCGGTCATCCGGACCACCCCGGGCGACAGCGACGCGCCCTCGATGCCGAGGGCGCGGTCGCGCGGGTGGAAGCCCGCGTTGCAGGCCGGACAGTGGTAGTAGGCGCGTTCCAGGCGCAGCGCGCCGAGCACCGAGGTCACCGTCTTCGCGCGCCGCCCGGCGTAGGGGGCGCGGCCGCCGCAGTCCCCGCACGGCAGCCACGGCGCCGACCGGTCGCTCCGGTCCGCGTTCAGCCGCCGCTCCACGAGCCGCGCCGCCAGGCCGAGCGCCCCGCGCCGGACCGCCGTCTCGAGCGTCTCGAAGCCGATCCCGTCCGATGCCCCGGCACCCGCCAGGGCGTCGATCTCCGCCGCGACGTCCGCCGCGAACGCGGTCGTCAGCGAACGGCGGAGCCCCCTTTTTGGGCGCCCCGCCCCGCGTCCCGGCCGGACTTGAGCCGCGCTCGGCACAGCTCCTCGCTCGCCTCCACCAGCCGCCGCGACAGTTCCTTGTACCACGCGTGCTCCGCGATCTGTGCGCGCGTCTCCGCCAGCGCACCGCGCGGCACGCCGCGGCTCACGATCCGGTCGCCGACCCGGCGCACCAGCGCCCAGCCGGGATGGCCCGGATCGCCGGGCCGAGCGCAGTGGCAGGTCGGCTTGCCGCACTTGCGCCGCTTCTCGACCAGGCGCCCGGGGCGGAAGTGGCCGATCGCGGCCAGCGCGCCGAGCAGGTCGTGGCGGCGGCGCTCGAGTTCATCGATGTCCTCGGGTTCGGGCATGGAGTGGATCCCCGTCCTTTCTGTACCCATTTTCTGTATCTACAGAAGTATAGTACAGAAAAGTGGCCGGCACCTTATGATCCCACAAGCCCAACAAATCTGACGTGCGCCCCAAGCCGGCCCAAGCCGGCTCAAGAGTTGACAAGCCTCTGTCAAGCTGGGACTCTCGTACTCAGCGTGAAGAATCGAAGGGGGAACGATGCGAGCTTACCTACTATCGCTGTCGTCCGCATTGGCTATCCTGGCTGCCCAGTATGCGGTGAGTGCGGAAGAGCCCAGCGTGGCGGAGACCGGCGTCACCGAATCGAACGCAATCCAGGCGGTCACCACCCAACTCTCGGTCGTCGATCTAGGCGGGCAGGACGAACTGCTACTGCTCCATAGCACAAGCTCTCTCTCCGACACTGCAGTCATCCACAACGAGACTGGCCGCGAAATCAAGATCACCTTTACGGACGGCCCGCCGAGCTTTGCCAATGTCGTCGCCCCTCGGGGCCATGTCCTCTACGAATGCACTCCCGGCGAGCGCATATCCGCGATCTCGGTTCGGCGGGGCGGCGATGGCGCTCTCTTGCACGAAGGAGAAGTCTTTTGCGGAGACAACTTGAACTTTTCGTCGCGGCGCGCACTTGTCGTAGTAGAGAAGACCGATCTCGTGTCCGAGAAGGATCCTTCGCCTGCAGGGAGTGGCTTCCTCTTCCCGGAGGCCGACCCGATCGGACAGGAGAACCGGTAGGAGAACATTGAGCATGCGCAATTGTCCGATTCGTTGGCTCCTGGCGGCGCTGCTGTCGAGCACTTCCCTGTGGACTGCATTCGGAGGCCCCAATACTCTCGTATTCGAGGGGCAGGTACGTTACACGACGTCAGGAAACCAGATCACGGTTTCCGTAGATACGCTTCGGAACACATCCACTACACTTACGACAGGGACGTTGTACTTCTCACTGAGATTTCCCTCGACGCCAGATCGGTATGCGGCTGCCCACTTGGGGTTCACCACAAGCGACAACAGTCGGCGTGGTCTCTTCTCGCTGAATAGACTAGGAGGCGGGAACTTTGACTCCAGGCTACGACATGGTTCGTCGTGGACTAACATTCAGTTTACTACAGGGTTCAACCGACCTCCCGATGGAACCTATTACCCATACTTAGTCGTCTATCAGTATGACACATCGCTCCCCAGCAACGGCGCGACCACTCAGATCGGTGCTGCGAGGTTCAATAGAGTGACCGTCGGTAACACCGGCGGCGGTGGCGGCGGTGGCGACGACCACGGCAATTCCCGATCCACCGCTAGCGTATTGAGGCTTGGTGGGAGCGTTTCCGGACAAATCAATCCCGCCGGGGACGTCGACTACTTCCGATTCGACGTCTTCACACGCACTGAAGTCCGGATCTACTCCACTAGTGGAAGCGGACTGGATCCCGTGGCGGAACTTTACAACTCGAGAGGAAGCAGGCTCGCCTACAACGACGATGGCGGCGGTGACCGTAACTTCGAGATCGTGCAGACGTTAAACTCGGGGACCTACTACGTCAGAGTGAGGGCCTACGGAAACAATCACACTGGCAACTATACCCTATTTCTTCGAACGCAAACTGGTGGCGGTGGCGGTGGCGGTGGCGGTGGCGACGATCACGGCAACAGTCGATCCTCCGCGACAGTTGTGCTTCCGGGAGCCAGCGTTGCTGGCGTGATCTCGCCGGTCGGCGATGTGGACTACTTCCGCTTCTATTTGGCGGGGGAACGGGACGTCCGAATCACATCGAGCGGTACCACCACGCTGGATCCGGTAGCCGAACTTTACAACTCGGCGGGAAGCAGGCTGGTGTATGCCGATGACTCCGGTGGCAGCCACGACTTCGAGATAGTACGGAGGCTGGCAGCCGGAACCTACTACCTCAGGGTAAGGGCGTTCAGAAACGACCACACGGGGGCCTACACTGTACGCTTCGGAACGGACAGTTCGATGTGCCCATGAGCGGGTGACTGGCCAGTTAGACCGCCATTATCTGACGCAGGCGATTCCAGCGGATGCCGATGGCGATCAGCACGGCTTCGGGGCGGTTCACCCCAGCCCGTGGTGGGCGCAGTGCCAAGCGGGCTGGGTTGCGGCGGCACGGCCGATCCGTCATGGGCTCAAAGCGTCGCGAACCCGCGGCGTCCGCCACCGCTACCCGGGACTCAATCGGGATGCTCGCCGCAATAGGAGCGCATCCGCCAGCCCTGCAACTCTCCGGCGTCGCCCGGGGTGCCGTTGATCAGGCTCTCCGCCTTCGCGTTGTCGAACGGGTTGCCCCGGCGACTCATGGAGCCTACGAGGCCGTGCCGAGCCAGCATCGCGCGGTAGTGTTTCGGCGCGTATTGCGACCCGTGGTCGGAGTGGTGAATGCAGCCGGCGCCGGGGGCGACGGGACCGCACGACCGCCTCCAGCGCCGCCATCGCGAGCCGCGTGTCAAGCGACTCAGGAACTGACCTGGAACTGACCCCCTAGCGACACGAAAGCTGACCCCTGTTGGACTGTGGTGCCGCTGGTGGCGGGGTTGTCCACGCTTTGTCCATGGCGCCGGTCCCGATATTGAAGAGGCCGCCCGTGACATCCACAACAGGAGACACTGCTCAGTAAATCGCAATCAGCAGTGTCTCAAAGTCGTTGGCAGGTTCCGCTGGTGGGCTGGGCGGCCGGGGCACGGGGCCGGTGCGAAGACTCACGATCCGGTCTTGGTTCCGCGCCACGGTCTCCTTGGAAGTTCGACATGAAATGAATACCGGCCCAGCGAGAGTCCGACGCGGCGTCGAGACTGCCGGATCTCTTCAACCTCCTTGTGCAGGTTGAATATCTGTGTCTGGAGCAGCTGTCGCTCGAAAGCGTCTTGACTCACTCGTGGCGTCTTCTCGCTTGAGCGGGTCATGGGAAACAACGGCCGCTTGACATGTGGGAGATAGCGTTTCCGGAAGCGTTCATTGCTTTTGGCATAGGCAGCCATGATCGCCTTTGACTCATCTGGAGTGAACAGTCTGGGTGTCTCCGAAGTCTTTTCGACGAGGTCAGGCGCCAGTTGACGAACGCTTTCGTAGAATCCCTGGTCGTGAGGTCCATCGAAAAGGTGTGTGTTGCCCTCGATCATCCGGCTCAACAAGGGAGACAAGCCGGGATTCGTGGCACCGGGGGGGTCCAGGCCGGCCGGGTCCTGGCCGAGCACGTCGCAGAAGTCCAGGAACACATCGCCCAGGACGAGACGGTCCCGGTCGTAGACCCGGACCACGATGTGCTCGTCCCCGAGAGCGTTCGCCCAGGGCTCGACGATCGAGTACCACTCGCCGCGAGTCCCGACGTTCCTGATCATCCACGCCAACAGCGACCCGCCAAGCTTGATGTTCCATTGTTGCCACGAGGCCTCCAGCAGTTCGTCCTGCCTGCGCACGTAGATAACTATCTTGAGGTCGAAGCGGTCGGCCAGTTCTTCGAACAGTTTCTCGAAACCGAGTGGATTCGAGAGGTTTTCGGCGGACAGCACGATGATGGAAGCTCTCTGGCGTTCCGCTGCCGCCGCGAGGAGGTCACCGAGGTTTGGGATTGACGTCGCGCGTCGCTCACGCACGCACGACTCAAAATAGGCGGCTTGCGTGCCGGTGACTTCCGACTCTGGCTTGAAATCGCGGCTCGGGACGACGATGCGCCTCGAGGCGAGCTCGGAGCGGTTGAGGTGGAGCGCCTTCTGGATGGCGGAGCTGCCTCCCTTCGCGCAACCGATATGAACTACCAGTTTCGTCATTTGCTTGTCCTGCCGGTGCCCGGCAGCACCCATCCCGGGAGTCGCGTGGTCGCGAAAGCGGCCGAGGGCTCGGAACCAGCGATATTATCCACATCGGCGGGCTCAGGCACGCCCCAGCCTTGTCCCAGCCTTGTCCAATGAGAAGTGAGCCTGAAGCGGCGGGTCTGGGATCATCGGGGGATGATCTTGCATCTGGACGTGGAACGACTTCACACCCTGGATCAGGTTCGCGCCTTCCTGGCCGGCAACGAGCCTGTGGACTTCAAGCCCCGGTCCCGCGAGGAGGCGTACGCACTCGTCCAGCGCATGTTGGCGCGCTTCGACTACGTCCGCCTCGGGAAGGCCGACAAGGGCGTGGCGAAGCTGTTTCTCGCGAAGACGACTGGCCTGTCGCGGGCGCAGCTGACCCGGCTGCTGCGCCAGTTCCTGGACACCGGGCGGATCATCGACCACCGCGGGAGGGCGCCATCGCGGCCCTTCGAGCGGCGCTACACGCCACCGGACATCCGTCTGCTCGCCGAGGTCGACGCCACGCTCGGCCAGATGGCCGGACCGGCGACCCGGGAGATGATGCGTCGCGAGTACGAGGTGTTCGGCGACGAGCGCTTCGAGCGGCTGGCGCGGATCTCGGGCTGTACGCCGTGTTCACCAAGTCGCGACCACGTCACTCCAACGACAACGCACTGGTCGAGGGCAAGAACGCCAACGTCGTACGCCGCTGGCTCGGCCACGTCCACATCCCGCAGCGCTTCGCGCCCCTGGTCAACCCGACCCGTGCGGTCGACCTTCACCCAGTTCGTGCTCTCCCCGGCCGTCAACCACCACCGACCCTGCATGTTCGCCGTCGAGCAGGTCGACGCCAAGGGCCGGGTCCGCCGCCGCTACCCGCACGATCAGGTCGCCACCCCCTACGATCGCCTGCGCCGCCTCGACGGCGCCGAGCGCTTCCTCAAGCCCGGCGTCACGTTCGCCGAACTCGGCGGCATCGCACCATCGGCCTCGCGCCGGACGCCGAGGCAGCAGCTTGAGAGCGGCCGACGAACCGGCGCCCGGTGTGGCCCCTCCGGCCCCCTCCGGCCTCCTCCGGCCCCCTCCGGTGGCGGAGCGGGTCGGGCCGCGGCCCTCTGTTATGATCGGGGGCTTGCCGGGGGTGGGCTTCCCGAAATCATTTGTCTTTGGGCGAAGGAAGTAGGTGAGTCGAGTTGGACACAATGGACCTGGCTTTCGCAAGAGCAACGCCGAACGGGCTCGTAGCGGGTACGACATGACTCGCCCGGTGCGTCGGCCGATCATCTTTGGTCTTCCCGACACCTTGCCGGCGAGTCCCTTCGCGACCGCGAGGGAAATGTACAGGCTTGCCGGGAGCAACTCGGGCAATCTAGCCTTTACCGCGGCCATCAGGCGTCACCTCGTCGGCTGGGGCGACCCGGCGAACCTGGGTTGGAACGCAACTCCCGAGCAGATTCGGACGGGCGGAGACATCTGTGTCATTCCCGGTGCCAACAAGCTGGGAAGACACACGAATCTCGGCGGGATAGCGGGACTTCTCGAACGGGTCGAAATTCCCATCGTAGCGATTTCACTTGGAGCCCAGTCCGACATCGATTATGGGATCCCCGAAATCCCGGACGGGACGTTGAGGTGGGTCAAGGCCATCGCGGACCGGGCGCCGTCGAGCTACGAGAACATCGGCGTTCGCGGGGAATTCACGCGTCGGGTGCTGCATGAGTACGGGTTCGACCGGGTGCGAGTGCTCGGATGCCCCAGCCTGTTCCTCAATCCATCCGCGGGCCTCGGTCGGCTGATAGAGGGAAACGTGACCGATCCGCCGAGCCATGTCGCTGTGGCCGCCGGCGGCCCAAGGTGGCGTCACCTCGCCCGCATCGAACACTCCTTGACGCGGATCGTCACGGCGACGCATGGCGCATACATCTGTCAGAGCCCCGTCGCGATGATGGCGATAGCCCGCGGGGAGCTGGGCACGCTGAGTCCGGAGCAGTTGCAGAGTTGCCGCGACTACGTAGACGGAGAAATGTCGATGCAGGAGTTCAGGGAATGGGTTCGGCAGTACGCGGTCGTCTTCTATGACGTTGGAGCCTGGATGGAGTTCCTGCGCCGTTTCGACTTCGTTGTGGGTACCCGTATCCACGGCGTGATGCTCGGCCTCCAGGTAGGTGTGCCGAGTCTCTGCATCGTATCGGACTCGCGGACGCGGGAGCTGTGCGAGACCATGGACATTCCCCATGTGTTCGCCAGGGATTGCCGGCGCGGGCTGGATCGGGAGCAATTGGCTGCGATGTTCCGTGAGCGATTCGACGCATCCCGCTTCGATGCGAACAGACGCAGGCTTGCCGCTTCCCTGTGTACGTTCCTGCACGGGAATCGGCTGACGGCCAGTGCCGAACTGAGAAGGCTTGCGGAACCGAGCTCTGTCTGAGCGAAGTTCGCGAGCTCCCGGGCGGCCGGGCTTGTCGCCGTCGGAAGTGGGCGTCGCCGCCGGTGCTTACTTGCCCTGTGGAGCGGCGCCCTGGTACTCCCCGATCACCTGGTCGACATCGCCGTACGCGCGCACCGTTCCACCTTCCAGCCAGACCGCGCGGTCGCAGATGCGCCGCATCATGTTCGGGTTGTGGGTCACGAAGACGATCGCCTTGTCCTGCGTGAACCGCTCGAGCATGATCCTCTGAGACTTCTCGCGGAACTCCCGGTCCCCGACGCTGAACACCTCGTCGAGCAGCAGGATGTCGGGGTCGAGGTCGATCGCGGTCGAGAAGCAGAGGCGACCCCGCATCCCCGTGGAATAGGTGCTGACGCGCCGGTGAATGGCGTCGCCGAGGCCTGACATGTCGGTCACGGCCGGTACGCGGGCGAGCGCCTCCTGTCGGGAGAGACCCTTCAGCATGCCGTGCATCACGATGTTCCTTGCGCCGGAAAGCTCGGCGTCGAAGCCGGCGTTGAGCGACAGGAGGGCTCTCGACATGCCGCCGTCGTCCACGCTTCCCGCGTTCGGATTCAGCACACCTGCCATGACGCGCATCAAGGTGGACTTTCCGGCTCCATTGGCGCCAAGTACGCCGAGCTTGTCTCCGGGTCGGACCTCCAGAGAGATGTCGCGCAACGCGACCACCTCCCTCGTCTGCGAGAAGAAGCGGTACTCGGAGTACACGACCGAGACGTCGGAGAGTCGCATCATGCGATCACGCGCCGGGTCAACGGCAGGTCGAAGCGTCGGTACAGCCACTTCATGAGGTAGAGCCACAAGATGCTGAGGGTAGCGATTCGGGCGCACGCGGAGACATCCGGGATCGTCCCGGCGAGGAGTACCGTCCGGTAGTCCTCGATCAACATCGCCATCGGATTCATGCGGAGCACGTCCTGATAGGCGGCAGGCATGTTCTCGATGGCGAAGAAGATGCCGGAGCAGAACATCATCAGCGTCAAGCCGGACCTGACGATCAGACGGAGATCCCGTATCCAGCAGCAGACAAACGCGACGCCGGACGCGAAGGCCAGTATCAGGGTCAGTTGCGTGAACACCAGAACGGGAAGGTAGAACCATGCCGTCGATGGACCAAGGGTCAGAGCCATGACGACGAGCACGGTGGAGAACACGAAGGCGTGCTTCAGGGAAGCCGAAGCGACGGCGATGAACGGGAACAGCAGTTTGGGCAGTCGCATTTGCGAAACGATACCCTTCGCGGAGAGGAGGCTGTCCGTGCTGTTGGCCACCGCGTTCCCGAACCACAACCAGGTCGTTACGCCGATGATCAGGAAGTACTGGAAGTTCTCGGCCCTTGGCGCGCGCAGGTACGTAAAGACGAAGAAGAACACGCTGGTCATGGCGATGGGCTCCAGCAGCCACCACATCCATCCGAGGTAGTAGCGGGACGCCTCGCTAATCAGGTTGAGGTACGCCCGGTACAGCGTGTAGCGCCAGAGATGGGTCTCGATGAGGACCATGTTTGCCTCGCTGGTCTCCGTGACTCGGATGCGCCGCCGCCCTCCGGCCGACGGGCGACCCACCTTGGGTTGGCGAACGTCGGCTGCCGAGGTGGGCGCGCCCTCGAAGGATAGAGAACTGCCGCAACCGCCGGTGTCTCCTGGGCGACGATTCTATCAGTTGGCCTCGTGGCATCCTGACCCGCGCACGAGGTTGTGCCCGGTGGTGGCAGAGGAAGGTGGCGTGGAAGGGACGACGGTGCTATTCGACGCTGGAGTGCGTGTCAGTTTTCCGCCATCACGGGCGCTGTCCGTGATCGACAGCGCTGCCCCGTCGTCTCCGTGCACAGCAGACTTCGTGGCGACCTCGCTGCACGCTCTCCGTTGCCAGCAGGTTCAATTCGACAGAACGTCGATGCGTTCGACGAAACACCAGCCGTCGTGTTTGCGGCTATCGTCCACGCTGACGCGGACCGTCCGATCGGTCATGAACGCCATCTGGGCCGAATCGAACATCCGCAGTGCGCTCGATTTCGACACGTGCTCCCCACTGCAACTGAAGGTCACCCAGTTTCCCATGTTGCAGTCGAGTCCTTCGGTGGCGGGGGAGACGGTGAGCCAAGCCATGCAGCCGCCGAACTTGTTCTCGTCCGCCGCCAGCGTCCGCGTGATTTTGGCATCGATGTTCATGGTCGTCGCGAACGCCGCCCCCGGAGCAATCAGCGCCAAGCACATCAAGCGCATCGTCAAGACTCGCACAATAGAACCTCCATTGAAGACCACCTTCTGCCCGTGCTCGCTGAGTGCGGTGCGTCGCTGCCGCGACTCAGCCAGAACCGTAATGCACGCCTTTTGGAATTGTAGCGTGTCCCCTCTGTCCGGCAAAGGCCCACCAGCCGTTGGCGCGGTCTCGGTCAGCTTGGGCACGGCCACGAGGCGCCGCAAGCGTCGCCTGGTCCATCGGTGGCCTTGGAGCGGGTGTGCTTGCGAAGTCTCGCGGGCCAAGGACCCCTGGAGTTCGAAGGCCATCGGGGCACCGGCAGCCAAGCCGCTGTCACGCGTCCGGATCGGCCCCCAAGCTGCGCACCAGGGCAGCAAGTCGTTCCGCGCGGCTCTCCGCGGCGCGTCGGGCGGTCATCGTCTCCTCGAAGGTCTCGAGGTCGTGCCCGGTCTTCGGGTCGTGAAACCGCACGCCCGCTCCGTCTGCCCGAAGGTCCAGCCCGAGCACGACGCTTGGTAGCACGTTGCGGACATCGCGCATCGTCGGGGCGATGGGCCGATAGTGGCCGTTCCGGAGGCGCAAGCCCTGCAGGCGGGGCTCGAACAACTCGCCTTGTGGATCGAAACGCCAGTATTCGTGCACGCCGAGTTGCTCGTACAGGATCCGCTTCGGACCCTGATCCTGCTCCCAGGTGCCCGGCGACGCCACCTCCAGGATGAAGTCTGGCGCCTTCGGTTCTTCCCACAGCTTGTAGGTCGTTCGTTTGTGCTTCGGCGCGCCGAACACGACGAACACGTCCAGCGCCACCGACTTTCCAGGGTCGCCTTCCTCGTAGTAGAGCAACAGGTCGCCGCAGACGTACACGTCCCGGCGGTCCCGATAGTGGGCGCGCAGACCTTGGAGGGCTTCCAGCATGGCGGTCAGTTGCCACTCGTTCTCAGCCATGGGCTGGCCGTCCGAACTGGGATAGCGGATGTCCTCGCGGGGGATGGACGTCGGCCTCATGTGCTGGTTTCGTTGTTCGGAGCGGAAGCTGCGTCGGACACGGCCTCAGGAACCGTAGCATGGCCGCGCGGACCTTCTCAAACGGGCCATCCGAGGCAATCGTCCCCGCGTCGGACGCCATCGTGCGATCTTCGTCCTGTCGTGACGGGCTCGCCAGCGACAGTATTTCCTGCAGTCAGCGTCCCGAAACGGGAGAACTCCGCAAGTTGCGTGCGACTTCCCCTTCGTTGGCCTTGGGTGGAGTCGTAGGCGCGCCTGAGCGTTGGCGGCAGCGGTGACCGAAGGGCGACAGGGGGCGGTCCCGTCCGGCCGGCGCAATCAGTCATCCGCAACGGACGGACGTGTGCGCCGGGGTGGCCCGAGCAGGCGGGCGCCGCCCTGCCGAGACAGCACGTTCCCGTACATCTCCACCAGCCGGTCCGCGTGCGAATCCCTGTCGCCAAGTTCGTCGAGCCGCTGCGCTCCGCGCGACCCCAGCTGCTGGGCCAGGCCGGGGTCCTTGAGTTTGGCAGTCAACGCGCTGAAGGGGTGAAGGATCCAATTCGCAACGGCGCAGGCTTGCTTGCACGGGAACGGAAGGCGCCCACAACTCACTCCCAGTGAAATCACGCGTCGGGATCGACACCTATTTTTCGCAGATGGGCCTCGAGCCTGGCTCGGTGCCGGGCTTCTTCCTTGCGTGCCGCGGCCTCTCGCTCCGCTCGGGCCTCGGCCGCCCGGTGCGCGGCTGCCGTCTCGGCGAATGTCTCCAGGTCGCTTCCGGCGGCGGGGTCGTGGAAGCGCAACAGCGTGCCCTCGGCAAGCAAGTCGAGCCCCAGGACGTCGCTGCGCAGGACATGCCTGCCGGTCTGCAACCGGCTCGGGACTTTCCGATAACGTCCCGCCTGCAGAGACAGACCTTGCAGAGTCGGCTTGAACAGGTCGCCCCGTGGATCGAAGCGCCAGTACTCCCGCACGCCGAGCCGCTCGTACAGCGCCCGCTTCGGACCGCGATCCTCCTTCCACGTGCCCGGCGACGCCACCTCCAGCACGAAGTCCGGCGCCTTCGGTTCCTCCCAAAGCCTGTAGTTCATGCGCTCGTGCTTCGCGGCGCCGAAGACGACGAACACGTCCGGCGCCACGGACTTAGCCGGGTCGCCCTCCTCGTAGTAGATCAGGAGGTCGCCGATGACGTATACGTCGGCTCGGCTTGCGTAGTGGGCGTCAAGCATGGCGAACGCGTGGTGTATGGCCTTCCACTGCCAGCTGTTCTCAGCCACCGGCTGCCCATCGGAACTGGGATAGTGGATCTCGTCGGGATGGGAGGAGGTTGGCCTCATGAGCAGGTCCCGCAGGTTGGGGCGAAAGCGATGCGAAGGGCTCCTTTCGACGCGCCGCCAGCAACCGTAGCATGTCCACGCGCACTGTCTCAAACGCGTGTCGCGAGGGCTCGAAAGGGACTCGGTGACACTCCGTCGGTCGCATCGCGTGGGTGTCGTGCTGGAGGTCACGGAGCGTAAGTCCGGGGTCGGGGAGGCCGGAAGGGGCCGATGTCTGCGAGGCGCGTGCGCTTTCGTCCAGGCGACACGGCGAACCCGCCGAGAACGTACCGGATGGTGGGCGAAGATCGTCGGCACGAACCAGACTCGGCCGGACGCGAGGGGGTCGAGTACGGGGAGGCCCAGGCGGAATTCGAGTTCGCAGGCCATCCGCGCACGGGCCAGGCCGGCGTCACGCGTCCGGATCGGCCCCCAAACTGCGCACCAGGGCAGCGAGTCGTTCCGCGCGGCTCTCGGCGGCGCGTCGGGCGGCCTTCGTCTCCTCGAAGGTCTCCAGATCCCTCCCGGCGGCGGGGTCGCGAAAGCGCAACAGCGTGCCCTCGGCCCGCAAGTCGAGCCCCAGGACGTCGCTGTGTAGAGTGTGGCGCCCGCCCTGCAACCGGCTCGGGACTTTCCGGTAACGTCCCGCCTGCAGATACAGACCTTGCAGAGTTGGCTCGAACAGGTCGCCTCGTGGATCGAAACGCCAGTACTCCTGCACGCCGAGCTGCTCGTACAGCGCCCGCTTCGGACCGCGATCCTCCTTCCACGTGCTCGGCGACGCCACCTCCAGCACGAAGTCCGGCGCCTTCGGTTCCTCCCAAAGCCTGTAGTTCATGCGCTCGTGCTTCGCGGCGCCGAAGACGACGAACACGTCCGGCGCCACGGACTTCGCCGGGTCGCCCTCCTCGTAGTAGATCAGGAGGTCGCCGATGACGTATACGTCGGCTCGGCTTGCGTAGTGGGCGTCAAGCATGGCGAACGCGTGGTGCATGGCCTTCCACTGCCAGCTGTTCTCAGCCACCGGCTGCCCATCGGAACTGGGATAGTGGATCTCGTCGGGATGGGAGGAGGTTGGCCTCATGAGCAGGTCCCGCAGGTTGGGGCGAAAGCGATGCGAAGGGCTCCTTTCGACGCGCCGCCAGCAACCGTAGCATGTCCACGCGCACTGTCTCAAACGCGTGTCGCGAGGGCTCGAAAGGGACTCGATGAAACGCCATCGGTCGCGTCGCACGGGTGTCGTCCTGGAGGTCGAGGAGCGTAAATCTGGGGCAAGGGAGCCCGGAAGGGGCGATGTCTGCGCGCCGCGTGAGCCCTGGTCCAGGCGGAGCGAAAAACTCGTCGAGGACGCACCGGATTGCGGACGAAGATCATCGGCACGAACCAACCTCGGCTGGAGGCAGGGGAGTCGATCACGGCAGCGCCTGGGCGGAGTTCGAGTGCGAAGGCCATCGGGGCACTCGCCAGCAAGCCGGCGTCACGCGTCCGGATCGGCCCCCAATCTGCGCACCAGGGCAGCGAGTCGTTCCGCGCGGCTCTCCGCGGCGTGTCGCGCGGCCATCGTCTCCTCGAACGTCTCCAGATCGTGCCCGGTCTCCGGGTCGTGAAACCGCACGCCCGCGCCGTCTGCCCGAAGGTCCAGTCCGAGTGCGACGCTCGGTAGCACGTCGCGGCCGTCGCGGATCGTCGGGGCGATGGGGCGATCGTGGCCGTTCTGGAGGCGCAGGCCCTGCAGGCGCGGCTCGAACAACTCGCCTTGCGGATCGAAGCGCCAGTATTCCCGTACGCCGAGTTGCTCGTACAGGATCCGCTTCGGACCCCGGTCCTGCTCCCAGGTGCCCGGAGGGCAGGGAAAGATCGCGACCTTCGCCAAACGGGAGGCCGGCAGCTTGGCCGCCTACATTCGAACTCGGCTCGCGAATCAAGTTCGACTCGTACAGCACACTGCGGTACCGGAGCTAATCGGAGCGATTCCGGCAGATTTGGAGTTGGAGAAGGCGACTGACACCGATGCGTTGCTGGGACGCACACGCAGCCAGCCGACTGGTAGCGTGCGCCTTCATCGAGCCGTTTGGTCGGCGTTTCGGAAGCCTCTTGAGGAGTCGAAACAACGGTACTTGAGTCGCCGTGCGCCGTTTCACTTCGAAGATGTTCCCTCAGGGACCGAGCTTTCAGACGACTTTGTCGAAGTCAGTCGATCATATGTCGCCGACCCATCTGCAGACGCACCGCAGGTGCAACGCGAGATCGACGAGTGGCTGACAGCAAACGACCTCGATTCCACTCAGTTCGTGGTGAACAGGAGCGCGCGGCAAGAGAGTCTGCCGTCGGATGACCTGCTTGGACGATTGCTCGCCGCGCTGGAGCCGGACCAACTGAAACGCATCACGATGCCCCTGGACGTCGTGGACAAGCTGAGGCGTCAGCGGCTTTGACCGGGCGTTCGTGGGTTGTCGCCGCTGGCATCCCTGCGCAACTCGGCCAGATGTTTGTCGAGAGGGTTAGTCAGACGGCGCGCATAGTCGCGTGTCTGCCGCTCGACGATGCGAAGAGCTACACGGACACCTACTCGGAAGCCCTGTACGTCCGCATGTGCGAGAAGCTGTGCGGGAGCGAGGGGGCGGACCGGAAGACTCTGCTGAAGGGCGCCCGACTCATCTTTCTGTACCTGGATAAAGGTGACGGCAGGGAGGCCGTGCTCTTCGAGAGGTTCGGTCTCGAATCGTTGGTGACCCCTCTCAGGCGAGAGGAGATCCTCGACCTCTCCTGGACTACGGGAAATCAGAGGGGACGGGTGGTCAACAGGCTGGTGCGCGAAGCGCGACGTGCAATCAGCCATGCCGGGGAGTTGCTTGACGAGATCGCGTTGGAAGTCACGAATCGCGACAACAAGACGTGTCTGCTCCTCCCGCCCAAGAACTTTGGCCACGATGTGGACGTGGTTCTCGACCTGGTGAGGCAGGCGGCCTCCGGCAGGATGGCAGCGGCGGACTTCAGGAGTGGCCTCAAGCAGGTCTCCCAATCCCTGTCCAGCATGACAGAGGGAAATCGGAGGTATTTCGTCGGACGAGGGCGGTTGGTGTTCAAGAGCCCGGGAAAGGCGGGATCACGACACGGTTTGGCACCGGTTTGGGATGATCCCGAGCACGAGCCGTCCTGCGTGCTCCGAGGCCGCATGCGATGTGGGGCGGCCTTTGATCCGAGCTTCCACTACGATTGCGCCATTCCTTCAGCTCATGGGCGTGCGTTCGCGCGTTGCCACGGGGCAGCCATGAGAGCCCCACGCGGTCGAAGTCATGTGAACGTGGCACCGAATGACAACGTCAGATGACGTGATTGAGGGGAACTGAGAGCCGCGACAGTGGTCGCGGCTCAATGTTCAACGTTGCCAAGATTAGCGACGGGTGGCATTTCTCAGAAAAGACTGAGCGGCACCTCGCCTACACGCCTTTAAGCCAAGATAGCTAACGGGGAGAGGACGGGCCCGTCCAAGTCCTCGCTCTGGCCTCTTGACCACGCTCCTCAGTAGGCGCAACGCGAGCCCACCCGAGAAACTCCGCTAGGGAATCTCCACTCCAATCGGAACTTCGATATCCACGCGAAACCGGGGACGCATCGTCCCCGTTCTCTTAGCGGTTGTCAAACACCCTGAGGCGGTGAAGGTCGGGTCCGAGCACGACACTCGCCAACACGTTGCTGCCGTCGCGCATCGCGGGGGCGACGGGGCGATAGCGCCCTTCCTGGAGGCGCAAGCCCTGCAGTCAGCGCCTACCGAGCCAGCACGTCCCCGTACATCTCCACCAGCCGGTCCGCGTGCGAATCCCTGTCGCCAAGTTCGTCGAGCCGCCGCGCGCCGCGCGACCCCAACTGCTGCGCCAGGCCGGGATCCTTGAGCAGGCGCGCCAGTTTCTCCCCGAAGTCGTCGGCGTTTCCGCGGTCGCACAGGAACCCGTTCTTTCCGTTGGAGACCAGTTCGGGCAGTCCTCCGACGGTGCTCGCAACGATCGGCCGTCGATGGGCCATCGCTTCGAAGGCCACGAGGGGGGCGTTTTCGAGCCACAGGCTGGGAATGACCACCACGCGGGCGGCGCGGTAGAAGCGCTCGAGCGCATCGTGACCGTAGTTGCCGAGGAAGCGCACCTCGTCGAGGCCCAGCGCCGTCGACAGTGCCTTGAGACGCTCTTCGTCGGGCCCGGAGCCGACCAGCCAAAGAGTGGCGTCGTCGACTTCGCGGCGGATGGTGGCGAAGGCCCGCAGCAGCACATCGACGCCCTTGTGGGCGATCAGGCTGCCGACGTACAGGACGACCGGCTTGTCCGGAAAGGGCTCGACCGGCGCGATGGGCAGGGAACTGAAGTTCGGCAGGTGGTGCACGTCGGCGTAGCCGCGCTTGACGAGATGTCCCGCCAGGTTCGCGCTCGGCGCCACGAACCGGTCGATGATCCGCCGGTCGAGGAACCGCCGGTTGTAGAGCAGCCATCCCGCGGCCAGAAAGATCTTCCAGTTGAGGCAGCCGTGGCGTACGGCGACGAGCGGCGACCGCCCTGCGCAGGAATGTGCCTGTGCACAGAACGCGGTCGGATACAGGGCGGAGTAGTCGTGGACGGTCTGCATCACCCGGTATCCCCGTAGCGCCAGGTTCACCGTGATGGCGAAGCGGTAGTTGTTGTGCAGGTGGACGATGTCGGGCTGGAGTTCCCTCAGGTAGCTGCGTAACGCCCGGTAGAGGTTCGGGTAGAAGAACGTCCGCTTGAGATAGAGCGCGGCGATGTTGCGGGCGCGCGCGTGGAAGATCCGCCGCAGGGGCGTACTCTCGGTCTGGGCATCGGACATGGCGAACAGGTGTACCGGGTGTCCGCGTTCCTCGAGGGCGGCGGTCACGTCGAGGATGTATCGCTCCGTCCCACCGAGCACCTCCTCGGGCCGGTGATCGTTCACCATCAGGATCTTCATTGCAGCTGGCCCGCTCTCGTGGGCGTTCGTTCGAGGGGGGCCTGGAACCGGGTCCCTCCGGGCGCCCGGTTCGTCACGGCACCCCCGGTTCTGTGAGCAGCCCCTTCAGGTATTCCCCATAGGCCGAGACGCTTTGCTCCGCGAAACGGACGAGGTCCGAGTCATCGATCCAGCCCATGCGCCACGCGACCTCCTCCGGGCAGGCGATCTTCAGCCCCTGGCGATGTTCGATGGTGCGTACGAACTGGCTGGCCTCCAGCAGCGTGTCGTGCGTCCCCGTGTCGAGCCAGGCGATGCCACGGCCCAGAAACTGTACGTCGAGCTTTCCGTTGCGCAGGTAATGCCGGTTCACGTCGGTGATCTCGAGTTCGCCCCGGGGCGAGGGCGCGAGGCCCTCCGCCACGCGGATCACGTCGTTGTCGTAGACGTAGAGTCCCGTGACGGCGTGGTTGGAAGGCGGTATCTCGGGTTTCTCCACGATGTCGACCACCTGGCGCCCCTCGTACTTCACTACCCCGAGACCGCTCGCGTCCTGCACCTGGCAGGCAAAGACGGTGGCGCCCCGGTTGCGGTCGATGGCGCGACGCACGAGCCCCGGGACGTCCGCCCCGAAGAAGATGTTGTCTCCGAGGATGAGCACCGCGGCATCGTCGCCGATGAACGCCCTGGCGACGATGAAGGCGTCGGGCACGCCCCGCGGCTCGTGCTGCGCGAGATAGGTGAGGGAAATGCCCCACTGGGCTCCGTCGCCGAGCAGGTGCCGGTAGCGGGGGAGGTCCTCGGGCGTCGCGATGACGACGATGTCCCGCAGCCCCGCCAGCATGAGCGTGGTCATCGGGTAGTAGATCATCGGTTTGTCGTAGACGGGCAGCAGCTGCTTGGAGACGCTGCGGGTCACCGGATACAGCCGCGTGCCGCGGCCGCCCGCCAGGATGATCGCCTTCGTTGCGGTCATGCTTCCTGCGATCCGCCGTCCGGTGCTCCGCGGCCGAAGTCGTCGTCGAGACGAACGATGTCGTCTTCGCCGAGATACGTGCCAACCTGCACCTCGATCACTTCCAGTGGGACGGTGCCGGGGTTGTACAGCCGGTGCCGCGTCCCCTTGGGGATGTAGGTCGACTGGTTCTCGGTGAGCGTGTGGGTCGCATCGTCCCGGGTCACCTCGGCGATCCCGTGTACGACGACCCAGTGTTCCGAGCGGTCGCGATGGATCTGCAGGGACAGCTTCGCGCCCGGTTTGACGACGATCCGCTTGACCTGGTACTCGCGACCGACCTCCAGCGTCTCGAAATGCCCCCAGGGGCGGTGCACGTGCCGATGCGTGTGATGTTCGAGACGGGCGCAGCGCTCGATGCCCATGACGATGTCCTGCACCTGTTGCGCCTCGCTACGGTCCGCGACCAGAACGGCGTCCGCGGTCTCCGCCACGATCAGCCCGTCGATGCCCAGCGTTGCAACGAATCGGTCCGCAGCGTGCACCACGGAATTGCTCGTGCGCACTGCCATCACGTCGCCGCGCAGTACATTGTTGTCCGCGCCGGTCTTGCCCAGTGCGTGGACGGCCTCCCAGGAACCCACGTCGCTCCAGCCGGTGTCCATGGGGACGACCACGGCGGCGTCTGTCTTCTCCATCACCGCCCGGTCCACCGATATGTTCGGCGCGTCTGCGAATGCGGGGCCGGGCCGGAAGAAGTCCAGGTCCGCGACGCCGTTGTCCACCGCGGTCCTGCAGGGTTGGACGACACCTGGTGCGTGCCGCGCGAGTTCCTCGAGGTAGACGCTGGCCCGAAGGAGAAAGACGCCGGCGTTCCAGAGGAACTCTCCGGATGCGACGTAACCCGCCGCGTCGGCGCGACTGGGCTTTTCGACGAAGGCGCTGACCTCCCGGACCGACCCCGCCGCCTTTCCGGCCCGGATGTAGCCGTAACCGGTGTGGGGCGAAGCGGGCCGAATTCCGAACGTCACCAATTTGCCTGAAGCGGCTGACTCCAGGCCGGCCGACACGGCGTCCAGAAAGACCTCGTCTTGTTCGAAGTGACCGTCGGAGGGCACGGCCAGCAGCACCGGGTCGGAGCCCTTGGCCAGCGCGTGGCAGGCGGCCAGTGCGATGGCCGGCGCGGTGTTGCGCGGGGCGCATTCGAGGAGGATGGCGCTCCACTCGAGGTCGATCTCCCGGCACTGCTCCGCGACGAGGAAGCGGTGCTCCTCGTTGCACACGACGCAGGGCGGTTCCGCCGGCAGCCCGACGATCCGCAGCAACGTCTCCTGCAACATCGAGCGTTCACTCGTCAGTGCCAGGAACTGTTTCGGATGCAGTGCGCGGGACAAGGGCCACAGGCGGGTGCCTGAGCCGCCGGCGAGAACCACCGGGAGGATGGAGGTCATGAGAGGGCCTGCCGGGAATCGCACAAGTCAATCACAGCGCGCGGGGCGAGGGAAGGGGGCGCGTTTTCGGCCGCGCCTGAGCGTGCCTTCAGCGAGCCGTCGGAGGGGGCGTGTGCTGGAGTTCGGAGGAGACGAAGAGCGCAGCCGTGCCGCCGACACGTTCACCTTGCCCCGGCGGCAAGTCTCCTGCTAGGTTGCCGCCTTGGTTCCGAGCGGCTCCGGCCGCTCGGCTATCGTATCGAGGCGCGCATCGTTGCGGCGTCGCCCTGTGTGGAAGCGAGCAGCCATGCGCGTACTGCAAGTCTACCGGACCTACTTTCCCGACACCCAGGGCGGGATCGAGGAGGTCATGCGCCAGATCTGCATCAACACGCGGCCCCTCGGGGTCGAGAACCGGATTCTCGCGTTGAGCACCAACGTCTCGCGCCGAGCGGTCCGTCGGGCGGAGGCCTGCGTCTACCGGGCGTACCGCAACGTCGAAGTCGCGTCGTGCGGCCTGTCCCTCGAGGCGTTCTCGATCTACCGACGGCTTGCCGATTGGGCGGACGTCGTCCACTACCACTATCCCTGGCCCTTCGGGGACATCCTGCACCTGACCGCACGTCGCCCCAAGCCGTCCATTCTGACGTATCACTCGGACATCGTCCGGCAGCGGATCCTGCGCCAGTTCTACCGCCCGCTCATGAACCGCTTTCTGGGCAGCGTGGACCGCATCGTCGGTACGTCGCCGAACTACTTCGCGACGAGCGATGTGCTGAGCCGCTTCGAGGACAAGGTGGAGATCGTCCCCATCGGCCTGAAGGAGGACACGTATCCGCAGGTCTCAGACCGGACGCTCGCCGATACGCGCGCGAAGTACGGGGAAGACTTCTTCCTCTTCGTCGGCGTGCTGCGCTACTACAAGTGCCTCCACATCCTGCTCGACGCGTTGCCGGGTGCGCCGTATCGGGTGGTGATAGCGGGCTCAGGGCCCACGGAGAAAGCCCTTCGGGCGCAGGCCGCGCGGCTGGGCCTGGATAACGTCCACTTTGCCGGCTACGTGCCCGACGAGGAAAAGGTCGCGATGCTGAAGCTGAGTCAGGGCGTCGTGTTCCCGTCCTACCTGCGCTCCGAAGCGTTCGGGGTGGCGCTGCTCGAAGGCGCGATGTACGGGAAGCCCCTCATCTCGACGGAGGTGGGTTCCGGCACGAGCCACGTCAACGTGGACGGGGAAACCGGCCTCGTGGTCGCTCCGGGCTCGCCGTCCGCGATGCGCCGCGCCATGGACCAGCTCCATCATCGCCCGGACATGGCGCGGCTGATGGGCAGGAACGCCCGACGGCGCTACGAGAGGCTGTTCACTGGTGAACTGATGGGGTTGCGCTACGCGGAGATCTATCGCGGCCTGAGCGATGGGACGGCGTCGGGGGAAGCGACCCCGCGGGCGGTGTCCGCAGGGATCAGCCGCCGCTGAAACGCCGTGCGTCGTCGAGTCCTTGGCGACTGCCGAGTCCTGCGCTGATCGCCACGGGCAACCAGAACAGCAACCAGGTCCAGCCGATCTTGTCGACCAGCTCGTAGCCATCAAGCAGGTAGGCGGGCAGTGCGATCGCGAATATGCCGAGCGCGAGCTTGGCTTCCCGCTCTTCGATGTGCGCAAGCAGCGTGCGCAGAGACAGCGCGACCACGCAGAGGAACAGCGTCAGTCCCACGACCCCGCCCTGGAACAGCACCGCCAGGTAGAGGTTGTGCGGATGCGGCATGACGAGGCCGCCAACCGGTACGCTGTCGTCGCTCAGAACGCCGTTGCCGAACCAGAGTCCCTGGTCCAGCACACGCCGCAGGATTTCCGCCCAGATGTCGGGCCGGTAGCTGTCGCCGCGTGACAGCAGCGCGTCCCGCGTGGGATCGAACCAGAGGGCGGCGGCCAGGGCTGCGAGGACGAGTGCGAGGGCCGCGCCGCATGCCGCGAGCAGTCCACGCTCGGGGGCATAGCGGCAAGTCAGGTAGGTGAGGCAGCCGAACGACACGGATACCCACGCGTTGCGTGAGCCCGAAAAGGCGACCGCCATGGCCAGGAACACCGCGACGACCGCGGCCACGGCGCGCCACGACGCCGAGCGCGTCTCGGTCAGCCACGCGAGCGCGCAGACCAGCGAGACGCCGAAGCACAGCGCGGCCCGGATGTGGGCGTCGAGTTGGCCGAGGCCATTGAGTCGGCCGTCCGCCGGCGGATCCGCGAGGAACATGACCACCGCGGCACACGCGGCGCCGCCGCCGCAGAGGGCGAGCGCCGCCGTCATGCGGCCACGAAACCAGTCCACGCGAAAACCCTCCGCCACGGCGACGAGGAAGCAGAGCCCGAGCAGCGCGCGGGTCACCTGACTCAGCGCCGCGCGCGCATCGAACGGCGTGGACCAGAGACTCGTGGCTGCGATGTACAGGGCCACCGTGACGGACAGCAGGAACACCCAGTTGAACCACAGCCCGGTCCAGCGCCGGTAGCCCGCGAGGGTGTACACGGCGAGGACATAGGTCGGCAGACTCGATCCGCTCTGGCTCGTCAATACGAACATCGACGCGAGCGAAAGCACCAGGAGTGTGGCGCTGATGGGGACGCGGTATTCGAGCAGGTTGGTCACGGTGGCGGCATCGAACGATGGGGTAATGATGAAGCCGGGGGTCCGGGCCAACAAGCCTTCGTCCGGGGACACGGCGCTCGTCCGTCCGAGTGCGCTGACCTCACGTTTGCAGGCTACACGTTGCTGTAGTGATGGAACTATATTTTCCGACTACATGTTTTGACCTGGTGTCCAGTTGTCCCACGCCCCCCGTGGCGGCTAGTCTCCCCAAGTTGGAGTGCCGCTTGCTGCGCAGTATTTCGGTTTTTCCGAATCGGCAAGCTGGCACTCCTCGGGTGTCACACAACAACCCTCGGGAGGGGCGGTTGGAAGCGCGTCGCCGCGGCGACGACGCACGGGCCGCAACTGTAGTCGTATGAGGGAAGCGAGACAGCGACCGCAGGGTCGCGATGCGGCTGCCTGGCGGCCGCCTGGATTTCGTCCACGGTTTCGTCTGGACGAAGTCGGAGTCCAGGTCGGCCCGCAACGGCGCCATGGACAGTGACGGGCCGCTGGGCAGGCGACCCAGGGTGGGTCGAAGTGTGCCGTCGGTGCATAACCCGACTGGGGACCGCTCGCGAGAGACCACCGAGCATATCCCGCCGGGACTCCTGCGACACAGAGTGGCGGTACCCGGTCGGGCGGTAGACCACCTGCATCGCCCCGCGCTGGTGAAGCGGTGCATGCCGACAAGCCAGCGCGTCACGCTTCTGAAGGCTCCGGGCGGCTTCGGCAAGACCGCCTTGCTGGCGGAGTGTTGCCGTGAGTTGTCGCGGCAAGGCGTTCCGACTGCCTGGCTTGCACTGGACGAACACGACGAACAGTCCGTGGTGGAGGCGTATCTGGAGCTCGCCTTTCAGATCGCGGGCGTGGACATCAACGTACCCACGCAGTCGGGCGAGAGCCGCGTTGATCCGCGTTGGCGGCGGATTGGCCTGCTGCTGCGGGCGATCGAAGACTACGGCGCTCCGTGCGTACTCGCGCTCGACGAGTTGGAGCACCTTGGGAGCCCGGATTCCGTAGCGCTTGTGAACTTCCTCGTGCAGCGTGGGCCGCCCGGGCTGCACCTGGCCATGACCTGCCGCGAGCTACCGGCCGGGTTGAACGTCGCGGCGCCGGTGCTCGAGGGCCGTGCCGAGATCCTGACGGCGGACGAACTGCGGTTTGTCAGTGCGGAGATCGCCCAGTACTTCGACCTGAAGCTGTCGCGGCGGGAGCTTGCGTCCCTGGCGGCGGACTCCGCGGGCTGGCCCGTTGCGCTACGTATGTACCGTAACGAAGGAGGGACCGACGGCCGCGGTGAAGCCCGTGTCGTGAAAGACGTCATCGAGAACTGGGTGGAGTCGCGGCTGTTGCAGGGTGTCGGGCAGGAAGAACGTGACTTCCTGCTCGACCTGGGACTGTTTGGACGGATCGACGCGGCCCTGCTCGACGAGGTGTTCGAGCGAACGGACTCGGCCGCCCGGGTCGAAGGTATGTCCTGGCTGTTCGGGCTTCTGGACCCGGTGCGGGGCGCCGGACCGAGCGTTTGGCGCCTCCATCCGCTGGTCAGGGACCTGTGTGCGAAGCTCCGGCGGCGGGATTCCCCGGAGCGATACCGCGCCATCCATCGCCGGATCGCGATCGCGAGGTCGCGGCGGGGCGAAACCGTCCCGGCGATGCGCCACGCGACCAAGGCCGAGGATCCGGCGCTTGCGGCACGAATCCTGCTGGACGCCGGAGGAGCGCGGCTTTGGCTGCGGGAAGGCGTCGACAGACTGAGCGCCGCTGACCGTCTCCTCACCGAGGAGAGCGTCGCAACGCTTCCGCGACTGGCCCTCGCCCGTTGCGTGGTCTTCACGTTGACCGGGCGCCTACCCGAGGCAAGGCGCCTGTTCGAGACCGTCCCGCCATCGGGGGGCGCTGTCGCAGGTGTGCCGGACGGGGATTCCGAGTTGCACGTCGACTACTGCCTGGTGCGTGGGCTGATCGCGCTCTACGGGTGCGAGCCGCTCTCTTCCGAACGAATCAGGCAGGCGACTTCCGACTACGCTCGCCTGGCGGACGTCCCGGCCGCCGACCCTGTGGTGCGCGGCATTTTCGAGTACGGATCCTGCATCGCCCACAACCTGAAGGCGGAGTTTGACGTCGCCCTCGAGTGGGGGGCACGTGCCCGGCAGCGTGTGCGCCGGCGATCCCGCTATCTCACGATGCTCATCGACTTCCAGCTGGGCCAGGTCGCCATGGCCCAGGGTCGAGTTCAGGACGCGGCAGAGTTGTATCGGAGAGGACGGCAGATCTCGAGGGACAATTTTCCGGGCCAGCCCCACCCGGCAGCATTCGGCCGTGTGTTGACCCGGGAGCTGAATCTCGAGCGGAACAGGATCATGGAGGGCGAACCCGCCGTCGGGGTCCCATCGGAACTCTACCAAAGTGGTACCCCCCTGGCGTTGTACGCCGCCGCGGCTGCCGTCGAGTCGGAGCTTTCCTTGCGGACCAGCGGCGCGGACGGTGCCATCGCCGTCGTCGACGACATGTGGGAACACGCGCGCCGCACGGAGCTGTCGGCCCTTGCGCGTTACCTGTCGGCGCTATCGGTTTCGGTGCTGGCCCGCGCGGGCCGCGTCGGCGAAGCCAGCCACCGATGGCGTTCCAGCACCATGCCCGACGCCGTGGCGGACTGTCTGGACCTCGACGGTCAGACCTGGAGGGAGATGGAGGCGTTGTCCTGCGCGCGGGTGCGGCTGCTCATGTCGGAGGGCGAGCTTGCGGCGGGAAGACGCTTGATGCACGGACTTATCGATGTCGCAACGACCCGTGGCCTGAAACGTACCGTGATGCGGGCGTTGGTGCTGGCGATGGCGCTTGAGGAGCAGGGGGGTGATCGGGAGGCGGCGTGCGGGCATCTCGCCCGCTTCCTGCCCCTGTTTGCCGATACCGGCTACGCGCTGGCGCCCGTGAGCGACGCGGAGGTCTTGATCCCGGTGCTGCAGACCCTTCTCGAGACCCATCCGGACACGCCCGCCAGCAACGCAGGGGAGTCGCTGATGTCCGCGCTGAGCCACCGCAGCGCGGACATCGTTCCGCAGCTCACGACACGCGAGGAAGAGGTCCTCCAGCGCTTGGAGATGCAGCGCGACAAGGAGATCGCGGCGGCGATGGGGCTCACGCCGGACGGCGTGCGTTACCACATTCGCAAGCTGTTCATGAAGCTGAAGGCGCACGACAGGGCGACGGCGGTGCGGCGGGCGCGGACGTTGGGGATGTTGCCGCCGGCGAAGGAATCAGGCCTGCCACAAGCGCCGCCCGGGTAGTCCCGGACCGTCGGTGGTCTGGCTGCGCCGCGGCGCGTAGCGGTCCGTCCGGCACGCCGACTACCGACGTTCCGTGCTTGGCAGCTGTTCCAAAGACGTTTCGTCGGCACTACGTTGTTGGTGTCGGCGTTCCGCTTGCCGTTGCCGGACGGGGAATCGAGGTCAGCGGACGTGGATCCGAATGGGTATGGCGGCGAAGTAGAAGGGGATAGTACGGATGTCGAAACCGGGACCGGGAAGTTGGGAAGTCCCTCTCGCGGCAACGCTGACGAAGCTCGGCGTGTACGACGCCGGGGGTACGGTTCAACGGTGGAAGAAGGTTCGTGCCGAGCGTATCGCGGCCGAGCGAACCGTCCGCGAAGTGAAGAAGCGACTGCTGGCGGAGGAATCGGGCGCGCGCGTCGATGCGGCGGATAGGCAAGCCTCTCGCGATTCCGAAACGGCGTCCCACCAGGTGGTGCTGTCGCGGCTGTCGGACTTGCGGGACAGATTGGTTGAAACGGAGGCGCGGATGCTGCGCGCGCGGGAGCGGGACGAAGGGAAGACAACGGTCTCCGCGCTGCGGGATCGGCTCGCGAAACTGGAGGGCATCCAGGCGCGCGGGGTCACCCCTGAGCAGTTCCTGGCGTATGCGGCAGCTATCGCGATCGTGTCGGTCGTAGTGGCGTTGACGATCGGCAAGTTCGTTGGATAGGGAGGGAGAAGTCCTGTTGCCTGTTGAGAGGACAAACGTTCCCTCGAGCCTGAAGAATGCAAAGCAATAGCGGAGCGCGAAGAGATGGCCAACGGAGAAGGTGACGGCCCCAGGGGACCGGCGCAGGGAGAACCCGACCGCGAGCGGCGGCTGCGCGAGGAGTTGGAGGCACAGGAACAGCAACTGAATCGAGCTCGCGAGTCCGAGAAGGCGATTAGGGCGCGCCTGCAAGATCTCCAGGAGTCGGAGGACAGGCGAGTGACTGAGGCTGCCGAGGCGGCGGCGGCGGACGACGCCAGGAAGGCGGCGGAAAAGCTGGCGGCAGATGCCAAGGTTGCCAAGGAGGCGGCCGAAGAGCGGCTGGCAGATGCCAACGATGCCAAGAAGGCCGCCGAAAAGCGGCTGACAGAGGCCCAGCGCGAGGCGACCAGGGCCAAGGAAGAGCTCAAAAAGGACAACGCCGCCAACACCCTGCTCAAGGCAGCGCATGCAGCGCAAAGGGGACTGTACGACTTCGTTCGAGATTCGCTGTCCGACATTCTGAGCGGGGTGGATGCGGCAGCGGCGGACGCGCGCTGTCGGCAGCTGGAAGAATGCCTGGACGAGAGCGGGTTCGTTTCGCCGGGCAGTGTCGGGGCACCGGTCGGAGGGAGCCGCGAGTCGGTGGTTGAATTCGACGTGGCCGTGATCGCCGGGAACCAGCAGACGTTGGGGAAAGCAAGCGGCGTGGAAGGCAATCTTCAGGTCAAGGCCAAGATGTCCGTTCTGCCGCTGGGCCTCGAGGCGGGTGTGTCCGGTCGACGAGAGACGCGGTCGGAGGATCGTAGCGAGCTATCCCATCACAACCGCATCCGATTCTCCGTACCCGTGGTGTTCGCCTCGCACGGCGATCCGGTGGAGTAGCCGTGATGCGGGACCAGCGGGGGGCAGCCGAGTGGCCACTGCTGTTCCTCATGTCGTTCGTGGTCACGTCCATCGTTCTGTGTTGCGTGATCGTCCTCTCGCAGCTCTCACTTCAGCGGGGTGATGTCAAAGACGTCGAAGAGGACGGTCTTGGAAGGATCGCGACCGCGATAGGCAAACTGGCGAAGCGAGTCCCTCAGGAGGGCGAGGCTGCGTGTGCCGAGAAGGACGGATGCCTCGCGCCTACTCTCTTTGGATTCAGGAAGGGGGTAGTGTTTACGATCGGGTATTCCGACGAGGGCAGCTTGGCAGAAGATGGACAGGGGATTTGCCCCGACGAGTCGCAGATGCGCTGGCTACAGGAATTCAGGCAGGCCATAGCCCGATGCGCGAAGGGAAAGAACCCACCCCTGAAGCTGTCGGTCAACGGGTATGCCAGCATCGCTCCGGTGACCAGGCCAAACGGCGAGGCCGAAAGGTCGGACGAGGACAACCTTGAGATCGCCAACCGTCGCGGTATGGTCGTCGCGAGCTTTCTGGCCTCGGACACCGGCGAGATTCCGCCGGCGCTATGCAAAGCAAAGGCCAAGCCCTTCGAGTGTGGGGGCGACAAGACGGCCGATGGAGACTGTCGGCTGGACGACTACGTCGTGCGACACAGACTGTGGCCCAACTACCTGACCATGAAACACTTCAGGCCGGTCCATGACGGCGGCATTCCGAATCCCCGCCTTTACCGGGTGGAGTTCCTCAACCGTGCCGTCCACATCGTCGTGGAGAACAACGCCTGCTGGCAGAGAGCCTTTCCCGCCTGAGCCGCGAGACGTCTTCCGGTGGGCCCACCAGGACTCGAACCTGGGACCAATCGATTATGAGTCGACTGCTCTAACCAACTGAGCTATAGGCCCGTACGGAGCACTTATACGGGCAGTCGCCCGCCGCTTCAATGCGTTTCGCCCTGCTCGTCGAGGAAGCTGCGCAGGTGCTCCGACCGGCTCGGGTGTCGCAGCTTGCGCAGCGCTTTCGCCTCGATCTGCCGGATCCGCTCGCGGGTGACGTCGAACTGCTTGCCCACTTCCTCGAGCGTGTGGTCGGTGTTCATGTCGATGCCGAAGCGCATGCGCAGCACCTTGGCTTCGCGTGCGGTCAGGCCGCCGAGCACCTCGCGGGTCGCTTCCCTCAGGCCTTGGCCGGTGGCCAGCTCCACCGGCGAGCCGATAGTCGCGTCCTCGATGAAATCGCCGAGGTGCGAGTCTTCGTCGTCGCCGATGGGGGTCTCCATGGAGATGGGTTCGCGTGCAATCTTGGCGACGCGGCGGACCTTCTCCTCGGGCATCTCCATGCGCACCGCCAGCTCTTCGGGCGTCGGCTCCCGGCCCTTCTCCTGCAGCATCTGGCGGGAGATGCGGTTGAGCTTGTTGATCGTCTCGATCATGTGTACCGGGATGCGGATCGTGCGCGCCTGATCGGCGATCGAGCGCGTGATGGCCTGGCGGATCCACCACGTGGCGTAGGTCGAGAACTTGTAGCCGCGGCGGTACTCGAACTTGTCCACGGCCTTCATCAGACCGATGTTGCCTTCCTGGATCAGGTCGAGGAACTGCAGGCCCCGGTTGGTGTACTTCTTGGCGATGGAGATCACGAGCCGCAGGTTTGCTTCCACCATGTCCTTCTTCGCGCGCCGGGCCTTCGCCTCGCCGAGCGACATCCGGCGATTGATGTCCTTGATCTGGCTGATCGTGAGGCCGGACTCCAGGGTGATGGCCTTCAGCTTCCTGTGCACGCGCGCGATCTCGTCCTTGCGCGCCTTGAGGGCATCCCCGTAGGCGTGACCGGCCTTGATGTGCCGGTTGATCCAGGCCATGGACGTCTCGCTGCGCAGGAATTCCTGCAGGAAGTCCGCACGGGGCATCTTCGCCTCGTTCACGCACAGCACCATGACGGCGCGTTCGTGGCGGCGGATCTGCTTGAGCGTCGCGCGCGGCATGGCGACGATCCCCTCCTGGTGGCGTGGCACCAGCTTGAAGGGGGACAGCGCTTCGCCGGTGCGGGCGAGCAGCTCCTGCGCTTCCCTGGACGCGCGCCCGTGTTCCGTGATGGCCTTGCGGGACTCATGATGGGCGCGCTTCAGCGCGCCGAAGCGCCGTTTCGCCTCGACGGGGTCCGGCCCCTTGTCTTCCGCCTTTTCCTCGGTCTTGTCGCCGGTCTTCGGAGGGGCGCCCGCGACGACCTGCGGCGGCCGCGGCACCTCGTCCGCCGGGTCGAGATAGCCGACGAGAATGTCTGACAGCTTGCCCTCACGGGTCGCCTCGGCGTACTGCCCGAGCACGTATTCCACCGGGCCCGGGAAACAGGCGAGTGCCGTGAGCACGTCGCGGATGCCCTCTTCGATGCGCTTGGCGATAGCGATCTCGCCTTCCCGCGTCAGCAGTTCGACCGTGCCCATCTCACGCATATACATGCGCACCGGGTCGGTGGTCCGTCCGGCTTCCGTCTCGACGGCGGCCAGGGCGGCCGCAGCCTCTTCCGCGGCGAGCTCGTCGGCCGTGTTCTCCTCCGCGTTCAGCAGCTCATCGGGATCCGGGGCGGTCTCGTAGACCATGATGCCCATGTCGTTGATCATGCGGATGATGTCTTCGATCTGGTCGGGATCGGAGATATCGTCCGGCAGGTGGTCGTTGACCTCGGCATAGGTCAGGAAGCCCTGTTCCTTGCCCTTGGCGATCAGCTTTTTCAGACGAGATTGCTGGTGTTCGGTCTCGGTGGCCATGGCGTCCTGTTCTGTGTGGATGCTTTTGCGAGGTTTCGGTTTCATGGGTGTGCGGCGGATGCGCGCGCACAGCGACCGCCCCGTCCTCGACGCGGCGACTGCACGGTGGCCGCAGTTGACGGCCTGCTACACTGGTAAGCGCGTAAGTCTACTATTCTATTCGGGCCTCCACCAAGCCCCCTGTGCGCCGGACTCCCCCAAGAGGTGTGACCGACCGGGGCCGTTTTCAAGTCCCTGCGGCGTATTGGCACGTTCAGGACTTGGCGCTGGTCCGCGCCGGTCCCCTGGCCACGTTCTCGAATTGCATGCTCTCCTGCTTGGCCTGCCAGTAGCGGCTGAGTCCCTCGTACGATCCGTCCTCCCGGAGTGCGTTCATGAGCTTCTGCCGGGCGGATCGGGACCGGGCAATCACGTAGCGCTGCACGCCCTCCACGAATTCGTCGGCGACGGCCGTGTCGTCAAGTATCGATCCGGCTCGGGCGAGCGCGACCAGTGCCTCGTGCTCGGGGTCGCGGGCGAAGCGCGCGAGCAGTACGGCGGGCTCCATACCGGGATCGTCGGCGACCGCCCGGGCGACACGCTGAAACAGGGAGCCGCCGTCTTCGTCGGGCGCATCGAACAAGGCGGAGCCGAGCGACGCGGGCAGTGCTCGGAACAGCGCGGGCGCGCGCACGAGGTAGCCGAGAAGGGGCCGGGCGAGGAGGGATTCGCGAGTCGTCGCGCCAGGGGAGGACCGGACGTTGACCGGTTCCGCAGGTCGTTCCTGGGGCGTATCGAACATCGCCGGCGAGACGCCGATCTGCCGCGCGATCCGCTCGCTCAGTACCTGCCGGTGCACGCCGGGCGGAATGCGCGCCAGCAGGGGCCTGGCGGCATCTCCGAGCAGGGCCCGCCCATCGAGCGAGTCGAGGTCGAGGCCCGCGGACAGGCGTTCCACGAGATAGTCTCCGGCCGGCATGGCTTCTTCGACCAGCGTGTCGAACGCGGCCTTGCCGGCGCTGCGCACCAGGGTGTCGGGATCCTCGCCATCCGGCAAAAAGACGAACTTGAGCCGATGTCCCGCGGTCAGGGAAGGTAGCGCGGCCTCGAGGGCGCGCCAGGCGGCCTCGCGCCCCGCGGCGTCGCCGTCGAAACAGCAGACGACTTCCGGCGCATTGCGGTAGAGCTTCGCCAGATGGCCCGGGCCCACGGCGGTACCGAGGGTGGCGACCGCGTTGTCGATGCCTTGCTGGGACAGGGCGACGACGTCCATGTATCCCTCCACCACGATGAGCCGCTCGATGCGCTGTCCCGGTACGCGGCGGGCTTCGTACAGTCCGTACAGCTCGCGCGCCTTGTGGAAGACCGGCGTCTCGGGTGAGTTCAGGTACTTCGGTCCCGCGTCGGCATCGCCGTTCGGCAATACCCGCCCGCCGAAGCCGACCACCCGCCCGCGTGTGTCCCGGATGGGGAACACGATGCGGTCGCGCAGTCTGTCGTAGACGCGTCCGGCGTCGCTCCTGCCGAGCACGCCGGCCTCGGTCAGCTTGCGCAGCCGTTCCGCGCTCTGGCCCAGCGCGTTCCTTGCATGGTCCCAGCCAGGCGGCGCGTAACCGATTTCGAACCGTTTGGCGACGTCGCTGGTCAGACCTCTTTGCTTCAGGTAGGCCCGCGCGCGAGCGGACTCCGGATGGTCGGCGAGGGCACGACGGTACAGCAGGGCGGTCTGTACGAGGAGCTCATAGAGGTCCTCGTCGGGTCGGGGTTGCGGCCGTCCGCCCTCGCGCGGCACTTCGACGCCGGCCATGGCGGCGAGCGCTTCGACCGCCTCGACGAACTCGAGATGGTCGTATTCAATCAGGAAGGTCAATGCGGTGCCGGCGACGCCGCAGCCGAAACACTTGTAGAAGCCGCGTTCGGGGCTGACGTTGAACGACGGCGTCTTTTCCTCGTGGAACGGACAGCAAGCCGTGAAATTCTTGCCAGCCTTCTTCAGGCTCACGCGCGCATCGATGACATCGACGATGTCCACGCGCTGCAAGAGGTCGTTAATGAAGGGCTGGGGAATGAGTCCGGCCATCGACGCTCAGGTTACGCCTTTGCCGGGGCGGACAACAGCGCTACCGTGTGCCGGCAGGGCTTCGTCTCGTGCTGTTCCGTAGCAGACGGCGCGGTGGCCGTGCACAACCGTCCGAGGACGGCGTCAGTACGATTTCTCGAAACGGCGGGCTTCGCGTTGCAGCTTCTTCAGGTGACGCTTGACGGCAGCGGCGGCCTTGCGCTTGCGCACGGCCGTCGGCTTCTCATAGTACTCGCGACGGCGAACCTCGGACAGGATGCCCGCTTTCTCGCAGGAGCGCTTGAATCGGCGCAGTGCGACATCGAACGGTTCGTTTTCGCGAATTTTGACACTCGGCATGGGAAGGAGTGACCCGCCAATGTGGGGGATGCGATTCTACTCGGGTCAAGTTGACGTTTGCAAAGTTTGGGGGGCTGGCGGGCACGTTGCGGTCCGGGAGCCCCCTTCGTGGAGGTGCTCGGGACACCCGGTTGTCTCGATGCGTCGCCTTCACTCGGGGTTCCGTCCGGCGCTCTCAGCCGGAACGCAGGGTCCGCCAGCCCCGCGCGGCGTATCGCTGCACGAGCCGCGCGTCGTTCTCCTCGAGCCGGAACTCGGTACTGCGCGGCCTGATGACCCGGTCGATGTCCCGAACGAGCCCCTCGACTCGTTGCTGCTCCGGCACCGAGAGGTCGAGGCGGTTCGCGATGCGCATCAGGTCGACTCCCGCCGAGCTCAGGGATTCGTTCTCGCGTGGGGGGGAGCCCGAGGGACCGTCAATGTCGTAACAGCGCAGGAAAGTCCGGACGACATCGTTGGACATGAACATCGGTCGGACGCTGCCCTTCCCGAGCAATGCCTCGGCCTCGCGGCAGAACCCGAGATAGTCGAGGTGTTGGCGAAACCACTCGTCGCACATCGCCTCCGCGAAGTCGATGTCGCGGCCGTACACGTTCCGTGGCGCGTCATTGCGCGCAGGGTTGCGCAGGTACTGGGCGTAGAGGGCGGCGGCGAACGAATCCGGCGAGCGGAAGCAGATGCACATCTCGAAGTCGAAGAGCCGCGCGAGGTCCCGCAACAGCGCCCGTGCCAGGGGCGCGTAGTCCCACCAGTGGTTGAAGATGCCTTCGGTCGACAAGACGATGGTGTGCGTGTCGTGCGGCATGTCGCGCAAGGCCCCGACGATGGCGTGGACGAAACCAGCGGGGTCCGCGGCTTGCAGCGCCCAAACCACGTCCTGGTGTTTCGGTTCTCTGGGGTCGGTGGTGGGTGGATACCACACTCCCCGTTCCGCCAGGGCCGGCCGGTTTTCGTCCAGGTGCCTTTGCAGGGAAGAGGTGCCGGTCTTCGGAGTACCCGCGTGCAGGATCAGGCGACGCTTGTGGTCGCGTAGCCCGGTACGGGCGATGAACTCTGCCGGGAAAACCGCCTGGGTGGCTTCTGGTACGTCCTGTACCGCTTGCTGCGCGAGATGTGTCTTGTACAGGTCGAAGAACAGGGATGGCTCCCGTTGGCCTATTTCGTCGTTCAGCTTCGCGACCGCTTCGTCGAGGGCGTCGTTGGAGAAGACCGGCGCCACCAGCCCGAAGCGGTCGAGACACTGGTGATAGTGCAGGGCATGTACCGGACTCTCCGGGTCAAAGGACCGCGGCCAGCGCGTGTAGTGCCCGGGGAAGTTCCAGTTGGCGGTCAGGTGGCCGTACGGGAGCCGGTGCGACGCCACCGCCAGGGCGAACGACATCTGGTCGATGTGGCTGCGCTCGGCCGGACCCTCGAACAACTCCTCATGGCGAAAGAGGTATTCCGCCCACTGCCGCCACGTGTGCCTGAGCGTCTTGACGTGCGTCAGCGGAATGTACAGCAGCCCCCCGTTGAAGTTGGTTGCCAGGGTGTCGCCCCGCGGGGGCGACCAGTCGCAGGGCAGGACGTCCGGCAGGGGGACGTCCGCGGTGCGGAACACCCGTTCGAGGAGGTCCAGGGGGGGATTGGTGTCGTCGACGATCTTCCCCCAGACGGACGCTCTGTCGGGGACGTCCAGCGGCGCCAGGATGGCGACATCGAGGTCGAACAGGAACACGCCCTCCGCCCTGCCACCCACCTCCAGAAAGCGGTCGAGTTGTGTGATCTTGTTGCAGTAGGTGCCGTCGAGATACGGAGTCACGGGCACCACTTCGAGACCTCGGTCCGCGAGGGCTTCGCGGACACGCTCGGATACGCGGTTTGTGCAGTGGGCCACGATACGATCCGGCGGTACGTCCCCGAATCGCTGCAACGTGAATGCCAGGGTGTCCGCCTGGTACGGATGGACGGGATGCCCGTCGAGAACCATCGAGTAGTAGAAAGGATGGTTGGCCATGGCTCCGCCTTTCGAGTCGGCTCCGGGTCCCCCTGAGTCGTTTGCGAGCCCATCGGACGGTCTCGTACACTGCCAGTCTATCGGATTCGGGAGCACCGCCTCCCGCCGGCGCGACATTCGGGCCGCGGCACGGGGCGGTACATCCGCATGCGAACAACGCGAGAAGACCCATGCTGGTGCTTGGCATCGAGACCTCCTGTGACGAGACTGGCGTCGCCCTGTACGACGGGCGGGACGGTCTCCTTGCACAAACGCTCTACAGCCAGGTGGCGACCCATGCGGAGTACGGTGGGGTCGTGCCGGAGCTGGCGTCGCGGGACCACATCCGCAAGATCCTGCCGCTGGTTCGGGAGACACTGCGTGCGGCCGCCCGGTCGGTGGGAGACCTGGACGGGGTGGCCTACACCGCGGGTCCGGGGCTGGTCGGTGCGCTCATGGTAGGGGCCGGGGTCGGACGCGCGCTGGCGTGGTCGTTGGGCGTTCCCGCGATCGGCGTGCACCACATGGAAGCCCACCTGCTCGCGCCCCTGCTCGAGGCCGAGGGCCCGCGGCCGCCCTTCGTGGCGCTGCTCGTCTCGGGCGGACACACGCAACTCGTCAAGGTCGGTGGCGTGGGTCGTTACGAACTGCTCGGAGAATCCCTTGACGATGCGGCCGGCGAAGCGTTCGACAAGACGGCGAAGATGCTCGGCCTCGGCTATCCGGGCGGCCCGGCGGTCGCCCGTGCGGCGGTGCGCGGGCAACCGGGCCGATTTGCCTTCCCGCGACCGATGACGGACCGCCCTGGCCTGGATTTCAGCTTCAGCGGCCTCAAGACGCATGCTGCCTACACCGTCCGCGATCTGCAGCCGCTGACACCGCAGGACGTGTCCGACGTCGCGCTGGCCTTCCAGGACGCCGTGGTGGACACCCTCGTCATCAAGTGTCGCCGCGCGCTCAAGGCCACCGGCACGGACGCGCTCATCCTGGCCGGCGGCGTGGCCGCCAACGTGGAGTTGCGCAGCCGGCTCGCGGCCTCGGTCCCCGAGGTCTTCCACGCCGCGCCGGACCTCTGTACCGACAACGGCGCGATGATCGCCTACGCGGGGTACCTGCGGCTTGCCGGCGGCGATTCGGAGCCGCTTGCGATCGCCACGCGCGCGCGTTGGCCGCTCACCGAGTTGTCGCCCGTGTGAAGATCCGGATCGACGGGCTGGAGGTGCCGGCGATCGTCGGCGTCCGGGAGCGGGAACGCGAGATCCTCCAGACCCTGCTGGTGGACATCGAGTTCGACGTGCCGCCGCCGGAGCACGATCGACTGGACGCGACGGTGGACTACTCCGCCGTGGGAGAACTCGTGCGCGAGCACATCCAGGCCGGGCGATTTCGCCTGATCGAGATGGCCGCGGCGACCACCGCGGAGCGCGTCGCGACAACCTTCGGGCTCGATGACGTGTGGGTGCGCATCGTCAAGCCCGCGGCCTCGAGCACGGCGCGTTTCGTCTCGGCGGAACACCGGCTGGGCCCGGGATAGGCGGGCCGATGCGCGGGACGGATACACTGGCGCGCGTGTATCGGGAACGACGAGGCAAGCATATGGGCACATGGGGTATTTCGGTCGGAAGGCTTGGGCTGGCATCTGTCTGCCTGGCGCTCTGCGCGACCGGCGCCGGCGACGCGGCGCAAGCGATGGCGGAGCGCATCGAGGCCCAGATGCAGGCGCCGGACCGGCATCGGTGGGACGCGCCTCGCGATGCGGGCCGCAAGCCGTTGGAGACGTTTCGGTTCCTTGGACTGCGCGTGGGCATGACGGTGATGGATGTCGGCGCCTATGCCGGATACACCACGGAGATGCTGGCCGCGGCGGTCGGTCCTGAAGGCAAGGTCTATTCGCACAATCGCGAACGGGTCCTGACGAATTTCGCGGACGGCTACTACCAGGAAACGATGGAGGAGCGCCTGGCGAACGACAGACTGCCGAACGTCGTACTGCACGTCCGGGAGTATGACGATCTGGGCCTTGTCGACACGCTGGACCTCGCCTTTCTCGGCAACCTGCTGCACGACTTCTACAATCGCGACGGACGCGCCCGGGCGCTGGCATTTCTGTCGAGCATCCGCGCCGCGCTCAAGCCCGCTGGAGTGCTCGGCGTGACCGACCATGTCGGGTTGGCTGGCAAGAACAACCGGGCCTTGCACCGCATCGAACCGGACGTCGCCCGCGAACTGCTCCGCGATGCGGGATTCGTGGTCGAGGCGGAAAGCGACCTGTTCGCGAACCGGGAGGATGATCACGGCGTGGCGGTATACAACGACGCGGTCTACCTGCAGACCGACCGCTTTCTGTTCCGGGCGCGAAGACCCGACTGAACGCGGCGCCCGGCGCGGCCGTCCCGCTACGACGCCGGCGTCTGGGAGTGTTCCTGCACGAACTCCAGCTGGGTGCGGATCATCTCGTCCGCCCCATCGCACAGCCAGAGCAGGTGCCAGCCGTTCTCCATGCGGTGGAGTCGGGCGTCGGGAATGAGGCGATGCGCCGCTTCCGCGTGTGCGAAGGGGACATCGCCGTCACAGGTGCCGTGGCAGATCAGCGTGGGACAACGAATCTCCTCGAGAGGCGGCTGCTCGATGGCCGCGAATCGTGCGAGGTCGTTCTCGAAGCCGGCCATGCGTTCCTTCATCGGGGACGCGCCGGCCGACATTTCCCGCAGGCGGCGCAGCTTCTCGGGGGAGTTGGCCATTTCGGCGGCTATCCGCCTGCGCTCCCTTTTGTCGAACGTGCTCTCCACGCGGAGCGTGGTGCCGAAGACCGCGCCGGCGAAGTCGTCGTTGCTCACCCCCTGGTCATAGCCGCCGGGTGAACCGTGGAAGAACAGGATGTAGGGGGGCTCTCCAACGCGCGCGAACTCGACGGGGCCCCGGCTGGTCTCGGCCACTGCGCTGGCAGCCGGACGCGTGGCGGTGGGCGCTGCGTGTGTCGCTTCGCTGGATGGCATCGTGGATGTCCCTCTGCGGCGCCTTGGTGACGCAAGCGTGGCAGGGCATCTCCCCTCGCGGCGCCAAACGATGCATCATGCCGGCCTTTGCGAACCTGGGCGCTGCCCGAAGACGCGCTTTCCCGATGGAGACGAGAACATGACGGCAACGCCCATGGAAAACGAAGTCGCGCTGATCGTAGGCGGCGGCCCGGGCATCAGCGCGAGCTGCGCGCGGCTGTTCAGCCGGGCGGGGATGCGCGTCGCGATGGCGGCAAGGACCCCGGGCAAGCAGGTGCTGCTCGACCTGGCGCAGGAGTTCGGCGTGAAGAACTATGCCTGCGACGCGGCGGACGCCGACGCCGTCAGCGCCCTGTTCGAAGCGGTGACGGAGGACCTCGGCACGCCGCGCCTGGTGGTCCACAACATTGACGGCCGGATGCGCGACATCTTCCGCAAACGGATCACGGAAGCGGATCCCGTGCTGGCGCGGGAGGTGCTCACGAACTCGGCCTACAGCGCGTTTCTCGTCGGTCAGCAGGCGGCGCGGCGCATGGTCGCGGCGGAGCCCGCGGGTGTCCAGGAGCACCGCGGCACGATCCTGTTCACCAATGCCAGCGCCGCGTCCAAGGGCTACCCGAGAAGCGGCGCGTTCGCCATGGCCTGCCAGGCGAAATCCGGTCTGGCGGAAAGCATGGCGCGGGAACTCATGCCCGAGGGCATCCACGTCGCGCAGGTGCCCATCGACGCAGCCATCGGCTGGCGGCAGCCGGACGGCACCCGGCAGCATCGCATGGCCGGTACTTCGCAAGACGACAACATGGCCGATCCGGACCGCATCGCGGAGACGTACCTCCATCTCCATCGGCAGCACCGCTCCACCTGGGCGTTCGAGGTGGTGCTGCGGCCCTGGGTGGAGAACTGGTAGGGCCTCGCGGAGGGCGTTATTTCCCCCCGGTCTCACAACCGACGTCCAGGAGCGTGCGGTCCTCGAGACGCAGGGCCGTCAGGGACCGTCCCCAGACGCAGCCGGTGTCGACGCCGATGGCGCGTTCGCTCCGCACACCCTCGAGCGATGCCCAGTGGCCGAAGACGATCGGCCGCTCGATGCGCGGAGGAAACTCGAACCAGGGTTTGAAGCCGGGCGGTGGATGGTCCGAGTGGCCCTTGTGTTCGAATTCCATCTCTCCCGCCGCGTTCACGAAGCGCATGCGGGTGAAATAGTTGGTGATCACCCGGTGCCGCGGCATGCCGGCAAGCGACTTCGACCACGCGTTCGGTTCGTTGCCGTACATGGCGTGGAAGAACTTGCGGTACGCGTCGCCGCGCAGGACCGTTTCGACTTCGCGCGCGCGGTTGCCGGCCTGTTTCAGCGTCCAGATATGCGGGATGCCGGCGTGCGTCATGACCACGCCTCGGCCACGATGCAGCATGGGCCGTTCGCGCAACCAGTGTGCGAGCTTCAGGCAGTCGGAGGCGCCGAGCAGATCGTCGAACGTGTCCGCGGGTCGCGTGGAATGCCCGCCGAACACGATGGCGAGGAAGTGGAGGTCGTGGTTACCGAGCACGGCGATGGCCCGCTCCCCGAGCTTGCGCACGAAGCGCAGTGTCGCGAGCGAGTCCGTGCCGCGGTTGATGAGATCGCCCACGAACCAGAGCTGGTCCTTCTTCTGCCTGTAGCGAACCTTGGTGAGGAGCGCCTCGAGCTGCGCGAAACAACCCTGCACGTCGCCGATGACATAGGTGGACACCGGGCGGAAGCCCTCAGCCAGGGTGACGTGCGGACGAGACCGGCGCGCGTGCGCCGCGCGAGTCAATGCACCGCATTGGGCATCGCGAGAGAGAAAGCGGGGATGGGTACCAGGAACGCGACGCCATCGTCCGCGTGGAACTCGTAGTGCCCCTCCATGCAGCCCACGGCCGTTTCGAGCACTGCGGCGCTGGTGTACTGGAACGCTTCGCCGGGGGGGATGCGGGGCTGCTTGCCGACGACGCCCGGTCCCTGGACCTCCTGCTTGCGTCCGTCGCCGTCGGTGATGAGCCAGCGGCGGCTCATCAGGCGTGCCGGGCGGACGCCGACGTTCTCGATGGCGATGGTGTAGGCGAAGACGTGACGCCCCTGCTCCGGGGTCGATTCGGCCGCAACGTAACGCGTCTCGACGGCCACGTTGAAAGCGTACGCGTCGGTGTCGCCGATGTTGCTGTCGCCGGCAGTCATCCCCTGCTCGTCAGTTGGTTGGCCATGGCGACGTAGTCGGCGACGCCGACCGCATCGGGGCGGATCCCAGGATCCAGCCCCAGGGCGGCGATGTCCAGTCCGAGCGATTGTACGGCATTCCCCAGCCGCTTGCGGCGGGCGGCGAAGGCCACGCGCAGTACCTCGCGCAGCGCGGCGACATCGTCCGCCGACGTGGTCGGGGGGCGGGGCGTGAGCCGGGCGAACTTCGAAAGCACCTTCGGCGGCGGCCGGAAGGCTTCCGCTCCGACCTCGAACAGGGGTTCGATGTCGCAGTGATACTGTGCGATGACGGACAGGCGCCCCCACGCCTTGGTACCGGGGTTCGCGACCAGTCGGTCCACGACCTCCGCCTGCAGCATGAAGTGCATGTCCCGCACCGGCAGCCCGCGTGCGTACTCGTCGAACAGGCGGTTCAGCAACGGCGTCGAGATGTTGTACGGGAGGTTGCCGACGACCCGCAACCCGTCGCCGCCGAAAGGCGTGAGGTCCACGCGCAGGGCGTCGCCCTCGACCACGCGGACCGCCGGCAGCCGCCTGTGCAGCAAGGCGACGAGGTCGCGGTCGAGTTCGATGGCCGTCAGGGAGGCGGCGACCGCGCTCATCGGCTCCGTCAGCACCCCGCGCCCCGCACCGATCTCCACCACCCGGTCGTGCGCCTCGAGGGAGATGGCGGCGAGGATACCGTCGACGACCGCCGGGTCGACCAGAAAGTGCTGCCCGAAGCGCTTACGTGCGCGCCGCAAGATCGAGCGCCGTCATCAGGCTGCCGGAGTCGGCCGTACCGGTTCCCGCGATCGCAAGCGCCGTGCCGTGGTCCACGGATGTCCGCAGGAAGGGCAGCCCGAGCGTGACGTTCACGGCCGCGCCGAAGCCGACGTATTTCAGTACGGGAAGACCCTGGTCGTGATACATCGCGAGGATCGCGTCCACCGCGTCGCCACGCTGGAAGATGGTGTCGGCCGGCAACGGTCCTTCGATGCGTGCTCCGTCCTCGCGCCACTGCCGGCAGACGGGTTCGAGCACGTCGATCTCCTCGCGGCCGAGGTGGCCGGCTTCGCCGGCGTGGGGGTTCAGGCCGGCGACGGCGATGCGCGGGCGTTCGATCCCGAACACGGACCGCAGACCGTCCGTCAGCGTGCGCAGTTTCCGGTCGATGCGCTCGCGCGTGATGAGCCCCGGTACGTCGGCAAGAGGCACATGCGTCGTGGCCAGCGCCACGCGCAGGGAACCGGCGACCAGCAGCATGACGACATCCTCCACGCCGCAGGCGTCGCGCAGGAAACCGGTGTGTCCTGTGAACCCGGCATCCGCGCGGTCCAGCACCGACTTCTGCACGGGGCCGGTGACGAGCGCGTCGAACTCTCCGGCGAGACAGCGGTCCACGGCCGTCCGGAGGGTTTGCAGCACGTAGTCGGCGTTGCCGGCATCGAGGACGCCGGCGGTCACCGGAGACGGAGCGGGCACGGCCAGGGCGGTCATCCGACCCGGCTCGCGCGTGTCCCGGTCGTCGATGTCGAGGGGCAGTCCGAGCAGGGCGGCGCGCGCCCGCAGCATGTCCGGATCGGCGATCACCACGGCGTCGAACTGGCGCGGTTCCTGGAACAGGTCGATCACGATGTCGGGGCCGATGCCGGCCGGCTCGCCCGGCGTGATGGCGATGCGCCGTCTGTCGGCGGACCGCCGCCTGGACCCACGGCGGATCCGCTGTGCGGGAGCGCGGGCCGGGGCAGGCGTCTGGCGGGCTGCGGGCATGGCCGCGATGCGGCGTTACTCTTGCCCTACGCGCAGCTCGACGTAGGCCTCGTCGCGGATTTCCTGCAGCCATTCCTGCAGTTCTTCCTCAAAGCGACGGCTGTGCAGTACCTGCATCGCCATCGACCGACGTGCCTCGTCGGACATGTCGCGATCGCGTCGGTCGAGCACCTCGACCACGTGCCAGCCGTGCTGGCTCTCGAACGGCTCGCTGACCTCGGCGATGTCGATGGCAGTCATCACCTCGCGGAACGCCGGGACGAAGTCGCTGCCGTCGCTCCAGCCGAGTTCACCGCCCGCGAGCGCACTGCCCGGGTCGTCGGAGAACTCCTTGGCGAGCTCCGCGAAGTCCTCGCCGGCCAGAATGCGGCGGTGCAGGTCGGCCGCGAGTTCCCGGGTTTCCTCCGGGCTGCGGATGGCGGACGGCTGCACGAGGATATGCCGCACGAGGGACTGCAGCTGGCGCTGGCGGCTGACGCCGCGTTGCTCGAGCAGCTGGACGACGTGAAATCCCAGGCTGTTGCGGATGGGGTCGGCCGTGTCACCGGGAGCCATCGCGACCACCTGTTCCGCGAACAGGCTCGGCAACTCGCCGGCCCCGCGCCAGCCGAGGTCGCCCCCCTCCAGGGCGGTGGACGCGGCGGAGTGTTCGATCGCCATCTGTGCAAAGTCGGCGCCGTCGCGGAGCTTCGCAACGATCTCGTCCGCCTCGCGTGCGGCGCGTTCCACGGTCTCGGGCTCCGAGCCGTCCACGGCCAGCAGGATGTGGCCGACGCGGTACTCGTCGGAGATCATTTCCTGGAAGAACGGCGAGGTGATGAGATCGTCGAGGTCCTGATCCGTGATCGTGATGCGGCGGTTCACCAGGAGGCGCTGGACGCGCTGCAGCTGCAACTCCCGCCGGACATCCTCGCGCAGCTTCCGGTAGCTGTTGCCCTCCTGCTCGAGGGACTCGCGGAACTCGTCGAGGGTCATCTGGCGCTGGCGCGCGAAGCCGTTGACCGCCTCGGTCAGCGTCTCGTCGTCGATCACGATGCCGCGCTGGTTGGCCATCTGCAGCTGGATGTTCTCGATGACGAGGCGTTCCATGAGCTGGCTCATCAGGGCGTCGAGGGGCGGCAACTCGGTGGCGCCCTCCTGGCGCAGACGCTCGTGCACGGAGTCGCGTCGTTCGACCAGTTCCGATGCGAGCACAACGTCGTCGTCCACCACGGCGACGATGGCGTCGAGTCGCTCCACATCCGCGAAGGCGGGCGCCGCAACGAGGACCGCCGCGGCCAGGATCCGATGGGTTGTCAAAAGTCCGTCTCCTCTCGATAGCCCTTGATGCCGCGCGCCAGGACCCGCTCCACGCCGCTGCCGAACCCCGCCAGGCCGCGGAAGACGAACTGTAGCAGGATACCCTCGTCATCGTCCGCGTCGACGAGTGTGAATGCGCCGCGCGGTTCGACGTAGCGGTGGTACATGACGCGCACCTGCCAGCAGCAGTTGGAGTACTCCACGCCGAGCAGCGCCTCGTTGGTCCGGTCGACCTCGAAGTCGTAGTTCCACTTGCCGAGCGCGCTCATGTGCGTGCTCAACGGCCAGACGAACGACACGTCGCCCTGGTCGATGCGCGAGAGGCGGCGCTTGCGATGGCCGACGTTGAGGATGCGCCGGTTGTCGCGGCGGTATTGCAGGGAGAGACCGATCTCGTCTTCCTCGGCGTCGGCCGGGTTCCAGATGATGCCCGCCGCGGCCGAGAACGCACCGGCGCTCGCGGCCAGTTCTGCCGCGACCGGCGAGGTCACATGCCGGTCCGCAGCGGCCGACGCGTTCGTGAGGGTGACGCGGCGGTCTTCGAAGTGGGCGATCGTGCCGACGGTGGTGCGGAGGTACTCGCGGCCGCTGTCGAAGTCGATGAGGCGGCTCGTCAGGCCCACGGCGAGGCGGTTCTCGTCGCCGATGCGGTCGAGGCCCGAGAAGCGGTTGCGTCGGAACAGTTGCGGGACGGAGAAACTCGGCACGCTGGCGTCGAAACGGGGCAGGTGGCGCTGGTCCGCGTACTGCTGCCTGAGATAGTGGATGCGCGGTTCCAGCGTCTGGATCAGGGCCGTACCGAGCATGCGGGTGTCGCGTTCGAAGAAGAGTCCGGCGTCGATGTCGCCGAACGCGATGCCGCGCTCGGGAGTGGTGTCGAAGCGCCGCGGACCGTTGTCGAGGTCGTAGCCGGTGTATCGATAACCGCCGCCGAGCTGGAGGAACCCCCACGGCCGGGTCAGGGGCAGGCGCACCCGTGGCTCGAGGTGGATTCGCCGTCCTCCCGGGATGCCCGGGTGGTTGGCGTTCGGATGGTCGAAGGCGGTCCAGATGGTGGACAGCGACCACTCGACCGGTCCAACGGCGTCGCCGGCGTATGCCAGGTCGATCTCCGGCACGCGCCGGTAGGGCTCGCGCCGCCGTTCGAGCATCTGGAAGCCCAGACCGGTGATGCCGGCCGAGAAGCCGCCCCTTGCATAGCGCGCCTCGGCGAAGCGTGTCAGGTAGGCGCGGCTCGAGACGGCGAGCCCCCGGCCCATGTCGCGGAAGTAATCGCTGTCGCTGACGGCCGCCGCGTCGATGCGGGTCGTCGCGCCGCCGAAGCGCCCCCGATGGTCGATCCCGGCGACCCAGCGATCGGCCGGATCGAAGGGCCCGGGGACGGCCTGCAGTGCGAAATCGTCGCGGTCGAACCGTCCGTCGTAGCGCCGGTCCCTCGGTAGGAAGGCGCCCGTCGCGTCGGTGCTGGCGCCGCGGCTGAGGTGCCGGGCCTCGATACCGAGCCCCGTGCCGCGCTCGGAGGCGTGCAGCGCGGTCAGCGTGGCATCGTAGTTGGGCGCCAGGTTCAGGTAGTAGGGCAGTTCGACTCGCACGCCATCGTCGCGGGAAGTACCGGCGCTCGGGAACAGAAAGCCCGACTGTCGTTCGCCGGACAGGGAGATGCGCAGCCGCGGCGCGTAGAAGACCGGCACGCCCTTGACCTTCACGACGGCGTTCCGGGCGCGGGCGAACGATGCGTCGTCCTCGAGGGAGAGGTGCGCGGCCGCGATCTCCCAGGTATCCGAGCCGGGTTCGCAGCGGGTGAAGCGGGTCCGGGAGAAGGTCCAGGCCTCGCCGGTGCGCTCGACGTCGGCGGCGTCGCCGCGCAGTTCGGTGTCGAACAGGACGAACTCCACGTCCGTCAGCTGCCCCGCGCCGCCGCCCGTTTCGATGTCCGCGGTCGCGGCGGTCATCGCGACACCCGGCTCGGAGAGCGTGACGCCGTCGGGGAACGCCACCCGTCGCGAGGGTTCCTGCAGCGTCGCGCGGTCTCCGGCGAGCACGCGGTTGCCCTGCTCGATGACGACCTGTCCGGTCAGTTCGGCGCGGTCCCCGGTGCGGTAGTGCGCCCGGTCGGCGCGCAGGCGTGCGGGGAAGGAGGCGGGTTCGCTGTGCCGGGGCCGGGGGTACGCACGTTCCACATAGGCGCCCGCGCACCAGGGCGGCAGCCGGCGCTCGCGGCCCGCGGGCAGGTCCGCGCGCGGCTGCCAGTGGGCGGCGGCGTGGGATGCGCCCGGGGTCGAGTCGGCGGCCAGGGCAGGGGCGGCGACCAGCAGGAGGACGGCACTCGCCCGAGCAGCCGTGGCAAAGACGGTTCCTTTCGCTCTCGTTGCGGCAGTCCTCGGTTGTGCGCGAAGGGTTCGCCCCCTTGCGCTGGCGCCGAGCACTCTTTTCATGGGCAGCTTCACGCGGCGGCCATGATAAAGGATGCGGTGCACCGGGGCCGCCAAGGGTCGGGATGGGTCCCGCGGGTACAATGGTCGTCCGTGGACGATCGTCGGCAACAGTTGCGGGCCTGGTGCGAGGATCGGCTTGGCCCGGTGTCCGAGCTGGAACCGCTACCGGCGGAAGCGAGCACCCGACGGTTCTACCGGGTGCGCGGCCGGTCGGGAACGTTCGTTGCCATGGATGCGCCTCCGGCCACGGAGAACAATCCCCAGTTCCGTGTGCTGTCGCAGGTGTTTCGGGCGCACGGCGTTCCCGTGCCCGAAGTCCTGGCCTTCGACGAACGCGGCTTCCTGGCGGTCACGGACTTCGGGGATCGGCTGTTCGCCCGCGTGTACGAGGAGGGTGGCGAGGACAGCGCGCTGGAGCTTGCGCTGCAAGCCCTCGTACGCATCCAGGACGTCTCTTCGCAGGCCATCCCCCCGTACACGGCCGCCCGTTTCCGCGACGAACTCGGCATCTTCCCGGAGTGGCTCGTGGAACGGTTCCTGCACCTGCCCCGACCCGCCTTTCTGGGCGCGGCGTGGCGGGCACTGGTGGAGGCGACGCAGACGCAGCCGATGGTCACCGTGCATCGGGACTATCACAGCCGCAACCTGTTGCTGCGTCCGGACGGACAGCTCGGAATCGTCGACTTCCAGGACGCGCTCGAGGGACCGGTGACCTATGACCTCGTCTCGCTGCTGCGCGACTGCTACCACGAGTTCGGGGAACCGGAGGTGGAGCGGTGGCGGCGACGCTTCCTGGAACTGCGAGACTGCGGGATGGACGAAGACGCGTTCGTGCGCGTGTTCGATCTGACCGGCATGCAGCGTCATCTGAAAGCGGCGGGGATATTCGCCCGGTTGCACCTCCGGGACGGGCGCAGCAGCCACCTCCCCGACATCGCCCCGACGCTCTCGCGCGTCGTCGCGGTGGGCGGCCGCTATCCGGAACTGCGACGCCTGGCGGCATGGATCGGCGGCGAGGTCCTGCCCGCGGTGGAGGCGGCGACGTGCGCGCGATGATTCTCGCGGCCGGCCGGGGCGAACGCCTGCTGCCGCTCACCGAACGCATGCCGAAGCCCATGATCCCGGTCGCCGGCGAGCCGTTGATCGTGCACCAGTTGCGCTGGCTGCGGCGGGCCGGCATCGAGGAGGTCGTCATCAACCTGCACCACCTCGGCGAGCATCTTGAGCGCCACGTGGGCAGCGGGCGGGACCTCGGGATGCAGGTCCGTTACAGCCGGGAGTCGACCCTGCTCGGTACCGGCGGGGGGATCAAGGCGGCGCTGCCGCTGCTCGGCGACGATGCGTTCCTGGTGCTGAACGGAGACATCTGGACGAACTATCCCTTCGGTCGGCTCGTCGACGTGGAAGCGGACACGGCGCACCTCGTGCTGACGCCCCGTCCGCCGCATCGGCCGCACGGGGACTTCGCCCTGGCGAACGGACGTGTCCGGCGTCACGGAGGCGATGCGGACGATCTCGTGTTCTGCGGCATCGCGGTGCTTGCGCCGACGGCCCTGGCAGATACCCCGTCGGGGCCGTTCGATCTCGCGCGGGAGGTCTACTTCGGGGCCGCGCACGACGACCGTCTCACCGGGGAGGTGTTCGAGGGGCGGTGGTTCGACATCGGCTCCCACGATCAGTTGAAGGCGGTGCGGCGACTGACCGACTGAACGCCGGCGATCGACCGATAGCCGGGCCCCCGGCGTGTAAAATGCCGCCATGCCACTGACCCCCTGGATCGCCCCGTCGATACTCGCGGCGGACTTCGCGCGTCTCGGCGCCGAAGTCGACGCCGTGCTCGAGGCCGGTGCGGACCTCGTGCACTTCGACGTCATGGACAATCACTACGTGCCGAACCTGACGATCGGGCCCCTCGTGCTGCGGTCGCTGCGCGACCACGGGATCACGGCGCCGGTGGACGTGCACCTCATGGTCAAGCCGGTGGACCGCATCGTCGGCGACTTCATCGACGCCGGCGCGGACTACATCACGATCCATCCGGAGGCGACTGAGCACGTCCATCGTTCCCTGTCGCTGATTCGCGAGGGCGGCGCCAGGGCCGGGCTGTCGCTGAACCCCGGGACGCCGGTCTCCGTGCTCGATCCGGTGATCGACCTGGTGGACCTGGTGCTGGTGATGTCCGTGAATCCGGGCTTCGGGGGTCAGTCCTTCCTGCCGCGCAGCCTGGACGTCGTGCGCGCGGTGCGGCAGCGCCTCGACGGCCTCGACCGCGACGTGCGCCTGGAGATCGACGGCGGCATCAAGGTCGAGAATATCGGCGCCGCGCGGGCCGCCGGGGCGGACACGTTCGTCGCCGGATCGGCGATCTTCGGCGCCGACGACTATGCGCGGACCATTGCCGAGATGCGCGCCCAACTGGATTGAAACGGCAGTGCCGGCAGTCCCCTACGACGCCTACCTGTTCGATCTCGACGGCACCCTGGTCGACACCGCGCCGGACATCATGGCGGGACTCAACGTCGCCCTGGTCGAGCACGGCCACGCGGCGGTGGACGAGGCGTTGACGCGGGATTGGGTGGGCCGCGGCGTCAACGCGCTTATCCGGCACGCACTCGCGCACCACGGCCTCCCTGCACCCGCGCCGGAGGTGGCCGCGTCGATGGTGGAGCGGTTCCGTGACCACTACGCGTCGCATATCGCGGATCGAGGCGGGCCGTATCCCGGTGTGCGCGAGGCGCTCGACCGTCTGCACGGGCGCGCCGGCCTCGCGGTCGTCACGAACAAGGAGGGTGGGTTCACGAGATTGCTGCTCGACGCACTGGACCTGGCGCGCTACTTCGGCATCGTCGTCGCGGGCGACACGCTGGAGGTCAACAAACCGGCGCCGGATCCCGCACTCCATGCCTGCGAGGCCCTGGGCGTTCCGGTCGGGCGTACGCTCTTCGTCGGCGACTCCGTGACCGACGTGGACTGTGCCCGTGCGGCGGGATGCGACGTCGTCTGCGTCTCGTACGGCTACCGCGCAGGCATGCCGGCCGAGGATCTCGGAGCGGACCGCATCGTTGATTCGCTGCGTGCCCTGATATAGCCTCGCCGCCTCACCCGAGCGAGCTTTGTTGCGGTGCCGAGCGCGAAGGCTCACCCCCGCTGGCGATGATCCTCTCCGGTTCCCTCGGAACCGCGCCACCCCTTCGCTTTAGCAAACTCGCCTCGGGCACCCTTACATGAATGATCAATCCGCAAGGTCCTCCCTCGGTGGCGGTCGGCGCGTTCCCGTCGTACACGAAGTTCTCGCGGACCTCGACACGCCGTTGTCGGTCTACCTGAAGCTCGCCGACGCGCCCTACAGCTACCTGCTCGAATCGGCGGAGGGGGGCGAGAAGTGGGGGAGGTACTCGATCATCGGCCTGCCTTGCAGGACGGTGATACGGGTGCGGGGGGAGCGGGTCACGGTCGAAACGGACGGCGCCACCGTCGAGGCGCTCGAAACGGACGACCCGCTCACGTTCATCGAGGACTACCGCGCGCGCTTCGCCCTGCCGGACGACGCGCCTGGCGGCACCGGGTTGCCGCGCTTCGTCGGTGGACTCGTCGGATACTTCGGGTACGACACCGTCCGCTACATCGAGCCGCGGCTGAAGGACTCGACGCCGCCGGATCCGCTCGGCACGCCGGACATCCTGCTCATGGTCTCGCACGAGGTCATCGTGTTCGACAACGTGCGCGGCCGCATGCAGCTCATCAGCATGGTCGATCCGGACGTGGCGGGTGCGCGGGAGCAGGCGCGGGCGCGTCTGGCAGGCCTCGCCGCGCGTCTCGAGGGACCGGTACCCGAGCGGCCGAGGACCCAGGCGAACCGGCCACCCGACGAGACGGACTTCGTCTCCGAGTACGGGCGTGAAGGCTTCATGTCGGGCGTGGAGCGGATCCGCGAGTACACCCGCGCCGGGGATGTCATGCAGGTGGTCCTGGCGCAACGCATGTCCGTACCGTTCGGCGCCGCGCCGATCGACCTTTACCGCGCCCTGCGCAGCCTGAACCCGTCGCCGTACATGTACTACCTGCACCTCGAGGATTTTCACATCGTCGGTTCGTCGCCGGAGATCCTCGCGCGCGTGGAGAACGGCCGGATCGTCAACCGACCTCTGGCGGGGACGCGCCGCCGTGGCCACACAGAGGAAGAGGACTTGGCGCTCGAGGCGGAGCTCCTGGCCGATCCGAAAGAAATCGCCGAGCACCTGATGCTGATCGACCTCGGGCGCAACGATGTCGGGCGCGTCGCGGAGACGGGGTCGGTCAAGGTCACCGAGCAGTTCGTCATCGAGCGCTACTCCCACGTCATGCACATCTCGTCCAACGTGGAGGGGCGCCTGCGGCCGGACAAGACGGCCATGGACGTGCTGCGGGCGACGCTGCCCGTCGGCACGCTGTCCGGCGCGCCGAAGATCCGGGCGATGGAGATCATCGACGAACTCGAACCGGTGAAGCGGGGCGTCTACGGCGGCGCGGTCGGCTACCTGTCCTGGAACGGCAACATGGACACCGCCATCGCGATCCGCACGGCCGTGATCCAGGACGGCATCCTCTATATCGAGGCGGGCGGCGGCATCGTCGCGGACTCCGTACCGCGCCTCGAATGGAAGGAGAGCATGAACAAGGGACGCGCCATCTTCCGCGCCGCGGCCATGGCCGAGCAGGGCTTCCGGGAACTGGATTGAACCGATGGTCGAGTTGCAGAGCGGCTTCGACGACGCCGTCCGCCATGATTGAGGGCCGCTGGGTGCTCGCCGGCGTACTCGCCGTGAGTCTCTCGGCGGCCGAGTTGCCGCTTGAGGGCGAACGCGAAGTCCGGTTCGAGACGGATGCGGTGACCTGGCTGTCGCTCGACGTATCGCCGGACGGATCGGACATCGTGATGGAGGTCACGGGCGACCTCTACACGCTGCCGATCGAGGGCGGCCGGGCGACACGGATCACGAGCGGCATGGCGTTCGACTCGCAGCCACGGTACGCGCCGGACGGGGCGTCGATCGTCTTCGTCAGCGACCGCGGCGGGAGCGAGGCCGTCTGGGCGGCCGCTGCCGACGGCAGCGAGCCGCGCAAGATCGCCGCGGGCGGTCCGTTGACGGAGTTCGCCTCCCCGGCCTGGTCCCCGGACGGCTCGCATGTCGTCGTCGCCCGCACGCAGTGGGGGCTCGGCACCTTCGAACTCTGGGCCTATCACGTCGACGGCGGCCGGGGCGTGCAGATCACGCGGGCAAAGTCCGCCGGGAACACCCCGATGGACCAGCGCGCCAACACGCTCGGGGCCGTCTACTCGCCGGACGGACGCTACCTCTACTATGCGCGCAAGAACGGCGGCTTCGCCTACGGCGTGCGCTTTCCGCTGTGGCAGATTGCGCGCCGCGACCTGCGGGAGGGCGCCGAGGACATCCTGACGGCGGCGCACGGCAGTGCCATGCGTCCGCTCCTGTCACCGGACGGCAAGCGCCTCGTCTATGTGACACGGCACGAAGGTGCCAGCGGACTGCGTATCCGCGACCTGGAGACCGGCGAGGACCGGTGGCTCGCCTGGCCGGCGCAGCGCGACGAGCAGGAGTCCCGTTTCACCCGCGATCTGTTCCCCGGCTATGCATTCATGCCGGACGGCACGGCCGTCGTGTACACGCAGGACGGGGGTATTCGACGGGTGGATGTCGCTTCCGGCGAGGTCTCCGAGATTCCCTTCGAACTCGAGGTCGTCCAGTCCCTCGGTGCGGACCTGCGCGCGCCCTATCGCGTCGGCATCGGACCGGTGAAGGCGCGGCTCGTACGGGGTCTCGCGCCGGCGCCCGAAGGAGGCGCGTTCGCCTTCTCGGCGTTGGCGGGGCTGTACGTCCACGATATCGAAGGCGGGGAACATCGATCGGTCCTCGATGCGGACACGGCGGCGTTTCACCCGGCCTGGTCGCCGGACGGGAGGTGGCTCGCGTACGTGACCTGGTCGAGCGACGGCGGGCACATCTGGCGGATGCGGGCCAACGGCCGCGGCGCGCCCCGGCGCGTCACCGAACACGGCGGCTTCTACAGCGATCCGGTCTGGTCGCCGGACGGAGAGCGCATCGTGGCGTTGCGTGCGGCGAGCGACGACCGGCTTTACCGGGAGTGGGACTTCGGCGCGCCGCTGGACGTCATCTGGCTGCCGGCCGATGGTGGCGAAGCCCGGATCGTCCTGCCGTCGCGCGGCTTCCGGTCGCCGCACTTCGGCCCCGAAACCGACCGCATCTACCTGTATTCGTCCGATGGCCCGTTCACGCGGAGCGGGAAGTCGGCGCTGATGTCGGTTCGCTTCGACGGCACGGACCGGCGCTACCACCTCGGTGTGAAGGGGCCCGGCATCTACTTCGCGGAAGGCGACGTGCCGGCGGAAGACATCCGCCTGTCGCCGGACGGCCGCCATGCGCTGGTCGTGCATGCGAACCAGCTCTACGTGCTGCGCCTGCTCAACCGTCATCTCGCGAACCTGCAGACCACCGTCTCGAGGCCCTCGGTGCCCCTGGCGCGCCTGACGGACGTGGGCGTCGACGCAGCGGCGTGGGGCGACAACGGCGCGTCGATCCACTGGAGCGTGGGCAACCGCGTCTATTCGCGGCCCCTCGACTCCGTCGACTTCCGGTCGGATACCGACGAGGACGACGGGGAAGAAGAAGCCCGGACGGAAGCGGATGACGGGCAGCCCGTCGAGCACCAGGAACCGGAAGCTCCCGAGGACGGTGCGGAAGCCACCGACCCCGACACCCCGGACGAGGAAGAAGACGAAACGGATTCCGGCGAAGACGACAGGGGCGACCCCGAGGCAGCGGAAGACTCCGCCGAGGAGCCCGAGATCGCCGAAGAGCACGAGGACGTGACGAGCATCTCCATCGAGGTGTATCGCCCGCGATACGAGCCGCAGGGCATGGTGGCATTGGTTGGAGCGACCGTGCTCACGATGGAAGCACCCGCGGAGGTGGGCGCCCCGGTCGGCGAGAGTGAAACGGTCGACAGCGCCGAAGAGAGCGGCGCGGCCCCGGGCACGCCGGTGGAACATGCCGGCCGACGCATCAAGGACGCCGTGGTGCTCATCGAGAACGACCGGATCGTCGGCGTGGGGTCCCGGGATAGGATCCCGATCCCCGGCGAGGCGGAAGTGTTCGACGTGACGGGCCGCTTCATCCTGCCCGGCTACGTGGACACCCATGCGCACTATCGCGTCGCGCGCCGGGTGCTCGACCTCGACAACTGGTCGTTCCTGGCCAACCTGGCCTACGGTGTCACCACGGGGCTCGACGTCCAGCCGAGCACTGTGGATGTGCTCGCCTACCGGGACCTGGTCGATGCCGGCGTCATGACCGGTCCGCGCACGCTGTCGACGGGGCCGGGCATCTTCAACAACACGCGCCTGAAATCCGCCGAGCACGCCCGCGCCGTACTGACCCGGTACAAGGACCACTACCGCGTCCGCAACCTGAAGGCCTACATCGCCGGCAACCGCAAACAGCGGCAGTGGATCGTGCAGGCCGCGAAGGAACTCGGCCTCATGCCCACGACGGAGGGCGGCCTCGACATGAAGCTCGACATGACCCACGTCATCGACGGCTTCAGCGGCAACGAGCACAACTTCCCGGTACTCGACCTGCACCGTGATGTCGTCGAACTGGTGGCACGCTCGGGGATCGCCTATACGCCGACCCTGGTCGTCTCCTACGGCGGGCCCGCGGGCGAAGATTACTTCTACGTTCACGAGTCGCCGCGCGACGATCCGAAGCTGCTGCGCTTCACGCCGCGACCGTTCCTCGAGGCACGTACGCAGCGGCGTTCCTGGTTCGCCGAGGAGGAGCACGTCTTCTCGCGCGTCGCCGCGCAGGCCGCGAAGATCATCCGCGCCGGCGGACGCGTGGGCGTCGGCTCCCACGGACAACTGCAGGGCCTCGCCTACCACTGGGAGCTGTGGGCGCTGGCGAGCGGCGGGCTGACGCCGGCCGAGGCGTTGCGTGCGGCGACGCGCCACGGCGCGGAGATGATCGGCGTGTCGCAGGACATTGGCACCGTCACCCCGGGGAAGCTGGCCGACCTTGTCATCCTGGACGCGGACCCGCTGGCCGACATCCGCCACTCGGACGACATCGCCTACGTGGTGAAGAACGGCGAGGTGTTCGAAGGCGACACCCTGGACAAGGTGTGGCCGGAGCGGGAACCGTTGCCGGAGCAGTGGTGGTGGGACCTGGGCCCGGTCCGGGCTGCAGCGCCAACGCCGTAGGGGCGGGGCTTGATCTTGCGCCAGGCGAAGCTTGGTGAAGGGGGGAAGGCATGTGATGTGACATGACGGAAACCTTCTATGCGACCCAGCAGGTGAGAATCCTGACCGGCCAAGGTTGACCGACCAGCCGGAACGGAGTGTTGCCGCGGCGCGGCGCTACCTGATCAGCCTTGTTCCGGGAAACTGGGCAAACCAGCCGAACCAGAACGCGCGGTAGGCCGGGACTCGCTTGAGGTGCACTTCCTCGGAGACGAGAGCGTCTTCCGTCACTTTCCAGACCTTGCCGCTGTCGTCGACGACCTGATCGTTCTCCAGCAACCGGCTGAACGTTCGATCGCCGGTGTCGAAGACGCGATTGGCGCCGGCGGGGCTCGTCACGATAGTCAGCGTACGCCCAGCCAACTCGGTTCCGAAAACGCGCTTCTTCTGCAGAAACCGGGCGCTGACCGCCAGCGCCTCCTGCTCGCCCTCGGGGGACGCAGGCGAGAGCAGAATGCCCAGCACTTCAGCCTTGTTCCGCAGGCGGTTGTCGCGCTCAGGCACTTGAAACATCAACTTGTCGTTCGAAAAGTAGTCCCTGTAGGCGCGGCCCTCCCCGTAGTCGCGATCGTAGCCCGTGTCCAGGGAGAGGACAGTCGTGTCGGGGTGTGTGCTTCTCCATTCGCCCCATCGAGTGGTCACGATCGGGAGCGATTCGAGCTTGAGACCGGCCCCCGCCAGTTCGCCGATCACCGGCTCCCCGAGCAGCGTGGACCACAGACTATTCGTCTCGTGGTCGAACATGAGCTTGTTCGAGCGGTACAGCAGTCCGCTGGTGCCGAAGGTTCGATGCTCGCTCTCGACCACACTGTAGTAGGGGATAGCGGTGCCGCATAGCGTGCAGTAGACCAGGGTGATCTCGACCCCTCCGAGCGTGTCCAGCGCCATTTCGTGCCATGCGAGTATCCGCTTGGGATAGGCGCGGGCCTCGCCGTCGATCGACAGACCGAAGACGACGTGTCGGTCCTTGAGATAGTCGGCCTGACCCGCGGGAATGTGCCTGGGGTGATCCAGCGGCGGAATGCCATTGACCTGCACGCCGCCCCATTGCACCTCGTCGAGCCGGATCAGCGCGCGGGCGCCCGGCGGGAAGAAGGCGGCCATTCGAGGATCGATGAATCCGTAGAACGCTCGCTTGAAAGCGACGTATTCGGGGTGGGGGTCGTAGGGCTGTTCCCAGACCCACTTCATCCAGCGTTGCGAGTCCGATCCGAGGTATCGTCCCGTCTCCCTCCTCAAGAAACGGAACAACTGGGCCCGCGTTTCGGGAAAGGGAGTCAGTATCGACAGTTCGACGACCATCGGCGTATAGGAATTGCGCCAGGAAACTCCGATGGCATCCAGAATCGGCCGTGCCTTGGCACCCTTCCGGGCCGCTGCCTGAAAGAACAGATCGAGAGGCGGGGCCGGCGTTGCCGCGGCATCGCTCGATTCAGCGCGGCCGTGCAGGACAGGCAGCGCAGCCAGTCCCACGATCAGCGCCGGAAGGCACCAACCTGGCAATTGAAACCCCGGTCCTTTCCGCACCGAAATGGCTCCATCGTGGCAGAGCATCCGCCTGGAGTTTGAGCCCCGCGTTTCGGAGGGGCAAGCCCTGACCAACCTGGATCACGGCGGTGCGACCCGGGCGGTAAGGAGTACTCATCCCGTCGTGGGCATCGGGCCGTAGGCGCGCGCCACGGTGGGGTCCATCGAGCGGGCGGACTCTCTTCTGTCGGCCATGATCGCCTCAAGCACAGCGGGGACGCGTTCCGGGGCGACGACGCTCAGATCCCGGCGCTCCCCCACCATGCCGCCACGGGCCCACTCGACGAATGCCCGCTCATCGGCGTTGAGCTCGATCGCCCCGGGAGTCGACAGGCCGCCCGCGAGGACGTGTGTCAGGAACCGATACGCCTCGGCCACGCGGCCCTCGAGGCTGGGCCCGACGTGGTTGCCCCAACGCACCAGGTGGTACTCGTGGCGAATGTCGAGATCCCACAGCACGCGGTGCATGAACTCCGTGCCGTCGTGCAGGTTGAGGCCGTCTTCGTCCCCCGCCTCCAGGTAGATCTCCACGCCGCTCGCGCGGATCGACTCGGCATTGCTCCGCGCGACGTTCGCCGGGTTGTCGCGCTGCCACCGCTCCTCGTCGATCGGATCGCCCCAGAGCGCCGCGTCTTCCTCGGGGAAGCGATAGAACATGTTGCGCGGGGTTGCCGCGGCGCGCGTGAAGCCCGGCTCGACGGCCGGCTCCAGCGCGGCCAGCGCCGCGAACCGTTCGGGTCGCCGCAGCCCGATCTTGAGCGTGCCGAAGCCACCCATCGACACTCCGGTCAGCAGGGTGCCGGCGGGATCGTCGCGCGTGTTGAAGCGCTCGGCCATGCGCAGTGGCAGTTCGTCCGCGATGAAGTCCTCCCACGGGCCCACATACCAGCTCCGGGGTCCCGTCGACGGCGCGGCGATCACCATGGGCGCCAGCGAGCCATCCGCCCACATGCGCTCGTAGAGCGGTCGATTGTTGACGATGTCCGTGCCGTCGCCGCCGCCGCCGTGCAGTGACACACACAGGGGCATGGATTCGCCGCTGCGCTTGAAGCCCGGCGGCATTACCACGGACACAGGCACCACCTTGCCCATAACGGTGGAGTCAACGTCGAAGAGCTGCGTTGTTGCTGAAGACATGTGTTGTTTCTCCGGTTTCGGTGTTCAAGAACGTGCCCTGTGAAGGCAACACACTACGAGTCGGTGAACGGCATGGCACTCAGTCCGCGCCGTGTCGCGCCTCCGGGAGCTTGGCAATCTGCTCGGCGAGGACACCGAACTTCTCCTCGATCTTCCGCGGCGAGTAGGTCGGGATCGGGACGACCAATCGCGACACTCCGGCTTCGAGCAGCGGCTCGAGGTGCTCGGGCTCGAGGCCAGCCCCCATGGCCGTGATCTCGATGCCGTCGGGATCGCGACCGGCTTCCCCGGCGGCCTGGCGCATGGTCTCGACGAGTTCGGCCAAATGCGGAAGGGACGTGGCAGTGGGGAAGAATCCATCACCGCGATGGCCGGCACGTCGCGCCGCCTGCGGGCTGTGGCCACCGACGACAATCTCCACCCCGCCGGCGCGGGCCGGCTTGGGTACGCACACCGCACGGTCGTAGCTGACGAACTCGCCGTCGAAGCTCGGCTCGTCCTCGATCCACAGCTTGCGCATGGCGTCGATGTACTCGTTCGTGCGGGCGCCGCGGCGCTCCCAGGGCACGCCGAGCGCGTCGAACTCCTCCTTCATCCAGCCGACACCAATCCCGAGTACGAGTCGGCCCCGGGACAGCCGGTCGATCGTCGCGGCGCGCTTGGCGAGCAGGACGGGGTTGTGCTCGGGCAGGATCAGGATCCCGGTGCCGAGCTTGATCCGGTCGGTCACGGCGCTGACGAACGTCAGCCACGACAGCGGGTCCGTGAGAGGCATCTCGGGGCCCATCCCCATGCGCCCTGTCGGGCTATAGGGATACCTGGACTCATAGCCGGCCGGGACGACGATGTGCTCGTAGGTCCAGAGCGACTCGACTCCCGCAGCCTCGGCGGCCAGCGCCATCTCGAGGGCCGGCTCGGGCTCCGCGTAGGTGGCGATGTTGCTTCCTGACAGTCCGATTTTCACGATGCCGGTCTCCCTTTTCGTACCCCCAAAGCGGCTGCGTGCGCAGGCGCAGTCCACTTCCGCAATCCGCCTTTGTTCTTCCTGTGGCCCTATTGAACGATCTGACTCGATCGTCGTTGCAACGCGGCAACGATCGACTGATGCCGTGCGCGATCCAGAGTGTAGTGGTTCAAGCACCACAGGGCGGGAATGAGGCCCAGCGCAAGACCGGGGCCGCCGATCATCGCCAACTTGAACAACGCCTCAGGCGGAATGTCAGCCGCCGTTTGGACGTGTGCGCCGACCGGCCAATGGATCAGATCGAGGGCGATACCGGCGACTGCCGCGCCAATCCCACTGGTCGCCTTGAGGACGAATGCGTAGCCACCGTAGAACACGCCTTCCTGACGCTTGCGGGTAGCCAGTTCCTGCTCATCCGCGACATCGGCCAGCATCGATCCGACCGCCACCCCCGCCTGTGCGGAGACGAACCCGGCCATGAAGCCGCAGCCGGCGAGTGCGGCCGCAACGGCCAGCGTGCCCGGTGCGGGAAACAGGCCCGCATAGTGCAGGCACACCGGCGCCGTGGCAAAGGTCATCCAACCGATCGCACCGCCCAGCATCGCCTGCTTCTTCTCGATGTAGCGGCCGATCAGCGGCGCCAGGACGGACCCAAAGATAATCCCGACCGGCATGGCCACCAGGATCATGGTCATTCGTTCCGGCGAGATCTGCCAGAAGAACGTATTCAGATACAGCGTCAGCGCCGTGCCGACACCGACTGGCGCCGACAGCAAGGCAAAGCCCAGGATCAGCCAGCGGAACGAAGGGTTGCGCAAGGCCGGGATGACATCGAGCGCCGCCCGCTTCACGCCTCGAGCCTGGCTCGCGCCCGGCCTCGGCAGGGCGGGAATGAGATGATGGGTACCCCACGCCGAGGCGAGGATCGACGCAACCATCAGGACAGCCAGTATTCCGGCCAGCTGGGGATACGCGGCTGCATTGAGTTGACCGTTCGGGAAACGCTCGGAGGCCGCGAAGAACCAGCCAAAACCGAGCACATAGACGGTCAGCGTACCCAAAAAGCCAAATGCCGTGCGGCCTGCCACCAGCGTCGTACGCTGCCGATAATCGTTCGTCATCTCGGCGCCGAGCGCCATGTGCGGGACCGAATACAGGGTCATGGCGATCCGGATGAGTATGCTGAACACCAGCAGCCAGCAAAACAGCGCCAGCTCGGAAAGCACCGGCGGGAAGAACAGCAGGAAGAAGCCGATGCCCATCGGCAGAGCCGAGCCGTACATGAACGGGTGGCGGCGGCCCCAGCGCGAGTGCCACCCGTCCGACGCCGACCCCGCCAGCGGGTCCGTGAGCGCGTCCACGGCCATCGCGATAAACAACGCAATGCCGCACAGCGTTCCCGAAAGACCCAACACCTGATTGTAATAGAACAGCAGGAACAGACCCACTGTGCTGTTCATCAGCCCTTCGCCAAGCTGACCGATCCAGTAGGCCAACTTGGTCGGAAGCGTGAGCTTGCTCAAAACGCTATGAACCTGCAGCGCCCAAGACGCATGCATGGTCCCGGTGCGGGCATTGTAGCGCCCCATAGCCGGTCCGGCACTCGCTCGCAAGCTCGCTACGCACCGGCGCGCCTCCGGCCCAGCCACGCCGTCCTTGCGTGGAAGTTGCACCGGCGGTCACTGCGTTCCCTTGGCGCGACTTCCATGCAAGGGGACGGGCTTGTCCCGTCCCGTTTCGAAATCGTGCACGGGCTCGACACGGGCGACGACAAGCGTCGCCCCTACGAGTCCCGTGCCGAATCAGCCGCGAGCGGATTTGTTCCATGGAAGGCATGCGGTTGCTTGACGGCAGTGCTGCGCGCGTAGCTCGCGCGAACTTGCGATTCAGCATGGGTGGCGTCGCCCGTTTGAACGGGTGATCAGCGAAGCGCTTTCGGCGGCCGCTGATGTGCCCTAGAAGCGCAACGCGACTCGAGCCGTCCAGGTCCGCGGCGCGCCGATCATCAGCGTGTCGGGGTCGATAAAGTTCCCGGCGAGTACGTTGCGCTCGTCGGTGAGGTTGCGCACACCAAGCGACAGGTCCATCTTCCCGCCCGTGAGGCCGACCATGGCCCCGTAGAGATGAAACCCTTCCGCCTTGGGAATGAAGAGCAACAGGCTCGGGGGTTTCGTGTCGCGACTGCCGACGCGCTGCGTGTCCACGCTCAGAAACGGCGTCATGCCAAAGACTGGCCACTGCCAGGCGTCGTAGCGCATCGAGGCGGAGTAGGAGAGCTTCGAGAGCTGCGGCATGTCTGAGCCGTCGGCGATATCACCGTCGCCAGAGGGGTCGCCCTCGGTAATCTCGCCATCGAGCCACGCGATCTGAAACCCGAGTGACAGCCCCTCGACGGGTCTCGCTTCGAGCTGGAACTCTGCGCCGCGGGTGAATGCGTTGGCGACGTTGAGTATAACGCCTGAAGGGCCCTCCATACCGGTGGTGAGATTTAACGCCAACTCGGTGGTGTTCACTTGCAGGTCGTCCCATTCGTTTTCGAAGAGCGCCAGGTTAGCCGTGAGGCGACCATCGAGCCACTGCGTCTTCGCACCGACCTCGTACGTCCACAGCGAATCGGGCTTGAAGAGCGGTGTGGCCGTCGACTGGAGCGCGTTGTGGTTCGTGCCGCCGGAGCGGACGCCGTTGGCCACCCGCGCGTAGAGCATGCGGTCGTCGTCGATGAACCAGGAGAGGGAGGCCATGGGGGCGACCTCGGTCGTCTTGATGTCGAAATTTGTAATCTCGGCGATTCTAAGTGGGTGGCCCATGAGCTCCGCCTTTTCGGAAAAGACCCGCACGCCTGTGGTGAACTCGAATTCCCCGGGTAGATCGAACGTGACCTCGCCGAAGCCGGCGACCTGCTCGAACTTCTCCTCGCCGGCCGCTCCGGCGAAAGGGAACGGCGTGGGGAGGCCGAGGACGGCGTTTCCCGCTCCAGCTACAGTAAGAATCCAATCGAACTCGTTCTTGCGCGTCCGATAGAAGACACCGGCGACCCAGTCGATCCTGGAATCCCCGGTCGAGACGAGCCGGAACTCCTGTGTGAACGCGGACTGATCGCCAGCGGCCTCGACCCACTCTTCGTCAAAGGGAAATCCAATCAATTTTTCTAACAACGGAAGCCGGCTCAATACCCGCGATTCGTTGCGAAACCCGCTCGTCGAACTCGTAAGCTGCGCGAACGGAAGCTCGTAGTCGAGTGTGAACGAAGCGAGCGTGAAATCGGTGTCTTTGAACGTCGGTTCGGTGTTCCGATTGCGCAGGCGTCCCTCAGCCTTCTGCACTTCTGGAATCTGCTCGAGGCGCTGCTCCTGGTGGAGCACCATCACCGAGAGTTCCAAGCCGTCCCCGAGTGAACCGTCGAGATGGAGGCGCCCCATCGAGTTCGTGGTGTCATCCTCCCCATCTCCCCGCGACCCGCGGTTGAAATAGTCGACAAAGCCGGCGGTCTCGCGTCGCGAGCCGACGATACGTACCGCCCAGGAATCGCCGAGCGGCACGTTCACGACCCCGGCCTGCGTGTGATTGAGCCCATCGGCGAACCGCGTTGATCCGACCGTGACCTCAGCCTTGGCAGAGAATTCGCTGGGGTCGGCCCTTCTGAGCAGCATCTTGAGCGCGCCGCCCTGCGCGCCCTCGCCGTAGAGCGTACCCTGCGGTCCCCTGAGCACCTCGATCCGTTCCATATCGTAGAGCGTCAGATCAGGCAGCACGCCGTTTCCCTGGATCGGCGTGTCGTTCAGGTAGAGGCCAACCGGCGCGGGGGAGTTGCCGCTGCCCGCCGGGTTGGTCCCGACGTTGGCGACGCCGCGAATCCCGATCTTCTTCTCGATGCCGGAGTCGACGAGGTCAACGCCGGGGAGCGTGAAGATGTAGTCCGCCATTTTCGCAACGCCCGCAGCCTCGAGCGCCCCGCCGCCGAGCACATTGATGCTGCCAGAAACGTCCTGCACGTTCTGCTCGCGGCGGTTGGCGGTGACGATGACCTCCTCGATGACGCCGCTGTCGGCAGTGCTCTCCGGTTCCGCTGCGGTGTCTTCGGCCGTGGCCGTGCCCGACATGAACAGGCCCATCGCCAGGGCCATGCAGCCGCTCCACCGAGACATCCTGGAATTCCGCATCATAGCCGTCCCTCTCCGAAAGCGCCTATCGCCTTGAGCAAAAGATAGACGGATATATTGTACTAGTCAAGGGGCACGACTGGATAGCGGCGCGCCTGTTGCCGTCGTGAGTCAGGCGAGGACTTGCGGGACGCGATCCAAGGTGCTTACCGGCCATCATTCCGAATACTCGCATTGGATGCCAGCGAGGCGCCGCCACGGCGATACTTCGCCTTGCGCTCCTCGGACCACTGATCCACGCCGGGCCGGGCGCGAACCCGTTTGACCCAGGCCACCACGTTGGCGTACCTGGTGATATCAACTTTGCTCCACTTCCAACCGCGCAGCCAGGGGTAGCAGGCGATGTCGGCAACGGTGAACGTGTCGCCACAGATGTAATCTCGACCCTCGAGCTGTTCGTTCAGTACCCGCGACAGGCGCTGGGCTTCGCTGCCAAACCGCTCCAGGGGGTGAGCTTTCTGCACGGGGTCTATGTCATCCATGTACCGGGTGTAACTTAGTTTGTTGCCAAACACCGGGCCGAGGTTTGCGGCCTGCCAGAACAGCCAGGGTATGACCTGCCAGCGCAGTTCTCCCTCCGGCATCAACGGCGATGGGAACTTCTCCGCGAGGTACAGCAATACTGCGCAGCTTTCCATGATGTTCCGGTCACCATCGACCAGCGCGGGGATCTTCTGGTTCGGGTTTATGGCGGTGTATTCCCTGGAAAACTGTTCGCGCCCGCCCAGGTCGATGGTGCGCACTTCAAATTCCGGCAGGTTCACGCCCGCCTCGATCAACTCCTCGAGATGCCGTAGTTGCCCGAAGAGCGCGGCTCCGCCTCGGCGGAGAGCGCCGGGTGGGCGAGGAAGCCGAACGGTCCGAGGCGGTAGTTGATGGTGACCAGCACGACGCCCTTCTCGGGGAGCGCCGTGCCGTCGTAGGAGGGGGCGGCGCCACTGCCGTTCCTGAAGCCTCCGCCGTGGATCCACACCATCGGGTCGCGCCTCATCGGTGCTCTGCGCGTCGCTCCACACGTGGAGGTAGAGGCAGTCCTGGCTGCTTTCGACTGGCGGCCCGCCGCGGCGAGCAGAGAAGGGGCGGAGAGAACTGTCGCATCGAGCTATCCATTCGACAGGAAACGCCAATCACATTAGCATTCGGACCGATCCTGGACTACGCTGGACAGGCGGATTACGTGCGGAATTTCACGATAGCGAGTTTGCTCACCCTAGCGGCATCCGTAGCGGTAGCAAGTCATCACTTGACCGCCGGACGATGACCCCCCAATTCGTCCGCGTCTACGGCGGCGACCACTCCCCCTGGGTGCAGGCCGTTCTTCTTGGTCTGCACCTGAAAAAGATCCCGCACGACGTGGTCACGTTTCCGCCGCTCTCCGTTTTCCTGCGCCACGGAGTTCTGATGCCGGTGGTCAGCATCGACGGCGGCCCCTGGCATCACGACTCCGCACACATTCTCGAAGAGCTCGGTTTCTCGGGCAAAGTGAAGGGTGACGACCGTATGCTGGCTGGCGCACTGCGCGGCGGGACCAATCGCACCGACAACGCCTGGCGATTCTGGCACCGCTGGAGCCTGGTGCGGGAACGGCGGGGGCCCGCGCCGGTGCGCATGTTGCGCAGCGCCCTGCGCAGCTTCACGGTACTGTACTTTTACCTCACGCTCGAGTTGATCGGGCGCAAGTTCGGGCATCCGTCCGAAGACGACATACGCCGCAGCTGGCAGCGCTGGGAAGAACGTTTCGCGAAGGATCAACACGCGTTTCTGGGTGGCGACGAGCCGAATCTCGTCGACCTGCAGTTGTTCGGAGGGGTGCAGTGTCATTGCAGCATTCCGGTCCCGACGATTGCCGTCCTGCAGACCGACCCGTCTCTACCGCGCGTGCGCGAGTGGGTCACGTCAATGCAGCGTCGGTTCGAGGACTATCCGCATATGTATTCCGGGGTCTACTTCGAACCGCCTCTGCCGGTGCAGGCGGGCGCGCCACTGCATGAGCAGATCACCTTCTGGCTGGGCAGCGTCGCCACGATCCTCGCCTTCCCGGTCACCGTGCCGCTGTGGTATTTCTACATGCGGCATGTTCGTAGAAGCGGGAAGCTTGGGCTGCCGAGCCCGCGCCGGCGCGCCTGAAAAAGATCAGAAGTGGTGTCGGAAGGCCGGCCCTTCGCACGCCCTCGCCGGGATTTCGGCCAGTCATATCTACCACCGGCGGGCTCTCGCTCGTCGGGTCCGCGAAGGCCATTCATGCGGTGTGTCCAGCATGGAATCCGAACGGCGTGGACGGACTCTGCTGGTCCTCTCCAAGGCCTCGGGCTTGACCGTGGGAAGCGAAGCCGTGCCTGGCGGGGTAGACTGGGGACGTGTCGGCCAGGCATCGAAGGCCGGGTGGAGATTCCAACATGATCACAGGCATGCCGCGCATCGCGATCGCGGTGCAAGACTTCGACGCGTGCGTCGATACCTTCCGGCAGGAATTCGGAATGCCGGTGATCGACCTGACGCCCGGCAGCGTGGAGAGCCTTGGCGCGAAGCTCGCAATGTGTGTCCCCGAAGGCGGCAGCAACATCGAGCTGATGTCACCGGCCAGGCGCGACGCGCCGCTCTCTCAGAGCTTGTCACGCTTTCTCGAGCGCCGCGGTGAGGGTCTGTTCGCGTTGATGTTGGAAGCCCCCGACCCCGACGAGGAGGCCACCGGCCTCACCGACCGGGGCTTGAACGTGCTCCCCCCCATGGCCGGCGCCAGTGGCCGGGATGTGCATCCGAACTCGACCCACGGCGTGCTCATTCGCGTCTATCCCGTGAATTCGTTCACAGGTGAGACGTCTCCTGGCGAGACCGGTATCTCCGGGATCATGCGTGCGATCGTCGCGGTGCGCGATCTGGACCATGCGCGGGTGGTCTACCAGGCGGGTTTCGGGCTGGCCTGCGACGGGACACACGACGACGACTCGCGCGGGGTGCGCGGGTTCGTCTGCAGACCGCCGGCCGGCGGGGTCATCGAATTCGTGACGCCGATCGAGACGGACCGACCCTTCGCCCGCGAGGTCGCGAGCTTCCTCGATGACCGCGAGGGCCTCTATGCGCTGACGCTGCACGGCGACGAGCGCCGGGATACCGCCACCGTTTGCGGGGCGCGCATCATCGTCGAGCCGCCGGACCCCGACACGCCCGCGGATGTCGCGGCTACCGGCTGAGCCGCGCAAGCGTCGCTCCGCAAAAGCTGGTCTGGTAGAAGAAAAGCACTTTCACCTGGTCTGTCCACCGGGGGGACCAGATCACCGACTCGCCCCATCCCGGAACAGTAGTCAGTGCACGGTATCCCAGGGACGACGGCGGGTGTAGGCTGACCGCTTCCGGGAACCGCAAGGGGGCGCATATTTCCGACCCGGCCGACAGCACCGTAGGCTCGTGGTATCTCGAGTCCCGGCCACAGATTCTTGCGGCCCTTCGGAGTCGCCTGGGCTCGACCGCCGACCTGCAGGACCTGGCGCAGGAGGTCTACCTGAGGCTGCTGCGGGTCGACCGCCCGGAGTTGATCCGCGATCCGTCCTCCTACGCCTATCGGGTTGCCCTCAACGTCGCGCAGGAATGGCGGTTGCGCGCCGCGCAGGCCCTCCCGCACAGCAGCGATTCCCTGGAGACGCTGGAAGGGGGAGCGGACCCGGAAGACTCTGCCGGCAAGTCCGAGCGGCAACGTGCCGTGCGCGACGCCATGGAGGCATTGCCGGCGTCGGTGCGCAACGCGATGTTGCTGCACCTCCACCGGGACATGACCTACGAACAGGTGGCCGAACACATGGGCGTGAGCCGACGGGCGGTGAAGCGCTACATTCTCAAGGGCTACGCGGCCACCCGAGCCGCGCTCGCCGAGCTGGAACCGGCGAGACGCGCGCGCACGCAAACAGAGAGCGGAAGGGAACGGTGAACGGGATTCCGAGCGAGGTGACGGAAGCCGCGGCGGAATGGCTGGCCCGGCTTGCGCCCGACTCGCCCTACGAAGAGCGGCAGGCCTTCATGGCCTGGCTGATGCGCTCGCCGACGCACGTCGAGGAGTTCCTGCACGTGTCCCTGTTGCGTGAACAACTGAAGGACGCGGCGAACCCCGACTGGGTGTCCGACGTCCTGCACGGAATCGAGGGTAACGTGCTCGAGATCCCGACCGTCCCGCCACCCGACACGCCCCCGAAGCGGCCGGCGAAGCGCCGCGTTCCGGCTCTGGCCGCCGCGGCGGCACTGGCAACTGCCTCGCTCGCCGCCTGGCTCGGCCCGTGGCTGGACGAGGAGGCGCCGGTCGATCCCGCCTCCATCGAGACACGGATCGGAGAGCAGCGCTTCGTGACCCTGTCCGACGGTTCCTCGATCGAACTCAATACCGACTCCCGGGTGCGGGTCTCGCTGACCCCCTTGGCGCGCGAGATCGAGCTCGAGCGCGGCGAACTCCTGGTGGACGTGGCCGAGGATCCGGCGCGCCCGTTCCGGGTCCGAAGCGGAGCGGTCACCGTCGAGGCCCTCGGCACGCGCTTCACGATGTATCGGCGTAGCGAGGACACCCTGGTTGCCGTGGTCGAGGGGCGCGTGAGCGTTCAACGCTCCACCTTCCCGGCGGCCTCGGTGACGGAGTCTCCCGGAACGCCCCACGAATCCCTCGAACTCCTGGCGGGACAACAGGTCTCGGTGGCAGTGGATGCGGCCATCGCGCCGACGCCCGCCAACCTCGAGAAGGTCATCGCCTGGACCGAGCAGCGGGTCGTGTTCGAGGACGAGCCCCTGGAGACCGTGCTGACCGAGTTCAACCGCTACAGCCCGACGCGGCTGGTGATCGCAGATCCGGCACTGCGCGGGCGCCGCATTACGGGCCGCTACGCCATCAACGACGCCAACGAACTAATCAAGGTGCTCGATGCCCTGGACCCCATCCGGGTGGAGATGACCCCTGGTGGCCACCGCGCCCTGTATCGCGATGTCGGGGACCGCCCCTGACCGAAGCGCCGGCCTTGGGGGACCGAATCCCGATGCCGCCCCATCCAACGTCATGAGGGAAGAGGCGTTGCCGGACACGGGCCGGTGGGCCGCCCGGCTCGGGACCCTGCTGCGCGGCATCGTTGCCGGATGCCTGATCGCGGCCATGGGCGCCCGTGCCGAGGCGCCCGTGCAGGTATTCGACCTGCCAGGCCAGCCGCTCGGCGATTCCCTGCAGGAGGTGGCGGAGCGGTTCGATCTGAAGATCGCGTTCTACAGCGAGTCCACCGAAGGCCATGCGGCCCGTCCGCTGCAAGGGACGTTCACCGCGTCGGAGGCTTTCGACGAACTGCTCGCCGCCACCGACCTCGAATACGTGTACGTCGTGCAGACGACGGTGGCCGTGCGGCCAAGGGCCCCAGAGATGACGGAGGAGAGACCGATCATGACGCAACCGCAGCAATCTACACGGACGCTTGTCCAACGACTCCTGAACGGCTTCGCCGCGTTCGCGACGGTGGCCGCGACGGTGTTGCCCGCGGCGGGCGCCTCGGCCGAAGCAGGCCAGGAGGCAGAGGAATCGCGCATCCTCGAGGAGATCATCGTCTCGGCGCAGAAGCGGGACGAGTCCGTCCTCGAAGTGCCGATCGCGGTGTCCGCCTACGGCGGCGATTACCTGCGGGAGTCCGCCCTGAAGAACATGCAGGACCTCGTGCAGATCGTCCCCGGTCTGTCGGGCGCGTACTCCAACAGCTACACGAACAGCATGGCCATGCGTGGCGTCGCCGCGGGGAGCTACACGGTGGGCTCCGAGCCGGCCATCGGCTTCTACACGGACGGCGTCTACCACGGACGCAACGGTGCCGCCATCGGGACGTTTTTCGACCTCGAGCGCGTGGAAGTCCTGAAAGGTCCGCAGGGCCTCCTGTTCGGACGCAACGCTTCCGTCGGCGCCATCAACGTCGTGACGGCGAAGCCGGACCTCGAGGCCACGGAGGCATTCCTTGGAGTCCTCGCCGGCGAGCGCGGGCGCGAGGACATCGACGCCATGGTGAACCTGCCGCTCAACGAGAACTGGGCCATCCGGCTCGCGGCCGTGCGCAAGCAGGAGGACGGCTACATCAGCAACATCACGACCGGCGAGGACCACAAGTGGTACGACCTGACCGCGGCAAGGGCCTCCCTGCGCCACGAGAACGACTGGGGTGACGCCACGCTCTCCTTCTCCTACGAGGATCGCGCGCAGTCCGGGAGCATCTACCTGCCGCAGAAGCCGGATGGATCCGTCGTCCTGGGCAGACGGACCACCGACCAGGGCCACTCCGACCGCGACGAGATCGACCTGGCCGAGATCACGCTCACCGTGAACATCGCGGTCGGGGAGACGATGAACCTCAGGTCGCTCACCGGCTTCTACAGCAACAACTTCCGTTACGACGAGGATTGGGACGGCACTGCAGCGTACCTGGGCCACTGGCTCACCAACCAGGACAGCGAGTACATGAGCCAGGAGTTCGTGCTGTCCGGGGGCGACGAGCGTCTGTCCTGGTTCGCGGGCGCGAGTCTCTACGCCGAGGATGTCCACTACACGGTCCACCACGTGACCGGCGACTGGGGGCCCCTGTACGGACTGCCGTTCCCGCTTGTGTTCGACGAGACCGTATACAACAACGGGGACTACAGCGGCTGGGCGGTCTACGGTGACACCCGCTGGCAGCTCAGCGAGTCGTGGGACGTGAGCATCGGCGGGCGCTACACCGCCGACGAGCGGGACGGAGCCTTCGATTTCAAGGGGCAGGGATTGTTCTGGGCCGTGTATACCCCCGAACCAATCAAGGCTTCGGAGGAGTGGACGGACTTCTCGCCACGGGCGTCCCTGCGCTATTTCGCGAGCGACGACGTCATGCTCTACGCCACGGTCAGCCAGGGCTTCAAGGCCGGAGGATTCGACAGCAACAACCTGACCCTGCCGGGGGATCCCGTGACACTGCTGGCGCACCCGGATGCGACCCTGCCCGTCTACGACGCGGAGGAGGTCCTGTCGTACGAGGCCGGGGTGAAGGGCAACTGGTTGGAGGAGCGCCTGCGGGTCGCCGCTTCCGTCTACACGTACACCTACGAGGACCTGCAGATCGATGTCTGGGACATCGCCCTGGGGATAGCCAACACCCAGAACGTGGGCGAAATCGAGGGCACGGGGCTCGAGGTAGAGGCCGAGTTCGTCGTCAACCGGCACTGGGACGTCCGCGTCGGCGCCGCATGGGCCGATGCCGAGGCAAACGGCATCCCGCCCCAGGCCTGCGCCGGGAGGGACTGCGACGGCAACAGGCCGATACACAGTCCCGAACAGATGGCGTTCCTGGCCCTCAACGTCCATGGCCCGCTGGCCCGCGGGGAATGGTTCGGCACCCTGGAGTACTCCTGGCGTTCGGAGAGGTACGGACACATCGGGAACCTGCCCAACTCTCGCCTGAAGCCGTCGGGGCTCGTCGACATCTGGGTCGGCTGGCAGGGCGAGCAGTGGCGGCTCGCCGCGTTCGTGGAGAACGCCGCCGACAGCGACGAGTTCGATTCGCGGTACGATTTTGGCGACGGGTTCTTCAACCTGGCCGCGAATCCGATCCGCCCCCGCCTGGTCGGGGTCTCGCTGAGTTATCGCTTCTCGGGGAGGTGAGCGACCGGCGCGTCAACCCGGCGCGCCGCGCTTGCCGCGCACGCGCTTCCAGGATCTCGACCGCCGGCAGGGGCCGGCATTCGATACTCAACCGTCATCACTCATGCCGATGATGGAACCGGTCTGCGACCTGGCATCGCGCTCCGGCCAACGCCCCGAGCGCACCTGTCCCAGGAACCACTCCAACGCCTGGTTGAACAGGAGGGGCTCCTCGATGTTGATGGTATGCCCGGAGTTGGGAAGCGTGATGAGCGCGGCCGACGGGATCGTTCGCTTCATGAACACGTTGGGAGCCAGGCAAGGGTCGTCTTCGTCACCCGTCAGGATGAGGGTCGGTACCCGCATTGCGTGCATGCGATCCTCGAGGTCGTAGATCGAAGGGCGCCTGCCTTGCACGCCGCGCATCGTATTCGCGGCGCCGCGCAACGAATGCTCCGCGAGCTGCTCGCGAAACTCGGTCCATCCCCGCGGATCCTTGTTCTGGAATTGGACGCGGGTCGGACCTTGCGCATATCGCTCGGCGAACGCGGCGCCGTCCGCCGTCTCGATCAAGTGGGCCGTCGCTTGGGTCTCCGCGCGGAACTGCTCGCGCCGCTCGCGCTCGGCCCCATAGCCACAGCCTGCCACGACGAGCGAGCGCGCGCGGTCGGGGTGATGCAGTCCGAAATGCAGGGCGGCGAACCCGCCCATGGACAGGCCAATGACGTGGGCGCGGTCGATTTCGAGGTGGTCCAGGATTGCGACCGCGTCCAGCCGGGCGATGTCCTGGGAGTAACTGGCTGGGTCTTCGGGGACGTCCGAAGGCGGGTATCCCCGCGCGTTGTAGGCAATACAACGATAGGCACGGGAGAAGTGGCGGACCTGCGGCTCCCAGGCCCGATAGTCCCCGGCGAACTCGTGGATGAAGACGATCGGCTCCCCGCTCCCCGTCTCCTCGAAATAGAGCCTCACTCCGTCACTGGAAGTGGCATGGGGCATGGTCTACTCCTCCTGTGCACGATGGCCCCGGTAAAGGCGACGCGTCCGGTGGCGGAGTCCGGCATGATGCACCTGCCCGGAAACCGGGGCGAGAACCGGTGTTGAACAGCAGCAGTACGGCGCCCAGCCCGCCTGGCAGTGTCCAGCGGAGAACGGTCCGGAGTCGGCTGCGACGTACATCGGACATGTCGGTCAGCTATTGTGGCGCGGACCGCGACATCCGGCCAGCGTCGTGCAAGAGGATGCCGTGGCCCACGGGCGACGCGGCCAGCTGCCTTACAGGACTTCCAAAGCGCCCGATTCCCGGAGACCGCCCAATGAGCATCGAGAACTGGATCTACACAGCCGCCAACCCTGTCATGACGGCAGTACTGCGCTCGCCACTGCACGGCATCGCGAGCGGCAGCATCGCGCTCCTGCATTTTCGAGGTCGCAAAAGCGGACGCGAGTTCGTGACACCTCTCAGCTACACCCGCGACAACGCCACGGTCCGCCTCCTGTCGGCCCACAGCACCCGCTGGTGGATGAACTTCCGCGGCGAGGCGGCACCGGTCTCGATCGAGATCGCGAGAGAGACATACACCGGAAGGGCTCGGCTGTGGGATGGTGACAGCGAAGAGCTACGCGATGGCGTGCGGCGCTTTCTCAGCGCGCTCCCTCGCGACGCCAGGGTCTACGGCATCAAGCTCGACGAACACAGGAGGCCCGTCGAAGAGAGCCTCGCGAAGGCCGCCCCGGAGCTCGTGCTCGTCGAAGTCGAACTCGATTGACCGGCTTCCTCGACTGCGGAGAGGTCACCCGCCCGTCGGCCGACTGTAGTTGGGCGGGCTCGAATGACGTTGTCAGCCGGAACCCCTCCGCCGTTCGGACATCCTCTGAAAGTGCGCCATGGCGTTTGGCTCGACGGTCGCGCCTCTGCTACTCCTCAGGGCGACCGCGGGCGGTTCCGACACCGGCAGGGTGAGCTCGAAGCGCTGACTTGTGGGGAGGTCACAGACCTCGTCGTCACAGCACTGCCAACGGACTTCGCCGGAGATCGTGATCTCTGCGGCGTCGCTGGGGGAAGCGCCGTTGACGGCCAGCGGCAACCGCAGTTCGAACACGTCATGATGCACCCGGAAGGACTCTCCCGTGGCCTCGAGAGTATGGGGTTGGCTCGCCGGTCGAACGATCGGACGCTGGACGAGGCGATCGCTTCCATCGAGCGTCACCTCGAGGGCCACAGATCCTTGCGGCGCAGGTTCCGCGTAAACGTGGCGACCCTCGGGAACGCTGAAGCGCACGACCAGATCCCGCTGCACCATGGGCGCAAGGTGGTTGCCGTCGAGCGCGACGCTCACCTGCACCTCCTGCGGTGCAGCCTTATCGCCCCTGGGCTCCAGCATGGGTTGGCCCAGGGCTGCCCGGAGCAACTGCTCGGGCCCCGCACGCACGGCCAGGTTGTTGTCGAAGAACTTGTGGGTGACCGCACCTTCTGCGCTTACCACAATGGCGCCGGGGTACGGGATCCCGTACCAGGGATGATCGTTCGGGTCGATGAGGGTGTTCAGGATGCCGAACGACCGGATGACATCTGAATCCGGATCGGAAAGCAGGGTGTAGGTGATGCCGTGGGCATCGCGGAAATCCCTGAGCGCATCCGCTTCGTCGTAGCTCAGGGCGTACACGCGGATGTCCGCCGCATCGAAATCCCGCATGCTCTTCTGCAGCTCGACGAGCTGCGTGCGGCAGGGGGGTCACCAGACCGCGGAGCGGTAGAAGACAAACACCGCCGGCATTCCGGCGCGGTGCGCGTGCAGATCGAATGGGGTCGCGTCCGCCGTGACGCAGCGCACGTCCGGCATGGCGTCGCCGACGTCGGGCCCGGTAGGGAAGTCGCCACGCGGATCGCTCCTCGGTCCCGTGCCCGGCTGCCGCCGGCCAACGAAGCCGTCATGGTCGCGCCAGCCCTTGTCCGTCCGGGTTCCGCGTGTCTCCAGCTCTGGCTGCATGCCGTCCTCCCTTGCTGAACTCGCCAGTCTAATGGACCCGGTTCCCCTCGGGTCTTGCCGTCAGGATCTTCGGGTCGGTTCGCTGGGCGTCAGGATGCCCGCAACGCGGGTAGCACTTCTCTTGCCGCCAATGCGATGGCCTCGAGGCCCGTGTCGTTGCGTAGCGTGAAGTTGGTCGCAAGAAAAAGCTTGTCGAGCCCGAGGCCGGCCAGCGCCCGGAGTTTCTCGATGCAGCGATCCGGCGGGCCGACCACCGCGAAATGGTCGATGAACTCCGGCGACAGCATCCGGGCCTGACGCGCGTCGCCCCGCGTGTGCTTACGCATGTCGTACACGCTGTGCATCGCCTTGAGCGCATCCTCGGTCTGGCTGGACACGGGCCCCTGGACGGTGCCGTGCATGACCGAGAATCTGGCAAAGGTCGACAGACCGCCCCTGACGAGATCCCGCGCGACCTCGATCTCCGGGTGACACACGCAATTCACGTATGCGCCAAAGGCGATTCCATCGGGGTCGAGTCCAGCGGCCTCCCGCGCCGACCTGGCGATGCCGATGCCCCAGGCAATCCGTTCCGCGTCGGCCCCGAGCGCGAACATCAGCCGGTCCGCATGCAGGGCGGCCAGCTTGAACATCCGGGGTCCGCTCACGGCAACCTCGACGGGGACCTTGCGTGCGCCTGCCAGCCAGCGAATCCGGCTCTCCGGCGCCGCATCGGCCAGGTGCAGCGCGTCCACCGGCCGTGCCGCCGCCACCTCGATCTCGCCGAAGGGTACGGCCTCGCCCCTCAGGTAGGCCTGCAGATGTCGCAGATAGGTTTCGAACTGCGCAACGCGCGCCGGCGCTCGGCCCAGGTCCGCGACCGCCGAGTCGCCTCTGCCTATGCCGAGGACGGCGCGCCCTTCCGCGATCCGGTCGACGCTCGCAATCGCCGCGGCCGTCGCCGCTGCCATGCGCGTGATCGAATTGGTGACCGCGGTTGCAAGGCCAATGCGCTCGGTGACGGTCGCTGCCATGGCCAGCGCCACATAGGCGTCGCCTGACCGATTCTGGGAATCCGGGACCCCCAGACCATCCCACCCCTGCGCTTCCGCAAGCTGCGCCTCTGCCGCGATGGCGTGTGGCACCGGTGCCGCGTGTGTCCAGACTTCAACCATCTCCTCTCCTCTCCTCCTCTCCTCTCGAAAATCGAAAGATCGATCAGTCAGGGAGGCCCAACACCCGTTTGGCGATCACATTGCGTTGCACTTCCGATGAGCCGCCCGCGATCAGGAATCCCTTGCTGAGTAGCCATTTGCGTGTCGATGCCAGTTCCTCGTCATCGAACCCGTCTCCTGACCAACCGAGGCCTTGCGTACCCATCATGGCAACGATTGCCTCCAGTTTGCGGCTCTCCTGTTCAGACGACAGCATCTTGAAAGCGGATGTCACGAAGGTACCGGTACCGGCCTCCTTGCTTTCCTGAACAGCACGTTGCCTGGTCAGCGCAAAGGCTGCGTGATCCATTTCCCAGCGCACGACGGTGTCGCGTGCCGATGGGTCATCGGAGGCATATCGTTTCAGCACATCCGGTAAAGAACCGCCCTGCGGGAGAAACTCACCTTGCGATACCGAGTCCCGTTCAAACTGCAACAACCGCTTGGCAATGCTCCAGCCATCGTTCTCGCGTCCCACCAAGTCGGCTTTGGGCACCATGACGTCGGTGAGAAACACTTCGCAGAACTCGGAGCCGCCGTTGATCATGTCGAAGTTTCGGACCGTCACACCGGGCGTATCCAGTGAAAAGAGCAGGAAGCTGATGCCTTGTTGTTTTCGCGCTTCCCGATCGGTCCGCACCAGGCAAAATATCCAATCCGCCCGGTGTGCGCCCGACGTCCAGGTTTTCGACCCATTCACCCGGTAATAGTCGCCGTCGTTATCGGCGCGGGTGCGCAGCGATGCGAGATCGGACCCGGCGCCGGGTTCGGAGTAACCCTGACACCAGGCCAACTCTCCGCGTGCGATGGGTGGCAGGTGCCGCAACTTCTGATCCTCGGTGCCGAGTTCCAGCAGTGTGGAACCCAGCATGGTAGGAGCGGCGCCGGATAGCGGTGGCGGCGCGCCCACCTCTCGCATCGCGCTCCTCAAGGCGTCGACTTCCGCCCGATCCAGCCCTGCTCCGCCATATTCTTTCGGCCATGACGGCACGGTAAAACCACGTTCGACGCAAGCGGTGAACCAATGCTCAAAGGCCTTGCTCGGTATGCGAGCCTTGCTGCCGCCGCCATATCTCAGCTCGCGTCCGCGGATCTCGTCAGGGCAGGCCTGTTTTACCCAGGCGAGATAGTCTTCGGCCATCAGCGGTCGCAATCCGTCGAATGAGGAGCGGCAATTGTACTTTCTCTCTCATTCTTCCTCTCTCATTGTTTCGGGTAGCCGCCGACCCAGATGGGACTCGACCGGGGCTATGGCGTTGTGGAGAGGTGCGAGCCGGCGCTCCCTGGTGTTCCTTGACAGGGAGGCTTGAACATGGTTGCGTGCTGGATCACTTCGCCGTTTCGCAGAGGGCCTTGGATGACACCCAACGAACTGAAGGGACGGATCAACGATGTCGACACTCACGAGCAGATCGTACCGACTCTCTGGGGCGAACATTTCGGGGAGATCGGAGAGGAGGTCTGCGATCTGGCCATGAAGCGCATGCGGAAGATGGCCGGCGACGGCGCGGAAATCGACGGTTTCAACGTCGAGGATCACGTGGAGAAGACGCCGATCGATGAGGAGACGATCCGGACGGTTCGAGGATCCGAGGCCCCGGGGGCGATGTCGTTCGACCGGCGGATCCAGGTGATGGATCTGCAAGGGGTTCGGCGTCAGCTGCTGTTCCCCTTTTTCGGGATGTTCGCACCACTGTTCGAATCGACGCCCATCGAGAAGATCGGCGGGAGTTTTGGAATCGACAATGTGACTCCGCCGAAGATTCGTCGGCTCGCGCAGGGGGTGCAGAAGGCGTACAACGGGTGGGCGGCCGAAATGACGCGCAAGCACTTCGACCGCATTCGTCCGGCGGGGGTGCTTCTGGCGAATGATCTGGATCAGCTCTTGCGAGATACGGAGGAGATCATCGCATCGGGGTTGAGTTCAGTCATCGTGCCCGCCTCGCTTCCACCGGGGGGCAAGTCGCCGGCGGACGAGGCACTGGATCCGTTCTGGTCGATGTGCGCGGAGGCCGACGTTCCGGTGATGATCCACATCGGCGACGAACGTGCGTATCGACGGTCCGGCGCGTGGGGCAAGATCCCCGCGTTCAGGCCTGTCCCGACGGAGACGAACGAGATCCCCCTGGATCCGTTCACGCTGTCGACGGCCCACCAGCCAGCGGAGAACTTCGTGACGGCGATCGTGCTTGGCGGCGTGTTCGAACGCCACCCGACCCTGCGGTTCGGCCTGATCGAGCTGGGCGCCCACTGGATCGGTCCACTGGCGGAGTCGCTTGACATGTGGGGGGAGCAGTTCTGGAGGCGGCTGGGCAAGGTGCTTGCGATGAAACCCTCGGAGTACATCAACCGGAACATTCGGGTCAGCTCGTTCCATTTCGAGCCGGTCCACAAGTACGTGGAGCGGTACGGTCTGGAAGACGTCTATTGTTTCGCGACGGACTATCCGCATCCCGAAGGCGGCAAGGATCCGCTGGCATCCCATCTGTCGCGATTCGGGGGCGTGAGCGACAGTTTCCAGGAGAAGTTCTTCGTCAAAAACGCCGAGCTGCTGCTGCCCCGGTGATTCCGTCATCATCGCGTACTCGCAGCTGCCGGTCAGGCAGGCACCACCGACACAGGCACGACTTTACCCATAACGGTGGAATCAACATCGAAAAGCTGCGTCGTTGCTGAAGATATCCGTTGCTTCTCCGGTCTCGGTGTTCAAGAACGTGCGCGCTGTGAAGGCTACACACTGCTGAGTCGGTGATACGGCCACCTCGATGATGGCGCGCATCCACGCCCGCGTCAGTCCTCGACGGACGCGATCCCAGCGCGTACCCGCGCCGCCTTCCGCTCGTCCCACCACCAGGTTTCCACGAACGGCACCCGGGAGAGACCCTCGCTGCGGACCTCGCCGAAACGGTCCCAGTAGGTCAGGCGCATACCGGGCGTCGACGGTCCGGGGATGAAGTAGAAGTTCCACAGCAGCACGCGGTCGAGCGCGCGCGTGGCGGCGTAAAGGTCCTCGGCGGTCCGCGCGCGGTTTACGGACTCGGTCAGGCTGTCGACGGCCGGATCCCTGATCCTGGCCCAGTTCGTCCCATAGCCGATGTCGGCGCTCGCACTGCCGAAACGGGCCTCGAGCTGGGGACCGGGCATGTAGGTCGGCACGAAATTGACGCTGGTGCCGTCGAACGACCCGGCACGGCTGCGGTAGAGCCAGTGCGAGACGTCCAGCACGCGCACCGTCGTCGCGATGCCGACCTGTCTGAGCCGCGCGGTGAACGGCATGATCGAGCGGCCACTGAAGGTCAGGACGAAGATGAAGTCGATCCGGAACGGCTCACCGGTTTCCTTGTGCACCATGGCGCCATCGGAGATGTGCCAGCCGGCCTCGTCGAACAGTGCGAGCGCGCGTTTCGTGTTCTCCCGGTTGAAGCCTCTGCCGTCGCTCCGGGGATGGTGGAAGGGCTTCGTGAACACCCGATCCGGAATCCGGCCGCGCCACGGCTCGAGCAACGCGAGCTCGCGTGCCGAGGGCCGGCCGCTGTGCGCCATGGCGGAGTTCTGGAAGAGGCTCACGCCGTGATCGAAGAAACCATGGAAGTAGGCGCGATTGAGGTAGTCGAAGTCGTAGAGCAGCCACAGGGCCTCGCGCACGCGGATGTCGCGAAAGCGCGGCCGGTCGAGGTTCCAGAAGACAGGCCACCACAGGCCCCAGATGCGCGTCCCCTTCCGCAGGTCCGTCTTGAAGAGGCCCTGTTGCGCAGCCGGAAAACCGTACGCCGTTGCCCAGTTCTTGGCCGACAGCTCGTGGCGCACGTCCACCACGTCCGCCTTGTGCGCTTCGAGCATGACGTTCTCGTCACGAAAGTAGTCGTACTTCACCCGCTCGAAGTTGAAGCGGCCCCGGTTGACGGGCAGGTTGCGGCCCCAGTAGTCGTCGACCCGGCGGAAGGTCATCGTGCGGCCGAAGTTGGCGCGCTCGAAGCGGTAGGGCCCGCTGCCGGGCGGCGGTTCGGTCGCGGTCCTGCTGATGTCGTGCGCCATCCAGTAGTGCTTCGGCAGGATGGAGATGCGTCCGTAGACGAACGGCAGGATCGGGTGCGGTTCAACGCCCGCGCGGGTGACGAAGCAGAGCTCGCGTTCGCCGAACGGGACGATGCGGTCGAGGTGGGCCAGCGCCGTGCGCAGCACCACCGAGCCGTGCTCGCGGATGGCGTCAAAGGTGTAGAGCACGTCCTCGCGCGTAACCGGGCGCCCGTCGTGCCAGCGCGCCCCGTCGCGCAAACGGAACGCGGTCCACCGGAAGTCCCGCTCAACCGCGACGCCGTCCGCGAGGCGCACGTAGGCGCTCGCATGCTCGTCGAGGCTCTCCTCGAGCAGCGGGTCGTAGACGAAGCCTCCCATGGCGTCGTAGCCGTCCGGGATGCGGCCGATCTCGACGATGCCGTTGAAATTGTCGAAGGTGCCCATCTGCGCCACGCGCATCGTGCCGCCCTTGGGTGCCTCGGGATTGGCGTACGCGAAGTGAGCGAAGTCCGGTCCGTAACGCAGCGGCATGACGTAGGAGATGCCGTGGCGGTACTGCGGATCGCCGCACGGCTGCTCCGCCGGCCAGGCCGTGCCAGCGGCGAGGGCCAAGACGGCGGCCACCTTGCCGGACAAGGCGTTCATCGGCCTCCGGCAGCGTCCTCGCCGAGCAATAGCCGCTTCGCGCGAAGAGTGAACTCGCGGGGATCCGGATCCGAAGCCAAGGGGGCACAGGTCGCCATCGGCGCTGATCATACGGCGTGTCGGGATGGAACACCTGCCCCCGTGCCGGAGCCGTCGACCGCCTGCTGGTTGCCTCTAGGTGGCCCGATGCGTCGTCAACCAGCGCTGGGCGTAGTCCACGATCGCCCGCACGCGCATCAGGCGGGCCTCTCCCCAGCCGAGGGGCCCGCGCCGCTCCTGGCCGGTCTCCCGCGTGAAGTCCTCGCCGAGTTCGGCGAAGTCGTCGTCCCTGGGCAGCGTTTCGGTGAAGCGCACCCAGCGGCGCTGTCCCTCCACCATCATGGGCGCTCCCTCGATGCCGGTGCGCTTGCCGGGAAAGTCGGCGCGGTACTCGCCGAGATGAATGGCCGTGCTGTTGCCGTGATCCACACCGGCGAGGAGCACTTCGGCGTCGAGGTCGTAGAGCCTCGCGAGGGGCGAATGCTCGCCGAACATGGAGCCGAGGGGATGCTCTGCCACGATCCGCTCCGCGTCCGGGCCAAGCGCCGCGAACGAGACATGCGGATGTGCGCTGCGGCGCACGCCGGGGTACGTACGGAACGTCTCGGCGACCGCGCCCATCATCCGGGTGGGCGTCAACGCCGGGTCATAGGCCGGTATCTCCTCACGAATCGTCTCCCACCAGGACTCGGGGACGGGAGGCGCAATCCAGCCCGCGGGATCGCTGAGGTGACCGGTGTGGGTGGGCATCACCAGCGTGCCGGCCTCGCCGAGCACGTCCAGCAGCGCCGCGATCACGCCCTGCGCGCCGCCCGGGACCCAGCCGATCTTCGACAGGGAGGTGTGCACGATCGCCACCGCACCGCCGGTGAGTCCGAGGGCGGTGAGGTCGGCGACCAGGCGGGAACGTGTCACCGGGTCGCGGCCGGCGGTGTCCCGGAGCAGGCGGTCTTCAGTCATGGCCGCGGGCCGCAGGGCGCGCTCAGGAGTCTCGTAGCGAGCGGAACAGCGAGACCGTCATCGCCACCCCGATCGCGAGCAGCGGCACCGACACCACCAGCACCGCCGACTGGATCGCCCGCAAGCCCCCGACGATCAGCAGCGTGATCGGCAGTGCCGCCAGTGCGAACGCCCAGAACACCCGATTCGCCCGGTGGGGGTTGACGCCGGCCGGAAGACGCCGGGTGACGGAGGCGGCAATGGCATACGAAGCCGAATCGTAGGTGGTCGCGACGAAGATGAGCGCCATCACGATGAAGGCTATGAGCGGCAGTGGGTAGAGGGGCAGCGCCGCGACGACCTGCGCGATGGCCGTGTCGGCGCTGCCCGCGGCGACGAGTTCGCGGACCGGAACGAGCCCTTCCATGTCCATCCACATGGCGGCGTTGCCGACGGTGATGTAGAACACCGCGCAGCCGAGCGTCCCGAAACCCACCATGCCCAGAATCAGCTGCTTCAGCGTCCGCCCGCGGGAGATGCGCGTGACGAAGAGCCCCATGTAGGGGCCGTAGGCCAGCCACCAGGCCCAGTAGAAGACGCTCCAGTCCTCGACGAATCCCGTCTCGAGGATGGGATCGGTCCAGGTGTTCAGCCGGACGAACTCCTGCAGCATCAGCCCGAGGCTGTTCGTGCCGAGCTCGAGCTGGAACGCAGTGGGTCCGGCCACCAGCACGAACAGGGCGAACCCTCCGGCGATCCAGACGTTGATGTCGGACAATCGCCGGATGCCGCGCTCGAGTCCCCTGTAGACGCTGAAGGCGAACAGGGCGACCGCGACGAACATGATGGCGACGTCGAGTGTGTGGGACTCGTCGATGCCGAACAGCCTGGACACGCAGGCGGCGATCATGGGCGTGCCCAGCCCGAGTGACGTACCCGTGCCGCCCACGAGGGCGATGATGAAGATGCAGTCCACGACTCGCCCGATGGGGCGGTGCACCACGTCGTCCCCGGCGAGTCCCACGAGCGAGGTGGACAGCCGCAGCGACGCGATGCGGCGCTGGTAGTACGGGTAGGCGATCGCGACGGTGGGCAGGCAGTACAGGCACCACGCGGACAGTCCCCAGTGGAAGATGCCGTACGTCGCCGACCATTCGCGGGCTTCGGTGGAGCCGCCTTCGAGGCCGAAGGGCGGCGTATCGAGGTAGTGCGCCCATTCGATGGCCGACCAGTAGAGCAGTCCCGCGCCGATGCCGGCGCAGAAGAGCATCGCCATCCAGGACAGATTGCCGAACTCGGGTGTCTCGTCGTCTCCCCCGAGCCGCCGTCCGCCGTACTTGCCGAAGGCGAGCACCGCCAGGACGATCGTCGCAGCGAGCGTCGCCCATTGATAGAGCAGCCCGATCTCGCCGGCGATCCAGTCGTAGAGCCCCGTCACGACGACCGACGCCTGTTCCGGAAACAGCGCCATCGGCACGCACGCGCCGACGATCAGGACGACGCAGGCGCCGAACAGGACGCGGTCGATGCCGGGTGCGGCGGTCTTGGGGGTTTCGTTGTCGGTGGGTCCGGGCTGGGTCGCCGGGCCGGCCATGCACTGCGCCCTTGATTGGTATCGGGCTAGAGTACGGTTTCGTGCCCCAATACGCGAACGGCCGAACCGGCTCAGTGCCGGACGCTTGCCTCGACGGCGCCGGCGAAGGTCTCGACCTCGGACACGGACGTCAGGCGCACGAAGCGGATGTGCGCCCAGCGTGGGTCCGCCATCCAGGCGAGCGTCACGCGGCGCTTGCGAGCGTGCTGGGTGAGGATCCAGTAGAGCAGCGAGTCAGTCCCGCGCCAGAGCGCGAACTGTGGCCAGAACCGCTCGAGGTTGGTGCCCCACAGCAGTTCGCGACGGCGCCAACGCCGCCAGGACCGGTTGAAGAAGCGTTTCAGGAGGAGCCCCAGCGGCAGATCCAGCCAGATCATGGTGTCCAGCCGAGACCAGAACACGCGCTGGGCGTACGCGGAACAGGAGCCGGCCACCACCCACGCATCGCCGCGGGTGGCATGTTGGAACCGCCGCTCCAGCTCGTCTGGATCGGTCTCGTTGAGGCCCACCCAGCCGGGCAGCCAGTTGAGCGCGTCCAGCTCCACGAAGTCCGCATCGAGCGCCCGGGCCAGCCGCTCGGCCAGAGTGCTCTTGCCGGAAGTGCTGTTGCCGATGACGTGCACACGCCGCCCGATCGGGGATGGGTCGGTCGTGCCCGTCGGGGAGACGGATTGCATGTTGAGCCCTGCGATGAGAAAGAGGTGAGAAGACCGGTGGACGGTGGACGGTGGCCGGTCGGGACCGTCATCTCCCCGGCGGGCGCGGGAGCATACTGCCGAACGGCCGGATGGTAAACGGCGGTGGGACGCAGCGATGTTGCGGCCCAGGCGGGTCCGTTGAACGGGTACACGGGGAGGTTGCATGAAAGAGGCACGCATCACGTTCATGGGCGCCGTCCCGCCGTGGGAGTGCGATGCCGTGGACCACTTCACCGTCGGCTATTACTTTCAGAAGCTCGACCACGCGACGGCGGTAGCCCTGCGGGCGTGCGGGGTGGACCCGACGGACCCCGGCGCACCGACGATGACACGCTGCCAAGTGCGTTTCGATGCGGAGCTGCGCAAGGGCGACATCTACCGCATCCACACGATGCCGCTCGGCGCGGACCTGCTGGGGCACGTTCTCGTGAACGCCGAGACCGATGCAGTGTGTACGCGCTTCTACCAGTCTCTCTCCGGCTCCATCCCCGCTCTGCCGACGCTGGCCGACGAGCCCGGCGTGCAGGTCGACTGGGACTGGGCCGACCTCCCGGTCGCCGCGAGCCAGACACCCTCGACGGATGGCGTACGTTGGCTCGAGACGGGACGCGACATCATGACCGATGCGGACCGCGGGCTGTCCGGGGAACTGGGCTCGCACGCCTGCGTCCTGCGTTTCTCCGCCGCCGGCGAACACCTGCGCAACGCGATCGGCATGACGCCGAGCTACGCGCGCGAGCGCAATGTCGGCTTCGCCACCTTCGCGTTCGACTTTCGGCGCACGGGTGGGGCCGTCCCCGGAACGCCGCTCGGAACGCAGTCCTGCGTGGCGCGCGTTGGGCGCACGTCGCTCGCCATCGAGCACCGCCTGCTGTCCCTCGACACCGGTGCCGAGGTCGCGCGCCTCTCGCAGCGGGGCGTCCATCTCGACAAGGCGCGGCGGCGGCCGGCGCCGTTCCCGGAGTCCATCGTCGAGGCCGCGCGAGGCCTGCTGCCGCGACCGCAACGGTAGGGCGCTGACGGGTCGGAGTGCGCCGGGAATCGGGAAGGGGTCGCGGCGGTCACCCCGCTACGGCCCGCGGCTTGTCCGCAGCGAGAACTCCTGTGACACACTATCGCGCTCGCACCGCCAAGGAGATTCCCGTGCTGGACAGCCGCGTCGCCCGATCCGTTCTCGACGATGCCATCGCCCTCGGCGCCGACTTCGCCGAGGTGTTCGTGGAACGCAACCAGGTCAACAACATCGCCACGCTGTCGAGCCAGGTGCGGGACATTGCCTCCGGCATCGACTTCGGCATCGGCGTGCGCCTGGTCTACGGCACGAAAGTGCTCTACGGCTTCACGAACAGAACCGAAGGAGAGGAACTCCGGCGCATCGTCTCGGAACTCGCCGCGAAGGACCGGCGCGACCCCGCGTCGACGATACGCGCGTTCGACTTCCGGGTGGCGGAGGACATCCACCTGGCGGAGCGCACGCTCACCAGGGACGCGGAGGTCCGCGACAAGGTGGACTACCTGTTCGCCGCCGACCGCGCGGCCCGGGCGGCGAGCAACCTCATCTCCCAGACCCAGGGCGCCTGCGGCCAGCGCGAACAGGCGATCGAGATCTTCAACAGCGAGGGCCTGCACATCCGTGACACACGCCACTACGTCCGCGCACGCCTGCAGGCGGTGGCCTCCAACGGCTCCGAGCAGGCGACGGGCATGCAGATCGATGGCGGCCTGCTGGGCTGGGAGATCGTCGAGGGGCTGGATCCGGCCGAATGCGGCGCCGAAGCGGCCCGCCAGGCGTTGGTGAACCTCTCCGCCAGGCCCTGTCCGTCCGGCCGCATGCCGGTGGTGATCGGCAACGGCTTCGGCGGGGTGATCTTCCACGAGGCGTGCGGGCACCTTCTGGAGACCACCTCGGTCGCGAAGCAGGCCTCCGTGTTCCACGACAAGCTCGGGGAAACGATCGCCAATCCGGTGGTCAGCGCCGTGGACGACGGCACGCTGGAGCGCGAATGGGGCTCGATCAACATCGACGACGAGGGCATGCCCACCGAGCGGACGCAACTGATCAAGGACGGCCGGCTCGTGCACTTCCTCGCCGACCGCCTCGGCGCGGCACAGACCGGACACCCGCGCACCGGATCCGGGCGTCGCGAGAGTTATCGGTTTGCGCCGGCATCGCGGATGCGCAACACGTTCATCGAGCCGGGGCCGGACAGCTTCGACGACATGATCGCGTCGATCGACAAGGGCGTGTACGCGGCGCACATGGGCGGCGGGTCCGTGCAGCCGGGCACGGGCGAGTTCAACTTTGCCGTCACCGAGGGCTACTACGTCGAGGACGGCAAGGTCCGCCACCCCGTCAAGGCGGCAACCCTCATCAGCACCGGTCCGGACGTGCTGCGCCGCATCTCCATGGTCGGCAGCGACTTCGCGCTCGCGACCGGCATGTGCGGCTCCGTCTCCGGCGCGGTGCCCACCACGGTCGGTCAGGCGACGCTCAAGGTGGATGACATCCTGGTCGGAGGCAATGCCTGATGGGCAACGATACCGTAGGGCACGCCGCCCGCCGTGTACTCGACCGCGTCACCGCCGCTGGGGCGGTCGGCGACCTCGTCGTGCGGGAAGAAGCGTCGCTGTCGCTCAAGGCGCACGGTGGGGCGTTGGAGGAACACAAGGTCAAGTCGACACGCATCTACGGTGTACGGATCATCCGGGAGGAGCGCGCCGGCATCGCCTACAGCGAAGCCGCAGACGCCGCGTCCCTGGATTCGATGGTCGAGCAGGCCCTCGTCAACGCCACGTATGCGCGTGCGGATCCGGACGAGGGCATCGTTGACGGCGATGCCCGCCTGGTGACGGACGACGCGACGCTCTGCCCATCGGATCCGACGCCCGTGGAAGAGAAGATCGAAGCCGCACTGTTCCTCGAACGGGAGCTCACCGGGCGCGACAAGGTGCGCAACGTCCCCTACAACGGCGTCCAGGACATCACCGCCGAACAGCACGTCTTCGCGACCACCGGCCGCTCCGCGCACAGCAGGAGTCGCCTGTGCGCCGCGTATGCCTACGCGCTGGTCGGCGACGGCGACAAGGACGTGCTCGACGGGGTGCAGCGTGGCGCCCGCCGCTTCGACGAGGTCGACATGCGCGAGATCGTCGACGAGACCTACCAGCGCTGCCTGGCGCTGCTGCACGGCGCGGCGGTGCCGAGCAGGCGCTACGACGTGCTGTTCGACGCCGACTGCCAGGCGGCGGTATTCGGCGTGTTTGCCAGCATGTTCTCCGGCAAGAGCGCGAAGGACGGCATCAACCCGCTGCGCGACAAGGTGGGTGAGCGCATCGCCGTCGAAGCGTTGAGCATCCGCGACGTGCCGCTGCGGACCGATGGCTTTGGCTATGCGTTGTTCGACGACGAGGGCCTGCCCGCAGCGACGACGACACTGGTGCAGGACGGCATCTTGCGCACGCTGATCCACAACAGCGCCACGGCCGCGCACTTCGACGTCCCGAATACCGGCAACGCCGCCCGCTCGCCGCGGTCTTCGCTAGGCGTGGGCCTGCATCAGCTCGAGATCGCCCGCGGGGATGCGACCGAGTCTGCCCTGACGGGCGGCGAATACCTGGAGATCGTCGATCTGGCGGGACTCCACTCGGGCGCGAACCCGATCTCCGGGGATTTCAGCTTCGGCGCGGCGGGTTTCCTGTGTCGGGATGGCGCCCGGCAGCGGCCGGTCCGCAACGTCACGGTCGCGGGCAACTTCTTCGATCTGCTGAAGAGCATCGCCGCGATCGGCGACGAGCAGCACTGGAACGCGGAGCGCTCGGCCCTGATGGCACGGCTTCGATTTGCCGACGTCGCGATCTCGGGTTAGCGCCGCCAAACTCCTCGCTCGCGCTTGGGGTCTGGCCCCAGCCCCCACCTTGAGCAGCTGTTCGCGAATCGTGCCGCACTGCGCCTTGGCCAGCCGCCGGCACCGTTTCGCCGCCGAACACGCGGCGCCGCGTCTGATCCACGACACGCTCCAGCAAGTCGTTGCAGGCACTGGCTTCGCTGGTCCACGACCGCGCCCAGGGCGCGTCCGCCGAGGCTACCGCCGGTTGCGCTTGCGCCACGTAGCCGAGCGTGCGCGACACCAACCGCAACAGCTTCCGATAGATTAGCCTTCCCCGGCAACCCTCGTGTCGTTGCCTGGTCCCCGCGGACGGCCCCAACCGGACAATCTGAATTGACATCGCGGCCGCAGGGCTGTACACCTCAGCTACCGAGATCTGATGTCAGCGCCTGGGCGACAGGTGCTGGATTTCGAGTCCCATGACAGCTCCGCGATTCATGAGAGCGATTCTGGACCATGCGCGCCGCATCAGGTCAGGCGGATGCGTGGCAAATCGGCGTGCGTGCAGATTGGGCCGATTCATGCGCTGGAGTAGCCCCCTCCACAGCGGGGGACGAAGGCCCTTCGGGTGACAGGAAACGGGAAGAACATCCATGTCGGACGAAATCGCTCAATTGCGCCAGGAAGTGGAACTGCTTCGCGCCCGGCTGGCAGAGACACAAGCCGATGGCGCCGGCTACTACGATTCGCCGCTCGTCACGCGGGACTGGTTCAAGCTGCGGCGCATGCCCGAGCACGGGTTGGACCGGCGCGCCGTGAAGTTGATGGTGGAAAATGCCCACGCGCTGGACTTCGATCCCAGGCTGAACACCTCCTCCTACGTGAACGTCGCCCTCGAAGAGGAGGAAGAGGAAATCGCACTCATGGGGCTCAGGGTCAATCTGGCCGACCAGACGGTCTACCCGCAGTCGTACAAGCTCCACGACACCACAGTCAACATGATCGCGGACCTATGGCACTGCCCCACGGGCACCGATTTCGATGACTACGGGGTCCTTCCCGGCGCGGGGACGGTCGGCTCCACCGAAGCCTGCCTGCTTGCCGGGCTGGCACTGAAATTCCGCTGGCGCAACTGGTATGCCAGACGCCGGGGAACGGCCGTGGAACGGATCCTGGACCAGCGCCCGAACCTGGTGATCTCCACTTGTTTTCAGGCGGCCTGGGAGAAGCTGTTCAAGTACATGGATATCGAACCGAGGCTCATCGAGCCATCGGTCGAGACCTTTGCCCTGGATCCGGAAGCGGTTCGGGAGGCGATCGACGAACGGACCATCGGCGTGGTCTGCATCATGGGCAATCACTACGGGGGCCACTACGATCCCGTCGGTGCGGTGAGCGATGTGATCGATCAGGTCAACGCCGAACGAGGCTATCAGGTCGGCATTCATGTGGATGCCGCCTCGGGTGGGTTCATCGCCCCGTTCCAGGACGGTCTTCCGCCATGGGATTTCCGTGTCGGCAACGTGCTGTCGATATCCGCAAGCGGCCACAAGTACGGCGAATCCATTTGCGGGACGGGCTGGATCGTGTGGCGGCATCGCGAAGATCTGAGCGAGCATGTCTCCATTTCGGTGACCTATCTCGGGGGCAATGCCGAGTCCTACACGCTGAACTTCTCAAGGCCCGCCACGGGCGTTTACGCCCAGTACTACAAGCTGCTCCACTACGGCATGTCGGGTTATCGCCGGTGCTGCGACAACATGATGGCCAATGCGCGTTATCTGCGGGAACGGCTGCGGGCCATGACCTGCGCGGGCAAACCGCGGTTCGTGATGCTCGATCACGGCGACGACGGCTGCCTGCCGGTGGTGGCGGCCCGGTTGAATCCGGACTGCGGACTCGGCTACGACGACTTCGATCTGCAGCACGCGCTGTCCCAGCATCACTGGTACGTGGGCAGCTACCGCATGCAGTTCGAACACCCGCTGTCCGGCGACCACCTGCCGCTGTTCCGGGATGCCGACGCGGACGCGTCCATGTTCCGCATCGTGCTGAAGAGCAGTCTCACGCGCGGCATGGCGGAACACCTCCTGGAGTCCATTGTAGTTACCCTCGAGTTCCTCGACTCGATCGCGGCGAAGGGTCCGATCGGATTCGATACGCGCCAGCTTCGGCACAAGGATCAACGCCGGGTGACCAACCACTGCTGAGGCGCCCGCGATGACCACCTGGCCGGCCGACATCGCGCACATCTTCTTCTATGCCGTGGCGGCCCTTTTGCCGGTGGCGAATCCGGTGGGCATGTCGGCCCCGTTCTTCGCCATGACCCGCCACCTGGAGAACCATGAGCGTAAAGCCCTGGCGCGGCGCGTCGCCACCTACTTCTTCCTGCTGGTGGTGGGGACGGTGCTGTTCGGCAGGCTGGTGCTGGAGATCTTCAGCCTCACTGTGGGAGTTGTTGATATCGCCGGTGGGCTCGTCCTGTTTCATGCGGCGTGGGGCATGCTGCAAGGCGGGGGGCACCGACCGGATGCCGCGGAGTCGCCGAGGACTTCGGACGACATGGCGTTCTTTCCCCTGACCATGCCGCTGACGGCGGACGCCGCAGTACTGGCCATCGGAATCTCCCTCGGTGGATCCGTGAAGCACCACTGGAACTTTCACACGCTCGTTGAGTACGGGGCAATCGTCGGCGCGATCTTCGCCGTCGCGCTCGCGGTTGGACTGTGTTACGGCAGCAGCCACTTCACGATAGCGAGATTGGGGAAGACCGGGCTGGCTGCGTTTACCACGATTTCCGCTTTCCTGTTGTTGGCCGTCGGAATCGAGATAACCCTCACCGGGGTAAAGGATTTCATCGAAAATCTCTGATCGTCCGGGCGCCCGCAACCCGAACTCCGCGGCTTCGCCGTCCACGGCGGACGTGAACCAAGGAGGGGGCAAGGAGACTGTGCGAGGGCGTCCGCACGCAACGCCGTGGAGAACGAGGTCGGCGGGGACTCCGGGGGCGGGATCGGAGCCAACATCGTCAAGAAGTCAGCCATCGTCAAGAAGTCAGCTTCCGGCATATGCCACTGCCTTGGTGGGGCGTTCTATGGCAGGACCCAGCGCACTAGAACTACTCGGCCTTTGAGAGCATCGAGGCATGTCGCGAGAGCGGCGGTCGACACCTTCGGGGCCACCAAGGCGATTGCCCCAGCCGAGCATCCGCCACGGACTCGGGCCCAGTGAGGGCCGCGCCAGGCCACATCCGACTGGCAACCCCTCAGGCCGCGGAATGCGACCGTAGCTGGATGAACGCAGAGCTGTCTTCCAGGGAACCGCTAACGTTGAAGTAGTGCGACCCGGCGGCAGTGAGGTCAGGAATCGTTCGATGGCCTCGATCTTGCGTGCGCCGGCCGCATCGACAACGGCGTTCGCCGCGCGGATGCATACCCCACACGGCCGCTCCTGGGTCCTGATCGTCACGTCGATCCGCCAGGTCATCGGCATGCTCCCGAGCGATGTCCGTGGCACTGGGGCCCACGTAGCGGATCCCGCTGGACCAGCGGCGCCGAGGGACGCAGGATCACGGTGCCCGCCAGTAGGCGTGCACCCGGTCGAGGTCCATGCCGACGGCTTCGAGTCGAGCTACGAGCCTTGTCGACCGCATCGCTCGGAGAGTGCTCCGCACGTGCGATGACGAGCGCCTCGAAACTCAACTCCAGCTTGTCAGGTTCCTTCAGCATGTCGAACCCGCCCGACGCCTGCGACTTGCGTACCAGATCGAGCACGGTCCGAAGTTCTCCCTTCTTCTTGATCGCCTGACGAGTACGAGATAGCAGGATCGTCTTCCCTGCCTCTTCCCTGCCTCTTCCCTGCCTCTTCCCTGCGCAGCTCCTCGAAGGCGTAGATCGTGCGCCAGAGATCGTGGGCCAACCAGTTCGGAGGCTTGACATTTGGCGGGTGTAGGTGTAGTGCGTATGGCTTGGCCATCGTTGTTGCAGTTTTGCAGTGGTAGCCCGACATGTCCTGCTCCAGCAGTTCGAGAGTAGGTTTCCCCCGCCGGAACGCGATTTCCCGCGGTGACCCGAGACGCCGTCGCGGCACGTTTTTGGCCGTCGCCGCCGTCGCGGCTCTCTACGCCATGGCCGTCCACGCGCAGTCGGGCGACGGCCGCCACGCTGACACGCTTGCGACTGCCGGACAGCCGGCGACGCCGCAGGATCAGGATGTCCGCCTCGTCGGTGGATCGGACGCCGCCGAGGGCCGCGTCGAGATCTACCACGACGGCGTCTGGGGCACGGTCTGCGATGACTCCTGGTCCACGAACGACGCGGAACTCGTATGCCGGCAGCTCGGCCACGAGGGTGCGGAGACCGTTCTGGCCCGGGCCGGTTTCGGCGCAGGCCGCGGCGCGATCTGGATGGACGACCTGCGCTGCACGGCGGCCCAGGCGGCCAGTGCGGGGGCGCAAAGCGCGACCCGCCTCGGGGACTGCGCATTCCCCGGGTGGGGCGTGCACAACTGCAGCCACCGCGAAGACGCCGGCGTCGTCTGCGAGACGCGGGGCGCCGCGCTCGCGTCGCTGGCATTGAGCTACGTGGACCTTGCGTTCTCGCCGGACACGACCGACTACCGGGCACGCGTGGCCAATGCGGTCACCAGCGTCACCGTCACGGCCGTACCGGTCGGCGACGCGAGCGCGACGGTAGACCCGGCCGACGGCGACGACGGCGCCGAGGGGCATCAGGTGGACCTGGACGAGGGTTCGAACACGGTCGTCGTGACGGTCGTGGCCGGCGGGTCGACGACGACGTACACGGTGGTGGTCACCCGCGAAGCCCCCCTGGGCGCGACCATGCCGGAACGGTTGACGGAGGCGAACGTGACGTCGTTCCTGGCCGATCAGGGCATATTCTCCGTCGAACAGTTCATCGAAGCGTTGCCGCCGCTGCACAAGCGTCACTTCGTCGCCGTCCTGCGGTCACAGAGTCCCGTGGCCGACTTCGTTTCGGTGCACCATCCGCGCATCGTCTCCTGGGGAGCCGATGCCGAGTTCCTGCTCACGTGGACGACCGATCCGGCGAGTCCCGGGCACCGGTCGGTCGAGTTCCTGGCGGCGGTGCCGGACCAAGGGCGCTGGACCGCTGGAGTCATCGACTTCTCCGGCGCCGACCCCGCCGTGCGCAGGCCGGCGACGTGCGCGGGCTGCCACAGCGACATCGACCGGCCGATCTGGGGCGTGTCGCAAGCGTGGCACGGCACCGAATCGAGCGGCGCGAACGTTCAGCCGCAAGGGGAGGCGGAACAGGAAGCGGCGTTCGCTCGCAAGATCGCGGCGACGTCCGACCCGAGACTCGCGCAGCTGGAGTTGACCTACGCCGCGAACGGCAGGCGGCGGCTTGCCGTGCCGCGCCAGATCAAGGTGGACCCCAACTGGGAGTTCACGCACCGCCTGCCGCTGCGGCAAGCCGAGGTGCTCTTCAGCCGGCTGCGATCGCGCGCGGGCTACCCGGGGATGGCGACATCCGTGATCTGTGCGGCCTCTCCGCCCGTCGTCCTGCGCGAAGAGATCAGCCGGTCGCGTCACCACCTGGCCCGTTTGAGCGGGTCGGGAGACTTCGTGCAGATGCCGACGAACGGGACGGTTCCGCCACCGGTCCAGGCGTCGGAGTACAGCTACGAGGGTGTGCTCACCCACGTCCTGTTCCTGATGCTTCACCGTGCGGCGAAGACCATCCCGGAGGTCGGCAGGCTCTACGAAACCACCACGAACGACGAGTTTCTGAGCAGGACCGGCAACACCGAGAGCGTGATCAAGTCGCTGCTCGAGTACCCGACCGGGTCGGCGACGACCATGCAGGAGCTCGACACCGCGTACGAGGACTTCCACACGCTGCGCGGGCAGGCGTCGTTGGCGCGCCGCACGGTGCGCGGGACATGGGCCTTCGACACCGCGACGCCGCGCTACGGGCAAGGCGTCCTTGCCGCCCACGCACGCCACTTCGCGCCCAGAGTCTGCCGCGCCCTCTCGCCGCTGTCCGACGACGCGCACCTCGTCGGCTTGACGCTGTCCGGCGTCGACATCGGCACGTTCGACCCGGAGACGACGGCATACGCGGGGCGGGTCGGGGCGGGCGTGACGGCCACGACCGTTACGGCGACGCCCAGGGACGGTGCGGCGACCGTCGCGATCGCCCTCGGGGACGACGCGGCGGAGGGGACGGAGCGGGTCATCTCACTGGAGACCGGCGACAACGACCTGCGGATCACCGTGACGGCCGAGGACGGTAACGCCAGGGTCTACGCCGTGCGCGTGAACCGGGCGGGTACCGTCCCGCTTACGGCGACGTTGGAGGATCTTCCGGAAGCCCACGACGGGGCGACCGCGCTCCTGTTCCGTACACGCTTCAGTGAGCCGATCCGCAACACCTATGCCTCCATGCGCGACTCGGCCTTCACGGTTGCCGGCGGCTCTGTGACCCGGGCGAGGCGGGTCGACGGGAGCATCGTGTGGCAGATCACCATCGCGCCCGCCGGCGACGCCGACCTGGCGATCGCGCTGGAAGCGAACCGGTCATGCGGCGCCGGCGTATGCACCCATGACAGGAGACGGTTGTCCGAGCGCGTGGAGGCCGTGGTAGCTGGACCGGGGACGACGCCGCTGCCGGTGCTGTCGATCGCGGCCGTGGCGGGGTCGGTGACGGAGGGTGAACCGGCCGTGTTCACCGTCACGCCCGATCAGGCCGTCGAATCCGCACTGACCGCATCGGTGGACGTGACGCGTTCGGGTGGCGTATTGGCCGGAACGACTGTCGTGTCGGTCACGATCGGTGTGGGCGATGCGGGCGCGACCCTGGCGGTCGCCACCGACGACGACCGGGTGGTCGAGGACGACGGCGCCGTGATGGCGACGTTGATCGCCGGGACAGGCTACGCCGTGGGGGTGGACGCCGTCGCCCGGGTGACGGTCGTGGACGAGGACGTTGCGTCGTTCGCGGTGACCGCGGCGCCGCCGGAGATCGAGGAGGGCGGCAGTTCGGCGCTGTCGGTGTCGATCTCGAACGATGTCTCGTTCGCGACGGACCAGATGATTGCACTGACCGCGTCGGGCTCCACGGCGCGGGGCGACTACACGGTGTCGGCATCGCCGCTGACGCTCGTTGTCGGCGCAACGTCGGCCACGGCGACGATCTCCGCGGTGGACGACGCCGACGAGGAGGATGCGGAAACCGTGGTGCTGACGGCACACCACGACGGCACCGCCGTGGGTTCCGCGACCGTGACCATCGCGGCGAACGACCGGAGCGCGCTCACGGCGTGGTTCGAGAACGTGCCGTCGAGCCACGACGGGGCCGAGGCGGTCTCGCTGACGCTGCGGTTCAGCGCGGAACTCGCCAGTGGGGCGGGGCGGAAGTTGCGCGGCGGGGCGGTGCGCGTGTCGAACGGGTCGCTGGAGTCCCTGCGCCGGGTGAACCGGAGCCGGGCTACCTGGACGGTAGCCCTTCGACCGTCCGGGACGGCCGACGTCGCCGTGTCGGTTGTCGGCCGCCTGAGCTGCGAAGAGGGTCCGTGCACGCCGAACGGGGGGCGCCTGTCGGCGGGGGCATCGGCAACCGTGCCGGGGCCCGCGGCGGCGGCGCCGGACCGGGTGGGGCAGCCGACGCTGACGGCCGGGCAGACGTACCTGGACGCGTCGTGGAGCGCGCCGGCGGACAACGGGTCGGCGATCGAGGGATACGACGTCGCGTACCGCACGACCGGGAGCGAGTGGACCGATGGAGGGCACGCCGGGACGGGAACGAGCGCGCGTATCGCCGGGCTCGCAGGGGACACCGCCTACGACGTGCGGGTGCGGGCCTACAACGCAGCGGGCACCGGCGAATGGTCGCCGCCGGCATCGGCTACCACGACCCCGTTGGACGGGCCGTCGGAAACGGACGTGCGGCTGGTGGACGGAGCCAACGCGCACGAGGGCCGGGTCGAGATCTACCATGCCGGCGAGTGGGGCACGGTGTGCGACGACTCCTGGACCCCCAACGACGCGGAGGTCGCGTGCCGCCAGTTGGGCTACGCGGGAACGGCAAGCGCGCATACGCGCGCAACGTTCGGCGAGGGCACGGGCCAGATCTGGATGGACGATGTGCGGTGCGCCGGCGACGAAGAGCGCCTGGCGGACTGCGAGTTCCGGGGATGGGGGTCACACAACTGCCGCCACTCCGAGGACGCAGGGGCAAGTTGCGGAGCCGCTGCCGGGGCGTTGCCGGCGGATGCGACCCTGTCCGGCGCTACGCTGACGGTCCGTTTCGGGCACGCGTTGGACGGCGGTTCGACGCCGTCCCCGCAGGACTTTGTGGTACTCAGCGTGGCGGTGGACGATACGGCACCGGTCACCGCGACGTCGGTGGCGGTGTCCGGGACCACCGTACTGATCCGATTGTCGCGCAGGATGCGACCGGACGAACGGGTGACCGCAAGCTACCTGGAGGCGGCCATGCACCCGTTGCAGGACGTGTCAGGCAATCCCGTCGCGGCGTTCGCGGACCAGCCCGTGCGGTATGTGACTCGCGCACACCTGCCGTCGCGCGTTGGGTCGGAACCCCGGGCTGCGGGATTGCGGGCGGCGGTGACACCAGGCACCGCGAAGGTGGAGCGCCTCGACCTGTCAGCGCGGCTGCTGACGGACGTGTCAGCGCTCTCGGGGCTGGTCGATCTCGAGGTGCTCGACCTGCACGGCAACGCGGTCACGGACACGTGGGGGCTGTCCGGCCTGACTGGGCTGCACGTGCTCGACCTCTCGGGGAACCGGATCGCGGACGTGTCGGCGCTGTCGAGGCTGTCCGGCCTGCGCGTGCTGGACCTCTCCGGCAACCGCATCGAAGACGTCTCTGCGCTGTGGGGACTGACCGGGCTGCGGCGCCTGAACCTGTCGGGGAACCGGCTCGTGGACATAGGCCCGCTCGCGAACCTGACCGACCTCGAGGTGCTGTTGCTGGACGGCAACGCGGTGACCGAGGTGTTGCCGCTGGTGGGATTGGCGAATCTCGTCCACCTCGGCCTGTCCGGCAACCGCCTGGCCGCCATGGACCTGCTGGCCGAGCTGGGATCGCTCAGACGCGTGGACCTTGCCGCCAACCGGCTGACGGACGTCTCGGCGCTCGGCGACCTGTCGGCGCTGGCCTGGCTGCGCCTGCCGGGAAATCCGATCGCCGACGTCTCGGCACTCGGAAGGCTGGCCGAACTGCGCTGGCTGTGGCTGGACGACCGGCCGATGGCGGGTCGGGAGGGACTCGGGCCGCACACCGTCGTCGTGGTATCAAGCGACATCACAGACCGTGTGAAAACTCTTCGCGCGCTCGATGAAGGCGGGCGCGTTGGTAAAATGGGCCATGGCACACATATCAGGTGAAGATCGATCACAGCTTCTGCTTCTCCCGGATGTTGTGGACGACTACGTTGGCCCGGACAACCCGGTTCGTTTCATTGATGCATTTGTCGATGGCCTTGACCTTGAAGCCGCGGACTTTGAGCGGATCCGCCCGAAGGCGACCGGGCGTGCGGGTTACGATCCGGCCGACCTGCTGAAGCTGTACATATACGGGTACCTGAACCGGGTCCGGTCGAGCCGGCGGCTGGAGGTCGAGAGCCGCCGCAACCTGGAGGTCGTCTGGCTATTGCGCCGGCTCCAGCCCGACTACAAGACGATTGCGGACTTCCGGCGCGACAAATCGGGAGGCGTTCCGGCAGGTGTTTCGCGACTTCGTTCGGATCTGTCGCGAACTGGACCTCTACGGCCGCGAGCTTGTGGCCGTCGACGGCACCCGCATCAAGGCGGTGAACAACCCGAACCGCAACTTCACCCGCGCCAAGCTCGAAAAGGAGCTTGAGAAGGCGAACGAGCGTCTGGACCGGTACTTGAAGCAGATGGACGAGGCGGATGCGGACGACTCCGGCGACAGCGCGGCGGTGACGGATCTTCAAGGGAAGATCGCAGCGATCCGGGAACGGCGCGCGGCGTTGAGCGCGCGCCGGAAGCAACTGGAGGAAAGCGGTCGAGGGCAGTTGTCCCTGACCGATCCGGACTCGCGCCTGGTGAAGACCGCCAAGGGCGCCGTGGTGGGCTACAACGTCCAGATCGCGGTGGACTCGAAGCACAACCTGATCGCCGAGCAGCAGGTCCATACCAATGTGACCGACGTTGGCCTGCTCGCGCAGACGGCGGTAGCCGCGCGCGAGAATCTCGCGGTCGAGCAGATCGACGCCGTGGCCGACAAGGGGTACTACAAGATCGGCGACATTGAAGCCTGCGAGGTGGACGCCTGTGCGTGCTGGTGGTGATCGGCGAAACGCCCGTGGCGACAAGCATTTCCTGGCCATCGAGGACGGAGTTCGGGAGTCCACGCAGAGCTGGCGGGAAGTGCTGCTGGGCATGCAGCAGCGCGGCTTCACGCGGCCGGCGAAGCTGGCGGTGGGCGACGGCGCGCTGGGCTTCTGGTCGGCGCTGTCGGAGGTCTATCCGCAGACCCGCAGCCAGCGCTGCTGGATGCACAAGTCCGGCAACGTCCTCAACTACCTGCCCAATGTCCAGGCGCATCGCTGGCGCGATGCGTTGGCGAAGGCGAAGCAGGGACTGCAGGAGATCTGGATGGCCGAGACCCGCGCCCAGGCCGAGTGCGCGTTCGACGACTGGATCGAACGCTACGAAGACAAGTACCCCAAGGCCACCGCGTTTGCCTGGCGCGTGATCGCGAGCAGCTGCTGGCCTTCTACGACTTCCCCGCCGCCCACTGGACGCATCTGCGCACGACCAACGTGATCGAGTCGGCCTTCGCCACCATCCGCCATCGGAGCTCGCGGGCGAAGGGCTGTGTCACGCGCGGGACGATGCTCTCGATGATCTACAAGATGGGCATGAGCGCCGAGAAGTCCTGGCGGCGGCTACGCGGCTTCCGCCAGCTCGGCAAAGTGATCGAGGGGGTCAAGTTCAACGACGGTATCGAGGTCATCGAGGACAGCAGGACCGTCGCATGACCAACCCTCCGTACACCAGATTTGACAAAAGCTCGTCGCTTCCCACTCGCCCCTGCGGTTGGCAAAAGAAGCCGCGCTCAGTCTACTTTCACGCGCGTTCGGGGGCGGTCGACGCCGTTCCGGCAGTGCGTTTCGCTGCGTGAGGCGCCGTTTCACGGAGACCAGACACGGTCGCGCGTCGGTTGTGGAACCGACGTGCGGGGATGCGCTGAAGAAGGCGTCAGCCCGGTTGCGGCCGTAGCCGAGCGAGCCGCATCAGGTTGTGCGCGAACACCGCTGTCGAGCAGAAAGGGTCTGCCGATCCGGTCGCCGCTCTGCCGCAAGTGCGCTGCCAGATCGGGCGAGACGTGATTCGCCATGTCCTCGACCCAGGCTTCGATGCGGGCTCATGGATCGCGCGGACAGGGCCAGTTGCCGGCGCACGAACGAGTTGCGGCCGTCGGCGCCGACCACCAGGTCCGCGCGTTCGGCCAGCAGGAGCGCGAGGGTGGCGCCGGCCGGCCCGGCGCCGACGATGACTACCTTGGACATGCGGCCCTCTCGTCTTCAGCCTGGCCCGTTGTCCGTCGCGCATGTGGCGACTCGCCAGGGATGATAGTCCCGCCGGCTTCCGCTGGGCGATGCGCTCGCTTACGCTGCACGCGGTATTGGCTTTGACGGGGATGGGAGATGCCAGCGAGAGAACCCGTACCGATCCGGTACCCGCCGGACGAGCACCTCGCAGGCCTGTTCGGGCGGGTGGTCGAAATCGCGAAGCGGCTGCCGGGCGTGGTCGAGAGCCGCAGTTACGGCACGCCATCGATCAAGGTCAAGCGGAAGTTCCTTGCGCGCCTGCGCTCGGAGGCGGAAGGCGGCCTCGCCATCCATTGCGACCTGATGGAACGCGAGATGCTCATGCAGGCGGCACCCGAGACCTTCTACATCACCGACCACTACGCCGACTATCCCATGGTCCTGATCAACCTCGAGACGGTGCTGTGGGACGCCATGCCGGACATCGTCGAGCGGGCCTGGCGCATGGTGGCGACGCCGGGGCTCGTGAAGGAGCTGCAGCGTAACCGGGCTGAAGCCGCCGCGGGGACGAGCGCCAGCCCGTGACCGGGGCTAGTGCGCTGGGTCACAAATACCTTCACGTTTGCGCTGCGCCTTTGCGCCGCTGGCGGCGTTGCGCCTCCTCCCGTGGGGCCTACCACTGCTCGTCGGACGCGCCTTGCCAGCGACGAAAATGCGCTACCGCAAAGACAAAGCTATTTGCGACCCAGCACACTAGCCCGCATTTCTCACCAGGGGCCGTGATGATCGCGGAGGATTTTGGTCCTGTGCGCACGACGCTTGCGTCGCGCTCGCCGACCGAGAGCATAGCGGGGACTACGGTTGAGGGAGCACGTGCGCGCACGGGGCCAAAAGACCCGCGAGGGCGCGGCCAGCGCAGTCCGCAATCGGCACGATGGTCGGCATCGCGATCAACTTCTTGAAACCCATGAGCTTTTTGACGCTGACAAGCGGCCTGGTGAGAAATGCGGGCTAGAGGGATCGTGGCGGGTTGCGCCCGCCTGCATCGAGCAGCTTCTCCATCGTCCGTCCGAACTCGAGGAAGTCCTTGAGCCGCTCCGTAGCGATGGCGTGCACCACCGCCCAGTCGAGCGTCTGGTAGGCATGCACGGAGATGTTGCGGAAACCGACGGCCCGGCGCATGCGGCCGGCCAGCGTCTCGGAAATGACCCCCTGGCTGTACAGGGTGTCGAAGCAGGCAGCCATCGTGTCCGGTACGACCGATGCCCCGTCCGACACGATGTGCGCGGCGATGTCCACGCAGATCTGGACGGCACGTTCGAGGTTCAGACACAGGATGTCCTGCGCATCGTGGTCCGTCTGGAGGGCTTCCACCGACGCAGGGGTTCGCTCCCGTACCCGTTCGATGCACCGGCGCAGAGACTCGATCTTGGCCGAGACGATGTCGCTATCCATGCAGGAATCGCCGGCGACGGTTGTCCTGGATCATGCGGACCAGCGGCATGAAGTCCGCGTTCAGGTACCACATCTTCTGGATCAGCTGCGCGAGGAGCGTCGGGTCCCGTTTGAGCACGCACTGTCCGGTGGTCAGCGCGCGCGTCAGGACGAGGGGTCCCGCGGTATGCAGGTCGATCAGGTCGACGGGACGGCCGGTGGCCATGGCCACGTCGTCCATCAGTGCCAGTCGCAACGAGGCATCCATCGGTGCGGCGGCCGCGACAGCCACGTCGACATCGCTATCGGGCCTCTGTGCACGTCGGCCGTCTGGATGCGGGGGCTCTTCCGTCGCATCCGGACGCACGGTAGGCGCCAGCGACCCGAACACATACGCAACCTTGATCTCGGGACGCTTGGTCAGCGCTCGGGTCAGGGGCGTATCGGAGGTGGGCTCCATGGTCATGGGTGCACGAAGTCGTGCCGGCTGTGGCGTATCGCTACCGTGGTCGCTTTCCGGGCCGAGTATGGGCCATCCCGTAGACGGGTCAACTCTGGACCGAGATGTCTGAATCCGGCGCGCCCGTTCGTTCTACAATCGCGGCATCTCGGGACGCGCGGCAACAGCGTGCGGTACGACGGCGTGTCCCAGGTAGAGCAGGTGCGCACGAAGACGCCCGTGGTGGCGTTCGAGCAGTCGCGCGCGAGCCGCGAACGATAGCGAATAGATGGCGCTGCCGCCCGAGGCAGAGGCGGCGTCGGCAACGGAGGCCCGAAGGTGGCAACCCATTACGTCCTGATCGACTACGAGAACGTGCAGCCGAAGAACCTCGCGGCGCTGAAGGAGGACGCGAAGGACCGCGCCTTCCGCGTCATCGTCTTCGTCGGGGCCACGCAGGCCAAGATCCCGCGGGACCTGGTCTTCGAGATGCAGTCCTTCGGCAGCGACGCGGAGTACCTCGAGGTCACGGGCAGCGGCAAGAACGCGCTCGATTTCCACATCGCCTACTACCTCGGCAAGCTCGCGCGTCCGGGCTCGGACGATCACTTTCACGTCGTGTCGCGCGATACGGGTTTCGACGTGTTGATCAAGCACTTGCAGTCCCAGGGCATCAACGTGGACCGGCGCAAGGGGCTGTTCGAGATACCGTGGATCCAGGTCGGCGAGAGCGACTCGTTCGGGGAGCAGGTCGACAAGGTCGTCCAGAACTTCGACCTGCAGGGAAAGTCGCGCCCGCGCAAGGTGCGCACGGTACGCACGACCATCAACGCCCTCTTCGGCAAGAGCCTCACCGACGAACAGCTCGACACGCTGGTGAAGGGTCTGCAGGACCGCAAGTACATCGCCGTCGAAGGCGAGCGGATCAAGTACAAGCCTTGACCTTGCGCGCCGGACCGGACAGAGCGCAGCCATGAAGATCACCGCCATCACAGCAACCCCGCTCACGCTGGGAAAGAGCCTCCTGCGCGTGGAAACCGACGCCGGCGTGGAAGGCTGGGCGGAGGTCCCGGGCCGCAACAACCGGGTCTTCGAGGGCTATCTGGAAGGCATCATCACCCCGGCTCTGGTCGGTGAGGACCCGCGCCTCATCGACCGGCACTGGGAGACCCTGGCCCTCGGGCGCGACGAGCGCTTCTTCAAACTCCCGGGCTGGGTCGTCGGCGTGATCGATGTGGCGCTGTGGGACATTCTCGGCAAGGACACCGGGTTGCCGGTACACACGCTGATGGGCGGTGCACGGCGCACGACGATCCCCCTCTACTGGAGTACCGGTTCGGGGTGGCGCATGGAGCCGGAAGAAATGCTGGCCCTCGTCAGGGACGGCTGGGAGCGCGGCTTCCGGGCCTTCAAGATCCGCATGGATTGGCGCGGCTGGCGGCAGGACATCGACCCGGAGAAGGACTACCAGCTATTCAGGCTGGCGCGGGCATTCCTGGCCGGCGGGGAATATCTCGGGTTCGATGCGAACAACGGCTACTCGGTGTCCACCGCCATCCAGCAGGGGCGGCGCTTCGAGGAACTCGGCATCGATCACTTCGAGGAGCCGATCCCGCACTACGACCTGCCGGGCCTCAGGCAGGTGAGCGACGCTCTCGACGTCGCCGTGTCGGCCGGGGAGCAGGACGCCTTTCGCTGGTGGTTCCACCAACTCGTGCTGCTTGGCGATCCTGACATCCTGCAGCCCGACATCCTGAATGCGGGCGGCCCAAGCGAGGTCAAGCGCATCTTCGAAATGGCAACCACGCTCGACAAGCCGGTCATGCCGCACAGCCCGCAGGCGGGCATCAACTCGATGGCGTCCCTGCATGTCTACGCGACGGTACAGAACGCGACGCGTCCGCACGAGTTCTCCATCGAGTTCTCGGGACCGCTCGACGACGTGGCGGAACTCTACGGCGAATCCGTGCTGCCGACGGACGGCGCCATGCGGCTCGACGACCGGCCGGGGTTCGGCATCGAACTCAACGAGGCGGCACTCGCGCGGCTGACGGTGCGCTGAATCGGTAGGGGAGGGCGACCACAGGGGTCGCCCCTACGGGAACGGCATGTACCAGATCAGGGCGCCCATGGACACCACAATGAAGAGTATCGCGAGTGCGAGAATGCGCTGGGAGGTCAGTCCCCGCCGATCCCCGGATGGGCGGTCGTGTTCGTCTGCCAAGGTCGGGCGCCTTCTTACCGCGCCAGGGGCCCGCGTAGCAGTTGGCCGGCCTGCGCGCCGGTGTGTTCGTTGTTGCGCAGCAGCACCTCGCCGTTCACCACCGTCGCGGCAATGCCGTTCGCCGTCTGTTTGAAGCGCTTCGCGCCCCCGGGGAGGTCGTGCACCACTTCCGGCATGCGTGGACCGATCTGCTCGGGGTCGAAGACCGTCACGTCAGCCGCGAAGCCGAGCCGCAGTAGGCCGCGGTCGTGCAGGCCCCAATGCGTGGCCGTATCGAACGTCACCATGCGCACGGCCTCTTCCAGTGTCAGAGCCTGCTTGTCGCGGACCCAGTGGCTGAAGATGTGGGTCTGCAGGGAGCTGTCCATGATCTGGGAGACGTGGGCGCCGGAGTCCGAAAACGTCACGACGGAGCGCGGGTGCTTCATCATGGCCAGCACGTCCGCGTCCACTTCGTTGTTGATCGGGTGGCGGAAGATCGCCCGCAGGTCGGCTGCCAGGGCGATGTCGAGGAACGCTTCGGCCGGGGATACGCCGCGTTCGCGGGCGACCTCGGCTACCGAGCGGTTGCGCTCGGTCATCGAGTCCATGACGAACAGCCAGTCCCAGTCCGGCGGGTTCATCGTCACGCCGCGCGCGGCATGCCTTTCGCTGGGGTGACTCGCGATCTTCGCGAGGCGCGCCCGAAGCGCCGGATCGGCCAGCTTCGCCCGCTGCTCGGGGAGCGGCAACGCGCGCACGTCGCGCCAGACGTTCCAGCCGTCGAACGGGGTGTAGGACTCGAAGGTATAGAGGACGTTGAGGGACCGCGAATGCACCTGGGCGAACATGCGCCCGCCGGCGGCCGCCGTCTCGTCGAGGAGGTCGAAGTAGCCGCGCCAGTGGTCGGGTGCCTGCCTCGACGCGAACATGCCCCAGGTCACCGGTACGCCGGTCTCGACGCTGAGGTCCTTCAGGCGCTGCTGGTAGTCGCGAATCCGGTCCGGGTCGGGCCCGGTACGTTCGCCCGCGATCTCGAACAGACCGGCGCCCGTCTCGCCCATCGCCCGGACGATGGCCCGGACTTCATCCCAGGCCGCCACGCGGCTCGCCACGGGCTTGTGATCCGCGGTCTGGTGGTTGGGCGAACGCGAGGTGGTGAATCCCATCGCGCCGGCGCGCACGGCCTCCTGCACCAGGGCGGTCATGCGGGCCAGGTCGTCTTCGCTGGCGGGTTCCGTGAACGCACGTTCGCCCATGACGTACGTGCGCACCGCCGAGTGCCCGATGTAGCCGGCGTAGTTGATGCCCTTGGGCAATGCGTCCAGTACGTCGAGGTATTCGGGGTAGGTTTCCCAGCGCCAGCGGATGCCGGCCAGCATGGACTCGCGCGCGATGTCCTCGGCGCGCTCGAGGTTGCGGAATACGAGGTCGGCCTCTGCTTCCCGGCAGGGCGCCAGGGTGAAGCCGCAGTTGCCCATGACGACGCTGGTCACGCCGTGGTAGCAGGAACAGGACCCGATGGGATCCCAGAAGATCTGGGCATCCATGTGCGTGTGGCCGTCAACGAACCCCGGGGTCACGACGTGCCCTTCGGCGTCTATGGTGTCCTGGCCGTCTTCGCGAATGCGGCCGATGGCCACGATGCGTCCGTCGGTAATGCCGAGGTCGGCGCGGTACGCCGGCGCGCCGGAGCCGTCGACGACGGAACCGTTCCTGATGACCAGATCGTAGGGCATGGTGCTCCTCCGGGTGGGGCACCGGACAGGCTATCACGTCTTTGCGGCGCGGCCCGCGCCGCCCGATGCAGACCAGGACCGGGTGCGCCTGACCGCGATCCTGATGGCCGTCGCGCCGATGGGCGTCTCCCGGTACTGGGGATACTTGGCCAGCAGGGCGGCGCGGACTTCGGCCGAAGTGGCCACCACTTCGGCGGCGCCGTCCACGCGCAGCCAGCGCAGGTGCGACCAGTCGTCGTCGTACTCGTCGATCAGCAGCGAAACGTTCGGATTGCGCTCGACGTTTGCGACCCGTTTGAGCGGTCGCCCGCTCTTCGGCTTGCCGTCGATCGGAACGAAGAGGGCGCCGTCGCACTGGCAGAACACCACCGGTACGAGATGCGGTTGCGCGCCACCCACCGTGGCGAGGCGCGCCACGGCTGCGCGCAGGGCCCAGGACGGAAGCGTGGAGACAACCGACATGCGCGTGCCTCGGTCAATGGCGGAGGGCGTCGAGCATCGCGCGAGAATAGCTTGTTGGGCGGGCATGTCCATGGCGCGCAGCGGTCCCTGGCCGACGGGAGTGCGCGAAGTGGGCGGGGGAGTGTCTGCTCGTGGACGATCTCCTGCTTGCCTGGCCGGAGACGGCACGGACGCGTGCCCGCGCCAACATCGAGCGCAATGGCGGCCTGCGCGGCCTGCACGTCAGCTATTACGCCGACCGCGGCTTCTTCCCCGACCTCTCGACGGTCGCCTCACGGGAGGCGGAGGGGCGCGCGGGCGTGCAGGACGACGAACTTCCCTGGTTCCAGGTATGGCGGCTCGAGGGGCCCGGCATGGTGGCGCACTTCAAGGGGTATCCGCATGTCCACGGTTACCTGTACGTCGTCGCGGACGCGGTGGATCAGCACGTCGGTCCGGTGCTCGCGCGCAACGAGACGCCGTTGGGCGACGAGGCACTCAGGAGGTGGGTCGAGAATCGGCTCGTCGCGGCCACGGGAGCGGATGCGGCGCACTTCCCGGGCGCCATGCCCGGTCGGCTCCCGCGCGGGATCGTCACGGAAGGCACGATGTGGACCCTCGACCCTTTCGGGAACGAGGTCGTCGCGGTCGAGATCGAAGGGCGGAATCTCTCGGACCCTGTCCGCGCCGGCCTGGTCCGCCACGGCGTTGTCGTCGAGGACGACGCGCGGTATCGCATCGCCGGCGTCGACTACTTCATCGACCATGAGGCGGAGGAGTACGGCGAGTACGTCCAGCGCGAGGGCACCGGTTTGACCTTGCGGGAGACGCTGGTTCGCCAGCTGCGCGAGGCCGGACGCATCGGCTCGGCCGCCTGATCGCGCGCTATAGCGCGCGTATCGCCAACGCGTAACCGTACGCGACGTAGAAACCCGGTGCGGCCAGCGCGACCGCTGCCAGGACTTCCATCCAGGTCCGCCAGCCCGCCGACGACGTATGACGCGCCACGGCTCTCGAGAGCATCCACGCAGGGATTCCGAAACTGGCAAGCGCCACGTTGACCGGGAACGCGTAGCCGCCGACGAGGTAGCGCTGGATCGCGTCGGCCGCGAGCAGGGCGACGGCGCCGGTGACTGCGGCGACGAGAAACCCGACGCCGGTCTCCGCCCGGGCGCCACCCACGGCGCGTGCGACGTCGCGCGCCCACCAGGCGACGAACGCGATGGGGCCGGCGGCTCCGAATGCGATCGCCATCGCAGTCCATGGTACCCAGGCCTCGCGTACGCCGGACGTCGCCAGCGCCGTCAGCGCGACGGCGGCCGCGAGCAGGACGGGCGCGGTCACGGCAGTTCCGAAACCGAGATCGCCCAGCAGCCAGGTACCGGCATGGCGCAGGAGATCGTGGTCGGCGCGGAACCCGAACACGGCGAACACCGCGCCGAAGAGGGCGGCGGTCATGAGCAGCCCCTGCAGCACGTTCAACAGCCGGCTCGGCCGGTCCAGCAGCCAGGCGATCCAGCCGAGGCCCGGCCCCAGGAGCGCCAGTCCGAGCATGCCTCCCGGCACGCCGAGCAGCCCGTGCCCGAGCACCGCACCGAGCGCGCCTCCGGCCGAGAAGCAGAACACGGCCGGCGGCGAAAGCCAGCGAGCGCCGGGCGGCCCGATACGGCCGGCCAGACCCAGCAGGGCTCCGATGGAGAGCGCGACGAGCACGCGCGGCCAGGCGCCGGGATCGAGATTGGGTACGGTCCAGGCGGCCCGGTATTGGAGCCCGCTCAAGGCGAGCGCCGCGAGCAGGCAGGCGAGCAGCCAGAGCGTCAGGCGCGCACGTGGGTGCAGGGCGAGCGATTGGACCGTCATGACGTCAGGGAAGTGTCGGAGCGGAGGCCGCTGTGCCGTTCGGGGGCGGCATTCTAATGGATGTGGCCGTGCGTGCGGGCGGCACCGACGGGCCTGCGCTTGCGGCCTTGCGCTGGTAACCTCGTCGCATGCCTCGCATGATCGTCGACTGCGACCCCGGCCATGACGACGCCATCGCCCTGATCCTCGCGCACGTGTACGCGGATGTGCTGGGCGTGACGACGGTCGCCGGCAATGCGCCGCTCCGGGCAACCACCGCCAACGCACTGATGATGGTGGCGCTCCTCGGCGCGGACACCCCAGTGCATGCCGGCGCGGCCGAGCCGCTGGTCGGAGAGTCGCGGCACGCCGGAGCAGTGCACGGGCAATCGGGACTGGGCGGCGTGACGCGGATCGAGCACGACCGGGTCGTTGCGAGCGCCGATGCGGTGGGGTTCCTGCTCGACGCCCCCGGGCCGGACGACTGGATCGTCGCGCTCGGACCGCTCACGAATCTGGCCCTCGCGATCGAGCGCGATCCGACCTGGGTGCGGCGGGTGGCCGGCATATCGATCATGGGCGGCAGCGCGACGGTCGGCAACGTCACCCGGGTCGCGGAGTTCAACATCTGGGCGGATCCGGAGGCCGCCGCCCGTGTCTTCCGGTCCGGGGCGGACCTCACCATGTGCGGGCTGAATCTCACGCACCAGTTCCGTTCGTCCGATGCGGTCACGGACCGTCTGCGCAGCGTGAACACGCCCCTCGCGGCCCTCGCGGTCGAGTCGTTCGACTACCTGCACGCACGCATGGCCGAGTTCATCGGCAGCCGCGACGCCGCCCTGCATGACCCATGCGCGGTACTCGCGGTCACCCACCCGGACCTGATCGCAACCGAGACCAGGGCAGTCGACGTGGAGCTGGAGGGCACGCTGACGCGCGGCATGACGGTGGTCGATCAGCGTGTTACCCGACGGCGCGACCCGGGGAACGTGCGGGTCGCCTACCGGATCGACGTGGACCGGGCCATGGACCTGATGTTGACGGCCCTCGGTGCGTCTTGAAGCGGGGCTCCGGCACGGCTGGCCGCCCGAAATCGTGCCAACGGCCTGTGACAGAGAAGTCGTTTGGCGCGGGAAACTGCTGAAGTAGCTATCGTCGGCGCCGGCATCGTCGGTTGTGCCGCCGCCTACTATCTGTCGCAGGCAGGTGTGCGCGCCGTCCTGGTGGAGCGCGACGGCGTCGCCGGTCACGCGTCCGGATTCGCGTACGGCGGGCTGTACCCGCTGTCGGGCGCCGGCATCCCCGGTCCCATGTTTCCGCTCGCGAGGAAGTCGTTCGACCTGCACCGCGAGCTCGCGGCCGCGTTGCCCGAGGAGACGGGCATCGATATCGGTTTCCGGGTCCGACCCACCGTCAGTCTGGCGTTCACGCAGCGCGAAGCGACGGACCTGCGAACGAACCTGGCCTGGGTGAACGAACAGCGTGGCTTCCGTGCCGAGTGGCTGTCGGACTCCGAGCTGCACACGCTCGATGGACGCATTGCGGACGATGCGCTGGGTGGCGTCCTGTATCACGGCGCGGCAGAGGTCGATGCTGCGGAGGTCACGCGGGCGCTGGCCGACGCGTCCGGTGCACGGGTCCGTCGCGCGGTGGCGATCGGGTTGGCGCGAAACGGCGACCGCGTCGCGGGCGTGCGACTCGAGGGCGGCGAGACGATCGCCTGCGAGACGGTGCTGCTTGCCCAGGGTCCCTGGGCCGGTGCGGCATCGGATTGGCTGGGTCTGTCCGTGGCGGTCGAACCGCTGCAGGGCGAGATCCTGCGCCTCGCGGCGCCGGGGCCCGCGATCGATTGCTCCATCGGTTGGCGGGGCAACTACGCGACGACCAAGCGCGACGGGTTGCTCTGGGCCGGGACGACCGAGGAAGAGGCCGGATTCCGGGAGCAGCCCACCACGGCGGGCCGCCGCTCGGTGTTGGCCAACCTGCTGCGCATGATGCCCGGCCTGGGGGACGTGACAGTGGTGACGCAGACCGCCTGCCTGAGGCCGATGACGCCCGACGGGCACGTGCTCCTCGGGCGCGTCGGCGGATTGCGCGGTGCCTGGCTGGCGACGGGAGGCGGCCGCAAGGGCATCCTGCACGGGCCGGCCATGGGTGCGGTCTGCGCGGACCTCATCACCACCGGCGAGACGGATCTGGATCTCGCGCCGTACGCTCCGGGGCGCTTTGCGCCAGCCTGAACCGCCGGAACCTCCGACGTCGGCGGCTGTGCCGTGCCTTATCGCTCTTTAGCCGTGTGGTAGCGAGACACCGAGGAGTTCGTCCAGCAGTCGCAGATCCTCGGCTTCCAGTTCGAGTTGCGCGCCGCGGGCCTGTTCCTCGACGCTCGCGCGAAACAGACGGGCGATTTCCGCTGGCTCCATGCGCGCCTCGTTGAGGGTGCAACCGACGAGGTGCAGTGCCCGGGCCACGTATGCGAAGGCCTGCCGACCGACAGGCACGCCATCGACGATGGCCCGGTCCCGGGCGTTCTTGGTGATGTCGCCGAGCGTGTTCTGCTGGCCGCTCTGGTCGGCGAGCGCATCGAACACCGTCTGATACTGCGCCAGGCCGAGGCGCGGCAGGTTCACCACTTCGTAGAGTCGCTCTACGAGGTCGGCCAAGGGTTCGGACAGGTCGGTGAGTGGCGCCGGTACGGAGCGGGGCGCGTCCTCGGGTGGTTCGCGCCCGGCTTCCTCTGGCGGCGCGTGCCGTGTTGGATCGTAGACGAAGCCGGGGGCGACGGGAGAGAACCGCAGCTTCCGATCCTCGAAACCGAGCAGGAGCTTCTTGAACGTCCCTGCGCCCAGCCAACTGGCTCCGACCATCGGCCAGCGTTCCCGAACACGCGCGGCCAGTGCCGGCAGCTGTAAGGCACCGATTGCGGCGGCCAGTTCCGCGCGAATCGCAAGCTCCACGTCCGTGCGGACGTGATCCTCGCCATTGCGTTCGGGCCTTGATCTCTGGACGGGCTCGATGGCGTTGCGAACACCGGCCGCGACGGTCGCGCGCTCGGCCGTCTGCGCGAATACCGACTGGAAGTCCTGCAGATCGATCACGATGTCGCAACACGAACGGAAAGCGGCCGCCGTCTGCTGGTTCGCGAGGATCGAAGTGATGCGGTCATAGGCGCGCAGGCGCAGCGCCACCGGCGTGAAGTCCGCATCCGACGACAGGATCACGAACTCATCGAACCGGGTGCTGTGCTCGATGGCGTCGGCGATGTCGAGCGTCATGACGATATCGGCGCTGTTCTTGCCGGCCTTCGTCAGTGGCGGGCAGTCGACCACCTGGAAGCCGAGGCGCGTGAAGTACGCCCGGAACGGCCGCATCAGGTCGGGAGAACCATAGCAGCGGCGAATCAGCAGGGACCGCGCACCGGGAAACGTATCCGATTCAGAGGCGTGCGTACCGGCCTCAAGCCAGGGCAACCAGCGGGACGGGTTGGCGAATCGCTTCGCTACCGCGTCGGAGTAATCCTTCTTCAGGCTCAGGAATACGTTGTCGAAATCGATGAAGAGCGCTGCCTTGATGCGATCCATTAGGTACTAGCCAACAAGTCCCGGTCGAAGGCAGGCCCGGCCGGCCGGGTCTGTCGGTCCGGGGTACCGACAGACCGCCAGGCCGCTCGATCAGGCGAAGGAGTTCGTCCCGGTGTCCGTCATCAGCTTGATGCGATCCGGGTCCGCGCCCGCCGCTCCGAACGGGTACATGTGCGTTCCCAGCACCCGCTCGAGTTCCGGGAACTTCGCGATGTAGTCCGGGTCGACCTCGTCTTCCCACATGTGGATGCGCTGCATGTGGCGGCGCATGAAGACCTGCACCAGCGTGACTCGCAAGCCGGGGTTCGTGCGCGGGACCGAGGCGTGCCAGGTCGCGCCGTTCCAGAGGGCGAGCGAACCGGCCTTGCCGATCAGGGGCACGGTCTGGAAGGGTGTGCTGTCGATGTCCTCCTCGTGCGGCAGCGTCGCGCGGCCGAAACGGTGGCTGCCCGGCACGAAGATGGTCGGGCCGTCCTCGGCGCCCGCGTAGTCCGTGCACAGCCACGAGGCGTTGGCGACGTGGGCGATGTGTCCGCCGCCCGGCGGAATGCCATGCGAGTCGCTGTGGAGCCGCAGCGTCTGACGCTCGTTGTTACCTTCCTCCGCCTGCGGCTTGATGATCCACGTGTGCCCGCTCAGGATCGCGCTCTGGCCGCAGAGCCAGCGGACCAGCGCCAGCATGCGCGGGTTGGTCGCGGCCTCGACGAACACTTCGTCCTCCTGTAGCAGGAGCCACGAGTTGCCGGTGGATTCCTTGGCCGGGTTGGCCGTCCGATAGTCGCCGATCTCGACGCCGTTGCGCTTCTCGCAGGTGCGCAGGATGCCGTTGCGCAGCCGCTCGACGAAGTCCTCGTCCACGCCCATCTTCTCCGGCGGCACGACGGTCATGCCGTAGGCCTCGAGCTCCGCCACATGCTTGAAGAGGCCGTAGTCCTCAAGTTCCTGCATGAGGGGGTCGACGTGGGGCGACGTACCGTATTGGGAGATGTCCATCGATGCTCTTCCTTGCGAATAGAGAAACAGTGCAGGAAACAAACATCGTAGACTTGCGCTCCGAACGCTGTCCAGTGTCGCCCAACGAAGGAAGTTCGGTATGGTCAAGGCATTCGACGGCGTGCGGGTCGTCGACCTGTGCGATCGTCTGTCCGGTGCGTGGGCATCGCGGCTGTTCGGGGACTTCGGAGCCGATGTCGTGCTCGCGGAGCCCCCGGACGGACATGCGCTGCGCCGCGAGCCACCGTTTCTCGGCGGTGAGCCCGGACCGGAGCGCTCGGCGCTGCACGCCTACGTCCATTGGAACAAGCGCTCGGTCGTCGCGCGGGCGACGAGCGAGGTCGTCGATCTTGCACGGGGCGCGGACGTGCTCGTCACGACCGCGCGGCCGCCGTGGCCGGAGGCCGTCGAGGCCGCGGTCGGAGCGCTCGGGGGCGACGCCGTGCACCTCTCCATCACGCCGCATGGCCTCGAAGGGCCGCTCGCGGAGGTCCCCGGCAACAACCTGACCGCATGCGCCCGCGTCGGATGGATGGCGATCAATCGCCTGGTGGACGAGGCGCCGCTGCAGTTGCCCATGCACCAGGGCGGCTACATCGCCGGCGTCGCCGGATTTGTCGGGGCGGCGGCCGCTCTGTTGCGACGCGAACGCACGGGCGCGGGCGAACGCGTGGACACGAGCGAACTCGAGGCGCTGGCGCTCACGAACGCACCGTGGGCGATTCTGGGTCTCTTCATCGGCGGTGACCGGCTCGCGCATGGCCCGGGGGGAGGGCGCCGGCGGGGGGAACCCTCGCCGCTCTGGCAGACCGGCAACGGCCCGATGAACTTCGGCTTCGGGGATTGGGCTCGGTGGGCGGAGGCGATGGAGTTCCTCGGGCTCGACGAACTCGCGCACGATCCGGTCTATGCGCCCGTGATGGGGCGCCACACGCGGGATCCGTGGCCGGTGCGGCACGCGTTGGCGCAGGCTGCCGCGACACGCGACAAGTGGGAGCTGTTCCACGGTCTCTCCCGCCTGCGTTGCCTGGCCGGCGTGGTGCAGGACGCTGCGGAGTTGGTCGAGAGCGAACAGTTACATGCGCGGGGCTTCGTCGTACAGACGCGGCTGGACGGCAAGACGGTGCGGGCGGCGGGGCCGCCGGCGCAGCTGTCGGAGACGCCGTGGAGCCTGGATCGCCCGGCCCCTGCGCTCGGCGAGCATGACGCCGCGCTACGCGCGGAGGCGGTGACGGATCGCCCGGTTCGCCGCCGCGACTCGACGGAGATGGAGCAGAGCGAGGCGCCCCTGGCGGGGGTGCGCGTACTGGCCTTCACCCAGGCCTGGGCAGGCACCTTCGGTACCGAGCTGCTGGCGCGCCTCGGCGCGGATGTCGTGCAGATCGAGTCGCGCGCGCGGCCGGACGTGTGGCGTGGCGAGGGCGCGCCGGTGCCTCCCGCGGTGCGCCGTGACGATGTCGAGCAGAGCCCGCTCAACACCAACGGCATGTACAACTCCGTCAACATGAACAAGCGGGCGATCACCCTCGACATGGCGCATCCGCGCGGACGGGAGATCTTCTGGCGCCTCGTGCCGCGCTTCGATGTCGTTGCAGACAACTTCAGTTCCCACGTGATGCCGAACTGGGGCGTGACGCTCGAGACGCTGCGCAAGGTCAGGCCCGACATCGTGTTTGCGTCGGTCTCGGGCTACGGAACGCGGGGGCCGTTCGCGGAGTATCCGGCGAACGGCCACACCACCGAGCCCATGTCGGGTCTCGCTTCGATACACGGCTACGAAGGGGACGGGGCCGCGAACACCGGTGGCCTGATCCCGGATCCGATCTCCGGCTACTACTTCGCGGCCGCGATCCTCGCCGCGCTGCATCACCGGGCCCGGACAGGGGTGGGACAGCGTGTGGACGCGGCCATGATCGAGGCGGTGGCCGTGCAGGTGGGCGACGCAATCATGGAGTTCGATGCCGACGGCACGGTGCGGCGCCCGGCCGGCAACCGGCATCCGCGCCACGCGCCGCACGGCGTGTATCGAACGCGAGACGATGGGTGGGTCGCCCTGGCCGCCGAGAGCGATGCCGTCTGGGCGAGGCTTGCGGACTGCCTCGGGGTGGATGACGGCAGGTTCGCGACGGAGGTGGGCCGCAAGGCGCATGAGGCCGAGATCGACGCCCTCGTTGCAGACTGGTGCGCCGCACGGGATGCGGAAGAGGCTGCGGACACGTTGGTCGGGCTGGGGGTCGCGGCGGCTCGCGTCGAGTCGTTTCAGGAACTGTACGCCAACCCCTGTGCGCAGTTCCGGCAACGCGGATTCATGGTTCCCGTGACGCACCCGGAAACCGGTACGCACTACCTGCCGATGGGACCGTGGCGGTTTGCCGAAGCCGGAACGCCGCCCGCTACGTACTCGCCCCGGTTCGGTGAGCACAGCGCGGAGGTGCTCGGGGAAGAACTGGGGATCGGGCCGGAGGAATACGAGGAACTCGTCGCCGCCGGCGTCACGGGAACGACACAACTCCCCTGAGGGAGGCATGTAGGCGACGGGCTTGTCCCGCCCCGGGTTGAATCAGCCGCCAAGCTCGATACGGGCGACCGTAGGGGACGGGCTTGTCCCGTCCCGTCCCCAAGGCTTGCACAGCGTCAAGACGGGCGACGACAAGCGTCGCCCCTACCATCCTCGGCGAGATCGCAGCCGTCAGGCCTCAGCTCTTCGCCGAGAGTTGCCTCTGCAGTTTGCGTACGGTCTTGCCCAGTTCCGAGAGTTCGGCCTTGAGCGCATCCACGTCCATCCCGTCGCTCTCCTCGCCGAAGTGTTCTTCCCGCGTCTTGAGCTCGACCGCCTCGCGGTCGAAGTTCGAGTTGAAGATGGCGACGGCCTCGAAGTTCTTCTTGCCGGTGTTGCACATGGCGTGGAACTGACCGGCGGGCACGACCGCAACGGACCCGGCGCACAGGTCGTAGGTCTCGTTCTCGATCTGGATCTTGCCTTCGCCGCTCTGCACGATGACCACTTCCTCGACGACCGTATGGCTGTGGCCGGGGTCTTCCTCGCCCGGCGCCATGCAGATCGGCGCGACTCCGAGTTCCTTCAGCGTGGCCGCCTGAACCGCGCGGGCGGCGGCCAGGTCGGTGGTGGTCAATACGGTCCCCATGGCGATGCTCCCTGGTGCGTTGGGTGGGCGCGCAACATTAGCACGGTGCCCGGCGCGACTCGACTGTTGTCGGGGCCGCTATTCCACCGCCTGGTAGATGAGCGCCCGCACCTTGGCGAAGTCGTCGAGCCCGGGCGCGGGCAGCACCTGGGTCATGTAGACGACGGTGAGCTTCTCGACGGGATCGACCCAGTACCAGGTGTGGTAGGCGCCACCCCAGGAGAACTCGCCCACCGAGCCCGGCTGGCCCCGTTCTCCGAGATCCGACACGATGGCGAAGCCCAACCCGAACCCCGTACCGGGGAGCAGGGCGGGGATGTCACCGAGGTGGTTCGTGGTCATCAGCTCCACGGACTTGCGCCCGAGCACCGGTCCGCCGCCGCGCCGCATGGCCGCGAGGAAGCGGGTGTAGTCGCCGCTGGTAGAGAGCAGTCCGGCCCCGCCGGAGAAACTGACGCGCGGCCCCTCGACAAAGTGCCCCTGGCCATGGAACGCCGTATCGCTGCCCGTGCGCACCAGATCGCCGTCTTCGGTGAGCGAGTACACGACGGCGAGGCGGTCCTCCTTGTCAGGAGGCAGGTAGAACGACGTGTCGTGCATGCCGAGGGGCTCGAACAGCTCCGCCTGGAGGAACGCGTCGAGTGGCCGCCCGCTCGCCGCCTCGACCACCGCGCCGAGGATGTCGGTGTTGTAGCCGTACACGAACTGCGCGCCCGGCTGGGCGTCCATAGGCATGGCCGCGATCCGGTGCACGGTCTCGCGAATGGGTTCCTCGCGATGACCGAAGTACCAGTGCTGTAGCCCCGCCGCCTGCCAGCGTTCCGCCGCCGGACCGTAGCCGTAGCTGATTCCTGCCGTGTGCGTCAGGAGATCGCGGATGGTGATCGCCCGTTCGGCGTCGACGACCTCGTAGCCGCCGTCCTCGCCGGGGACCGCGACCGTGGTGGCCGCGTACTCGGGCAGGAAGTCGCCCACCGGCTGGCCGATGAGGAGCGCGCCGCGTTCCTGCAGCATCATCACCGCCGTGCTGACCGGGGCCTTGGACATCGAGGCAATGCGGAAGATCGTGTCCGGCTCCATGGGGGCGCGCGCTTCCCGGTCGCGGAACCCGGCGGCGCGGTGGTAGACCGTGTTGCCGTCGTGGGTCACCTGCAGCACTGCCCCGGGCAGCTTGCCCGCATCGACGTAGGAGTCGAGAAAGGCGTCAAGTCGCGCGAGGCGATCCTGGGAGATTCCAGCCAGGGCGGGGAGCGCGAGGAGGACGGAGACTGACAGGGCCGCTGGCAGGAGGGCGCTTCTGCGGTGTGACATCGGGAGGCTCCCAAGAACGGAAAACCGCATGAAACCGCGACCGGCTTCGGAAAGCGACCGCATCGAGGCGGGGCTTGCCGCCCAGCCCGGCAATCCGCCAAACTCCGTCGCTTCCACGCAGGCGCGACGGTCGGGAGACGGTCATGGGAGAGAATGGGAACCTGAAGTACATCGGCACGCGCCCGGTGCGCCCGGACGGCGTCGACAAGGTGACCGGTCGGGCGGAGTTCGGCGCCGACTGGGCCATGCCGGACATGGTCTTCGGCAAGGTGGTCCGCAGTCCCCACGCGCACGCGAGGATTCGCTCCGTCGACACCTCCAGGGCGGAGGCGCTGCCCGGCGTCCTCGCGGTCGTGACCGCGGCGGACTTCCCGGACCGGTCGGGATTCCGGGCCCGCCGCCGGGCATTCGTCGACAACCTCATGGCGAGCGGCAAGGTGCTCTTCCACGGGCACCCCGTGGCCGCGGTGGCCGCCGTATCCAATCGCATTGCAGAACTCGCGGTGGACCTGGTCGCGGTCGACTACGAGGTGCTGGAGCCCGTCACCGATGTTCTCGAAGCGATGCGGCCCCAGGCGCCGCTCCTGCATGAGGACATGCTCACCGAGGGTCTCGACGAGACGCCGACCGAGCCCTCCAACATCTCGAAGAAGTCGGTGATCTCGAGGGGCGACGCCCAGGCGCGCTTCGCGAACGCCGATATCGTCGTCGAGCGGACCTTCGTCACGCCCATGGTGCACCAGGGGTACATCGAGCCCCATGCCTGTGTCGGCCATTACGGCGAGGACGGCACGGCGACGGTGTGGTGCAGCACGCAGGGGCACTTCACCGTACGCGAACTGACGGCGATGGTGCTCGGCATGGACACCGGGGACATCCGCGTGATCCCGAGCGAGATCGGCGGCGGGTTCGGCGGCAAGACGACCGTGTACCTCGAGCCACTGGCGCTCAAGCTGTCCGAGAAGTGCGGCCGTCCCGTGAAGATGGTCATGTCGCGGGAGGAAGTGTTCCGGGCGACCGGCCCCGCTTCGGGGACCGTCAACACGGTGAAGATCGGTTGCACGCGGGACGGCAGGATCGTCGCGATGTACGCGCAGCTCATCTACGAGACGGGCGCCTATCCGGGCAGTCCGCTCGGCGCGGGTTCGATGTGCATCTTCGCGCCCTACGATGTCGACGACGTGCTGATCGAAGGCTACGAGGTCGTGGTCAACCGGCCCCGTGTCGCGGCCTACCGGGCCCCGGGCGCGCCGCAGGCGATGTTCGCGGGCGAGTCGGTCATCGACGAACTCGCGGAGAAGGTCGGCATGGACCCGATCGACTTCCGCATGAAGAATGCGGCGCGCGAGGGCACGCGGGCGGCCTACGGGCCGACCTTCGGAGCGATCGGACTGCGCGACTGTCTGGTCGCCGCGAAGAACCACCCGAACTACGAGAAGCCGCTCGCCGAGGACGAGAGCCGCGGCGTGGCGGTGGGTTTCTGGTTCAACGGCGGCAACCAGTCGAGCGCGGAAGTGCACGTCACCGACGGCGGCATGATCCAGGTGGTCGAAGGCAATCCCGACATCGGCGGCAGCCGGGCCTCCATGGCGCTGATGGCGGCCGAGACGCTCGGTGTGCCCTACGACCGCATCCGCGTACGCGTCGCGGACACGGACAGCACCGGCTACTGCGCCGCCACCGGCGGTAGCCGCACGACCTTCGCAACGGGCATGGCGGTCATTCGCGCTTGCGAGAACGTGATCGCGGAACTCAAGGCGCGCGCCGCGGCGACCTGGGACATCGGCATCGACCAGGTCGAGTGGGCCGACGGTGAGGTGCGGCCGATCGAGGGCGTGAACCTTGACGTGGAGCCGCTGTCGCTCAGGGCACTGGCGCGCAGCGCCGTGCGCACCGGCGGTCCGATCTCGGGCCGCGCGTCTCTCAACGCCCAGGCGCCGGGACCTTCCTTCTCGGTGAACCTGGCGGACGTACATCTCGACCGGGAGACCGGCCGGGCGACGGTGGTCGCCTTCACGGCGATCCAGGACGCCGGCAAGGCGGTGCATCCCGACTACGTCGAGGGGCAGATGCAGGGCGGCGCCGCCCAGGGCATCGGCTGGGCCCTGAACGAGGAGTACATCTACGACGACCGCGGCGTGCTGGACAACCCGGGTTTCCTCGACTATCGCGTACCCGTCGCCTCCGACCTGCCGATGATCGACACACAGATCGTCGAGGTCCCCAATCCGAGCCACCCGTACGGTGTCCGGGGTGTGGGAGAAACGCCCATCGTCGCGCCGCTCGCCGCAGTCGGAAACGCGGTCAGCCGGGCGATCGGCGTGCGGATGACGGAATTGCCGCTGTCGCCGCCACGGGTGCTGGAGGCGATTGCGTCCATGGAGTGATTGCCGGGCGTGACCCGTCCGGGGCAACGGCACCACACGTTGGGTCGCACCGGGCGCCGCGAGACGAAAAGAAACCACCACGAACCGAGACGGACACGCTTGACCAACAAGTACCCGAAAACGCCGTACTGGCCCTTCTCCCCGAGCCTCCTTGAGGACCGGGGTTCGAGGGATTGCGCCGACCCTCTGAGCTTCGTCGGTTGCGAGATCGTGGTGACGGAGAAGCTGGATGGCAGCAATACGCTGGTCCATCAGGGACGGGCGTATGGCCGTAGCGTCACCGATCCCTCGGAGGAGAAATGGATGGCGATGGTGAAGAAACACATCGCCTGGAAGGTCCGGGAGCCGGACGTTCTACTTTACGGTGAGGACATCTATGCGGTCCACAGCATCGAGTACGGTCCGGTTCGTGAAGACCGCACGTTCTACGCCTTCGCGCTCCGGCGTGGCGACTTGTTCGCGCCCTTCAGCGAGGTCGAGGCCTATGGTGCCGATCACGACATCGCGGTTGTTCCGCTGCTTCATCGAGGGACGTTCCACTCCGTTTCCACCGTTCGCGACTTCGTCGCTTCGGGCCACGAAGAGGTTTCCGCGCTCGGTGGGGACCGGGAAGGCGTGGTGCTGCGGAGGGCTGCCGGCTTCAGCGCCGGTGATTTCGGACAGAGTGTCTGCAAGAGCGTGCGCGCGAAACACGTCGGGACGTCCGAAGACTGGAGACGTACCTGGCGACCCTGCCCGACCATACCGAGACGCTAGGCCTCGGGATACCATGGCGGTTTTCCCGTCGCCGGTCCGTCCCAAGTCACGCTCGAACTGCGCGGGGACCGGCTGCACATTCGGGACGAACGGGTATGGAGCCCGTCGCGCAAGGTGCCGTTGTTCGAGGTCTTTGAGCCCTCGGAGGGGCTTGCCAGTGACATCGAAGTCGCCTACGACAACTTTGCGCGCGGAGGGAAGAAACCGCGAGTGACGTGCACCGACCAAGTGTCAGTGCTGGCCCAGTTGAGTAGTTAGGCGCGCTTCCAGGCGACCCACAAGAAGGCACAAAGCGAGGTGCCGAAGTACTGTGCGCTCTACCAGGCGTTGCTCGGGAACATCAGGCTGCTCGATCCGCGCCCGAGGGAGATGCGCGGCTATAGCTTCCGCAATGACACCGTGCTCGACGAGCACGGGACGAATCTCTCTGCCGTGCTCTTCGACCTGTGCCGAGATCCGGCGAGGGCTGAGATGGTCCTGGACTTCATCCGGGATGTCCCGGAGCAGGACATCGAGCGCGTCGACTTCATCGAGACGGAGCGCGGCGATGTCATGGTCAAGCTGGTGGAGACCTTCGGCGGGCATCGGACACCTTACGATGCGTCCCAGCTCTCCGACGGCACGCTGCGGATACTCGCGGTCGCTGCGGCCATCCTGTCCACTCCCGAAGGGGGGGTTGTCATCATCGAGGAGATCGACAACGGCGTGCATCCCAGCCGGGTCGAAGCACTGCTCGGACGCCTGTCGAGTGTCGCCAGCGAGCGCGGGTTGAAGGTTCTTGTGACGAGTCACAATCCGGCACTTCTCGACGCGCTGCCGGACCGGGCGGTGCCGGAGGTCGTGTTTTGCCATCGGGATGGTGCGCAAGGGTGCAGCCGGCTCACGCGGCTGGAGGAAGTCCCGGACTATCCGCGGCTCTTGATGCAAGGGCCTCTCGGGAGGCTGGTGACGCGGCGCACGCTCGATCGGTTCGTCGAGATTGGACCGGACCAGGCGAAGCGGCAACAGCGCGCGCTGGCCTGGCTGGAAGCACAGCAGTGATTTTGCGCGCGAACGGATCGGGACGGTAGATCAAGTGAAAGCCATCGTCCTGGTGGATACGTCCGTGCTGTTGAACGTCCTCCGCGTACCCGCCAAGAGCGGTGCAAGGAGCGCCGTCCTGGCGCAGTTAGAGGTACACATACTGGCCGACGACCAGCTCCTGCTGCCGATGGCGACGGTGCTTGAGACTGGCAATCACATCGGACAGATCAAGCAGAGCGGGGCGGAGCGTCGTCGATGTGCGAGCGCACTCGTGGAACTCGTTCACGGTGCCGTACCGGAGCATCTGCCCTGGGCGCTCGTGCCGTTGCCTGACCAGGATGCGCTCCTGTCCTGGCTCGACGAGTTTCCGACTGGGCCGTGCGCGGCGTGGGGCTTGGCGACGTCTCCATCGTTGATGCTTGGAAGCGAGCCTGCAGCCAGTTCCAGGGCTGGCGAGTGACGGTGTGGTCGCTGGACACCCACCTGCAGGGATACGATCGGAGTCCCGCTGCCGCGGCGCCGAGGCGATCCCGTAGCTCGGTGTCGGCGAGCCGTGGCCGGTAAGGTGTTCGATGGGTTTCCATGACTGCCGTAACGCTCGATTCCGGAGATTGCAACGCACCTTTTGCAAGACTTATGAGACACCTTTTGCAACATTTCAATCATCGCTTTTGCAACGTCTGCAGCGCATGTTCTGCAAACGACCTTGCCTCGGTCTGCGCTTCGTGGGTCCGCTTCAGCGGTCTATCAGGTGACACTTGGCCAGGGCTTCCGTCGCGTCGGTCTTCCCTCCATCGGCCCCGGGGCGCGCGCCTGCGTTCGATGTCGGACGGGGCGCCGGCGCCACCGACCGACAAACCTCCATTACATGCGGACACCGCGGATGGAACCGACACCCTGACGGCGGATCGAGCGCCGTCGCGATCTCCCCGGTCACGTGCCCGCTTGCCCGTGGATGCGCCGGGTCGGGCCGAGGCACCGCCGCCAGCAAGGCTTGTGTGTACGGGTGCCGCGGCTCGGCGAAGACCTCCTCGGTCGGACCGCTTTCCACGATCTCGCCGAGATACATCACGCCGAGCCGATCGCTCGTGTGCTCTACCAACGCCAGATCGTGGGCTATCAGCAGGTAGGACAGCGACAACTCCGTCTGCAGATCCAGCAGCAGGTTGAGAATCTGCGCGCGGATCGAGACGTCGAGGGCGGACACGGGTTCGTCGAGCACGATGAGGTCGGGTTGCGGGACCAGTGCCCGGGCGATGGCGATCCGTTGCCGCTGGCCGCCCGAGAACTCGTGGGGATAGAGCCGCCCTGCGTTCTCGGGCAATCCGACCAGTTCCAGCACCTCGGCGATCCGGTTCTGGACCGAGCGGCCGCGCTCGCCACGGGCGCTGAGCGGCTCCGCGAGGATGGTACCGACCCGGAGGCGGGGATTGAGCGAGCTGTAGGGATCCTGGAAGACGGCCTGTACGCGGGCGCGAAAGCGTCGGCGTCCGTCGCGGTCCAGGTCGGCGATATCGACGCCGTCGAAAACGACGCGGCCGGCATGCAGCCGCTCGAGACCGAGAACGAGCTTGGCCAGCGTGCTCTTGCCGCAGCCGGACTCGCCCACCAGGGCATAGGTCTGTCCGGCATCCAGCGACAGGTCCACACGATCCACCGCCTTCAGCACGCGCCCGCCGCCCATCGTGAAGTGGCAGCTCACGCCCTCGAGCGCCAGCAGGCTCAAGAGGCGTCCTCATGTAGCCAGCAACGCACGGTGTGCCCGTCATCGAGCCGCGTCTCCGGTGGCGCCGCCTCGCGGCAGCGATCGGTCGCGCGCGGACAGCGCGGATGGAACGCGCATCCGCCGGGCAGTTGCAGCGCGTCCGGCGGTGCCCCGCCGATGGCGGTCAACCGTCCGCGGCGCCGGCCGAGGCGCGGCAGGGAGTCCAGCAACCCCTGGGTGTAGGGATGCGCCGGCGCGGAGTACAGCGTTCGTGCGTCGGCGGTCTCGACGATGCGTCCGGCATACATCACGGCGATCCGGTGGCACAGGCTCGCGGCGACGCCCAGATCGTGCGTGATGAACAGTAGCGCGGCGCCGGTCTCGGCCTGCAGCGCTTCGAGGAGGTCCATGAACTGAACCTGGATGGTCACGTCGAGCGCGCTGGTGGGCTCGTCGGCGATCAGCAGCCGTGGCTGGCAGGCGATCGCCATCGCCGCGACCACGCGCTGGCGCATGCCGCCGCTGAACTGGTGCGGGTAGTCGCGCGACCGCTCGCGGGCGGACGGAACCCTGACGCGGCCGAGCTCATGGATGGCGAGGTCGACGGCTTCACGACCCCGGGCGAGGCCGTGCGCGCGCAGCGGTGCGGCGACCTGCTCACCCACGGAGAACACCGGGTTCAACGAGGTCATCGGGTCCTGCGAGATCATCGCGATCCGGCGGCCGCGGATTTCCTCGACCAGGACCCTCTCGTCGAGGCCGACCAGTTCGCGACCGTCGAGGCGGATCGAGCCGGCGACGATGCGCCCGGCCGGCTTCGGCGGCAGTCCGAGAATCGAGAGTCCGGTCATGGTCTTGCCGCTGCCCGACTCGCCGATGAGTCCGAGCGTCTCTTCGGGGTCGAGCGTGAAGGACACGCCGTCCACCGCCTTGACGACCCCGCGTCGCAGGAAGAGATGGGTCTTCAGGTCCTCGACGGCGAGGAGTGGAGCGTTCATAGCTGGCGCCGCATGGGATCGAAGGTGTCGCGCAGCCAGTCGCCGAGGAGGTTGGAGGCGAGACAGGCGGCCATGATGGCGATGCCGGGCACCGTGATGAGCCACCAGGCCACCTCGATGAAGTTGCGCCCGTCGGCCAGCATGCCGCCCCAGGATACCTGCGGTGGCTGGATGCCGAGCCCGAGGAAACTCAGTCCCGCCTCGAACACGATCACGCTGCCGAACTGGAGCGTGGCGAGCACGAGCAGGATGTTCAGGATGTTCGGCGCCAGGTGCCGCAGGAAGATCATGGGGGTCGAGACGCCCGCCACCTTGGCCAGCGCGATGTAGTCGCGCTCGCGCAGGCTCAGCACCTCGCCGCGCACGATGCGCGCGTACCAGGTCCAGTACGTGAGGACGATCACGATCACGACCATGCCCTCTCCGGGCGGCAGCACCGCCGCGAAGAGCATCGCGAGCGGCAGCGCCGGGACGGCCATCTGCACGTCGATGAGCCGTGAGATCACCGCGTCCACGATGCCGCCGAAGTAGCCGGCGGCCATGCCGAGGAGCGCGCCGATGAACCCGGAGAGGACGATCGCATAGGCAGCGATCGTCACGGAGATGCGCGCCCCCGCGATGATCCGGCTCAGGATGTCGCGGCCGAGGTTGTCCGTGCCGAGCAGGAACCGCGTACTGCCGCCTTCCTCCCAGACGGGCGGCTGCATGGCGTCGCGCAGCGAGATGGCGTCCGGTGCGTGCGGGGCGATGAAGGGGCTGCCGATCGCGCAGACCAGCACGAGCAGGAGGATCGAGGCGGCGATCCAGGGGAATCCGCGTCCGAGGACGCTGCGCATCGCGCGCCCGACGCCGAAACCCGGCAGCGGCGCGTGGACGATCTCACTCATGCCGTATCCTCGGATCGATCAGTCCGTAGGTGAGATCCACGATCAGGTTCACGACCACGAAGACGACCGCGGCGAGGATCACGCCCGCCTGCACCACTGGGAAGTCCCGCGCGAACACGGCCTCGACGACGGCGCGGCCGACCCCCGGCCAGGCGAACACGACCTCGATCACGAATGCGCCGCCGAGCATGTTGGCGAAGTAGACGCCGATCAGCGTCACCAGCGGCACGGCGGCGTTGCGCAGTGCAAAGCGCCACACGATCGTGCGCTCCGGCAGACCGATGGCGCGCTCCATGCGCACGTAGTCGCTCTGCAGGATGTCGAGCATCGCGGACCGGAGCGTGCGGGTCATCGCGGCGACGGGATACCAGCCGAGTGCGATCGCCGGCAGGACGAGGTGGGCGAGGGTGCCGCGCCCGTAGGCGGGCAGCCACTGCAGCTGCACGGCCACGAAGACGATCAGCAGCAGGCCCACCCAGAACCCGGGCATCGCCTGGCCGAGCATCGCGAAGAGCTTCGCGGCGTTGTCGATCCAGCCGCCACGGTGTACGGCGGACAGGACGCCGAGCGGGACGGAGAGCACCAGCGCGAACACCAGGCCCGCCAGCGCGAGTTCGAGTGTCGCGGGCAGGCGCTCGAGCACGAGCTCCATTGCCGGCATGTTCCAGAGGTAGGAGTGCCCGAAGTCTCCGAGCAGCGCGTCGCGCATGAAGACGACGAACTGCAGGGGCAGCGGTCTGTCGAGGCCCAGCGCCCGCCGCATCGCCTCGAAGTCCGCTTCGGTGGCGTCCATCGGCAGCAGGAGCGCCACCGGATCGCCGGACAGACGCTGCGCCACGAACACGATGAGGAGCGCTCCCACGACGGCGACGGCGCCCTGCCAGAGTCGATGGAGGATGTAGCGCCGCATGTCAGGGGGTGTCCGGGGCTGGCGTCGCCCGCGCCGGGCCGATCTCACGCATGGAGCGCCAGAACGCCCCGGGCCACGGCCGGTAGTCGATGCTGTCGCGCCAGGCGAACGTGATCATGGGACGGTAGGTCGGCAGTCCGCCGGCCACGCGCTCGTGCTTGACGCGTGCCAGTTGCCGGGCGAGGCGCTCGCGGGTAAGAGGGTCGAGCGTCGTCCGGAACTCCTCGACCAGGCGGTCGACTTCGGGGTCCGCATGATACGAGTAGGGTCCCCAGCCGTCGCCGTGCGAGTGCAGGTGACCCGACCACGGGTCGGTCGGATCACCAGGCAGGCCGTGGCCCCACATGGTGCTCATGATCCCGTCCATGAGGGGCCGTGCGTTCACGCGGCCGAGGTTGATCCAGGCGCCGTACTCCAGCTGCACGACCCGGCAGCGTATGCCCACCGTCCCGAGGTAGGCGAACACCGCCTCGCCCATCTCCTTGATGTAGGGCTCCCGGGGCGTGGTCAGATTGTAGCAGTTGACGTTGATGCCCCGATCGAAGCCGGCCTCGGCGAGGAGCGCCCGCGCGCGTTCGGGGTCGTAGGGATAGGGCGCGAGCTCCGGATCGTAGCCGAGCGAGCCCGGCGCGAGCTGGGCGGTGCGGATGCCCTGCCCGTAGAGGATGAACTCGATGATGGCGTCGAAGTCGACGGCATGCGCCACGGCCTGGCGCACGCGCACGTCCGCCAGCGGACTCCTGGGGTCCGTCGCGTGGATGTTCAGAAACAGGTTGTTGGGCGCCGGCAGCGAGACGACGCGCACGCCCGGCAGGGTCTCGAAGTCCTCGATCAGCGCCGGCGGCACGGCGTCGATCCAGTCCACGCCGCCGGTCCTGAACGCCGCCACCCGGGTCGTGTCCTCCGGGATGATCTTGATGACGAGCCGCTCTGCCGCGGGTAGCGCCGTGGGATTCCAGTAGTCCTCGAAGCGCTCCACGACGAGCTCCTCGCGGGGTTTGCGCGAGACGAACTTCCACGGCCCGGTGCCGATCGGGTGCGCCTGTACGCCGGCATCGCCGACCTCTTCGAAGTACCGGCGCGGGATGGCCCAGAGCGCGAGGTTCAGGGGGATGAAGGCCCCGTCCGGAGTGTCGAACACGATGTCGAAGCGGCGCTCGTCGAGGACGACGAGGTCGCGGGTGTAGCGAAAGCGTCCGGCGTTGCGCGAAGCGGGGTCCCGCTGGCGATCGTAGGCGTAGCGGAAGTCATCCGCGGTGAGGATGTCGCCGTTGTGGAACCGGACGTTCTCGCGCAGTGTCACGTGGATCACGGTGTCGGGCCCGACCTGCTCCACCTCCCAGGACTCGGCGAGCCAGTTGACCCGTTCGAGGCTCGGATCCACCGCCAGCAACTGTTCGTAGAAGAGGTCCGTGAAGTACTGGTCCACGCCCGCGGAGGAGCGGGTCGGATCGATCTGGACGGGTTCTGCGCCGAAAGCGACGACGACCTCGGCGGCGTGCGCGAAATTGCCCACCGTCAGCGCGAGCAGAAACCCGGTGACGAGTCGGCCGCCTCGGGTGTTCATGGCCGGGCCGTACCGGGTTGCGTCTTCAAGGTGGTGATCGTGGCCCGCGGCGGGCGCTCCTCTCCGCTTACGCGCGAATCGTGGTAAACGCGAGCAACCCTACGAGGAAGGTGTCTGCTTGGACAGACTTGCGGACTGCCTTCCAGTCCGCAAACGCAGTTTCGGCGTCGTCCAGCAGGTCGAGGACCTCGCGACGCGTAAAGCGGCGTGCCATGTCGTAGTCTGCCTCGTGACGGAGTTGCTGGAGATCGACGAAGGCTTGGGCGACGCTCTTGATTTCGTTCTGCAACGGCTGGCCGTCCAGTCCGGGTCTTAGCCTGCGGGAGACGTTGCTGTTGGCAAACTGGGTGGCAACCTGCTTCATCGTGGAATGCTGGAACGCGCGCCGCAGGCAGTTGCGGAGAGGAACCCGGCTTTTGCTCCCGACGAGGAGCGTGGCCGCTTCGTCCACGAGGAGGTGGAAGAGCGCATGGTAGGCCGCCGAGACGCTCCGGCGCAGACTCACTTGCTTCGGCCTCCTGGGTTCCTTGCCTGCAAGTAGCTTCGCTTGTGCAAGCAGGTCTCGCGCCGTGCTCATGCCCGGTCGTCCTCATCGGCACCACGTATCAGCACGTAAGGCCACAGGTCAGTGGTGTCGCGGACCGCCTTGCGAGCCATGGCCTTGAGCTGCCGGAGTGCCTGCGGCTCGACGTCGTCGTTTTCGACCAACGCCCAAATCCATACTGCGGGATCGTCCGTCGCGTCGAGCCCCACTTCCACACGCCAGCCGCGTACTTCCGTGGGGAGGTCCGGCAGATCGTCGAGGACGGAGCGGATGGCGGCGGGATCGTTGATCATGGATCGGAGGGCGCCCGGGAACGGCAACTGCGAGGATTCTACACGGCGGGTCACCGCGCTGCGATCCAGCGCCGCCGTCGTGCGGCCGCCGTCGGGAGCAGGTCGCACGGTCCGCTTCGGCCTGTGCGGGGAACTTGCGTCGGCCGAAGCTGCACGGTTGCCGGCGCTTGCGGCAGAGGTTGACTACTGCGCGAGATCGATCTCGTACATGGATCGCCAACCCGCCGCGGGCCATGGGCGGAACTTCAGCGTGTCGCGCCATGCCAACGTGATGAGCGGCCGGTAAGTGGGGAGTCCACCCGCTACCTGTTCGTGTTTCAGGCGTGCGATGCGGCTCGCCAGGCGGTAGCGGGCGCCTGGATCCATCGTGGTACGCAGGGTCTCGACCCGTCGGTCGAACTCCGGGTCCGAGTGGTAGGAGTTGCGGCCCCAGCTTTCGATCGCCGTGTGCAGGTGGCCCGACCAGGCGTCCGTCGGGTCCGCCGGCAGGCCGTGGCCCCACATCGCGCTCACGATCCCGTCCATGGTCGGCCGTGACGCCGCGCGTACGAGATGAATCCAGGCGCCGTACTCCATCTGGACGATGCGGCAGCGGATCCCCGCGGCGCCGAGGAACGCGAACACCGCTTCGCCGACCTCCTTGATGTTTGGCTCGCGCGGGGTCGTGAGGTTGTAGCAGTTTACCGGCATGCCGCGGGGATAGCCGGCCGCGGCGAGCAGGGCGCGGGACCGGTCCGGGTTGTACTCGTACGGCGTCAGCGCCGCATCGTAGCCGACCGACCCCGGTGCCAGCTGCGCGGTATGAATGCCCTGCCCGTGGACGACGTACTCGACGATCGCGTCGGTGTCGATGGCGTGCGCCACCGCGCGACGTACGCGCACGTCTGCCAACGGACTGCGCGGGTCGACGGCGTTCATGCCGAGGTACAGGTTGTTGGGGCCGGGCAGCGAGGCCGTGCGCACGCCGGGCATGCGGCGGAAATCCTCGACCTGCGCCGGCGGTACCGCATCGATCCAGTCGACGGCGCCGGTCTTGAAAGCGGCCACGCGCGTGGTGTCTTCCGGGATGATCTTGATGACGAGCCGTTGCGCGCGGGGTTTCGCGGCGGGATTCCAGTAGTCCTCGAAGCGCTCGACGACGAGTTCCTCGCGGGGCTTGCGCGAGACGAACTTCCAGGGGCCGGTGCCGACGGGATGCGCCTGCATGCCGGCTTCTCCCACGGCCTCGAAGTGCCGCCGGGGGACCGCCCACAGCGCCAGGTTCCAGGGCACGAAGGCGGCGTCCGGGGTATGGAACACGAGGTCAAAGCGGTACTCGTCCCGAACCACGAGATCGCGAACGTACCGGAAGCGCCCGGCAGCACGGGACATCGGGTCCCGTTGCCGTTCGTAGGCGTAGCGGAAGTCGTGTGCGGAGAGGGTGTCGCCGTTGTGGAACTTCACGCCCTCGCGGATCTTCACGGAAAGCACGTGCTCGGCGCCCACCCGCTCGAAGGACCAGGACTCGGCAAGCCAGTTGATGCGCTCGAGTTCCGGAGTGACGTTCAGCAACTGCTCGTAGAACAGCGACACGAAGTAGGCGTCGACGCCGGCCGTGGCGCGGGTCGGTTCGACCTGGGTGGGCTCCGCGCCGAAGGCGATCACGACCTCCTCGGGCTGCGCAGCTACCGCGAGCAGAGCGGCGAGGGTCGCACAGGCAACCACGCGGCTCCGCCGTCGTCCGGCGACGACCCGCAGGAGCGGTGCGGTGGAGACGCGGTACATGGTCGGTGGAGTGGCTGCGCGAGGGGAGTGGCCGACAGTATCGCCGCCGCAGCCATCGGCGAACAGACGCCCGTGCCATCGGAGGCGCCCGGCGCCAGCAAGGCCGGCGGCACGGGTCTGCTACGATTCCGCTTTGCGCCTCGCAATGGCGCGACGGGAGAGACGGTGGCGGAAGTCGCACGCATCGGCCAGGACGAAGCGCGCACGGCGCCGGCCGTCCGGCGCCGGAGGGTGACTCCGCGCAGCGCGGCCGTGGCGGCGGCGATGCTCGCGGCGACGCTGGCGGGGGCCTGGTGGATGTATGACCGGCTCGCCAACGTCTATGTCATGGATGCCCGGGTCGCGGCGGACATGATCGTGTTGAGCAGCCGGGTGGCCGGGTGGGTCACGTCGACCCCGGCGCAGGAGGGGCAGCGGGTCGCGGCCGGCGATCCACTGCTGGTCGTCGACGATCGGCAGGCGCGCCTGCGGCGCGAGGAACTCGACGCGGCGGTGGCGACGCTCGATGCCGGGATCGACGCGGTACGCGCGGAGATCGACTACGTTCGAGCGCGCACGGCGAGCCGCATCGAAGCGGCAGAGTCGGAGTTGGTGGCGGCGCGCTCGGATCTCGACGCCGCCGGCTCGGTGCGCGAGACGCTCGAGGACGAGTGGCACCGGGCGGACACGTTGCGCGAACGCAAGCTCCTGTCCGAGCAGGACTGGGCCTCCCGACGCACGGCGTTCCTCACCTCGGAGCAAGCGGAGAAAGGTCGTGCCGCGCAGTTGCGGGGCGCCCAGGCCGATGTCGCCGAGATGCGTGCCGAGCAGGCCCGCATGGACATGCTCGACGCCGAACTCGCACGGCTCGACAGCGAACGGCTCGCGCTGCGCCTGCAGCGGGATCGAGCGGCCGAGGAACTCGCAGACCATGTGATCCGGAGCCCCATCGCGGGAGTCATCGACGAGGTCTTCATCGACGCGGGCGAATACGTCGCGCAGGGGCAGCGTGCGCTCATGCTGCACGACCCGGACGTCCTGTGGGTGAAGACGAACGTCAAGGAGACCGACCTGCGTCACCTCACCGTCGGCAAGCGCGCCGAGGTGGAGGTGGACGCGTTCCCCGACACGGCATACAGCGCCACGGTGGCGCGCATCGGTGACGCCGCGACCAGCGAGTTTGCGCTGCTGCCGAATCCGAATCCCAGCGGCAACTTCACCAAGATCACGCAGCGGGTCAAGGTGGAGCTGTTGTTCGACGAGCCGGATGGGCGGCTCCGCCCGGGCCTCATGGTGCAGGTGAAGATCCCCAAGGCCGACGGCGAACCGGGGGAATAGGTGGCCGACGAGCCGGGTCGGCCGGTCAGCCGGGTGCCGCCCGGCATCGAGGCGACGCCGGGCATCCTCGCCCTGTACGAGCGCCACGGCGCCGGCTACCCGTGGTGGGTGACCGGCGTGAGCGTGCTCGGATCGTTCGCCACTCTCCTGACGGCGACGATCATCAACGTCGCCATTCCCGACATCATGGGCGCGCTGGGGCTGACCATCGACCAGGCGCAGAACCTCGTCAGCGCCCATCTGGCGGCCGGCACGGTCACCATGCTCATGACCGCGTGGGCCATCCGCGCGTTCGGCATCGTTGCCACGTACCTCTTCAACATGATGCTGTTCGCGGTGTCCTGCGTCGCCGGGGGACTGGCGATGAGCGGAGAGATCCTGTTCCTGGCGCGGCTGGTGCAGGGGGCCGCGTCCGGCATCATCATGCCGCTCTCGATGATCATGATCGCCCAGGTGTTCCCGGTGGACCGGCGCGGCATGGCCATGGGCTGGATGGCCGTGGGCACGGTGCTCGCCCCGGCGCTCGGCCCGACCCTCGGCGGCTATCTCGTGGACAACCTGTCCTGGCGATGGGTCTTCTTCATGGCCATTCCGTTCGCCGTGGTGAGTCTGCCGCTCGCCCTCGTGTTCTTCCCGACGCGCGAGGAACGGGGCCCACGGCCGTCCTTCGACTGGGTCGGCGTCTTCCTGTGCGCGGTGTTCCTGCTGTCGCTTCTGACGGCGCTGACGGAGGCGCAGAGCGAGGGGTGGTACGACGACAAGGTGACGGTCGCACTCGGGGGCACGGTCGTCGGCTTCGTCGCGTGGATTCTCTGGGAGGCGCACGTGGACGAGCCGATCCTGGACCTGCGCCTGTTCCGCAACGTGCGTTTCCTCGGGGCGGCCATCGTGACGTTCACCGTAGGTGCGGCCCTCTACGGGTCCACCTATATCTTCCCGCTCTTCCTGCAGTCGATCTCGCGGCTCATCCCCACCGAATCGGGCCTGCTGATGGCGCCCGCCGGACTCGTGATGGCGGCGCTCTTCCCGTTGTCGGGCTATCTCGCGGATCGCGTTTCGATCCGGGTGCTGGTCACCGTCGGCCTGGTCGTGACCGCCTGGTCCTGCTGGCTCATGCGCAACGTGGACGCCTTCACGCCCGTATGGGACATGGTGATCTGGTACGCGATCAGCCGCGCGGGCCTCGCACTCATCTTCCCGGGCCTGAACGCGGCGCCCGTGAACGCGCTGCCCCTCGAGCTCATTCCCAACGGCGCCGGCATGATCAACTTCGTGCGCCAGCTCGGCGGCGCGCTCGGCGTGAACCTGCTGTCCTTCGCCCTGATCCAGCAGACCGCGCAGCACCAGGGCCGCGCCATGGAGACGCAGACGTGGGACAACAGCGGGATGGCCGAACTGATCCGGCTGGTGCAGGAGGAGTTCACCTATCTCGGCTTCATCGGCTACCAGGGCTTCGAGATGAGCTTCGGCTACGTCATGGCGATCGTGTCGAGTCAGGGCAGCATGCTGGGCTACCGGGACGCGTTTCTCCTCGTCGGGGTGATCCTGCTGCTCTCGGTGTTGCCCGTGTGGATGATGGGGGAGAACCGGTCGGTGGGCAGGCCCCGCGCGGTGTAGTTGCGTCACTCCGCTTGCGACATTTTCCTTTCTACTATACGCTGCGTATAGTTTTTGTTGCCGGGTCGTGCCGTGAGAGGACGGGAAATCAAGGTGCTCCGCACCAAGCTGGGCCTGACTCAGAAGGCGCTCGCCGACATCGTCGAGGTCAGTTCGAACACGCTTGCGCGTTGGGAGAGGGAGGAGTTGGGAGTGTCGGCCGCCATGGCCGACCGCTTGCTGGCCGTTGCCGACTCGCTTCCATCCGGGGCTGCGATCACCCTTACCGCCGGTGTGACCCTCGACCCCCACCACCGCGCGATCCTGGACGGACTGAATGGCCGGCTCGACCCCGAGGTGTTCGAGCAATGCGCCGCGGAGCTGCTCCACGCCGAGTGGCCGGGGCTTGTACCGGTACGCGGCGGTCAGGACGACGGCTTCGACGGGGCGGTCGCGGACGGGGACTCGCAAGAACCTTTCCCTCTCGTCGTGACGACTGGCACAGAGCTCGTTCGGAACTTGAGAACCAGCCTGGACTCGGCACAGCGCAAGGGTTGGAACCCGCAGCGGGCACTGTTCGCGACGTCGCAACGTATCTCGCCTGCCATCCGGCGCAAGCTCTTCGAGACCGCCCGAGAGAGACAAGTGGCTCTTGTCCAGACCTACGATCAGGACTGGTTCGCGAGCCGTCTCTATCGCGAGCCTCAATGGTGCAAGCGCCTCCTTGGCCTTACGGGAAGGCCGCATGCATTGAGTGTTTTTCCCGTCAGTCGGCGCCCAGTGCTTGGCGACGACGTTCTGGGTCGAGAGCTGGAGAAGCGATGGCTTCTGGAGCGCCAGGGAGACTGTCTGCTCGTTGGCGAGCCGGGATCAGGCAAGACGTTCCTCCTCAGAGCATTGGCCCTAGAGGGAAGGGCGCTGTTCCTCGTCGATGAAGATCGAGAACAGGTCGCCAACGACCTTCGCAGCCTCGAACCGGAGGCAGTGATCGTGGATGACGCGCACGTTCGCCCGACGTCGATAGGGACGCTCGCCCAACTTCGAAGCGAAACACTCTCCGACTTTCGGATCATTGCGACCTGCTGGCCGGGCGAAGCAGAAGGGATAAGGGCCGAGCTGCAAGTCGGGCATTCGGACGTGCTCACCCTGGATTTGGTCGACGCCGATACGATGATCGCCATCATCAAGTCAGCGGGGATACGAGGGCCCAACGAACTGCTGTACGCCATCCGAAGTCAGGCGGCAGGCCGGCCGGGACTGGCGGCGACACTGACCCATCTTTGCCTCGTCGGCGACATCCGCGCCGCGACCACCGGCGAAGGGCTTGTCGATGCCATTGCCCCGGACCTCGATCGCGCCTTGGGCGTTGATTCAATGACGTTGCTGGCGCCGTTCGCGCTCGGAGGAGACTCTGGGGCACGGCAAGAGGACGTTGCCGAACAACTCAACATGTCCCTCTTGGAAGCGAGCAGGGCCCTCGCGAAGCTGGGCGCGGCAGGGATCATCAGGGACAGGGGGGCCGGCATTTCGGTTGAGCCTCCTCCCATGCGGTGGGTGTTGGTGCGGCGCGTCTTCTTCGCTGGGCCAGGGTCCCTGCCGGTCGAACGCTTCCTGTCGGTAGTTCGAAACCGGACGGACGCCCTCGAGACGCTCATCGGCGCACGCTCGCGAGGGGCCGATGCTCATGACCTCGAACGATTACTCGAGGAAGCCGGTTCGGAAAAGCTCTGGGCAGAGTACGCATCAGTGGGACCGGATACGACCCGGTTCGCCCTCGCGCGGCACCCGGAACTCATCAACGCGCTGGCCGAACCGGCGCTTGTGCATCTCCCCGACAAGGCGGTTCCGATGTTGCTCTCCGGAGCGGAAGATGCGCGCGCTGCCGGTGCGTCGCTCGAATCTGCGCTCCAGCCACTCGAACATTGGATACGGTCAGGAAACTCCCAGGGGAGTTACGAAGCGCTTGAACGACGCCAAACACTAGTAAGGTGCGCGGAAACTTGGTGGCGTCAGTCGCAGAACAGCCATGTTTCCCTTGCAACGATGTGTATCGCGTTGGACTCGAACTTCGACTTCGTCACGCAGGATCCGGGGGGCGGAACCCGTGTTACCTTCTCACAGGCGATACTGGGCTCGGATGTCATCGACCCGATCGCCACAACTTGGCCGGCCGTGATGACGGTTGTGAACGAAGGGGTCGACATTCCTTGGACCAACCTGCTTGACCTAGTGACAGCTTGGTCCCGCGCACGTCTGAGCGCTGAGGACGAAGCCAGAAACGCCGCGACCCAGTTTCTCTCACACATGCTGAATGAGCTGGCATCTGCTTCCCAGCAGCTTCCTGGTGTTCAGCACCGCCTCGCCGCAATCGCGAAGGGCGCTAGGATAGCGGTAGGGACGACATTGCATCCAGAGTTCGAGTGCCTATTTCCACAGGACCCGTACGATGCGGACGATGTCGCTCGAGAAGTCGAACGTCTCGAGGGGAACGCTCGACAGTTGGCCGAGCGCTGGAGGAGTCGTACGGCGGACGATCTGGCCATCTTCCTCGCTCGTCATGAGGCAGAAGCACGCCATGCCGATGTTACCTATCCGCGACTGACGCCGGTGTTCTGTCGGACTCTGGCCAAAGCATGCACGGATCCGGTCACCGCAACGAGGGTCCTCATCCGCGAGCGCCTTCCAGCGGATTCGGTGGAGCCGTTCCTGGGCGAGGCCGTGAGTCGTGATCGGTCCGCATGGTCGATCATGTCCGCGTGCCTCGACGACGATCTCTATGTCGTCGTCGGTATGCAATTCGCCATCTGTCGCGACGACGCACCGCCGGAGATGTTTCGGTCAGCGCTGGCCCGGGTCAATGAAGCGCCGTCGCTGCTGGATCACTACTGCGCTATCGGAGAGGTGTCGCGGGGCGCGCTTTCCGAAGCCCTCCGATCACAGGATGCGTCGACAGCAATCTCGGCGGCGATCGGGCACTGGAAGGCGGTGCGGCATTCTCGAAGCGAATTCCCGCTGGACGAGTCGTGGCGGCGCGCGTTTCTTCTTTCGGCCGAGGTCAGGTTGTCCTCGCTAGATAGCTACTGGACGGGCGAGATACTGAAAAGAGACGGTGAGCTGGCCGTGGAGTGGCTGATCCGTTGCCTCGGCTCCGCCCAGAGTGCCATTGGTTTCCATGCTCAGGAAGCCGCAAGGAAAGCCATCGCCTCTTTGGATTCACCCCAAAGGACTAGCGTCTTGATCGCGAACCATCCTGATGGACCAGTTTTGGGTGCTTCGGAAATTGTTCACGCGTTGGTTGGATGCGACCCAGAAGTCTACGGCCACCTTCTGCAATTGGAGAAACCTAAGCCCCTCCACCTCTCTCCCCTTCTGGGCGAGCCGAGCGGTGATTGGCGAAGCATGGCCATTCTGGCGCTGAACCAAGGCTACTCTTGCGAAGATGTTGTCAATGCGAATCTAGGTGGGGCATGGTCATTGGAAGGAAACGAGAGTGAGCTGCGGGCGGAGCGTCGCCGTCATTTCGAGAAACTCCAAGACGACGAGGATGCCCGTATCGCTGAAGTGGGCCAACTCGGCGCGGGGACCGTAGCTGGAATGGAGAACCGTGCAAAGGAAAGGGAACGCGAGGAGGCAGTGTACGGTTTGTCTTGAAGCCGCCTCGCTGCAAGCCATATCAAGCCCATTCCGGGACCACGCATCATCGACGCCTTGCAGACGGCAGATCGACTGGTATGGCGGGCATGGGGCTCTCTGCTTGTCAGCATGGAACGCGAGCCGTTCCTTGGTCGGGTGTCTGCACCAGGGGATGTTGGACTGCCGCCGGTGAACGGTAGACGGTTCGGCCCAGTGACGACTTGGGAAGGAATGCCCGCACAGTGCGGAGAGTAGTGGTCCGCCAAACCGGCGACGGAGGCGCTGCCATGCCCTGCAGATACGGTAAATCGGTGAGCGATGCGCACCAATCCATGGACCGCATGGCGCCCCGTGATCCCGCATCCGTTCGGCCAAAACCGTTGTTTCGTCGATTGAATGAACCGGGGGGACCTCACTGCATTCCAGGGGCACGCGTTTTCATCGCGGTCGGCAATCTGATGGACCCGCGTCCGCAAGCCTGAGCAAGACGTCTTGGTCCAGCCCATGCCGCGTGATCTCGATAGCGTCGCAGGCTTCCAGGTCTCTCAGGGCGGGCAACGGGAGTTGGAAGGGGAAGAGATGGGGGCCGCGCAGTAGCGCGGCTGGGGATTGAGACTGGTTTACTTGCGCAGCGAGAACAGCTCTGGCGACCCAGACGGTCAGGGTAGGGTCATCGACCGACCGCTCTGGCGCGCCGCAGTAAAGCCCCTTTCGTTCGGTCTCCAGCAACACGCCCCAATCGACGAATAGGCGCAAGATGCGCCTGGCCGCGCGGGCTACGGTTTCGCGCTCACCCAACTGTTCCCGGAGTCGACGCTGCACTTGCGCTGCACCGACCTTGCCCTGCAACCGCAACACGCGCCCCGTCACCGCTGCAACGGTGCCGAAGAACGGGTACACGGCCATGCACATGCACCAATGGACGAGCATTCGATCGTTTGCATCCGAGTGCTTGAGAAGACCGAGTCCCTCGTCGCGGAGCGCTCCGAGTTGCGGCGGGACGGTGACCCAGACCTTCGTCAAGATGGTGATGGCCTTGTTCCGCGTTCCCCGCTCTGCATCGCTCCCGACCGACAGGGTCTCCGACAGTCGTTCGCCAAGTGCGACAACGATCTCGGCCTTCGAGTTTCCCGCGAGAACGAGATTCGCGGCGTACTCAAGCCACTCGAGTCGAATGCGTTGACTGAAACCGACCTGATGTTCGCGCTTCACGCCGCGGTCGCCTCGATCTGGACCATCGGTACGATGACCTCCTCGAGGGAGATGCCGCCGTGCCCGACGATGTGATCGTCATTGCGAACGAATGCCGACCGGTCTGGCGCGAGCAGGGCGAGGAAGTCCTCGGGGAGACCGACAGCGGGCCACTCGATGGCATCGGGGAAGCTCTCCTTGACACGCGATCTGAGGACTGAATCCGAGTAGATTCGGGCACGCTCGCCGCGAACCTCCGCCAGGACCCCTTCCCGTGGCCTACCGCACCCCACCGCTTCGACGTTGCCGTGATCCGACGTGAGGAAAACGGTGAATCCGCTGCCGGTCAATTCGCCCAGCAAACCCGCCATGAACCCTTGGTCGGCCCACTGCCGCACCTGGTTGTGCATGCCCGCCGTCCCGAGTTGCATGCCGTGCATGATCTTGTCGACCTTGTCGACCACGAGACCGACCGCGCGGGTTTCAGGCCGCGAAAGGAGATCGCGAAGGTTATCGAGGGAGCCGTCTCCCAATCCCTTGACATAACCGACGGCCCGGCCCGAAAGGCCCCGGTCCGCCCAGAATTGCCTCCACAAGGAACCTTCCTTGCCGGTCGTCTGGATGCTGGATGGGAAGTACAGCGGCGCCTCTCCGGCGAATATCGCTTGTCGCGATACCGAAGTGATCGTGGGCACCCACGCGAACACGGCGCCCTCGCGAAAGCGGAGCCGTGGCGCTTGCTGCTCGAGAGCGGCCCGAAGCACGATCCACTGGTCGATAGCGAGCCCGTCGACGACGATGAGCGCAACCTTGCACGCACGATCCTCGGACAGCTGTCGGGCAAGGTAACGCGGCAGGTGGTGGACCATGACCGGAGGGTTGGATGGCTGATTGTGGAGTCCCCCGTAGCGGTGCTCCATCCAGGCGCGGAAGGCTTGATCGACTTGTGCGCGGAGGTCGGAGATCTGCGACGTCACCTGTGCGTGCGCTGCGACGGCAACTTCCGACCAGACAACCGCAAGTTCTGACCAGCGATAGGCGAACGCTGCCCAATCCTGGTACCGCGCATTGGTGCCAGGCATCGCCGTGCCGACCGCCTTTGTCAGGCCCTGCAGGCGGCGCAGACGGTCCCTTGTGGGATCGGTCCGGATCCCGACCGCAGCCCAGCCTTTGGACAGGACGGCGCCCGAGCGGTGGGCCACTGGGCGCAGCATCCCTTCCAGAAACAGGTTGTCGATGTAGACGCGGACATCGTCGTGATCGAAGGGTATTTCCGCGGGCGGCCCGAGAGCGGAATCGCGCGATCCGTCTGCATCTCGCAGACCTGCGTCGGCGCGTCCGGCCAAGCGGTCGAGAAATCGGGGCCAGCGTTCCTGCAGGAAGTGCCAGAACGCTTCTCGGTCCGGAACGATCGTCTCCAGAGGCCAAGTTTCGAAGGCACCGTTCTGTCCCAGTACATGCACCAGCCGTTCGTCGAGGAGACGCGGCACGAGTTGCCGCCGGTAGTGTCGTCGCAACAGGACACGTAGCAATTCAGCCGGGCGCCCGATGAGGGCGGGCGCGATCTCGAAGACGTGCAGCAGCACGAAGTCCTTCGTGGCGTCGTCCCCGAGCCTTCCCGGTTCATGGACCTGCTGTGCCCGGTAGAGCGCGTCGAGGTGGCTTCGGTCGAGCGACGACACGACCGGATAGCTGAGGCGCGGGAACAGTTCGCCTAGATTGAAGGCCAGTGGCCGGCCAGCCTGCAGCAGATCGAAGGGAAGCGCGTCGAGATCGTGGGCGCCGAGCCGCAGAACGACTTCGCGATCACCCACCCTACCCAGATCCCAATGGGACCGGAACCCGGACTCATAGGCGAAGCGGAACTTCGCGCTGCTCTCGAACGTGATGAGTTCGAAGCCCCTGCTTCGGATGGCGTCGAGAAGCGTCTCCTCGAGGAGTAGCCCGTCTGGGTCGGCTGCCAGGGTGAGCCGGGCGACCTCGGGCGTGAACTCTTTCAGGATTCGCTCGCGCCAGTCCGTTCCAGTTCCGCGCGGCGTGGTCAATGCTGGTCCATGCGCGTCAACGCTTGGTCGTACCAGAGCATGAGCTTCTGGTCCTCCTGCAGAACGGCGTCGGGGATCTTCTCCGCGACCGCGATGATCGCAGCGTAGTCACGTTCCTGGTAAGCCCTGAAGAAACCAGCGCGGACGGCTTCCAGGCGGAAGAGTTTGAGGCGCTTCTGCCTGGAGCCCCGATACTCGTCGAACTCACGCAGCAGGACGCGCGTGCGGCGTCTCTCCACGTCGGCTGCCTTTCTCGGGTCCGGCACGTACCAACGGTCCCTGGCCTTGGCCCGTAGGCTCGAGTGGTCCTTGGCCAGATTCCTGAACTCCTTGAAGTTGGTGGAGAGATAGCTGTGGATCTGACTCGGGACCTCTCCCATGCCGTCGTAGCGCAAGAGGTTCTGATCGAGCATCTCGGACAGTTCGGGCAACTTCTCATGCTTCTGCCAGCCCGCGATTTCTTGCAGGAATTGCGGGTGGAGATCCTGGAAGGTTTGCGGCTTGCGACCAAGTTGTTGCCTCATCCACTGTATCGCGGAGGACTCGTCAACGACGAAGATCTCCAGTTGGACCACTTCCTCGGCCGCCAGGCGCTGCTGGTCATACTCGGGGGCTTGGTCCGGGAGGAAGATCATGCCGTCGCGCTCTGGGAAGCGCTGCACTAGCCCTGCCAGAAACTCGCCCACGGACAGGGGAACTGTCACGTTGCGCAGGACATGGAAGGCGACCATGCGGTCGAAGAGCACATGGGGTTGGCGCTCGTTGACGACTTCGACCTTCCCTTCCTTGGCTACGAACACGGGCAGTTGGCCGAGATGGGTACGGAGAAAGTCCCAGACTCCTTCCTCCGTGCCTCGCGTGAGCGTGAAGCGTTCCTCCAAGCCGTCGTTCGGCTTGTAGGCGGAAATCACCAAGTCCTGTTTGACGGCGCTGCTCGTGACCTGCCGGTACGAACCCTGCCGCTTGTCCATGGTTCGCACGTCGGCGACGACGAAGCCGGCAGCAAGCAGGGCTTCCTGGATCGCCGTCCAGACTGCGTTCTTGGAGTTGTGAAAGACCACCGTGATCCAGCGGCCCGGCTTGAGGACGCGCCGATACTCCTCGAAGCACCGCTGCATCAGGCGCTGATATTCGGGCAGACCCTTCTTCTTGAAGCGGTCGACGATGGCTTCGGGCGCCGCGTTGGTCAGCGCTCCGTGCCAGGACTCGACGAGAAAGTTCAGATCGGCATAGTAGATGTTCTCGCCGAACGGCGGGTCGGTGAAGACGTAGTCCACTGAACTGTCCGGAATGCTGAGGGGCGCCGTGGTGCTCCCGGTCGCGACGCAACCTGACGGCTGCCGAGCCGGTACGTCTCTGAAGGTTTTGACGAGCCGTACCAGCTTGTTTCCGAGGTTGTATTGCGGGGAAACCTCGGCAATCTGTGAACCGACATAAAAGACGCCGCTGAGATACTGATTGACTTGCGAGTAGTGCGTGGGTGCGTACCGAGCGAGGATCGACATTCCCCATATGGCTTGCTCCACGAAGTAGATCAGCATGTGGCGGAGGCGAACGTCGACGTGGGCGTTGCCCCGGCGCCAAATCGCCGCCAGGGCATGGGCGGCGCGGGGAAGGAAGAAGTGGTGGACGTGCGTGACGCCCTTCGGCGCCAGACGCGAGCCGTGATACATGTCTTCGACAGGCAGCCGGTTCGTCGGGACTTCCGATGGAAGCGGAAGTTGGGCGATGCGTCGGACTCGCTCACGATCATCGGCGTCGGGTTCCTTTTCGAATGTCCCGCCATCCACCGTGTAGCGGATCAGTGACGGCGTGAACGCGATGTGTTGCCGCACGTTGCCGGTCGCCGTGTCCAGGTTGGATTCGAACACACGCTCCAGCCTGTCCTTGTTCAACTCGGCATCGCAAGCGGGGCATGGGAACGTGGTCCTCACCCGGCCTGTTGTTCGGTCCAGGGCTTCGTCGACAAACACCACTTCGGAGGCGCACTCGGGACATCGAAACACTTCGCTCCAGACCGTGTAATCGATCCGCCCCTGGGTCTCGCCGTCGGTGTGCAGGGTCTCGTACATCCAGCCGACTTCCGCCTCGACCTCGTCGAGCAGCGCGCGGCCGGCATCGGCGAACCCGTCGAGATCGAAAGGCAGGCCGTAGTTGGCGGCGATGAAGCCGGCGAGCGGCGAGAGATCGTTCTGGATGGTTCGCCGAAGGCCCCAACTCGGCTTGGCGAAGCCCTCCTTGGCCCACGACGCTTCGAGTTCCTTCCGGTAGGTCTCGGGCGCCGTCCCGCACCATTGCGCCGCCACGCCGGTCATGCCCGTGCCGGCGAAACCGTCCAGCACCAGATCGCCGGGCTCGGTGTAGTGGAGGATCGAGGGTACGATCGCCAGGTGTGGCACCTTCGTGTGGTATCCGTGCGCCCGGTACACGGCGTGGGTCTTGCCTTCGCTGACATCGACGGCAAACGGCTTGCGGCGGTACGCCTCGTCAGGGTCGTAGGGGTGGCCGTATGCGTCCACGAACGCGCTCAGGAACGGGTTCGGACAGGCCGTATGCCAGGGCGGGTCAGAGAGGGTGAGAATGTCCTCGATCTCGCCGTGGGGGAAGCCGACTTCGTCCTTCCAGCGCTGGAGCAGGTCCTTTGACGAATCGGCGTGGCGCATGTGCTCCGCGAGGCGGCGAAGCCGCGCCTCGCCGCCCATGGGCCAATGTTCGATGGTCGCCATCCGCGCGACGGTCTCATCGAGACCTGCATAGGGGACGCCGCCGAGCTTGGCCTGCAGCTCCTCCAGCCCTTCTCTCAGCCTGCCGAGAAAGTGGGATCGCCGCGCGTCCTCGTCATCGAAGGTCAGCCCGAGACATTCGACCGGCTGGCGGCGCCGAGCCTCCAGCTCCTCCTCGTAGGACTTCTCGAAGAGCTTGTTCTGTCCGGATGGCTCGCGGAACAGGCGGCGGTCTCCGGGATAGGGTCTGTCATGCGCCATCCGTCCGCCCCTCGTTGTCCCTCCTGGGATCGTCCCGCACACGGCGGGCCTTGAGTGCGACTCCGGTGTCGGTCAGTACGTAGGCTTGGTCCGGGTGCCTGGGCTGGTCCGGATGGGTCATACGCACCACGCCGCCGGCCAACAGGGGATCGAGGTGACGTTTCTTGTAGTATCCCCGATTGGTCACCTTCAGGGCATCCATGAGCTCCACCAGTCGGCGTGGTGTGTCGCAAAGCCTGATGATCTCCTCTTGGGCGGATGAAATGCCGGTGGAGAGTCGGACGCGGGATGTGGAGGATGCGGCTGAGTTGGGGCGAGCTTGTGCAGTGGACAAGTTGGCTGGACCGAGGCCAGCTTGTGCAGTGGACAAGCCCGCACGCGCGGACTGGTCAACGCCCTGACCCGTCCGGCCAAGCCGTCCCTCGAGATGTTCGGCGATACGAAAGACGGGCGTTTCCGTGCTTCCCAAAGGCGATACGAGACCCTGGACTGCCAAACGCTCCAGCACTGCCGCGGCGCCGGCCCCTGAAAGACCCAAGAGTGCGCGTATGTCGCGCGGACGAACCCTGCCCTCTCGACAAACGAAGGCAAAGGCGTTGGCTTCGGCCTCGTTCAGATGAACGCCCAGGCTTGCCTGGAACAGGAGCTGCTCCTCGGAAAGCAGTTCCTCCTTGAGGAGGGTCAGTTGGAACGCCTTCCTTGCCCGGTCGTTGTCGATGATCGGCGGCACACGCCCGAGCTGCTGCCAGTTGCGAAAAATCGCCCGCATGCCCGTGCCAGCCTGCTCGCTCAAACCGATTCGGCGGAAGGCGGCAACGACTCGGGGATTGCGCACCTCCCGCTCGCCGGGTTCTAGGAGCTCGTCGGCCGACGCGTAGGCATCGCCGGGGTTCCACAACTGCGCGCGGTCGTCAAAGAAACGGATCACTGCCTTGCGGGTGTGATCGGCATAGTCCTGGTGGATCAAGAGGTTGATCGCGGCCTCCCGGAAGGCGATGTAGTCCGGGGGGTGGTCTTCCCGTTGGAGTGTCTGTGCATTGACGGAGAAGGGCCTCTCGGCGCGTTGCAGAAAGCGGTCAACGAGCGCTCTCCAGGCTTCTACGAGGTTGGTCTCGATCACCTGCCGATCGGCCCACCGTTCGTCCGCCAGTTCCTCCGACCAATCCCCGCGGTTCCACTGCCAGTCCACCACGGGGCGGGGGAGTACTTGGCGCAACGCGGGCGCGGCGCCGAACAGGAGGATCGCCGCGCGCGTCGGTGAAAGCCGCCCGCTCGCTTCTATCAGAAGGCCCCACTCACGAAGGAACTCAAGGTGCGACAGCGTCTCGTCGCGCCCGGGGTTCCTGTCGTCGAAGAGCTTTCGGTACCAGCGCAGCGAGTCGTCATCGAAACATCGCTCGGGGTCGAAATCGATGGCCTCGCCATCGTAGCGTTCGTCAGCCGCGTCGCGCAGCAGTCGTTCGATCTCGGACTGCGTGCATTGTTCGTCGCCGGCACCCCGTCGGATGAATGATCGCCGAATATCGCCCTTGAGGTAGATCGGTTTGTCCTGTCGGCGCGCCTCTGGGACGTAGAACACGAGCAGGACGTTCCCCGCCTCCTCGATCAAGCGCTCCTTTGGCGCGATCACGCGGTTCAGCTTCTGGCCGGAACGCAGCACGCTGAGGAAATCGTTCTGAACCTTGTCCACCTCCAGGACGCCGACGATCTCGAAACCGGCGGTGCCGTCCCGGACCCCGAACACGAGCCAGCCGCCGTCGGTGTTGGCAAAGGCGGACACGGTCTCGTAGGCGGACTGGGGAACATCTCGTTGAGCTGTCTTGAACTCAACGTCGTTCCACTCGTACCCCTTGAGGCGCTCGATGAGTTCTTCCTTTTCCATCGTCCTACTCGAGCACCACCCGCACCTTGGTTGGCTCCTGCCCTTCGCAGAGACGGTTCAGATAGCTTTCGAAACGCGCCCTGATCTCGAATGGGCTCGCGGGCGACCCGCCGTCCAGGAGCGCGGCCTTCAGGTCCGCGGTCTTCACAACTACCTTGACGAGGCCGGACAGGACCTCGCCAAGCGCTTCGATAAACTCGGAGTCGGGGGTCTCGGGGAGTTCGCCGCTCTCGATGAAGGCAGCGACTAGCTCTCGACGCTCGCGCTGGAGGAGCGACAAGTTCTCGCGCGTCGTCGGATCCTGCAGGTTCGTGTGCAATGTTCGTGTCCAGTCGGCGAGCAGCCGGTCGAGCTCATCGTCGATCTGTGCAAGGATCTCCCCAACAGGGCTCGGGGCCGTCTCCAAGGCCGGCCTGAATCCGCAGTGTGTGCACGTCGGAGATACATCGATCTCCTGTCGGGTGAGTGCGGAACAACTCTCCAGTCCGACCAATCGGTCCTGGAAGTCCGTGAGTTGCCGAACCGGCATGAGATCGATGGCTGCGAGCGACTGGAGCCGGACGAGCCGCTCGTCCCGCATCAGCGCGACCTTCTGGCGGTCCTCGTTCACGCCAAGACGACTCTTGGCGTGAAGCTGGAGATAGACGCTGGCATAGGCACGCTTCAGGTCGTTCAGCTTGCCTAGCGATCGGCGCCGGATCGCGGCGGCTTCGCCGCGGGCCGGGAGCCTGACCTCCGACAACACCTCTTCGCGGGTCCTTCTCAGTCGCTCCGCCCACTCGTGGGAAGGTGGAAGCACCGTTTCGGCCGCCGCGAGGAATGCCGCGGCGGAACCCAACTCCGAAACGAGCGTTCGCAAATCCTCCACTTCGGCGAGGGAGTCGAGTCCGGCTGCATGCGCGGTCACTTCCTGGGCGTCACGGCGAAAGTTCTTGAGACGACCGGGTGATGTGTACGCCTGGAGCGACTCGAGAAAGGACTTTGCGCTGTCCAACGCCGAGCCCAGGCTCCTCTGCCACTTCTCGTCGATCAGCTTCGTGCCCCAGAACGGAATGCCCTCCTCAACGTGCTTGTTGGCGAGGACCAGCCTCTCGACGGTTCGCGTAACGGCCTTTTGAAGCTCCCGAACCGGGTCGTCCTTGCCTTGGGTGACCAGGGTCGCCATGCCCGGGGTCAACCCAACCAATTCAAACAGCGCCTTGAGGGCCGGGAGGCTCCACTCCTTGGGTCGCTCGACATGCTTGAACTGAGTCAACTCATCGAGCGGCACTGCCGCCAGGGTGGGCAGGTCCGCAGCATCGAACTTCCGACCCGGAACGGCGAGTACGATGTCGCCGGCGTGAACCAGCGCCGCCAGCAATACTACGGCCCACTCCGGCTCCAGACGGAGAGTGCCGGCGGCGAGGTATTCGACGCCAAGATGTTCCTGGATGAGTTCGGAACGGTTGACGACCTGGCCAGGACCTTTCATACGGACCTGATCGAGAATCCGGTTGGCGTACTTCGACCGGCTGGGGTCGAGCCTGGCGCCATCGAGAAGTTCGAGCGAGTCAAGAATAGCGGTTGCCTGCCGGGTCTTGGTCCCACCCGCGATCCACCGAAGGGCATCTTGGGTCGCCTGACCACGATTCCACGATGTGACCAGCACGGAGAAGCGTGGGTACTCAGGTGCCTGTTCGGCAAAGTGTGCCTCGAGGCAGATGCCTGCAACCGAGTTGACTAGATCCCTGAAGTTGATCCGGTCGGCCGGCGACGTTCCCGACAGTTCGCGAAGGGAATAACCCCTGGCCCACTCCAATAGCCCCTTCCGTCGGCCCTGATGAGCCACGTCGAAACCCGAACTCATTTGCTCTTGCAGCCAGCCGACTAGCTCACGGAGGAAGCTCGAAGACTTGGACTCGTAGGTGGCTTTCGCATGTCCGGAGGATGTCGACGCCAGATCAAGGGCGGCGGCGTAACCGCGCAAAGCGATACGGAACCGGTCGTCCGCGCCTGTCAGGTAAAGGAATACCTCGTCCGACTTCATCTCGTCCCTGAAGTGCGGAGGATCGTGGGGTTGCACGAAGTAGATGTAGAAGTCCCGTGGCGGAACGGCCGTAGATCGCTCGTTCGGCGCGCCGAAGAACAGGTATCCGCGACGAGCCGCCTTCCGGTCCCGCCACTCGAGCTCGTGCTCCCAGATGCGGAATCCCGTGACGTAGGTTTCGTCGGTACACTCCATGACTTGGCGAAGAGCGTTGTAGTAGTAGCGGTCCAGCCGTGCGGCATCAAGGCTCTCGGCCCGCCTCTCGATCAAGGCGTCGTAGTCATCGGTCTTTTTGAGGTCGAGAAAATACTGGCGATTGTCCGGGTTCGACGAAATGAACTGACCGCTGACGGTCTTGTGGATCTCTCGGAGGACCGTCTCCACCTGCGACAGTAGGTCGTCTGCCGGGTCGCCGCCGAGATCCTCGATTCCTGGTTGATACAGACAGAGGCTATCCCTCAACTCCTCCGCTGTGGCTCCAATGGGAGCATTGATGTCGGCCGTCGTAAGCCGGTGCACTGATAGGGCGTGGATGACACGCTTTGCCATGGGCGTGTATGCCGGCCTGGTGAACGCCTGGTCGACTCGAGACTCCAGCACCTGACTGCAATCGATCACGGCCCGTATGTCGGGCACCGCCCGGAACGAGGGATTCTGCCGCAGGGTTGACCAGTAGTCGTCGTAGGCGATCAGACCGGGGTGGTCGGTAGGTAGCTCTCGATCGACCATGCGATTCATCGCGAGCGAGAGCGTTCGAAGGATCTCGCGTTTCTCGACCGTGGCCACACGCTCGAATGTGTCGATGTAGTCCGGATGCACGGGAAAAAGGTCCACGTACTCGTCCATGCGCTCGTTCATGCGACCGTAGAAACGGGCAAACGGCGTCAGGTACTCCCTGATTTGGGACTGTTGCTCGCCGGTCTTTCGCAGCAGACGTCGTGCGACGACGAACTTGACGTCTCTTCGGGCGATAAGGAGTTGCTCAAATCGGTCCTTCACGCGCCGGATGCTCTCGGAGACGAAGCCGAAACGGGGGCTGTCGAAGATGGCCTCCTGTACGCCGGCAATGAACCTGAATCGTAGGTCCTTGCAGACCTCACCGACCTCGCGGAGGAAATTGAGGTCGAGAACGAGGTCCTGATCCTTGCGCGTGCGTAAGTAGTCCAGCAACTCATCCACGACCAGTAGCAACCCGAGATCGGGGTACTCCTCGTGAAACGCCGACATCATCTCCTCGAAGGCTGGTTTGCTTCCGGAGACATCGGCGGCAGTCGGAAACGTGAACGTGACTCCGAGCGCGTCCAAACTGTCCTCGAGTTCGCTGACCACGATGTCGCGCAACGACATTGTCGTGGCGCCAATCTCGGTCCGGATCACCTTGAATTTGCCAGCCATACCCGCGGCCGCTGTAGCCGCGTGGTCATTTGAGAGCTCCGATGCCAGCTCGGCATGCTCCGCGACGGCGGAGATGACGGACATCAGGTGGGACTTGCCGGTACCGTAGTTTCCGATGACGAGCAACGCCTTGTTGTCGGCGGGCCTGTCGTACTGGAGTTGAGGGAATACCAGGGCCGAGAGCTTCTCCGCCATCTCCTCGGAGATCACGTAACTGCTCACGAGTCGATGGGCGGCCGCGGTGTCGTCCGCGTCACGGAGTTGCACCACGCTCTCGATGGGATCGAACTGAATCAGTTCGTTGTAGGTCAACACAGTGCCTCCCTGCTCACGACCAGAGTACCGTCCAACGGGTACCACTTGTGCTCCGGGTGGCCTGGGGCGGCATAGTAGATGCGCTTGCCCTCCACTGTTCCACTCCAAGTTGCGACGAGGGTTCTGCTTCGCGACAGGCCTTGCAGCAGACGGAGGGGGTCCTGCTTCAGCGAGACATCGAAGAGAATCTCCGTGTTGTCGAGCAGGATCAGGTCGCCGGCGGTCTGGGTGAGAATCTGCTCCAGAAGCCGCTGTGCCCGCAACGGCCGCTGCCGTTCGGTCAGTTCCAGCATGCTTCGGGAGAGCTCCAGATTGACGTTGACAACGGGCGCACCCGTGAGCTGTGCCACGCCTTGCAGAGCCCTCGTCTTGCCTACGTTCGGCGGTCCCACCACGAGTAGGAGTCGGTGGTATGAACCTCCCACGTGTCTGATGCTCTCGCAAATCTCTTCAGAGAGCTGCCTCGTCACACCCTTCTGCTCCCTTGGTGGCCGTCTCGTTCGGTCGCCCCTGTTCCAGCCACCAGTCTCTCTTCCGAGAAGGCCGCTGAGGGCTTCGCTCGACGAAAGGGATTATCGGGCATCGTCGGGCCTCGTCACACCCTCTATCTACTGCCGCAGAAGTTGGCGCGTCGCGGGATTCTTGCAACGGACGTCAGCCCTTGCATGGACGCCGGCGCCAGCTCGGCGCGGGCTCGGCGTGAACCTCCTGTCGTTCGCGCTGATAGAGCGGACCGCTCAGCACCAGCGGCGGGCGTTGGCCACCCGGACTCGGGACAACCGCGGGATGGGGAGAACCGGTCGCTGGGCAGATGCGAGGCGGTATAGTGGGTCTCTGCCAATTGTCGTTCGGGTCGGAAACGCCATGAACCGGGGCAAGAGCGAGTGGTCCATCTACCTGTCCGCGTTGGGCCCGGTCCTCAAGTCCCTGCCGCTGCTGCGGCTCAGGGCGGACGCCCCCTACACCATCGCCGACTACATCGAGGGCCAGGTCGCGAAATACGGCGACCTGCCGTTCATCCTTTTCGAAGACCGCCAGATCACCTACCGCGAGTACAACGCGATGGCGAACCGCTTCGCGCACTGGGGGCTCTCGGTCGGACTGCGGGCAGGCGACACCATCGGATTCATGATGGCCAACCGGGCGGAGTACGTCCCGGTGTGGAGCGGGCTCGCGAAGATCGGCGTCAAGGCAGCGCTCATCAACACGAACCTGGTGGGATCGGGCGTGTTGCACGCGCTCGAGGTCGTCGGGGCGAACCGCCTGCTGCTCGGCGCGGAGTGCGCTCCCAGTGTCTTCATGCGAGGGGCAAGCCCCTCGCGCTGCTTTGTTTTACGAGGGGCAAGCCCCTCGCGCTCCCCGGCTGAGGGCTCTGCCGACCTGGCGGAGGATGCGCTCTCCAACCTCTCGGTCTACGTGCTGCCGGAGGAGGGTGCCGGGGACCTGGATCTGCCCGGCGTCGAGGACATCACGAAGGCCCTGGCGGAACAGCCGGAGTCCGACCCGGACCCGGCGCAGCGGGCCTCGGTCCGTAGCGGCGACTCGGTGTTCCACATCTACACGTCGGGCACCACGGGCCTGCCCAAGGCGACGAACATGAGCCACCAGAAGCTGGCGCTCGGCGGCCTGTCCGGCGCCGTCCTCGGCCTTCGCAAGGGTGAGGTGGTGTACTGCCCCCTGCCCCTCTACCACGCTGCGGGTGGCGTGGGCACGGTGATGATGGCGATGGGCTGCGGGGGTGCGGTCGCCATCGCCCGCAGGTTCTCGGCATCGCGGTTCTGGGACGACGTGCGCCGCTACCACGCCGTGGGGGTGATCTACATCGGGGAACTGTGCCGGTTCCTGCTCAACCGGCCCCCGGATCCCGAGGACGGCACGCACAACCTGCGCTGGATGTTCGGCATCGGCCTGCGGGCGGATGTCTGGGAACCGTTCCGGGAACGCTTTCGGATTCCCCGCATCGTGGAAGCGTACGGCGCCACCGAGGCGAACGTCGGCGGCGTCAACTACGCGGGCAAGGTCGGCTCGGTCGGCAGGATTCGGGGCGGGCTGCTCCTGCGCTACGACGTCGAACGGGAGGAACTCGTCCGCGACGCCGAGGGGCGCCATGTGGAGTGCCGGCCGGGCGAGGTCGGCGAACTGCTGGGCAGGATCCCCGTCGGTTCCAGGAGCATGCTGCGACAGTTCCAGGGTTACACCAGCGCCGAGGCGACGGAGCAGAAGATCCTGCGCGGCGTGAAGAAGCCGGACGACGCGTACTTCCGCAGCGGCGATCTGCTGCGGCGCGACCGGAAGGGCTATTGTTACTTCGTCGACCGCATCGGGGACACGTTCCGCTGGAAGGGCGAGAACGTGTCGACGCAGGAAGTGGCGGAGGCGCTGTCGGCGTTTCCGGGCGTCGAGACGGCCAACGTCTACGGCGTCGAGGTGCCGGGACACGAGGGACGCGCGGGGATGGCGGCGCTGGCGCTGAAAGGGGGGCGGGAGGCGCCGTTCGACGCACAGGCATTGTACGAACTCGCTGTCTCGAAGCTCCCGTCCTATGCGGTTCCCGTGTTCCTGCGGCTGCAGTCCGAATCGGACGTCACGGGCACCTTCAAGCTCCGCAAGGTCGCCCTGCGTAGCGAAGGCTACGATCCGAAGGCCACGAGCGATCCGATCTACGTGCGGGACGATCAGGCAGGCGCCTATGTCCGGCTCCACGACGTGGAGGACGCACATGTGCGCTGAGGGCCGACAGACTGGAGAGTGCACATGGTGACAGCCGTCGACAGAAGCATCCCGGGAGTCGTTTCGCTTGCGACCCCGGAGGCCCCGGCGGTAGCCGAAGTCGGCGGCAAGGCCGCATCGCTCATCCGGCTTGCACAGGCCGGCTTCGACGTGCCGCCCGGCATGGTGCTTGCCGCGGGCTTCTTCGAGCCGTGGCTTGCGCAGGTCCGTTCGTCGCATGAGTGGCAGGCCGTCCTGACGGCGGCGCGGTCCTGCGACGCTGCCTCGCCGAGCGTGGAACAGCGCGCCGAGCTTGCGGAATGGTGCGCGCGGGCCAGGGCCGTGGCAGCCGCCCTGCCGCTCGACGCCGGGCAACGCGCGGCGCTGAGCCTCGTCGAGGACGACCTTGGCGCCGCGTCCTGCGCCGTGCGTTCGTCGTCGCCGGAAGAGGACCTGGCAGGAGCGTCGTTCGCGGGGTTGTACGAGACCGTGCTCGGGGTCGAAGGGGCGGCGCTGGAAGATGGCGTGCGGACCTGCTTTGGCTCCTGTCTGGATGCGCGGGTCCTGCTCTACAAGCGGAAGATGGGTTTCGAGGATCTCGATCCCACGATCGCCGTGATCGTACAGGAACTCGTGGACAGCGAGGTCGCCGGCGTCGCCTTTTCGCTCAACCCGCTGACCAACGACTTCGACGAGGTCCTCATCAACGCGAGCTGGGGGCTCGGGGAGGCGCTGGTGACGGGCGACATCACGCCGGACGCGGTCGTGGTGGACACGGTGTCGGGCGAGATTGTCGAACACCGTTTGGGCGACAAGGGCGGCGACCGATCGGACGAACCGTGCCTGGACGGCGGCCGCATCGCCGCGATCGCGGACACGGTCAAGCGCATCGAAGCGCTGTACGCCGAGCCGGTGGACGTGGAGTGGGCATTCGCCGACGGACGGCTGCACATTCTGCAGGCGCGGCCGATTACCACCTATGTGCCGGTGCACGTGTCGTTGCAGACGGTGCCTGGGGAGCCGCGCAAGCTGTACATGGATGGCTACCTGACGGACGGCATCACGATGAGCGCGCCCACCTCGCCGATAGCGGACCAGGCGATGGAGACGATGATCAGGATGTTCCTCGCGTGGATGGTCAATCGTCCGCCGAGTGCACTGGACCCGGCGGCCTGGGGCCTGCACCTCGGGAGAGGTCGTCTCTACCTGGACATGTCGATGTACATGCACATCGTCGGCAACCAGGACCAGCTCGCGAAGCTCGCCGAGAACCAGAACCAGTTCATGGCCCGGGTGCTCATGTCTCCCGAAACAGAGCGGTACCGGCCCCCGAAGCCGCCGGACCACGTGCGGTTCTCCCGATGGCTCGGCTACCTCCCACGGCTGTTGTGGAACATGCGACGGGCCATGACCGTGCTCCTGCGCCCGACCTTTCGTCGTGCGCGGTTCGACGCGGAGTATCACGCCGCGATCGAAGCCTTCGAGACCTGGATCACCCGGCCGATGGATGCCTCGCGCGACGTGGCGGAGAGCCTGCATGAGGACATGGAGCGTGCCGGGGCCGCCGTCATGGCGTCGTCGTATCCGGCCTTCCTGACCGCCTTCATCGCGACGCTGCGCATCAAGGCGCTCGCGGACCCGAAGTCGCCGGAGCAGTTGGCATGGGTCGATGCGGTCTGCAGCGGCTACGAGGACGACATGATCGTACTGATGGGGGTCGCCATCTACGAGTTGGCCATGTCGTTGCCGCCGGCCGATTTCGAGGACATCGAGGTGCTCGAGGCGCGGCTCCTCGCACGGAACCTGCCGGAGGCCTTTCTCGAGCGTTGGGACGCGTTCGTCGCACGCTACGGTTGCCGGGGTCCGCTCGAGATGGAGTTGGCCAACCCGAAGTACGGCGAGGCGCCGACACTGGCGCTGCGGCAGATGGCCAACCTCCGCGCCGCCGGGGGTGCGTTCGATCCCCGCGACATGCGGCGTCGGCAGATCGCCCGCCGGGAGCACGCCTACGGTCAACTGCAACAGGCCCTTCCGCCCGGGAAGGCGCGGCGTCTGACGAAGTATTACCACACCTGCATGCGCTACACGGGTGCGCGGGAGTTGATCAAGCACCACATCATGCAGGTGAACGAACGGCTGCGCGCGCTCCTGCTGCACCGGGCGGACGCATTCGTGGCGGCCGGCCGCCTCGACCGTCGCGAGCAGATCTTCGAATTGCGGATCGAGGACGTGGACCGCGCCACGCACGACCCCGACTTCGACCTGCGGGCTGCAGTCGACGAACGCGGCACGTTTGCGCGCAAGCTACGCGCGCGGGTGCGGCACTTCCCGATGTGCATCGACTCCCGCGGCCGCATCCTGCGCCCGCCGCCGGTCTACCAGGAAGGGGCGCTGGTCGGTGCGGCGCTCTCGCCCGGCGTGGCGCGCGGTCCGGTCCGGGTGCTCAACGATCCCTTCGAGAAGACGGTGCGGCCGGGAGACATCGTGGTCGCGGTCACGACGGATCCTGGATGGACCCCGCTGTTCCTCAACGCGGCAGCCATCATCCTGGAAATCGGCGGCGAACTGCAGCACGGGGCACTGATCGCCCGGGAGTACGGCAAGCCGTGCGTCACCGGCATTCAGGACGTCACGACCCGTTTCGTGGACGATCAGATCGTGGAAGTCGACGGCGACGCGGGGGTGGTGCGGTTCGTCGACGGAGACTGACGCTCATCGGCATCGGCCTGCGGGCGGACGTCCGGGGAACCGTTCGGGGGGCTGGTGCTGCGTTACGGTGTCGAATGGGACGGACTCGTCCGCGACGGGAAAGGGCGCATGGTGACAGCCGTCGAGGGGAACATTTCGGGCGTGGTCGCGCTTGCGACCTCGGAGCCTCCGGTGGTACACGAAGTCGGCGGCAAGGCCGCGTCGCTCATCCGGCTTGCGCAGGCCGGATTCGACGTGCCGCGCGGCGCCGTGTTTGCCGCGGGGTTTTTCGAGCCGTGGCTTGCGCAGGTTCGTTCGTCGCCGGAGTGGCAGGCCGTCCTGGCGGCGGCGCGGTCCTGCGACGCTGCATCGCCGAGCGTGGAACAGCGCGCCGAGGTTGCGGATTGCTGCGCGCGGGGCGTCGCCTTCTCGCTCAACCCGCTGACCAACGACTTCGACGAGGTCCTCATCAACGCCAGCTGGGGCCTCGGGGACGCGCTGGTGACGGGCGAGATCACCCCCGACACGGTGGTCGTCGACACGGTGACGGGCGAGATCGTCGAGCAGCGCCTGGGCGACAAGGGCGGCGACCGGCCGGACGAACCTTGCCTGGACAACGGCCGGATCGCGGACCTCAAGGACACCGTCAAGCGCATCGAAGCGCTGTACGGGGAGCCGGTGGACGTGGAGTGGGCTTTCGCCGAGGGACGCCTGCGCATTCTGCAGGCCCGGCCGATTACCACCTATGTGCCGCTGCACGAGTCGCTGCAGACGGCGCCGGGCGAGCCGCGCAAGCTGTACATGGACGGCTAGCTGACGGAAGGCATCACGATGAGCGAGCCGACCTCGCCGATGGCGGACGACGCGGTCGAGGCCCTGGTCAGGCTGGTCCTGGCGTGGCTGGTCAACCGCCCGCCCGGCGCGCTGGATTGCGGGGCCTGGGGCCTGCACCTGGGGTCCGGCCGCATGTACATGGACATGTCGATGTACATGCACCTCATGGCCAACGACGAGTAGCTCGTGAAGCTCGCGGAGGACAAGAACCAGTTGATGAACCAGTTGATGGCGCAGGTGCTCATGTCGCCGGAAATCGACCGGTACCGGCCGGCGATGCCGGCGCCGCACCTGCGGGTCTCCCGATTGCTCCGGCATGTCCCGGCGTTGCTGTGGAACGTGCGGCAGGCGGTGACGACGCTCCTTGGCCCGGTGATTCGTCGCGCCCGGTTCGACCGGGAATACGCGGCCGCCCTCGAAGCGTTCGATGCCCGGATGGCCCGGCCGCCGGACTACTCCCGGGGGGTGGCCGAGAGCCTCCGGGAGGACTTGGCGCGTGCCGGGGCCACGGTCATCGCGTCGTCCTATCCGGCCTTCGTGCATAGTTTCGCCGCCACGTTGCGCATCAGGGCGCTCGCGGACCCGAAGTCGCCGGAGCAGTTGGCATGGTTGGATGCCGTCTGCGGCGGCTACGAGGACGACATGATCCTGCACATGGGGGTCGCCATCTACGAGTTGGCCATGTGCTTGCCGCCGTCCGACTTCAAGGACATCGAGGCGCTGGAAGCCCGGCTCCTCGCGCGGGACCTCCCCGATGCCTTTCTCGAGCGCTGGGATGCGTTCGTCGCGCGCTACGGTTGCCGTGGTCCGCTCGAGATGGAGCTGGCCAATCCGAAGTAGACGCCGCTGTTCCTGAACGCGGCGGGGATCATCCTGGAGATCGGGGGGGCGTTGCAGCACGGAGCGCTGATCGCCCGCGAGTACGGCAAGCCGTGCGTCACCGGCATTCAGGACGTCACGACCCGTTTCACGGACGATCAGATCGTGGAAGTCGACGGCGACGCGGGGGTGGTGCGGTTCGTCGACGGAGACTGACGACTCCTCGGGCGGGCTGCTCCCGAGTTACGATGTTGAACGGAACGATCTTGTGCACGACGGGAGAGGGCGCATGGTGACAGCCGTCGAGAGAAGCATCCCCGGGGTCGTCTCGCTGACGACCCCGGAGGCCCCGGTGGTAGGCGAAGTCGGCGGGAAGGCCGCGTCGCTCATCCGGCTTGCGCAGGCTGGATTCGACGTGCCGCGCGGCATGGTGCTTGTCGCCGACTTCTTCGAGTCGTGGCTTGCGGAAGTCCGTTCGTCGCAGGAGTGGCAGGCTGTCCTGGCGGCAGCACGATCCTGCGACGCCGCATCGCCGACCATGGAACAGCGCGCCGAGGTTGCGGATTGCTGCGCGCGGGCGAGGGCCGTGGCAGTTGCCCTGCCGCTCGACGCCGGGCAACGCGCCGCCCTGAGCCTCGTCGCGGACGACCTTGGCGCCGCGTCCTGCGCGGTGCGCTCGTCGTCGCCGGAAGAGGACCTGGCAGGCGCCTCGTTCGCCGGGTTATACGAGACGGTGCTCGGGGCCGAAGGAGCGACGCTGGAAGACGGCGTGCGTACCTGCTTCTGCTCCTGTCTCGATGCGCGGGTACTGCTCTACAAGCGGAAGATGGGTTTCCAGGACCTCGATCCGTCCATCGCCGTGATCGTGCAGGAACTCGTCGACAGCGAAGTGGCGGGCGTCGCCTTCTCCCTCAACCCGCTGACCAACGACTTCGACGAGGTCCTCATCAACGCCAGCTGGGGGCTCGGGGAGGCGCTGGTGACGGGCGAGATCACCCCCGACACGGTGGTCGTCGACACGGTGACGGGCGAAGTTGTCGAACAGCGTCTGGGCGACAAGGGCGGTGACCGGCCGGACGAACCATGCCTGGACAGCGGCCGTATCTCGGAGCTCGCGCAAACCGTCAAGCGCATCGAAGCGCTGTACGCGGAGCCGGTGGACGTGGAGTGGGCGTTGGCCGACGGCCGTCTGCGGGTCCTGCAGGCCCGTCCCGTGACCGCTTACGTCCCGCTGCACGAATCGTTGCAGACGGCGCCGGGCGAGCCGCGCAGGCTGTACATGGACGGCTACCTCACGGAAGGCATCACGATGAGCGAGCCCACCTCGCCCATGGCCGACGACGCGATCGAGACCCTCATCAGGATGTTCGTGGCGTGGCTGGTCAACCGCCCGCCCGGCGCGCTGGATTGCGGGGCCTGGGGCCTGCACCTGGGGTCCGGCCGCATGTACATGGACATGTCGATGTACCTGCACCTCGTGGGGGACAACGACGAGCAGCTCGCGAAGCTCAGCGAGGAGAAGAACCAGCTCATGGCGCAGGTCTTGCTGTCCTCGGAGATCGACCGCTACCGGTCGGAGTCGCCGCCCGCCCATGCGCGGGGCTTGCGTTTGCTCGGGCACCTCCCGCGCCTGCTCTGGAACGCCCGGCGGGCGGTGACCACGCTCCTGGGCCCGGCGTTGCGACGCGCCCGGTTCGACCGGGAGTACGCGGCCGCGATCGAAGCGCTCGATGCCTGGCTGGCGCGCCCGCCGGATCGTTCGCGGAGCGTCGTCGAGACGTTTGGCGAGGACCTCGAGCGTACGGGGTCCACGGTCATCGCGTCGTCGTACCCTGCCTTCCTGCACGCCGCCGTCTCGATGTTCCGCATACGGGGGCTCGCCGACCCGAAGTCGCCGGAACAGGTAGCCTGGGCGGACACGATCGGCGGTGGCGGCTACGAGGACGACATGATCGTGGAGATGGGTGTCGCCATCTACGAAATGGCGATGGCGCTCCCGCCGTCCGACTTCGAGGACCTGGCCGCGCTCGAACGCCGACTCCACGCCCGGGAGCTGCCCGAGGCCTTTCTCCAGCGCTGGGATGCGTTCGTTTCCCGTTACGGCTGCAGGGGTCCCCTCGAGATGGAGATCGCCAATCCGAAGTACGGAGAAGCGCCGTCGCTGGCCCTGCGGCAAATGGCCAACATCCGCGCTTCCGGGGGCGCGTTCGATCCCCGCGACATGCGCCGCCGGCAGATCGCGCGCCGGGAAGAAGCGTATCGGAAGCTGCGCGAGGCGCTCTCGCCGCGGAAGGCGCGGCGCCTGGAGAAGTACTACGACACCTGCACGCGCTACGCGAGTGCGCGGGAGCTCTTCAAGCACCACCTCATGCAGGTGAACGGAAGGTTGCGCGCGCTCCTGCTCCACCGTGCCGACGAGTTCGTGGCGGCGGGCCGCCTCGACCGCCGCGAGCAGCTCTTCGACCTCACGATGGAGGACGTGGACCGCGCGGCGGAAGATCCGCACTTTGACGTGCGCGCCGCGGTGGCCGAACGCGGAGCGTTCGCGCGCAAGACTCGATCGCGGGTGCGCCACTTCCCCATGTGCATCGACTCCCGCGGCCGGATCCTGCGGCCTCCGCCGGTCTACGAGGACGGTGCGCTGGTTGGCGGCGCGCTGTCCCCGGGCGTGGCGCGTGGCCCGGTCCGCGTGCTCAACGACCCGTTCGAGAAGACCGTGCACCCGGGCGACATCCTGGTCGCGGTCACGACGGACCCCGGATGGACGCCGCTGTTCCTGAACGCCGCGGGAATCATCCTGGAGATCGGGGGAGCGTTGCAGCACGGGGCGCTGATCGCCCGCGAGTACGGCAAGCCGTGCGTCACCGGCATTCAGGACGTCACGACCCGTTTCGAGGACGACCAGATCGTCGAAGTGGACGGGGACGCCGGCGTAGTGCGCTTCGTGGACGCGGACTGAGCGGGGCGTCCCAGCCCCGACGGCGGTCAGGCCACGCGGACCATCGTCTTGCCGAAGTTCTCGCCGCACAGCATGCCGATGAACGCCCCGATGCTGCTGTCGAGCCCGTCGGTCACGCTCTCGCGGTACTTCAGCCGACCGTCCTGGATCCATGCGGACATCTCGGCCAGGGCCTCCTCGGCGTCCGGATGCAGCGCTGCGAGTTCCGCGAACGTGAAGAAGCGGAACCCGTCGGTGTGGCCCTCCTTGCCAAGCGCGGGGAGCCCCGCCGCCCGCAGCCGTTGGGGCGGGGTGGGCCGGGCTTCTCCATCCGTCAGGTTGTAGTGGGCGATGTAGCCGCACACGGGCACCCGGCAGCCGTCGTTCAGCAGCGGAATGACCGCCTCGAGCACGTCGCCGCCGACGTTCTCGAAGTAGATGTCGACGCCGTCCGGAACCGCGGCCGCGAGGCGCTCGGGGAATCCGGGGGCCTTGTAGTCGAGACACGCGTCGAAACCGAGTTCGTCCACGCAGAACGCGCACTTCGCGGGACCCCCGGCGATGCCCACGGCCCTCGCCCCACGGATCTTGGCGAGCTGTCCCACGACCTGGCCGACCGCCCCGCTGGCGGCGCTCACGACCACCGTCTCGCCGGCCCGCACGCGGGCGACGTTCAGCAGTCCCTGGTAGGCCGTGAAGCCGGTCATCCCCAGCACGCCGACGGCCGTGGAAGCGGGCCCGAGGGCCGCGTCCCACTTCTGGATGGGGATGTCGGCGTTGCCCCACTGCACGTCGTCGGGCGTGGCGACGCTGTATTCCTGCCAGCCGTAGTAGCCGACGACGAGGTCCCCGGGCTGCCATCCTTGGGCGCGTGATTCGACGACCTCGGACACCGTGCCCCCGACGATGGTCCTGCCGACGCTCTCGGCGGCGCCCATCCCGGGGCGCATGTAGGGGTCGAGGCTCAGCCAGCGCGTGTGCAGGAGCATCTGGTGGGGCTCGAGTGCCGGCAGTTCCTCCGTCTCGATAGCGAAGTCCGAGGGCTTCGGCATGCCGGCCGGCCGGTTTCGCACCACCACCTTGCGATTGGTGGGATTACTCATGTTCTGCTCCATTCGCGGCTGCTGTCATGGAAGGAGGCTACCAGAGGCGCTGTCGTCCGGCGGAGCTCCGGCGTTCCAAGAGCGCCAGACTGACGCCCCAGAGGCGGTCAGCATCTGACTTGATCTATATGCACATTTGTGCATACTCTGTCCCCGTGAGTTTCGAATGGGACCCCGTCTAGAGTCTCACTAGCAATGCAAGCCGAATATGATTTTTCAAAGGGCACGCGCGGAGCCATCCTGCGGCCAGCCGCCGGCAAGACGCGCATCACCATCCGCATAGACGACGACGTGCTTGAGTGGTTCCGAGACCAAGTGCGTGCTGCCGGAGGCGGCAGCTATCAGACGCTCATCAACGCTGCGCTGCGAATTCACGTTGAGTCGCAGGCGACGCGGAGAATGCAGGAACGCGAGGATTTGGCCGAGGCGATTCGACCGGTGCTCCGAGAGGAGTTGGCCAAGTACGTCGTAACGCCCACCGGCGCCGATCCGGACTCCTGAATCCCCGTCAGGTCGCGCTATCGCACGAACCCGGCCTCCCGAAGGCGCGCGATCTCGTCGGCCCCGAACCCGCTCTCCCGCAGCACCTCGTCGGTATGCTCACCGAGCCCGGGCGAAGTGCGGAAGATCTCCGCCGGCGTCTCGCTGAAGCGGCCGCTCGGCCGCGGCTGACGCAGGAGACCGCCCACCGGATGGTCCACCTCGACGAGCGCGCCCATGGCCTGCACCTGGGGATCCCGGATCACTTCTTCGCGGGAGTTGATCTTGGCGAAGGGCACCTGGTTTTCCTCGAGTCGCGTACACAGCTCGTCCGTCTCGAAGCGGGCGTACCCCTCGTTCAGCAGTTCCTGGAAGAGGGTGCTGTGCGCCTGGCGCGCCGTCGGCGTCGAGAACCGTTCGTCTTCGAGCAGGTTCGGCATTTCGAGCGACCGGAAGAGCCCCGCCCACTCGCCGGGCTTGACGGGCATCGTGGCGACGTAGCCGTCCGCCGTCCTGCGCACGAAGTACGCGTGCGATCCCGTCGGGAAGGTGGCCACCTCGTCGCCCACGAAGTGGAAGTTCGCCATGCTGTCGGGCCACAGGAAGAAGAGGCTCGCGTCGAGCATCGAGACTTCCACGCGTTGTCCGACGCCGGTGCGCTCGCGCGCGACGAGCGCCGAACAGATCGTCTGCGCGGCGGTCATGGAGGTGATCTTGTCGCACATGAGCGTGTTGACCATCACGGGCTGCTCGACCGCGGGGTCGGCCTGCAGGGCCGCGATGCCGGAAATGGCCTGGATGACCGCGTCGTAGACGCGCCGCCCGGCGTAGGGGCCGCTCGGGCCGACGCCATTGATCGATGCGAAGACCAGGCCGGGATTGATCTTGCGCAGGTCCTCCCACCCGACGCCGAGCCGGTCCATCACGCCCGGGCGGAAGTTCTCCATCAGCACGTCCGCGTCCGCCACGAGCCGGCGCAGCACGGCCTTGCCTGCGTCGCCGGACAGGTCGATGACGATCGAGCGCTTGTTGCGGTTCATCATGGCGAACGGACCGGAGAGGCCGCTGCGCGACATCCGGTACGGCGTGCGCATGGTGTCGCCCCCCGGCGGCGCCTCCACCTTGATCACGTCCGCACCCTGGTCGCCGAGAATCGATGCGGCGATCGGCCCGGAATAGATCGTGGTCATGTCGATGACGCGTATGCCCGCAAGCGATCCCGCCATATCCTTCCTGCTCCCCAAATCCCTCGGTGTGACCGTATCATGTGAAGCGATTACAGCGTCGGGTGTCAAAGACGCCGGGACAACAGGAGCGGACATGTCGGACGAAATGGACCTTTTCGAGGCGATCTACCACTGCCGGGCCATGCGGCGTCTGAAGCCGGAGCCGGTGCCCGAGGAACTGCTCGTGCAGCTCATTGACGCGGCGAATCAGGCGCCCACCGGTTCCAATGTCCAGGGTGTGCGCTGGATCGTCGTGCGCGACGCCGAGCAGCGGGCGAAGCTTGCCGCGCTCAACAAGAAGGCGGTGACGGCGTACATCGGCCCGGACTCGGGGCGCCCGGCGGCGTTGCCCCACCAGGGCGCGGACAAGCGCCAGCGCATGCTCGACGCCGTGCTGTGGCAGGCGGAGCACATGCAGGACATCCCGGTCCTCGTCATCGCCTGCTACGAGTTCGCCGAACCCGTTCCGCGCGGCGCCGCCGCCATCGGCGGCGGTTCGATCTGGCCCGCCGTGCAAAACCTCCTGCTGGCCGCCCGCGCGCTGGGCCTCGGCGCCGCCCCGACGACCCTCGGACTGTCCGACCGCGACGCGGCGCGGGCCGTGCTCGAGCTGCCGGACAACATGGAAGCGTTCGCCCTCGTCCCCGTGGGGTATCCCATGGGGAATTTCGGCCCGGTCACCCGCCTGCCGGTCGAGGAGACCCTGCGGTGGGACCGCTGGAGCTGAGCCCAGGCGAGGGTCGCGGGCCGTCGAGCCACGCCCGCCGGGTGATCTCGTGCGCAAGGTCCTGATCGCCGACGACGACGCGCACATCCGCGACGTGGTGTCCTTTGCGCTGCGTCGCGCCGGGTTCGGTACGGTGGACGCGGCCGACGGCCGTTCGGCACTCGCGGCGTTCCACGACGGATCCCCGGATCTCGTCGTGCTCGACGTGCTCATGCCGGAGATCGACGGCGTCGACGTGTGCCGCGCGATCCGCCGGACGTCCAACGTGCCGATCCTGTTCCTCTCGTCGAAGACGGAGGAAGGCGACCGCGTGGCGGGTCTCGAGGCCGGCGGCGACGACTATGTCACCAAGCCATTCAGTCCGCGTGAACTGGTGGCACGCGTGCGCGCGACATTCCGGGGGATCGATGCGCGGGCCGAGGAGAAGACCGAGGAACTCGTCGCGGGCCCGCTGCTCATCGACGAACCGGCGCGTCGGGCGCTGCTCAATGGGGAGCCCCTGAGCCTGACCGGTACCGAGTTCGGCCTCCTCGCGACGCTCGCGCGCAACGCCGGGACGGTGGTCGACCGGCCGACGCTGATGCGCGGCGCCTACGTCACCCGGCGCGTCGTGAGCGACCGCACGATCGACAGCCACATCCGGCGTCTGCGCGAAAAGTTGCGTGCCGGGGGCTGGGACGCGATCCGGACGGTGCACGGCATGGGTTATCGCCTCGGTCTCGAGTGATGTTCCGCCTGCGGCTTCGCACGGTCCTGCTGGTGGTCAGCCTGTTCGTCCTGGTGTTGCCGGTCGCGGCGGTACAGGTGCTGCGCCTCTACGAGAGCGCGCTGCTGCGGCAGACGGAGTCGGAGCTGAACGCCCAGGCGGCGTTCGCGGCGGCGGCTTACCGCGCCGCTTTCCGCAAGCTGTCACCGGCGGCCATCGACGGCCACGAGAGGGTCAGGGAAGTCGTACCGCAAGGGCCGCCGGTGACCCTCGACCTGGCCCGGTCTCCCGTCCATTCCCCGTTGCCTCCAGCGGAGCCGGGCGCCGTGCTGGACGATGTTGCACGCCGCGTCGGTGCGGAGGTGGCGCCGATGCTGGCGGATGCCGCGTCGAAGACCGGCGCGGAGATCCGTATCGTCGACCCCTGGGGGACGGTCGCCGCGACCACGGGCGTGGATGGGGGCCTGTCGCTCGCCCGCCGGGAGGAAGTCGATGCCGCGTTGCGCGGCAGTGGCGCCAGTCGGTTGCGGCGCACGGCGGAAGGGGACATCGCCCCTGTCGCAGCCATCAGCCGCAGCGTCGGGATGGTCGTGGTGGTTGCCGAGCCGATTGCGCTGGACGCCGGGATCATCGGCGCTGTGACCCTGTGGCGCGCGCCGCCGACCATTCTCAACGCGTTGTCCAACAAGTGGTTCCTGCTGCTGCAGGCGACGGTCCTGGTGCTGGCGGTGGTATTCGGGATCGCGTCGTTCACCGCACGCACCCTGGTGCTGCCGATCCAGCGCCTGGCGCGGGACGCCGAGCGCCTGTCCGCGGGCGAAACCGACGCGTTCGAGCAGCGGCGCCACTACCGGGTCCGGGAGATCGCGGAACTGGCGGACACGGTGGCGGCGATGGCCTCGAACCTGCAGTGGCGCGCCGGGTACGTCAGGGACCTCGCACGCCACGTCAGCCACGAGTTCAAGACGCCCATCACCGCGATCCAGGGTGCGGTGGAGGTGCTGCGCGATCACCTGGAGGACATGACGACCGCCGAGCGTACGCACTTCCTCGACAACGTGGCGGCGGATGTGGAGCGTCTCGACCGCCTGACGTTGCGTCTGCTGGAGCTGGCGCGCGCGGACATGTCGGAGGCGAGCGACGAGGTGACCGACGTGCTGGATACGGCACGGGAGCTCGGCAACGGTGCGGTGCACGTCGCGCCCGGGCAAGCGATGGCGCGGATCGGGCGGGCGTCGCTGGAAGCGGTCCTGGCCAACCTGGTCGAGAACGCCGTCCAGCATGGCGCGTCTCGGGTCGATGTTCGGGCAGATCGCGAAGGCGACACCGTGGCGGTCCGGGTGGAAGACGACGGCGCGGGCATCTCGCCCGGCAATCGTGGGCGGATCTTCGAACCGTTCTTCACCACGCGGCGGGATCGGGGCGGTACGGGCCTCGGCCTCGCCATCAGCCAGGCGCTCGTGCGCAACGCCGGCGGCTCGATCGAACTCGCGCCGTCGGAACGCGGGGCATCGTTCCGGGTCTCGCTGCCGAACGCTTCCGCGCAGGAGCGCTGACCAAAGCCAGCCTTGTGCGTTCGCCTGAGCGGTCGCGGCGGGGCCGACGCCGAGTCAGTACCCGAGCGCCTTGTCGATGACGCCCTCGAGCGGCTCTCCTGCGCGGAACCGTGCCAGGTTGTCGACGAACCGGTCGAGGTTGCGACCCGCGCGGAACTGGCTCGCGCCGGCCGTGTGCGGCGTCATCGCCACGTTGGGCAGCGCCCACAGTCGGCTGTCGGCGGGCAACGGTTCCCGCGGCGCCACGTCCAGCGCGGCACCGGCGATCTCGCCGGACTCGAGGGCGGCCACCAGGTCGTCCTCGACCATCACCTCGCCGCGCGTCACGTTCACGAGCCACGCGGTGGAGCGCATGCGCGCCAACGCGGCTGCGTCGAAGCGGCCCCGCGTCTCCGGCGTCAGCGGACAGCAGACCGCCACGACATCCGATGTCGCGAGCAACTCCTCGAAGCGGTCCGGCCCCCAGACCTCGTCCACTTCCGGCGACGTCGGCACCGCGTCCCGGTCCAGGGCCTGCACCGTCATGCCGAACGCCACGGCGCGCCGGGCCATGGCGCGACCGGTGCCGCCGAAGCCGAAGATGCCCATCACGGCGCCGGTCAGTTCCACTTCCTGACTGCGCATCTCGGGGCGGTGGTTCCAGGCGTCGGGCCCGTATCTGAGGGCCGTGCCGAGCTGGCGCGTGAGCATCAGCAGCAGGCCGAACCCGTGGTCCGCCAGGTGTTCGCCGACCAGGCCCTTTTCGCTGGTGAGCACGACGTCGCTGTCGCGGAACTCGGCGTAGAAGAAGGCGTCCACCCCGGAGGAGATGGACTGCACCCAGCGGAGCCGGCGGGCCGCCAGGAACATCTCGCGGGTGACGAAACCCAACACGACGTCCGCATCGGCGATGTGGCGGATCGCCTCGCGGTGGTCCGAGACGACGATGTCCGCGTCCCCGGCGGCCGAACGGATGCGGGCCAGATCGGTTTCCGTGACTTCCTGCAGCGTCAGCCCCGGAATGATGAGTATCTTCATTTGAACGTCACCTCGACGGTTCCAAGGCTGGCTCCAAAGTCGCCCCGCCAGTGCGAAGGGGCCGCCACGGGACGCCGCGCGAATGCGCCGGTAATCACGCGCTGCCCCGGTTCGAGCGCGAGCCCGAAGCGCCCGAGTTGCATGGCGAGGGCGGCGAGGGAGGCGAAGTGGTCGTCGATGTGGCCGCGGGCCGCGACGGTCTGCACCGCGACGCCATCGCAGGACAGGGTGACCTCGAGCGCTGCGAAGTCGATGTCCGAGGTGGGCCGCTGTGGGCCCGCAACGATGCCCCATTGGGAGAGGTTGTCCGCCAGGCGGTCCTCTGCGGAGGCGTCGCGCGGCAGGCGTGGTTCGTTGATCTCGAAGCCGGGCGACACGCCCGCGATCGAGCCGACCACGGTGTCGCGGGAGACGGCGCCGCCGTCGCTTCGGATCGTCTCGCCGATGGTGAAGCACACCTCGTTCTCCACGTTGACCGCATCGAAGGCGCCGCGGGACAGGGTGGCGCCGCTGTCGAATACGCGGCTCTGAAGGAGATAGCCGAACGGTCGAAATCCGGGACCCATGGCGTCGCGGGACGCCCCGGAGGTCAGCCCCACCTTCCATCCCGCCAGGACTTCGCCGGCGGCGATCTTCGCCTCGAGGACCTCGATCTGCCGGCGCAGTCCGTCCGTCAGTGGATCAGGCATCGGCGTACTGCTCGATGCGTGATTTCCAGGCGAGCGCCTCCTCCGGCGTGCCGACGTTCGCACCCATGCCCGGGAAGGGCGATACCGGCAGCAGGACCCGCGACACGCCGAGGTTGGCGAGGTGGTCGAGTTCGCCGAGGTCGGCCGGCACGCTGAGGGTGATCTCGATCTCGGCGGGGTCGCGGCCGTGCTCGCGCGCGGTCTGGCGGGCGAGTTCGATGAGGTCTTCGCGCGTCTCGCGTGCCGGAAAGAAGCCGTCTCCCAGCCGTCCGGCGCGCCGCGCGGCGGCCTTCGAATGCCCCCCCACGATGATGGGAACGCTGCCGCCGGGCGGTTGCGGCAGGCAGTAGGCGTTCTCGAAATCGAAGAACTTGCCGTGAAAGGTGGGGGCCTCCATGCTCCAAAGGGCGCGCATCACGGCCACGTACTCGTCGGTGCGCTCGGCCCGCTCGGCGAACGGCGCGCCGATGGTGTCGAACTCTTCCTTCAGCCAGCCGACACCGATGCCGAGCAGGGCGCGTCCTCGCGACATGCAGTCGAGCGTCGCGACCTGCTTCGCCGTGATGACGGGATTGTGCTGGGGCAGGATGAGGATGCCGGTCGCGAGCTTGATGCGCGAGGTCGCGGCGGCGATATAGGCCATCCAGATCAACGGATCCGGGATCGGCATGTCGTCGCGGGGACCCATCCTGCCGTTGGGCGAGTATGGGTAGGCCGATTCGTAGCCGAGCGGTACCACGGTGTGCTCGACCGTCCAGGCGGACTCGAAGCCGGCTTCCTCCGCGGCCTGCATGAGTTCGATGGCGTTTGCCGGGTCGACGAAGCGTCCGACGTTGCAGTAGCGCAGTCCGAATTTCACGGATTCTCCTTTTCTCCGATTGCGGTGGGTGCCCCTTTCATTGGACAGGTCGGAGCTGTCCTGCATCCATGCTATCAGCACGCCGGGCTTGCGAAGCCGGCTCCGTGGCCGCTCGGTCGAGGCGCACCGGCTGCCCGTGCGGGGTGTTCCGATAGGCTTCGCGCCAGGCCGCTGCCAGCTCGCTCAACTCCGAGCGGGTGGCGACGCCCTTCTCCGTGAGCAGCGTCTCGAGGGCGTTCAGCCAGCAGGTGAAATAGTCTTCCGTGCCCCGTTCGGCGAGCTGGGCGATCTCTCTTGCCAGGGTCTGCGACCACTCCGGCCAGGAGAACACCCCGCCCGCGTGCAACCCGACGGTCAGGGCGAAAGCCTCCGCCTGCCACGGCTCTTCGAACGCGCCGCTGTCAGCGGCGGCGAGCGCATCGGCAAACGGCGCGGCCAGCGGGACCGGCGTGTCCACGCTCACGTTGCGGCCTCGAGGTAGGGCTCCCAGAGGTCCAGGGTGACGCTGTCGCGCGCGGGCGCCTCGGGGCCCCACAGGGTCCGTGCCGCAAAACGCACCGCGTAGAGATGCCGGGGATCCTCGCCCTGCATCTCGGCGTGGGAGTCCGGAAAGACGTGCACGCCGCGGTAGCCGACGACGGCGCCGGTCTTGCCGCGTACGTAACCGGGCAGGCGGGTATGCGTCGCGGGGTGGAGGTTCCGGGCGCGCACGGAATCTCCGCTGGCGAAGGCGGCTTCCGTCGAAGGGTCCCGCTCGGTGGGGCGCCCGCTCCTGGCCACGTGCAGCAGGGCGGCGGCCGGCAGCGGTTCGTGATCCTTCGGGGCGGGTGGCGGCGCTGCGCCGCGCTCGATGGCCGCCAGTGCCGCCGCGTCGACCAGACCGGCTGCCGTGGTCGCTTTCAGCAACCGGGCGAACCAGCGCTCGAAGTAGCCTTGCAAGTACTTCGACGGGGGCAGGATCTCGAGTTCGAACCGCCCACGGTCGAGGTTCGATCGCAAGTGTCTTCCAGCGGCGAGGGTCAGCGCGAAGACCCGCCGCTCCCAGTCGTCGTGAAACGGGTTTGCCGCGGAGGGATCGACGGGTCCGTAGCCGTGCATGCCCCCCATGTCGTGGATGCCGTTCATGCGTCGCGTGGCCCGGCCAGCACGGCCGTGCCGACCATGGAGTCCCGTGTCACGAGGTCCGCCAGGGCGTCTTCGTCGAGGGCCTCCGTACCGGCGGGCCGTCTGGGCAGCACGAGGTAGCGCACCTCGGCGGTGCTGTCCCACACGCGGACTTCGACTTCCTCGGGCAGGTCCAGACCGAACTCGCCCAGGACGGTGCGGGGCTCCAGTACCACGCGGCTCCGGTACGCGTGCGACTTGTACCAGGCGGGCGGCAGTCCGAGCACGGACCAGGGATAGCATGAGCACAACGTGCAGACGACGACATTGTGCACGGTGGGCGTGTTCTCGACGGCGACCATGTGCTCGCCCTGCATGCCGAGAAAGCCGAGTTCCGCGATCGCTTGCGTGGCATCGGCGAGCAACCGCGCCCGGTAGTCCGGTTCGGTCCACGCCCGCGCCACCACCTTCGCGCCGTTGCGCGGTCCGACCTGGCGTTCGTACAGATCGAGAATCGCGTCGACGGCGTCCGGATCGACCACCCCGCGATCCGTCAGCAGAGTCTCCAGTGCCTTCACCCGCAACGCCATGGGCGAGGGGGGATGCTGGTGGTCGTCGCTCATGGGCAGTCCTCCGGATGCGTCCGCGACGCCTGCTCAAGCGCGCGTGGCGGCGGTCCACGATGGGTTAGATCGACGCAGAATACGATAAGCTAGCTCTTGGAACGAACCTTGGGGGAGGAGCCATGCGCAACGGATACCGCGTCCTCGACACGGATTCGCACATGATGGAGCCGCCGTCCATCTGGCGGGACTACATCGATCCGGATTTCGCGGACCGCGCACCGCAGATCGGCGACATGGGCAACGGGCGTCCCGGCATGATGGTCGAGGGCGAGCCCATCACCAGGCAGGACGGCAACTATCCGATGCACTCGGCGGAGTTCCTGGAAGCGGCCGCGCGCGGCATGGAGAAGCATGAGGCCGCGCGGGCGGCCGGCTTCGATCCGAAGAGCCGGCTCCACGACATGGACGAGCACGGCGTCGATGCGCAGGTGATCTACCCCACCGTGGGCGGCCAGATGCTCGGCAAGCCCTTCCACGATACCGAACTTCTGGCCGCGGTCTGTCGCGCCTACAACGACTGGAGCCTCGAGTACTGCAGCCACGCCCCCGAGCGGCTGCGCATGGCGGCGATGCTGCCGGTGCAGGCGCCGGACCTCGCCGTCGAGGAAGCGCGCCGGGCGGCGCAGGCAGGGGCTGCGTGCTTCTATGTCCGTCCCAACCCCGTCGAGAACCGCAACCTGTACCACGAGGGCTACGAGGCGTTGTGGAGCACCCTGGAGGAACTGGGCCTGCCGATGTGCATCCACGATTCGGGCTCGCCCCACCTGCCGTCGTTCGGCGACCGGATGGAAACCCACACCTCGGGACACATCATCGCTCACCCGTTCGAGGCGATGGTGGCCATGATGAGCCTGATCTGGTTCGGGACCATCGAGCGCCATCCGAAACTCAGTGTCGTGCACGTCGAGGCGGACGCCGGCTGGCTGCCATACTGGCTGCAGCGCATGGAGCAGCACTGGGAGTTCTCGGGCAACGCCGAGCATCCGGAACTCAGGAAGCGCCCTACGGAGTACTTCAAGTCGAACTTCCTGGTCGCCTGCCGCGGCGACGAGATGACGCTCCCCTCGGTCTGCGACCTGGTAGGGGACGACTACGTCAGCTTCAACACCGACTACCCCCATCCGGACGGCACGTGGCCGCTCGGCATGGAACGCCTCGAACAGCAGCCGCTGCCGGAAGCGAGCATCCGCAAGATCTTCTGGGACAACGCCGCCCCGAGGTTCGGTTTGTAGGGGACGGGCTTGTCCCGTCCCGTCTCGAATTCGTGCAGGGTCCCAACGCGGGCGACCACGAGGGTCGCCCCTACAATGTCCCGTCTCGAATTCACGCACGACCCCGGCACGGGCGACCACAAGGGTCGCCCCTACAATGTCCCGTCTCGAATTCACGCACGACCCCGGCACGGGCGACCACAAGGGTCGCCCCGAGGGTTGCGTACAAATCAATGCGGCCGCGCCGTGGCGTAATACCGCTTCCCGTCGAATCGATCGAAATGCGCCCCGAGCAGGGGATGGTCGATCTGCGTCGCGTCGTCGCTCGGATCGAGATGCCGCTCGGCCACGTACGTGGTATGCGTCGCGCCATCCACGAGCACGTGGTACCAGGGCCGGTCCTTCGGCGGCCGGCTGCGCGCGACCTCTTCGTACCACTCCTCGCTGAGCGAAAAGCACGGATCCACGCCCACCACGACGCCCCGGTAACCGACCCGGTTGTGGGCGACGATCTGGCCTACGAAGAAGCGTGCATCCACGGGGCTGGCCTTGAGCAGCGAGCCCAAGCGTACCCCAACTGCGGCCGCCTGACGGCGCGCGGGCCGACGGGTCGGTCTAGCGAATGGTTTCGACATGGACATCCGGGCGCAAGTCCAGCCAGACACGGTCCGCAGTGTACGCTGTGTCGCCGCGCTCCATGGCGAGCGCCAGACAGGCGCGATCCGCCAGGGAGAGCCCCAACGGTCTGGTGAACTCGACCAGATGCCCCGCGATCTCGGCCTGCACGCGGGAGAACGGTTCCAACGCGAGTCCGAGCCTCGCCAGACTATCGAAGAGGTCCCCGCTCTCGAGGCCCGCACCTTCCGTCTTGCCGATGACCTCCGTCCAGTTGACCGTCGACACGACGGCTTGCGGAAGGAGGGCAGCCACGGTGTCGCGGCCCGGCTCCTCCTGGAGGTAGGCGAGGAGGGCAGAGGCGTCCAGGACTACGCTCAAGGAGAGGTCTCGCGCCGCGCTTCCGCACGCCGCTCCTGGATGAGTTCCTCGGCCAGGCTGCGTCCCTTGATCTGGCGGAAGCGCTCGTGGAGACGCCGTTCCACATCGCGGGTCTTCTCGATCACCAGATGGCCTTCCTCCACCCTGGCCACCAGCCTCTCCCCGGGCTGGAAATCCAACGCCTTGCGGATGGGCGCGGGCACTACCAGTCGCCCTTGGGCGCCGAACCGTACGTCAGCCTGAAGATCTGCCATAGTCGCATTCTCGTGCCAGAGCCCGTCATAGTGTGCCACGAGTGGTGAACGCGTGCCCATGGCCAAGGCTGCCCTGCATATCGGTTCGGAGCGGGTACACTGCGCCGTCCTGAATCGTAAACGACCCGCATCGGTGCTCCGAAGCTAGCGCGACCTTACGGTCGCGTTGGGAGTTTAGCTGGCGCGAAACTCCTACGGCGCAAGCTCCTAGCCACAAGCCGAACGGGTCCCTGGCGGAAGCACCCATGATCAAACAAGCCACCTTCTTCAAGCGCCGGCCCGATCTGTCTGCGGCCGCCTTCCACGATTACTGGCGCAACCGCCACCCCGAGTTCGTCTGCCGCATCCCGGGGCTCAAGCGCTACGTCCAGAACCACGTGATCGGCGATGACGGCCCATTCGACGGCATCGCCGAAGTCTGGTTCGAGGACATGGACGCGATGCGCGCGAACGCCGCTGCGCCGGAACTCGAGGCGGTCCGCGCGGACGAGGCGAACTTCCTCGACACCGCGGGCATGGCCTCGATCATCGCGGACGAGTACGTCATCAAGGACGGCAAGTCGGACGAAGATGCCGAGAAGCTGATGGCGCTCGTGTTCCGCCAGACGCAGCACAGCCCTGAGCGGTTCTTCGAACTCTACCGCGACGAACTCGGCGGGTTGGTGCAGGCCGTCGCGGGCATCCCGCGCTACGTCCAGGCCCACTGCCGGATGGGCATCTATCGCAGCGGCCGCACGCCGGCGTGCGACGCCGTCGCGTCGCTCTGGATCGCGGACCGGGAGACCACGTTCGGCTCCGCGGAAATGGCCCGCGTTGGGGCGTTCGAAGGGACGATCATCGACTTCGAGCGTACTCAGGTGGGGTTCGTGGAAGAGGTCGAGATTCCGCTGTGATCGCGGTCAGGGACGGGGAGACAGGACGATGACAGACCGGCAACTCGACCGCGACTGGAACGCACCGATCCGCTACCCGGATCCTGCCGTGGAGGTGATCGACCCCCGGTTCCGGCAGTACGTACTCGGGAGTTCGGCCGTGGAACGCCTCTGGACGGGCGCGCGGTGGACGGAAGGGCCGGCGTGGGTCGGTGACGGCCGCTACCTCGTATTCAGCGACATCCCGAACGACCGCATGCTGCGCTGGACGGAGGAGACGGGCGCCGTGACGGTGTACCGCGCTCCGTCGCACAACGCGAACGGCAACACGCGCGACCGCCAGGGTCGCCTCGTCACCTGCGAACACGGCACGCGGCGCGTCACGCGGACCGAGCACGACGGTACCGTGACCGTGCTCATCGACCGCTTCGAAGGGCGCCGCCTGAATGCGCCCAACGATGTCGTCGTCCATCCCGACGGGGGCATCTGGTTCACCGATCCCGGCTACGGAATCCTCTGGAACTACGAGGGTCACAAGGCGCCCTTCGAACTGCCGACCCGGGTCTATCGGCTCGATCCGGAGACGCTGCATGCGGAAGTCGTCATCGAGGACATGGAAAAGCCGAACGGGCTCGCCTTCTCGCCGGACCACGACCTGCTCTACGTCACCGACACGGGCGCGTCCCACAAGCCCGGGCATCCGCACCACATCAAGGTCTACGACATCGCGGACGGGATGCGCGCGACGAACGGCCGCGAGTTCTGCGACCTCGGTCGCGCCATGCCGGACGGTATCCGCGTGGACATCGACGGCAACGTCTGGTCCAGCGCCGGCTGGGCGGGGCCTGACGAGGACGGCGTGCACGTCTTCGCACCGGACGGTACGAAGATCGGCGCGATTCACCTGCCGGAGGGCGTGTCCAACCTCTGCTTCGGCGGCGTCAAGCGCAACCGGCTCTTCATGACCGGCGCCCAGTCCCTGTACGCTCTGTACGTGGACGCGCAGGGCGTGCCGTACGCGTGAGCGACCGGCCGACGCATGCCGGCACGCTCGGGCAGCTCAGCTGGGCGGTCTTCGAGTGGGCGCGCAATCCCTATTACATCCTCATCGTCATCTACATCTTCGGGCCCTACTTCTCCACGGAAGTGATCGGCGACCCGGTGCGCGGCCAGGAGATCTGGGGCTACATCAACGGCTTCGCCGGAGCGGTCACCGCCTGTCTCGCACCATTTCTCGGGGCCATCGCGGACAAGGTCGGGCGCCGCAAGCCGTGGATCGGTGCGTTCGTCGTCATGATGTTCCCCGCGATCCTGCTCCTGTGGCTGGCCGTTCCGGGCGAGGAGGGTCTCGGCATCATCACCGTCGCAGTGGCGCTTGCCGTCGCCGGCACCGGATTCGCGTTCACCGAGGTCTTCCACAACGCGATGCTGCCGAGCGTGGTGCCATACCAGCGCCTGGGGACGGTGTCGGGCTGGGGGCTCGCGCTGGGCAACGGCGGCGCGCTCATCATCCTGGTTGCGATGCTGTACGCGTTCGCGCTGCCGGCGTCCGGGTTGCTGGACTGGGACTGGTTGCCCGACCACGTGCTGTTCGGCCTCGACACGTCGACCTTCGAGCACGACCGGATCGCGGCGCCCATCAGTGCGGTGTGGCTGGTGGTGTTTGCGCTGCCGCTGTTCCTGTTCACGCCGGACCGCTCCGGTACCGGCGTGTCGGCGGGCCAGGCGATCCGCCAGGGGATGGCGGACGTCAGGCGGACCATCCTGCGGCTGCGGGACTACCGGAACATCGCGCTCTACCTGCTTGCGCGGATGCTCTTCAACGACGGCAAGGTCGCGATCATGACCTTCGCGATGATCTACGCCTCGGGCGTATTCGACTGGGGTGGTGCGGAGCGGCTGCTGGTCGGCGTGTTCCTGACGGTGTTCGCCATCGCCGGCGGGTTCATCGGCGGCTGGCTGGACGATATCGTGGGCTCGAAGAAGGCCATCGTGTTCACGATCGGGGGCAACTTCGTGGCGCTCCTCGCGGCGGTCTCGATCACGCCGACGACGATCTTCTTCATCGAGTTCGAGGGTCTCGATGCGCCGGTGTGGGACTTCGCGTTCTTCGGCACGCTGCCGGAGATCGTCTACCTGCTCATATCGATCCTGTTCGCGCTGTTCATCACGTCGGCCTACGCGAACAGCCGCACGATGCTCGCGCGCATCGCCCCGCAGGCGGAGATGACGAAGTTCTTCGGCCTGTACGCGCTGTCCGGACAGGTGACGACCTTCGTGGCGCCGATCATGGTGGCGTTCTTCACCGGCTTCTTCGAGAGCCAGCGCGTCGGTTTCGGATCGATCCTGATCCTGCTCGCGGCGGGCCTGGCGCTGATGGTGTTCGTGAAGGAGGAGCGGGCGGAGCCGCTGGCGGACGATGGAAGCGCGCGTGGCGACGCGCGAGCGCGCTCAGAAGGCGCCTAACGCCCCGGCTTCCCGGTAGCGGCGCACCTCGGAGTCCGGCAATCCGAGGATGTCCTGCAACACGTACTCGTTGTGCTCCCCGAACATCGGCGCCGGGCGCCGCAGCGTCTGCGGCGTGCGTGAGTAGACCGTCACCGGCCCGTCGTACGGAGTGGGGCCCATCTCCGGATGGTCCAGCGTGACGAAGAAGCCGCGGTGCGCGAGTTGCGGGTCGTGGTAGAGGTCGCTCGGCCGCATCACTACGTAGGCGGGCACGCCAACGCGCTGCAGCCGCTCGGCGGCGGCGAAGGGTTCCCGCTCCTGCATCCAGAGCGCGAGCAGGTCGTCGAGGGCGTCGGCGTGGTCGAAGCGGTCGGCGAACGCGCACGGCAGGTCGACCACGTCCGACAGGGCGTCCCAATGCATTCGTGACTCGACCGCCACCGCGACGTAGCGCTCGTGTCCGGCCGCGGGGTAGACGCCGTGGGGGCACGCCAGGGGGGAGCGCTGTCCGAGCGCCCCGGCGATGCGGCCGTTGACGGTGTAGTCCAGGATCAGGGGTTCGAGGAAGCGGATGCCGGTCTCGATCTGGGAGACGTCGATGTACTGGCCCTCGCCGGTCCGCTTGCGGTGCAGCAGTGCCGAGGCGAGGGCGGCGACGCCGAAACGCGGCGCGATGAAGTCCGTGTAGGCGCCCCACGGGCCGACCGGGGGGCGGTCCGGCCAGCCGACCAGGCTGAACATGCCCGCAACCGCGGCGCCCTGGTTGCCGAACCCGGAATAGGTCCGCTCCGGGCCGGTCTGGCCGCGCATGCAGGTGGAGAGCATGACGAGGTCGCCGCGCCGGGTCGAGAGGGTCTCGTAGTCGAGGCCGAAGCGCGCCATGGTGCCCGGCGAGAAGTTCTCGAGCACGACGTCGGCCCAGCCGGCCATGCGCCCTGCCAGTTCCCGTCCGCCCTCCGTCTTCAGGTCCAGGGTCATGCCGAGTTTCGAGGTGTTGAAGTTGGCGTAGAACTGGGTGCGGTTCGGCCCGGGGATGTTGTCCTTGAACGGCCCCGTGGTGCGCAGGAGGTCGAGCCGCCCGGGCGATTCGATGCGCACGACGGTGGCGCCGTGGTCGGCGAGGGCCTTGCCGATCATGGGGCCTACGCCGACCCAGCTGAAGTCGGCGACCTTGAGCCCGGCGAAGGGCGACGAGGGCGGCGTTCCGCGGCCCTCGGGACGGGAACGGAGCTGCGGCCGGGCGAGTTCCCCGAGGGTGGGCGCCCCCCGTCCTGCGACCAGCGGCGTGCCGGACAGCCTTGCGAAGGGTCCCGGATGCGTCCGTCCCGCGATCTCCTTCCAGAAATCGCGGGCTGCGAGTTGCGGGTCGTCGAGCAGGTCCGCGACGTCATAGATGGCGGCGAGGCACAGTCCGTGCTGGGCGCTGAACGTCTGCATCTGCAGCTTGGTCTTGCACCGGACGAACGCGCGGCACAGGTCGGAGGCGGCTGCGACCACCTCGGGTTCCAGGCTTCCCTCCCGGAGCTCGGCGAGCCAGCGGTTGAAGTCCCTGCCGCGGACGCTCTCGGGCACGTCTTCGCCGTCGTCCTCGGCCCAGCGAACCAGTTGGTGCAGCGTCCGCTCGCCGAGAATGGGCATCTGGAAGCGCAGGACCACGTAGCCGTCCGCGCAGGGAATGACGTAGGGCAGGTTGAGGCCGGGCCCGACCGACGGCGGCCTGGTGCCGCGGTATTCGCTGGTCCCCGGCGGATTGGTGCCGGTGTTGGGCGGAAAGGCGGTGGCGTGCATCAGCGTCCACACGACGGCGGTCTGGGCGGACACGTCCAGGTGCTGCCCGAGACCCGAGGCGTCCCGCTCGTAGAGAGCGACGGCGATGTCGGCGGCGGCGTGGGCTCCGGCGTGGAAGGCGGCCTGGGGCATCGCGCCCATGGGCAGGGGCGGGCGGTCCGGATTGCCCTGCAGCCCGACCAGGCCTCCGGCGGCTTCCACGGTCAGCTCCGTCGCCGGCAGATCGACGGCGGGGCCGGTTGTCCCGAACGGGGTCACGGAGACGTGGACGATGTGCGGGAAACGTTCGGCGATGCCCTCCGTGCGGCCCGATTCGACGAACACGTCCGCGTCCGCAAGAAAGGCGGTCGGGTCGGCCGCCACGATGCTGCGCTTGCCGACCCCGACCGCGGCCCAGTACAGGGACTCGTCGCCCGCGAAGGGGGGTAGCCGCCGGCTCTCGCAACCGCCGGGAGGTTCGACCTTGATCACCTCGGCGCCGAGTTCGGCGAGTATGCGTCCGGCCAGTTCCCCCCACCGGGTCGTGGCATCGATGACGCGGATGTGCGCAAGCGGTCCAGCGATGGTGCGTCTCCTCGTGCGGCCAATCCGAAGGCGTCGCGTGGCGACCGGTGGCCGGCAGGGCTGTCGATCCCCGGAAGCCACACCTCCGGGGGCTATGATCTTCCCCCATGAAGCCACGCCTCGTCTATGACGGCGACTGCGCGTTCTGCCGGTACATGCAGGGCTACGCGGCGTCCGTGACAGGGGATGCGGTGGAGTACCGTCCGTATCGGGAGGTGCTTGCGGACCACCCGGACGTTTCCGAGGCCGACTTGGCCAGGACGATCTGGCTGTTCTCCGGGGAGGGGCGGCATTGCGGTGCGGATGCCGCGTTCCGGACGCTCGCCCTCGGCGGCCTGGGGTTCTGGCGCCTCCTGTACCGCCACCTGCCCGGCTTCGCGCTGGTCGCCGAAGCGGCGTATCGCTGGACCGCGCGGCACCGGAGCATCTGCCTTCGCGTTTCCCGGATCCTGTTCGGCCGACGCCTCGTCCGCGCGGAGTTCGCAGCCACCGCCGACCTGCTCGTACGGGGCATCGCGCTGTGCGGTTTGGCCGCCTTCGTTTCGCTCTGGTGGCAGATCGAGGGCCTGATCGGTCCGGGCGGGGTGCTCCCCGCGGATGCCTTCCTCGATGCGGTCGCCGGCGTGCGGGGGGTCGAGCGCTACTGGCTGCTGCCGACCGTGTTCTGGCTGAACGCATCGCCCGTCGCGCTGCATGGAGTCTGCGCCGTAGGCACGAGTGCCACGCTCCTGGCGCTGGCGGGGAGATGGCGATGCATCGCCTCCGTCGTCGCCTACGTCTGTTACCTCTCGCTCCTGGGCGCCGGGCAGGTGTTCCTGTCCTACCAGTGGGACATCCTCCTCATCGAGTGCTTCGTGGCCGCGGCGGTCCTCGCCCGTGTGCCCACGGCCGGCGTCTGGCTGACACGTCTCGTGTTGTTCCGCTTCATGTTCCTCTCGGGCTTCGTGAAGCTTGCGAGCGGCGACCCGACCTGGGCCGACGGCACGGCGCTCGCGTATCACTTCGAGACGCAGCCCCTGCCGACGGCGCTCGCCTGGTATGCACACCACGCGCCGGCGGTATTGCTGGAGTGGGCGGTCACGGCGACGCTGTTCATCGAACTGGTGCTGCCGTTCTGCATCCTCCTGCCGCGCAATGTCCGCCTGGTGGCCGCCGTGGCGTTCGTCCTGCTGGAGTTCCTCATCCTTGCGACCGGCAACTACAACTTCTTCAACGTCCTGACGATCGTTCTGTGCCTGGCGCTGCTGGATGACCGCCTGCTGCCGGTCGGGCGGGGGACTATCCGGCCCGGTGGGTCGCGGATGGGAGCGAGACTGGCCGGCGGCTGCGTCATCGCGCTGGGTGTCTGCGTCACCCTGCAGGCGACCTGGCGGCCGCCGGGGGTTCTCTCGGAGGTCGTGCACACGGTGCGGCCGTTGCGCCTCGCGAATCCCTATGGGCTCTTCGCCGTCATGACCAGGGAACGCGACGAACTCGTGGTGCAAGGCTCCCTGGACGGCGAGACCTGGCGCGACTATGCCTTCCCGTTCAAGCCGGGAGACAGGGCCCAGGCGCCGCGCTGGGCGACACCGCACCAACCGCGTCTCGACTGGCAGATGTGGTTCGCGGCGCTCACGACCCCGGAACGGGCGCCGTGGATGTACGACTTCGCGTTCGCGTTGCTGGAAGCGCGCCCGGCCGTGCTCGCGCTGGTGGTGGATCCTTTCGACGGCGCGCGACCGACGTATGTCCGCGTCCTGCGCTACCCGTATCGTTTCACGACGGCGGAGGAGAGGGCGCGTAGCGGGGATTGGTGGGCACGCGGCACGGAGACGATCTGGCTGCCGGCGCTGCGGTTACGGCGGCCGGTGGTGACCCATGAGCCGCTGACATTGGGGAGGAGGAACCTGGCGATCCCTTGAACAGTGTCAGAAATAAGCCTATATTTTCTGACCATCAAGGGAGTATCGCCATGGAACGATTGAGCGAAGCGGTACTGCGGCACGCGCAAAGACAGCCTGAAGGCGCTCCGGTGCTGGCGAAGGGGCTGTTGCATCTCGGCAGCCGGGCGGGGGTCGACCAGGCCCTGTCGCGCCTTGTGCGGCGCGGCGCGCTGCTGCGGGCGGGACGGGGTGTGTATGTCTTGCCGGTAGAGAGCCGGTTCGGGCGCCGCGCACCGTCGGTCGAGAAAACCGTCGAGGGACTCGCGGCTGCACGCGGAGAGCGCGTCGCGAACAGCGGCGCCATGGCGGCGAACGTGCTTGGCCTGACCACGCAGGTGCCCGTCAAGCACGTCTTTCTGACGTCGGGGTCGAGCCGGACGTTGACGCTCGGCCGCGAGCGGATCGAACTGCGCCATGCGCCGGAGTGGCAACTGGCGCTGGCCGGTCGGCGTGCCGGCGAGGCGGTCCGCGCGCTCGCCTGGCTGGGGCGTGACAGGGCCGGCGCGGCGGCGGGGGTGGTGCGGCAGCGGTTGAGCGAGGACGAGCGCCGGGAGCTCGGCAGCGTGAGCGCGCAGATGCCGGGATGGCTGGCCGGGCCGGTGAGCGCGGTGGTCCATGGCTGAGCGGTATCTGGATCTGGCCCTCGGCGACCGCCGGGAGGTGCTCGATGTCGCGGCAAGCGCATCCGGCCGTCCCGCCTATCTGCTGGAGAAGGACGTCTGGGTCGTGTGGTCGCTCGAGGCCCTGTTCGCGGGCCCGCTTGGGGCGCCGCTCGTTTTCAAGGGCGGCACGTCGCTGTCCAAGGCCTATCGGGCGATTGGGCGCTTCTCGGAGGATGTCGACCTTACCTACGACATTCGAGAGCTTGTGCCGGATTTGGTCCGCGATTGTCCGGATGCGCTGCCACCGAACCGGAGCCAGGAGCGGAAGTGGACGAAGGCGGTCCGCGAGGCTTTGGGCGCGTGGACACACGATGTCGCCAAGCCGGCGCTCGCGCGGGCGTTGCGGGTCGTCGAGCCCGACGGCGAGGTCGTGATCGAAGACGGTAACGTGCTCGTCCGGTACGTCGCGTTGAATGAGGGGACAAGCTACGGACGAGCGGAGGTGAAACTGGAGTTCGGCGGCCGGGCGACGGGGGAGCCGAGTGCGGCGATGCCGGTTCGCTGCGATGCGGCGGACCATGTGCGGGGCGTCGAGTTCCCGACGGCGGAGCCGCGCGTCCTGCAGGTGGAGCGGACGTTCTGGGAGAAGGCGACGGCGGCGCACGTGTTCTGCACGCAGCGGCGGGTGCGCGGCGAGGGGTTCGCCCGGCACTGGCACGATCTGGCGCGGCTCGACGACGCCGGCGTTGTGGCCAGCGCCCTGGCGGACCGCGGGATCGCGGCGGGGGTTGCGGCGCACAAGGCAGCGTTCTTCCGAGAGAAGGACGCGTCGGGAGGCTGGGTGGACTACCAGGCGGCGGTGGCCGGCGGTTTGCGGCTCGTTCCGGCGGGAGACGCGCTCTTGGCGTTGGCCGAGGACTACGCGCGGATGGTGGAAGACCGGTGGCTGCTCGACGACGCGGAGTCGTTTGACGTGTTGATGGATGCCTGCCAGGCGATCGAGGACCGGGCCAACAGGCGGGACTGAACGAGTGCATTCGACGATTGAGGGTCCGGCGGCGCGGTCGCAAGGATGTAGTAGGCCGGTGGTGACCCATGAGCCGCTGACGCTGGACTGAAAACACGGCCCGGCTGAATCCCGGTCGCCCATCGGCGCATAATGGCGCCCCGATGTCAGGAACGTCGCGCCCGACCCGAATCGTCCACTTCGCCGATCTGCACCTCGACGCCGGCTTCGCGTGGGCGGGAGCGACGAGTTCGGTCGCGCGGCAACGGCGGCAGGGGTTGCGCAACGCGCTGTTGCGGATCGCGTCGATCGTCCGCGAGGTGCAGGCGGACGCCCTCTTCTGCGGCGGCGACCTGTACGAGGACGAACGCGTGACGCCTGACACGGCCGAGTTCCTGCGGGCCACCTTCGCGGGAGTCGACCCGACTCCCGTGTTCCTGGCGCCGGGCAACCACGACTGGTATGGGCCGGAAAGCGTCTATGCGCTCACCGCCTGGAGCCCGAACGTGCACGTCTTCCGGGAGCCGCGGCTTGTCCCGGTGCCGCTGGGGCCCGGATTGACGTTGTGGGGGGGTGCGCATTGCGCCCCGGCGAACACGGACAACTTCCTTGCGGGGTTCGACGTACAGGGACCGGGTGCGCACATCGCCCTTTTCCACGGGGCGGAGCGCTCGTGGTTCAGCGAACAGGGCGGCGGCAAGGAACCGCATGCCGCCTTCGACGCCAGCGATATCGACGCGGCCGGCCTGCTGCATGCCTTCGTCGGTCACTACCACCGGCCGAAGGACGCCGAACGGCACACCTACCCGGGGAATCCCGATCCGCTGGCGTTCGGTGAGGACGGTCCCCGGGGCGCGGTGATCGCGACCATCGGGGAGGACGGCGTCGTTGCGCGCGAGCGCCGCACGGTAGCGCAGACGGAGGTGCACGAACTCGAACTGGACATCAGCGGCTGTGCGTCCGGGCAGGAGATTCGGGACCGGGTTCGGGCGCTCGCCGAAGGTCGCGGCGGGATGGCGCGGGTGACGGTGACGGGCGAGCTCGAACGCGACGTGGATCTGCGCGAGGACGATCTGCGCGATGCGTTGCTCGCAACCTTCGGCGCCGTGCAGGTACGCCAGGGCGCACTGCACGCGGGCTACGACATCGCCACGATCCGGGAAGAGAACACGGTGCGCGGCGCTTTCGTCAACGATGTCCTGGAATCCGGTCTGCCGGAGGCAGAGCAGCGACGCGTGCTGGTGGCCGGGCTACGCGCCCTCGACGGCCGCCGCGATCTCGACGTGCTCTGATGCGCTTCGAGTCGATCGAGGCGCGTGCCTTCGGGCCTTTCAGAGGTGCCTCCCTCGAGCTGAGCCCCGGCATGAATGTCGTGCACGGCGCGAACGAGGCCGGCAAGTCGACTTGGCATGCCGCGCTCTACGCGGGACTCTGCGGCGTGCGCCGCGGCAAGGGACGTGCGGCGCGTTGGGATGTCCTGTTCGAGCGGCGCCACCGGCCCTGGGACGACAACGGGGCCTGGGAGGTGGGCGCGGTGGTCGAGCTTGCCGACGGACGCCGGGTGGCATTGCGCCACGATCTGGCGGGGAAGGTCGAGAGTAGCGCGCAGGACGCCGATATTGCCGCCCGCGACTACTCGAACGAGATCCTCTTCGACGGAGCCCCCGACGGCTCCCGCTGGCTCGGCCTCAACCGCGTTTCCTTCCTGCACACGGCGTGTGTCCGTCAGGCGCAGATGCTGGCGCTGCGCGACGGCGCCGAAGCCCTGCAGGGCGCCCTGCAGGCTGCGGCCGACTCGGCCGGCACGGACGCCACGGCGGCCCGTGCGCTGGAGTTGCTCGGCGACTTTCGCAGGGAACGGGTGGGCTCCGAGCGCGCCCGGACGAAGCCCCTCATGCAGTGGCGGGGCGAAGTGGACGCGGCGCGCAGCGCCTTGATGCTTGCCCGCGAGGCGCGCCGGGAATACCTCGCCGAACGTGCCCGCATCGGCACGCTCGATGCGCGGTTGCGCGACACGCGGGCTCGGCTTGGCGCCGCACGGGCTCGGGATCTGGCGGAACGGGCGGAGCGATCGAGAGCGCGTCTGACAAAGGCTCAGGTGCTGGCGGAACGCTTTGCCGCAGGTGCTCCGCGGCCGTTCGACGATCATGTGCTGGCGGACCGGGTGGCCGGCGCCATTGCGACCTGGGCGGCGCGGCCCACGCCGCGGGATCCTGGCGGCATGCCGGCCGCGGACCTCGAGCGGCGGCGTGCGGAGCTGGAACTGGAACTGCAGTCGGTGGCCTCGCGCCCCCGGGAGGCCCGCGGATGCTGCTCGCCGGCGCGATGGTCGCTTTCGCGACGGGCGTGGCCGCGGGTCTGGCGGATTTCGCAGTTCCGGGCGCGATCCTGGGCGCCGTGGGCTTCGGCCTCCTGTGGTGGAGTCGCCGTACGTTACAGTCCGGACAGGCGCAAGAGACAGCGACACTGGAAGCGAAACGAGACCAGTTGACAGGGGAACTCGCGCGTCGCCGGCAGGCGGATGCGGTGGTCGCGGAGACGACGCGGGGTCTGGCGGCGGCCGAACTGGAGCTGCGCAGGGCATCGGCCGCGGCCGGTGTGGCGGGCGACACCGCCGCGACGTATCACGATGGTCTGCTCGCGTGGCAGCAGCGGCGCCGGGAGCGGCTCGAGGCATCCGACCGCGAACAGGAAGCCTGGGACACGCTGCAACGACTGCTGGCGGGGCAGACGATCGAGGAACTGTCCGCTCGAACGGAACGCCTGACCGCGTCGGCGGACGCCGCAAGGGACGCGCTCGATGCGACGCTCCTGGCCGGCGGGGACACGGCAAGCGACTCCATCGACGAACTCGAGGCGCGCGAGCGGCAGGCCCGGGACGCACTGCAGGGCGCGCGTGGCGCATTGCGGGAGCGGGCGAGTCACCTGCCGGACCTCGCGGCCGCCGAGGAGCGACTGGCCGAGGCCAAGGGTCATCTGGACGCCATCGAGCGCCTCGACGCGACCCTCGGCCACACCATCGAGTTCCTTGCCGGCGCCGAGCGGCGTGTCCACCGGGACATCGCGCAGATCCTGCGCGAGACCGTCCTGGAATGGCTGCCGCGAGTTACCGACGGTCGTTACTCGGAGTGCCGGGTCGATCCTGCCTCGCTGAGCGTGGAGGTGCGGGGTCCGGACGGTCGTTTCATCAGCGCGGAGCTGCTATCGCACGGGACGGCCGAACAGGTCTACCTGTTGCTGCGTCTGGCCCTGGCCCGTCACCTGACAGTCCGCGGCGAGGTGTGTCCGCTGCTGCTCGACGATGCGTTGAGCGGGTGCGACTCGAAACGCGCCCGGGCGCTGCTGGAGAGCCTGCTTGCGATCGCTGCGGCGACCCAGGTGATCCTGTTCACGCATGACGACGAGGTTCTGGCGTGGGCCCGGGAACGGCTGCACGAAACGCGGCACCGCGTGGTCGAACTCGCACCCCCCGGAGCGAGTTGAGGATCGATCGAGCCCGGGGACGGGCGGGCGTCACGCGAGCAGGGGTTTCGTGCCGATGATGCCGTCGCGCTCCAGCGCGGCGATCTCCGTGTCGTCGAGCCCCAGGACCGTGGTGAGTACTTCGCGGTTGTGCTGCCCGAGCGTCGGTGCCGGGCGCTCGATGCCGAAAGGCGCGGCCGCGGTGCGGTAGGGTGGCGACGGGTGCGGCTGTTCCCCGACATGTGCGCGCTCGAGCAGGGGCCAGAAGCCGCGCGCGGCGAGCTGCGGTTCGCGCACGAGATGGATACTGGCGCGGGCGGGGCCCGCCGGAATGCCCTCTCCCTGGAGGGTAGCCATGAGATCCTCCGCGTCGAATCCCGCGGTCCACTCGGAGAGTGTGTCTTCGAGGGCGTCGACGCGGCGCAGGCGATCGTCGAGTCCGCCGAAGTCCGTGAGCCCGCCGCCGACGAGAGCCTGAAGCCGTGACCACTGCACCTCGTCGAGGACGTGGATCACGATCCACTCGTCGTCCCCGGTGCACGGAAACACGCCGTGCGGTGCGTGCAGCGGAGACCGGTTGCCGTGGCGGTCGGGGACGGTGCCGGTGGCCGACTGGGTCAGGATGCCGTGCACGGCGAGCGGGAACAGGCACTCCGCCTGCGACAGGTCGAGATACTGGCCCTTGCCGGTGCGCATCTTGTGCCGCAGGGCCGTGAGCAGCGCGGCCGCGCCGTTCAGTCCGCCGACCGCGTCGCCGTAGGCCACGTGCACCATGGTCGGCTTCCAGTGCGCGCGACCGGACAGGTGGGGCAGGCCCGATGCCTGCTCGACTGTCGAGCCGTAAGCCCGGTAGCCGCGCCAGGGCCCGGTCGTGCCGAAAGCGGGCATGGAGATCATCACCAGTTCCGGGTTCGCCTCCCGCAGCACGTCGTAGGACAGTCCGAGCTTCGGCAGCACGTCGGCAGAGTAGTTTTCGACCACCACGTCGGACGCGGCGACCAGGCGTTTCAGGAGCGCATTGCCGCTCGGCTTCGCGAGATCCAGCGTGATCCCGCGCTTGTTGCGGTTGACGGTGTTGAACGCCACGGACTTCTCCGCGCCGCCCTCGTCGATCCACTCGCGAGTGGCCTCCCAGCCGCGCCACCAGTCGAAGCGCGCGCAACTCTCGACCTTGACGACGTCGGCGCCCATGTCCGCCAGGTGGCGCGCCGCAAGCGGCCCGGCCCAGCCCATGGACAGGTCTACCACGCGCAGCCCGGCCAACAGCCGTTCCCGGGGGCCGGGTCGGGCCCGCGCGGGAGGCGCCGCGCCGGTGCTGGGAACAGCTCTCGTCGGTTCGTCGGCACGGGGCAGCAGGCGGTCGTTGGAGGAGCCCAGGCGCGGTGCCGGGCCGTTCGCCGCGGCCGGCGTGCCGAACAGGCGGAACGGCGTGACGGGCGCGAGGTACGCACCTTGGTCGGGATGCTCGACCGGGGCGAACGCGCCGCGCTCGACGAACTGGTCCACGGCGAAGATCTGCTCCATGGTGGGCACGAAGGCGAGCGGGATGCGCATTTCCTGACCGCGTTCGAAGAGTTCTCGGGCCGAGCGGTCCGCGACGCGTTCGACGATCAGCGGATCCATCTGTTCCGCATCGCGGAGTCGGCCGGTGCTGGACTGGTATTGCGGCTTGTCGGCGAGGTGTTCGATGCCGATGAGCCGACAGAATGCGTGCCACTGGCTGGGGGTCAGCGCCGTCACTCCGAGCCATCCGTCCCGGCAGGCATAGATGCCGAGCGGGTAGGTGGGCGGGAACCGGTTGACGCCCATGCGCCGCACCGAGCCGACACGCGCGCTGAAGCCGGCCACCGCGCCGACGTCGGTGAAGCAGACGTTCGCTTCCAGGATGCTGGCGTCGAGCCCTACCGGACCGGCCGCGTTGCCGCCCGCATGGGCGAGGACCTGTCCGAGAGCGCCGATGTAGGCGGTCAGCCCACCGACGATCTGGGCGTGGTAGCCGGAGGGTGTGCACGGTGTATCGTCGGGCTCGCCGATGCCGCGGACGATGCCCACGAGCGCCTGTATGACGTTGTCGGATCCCGCGAAGTCGCGGTACGGGCCGGATTGCCCGAACCAGGTGATCGACGCGACCACGATGTCGGGCGAGACGGCGGCCAGGTCGTTCAGGCCGAGGCCGATAGCTTCCAAAGCGCCGGGAGGTTCCCCTTCCAGGACGAGATCCGCTCCGCGCGCGAGACGCAGGGCGTCCGCACGACCGGTGGGAGTGGCCAGATCGATCTCCACGCTGGACTTGTTCGTGCTCAGGTAGCCATGCAGGGCGCTCTGCTCCGGTGCGGGGGCACCCGCCACGAACGGCGGCAATTGGCGGCTGGGGAAGCCGCGGCCGGGCGGTTCGACGTCGATGACTTCGGCGCCGTGGTCCGCGAACAGCTTGCCGCAGTAGCCGGTGGCGACGGTGCCCGAGAGGTCCAGTACGCGCAGGCCCGCGAGCGCGGCGGGAAGGTCGGTTCTGTTCACCATGGGTCGATCGCCGGGCGCTTCTTGCCGGTGCGGGGGCGGGGCCGGATGGAGGCGAGGAGGTTCGCCAGCCACCAGCGGGTGTCGGCGGGGTCGATCGTGTCGTCGATGCCGAAGTGGGAAGCCTGGTTCAGGGCCTTGCCCTGCTCGTAGGCCCGCGCGACCATCGCTGCGTACGTCCGCAGGCGCTCCTCGGCGTCCTCGATGGCCTCGAGATCCTTGCGGAACCCGAGCTTCACCGATCCCTCGAGACCCATGCCGCCGAACTCGCCCGTCGGCCAGGCGACGGAGAAGAACGGAGCCTTGTACGAGCCCCCCGCCATCGCGATCGCGCCGAGGCCGTAGGCCTTGCGCACGATGACGGTGAAGAACGGGACCGAGAGGTTGGCGCCCGTGACGAACATGCGGCTGGAATGACGCACCAGCGCCGTGTGCTCCACCTCGGGTCCGACCATGATGCCGGGCGTGTCGCACAGGTACACGATCGGGAGATCGAAGGCGTCGCAGAGCTGCATGAAGCGCGCGCCCTTGTCGGCGCCGTCGGAGTCGATGGCGCCGCCGAGATGCGCGGGGTTGTTGGCGATCACGCCGACGGACCGGCCCTCGACGCGCACCAGCGCCGTTACCATCCCGTCCCCGAAATCCCGCCGCAGTTCGAGGACGGAACCGGTGTCCGCCAGGGTCTCGACCACCTCGCGGATGTCGTACACCCGTAGGCGGTTCTCGGGCACGATGCGTCGCATGCGCCGCTGATCGGGTGCGTCCCAATCGGTCAGCGGACCCTGGAAGTACGCCAGGTAGCGCTTCGCGGCCGCGACGGCTGCCGCCTCGTCGGCGACGGCGAGATCGACCACGCCGTTGGCGCGTTGCACGGACATCGGGCCGATGTCTTCCGGTGCGAACACGCCGAGGCCCCCGCCCTCGATCATGGCCGGACCGCCCATGCCGAGATTGGTGTCCGCCGTCGCGATGATGACGTCGCAGCAGCCGAGCAGGGATGCGTTGCCGGCAAAACACCGCCCGGACACGATCCCGACCATGGGTACCAGCGCGGAGAGCTGGGCGAAACGCGAGAAGGTGCGCCCGCCGCCGCTGCCGACCATGTCGGTGTCGCCGGGCCGTCCGCCACCGCCTTCGGCAAACAGCACGACGGGCATCTGCCCCTGTTCCGCCACGTCGATCAGGCGGTCCGTCTTGCGGTGGTTCTGCGCTCCCTGGGTGCCGGCGAGGACGGTGTAATCGTAGGCCAACACGGCGCAACGGTTGCCGGGATCTTCGAAGAGTGCGCCGTTGACCGAGCCGACGCCGGTAATCATGCCGTCGGCCGGGGTATTGGCGATCAGATCCTCGAGGCTCCTGCGGCGCCGCTGCGCTGCGACGACGAGCGGACCGTATTCGACGAAGGTCCCCGCGTCGCAGAGGTCCTCGACGTTCTCGCGGATCGTGCGCTGGCCCTTCGCCCGGCGACGTGCGATGGCGGCCGGCCGCTCGGCATCCCGGGTGCGGTCGTGCCGCTCCAGGACTTCGGCGAGGTCGGGCCGGATGGCATCGAGGTCGACTGCTTCCTCCACGGCCGTCGCCGCACCGTCGACCTCGGCTTCCTCGATGAAGGCAAGAGCGTGCCCGGCATGCACCGTGTCGCCGGGGGCAACCGTGAGCCGGGTCACCACGCCGCTGACGGGAGAGCGGATCTCGTGCTCCATCTTCATGGATTCCATGACGAGGAGTTGCTGCCCGGCGGCGATGGGCATACCGGCGTCCGCATCGATGGACACCACCGTGCCCTGCAGCGGCGCCGGGACGGGCGTCGTGCCGTCAGGAGCCGTCTGTGGCGTCCCGTCCTGCTGCGCGGCCTCCCGCGCTGCACCCTGCCCGTAGGTGAGCACGGCGAGGGGATCGTTCGGGTCGACCCGGGCTCCCGCCAAACCGGGTGTCGGTGTCGGTTCGTCCTCGTGGAAGAGCCGCGGATGGCTCCCCGGAATCACCAGTTCGGCGAGGCGGTCGTCCACCAGGCGCGTGTAGAAATCGCCCTGCTGCAGTTCGGGCGTGCACAGGAGGTTCTGCAACATCCCGATGTTGGTGGCGACGCCCTCGATGCGGAACGCGCAGAGCGCGCGGTAGGCCTTGGCGACCGTCTCCTCCACCGTACCGCTGCGGCGCGTCGCGATGACCTTGGCGAGCAGCGAGTCGAAGCTCTGTGTGGTCGCGTACCCGGGGTAGCCGAAGGTGTCGACGCGGATGCCCGGACCGGTCGGTGGCTCGAACGCGGCCAGCGTCCCGCTGGAGGGGAGCACGCCGCCGTCCTCGGTCATGCGCTCCATGTTGACGCGCACCTGTACCGCGCGACCGCGCAGCGGTGGGGGTTGCGCGAGGCCGAGGTCGGCGAGCGAGCGTCCGGCGGCGATCTCGAGTTGTGCGAGAACGATGTCGACGCCGGTCACTTCCTCGGTGACGGTGTGTTCCACCTGCAGGCGGGCGTTGGCTTCCATGAAGGCGAACGCGGAGTCCGCATGCAGGGGGTCGCAGTCGACCAGGAACTCGAAGGTCCCGGCGTTGCGGTAGCCGACGCTCTCGGCCAATCGGACCGCGGCATCGCAGATGCGTTCGCGCAAGGCGTGCGGCAGCCCGGGAGCGGGAGCGAACTCCACGAGTTTCTGGTTGCGACGCTGAATGCTGCAGTCGCGCTCGCCGAGATGCACCGCCCGGGCGCCGTCGCCGAGTACCTGTACTTCGATATGCCGCGCGCGGGGCAGGAGTTTCTCGACGTACAGGTCGCTGTTACCGAACGCCGTGCCGGCTTCGGAGCGACAGCGCTCGAAGGCGGCGTCGAGTGTGGCGGCCTCGGTGACTGCACGGATTCCGCGGCCGCCGCCACCGGCCACGGCCTTGACCATGAGGGCTCCGTGCGCGTCGAAGAACGCGCGGGCAGTCTCGAGGTCGGTGGGGGCGTCGGTGCCGGGGAGCACGGCCACGCCGGCAGCGGTGGCCGCGCGCCGCGCGGCAGCCTTGTCGCCGAACAGGGCCAGATGGTCCGCGCCGGGCCCGATGAAGATGAGGCCGGCGTCCGTGCAGCCGGCGGCGAAGGTGGCGTTCTCGCTCAGGAAGCCGTAGCCGGGATGGACTGCGTCGCAACCGCTGTCGCGTGCGATGTCGATCAGCCGGTCGCCGTCGAGATAGGCGGCAGCGCCAGAACGTCCGAGCGGGACCGCGTCGTCGGCGGCGCGTACATGCAGGGATGCGGCGTCTTCGCTCGAATGGACGGCGACGCTCGATGCGCCGTACTCGGCGGCTGCGCGGATCACGCGGACCGCGATCTCGCCGCGGTTCGCTACCAGGATGCGGGAAATCACCTCGGAGCGGCCACCCCCCGGTAGGTGAAGGTGGCGATTTTCGGTCCGGGCAGGTAGCTGGTCTCCAGTTCGTCGATGCGGAAGCCTGCGTTCGTGATCAGGATGTCGGCGCTACGTGCCAGGTGACAGCCGCCGCTGATGGTCTTCCAGGCCGGTTCGATGCGCCGCTGCCAGCGCTGGATCGATGCGTCGGGGCTGGCCCCGTGCTCGGCGAAGATGAGCTGACCCCGCGGCTTCAGCACGCGGCGCAGTTCGGCCAGCGCGCGGTAGACGTTGGGTACGGAGCACAGCGTCCAGGTCGAGACGATCGTATCGAAGGTTCCGTCGTCGGCGGGAATGTCCTCGGCGGAGGCGTTTGCCACCTCGACGGGGATGGCGGTGGCGGCGATGCGCTCCCGCGCGCGCTCGGCGATGTCCACGGCCGGCTCCACGGCGTACACGGACTCCGGTGCGTCCTTGCCGGTCGCGTAGTGATCGAGGTTGTGTCCGGTGCCGAAGCCGATCTCGAGGACACGACCGCGCGCCCGGGAGACGTACGCGGCACGCACCTCGGCCATCGGTCCCTGGGCGCACGCGCAGTCGATCAGGCGCGGCAAAACGTACTTGGCATAGAGCCCCATTACTCCTCCCTGCGTGACCCGGGCAGGATGATCACCGGTGTCGGTGCCTCCTTGCGGTCGTCCTCCTTCCCTTGTTCGACATCGCTCGCGAAGAGCGCCACGTCCCCCTGGGCATACCCCGAGAACTTGAGGTGTTCCACGATCGTCCGGTTCACGGCGCGCTCGATGTCGGCGTCGACGACGCCGGGTTGCAGCTCCGGGAACCGACGCAGCAGTTCCGGCCGGTTGTACAGGAAATCCCGCGTGAGCGTTCCGTCGACGAACCGTTCTTCACGCAGACAGTACTCGAAGCGAATCCGGATGGGCACTTCCACCAGCCCGGCGCCGACATCGATCGTGTGCCGGACCACCTTCTTGTCGACGACCCAGAGCATCTGTCCATGAGCGGCTGCCCGGCCGGACCCCTGCGTCTGGTCCGATCCCTGCGCCGCTGCCTCCCGTTGGACGGGTCAGCCAAAGATACACGAAATGGACCCGCGGGCACGCGGACATGAAGCCGGGCGCCCCGGTACGGCTGCCGGCCGCCAGGCCGACCGGCTGCGAGGTCAGTTCGGGCCGTGGGGCCGCGAGAGGTGCTCGCGCTCGGCCTCGGTACTCGATCGACCCAGCACGTCGTTGCGATGCGGGAAGCGCCTGAACCGCGCGATGACGTCCCGGTAGTAGACGGCGTAGCGGACGCAACCCTGCACGAACTCCCGCCACGCCGGCGGGACCGTTCGGGCGAGTGCGTCGATCGCGGCGACGTAGCGTTCCTGCTCGGCCAGGACTTCGCTGTGGTGGAACGGGTGGAGCAGGAATACCAGCCCGGGGGGCGGCAAGGACGTTGCGAGGCCGGCGGCAATGGCGCGTTTGGCGACGGCGAGAGCCGGCGGATCGTTCGCGAAGGCCCGCGCCGTGCCGCGATGGCAGTGGCGGGAGAACTGGTCGAGCAGCACCACGACGGCAAGCGCACCGGTCGCCGTTTCTTCCCAGTGCCGGAGTGCGCCGCTGGACGCCAGGTCGAGCAGGCCGCCGAAGCGTTGCCGGATCGTGTCGTCGAGGCTCGTTTCGCCGTCGTACCAGAAGGAGGATCTGGCCAGGGCGGCCTCCGGGTCGGCCCAGGCCTCGTCGAACCAGAAGCGCAGGACGCCAGCGTACGCGGCGTCATCGACGCGCGTTGTGCGCTCGCGGGTCATTGGGGCGGGCTCCGGCGGGGCCCTGTCCCGTGCGAGGCTACCCGCCGGCGGCGTTCGATTGCGCGGCCGGGCGACGCTTGGTGTCGACGATGTACTGCTCGAACATCAGTGCGGCGGAATCGGCGACTGCAAGGCACTCTTCCGCGAGATCGAAATCGCCGGTCTCGGCATAGCGCCGCGCGACGTCCCGGTTACCGCCGACCAGCATGCAGGCAACGAGTCTCGGCAGACGCTCGCGCTCCGGGTCCATCGCGAAATCCATGGCGAGCGATGCGGTGAGCAGGTCTTCGTACTCGTCCCTGACCGTGTGCAGCCGCAGGGCGACCGATGGCGAGCGGTCCGTTTGTCGCACCAGCTCCCGGTAGTGTTCCAGCCCACGGGACTGCGCCTCGAGTCCGGCGACGTTGCGGATGATGGCCTCGCGCCAGAACTCGAAGGTGGTACCGGTGCGTTGCGGATCATCGATGGCAACACGGAAGTCCTCGATCTGGTTGCGGTCGACGGCGATCGCGAGGTCCGGCTTGGAGGGGAAGTGCCGATACAGCGTCTGCACATGCAGACCGGCCTCGTCGGCGACTTGCTCAAGGGTCGTGTCGTCGTACCCCTTGGTGGCGAACAACCCGTACGCGGCATCGATCAGGGCGGCGCGGGTACGCTGCTTGCGACGCTCTCGTAATGGATACTGAACCTTACCGGCTTCTGCTTTTGCGGACATAATAGATGGGTCGTGTTGGTAAGGGAGAAGGAGAAACGTTGTGGAGAAGCACCCGTTTTGCAGCGCTGCCTGGGTGGGCGTCGCACGCGACTACATCGTCACGCAATGCGCTGAAAACGATCTCAGCGGCATCGAAATGACCTTCTGTGAGAAACTTACGGATGCACCTGATGATGTTGCTACTGAGGCCGCCCGGATCACGGGCTGGTATTGTCGCATCAGCGGTGGCGAAGTGGAAGTGGTTCACGGCGTGCTTGCAGATGCCGACCTGACGATCACGGCGGACTACGAAACGGTGGTCCCGCTGGCGCGGACCGTCTTCGAGGGCAACCCCGAGGGCACCGCGGCCGCGCTGAAGGTGGTCGAAGAGGCGACGGCGCAAGGCAGGATGAAGCGCGAGGGGAAAGGTGAGGGCCCCGGGGCGGTGCCTTTCCTCGCCGGGCTCCACGATGCGCTGGCGCGCCAGACCGCCTGACCGACCCCGGGGGCCGCCTCGCCTGTCACGGACCGTTGCGCTCCTGGCCGCGGGGGCATTGGGTCGGTCCCTGCACGCGAGGGTGGTGGTCAGCTGCTCGCCCGCCGCGCCTCGAGCGCCTGCAGGATCTCCTCGTGGCGGGTCTTGTCGATGCGGTACATGAACGCGAAGCCGAGCCCCCCGTAGACGATGATGTAGTACAGCGGCCCCATCATGAACAGCAGCCCGTCGATGACTTCGGGTGACACCCCCTGCGTCGCGGCATCCTGCGGGAACCCGATGATCTCGAGGCCGAAGCCGGCAATCAGCCCACCGAGCCCCTGGGTCAGCTTGATCGCGAACGTACGCACGGCGAAGATCACGCCCTCCGCCCGGTTGCCCGTGTTCAACTCGTGCTCGTCCGCCACGTCGACGAGTTGCGAGTCGATCACCACCGGCACGACCGGCAGCGTGATGAAGCCGATGCCCCAGATCCCGAAGAACGCCACGAGCAGCCAGATGCTGCCGTTCTCCGGGAGCCAGTCGAGCAGGCGCAGGCAGTAGGGCAGACCGATCAGGAAGGTGGTCACGAAGATCATCGAGATGACGATGTACTTCTTGTCCATGAGCCGCGTCAGCCACGCCGCTACCACGACCACCACGAGGACGCCGGGCACGCGCACGATGTCGCGGATCGCGATCTGCTCGGTCGAGAAGTCGAAGGCATAGACGAAGGTGTATGTCGGCCAGGGGGGAACGCGGAGAGGAACATGAAGGGGTGCCGTCGGCCCCATCGGGTCCGGACGCTGTCCGACAGGGCGCCCACCAGGGGGTCCGAGACCGCATCGACGACGCTGACGATCAGGAAGGCCGTGCCGCAGAGCGCCGGAGAGACGCCGAGCATCTGGTTGTAGTAGATCATGGTGGCCACGCCGGCCGCCCCGACCATGGCCTGCTCGAGGGAGCCCGACGAGAAGGCGAGCTTGGTGCGTGCGGAAATGCGGCGTCGCCGCGGGTTGGCAGATCTCTCCATGGCGGGGCAGGCTACCCCAGGACCCCGCGGCCACGCCAACGAGCCCGCGCCGCGTATGTGCTGCTGCGGCCGATGCAATAACATGGTCGGCGACAGGCGTTCGCAGGTGGATTGACATGACGAAAACGGTTCCCGCCCCCGACGAGAACAACGTGTGGCGGCTCGCGACGCCCGGCCCCGAGGGATGGCTGCGCACCGCACGGACGGACGACCCGAACAAGTTCTTCATGGTGTCGACCGACGGCCATGTGCAGGAGCCAGCGGACCTGTGGCTGACCCGTATCGACCGGAAGTACCGGGAGCGTCTGCCCACGATGACGACCGGGTCGGACGGCAAGCAGTACCAGAAGACGGAGGGCTTCCGTCCGGTGCGGCTGCGCAACATCGAATTCAACGGCGAGGACGGCTTGCGCAACGGCGCGGGCAAGACGCCCGCGGAGCGCATCGCGGATCTGGCCCTCGACGGCGTGGACGCCGAGATCCTGTTCCCGAACAAGGGCCTCTCCATCTGGGCGACGCCGGATGCGGCCTTCAGCCAGGCCATGTGCCGGGTCTACAACGACTGGGCGTGGGAGACGTTCGGGGACTACAACGACCGGCTGTCGCCGATGGCCTGCGTGGCTCCGGCGGACATGGACGCCGCGATCGCGGAAATCGAGCGTTGCGCCGCCCTCGGCTTTCGTGGACTGTCGCTGCCGTGCAAGCCGGTGTGGGGTGCGCCGGACCACGCGGCGCTGAACTACAACCTGCCGGAGTTCGACCCGCTCTGGTCCGTGATCCAGGAAGTCGATCTACCCATCACGTTTCACGTATCCACCGGGCGCGACCCGCGCACATCGCGGGGCAACGGCGGGGCGGTCATCAACTACGCCGTCCACTCCCTGGCGCCGACGATGGAGCCGCTCGCGAACCTGTGCGCTTCGGGCGTGCTCGCGAGATTCCCCGGCCTGCGCTTCGGCAGCGTCGAAGCCGGCATCGGCTGGGTCGCCTGGGCGATCGAAGCCATGGACGAGGCGTATCTGAAGCATCACATGTTCGTGCGTCCGAAGCTCGAGATGCTGCCGAGCGAGTACTTCAGGCGGCACGGTTTCGCGACGTTCCAGGAGGACAAGGCGGGGCTCGACCTCGCTCGCGAACACGGCCTCGTGGACAACTTCATGTGGGCCAACGACTTCCCGCATCACGAGGGCACCTGGCCGCATTCGGCGGAGGCTATCGAGCGCACGATGGGGCAACTCTCCGACGCCGAGCGGGCGAAGATTCTCGGCCTCAACGCGGCCCGGGTGTTCGGCTTTCGGGTCCCGGAGCGGTACCGCGGGCAGCCGGACGTGGCAGCCCTGACGGCCGGCTGAGCGGTCGGGCATCCTGGCGCGGAAGCGCCGTTCATCGGGAAGACTTCGGACGCGGGCGAGCCCCCGGTATCGGACTGCGCCGACCCGGCCACGGGCGCCTGGGCAGCCCTGACCTGCTATATTTGACGTTTGCCCGCCGCCCTTCCCCGATGCCCCGAGGCGCCCACACCATTCCGGCAACGGCCCCGCTTGCGGGGGCCCCGTCACGGGGAGTGACGCTGCCGCGCCGGGGCATGTTCTCGTCCCTCGCGATTCGTGACTTCCGCTTCCTGTGGCTGTCGAGTCTTGCCGCCTCCTTCGCCATGCAGATGCAGATGGTGGCGCGCGGCTGGCTGATCTACGACATGACGAGTTCGCCACTCGCCCTGACCTGGGTGATGCTCTCGTTCATGCTGCCGACCTTCCTGTTCTCGCTGGCCGGCGGCGTCATCGCGGACCGGATGCGCAAAAAGTCGATCATGGTGGCTTCGCAGTTGCTCAATACGGGCGCCATGGCCCTGCTCGCGACGATCGTCTATCTGGGCGACGTCACCTTCTGGCACTTCATCTGGTTCGGTCTGTTCAACGGCACCGTCATGTCGATCAGCATGCCGGCGCGCTTCTCCGTTGCGCCGGAGATCGTCGGGCAGGAGCGGGTGGTGAACGCCATGGCCCTGCAGAGCTCGACGTTCAACCTGTCCCGTATTCTCGGTCCGGCGGTGGCGGGCGGACTCATCGCCCTGTTCGCTTCCGGCGATACGGCTTCCATGGCCGGCGTCGGGCTCGTCTTTTACGTGATCGCGGGCTTGTCGCTCGTGTCCGTCGCCTGCACCGCGCTCCTGCGCTATCGCGGAGACCCGACCCATACCGGGGCCACCTCCATGGCCGCGGACGTGCGCGAGGGTTTCCGCTACATGCGCAACGAGCGCGTTGTGCTCGGACTCCTGATCGTGGGATTCGTGCCGATGACCTTCGGCTTCGTGCCGACGTTCCTGATGCCGGCATTCAACGCGGATGTCATCGGCGGTGGGCCGGACGACCTGGGGCTGCTCATGACCGCCATGGGTGTCGGAGCCCTGTTCGGGTCGCTGGTCCTCGCGCGGCTGGGCGACATCCGCCGCAAGGGCATGGTGATGTTCGCGGCGGCGTATGTCTGGGCGGTGTTTCTCGTGGCCTTCGCGCTGGCGAACGGCCTGCTCGCGGCGATGCTGGCAGGCGCCTTCGTCGGCCTCGCCAGCTCGCTCATGGGATCGCTCAACATGAGCGCCGTGCAGCTGGCGGTCCGACCCGAGATTCGCGGGCGGGTGATGGCCATCATGATGATGACGCACGGACTCGCGCCCATCGGGCTCATTCCGATCAGCGCCGCAGCGGAGTTCGTCGGCATCGAAGTGGCCATCCTCGGCAGCGCCGTCCTGCTTGCGATCAGCATGGCGCTGCTCGGCTTCTACTTTCCGGAGTTGCGCCGCATGGACAGGGGGCACGCACGGGAAGAGCCACACGGCCACACGCGCCCCGAGGCGGGAGCGGTGCACGCAGAGGCGCATGTAGAGGCTCATGTAGAGGCGCGTGTAGAACAGGGGAGATCGATGGTGTGAAGTTCGGGATTTTCTACGAGTTGTCGGTACCGCGGCCCTTTGGCGGCGGCATCGAGAAACAGGTGTACGACAACGCACTCGAGCAGATCCGGGTGGCGGACGAAGTCGGGTTCGATACCGTCTGGGCGGTGGAGCATCACTTCCTGGAGGAGTATTCGCACTGCTCGGCGCCGGAGCTGTTTCTGACCGCGGCCGCCGCCACCACTTCGCGCATTCGCCTGGGGCATGGAGCCGTGGTGTGCGTTCCGGAGATGAATCACCCCGTGCGGGTGGCGGAACGCGCGGCGGTTCTCGACATCCTGTCCGGTGGGCGGCTGGAATTCGGCACGGCGCGCTCTTCCACCTGGACGGAACTGGCCGGTTTCGAGGCGGACCCGGACACGACCAAGAAGACCTGGGACGAGTTCGTGCGGACCATCCCGAAGATGTGGACCGAGGAGCGCTTCTCGCACGACGGCGTGTGCTTCTCGATGCCGGAGCGTGCCGTACTGCCGAAGCCGGTGCAGGATCCGCACCCGCCGATGTGGGTCACGGTCACTTCGCCCGGGACGGAACTCGACGCCGCGGACCGCGGGCTGGGCGCGCTCGGCGTCGCCACGGCCGGCTACGGGGAGCAGGAGCGGCGCCTCGGCGAGTATCGGCGACGGATCCGGAACTGCGATCCGGTGGGCGCGGTCAACGACCAGGTGGCGACGCTGAACTTCCTCTACTGCGATCCGGACATCGACGCGGCGGCCCGGCTCGGCGTGCCCATGCTCGGTTCGTTCAGGGTGGCCAACGCGCACCTGCTGTTCACCCGGGAGGCGTACCCCACCCGGGCCTATGGACTGCTTGCGAACCTGGCGCCCGGCGGTGGCGGCCGGCGCCGGAGCGAGGACGACCCGGGCGCGGCAGCCGGCATTCCCGAGGGCATGGCGATCGGCGACCCGGACTACCTGGTGGGTGTCATGAAGGAGTGGGAGTCGCTCGGCGTCGACCAGGTCAACTTCCTGCTGAACGCGATGGAGATGATCCCGCAGGAGAAGGTGCTGGCAAGCCTGCGTCTGTTCGCGGCCGAGGTGATGCCCAGGTTCCGCAGGGAGGCCGCCTGATGCTGTCCGGGACGACCCCGCTCGACACGCTCGCACCGAACGCGCCGGTGCTGTGCGCGTTCGATGCCGAGCCGATCGCGTTGACGGATGTCGAGATGCTCCAGTGGAGCTACGAGATTGCGGCGTCGGACATGGTCGCGATGTATCCGCCGGCGCTGCACCCGACACTGCCGCCGATGGCGATGTTCGTCGTGTGGTCCGTGTCGGATTCGCCCTGGGGCGCGTTCAACCTGGCTCAATTGCGCCTCTCCTGCCGCAGCGGGGCGCGGCCGCGCGGATTCCTCGTCTCGGCGGTGATCGACAACGCCGGCGCGGGCGCGGCGCTGGCCGAACACTGGGGACTGGCTGCCGCGGCGGGGCGGGTGTCGGTGGACCGGCACTACGATGCGGCCAGCGTAGCGGTCGAGGTCCATGGGGAGACGGTGCTGGCGGTGCGCGGGGACGATCCGGACCTGCTGCGGCCGTCGGACCTGCAGTTCTTCGCGACCATGCACGCGGCGCACACCGCCGCGGGGTTGCGACTGGTGCAGTTCGATCCGTCCTGGGAAGTGACCCGGGCCGAGCGGTACACGCCGGTACTCGAGCTATTCGACCCTGACGCCTGGGGGCAGCCGCGGCTGCAGCCGACCTGGCCGGTGGTGGCGTTCGGCGCGTCCGGCAATGGGACGCTGTCGCGGCCGCGTTTCGCGACGCGGCCGGATGTGACGGCGTTCGAGGGGACCGAGAGACTGGATTGACGTGGCGGGCCGGCGTTAGCCGTTCAGGCTGCTAAGATTCCGGCCCTGGCTCACCTGGTCCCGACTCGAAGGGGGCCCATCCCGTGGAGAAGCGTCATGAGGAATGTCCCGACCGCCGTACGCCGAGTGTGCGGCCTGCTCGCCCTGTCCTGTCTTGCCACCGCTGCGCTGGCGCAGCCCGCGGACCGGTTCGCGGACGTGGAGATCAAGACCACCCACGTCGCCGACGCCGTGCACATGCTCGAGGGCAGCGGCGGCAACATCGGCATCAGCGCGGGTGCGGACGGCGTGCTGATGGTGGACGATCAGTTCGCGCCGCTGAGCGACCGCATCGCCGCGGCGATCGAAACCCTCGGCAGCGGTCAGCCGCGTTTCGTCCTGAACACGCATTTCCACGGCGACCATACCGGCGGCAACGCGGTCTTCGGGAGCACCGGGGTCATCGTCGCGCATGAGAATGTCCGCGTGCGTCTCGCTGCCGGGGACATGGCCGCGGCCGGATTGCCGGTCGTCACCTTCGACGACCGCCTGCGGCTCTACTTCAACGGCGACCGCATCGATGTCATCCACTTCCCGCGGGGTCATACGGACGGCGATTCCGTGGTGTGGTTCCGCAATGCCGGCGTGATTCACATGGGCGACCATTTCTTCAACGGGCGCTTTCCGTACGTCGACGTGCCGAGCGGCGGCTCGGTGGACGGCATCCTCGCGAACCTCGAAGCCGTGCTGGACATGATTCCGTCGGAAACCCGCGTCATTCCAGGACACGGCCCCCTGGCGGGCGTCAGCGACCTGCGCGAATCCGTGCAGGTGATCCGCGAGAGCCAGGCCATGGTCCGCGAGGCCGTGGCCAACGGCACGATCGAGGAGCTCGAGCGCGACGGGTTCGGCCGCTGGCCCGAGTGGGGATCGGGCTTCATCAGCGCCGAGCGCTGGATCGGCATCGTCCGGCAGAGCGACGCGGCCTACGCGCAGTAGCGGACGCCGGACGTTCGTGGTATTCAGGTCGGCACCCACGTCAACCGGACGGACGCCATGACCTACGCCGGCAGCCGCCGCATCCTCGACGCCGACAGCCACCTGATGGAGTTGCCGGACTTCCTGACCCGGCACGCCGAGGCCCGCATGCGCGACCGCATCCCGACCCTATTGGAGGTCGGCCTCGCGATCGAAGGGATCCGCATGCGTGACTACCGCGGCCGGCGCGGCCACCCGCCGGAGGTGGTGGACCGGCTGACGGCCCTGGGAGACGGACTGATCAAGGGGCCGAAGTGGCACGATGCCCTGGGATCCTTCAACACTTCCGAGCGGTCGACGGCGCTGTCGCTCCTGGGCTTTGAACGGCAGGTCGTGTTCTCTTCGTTCTGCGGCGGGCATGTCTTCCGTGAGCCCGATGTCGACCTCTCCTACGCCACGGCCGCCGCCCACAACCGTGCGATGGCGGAGTTCTGCGAGGGCGACCCGCGGCTCATGGGCGTAGCGGCCGTCCCGCTCACCGACCCGGTGCGCGCGGTGGCCGAAATCGAGGCGGCGCTGGAGCTGGGTCTGCAGTCGATCTGGATCGCTTCCCATGCGCCCGGGGGACGTTCGCCCGGCCATCCCGATCACGATGCCATCTGGGCGACGCTCCAGGAACGGCGCGTGCCGTTCGTGCTGCACGTGGGTTCGAGCCCGCTCAGCATCGACGACGAGTGGATGAACGACGGGCGCTCCGAACGGGAGAGCGCCCGCGGGCGGGCCGAGGTCATTGGGTCGAAGGACCTGTCGGTGGTGTTCCAGTCCGCGCAGCGGTTCATCTCCGTACTGATCCTCGACGGTGTCCTCGAGCAGTTTCCGAACCTGCGTGGCGGCGTCATCGAACTGGGCGCCGGCTGGGTGCCGGACACGCTGCGACGGCTCGATCACGCGGCGGACATCTGGTCCCGCTCCGAACCGCATCTGGCCGAGATGCAACGCAAGCCGTCCGAACAGGCGCGCGAGCAACTGCGCTTCACGCCGTACCCGTTCGAGAACGCCGGCCGGCTCATCGAGGAGTCCGCCGCCGAGCTGTATCTCTTCTCCTCGGACTATCCCCATGCCGAAGGCGGACGCGACCCGTTGGGCCGCTTCGGCCGGACGCTGGAGGGGATGGACGAGCGGACGCTCGACCGCTTCTTCGCGCGGAACTTTCTCGACCTCTATCAGAACGCCGCGTAGCGCGCCGACCGGCGCGTGGCTGCCGTTCTCAACCGCTGACAGGGAGGGTCAGACATGGCCGATCAACCGTTGGGCCGTTTCGATCACGTTGGCATCGCGGTGCGCGACATCGAACAGGCGCGCGTGTTCTTCGAGGAGTCCCTCGGGGCGACGTTCCGCTACATGCGGGAGGATCACACGCAGGGGTTTCGCGTCGCTGTCTTCGACCTCGACGGTTTCTGCATCGAACTGCTCGATCCCCTCGACGACGACAGTTTCCTCGCGAAGTTCCTGGAGAAGCGGGGCGAGGGCGTGCACCACATCACCCTCCAGACCCCCGATCTCGCCGAGAAGGTCGACAGGCTCGAGGAGCAGGGGGTGCGGGTGGTCGACAAGCACCTTGACCACCCGGAGTTCATGGACGCCTTCATTTCGCCCCGGAGCGCCTGCGGAGTGCTGTTCCAGCTCGGGCAGACGATGCCGCCGCTGAACAACCCGCCCCATTGGGAGGAGTAATCCAGGCGTGCCAGCGCGCCGCCCCCTGGCGGTGAGCCGAACGCGACGCTGGAGCTACGCCGCGGCCGCGCGGAAGTGCGGCGCGACCTCCTCCGCGAAGAGTTGCGCCGGCACCATCGTGTCGCGCCCGAAGAACTCCATCACGAACATCGTGCAGCCGAGTTCGATGTGCTTGCCGATCGCGTCGACGCACTGCTGGGCCGTGCCGGTGATCGCGATGGGCCCCTTGGGGTCGCCCATGTGCCCGCCGAAAATCTTCTGCGCGCGGTCTGCCATCGGCCCCGCGCTCGCCTCGTCCGCAGCGAGCGTCACGAGGCATTGCTGACTCACGACGATCTCGGAGAAATCCCGGCCCAGGGTGTCGCAGTGACGCTTCAGCACGTCGACCTTGTGGCCGAGGTTCGGCTGCTGCCCCGCGAGGTTGTTCCAGATATCGGCGTGTTCGGCGGTCAGCTTCAGCGTGACCTGCTCCCCGGCACCGCCGATCAGGATGGGAATGCGGCGCGGCGGCTTGGGCTGGCACACGACGTTCTCGGCCTGCACGAACCGGCCTGCGTAGGACACTTCGTCCTCCTCGCCCCACATGCGCTTCAGCAGTTCGACCGTTTCGCGCAACTGCACCAGGCGCTCGCCGGTGGAGCGGAACGGGACGCCGAAGTCGGTGAACTCGCGGGGCATCCAGCCGCCGCCGAGCCCGGCGATCACCCTGCCGCCGGCGATGTTGTCCGCCGTCGCGATCACCTTGCCGAGCTGCGCCGGGTTGCGCATGCCGGCCGGCGTCACCAGCGTGCCGATCTCGACCCGCTCGGTGATTGCGCCGAGCGCCGACACCATCGACCATGCCTCCAGGATCGGAAGCTGCGGGGACTGGGGACCGTAGAAGTGGTCGCAGACCCACAGCGAGTCGTAGCCCATGCGCTCGAACGCGTGGGCGGCTTCCGCGGCGGCGACCCAGGGCCGCTTGATCTGGGGGATGGTGGCGCCGAAATGGGCAGCGGTCATGGAGAACCTCGTCGTTCGTTGATCCGGGGAAGCGTACTGCGAGCGGCGGCGGCCCGGCAATACGCGTGGCTGTGAGTGTGGCTGTGAGAGATTGCATGAACCGCCCGGCGCAGAACCCGCCACCCCCGCCGGTCAGGATGATGGCCCGTACGGCATCATCGTCGCCGGCCACCGAGAGGGCAGCGGAGACCTCTGAGGTGGGTGTCCCGGGGGCTGTGGGCGCCCGTGGCGCGGTCTGTGGGGACGGGGGTGCGTGCTACACTCCCAAACGCTTGAGGGCGCGGCACCGCGGCGTTTCCGGGTGTACGCACTGCGTCAGGCACAGGGCGAAACAAGGGGGCGACATGGCGGACCTTCTGCAAACGCTGGCCGACATCACGGGGCCGGGCGGCGTATTGACCGGCGCCGACGTCAACGGCCGCGCGGCGGGTATCTGGATGAGCGAGTCCATCGAGGCGCAGACCCTCGTACGCCCGCGTAGCACGGCAGAGGTCAGTGCCGTCCTGGCCGCCTGTCACCGCGCGAGACAGTCCGTCGTGGCCCATGGCGGCCTGACGGGTCTCGTCGGCAGCGCCATCACCGAGCGCGGCGACGTCGTGCTGTCCCTCGAACGCATGAAGCGCATCGAGGGCGTGGACCGCACCAACCGCACCATGACCGTCGAAGCGGGCGTCGTGCTGCAGGCCGTCCAGGAACACGCGGACGAACACGGGTTGATGTACCCCCTCGATCTCGGCGGTCGCGGCAGTTGCACCATTGGCGGCAACATCTCGACCAACGCCGGCGGCAACCGGGTCATCCGCTACGGCATGACCCGGGACATGGTGCTCGGCCTCGAGGCCGTGCTGGCCGATGGCACCGTGGTCTCCTCCATGAACGAGATGATCAAGAACAACGCCGGTTACGACCTGAAGCAGCTCTTCATCGGCAGCGAAGGCAGCCTCGGCATCGTGACGCGCGCGGTCCTGCGCCTGCGGGAGAAACCGCGCAGCCAGGAGACGCTGTTCGTGGCCGTCGACGAGTTCGACAAGCTGCCGGCGCTGCTGAAGCTGATGGACGCGCGTCTCGGCGGCGCCCTGTCCGCGTTCGAGGTGCTCTGGAACAACTTCTACCGGCTCGTGAGCACGCCGCCGGCCAAGCAGCGCCCGCCGCTGTCCCAGGACCATCCCTACTACGTCCTGATCGAGGCGATGGGCGGCGATGCCGAGACGGACAAGGCCCGCGCCGAGGCCGCGCTCGAGGACGCCTACGGGGCGGGCTTGGTGACCGACGCCGTGATCGCCCAGAGCGAGGCGCAGCGGCTGGAACTGTGGGCGATGCGCGACGACGTGGAGCAGTGCAACCGCTTTCCGCCGCTGTTCATCTACGACGTCAGCCTGCCGATCCCGCGGATGGAGGCTTACGTGGAGGACGTGAACCGCGGGCTGGCCGAGACCTTCGGCACCTACCGCAACTTCGCGTTCGGGCACCTCGGCGACGGCAACCTGCACTTCGGCATCTCCGCGGGCAGCGACCACAGCGCAAAGGAAGGCGTGGATCGCGCCGTCTACCAGCCGCTCGCGGGCATCGGCGGCTCGGTCTCCGCGGAGCACGGCGTGGGCCTCGACAAGAAGGCATGGCTGTCGGTGTCGCGCACCCCGGAGGAGATCGTCCTCATGCGCTCGCTGAAACAGGCGCTGGACCCCAGGGGCATCCTGAATCCCGGGAAGATCTTCGACGAGAGCGGGAGGGTGGGCGTCGCCGCATGAGCGCGCCCGTCGCGGACGTCCCGCTGCATTACCTCTCGCTGTCGGACGTCTGCCGGCGGCTGAAGAGCGGCGCGTTCTCGGCCGTGGCGGTCACCGAGGCGATGCTGGCGCGCATCGGACGCCTCGATCCGGAACTCAAGGCGTACGTCACGGTGACCGGGGAACGGGCGCTGGCGCAGGCCGCCGCACTCGACACCCGGCGCGCGAACGGCGAACCCCTCGGACCCCTGCACGGCGTGCCGATCGCGCTCAAGGACCTGCTCTGGACCGGGGACATCGTGACGACGTGTGGAACGCGCGTACTGGCCGACTGGCTGCCACCGGAAGACGCCACGGTCGTGACGCGGCTCAAGGCGGCCGGAGCCGTGATCCTCGGCAAGGTCAAGCTCACCGAGGGGGCGTTCTCGAACCACCACCCGGACGTCGCGCCGCCGGTGAATCCCTGGGCCGCGGACCGCTGGACGGGGGTCTCGTCGTCCGGTTCCGGGGTGTCCGTGGCCGCCGGCCTGGCCTTCGGTGCGCTGGGTTCCGACACGGGCGGCAGCATTCGCTTTCCCTCCGCCTGCTGCGGGCTGGTCGGCATCAAGCCCACCTACGGCCGCGTCAGCCGGCACGGGGCCTTCCCGCTCGCGGAGTCCCTCGACCACATCGGTCCGATGACGCGCAGGGTCGAGGACGCAGCGCGCATGCTCGGCGTGATGGCCGGGCAGGACCCGAAAGACCCGACCTCGCTGCCGGCCGCGGTGCCGAACTACGTCGCGGAAACGGGCGGCGGCCTGGCCGGCTTCGCCGTCGGCGTGGACCGGGACTACATCGGAGCGGGCGTCGCCCCCGCAGCCGTCGGGGCGGTGGAGGACGCGCTCGATGTGCTCCAGGCAGCGGGCGCGCGCATCGTGGACATCCGCATGCCGAACTGCGCCGACCTCGTGGAGGGCTGGGCGATCACCTGCGGCGTGGAGTGCGCGCTCGCGCATGCGGCGACCTGGCCGTCGCGCCAGGACGACTACGGACCCGACCTCGCCCGGCTGCTGGCCCTCGGGCAGGGCGCCGACGCGACGGACTACGCGCGCCTCGAACGGGCGCGGGAGCGTTTCCGTGCGGAGCTTGACGCGACGCTCTGCGAGGTGCAGGCCATCGCGGCGCCGTGCATGATCACGCCGCCTCCCTTGACGGACTTCGGCACCCGCGTGCCGGAGGAGGGCATGGCGCCGTTCATCCAGTTCACGGCGCCTTTCGACTACTCCGGCCACCCGACCATCACGCTGCCGATCGGTCTCGACGGCGAAGGCGTGCCGCGGGCCTTCCAGTTGATCGGACCCCGCCTCGGCGAGGCCGCGCTGGTCCGCATGGGGAGCGCGTTCGAAGCCGCTGCCGGGTTCGGCGAACACCCGGAGCTGGGCTGACAGGCGACTCCCCGTACTATTGGCACCCGCCGCGCCCAGATCGGGATCGAGGTCGGCTATCGGTTGCAGGCGCAACCGCTTTGCGGTTGCACACGAGAATCTCGGTACGAGCGGGAGAAGTCGAGTGACGAACGGGATGACGAGGCGGCGCGTGCTCGGCGCGCTGGCGGCGGTCGGCGCGCCGGTGGCCGCGATGGATGTCGAGGACTACCTGCGGCTGGGACTCGACAAGTCCTTCATGGACCGCGGGCTGGGCGCCGAGGTGAACGGGCGCACCAACATGGAGCTGCTCGAGTCCCTGAACGTGCCGGAAGACCGGCAATACCACCCCTGTCCCGAGGCGCACCCGGGGCCGGACGTTCCGCGCGGTACGGTGCGCGAGTTCCCCGGATGGGACGGGACCCGCATCTACGCGGGGACGATCCGCGACGTGTCGGTCTACCTCCCGGCGCAGCTCGAATCCTCGACGGCGCCGTCCCTGATGGTGTTCCAGGACGGGCAGATGTACCTCGACCCTGCGGGTCCGGTGCGGGCGACGGCGGTGCTCGACTCCCTCATCCACGCGGGCGAGCTGCCGCCGACGGTCGCGGTGTTCGTCATGCCCGGCCGGCGTCCGGGGATGACCCTGGACGAGACCCGGACCTACCGCAGCATGGAATACGACAGCGTGACGCCCACGTACGCCCGGTTCCTGGTAGACGAACTGCTGCCGTTCGCGGAGTCGGAGGCCGGCGCGCGCTTCCCGGACGATCCGGCGATGCGCCTGATCTGCGGCATATCGAGCGGCGGCATCTGTGCGTTCAACGCGGCCTGGCACGACCCGTCCGCGTTCGGGCGGGTCCTCTGCCACGTGGGATCCTTCGTCAACGTCCGCGGCGGCCACAACTACCCGTATCTCATCAGGTCGACGCCCAGGAAGCCCCTCAGGGTGTTCCTGCAGAGCGGGGAGCGCGACGGCAACGCCATCATGGGCAACTGGGCGCTCGCCAACCGGCTGATGGCCTCGGCGCTCGAGTACGCGGGCTACGAGTACCGTTTCGTCTTCGGAGAAGGCGGCCACAGCCTCCGCCACGGCGCCGCGATCTTCGCGGACTCCCTTCGGTGGCTGGCAGCGTGAGCCTTCCGCCCGCGCGCACCCCGTAGCGGCCTCGGCGGCCGGCTACCGCGTCACTTCGCAGTCGCGGTGAGTTGGCTGCCGACCTCGCTGCGCCCGATGGACCGGACCGTCTCCAGCAGGGCGCTGGCGGCGATATTCGCGATCTGCGGCAGGCGCCGGCGATGGGCTCGCCCGTGACCCACGAACGGCGTCTGGCCCTCGAGGGCGGCGGCGACGAACAGCGCTACCGCCTCACGGGCGTCCGCACCGAGGTCCGGGTTGATCTCGGCAATGAGGTCGACCAGGTAGCTGCGCGCGTCCGCGTAGAGTCGCTCCATTTCCAGGGCGGCGTAGTCGCTGCGGTGGGCCAGCGCCCACAGCTCCGGAAAGAAGATGGACGTTTCCTGGGTGCCGAGATCCTCGACGATCAACCGGACGATGGCGACGAACTTGTCCTCGGCGCTGGTCCCGGTGTCCGCCATGATGTGGTCGAAGTCCCACGTGTAGCCGCTGATGACCGCACGCAGCAGCTCCTGCAGCAGTGCGTCGCGATTGGGAAAATAGTAGGTGACGTTGCCCCGGGCCAGCCCGCACTTCTCGCTCACCCGCTTGAGATTGAACTCGCCGTAGCCGTTCTCGATGAAGACGTCGCGGGCGGCGGACAGGATCTTCAGGAGGGTCTGTCTGCCCTTCTGCGAGGCCGCACCCTTGCTGTCCGGGTTGAGTCTCAGGGTACGCATGCTGTTCCTCCGGCGCCGGTGAACGGGCCGTGCGCATCCGCGGGAGTATAGCGCCCCCTTTGGGGCGCGAGTTGCCACCCCGGGGCATGTCCGTGGTAGCCGCGCGGCCGTCTCGCTCTCCCACGAAAGGCCCGGGAAAAAGTTCGCGATACCCCCTTGCCATAAATAGGCATTTGTGCATAACTTGGCGTCAGTGCATAAATTGGCATTGGTGCCTATTATGTGGAGGGCGATGCGAAAGAACTGGCGGTGCCTCGCGCTGCTTGCGCTCCTGCCCGGACTCGCCTGGGCGGCCGGTCCGGCGCTGCCCGCCGAGCCCATGCCCGCGGTGGCCGCGCTGCCTTCGCCTTCGAAGCACTGGATCTACGCGCACGACGCCGCGTTCTACAGCCTGACCTCGGGCAAGGTGTTCGTGGTGGACGTGGGCGCGGACACGCGCCATGTTCTCGGCCTGATCGGTGCCGCCCAGTTCCCGTCGTTCCGCCAGGCGGACACACGCGGCGAGCTCTACGTGGCCGAGAGCTTCTTCGCGCGGGGCACACGCGGAACACAGACGGATGTCCTGACCATCTACGAGGGCGCCAGCCTGCAGCGGCTGGGCGAGGTCATCCTGCCCGGGGCGAAGCGCATGCAGGTGGTGCCGCAGAAGGCGGCCCTGCAGATTACCCGCGGCGGCGACTTCGCGCTCGTCTTCAACTTTACCCCGGCCTCCAGCGTCACCGTGGTGGACCTCGCGCGCCGGGAGGTCGTCAACGAGATCGCCGTCCCGGGTTGCATGTTGATCTACCCCTTCGGCGCGTCCGGCTTCGTCACCCTGTGCGGTGACGGCTCGGCCCAGGCGGTGGTGCTGGACGGGGCCGGTCAGGTGCTGCGCGAGGGCCGTACGCAGTCGTTCAACGACATCGACGGCGACCCGATGTTCATGAAGGCGGCGTGGATCGGTCATACCGCGTACTTCCCCACGTTCGACGGGTGGGTGCAGCCGCTCGACCTGTCCGGCGACGAGCCGGTAGCGGCGCCCCGGTGGCGCCTCGAAACCGACCTGCCCGGGGCGCCTGGCGGTGCGAAACCCTCCGGCTGGCAGGTGATCTCCGCAGATTCCGGCGGGCGCCTGTACGTGCTGATGCGCGAGAACGCCGGACGCGGCGATCACAAGTTCGGCGGCGAGACGGTCTGGATCGCGGATGCCCTCACCGGCCGGGTCACCGACGTCGTGCCGCTGGCCACGCCGGGGGTCTCGATCGAGGCGACACGGGGCGATCCACCGTTGCTGGCGGTGACCAATGCGGACATGCAACTCGACGTCTACGACCCGCGGGACCACCGCAAGCTTCGAACGATCGGCGACTGGGGCCCGGCGATGCCGCTGGCGCTGCACGCGGGACGATGAGCGTATTCGACCGTCGAGTGGAAGGCCTGACGCGGCGGCTCGCAAGCGGGACCTCGCGGCGGGGCTTTCTCGGCATGATCGGCGGGCTGTTGGTGGGGCAGTCGGCACTGCCGCTGTTGCCGGTCGCCCGCGCGGCGGGCTACCCGGGCGTCGCTCCCCAGTCCACCGGCAATCCCGGCGATCCGGGCGATCCGACATCGTGCGACTACTGGCGCTACTGCGGCATCGACGGCTTCCTCTGCTCCTGTTGCGGCGGCACGCAGAACAGCTGTCCGCCGGGCACGGAAATGTCACCCATCACCTGGGTCGGCACCTGCGAAAACCCGGCCGACGGTCGCTCCTACATCATCTCCTACAACGACTGCTGCGGCGTCGAGTCCTGCGGGCGCTGCCTGTGCAACCGCAACGAGGACGACCGCCCGGTCGTGCGGCCGCGCAGCAACAACGACATCAACTGGTGCATGGGCACGTCGAGCCGCGCGTACACCTGCTCGACGGCCGTCGTGATCGGAGTTGCCGAGGAGGCTTGATCGATGCGCTGCCTGTCGCCCCTCCGACGCCTCGCTGCATCCGTGCCGTGCGCGGGACGAAGGTGGGGCCTCTGGGCATGTCTGTCGGCGTTGCTGGGTGGAGAGATCAGCGCGGACTCGCGCCACTACGCCCGCTGTGCGGCCTGTCATCTCGCGACCGGGGTGGGGGTGCCGGACCTGTTCCCACCGCTCGCCGGCCACGTGGAGCGCTTCTTCGCCTCTGCAGACGGTCGCAGCTATCTGAGCCGCCTCGTGACGGGTGGGGCGAGCGGCGCCATCGACGTGGACGGCGTTCCTTACGCCGGCCTCATGCCGCCCGTGGTCGCGGACCTGTCGCACGACGAGGTCGCCGATTTGCTGAACGATCTCGTGCGGCGCTTCGGCTCGATGCCCGCGCCCCTGTTCACGCCCGCGGATGTTGCAGCCGCGCGCGGGGCGGGAAGCCTGTCGGGGGACGAGCGTGCATTGCTGCGGCGGCGCGCGCTGGCGGGGACGGGCGGGCCATGAAGTTCGTCGGAGCTGCGGTGTTGGGCCTCGCGACGCTCGGGAGCCCCGGCGCTGAATCTGGCGGCGACGCCAGGCCCCGCCAGGACTGGATGTTGCACTGCCAGGGCTGTCACGGCGCCGACGGGTCGTTGGAACGACCGGACATGCCGGCCTTGCGCGGACGGGTGGCCACGTACGTGGGCACAGCCGAAGGGCGGGCCTGGCTCGTGCAGGTCCCGGGCGTTGCGAGCGCGTCGCTTTCCGATGCCCGCCTCGCCGAGACACTCAACTGGATGATCGCGGCGTTCGACGCCAAGCACATGCCGGACGACTTCGAGGCCTTCACGGGCGAGGAAGTCGGGGCGCTGCGCAGGCAGCCCGTCGTCGAGCGGGCACCGCACGCGCAAGACCGGGTACGCGCAGCAGGCAGCCGGGACACCCGGACGCCGAGTGATCGGGAAACCGAGGAGGGGAGACAACCATGAGCGAGAAACATCATCGCATCGGATCGGCCCGTACACGGGCCGCGCTCGTTACACGGGCCGCTGTCGCCACGCGGGCCGCGGTCGCGATCTGCGCGGCGGCGATCTGGTCCGTACCGTCCGCGAGTGCGGAGGACCGGGGGCCGGAAGGGGCCTCGGCGGATGTCGGCGCCTTCATGGAAGAGATCCTGGTGACGGCGCAGAAGCGCGAACAACCCATGCAGGACGTGGGTATCGCCGTGACCGCGATCAGCGGCGAGCAGATGCGGACGCTGGGGTACACCAACGCCCAGGAGATCACGGCGCTCGCGCCGGGGGTGAGCACCGTCCAGCCGAACGGCGAGGCGAACTACGCCATCGGCATTCGGGGCGTCGCCAACAACGACTTCACCACCAACGTCGAGAGCCCGATCGCGGTCTACGTCGACGAGGTGTACGTCAGCCAGATGTCGGGGGCCGGGTTCATGCTCTTCGACATGGAGCGCGCGGAAATCCTGCGCGGTCCGCAAGGCACCCTGTTCGGCCGCAACGCAACCGGAGGGCTCGTGCAGTACGTGTCGGTCAAGCCCGGCGACGAATTCGGGGGATACGGCATGGCGACGTACGGGGCGTACGACCAGGTGCGCTTCCAGGGCGCCGTCAACCTGCCGATGGGGGAAGCGTTCGCCGCCCGCATCTCGGTGGCTTCGCACCAGCGGGAAGGCTACGTCGACAACCGCCTCGCCCCGGACCGGAAGCTGAACGACGCCAACGACTTCGCGGCCCGCGCCCAAATTCGGTGGAACCGCGATGCGTGGGACGTCCTGGTCAACCTGCGCCAGGCGCGGCAGGACATCCGCACCGGCTTCTTCCAGCATGTCTCGGCGGTGGAGCCGGGACGGCTCACGCGCGACCGCGCCAACCCGTTCCTGCTCGACGCGGCCGGGAACCCGGGGTACCGCGACGCCGACGGGGACAACTACGCCGGGGACTACGACTTCGAGGGCCGCAACGAGCTGACCACCCAAGGGCAGTCCCTGACCGTGAAGTGGGACCGCGGCGACCTGTCGTTCACGAGCATCACCGACCGGTCGGTCACGGAGCGGGACTACATCGAGGACAGCGACGCGTCGCCGACCGACTACTTCAACTTCTTCCTGACGACCGACGCCGAGCAGTTCTCGCAGGAGCTGCGACTGGCGGGTGGCAGCGACCTGTCGGCATGGGTTGCGGGCGTCTACTACCTGGACCTCGCCGTGGCCGACTCCAACGGCGGCATCGCCCACGGATTCATCTGCGACTACTTCGTGCTGCTCGGCGAGGCGCCATGCCCGCCGCGCGCCGCGACCGACCCCCGTTTCGGCATCTACAACCCCTATGAGACAGACACGGAAAGCTGGTCGGTGTTCGGGCAGTGGGAGCGCGAACTCACCGATCAGGTCAGCCTGATCCTCGGTGGCCGCTGGATCACCGAGGAGAAGGAACACCGGTACCGGGACATCCTGGTCCTCTACGACTCGCGCGCGACCAGCGGCGTGGACGCCCGCACGCTCGAGCTGGCGGACCTCGAGTCCTACGCCGGCGGGCGCGACGACGACGAATGGGCGGCGCGGGTGCAACTCGACTGGCGACCCCGGGACGGCGCCCTGTACTACGTCAGCTACAACCGCGGCGTGAAATCGGGCGGTTTCAACGCCCCGCTGCTGCCGACCGCGGGATTCGTGAACGAGACCTCGATGAACTACTCACCGGAGCGTCTGGACGCGTACGAAGCCGGGTTCAAGCTCGAATTGGCCGGTGGCCGGGCCACGCTGAACGGCGCCGCCTATCTGTATGACTACGCCCAGTACCAGGCGTTCTCGATCATCGGCCTGGATACCTTCACGCTGAACGCCCAGGCCGAGAGCAAGGGGTTCGAGCTGGAACTCCGGGCATCGCCCTCGGCCCGCCTGGACCTGTTACTCGGCGTGGGGTACATCGACACCGAAGTGACGGACGTGCCGGGCATCACCGTCAACCGGGCGGGCCTCGAGGCGCTCGGCGAGGCGACCAAACCGGGGCAGGATGTGCGCCCGGTGCAGACGCCGGAGTGGAACTGGAACGCCCTCGTCCGCTACGAGGTGCCGGTCCCGGGTCTGGCGGGCGAACTCGCCTTCCAGCTGGCCGTCGAACACCGCACCGAGCACTTCTTCAACCTGACGAACACGTCGCCGCTTGCCGAGGACGGCTACACGCTATGGAACGCGATGGTGTCGTACCTGCCGTCCGCCTCGGAGAACTGGCGTGTGCGCATGTCGGTGCAGAACCTCACCGACGAGGAGTACGTGGTGCAGGGCTTCGACCTGTCCGGCTCGATCACGATTCCAAACGGCTTCTGGGGCATGACGGAGCACTACTACGGGCGGCCCCGGATGTGGAGCGTGTCGGCGGACTTCGTGTTCTGACGCGGGCGACCACGCCCCTGCGACCTTTAGGGGACGGGCTCGTCCCGTCCCGTCCCGAATTCGCGCACGGCGCTGGTGCGGGCGACCGCAAGGGTCGCCCCTACGGGCCGTTCCAGGACGGCTGGAGCAACCGTCCCCATTCGTCGTCATACGGGTGGACTTCGTACACGCGCTCGTCTCCCCGATAGACGGCGCGGCTCTCGTTGGCCCACCGGAAGATCGACCCCTCCAGGTTGTAGACGTCGGGCACGCCCCGCCCGCGCAGCCACTCGACCAACTGGGAGGAGCGGTAACCGACGGAGCAGTAGACGACCACCGTCTGCGTGGGGCGGCGTCCCGAGAGAGCATCAAGGGCGGCGCGGAGGCTCCCGGCGTGGACCGCGCCCCCGAGGTGCCCGACCTCGTACTCCTCGAGGCTCCTCGCGTCGAGCAGCAGGACGCCTTCGCGGTCCGCGTCGAGCCGGTCGGCGAGTTGACGCGTCGTCATCTGCGGGACGTCGGGAAAGTCCTCGCGGACCAGGCGAAGAGTCTCCTGCCAGGCTGGCGAATCGGGTTCGGCGTTGCCGGGCTGGCCGGCCTCCGCGGCGTAGGCGGCACAAGCGGACACCCAGGTGGGTCCGCAGAGGAAGCTGCCGACGAGAATCACCAGCGCCGCCGGGGCTGGCGCGCGGAACAGCCCGACCCTCGACGCGGCCAAGCGCGTGCGCCGTAGAAGTTTCGCGCGAGCGAAACTTCCAACGCGACAGTCAGGTCGCACTAGCGGAGTGCCACGTCGATCACGCATACCGACACCTTGCGTCTCTCTTCTGCAGATAGTGTATCCAGCAGTCGCGCGCAAAGTTCGTCCGGGCTGCCGGGACGCCTGCCCGATGGCGGGGCCGGTGTCCGGTTGGCGCCGAACCAGAGCACGACATAGACGCCGTACCCACCCGTCGCCGGATCGATGGCGTACTGTCCCACCAGTTGATTCCGGATTGCACTCCAGAGGTCGCGGTGGCCGTTCTTCTTGACTTCCACGGGTACATGGAAGTCGCGGTAGGAGAGGCGGATGTCGGCCCTTGCCTCGGTGGCATACCGGACCTCCGGTTGCACGTCGATGCCCAGGGGCACGCGGCTACGCAGATGCCGGATCAGGGCGTCGCGGCACGAGTTCTCGGGCTTCGGCTCCGTGGGCTCCTGGTGCGGATCCTCGTTCCAAAAGGGCCGCCAGGGATTGGAGTTCTCGAGCATCTGGCCGGCCAGTTCCGTCAGGAGATCTACCGTCAGCGCGGCCAGGTCGGCCGGATTGGTCGGGGTACCGCCCGAAAGGGTCTGGACCACCTCCTGGAAGGAGGGATTGCGGTAGCTGTGGTCGCGTCTGACCACCTTCTGATCGTCGGCGGCGGAGGCGAGGACCTCGTGCCATCGGCGCAGGGCGCGATTCGTGACGAGTGTCTGGAGTGCTTTGCCGGCCGCCGGAGATGGATCCTGGGCGAGATACCGGATGAGTTGCCCGACAAGCCCGGAGATTTGCATGCTGCTGCGAACGAAACCCCCTTGTCCCCAATCCTCGGGCGCGACGGCCGCTCCGCCCAGCCGGATGAGAAGTTGCAGCGTCGCGACATCCAGGTTGTCGAACGAGAAGAACGCCCCGTCCTCGGAGCAGAGGAGTGCCAGGAGGTGTCGAGTACGCTCCTCGCCACGCCCGGTTGCCGCGAAGGCGGCGGCACGCTCCCGATAGGCCTCAGGTGCGCTATGAGGCATCCTGACGCCAGCCAATGTGCCCGTTGTGCATCGCGATTCATGCTCTTGCGCGAGAGCTTGCCTGGCCAGCGACGTCCTGCAATGCGCCCGCGTCCGCGTGCTGTATCGCGGCCCGGAGCAGTTGATCGAGCGTGGCGAGTTGCCGCGATTTGCTGCGCGCCGGGAAGGCCGTGAGCAGGGGCAGGCTGGCCAGCCCGGCAACCGCCGCGTACGACGGGTCGTGTGCGAGGTGCCAGAGGTTGTAGTTGGCGTCGCGACCCCGTCGTAACGCGGGCTCGGCAAGGCGGACCTGGATCTCGGCGACATCCTCCGGGTACCGCGCGACGAGGCGCCCATACCACTCGGGATCGTAGTTGCCGTGCGGAAAGGTGAGGTACAGGGCGATTGCCCTGCGCCGGTCGTCGGTGGCCCACTGGGAGACGTCGATTGGAACGGGTGCCTCGACGAGGGCGAGACCTGCCAGGTACGGCAGGCCCAGGTAGTGCATACGGCGTTCGCCGTGGAGTCGCAGGATTTCGTCGAAGGTCGGCACGTCGTCGCGGTCGGGCGTGTCCCGCAGGGCCGACAGGACGGCCTGGGTCAGCGGGAGGTCGTGGTCCAGGTCCGTGGCGATGCGTTCGCGACCGTGCATTGGCCGAAAGTCGATGAAGGAGCCGAAGAACCGCCGCGCAAGTTCGTGGAGCAGTCCTGGCGGAGCCTTGTTGCTGCGCAACGAAGTCGCGTGGGAACCTATGGCGTCGATCCACTCCTCCTGAGGTCTGCGTCGCTCCTCGTCGTACCGCGTCCTGTCCTGTCGCAACTCGCGTGCTTTGCGTCGGGCGGCCTCTCCACGATCGAGGACCTTGGCCAGGAAGGGGTCGCCGGCCAGTCGCTCGCGTGCGTCCGAGACATCGAGTTTGCCCCTGTCGATGGCACTCCAGAGCAGGAATTCCGCCTTGCGTGGAGATCCCCGCGACCAGGTCAGCGCCTGGTCCAGCAGCCATGTTCCAAGGTCTGTCGGTGGCTCTGACCCGTACCACCGATCGCCGATTCGGACAGCGTGGCGGAAGAAATCCTCGGAGTCCGGGCAACGGCGCAGACCCTCCAGGAAGATCCTCTTCTGTACGTCCGGTCTCGAGGTCAACCAGGCGCGTATGTCGTCGACAGACTTGGCGTGAAACGATAGTCCGTCCTCGGAGAGGGCCAGGCCCAGCCAGTCGTAGAGCCGGTCTGAAGCCACCCCATCACTGGCGGCTTTGAGCCCCAGGGCCAAAAGGTCCGGGAGGACCCTCTCCATCAGTCGGCTCGCGAGTGTCGAACGTGTCTGGCTGGCGCGCGGTACGCACTGGTCGAGTAGTTCGCATAGCTGGAGGTCCGAGGACTGGCTGAACAGGCGGTGCTCCCAGAAGTGCGCGTATGAGCCGATGTAGGCTCTCTCGTGGTCGTCCGACTCGATGAGGTAGTCCCAGACCTCGCGAGGAGACAGCGTGTGGGGGTACAGCTCGGACAGCAGGCTACCCAGCATGTCCCTGTCCGGGTCCAGCTCTCTGCGGGTCATGACGTTGCCCAGCAGCCCCCGGAGTACATCTGGCTTGTCCGCGCCGTGGTAGCAGTGCACGAACGCGTGAAGGGCGGACACGTTGACCCCGGATCGCCAGGTGTCGTCCTGCACGACGCGCAGCAGGGTTGGCGCCAGACCGGGAAGCGCGACGGCCTCCGGTACGATCCACAGTACGAACTGCACCAGGTGCTGGTGGGTCGGGTCTCGATTGGAGTCGCAGAGAATCTCCTCCAGTGTCGACTCCAACTCGGGAGAGACAAGCGGCGCGAAGGACGCAACATCGGACCAGGGGAGCTCCCGCAATGTCATCTTCGCGAGGGACTGGAGGAGGCTGCGCTTTTCCTGGGGCGAGAACGTTCCGAGGTCCCCGTACAGGGCGACTCCAGTCGGATCGCGGCCGATCAACTCGCGGCGGGCCCGCGGGCAGTGTGCGGCGAGCCATGCCGAGAGGCCTCGCAACTGGGTCACCACGTCGCCGTCCGTTCCGGTCATCAATGCGAGCACGCGCGGCAGCGGAAGACCGCGCTCGACAAGATCCGCCAGGTGGCGGCCGGCGAGGAACTCCGCGATGTGGCGGTGCACGGGAACGGACCTGCCCTTCGTGTCCCTGGTGAAGAGCTTCGAGGTGAGGGCCTGCCGGGCTGCCTCGAAGTCGTCGGGGGTGCAGCGCGCCAGTTCGGGAGCGTCGGGGGTCGCGTTGCTCGGATGGAGCACATAGCCAGCGGTCCCGGCGGCGAGCGCGTGGGCGCACAGCTTGCCCGCCGCCGCAAGCAGCTGTTCCGGCGGCGGGGATGGAGCGGCCACGGCATGGTCGGCGTTCCGCTCGGTGGCCAACCGTGAGCAGGCCTTCTCGAACGTCTGGGAGCGGCCATCCGGCCAGCCGTCGTGGGCGACGGCCTCGACCAGCAACTCCAGGCTCTGCGGGTTCGAGAGCAGTCCATCGACCCGCCGCTCCCTGGCCTCTTGCATGAACGCATCGGGGTCGCTGATCGTGGGGTGGTCGCTCAGGATCGCCAGGACGTCTGATCGGGTCAGTGGATCGAGCCGCAGCACGATGACGCCGTCCCCCGGGGTTACCGCATCGAGGTGCCGCCGGTCGTTTGCTCCCAGCCAGTCCGCCTGTCGGCACGAGAGCCGGAACGGAGGCTTGCCCAATGCGTCGAGGCGCTGCCGGATGCCGTCGAAGGGCGTGCGTGCATCCTGTACTCCTGCCCGGACTTCGTCGAGGCCATCGATGAAGAGTGTTCGCTTGGCCCACTCCGGATGCCGGGACGGAGCGAGGGTCAGGAAGTCGCGCGCGGAGAGGTACAGGGCGTTGTCTCCCAGCGCCTCGCGCTCGTGTTGGAAGGCCGTGGTCTTGCCGGCGCCCGGGTCGCCCAGGAGGACGTAGCCGGGTTCGTCACGGAACGCTTCCAATGGCCGCGATACGGGCGTCGGCCGAGCGTTGCCCGGGGCCTTTTCCGGAATCTCCGTGCAGGTCCGGGGAACGAACATGCTCATGCCTGCTCGAGCCAGGCGGCTGCCGGCAGCGTCAGGAACTCGTTGAGCGGGACGCCGTCCGCTCCGACCACGATGGACCGGTCGGGCCTGTAGCGCTGTCGGAAGGCTTCGAGTCCCCGAAGTCCTCGCGGTCGGGGACCAGCCTTGACCTCAATGGCGACCATCCGCGGGCCGCGCTCCAGCACGAAATCCACTTCGTGGGGGCTCTCGCGCCAATAGCGGACCTGGGTGCCGCGTGTCGCCGTGTTGCAGAGGTGGGCGCCCACGGCACTCTCGACCACGCGGCCCCAGAAAGTGCGGTCCGCCTTGGCTTCCTCGAAGCGGTATCCCGAAGCGGCCGTCATCAGCGCGGTATTGAGGACGTTGAGCTTCGGAATCGATCCTCGTGTTCTGAACCGCGGGCCGGTGAACCTCGACAGTCCTCTCACGAGTCCGGCACTCGACAACAGGTCGAGGTAGCGGGCGAGGGTGGTCGTGTTGCCCGCATCCTCCAGCCGTCCCAGCATCTTGGTGTACGAGAGCACTTGGCCGGACTGAGACGAGCCGACCTCGAACACGCGTTTGAGCAGAGCCGGCTTGTCCACGCGGGTCATGGCCAATATGTCGCGCTCGATGTTCGGTTGCACGAGCGCGTCGAGCACATAGCTGCGCCAGCGATCCTCGTCCCGTATGAAGGCCGCGACTCCCGGGTACCCGCCGAAGAAGAGGTAGCTCTCGAGATCGAACTCGAACGCGTTCATCATCTCGTGGAGCGACCAGTGCGACACGGCGATCTGCTCGAAGCGGCCTGCAAGGCTCTCGCTCAATCCGGACTGTACGAGCAGCGGCGCAGACCCAAGCAGGACTACGTGCAGGGGACAGTTCCTGGCACGGTCGGCGTCCCAGAGTCCCTTTACCGTTCGAGACCAGTCCGGGATGCGCTGAATCTCGTCGATCGCGAGCACCAGGCCGCCGGACTGCCCGGCCGCTTCCCTTGCTTCTCCCCAGATGGCCGCCAGCCAGGTAGCGTCTCGCGCACCGGGAGGCGCTCCGGCGACTTCGGCACCTCCGGAAGCCACCGGGAATCCGGCATCGCCGGATTCGTCCACCGAAACGTAGCGGGTGCTGCGTCCGATGCGTTCCAGGCGCCGTAGTGCCTGGCGGACGATTGTCGTCTTGCCGGTCTGGCGTGGTCCGAAGACCGCCTGCAGGTGCCTGGGTCGCTCGTTCAAGCGATCGACGAGCAGTGCGACTTGGTCGCGTTCGAACGCCACAGGACGGTCCTGAGTAAAATTGCGCAGATACTACAGGAATGCCGGTAATGACGCTACTGAGTAAAATAACTCATAAGATGTATGTTCCGCCCGGAAGGCCTTAGCGCTTGACCGACTCGGCGCACAGGCGAGTCGCCTACGCGAACGTGCACACCCCCTGGTCGATCACCACCGCTCCGTCCTGGTTGGTGGTGCGGAACACGGCCTGGCCGCCGTTGACCCACATGGATACCGTCAGCGCCTCGCCGGGGATCACCGGCCGCGAAAACCGCCCGTTCATCGAGCGAAAACGCGCCGGATCGCCGCCGCACAGCGAATGCAGCAGCGCGCGCCCGGTGAATCCATAGGTGCACAACCCGTGCAGGATCGGCTTGTCGAAGCCGCCCATCGCAGCGAACGACGGGTCCGAATGCAGCGGATTGCGGTCGCCGGAGAGGCGGTAGGTGAGTGCCTGGTCCTCGCGCGTCTGGTAGGTGACCTGGTGCGTGGGTTCCGCGTCCGGGAACTCGACCCTGGCCGAGGGCCCGCGGTCGCCTCCCCAGCCGCCTTCGCCGCGGCAGAAGAGCGTCGAGCGCGTCCGCAACAGCGGCTCGCCGGTCTTCGCGTTCACCGCCTCGGACTCCATTTCGATCAGCGCCGCGTTGCCCTTGTCCCAGATGCCGGCGATCCGGCCGCGGCTCTCGAGCTCGCCGTCCGGCGGGATTTCGCCGAGCAGTTCGATGCCCTGCTCGCCGTGCACCATGAGTGCCGGGTTGAAGCTGCCGACCTTGCCGAGCGGGGCGCCGCCACCGCCGATGATCACCGCGAAAGTCGGGAAGACGCGCTGTGGCGTGTCCTTCGTGTTCTCGGTGGTGAAGGGGAGTTCGTCCGTGCCAGCGCCGATGCCGACGGCGTAAAGCAACGCGTCCCTGGATGTCCAGCTGCGCGTCGAAGGTCCGCCGGTCTCGCCGACGGCATCCGGATTGATGGGCATGTCTCCTCCCGGTGGTGCAATTTTGCCCGTACCTTAAACGATGCGAGAATGCGGCGAAAGCCGACCGACGCCAGGCGGCGCGGTGTGCTGCATCCAGGGGGGAGAGGACATGGAACGCTCATTGCGCGGGCGTGTCGCCGTGATCGGCGTCGGCGAAACGGCCTACTACAAGCACGGCCAGGCGCCGGACGCCGAGTTCAAGCTGGCGCTGAAGGCCATCCTCGCCGCCTGCGAGGATGCGGGCATCTCGCCGAAGCAGGTGGACGGTTTCGCGTCCTACTCCAACGACCGCAGCGACCCCTCGCGGCTCGCGGCGGCCCTCGGCATCGACGACCTGCGCTTCGCGAACATGCAGTGGGGCGGCGGTGGCGGCGGCGGATCGGGGGCGATCGGCAACGCGGCGGCCGCGATCGCCACCGGCATGGCCGAGTGCGTGGTCGTGTTCCGGGCGCTCGCCCAGGGGCAGTTCGGCCGCTTTGGCCAGGGCCCGCGGCGCAACGTGATCGCCGGCGACACGGCGCACACGGTGCCGTACGGCCTGATGTCCGCCGGGCAGATGTTCGCCATGAAGGTGCAGCGCTTCATGCACGACCACGGCGTCGAGCAGTCGGCGCTCCGTGCCATCTCGCTGGCCTCCTATCACCACGCGCAGAAAAACCCGCGCGCCGTGATGTACGGGCGGCCCCTCACCGAGGAGAAGTACGACAACTCGCGCTGGATCGTGGAGCCGTTCCATCTCTTCGACTGCTGCCTCGAGAACGACGGCGCGGCGGCGATGGTGCTCGTGTCCGCGGAACGCGCCGCAGAGGTGGAGCACGCCCCGTGCTACCTGCTCGGCGCCGTGAGCGGTTCGCACCACCGCGCGGGCGCCTCGGTGCACAACGCGCCGGACTACGCGACGAGCGCGTTCAAGACGGTCGCGCCGCGGCTCTACGACATGGCCGGGGTAGGCCCGGATGACATCGACGTGCTGCAGTCCTACGAGAACTTCACCGGCGGCGTGCTCATGAGCATCGTCGAGCACGGCTTCTGCGAGCCGGACGGCTGCAACGAGTTCTTCGTGAAGGACAACCTGATCGCGCCGGAGGGCGAACTGCCCACGAACACGAGCGGCGGCAACCTGGCGGAGTGCTACATGCACGGCCTCGGGCTCAACATCGAGGCGGTGCGGCAGGTGCGCGGCGCGTCCACCAGCCAGGTCCCCGACGTCGATGTCTCCATGGTCATCTCGGGGCCGATGGTCACGCCGGTGAGCTGCTGCATCTTCGGTTCGGAAGCGACGCTGTGAGCTACCTGCACCCCGGCCTGCCGAAGCCCGTTCCCGCGCCCGACGGACTCGACGCGCCGTTCTGGCAGGCGGCCGCGGAGGGTGTCCTGAAACTCCAGCGCTGCAACGCGTGCGGCCGGTGGCAGTGGGGCCCGGAGTGGATCTGTCACCACTGCCTGAGCGACGACCTCGCATTCGTGGAAGTGGAGCCGAGGGGGCGCATCTACAGCTACGAGCGCGTCTGGCATCCGGTGCATCCGGCGCTCAAGGACCAGGGGCCGTACCTGATCGTGCTGGTGGAGTTTCCGGACCACGACAACGCGCGGATCGTCGGCAACCTGCTGGGCGATCCCGAGCAGGAGGTGACGATCGGGGCGCCCGTCCGGGCGGTGTTCGAACATCATCCGGACGACGAGCCGGCCCACACGCTGGTGCACTGGGCGCTCGAATCGGCCTGAACGCTTCATCACGCCGCCAGACGCGGGGGCCCTCCGACCCGGAGCGTCCCGCGACCGTCCTGGCGGTGATGCGCGACATCGCGCTCCCCGTTTACGTTCCGTCCTTCTTCTCCGCCATCGCGCAGAACGCGGTGCAGATCCTGCTGCCGCTCTACGCCCTGGAGATCGGCGGGGGCGCGGCGCTCGCGGCGGCGGTGGTGGGGCTGCGCGGCGCGGGCACGATGCTGGGGGACGTGCCGGCCGGCATGCTGGTCGCCCGCATCGGGGACCGCGGCGTGATGATCGTCGGGCTGCTGGCGGTGGCGTTCGCCACGGTGGCGGCCGCCCTGGCGACGGAAGCGACGCTGCTCTCGTTCGCGGCGCTGGGCTTCGGCGGCGGGGTGGGCGTGTGGATCCTCGCCCGAGTGTCGTTCATCACGGACACCGTGCGGCTCGAGCAACGCGGCCGGGTGATCTCCGTCCTGGCGGGGCTGCAGCGCGCCGGCGCCCTCGCGGGCCCGCTGATCGCGGGCGTCGGCGCGGAGGCCCTGGGCTACCGGCCCATGTTCCTGGCCTCGGCGGCGCTTTTCGCGGTGTCGCTGGTCCTGGTGCTGATCTTCGCGAGCGCGGCGCCGCGGCTGCCGCATGCGGCGGGTCACATACCGCTGGCGCAGGTGATCAGCAACCATCGGCACACCTTCACGACCGCCGGCAGCGTCATGGTCATCCTCATGTTCCTGCGCGCCGGACGCCTGCTGATGATTCCCCTGGTCGGGTCGAGCATCGGGCTTTCGGCGGCGGAGATCGGTTTCGCGTTCAGCCTCTCGGCGGCGGTGGACATGGTGATGTTCTACCCGGCCGGACTGATCCTCGACCACCTCGGGCGCCGCTGGGCGCTGGCGCCCGCCATGCTGCTGCTCGGGGCCGGACTCGCGCTACTGCCGTTCGCGGACGGTTTCTGGAGCTTCGCGGCCGCGGGCCTGCTCGCCGGTCTCGGCAACGGGTTCGGCACCGGCATCTTCATGACGCTGGGCGGCGACCTGTCGCCGGAACGGGGACGCGGAGAGTTCCTCGGCGTCTGGCGCCTCGTGGGCGATCTCGGCGCCGCGGTCGGACCGTTCGTCATGGGATCGGTGGTGCAGTGGGCGTCGCTCGTCGCGGCCTGCACCGGCACCGGAGCGATGGCCCTGGTAGGCGTCTTCCTGCTGGTGGCGACGGTTCCCGAGACGCTGCACCGGCGGGGTACGATGGAACGCTCTTCCGCGACTGGGGAAGGTTCGTGACGCAACCCGCTTTCGGTCTCAACCGGCTCGACCTCCGCTCCCCGGCCCACTTCGCCGCGGATGCGGCGCGTCTCGAGTCACTCGGCTGGAGCTACGGGTTCATCCCCTCGTCGCCGCTCCTGGTCCTCGACCCTTACGTCATGCTGGCGGAAGGCCTGCGGAACACGGGGAGCATCGTGCTCGGTCCGCTGATCGAGAACCCGGTCATGCGCCACCCTGCGGTGATTGCCGGTTCGATCGCGACGGTGGACCGGCTCGCCCCGGGCCGCACCGTGCTCGGCATGGGCGTCGGCGACACGGCGGTGCGCCTCATGGGCAAGCGGCCCGCCACCGTGGCGGAACTCGAGGAGTCGATCCGCACGATCCGGGGGCTGAACGCCGGGGAGCGCCTGGCGGTGGACGCGGCTCGGCCGGCGGTGCTCAGGCATGCCACGCGCGTACCGGTGTGGGTCGCCGCCCAGGGACCGAAGACCCTGCGCATGGCCGGGCGCGTTGCGGACGGAGTCTTCATCCGCGTGGGCGTGCACGAGACGAACCTGCGGCTCGCGGTGGAGGCGGTGCGGGCGGGAGCCGAGGAGGCCGGCCGGGACCCTGCCGAGGTTCGCATCGGCTGCGTGTTCCACACGGTGGTGGACAACGATGCTGACCGCGTCCGGCGCATCGGGCGGGCCATGGCGGCGGGGTACTACGAGTACTCGCCCATGCTGTTCGACCACATCGGCATGGCCTGGAACGGGCCGGACGTCGAAGAACTCAAGCGCTGCGTGTGGCCGGACTTCCACCACGCGCGCGACCTCGAGGCCGCGGGCGAGGTGGTGTCGTTCCTGCCCGACGCGGCGGTGGATGCGTTCGCGCTGCACGGACCGTTTCCGGCGATCGTGGAGCGGATCCGGACCATCCTGGGCTACGGACTGCCGATCGAGGCGATCGTCCCGCACCCCATGCCGACGCCGCCGCCGCGCGAGGAGGGTGGATTCGACTACGCCAGGGCGTTCGCGGAGGCGGTGTTCCCGGCGTTCTGAAACCCGGATGCGGGGTGCGTCCTCAGAAGAACAGGAACATCCGCACTTCGCAGCTCTCGCGGGGCGGCGCCGTGGCGTCCTGCGTGGGCAGGCGGAACGCCGTGTGCGCCGTGAAGCGGGCGCGGCCGTCCGCGACGGAGTCGTACACCTTGAAGAGCAGCGCCTCGTCCGGCGTCATGTGCGGGAACCAGTGGAAGCGCTGGCGGGGATGCCAGGCGATCTGCAAGGTCTCTCCGACGCGCCCCGGTGAAATCCGGTTGACCGGGATCAGGTCGGACTCCCGGATGGTGCGGGCGTCGGCGATGGCGATGGGATCGGCCTCGATCGGATGCCGGATGGGCCGCCAGATCTGCACGATGGCAAAACGGCGTTGCAGGAGGGTCTCGGCCTCGTCCGGCAAGAGGTCGCGCATCCGCTTCCGGGACGACCAGTGCGTGTAGTCGTTGTGCACGCCGTAGGCGGGTTCGCGCACGCCGCGGGCCGCGCGGACGGCCTCATCGCCGTGGCGCACGGTGTGATCGAACAGGAAGGCACGCCTCGCGCCGGTACGGTCCAGGGCCAGCGCGCGTGCCTGCGGGTAGTAGACGTCGGCCACGGCCGCGGCGTCGTTCCAGTCCACGTCCGGTCGCGGGTGCGCCAGCAGTTCGAAGCCGTGGGTGTCGAGGGCCGCCGCTTCCGCCCGGCCGTCGTGCAGCGGGACCGTGCGCTCGACGGACTTGGCGAACCGCCCGTTGCGAGGATCGATCTCGTGGGACTGCCGCGCGCCCGTGTCCACCCCGAAGCGCAGCGTCGCCGCAACCTCATGGGCACTCTTTGGCTGCGGTTCGGCGGCGAGGTTCATCCGCGGTTCCTGCCCGTCATGCGGCTGCCTCGCGTGCCTGTTCTTCCGCGACGATCTCCGCCATCCCCTCCCACTCGTGCCACATGTTGCACAGCGCGTTCTTCGAGCGCTCCCACGGATCGTTGCCTTCCTCGTATTCGAGCCACTCGCCCATCTGGCCGCGGTCGGGATGGTCGGAGACGCCGTTGGCCACCTTGTCCGGCTGGCGGCGCTTGTTGCGGATGCGGAAGATGATGTTCTTGCGGGACTCCTTACCGCGCTCGTTCCGCGTCCCGGAATGCGGAATGTGGTAGCTCGTGATGCACACGTCGCCGGGACGCATCAGGATTTGTGTCGGACGCGGCCAGCGGCGGCCGTCGGGCGTGGACTCGGAGGTCTCGTCGAGGAACTGCTCGCGCACTTCGTCGGGCAGGTAGACGAGTCCGCAGCGGTTCGGGGCGTCGTGGTTCAGGCGCGGCCAGCGGGGCCCTTCGGGACCGAGGTGCCCGTTGGCCGCGTACTGCCCGCGAAAGAAGCGCTCGACCGCGTGATGCGCGCCGCGCAGGAGCGCCGTCTGGCCGCACCCCTCGACGCTCTGGTCGTTCAGGCACACGAACACGAACGCGGTGAAGCTGCCGTTCCCGAGCGTCATCTCGGGGTCCTGGAACATCGGCACCATGTTGTGGCCCATCACGTCCGGGCTGCGCCCGAGGTCGCCCTTCGGGCCGGACGCGAAGTAGCGGTGGTAGATCTCCTCCGGCGTCCCTTCCTGCACTTCCTGGGGCGCCGCGATGGTGATGAGGCCGTCCATGTGCGTCTGCGCCCCGTAGTAGGGCATGTCCCGGTCTCGGTACCCGAGGTTGTTGAAGTGATCGCCCGGCTCCGAGCGCTTGTTCACGCCGATCTGGCAGTGGGTCGGGGGGTCGAACCGCCCCATGACCTCGTGCAGGACGGGCGTGACCGACGACGCGTTGACGAGGTCCGTCATTGCGCGCTCCCCGGACAGGCTCTCGCCCTTCTTGGCGCGGCGGATGCGCGCAAGCGCCGCGTCGACCAGTTCCGGGGCCACCGCGTTCGGCACGACCACGTAGCCGTCGCGGTAGAGCGCCCGCTTCTGTTCGACGGTGAGGGCGGTGGGGGAGGCGGAGACGTTCATGGGACAGACCGAACGGAGGGAAGCGCGCACTCTAGCCAGCCGGGGAGGGCCGCGCAACAGACTTCCCAATCCCCTGATAAAGATGCTCCGGGAGACGTTTTCGGTCGGTTGATCGTTTTTTGGCAGCGAAGCGGGAGTTTCGGATGCCGCGACGGCGCGAGGGCGCGCGGGAACGCGCCCCGGAAGTGGCTTCGTGGCTCTCGCGACCGCCCGTTTCGGGCGCGCGGGCGAGCGCGCCCCCGCCGCGGCGCGGCGTTCGGCGATCTTCGACCCGTCAGGCCGCGGCGGGCGGGGCGCGGGCCTCCAGGGCGACCATGGCCCGGTACAGCCAGTCCAGCCGGAAGTTCGTCTTCGCGTAGCGCACGCACACCCGGCGCGCCGTGCGGACCATGTGCGCCGTCGCGCGCATCACGTAGCGGATGACCGGCCGGATACCCTGCCGGCGCGCGCTCTTCGGCAGCGCCCCGTACTGCACCGCGCGCAGCAGAACCTGCGCGATCTGGCCCAGCGCGTAGAACGCCTGGTTCGCCCGGTAGCCCCGGCACGGCGGGTGGTGCAGGTCCATGTCCCGCAGCGGACCCTTGAAGGCGTTCTCCTGGCCCTGCTTGCCCCGGTGCCGCAGCACCAGTTCCGCCAGCGGCAGGTCGTCGCGCGACACCAGGATCACCGCGCGCCGCGGAACCAGAAGCATCTGGCCGTTCTCCGTCCGCCGCCGGACCACCACGTAATGCTGCTCCGCGTCCCAGCCGGCCGGGCGATGCGTCGCGAAGATCGCCTCCTCCCCCATGCCGAGCGCAAAGATCCTTTACTTCATTCAGGCCTGGGAGCGCCAATTCCAATCTGGTTTCCCAAGGTAGCAGCCTTCTCCTTCCTGCCATTCGTCGGAATTCGTGTCCGGTCCACGTTACGGTTCGCGTTAAACGGGATGTCCCGAGACTGCGCCTCTTTAGCTTCGTTAGAGCGTTCAGGTCGCTACTTGCCGAATGCTGCAGCCGGCCGGGATTCTCGGATTGAAGACGCCTTACGATGACGGCACGACGCACGTCGTACTCAGCCCGCTGGAATTCATTGGCCGGCTGGCGGCGCTGGTACCAAGGCCACGGGTCAACCTCACAAGATTTCAAGGGGGTCTTCTCGCCTAACAGTAAGCTTCGCGAACATGTCGTGCCCCAAGCACCGGTCGAACAAGAAGGCCGGCAGAAAAACAGCCTCCCAGAGCCCTTTAACCTATTGATTTAGTTCCGCTTTTTTTGGTGAATCACAACGAAATCCGGGGCGACCTAGGCCGCCCCGGATAGATTGCTCGTTCCGCCTTCGGCGGAACCTAAACCGTCCCTACTAGAACCGCACGCGAACACCCGCCTGCAGGCGTCGTCCGCTGTTCGAGATGAAGAAGAGCTGCTTTCTCGACGAGCTGGGCAGGACGTTGTACTGGTCCACGCTCTCGTCCGTGAGATTGATGCCCTCCACCAGAACCGAGATGTTGTCGGTAATGTTGTAGCTGAACCCGGCATCGAGCTGCCAGTAATCGTTCGTGTACTGCGGATTGCCGCGCAGGCTCTGCACTGCCGTCAGGAAGCCTTCGCGTTTGTTCCAAGCGACCCGCGTGCTGATCCTGTCCTTCTCGTAGAACAGCACCACGTTGGTGGTGTTCTCGGACAAGCCCGGCACGGGGAACGTGGTCAGGACCAGCTCGTTGGTGAACGCGGCGTCGGTGGTGACCCAGGTGTGGTTAAACTGGAACCCCAAACCGTCGAACGGCGCGGGCAGGTCCGTGAAGAGGTACTGTGCGGCGACCTCGACACCGCCGATGAACGCGCCGTCGGTATTAGCCGGTCCTTGGTAGACGATCTGCACGTTCTCGCCGGAATCCGGGTCGGGCAGCGTGCTGCCGTCGGGCTCGATCCAGTCCCTGAGCTCCGAAGTCTGGACGATGAACTCATCCACCTCTTTGCCGAAGGCATGTATGGCGAAGATCGCATCGTCCGTCGGGTACCACTCGAGCCCGATGTCCAGCTGCTCGGCGATGTACGGGTTGAGCTTCGGGTCGCCCTCTTCGACCCGGCGCAGCCCAGCGTGCTTCCTGCCGCCGGGATTCAGCTGCGTGAACGAAGGCTGCGTCATCACCTTGCCCCAGGCGAAACGACCGACCAGATCATCGGTGATATTGAACTTCAGATTCAGCGACGGCAACAACTCGGCGAGCCGGTTGCCGTGCTCCTGAAACTCGGCGGGCCCGAGCTCGAACTCCCACGCAGCCGCAATGTCCACGAAGACCATCCGTTCGACGGGCTGAACGTTGCCGGTCGTGGCGCGGTCGACCTCGATCCAGCGCAAACCCATGTTGCCGGACCAGGGCATGTCCCCGATGCTGCCGCCAAAGTCGAGCATGACGTAGGCGGACAGGTTTTTCTCCCACATGTCGAAGTCCTTTTCGTCCACGGTTTGCCAATTTTCCGCGGCACTTCCAGGACCTCCCGAAAAATCCGGAAGCTCGTCCGCGCGGTCGATGATATACGTCTGCCTAACCGAGTCGAGGTCGGGCATCAAGTACTCAGTTGGCCACTGGGCGCCGCTAATGCCGCCAAAGAGGCCGTCGACCGGCACCTTTGTGTACTCGACATCCTCCAGGGTGTCGCCCGGCCCACCAAAGTGGCCGTAGCGGGGGCCCATCCTTATCCTCCTTTGTTGGTAGGTACGCACTCGGTCGCGGTAGCTGAACCCGGCATGCATCGCCAGACCATCGTCCAAGTGATACGTGGCGTCGAAGCGGTACGCCGTCTCCTTGTCTCCCGAGTTGTCCTCCGCTTCCGACCAGTACATGAAATTGTAGATCGTCGGGTCTAAGAGGTCGGCTTCGACCGTGATGATAGGCAGGTAACTGTCACGGGCATCGTAGATCATGGGCATGGCCGGGAGGTCATAGTACGTGTCGTCTTTAGTATGGTCCCTGTCCCCAATGGAGTGAGCCACATCGAACGAGAGGGTCCACTTTTCCGATGGCGTGAACTGCGCGTTCACGGCGAACGTCTGGTTTGTGACCATAGCGTGCCGGGGCCGCTGGAAGGGCCGCGGCCGTGCGGTCTCCGTGCGGATATACGTCGCGATGTTGTTCTCGTCTATATGCACGACCGAGGCGCCGTTGGCGAGCCCCGTCTGGTAGCGCCACGGCATCTGGTGGTCGTCGTAGTCGCCATCCAGATCCGAGTGCATAACGTCGACGGTGATGTCCCATTGCTCGTTCGGGCGCCACTGCAGCGCGGCACTCAGGTTGAACCGTTTGTTGTCCTCGACGAGCACACCCTGGCGGATGCTGCCGGGCACGTACGCGCACCCCGAATTCGGGTTCGAGACCGGGAGCAACGTGCAGGTCGGCAACGGAACGCCGTTCAAGTCGACGGCGTTGTTGAACACTTGCTCCCTGTAGTCCGGGATGTTGAACCAGTCCTCGCGCAATGTGCGATCGTCGCCCGCGACGCTGATGAGAAAGCCGAGCTCGTCGTTCCACGAGTCGCTGTAGACACCGGCGAAACGATAGCCGTTGTCGTCGGCCAGCTCGTCGTCGGTGACCAACGCGTTGCCCGCGATAATCCGCAGTCCGCCGTTGTCGAACGGCCGCCGCGTGCGGATGTTGATGGTGCCGCCCATACCGGCCTCGAGCAGGTTCGCCTTTGCCGACTTATGCACCTCGACCGCCTGTACGAGCTCGGCCTGCATGGTCTCGAAGCGGAATGTCCGGGTCTGGTTGCTGTCACCGATGTTGCCGGCGAACGATCTGCTACCGCCCGTCAGCGCCGTGCGGCCGTTGACCAGCACGCGCGTAAACTGCGGACCTAAGCCCCGGATCGAGACCGCCGCGCCCTCGCCGCGCATCCGATCGATGGCAACGCCGGATATGCGCTGCATCGCCTCGGCCAGGTTCTGGTCCGGAAACTTGCCGATGTCCTCGGCGACCAAGGCATCGATGATGTTGTCCGCGTTGCGCTTTCTGTCGATCGACTGGCGCAAGCTGTCGCGGATACCGGTGACGACGATCTCCTCGATGATCTCGTCATCGTCCGCCGCTTCGGCCAGGGCATCCTGAGTCGGTAAGGCGCAGGTCAAGAAGACCGCTAACGAAGCCGCAAGAAACGGCATAGGGCGGTGAAAGGTAGTCATGAGTGCTCCTCCCCGAGCAAACCGAACTAATGTAGTCTGATACTGTGTCGTCTATCATAGCGACTTAGAGAAGTCAAGTACGCCTGGACGCGGGGCCACGGCTAATTTGTTCTCCGGTTGGTTGACGATATTCGCAGGGTGTTGCGAGTCATGCGGAGGTAGTCGAAGACGCGGCGGGGATTGCGGTTGAGGCGGCGCATGGCGGCGGCGACGCAGTCGTCGGTGTGGGAACGGATGACGCCGATGGCGAAGCGTCGCAGGCGGGTGGTGTTTTCGGGGCCGTGGCCGGTTCGGATGCGCAGGCGGTCCTCGTCGAAGGCGTTGTCGAGGATGTTGTGGACGGACTCGACCTTCCAGTGGCCGCGGTTGAGTTGGAGCAGGCGCCGGGCGTCGGCGGTGTCGGGGCCGTGGCTGGTGATGCCGAGGGCGTATTCGACCGAGTGCTTGCGGGACTTCTTGACGACGACGGTGCGCTCGACGAGGAAGGCCTGTCCGACGTGGGGGAAGGTCAGGTGGCCGTTGAGGCGGGCGGTGGTCCAGATGGCACGGCTTTCGAGGCGCCCGTGCTCAAGGGAGAAGGGCTCGCGGAAGTCGGGCTCGCCGCGCCGTGCGAAGAACAGCCGGAGGTCGTCGAGCAGGGTCGGCTGGTTGCCCTTGGCGGTGAATACGAAGTGGGCGCCGCGGTCGTGGAGGAAGTCGGCGAGCTTGCGCTGGGTGAGCAGGGCGTCGGCGGTGAAGGTCTTGCCGGCGAAGTCGAGTTCGAGGCCTTCGAGCATGGGGACGACGGTTCCGATTTCGTTGGTGCGCTTGGTCTCGTCGTCGGCGCCGAGCGGCAGGCGGTCGACTTTTTTTGGGTGAGGGTGACGCCGTCGCGCTGGCCGACGGCGCCGAGGATGTGGACCTGGCACTGGTTCTCGCCGATCTTGCCGGTGGCGGGCTTGGCATCGCCGTTGGCGGCGCGGGCCTCCGCCGGCGGCGCGCGGGCGTCAGTATAGATGGCGTTGCGCATGGTCTTGCCGTCGATGGCGATGGCGTCGTCGGCGTTGCCGCGGGCGGCGTCGAAGCGCCGCAGGGCGCGGTCGAGCTGGTCGGGGTCGACGCGTACCAGAACGTCGCGGATGACGTATTCGCTGGGCACCTCGTAGCGGCCGCCGCGGTGCCGGCAACGGAACCGCTCGCGGGCGCGCGGCGACAGGTCGGCGGCCCATTCGGCCATGGCCTTGTAGCCGCACGCGCCGCACAGCGTGGCGCCGGCGGCGATGGCGAGCACGACGGTCAGCGGATGGCGCCGGCCCTGGCGGCGGCGCGGGTCGTCGATGTCGGCGAAGTGGTCGGGCAGGGAACGCATGGTGTCGGCGGAGATCATGGCCTTCAGGCCTCCGTGGCGGTCGATGGGGTGGAGTGCGGGCCGGGTCAGGCGCGCCCGCGCGGCGGCGACCAAGGGGCGGACGAAGACCAGCTTCGGCGCGGCCGGGGCGGCGCTGTAGCCGCCGCGCAGGCGACGGAAGCCGCGCGTGCGCCCGACGCAGGTCCAGTTCGCGGCGCGGTACACCGTGCCGCGGAAGCGCGCCGGATCGACGAAGGTCTCCAGCAGCACGAGCGGGTGGCCGAAGCGCGCCGGCCAGTCCGCCGCCAGCCGCCGTTCGCACAGCGCCAGCACCCGCGAGCCCAGATTCGGCACGCGCCAGCCCGGCAGGATCAGGAAGCGGCTATTGTTGGCGAGCAAGTGCTGGCGGTCGTACTGCGTGCGAAAGTCCCAACCGATCCAGCGGTCGCGGGCGCCGCACTTCAGCGCCGGCGCCGAGAAGCCGATCAGCGCCACCCACCGGTCGCGCCAGCGCGCGGCGTACCACAGCGTTTCGCCGATCTTCGGCGGCGCCCCCAGGTAGTGGTGCGCCGCCATCAGCTCCCGATAACGCCCTTCCGCCGCCGCCGTCACCGGCTCCACGGCAACCTCGCCCAACTCCACTCCGCCCCCGGTTCCGCATCAAACTGCGGGCGTTTCTACACCGGTTCGGCGCGGATGTCCAGCATTCCACCTAACCCGTTCTTTCCGCTCGCCTTCCCCGGGTGGACCAATTCGCCCTGGACGCGGGGCCAGGGTGATTTCACGCTGGCGGCTGGCGGGTGGTCGGCAGCGACGATGTGCGGAGTGATGTTCGGCGGGTCGGATGGAGCGGCGTCCGGGTGTACGGATTGCGCGCCCGTGGCCGTTTTCTGGCGGTTCGGAGGGGGAAGACGGCGGGGCGGCTAGCCCGCATTTCTCACCAGGGGCCGTGATGATCGCGGAGGATTTTGGCCCTGTGCGCGTGCTCGGGACCGAAAGCATAGCGGGGACTACGGTTGAGGGACCACGTGCGCGCACGGGGCCAAAAGACCCGCGAGGGCGCGGCCAGCGCAGTCCGTACTCGGCACGATCATCGGCAATCGCGGTCAACTTCTTGAAACCCAAAAGCCTTTTGACGCCGACAAGCGGCCTGGTGAGAAATGCGGGCTAGCGGGAGCGGCGTGCCGGACGTCGCGACGGGTTCTTCGGGGTGGGCGGGATCCGGTCCGGCGGCGGGTCAGCGGGGTTCGAGGATGGCGTCGAGGGCCTCGCGGCGGCGCATCATGAAGTGCAGGTTCGCTTCGGGCAGGTAGCGGAAGCCGCGATGGAAGACGACCGCCAGCGCGATGTTGTTCAGGGTGGCGTTGTTGGCGGGCGCGTGGCGGGCGCGGACGCGGCTGGCGTCCTCGCCCATGGTCGCGTCGCGGCGGTAGTGGTTGCCGTTCTCGACTTGCCAGTGGCCGCGGTTCCAGGCGAGCAGGCGTTCCGGGTCGGCGCGTTCGGCGGTCACCGAGGTGATGCCGTAGGCGGTCTCCACGGATGTCTCGCCGGTCTTCGCGTCGGTGCGCTCGCGGACGACGCGGAACGCCTGCCGAGCCGCGGCGAAGGCGGCGAACGTTCCCGGCAGCAGGTCGCGAGCGGCGATGCGGCGCGCCTCGACGCGACCGTGGCCCTTGGCGGGCGGTTCGGCGTGGCGGCGCACGGCGGGGGCGTCCCAGTCGATGGCGGCGAGCTGCGCGAAGGTGTCGGGGCAGTTCATCTTGATCGACAGCACGTAGTCGGCGCCGTGCGTCTCGACGATGGCGCGCTCGGTGTCGCGGGTGGAATGCAAGGGGTCGAGGGTGACCACGCAGCCGCGCAGGTCGACGTCCTCGAGCAGCGCGCGCAGGGCGGCGGTCTCGCCGCCCTGGTCGCGGCAGCAGCGGCTCGCGAGCGGCCGGCCGGCGTGCGTGACCAGCGTCACGGTCTCGAAGTAGGCGCCGCCCGCGTTGCGGTTCGCGCCGCGGATCCGCTTGCCGTCGGCGGCCAGCGCCGGCATGTCCGCGTCCTCCGCGAGACGCGGCGCAGCCCATCGGCGCAGCACGTCCTGCAGGGCGTCCGGGTCGGTGTCCGCGAGCACCCGGCAGACCGTCGAGTCCGACGGCGCGACCCAGCGCCCCGCGCCGCTGCGCCACGCGCCTAGCGCGCGCAGCTCCTCTTGGTCGAGGTTCCTCGCGAACCGCTCCGTCGCCGCCGGGCCGTACTGCCCGGCCAACCGCGCCAGCGCGCACACCGACAGCACCGTCGCGAGGCGATGCTTGCGGCCTTGGCCGCGGCGGCTGTCGGGCACCTCCGCGAACAGCCCGCGTAGCGAACGCAGCTCCTCGTGCGTGTAGCGCACCGGCGTCGTCCGGCACGCCCACTCCGGACGGTCCGCCGGGTCCGCCAGCCGCGGCCGCGCGTCCGCGCGCAGTGGTCGCACGAACATCTCCTTCGGGCAGTCGTGCGGGTCCGTGTAGCCGCCGTTGTGCCGCGCGAAGCCCTTCGTGCGGCCCACCCGCACCCAGTTCGACGCGTCGTAGCACGCCCCCCGGAAGCGCGACGGGTCCACGAACGTCTCCGCGAGCTCCAGCGGATGGCCGTGCAGCGCCGCCCAGTCCGCGCTCAGCCGGCGCAGGCTGCGGCCCAGCGTTCGCGACGCCAGGTTCGGCACGCCCGCCGACGCCGGCAGGACCAGAAACCGCGTGTTGTTGGCGATCAGGTGCAGACGACGGAACTGCACCGACCGGTGCCAGCGCAGCCAGCGGTCGCGCGGCGCGCACTTGAACGCCCCGGACTGCCACCCGACCAGCGCCAGCCAGTGCCCGCGCCACACCGCGACGTGGCGCAGCCCGCGGCCCGCGAACTGCCGGAAGCCCAGATAGTGGTGCTCCGCCATCAACGCGTCCCAGCGCCGCCGCTCGTCCGCTCGCGCAGGCCGCACCTCCACCTCCCCGACGACCACCTCCGCCTTGTCGAATCCTGCCGCCATGCGCACCTTATAAGGCATGCACCACGAAAAAGCCAGTCCCCGACAAGGGCGTCAGCCAATCAACGTCCTGCCACTAGCGTGAAATAGCCCTGGACGCGGGGCAGGGCGAATTGGTGCTGTGCGGGAACGCTAGCGGAAAGAACGAGTTGAGTCCGATGCTGGACATTGCGGCTGGGACGGGGTAAAAGATGTCCCGACTTTGACCCGGGACCGGGGGTGGCGTGGAGTTGCGCGAGGTGGCCGTTGAGCCGGTGGCGACGGCCGACGAAGGGCGCTACCAGGAGTTGCTGCGGGCGCACCACTTTCTGGGCGCGTTGCCGAAGATTGGCGAGACCCTGTGGTACGTCGCGCACTGGCGCGGCGCGTGGGTGGCGTTGATCGGTTTCTCGGCGGCGGCGCTAAAGTGCGGTGCGCGCGACCGCTGGATCGGCTGGGACTTCCGCAGCCAGTACGACCGCCAGCACCTGCTAGCCAACAACAGCCGTTTCCTGATCCTGCCGGGCTGGCGCGTGCCGAACCTGGGCTCGCGCGTGCTGTCGCTGTGCGAACGGCGCCTGGCGACGGACTGGCCGGCGCGCTTCGGCCACCCGCTGCTGCTGTTGGAGACGTTCGTCGATCCGGCGCGCCACCGCGGCACGGTGTACCGCGCCGCGAACTGGACCCGCGTCGGGCGCACGCGCGGCTTCCGCCGCGTGCGCGGCGGCTACGCCGCCGCCCCGACGGGACCCAAGCTGGTGTTCGTGCGACCCCTGGTTGCCCACGCGCGGGCGCGCCTGACGCGGCCCACGCTCCACCCCGACGACCGACACGGAGGCCCGAAAGGCATGCTCGCCGCCGACACCATGCGTTCCCTGCCCAACTTCTTCGTCGACATCGACGACCCGCGCCGTCGCCAGGGCCGGCGTCATCCGTTGGCCGTGGTGCTGGCCATCGCCGCCGGCGCCACGCTGTGCGGCGCACGCGGCTACAAGGCCATGGCCGAGTGGGCCGCCGACCTGTCGCCGCGCGCCCGCGAGCGGTTCCGCTGCCGGCACCGCGGCGGCCGCTACGAGGTGCCGAGCGAGTTCGTCATCCGCGACGTGCTCGTGCGCGTCGATCCCGACCAGCTCGACCGCGCCCTGCAACGCTTCCACGCCGCGCACGGCAACCCGGACGACGCCTTCGCCATCGACGGCAAGACCATGCGCAACGCCATCTACACCGACCCCGTCGAGGTGGCCGCCGCGAGCCGCGCCGCGGAGCCCGCCGCCAGCGCCGCGAACGGCGCCGGGTCCGCGCACGGCGGCAAGATCGGCGACCATCAGTATCAGGTCCATGTCCTCGGCGCCGTCGGCCAGCGCGACGCCGTCACTCACACCCAAAAAAAGTCGACCGCCTGCCCGTCGGCGCCAGCGACGAAACCAAGCGCACCAACGAAATCGGAACCGTCGTCCCCATGCTCGAAGGCCTCGAACTCGACTTCGCCGACAAGACCTTCACCGCCGACGCCCTGCTCACCCAGCGCCAACTCGCCGACTTCCTCCGCGCCCGCGGCGCCCACTTCGTGTTCACCGCCAAGGGTAACCAGCCCACCCTGCTCGACGACCTCCAGACCTTCTTCGAGAACCGCGGCGAGCCCGACTTCCGCGAGCCCCCCGCCCTCCACCACGGGCGCGTCGAATGCCGCGCCATCTGGACCACCACCCGCCTCAACGGCTACCTGAACTTCCCGCATGTCGGCCAGGCCTTTCTCGTCGAACGGACCGTCACAAACAAGAAGTCCGACAACACCTCCGTCGAATACGCCCTCGGCATCACCAGCCACACCCCCGACACCGCCGACCCCCGCCGACTGCTCGAACTCAACCGCGGCCACTGGACCGTCGAGTCCGTCCACAACATCCTCGACAACGCCTTCGACGAGGATCGCCTGCGCATCCGCACCGGACACGGCCCAGTCAACACCGCACGCCTGCGACGCTTCGCCATCGGCGTCATCCGCGCACACCGCAACCCTTGCGTCGCCGCCACCATGCGCCGCCTCGACCGCAACCCTCGCCGCGTCTTCGACTACTTGCGCATGACCCGCAACTCCCTCGGACACCCTCCACTACAAACAACCAGAGATAGAACAAATTAGCCGTGGGACGCGGGGGTGTACGTCAGATTTGTGACGGATGTAGTGAGCGACGGATTCCCATTGGGTCTGTAGGGAACGTCTGGTAGTCTTTGAGTTACCAGATTTGCGGAGACGGCTTATGGCGGCGGCAGACATCGGGATCGAGGCCCTGGTCCAGCAACGGGACCAGGCCCGGGACCAGTTCGCGACGCTGGGCGACCTGCGTCCGGGAACGCTGGCGGAGAACTACCGCAAGTGCGGCAAGCCGACCTGCCATTGCGCGCGCGAAGGGGACCCGGGGCACGGCCCGAGCTACGTGCTGACGCGCTCGGTCGGCGGCCGCACGCGTTCGGCGCGGGTGCGCGCGGAAGAGGCGGACGAGGCGCGGCGCCTGGTCGGCGAGTACCAGCGTTTCCGGGAGTTGTCGGCGGAGTTTCTCGACGCCAGCGAGGCGTTGGCGGCGGCGCGTTCGCGGGCCGGTCGGGAGGGCGCGGGGGGCGGCGCGAAAAGGGGGCCGCCGAGGCCGGGCTCGGTGCGCGGCTGAGTTCCGCGCTGGGGGCGGAGGTGACGCGCTGGCTGGGCGGTGGCGCGTTGTGCGCCGGCGACTTCGAGGCGCTGGAGCGCGGGTGTCGGCAGGCCGCCTTGGAGATCGCGGGCCGGGCCGTGGCGGAACACCTCGACGCCGAGCGCAGCGACCAACGGGGCCGGTGGCGCTGCGACTGCGGGACCATGGCGCGCTACGCCGGACGCCGGCGGAAGACCTTCACGACGGCGTTGGGTCCACTGACGCTGTCACGGGCGTGGTACAACTGCCGGCACTGCGGTCACGGCTTCAGCCCGCGCGACCGGGAACTGGGCTTTGACGGGTCGCTGTCGCCGGCGGTGTGCCGCATGGTGGGCATGGCGGCGGCGGAGACGAGCTTCGGCCATGCCGCCACGCTGCTTGACGAACTGGCCGGCGTCGAGATGGGCGCGAAGCAAGTCGAGCGCCACGCCGAGGCGCTGGGCCGGGACGTCGCCCGTGACGAAGCCGAGGTGGTCGAGCGCGAGCCCCCGACGGCGCCAACGCTGTATGTCGGGCTGGACGGCACCGGCGTGCCGGTGCGCATGGCCGAGACGGCGGGGCGCAAGGGAAAGCAGGCCGACGGCACCGCCAAGACCCGCGAAGCGAAGCTGGTCACCGTGTGGTCCGCCGAGGGCCGGGACCGGGACGGCAGGCCGCGGCGCGATGCCGACTCCACGTCCTGCAACGCGGCGATCGAGAGCGTCGCCACCCGCGACACGGATCGCCACCCGTCGCCGTTTGCCGCGCGCGTGGTGCGTGAGCTGGAACGCCGCGGCGTCGGCCAGGCCCGGCGCCGCGTCGTGCTCGGCGACGGCGCGGCCTGGATCTGGAACTTCGCCGACGAGCACCTGCCCGACGCCATCCAGATCGTGGATGTCTTCCATGCCAAGGAGCACATCTTCGATGTCGCCAAGGCCATCTACGGCCCGGACTCCGATCTTGCCGCGCGGTGGGGCAAGGCGCGGCGGGACGAACTCGAACGACTCGGCGCCGATCCCGTGATCGCCGCCCTCCGCCCCCACGCGGCCCACTGCGACGAGGCCCGCAAGGGTCTCGACTACTTCACCAACAACCGCCGCCGCATGGCGTACCCGACGTTCCGCACCCAGGGCCTGTGCATCGCCACCGGCGTCGTCGAAGGTGCCTGCAAGTCCGTCATCGGCAACCGCCTCAAGCGCGGCGGCATGCACTGGTCCGTTGACGGCGCCAACGCCATCATCGCCCTGCGTTGCGCCATCCGCAGCAACCGCTTCGACGACTACTGGAAACGCCAAGCGTCAAACCAATGAGCCCGATCTACCACAAATCTGACGTGCGCCCTTCCGGTCCAATACCTATGACCCTGATTCCCTGATAAGGGAGTGCCGAGGGACATTTTCTGCCGTTGGTCGTTTTTTTGGGGGCGAAGCGAGGACTTCGGGGAGCGGCGAAGGCGCGAGAGAGCGCGGGAACGTTCCCGGAAGCGGCTCGGCGGCCCTCGCGACGACCCGTTTCGGGCTGGCGGGCGAGCGCGTCCGCGCAGCGGCGCGGCGTTCGGCGATCTTCGACCCGTCAGGCCGCGGCGGGCGGGGCGCGGGCCTCCAGGGCGACCATGGCCCGGTACAGCCAGTCCAGCCGGGAGTTCGTCTTGGCGAAGCGCACGCACACCCGGCGCGCCGTGCGCACCATGTGCGCCGTCGCGCGCATCACGTGGCGGATGACCGGCCGGATGCCGTGCCGGCGCGCGCTCTTCGGCAGTGCCCCGTACTGCACCGCGCTGCACCGCGCGCAGCAGCACCTGCGCGATCTGGCCGAAGGCATAGAACGCCTGGTTCGCCCGGTAGCCCCGGCACGGCGGGTGGCGCGGGTCCATGTCCCGCAGCGGACCCTTGAAGGCGTTCTCCTGGCCCTGCTTGCCCCGGTGCCGCAGCACCAGTTCCGCCAGCGGCAGGTCGTCGCGCGACACCAGCATCACCGTGCGCCGCGGAACCAGAAGCATCTGGCCGTTCTCCGTCCGCCGCCGCACCACCACGCAATGCTGCTCCGCGTCCCAGCCGGCCGGGCGATGCGTCGCGAAGATCGCCTCCTCCTCCATGCCGAGGTCTGTCCAGGCCGCGTCGGCAAGCCCCTCGATCTGCTCCAGAACGGGCGCGCGCCACCGGTCGTTCGTCACGCTGATCGAGTAGTCCCAGCCGCGCGCCGCGCACAGCCGGACCAGCTCGCCCCTGTAGTAGGCGTTGTCCGCCCGCAGCCACACCGGCGTCCCCGCCGGAAGCGCCCCGGCCGTCCACTCCAGCAGCCTGCGCCAGTTCAAGGTCACCCGCCCGCCGCCCGGCGCAGCTGGCCCGCCATCCACAGCCCGCCCGCGAACGCCGCGTGCAGCCAGTAGCCCCGATCGCCGTCGTAGTTCCTGCGCGCCCGCTCGAACAGCGCGCCGTCCACCTCGATGCCGGTCGCGTCGATGAACAGCGACACGTGGCCCCGCGTCTCCAACTCGTGCGCGACGATCTCCGGCGCGACGCGCTCGGCGAACTGCACCGCCGCCGACCACAGACCCTTCACGTCCGCCGTCCCGACCCGCGACAGCCACTCCCCCGCACGGCGCGCCTCCGGAACCTTCCGGCGAACGCGTCAGTTCCTTATCAGGGAATCAGGGAACAGACTGGCGCGGCCTCTCGGCCACGGCCGTCCAGCAGCGCCTTGACCATGGACCCCCCGGGCTCGACGAACTCGCCGCGCGAATAGGTCAGGTGCCCGAAGCCCACGTCGTCGTCACGGAAGTTCACCCTGACGCCCTCCCTGGCGCGGAACATCTCCGCGAGCCAGCGGCCGATCTCGGCGGGGCACAGCGTGTCGTCGGCCGCGTGCCAGACGACGACGTTCCGGGTCTCGATGAGGCGCGGGTCGAAGCCCCATTCGTAGCAGACGTCGAGGGCGGACTCCCAGGCGTTGCCCACGCTGCCCCGCACGGTGCCTCGCACGAGGCTGTCCCCGAAGTGCCTGATCAACTCCCGGTCCTCGCGGACCCCGCGGCCGCTGTGCGCGATCGCGCGCAAGGGGAGCCACGGCGCGAAACTCACCACGGAGAGGTGCATCACCGCGAAGTACCAGCCCATGTACCATTTCCGGAGCTTCTCGGTCGTGGGGAGGGACTCGATGCCAATGGCGCCTTTCACGCCTTCCTCCCTCGAGACTGGCGTGGGGAGGAGCGGCGCGTAGAGCCCGAGGCCCTCGCAACGGTCGCCGCAGTACCACGCGGCGGCCATCGCATGCGGGTTGCCCTGCGAGTGCCCGGTAATCATGAACCGGTCGACCCCCTCCTGCGCGAGGACGGGCTCGAGGTCGTCCCTCGGCCAGTCCTTCACCTGGCGACCCGGCTGGATGTCGCTGTATGCGAACCCGGGCAGGCTGATGGCGATGCCGCGCACGCCGAGGGCCTCGCAGATGGGCGCGTTGAGGCTGGCCTGTTCCCGGGCCTCGGTACCGGAGCCGTGCATGTTCACGACCACCCGGGCGTCGGGGTTCGTCGTGCCGTAGGTGAAGTACTCGACGACGCGGCCGTCGCTGGTCGTCGCGTACTTGCCGCCTTCCGCGGCGAGCGCGTCCGCGTCGAAGGGCCGCTGGCCCCTTGCCTTGACGTACAGGCCGAAAGCCACCGCGAGCAGGTACAGCGCTACCCCCACGGCGACGACGATTCCGATGATCTGGGCGGCTAGCAGCATGCGGATCTACCTCCTGTGATCGGTCTCGGGACACCGGTCGAATGACTCAAAACCCTTCGCCTTCCACCTGTGTCGAGGGTGTTCACGGACTGCTGGTACTTCTCCAGCAGGCTGCGGATCTCTGCGTCCGCCCCGGAGGGCTGCGCCCAGGCGGTTGCGGCCAACGCTCCCGCAAGCAGAAGGGCTCCAAGCGATCTGACCATGGTTTCTCTTCGATGTGAGTGACTGTTCGATTCGACCGCCCCGGGTCGCCGTGGCTAGTCTGAACTTCCAGACCAACCCAAGCGTATTTTGGCCTTAAGTCTCTAATTCAACGGGATATATTGCGCCGGTCGAGCAGGAATTTGTAGCCATGTAAAAGGTTGAAATGGTGCGGCATATGTGCTTTTATGGCAACGTGTCCTCTCGAATTCAGTAGCCATGTACATCGAAAGCGTCCCCAACCGCAACTCGCCCCCCGCCGTGCTCCTGCGCGAGTCCTTCCGCGACGCCGGCAAGGTCAAGAAGCGCACCCTCGCCAACCTCTCCAAATGGCCGCCGACGCTCATCGAGGGCTTGCGCGTGCTGCTCAAGGGCGGCGCCGCGGTGTCCCGCCTCGACGACGCCTTCGACATCGTGCGCTCCAAACCGCACGGCCATGTCGCCGCCGTGCTCGGGACGTTGCGCAAGCTGCGACTGGAGCGCACCATCGTCGGGGCGGACTCGCCCGAGCGCCGATGCGTGTTGGCGATGATCGTCGCCCGGGTTCTCGAGCCGGGTTCCAAGCTTGCGACCGCCCGCAGCTTGGCGGCGGACGCCGCGCGCGACTCGCTCGCCGACACGTTGGGGCTGCAAGACTGCGACGAGGACGATCTTTACGCCGCCATGGACCGGCTGCTCAAGCGTCAGGACGCCATCGAGCGGCGCTTGGCCAAGCGGCATCTCACCGACGGCGCCCTGGTGCTTTACGACCTCACCTCGGTGTGGCTGGAAGGACGCCACTGCCCGCTGGGGCGGCGCGGGTACTCGCGCGACGGCAAGCGTGGCAAGCTGCAGATCGAGTTCGGGCTGTTGTGCGACGCCGAGGGCCGTCCGGTGGCGGTGGAGGTGTTCGACGGCAACACCGCGGATGCCGCGACCGTGGGGGCGCAGATCGACAAGCTGCGGCATCGGTTCGGGTTCTCCAGGGTGGTGCTGGTGGGCGACCGCGGGATGTTGACCGAGGCGCGCATCCGCGAGGAGGTGCGCCCGTCCGGCCTGGACTGGATCAGCGCGTTGCGGGGTCCGGCGGTGCGCTCGCTGGTGGAGTCCGGCGCGGTGCAGCTGTCGCTGTTCGACGAGACCGACCTGGTGGAGATCCGCAGCGACGCCTATCCGGGCGAGCGCCTCATGGTGTGCCGCAATCCGCTGCTGGCGGAAGAGCGGGCGCGCAAGCGAGAAGAGTTGCTCCGGGCCACCGAGGCGTTGCTCGATCCCATCGTGGCGGCCGCGAGGCGGGAGCAGCGGCGCTTGCAGGGCGCGGACAAGATCGGCGTCCGGGTGGGCAAGGTCGTCGGCAAATACAAGATGGCCAAGCACTTCGAGTTGGACATCGAAGAGGACGCGTTCGGCTATCGGCGCAAGGCCGAGTCCATCGCCGCGGAGGCGGCGCTGGACGGCTTGTACGTCGTGCGCACCAGCCTGCCCGCGAGCGAACTCGACGCCGCGGGCGCCGTGCGCGCCTACAAGCGCCTGAGTGCGGTCGAGCGCGCCTTCCGAAGCTTGAAGACCGTGGACCTGAAGGTGCGGCCCGTGTTTCACCGAACCGCCGACCGGGTCCGCTCGCATGTGTTGCTGTGCATGCTGGCCTACTACGTGGAATGGCATATGCGCCAGCGGCTCAAGCCGCTGCTGTTCGACGACCACGACCCGACCGCCGCCGAGGCGGCGCGCGCGTCCATCGTGGCGCCGGCGCAGGTCTCCGAAGCCGCCAAGGAAAAGGCCCGCGGCAAACGCACCGCCGACGGTCTGCCGGTGCACAGCTTCCGCACCCTGCTCGGCGACCTGGCGACGATCACCAGGAACCGGGTCGTCCCCCGAGTGTCCGGCGCCGTGCCGTTCGAAGTCCTCACCCGGCCCACCGCGCTACAGCGCGAAGCCTTCAAGCTCCTCGGCGTGCGTCTGGAACGTTCCCAGTAGCGTCCCTCTCTGTTTTTTGAGTTATCCAGAAAATCAATGGGTTGGATCAAACATCATCTGGAAGTTCAGTCTAACCCGGACGAGACGTATGAGGTCCTGCCGGGGGCGTTCGAAGATCACGTCGCCCGTGTTCTGGAACACATCGAGCATCGAGAGCATGGATTGGCCCCGGCATTCGTGATGATCGACCCCTTTGGCGTCAAGGGCGTTCGGATGGCATCGATCGCGAGGATCCTTGCCAACCGGAGAAGCGAGTGCATGGTTTCGTTCATGTACGAGGCGATCAACCGTCATAAGGCCACCGACGAATTCGCGAATCACCTCGACGACCTGTTTGGATCCCCGGACTGGCGCAAGAGTCTGCGGATGGGCTCAGAGAAAAAGCGATTCCTGCATGACCTTTTCGGTCAGCAACTCAAACGTCATGGGGCGAGACACGTGGTTCCCTTCGAGCTCTGGGATCGCAGCAGGCATGTGTACACGCTGTTCTTCGCGTCTGGCAGCGAGAAGGGCTGCGACCTGATGAAGCAATGCATGTGGAAGGTGGATAGAACGGGTGGCTACGCATTCCGTGGCAGGCGTTCGACTCACGCGACCTTGTTCGAACTCGGTGGCATCAACGTCAAGGAGCCGCTGGCTGACGAACTGAAGCATGCCTTCGGCGACAGGTGGACTTCGATCGAGACCATCGACAAGTTCGTCATGGGAGACGCTACAACCTTCCACAAGGGCCAACTGCGGAGGCTGACCCTACAGCCGCTGGAGAAGGAGGGACGGATCGATGTCAGGCGTCCTCGAGGCGCGCGGGGTTTCTCAGCCGGCAAGGGCATCAAGGTGAGATTCCTGTAGGGGTGCCCACCGGATCTACGCCGAAAACCGGCAAAATACAGGTCTTTGTAAATCAACGGGTTACGTTATGTTCCATGCAAGGGGTGCGTCGTCCCACGTCTCCCCGTCGAGCGTGCGTCCGCTCGCCTTCTTCCCGAACCTCCCGAGGGGCTCCGAGAACTTGTCGTCGTGCAAGATCGAACGCGGCACTGCGGCACTGGTGCCAACGGGCGCCCACTCGCCCCACTGCTTGAAGTGGAATGGGATGCCGTGTCGCTGACATTGCTTCAGCAAATTGAAGAACCAGACAGGATCGCTCGGGCGCGCGTGGGGACCGCTTTCGCCGCCCGCGATCACCCAATGGAGCGCCTTGTCGGCAAGCCAAGGGTTCAGGTCGAGGCTGCCTAACAGTGGCTCGCAGGATACGAACCTGATGGCGGCGGGAATGGCCGAGAGATGGTCGAGACGCGCGTCCGCCCAGCGCTGGTCTTCGGTAGTTGCCCCGAGCCACACGTTCTCGGGCCACTGGTTGCCCCAAGGCGTCAGCCGCCGCACGAGATGCGGACGTTTCGTGAGAAGCAGCCAGTCCAGCTCTGGGGTATCAGCGATCACGCGCCAGAGGCGGCTGCGCCAGGGGCTCAGTCCACGTTTCCACTCGAACACGTCGGCCATGGAGGCGCAGAACACCTTGGCCCGCCGCCCGTCACGCGCGGCTTGCGCGTTCCAGCGATACGGCTGACGCCAGTAGGAGTCGCTGAGGAAGCGCCTCGGCTTGCCGTGGGTCCAGATATCGAAGCCCATACGCTTCGCCCACGTCTCCGCGTAACAGTGGTCGCACGCGGAAGAGACCTTCGTGCACCCCCACCACGGATTGAACGTGTGGTCTGTCCACTCGATGCTAGAGCCTTGCGCCATGCGACCTCCATCGCGCAGCGTATATGGGTTTATATACAGTATATCGCCGCGGATCAAGCGTGGGTGGGATGACGACGTGCATGATGATGGGCGAGCCGGACATCGGGTCCAAGCCTTGGGGCGGCGCAGTAACCCATTGAAACACGATCGGGTCGGCTGCGAGGAACAACCGCCCGGAAGACAAGGCCCCTACGACCCGCTTACGTTGATCACGCACACGGACACCCTTCGGCGTTCTTCCTCCGAAAGCGCCTCCGACAGTCGTTTCTCGAGTACGGCAGCATCGGCGGGCCGCTTTCCGGAGGGAGCAGGTTGCGTTTGGTCCTTGCCGAACCAGAGCACGACATAGACCCCGTATCCGTCCGTCGCCGGGTCGATCGCGTATTGCCCGATCAGTTGATGCCGGATGGCGCTCCATAGGTCGCGGTGCCCGTTCTTCTTGATCTCCACGGGAACATGGAAGTCGCCGCGGGCGAGACGGATGTCCGCCCGCTTCTCGTTGGCATACCGGGCTTCGGGTTGCACATCTATGCCGGTCGGCAGCCGACTGCGCAGATACTCGACCAGGACGTCTCGGCATGAGTTCTCGGGCTTCGGCTCTGTGGCCCTCTGGTGCGAATCCTCGTTCCAGTAGGGGCGCCAGCGATTGGAGTTGTCGTGCATGCGGCCTGCCAACTCGCGCAGCAGGTCTGCCGTCAGCGCGGCGAGGTCGCCAGGATTCGCCGGGTCGCCTCCCGACAGGGTCTCGACCACCTGGTCGAAGGAGGGGTGGCGGTAGCTGCGGTCGCGTCGGACCACCTTCTGATCATCGATTGCGTCCTCAATGACTGCACACCATCTGGCGAGACTTGCCTCGGCGAGAAGTGCTTCGAGCGCGTCGCTGGCAGCGGTCGACGGATCCTGCGAAAGACGCTGGATGAGTTGCCGGACGAACCCGGAGGCCCGCATCACGCCGTCGACTATACCCTCCCGCCTCCAGGCGTCCGGACCGACAGTCGCTCCGCCGAGTTGGACGAGCAGTTGTACTGTCGCGACGTCGAGGTCGTCGAGTGAGAACGCCAAGTGGTCGTCGGAGCAGAAGAACGCGAGGAGATGTCGGGCCCGACCCTCGCGCCGACCTGCTCCTGCGAGAGCCACAATGCCTTCGCGGTAGGTCTCTGGCGAAATGACGCAGCCGGCTGCGAGCCAATGACATCGCTGCAGCGGACTCAGGCTCTTGCGCGAGAGCTTGCGGGCGAGGGTCTCATGCAGTGCCTTCGGGTCAGAGTGCTGGATGGCCGCCCAGAGCAGTTGATCGAGCGTTGCGATCCGATCCGACCCGCCCCGAGCCGGGAAGGTCGCGAGCAGGGGCAGGCTTGCCAGTCGCGCGACGCCCGCGTGAGATGGGTCGTGTGCGAGATGCCAGAGGTTGTAGTGGGCCTCGCGTCCCTGGCGCAGGGCAGCCGTAGCCAGCCTGACCTGGGCGTCGGCCACATCCTCGGGATGCTCCGCGACGAGATGCCGATACCACTCGGGCTCGTAGTCCGCGTGTGGGAAGGTCAGATATAGGGCGACCGCTGTCCGCCTCCGTTCGGGTGTCCATGCGGACACGCTGAGCGGTCCGACTGCTTCTGCCATGGCCAGACCGGCCAGGTACGGCAAACCCAGGTAGTGCATGCGGCGTTCGCCGTGGAGTCGCAGGATCGCGTCGAGGTTCGGGACGTCGCTTCGGCTGGGGACATCGCGAAGGGCCGACACTACGCTCTCGGTCAATTGCAGGTCGTGGCCCACGTCCTTCGCGAGGCGTTCCCTCCCATGGCTTGGTCGGAATCCGCTGAAAGACCCGAAGAACCTCCTCGCGAGCTCGTAGAGCATTCGCGGCGGCGCCGAGTTGTCGCGCAACGACGCCTCCTGGGACCGGAGGGCGTCGATCCAGTCGTCCTCTCGCCCGCGCCGTTCCTCGTCATACCGCAGCCTGTCCTGGCGTAGTTCTCGTGACTCCGGCGTCTCGCGCGGGGGAACGAGCCACCGGTTGAGAATACTGGTGAGGAACGGATCATCGGCCAGTCGCTGGCGGACGTCTGCGATGTCGAGTTGGCCTGTGCGAATGGCTTGCTGAAGCAGGAACTCTGCCCTGCGGGGACTCTCTTCGGACCAGGCCAGGGCCTGCTCCAGAAACCATGTTTCGAGATCCGCCGGGGGGTCTGCCTGGTACAGCCGCTCGCCGATCTGCAGGGCATGGGCCAAGAAGCCATCGGAGTCCGGACAACGGCGGATTCCCTCCAGGATGACAGCCTTCTGCGTGTCCGGTCTCTCGGCCAGCCAAGCTCGTATGTCCTTGACCGCCTCCCCGCGCATGGACGCACGGCCCTCCGGCAGGGCCAGGCCAAGCCAGTCGTACAATCGGTCGGGATCCAGCGTGTCGCCGCCCGCCTTGAGTGCTAGGGACAGCAGGTTGGGCAGCACGCTCTCCATCGAGTGGCTCGCAAGCGCGGCACGCACCTGGGTGGCGCGGGGTACGCTAAGGTCCAGCAGTTCGAACACCTGCCGGTCGGAGGATTGGTGGAGGAGGTGCCTCTTCCAGAACAAGGCGTATAAGCTGAGGTAGCGCCGTTCGGCGTCATCGCTTTCGGTGAGGTAGTCCCAGACTTCTGCAGGAGGGAGTGTCGCTGGGTACAGGGAGGACAGCAGGGTGCCGAGCATGTCCCTGTCCGGATCCAGCTCCTTGCGCACGGTGATGTCCGCTAGCACGCTTCGGAGTATCTCCGGCTTATCCTGACCCTGGTAACAGTGGATGAAGGCGTCGAGAGCCGATGCATTGACATGGGAGTGCCAACTGTCGTCCTGCAGGATCCTCAGGAGAGTCCGTGCCAGGCCCGGTAGGCCATCACCCTCTCTGATGATCCACAATGCGAACTGCACGAGTTCCTGGTGCGCCCCATCGCGATCAGGGGCGTTCAGGATTTCCAGGAACGTCGACTCCAGATCGGGAGAGGCAAGGGGAGCGAACGCCGCAGCTTGGGACCACGGAATTCTGTGGGCTGCGATGCATGCTAGTGATCGGAGCAGGGCGCGTTTCTCGTCGGCGGAAAAGGTCCTGAGGTCCCCGTACAACGCTACCCCCGTGGGGTCGCGTTCGATCAGCTCCCTGCGTGTGTGTGGGCAGTGCGCTGCGAGCCAGGCCGACAGGCCCCGAAGCTGGGTCACGACCGTGCCGTCGGCTCCGGTCATCAACGCGAGTACTCGGCGCAGGGGAAGTCCGTCCTTGATAGCGCCTGCCAGATATCGGCCACCGAGAAACTCGGCGATGTGGCGGTGCACTGGGGCGAATCGTCCCTCTACATCCGCGGTGAAGAGTCTCGTGGCAACCACTTGCCTGCCTGCCTCCAGGTCGTCGGGCACACAGCGGTTCAGGTCGGGACAATCCGGGGTCGCGTCGGTCGAATGGATCACGTAGCCGCCTGTGCCGGCGACAAGCGAGTGCGCGCAGAGCTTGCCCGCCGCTGCCAGCAGCTTCTCCGGCGGCAGGCAGGGGATGGCCGTCGCGTGTTCCTTACTCTTTTCGGTGACCAATCGCCTGCATGCTTTCTCGAATGTCTCAAGGCGGCCGTCGGGCCAATCCTCGTCGGCGACGGCCCCGATCAGGAGGTCCAGACTCTGTGGATTGCGGAGCAGTCCATCGATCCGTCGCTGCCGGGCTTGTCGAATGAACGCATCGGGGTCGCCGATGCGGGGATCCGCCACGAGAATCGCGGAGACATCCTGTGACGTCAGCGGGTCGAGTTGCAGCACGGTGACCTTGCCACCCGGGGACACCGTATCGAGATGCCTTCGATCACTCGCCCCCAGCCAGTCCGCTTGGCGGCAGGAGAGACGGAACGGAGGGTTGCCCAAGGCGTCGAGCCGCTGGCGGATCTCGTCGAACGGCGTGCGTGCGTTTGGTGCGCCTGCGCGAACCTCATCGAGACCGTCGATGAACAGGATCCGGTCATCCCACTCGGGGTGCCGCGAAGGGTTGAGGGTCAGGAAGTCGCGAGCGGGCAGGCACAGCGCCATGTCTCCCAGCGCTTCGCACTCGTGCTCGAAGGCTGTGCTCTTGCCCGCGCCGGGGTCGCCGAGGAGTACGTAGGCGGGTTCGTCGCGAAACGCTTCCAGTGGCCGCGATGTCGGTGGCCTGCGAGCGTCGCCCGCGGCCTGTTCAGGAATCTCGGTGCAGGTCCGGGGGACGAAACCGCTCATGTCTTCTCAAGCCAGGCGGAGGCGGGCAACATCAGGAATTCGTTGAGCGGGATACCGCCGGCTCCGACCACGATGGTCCGGTCGGGCCTGTAGCGCTGCGCGAAGACTTCGAGGCCCCGAAGGCCTCGTGTTCGCAGGCCGCTCTTGACCTCGATCGCAACCGTCCGGGGGCCGCGCTCAAGCACGAAGTCCACCTCGTGGGGGCTCTCACGCCAGTACCGGACTTCGATGTCTCGGGTCGCCGTGTTGCACAGGTGAGCCCCGACTGCGCTTTCGACGACGCGGCCCCAGAACGTGCGGTCCGCCTTGGCCTCCCGGAAGCTGTATCCGGAGGCTGAGGTCATCAGGGCCGTGTTGAGGACGTTCAGCTTCGGAATCGAAGCGCGGGTTCTGAACCGCGGGCCAGCGAACCTGGAAAGGCCCGTGAGGAGCCCGGCACTCGACAGCAGGTGGAGGTAGCGGGCGAGGGTGGTCGTGTTTCCGGCGTCGTCGAGCTGCCCCAGCATCTTGGTGTACGAGAGAATCTGGCCGGACTGGGCCGAGCCAACGTCGAACACGCGCTTGAGCAGAGCCGGCTTGTCCACGCGGGTCATGGCCAGTATGTCGCGCTCGATGTTCGGTTCTACCAGCGCGTTCAGGACGTAGTCGCGCCAACGGGCCTCGTCACTGATGAGTGCGACGACTCCGGGATAGCCGCCGAAGTAGAGATAACGGTCGAGATCCAACTCGAAGGCGTCCACCATCTCCTGGAACGACCAATGCGAGACAGCGATCTGTTCGAAACGACCGGCAAGGCTCTCGCTCAATCCGGATTGCATGAGTAGCGGAGCGGACCCGAGGACGATCACCTGCAGGGGACAGTCCCTCGCACGGTCGGCATCCCAAAGTCCCTTGACCGTACGCGACCAATCGGGGATGCGCTGAATCTCGTCGATCGCGAGCACCAGGCCGCCGGTCTGCTCGGCCGCTTCCCGCGCTTCGACCCAGGTGGCTGCCAGCCATTGTGCGTCTCGGGCGCCTGGCGGCGATCCAGCCACTTCGGTTCCTCCAGAGACCACGGGAAACCCGGGATCGCCGGGGTCGTCGACGGACAGATAGCGGGTTCTGCGCCCGAGGCGTTCCAGCCGCTGCAGGGCCTGGCGGACGAGGGTGGTCTTGCCGGACTGGCGGGGCCCAAAGACGGCCAGCAGCAGCCTGGGTGGCTCGTTCAACCGATCGATGAGTGTGGCGACCTGTGCCCGCGCGAACGCCACGGCGATGATTCTCCTGAGTAAAACTACGCAGATACTAACAGATCAGGGTTGTATCACGCTATTGAGTAAAATACCTCAGATACAGTATACGAGTGCGGACGGCAGTCAGGGCCAGCTGCCGCATCCCGCTCCGGAGCTCGCGATGGCGGTCCTTCTTGAGCCTTACGGGGGAGTGGCCGTCTCGGCAGGCGAGGACCGCGTGGCAACTATTGTCCCGGGACGAGCGACCGGAGTACGCGCCGCGCGCTGGCAGCCAATTCGCGGGTCAGCTCTGCAGCGCCGAGTTCGCGGCCTAATCCGACACCCTGTCCGGCCCAGAGGAGGGAGAAGTCGGCGACGCCGGCGGCCTCGGCCTTCCGCCTCAACCGTGCAAGGGCAAGGCCCGCCGTCGGAAACGCCGTGGCGTCGTCGGACATGGGCCCGATCTCGTCCATGATGCGATTCACCAGACCACGCGCGGGCCGGCCGGTGAAGATGTTGGTCAGCGCCGTTCGGTGGTCAGGTGTCGAGCGCAGGGCGGTCCGGTGGAGTTCGGAGATCCGGGACTCCGCCGTGAACAGGTAGGCCGTGCCGATCTGGGCGCCCGTCGCCCCGAGAGCCAGCGCCGCGGCGATGCCGCGCCCGTCGGAGATGCCGCCGGCGGCGATCACCGGCACACTGACCGCATCCACGACTTGCGGGACCAGTGCGAGCGTGCCGACCTGCGTCGTGAGATCGTCGGTCAGAAACATCCCGCGGTGCCCGCCCGCCTCGTACCCCTGGGCGACGATGGCATCGCACCCGTGGTCCTCGAGCCAGCGAGCTTCCTCCACGGTCGTCGCGGAACTCAGCACCGCGCATCCGGCCGCCTTCACGCGACGCAGGAGGCTTTCCTCCGGAAGGCCGAAATGGAAGCTGACGACTTCCGGCCTGAGGTCTTCGACCACCTTGCACATGGCGTCGTCAAACGGAGCCCGACCCGGGGCGGCGTTGGGGCCGGCGGCGTCCAGGCCCAGTTCAACGTGGTAGGCGGCCAGTCGCGCCTTCCACCGCGTGTCGCGATCGGGATCGTGCCTTGCAACCCGGTGACAGAAGAAATTGGTGTTCAGGGGCCGCGTCGTGTGTTGCCGGACGATCCCGATCTGCTCGCGCGCTCCGGCGACATCGAGCATCGCGCAAGGCAGCGAACCGAGCCCGCCTGCTTCGCACGTCGCGATCGCCATGGCCGGACCCCCTGCACCCGCCATGGGTGCCTGGATCAGCGGTCGCTCGACGCCTGTCAGCTCGAGCAGTCTCCGATCCGGCCAGGCTTCCTGAAGGGTGCGTTCGGACGTTGACATAGGGTGGTCCCGAGCCCCGAAAGCCCGCGCCTACGACCCCGGTGGCCAGCGTCGCCTGTCCAGTAGCCGGCCCCAGTCTTCGTCGTAGGGGTGGACCTGGGTGACGCGCTCGGTGCCCCGGTAGACGGGCCGGCCCTCGTTGGCCCACCGGAAGATGGACCCCTCCAGGTTGAAGACGTTGGCCACGCCGCGCTCCCGCAGCCGTTCGGCCAACTGCGACGACCGATACCCCACCGAGCAGTAGACGACCACAGCGCGTTGTGGAGCCTGCGGTCCGAGCGCGCGAAGTGCGGTCCGAAGACCGCTTGCGCGCACCGCGCCGCGAAGGTGCCCGACCTCGAACTCTTTCCGGGTCCGCGCGTCGATCAGCACGATGCGTTCGGCGTCTTCGTCCCCGAGCAGTTGGGCAAGCCGGGCCGTGGTCATCTGGGGTACGTCGGGGAAGTCCTCGCGCACCAGGGCCAGGGCGCGCTGCCAGGCGGCGGAGTCGGGTTCCGCTTCCGCGTGCGGACCGGTTTCCGCCGCAACGGCGAGTCCCTGGAACATCGCCGGCCACAGAACCGTGCCGACGAGCAGCACCAGGATGCGGAGCGCCCGCACGGGCGATGGCTCGGGTGGCCCTAGCTGAACGTGCACACCCCCTGGTCGATCACCACGGCCCCGTCCTGGTTGGTGGTGCGGAACACCGCCCGACCGCCGTTGGCCCACATGGATACCGTCAGTGCCTCCCCCGGGATCACCGGCCTCGAAAACCGCCCGTTCATGGACCGGAAACGCGACGGATCGCCATCGCAGAGCGCGTGCAGAAGCGCGCGCCCGGTGAAGCCATACGTGCACAACCCGTGCAGGATCGGCTTGTCGAAGCCGCCCATCGCCGCGAACGACGGGTCCGAATGCAGCGGATTGCGGTCGCCGGAGAGGCGGTAGGTGAGGGCCTGGTCCTCGCGCGTCTGGTAGGTGAGCTGGTGCGTCGGTTCCGCGTCCGGAAACTCGACCCTGGCCGAGGGCCCGCGGTCGCCTCCCCAGCCGCCTTCGCCGCGGCAGAAGAGCGTCGAGCGCGTCCGCAACAGCGGCTCGCCGGTCTTCGCGTTCACCGCCTCGGACTCCATTTCGATGAGCGCCGCGTTGCCCTTGTCCCAGATGCCGGCGATCCGGCCGCGGCTCTCGAGCTCGCCGTCCGGCGGGATCTCGCCGAGTAGCTCGATGCCTTGTTCGCCGTGGACCATGAGTGCCGGATTGAAGCTGCCGACCTTGCCGAGCGGGGCGCCGCCGCCGCCGATGATCACGGCGAAGGTCGGGAAGACGCGCTGCGGCGTGTCCTTCGTGTTCTCGGTGGTGAACGGGAGTTCGTCGGTGCCGGCGCCAATGCCGACCGCGTAGAGCAGCGCGTCCCTGGATGTCCAGCTGCGCGTCGCAGGTCCGCCGGTCTCGCCGACGGCATCCGGATTGATGGGCATGTCTCCTCCCTGTGGTGCAATTTTGCCCGCACCTTAAACGATGCGAGAATGCGGCGAAAGCAAACCGACGCCTGCGGCTCGGTGTTTTATATCCAGGGGGGAGATGACATGGAACGCTCACTGCGCGGGCGCGTCGCCGTGATCGGCGTCGGCGAAACGGCCTACTACAAGCACGGCCAGGCGCCGGACCCCGAGTTCAAGCTGGCGCTCAAGGCGATCATCGCGGCGTGCGAGGACGCCGGCATCTCGCCAAAGCAGGTGGACGGTTTCGCGTCGTACTCCAACGACCGCAGTGATCCGTCGCGTCTCGCGGCGGCCCTCGGCATCGACGACCTGCGCTTCGCGAACATGCAGTGGGGCGGCGGCGGCGGCGGTGGTTCCGGCGCCATCGGCAACGCCGCAGCGGCCATCGCTACCGGTATGGCGGAGTGCGTGGTGGTGTTCCGGGCGCTGGCCCAGGGGCAGTTCGGGCGCTTCGGACAGGGCCCGCGGCGCAACGTGATCGCCGGAGACGCGGCACACACCGCGCCATACGGCCTGATGTCCGCCGGACAGACGTTCGCGATGAAGGTGCAGCGCTTCATGCACGACCACGGCGTCGAGCAGTCGGCGCTCCGCGCGATCTCGCTGGCGTCGTATCACCACGCGCAGAGCAACCCGCGGGCCGTCATGTACGGGCGGCCCCTCACGGAAGAGAAGTACGACGCGTCGCGCTGGATCGTCGAGCCGTTCCATCTCTTCGACTGCTGCCTGGAGAACGACGGCGCGGCCGCGATGGTGCTGGTCTCCGCCGAACGCGCGGCGGAAGTCGAGCACGCGCCGTGCTACGTGCTCGGCGCAGTGACGGGGTCGCACCACCGCGCGGGCGCGTCGGTGCACAACGCGCCGGACTACGCGACGAGCGCCTTCAAGACGGTGGCGCCGCGCCTCTACGACATGGCCGGGGTCGGACCGGACGACATCGACGTCCTGCAGTCGTACGAGAACTTTACCGGCGGCGTGCTGATGAGCATCGTCGAGCACGGCTTCTGCGAACCGGATGGCTGCAACGAGTTCTTCGTGAAGGACAACCTGCTCGCACCGGGCGGCAAGCTGCCGACCAACACCAGCGGCGGTAACCTGGCCGAGTGCTACATGCACGGCCTTGGCCTCAACATCGAGGCGGTGCGCCAGGTGCGTGGTGCGTCCACCAGCCAGGTGCCGGACGTCGACGTGTCGATGGTGATCTCCGGGCCGATGGTGACGCCGGTCAGTTGCTGCATCTTCGGGTCGGAGGCGACGCTGTGAGTTACCTGAACCCCGGCCTGCCCAAGCCCGTCCCGGCCCCCGACGGTCTCGATGCCCCGTTCTGGGAGGCCGCTGCCGAGGACGTGCTGAAGCTGCAGCGCTGCAACGCCTGCCAACATTGGCAGTGGGGGCCGGAGTGGATCTGCCACCGCTGCCTGAGCGACGACATTGCCTTCGACGTGGTCGAGCCGCGCGGCCGCATCTACAGCTTCGAGCGCGTCTGGCACCCCGTGCATCCCGCGCTCAATGAGCAGGGGCCGTACATCGTGGTCCTCGTGGAATTCCCCGACTACGACAACGTGCGGATCATCGGCAACCTGCTGGGGGACCCGGAGCAGGAGGTGATCATCGGCGCACCGGTCAAGGCGGTGTTCGAACACCATCCCGACGACGAGCCGGGCTACACGCTGGTGCACTGGACGACCGAATCCGACTGACGCTCGCAGTGGTCCGCGGGTGTCCGCCGCGCCGGAGGCCCGCCCGAGCCCCGACGGCGGTCAGGGCGCTTCCATGACCTCCACTCGGTCGGCCGCTCGTGCGCCGGAACCTGACGCTCCGGAAACGATCCTGGCCGTGATGCGCGGCATCGCGCTGCCGGTCTACCTGCCCTCGTTCTTCTCGGCGATCGCGCAGAACGCCGTGCAGATCATGTTGCCCCTCTACGCGCTTGAGATCGGCGGGGGTCCTGCGCTGGCCGCCGCGGTGGTGGGACTGCGCGGCGCGGGAACCATGTTCGGCGATGTGCCCGCCGGCATGCTGGTCACGCGCATCGGCGACCGGGGCGTGATGATCGCCGGGCTGCTCGGAGTCACCTTCGCGACGGTCGCGGCAGCGCTCTCGGTGGAAGCCACGCTGCTCTCGTTTGCCGCCTTCGGGTTTGGCGCCGGCGCCGGGGTCTGGCTGCTCGCACGTATGTCGTTCATCACGGATACCGTGCGACTCGAACAGCGGGGACGCGTGATCTCGGTCCTGGCGGGCCTGCACCGGGCGGGGGCGCTCGCCGGACCGCTGATCGGCGGTGTCGGGGCGGAGGTGTTCGGTTACCGCGCCGTGTTCGCGGGCGCGGCGGTGCTCTTCGCGATCGCTCTCGTTCTGGTACTGATCTTTGCGAGCGGCGCGGCACGCATCGATCACGTGGGGAGCCACGTGCGCCTCGCGCACATGGTCAGCGCGCATCGACGGACGTTCGCCACCGCCGGCAGCGTCATGGTCGTGCTGATGTTCCTGCGCGCCGGCCGCATGCTGATGATTCCCCTGGTGGGCGCCACGATGGGGCTGTCCGCCGCGGAGATCGGCTTCGCGTTCAGTCTTTCGGCTGCCGTGGACATGGCCATGTTCTACCCGGCCGGACTGATCCTCGACCACCTCGGGCGCAAGTGGGCACTGGCGCCCGCCATGCTGCTGCTCGGAGCGGGGCTCGCGGTGTTGCCGTTCGCCGACGGCTTCTGGTCGTTCGCGGCAGCCGGCGCGCTCGCGGGGCTCGGTAACGGCTTCGGGACCGGGATCTTCATGACCCTGGGGGGAGACCTCTCCCCCGAGCGCGGACGGGGCGAGTTCCTGGGGGTCTGGCGGCTGGTCGGCGATCTCGGGGCGGCGGTCGGGCCGTTCGTGATGGGGTCGGTGGCGCAGTGGACGTCCCTCGCGGTTGCATGCACGGGCAGCGGCGGCCTGGCGTTGGTCGGCTTCCTCGTGCTGCTGGTGGCGGTACCGGAGACACTGCGGCGGCGCGGTACGATGGACGCGGGCGTGTCGCCCGCAGAGGAGACAACACCCCGATGACGCAAGTCGCCTTCGGACTGAACCGGCTCGATCTTCGCTCGCCGGAGCACTTCGCCGCGGACGCGGCGGGACTGGAGGCGCTCGGTTGGCGGTACGGCTTCATTCCGTCTTCGCCGCTCCTGGTGCAGGACCCTTACGTCATGCTGGCGCAGGGTCTGCGGAACACGCGGTCGATCGTGCTCGGTCCCCTGATCGAGAACCCGGTCATGCGGCATCCGGCCGTGATCGCGGGTTCCATCGCGACGGTGGACCGGGTCGCGCCGGGCCGAACCCTGCTCGGCATGGGGGTCGGCGACACCGCGGTGCGCCTCATGGGCAAGTGTCCGGCCACGGTGGCGGAGCTTGAAGAGGCTATCCGAACGATTCGCGCATTGAATGCGGGAGAGCGCCTGCACGTGGACGCGGCCCGGCCGGCGGTGTTGCGGCACGCGGCGCCGGTCCCGGTCTGGGTCGCGGCGCAGGGCCCGCGGACGCTGCGCATGGCCGGTCGCGTGGCGGACGGAGTGTTCATCCGCGTCGGAGTGCACGAGACGAACCTGCGGCTGGCGGTGGCAGCGGTGCGCGCCGGCGCCGCGGAGGCGGGCAGGGCGCCGGAAGAGGTCCGGATCGGCTGCGTCTTCCACACCGTGGTCGACGAGGACGCCGGGCGCGCCGCGCGCGTTGGCCGCGCCGTCGCCGCCGGGTACTACGAATACTCGCCGATGCTCTTCGACCACATCGGCCTGCCGTGGCCCGGGCCCGACGTGGCGTTGCTCAAGCGCCAGGTATGGCCGGACTTCCACCACGCGCGGGACCTTGAGGTCGCGGGAGAAGTAGTGTCGTTCCTGCCGGCGGCGGCGGTGGATGCCTTCGCACTGCACGGCCCGTTCGAGGCGATCGTCGAGCAGATCCGGACGGTGCTCGGTTACGGCCTGCCCATCGAGGCCATCGTGCCGCATCCCATGCCGACGCCAGCGCCGCGGGAGGACGGCGGCTTCGACTACGCCCAAGCGTTTGCCGAAGCCGTGTTCCCGGCGCTGTAGGGGCGACCCTTGTGGTCGCCCGTCTTCGACCCTTGTGGTCGCCCGTGTGGAACTGGACAAGCCGCTGGACACGGCCCGCCACAAAGGCGGCCCCTACCAGAACACGAACATCCGCACTTCGACGCTCTCCCGCGGCGGACTCGTCGCGTCCTGCGTCGGCAGGCGGAACGCGGTATGCGCCGTGAACCGGGCGCGCCCGTCCGTGGCGGAGTCGTACACCTTGAAGATCAGCGCCTCGTCCGGCGTCATGTGCGGAAACCAGTAGAAGCGGTGCCGGTCGCGGTAGGTCACCTGCCAGGTCTCCCCGACGCGCCCCGGCGAGAGGCGATATGTCGGCGTGAGGTCCGCTTCCTCGATGGTGCGCGCGTCGGCGATCGCGATGGGATCGGCCGCCACGGGTCGGCGGATCGGACGCCACACCTGCACGATGGCGAAGCGCCGTGCGAGCAGGCCCTCGGCCTCCTCCGGCAGCAGATCCCGCAGCCGCTTGCGGGAGGACCAGTGCGTGTAGTCGTTGTGCACCGCGTAGGCCGGTTCGCGCAGGCCGCGCGCGGCGCGGACGGTCTCGTCGCCGTGGCGCACCGTGTGGTCGAAGATCAGGGCGCGCTGGCCGCCGGCGTGTTCGAGGGCCAGGGCGGACGCCTGCGGATAGTAGATCCCGGCCACGGCCGCGGGATCGTTCCAGTCCACCCGGGGCCGGGGATGCGTGAGCAGTTCGAAGCCGTGGGTGTCGAGCTCCGGTGCTGCGGTGCGCCCGTCGTGGACGGTCACGTCGTGCACCTCGAACTTGCCGCGGCGGTGCCCCTCCGGCCAGTTCGCCGGGCCGACATCGAAGAGTGCCCTGGCACCGGTGTCCACGCCGAAGCGCAACCTGGCGACGGTGTCCTGCGGCGTGTGGATGGCTGCGACGTTCATGGTCTTTCCTCGCGGCGGACTACGCGGCCGTCTTCCTCGCCTGTTCCTGGGCCACGACCTCGGCCATGCCTTGCCACTCGTGCCACATGTGGCACAGGGCGTACCTGGAGCGTTCCCAGGGATCGTTGCCGTCCTCGTACTCGAGCCACTCGCCCATCTGCCCCCGGTCGGGGTGGTCGGAGACGCCGTTGACGACCTTGTCCGGCTGACGCTTCTTGTTGCGGATGCGGAAGATGATGTTCTTGCGGGACTCCGTGCCGCGCTCGTTGCGCGTCCCCGAATGGGGGATGTGGTAGCTCGTGATGCAGACGTCACCCGGCTCCATGAGGATCTGCGTCGGCCTGGGCCAGCGTTTGCCGTCCGGCGTGCTCTCCGAGGTCTGGTCGATAAACTCGTTCCGTATCGCCTCCGGCAGGTAGACGAGCCCGCAACGGTTGGGGGCGTCGTGATTGAGCCGCGGCCATCCCGGGCCCTCCGGACCGAGATGTCCGTTCGTTTCGTACTGCCAGCGGAAGAAGCGCTCCGTCGCGTGGTGCGCGCCGCGCAGCAGGGCTGTCTGGCCGCACCCCTCGAGCGTCTGGTCATTCAGGCACACGAAGACGAACGCGGTGAAGCTGCCGTTCCCCAGCGTCATCTCCGGGTCCTGGAACATGGGCACCATGTTGTGGCCCATGACGTCCGGGCTGCGTCCGATGTCGCCCTTCGGTCCGGATGCGAAATAGCGGTGGTATATCTCCTCCGGAGTGCCTTCCTGGACTTCCTGGGGCGCCGTGATGGTGATGAGCCCGTCCATGTGGGTCTGGGCACCGTAGTAGGGCATGTCCCGGTCGCGGTAGCCGAGGTTGTTGAAATGGTCGCCCGGCTGCGACGGCTTGTTCACACCCACCTGGCAGACGATCGGCGGATCGAACTGCCCCATGGCCTCGTGGAGGATCGGTGTGACCGACGAGGCGTTGACGAGATCGGTCATCTCGCGCTCGCTGCCGAGGTGCTCCCCTTTTTTCGCGCGGCGGATGCGGGCCAGCGCGGCTTCGACCAGCTCCGGCGCCGCCGCCTTCGGCACCACCATGTAGCCGTCCCGGTAGAGCGCGCGCTTCTGCTCGAGGGTGAGGGCAGTGGCCGAGGCGGACACGTTCATGGGAGCGGACCGGACAACCGGAAGCGGGAGACTCTAGCCAGCGGGCCGTGGCTGCGCAACCGGCGCGGATTCAAACGCGAGGATTGCGGTCGGACGCCTCAGTCGCATCCGTCGACGAGCGCCTTGACCATGGAACCCTCGGGCTCCGCGAACTCGCCCCGCGAGTACGTCACGTGACCGTAGCCGATGTCGTCGTCGCGGAAGTCGACCCGGACCCCCTCCTTCGCGCGGAACATCTCGGCCAGCCAGCGGCCGATCTCCGCTGGACACAGCGTGTCGTCGGCCGCGTGCCAGATGACGACGTTCCGCGTCTCGATGAGCCGCGGGTCGAAACCCCACTCGTAGCACACGTCGCCGGCCGACTCCCAGGCATTCCCGACGCTCCCCCGGACGACGCCGCGCTGTAAGCTGTCGGCGAAGTGCTGCAGCAGCGCGGCGTCCTCGCGGACCCTGCGCCCGCTACCCGTGATCGCCTTGAGGGGTAGCCACGGCGCGAGGGTCACGACGCTGAGGTGCATGACCGCAAAATACCATCCCATGTACCACTTCCGGAGCTTCTCCGTGGTCGGGAGGGCGTCGATCCCGATGGCGCCTTTCACGCCTTCCTCCCTCGAAACCGGAGTGGGCAGGAGCGGTGCGTAGAGTCCGAGGCCCTCGCAGCGGTCGCCGCAGTACCACGCGGCGGCCATCGCGTGCGGGTTGCCCTGCGAGTGCCCGGTAATCATGAACCGGTCGACCCCCTCCTGCACGAGGACGGGCTCAAGGTCGTCCCGCGGCCAATCCTTCACCTGCCGGCCCGGCTGGATGTCGCTGTATCCGAACCCGGGCAGGCTGATCGCGATGCCGCGGACGCCGAGGGCTTCGCAACTGGGGGCATTGAGCCTCGCCTGTTCCCTGGCCTCGGTACCGGAGCCGTGCATGTTCACGACCACCTTGGCATCCCTGCTTGTCGTGCCGTAGGTCAAGTACTCGACGACGCGGCCGTCGGCCGCCGTCGCGTACTTGCCGCCCTCGGCGGCGAGCGCGTCCGCATCGAAGGGCCGCTGGCCCCTTGCCTTGAGGTACAGGCCGAAAGCCACTGCGAGCAGGTACAGCGCTACCCCGGCGGCGACGATGATTCCGATGATCTGGGCGGCCAGCAGCATCGTAGGGACCTCCTTGTGTGATCCGGTCTCGGGGCAGGCTTTGAATGGCTCAGAACCCTTCGCCTTCCACCTGGGTCGGCATGGCCGAATAGTGCACGTTCCGGATCTGCCATGCGCCGTTTTCGCGCCTGAGGACCTGCGTCTCGCGACCGGACGTACTCAGTTCCATGCCGTTCGGACGGGTTGCCTCGAAGTTCCAATAGAATTCCACCCAGGCGGAGTCTTCCCCGGCCCGTCCCGTTCCTGCGGCTTGCACGACTCCGGGACGGGCGACCACAAGGGTCGCCCCTACACCGTGCCGAATCAGCGCGAGCGGATTTGTTTCCATGGGAGTGACTGTTCGATTCGACCGACCCGGGTCGCCGTGGCTAGTAGCCAACGATCTTCTCTTCCCGAAGCCGCATCACCTCCTCCGCTTCCATCTCCAGCACGTCGAAGAGCACGCGTCCCGTGTGCTCGCCGAGCAGCGGAGAGGGTCGCACGGGCGGCCGCGTGCCCGCCTCGGTGACGATGGGCATGCCGGTGCAGTGTCGGGTACCGGAGCCCGGGTAGCGTACCAGCGGGAAGAAGGGCGTATCCATGGCTGCCATGTCGTCGCCCGTGACGGCTCGGGATACCGGCACGCCGGCAGCGCGCAGCCGGGTTTCCACGTCGTGGACGGACAGGTCGGCAGTCCACGCCCCGAGGCGGTCGTCGAGCGCCTGGGCGTTGGCGATGCGGCCCGCGACTTCCCGGTATGCGGGATCCCGGGTCCAGGAGGCGTCGACCACCGAGCCGAGCCGTTGCCACTGATCGTCGTCTTCCACCGCGATGGCGACCCAGCGCTCGTCCTCGTCCTGGTCCAGGCAGCGGTAGCAGCCGTGCGGCGCCATATCGGGGCTGCGGTTGCCGATGGCCGCCACGTCGGTCGCGGAGAAGTGATGCTGCACGTACCGGTCGTTGATGAGGTACGCGGCGGCCTCCACTTGCGCCGCGTCGATGTGGCAGCCTTCCGCCGGGCGCTGCGCCAACGCGCCGAGCACGGCCACGAGCGCCTGCTTGCCGGCGATATGGTCCGGGTGATTGAGGGTGGTGCCGACGGGGTACGGATCGTCCGGGTGCGCCCACTGGTGGGTGGTGCCGGAGAAGGTCTGCAGGTTCGGGCCGAAGGTCTGGAAGCCGTCGTAGGGGCCCTTGCCGAGCCCTTGGCTCGACAGGTAGACGATGTTCTCGCGCAGCGCCTTCGCGCCAGCGTAGTCGAGACCCCATTTGGGCACGACCGTCCCGCGCATGTTCTCCATGATGACATCGCATTCGGCCGCGAGCCTGTGCAGCAGTTCCACGCCTTCTGACCGCGAGAGGTCGATCGCGACACTCTCCACGCCGAGGTTCAACTGGTGGAAGGTCGGGCTGTTGTCGAGGTCGTCCTCGCCGCCGAGGCCGAGGCGCCGCAGGAAGTCCACGTACACGCGGGACTCGACCTTGAGGACCTCCGCGCCGAGGCAGGCGAGCAGCGAGGCCGCCTCGGGGACGACGGCCCCGACGCCGAGCTGCAGCACACGCAGCCCGGTCAGCGGGAGCTCGTCGGTGGAGGCGTCGAGGGCGCGCTGCGCGACGCTCACCTCCCGCACTGGTTCGTCGAGCAGTGCGCGGGCGTAGTCGTCGTGCTCGCCGAGGACGGGAGCGGCTTCGAGCCTTGTGTCGAGTTCGGCGGGACCCAGGCGATGCGGCGGCCGGACCATCGCCATCGTGCCGAACTCCGGATCGTCCACCCGGGCGATCATCTCCCGCTCGCGGACGTGCGGATCGTCGCGGAAGTCCGACAGTGTGTACACGGGCGACACGGTGAGGCCGCGCCGCTGCCCCTCGAAGAAAAGCTCTCCTACGGTCTTGCGCCGCATCAGATCGTCGCAGATGAGCTTCAGCGCATCGGCATTCTCGGTGCGGAAGTCGCGGTCGCTCCAGGGACCGGAGACCAGTTCCTCGGGACTGTCGAGCAACTCCACGAGCGCCTGCCACTGCTTGGGCGTTGCCATCACTACGCGGACGTAGCCGTCCCGCGCTTCGTGAATCGGATAGCCGCCCGGCCCGAGTCGTGCGGTCAACGTGCCCTGTCCCCCGGCGTGCGTGCCGTGGGAGTGCAGCGTGCGCGTCCACGGGGTGACGCTGGCGGTCGCCGCTTCCTCGTACGGGATCTCGTAACGGACGGCGCGCCCACTGCTGCGGTGGCGCAGGAGACCGGCGGCGCCCATCACGGCGGCGTAGACCCCTGTGCCGTCCAGCGCCAGCCAGGAGGGCGCGTTGCAGGGCGGCTGGTGCGGCCACCCGCTCGAAGCGAGTCCGCCGCTCGCGGCGAAACCGACGATGGACGAGATGCCGAGCCCGAGGCGGTCCGTCACGGTGACCGCGACTGGCGCCCCGGCAGCGGCTCCGAGGGCGTGGAAGACCGATCCATCGGCATCGAAGACCACGTCGGCCCGTGCGCACAGTCCGCGCAGCAGCGCCGCGTCGTCCGGGTCCGCGGGATCGATCACGACGCTCTTCTTGTTGGTGTTGCGCGCGAGAAAGGCCATGCTGCCGCGCGTCGACTCGCCGGAACCGGGCACGCGCGGCCGCCGTCGCCGTGCGAGCGCGCCGTCCGGCGGCTCCACCAGGAGCACTTCCGCCCCCAATCCGGCCCAGACGAGCCCGGCGTACTCCGTCAGCGGATGGGCCATCTCCACGACCCGCAGACCTGCCAGCAACCCCTCCGACATCGTGCACTCCCCCTGGACGACACTGCGGCGAAGGCTAATCCTCCGTGCTGGTGTCCCACAACCGCCGCGGTGCGAGGCGTCAGCGGTCCTGGGTCCGGACGAACCGTTCTACACGGGCGACGATCACGGATACGTGTTCCGGGCGCAGTTCCCGTGGGTCGAACAGGACGCGGCCGGCGTCCAACTCGTGGTTCCGGGTGCGGATGCTGGGCTCGCCGTCGTGCAGGTAGCGGACGAGCGCCTGGGCCTGGCGGGGTGGGAGATCGAGGGCGACGCGTCGGATCGGTCGGCCGGCACGGTCCGGGGCGATGGCGGCGTCGGCGCAGCGCGCCAGTCCCGCATGAAGCGCCTCCAGCAGATCGTCTCCGGAGTCCGGGCGCGGCCGGTCGAGCGCGGCCAGGAGCCCCATGATCTGCTCCTTGCCGACCTTCATGGCGCGCGCGATGCCACGCTGCTGCATCTCGCAGGCATCGATCAGCGCGCGCTTTCCGGCGATGAAGCCGCAGGTCGGCCCGCCGATGGCCTTGCCGCCCGAGTAGGTGACGAGATCGGCGCCGGCGGCGACCCAGGCGCGGAGGTCCTGCTCGGCGGCGGCGTCGACGAGCACGGGCACGCCGCGGTTGAGCAAGACCTCCAGCGGCAGGCGGCCCTCCTGGATGCAGTGGTGGGACTGTACGTAGACGATGGCCGCGGCGTTCCGGGAGAGTGCGGCGTCGAGGTGGGCCTCGGTGACGCGTTCCACGGAACCGAAGATGACGGGGCGGCCGCCGCCGAGGCGGATCATCTGGGTGACTTCGGCGCCGAAATCGACGTCGTGGCCGCACTGCAGCAGAACGTCCCGCGGACCGCCCGCCTCGGGCAGCCGACGGATCCTGGCGAGGTCCGTACCGGCAAGGATGGCGGCGACGCCGATGGCGATTCCCGCCGCGGCGCCACTGGTGACGCTTGCGGCCTCTGCGCCGGCTGCCTGCGCGATCCGGGCGCCCGCGGCTTGACGCAACTCCGCGAGATCGACGTGCGCCATCGCAGCATCCGCCTGTGCGCGGGCAACCTCCGGCTCCTGGGCGGTCCCCCCGAGAGCCGTCAGCTTTCCGGCCGCGTTGATGACGGTGCCCACTCCGGCGCGCTCGTACGGGTTCACAGGGGTTGCGTGCGCTCGTGGTAGGTGTCGCGAACGAGCACGCCGCGGGTCTCGAAACGGCGGGACGCGATGCGCGTCTCGCCGGTGGCGTCCTCCACCTCGAAAGCGCCTTCGATCACATCGAAGAGGGTGAGGTAGGCGGGATGACCGACGGCGATGTGCCCGAAGCCCGCCTGTGCAAGCCCGATCGCCTGCGCCGGGTTCCTCGTGACGCCCCGGACGACATCGACGAGGGGCAGACCCAGCATGCCGAGCTTGGTCATCGTCCGGGCGAGGGACACGGCATAGCGGTCCACATTGCCGCGGTGCAGGTCGGAACTGATCGTGTGCACCGGCATGCCCTGCTCCAGCGCGGTCTCGCAGACCCGGAACGAGAAGGATGATCGCCCGTGGCCGACGTCGACGAACACGCCGCGCGCGACGGCGTCCCGGAACGCGGGGATGACGACGTCCTGGAAGCCGAGTACGCCGCCCACCTTGCCGTGGTAGGTGTGGGTCACGATGTCCCCCGGCCGCAGCAGATCGAGCACATCGTCGATCAGCGGCGGCGGGTTGCCGACATGCAGCATCAGCGGCTTGCCGGAGAGCTCCGCCGCCTTGCGCGCGAGCTTCACGGCGTCCAGGCCGAAACTCCCGGTGTGGGACGCGGAGGCCAGCACCTTGACGCCGACCAGCCAGTCGTGGCGTTCGAGGGCCGCCACCGTGCCCGGCAGGTCGCAGAGGTCTGGCCGGGACGCATGGCCGCCGCCGACGTTCGGCAGGCCGGGGCTACCGATGTTGAGGAAGGCATAGGCGGGCGTGGCTTGCGTCTCGTGGACGAAGCGCGGAAAAGCGTCGATGGTGGCCGCACCGGAGGAACCGGCGTCGACCACGCAGGCGACACCCTGTTCGACGCCGATGCGATCCGCCTGCAGGCGGCTGGTTTCGAACAGCGGGTGGCTGAAGACGTGGGTGTGGAGGTCGATGAAGCCGGGCGCCACGAAGGCTCCCCGTGCATCGACGATCCTCTGGGCGGGGGCGTCGAGCGTTTCGACGATCACGCCCTGTGCCACATGGACATCGCGCTCGCGGATCTCCCCGGAGTCGACATCGACCACCTTGCCATGGGTGATGCTCAGCGTGCTCAAGTGGACTCCCCTGGCAGGATCACGCCTTGTCCAGAGGCCGCAGGGTGTCGCGAACCGCGCGCCAGCGCGCATGCAGGGCACGATAGGCGGCGACGGCTTCCGGATCCGGCTCCACGCGACGCGTGATGGGCACCATCGCCCGGGCGGCGGCGTCATGGTCCGCGTACAGACCGAGGGCCACCGCGAGAAAGACCGCGGCGCCGCGCGTCTCGACGGCGTGATCGGACAGTTCCAGGGGCGCGTTCAGGACGTGGGCGAGCACCTCCGGCCACAGGCGGCTCGCCGCGCCCCCGCCGGTGAGTCGGATGCGGTTGGGCGGTCCGCACCAGCCGCGCACCTGCTCGAAGATGTCGCCCACGGCGAACGCGACGCCCTCGAACACGGCGCGCAACAGGGCTCCGCGGCCGTGGCGCGCTCGCAGTCCGGTGAACGCACCGCTCGCCCCGGGCCGCGCTTCGGGGGCGACCTGTCCGGCGAGAAACGGCAGGAAGGAGACGCCGTCCGCGCCGGCGGGTATGAGTTCCGCTTGCGCCTGTGCGGCGCGATAGGCGTGGTCGCGCTCCGCCGGCCCGTGTGTGAGATCGAGGAGCCAGTCGAGGCTGCGGCCGCCGAGGATCGCATTGCCGCCGATCACATGACGATCCAGCGGCATGGCGTAGAAGCGATACGCCCCGGGCGGGCGTTCGGCGGTAACGGCGCGCGTCACCGCGTGGGTGCCGAGGGTGATCGCGTAGTCGCCGGGTCGGGCGGCGTCCGCGCCGACGTTGGCGCAGATGCCGTCATGCGCCCCGACGGCGACCGGCGTTCCGGCCGGCAGGCCCATCTCCCGGGCCGCCTCGGCCGTAAGCGGTCCGGCGATGTGCCAGGGCAGGGCGGGCTCGGGCAGGAGGTTTGCCGGAAGCCCGAAGTCCTCGAACAGGTGGCTGTCCCAGCAGGCTGCGTCCGGGCCCGAGGACCAGTCGGTCATGTGCGCGCCGGTCAGTCGGAAGAGCAGGTAGTCCTTGCCGTACAACGCGTAGCGGCATCGTCTCCCGGCGCCGGCGTCCTGACCGCGGAGCCACAGGTACTTGGCCACCAGTGCGGCTCCGTAGTTCGACAGGAAGCGTTCCCTGCGCCAGGTGTGGAGTCGACGGAGTTCTGCCGCGTGTCGGTCGTCTGCCCAGGATCCCGCCAGCACCTCCCCGTGCCCGTCCAGGAACACCCCGGCGCCCCCACGGCCCGAGAGCGAGATGCCGGCGACGCGTTCCACATTGAGTCGGCGCACGGCGGCGACCGTGTCGCGCCACCACCGGGTCGGGTCCTGGCCGTCCGGGGTTTCCTTGTGCCGTGTTGCGACCTGCTGTAGTAATTCGCCCTTCGACGTGAATGCGGCAGTCTTCAGCCGGGTGGTGCCGAGGTCAATGCAGACGAACGTGTCGGACATGGACGGGATTCTATGAGCTTCACGACCGGGCGACGATGCCTGGTGTTACGGCGCTTGTCCCGCGCCGGATGACCGCCCGACGCGAGGAGCTGTTCGAGCGGGGCTACCTGGTCGTGCCCGCTGTGGTCCCGCCGGCGCTCTGCGAAGCAGTCGTTGCAGCCACCGCCGCGTTCGTCGGCGTGGACCCGGACGACCCCGCGACCTGGTATGGGAACTGCAGCCCGGGACACGGCATCGTACCCCTGCACCACGGACAGGCCCTGTGGGACGTGCGCCAATGGCCGGCGGTCCACGCGCTCTTTCGCGAACTCTACGAAGACGAGTCGCTGTGGGTATCCATGGATCGGGTGTCCTGCAAGGCGCCGGCGGCCGGCTGGGAGGGCGGCGATCGCACGAGTCCGCTGCACTGGGACACCGATCCGCGCCGGCCGCGACGGGCGGGGTTCCAGGGCCTGGTGTATCTGCGGGATACGGCGGCCGAGCAGGGCGCCTTCTGCTGCGCCCCGGACGTCTACGCGGAACTGCCGAAGTGGGTATCGGGCCGCCGCGTCCGGGAGGCGCGCGACGCGGTCAACGCAAGCGCCACGCCGATCCGGAAGATCGGCGGCAGGGCCGGCTCGATGGTCGTCTGGCATCGGCAGATGCCCCACTCGTCGGCACGCAATGACGGCCGGGTGCCGCGCTGGGTGCAGTACGTGACCATGGATGTCTCAGGATCGGAGGACGAGCGGCTCGAACGAGTGCGCCTGTTCGAGGAGCGGCGTCCGCCGGAATGGGCCGTCCAACAGCAGGTCCCCGGGCAGTTGATTCCGGAGCCGGGACCGGTGGCGAAGCTCACGCCGTTGGGACGCCGCCTCGCCGGCCTTGATCCCTGGGTGAAGTGCGCATAGTGACTCCTGAGCATCATATGGATGCTGTTCTGGGCCATATGTTCACCAGCGTACAATATGGCCACCCAACAGAGCCCTTGTTTCCCGTAACGCACATATGGCCGAAGGACGAAGCAGTCGCGCCGGCGCGTACCACGGGAGTTTCAGCCCGCGAAACGTCCAACGCGACCGAAGGTCGCGCGCTAGTGTGCTGTCTGGGGGAGCGCTATGCTCACTCCGTTCGGACCTCGGTGCACGACGGAGGGAGGTGAGCGATGCCATGGTGGGGCTGGCTGATCGTCGGCGGTGTCCTCGTCGGCATTGAACTCACGGCCGCCGATCTCGCCTTCTACTTCATCTTTCTGGGCGCTTCGGCGGGCGTCGTTGGCCTGGTGCAACTCGCTGGCGGCGACCTGGCGATGTGGGAGCAGTGGCTGTTGTTCGCGGCGCTGGCCCTGGCGTCGATGGTGCTGTTCAGACGACGTCTCTACGCGCGGTTGCGGGGACGCCTGGTCGGCTTTGACGGCACGCCGACGGGAGAGGTCGTGCACGTGATCGAGGACATGGCGGTCGGCGAGAAGACGCGCGTCGATCTGCGCGGGTCGCAATGGACCGCGACCAACGTCGGTACACGCCCGATAGCCTCCGGCGCGGCTGCCCGAGTGGTCGGTATCCGGGGAGCGGGTCTCAGCATCGAGGGCCTGCCAGCGGGCGCGAGTGCGTCCGACAATGAGGTAGAGTCCGAGCGCAATCTGGATTGAGGAAGGATCTCCATGGAAACCCTGATCGTAGCGGGCGTGGTCGCTGTCCTGGCCATCATCATCATCGTCAAGACTGCGGTGGTGGTACCGCAGCAGAGTGCCTACGTCGTCGAGACGCTGGGCCGGTACTCGCGCACGCTTCGGGCGGGATTCCACCTGCTGGTGCCGTTCCTCGACCGGATCGCCTACAGGCACACGCTGAAGGAGCAGGCGGTGGATGTCCAGGAGCAGCTGTGCATCACGTCGGACAACGTTCAGGTCGGCGTCGACGGCGTGCTCTACCTGCAGGTGATGGATGCCCACGCGGCCTCGTACGGCATCGGCGACTACCTGTTCGCCATCGCCCAGCTGGCGCAGACCACGCTGCGTAGCGAAATCGGCAAGATCGAACTCGACAAGACTTTCGAGGAACGCAGCCACATCAACCTGCGGATCGTCGAGGAACTCGACCGTGCTTCCGACCCGTGGGGCGTCAAGGTCCTCCGCTACGAGATACAGAACATCAATCCGCCGACGGACGTGGTCTCGGCGATGGAGAAGCAGATGCGCGCCGAGCGGGAGAAGCGCGCGACCATCCTGGAATCCGAGGGGGAGCGCGACGCGCGGATCAACGCGGCGGAAGGCGAGAAACAGCAGGTCATCAAGCAGTCGGAAGCCAACAGGGAGCAGCAGATCAACGAGGCGGCGGGCGAGGCAGCCGCCATCCTGGCCATCGCGGAAGCGACTGCCGAAGGCCTGAAGAAGGTCGCCGAGGCGCTGACGGTTGACGGTGGGGACAAGGCCATGCAGTTGCGCGTGGCGGAGGACTATCTCGAGCAGTTCGGCAACCTGGCCAAGGCAGGCAACACCTTGATCGTTCCGGCCAACCTGAGCGACATGACGTCGATGATCGGCGCCGCCACGCACGTGCTGGAGGCCACCAGATCGGACCCCAGTCGGGCCAGGTAGCGCCTTGCGGGGCTGCGCGGCAGGGCGCGGCTCGGGTATCGTAGACGCTGCGAATCGTGCTGTACCCGACTATCATTCTGGCGTCGAAGCCGGGCTCGACGCCTTGCGCTGCGACGGGGTTGCAGCGCCGGGGCAGGGCATCCGAAAGGTATATCAAGGTGGAACGAGGAGGGGATCGAGCATGCACACGGAGCTGACCGCACCGCTTGGCGAACGGGTCGAATACGCATCTACGGAATGGCTGGCGCAGGCGAAGCGATTCCTCGAGGACAGGAGCGCGACGGTCCCGAACGCAACCTTCAGCTTCTCGAGCCATCTCGACAATCCGCCGCCGCACCTCGCGAACGGCGACGGTCCGTTCGGCTTCACGGTGCGGCTCTCGGATGGGGCCGTGGAGGTCGAGGCGCGGCCGAGCGCAGATGTCGACCTGCAGCGGCGGGGCGATTACAACGCCGCGCTGCCGCTGACCTGGATCGTCTACGGGGACGACCCTTCGAACCGCGAGCGCATCGTGAAGGAGTACCACTACCTCGGCGGCGACAAGGCACCGCAACAACACGGGCAGATGCCGGAGGACCCGGCGGTCGCGCAGCTCATGCGGGAACTGCACGACCACCTCGCCGTGCGCACGATCAACAACCCGGACATCGGCCACCGCGTCAAGCACTTCGGGCTCGAGCGGCACGTCGCGGAACTGGCGGATACGGGCTACACGGTGCTCGAGAACGCTTTCACCGACGATTATGCGACGGAAATGCGCGAGGAAACGCACGGGAACCACGCCGGGCGGGCGGCGGACGCGAGCTTCCGGGCGACAATGCTGCTCTGCCGCGGGCAGATCTGGGAGGAGGCGGTGGTACACCCCTGGGTGCTGACGCTCGCCGAACATCTGCTGGGCCGCGGTTGCCTGATCTATCAGTCGGACACCATCGTGAAGGGGCCCGGGACGGAGACGCACCCCGGGCTGCATTCCGACTATGCCGCGTCAATGGTGGAGGAGCCGTTTCCGGACTTCTGCCTCGAAGCGACCGCCGTGTGGTCGATCGACGACTTCCGGGGCGATGCCGGACCGACGGTGATCATGCCCGGGAGCTTCCGCGAGGGTCGCCAGGTGCCGCCCGGGACGACCCAGGACGGCACGGTGACCATCGAGATGCCGCAGGGCTGCGTCGCGTTCTGGCATGGCGCGACCTGGCACGGCTCGACACCGCGCAAACGGTCGGGCAAGCGCACGTCGCTGCACAATGCCTACTCGCGGAACTTCATGCGTCCCATCGAACGCTACGAGGACATCGACCAGGCGATCGTGGACCGGAATCCGCCCGTCTTCTCCACCCTGTGCGGTCTCGACGACGCGTTCGGCAAGAGTGGCGAGATGGGAGCCGACTTCGAGCGCCTGGGCTATGCGGCGCGTTCAGGCTATGGACGTTCGACGGCGGCCTTCCGGCCGGCGCTGCTCGAGGAGTGACGGATAGCCAAAGGCGCCCCGGGCCTGCGGCACTCCATCCCGACGGGATCTGACCCGCCGCTGCTGCCCGCGGGGCGGCGGTCGGACAGGGGATTGCATCGAGGAGGGGAGCGAACGTGTACACGCAGCTGAGCGCACCGCTTGACGAACGGATCGAATACGCGTCGACGGAGTGGCTGGCGGAGGTGAAACGCTTCCTTGGGGCCCGCGCTGAGACGGTCCCGAACGCAACGTTCAGCTTCTCCGGTCATCTCGACAATCCGCCGCCACACCTGGCGAACGGAGACGGCCTGTTCGGCTTCACGGTGCGGTTGCGGGACGGGACCGTCGAGGTCGAGGGACGCCCCGGCGCCGATGTCGACCTGCTGCTTCGAGCGGACTACAACGCCGCGCTGCCCCTGGCCTGGATCGTCTACGGGGACGACCCTTCGAGCCGCGCACGGATCGTGCAGGAGTACCACCACCTCGGGGGCGACAAGGCGCCACGACAACACGGCCAGATGCCGGCGGATCCGGCGGTTGCCGCGCTCATGCGGGAACTGCACGACCACCTCGCGGTGCGCACGACCAACAACCCGGACATCGGCCATCGCGTCAAGCACTTCGGACTCGAGCGGCAGGTCGCCGAACTGGCGGATACCGGGTACACGGTGCTCGAGAACGCCTTCACGGACGACTACGCGCGGGAGCTGCGCGAGGAAACGCACAGGAACCACGCGGGGCGTGCCGCTGACGCGAGCTTCCGGGCGACGATGCTGCTCTGTCGCGGGCAGATCTGGGAGGAGGCGGTCGTGCATCCGTGGGTGCTGACCCTCGCCGAACACCTGCTCGGGCGAGGCTGCCTGAGCTACCAGTCGGCCACCATCGTGAAGGGCCCCGGGCAGGAGACGCACCCGGGTCTGCATTCGGACTATGCCGCGTCGAGGGTGGAGCAGCCGTTCCCCGATTTCTGCCTGGCAGCGCCCGCCGTCTGGGCCATCGACGACTTCCGGGGCGACGCCGGGCCGACCGTCATCATGCCCGGGAGCTTCCGCAAGGGTCGCCAGGTGCTGCCCGGCACGACCCAGGACGGCACGGTACGCATCGAGATGCCCCAGGGCTGCATCGCGTTCTGGCACGGCGCCACCTGGCACGGCTCGACGCCGCGCAAGGCGCCCGGACACCGGACGTCGCTGCACAACGCCTACTCCCGGAACTTCATGCGCCCCATCGAACGTTACGACGACATCGACCAGGCGATCGTGGATCGCAACCCGCCGGTATTCTCCACCCTGTGCGGTCTTGACGATGCGTTCGGCAAGAGCGGCGAGACGGGCCCGGATTTCGAGCGGCTCGGTTATGCGGCGCGTTCGGGATATGGACGGTCGACGACAGCCTGACGGTCGGCGCTGCTCGAGGAGTGACCCGTTTGGGGGATGCTGCGAGGTCGCGAGTCGGGATCTGAAGAGAGTTAAATACTGGTAAGATCGGCCCTTGGGAGCCGAAAATACCAATATTACAGTCACCATGACGGATCATCTCGAAGCATTGGGCGGTAAGCTGCGCGCGGCCCGGAGGCGGCGCTTCCCCGCTGACGATCTCGCGAGTTTCGCGTTGCGCATAGGCGTCAGCCGCTCAACGCTGCAGAAGATGGAGAAGGGCGACCTGTCCGTGAGCATCGCCCGGTACTGGCGGGCTGCGGAGATTCTCGAGCTCGCCGAAACCTTCGAAGGGCTGTTCGTCATCGAGGAGAGCTTCTTTGAGGATCCGCCGTGACGTCTACCTGAATACCCCGGCCACGGGTTTGGTGCACGCCGCGGACTGCGTCGTCGAGGAAATCGACGGCGTGATCGAACGTGTGGCCTTCCGGTACCGCACCGCGTACCTCGACCGGCCGGGCGCCTTCTCCATCGACCCGGTCGCCCTCTCGCTATCCGGCGGGCAAACGGTTCTGCGATGTCAGGGCGGGGTGCCGGGATTCCTCGACGACTACCTGCCGGACGACTGGGGCCGCAAGGTGATGGCGCGCGCGGCCTTTTTTGCAGGTGACACCGCCTTCGATCCCAACCGGGTCACACACCTGCTCGAACGCGTGAGCCACAGCCACATTGGTGCCCTGTCGCTCACTACTCCCGGGGAGGCGCCACGATTCGAGTACGGCGTCGCGTGCGAGGCCCTGGGGCGCGTGGAGGAAGCGGCCGCCCTGGCGGATGGGGCGGAATCGCAACGTGCCCCGGACGATGCCGACTCGCGCCACGGCCTTCTCCAGGGCCTCGCGCAGGCCGCGAGCAGCGTCGGGGGAGCGCGCCCCAAGGCCCTGGTGTTCGACGGCCAGGGGCGTTATCTGGCCAAGTTCAATCGGCGTCGCGGCGACGCCTACAACAACGCCAGGGTGGAACTCGCCTGCCTGGAGATGGCGCGAGCGGCAGGGCTCGAGGTCGCACGTGGACGAGTCGTCACCGGGGCGGCGGGGCGGGACATCCTGTTGCTGGAGCGTTTCGACGTTGCGGGAGACGCCCGACACCACCTGGTCAGCGTCAACGCGCTGCTGAAGGATCGCCGCTCGCAACGTGACCGGGGTCGTGCCTTCCGGTACGACGACATTGCCGAGTTGGTCCGCAGACACTCCACCCGTGTCCGTGTGGACATGCCGGCGCTGGTGCGGCTGATGACGTTCAATCGCGCCATCAACAACACGGACGACCACGAGCGCAACTTCAGCCTGATCCACCGGGGAGAAGGCTATTGCCTGTCACCGGCGTACGACTTGACGCCGAGCCTCGCCATCGGCGAGTACCACGCCGCCGGCTTCGGGTACGAACCCTCGCCGCCGTCGCCACGGGCGCTGACGACGGGAGGCCGGGTCTTCGGACTGGGCAAACCCGAGGTTCGCCGTTGCGCGGAGGAAGTCATGGCGGTGATCGGGCGGTGGTCCGAGTTTGCGGAGCAGGCCGGTGTGGACGAAGAAGAGGCGGCTCGTGTTGCGCGCTGCTTCTCCGCGTAGGCGTCAGCGGTCCAGCCCCCGCCCGGTGACGAGATAGCCCACGAAGGTCGCGAGCCAGTGGGCCCCGGCGTAGGTCAGGCCGTCGAGCGATCCCAGTCCGGCCGTGCGGTGCCGCTCGGCCATCGCTGCGAGGCGCGCTGACGGCGCGACGGAACCGATGCCCTCGAGCATCCAGGCGCGGCTCAGGTTCAGTCCGTCGAGGTGCACCAGGTGGCCGTCGGCCCGGTCGGCGACCGTGACCGGTTGCAGGTCGAAGTCGCCGAGGAGGGCGTCGAGCCAGGTCAGGTAGTCGGCGGGCGGCAGAAACCGCCGCAGAAGGTCTGCTTCCGCGAGGCTCGGCGACAGGAAGTCGTGGCCCGAGGGTTCGTAGGCGAGCGGTGCGTCACGGTCTTGGTCGAAGAAGGCCGTGCTTCGATGTTCGACCAGTGCGCGCAAGGCGGTGGCCCCCGTGATCCGCGCCCAGTCGTGCACGAGGCCCAGCGAGAAGGCGCTCTGATCGTGCGTGCCGCTGCGCACGGGGTGCGTGAGCTTCGGCAGCCACGTCTCGAAGACGCCGGCGGCGTGGTCTTCGAGGGGACGCAGCGTCTCTCGCCAGGACGCTGCGTCGGCATCGTCCCATTCGTGCAGCTCGGCGACCAGTTGCAGCAGCCAGGCCATGCCGTAGGGTCGCTCGAAGGCCGGGCGGGTCGCGACGTAGCGCACCTCTGCGGCGACGTGCTCCACCGTGAAGGCCCGGGCGAGTGCACGGCGTACCTCCGTGGCGTAGCCCGCGTTCGGGTCCAACCTGCAGAGCCGCGCGAGCAGCCAGTGCGCATGGACGGCGCTGTGCCAGTCGAAGCAGCCGAAGAATGCGGGTGTCAGTTGTCTGGGCGGCCGCACGTCGGCGTCGGAACCCATCAGGTGGCCGATGCGGTTGGGATACTCTCGGTGCACGCATGCGAGTGCCAGATGGGCGAGGTGATCTCGAAGCGTTGGGGAGTCGTTCACTCGGTGCGCGTTCGTAGGTGTTTGACGCGCCACTGGAGGGCGTCCTCGCGTGGGCGATGTCGCTTGTGGCCGTGGAAGATGACGTCCTGCCCTGCCAGTTCGACCAGCGGGCGATTGTCTGGTATGCGCTTGTCCAGTACCTCGGACACGCACCAACGCATGTCCGGTCCCGGTGCGATCAGGCGTGCGTCCAGGGCGCGATGGAACGTGGGCGTCAATGCGATCCCGTTGCGGGGGTGATCGTCGCGCGTCTCGGAGAAGGGGACCAAGTGTGCAGCGTCCGCGAGGGCCGGGCCGCCAGGCACGATCAGGCGCCAGCCACTGGCGGCGCAACGGTAGTCATAGGCTTCAAGAACCAGACGCCGGAAGGCTGGGTCGCGGGCTGCGTCGTCTGTCGGAATCGTGATCGGTCGCTGTTTCTCGACGTGCCGAAGGGCGCTTTCGTACTCGTTGGTGATGCGCCGGCTATCGATCAGGGCGTTGAGGGCTTCGCGTCGTTCCGGAAACCAGTCGAGCAGGGCCGCGCGCAGTTCGCGTCGCGCGTGCGGGTCCAGAAACAACCGATGGAGCTCCGAATCGAGAGAGGCGTGTTCGAAGCTCTCGCCGATGGCCGAGTGCGATCTGGGGGCGTCGTGCACCGTGCGGCCGGGCCGGGCGTGCAGATGCCAGAAGCCGTCGCCTTGCAGCCGCAGAAACGGGAGGTAGGCCAGGCCGTGGTCGCCGTCGCGCCGGATAGCGTCGAAGTACGCGGCGAAACTCTCCAGAGTGGCCTCGTAAAGAACCTGGTTGCGGTCCAGGGCCCCACGCTCGGCAAGTTCCAGGACCGCGAGCAGCATGCACGGCTTGTGCGGACTCGCGATGCCCTTCGCGCGCCAGTTGACGTTGAGCCGCCGGAACCGATCGATGTACTCGTCGAGCGTGATCGGAGGGCCTCCCGTCAGTTGTCGAACTCCAGGATCGCGCGCCCCGCGATGCGGCCGGCCCGCAGCGCCTCGGTCGCCTCGTTGATGTCGTCGATGGCATAGCGCTCCGTGACCAGGGACTCGAGGTCCAGGTCGCCGTTGGCGTGCCAGTCGAGGAACATCGGGAAGTCCCGGTCGGGCGAGCAGGAACCCCCGATGCTGCCGCGGAACTGCTTCTCCTGGGTGACCATCTGGATCGCCTTCAGCTCCACGGGCTCGCTCGGAATGCCGACGAGCACCGCGGTGCCGCCCTGGCAGACGCCGAAGTGGCCGGGTCGACAGGCCGGCACGAGTTGCTCCATCGTCGTCTTGAGCCCGATGCAGTCAAAGGCGTAGTCGACGCCGGTGACCGGCCGGCGCGTGATGGCGGTCTGGTCCGGTCGGCCGGTGATCGCATGGATCGCCTCGATCGGGTCCACGTCCGCCGCGTTGACACCGTGCGTGGCCCCGAACCGTTTGGCGAACGCGAGTTTCTCCTCGTCGAGATCCACGGCGATGATCGGGTCGGCGCCGCGCATGCGCGCCCCGACCACGGCCGAGAGGCCGACGCCTCCGACCCCGAAGACCGCCACGCTCTCTCCCGCTTGCACGTCGGCGGTGTTCAGGACGGCGCCGGCGCCGGTCATGATCGCGCAGCCGATGATGGCGGTGACGTCCCGGGCGATCCCCGCATCGGCCTTCACCACGAACTGCTGGTCCGCGATCGTGTGATCCGCCCAGGTGAAGACGTTGGGTGCGTGCGCAGTGCCGCCGGCGACTTCGAGCGTCGCGGCGAGGGGGGGTGCGTCCGCGTGCGCGGCATCGCGCGGCACCCAGGTCAGCAGGACGGTGTCGCCTTCCTCGACATGCGTGACGGCGCTGCCCTTCGCGATGACGATGCCGGTCGATTCGTGACCGAGGATCAGCGGGGTCTCGCGCGGGCGGCCGATCTGGTGGAGTTGCGAGTGACAGACACCGGAAGCGAACTGGCTGACCACCACCTGCGTGGGGCCGGGGTCGGGAAGCCGCACCTCCTGTACTTCGAGCGGGCCGGGATGTTTCGGGACGACGACTACGCGAGCGGGTGTGGTCATACGGTTTCTCCTGGAATGGCGGGCGTGCCCGCGCGAATCACTCGATCTCGAACGACAGGGTCTCGAAGCCGGCCGCCCGGATCGCCGCGCTCACACGCTCGGACGTTCCCGGGCACAGGGCGATGATCGACCCTCCGCCACCGCCGCCGGTGAGCTTTGCGCCGACTGCTCCGTTCGTGCGCGCGACATGGATCATCTCTTCGAGTTCCGGCGTCGACACCTGCAACGCGTTCAGATAGCCGTGGCAGAGATTCATCAATTCGCCGAGATCCTCCAACGCGCCGTCGCGTACGGCATCCGCGCCGGCGGCGGTCAGGGACTCGATGTGGTCGAAGATGGCCTCGTAGCGGAGGGGGTGGCGCTCCCACGCGGCGCGCACGCGGGCGACGGTCGTCGCGGTCAGGCTCTCCCTGCCGGAGATGCCGACGACGATAGGCAGTGGGCGTGATGCGGAAAGGCGGTGAAACTCGGGCGTTTCGCGGTTGCGATAGACCAGTGCGGTGCCGTAGGTGGCAATCGTGTTGTCCACGCCCGACGCGGTGCCATGCGCCGCCTTTTCGCACTCGAAAGCGTAGGAATTGATCGCCTCGCTCGGCAGTCCGAGGGCGTAGTGCGTGTCGAGGGCGCGTACCACCGCCACCGCGAGCGCCGAGGAACCGCCGAGTCCCATCGCGCGGGGCACGTGCGGAAACACTTCGATCGTCATGCCCCGCTCGGCAAGATGGAGGCGTTCGAGGAGCATCGCGAGGATGCCGGGAACGCCCTGCGGGTGCTCGTTCACCGGTGGTACGCGCTGCTCGATGCCCCAGCGGGGAATCAGGAGTTGCACACCGTCGCGGGCATCCATGACCCGGGCTTCGACGGCCAGCGGAATGGGCGCGGCCAACGCCGAGCGTCCGTAGACCACGGCATGCTCGCCGAGCAGGATCACCTTGCCGCACGCACTGCTGCGCGGCTCGCTGTCCGGGGCCGCGATGGGCGCGGCGTGCTGCTGGACGCGGCGGGCTATCTCCCGCGCCTTCCACACCTTGATCTCGCCGGACTCGATGAGCGCCTCGACCACGGTGTCGAAGACGTCCTCCGGCACCTGCGCCGCCGATGCGACGCTGCGGGCATGCAGCGTCATGTGGTTCTGCTGAATGCCGGCCGTGGACAGGGCCCGCAACGCCGCGTAGTTCTGCGCGAGCCCCACCGCGCCCATGACGGACGCCAGTTCGGTGGCGCCGGGCGAGCCGAGCAGGCGGTGATTGATGCGCACCGTCGGATTGGTCTCCAGGGAGCCGCCCACGGTGCCGACCTTCATCGGCATGTCGAGCTCGCCGACGAGGTCGCCTTCGCCGCCGCGGTACCAGCGTGTGAGCCCGCGATAGCGGCCGTCGCGGGCCGCATAGGCGTGTGCTGCCGCTTCGATGGCGCGAAAGTCGTTGCCGGTGGCAAGGGCGACGGCATCGACGCCGTTCATGATGCCCTTGTTGTGCGTTGCGGCGCGATAGGGGTCGACCAGCGCCAGGTCGTTCGCGAGGATGATGCCATCCCGCACCGCCTCGCCGTCATAGTCCCTGAGCTGCAGGTTCTGCGCGGGAATGCGCACGCTCGCGCGCACCAGCGCGCGGTCCGTGAGATTGGAAAGGATGCGCAGGAAGACCTTGCCGCCGGTGATGGATTCGACCAGCGTCGCGATCCCTTCGCACATGCCGTTGACGAGGTTCGCGCCCATGGCGTCGCGCGTGTCCACCAGGATGTGCAGCACGGTCATGTCGCGGCCGTCTTCCGGCGCCTTGTACCGGAAGGCTTCGATGTCCCGGGCGCCGCCGCCGCGCGCGACCATTTTCGGGTGCAGACTGTTGGCGAGGTTCAGGATGTCCTGCTTGTGCATCAGGAGCGCCTCGACGGCGTGTTCCGGGTCTCCGGCGTCCACCACCTGCACCTGCCCGATGAGAATGGGATCCGTGGCCGTGACTTCGAACCCCCCCGACAGCCGCGCGGTGCGCGCCGCGCCGGACAATCCGGCCACGATGGAAGGTTCCTCGACGCACAGGGGTACTACGTAGTCCCGGTCGTTGATCAGAAAGTTCAGTCCGAGGCCCAGCGGCAGCCCCATCACGCCGACCACGTTTTCGATCATCCTGTCGGCGATGTGCAGCTTCAGAGTGTGCTCGCCGGATTCGAGCAGGCGCAGGTCGTCAGCTGTCAGCAGGCCGCGCTCGCGCAACGCCCGGATGCGCTCCTCGATGGGCATCTTGAAGAAATTGGGTATGCGCGAACTGTTTTTCGCGACTGCCGATTGCGTTGCCATGCGTTGCCACCCTGATCACAGCGGCCCCGGTCCGCGTGCGCGCGGGTGCGGGTGCGCCTGTGGGTTGTGCGTGGGTTATAGAGTAGGCCGCGACACCGAGCAAGTGGCTCCGGGTGCAATTCTTGCGCAGACGCCGCCGGACCGCGCTCAGGCGGAACGGTCGGCCGGATAGCGCGACGCCAATGCTCCGATGGTGTCGAAGAACTCCGCTTCTATCTCCTCGAGGATCTCCGCGACGGGCCGGACAGCGTCGAGGCGTCCGCAGACCTGTCCCGTCAAGGCGATGCTCGCTTCCATGTCGCCCCCGAAATAAAGCTCCTTGGCGGTGCCGAACTCGCTCATGGCGTTCGTCACATGGTCCTTCTCGAGACGCGTCGTCTTGTCGGTGCGCAGCGCCCGCAGCGCTGGCGAGTTGAAACGGTTCAGGAACACGGTGTCCGTCTCCCGTGCGGCAACGATGGCTGCCTTCCAGTTGCCGTGCACCGGCGACTCGCTGGCCGAGACCATGCGCGTGCCCAGCTGGATGCCCTCGGCGCCGAGCGCGAAGGCGGCGGCCATCGAGGCTCCGTCCACGAACCCGCCGGCGGCGACGATGGGCACGTCCACGTGGGACCGTACCAGGGGCAGCAGCGCTACCGCCCGGTGAACTGGGGCTTGCGGCGCTCGACGAACGCCCGCACGCCTTCCTCGAAGTCCTCGCTCGCGAACATGGCGTTGAGGTGCACCATGAGATGGTCGACGGCGGTGTCGTAGGACTCCTCGAGGCCCATGCGCATCATGCGCTTGGTGGTCTGGACGGCCATCGGGGCGTTGTCCGCAATCTCCTCCGCCCACTGGAGCGCCGTCGGCATCAGTTCGTCGTCGGGCACCACGGTGTTGACGAGGCCGATCTCGAGGGCTTCCTCGGCGCCGACCGTACGGGCGCGGTAGTAGAGTTCCGCGGCCTTCGCCCAGCCGATGAGTCGCGGCAGCAGCCACGTCCCGCCGCTCTCCGGGACGACGTTGCGCTTGGCCGTCACCGCCGCCAGCTTCGCCCGGGTTGCGGCGATGCGAATGTCGGCCAGCAGGGTGATGTCCATGCCGTAGCCGGCCGCCGCGCCGTTGATGGCGCAGACAACGGGCGTGTCGATGTTCCACATCACGTTGATGGGCGCGTCACGCAGGTCGAACAGCTGGCGCGGCCGGTTCTGCCCGCGGGCTGATTCCTGGCTGCCGATGCCGCCCTCGTTGACGGCCACGAGATCGAGGCCCGAGCAGAACCCTCGTCCGGCGCCGGTGAGGACGATGCAGCGGATGTCGGGATCCTTGTTGGCTTCGACCAGCTTCGCCGACAACTCGTTGAGCATGTCACGGCTGATGGCGTTCAGACGCTCGGGGCGGTTGAGCGTCAGGATGAGGATGCGATCCCGCTGCTCGACGAGCAGTTCGTCGGTGGCTGAAGCGCTGATCGTCATGGCGGTCTCCGTGGGCCGGTTCGGCGAAACGCGCAAGTATGTCGCGCTCCGGCGGGTGGCGGCAAGGTCGGCCGGGCGCACATGTTGACCCGCCGACAAGCGGCCTGGTGAGAAATGCGGGCTAGCGTGACGCGGCGGTGTCGGGCGTATCCGGGACCGGGGTCAACCCCATCGCCCGAGCCGCGCGGGCATTGCTGATATAGATGATGGCCGGCGCGACCTTCTCCCAGTTCGTCGAGGTCGCCTTCCAGAATGCGTAGGCGCTCGCCCCGAGCCAGCCGACGGGCCCGATCATGAACGCGATGGAACTGCTCACGCCCGTGAAAGCAGCGAACGGGAGGGTGATGCCGACGGCGTGGGTGACGAATCCCAGGGCGGTGGTGGATGCCGCGTAGAGGCTGAATCCGGCGGCGTTGGCGAGTCCGAGCGCCGTTGCTGCCCGGGCCGGCCCCGCGAGTCGCCGGTCGTCGCCCGCGCCGTGCTCGAGCGCGGTTTCCAGGCCGGCCTGTTCGTCGAAGAAGGCCTTCCGCTGGGCGGCGGTCATGTTGTTGAGGGCCCGCACGATGATGGCCTGGCTGATGTACAGCTCGTTCACCGTGACATCGACCTGCGCGTCGTACACCTTGAGATGGCGAGCAAGCCCCGTTACGAGGTCTTCCCAGGCGGGAACGGGATAGCGGTCGTCCATCGACGTGCCTCCCTCGTCGTTCCCGCCGATCGCCGACCTCAGGACGCCGACCTGCCGTACCGCCTTGTCCGTGAGCCTCGCGCGGGTCTTCGACCAGTACAGCCAGCGAAACGCCTCGCAGAGGTCGTCTGCGGCGCTGCCTTCGTCCAACTCGAGGATGGCGGCGAGGTTGGCCCGCTCGCGATCGGAGAAAGCGGCGATGACCGAGTGCAGCGGCGTGTAGCTCACCGCGCCGGCTTGCCGCGGATGAGCTGTTCGGTACGGCTCGCGAGCTTGCCCCGCTTGCGCAGGAAATCGAAGCCGTCGCCCTGTCCCGCACCGGATGACGGCGCCGCATCCGCGGGGGCGGACGATGCTGCGTTCTCCTGCTGGGCGTGCGCCGTTCCCTTGCCCCGGGACGCGCGGACCTCCAGTACGACGACGACGAGCACGGCCGCCGCGATGACCGCGTTCTTCAGGAGGAAGGCGGTCAGCAGGTATTCCCCTGCGTGCGCGGCCGCGGGCGTGCCGGCCGGCAGCGCCCCCACGTAGTCGAGGTACTCGCCATGGATGTAGACGGCGGCGACGATGGCAAGCGCGCACCCCGACAGGCGCTTCCAGCGCTTGCGCAGGAACAGGGCGACGCCGGAGACCAGCGTGAACTTCAGGATCTGGTTGAGCACTAGCTGAATCCCAGGGCGACCAGTACGGCCGCGAGCGGCATCTGCCACAGGCGCCGCAGGAGCTTCTGTTCCTCCTCCGCGACGAGCGCCTCGAGGTCGTCCTCGGAAAAGTCCTCGACGCGGCGGTTGGCCAGCGCGATGCGGGACTTCGCGCGCTTGATGGCCTTCTCGCGGATCCTCCCGCGGGACTCCTCGATGACGCGTTCCTGCGCGCGCCTGCCACGGTCCCTGAGTGCGCCGAGCATGCCTTCCACGACCCGTTGGTTTCGGAACAGGGTAGCTCAAAGCGGAGCCTCGCGCGGCCGTCGCCAGCTACGGGCGGGATGCAGTATGGATTCTGGAAAACCGTCTCGATCGTGGCGGTGGAAGACCCTTCAGGGGCATGGCCTGCGTTACAGTGTGGCCGCGCACCAGAGTGGAGGAGCGCTCATTGGAAAACTCCGCGTCGGGGCTCAAGGATGAGGCTGGGGCCGAGCGTTGCGCCGACGTGCGGGAGGGCCAGGGCAAGGATACGCGACCGCCGAATGACGCCATCGAGACGTTGCGGCTGCTGCTGAAGGAGGATTTGGGCTTTCACGGCACCAACGGCAGATTCGCCACACACGGTTGGCATCCGTTTCCCGCAAAATTCCCCCCGCAGTTGCCACAGTTCTTCATCGAGGGCATGTCGGAGCCGGGGCAAACAGTACTCGACCCCATGTCGGGCTCGGGGACGACGTTAGTGGAAGCGCAGCGCCTGGGTCGACGAGCGATCGGCTGCGACATCGATCCGCTCGCCAGACTGATCTCGTCGGCCAAGCTGGATCCCGTAGCCGCCGTTGTAGCCCTGAAGACCGGACTAACGGTTCTGGAGCAAGCCCAGTCTGACTATTGGAATCGACGTAGCGAACTCGAAGCAGGGCTCGCCAGTCGCTTCGACGAAAAGACCCTGGAGTTCCTGAACTACTGGTTCCCCGTTGAACGCCAACTCGAGTTGCTGTCTCTAATCAAGCAGATTGAGGAGGTCCCGGACCTCCCCATGCGGCGTTTCCTTGAGGTCGTTTTCTCTTCAACGATCATCGCCAAATCAGGGGGCGTGTCGCTGGCGCGCGATCTGGCGCACACGAGACCGCACAGGGTTCTCGACAAGGCGCCACAGTCTGCATTCATGGCGTTCGCGAAGCGGCTGAAGGGGAATCTGGCCCAGGACGATCGGACTTCCGCTGATTTTCCCGCGCAGGTGCTTGCCGCGACTGCCAGCGCCACGGGACTCCCCGATGGGAGCGCGGACCTGATCGTGACCTCACCCCCATACGCGAACAACGCGATCGACTACATGCGGGCCCACAAGTTCTCGTTGGTGTGGTTCGGCTGGAGGCTCGACGATCTGACGGAACTTCGGAAGACCTATCTTGGGCACGATGCCAAGGGTGGGCAATCTGCCGCCACGTTGACCGAACGGTGCGAGTCCACTTTGGCGCGATTGGGTAGCCTCGACGAGAGGAAGGCCAACGTCCTGCGCCGATACTTCTGCGAAATGGCTGGGGTCCTAGGCGAGATGCGTCGTGTGCTCCGAACCGGAGGCGCGGCCGTCGTCGTCGTCGGGACATCGACGCTCAGGGGTCTGGACGTGGAGACTCACAAGGCGCTCGATTCCATTGCGGAGCATCTGGGCTTTGCATGCGCTGGCATTGGCGTGCGGCGCCTCGATCGCGACAAGCGGATGATGCCGGCACGCTGGGGTAATGCCAAGCAGAGCCAGATCGAGAACCGCATGCACGAGGAATATGCGATCGGACTCGTCAAACCGTAACCATGGGGCGACATCCGGGACCTTTGACGGATGCGGAACTGCTGGATACGCTGGTTCAAGGGAGCCGCCTGCGTGACATCAGCGACTTGCCTTTCGACCTGATCACGTAGCCGAGCAGTCATGCCCGAACGCATCTTCAACTTCGCGGTTGGCCGCACCAACCCGGAAACCTTCCCCATCGAGCGCGTGCAACACGCCGCGACGACGGCTATCGCGCGCGAATTCGCGGAACTGACGGACTATCCGGGCAAGCTCGGGCATGCGGGCTTGCGCGCGGCCATGGCGCGGCGCGAGTCGGAGCGCGAGGGCGTGCCGGTCGATGCCGATGCCATCGCGCTGATGAACGGTTCCATGCAGGCGGTGACGCTGACCGCCGAGGCCCTCACCCGGCCGGGCGATACCGTCATCTGCGAGGAGCTCACCTACGTCGGGACGATCGGCGCCTACCGCTCCCTCGGCATCGACATGCAGGGGCTGCCGGTGGACGAGGGCGGCATGCGTGTGGATCTGCTCGAGGCGAAACTCGATGAACTCGGCGATGCGCGCAAGCCGAAGTTCATCTATGCGCTCACGACCTATCAGAACCCGACCGGCGCCACGATGGGCGTGGAACGTCGCCGGCGACTGATCGACATCGCCCGGCGGCGGGACATCCCGATCGTCGAGGACAACTGCTACGGTGATGTGCACTTCGACGGTGAGAAGCCGCCGGCGCTGTTCGCCCTGTCGGACTACCCGGGCATCGTCTATCTCTGTTCGCTCTCGAAGATCCTGGCGCCCGGCATGCGGCTCGGATACCTCTACGCGCGCGGTCCGCTCTTCGAGACGATCCTGGCCCGCCGCCATGACGCCGGGGGCAACTACTTCGCCGCGGCCGTGGTCGCGGAGTTGTACCGGGACGATGTCTGGAGCCTGACCGAAGAACTGAACGGATACCTCAAGGTCAAGAAGAACCTCGTGGTCGAGGGCCTCGCCAACGAGTTGTCGGACCTCTGTGCCTGGTCGAACCCGGCTGGAGGTCTCTTTGTCTGGGTGCGCTTTCCGGACGACGTCGACCGCGACAAGCTCACGCGCATCGCGGCCGAGCGCGGCCTGTACTTCGCGCCGGGGTCCAACTTCCACATCGACGGGACGCGGGTGCCATATCTGCGCCTCGCCTTCGGTCACGTTCCCGACGCGGACATCCGCGACGGCATACCCATTCTCGCCCGCTGCATCCGGGAGGCGCGCACGAGCAACGCCGCGCCGGAGTTCCGCGGACTCTACGACTGACGTTGCCGGGCAGGGACCGGCGAGGCCATCAGCCCGGTCCTGGTTCAGCGGCTTCTCAGTGCGTCGCCTTCGAGCCGGACTCCGCTCCCTGCGATGGCGCCCGGCACGACGAGCAACCCGATCCGCTCCACCGCCCGGCGAAACGACGCAATCGCCTGCGCGTCCGTGGCGAATGCGATCCCCATGTCGCCGCCGCCCGCCCCGCAGGGCTTGTAGAGCAGGCCCAGCCCGCGGGCCAGGGTTCCGGCCTGTCGGTGCGGTGCGGATACGATGCCGATGTCGGCCGCCCGATCGAGGGCCTCGAGCGCCTCGATGTACGGCGCCAGGCGTTCGAGAAAGGCGTTCCCCGCCTCGGCGACGTGCTCCGCGAGTTCCATCAGCCGGCGCAACTCGGGAGGGTGTCCGCTCCCGCGCCAGGCGTTGAACCGTCCCACGAGGTCGGCTGTCTGGGTACCCCACCCGACGTGCACGAACAGGTAGTGCAGGTCCCCGGGCAGGTGCAAGGCCGTGGATTCGCCAGACTGAAAGCGGATGACGCCGCCCTGATGGCACGCCGCCACGTCCAGCCCGCTGCCGGAGCCGCCCTGCAGGTCGCGGTGGATGTCGAACAAAGGGTCGAGGGTGTATTCCGCGCTCGCCAGTTCCGCGACTGCCGCGGCCGTGGCGACCGTCGCCGCGGCGCTGGATCCGAGTCCGAGCTTGACGCCGGCATGGAAGCAGGGACGGGAGTCGATCCCGATGTCCATGTGCTCCGGCAGTGTGCGTGTGTCGATGCGCAGGCGATCGAGGACGTGGCGCACCAGGGTCCCGGGGTCGCCGGGTGTGGTGGGCAGGGCGTCGCGTGCGTGCGTGGAGCGTGCTTCGAAGCCGCGGCTGCGGAATACCCATCCGCCGGTGTCGCACAGACCGAGGCGACACGTGACGCGCCGGTCGATGGCCGCGACGACGGCCGGTGCGCCGGCCAGCACGGCGTACTCGCCGGCGAGGACCAGCTTGCCGGGCGCGCTCGCCTGGACCGCCGACACCGGGGTCATTGCGTGACGCAGCCCGCGCCGGGACCGAGTCCGCTGACCAGCACTTCCTCGACGCCGGGGACGGCGGCGAGCGCGGCCTCGACTTCGGTCGTGCAGTCCGGCAGGCAGACGGCCTTGATCTGGGGACCGGCGTCGACGGTGAAGAAGACGGGCAGGCCCCCCGCTCGCAGCGCGCGGACGCGGTGCAGGCCCTCGACGGTGGCGCCGTTCCAATAGATCAGCCCGGGCTGGCTGGACAGCATGAGGCCGTGCATCTTCAGGCAACTCGCTTCCGAGACGCGCGCGAGGACATCGAAGTCGCGTTCCAGAACCGCGCGCCTGGCGGCGGCGAAGTCGTTCGGGGTGGACCGGACCCAGCTGTCGTAGAAGGGAGACGTCAGGCGGGAGCGTTCCATGCCTGCCGTCGAGCCCACAGCCTTGGTTTCGCGTGCGGTGATGCCGATCACGACGCGGAGCGGCCAGGCCTCGGGCGGCAGCACTTCTTCGGCCGCCCAGGCACCCCCGCGCTCGCGCAGGGCGCCGAAGCCACCCACGATGGAGCGGGCGGCGGAGCCGGAGCCACGGCGCGCCCAGGCGGACCGCTCGTCGAGCGAGAGGTCCCACCCCAGCGCCCCGTCGATCGCGGTGACGAGCGCGGCGAAGCCGGAGGCGGACGACGCGAGGCCGCAGCCGGTGGGGAAGTCGCTCGCGCTGGTCACATCGAGAGGCGGGATGTCGAAAGTCCCGCGCAGCGCGCCCAGGAAAGCCGCGACCTTCACATCGGCGACCTCCGTACCGTTCAGGACGATGCGGTCCCGCGTGGACGCAGCCACGGTGGTGGTCGTGGTCAGGGCATCGAGCGTCAGGGAAAGCGATGGCGTCGCCGGCACGTTGCCTGGGCCGGGTTGCTTGCCCCAGTACTTGACCAGAGCGATGTTCGGATGGGCGGTGGCCGTGGATCGACTCGGCATCGACGCTCCCTGGGCCGGTTGCTGACGTCGGGCGGCGGCGGTCCGCCGGAGCGGTGCGTGGATTGCTGCCGACTTCGGCGCGGCGTCCTCGCGTTCGAGCCGCTCGGCGTCCGCGCGGATCATAGCATCGGGGGAGCCCGGTGCCGGTGGGCGGGGCTGCGGGCGAAGTGCTTTAATCGAGTGCGTCGTTGGCGAGGGAGAGCCGATCATGGCCGGTCGTTTCGAGACGCTCGATGTCGATGGTTCGGGCATGCCGGTATACCTGGCGGGCGCGGAGGGCGACCGCCCCGGCGTGCTGGTTTGCCTGCATGCTCCGGGCGTCGACGACTTCATCCAGGACATCTGCCACCGGTTGAGCGATGCGGGCTTCGTGGCCGCCGCGCCGGACCTGTATCACCGCCAGCAGGCCGACGGCCTGGGTCCGCTCGAGCGCATGGGGCTGCTGCGGGACCCCGAGATCCTGCGGGACTACGACGTGGCGAGCAGCTGGCTCGCCCAGAGATCGTCGGCCGGGCGGCAGTGCGTCATCGGCTTCTGCATGGGTGGACGGCTGGCCTACCTGTGGGCTGCGCATCGCGCGGGTCTCGCTGCCGCCGTGGTCTTCTACGGCGGCAACATCATGGTGCCCTGGGGCGATCCGCCCACGCCGTTCGACCGCACGGGGGAGATCGATTGCCCGCTGCTGGGGCTGTTCGGCAACGAGGACGAGAATCCGAGTCCGGCGGACGTGGACCGGATCGCGGCCGAACTCGAGCGGACCGGCAAGACCTTCGAGTTTCACCGCTACGACGGTGCCGGGCACGCCTTCCTGAACTTCATGCGCCCGTCGCTGCGGGAGGAATCGGCGGCGGACGCCTGGGCGCGGTGCGTCGGGCATCTGCAGGCGCACACCTGAGGGCGCCCCGCGTCAGGCGGGCGCCGCCTCCCAGGGAACCCACCCGGTTCCCCGGTGTCCGAAGTCGAACACGTCCGGATGCAACAGCTCGGCGAGGATTTCGGCGGATTCCACGACGCGGGGCCCGGGCCGGTTGAAGTACTGGTTGCCGTCCGTGACGAATACCCGACCGGAGGTGACGGCGGAGAGCCCCGGCCACTCGGCGCGCGACGTCAGCGCCGGCATCTCCTGCAGGGAGCGCTCGATGTCGAAGCCGCAGGGCATGATGGCGATGATGTCCGGGTTGCGCTCGACCAGTTCCTCGATCGGAAAGTAGCCCGAGTGGCGGCCCGCTTCGCCGAGCATGACGGTGCCGCCGGCGATATCGACCAGTTCGGGCAGCCAGTTCTCCGCGTGCATGAGGGGCTCGATCCACTCGACGCAGGCGATCGATGGCCGCCGCGGCAGCATCCGGGCCCGGGTGCGGATCGCGTCGAGTCGCGTGGTGAGTGCACCGACGAGTCCTACGCCCCGTTCGTCCGCGCCCAGCGCCGTGGCGACGGTCTGGATGTCCTGCCAGACGTCGGCCAGGCTCATGGGCGCCAGCGAGACGATCCGTGGCTGCGATGCGACCAGTTCGCACACTGCCCGCTCCACGTCCGCCAGACTGACCGCGCACACTTCGCACTGGGTCTGGGTGACGATGTGGGTCGGCGCGAGCCGGTCGAGCAACCCGGCATCGACCCGGTAGACCGAGAGGGCCTCGGCGACGATGGCGCGTACCTGGGTGTCGATCTGCAGGCTCAAGGCGCCGGCATCCACCTTGGACGAGGAGCACACCGGCAGGTCCTCGACGAACGCCGGAAAGTCGCATTCGTGGGAACGCCCGACGAGTTGCTCTTCGAAGCCGAGCGCGGCGACGATCTCCGTCGCGCTCGCGATGAGCGACACGATGCGGGGCTCCTCCATCATTTTAGCCGTGTGGAGTGGCGGCTGGGACATCGAGCCTCTCCTGTCGCTCAACAAGGGGGCGACCCATTGATCGGTGTGGCCGCACGTCCGTGGCGGCCCGGACGGAACGACGGAAGATCGGCTACGTCGCCGTACCTGTCAAGAACTCGGGGCGCGGGTGCGTCCACTTGGTTGCACGGGAGTTTCGCGGCAGGCCCAGCTCCGACAGGCTGCTAGAATCCATCGCTTTGCGCTCATGGATGTCAAGTTCTCCTGTCATGGGAGCGTCCGTGCAACGGTACCCGAAAGAAGGAGGGCAGATGTCGGATCTCGCACACTACGAACTGGTGGACCATGTCGCCGTGGTGACCCTCGACGACGGCAAGGCGAACGCCTTCGGGCCGAAGATGATCGCGGCGGTCGACGCCGCGCTGGACCGTGCCGCCGGGGAGGCCAAGGCGGTCATGCTGACCGGTCGCCCCGGCATCTTCTCCGGCGGCTTCGATCTCAAGGTGATACGCGGTGGCGATCGCCTGGCCGCACGGGACATGTCACTCGCCGGTGCGCGACTGATGATGCGCCTGTATGGCCTGCCGCAGCCTCTCGTCATCGGAACGACAGGTCACGCGATCGCTCTGGGCGCGTTCTGCCTGCTCACCGCGGACTACCGCGTGGGGGCCGACGGGGAGTTCGGCATCGGCCTGAACGAGACCGCCATCGGCATGACCCTGCCGCCGTTCGGGCTGCTGCTGGCGCGGGAGCGACTCTCGAAGCGCCACCTGGCGCGCGCGGCGATCGGCGCGACGATCTTCCCGCCGCAGGAGGCGCGGGACGCCGGGTTCCTGGACGAGGTGGTGGTCCCGGAAGACGTGCGTGACGCGGGGCTCGCGGCCGCGAACAGGCTGGTCAAGCTGGATGGGCCGGCTTACGCGGTGGTCAAGGACGGTCTGCGCGGAGAAGCCATCGCTGCAGTGGTGGCGGGGCTCGACGGCCAGGGGCTTGCGCCGTAGAAGTTTCGCGCCGGCGAAACTTCCCCCCGTCCGCCAGGACGGGCCGCGAAACGAAGTTCGCGCGCTCAGCCGACGTTGCGGCGCCACATGATGCGCGTCTTGCAGGTCGGGCATCGTCCGCGTTGGCGGATGCGCTGCTGCAGCCGCTGACGCAACCAGGGGCGTCCGCAGGCGCACTCTCCGATCCATGGCGCGACGCGCGCCGGTACGGTGTGCCCGCGACTGCCTGAACAGCCGATCTCCCGCGCCTTGTCCTTCCAGACGGCATCGTGACCGTGGTCCGGGCCGACGATGGCGTGGGCGATCTCGTGCAGCACGGTGTCCTCGATCTCGGACCTTGGAGCGCGCAGCGCGAAGGACACCGCGAGGTCGATGCGTCGCTCGGTGTAGCGACAGACCCCGGCGCGCGACGGCGCCAGGTCGAACCCGAAGGTCCAGGCCTGGGTGAGGTCGCCGGCCGCCCGGTGGCGAGCGAGCAGTGTTCGGGCGAGGGTCTCCACTTCCGCCAGCGTGCACTCGGATGCCGCGCGCTCCAGGACCGTCACTCCGGGATAAGGTACCTTCCAGCGCTCGTCGGCGACCGCGACCACGGCGTGGCGCAGACGGAGTTCGGTTACCAGGCCTTCGAGCCACCGTTCGCCGGCGATCGGGAAACGGACGCGGCTGCCGGCGGGGCATGCCCCGCCCGGGAAATCGGAGGCGATCGGTTGGCGGGGAGGTCGACTCATGGCCGCGCCGGCGACCTCACGGGCTGGAGGCGGGGGGTGCGTCGCCGGTACCGAGACCGGCAACGCCGCAGTCGGCCTTCCGGGACGCCTCGAACGCCGCGTCCATGATCGCCCCGACGTGGCGGAAGCACGTTTGCCCCGTGGCGTCGAGGCGCACGACGTAGGCCGAGTCCTCCGCGGTCGCTTCAAAACCGACGAGCGCCCGCCACGCGTCCTCGCCCTCCGTGACGATGAGCACCGAGTCATGCCGATCTTCCGGCATGGTGCTTCGGATACGCCGCACGGCCATGCGGCGCACCCAGCGCGGTGCGGACGCGAGCACCAGGGCGACGTAGACCGGCGGAGCGCCGTCCTCCGCATCGAAGCGTTCGCGCCACGGCCGCGTCTCGTCGTTGGAGGCCCGGGTGAAGCCGACGATGAGCGGCGCTCCGGGGGGCAGGTCCGCCGCTACGGAGAAGTCCCTGTCGCTCACCGTCCGGGCGACCGGGTCGTCGGCATGGACGGTGGCGCCGGCGCCGGCGAGGCAACAGCACACCAGTGCCGTGACACGGGCCGCGGGGCTGCGTCGGTACATCGTGTGGAGCCTGTCAGCTGCGCTGCGCGATCCGGTAGATGGCGGTATGCCGGATCTCCGTCTTGACGCCTGCGTCCGTCAGGTACGCGATGTAGATTTCGATGAACTCGTGGCCCTTCCTGCGCCATTTCTCGACCGGCACGGCTCGCACTTCGATCTCGTCGCCGATGCGCACGGGTTCGCGGAAGGTGATCTTCGACCCCACGTGCAGCCAGGCCGGAAGCCGGAAGCGGTTCGACAACGCCCGGTTGGCCGTGGAGAGGATGGCGTGCGGGTGCAGCAGGTCGCCGCTCCAGAGGGCCAGGTCGTCCTCGACCTGGCCGGCGTATACCGCGTGCTCCTCGAGGTCCGGCGTCCAGCGGAACGCCGGAAACGGCTCACCCACGTGGATGAGGTCCCAGGCGATTTCCGGCTTTTCGGCCGCGGGTGCACCCCCCGGCAGTTCGGCCATGGCATCGAGGGGTGGCAGACCGCGGCGCGAACGCATCTCCGAGATAAGCACGGAGCGCGCGCTGCAACGTACGAGGTGTTCCCCGTCCGCTGCGCTGTGCTCGATGGCCAGGGTGTCGCCGTGGTACGCCGGCTTGATGAGGCGCACTTCCGCGGTGTGACCGGACAGCCAGGCTGCGCCGAGGGCCTCCACCAACGGCCGGGTCATGTGCCCGAACACGGCCACCCCCGGTACCAGCGCGCCGTCGAATCCGAACGTGCGTGCGGCGCCGTCGCTGTGCATGCGGTTCTCGGACTGCTCGGAGTAATTGCGGGCGGTGGCGTGCCAGGTGTTCATGACGGTGCTCACCGGGCCACCATGCCCGAGGCCACGGCGAGCCGGTCGGCGCGGCGCTTCAGGTCGTCGATGTTGGTCGCGAACAGCCCCAGCACGAGCTGATCGACACCGGCATCGCCGTATGCGGACGCGATGTCGGGGGTCACGCGCAGTCCGCCGGCGCCGATGTAACGGCGTACCGAGGCGGGGTCGCGTCCGGCGTCACGGAGCTTTGCGTCGAGGCGCTCGAACCCGGCGCGCGCGGCCTCGGGGTCGAGGTTGAATGCGTACCAGCCATCGCCCTGGGTAACCACCCGCTGCATGGCCGGCTCGCTCTCGCCGCCAAACAGGATCGGCGGGTGCGGTTTCTGCACGGGCTTCGGGTTCATGTAGCAGGGGGCCAGCTGCACCGTTGGCCCTTCGAAGCTGGACACTTCCTGCGTCCACAACGCCTTCATGGCATCGATGTACTCGGCGCAACGGCTCGCCCGTGCCCGGAAGCTCATCTGCAGGTTGTCGAACTCCTCCCGCAGCCAGCCGATGCCGACGCCGAATTCGAAGCGCCCGCCAGAGAGATAGTCGAGGTCGGCGACCATCTTGGCCGTGTAGACGGGCTGCCGCTGCGGTACCAGGCAGATGCCCGTGCCGAGCCGGATGCGGGACGTGTGGGCGGCGACGTAGGTGAGGGCGGAGAAGGGATCGAGGATGCCGTCCGGGTTGCCGGGGATCCTGCCGTCCTCCGAGTACGGGTACGACGACGCGTACTCCGGAAAGAACAGCACGTGCTCGGGAGCCCAGATGGACGCGAAGCCCACCTCCTCGAGATGCCGGGCGGCGGCGGCGATGTAGTCCACGGGCGTGCGGTGGCTGAAGGGGATGGCGACTCCTACGTCCATGTGTCTCTCCTGCGGGATGTCGGCGGCATGCTATCAGCGGCCAGTCCGCGTGCGCGACTGCAAACTCGAGGTAGCGGAGCCCGCGGTATCGGTCGATTCGGCCGGCGTGGCGGCGCACTTGCCGCTTGCCGCGCGGCCTTTTGCCGGTGCGCGACGGCCCGTGCCGGTCGCGCTCGAAAATGCCGCCACGAGACTGTAACCTACGCGCCCTTCGGGTGGATCTCCTCCCTCGCGGAGCAGGGGTGCAATTACAGATGAGTCGCTTTCCGGGCTGCGCGTGGGCGCCGCTCGTCACAGGCGTTTGTGCCCGGCGGGGCGACCGATGCTGATCGGCGTGCCCAGGGAGACCGCCGCGGGCGAGTTGCGCGTTGCGTGCACGCCCACGACGGCCAGGAAGCTCACGGGGCTGGGTCTCGAGGTGGTCGTCGAGTCCGGTGCGGGCATGGCTTCGGCCTTTCCGGACGAAGCGTACGTGGCCGCCGGAGCGTCGATCGACGCGACGGGAGACCAGGCGTTCGGCGCCGACATCGTCCTGCGAGTGCGGCGCCCGTCTCCGGACGAGGTCGCGAGACTCTCCGGGGGCGCGATCCACATCGGCTTTCTCGATCCCTTCAAGGAGCGCGAGGTGCTCCGGAGTCTCGCGGATCGCCGCATCACCGTCGTCTCCATGGAGATGATCCCGCGCAGCACGCGGGCGCAGAAGATGGACGCGCTGTCATCGCAGGCGAGCCTGGCCGGATATGTCACGGTGATCCAGGCATCGGTCCACAGTCCGAAGATCTTTCCGATGATGATGACGCCGGCCGGGACGATCCCGCCGGCACGGGTGTTCGTGATCGGCGCCGGCGTGGCCGGTCTGCAGGCCATCGCCACGGCCAAGCGGCTCGGCGCCCGCGTGGAAGCGTTCGATACGCGGCCGACGGTCGCCGAACAGGTGCGCTCCCTCGGCGCGCGCTTCGTCGAGATCGACATCGGCGAGGTCGGCGAGACCGAGCAGGGCTATGCGAAGGCGTTGACGCCCGAGCAGATCGAAATGCAGCAGGAAGGCATGAAAAAGGTCATCGCGGGCGCCGACGTGGTCATCACCACCGCCCAGGTCTTCGGGCGACCCGCGCCGCGCATCGTCTCGCGGGAGATGATCGAGGGCATGCAGCCCGGCAGCGTCGTGGTCGACATGGCCGTGGAGTCCGGCGGCAACGTCGAGGGCTCCGTGCTGAATCGGACCGTGGACGTCGACGGCGTCGCGGTCCTCGGGCAGGGCAACCTGTCGTCCGCCGTCGCGCAGAACGCCAGCGAGATGTACGCGGCCAACCTCATGCACTTCATCGACGAATTCTGGGATGCCGAAGGCGGATCGCTGCGCCTCGACCCGGAGGACGACATCGTGGCCTCCGCCGTCGTGGTGCGGGACGGCAGCCTGCTCGGCGCCGCATCCGACGCGGTCGCCAAGTAGCCGAACCAGGAGCGTTTCGTGGAATCCATTCCCGTCTATCTGGCCTTCATCCTCGTCCTGTCCATCTTCCTGGGCTTCGAACTCATCTCGAAGGTGCCGGCGACGCTGCACACCCCGCTGATGTCGGGCGCCAATGCCATCTCGGGGATCACCCTGGTCGGTGCGCTGATGGCGGCCGGCGCCGCGATGAGCGTCGAACACGGCACCATGGCGACCGCACTGGGCGTCGCCGCGGTGGTGTTCGCGACGATCAACGTCGTGGGCGGATACATGGTCACGGACCGCATGCTGGGCATGTTCAGGAAACGCGGCGCCGACGACCGATGAACCCGATCTACATCAACCTCGCCTACATCGTGGCGGCGGCGCTCTTCATCTTCGGGCTGAAGATGCTCGCCTCGCCGGCCACGGCGCGTCGCGGCAACGCGCTGTCTTCCATCGGCATGTTCGTGGCCATCGTGGTGACGCTCACCTCGAGGGAGATCGTCAGCTACGAGTGGATCGCCGCGGGGGCCATCGTCGGGGCGGTGATCGGCGCCGTGGCGTCGCGTCTGATCGCCATGACCTCCATGCCGGAGATGGTGGCGCTCTTCAACGGCTCCGGCGGCGCCGCCAGCCTGCTGGTTGGCTGGGCCGCGCTGCACGGTCAGCAGGATGTGGCGACGTTCACGGCGTTCGTTGCGTTCCTGTCCATCCTGATCGGCGGCGTGACGGCGTCCGGCTCCATCGTCGCCTGGGGCAAGCTCGCGGAGATCCTGCCCAGCCGCGCGCTGGTCTTCGCCGGACAGCGGTTCCTGAACGGCCTGCTGCTCGCGGCGGTGATCGTGGCGGGGACGCTCTTCGTCATGGAACCTTCGACGTCGTCGTCGGTGTTCTGGGTCGTGCTGGGTCTGGCGTTGCTGCTGGGCGTGATGGTGGTGATTCCGATCGGCGGCGCCGACATGCCGGTGGTGATCTCGCTGCTCAACAGCTACTCCGGCCTCGCCGCGTGCGCGGCCGGTTTCGCGATCGACAACAACATCCTGATCGTGGCGGGGTCCCTGGTCGGCGCCGCGGGCATCATCCTGACGAACATCATGTGCAAGGCGATGAACCGCTCGCTCGCCAACGTGCTGTTCAGCGGCTTCGGCGCGGTGAAGTCGGCGGCCAAGGTCGAGGGCGAGGTCAAGCCCATCACCGCTGAGGACGCCTACCTGATCCTCGAGGCGTCGTCGTCCGTGACGTTCGTGCCGGGTTATGGCATGGCGGTCGCGCAGGCGCAGCACGTGGTGCGCGAGCTGGGCGACCTGCTTGAGGAGAACGGCGCGGAGGTGACCTACGCGATCCATCCGGTGGCAGGGCGGATGCCGGGGCACATGAACGTGCTGCTGGCCGAAGCGAGCGTCCCCTACGATCAACTCGTGGAGATGGAGGACATCAACCCGCGCATCGACAACATCGATGTGGCGGTGGTGATCGGCGCGAACGACGTGGTCAATCCGTCCGCACGCACGGATCCGGACAGTCCCATCCACGGCATGCCGATCATCGATGTCGACCGGGCGCGTACGGTGTTCGTGCTGAAGCGCTCCATGGCGTCCGGCTTCGCGGGCGTCGACAATCCGCTCTTCTTCGGCACGAACACGCGGATGCTGTTCGGCGACGCGAAGGAGTCGATCTCCCGCATCGTGGGGCAGTTCAAGGGCTGATCGGCCGCCTGTCGTCAGCCTCCAGGACTGGCGGGCGCGCCGCTGGAAGACCTCTGAACACGTTCATCCCTGAACTTGTTCAGCCGCGGATCATCCTTCGGCGCGCCTGGCGCGCTGCAGGAAACGGCCGACCGCGTCGGGCCGGACCCAATCCACCTCGGTGGAGGAGAGGTCCATCCTGCTCTCCACCGTGCTCCAGTGCAGGTGCCCCGTGCGCCGGAGCGGTTCGAGCAACACCGGCAGCAACGAGTCGATGCCGGCGCCGTTCGCGGTTTGGGACCTGCGCCAGTCGGGGTCGGGGGTCAGGGCGCCGAGCATCGCGAGCGCCGCGACCGCGACGGTGCCCGAGCGCGCGTTCACGCGGGCTCCGAGGCAGCGGTTGGCTTCCATCCACGAGATGCGGCCCTGCAGCCTTGCGACGATGAGCAGCGCGAGCATTCTGGATGCCGCGAACGTCCCGTCGAAGCCGAGTTCCTGCCGCGCGCCCAGCGTAAACGCAACGCGTTCCCGCTCCCGCCGCCAGAACCCGCTCGCATCGTCGTCAAGGCCTGGCCACGTCGCGGGTTCCGAGTGCGACACGAGGGCCCGATAGACGGTCGCGGAGGCTCTGGCTCGCGCCCACTCGCAGAGGGCTCGTTCGTTGCGCGGCGTCCAGAAGGGGTAGAAATCTTCACCGAGTCCCGCTCGCCTCCCGAAGGCGAGGGCGCTGGCCTGCTGCTCCTGAAAGAAGCTCCGGGGCGGAGCGTTGACGTGCCGGGCAAGACGATCCCGATAGCCGTACATGCCGGGCGCGCACTTCACGATGTCCGGACACCGCGCCAGCGTGGCGGCGAGGGTACCGGAGGCGGTGGACGGCACCGACCGCATGAGTTCGGCCCAGCTCAGGGGCCCCCGGTCCCGCAGGAGCCCCTGCATCGCCGCCCGCGTGGTCCCGCCTGCGGGGTGCGGCTCGAGGCTGCCCCCGTCTTCGTAGGGCGCGGCGCGGAGTCGCTCGGGCAGTTCGGTGAGGGAACACCATTGATGGTCCCAGATGCGCAGGAAGAGCTGCGGTGCCGAGCGCAGGGCCCCGATCAACTCTCCCGCGGAAGGGGTAACAGCGGCATTGCCGCCATGCCGTGCCGATGCACGCCGGTGGTCGGCGACGCGGTCCCGCAGTTCGCTCACGGCCAGTGGAACACGGGCGTCAGCCAGGGCCCGGTCGAGCAGGACCGTCGGACGTCGACGTGCGCTGACCACGGCGTAGTCCTGCTCGATGGTCAGGGATTGGCTGTGCCGCAACAGTACTTCGATGTCGCGGTCAGCGAGATGGAGCCCTCGCGCGATCCGCGAGACGGGTTGGGGCAGCATCCAACGGGTCGACAGCTCCGCCTCCAATCGCCGCGCTGCCTCGATCCGGGATTGGGAGGTGTCGCTCTTGAGCAGCCAGCCGTCCCTGGTCCGGTCGCAGTAGTGCGCGAGGCACGCTTCGACACCTCCCAGCGCCTCCATCAGATAGAGTTCCGGCGCTCCGAAGAGCTCATGGAAGGGCCGCGAGGCCGTATAACCGATGCCGCCTTCACAGAGCCGGGGCCACCACGAGTGGAAGAGGGCGTCGAGGGTCTGGCGGGCGCGATAGCGGATGCCCAGGGCGCGCAGCGTGTGACGCGCGCGCTTCTCCAGCGTGCGTACCTGCCCGGGGCTGGCGCCGAGCTCCGTGGCGAGCACGCGCAAGCTGCACCGCGGCTGGATTCCGGTCCGAGCCTCCAGTACGCGACGGCAAGCGGGGGCGAGCGCGTCCGTGGCGTAGCCATGAAACCGCTCCGGCGGCACGTCCGGGAACCTGGACGTGGCGTGCGCGATGGGCATCGGAGCGCCAGGCTCCGGGTGGCGGGACAGGAACGTGGACAGTGCAACGACGAGTTGCTGCACCGCGCGTAGCGGGAAATGGGGGATCGCCTTCCGCAACGCGTAGCACCAGTCGATGTAGTTCGTCGGAATCCGCCTGATCGGCGTGCGTACGACTCGGATGCCCTGGGCAGCCGCACGGCGGATGGCCCCGTCGACCTGGGTCGATACCGGATGACGGGCGATGAACTCGGCGAGGCTCCAGGCCAGGGCATCGCTCGCCCGCGTGCGGCCCGCGCGTGCGGGGGGCTTCGCCCGGGCCAGGACATCGAGGCGCACCTCGAGAATACGCCGCTCCAGGTACGTGGCGGTACGGGAACCCATGTTGGGTATGCACGCCTGCAGTTGCCCCGGTCGTTCGGCGCGCAGATCGCCGATATGGAGGTCGGCGCCGGGGACCCCGCGGGCCTTCGCGTCGAGCACCAGTTTCCGGACACGGGACTGCACCGGGAAGTGCACGACGAAGTCGGCGAGCGTCATGGTGTCGACGTCGCCCGGACCGGAGGCAGCCGCTGCGGCCCCCTGCTGGTGGTTTCCAACGCTCATGCTCTGCGATGCTACGGTTCGCGCATCGCTGCAAAAGCGGACATCCACCCGTCGGGCGTGGGGTGATCTCTGGCAAAGAGTCCGAAAGCGGCGTCTTGAGATCGACCCGGTGGCGGGGTGGAGCCACTCCGCCGGCGTGACGGGCGGTTACGGGCACCGCGCCCGTATGGGCTAGTGTTGGGCAGCGCGGGCGACCACGAGGGTCGGGCGGGCGACCACAAGGGTCGCCCCTACAGCGTGATGTCCCGCTGCCAGTACTCGTCGCCCTCTGCGGCGATCTCGGCCCGCGCGCGGTCGTTCCAGCAACTGTCGCCGAGGTAGCTGCCCTGGTACTCATAGGGCGTCTCGTTGGGGTAACGCTGACGCCTGGCGTCGATGGCGAGGGGGATCATGCGCGCCCGTCGCAGCACGTACTCCTCGGAGTATTTCACGGACTTGATGTCGCCGGGCTTGCGGAACGCGTGGACGTTGGTCGTCTCGGCGCCGATGGCGGAGTCGCGCTTGTGGAAGCCCATGACCATCGTGTTGCGCCGCTCCGGGGTCCTGTTGGGAAACGAACCGTGCAGGGAACTGCGGTTCACCATCCCGCAGTCGCCGGGCTCGAGCATCATCGGCACGGCCTCTGGCAAGCGCTCCGTGATCGGCGGGAAGCTGCCGTCGTTCGCGAGGCGCCAGCGTCGGTGGCTGCCCGGAACGACCCAGAGGCCGTTCTCGGGCGTGCAGTGCGACCACGACACCGACAGATTGAAGCCGTGCGTCTTGCCGGAGCCGTCCGGTTGCTCAAGGGCTTCGCCGTCTTCCGTCCAGTGGGTGCGTCCGTCCTGATGCCACGGGGTCGGTGCGCCCGCACCGGGGTCCTTGTTGAAGATGCTCTCGTGGAACGGCACGAAGTCCGCGCCGTTGACGCTTGCCGCCATCCGCAGGATGTGCGGATGTGCATAGGCGCGTAATGCGGAGTCCATCATCATGAGGGGGTGCGAGACGAGGTGGACGGGGGCGGCGTCCTCCTGGTCCTCCTCGGGCTTGCCGATCGCGCCAAGCGTGTAGTAGCCGGGGAACCGGACCGGGCGACCGTACCGGTCTATGTCGCTCGTCTCCGTGACGGGCGCGTTGTCGAGGATCGGGGCGAAGTCGGCCTTGAGTTCGGCGCACTCTTCGGCGGAGAGCACTCCGGTGAAGACATAGAAGCCGCAACGGTGATATGCGTCCAGGATGTCCTGGGCGAGCACGCCGTGCTCGTCGAAGCGCATCGGACCCCGGTTGCCGAGGGCGAGCGCCCGCCGGATGCCGTCCGCGCGGTATTCCTCCCAGGTGGGGTCGACCGTCGCTTCGATCGCTGCCTGGCTGGCCGTCATGCCGGAACCTCCCCTCGTCCCTTTCGTGTGGAACTCCATACGCTATACCGTGCTATCGGCAGTCGCAAGCGCGCGTGCGGCGCCGTTCGCGCCGCGCTGCATGGACGCCCGCGGAGGCGAGCGTCCCCACCGGGCTCGCTTCAGCTTCCGGCCGGCGGATCGACCACAACCGTTCGGAAGTCCGCGGGCGCAACGACTTCCAGGACCTCGAAGTCGTCGGAGACGGCGAGTTCCCGGTGCGGAATGCCCGGACGCTGGTTGATGCAGTCGCCCTTCCTGATGGTGCGTTCGCCCTCGCCGGCGTATTCGAAGGTCGCCCAGCCGTTCAGGACGTACACCATCTGGAAGCTGCACTCGTGCATGTGCCACTGCTGGACCGCGTCGGTCTCGGTACGGCCGTTCGCGCGGATCAGGTGGGCGACGTAGTCGCCGTTCGTCGCCCCGTTCACGCCGAGGTCGCGATACTCGAAGATCCGGCGCAGGCCTTCGGTCCATTGGGCGTCGGCCTCACTGTCGATCTTGAAGCGCCAGTCGGTGGTGGTCTCCATGGACGTTCCTCCCTGTCGGTGGGGTGTTGGTGCGGTGCCGCCCCGGCGATCCCGGAGGGTCGCGTGAATCGACACTATAGCGCGGGCGACCGCGCGGGACCGAGCCTGAGCCCTTCCACAGCGGAGGTGCCGATCAGCTCCTTCCTGTCCTTCGCGTTTTTCGTCGCGACTGAATTGCCATAGCGGCTCCCCCGTCGCCGCATCGAGAGCAAAGGCGTTTTGACGCGGCGTGAGTCCATACGATATCCCATCCACGACGATTGGCGACGTCGACCATCTGGAAGCACCGGGTCCTTGTTGCATCTCACCCGTATCGTATCGCCACGCAACTTCGAGCTGTTCTACATTTTGCGGCGTGATCTCGGCGATATCCGCATACTGTGCCTCGTTTGCACTGCGGTAATGCGGCCAATCGACATCAGGTTCCTGACCGCATGCGGCAAGCGTGAGGAAAACAGGTGGACCAACACCGGTGCTAAATCGCATCGTCGGGCAGCGCAAACGCCACCAGTTCCGCATCTTCGTGCGCACCCCCTGCCGACACAGCGATGTACTGACGGCCCTCGTGCATGTAGGTCATCGGTGCGCCGTGCCCCCACCGGGACTTGAAAAACGTGCTCACCGCTGGAGAGATCGATGGCGGTCAAGCGTCGATACGGCGGTTTCAGCAGCGGCAGACCACGCGGACCGCCCACGGGTTGGTATTTGATCGCATAGCGAAAGTCCGAAGTGCCCGGTTTCCGTCCTGCGCTTTGGCGGCATCCGCTACGCCGAACCGCCTGTTGGCGAGGACCGCTGGCGCGCGTCGCGCCCGGCGCGTGCGGTAGGCGAGACCGACGCCATCGGTTGGCCGGCAGACCGGCGCAAGGCGCTGGCGGAGTCCGAGGCGGAGGGTGAGCGGTTTCTGTCGAGCGCCGGGATCGAGAGCATCGAGGAACTGCGGTCCGTGCCGGCGGAGCGGCTGCTGCGCCTCGCGGCCGAGCACTTCACGCGGGGCTACGACGACCCGGCCGTGGACGGCTGGCTGCTCCCCGCGCCCGCGCCCGAGTTGCTGGCGGGGGGGCACTTCGCGCGGGTGCCGGCAATGTTCGGCACCAACGCGCACGAGGATCAGGCCATGATCGATCCGGAGGGGATGACCGAGGCTGCGTGGCACGCTGCCGTCGCCGCATTCCCGAATTCCGAGGCGGTTCAGGAACGCCTGGCGGAGCTCTCCGTCGCCGACCGGTTGGCCGCGCTCGGCGCCGGGCTGTTTCACTGCCCGACCCTGCGGTTCGCGGACTCGGTCGCGGCGACCGGCGTGCCCACGTACGTGTATCGCTTCGCGCTGACGCGCCCGGGCGGCCATGGCGTCGGCGCCTACCACGGCGCGGAGATCCCCTACGTCTTCGACACCCACGATGCCTGGCTGCCGACGGATGCGGACGATCGCGCGCTGACGCGCCGCACGATGGACTACTGGCTGAACTTCGCCCGCACGGGGGATCCGAACGGTGAGACGTTGCCGACCTGGCCCCGTTGGCAGGCCGGTGGCGAGGCGCTGATTCTCGACCGGACCGTGCGCGCGGAGCACCTTGATCTGTCGCTCTGTAGCTGACTGTAGGCACCGGTCGGTGCCGCACGGGCGGGCCGGGAGCCGGCTGGCCGGCCCCGGACCGGCCTGTACCCCGCTGGCTGCAACGGCACGGCTAATTTGTTCTCCGGTTGGTTGCCGATATTCGCAGGGTGTTGCGAGTCATGCGGAGGTAGTCGAAGACGCGGCGGGGATTGCGGTTGAGCCGGCGCATGGCGGCGACGACGCAGTCGTCGGTGTGGGAACGGATGACGCCGATGGCGAAGCGTCGCCGGCGGGTGGTGTTTTCGGGGCCGTGGCCGGTTCGGATGCGCCGGCGGTCCTCGTCGAAGGCGTTGTCGAGGATGTTGTGGACGGACGCGACCTTGCAGTGGCCGCGGTTGAGTTGGAGCAGGCGCCGGGCGTCGGCGGTGTCGGGGCCGTGGCTGGTGATGCCGAGGGCGTATTCGACCGAGTGCTTGCGGGACTTCTTGACGATGGCGGTGCGCTCGACGAGGAAGGCCTGTCCGACGTGGGGGAAGGTCAGGTGGCCGTTGAGGCGGGCGGTGGTCCGGATGGCGCGGCTTTCGAGGCGCCCGTGCTCAAGGGAGAAGGGCTCGCGGAAGTCGGGCTCGCCGCGCCGTGCGAAGAACAGCCGGAGGTCGTCGAGCAGGGTCGGCTGGTTGCCCTTGGCGGTGAATACGAAGTGGGCGCCGCGGTCGTGGAGGAAGTCGGCGAGCTTGCGCTGGGTGAGCAGGGCGTCGGCGGTGAAGGTCTTGCCGGCGAAGTCGAGTTCGAGGCCTTCGAGCATGGGGACGACGGTTCCGATTTTGTTGGTGCGCTTGGTCTCGTCGTCGGCGCCGAGCGGCAGGCGGTCGACTTTTTTTGGGTGAGGGTGACGCCGTCGCGCTGGCCGACGGCGCCGAGGATGTGGACCTGGCACTGGTTCTCGCCGATCTTGCCGGTGGCGGGCTGGGCATCGCCGTTGGCGGCGCGGGCCTCCGCCGGCGGCGCGCGGGCGTCAGTATAGATGGCGTTGCGCATGGTCTTGCCGTCGATGGCGATGGCGTCGTCGGCGTTGCCGCGGGCGGCGTCGAAGCGCCGCAGGGCGCGGTCGAGCTGGTCGCGGTCGACGCGTACCAGAACGTCGCGGATGACGTATTCGCTGGGCACCTCGTAGCGGCCGCCGTGGTGCCGGCAACGGAACCGCTCGCGGGCGCGCGGCGACAGGTCGGCGGCCCATTCGGCCATGGCCTTGTAGCCGCACGCGCCGCACAGCGTGGCGCCGGCGGCGATGGCGAGCACGACGGTCAGCGGATGGCGCCGGCCCTGGCGGCGGCGCGGGTCGTCGATGTCGGCGAAGTGGTCGGGCAGGGAACGCATGGTGTCGGCGGAGATCATGGCCTTCGGGCCTCCGTGGCGGTCGATGGGGTGGAGTGCGGGCCGGGTCAGGCGCGCCCGCGCGGCGGCGACCAAGGGGCGGACGAAGACCAGCTTCGGCGCGCCCGGGGCGGCGCTGTAGCCGCCGCGCACGCGACGGAAGCCGCGCGTGCGCCCGACGCAGGTCCAGTTCGCGGCGCGGTACACCGTGCCGCGGAAGCGCGCCGGATCGACGAAGGTCTCCAGCAGCACGAGCGGGTGGCCGAAGCGCGCCGGCCAGTCCGCCGCCAGCCGCCGTTCGCACAGCGCCAGCACCCGCGAGCCCAGATTCGGCACGCGCCAGCCCGGCAGGATCAGGAAGCGGCTATTGTTGGCGAGCAAGTGCTGGCGGTCGTACTGCGTGCGAAAGTCCCAACCGATCCAGCGGTCGCGGGCGCCGCACTTCAGCGCCGGCGCCGAGAAGCCGATCAGCGCCACCCACCGGTCGCGCCAGCGCGCGGCGTACCACAGCGTTTCGCCGATCTTCGGCGGCGCCCCCAGGTAGTGGTGCGCCGCCATCAGCTCCCGATAACGCCCTTCCGCCGCCGCCGTCACCGGCTCCACGGCAACCTCGCCCAACTCCACTCCGCCCCCGGTTCCGCATCAAACTGCGGGCGTTTCTACACCGGTTCGGCGCGGATGTCCAGCATTCCACCTAACCCGTTCTTTCCGCTCGCCTTCCCCGGGTGGACCAATTCGCCCTGGCTGCAACGGAGCGACAGTAGGAAAATTGTCTTCGTCGTGATACGTTGGGCGGAGGGGCGGCTCCGGCACGCCTCTGCCGTGACTTGAAAGAGACATGCGCCGTTCGGCCTGGCCAACCGGTCAAAGTCTCGCAAGTCCGCACAAACTGGGGGGGATTCATCATGTTCGAACGCAACAAGCTCAGCGCGGCTGTCACGGCCGCACTGTCCGCATCGGTTCTCGGGACGGCCACCACCGCCCTGCCTGTCTGGGCAGAGGATGGCGCAACCGAGATTGAGGAAGTCGTCGTTACCGGGTCGCGAATCAAGCGGGCCGTGGACGATGAGGCAACACCTGTAACGGTCATCAGCGCCACCGATCTCGAGGTGTCCGGCTACAACAGGTGGGACGGGGTCACCGAACACCTCGAACTGGCGGACGTGTTGAGAAACACGACGTACAACAGTTTCGGTTCGTTTCGCGAGCGCTCGGGAAGCGCAACCGAGATTTCTTACGGCGTGGACAGGATCGCGCTGTGGCGGACGTGTTGAGAAACACGGTCGACCTCTGGTCGACCTCAGGGGGCTTGGTCCGGAGCGCTCCGCCGTTCTCGTCAACGGTCGACGGGTGCCCGGCAACCCGTTCACGGGCCGATCCGCGGTCGACCTGAACTCGATTCCACTGACGGCCATCGAGCGGATCGAGATCCTGACCGACTCCGCCTCGGCGGTATACGGGGCGGATGCGATCGGCGGCGTCATCAATTTCATCATGCGCGACGACTACAACGGTGCGGAGATCCAGGTCGGCATCACTCGCCCCGAAGCAGAGGGCGCCGAGGAAGAACAGATCAAGGCTCTCTTCGGCGCTTCCAGCGACCGCGGCAAAGTCCTCGCGAGCATGGAGTTCTACGAGCGCGGAGCCATATTCGACGGCGATCGCGACTACAGCGCCGTGCAGATCAATGGCACGTCCTTCGGCGATACCGTGGGCGTGAGCGTTGGCGGCAACACGGGTTTCCCGCCCAATTTCTCCACGGCGTATCCGATAGGAGACTGCGACCCGGCCGTCTATGCCGGAATCTTCACAACGCCATTCGGTATACCGGGCGAGGGCTGCGGCTTCGGATATGCCGACATTTCGGCACAGACGGGCGCCGTGGAGCGCTACAGCACGTTCGTGGATGCGAGCTACAATCTCACGGATGACATCGCCGTGTACGCGGAAAACCGCTACTCACGCATTAACAGTTTCGGTCGCTACGCCCCCGCCGTAGGTTTCTTCGGCGTCAATGAACCCGCTCGGATCGAGAACGGGTTGTCACCTGTGCCCGGTGCGAATGGAGCGCCGTTTCTCGCATTCCATCGCTTCGTCGCACACGGACCCCGCGACGACAATACGACGCGTGACGAGTTCGACGTGGTCGTCGGCATGGAAGGCGATCTCGCCGACGGCAGGGTATCCTTCGACGCATTCGCGCGGCATTACTTTTACAGCGCAACGGAAGAGGGAAACACCTACATCGTAACCAGCATCCTGGAGGAACTCGCCGCGACGGGAGCGTACGACGTGCTCGACCCGCTCTCGCCCGCCAATGCCGACGCGGTACTCGCGAGTTCCGCCACGTTGAGCAGGGACCTTGACACGCAGTTCAATCAGATCGGTATCACTGTGTCCGGCTTCGCGTTCGATCTTCCCGCCGGACAGATCGGCTGGGCATTCGGCGGGGAGTGGGCCGAGGAAGATTACAACGATAACTATGACAGACAGCGCGAAGCCGGCAATGTCATCGGGTCGGCCGGCAACTCGGCCGCCGGCGATCGCAGTCGCAAGGCTGTATACGGCGAGGTGCTGGTGCCCGTCGCCGAGGGTCTTGAACTCGGAGCCGCCTTGCGCTGGGACGACTACAACGACTTCGGGAGTGCGGTAACGCCATCGATCAACATTCGCTGGAATCCGACAGCCGCGGACTGGCTGGTCGTCAGGGCCTCGTACAACGAGGGTTTCAAGGCGCCGAGCCTGACCGACCTGTACTCGAAGCTCGCCCAGTCGTTCAATGACGTCACGGACTTCCCTCAATGCGAGTCTCAGGGCGTCGCCCCCGTCGATTGTCCGACTTTTCAGGTCGAGAATTTCACCGGGGGCAATCTGGATCTCGAGGCGGAGGAATCCGAAGCCTACAACATCGGTCTGGTCGTCACGCCGACCTTTGCGGAAGGCCTGTCTCTCAGCGTCGATTACTTCGAGGTCGATACCCTCGACCGCGCGACTTCGCTCAGGCTGTCGCAGATCGTGCGCTTTGCGGCGGAGGGTAATCTTCCTCCCGGAACGTCAGTCATGCGGGGCGCGCCCGGGCCCGCTGGTGGGCTGGGCCGGCTGGTTTCCATCGTCAACGCGGTCACCAACGCCGCGGCGGTGGATATCAAGGGTATCGACCTTCGCGCTCAATACAACGGGGACTTCGAATTTGGCAACATTCATGCGCGAATGGAATGGTCGCACTTCAACAGCTATGAGGTTCAGAACTCCGCCGATGAGGGTGTGAACGAGTTCCTGTCCGAGGGCGGCTATCCTGAAGGTCGGCTGAATGCGCAACTTCGCTTGACCAGGGACTCGTTCACCGTCAACTATGCGGTGAGTTACATTTCCGAGCATGGCGATGGCGAGTTCGAGGCCTATGACAGATACATGATGCACGACATCACCGTCGAGTACCGCTCGCGCTGGGGTGTGGACCTGACGTTCGGGGTTCAGAACTTCACCGATGAAGAGCCAATAATCGACGGCATCGGTGGGTACAACGACTCCATTACCGGCACACTCTACGATCTCGCCGGCCGCAGGTACTTCGCACGAGCGAAGTACACGTTCAATTAGAGATCGATTCGATGTATGAGACCCGGGCCGTCGGCCCGGGTTTTTTGCTGTGATCCAAAGACTCTTTGCAACACCGATTTATCACACCAATCTGAACGACGATGAGTTGCGACGTTCCGTCAAAGCGTTGATTCTGAGCCGGCGGAACGACGCTCACCGACATCGTCAGCCACCGCAAGGGCGGCACCCGGGCGTATTCGAGAGCCGCTTCGACTTTCTCGACAGCGCCGACAACACCATCACGGCTCTCAGAACCGTTCTGTCCGCTCACCTGCAGGCGTTCCTTGCAGTCGTGCTGGAAACGGAACCCGGGGCCATCCCGATGGAGCGAATCAAATCCCATAGCTGGTTCCACATCACCTCGACAGGCGGGTATTTTCGCGCCCACAACCATCCCAATGCATCGTGGAGCCTGGTCTATTGTGTCGATAACGGACACGAAGCGCGCGGTTCCGAAGAGGATCAGTCAGGGCACCTGGTTTTCTCCGATCCCAGATTCGGCGCCGCAATGTACCTGGACCGATTCAACCGTCGACAGCATCGCGATATTTCGTTCGATGGAGCCAAGTACTTTCTGCAGCACGATGACCTGCTGATTTTTCCTTCCTTCGTACAGCACCAGGTGGAGCCCTACCACGGGAACATTCAGCGGATCACCGTGGCGGCCAACTTCTGGGCGGACATTGAGTATGCCTGAGCATACCCGGGAGGCGTCGAGTTGGAGCAACTACTGGCAAGCGGAACTTCCAAGAGCGTTCGGAACGGACGAGGAGGAGGAACGCGCGCTGCAGGGCTTCTGGAGGTCTGCCGCCAGAAGCTGGAACGCCGGAGATCGGGTGCTGGATATCGGTTGTGGCAATGGCGCCCTCGCCGTGACTCTCGCCGCGCTCGCCAGAGAGTACGGCAAGGCGTTCAGCTACACCGGACTGGACCAGGCAGAAATACTCCAGCCTCCGGATGCGGATTTCGAACCGTTGGACGTTGTGCTGCTTGGCAACACCCGGGCCGAAATTGCAGAGCTGCCCGGGTCGGGTTTTGAGCGGGTCATCAGCCAATACGGTTTCGAGTATTGTGACCGGGAGGCCGTGAGTACGAACGTCTCGGCCTGGCTCGTACCCGAAGGTACCGTGACGTTTCTGGTACATAGCCGGGATTCTCATGTGACTGCAGAGGTTCGGTATACCCTGGAGCAACTTCGCATGGCCGAGGAGTCCGCGCTTCTGGTCCTGGTCGCCAGGCTTCTGTCACGACTGGTAGAAGTTGGGGGAGCGGAGAACGCAGACCGTCAAGCCGGAGCGATTCGAGACCTGGTCAACGAAAGCTGTCAGGAATTGACCGACAAGGCCGAGCACATGCCCAATCCTCACGTATTGAGGAATTTCGTGGGTGTTTGCCTGGGGTCCTTTGCGTCGAAACGCTCGCACATTCCGCTGGATATCCGCCTGGACAACATCATCAGCTTCTCAAAACAGCTCCTGTTTCAGAAGGATCGCCTGATGCAACAGCAGCGTGCGGCCCTGTCCGATCGTCAAATTGATGAATCTATCGCGTATCTGGAACGGTCGGGAGTGAGTTGCAGTCGACGAAAGGCGTTTCTTCATGGTGAGGAGCAGTTTGGTTTTGCGCTGGAATTCGTGAAGCGCTGAATCTATCGCTCACCGATGCCCGGACCGTTGCGCGTCGGCATCACGCCACTTGAAAACCCGTCGGCCGTCCCCGGTTGGATCCGTTTTGCGGGAAATCGGGACGGGACCGTTGCCGATCGGCTACGCCGCGTCTCCACTCGGGTGGTCATCGACCATGCCGTGGAGTAGCCGCGGCGCCCGTGCCGTGCCGGCCACCGGTGGACGCCCCGTCTGGCGATCCGTTAGTCTGGCCGGAATACCCGGGGGGAGTATGCGCGTGGCGGAAGCAGCGGCGGACAAGCCGGAGGTCGGTGGTGGTTATGCGAAGTACGTCACCGGCGTCCTGGTCATCGTCTACGTCTTCAACTTCATCGACCGCCAGATCGTCACGATCCTGGCCGAGGAGATCAAGGCCGACCTCGGCATCTCCGACGCGCAGATCGGCTTTCTGTACGGCACCGCGTTCGCGGTGTTCTACGCCATCTTCGGCATCCCGCTCGGCAAGCTCGCGGACAACTGGTCGCGCAAGAGCCTGATCTCCGTCGGGCTCGGTTTCTGGAGCCTGATGACGGCCCTGTCGGGCACGGCCCGCAGCTTCTTCTCGCTCGCCGCCTACCGTGTCGGCGTCGGCATCGGCGAGGCGAGCGCGACGCCGGCGGCGTTCTCCATGCTGTCGGACTATTTCCCGCCGAAGCTGCGCGCGACGGTACTCGCCGTCTATTCGAGCGGCATCTATATCGGCGCCGGCATCGGCATCTTTCTCGGTGGCTGGATCGTCGAGGGATGGCAAGCCCTGTATCCGGACCCGGCCGACGCGCCGTTCGGCCTCAAGGGCTGGCAGGCGGCCTACATGGCGGTGGGACTGCCGGGGCTGCTGATGGCGCTGTGGGTGTTCACCTTGCGCGAGCCCGTGCGGGGCATGAGCGAGGGGATCGTCACGGCGGAACACCCGCACCCCTTCCGGGAGGCCTGGCGCGAGTTGATGGCCGTACTGCCGCCGTTCACGCTGGTGACCCTGGTGCGCTCGGGCGGGGGCGCCGCGGGTGTGCGGTTCAACCTGATCGGCGCCGTCCTCATTGCCCTGGGCTCCTGGGGCCTGTACCTCCTCACCGGCGATCCCGAGCAGTGGATCGCGCTCGGCATCGGCACCTACGCCGCGTTTTCGTGGGTGCAGACCCTGGGCCTGCGCGACCCGGCGACCTTCGCCATGATGTTCCAGAGCCGCGCCTTCATCTACACGATCATCGGCTTCCCCACCATCTCGCTGGTCACCTACGCGTACGGCGCCTGGGCGCCGCCGTTCTTCCTGCGCGTCCACGGCGTGGGGCTGGGCGAGGCGGGACTCGTGCTGGGCGTCTCGGCCGCGGTTGCGGGGTGGCTCGGCATCACGTTGGGTGGCATCGCGTCGGATTGGCTGAAGCCGCGCACCGGCAACGGACGTGTCTACGTCGGTCTCGGCTCCGTCATCCTGAGCGCACCGCTGACGCTTGCCATGATGCTCACCGACAGCGTCATCGTGGCGTATGTCTTCAACTTCCTCGTGAGCATCTCCGCATCGTGCTGGATCGGGGCGGCGGCGAGCACCGTGAACGATCTCGTGATGCCGCGCATGCGTGCCATCGCGTCGGCGTTCTACATCCTGATGGCGACCGTGGGCCTGGCCCTCGGACCCTACGCGGTGGGAGAGGTGAGCGACGTACTCGTCGCCGGCGGCATGGACGACGGCGAGTCGTTGCGCGCGGCCCTCATCATGTCCATCGGTCTGCTCGCGATTCCGGCTGTATTCCTCACGTTGCTCCTGCGACACCTGGTGCCCGACGAAGCGAGCCGCATCGAGCGAGCCCGGGCCGCTGGCGAACCGGTCGGGGACGCGTCGGAGGCGGTCGCCTGAAGCACTCCGGGCGCTCCCGCCCACGGCGGGCGCGCCGCGGATGCGTCCTCGGACTGAACGGGGTCACCGGATGGAGCCGGCCCGGGGGACTGCTGCCGGAACGCACGATGCCCGCGTTTCGGTAAAATGCGGGGTTTTTGCGGCGGCGCACACGCATGAGTCTCGACACCTTCCAAACTCGCCAGACGCTCGTCGTCGATGGCAGGGAGTACGACTACTTCAGCCTGCTCCGGGCGGCCGAGCACGGAGCCGGCGATGTCGCCCGGATGCCGGTCTCGCTCAAGGTTCTGCTCGAGAACCTGCTGCGGTTCGAGGACGGTGAGGTCGTGACGGCGGAGGATATCCGCGCGCTGGCCGGATGGGTCGACACGGCGCCGGGTGCCCGGGAGATCGCCTACCGCCCGGCGCGCGTGCTGATGCAGGACTTCACGGGCGTACCCGCGGTAGCGGACCTCGCGGCGATGCGCAGCGCCGTCGTCGAGGCGGGTCACGACCCGGCCATCATCAATCCGCTGTCCCCCGTCGATCTCGTCATCGACCACTCCGTCATGGTGGACCGCTTCGGCGACGCCGGCGCCTTCGACGACAACGTCGCCCTCGAGATGGAGCGCAACCGGGAGCGCTACCGGTTCCTGCGCTGGGGGCAGCAGGCGTTCGACAACTTCCGGGTCGTGCCGCCGGGCACGGGCATCTGTCACCAGGTCAATCTCGAGTACCTCGCCCGCACCGTGTGGACGCGCGAAGAGAACGGACGCACGGTCGCGTACCCGGACACCCTGGTCGGTACCGACAGCCACACGACGATGATCAACGGCCTGGGGGTTCTGGGCTGGGGCGTCGGCGGCATCGAAGCGGAGGCGGCGATGCTCGGCCAGCCGTTCTCGCTGCTCATTCCGGAGGTCGTCGGTTTCCGTCTGTCGGGCGAACTCGCCGACGGGATCACGGCGACGGACCTGGTGCTGCATGTGGTCGAGATGCTCCGCGCGCGCGGCGTCGTCGGGAAGTTCGTCGAGTTCTTCGGCGACGGCCTCGACCACCTGCCGCTCGCTGACCGGGCCACGATCGCCAACATGGCCCCCGAGTACGGCGCGACGTGCGGGCTCTTTCCCGTCGACGGCGAGACGATCGACTACCTCAGGCTCTCCGGTCGTCCTGAGGAGGACATCGCGCTGGTGGAGGCCTATGCGAAGGCCCAGGGCATGTGGCGCGATCCGGCGGTGGAGCCGGTTTTCACGGATACCCTGGAGCTCGATCTCGGCACCGTCGTGCCCTCGCTCGCGGGTCCGAGCCGCCCGCAGGATCGCGTGGCCATGCACCAGCTCGGCCAGGCGTTCGACGATGCCCTGGCGTTGCAGGGGCGCCAGGACACCGGCCGTGTCGCGGTGCCGGGGGAAGACTTCGACCTCGGCCACGGGGACGTGGTGATCGCGGCGATCACCTCCTGCACCAATACCTCGAATCCGGCCGTCATGCTCGGTGCGGGACTCGTGGCCAGAAGGGCGCTCGAGCGGGGTCTTTCGGTCAAGCCCTGGGTCAAGACTTCGCTGGCCCCGGGATCCAAGGTCGTCACGGAGTATCTCGACGAGACGGGCCTGGGAGATGCCCTCGACGCGTTGGGTTTCAACCTGGTGGGTTACGGCTGCACGACCTGTATCGGCAACTCGGGACCCTTGCCCGAACCGATCTCCGCCGCCATCGAGGCGGGCGACCTGGTGGTCGGGTCCGTGCTGTCGGGCAACCGCAATTTCGAGGGCCGCGTACACCAGGAAGTGCGGACGAACTGGCTGGCGTCGCCGCCGCTCGTCGTGGCCTACGCGATCGCCGGAACCACCCGCATCGACCTGGCCAACGACGCCATCGGCCAGGACGGGGAGGGCCGCGACGTCTTCCTCGCGGATATCTGGCCGAGTACGCGGGAAGTGCGCGACGCGGTTGCCGCCGTGTCGGCAGAGATGTTCCAGCGACAGTACGCGGACGTGTTCGCCGGTCCCGACGCGTGGCGCGCGATCCGGATCGAGGCAGGCGGCACGTACGCCTGGGAGAACTCGACCTACATCAAGCAGCCGCCGTTCTTCAGCGTCGGAACGCATCCCGATCAGGAACTGGCGGTGCGCGGCGCCCGGATCCTGGCGCTGCTTGGGGACTCGGTGACCACCGACCACATCTCGCCGGCCGGCGCGATCCAGCCGACGAGCCCGGCCGGAGAGTACCTGCAGCAGGCCGGAGTGGTCGTTTCGGACTTCAATTCCTACGGCTCGCGCCGCGGCAATCACGAAGTGATGATGCGCGGCACGTTCGCCAACATCCGCATCCGAAACGAGATGGTCCCGGCCGTGGAAGGGGGATACACCACCCATATCCCGAGCGGAGACAACATCTCGATCTACGATGCGGCGGTGCGCTACCAGGGCGAGGAAACGCCGCTGGTCGTCTTCGCCGGCAAGGAGTACGGCACCGGCTCGAGCCGCGACTGGGCGGCGAAAGGCACGCGCCTGCTCGGCGTGCGCGCGGTGATCGCCGAGAGCTTCGAGCGGATCCACCGCTCGAACCTCATCGCGATGGGCGTGCTGCCGCTGGCGTTCCAGGACGGTACGACGCGGAAGTCGCTCGGCCTCGTCGGGGACGAAATCGTGGATCTGGCGCTACCCGCTGGTGTGGACGCGCCCGCCCCGCGGCAGGACCTCGACCTCACGATCCGGCGCGCCGACGGCACGACCGAAACGATGGCGGTCCACAGCCGCATCGACACGCAGACGGAACTGGAGTACTTCCAGGTCGGCGGCATCTTGCAGTTCGTGCTGAACCGACTCGTCGAAGCGGCGTGACCTCCGCCACCGGGGAGTCGGCCGCGGGGGCGGTGCGGCGAGCTCCGAAGGCACTGGTCTTCGACATGGACGGCCTGCTGCTCGACACCGAGCGCATCGCTCGGGACACGTTCGTGGAAGCATCCCGGGCCGCCGGCTGGTCGTCGCCCGACATGGCGGTCTATGCGCGCTGCATCGGGGTGTCGGGCCGGGACGGCGGTGCGATTCTGTGCGCGGGCTATGGGCGCGACTTTCCGTGGGAGACGGTGCGGACGGCGTGGGCGGCACGCTACCTCGACCACGTGGAGAATCGGCCGGTCGACGTCAAACCCGGGGCGGTGGAACTGCTCGCCTATTGCCGGGCGGAGCACATCCCGTGCGCGCTCGCCACGTCCACGCATGAGCGCCTGGCGACCCGGAAGCTCGCGCTCGCGGGCATGGCGGACTGCTTCCCGATCCGGGTGACGGGCGACATGGTGCGCCGTGGCAAACCCGATCCGGAGCCTTTCCTGACCGCGGCCGAACGGCTCGGGGCGCTACCCGGGCAGTGCTGGGCGCTCGAGGACTCGACGAACGGGGTGCGCTCCGCGTGGGCCGCGGGTTTCTGGGTGTTCCAGGTGCCGGACCTGGTCGAGCCTCCGCCGGAACTCCGTCGGTTGGGACACACCGTCGTTGGCGCGTTATACGATGTGCTCGAGGTACTGCGACGAGCAAGGAGCGGAACATGACCCAGGTGGTGGATGCGGACGGCCATGTGCTGGAACCCGCGGACACGTGGGAACGGTACATCGACCCGGCCTTCCGGGACCGCGCGATCCGCATCGCGCGGGACGATACCGGGCTCGAGCGGCTGTATTTCGACAACAAGCCGATGGAGTTGTTACGCGGCAACCTCGGCACCCTCGGCGGCATCGATCTCGAGCCGGCCAAGTTCGGCGCCCTCCAGCGCGAGTACACCTATGCGGACGGCTCTCCTCCGGGTTCCTACGATCCGGCCAGCCGCCTCGAAGTGATGGACAGCGAAGGCATCGACCGGGTGCTCCTGTATCCGACGATCGGCATCTGCTGGGAGGGCAACGTCGACGATCCGGCGCTGGCGACGGCGTACACCCGGGCCTACAACCGCTGGATCGCGGACTTCTGCCGGCACGACCCGAACCGCCTCTACCCCGTGGCGCATATCTCCCTGATCGATCCCGAGGGCGCGGTGGAAGAGGTCATCCGCGCGCGCCGGGACGGCTGCGTCGGGGTGTACCTCTCGCCGGACGCCCCCGCGCGCAACGGGCGGCTGCTGTCGGACCCCGTCCATGCCCGCTTCTGGGAGACGGTCCAGGATCTCGACATGCCGATCGGCTTCCACGTGGTGGTGCGTGAGCAGAACGCGTTCCAGCACATGTCCGATCCGGTGGGCAACGGGCTCTTCTTCTTCGCGTTTCTCGCCATCGACGTGATGGCGGCCTTCACTGCGATGATGAGCGCCGGGATGTTCGAGAGGTATCCACGGCTCAAGTGCTCGGTGCTGGAGGCGGGCGGCAACTGGATTTCGGCATGGCTGGACCGCCTCGACCACAAGTACGAGGTCATGCGCTCGATCATGCCGCTCACCATGAAGCCGAGCGAGTACTTCTTCCGGCAATGCCTGATCTCGATGGACCCGGACGAGGGCATGACGGCGGAAGTCGTACGCCACATCGGCGCGGACTACGTCACCTGGGCATCGGACTATCCGCACATCGACGCGTCCTACGGCGTGGTGGCCCAGATGCGCGAGAGCGTCGCCTCGCTACCTCGGGATGCCCGGGACAAGGTGCTTGGCGAGAACGTGTTGCGGTTCTACGGGTTGACCTGAGCGCCGTAGGGGGACGGACGGGTTTGTCCCGTGCCGAAGCGACCGCGATGTCCCGACACGGGCGATTGCAGGGCCCGGGCTTGTCCCGTCCCGTCTCGAATTCATGTATTGCCGGGATCGGGCTTGTCCCGTCCCGTCTCGAAATCGTGCACGGCGTCAGGACGGGCGACCACAAGGGTCGCCCCTACACGTCCCGCGCTGAGTCAGCCGCCAAAGCTCGACACGGGCGACGACAAGCGTCGTTCAGCGCAGTCGTTCACAACGGTAGATCTGGTCGTTATGGTAGAACTTGCCCTCCGTGACGCATTGCGTGCGTGCGGACTTGATGCCGAGTCCGTAGGCGATACCGATCGCGAACACGAAGGCGAGCAGCACTCCGGTCCAGACGAAGAAGCGGTCGGGGGTGACGAACCGAGACATCGCCGGATTGTGGGACAGAGGTTCGCCCTCACGCAACCGGTGCAACGAGCCGCCACCGGGCGGCGAGCGGGAGAGGGGTTACGAGCATGCAGTCGAACCTGGTCGAGAGAGTAGTGGAGAAACGGGTCGTCTGCTCGAGCTGCGACGGCTTCTGTCCCGTCAGTGCGAAGGTGGTCGACGGCAGGGTCGTCAAGGTCGCGGCCCGCAAGGACCCGTTCCTGAAGGACGTGATCTGCATGCAGGGCGCCTACGCGCCGAAGTCGTTCGCGCACCCCGACCGCCTCATGTTTCCGCGGCGGCGCGTCGGCGAGCGCGGCGCCGGCGAGTGGCGCCGGGTGAGCTGGGAGGAGGCCCTCGACGACATCGCGGCGCGCCTGCGGACGGTGGTGGACCGCTACGGCCCGGAGGCGTTCGCGGTGGCCACGAGCAACCGGAACACGACGGTCGACGACCAGTACTTCCAGACCGGCCAGCGACACGTCCCCGAACTGCGCCGGCGTGCCCCGGAACCGACCGCGTACCTGCATCCCGAGGATGCCGAGACGTATGGACTGCGCCATGGCGACTGGGCCTGGGTCGAGACGACGAAGGCGCGCGTCGCCATGCGCGCGGATGTCCGGGACCAGATGCCAAAAAGCCTCGTGCGCGTCCCGCACGGCTGGTGGAAGCCGGAGTCGGCGCAGGGCCTCGAACGTCTGTCCGGTATGCGGACGTTTTCGGATGCGCAGTTGTCCGACGACGAGGACATGAGCCTGATGGACCTCGAGCAGGGCATTCCGCACCTGAAGGGCGTCCCCTGCCGTGTGACGAAGCTCACCGCCGACGAGCTGGCGGACCTCGAGGCACGGTACGGCAGGCCGTCGGAACTGCCGCCCGGCCCGGCGGCCAGGGTGCATGCCCGCACCGAAGCGCGGGACTTCATGTACGACCCGGACATCGGCGATGGCGTCGAGTGGGAGGCCATCGAACTGGCCCTGTACGGGAAGGGCTCGCTGAACTGAAACCACAGCGCACCTTCCTCGAATCCAGACGACCCGGAGCACGCCGGTGGCAAGCCAGACCGATGACCTGCGCATACGTCGCACCCGGCCGCTGATCACGCCGGCCATCCTCGAAGAGGAGATCCCGATCGGTGCCGAGGCCGCGCGGACGGTCAGCGCGGCGCGGCGCACTGTGGCGGACATCGTCCACCGGCGGGACGCCCGGCTGCTCGCGATCGTGGGCCCGTGCTCGGTCCACGACCCGACCGCCGTGCGGGAGTACGCGGCGCGTCTCGCGCCGCTGGCCGCATCGGTTGCCGAGCGGGTCTCGGTCGTCATGCGCGTCTACTTCGAGAAGCCCCGCACCACGGTCGGCTGGAAGGGTTACATCAACGACCCGGGGCTTGATGAGACCTACCAGGTGAACGCGGGGCTCCGCGGCGCGCGAACGCTGCTCGCGGACATCGTCGCCCTGGGATTGCCGGCCGCCACGGAATTCCTGGACACGACCTTCGGCCAGTACTACACGGACTTCATCAGCTGGGGCGCGATCGGGGCGCGCACGGTCGAAAGCCAGATCCACCGGCAACTCGCGTCGGGTCTCTCGATGCCGGTGGGCATCAAGAACCGCACCGACGGCAACGTCGCCGTGGCCGTGGACGCGGTGGTCGCCGCGCGTCGCTCGCATCACTTCCCGTCCCTCACCAAGGAAGGCGCGCCGGCACTGCTGGAGACCCGCGGCAACGAGGACTGCCATCTCGTGCTGCGCGGCGGGACGCAGCCCAACTACGATGCGGACGCCGTTGCGCTGGCGATCGGGGCCCTCGATGCGCGTGGGCTCGACGCGGGCATCCTCGTCGACTGCAGTCACGGCAACAGCCGCAAGGATCCGGCACGCCAGGAGGAGGCCCTCCAAGCGGTGCTCGAGCAACGGCGGGCCGGCAACGGGCGGCTGGTCGGGGTGATGTTGGAGAGCCATCTGGTAGCGGGTCGACAGGACACCCCGGTCACCTACGGGCAGAGCATTACCGACGCGTGTCTCGGCTGGGCGGACACCGAGCGGCTGATCCGCCGTCTTGCAGACGGGTAACGGGTACCGTTCTGCCGTCTCGCACACTGCGGGCAAGGGACGGCGGGGCCGGCCCCGGGGCGCTCAGTCGGCCGACGATCCCGCCAGCCGCTTCGCGGCCTCGCGTAGTTCCACCTTGCGGATCTTGCCGGAGGCCGTCATGGGGAAGGCGTCGAGGAAGAAGACCCGGCGGGGAATCTTGAAGCTCGCGACCTTGCCGCGGCAGTACGCGAGGATGTCGGCCGCGTCGGCCTCGGTGCCCGGCTGTCGTTCGATGAACGCCACCGCCACCTCCGACAGCCGATGGTCCGGCAGACCGACGACGGCCACCTGCCGCACCGCGGGATGGTCGAGCAGCAGCCCTTCCACTTCCATGGGATCGACGTTCTCACCGCCGACCTTGAGCATGTCCTTGAAGCGGCCGAGGAAGCGGATGTGGCCGTCAGCGTGCCGCTCGCCCATGTCGCCCGTACGGAACCAGCCGTCCTCGTCGTAGGACTCCGCGGTCTCCTTCGGCTTCTTGTAGTACCCGAGCATCAGGCCGTAACCCCGGACGCGCAGTTCGCCAGGCGTACCATCGGGCCGCTCCTGCCCGGTATCGGGATCGACCACCCGGAACTCGTATCCCGGTGCGGGATACCCGGAACTCTCCAGGCGATGCGGCGCATCGTCGTCGAGGGCGGACACCGCGGCCCCGACCCACATTTCGGTCATGCCGAACGCGGACAGCGCCTTGAGCGGGGCGAGCACCCGGGCACCCCGATAGGCGACCGGCGTCGCGCTCAGCATACCGGCGGCGAACACGCCGGTGCGCAGGCTGCTCAAGTCGCGGGCATGCGCTTCCTGGGCGTCGCACAGCATCTGCATGTGGGCTTCGAAGCCGTGGGCGACGGTCGCGCCTTCGCGTTCGACGAGGTCGAGGGATTCGTCCGCGTCGAAGTTGGCCGTGAGGACCTGTCGGGCACCCGTCACCATGGACATCAGGGCCGCCTCCGAGTACCCGAACGCGTGGAACAGCGGCAGGTAGCTCAGGATCGTGTCGCGTTCGGTGATCGCCATGCGGAAGCCGCGTTCCTCGACGTTGCGGATCAGCTTGTGGCTGTGCAGGACGCCCTTGGGAAATCCCGTGGTGCCGGATGTGTACATGATGAGGACCGGGTCGTCCGGATCGACGGCGGCGGCACGCTCGGCCAGTTCGGCGTCGGACACCGCGTCTGCGCGCGCCAGGGCGGACCCCCAGGACGCGGTTCCGGGATGCTTGTCGGCGCCGACGATCACGACGCTCCGAAGAGCCGGGAACGACGGATCCCGCACGCTTTCGCCGACCGTGGGCAGGGCGACGGTCTCGCGCACCATGCCGAGGTAGTCGATCGGGCCCGACACGTCGTGCGTGATCAGCATCGCGCTGTCGGACTGGCGCAGCACGTACTTGAGATCCTGGGTGCGGAAGCGGGTGTTCACCGGCACCTGTACCGCGCCGACCTGCGCCACCGCGAACATCAGGAAGATCCACTCCGAGCGGTTGTTGAGCCACAGTGAAACGTGATCTCCCGCGCCGACGCCGAGGACCATCAGCGCTTTCGCGGCGCGGTCGATCTCGTCTTTCAGTTCGGCGAACGTGTAGTGCTGATCCTCGAAGACGAGGCCCTCCCGCGCACCGAAGCGGCGCGCCGTCTCGTCGGGCAGATCGCCGAAGCGACGCCTGGGGTACCAGTCGGTCATGGGGTATTCGCGGGGCGGCCAGGGCACCGGGGCCGATGTTGACACGGACGGGCAGAGCATCGCACGTGCGGGGCAGCGAACGTTGCCTTTTCCCCGGGTCACACTATCATTGCGCCCGTCATGCGCACCTCCCGACCCACGGCTACGGCGACTGCCACCCCTCCCGGGTGGGCCGCCTGAGTTTGTCTGGAGCACAGGCGGTCCGATGGGGCCGCCCGCTCGGAAACCCCGGCCGGCGTCCGCCACCGGGGTTTTTTCTTTGGTCTTCCGGTATTTGGTCTTCCGGTATTTGGTCTTCTGGTAAAGGCGGCAGCGAAGGATGAGTCTCGAACACAGCGGCGGTCAGAGCGCCGACAGCGACCTGTACCGGATCCGGCACAGCCTGGCGCATGTGATGGCGCAGGCGGTCCTCGAGTTGCGGCCGGAGTCGACGCTGGGCTTCGGCCCGCCCATCGCGGACGGCTTCTACTACGATTTCCTCCTCTCCGAGCCGCTGAACGAGGACGACTTCCCCGAGATCGAGCGCCGCATGCGCAAGATCCTCAAGCAGGGCCAGCGCTTCTACCGCGAAGAACTCGGCGGCGACGACGCGCTTGCGCGGATCGAGGAGATGGGCGAGCCCTACAAGCGCGAATACGCGGCAGAACTGCTCTCCCGGCCCGACCTCGACGGACTGTCGTTCTACCGCAACGGTTCGTTCCTCGACATGTGCGAGGGCCCCCACGTGGACACGACCCGCGACATCCCCCGCGACGCCTTCAAGCTGCGCAACCTCGCCGGCGCCTACTGGCGGGGCGACTCCGACAACGTGATGATGACGCGGATCTACGCCTGGGCATTCGAGAGCAGGGAGATCCTCGACGCCCATGTCGCGAGGTGGCAACTTGCCCAGGAGCGGGACCACAAGAAGCTCGGGCGGGAACTCGACATCTTCCACCTCGACGAACTGGTGGGACGCGGGCTGCCGCTGTGGCTGCCGAACGGCGCGGTCATCCGGGAGGAACTCGAGAAGCTCGCCAAGGAGATGGAGTTCCGCGCGGACTACCAGCGCGTGGCGACGCCGCACCTCGCGAAGGCGGACCTGTACCGCAAATCGGGGCACCTGCCGTACTACGCGGACGACATGTTCCCCCTGATGGAGTTGAAGGAGGCGAGCGACGACGGCGAGACGGTCAAGGAGGCCTACGTCCTGCGGCCCATGAACTGCCCGCATCACCACAGCATCTTCGCGGCCCGACCCCGGAGCTACCGCGAACTGCCGCTGCGCCTCGCGGAGTACGGGCACGTGTACCGCTTCGAGGAGTCCGGTGCGGTCAGCGGGCTCCTGCGGGTGCGGGGGATGTGCATGAACGATGCTCACATCTATTGCACCGAGGAGCAGATCAAGGACGAGTTCAAGGGTGTCATGCAGATGTACGCGGAGGCGTACGCGGCTTTCGGCCTGACGGACTACCGGTTGCGACTCTCGCGCTGGGATCCCGACGATCAGAAGCGCCGCGAGAAGTACGTGGACAACCCCCAGGCGTGGGCTTACTCGGAGGGCGTGGTGGCCGAAGTGCTCGACGAGATGGGCGTGGACTACCTGGATGGGCCCGGCGAGGCTGCCTTCTACGGACCCAAGATCGACATCCTTTGCCGCACCGTGACCGGCCGGGAAGAACAGCTCGGCACGGTGCAACTCGACTTCGCGCAACCCGGGCGGCTGGGACTGGTCTACGTCGGCGCCGACGGTGCCGAGCACACGCCCTACTGCATCCATCGCGCGCCCCTCTCGACACACGAGCGCATGACGGCGCTTCTGATCGAGCACTTCGGCGGCGCGTTCCCGACATGGCTGGCCCCGGTTCAGGTACGCGTGATCACCGTCTCCGATCAGTTCGACGCCTACGGGCAGGCGATCGTGGACCGGCTGCGCACACGCTTCGTGCGGGCGGAGATGGCATCGCGCAGCGACACCGTCGGCAAGAAGATCCGCGCGGGCACCACGCGCAAGATCCCGAACCTGCTCGTCGTGGGAGAACGGGAGCAGGCCGACAACACCGTCACGCTCAGGCGTTACGGAGTTCAGCGGCAGCAGACCATGCCGCTTGACGAGTTCGAAGCCTGGATCGGGGAACAGATCGCGACGCGCGCGCTGGCGGAGACGGCGCCGGCTTGAAGCCGTGGAGCCAAGCGCTGGTGCGCCGTCCAGGCGGCGTGCCGGACCCAGTGCCCGACGGCCTGTCAGGAGGCTGAGCCGCCCTCGACCATCGCCACCTGGCGCCGTATCCCGATGTAGTCGAGGAGGATCTGTCCGGTCTCGCGCAGCATGGGGTCTTGCAGCGGGTCCGGTGCTGCGTCGTCTCCTTCCTCGTCGACGGCATCGAGTTCCTCGATGCTCGCGACCGGCTCCTCGCCCTTTGCCAGGAGCAGGGTGTTTTCGAGGTCCAGGCGCCAATCTTCGTACTCGGCCTTCTCGCGGTCGCGCGTCTCGCGGTTCAGCGAGATGTGCGTCTTGACGCGATCGAGCGCGTTGCGTTCGGAGAGGGCGCGCAGGTACTCGAAATCCGGGTCGCCTGCCGCGCGCGAGCGGTGCCTGTCGGTGAGGGCATCGACGAACTGCGATACCTCGTCGCGCTTGAGATACCGCGCGGGCGCTGCCATGTCCCAGGGCAACGCGTCGTCCAGGGCGCTCTCGCCGATGCGGTCGGCGTCGTAGGTTTCGGGGAACTCGATGTCCGGCGACACGCCCTGGTGCTGCGTGCTCTGCCCGGAGGGCAGGTAGTACTTCGCCTGGGTGACCTTGAGCTGGCCCCGGTTGAGCGGGAATAGCGTCTGTACGGTGCCCTTGCCGAACGTGCGGCTGCCGGTGACGATGCCGCGCTCGTAGTCCTGGATGGCGCCGGCGAAGATCTCCGAGGCCGATGCGGAGAGCCGGTTGACGAGCACGGCGAGCGGTCCGTCCCACTCGGCGCCGCCGCGCTGGTCCGAATGCACCTGCGTCTCGCGGTGCTGCACCTTGACCTGCACGATCGGGCCGGAATCGATGAAGAGGCCGGCCAGCATCTGCGCCTCCTGCAGGGAGCCGCCGCCGTTGTTGCGCAGGTCGACGACGAGCCCCTCCACGCCCTCTTCCTTGAGTTCGTCGATCAGCCGCCGGACATCTCGGGTCGTGCTCTTCGCGTTCTCGGAATCCGTCTGCATCGCCCTGAAGTCGGCATAGAACGTGGGCACTTCGATGACGCCTACCTTGCGGGTGACGCCGCCGGCTTCGTAGCTGAGCAGCCGCTTCCGGGCAGCCTGCTCTTCGAGCAGAACGGTGTTGCGCACGATGCGGACCTCACTCGTGACGCCTTCGTCGCCGCCGGCGGGAATGACCTCGAGCCGGACCACGGAGCCTTTCGGACCGCGAATGAGAGCCACCACTTCGTCGAGCCGCCAGCCGACCACGTCGACGATCACGCCGCCGTCGCCCTGGCCCACGCCGACGATGCGGTCGGCGGGCCCGAGGACGCCGTTCTTGTCGGCGGGCCCGGCCGGGACGAGGCGCCGCACCGTCGTGTACTCGTCCTTGTTCTCGAGCACCGCGCCGATGCCTTCGAGGGACAGCGACATGTTGATGTTGAAGTTCTCGGACGTGCGTGGCGAGAAATACTGGGTGTGCGGGTCGTAAGTACTCGCGAACGCATTGACGTACAACGCGAACGCGTCCTCGCTGCGAGTGCGTGCGGTCTGCTTGAGCCGGTTCCGGTACCGCTTGGTGAGCAGTTCCTCGATTTCCTCGAGTTCCCGACCGTTCAGCAGCATGCCGAGCACCGACGCCTTCAGCCGCCGGTGCCACAGGTCGTTCATCTGTACCCGGTCCGCTGGCCACGAGGCGTTGCCACGGTCGATCTCGAGGGTTTCGTCGAGCGTGAAGTCGAGCGTTCCCAGGCCCATGCCTATGGTGTCGAGGAGGAACTCGAGGCGGTCGGAGACGCGATCCTGGAAGAGGTTGAATACCTCGAACGCAGGCTCGAGATCACCCCGTTTGAGTGCGTCGTCGAGGGCGAAACGGTAGCGCTGGTCGAGCGTTCGCACGTCTTCGGCCAGCAGGTAGGCGCGGCCCGGGTCCAGGGTGTCGAGATAGTTGTCGAACACCTCGGACGAGACGAGGTCGTCGATCTTCCTGGTTTCGTAGTGGTGCTGGCGCAGCTGGTCGACGATCGTGAGCGACGTACGCGGATGCTCGGGCATCGGCGCAAGCGAAACCGGGCGTTCGATGGTGCCGAAAGCGACTTGAGGTGGGTCGGCGGCAAGCACCGCCGTGCAGGTCAGCGCGGCCAGGCAGGCGCCGAACGGCCGTCGGATGGTCATGTACTGCCCGAGCCCTGCATGATCGATCTCCTTGTGCGTGCGGTGTGACGCGGACGGGGAATGTAACGCGAGCGTGGTCTGGAATATATAGCGCCGCTACGCCCGGCCATCAAGCGCGACGGCCGGGGAGCGGCGCGCTTGCTTCGGTGTCCGGCGCGGTTCATCGTAGCCTCATCGAGGTGGCGCAGGCGGGAATCGGCATGGCGCGAAGGCACGGCAGTTCCATCCGGTGGGTGGTGCCCGCGGCGCTGACGGCCTGTCTCGGCATCGCGTGGCTCGCCCGCGTTTTCGAAATAGACACGGGGGAACTCCTGGACTTCCTCGTGACCAGCATCGGCTTTGTGGCGGTACTCGCCCTGCTCGCGGCGCTGGCCGCCGCGGTCATTCGCTGGACGCGCCGTTGAGACGCCGCGCCGATGGCGAGGCGCGGTCCCGGTCTACGGCAGGTCGGTGAAGAACCGGTCGATGCGCGGCGCGTAGTAGTTGTCGTAGTTCAGCGAGAACGCGATCGCGTGTGCGCGTCCGAGCACCCGGTCGCGTGCCACGGGACCGATTCTGCGGAAGTCGCCGCTGTTGTCCCGGTTGTCGCCGAGCACCAGGTAGTGATCGTCGGGCACCACCACGGGGCCGAACGATGAGTAGCCCGGATCGATGGGCGACTTTCGCACCATGATGATGCGGGAACTCTCCAGGACGGTCTCCCGGAAGAGCTTGTAGCTGCTCGAGGGCTGCAACGGCAGCGTTCGCATTTCCGCTTCGGTCAACGGTTGGTAGGTCGCCGGGATACCGTTGATGCTCAGCCGGTTGCGGCGCAGTTCCACGGTGTCGCCCGGCATGCCGACCACGCGTTTCACGAACAGCCGCTCATCGAGCGGAGACGGGAACGTGATCACATCGCCGCGCTCGGGAGCGGACCACTGTGAGATGCGCGTCAACGTGAAAGGCACCCGCAGGTCGTAGGCCAGCTTGTCCACCACGATGCGGTCGCCCGGGAGGATCGTCGGTTGCATGGAACCCGATGGCACCTGGTTCCAGTCGGCGATCGCCGAGCGGAACACCAGCATGACGGCGACGAACAGGGCGAACCCGCGCCATTCGCGCCAGATCTTGGCGAGTCTTTCCTGCATGGCGTCGGGTGTGTCCGAGTATCGAGGGGGGGCATTGAAACGCATGGCTTGGGGCAGATCAAGCCGGCGAGGCATCACTGCGCAGTGTTCTCCTCCAGGATGCGCTGACGCTCGACCAGCTCTCCCGCGAGGCGCTGGTACCAGGCGGCGAGTCCGCGATCGTCGCGTCGCCGGGTCACGTAGCGGGGCATCGCGCCGCTGCCAACGGAGTCGTCGGGGATCACGAAGTAGCCATCGAGCAGCCCCTCGTCGAGCAGGTACTCGAGGTGGTCGAGGGGCCTGACGGGCTGCACTTCGGCGTACGTGGCGAAGGACACGCCGGGCGCCTCGGCGACGACCGCGTCGGCGTTTTCGATCCACCAGTCGGCGAACCGCTCCCGCAGGTCCGCCGGGGATCGGATGCGACCCGACTCGACGACGAGTGTATGGATCAACTCGGCGACAGGCGTTTCGAGGGACGCGCGCGCGGCGACCGCCCCGGCGAGGAGTGGATCCTCTCGCGGTGCCCTTGCGAGGGCGTCCAGGAATGCCGCGACGTCATCGGCGACGATGCGCCGACGGATGGCGTCGCCCAACCACCCCGACCGGTCGAGCACGGCGTAACGGACCGCGAGGCCTTCGGAGGGGGGCAATCCGGGCAGGACGGCGACAGCCAGGGCCAGCATCGGGACGGCCACCACCAGGGCGACGACGCCGGATCGCCGGAACGGTCTGCGCCGTCTCGGCGAACGCTCCGCTACTGCTGTTGCTGACGTCGCAGCGCCGCGAGCTGTTCCGGCGTCGCCTCGCGCTGATGTTTCTCTTTCCACTCGGCGTAGGGCATTCCGTAGACGATCTCCCTGGCCCGGTTGTAGTCCACCGGCGTGCCCCGTTCCTCGGCAGCCGCCACGTACCACTTCGACAGGCAGTTGCGGCAGAAGCCGGCGAGGTTCATGAGATCGATGTTCTGCACCTCCTGGTGCTCGTCGAGATGTGCAAGGAGGCGACGGAACACCGCGGCCTCGAGGACCTCGGCACCGGTTTCGTTGCGGTCTGCAGCCATGTTGTACTTCCGCCCGTTGCGGTAACGCCAGCCATGATAGTCCCATGCTCGACCTGCTCGCCAACCCGGAGGCGTGGTTCGCCTTCCTGACGTTGTCCCTCCTCGAGATCGTTCTCGGCATCGACAACATCGTTTTCATCTCGATCCTGACTGGCAGGCTCCCGGAGCATCAGCGCGCGAAGGCGCGCCTGCTCGGGCTCAGCCTCGCCATGGTGATGCGGATCGCGCTCCTGGTGTCGCTGTCGTGGATCATGAGCCTGTCGGCGGACCTCTTCGAAGTGTTCGGCCACGGGATTTCCTGGCGGGACATCATCCTGATCGGCGGGGGCGCGTTCCTCATCGCCAAGTCGACCCGGGAGATGCACAACTCCCTCGAGTATCACGCGCCGAATGAGGGCGGCGGCGTCGCGGTGGCGAGCCTCGGTATCGTGCTGTTTCAGATCGCCGTGATCGATATCGTCTTTTCGCTCGACTCGGTCATCACGGCGGTCGGGCTGGTTCAGGACCTGCCCGTGATGATCGCCGCGATCGTCACCGCCGTGCTGGTGATGATGGTGGCGGCGGGTCCGGTGAGCCGCTTCATCGAGGACCATCCGGCGCTCAAGATGCTGGCGCTCTCGTTCCTGCTGATCATCGGTTTCGCTCTCGCGGCGGAGGGCGCGGGCCTGCGCGTTCCCAAGGGTTACATCTACTTCGCGATGGGTTTCTCGTTGTTCGTGGAGATGCTGAACATCGGTGCGAAGCGCAATCCGGTGAAGCTGCGCAAGGCGCAGCTCGGGGACCTTCTGCAGACGCCCGACGCGTCCCCGTGACGTGCCGCTGACGTGCGCGGTCAGGCGGCCCGGTCGCGCAGGAAGACGAGTTCGTCGGCACTCGACTGTTCGTGCGAGAACCGGTAGCCCTGCCAGTCGAAGTCCTTGAGACCCTTGACGGTGTCGATGCGGTTGCGCACGACGAAGCTGACCATGGCTCCCCGCGCCTTCTTCGCGAAGAAGCTCACGAACATGTAGCGCCCGTTCTTCAGGTCCTTGAATACCGGGGTGACGAGCCGCGCATCGAGGCGGGCCGGGTCGACGGCGTTCCAGTATTCGTTGGACGCGAGATTGACGAGGGTGCGCGTACGATGGGCGTCGAGTTCGCAGCGCAGCGTGTCCGTCAGCCGTTCGCTCCAGAAGGCGTAGAGGTCCCGTCCGCGCGGATTCGCGAGGGCGGTGCCCATCTCGAGGCGATAGGGCTGGATGAGGTCGAGCGGCTTCAGGAGACCGTACAGGCCCGACAGGATGCGGACGCGTCGCTGAGCCCAGCTGAAATCCCGTTCCGAAAAGTTCCACGCTTCCATGCCCATGTAGACATCGCCCTTGAAGGCGAGTACCGCCTGCTTCGCGTTCTTGCGCGTGAAGGGCGGCGACCATTCGTTGAAACGGTCGCAGTTGAGCTCGCCGAGTTTGGTGCTGATGTGCATCAGATCGGAAATCTCGCCGGGGCCGAGATCCTTCAGGCGGTCGACCAGGGCCTGGGAGTCGGGGAGGAACGCTGGCTGGGAGTGCTTGCGCGTCGGCGGGGCAGAATCGAAATCCAGCGACTTCGCGGGTGAGATGACCAACAGCATGGCTTAAGCGGCCTCCTTCGATCGACAGGGCCGCAACCGTTTGCGGCCCGGAAAATTCGAACTGTCCGGCGGCCTGCCCCGCGATCGGGGAGACGGCCCCTTTCGATGGCGAACAGACTATATTATCCCGCGCCCGCGCAACCGCAAGGCTCCGGCTGCCGTGCCGGGGGAGTCACGCGGCGCAGAGGCGGGGAGGACACGACGTGAACGTGCGAGAGACCATCGAAACCAAGCTGGCCGAGGCCCTGGCCCCGGCGCACCTCGTCGTCGAGAACGAGAGCGGCAACCACAACGTTCCGCCCGGATCCGAGTCGCACTTCCGCGTCGTCCTGGTAACGGAGGGGTTCGAGGGACGTCGGCTGATCGAACGGCATCGGGTGGTCAACGCCGTCCTGGCGGAAGAGCTCGCCGGCCCGGTCCACGCCCTCGCGTTGCACACCTATACGCCGGCGGACTGGCGCAAGCGGTTCGGTGACGCGCCGATGTCGCCGCCGTGCCTGGGTGGGAAGGCGGGGGAAGCGTGACCCTTCGGGTCGTTGGGAGTTTCGCTGGCGCGAAAGCCCGGCGCAGCCAAACGCTGATGCGCTGTGTACCGCACGGAAAGCTCTGCTGAATCAGAGCTTTCCCAGGCGACGACCGCCGCTCAGCGCAGGAGCGGGGCCAGTACTTTCCAGACGTTGTCGAGCAGGATCGGCTGGACTTCGGCCGTGGGGTGGATGCCGTCGGGTTGCATCATGGTCTCCGGGTCGATCCCCTCGAGGAGGGACGGCACCAGTTCCGTGCCGAGCGTGGCGCTGACTTCGCTGAAGGCGTCCCGGAAGCCCTCGGTATAACGCGGTCCGAGGTTGGGCGTCATCTGCATGCCCACCAGGATCACCTGCGCATCGCGGGCCAGCGCCGCCTCGGCCATCGTGGCGAGGTTCTTGCGGATGGAGTCCACGGGATAGCCGCGCAGACCGTCGTTGCCGCCGAGTTCGAGCACGACGATGCTCGGTCGGTGCCAATCCAGGACTGCCGCGATGCGCCCGCGGCCGCCCGCGGTCGTCTCGCCGCTCACGCTGGCGTTGACCACCCGGTAGGCGCTGTCCGTCTCGGCGAGGCGTGCAGCGAGGAGGTGGACCCAGCCGTGCTCCGGCGCCATGCCGTAGGCGGCACTCAGGCTGTCGCCGACGACCAGGATGGTGGCGCCCCCGCCCGCCGCAGGCGGCGCGTCGGGGGGCGCGCCGAGGGCGAACGCGCCGAGGGCGAGCGCCGACAGGACGAGGGCGATGGGCAGCAGTCTCAAGGTGGCACCGGCGGTAGATTTCGCGCATCGATTTCGCGCAATGGTAGTCTATCCCCCCAGCAACCCATCGGATCCGCGCGCAGTCCGACGCAGGTGCGGTGGAAATGGCAGGTGGGGCATCGCGAGCGGCCTGCGCCAGACCGTCGGGCGGCCCTTGGCGTCGCGCCCTTCCGCCGGCATTGACAGTTATCCGACACCGAATGAACAACGGTTCCACAGAATCGCCGATCCTGCGCGCCCGTGCCGTCAGCAAGGCTGTGCCGACCGCCGAGGGCGAGCTATCCATCCTTGACGGCGTCGACTTCGATGCCGGTCGCGGCGAGTCCGTGGCGGTGGTCGGCGCCTCGGGTTCGGGCAAGACCACTCTGCTGGGCATCCTTGCGGGGCTCGATCTGCCGACGGCCGGAGATGTCTGGCTCGACGGCGAGGAGATCACGGCGATGTCCGAGGACCAGCGGGCGCGCGTGCGTGGTCGCTCCGTCGGTTTCGTGTTCCAGTCCTTTCAGCTCATCGACAGCCTGTCGGCGCTCGAGAACGTGATGCTGCCCGCGGAGTTGCGCGGCGATACGGGGGCGCGGGAAGATGCGCGACAGTTCCTCGACCGGGTTGGGCTTGCATCGCGCGTCACCCACTATCCCCGCGAACTGTCCGGGGGTGAGCAGCAGCGCGTGGCCATCGCGCGGGCCTTCGCGTCGCGTCCCAAAGTGCTGTTCGCCGACGAGCCCACCGGCAATCTGGACACGGCGACCGGCCGGCGGGTGATCGACCTCCTGTTCGAACTCAATGTCGAGTCGCGCGCGACACTCGTGCTGGTGACGCACGACGCGGCTCTCGCGGACCGCTGCGAGCGCATCGTCACCCTGGACGGAGGCCGGGTCGCCTCGTGACCTGGCGCCTGGTGCTGCGGCTCGCCGTTCGGGACTGGCGGGCGGGCGAGTTGCGGCTGCTGCTGGCGGCTGTGGTGGTGGCCGTGGGGGCGGTCACGGCCATCGGTCTCTTCGTGGATCGGCTGCGCGAGGCGTTGGTATCGGAGTCGGCCACATTTCTCGGCGCGGACCGCGTGGTCGGTTCGACGCGCCCGATACCGGAAGCCTTTCGGGACGCGGCGGCGGTGCGTGGCATCGTGCAGACGGACGTGGTGTCGTTTCCCTCGATGCTCTTCGCGGACGCTTCCGCCGAAGCGCGCAGTCAGCTGGTGTCCGTGAAGGCCGTGGGCTCCTCCTATCCGCTCCGCGGCGTGTTGCGGGTGGCGGAGGAACCCTTCGGCGTGGGGCGCGTGACGGACTCCGTGCCGGGACGCGGCGAGGTGTGGCTCGACTCCCGTCTCTTCCCGGCGCTCGGACTTGCGCTGGGCGACACCGTGTCCGTGGGCTATGCGCGGCTGCGCGTCGCCCGTGTCCTGGCCGGCGAGCCGGATCGCGGCGGCAGCTTCTTCGACCTCGGCCCGCGCGTCCTGATGCGGGTGGAAGACGTGCCGGCAACGCGGGTGATCCAGCCGGGGAGCCGGGTGGGCTATCGGCTGCTGCTGGCGGGCGACGACGATGCCATGGCGGACCTCAGGGAGGCCATTGACGCCGACCTTGCGCCGAACTATCGCTGGCGCGGCATCTCCGAGGCCAACCCCTCGATCGGGGAGGCGCTGGACCGGGCGGAGAGTTTTCTGCTGCTCGGGGGCCTGCTCGCGGTGCTGCTCGCGGGGGTCGCGGTCGCGCTGGGCGCGCACCGGTATGCGCGGCGTCATTACGATCACGTGGGCGTCCTGAAGACGCTCGGAGCAACGCCCGCGGAGGTCCTGTGGGGTTACCTCGGGGTGCTGAGCGCGGTCGGAGCGGCCGGCGTGGTGTCGGGGCTCGTGCTCGGCGGCGTGCTGCACCTCGCCATCGTGTCGGCGCTCTCGGCATACCTGCCCTCGTCCCTGCCGTGGCCGGGGCCGCGGCCGCTTGCGGCCGGCGCGGTGACCGGCTTCGTCTGCCTGCTCGCTTTCGCGTTGCCGCCGCTGGTGGCGTTGCGCAACGTCTCTCCCATGCGCGTGATGCGGCGGGACGTGCACGCGGGGGCGGCATCGCAGGCGCTGACGTACGGTTCGGCTGCCGTGGGCGGCCTGGGCCTGCTGGTGTGGTACAGCGGCGATGTGTGGCTCACGTTGTGGGCGCTGGTCGGCGGCGTCGGCGTCTGCGGTGCGTTCGCCGTCCTCGCGCTCGCCCTGCTGCGCGGTGGACGGGTGGTCGGCATGCAGGCCGGCAGCGCCTGGCGGCTGGCGCTCGCGGGGCTGCAACGTCGCTACCGGGAGAACGTCGCGCAGATCACGATCTTCGGCATCGCGATCATGCTGCTGCTGATCCTCTTCCTGATACGCACGGCGCTACTGGACGAGTGGCGCGCGCAACTGCCCGAGAACGCGCCGAACCATTTCGTGATGAACGTGGCGGACGACGAGGTGGGCGCGGTGCAGGCGCTTCTGACCGAACACACCGACTACGACGGGCGTCTGTTCCCGATGATCCGGGGTCGGGTGACGAGCGTCAACGGCGAGCCTGCCGAGGCGTGGGAGGAAGCCCGGCGTCGGGGCAAGGAGGGGCCGCGACTGCGCTCCGAGCGAAACCTGACCTGGTCGGAGGCGCTGCCCGGCAACAACATCCTCGCGGAGGGTGCGTGGTGGCCCGAGGATTCCAGCGAGGCGCTCATCTCGCTCGAGGCGGACTATGCCGCCATGCTCGGGCTCGCGATCGGGGACGAACTCGCGTTCGACATCGGCGGGCTGCCGGTCACCGCCCGTATCGCGAATACGCGGCGCGTCGAGTGGGACAGCCTGCAGCCAAACTTCTTCATCGTGTTCTCGCGCGCCGCGCTGGCCGATTTCGCCACGACGCACATGACGAGTTTCCACCTCCAGCCGAGCGGCAAGCGATTCCTCAATCGCCTCCTTTCGGAGCATCCGACCATCACGGTGATCGAGGTCGACGAGATCGTCCGCCAGGTGCGGAGCATCGTGGGCCGGGTGACGCAGGCGATCGAGTTGGTGCTCGGTCTCGTCCTCGGCGCCGGCGCCCTGGTACTCGTGGCCTCCATCCAGGCGAGCCACGAGGCGCGCATGAAGGAACACGCGCTGGTGCGCGCGCTCGGCGGCACCACGCGGCTCATCGCGGGCGCCCTGACGGCGGAGTTCGCGGTGCTGGGCGCGTTCGCGGGGGTCGTTGCCGTGATTGGCGCGGAGACCACGGTCAGCGTGTTGCGCGCGCAGGTCTTCGAACTCGGCTACGACCTGCATCCGTGGCTGTGGCTTGCGGGTCCGGCGGGTGGCGCGTTGCTGATCGCCAGCATCGGCTACCTGGGCACTCGCAAGCTCGTCCGCTCACCGCCGCTACTGGTGTTGCGGGAATTGTGACGGATTGGCCTGACCGGGGCGCGCTCTGACCGCTCCGGGTCGCACCCGCCCCCGTGTGGCTGAAGTGGTAGGGTACGGTCGCATGAGGAGCGGGGGGTCTCGCAAGGCCGGGATCGTCGAGGCGAAGCATGCGATGACCGCAGTCACTGGCGGGCTCGCGCGCGCCAGCTCATGATTGAGCGAGTCGCGCCAGTAGTTCACATCGTCGCGGGAGTAGACGAGGACATCGGCCGCGACCCGGAACTGCGCCAGCGCGTGGTACAGCCTGATGGTTTCCAGCCAAGCCTTGAGCGCCTTCTCCGCAGCCTGCTGCACATGGAAGCCGAAGGACTCTTCCGGCGCACCCGTCGAGTTTCGTTACGGGGGCGTGACAGCGGGTACGGAAACGATCCACCGTGAGGGAGCGCTTGCCCTGGTCGAACACTTGACAGAGTGCGTGCGTCGGCGGCTGGTGGAGGTCGGCGGGACGTAGCGGGCGTTGCCTGCTGTCACACGATCGGGTAGCTCGGGTCGCCCCCAGTCCTCTTCCGGGCTCCTCGCCGATCCTGCCGTTCTGGTGGTCCCGGGACGGCTCGAAGATGTAGCGGTTGAGCAGCAGGCGCACCGCCCCGGGGAACTTCGCTCATCCCAGTTCATAGAGCACGTTGGCCCTGTCGAGTGCGACCAACCGGGTGAAGATACCGTGCGGGCTTGCAGATGGCGGGCCGAAGAGCCAAAGTGCTCTGGAGCCAGAACACGTTCACGCCGACGCGATGCACGTCCGACAACTGAGCATCAGAAACCTCCGCGGCATCGAGGAATTCGACCTCCGCCTCGACGAGAACGAGTGTCCCGGCCGGCATGTCCTGCTTGGCGACAACGGCGCCGGGAAGTCCACCATCGTCAGGGCCTTGGCGATTGTGTTGATGGGAAACGTGAACGCGCACGCGTCGCGCCAGGATTGGTCGACCTGGCTGCGAAAGACGAAGACAACGGCCACGTGGAAGTCCAGTTGAGGCAGCATCGGACGGAGGACCGGTGGGTCGGCCAAGACAACACGGCCGCGCGGGCCTCGATTCGGGCCAACGCGACGTTTTTGAGAAACCAGAACGGCATCACGCCCGGCGCGGTGCCCCCGGTCGCGATCCAGTTTCCAAGGTCAGGTTACGCCAACCGGACCCTGTGGGGAGGAGGGGCCGGATGGTTCTCTGCCTCCTTCGAACCCAACTCGAAAAGATGTGCGCCAATCCTCGCCGATGCGCTTGGTGTGAGGACTCGGACGCGAACCAGATTGACCACATCAGGCCAAAGGCGCTCTATCCAGAACAGACCTTCGCATGGCCGAACTTCCTTCGGGCCTGCGGTGGGTGCAATAACGTCAAGAGAGACCGGTTCGCGATTACCGCCGCGGAGCGTTTGGTGGATGTTACCCGCCAGCGAAACGCTCCAGTCGTGCCCCCTCTGGGAGGCTCCCAGGCGCTCATCGACCCTCGCGTCGAGGACCCATTGGAGTTCCTCGAGCTCGAGATCGTGTACACGTTTCGTTTCCTACCGAGGATTGGGTTGTCAGAGCTTGACGAGAACCGGGCCAAGTACTCGATTCGGTTGCTGGACCGCAACCGGGAGGTACTGTGCAGCGGTCGCAAGAATGCCTACGGAGACAACCGTGTGCGCTTGGCGGATTTTCGGGCAACACGGGATGGGGGAGTGAGTGATCACGAGTTGAATCGCTTCGTCGCCGGTTTCCTCGGCCGCCCTCACCCAACCGTATGGCGCGAAGTGCAGCGCCAGCACGAGCGCATCCAGGAACTGCGCGACCTGTTTCGCGATGTCCCCGAGGCCTTGCTCTGGCGGTAGGTCGGCGGAACTTGATCAAGTCGATCGGCATTCGGACCCTCACACGACCGGGTAGCTCGGGTCGCCCCAGTCCTCTTCGGGGTTGGCCATCATCAGGTGGATGACGCGCGGGACGAGGTCCGCGAGGATGGCCGTGCCGTCGCGCACCTGATCGCGGTTCACGCTACTGTGCCAGGTCGCGCCGCCGTGGATGAGCTGGTTGCGTAGCGTGTACAGGCGCGCCAGGACGATGGCCAGCACGGTCGCGGTGCGGCTGCGGTCGCGGAGCGCGCGCCGGGCCTTGGCCTTGGCGCCCTCGAAGCTGCGCTTCCAGCGCTCCTCGTCGATCCTGCCGTTCTGGTGGTCCCAGAACGGCTGGAAGACGTAGCGGTTGTCCAGCAGCAGGCGCACCGGCCCGGGGAACTTGGCCCACACCAGCTCGTAGAGCAGGTTGGCGGTGTCGAGCGCGACCAACCGGGTGAAGAAACGATCGAGGATCGCCTGTTCGGGAGCCGTCTCCCGTTGGATTTCGTCGCCGTAGGCGGCGTTCAGGGAGATCCAGAGGAAGATGAACCGGGCATCGTCGTCGCCGTCGGAGCGTTCCGCGCGCGCCAGCCAGCTGAGCGAGCGGTGCACGCGCAGGGCGAGTCCGCCGGGATACTTCGCCTCTATCCGACGGGCTCGGGCTGTCAGTCTGGCGTGGTCGAAATCCATCGTGCGGCTCCGCACGTTTCAGTGCGATGGTACACCCGGCCGCCGCGCCCGCCGCCTCCGGATGCCGCTTCCCGGGGTGGGTAATGGCCAGGTGGCGGCGTACGCTGTTGGCGGCGGCGCCCCCGCCGTCGCCCGCATTGGCATGCGCGCGCCAAATCCTCCAAACTTGCTCGGATGAAAACCCTTCACTGGCTCGCCTGGCCCTTGCTGGCCGTGAGCGTCTTCGGACAGGAAGAGACACCCGCGCCGGAACTCGAGGAGATCCTCGTGGTGGCCGACGGCTCCGTGCGTGCGCGTCAAGGGGACCTGGGTAGCGTGACCACCGTCGACTCCGAGACGCTCGACCTGTTGCGCGTCAATCACGTCCACGAGACCCTGGCCCGCGTTCCGGGCGTGTGGGTCGTGCGAGGCTCAGGTCACGAGCATTTGACGGCGATCCGTTCGGGCGTGCTGGCGGGCCCCGGTGCGTGCGGCGAGTTCCTCTACCTCGAGAACGGGGTGCCCATCCGTCCCGCGGGTTTCTGCAACATCAACAACCTGTTCGAGGTAAATGCGGAGCAGGCTGCGGCCATCGAGGTGGTTCGGGGCCCGGCGAGTGCGCTCTTTGGCGGCAACGCCCTGCACGGCGTGGTCAACGTGGTGGCGCAGCGGCCGCCGGGCGTGCCGCGATTCTCCGTGGAAGTCGGCCCCTACGACTACCACCAGGTGCGGGCCGGTGGGGCGGTGGGCGATCTGCGGCTGGATCTGCATTCGACCAACAGCGGCGGCTACCGCGACGACACGGGATACGGACAGCAGAAGGCGAATCTCAGTTATCGGTTCGAGGCCGGCGACTGGCAGGTGTCGAATTTCGTGTCCGCGACGCTCCTGAACCAGGAAACCGGCGGTTTCGTGACCGGCTACCGCGCGTACGACGACGATGACCTGCGCGACACGAATCCGAATCGCGAAGCCTACCGGGACGCGTGGTCCCTGCGCGCGATCAGCGAGTGGGCACGCGACGTCGGCGGGCGGCAGCTCGTGGTGACGCCCTACCTGCGGCGCTCAAGCATGGCGTTCCTGCAGCACTTCCTGCCCGGTCAGCCGCTCGAAACCAACGCGCAGACGAGCGGTGGGGCGGTCGGACGCGTCGGCGGCGTTGACGGGCGCCTGACGTGGAACGTCGGCGCCCAGGTCGAGTGGATGCGTGGCGAATTGCGCGAGCACCAGGACGGACCGACGCTCGGGTCGGCCTTCCTGGTGGCGACCCGGCCCCGGGGCACCCACTACGACTACGACGTCGACAGCTCGATGGCCGCGGCCTTCTACGACCTGACGTGGTCCCTGACAGGGCGGGCGGATCTCGTGCACAGCCTGCGCGTCGAGCGGCTGGCCTACGAGTACGACAACAACGCCACCGTGGGCAACACGCGCGACGACGGTACGGCCTGCGGCTTCGGGGGCTGTCTGTACACGCGCCCGGCGAGCCGCGACGACACGTTCACGGACGTCGCCGGCCGGCTCGGTGTGCGTTGGGATGTCGACGCGACCTCGGATCTCTATGCGGTCGTCGGCCTCGGCTTCCGCCCACCGCAGGCCACGGAGCTCTATCGGCTGCAGAGCGGGCAGACCGTCGCGGACATCAACAGCGAGTCGCTGACCTCCTTCGAGCTCGGGTGGCGGCGCAGTTCGGAGGCATTCGACTTCGATGTGGCGCTCTATGCCGAGCGGACGGACCACCTGATCTTCCGCGATGCGAACGGCTTCAACGTCAGTGACGGAGAGACGGAATCCACCGGCGTCGAGTTCACGCTGCGTGGCCGCCTCGGGGCCTGTCACGAGGTCGAGCTGACCGGCACGCACGCGCGGCACCGCTATGCCTTTGATCGGGACGCCGCGCGGGGTGAGAAGATCCGGGACGGCAACGACGTGGACACGGCGCCGCGCTGGCTCGGCAGCGCGCGGTGGCTTGCGCGGTACGGGAGATTCCAGTCCGAGTTCGAGGCCGTGTACGTCGGGTCGCACTACATCAACGCAGCGAACACCCAGCGTCACGGTGGCCACGTGGCGTTCCACTGGCGGGGCAACTACCGGTGGTCCGATCGGGTCACGCTGTTCGGCCGCATCCTCAACCTGGCGGATGCACGGTACGCGGACCGGGCGGACTTCGCGTTCGGCAGTTATCGGTACTTCCCGGCGTTGCCGCGGCAGCTCTATCTCGGGGCGGAACTCGCGCTCTGACCACGTCCTGCGCCGGCACCGGTTGGGTACGGTGGCGTGCCGGCGTGTGTCCGCTTCTGGCCGGCACCTTACGGCGCAGAACGGAAGTTTCTTCTCGCCGGGCTCGCGCCCGCCGGAGCGGGGAGGTTAGCGCGCGACCTGACGGTCGCGTTGGGAGTTTCGCGGGCGCGAAACTCCCGTGGAAACAAGTGCTGGCGCGCCGATGCGCGAGGCAACGACTGGAGGAGGGGCCATGAGAGTGTTGGTGATCGGGGCGAACGGCAACACCGCGACGCGCGTCGTGAGGCGGCTGACAGAGGGTCCGCACGACCCCGTGGCGATGATCCGCGGTGCTGCGCAGCGGCCGAAGTTCGACGCCCTCGGAGTGCCGACCGTGCTGGGCGACCTCGAATACCCGATCGATCATGCCGTGGCCGGCATGGACGCCGTGATCTTCGCGGCTGGATCCGGCGGCGGCACCGGCAAGGACAAGACCGTTCTGGTCGATCACATCGGCGCGATCCGCTCGATGGTGGCCGCCGAGTTGGCCGGGGCGGCGCGCTACGTGATGCTGAGTTCCATCAACAACGACGTGCACAGCACCTCGCCCATCGCGCACTACCACAAGGCCAAGGCCCATGCGGACAACCATCTGCGCGAGACCGGGCTCGACTACACGATCGTGTGTCCCGGAGGACTGACCGACGAGCGGGTGACGGAGTTGGTGACGGTGCGTCCGGAGCTGCACGGGCGGGGACTGACTGCGCGCGAGAATCTGGCCGCGGCGCTGGTCGGGTGCCTCGAGCTCGACAACACGGTGCGCAAGACGTTCAGCCTGCTCGATGGCGAGACACCCCTCGACGAGGCGCTGCGTGACGTGTGACCCGGGGGTGCCACTCGGCCGCCGCGGGTCGTGTGGACATCGGCGCGACGATAAGATGTCCGCAAACGCGATCGCAGCGAGGCAGCCGTGAAGCCGATTTCCGCAGATTCCCACATCGTGGAGGGCCCGGATGTCTTCGCGGGCCTGGCCGAGCGCTTCGGCGACGCGGCGCCTCGTGTCGTCCACGCCGCCGGCGAAGGCGACCGCATCGTCACCCCGGTGCGTGGGGCGCAGGGGATCAACGTCGCCCGCATGGGACTCGCCGCCTCGCGCCTCGGACGTAACGAGCCGCTGGTCCGCAAGCCCGGGCGCAAGCCGGACGTCGCCCACATGCGGGATCCGGAGATCATGGCGCTTTTCTCCCAAGGCTATGCCGGGATGCGCAGGGGCCTCGTGGATGGCGCCTGGCGCCACGAAGATCAGGACGTGGACGGTCTCGGCGCCGAGTTTGTCTATCCGGGCTTCTTCGCCATGTTCAGCATGGCCAATACCGCGTTGCTCGTGGCCCTGCAGCGGGAACTGCGCAATCTGGACGAAGCGCCGGTCGGGCCGCCGCCGCACGAAATCTGGCGGCGACAGTTCCACGCCACCATCGAGGACGATCGGCCGGCGCTGGCGACCCGCGAGTTCATCGGCGTGGAGAACCTCATGTGGGGTTCGGACTACCCGCACACTGACTCGACGTGGCCCTGTTCGGGCGAGGTGCTCGACGAGCTGTTCGAGGCCGTCTCCGCGGCGGATCGCGCGAGGATCACCCGAGGCAACGTCAAGGCGCTGTACGGCGTCTGACGGCAGCGCGCACGGGTCGATTTCGCTGCCACGGGTGGGGACGCGTCCTCCCCTATAATGCAGGCCTTGTGGCCACTCCGTCGCACGAACCGTTGCTCTCGATTCGCGGTCTCGCCTGTCGTGCGAACGGACGGCCCCTGTTCGAGGGCATCGACATGACGCTCACCGCCGGGGACCTCATGGAATTGCGCGGTGCCAACGGCAGCGGCAAGACGACGCTGCTGCGGTGCGTTGCGGGCCTCCTGACGGAGGACGCGGGTGCGGTACGCGTGCGCGCCGGTGCGCGGCCGCTCTATCTTGGACACAAGCCGGGCGTGAATCCGATGTTGAGCCCCTTCGAGAATATTCGCTGGTACGTCGCCCTGGAGGGGCAGGCGTTCGACCCGGGGCAATGCGAGGCAGCCCTCGAGGCGGTGGGTCTGGGAGTGGCAGCGCACGTGCCATGTGCCACGTTGTCCGCCGGACAGAAACGCCGGGCCGCTCTCGCGCGCCTGCTGGTCACGAGCGCACCGCTGTGGCTGCTCGACGAACCCTTCACGGCGTTGGACCCGGCGGGTCGGGAACTCGTCAGGACGCTGATCGCCCGACGCCGGACGGAGCACGGGGCGGTGGTCTGTGCGACGCACGAGAGCACCGGGTTGACGGGTGCCCGCACGATGGAGCTTGGCACGTGAGCCTGGTCGTGGCGCAGGCGCGGCGCGATCTCCTCGTCGCGGTGCGCTCGCGCGGGGACGCGGCCCATCCGCTGTCTTTCTTCATCCTGACGGTGGTGCTCTTCGGGCTCGGCATGGGACCGGACCGCGCCGTGCTCGGTGAAGTGGGGCCGGGCATCGTCTGGGTGCTGGCGCTGCTCGCGACGATGATGTCGACCGAGAGCATGTTCCGGCGTGATTTCGAAGACGGGACCCTGGAGCAGATGCTGCTGCACGGGCGGCCCCTGTTCGTGGCGGTGCTCGGCAAGCTGTTCGCGCATTGGTGCACCAGCGGACTGCTGTTGACGGTCCTGTCGCCGCTGGCGGCCCTGATGTTGCAGGTGCGCGCGGAGGCCGTACCGACGCTGGCGGCCAGCCTGGTCCTCGGCACGCCGACGCTGACCCTGATCGGCGCGGTCGCCGCGGCGCTGACCGTCAGCCTGGGTCGGGGTGGCGTTCTGGCGGCGGTGATTGCCCTGCCGCTGTTCGTTCCCGTCCTGATCTTCGGCGCCGGGGCGGGCCTCGCCGCGGCCGCGGGTACCAGCCCGGCGGGGCAGCTGATGTGGCTTGCGGTCCTGCTCGCAGCAGCGGTGACGCTCGCGCCGTTCGCGGTGGGGCTCGCGCTCAAGGTGAGCCAGGAGTACTGAGTTGGGCCGGTTCAGCACCTGGTTTCACAGGATGGGATCGCCGCGTTGGTTCTTCGACCTGTCGCGGCCGTGGCTTATGGGGTTCGCCGCGTTGGGTGGCGCGCTGCTCGCGGTGGGTACGGTATGGGGTCTCGGCTTCGCGCCGTCGGACTACCAGCAGGGGGACAGCTATCGGATCATCTACATCCACGTGCCGTCCGCGCATCTGGCGGAGGCGCTCTACGTCGCGATGGGGGTGGCTGGCGTGGTGCTCCTGGTGTGGCGGATGAAGCTGGCGGACATGTTCATCGCGGTGACGGCGCCCGTGGGCATGGCCATCACTGGGGTGGCGCTCGTGACCGGCGCCATCTGGGGGCGTCCGACCTGGGGTGCCTGGTGGGTCTGGGATGCGCGGACCACGTCGGTGCTGGTGCTCTTCTTCCTGTATGTCGGGATCCTGGCGCTGCGCGAGGCCGTTCCGCGCGCGGAGCAGGCTGGCCGGGCCGCCGCGATCCTGGCCATCGTCGGGACGGTGAACGTGCCGATCATCAAGTACTCTGTCGACTGGTGGCTGACCCTGCACCAGCCGGCCAGCATCACCTTCACGGCGGCCCCGGCGATGCCGCCCTCGATGTGGGTGCCGCTGCTGGTGAATTTCCTGGGTTTCTATTGCTTCCTGGCGGCGGTCGTTGTCGCCGGGTTGCGCAACGAGATCCTCCTGCGCGAGGCGGACGCCCAGTGGGTCCGCGAATGGATGGACGAGGCGTCATGAGCGAAGCGCTGATCGATTTCGTTGCGATGGGAGGCCACGGCCTCTACGTGTGGCTCGCATACGGCATCGCCTTTGCCATACTGGGGACCCTGGGCATCCGCCCGTTCTTCGTGCGGCGACGCCTGATCGCCGGTGCGCGCGCGGGGCGCCGGCCAGGGGGGAACGCGCCATGAACCGGGTTCGGCGTGGCCGCCTGATCGCGACCGTATTCCTGCTCGCCGGAGCGGCCGCGACGGTCGGTCTCGTGCTTGCGGCGCTGAACGAGAACATCAACGCCTTCCACCCGCCGGAAGCGATCGCAAGCGGGGCGGCGCCGGTGGGGGTCACGATTCGCGGCGGCGGCATGGTCGCGCCGGGCAGCGTGTCGTGGGATGCCGAGGGCCTCGGGGTGTCGTTCGTGCTGACGGACTTCCAGGGGTCGGACTTCACGGTGCGTCATGTCGGCATTCTTCCGGACCTGTTTCGCGAGGACCAGGGTGTGCTCGTGACGGGCGAGCTGGATGGCGCAGGAACGTTCCTCGCGCACGAGGTGCTCGCGAAACACGACGAGAACTACATGCCGCCGGAACTGGCTGGAATGAAGGCCCACGAGGGGACGGTCAGGTGATCGTCGAACTCGGTCACTTCGCCACTATCGTCGCGTTCGCGATGGCCATCGGCCTTGCCGCCGCGGGCTATGCGAGCGCGACGAACGCCGCCTGGCGAAGTGCCGCCGGGACGCTCGCGGCCGGACAGCTCGCACTGCTGATCGTGGGGTTCGGAGCGCTGGTCCAGGCGTTCCTTGCAAGCGACTTCTCCGTCGCCTATGTCGCGGAGAACTCGAACACGCACTTGCCCTGGTACTACCGGGTGAGTGCGATCTGGGGTGCCCACGAAGGCTCCTTCCTCCTGTGGACGACGATCATGGCGGCCTGGACCTGGGCGGTCAGTATCGGGGGGCGCCGCCTCCCGGCGGAAATCCACGGCCGTGTGCTCGGCACGCTCGGGCTCCTGAACGCCGGGTTTCTGCTGTTCCTGCTGAGCACCAGCAGTCCGTTCGAGCGACTCGTGCCGGGGGTTCCCGCCGAGGGTGCCGACCTGAACCCGCTGCTGCAGGATTTCGGCCTGATCGTGCATCCGCCCCTGCTTTACACCGGCTACGTGGGGTTTGCGGTGGCGTTCTCGTTTGCCATCGCCGCGCTCCTGACGGGCCGCCTCGACACGGTGTGGGCACGGTGGACGAGACCCTGGACGAACGTCGCATGGGCCTTCCTCACGGTGGGGATTGCGCTCGGCAGCTGGTGGGCCTACTACGAGCTTGGCTGGGGCGGCTGGTGGTTCTGGGACCCGGTGGAGAACGCTTCGTTCATGCCCTGGCTGGCAGGCACCGCGCTCGTCCACTCGCTGGCCGTGACGGAGAAGCGCGGCGCTTTCAAGAGCTGGACGCTGTTCCTGGCCTTGGCGGCGTTTTCGCTGTCCCTGCTCGGAGCCTTCATCGTACGCTCCGGGGTGCTCACTTCCGTACATGCCTTCGCGGTCGACCCCGAGCGCGGTCTCTTCCTGCTGGTGCTGCTGGTGCTGACGATCGGCGGTGCACTGGTGCTCTATGCGCTACGCGCGCCGGGAGTCGGCAGCCGGGCGCGCTTCGAGGGTGCGTCCCGGGAACTGCTGCTGCTCACCAACAACGTGATCCTGGTGGTGGCGCTCGCGGTGGTGATGATCGGCACGCTGTATCCACTCGCCTACGAGGCGGCGACCGGCGGTGACAAGATCTCCATCGGACCGCCTTATTTCAACCGGGTGTTCGTCCCGCTCATGTGTGGACTGGCGGCATGCCTGGCGGTGGCCCCCATCGCGCGGTGGAAACGTACGCCCTGGAGGCTCTTTCGGGGCGCCGCCCTGATGGGTGTCGCCGGGGCGGCGCTGGGCGTCGCGCTGCCGCTCCTCCTTGCCGGGACCGTGCAGTTCGGCTCGACCCTGGCCATCGCGCTCGCCGCATGGATCGTCCTGGTACACGCGGCGGACGCCTGGCGCCGCCGTTCCGCGCTGACGCGGGGTTATGCCGGCATGGTCGTGGCGCATGTGGGATTCGCCGTGAGCCTCGCGGGCATCGCCGTGACGAGCGAGTTCTCGCATGCGGTCGACGCGCGCATGGCGGTCGGCGAGACGGTGACGCTGAACGGCGTGGACTACCGCTTCGCGGACCTGCGCCGGGTGCAGGGGGCGAACTACGTCGCGGACCGCGGTGAATTCGTGACCGGCGGCGGGGTCGCTCTGTATCCGGAGAAACGCTTTTACGAGGCCCGGGGACAGGTCATGACGGAAGCGGGAATCTCCGGGGGGTTCCTGCGCGACTTCTATGTCACCCTGGGTGAGAAGCTGCCGGACGGCACCTGGGCGGTCCGCATCAACGACAAGCCGCTGGTGCGCTGGGTGTGGCTCGGCGCGTTGCTCATCGGTCTTGGCGGCACGTTGGCGATCACGGATCCCCGCTATCGGCGTCTCGGGCGGCGGCCGGCGGAACCCGCCGCGGGCGCCGTCGCGCCCGCGGCATCGGCGTGACCCGCGCCCAGCGCGTCCTGCCGCTGGCGGCGTTCGTCCTGCTGGCGACGATCCTGTACCTGGGATTCACGCTGAACGACCCGAAGCTGCTGCCCTCCGCCCTGGTCGGGAAGTCCTTTCCGGACTTTGACCTGCCGGTGCTCGGTGCAGGGAACCGGCGGGCGACGCGGGCGGACGTGGAGGGCGAGGTGCATCTGGTCAACGTCTGGGCGACGTGGTGTCCGACCTGCCTTGCGGAGCATGCCGAGTTGCTGCGCATCCGGCGCGAGGCGGGTCTCTCGATCGTCGGCGTCAACTACAAGGACGACCCCGCCGAGGCGGTCGCCTGGCTGGATCGCCATGGCGATCCGTATGACTTCAATGTCGTGGACGCGAGCGGCGACCTGGGGGTCGACCTCGGCGTCTACGGGGCACCGGAGACTTTTCTCGTGGATGCCGATGGCACGATCCGTTACAAGCGGGTTGGCGAGGTCAACCGGTGGGTGTGGGATGCGGAGATCGCGCCGGCGCTGCAGCGGCTTCGGGCGGCGGCCCGTGAGTGACTCCCGCACGTGGACCCGTCGGGCCACGTGGCTGTGGATCGCGGCGCTGGGGGTGGCGGGGGCCGCGTTCGCCGCCTCGCCTATCGATGGTTTCGGGTTTGTCGACCGCGAGACGGCCGAACGATATCAGGCGTTGCTCGCGGAGTTCCGTTGCCCGAAGTGCCTGAACGAGTCGATTGCGAGTTCGGGCGCGCCGATCGCGGTGGATCTGCGCCGGACGGTCAGGCGGCTGCTCGAGTCCGGCGCCACGGACGAGGACATCCGCGCCTACCTGCAGGAGCGCTACGGCGACTTCGTCCTCTACGACCCGCCGATGAAACCGGGCACATGGTTGCTGTGGCTGTCGCCGCTCGTCCTCGCCTGTGTCGGTCTCGCCGTGCTCGCGCGTGCCGGGGCACGGCGCCATGCGCCCGGCCTGACCGCGGCCGAACGCGAGCGGCTTGCACGGCTGGTCGAGGATGCCGGCGCGGACGCCGCGGTGCATCCGCGCGGAGACGCCGGGTGATCGGGGTCTACGCGGCTGTCGTGCTGCTCGCGTCGCTGGCCGCGCTGTACGTGGTCTTTGGCGCGCGGCGCGGCGGCCGTGCGGGCAGCGACCGGGCACGCGCCAACCTCGGAGTGTTTGTGGACCGTCGGCGGGAACTCGCTGTCGAGGGTCGCATGCAGGGCCTCGCGGACACCGAGATCGCCGTGCTGGAGGAGGAGTTGGCCGCGAGTGTCGTCGACGAACTGCCGGAGAGCGTACCGGGGGACCCTGGCGACACGACCGCGCCGCCGGTGTCCCGCACGGTCGCGGCCGTGTTGCTGGCCGCGGTGGCCAGTGTTGCGCTCTACGCGTTCTGGGGCGAACCGGATGTTCGCCTCCTCGCCCGGGCCGGCGAGATCCTGCGGGACTCCAACCCGCCGCAGGATACGCTGGCGGAGCTCGACGCCGCCTTGACGGCGCGTGTCGCGCGGCGGCCCGAGGACGGGGACAGCCTCGTCCACCTTGGACACCTGAGGGTGCGCCGACAGGATTTCCAGGGCGCCGCCCGGATCTTTGCCGGGCTTCGGGAGTCGACCGGTGCGGATCCGGGGATCGAGGCCTCCTGGGCGCAGGCGCGCTATCTCGCGGACGGCGGACGGATATCGGTGGACACCCGGGCGGCCATCGACAGGGTGGTGGCGGCCAGGCCGGACGACCCCATGATGCTGGAGCTGCTGGCGATGGATGCCATGCGGCGCGATGACTTTGCCGAAGCGGCCAGGCACCTCGCGAGTCTGCTGCGGGTGACGCCGGCCGGTCCGCGGCGCGCGCTGTTCGGCGAGGCGCTGGTCCTGGCGCACGCGCGGCTCGTGCCGGAAGGGGAGCCGGCGGCCACGGGAGCCGACGCCGGCCGGCGGACCCCGGTGGAGCGGGCGGAGACACCCGGTGCGTCTGAAGTGCCTGGTCCCGATCCGGCGTCGGGCACGTCCCGGGGCGGCGTGGCCGTGGCGGTGTCGGTCTCCCCGGCGCTGACCGTGGATGCGGGCGCCACCGTATTCGTGATCGCGCGCGATCCGTCCGGGCCGGCGGGGCCGCCGTACGCGGTGCGCCGTCTTGCCGTGGCCGACCTGCCCGCGCGCGTGGAGCTCGGCGATGCCGATGCCATGCTTCCCGGTCGGCGGCTCTCGGATCTCGAAACCGTCGAACTCGTCGCGAGGATCAGCGTGAACGGGTCGCCGATGCGCGCTGCCGGGGACTTCGAGAGCGTGGCGCGGACGACCCGCATCGGGGCGGAAACGGTCCTGCTCGACATCGCCCGGCAGGTCCCCTGAGCGCGGCGGCGTAACGCTGCTGCCTCCCCTTCACGCCGGACGGGTGCAAGGTGTATCTAACGACTTAACAAAGGTGCAATCCCGGAGGCATTCCCTTACACTCGCTGCGTCCCTTACGGGAAGGATGACGACGCCAGATGCGTCTCACAGGAATCAAGCTGGCGGGGTTCAAGACGTTTGTCGACCCGACGAAAGTCAGCTTTCTCGGGAACCGTAGTGCCGTAGTCGGCCCTAACGGGTGCGGCAAATCGAACATCATCGATGCCGTGCGCTGGGTCATCGGTGAGAGTTCCGCCCGCCGTCTCCGGGGGGAGTCGAGCACGGACGTCATCTTCACCGGGTCCACCGCCCGTCGGGGAACCGCCATGGCGTCGGTGGAACTCAGTTTCGACAACTCGGACGGGCGCGTCGGCGGCCAGTATGCACGCTTCGGTGAGCTCGCGATCCGGCGCGAACTCACCCGCACAGGTCAATCGGGCTACTTCCTGAACGGTACGCGGTGTCGGCGGCGCGACATCGCCGACGTCTTCCTTGGCACGGGTTTCGGTCCGCGCAGCTACTCCATCATCGAGCAGGGCATGATCAGCGAGCTCGTCGCGGCGAAGCCGGACGACCTGCGGGTGTACCTGGAAGAAGCGGCCGGTATCTCGAAGTACAAGGAGCGCCGCCGCGAGACCGAAAGCCGGATGCGCACCACGCGCGAGAACCTCGAACGCCTGCACGACATTCGGTCCGAACTCGCGGATCGCCTCGCGCGCCTGCAAAAGCAGGCGCGGGCCGCGGAGCGTTACCGCGGCCTCAAGACGGAGCAGCGCCGCCGCACCGGGGAGTTGCTGCTGCTGCGGATACGTGCGGTGGACGCGGAGCTTGCCGCGAGCGACGCCGCCATTGGCCGGCTCGATACGGTCTATCAGAAGGCGGTGAGCGAGATCAGGAGCCTCGACCGCGAACTGGAGCAGGCCCGCATGCTCCAACAGGAGCGCGCCCAGGCCATGGGCGACATTCAGGGACACGCATACCGGATCGAGGCGGACATCGGCCGCACCGAGGAGGCGCTGCGGTTCCATCGCACCCGGGTGGAGCAACTGCGGGCCGACCTCGGCGACGCCGAGCGACGCGCCGCCGCCGCGGCGGAGCAGCTCGTCGCGGACGAACGCGAGATCGCGACGCTCGATGCGTCGGTGGCGGAACAGGCGCCGGAACTCGAGCGCGCACGCGCGGCAGACGCCGGATCGGCGGGGGAGCTGGTCGCGGCCGAGGAACAGATGGCAGTCTGGCAAACCGGCTGGGACCGGTTCAGCGCGCAGGCAGCCTCCAGCGAACGGGAACTCACGGTCGAGGCGAGCCGGGCGGAGCACGTCGAGGGGAGCCTTGCAAAACTGCGGACGCGTCTGCGCGAGCTCGCTTCGGAAGCCGGGGCGCCGGCGGAGGGGACGCCGGTGGATGCGCGCGACCTCGATGGCGCCATCGAACAGGCCGAGGCCGTTCACGATCGCTGCGAGACGGAGCTGAACGCCTGTGTACAAGCCCTGTCCGAACTCCGCACCGAGTTGGCGACCGGTGAACAGACGGTGGATGCGGCGCGGCGCGAGACGCAGCGGCTGCACAACGAGATCGCGGCGCTGACGGCCGTGCAGGAGGCGGCGCTCGGCGGCGGGCCGGGTGCGGCGCGCGACTGGATCGATGCGCACGGTCTCGCCGACGCCCCCAGGCTGGGACAGGGGCTGGCCGTGGAACAGGGTTGGGAGAGCGCCGCCGAAGCCGTGCTGGCGCGGCACTTCCAGGCGGTGCGCGTCCGCGACACCGGGAATCTTGCGGCGGAGCTGGGCCACCTGGACGGGGGCAGCGTCGCCTTGTACGAAGGCGGCGACAGCCCGACCCAAGAGGGTGACTTGCCGGCGCTCGCCACGCTCGTGCGGGCGCAGGGCGGTCCCGTCGGCTCGCTGCTGGCGGGCGTCTACGCAGCGGACTCGGTGGACCGTGCCCTGGCATCGCGGCCGGCGCTTGGCCCCGGGGAGAGTATCGTCACCCCTGAGGGTGTCTGGATGGGGACGGACTGGATTCGCTTCGACCGGGGCGAGGACCTGTCCGTCGGAGTCGTCCAGCGCGCGGCGGAACTCGAAGCACTCGGTGCACAGGTTCGGGATGCCGAACGCGGACTAGCCGCCGTGGAAGAGGCGTTGGCGCAGGCCAAGCTGCGGGCGCAGCGACTCGAAGCGGACCGCGACCGTCTCCAGCAGGAGTACAGGCAGAGCGGCGATCGCCTCGCGCAGTTGCGTGGCGAGCGGGAAGTCCGCCAGGTGCGCATCGACGAAGCGCGGGCGCGCCTGGACCGGATCGAACGCCAGCGCGGGGAGACGGAGTCGCTGCTGGCCCAGGAGTCGGAGCGACTGAGCGCGCTGCGCGAGCGTATCGAACAGTTGTCCGGGAAAGCCCGGGCGGCGCGTTCGAAGCGGCGCGAACTGACGGCCGAGCGGGATCGGCTGGCGGCGTGCGTGGAAGCCGCACGCACGCATGCGGCCGCACGCCGGGATCGGTTGCACACGCTGAGCCTGGAACACCAGCGGCGGACCGGCAACCTCGACGCGGCGCGGACGGCACGCGAGCGGCTGCTCGGCCAGCGCGGCGATCTCCTCGCTCGCGTGGACGGGTTGCGGGAGAGCATCGAGGAGAGCCTCCGCCCCCTGCCGGAGCTGCAACGGACACTCGACGAAAAACTCGGCGAGCGACTCGCCCTGACCAGGCGGCAGGCCCAATCGCGTCGCGAACTCGATGACGCCGAATCGGAAGTTGCGGTCCTCTCGGGCAAACGCCACGAGGCGGGCGAGGCGGTCGAAGTCGCCCGGGATCATGTACAACAGGCGCAGCTGCAGCGAGAGGGCGCATCGGCCCGTCGAACCGCCCTTGCCGAACAGTTGCGCGACACCGGCTTCACGGCCGAGGAGCTTGCGGCGACCCTGCCGGAGGATACCGCGGAGGGGGACTGGGTGGCGTCGCTCGAAGCCATCGAACGACGGATCGCGCGACTGGGCGCCATCAACCTGGCCGCCATCGAGGAGTTTGACGAGGAATCCGAGCGCAAACGGTATCTCGACGCCCAGAACGAAGATCTCGAGCAGGCGCTCGCAACGTTGCAGTCCGCGATCGGCCGGATCGACGCGGAGACGCGGACGCGGTTCAAGCACACCTTCGAACAGGTGAACGTGCACCTCGGAACGCTCTTCCCGAAGGTGTTCGGTGGAGGCAAGGCCTACCTCCAATTGACTGGCGAGAACCTCCTCGACACCGGGGTGCGCTTCATGGCGCGCCCGCCGGGCAAGAGCAATTCCAACGTACAGATGCTCTCGGGCGGCGAGAAAGCGCTGGCGGCGGTCGCACTCATTTTTGCGATCTTCCAACTCAATCCGAGCCCCGTGTGCCTGTTGGACGAAGTCGACGCGCCGTTGGATGACGCCAACGTCGCGCGTTTTACGGAACTTCTGCACGAAATGTCGAAGGACGTGCAGTTCGTGGTGATCACACACAACAAGTTGACCATGGAAATGGCGGATCACCTTTTGGGCGTGACCATGAGTGAACCGGGGGTGTCCCGGCTGGTCTCGGTGGATATGGAAGAAGCGGCCAGTATGGCCGCGGTTTGAACCTGTCGGGGTCCGGCCAAGGGGGAGCCCCACAGACCTGTTCGGAACGAATGTCATGGACAAAGACTTGATCCTGATTATTGGCGGTGTGCTGGTTACCGCCGTCGTGATTCATGGGATATGGCTGACCAGGCGAGCCAAGCGGGACCGCTTGCCGGTACATCTGGCGGCGGACGTCCCGGAGATGGACTACGAGGAAGGAGACATCCTCGGGCCGGCGCGCGTAGTCCCGTCCCTCGTGGAGCAGGCGCCGCTCGGCCTCTGGAACGCCACGGAACCCGCCGCCGAGGAGGTGGGGGAGTGGGAGTCGCCGCTGTTGGCCCCTGCGGCGCCTCGGGACGTGTATGCCGTCGCTGAAGCGTCCGTTGGCGAGCGCCTGGAGGAGGTGGTGCCCGCTACGACCGCGGAGCCGGTGGCGCAGGTCGCGGACGTCCTGGCGAGACCGATCGTGCCGTCCGACGCTCCGCCCGTGGGACAGATGGCGGGGGCGCCGATCATCCCGAACACGTCGGGCGAGCCCGCGCTGGCGGCAGCCGTCGCCTCCCGCGCGACGCCGGCGTCGATCCGGGCGCGAGCCCAGGGCAATTCCGGCGGAAACGGAGGGATCCCCGTCCCACCGGCCGTCCTTGCGTTGGACGCGGCCGGCGTTGCGTCCGAAGACGTGGTGCGCGAGCCTGCGATCATGAGTGGCGCGGTGCCGAACCCCCCGGTCGTCGGGGCGGTAGCGGCGGTAGATGCACTGCCGGCCGAAGAGCCGGCCGTGGTTGCAGCCGGCGGACGAGACGCCGTGCGGCGAACGAAAGAGCGTCCGGTCGGCAGGCCGGCCGGCAGGAACGTGGAGCGGGCTTCCGCGAGCCAGCGGGACCGGTCCGCACGGGAGCGGAACCACGCCTGGGGCAGCGGCGGACCGGAGAGCGCGGCGGACCAGGGCACCGAAGAGGTGTTCGTCATCAATGTGCTCGCGCGGAACGGCGGATCCTTCAACGGGGCGGACCTCTTCGAAGTCTTCATGCGCAGTACGTTGAAGTTCCGCGACATGAACATCTTCCATCGCCTGGATCCGGTCAGCGGGGCGGTGCGTTTCTCCGTTGCGAACGCCGTCGAACCGGGCATCTTCGACCTCTCGGACATGGCCTCGCTCGAGACCCCGGGCGTGTCGCTCTTCTTCCGGCTGCCGGGCCCCGAACAGCCCGGTGTCGTGCTCGACGACATGCTGCGCGTGGCGCGGGACATCGGCAAATCCCTGGGCGGCGACCTGAAGGACGAGAACATGTCGGTGCTGACGGGCCAGACCCTGTCGCACTTCAAGCAACGCATGGTGGAGTTTTCGCGCAAGAGAATGTCGATGCGCGCGGCGAATGGGTGACCGCGGGAGCGCCGCGGCCGAGATCGCGGCACTCGGGACGCAACTCCGGGATCACCTGCACCGCTATCACGTTCTGGACGATCCGGAGATCGCGGACGGCGACTATGACGTGCTGTTCGCCCGGCTCGTCGCGCTGGAGAACCTGCATCCGGACCTGATCGTCCCGGATTCGCCGACCCAGCGTGTCGGAGCCGAACCGGCCTCGGGCTTCGAACCCGTCGCGCACGAATTGCCGATGCTGTCGCTGGACAAGTGCCTCGCGGAGGCGGAGTTCACGGAGTGGGAGCAGCGCTGCCGAAACCGCGTCGACTACGAGGGAGACTTCGAGTTTACCTGCGAGCCCAAGATAGACGGAGTTGCGATCAGCCTCATCTACGAGAACGGCGTGCTTGTCCGCGGCGCGACGCGTGGGGACGGGCAGACCGGCGAAGACATCACTGTGAATGTCCGAACCGTGCCGACCGTTCCGCTACGCCTCCTCGGCGAGCGATACCCCGCGCTCCTGGAGGTGCGGGGTGAAGTCTATATGCCCATCAAGGGGTTTCGCGCCTTCAATGACGCGGCGGCCGCGGCCGGAGAACGCACGCTCGTCAATCCCCGTAATGCCGCGGCCGGCAGCCTGCGCCAACTCGATCCCAGGTTGACCGCGAGTCGGCCCCTGGCGATGTTCTGCTACAGCGCCGGTCTGCGCGGCGGTTGGGAACCGTCGGACCATTGGACGGTCCTTGCGGCCTTTCGGGGTTGGGGCCTGTGCGTCAACGATCGGATCGCGCGGGCGAGGGGTGTCGGGGAGTGTCTGGAGTACTTCCGCACGCTGCTGGCCGACCGGGAGAATCTCGGCTACGAGATCGACGGCGTGGTCGTCAAGGTGAACGACTTCGCGCTGCAGGAAGCGCTCGGCAACGTCACGCGCAAGCCGCGTTGGGCGGTCGCGTTCAAGTACCCCTCCGAGGAAGCCACGACACTGCTGCGCGGCGTCGACTTCCAGGTGGGCCGCACGGGTGCGATCACACCGGTCGCGAAGCTGGAGCCCGTGTTCGTTGGCGGTGTGACCGTCTCCAACGCGACGCTGCACAACATGGACGAAGTCGTGCGCCTCGGCCTCCGGGTGGGCGACACGGTGCTGGTACACCGGGCGGGGGATGTCATACCGCAGGTGATGCGGGTCGTCGGGTCGAAGCGCCCCACTGACCCCGAGGCACTGGCCGGGTTCGAGCCGATCACCCTGCCGGAGCACTGCCCCGCCTGCGGCACGGCGATCGAGCGGCCCCAGGGCGAAGTGGTTGCGCGGTGCCCGGCCGGACTGACCTGCCCGGCCCAGCGCAAGGAACGTCTGCGGCACTTCGCGTCCCGCGGAGCCATGGACATCGAAGGCATGGGGGAAAAGCGCGTCGACCGCCTCGTCGAGGGGGGGCTGGTCGAGGATCCGTCCGATTTCTTTCGACTGACCCGCGAGGATCTCGAAGGGCTCGAGGGCATGGGGCGGAAGTCCGCGGAGAACCTCTGGAACGCGCTGCAGGCGAGTAGGAAGACGACCCTCGCCCGTTTCATCTACGCGCTCGGAATCCGGGAAGTGGGAGAAACGACGGCGGAGAGTCTGGCGAGCCACTTTCGAGACCTGGACGAGTTGCGCGCCGCGACACCCGAGACGCTCGCGGAGGTGCCCGACGTCGGGCCGGTGGTGGCCGCGCGCGTCGGCGACTTCTTCGCGGAGGACCACAATCGACGTGTCGTGGATGCTCTGGTTGCCGCAGACGTCGAGTGGCCGGCCCCGGAAGGGCGTGTGTCCACGCCGCTTGCCGGTCAGACCTGGGTGATCACGGGGTCGCTCGAGGGCATGACGCGCAACGAGGCGAAGGCGCGGCTGGTGGCGTTGGGCGCGAAGGTGGCGGGCTCGGTGTCGTCGAAGACCACCCGTGTCGTGGCGGGTCCGGGCGCGGGCACGAAGCTCGCCGAGGCCGAGAGCCTCTCGGTGTCCGTCGTCGACGAGGCCGAACTGCTGGAGACACTGGACAGACATGAAGGGAACGATCCTGGAGAAGATGACTGAGGACCACCGACGCGGGTCGACGTGGCTCCGGGGAGCAGTCCTCGGTGGCGTCGTTCTGCTCACGGGCGCGTGCGCATCGACACCGTCCCGCCCCGGGGATGTCTGTGCAATCTTCCAGGAAAAGCCGGCCTGGTACCGCGGCGCGTTGCGCGCGGAGAAGCGCTGGAATATCCCGATCCCGGTCATGATGGCGTTTGCCTACAAGGAGTCGAGCTTCGTGCACAACGCCCGCCCGCCGCGGCAGAAGCTGCTGTTCGTCATCCCCTGGAAGCGTCCCTCGAGCGCCTACGGTTTCGCGCAGGCGACCAACGAGACGTGGTCCGACTACCGACGGGCGACCGGCCGGCGTGGGGCGGACCGCAACGAGTTCGGCGACGCGATCGACTTCGTGGGCTGGTATCTCGACCGCGCACACCGCCACCTCGGCATTCCACGCAACGATGCACGGGGCCTGTACCTGTCGTATCACGAGGGCCTGTCCGGATACCGTAGCGGGAGGTGGAAGAGCAACGCCTGGCTCAAGGGGGCCGCGGACAAGGTCGCCACGAACGCGAGCCGATACGGTCGACAGCTTGCCGCCTGCCGGAATTCGCTCAAGCGCAAGCGTTTCCTGTTCTTCTGAGCGCCCTGGGAAGGCTCTGATTGATCAGAGGCTCCCCGGTGCGGGAGGCGAACCCGGCTGCACGGCGGTAGGGAAGTGTCGGCCATCAGGTGCTTCCGGGAAAAGGACGACTGCCGCCCGGGCGGATGGCTGCTCCCCGGCGTTGGCGGCCGAGCGTATCCTTGGCGCATTCGTCGCGGTCCAGGCGCGACGCACATCAGCACACCGGGGATGCATGGACTCCTCCGACGCCTTGACCGCCGAGCGCAAGGACCAGATACAGGGCGCCTACCGCTCCTGGCTCGAGGCGCGCGGGTTCCGGCCCCGTCGCGGCCAGCGCGAGATGATCGCCCAGGTCGCCCGTTCCTTGGGGGGCGCCGCGCCGCGCATCGCGGTCATCGAGGCGGGCACGGGCACCGGCAAGACGGCCGCCTATTGCCTCGCGGCGGTCCCGTTGGCACAGGCGCTCGGCAAGCGGGTGGTCATCAGCACCGCGACCGTGGCCTTGCAGGAACAGGTCGTCTTCCGGGACCTGCCGGACCTCAGGGACCATGCCAACCTCGATTTCAGCCTGACGCTGGCCAAGGGACGCGGGCGCTATGTCTGCCTGAAGCGTCTCGACGACCGCCTGCGCGGCGACGGGCAGGCGCAACTGTCGCTGGCCGAACTTCCGGGGCCGGAGGCGGTCCAGGCCTATGAGCAGATGTTCGACCGGTTCGGGGCCGGCAAGTGGAACGGCGAGATCGACTCGTGGGACGAGGGCGTGGAGCCGGCGGCGTGGAGTGCCGTGACGACCGACCATCGGGGCTGCACCAACAACCGGTGCACGTTCTTCCAGGAGTGCCCGTTCTTCCGGGCGCGTCGCACGGTCGAGGACGCGGACGTGATCGTCGCGAACCACGACCTTGTGCTGGCGGACCTGGCGCTCGGCGGTGGCGTGGTCCTGCCGGAGACGGAGGAGACGATCTTCATTCTCGACGAGGCACATCACTTCCCGGAGCGGGCGCAACAGCACTTCACGGACCGCGCGCGGCTGCGGGGGGCGACCCAGTGGTTGGAACAGGCGGGTACGGTGGCGGGGACCTGCGCGCAGCGCTTCGGCCGACCTGGCGAACTGGTGCGTCTCGCGGCGGCCTTGACGCCGGAACTGGAAACGGCGGGGGCACTCGTGGCGCAGGTGGAGGGGATCGCGCGGCAGTTCGAGTTCGTTCGCATGGCGGACGACCGTGCCCATTACCGGTTCGCCCTGGGCCGAGTCCCGGAAGAATTGGCGGAGCCATGCGGGGCGCTCGCGGGTTATCTCGATACCGTGGCGGGTCGCCTGGAGACACTGCACGGCTACCTGGAAGAGGCGTCGGTGGGCGAACGACACTGGGAGCGCGCCGAGCAGGCAGAGGACTGGCTGGGCGTGGCGGGTCAGCTGGCGGGCCGGGCCGCATCCGACGCGCGGGTCTTCCACGACTACGCGCGGGCGGCGACGCCCGCAGGTGACACTTCCCAGGAACCCCGGTTCGCGGCGCGGTGGGTCGCGCGCCTCGGGTTCGAGGTTGGCGAGGACCTCGAGGTGGTCTCGGCACCGCTGGATCCGGGAGGGATCCTCGCGGAGGCGCTTTGGAACCGTTGCTACGGGGCGCTGTGTACGTCTGCGACGCTCCGTGCGATGGGCACCTTTGACCGCTTCATCGAGAAGGCGGGCCTGCCCGAGGACACCGCTCGCCAGTTCGTGCCGAGTCCGTTCGATTTCGCGCGCCTGGCCGCCTTTCATGTTCCGGCGATGACCACGGACCCGCGCGACGCAGCCGCCCACACGGAAGAAATCACGCGTCTGCTGCCGGGGCTCCTGGCCCTGGAGCAGAGCGCCCTGGTGCTGTTCTCGTCGTGGCGCCAACTGCGCGGCGTCTGCGAGGCGCTGCCCCGGGAGGCGGCGGAGCACTGTCACGTGCAAGGCGCGCGTTCCAAGCAGGCGCTCCTCGAGGCGCATCGGGCCGCCGTCGATGCCGGCGAGCCGAGCTACCTCCTCGGCCTCGCGAGCTTCGCGGAGGGCATCGACCTGCCGAACGACTACTGCCGCCATGTCGTCATCGCCAAGTTGCCCTTCTCCGTTCCGGAAGACCCGGTCGACCAGGCATTCGGGGAGTGGCTCGAGAGCCAGGGCAGGAATCCGTTCTTCGAAGTGGCGGTTCCTGACGCGGCGATGCGCCTCGTCCAGGCTTGTGGCCGGCTGATCCGGCACGAAGAGGACCACGGCCGGATCACCCTGCTCGATCGCCGCATCGTCACGGCGCGCTACGGCAGCGCGCTCCTCCAGTCGCTGCCGCCCTACCGGCTGGATTTCGGCCGTTAGCAAAGCTCTGATCTATCGGAGGTTCCTTGGCGGAGCGCTCGCTCCCGGGCGGACCTCAGATCGACAGTTCCGGTGGACGCAGTCCGAGGCGGTTGGCGGCGTTCTCGACGATGTAGCCGATGATCTCCGCCGCATCGGCCGGTACGGACGTGCCGCTGGCTTCGTGCAAGGCGTTGAGTTCTCCGGCGAAACGCCGTATCTGCTCGGCGTTCGCCTGGTCGAGCACCCGGGCGGTGACGCGCACCAGGTCCGGCGAGACTTCGTACCAGGGCCGCGTGTCGCCGCCGGCGGCGAGATCCTCGATCATGGCGAGCGCGACGGTCAGGTCGGTATCGACCATGAGGGAGTGCCAGGGCTCGTTGTCCAGGAATTCCGCGAGGTGCAGTCGCGTCTCCGGTTCGAGCGGAGCCACGTCGTCGATGGCGACGTCAGCGGCCAGATCCACCATGATGCAGAAGTCGGCCATGTCCTGCTCGGCGAGCGTTCCCAGGGATTCCTCGGCGCCCTCATTCAGGCCGTTCCTGGCCAGAAACTCGATCTCGTCCCGAAGTTCCTGCGCCCGCGCAGCGAAGGCCGCGTGGTGGGCGTCGTCGTCGTCGTGCGTGCTGGTAAGGCGCTGGTGCAGGTTGTCGCGCCATGTCCAGAAGCGGACGAGGTCGCGCGAAGGATCGCTACTGTCGGACATCGGTGCCTCCCCAGTCAGACTTTCAGGCCATCAACTGCTGGTCGCGCAGGGCCGTGATCTCGTCGCGCAATGCGGCCGCCTCCTCGAACTCGAGGTTCTTCGCGCGCTCGAACATCTCTGCCTCGAGTTTGGCGAGGAGCTTGCCGAGCACCGCGGGATCCCGGGACACTGTTCTGTGCCGCTTCTTCTCGGCCTTGCGCCCACGGGACTTCGGCGCGCCCGGGGACGCTCGCGCCCCTGCCATGATGTCGGGAATCTCCTTGACGATGCCGCGCGGGGTGATGCCGTGTTCGGCGTTGAATTCGACTTGCTTCCTGCGGCGGCGGTTGGTCTCGTCGATCGCGACGCGCATCGACCCGGTCATCCTGTCGGCGTACAGGATCGCGCGCCCGTGGAGATGGCGCGCGGCTCGGCCGATCGTCTGGATGAGCGAGCGCTCGGCCCGCAGGAAGCCCTCCTTGTCGGCGTCGAGGATGGCGACGAGGGACACCTCCGGCATGTCCAGCCCTTCCCGCAGCAGGTTGATGCCGACGAGTACGTCGAATACCCCGAGCCGCAGATCGCGCAGGATCTCCATGCGCTCCACGGTTTCGATGTCGGAGTGCAGGTAGCGGACCCGGACGCCGTGCTCGTCGAGGTAGTCGGTCAGGTCCTCGGCCATGCGCTTGGTCAGCGTCGTGATCAGCACCCGCTCGCCCCGCCCCACGGTCGAGCGGATCTCCTCGAACAGATCGTCGACCTGCGTCGAGGCCGGCCGGACGATCACTTCCGGGTCGACCAGGCCTGTCGGCCGGACCACCTGCTCGACGACCTGTCCGGCGTAGTTGTTCTCGTAGGCCCCGGGCGTCGCGGAGACGAAGATCATCTGCGGCGCCAGGGTCTCCCATTCGTCGAATCGCAGCGGCCGGTTGTCGAGCGCAGACGGCAGGCGGAAGCCGTATTCGACCAGCGTTTCCTTGCGCGACCGGTCGCCCTTGTACATGCCGCCGAGCTGCGGGACCGTGACGTGGGACTCGTCGATCACCAGCAGTGAGTTCGTGGGCAGGTAGTCGAACAGGGTAGGCGGCGGTTGTCCGGCCTCGCGTCCGGAAAGATAGCGGGAGTAGTTCTCGATGCCGCTGCAGTAGCCGACCTCCTTGATCATCTCAAGGTCGAAGCGCGTGCGCTGCTCGAGACGCTGTGCCTCGACGAGCTTGTCATGCTCCTTCAGGTAGCGCAGCCGTTCGCCGAGTTCCTCGCGAATCTCGTCCACGACGCCAAGAATCCGTTCGCGAGGCGTCACGTAGTGGGTCTTCGGAAAGACCGTGAAGCGCGCCACCCGTCGCAGCACTTCGCCGGTCAGCGGGTCGAACAGGGACAGGTTGTCGATCTCGTCGTCGAACAGCTCGATCCGCACCGCCTCCTTCTCGGACTCGGCAGGAAAGATGTCGATCACATCGCCGCGCACCCGGTAGGCGCCGCGCTGGAACGCCGTGTCGTTGCGCGTGTACTGCAGCTCCGCGAGCCGCATGAGGATGTAGCGCTGGTCGACCCGGTCGCCGCGGTCGAGGTGCAGCACCATCGCCAGGTAGGACTGGGGATCGCCGAGGCCGTAGATGGCCGACACGGAGGCCACGATGATCGCGTCGCGGCGCTCGATCAGCGCCTTGGTCGCCGACAGGCGCATCTGTTCGATGTGGGCATTGATGGACGCGTCCTTCTCGATGTACGTGTCGGACGCGGGGACGTAGGCCTCCGGCTGGTAGTAGTCGTAGTAGGAGACGAAGTACTCGACCGCGTTGTAGGGGAAGAACTCCCGGAACTCGCCGTAGAGCTGTGCCGCCAGGGTCTTGTTGGGGGCGAGCACGAGGGTAGGGCGCTGCACCGCCTCGATCACCTTCGCCACGGCGAAGGTCTTGCCGGAGCCGGTGACGCCGAGCAGCGTCTGGTGCGCCAGGCCGTCTTCGAGCCCGTCCACCAGCGAGGCGATGGCGGTGGGCTGGTCGCCGGCGGGCGCGTAGCCGGCGACCACGCGAAACTCGGAAGGTGCCTGCATCGCTCGGATCGGGAATTGGGAACCTGCATTACAACATGGCCCCTCCGGGACGGGCGGCCGTCCGCGCCGGTCGAGTCCGCGCTGGCGCCGAGTCCATGGCTCGACCGACCGGACTCCTGTTGGGACCTTCCTGGCGCGGGTCCGGGGGTGTAAGGTGCGGGTGCGGATCCTGTTATGGGGAAACGCCCATGGCGCAAGAGCTCTTGCAGCACTACGGTGCCGGTTGGCTCGTTGCAGCATTCGCCACCGGTTTCATGAACGCCGCGGCGGAAGATCGCGCGGCGGGGGCAACTCCAGACCTCAGGGCCATCGACGAAATCGTCGTGGTCGTCGGTAGCCGTGCCCGGATCGAGAGTCGCGCGGACGAATTGCCCGTGGCCGTGGACGTCTTCCAGGACATCGACCTCGAACGTACGGGAGAGATCGATCTCGGCGCCACGCTCGCGAAGCTGTCCCCTTCCTTCAACTACTCCCGCCTGGCGGTGGGGGATGGGGCGGCACACAGCGCCGCCACCCTGCGCGGCCTTGCCCCGGATCAGACCCTGGTCCTCGTCAACGGCAAGCGTCGTCACAACATCGCGTGGTTGCGCGTCCTCGACGGGGTGATCGGCTACGGTACCGGAGGAACCGACTTGAGGAGCCTGCCCGCGTCGGCGGTTGCACGCGTCGAGGTGCTGCACGATGGCGCGGCCGCCCAGTACGGCTCGGACGCCATCGCCGGGGTCGTCAACCTCGTGTTGCGCGAGGACGTTGACGGCGGGCAAGTCACTCTCTACGGCGGCGAGGGAGGTGCGGACGTGTCGCAGCAGAGCGTGGCGTTCCACGGCGGGCTCGGGTTCGGCGCCGACGGCTTCCTGCACGTTTCCGGCGAGTGGCACGACGAAAACGCAATACGCCGCAACGGCGGCAACGGCGGACTGGACCCGAACTTCCAGGACCAACTCATCACCACCAGCTCACCGGCGTTAACGGGCCGGTCCCTCTTCTTCAACGCCGGCTTCCCGGTGGGAGACACGGAGTTCTATGCCTTCGGTGGAGTCTCGCGACGGCAAGGGCGCTCGAGCGGCGCCTACCGGTTCCGGCACAACTACTGGGAAGGTCTGCGGTCGGGCGATGCGACGTGGGACTTCGTCGTCCCCAACTTCATCAACTTTCACGAACGCAATACGCACCCGGTCTATCCGGACGGTTTCGTGCCCTACGAGGAGTCCCGCGTCGACGATGTGTCGCTCGCCGCCGGCATGCGGCGCACCCTGGGCGACTGGGACCTGGACGTCAGTGCGGTCTACGGCAGGAACGAGTACGACTTCGGGGTGTCGGGTTCCGTCAACGCCTCGATCGGCGCGCAGTATCTGCATCTCAATCCACAGGCGAGCGTGGCCGAGATCGTCGCCAACGCGGGCCCGCTGTCGGGGCACAGCGGCGGCATCGAGTTCGATCAGCTGACGGTGAATCTCGACGTGCACCGTGCGTTCGAGGACAGTCTGTTGACGGGGGCCGCCGCTGGGCTCGAACACCGGCACGAGGGGTACGGCCAGATCGCGGGAGACGAAGCCGCCTGGTCCTGCGGGCTGCCGCACGCGCGCGACTACGGCGCGTTTGCCGTCGGCCCGACCGGTGCGCCGCTCGAGGGCACCGTGGCGGCGTGCGGGTTCCAGGGTTATCCGGGCTACAGCCCCCGCAACGCCGAGTTGAGCGACGACAGCCGCGAGAGCCAGGCCGCGTACCTGGAGCTTGCGATGCAGCCGTTGCCGGCGCTGTCCCTCGGTTTCGCGCTGCGCGCGGAGAACTACAGCGACGCCGGGTCGCAGACCACGGGCAAGTTGACGGCGCGGCTCGAGCTCACCGAGGGGCTTGCGTTACGCGCTGCCGTGTCTACCGGTTTCCGCGCTCCGAGCCTGGCCCAGCGCCGCTTCAATTCCATCCTCTTTGTCGGCAGCCAGGAGGGACTGACGACCGTCTTCGCCGCGAATGAGGGGCATGCCATACCGCGGGCGTTCGGCGTGCACGCGCTGCGGCACGAGACCTCCGGGAACTGGAGTGCCGGCCTCGTCTATGCGACGCCCGCCAACTTTCACTTCACACTGGATGTGTACCGGACGGACATCGAAGACCGCGTCGTGCGCTCGCGCGGCCTCGGCTGCACGGGGATTCCCGTGTGCGACGCGGAGCGGGTGTCGACGGCGGCGTTCTTCTTCAATGGCGTGGATACACAAACCCGGGGCGCCGATCTCTCCGTGCGCTGGGGCGTGCCCGTGGCGGGTGGCTACCTGTGGCTGTCGGGCAACGCCAACGCCAACAGGACGGAGATCTCGGGAGAGCGGCTGCCCGCCGGTGCCCCGGACGGACTCGGCTTCGGGGACTACTTCGGCGGCTGGGCGGCCGACACGCTCGAGCGGGGGCAGCCTCGTCGCCAGGCGAACCTCACGGCGGACTGGGAACGCGGAACGTTCGGTGCGCTCCTGCGCGGGAACTACTACGGCAAGACGACGCAGCATCCTCTGGACACGGGCATGATCACGATCGATGGGGCCACGACAGTGGATGTGGAGGCGCGCTTCCGGGTCGGCGCCGTGCGCGCAGCACTGGGCATCAACAATGTCCTGGACGAATTGCCGAACGAACTCGCGAAGACGCACCTGTCCAACCTCCTGTGGGGGATCGCTTACCCGGTGGACACGCCGTTCGGCCTGGCGGGCCGTGTGGGGTATCTGCGCATCAGCGTGGGTTTCGGCTGGTAGGGGCGCGACCTGGCGGTCGCGTTGGGAGTTTCGCTGACGCGAAACTCCGGGGCTTGTCGGGAGCCTTGGGCCTGTGCTTGAGGGTGGCTCAGTAAGCGTATTGATCCACGCGCGCCTGGGCCTGCGAGACAGCCTTGCCCCGCGTCACGCCCGGGCGCATCCACTCCGTGACGGCGGCCGCGACGTAGTCCTGCGCAAAGCTCCCGTCGAGCGCATCGCACGCGGGGAGCCACTCACCCCGGTATGCGGCCGGGAAGCCATGGCCGCTCATCTCGTAGGCGTAGACCCGTGACAGGACATCGCCCTCGTCGTAGTCGCCGACGTAGGTTGCCCAGGGAGTCTCCACCTGCACCTGCTCGCGCATGGCCGCGTGCACCGCCGCGACGTAGTTGCCGAAGTCCCAGTCCGGAATGGCGTGTTCGTGGAAGGTCGGACCCCCGGGGAGCCCGAGGTTGCCGGCGTCGTCCCGCGACAGCAGGAACTCGGGGCCGCCCGGTCCCTCCCGCTGGAGCAGCATGCGCGTGACGGCTACGGGCTTGTCCGAGTGCACCGCGACGAGCTCGCGCCCGTGCCTCGACAGTGCCTCGTATGCGGCGTCGTTGAACACGTAGTAGCCGGTCGCCGGTGGAAAGCTCTTCGCCGCGTACTTGTTGAAGAAGCCGGCCCGCGGGCGGCTGGAGCGATTCGGCCCCGCGCGATGCCAGCAGTGCATGTTCATCAGCAGCAGGTCGCCCCGTTTCAGTTCCGGGTCGACGAAACTCTCGTCGTCCGGTGCGGGCGGCGGGTCGACGTGCAGCGCGCGTCCGCCGACGTCCCTGACCCGCTCGGTCCGGTGGGAGCCGGGGGAGACGAACAATGGCCCCGCCGCCGCGTCGTAGTCCGTGAAGGGCACGATGGCGAACAGCCAGTGCATCGACGAGCCGACCGGGCGCCAGCGCTTGTAGTCGTTGTGCTTCGGGATCGCCGGCCCATCCGGAGTGCGGTCGTAGAGCACGAAGGCCGTCAGGATGGGGTCTTCGCCGAGCAGGGTCGCTACCGGGTCGAGCACGCGGGGGTGCGCGGCGATCGCCGCGAGGTCCGGGTCCGCCATGCAGCTTCTGGCGAGCGTGTAGCGGGCAGGTTCCGGGTAGGTCTTGCCGGGCGGCCCGGACGTGTGCCACGCCTGTTTGGGATACGCCCGTTCGAAGGTCGCGATCTCCACGTCGTCGAACTGTGCGCGCAGCACCAGGAAGCCATCCCGTTCGTACTGTGCGATCTGTTGGCTGGTCAGCATGGTTTCCTCTCGGTCTGCGCGGCCGCCCGCCGCAGTCACGGGCCACCGCCGGCGCTGCGTGAGAGTACCGCAGGAGTCCGCCCGTTTGGCGACGCTGATACCGGGCAGGAGCCCGGCCTGCGGTAACATCGCCGGTTTCCATGGAACTGTGCCGGGAGGCTGGAGGAAGGAGATGGAGTACACGAGGCTGCGGATTTCCAGGGTGGACGGGGTCGGCCACATCGAGCTGAGCCGACCGGAGGAGTTCAACCGCATGCCCCCGGCGTTCTGGCAAGAGTTCCCGGCGGCCGTCGCCGAGATGGATACGGGCGGCGACGTGCGCGTCGTCATCCTGTCGTCTACCGGCAAACACTTCTCGTCGGGCATGGACCTGGCGGTCTTCACCGAGGCCCGCGCGCCGGTGTCCAGGGACAGGGGCCGTCTCGGAGAGGCGGGCCGGCGCGGCATCGGCCGCTTCCAGGACGCCTTCAACGTCCTGCAGGACGTGCGCATGCCCGTCATCGCGGCGGTCCAGGGCGCCTGCATGGGCGGTGGCGTGGACATGGTCGCGGCGTGCGACATGCGCTACTGCACGGCGGACGCGTTCTTCTGCATTCAGGAAATCAATATCGGCCTCGCGGCGGATGTCGGTACCCTGCAGCGACTTCCGCTCCTGATCCCCGACGGCCTCATGCGCGAACTCGCCTACACGGGTCGGCGCATGTACGCCGAAGAGGCGCAGCAGGTCGGCCTCGTGAACGCTGTATTCGAGACCCGCGAGTCGATGCTGGAGACGGTGCGGGGCATCGCCGGCCAGATTGCGTCGCAGTCGCCGCTCGCCGTCACCAGCACCAAGCATCTCCTGAACTATGGCAGGGAGCACGGCGTGCGCGACAGCCTGGCGTATCAGCAGGTGTGGATGGGTGCCGTGAGCCACGGCGGCGACATGGCGAGGTACTTCGATGCGAAGTCCCGGGGCGAGGAAGCCGAGTACGAAGACCTTCCGCCGCTGCCATCCGCGAACGTGCCAGGCGCGGAGGGCACTCCTTGAAGTTCGGCGTCCTGCAGTTCTTCAGCTGGCAGCGCGGGCGTGTCGCGTTGTCGACGGTCTACGAACGCGCCCTCGATCGCATTCGCATCATGGACCGCGGTGGTTACGACGCGGTCTGGCTCGCCGAGCACCATTTCTCGACCTACAGCGTCTGCCCCTCGGTGCACCTGATGGGCATGCACGTGGCCGGGATCACGGAGAAGCTGCGCATCGGCATGGGCGTCTCGCTGGCGGCGTTCTATCACCCCGCACGCCTGGCGGAAGAGGTCGCCCTGCTCGACGTGCTGTCGGGCGGACGGGTCAACTGGGGGGCCGGAAGGGGTTTTGACGGCAAGGAGTTCGAGGTCTTCGGCGTCGCGCGCGAGGAGTCCTATGCGCGCTTCCGCGAGAACGTGGAGATCGTGCTCCACGCGTGGCGTGACGAGCGGCTGAACTACGACGGACGCTTCCACTGCTTCCGCGATGTCGAGGTGTTGCCCAAACCGCTGCAGCAGCCGCACCCGCCGGTGTGGATCGCGTCATCCTCCCCGGACGCCATCGAATGGTCCGCCAGTCGCGGCCATGCCATTCTCATGGATCCGCACGCCGCGCACCGCGACCTTGGCGGGAAGTATCGCGCGTACCGTCAGAGCCTGGAAAGACATGGCCACCGGCACGACCAGGACACGCCCATGGCGCGGCTGGTCGCCATCGGGCGAACGGACGCGGAAGGGGAAGAGATTGCCCGGGCCGGCGCTCGATGGACCGTGGGATCCTACGCGAACCCGAAGACCGACCCGTCGAAGGGTTCGCCGGGCGTCCCGCGCGCCGGCGATCCGGTGCAGCGATACGTGGACGACGTCATCGTGCACGGCTCGTCCGCGCGGGTCATCGACGAACTGCGGCGGCTCGAGGAAGAACTCCCACTCGAATACCTGCTCGCGGCGCCGCTCAGCCACGAGTCGTTCCTGCGTCTGACCGACGAGGTCATACCGGCCCTGGCGTGAGCCGCGGCCCAGGCGGCCCGTGAGGGGAGCCGTGCGGGCTATACGAACAAGGCCTCGCAGCCCGTTCCGGCCAGCAATCCGTCGACCGCGGCCCGGTCTTCGAGGTCCAGACGGGCGTACTCCTGCCGGACCCACTGCAGACACTTCGCCTGGTAAGGGAAGGGCTGCTGTACCCAGGGACGTCCGTCGATCTCCGTCTTCACCGTCTCGGCGCGTGCGTCGATGGCGCGGGCGTTGGCGAGCAGGGCCGGCACGTAGGTGCGCCCTGCCTCGGTCAGTAGCCCGGTCAGGGTATCCGGCACGGAGTCCCGGTCGAACCAGTCCCCTTCGGTCGGCTCAAGGCCCGAGAGATCGTCCACCAGTTGCACCCAGGCGACCACCCGCGGCGCCGTCCGGGCCGTCAATGTCGCGGGTGTGGGATCGAATGCGGCGAGTTGCGTCAGTTGGCCGTACAGGCCGAAGTCGGCCGCCGCCGGTCGCTTGCCGAGCAGGTAAGGCCCGCGTTGGATGTGGGCGTCGAGGAGCGCCAGAAAGCGCCGGTAGCTGTCCTCGATGACCGGTGCGGTGATGTCGTTGCTGCCGACCACGTACAGGCGCCCGATCTGCCGGTCCCGAACGAATTGCGACTGCGGCGCGATCTCCTCGTCGGTCGCGGCGATGTTGCGCCATCGCGGCAGGACCTCACCGGCGAGGGCGATGTCGGCGTCGTAGTACCACCGGTAGTGGAACATGGCCTTCGTGAGCCACTCGTCGGCATAGTCCTCGAGCAGGTAGTCGATGAAGGCCAGTGCCGGATCGTCGGGAATGACGGAGCGCTCGAGTGCGTCCCCTTCCAGCCGTCGGATGATGGGGGTCGAGTCCACCACGGCTTCGAGTTCGCCGTCTGCCCTCTCGAAGTAGAAGGTGGGCAGCAGCTCCACCTTGGGCGCCGGCAGATCGATGTCCTCGGACTGCGACCCCCGCACCAGCAGGCGATAGGGGATGCGGCGGTACCGAAGCACCGCCAGCATCTTGCGGGTATACGGGGAACCCGGCGCGCCTGTCAGCGCGATGGGACGCACGAGTGGCACGTCCGCACTCCGCTACGTTGCGGCGGCCGGATTTCCTCCTGCTACCATGCGTTCCAGGCTACGCGCAGATAGGAAAACCCGCCGTTGAACGAGAACGGCGACTGCTCCGGATAGATCAGTCCGGCGACCTCGCCGTGCGGGTTGGTATCCGGATACGCGTCGAACGCGTTCTGCATGCCCAACACCAGCGACAACGCATCCGTGGCCTCGAACGCGATCTCGAGGTCGATCAACGTGTCGGCCTCCGGATAGAACGACACGGACGCGTCGTTGGTCGGTGCGTCGTAGTAATCGCCGTAGTAGCGCGCCCGCGCCATGAAACGCCAGCGTCCCTGGAGGTGGCTCCAGGTCAGCGTGAAGCGGGAATCCGGCCGGCCCTGTTCGATCTGCAGTCGGCGGTTGTCGCTGGTGAAGTCCGGGTTGAACTTCGAGAGTTCGATATCCGACCAGTTCGCGGCCAGCGTCAGCTTGGATACGCCGCTGCCGAGATCGAAGGGCAGGGTGGCGACGACATCGATGCCGGACGCTTCCACCGTCTGCTCGTTGGAGAAGAAGCGCACCGACGCGAAGCTGGTGGCGTCGGACACGCCGACGGCGAGCAGGGCCGCGATGTCGGCCTGGGTCAGGCTGAAGCGGCTCGTGAAGGAGATCCGATCCTGGATTTCGATGTTGTAGTAGTCCACCGTCACGTCGAGGTCGCCGACGTGGAACACCGCGCCGAGGGTCAGGTTGACGGACTCTTCCGGAGTCAGCGGCTTGGCGCCCTTCTGCTGCGCGATCGGATTCGTCGGCGGCAAGGTCGCGATGTCCGTCAGGAAGCCGGCCTGGAACTCGGTCGTGACGTTGCGCAGGTTGGCCTGTCCCGAGGTCGGCACCCGGAAACCGGTACTCGCGGCGGCCCGCAGCGCGAAGCTGTCCGAGACTTGCAGGCGGGCGGCGACCTTGCCGTCCAGCGTCGTGCCGAATTCCGAGTAGTCCTCGTAGCGCAACGCGCCGCCGAGGAGCAGACGTTCGGTCACGTCGGATTCGACATCGATATACGCCGCCTTGGCGCGCACCGTATGCTCTCCGGAATCGCCGGGCTGGAAGCCGGGGAAGCCGTTGGAACCGACGCCGAAGCCCTGTGCGGCGAGGTTCGGATCGATGAAGAACGAGTTGGGCTCGCCGTTGCGGATGCGGAACGTCTCGTCGCGATACTCCAGCCCGAAGGCCACGTGGACGGGGCCCCACAGACCCATTTCGAACGGTCTCGACAGGTCGAAGTTGACCACCCGGTCCGTCTCCGTATAGGCGCCGGCGTCGTAGTAGACATCGATTTCGTTGCGCTGGGTCAACAGTTGCGGATTGATGGTGTTGTAGATGTAGAACTCGGCGGTGCTGCGCCCCGCGGAGACGCTCACGTCGTAGAACCAGCCGTCGCCGAAATCGCCGCGCACGCCCCCGGTCAGGGCGATGTCGTCGATGTAGCCGCCGAACTGGGGCGTGAAACCACCGGGGAACTTCTCGATCAGTGAGTAGCAGTTCGGATCGTTGCGGATGGCCGCGAGGGCGCCCGCGTCCGGCCGGTTGTCCGTGATGCGCACCACCGGGCAGTTGCCGGACATGTCGCCGGTCAGATCCGCCACCTTGACGGTGGGGGTGCCGTCTTCCAGCACCGGCCCGCGGAACACGCCGCCGCGCGTGTGCGGGTTGCGGTAGTAGAAGCCGCCTTCCACCTGCCGCTCGGCCCAGTTGCCGAAAGCGTATGCCTCGCTGCCGTTGCCGAGTTCGAGGCCGAAGTTGCCGAACAGTTTGAAGTCGTCGGAGATCTCCGGTCCGCCCCAGATCTGTGCCGCCGGCAGCCGCACATGGGTATTGCCGGCGTCGATCAGCCCCTGGGCGTCGCCGCGCTGCTGGCTGCGGCTGGTGGGATCGGCCTCCTTCCACTCGAAGCTCAGGTTGGCGAAGCCGGCGTCGGTGAGCGGCAGGCCCACGTTGGCGGCCACGGTCACGGCGTCGCCGTCGCCCTCGAAATACTGCCCCCACTTTGCGTCCACCCGGGCGCCGCTGTCGTCTTCCTTGAGCACGAAGTTCATGATGCCGGCGATCGCGTCGGAGCCGTATTGGGCCGACGCGCCGTCGCGCAATACCTCGAGGCGGTCCAGCGCGATGGCCGGGATGACCGAGAGGTCCGGGCCCTGCGAACCGCCGGAGATACCGGCGCCGAGCAGGGCGATGACCGCCGCGCGGTGGCGGCGTTTGCCGTTCAGCAGCACGAGTGTGGCGTCCGGCGGGAGGGAACGCAGGGTCGCCGGACGGATGAGCGTCGCGGCGTCGCTGATGGGTTCCTGGGCGACGTTGTACCCCGGTATGTTCGCCGCGAGCAGCGCGTCCATGTCGCTGGCGCCGTGCGTGAGGAACTCGTCGCCGCCGATGACATCCACCGGGACCGGCGAATCGGAGGCGGAACGGTCGCGGCGCCGTGAACCGACGACCACCACCTCCTCGATGGCGCCGGTTGCCTGTTCCACGGCCTCGGCGGCGACGGATGTCGCAGAGCCTGTCGTGATGCCGAACAAAAGCGCCGCGAAAAACACGGGTATAGAGCCGATCTGGATAGAAACCTTGCGCGAACTGCCCGACCGGTTTCCGGTCTCACGCTTGCGCGGAAAGTTGCTCATGCCGAACATCCTCTGCAGCCTGACCAAAGTGAGTCCGCTATCATCCCCCCTGGGTTCCTATTTGGCAATGAAGTTTGGCAACAAGGCAACCTCCGTCGAGCCTCCGGCGTCGGCTCGAACGAAGGATGCCGCGCATGATCTCCGATTCGGCGGCCGCTTCAAGTAAACTGGCTCGGCGAAGCATCTCGACACGCTTGGGAGACCCGATTTGGAAGCACCGGTTCAGGGGCGCGTGCGCCATGGGAGCCATTCCAGCGTGATGTCGCGACCCGCCAAGCGGGCAATCATGATCCTCGCGGACCTTCTGGCCCTGCCGGCCCTGCTCGGCATCTCGGTCTGGGTCGCGGATGCGCCCGTGAGCGGGATGTCCCTGGCGTTCGCCGCCGCGGTCGGACCGCTGGCCTTGCTCGCCTTCGGCTGGCGAGGTCTCTATCGCTCCATTGTGCGGCTCATGGACCCGGGCCTCGTCGTTGCCGCGTTGAAGAGTCTGGGACCGGGTACGGTCTGCGTGGTCGTCGCGCTGGCCTTTTCCCTGGACTGGATCGTCGCGCTGCGCGTTGGGGTCGTGTTTCTTGCGCTCGGCCTCGTGTACGTGGTGGGCAGCCGCTTTGCGGCGGGGTTGCTGTCGCGGGTCCAGCGACCGGAGGGCCAGGGTGTCGTCATCTACGGCGAAGCGTACGAGGGCGCCCGGCTGGCTGCGCTCATTCGGGGGCATCGGCAGGTGATGCCCGTGGCCCTGGTCGACGACGATCCCGATGTCGCGGGTCACACGATCGACGGCTTCGAGGTGCATCGCTCCACGGAACTGCCCGGCCTGATCGATTCGCTGCGCGTCTCGCGCGTGCTTCTGACGATCCCGTCGCGTCGCGAGCGACGCCGTGTCATGGAGCGTCTGGTCCGGCTACCGGTCCGAGTGCAGACGATTCCCGATGTCGCCAAGCTGATATCCGGCCACATCGACATGACGCATGTGCGGGACATCGATGTCGAGGATCTGCTCGAGCGCGACCCGATTCCTCCGATGCAGGATCTGCTGCAGACCTGCATCCGGGACAAGACCGTCCTCGTCACGGGGGCAGGCGGCTCCATTGGCTCGGCGCTTTGCCGGCAGATACTCACGCAGAAACCCCGCCGGCTGATCCTGCTCGATCTGTCGGAGGCGGCCCTTTACCACATCGACAAGGAAATGCGCGCGATCGTCGCCCGCGACCGACTGCCCGGCGATCTGGTCGTGCCGCTGATCGGCTCGGTGCACAACCGCGCCCGGCTGCGTGACGTGTTCGAGTCGTATCGCGTCCACACGGTGTATCACGCCGCGGCGTACAAGCATGTGCCGCTGGTGGAGTACAACATGACCGAAGGCGTGCAGAACAACGTCTTCGGCACGCTGTACACGGCGGAAGAGTGCCTGCGCTCGGGTGTGGAGAACATGGTTCTCGTCTCCACGGACAAGGCGGTCAACCCGAACAGCGTCATGGGCGCGACCAAGCGGATGGCCGAGTTGGTGCTGCAGGGCCTGCACGAGCGGGGCGGCCGGACGAAGTTCTCCATCGTCCGCTTCGGCAACGTGCTCGGGGCCTCCGGTTCGATCGTGCCGCTGTTCCTGGAGCAGATTCGCAGCGGCGGTCCCGTCACCATCACGCACGCCGAGGTGACCCGCTATTTCATGACGATCGACGAGGCCGTTTCGCTGGTGATCCAGGCCGGCTCGATGGCGCACGGCGGCGACGTCTTCGCCCTCGACATGGGCAAGCCGGTTCGCGTCAAGGATCTCGCGGAGAAGATCATCGCGCTGATGGGCCTGACCGTCCGGGCCGAGGACAATCCCGGCGGGGACATCGAGATCAGCTACATCGGGCTGCGCCCGGCGGAAAAGCTCTACGAAGAACTGGCGATCGGCAGGAACGTCACCGGTACGCGCCACCCGATGATCATGCGCGCCCAGGAGGAGTTCATTTCCTGGCCGGAACTACGCGGCATTCTCGAACGCATCCAGAGTGCCGGGTCGGAACTCGACTGCGAGAAGACACGCGATCTGTTGCGGTCGGTTGTCGACTACGAGCCGATCGAGGATGTCGAGGACCTGGTCTGGCGCATGCGCCAGGCCAGGCGGCTCAGGACGCAAGGCGCTCGGGGCGCCTCCAACGTCACGGAGTTACCTCGTGGCGCGGAGCTCAGACAGGGGGATTAGGAGCCTGCGCCGGGCGTTGTAGGGGCGACCCTTGTGGTCGCCCGCGTCGGCGCCATGCACGAATGCGAGACGGGACGGGACAAGCCCGTCCCCTACAATACCCGGCCTCGGCTACACCGCCTCGAACGTTCCGTGCAGACCCAGGGGCAGGGGATACGGCAGTACCCCCTGCCACAGGGGTCCGTCCCCGATGTGGTTCGCGTCGAACAAGTTGAGCCCCGTGGCGCCGCGGTCGATGTCGAGAAACGGTCCCAGCAGCCAGCCATCGCCTTCGGCCGCGCCACGCGGCACGAATACATGCTCTTCCGGAATCTGGTGCGATGGATACGCCCAGCGGTGGGCGTTTCCCGCTCTTTCGGGCCCCTCCCTTTCGGGCCCCTCCCTTTCGGGCCCCTCCCCATCGGGCCCCTCCCCAGCATCGAGGCGGACGACGCTCTGTAGCGCCCAGTCCTCGGCGTGGGCGTCGCCGTTGAGCGCGAACACGTAGCGATGGCGGCGGCCCGTATGTCGTGGGTCGATACGCGGGAATTCGGTGGTACCGGGCGCAGCGTCTTCGATGCGCGCAGTGCCACTCGGTCCGAGCACCACCTGCCGGAAGCGGGGATGCGTGGACGGGAAGCGCCACTCACCGCGCATGGGAGCCCGCAGGTCCCGGGTCACGAAGTCGGGATTGGGTGCCTGACACAGGTCCAGATGGATGGTGCCGTCGCGCTCCTCCCAGCCGTTGCCGTGGTGGAAGTGGAACCCGGCCGGCAGTTCGTGGCGGCGCACGACCTCGAGCGTGTTCTTGTCGAGGGTCAGTACGCGGGTCCCGAGGTCGGGTCGCCAGGTGTGCGCGTCGAGAAAACTCGCCGTACCGGAGGCAAACCGGCCCGGCTCGACGACGAATGGTGGCAGCAGGACCACCAGGTGCCGCTCGGTGATGACGAAGTCGTGCGCCATGCCCAGCGGCGCGGCCGGTAGATGGTTGAATCCGACGAGGCGGCCGGTCGGGTCGATCCGGTAGAAGAGCAGCATCGCCCGGGGGTTTGGCAGGACGCCGATGTTCCACACCGTCCCGTCGGTATCCCGCTTCGGATGGGCGGAGAAGGGCAGCCCGGCCAGGTCCTCTCGCCAATCGACGAAACGTTGCGCTGCGAGGGTGTCGCGGTCGACTTCCAGTGCGGAACCTCCTTCCCAAAGTGCGAGCAGGCGTCCTGCGTGGGCGAGCACGGACGTGTTGGCGACGTTCATGTCGTCGGGACCGCGCATCGGGCTGGGATCCGCGGGGAGCGTTCCGAAGGCGGGCAGGCTGCGCCGCCCGCCCCGGGTTTCGCGCCGGCGTTTCGGAGTGTCGAGCAGGCGGGCTCGATGTGTGACGCCCGCACCGGTAAACGTGAACGCCTGGATCATGCCGTCGCCGTCGAACCAGTGGCCGTAGCGGTGGCCGAAGCGTTCGTGTTCCGCCGGACCGTTACGCCACAGGACGCCGGTGAGCGCGGCGGGCAGGCGCCCGCGCAGGGTCGCCAGGGGTGCGGCGAACTGTTCGGCACGGGCGGTCGCGAAGGCCAGCAGCCTCCTGTCGCGCAGCACCGCCGCGGCGAAGTCCTCCCGCGCTCCGGCCCCCGCCCCCGCTCCGAGCAGGAAGGGAAGCCCGGCGACCGCGCGCAGGGCGTCGCGGCGTGAGAACCGCGAGACGCTCATCTTTCGGAATCCGGGCACTGGATCGGCACGACGATTCGCAGCGGGCGCGCGCCTCGCTCCACGGTCACGGCGGCCGCATCGAAGCCTGGTGGTCCCATGAAACCGAGTGCGCCGTTGGAGAATCCATAGCCTTCCGTGGGCATGCCGACGAAGTTCGCATTCAGCTCGCCATCGCCGTTGGCGTCGTGGAACGCGGCCACGGCGTATTCCCCGGGGGGCAAGTCGGGGAAGACGACGAGGACAGTCCCGCGTTCGGCCGGGCGTGCCTCGTTGGCGACGACGCTCGCATCGCTCGGGAACGTCGCTCCCGGGACGTGCCGATGGAGTGCGACGAGTGCCTGGCCATCGGTGGAGTGGATCCCGTCCAGGGTCACTTCGAGGTCTCCCGCGTGAGCTGTGACGGAGAGGGCGACGGCTGCCGCCCAGAGGAACGCCGGGAGGGGCGCGTGTGCTGTGGGAGTCATGGACGTCTCCTTTTTGCCTATGCCGGTATGCCTGTGCCGGCTGCAATAGCCGGTTGCGATTCGATGCACGGGGATTGTCGATTGCCGGCCCGCCGCGGGTCACGTTCGATTACGCTAACGCCCGGATTTCTTCGCGACTTTGCAGGAATTGCCGTTCACGAATCGTGAAACGCCCGGTGTCCTGTCCGTGGCCGGCCAGGGCATCGCGCTCGTCTGTCTGGTGGGGTTGTTCGCCTTCATCGGCCCTTTCGGCACGTACGATGCCATGGGCGCACTGCCTCGTGCGGGTTATTGGGCCCTGGCGCTCGGCGTGAACTGGCTGGTCTGCGGCAGCCTGGCTACCTTGACGCTACGGTCCATGGAGGCTTCCGGTTGGCCGCGGCGTTGGCTGGCGGTCGGCGGCGCGGCGGTGCTTGCGGCCGTTCCGGGCACCGGAGTGGTCTATACGGCAGAGACCCTCTTCCGGCCTGACTACGTCGATACGGGTCAGCTGCCCACCATCTACCTGTCAGTCGTGGTGGTCATGCTCGCCATCAGCGGCCTGGTGGTCTTCGTCGGTGTGCGCCGGGCCGCCGGGCAGACCGCAACTCCAGAGGAAGGCGGGGTCGGTAGCGCGCCACGGTTCCTGGACCGCCTGCCGGCGAAGCTGGGCGCCGATCTGGTCTGTCTCAAGATGGCGGACCACTACGTCGAAGCCTTCACGACCGCCGGTTCGACACTGGTCCTGATGCGTTTCGCCGACGCCGTGGCGGAACTCGAGGAGCACGACGGACTGCGTGTCCACCGCTCGCACTGGATTGCCCGCAAGCACGTCGTCGGCGTGTCGAGGCGCAGCGGACGCACTTTGCTCCGGCTCACGGGCGGACACGAGGTCCCGGTCAGCCGCGGCTACCTGGCCGCTGTGCGGGAGGCGGGTCTGGCATGAACTGCGGGTCGCCGTCCAAGCGGTGTGTAGGACCCGAAGTCCGACAGCGTCGAAAACGGGTGTCGGGTGGGGTGATGGTAGGCGCGATTGGATTCGAACCAACGACCCCCACCATGTCAAGGTGGTGCTCTAACCGGGCTGAGCTACGCGCCTGAGGCGGCGTACGGTACCACCGTGGCCGAGACCGGTTCAACCGGGGCGGGCGGGTTGGGCACGGTGGTCGGGTGACTGGCGGAGTGGACCTGGATGACGTTGGCCCGGCGCGAGATGGCAGCCGCGAGGTTGTTCTCCGCCGCGTTGGGGCAGTAAAATCGCCGCTTCCGACAGTGCGGGCTCCGTCCTTGGTGCGGGCGCCCGGCAGTTTGCATGGAGAAATGCCTATCAAGAGATCAGGAGGGAAGGCGCAGCCGCCGCGTGCCGTACTGAACGAGGACATTCGCGCCCACGAGGTGCGTCTCGTCTGGTGCAGGTGCGTCTCGTCGGTGCGGATGGCGGGCAGGTTGGCATCGTTGCGCGGGAAGACGCCCTGGGCGAGGCGAAGAGAGAGGGACTGGATCTGGTGCTGATCGCCCCCGATGCCGAGCCGCCGGTGGTCAAGGTGATGGATTACGGCAAGCACCTCTTCGACTTGAAGAAGGCCAAGACGGCGCAGAGGAAGAAGCAGAAGCAGATCCAGGTCAAGGAGATGAAGTTCCGTCCCGGCACCGAGGAGGGCGACTACCAGGTGAAACTGCGCAACCTCGTCCGGTTCCTCGCCGACGGCGACAAGGCCAAAGTGAGCTTGCGGTTTCGGGGCCGGGAAATGGTCCATCCAGAACTTGGCACGAAGCTGCTGAAGCGCATCGAAAACGACCTCGAGGCCTATGGTGCGGTGGAGATCGCTCCCAAGTTCGAGGGCCGTCAGATGACGATGGTTCTATCGCCTCGCAACAGGCGGAAGAACTAGGAGGCCGGCGGCGCCCGCGCATTGCCGGTGCGGTGCGCGATCCAGCGAGACAGAGGACGGACCGGTTTCGGTCAGACTGTCGCGACAGGGCGGGGTCGCGACCCGCAGCACTCCGCGGAGGCTCGGAATGGCTCGGTTGTCAGAGCCGAGCCGTGCCGCGGATCGGTTGATTGACGTTCGAGGGTTGCCTGGCAGGTCCCGCGAACAATACGGACAATCCGGGATGAGATCCCGGAGAGTACAACAGGAGCAAATTGGGATGCCCAAGCTCAAGACGCACCGCGGCGCGGCCAAGCGCTTCCGGCGTACGTCGGCAGGTTTCAAGCACCGTCGCGCGTACAAGAACCACATCCTGACCAAGAAGTCGCCGAAGCGGAAACGTCAGTTGCGCGGCTTCGCGGCCGTCTCCCCTGGAGACGCGGCGGCGGTGAAACGCATGCTGCCCGGTAAGGCGCGCTAGGAGTTCAGCTCATGACGAGAGTGAAACGCGGCATCGTCGCCCGGGCGCGCCGCAAGAAGGTTCTGAAGGCTGCGAAGGGCTACCACGGTCAGCGTAGCCGCAGCTTTCGGGTCGCGAAGCAGGCCGTCATCAAGGCGGGCCAGTACGCCTATCGAGACCGCCGCCAGAAGAAGCGCCACTTCCGCGCGCTGTGGATCGTGCGGATCAACGCCGAGGCGCGTGAGCATGGTCTGTCCTATAGTCGACTCATCGCGGGCCTCAAGAAGGCCGAGATCGAGATGGACCGCAGGGTGCTTGCGGATCTCGCACTGCACGAGAAGGAAGCCTTTGGCACGTTGGCGAGCAAGGCCAAGGCCGCCCTGGCCGCGTAGCCAGCCAACTCGAACGCGTCCCCGGCAGGGGATGCGCCCCGACCGGGACGCGCCCTGACTGGGATACGACGATGGATGTCGATGACATCAGGACCGAGGCGCTGACAGCCGTGGCCGCCGCGGACGGGGCGCGGGCCCTGGACGCGATCCGGGTCCGGTTCCTCGGCCGCCGTGGCGCGCTGACCGCGCTTCTGAAGTCCGTCGGCAAGCTCGACCCCGAAGAGCGCCCCGCGGCCGGGGCGCGCATCAACGAGACGAAGCGGGCGGTCGCCCTCGCCATCGAGGCGCGGGACGCGGTGCTCGCGCGGGAACAGTTGGCGCGCGTGCTCGAGGAGGACGCGCTCGACGTCACGTTGCCGGGGCGTCGGCAGACGGCTGGCAGCCTGCATCCGATCACGCAGACCCTGCGCCGCATCGAGGACATCTTTGTCGGCGCCGGCTACGACGTGGTCACCGGGCCCGAAATCGAAGACGACTACCACAACTTCGAAGCCCTCAACCTGCCGGCCAACCATCCCGCGCGTGCGATGTGGGATACGTTCTACCTCGAAGACGGCCACGTGCTGCGGACACATACCTCGCCCGTGCAGGTGCGCGTGATGGAACGCTTGCCACCACCGATCCGCATCATATGTCCCGGGCGCGTCTACCGACGGGATTCCGATCTCACCCACACCCCGATGTTCCACCAGGTCGAGGGTCTCGTCATCGACGCAGGGATCAGCTTCAGGGACCTGAAGGATGCGGTCGTGGGTTTCGTGCACCGGTTCTACGACCGGGAGATGGACGTTCGCTTTCGGCCCTCCTACTTCCCTTTCACCGAGCCGTCCGCGGAGGTCGACGCGCAGTGCGTACACTGCGAGGGCTCGGGATGCCGGGTGTGCGGCGATTCGGGCTGGCTCGAAGTCATGGGCTGTGGAATGGTGCATCCGAACGTCCTCGCGATGTCCGGTATCGATGCCGAGCGGTACACCGGATTCGCCTTCGGCTTTGGCGCGGATCGCCTGGCCTCGCTCTATTTCGGGGTGGACGACCTGCGCCTGTTCTTCGACAACGACCAGAGGTTCTTGGCGCAGTTCGGTTGAGGAAGCTCTGATTTATCGGAGCTTCCTGTGCGGTACAGGGATGTACCGCCATATTCCATAGCGTAAGCCATTGAATATGTGAGAAAAACGAAGCCGCGCTTTTGTTCAGCGGTTCCTTGGGGCGCCGGAAATGCTGCGGAGAAAGCTGGTGAGGATGCTGGTGAGGATGCCGGTGAGGATGCCGTGAAATTCAGCGAGCGCTGGCTGCGCGCGTGGGTCGATCCCGGTGTGGACACCCGCACGCTCTGCGAACAGTTGACCAACGCCGGCCTTGAGGTGGATGGCATTGCCCCGGCGTGCCCGGCGTTCGAGGGTGTGGTCGTGGGAGAGGTGCGGGACGCCACGCCGCATCCGGACGCGCACCACCTCTCGATCTGCACGGTGCTCGACGGCACGGGGGAGCGCGAAGTGGTCTGCGCCGCCCCGAACGTGCGCGCCGGAATCAGGGCACCGTTCGCGCGCGTGGGCGCAGTGCTGCCGGGGCTTGCGGTCGATGCCCGCGAGCTGCGCGGCGTCGTGTCGCACGGGATGCTGTGTTCGGCCGCGGAGCTCGGCCTCGGCGACGATGCAAGCGGTCTGCTCGAGTTGCCGGATACGCTCCGTGTCGGCGAGAACCTGCGTGAGGCCCTGGGTCTCGACGATCGTTGCATCGAAGTGGACCTGACTCCGAATCGCGGCGATTGCCTGTCCCTGCGGGGTATCGCCCGCGAGGTCGGCGTGCTGAACGACATGGCGGTCCGTGCTCCGGACTGCCCTCCCGTCGCGCCGACCATCGGGGACACGTTCCCGGTCACGGTCGAAGCGGGCGACGGCTGCCCCCGTTATCTCGGGAGAGTCGTTCGCAACGTGGACGTGCGACGCCCGACCCCGCTGTGGATGGCCGAACGCCTGCGCCGTTCCGGCGTGCGCTCCATCGACCCGGTGGTCGATGTCACGAACTACGTGCTGCTCGAACTCGGGCAGCCGATGCATGCCTTCGATCTTGACCGGCTCGACGCGCGCATCGTCGTGCGCTGGGCGCACGCGGACGAAACGCTCACGCTGCTCGACGGACGGGAAGCGAACCTCGATACGGAGACGCTCGTCATCGCGGACGCGCGGGGTCCCGTCGGCATGGCCGGCGTGATGGGCGGGGCCGAGTCGGCCGTCGGGCCTCACACCCGGAACATCTTCATGGAGTGCGCCTTCTTTTCGCCGCCCGCCAGCCTCGGGACCGGGCGCCGGTATGGCGTTCAGACCGATGCGTCACAGCGGTACGAACGGGGGGTCGACTACGCGTTGCAGGAAGCCGCCATGGAGCGGGCCATCCGGCTTCTGATCGATGTGGCGGGCGGCGACCCCGGGCCGGTCGTGACGACGGAGAGTGCGGCGCACGTGCCGGCGCCGGTCCAGGTGCGGTTGCGGCAGCGCCGGCTCGACCGTCTGGTGGGCGAGGCGATCCCCGGGGAGGAGGTCGGTCGGATCTTTGAGCGGCTCGAGTTCGCGCCGAACAGGGCGGCCGGGAAGGACGGTCCCGAGTGGCGGATCACGCCGCCGAGTCATCGCTTCGACATCGCTCTCGAGGAGGATCTCGTCGAAGAGGTTTGTCGGGTGTACGGCTACAACCGGATCGGCCGCCGCGAGGACCGCAGGAGTGAGGGCGACGGCCCGCCCGCAGCGTTGCCGTTACGGAGGATTCCCCGTGGCCGGGCGCGCCCCGCCCGCCTCGCCGACACGCTGGTGGCGGTCGGGTATCGTGAGGCCATCACCTACAGTTTCGTGGAACCGGCCGTGTCGGAACTGCTGGCACCGGGTGCAGCGCCGGTCCGGATCGCCAACCCGATGTCGCTCGATCAGTCGGTCATGCGCACGAACCTGCTCCCTGGTCTCGTCAACGCGCTACGCGTGAACCTGGCCCGCCAGCAGTCCCGTGTCCGGCTCTTCGAGATGGGACAGTGTTTTCCGAATGCCCTGGGCGGCGAACCGGAGCGATCGATGGTCCTGCGCATCGGTGGCGTGGCCTGTGGCACACGCTTGCCGGAGTCGTGGGCCGACCCATCCGAGCCGATGGACTTCCACGACCTGAAGGGCGATGTCGAACAGCTGCTGAAGACAGGCGGACAGCCGTATCGGGTCGAGCGGGCCGGCGACCCCGTGTTGCATCCGGGACAGTCGGCAACGGTGTTGATCGAGGAGCGCTACGTCGGGCGGTTCGGCCGCCTGCATCCGGAGGTGGAGAACGCGCTCGATCTCGATGTCCCCGTCTTCGCGTTCGAATTCGACGCCGAAGCTCTGCTCGTGGAACGGGAACGCCGCCATGGAGGCGTTGTCCGGTATCCGCACGTGCGCCGCGATCTCGCGGTGGTGGTGGATCGGGCGGTGACCGCGGCGGCGGTGGAGGCCGCGGTGCGGGGCGTGCTCGGGCACATCTTGAGCGAGTTCACGCTTTTTGATGTGTATCAGGGAAAAGGCGTTGATTCTAATGAAAAAAGCCTCGGGTTAGGGTTGACCTTGCAGGATCCATCGCGCACGCTTGCGGAAGAAGACATCAGTCGCTACATAGATACGACGCTGCAATGTCTGAAGATCGATTTCAGCGCTCGCTTGCGCTGACGGTGGCCCGTAGCGAAGGTGACGCCTCGGGGGCGCCCGAGCTTGCGGCGAGACCCGAGACCCTGACCAAGGCGCGCATGGCGGACTACCTCTTCGAGGAGCTCGGGCTCAACAAGCGTGAGGCCAAGGAGATCGTGGAATCCTTCTTCGAGGAGATTCGGGCTTCGCTCGCGCGCAACGAGCAGGTGAAGCTCTCCGGATTCGGCAATTTCGATCTGCGCGACAAGCGCGAACGCCCCGGGCGCAACCCGAAGACCGGCGAGGACATTCCCATCACCGCGCGACGCGTGGTGACGTTCCGCCCCGGGCAGAAGCTGAAGGCGCGAGTGGAAGCCCATGCTGGAGCCCGAGAGTAAGGAACTGCCGCCGATCCCGGGGAAGCGGTATTTCACCATTGGTGAGGTCAGTGATCTGTGCGACGTCAAGCCGCACGTGCTGCGCTATTGGGAAGGCGAGTTCGAGCAACTCCACCCGGACAAGCGTCGGGGCAACCGCCGCTACTACCAGCGCCAGGACGTCATCGTGATCCGGCAGATCCGCGCGTTGCTCTATGACCAGGGGTTCACGATCGGAGGTGCCCGCCAACGGTTGACCGGCGGCGACGCGAAACAGGACCAGACTCGCTCGAGGCTCGTCATTCGCCAGACAATCGCGGAGCTCGAGGAGGTGCTGCGGGTGTTGCGAAGCTGAGTTGCCGGCGGCGTCGTTGGCGCTGTTGGGTGTCCCCGGCTTCAGCCCTGGGGAAACCTCAAGCCCCTCCCTGGGCTTGATCAGGATCGCAAGACAAAACGCGGTTTTGTCTTGCGCACAAGTTCAATGGCTTGCGCCAATGAACCTGGCGGAACTCAGCCCCCTGCCGCGAGGTCCGCTTCGCCGAGTAGCGCCTCCACCTGTGCTTCGACCGCCGTACCCTTGAAAAAGTCCGGGTTGCCGCTCGTCCAGAAGTGGGCCGGGTTCGTGAACGTGAAGGCACGGAAGTCCTCCGGCGTCATCAGTTCGTCCTCGACCAGTTCGTGGGCTTCTGCGAGGACCTCGGCCATGTCCGGGACGTCGAAATGGCCGATGTCCGAGCTGAACAGCGCGTTGATGCGCGTGCCGAGCGGGTTGACCCGGTCGTTGAACGCCCAGACGTTCATGCGGTCGTCCGCCTCGCAGCCGAAGTAGAAGTTGCCGAACAGCTTCCTGAAGTCCTCGACGCGTTCGATCCCGCATGCGGCGAAGTCGTCCAGGTTCGCCTCTCCGCCGGTGTCGACCGCGGTTTCGGGGTCCATGGCGGCGTAGAGCGCCGCCTCGCGATCGACCATCAGCCGCGCCATGTCCTCCGGTCCGTACTCGCGGGCGAGTTCCATCAGGCCCTCGTGATCCAGGTTGGCGGGGTCGACGGCTGCCAGTGCTTGCGGATTGCGGATGCTCCAGTGGCCGATGAGGTCCGCGTAGAGCTGGCACGCGTAGCTGACGCCGCCTTCCAGGAAAGCCATGTTGAGCGACGGGAAACGGCGCGACACGCCGCCGAGGAACATCGCCTTGCAGATCGCCTCCGCCGTCGAGGCAAAGTGCCCGATGTGGTTGTAGGTGAAGTTGGACGGCGACCGGCGCAACGCGTAGCCCCTACCCGCCGCGTGGAAGGTGGGCGAAACGCCGAGTTCCACGCACTTCTGCCACAGCGGGTCGTAGTCGTAGGCACTGTCGAGGCCCAGCACGTCGTACCAGTAGCCGAGCTTGGCGGCGCCCTCGTCGCCGTCGGCTGCGGAGGGGGCGGGCCGGGGAACCATGCCGCCGAACAGGGCCGCTTTCAGGCCGAGGGTCCCGGTGACGTACTCGAGTTCCTCGATGGCGTCGTCCGGCGTGCCCGTCGGTATCACGGCCACCGGCGTCAGGCGGTCGGAATAGTCCGCGAAATACTCTGCGGCGAACGTGTTGAACGCGCGCATGGCCTTGCGCTGCAGCTCGGGGTCGTTGGTGACGGCCGCTGCCCCGGTGGGATACATCACGCAGAAGTCGAGGCCGAATTCGTCCAGGCGCTCGTAGAGCAGCTTCGGCATCATCGCCGTGGCGCGGTCCCGCGTATTGGCCATGGGAAGTTGCCAGAAGCCGGAGTGCGCCACGCGGTGGTACCGACGGCCCTCCGGACCGAGGCGCTGCGCGCGGCCGACGAGTTCGTTGAGGCCGTCGAAGCAGTCGGCGACCTGGCGCCCCGCGATCTTCGCGATGCGTTCCTTCATCATCGGCCCGAACTCGAGCCAGTGCGCGTCCGAATCGATCACGGGATGCGGCAGTCGTGCGTGAATCTCCTGCGAGCTCATCTTCCTGACCTCTTCCCCATTCCAGGCCCGGCCAAGTTATCACGGAACAGGGCGCCGGGCGTCGGCCCGGGGTCTGGCGGAGCGGGAGCGCGGCGGGGCTTCAGGTGTACCGGTATGGACGTCCCGCCCGGACGAAAGATGGGGCGCGGCCGAAAGCTGCCAGCACCTCGACGAAGATCATGCCCGGGCCAGGGAAGACGCCTTCCGCCGTGTTCTGCCGGTCCTGGCAGGCCACGGCAAGGCGGGACGACTTTTCGCCCCAAGGAAGGGAATAATAGGCCGGGATCCGCCGGCACCGGTGTGGGGGCATGGGCATGACCAACAGGACCGCTCTCGTTGCGGTGATCGTCGCCTTCCTGACGGGCATGCTCGCGACGCTGGCCGTCCGTCCGCCCGGCGCGGGCGGCGCCGCGCCAGGTGCGGCAGGTGCGCGGACGGGTGACGCGGCCGTCACCACCCGCTGGCGCGTTCCGGTCGCGTTCTCCACCAACCTCGAAGTGCTCGGCGATAACGTGTTGTGGGTGGTGGACGCCATCGAGCGCGTGTCCGATGGCGCGATGCTGCTCGCGCCTTACGAGCCCGGCGAGATCGTGCCGGCCTTCAATATCGTCGACGCCGTCCGGGAGGGCAAGGTGCAGGCGGGCTATACCTGGGTCGGTTACGACCAGGGGAAGATCCCGGCGTCGCCGCTCCTCGGCGCAGTGCCGTTCGGCATGGAGCCCTGGGAGTTCACCGCCTGGTGGTACGAGGCTGGCGGTCGCGAACTCGGCGAGGCGCTCTATGCGAAACACGGTGTCCATGTGGTGCTCTGCGGCCTGATCGGGCCTGAAACGGCCGGGTGGTTCCGTAAGCCCATCGATGCGCTGAGCGACATGGAGGGCCTGAAGATCCGTTTCGCGGGGCTCGGCGGCAGGGTGGTCGAACGACTCGGGGCGTCCGTGACGATGCTGCCCGGCGGCGAGATCTTCCAGGCGCTCGAGAAGGGCGCCATCGACGCGACGGAGTTCGCGTTGCCGAACGTGGACCAGGCCCTCGGTTTCGACCGCGTCGCCAAGCTGAACTACTACCCGGGCTGGCATCAGCCCGCCACCTCCACGCACCTGGTCGTGAACGCGGACATCTGGAAGGGCCTCTCGGAGTCCGAGCGCGCCGTCATCGACACCGCCTGCACGGCCGGCGTCACCCGTAACCTGGCCAAGGCGGAGCAACGGCAGGGCGGCGTGCTGGCGGGGTTTCCCGACAAGGGCGTGACCGCCATCCGCCTGCCTCTGCCGATCCTGCGTGAACTGAAACGCGTAACGGACGCCGTGATGGCGGAGGAAGCCGCCCGCGACGAGGACTTTCGCGCGATCCATGCATCGCAGCAGGCCTTCCGCGACGAATACGCGCTGTGGAAGCGCTTCGCCTACCTGCCGCGGGACTTCTGATTGGCCGCCCTGCCGCTTCCCGAGACGCCGTTCTCGCGCGTCGTCGATCCGCTCCTGGTGGCTATCGGCCACGCGGTGTCGTGGCTGTGGATCGTGTTGCTGGCGGTCATCGTCTGCAACGTGGTGCTGCGCTACGCGCTCTCGCAGGGACGGATCGAGTTCGAGGAGATCCAGTGGCACCTCTACTCCATCGGCTTCATGCTGGGTCTTGCCTATGCGCTGCAGGCGGACGCACACGTGCGTGTGGACGTGCTGCACGAGCGCTGGCGCCCGACGACGCAGGCCTGGATCGACCTGTACGGGATCCTGCTCTTCGTACTTCCCTTCGTGGCCTTGATGGTGCTCTACGGCGCGCGGTTCGTCGCGAACAGCTTCGTCACGGGAGAAGTCTCGAGTTCCCCCGGGGGACTGCCGTTCCGGTGGGCGATCAAGTCGGTACTCGTGGTCGGGTTTGCCCTGGTCGGCCTCGCGGCGATGTCCCGGCTGACGCGGCTGTGGAAGTTCCTGTTCCTCGGCGGCGACCGGTAGCGACAGGCGCCGACTGCACGGGAAACCCTCATGCCGGCCAACGAAATCCTCGCCCTCGTCATGTTCGCGGCCTTCATCGGCCTCGTCTTCACCGGCTTTCCCATCGCCTGGATCCTGGCGGGACTGGCGATCCTGTTCACGGCGCTCGCGATCGTCTTCGAGGTCGACTTCGGCATCCCCATCGGCGTGGACTGGGCCTACGCCTCGATCGGGGTCGAGCGCATCTGGAACGTCATGGAGAACTGGGTCATGGTGGCCCTGCCCATGTTCGTGTTCATGGGCCTGATGCTTGACCGTTCCGGCATCGCGAATCGGCTGCTGACGAGCTTCGCGCGGCTCTTCGGCCGGGTGGGGGGCGGACTGGCCGTCAGCATCACGCTGATCGGGGTTCTGCTGGCGGCGACGACAGGCATCATCGGCGCATCGGTGGTGCTGCTGGCGCTGCTCGGGCTACCCGTGATGCTGCGCCAGGGGTACGACCGATCGCTGGCAGCCGGGACGGTCTGCGCAGTGGGGACGCTCGGCATCCTGATCCCGCCGAGCATCATGCTGGTCCTGATGGCGGATCGCATGGCGATGCCGGTGGGCGACCTGTTCCTCGGCGCGCTGTTCCCGGGACTGCTGCTCTCCAGCCTGTATGTCCTGTACCTCTTCGGATACGGCATCGTCCGACCCGAGGGCGCGCCCCGGGCCCCCGCAGGGGAGCCGATCGACCTGGCCGCGCTCGGCGATCTGGCCATGGCGATCCTGCCGCCGGCGGGGCTGATCGTGATCGTCCTCGGCAGCATCTTCTTCGGTTTCGCGACGCCGACGGAGGCGGCCGGCGTCGGCGCGGCCGGGGCGCTCGGGCTGGCATGGATGAACAGGTCCCTCGACCGCCGAGTGCTCACCGAGGTGATACGCGAAACGACGCGCACCACGGCGTTCATCTTCGGCATCCTCATCGGCGCCACCGTCTACTCGCTGGTGCTGCGGGGGCTCGGCGGGGACGAGTTGATCGAGGGGATGCTGCTCGACCTGCCCTTCGGACCGACGGGCATCGTGATCACGATCCTGCTCGTCACGTTCATCCTCGGTTTCTTCCTCGACTGGATCGAGCTGACACTCATCATCCTGCCGTTGGTGTCTCCGGTCGTCGTGCAACTGGGTTTCGATCCGGTGTGGTTCACGGTGCTGTTCGCGGTCTGCCTGCAGACGAGTTTCCTGACGCCCCCGGTCGGCTTCGCCATCTTCTACCTGAAGGGTGTTGCGCCGCCGGACATCGATGCCCCGATCATCTACCGGGGCGTCGTCCCGTTCATCGTCCTGCAGCTGCTGGGCCTGGCGCTGATCTTCAATTGGGAAGCGCTCGTGACGTGGTTGCCGGCGCAGGCGTATTGAGCGCGGGACGACTGGGGATGTCCGCATCCATGCGGGCGCGAGGCCTTGTCTACCGTCTGTTGCTGGAGCACGGGACCTACGACCCCCTGGAACTGCTGATCGGGACGAATCGGCTTGCCGAGGAGGACAGTCGGGCCTGGCGCTCGGGCGCCCGGGCCAGGCTCGATGGCGCGTTCGAGAACGTCGGTGAGGTGCGGGCGATACTGGAGGATGCGGACGAGTTCGCCCTGGCGCTTGGTCTCGCTGCCGAAGTCGTGACGCGGCACGGAGAGGAGGAGCGTGCCGGCGTCCCTCTGACCGCATCCGACGACGGTGAGCTGGACAGGATGCTCTGCACCCTGTATCGGCCGGTTCGGGAACGGCGGCAACTGGATCTCTTCGAGGACAGCGCGCGGACGGTCGCGGTCAAGGACCTCTGCGACGCCTTGACGGCGCGGGATGTGCCGGAGGCGAGACGTCAACGGCAACGCATCGTCGACCTCGACCCGAACGACCGGGTCGCAGCGCATGCGGCGGCTCTGATCGCGGCCCTGGAAGCGTCGGCGGTGCACGGGGTCGCGGCGGCGTCGGAGAGGCTGGGACGGATCGAGAGGGAGTGGTTACCTGCGGCCTCGGCGCTGTTGGGTCGCACGGGCCGGGCCTTCCTGATGCCGCTGTGGCGGGAGGTGGCGGACGCCTTCGACGACAGGAACTTCGACGCGGCGCATCCGGAGCGCCACCCGAGTTGGGCGTTGCGGCACTGTCTCGACTGGGAAGCCGTGCAACGGTCGGTCCTGGCCGTGCCGTCATACGCCACGCAACCGGTCCTGCTCGCCACGCTCGCCGAGGCCGAGTATCGACTGCGCGACCGCATCGCGGCCGTCGCGCATTGGTTCGCGTTGTGTCGGCTCGCACCGGGAGAGTTCGCCGACCTGGTGGCCGCTGCGGATTTCCCCGACAGGGGCCTGGCGCGGGCGTGGCGACAGGCCGTGGACGATGACGAACTCGACCGCGACCTCACCTCCGAGTGGTTCCCGGCCTGGATGTTGGTTCGGGAACGGGGCCTCGCTCGTGTACTCCCGCCCCAGCCGCACGCGGACGGCCCGGCACGGGCGTTCAACCTCGTGCGGGAGTTGCAGACGAGCGGTGGCGCCCCGCACGACCGGATCATCGAACTGCGCGCCGCCCTGCAGGCCGTCCATCCGGGTCTGTTCAGGAGTTACCTGGCCACCCTCCCGTGACCCACCCTCTGCCGTCGGGGCGAATGCGGTGTGGTGACCCCGCGACGCCTGGCAGGGTGTCGGACTTTGGGTCCGGCACGCCGCTTCGACGGCGCGTCAGGGATTGGTACCACGGGAGTTCGCGCCAGCGAAACTCCCAACGCGAACGAAGTTCGCGCTACGTCCCACCTGGATGGATCGAACGCACCTCGTAGACCGCGAATGCGCTGTCCGCCGTGACCAGGGTCAATCCTTCGTGTTGGGTCTGAGCGACCAGCATACGGTCGAACGGCTGCCGGGAGCGCGACGCGGCCATCACGCCCTGGCGCATCGATGGCGCATCGCCACAAGCTCGCGCATACCCGGTCCGCCGCGTAGAATGCCGGTGTTCGGGGCGTAGCGCAGCCTGGTAGCGCACCACACTGGGGGTGTGGTGGTCGCCGGTTCAAATCCGGCCGCCCCGACCACCAAAGCCGGTCTGACTTCTTTGCGCTAGAGATGGAGATATTATGGAAGTTCAGCGTTGGGGGACCCACGCATAGCCTCTGCCGCTCAAGCGAACCCACTCCCGGAGGAATTGGAGGCCGTCGAGCTTCCAGAACTCGGCGGGCTCAAGGTTGGTTTCGCGATGTGTCTGAACCGCATGTGCCCGAATTTCGGGGCGTACTGGGGGACTGAACCGGGATCCGACGGCACCACGGATTCCCGCTACGAGTTCGGTGAGCGCTCGAAGGACAGTGTGCGCGGCAAGACGCTCATCTGCTGATACTGCGGCTCCGACAAATACCTGCACGCCGCGCGCTCCATTCGCCCCATCCTGCGACACTTCCTATCGGAGAGCTTGCCCTTTGTCGATTGCCCCTGGGAGGACTGTGAAAACCACGGGCGCAACGTGTTTGAGTCCATGGCCCGCAAGCGTCGGAAGCGGGGGCAGCTTAGTCCGTACCACGCCAACGGAGAAAAGTACGCGCGCTGCAAGGGGCGCCGGCGCTCCACTGGGGAGAAGTGCGAAGAGTCGATCACGCTCGGCGAACTGAAGACGCCGGGGGGCGATGATGCGACTAGGCGAAAAAGGGCGGAATTGACGCTACTTCTGATCCGTCTCGGCCTGTCCTCTACCCACGCCAACGGCTTCAACTCTGGAGTTTAGTCCCAACGTGGCGGATGCCGGCCACTTGGGAAAAATGGTCAAGTCCCCGTACGCGGAGGTCGCTCACTTTCTGGTAGTCCGGCGCATGCTGGAACGCTAGCGGCGGGTCTTCTTCTACATGGACGCGTCTTATGACTTGACGGGCTCTGTCATGATCGCGATGCAATGGCCCGACGCCATTGCGTCGGACGAGGCAACGGACAGGGGCTACCCCATGACCGCACCGCGGCGCTCGTGCCCGACCCCGTCGGCCGTCGGGATCGCGTTGTCGCGTGTGACGGAGGCGTCCGTCCCATGCAAGCGATGTTGCGGAAACGCACCAGTTGGACAAGACGGGCGCTTGACTTTAGCTCCGGAGGGGTGGCACTTTTGAAGCGAGTCGGCGATGACAAACGCGCCGTCGGCGTTCTCCCCCTTGAATCGATCAACGGAGTTGCAGCATGAGATTCACCGCCACCCGCGCCGGCATGACCGTCGCATTGCTCGCCGCCGCGCCATTCGCGCTCGCCGGAACGTATCCGTTCTTCAACCCGCTCACGCAATCCACGGCCGTCGCTTCGCCGAACCACATCAACGAGCTTGAGTCCCCGTGGCAGACGCCGGCGGGGATGACCCAGAGGAACCTGATGAGTCTCAAGGAAGTCGAGGCCGACAGCACGCAGTCCATACAGCGGGTCGACTACCCGCCATTCCCGATTGCCACGTCGATGTTCGACATGCTCGCCTATGACCCTTCGGGCCGCTATCTGTTCGTCCCGCACGAGACGCCCCTGGGCGCCGGCCTCTCGCGCTACGACACGTCCGCGGACCGCAACGAACTGCTGTTCGCCGGCGACTCGGAAGCGGGGGTGACGGACATCTGCGACCCCGACGCCATGGCGGACGGCACGGCGGATGCGTGTCCCGCCTGGGACTTCGACTTTGCCGCCTTCGACCCGGCGCGCTGGACGCCGAACGGCACCGTTATCGTGGGCGAGGAGTGGGCTGGGCTCGGCCGCGTCGTCGAGATCATGGATCCTCTCGGGCCCGCTCCCGACAACCCGACGGCTACCGAACTCACGGTCGGAGAGGACTACCGCGTGCTGGAGAGCATCGCCAACGTCTCTCACGAGGGCATCACCTTTAGCAAGAAATACCCGAACCAGGTGATCTACTTCATCGACGAGTGGAACTCCGGCTCCATCTACGCGCTCGTGCTCCGCAAAGCCGGGGACTACGCGGGCGGGGGCCAGACGTTCGCGCTGGCCGTGCACCAATTCGACGACACCGGCGGCGACGCCGCGGCGGACTGGAACGACCCTGTGAACGTGAACGCCCAACGCTTCGGCCGCGCGCTCTGGCAGCCCATTACCACCGCGGATGGCGAGCCCCGGCCCGGCGTGACGAACCCCTTTCGCGACGGCCACCCCCACCCCCCAGGCTCGGTCGATTACCCCATGGGCGGACGCTTCGCGGCCGACGACGTCGGCGCCACGCCGTACGGGCGGCCGGAAGACACGGAAGTCGGGCTGCTGCCGAACTTCAACGAGGTGCTCTACGTCACCACGACCTCGGAGCACGCGGTCCTCTCGGTCGAGATGCTGGGCAACCGCAGGGCCATCGTGCGGCAGTTTGCCAGCCGGGAGACGCCGAAGAACCTCGGCCTTCCCGCTACCACCGGGGTCCTGGACTCGCCTGACAACCTTGCCCAGGACGCTCTCGGCAACATCTACGTCATCGAGGACTCGCCCAATAGCGGCGACGTGGGCGGTGATATCTGGTTCGCTCGGGATACGGACAACGACGGCGTGGCCGAGTCCCTCGACCACTTCATGAGCCTGCAGGTCGCCGATTCCGAATCGACGGGCATGGTCTTCCATCCCGTCTCGCGGGCGAAGTTCGCGATGGCGGTACAACATCCGGCGAGCACGGACCTGGAGAGCGTCCCCGAGGGCTTCGGCGATGCCGTGTGGGAGTTCGATGTCAGCGCCGTCCTGCCGCCTCCCTGCGCCCCGGCCGACGCCGACGCAGGCCTCTTCAACAGTTGGGAAGCGACGGAGGCAACCACCTGCACGGCGCTCGACTCCGACCTCAGCTTCCTCACCCAGCTACAGTCCGCCAAAGGGCCGGCCGCCGGCTTTGCTCTGCCCCGCAGGCCCGTGTCCGGCTGGTGATCCGCCTTCACGCCCGGCGCGCCACCCTGGCGCGCCGGGCGTGTGGCTGCGTCGCCTGTCTCGCCTGCCTGGCGGGCCTCCCAACCGAACGGGCGGCACTCGAGTCCGGCACCGCGTCGAAGGCGCCCGACGCGCTTGCGCCCCACGAGCGCGTCCTTGCCTACTTGCGCGAGGATGGCGGCGTGGTGCCGCGGCCGGCCCCCGAACTGCATCCGGCCGGCACCGTCTTCAACCACGAAGCGATCGTACCCCCGCAGTGTTACACCCGCACCGAGGGACGCTTCAACCCCTGCTACGTCTGCCACCAGGCCGCCATCGACGGTCGCGAGAACCGCATGGAAGACGCGGACCTGCAGGTCGCCTACAGCTTCAGCGATGTCGGGTTGACGAACCGTTGGCACAACCTGTTCGAGGATCGCACGGCGGATGTCGCCGCGATCGGGGACGACGACATCTTGGCGTGGATCGCCCAGGACAACTACAGCGCCCTGCCCGCAAGGCTCGAAGCGGCCGGCTTCACGGGATGGATCCCCGATCTCGCCGATCTCCACCTGGCCGCCGGCGCGTTCAACGAAGGGGGCTTCGCGGTCGACGGCAGCCACTGGGTTGCGTTCAACTACAAGCCGTTTCCGAGCACGTTCTGGCCGACCAACGGCGCAACGGATGATGTCATGATCCGGCTACCCGCAGCGTTTCGGAGCGCTGCGAACGGCGACTACTCGAGGGACATCTACCAGGCCAACCTCGCCATCGTGGAGGCCAGCGTCAAGGGATTGGCCTCCGTGTCCGTCCCGCCGGTGGACGAGCGTCGGATCGGTTCCGACCTGAACGGCGACGGAACCCTGACCGTCGTGCGGGAAGTCACGGCGGTAGACCGATACGTCGGTGCCGCCGCGCGCGAGCTACTCGACACCTACCTCTATCCCGGGGGGACCGAGTTCCTGCACACCGTGCGCTACCTCGGCATTGCCCCGGACGGCAGGATCGGACCCTCCAGACGCATCAAGGAGGTTCGTTACATGCGCAAGTGGGTCCCCTATCGCAAGGTGGTCTACGCGAGGAACTATCAACTCGAAGGTTTCGAGAAGGAACTCGGCCAGCTTCCCCAGTACATCTATCTCGGCGACCATGGACTCGACAACAAGTTCGGCTGGTCAGTGCAGGGCTTTATCGAGGATCTCGAGGGGCGGCTGCGCGCCGCCACGTTCGAGGAGAACCTCTTCTGCATGGGGTGCCACACGTCCATCGGTTCCACCATCGACAAGACGTTTGCCTTTCCGCGCAAGGTCGACGGCGCCGCGGGTTGGGGGTACATCCAACTCCAGGGCATGCCGGACGCGCCCAACCGTGGTGAGACCGGGGGCGAGATCGCGACCTACCTTGCGCGCGTCGGCGGCGGCAGCGAGTTCCGTGACAACCCGGAGATGTTCGCGCGCTGGTTCCATGCGGACGGTTCGGTCAACGAAGCGGCGATAGCCAGCGCGCCGGATGTCTACACGCTGATCGCACCGTCCGCCGAACGCGCACTGCAACTCAACAAGGCCTACCGCGTCATCGTGGCCGACCAGGACTACCTCTACGGGCGCGATCCGACGACGCAAGCGCCAGACAGCGTCTACCAGCGCGTCGACAATGCCACAGCGCCCACGTTGCCGGCATCGCTGGCGTATCACTGGGACATCCGGCTCGACTGGAGCGCAGGAATCCGGCGCCCCGGGCCGGTCACCGGAGATGCCGAGTAGCGCCCCATGGCCGGCCCGCCACCTCGCAACGCGCACGCGGTTCGGGCGCGCTGCGCCACCTGCATAGTGACGCATGGCGGTACTACACGCTCCTCGACGACGTCCCCGCAGAGCACGAGCTCGCGCTTGAGACGGAGCCCGTGTGGCGCTTCGTCGCCACCGGCGACTTCGACGGCAACGGGTACGACGACGTGCTCGTGCGCCGCTACGACACCCTCGAGTCCGCCTACCACGCGGTCACGGAGGATGGCGTGGAGTTTCGGCCGATCCGCCTCACGGTCAATCCCCTGTACGACGTGCTCGGCGCCGGCGATCTCGACGGCGACGGCGCCGACGAGGTCCTGATCCGGCGCAACGACACCTTCGGCGCGTGGCTCTACTACGACGTCGACGGCACCCGCGTCACCCTGCGGCGCAACTTCGGCCCCACGCAGAACCTCGAGTTCGAGTTCGCGGCGCTCGGCGACCTCGACGGCACGGACGACATTCTGGCGCGCCACCGTACCCGGGGGCACTGGATCGCCTACCGCATGAACGGCACCGAGCGCGCCGCGCTACGGCGACCGCGTATCACGCAGAACCTCCAGTTTCGGCTGCAGGCGTTTGCCGATGTCACTGGCGACGGCAAGGCCGATCCGCTGTTGCGCAACGTCGACACCGGCGAGTGGATCTACTATGTCACGGGTAATCGTGTCGGCGCCGGGCATCCCATCAGCATGCGCCTGCACCGCGGCCTCGGCATGCCCCGCGAGGGCGCATGGGAGTCAGGTCGCCGGGCTTGAGCCGCGCATCTCGCATGCGCGCGGCAGGGCACTCAAGCCCCACCTGACACTTGGTCCCGGCACACACTTCGTACGTGCGCGTGGAGCGCACCTGATACTTGTGTATGGAGCGCACCTTGTACTTGAACTGGGGGCGTGCTAGCTTGGGTCTGGAGGTGAAGCTGATGGTCAAGCCGCACGAAAAGCTGGCCCGCTCACTGAGTGTCCTGCTTGAGCGCCAAGGCGAAGGGCGGCACATCTTCCGTAGCGCCGAATTCCCCCGCGAGGACCGCGAGCGCCTCCTGCGCAGCGGCTATCTGCTGCCGGTCATTCGTGGGTGGTTGATGCTGTCCAGTCCCGGCTCCGTGGGGCACGACACGACTCCCTGGTACGCGTCGTTCCGGGAGTTCTGCACACGGTATTCCACACACCGTTTCGGTGAGCATTGGCACTTGTCACCGGCACTCTCGCTGTTGCAGCACGCGGAAAATGCGACCGTGCCGCAGCAGGTCATCGTGCACTCTACCGGCGGGGGGAACAACCTGATTGCGTTGCCGTTCGGGACATCCCTGTTCGACCTCAAGGTCGAACGCATGCCACCTCGGGAAGACATCTGCGAACGAGAGGGGGTGCGCCTTTACACGACCGAGGCTGCCCTCTTGCGCGTCCCGGAATCCTTCTACCGGGACCATCCCCTGGACGCGCGCACGGTGCTCGCCGGCGTCGCGGACGTGGGTGGGGTGGCTGGCAGGCTGCTTTCCGGGGGCCACTCCAAGGTGGCAGGCAGGCTGGCAGGGGCCTTTCGCCATGTCGGCCGGCAGGACATCGCCGATGGAGTGCGGCATGCGATGTTGGCCACCGGGCACAGGTACCGGGAGACCAATCCGTTTCTCGCCGGGCCAACGGAGACGTGGAGCGCCACCACCCGGCAGCGCTCCACGTCTCCGTTGACATTTCGCCTGCAGGCGCTGTGGGAGCTTGCCCGGGAGCCGATCCTGACGGCCCTGCCACGCGCACCGGGTCTGCCAGCCGATGACAGTGGGCGGGTGCGCTACCTCGAGGACACCGACAGCGCTTATGGCGAGGATGCCTACCATTCGTTGTCGATCGAGGGATACCGAGTCACGCCCGAACTGATCGAACGTGTGCAGGGGGGTGCGTGGGCTCCGGAAGGCGACGCCGAGGATCGGCAACAGCGCGATGCGCTTGCAGCGCGGGGCTACTGGCAGGCGTACCAGGCGGTACGCCGTGCCGTGGGAGAGATCCTGCACGGTGTGGACGCAGCTGGGCTGTTTCGGAGGGCACACCGCAATTGGTACTTCCAGCTGTTCGAGCCGTTTGTGGCGGCGGGGGTCTATCCGGCTGCAGTGCTGGCGAACTACCGGAATCACCCGGTCTATCTGCACGGTTCCCGGTACGTGCCCCCGCGTGCCGACGTGGTGGCGGAAGGCATGGAGGCGCTCACGGGCTTGTTGGAGCAGGAGGAGACCCCTGGCGTGCGCGCTGTGGCGGGGCACTGGCTGTGCGGCTATGTGCACCCCTATCCCGACGGCAACGGCCGCCTCGCGCGCTTCCTGATGAACGCCATGTTGGCATCCGGCGGCTATCCGTGGACGACCATTCGGGTGGAGGACCGCAAGGCCTACATGAGCGCTCTCGAGACCGCGAGCGTGCGAGGCGACATCACACCTTTCGCGGAGTTGATCGCGGGATACCTGGAGAGTGGCCAGCGCCCCGGCGGCGCCGAGCCGGGCCGCGCCATCGAAGCACCTCCCCGCAGGCACGGCGCCGCCGAGCCCCCGAAGCCCGCCTGAGTCAATGCGGCACGCCGCGCCGCCCTGTCGATGCGGATCCGGTACGCCGAGTTCGAGGAGGATCGAGATCCGTCCGGGGGAAGTGCTACGCCCGCCAACTGCCGGCGTGGAGTATTTCCTTGAGGTCGTCGCGGTCGATGGGTCGATAGGGCACGTGCGCCTGCAGGGCGCTGCCGTAGTCCGCGCGCGGTACGTTGTAGAAGACGCCGAGCGGCTTGGGCAGATCGGGGTCCGTGACACCGGCCAGGGCGTGCGCGAGTGCGGGGTTCGTCTCGTCGTGCACTGTTGCCGCGGCCACGTCGGCGGTGACGCGGAACGTGCCGCGCTCGGGCTCGAAGACCAGCCCCTTGTCGTTGGCCGCACCGAACACCATCGGCTCGCGGTGACGCACGATGACGGTGGCTTCGGCGCGGGTGGACTTCCGCGCGAGGTCCCCGAAGGCATTGTCGTTGTAGACGATGCAGTTCTGCAGAATCTCGACAAAGGCGGCGCCGCGATACGCCTGCGCCTGCAGCAGTACCTCGGGCAGGTGGTCCTGCAGGGTGTCCGCCGTGCGGGACACGAATCCGCCGCCGGCGGCGAGCGCCAGCGCCGTCGCGTTGACCGGTGTGTCGAACGTGCCCCCGGGCGTCGAAGGCGAGCGCGTGCCCGGCAGCGACGTCGGCGAGCACTGTCCCTTCGTGAGTCCGTAGATCGCGTTGTTGAACAGCAGCAGGTTGAGGTCCACGTTGCGGCGCAGGACGTGCATCAGGTGGTTGCCGCCGATGGCCAGGAAGTCGCCGTCGCCGCCGACCACCCAGACGTCGAGTTCGGGATTGGCGAGCTTGATGCCGGTCGCGAGGGCCGGCGCGCGTCCGTGGATGGAGTGAAAGCCGTACGACTCGACGTAGTACGGGAAACGCGCGGCGCAGCCGATGCCGGAGACGAACACCACTTCGTCCGGGTGTTTGCCGACCTGGACCAGCGTCTTGCGCACGGACTTCAGGATGGCGTAGTCCCCGCAGCCCGGGCACCAGCGGACCTCCTGGTCGGTCTCGAAGTCCTTGGGTGTCAGCTTGATCAGCGGCTCCCTGTTCATGGCGTGCCTCCGGAACCGCCGCGCAGCGGTCGCAGCGTGGGTCCGAAGCCGGCCGCGTGCGTCTCGAGGCAGTCGCGCAGGGCGGCCTCGAGCACGGACACCTTGAACGGCAGGCCGTTCACCTGGGTGATGCTCTGCGCGTCGACGAGAAACTCGCTGCGAATGAGCCGTACGAGCTGGCCCTTGTTGAGTTCGGCCACGGCGACCTGGCGAAAGCGCGCGAGGATGGCCCCGAGATTGGGGGGTAGCGGCGACAGCTGGCGCAGGTGCAGATGTCCGACCGCGAGGTCCTCTCGGGTCAGGCGGCTGACAGCTTCCTCGATCGCCCCGTAGGTGCTGCCCCAGCCGATGACCAGCAGGTCGCCCCCGGTCGCGCCGCCATCGATCTCGTGGTCGAGTCCGTCCCAGGCCACCCGGGAGATCTTCTCCGCCCGCAGGTCCGTCATCTTCTGGTGATTGTCCGGGTCGTAGGAGATGTCCCCGTGTCCGCTCGCGCGCTCGATGCCGCCGATGCGGTGTGCAAGCCCCGGCGTGCCGGGTTTCGCCCACGGTCGCGCCAGGGTCTCCGGGTCGCGCATGAAAGGCTCGAAGCCCGCGGGGTCGGTGTGGAACGTCGGCGCGATGTTCGGCAGTGCGTCGACATCCGGCAGTTCCCAGGGTTCGGCGGCGTTGGCGATGTAGGCATCGGAGAGCACGATCACCGGTGTCATGTGGGTTGTGGCGATCCGTGCCGCCTCGATGACGACTTCGAAGCACTCGGACGGGGTGGCCGGCGCCAGCACGGGCAGCGGCGCTTCGCCATGCCGTCCGTACAACGCGAGATTGAGGTCCGCCTGTTCCGGCTTCGTCGGCATGCCCGTGGACGGCCCGGCACGCTGCACATCGATGGCCAGCAACGGCAGCTCTGCCGCTACCGCGAGTCCGAGCGCCTCGGACTTGAGGGCGAGACCCGGTCCGGAACTCGTCGTGACACCCAGGCCGCCGGCGTACGAGGCGCCGATAGCGGCCGTGGCGGCGGCAATCTCGTCTTCGGCCTGGAAGGTCACGATGCCGCGGCCCTTGAGGGACGCGAGGAAGTGCAGCAGCGCGGACGCCGGGGTGATCGGGTAGGAGCAGTAGGTGACCTTCAGCCCCGACAGCGCGGCAACCGCGGCGAGGCCGAGGCCCATGGCATCGGTGCCGGTGATCGTGCGGAACAGACCGTGGTGCAGTGCCCCACGCGATCCCAGCGCCGCCTCGCCGGCATCGAGTTCCATGGTCTCGCCGTAGGCGTGGCCGGCATTGAGCGCGGCGACATTGGAGGCGACGACATCCGGCTGCTCGGCGAACTTCTCGCGCAGCCAGTTGATGGTGGGCTGTCGCGAGCCGCCGAACAGCCAGAAACAGAGACCGAGGGCCCAGAGGTTCTTCGCGCGTCCGGCCTGCTTGTTGCCGACGCCCGTCGAGGCCACCGCCTCGGCCGAGAGACGGGCCATGTCGATTCTCATGACGCGGTAACCGGCGAGGGAGCCGTCGTCCAGGGGGTTCTCCGCATAGCCGGCGCGTTTCAGGTTGCGGTCGGAGAATGCGCCCTCGCCGACCACGATCAGACCGCCGGGCTTCAGCGTGTGCAGGTCGGTCTTGAGTGCGGCCGGGTTGAAGGCGAACAGGACGTCGACTTCGTCGCCCGGGGTCAGCACCCCGTCGGCTCCGAACTGGATCTGGAAGGCGGACACGCCGAACGTGGAGCCGGCGGGTGCGCGGATTTCGGCGGGGAAGTCCGGCAGGGTCAGCAGGTCGTGGTGCTCGAGCGCGACCGCCTTGGCAAACTCGCTGCCGAGCAGTTGGATTCCGTCTCCCGAGTCGCCGGCGAAACGCACCACGGTGCGTGGGCCGGGGTCGGCCCTGCCGGTCATCGACCGCAGCCTGTGGTCAGTCATGAGCAGGATTCTGCTGGTAGCCGTTCACGGAAGTATCGGCGGCTTGGTGTGTGGCACGTCGGCACCGTCGTGGCCAGACGCGGGGCGCGTAACCTACCAAAACGGCAGAAGAATCTCCAAGCAACATAGCGCAGAAGCATATAACCGGGCGCTGCCGGGCGCGCGGCAGTGGCATCAGCCGAGGCGTCGCTCCAGGCGCGCCATCCAGGCGTGGATGTGATGGCGCGTCCAGGGAATGTCCAGGGCGATGAACGCGACCCCGAGCGGCAGCATCCAGAAGCCGACGATGGGCAGGAACCCGAACACGCCGCCGACCATCAGCAGAATCCCGACCAGGCTGCGCACCACCGGAGGGACGTGGCGCTCTCCCCAACGCAACGTGCGCAGCGTCGTCGAGGCGATGCTGCGCCGCAACGTGCCCCGCGCCAGCCGTTGGTCCGAAGCCGCGCCACCTTCGGTCCGGGCAGGCCCGTTGCGCCGTTGTGCCACGGAACGGCTCCGTCAGACCATCATCGGTGAGTCGTCGGGCGCGTCGTGCTGATCGGGATGCGCGCGCCGCGCGAGGTCCGGGTCGACCGACAGGAAGCGATAGCGTCCGTCCTCGTGCAACGTCCGCTCGAGGCGGTTGCGGTGCATGAGCAGGTGACAGTGGGCGATGGCCTCGCCGAGGGCCATCATGGTCTGGCGAGGATCGAGACGGCGCGCGAACAGCACGGGCAGCAGGTCCTTCGCTACCTGGGGCTCGACGCAGTACTCCTCGATGGCGAGCAGACGATCCTCGTGGTGACCGATCAGCTGTCGCAGGCGCTCCCGGACCCCGTAGAAGGGCAGGTTGTGCGCCGGCAGGACGAACGTGTCCGGCGGCGTGTCGAGGAACTTGTCGTGGGACTCCATCCAGACGTTGAGCGGGTTCGCCTCGGGCTCCGTCGGATGCACGCTCACGTTGGACGTGATACGGGGCAGGATCTGGTCGCCGGAGATCATGATGCCGAGGCTCTTGCAGTGCAGGCACGCGTGTTCCGGGGAGTGTCCGGAACCCACGACGATCTGCCAGTCATGGGCGCCGATGGTCAGCACGTCGCCATCCTCGAGGCGGTGATAGCCCATCGGCATCTCGGGCATGGACATGCCCCCGCCAGATCGCTTCGTCCACATGGCGGCGAGTTGCTCGAGGTAGTCCCGCGGCATGCCGTAGCGCTCGTAGAACTGCGCGCCCTGCCAACTCGAACTCGAACCGCCGCCGAAGCCGCCGCCGCTCGAGAAGGCGCGCGCCTGGTAGTACTCCGCGCGGGTCATGTAGAGGGGGCATTGGAACGCTTCCGTGATCATGCCGGCCTGGCCGATGTGGTCGGGGTGCATGTGCGTGCAGATCACGCCCTTCACCGGCCGCCCGCCGAGCTCGTCGGCAAAGATGGTGTGCCACAGCTCCGCGGTGTCCGGCGTCCCGAGGCCCGTATCCACCACGTACCAGCCGTCCCGGTCTTCGAGCAGGTACAGGTTGATGTGGTTCAGGGAGCCGCCCATCGGCATGGTCAGCCAGCGTACGCCGTCGGTGATTTCGACGGTGGTTCCAGGGGCGGGATGCTTGTCGTACGGGTAGGTCAGGTCACGCTTCATTGGGAGGATTATAGCCACAGAGTCGCGGCGCCCTCGCCTGTTCGGGATGCGACCGCATGGCTCGGTGTGGCGGGCCGGGGCACAAGGGGCGACTCGGTCGCTCCCGGCAGCGTCGGGAATGGGACAGGGGCGACGGCTTTGGTGGCGCTGTCCCGCTCCGTCAGGTCAGCCAGTTCTCCATCCGGAGTTCGGGCACACGGCTGAATTCCGTCTGGTTGTTGGTGACGAGCGTCGCTCCCAGGCTACGGGCGTGGCCGGCGATGAGCAGGTCGTTGGCGCCGATGGGCCGTCCTCGCCGGGAGAGTTCGTGGCGAATCTCTCCATAGTGGAGGCCGGCGGCGGCGTCGAACGAGCGGATGTCGAGGTCGACGCAGAACGCTGCGAGTTCCCGGGCGTTCTCCGGGACGTGGCGCGAGTGGGAGACGCCGAAACAGAGTTCGGCGTAAGTGATCGAGGAGATGCAGAGCTGGGCAGCATGTCTTTCGAGGCGCTCGCGCAACGCGTTGTCGCGCCGGTTGATGAGGTAGATGCACATGTCGGTATCGAGCATGAACATCAGCTCAGATGGTCACGTTCGTCCAGTGAGGGCTGGTGCCGTTCAGGCAGGAGTCCCCGGGATTTGGAGTCGAACCAGCTGCCCCAGTTCTTGCCCCGGGGCCGCAATGTCAACTGGTCACCTTCCTTGATGACCTCGACCTCGGACGTCTCGAACCGGCACGCCGCCGGCAGGCGCACGGCCTGGCTGCGTCCGCTCCAGAACACCTTGGCGACGCCGCGATAGTCGGGGGACCTGGCCATGCTGTGATCCTCGGTTTCGGACCCGCCCAAAGGTATCGGGCCCAACGCCATATATCAAGAGATATATCAGAGGGGCAACGTTCGTGGATGGTTCGGGGAGAGGTTGCTTGCGTGCCCGGCCCGTCAGAACACGTTGAAGATGTGGCTGTACTTCAGGATCACTTCGCGTTGCGATCCCCGGCGCCCGAAGGACCGGTTGTCGTCGGTCTCGTTGTAGACGAGGTAGAGGCCCGCGTTCGCGGACTGCAGCCAGGCGAAGCGCAGGTTGACGGCCAGTACGTCGTCCTGGGCGTTGTGCTGGACGAGCCCCTGCACGGAGATCTTCGGCGTGAACGAGTAGCTCACGCGCAACTGCGAGAGGGTGACGTCGAAGTCGCCGCCCGGCAGTTGGTAGTCCGAGTACTGTACCGAGAGCGATGCAGCGAATGCGTCGCCGGCCCGGTAGTTCACGGAACTGTTCACGTTCACCTGGTCGCCGCCGAAGGCGCCCCCGGCGCGCACGAAGATGTTGCTGTAGATGCTCCTGCTGGGGTCGGTGTTGATGCCGGTCATCAGCTCCTTGTGCTTGTAGCGTCCGATCGGCACCGTGACGCCGCGGGAAATCTCGAACGGCTCGCGGACGCCTTCCTCCGTCCAGTTCACGGCGCTGAACGCGAAGATGCCGTTCTTCCACCGCCAGGCGTTGTCGACGTGCAGGTAGCCTGTCTCCAGGTAGCCGTCGGAGTTGGTGAAGCGCCGGTAGCTGATGTGGGGGCGCAGTTCCAGCAGTCCCCACATGGATTCGGGACGGATCCGGCGACCGGCGTTGAGTTCCACCTTGCGGTAGTCGCGGCGGGCGAGGAAGCCCACCTCGGGATTGAAACCGAGGCCGACCTCCGTGACGCTGGCGCGGGCGCCCCAGGTCTCCGACTCGTAGCTCCCGCCGAGCTTCCAGGCGTGGTCGTCGTCGTCGATCCCGGGCGTGTCGGTCTGCGCGACGAAGCCCTCGACGACGCTGTTCGCGCCGATACCCCAGCGTGCGTCTACCGCGTAGGTGCGGTTGTCATGGTCCGGGTTGTCCCGGCCCACGGCGAGAAAGCCGGCGGACGAGCGTCCCCCGATCTGCTGCTTGACGCGCACCACCGAGAAGTCGTCGGCCGGGGTGTCCCCGAGGTCGCCGGCCCCCATGCGCAGGAGCCCGATGTTGGTGGCGCCGACCTTGCCCGACAGCCGGGCTCCGGCGTCCACCGGCAGGCGTCTTCCGTCGGCTCCGATGCCGATGCGCCGGCTGAAGAACAGCTCGACCTCGGAAGGCTCGCCCACGGTGAAGAGCCCCGCGTTCTCGAGGAAGAAGGGCCGTTTCTCGGGGAAGAACAGGCTGAACCGGTCCAGGTTCACCTGCTGCTCGTCCGCCTCGACCTGCGCGAAGTCCGTGTTGTAGGTCAGGTCCAGGGTCAGGCTGGGGGTCAGGGAGTACTTGAGGTCGACACCCAGCTCCTGCTCGTCGCCCTGACCGCCGCCGCCTTCGTCGACGGTCCTGCCGAGGGCATAGGGCGTCACGGAGAGGCTCCGGTGCGCGGGGACGGCGATGCCCTCGACCGTCCCGGCGCGGGAGATCCGTTCCAGTCCGAACTGGTGCGGCAGGGGCGCCCAGAACGAGATCTCGTTGTGTCGCCGGATGACCCGTTCGAAGTTCACGCCCCAGTTCTGTATGTCGCCGCTGCCGTAGCGCAGCGAGGAGAAGGGAATCGCCATCTCGGCGCTCCAGCCGGTTTCCGTGGTGCGCGCCCGCACTTCCCAGACCGCGTCCCAGTCCTGGTTGAAGCCGGGGGTGGAGCGCATCGTCTGAACGCCCTCGAAATCGATCTGGGCGTCGTATTGGACGCCGGCGGGATTGGTGCCGAACACGAAGCCGGTCTGGCGATCGAGGAACGTATCGAGCACGAGCCGAAAGCTGTCGGCATCGTCCAGACCGCCGTCGCGGCGCGTGTCGGATTGCACGATGGCCTCGGGGTTCCGGTCGTGACAGACGATGCCGACGTGCAGTGTGGTAGCGGTGTAACCGAGGAACACTTCGGTGCGTTCGGAAGCCGGCTCGCCGGCCGTGGGCTGGATCTGGACGAAGCCGGTGAGCGGCTCGACATCGCTCCACGCCTCGTCGGCCCGCACGATGCCGTCGAGCACCGGCGCCTGCGCAAGCGGGAAGGCGCGCCCGGTGGGCGCGGCCTGGACGGTCAAGCCGCCGAGAACAAGAAGCAGAACGAAGAAGCGAATGGGAAGGCTGCCGGGGCGACAAACCGCGCATTCTAACCGGAAGCAGCGGCCGTGGTCCCTCCCCCGGGCGGTTGCGGGGCGGTTGCGGGGCAGCCATTCGTGGGGGGGTGGCAAGGCTGTGCTGCCGTTCCGCCGGCGGCGCTGCGGGGACCTGGCCCACTTATGGACGAAACTTATGACTGGTCATAAAATACGTCCATTCTGACGGCCGGAGAACCCCATGCAGACGATCGGCGCCGCGAAGTTCAAGGAACAGTGTCTGGCACTGCTCGACGGCCTCGGCCCGGAGGGACTGGTGGTGACCAAGCATGGCCGGCCGGTTGCCCGGGTGCTGCCATACGAACATCGCTTCGAGCCGCTCATCGGCAGCCTGCGGCACAAGCTCGAGGTGCGCGGCGACCTCCTGACCACCGGCACGCGTTGGGACGCCGATGCTGAACCTTGATACGCACATCCTCGTGTTCGCCCTGCGCGGCGAGTTGCGCCCGCGCGAGCGCAACCTGCTGTCAACCGAGGAGTGGAGCATGTCGGCCATCGTTCCCTGGGAACTGGCGAAGCTGGCTCAACTCGGGCGCATCGAGCTGGACCTCGACGACCGGGAAGTCACGAGGACGCTGAACAGCGTGCACCTATGGCCGATAGACTTCGCGATAGCGCGCATGTCGACGCGCCTCGACTTTTCCGGTGACCCGGCGGACGAGCTCATCGCCGCAACGAGCGTCGTGCACGACGTGCCGTTGCTGACACGGGACCGGGTGATCCGGGCTTCGCGGCTGGTGCCCTTGGCGTGATCGCCGTTTTCATACTCGGGGCCGAGAACGTCGTCTTCTTCAGCCCCGCCAGCCTTTACGAGCTCGTGTTCAAGGCGCGGCGCGGGAGGCTGCCCGAGGCGGCGCTCAGGCTGCCGGAAGCCGCGCGCGGCGGGTTTCGAAGAGATGGGCCTCACCTCGGCGCACCTGGTTCACGCCGCACACCTGGACTGGGACCATGGCGACCCGTGGGACCGTATCCTGCTGGCCCAGGCGAGCATCGAGGACCTGCACCTCGTGTCTGCCGACACGGTGTTCGACGCCCGCACGGAACGGCGCGTCTGGTGACGTGATACATTGTTCGTTTGCACCATTTGTTTGCACCGCGCGGGACCGCAAACAGCGCCAGGGGAGGAACAGTCGATGACCATGAACGTCAAGCCGGTACCGTATCTCGACGACGAGGTGAACGAACTCCGGCTCGCCACCGCGGAGATTGTCAACGAGGACATTCTGCCGTTCGAGGACAAGCTCTACGGTTGGACATCCGATGGCTCCAGCGTGTCCAAGGACGCCATTGCCCAGGCGCGCGAGCTACGCGGCCAGATCCAGAACAAGGTCAAGCAGCGCAAGCTGTGGGCGCCGCATCTGCCGCAAGAGTTCGGCGGCATGGATCTCTCCTTCCTGCAGCACGCGTACATGAACGAGGTGCTGGCCTACAGTCCGGGAGCGGCATCGCTGTTCGGCGTGGTCGCACCCAACTCGGGCAACCAGAAGATCCTGCTCAAGTACGGCACGCCGGAGCAGCACCGCAAGTGGCTCGTCCCCCTCACCGAGGGACGCATGCAGTCCGGGTTCTCCATGACGGAGCCGCACAACGCGGGTTCCGATCCCCGTTCCATCCAGACGCGCGCGCAGCTCGACGGTGACGAGTGGGTCATCAACGGGCACAAGTGGTTCACCTCCAACGGCCACGCCGCCCACTTCTATATCGTCATGTGCCGCACGTCGGACCCGAACGATCCGGGCGGCGCCAACGAGAAGATGACGCAGATCATCGTCCCGAAGGACACGCCGGGCGTGAACATCGTTCGCGGCGTGCCGGTCTGGGGTCGGGCCTCGAGCCACTGCGAGATCATCTACGACAACGTCCGCGTGCCGAAGGAAAACCAGCTCGGGCGCACCGGCACCGGCCACCAGGCCGCGCAGGACCGCCTCGGCGCGGGCCGGGTCTACCACTGCATGAACTCGGTGGGCTCGATGTGGCGCACCTTCGACCTGATGATCGAACGCATCACCTCGCGGGTGGTGCACGGCGGCGAGAAGCTCGAGGAGAAGCAGTTCATGCAGGGTTTCATCGCGGATTCCTACATGGACATTCAGGCCTCGCGCCTGATGGTCGTCGACTGCGCGAACAAGATGGAAAGCGGCGCGGATCCGCGCACGGACATCTCGGCGATCAAGGTGTTCGTCCCGGCGGCCTTCCACCGCGTGGTGGACCGGGCCATCCAGGTATTCGGCGCCAAGGGCGTCTCCGGTGACCTGCCCCTGGCGGGGTTCTACCAGGGCGCGCGCACGCTGCGGATCGCCGACGGTCCGGACGAGGTACACAAGATCCTCATCGCGAAGAACGTCCTGCGCCGCTACCACGCCGGCGAGACCTGGGACTTCGGCAACTAGCGCGACCTCGCGGTCGCGGCCCATCCTGACGGATGGTTGGAAGTTTCGTTGCGCGAAACTTCTGCGGCGCAAGCTCCCGGAGGGCCCGCGCCAGGGCAGGGCATCACAGCGCGGCATCGGCCGCGCCCGCAGGGAGCGACATGAGCGAACTGATCGAGTCCATGGCCACGGCGGTCAAGGCGCGCGGCGCCATTCCGGCGTTGCCGGCGGGCCTCACGATGGAAGACGCCTATGAGATGCAGGCGGCCCTTGTGCGCGCGGTCGCCGGCGACGCGATCGCCGGCTACAAGGCCGGTCTCACCGCCCCGGCCGGCCAGGCGCAGTTCGGCATCGATCATCCGCTGATCGGCGTGCTGTACGAGGCGGGCCGGCTCGAGTCGGGCGCCACGTTCGTCGGCGCTCCGGGCGTGAGCCTCGAATGCGAGGTCGGCCTGGTCATCGACGCCGACGGCAGCCCCCGCTCCGCGGGACCGGTCATCGAGGTGCCGCGGCTGGATTTCTCCCGCCGCGAGGATGCGACGGGCATCAATCTCTGCGCCTGCAACATCGCCTCGGACCGTTATGTCGCGGGCGCACAGGCCGCGCTCCGGGACGACTACGGCGCGCTCGAGGTCACCCTCACCCGCGACGGCGAGACCGTGCTGCGGGCGGGTCTCGGCGAGGCGCTGGGCGGTCCCCTGGCGGCACTCGAATGGATGGTGGACACGGCGCGCGAACTCGGGCGCCCGCTCGCCGACGGCATGCTCATGATCACCGGCGCGCTGGGGGGCATCCATCCCGCGAAGCCGGGCGCCTACGTCGCGGACTACGGCGCCCTCGGGCAAGTGACGTTCACGGTGACGTGACCGCCGCAGCACTCGCCGGGGGTGCGTCCGCAGCGGGGACATCCCGCCCATGATCCCGCGCCGCCACCGCACCCCGACGGCCTTCCTGATCGTCGCGAGCATCGCGGTGCCGCTCGGCTTTTCCGCCTGGCAGGCGCTGCTGAACAACTTCGTAGTGGAACGCGCGGCATTCACGGGCGTCGAGATCGGCATTCTGCAGAGCCTGCGCGAAGTGCCGGGCTTTCTGGCCTTCACGGCCATCTTCGTGCTGCTGGTGCTCAGGGAGCAGACGTTTGCCGTCGTCTCGCTCGCCCTGTTCGGCATTGGTACCGCGCTGACCGGGTTCTTCCCTTTCGAGTACGGTCTGTACTGCACGGCCGTGCTGATGTCCATCGGGTTTCACTACCTGGAGACCATCAAGCAGTCCCTGTCGCTGCAGTGGCTGTCGCTGGACGAGGCGCCGCGGGTGCTCGGGCGGCTGATCGCCGTGGGATCGCTGACGTCGCTGGTCTGCTTCGGGGCCCTGTGGGTCGCCCTGGAGATCTTCGCCCTCGACTACGTCTGGATCTACCTCGTCGCCGGTGGCGGAGCCGTCGTGCTCGCCGTGTCGCTCGCCTCCTTTCCACGTTTCGAGTCGAAGACGCCGCAGCACAGGACGCTGGTGCTGCGGCAACGGTATTGGCTCTACTACGGTCTGACGTTCCTGGCAGGCGCGCGGCGGCAGATCTTCGTCGTCTTCGCCGGCTTCCTCATGGTCGAGAAGTTCGGCTACAGCGCGGCGAACATCGCGGCGCTGTTCCTCGTCAACCACGTCTTCAACTGGTTGTTCGCGGAGCGTATTGGCGCGCTCATCGGGCGCATCGGAGAACGCGCGGCGCTGACCTTCGAATACGTCGGGCTGACCTGCATCTTCATCGCCTATGCGCTCGTGGAGAATGCCTACCTCGCGGCCGGACTGTACGTGGCGGATCACCTCCTGTTCGCGCTGGCCATCGCGATCAAGACCTACTTCCAGAAGATTGCGGACCCGGCGGACATCGCCTCGACCGCCGGGGTCTCGTTCACCATCAACCACATCGCGGCCGTCGTGATCCCGGCCGTTCTCGGCATGGTGTGGATCGTCTCGCACAGCGCCGTGTTCCTGGTCGGCGCCGTCTTCGCCGTGGCCTCGCTCGCCCTGTCGCAGAACATCCCGGCGCGGCCCCGGGAGGGTAACGAAGTCGTATACGGGCGGGTATGATCGCGGACCGTTCCGGTTTCACGGGAGGCCCGCAATGTCCGCCAGACCGCTCGAACATTACACCGTCCTCGATCTCACCATCGCGCGCGCGGGGCCGACCGCGGTGCGTCTGCTGGCGGATTGGGGCGCGAACGTCATCCGCGTCGAGGCGCCGCAGACGGACGGCGGCCTGACGGGAGTACGGCGGGGGCCGGACGAGCAGAACCTGCACCGCAACAAGCGTGCGGTCGCCATCGACCTGAAGCACGCCGACGGACATGCCGCGTTCATGCGGCTGGTCGAGCGCGCCGACGTGATCGTCGAGAATTTCCGTGCGCCCGTGAAGCGCCGCCTGCAGATCGACTACGACTCGGTGCGGGCGGTGAACCCCTCCATCGTCTACGCGAGCATCTCGGGTTTCGGCCAGGAAGGCCCCTACAGCGACCGTCCCGGCGTCGACCAGATCGTGCAGGGCATGAGCGGGCTGATGTCGATAACGGGCACCCGGGAAAGCGGTCCCACGCGCGTCGGTATCGCGATCAGCGACACCAGCGCCGGCATGTTCCTCGGGCAGGGCATCCTGCTGGCGCTGCTGCATCGCGAGCGCACCGGCGAGGGTCAGTGGGTGCACACCTCGCTGCTCGAGGCGATGCTCAACAAGCTCGATTTCCAGGGCGCGCGTTACACCATGCTGGGCGACGTGCCGGAGCCGCAGGGCAACGACCACCCCACGGCGACGCCCATGGGGACCTTCGTGTGCGCCGACGGCCTGGTGAACATCGCCGCCGCGTCGAACCGCATGTGGCAGAGCTTCTGCGGGGCCGTGGAGGCGCCACACCTGCTCGAAGCCGAGCAGTATCGCTCGTTCCGTGGCCGCCGCGAGCACAAGGAGATGCTGAACCGGGACATGGAGGCCGCCCTGGCCCGGTTCTCGGTGGACGAACTCGTCGAGCGGCTGAACGCCGTCGGCGTGCCGTGCGGACCCGTCAACACCATCGCGGGAGGCTTCGACAATCCGCAGGCCGAGTTCCTGCGGATGAAGAAGGCGGCGCCGCACCACGAGCTCGGCGATCTTCATCTCATCCGCTCGCCGATCAACCTGTCCGGCTTTCCGCACCCCGAGCGCTTCGACCGAGCGGCGCCGGACATCGGCCAGGACACGCACGAAGTCCTCGTCGAGTTTGGCTTCGACACGGACGAGATCGCCGGGCTCGTCGCAGCGAAGGCGGTGGCTTAAGCCCGTGGCCGAGATCCGAGCGACGCAAATGGGCCGGCGCGAGACGATCGACGATCGCCTCACGGCCCTCGAGCGCAACGGGAATCTGGTGCCGTCGGCGAGTTCCGACCGCTTCCTGAAGCCCGTGGGGCAACGGCCGGGGGCCCTCGCACGCTTTCTCGCTGAGTGGGGCAAGTGAGCGTCGCCTGGCCCGCATTTCTCACCAGGGGCCGTGATGATCGCGGAGGATTTTGGCCCTGTGCGCACGACGCTTGCGTCGCGCTCGCCGACCGAAAGCATAGCGGGGACTACGGTTGAGGGAGCACGTGCGCAAGCACGGGCCCGTGTGTACACGGGGCCAACAGACCCGCGAGGGCGCGGCCAGCGCAATCCGTACTCGGCACGATCATCGACATCGCGGTCAACTTCTTGAAACCCAATATCTTTTTGACGCCGACAAGCGGCCTGGTGAGAAATGCGGGCTAGTGTCCTGTCCCGGAAGTTCGTGGGGTGCGCAGGTACGACCGTACTCACGCGCGACCCCGGCCGCTTCACTGCGAAGGAAGCTCTGCGGCCTCGAGCGACTCCGTCGAGGCTGCGATCCCGCGCTCCTCGTTCACCGTCAGCAGCAGCACGGCGCCGACGACGAGGAACGGCACTACCGTGGCCACGCCGGCCCGCTGGCTGTCCATGGCCTCGGTGACGATGCCCAGCACCAGCGGTCCCGCGAAGGCTGTGATCTTGCCGGAGAACGCGAAGAAGCCGAAGAACTCCGTGCTTTGCCGTTCGGGCACGAAGCGCGCCATGAGGGAGCGGCTCGCGGACTGGTTGGGACCGACGAAGATGCCGATGCCGATGGCGGCAACCCAGAGCCAGACGACGTTCGGGGCGAAGGCGGCGAGCAACGTGGCGGCGGTGAGCGCCACCAGCGTGACCAGGATCGTGGCGCGCGCGCCGATGCGGTCGTCGACGAATCCGAACAGGGCCGCGCCGAGGCCGGCGGCGACGTTGATGGCGATGCCGAAGGCGATCACCTGCGGGAGGCTGAGACCGAACGTGCCGGCCGCGTAGATGCCGCCGAAGGAGAACACGGTCACGAGCCCGTCGTTGTAGACGAGCCGCGCGACCAGCAGCTTGACGATCTCGCGGTAGGCGCGCAGCTTCCGCAGCGTCGTCATGACCTCGCGGTAGGCGCCGCCGACACCCCCGCTGCCGCCCGCGCGCGCGGCGCGGGTCGACTGTCGCGGCGCGAGCACGATCAGCGGCAGACTGAACAGGAAGAACCACCCCGCCACCAGCAGATTGGTCGCGCGATATTGGAAGCCTCCCGCCGTGGCGATGCCGAACAGCGGCTCGTCGCGCACGAGCACGGCGAGGGCCACGGCAAGGCACAACAGTCCGCCCGCGTAGCCGAGGCCCCAGGCCCAGCCCGAGACTCGGCCGAGGCGCTCCTTCGGGGTGATCTCTGGCAGGTACGCGTTGTAGAACACACCACCGACTTCGAATGCCACGTTGGCGATCACGAAGAGCGCGAGCGCGAGGAGTACGGCGTGCTCCATGCCGGGCGCCACGAAGGTCAGCGCGGCGGTAGCGGCGCAGCAGACCCAGGTAGTCGCGACCAGGTAGCGGCGACGGTGTCCGCCGCTGTCTGCCATGGCTCCGAGGAGCGGCGAGAGCAGGGCGATAGCGAGTCCGCTGAACGCGACCGCGCGCGACCACTGGGCGGTGCCGGTGATCTCGTCGGGTGCGATGGCGGACGTGAAATACGTGGCGTAGACGAAGGTCACGACCAGCGTGGTGAACGCCGAATTCGCCCAGTCGTAGAACGCCCAGGCAACGGCCGTGCGCCGTGCTGGCCAGGCTCTCACCATGGCGGCCCCCACATCGCTGCCCACATCGCTGCTCATGCGGGATCGCCAACCGCGCGCACCGTCACCTCGACGTCCAGTTCGACTGCGTCGCCGCCCTGACGGACGCCGCGGGTCGGGGAGACGTCCCTGTAGTCTCGACCGATGGCGATGCGTATGTGTCCCTCGCCCGCCAGCCCGCGGTTGGTCGGATCGAAACCGACCCAGCCGGCGCCGGGCAACAGGCACTCGGCCCAGGCATGGGTGGCATTCCCCGGGATCGGACCGCCAGCGTCGGGGACATGCAGGTAACCGGAGACGTAGCGGGCAGGGATACCCCAGGAACGGGCGATCGCGATCATGACGTGGGTGTAGTCCTGGCAGACGCCTCTGCGGGAAGCCAGGATGTGCTCGATGGGCGACTCTGCCGAGGTGGTTCCCGGGGCGTAGTCGAAGGCCTCGTGGATCGCGTCCGCCAGCTTCGCGACCGCGTTGAGCGGATCTCCCGTCGGCGCAATGCCCTCTGCCGCGACAAACTCGTCGAGGGCGGGCGAGCTGCGGGCCAGGGGGCTCGCGTGGGTGAAGTCCCACTCGGCAAACGCGTTGCGCCGGCTACGCACGGTCTCCCAGGCATCGGACTCGGCTTGGGGTGGCGGGTCGGGGACCGGAGCGACCTCGACGGTCGTGTGTGCGGCGATCTCGATCGAGCGGTGCTCGCGGTGCACGGTGAGCAGGTGGTGGGCGTTGCCGAAGCCGTCGGACGTGCATGTGAGCGGGGCCGGAGGGTCGGTCCGGATGCTGAATGCGAGCAGGCGCTGGCGGGCATCCGCGAGCGGCTGCAGGCACAGTGCCATTGCGCAGCCGCGGGCAGCCGAGGCGTACCGATAGCGGGAAAGGTGGACGATTTCGTAGCGCATGTGACCGACCATGGCCGCCGTGCCGCGCCCGTCCGATCGAGCCGACGGGGGACGCGGCGATCGCGTGGATTTGACCCCGAAAGATGCGCCGTTTGCAAAGCCGTCCGGCCGCGTCGTCCGGCGGGGATCAGGACGACCCCAAGCCGCAGCGCCCCGGCGACCGCACGCGCTCAGCGTTCCGGCGGCTGCGCCAGCACCCAGACGTCCTTCACCCGGCCCATGGCCGCCGCGCTCGTCGTGCCGGGTTGCCGCACGGGCTGCGCGTAGGCGAGCGCGCCCGGGACCACGCGTGTGCGGGCGCCCTGCAGTACGAACACGCGTAGCCGTACCTCGAAAGGCTCGAAGCGACCGTCGACCAGACACGGGACTCGGGAGGCGACGGGGGCTGGACGGGCGATGAATGCCCCGGGGTCGCTGCGCAGTTGTGCGACGCAGTCGGCTCGCTGCTGCACGGAGGCCCCGGGGCCGATGACGGTCTGGCCGCTGTCCAGCCGATGCACAACGAGGTGTGCCAGGTTGTCGAGGGTGTATTCGAGGTCCTCGGGGCGGCGGCACAGGTAGGTTGCCGCGTTGGGCAGCAGCGGCTCCTCCGCACAGTAGTAGCGGATGATGTCCGGGACGAAGGGGAAGACGCCCGGTCCATCCGCGACCCCCGTGCCCGGAGCGTTGGCAAGGCCGACGGCGCCGAGCTTGCACGCGTGCAGCAGGCCGGCGACCCCGAGCAACGAGTCGGGGCGGAACGCCAACGGGTCCAGGAAGTCGTCGTCCACGTGCCGGTAGAGCGCGTCGACTTGCCTTCCGGGGCCCGAGATTGCACGCATGCAGACGCGTCCGTTGTCGACCAGCAGGTCCCTGCCTTCCACCAGTTCCGCCTCGAGTTCGCGTGCGAGAAATGCGTGTTCCTGGAATCCCGCGTTGTACCTGCCGGGCGTCAGCACGGCGATGCGGGGCTCCGCCGGCGCCGCCGTGGCGAGCTCGCACAGGGTTGCGCGCAGGGCCGGCCCGAAGCGGTCCGCCTCCTGCACTCCGCAGGTCCCGTACAGGCCGGACAGGGTCGCGCGGACGATCCTCTGCAGGGCGATCAGGGTGCCGGTCCCGGTGGGACAGCGCAGGTTGTCGCGGAGCACGTGGAAGCGGCCGCCGATCCGGGCGAGGTCGAAGCAGGAGATCGCCGCCGGGGCGTCATGGGGCACCGAGACGCCGCGCATTTCGACGCGGTACTGGGGCGTGGCCCGTACGATGTCGGCCGGGATGACCCCGTCGCGGGCGATGCGGCCGGTAGCGTAGATGTCGTTCAGGAAGCGGTTCAGGGCGATGACCCGTTGCGTCAGGCCCGCTTCCAGCGTGTGCCAGTCGGCATGAGACAGGATGTGGGGGATGCAGTCGAGGGGCACAGGGTCGACCGAGTCGCCGATCGCGTCGGAGAACGCCCGTACGCTGCGTTCCTGCAGCCCGGCGACCTCGTCCAAGGTCCACTCCCGGAGCGCGTCGTACAACGGACGCCAGTGCCGGTGTGGGACGCCGTCGGTCAGGAACGCCTCATCCGGAACGGCGGTATCGACTGGGTAGGCGTCGAGGTCCAAGGGGGAACTCCGTCGCGGCGGCGTACCGATTATAGGCCCGTACGCGCCTCGTCCCGGTGGGTGTCGGGGCTGTCCCGGGCGCGCGGGAACCCCGCGGCAGGTGTGGGCGGCGGGTCGGCGGGCGCGCGCTTGACACCCCCTGGGTGGATGGCCATGCTCCCGTTCGAACCGACCGGGGAGAGGCGAGCGGCAGATGACGGACGAGGTCGTAGCCGCCGTGCGGTGCGTCAAGGCCCGCGGCCTGGGAGCCGGACATCGGATCGGGCCTGGAGCGGCATCGTGAAGGAGCGGCCGCGCAAGATTCTCGTCGTCGACGACGAGCCCGATCTCGAACGTCTCATGCGCCAGCGCATGCGGCGCGAAGTGCGCGCCGGCCAGTACGAGTTCGCGTTCGCCCACGACGGTTTCGAGGCCCTCGAGCGCCTGCACGAGGACCGCGAGATCGAGATGGTCCTGTCCGACATCAACATGCCGGGGATGGACGGCCTGACGCTCCTCGACCAGATTCCCAAGGTCGACCCGAACATTCGTGCGGTGATCGTCTCGGCGTACGGCGACATGCAGAACATCCGCACCGCGATGAACCGGGGCGCGTTCGACTTCGTCACCAAGCCCATCGACTTCAACGACCTCAAGGTCACCATCGACAAGACGTTGAGCCACCTGGCCCTGCTGCGCGATGCGCTCAAGACGCGCGACCAGCTGGTCGCGCTGCGCAACGAACTCGATGTCGCGAGCCGCATGCAGCAATCGATCCTGCCGACCGTGTTTCCGAAGACGCCCGGCTACGAGGTGTTCGGCAACATGGAGTCGGCACGCGAGGTGGGCGGCGATTTCTACGACGTCATCAACCTCGAGGGCGGACGCATCGGCCTGACGATCGCCGACGTATCGGGCAAGGGCGTTCCGGCGGCGCTCTTCATGATGTCGAGTCGCACGCTGATGAAAGGCGCGGCGATCGGCATGCCCGAGCCGGGCAACGTGCTCGAGGAGGTCAACAACCTGCTCGAGGCGGACAACGAAGCGGCGATGTTCGTCACGCTGTTCTACGCCGTACTCGACCCCGAGACGGGCACGCTCCTTTACGCCAACGGCGGTCACAACCCGCCGCTGGTCGTGCACCCGGGCGGTGCATCGAATGTCCTGCCGATGACGGGTGGCATGGCGCTGGGCGTCATGAGCGGCTTTTCCTATCGCCAGGATGCCGCCACGCTGCAACCGGGGGACATCGCCATCCTTTATACCGATGGCGTGACGGAGGCCATGAACGCGCGGGACGAGGAGTTCGGCCTCGACAGACTGCAGGCCGTATTCGCCGAACGGCAGCCAACCAGTGCCGAGGAAGTCAGTCAGGCCGTGTTCGAGGCGGTGCACGAGTTCGCCGGCGCGACGCCGCAGTCCGACGACATCACCTGTCTGATCGTGGTCCGGGCGGCTTGACCGTGAGTGGGAACCTCTCCTTGCAGGTGACGACCAGCGTCGAAGACCTGCGGTGCGCGCAAGAGGAAATCGAAGCGTTCTGCAATGCCCAGGACTGGCCTGCCGACGTGGTGTTCCAGATTGGCCTGGTCGTGGAGGAGATGGGCATCAACGTCGTCAACTATGCCTACGACGACGGAGGCGAGCATGAGTTCACGATTGCCGTGACGTCCGCTGAAGAGTCGCTGACCCTCGAAATCGTCGATGCGGGGCGTGCCTTCGACCCGCTGAACGATGCGCCGCAACCGGACCTCGAGGCATCGCTCGAGGACCGTGCCATCGGCGGACTCGGCGTGTACCTCGTGCGCACCATCATGGACGAGCTTCAATACCGGCGCGAGGACGGACGCAACCGCTTCACCGCGGTCAAGCGGAGACCGGCGTGAACCCTGCGCTCCGGGCCTGTGCCCTGGGCCTCGCCGGGGCGGCGGCGCTCGGCGCGTTCGCGGCGGCGGGGGTCTCCGAAGACCGCATCCTGTTCGGCCAGTCTGCGGCGTTTACGGGTCCGGCGCAGGAACTCGGCACCGATCTGCGCCTCGGCATCGAGGCGGCGTTCGGGGAAGCCAACGAACGCGGCGGCGTGCATGGACGCCGCCTGGAATTACGCTCCCTGGACGATGCCTACGAGCCCGAGGGGGCGCTCGCCAACACGCGCCGCCTCATCGAGGACGGCGTTTTTGCCTTGATTGGCGCCGTCGGCACGCCCACCTCTGTCGTGGCGGTGCCGATCGCCGCGGAAGCCGGCGTCCCCTATGTGGCGCCGTTCACCGGGGCTGCGTTCCTGCGCGACCCGCGTTGGGCCAACGTGATCAACCTCAGAGCCTCGTACGGCCAGGAGGCGGAGGCCATGGTCGGCCACCTGATCGCCGACCGGAGCATCGAGCGCATCGGGGTCATGTACCAGGACGACTCGTTCGGACGGGCCGGGTACGAGGGGGTCATCGACGCGCTCGCGAAGCGGGACATGGCGCCGGTAGCGACCGGGGTCTATCCACGCAACACGACAGCCGTGAAAACCGGCCTGCTGGACCTGCGGGCGGGCGATCCGGAGGCCGTGATCGTGGTGGGCGCCTACGAACCCGTCGCCGCGCTCATCGCCTGGGCGCGCCACACCGGTTTCGATCCCGTGTTCTTTACCATCTCGTTCGTCGGCAGCTACGCATTGGCGCGGGAACTCGGCGAGTACGGTCCAGGGGTCTACGTGACCCAGGTGGTGCCGTTCCCCACCGGGGCCCGGCCCCCGGTGGTCCAGGCCTTCGCGCGGGCATTGAAGGCGGTCGCGCCCGATGCGACACCCGGCTTCGTCTCCCTGGAGGGCTACCTGGCCGGCCGCCTGGCCCTGGTGGCCCTCGCGGGCTGCGGGCGGGACCTTGACCGATCCCGTTTCCTGCGCGTTCTGCGCGATGCGACGCGTGTCGACCTCGACGGTTTCGATCTGCGCTACAGCGCCACGGACAACCGGGGCTCGAGCGCCGTCTACCTCACCATGATCGGCCCGGACGGCCGGTACCGGCCGGTGCGGACGCTCCTGGAACGCCTCGCCTGGAGACCACCCGTGGGCCGTCCGGTCCGGACCGGGGTCGGGCGCTGATGAGTGAGTCGCGATCCACGCCCTCCGAAGATGCGCGGGCGCGAGGAGCGCCGGGCGCGACGGCGGAGACGATCGGAGGTTCGGCCGCGCCAGCGGACGGGCTTCAGGGGCGACTACGGCGCATCGCGGCGAGTCGCTTCCGCATTTCGGTGCAACTCTACGCCGGCCTGGGTGTCGCGGTCTCGTTCACGCTGGTCGCGAGTCTCGTGGCCTTGTGGGCGTTCAACCGCCTCGGTGAGGCGCAGGACCGCGTCAATCAGCACAGCGTGCCCGGCATGGCCGCCGCGTTCGGCATCGCCCGGCAGGGCGGCGCCCTGGTCGCCGCGGCGCCGCGGCTGACGGCCGCGGCCAGTCGCGAGGAGTTCGCTGCGGTGGCCGCGGATCTCGACGGAGAGCGCGCGGTCTTCGAGTCGCGTCTGGCGGATCTGATGCAACACGGGGAGCAGTCCCTCGACGTGCGTGCGCGCGCCGCGGCGCTGATCGGCAACGTCGAGGCGATCGAGCGGTCGGTCGGCAAGGGGTTCGACCTCGCCGACCGCAGCGCGCGCGTGCGCGAGGAACTCAACGCCCTGCAGGGCCGCCTGACGGACATACTGATTCCCGTCATCGACGATCAGCTCTTCTACGCGGTGACGGGCTACCGCACGCTTGGTGAATCCGCCGAGCCGAGGCAACCACGCTTCCTGGAGGAGGAGTTCGGTCGCTATCGTCGGCTGGCGGGGCTGCGTGCGGACGCCAATGTCGCGGTACAACTCCTGACCACCATCTTCAACCTTCCCGACCGCGCCCTGCTCGAGGCCATGCGCGACCGCTTCCAGGCCAGTGCCGGCAGGATGGAGCGCCACCTGTCGACGCTGGCAGACGCACGGTTGCGGGGGGAACTCGCGCCGCTGGTGACGCATCTCGAGGAACTGGGGCTTGGCGCGGGCGGCGCGTTCGAGTTGCGCAACGCGGAGCTCGAAGGCATCGAGCGTCAGCAGCGCCTGTTGGCCGAGAATCGTACGCTCGTCGACGACCTTGCCCGCGAGGTGGAAGGACTGGTGGCGGAGGCAAGGGAGAGCGCGGGGGAGGCCACACGCGCTTCCGCGGACGCCATCCTCACGGGACAGAACCTGCTCCTGCTGCTCAATGCCATCAGTATCGTCGGGGCGATCCTGATCGCCTGGCTCTTCGTCGGGCGCATGCTGCTGCGCCGACTCCAGCGGCTGTCCGAGCGGATGCAGGCGATGGCCGGCGGCGACCTCGAGGCACAGGTCGACATCAGCGGCAGGGACGAGGTGGCGGACATGGCGGCGGCGCTCGAAGTCTTCCGTCGCCACGCGCTGGAGGTGCAGCGGCTGAACCTGGTGGAGAAGCTCGCGGAGGAACTGCGCGAGAAGAACGACGAACTCGAGTCGACGCTCGGGGACCTGCACCGCGCCCAGGACCAGATCGTGATGCGCGAGAAGCTCGCGGCGCTGGGCGAACTGACAGCCGGCGTGGCGCACGAGATCAAGAACCCGCTGAACTTCGTGAAGAACTTCTCCGAGGCCTCCGAGGAGTTGCTCGAAGAGCTCGTGGAGACGCTGCAGGAAGCCGGGGATGCGCTCACCGAGGACCAGCGCGCCCTCGTTGCCGAGCTGGGCCAGGACCTGACCGGGAACCTGAAGCTCATCCGCGGCCATGGCGACCGGGCCGACAGGATCGTGCGGGACATGCTCCGGATGCAACGCACGGACACGCAGCACCAGCCGACCGACATCAACCAGCTGATCGACGACCATGTGCGACTGGCGTTCCACAGCGCCCGCGCGAACGACTCGGACTTCCGCCTGGCCATCGAGCAGGACCTCGACCCCGACATGGGCACCCTCGACGTCGCGTCCCAGGATCTCGGCCGCGTCATTCTCAACCTGGTCGGTAACGCCGGCTATGCCACGCACGAGCGGCGTCTCGCGGAAGAGGCCGCCGGCGCATCCTTCGAGCCGACGGTCAAGGTGACCACCCGCCGCTTCGAGGACCGGATCGAGATCCGCGTGCGGGACAACGGCACGGGCATGCCCAGGGAAGTGGCCGAGAAGATCTTCAATCCGTTCTTCACGACCAAGCCGACGGACCAGGGCACGGGACTCGGTCTCTCGCTGTCGAACGATGTGGTGCGCGAACACGGCGGCAGCATCCGCGTCGAGTCGGAGGCCGGCAGCTTCACGGAGATGATCGTGGAGTTGCCGACCGAGACAGTGGCCGCGGCCACGGCCATCGAGGATAATGTGTAGGGGCGACCCTTGTGGTCGCCCGTCTTCAACCCTTGTGGTCGCCCGTCTTCGACCCTTGTGGTCGCCTCACGGCGCAGGGCGGGGCGTGGCCGGGATAGCCGATGCCGCTGCTGAACACGAGCGGATCGAGAGCGGGGAGGGGTAGCGATGACCGGGAACTGGATGGTTCGAGCGGCAGCGTTGGTCGCGGCGGCCTTGCTTGTTGCGTGCAGTCCGGCGGAGGAAGGCGAGGAGGCCGCGGAGCAGGTTGCCGCGCCGCAGCGTCCCAACGTCGTGCTGATCATCGCGGACGACCTCGGCTACGGCGATCTCGGCGCCTACGGCAGCGAGACGATCGCGACCCCTCATATCGATGCGTTGGCGGGCGCCGGCGTCCGGCTCACGGACGGCCATGTCTCGGCGGCGGTCTGCAGCCCCAGCCGCGCGGGACTCATGACCGGACGCTACCAGAGCCGCTTCGGCTACGAGTACAACCCGAGCTTCAATTTCGAGGGCGGCCCGGAAGCGGGCCTGGGGCTGCCGGTGACCGAGACGACCCTCGCCGACGTGTTGCAGGGGGCGGGTTACGCGACGGGCCTCGTGGGGAAGTGGCACCTCGGAACCCGTGACGAGTATCACCCCCTGACCCGGGGCTTCGACGAGTTCTACGGTATCTTTGGCGGTGGCACGAGCTACATCGACTCGCGTCTGCCCGGAACGCACTCGTGGCCGGCCGAGGGCGCCCCGACCGAGCGGGATCCCCACATCGCGCGGTCCGTCATCGACGGGCGCGATCCGGTGGACGTGCCGGAGTACCTGACGGACGTGTTCGCGGCGAAGGCGGTGGACTTCATCGAGCGCCAGGCGGACGGACCGTTCTTCCTGACGCTCGCGCTGACCGCGCCGCACACGCCGATTCAGGCCACGGACGAGTACGTGGACCGGAACCTGCACATCGAGGCCGAGGGCGCGCGCGTCTACGCCGCGATGGTCTCGTCCGTGGACGACGCTGTAGGGGATGTTGTCGGAGCGTTGCGCGCGCGGGGCGTTGCCGACAAAACCCTGGTCGTCTTCATCTCCGACAACGGCTGCATCAACTACATGCCGGATGTGATCTGCACGAACGGACCCCTCTCCGGCGCCAAGCGCTACCACCTTGAAGGCGGGCACCGCGTGCCCTTCATCGTCACCTGGCCCGACGGGCTGCCGGGCGGCGCCGTCTACGACGAGCCGGCGATCTCCCTCGACATCCTGCCGACCGTGACCGCCGCCGCCGGGCTCGCGCCCCGGGACATCGACGGCGTCGACCTGCTGCCGCACCTGCGCGGCGAATCCGAAGGGCCGCCGCACGAGTTCCTGTTCTGGCGCTCGGCGCCGAACGCCGCGGTGCGCTGGGGCGACTGGAAGCTCTGGCGCGTCGACCTGTCCGGCCTCGCGCTCGAAGAGGCGATGAACGCCGGCGGGCGCCTGCTGCCGCTCGTGCCGTATCCCCCGGTCTCGGAGTTCGGTCAGATGACGGTGCTCTACGATCTGGCCGCGGACATCGGCGAGCAGGAGAACGTGGCCGACCGTCATCCGGAGGTGGTGCAGCGCATGGCGGCGGAGCTTGCCGGCTGGGAGGCGGGGCTCGCGGAACCCCTGTGGACGAGTCATCGTTCGACGCTCGACACGCTGCAGGGAAAGACTGTCCAGCTGTATTTCTGAAGGAGGCGGTTTGGCCGTCACGAGTCCAGCAGCGGCCGGGATTGCGTTGGCGATGGCCGCCACGCTCACGGCCTGCACGCCAGGCGAATCCGGGCCGGCCCTGCCGAACGTGGTCATCGTGGTTGCCGACGACCTCGGTCGCCGCGACGTGAGCTTCCACGGCGGGGAGCTGGCGACGCCGAACATCGACCGTATTGCACACGAGGGGGTCGCCCTCGAGCGCTTCTACTCGGCGCCCGTGTGCAGCCCGACGCGGGCCGGACTCCTGACCGGGCGCTACCCGATCCGCTACGGCCTGATGCGCTCGGTGATCCCGCCGTGGCGGGACTACGGTCTCGATACCGAGGAGGTCCTCCTGCCGGAACTGCTGGAGGAAGCCGGCTACTCGGAACGCGGGATCTTCGGCAAGTGGCACCTCGGCCACACCTCGGTGCGTTACCACCCGCTGCGGCGCGGCTTCACGGAGTTCGTCGGCCATTACAACGGCGGCATCGACTACTTCGTGCATGAACGGGGGGGCGAGCGCGACTGGCAGCAGGGCTACACCTCCGTCGACGAGAGCGGCTACAGCACGGACCTGATCACGGACCACGCGGTGGATTTCATCGGGCGGCACGCCGGGCAGGGCGCGCCGTTCCTGCTCTACGTGCCCTACAACGCGGTGCACAGTCCCTGGCAGGCGCGGGCGGACGTGCTGCCGCGGTACGCGGACCTGCCGGGCATCGACGTGCCGCGCGGCTACGAGGAGGCGAACGAGGAGATTCTCGGATACGTCGGCGACGCCGACGGGCGGCGCGAGAAACGCCGGATCACGGCCGCCATGGGGGAGTCGCTCGACACGGGCGTCGGCCGCATCCTGGATGCGCTCGACGCGCACGGCATCGCCGACAACACGTTCCTCCTCTTCTTCAGCGACAACGGCGGCGTGGTGGGCGTCAGCGACAACGGGCCCTTCCGGGGCGCGAAGGCCTCGGTGTACGAAGGCGGCATCCGGGTCGCCGCCGCGGCCCGCTGGCCGGCGGGCGGAATCTCGGGAGGCGCGACCGTTTCGGACCCCGTCGCGTACATCGACGTCCTGCCAACGCTGCTCGGCATCGCAGGGATCGAAGCGCCCGCGGAACGCGAACTGGACGGCCGGGATGTGCTCGGCGTGCTCATGGGGAACGAGGAAGGCCGGCCTCGGGATCTTTACTCGTACATCGCGGTGGGCAGTGGCGCCGTGGAGCAGGTGGCCGTGATCGAACCGGAATGGAAGCTCGTGGTCGTCGGCCCCGAGCTGACCGGGTCGGGCGCGGCCGAGGCGTCGCGTACGCTGCTCTATGCGATCGAGTCCGATCCGCACGAACTCGAGGACGTGAGCGGCGACCACCCCGAGATCGTCGCGCGCCTCATGGAGAAGGCCATCGCCTTCCGGACCCTGCAGCCGCCGGATGCGGTGCCGCCGTATGGCGCCGGCCGGGAGGGCTTCGTCGCCCCGCCGGACTGGAAGGCCGCGGACCTGCCGTGACCGACCGCCAGTCCCCGCGTTTCCAGCGCACGGTCGAGGACTTCGTCTGCGAGCGCTGCGGCACGGCCAACACGGGGGACGGCTACACCAACCACTGCCGCGCGTGCCTCCACAGCAAGCACGTGGACGTGCAGCCCGGCGACCGCGCGTCCGCCTGCGGTGGCCTGATGCGCCCGGTGGACGTGTTCCGGAGCGACGGCCGATGGAAGCTGGTGCACGAGTGCGAACGTTGTGGCTGTCGGCGTGCGAACCGCGTCCGGGACGAGGAAACGGACGCGGTCATCGGGACGATGCGGCGGCTCGCGGAGGGCCGAGACCGTGCCGGCGGTGGGCCAGTGGGACTTGACAAGCCGTGAGCGACATAACAGGCTGGCTGCCTATTGGAGAGTGGCACTTGGCGACAGCGAAGGGCATGGCGCGTGCCTTCGGAAGCTTTACGATGATCGGGGAGAATCAAATGAGGGTGTCTCTTGGGTTGGCGCTCGTCTGCGTCACGGCAATCATGACGGCGGGCCCGGCGCTCGCCGAAGAGTCCCAATCCAGGCTCATTGAGGAAGTCGTCGTCACCGCGACGCACCGTGAAACGAACCTGATGGACACACCGCAATCCATCAGCGCAGTCACGGACGATGTCGTGGAAAACCTCGGTGCGCAGAGCATCACCGACATCTTCAACTCGGTTCCCGGGCTCAACATGGCCAGCGACGCCGAGGGCGAACACCGCTACGCGGTCCGCGGCGTCACGTCGCAGGTTGGTCATATCGGCTACTTCGTCACCGGCGCGACGGTCGGCGTGTACCTGGACGGCACGCCGGTGACGTCCTCGATCGGACCGGACAACCAGCTCAGCGGCAATACGTTCGACCTCGATCGCGTGGAGGTGCTCAAGGGTCCCCAGGGGACGCTGTTCGGTGAAGGCTCCCAGGGCGGCACCATCCGCTTTCTGTACAAGCAGCCGGATACCACCGCTTTCGATGCGGCAGTGAGGGCGAACTACTCCAGCATGGACGAATCCGACGACAACTCCCACACCCTCGACGCCATGGTCAATATTCCGTTTGGCGAGGGCTGGGCGCTGCGTTTGGCGGGCTGGACCTCCGAACGGGCGGGCTTCGTCGACAACACCACACCCAGCGAGCCGGACTTCAACACGGGTGAGTCGACCGGTGCCCGTGCGCTCGTGAAGTACGAGGGAGATCGGTTTTCCGTCACCGGCAGCTACTATCTTCAGGATCAGGAGACCCGGGGCAATTCCGCCACGATCGGGCCAGACAGCCTCATGGCCGTTTCCAACCGGTTGCCCGACCTTTACCCGTTCACGAAGGACGAAACTGCGATCTACAGCTTCATCGTCGAGGTGGACTTCGAATGGGCGAACTTCCAGTCCATGACGTCGTACGTGGATCGCGAAACCACCGCCATCGTCGAGGCCAGCCTGTCCGGTACGCTGGGCCTGGATTTGTACTACGGCGGCTCCTCCGGGGCTGCCAACCATCCTGCCTGCACGGCGGCCACGCCTCACGCCTATTGCCCCGGCGGGATTTTTGGCCCCGCCGGGTGGCCGGGATTCTTCAATCTGGGCGATCCCACCTCGAGCGTCCCGGACGGGATGAATCTGCAGGGGTTCGATGGTTTCACCGATTCCTACACCAAGCGCATGGTGCAGGAGTTCCGGTTGGTGTCGCCGGGTGACAAGCGCCTGCGCTGGACGGCGGGACTGTTCTGGAAAGACAGCGAGGACAAGAGCGGAAACACGCAGGTAGCCGTGTACTTTCCGGGCCGGGAGAGCTTTGGCCGGCTTTTTGGTCCGTTGCTGATGGTGCCGGCGAACACCCACATCGACGAGTTGGAGGAGTACGCGATCTTCGGTGAGGTCTCCTACGACATCACCGATCAGTGGGAAGCGACCGTCGGACTACGCTACTCCGACCTCGAGCAGTTCTTCCGTAACACCCGATCGACCACTTCCGACAATCCGGTGGCGCCCAAATTCGTGCTGTCCTGGCGGCCGAACGACAATTTGCTCGCCTACTTCAACTACGCCATCGGCTTTCGGCCCGGCAACATCAACGGTCACATGAAGTTCGTGGCGACCCAGTACGAGAAGCTGATCGTGGCAGCCGAAGCCAGCGGCAACCCCACCGATCAGCTGGAGTTCGAGCGGGACCAGGCAACGTCACGGTACTTCTACGACGGTGACGAGGTGTCCAGCTATGAGCTCGGCGTCAAGACGACGCTGTTCGACGGTCGCGCCCAGTTGGCGGCGGCCGTCTACGATATCGACTGGGCAGATATGATCGTGGTCCATCGCGATGTGTTGATCACCAATCCGCTCGGCATCTACAGCCACAACAGCGGTGGGGCGGAAATCCAGGGTATTGAGCTCGACTTTACGGCGTTCCTGACCGAGCGCCTGAGTTTTCGCGTGGCCGGCGACTACAACGACACGGAGGTCACGGAATCTGGCGTTGTTCCTGCTGGCGGCGGTGGCCTATACAGCCAAGACGGTCTTGAGATGAGCTATGCCCCGTCGTGGAGCGCAACGGTCATGCTGGACTACGTGATGCAGTTGGACAACGGTTGGTCGCTAGCCTTGCATGCGGACTACGCGAAGGTGGACGACCAGTGGCTCGACGCCGGCAACACCGTCGAGATTCCGGGCTACGACAAGGTCGGTGCCCGGGTCACCGTGCGCAGTCCCGATCAGAAATGGCGGCTTGCCCTGTACGGGACCAATGTCACCAACGAGGCGATCATTTCAAACATCGAGGGATCGAACTACTTCTGGTACGACCCGCGACAGATCGGGTTGGAAATCGGCTACGAGATGTAGTGATTGGCCGGAGGCCTTGATCCAACCGCCCGCAGGGTGACGTTTACGCTGCGGGCGGGCCTGGTTTGACCCACATCGAGCGTTTCGCTGCTTCATGTTCAGGATGGTGGCGATTCGGTTGCCGCTTGCACTCAACTACGGACGCGGTCATCGGGACGATGCGGCGGCTCGCGGACGCCCGCGCCTGCGGAGGAAGTCGGCGGTAACCGCACCGCCGGTAGTCTGGCGGGCTTGACAAATCCTGAGCGAGTTAGGAGGCTAGCCGACTTTTGGAGAGTGGCACTCGGGGCGAAGCGCAGGGCACGACGCTCGGCGCGTGCTGTCTGTGTGCCGAAAATGAGGAGGAGAAACCTGTGAGAGCTTTCCGTTTCGTCGCGGCCGCGGCGTGTCTGGTCTGTTCGACGACCCCCCTGCTTGCGGAGGATGAGCAGCGTTCGGGCGCGGTCATGGAAGAGGTCATCGTCACCGCCACCTATCGCGAGACGAACCTGATGGACACCGCACAGTCGATCAACGCCATCACCGACGACCTGGTGGAAGCCATCAGCGCCCAGAGCATGGAGGATATCTTCACGCTGGTGCCGGGGCTTGCCATGTCCGGCGGAATGGATGGCGAGAACCGGTACTCGATCCGCGGCCTGAGCTCGCAGACCGGCGCCACCCAGTACTACATCGTCGGTGCGACGGTGGGTGTCTACCTCGACGGCACGCCGGTGACGGCCGCGCTCGGTCCGGACGCCCAGGTCAGCGGCAACCTGTTCGACATCGAGCGCGTCGAAGTGCTGAAGGGTCCGCAGGGCACGCTGTTCGGCGAAGGATCGCAGGGCGGCACCATCCGCTACCTGTACAAGCAGCCGGACCCCACCGAGTTCGACAGCGCGGTGAACGCGAGCTACTCGTCGATGGACGAGTCGGACGACAGTTCGTATCGGCTCGACGCGATGGTCAACGTGCCGTTCGGCGACGGATGGGCGCTGCGGCTGGTCGGGTGGAAATCCGAGCGCGCGGGCTTCATCGACAACCGCGAACCGTCCGAGCCCGACTACAACGAGGGGGACACCAGGGGCGGGCGGGCCGTGGTCCGCTACGAGGGTGACCGCCTTGCGATGACCGGAAGCATCTACAGCAATCACCAGGGAACCACCGGGGGTGTCGCGACAGTGGAGGCATACGAGGCGTGGAGCCCTCGCATCGAGGGGCTCTTCCCCGAGAGCAATGACGAGATCGACATTTTCAGCTTCACCCTGGAGTACGAGTTCGGATGGGCGAGCTTCGAGTCCCTGACCTCCTTCACGGACCGCAAGATCCACTCCATTGCCGAGTTCCCCTACAGCACCAGGGATGTCCTGGACTTCTATTACGGTGGGTCTTTCGACGCTCAGAGCCACACCGCCTGCGGCCGACAATTCCTGTGTTTCTTCGACTTCGGCTTCGGGGTACCGGGTTACCCGGGTCAGTTCAATCTTGCCGGGCAGATCACGCACACGGACGGGTTGAACCTGATCGCCATGGACCAGTTCACCGAGTCCTACAGCGAACGCTGGGTGCAGGAGTTCCGGCTCCTGTCGCCGGGCGACGGCCGGTTGCGCTGGACGGCGGGGGCGTTCTGGAAGGACAGCGAGGACCACACCCAGGGGCAGCAGGACGCCGAGTACTTCCCCGGCCGCTTCGGAACTCCGGTGGACGTGTGCAAGACGACGACGACGTTCATGCCGACCTGTTTCGGCCCTCTGATGGACGACCTGCTGATGGTGCCGGCCAACACGCACACCGACTTCCTGGAGGAGTACGCGGTGTTCGGCGAGGTGACCTACGACCTGACCGCCACGCTCGAGGTGACGGTGGGTGTGCGCGTCTCGGAACTGGAGCAGTATTTCAAATATACGGGGGGAACCACGGACGACACGCCGGTGTCGCCGAAGTTCAACCTGTCCTGGCGGCCGGGTGAAGAGTGGCTGGTGTATTTCAACTACGCCACGGGATTCCGTCCGGGCAACGTGAACAGCCACATGCAGTTCAACGTGGACCAGTACACCGACCTCCTGATCCCCCGCTGCGAGGCCAACCCCGCATGCGACGTCGCTCCGCTGATCGAGGCGCGGGATCTCTCGTTCGCGCGTCTCTTCTTCGACGGCGACCATGTGACGAACTACGAGGTCGGCCTCAAGACGACGCTGTTCGACGGCCGCGTCCGCGTCATGTCCGCCGCGTACTACCTCGACTGGGAAGACATGATCATTGTCGAGAACGACCCGGCCATCGGGGCGACCGGCAATGCCCTGAGCGCCTACAACGCCAACAGCGGGGGCGCGGAGATTTCCGGTTTCGAACTGGAGGTGTCCGCGTTCCTCACGGACCGTCTCAGCATCCGCTTCGCCGGGGACCTGAACGAAACGGAAGTGCAGGCCGGGCCGCTGTTCCCGAGCCAGTCCGCGGGTCTGGTCTCGGGCGAGGGCAACGAGCTCCTGCACGCCCCGGGGCACAGCGCGTCGCTGGCGGTGGATTACGTGTTTCCGATCATGGCCAACTGGAGCCTGACGCTGCACGCGGACCACTCCTGGATCGACGGACACTTCTCGGATGCCGGCAACACGCCGGACCGGGAAGTCCCCAAGTGGACGAAGGCCAACGCCAGCGCGACGGCGCGCAGCGACGACGGGAAGTGGCGCATCGCGCTGTTCGGGAGCAACATCACGAACGAGCAGATCCTCCGCGACCTGGTGGCGGCCGACTACATGTTCTGGCACACGCCGCGCCAGATCGGGCTGGAAGTCGGGTATCGCATGAGATAAGGCCTTTGGACCGGCGTTCGCCGGGACCGGCTGGAACCCGCGGCGGAGGTGCCTCCGTCGCGGGTTTTCTTTATCGGGCGGCTTAGAAAATGCCCGCGTCCAGACCGATCGCCAGCGCCATGCCCAGCTCCCGGCACCGCGCCAGGTGTTCCTCCGTAGGCGGCCCTTTCGCGATGACCGGCTCCTGCACCTCGTTGAAGGGATAGCCGTTCGCGATCCGGTGGATGGCCCGGACGGCTCCGGTGCCGTCGTTGCCGGCGCTGATGAAGATCGCGTACGGCAGCGCCTGGATCTTGCCTTCGACGGGATAGAACGTGCGGTCGAGGAAGTCCTTCATCCCGCCCGACATGTAGCCGAAGTTCTCCGGCGCGCCGAGCAGGAGCGCGTCCGCCCACAGGATTTCGTCGGGGCCGGCGTCGGCTACCTTGACCAGGCGGACCTCGACGCCTGTGACTTCCCCGTCCGTGGCGCCCTCCCACGCAGCTTCGGCCATCCGCCGGGTGTTGCCGGACTGAGTCTGGTAGACGATCAGCAGGTGCCGGGTGCTCACTGACAGTTCCTCGGAGTCGAAAGGGGTGTGTCAGCGCGCCGGACGATAGCACTTCGAACTCGGCGCTTGCGGGTGTGGGCGCGCACGAGTACGGCGCGTCCCCGCGGGTCATGTCTTGTAGACACGGCTTGTCAAAACAAGACTTGTCTAAATACGCCTTGACGATTGTGCCCGGTACGGACACAATCGGCGCATGGTGCAGTTCATCGGACGCCAGGCGGAACTGGGCGTGTTGACGGGGGCGTTCGAGTCCCGTCGCTCGGAGCTGATCCCGATCTACGGCAGGCGGCGGGTGGGCAAGAGCGAGCTCATCCTCAGATTCATGGCGGACAGGCCCGGGCTCTATTACCTTGGCCAGCAGTCGTCGTCCGAGTTGCAGCTCCAGGAATTCCTGCGCGAGGCCGCGCGAGCGCTCGACATGCCGTTGCTGGCGGAACTGCGCGCTTCCGACTGGCGGCGGGCACTGCTGACCGTCGTCGAACAGTGGACGTCGGCTCACCCGTCCGGGAAGCTGATCCTCGCACTCGATGAGTTCCAGTGGATCGCCGCGTCGAGTCCTGGCGTGCTCTCGGACCTGCAGCATTGCTGGGATCGGGTCTGGCGAAGTGCCGGCAATGTCGTACTCCTGCTGTGTGGCTCGTATCCTGGCTTCATGGAGCGGGATGTCCTGGGCAAGACGAGCCCTCTGTTCGGACGCCGCACGGCGCAGATTCACCTGCAACCGTTCGGCTATCTGGAAGCGGCGCAGTTCCACCCGCGCTGGTCGCCGGTCGACCGGGCGAAGGCGTATGGGTTGGTGGGCGGCCTCCCGCAGTACCTGCTCTGCCTCGACGACGCGCGCTCCATCGATCAGAACATTCGGCGCAATCTACTCGACGAGTTCGCCCCGCTCTTTCACGAGCCGACGTTTCTGCTCCGCGAGGAGCTCCGCGAAGTCGCTCCGTACCAGTCCATCCTCTTTGCGGTCGCTGCGGGGCGGGGGTCCGTGCGCGAGATTGCCGCGGCCACCGGGCTGCCGGAGCGGAACCTGCACTACTACCTGCAGCAGTTGGTGGCGCTCGGTTACCTGCGGCGGCGCTACCCCCTGGAGCGCCGACGCCCGAATCCGAAGCAGCTGCGCTTCGGCATGGACGATCCGTTGCTGCGCTTCTGGTTCCGGTTCGTATTCCCCAATATGAGCGTCATCCGCGGCGGCGGTGCGGTAGTTGCCTTCGCCCAGCGCGTCGCGCCGTTCCTGGATGCCTGGTTCGGTATCTGCTTCGAGCGCCTGTGCCGCGAGGCGCTGCCGCTCATCGCCCTGCGGGAAGGCGTCAGCGCCACGATGGAGGTGGGGGAGTACTGGAGTCCGGCCGTGCAGATCGACGTGGTTGGCATGCGTGACGACAACTGGACGGACCTTGGGGAGTGCAAGTGGGGCGCGGTCCGGTCGCCGCGCGCGGTCGAAGCCGAACTGGAGCGCAAGGTGGCACTCTATCCCAACAGCCGCGGCGCGACCTTGGGGCGCCGGTATTTCGTGCGCCGCAAGCCGGCCTCGAGAGACGGCGCGACCGGATGGATTTCCCTGCACGACCTGTACGGCCTGGGCGACGGAGAATAGCGTTCGGACGCGTTCCCGCGTAGCGGCGCGCGAGACCGACTCGCACCGCCGGACGGATGCCTGTTAGAGTATGCGGTGAACCCAAGGGGTGGCCTGAGAGCCTGAGACGCGGAAGCGGTCCGCGGACCCTTTGAACCTGACCCGGACAATGCCGGCGGAGGGATAGGGCCATCGAAGCATCTCCCTCCACCGTCTGGGCTCCGGCGTGTGAGGAGGACGAGATGCAGAAACCCGCCTTGCTCACCCTGGCCGTCGCGACCGCCGCCGGTGCGCCCGCGCTTGCCGTGGATGCATCCCCGCCGCCGGGCGAAGAGGTCATCGAGGAAATCGTGGTCCGCGCCACCTTCCGCGGCGACGAGCTGTCCCGGGTGCCCGGGAGCATCGCCGTCGTGTCGGCGGAAGCTATCGCGCGGCGCGGTGCGACGCATCTCGAGGAGATCCTCGGGATGATGCCGAACGTCAACTACGCGAAGGGCGCGTCCCGGGCCCGCTTCCTGCAGCTCCGGGGTATCGGGGAGCGCGGTCAGTTCAGCGAGCCGCTCAACTCGTCCGTTGGCCTGGTGGTGGACGGCGTCGACCTGTCCGGCATCGGAACCGTGGCGACGCTGTTCGACGTCGAGCAGGTGGAAGTGCTGCGCGGGCCGCAGGGGACGCGGTACGGCGCGAACGCGCTCGCGGGGCTGGTCAACGTCGTGACACGGGCGCCGACGGACACGTTCGGGGGCCGGGTGGAACTGTCCGCTGGCAACTACGGGGCGCTCGGGGCCGGCGCCGTAGTGTCCGGACCGATGGGCGAGGGCGTGCGGGGCCGATTGGCCGCGCGGTCGGATCGGTCGGACGGTTTCATCGAGAACGACTACCTGAACGCCGACGACACCGACAACATCGACGAGACCACGGTTCGGGGCAGGCTGTCCTGGGACGCGGACGCGTCGACGGCGATCGACCTCTCCGCCGGCTACATCGACGCCGACAACGGCTACGACGCCTTCTCCCTGGACAACGTCCGTACGACGCTGGCCGACGAGCCCGGACACGACCGCCAGCGGACGGTCTACGGTTCCGCTGGCGTGACCTGGTCCGGCAACCCCGCGTTCACGGTGCACGGCCATGTGGGCGCGGCGGATTCGGACATTGCCTACGGCTACGACGCGGACTGGGTCCACGTCGGCTTTCATCCCCATGGATACTCGGGCACCGACGAATACCTGCGCGACCGCGATACGGTCACTGCCGAGGTGCGCTTGACGTCGCAGGACGCGGGTCGACTGTTCGGCGGCACGACGGCGTGGACCGCCGGCGCGTACCTGATGCGCCAGGACGTCGAGCTGACGCGGCGTTCCACCTTCATCGATACCGACTTCACCAGCGACTACGGCATCGACCGCCGGGCGCTGTTCGGACAGACGGAAACGGCCCTCGACGCCGCCTCCACGCTGACCGTTGGACTGCGCCTGGAACGGCACTCCGCATCGTACGACGACAGCGCGGGCGTGCGCGCAGGGCCCGACGACAACCTGGTCGGGGGCCGCGTGGCGCTCGATCGCGCGCTCGGCGCCGGCGTCGTCGCCTACGGTTCCGTCTCTCGCGGCTACAAGGCGGGGGGCTTCAACATCGACGGGAGCCTGCCGCGACACCTGCGCTCCTACGATCCGGAAGTCCTGTGGAACCACGAGGCGGGACTGAAGGCGCGGGCGCTCGACGGGCGCCTGCGCGTGCGCGGTGCGGTCTTCCACATGCGCCGCGACGACGTGCAGATCGACAGTTCCATCGTCGAACTGTACGAGGACGGCAGCACGGAGTTCATCGACTTCGTCGGCAACGCCGCGGAAGGCACGAACAGCGGAGCCGAACTCGACCTCGAGTACGCACCGGCGGACAACGTCCTCCTGTTCGCGCGGGTCGGCCTGTTGCGGTCCGAGTACGAGGACTACATCAACGGCGAAGGAATGGACCTCGACGGCCGCACGCAGGCCCATGCCCCGCGGTATCAGTTCAGCCTCGGGAGCAGCTTCGAGTTTGCCGGCGCATATTTCCTGCGGCTCGAGCTCGAGGGGCGGGACGAGTTCTACTTCTCCGACAGCCACAACGAGCGGTCGGACGCCTACCAACTGCTGAACGCGAGCCTGGGCTATCGAGGCAGCGATTGGTCCGTCACCGCCTGGGGGCGCAACCTCACGGACGAGGACTACTTCGTGCGCGGGTTCTATTTCGGCAACGATCCGCGCGACGGGTACACGGACCGTGGTTTCACGCAGCTCGGGGAACCGATGCGGCTGGGGGTCTCGGCCAGTCGCTCCTGGTAGCGGCGGAGCCTCGCCGGGCAGGCTGGTGCACTGTCAGCACCACGTAACCCGTTCCGTCCCACGCGAACGACTGCCGCGCGCCCGACGCGTCGATGTACGTCACGACCTCGCCGTCGACGTGGAGTTCCTCGGCGAGCGACAGCCGCCAGCCAGGACCGAAGTCGTCGTTGGCGCCGATGCGCGCGTCGTACACGCGGGCGAACACCACGGGGCTCTGAGCACGGGTGACGATGTCGCGGTGACGGAACGTCAGGTTGCCGGTGGTGGTGTTGACGAAGCCGACCTGCAGGCCGTCGAACAGCGACTGCGGGTTGGGATGCAGGACGCTGATAGCTCATGGCCCTCGCCGCAGCCGCAGGTGCCCGGGTCGGCCACAGTGCCGCACAGCGCGATCGTCCGCTCGATGCAGGTGCGTCGGTAGTCGTAGGTCTTCCCGTGACTCCCCGGCTGGCTGGTGTCGTAGACGTAGCAGGGATTGCATACCCACACGCCCGACCCGTTGTCTACCCGTTCGTCGGGTTGAGCTCCGCGTGTGTCTCGCGCCAGTGCTCCCGTTCCATCCGGCAGTGGTAGCCGCCCACCGGCACGGTCAAGAGCAGGCGTTTGTGCTCCAAGTTCCATTCTCCACCTAGACTAACCGGCCAGGCGCCCTCCGACGGCACCTCGTATACCGGCGTCCCGACCTCCACATCACACGGTACGAGCATCCCGCCACTCGGCAGATTCCCCCGATCCGTCGCATCCGGGGTAGCTCGGCTCCGAGTAGCAGCGCAGCGCCAAGGCTTCGGCGTACGCAAGAAAACTCAGCAGCGTTGCCACCATCGCGCGGGTACAGCCTGGTCTAATGACTCGAACCATCAGGTTCCTCGTCCGCTCGCATGCGTCTTCGCAATACCTATCGTGGCTCAAGCAGCTTGATCGTCTGCAACTCGACGCCGAGGTCACTGATCGCACCGGGTTCGCACGCCGCCTCGGTGGTGTAGTTGTCGAGTTGCGGCAAATGGTTGCCTGGTTCTTCGCCCGTCTTGCAGATCGGGCAGTAGTCCGTGACCGTCTTCACGCCGAAGCCGACGATGAGCAAGGAATCTTGGCACCGCAAGTCCATGTGGCCCGGTTTGACCGCGAGCCCGTCGTCCACGAAGCCCGCTTCGCAAACGCATTCGCCCTCTACGCACCGCTTGAAGGGGCCGCTGCACTCGACATCCAGGCACTCCGAGTCCGCGTTGCACGTCCCGGCGGTCGTCGACTCCCCGTCCGGGCACTCCTGGCACGCCGTGTGGCCGCTGTTCGGCACCTTGCCCGTTCCGCACGTCATGCAGGCGCCGTTCCTGCCCACGGCGTCGGGACCGCACGCCTCGCACGCCGAGCCTGTCTCGTTCGGCTCCTTGCCGTCCATGCACTGGGTGCACTCCCCGGACTCCGCTTCGACATGGCCATCCAGGCAGGACATGCACGCGGTGCGGTCGTGGTTCGGGACCGCCGCCGGGGGCCGCAGGCCCCGCACACGCCGCCCTTCCCTGCCGTGTCGGTGGCGCAGGCGAGGCACGCCGAACCCCCTCCGTTCGGCGTGCTGCCGTTGGGGCACTGCCGGCATCGGCCGCGGCTGTTCGCTCCCGCTTTCTCGATCTCCCCGACCGCGCACGCGACGCACGCGGACCGGTCGCCGTTCGGCACCTCGCCCTGTGCACACGGCTCGCAGGCGCCGCCGGCGCCGGCGGTGTCGTGCGGGCACTCCTTGCACGACTGCCCGTCATCGGACCGCTCGTAGCCGTCGCCGCAGCCGCAGGTCGCGGTGCCGCTGTTCCAGGTGCCGCCGGCGCCGGGACACTGATCGTCGCAGCACTCACGGGGCTTGTCGCCACGGCCCAGGCCCGCCGCGAGATGCTGGCCGCGGTGTTGGAGAGCCTCGCGCGGTGGACTGGCGCGTCCGAAGGACAGGCGTGAATCGCCCGTACGGCCCTGAAATGGCCTTCGCGCCTGCCGCGACGACGGCGAATGGCGCGTCGCGCTGTTCGGGACGACCTCATTCGTGCTTGCAACGGGTCCGCTGCCGACGCGGGGATGCTCGGTCCGATTATGATCGGCTCGCTCGAGGGAGGCTGATTGATCGTGGCTCCTGTGGTCGTCCGACCGCTGATGAAGATGGCGTAGGGCAGGGCCTGGATCTTGCCCTCGACGGGATAGAACGTGCGGTCGAGGAAGTCCCTCATCCCGCCTGACATGTAACCGAAGTTCTCCGGCGTGCCGAGCAGCAGCGCGTCCGCCCACAGGAGATCCTCCGGACCGGCATCGGCGGCTTTGACCATGCGCGCCTCGACGCCCGTGACTTCCTCGTCCGTCGCACCCTCCCACGCAGCTTTGGCCATTCGCCCGGTGTTGCCGGACTGGGTGTGGTAGACGATCGTGCGCGGCCGACGGGGCACGTGCTTGGCAGCCGCCGCTCCGGTGGCGTCACAACTTGACAGCTCGGCGGCGAGTGAACAGTCGGCTACAGCATGTAGGAGGGCTCCACGCCGGCCGGTAGCGCCGGAGCTGACAGGAACCCGTGGCGGAGGATCCTCCGTCGCGGGTTTTCTTTGGGCGGTTGGAAGCCGCCGATCTGGCACGGTGCTACCGTGCTCGAAAACGCGTCAACGGCCGACGCGGGAAGCCGGGCCGATACGTTCGGTGGATCTCGCCGAGCTGTTCGACACGGACCGCGTGGTGCCGGTGTCGATCTTCCTGCGCGCCAGTCCGGCGCCAGCGGGGCTCGTACTCGGCACCGAGCGCCGCCGTTACCTCACGTTCGATCACCTGGCGTGCCGGCTCGACGCGATGGACGCCGCGCGCTGGCTGCACAGCGACAATCCGGTGGCACGGGTCAACCTGCCGAACATGCGCTGCCCGGCGAGCCGCCGGGTCGAGGTGTACGCGCAGGCGGTGCGCGGCCTGCTGACGCTGGAGTCGGACGGCGCCAAGCGCGCGAAGTACCTCGAGTTCATCGACATCTACGCCGCCCTCACGGACAATGAGTTCCAGCGCTACCGGCGGCAATACCCGGAGGAAAGCACCACCATGACGGGAGTCATCCAGAGAGCCCGCGACGAAGGCATGCGCGAGGGCCGCGTCGAGGGGGAGCGGACGGTCCTGGAGCGGCAGTTGCGGCGGCGATTCGGGTTGCTGTCCCCGGCGGTTGTGGACAGGCTGCACAAGGCGTCGGTGGCCGACCTGGAGGCGTGGGCCGAGAACCTGCTCGACGCGCGAACGATGGACGACGTGTTCGATCCGAACCCCTGACGATGGCGGCACGAGTGCAAGCGAGCGCCGCGGCTGTTGAGCCGACGACACGACGCCCGAGGTAATCGCGATCATCGGCACGGGAATCGCCCTCGCGGTAGTCATCGTGCCGGGTCGGCTCACGATACAGCGTGATGTCGCGGAACTTCGTGAACGCATGGCCCGTATCGAGGGGCTGTTCGAGGGATTCACCGGCCCTCGGCAGCAGGGGTAGGCGCGCCGGGGGAGTGAGGTCGGTCTCGTCAGAAGATCCCCGCTTCCAGACCGATCGCCAGCGCCATCCCCAGCTCCCGGCACTGCGCGAGGTGTTCGTCCGTAGGCGGCCCTTTCGCGATGATCGGTTCCTGCACCTCGTTGAAGGGATAGCCGTTCGCGATCCGGTGGATGGCCCGGACGGCTCCGGTGCCGTCGTTGCCGGCGCTGATGAAGATCGCGTACGGCAGCGCCTGGATCTTGCCTTCGACGGGATAGAACGTGCGGTCGAGGAAGTCCTTCATCCCGCCCGACATGTAGCCGAAGTTCTCCGGCGTGCCGAGCAGCAGCGCGTCCGCCCACAACAGGTCTGCGGAGCCCGCGTCGGCGGCCTTGACCATACGGACCTCGACGTCCGTGACTTCGTCGTCCGTCGCACCCTCCCACGCAGCTTCGGCCAGCCGCCCGGTGTTGCCGGACTGGCTGTGGTAGACGATCAGCAGGTGCCGGTTGCTCATGGCTGGTCCATCCAGTTGACTCGTGGGAGGGATCGCGGGCGGCGCGTCGGCGGCGCGTTGGCCGAATGAAGTGGCGCGGCGGGTCGACGTTGGGATCGTCGCGACGGCGCGCGCCGGGCTAGACGGGAGCGCCGTCGGCCAGCGGATTGGTCGTTTCGACGCCGGCGAAGCGCCGGAAGTCGCGGTCGGTCGTCGCGACGACGGCGCCGTGTTCCCTGGCCAGGGCGGCGAGATGTGCGTCCATGACCAAGGGACCCTTGGCCTGTCCCTGCGTGCAGATCGCGGCGAGGTGCTCCCATGTGTGGGGCCCCGGCGCGAGCAGCTGCACGTTGGCGGCGGCGAGCCACGACTCGACGATCGCGCAGGCGTCGGCCGGCGTCAACGGGTGGGCGAATATGCGCGGGTCCGAGGCGATGCGGACGAAGGCCAGGAGCGTCACGAGGGCGAGTCGGACCGGGCGCCCGGAGGAGACCTCGGCCTGCAACCAGTGCCGGGCCGCCGGATGGTCGGGACTGCCGGCGTCGTAAGCGTAGAGCAGGAGGTTGGCGTCGACGAGGATGGTCATGGATGCGCTGGTCCGTCGAGCAGGTCGAGCACCCCGCCGATGTCGTCGAGGTGGATGCCCGGGCGCAGCCCCATGGATATCGGCTCCACGATGAACGGGCCCGCCAGCTCCTCGTCGGCCGGCTGTTCGAGGCCGCGGCGCAGGCAGGTGTTGAGCGTCTCCTTGAAGGTGGTACCGGACCGATTCATGCGATCGTGCAGCTTGATGGCGATGTCGTCATCGAGGGTGACTGTCGTTCTCATGGCTTTCCACAGTTTCTGAGGCACAACGATGCTATCCGCTTGATGCCCGACGCATCAAGACGGGACGGCGCGGGCGCCGCCGGGAGAACGGGTAGTCGAATCGCGTCGCCGTCGTGGTCCACGGTGACGGAGCGGAACCGTGCCGAGCGGGAGCGCATCCGACCACAGGAGGTCCTCGGGGCCGGCGTCGGCGGCCTTGACCATGCGGACCTCGACGCCGGTGACTTCCTCGTCCGTCGCACCCTCCCACGCAGCTTCGGCCAGCCGCCCGGTGTTGCCGGACCGGGTGTGGTAGACGATCAGCAGGTGCCGGGTGCTCATGGGTGCTCCTCGTCCGACCGGGCCACGGGCAGGACAAGGCGGCGGACGATAACATCTCGGAATCGCAAGAGCGGAGGAAAGGGGTTGCGTCCAGACTTGCTCGAGTGCGTCCTTGCAGAAATAGACCAGCGCCACGCGGCCGACCCCGCCGGCCGGGAACTGGCCTATGCCGAGGCCATGACCCGACACCTGGAGTCACTGGTCGAGGAGCCGTCCGATGCGTTGCGCCTCGCGGTGCGAGCCCAGCACTTCGAACGCTGGCGATACCCGCGCAGCGACTTTCCCGCCGGCCGCCGGGGCTACCTGCGCTGGCGCACCGACGCGGCCCGGCGCCAGGCGGACGCCGTGGGGACGCTGCTGGCTTCACGCGGCGTCGATGACGACACGGCTGCACAGGTGTGTGGGCTGATGATGAAGCGCAACCGTGCGCAGGACCCGGAGTCCCAGGCCCTCGAGGACTGTGCGTGCCTCGTCTTCCTGGAGACGGAACTCGAACGCTTCGCCAGCGGCCGGGATCCCGCGCAACTCACCGGAATCCTGCGTCGCACCTGGGCCAAGATGTCGGAGGCGGGGCAGCGTCGCGGCCTGAATCTGCCCCTCGATGCATCGAGCCGGGCGCTGCTGGAACGGGCCCTCGTTTGAGGGCGCGCCTCGGGGCAGGGAAGCCGGGTTGGAGTCGTGCCGGCGGCGCCGCGGGTGCGTCCCAATGGCCAGCCGTGGCCGTCTCTTTGAACCCGGGCCGCCGATCGTCCAGACTGGGGGCATGGATATGTTCCGCAACGCCGTCGACCCGCCGAGCGTGGCGGTGCGTGCCGGCGATGTCTGACACGCCATACCAGGGGCTGTCGCCCGAGACCATGCTGGACGCCCTCGAAGCCGCGGGCTTCCCCGCCGATGGCGGGCTGATGCCGCTCAACAGTTACGAGAACCGCGTCTACCAGATCGGCATCGAGGGCGGCGAGCCGGTCATCGCCAAGTTCTACCGGCCCGAGCGCTGGACCGACGCGGCGATCCTCGAGGAGCACGCTTTCATTGGCGAACTGTGCGAGGCCGGGTTGCCGTGCGTGGCGCCCATCGTCCGCGACGGCGTGTCGCTGTTCGAGCACGGCGGTTTCCGCTACACGGTCTTTCCGCGCCAGGCGGGACGCCCGCCAAACGTCGAGGACAGGCAGGTGCTCCGTGTGCTCGGTCATGCCCTCGGCCGCCTGCACGCGGTCGGCGCGACCAGGCCCTTCGTGCATCGGCGGCGGCTGACCGTGCGCGACTTCGGTAGCGATGCGGCCGGGTTCCTGCTCGAGAGCGGCCTCATCGACGGCGAACTGACCGACGCGTACCGGGCCGTGACGTCGCAGTTGATCGAGCGCATCGCCCCGATCATGGAGACCGCGAGGACCGGCATCCGCATCCACGGCGACTGTCATCTCGGCAACCTGCTGTGGCGCTACGACGCGCCGAACTTCGTGGACTTCGACGACACCATGACGGGGCCACCGGTGCAGGATCTATGGATGCTCCTGTCGGGCGAGCGCGACGAGCGCAGTCGGCAGCTCGCCGACCTGATCGGTGCGTACGACGTGTTCCACTCCTTCGATGCGCGCGAGACGCGACTGATCGAACCGTTGCGCGCGCTGCGCATGGTGCACCATGCGGCATGGATCGGCAGGCGCTGGCACGACCCTGCGTTTCCGCTCGCGTTTCCCGATTTCGCCGGGACGCGGTACTGGAGCGACCACATCCTGACGTTGAAGGAGCAACTGGCGGTGCTCGACGAGCCGCCACTGACGATCTGACCGCTATGGGGCGCTTGCGGCGGCTCGTATTCGAGTTCGTGCGTGAACCTGGACGCGGGCGGGGACCGATCACAAGGGTCGGGGACGGGCGACCACAAGGGTCGCCCCTACATTCTTGTGGGCGTGCGGCGCATCAGAGGTCCTCGAAGCTCCCGTGCCGTCCGGCGCCGCTGTTGAAGCGCGTGGCGCCGGCCACCGTCTCCCCGGACTTGATTACCTCCCGTCCCAGCAGCGCCTCCTGGGACAGCGCCTCGTCCATCCCGCGGCTCCACTGGGTGAGGGCCGAGCGGCGGTCGCTCAGCATGCAGCGCTGGGGAAACCGTGTCAGTTGCTCGGCCAGTTCCACGGCGCCGTGCAGCGCCTCGCCGGTTTCCGTCAGGCGGTTGGCGAGCCCCATCATCCGCGCCTCGTCTCCGGACACGCCGCGGCCCGTCAGGATCATGTCCATGGCATGGCTCTGCCCGATGAGCCGCGGCAGGCGCACCGTGCCGCCGTCCACCAGCGGGACGCCCCAGCGTCGGCAATACACGCCGAAGACGGCGTCACGGGCGGCTACGCGCATGTCGCACCAGAGGGCGAGTTCGAGACCGCCAGCGACCGCGTAACCCTCGACGGCGGCGATGACGGGCTTGTTCAGCAGCATGCGCGTGGGGCCGAGGGGTCCGTCCCCGTCGAGCGTCACACGGTTGCCACGGCCCTCGGCGACGGCCTTCAGGTCCGCGCCCGCGCAGAAATGACCGCCGGCGCCGGTGAGCACGGCGGCCCGCTGCTGCCTGTTGGCGTCGAATGCCCGAAACGCCTCGGCCAGCGCCTCGGCGGTGGGATGATCGACGGCGTTGCGCACCTGCGGGCGGTCGATGGTGATGATGACGAGGTCGCCGTGCTTCTCCTGCCTGACGGTCATGGCGTGCATCCGAACCCTGGAAGACGGCATATAGTAGAGTGATTCCTCACCGTTGAGGGAGGCACACATGAGATTGTCGAAGCCGCGCGTCGCGCCGGCGGACGCCGCCGACTGGACTCCGGAGCAGGCGGAGATCATGGAGCGCTTCGGGAACCGTCCGGCGCTGAACGTTTTCGGGACCATGCTCCACCACCCGGACCTGTTCCGTCGCTGGCTGGTGTTCGCCAACCACATCCTCGGCAAGTCGACGATCTCCACGCGCGACCGGGAAGTGCTGATCCTGCGCACTGCCTGGCGGGTACAGTCGGAGTACGAGTGGGGCCAGCACCTCGTCATCGCCCGCGACGAGGGGTTCAGCGAGGACGACATCGCCATGGCCCGGAACGGCCCCGACGTTGCGGGACCGGACGCGCGCGACCTCCTGCTGCTGCGTACGACGGACGAACTCCTCGACGACGCGTTCGTCTCCGACGCGACCTGGGCTGGCCTCACCGAGCACTACGACACGCAGCAGATCATGGACATCGCCTTCACCGTCGGCCAGTACAACATGCTCGCCATGGGGCTCAACTCGTTCGGTGTGCAACGGGATGCCGGCGTACCGGGATTCGACGACTGACCCGCGTGCCCGGACGTTCGCGAGGCGCCCTTCTGCCGCGGCGTTTGGAACCTATAGATCAATAGGGACAAACGCCAGTCGTTTTCATTGCCATTCGTTACATCCCATCGTGCCCCGAGCACTTGTCACCGAACGTAACAAACGGGTTGAATAGGGGTTCGGCCCGAACGGACGGTTCGGGCTCGGGGGACACGGGCGTCGCATGGGGGTACGGACGACGGCATGCGCTATGTCAACGGGTTGATCGGATTGACGCTGCTGGGCGTGGCATTCAGTCACGTCGGCACGGCGGACTGGTTGATCTGGCTGCCCGTGTATGGCGCCGGCGGCGTGATCGCGCTGTCTTCGCTGAAGGTCAGGATGCCGGACTGGATGGTCTGGACCTGTGCGATCGTTGCCACCGCGACGATGTTCGGGTACTTCTCCCTCTTCTTCCAGATCGCGCCGCACCTGCGGGGCGACTGGATCTCGCAGGGGCATGCCTGTTCGAACCTGCTGATCGCGGCGTTCTGCATGATCCCGGTACTCTCCGAATTCAGCCGCCGGATGAAGAACAAGGACGACGCCGCTTACGGCTCCCCGTTCGAATCGACCTCCGAGTTCGCCCTCCGCCGCCTCATCGCCCGCTTCGTCCCCGACCGCTCCCCCGAACAGATCGACAAGCCCATCGCTTGACCTGTCCGTCTCGACACGGCCGAGACCATCGCCGCATGACGCCCCGACGTTCCGTCCTCTACATGCCCGGCGCCAACGAACGCGCCATGGAGAAAGCCCGCGGGATCGACTGCGACGGGATCATCTTCGACCTCGAGGACGCCGTCGCACCCGAGGTCAAGCCCCGCGCGCGCGACCAGATCGCCGCTGCCATCGGCGCCGGCGGCTACGGATACCGGGAACTCGTCGTGCGCGCGAACGGCCTCGATACGCCCTGGGGACAGGACGACATCGCGCGTATCGCGCCGCTGCCGATCGCAGCCATGCTGCTCCCGAAGGTCGAGACCGAGGCACAGGTGGCCGAAATCGTCGCGCGCGTCGATGCGGCGGGTGGTGCGGGCCTCGCGTTGTGGATCATGATCGAGACGCCTCGGGGTGTGCAGAACGTGGATGCGCTCGCGGCGTCGAGCGAGCGGGTGACGGTGCTCGCGATGGGGACCAGTGACCTCGTCAAGGAGTTGCGCGGCCAGCACCGTGCGGACCGGTCCGGCGTGACCTACGCGCTGCAGCGCTGCCTCATCGCCGCGCGGGCTGCGGGCAAGGAGATTCTCGACGGCGTGCATCTCGACTTCCGGTCCGAGGAGAGCTTCCGGGCGGCCTGCGAGCAGGGCCGCGACCTCGGTTTCGACGGCAAGACGCTCATCCACCCGACCCAGGTAGCCACCGCGAACGAAGTGTTCGGCCCCTCGCCGGAGGACATCGACTTTGCGCGTCGCGCCCGCGAGGCGTGGCAGGCGGCGCGCGCCCAGGGCAAGGGGGTCGCCGAAGTGGACGGGCGGCTGATCGAGAACATGCACGTCGCCGAGGCGGAGCGTACCCTGGCGTTCGCCGACGCGCTTGCGGCGCGGCGGTGACGTCTGCCCCGGAACGAACGGCGTTGCAGGGTAGGGGCGACGCTTGTCGTCGCCCGTGTCGCCGTCGTGCACGCCCTTGGGGACGGGACGGGACAAGCCCGTCCCCTTGCATGGAAGTCGCGCCAAGGGAACGCAGTGACCGCCGGTGCAACTTCCATGCAAGGACGGCGTGGCTGGGCCGGAGGCGCGCCGGTGCGTAGCGAGCTCGCGAGCGAGTGCCGGACCGGCTATGGGGCGCTACAATCGCCGCGTCGGGTTCGTGCACGCCCTTGCGACGGGACAAGCCCGTCCCCTGCCTGACGTGTCAGCCGACCTCACGGCGAATGGCGGGCATCGTCTCTTCGAGGTAGGTGTCCAGCGCATCGACGTTCCACGGAGCCCGTAGCGCGACATTGACGGCTTGGGCACCGGCGTCGACGTACGCCATGATCCGTTCCACCGCTTCGTCCGGCGTGCACAGGAGCGTGCCACCGAGGATGCGCGCGCTCGCGGCACCCCACTCCGCCTCCGTCCGTGCGCGTTCGGCGCGAACGCCGGCGTCGTCCATGGCGAGGCCAAAGGCCAGATTCGCGCCGCGTCGAATCTCCGTCGGATCGCGGTCGTCGGTTTCGCACCAGTCGTTGAGCACGCCGTTCAGGCGCCGGTATTCGTCGGCGGGGACATAGGCGGCGTTCCACCCGTCCGCGCGGCGCGCGGCGATCTCGAGAGTACGGCGTTCGCCCAGCCCGCCGATCCAGATGGGCAGGCGATCCTGCACCGGCTTCGGCAGGCAGGAAGCGTCGTCCACCTGGAAGTGCCGGCCGGAGAACGTCGTGCGGTCTTCGGTAAGCAGGCGCCGCACGACTTCGGCGGCCTCATCGAGCATGTCGAGCCGCGTGCCGATGTCGGGGAACGGATAGCCGTAGGCGGAAGCCTCCCAGATGTGCCAGCCGGCCCCGATGCCGAGTTCGAAGCGTCCGCCCGAGATGTGGTCGAGCGTGGTGGCGGCCTTGGCGAGCAGGGCGGGGTTGCGATAGCCGACGTAGAACACCAGGCACCCGATGCGTGCGTTCTTCGTCTCGGCCGCAAGCGCCCCGAGGGTCGCCACGGCCTCGAAGTGCGGTTGCGTTCCGCCCTTCGGCGGGGCCTCGTAGAAGTGGTCCCACGCGGATATCCAGTCGACGCCGGCGGTATCGAGCTTGCGCCACAGCGCGCGCAACTCGGACATGGGCAGGTTCTGTTGTCCGACGTGAACGCCGAGCGAAATGGCCATCGCTGTTCCTCCTTGCTATGGGATGGTGGGAAGCTGGCCGAAAGCGGTCCGGAACGGATAGAGGGTCGCCCTCATGACCCCCCGTTCGACACACGGGTCCCGATTCATCACCTCACTGGCCGAGGCATCGTCGTCGGCATCGAATACCACGATGCCGAAGGCGCGTTCGTCGTCGGTCGTCGTCCGTCCCACGAAACGGACGATGCCTGCTCCGTGCAGGTGCTCGAGGTAGGTGAAATGCTCCGCCACGGCAGCGTGCTCTTCGCTGGTGCCGCCATCTTCGAACATGCCCGGCCTCGCGAGCCGGAGCCGGTAGAGAAACTCCGCCATGGTGGGTCTTTCACAAATGCGCGCGGAGCATATCAGGTATCGTCGCCGGGCAGCGTGACACGGGTCGCGGCTCGGGAACGGCATTCCGGGGGGCAGCGAGGCATACTGCGTCGACCGCGGACGAGGGTGAGGTATACATGCCGGTGGAACCCGTCGATGTCTTGATCGTCGGCGCCGGCGCGTCGGGTGCGGCGGTCGCGTGGAGCCTCGCCGAGACGCGCATGCGCATCGTGTGCCTGGAGCAGGGCGGCTGGATGAACCCCGCCGAGTATCCGAGCGCGGGACGGGACTGGGAGGCGCGGGCGTTCGGCGACTTCAGCATCAGTCCGAACCGGCGGGGCCGCGTCACGGACTATCCGATCAACGACGACGACTCACCGATCTCCGTCGCGAACTTCAACGCCGTCGGCGGCAGCACGATTCTCTACGCGGGCCACTTTCCGCGCTTCCACCCATCGGACTTCCGTGTCCGTACGCTGGACGGCGTGGCCGACGACTGGCCGATCGACTTCGACACCCTGGCCCCCTTCTACGCGGAGAACGACCGCATGATGGGCGTCTCGGGCCTCGCCGGCGATCCGGCGAATCCGCCGCACCAGCCGCCCATGCCGCCGCTGCCCCTCGGCAAGTCCGGCGAGGTTCTGGGCCGGGGCTTCAACCGCCTCGGGTGGCATTGGTGGCCGTCGGACACGGCGATCGCGACGGAGCCCTATGACGGGCGGGACCAGTGCCTGAACCTCGGCGCGTGTTCCACCGGATGCGCCCAGGGGGCGAAGGCGAGTACGGACATCACCTATTGGCCGCATGCGCTGCGCGCCGGTGTGGAGGTGCGCACACGCTGCCGGGTGCGTGAGATCACCGTGAACGATGACGGCATGGCCGCGGGCGTCATCTACTACGACGCTGACGGCATCGAGCGGGAGCAGCGGGCGCACGTGGTCGTGATCGCCTGCAATGGCGTGGGTACGCCGAGGCTGCTCCTCAACTCCCGTTCTCACCGCTTTCCGGACGGATTGGCGAACCGTAGCGGAATGGTCGGCAAGAACCTGATGTTCCACCCCTATGCGGCGATATACGGCGTCTTCGACGAGCCGTTGGACGGCTATCGGGGGCCTCCCCTGTCCATCTGGAGCCAGGAGTTCTACGAAACCGACACCGACCGCGGGTTCGTGCGCGGCTACACCTTCGAGTGCCACCGGGGCCGCGCTGCGGTGGCGACGGCGATCACCGGCCTGAGGTCGGCCCGGATCCCCCTCGGCCCGGATCACCACCGCGCCTATCGACGCCTGTTCAACCGCACCGCGGGCATGGTCGGCATCTGCGAGGATCTGCCGGAGTTGCACAATACGGTGACGCTCGATCCGGACCTCGTCGACTCCGACGGGATTCCGGCACCGAAGATCAGCTACCGGCTCTCGGAGAACAGCCGGCGCATGCTCGATCATGCCGTCGCGCGGGGCACCGAGATACTGCGCGCGGCCGGCGCCGAGGACATCCTCACGACGGCGCCGATTCCCCAGGGCGGCTGGCACCTGATGGGCACTGCACGCATGGGGACGGATCCCGAGACATCGGTGGTGAACGACTGGGGGCGCTGTCATGACGTCAGAAACCTCTTCATCGTCGATGGCAGCATCTTCGTCACGTGCGCCGGGGTGAACCCGACGCGCACCATTCAGGCACTGGCGCTCTACATCGCGGATGCGATGCAGAAGCGGCTCGCCAACCTCTTTGACTGATTGCCGCTGACCGCCGCCATGACCGACGACTTCATCTCGAGCGACCGTGGGCTGTCGGGCGCGCATCGGCACCAGCTGCAGGCCTTCGCCGGTACCGTGATTCCAGCGAGTGCGGACTACGGCGTGCCGGGTGCGGACGACCCGGCCATCGCCGAGGACATCGCACGCACCGCCGAGGGCAGTGTCGGGGCCGTCGCGGAAGCGTTGGACGCCCTCGACGCGCTGGCCCGGCAGCAGCGGCGCGCTGCCTTCACGGACCTGGACGAGGCCGGGCGGCTGACCGCTGCAAGGGCGTTCCGCAGCGCCCAGCCCTCCGTCGCGGTCACGCTGCTCGTCCTCGTCGCCCAGTGCTACTACCGGGACGACCGGGTGATGGCATCGCTCGGCATGGAGCCTCGTGCGCCGTTTCCGGAGGGTTTCGAGCTGGAGCAGGGAGACTGGTCGCTGCTGGACCCGGTACGGAAGCGGGACTCGATGGTCCGGGACGCCTGAAGCGGTCAGGCGGCGGCCGAGACAGGCCGACGCAATCGCGCCGGCAATCGCGCTCGCAATCGCCGGACCCCGCTCTTCAACTGCTCCGGCACGGCCAGCATCGCCGGCGTCGCCACGAGCGTCAGCAGCGTCGCGAAGCTGAGTCCCGACACGATCGCCTGCGAAGTCTGGATCCAGAATCCGGAGATCTGGCTGCCGTAGACGATCTCCCGGTTGATGAAATCGATCGACAGGTTGCTGGCAAGCGGCATTAGCCCGAACACCGTCGTCACCGTGGTCAGCATGACCGGCCGCAGGCGCTGGGCGCCGGTGCGAGCGATCAGTTCGAGGTAGTGGATGTCAGGATGTTCGCGCCGCAGATGGTTGTACGTATCGATGAGTACGATGTTGTTGTTCACCACGATGCCGGCCAGGGCGACGACGCCGATCCCGGTCATGATCGCGCTGAAGGGCATCTGTGTGACCAGCAGTCCGAGCAGCACGCCGGCGGTCGACATTACCACCGCGACCAGGATGAGCGTGCTCTGGTAGAAGCTGTTGAACTGCGTGACGAGCAGCATGAACATCAGGATGAGCGACAGCACGAAGGCGACGCCCACGAAGGCGATGGACTGCGCCTGCTCTTCGTTGGCGCCGCGGAACTCGACGCGTACGCGCGGGTCGAAGTCCTGGGTGGCGAGCCACGCGTCGATCTCCCGGACCTTGTCGTCGGCGAGCACTCCCGGCGCGACTTCTGCCCGAATGAACTCGACGACCTCGCCGTCGATGCGCTGGATGGTGTCCACGTTCGGCACCGGGATACGCCGCACGAAGTTGGAGATGGGCACCTGGCCGCTCGGCGTCGCGATCTTCAGCTCGTCGAGGGCGGCGATGCCGCGGGCGTCGTTCGGGTAACGGATGCGGATGTCGACGGGTTCGTCCGCGTTGTCGGGCCGATACTCCGCGATCTTGACGCCGGCGGTCACGAGCTGCACCGCGAGGCCCACCAGCGACACGTCCGCCCCGTAGAGAGCGGCCTGGGCGCGGTCCACCTCGATCTTCCATTCGACGCCGGGCAGCGAGCGGGAGTCCTCCACGTCGCGCAGCCCCGTCACGCGCGTGTCGATGTAGTCGCGCACGCGCCCGATCACCGGCTGGATTTCTTCCTTGTGCGCCGCGGCGAACTGGATCTGTATCGACTTGCCGATCGGCGGTCCCATCTCCTCCTTCTGCACCTCGACGTAGATGCCCGCCAGGTCCGACGTGCGCTGCCGCACCAGTTCGAGGATCTCCACCCCGGTCAGTTCCCGATCCATCTGGTCGTGCAGTTCCAGCATGATGGTCCCGACGATGTCCTTGGCCGAGGAACCGCCCATGAAGCCGGCGTCGCCGCCACCCGGGAGGCTCGTCCACATGTTGGCGTCCTTGATCCCCGGAATGGCGAGAATGCGGTTTTCGACCCCGCGCACGAGGGCGTCGATCTCGTCGGTCGAAAGGTTGCCGCGTGCGCGGATGCTGACCCGCCCCTGCGCGGGATCCGTGCCCGTGAAGAAGGTCATGCCCTTGCCGTAGTTGCCATATGCCCAGAATGTCGTGGCGAGCACGGAGACGACGATGCAGATCGTGACGAACGAATGGTGGGCGGCGTACATGAGCAGGCGTGCGTACGAGCCCGTGACGCCGCCGAGGGTGGTCGGGTCGCCGTTCTCGAGTTGCTCCAGGGTATGGCGCTGGCGGGCGTCGCGGGGGCCCGGCTTGCCGAACTTCGAGCCGATGGTGGGGCAGAAAATGAGCGCGTAGAGAAGCGAGCCCGACAGGACCGTGAAGACGGTCACCGGCAGGTAGCGCATGAACTTGCCGGACACGCCCGGCCAGAACATGAGGGGCAGGAAAGCGGCGAGCGTCGTGGCGACCGATGCGGTCACCGGCCAGAACATGCGCTTGGCCGCGAGCGTAAACGCGGCGCGGCTGTCGAAGCCCTCGACCATCTTGCGGTCGGCGTATTCGGTCACCACGATCGCGCCGTCGATCAGCATGCCGAGGCCGAGCAACATGCCGAACATCACCATGAAGTTGAAGGTGTAGTCGAAGAGGTAGATGAAGATGAGGGCGAACAGGAACGAGATGGGGATGCCGATCCCGACGATCAGGCCGCTGCGCAGCCCCATGACGGCGACGACGAGCGTCATGACAAGGGCCAGGGCGGTGACGATGTTGCCCTCGAGTTCCGTGACCTGCTGCTTCGCTCGGGGTGAGGCGTCCTGTGTGTAGAACAGCGACACCCGGTTGGGGAGATTCGGCTCGTGTCGCGCGACCGCGGCCTTGACCTTGGCGATGGTGTCGATGATGTTCGAGTTCGAGCGCTTGACCACGTCGATCGAAATGGTCCGCTGACCGTTCACCCGCGCGTGGCTGGTCCGGTCCTTGAACGTGCGCCGGACGGTTGCGACGTCGGCGACGGTGACCACCGCGTCGCCCTGCGCCAGTACCGGGAGGTCCAGGAGGTCCCCGGCCTGCTCGATGACGCTCGGTACCTTGACGGACATGCGGCCCTGGCCGGTATCGAGGCTGCCGGCGGGGATCAGCCGGTTGTTGCGCATCACCGTGCTGATGAGCTGTTCGTTGGTCAGCCCGTAGGCCTCGAGTTGCGCCGGCTCGACGACGATCTCCAGCACCTCCTCGCGTTCCCCCAACAGACGCGCCTGGAGGATGTCCGGAATCGTCTCGATGTCGTCCTGGATCGCCCGGGCATGGTCGAACAGCATGCGCTCGGGCACGTCGTCGCCGACGAGGTTGATCTGGATGATCGGGAAGTTGTCGGTATTCTGCTCGGAGATGATCGGCTCCTCGGCCGTCGTCGGCAGTTCCGGCTTGGCGCGGTCCACCGCCTCGCGGACGTCGGACAGCGCGAGGTCGAGGTCGTAGTCGGCGTCGAACTCCACCAGGACCGTGGCCACGCCTTCCGAGGCGAACGCGTTGACCTCCTCGACCCCCTCGACGGTGCGCAGCTCGATCTCCATCGGCTTCACGAGCAGTCGGGCGCTGTCCTCCGGCGAGATGCCCTCGTGCATGATGGTGATGGCGAAGAAGGGAACCTCGACGCGGGGCTCCGCCTCGACGGGGATCGCGCAACGTGCCACGGACCCCGCAAGGACCACCGCAAACAGCAGTAGGAACGTGGTACGGCTGCGGTTGACGGCCGCGTCGACGAGGACGTTGTTCACGAGGCGTGCAGGGGCAGTCCGTCAGGGATGGCGCCGTCCGGCCCGAGCCCGGGGCGCGCCGTCGCCGGAACGGCCGTTGGCGACTTCGATCCTGAACGCAGCTCCTGCGCCGGCGCGGCATCCACGCCGGAGGTGGGACGGGAGGGGGCGCTGAGCGGGGAAGCGGACGCGGACGCACCATCGCGCGCCGTCAGTGCGGGTCCCGACACCGGCATGTCCGACATGGTTTGCACGCCCGGACCCCCTGGCGCCGGCGGCTCGCGGCTCGGCTCGAAGTCGACATCCACCTGTTCGCCGGGAACGACGAACTCGTGGCCCACCGTGACGAGTGTCGCCACCGCCGGCAGGCCGGTGACCCATACGCCCGCCTCGTCGTCGCGCAGGGTGTCCACGGGGAGGAACTGCACGACGTTGTCGGCGTCGAGCGTCCTGAGCCCCACGGCCCCCTCGTCGTCGAGGGCGAAGAGAGCCGGGCTCACAAGGTGTGCCGGCAGGCGTTCGGCGGCGATGAGGACATCTGCGGTGATGCCGCTGCGCAGGGCATAGTCGGCATTGGGCACTTCGATCTCCACGCGGTAGGTGCGGGTGGTGTCATCGGCCTGCTGTCCGATGAAGACGATCGCTCCGCTCAGCCGCTGCCCCGTGGCGAGTTCGCCGAAGGCCTGCTCGCCCACGCGGACCCGCAGCACGTCCTTCTCCGTGATCTGGCCGACGAGCAGCATCGGGTCGAGGTCGACCAGGGTAACGCAAGCCATGCCGGGCTGTACGTAGTCGCCGATCTCGACGTGGGTGATCTCGACCACTCCGTCGAAGGGGGCACGGACCAGCGTCCGCTCGATGTCGAGTTCGATGGACTTCAGGCGAGCACGTGTGGCGGCCAGGCGTGCACCGGCGGTCGCGATGGCGGTCTCCGACTGCAGCCCCTGGGTCTTGAGCCGCTGGCTGCCGCGATACTCGATGTAGGCCTGCCTGAGGGCGGCCTGCGCTTCGGCGAGGCGTGCGTCGCGATCGTCCCTGGACAGGCGGCAGAGGGCGTCGCCGGTCGCCACGCGGTCCCCGCGTTCGACCGGCCGGGCCATGATGCGGCCCACGGTCTCTGCCCGTACCTCCACGGTACGCTTGTTCTCGGTGCGTCCCCGGACGCTGGCATAGGCGGTCTGCTGCGTCGCCGTGCTCACGCGCGCGCGCACCCGCGACAGCGCCCGGTCTTCGACCGCGGCTGCCACGCGCTCGTTGCGTTCGGAGATGCTGAGTTGCGTGGCCTCGTCCGTGCGGTCGCCGAACTGTCCCGAGGCAAGCCACAGCACCACGGCGGCCGCTATGACGAGGGCGGTGATGTAAGTCTTGCGCATCGGGCGCTCGCGTGGTCGGGAGCCGACAGCAACGCTGCCGCTTCCGGGAAGGGTATCGTTACGAAACGTAACATGAATCCGGGGTGCCCGCTACCCGTCTCCGTGTGCGGCTACGATGGCGTGGCGTGGCAGAGCGGCCTCTACCGAAGCACCCCCGCCATTACCACTCGCCGGTGTTCCCCATGCTCTGCCACGGTTCTGCCAGGGCTCGCGCCCCGCCCTTCTGCAGCAGTTCGACGGAGACACCGTCGGGGGAGCGCACGAAGGCCATATGGCCGTCTCGCGGCGGCCGGTTGATGGTCACGCCGGCGTCCATCAGGCTCTGGCAGAGGGCGTAGATGTCGTCCACGGCGTACGCCAGATGGCCGAAGTTGCGGCCGCCGCCGAGGGTCTCGGGATCCCAGTTGTGCGTGAGTTCGACCTGGGCGTCCGCGTCGCCGGGCGCTGCCATGAACACCAGGGTGAAGCGGCCGCCTTCGTGGTCGATGCGATTGATTTCCGTCAGCCCGATCGCCTCGTAGAAGCCGATCGATGCGTCGAGGTCCGTGACCCGGACCATGGTGTGCAGGTATTTCATGGTGGTTCCGCGTTCCCGTTTCCCACCGGCACAGTAACCGAGGAGGGCCGGGCGGGACAAGCATCGAACGCCCCGGAACGTCTGACGCGCGCCTTCGGCCGGGCCGGGCCGAAGGAGATTCCGGAGTCAGACACTTGGTAGACTGCCACGACGGCGGACAGGAGGACATCATGGCGCAGAGCGTGCTGATCACGACGATCGACGAGTTCCAGGCGGAATACCGCAAGACCATTGGGGAAACGCTGGCACAGCGGCCGACAAAACAGGCCAGTTTCGACAACATCCGGGGCTTCGGCGACGGCATCGGGGACTACAACCCCCTTTGGCGGAACCAGGATCACGCGGCGGCAAGCCGGTTCGGGATGATCACCGCGCCGCCGACGTTCCTCTACAGCGTCGCGCTCGGCGTGGTTGCCGGGGAGACCGGCAACATCGATCGCGCGCGGGTTTCGACGCAGTACCTGCCCGTCAACTATGCGGGGGTCGAAATCGACTTCGTGCGGCCGGTCTGGCGGGACGATGTGATCACGGCGACCGAGCGGGTCGGCGAGACGGTGCGCAAGCAGAGCGGCCGCATCGGCGCCATCAACCTCAACACCGGGCTCGTCACCTACAGCAACCAGCGCCAGGAAGTAGTGGCCGACGTGCGGACCGTGATGGCCCGCTACCAGAACACCGGCGGCACGCTGGACTATGACCGCGCGGCGAAGGATGCCGGTGCGCCGCCCGAGCCGGCGGACCCGCTGGTCTGGGAGAGGCAGCGTCGGGGCGCCGAGACCCGCTACTGGGAAGACGTCGCCGAGGGCGATACGCTGCCGGCGTTGCCGAAGGGAACCTATTCGGTCAGCGAACTGTTTCTGTTCACCTACGGCGTGCTGGGTACCTACCGGACCACGCGGGCTGCCCTCGAGGCATCGGGTTCCGCCGACCTCGGCGGCGGCGGACGCTTCGACGCGGAGCATGCCAGGAACCGGCGCAACATGCCCGGCCAGTTCGACTTCGGGCCGCAGCGCGTGTGCTGGCTGGCGCAGATTGTCACGGACTGGATGGGCGACGACGGCAGACTCAAACGCCTGACGGCGTCGATCCGGCATCCGAACGTGGTGGGGGACACGAACACGGTGGAGGGCGAGGTCACGGGCAAGAGCGTGGTGGACGGCGAACACCTGGTGGAGGTACGGATGCAGAACGTGAACCAATCGGGGCTCGCGACGGCGTTCGGCACGGCGGTGGTGGCGCTGCCTTCGCGGGCTGGCTGACGGCCGGTCGCAGCCGCCGCTTCAAATTGGCCCGACGCACCGCCGGGTAACGACCACGTCCTCGGTGTGGACCGGAAAATCGGTCGCCTGCGTGCCGTCGGTCGCGCGGTCGTCGAAATAGTGCCGTAGCGTCTTGGTCACCACCGGGAAAGCCAGTTCGTCCCACGGCACGGACTGCTCGTCGAACAGGCGCACTTCGAGGCTCTCGTCCCCGACCGCGAATGTCCCGTCCACCAGCCGGGCGCGAAAGAACATGTGCACCTGCGAGATGTGTGGCACGCTGAACATCGTGTAGAGGCCGAGGATCTCGACCCGCGCACGGGCCTCTTCCCAGGTCTCGCGCAACGCGCCGGCGTGGGTGGTCTCGCCCGCCTCCAGGAACCCGGCCGGCAACGTCCACAGCCCCTTGCGGGGGTCGATGGCCCGCCGGCAAAGGAGTACGCGACCGTCCCAGACAGGCAGGCACCCGGTCACGATGCGCGGGTTCTGATAGTGGATGGCGCCGCAGTGACCGCAGACGAACCGTTCGCGGTTGTCGCCGGGGGGTATCTTCCGCTCGACCTCGCGGCCGCAGCGGCTGCAATAGTTCACGGCTCGATTATAGCGTTGCCGGCCAGGGCCTCCGGGCGGATACAGCCCAGCGCGGCCCAAAGCTATGGATTTGGCTCCCGACCTTGGCACAATGGCCGGCGAGGCGAAGTACAGGGCGGGAAACGGAATGATCTACAGCCTGGGTGCGCAGAGGGTGGTGGCCGAGGGCGACTATTTCGTGGCCGCGTCCGCCGCGGTCATCGGGTCGGTGACGCTCAGAAACAACGCGAGCGTGTGGTACGGCGCCGTGGTGCGCGGCGACTACGACGCGATCGTCATCGGCAGGAACTCGAACATCCAGGACTGCGCGATCGTGCACATGGACGAGGGCTTCCCCGTGACGGTGGGGGACGACGTCACGGTGGGACACCAGGCGACCATCCACGGCTGCACGATCGGCAACAACAGCCTGATCGGGATCAACGCGGTGGTGCTGAACGACGTGAGGATCGGCGACAACTGCCTCATCGGCTCCAACGCCCTGATCGCGGAGGGCAAGGAGATCCCGGACCGGAGCCTGGTGCTCGGCTCCCCCGGGCGCATCGTGCGGGAGGTGACCGACGAGGAGATCGCCGAGATCAAGGGCTTCTCGGATCTCTACGTGAACAACTTCAAGCGCATGCAGAAGGAGCTTGCCCTGCAAGGCGCGGCGGACCGGCCATGACGACGATCGGCACACCGCTGTCGGCGTCCGCGACCCGGGTGTTGCTGCTGGGCTCCGGCGAACTCGGCAAGGAAATGGCGATCGAGCTGCAGCGCTTCGGCGTCGAGGTGATCGCTGCCGACCGCTACCCGAACGCACCCGCCATGCAGGTGGCCCACCGGGCTCACGCGATCGACATGCTCGACGCAGCGGCGCTGCGGACGCTGATCGAGACGGAACGGCCGGACCTCGTCGTGCCGGAGATCGAGGCCATCGCGACCGCGACCCTGGTCGAACTCGAACGGGAGGGCGTGCATATTATCCCGACCGCGCGCGCGGCGCAGCTGACGATGAACCGCGAAGGCATCCGCCGTCTGGCTGCCGAGGAGCTGGGCATCAGGACCTCACCGTATCGGTTTGCGGAGACGCAAGACGAGTACCGGGCGGCCATCGACGAGATCGGCACGCCCTGTGTGGTGAAGCCGGTGATGAGCTCGTCGGGCAAGGGCCAGTCCACCGTGCATACGCCGGCGGACGCACCGCGTTCCTGGCAGTACGCACGGGAGGGGGCGCGCGGCGCCGCGGACAAGGTCATCGTCGAGGGCTTCGTCGACTTCGACTACGAGATCACCTTGCTGACGGTACGTCACGGCGAAGGCGAGGTGAGCTTCTGCGAACCCATCGGTCATCGCCAGGAGGGCGGCGACTACCGGGAGTCGTGGCAACCACAGCCCATGAGCGTGGCCGCGCGGACCGAGTGCGAGCGCGTGGCAGCGGCCGTCACCGGCGCACTCGGAGGCCGGGGGCTCTTCGGCGTGGAGTTCTTCATCAAGGACGACGTGGTCTGGTTCTCCGAGGTCAGCCCACGGCCGCACGACACGGGCATGGTGACGCTGATCGGCCAGGATCTTTCGGAGTTCGCCCTGCACGCCCGCGCGATACTCGGGCTGCCGATCCCGGCCATCCGCCAGTACGGACCGGCCGCGTCCGCGGTCATCCTCGCCGAGGGACACTCGAGCCGTGTGTCCTACTCTGCTCTCGAGGATGCGCTTGCCGCCCCGGACACCCAGTTGCGACTGTTCGGCAAACCGGAGGTGCGCGGCGAACGCCGCATGGGCGTGGCCCTCGCGCTGGGCGCTTCCGTGCGGGAAGCGCGGGAGAAGGCGCGGTCGGCGGCCGCTGCCGTGCACATCGAGGTTGACTGACGCTGGAGGCCGGGCGGTCGGGTTGGAGCGTTCGCTGCTTGGCTGTCGCCTGCCAGTCTCGCCCACCTTGAGCGCCCGGCCTCGCCGCCGCCGGTGGCTCCCTGAACGCGCTCCGTCGGTGCCTTCTGCGGAGGACCCGCGGAGATTCCGATGCGTCCCAAAGTTCGCTGGACAAACCCCGCAGCGGGAGTATAGTCCCGGCCGACATGACCTCCTTGCTTGGCATCTCGATTCGCTCCCAGCGCCTGCTGCTTCTGCTGCCGGCTTAAGCCGGCACTCCTCTTTCCAACAAGGGCTCACGCCCACTCGACCCAAGCTCCCCAGACCGTTATCAAACGAGAGTCGAGAGGTTTGTCATGACTTCGCAGCCAACGGAATCGACACCGCATCCGGCGTTTGCCGTGGGTGCCGCGGGCGCCCGCGCCGGCGCCATGCCCCACGAGAAGTACCGCCCCTTCCAACCGGTCGATCTGCCCGACCGCACCTGGCCGGGCGCGGTGCTCGATCGTCCGCCGCGCTGGTGCAGCGTGGACCTCCGGGACGGCAACCAGGCACTCATCGATCCGATGAATGTCGCCGAGAAGCTCAGGATGTGGGACCTCCTGCTCGACGTGGGACTGCAGGAGATCGAGGTCGGCTTCCCGGCGGCGTCGCAACCGGACTTCGACTTCATCCGGCGCATCGTCGGCGAGGGCAGGATCCCGCCGCACGTCACCGTCCAGGTGCTCTGCCAGGCGCGCGAGGAGCTGATCCGCCGCACGGTGGAGGCCCTCGACGGCGCACCGAACGTCATCTTTCACCTCTACAACTCGACCTCGGCGCTGCAACGCCGGGTGGTGTTCCGGATGGGGCGCCAGGGCATTGTCGATCTCGCCGTGGAAGGCACGCGGATCGTCCGGGACGGTCTCTCGGCGCTGTCGGGTTCGAACGTCGTCTTCGAGTACTCCCCGGAGAGCTTTACCGGCACGGAACTTGACTTCGCGGTGGACATCTGCGCGGCGGTGGCCGAGGAGTGGGGCGCAACGCCGGACGAGAAGATGATCGTCAACCTGCCCTCCACGGTGGAGATGGCGACGCCGAACGTCTATGCGGACCAGATCGAATGGTTCTGCCGGCACTTCCCGGCGCGCGACAGCGTCGTGGTCAGCCTGCACACGCACAACGACCGCGGCACCGGGGTCGCCGCCACCGAGCTCGCGCTCATGGCCGGCGCGGAGCGGGTGGAAGGCACGCTGTTCGGCAACGGTGAGCGCACCGGCAACTGCGACATCGTCACGGTGGCGATGAACCTCTTCTCGCAGGGGGTGGATCCGGAACTCGATTTCCGCGACATGCCGCGCATCCGCACGACCGTCGAGGAGATCAACAAGCTGCCCGTGCACGAACGGCACCCGTACGCGGGCGAGCTGGTGTTCACGGCGTTTTCCGGCTCGCACCAGGACGCCATCCGCAAGGGCATGGCGCATCTTGCGGGGAGGTCGTGGGAGGTACCCTACCTGCCGATCGATCCCGCGGACGTGGGTTCATCGTACAAGGAGACCGTGCGCGTCAACAGCCAGTCGGGCAAGGGCGGCATCGGCTTCATACTCGAGGAACGCTTCGGCGTGGCGCTGCCGCGCGACATGCTCGTCGAGTTCTCGGCGGTGGTGCAGGCGATGACCGAACGGCTCGGCCGCGAGATACGCGCCCAGGAGATTTTCGATGCGCTCATCGACGAATATGTCGTCGACGACGGCCCCTACCGGCTGGTCGACTACGATCTCACCCGCGGCGCGGCCAACGCGCAGCGCTGCGTCGCGCATCTCGAGGTGTCGGATCAGCGCGTGGACATCGCCGGCGAGGGCAGCGGTCCGATCGAGGCGTTCGTCAACGGCATGGTGGAAACGCTCAACGAGCCGCTCAACATCATCGACTATCACGAGCACTCGCTGTCCACGGGCAAGGACGCGACGGCCATCTGTCTGTTGACGATCGACGACGGGGACGCCCGCTGCCACGGCATCGGCGTGAGCCGGAACACGATCACCGCGTCGCTGACCGCCATCGTCTCCGCTGTAAACCGGCGCTGGAAGATCCATCGTTGAGGGGATCGGCGCCGGGCGCCGCCGCCTGGCCGCTGGCGCCTTCTGCGGGTGCCGCGGTGCCGGGTGGCCGGCGCGGCGCGCGGTCCGCCGTCAGCCGCTCGGTTCCTCTTCGGTCTCCACCCGCCGCACCTTCACGCTGCGCACGACGTTGTCGGTGATCTGCAGCGTTTCCATCAGGTAGCCGCCCACGCGCAGGCACACGTTCGACTCCGGGATGAACTCGAGGTGCTCCACCACGAGGCCGTTCAGGGTGCGCGGTCCGCCGGTCGGCAGCGACCACGACAGGTCCCGGTTGACGTCGCGCAGGAGCGCCATGCCTGCGATGAAATACGACCCGTCCGGTTGCGGGTGGATCTCCGAGACGTTCGAGGCGAAATCGGTGGTGAACTCGCCGACGATCTCTTCGAGGATGTCCTCCAGCGTCACGATGCCCTGGATGTCGCCGTATTCGTCGACCACCAGCGCGATGCGGCTCTTCTCCTTCTGGAAGTTGAAGAGTTGGGTGTGCAGCGGCGTACCGGCCGGAACGAAATAGGGCTCCTCGGTCTCGGCCAGCAGGTCGGCGCGGGTGAAATGCTCCTTGGCGAGGAAGCGCCCCGCCCGGCGCAGGTGCAGCATGCCGAGCACTTCGTTCTCGGTCTCGCGCAGCACCGGCAGCCGCGTGTGCTGTGAGTTCAGGAGCTGTTCGACGATCTCCTCGTGCGGGTCGTCGAGGTCGATGCTCGCGATCTCCGAGCGGGGCACCATGATGTCGTCCACGGTCACCTTCTCGAGGTCGAGGATGCCGAGCAGCATGTCCTGGCGGTGGCCGGAGATGCGGGCGCCTTCGTTGACCACCGTGCGCAGTTCCTCAAGCGTCAGGCGCTCGGAGTTCGACGCGCTCGCGACGAACGGCTTGACGACGAAGTTCGCGATGGCGTTGACGAAGACCACCACGGGGTGGAGCAGCTTCAGAAGGGGCTCGAGGAAGTACGACGAGGGGTAGGCGATCTGTTCCGGGCGGGCGGCCGCGAGCGTCTTCGGGGCCACCTCGGCGAAGATCAGGAACCAGATGGTGAGCGGAATCGGCGCGAGCCAGGCGCTGGACTCCCCGAACACCCGGATCCAGACGAGCGTGAACACGGTGGCGGCGCCGAAGTTCACCAGGTTGTTGCCGATCAGGATGACGCCGAGGAGGCGATCCGTGCGCCCGAGCAGGCGGCGCACCCTCTGCGGGCCGCGTTGCCCCTGCTTGGCGCGGTGCATCAGACGGTACCGGTTGAGCGCCATCATGGCGGTTTCGCTGCCCGAGAAGTACGCGGAGGCGAGCGTGAGTGCGAGGAGGATCCCGATCAGGAGCGCGGGCGAAGCGTCGCCGGTCATGGTGTCGTCGAGGCGGGCGCGGACATGTCGTGTGTCGTAACGAGGGCCGCGCGCGCGGCAGGAGGCGTCGGCCCGCCGGCGGGGGGGTTGTCGGGATGCCTGGAGGAGCGGGGCTGGTTCTGCGGCACGGTCAATGCGCAACGTAGCGCGGCGACCACGATGTCCCGAGTCTGACACATCCAGGGCACGTCGTTCCACCAGAGTAACGGGCGGGGCTCGGACGGGCGTTCGCAACTGGGGGGGGCCAACCATATGTCGGCGGGACCGTCCGCTATAATCGCCGCGCCCCCCAGGAGCGACCCGAAGAGCGACCCCGAAGAGCGAGGAGACGCGCATGTTCGAGAGTTTGAGCGACCGCCTCACGCAGACGCTGCGCGGGCTTTCGGGGAAGGCCTATCTCACGGAGGAGAATGTGAGCGCGTCCGTGCGCGACGTGCGTATGGCGCTGATCGACGCGGACGTTTCCCTCGAGGTGGTGCGCTCTTTCACGGGCGAGGTGCAACGCAAGGCAGTCGGCACCGCGGTGACGTCCGCCGTCAATCCGGGCGAGGCGTTCGTCGGCATCGTCCGTGACGAATTGACGGCGCTCATGGGGGCGGCGAACGATGCCCTCGACCTGTCGGCGGCGCCGCCCGCCGTGGTGCTCATGGCCGGGTTGCAGGGGGCCGGCAAGACGACCACCGCCGCCAAGCTCGCGCGCCTGCTCATGGAACGCGAGAAGAAGAAGGTCGCTCTCGTGAGCGCAGACGTCTATCGGCCCGCGGCGATCGAGCAGTTGCACACCCTGGCCGACGAGACCGGCGCGCGGTTCATCGCGAGCGCCGTCGGGGAGCGTCCCGTCGCCATCGCACAACGGGCGCTCGAGGATGCGCAGGCCCACTTCGACGATGTCCTGATCGTCGATACGGCCGGCCGCCTCGCGGTCGACGCGGAGATGATGGCCGAGATCGCGGATCTGCACGCGGCGCTGTCGCCCGTCGAGACGCTGTTCGTCGTGGACGCCATGACGGGACAGGATGCCGCCGCCACGGCGAAGGCGTTCGACCGGGCGCTGCCGCTCACCGGGGTCGTGCTCGCCAAGGCGGACGGCGACTCCCGGGGCGGCGCCGCGCTCTCGGTGCGGGCCCTGACGGGCAAGCCCATCAAGTTCCTCGGCACCGGCGAGAAGACCGACGGTCTCGAGCCGTTCCATCCGGATCGCATCGCGTCGCGCATCCTCGGCATGGGCGACGTCCTGACATTGATCGAGGAAGCCGACCGCAAGGTCGACAAGGCGCAGGCGCGCCGGTTGGTCAGGAAGATGGGGCGCGGCCAGAATTTCGATCTCGAGGACCTGCGCGAGCAGCTTCGACAGATGGCCAACCTCGGTGGCATCGAGAACATGCTCGACAAGCTCCCCGGGATGAATCGCATGCCGCCGGCCGCCCAGGCCGGACTGGACGCGACGCGGCTGCGGTGCATGGAAGCCATCATCGACTCGATGACGCCGCAGGAGCGACGCTATCCCGAGGTCATCAACGGTTCCCGCAAGCGCAGGATCTCCGTCGGCAGCGGCACCCGCATACAGGAGGTCAACCGCCTCCTGAAGGAACACAGGCAGATGCAGCGCACGATGAAGAAGGTCTCCCGCAAGGGTGGCATGGAGAAGATGATGCGCGCGCTGAACGCCCAGGGACAGGCGCAGGGCGTGGCGGGTCGAGGTCCCCGGCGCCGCTGACGCCACGCCCGGAAAGTTCCCACCCGCAGCGGCGTCCTGTAGAATGCCGCACCTTTTCGAGAGATAGCCCATGGTCACGATTCGACTCGCGAGACATGGCGCCAGGAAGAACCCGTTCTTTCACGTAACCGTCGCGGACAAGGCGGCGCGGCGGGACGGTCGGTTCATCGAACGTATCGGCTTCTACAACCCCGTGGCCCAGGGGAAAGACGAGCGGATGCGCCTCGACCTCGAGCGCGCCGACTACTGGTTGTCGGTGGGGGCGATTCCCAGCGAGCGTGCGAAGCAGCTCATCGATGGTGCCAGGCGGGCCGCGGCGGCCCAGTCGGGCTGAGGCCACTGTCGCCGTTCGGCGGCAAGAGCGAAATATGAGCGTTGCGGCGCAACAGGCGGTGCCCGATGGCTCCGGCGCATCCGCGTCGGACGAGGGCGGCATGATGGTCGTCGGCCGCGTCGCAGGCGCGTACGGGGTTCGCGGCTGGGTGCGTGTCACGTCCTATACCGACCCGCGGGAGAACATCCTTGGCTATGGACCCTGGCACCTGCGCTCTGCGGAGGGCCCGTGGCGGGAGGCCGCTGTCGAAACGGTCCTTCCGCACGGCGACGGGTACCGCTGCCGCATGGCCGGCGTGACGGACCGGGACGCGGCCGCAGCCTTGCGTGGCGCCCTGGTGGGTGTAGCGGAGGCGGTCCTGCCACCCGCGGGACCGGACGAATACTACTGGCGCGACCTCATTGGACTGACCGTCACCACGGTTACCGGCGAACCTCTCGGCCGCGTGGACAACCTGCTGGCGACGGGCGCCAACGATGCGCTTGTCGTGCGGGACCCGGAGCGCGAGCGGCTGGTCCCGTTCATCGAACAGGTGGTGCGTGAGGTGGATCTCGCGCGTGGCGTCATCACGGTCGATTGGGACAAGGACTTCTGAAGTCATGTGGACCGCGGCGATCAGCATTTTCCCCGGCATGTTCGAGGCGTTCACGGGCTCCGACGGCGGCGATGGCGTCGTCGGCCGCGCGATTGCCCGGGGTCTGCTGTCCCTGCGCATCATCGACCTGCGCGACCATGCCGACGACCGTCATGCCACGGTCGACGACCGTCCGTACGGCGGCGGACCTGGCATGGTGATGAAGCCGGAGCCGCTGACGCGCGCCCTGGACGCGGCCCGTGCGGCCGCCCCCGGTCCGGTCACGGCGGTGTTCATGTCGCCCCAGGGCGAGCGCTTCGATCATCGCGTCGCGGAAGAGCTCGCCGGGATGGACAACCTCGTCTTCGTGGCGGGACGCTACGAGGGAGTGGACGAGCGCTTCGTTCGTCAACAGGTCGACCGCGAGCTGTCCCTCGGGGACTTCGTCCTGAGCGGCGGCGAACTCGCGGTGATGGTGGTGCTCGATGCCGTGGCACGGCTCTTGCCCGGGACCCTCGGGAACGCGGAATCGGTCATCGGCGAGTCTCATGCCGACGGCCTCCTCGACCACCCGCACTACACGCGGCCAGCGCGGTACGGCGGCGATGCCGTGCCCGCGGTGCTGCTCGGGGGCGACCATGGCGCGGTCGCCCGCTGGCGGCGCAAGGAGGCGCTCGGACGCACCTGGCAGAGGCGTCCGGACCTGCTCGCGACGCGCGGGCTCGGGGCGGACGACCGCCTGCTGCTACAGGAATTCATCGCCGATACGCGTATCGCAGACACAGTGGAGTAGACCCATGCGTCGCAACAAGATCATCGAACAGCTGGAAAACGAACAGATGCGCTCCGACATACCGGAGTTCGGTCCCGGCGATACCGTTTCGGTACGCGTGCGGGTACGCGAAGGCGCCCGTGAGCGTCTGCAGGCCTTCGAGGGCGTCGTGATCGGCAAGCGCAATCGCGGCCTCAACTCGTCGTTCACGGTGCGCAAGATCTCCCACGGTGTGGGTGTCGAGCGCTCGTTCCAGACACACAGCCCGATCATCGCGGGTGTCGAAGTGAAACGCCGTGGCGACGTGCGCCAGGCCAAGCTCTACTACCTGCGAGCGCTGTCCGGGCGCGCCGCGCGCATCAAGGAAAAGGTGTAGGGCGCGTCGCTGGCGCGACGCGATCGGGTTGCGGGACCAGGATGGCCGCGAGCGTTCCGGCTGCCGAGATCGACGCCTACGTCGACACGCTGTGGCTGCAGAAGGGTCTCGCGCCCAACACGCTGGCTGCCTATCGTCGTGACCTGAGCGCGTTCCGCACGTGGCTCGACCGGGGGCTCGATTCCGCCCGGGCGTACGACATCCGGGGCTACCTTGGGGAGCGCCATGCGCGCGGCGCCTCCGCACGCTCGACGGCACGGCTCCTGTCCTGTCTGCGTGGCTACTACCGTACGGCGGTGGACGCCGGGCGCATCGAGCGCGATCCCACGGCCGATGTGGCGCAGCCCCTGCTCGGCCGTCCGCTACCGAAATCCCTCGCCGAGAACGAGGTCGAGGCGCTGCTGGCGGCGCCCGATGCCGAGAACCCGCTCGGCAACCCGGCACCGTTCCGCGACCGAACCATGCTGGAAGTGCTGTACGCGACGGGGCTGCGGGTGTCGGAACTGGTGGGTCTGACCGTTTCCGCCCTCAACATGCGCCAGGGCGTCGTGCGCGTGACGGGCAAGGGCGGCAAGGAGCGCCTGGTACCGGTGGGCGAGGTGGCGCTTGACTGGGTTGGCCGGTATCTCGGCACGGCACGTCCCGCGCTGTTGCGGGACCGTCCGAGCGATGCGCTGTTTCCAAGCAACCGCGGTACCGCAATGACCCGCCAGACCTTCTGGCACGCCATCAAGCGGTACGCGCGCCACGCGGGGATCGCCCGCGAGATCTCGCCGCATACCCTGCGCCACGCGTTCGCGACCCACCTTGTCAACCACGGCGCGGACCTGCGCGCGGTGCAGACGATGCTCGGTCACGCGGACCTCTCGACCACGCAGATCTACACCCACGTCGCGCGGGATCGGTTGAAGCGGTTACACTCGACACACCACCCGCGCGGTTGACCGACCATGCACCGCATACTCTGCACTCCATACGCGCAGGAGAAGATTCCATGACGGTGGCGTACACGCCGAGCGCAGCCAGACATGCCCGCGCGGCTTGGGTTCTTGCGCTTGCGGTCGCCGGCGTGGGGTACGCCGCCGCAGATGAGTCCGTCGTGCGGGCGCGCCTGACCGAGCGCCTGCCGGCCATGCCCGTCACGAGCGTTGCCCCGACGCCCGTCCCGGGCATCTATGTCGTGGAAGTGCAGGATGGGTCGGTGCTGTACGCGGACGCCGCGGGAACGCACGTCATCGCCGGCGACATGTACGCGTTGACCGAGTCCGGTCCCGTGAACCTGGCGGAGGCCGGCCGTCGCGAGCGGCGCATGGAGTTGCTCGCCGGCGTGGATGTTGCGGACTTGATCGTCTTCACTCCGCAGGAGACGAAGGCGGTGATCAACGTGTTCACGGATGTGGACTGCGGCTATTGCCGCAAGCTCCACCAGGAGCGGGCCGAACTCGCCGAGTACGGCATCGAGGTGCGCTACCTGGCCTATCCGCGCGCGGGCATCGAGTCACAGACATACGAGAACATGGTATCGGCGTGGTGTGCGGTGGACCGCCAGGACGCCCTGACCCGGCTCAAACAGGGCGACGCCGTAGCTGCGAAGACCTGCGAGAACCCCGTCGCGGAGCAGTACGAACTCGGCGCGCTCGTCGGGGTCGAGGGCACGCCGACGCTGGTCACTCCAGCGGGGGAACTGATCCCCGGCTACCTGCCGGCGGCGAAACTCGCCCGGAAGCTCGGCGTCCTGTAGGTATTGGCGGGCGGCATGACGGCGCCAATGCGAGTGGGGTTGGCGGGGCTCGGCACGGTCGGCCAGGCGGTCGTACGCGAACTCCTCGGCAATGCGGAGACCCTGGCGGCGCGCGCCGGGCGGCCGCTGGTCCTGACCCGGGTCGTGAGCCGCACGCCGCGGCCGGAGGTGGACCTGGGAACAGCCTCGTTCTCGACGGACCTCGCCGCGCTGACGAATGCGGACGATGTGGACGTGATCGTCGAGACCATCGCCGGGCAGGATGCCGAGCGCGCGCTGTCGGCGGCGCGGGACCTCTTCGAAGCGGCCGTAGCGACGCGGCGGCACCTGGTCACCGCGAACAAGGCGTTGATCGCGCTGCACGGCAACACGCTGCTGCCGGCGGCGGAACGCGCCGGAGTGTGCGTGGGGTTCGAAGCCTCGGTCGCGGGCGGCATCCCCATCGTCAACGCACTGACGCGGGGGCTTGCGGCCAACCGCATCGACTGGCTCGCCGGCATCGTCAACGGGACATCCAACTACATCCTGACGGCGATGTCGGAACGCCGGGGAGATTTCGCCGCCGCGCTCGGCGAGGCGCAGCGGCTCGGGTATGCCGAGGCGGATCCCTCCTTCGACGTCGACGGTATCGACGCGGCGTACAAGCTGGCCATCCTCGCCGGGCTCGCCTTCGACGTGCCGTTCGATTTCGACAACGTGCACACCGAGGGTATCGCCGAGGTCGATGTCGAAGACATCGAGTACGCGGGCGAACTGGGCTATCGCATCAAGCACCTCGGTATCGCCCGACGCGACGGGGAACGGGTGGACACGCGCGTACATCCGTGCCTGGTGCCCGCTGACCTGCTCATCGCCAAGGTGGACGGCGTCATGAATGCCGTCCAGGTGAGCGGTCATGCGGTCGGCTCGACCCTGTATCTCGGGCCGGGCGCCGGCGGGGCGCCAACGGCCTCGGCCATCGTCGCGGACCTCCTCGAGATCGCCCGGAGCGCCTCGCCCACGCCACGCCCGCCAACCGAAGAGCGCCCGCACGCGTCCATCGAGGAGCTGCAATGCGCCCACTACCTGAAGATCCCGGCCGTGGACGAGCCCGGGGTCTTTGCCCACGTCGCCCAGGCGCTCGGCCGCTACGGCGTCTCGATCGAGGGCGCCATCCAACGGGCGCGCGCGGTCCGCTCGGAGGACGGGACACACTGGGTCCCCATCGTGCTCCTCACCAACGTCGTTGGCGAAAGGCGCATGCGGCAGGCCACGGCTGCCATCGAGGCGCTCGAAGGCGTCAGTGGCGCGATCCGACGTATCCGCGTCGCGGATTTTTGCGAGGCATCCTGATCGAAGTCGAACAGCGCTCCGTTCGGGAGGTGCCGCCAGACCTGGCCTCGCGGTTCCCGCCCTTCCTCGCGCAGGCGCTTGCGGCGCGCGGCATCGGCTCCCTGGCGAACCTGGACCTGTCCCTGTCGGGGCTGCATCCGCCGCATGCGCTGCAGGGCATCGACGGCGCTGCACAACGCCTCGCACGGGCCGTCACGGGCGACGAGCCGATCCTCATCGTCGGCGACTTCGACGCGGATGGGGCCACCGGTACGGCGCTCGCCGTGTCGCTGCTGCGCGCCTTCGGAGCGAAGCGTGTCGATTTCCTGGTCCCGAACCGATTCGACTTCGGCTATGGCCTGTCGCCGGAGCTCGCGCGCGTGGCGCTCACCCGTGAACCCGCGGTCGTGGTGACCGTCGACAACGGCATTGCGAGCATCGAAGGTGTCCGCCTGTGCCAGGCCGCCGGGGTGGACGTGGTGGTCACCGACCACCATCTGCCGGGGAGCGACCTGCCATTGGCGCACGCCATCGTGAACCCCAACGCGCCGGGTTGCGGTTTTCCGAGCAAGGCCCTCGCGGGCGTGGGCGTCGTGTACTACGTGCTCAGCCAGGTGCGGGCGCGTCTCGATGCGGCGGGCTTCTTCGCGGCAGCCGGGCGGCCGAGGCCCAACCTGGCGCACTGGCTGGATCTCGTGGCGCTCGGCACGGTGGCGGATGTCGTACCGCTGGACCGCAACAACCGGATCCTGATCCACCAGGGCCTGCTGCGTATCCGGGCGGGACGGGCACGTCCGGGCTTCACCGCCCTCGCCGAAGCGGCCGGACGTTCCACCAGGCGCATGGTGGCGGCCGACCTCGCTTTCGCCATCGGACCGCGGCTGAACGCGGCGGGGCGCCTCGACGACATGACCGCCGGGATCGAGTGCCTGCTCGCCCCGGATCTCGAGACGGCGCGGCCGCTTGCACGCAGACTCGACGCACTCAACCGGGAACGCCGCGAAATCGAGCACGCGATGACGGCCGACGCCACCGCGCTGGTCGACGACACCGATGCGGGTCGCCACTCGGCCGTGTGCGTCTACGATCCGGGCTGGCATCAGGGCGTGGTCGGCATCGTGGCCGGACGGGTACGCGAGCGCCTGCACCGACCGACCATCGCGTTCGCGGATGCAGGGGCCGCCGCACCGGAAGAGTTGAAGGGTTCCGCCCGTTCCATCCCGAACCTCCACGTGCGTGACGCCATCGCCGATGTCGCGGCGCGCTTCCCCGGCCTCGTGGTGCGCTTCGGCGGGCATGCGATGGCGGCTGGGCTGACGATCCGGCGCCGACAACTGCAGCGGTTCGCCAAGGCGTTTCGCGAAGCGGTCGATGCTCGCGTTTCGGAGCGGGATCTGCGCGCCGTCCGCCTGACGGACGGCGAGTTGTCGGCGGCGGAACTCCGGCTCGACAACGCGCGCCTCGTGGCCGACAACGGACCGTGGGGCGCCGGCTTCGAGGAACCGGCGTTTCACGGCTGGTTCGATGTCGTCAACGAGCGCGTCGTCGGCGAACGCCATCTCAGGCTCGTGCTCCGCGATGGCGAACGGCTCGTGGACGCGATCGCCTTCGGCCAGCCGCCGCTGGGGGCATCGCGGGTGCGGGCGCTGTACCGACTGAGCGTCAACGACTATCGGGACACGGAGACACTCCAACTCGTCGTCTCGGAGATCGAGGCTGCCGACGAGAGCGACGCCGGCCGATCGACATCGGGACCGGCCGTTCCCTGACCGTAGAGGCGGGAATCGATCTGGCGCTGCTCCCGTTCGGCGTACAATACCGCCCTTTTCTGGACGGACTCTCGTGGCGGAAATCACTTCGATACGGGAGCGCATCAAGGCGCTCGGTGCGCGCAGCGAAGCGCTTCGGGGGTATCTTTGACTATGCCGGGCGCAAGCAGCGCCTGGAGGAAATCGATCTGACGCTCGCCGAGGCGGACGTCTGGAACGATCGCGCGGCCGCCGAGTCCCTGACGCGGGAGCGGGCCGGCCTCGAGCGGTCCGTGACGGTCCTCGAGCGCCTCGCGGTTTCTCTCGCCGACGCGGACGAACTCGCTGAACTGGCGTCGGCCGAGCGGGATAGCGCATCCCTCGATGAGATCGACCGCGATCTCGGCGGTTCCGAGGCCGACCTCGCCGCCCTCGAGTTCGAGCGCATGTTCGACGACGAAATGGACCCGTCGAACGCCTTTCTCGAGATTCAGGCGGGCTCCGGGGGAACGGAAGCCCAGGACTGGGCGGAGATGCTGTTGCGCATGTACCTGCGCTGGAGCGAAAAGCGCGGCTTCGGGACGGAACTCGTGGAGGTGTCCGCCGGCGACGTGGCCGGGATCAAGGGGGCGACGGTGCTCGTTTCAGGGGACTACGCGTACGGACGCCTGCGCACGGAGACCGGCGTGCATCGTCTCGTGCGCAAGTCGCCCTTCGACGCCGGCAACCGGCGGCACACGTCGTTCGCGTCGGTCTTCGTCTCGCCCGAGGTCGACGACGACATCGACATCGAGATCGACCGCGCCGACGTGCGTGTGGACACGTACCGAGCGAGCGGCGCCGGGGGGCAGCACGTCAACCGAACCGACTCGGCCGTGCGCCTGACGCACCTGGCGACGGGGGTCGTGGTGCAGTGCCAGAGCGAACGTTCACAGCATCAGAACCGGGACAAGGCGTACAAGCAGTTGCGCGCCAAGCTCTTCGAACTCGAGCAGCGCAAGCGGGCCGCGGAGCGCCAGGCGCTGGAAGCGACCAAGGCCGACATCGGCTGGGGCAGCCAGATCCGGTCCTACGTGCTCGACCAGTCCCGGGTCAAGGACCTGCGCACCATGGTGGAGCGCAGCGACCCGAACAACGTGCTCGACGGCGACCTCGACGAGTTCATCGAGGCGAGTTTGAAGGCGGGGCTGGCCAGCTGACCGGGCGATGACCGACGCCAGCGACATCCTTGGCCACCGGCGCGAGAAGCTCGCCACGCTGCGCGAACATGGGCTGGCCTATCCGAACGGTTTCGCGCGCACCGCCCTCGCCGCACAGCTCCAGGCAGCGCACGCGGACCACGACAAGGCAGCCCTGGAAGCCGGGTCGGTCGGCGTCGTGGTTGCCGGCCGCGTCATGCTGCGCAGGGTCATGGGCAAGGCGAGTTTTCTGACGCTCCGCGACGTCAGCGGTGCGATCCAGTGCTACCTGCGACGCGACGACCTCGGCGACGACGCGTACGAGGACGCACGCAAGCTGTGGGACATCGGCGACATCGTGGGCGTGGGCGGGACGCTCATGCGCACGAATCGCGGCGAGTTGACGGTGCAGGCCGACCATGTCCGGCTCCTGACCAAGTCGTTGCGCCCGCTGCCGGAGAAGTACCATGGCCTGTCCGATCGCGAGGCCCAATACCGGCAGCGCTACGTCGACCTCATCATGAGCGAGGCGTCGCGGTCGCGGTTCCGCACCCGTACGCGGATCGTTCGCGAGCTGCGACGTTTCCTCGACGACCGCGATTTCCTCGAGGTCGAGACGCCGATGATGCACCCCATCCCCGGGGGTGCGACGGCGCGGCCGTTCGTGACGCACCACAATGCCCTCGACATGGATCTGTACCTGCGCATCGCGCCGGAGCTGTATCTCAAGCGCCTCGTCGTCGGCGGCTTCGAGCGCGTCTACGAAATCAACCGCAGTTTCCGCAACGAGGGCCTGTCCACGCGGCACAATCCCGAGTTCACGATGCTTGAGTTCTACCAGGCGTACAGCACGTTCGAGGACTTGATGGACCTCACGGAACAGCTGATGCGCGAGGTCGTGACCGCGGTGGCCGGCACGTTGTCCGTCGACTACCAGGGCACGACCATCGACTTCGGAGCGCCGGCGACCCGCTGCAGCATGGCGGACGCGGTGGTTGCCCACACAGAGCTGTCGACGGCCGACGTGGCGGATGCCGCCCGCCTGGCCGAGGTCTTGCGCTCCCTGAACCTCCCCGTCGAGGACGATTGGGGACCGGGCAGGATGCTCGTGGAGATCTTCGAGGCGCGCGTGGAACACCGGCTCGTACAGCCGACGTTCGTCACCGCCTACCCGACGGAAGTGTCGCCGCTCGCGCGTCGGAGCGAGGACAACCCGGAGGTGACGGACCGGTTCGAGTACTTCGTGGCCGGCCGCGAGTTCGCGAACGCGTTTTCCGAGATCAACGATCCGGACGATCAGGCCGCGCGCTTCCGTGCCCAGGCGGCGAAGGCGGCGAGCGGTGACCTCGAGGCCATGCACTACGACGCGGACTACGTCGCGGCCCTCGAATACGGTATGCCCCCGACGGCTGGCGAGGGCATTGGCGTCGACCGACTCGTCATGCTGCTGACCGATGCACCGTCGATTCGGGACGTGCTGCTGTTTCCGCACCTGCGGCCGGCGGCCGATCCCGCCTAGGCGCGCGCCGGTGTCCCGTCTCCTCGCACCGCTCGAGTCGAGACTTCCGGCATGACCGCGGCCGCGGATCGCGTCGCGCTCGAGGCGTCCTGGAAGACGGCGCTGCTCACCGAGTTCGACAAGCCCTACATGCGGAAGCTGCGCGAGTTCCTGCTCGCCGAGAAGCGTGCGCGCAAGGTCGTCTACCCGCCGGGCGGCGAGATGTTCGCGGCCCTCGACCTGACGCCGGTCGAGCGCGTGCGCGTGGTGATCATAGGGCAGGATCCCTATCACGGCTCCGCGCAGGCGCACGGCCTGTCGTTCTCCGTGCCGCCGGGGGTCCAGCGCCCGCCGTCACTCGTGAACATCTTCCGCGAGATCGACGACGACATGTCCGACGACCTGGTGCCGGGAGGCCGGCCCGGCGGGCGCGTTCCCGAGGGGCGGAGCTGTCTCAGGCCCTGGGCACGGCAGGGGGTACTGTTGCTGAACGCGGTCCTGAGCGTGGTGCGCGGGCGGGCGAACTCGCACCAGGGGCACGGCTGGGAGACCTTCACCGACCGCATCGTCGAGGTGATCGACCGGGAGCGGGAGGGCGTCGTATTCATGCTCTGGGGGAGCTATGCTCAACGCAAGGGGGCGATGGTGGACGGGCGGCGTCACCTGGTGCTGCGGGCTCCGCACCCGTCTCCGCTGTCGGCGAACCGGGGCTTCTTCGGCTGCCGGCACTTCTCGAGCGCGAACCGCTATCTGGTGGAGAAGGGCTACGAGCCCATCGACTGGTTCGACGTGGAGTAGGGGCCCCCTCCGACAACGACAACGGGACGACAGGCAACCTGAGCCTCGCGGGGGCACAGAGCACGGGATTTGAGGAGGGACACGATGGGACTACCGATATTCGTCGACGGCGAGTTCGTGCCGAGCGCGGGTGCGTTGCTGCCGGTGACCGACCCGGCCACCCAGCAGGTGCTCGCGGAGGTGCCCTTCGCGACCGACGACGAGATCGACCGGGCCGTCGCCAGCGCCGCGACGGCGTTCGAAACCTGGCGCGAAGTGCCCGCCCCGGAGCGGGCGCGGCTGATGATGAGCTACCAGGCGCTGTTGAAACAGCACCAGGACGACATCGCCAGGATCCTCTCCGCCGAGACGGGCAAGACGTTCGCGGACGCGAAGGGCGACGTCTGGCGGGGTATCGAGGTGGTCGAGCACGCCTGCAACGTGTCCAGCCTGATGATGGGCGAGACCGTGGAGAACGTCGCCCGGAACATCGACACCTACAGCATCGTGCAGCCCCTCGGCGTGTGTGCGGGGATTACGCCGTTCAACTTCCCGGCCATGATTCCACTGTGGATGTTTCCCATCGCGATCGCGTGCGGCAACACGTTCGTGCTGAAGCCCTCCGAACAGGACCCGATGACTCCAAACCGGCTCATCGAGCTCTTCGTCGAGGCGGGCGCGCCGCGCGGCGTCGTGCAACTGGTGCATGGCGGCAAGGACCAGGTCGACGCGTTGCTGCGTCACCCGGGCATCAAGGCGGTTTCCTTCGTCGGCTCCGTGCCCGTGGCGGAGCACGTCTTCCGGACGGGGACGCAGAACCTGAAACGGGTGCAGGCCATGGCCGGCGCCAAGAACCACATGGTCGTCATGCCGGACGCGGACAAGGACCAGGTCATCTCGAATCTGGTGGGCGCATCCTGCGGTGCGGCGGGTCAGCGCTGCATGGCGATCAGTGTCGCGGTCCTCGTGGGCGAGAGCGCGGCGTGGCTGCCGGAGGTCCGCGATGCGATGGCGGCGGTGCGCCCGGGCGCCTGGGACGACGAGAGCGCGGGGTACGGTCCGCAGATCACCCCGCAGGCCAGGCAACGGATTCTGGACTACATCCGCAAGGGTCGCGACGAGGGCGCAACGCTCCTGCTCGACGGATCCGACTGCACCGTGGCGGGCTTTCCGCGGGGGAACTGGGTCGGGCCGACGCTGTTCGCCGATGTCACCGCGGAGATGTCCATCTACCGCGACGAGATTTTCGGGCCGGTGCTGGTGACGGCCACGGTCGATACGCTCGACGAGGCGATCCGCCTGGTGAACGCCAACCCCTACGGCAACGGCACGTCGATCTTCACGGCCAGCGGCGCGGCGGCGCGGCGGTTCCAGCACGAGATCGATGTCGGGCAGGTCGGCATCAACGTGCCGATTCCGGTGCCGCTGCCGTTCTTCTCGTTCACCGGGTGGAAGCAGTCCTTCTTCGGTGACCAGCACGCGTACGGCAAGCAGGCGGTGAAGTTCTACACGGAGACCAAGACCGTGACCGCGCGCTGGTTCGACGATGCGCCGTCGCGCGGCCCGAACATGACGATCCGGCTGCGCTGATGGACTTCGACCTCTCCGCCGAGCAGCGCGCCTTCCGCGACACGGCGCGGGACTTCAGCGACCGCGAGTTCGCCCCGCACGCGGCCAGCTGGGACACTGAACAGGTGTTTCCGCGGGATGCGATAGAGAAGGCCGGGGCGCTCGGTTTCTGCGCGCTCTACGCCCCGGGGGAGGTAGGCGGCCTGGGCTTGCCGCGCCTCGATTCGAGCATCGTGCTCGAAGAGCTCGCACGGGGCTGCACTTCCACGACGGCGTACATCACGATCCACAACATGGCGCTGTGGATGATTGCCGAGTTCGGCACGGAAGACGCGCGCAACGCCTTCTGTCCGGGCCTCGTGTCCGGCGAGCGGCTCGCGTCGTACTGCCTGACCGAGCCGAACGCGGGATCGGATGCCGCGTCCCTGCAGTCGGTGGCGGTGAAGGACGGCGACTGCTACCGGTTGACCGGAACGAAGGCGTTCATATCGGGTGGCGGCGCCACGGATGTCCTGGTCGTGATGGCCCGTCTGTCCGACCGCTCGGGCGTCCATGAGGGCGCCGCCGGCGTCTGCAGTTTCGCCGTGCCGGCCGACAGTCCCGGCGTGTCGTTCGGACGCAAGGAAGCGAAGATGGGCTGGAACAGCCAGCCTACGCGCCAGATCGTCTTCGAGGATGTCGAGGTGCCGTCCGCGTACCGGCTCGGCGTCGAGGGCGAGGGCTTCAAGATCGCGATGCGGGGGCTGGACGGCGGACGCATCAATATCGCGACGTGCTCGGTGGGCACGGCCCAGGCCGCGCTCGATGCCGCCACCGGCTACCTGTGCGAGCGCCGCCAGTTCGGTCAACCGCTGTCCCATTTCCAGGCCCTGCAGTTCAAGCTCGCGGACATGGCGACCGATCTCGTCGCGGCGCGCAACATGGTGCGGCTGGCGGCGTGGAAGCTCGACCGCGCCGATCCGGACGCGACGACGTACTGCGCGATGGCCAAGCGTTTCGCCACGGACGCCGGCTTCGAGATCTGCAACGAGGCGCTGCAGCTGCACGGTGGCTACGGATACCTGAAGGAGTTCCCGCTCGAGCGGCACGTGCGCGACACACGGGTGCACCAGATCCTCGAGGGCACGAACGAGGTGATGCGCGTGATCATCTCGCGCCGCCTGCTGATGGAGCACGCGACCGAGCTGGTGTAGCGGGCCGGCGCATCGAACTGCAGCGGGCGTCGCGCCGGCGGATGTCGGGGTGCCGTCACCGTAGCGTCATCGTGAATAGGGAGGCAAGAGGCGGTCATGACGATCGAATCCACATCGGACAAGCTGCGGGCGGAGGCGCGCGGGCGCACGGTGCTCGTCACCATCGACAACCCACCCGCGAACACCTGGGACCAGGACAACCTCGCGGCGCTCACGGACCTCGTGGACCAATGCGAACGCGATGCCGACGTCTACGCCATGGTCGTCACCGGCGCCGGCACACGCTTCTTCTCGGCGGGTGCGGATCTCAAGGTCTTCGCGGAGGGGGGCAAACCGGTCGCCCAGGAGATGGCGGGCGCCTTCGGGCGCGCGTTCGAACGCCTTGCGGACTTTCGCGGCGTCACCATCGCCGCGATCAACGGCTACGCCATGGGCGGCGGACTGGAATGCGCCATGGCCTGCGACATCCGCATCGCCGAGAGCCAGGCCGCCATGGCGCTGCCGGAGGCGTCGGTGGGCCTGCTGCCGTGCGGCGGCGGCACGCAGAATCTCGCCTGGCTGGTCGGTGAGGGATGGGCCAAGCGCATGATTCTCTGCGGCGAGCGCGTTGCCGCGGACACCGCGGTCAGGATCGGCCTGGTCGAGGAGGTGGTCGCCCAGGGCGGCGCGCTGGATGCCGCGCTGGCGCTCGCAGAGCGCGTGTCGGGCCAGGCCCCGCCGGCGGTTGCGTCCTGCAAGCGCCTCATCCAGCGGGGGCGTTCGTCCTCGATCGCAGGTTCCTACCAACCCGAGCGGGACGCGTTCGTTGACCTGTTCGATACGGCCGATCAGAAGGAGGGCGTGAATGCCTTCCTCGAGAAGCGTCCGCCGCGCTGGATCAACGGTTGATGGGCGATCCGACGGGGGCCGCGCGGGTCCGATTCGAGGAGGTCCCGCTGGGTTCGGGGCGGCGGCTGGCGGTCGCGACGCTCGACTCGGAAGAGACCCTGAACGCCCTCTCCCTGGCCATGGCGCGCGCGCTCGATCCGCAGCTTGGCGAGTGGGCCGACCGGGACGAGATAGCCTGTGTCCTCCTCAAGGGCGCGGGAGAGCGGGCTTTTTCGGCCGGCGGGGATGTCCAGGACCTGTATCGGGCGATGGTGAAGAATCACGCCGCCGGGGCGGAGGTGGACGACACGCCGGACCGTTTCTTCGAGACGGAGTACCGGCTGGACTACCGCATACACACGTTCGGAAAGCCCATCGTCGCATTCGGTCGGGGCTTCGTCATGGGCGGCGGACTGGGGCTCTATTCCGCGTCGCACGTGCGCGTCGTCACCCCTGCCACCCGCATCGCCATGCCGGAAGTGACCATCGGCCTGTTCCCGGATGCCGGCGCTACGTGGCTATTGCGCAACCTGCCGATGCCGCTTGCACTGTTCCTGGCCGCGACCGGGGCCCGGATCGAGGCCTCGGATGCGCTCCATACCGGGCTCGGCACGCACTTCGCACCGGCCGACTGCGATCCCGTGGCCGCATTGGTGGCGTCGGACGGCGATCCCGACGGGGCGTTCGACACGGCGGCGAAGCTGGAGCCGGGTCCGCTGCGCCTGGCGGAGGCGGCGATCGCGGCGGCGGTACCCGAGATTCCGGCTGACTCGGCCGCCGCGGTGGCCGCCCTGCAGGGTCTTGCAGGGACGGGGACCTGGGTGGACCGCGCGCTCGGCCCGATGCGTACCGGCTGTCCGACCACCATCGGCATCATCTGCGAACAGTTGCGCCGGTCGCCGGACCTGGAGCTGGCGGACTGTTTCCGGCTGGAGATGGTCATCGCGGGCCGTTGCGCGCGCTTCGCGGACTTTGCCGAAGGCGTGCGTGCACGGATCGTCGACAAGGACGGTGCGCCGCACTGGCGCAGCGACGGCGCCCACGACCACGTGCTGGCCCACTTCGAACCGCCCTGGGCGGTCAACCCGCTCGTCGATCTGGGGAGGAGTTGAGCATGAGAGTCGGATTCATCGGCGTCGGCAACATGGGCGGGCCCATGGCCAGGAATCTCGCGGCCGCCGGCCACGACGTGTCGGTGTACGACCTGGTGGACGGGCTCGTCGCGGACTGCGTCGCTGCCGGCGCGGCGGCCGCCGGGTCGGCGCGCGCCGCGGTAGCGGACGCCAGGATCGTCATCACGATGCTGCCGGCGAGCAAGCACGTCCGGGCGCTGTATATCGACGACGGTCTGCTCGACGCGATCGACCCGGCCGCCACGATCGTCGACTGCTCGACGATCGCGCCGGCCGTCGCGCGCGAAGTGGCCGAGCGGGCACGGGAGCGTGGCATCGACATGCTCGACGCCCCGGTGTCGGGCGGGACTGCCGGGGCCGAGAACGGCACGCTGACGTTCATGGTGGGCGGGGCAGCGGAGGTGGTCGAGCGCCTGCGGCCGCTGCTGGAGCACATGGGTGCGAACATCTTTCACGCCGGCGGTGCGGGGGCGGGTCAGACCGCCAAGGTCTGTAACAACATGCTCCTCGCCGTGCAGATGACGGCCACGGCCGAGGCGCTCGCGCTCGGGGCGGCGGAGGGGCTCGACCCCGGGACCCTGTCGGCCATCATGCAGCGGTCGTCCGGCGGCAACTGGCCGCTCAACGTCTACAACCCGTGGCCGGGGGTCATGCAAGGCGTGCCGGCGTCGCGCGGTTACGAGGGCGGGTTCCTGGTGGACCTCATGATCAAGGACCTCGAGCTGGCGCTCGATGCGGCCACGGGCAGTGGCACGCCCATCGCCATGGGAGCCCTGGCACGCAACCTCTACCGGCTGCATCGCAGGCTCAACGACGCGGGCGGACTCGACTTCTCGAGCATTCAGTTGCTGGTGGAGCCGGACGCTGGGTAGGGCCTGTGGACAGGCCCGTTTCTGAATTTTCACGACATCGAGACGGGCGACCGTAGGGGACGGGCTTGTCCCGTCCCGGCGCGACCTGCGGTCGCGTTGCAGTTTCGCTGGCGCGAAACTGCGCGTTGACGACGAGGTTCCGCGACTTCGGGGACGGGCGACCACAAGGGTCGGGGACGGGCGACCACAAGGGTCGGGGACGGGCGACCACAAGGGTCGGGGACGGGCGACCACAAGGGTCGCCCCTACAGCGCCGCCACGAGTTCACAGTCGGGGCCCGACAGGACGGCCGCATCCGAACCTGTGACCACCAGGGCGCGGCCGGCATCGTCGCCGTCAGCCGCTGCGTGCACGACCACCCCTGACGGGGAGGTGGTCGCTCCGGCCTCCGGCTTGTTGCCCCGAAACGAGAACGGGCGGATGCGGCGCTTGACCTCGCCGCGGTACTGCGCCCGGGCGACCACCTCCTGGCCGAGATAGCAGCCCTTCGTGAAGCTGACGGCGCCAATGTCCGTCAGGCCCAGCATCTGCGGGAGGAAGCGTTCCGAGACGGCTGCGCTGACGACGCCGAAGCCGGCCCCGATGCAGAGACGATCGAGGTCGGTCTCCGCCTCGTCCACGCCTGTTGCGTCGGTGTCGGACACCCGGACCGCGAACCAGCCCGTCGGGCGCAGTTCCACGGCGGCGTCCCGCCCTCCGGCCGCGACAGTCCGATAGCGAGAGGCGGGTTCGAGTCTGGAACGGGCGAAGACCAGGTATTTCGACATATGCGCCGTCAACGTGTCGGTGACGCTGGCATGGACGATCAACTCGATGCGGTCCGCGCGCCCGTGCGCCCAGCCATTGGCGAGCACCCGCCCCTTGATGTTGCAGTAGGCCATGGGCGCCCCCACGCCTTCCTCGAGCGTCTCGACATCGCAGGTCAGGTAGCCCTGGAGAAAGGTGGCGGCATCGGGCCCGGCAAGGGTCAGGCCCGCGAGGGCGGTCCGGTTGACGCTCCGTGCGATCATGGACGGAGTGTACCGCGCGGTTGGGGGGAGCATGAACCCGGTGGGGGCAGCATGAACCAGGGGGACGACCGGGCCCAGGTGTCCTGGCGCAGCCGTCGGGGCATGCTGGAACTGGATCTCTATCTTGTACCGTTTGCGGAACGGCAATACTCCGCGCTCGCCGACGCGGAGCAGGGCGCCTACCGGGAGTTGCTTGCCCGGGATGACTGGGAAGTCCTGGACTGGCTGCAGGGCAGGTCCACGCCGCCCGTGCACCTCGTCGGCATCGTCTCGCGTGTCCGTGCGGCGAGCGGTGCGCCGGGGAGCACGCCCGGATGACCGATGCGGTGGAGATCCCGGAGGCAGTCGGCTTCAGGGCGGGCCGGGACGCCGGCGTGGTGCCCCGCCACGAGATCGACTGGACGCTCGGGACCGACTGGTTCCTGGCGGTGGGCGCACTGCACGTGCTGCTGGGCGGTGCGGGCGCGTTGCTTGTTTCGCCGTGGTGGGCACTCGCGGCGGTCGCCAGCCTCGCCTGGAAGTGCTGGCACGCGCGCCCCGGTGAGCGCTACCTGCTGATCGCCTTCGAGGATGCGCTGGAGGTGCGTCGCGGAGATGCCGTCCTGAAGCCGGCCGGTACCTGCTGGGTGACGGCCCGCTGGCTCGTCATCCCCACGTCGCGACGTGTGCTGCCGCTGCGTCGCGGACGACTCTCGGCTCAGGACTTCGCGCGTCTGCGTCGCACGGCCCTGGCCGGCGGCTGGAGCACGTCGAGCGGATCGACGCTCGGGTAGAGCACGCTGGGCACCGCGTGCTCGCTCGTCTCGGGATAGTCCAGCGTGTAGTGCAGGCCGCGGCTCTCACGCCGCGACCGCGCGCAACCCACCATCAGCTCGGCGACGTGGATCAGGTTGCGCAGCTCGATGAGGTCGGTCGACACGCGGTGGTTCGCGTAATAGTCGTGCACCTCCTGCTTGAGCAGTTCGACCCGGCGCCAGGCGCGTTCGAGGCGTTTGTTGGTGCGGACGATGCCGACGTAGTCCCACATGAAGCGCCGCAGTTCCAACCAGTTGTGTGCCAGCACGACATCCTCGTCGGAGTCGGTGACGCGGCTTTCGTCCCAGGCGGGCAAGGCCGGGACACGGCGCTGCCGGTCCGCGATGGTGGCGAGGATGCGTTCCGCCGCGGACTCGGCCAGCACCATGCATTCGAGCAGCGAGTTGCTCGCCAGTCGATTCGCGCCGTGCAGGCCGGTACAGGCCGTCTCGCCGATGGCGTACAGGCCGTCGATGTCGGTGGCGCCGAAGCGGTCCACGATGACCCCGCCGCAGGTGTAGTGCGCGGCGGGCACCACCGGAATCGGGTCCTTCGCGATGTCGATGCCGACGGCGAGGCAACGGGCACGAATCGTGGGGAAGTGGGACTCGATGTAGTCCACCGACCGGTGACTGATGTCGAGGAACACGCATTCGACGCCGAGCCGTTTGATCTCGTGGTCGATGGCGCGCGCGACGATGTCGCGGGAGGCCAGTTCGCCCCGCGGATCGAAGCGTTCCATGAAGCGTTCGCCGCTCGGCAGCAGCAGACGGCCGCCTTCGCCCCGTACGGCTTCCGAGATGAGGAACGAGCGGGCGTCGGGGTGGTACAGGCAGGTCGGGTGGAACTGGTTGAACTCCATGTTGCCGACGCGGCAGCCGGCGCGCCAGGCCATGGCGATGCCGTCTCCGGTGGCCCCGTCCGGATTGCTGGTGTAGAGGTACACCTTGCTCGCCCCGCCCGTGGCGAGGACGACGTGGGGCGCCTGCACCACTTCGACGACCTGCTGCGACTGGTTGTAGACGTAGGCGCCGAGTACGCGATCGGGGCCCATGCCGAGCTTCTCGGCCGTGATGACGTCGATGGCCACCCGGTCCGTCAGCAGAACGATGTGGGGATGGGCGAGGACCCGTTCGACCAGGGTCGACTCGATGGCCTGACCCGTCCGGTCCGCCACGTGCAGGACACGCCGTTCGGTGTGGCCGCCTTCGCGGGTCAGGTGGAATTTCGCTGCGGCGTCGGCAGACGTGCGGTCCAGGGTCAGGCCGTAGTCGATCAGGCGTCGTATCGCGGCCGGACCCCGCTCGACGACGAACCGCACGATCTCTTCGTCGCAGAGGCCGGCGCCCGCCTGGATGGTGTCCCGCACATGCCGCGACACCGAATCCCTGGGGTGCATGACCGCGGCGATTCCGCCCTGCGCGCGATTGGTCGAGCCGCCCTCGATGCCATCCTTCGAGAGCACCAGCACGCGCGCGTGCTCGGCGATGCGCAACGCCGCCGCAAGCCCGGCGGCGCCGGCGCCCACGATCAGTACGTCGGCTGAATGTTGCCGTTCCATGACGCGGGCTAGTATAGCGGCACGTTGGAGGGTCGCAGCGAGGTTGCGCAGGTTGCCGGAACCGTCCATGAATCCCGTCGCGCTGGTGATTCGCTGCGGCACGGTGGTCGCTGCCGATGCGCGCGGCTGTCGCGTCGAGATGGATCGCGAGCGGTGCGCCGGCTGCGCCGGCCGCTGTTCCGCGGGCCTGTCGCTGCTGGGCGAGATTGCGCTGGACGTGGCGGCCGGGGGCGCCGGGCGTCATGCCGTCGGCGAGCGCGTGTCGGTGGGGGTGCCGCGACGCGGGATGGCCCTGGCGGCGCTGGTCGTCTTCGGATTGCCGCTGGCCGCGATGGCGGGAGCCGGGGCGATGACGGTGGGACTCGCGGGCGCCGGGCTTCCTGCCGCGGTGGGCGGGTTTTTCTCCGGCGTAGCGGTGGCCGTCGCCCTGGGCCGGAGCGGACGGCTTGCGGCCTGGGTACGACCGCGACTGGTCGGCTCCTCCTGAAGCCGCAGGCACGGCAGCGATTGCAGCTCTCTTCAAGGGGGCGGCCGCCTTCTGGCCCCCCGGGCCCGTGGGTCCCGTGGTGGTCCCGTGGCCGGCTGTCTGGCGGCGGGTCCCCGGAAGCCCTAAACTTGCCGCCCCCTGGACTGCCGCGGTAACGCGTCCCTTGCCGGTCATCGACCACATCCGAAATTTCTCCATCATCGCCCACATCGATCACGGCAAGTCCACGCTCTCCGACCGCCTGATCGAGTTGTGCGGCGGGCTGGCGGCGCGTGAGATGGAGGCGCAGGTGCTCGACTCGATGGATCTCGAGCGCGAACGCGGCATCACGATCAAGGCGCAGTGCGTCACCCTGCGGTACACGACGCCCGCCGGTCGGGAGTTCCAGCTCAACTTCATCGATACGCCGGGTCACGTCGACTTCAGTTACGAGGTGTCCCGCTCCCTGGCCGCCTGCGAGGGGGCCTTGCTGGTGGTCGATGCTGCGCAGGGTGTGGAAGCGCAGTCGGTGGCGAACTGCGTGACCGCCATCGACCAGGGGCTCGAAGTGCTGCCGGTGCTGAACAAGATCGATCTCCCCCAGGCGGATCCCGCACGCGCACGCGACGAGATCGAGACCATCATCGGCATCGACGCGGAGCATGCGTCCCAGGTCAGTGCCAAGACCGGAGCGGGCGTGGACGCGCTGCTCGAGAAGCTGGTGGCGGAGATTCCCGCGCCCCACGGGGACCCGGAGGCGCCGCTGCAGGCGTTGATCGTCGACTCCTGGTTCGACAACTACCTCGGCGTGGTGTCGCTGGTGCGCGTCGTCCATGGCCGGATCGCCAAGGGCGACCGGATCGTCGCCCACTCCGTGGGCCAGGTTCATGTCGTGGACGACGTGGGTCATTTCACACCCAAGCGGGAATCGCGCGCCGCACTATCGGCCGGGGAGGTCGGCTTCGTCGTCGCCGGCATCAAGGTGATCCGGGGCGCGCCGGTCGGGGACACCCTGGTGCGCGCCGGGCGCTCCGACGTACCCGCACTGCCGGGCTTTGCGCGCGTCAAACCCCAGGTCTACGCCGGGATGTTCCCGGTGAACTCCGATGACTTCGAGGATCTGCGGGAGGCACTGGCGAAGCTCTCCCTGAACGATGCGGCGCTGTTTCACGAACCGGAGTCGTCGGACGCCCTGGGCCTGGGTTTCCGCTGCGGCTTCCTCGGCCTGCTACACCTCGAGGTCGTGCAGGAACGCCTCGAGCGTGAGTACGACCTGGATCTGATCACGTCCGCGCCTACGGTCATCTACCAGGTCGCGACCCGTCACGGAGCGGTCTACGAGGTAGACAATCCTTCGAGTCTGCCGGATGCCGCGCAGATCGCGGAGTTGCGCGAGCCCATCGCCCTGGTGCACATACTCGTGCCGCGGGATCACCTCGGTGCGGTCATCAACCTCTGCATCGAACGGCGCGGCGTACAGAAGAACATGCAGTTCTCCGGGGGCCAGGTCGCGCTCACATACGAGTTGCCCCTGTCCGAGGTCGTCGTGGACTTCTTCGATCGCCTGAAATCGGTGAGCCGAGGCTTCGCGTCGCTCGACTACGGGTTCGACAGATTCGAGCCGGCGCCGCTGGTCAAGGTGGACATTCTCATCAACGGCGAGCGGGTGGACGCGTTGGCCACTATCCTGCACCGTGATCGTGCGGAGGCCCGCGGGCGCGACCTGATCCGCAAGATGAAGGAACTCATTCCGCGGCAGATGTTCGATGTGGCGGTACAGGCAGCGATCGGCGGGCGCATCATCGGCCGGGTGAACGTCAAGGCGCTGCGCAAGAACGTCACCTCGAAGTGCTACGGCGGCGACGTCACGCGCAAGAAGAAACTGCTCGAGAAGCAGAAGGCGGGCAAGAAACGCATGAAGCAGCTCGGCAAGGTGGAAATCCCGCAGGACGCGTTCTTCGCGGTGCTGAAGGTCGAGCACTGAGGCGATGGACCTCGACGGTCTCCAGGGCGCCCTCGGGTATCCGTTTCAGGACCGGGACCTGCTGCGGCGCGCCGTCACCCATCGGAGCGGCGGGGCGGCGCACAACGAGCGGCTGGAGTTCCTCGGGGACGCGGTGCTCGGCTACGTGGTGGCCCGACGCCTGTTCGAGGGCTTCCCGGAGGCGAGGGAGAGGGACCTGACGCTCATGCGGGCAAGCCTGGTCCGCAAGGGAGCGCTGGCGGACGTGGCCCGGGAGATCGGTCTCGGAGGCCATATCGTGCTCGGCATCGGCGAACGGCGCAGCGGCGTGCGCGACCGGGCGTCGGTTCTTGCGGACGCGCTCGAGTCGGTGCTCGGAGCGGTCGCGATCGACGGCGGCGTGGCCGCCGCGGGGGAAGTCGTCGAACGTCTGTTCCGCGCGCGCATGGAGGCCCTCGACGGCGTGGTCGAGCAGGATGCCAAGACGCGCCTGCAGGAGTGTCTGCAGGCACGGCGCCTGGCGCTCCCCGACTACGTGGTCGAGAGCGTCGACGCCGACGCACAGCCGAACCTCTATGTCGTCTGCTGCCGGGTCGAGGCGCTGGGGCTCGAGGCCTCGGCCGGCGGCGAGTCCCGCAAGTCGGCCGAACAGTTGGCGGCGCGAGCCGTTCTCGAGCGGATCCCGTGACGGGCACGCGCTGTGGCTTCGTCGCGCTGGCCGGCCGGCCGAATGTCGGCAAGTCGACGCTCCTCAACCACCTGCTCGGCCGCAAGCTCAGCATCACGTCGCGCAAACCCCAGACCACGCGCCACAACCTGCTCGGTGTCGACACGCGCGGCGAGACGCAGATCGTCTACCTCGACACGCCCGGCATCCATCGTCCCGCCGGGGACGGCGGGGGCACGTCGGGAGCCCCGATACGCCCGTCCGGCAGGGCGATCAACCGCTACATGGTGGGGCAGGCGCTGCGCGCGCTGTTCGATGCGGACGTGATCGTTCTGCTCATCGAGGCACGGCCGTTCACGGCTGCCGACGGCGAGGCGCTCGGCCAGGTCATACGATCGGAAACCCCATGCATCTGTGCGATCAACAAGGTGGATCGCATGCGCGAACGGTCCGCGCTGCTGCCCCTCATCGACGACGTGCGGGAGCGGCACGGGTTCCAGGCGATCGTGCCCATTTCCGCGTTGAAGGGAGAGGGCCTCGACGCTCTGGTGGGCGAGGTGGCGCAACGGCTGCCGGCCGGACCGCACCTGTTCCAGTCTGACGATGTGACCGACCGGCCGACGGAGTTCTTTCTGGCGGAGATCATCCGCGAGAAGATCATGCGCCGCCTCGGCGACGAGATTCCGCATCGGGTCGCCGTCGGCATCGAACGGTTCGCCGGCGAGCCGCATCTCGCCGAGGTCGATGCGGTGATCTACGTCGAGCGGAAGACACAGAAGGGCATCGTCATCGGCAAGGGCGGCGCGCGCCTGAAATCCATCGGCCAGGATGCCCGGGGGGACATCGAGCGCCTGCTGGGCCGGCGGGTGATGCTGCGCCTCTGGGTGAAGGTAAAGGCCGGCTGGACCAACGACGAGGCCATTCTCAAGACCTTCGGCTATCGATGACCGCGCCCGCGCAACGGCAGCCCGCCTACGTGCTCCATCGCCGGGCCTACCGGGAGACGAGTTCGATCGTGGATTTCCTCACCCTCGCGCACGGGCGGGTGGCGGCCGTCGCCACGGGGACGCGGGGCGGCGGCCGTCGGGTGCGCCTGGTGGAACCGTTCTCGCGGCTGGAGGTGGCCTGGCGGGGCAGGGGCCGCCTCGTGACGGTGACGGCGTGCGAGACGGTGCATCGGTGGCGGCTCGCCGGGCGGCGGTTGTTCGCGGGCATGTACCTGAACGAACTGATGATGCGGGCGCTGCCGCTCGAGGAGTCGGTCGCCGAGCTGTTTCGGGTCTACGAAGCCGCGCTCGCGGCACTCGACAGCGACGAGGACCTCGAGCCGACGCTGCGCGTCTTCGAGAAGTGCCTGCTGCGCGAAATCGGCTACGGTCTGACGTTCGATATCGAAGCGACCGAGGGGACTGCAGTGCGGGACGACGGCGTCTACGAATTCGTCGAAGGGGAGGGCTTCCTCCGGGCGCGTGCCGGCATGTCGGGGACGTGGCCGGGCGGCGTGCTCAAGGCGATCGCCCAGGACCGCTACGACGAGGACGAGGTGCGGCGTGCCGCGAAGGCGATTCTGCGCCGGGCCCTGAAGCCTCACCTCGGCGGCCGACCCCTGGCGGCACGGGAACTCTTCCGGCACGGTTGAGACTGCGGCGTTGCGGCCAATGGCAATTTGCTCGATATTGCCCTGGGGTCACGCCTCGTTCTCCGGATTCCCTTTAAACAGCGGTCAAGCCGAAAAATGAGCCAGATGTTCGAGTCAGCGTTTCCGAGTCGCGCAGCAACTCGATCGCGTCGCCGTTGGCGGCGCGCCCGTGGTAGACACTAGATGGTCAAGATCAGGCACGACCTGCCACGGCGCGCTGACGGCCGCCCGGACACCGACGCGTGGCTGGCCGGGCTGGCCGACGGCGATGGCGGGGCCGGGGTCAACGCGCCGATGGCCGCCGCCATCGATCTGGTCCACGACGACCGCAGCCTCGAGTACGGCCTCGAGGTCGCGCAGTTGCTCATCGAGCTGGGGCTCGATAAGGAGTCGGTGGTGACGGCGGTCCTGTGCGAAGTGGCGGGCTCCGGCCTGCTCGACCCCGTGATCGTACGCGACCGGGTCGGCAGAGCCATCGCGGGTCAACTCGAAGCGCTCCTGCGCGTGAGTTCGACGCACGTCTACAGGCTGTCGAGTTCGCCCATGGTCCGCAGTCAGTCGGAAGACCAGGTCGACAACATCCGTCACCTCCTGGTCGCGCTCATCGACGACCCGCGCGTCGCGGTGGTCAAGCTCGCGGAGCGGGTGATCGCCTTGCGCATGGCCAAGTCGGCGCCGCCTGCCGTGCAACGTCGCGTGGCGAACGAGGCGCTGCGCATCTTCGCGCCGCTCGCCGGACGCCTGGGCGTCTGGCAACTCAAGTGGACGCTGGAGGACCTCGCGTTCCGCTATCTGCATCCCCGGGACTACAAGGAGATCGCGACGGCCCTCGACAGCCGTCGCGAGGAACGTGAGAGGGAAGTGGAGGCCGTCGTCGCGGACATCGAGCGGCGGCTCGCACGGGCCGGCATCGAAGCGGATGTGGTCGGGCGCGCGAAACACATCTACAGCATCTGGCGCAAGATGGGCCGCAAGAGCATCGACTTCGGCCAGGTCTACGACGTGCAGGCGGTGCGCGTCGTCGTGCGCAGCGTGCCACAGTGCTACGGCGTGCTCGGCGTCGTGCATACCGCCTGGCATCACATTCCCAGCGAGTTCGATGACTACATCGCCAACCCCAAGGACAACGGCTACCGCTCGATCCACACGGCGGTGATGATCCCCGGAGGCAAGGTGCTCGAGGTCCAGATCCGCACCGCGGACATGGATGACGAATCCGAGTTGGGTGTCTGCGCGCACTGGAGCTACAAGGGCGAGGAGGGCGAGGCGCTCCGCTCCAGGAAGATGCAGTGGCTGCGGCAGGTGCTGCAGTGGCACGACGACATCGACGTCTATGGCGACAATGGCCAGCTGCCGGACGCGGAGGCCGTGGACGGTGCCGACAAACGCGTGTACGTCGCCACACCGCAAGGCGACGTACTGGACCTGACGCGCGGTGCGACCCCGGTCGACTTCGCGTATCGCGTCCACACGGAGATCGGGCACCGGTGCGTCGGGGCGCGCGTGGACGGACAGGACGTGCCGCTGAACACCCGGCTCTTCACCGGACAGAGCGTCGAAATCGTGACCGGCCGCAAAGAGAATCCCCGGCGCGAGTGGCTCAACCCGGCGCTCGGATTCGTGAAGACGGGCCGCGCCCGTGCCAAGATCCAGTCATGGTTCCGGGCGCAGTTGGCGGAGTCCAACGTCGCCGCCGGCCGCGCGCTGCTGTTCGACACGCTGGACCGGCTCGGCTTGACGGCCGACCGCGGCGAGCTGGCGCAGCAGATGGGTTACGAGACCGAGGCGGAGTTGCTGCAGGCGGTCGGGGTCGGCGAGTGCCAGGTGATCGACCTGGTACGCGTGATGGGTCAGCGACGTCGGGAGGCCGAAGAGCAGGCAGCGCTGTCGGCGACGGGTGGCGAGGCGCTGCCGTCCATACAGGAGATTCGTATCGTTGGAGACGATCGGCAAGGCCTCCTGCGGGACGTCACTGCGGTACTGGCCGCGCTCGACATCGATGTCGTCAGCACGCGAGCCCGCGCCCAGTCGGGCGGCGACACGGCCATGATGGCGCTCGAGGTGCAGGTCGACGACGTCCTGCAGTTCGCCCAGGCGCTCGATCGTCTGCGTCGGGTACCGAGCGTGCGCGAGGTGCGCCGGCGGTAGGGGCCCGCCCTTGTGGCCGCCAACAGGCGCCCCGTGCCCCGATCGTGCACGGCATTGGCGCGGGCGACCACGGGTCGCCCCTACTTGCCGCTGGGGCTGCAGGTCCGACACACTGCGTGTTTTGTCGCGGTACGGAGCATTCGTGAAAGTGATCTTGTTGGGTCCGCCTGGGGCGGGCAAGGGCACCCAGGCCCAGTTCGTCTGCGAGGCGTACGGCATACCGCAGATATCGACCGGCGACATGCTGCGAGCCGCCATCGCCGCGGGCTCCGCCCTCGGGCGCCAGGCCAAGGCCGTCATGGATGCCGGCAAACTCGTGTCGGACGACATCGTGGTCGGTCTCGTGGCCGAACGCATCGTGGCGCCCGACTGCAGCGCCGGTTTCCTGTTCGACGGCTTTCCGCGCACGATCCCGCAGGCACAGGCGGTGGTGGACGCGGGCATCGCGATCGAGTGCGTGGTGGAGATCGCGTTGGCCGACGAGGAAGTCGTCCGGCGCATCGCCGGCCGGCGCATCCACGAGCCGAGCGGACGCGTCTACCACGTGGACTTCAATCCGCCGCAGGTGGACGGCAGGGACGACGAGACCGGCGAACCGCTCGTGCAGCGGGACGACGACCGGGAGGCGACCGTACGGGAACGCCTGGCGGTGTACCGCCGCCAGACGGCGCCCCTGGTGGACTTCTATCGGGAGCTGTCCGGGCGTTCGCCGCTCGAGTACCGCTCGGTGGATGGCATGGGCAGCGTGGTGGAGATTCGCGACGAGGTGCTGCGCGCGCTCGACGGTTGACCGCGCCCGCCCGGCGCAATCGCGGTCAGAACAGGCGGCCGCTACCCTGGCCGAGGAGCACCACGGACACGGCGTCGTCCCGTTCGAGGTTGCCGCGATCCTCGGGGACTTCGATCAGGCAGTTCGCTCCGTCGAACGTGGCGAGCCGGTTGGAGCTCTGATCGCCGGTCGCCTGCACCATGAGTGTGCCGTCCCGGTTCGCCACGATCCCCCGTTGGTACTCGCGGCGCCCGATCGTGTGGCGCACACCGTGGACGAGGCGTGCCGGCACACGTAGCGGCGGTTCCGGCCGGCCGCCGGCGCGTGCCACGATGGCGGGGACCACGAACAGGAGGAACGTCACGATGGTCGAGACGGGATTGCCGGGCAGCCCGAAGAAATCCGCCCGACCGATGCGGCCGACGGCCAGCGGCTTGCCGGGCTTCAAGGCGATTTTCCAGAAGTCGAGGCGCCCCACCTCGCGGACGGCGTCACGGACGAAATCCGCGTCGCCGACAGATACGCCCCCGCTCGTGACGACGATGTCGGCGCTGGTCGCTGCCTCGGCCAGCGCGCGCCGGGTCGCCCCGAGGTCGTCCGGCAGACGGCCGAGGTCCGTGACCGCGACCGGCAGGTCCGCCATGAGACGCATGAGGGCGAAGCGGTTCGACTCGTAGATCTGTCCTGGCCCCAACGTGGCGCCCACGTCAACGAGCTCGTCGCCGGTCGCGAAGACCGCCACCTGCACGCGTGGCTTGACCGCCACGCGCGCGATGCCGCACGCGGTCAGCCAGCTCAGGCGATAGGCATCGAGCCGGGCGCCGCGCGCCACGATCGTCGCGCCGTACGCGATGTCGTGACCGCGTGTCCGCACGTGCTGCCCGCTGCGCGGACGTTCGTGGACGACGATGGTGTCGCCGCGTCGCTCGACGTCCTCCTGCAGCAGGATGGCATCCGCGCCGCCGGGGAGCACCGCGCCCGTGAAGATACGGATCGCGTCGCGGCCCCCGACGTGGGCCGGTGACGGGCTTCCCGCGGCACTGGCGCCAATCACCCGCATCTCGAACGGCGCGTCGGCGTCCAGGTCGCGGGCGGCGACGGCATAACCGTCCATGGCGGACGCATCGAACGGCGGCAGGTCGACCGGCGCGACGACATCGGCGGCGCAGATGCGGCCCAGCGCACGTTCCGTCTCGACCGTTTCGCTCCCGTCGATCGGTTCGATCGCCGCGATGAGTTTCCGATAAGCTTCGTCGGGGTTCAGCACATGCCTATTCTAGCCATCGAAACCACAGGAGCCGCGTGCTCCGTCGCGCTCGCCGACCGCGGGGACGTGCGCGAGCACACGCGCATCGCCCCACGGCGCCACAACGCGCTGGTATTGCGGATGATTGACGACCTGCTGTCCTCTGCCGGCATGCGCCCGCGGGATCTGGCGGCGGTCACGTTTTCGGCCGGCCCGGGATCGTTCACCGGTGTGCGGATCGGTGCGTCCGTGGCACAGGGCGTCGCACTCGGTGCGGACCTTGGTGTGGTCGGCGTGCCGACCTCGGAACTGATGGCCGAGCACATCCGCCGCCGCGCGCAGGTTCCAGGGGTCGTGACCGTACGGCCGTCCCGCGCGGGATGGGTGTACATGGCGCGCTACCGGTTCGATGACGAAGGCCTGCATTGCGAAGCCTTCGATACGCTGGTCTCCACCGACGCCGTACCGGCGCCGCCGGCCGGCTGGCTGCTGGCGCGGCGCGAGGAGCAACTGCGGGCCGGTGTGCTGGCGGAGCTGGCGGCCGACAAGCCGCGGCTCGACGCGGCGGAAGCGATCCCGCTGTACGTTTCCGGCGATTCGCCCTGGAAGAAGATGTCGTGAGCGGCGCGATGGCGCCCGCGACCCCGGTGCGCGTCCATCTCGGGCACGGTAGGGACGCCCTGCCGGAAGCGCTGGCTCGTCTTCCGTCCGGACAGATCACGGCGACCACGGAGCCTCCGCCGTCATCCGGTTGGTACCTGGCTGTTGACGACAGTGGTCTCGCCCTATTCGAGGGCGCGGGGTGCAGTCGGTTCGCTCCGGGAGCGGCGGCCTTGCGGCGCACGTCCCGGCGCGATGCGATTGCGCGCGCCTGCGGCGCACGCCCCGGCCTGGTGGTGTTCGACGCGATGGCGGGGTGGGGATCGGACGGACTGACCCTCGCCGCCGCCGGTTGCAGCGTGACGATGGCCGAGTCGCATCCGGCGGTCTTTGCCGTGCTCGTCGATCGTGTCAGCCGCTCGGGATGGGAGGTCGCGGTCGAGCTGGTCGATGCCCATGCGCGCATTCCCGCCGGCTTTGACGTGGTCTATCTCGATCCGATGTTCGAACCGCGGACCAAGAACGCCCTGCCGAAAAAGCCCATGCAGGTCCTGCGAGAGATCGTCGGGCGCGACGCGCCCGACGTTGCGCAGACCCTCGCCCTTGCCCGGCGTCATGCGCGTGACCGCGTGGTTCTCAAACGGCGCGTCCACGCCACGCCGATCGCTTCGCCAGACTGGTGCGTTCGCGGCCGGACGGTACGGTTCGACGTCTATCGGCCGCTTGAGTCCGCCTTGAGCGGACCCGAGTTGGACTGAGGCTGATCGGCTGCGAGCGCCGCTGTGTCGCCTGGCGTTGACTTGGAGTGAGCGTGCTGTGAAACTGTGAAGATGAAAAATATCACAGTCAGCGTAGACGACGGGGTACATCGTCGGGCTCGAATCAAGGCCGCGGAGCGAGGTACCTCCGTGTCGGCGATGGTTCGGGACTTCCTTGTACGATGGTCGGGCGAGGAGACGGAGTTCGAACGGCTGATTCGCCTGCAGGACGAAACGCTACGGGGCATCAGGGCGTTTCGTGCGGGTGACCGTCTGCCCCGGGATGCGGTGCACGACCGTGCCGGTCTTCGTTGACACGAACGTCCTCCTCTATGCGGCGAGTACCGCCGCCGACGAATCTGCCAAGGCGGAGACAGCGCGTGCGATCCTCACGCGCGATGACCTCGTGTTGTCCGTGCAGGTCCTGCAGGAGTTCTACGTGCAGGCGACGCGCGCGACGAGAGCGGAACGTCTCTCGCACGAGGCCGCAACCGCGCTTGTGGAGGCATGGTCGAGATTCCGGGTGATCGAAACCTCCGTCCCGCTGGTGCGACAGGCGCTGGCCACGGTACAACGCTGGCAGGTCTCCTACTGGGATGCGGCCATTGTCGAGGCCGCGCGCCTGGCTGCCTGTTCGACGTTGCTGACGGAAGATCTGCCGTCAGGCATGGACTTTGCCGGAGTGCGCGTGGAGAACCCATTCGCTTCGGCGGCGATGCGGCGGGGTTAGCGCGACCTTACGGCCCACGCGCCGGGACCCGGGGTGAAAACTCCTGGCCCGCCCGGTCCGCCGCGAACAACGCCACCCCCTGCCGGAACTCGTCGTCGATCACCTGCCTGGCCGCACGCACGACGGTGGCTACGACCGGCTCGGCGCGCAGGCAACCGTCCTCCGTGGTGACGGCGCCGCGCTCGATCAGCGCGTCGATGAAGCCGCGAAACAGGCGCTCGTCCGAGAAGTCCGGCGCGTCGATCCCGTGCAGCTTCGACATGCGTGCGGCCGCGACGCCGCAGCGGCTCTCGAGCTCGGCGCGGGTGAGGGGGCCGTTGGCGGTCAGCACGGCGACGACGACGTAGTAGCGTTCGATGGTCTCGCGCAGGATGTTGGCGAGGAGCTTCAGCCGGAAGCGCTCCGGCGCCTCCGGTGGGGGGGCGGCGTAGAGTCCGCCCTCGCGCTTGACGACGAGACCCAGCGCCGCCAGGTGGCCCAGCCAGCGGCTGACGGTGTCCGGCGCCTCCTCGGCCAGGAACAGCTCCCGGCGCACGAAGGGATAGACGGTTTCGAAGTAGCGCGTGATGTCGGCCGCGCGGGCGCTGCGGCGGCGGTTGACGACCAGGCAGGCGACCAGCGAGGGAGCCGCGAATATGTGGAGGACGTTGTTGCGGTACCAGGTCATCAGGACCGCCGTCGCCCTGTCGTGACCGAGGATGTCGCCGAACCGCCGCCGGTCCCGTTCCAGCAACCCGAGGGACTCGACGGCCGCCACGACCGCGTCCGCGGGCAGGTCCGTCACATGGTGGCCGTGCCGCCCGGCGTCGAGGGAGAGGAGGGTCCGCAGGCAGTCGACCTGTTCGATCAGGAGTCGCTCGTCGATGGCCTGGCGGGGGGTGGCCAGGGTTGCGAGAGCCACCAGGTTGACCCGGTTCACGGAAGCCACCGCATTGATCCGCAGCAGCGTCTGCATGCCGAGGTCCCTGGCGGCCGCTGTCGACTGCCCGGTACCGAGCGCCGCCAGGTCGATCGGTTCTCCAAAATCGATCGACACCTTGCCGAAGGATTGCCGAGCGAGCCGGCGGTTCCTCAGCAGCCCGCGTACGGATTCGCGCCGCTTGGTGCCGCCACGCAGTTCGCTCAGATAGCTGCCGGCTTCGATGACTTTCTCGTAGCCGACGTATACGGGCACGATGGCGATCGGCCGGGGTATGCCCCGCCGGGCCGCGTCCAGCGTCATGCGCAGTAATCCTGTCTGCGGTCGCAGGAGCCGCCCGGTCCGCGAGCGTCCCCCCTCGATGAAGTACTCGACGGAGTGGCCGCGCCGCAGCACCTGGTAGAGGTACTCGGCGAAGATCGCCGTGTAGAGCCGGTCGTCGAGGAAGCGGCGTCGCATGAAGAACGCGCCGCCGCGGCGCAGGATGGGGCCGGCGAGGGGCATGTTCATGTTCTCGCCGGCGGCGATGTGCGGAATCATGAATCCCTGGTGGAACAGCACGTAGGACAACAGCAGGTAGTCCACGTGCGAGCGGTGGCTCGGTGCGTAGACGAGGGTGTGGGTGTCCGCGACGCGGGCGAGTCGGTCGATGCCGCGGATCTCGATCCCGTCGTAGATGCGGTTCCAGAACCAGGTCAGCGCCCGGTTGAGGAAGCGCACGGTCGGATAGGACATGTCCGACGCGATGGAGTTGGCGTAACGCCGGGCGACACGCAGGGCCTCTGCCCGGTCCGTCTCGCCGTCTTCCTCGATGGCGGCGAGCACGGCGCGGCTCGCCAGTACGCGATCGACCAGCGTGCGTCGATGCGACAGGTCGGGACCCAGGGTGGCGGTGCGCTGGTTGCGGAACTTGACCCGCAACAGTCGTGCGGTGCGCCGCGTCATGCGGTTGTGGTCGAGGCCCGCGTCGACGATCTCGTGCCAGGGCAGCGCTGCGCCGAACCGCACGACGATATCCGTACGATTGAAAAAGAGGCTCATGAAACGTCGAAATCGGGAGGACATGGACCAGTCGTCGGAGAACAGGGAACGGACGACGGAGCGTTCCTTGTTCGCCGCGCGACCCCAGAAGATGGACACGGGAACCAGCGTCGCCTGCGCATCGGGGGCGCCCAGGAGCCAGCTCTCGAAGCGCAGCATGCGCGAGGAGTAGCTGCGCATCGTGTGGCGGCGGACGATGCCGGCGCCGCGATTCAGGAAGAAGAAACGGCGCGCTTCCTCGATGCCGTCGGCGATGAAGGGCTCGGTCGGGCGTGGCAATCCGGCCCGTTCGGTGAGCAGGTCGAGGACCAGCAGGTCCGTCAGCGAGCGGTGGTCGAGCACATACACCGGCCAGGTGCCGTCGACGGCATCGAGGCCGAACGCTTCGGGTCGTGTCAGCCAGCGCACGACGGCCCGCGCGATCTGGAAGTTGAGACGCTGGAACAGCGACTTCATGGCCAAGACGCCTCCTCGCACGGCCGAGGCTACCAGACCAGGGGCGCTTGTGAAGAAACCGCGTGCGGGTGGTGGTGCGCAACTGCGGCGCAAGCGTCTACCCGCTGCTGCGTCCGTCGTAGAGGTGGTCCGGCGAGGGCGTTGCCCCTTCCGGGCGCGATTCGAGCCGGAATTCCCAGATACGGTTGTAGAGGCGGTCGGTCGTGACCTTGACGTCATCTTCGTCGCGCAGGACCGTGGGCCGCAGGAACACCAGGAGGTTTCTCTTGGCGCGCGTCTCCCGCGTACTGCGGAACAGCCGCCCGATCGCCGGCATGTCGCCGAGCACCGGCACCTTGCGCCGGGATTCGCGGATATCGTCCTGGATGAGCCCGCCGAGCACGATCGTCTGGCCATCGTCGGCCAGTACCGTGGTGTCTATTTCCCGCTTCTGCGTGATGAAGTCGGCGCTCTCGAGGGCACTCGATCCGAGGCCGGAATCGACCAGGTTCTCGACGGTCAGGAGGACTTCCAGCCGCACCGAAGAGCCGTCATGGATGTGCGGCGTGACGGTGAGCGTAATGCCGATGTCCTGGCGCTGCACGGTACTGAACGGGTTGCTGATGCCGTCCGCGGTGGTGGTGAACGACCCGGAACGGAACGGCACGTTCTGGCCGACGAGGTTCTTTGCCTCCTCGTTGTCGAGGGTCAGCACGCTCGGCGCGGACAAGAGGTCGGCCGCCACGTTGGTGGCCAGGGCATTCAGCACCGCGCCGAAGGAGATGCCGTCGGGGTCGAGCTTGGCCACGGCGACGCTGGGCACCGTCGCGCCGCCAATCAGGCTGACGCCGTCCACGGACGTGGCGCCCTCGGGCCGGGCCCCGGCGAGCAGGGCGTTGACGATGCCGTTCAGCGTCGTGTTGAAGGCGGGTACGGACTGACCGCGCTGGTCGGTGCCGGCGACCTCGATGCCCATGGTGAAGAGGTCGTCGACGGCGATCTCGGCGATCGCCGCCTCGATCAGGACCTGGGTGCGCCGCACGTCGAGCATGCCGAGTACGTCGAGGATCTCGCCCATGGTCCCGGGGTCGGCGCGGGCCACGATGGCGTTCAGCGACTCGTCCGCCTGGATGCTGATGTGCTGCTGATCGTCGCCCCCGGACTGGCTCGTGAAGAGTCCGTTCAGGATGCCGACGATGTCGGCCGCCTGGGCGTGCGAAAGGCGGATCACCTGGGCGGCGTCCGTGGACGTGGCCGGCACGTCGAGCTTGTCGACGAGGTCCGTGATCACGGCGACCGGACGCGACTTGCCGCGCAGGATGAGACTGTTGTTGCGCTCGTTTGCGATCACCTGCACCACCTGGGGCCCCGGCCCGCTCTCGCCGAGCTGTTCCGGGGCCACCTTTTCGAGAATCGCCACGACCGCGCCCACCCACGCGTAGGTCAACGGGCGCACCACGAACTCCTCCTCGTTCGCGACGTCGATCTCGGCGACGATGCGCATCAGACGCTCGATATTGTCCGCGTGGTCGGAGAGGATCACGACGTTGGGTTTCGCCACCGCCGCGATGTGTCCGTACTGCGGAATGATCGGGCGCAGGATCTTCACGAGCTCCGCGGCCGCCACATTCTGCGCCGGAACCACCTGGGTCACGATGGCCTGCCGCGCCTGGGACAGGCCGTCGCCGCCGCCGCCGGTCTGCTTGACCAGGGTCGGGTTCTGCACGACGTGCACCACGTTGCCGACGGCATAGGCGCCAAAGCCATGCACCCGCAGCACGGACAGCAGCAACTCGTACACGCCATCCTTGTCGAGTTCGATGTTCGACACCACCGTGACCGTGCCCTTGATGCGCGGGTCGATGACGAACGGACGTTCGGTGATCTGCGAGACCTGCGTGATGAACTGGCGGATATCCTGGTCCCGCGCGTTGATCTCCCACGTCTGCGCCCGCGGTTCGGACACCGTCTGGTCTTCCTGGGCGACGACGGCCGGCGTCGTCAGCCAGCAACCGGCGACGACGCATGCCATGGAGACTGCGCGGAGGATCTTCATGGGAGATTCCTAGCGAAGAGACGCCTTCACGAAGAAACGGCGCTCGCCGCGCTGCACCTCCAGGCGGGCGGCGCCCTCGGCGATGACGCTGTCGATCTCCATCCGGTCCTGGCGCACGTTGCCGACGGGCCGGCCGTTGACGGAGACGATGACGTCGCCGGCCTGGAGCCCCGTGTGGGCGAGCTGCGGCGCGTTGGAGAGAGAGGCGACCCGATAGCCGCGCGTCTCGGATGGGGACACCGGCTCCAGCCCGATGGCGCTCAGGGTCCGTTCAGGGTTTTCCTGCAGGCGTTCGCGGTACGCGTCCACGACGGTGCGGACGGTTTCCGTCTGTCTCTGGTAGCGCGGTGCATCCTGGGGTGCCCCGGCGGGTTGCAGGGCGCTCCCGGGACTACCAGGCGCCGCCGGTGCGCGGCCCGTGTCGGCCGTCGCCGCCTGCAGGGGCAGGTCGTCGAAACGCAGTGCCTCGCGCACTCCGCCCCGGCTGATCACCACGAGGTCGGTGTGGACCTCGGCGAGCCGGGCGCCGCCGGGGATTTCATCGCCGACCCGGTACGCCTCGGCCGGGCGGCCCTGCGTGCCGATGACCGCAACCGACGCCGCGGGGTCGCTTGCCTCAAAGACGGCTGCGAGTACGAGGTTGAGCTTGGTGTCCGGTGTGCGGTCGAGGCGCGCATCGGCGACGTTTCCGGCGACAGTCCTGCCGAACAGATGCAGTGCGGCAATGCGCTCGATGTCGGCCGCTGCGGTGGGCGCTTCCTCGACGGCTGCCGTCGGCACGGCCCGTCCCGCATCCGGGCTCACGGCGAAGGACCACACGGCCTGGGCCAGCGTCACGGCGATGCCGACGGCGATGCCGACAGTGGCGACAATACGCGCGGGCTCGACGAGCTTGGCGGCTTGATCGAACAATGCGATCCCCGTCTCGGTCGGGCGGCTATTGTAGCGGACAAGGGAGGCGGCCGGAGTGTCACGCGGGCGCTTGCCACCTCGTTGCCTCGGTCTGCGGCGTGGCGTTCTGGCCCCCCCCAGGCCGTCGCCCGTGCGGGTGCCGTCCGACAGGCTGCTACAGTACTTTTTCGGCCACCTCGATGACTATCGCGTCGCCTGGCCGTTTGCCTGGCCACGGCATGCCGACGAGCTCGGTGAAGTGCTGCGTGATGCCGATGTGCGCCCAACCCTCGCGATCGAGCCGCAGGCGCAGGAGCGGTGTGTCCCCGGTCGCGGCGCTCGCGGTGAGGACGGGCTCGCCGGCCACGGTTTCGATGCGCGCGTCGAGCCGCGGCAGGGTCACCCGATGTTCGCTGCCGGCGAGCCGATAGGCCACTGCCCCACCCGTCCACCACACGGTCCCTTCGATCGCCCGCAGCCGCAGGTCACGGGTCAACCGGGCATCGAGCCGATGGATCTCGAGGACTCCCGCGGCGGCGATGTGATAGGGGCTCAGGATGCGGTTGACGGCGACCGCGCCGACTTGGCCGGCGGCATCCACGCCGATGCCGCCGAAGGCGAACTCCGCGCTCCCGGAGACGGCGTAGCCGGGGTCGTCGATGCGCCAGTCGAAACCCAGCGTTGCGCCGAGCAGGCTCCCGGGATCGAACGACCAGCGCAGTCTTCCAGCTGGCCACCCGTCGTAGAAGAGTGCGGCGCGCCCTGCCCAGAGGCGGCCTTCGATGTTCGAAAGACGTACCGCGCCGCCGTCGTCCGCGGCGACGGCAAGGATGGCCGCGGGAGCGAAATACACGGCGCCGGCGACGAACGCCACGATGCCGATAGCGATGACGGCGGGCGCCCGCATGCCCTTCAGTCCGGGACGAGCAGGGTCCGCATCACGCCCTCGTACATCCGTGCCAGGGCGTCGATATCCGCGATCGCCACGTGTTCGTCGACCTTGTGAATGGTCGCGTTGACCGGCCCGAGTTCGACGACCTCGGTGCCCGTCGGGGCGATGAAGCGGCCGTCGGACGTGCCGCCGCCGGTGGAGGACTCCGGCACGAGACCCGCTACGTCCCGTACGGCGGCGCGCACGGCGCGCGTCAGCGCCCCGGGGCGCGTCAGGAACGGCAGCCCGGAAAGCGACCACTCGATCTCGAACCGGATGGCGGCGGCTGCCAGCGTGCGTTCGACCTCGGCGCGCAGGGCATCGACGGTCTGTTCGGTATTGAAGCGGAAGTTGCAGTGCACCGTCAGCGTGCCGGGGATGACGTTCGCCGCGCCGGTGCCGGCCGCGATGTTGGAGATCTGGAAGCCCGTCGGTGGGAAGAAATCGTTGCCGGCGTCCCAGGTCCGGCCGGCGAGGGCGTCGAGCGCCCCAAGGGCCGAGTGGATGGGGTTCGCAGCCTCTTCCGGGTAGGCGACGTGGCCCTGCACTCCGTGCACCGTCAGGCGTGCGTTGAGGGAGCCGCGTCGGCCCACGCGTACCACGTCGCCGAGACGGTGCCGGGAAGACGGCTCGCCAACGACGCACCAATCGATAGTGGTCGCCTGTGCCCGCAGGTGGTCCATGACGCGCGTGGTCCCGTTCACGGCGTCGCCTTCCTCGTCGCTCGTGACGAGCAAGGCGATAGATCCCGCGTGGTCGGGATGCGCGCCCACAAAGCGCCGGGTCGCAACCAGCATCGCCGCAAGGCTCGCCTTCATGTCGGCGGCGCCGCGTCCGTACAGGGCGCCGCCGCGGATGCTCGGCACGAAGGGTGGAGAGGACCACGCGTCGAGGGGTCCGGGTGGCACGACGTCGGTGTGGCCCGCGAACGCCAGAAGCGGACCGGCCGACCCGCGGCGCGCCCAGAAATTCGTCACGTCCGCGAACGGCAGTCGCTGCACCTCGAACCCGAGCGGGGCGAGCTCGGCGATCAGCAATTCCTGGCAGCCCCCATCATCCGGTGTCACGGAGGGTCGGCCCACGAGTTCGCGGGTGAGGGTCAGGGCATCGGCGCCCTCCGGGTCGAGGGGAACGTCGGCGGTCGGAGCGACCGCCTGACCGCTCCGCTGCGCGTTCGAGCCAACGGTGGCAGCGGGCCTAATTGTGGGCATGCAGCTTGGCATTGAGTTCGATGGCGGCGCGGTTGGTACGGCACTGCACGGCGCCGGTCTGACTGTGGCGAATGAACAGCATGTCGTTCTGGCCGGCCAGTTCCCGGGCCTTCGCGGTGCGGACCACGGCGCCGGACTCGTCGATCACGTCGACGACCGTGCCGGCGGTGATGTAGAGCCCCGCCTCGATGGTGCAGCGGTCGCCGAGGGGAATGCCGCAGCCGGCGTTGGCGCCGACCAGGCACCGTTCGCCGATGCTGATCACGATCTTGCCGCCGCCCGACAGCGTGCCCATGGTGCTCGCGCTGCCGCCGAGGTCGGTGTGCGCGCCGAGCGTCACGCCCTGGGAGACGCGGCCCTCGACCATGTTCGGGCCGATGGCCGCCGCATTGAAGTTGAGAAAGCCCTCGTGCATGACCGTCGTTCCCTCGCCGAGGTAGGCGCCGAGGCGAACGCGACTGGCATCCGCGATGCGTACGCCGGACGGCGCCACGTAGTCGGTCATGCGGGGGAACTTGTCCACCGCGTGGACGGTGAGCGTGTCGCCCCGGATGCGCGCGGCGGCCACGCGGGCCGGCAGTTCCGCGGGATCGATGGGCCCGGCGCTGGTCCAGGCGACCGTCGGCAGGTGCTCGAACAGGCCGTCGAGGTTCAGCGTGTTGGGCAGCGCGAGGCGGTGGGAGAGCAGGTGGAGTTTCAGGTAGGCCTCCGGCGTCGAGCGGATTGCCGTGTCGGTCTCGAGTACGACGGCCATGAGCGGTCCGTCGAGTGCGCCCAGCATGCGGTACGAGGCGGCGGCGTCGCGTTGGCCCGCGACCTCGAGAGCCGCGGCGATGCGGCGTGCGGCCTCGGGTTGGGCCGCGGGTTCGCTGCCGATCGCGGCGGCGATTTCGGCCACCGCGCCGGCGACGGTGCGCAGCGGTGCCGGGAACCACGTGTCGAGCACCTCGCCGGCCGCGTTGCGGCTGGCGATGCCCATCCCGAAGGCGAACAGGTCGCTCATACAGGCCTCCCTCGTCGAACGGCGCGTAACGTACACCATTTCGTGCGCTTCGGGCGTGCGGCTGGTAGCCTACCTGCCCCGCACGAACGTCCGGATGCGCTCCGCCGCCGCCACGCACTCGGCCGTCTCGCCGACGAGTGCGATCCGAACGTGACCCGCGCCGGGGTTGGTCTCGCCCGCACCGCGGCCGAGGTACGAGCCCGGCATGACGGTGACGTTCTGTGCGGCGTACAGCGCCCGCGCGAACGTCTCGTCGTTGCCGGGGACCCGTGGCCAGAGATAGAACGCCGCTGCCGGGCTGCGCACGTCCAGCACTTCCGCCAGGATCGGCGTCGCGGCCTCGAACTTTGCCCGGTAGCGGGCCCGGTTCTCGCGCACGTGGGTCTCGTCGCCCCAGGCGAGCACGCTGGCCGCCTGAACGTGCGCCGGCATCGCGCAGCCGTGGTACGTCCGGTAGAGGAAGTAGCGCTCCACGAGGTCGGCGTCGCCGGCGACGAAGCCGGAGCGCAGCCCCGGCAGGTTCGACCGCTTCGACAGGCTGTGAAACACGATGCAGCGCTCGAAGCCTGTTGTGCCCATCGCCGCGGCCGCCTGCAGCAACCCGGCGGGAGGTGCGTGCTCGTCGCGGTAGATCTCCGAGTAGCACTCGTCCGCGGCGATGACGAAGTCGAACTCGTGGGCCCGCTCGATCAGCCCCCGCAACGCGGCTTCGGGAAGGACAGCGCCGGTAGGATTGCCGGGCGAACAGGTGTAGACGAGTTCCGTCGCGGCCCAGACCGCGTCGTCGATCGCATCGAAGTCGGGCAGGTCGCCGTGTTCGTCGCGGCAGGGCACGTAGCAGGGCGTTGCGCCGCGCAACAGCGCCGCGCCCTCGTACGCCTGGTAACAGGGGTTCGGCAACAGCACCCGGGCCGAGGGCGCGCCGGACAGGATCGCCTGGCCGAACGAAAAGAGCGCCTCGCGGGTGCCGTTGACCGGCAGGACCTGGCGTTCGGGATCGACATGCGCGCCGAAACGTCGCCCGAGCCAGTCGACGATGGCGCCGCGCAACGGTGCACCGCCCCGCGTGGGCGGGTAGGTGCGCAGGCCGTCCCGCAGGGTGTCGGGATGCTGCAGCGCCTGCATGACGAAATCGGGTGGTGCGTGCTTCGGCTCACCGATCTGCAGCGGCGCGTGGGGTGCGTCCGCCGTCGGCAGGATTCCGGCCTTGAGTGCGTCCAGGCGCTCGAAGGGATAGGGCAGGAGGCGGTCCAGCCAGGGATTCACGCCGCGCGTCCGGCGCCGGAGGTGCTCTGCGCGATCTCCTCGTCGAGTCGCGAGCGGATGGTGCCGGCGATGCGCTCCACCTCTTCCGGGTCGCGGATCGCGTCGATCTCGAAGACATCCTCCACGCGCTCGCCGAGGGTCGTGATGCGAGCCCGATGGACGCCGATATCGAGTTCCACGAACAGCATCCCGACCACGGCCAGCAGGCCCGGGCGGTCGGAGCACACGACCCGCAGCCGGCTGTGGCGCCCGTTTGGCTCCAGGGTCAGGTCCGCCTCCGTAGGGAGGACGAATTCCTTCAGACGCCGGTCGACCCGGCGTCGGGCGGTGCGTGTGATGCGCTCGGCCGACAGCTTCCTGGCAAGCTTCTTGCGCACTTGCCGCCCGTCGTCGCCGACGGGCTGGCCGTGATCGCCGAGCACGATGTAGGAGTTCAGGCAGAGACCGCTCTCGGTGGTGATGATGCTGGCGTCGTGAATCTGCAGGTTCAATTCGTCGAGGGCGATGGCGCTTGCGGCGAACAGGTTCGGCCGGTCGCCGGTGTACACGAAGATCTCCGTGGCGCCGTCGCCTTCGCTTGCGATGTCCTGGAGGTAGACCATGGGCCCGGTGGCGATGTCGTGGGTGTGCATGGCCTGCGTGATGGACGCCAGCTGCCCGGGCGTGTGCCGCAGGAACAGCTCGTCGCCGGCGTTGTCCCACAGGGCCAGGCCGCGCTCGCGTGGGATGCCCTGGTCCGCCAGCAGGTCCAGTGTGGTCTCGCGGCAGGAATCGATGCGTTCCGCACGCTCGGGTCCACCGTCGAGGCCGCGTGTCAGGGCCCTGTGCGTCTCCGTGTAGAGCTGATGCATGAGCGTCGCCCGCCAGCCGTTCCACAACGTCGGATTGGTCGCCGTGATGTCCGCGACGGTGAGCGCGTACAGGTAGTCGAGCCGCGTCGTCGCACGTACGTCGCGCGCGAACTCGTGAATGATCGCGGGATCGTGGATGTCCTTGTGCTGGGCGGTGGTCGACATGACCAGATGCGAGCGCACCAGCCACTCGACCAGCGCCGTATCCTCGGCGGACAGCCCGTGGCGCTCGCAGAAGGCCACCGCGTCACCGGCGCCGAGTTCCGAGTGGTTGCCGCCGCGTCCCTTGCCGATGTCGTGAAAGAGGCCCGCGATGTAGAGGAGCTCGATCTTCGGGATGTTGTGGACGCACCGGGCGGCCACCGGGAACTGCCTGGCGCTCGCCGGATAGCGGAAGCGGCGCATGTTGCGGATGACCATCATGGTGTGGGCATCCACCGTGTAGATGTGGAAGAGGTCGTGCTGCATCTGCCCCACCACGCGCCCGAACTCGGGAATGTAGCGGCCGAGGATGCCGTAACGCCGCATGCGCGTGAGTTGGCTCACCACGGTGTAGGGCGCGCGCAGCAGGTCGATGAAGTAGCGCGTCACCGCGGGGTCGCGGCGGAAGTCGTCGTCGATCAGTGCGAGGTGGTCGCGGATCAGCCGGATGGTGGAGGCGCGGACGCCGGCGATGTCCCGTCGGTTCGCCATGATGACGAACAGTTCGAGCAGCGCCGGCGGGTGCTCGCGAAAGACCTGCGGCGAGGTGGTCTCCATGTACTGGTTGTTGACCTGGAAGCGCTCGTTGATCGGCTCGATGCGCGGCGTCCGTCGACCGTGCAGGATGGCCTCGTCGAAGTGCTGCAGCAGGATGTCGTTCACCTCCCGCAGTTCGAGGACGTGGCGGTAGTAGTCGTGCATGAACTGCTCGACCCCGAGCTGGGCGTCGGAGTCGCGATAGCCGAACCGCTCGGCCAGCGTGCGCTGATGATCGAATAGCAGGCGGTCCTCCCTGCGGGCGGCCACCAGATGCAGCCCGTAGCGCACCTTGCAGAGGAACTTGCCGCCTTCCGCAAGCCAGCCGCGCTCCTGCGGCGTCAGGTATCCCTGCCTGGTCAGCTCCGAGAGGTCCGACGTCCCGAGATGGCGTCGCGTGATCCAGCCCACGGTCTGGATGTCCCGCAGGCCGCCCGGCGAGCCCTTGATGTTGGGTTCGAGGTCGTACTCGACATCGTCGAACTGGGCGTGTCGTTCGGCCTGCTCGGTGCGCTTGGCCGCGAAGAATCTGCGGCTCGGCCATACCCGTCGTCCGGCGAGTGCCCGGTCGAGCCTGGCGCACAGGATGTCGGAACCGGCGAGCCGGCGCCGTTCGATGAGCGCGGTTGCGACGGTGATGTCGTTCGCCGCCTCGCCGCGACACTCGCGGACGGAGCGCACGCTGTGGCCGATATCGAGCTTGAGGTCCCACAGCAGGCGCACGAAGGCGGCGATATCGTCGGAACTGCGTCGCGCCTTCTTGACGAGGATGAGGATGTCGATGTCGGACCCGGGGTGCAGTTCGCCCCGTCCGTAGCCGCCGACGGCGAGCAGGGCGAGGTCGTCGCGATACCCGAAGGCGTGTTGCCAGATCTCGACGAGGAACGCATCGAAGAAGCGTGCACGTTCGGCGACGAGTATTTCGGCGTCATCGCCGTTCCAGAAGCGCTCGACCAGGCGTTGGTCCGCGAGGTCGATGCGACGCCGCAGTTCGGCGGTATCCGGCTGGCGGGTCAAGTCGGGAGACTCATGCGAGGACAGTCTCCTCGTCGCGGCGCGTCAGCACTTCGGCGCCGTCGTCGGTGACGAGAACGGTGTGTTCCCACTGTGCCGACAGGCGGTGATCCTTGGTCACGACGGTCCACCGGTCGGGCAGCATCTTCACGTTGCGCTTGCCGGCGTTGATCATCGGTTCGATCGTGAACGTCATGCCCGGCAGCAGGCGTACCCCGGTGCCGTGCTGGCCATAGTGCAGGACCATGGGCTCGTCGTGGAATATCTGCCCGATACCGTGCCCGCCGAACTCGCGGACGACGGAAAAGCGTTGCGTCTCCGCATGCTTCTGGATCGTCGCCCCGATGTCGCCCAGAAAGGCCCCGGGGCGGACCTGCCCGATGCCCTTGTACAGGCACTCCTGGGTAACGCGCACGAGCCGCCGCGCCAGCACGCTCGGCTCGCCGACGAAGAACATCTTGCTCGTGTCGCCGTGCCAGCCGTCCTTGACCACGGTGATGTCGATGTTCACCATGTCGCCGTTGCGCAACACCTTGCGATCGTTCGGGATGCCGTGACAGACGACGTGGTTGACGGACGTGCAGATCGACTTGGGGAACGGTGGCTGCCCGGGCGCGTTGCTGTAGTTGAGCGGCGCCGGCCGGCATGCCAGGTCGCCCACGATGAAGTCGTGGCAGCGGCGGTCGAGGTCCCCGGTGGTCACACCGGGTTGGACGTACTCGCCAATCATTTCGAGGACGCTGGCGGCCAGACGGCCGGCGATCCGCATCTTCTCGATTTCCTCGGGTTTTTTCGGTCTGACCGGCATATCGAAGGAGTGTCTCACCTTCCGCAGTGCGAAACCGCTATGGTATAAAGCGCGCGCCCTGCATGGAACAGCCTCGGCGGGGAGCGTTTCCGGCACGCGGTGCGGTTGCGCTTCGGTCAGGTCGGTGCCAGGTCCGAGCGGGGTCGGAGCGGTCGGTTGGCGATGCAGATACCGGTTTCCGCTCGTTCCGGGGCGCTGATTTTACAGGCGGGCTTCATCCGTGGGATGGCCCCGCCAGATTTTCCCGCGCGGCGCCAGACGAGGACTGCCGCGGGTGGGCGCGCGACCGGAAGGTCGGGCGTCGGATCCGGCAGCGAGCCGCGCGGGTGCAACAACCCGGAGACAACACATGGCTTCCATCGGCATGCGCGACATGCTCGCGGCCGGCGCGCACTTCGGTCACCAGACCCGGTTCTGGAATCCCAAGATGGCACCGTACATCTACGGTGCGCGCAACAAGATTCACATCATCAACCTCGAACGCACCGTGCCGGCCCTGAACGAGGCGCTCGTGCACATCCGTTCGCTGGCGACGCGCAAGAACAAGATTCTCTTCGTGGGAACGAAGCGCGCCGCGGCCAAGGTCATCAAGGAACAGGCCGTCCGCGTCGGCATGCCCTACGTCGACCAGCGCTGGCTCGGCGGCATGCTGACCAACTACAAGACCATCCGGCAGTCGATTCGCCGTTTGCAGGAGCTGGAGACCCAGGCGAGCGACGGCACGTTCGAGATGCTCACGAAGAAGGAAGGGCTGCGCAAGCGGCGCGTGATGGAGAAGCTCGACCGGAGCCTCGGCGGGATCAAGGAGATGGGCGGCCTCCCGGACGTGCTGTTCGTGGTGGACGTGCAGCACGAGCGCATTGCCATCACGGAAGCGAACAAGCTCGGCATCCCCGTCATTGCGGTGGTGGACACCAACAGCGACCCCGAGGGCGTCGACTACGTGATCCCGGGCAACGATGACGCGATCCGTGCGATCAGGCTGTATGTCACCGCGGTCGCGGACGCCATCGCCGAAGGCCAGAACAGGGCGGCGGGCGATATCGACCCCGACACGTTCTCGGAGAACGAGTTCGTCGAAGTGGAAACCGAAGCCCCGGCCAGCGCGGAAGCCCCGGCCAGCGCGGAAGCCCCGGCCAGCGTCGAAGCCCCGGCCAGCGTCGAAGCCCCGGCCACCGCCGAAGCCCCCGCCAGCGCGGAAGCCCCGGCTGGCGTTGACACCGCGGCCGGCGGCGAAGCCTCGGCTGGCGCCGGGCCGTTGACGGACGCGGCGCCCGCGCAAACCCCTCCGGGTGACGGCGACGCTGGCTGATCGGGCGGACCCCGGTGTCGCGCCGGAGCGGCGCGACACCGGATCCAACGCGCACCCGCACGGCGACAACGGCGACAACGGCGACAACGGCGACAATGAATAGACGAGAGGAGAACTGCAATCGTGGCCACCATTACAGCAGCGATGGTCAAGGAGCTTCGGGATCGAACCGGGCTCGGCATGATGGACTGCAAGAAGGCCCTGACCGCGGCCGACGGTGATCTCGACCGCGCCATTGACGATCTGCGCAAGAAGAGCGCGCTGAAAGCCGCCGCCAAGGCGAGCCGCGCAGCTGCCGAGGGCCTGCTGGCGCTCAAGGTCTCGGAGGACGGCAGGAAGGCGACGCTCCTCGAAGTCAACAGCGAGACGGACTTCGCCGCGCGCAACGAGAAGTTCGTGGCCTTCCTCGACAGCGTCGCGGAGGCCGCGTTTGACGCGGGCACGAGCGATGTCGCCACGCTGATGGACGCGGCGCTCGAAAGTCGGCGAGCGGCGCTCGTGCAGGAGATCGGGGAGAACGTGACGGTGCGTCGGGTGGTCACGTTGGAAACGGACGGCGGGCATGTCGCGAGCTACCTCCACACGGACCGGCGCAAGGGCGCTCTGGTCGAACTCGAGGGCGGCGCCGGCGGCGCCGGCGTGGCGGAACTCGGGCGCGACCTCGCGATGCACGTGACTGCAGCGGCGCCGCGTGTCGTCACGCCGGACGGCCTCGATGCGGCGTTCGTGGCCAAGGAACGGGAAATCCTCGAGGCGCAGGTCATCGATAGCGGCAAGCCGCCCGAAATCGCCAGGAAGATCGTCGAGGGCCGCCTGCGCAAGACGATGGCGGAACTGAGCCTCACCGAGCAGCCGTTCGTGAAGGAGCCGAAAACGAAAGTAGGCCAGTTGCTCTCTGGCGCTGGCGCGACCTGCAGCCGCTTCGTGCGCTACGAGGTGGGCGAAGGCGTCGAGAAGAAGGTCGACGACTTCGCGGCCGAGGTCGCGGCGCAGGCGAGTTCTGCCTGAGTTCCCGCGGGCACGCGTTGACGAAGTCCATCGTCGGTGACAAGGTTGAGCCTTCGGTCGGAGGCGGCGACCATGGAACTCATCGACGAAATCAAGGAAGACGCGAGCGGGCGCATGGCAAGGACCCTGGACGCCCTGCACGAGGCGTTTGCCCGCATCCGCACGGGGCGGGCCCACCCCTCCCTGCTGAACTCGGTCAAGGTGCATTACTATGGCGCGGAGACGCCGCTGCAGCAGGTCGCGACCATCACCGTTGAGGAAGGTCGCACGCTGGTGATTGCGCCCTGGGAGAGGAAGATGCTCCCGGAGATCGAGAAGGCCATCCTGCGTAGCGATCTGGGGCTGACGCCCGCGTCCTCTGCGGAAGCCGTGCGGCTGCCGTTGCCAGCCCTGACCGAGGAGAACCGTCGCGACCTCACGCGCCAGGCACGGCGCGAGGCGGAGCACGCACGGGTCGCCATGCGCAACGTGCGCCGCGATGCGATTCACGACGTGCGCGACTTCCTGAAGGAGAAGGAGATCACGGAGGACGACGCGTTCAAGGCGGAAGGCGAGATTCAGAAGATCACGGACGGAAGGATTCACGAGGTCGACGCGGCCCTCGAGCGCAAGGAAGCGGACCTGCTGGAAATTTGAGCGCGATTTGCACGCTTCGCGGCCGCGCCGACGACTAGAATTTCCACGCAACGCCCTCTGAACGGATGGCCAGACTTCAGGCCGCCAGCACCCTTACGGGGCGATGTCTGTCCGCGAGGCGTAGCAGGGGAACCCGCCCATGTCCGAAGCCCGATTGGACGACCGGCTCGGATCGGCCGAAGGCTGGCCCGTGCCGGTGCCCCGGCACGTGGCGATCATCATGGACGGCAACCGGCGCTGGGCGGCGCGCCGCAACCAGCCCGCCGCCGCCGGTCACCGGGCCGGCGCCCGCAACGTCCGTCCCGTCGCCGACGCCTGCGCGGCTGCCGGCGTCGAATACCTGACGCTGTTCGTCTTCAGCACGGAGAACTGGCAGCGGCCGCGACACGAGATTCGCCCGCTCATGAAGCTCATGCGCGAGTTCCTCACCAACGATGTCGATGAACTCCGGCAGCGGGGCGTGCGGTTGAACATCATTGGAGACCGCACGCGTTTCGCCGCCGATCTGCGCGTCCTGATGAGTCGGGCGGAGCGCATGACCCGGCACAACGGCGGCCTCACGCTGAACATCGCAGCGGGTTACGGGGGTCGCTGGGACATCGCGCAGGCGGCCCGGCGGCTGGCGGAGGACGCGCGGGCGGGTCGACTGGACCCGGGTCGCATCGACGACGAGGTCTTCGCGTCCTACCTGAACCTGGCGGGGGCCGGGTTGCCGGCGCCGGACCTGTGCATACGAACCGGCGGAGACCGTCGCATCAGCAACTTCCTGCTGTGGGACCTCGCCTACACCGAACTCTACTTCACGGCGGAGTGCTGGCCGGACTTCGGCGTTCCCCAGTTGGAGGAGGCACTCACCGACTTCGGAGCTCGGCCGCGTCGATTCGGTCGGCGTGACTGAGTCGGTCCCGGCGCTGCCAGCAGGGGGAGGCATGCTCAAGGCCCGGATCGCCACGGCGCTCGTGCTGGCCCCGGCCATGCTGGCTGCGGTGGTGTGGTTGCCGCCCGACGGATTCGCGCTCTTCGTGTTGCTGCTGGCCGTGCCGGGGTTGTACGAATGGGCGGCCCTGTCGGGGTTCGAGAGCGCCGCCGCGAAGGCAGGGTACGCCATGGCCGGCGCCGCATGCCTTGGCATCCTCTGGACGTTGCGCGCGGCCTGGCCGCTGGTGCTGCTGGCGGCGTGCGCGTTCTGGGTCCTTGCGGCGCTGTTCGTCTTCAGCTATCCGGCCGGGCGTGCGATCGCCGCACGTCGCGTCTGGATGGCATTGGCTGGTGCGCCTGTCTTTGCGGGTGCCTGGCTCGGTCTTGTCCTGCTGAAGGGCAGCGCACTCTCGCATTGGCTGATCGTGTGGATGTTCGTGATCGTCTGGGCTGCGGACAGCGGCGCGTACTTCGCGGGACGTGCGTTCGGACGGCGCAAGCTCGCGCCGAGGGTCAGCCCGGGAAAGACCTGGGAGGGGGCTGTCGGCGGCTCGGCCCTCGCGGTGCTCGTTGGCACCGCTTTCGCCTGGGCGGCTTCCTGGCAAACGCTCCTCGACTGGCTGTTCGCGGCCGCCGCCCTCGCGGTGGTGGCAGTGGTGGGCGACCTCTTCGAAAGCGCTGTGAAGCGCGCCCGTGCCGTCAAGGACTCGGGCGGTTTGCTGCCGGGACACGGGGGCGTTCTCGACCGCATCGATTCGACGGTGGCTGTCGCCCCCGTCTTCGCTCTCTGCCTGCCGCTACTGGTATGATCGATCACCGACTCGGCTGACGCCGTCGAACTCCCGAACGGCGCCATCGTGAGGAGACCACGATAGGCATGGATGCGCTCTGGTACGTCTTCTACCTGCTCGTCACGCTCGGCGTGCTGGTCACGGTGCACGAGTTCGGGCATTACCTCGTCGCGAGGGCGTCGGGGGTAGGGATTCTCCGTTTCTCCGTGGGACTGGGGCGCCCGCTCTACCTGTGGAAGGACAGCCGGGGGACGGAGTTCGTCATCGCCGCGATTCCGCTGGGCGGGTACCTGCGCATGCAAGAGTCGCAGGACGCGTCGCCCGACGGTGGCGGACAGCTGGCCTTCGACCGCTTGTCGCCGTGGTGGCGCATCGCTATCGCCGTCGCGGGTCCTGGCGCAAACTTTCTGCTCGCCTTCGTCGTCTATTGGTTCATCGCGGTCATGGGCGTCACCGTGTTCCCACCGATCCTCGGCGAGGTGCCGCCGGGCTCGCCGGCGGCGTCGGCCGGCCTCAGCGGCGGACAGGAACTGGTCGGGGTGGACGGCCGCGGGACCCGCACCTGGTCGGATGTCGGGATGGGGCTGGCCGGGCGCCTGGGCGACTCGGGCGCGATCGAGGTCGAGGCGCGGTGGCCGCACGAAACCGGCGCCCGTCGTTATGTGCTGCCGATCGAAGACTGGCACAGGCTCGCCGAGGAACCGGATCTGCTGGGCTCCCTCGGTCTCTCGCCGACGTTGCCGGCCATGGTCGGCGAGGTGCTCGAGGACAGCGCGGCGCAGCGCGCGGGCTTCCGCGCCTGGGACCGGGTGTTGCGAGTGGATGGAGTACCGGTCGCGACCTGGTCGGACTGGGTGGCTGCCGTCAGTTCCGCCCCGGACACGCCGCTCGAAGTGTGGGTGGCGAGAGGCAGCGGCGAAACGCGTCTCAGCCTGGTGCCCGACGCGGTGGCAGCCACCGATGGAAGCATGATCGGGTTTGCCGGCATGCGGGCACCCACGCGGACCATCCGTTCCTCGCTGCTCGGCGGTATCGTGCATGGCGCGCGGGAGACCGCGAAGAACACCCTCCTGACGCTCGCGCTGCTCAAGAAGATGGTGGTGGGCATGGTGTCGCCGAAGAACCTGTCGGGGCCCATCATGATCGCCAAGGTCGCGAAGGACTCCGCGGAGGCCGGTTGGCGGAGTTTCCTCGGCATCCTGGCGCTCCTGTCGATCAGTCTGGGCGTGATCAACCTGCTGCCGATCCCCATCCTCGACGGCGGCCACATACTGTTCGCCACGGCCGAGATCGTGACCCGCAGACCGGTGTCGGAACGCGTGCAGGCGATGGGTCTCAGGATGGGCCTGTTCCTGGTGTCCTGCATGATGCTGTTTGCCGTCTACAACGACGTGACGCGTTTTCTATGAGGTCGAGACTCATGCATCGAGGTTTGCCGTGTTGCTGACGCATCGGGGTAGCAAATGGGGCAGCAATCGCGGCAGTAGAGCCGGCGGCCGTCGGCTGGCCCTGGCCGGTCTGCTGGCGGGGTGCCTGACGTGCCACGCGGCGGCATGGGACACCTTCCGGGTTACCGACATCCGTCTGCAGGGCCTGCAGCGGGTGTCCGCCGGGACCGTCTTCAACCTGCTGCCGGTGGAGGTCGGCGATCCGGTGGACGCCGTGGCCGTGCGCGAACTGATCCGCGACCTGTTCGGGTCCGGCTACTTCGACAACGTGCAGGCGCTGCGCGACGGCAACGTACTCATCGTCGCCGTGGACGAGCGCCCGGCCATCGAGTCCATCGAAATCGAAGGCAACAAGGCCATCAAGACCGAGGCTCTGCTCGAGGGTCTGGGCGCCCAGGGGCTGCGCGACGGCGAGATATTCAAGCAGGCCACGTTGACCCGGGTAGGCCTCGAACTCGAACGCCAGTACGTCGCGCAAGGCCGTTACGCGGCCACCATCGAGACCACCGCGGAGGAGTTGCCGCGCAACCGGGTGGCGATCCAGATCGACATCGAGGAAGGCAAGAACTCGGGCATCCAGCACATCAACGTGGTCGGCAACACGATCTTTCCGCAGAAGAAGTTGCTCGACGAACTCGATCTCAAGCACCCGACCCTGTTCTCGTTCTTCCGGGGCGGCGACAAGTACTCTCGGGAGAAGCTCGCCGGGGACCTCGAGAAGCTCGAGTCCTACTACCAGGACCGGGGCCACGTGGAGATGGCCATCGCCTCCACGCAGGTAGGCATCACGCCGGACAAGCAGCGCGTGTACGTCACGGTCAACATCGATGAGGGCGACAAGTACACGGTCGCCGAGGTGGATCTCATCGGGGAACTGAACGATGTCGATCCGGAGGCCGTGCGTTCGCTCTTTCTCGTGGAGTCCGGGCAGACGTTCTCGCGGGCGCTGGTCACGGCGACGGAGGAGCGCATCACGGGCGTCCTGGGCAACTCGGGGTACACGTTTGCGTCGGCTTCGGGCATTCCGGAGATTCACGAGGACGGCACGGTGGACGTGACGTTCTTCATCGACGCGGGCAAGCGCGCCTACGTGCGGCGTCTGTCGTTCGCCGGCAACACGCTGACGCACGACCGGGTAATGCGCCGGGAGATGCGCCAGATGGAGGGCGGCTGGGCGTCGGCGGCGATGATCGACCTGTCCAAGGTGCGCCTGGAGCGGCTGGGCTACTTCGAGGAGGTCAATGTCGAGACGCCGGAGGCGCCCGGCACGGACGACCAGATCGACGTGGAATTCAACGTCAAGGAACAGCCGACGGGCAGTATCACGGGAACGGTTGGCTACAGCGAGGGCTGGGGCCTCATTCTCGCGGGGGGCTATCAGCAGCAGAACGTCGCCGGCACCGGCAACAGCCTGTCGCTGAACCTCTCCTGGAGCGACTTCGTCAAGTCCGTGCACTTCAACTATTTCGACCCGTACTTCACGGCGGACGGCGTGAGCCGGGGCTACAACCTGTTCTTCCGGCGCTCCGACTTCCACGCACGCAACCTGGCGCGCTTCTCCACGGACTCGGTAGGCGGCGGGATCAACTTCGGCATCCCCGTCGGGGAGACGCAGCGCCTGCAGTTCGGGCTCACCGTGGAGCAGACGAAGATCACCGAAGGCCTGTTCGCGGCGCTCGAGATCGCGGACTTCATCCGGCGCGAGGGCGAGGACTTCCTGAACTTCAAGGCCGAAGCGCTGTGGCGTCGCTCCACGCTGAATCGGGGGCTCTTCCCGACGGCGGGGCGATCGCAGTCTCTGGCGCTCGAAGTCGCGATACCCGGGAGCGACCTGTCGTTCTACAAGTTGCGCTACGACGGCGAGATGTACTTCCCGATCGCCAACAACTGGTCGCTCCGGCTGCGCACGGAGATCGGTTACGGGGGCATCTACGGAGATACGGCCACCTTCCCGTTCTACGAGAACTTTTTCGCCGGCGGTTTCGGGTCTGTGCGGGGCTTCGAGAGCAGCACGCTCGGTCCGCGCGCGACAGAGGGTCCGAACACCATCGTCTACGACCGGGACGGTTCCCCCATCGGCGGCAACCTGCTCATCGAGGCGAGCGCCGAGCTGATCTTCCCGCTGCCGCTCGTCGAGAACATGCGCCAGTTCCGCCCGGTGCTGTTCCTGGACGTTGGCAACGTTTTCAACACGGACTGCCCGACCGCCGAGCGGCTCGCGGCCGCAAGCGGCGTCTCGGTGGAAGAAATCGTGCTGCGTTGTTCGGAGGTTTCCGCCGATGAACTGCGCTACAGCGCCGGTATCTCGGTCACCTGGTTGACGGGCATGGGGCCGATGACGTTCGCGCTTTCCGTGCCGTTCAACGGGGCGCCGTGGGACGAGGAGGAGGCCTTCTCGTTCGAGTTGGGACGCACGTTCTGATGGGCCAGGCGCTTGCGCCGTAGAAGTTTCGTGCCAGCGGAACTTCCACCCATCCGTCAGGATGGGCCGCGACCGCAAGCTCCTACCAGACGCTCTCCCAGGCCCCGCTCGCGGCGGAGCGGTAGATGGCGAGCGCCGTGCGCAGTTCGCCCAGCGATGCTTCCGGTCCCGCCTGCAGAGGCGTGCCGTCGAGTACCGCATTGGCGAAGTCGGCGAGTTCCGGCCCGAACGACGCGGGATAGCCGGCCGGTTCCATGAGGCGCTGCCCGTCTCGATGGCTGTCGTTGTAGAGCCGCAGGGCGCCGTCGCGTCCGCCGATGGCGATCTCGCCCTCGGTGCCGGTGACGCGCCACAGGTCCCCCGGTCCGAGGATGCCGTCGAAGTACAGCGCTTCGAAGACGGCGGTCTTGCCCGACCGAAAACGCAGGAGCGCGTGCGCCAGCGACTCCCCGTCCATCCCGGAGAGCGGACGGCCGAGGGCCGCCGTGACGGACTCGACTTCCCCCAGCCACATGCGCAGCGGACGGATCCAGTGCGAGCCGCCGTCGATCACGATGCCGCCCCCGGTCCGGCGCGCGTCGAAGCGCCAGGGTCGGGCTTCGCCAGGCTCTGCGAACACGTCCCGACGGGTGCTGTTCGCAAACGTGGCCCGGGCGGTGATGGGCTCACCGATGGCGCCGCTGGCGATCGCTTCCTGCGCCCTGACGACCTCCGGCCAGTACTGCGCGTTCTCCGCCACCATGAAGACCGTGCCCGAGCGCCGTGCCGCATCGAGGATCCGGTCACAGGCGTCGAGCGTCGGGGCCATGGGCTTCTCGAGCAGGACATGCTTGCCGGCTTCGAGACAGCGGATGGCGGCCTCTTCGTGCAGGTCGTGGGGCAGCATGATGTCCACGGCGTCGAAGTCCCCGCCGGCCAGCGCCTCGTCGAGGGAGCCGCAGGGCTGCGCGCCGGTTTCCCGCGCGAGCGCGTTGGCCTTGGCGGGGTCCACGTCGATGGCGGCGGTGACGGTGACGCGGGGTGCGTCCCGGCGGATGCCGTCGAGGTGGAAGCGCGCGATTCCGCCGCAGCCGAGAAAGGCCAGTTTCAGGGTCGAGGACATGCAGCAACTCCGGTCGACACGGAGGCGGATGTTACCAACCGCAGACTGACGCCGACCCCGTTCCAGGCTCCCGCCTTGTGCGGCGGCCGGCCTGGTCCTCCCGCAGCGCCGGGTGGTCCGCCGCACTAGCCCGGCGGGGCTCGCCCCGGTGGTAGTATTCGGCTACTGCCGTCCAGTGGGGAGCGCTCATGCAATTCGGTGAATTCAAGAACACGGAAGCACTCAACCCTACCTTCAAGCGCATCAGGGACCTGGGGCTCGAGCAGAACGTCTTCGAACTCGACACGTACGGGTTCACGGTGGTGCCTCCGGACAAGGTGGCCGAGCAAGCGTTCTTCGAACGGCTCCGGTCGACGGTCCTGCGTCTGTGCGGTGAACGCACCGGTATCGAGTTCGATCTCGAGCGCAACGGCGGGTTCGGCGCCTACCAGGTGCAGCCGCAGCGGGACAGCCAGTTCCTGCTGTTCTACCTGCTGATGGCGGATCGGGTGTTCGAGGAGTGGATTCTGAATCCGACCCTCTACACGCTGATCGATTACCTGATGCGCGGCCAGCATCAGCTCTCGAGCCTCACGTCGTTCGTGAAGTGGAAGGGGGAACGCGAGTCGCTGGGATTGCACAGCGACTCTCCTCCCGATCGCGACGGCCGCCTGCCGGCG
>CBDBKI010000001.1:0-10324 GCA_965206615.1 Candidatus Azotimanducaceae bacterium
CCGGCTCGCTGAAGAGCTGGCACCAGGTGTCCTCGCCCGTGAGGATGCGCCGCAGAAAGCGCCCCTTGTGGAAGTCGTCGCCGTGCTCGAGCAGCGTTGCGGCCGCCAGCATGCGGATCCCGGCCTTGGCGACGCCGACCGCGTCGACTGCCGCGAACTCTTCGTCGATGGCCTGCGAGAGTGGCACCGGCAGACCGAGGCCGTGCCACTCGCGCGGCCAATGCGGCACGCCCCAGCCGGAGTCCGCCAGCATGTTGCGCCACTCCACCAGCGGCCGGTTCGGATCCCAATGCGTGTCGAGCCAGTGACGCACGTCGGCGCGGAGCTGGGCTTCGTCTCGCTCGCTCATCGTCTCACTCCTGCCAATGCCGCATCATCAGTTCCCGGTGGTACGCGGGGTCGCCGAACATCGCCTCGGAGCTCTTGGCGCGCTTGAACCACAGGTGCGTGTCGTTGTCCCACGTGAAGCCGATGCCGCCGTGCAACTGGATGCAGTCTGCGGCGGCGCGCAGGTAGGTATCGGAAGCGGCAGCCTTGGCGAGGGACGCCAGCGCCGGGGCCTCCGGATCGCCCTCGGCGACGGCGGCCGCCGCCTGGTAGGCCGCGGACTTCGCGAGTTCCACTTCGAGCAGCATGTCCGCGCACTTGTGCTTCACCGCCTGGAACGAGCCGATCTGGCGCCCGAACTGCATGCGCAGCTTCGTGTACTCGACGGCCGTGTCGAGCATCTGCTGGGCACCGCCGACCATCTCGTTGGCGAGGGCAGTGATCGCGTCGATCCCGATGCGCGCCAGGGCCGCAGCGCCGGAACCGGGTTCTCCCAGGGGTTCGGCGGCAACATTGCGGAACGTGAGCCGCGCCTGCTTGCGGGTCGCATCGAGGGTCCGGAGCAACTGCCGGACGAGACCTGCCGCTTCGCCGTCGACGGTGAAGAAGGAAATGCCGTCCTCCCCCGTCGAGCCGGGCAGACGGGCCGCGACGACGATGCAGTCGGCGGTATGTCCGTCGATGACGAAGCTCTTTTCCCCGTCGAGGCGCCAGGCCGTGCCGTTTCGCGTTGCCACGGTCTCGATCGCCGCGGCGTCCCAGCGCCCGTTCGGCTCGGTGACGGCGAGGGCGCCGCGTCGCTCGCCGCAGGCCAGGGGAGGCAGCAGGTCAGTCTTCCGGGCGTCATCTCCCGCGTGCACGATCGCCCCGGCCGTCAGTACGGCGGAAGAGAAGTACGGCGCGCACAGCAGCGCCCGCCCCATCTCCTCGCAGACGATGCCGACTTCGACGAAGGAGAACCCCTGGCCCCCGAAGGCTTCGGGGATATGCACGGCGGACAGGCCGAGTTCCCGGTTCATGCGGTCCCAGACCTTGGCATCGAACCCCGCGCCCGTTTCCATGAGGCGCCGGGCCTCGACGGTCGGAGAGGTGTCGCGCAGGAAGCGGCCGACGATGTCCCGGAACTGTTCCTGCTCTTCGGTGAACGCGAAGGCCATGATCCCCCTCAGCGGATACGTCGTACCTTGACCCGATGCCCGGTCCGCTCGTTGGACAGGTTATAGGAACCAAAGGCGCCACGGGCGATCACGACGGTGTCGCCCACCCGGTAGCGCGCGCGGGGCTCCACTTCGTTCTCGCGCCACACCTGGCCGTCCTCCAGGGTGATGGGCGGAGTCGGCGTCCTCCAGCCTCGCCGTGCCGACGAGCGGTACGACCGTCGCCAGACTGGGCAGCGCGTGGCGGGTTCGGACGGAGACTCCCATGCCGCAACGATGCCGAAAGACCGGACCGGCGGTCAAATCGGGCTAAGATGGAGACCGGCAAGGCCGCGCGCGGCGCGGCGCGTTTCATCGTTCAAGGAGAACCGACATGTCTGACACCCCGGAACCTGCCTTTCTGGTCGTCTGCGGAACCGTTACCGGCGAGATGGACCCGCGATACGGGGAGCATGCGGCCTCGGTAGCGGAGAAGGCGCAACTCGCGCCGGTCGCCGGGGGGGCGGTCGGCGAGAAAGTGGAAGTGCTGGAAGGCTCGCTGCCGCCGGGGCCGACGATCCTCGCCGTGGAACGGTTTCCGTCGATGCAGGCGCTGAAGGAGTTCTACTACTCCCCCGAGTACCAGACCGCCATCCAGTTCCGCAAGGACAGCATCAATATCCACTACATCGCTGCGCTCGAGACCATCACCGAGGCGGAGCTTGAAGCGAGGAATGCGGCCGCGGCCGAAGCAGGCGGGTGAACAACCTGCTGCAAGATCAGGTGGTGTAAGAATGCGTTGAGTCGTGCGGCATGACTCTGCCGAAATCGAGTTGACGTTCGGTTCGGCAAGGGCAGTGCACCGCGTTGCAGGTACGCCGTCGGTCAGTAGGGCGGTTCCGCGGGTCCGCCGTATCCGCAAACTCCCGAGCGGGGCGAGTTGTACACGCCCATCATGCCGCCGTAGTCGTCGTGCGTGGCGTGCAGGTCTTCGTGGTTGCGGCACACGTAGCCCGCCCCGTACTCGACGTACTCGTAGCAGCAATCGAGACAGATCAGTTGCGCGGGCTCTCCGCATTGCTCGCAGGGAACCCGGAGGGGGGCATTGCGCGCCATCAGCGCGATGGGGTGTTCCGTCGTCGGCTTTCCGCCGCGCCGTTCCAGGACGCGGATCGAAAGTCGCGTTGTGGTACCGAAGTCGTACTGGTGGGCGAAAGCAAGACCTGGCGTGAACAGGCGAGCCGCCTGCTCGTCCAGGGATTCGGACTCCTCGAAGTCGGACACGAGGTCCGGCGTGCCGAGGTACTCCAGTCCTCCGATCATGAATCCGCTCAAGTGGTCGCAGCACTCCAGCCAGATACGGCGCAGGTAGTGGTCGAGGTCGAACAACGTTGCGCTACCGTCCATCTCGAGGTGCAGCCAGTAGCCGAGGCCGTGGTCGTCCCGAACCTGGAGGTGATAGAGGGGTCCGTTCGAGCGGTGGTGGCCGTCGGCCAGTTCGATGGACTTGCGTCGCTCGGGACAGCTCCGCAAGTGCCGACCCAGCCCGCTGCAGGTCATCTCTCGACCGCAATATCCGCATGGCCCTTTCGACGCGATCGTTCTCGACACGGTGGTGGCCTCCTGCCAGTCAGGTCGGCGCGACGATAACACCCTCGCGGGGGACGCGGTCCTGGCGGGTCATGATTCGAGCCTTGCTGTCGCGGCCGCTTCGGTCCACGCCACTATGTCGCCCAGCACTTCCGTGCCGACATCGGCCACACCGTGCGTGTAGTCATGGTCGTCAAGCCTGCCGAGCGCCTTCGAGAACTCCGTCCTCGAGAAGCTGCCCTGGCGCCAGGCCTCCAGTTCGGCGAAGTCGGCCAGTTCGTTCGCCTCGGCACGGGGAGACGGCGTCTCGGGCCACTTGAACATCAATCGCTGTCCGTGCCTCGCCGTCTCCTGCCTGGATCGCGCCTGCGTTCCATTTGTACGCAGAGGTCGTCTGCGAGACTGGCCACGTCGTTGGCCATTCTGAGCAGAGCGCCAGATCCGTCGTAGCCGGTCGAAAACTGGCCGTGCGCGCTCTGTCGCTGGCAGGTGGGGGATGGTTGCGCCCACGTCCTGAGCCAACGCGGCATCCAGCATCAACTTGACCGCTGCGAGACGACGATTCCCCTCGATGACGACGTTCCTGTCGTCCTCGCGACATACGACGACGGGTTCGTGCCGAAAGAAGCCGCTTGCCGCGATGGACATGACCAGTTCCCGCACGTCCATGGTCTCCCACAAGGTGCGCACTACGTCGCGTTCGCCCGAGTGCCCGGTCATGTCGAATTCGACGAGTCGAGGGTTCTTCAAGTCGAAGGTGAGGTCGGCAACGTCGACCATTTCTGGAGCGTCTGGAGCGATGTCGGACATCGACTTACCTCTCTAACGTTCGAGATGACTACACGTTCTGCTGCGGCGGATGCCGTTCGGTTAGCCGACTTCCCTGGCAACGTCCTCCATGGCCGCGTCCGCGCGCTGCGCCACGTCGTCGATCAGGTCCTCGTCCATCACGGTCGACAGCGCGAACAGGCCGCGCGACGCCACCATCAGGCCGTGGTTCAGCGCGGCGAGATGGAACTTGGAGATCGTCTTGATGTCGTCCCGGCGGAGTGTGGCGGGCGGCGCCTCTTCCATGAAGAAGATGTTGAGCAGGGAGCCCCAGCGATTGATCGAAATCGGCAGTCCGTGCTGTCCGGCGCTGCGGGTGAGCGCGTCCGCCAGACGTTCGCCCAGGCGCTCCATGCGGTCGATACGCTCGGCGGTGAGTTCCCGCACGGAGACGAGCCCCGCAGCCATGGTCACGGGGTTGGCGTTGTAGGTCCCCGAGTGGACGCCGCGGGGCGCCTCGGGGTCGAAGACCTTCATGTATTCGAGCTTCCCGCCGACCGCGCCGACCGGGAACCCGCCGCCGATCAGCTTGCCGAGCATGGTCAGGTCCGGTTCGATGCCGACGAGGCTCTGCGTACCGCCCGTCGCGAGCCGGACCGTGATGACCTCGTCCAGGACGAAAAGCGCCCCCGCCGCGTGCGCGGCGTCGCGAACCCGCCGGAGGAACTCTGGAGAAGCCCGCACGACGCCACCGGCGCCCATGACTGGCTCCAGGAACACCGCGGCGATTTCGGAGCCGTGCTCCGCCAGGATCCGTTCGAAGCTCTCGGCATCGTTGTATTCGCCGGTCAGGGTCCGGTCGAGACTGTGGGAAAAGAGGCCCGGGTAGGAGCCGACCTCGAACTCCATCAGACTGCCGTGGTAGCCGTAGCGGGCCATGAGCACCTTCTCGCGGCCAGTGATCGTGCGCGCGATGGTGAGCGCCAGGAGGCCAGCCTCCGTGCCGGAGTTGGTGAAACGCACGCTCTCGAACGAGGCGATGCGCTCGATCAGGCTTTCAGCGAGCTCGGTCTGCCAGCGGTTGTTGGCGACCCAGGCCGTGCCCTGACTGGCCTGGCGGGCGACTGCGTCCATGATCGGCGGATACGCGTGGCCATGCACGAGAGACGTGAAGTTGTTGACCAGGTCCAGATATTCGCGCCCGTCCACGTCCACGACGCCGGCGCCGTTCGCCCGCTCGAGCTGCAGGGGGTACGGACGCCAGTACGCGGCGCCGCGGGAGTTGCCTCCCACCACGCTCTGTGTGGCGCGGCGCTGGGCCTCGGCGCTGCCCGGGGTGTTCTTCTCGTAGGTCGAAACGATGTCGCTCATGTCGCTGCCTCCTCGGACTTGTGGCCTCGCTCTAGCCCAACTCGCGGGCGACATCCTCCATCGCGGCGTCCGCCCGCTGGGCCGCGTCGTCGATCAGCCCTTCGTCCATCACCGTCGAGAGCGCGATCATGCCGCGCGCCGCGATCATCAGCCCGTGGTTGAGTGCGGCGAGGTGAAACCCGGAGCTCAGCTCCGCATCCTTGCTCTCGATCACGTGCGCCGGTGCCTCCTCCTGGAAGAAGATCTGGATCAGGGAGCCCTGGCGGTTCAGGCAGAACGGCAGCCCGTGCTGACTCGCGCTGCGGGTGAGGGCGTCGGCGAGGCGCTCGCTCAAGCGATCCATGTGGTCGATCCGCTCTGCCGTGAGGTCGCGCACCGAGACGACGCCGGCCGCCATCGTCACCGGATTGGCGTTATAGGTGCCCGAATGGAACCCGCGCGGATTCGCCGGGTCGAAGATGCCCATGTACTCCTTCTTGCCGCCGACGGCGCCGACCGGGAAGCCGCCGCCGATCAGCTTGCCGAGCATGGTGAGATCCGGTTCGACCCCGATGAGCGCCTGGCTACCGCCGGTGGCGAGTCGGAATGCGATGACCTCGTCCAGCACGAGCAGGGCGCCGGCGGCGTGGGTGGCGTCCCGTACGCGGGTCAGGAACTCGGGTGTCGCCCTGCCGCCGCCGCCCCTCACCGGCTCGAGGACTACCGCCGCGATGTCGGAGCCGTGCTCGGCGAGGACCGCCTCGAAATCCTCGGCGTCGTTGAAGGTGGCGAGGTACGTGCGGTCCTGACTGTGGGTGTCGAAGAGCATCGGAAACGATCCGACCTCGAACTCCATCAGGCTGCCGTGGTAGCCGTAGCGGGCCATCAGCACGTTGGTCCGCCCGGTAATCGTGCGCGCGATCTGCAATGCCAGCATCCCCGCCTCGGTCCCCGAGTTGGTGAAGCGGACGCTTTCGAACGAGTCGACACGCTCGATCAGGGCCTCGGCGAGTTCCGTCTGCCAGATATTGTTCGCGACCCATGCCGTGCCGCGCGCGACCTGGCGGGTCGCCGCCTCGACGATCGGCGGGTAGGCATGGCCGTGCACCAGCGACGTGAAGTTGTTGATCAGGTCCAGGTACTCGCGGCCGTCGAGGTCGACCAGCCTGGCGCCCCCGCCGTACTCGATCGTCAGGGGGTAGGGCGCGTGATACGCGGCGCCCCGGGAGTTGCCGCCCATGACGGCGGCATGCGCGCGGCGCTGGGCGGCGGCGCTCTTGGGTGTGTTCTTTTCGTAGGTCGCCTGAATGCTGCTCATGGCGGGGTCCTCCTGATTCGGCCGCTAAAGGATGAAGCTTTTCATGATGGATGATGTGGTAGGGACATCGTCCCAGGCGCGTCGCTCGGCACCCATCGGATCGTTCGCGACGTGCACGTTCGGTCCGATCATCATGGTGGGCCGGGTCTCGTCGTCGTGGACCGGCCAGTCGCCGAGACCCGCGGCACCGGGGTCCCCCGTGCGCGCGAACGCGACCCAGGCGTCCGTCATGGCGTCGGACAGCGCGTCCGCCGCAGGCCCGCGCCCGAACATGGCGGCCGCCTGCTCGTCCGTCCGGTGCGCTGCGAAGGTCGGCACGATGTCGAGCCCGTGATGGGCTCCGCCGCGGCCCTCCCCCACGGGCGTCATCCAGTCGAAGACGTAGCGGTACACGGGGGCGTGTGCGCGCTGCACGTCGAGCAGCCGGCTCACCGGCACGATCTCGTAGGTGTCCGTCAGCATCGCGCCGTAGAGGGAGGGGGCGTCGGTTCGGGCGCCCCGGGCGGTGCGCGCCATGTGATAGGTCTCGATGAGCGCCGACGCGGCGAGCGTGTCGCCGAGGCGTTCTTCGAGCAGCGCCGCGAGGCCCGCGGGGGTCAACTCGGGATCGGTGCCCTGCCCCATCTCGTCGCGCGTGTTGCCCGAGAGAAACGGAATGCCGGCAGCGGACCCGTTGGCCAGGGCCTCCTCCGGCGGCGCGGGGAGGATCCTGCCGTCGAGCACCTGGCCCGGATACCGACCGAGTTGTGCGGCTGGTGACGGATGCTGCGCCGCCGCATCGGGCGCATCCTGGCCGAGCATTGCGCCGAGTTCCATGAGATCGGGGAAGGCCGCCAGCAGCCGTTCGGCCGGCAACTGCATCAGCTCCCCCGGATCCCGCGTCCCGAGCCGCGCGAGCATCGGCTCGGTGAACCAGGGGACGGTCTCGTCGATGGAATGGGCGAGGTGCCCGCCGCCGCTTTGTGCGATGGCCTTGTGATACAGGCCGCGGGCGATGGGCATGGCCATGAGCGTCGTCACGCAGGCGCTGCCGGTGGACTCGCCGAAGATCGTGACGTTGTCTGCGTCGCCGCCGAACGCGGCGATGTTGTCCCGCACCCAAGTGAGCGCCGCGACCAGATCGAGGAGCGCCTCGTTGCCCGTCGCCGGAATGGCTCCCCCCGTCGGGCCGGCGAGATGCGCGACGCCCAGCGGCCCCATACGGTAGTTGACGGTGACCAGCACTACACCCCGCCGGGCGAATGCCTCGCCCGAGTAGATGGGTTGGCCCCCGGAACCCATCGCGAAGCCGCCGCCGTGAATCCACACCATCACGGGCTGCGATCCTTCGAGGGCAGGGGTCCAGACGTTCAGGTAGAGACAATCCTCGGAGACCGGTCCGCCGAGACGCATCATGCCGCCGACCGCGTCTCCCACGTCGGGTTGCGGTGCGGCCGGGCCGAATGCGAGTGCGTCGCGGGTCCCCGTCCAGGATTCCGGAGGCGCCGGCGGCCGCCAGCGCCGCGCACCGACCGGTGGAGCCGCGAAGGGAATGCCGCGGAACACGCAGTGGTTGTGCTCGAGTCGACCGCGCAAGCGGCCGAATGTGGTCGTTGCTGTGGGATGCATGAGGCCCTGCCCTGCAGCGGAGGAGGCTCGTGCGAGCCCGTTGGCTCGGGGCATACCCCGCCCGCCGCCGACCATAGCACGAAAGCGCCCCATGGCCGGTCCGGCCCCCGGGCCTGACCCCAAGCCTGCGCAGCCCTTGATTTACGCGCCCCCTTGCACTCTAAAATAGCCGGTTCCACGAATCATTGCAGGAAGCTACTCGAGATGGCCGAAGCGATCACGGACACGGCGGCAGCCGACCACGCCGACCTCGGATTCGATCCGAACGCCTTGCGGGACAAGTACCGCGCCGAACGCGACAAGCGCCTGCGTGTGGACGGGAACGGGCAATACGTGGAGGTGAAAGACGCCTTCGCGCACTTCGTGGAGGATCCGTACGTCGACCCGGGCTTCGACCGGGAGCCGCTCACCGACGACACCGACGTGGTCGTCATCGGCGGAGGCTTCGGCGGTCTGCTGGCGGGCGCGCGGCTGCGCGAAGCGGGTGTGCAGGACATCCGCGTCATCGAGCGAGGCGGCGACTTCGGCGGCACCTGGTACTGGAATCGCTATCCGGGCGCCCAGTGCGACATCGAGTCCTATATCTACCTGCCGCTGGTCGAGGAACTCGGTTACGTGCCGAAGGAGAAGTACAGCTTCGCGCCGGAGATTCTCGACCATGCCGAGGCGATCGGCAGGAAATACGACCTCTATCAGAACGCCTGCTTCCAGACCGAGGTCACCCACATGGAGTGGGACGAGGATGCGCTCCGCTGGATCCTCCACACGAACCGCGGTGACCGGATGAAGGCGCGCTTCGTCATCATGTCCAACGGTCCGTTGAACCGCCCGAAGCTGCCGGGGATCGAAGGCATCGAGTCGTTCGAAGGGCACTCGTTCCACACGAGCCGCTGGGACTACGGCTACACCGGGGGCGACTCGAACGGCAATCTGACCAGGTTGAAGGACAAGCGCGTCGGCATCATCGGCACCGGGGCGACCGCCGTTCAGTGCGTACCGCACCTGGGCAAAGCCGCCAAGGAGCTCCATGTCTTCCAGCGCACGCCGTCGTCCATCGACGTGCGCGGCAACAAGCCGACGAATCCCGAGTGGGCCGAGTCCCTCAGCCCGGGCTGGCAGCACCGCAGGATGACGAACTTCAACGTCCTCGTGACGGGCGGTCACCAGGACGAGGACCTCGTCAGCGACGGCTGGACGGACATCATCCGCAACCTCGCCGTGATCGCCGCGACCCGGCGAGCAGGCGAGGAGAACGACCCGGCCGCGATGGCCGAGCGCGTCGAACTGGCGGACTTCAGGAAGATGGAGCAGATCCGGTCACGCGTCGACGAGATGGTGGAGGACCCCGAAACCGCGAATGCGCTGAAGCCCTGGTACCGACAGTTCTGCAAGCGCCCCTGTTTTCATGACGACTACCTGAAGGCGTTCAACCGGCCGAACGTGACGCTGGTCGACACGCAGGGCAAGGGGGTCGATCGGATCACCGGGAAGGGCGTGGTCGCCAATGGCGTGGAGTACGAACTCGACTGCCTGATTTTTGCGACGGGCTTCGAGGTGGGCACGGCCTATACCCGCCGCGCCGGCTACGACATCACCGGCAAGGGCGGCCAGACGCTCTCCGAGAAGTGGGCGGACGGCCTGCGCACGCTGCACGGCTTCCAGACCAACGGTTTCCCCAACTGCTTCTTCATGGGCGTGACGCAGGGCGGCTTCACCGCGAACTTCCCGCACATGCTGAACGAGCAGAGCCGGCACATCGCCTACATGGTCACCCAGGGCATCGACAAGAACGTCAACTGCGTCGAGGCGACCGTCGAGGGCGAGAACGAGTGGGTGGACACCATCAAGCGCAGTTCGATGTTCAACCAGAAGTTCCTGGAAGAGTGCACGCCGGGCTACTACAACAACGAGGGCCAGCCGGGGGGCGGCAATTCGCTGATCGGCAGCGCGTACGGCGGCGGTCCGGAGGCCTTCTTCCAGATCCTGCGGGATTGGCGTGCGGACGGCGGCATGCAGGGCGTCGAGCTCTCCTGAGAGCTCGCGCTGGCGGACGGTGTCGACTCCCGCGGCCAGGTTCCTCGGCGGGGGGCGACCCCTGCCGGTCGGTCGGACCAGCCGCACGGCAGGCGTTGCCGACGGGCGTTGCGCCCGGATGTTGGCTTGCCTGGCCGGCGCCGCTCTCTGTCTGACGGCGCTCGGCTACGAGACCGATCCGTACACCAACCGG
>CBDBKI010000002.1:0-151459 GCA_965206615.1 Candidatus Azotimanducaceae bacterium
GAGGTCGTCGGACTGCGACTCGACGACCTTGACTGGCAGGACGAGACGCTGCGGGTCCGTCGCCCGAAGCCGGGGCGGACGCATCACTATCCACTCTCGCGCGGCGTCGGGCAGGCGATCGTACGTTACGTTCGCGAGGTGCGGCCTGCGCGCCCCGAGCGCACGCTGTTCCTCACGCTCAGCGCCCCACTCCGTCCGCTGAGCCGGAGCGCGATGTGGTACGTGGTCGGAAGCCGCCTCGACCGGATCGGCATCACGGGCAAGCGTCGTGGTCCGCATGCGCTGCGTCATGGCGCAGCGCAGCACCTGCTCGACCACGGCTTGTCGATGAAGGAGGTCGGCGACTATCTCGGCCATCGCAGCGTCTCGGCCACGTCGGCTTACGCCAGGGTGCAGCTCAGCGCCCTGCGCGAGGTGGCGGACATCGATCTGGGGGGCTTGGCATGACTCTCCAGGACGCGATCGACCGCTATGTCGCGTGGCGCCAGGCCCACGGCGCGAAGTTCGACACCAGCGCACACATGCTGCACGACTTCAGCAGGCACGTTGGCGGGAACATCGACTGCGGCGCTGTCGCCGATGCGGACGTTCTCAGCTTCCTTGCCGGCAACGGCCGGCTCACCCGGTACCGCGCGAACAAGTACGGCGTCCTGACCGGGTTCTACCGCTACGCGATCAGCCGCGGGTACGCGGCTCGATCGCCGCTTCCCGCAGCGGCGGACGAGCCGAGAAAGCCGCCTTCGGCACCGCCTTACGTCTACTCCCATGAGGAACTGCGGCGCCTGTTCGGCGCCATCGATAGCAGCCTGCAGCGCGCGGTACGGCTGGACGCTGATACCTTGCGGGCGTTGCTCCTGATGCTCTACGGCGCCGGGCTGCGCTTCGGCGAGGCCCGACGCCTCACGCTCGACGATGCCGACCTGGCCGACGCCGTGCTGACCATACGCGACACGAAGTTCTACAAGACCCGTCTCGTTCCCATCGGCCCGCAACTCGTCGACGCCCTGCGGGCTTACTTCGCCAGGCGCATCGAGCGTCCGCTGCCAGACGGCGGGAGCTCCACCTTCCTTGCGAACCTCGACGGCACCCCTTTGGCGAGTCGCACCGTCGGTAACGCGTTCACGAGGCTGCTCAAGGTCGCCGGGATCCAAACCGACCGGAAAGACGCACGGCGACCCCCGTGCCTTCACTCGCTGCGCCACACGGCGGCCGTGCATCGGCTGGAGTCCTGGTACCGCCAGGGAGCCGATGTGCAGCGGCTGTTGCCGGTGCTCTCGACCTGGCTCGGCCACGCTCATCTCGATGGTACCCAGGTCTACCTGTCGATGACGCCGGAACTGCTGCATGAGGCTGCACTTCGCTTCGATGGCTATGTCAACGGGGGTGACCATGAGTGACTTCCGCACCCTCGGACCCTGGCTGCGGCGCTTCCTGATCGAACACATCGTCACGGAGCGCAACCTCGCCCGCAACACGCAGAGGAGCTACCGGGACACCTTCGCCCTCCTGCTGCCGTTCATCGGCACCAAGGCTCGCAAGCCCGTCGACCGACTCAGCGTTCAGGACGTCACAGCGCAGCGCGTACTGGACTTCCTCGCCTACATCGAGGACGACCGCGGCTGTTCCGTGCAGACCCGCAACCAGCGCCTGACAGCCGTTCGCGCCTTCGCGCGCTTCGTCGCCAGCCGCGATCCGGCCCTTCTGGAGTGGAGCGCGAACATCCGCGCAATCGCCTTGAAGAAGGCAACGCCGCAGCCCATCGGCTGGCTCAGCAAGACGGAAATGAACGCCATGCTTGAAGTCCCTGATCGCGGCACGCCGAGAGGGCGGACGGAACACGCCCTGTTGCTGTTCCTCTACAACAGCGGCGCGCGCGTCTCCGAAGCGACGGATCTGGTGGTGGGAGATCTGCTGATCGGCCGACGCGACACCGGCCATGCGCTCGCGACCGTCCGCGGCAAGGGCGGGAAGCAGCGTCAGTGTCCGCTCTGGCCGCGGACTGAACGCGTCCTCTCCAGCCTCGCGACGGAGCGGGGACCCCGCGATGCCGTCTTCCTCAGCCGGCAGCAGAGACCGTACACGCGGTTCGGGGTCTACCGGCTCGTCGAGCGTTGTGCGACCGGTGTGTCATCGCTCGCCGGAAGGAAGATCACGCCCCACGTGATCCGTCATTATCTCTTGAACTTTTTTATGTCGAGTAACAGACAGGTCGCGACTGTATGAACTGAGTTCACTGGCTATTTTTGTCCATCGGCCTTCCGTTACCCGACATAATCCTGTCGAGGTTACAGCCCATTCAGAAAGCCGAGGAGGCGGTCAGGCGGCTGGTATCGACCGGGATCGCCTATTGGCGGCGATGTCTTGGCGAGTGCCTGCTCTTTCATCGCGAGTGTTGCCTCGATATAAATCTGAGTGGTGTCGATGCGCTCATGCCCGAGCCATAGTGCGATCACCGAACGATCAACTCCCGCCTGCAAGAGATCCATGGCCATGGTATGCCGCAACCGATGGACGGTGACCCGCTTGTCTTTCAATGACGGGCAGGCCTTTGAGGCTGTCATGCGGTGCTTGTTCAACAGGTACTGTACGCCATCCACACTGAGCCGGTTGCCTCTTGCGCTGGGAAAGAGCACATCGTCAGTGCCACGCGGCGGTTCCTGCAGCCAGCTCTTCAACACGGTCCGAGTTGGCTTGGCGAGCGGCGTACAGCGTTCCTTGCGTCCCTTTCCGACGACCCTCAGGTGGGTTGCGTTGTCAGCGAAAAGGTCTTCGCGTTTGAGTCCGGTCATCTCGGACAGGCGCAAGCCAGTTTGCACGGCGGTCAAGATGAAGGCGTGGTCACGTCTGCCAGACCAGGTACCTGTATCCGGCGCCGCGAGCAAGGCATCGACCTCGTCACGGTTGAGAAAGCCGACCTGTTTGCGCGTGTATCGCTTGCTCGGAATGGCGAGCACTCTCTGGATCTGTGCCGCATGGGTCGGCAGTTCGAACGCCGCGTAGCGAAAGAAGGAATGGATTGCGGCAAGCCGCAAGTTGCGGCTGCGGATGCTCAGTCCCCGCTGCGTTTCCAGGTCGTTCAGAAAGGCCACGACCAATGGTGCATCGATCTGCGCGAAATCCAGGTTTGAGGGTGACCGCTTTAGGCACTGTTGCGCAAATATCAGGAGTTGGCGGAACGAGTCTCGATAGGAACTGACGGTGTGCGGACTCGCTTGGCGCTGTTGCATCAGGCGCTGGGTAAAGAATCGCTCCAGCAGGGGCGCCAGACTGATTTTGCAGGTCATGACCGATCCTCCCAACGACTTTCGAGGCGGCGCATGGCTTCGCCCATCAACTCGGGAGAGGCTTCCAGATACCATTGAGTATCGGCGATGTGCACATGTCCCAGATAGGCGGATAAAATCGGCAGCAGACGCTCGGGATCCTGGTCGCGCCGATACCAGTTCACCAAGGTATTCGTTGCGAAACGGTGTCTGAAATCATGCAGACGTGGTCCGTGGCTGTCACACGCGCCACGCAGACCGATCCGGCGCGACAGTGCGTAAAAGGCACGGTGGATCTGTCCATTATCCAGCCGGTTCCCCCAACTGGAAACAAATAGGTATGACGATACCGGGCGTCCCGCCCAATGGCGCTCGCGTCGGATGATGTAGTCGGCAAGGACGTCGCGGGTCGAGTTGTGCAACGGGACCAGGCGCGTTCGGCCGTGTTTGGCTTCTCGCACTGTCAGCACCGCGGTATCGAGATCGACATCCCGGAGTTGGAGATTCCGCGCTTCACCCAGACGGAGCCCCGAGACGCTGAGCAGACCGAACAGGCAGTAGTAGACCCAGGACAGCAATGCGCCCCGTTCAAAACGGTGCGGCATGTCGAGGGCGGCGCGCAGCAGGTTCTGGATCTCTTCATCGGAGTACAGATACGGTTTTGCCCGCTTGGGCCGAAAGGGAAGCAACCCCGGGGACGGAACCTCCGTGCGCGGGTCCGTGGCCTTGCGATAGCGCGCAAAGACACGCACATGGCCCAGCCGTTTCGACCAATACGCGGGCCGGGCGCTCTCGGGCTGTTGCGCCCAGGCAAGCGCCAGGGCCTCGGTGATGAAGGGTGCTTGGCTTTGCTCCATGAAATTGGCGAAGTCGAGTAGCGCCTTCCCGGCGTCACGCAATTTAAATCCCAGGTTGCGCCTCATGCTCAGGTACTCAAGGACGGCTTCGCGAAGAGTGCTCATCGAACACCTCCCGGCCATGGCAAGGCCAGGGTCCGCAGCGCTGCGAGATCGACCCGGGTGTATATCCTGGTGGTATCGGGATGGCGATGCCCCAGTACGTCGCCAATCTCTCCCAATGAGGCACCCTGGCGCAGCATTCCAGTGGCAAGGCCATGGCGAAACTGGTGGGTACCGAAACTCGGTGCATCCAGCCCCGCACGCTTCAGCGAATTACGAACCACGGAACCAACGCCGCTGGGACCCCGAAAACCGCGAACGGGCGCCTTGGCGCGCAGGAATACGCGTCGACTGTTGCTCATTGGCCGCCCATGGCTCAGATAGGCGGCAATCGCTTCCCCGATCTCGCGGGACAAGGGAAGTTCGTTGCGCCTGCCGCCCTTGGCGCGAACGCGCAAGGTCCCGCTGTTCCAGTCGATGTCATCGAGTTCCAGAAAGGCTACTTCACTTGAACGTAGTCCCAGGCGAGCTAGCAGCAGCAAAATGGCATAGTCGCGACGCCCCATGGCGGTGTCCCGGTCAACACTGATCAACAATCGGTGAACTTGATCGGCTGAAATCGCACGCGGAACCGATGTCGCGGACCAGTTAGCGACGACGGGAACGGCGGCGGCCAGATCCGGCGTTCCCTCGCCACGATAGCGTAGGTACCCGAGAAAAGAGCGCAATGCGGTGGTCATGAGCTTCGCTCGCTTCCTGCTCATGAGCAACGCCTCGCGTTGTACAAATCCAACGACGTCGCCAGCGCTCATCCGAGAAAGTGCGAGCTGTCCGCTACCAAAACGGTGCTCGAGAAAGTTGCGTGGAGGCATCGTCCAGGGTGCCGTGAGTCAGTAGCCGTTGCGTTTCCAGCAGGATCTCTTCGGTCAGGTGATTGTGCGTGTGCTCTCGAAGAAACTCCATTGCGTGATAGTTGTTGACTATCATTCGTTCGCTGATGTCTCGAGGGGAGCGCCCCGACCTCAGAAGTTCCTTGGCGACGCGGCGGGTGGTTGGGGTTGCTCTCGTACTGCGTCATCTGGAGTGCTCTTCCGTCGTACTCGATTCGCCAGCCTTCCTTCTCGTTTTTCAAAGTCGGTACGCCGTTCTTGCCCTTGATCCTCGAAAAGGTCCGCGTCGGCTTCGTCCAGTTTCCCAAATCGTTCTCAATGGTGGAGCCGAAGAACAAGTTGCATTGATCGCACTCTTCGCGAGTGAAGAGCGTCCTGTTGCCAAGGAGGTGCGGGATGGCATGAGCGTCGTGTCGGAATCGCGTGTTGGCGCTGTCTCGTCCGCAGAAACGGCAGACTCGCGGGTCTGGCCCGGCTAGTACGAGTCGCTTGCCGGGGCGCAGGAAGAGTGGGTGGGCACCGACGTACGTCTCCTCGTAAAACTGGGCAGCTTTCTCTCCTCTTGCATCGAGGATTACAGGGGTTTCCATGGTCGGAGGTCTCCTTTGGTCGGCGGGGGAGAAGGGGCATGGGACGACTTCGCGTTGTTCTAGCGCGGTGTGGAGGTCTCGGTGTGCTGCTTCTGATCTTTCTGGTTCGGTGGCCCGCGGTGCAGTGCTCATGCGGTGGACTCAGGGATCGCTGGTGGTGCGGGGTGAGACTGAGACATCAATGGCGTAGGTGAACTCGGTGTTCGGGCCTTGCTCCGGTCCGGTTCTGCCGGTGACGGTCACGCCGGCGAGCACCTCGAACTTCCTGCCGCGGAGGGCGTTAACGACGTTGGGGGTGTTGTGCTGCAGCTTCATGGATCCGGCGACGTCCCCGGCGCGTATGGTGATGGTCGTCTGCCCTTGCCGCCGAGCGGGCGCGATTATCGTTTCGGTGGCGTACCGGCGGATCCGGTCGGCCTCCGGCTCGGTAGTGGCGTCTGATTGACGGGTTTGGTCAGCGAGTGGAGGGCCCTCCGTGGCCAGATGTCTTGCCGCTTGACGGAGATGGTGTCGCTCGGGGGAGTCGAGATAGCGCCCTAGTACGTCGGCCGCGCCGCGGAGGAGCATGCGGTCGAGTTCGGCGGGTATCGCGTCGTGGACGTCGAGTGCCGAGAGGGCCGCGAGTTCGGCAGGAGACCGCGCTCGGATGAAGTCGTCCGCAACCGAGTCGAGCTGCTGAGTAGCGTTCGGAGTCTCGTCGGCGGGTTGATCCGTTTCGGCCCGGAAGGAGCCCTGGGGGTGGCGGACGGCAAGGAAGGCCTCTATGTCCGACTGGTGCCACTCCGTAGAGGTATCGGATTCCTGGCGCAGGAGGCGGGACTGGTTGCCTTGGTTGTAGCCGGAGGGGTGAATCCCAAGGAGGTGGACGCGGACACCGTAGGTTTGGGCGATCTGCACGCCGATGCGGACATCTTCGTCGCCCGACAGGAGGACGGCGTCCGAGATGGCGTTGTTGCGCGCGAGTTCGATGAGATCGGTGACGATGAGGGAATCGATGCCTTTCTGTCTTCCGGTGTAGGCGATGACGCCCAAGCGGAGCTTGACCTCTAGCGCGCGAGACGCTGATCTCGTGCGAGCGATCGGCCTCGGGTTGCGCCGGTTGGCGGAATGGGCTGGTGGAGACCACGTACATATCGACGCCACATCTCCCGCCCGGCTCCGGGTGCCACTCGCCTGATCGATCCTCGATTAACCCCGAGTCAGGAGGGTAGTAAGCACGATTTGCGCGAGTGGCCGAGCTATGTGGTATCTGTTGTCATGACCAGTCAACAACGGTCTTTGCCTCCTGCAGCCCCAGCTTTGCGACGACCGTTGGTCCCCGATCGGAGAAATTACCGTCGAACTCCGCGCGTCTCGCGCACAGGCCTTACCAACTTACGGCTCCCGTTTCCATGGCGCGCAATCTCTCCTCGAGCCGCTTCGTGTTTTTCTCGCTGTCACTCACCTCGATCGCGCGCGTAATCCAGCCCCGAAACTCTAGGTCCTGCATTTCGTAGAGGATGTCGCCACGCGCTTCAAGGAACGTTGCCCTCCGCCCACCAAGGCTGTCGTCCTCCAGCGCGAAGTCGAGACATCCCAACGCGTCGAAGTACTCTCTCTTCGCCCGATGGACCTCGCTCCGGCGCAAGAGCCAGTACGATTCGCGCTTGCCCTCGACCACCGTCTCCAGAACGCCGAGCGCCTCGTCTATCCTGTCCAGCTGAATCAACGCGTCAGCATGGTGCGTACTGCCGAAGCTCTGCGGTCGAGAAACAGCACGAAAGAAATCCACGGCTTGCTCAAGCCGCGCCTTACTTTCAGAGCCCCTGTCTTGCCGCAAGTACATCTTGCCCGCCGCCGCCAGTACCCGGCCGACCGCAATTCGCGCTCTATCATCCTCCGCATCCTCGGGACTAGCGATGTTGATCGCCTCCATAACCTCAATGAACAGCTTCTCATCCGTGAAAGCCCAGTCGGCCCCCACCGCGGCGAACGTCTGCATCGGCTGGCTCTCTCCAGAACACGCCGCTGCCTTGATCTGCTGGGCCATGAAACCCCGGTATTTCCTCTCATGAGCTTTCGAGCGCTCCCTAAGGAAACCAAGCCGAAACGTCGCGAACGCTTCCAGCAACACCGATGTCGCCACCTTTCCAGGATCTGCCCGCTCCGCCTCGATGATCGACACAATCATTTCCAGCGCCTGTTGCGGGTCATCCTGGCTTAGACGCGCGACCTGCAATCTGGCTTGGAATCCCACCTCCTTGCTGTTCACCAAGGCACCGAATTCATCGAGCGCTTGTTTCCTGCTCCCTAGCTTTACCAGCGTCTTGGCCCGATGGTGGCGCACGACGTCCTGTGTTCCACTGTTACCCACGGCGTCCGCCATAACATCGTAAATTGGCAGGCGTTCCCTTAGAGCGGCTTCCGCCGAAGTGGCGTCACCCTCGCGCGCGATCCTGTAGTCCAGTTCGATGGTTTCCAGAAGACTGAGAACCGCCATCGTCTCGCACCCGCTAGCTTGCACCGCCGCAACCTCGCGCTCGGGGTTCCCGAGTAAGTCGCGCGTCAGCTCTTGCAACGTGTGTCCATGCACATACGCGTACCGGAGTGCTCCTGGGGATGGATTCGCCCGTAGCAGCCTTCTGATCAGCTCACGATGGCGGTTTACGACACGGTAGAACGGCAGCCCCTTGGGATGCCCAGTTTCCGTAAGGTACTCGACGAGGTCCGATTCGAAGCGAGCACCATCTACCCGAAGTACGCCCTCGTCACGCAATCTTCCAAGTGCCGCAACAACCAGCTGGTGCAACTGAACGACGTCGTTCTGGGTCGGCACTGTCATGGCCCGCTCGGAGAGCTTCTGACTCGCTCTAGCGCCGAATCGCCATCCGAACACTCCGGCATCCACGCCGGCACTGCCACACCAGTCGAAAAACGCGAGTTCCGGACCAACCGCGGAGACATGCCTCCCAAGCAGCCGCTTCGCGGCCGTCTCCCGGTTCTGAGTCGTATCTCCTAAAAGGCGCTTGAAATCCCTCTCCACCGTTTGCCAGTCCCCATCATCTGACACTGCCTGCCGATTGACCAACTCGAGCACCAACGGGTGCCCCCCGAACAAAGTCACGGCCCGGTCGACGATCAATTCGGGACACGGGCATTCCAAGCCCGACGACAGAATCCGTCTTGCGTGCTCCCGATCCACAAAGCCAATGCGCAGCGGATCCACCCCAAAGGCCTTCTGCGATGTCACGATGATCCTCGAACCGTCGCAATCGGCGGCCAGTTCCTCAACTTCCAAATCGACTCTCACGTCGTCAAGCAGGAGTAGCACTCGGTGCTGCTTGAGGGAGCCTCGAACGTTCAGCGAGTATCCGTTGTTCCGTACATCCACGGACTCCAGATCTCGTACCGACTGGATCTCGGCCGCATTGACCCACATCACCAAGTCGTAACGGCTTCGCAGTGCATTCGCCGCAGCGACTGCCACCTGCGACTTGCCCACACCGCTCAATCCCCACAATACGACGTAACTCGATGTCTCCAGACGCTTCCTCACCTCGGCCTCTTCCCATTCCCGACCCCCGTAAGCCGCACTCTGTGGAGGAACAATTCCCGTTGCAGCGTTCTGTTCCGCAATCCGTCTGAGGTTCGGCAGTACGTTTCCAACGCGGGCCACATAGCTCCGATCCCTGAGCAGCACGTCCACGATGTACTCAGCGATATCCCAGCCGTCCCAGACTTCCAGCTCGAACCCGGCTCCGTGTCGTTCAACGACCGCCCGCCGCAACTGATCCACGCCTCCCTGCTTCGCCACACGTGTGCAGAACAACCTAATCTTCTCCACGTCGGGGGCGACCTTCCGTACGTGCTTGACATCGTTCAACGCTTTTTCGAACGGCGGTTCAAAGTACCGTAGCTGCGAACTTGCCTCCGACGCACTTCCATCTGGCCAACGGGCGTCATAATCACCTCCGACAGCCGCTCCCTCTAGATTTAAGCCTCGTGCCTGAACCCGCCCGCCCGCAATGTTGTCCCAAAGCGGCTTGATCCACTGTTCGAACCCGCTGCTCCCGACCAATTGAAGATCGCCGACCAAGTCGTTCACGTATCGACGCCGAAGATGTTCGTTCATTTCTCGTTCCTCAGAACCAATTCCCTGCACTCCGCAGACTAGACAAGGCCCCCAGCACCCAGCTCTCGTCGCGCCGTCCTCGCCTAGACTTAATCCCGCTGTGACGGACACGCAGCCAGTTGCCGGGGGGCGGTCTCCCTCACGCTGTTCCAGAAGCCATGCGCGCCCCGCGCGGGCAAACTTGCCGGTTTGGCTTGTGGAGCTAAAGTCCAACTTCCTGGTGCAGCTAGGTGATAGCCCTCACGCCGAGTGACCCGCCCGCCGCTAGACGAGCAGCGACTTCAGTAGCGCGTCCGTCGTGTCCGAGTAGAACTGCACGTTGATCCGGGTCGCCATATCGTCGGAAAGGTCGAAGAGCTGCTTGCGCGCCGAGACCGGCATCAGCACAGTAGCGGCGGATTTCTCGACTGCTGCCTCGACCACCCCGACGGCATTCCCCAAGGGCTCTGTCGAGCCACCCAGGTTCAACGCACCGATGACGATCAGCCCCCCTCTGGTGCTTTTCTCAAGTAGCCCGCTGCACAGAGCCATCAGAGCCGGAACGCCCAGCGAAGCTCCGCTACGCTCATTGTCCATGGCTCGCAACTGCACGGAGAATTCGTGCTCGCGTGGATCCCGGTCCCCGACGAGCGCTTTTGCCCGCGTATAGAGATTCTGCTCCGCGTACCGGGCGCTCTCGCGGAAGGCGGGCGGTACAGGCGCATTGAGGATCTTGACGCCGCCGCCCCGCCCGACAGTGACTTCAATGCGATACAAGCTGGGCCCCGTCTCGGCGCCGCCGGGACTCATCCCCCATACCTGGCCCGGCGGCAACGGGTCATGTTCGATCGCGTCGTCGCTGTGCAGTTCCGGGGTCGCCACGAATTTCTCGACCCCATCCTCGCCGATCGCGTAGCTGAAGTGGGTGTTGCGGAACTCGCTTCGGAACACACGCTTCTGCTGCTCCTTGACGCGCCGCCGGACTTCCAACGCGACTCGGATCATCTCTTCCAGATCGTCGTCCGGCACGGGCATCTCCGGATCCGGGTACACCAGCTTCAGTAGCCCGCTCACCGTCTTGTTTACGGCGGTCAGGTCCCGTCCGCTCAGCGCGCCCCCGTAGTTGACCCGCCCTTGCAGGACCTGAAGCCGGCTGCCCGTTCGGAGCCTGCTCCAACACTCGGACAGGAAGTCGCTCACCAGCCCGAAGTGGTCGGTGAAGTGCTCGGACGGATTGAGCTTCGGGAAGTCCCATCCCGGAACGTAAGCGTGGATGCGATCCATGAAGGCCGTGTCGTCGCGCATCTCCGGCGGCAGCGGACTGAGGAGGTGACCGACACGTTGCTGGTGCTCGACCTCCACGTCGAGATTCCCCACCATGACGATCCCGCCTTCCGCGCGAATGCTCTCCTTGCCCCGGGAGAACTCGCCGGACTCCATATACCCCTTCAGGATGTTGACGCCGTCCTTCTGGTCGAACGAGACGCCGGAGATCTCGTCGAAGCAGACCACGTCGTATTGACACACGAGGCCGCGCTGCCCGTTTGCGTTGTTGACGAACATCTTGGCGACCGTGGCCTTGCCGCCGGAGATCAAATGGGCATACGGCGAGATTTGCTGGAACAGGTGGCTCTTCCCGGTCCCGCGCGGCCCGAGTTCCACCATGTTGTAGTTCCGCTCGACGAACGGGACCATGCGTACGAGGCCGACCATTGGCGCCCGACCCGCCAGCCCGTCGGGTTCCAGTCCAACGCTGCGCAGCAGCAACCGCTGCCAGTCCTTGGTGCCGAACTCGCGCCGGGCGCGCCGTAGCACGTCCAGCACGTCGGCCTTCGAGAGCTGGATCGCCCTGAGGCCGTCGATCGCGAACGGGCGCCCGCCCTTCTCCTGCGCGATCGATGCGTCGTAACCGAGCGTCACCTCCGCGTAGAACCCGTCCGTCAGCATCCGCTCGTGCTGCTTGACGAGGCCATCATCGATCCTCACGTCCCGCAACGCGACGCTCGGAAGTTCGGCGATGAACGAGTCCGTCCTGGCGTCCAGCCGCGCGCGAACGATGTCGATGAGCTTGACCGAGCCCTTCTCCCGGGCCCGTGCCTTGAACAGCTCCTCCTCCCCCGTCCTCACGGTGCGATCGGCGAGTTGGCGCTCCACGATGGCGAGGCCCTCTTCGATCTCCCGCTCGTCGGTGCTCGCGCAATACCGCCCAAGCAGGAACTCGACCACGTACGTCGGCACGGGGTACTGCCGACTGTACTTGCGGACCAGATCCTTCCGGACAAGATAGCCTTCGAAGACCGCTGCGGCGCGTCGGTCGAGATCGTCGAGCACGATCGTCATTGGCCACCCACGATCGTCGCTTTCTGGGTCACCGGTCGCCCGTCGATATCCAAGGCGACCACCACCGCGGACGTCCCTTCCCGTTCCTCGTCTTCGACCAGCAGACTGGCGTTCCCGTCCGAGTCGACTTCGCGTGCCTCGCTCAAAGCGGTGGCGTGGTCGTTCACCTTGGTCCGCAACTCGATCCGCAGCCCGGAGCCATCCCCATCGACGCGCACTCGGCAACGCATTCCCGCCCAAGAGATCGCTTTGATCGTAACGGGTCGGCCGACTGCGGGGCTCGCCGCCACCATAACCACGGGAATGATGCTCTCCTGCGGGCTCAGTCCGCCATGAGCGTACTCGTGTCCGGCTTTGAAGCACGCCGTCCCCGGAGCCAGGGCTACCCGTTCATCGCCGTTCCAGTACCAGGGGGTCGTTGGGACATCCACTGCGGAACCGCCCTTGACCGCCGCGCAACGCGCCCACCGACTCTCGGTCAGGTAGTGCGGGAGGTCCACCTTCGGCAGGCCGCCCGGCAACCACAGCCAGCCATGGTCCGTCACGATGCGGAGCGTCCGCCAGCCTGCTGCAAACAGGGATTGGACGCGCTCCAGGAGGAGCTCGACCTGCTCCTCGACTTGGCCAGCGAGCCTCCCCTTAAGGTCATGCCCCAGCTTGTCGAGGCTGCCGTCCTCGGTCCAGCCGAGGCCTGCCGGGTCGCCGGTCTCGCCTGGATACAGCACCTCGTAGCCGGCCGACACAAGCAGCTTGCGGAAGCGATCCGTAGTCAGCGGCTGCCCGCCATCAGCCGTCACCGGCGAGAAACCGTCTCCCGGCGACGTTCCGGCAATCGCACTGGTCACCGGGGACACCGCCGGCTTGCCAGTCGCCGTCACACTCGGCAGCGCAGCCCACCGCCAGGACCAGCTCGGTTCGAGGCCCTCTTCGTGCATCCGGGCGACGAGACGCCGCGACACATCGAAACGCAAGCCGTCCGCGAATAGGATCACGCCTCCGGCGTCCACCGCGAGGTCGGCGGAATCCGCATCCTCGGCGCGGGGCATCTGCTCCTCTTCCGCGAGCGCTTGAAGGTGCCGGGCAGCACTCTCAAGCCAAGGCCGATAGACCGCGTCCAGCGCCTTGCTGACCGCGTCGAAGTCCGCGGCACCCTTGACGGCGGCGGCTGCGGCCAGCGCTGCATCGTCGATCTCGTAACCACCAGCCGTGTACTGATCGGCCAGCTCCGCCAGGGACGTCCCACCCAGCTTGGTCGATGCCGCATCGGCTAGCCGGTAGAGGTGACGTAACGCCTGCGCAAGGGGAGCCTGACCCAGCTTCGACCAGACCCAGTCGCGTCTTGGCCCATGAATCTCCTCCAGTTCGCGTATCTCGGCGGTTGCGTCCGCGGGGGCTTTCACACCAAGCGCTGCAAGACCTTTACGGAGTTCGCCCTCCTTCGCTTCGTTGTTCTGCGGCCAAGACGACGACTGGTCTTCCAGGAGATCCGAGGGCTTCGCCCTGCGAAGAAGATCTACGAGCTGCGGATAGGACGCCGGCGATTCGACGAACCGCGACCAGATCGCGTCCCAAGGCTCCAACCGCTTCCCGAGCCGTTCGGTGGCGACGAGTACACCTTCCTTCTCCGGATCGAACCCCAATTCTTCCCGACACCTGGACCCGAAGGCCGCCCATCGGCCCGGGCTCCAGGCTGGCTTCATGCCGGACGGGTCGTTCATCCACCGCAAAAGATCCCGCGGCAGGTCCTCCAAGAGGAGGCGGTCGAAGTCCTCCCGCTCCAAATGCCTGCCTCGGAGCCTGTGGACTGGGGTGTCCGCCAATTCGCCGAGGGCGCCCAGCATCGCCGCTCTGGTGGCGTCGTCCCGAGCGACGTCAAGGGCAACACCCCCATCCGACGAGACGAGGAAGGCCTCCACCGTCCAGTCCTTGCCATTCTTTTGCGTCCAGCACGTCCCCCTGTACTGGAGTTCCACCAAGGGTTTCAGGCTGTCGGGGCACTCCTCAACGGCACGCAGTGCTTGCCGGCTCACACCGGGGAGGTACACGATTGGTGTGACATCCTCTGCGGTTTCGACTTCCGGCAGGACTCGGTCAATGGCGGTTCGAAGCCAGATCGCCGGTCCCGTGCGGCTTTCCGGCTGATACTCGCCGTAGGTCAGCAGTTCGGGCGCCAGCCGGCGAAGTTGCGTGATGACCGGTTGCCACTGTGCACCCTGGTCCGGCCATAGCAGGACGGCGGGCCGCTCGGCATCGTTCGGATTGAACCGCGTCGCGCCGCGCAACGCATCAACGAGTTTCTCGATGACGGTTGGCTCGATCGTGCCCTCGCTCAAGTCTCTCTCCTCTTACGAGACCGGGGCGGCTGGGATCACCAGCAGGAGTTCCGACTCGTCGATCATGCTATAGACCGGAAACTCTCCCGCAATGTCGGCAGTTCGAGAAAGAATGACGGGCACACCTTCGCCCCGTTTGTCCATGATGTGTGTGCGATGGCTTGAGAAATCCGTGCCTTCCATTGGGCAACGCGCCAACAAGCTGGTGATGGCCTCGTTCCGCGCGACCTGCCTGTGGGGCAGATGCTCCGGCGTCATGGTGTTCGCCAGCATGCCCGGCACGTACAACTCGAGGCGGTTGTCGAACAGTCGAAGGCGTATCTTGCTGCCGTGCATCGAATAGTCGCGATGGGCCACCGCGTTCGCCATGGCCTCGAACACCGCTAGCAGGTCGAACTGCGGCAGGTCCTCCCGCCCGCCTTCGAGGCCCTTGCGTGCGCCAACCCACATGTTCTTCCGCACGAAGGCGCACGCGTCGAATATCTGGCGGTCGAGTGGCCCGGTGATGTCCGCTGCATCGCGCTGATAGGCGCGATCTGCTTGAGGAGCGATCTCCTCCCCCCGGTATGCAACGGCCTGGATGAACGCGCAGGAAAGGAACTCCTCCGGTGCCTTGCAGGCCATCAGCACACCTGCCACCGTCGGTCGCCACGTCTCGTCCTCGTCCTGCGCCGCCATGGCCAGCTTGGCGAGCATCTCTTCCGATCCGCCGGTGGTCAGCGGCGTCCTGAAGCGATCCCACAGCTTCTCGTCCAGATCCCCGAGGGTAGCGCCGGGGACAGGCGTCTCGTCGAACCGGGCCAACCGCGTCTGACTGCGCTGCTGGAACAGGCGCGCAAGATGATCCGGGGGAATCGGCCGCTTGGACGCGCCAACGCGGTGGAAGAAGCCCCCGGGGCTCTGATGGACGTACAGGCTCCGGGAGACATCCACGCGTAGGATGGGTTGTGGGATCCCGGCGCTGTCGGGCAGGGTCATGCGCTCGATCAACGGCGCGGCGGGGGGCGTGACGGAGTCTTCGCACGCCTGCCGGACCAGCGCCTCTACCGCGTCCAGCCGTTCGACAGGAATCCCCAGTACCTCCCGCGTGTTGTCATCCACTCCGAGGAGCAACACGCCGCCACGCGTGTTGGCAAATGCGGCAACTTCATCGGCAAGGCCGTTCTGCGTTGGCCCGCGAACGTTGCCGCCGGCGAAACGCACTTCCTTCAGTTCGAGAAAACCGTCTTCGCCGAGACGGATCTTCTCCAGCAGTTCGGCGCGTGTTGTGAACACCTCAGACCTCGCGACCTAGGCGCGCCCACCGGCGCGAGAACGCCTCGCGGCCACCTTCCATCACGCGGCATACTTCCTCGCGCACCGAACGCTGCTGCAACGCACCTTCGTCCACGACTTGGCACTGGCCTTTGCGAAAATCAAGGACATGCACCATTTCGGCGTCGCCGTTGACTAGGACGTTGGGATTGTGGGTCACGATAATGAGCTGCCGCCGCAGCTTGTTCTCCCGGATCTGACGAACGATCAAGTCGTAGATCAGGTAGTTGTCCAGGTCATCCTCGGGTTGATCGAGAACGAGCGGTTCGTCGCCGAAGGCGAGCAAGAACGCCAACAGGGCCGCCGAGCGTTGCCCGGGCGATCCTTGAGTAATGGCCGCCCAATCCTGGCCGTCTCCGGCTCGGCTGTACTCGATGCGCAGGTCGTCCTCGGGGAACCAGCAACGAACATGGTCCGCAAACTCGGGGCGTTTTAGTTTACCCTCCAGATAGTTACGGAAGTGTCCTCCGAGCGTTACGTCGACATTGATGAGCCGCTGTTTGACCTCTGCCAGTAAGTCCTCCTTGTCGTTGTCCTGGGCGTTCGCCAGATCGAACGCCAAGCCGCCGTTTGGCTCCACGGTGACGTATCGCAGTATGTCTCTCGCGAAACGATCATCCTGGCACTCAAGGACTTCTCGCAAGCTGCGCTCCACGGTGCGCGCCTCGAACCCGAACCCAACCACCTCTATGCGGACGAATAGGTTTTCCGCCAGCGTGTCCTGAACGAACGTCCGGCGAGACTCGGTGATGTGCTTGCGCGCGTTCAGGACGGTGTTCCACTGCTGCCTAGCCTTCTCTTGCAAACTGGCTCGTTCCTCGGCCACATCTCCGAGGGCTTTCAAATCGCGTTCCAGCTCCTCTCGTTCCTGCAGGAGGCGCCCGAACGCATGAGGATCGGAGACGCCCTGACTGGCCAGCGCCTCCTGCAACTCTGAGTAATCCGTCCGCGCCTTGTCCGCGCGTCGACGCCATGCCGCAAGGCGTTCATCGGTGCCAAGGTCACGAACCCTGTCCGACAACCCCTCCGCAGCCTTGAGCAGCGCGATCCGGGCATCCGCCAAGGCACCCTCGGCGTCCCGTCGCCAGGCGAGCATATCCTGATCTGTATCGGGCTCGAAGACGCCGTCGGGCCAGTCATCGAGCAACAGATCCGGTGTCAACGCCTTGATGCGCTCAGGCATCGCCGCCATCTGCTCGACGGACGCATCGGCTTCCCGGCGTTGCCGCACGGCCCGCTGTTGAGCCTTCAGAACTTCAGCGTGCTGGGCATCGGCAAGGACGTCCAACTTCCGCCCGACTTCGTCGAGCTTCCTTTGTGCCTCCGGGTGACGCGCCAACTGCCCATCCAGCTCCCGCAGCCGCGCCCGCTGCGTGGCCCAGGTCAGCTTCGCGTCTTCGAGGTCACGATGGGGATTGTCTAAGCCCGCCGCCTCGTCGATGATGCCAAGCAGCACCTCGCGGCCTTCTCCCGCCATTGCCGCGATCTGGCCTTGCGAGAAGAGCCGGATCGGAAAGCGATCCGGTGTCAGCGCCTGACTTGCGGAGGTGCCCCAGTCGCCCTGCTCATTCTGCTCCTCGACGGCGGGGCCTTCACGGTCCTGCCGCCAACGCAGCCGGTGCTTCGTACCCTCCCGATGCAACTCGACACGGACCGCCGTGTTGTCCCGCAGAGCACCCTCGGCATCGCGGCTCGATGCCGCGGTGGCGAAGCTGTCGAACCGGAGGCGGGGCTCTGCCTTATCGCCCAATCGGTGCAACTCGTCGCTTCGCCGATATGCCAATCGCAGGGCGTGAACGATGGTCGACTTTCCGGTACCCCGTCCGCCAATCAGTGCGTTGTAGTACGGGGACAGGCGAACGCGTTGCGGGGTGCCATTGCCCATGACGCGGGCCGAGTCCACTTCGACCCCGGCGACGAAGTGCTTCGGCGTCTTGAACGGCTCGAACGGCGCCCCGTCGCTCCGGCGCACCGAAATTCCGTCACCATCCAGTAGAGCGAGGCGCAGCCCCTCGAGCGTCGGATCGGCCATCTTGATCCAGGTGAAGCGTGAGCCTGGCGCACCATCTCCGTGGAAGCTGTGGCAGTCGCTGCCAAGGATCCTGGCCATTCGGCGTGAGTCCTTCTCCACGCACGTTGGCATCGGCAACGCTTGGTCTACCCACTCGACGGCGAGCAGCCGATCCATGGCCATCACTTCACGCAGAGTGTTCGCGTCCATCGCGGATTCCCGGGTGCCGGGCTTGACGCGGAGCAGTCCCTTCTCTTGATCCGCGTGGGCGGGAATAGGAATGCCGCCGGCATCCAGCACCGCTTGGACGACTTGCGGCGGGCTCGCGTGAGTCACCGCGTCGCTTGCCCCCTTCGTGCCTCGGAAGTCCACCTTACCCAACAAGCTGTCGATGTCGCTGCTCGTTGCGTCGGCGTCGAGGATGGCGAGCAGGTGGAAGCCGCCGCTGACGGAGACCTCGACACCCGGGAACAGGGTCAGCTCCCGGAAACCCTCAGGCGGCGACCCATCCGCCGCCTGCTGCCCCATCGCGGCGTACGCATCCTTGAGCTTGTCGATCCAGTCGCCCCTATTGTGATCGGTCACCGCCACGCAATCGATGCCGGCGTCCATGAACTTGCGCAGCCAGATCTCCGGCGTCACTTCGTTCTCTGTGCCGATTGCCGCCTGCCAAGCGCGGGTGTCCTGGGAAGCCGGCGTGTGCGTGTGGAAGTCGAACTTCCACCAGCGCGAGCCCGGGTACGGCCAATCGACTTGGTTGTCGCGAGTCATCGCTATTCCTCGTCCCGCGCCGCACGCTTCTCGGCGTTGCTGAAATGCAGGTCGTTAACGCGGTCGCCGGTGAAGCGGCCGTCCGCCCAGAACCAAGGAAAGTCGGACTCATCCCGCAGTGGCTCCTTCCCGCGATCCTTGCGCCAATGGACGTTCGGTTTGGAGCGCAAGATGCCCGCACCCTTCTTGCCGCCTGGGATGTCGTCCGCCAGGAACGGCCTGATGTTGGGCCGGACACCGTCGTTCAGGTCGGCATTCCATGCGATCGCCTGTTCGCCCAGAGGCTTCCATCGGACGAAAAGGTCGAACGGCGGCTCTCCCTCGATGATCGCGGCTAGGCGTCTCTGCAGCTGCAACGCTGCCGCGAGACGGTCGTCGCTCCCGGCCTCTCCGCGCGCCACTCCATCGCGCTGCCGCACGATCCAGTCGCCGAGATAGCTGTACGCGAGCGACTCCAGCAACTGACGCCCCGCACCGCCGCCCTCCGCGAGCCGGTGGTAACTCACAAGCGCGTGGAAGCCGTCGCGCTTGCGTCCGTCCCATACGTGCCAGACGAAGGGCCTGTGGTGGAACAGTTTGCAGTGCTCATCGAAGAATCGATTGCGCAGCCAATCGTCGAGGGTGGTGCCACGCCCGTCGAGCAGCCTGGCCGGGATGTCCTCGGTCCAATTTTCGGCGTACGACTCGCGGATCAGATCGAGGAGTCGCTCGACAGCGGGCCGTTCGCCTCGAACCGAGGGGATGCAGACGATGCCGTCCTCGTCTTCAAACTGGTGGAGGGCGTCGCAACTCGCTACGCACTCGCGCTGCTCCACCCCCAATTCCATCTCTGGATCCTGCTCCCCAGGCCAACGGTAGCCGAGCAGTCGGGCGACCGCCACCTGAAGGACCGTCGCGTCTGTGCGAACCGGTCCTTCGATCGTCCGCTTGGCGACGTCATCCCACACGACAGATCTGCAAGGATGTCCGTGGAAGATCCACTGCGTGGGGTCGTTGGAGTAGGGCTCCGGGAGGCCGCTGGGATATTGCTCCTTTGCGACCTTGCGCCATCGCTTCAAATCGAACGGCACCTTGGCTAGGGTCGCGTTAGTAACTTTCGTATTCTGGTCGATCCGCCGCACGGCCTCGCGATACTCCGGGGACGAACAGAAGCACCAGACCGCTGCGAGTTTGTCGCCGGCCAACGGGCCGACGCCGCTCGAATTGTTGTCGAATAAGTCGCCGCCGTAGAGTGTCACCGGGAGGGAACCCATCTGCGATACGACGATGCCCTTCCTATTCCATATCCCCCCCCCCCTGTATACGTACGCCTTCGCGGCGCTCAACGTAGACGTCGCCTTCTTTTCCCCAGTGCAGGACATGTTCTCTTCCTCCAAAGTGAGTGGTCGCGCGAACAGTGCTCTGCTGGAAGCGCCACTCCCCGCCGAGCTGCGGGAACTCCCAGAATGTCCTCCCGAAGCAGGAGTAATCCCCCGTCGCTATCCCCTGATGACCCATTCCGTGCTCTGCCAACAAGGGCCCGCGCGCGTCTTCGAACGTGACTCTCGCATCAGGATTCGCAAGCTGTCCCGACTGATCAATCGAGTGGATTCTGCCGTCAGGCTTCGAAATGGTAGCGAAGTGCTCGGTTCTGGATGCGGACTTCCCCACACCATCCACTAAACTCTGTGTGGAGCCATCGGCCTTCTCACCGACCCTCTCGCCCTTAAGCAGAGCCTGTTTAAGTGAAATGTCACGCGGCGGCGATGCGTCCAACCCCGCGAACCTCGACTGGGGCGATGGCGTTGAGCTTTTGAAGGTAGCCAAGCATGTATTGATGGCCCACCAGTTCATGTCCGAAAAGGCTGCCGGTCCCAACTTGACAAGCATCGACCATTCCACCTCAACGAGTAGCGACGCTCGAAGCCCCGCATAGGCCTTGAGAAACATCCAATTCTGCGGCAAGACGAGGCTCACAGTGCCACCTAGTGCGACCATTTGCAGACATCGACGAAGGAATACGGTTGCCAAGTCCTGTTTCGAATCCGGGTATCGGAGATAACAAAAGCGAGACAGCCGCCGTCCTTGCTTCCGCGAGGTCAAGTATGGGACGTTGGTGACCACTAGGTGGTACTCTCCGGACAGCAGTTCAGCGGCATCCGCCGCGCCAAGGGCGGCGATGGCCGTTTCCTCGCGTTCCGCGTCCCCGGTATTCCGCTCAAGCCCCCGCTCCAACAGGGGCCGCAGTTGATCGAAGCTCGCCGTAAGCATGTCCTCCGGCGCCGAGCGTGCCGGATCTATCAGGCTGCCCAGGATCGGCGCATCGCGAAACGCGTCGTGCAGCGCCGCCATCCCAGCCTCTACCTTCGAATCGCCCTCGGCCAAGCTGAGCCACTCCTCCTTTCTTGCCGCCACCGGCTGCCCGCACCAAGCGAGGTTGAATCTTGGAAGCTTCCTGAAGCCCCCGGTATCCGGATAGCGCCATGCCTCAAGCGCCAGGGCGAACGCAGCAATGGCTAAGCACCTCTGGTCGATCTCAAGACCGTGGAGGTTCTCGTGGAGGATCGCATCCACCGCCGCCGAGGCGTCCAGTCCCTCCACCTCCATGCGCATCGGCACCAGCATCAGTAGGGCAGCTACGAGAAAGTGCCCGGAACCGCAGCAGGGGTCGACGAGCCGGAACTCCGAGAGGTCGTCCGGCCAGTCGTCGAAAGTCCCTGCCGCAGGCTGGCCGTCCTCAGCGTGGCGCAGGTAGGTCAGGTTTGCCGGACACGGCTTGTCGGGATGCCGGCTCTCCCACCATGCACCGAGCGAGTTATGCAACAGGAACTGCACCATGTAGGGTTCCGTGAAGAGCTGGGTCACCGCAGGCAGTTCGTCCGCGCCAATCTTCACCTCCGAGCGGTTGACCTCGTCCTTCTTCCTCGACTGCCAGAACTGGTACACCCAGCCCAAGGCGTCGCTCGCCATGAAGATCTCCGTCGCGAGCCCTTCGACCAGTTCCTCAAGCCGCGCGCGATGCTCGCGCGCTAGCCGGACCCCGAACACCGGGTGGTCCGGCCGGAACACCTGCGGCAGCATCCGCTGGGCGAAACGCGAAGCCAAGGTCCAGCGATCCATCCCTTCGCCCTTCGCCAGTTCCTCGCACTCGTCGAGCGTGACCGGCACTGCCAACTCCGGCTCGATCAGCAGGTGGTTCTCCGCCAGAAAACGGGCGAACAACATGGCGTGCCATTGCTCGTAGGCGCACTCGCCTGTCAGGTGACCTATCCCGTGCGTGCCCGACCGTGTCTCCACTACATCGCCCAAGTGCCGCGCGTGCGCCCGAAGCCGTCGGCGCAGCGCACGCTGCTCCTCCGACATGTGCTCGAACGGGTCGCGTCCATCGATCGCAAGTGCCTCGAGGGCCGCCCTTGCACCCGTTTCCGCGATGTCGCGCGCGTTGACGACCGCTCGTTCGAGTTGCCGCCGGTGCTCTGTCGAAAGCGTCTTCATCCTCGTCTACGAAACCGCAATCGGCCCCTTCTCCAGTTCCTCCAGCAGCCGCCCTTCCGTCTCGGCCAGCCACGCCTTTGCCTCCTCGGGCGAGCGCAGCGGCCCACTGTCGAGCTTGATGTGGCGCACCTTCGGCTCGACCAGCCTGTCCGCCTCCATGCGCGCCTCGGCGAAGAGTTGCGGCAACGCGGCCGTGCGCGTGCGCCAGGTCTCCAAGGGCGTTCGGGAAAGCGATTCGATCACTTCCTGTTCGGTCCCGGTGGATCCTTTGGTGCTGCCAATGACGCCTCGTTCCTTGAGAATCCGGGCGCGCACCGACGGCTCGATCGTCTGCCAGCTCGCAACCGCCTCGAGAGCTTCGGATTGCGCCTTGAACACTCCCAGGTGCTGGCGCTCGGCCGCCACCAAGGCGCCGCGTAGCGCATCCGCAAGGCCGCGCGCCAGATCCGGGACGGGATCGGTGGCCTCCAGCAGGCTGCGATTCTCGGCAATCGCGTCAAATTGCGACCGAAGATCTTCGGTGCCGTCCACGCCTTCCGCGTGCTCAGCAAGCAACAAGGCCCGCTCGTAGGAGGGCAGCCGGGATGCCGCCAGCTTCGATGCTGCCGTCCACTCGTTCAGATTCGTCAGAAGCTCGTCGTGCCGGTCGAGAATGCCCCGCAGTTGTTCGTTGCCGACGAGCGACTGGAGATCGTCAAGACGGCTCGTGTCCGGCTTCGGGGGAAGCGGCGGCTCACCGCCTGCGCGGCCCGCCAGTTGGGCCAGTTGATCCATGAACGACCTCGCGGCAGTCGCTTCTTCGTTGGGCTGCACGGGCACGCCCGCATTGCTCAGGAGTTGACGCAGTTTCAACCGCTCGTGGGTGTCTATCGTGGCGCTTTCCACCCGAAAGTCGGATGTCGAGACCTTCCCCTGGTCCAGCTGTCCCGGTGGCAGCGGCGTACCGTTCAACGTTGCTCGAAGGTGGCCGGACGCGAACAGGCTGACGAGCGCGGCGTCGACCGCGTCGCGCGGCCAGCCGTAGGGCGGGCTAGCGAGGTGCGCGCGGATGTCGCGGCCTTTTCGCCCGCTGCCGACGAACGACAGAACGGCAGCGCACACTGCGTGGTCCTCGGTCTTACCTTGGTGATCCACAGCTTCGAGCGGGTTTGCCGCACCTTTGCGAGCGCGCTCGATCACTGTGCGCCAACGCGTGTCGTCGGCTTGCCTGAATTCGTAGAACAGGCGGGCGAGCGATGCCTTGGCCCCTGCCTTGATCTTGTCGGCGAGGCTCGCCTGCGGCAGTTCCGTGCCTCCGCCCTGGTATGCCTTGGCTCCGGCAACGACCTCCCCGACCAGCGCCCTCAGGCTGTTCTCCGCCTCCGCAAGTCGAGTTTCCATGCCCTGGCGGGCTTCGATTCCCTCCGGAGCCGACGGAACGCCCTTGTAGTCGAGGGTCCCTTTCGCGCCATCGCGCATGGCGATGGCGCGTTGCAGCGCGTCCGCCCGCGCCCTCGGCACGAACACGTGGATCGTAGAGTCGTCGGCCCCGGCAGCGCGCGCGTCGTCAACCACGTTCTTCCCGGACGCGCCCCAACCGTCCCGCACCCAGATTGCGACTTCGCCGCTTCCGGAGTTCGGCGGTTCCGGACCGAAGTGGAGCGCGAGCTTGCGCGGTTCCTTACTCGCGCCTTGCGACAGCCTTGCCGGCCCTATCGCTCTCTGCACGGCGTCGTTCAAGACCTGCGCGCGTATGGGTCCTATACGCGTTGGATCGTTCATCAGCCGGCTCTGGCGCGTGCGAAACTCCGCCTCCCACTCGCTGCTCTCGCGCGTCTGAAGGCTGAATTCCTCATCAAGCTTCATCAGCGTCCCCGCTTCGACGAGCTCGTCGAGCAGGCCGGGAATCTGACCTCGCAGCATGGCGCCATCCCGCGTCAGGTCTGAGACGAGGAGGTCCGCAAGTGTCGAGGCGGTCGCGCGCACGCCGATATCTGCCGCGGCATCGAGCGGCAGCTTGCGGATCAGAAAGATCAGCGCGCAGGCCCGTGACTTGAGCGTTCCGTCCGGCGTTCCGTCGTCCTGTTTGGCGATCGTCTCGTTGATCTCGCGAAGTAGAACCCCTGACTGGAGCAGGCTCGCGGAAATCTCCTGGAACAGGAAGTCCGCCGGCACTACGGTCCCCAAGGGACCATCGGCCGTGTGCCGAATCGCGTCGTAGACGATGCGCAACTGCGTGCGCAACTGGCCCGCCGTTCCGGCTCGGTCGACTGCCCGTAGCGCCTGCTCCCAGAACCGGCGGCGTACCGGAAGGAGAGGGTAGTCGTCCACCAGCACCGCGCTGTCCTCGGCGCGCGGGCCGATCGCAGTCCCGACCAGATGCCGGTCGATCTCCCCAGCGTTCGCGTCGAGCGCATCGCGCACGTCGTTGACGCGGTCTGCTCGCTTGGCAAGCACAACCCTTCTCGTCACCGTCTCTACGTCGGTGTCCGAAAGTTCGACATTGACCGTGAACCGGCCTTGCAGGCGCTGGAGCGCGGGCGTTCCGGACAACGCCGTCTGGCCCGTTCCCGCGAACAGCAGCCGGCCCTGGAACCGTTTGCTGCACGCCTCCACGACTTCCTGAACCACGTAGGAACGGTTGGTGTCCTCCCCGATGTACTGCTGCACCTCGTCGAGTACAACCACGGTGCACGGCATCTCCCCTTCTGGCGCTAGGACATCCCGCAGCACCGACACGAGTGCGTCGTTGGAGATATCCTTCTCGTTGGGGAACTGGTTGCGGAGGGCAGCGCGGGCCTCCCGCTCGTTCGCCGCAAAGTCCGGGTCGGCCCTCAGCAGCTCCTTTGCGATGAGCGGGCTCACGTACATGTCGTTCAGTTCCCGTCGGAACTCCCGTCCCTCGGATTCCACGCCGGCGCTCACCCGCTCGTAGATCCCGTTCCGCTTGAGCCACAGCGCGAAACGCGCCTGCGCGTAGCTGTCGGGAAGCCCGGCCGATCGGAGCACCACCCCGAGCAACGCCAGCCGAACGCTGTCCCCTGCTGCGGACCCCAGCGTACCGGCCGCGGCGTGAAGACCGCCCGAGCGCCTGCCGAGCGTCGTGATTTCCCGCAGCAAGTCGTTGACATCCGCCGGCAGTCGGGCGAGGCCCCGGGCTCGGGCGCCGTCCTCCGGAAACTCCTGGTCGATCCAGAGGAAGCGGAGCATCTTGGCAAGGTGGGACTTGCCGCTGCCGAAGAACCCGCTGATCCAGGCAGCCGGCTGTTCCGGCTGCCCCTGGTTGTTGACGTAGGACTCGAGAATCCGGACTAGCCCGCTCCGGTATTCGCCTTCGCACACGAAGTGCTCGAGCTCGAAGCGAAGTGTCTGCCGTTCGTCGTCCGTTCGCGCGTCAGTCATCGCTGCAACGCCGTTGTTGAGCAGCGCCGCAGTGTCGGGGTCTCGCTGGTATAGATCGCGGTTCTTCATCGGTCGGTCATGCCTCGTACACTCCTCGATCCTCGTGAACCGTGATCGGTACTGCCAGGTAGTTCCAGCCATCCCGCGCGTCGAGCAGCCGGTAGTTGTTGTTCTCGTGCTCACCGGGGAAGAACACCACGATCCTTCCGCGCACGTCTGCCTCGACTTCCTTTAGCAGCGCCGACAGGCGGACGAGGCCGAACAGCGAGGCGACGCCGTATACAGCGACCACCGCATTTTCGTCGGCCTCAGGCGCGCGCAGCACGTCCCGAAGCCGAGATGTGAGGTATTCCAGGAAGCCGCTCGCCAACTGCAGTTCGAGATCCTCCGGAACCTCGAAATAGCTATCGCGGTAGTCCAGCTGCACCATCCATTGCGCGAACGCCTGGGTGAGATCGCTCTCGAGCCAAGTGTGGCCCGCCTCTCGCGTGGTGGTTTCGAAGAGCGCCAAACGAAGGCGCAGTCGTCGTTCGTCGGTCTTGTCATACACGACGAAGATGGCCCGCTCGGGACCCGCCAGATCGCGCCTCCATGGCAGCGCTATGTGGCTGCGGTAACGTTCGGCAAGAGTCTCAATTCGTCCCAACCGTCAACTCCTTGTCCCTTGCCGTCGTCAGACCGGGAAACGACACGTCGAGCACGGAACCTGACTGCTTGAGATCCAGCAAGCCCAGCCGCTTGGCGTCCCCGGCAAGATCGAGCAGTTTGCCGGGGTCCGAGTCCAGTACGCCGGCCCAGGATGTCTCGAACAGCCGGTACCCGCGCCGCCCGGGCAAGTATCCGAGAAGAAGCGCGAACGCCGTGGCGGCCGGCGTTGCCTCCACCCGCTCCCTGACCTTTCGACTCCTGCCCCGTAGATGACCGGATTGGGTCCACGAAGACAGGGTGTTTCGCACGATCGTGTCCAGCGTCGCCTCGTTGAAACGCGTTCCCGCCGAACTCGCGAGCGCTTCTTGAACGGACTGACGCATTAACTCAACCCCTGCGGGAACCTGGATGATCGCCGCCGCTGTCGCCCTTAGTAGCGGGTCGCGCGCCAACCCCATGAGCAATGCGAGAAGGGGTCGGCTCGGATGGTTTCCGCCCCACAGCCGTCTCAGGACGCGGAACAGCGGCACCCTTTCGTCAAGCGCGTAGAGCTCCTTGAGTCGCTGGAACGAGATCGCGCGAGTCGCGCCGGTGTGCTTCCCCAGACAGTTCTCGATCAGCACCGCATCTCGGTACGCGGCTAGTACCGCTTCGCCCGGAACCGACTCCAGCAACAGCGATAGCTCTGCGAGCATCAGGGTGCGACTGCTGTGGGTGCCGCGCTCCCCCGATCGATATCCCATCCTCGTCGCCTGGACGGCACCTAGCCCGCCCATTTCGCCTTCGAGATGCCATGCGTCGTTGGACCACATGCGGTCAGTATAACGCGTTTTCTATCGGTTGGCTTCGCTTCGCCTGCCAGTATGCAGGCGGCAGTTGTAGGACCGCGGCATCTCCGCGGGGCCGTTCTACGCTTCCTCAATGCTGAGGTATTCCGCCCACGCCTCCATCAGCTTCCGGCGCTTCTCGAAGAGATCACTCCGCGCGTAGGCGGCCTCGACCTTGTTCCTGACCGTGTGGGCCAGCGCCGCCTCCATCACGGCATGCGGCGCATTCGTCTGCTCGGCCGCCCAGTCCCGAAAACTGGACCGGAAGCCGTGGGTGACGGTCGCAAAACCAAGCTCGCGGAGCAGCTTCGAGTGGGCGTTCTCGCTCAGTGGCCTACCTGGCCGGGTTCCGGGAAACACCAACCCGTCGCCCTCGGACAGTTCCGCGGCTTCCTCAAGTACCGACACGGCGCGGGACGAAAGAGGCACGCTGTGCTCGCGGTTCGCCTTCATGCGTTCGGCTGGTACCGTCCACATTGCCCCGCCGATGTCCATCTCCTCCCGCACTGCCTTGCGGACCTCGCCGGATCGCGCCGCCGTGAGAATCAGGAACTCCAGCGCAAGCTTCGAGGACGCGCTCGCGTTCTGGTTGGCCTTGACTGTCGCGAGGCACTCCGCGACCTCGTCGTACGGGAGCGCCGGGAGGTGCTGCACCTGGACGTCCCCACGCGGTTAGAGCTGCGTCGATCACGATGCCGGCTGGATCGTCAGTTCGGTGACCCTGGGCCACGGCCCAGCGGCAGAACGCGGAGATACGCTGTTTTACACGGCGCGCTGTTTCGCGCTTGTCGCTCCAGATGGGCATCAGGACCGCCATGACGTGACCGGACGTCACCTCCGCGACGGGAAGGTCTCCGATTACCGGGTGCACGTACGTTTCGAGGCTCGACGTCCATACCTGCAGGGACTTCGGGCCGCGCCAGGTAGGCTGGTGCATCGCGATTATCGCATCGCGGCTTCCCGAAACGTCGGCCCCTTAGGGTTGCCCCCCTCAACTCGCGGGTCGCCACCACCGAGAGCGACCTTCCAACGTTCGAAGGCGAGTGAGCGCGCCTCCGCGAGCGTCATCGCCGGGTATCGCCCGATGCTGTTGTCGGTGCGGCTGCCTTTGAATACTGAGGCGCTGAATCCACGTCTTCGCGCCCCTCGGCGAGACCCGCAGGTACAATCCGTGTTCGTCCGTGAGCTTCGCCGGTCCTTTGGCCGTTTCCACTCTTCGTACCGCGAGCTTTGCCAAGTCGTACCCCAAGTCGTACCCGGATTGCCGAGATTTTCGGGGATTGTCTGTGACTCCGTCAAGAGCTCTCATCGGACATAAAATATTCCATTTATCAGTTTGTTAAGTTGAATTTCTGTTACTCCAAGGGTACGGGTGACTGGTTGGTGTGGTGGACGCTGCCTCCACCACGCGCGGGGTGTCGATGGTCCCGACCTCAATCGCCTTCGATCTCACCGTGACGGGGCTGTTCACGACGCTCGCAGTGGGGGGCTGTGTCCACCTGCTCTCGCTGTCTGACTACGATCAGCGTGACGCTGAGAGATTGCGTCCCTCGCCCTGCGCGTTCCTCAAGGTGACGCCGAGCTACTTCGCCGTCCTTGGCCAGCTTGCTGACGAGCTGGCGCGCCAACCGAACGGCAAGACTGACCGCCGAGCACTGCGGGACCAAGCGAATCGACGGCAGCAACGGTTGTCGCTCACAGAAGCAGCTCAGAGGATCGACAACGTTTTGGGAGAGGATAGTTGACCCCGCTCGCGGTTTCGGTGCAGACCGTCCGGCGGTTCATCCTCGGCTGCCAAGGACTCTGGCCCGGACGGCGGTCGGCCGGCCGTCCCGGCGCCCGTAGGGCTCTGCACCAGTCAGGCCTGGTCCAAATCGACCCGTTGAATGTGGTCGGCCGGAGCCACGATCTCGCGCTGCACGCCCGTGTGTGGGACTATCGCCCCGAGCATCTCGACCACCTGCTATACACGAGCCGCGAGTTCTTCGACTACGGCGGGACGCTGTACGTGCTGCCCATGGGCGAGCTCCCGTATTGGCGGGTCCATATGGCGCGTCGTGCGGCCGAGGAGAAGTCGCGCGCGTTCGCGGCAGAGCATGAGCAGCTTCTGGAGGCGCTCCGGGAGGACGTCTCGTCACGAGGGTCGGTAGCGAACCGGGACTATGCCGGGCGGGGGCGTCGGGGGACGTTCCGCTCGGACAAGGATACGGCCCGCGCCCTCCGACATCTCTGGTTGACCGGTGAGCTGATGACATACGGGCGCCGGGGATTCGAGCGGCTCTACGCCTTGCGCCGTGACGTCGCACCGGTCGAGGTGCGGCACGCGGCGACGGCAGACGAGGCCGACGACTTCTTCGCCCGCAAAGCGCTCGCGCTGCTGGGCCTGGCAACAGCCCGCGACTGGGCCCATCGGTTCCGGCACCTCGCCCGCCGCCGTTCGGATCCTGACGGGGAGCGTCGCAGACTGGACGAGCTCCTGACGTCAGGCGCGGCGGTACGAACGCAGATCGGTGATGGGCCCGCACACTACCTGCTTGGGGAGCGGGCCAGGCAGCTGGAAGCCGTGCAGAGTGGATCGGTACCTCGAGCCTGGCGCACCCCACGCGCGGACACGCTGACCGAGGCCACGTTCCTGCCGCCGCTAGAGTTCGTCACGGCGCGCGGCCGGGCCGCGAAATGGTTCGAGTTCGACTACGTCTGGGAGGTGTACAAGCCCGCCGCCAAACGGCGATGGGGCTACTACGTGATGCCCATCTTGCATGGCGATCGGCTCGTCGGGCGAGCGGACCTGCGGATCGATCGGGCTGCCCGCACGCTGATCGTCCCTCACTTGTGGCTGGAGCGCTCCGCTAGCGCGCGAGACGCTGATCTCGTGCGAGCGATCGGCCTCGGGTTGCGCCGGTTGGCGGAATGGGCTGGTGGAGACTACGTACATATCGACGCCACATCTCCCGCCCGGCTCCGGGTGCCACTCGCCTGATCGATCCTCGATTAACCCCGAGTCAGGAGGGTAGTAAGCACGATTTGCGCGAGTGGCCGAGCTGTGTCCCGATCACAGCCGTCGTCCACGGGTTCCGGCACGTGAACGGGGTGCCACGAGGGTCACTCGGTGGAGGAGACGAGCGTATGCAACCGGTCTTCGAGGCCTGCGTTGGGGCGAAACACCAGTCGCTTGCCCACCTTGCGCTGACGCACCAGGTCCAGGTTGGCCAGGTGAATGAGATCCGTGCGTGCCGTCTGGTAGGAGACGTTGTGCGATCGCCGATGATTCTGGATCGTATACGCGACGTTGCCGTGCTTCAGCATGTGCGCAACCAGGGCGACTTGACGATGGTTGAGCATCTCCGCCAGGTTCGCGCCACGAAGTATGGCCTCCAAAGCTCGGGCGTCGCGCATCTTGCGGTCCAGGTAGCGGTGCAGGGACTTGATGGCCCTGAGGATCACGCGAAGGTTGTAGTCGATGAAGTACGTGACGTCGTTCTCGTCGGTTTCCGAGTAGAGATATGCCCGGGCGTATTGCACCGGTGCCTTCCTGATGATCGTCGAGATTGACAGAAACTCGGTCAGCCAGTAGCCGGATCTCAGCATGGACCAATAGAACAGTGCCCGCGCGGTTCGACCGTTCCCGTCAACGAATGGATGGTCGTAGCCGATCATGAAGTGAAGCAGAATGGCGCGAATGACCGGATGGAGGAACTCGTCGTCATCTGGCGTATTGGCGAAGGCGATCAGTTGATCGATCCTGGCCTTCGACTCTTCGGCGTCCGGAGGCGTGTGAAGGATCGTCCCGTCTCGTTGGTCCACGACATGGATGTCCTCTGATGGACGCCTTAGCCGGCCGACCGCGGAGGCGTCGTCCAGGGTGCCGTGAGTCAGTAGCCGTTGCGTTTCCAGCAGGATCTCTTCGGTCAGGTGATTGTGCGTGTGCTCTCGAAGAAACTCCATTGCGTGATAGTTGTTGACTATCATTCGTTCGCTAATGTCTCGAGGGGAGCGCCCCGACCTCAGAAGTTCCTTGGCGACGCGGCGGGTGGTTGTGGCTCCCTCAAGCTGACTTGAGGTGATGGCTTCCTCGATGAGTGAGCTGATCATGTACCGATCGCGAGCGCTGGAGTTGACGCCGTCGGGCGTGTCGTGAACCTCGATCCGTCCGCTCGCGTCCCGGTCGACTTGATGGAGTTGCCGGTAGACGTAGCCGGAGTCAGCGAACCAGAACGGACTCCCGAGTTTGTCCCGGAAGGGCAGCTCGTGGCGAGACCCTTGGCGCTGACTCTTGATCGCAAACCACCATTCGTCGCGGCTGAAACCATCGGGGTGCGGCAGAAAGCGCAGCTTGTCCCAATGAGGGTACCGTCCTGGTGGGAGGCGACCGATGTCCGCGCTGTAGATTTGTCCTAACCTCTTGGCATCTTTCGGAAAAAGTTCGTAGAGTGTCTTGGGCGTGACGGGCATTCGCATCTGAGAGCGTCTCGTGGTCAGCCGCGATGAATTGTCAATAACCTACTAATTGTCTGCAAATTAGTAGGTTATTGTCAACGTGAGTGCGACGTCGCCTGTGGGCAGCCAGCCGCCTCCACTCCTTTTGACGCTTCCGGTCCATCGACCCTGCGACTCGCTCGGTCGCCGCGAGGCCGTCGGCTCTCCATGCTCCGCGCGTTGCGGCTCAGTCCTGGCTCATGGCATCGGGCGCGAACAACCGCGCCCCAAGCTCCGATGCGAACGTGCGCTCGCCCCTGGGCGAGAGGAGCCGCAACTGGAACCCGGCCACCGCGCCCGCGACCACGGTCACGGGGATTCCGAGCCGTCGGTAGAGCTCCGCGAGCCCGTCCGGTTCGGGATGCACGGCCTGAAACGACAGCAGCTTGAGTCCCTGTGCCGAAGTCGTCGATGGGTGCGGCGTTGCGCCCCAATCGATGAAGAAAGGCAGGTGGTCCCCGTATGCGTGCCCCGCCGCGAACAGCATGGTCCAGGCGAGCAGGCTGCCGTCCGGCGTCGTTCTCGAACCCGCCGTCGGACCCGCGGCGGTCAGGCCCACCGCCTCGACCGCGGCCGCGGTGGCGGGCATGTCCCGGGTGCGGGCGGCAAATCCGCCGATGCCCGGCTCCGCGTATCCGACCAGCCGGGCGCCCAGCCCGCGGGGTTCATCAAGGGATGGATCGGGCGCCATGAACTCCATGTAGGCGCCGTCACCGATCGATGCCAGCAGATTGGCTGTGCCGAGGCCCGGATGTGCGCCGCCGCCGGTCAGGGTCACGCCCGTATCGGCTTCGAACTCTTTCTTGAAGCGCTCCAGGCTCCCGATCAGGACGATGACGTGGTCGAGCATGATGGACTCCCAAAAATCGCTTCGCCTTGCACCCGCTGGCATATTGGAGCGTTCGGCCGGGCATTGACAACCCGGGCGGACGGGAGCGAGTCTCAGCAGCCCGCAGTGGGCCGGTTGGGGTCGTGGCGTCCAGGCCTTCGGGCCCCGGGCACACGGGGGAGGACCCGACGGTCCGGCGACCGCCGGAGCCTCTCTGATCGCCCCCGCGTATTTCACCGGCGACATTTCGCTTCAGCCTGCAGGAGAATCCGATGGCCACCCGCAGCAGACCCTTGCACCAGGACGATCTCTACCGCGCGAAGTATGTGGTGGGCGGTGTGCTCTCCCCGGACGGATCCACCGCCGTCTACGTCCTGTCCGAGACGCTCGGTCGCGGCGACGACGAGCGGCAGTCGAGTTCCCTGTGGCAGGTCGCCGTCCGCGGCGGCCGGCCGCGCCGGCTGACCGGCGAGGCGGGCGACGACTCGAACCCCAGGTTCGCTGCGGACGGCCAGTCGGTGTTCTTCCTGTCCAGCCGCACCGAGGTCCAGCAGTTGTACCGCATCCGGCTCGACGGGGGCGAGGCCCGACCACTGACCGACCTGCCGCAGGGCGTCACGGCCTTCGATGTATCTCCGGACGGAAGGACCGTGGCATTCAGCGCGCTCGCGGCTGTGCCCAAACCGCCCGGACCGACCGACCATGTGCGCATCACGCGAAGCTGGTACCGCTTCGACGGGTTGGGCTATCTCCAGGATATTGGCCAGGCCATCCATGTCATGCCCAGCCGAGGGGGCAAGCCCAGCGCCATCACCGGGTTCGACGGTGTCATCACGGACATCGCCTGGTCGCCGGACGGCACACGGATCGCCTACCACCTCACCGGCGCGCCGGAACACGACTTCATGGGCGGCAGCTTGCGGGTCGTCGATCCCGGCAGCGGGCGGGAGGAGACCCTGGTCGACGGCCGGATGATGCAGAGCCTCTTCTGGTGCGACCCCGGGCGCCTGGGCTTTGTGGGGTTCCCGAACGGCGACATGTCCCGCCAGCCGCAGCTGTTCGTCATCGGCGTTGAGGGCAGACGGGCCCGGTCCCGCGGCGCCGGGCTGGATCTGGCGGTCGGCGGGCTGCTGCAGATCAACTCTCCCGCCGCGCGCGTGGCGTCACGGGCGGTGGTCGGTGGTGGCGGTGCCACCGCGTGCCTGCCGGTCTCCGTGGGCGGCGAGGGACGCATCTACCGCTTCGCGCTTGGCGGTCGGGAAGACTGCGAGGCGGTGGTGGGCGGCGAACGCATCGTGACGCTGCTCGACGGCAACGACCGGCACCTGCTGTTCGCGGTCCAGACGCCCAATACACCCCCGGAACTGGTCCTGTTCGATATCGACACGGGAGCGGAACGCGCGCTCACGCGTCACAACCGGACCTGGCAGGCGCGTATCCCATGGCCGGAAGTCGAAGCGGTGACCGCGCGGGTCGGCCGGGCCGGCGAGGTGGAAGGGTGGGTGCTCAAGCCGGCGCATGCAACGCCGCCGTACAAGACCATTCTGTACATCCACGGCGGCCCGCACGCCGCGTTCGGACACAGCTTCAACGCCGACTTCCAGGAACTGGTCGCTGCCGGCTATGCACTCGCCTACTGCAATCCGCGCGGCTCCACCGGCTACGGCGACGCCTTCTCCACCGCCATCCTCGGCCGCTGGGGCAAGCCGGAGCATCAGGATTTCGATGCCTTTCTCGATCGGCTGGTGGAGGCCGGCATCGCCGACCCCGACCGGCTCGGCGTCACCGGAGTGTCCGGGGGCGGGCACCTCTCGGCCTGGCTGATCGGCAACTCCCGGCGTTTCAAGGCGGCCGTGCCGGAACAGGGGGTCTACAACATGTTCAGCATGTGGGGCGTCTCGGATGCCGGCACGGTGCTGATCAGCCTCGAGATGGGAGGCGATCCGCACCGCATCCCGGACCGCTACTGGGCGCTGTCGCCGCTGGCGCATGCACACAAGTGCCGCACGCCGACCCTGCTCATCCAGGGCGAGAACGACATCCGCTGCCCCATGCAGCAGGCGGAGGAGTTCTACACCGCCCTCAGGCATGCCGGCTGCGACGTCGAGCTGCTGCGGCTTCAGAACTGCTCGCACGCACTGGAAGTCACAGGACCGCCGCCCCTGCGGCGCTATCGCATGAATGCCATGCGCGAGTGGTTCGACCGGTATCTGGCCTGAGCGGCCGGGGCGGCCCCGCCTGAAGTGAGTACGGCCATCCCTGGCTCCTCCAATCATCGGCCCCAGGCCTGCGGTGTAATCACCGAACTATCCGCGGGGGGTGCTTCGAGCAGGAGCCGATCCCCTGTGATGAGCGTACTCCCCGAGTAGTCGCCGAGGAGCGTCCAGAGATGGTCGTCGCCCGGATCCGGAGCACGCCCTGCGACGCCGCGTGGCTCTCGCCAGATGGCGTTGGCGGCAAGCTCGGCCAACACGGCATCGACCTCCGCCTCCGTCAAGCCATGTCGGCCAGTGAGCTTGGGTCGCAACAGGACCGACCGATACTCGGCCAGCAGTGCGGGGGAAAGCAGATGGATCAAGGACCCGGAGAGCATCGCGTCCAGCACTCGCGTGACGGGACTGCTTCTCGCGCCGGAGATCAGTCCGGCGACCACCACATTCGTATCGACCACGAATACGGGTGGGGTCATCGTTCACGTGCGGCGCGTGTTTCCTCGACAGCCAGCTCCAGGGCCTCGTCCGGCTCGATGCAGGCACGCTTGCGCGCTGCGGCTACCAGGGAACGAGCGCTTGCGTGATCCCTGATGCCGCGCAGGCGCAGGCTCTCCTCGATGATCGAGCCGATCGAACGGTCTTGGCGGGCCGCTGTCTCCTTGAGGGCGCGATGCAGATCATCGTCGAGTGTGATGGTCAGCCTGCTCATCGGCGTTCCCGGACCTGTCGAGGGGAAGGACCGTAGCACAAAAGCACCAACGCACCAACTCATCGCGTGGCGCAGCACGGCGCCTGGTCGCGGGCGAACGAAGCGTGTTCCGTTTGTCGCGTTGTTGTACTGTCCGATTCGAAAAGCTGCGCGCCGGAAGGCTTCACAGAGGAGCAGGACCATGTCGAATCGACCCGAAGGACCGAAGGGAGCCACATCATGCGACGGGTGAGACTCGGCGGACCGGACGGTCTGGAGGTCTCGCAGTGCGGCATGGGCGTGATGAGCATCACCGCGTACTACGGCGACCCGTTACCCGACGAGGACGCCATCGAGCTCATTCAGAACGCGGTCGAAGCCGGCTGCACCTTCTTCGATACGGCGGAGGCCTACGTTGCGCAGCATCCGGTCACCGGGGAACTGCTGTGGAACGAGGAGATCCTCGGCAAGGCGGTGACGACCCTCGGGCGGGACAGGGTGCAGATCGGCACCAAGTTCGGCGGCAGGTCGGCGATGACCGGCCCCGCGATGGGCGACCACATGAAGCAGGCCTGCCACGCCGCGCTGAAGCGCCTGCAGACCGATACCATCGACATGTACTACCTCCACCGCGTCGACCCCAACGTGCCGATCGAGGAGACCGTGGCGACGATGGCCGAGCTGGTGCAGGAGGGTGCAGTGCAGCACATTGGCCTCAGCGAAGCCGCTCCCGAGGTCATCCGGCGCGCGCACGCCGTGCACCCGATCGCGTGCGTGCAGCAGGAGTGGTCGCTCTACACGAGGGATCTCGAAGAGGACATCGTCCCGGTGTGCAGGGAACTCGGTATTGGCATCGTGCCGTACTCGCCGCTGGGCCGCGGTTTTCTCAGTGACGACATGGTCGCACCGGCGAACGATGCGCGGCAGTACTTCCCGAGGCTCACGGGAGCAGCCTTCGAGGCCAACAAGGCGCTACGGGCAAAGGTAGAGGCGATGGCCAGGGACAAGGGATGCCACACCGCCCAGCTTGCTCTCGCGTGGCTGTGGAAACAGGGCGAGGAGCTCGGGGTCGATGTCGTGCCGATCCCCGGCACGACCAGGATCCGCAACGCTCAGAGCAACTGCAGCGCGGTGGACGTGCCCGTCTCCGATGCGGAGCTTGCCGAGTTGTCGAGCGCCTTTGACGGCGTCGCCGGAGAGCGGGGCTTCGATCAGTACATGAGCAGCACCTACAGAGTCACGACGAACGCCAAGGCGAAACCAGGACCGTAGGGGACGTGCTCGGCCCGTCCCGCGCCGAGGGCTTTGCACGAGCCCGACACGGGCGATGGTAGGGGACGGGCTTGTCCCGTCCCGCGCCGAGGGCTTGCACGAGCCCGACACGGGCGACGACAAGCGTCGCCCCTACGAGCCCCGGGCGGCCCGGGAGTCAGTCGAAGAGCTCGCCGCCGCAGGCCGATGCGGTCGTGCCGTACTGCTCGAAGGCCTTGACGACGTTGGCGCCGGTGCGCCAGCGATGTACCTCGTCCGGGCCGTCGACCAGGCGTTGCGAGCGGATGCCCGTGTACCAGCGGGCCAGCGGCGTGTCGTGGCTGTAGCCGAGCGCGCCGTGCAGCTGTAACGCGGTGTCGACCACCTGGTGGACCATGTTGGCCATGAAGACCTTGGCGATGCCGTTTTCCTGACGCAGATCCATGCCGTTCTCGGCCTTGTAGGCGACGTGCAGCAGCATCAGCCGCGCCTTGTAGATCTCCGCGGCGCAGTCGGCGAGCATCCAGCGTACGCCCTGGCGGTCGGCGAGCCGTTTGCCGAACGTCTCCCGCTGAATCACGTGCCCCGTGGCAAGGTCCAGGGCGCGCTGGGCCATGGCCACGTTGTGCATCCCGTGGCGCAGGCGGCCGTACGCGAGACGATGCTGGCCCATGTTGAAGCCCTGCCCGCGACCGCCGAGGATGCTGTCCCGCGGTACCCTGAGATTGTCGATCCTGATCTCGGAGTGGGAGCCCCCGAGCTTCAGCCCCAGATCCGTGTGTGGCTGCATCGTCTCGATGTTGCGCAGGATCTGGTAGCCGGGGTTCGGCAGTTCGACGAGGAAGGTGCTGTATCGCTCATGGCGGGGCGCGTCCGGATCGGTCTTGGCCATCACCAGGGCGATGTCGGCGACGCTGGCGGACGAGCTGAACCACTTCTCGCCGTTCAGGACCCATTCGTCACCGTCGAGCACCGCCGTCGTCTGCATTCCCGTGGCGTCCGCGCCGGCCGCCTTCTCCGTCATCGAGTAGCAGATGCGCTTCTCGCCGTTCAGCAGGGGCTTCAGGTACTTCTCCCTCTGATCCTCCGTGCCGTGCTCGATGAGCGTGAGCATGGTGGCGTCGTCCGGACCCTGGGTGTTGAGGGCCAGGGCGCCGAGGTAACTCTCGCCGAGTTCCATCTGCACGAGTGCGTTGGCCAGCGGCCGCAGTCCCATGCCCCCGTGCTCCACGGGCACGAAGGGACACCACAGGCCCCGGGCTCGCGCCTTCTCCCGCAACCCGACAAGCACCTCGTCGAAGTTGTCCGCGGTGCAGATTTCGTCGGCAGGGTGACACTCCTCCTGCACGAACTTGCGGACCTTGTTGCGCACGGCCCTGGCGTCTTCCGGTATTTCGAAATCGATCATCTGGAGAGTTCCCCCTGGTTGCTGTAGGGGCGACCCTTGTGGTCGCCCGCATTGAAGGCTCGCACGATTCGGCGACGGGCCGCCACAAGGGCGGCCCTACGTCTGTCCGAGCCGCGTCAGCTCGTCGTCGATGAACTCCATGCGGTCCTTGCCCCAGAAGAGTTCGTCGCCAATGTAGACGGACGGCGCCCCGAACACGCCGCGGTCGAGGGCGGCCCGGGTCGCATCGATCAGGGCTTGCCGGATGACGGGTCCGTCGCAGACGGCGACGAACTCGTCCGGATCGAGACCGATCTCCCGCGCTACGGCCTGCATCCCGTCCACGTCGGTGATCGACGCGTCGTTCTGCTCCCAGTAACGCCGGAAGATCGCGTCGACGTACGCCGTCTCGACGCCCAGTTCACGCGCCGCCAGCGCACCGCGCAACGGACGGCTGGTCTTGATCGGAAAGCGGTCCGGGACACGGAACGGCAGCGCGTACTTCTGCGCCCAGCGCCGCAGGTCGCGACCGCGGTTCGAAAGCTTCGCGGCCGGCTCATCCTGCAGCACGTAGTTGTGATGGCGGAACACGAAACCGAGATTGAACGGGTGCATCACGATAGTCGCATCGTGTTTCGCGGCAATGGGGCGGAGGAGATGCAGCGCGAAATAGGTGTTCGTGCTGCCGATGTCCCAGTAGAAGTCGATGGTGGCCAACTGCACTCCCTCTCCGTGGTTCGGCGCGTCCGGCGTACGGCGCGATCCGCATCCTCATCCGGTCGATTGTCGGACGATCGCTGTCCGCATCGCAAGCTGACACGGTGCCTCCCGCCTGTCGGTACGGGCGCGTGGAGAGGATACACTGCGCCGCCGAACCACGGCTTCCCGGGGCGACTCCATGGCGAATCTCAACGTGTCGGGCATCAGGACGTTCGTCGGCACACGGAACTTCGAGGACTCCCGGGACTTCTACATCGCGCTGGGATGGCAGCTGAACTGGGACCGGGATGGCCTCGCCGAACTGGAACTGGGCGGGTCACCGCTCTTCCTGCAGCGCTACTACAACAAGCAGTGGTGCGAGAACTCCATGCTGCACGTGACGGTGGCGGACGCTCAGGCGTGGTACGAGCATGCGCAGGCGGTGATCGAGGCGGGATCCTTCAGCGGTCCGCCGCGGGTGAACTCGCCGAAGGAGGAGGACTACGGCGCCCTGGTCACGTACATCCGGGATCCCGCCGGCGTGCTTCTGCACATGGCGCAGCCGCTGGGTCGGTAGCTCGAGGACCGGCTTTCGCGGCGAGCAGCGCGACGCGAAGCCTGGCGTCCCTCGGCCTTTCAGGTCGCCGCCGCGCGCAGGTGCCGCGGCGACAGCAGCCGCTCCAGGCCTTCGAGCGCGAACTCGGTCACGATGGCGAGCAGCGCGGCCGGCAGCGCGCCCTGCAGGATCAGCCCGTGGTCGTTCAGAGCGAGTCCGGTGACGATGGGATCGCCCAGGCCACCCGCGCCGATGAAGGCCGCCAGGGTCGCGGTACCGATACTGATGACCGCGGCGGTGCGCACGCCGGCCAGCATGCTCGGGACGGCCAGCGGCACGAAGACGTGGCGCAGCCGCTGTGTCCGGGTCAGGCCCATGGCCAGCGACACGCGTTGCAGCACCGGATCGATGGTCGCGAGCGCGGTCACCGTGTTGCGCACGATCGGCAGCAGGGAGTACAGGAAGAGCGCCACGATGGCCGGCGTGACGCCGATGCCGAACAGCGGAATCATGAAGGCAAGGAGCGCGATGGAGGGGATCGTCTGCAGCAGTCCCGCCGTGTAGACGACGGCCCGCGCCAGCCAAGCGATGCGGAACACGAGCAGCGCGAGACCGATCCCGAAGACGGTGGCCGGGAGCAGCGCGGTCGCGGTCAGTTCGAGGTGGCGCAGCGTGTTCCGGGCAAGCGACTGCCAGAGGTCCGAGCGCGCCTCGGAGCCGGTGATGCCGAGTCCTTCGAGATACCCGTATGCCGCCTCGGCGAAGTCCGCGTTGTCGAACAGGACGGAGGCGTTGATGGCCTGCATGCCGGCGTCGTCCAGGGTGTTCGCGACGGTGCGCAACCGCGCCTGCGCCCGTTCCGGCAGATCGGAGCGCGCCAGCGGCGCGGCCAGGTAGCGCGGAAAGAACCCCCGATCGTCCCGCAGGACGGTGAGGTCGTAGCGCACCAGTTCGCCGTCGGTAGAGTAGGCGTCGGTGACGTCGATCGTGCCGTCGGCGAGGGCCTGGTAGGCGAGCCCGTGGTCGATGCCGTCGATGCTCCGGTCGAACCCGTAGACGCGGGATAGCCCGGGCCAGCCGTCCTCGCGTTCCACGAACTCGTGCGACACCGCAATGCGCAGGTCGGTGTGCCTGCGCAGGTCCGAGATCGTCCCGATGCCCAGCCGGTCGGCCAGCGCTCGGGGCAGGGCCAGGCCGTAGGTGTTGTTGAAGCCGAAGGCCGGCAGGACGGTCAGCCCGTCGTCTGCCACCAGGGTGTTCAGGACATCGATGTCCGGCTGGTCCGCGCGTTTCAGGATCGCCTGTGCGAGCGTTCCGGTGTACTCGGGGTACACGTCGATCTCGCCCGTGCGCAGGGCCTCGTAGCAGATCAGCGTGCCGCCGAGGCCGAAGCGCCGTTCCACCTCGAAGCCGTCGGACTCGAGGAGTTGCGCCATGATCTCGGCCAGGATGTAGGACTCGTTGAAGTCCTTGCTCGCCACCACCAACGGCGCGGCGGTCGCGCAGCACGCCACGATCAGGGACAACGCTGCCAGGCCGCCGCGCTTCACGTCGCGTCCGCCCGCGTGGCCAGTAGCCGGGCCACGTAGTCGTCTGCCGGATGGGCGAGCACTTCCTCGGTCGTACCGGCCTGGCGGATGCCGCCGGGGCCGAGGATGACGAGCCGCTCGGCGAGCCGCACCGCCTCGCCCATGTCGTGCGTGACCAGCAGCGTGTCCACGTCTTCGTGCTCGCGCGCATGGAGGAACTGGTCGTACAGCGCCTCCCGCGTGATCGGGTCCACCGCGGAGAACGGTTCGTCGAGCAGCAGCATGTCGGGTCGCAGCATCAGCGCCCGGCAGAGTCCCACGCGCTGTTGCTGTCCGCCGGAGAGTTGCAGGGGGTAGTGCTTCGAGAGGGTATCGTCCAGGCCCATCTCGTCGAGGAGTTCGCGGAAGCGCGTCTCGATGTCGTCGTGGGGCCACCGCTCCAGCCTTGCGAGCAGTGTGACGTTCTGCCGGACCGTCATGTGGGGGAACAGCCCCGCCCCCTGCACGGCGTAGCCGATGCGTCGCCGGAAGCGCTCCACGCCCGCTTCCGGCACGGGCTGCCCGAACACTTCGACCGTGCCTTCCGTCGGGCGCAGCACGCCGTTGACGAGTTGCAGAAGCGTGGTCTTGCCGCAGCCGCTCTCGCCCACGATGGCGGTCGTGCCGCCTCGCGGCAGCGACAGCGTCAGGTCGCGGAAGACCCACTGCTCGTCATAACGCTTGCCGACGCCGACGAACGCCACGCCCGTCTCGTTCATGTGGTGGTCCGCCCTTCGAGTTCGGCGCCGTACGCATCGAGTGCGAGCAGCACCTCGCGTTGGGGGCCGTCGCCGGCGTCGCCCAGACGCGCCGCCACGTCCCGCCGATAGGCCTCGAGTGTCATGCGCCGGGGATGCTCCGTGGTCAGCCGGCGCGCGACAAAGCGCCGCCAGTCCGCACGTTCGGCGGGGGTCAGGGACTCCGGACGCAGGCGGGCCTTCAGGCGGGCATGCAGCTCGGTGAGTCGCGCGTCCCCGAATTGCAGCGTCGGCCAGGCGGCATGGGCCCGCAACTCCCGCTGCAGCGTGTCGCATGCGTGGCGGTCGGCGTCGGGCGTGAAGCCCGCGTAGAGTCGTTCCTCCACGTCGTCCGGGGCAGTATCCGGGTCCGCCGCCGGGCGGTCTTCGCGGAGATAGACCCGGGCGATCTTGTCCGCGAGGCCGGGCGCCGCCAGCAACGCCGTGCGACGTTCCTCGATGAGTCCCGCATCGATGCCAAGGCGCTCCGCGTCCTGCGGCCGCACGACCTCGATGGGGGCCAGGAACGGGCAGCGGTTGAGGCGTACCTGCTTGAGGGGCGGGCGCTCTTCGGCCCCCTCCGCGAACAGGGTCTCGCGCAGTTCGTCCGCGGACCGCTCCACGAGGGGCGACACGTCGCGACCGAGGTCCGCCACGATGATGCCGTTGTCCATGGTCGGGTGCTGTGCCACGGACAGCACGGGTGCGGTGCAGTACCGCGCGTTGGGCAGGCGGCCCGAGGCGTGGACACACACCTTCTGGCCGAACGGCACGAGCAGGCGCCGGGCCACGTGTTTCGAGCGCAGCGTCAGCGCGTATTGGAAGAGCCGGGGCTGCCTTGCGTGGATCAGCCGCGCGAGGGCGATGGTGGCGCGCACGTCGGACAGGGCATCGTGTGGCGAGGCATGGACCAGGCCGTTTGCCTCGGCGAGCGCTTCGAGGCGGAAGGTCGGTACGTCGTCGGGGTTGGGCCAAACGATGCCTTCGGGTCGCAGGGCCGCGGTCGCGCGGACGAGGTCGATCAGGTCCCAGCGCGAGTTGCCGTCGCGCCATTCCCGGGCGTACGGATCGAACAGGTTCCGGTACAGGGCGTAGCGGATGAACTCGTCGTCGAAGCGGAGGTTGTTGTACCCGGCGACGGAGGTGCCCGGAGTGGAGAAGATGCGGTCGATCTCCGTCATGGCTTGCCACTCGTCGATGCCGCTCGCAATCGCCTGCTGCGGAGTGATGCCCGTGACCAGGCAGGACTCCGGCGTCGGGACGATGTCGGGCGGCAACCGGATGTAGGTGGAGTAGGGCGCGCCCACCGGGTGCATCTCGAGATCCGTCCGCTGCCCCGCGAACTGCACGATGCGATCCGTGGCGGGCGAGGTCCCGGACGTCTCCAGGTCGTACCAGTAGAAACTCTTGTGCGGATCGGCCATGGATACCCCGGTCAGCCGCCTTCCGCGGCCAGGGACGTGGCCCAGGCCGGCACCGCGGACGGGTCGATATCGAAAACGACGAGCCCCAGAGTGTAGACGATGCTTGCGATCACCAGCGCGCCGAACAGGTTGAGGACGATCCCGGCGCGTGCCATTTCCGGAATCGAGATGCGGTTGCTGCCGAACACGATGGAGTTGGGCGGCGTCGCCACGGGCATCATGAACGCGCACGAGGCGGACATGGTCGCGGGGATCATCAGGATCAGCGGGTGTGTGCCCGTCGCGACCGCGACGGCCGCGAGAATCGGCAGGATCATCTCCGTGGTCGCGGTGTTGCTGGTCAACTCCGTCAGAAAGGTGAGGGCCAGGCAGACCAGCAGGATGAGGACGAACGTCGGCAGCGCGGCCGCCGCGCCGAACTGGGCGCCGACGATCTGTGCCAGCCCGGTCGCCTGAAACGCGGCAGCGAGCGCGAAACCCCCGCCGATGAGCAGGACGATGTTCCAGGGCAGCCGCGGGATGATCTCCGTGCCCATCAAGCGTGTACTGCCGTCCTTCCGGTTGCGGGCCGGGATGAAGAAGAGCACGGATGCCATGGCGATGGCGACCGTGCCGTCGTCCACCAGTCCGGGCCACGGCAGCAGTCGCGACCACCCGGGCAGCGTGAACGCACCGAGCACGAGGTCCACGCGGAAGACCCACAGTAGCGCCGTCATCGCGAACACCGTGAGCACCGTTCGTTCCTCGAAGGAGATCGGACCGAGCCGAGCCCGCTCGGTCTGCACGGTCTCCCGGTCGATACGGAGACCTCGTGGCGCCCGGTACAGTACCTGCGTGATCAGGAGCCACGCGGCGAGCAGCATGATCACGCCCACGGGCAAGGCGACCACGAGCCACTGGCCGAAGGCGATGCTGGGTGCGTCGGGAAAGAGGATCTCGTAGATCCGCACGAACGAGAGGTTGGGCGGTGTGCCCACGAGCGTGGTCATGCCGCCGACGGAGCAGCCGTAGGCGATGCCCAGCATGAGGCCGACCGACAGCGGGTGTGCCCGCTCGCCGGCGCGGTCCTCTACCTGCAGCACGATGGCCAGGCCGATGGGGACCATCATCACCGCCGTCGCGGTGTTGGACACCCACATCGAGAGGAACGCCGCGGCGACCATGAAACCCAGCACCATCCGCGCCGGGCCGCCGCCGAGGCGGTGGATGATGTTCAGCGCGATGCGCCGGTGCAGGTCCCACTTCTGCATGGTCAGGGCGATCATGAAGCCGCCGATGAACAGCACGATCGTGCTGTTGATGTAGATGGGCGCGGTCTCGCGTCCGGCCATGATGCCGAGCAGCGGGAACAGGATCAGCGGCATCAGCGCCGTCGCGAAGAGCGGGATGGCTTCGCTCATCCACCAGATGGCCATGAGTGCGGCCACCGCCGCCAGGCGGCTGGCGGGCTGGTTCTCCGGGGAGACCGGGAACAGCAGGAGCAGCGCGAAGGCCGCGACGCCGAGCCACAGCCCGAGCAGTCGGCCGTTCCAGTGCATGGTCCGGGGGCTCAACGTCGGCCGCCGGGCCCGGTCTGTTGCGGTGCCGCCGCTACGCGCACAGGGGGCCGCACGATGCCTTCGTGATGGGCGTGTACGGGGTCGGCCCGCGTGCGGCGTCGCATGGCCGTCCGCGGTGGGAGGCGATCATTCCTCCGGCGGGGACCAGAGCGTGCGTGCCAGTGCCCGTACGCGCTTCGGTCCGTCGTCGTCGGGGCGCCAGTCATCGTCGAAGAGGCGCGCCGGGGCTCGGCCGGCGAGGAGCGCGCGCGGGCGGTCGAACCAGCTCCGCACGCCGATGTCGCTGTAGGCCCCGGCAAGATCGCCGACCAGCAACGCGAGGAAGTGCAGACGGATGGCGACCGGGTCGGGCGTAGTGCGCGCACCGGACAGGTAGCGTCGCACACTCGAACCGGAGATACGCAGGAAACGCGCCAGCAGCTCCAGCCCGAGGATCGCCTGCAACGTCTGCCACTCCTGGGCCGGGGCGGGCGAGTCGTCCAGCGCCTCGTTCACGCGCTGCAGCAGGGTGAGGATCTCGTCTGCAGCGCGCCCGGAAAGGCGGTTGAACTCCACCAGCAGGTGCAGTCCGATACCCGCGGCCGCCATACCCGTTGCGAGGTCACGCAGGGCGTCCTCGTCCAGGCAAGTGACTGCGGCGGAAAGCAGGCCCATCGCGTCCGCACGGGTCAACGCGCCGAGGGCTGCTACCGTGACACGCGGATCGTCGAATGGGCTCTTGATCGACTGAATGCGAAGGTGGCCCATACCACGGATGCTATGCGGGCCGGTGCGTTGGGATCAACCTTCAGGAAGATGGCGCGCGCCAGGAGCTTGCGCCGTAGAAGTTTTGCGCCAGCGAAACTTCCAACGCGACCGCAAGGTCGCGCCAGGAGCTTGCGCCGTAGAAGTTTTGCGCCAGCGAAACTTCCAACGCGACCGCAAGGTCGCGCCAGGAGCTTGCGCCGTAGAAGTTTTGCGCCAGCGAAACTTCCAACGCGACCGCAAGGTCGCGCCAGGAGCTTGGCGATGCGTCGGGAGACGGTTGACAGAGGAGTGCCTGCGCGGACTCCCCGTCCTCGTGTGGGCCGTGCGCGTCCCGCAGGGTACGCATTGCTTCCGCCCGCGTCCCGGGCTCCTGTGCCGCGAGGTTCCGGGCCGCCCGGAAGAAGGCCTGCCAGTTCCGGTCCGCCCGCGCGAACAGCGCCGCGAAGGCGCCGGTACGGTCCTCGTATGCCCCGAAGGCGGCGAGACGGGCGTTATTGAAGGGCCGGGACATGTACCCGTCGAAGCGGGCGCCGAGGTGCTCGCGGCGTTCCGCGTAGCAGTCGCGCATTGCCTGCAGGAGGGCTGCCTTCAGGAGGCGGCGCTGATCCTCGGCCAGTGGCTCGGCATACATCGCCTGCAGTCGTTCGCGCCAGGCTTCGAGGAAGCGCGCCAGCCGGGCGGAGGCGCGTTTGGACGCCACGTAGGGTGCCGTGTCCCGTCCCTGGGCCCGCAGCCACTCCAATGCGCCTTCGCGCCCGACGAACGTGGCGAACGCCTCGTTGAAGGAGGAGTCGCCGGGCACGAAGAGTGCGCCGTGGGCGAGTTCGTGGAACAGCAGCTCGGCGAGACGCTCGTCGGAGTAGTCGATGAAGGTGGACACGAGCGGATCGTCGAACCAGCCGAGCGTCGAATAGGCGGCGACCCGGCCGATATGCACATCGAACCCCCGGGTGGCCAGCGTTCCGGCTTCGCGTCGCGCCTTGTCCGGATCGAAGAAGCCGCGGTATACGGCACAGCCGACGATGGGGTAGCACCAGCGGTGGGCGTTCAGGGAGAACTCCGGGGCGGCGAATACGTTCCATGCGAGCGTGTCCCGTTCGAGCGCCACGTACGTCCGGTAGCGCCGCCCGGTCTCGAGCCGGAGGTATTGCTCCGCGAAGGCGAGAATCCCTTCGACCCGCTGGAGGTTCGCTGCCGTCTCCGGAGCGGTGCGCGGATCGGCCAGGACGTCCGCTACGTCGCGGCGCGCGGCGAGGATGCGCAGCTGGCCGATGGCCGCGTCGCCGTACCAGGACAACGTACCGCAGCCGGCGGCGAGGCCCACGGCGGCCAGGGCGAGGGCTGCGAATGCCAGAGGCCGGATAGGGCTCATGGACCCGCTCGTGGGACGGCGGCGGGATCGGCCGTCACGCCGCCCGGGTCAACCATCCGTGGCGCTCACAGGGTGCCTGTGCTAAAGGTTCCGACATGGACACGCTGCGCGGCATCGTCTCGATCGCCTGGATATCCGTGCACACCGTTCTGTGGTGCCTGCTCTTGTATCCCATGGGCCTGGTACGCATCGCGGTTCCCGTGGCCGCCGTGCGCCGCGGGCTCGGCGCAGCCATGGATCGCATCATCGACGGTTGGGTCGCGAGCAACCGGCTGCTCATGCGGGTGCTGCGCCGGACGGTCGTGGACGTGCAACTCGAGGGCGATGCCGGTTTCGCACGCGACGGATGGTATCTCATCGTCAGCAACCATCAGTCGTGGGCGGACATCCTGGTGTTGCAGGAGATCTTTCTCGGGCGCGTACCGCCGCTGAAGTTCTTCACCAAGCAGGAACTCATCTGGGCGCCGCTGGTGGGTGTGGCCATGTGGCTCCTGGGGTTTCCTTACGTGCGCCGTTACGGACGCGAGCGTCTGGCGGCGAACCCGGAACTACGCGCCCACGACCGCGATGCGACGCTGCGCGCCGGCGAGCGGTTCCTCGAACGTCCCACGTCGGTCCTGAGCTTCCTCGAGGGTACGCGCTTCACAGCCGCCAAACACGAGGCACGGGAATCTCCGCACCGGTGGCTGCTGAAGCCGAGAAGCTCGGGGTTCGCCTATGTCGCCCAGGCGCTCAACGCACGCCTCACGGGTATGGTCGACGTGACGATCGACTACCCTGGCGGGGTCCCGTCCTTCTGGGATTTCCTGTGCGGCAGGTGTCGGCGGGTGGACGTCACCGTCGAGCGCCTGGGCGTCCCGGGCGTCCTGGCGCGGGTATCGGATACGGACGGGCGCGATGCGCTCAAGGCCTGGATCGACGATCGCTGGGCCGCCAAGGACCGGAGCCTGACGGCCTTGCGCGCCGGGCGGGACGGGCAGGGCTGAGCGGACGGAAATGCGTGAGCGGATCTACTGGGCGGGAACGTTGAGTGGCCGCTCGAGCGCCTCCAGCCGGGTGCGCAGGTTCGCGATGCTGGTGTTCAACTGGCTCCGGTGCGCGTCGTTTGCGACGATCGCCTCCTCGTGCTCCCGCACCTGGGGCTCCAGCGTCGCCTTGAGGCCGGCGGTGACCTGGCGTGACGTGTTGACCTTGTCCACGAGGTCGCGCTGCTGGTCGACCAGTTGACGGACCTGGGTGTTGACGGTCGCCAACCGGTCGATCATTTCCTCCTGCTGGGTGAACGCGGTCTCGACGCGTCCGACGTCGCTCTTGAGCTGGTTGAGCGTGGACTGCATGCCGGAAATACTCGACGTCTGGCGACGAATCGCGGTCTGGTTGTCCTCGATCCACTTCTTGTTGCGCTTGTTGGTGATATCCCAGAGCTTGCGGACCTCGGACTCCCAGAACGAGAGCTGCTCGTTGGTGTTCTGGCCCGCTTCGCTCATGGTCTCGTCCGTCATCCGCAGCCGCTCCTCGAGCAGGTGGAGGCGGCTGTCGGCATCCGCGAGCGCGCGCTGGTTCTCGGACAGTTGCTCCTGTTGGTGGAGGATGAACCAGCCGGCGGCCGCGAACCCGGCCAGGCTGACCGCCAGCACGGCGCTGACGGCGATGCCGGGTCCGCCGCTGGCGCGTCCGCCGCCCTCGCGGCCGCGCCGCCGCTGCCGCCTGGGGGCATCGTCGGGTCGAACGGAGATGGGTGGCTCGCTCACGATGCGCTCCAGAGAAAACGCGAGAGAGTTTAGGCGAACTCACCGTGCCGGTGAAGGCGCTTCGCCTGCGGCGATGCGTTCGAACTGCTTCGCCGCTCGACGACGAGCGCGTTCAGGGGGCGCTTGCGGTTCTCACCGTACTTGGGGGCACCCAGGGAGGCCCCCAGTACGACAGCGTCCTACAGCAGTTCGACGACCGCCCAGAAGACCCCGGTCAGCACGAAGCTGCTGACGATCACGCCCTGTACCGTCGTGATGGGACCCTGCTTGCCGACGATAGCGTTGATTTCGATGGCCGCAATGATGACGAGGCCGACGATCAACGCATTCATCCCGTCCATGAAACCGCCGTGGGCGAAGTGGGCGCTGGCGCCCATCAGGAAGAGCATCGGCAGCGAGAGCAGCGTGTTGGTCCGCGACGCCAGCGCGGCCTTCGGCGCGGCGGCCGCCGCTGCCGGGTCCGCTTCTCCGCCGGCCTGGACCTGCTCGTTGGACGCGATGATGATCTTCTGGTTCGGCCAGATGATGAGCCAGACGTTCAGGAACATGAGCGTCGCCATGACGGCCGACAGGACGATGTCCACCGTCAGGCTCATGTGCAGGACGTAGAGCAGGTAGAGCCCGGTCAGGAAGGTCATCATGGCGCCCCAGCGGAACCACCAGAGGGCGCGGGGAGCCAGCTTGACGAACGCGTCGACGCGCGCGCTGGCCTCGGCTTCCTTGAAGTACTCGGTCTGAACGAAGTTGAAGTAGTAGAGCAGGCCGATCCAGGTGATGCCCACGAAGTAGTGCGCAAATCGCACCAGGTAGTTGATGACTTCTTCCATTGCAGGTACCCCACCCATCCCTTAGTGGCTTCGATCATACTGTCCCGCGCGGGCAGAGAAAACCCCGCACGGGATGGGCGGGGGCCCTCGCATGAAAGAGGCGGTGCGCGAGGGGGGTATCCCCCCTCGCACAAAGGGCCGTTGGCCCCGGGCTACATCATGCCGCCCATGTCGGGCATGCCGCCGCCCGGATGACCCGCCGCTGGCGAGTCGTCCGGCGCCTCGGCCACCATGGCCTCGGTGGTGATCATCAGGCCCGCCACGGACGCCGCCGCCTGCAGGGCGGTGCGGACGACCTTCGCCGGGTCGGGAATCCCCATCTCGATCATGTCGCCGTACTCGCCCGTGGCTCCGTTGTAGCCATGCTTTTCGGGAAGCTCCCCCACCTTGTCGAGCACCACTGCTCCTTCGGCGCCCGCGTTCTGCGCGATCTGGCGCAACGGCGCTGCCATGGCGCGCTTGGCGATGGCGATGCCGACGTTCTGGTCTTCGTTGTCGCCGCCGAGGTCGTCGAGCTTCTCGAGCGCGCGCACGAGGGCCACGCCGCCGCCCGCCACGATGCCTTCCTCGACCGCGGCGCGGGTGGAGTGCAGGGCGTCTTCGACGCGGGCCTTCTTCTCCTTCATCTCGATTTCCGTCGGGGCACCCACCTTGATGACGGCCACGCCGCCGGCGAGCTTCGCCAGCCGCTCCTGCAGCTTCTCGCGGTCGTAGTCCGAGGAGGTGTCCTCGATCTCCTGGCGGATCTGCCTGATGCGGCCTTCAATGTCGCCCTTCGCGCCGGCGCCATCGATGATCGTCGTGTTCTCCTTGGTGCAGGAGATGCGCTTGGCGGTGCCGAGATCGTCGAGGGAAGCGCCTTCGAGGGTCAGGCCGACTTCCTCGGAGATCACCGTCCCGCCCGTCAGGATCGCGATATCCTGGAGCATCGCCTTGCGCCGGTCGCCGAAGCCAGGGGCCTTGGCGGCGGCGATCTTGACGATGCCGCGCATGTTGTTCACGACCAGCGTCGCCAGGGCTTCCCCTTCAATGTCTTCGGCGATCACCATGAGCGGCTTGCCGGACTTGGCGACGTTCTCGAGCACTGGCAGCATGTCGCGGATGTTCGAGATCTTCTTGTCGCACAGGAGGACATAGGGGTCCTCGAGTTCGGCGGACATCGAGTCCTGATTGTTGATGAAGTAGGGCGACAGATAGCCGCGGTCGAACTGCATGCCCTCGACGACTTCGAGTTCGTTCTCGAGGCCGCTGCCTTCCTCGACCGTGATGACGCCTTCCTTGCCGACCTTCTCCATCGCTTCGGCGATGATCTGGCCGACGGCGGTGTCATTGTTGGCCGATACGGTGCCGACCTGGGCGATGGACTTGGGGTCCTCGCAGGGGATCGCCATGTCCTTGATGAAACCGACCGCGGCGGTGACCGCCTTGTCGATGCCGCGCTTGAGGTCCATGGGGTTCATGCCCGCGGCGACCGATTTCAGTCCTTCCGCCAGGATGGACTGCGCCAGTACCGTCGCGGTGGTCGTGCCGTCGCCGGCCTCATCGGAGGTCTGGCTCGCGACCTCCTTGACCATCTGTGCGCCCATGTTCTCGAACTTGTCCTTCAGCTCGATCTCCTTGGCCACGGAAACGCCGTCCTTGGTGACGGTCGGCGCACCGAACGACTTGTCGAGAATGACGTTGCGGCCCTTGGGCCCCAGGGTCACCTTCACCGCGTTCGAGAGGATGTTCACCCCTTCGAGCATGCGGCTTCGAGCATCGTCTGAAAAAAGAACTTCCTTCGCGCTCATTGTGTTGTTCCTCTCTGTCTTTGCCCGCTGCATCTCCTCGGCAGCCCGGGCGTCGAAAAATGAGTCGAGTTTCGGTTGGACGGCTCCGGGTCGCTCAGCAACTCGAGTGCGTCACCGAAAGGCGACGCACCTAGCCTTCGATCACGCCGAAGATCTCGGTCTCCGAGAGGATCAGCAGTTCCTCTCCGTCGAGCCTGACGGTGCTCCCGCCGTACTGGCCGAAAATGACCTTGTCGCCCGCCTTGACGTGCGGTTCGTGCAGCTTGCCGTTGTCGAGTACCTTGCCAGGCCCCACGGCGATGACTTCACCCTGCGACGGCTTCTCCGATGCGGTGTCCGGCAGTGCGATCCCGCCGGCGGACATCGTCTCTTCGTCCAGCCGCCGCACGACGACGCGGTCGTGTAGAGGTCGAATGTTCATGTCCCAAATGTCTCCCATTGGCTTGTAATGGCGATTGCCCCGTTTTGGCGTGCCCCTGCCTCGCGGCGGGCACGTTCTCGTTGTCTTCCCCCGACGCTGGCACTCTCTATGCAAGAGTGCTAACCGGAGAGAGCGCATATCATAGGGGCGCGTTTTCGATATGCAAGCCCTCGAACTGTCCAACGCGAAGTGAGGGTGAACCGCAGAGCCGATTCCAACGCGAAGTGAGGGTGAAACGGGTGTCCGGCGCATCATTCGGTGATGATCGTGGACATCCGGACGCGGCGGCTCCGCACAATCGGGCAGCTTCGCGCCTTCGTGGATTCTCATTGGACAACGGGGCCCTCTGTCGGGCGCTGCGCGATGGCCTGCCCCGACCGCTGCAAGGACCGTACGCTTGCATCAGAGTGAGCCAGATACTCCCGCCGGGGCGCGTGAGCGCATCTGGGCGGTGGTGGCGGCGATCCCGCGCGGTACGGTGGCCACCTATGGCCAGGTGGCGGCGCTCGCGGGATTGCCGCGCGGCGCGCGGCTCGTCGGTCGGGCGATGTCGCAGCTGCCCCCCGGCACCCGCCTGCCGTGGCATCGGGTGATCAATGCAGCGGGCCAGCTCTCCATCCCGGGAACGGGAGCGGCGCGTCAGAAGGCGCTCCTCGAGGCGGAAGGGGTGGCCTTCGGCAAGGGACGGGTGGACCTTCGGCGTTTCGGGTGGTGTCCCTGACCGTCACGGAGGAGGCTTGCGGGAGAGGACACTGGCCCACGCACGAAGTAGGATGAGGCTTACACGTCGGCAGCACGGCATGCGCTATCTTCTCCCCGATCGCAGATGAAGGCGGGGAGCCTGGGAGACGACATGAGCGGCGAGCAGGCTTCGCGCGGCCCGGAGCAGGTGGAGAGCAGGATCGGGCGGCCCACGCGGTGGCGCATGACGACCGAGACGATCTCCATACTCGGGGTCGGCGTAGGGCTCGCGGCGCTCATGCTGACGGGGTACACGAGCCTGCGTGCCGACCTCAGGGCGCTGCACGGTGAGTTGATCGATACGCGTGGCGAGATGCACGAGCAGGTGCAGGGAGTTCGTAACGAGATGCACGACCTCACGCAGAGCCTGCGTACCGAGATGCGGGATCTCGCCGGGAGCCTGCGTACCGAGATGGCCGACCTCGCCGGGAGCCTGCGTACCGAGATGGCCGACCTCGCCGGGAGCCTGCGTATCGAGATGGCCGACCTCGCCGGGAGCCTGCGTATCGAGATGGCCGACCTCGCCGGGAGCCTGCGTACCGAGATGGATGGCATCCGTCGGGAAGTAGCCGCGCTACGCGAAGATGTGGGACAGCTCAAGGCGGATACCGCGCGGCTGCAGGAAGTCACATCGCGTCTTGCGGAGGAATTGCCGCGCGAACAGCCGCGCAGACAAGAGAAGCGAACAAGCGTTCCAGCGGCTGTGCGTGAAGGCGGCGACGGAGGGCCGCCCGTGGGTGAGGGTTCCATCAGCACCGGCGGACACTTGGCCGTGCCAGGGCGTCCCCCCGCCCACCCGGGCCCAGTCGCCGCTTGAGTCGCCCGCTCGACCGGCCGGCGCGGGAGCCCGAGGACACGGTTGTCGAACCGGTCGGTCTGCGCGCATTCCTGCAACCCAGGGTGGCTGCGCTCCTGTTCCTCGGGTTTTCGGCCGGGCTCCCGCTGCTCCTCATTTTCGCGACACTCTCGCTCTGGCTTCGGGAAGCCGGCGTCGAGCGCGCTGCGGTGACCTACTTCAGCTGGGCGGCCCTCGGCTATTCGTTCAAGTTCGTCTGGGCTCCGCTCATCGACAGGTTGCCCCTGCCGGTGCTCGGGCGATGTCTCGGGCAGCGGCGCAGTTGGTTGCTGGTTGCGCAACTCGCGGTCATCGCGTCGATCGCCGCCATGGCGTTCAGCGATCCGAGTACCTCCGTGGGGCTTTCCACGATGGCGTTTGCGGCCGTTGCCGTGGGTTTCTCGGGAGCGACGCAGGACATCGTGGTCGATGCCTATCGTATCGAGGTGGCGGACGAGTCCCTGCAGACCCTGCTCGCGTCGGCATACGTCGCCGGCTATCGGGCCGGAATGCTGGTCGCCGGCGCGGGTGCGCTGTACCTGGCCGCAGGGTTCGGCACGGACGTCGGGAACTACGCGTACGACGCCTGGAAGTGGACGTATCTGTGCATGGCCGGGACGATGCTGGTGGGCGTCGGGACGACGCTCGCCGTGCGCGAGCCGGTTCGTCGGGACCTCTCGGGCCTGCTCCACGGCACCTCCGACTACGCGCGCTTTTTCCTGTTGTTCGCGATCCTCGTGGCGACGTTCGTGACCGTATTCGTCGCGCTGTCGGATGCCGCCTCCGCGCTGCACGCATGGTCCTCCGGGCGCCTGGGGGCGTTTCGGGCGGTGGCGGCGTTCCTCGTGGAGGCGGGGCGGCTGGCGGTGGCGCTGGCCGCGGCGCTGGCCGTGGCACGGGTGTGCGTCGGGGTCGGGGTCGCCCGCGCCGACACGCTGCGCGACACCTACGTCGCGCCGGTCGCGGACTTCGTGCGCCGCTACGGACGCGGCGTCGTCCCGATAGTGCTGCTGGTGGGCTTCTACCGGGTATCCGACATCGTGCTCGGGGTGATCGCCAACGTTTTCTATGCCGACATGGGCTACAGCAAGGAAGCGATCGCCACCGTCACCAAGGTCTTCGGCATCTGGATGACCATCCTGGGCGGCTTCCTGGGCGCCGTGCTGGCGCTGAAGTACGGCGTCATGAGGGTCCTCATGCTGGGCGCCGTGCTGACGGTGGCCACCAACCTGCTTTTCATCGCGCTGGCGGAAGCGCCGGGGGACATGCTGCTCTTCTACGCGGTGATCGGCGCGGACAACCTGACAGCGGGGCTCGCGAGCGCGGCGTTCGTCGCGTACCTGTCGAGCCTCACGAACATCTCCTTCACGGCCGTGCAGTACGCGATCCTGAGTTCCCTGATGACGCTCTTTCCGAAACTCCTCGGCGGGTATTCGGGTGGCGTGGTGGACGCGTTCGGGTACTCGACCTTCTTTCTCGGCGCCGCATCGATCGGCATTCCGGTATTCTTCCTGATCGTCTGGGCGGCGCGTTTCGGGAGGCCTCGGGACGATGACGTCACGGTCGTACCAGCGAGCGGCTGACGGATGCGCGCCCACGGCGCCGCGAGCACTCGGGAGAGGAACCCATGGCGGACCGCATCAGCCGGGTCGTGACCCGCACCGGGGACGGCGGAGAGACGTCGCTGGCTGACGGCAAGCGCTATCCAAAGCACCATCCCCGCCTTGCCCTGATAGGCACCCTGGACGAGGCGAACAGCTTCATCGGACTGCTCGCGGCCCGAGTGGAAGCAGGGCACGGGGCGATGCTGGCGAGCGTCCAGTCGCGCCTCTTCGACGTCGGCGGCGCGGTCGCGACGGGCGGGACCGCGGCCCCCTGGGGCGACCTCGCGGGCGCCGTTGCGGAGGAGACGGAGCGGCTGAACGTACAGTTGCCACCGCTCAGGGAGTTCGTGCTGCCGGGCGGGGACGAGATCGTGGCGCTGGCCCACGTCGCGCGGAGCGTCGTGCGCCGGGCGGAACGCGCCTTCTGGGAGGAGGCCGGGGGGTTGCCCCGTCTGGTCGATGCCCAGGTCGGTGCATACCTGAACCGGATTTCGGATTACTTCTTCGTGCTCGCCCGTACCGTCGCGCGGGAACGTGGCATTGCCGAAGTGCTATGGGAGCCGCTGTAGGGGACGCCCTTGAGGCGTCCCGTCCCGAATGCGTGCACGACCCCAACACGGGCGACCGCAAGGGTCGCCCCTACAGCACGAGCCGCCGAATGTCGCCGAGAATGCGCGTCAGTTCCAGCACGAAACTCCCACCTTCGACGCCGTTGATCGCCCGGTGGTCGTACGACAGGGACAGCGGCAGCATCTGGCGTGGCTCGAACGACGCACCGTTCCAGCGGGGCTTGGTCTCGAGCCGCCCCACTCCGAGGATCGCCACCTCCGGTGCGTTCACGATGGGCGTGAATCCGGTGCCGCCCTGTCGGCCGAGGCTCGACACCGTGAAACAGCCGCCGCTGAGCTGGTCCGGCGTCACCTTGCCGGCACGGGCGCGCTCGGAGAGGTCTGCGATCTCGGCCGCGAGCGCCCAGACGCCCTTCCTGTCCACGTCCCGGACGACGGGCACGACCAGGCCGTCCTCGGTATCGACGGCGAACCCGACGTGGCGGTAGTGCTTGAGGACGAGGCCGTCCGCGCGTTCGTTGAGCGACGCGCATAGCCGGGGGAATGCCAGGAGGTTCTCCGCGCAGGCCTTCATCACGAACGGCAGGGGCGTCAGCCTGACGCCACGCGCCTGTGCCTGGTCCGCGAGCGACCGGCGGAAGCCCTCGAGGTCCGTCACGTCGGCGTCGTCGTGCTGCGTCACGTGGACGACGTTGAGCCAGCTGCGGTGCAGGTTGCGGGCGCCCCGGGCACGGATGCGCGTGAGCGGCGCCTCTTCGACGGGCCCGAATTTCGCGAAATCGATGACGGGCACCCGGGGCAGCCCGCCGGTACCCGGCGCGGGGCCGTGTGTCATGGCGACCTTCACGAAGCCCTTGACGTCGTCCTTGACGATGCGCCCGCGCGGGCCCGAGCCGCGCAACTGCGCGAGGTCCACGCCGAGTTCCCGGGCGAGGCGGCGTACGGCGGGACCCGCATAGACGCTCGCCCCGTCAGCGACGGTCTCGGCTGGCAGAGCCGTTGCGGGTTCCGGCTGCGTCTGCGTGCGGGACGCCGCGGGTAGTGGTTTCTCCGGGGCGGGCCGCGCGGTGAGCCGAGTGTCCGCGGGCGTCGTGGTGTCCGACGTCTCTTCTGTCACTTCGAGCACGGCGACCACATGTCCCGTGTTGACGAGGTCGCCGAGCTCGACCCGGATTTCGGCAACGGTACCGGCGAACGGAGATGGCACCTCCATCGACGCCTTGTCGGACTCGATGACGATGAGCGCGCCGTCCACCGCGACCGCGTCGCCGGGGCCGACGCACAGTTCGATGACCTCGACGTCCTCCGCGTCACCGATGTCGGGGATCAGTACCTGTTGTACGCTCACGTGTATCTCGGGTTCGGCTTGTCGGGGTCGATACCGAGGTCGTCCATGGCGTCCTGCACCCGCGCCTCGGGGATCATCTGGCGTCGCGCGAGCTGCTCGAGCGCGGCGAGGGTCACGAATCTCTCGTCCACCTCGAAGAAGTGGCGCAACCGGGAGCGCGTGTCGCTGCGGCCGAACCCGTCGGTCCCGAGGACGCGGTATGGCGCGTCGAACAGCCCCCGGATCGACTCCGCCTGCGCGCGCACGTAGTCGCTGGACGCCACCACCGGAACATCGCCGTCGAGACAGCGCGCCGCGTGGCATCTGCGGGGCTCTTCGCCCGGATGCAGCAGGTTCCAGCGTTCCACGTCCGCACCCTCACGGGCGAGCTCGGAGAAACTCGTGACGCTCCACACCTCGCTCGCCACGTCGTAGTCCGCCTGCAGGCGCTCGGCGGCCTCGAGCACCTCGCGCAGGATGACGCCACTGCCGAGCAGGCGCACACGTCGCGGTTGATCGGCATCGAATGCGCCACAGGTTCGCAGCCGGTACATGCCCTTCAGGATGTCCTCGGACACGCCCGCCGGCATGGCCGGCTGGACATAGTTCTCGTTCATCACGGTGACGTAGTAGAAGACGCGCTCACGCTCGGCGACCATGCGGCGCAGACCATCGTGGACGATGACCGCGAGTTCGTAAGCGTAGCAGGGGTCGTAGGCCACGCAGTTCGGGATGGTCGAGGCGAGCACGTGACTGTGTCCATCCTGATGTTGCAGTCCCTCGCCGTTCAGGGTCGTGCGTCCGGCCGTCGCCCCGATGAGAAAGCCGCGGCTCTGCGAATCGCCCGCCGCCCACGCCAGATCGCCGACGCGCTGGAAACCGAACATGGAGTAGAAGATGTAGAACGGAATCAGTGTGTAGCGGTGCGCGCTGTAGGACGTCGCGGCCGCGAGCCACGCGGCGAACGCGCCGGCCTCGTTGATGCCCTCTTCGAGCATCTGGCCGTTGAGGGACTCGCGGTAGGAAGCGATCTCGCCGTGGTCCTCGGGCTCGTAGAGCTGGCCGACGGAAGAATAGATGCCGAGCTGACGGAACATGCCTTCCATGCCGAAGGTGCGCGCCTCGTCGGGGACGATCGGCACGACGCGCTCGCCGATGGCCTCGTCGCGGGCCAGCGTGGAGAGCATGCGCACGAACGACATCGTCGTGGAGACGGTCCGTTTGCCGGAGCCTTGCAGGTGCTGCCGGAAGACGTCGAGCGGGGGCACGGCAAGGTCGGCCGTGTCCATGACCCGCTTCGGAAGCGGTCCGCCGAGGCCTTCCCGCTGTTTCTTCAGGTACACCGTCTCCGGCGCATCCGCGGCCGGACGGTAATACGGAACGCTTTCGAGTTCTTCGTCCGAGAGCGGCACGTCGAAGCGGTCGCGGAAGTGCTTGAGGTCGTCGAGGTCGAGCTTCTTGACCTGGTGGGTCGTGTTCTCGGACTCTCCCGCATCGCCCATCCCGTAGCCCTTGACCGTCTTGGCCAGGATGACGGTGGGCTCGTCTGGGTGATTGACGGCGCCGTGGTAGGCCGCAAACACCTTGTAGGGGTCGTGGCCGCCCCGGTTCAGCCGCATGATGTCGTCGTCCGAAAGGTGCGCGACGAGTTCAAGCAGTTCCGGATGGCGGCCGAAGAAGTGCTCGCGGGTGTAGCCGCCGCCCTTCGCCTTGTAGTTCTGGTATTCGCCGTCGACCGTCTCGTTCATGCGCTGCTGGAGCAGCCCCGTGCGGTCCCTGGCGAGAATCGGGTCCCAGTGGCGGCCCCACACGACCTTGATGACGTTCCAGCCGGCGCCGCGGAACTCGCCCTCGAGTTCCTGGATGATCTTGCCGTTGCCGCGTACGGGTCCGTCGAGGCGCTGCAGGTTGCAGTTCACGACGAAGATGAGGTTGTCGAGGCGCTCGCGGCCGGCGAGCGCCAGCGCTCCGAGCGATTCCGGCTCGTCGCACTCGCCGTCGCCGAGGAATGCCCACACCTTCCGATGGCCCATGGGGAGCAGCCCGCGCCGGTCGAGGTACTTCATGATGTGGGCCTGGTAGACGGCCTGGATCGGCCCGAGCCCCATCGACACGGTCGGGAACTGCCAGTACTCCGGCATCAGCCAGGGGTGCGGATAGGACGACAGGCCGGTTCCGTCGACTTCCCGGCGGAAGCCGTCGAGCTGCCGTTCGGTGAGTCGGCCCTCGAGGAAGGAGCGTGCGTAGATACCCGGGGCGGAGTGGCCCTGGAAATAGATCAGGTCGCCGGCGTCGTCCTCGGTCGGCCCGCGGAAGAAGTAGTTGAAGCCGATGTCGTAGAGCGTCGCCGAGGAGGCGAAGGTCGAGATGTGACCGCCCAGACTGCCGTCGCTCCGGTTCGCGCGTACGACCATCGCCAGCGCGTTCCACCGGATCAGGGAACGGATCCGCCGTTCCATGAAGAGGTCCCCCGGCATGAAGGCCTCCTCGGTGACGGGTATCGTGTTCCGATAGGGGGTCGTGATCGTGTACGGGAGCCGCGCGCCGGTCTGCGTCATGCGTGCCGACAGCCGTTCGAGCAGGAAGTTCGCACGATCCGTCCCGCTCCGGTCGAGCACGTATTCGAGAGCATCGAGCCACTCGCGCGTCTCGTCCGGGTCGATGTCCTTGAGGCTCCTGGGGTAGTCCATCTTCGTCCGTAGCGATCGGCAGGAGATTATATGCCCTTGGGTGGTCACGCACGGCCGGTCGGCGGCCGCTGGGTCGGAGCGGGGCAGGATCACCCCGGCCGCTTCGTGATCGCGAGGCTCAAGGGGGCGACGTTTGTCGCAGGACGCCGCGTAACGCGCGGGACCAGTCGAAGCGGGGCCCCGGGTCCGTCTTGCGCCCGGGCGCGACTTCGTTGTGGCCGACGATGGCGCTCGGGTCGATACGGGGATAGCGCGACCGGAGGGCGCCGAGCACCTGGGCGAGGGCGTCGTACTGGCGGTCGGTGTAGGAGTGCTCGTCCGTACCCTCGAGTTCGATGCCGATCGCGAAGCGGTTGCAGTCCGTGCGGCCTCGATGGCTCGATGCGCCGGCGTGCCAGGCGCGCCGGTCGAAGGGCACGAACTGCAGCACGCTCCCGGTGCGGGCGATCAGGATATGTGCGGAAACGCGCACGTCCTTGAGATCCGCCAGCCGTGGGTCCGTGCCGGTGTCGAGTCGGTTGCAGAAGAGCTCCTCGATGCGCCCGCCCCCGAACTCCCCCGGTGGGAGCGAGATGCCGTGAACGACCACGAGGGAGATGTCCGCGGGATCCGGTCGCGCGTCCTGGTTGGGGGACGGCAGGCGCCGGACATTCGTCAGCCAATGGTCGGGGCTTACGATCACACGTCGATGATAGCCGCTGCAACCGTCGGGGCGACGCTTGTCGTCGCCCGTGTCGAGCCTGTGCAAGCCCTTGGCGACGGGACGGGACAAGCACGTCCCCTGTACGCTTCTAAACGTTTCGCGGCACCGCCGCGAAACTGGGCAGAGCTGCCGGGAGCGACCACCCGTCCCCTGTGCCGCGAGCACCGACGTAGGACTCGTGCCCCGGCGGTTTTCTGCCGCGATGGACGCCCAGTGAACAGTCCGCGCCTCGAGCGCCAGTACAGGGACAGGTGAGCACATGCCTGCAGCATCGGGGGAAGCAACGACGAGGAGGCATGATGTCTGAATTGAACTGGTACGTCGGCGTGGACTGGGGTGGGCAGAACCACCAGGTGTGCGTGCTCGACGGCGCTGGCGCGGTGCGTGGCGAGAACGTGTTCGCGCACAGCGGGCCGGGGCTGGCGGCGATGGCGGCGTGGATCGCCGAGACGGTTGCCGCGGCGCCGTCCGAGACGGTCGGGGTGGCGATCGAGACGCCACGCGGTCCGGTGGTGGAGAGCTTGCTGGCGCACGGCCTGGCGTGCACGCGATCAACCCGAAGCAGCTCGACCGGTTCCGCGACCGGTACTCGCCGGCGGGCGCCAAGGACGACCGCCGCGACGCGCGCGTGCTGGCCTCGGCGCTGCGCACCGACCCACAGTGCCTGCGGCGCGTGCAGACGTCCGCCCCGGTGGTCGTCGAACTGCGCGAGTGGACGCGGACCCACGACGAACTCAAGGGCGAGCGGGTGCGGCTGACCAACCGCATGCGCGACCTGCTGTGGCGCTACTACCCGGCGTTCAACCAAGTGGTCGAAGACGACCTCGCGGCGCCGTGGGCGATGGCGCTGTGGAATACCGACGCCAGCGGCAGCGCGCGGCATGCGCCTGTCGTCGTACGACAAGTTGTTGAAAAAGCACAGGGTCCAGGCTTCGACGCAGCCACGCTGAAGGCCCGGCTGGCGCAACGGCCGCTCGACGTAGACCCGGCGTCGATGCGCGCCGCGGAGGCACATGCGTCTGCTGACCAAGCGTCTGGCCGTGGTGGTCAAGCAGCTCGCCGAGACTCAGACCCGCATCGACGCGTTCCTGGCGGAGCTCGGCGGCGCTGATCCGGCGACCACCGGCAGCGAGGATCCGCAGCCGGCAGGCGAAGGGGCAGCGCGACGCGACCATCCTGGATCCATCCCGGGAGTCGGTAGGTACGTCCTCGCCACGCTGCTCGCAGAGGCGGATGATCCCCTGCGCCGACGAACTACCACGCCCTGCGCTGCCTGAGCGGGGCGGCGGTCACCAAACAGTCCGGCCGGGTCCGCATCGTGACGCGCCGCCTCGCAGTCCATCGGATGCGCGATGCCCTCGGCTACTGGGCGAGTGCAGAAAGACCCGGCGTGCAAGGCGCGATACCCGCTGCGCGCCCGCGGCCACGGCCACCAACCGTCTGCTGGTGGCTTGACGCTGCGCGACGGCACGGTGTTCGACCCGCAGCACGCCCGCATGAACGGCGCCGTTGCGCATCGTCGCGCAGGGAGCGAGCGACCGTAGCGCGTGCAACGCGCGCACGTCCCGCCCGGGCGGGACGTGCGTCGAACACGGCAACCCGCCAACCCGCCAACCCCTCGACGGAGGACGGCCTACTGACCATCCCAGCCAAAATGCACGAAACAGCACTTGCAGAACCGTGAACAGTCCTACTCGCATGGAACCTGCGGCTTCGGTCGCTTACGCTCCCGAATTCGTTTGTTCCTGGAGGGCGACCGGTGCACATGGACGAGGGGACGGGGTCGCCGCCTGCCGAGGCGGTGCGTCGGCAGGTGCGGGACGCGCTGGCCGAGGATGTGGGTGGCGGCGATGTGACGGCAGCGTTGATCGCCGCAGACGAGCGCGCCCGTGCGACCGTGATCTCCCGCTCTGCGGGGGTGTTCTGCGGTGGACCGTGGATCGTTGAAGTGTGCGCCCAGGTGGACGCCGGCATCGTCGTCGAGTGGTGCGTTGACGACGGGGACGAGATCGCGCAGGGCACGGTGTTGTTCCGTCTCTCCGGTCCGGCGCGGAGTCTGTTGACCGCGGAGCGGACGCTGCTGAACTTCACGCAGCTGCTGTCCGGGACGGCGACGGCCGCGCGTCGATGCGCCCGCGCGGTGGCCGGCACGAGTACACGCATCCTGGACACCCGCAAGACGGTCCCGGGTCTGCGCGCCGCGCAGAAGTACGCGGTGGCGGTGGGGGGCGCCCATAACCACCGCATGGGGCTGTTCGATGCGTTTCTCATCAAGGAGAACCACATTCGGGCCGCGGGCGGGATCCGCGAAGCGGTTCGGCGCGCGCGCGCCGCGCATCCGGACCTGTCGGTGGAAGTGGAGGTGGAAGACCTCGACGAGTTGCGGGAAGCCCTGGCGGCAGGACCGGACTGCGTCATGCTCGACAATTTCACGGTCGAGGAGATGGCGGTGGCCGTGCGCGCGAACGACACCGCGACGCGCCTGGAGGCCTCGGGGGGCCTCGAACCCGAGGATCTGGCGGCGGTTGCGCAATCCGGCGTCGACTACATCTCGGTCGGCTCGATCACCAAGAGAGTCGAGCCCCTCGACCTCTCGATGCGCTTCGACTGACGTTTTGGTGGCGTTAGCCCGCGTTTCTCACCAGGCCGCTTGTCGGCGTCAAAAAGCTCATGGGTTTCAAGAAGTTGATCGCGATGTCGACGATCGTGCCAATTTGCGGACTGCGCTGGCCGCCCCCTCGCGGGTCTTTTGGCCCCGTGTACACACGGGCCCGTGCTTGCGCACGTGCTTCCTCAAGCGGAGCCTTCAGCCGGGGAGCCCGAGGGGCCTGCCCCTCGCAAGAGGAGCCTTCAGCCGGGGAGCCCGAGGGGCCTGCCCCTCGCAAGAGGAGCCTTCAGCCGGGGAGCCCGAGGGGCCTGCCCCTCGCAAGAGGAGCCTTCAGCCGGGGAGCCCGAGGGGCCTGCCCCTCGCAAGAGGAGCCTTCAGCCGGGGAGCCCGAGGGGCCTGCCCCTCGCAAGATTGGAGCCCCGCTATGCTTTCGGTCGGCGAGCGCGACGCAAGCGTCGTGCGCACAGGGCCAAAATCCTCCGCGATCATCACGGTCCCTGGTGAGAAATGCGGGCTAGGAATCAGACCCGGAGGGAACAAGGATCCCTTGCGGGCAGAGCAAGTGGAACATGCGTCTCATTCTGTTGTCATTGGAAGCCAGGGCGCCTTGCAGCACGCCAAGGATGAGGTATTCCATGTCGATCGCCTCGTTCTGGAACCTCACGCGCTGTCCCGGGGTGAGCGCCTCGGGGTCGAGACACCCATGTCTCTCGGCGAATTCAAGGCCGTACAGCAGCTGAACCTGCACCCATCGGTAGATGGTCCACGCTGGACCAAATCCGTTGCTGCGCGCGATAGCGGCGAGAATTGGCGCGGCGGGTTCAAGATGTTTCCCCTGACAAGCGAAGTCGCCGAAGAACGTCGAGATGAAGTCCCGGTCGTGTGCGATGGTGTTCCGCACGATGCCGTAAGCCTTCTTGCGCTCCTGCGTCGTTCCCTCGGAAGTCCCACGGAAACGTCCCAGGAGCATGTTCGCCTTGGCCACAAGGCCGTCGACGTCTCGCGAGAACTGCATCTCGGTTTGCTGCAAGGCATTGCGCCTGGCCTGCGCAAGGTTTTCGAATGACAGTCCGAGAAACTCGTCAAGGGGAAGCCCCTGGATGAGATTGTCCGAAGGTGCGCCGGCATGGTGAAGACCGAGGATCTCTCTTCGGAGCAGCTCGCCCACGTTCGGAGCGACATGTACGGCGCCGTGGCGGTGGATCTCCCGGAGCTTCCTGAGGCAGCGACTGCGCGCCGGGGCGCTCGTTGAAGCCACTTCAAGGAAGAAGGCGTCAGGAAACACCAGATCCCAGTCCCCGTGCAGCTCCTGGAGCGACGCGGCGCCCTGAGCGTAGCTCTTGTCGACGATGATCGGCCGACGCGGCCACGGCTCGCGGACCTGAAGCGTGATCTCGGCGCGGCCATCCAGGGCAGCGAGCATCCGCAGCAGCCTGTCCAGCGTGAAACGCGCCAGATTTGCGTTGCGAATGCGCGAGAAGTCGGCTGCAGCGAATCCGGTCAGCCCAGCAGCCTTGCGCACGCTTAGCCCGCGTTCATCGAGTGCGGCGATGACGCGGCCGGCCAGGATCGCCTTGGCCTGCTTGAGGTCTGCGTCGGGGTCGTCCAAGTCGCGAAAAACGTTGCCGCTTCCCTCGACCAATTGAAACTCGCCTCGTTCGCTCATGGTTCCAACTCCCTTCTCAGTCGACCCAACCGAGCCCTGACGAGGTCGATTTCTGACTTTGGTGTTGCTATTCCCGTCTTCGACTTCTTCTGGAATGCGTGGACTACCCACAGGGAACCCGCGATCTCTGCTGCGTACACGACCCGCCAAGCGTCGGTACGGTGGCGCACGGCGACTTCCATGACGCCAGAACCCAACCCCTTCAGCGGCTTGGCAATGTCCGCCTTGCTTCCTCGCGCGGCGATTGTCAGAGCAGTGTTGATGCGATCCCGCACCGGCAATGGGAAGGACCGATAGGCCTTTCGCGCCGCCTGAGTCCATCCGATCGGCCGCACTCGGTCGTTGCTCATGCGCGACGGCATGTTGTCAACAATGACTACAAGCGTCAAATGGGGGTAGGACTGGGATGTCTGCCCGGATCGCAGAGTGGTGCTTCGTTCCCGAGCAACGAATACTCAAGATCGCGCAAGCGTTCGGTCAGTCTCGTGGCAACCACTTCTCGCGCCATCTTGCGGTAGCGGTGGCCGGCAGTAGAGGTTGCTTCGCGGCGCCGATAGGCGAACGACACCGAGAGGAAGTTTGGTGCCGGAACGGAGACTCGAACTCCGGACAACCGCATTACGAATGCGGTGCTCTACCAACTGAGCTATTCCGGCACATTCGGCGGTCGCGAAGCATAGCGCGTCGGGGGGTGGGGCGAAAACGGTTTGTCGCGAGGTGTCGCGAGGACCAGGGGACGGCCCGGGCGTTGGCTCGGGACCGACGATGGGTCGCTCCGGGCACGGTTCGCCAAGGCCGATGTCCTGGCTGCGAGGCTTCACGCTCAGCACGGTTCCCGCGCGGGCATGACCCGGCAGACCGCGTGCCCGGTGCGGTCTCTGGCGCTGACCCGGTAGCTGTCCCGGCCAAAAGCCTCCACCCTGTAGACGGTGCCCTCGCTGTTGGTGGGCGCCCAGCCGATGGCGTCCGTGAGCGACGTGTCGTCCGTGTCGGGATCCCAGGTGCCGCCGCCGTAGGCGCCCGTGCGGAGCCGCGTGTCTTCCTGAAACAGCTCCATCGTTGCGATGTCCTGCACAAGTACGCCCTGCGCGGCCGTCTCCACGTGGCCGCGGTAGGCGGGCAGCGCGATGGCTGCGAGCGTGGCCAGGATCGCGACGGCGATCATCAACTCGATGAGGCTCACGCCGCGAGGAAAGCGCCCGCCCGTCGGCGCCTTCGGCTTCGCCTGTCGGGCGCTCAGAGGTCGCTCCAGCGGATGGTGCGCTGCACGTTCTGGGGAAAGTCCCCGTAGGCGGGGCGCGTCAGGATGATCGCGTAGTCGCCGGCGCCGGCGATGCTGCCGGCCTCCGTGACGCCGACCTGTCCCTGCACGGCATCGCCCGCCAGGCCGACGATGTAGGGCGGCCCGCCGCCCGGCGCAGTGCCCCCGCCACCACCGGCGAGGCCCTCGATCCAGAAGGCGTCGGACATGAGCTCGTCCTGCTCTTCCGGCGTGCGTACCCGCATCGCGAGTTCGGCCTGGATCTTGCGGAACTCGGCTTCCACGAAGCTCGCCGCTTCTTCGTAGTGCGTGTTGACCTTCGTCATGTTGGCGTTGCTGATGTAGCCCCGGTAGAGCGGCAGCGCCACCGCGGCCAGGATGCCGGCGATCGCCAGCACGATCATCAGTTCTATCAGTGTGAAACCCGACCTGCGTTGCATGGCCTGCGCTCCTCGACGCTCCTGTATTCGAACGGCTATGGTAATGGGACAGCGCCGTTTCGGCGTGCGTGGATGACCACAGGGGGCGGTTCGACCGGCCGGCGTCTCGCGTGCGCGTAGCGCCCGCATGGGTGTGCGCCGGCACGGCTCCTGGCCAGATTTGTCCTCTATGTCGCACGGCTTTCAGGGACGCGACCCTGTCGGGGAAACGCGCGGGGCGTCCTAGACTTGGCTCCCATGAGCGACCACGTTTCCACCGCCGGGATTGTATCGAGACCGGAGGACAGCCTTCGCGCCGCGATGGGGGAAACTGCCGGCGGCGGGTTGGCAGCGGCGCGAGCGTTCGGGCTGCCGGCGATGGACCTGGCCGCGTTCGACCTTGAAGCCGGCGCGACCGACCTGATCGAAGAGGCGCTGATCCGCAAGCATCGCGTGCTGCCGCTGCTGCGGCGCGGCAAACGACTGCACGTGGCGGTGGTGGATCCGACTGACCTGCGCGCGCTCGACGAGATCCAGTTCCAGACCGGCCTGGAGGTCGAGCCGGTGGTTGTCGAAGCCGCGGCCCTGGCGACGCTGATGGAACGGCTTCTCGACCGCGAGCCCGAGAACCTGCTCCAGGATTTCGATGCCGACGACGGCATGGACGAACTGGACCTCGAGACCGCGGGCGAGGATGAGCCGCCCGAGGAGGCGCCGTCCGCCGTCTCCGACGACGCCCCCGTGGTCAGGTTCGTCAACAGGATGCTGCTCGACGCGGTCAGGGTCGGCGCTTCCGATGTGCACTTCGAGCCGTACGAGCGGAGCTACCGCGTGCGGTATCGCACGGACGGCCTGCTGCGGGAGGTACAGAAGCCGCCCTCCGGCCTCGCGGGACGTCTGTCGGCGCGCCTGAAGGTCATGGCCGGCCTCGACATTGCGGAACGCCGCATGCCCCAGGACGGACGCATCCGGATGCGTCTGTCGAGGAGCCGCTCCATCGACTTCCGCGTCAACACGTTGCCGACGCTGTTCGGCGAGAAGGTCGTGCTGCGGATTCTCGATGCGTCGAACGCGCGGCTTGGCATCGATCGACTCGGCTTCGAACCGGACCAGGAGCGGCGCTACGTCGACGCGTTGCGGCGTCCGCAGGGCATGATCCTCGTGACCGGACCGACGGGCAGCGGCAAGACGGTCACGCTGTATGCCGGACTGCACCTCCTCAACGAGCCGCAGCGCAACGTGGCGACCGTGGAAGACCCCGTGGAAATGCACCTCGAGGGGATCAACCAGGTGCACGTCAACCGCCGTGTCGGCCTCGACTTCGCCGTCGCCTTGCGAGCGTTCCTGCGCCAGGACCCGGACGTCCTGATGGTGGGCGAGATCCGCGATCTCGAAACCGCGGACGTCGCGATCAAGGCCGCGCAGACGGGCCACCTCGTCTTGTCCACGCTGCACACGAACTCGGCGGCACAGACGCTGACGCGTCTCGCGAACATGGGCGTGGCGGCGTTCAACATCGCGACGTCGATCAGCCTGGTGATCGCACAACGGCTGGCCCGACGCCTGTGCGGCCACTGTCGCCAGCCCATGGATGTCCCGGTCCAGACGCTGCAGCAGCAGGGCTTCAGCAGGGCGGATATCGATGCGGGAGTGCAGCTCTTCGAGGCGAACACGGCGGGATGCGAGAAGTGCCGCCACGGCTACCGCGGGCGGGTCGGGATCTACGAGGTGGTGGAGATCACACCGCATCTCTCGCGTGTCGTCATGGACGGCGCCGACAGTCTGCGCCTCGCGGAGGAGGCCCGGCGGTGCGGCTTCGAAGACCTGCGCAGATCGGGACTCAGAAAGGCCATGAGCGGCGTCACCTCGCTGGCGGAGGTGAATCGCCTGACAGCCGGTGTCACCGGCGAGCCGGCGTGAAGCTGGACCGGCGCGGGGTGCGGGCGGGACTGCGCGGACGCAGCGCGCGCGTACCGGCACTCGCTTCCTGAGCGCGGAGGATCGGAATGGCCGGGCCGGCGTCGTTCGTCTGGAGGGGCCGGGACCGGCACGGTCGCGCGACGGGTGGCGAGGTGGCCGGGGTGTCCGCCGCCGCGGTGCGCGCAAACCTGGGTCGACGCGGGATCCGGGCTACGAGCGTGCGGCGCAAGCGCGCCGACGGGGGAATCGGGACCCGCGCGTGGTTCCGGCGGCGCGGCGTGAGACCCCGGGATGTGACGGTGTTCGCGCGTCAGTTGGCGGCCATGACCCGTGCCGGGGTGCCGGTGGTGCAGGCCTTCGACATCGTCGCCGAAGGGGCGGAACGGGCGGCGCTTGGCGATCTGGTTCGCAGCGTTCGCGCAGACGTGTCGGCCGGCGAATCGCTCGCCTCGGCACTCGGCCGGCGCACGACGTACTTCGACGATCTGTTCTGCAACCTCGTCGACGCCGGGGAGCGGTCCGGTGCGCTGCCGGAGATGCTCGATCGCGTCGCAACCTACCGGGAGAAGAGCGAGGCGCTCCGGGCGAAGGTGCGCAAGGCGATGACGTACCCGGCGGCGGTGCTGTGCGTCGCCGCCGTGGTATCCGGTATCCTGCTCGTCAAGGTGGTACCGCAGTTCGAGCAGATCTTCGCCGGGTTCGGTGCGGAGTTGCCTGCGTCCACGCTGATGGTGATTGCCCTGTCGGATTTCGTGCAAGCCCGGTGGATGACCATGCTCGCGAGCGTCGCGGGGCTCTTCCTGGGGCTCCGGGCGGCGCGGCGCCGGTCGATGGCCCTGCGGGACTTCCTTGATGCGGCGTCGCTGCGCCTGCCCATTGTCGGTCGGATCGCACGCCAGTCCGCGGTCGCGCGTTGCACCCGAACCCTGTCGACGACGTTCGCCGCCGGCGTGCCCCTGGTCGATGCGCTGGAGTCCGCGGCGGGCGTGGCGGGCAACGCGGTATTCGTACGAGCCGTCCGTCGGGTCCGCGACGACGTGGCCACGGGTCGCGCCTTGCACGCGTCGATGCGGGAGGCAGGTGTCTTCCCGGACGGGGTGCTGGGGATGGTGGCGGTCGGCGAGGAATCAGGCACCCTCGACGACATGCTCGACCGGAGCGCTGGCTGGTACGAAGAGCAGGTCGACGACGCCGTCGACGAGATGGCCGCCCTGGTGGAACCCGTGATCATGGCGGTACTCGGCGTGCTCGTCGGTGGCCTGATCCTCGCGATGTACCTGCCGATCTTCCAACTCGGCGCCGTGATCGGCGCACACTGAGGCCGCGGGATGACCGGCCAGACCTGGATACTCCCGATCTTCGCGACAGGCCTCTTTCTCGTGGTCGGCAGCTTCCTGAACGTGGTCGTCCATCGTCTGCCGATCATGCTCGAGCGGGAGTGGGGCGATCAGGCGCGTGAGCTGCTGCACGTCGCGGTGCCCGAGCGCAAGCCGTTCGACCTCGTGCGACCCCGGTCCCGGTGTCCTGCCTGTGGCCATGCCATCGCCGCGTGGCAGAACGTTCCGGTGGCCGGTTGGTTCCTTCTGCGCGGTCGTTGTCACTATTGCCAGGGGCGGATCTCCGCGCGCTACCCCATCGTCGAGGTCCTTGCCGCAGGACTCGGGCTGGTCGTGCTGCAGGCCTGGGGGTACGAGTGGATCACGCTGGCCTGGCTGGGCTTTACGTGGAGCCTGATCGCGCTCGCGTGCATCGATCTCGACACGCACCTGTTGCCCGACCAGATCACGCTGCCGTTGTTGTGGGGTGGCCTGGTGACGGCCGGCGTGTTCGGCTACGTGGCCCCCGTGGATGCCATTGCGGGAGCGGTGGTCGGCTACCTGGCGCTGTGGATGCTGTACTGGGCCTTCAGGTGGGCGACCGGCAGGGAGGGGATGGGGCACGGAGACTTCAAGCTGCTCGCTGCGATCGGCGCGTGGCTCGGCTGGCAAGCGCTGCCGTCGGTAGTGCTGATCGCCTCCATCGGCGGGCTTGCCTACGCCGGAATAGCCATCCTCGCGAAGGCCATGCGGCGGCAGGATCCGCTGCCGTTCGGGCCCTTTCTTGCGGCCGGCGGCTGGCTTGCCTTAGTCTTCGGGGAGCAAATGTCCTCCTTCCGTTGGCTTGGCGAACCGTTCCCGTATGGCTGAACCCGTCCGAGTGCTCCCGTGCCCGACTTGCCGCAAGCCGGTCCGCTGGTCCGAGGCGAATCGGTACCGGCCCTTCTGTTCACAACGCTGCCGGCTGATCGATCTGGGCGGCTGGGCGGACGAGACGCACCGGATTCCCGGCGATTCGGCGTTCGACGACTTGATGTCCGACACGTTGGACGACGACTGAGTCGCGAGCCTGCGGCCCTACCCGAACCGGCGCGGGGATCGGAACATGGGCCGGCGGGGATCGGGACAAGGGCCGGCGGGGATCGGGAGATGGACGCGCCGGCCGCATCGCCGCGGATCATGCCCTCAGGTCCGGTACTCCGCGTTGATCCGCACGTATTCGTAGGACAGGTCGGAGGTCCAGACCGTCTCGCGAGAGTCTCCGCGGCCCAGATCGATGGAGACCGTGAACTCGTCGCGTTGCATGACCGCGGCGCCGGCCTCCTCGGTGTAGCTCCGGGCCACCAGGCCCCCCTCGGCGACGCGGACATCGTCGAGGTCCAGCGAGACGCGTGCCGGGTCGAGCCCGGGGACGCCGGCCTTGCCGATGGCCATGCAAAAGCGCCCCCAGTTTGGGTCCCCGGCGAAGAGCGCGGTCTTGACCAGGGGAGAGTGGGCGACCGCGTAAGCGACTTGCAGACACTCCTCGCTGGACGCGCCTCCCCCGACCACGACGGTGACGAACTTCGTGGCACCCTCGGCGTCGCGGACCGTGCGCTTTGCGAGGTCCACCACCAATGGCGTGAAGGCTGCGAGCAGGGCATCGTAGTGCGTGTCGTCGGCGCCGGAACGGCCCGTGGCCACAACCACGAAGGAGTCGTTGGTGGACGTGTCGCCATCGACGGTCAGGCGGTTGAATCCGCGGTTGCCGAGGTTGCGGGCTATCGCCTGTACGGCGTCGCGGGACAGCGCGGCATCGGTGCCGAGGAACGCCAGCATCGTCGCCATGTCGGGACGGATCATCCCGGAACCCTTGACGATGGCGGTTGCGGTGACGCGGTGCCCGTCGATGTCGAACGTGCCGGAGACGCCCTTGGGCGCCGTGTCCGTGGTCATGATGGCGCGGGCCGCCCACGGCCAGCCGTTGTCCACCAGGGACGCGGCGGCCGCGGTGATGCCGGTGGCCATACGGTCCATCGGGAGGAACTCGCCGATGACGCCGGTCGAGAACGGCAGGATCTCCTCCGGGCGGCAGCCGACGGCGTCGGCTGCGATCGCGCAGCTGGCTTCGGCGTCCCGCATGCCCACGGCACCCGTCGCGGCGTTCGCATTACCGCTGTTGACCAGCAGCCCACGGGCGGGGCCGAGCCTGGCCGCCGCTACGGCGACCGGCGGCGCCCGGAAGGCGCTCTGGGTGAATATCCCGCCAACGGTGGAACCTTCGGCCAGTTCGAACAGGGCCAGGTCATCGCGTCCGGTGTGCTTGATGCCGGCTGCGGCGGTGCCGACGCGGATGCCGGGCACCGGGGCGAGTGCGCCCATCGGAGGCAGGTTCACGGCCACGGTTCAGGCGGCCTTGCCGTGGCAGTGCTTGAACTTGAGCCCGGAGCCGCAGGGACACTTCTCGTTGCGCCCGACCTTGCGTTCGCCGCGTACGAAGGTGGCGGGCTTCTCCCTTGCGGGGGAATCCCCACCATCGTCCGCGGCGGGCGTTCCCGCGTGTCGGTATCGCATGCGGCGCGCCTGCTCCTCCCGGCGACGCCGCTCCAGCTCTTCGAACTGTCCGTCCCGCTCTACCTGGACGCGGCACAGCAACCGGATGACGTCGCGTTTGATCTGTTGCAGGAGATCCTGGAACAGCACGAACGCCTCGCGCTTGTACTCCTGTTTCGGCTGTTTCTGAGCGTAGGCGCGCAGATGGATGCCCTGGCGGAGGTGGTCCATCGCGGCCAGATGTTCCTTCCACTTCTGGTCCAGGATGGTCAGCATGATCTGTTTCTCGACCACGCGCATGTCGATGCCCTGCGCGGCCCAGGTCTGCTCCTTGCTCCCGTACTCCACCTTGATCTGCGCGAGGATCCGGTCGCGCAGCGGGTCCTCGCTCAGCGTGTCGTCTTCTTCGAGCCAGCGTGTGATGGGTTGCCTGGAGTCGAACTCCGTCGCCAGCGCCTGTTCGAGGCCCGCCGTGTCCCACTGGTCTTCGATGCTCTGCGGCGGGATGTAGTCGGTGACGAGGTCCGTGACGATCTCTTCGCGAATCGCCTCGATCGTGTCGGACAGGTCCGCCGAGCCCATCAGGTCATTGCGCTGCCGATAGATCACCTGGCGCTGATCGTTCGCCACGTCGTCGTAGTCGAGCAGGTTCTTGCGGATGTCGAAGTTGTGGCCTTCGACCTTGCGCTGGGCCTTCTCGATGGAGTTGTTCACCATGCGGTGCTCGATGGCCTCCCCTTCCTCGAGGCCGAGCGACTGCATGAAGTTGCGCATGCGTTCCGAGGTGAAGATGCGCATCAGGTTATCTTCCATCGACAGATAGAAGCGGGAGGATCCAGGGTCTCCCTGCCGCCCCGAACGTCCGCGCAACTGGTTGTCGATGCGGCGGGACTCGTGCCGCTCGGTACCGATGATGTGCAGCCCGCCGGCGTCCACGACGGCGTCGTGGCGTGTATTCCATGCCGCCATCACCGCTTCGCTGTCTGCTACGCCGTTCGCGAGGTCCGCCTCCGGGTTGCCGCCGAGCACGATGTCGGTGCCACGCCCGGCCATGTTGGTTGCGATGGTGACGACGCCCGGCCGTCCCGCCTCGGCGATGATGTCCGCTTCGCGTTCGTGCTGCTTGGCGTTCAGCACGCTGTGTGCGATGCCGCGCCGGTCGAGTTCCTGCGACAGCCGTTCGGAGGACTCGATCGAGGTCGTGCCGACGAGCACCGGGCGTGCGGCGCCGACACAGTCGTTGATGTCGGTCACGATGGCGTCGTATTTCTCGTCGGTCGTCAGGTAGACGAGGTCGTTGCGGTCGTCGCGGACCATCGGCATGTGCGTCGGAATGACCACGACATCGAGGCCGTAGATCTGGCGGAACTCGAACGCCTCGGTGTCCGCGGTGCCGGTCATGCCGGCGAGCTTGTCGTACAGGCGGAAGTAGTTCTGGAACGTGGTGGACGCGAGGGTCTGCGTCTCGTTCTGGATGGAGACCCCTTCCTTCGCCTCGACGGCCTGGTGGATACCCTCCGACCAGCGTCTGCCGGCCATGGCCCGCCCCGTGTGCTCGTCGACGATCACGATCTCGCCGTTCTGCACCATGTAGTGGACATCGCGCTTGAACAGGGCATGGGCCTTCAATGCCGCCAGCACATGGTGCAGCAGTCCCAGGTTCGCCGGGGCGTACAGGGTGTCGCCCGCCTCGAGGATGCCGAGGCGCACGAGTTCCTCCTCGACGAAGGCGTGCCCACGCTCGGTGAGTTCGACCTGGCGGTTCTTCTCGTCAACGAAGAAGTCTCCGGTGTCGGGCACCTCCTCTCCGCCGAAGCGGGCGGGCAACGTGGTCTCGACCATCTCCTGCTGCTTGAGCTTCGGCGCGAGCAGGTTGATCTTGCCATACAGGTCGGTGCTTTCCTGCGCCGGCCCGGAGATGATCAAGGGGGTGCGTGCCTCGTCGATGAGGATCGAGTCGACCTCGTCGACGATGGCGTAGGGGAGCGCCCGCTGGAACTTGTCCTCCGGTCGGAACGCCATGTTGTCGCGCAGGTAGTCGAAGCCGAACTCGTTGTTGGTGCCGTAGGTGACGTCGGCCTGATAGGCGGTGCGCTTGCCCTCGCCATCCTGACCGGACTGAATGACGCCCACCGTCATGCCGAGCGCCTCGTAGATCGGGCCCATCCAGCCGGCGTCGCGTCGGGCCAGGTAGTCGTTGACGGTGATGATGTGTACGCCCTCTCCGTTGAGCGCGTTCAGGTATGTCGCCAGCACGGCGACCACCGTCTTGCCTTCCCCGGTGCGCATCTCGGCGATCCGGCTCGTGTGCAGCACGATGCCGCCGATCAGTTGCACGTCGAAGTGGCGCATGTCGCGGGCGCGGCGGGATGCCTCCCGGGCGGCGGCAAAGGCTTCCGGCAGGAGGTCGTTCAGGGTTTCGCCGCCGGCCAGCCGGGTCCGGAACTCGTGCGTCCTGGCCTTGAGGGCATCGTCCGACAGGGCCCGCGTGGCCTCCTCGTGTGCGTTGACCGCGGCCACCTGCCGGTGCATCCGCTTGATTTCGCGGGTGTTCTTCGTTCCGACGATCTTGCGGATGAGTCCGCCAACCATTCAGGTCACCGCGCAGAGCCAGTGTGGCGGGTGATTTTACCGACTTCCGGAACGCCACGGGTCGCGACGCGCGGACTTCCTCGCACGAGTCGGCGATTTCCTACAACATGCCGGGGCGCGCGGCGGCAGTGAGACCTCGGTGGCGCGGATGTTGCCTCGAGGCCGAAGAGTGCCCGCGGGCCGGCATGCCAAGTTTGTTTTGCGATCCTGATCAAGCCCGGGGAGGGGCTTGATCAGAGGTTCCTTACGGGTCCGAAGACCCGGTGGTCACTGCCGGCGGGCGATATACGCCGACGGGTCGATGTGGCGACCGTTCTTCAGGACCTCGAAGTGGACGTGGTGGCCCGTGGAACGGCCGGTGTTGCCCATCGTGGCGATGACCTGGCCCTTCTTGACCACATCGCCGGCGTGCACGAGGGATTCCTCGTGGTGACCGTACCGTGTGGCCAGTCCACCGCCGTGACGAATCTCGATCAGGCGCCCGTATCCCCGGCGTTCGCCGGTGAATGCGACGACGCCGCCAGCGACGGCGATGACATCGCTGCCGGGCTTGCCGGCGAAATCCACGCCCGTATGCCAGTCGGGGCGCCCGTGGAAAGGATCGACCCGCTTGCCGAACGCCGATGAGATCCAGCCCCATTTGACAGGTCTGCCCGATGGCGCGACCTCGTCGTGGAAGCGTCGATTGGCGAGCAGGCTCTCGAGTACGTCCATTTCCTGTTCGCGGACCCGCAACCCCATCGCCAGTCGATCGATCCTGGCCAGGTAGTCGGGCGAGATGAGGCTGTCGGCGGGAATCGGAGACGCCGGGCCACCGATTGCGGCCGGAGCATCGAAACGGAACTCGCCTTCGGTGAGCATGGCCATTTCGGAGACGCGCTCGCCCAGGGCCTCCGTGCGCAACAGGCGCGCCTCCATGCCAGCGAGCTTCTGGCCGACGGTGAGCACCTCCGTGCCCGCCTGGCGCGACAGCGTATCGAGAGCCTCACGCTGGCTCGCGAGGCGCGCGCTCCACGCCTCGATCGTTGCGTCGTCGAGGGCGCGGCCCTCGAAGTGACGCCACGAGAGAAAGGCACTGATCGCGATACAGAGGACGGTTACGACTGCCATGCCCAACAACAGCGCGCGCGGCAGCCGCAGGCTCTGCGTTCGACCTCTGGCGCTGTCGAGGATTAAGATGTCCACGCTATTCCCCATAACGTCCGGGTGCGTGCGGTTCCTCGCAGATTTGCATGCGTAACATAGATGAAATCTTCCGGGATCGCCAACGGCGTTTCTCGCCGGTGGGCCGGTTGTTGGCCGAGGCGCGTGCGCGCGAGGCGTTGAACGACCAGTTCCGGGCGCTCCTTCCGGAGCGGGAGTCGCAGCATTATGTGGTTGCCATGCTGCGCGGGACCCGTCTCGTGGTGCACGCGAACAGCGCTTCGTGGGCAACCCGACTGCGCTTCCGCGCTCCGGAACTGCTGCGCCGGCTGCGTCGGCTGCAGGACTTTGCCGCAGTGGACGAGATGCGCATACACACCGCGACCCGGCACTAGCGCGACCTTACGGTCGCGTTGGAAGTTTCGCTGGCGCGAAACTTCTACGGCGCAAGCCCCTGGCTCACAAGTTCAATGGCTTATGCCAATGAACTTGGCGGCACATCCCAAGTGCCGCACGGGAAGCTCTGATAAATCAGAGCTTCCCTGGTCTAGAGCGCCTGACGACGGATGAACGCCGGGATATCGAGGAACTCGACGCCCGCGTTCGCTGGCGGGACGGCCGGTTCCGTCCTGCGTTGCGGCTGTATCGGATGTTCCCGGATCGCCGGCGGAAGATCGAACTCGTCGTAGTTCACCCGGGCCTCCGGGCCGTTGACGATCACCTTGGGCATGGGGCGCTGCGTGGAGGCGTCTCCGAGACCCGTCGCGACCACGGTGACCTTGAGCTCGTCGCCCGCGTCGGGGTCGATCACCGTCCCGATGACCACCCGACCGCGGTCCGATGCCAACGCCTTGATCGCGTCGCCCACTTCGGCGAATTCGCCGAGGGCGACATCGGTTCCCGCCGTGACGTTGACAAGAACGCCCCGTGCGCCGTCGAGCTGTACGTCTTCGAGCAGCGGACTGTGGATTGCGGCTTCCGCGGCATCTCTCGCGCGGCTCGAGCCGCTCGCACGCCCGGTTCCCATCATCGCCATGCCCATCTCGGCCATGACGGTCCGGACATCCGCGAAATCCACGTTGATGAGGCCCGGCTTGACGATGAGATCGGAGATTCCCTGCACCGCCCCGAGCAGGACGTCGTTCGCGGCGCTGAACGCCTCGAGCATGGACGTGTCCTTGCCGAGCACGGACAGCAGCTTCTCGTTCGGTACGACGATCAGCGAGTCGACGAACTCGGAAAGCTGGTCGATGCCCGCGTTGGCGACTTCCAGGCGATTCTCGAAGTTGAACGGCCGCGTGACCACGGCCACCGTCAGGACCCCGAGTTCCTGCGCGACTTCGGCGATGACCGGAGCCGCGCCGGTACCCGTACCGCCGCCCATGCCGGCCGTGACGAACAGCATGTCCGTTCCACGCAGCAGGTCGGTGATGCGGTCGCGGTCCTCGAGTGCGGCCTGGCGGCCCATCTCGGGGTCGGCGCCGGCGCCGAGGCCCTTGGTGACCGACGCGCCAAGTTGCAGCGTGGTCTTGGCATCGAGGTTTCTGAGCGCCTGGGCGTCCGTGTTGGCGGCCACGAAATCGACTCCGTCGATGTGCCTGTTCAGCATGTGTTGCACCGCGTTGCCGCCGCCGCCGCCGACGCCGATCACCTTGATGACCGCGCTCTGTGGTGCACTGTCTACGAGTTCAAACATGGTGCTCTCCTTGTGTTGACCAATCGCAGTTCAGACGTTTTCGCGGAGCCAGTTCGAGATCCGGCTGAACAGACCGCCGGGTCTCGCATGGCTCCGATCCTTGTTTTCCTGTTCCTCCCTGCCGTAGAGCAGCAGTCCGACGCCCGTGGCGTAGATCGGATTGCTCACGATGTCCTGCAGCCCCTTGACACTCCTCGGCGTGCCGATATTGACCGGCATCTCGAACACACGCTCCGCAAGCTCGACCACGCCTTCGAGTTGGGCCGACCCGCCCGTAAGGACGATGCCCGACGCGATGACGTCTTCGTAGCCGCCGCGTCGGAGCTCCGCCTTGACGAGCGCGAACAGCTCCTCGTAACGCGCCTCCACCACCTCTGCCACCACCTGGCGGGGCAGTGTGCGCGGCGGCCGGTCGCCGACGCTCTGGACGTTGATCGTCTCGTCGGCATGGACGAGCCTGTTCAACGCGCAGGCGTACTTGATCTTGATTTCCTCGGCGTGGCGCGTGGGCGTCGGCAGCGTCATGGCGATGTCGTTGGTCGCCTGGTCGCCGGCGATGGGTATCGCCGCGGTATGGCGGATACCTCCGCCGGTGAAGACCGCGATGTCCGTCGTGCCGCCGCCGATGTCGACCAGGCAGACGCCGAGGTCGCGCTCGTCGTCGGTGAGCACGGAATAGCTTGAGGCGAGCTGCTCGAGAATCAGGTCGTTCACGGTCAGGCCGCATCGCTGGATGCACTTGGTGACGTTGCGGGCGGCGTTCACCGCGCAGGTGACGAGATGGACCTTGGCCTCGAGCCGCACGCCGGACATGCCGAGCGGTTCCTTCACGCCCTCCTGGTTGTCGATCAGGTACTCCTGGGGCAACACGTGCAGGACCCTCTGGTCGGCGGGGATCGCGACCGCCCGCGCGGCGTCGATGACCCGGTCGACGTCCTGCGCGTGCACTTCGTCGTCGCGTATTGCGACGATGCCGTGCGAGTTGATGCCGCGAATGTGGCTGCCGGCGATGCCGGCGTACACGGAGTCGATCTGTGCGCCGCTCATCAGCTCGGCTTCTTCGGTGGCGCGCTGAATCGCCTGTACGGTCGACTCGATGTTGACCACGACGCCCTTGCGCAGACCGTGGGAGCGGTGCGAGCCGATACCGATGACTTCGATCTGGCCGTCCTGGTCCACCTCGCCGACGATGGCCGCGACCTTGCTGGTGCCGATGTCCAGCCCCACGATGCGCCTGGGTGTTGCGTCGGTTGCCATTACTTCCCTGCCAACGTTGCCACCGCTTCGGTGCCGCCCAGTCCCGGCCCGCCGTCGGATCGCCACCGAACGGCGACGCCGCTGCCGTAGCGCGCGTCGAAGCGCTCCACGCGGTCGGCGCGGTCGCTTAGCGCGTCCTCGTACACGGCGAGTACGCGGCCCATGCGTCCGACGAGATCTTCCGAACCGAGCAGTACGATGGCGCCGTTGCCGAGCGTCAGGCGCCAGCCCCCGAGCACGGTCTGTTCGAGCGTGGCGAGGCGCAGGCCGTGGGCCGTAAGCTGATCGCTCAGCATTTCGTAGATGCGCATCGTCTCCGCGCCGGAAGACAGCGTGCCGGTCAGGTGGGGCAACGGCGCGCCGGGGGGCTTCGGGGCCTCCACGACCTCGCCGCTGGTGGTGAGGTAGTGGTCTTCTCCCCACCGCGCCGTCAGGGCGGCGCGTTCCACCCAGACCTGCAGCGTGTGCGGCCAGACACGGCGCACATGGGCGTCGCGGGCCCAGTCGAGTTCCTCGATGGCGGCTGCGATGTCCGAGACTCCAGTCATGGTGGATTGCAGCGCGGCCACGACCGCCGTGCGGACTTCCTCATGTTCGATGCGGCTGAGGTCGCCCACGATCCGGACCGCGTCGACCGGAGCCTCCAGCACCCGCCAGGCAAGGCCCGCGATGAAGAATACGGCGCTGGCAAGCAGGGTTGAGACGAGCAGGGACCTGAAGCCCTGCCGCCGTGCCGCGCGCGCGCGCCGGCGCGCTGCCCGCGCGGACCGGGACCGTCGTGCCGGCTGCGGCGATGCTCGTCGAGTCCTAGGCATGGACACCCTCCCGGAGACCGGTCGACACCTGGCTCACGTTGCCGGCGCCCTGCACCACGACCACGTCGCCCTCCCGCAGGAGCGGCGGCAATGTCCGGGCGGCGTCCTCGGGCGACTCCGAGAAGATCGGGTTCAGCCGGCCGCGCTGTCGGATACCCTGGCAGAGCGCGCGTCCGTCGGCGCCCGGGATCGGCTCTTCCCCGGCGGCGTAGACGTCGACGATCACGAGGCAGTCGACCAGCGGCAATACCGCGACGAAGTCGTCGTACAGGTCGTGCGTGCGGGTGTAGCGATGCGGCTGGTACACCATGACCAGGCGCCGCTCGGGCCAGACCCGGCGCACCGTGTCGATCACCATGCGGACTTCGGTCGGATGGTGCCCGTAGTCGTCCACGAGGGTCACGGACATGCCGTCGACGCTGCACGGGGTCACCTGGAAGCGGCGGTCCACGCCGCGGAACTGCGCCAGTCCCTCGACGATGTGTTGGTCCTCGACGCCGTCGTCCGTGGCCACGGCGATCGCGGCGAGGGCGTTGCATACGTTGTGCACGCCCGGCAGGGGCAGTCGCACGGCCAGGTCCGGCTGGTCCGGACGCGTCGCCGTGAAGGACCAGCACGACCCGGTCGGGTCGATGTCCACCGCGCGGAAGTCCGCGTCCTCGTGCAGTCCGTATGTCAGTACCGGGCGCGCCAGCTCGCCGAGCGATGCGGCCACATGCGGGTCGTCCAGGCACAGCACGGCGACGCCGTAGAAGGGCAGTCGGTGCACGAAGTCGACGAATGCCTGCTTGAGCCGCTCGAAGTCGTGTGCGTACGTACCCATGTGGTCCCGGTCGATGTTGGTCACGACCGCCACCATGGGCTGCAGGAAGAGAAACGAGGCATCGCTCTCGTCCGCCTCCGCGACGAGGTAGCGACTGGCCCCGAGCGCGGCGCCGCGCCCGTCGCTGCTCAGCAACCCGCCGATGACGAACGTCGGGTCGCGGCCGGCCCGCTGCAGGATGGCCGTGATGAGGCTCGTGGTGGTGGTCTTGCCGTGTGTGCCGGCGACGGCGATGCCGTGGCGGTGGCGCATCAGCTCGCCCAGCATCTCTGCCCGGGGTATCACCGGCACCCGGTGTTCGAGTGCGAGCACGACCTCGGGATTGCCGGAGTCGATGGCGCTCGACGTCACTACCACGTCGGCCTGGCCGGCGCGGGCGCCGCCGTGCCCGAGGTCCACCGGGACGCCGAGACCGGCCAGGCGGTCGGTGGCTGGTGAGCGTGCGATGTCCGACCCGCTGACCGAATAGCCGAGGTTGACCAGCACTTCGGCGATGCCGCACATGCCCGCGCCGCCGATGCCGACGAAGTGCACGTTCTGTACGCGTCGCATTCCGGGTACCGGACCTGACGCTGCCGACATGCGGGGTTGCACTTCGCTCACGGCTTCTTCTCGACGTGTGCGGACTCGAAATGCGCCCGCAGGGCCAGCGCCGTAAGCGCCGAGAAGACCACGAGACTGTTGCCCCCGTAGCTGATGAACGGCAGCGTCAGGCCCTTCGTCGGCAGGGCCCCGGTGTTGACGCCTATGTTGATGGTGACCTGGATGGCCAGCAGGAGGCCTGCGCCGTAGGCGACGTAGGCGGCGAACATGCGGTCCTCGCGGGCGGCCGCGGCGGCGATGGCGAAGATGCGCAATATGAGGAAGACAAACGCGGCGAGCAGCGCGGCGGCTCCGGCGAAACCGAGTTCCTCGGCGATGACCGCGAAGATGAAGTCGTTGTGGGCATCCGGCAGATAGAGCAGCTTCTGGGTGCCTTCGCCGAGTCCCATCCCGAACCACTCGGCCCGGCCGAACGCGATCAGCGCCTGCGTCAGTTGATAGCCGCTGCCGAACGCCTGTGACCATGGATCGAGAAACGAGACCAGCCTCTCCGCCCGGTAAGGTTCGAGGATCGCGAGCAGTGCGAACGAGACACCGCCGACGGCGCCGATTGCGATGAAGTGCCGCAGCCGTGCGCCACCCAGAAACAGGAGCCCGCCGGTGAGCAGCGCGATGACCACCGCCGTGCCGAAGTCCGGTTCGACCAGGACGAGGAGCAGGACCAGGCTGACCCAGAACAGCGGTCGTAGCAGGACGCCGACGTCGCGGACGGACTTGCCCACCCGGGCCAGGTACCCGGCGAGGTATACCGTGAGCAGGAACTTGGCCGCCTCGGACGGCTGCAGGGTGAAACCGCCGAGGTCGATCCACCGTTGCGCGCCCTTCACTTCGTGACCGATGCCTGGCGCCATGACGAGGCCGCAGACCGCGATCGCTCCGAACAGACACCATCGGTGCGAGTTCTCCCACACACGCAACGGCACGTTCGCCACCAACCCGAACACGAGGAGGGCGACGAGCACGTAGAGGCCGTGCTTTGCCAGGTGCAGGAAGGAGCTGTCGGAGAGGGCGCTCGACGCCGAGGCGACCATGACCAGGCCCATCGCCAGCAGGCAGAGCCAGGTCATGAGAAGCGTCATGTCGTGGCGGTCGGTCATGACGAGCGCTCCGCCCGGGTGACGGCGGCCGCGAACGCGACGCCCCGCGCGGCGTAGTTCTCGAACATGTCGAAGCTGGCGCACGCGGGCGAGAGGAGCACCACGTCACCGCCCCGAGCGACGCGGAATGCCTGCGCCACGGCCTGTTCCATGTCTTGTGCGCGGCTCGTCGGCACGACCCCTGCCAGGGTCCGCTCGAGACGCTCGGCGTCTTGGCCAAGCAGTACCGCATGGCGCGCGTAGGCGCCGGCGGGCGCTTTCAGCGGCTCGAACGATGCGCCCTTGCCGTCCCCGCCGGCGATGAGTACGACCTGCTTTCCGGCATCGCCGAAGCCGGCCAGAGCCGCCGCGCAGGCCCTCACGTTGGTCGCCTTGGAGTCGTTGATGAAGAGCACGTCGTCGATCGTGCTCACGGGCGTGCAGCGGTGCGGCAGCCCGGAGAATCCGTACAGGGCGTCCTCGGCAGCGGGGAGATCCGCGCCCGCGAGGTGGGCGATGGCGCAGGCTGCGAGGATGTTGCGGGCGTTGTGGCGGCCTGCCAGCGAGAAGGATGCGAGCGGATGGGACCGGCCGTCGACGATCACTTCCTCGCCCCTCAGGCACCACCGGGGATCGGCGTTCAGGGCGATGCCGGGAACCGGCTCGGGGGGCCACGTCTGTCCATCGTCGGCATCGTGTACGGCGGCTCCGCAGCCCCGGTAGATGCGACGCTTGGCCTGCGCGTAGGCCGCGAAGGAGGGATAGCGGTCGAGATGGTCGGCGCTGACGTTGAGTACGGAGGCGACGGCGAACCCGCCGGCGCCCAGTCGTTCCAACTGGAAACTCGAGAGTTCCAGGACGTAGTGTTCAGCCCGGTCGTCGAGCAGGTCGAGTGCGGGTACGCCCAGGTTTCCGCCGACGCGGACCGTGCTGCCGCTGCCGCTGAGCAGAGCGCCGACGAGGGACGTCACGGTGCTCTTTCCGTTGGTGCCCGTGATGGCGGTGACAGGGGCATCGGCTTCGGCAAGGAAGAGGTCGATGTCGCCAATGGCATGCAGGCCGGCCGTTCGGGCGCGTTGCACGAGGGGGTGCGTCAGCGCGATCCCGGGGCTGACGACGACACGGTCGAACTTGCTGAAGCACACGGCGCGCGGGTCGAGCAGCTCGACCTCGCCGCGTCGGATGACGTCGAGCCCGGCGAATGGTGGGTCGCTGCGGGTATCGCAGGCGGCGACCGGGCAGCGCCCCTGCAGGAATTCGACGCAGGAGCGCCCCGTGATGCCGAGGCCGATGACCAGGGTGCGTGGCGCGGTCATCGGAGCTTCAGCGTGGACAGGCCGACGATCACGAGGATCAGGGTGATGATCCAGAAGCGCACGATGACGCGCGGCTCGGGCCACCCCTTCAGTTCGAAGTGGTGGTGCAGTGGCGCCATCCGGAAGACGCGTTTGCCGGTCATCCGGAAGCTGGCTACCTGGACGATGACGGATACGATCTCGACGACGAACAGACCGCCCATGATGAGCAGGACGACTTCGTGCCGGATGATGGTGGCCACGAGGCCGAGTGCGGCGCCGAGCGCCAGCGCCCCGATGTCGCCCATGATCACCTGGGCGGGGTAGGCGTTGAACCACAGGAAGCCGAGGCCCGCGCCGATGATGGCGCCGCAGAAGACCGCGAGCTCGCCGGCGCCGGCTACATAGGGTATCTGCAGGTAGTTCGCGAACTCGACGTGGCCGGCGAGGTAGGCGATGAACCCCAGCGCCGAACTCACCATGACGGTGGGCAGGATGGCCAGCCCGTCGAGACCGTCGGTCAGGTTCACGGCGTTGCTCATGCCGACGACCATGAGGTAGGTCAGCACGACGGAGCCGATCCCGAGGGGAATGGCCACGTCCTTGAAGAACGGGACGAAGAGGCTCGTCTCTGCTGGCGTAGTGGCCCCCTGGTAGAGCACGACCGCCGCGGTCATGCCGGCCAGCGACTGCCAGAGGAACTTCCAGCGTGCGGCGAGTCCGCGCGAGTTCCGGGCGGAGACTTTCAGGTAGTCGTCGTACCAGCCAATGACGCCAAAGGACAGGGTCACCGCGAGCGCCATCCAGACGTACCGATTCTGGAGTTCGCCCCACAGCAGCGTCGTGACCGTGATGGTGACCAGGATCATCCCGCCACCCATGGTGGGCGTCCCGGACTTGGCCAGATGGGTCGCGGGCCCATCGTCGCGTACGGGTTGGTCGATCTGGTAGTGCGACAGCTTGCGGATCATCACGGGACCGATGACCAGCGACATGGCGAGCGCCGTCAGCGCGCTCACCATGGTGCGGAAGGTCAGGTACTGGAACACCCCGAAGCCGCTGACCAGCGTGGCCAGGTAGTCCGTCAGCCACAGCAGCATCAGCGTGCCTCCGGTCTCGTCGGGCCGCGGTCGGTGAGGGCCTGTCGGGCGGTGTCGAAGTCGTTGTAGGAGATGCGGCGGCCGGAGATCTCCTGGTAGGTCTCGTGACCCTTGCCGGCGAGCAGGATCACGTCCCCGGGTCCCGCCCGCTCGATGGCCAGCCGTACGGCGCGGGCGCGCTCCACTTCGACCGTCACGGAGCGTGGCGCCGCGAAGCCCGCGACGATGTCCCGGACGATGGCGTGCGGCGCTTCGCCGCGCGGGTTGTCCGAAGTGACGACCACTGCGTCGGCATCCTGCTCGGCCACCCGGGCCATCAGCGCGCGCTTGCCGCGGTCGCGGTCGCCGCCGCAGCCGAAGACGCAGGTCAACGTTCCCGCCGCGGCGCTCGGGTCCGGCGCGGGGGCGGTCGTGTCGTGTCGGCCGCTGGAACCCATGAGGTGGCGGCGGGCCGCACGGAGCGCGGCGGAGAGTGCGTCGGGCGTGTGGGCGAAGTCCACGATCACGGTAGGTTGCCGGGACGACGATGCGGCGGTCGGCGGAACGCGTTGCATGCGTCCGGGCACGGGTGGTACGTCGTACATGCGGGCCGCCACATCGTCGAAGTGGGCGCCCGCGAGGCAGGCGCTCGCCAGCGCCGCCGCGGCGTTTGCGATCGAGAAATCTCCGAACAGGGGCAGCCGGAACGCCGCGCTGCCCCATGGAGTGCGCCAGCGCCCCTCGATGCCGTCGAGGTGCCAGACGATGTCCGACCACGACACGGCGGCCGCTGCCGAACTGCCGAAGCCGACCGTTTCGATGCTGAGTTCGCGGGCGATGCGTCGCCCCATGGGGTCGTCCACGTTGACGACTGCGGCGCTGAGGGAGGGCGTCTCGAACAGCTTCCGTTTGGCCATCGAGTAGCGTTCCATCGTCACGTGATAGTCGAGGTGGTCCCGGGTCAGATTGGAGAACACCGCGATGTCGAAACGCACGTCCGCGACTCGCCCCTGGTCGAGCGCATGGGAACTCGCTTCCATGGCGACGCGCTGCGTGCGCTGGTCCGCGAGACGGCGCAGATGCCGCTGGACGGCGACGGGATCTTCCGTGGTCAGCGCGGTGGGGCACAGGTGGGGTGGCAGCCCCCACCCCAGCGTGCCCATGCAGGCGGTGTCGTCGAGCAGCCCGGCGCAGAGCCAGGCGATCGAGGTCTTGCCGTTGGTTCCCGTGACGCCGATGCATGTGAGTTCTGCGCTCGGATCGTCGAAGAAGCGGGCGGCGATGCCGCCGAGCCTTGCCTGGAGATTCGGGATCACGACGTTTGGAACGATGGTTGCGACCGGCCGCTCCGAACAGACCGCCACCGCTCCGCGCCGCACGGCCTCGGGGACGTGTTCGTGCGCGTCGTGCAGCGCACCCGCGCGGGCCAGGAAGAGGTCGCCGGGCGCGACGCGCCGGGAGTCCGTGGCCAGGCCGGTCACGATCGTGTCGCCGCCGGCGTCGCACACCTGCCGCAGCGATTTGCCGGCGTTCATGTCAGCCTCCCGCCGGCACGCGCGAGGTCACGAACGGGAAGCTCGTCGTCGGGTGCTGCCTGTTGGGGCGGTGTCCGCGCCAGGGTCGGCCCTGCGTCGGGTGCGACGCCAAGGATGCGCAGTGCCTGGGCAACCACGCGTGCGAACACCGGCGCGGCAACACTGCCGCCGCCGATCGCTCCGGCGGCCGGTTCGTCGATGACCACGACGACCACGATGCGCGGCGCGTGGACCGGCGCATAGCCGGCGAACAGGGCGACGTGGCGCTGGTCGTCGTAGCCGCCGGGAGACATCTTGCGTGTGGTCCCCGTCTTGCCGGCAACCCTGTATGCCGCCACGCGCGCTCGGGGTGCCGTCCCCTCGGCGCTCGCGACCTTCTCGAGCATGCGCGACAGGTCCCGGACATCGCGGGCGTCGAAGACCCGCTCGCTCGGCGGCAAGGCTGCCTTGTGGAAGACGCTCACGGGCCGCCGCACGCCGCCCGTGGCCAGGGTGAGGTAGGTGCGGGCAAGTTGCAGCGGCGTCACGGTCAGACCGTAGCCGAAGGCGAGGGTGGCGCGCCCGATGTCCTTGTCGAGATCGCGTGCGGTGAATACCCCGAGGGTTTCGCCGGGCAACCCGGTGCCGGGTGTCTCGCCGAGTCCGGCCCGTGCGAGGACGTCGAAGATGGCGTGCTCGGGAAGATCGAGAGCGATTTTGGTCACGCCGACCTGGCTGGATTTCGCGAGGACCTCGGTCAGGGTCAGCCGACCTCGGTTGACGGGGTCCTCGAGCAGCTTTCTGCCGACCCGGACGAAGCCCGGAGACGTCTCCACGGGGGTGTCGGGAAAGTAGCGCCCGCTTTCGAGGGCGGCGAGCACGGCTAGCGGCTTGATCGTCGAGCCGGGCTCGTAGGTGTCCGTGACCGCGCGATTGCGGACTCCGGACGAGCCTCGATCGACGGGATTGTTCGGGTTGTAGGACGGCTGGTTGGCCATCGCCAGCACTTCGCCGCTGGCGACGTCGAGCATCACCAGGGAGCCTGACTTCGCGCGGTTGTGCTCGACGGCCGACTTCAGTTCCTTGTAGGCGAAGAACTGCAGCCTGAGGTCGAGGCTCAATGTCACGTCCTTGCCGAATTCCGGTGGCCGGAGGTAGGCGAGGTCCTTGACCGCGCGGCCGTTGCGATCCCGCAGCACGCGTTTCTCCCCCGGCGAACCCCGCAGCGGAGCATCGAGGACGAGTTCGACGCCCTCCTGGCCCCTGTCGTCGATGTTCGTGATGCCGACCACGTGCGCGGTGGTCTCAGCGGCCGGGTAGAAACGCCGGTACTCCCGCCGAAAGCGCACTCCCTCGATCTCCAGGGCGCGCACGCGCGCGGCGGTCGCGGGATCGACGTGTCGCTTCAGGTAGGCGAAGCGGCTGTCGGCGCCGCGCTCGATCAAGCGGTTCACCCGCTCGGGCGGCAGGTTCAGCGCCTGGGCGAGAGTGGTCGCATCGCGGGGCGAGAGGGTCGTCTGGCTGGGATCGGTCCAGACCGAGAAGACCGGCGTGCTGACTGCAAGCGGCTCACCGTACCGGTCATAGATGATGCCGCGATGCACGGGGATCGGGACCACGCGTACGGCGCGCGCTTCCCCCTGCTTCCTGAGGAAGTCGCGCTCCGCGACGCCGAGATGGGCCATGCGGAACAGCAAGGCCGCGGCCGCTGTCACGAAGAGACCGACCAGGAGTTGGTGGCGCCAGGGTCTCATCGCCGCACGACCGGTGTGACTTCCTCGGGGAAGCGCATCGACAGCCGCTCCTTGGCCGTTTCGCCCACATTGCGGTAGCTCGACAGCGTGCCTCGTTCGAGCAGCAGCCGGCTGTACTCGGCGAGCAGCGCGTCGCGCTGCTGTTGCACGCCGGTGAGGCGCACAAAGGAGCCCCGCAACTCCTGTGCCTGCGAGGCCACCTGAATCCCCGCAGCGGCGGCGGCCGCGCAGACGACGAACGTTGCGGTCCAGCGCCGCAGCATCAGGGGGTACTGAAGCTTCACGGTGGCGGCTCCGCGGTCTTCTCCACGACCTGCAGCATGGCGCTGCGCGCGCGGGGGTTGGCGGCGAGCTCTGCCTCCGCGGGTCGCGCGCGCCGCACGACGAGACGGGCGCGCCCGGCGCGGGAGTCGCGTGTGGGAAGGCGCCTCGGCAGGGGTTCGCCGCGGGTCCAGGTACGGAAGCGCTGTCGCACCAGGCGGTGTTCCAGGCTGTGGAAGGTGATGACCGCGAGGCGGCCGCCCGCGCCGAGACTGGCGAACGCGGCGTCCAGTCCAACGTCGAGTTCCGTCAGTTCCTCGTTGACGTGTATGCGCACCGCCTGGAACACGCGGGTCGCGCGGTGACTGCCGGCCCCGCGATGCCGGCTGCCCTGTTCGACGGCGGCGACCAGATCGGCCGTTCGCTCGAGGGGACGGCGGGCGACGACCGCCCGTGCGACCCGCGCCGCGTGCGGCTCCTCGCCGTAACGACGGAAGATCTCGGCGAGTTCGTCTTCGTCGGCCGAGTTCAGCCATTGCGCGGCCGTCACGCCCTGCTTGCGGTCCATGCGCATGTCGAGCGGACCGTCCCGCAGGAAGCTGAATCCGCGCTCCGCGTCGTCGAGTTGGTGGGAAGACACGCCGACATCCATCAGGATGCCGGTTGCGGGGGTCATGCCAGCGTCGCGTACGACGGTATCCATGCGGGAGAACGGGGCATGCGCGGCCGTGACGCGGGGGTCGCTCCCCGCCAGGCGCCGCGCGTTCGCGAGGGCTTCCTCGTCCCGGTCCAGGACGAGCAGGCGGGCGTCGGGCCCAAGTTGCTCGAGCAGGCGCCGGCTGTGGCCGCCCTGACCATAGGTGGCGTCGACGTAGCGCCCGTCACACGACACGGCCATGGCCGCCACCGTCTCCTCCAGCAACACCGGTACGTGTCGCATCCACCTGTATCTCCTACCTGCCCGTAAACTGTTGCCTCTACTCCGCTTGCGCTCTCCGCTCTCCGCGGCGCCTGAACGGACCCTCTCCGCTCGGACGGTTCCCCGCGGCGACTTGTGGCACGGCCTTGCGGTGTTCGGTGGACCTGGTCCGGCATCGCGTTCGACGCATGACGCCGAACCCGCACCGCCGGACGGTCACACCGAAAGACCCTCCAGGTCGCCCAGATCCCCGAGTGCCGCGTTCATGTCCTCTCCCAGCCAATCCTCCATGCGGACCTGCCAGTTCTGCTCGCTCCAGATCTCGATCTTGTTGCCCTGACCGAGCACGACGAGCTTCTTGTCCAGCGTTGCGTAGTCGCGCAGCATTTGAGGCAGGAGCACGCGCCCGTTGCCGTCGAGTTCCATGTCTGTCGCGTGGCCGATGAGCAGCCGCTGCAGCCGGCGCGCGGACGGACGAATGTTCGCGAGTGTCTGCAGCCGCGCCTCCACCGCCTCCCAGTCGGGCAACGCGTACATCAGGAGACTGGGCTCACGGATGTCGATGGTCGTGACCAGCCGGCCCTTGGACCGCGCGCGCACGGCTTCGCGATGGCGCGCCGGGAGTGCCATTCGGCCTTTCGCATCCAGGGTCACGCTGTTGATGCCGCGAAACATGGCTTTTGGGGGTGTGATTGCCACATATCGACAATTTCACCCACTTACACCCAAAATTACCCACTACGGGCTACTATAGGTGGGCAAGGGAGGGTGTCAACCGGTTTTTTTGCGGTGCGGCCGGCCTTTCGAGACACCGGGAGCGCGAGCCGGCCGATAAGCCGGGTTCTGTCTGGGGCAGCCATTCATCTTGGGACAGCCGTCACCGGCTACCTCTTGCGGCCTACCCGAATCCAGCGCGGAACACGCATTGTGGATTCCTATTTGGCCTTGCTCCGGGCGGGGTTTGCCTAGCCGCCGACGTTACCGCCGAACGCGGTGCGCTCTTACCGCACCCTTTCACCCTTGCCGGGGGTCGCCCGCGTGGCGAGCGTCGTCCGACGAACGGACGCCCCGGCGGTCTGCTCTCTGTTGCACTTTCCGTGAGCTCGCGCTCCCCAGGAGTTACCTGGCGCCCTGTTCCGAGGAGCCCGGACTTTCCTCCACGCCCGAAGGCGTAGCGGCTGCCTGGCCGGCTCGCGACTCCACCATATCATGTCGACTCGTGTCGGCGAGTCGCGAGACGGTAGAGCTCGGCACGCGACTCGCCCGTCAGTCGCGCCGTGAGCCGCGCGGCCTGCGCCGGCGCCAACTCCTCGAGCAGCGTGGCAAGTACACCCTCGCCGGCGCTCGTTTCCGCCTCCCGGGAACCTTCCAGAACGCAGACGAACTCGCCCTTGAGTGGCCCGACGCGTTGCGCGACCTCGGTGACGGCGCCGTGGACGATGGTCTCGAACACCTTGGTCAACTCGCGGCAGAGCGTGATACGGCGTGCGCCCGCGCCAAGCTCGTCGAGGTCGGCCAGGGTCCGCGCGACGCGGTGTGGAGCTTCGAAGAACACCGTCGTTGTGCGGCGGCGGAGCAGTTGCGACAACGCCTGCCGGCGGGGTCCGCCCCGCGCGGGCAGGAATCCCTCGAAGAAGAAGCGCCCGGCGGGCAGCGGAGATGCCGAGAGCGCGGCAGTGAGGGCGCTGGGTCCGGGAACGGGGGCCACGGCCACGCCCGCCCGATGCGCTTCGCGAACGAGTTCGAATCCGGGATCGGACACCAGCGGCGTGCCGGCGTCGGACACGAGGGCGACATCGCGGCCGCTCGCGAGTCGCGCCAGTGCGCGACGCGTGGCGGCGGACTCGTTGTGGTCGTGGAGGCTGATGAGTTCGGCGGGGTTCGCCCCGAGGTGGCGCAACAGGATGCGGCAGCGTCTGGTATCTTCGCAGGCCAATGTCTCTACTGACTGGAGGATCCTGGCGGCTCGCGCTGTGATGTCCTCCAGGTTTCCAATAGGCGTGGCCACCACGTACAGGTTTCCCGTGTTACGCAACGCTGTCATTTCGAGCCATGCCTGCCGCAAGCGGAACCGGGAGCCTAAGCGACCGGCGTCGCGTGCGCCATGCATCCGCACCGTCGCCGGGCTGTTCATCGTTGCCGTGGCCGCCGGCTGTCAATCCCAGGTGGAGACCGAGGCGCCGACCGGGTCGGGCGTAGCGCCGCCGGCCGTCGACGAGGCGTCGGCCACCTCGAGTGCGACGGCGCGGCGACTGGCCCGGGCCTGGGCCTTGCTGGACGGGGGCGACGTCCCGTCCGCCCGCGAGGCGGTCGAAGCCGTGCGCGCCGGGTGGGTTGGAGCTGAGGCCTCGCTGGACCCCGAGGAGCGGCTCGAGTTGCAGCTCCTCGACGCCGGGCTTGCGTTGGCGTCCGGCGACCTCCGCCAGGCCGACGCCGGCCTGCGTCGATTGGACAGGGTGCGGTCCCGCCGCCACCTGCGGTTCGCGAGGCTGCAGGCGGAGATCGACGCGGCCTACGGCGACTACGCCGGCGCCGTGGCGAGATTGATTGCCTTTGATGCGACGGCAGCGGGCGACGTTGCAGCGCTTGCCCGGGCGATCTGGCGGCATGGCGTTCGCGCGCGCGGCTACCGGGTGGCCGAACGTGGCGCCCGGGCGGCCAGCGACGACGAGCGTGCCTGGTGGCGCTTGCTCGAGGCGTACAACGACGCGTTGACGCCGGCGCGCCAGCGCGCGCTGTGGATGGGTTGGCGGCGCAGCCATCCGCACCATCCCGGGGCCCGGGTCGCGCCGGCGGGCTGGGAAGGGTCGCCCCCGGCCCGCATCGCATTGCTGCTGCCGCTCTCCGGGCGGCTTGCCGGCGCGGGGGAGGCCGTGCGGGACGGATTCCTGGCCGCCTACTTCGGGGCCGGGCCAGCGCCCTCGCAGTCGGTGCGGCTCTACGACACCGGCGCAGCATCGGTCGATGCGCTGTACGAAGATGCGCTGGCGAGCGGTGCAAAGGCCATCGTCGGACCCTTGTCCAAGGAGAACGTCGCGCGCATGTGGACGCTGGACCCGGTCGTGCCGACCCTGATGTTGAACTCCGTAGCCGCGCCGGCGACCGCGGGGGAACCCGCGAGAGTCGTGCAGTTCGCCCTGGCGGTGGAGGACGAGGGGCGCGCCGTCGCGCGCCGCGTGACGGGTGATGGCCGCCGTCGTGTCCTCGTCTTCCGGCTTGGAACCGATTGGTCCGAAAGGGCGGCGGGCGCGTTCGAGACGGGGCTCGGCGAGGGGAGCGCGTTGGTGGATGAGGCGGTGTTCCGCGACATCAAGGAGGTCACGGCGGTGGTGGGGGCCGCGCTGTCGGTGGACGAAAGCCAGCGACGCAGCGAAGCGCTGGCGCGTCTCTTTGCCGGGGAGGAGGTCGAGTTCACGACGCGCCGGCGGGCGGACGTGGACGGCGTCGTGGCGCTCCTCGACGGCGACCACATGGCTTCCCTGGTGGCAGCGCTCAAGTTCCACTTCGCCGCGGACATCCCGGTGTACACCGCTTCTCAGGCGGGCCGCGACCTGGGCGGTAGCGCGGCACTGAACGGCATCCGCGTTTGCGACATGCCGTGGCGGCTGTATCCCCCGGCGCAGAAGCAACTCCTGCAGGGGCCGTTTTCCAGCCTGCGGGGCACCGCGGAATCGCTCTTCGCCTTTGGCGTGGATGCGTTTCGCATCGTCAATCGGCTGCCTTACCTCGCCGCCGCGAGCGAGAACCGGATCATGGGTGGATCCGGGGTCCTGAGACTGGCCAGGGACGGAACCATCCATCGAGAGCCCGCCTGGGCGATGGTGCGCGGCGGCAGGTTCGAGCCGCTGCCCCCGCCGACGCGACCGCGAAGCTGATGGGGGCTGACGGGAGGAAGTTGCGGTTGGGCATGATTGGCGGCTGGCTGTCCGGCCGCGCGGGCTTTTGCTGGCGTGCCCTGGGCGGCCCAACGGGCGGACGCCCGGGCCGTTCCCGTCCGGGCGCTCCCTCCGGTGGAAGCAGCGCAGCCCGCGCGGGGCGGCGGGCCGAGCGTCGGGCAGAACGCCACCTGCGGCGTCGCGGGCTGGTCACGCTGGCCCGCAATTTCCGCAAGCCGTTCGGCGAGATCGACCTGATCATGCGCGCAGGCGCGGTGCTGGTGTTCGTGGAGGTGCGGCTGCGTGGACCGGGAGCGTGGACGGACGGCGCCGCGTCCGTCGATCCCGCCAAGCAGCGCCGTCTCGCCCGCGCCGCGGAGGCCTACCTGGCGGAGCACCCGCGCTATGCCTCGGACGTATCGAGATTTGACGTGGTGTCGATGTCGGGGACAAACTTCGGCGCGAATATCGTGTGGATCACCGATGCTTTCTCTTCCTCAAGCCAGTAACCGGCGCCCCGGCCGGCGCCCGCGCAGCCGCCCGGGCATACAGCAGCGCCACCGTGGTGACCTGCCCGGTAGCCGTCATGGTGTCTCGATGGCGCTGCTCAGCGGGGCGTGGCTGCTTCTCTGTCTGGGTGCGGTGTCCTGCGCGACGATCACCGGTAACGACCCGGGTGCCCGCACCCCGGGGGTCATCTTCGACGACCAGGGCATCGAGCGCAGTGCCCGGCGCGTCATCAGGGAGGCCAGCGAAGCCTTGCGCACGAGCAGTATCGGCGTGACCAGCTTCAGCGGCGTCGTCCTGCTGACGGGGGTCGTGTCCGACGAGTCCCTGAAGCGGGAAGCGCAAACCGCGGTCGAGCAGATTCGCAAGGTGCGAAAGATCCACAACGAGATCGAGGTAGGCGTGCCGGTGACGTCGGTGTCGCGGGTCAACGATCGCTTCCTGAGCACCAAGGTCAAGGCCAGCCTGTTCGCAAGCGACGAAGTCAACGGGGACCGTGTGAAGGTCGTCACCCGCAACGGCGTGGTGTACCTGATGGGACTCGTCTCCGAGGTCGAGGGGGACTCGGCCGCCAACGTGGCGCGGTCGGTGGTGGGCGTTCAGAAGGTGGTCAAGGCGTTCGAGTACATCGTGCCGTCGCCTTAGGGAAGCTCGGATTTATCAGAGCTTCCCGTGCGGCGCTTGGGATGTGCGATCCTGATCAAGCCCAGCGAGGGGCTTGATCAGAGGTTCCTTGGAGCGGCGGCAACGGCCGGGCGTCACTCCACGAGTTTGAGGTTCGGCCGACCCTTCGGCGGGTCGTCGCTCTCTCCTGGTCTCTGCGCGTCGCTCTGCCGCGGCTTGCCCTCTTCCTCGCCGCCGAGCCGTCCGGAGACATTGGTTCCCTGGAAGGCCACGCGCCGTTCTCCCGCGCGAAAACCGCCACGACCGCTTCGAGGGGTACGGCCACATGGAAAGACCGGCCGCCGAAGCGCGCGTCGAACGACAGCGTGTCGTCGCCGCAGGCAAAGCCGCGGACGGCTTGCGCGGCCACGTTCAGCACGATGCGGTTGTCCTGGATGCGGTCGCGTGGCACTTCGACACCGTCCACGTCGGCTGCAACCGACACCGTCCACGTCGGCTGCAACCGCGACGTGAGGGGTCCAGTCGTTGTCGACGATCCAGTCGATCAGGGCGCGAATCAGGTAGGGGCGGGCGGAGTGCACGTCACTCCCGCATCTCGACTTCCGTCTCGGTGAGGCTGCGTCGGAACGACTCGCGTTCCACGATGCGTCGCATGTATTGGCGCATGGCCCGCGTCGAACGTTCGGGCAGCTTGATGTCCATGGCCCTGAGCCGCCAGAGGATCGGCGCCACGCAACAGTCCACCAGCGTGAATTCATCGCTCATGAAGAACGGCTGGCTGGCGAACACCGGCGCCACTGTGAGCAGGCTCTCGCTCAACTCCTTGCGCGCCTTCGCCAGGGACTCGGCCCGGCCCCTGCCGGCCATCAACAGGCTGACGCGTCGGCTCCAGTCCTTTTCGATGCGGTGCATCAGGAGCCTGCTCTGCGCGCGCGCCACCGGATACACCGCCAGGAGCGGCGGATGCGGGAAGCGCTCGTCGAGGTACTCCATGATGACCGTGCTCTCGTAGAGGACGAGTTCCCGGTCCAGCAACGTTGGCAGCGTGTTGTAGGGGTTGATCTGCCCCAGTTCCTGGGGTTTATGCCGTGGATCGACGTCCACGATCTCCACGTTGATGCCTTTTTCGGCGACAACCATTCGGACGCGATGACTCTGGTGATCGGACGCATCCGAAAACAGGGTCATCGAGCCTCGCCTCGTCAGGACGCTCATTGGCACCTCTCGCAGGATCAGTGGACGTCCTTCCAGTATTCGCGGTTGAGCAGATACGCGAACATGAACAACAGCACCAGGAATAGCAGGACGTACACACCCAGACGTTGCCGTTCCAGCCGTGTCGGCTCGCCGACGTAGTAGAGAAAATTGACGATGTCGTAGACCGCGCCGTCGAACTCTTCGGCGCTCATGGTACCGGAGCCGGCCTCGACTTCGAGAAAGCAACTCGGCTCGCGGTCCGCGAAGATCACCTCTTCGCCACGAATGAGGTCCACGGGCTTGTACCCGCGGCAGACGTCTTGCTGAACGCCCTGCAGACCCATCATGACGTGGGGCATGGCGACGTTTTCGAATATCTTGTTGTTGACCCCGAACGGCCGCGCGGGATCGAGGTAGAAGGTCTTCAGGTAGTTGTAGAGCCAGTCCTCGCCACGTACCCGGGCCACCATCGTGAGATCGGGCGGTCGCGCCCCGAACCAGGCCTTGGCGCCGTCCTCCGGCATCGACGTGGTCATCAACCCGCCGATCTTCTGGCCGGTGAACACCAGGTTTTCGAGGAAGATGTCGTGCGGGATTCCGAGGTCGTCCGCGGTGCGTTCGTAGCGCTGGAACTTCAGCGAGTGGCACGCGAGACAGTAGTTTACGTACAGCGACAGGCCCCTTTGCAGCGAGGGCTTGTCGTGGAGGTCCGGGTCCATGGGCTGCATCGGCCACGCGGACGTCGCCGCGCCCGCGGCAAGGCCGAGGCATGTGCCGAATACGGCGAGCGCGCGCGCGATCACGGCAGGCGTTCCGGTACGCGCCTGGTCTTGTCGATGCGGGAGTACCACGGCATCAGCAGGAAGTAGGCGAAGTACGCTACGGTGAAGACCTGGGCCAGGGCCGTCCCCACCGGAGACGGCGGAATCGTGCCGAGGTAGCCGAGGATCACGAAGCTCACGACGAGCATGGCGAGCATGACCTTCGACAGCAGGCCCTTGTAGCGGATGGACCGAACCGAACCGCGGTCCAGCCACGGGAGGATGGTCGGGATCAGGATGGCGGCGCCCATGACGATCAGGCCCCAGAACTTGGCCGACAGTCCGAGCAGCGGGAACGTCGTCGCGCGGAGCATGGCGTAGAAGGGGGTGTAGTACCAGACCGGGGCGATGTGTTCGGGTGTCCGTAGCGGGTCCGCCTCCTCGAAGTTCGGCTTCTCGATGAAGTAGCCGAACATCTCCGGCGCGAAGAAGACGATCGCGCAGAAGACGATCAGGAAACCGACCGTCGCCATCAGGTCGTGCACCGTGTAGTACGGGTGGAACGGGATGCCGTCCAGCGGCACGCCCTGCGCGTCCTTGTGCTTCTTGATGTCGACCCCGTCGGGGTTGTTCGAGCCGACGTGGTGCAGGGCCACCACGTGCAGGAAAACGAGGCCCACCAGCGCGAGGGGCAGCGCCACGACATGCAGGGCGAAGAAGCGGTTGAGCGTGATCCCTGACATGGCGTAGTCGCCGCGCAACCACTCCATGAGGTCGGGGCCGACGATGGGAATGGCCCCGGCCAGCGAGACGATCACCTGGGCCGCCCAGAACGACATGTTGCCCCAGGTCAGCACGTAGCCGAAGAAGCCTTCCGCCATGAGGACCAGGTAGATGGCCATGCCGAGCAGCCACAGGAGTTCCCGCGGCGCGCGGTACGAGCCGTAGGCCAGGGCGCGGAACATGTGCAGGTAGACCACCAGGAAGAACGCGGAGGCGCCAGTGGAGTGGAGGTACCGGATCAGCCAGCCGTATTCCACGTCGCGCATGATGTACTCGATGGAGGCGAAGGCGCCGTCGCCGCTCGGGACGTACGACATCGTCAGCCAGAGGCCGGAGAGGAACTGGATGACGAGCACGACGATCGCCAGGACGCCGAAGTAGTACCAGAAGTTGAAGTTCTTCGGCGCGTAGTACTTCGTCGCGTGGTACTCGATCGTTTCGGTCAGCGGCAGGCGCTCGTCGAGCCAGGCCACGAAGCGCGTCCAGCGTCCCGCTTGCCGTGCTGTCTCGGCCATCAGGCAGCCTCCTGATCGCGGCCGATGACGATCACGTTGTCCGTCTCGAAGAAGTGTGGCGGGACCGGCAGGTTGTCCGGGGCGGGTACGCTCTTGACCACGCGGCCCGCAAGGTCGAAGCGCGAGCCGTGGCAGGGACAGAAGAATCCGCCCTGCCAGTTTGCGTCGAACGCCTGCGGGCGGACCTCGCCATAGTATTTCGGCGAGCAGCCGAGATGCGTGCAGAGGCCCAGGTACACGCCGATTTCAGGACGCCGCGAGCGCCACGCGTTGCGCGCGTAGTTCGGTTGCATGTCCGCGTTTTCGGAGTCCGGATCCGCGAGATCCGCGGTATGCGACGCGAGGGCGGCGAGGGTTTCGGCAGGGCGGGAGATGACGAAAACCGGCTGGCCACGCCAGCCCGGAATCGGGCCGAGGATCTCGCCCGGTCGCAGTTTCGCGATGTCGATGCGAATCGGCGCTCCGAGGGCTTTGGCCTTCGCGCTTGGCGACCACGCCCTGACGAAGGGTACCGCCGCTCCGACGGCGCCGATGCCGCCGACCGTGGCCGTCGATGCGATCAGGAAGTAGCGGCGTCCCGTATTGATACTGCCGTCGCTCAACGCAGGCCTCTCATGCCGTGGTCTTCCGTTCCTCGTCGTCGTTGCCTGAACGCCAGTCGAACTGGTCGAGTACCAGCGCTGCAGCGCGATCAGCGCTTGGAGTATTGCGGGCGCTTGCGGGCCTTGCGCAATCCGACCTTCTTGCGTTCCACCTGGCGCGCGTCGCGCGTGATGAAACCAGCCTGCCGGAGGCTCGGCCGCAGGGACTCGTCGTAGTCCACCAGTGCGCGGGCGATGCCGTGGCGAATGGCGCCGGCCTGTCCGGACGAACCGCCGCCACGCACCGTCACGGTGATGTCGAAACGGTCCAGTGCCCCGGCGACCTCCAGCGGTTGCCGGACGATCATGCAGGCGGTCTCGCGGCCGAAGTACTCGTCTACGGGGCGATCGTTCACGAGAATCCGACCGTTGCCCGGCCGGACAAAAACGCGTGCCGTCGAACGCTTGCGGCGGCCTGTGCCGTAGTGGTGGGAGTGGTGAGCCTGTGCCATCGTCGTCCTCAACTGAAACCGGGAGTCGAATCCGCTCTGCGCGCGTACGGGACGCTCACGGGAGTGACAGCGGCTGGGGTTGTTGTGCGGAATGCGGGTGATCCGGGCCCGCGTACACCTTGAGCTTGCGGAAGCAGGCACGCCCGAGCGGGTTGTGCGGCAGCATGCCCTTCACTGCCGTTTCGATGACCCGCTCCGGGTGCTTCTCGATCATGGCGTCGAAACGCGTTGCCTTGATGCCCCCGGGATATCCCGAGTGGCGGTAGTACATCTTCGCGGTGGCCTTGTTGCCGGTCACGCGTACTTTTTCCGCGTTGACCACGACGATGTAGTCACCGGTGTCGACGTGGGGGGTGAACGACGCCTTGTGCTTGCCGCGCAGGCGGCGCGCGACTTCGGTCGCGAGGCGGCCAAGCGTCTGGCGTTCGGCGTCTATCACATACCACGCGTGCTCGACATCCTGCGGACGCGTGCTGACGGTTTTCATGCGGAGGGTCCGGCTCAAGGGCGCGCGGATTCTATCGAAGGAGGCCGACGCCTATCAAGGTTTGTGCGAAAGCGCCAGATACTCGAGGGACTGCATCTCCCGCAACCGGCTGGCCGTACGCTCGAACTCGGCGCGCAAACGTTGGCCCCGGTACAGGTCGGCGATGTCGGCGGCGGCGGAGAGTACCACCTTGACGTTGCGATCGTACAGTTCGTCGATGAGGCCGATGAAACGGCGCGCCGCATCCTCTCGAGCGCCGTCGAACGTGGGCACACCGCTGACCACGACGGCGTGGAACTCGCGGGACAGCTCGACATAGTCCGCCTGGCTGCGCGGGCCCTCGCAGAGCTCCGCGAAGTCGAACCAGACCACATCGTCCGTGCGACGGCGCGTCGCGACGGTCCGACCGTTGATCTCGAGTTGTTCGGCGTCGCGCGGGGGCTGGGGTGCGAGCGCCGCGAAGCAGTCGGAGAGCAGCCGTTCGGACGCTGTCGACGCCGGCCAGTGATAAGTGTGCGCGTCGGTCAGGACGCGTAGCCGGTGGTCGGTCTCTCCGGCGAGGTGCAGCACCTTCATGTGCGCTTCCATGCGCTCGATGGCCGGCAGGAACCGCCGGCGTTGCAAGCCGTTCTCGTACAGCCGCCGCGGCTCCACGTTGGAGGTGGCGATCAGGGTGACGCCGCGATCGAACAGGGCGCCCATCAGTTCGCCGAGAATCATCGCGTCACCAATGTCGGACACGTGGAACTCGTCGAAACACAGTACCCGCGCCTCGTTGGCCATGCGGTCGGCGACTCGGAACAGGGGGTTCGCGGCGCCGGCGTGGCGCCGCAGGTCGCGGTGCACGCGCAGCATGAAACGATGGAAGTGCAGACGCAGCTTCGCCTCGAACGGCAGGCACTCGTAGAAGAGGTCCATCAGGTAGGTCTTGCCCCGGCCCACGCCGCCCCACAGGTAGAGGCCGGGGACATGCTCGGGTACGCGCCGGAAACGTCGCGCGAAGCGCTGCCACCCGGCGCTGTCGGGTCCGGCTGCCGCCGCGCCGGAAGGGGTCGCTCGCCCCGGCGCGCGCGCCTGCCAGCGAGTTCGGGAGCGGGCTTTCGTATCCTCAGCCAGCCGTGCGTGGATGGCGTCCAGTTCTCGTAGCACGGCATCCTGGGCGGGGTCGCGGCGCAAGCCGCGGTCGACCAGGTTGCGTTGGTGAACGGCGGTCGGGGTGGTCACGGGCGGGCGACTATAAGCAGGGCGTGCGGGCAAGGCAATGTGGACCGGGCTCGGCGTGGCCGGGACGGTGGCGACGGCGCACCGGTATTGGTTCCACGGGAGTTCGCGTCAGCGAACTCCCAACGCGACCGCAGGTCGCGCGGCGTCAGGCGTCCTCGATGCGGGCCAGGGCGGAGCGCGCATGGGCTTCCAGTCCCTCGGCGCGCGCGATGGTCGCGGCCGTCGGAGCCAATTCGCGGGCGCCGGCCGGTGAAACCCGGATGATCGAACTGCGCTTGCGGAAGTCGTTGACGCCGAGGGGCGAGGCATAGCGGGCCGTCCCGAACGTCGGCAGGACGTGGCTCGGCCCCGCGCTGTAGTCGCCGAACGCTTCCGGCGCGTGGCCGCCGAGGAAGATGGCCCCTGCGTGCCGCACGCGGGGCAGCAGGGCGTCCGGGTCGGCCAGGGCGAGCTGGAGGTGTTCCGGAGCGAGGCGGTTGGCCACGTCCACGGCCTGGTCGAGGTCGCGGGTCCGTATCAGTGCGCCCCGGTCGCGCAGGGATGCGCCGATGATGCGGCGGCGCGCCATGCCGGGCAGGAGGTCGGACATCTGGGTGGCCACCGCGTCGAGGTAGTCCGGGTCGGGGCACAGCAGGATGGCCTGGGCCACGGCATCGTGTTCCGCCTGGGAGAAGAGGTCGAGTGCGGTCCAGCGTGCGGGGACGCTGCCGTCCGCGACGATGACGACTTCGCTCGGTCCCGCGATGCTGTCAATGCCCACCGGACCGAACACCTGGCGCTTCGCGGCCGCGACGTACGCACCGCCCGGCCCGACGATCTTGTCCACCCTGGGAACCGTGGCGGTGCCGAATGCCAGGGCGCCGATCGCCTGTGCGCCGCCGATGGTAAAGGCGTGGTCCACGCCGGCAATGTGCAGCGCCGCAAGTACGTGCGTGTTGCGCTCTCCGCCCGGGGTCGCCACCGTTGCGACGACCTCCCCGACGCCGGCGACGCGGGCCGGAATGACGGTCATCAGTACGGTAGACGGATACGCCGCCTGTCCGCCGGGTACATACACCCCAACGCGGTCCAGGGGCACGACGCGTTGCCCGAGACGGTTGCCGAAGCCGTCTTCGTACTCGAACGCCGCGCCATCCTGGAGCTGGCGTTCGTGGTAGCGCCGGATACGTGCGGCCGCCGCGTCGAGCGCGCGCCGGTCGGACGACGGGAGGCTGGCATGACCGTCTGCGAGGACAGCCGGCTCGAGGCGCAGCGCGTCGACGCTGTCGACGCTGACCCCATCGAAGCGCGCCGTACAGTCGAGCACGGCGTCGTCGCCTCGCTCGCGCACGGCCCGCAGCACCTCGGCGACTGCCCGCTCGACCGCCTCCCCCGCGGACGTGTCCCAGTACGCGAGCCGCGTGAGCTGCTCGTCGAAATCCGCGGCGGCCGTGTCGAGGCGTCGGACGATCGTCATGCGGCGGGGCCGCGGGTCGAGAGGCGCCGGACTTCGGCGCCGAGGGCGCCGAGCTTCGTCTCGATGCGCTCGTAGCCGCGATCCATGTGGTAGATGCGATCGATCACGGTCTCGCCGCGGGCCACCAGAGCACCGACCACCAACCCGAACGAAGCGCGCAGGTCCGTCGCCATGACGGGTGCGCCGCGTAGCCGCGGAACGCCTCGCACGACGGCGGTCCTGCTGTCTTCGAGATGGATCCTGGCCCCGAGGCGCGCGAGTTCGTTCACATGCATGAACCGGTTTTCGAAGATGGTCTCGCGGACGCGGCTGGTACCCTCCGCGACCGTATTCATGGCGAGAAACTGCGCCTGCATGTCGGTCGGGAAGCCGGGGTAGGGGGCGGTGTCGATATCGACGGCACGGGGCCGTCGCCCTGCCATGTCCAGAACGACGCGTCCGGGGCCGATGTCAATGCGCGCTCCGGCTTCCTCGAGCTTGTCGAGCACGGCCGAAAGGGACCCGGGCAGTGCGTCGCGCAGCTCGATGTGGCCGCCGGTGGCGGCCGCGGCGATCAGGTACGTGCCCGCCTCCACGCGGTCGGCCATGACGCGGTACTCGCAGCCGCCGAGCGCCGCCACGCCCTCGATCTCGATGACGCTGGTGCCGTGGCCGGCAACCCTGGCTCCCATGGCGATCAGGCACTCGGCGAGGTCGACGATTTCCGGCTCCCGCGCCGCGTTCTCGATCGTCGTCGCGCCGTGCGCCAGCACCGCCGCCATGAGCAGGTTCTCGGTGCCGCCGACGGTGGACACGTCCAGCACGATCCGGCAGCCGCGCAGCCCCCCCGGCGCCCGAGCCTTGACGTATCCGTCCTCCACTTCCACCTTGGCGCCGAGTGCCGCGAAGCCCTTGAGGTGCTGATCGACGGGCCGCAGACCGATGGCGCAGCCTCCGGGCAGCGAGACCTCGGCCTGCCCGAAGCGCGCGAGCAGCGGCCCCATCAGCAGGAACGATGCCCGCATCGTCTTGACCAGGTCGTACGGCGCGCGGAAGCGACGCACGTCGCACTGCGACACGTCGACCACGGAGTCTTCGCCGGAGACCTCTGCGCCGAGGTTGCGCAGCAGAGCGATCATCGTAGTCACGTCCCTGAGGCGCGGAACGTTGTGTACCCGTATGCGGTCCGTGGCGAGCAGGGCCGCGGCGAGAATCGGGAGTACGGAATTCTTGGCGCCGGAAACCACCAACTCCCCGGACAGGGCGGTGCCGCCCCGAATCGCAAGCTTGTCCACGTTTCGACCTGGGCGGCTTCTCAGCCGGGGCTCTCTTCGGGTGCCAGCGTGCGGATGGTCACCGCGTGGACGGACCCGTCCCGGATGAGTTCGCCGATGGCTCCGTAGACGAGTTGCTGGCGGCGGACGCGGCTCAGGCCGGTGAAGGCCGCGCTCCTGACGAAGACCTCGAAGTGGTTGCCTTCGCCGCGGGCCTCGACCTCGGCATCGGCGATGTGCGCCCGTACCAGGCTTTCGATGGACTCCTTCATACGTTGCTGACGCCTGCGGCCGGTCGCGTTGGGAGGGTGCAATTCACGTTAACATGGTCCAAGGGAACAACGCGACGCGCAGGGCCTTCGGTCGGGAACGCGAGGGAATGCCTCGCAGTCTCGCGACGGAGCGGAACTGTCCATGCCCTGCGTTGCAGCGGCCACACGGCGACCCCTCGTGCGTGGTCCCTCGCATCCTCCCGCGTGGCGGTAGGGCGTGCCTGGGAACTCCTGGCAAGCTTACCGGACGATGTCGCAACGATACTGGAGAAAAACCTGAGCAATGGCGGATGGCGAGCCGCGACGGCTGATCTTTCAGGGGCAGCGCTCCGCAATGTCAGTCGCGGGCGCGACCGAGTACGCATCCAACGGCTGGGGTCGACGCCCTCGCAGCGTTCATGCACCGGCGTTGTTTGACGCCATGGGGTCAAGTTGCAGTGCTTGATCGACACGACAACCCTCGCGCCGCGGTTTCCCGATGTGGATCCCGATACTGGCATTGATCGTCGGGTTCGTCGCGCTCATCTGGAGCGCGGATCGGTTCGTGTCAGGGGCGGCCGCCACGGCGAGCAACCTGAACGTCTCGAAGGTGCTGATTGGCTTGACCGTGGTATCGGTGGGTACGTCCGCACCGGAACTTCTGGTCGCTCTCGCTGCTGCACTGGAAGGCTCCCCGTCCCTCGCCATCGGCAACGCGATCGGCTCGAATATTGCGAACATCGGCCTCGTGCTCGGCGTGACGGCCATCGTCGCACCGCTGCCGTTCGCGCCGGGTGTGCTGAAGCTGGAGCTGCCGTGGCTCGTGGCGGGGACGCTGCTGGCCCTGTTCTGCCTTTTCGACCTGTGGCTCGGGACGATCGACGGACTGCTCCTTCTCGCCGGCCTCTGGCTGATCATGTACCGGTTCATGCGCAAGCAGCGTGGTGCCGCGCACGGCATTCGCGAGACCCTCGAGGAGGAGCTCGAGGAGTTGCCGGCCATGACGACGGGGCGGGGCCTGCTCTGGAGCGGCATCGGACTCGTGGTACTGCTCGCGGCCGCGTGGGTGCTCGTCTGGGCCGCCACCGAGATCGCCCGACTGCTCGGGGTCAGCGAACTCGTCATCGGGTTGACCATCGTCGCCGTCGGCACGAGCCTGCCGGAACTCGCAGCCACGCTGGGTGCCGCGATCAAGGGCCATCCCGACATTGCGATCGGCAACGTCGTGGGGTCGAACATCCTCAACATCCTCGCGGTGCTGGCGGTGCCGGCCCTGGTGCATCCGGTCGGGATCGACCCCGAGGTGCTGTGGCGGGACTACGGCATGATGGCCGCGCTGACGACGCTGCTGGTCCTGTTCGCGTACGCCATCGGTTCGAGGCCCGTCATCACGCGCTTCGAGGGTTGCGTGATGGTGCTGGCATGGACCGGCTACATGCTGCTTCTCTACCATCAGTCGTGACGCTTCGAGCGTGACCGAAACCCACGACGTCTTCCGTTTCCCCGACGATGCGCTGCGGCGCGGGGCCGAGGTGGACTTGCTGATCCTGGATGTCGACGGCGTGCTGACGGACGGTCGCCTGCATTACTCGGACGGCGGGGCGGAGACCAGGAGCTTCCACGCGCAGGACGGAGCTGCCATCAAGATGTTGCAGGCGGCAGGTGTACCCGTGGCCATCATTTCGGGGCGGACGTCGGGGGCAGTGGCCCGCCGCGCGGCCGAGCTCGACATCGCGCACCTCTACCAGGGTGCGCAAGACAAGAGCGGCGCGCTGGACGCCCTGCGCAGGGTCACGACGATCGGTCCCGGCAGGATGGCGCATGTCGGGGACGACATACCGGACCTGGCGCTGTTCGACCGGGTGGGCTTCCGCGTCAGCGTGCCGGGTGCACACCCCGTGGTGTCGGCGCGCGCGGACTACGTGACCGTCGCGCTCCCGGGCGCCGGGTCGGTGCGGGAGGTCTGCAACCTGATCCTGGTTGCGAAGGGACTGTGGGGCGATGCCGTCGCCACCCTGGCCGGGCGATGACCGGGGCACCGTGAAGCGCTGGCACTGGGGCGGAGGGTTCGCGGCCGCACTGGTGTTCGCGTTCGTCTTCCTCGGTTCCGGGGAAACCCCGGCGCCGCCTCTGCCGCCGGAGTTGCAGGATGAACCCGATGTGTACATCGAGGGTGCCGTGATCAGCCAGTTTGCGGAGGACGGGTCGATTCGTTACCGGATCGAATCCGACGAGATCCGACAGTACGAGCAGGACGGCCTCGCGACCCTCGACCGCCCGGTGCTGCACCTGTATCGCCCCGGGGAGTCGCCGTGGCGGGTCTCCGCGGAACGCGGTGAGCTGCGCACGGTCGTGGGGACGGGCGGCGCCCCGGAGGAGCAGTTGCTGCTGCACGAAGACGTGACGCTCAGGCGCGCCCTGGGTGGCGGCGGGTTCCTGGCACTCGGAACCAGTGGACTCTATGTGTATCCGGAGCGCCAATACGCGCACACGGACCGACCTGTTATCATCGAGGCGCCCGGCCGGCGCACCACGGCCGCCGGTTTCGAGGGCGACCTCTTGCGCGGCTGGATGCGGTTGTCCTCGGCTCCCGGGCAACGGGTCCATATCACCGCCCTGCCGGGACGAACCGACGAGTGAACGGGGATACCGCCAAGCCGAACCTGCTGTGTGTTGCCGTCTTCGCCCTGTTGTGCGCCGCGGCGGCCGGGGCGTTGCCGAACGACCCGGAGCAGCCGATTCACTGGCGCGCCGACCACGCCGAAGGCGACACGACGGGGCGCACGGTCCTCACGGGCGGCGTACGCATGGACCAGGGAAGCCTGCTTGTCGAAGCGGATCGGATGATCATCGAGTACCAGGCGGAGCAGGTGGTCCGCATCACTGCCGAGGGCGACCTCGCGCACTACGAGCAGCGGCCGCGGGCCGGCGCGGACCTGGTCAAGGCGGATGCCGAGAAGATCGTCTACCACACCGCCGAGGAGCGCGTGGAACTGATCGGGCGGGCTTGGCTCACCCACGAGCGCAACGAGTTTCGGGGCGAGATCATCCACTACGACGTACGCGGCGGGACGATCGACGCCGAGGGCGACGGGGAGGGCAGCGTGGAGATGATCTGGCAGCCGGAGCGGGAAGGGGCGCTTGACGCACCGGAACGGTAGTACGCGGAGCCCTGGGGCCGCCGAGGACAGGCGACCGCATGGCTGAACTGGCGGCCGCGCACCTCCGCAAGCGCTACCGTGACCGTACCGTCGTGGAGGATGTGAGCCTGCGCCTCGCGAGCGGCGAGATCGTCGGGTTGCTCGGCCCCAACGGCGCCGGCAAGACCACCTGCTTCTACATGATCGTGGGCCTCGTCCGGATGGACGAGGGAGCCATCCTGCTCGACGGAGAGGACCTGAGCGGCGCGCCGATGCACCGGCGCGCACGGGCCGGCATCGGCTACCTGCCGCAGGAGGAGAGCGTCTTCCGCCGGTTATCGGTGGAGGACAACCTGTACGCCATCGCCGAGTTGCGAACGGGGCTGACGCGTGCCGAACGGCGTGACCTGGTGGACCGGCTGATCGACGAGTTCCGCCTCGGCGGCATCCGGGCGACGCTGGGGGAACGCCTTTCGGGGGGCGAGCGCCGTCGGTTGGAGATCGCGAGGGCGCTGGCAAGCGAGCCCGCGTTCATCCTCCTTGACGAGCCCTTCGCGGGCATCGATCCGATCTCGGTGGACGATCTCAAGACGGAGATCCGTGGGCTCGCCAGGCGACGGATCGGCGTGCTGATCACGGACCACAACGTTCGCGAGACCCTCGACATCTGCGATCGCGCCTACATCGTCAACGAAGGGCACATCATCGCCGAGGGCGCCCCGGACGCGATACTCGCCAACGAGACCGTCCGGCAGGTGTATCTGGGCGAGCGGTTCGAGTTGTAGCGGGCGTCCGTTCCCCGCGTCGGTCGCGACCGTGGGGTGCGTCGTCCTCCGCCCCGGGAGTGGGAGCGTGACCGCCGACTTGCCGTATGGGCGTCCAGTCCGTGAAACTGCGGCCTTACGATCACCGTCAACGCGCGAAGTTGTGGAATGAAACCGTCGCTGTCCCTTCGGATCGGCCAGCAAGTCACGATGACGCCGCAGTTGCAGCAGGCGATACGCCTGATGCAACTCTCTGCGGTCGAGCTCGCGCAGGAAGTCCGTGAGGCGATCGAAAGCAACCCGATGCTGGACTTCCTGGAGGACAACGCCGAGGCGCCGGAAGGCGAGACGGGGCAGGACGACGGCCACGAGACCACGGACGACGGCGTCGAGGAGCATGCAACGGGCCTCGAAGGCGACTGGGGCGAGGACGACGCCGGCGCGCCCGAGTTCGCGCTGGGCGGGGCAGAGACGGGCATTCCGGAAGACCTTCCCGTGGACACGAGCTGGGACGACATCTACCAGGCGCCGCCGATGTCGGGAGGCACGCCGGTGGAGCACGATCGGGATTACGCGGGCGGCGCCGATGCCTCGCTGACGGAGCACCTGTTGTGGCAGCTCAACCTGGTGCCCGTTTCGGACCGTGACCGGGTCATCTGCGCGGCGATCGTCCGCGAGATCGACGCGGACGGCATGCTGGTGGCCGATGTCGCGGACATTGCGGGCGATCTCGAGGTCGACGCGGGGGAAGTCGAAGCGATGCTCAAGCTCGTGCAGCAGTTCGAGCCTGCGGGTGTGGGTGCGCGGGATCTGCGCGAGTGCCTGCTCCTGCAACTGGCCGAGCTGCCGACCGATACCGCCGGGCGCGACCAGGCGCTTGGCGTCGTGGCAGACCATTTCGACGTGCTTGCGGCCAGGGATCTCGCCGCCCTGCAGCGTCGGTCGAAGCTCCCCGGCGACGTCCTCCGCTGCGCCCTGGAACTGGTGCGTTCGCTGAACCCGCGACCAGGCTCCGTGGTCGGGGACTTCGCGGGGGAATACGTGGAACCGGATGTCTTCGTCCGCAAGGACGGGACGCGTTGGCTGGTCGAACTGAACCCCGAAGCGATGCCCAGGGTGCGGATCAACGGGGACTACGCGTGCCTGGTCCGCCGCGGCGACAACAGTCCGGACAACACGTTCCTGCGCGACAACCTGCGTGACGCCCGCTGGTTCCTGAAGAGCCTTCGCAATCGGGGCGAGACCCTGCTCGCCGTCGCCTCGAAGATCGTCGAGTACCAACGCGGCTTCCTTGAGTACGGCGACGAGGCCATGGTGCCCCTGGGCCTGGCCGAGATCGCCGCGGCCGTCGGTATGCACGAGTCCACCATTTCGCGGGTCACTACGCGCAAGTACATGCACACGCCGCGCGGCATCTTCGAGTTGAAGTACTTCTTTTCCAGCCACGTGGGAACGCTGACCGGTGGCGAAGTGTCGAGTACCGCCATCCGCGCGCTGATCCGGAAGCTCGTCGCGGACGAGGACCCGCGCAAGCCACTCTCCGACAGCCGCATCGCGTCGCTGCTGTCGGAGCGCAACATCGCGGTGGCCCGGCGTACCATCGCCAAGTACCGGGAGTCGATGTCCATGCCCTCCTCCAGCGAGCGCAGACGGCTGGTCTGACCCTGGCGGCGCGTGCCGCAAATCCGTTTGGGAATCTCTGATTTATCGGAGCTTCCCGTGCGGCACTTAGGATGTGCCGCCGAGTTCATCGGTGTAAGCCATTGAACTTTTGAGCAAAACAATACCGCGCTGTTGTTTTGCGATCCTGATCAAGCCCAGGGAGCGCTTGATCAGAGGTTCCTTGTTCCCGGCGTGTACACTTGCAGGGGCCGTCGGGGTACGGGCACGAACGGTGCCTTGGCGACGGCGGCATCGAGGTTGCGAAGGAGGTTTCATGCAGCTCAGCATCTCAGGGCGCCATATCGACGTCACCGACGCATTGAGAACCTACGTCAGAAACAAGATGACCCGCCTGGAGCGACACGACAATCACATCACCAACGTGCATGTGGTCCTTTCGGTGAACAAGCTCGTACAGCGCGCGGAAGCCACGCTGCACACCAACGGGGCGGAGCTTTTTGCGATCGCCGACGACGCGGACCTTTACGCGGCGATTGACGCGCTGCTCGACAAGCTCGACCGGCAGGTCAAGAAGCACAAGGAGAAGATCAGCGACCACCGGGTCCGCGCCCACTGAGCCCGACTGCCTCCCGCGACCGGGCGGATGGGGGTCCTGACGGCCCCGACCGGCATCTGTTGAGCGGTTGTCGCACACGTCGCGCTTGCCGTCGGCGCCGCAAATCCGACAAACTTCCGTCTGGCGGCAAGTCCGAGCGAGGGAATCGTCGATGATCGATTTCCGCGAACTCCTGCTCCCCTCCTGTACCCGAGCCGGCCATCGGGTCGCATCGAAGAAGGCGGCCCTGGAAGAGGCGAGCGACATCATCTCCAGGGCCCACTCCAGGGTCGAGGCGCGGAGACTGCTGGAGGCACTCCTGGCTCGCGAGAGGCTGGGAAGCACGTGCCTGGGCGACGGAGTGGCGATTCCGCACTGCAGGATGCCCTGCGAGCGGCCCGTTGCGGCCTTGATGCGACTGGGCACACCGCTCGACTTCGACTCTCCGGACGGCCAACTCGTCGACCTGCTGTTCGTTCTGGCCGTGCCGGAGCGGGAGGTGGGGCGGCACCTGGAGATACTCGGCGCCCTGGCGGAGGCTTTCGACGTAGGGTCCAACCGCGACCTGCTGCGGCGCGCGGACGACGACACGGAACTCTTCGAGGCGATGATGCGGATCATCGGCCGAGCGGCGGCATGAAGGTCGTGATCAGCTCTTTCGGGTTCAAGCACGGGCTTCCGCAGGATGCGGACTTCGTCTTCGACATCCGCTGCCTGGTGAATCCTCATTGGGTAGAGCCTTTGCGTTCGCTCACCGGGCGCGACGCCGCGGTGATCGAGTTCCTCGACGCAGACGGGGACGTGTCGTGCATGTTCGACGACATCCGCAGCTACCTCGAGGCGTGGCTGCCGCGCTTCGCGGCGCGCGAGCGGGCAGCGGTCCACGTGGCGATAGGCTGTACCGGGGGCCAGCATCGGTCGGTCTACATGGCGGAGAGGCTTGCGCGGCACCTTCGCGAAACCCTGCCCCAGGTCAGCCTGCGGCATGCGGGGATCGTGCGGTGATCGAAGGCCGGGTCACCGTCGTCAACGCGCTCGGTCTGCACGCCCGCACGGCCGCGAAGTTCGTCAATCTGGCCAAGACCTTCAGCTCGTCGGTTGGGGTCGACCTCGGCGACAAGTCCGCGGACGGCAAGAGCATCATGGGCGTCATGATGCTGGCGGCGGCGCAGGGCACGGTACTGACACTTCGGGTCGGGGGACCCGACGAAGCGGAGGCCTTTGCCGCCCTGGTGGGGCTGGTCGGCGACCGCTTCGGCGAGGCGGAGTAGGGCTTGGGCGTGCGGTCTGTGTCCGTGGTCGGAGCGGTGTTGCCCCGTGCCGTCCGAACCCCGTCCGAAAGCCGAGCCGCTTGATGTCGACCGGTTCCAGGGTTCGCCCGCATGGGGCCATCGATGCTCCGGACCGGCTGCTGGATGTCGTCCGGTCCGTTGGCGACGGCGCGTTGACCGAGACCCGCTCCCTGCTCGAAACCCTGGACGACGCGGAGGTGGCGAACCTCCTCGAGGCCACGCCGCCGAGAGTACGCGGCATCCTCTGGGATTGTCTCGACCCGGATCGCATGGGCGGGGTGCTGAACTTTCTCGACGAGGAGGTGCGGGGCGACTTCGCCGAATCGATGGACGCGGCACAGCTCGCGGCGGCGGCCGACGAACTCGACACCGACGATCTCGCGGACATCCTGCAGCAGCTTCCCGACACGCTGATGCAGCAGGTCCTCGATTCGATGAGCGCGGCGGACCGTGCCCGGGTGGAGGTCGTGCTGCCCTATCCGGACGACACGGCCGGCGGGATGATGAATACCGATACCGTGGCCGTGCAGCGGCGCCACAGCATCGAACTGGTCACGCGCTACCTGCGTCGTCGAGGCGAACTGCCGGATGCGACGGACAAGCTGTTCGTGGTCGATGCGCAGGACGGATATGTCGGCGTCCTGCCGATCGCACGGTTGCTGACCACGGACCCGAAGGTGTCGGTGCGCGACGTGATGGACACGGACGTGGAGGCGATTCCGGTGGACATGCCGGACGACCGCGTGGCGCGCATCTTCGCGGAGCGCGATCTCGTCTCGGCGCCCGTGGTGACCGTCGACGGCAGGCTCGCGGGCCGGATCACGATCGACGACGTCGTGGACGTCATCATCGAGGACGCCGACTAGACGCTGCTCGCGCGCGCCGGTCTCGAGACCGATGAAGAGACCTTCACCCCGGTGCTGCGCTCGGCGCGCCGCCGGGCGATCTGGCTGGGCGTGAACCTGATCACGGCGTTCCTGGCGGCTGCGGTGATCAATGTCTTCGAGGAGACCATCGCCGAGGTCGTGGCGTTGGCGGTGCTCATGCCGATCGTCGCCAGCATGGGCGGTATCGCCGGCACGCAGACGCTGACGCTGGTGATACGGGGCATGGCGCTCGGGCAGATCGCGCCGGCGAATCTGGGCTGGTTCCTGAACCGGGAACTGATCGTCGCTGCGTTGAACGGCGTGCTGTGGGCGGCGCTGGTCGCGGTGGCCGCGGCGCTCGCCTTCCAGGACGCGCTGCTCGGAGGGGTCATCGCGCTCGCGATGGTCATCAACATCCTGGTGGCGGCCGTGTCCGGCAGCCTGCTGCCCTCGGTCCTCTCGCTGCTCGGTATCGACCCGGCCATCGCCGGCGGCGTCGTGCTGACCACGATCACGGACGTGACGGGCTTCTTTTCCTTCCTGGGCCTCGCGACGCTGGTGTACGCCTGACTGGTGGTTGCCGGGGCCTGGCTCCTCAGGCGGCGACCGTCATCGAGCGCACCAGGATGGAGCCGGTGCGGATGTTGCCTCGGAGGTCGACGTCGTCCCCCACGCCGACGATGCCGTGGTACATCGTGTCGAGATTCGAGGCGATGGTGATCTCGTCCACCGGGAAGGCCGGCCGGCCGTTCTCCACCCAGACGCCGGCGGCGCCGCGGGAGTAGTCGCCGGACACCAGGTTGACGCCCTGGCCCATCAGCTCCGTGACGATCAGGCCTGTGCCCATCTCTTCCAGCAGTGCTTCCTGCGGCACCTTGTCGCATTCCACGGACAGGTTGAACACCCCGCCGGCGTTGCCGGTGGTCTCCCTGCCGAGCCGACGGGCGGCGTACGCGTCGAGGATGTAACTGGTCAGCCGTCCGTCCTCGACGAAGGCCTTGCCGGCCGTCGCCACCCCATCGCCGTCGAAGCCGGCGCTGCCGAGTGCCTTCGGCAGGTGCGGATGCTCCGCGAGCGTCAGGAAGTCCGCGGCCACATCGCGCCCGAGGGCGTCGAGGAGGTAGGACGCGCGGCGATACAACGATCCGCCGCTGATGGCGCCGAGCAGGTGCCCGACGAGGCCCGCCGCCATCCTGGGGTTGAACAGGACCGGCCACGTGCCCGTGCTGATGGGTCTCGAACCCAACCTGGCCACGGCGCGCTCGGCGGCCTGCCGGCCCACGCTGAGGTGGCTCTCCAGGTCGTCGGCGTCGCGGGCGACGCTGTACCAGTAGTCGCGCTGCATGCCGTTCTCGTCCCGGGCGATCATCACGCAGGTACCGCCGTGGCGTGTGGTGCGCACGGTGCCGATGAAGCCGTGGCTGTTGCCGTAGACGCGGCACGAGCGTTGCGTGGACATCTGGGCGCCGTCCGAATTCACGATGCACGGGCCCTGATCGAGGGCGGCCGCTTCCATCTCAAGGGCGAGGTCGCGCAGGGTGTCCGCGTCCGCTTCCCATGGATGGTAGAGGTCGAGTGCCGGCCAATCGGTCGCCATGCGTTCCGGCTCGGCGAGACCGCTGCACACGTCTTCCTCGGTGTGCCGGGCGATGGCGAGGGCCGCACGGACGGTGCTGCGCACCGCTTCGGGGCTGGCGTCGGACGTGCTCGCGCTACCCTTGCGCGCGCCGGCGTACACGGTGATCCCGAAGCCCCGGTCGCGGTTGAACTCGACTGTTTCGAGTTCGCGCTGGCGCACGGAGACGCTGAGCCCGCGGTCGTCGCTGACGCCGACTTCCGCGGCGCTCGCACCCTGTCGACGGGCCTCGTCGAGTATGTGGCTGACGAGCTCCGCGAGCTCCCGCTCCTGGTCGGACACGTCCGTGCGTTGGGCGTTGGGCATTCGATCGACCCGGATGTTGCGCTACCGGCCGCGAGGCCACGGCCCGCGCAGTTGGAAGTCCGGCGGCGCCCCCGGGCGGCGGCTATGGTCGCGTTAGCATAGCGCAACGTTCCCGCGAGCAAGGGAGTGGCTGTACCACATGACCACGGAGGGGGGGCCGCCAGCCGAGGCGGTTCCTGCGCTCAGCAAGTCGGCCCGCAAGCGGGAAGCGGCTGCCGCGAAGCGGCTCGGCGAGGCCCTCGCGGAGCTCGAACCCGCGCGGCGGGCCCGTATTCCCCTGAGTGCTGCATTGTCCGACGCCATCGACGCGTACCGGCGCCTGACCCACCGGGAGGCGCGCCGGCGACAGTTGCAACTGATCGGGCGGCTGCTGCGCGAGGAGGATCGGAAGGCGATCGCGGCAGCGCTCACGCAGGCCACGGAACTGACTCCCGAGCAGAAGCTCGCGAACCGCCGGCTCGAAACCTGGCGGGAACGTCTGCTCGAGGATCCCGATGCGTTGACCGAGTACGTTGACGCGCATCGGGGGGCGGATGTGCAGGCGCTCCGACATCTGATCGGCCGCACGCGCAGGGCCCGGGATCCGCACACGCGAGCGGACTTTGCGCGACGGCTCTTCCGCCTGCTTCGGGTCCACGAGGACGCCGGCGCGCAAGACTGAACGGCCGCGTGCAGTCAACCGGACCCTGGCGTCTCCTTGGGAACCTCTGATCAAGTCCCTCCCTGGGTTTGATCAGGATCGCAAAACAAAAGCGCGGTTTTGTTTTGCGGACAAGTTCAATGGCTTACGCCAATGAACTTGGCGGCACATCCTGAGTGCCGCACGGGAAGCACTGATAAATCAGCGCACTAGCCCGCATTTCTCACCAGGGGCCGTGATGATCGCGGAGGATTTTGGTCTTGTGCGCACGACGCTTGCGTCGCGCTCGCCGACCGAAAGCATAGCGGGGACTACGGTTGAGGGAGCACGTGCGCGAGCACGGGCCCGTGTGTACACGGGGCCAAAAGACCCGCGAGGGCGCGGCCAGCGCAATCCGTACTCGGCACGATCATCGACATCGCGGTCAACTTCTTGAAACCCAAGATCTTTTTGACGCCGACAAGCGGCCTGGTGAGAAATGCGGGCTAGGTGGATTCGACGGGATCCCGTATCCCCGGACGGGGCGCTCAGGGCGCCTGGGTTCCACCGACGGTGATCCGGTCGATCTTCAGCGTCGGCTGCCCCACGCCGACGGGCACGGTCTGACCCTCCTTGCCGCAGACGCCGACGCCGCGGTCGAGGGCCAGGTCGTTGCCTACCATCGAGACCCGGGTCATGATGTCCGGGCCGTTGCCGATGAGCGTCGCTCCGCGGATCGGCGCGGTGACCTTGCCGTTCTCGATCAGGTACGCCTCGGTCGCCGAGAAGACGAACCGGCCCGAAGCGATGTCCACCGAGCCGCCGCCGAAACTGACCGCGAACACGCCCCGCTCGACGCTGGCGAGAATCTCGGCGGGCTCCGAGTCGCCGCCGAGCAGGAAGGTGTTGGTCATGCGCGGCATGGGGAGGTGAGCGTAAGACTGCCGCCGTCCGTTGCCGGTCGGCGTCGAGTGCATCAGCCGCGCATTGAGCTTGTCCTGCATGTACCCGGCGAGTACGCCGTTCTCGATCAACACGGTACGTTGCCCGGGCGTGCCCTCGTCGTCGAGCGTCAGCGAGCCGCGGCGCTCGGCCAGGGTCGCGTCGTCGACCACGGTGCACAGGCCGGAGGCGATCTTCTCGCCGATGCGGCCCGAGTAGGTGGAGGTCCCCTTGCGGTTGAAGTCGCCCTCCAGACCGTGGCCCACCGCCTCGTGCAACAGCACGCCGGGCCAGCCGGGGCCGAGGACGACGGGCATGGAGCCGGCGGGCGCGTCGACGGCGTCGAGGTTGACCAGCGCCTGCCGCACGGCCTCGCGGGCCGCTTCTTCCGCCGGACCGCCGGCACCGGCGGCGAGGATCCACTGCAGGTCGTGCCGTCCCCCGCTGCCGCCGAAGCCGCGTTCGCGTCGCCCATCCTGCTCGGCAATCACGGTCACGTCGAAACGCGCCAGCGGGCGGATGTCGCCGGCCAGCGTGCCATCGCTTGCCACGACGAGGCTCGTTTCGTGACTCGCCGAGACCCGCGCGGTGACCTCCCTGACGCGTGGGTCCAGTCCGCGAGCGAAGGCGTCGATGCGGGACAGCAGCGCCACCTTGTCGTCTGCCGGTGCGGAGGCGATCGGGTCGACGGCGGAGTATCGCGGAACCGCTTGCGTGCGCCGGTACGCCCGCACGGAGCGGTCGCCGCCCGTGCGCGCGATCGTCCGTGCGGCGTCGGCCGCCTGGGTCAGCGCTGGCAACGCGATGTCGTCGGCGTAGGCGAACCCGGTCTTCTCGCCGCTGATGGCGCGCACGCCCACGCCCCGATCGACGCTGTAATAGCCGTCCTTGACCGCGCCGTCCTCGAGGGTCCACGACTCCGCGCGCCGGTGCTGGAAGAAGAGCTCGCCGGTGTCCACGCGGCGACTCATCAGCCGTCCCACCAGGTTGTCGACGTCGCGGTCGGCGATGTCCCCGCTCTCGAGGAGTTCCCGTTTGGCGGTCTCGATTGGCTCGTTCACTCTGGCGACCCTTGCTGACTCCCCGGATTCTCCTGCACGGTTTCCGCAGGCGCGGTCTCGATGGTGGTTTCGGGGGAGAACTCGCCGGTGAATATACCAACGAAACTCGGCTCCGGTTCGTCGAGCGTGCCGGTGACCCGGTAGCGAGCGCTCGACAGCGCGTCGAGCTGGCGCTTGAACACCTCGCGCCCGAGCAGTACGCCGGCGGCCGTCGCGGGATTGGTGGAAGCGAGCCAGAACGCATACCAGGGCAGACTGGACGACAGCGGCAACGTCACGACCATCTCGTTGTCGAGGGCGCCGTCGTGAAAGTCCACGGTGCCGTAGATGCGGAATTCGGAAGTCGGCCCCTTGATCTCGAGGGGTTCCTCGAAGTGGAGCACGCCGCGGTCGAGTGTGGTTGTCGCGCGAATGCGCTCGAAGCCGATGCCCTGGCCGAAGACATCGGAGAAGTCGAATCTCAGGCGTTGGGCGACCTTCGAGAAGTTCAGCAATGTGAGAATCCGTCCCGCCGGCACGTCGGCCACATCGAGGAAGCGCCCGTCGGTCACTTTCAGCCGCATGTCTCCCGAGAGGTAGTCGAGCTGGAAGTTGAGTGGAGACCCCGGCCAGCTGACATCGCCCTGGATGTCCACGTCGGTACTTTCGACGCTTGTCGCATAGCCCCAGGCCGGCAACACGGACGCGAGGTCGGCGGCGGTCACGGTGCCGCGGAAGTACGAGGTGTCGTCCGCCGTCCACACGATGTCCTCCAACGCCTCGATGCGCAGTCCCTTGATGTCGCCGGAGACGGACGTGAAGTGGAGTGCCGCCCCGACCGGCCGAACGCCGAATCGCCAGCTCCCGAAGTGCTCCCCGCCCAGCAGGATGTTGTGGATCGCGACGTCGGCGGCCGGCAGGACGTCGATGATCGAGACGTCGAGCGGGTCAACGCCGGGCTCCCCCGCGGGAAGGCGAACCTCATCGAGTTCGAGCGACAGCGGCTCGTCGGGCCGGACCCTGACGGATCCCCGCATCTCGTTGCTGTCCAAGTCGAGGGCCACGGTGCCGGCGCCGACCACTCCATCGAGCCGCACCCCGGTCAGTTCGATTTCGTGCAGCCGAACGCGGTCTACCTCCAGACCATGGACGTGCAACGGGACGGGCGTGTCCGGCAGTGCGGATGCGGCGGCGACATCGAAGCCGGCCAGCCGCCCCGCGATCGAGATACCCGTGGCGTCCGGATCGTGGGGTCTCGGCGGAACGCCGACGCCCACGGCGCCCAGGAGCGTCTCGGTCTCGTCGACGCGGAGCCACCAGGACGCCACGTCATCGCTGCCGGCAGCGTGGACTCCGTCCTCGGCGAAGACGAGTTTCGCCGTCATCGTGCGCGGCGTGGCGGCGTCCTTGCCGAGGGGCGCCGGCAGGTCGAGCGTCACGCCCAGGGCTTCGATGCCGATCTCCAGGACCGGCGGCTCGGCGCTTGTCGTGAAGAAATCGAACCTGGCGGTGAAGTCGAACTCGCCTTCGGCGGCGGAGATCTCCTCCACATCGAGCACCGTGAAGATGTCGGTCACGCGGCTTCGGCCCCGGACGTCAAAGGCGACGACCTCGGCGGACGACGTGGTCTCGACGTGCACCGGGAAACCGAACAACGTGCCTTCGAGACCGGTGGCGGTCACGTAGTGAGGCGAGCGGAACCGGGCGGGGCCCCGCAGATCGCGGAAATGCAGGCGCAGGTCCGCGAGATCGAGCGACACGCCGGCCAGGTCGAACTCGACAGTAATGTCGCGTGGGCCGGAGGCGGCATCGAAGGGGACCTTGAGCGCCGCCGCGACGCCGAGTTCGCCCTCGCCGCGCCAGCACGGACACAGGAAGGGCATCGCGTCCCGCAATGGCGTCTCGAATACGAACCCGAGCGCGTCCGCCGCGGGAAGCCGGGCCCTGAGCGTCACGTCCGCATGGTTCGCACCCGCGGGCACGTCCACCGTGACGTCGCTGACCGCGATGCCCAGGGTCGTTCCGCGGTCGACGCGCGCACGGACGGCGGTGCCGCTGACCGCCACATGGCCCTGCAGGGCTTCGGCACGCGGCCAGTCGGGGTGATAGGCCACGACACCGTCGGATACGTCGCCGGCGATCTCGATGCGACGCATCGGCAGGTCGGGGAGGGTGCGGGTATGACCGTGATAGGCCACGGTGGCGTGCTCGAGGCGGCCGGCCACCAGGCCGGATTCGATCCAGGTGCCGAGGGTTCCGCGCAGACCCCGCGGCACGTACCGCTTGACGTGCTCGATGGTGGCGTACGGCGCGCTCGCCACCACGGAGAGATGTCCCTCGAGGGGATCCGCGGGTCGCGTCAACGAGAGGGCGACCGCGAGCTCCACCGCATCGGAACGCGCGGTGCCCTGTCCGCGCAAGCCAAGGTAGTCGGAGTCGAACCAGAGGGTAATGTCGCCCGCCGCGGTGTCATAGGTCCAGCCGCGGGGGAAGTGCTCCGGGATAGCTGCGCCAAGGGCGCGACCGTCCAGCGTGATGCGCAGGGCCTGTGCATGTCCGTGCAACAGGCCGCCGGCGTCGTCGATCCGCGGGATGCCCCGGAAGCTTGATGTATAGGCGTGCTCGAGCGCGGCTGCGTATGCCAGGCCTTCGCTGTCGAGGTGCACCTGGAGATCGCGCAGTTCGCCACTTCCATCGACGCCGTGGAACCACGCCCCGGTCCCCGCGCTACCGAGCGCGGAGGCCAGCAGCGCACTCCAGGCGCCGAGGTCGAGCCGTTCGGTCCATAGGGTGAGGGCGCTGCCAGCGTCGGGCCCCGCGGCGTCGGCGGCGAACCCGATGTCTTCGACGGAGACCTCCGCACCCGCCGTCGCGGCCGCGATGGAGGCGACCCCCCGGTAGAGCGCATGCGTGCCGCGGGCGGTGGCGGTCGCGGTAACAGTCGTCATGGCGCCTGGCAGGGCCAGTTCGGACACATGAAGTTCGACGTTCGCGCCGGCGATCGTGCCGTCGCCAGTCCAGCGGCCGGCCACGTCGAGGGCCATGGCCGGCAGCGACAGGGCGTCGGCGAGGGCGGGGCGCAGTCGAAAGCCGCGGGCGTCGATGCGGGCCGCGCCGGCGAGGTCCGCGATCCCGGCGGCAGACTCGAGCAACTCGGCGTCGAGGCGCAGCGAGCATTCCGGGCAGGCGGGGTCCGTGGAGACGTCCGCCTGCCAGCGATGACTGCCGTCCTGGTTCTTCGCAAGCAGGCGCACGTACACCGCGCCGCCGCGGTCGTTGGCGGCGAACTCGACACGTGCGTCGACATGCAGTTCGTCGCTGTGTTGCAGGAAGGTCCAGAGGTCGGGCCCCTGTGCATGGGAGGCTCCTGCCAGGCGCCAACCTGCCCCCGTCCTCTCAAGCTGGACCCGGGCGTTCGCGACTTCGAAGCGACGCGCCACGATACGGTTGCGCCAGAGGCTCTCCGGAACATCGAGTTCGAGGGTGACGTTATGCAGGTAGCCCCACGGGAACTCCAGGGACTCTGCGGCCACGATGGGATTCAGATGTCTCCAGGAACCGGAGATACCGCGGATGCGGATGTCGCGCGCGGCGAGCCAGTCGTTCAGTTGGGGTTCGAGGTGGGGCAGCGCACCGACCAGCAATCGTCCGCCGCCCTGCGTTGCCGCGGCGCAGACGGCGACCACGGCGGCCACGATGAACAACCTCCTCCCAAAACCCGGCAATGAGCGATCCGGCGGCAACCTGGGGACAGGCGCATGATACTCCTGCGCAATGAACGGCAGTTGAACGAATTGGTCGGTGCGACGGTCCGGTCAAGCGTCCCGGAGCCTGGGCGGTACGGACGCGACGCGGCCGCCACCGGCGCAGGCGGGGCAGGGCTCCTGCAGGACCTCGGACAGGCTGGCACGCGTGCGTCGGCGGCTCAGCTCCACCAGGCCGAGCGGTGAGAATGGTGTGGTGCGGACTTTGTTGGGGTCTCCCGCGACGCCGTTCTCGAGCGTTTCGAGGACCGAGCGGCGGTTGTCTTCTGCCTGCATCTCGATGAAGTCGACCACAACGAGGCCGCCGACGTTCCGCAACCGCAGTTGTCGGGGAATCTCTCGCGCAGCTTCGATGTTGGTGGCCAACGCGGTGTCTTCGAGCGAGCGTCCGGAGAGGAACGTTCCCGAGTTGACGTCGACGGTCGTCATCGCCTCGGTGGCCTCGATGACGATGTGCCCCCCGGACGGGAGTGCGACCCGCTTGCGCAGCAAGCTCCGGAGCTCCTCCTCCAAACCGAATCGGTCGAACAGCGGCACGCCCTGCGCGTGGAACTCCAGCCGCTCCGTCAGTGCCGGCAGCGTCTGTCCGGCCTGTTCGCGCAACCGCTCCAGCGATGCGGGGTCGTTCACGTGGATTGCCGACACGTCGGCGGTGGCGATGTCGCGGATGGCCCGAGCTTCGAGTGGCAGCTCTTCGTGCACCAGGCGCCCCGGCTGCGACGAGCGGCTGCGTCGCGCGATGTCGTTCCAGCTGCGTTGCAGCCGGCGCATGTCCGCTTCGAGTCCAGCGCTTGCCATGCCCGCGGCGCGGGTTCGCACGATATAGCCGGCCTGGATGTCGAGCGATTCGCGCAATCGCTCGAGCTGGCCGAGCAGCCGTTTGCGTTCTTCCGGATCGGTGATCCGTTGCGAGACGCCGATCCGGCTGCCCCCCGGAACCATCACCAGGGTGCGAGCGGCGAGGGAGAGATGCGCGGTCAGCTGGGTGCTCTTGCCCCCGATCCGGTCCCGCGCCACCTGTACCAGGATCCTGCGCCCCTCGTGCAGTCCTCCACCTGTTTGCCGGTCGGCGGCCTCGCGCACATGCAGGAACCCCGGCCGGTCGAGTCCAATATCCACGAGCGCGGCCTGCATGCCGGGAAGCAGCCGTGCGACTCTGCCCTGGTAGATGTTGCCGACGAGGCTCGGGGCGCCCGTCCTTTCGATCTCCAGTTCCTGGAGCGTGCCAGCCACCACGAGCGCCACCCGGGTCTCGAGCCCGCCGATGTCGATCAACAACTCGGCGGCCATGGGTCTCGCGGACTTGCCGTGCCGCACGTCAGCGCCGCCTCGGGGTTTCCCAGCAGTCGACGCCGAAGGATCTCAGCAACTCGTAGGTCTCGCACAACGGGAGACCGACTACGGCGCCGTGGCTGCCCTCGATACGGCTGACGAATACGCCGCCAATGTCCTGAATGCCGTAACCGCCGGCCTTGTCGGACGGTTCGCCGGTGTGCCAGTACGCGGTGGCTTCTGCCCGGTCCACGGGACGCACCGTGACGACCGCCGAGGCCAGGCGACAGGCCTCGCGGTCGGAGGAGCGCATGGCGATGCCGGTGAAGACCCTGTGCGAGCGGCCGGACAGATCGAGCAGCATCGCGATCCCCTCCGCCGCGTCCGCGGGCTTGCCCAGGATACGCCCGTCGAGCGCGACGGTCGTGTCGGCGCCGAGCACGATGGCGCCTCGCCGCGCTCCGGCCGCGGCCTTCTCGCGCGCGAGCCGGAGCACGTAGGCGGGAGCGGTCTCGCGCTCCTCGACGGACTCGTCGATGTCGACCGGCCGCACGGTGTAGCGGACGCCGATTCGGGCCAGGGCGTCTGCGCGGCGGGGGGAGGCGGAGGCGAGGACGATCACGCGGTGCCGGCGCGCCATGCGGCCCACTGCAGCGGGCCCATGATGAAGGGCCAGAGGAACGCCGTGACGGCCGCGGGGGCCAGGGCGGCCAGGGACAGCGGCTCGCCGTTGGCGATCAGCACCGTGATGCCCTTGCCCACTTCCAGGGCCGCCACGAGGGCGAACAGGACGGCCGACTGCTGCAGAACGTTGATCATGCGCAGCCGCTCGTACACGGACGTACCGAGGAAGGCAATCGACGTCAGCAGGAGTCCGTTCAGTCCCAGCGGTTCCGAGAGCAGGACATCGAGCAGAAACCCGAAAAACCAGACCAGGATCAGGCCCACGCGCTGCGGCGTCTCGAGGATCCAGAAGAACAGGACGAGGGTCGTCCACTCCGGCCGTAGCCATCCTGTCCAGTCGGGCGCCCACGCCGGCAGATGCGTTACGGACAGCGTCGCGGCGACGACGAACGTCAGCGCCATGAACCAGCCGCCCTGTCGCGCGTTCACTCGACGTCACGGGTGGCGTCGTGGAACACCACCAGTACGTGCCTGCTCCGGTTGAGAGCGGCGCTCGGTCGGACGGTTACGGTCGCGAAGCGTTCCGTGGGACGCTTCTCGACCTGCGCGACCTGGCCGACCTGATAGCCGTGCGGGAACCGCCCGCCCAGTCCGGAGCTGACCAGCAGATCGCCTCGGCGGACGTCGGCGGACAGGGGCACGGCTTCGAGTTCCATGAGGTCGTAGCGGCCGAGGCCGGCGGCGATCGACCTCAGGTTGTTGCGGCTGACTTCCACCGGGGTGGCATGGGTGGGGTCGGTGATGAGCAAGACGACGCTGCTCCAGCGGGACACTTCCACGATCTGCCCGAAGAGGCCCAGCGAATCCACGATGGCGTCGCCGACGGCAACGCCGTCGCCGGTCCCCTTGTCGATCCGAACGCGGTGCCTCTGCGGGTCCGGAACCACGCCGATGAGTTCGGTGACCAGGACCTCGCCGGACACCCTCGGCCGGCTGCCGAGCAGCTCGCGCAAACGGTTGTTCTCCGCGCGCGTGGCGACCGCCTGCTGCGCGACGAGGGACAGTTCGAGGACGCGGCGGTTGAGCCGCTCGATCTCCTTGCCCGAGGCCATTTGTTCCTCGACCCGTTGGGACGCGAAGTAGGGCGCCTCGGCTACGTAGTACACCGGGTTCCCCAGTATCGCGAGGGCGGAACGAACCGGATCGAGAAAGCGGGTGTTCGTTTCGATGGCGATGAGGAGCACGGAGGCGATCGCCAGGGTGAGCGTGGTGTACGGCGCGGCGGCATCGCTCCTGAAGAGCGCCTTGGGCGTCTCGCGGGCGGACAGATCTCTCGAGAATCCACGCCGGCCGGCGCGGCGCGGATTCGGCAGGTCTTGGAGGTTACGGTTGGAGCCCGGCGATGGACTCATCCAAAGAGCAGTTCGTTCTGCCACTCGTCCATCAGTTCGAGGGCCCGGCCGCCGCCGCGTGCGACGCACGTGAGGGGGTCTTCGGCGACGATCACCGGCAGTCCGGTCTCCTGGGACAGCAGGACGTCCATGTCGCGCAGCAACGCTCCGCCGCCGGTCAGGACGATGCCGGTCTCGGCGATATCGCCGGCGAGCTCCGGCGGAGTCTGTTCGAGAGCGTTGCGCACGTGTTGCAGGATCATCGCCAGTGGCTCGCGCAGCGCCTCGAGGATGCCCTCGCTGTTCAGGGTGACGCTTCTCGGCACGCCTTCCGCGAGATTGCGTCCCCGCACGTCGATTTCCAGCACCTGCTTTTGCGGGCACGCCCCGCCGATTTCCTTCTTGATGCGCTCCGCCGTGGCTTCGCCGATCACGCTGCCGTGGTTGCGGCGTACGTAGGAAACGATCGCATCGTCGAGCCGGTCGCCGCCTACGCGCACGGTGTCGCTATAGACGACGCTGTTGAGCGAGATGACCGCGATTTCGGTCGTGCCGCCACCGATGTCGACCACCATGGTCCCGACTGCTTCGTGTACCGGCAATCCCGCGCCGATGGCGGCGGCCATGGGCTCCTCGATCAGACGGACGTCCCGCGCGCCCGCGGAGAGGGCCGATTCGCGGATGGCGCGACGTTCGACCTCGGTGGCCTTGCACGGTATGCAGACGAGGACCCGGGGGCTCGGCCGGATCCACGAATGCTCGTGCACCTTCTTGATGAAGTACTGCAGCATCTTCTCGGTGACGAGGAAGTCCGCGATGACTCCGTCGCGCAAGGGTCTGATGGCGGTGATGCTGCCGGGGGTGCGCCCGAGCATGCGTTTTGCGGAGTGGCCGACCGCTGCGATGCTGGAACGGTTCTCGTTCGTGCGGATCGCCACCACGGACGGTTCGTTGAGGACGATGCCCTCGTCTCGCACGAAAATCAGCGTATTCGCGGTCCCGAGATCGATCGACAGGTCCCTCGAAAATAGCCCTCGCAAGTTCTTGAGCATAATGGCGAAGGCGACTCCTGAGGACCACGCGCGTGCAAAAGAACGACTCTAGCAATGGCGGCATGGCCGGGCAAGCTAATGTCGGGGTCGCAGGGGCCCTGGCGAGGGGCCGGCCGGGTACGGAGACGGTGTGTCCGTGGTCCGCACCGTCATGGTCGGTGCACGGCCACGACGCGTTGCGGACGTGGGCGATGCGATCCGCCGCGCTGCCGTGCGAGTGCCGTGCGAGTGCCGTGCGAGTGCCGTTCGCTCGACAAATGGGCGTGCGGGATCGACAATTTCCGATTCGCTGGCCGGCCCCGAACATGGATCGACAGACGCTCGACAAGCTCACCCGCCTCAGCCAGCTCCGCCTGACCCCGGAGGAAGAGGCCCTTGTGCTCGACGACCTCGGCCGCATCATGGCGATGATCGACGAGATGCAGGCCATCGACACCGACGGCGTGGCGCCGCTGTCGCACCCGCTCGACATGGATCAGCGACTGCGCGAGGACCGGGTCACCGAGACGGTGGACCGGGAGCGCTTCCAGGCGATGGCACCGGCCACGCGCGACGGGTTGTACCTCGTGCCCAGGGTCGTCGAGTAGTCCCGCGGACATGGAGCCTTTCGCTTCGGTAGCGGATCTCGGGCGCGGGCTCGCCCGGAGGGACTACAGCGCACGCGAGCTCGCGGCCTGGTATCTCGAGCGCATCGCCGCGGCCGACGACGAACTCAACTGCTTCATATCGGTCACGGAAGAGCCGGCTCTTGCAGCCGCGGATGCTGCGGACCGGCGGATCGCCCGGGGCGAGGGCGGGCCCCTGACGGGCATTCCGCTTGCGCACAAGGACATCTTCTGCACCATGGGCGTGGCGACCACCTGCGCGTCGCGGATGCTCGCCGACTTCGTGCCGCCCTACGACGCGACGGTCGTCACACGGCTCGCCGACGCGGGGACGGTCTGTCTCGGCAAGACCAACATGGACGAGTTCGCGATGGGCTCCTCGAGCGAGACCAGCTGGTTCGGTCCCGTGCGCAATCCCTGGGACCGCGCCCGCGCGCCCGGCGGTTCTTCGGGAGGGTCGGCGGCGGCCGTGAGCGCGGGGCTGGTGCCATGTGCGACAGGGACGGACACCGGCGGCTCGATCCGGCAGCCGGCGGCGTTCTGCGGAGTCACGGGGCTGAAGCCGACGTACGGCCGGGTTTCGCGCTACGGCATGGTCGCCTTCGCGTCGAGCCTGGATCAGGGCGGAGCGTTCGGGCGGTCCGTTGCGGATGTGGAACTCGTGCTGCGCGCCATGGAGGGGAACGATCCGCTGGATTCCACGAGTGCGGACCGGCCGCCGACGGCGCGGCCGCCCGAACGCCCGATGACCATCGGCATGCCCACCGAGTACTGGGGGGACCTCGACGGTCCCATGGCCGCGTGCCTGCTCGAAGCGGCACGCGAGATCGAGGCCGCGGGACACGTGCTGAAATCCCTTTCCCTGCCGCACACCCGGGCCGCGGTGCCGGCCTACTACGTCATCGCCGGCGCGGAAGCATCGGCGAACCTCTCGCGTTATGACGGCGTGCGCTTCGGCTTGCGCGCCGAGGAGCCAACGGACCTCGACGACCTCTACCGGCGGTCGCGGACCGCGGGCTTCGGCGCCGAGGTCAAGCGTCGGATCCTGACGGGCACCTACACGCTGTCGGTGGGTTACTACGATGCCTATTACCTCAAGGCGCAGCGCGTGCGCCGACTCATCCAGGAGGACTTCCTCGCGGCCTTCGGCGACGTCGATGCGATCCTGGCGCCGGTGACTCCGGGCCCGGCCTTCGAACTCGGGGCGGTGAGCGACCCGGTGGAGATGTACCGGCAGGACGTCTTCACCATACCCGCGAGCCTCGCCGGATTGCCCGCCATGTCCGTCCCGTGCGGCATCGTGGACGGCCTGCCCGCGGGGCTGCAACTCATCGCGCCGCACTTCGAGGAAGGCCGGCTGCTCGGGCTTGGCGGCCAGTTCCAGTTGCGCACGGACTGGCACCGGCGTCACCCGGACGGGAGCAGGTGATGGACTGGGAGAGCGTCATCGGGCTGGAGATTCACGTGCAGCTCGCCACCCGCTCGAAGATCTTCTCCGGCGCCGATACCGCGTTCGGCGCTCCGCCGAACACCCAGGCCTGCGCGGTCGACCTCGGCATGCCGGGCGTGCTGCCGGTACTGAACCGGGAGGCGGTGCGCATGGCGCTGACCTTCGGCGTCGCGATCGATGCCGAGATCGCCGAGACCTGCCGCTTCGACCGCAAGAACTACTTCTATCCGGACCTGCCCAAGGGCTACCAGATCAGCCAGTTCGACCAGCCGATCGTCGGCGCCGGAGTCGTCGAGATCGACGTCGACGGGGTGCCGAAACGCATCCGCATCCGTCGCGCGCACCTCGAGGAGGATGCCGGCAAGTCGCTGCACGAGGAATACGCGGGGATGACCGGCGTCGACCTCAACCGCGCGGGAACGCCGCTTCTCGAGGTGGTGTCCGAACCGGACCTGCACGCGCCGGCCGAGGCTGCGGTGTTGTTCCGCGAGATGCACGCGCTGGTGCGCTACCTCGGTATCTCGGACGGCAACCTCAACGAAGGCTCGATGCGCTGCGATGCCAACGTGTCGGTGCGCCCCCGCGGAGAGGCGCAGTTGGGCGAGCGCACCGAGATCAAGAACCTGAACTCGTTCCGCTTTGTCGAACAGGCGGTGCGCCATGAGATCGGCCGTCAGATCGAGGTGCTCGAGGCGGGCGGCGCCGTGGTGCGCGAAACCCGTCTGTACGATCCGGAGCGCGACGAGACGCGCCCGATGCGCAGCAAGGAACTGTCGGACGACTACCGCTACTTCCCCGACCCGGACCTGCTGCCGGTGCGGATCACGCCCGCAATGGTGACCGAGGCGCGCGCGTATGTGCCGGAGTTGCCACGCGCCAAACGCCGTCGCTACGGACGGGAGTTCGGCCTGTCGAACGGCGACGCCCGCTTCCTGACCGCCGATCCGGACGTTGCCGCCTACTTCGAGGCGACCGTCGCGACCGGGTGCGGCGCCAAGCACGCCGCGAACTGGATCATGGATCGCGTCAGCGCCGCGCTGAACCGGTCCGGGCTCGAGATGGCCCAATGCCGTGTTCCGCCCGAGCAGCTCGGGCGGCTGATCGCGCGGATCGAGGAAGGCGTCATCTCGGGCAAGATCGCGGGCACGGTGTTCGACCTGCTGTGGAGCGAAGGTGGAGAGGTCGACGCGATCATCGATGCGCGCGGCTTGCGCCAGATCAGCGATGTGGACGAACTGGCCCGGATCGTGGCGCAGGTGGTCGCGGAACACCCGGAGCAGGTCGAGCAGTTCCGCGCCGGCAAGTCCAGGGTGCTCGGCTTCTTCGTCGGTCGGGTGATGCGCGAGACCGCCGGCAAGGCGGATCCGAAACAGGTGAACGCGCTGCTTCGAGAGGCGCTGGACACAGGCGGTTGAGAGCCGGGGGAGGCGTGGCCGCCTGTGCCGGCGCTGGTGACCGAAGGGCTATTGTTATAACCAGAACAGTTAACGGGGCCCTACTTCTCCTCTCTGTCAGGCATTAAAATGGGCGCATGGCTGGCCTGACGCACATCAAGCAACTCGAGGCGGAGAGCATCCACATCCTCCGCGAGGTCGTGGCCGAGTTCGAGCATCCCGTGATGCTCTACTCGATCGGCAAGGACTCTTCGGTACTGCTGCACCTCGCGCGCAAGGCGTTCTTTCCGGGCCGCCTCCCATTTCCCCTGATGCACGTCGACACCACGTGGAAGTTTCGGGAGATGATCGCCTTCCGCGACCGCATGGCGCGGGAACTCGACCTCGACCTCATCGTGCACACGAACGAGGAGGGCGTGCGCAACGGCGTCACGCCGTTCACATACGGCAGCCGCAAGTACACTGACATCATGAAGACGCACGCGCTGCTCGAAGCCCTGGACAAGCACGGCTTCGACGCGGCGTTCGGCGGCGCGCGCCGTGACGAGGAGCGCTCGCGCGCCAAGGAGCGGGTGTATTCGGTACGCGACGGGAACCATCGCTGGGATCCGCGGAGCCAGCGACCGGAGCTGTGGAACCTCTACAACGGCAATATCAACCGGGGTGAGGAGGTGCGCGTCTTCCCCCTGTCGAACTGGACGGAACTCGACATCTGGCAGTACATCCTTGCCGAGGGTATCGAGCTCGTCCCCCTGTACTTCGCGGCGCCGCGTCCCGTCGTGCAACGCGACGGCACCCTCATCATGGTGGACGACGACCGCATGCCCCTCGAACCCGGGGAGCGTCCGGAGACGCGCATGGTCCGGTTCCGCACCCTCGGCTGCTATCCCCTGTCGGGCGCCATCGAATCGACGGCGACGACGCTGCCCGAGGTCATCGAAGAGATGTTGCGCACGAAGTACTCGGAGCGGCAGGGACGGCTCATCGACTTCGATGCGGCCGGCTCCATGGAGCAGAAAAAACGCGAAGGCTACTTCTGATGGGACAAGCTGGCTTGTCCCATCAGAAGTCGGGCTGGGTTGGGCCGGGGGCGCGCTCGCGCGGCCACGGGGCGTTCTAGTGGGACAAGCTGTGCTTGTCCCATCAGAAGTCCGGCGGCCCGTATCGAATTCGTGCAAGGTCCCAGGAATGCATGCACGGTCCCGGCGCGGGCGTTGTAGGGGACGGGCTTGTCCCGTCCCGTCTCGAATTCATGCACGGGCCCAGCGCGGGCGACCACAAGGGTCGCCCCTACGAGAAGCAACGAAGACACGTCAGCGCGCCGGTGGCTGGTTCCCTCGGAAGTTCGGCGTGGCGTCCTGATGCGCGCCCCGAACGACGCCATCGGCGACGACGTCCTCGCCTACCTCGCCCGCCACGAGAAGAAGGAGATTCTGCGCTTTCTGACCTGCGGGTCCGTCGACGACGGCAAGAGCACGTTGATCGGTCGCCTGCTGCACGACTCGCGACTCATCTACGAGGACCAGCTCGCGGCACTCAAGCGCGAGAGCCGGTCCGCCGGGGGCGCGGACGCCGAGATGGACCTCGCCCTCCTCGTGGACGGCCTGCAGGCGGAACGCGAACAGGGCATCACCATCGACGTCGCCTATCGGTACTTTTCCACCGACCGGCGCAAGTTCATCATCGCCGACACGCCCGGCCACGAGCAGTACACCCGTAACATGGTCACGGGCGCATCCACGTGCGACGTGGCCGTGATCCTGATCGATGCCAGGCATGGCGTGCTGACGCAGACGCGGCGCCACACGTTTCTCGTCCGCCTGGTCGGCATCCGGCATCTCATCGTGGCCGTGAACAAGATGGACGCGGTGGACTACGACGAGGCCGTCTTCGACGCCATCTGCCAGGACTACGACGCTTTCGTCTCGCGGCTCGCGGTGGACGACCTGACCTTCGTGCCGATCTCCGCAAAGCTCGGCGACAACGTTGTCGAGCAGTCCGAGAACATGCCCTGGTACCAGGGCGCCTCGCTGATGCACCTGCTCGAGAACGTCCATGTCGCCACGGACCACGGGTTTCGGAGCTTCCGCCTGCCCGTGCAGCGCGTGAACCGGCCGGACGCGGGGTTTCGGGGCTACAGCGGCACGGTGGCGAGCGGCGTGGTGCGGCCCGGGGACCGGCTGCGGGTGCTGCCGTCGGGGCTCGCCTCGACCGTCGGCCGCATCGTCACGATGGACGGCGACCTCGAGGAAGCGTTCGCGCCCATGGCAGTCACCCTGACGCTCGACGACGACATCGATGTCGGCCGCGGCGACGTGCTGTCCGGCACGGACCGGCTGCCGCAGATATCGGACACGTTCGACGCGACGCTCGTCTGGCTTGCCGAGCAGGCGATGGTCCCGGGCCGCCAGTACATCGTGAAGCACGGCGCGCGCCAGGTGTTCGGCCGCGTGCAGACGCTGCAGCACCGGGTCGATGTCAACACGCTGGAGCAGAGCCCCGCGCCGGAACTCGGCCTGAACGAGATCGGCCGGGTACGCTTCGTGCTCGCGGAGCCGATCGTCCATGACGCCTATGAGGACAACCCCGGCATGGGCGCGTTCATCGTGATCGACCGGATATCCAACGTGACGGTCGGGGCCGGCATGATCGCGAGCCTGGGCGGCGCCGTGGGTGGGGCACACTGGGACGAGTCGCCGCACGGCGAGTTCGTCGCCTCGAGATCGGGAGTGACCGCCGAAGAGAGGACGCTGCGCCTCGGGCAGTCGCCGGTCACGGTGCTGTTCACGGGGGTGTCGAAGAGCGGCAAGACAGCCATCGCCCGTGCCGTGGAACGCAGGCTCTTCGACCTCGGGCGGCTGGCGACCGTGCTCGACGGGCAGAACTTCCGCCTCGGCATGAGCCGCGACCTCGGCTTCTCCGCCGCCGACCGTTCGGAAAACCTGCGCCGCGCCGCCGAGACGGCGCGCCTCATCAACGAAGCGGGGCTCATCTGCCTGACGGCATTCGTGGTGCCGCACGAGGCCGTGCGCGAGAGGGTCCGCGACACCATCGGCGGCGAACGGTTCCTCGAAGTGCTTCTGACCGCTCCCCTCGAAGTCCTGAAGGACCGTGACGACGAAGGTTTCTACGAGGCCGCTGAGCGCGGGGAGATTCCGAGTTTTCCCGGCGTCAGTTCGGAGTTCGAGGAACCGGCCCTTCCCGACCTGGTCATGGACACGGACGCAGCCGCCGTCGAGGAGTGCGCCGAGCGCGTGCTGGCGCTCCTGCGCGAGAGGGGCTTCATGCACTGACGCCAGCGGTGTATGCTCACCCTCCGATCACTGGAAGGAAATGGTTTCGATGGCCGATCGACCTCTACCCGCCGCGGACTTTCTGAAGATTCCGGACGACGGCGATCCGTACCTGCAGGGGTACAGGTGCGGTTCCTGCGAGGCCGTGTTTCTCGACGAGCGCACCGTGTGCTCGAAATGCGGCGCCCGCGAGTCGATGTCTACCTTCACGTTGTCCAATAGCGGATCGCTGTATTCCTATTGCATCGTGCACCGGTCCTTTCCGGGCATCGAAGTCCCCTACATCTCCGCCATCGTGGACCTCGAGGGCGGCGGAACGATCAAGGGCAACCTGATCAACATCGACCCGGAACCCGAGAAGATCGCGTTCGGGATGCCCATCGAGGTCGTCTACGACGACGCCCTCGGCCGCAAGGACAGGGACGGCAATTCCTACCTGTCGTACTTCTTTCAACCCAGGTAGTTTCAACCAAAAAGCACGTGGCCAGCGCCACCTGAAGGAGTGTGTTCAATGACTGACGCATACGTAGTCGGCGTAGACATGATCAAGTTCGGACGTTTCCCCGAGAAGTCCGTCCCGCAAATCGGCTCGGAAGCGGCGCTCATGGCGCTCGACGACTGCGGCCTCACCATCCACGACATAGAGGCCCTGTACTGCGGCAACCTGGGGCAGGCGAGCGGCATGGTCGGCCAGCGCATCCTGCAGCAGATCGGCCAGACCGGCATCCCCGTCGTCAACTGCGCGAACGCGTGCGCCACCGGCGCCACGGCGTTCCGGGAGGCGTGGACGTCGGTGAAGGCGGGGCTCTATGACCTCGTCCTCGCGGTCGGCGTGGAGCAGATGGGCAGGGGCCTGCTCGGCGGCGCCGGCGGCGGCGCGGGCATCTCGAAGGAGGGCCTGATGGGCTCCGGCACCATGCCCGCGGTCTTCGCGGAAGCCGGCATGGAGCATGCGAGCAAGTACGGCACCACGTTCGAGCAGTTCGCCAAGGTGTCGGTGAAGAACCATCATCACGCCACGATGAACCCGAAGGCGATGTACCGCATCGAGACGCCCCTCGAGACGGTGATGAACGCGGAGATGATCTCCTATCCCAACACCAAGCTGATGTGCTCCGTGAACGTGGACGGCTCCGCCGCCGCGGTCATCGCGAGCGAGCGGAAGGCGCGGGAACTCGGTCTCATGAGCCGCGCCGTGAAGGTCCGCGCCTCCGTGCTGACCTCGGATCCGTGGCAGGAGCGTGACCTCGTCATGCCGGACGTCAATACCTGCACGCGCAAGGCGGCCGCCGCCGCCTACGAGATGGCGGGGCTCGGCCCGGACGACATCGACCTGATCGAACTGCACGACTGCTTCGCCACGGCGGAGATCCTGCACTACGAGAACCTCGGCATCTGTGGTGACGGTGAAGCCGGACGCATGATCGACGACGGTGAAGTGGCCCTCGGCGGCCGCATCCCCGTCAACGTTTCGGGCGGCCTGCTCTCCAAGGGCCATCCGCTCGGCGCGACGGGCATCGCCAACATCTACGAGGTATCGACGCACCTGCGCGGCGAAGCCGGCGACCGTCAGGTCGAGAACGCGCGCATCGGTCTGACGCACGTGATCGGTCTCGGCAGCGCCTGCGGGATTCACATCCTCGAGAAGCCCGCGGCCTGAGCGCGCGCGTCATCTCAGCTGGCGCGTTCGAGTTGCTTCGCGACTCGGCGCGGCCTTAGCGTCCGTCAACCGTTGCCGCTGGCGTCGCTTGTCGCCCAGCCTGACCGACCCACGAGCCGGCGCCGTTCCACGGCGCCGGCTCCTGGTCAGGGGAACGCGCACGCCGCAGGGCGTGCGCGTTTTCGTATCCGACATTCGATGCGCCGCCCGCGGGCGCGCCCATGTCGCCCGGCCGAGGCGAACGGACTGACCCTCATGCGTATCGGCGTCGTCAGCGATACCCACAACAACCTCAGGAACTGCCGGCGCATCGTCGAGCTCTTCAACGAGGCGTCCCTGGACGCGGTGGTACACACCGGCGACATCACCCAGGCCAAGACGCTCGACGTGTTCGGTGCGCTCGACGCGCCGCTCTACGGGGTCTTCGGCAACAACGATCAGGAACGCGACTCCCTCGATGCGGCCGTTGCAAGGCTGGGCTTCCGCTTTCAGGACCCACCGCTCGAAGTGACGTGGTCCGGGCGCCGCATCGTGGTGGTGCACGATCCCCTCGAGTTCGATGGCGTGCTGGGGCCGGACCATCAACTCGCTCTACACGGGCACACGCACCTCACCCGCATCGAGCAGCGCGAGTATCACCTGATCTTCAACCCCGGCGAATGCGCGGGACACATGCAGGGACTCAACGCCGTGGGGGTGGTCGACCTGACGACTTTGGACGCCCGGCTACTGCGCTTCTGACGCGCCACCGTGCTCGGGTAGCGGTGGCGCTGGCGCCCCTCAACCCGCGGCGAACGCCTCCAGGAAACGCAGCAGGCGTCGCGCATTCGCGCCGACGTCACTGATGCCAACGCGGGACACGGAGCGCGCGTCGATCACCGAACCGTCGGCGTCGCCACGGACCCGCACGACGACATCGTCCGTGAAACCGAACCAGAAGGTGGTGGCCGTCGCCTCCACGAGACCGTTGGCGCGGTCCACGTTGACCACCGCCATGCCCATGTCCTCGGCGGTCTCGACGGCGCGGTCGAGGGCGGCGTCGGGATCGAGCGGCGACCGCAGACTCGTCAGTTCGGGCCAGGCGGCCTTCTGCGCGCTGGCCAGGGTTCCGTCCCCGACAGGCTGCTCGGGGTCGTACATGTGCGGATTGGAGTCTGCCGGCCGTATCGTCGCGACCGCGTCGAACATCGGTGGGTCGTTCGTGTCCGTCGTCACCTGGTAGATGGGCGGTGCGGACTGCAATCTGGCGAACTGCTGCGCGAACGCGCCCAATACGAGGGCGCTGGCCACCAGCCCCAAGGCCAGCGCCGACAGTTCTGCTCGCAGCGACCTGTGCAGTGCGACCACGAGCGCCCCGATTCCCCAGGCGGCAACCAGCGCCGCGACGGCGATGGCGGCGGCGGCCACGAGGAACCCGGACGTGTACGCCCAGATCCCGGCGCGCGTGCCGAGCGCGCCGATGAGCAAGAGCGCCAACGCAGCGATCCCGCCAAGGCAAGCGGTTCGTGTCCACCATGTGCTGCCTGTCATGTCTGCGCTCCTTCCGTGAGGTTTCGTCAAGATACCCGAATGACGCGGTGCCCGGTCGGCGCCGCAACGGCAATAGTGCCCCGGAAACCGCCTTGGCGGAAGTCGCGTGACCACTCCGCCCGGGCGCCGTTGGGACGGGCCGGGGCCATGCCGGGAGTGGTGCGTTGCTGTATAGTCGCGCCGCTTCATCGTCCCCACCGACGTACGCTCCGGAGACTGCCGTGCCCGCACGATCCATGGAGGAACTCGTTGCCCTGTGCAAGCGCCGGGGATTCGTCTTCCAGGCGAGCGACCTCTATGGGGGCCTGCAGGGCGTGTACGACTACGGCCCGCTCGGTGTGGAGCTCAAGAACAACCTGAAGGCCGCCTGGTGGCGCGCCATGGTCTACGAGCGCGACGACGTGGAAGGTCTCGACTCGGCCATCCTGACCAACCGCAAGGTGCTCCAGTATTCCGGCCACGAGGCGACGTTCACCGACCCGCTCGTGGATTGCAGGCGGTGCCGGTCCCGTTGGCGCGCCGACCACCTGGCCGGCCACCGGGGGAAACCGCGCTGCCCGAAGTGCGGTTCGGACGACCTGACGGATCCCCGGCCCTTCAACCTCATGTTCCGCACGCAGATGGGCCCGGTCGAGGACTCGGGCTCGACCGCGTACCTGCGTCCCGAGACCGCGCAGTCGATCTTCACGAACTTCAAGCACGTGCTCGACAGCACGTCGCGTCGCCTGCCCTTCGGTATTGCGCAGATCGGCAAGGCCTTTCGCAACGAGATCACGCCGCGCAACTTCATTTTCCGCGTGCGCGAGTTCGAGCAGATGGAGCTCGAGTTCTTCGTGGCGCCGGGCACGGACGAGGCGTGGCACGAGACATGGGTGCAGGAACGCCTCGACTGGTGGCATCGCCAGGGGATCGAGGAGAGCCGACTCGAGCTCTATCGGGTGCCGCCGGATGAGCTGGCGCACTATTCGAAGGCGACGCTCGACGTGATGTACCGCTTCCCCCACGGGCTGGAGGAACTCGAGGGCATCGCCAATCGCACGGACTTCGACCTCGGTTCGCATAGCAAGGACCAGGACGGGCTGACGATCGATGCGCAGGTGCTCGCCAACCCGGACTCGAACGCCCGGCTCGCCATTCGCGACCTCGCGTCGGGCGAGTGGCAGGTGCCGTACGTCATCGAGCCGTCCGCCGGCGTCGACCGGGGGGTGCTAGCCGTGCTGAACGAAGCCTACCGGGTGGAGGAACTGGACAACGGCTCCACGCGCACGGTCCTGGGCCTCAAGCCGCACCTCGCCCCGCTGAAGGTTGCGGTGCTGCCGCTCAAGCGCAACCACGAAGGCATCGTCGGCAAGGCCCGCGCCATCAAGCGGGACCTGCAGTCGCTCGGTTTCGGCCGGGTGCTGTATGAAGACACCGGCAACATCGGCAAGGGTTATCGCCGCCACGACGAGGTCGGTACCCCGCTGTGCCTGACGGTGGATTTCCAGACGCTGGAGGGCGACGATACCGTCACCGTCCGCGACCGTGACACGATGGAACAGACCCGGGTGGCCGTGCCGGATTTGCCGGCCTACGTGCTCGACTACTTTTCGGAAGGAGCCGGGCCGTGAGCCGCGTGGTGATCTCCGTCGTCGGTCATGACCGGCCGGGGCTCGTGAACGAGCTCGCGAAGCTCGCGGCGGATCTCAATCTGTCCATCGAAGACAGCCGGATGACTGTCCTCGGCGGCGAGTTCGCGGTGCTGATGAGCGTCGCCGGAGGCGACCTCGCCCTGCAGCGACTCGAGACCAAGCTCGACCGGCTCGCCACGGAACTGGATCTCGCGTGGCTCTTGCGTCGTACCGGCGAACGCGCCGATGTGGAAGGTCGGGTGCCCTACACCGTGAGCGTCACCGCCATGGACCATCCCGGCATCGTCCACAAGGTGGCGAGCTTCTTTTCGTCCAGGGACATCAACATCTACAACCTCGACACCGTGAGCGAGCGTGCGGCCCACACGGGAACGCCGATTTTCTCGCTTGTCATGGAGGTGGAGTTGCCGCCCGACGTGCGCATCGCCGAGTTGCGCGACGCGTTCTTCTACTTCTGCGACGACCACGATCTGGACGCGGAGTTGCGGCCCAGTTGACCCTGCGGTGCGCGCGCCAGGGGTGACTCGCGATCCGGCCGGGTGACGGTCATGCGCAGGCGGGGAGCCCCGTGATCGCCGTCGGTCGATTGACAACCCTGTGCCCGAACCGCAAGATGCGCGGCCTTGCTTCGTGCCCTCCTGTTCATGGAATCAACCCGGGAAATCACTCGCGTAGAGCACCGGATCGCCCGCTGCGATCGTGAGTCGCGCAACGCCCATCGCGGCGGCGTGCTCTGGTTCACGGGTCTCTCGGGGGCAGGGAAATCCACCCTGGCGCTGGGGCTCGAGGAGCGCCTGTTTCGGCAAGGATTTCAGGTCTATGTGCTTGACGGCGACAACGTGCGCCACGGACTCAGCACGGACCTGGGATTCTCCCGCGAGGACCGTCGGGAGAACATTCGTCGGGCTGGCGAGGTCGCCGCGCTGTTCGCCGACGCCGGGTTTGTCTGTATCGCGGCCTTCATCTCGCCCTACCGGGCGGATCGAGCCACCGCGCGGGAAGCGGCGAGGGAGCGGTTCCACGAAGTGTTCGTGCAGGCGGATCTCGCCACTTGCGAGCGGCGCGACCCGAAGGGCCTGTATCGCAAGGCGCGGGCCGGGGAGCTCAGCAATTTCACGGCGGTAGACGACGCGTATGAGCCGCCCGAGAGCCCGGCGCTGACGATTGACACCGTCGCAAACAGCGTGGAACGTTGTGTCGCGACCCTCGTCGACTACGTGGCCGCGCACTTCCGTCTCGAGGACGCACAACCGTGAGGAACGTCGACGGCCGTGCGGGGGGCTCATGGACAGGATAGCCATCCTGGTCGCCGGCATGCACCGGAGCGGCACTTCCGCGTTGACGCGGATGCTGAACGGGCTCGGGTGCGATCTTCCGGCGGCGCTCATGGAAGCCGACGAGTACAACGCCGAGGGCTACTGGGAGTCGACGGAAGTCGTGGCGCTCAACGAGGCCGTGCTCGCGTCCGCCGGCTCGACCTGGGACGACTGGGAGCCATTCAATCCCGACTGGCACGCCTCGCCGGTGGCGGAGGGGTTTCGCAGCCGCGCCCGGGCCGTGATCGAGAGCGAGTTCGGGGACAGCCCCCTGTTCGTGTTCAAGGATCCGCGCGTCTGTCGACTGCTGGACTTCTGGATCGATGCGCTCGCGGACTGCGGCGTGGACGCGCGCATTGCGTTGCCGATCCGGAACCCGCTCGAGGTGGCGGCGTCGCTTGAGGCCCGCGATGCGATCGACCCCTCCGTGGGCCTGCTGCTGTGGCTGCGACATGTGCTCGACGCGGAGTATGCCTCCAGAGGCCATCCGCGAGCGTTCGTTCGTTTCGACGCCCCCCTGGGCAACTGGCAGCCGGTGGCGGATGCCATGGGTGAGGCCTTCGACGTGGTATGGCCGAAACGTTCGACCACTGCCGGCATCGAGATCGAGAGCGGTTTCGTGCCGACCGGTCGGCACCATGTTCGGGATGACGCGAGCCTGCCGAGCAGTGCCGAGGTTTCACGGTGGGTAAGTGAGACCTTCGCGATTGTCGATCGCTGGACGCACTCCAATGCACGGAAGGCCGACACCAGCCGGCTCGACAGGCTGCGCTCGGGGTTCGACGAGGCTGCGGCCGTCTTCGGACGCGCCGTCGCGACGGGCATGCGCGCCGGTCAGAGAAACCGCGTGCTGGGGCACGAGTTGACGGCGCTCAACACTGTGGTCTCCGATCGCGAAGGACAGATCGACTCGCTCAACCGCGCCGTGGCGGATCGCGATGAGAACGTCGGCCACCTGACCGGACTCGTGGCGAAGAAGGACGAGCAGATCGCGTCGCTCGATGCCGTTGTGGAGGATCGAGACCGCAAAGTCGATGCATTGAATCATGTCGTTGCGGGTCGAGACGGGCAGATCGCGGCGCGGGACCAGGAGATCGCCGCTCGGGATGAGCAGATCGCTACGCGGGACGAGCAGATCGGGTACCTGGAAGGGCTCGCGAGTGCGAAGGACCGGGAACTCGATGCGTTGGGTGCCGTGGTCGCGGATAGGGACCGACAGATCGATGCCCTAAAACACGTCGTGTTGGGCCGTGACGGCCAGATCGACGCGCTGAATCGAGCGGTAGCGGAGCGTGACGGCCAGATCGACGCGCTGAATCGAGCAATAGCGGAGCGTGACGGCCAGATCGACGCACTGAATCGAGCGGTAGCGGAGCGTGACGGCCAGAACGACGCGCTGAATCTAGCGGTAGCGGAGCGTGACGGCCAGATCGACGCACTGAATCGAGCGGTAGCGGAGCGTGACGGCCAGAACGACGCGCTGAATCTAGCGGTAGCGGAGCGTGACGGCCAGATCGACGCACTGAATCTAGCGGTAGCGGAGCGTGACGGCCAGAACGACGCGCTGAATCTAGCGGTAGCGGAGCGTGACGGCCAGAACGACGCGCTGAATCGAGTGGTAGCCGACCGCGACGGCCAGAACGACGCGCTGAATCGAGCGTTGGTCGACCGCGACGGCCAGAACGACGCACTGCACGAAGTGGTCGAACACCGGGACCAGGAGCTCTCGGCCGTTTACGCGTCGTCCTCGTGGCGCCTGACGAAACCCCTGCGCCTTGTCAAGAAGACGCTGGTCGCGTTCGCTTGGCTTGTGCGTCGACTCTCGGTGCGTGCAACGTTCGGCACGCTACGGCTCCTTTGGCGGCTCGCGCCGCTGACGCGGTCCGCACGCGAGCGTCGCAAACGCGCGTTGCTTGCTTCGTTTCCGGCACTCCACACGATCGATCCGGCACCCGTCCGGCCCGCGGAGCCACAACGCACGTATGCTTCGTCGGGATGGCTGGACCTGGCCGACCGGAACTACGAGGCGAAGAGGAACGGCGGCGACGTACCCATCCTGTTCGATCCGGCCCACTACCTGGCGACCAATGAGGACATCGAGGCGGCTGGTGTCGATCCCCTGCCCCACTACCTCGAACACGGGGCGGTAGAGGGACGGTGGCCCGTGGACATTGACCCCGACGTGGTCGATCCGACGATAGAGACGCTGCACCGGCTCGACCTCGCCTCCGCGGATGCCGAGGCATTCGACCTGACATTCTGCCGCGTTCTCTATCCGGAACTGGCACCGCTCAGCGACGACGAACTCGCCAGGGTGTGCGCAAGCGAGGACGAGTCGAGAATCGCCTCGAAGGCCGCGTTCGTCCGCAGCCTCTGCGACAACCCCAGGGAGATCCCGATAGATTTCGATGCTCCCGAGTACATCCAGCTGTACCCGGACTTGCGCTGGCTGACGGACCAGTCACCGCTCGAAGCTTTGCGCCACTATATGCGCCACGGACGATGGGAGCCGCGGCTGCACACCCTACGCACTGATCCGGCGCCTCCAACCTCGGAAACGGCTGCTCTCGACATCGGAGTTCCGGATCTGCTGGCACAGAGCGCGCGCCCATTGTGCGTGCTGGCACACGTGTACTATCCGGAACTGTGGGAGGAATTGTCGGCGTATGTCGGCAATCTGCCGCGGGATTCTTACGACCTGTGCGTCAACCTGGTGGACGATACGTTCGATCCGGAGTTGCTTGCGCGCATTCGTCTGGCGTTCCCCTCAGCGCGGGTCTATGTGAGCGAGAACGTCGGCCGCGACGTCGGAGGACACTGCCAACTGTTGCGCAATCTCCGCATGGAGGACTATCGCCTGTTCTGCCTGCTCCACACGAAAAAGAGTCCCCACATGGGCGCGGGGGAAGCGCAACGGTGGCGACGGAAGCTCATCGGGCCGCTCATGGGTTCGCGGGAGTGTGCGGCGGAGAACATCCGGACCCTGCTCGAGGACGAAACGATCGGTCAACTCGGGTCTGCAGCGTGCCGTTATACGGAGATGAACGCCAACCGCGAGAAATACGACCTGTTGCTCGAACGGATGAACATCGTGGAGGAGTCGGCCGACGTGGAGTTCGTCTCGGGTACCATGATGTTTCTGCGGAGGGAGGTGCTGTCGCGCGTGTTCGAGGTGGCCGGAGACCTTGAGTTCGAGGGGAGCGGCGAACCGACCGTGGAAGGCGATGGCGCTTGGGCGCATGCCGTCGAACGGGTGTTCGGGGCGGTCGTGCGCGACATGAACTATCGCTTCGAGTGGCGCTGAGCCTGGGCCGGCGGAGAGATCGTGCGCATCTGTGTTGTCTGTCATGAGGCGAGCCTGACCGGTGCACCGAGGATCGGGTTCGACATTGCGGCGTCGCTTTCCGAGCGCCACGATACGACCCTGGTGGTGAAGAAGGGAGGGCCGCTGATCGACTTCCCACGGTATGAACTCTTGCGCGGTTCCTACCGTTGCCTGGATACCAGCCGCGAAGTGAGCAACCTGACGTACCGCGAACGCGTCGAGCGGGCTGTTGTGCTGGTCCAGGAGATCGCCCCGGACGTGCTGTACGTCAACTCCGTTGCGTCCGGTGAGTGGTGCGAGGCCGGCGCGCGGGCGGGCGTACCGGTCGTCCTGCATACCCACGAGACCCGCGACAGCCTGCCGGGGCTGTTGTCGAGCGTGTGTACGCCGCGAGTGCTGCGCTGGACCGACCTTTTGGTGGGGGCGTCGCGGCAGGCCATCGAGGACATCGAGACGCTGACGGGCACATCCGTGAGCAACCGTTTCGAGTTCGGCATCTTCATTGACACCGAGACGGTTCTGGAGCAGAGCGCGGTGCAGGTTCCGGCGCCTGTCAACGCCAAGGGCGCGCCGCTCGGGGACGACGGCGGACGCCATGTCGTGGGCATGTGCGGATTGGCGCAACCACGCAAGGGGTCCGACATATTCTTCGAGGTCGCCACCCGGCTGCCGGCCCACGACTTCGTCTGGATCGGCCCCTGGGCGCCGCCGGATGCCGACGCGAACGGTGCGACGCTGGAGCGCTTCAAGGATCTCGCCCTGCCGAACTTCTACGTCAGCGGTCTGGTTTCGAACCCATACGCGTACCTGCGGCAGCTCGATGCGTTCGTGCTGACTTCACGCGAGGACCCGAACCCTCTGGTCGTGGCGGAAGCCCTGGTGCTCGGCAAGAAGGTGTTGGCGTTCTCGGAGACGGGCGCCAGCGCGGAAACGCTGGCCCGGTTCGGATACGCGTTCACAGGGCGGCCCGATGCCGAACGCATCGCGAAGGTGCTGCCCGGGATCCTTGAGGACGGGGACAGCGGGTGGAGGTCGGAGCTTCCGCGGCAGGTTCGCGCGGAGGTCGACGGGGTGGTGAAGCTGGCGCAGCTCGAGGAAGTGCTCGAGCGGCTGGCTGTCTCTCGCGACGCTGCGTCGTCGGCTTCGGCCTGATCGAGCCGGCGCAGGTCCCCCGATGCGACGTTGCCGACGTGACGGTGCTCGATTCCGGCCCGCGTGGGGACTGACCGACGCCTGTTCGGAGGTTTACCATCGTTGCCGCTTGGCACGATCGTTATAACTCGAATTGAGGCGGTCTACATGCAGAATGCAGTAGGGCGACACCGGGTGACGGGGGCATGATCCAGGACGTCAAGCGACCCATCATGTTCGGGCTGCCGGATTTGCTACCGCAGAGCCCGTTTCAGAGCTGTCGGGAGTTGTATCGGCTCACGGGTGGGAACTCTGGCAACCTTGCGTTCAAGTCGGCCATCAGGCGTCAGCTTTTGGGTTGGGGAAACCCGATCGGCCTTGGTTGGAATGCGGCGCCGGCAGAATTTGGTGTGGTTGGAGACGTCTGTGTCATTCCTGCTGCGAACCAACTTGGCGAGCACGCGGACATGGGGAGTGTAGCGGAGCGACTGGAAGCTCTCGACATTCCTGTTGTTGCCATCTCCCTCGGAGCCCAATCCAACATCGACTATCGATTGCCCAAGCTCCGGGCGGGTACGCTGCGGTGGGTCAGAGCGATCATCGACCGGGCACCTTCAAGATACGAGAACCTGACTGTCCGGGGAGAGTTTACGCGTCGAGTGCTGTCGGCGAACGGGTTCGACGACGTGCGCGTCCTGGGATGTCCGAGCTTGTTCCTTAATCCATCTACCAATCTGGGTCGACAAATTGAACGGAACCTGACGGACCCGCCTGGTCATATCGCAGTCACGGCGGGGCATCCGAATTGGAGACACCTTGCTCGTGTCGAGCAGTCCCTCACACGGATGGTGACCGAGACCCACGGGGCATACGTTTGTCAGGCACCCCTCGCAATGGTCGCAATGGCACGTGGCGAAACTGGGGCCCTCCGACCCACGGACGTGGATCGCTGCCGCAAGTTTGTCGACTCCGACATGTCTCCGCAGGAATTTCTGATCTGGTTCCGGCGACACGCCGTGGTATTCTTCGACGTCGCTGCATGGATGGAGTTCCTTCGACGTTTCGACTTCGTCATTGGCACACGCATACACGGCGTCATGCTAGGCATTCAAAGTGGCGTTCCCGGGCTCTGCATCGCGTTGGACTCCCGCACTCGAGAGCTGTGTGAGACGATGGAGATTCCATACCTGTTTGCCGCAGATTGCTATGGCGGGCTCGAAAGAGACAAGCTGGCCGGGATCTTTCGAGACCGCTTCGACGCTTCTCGATTTGATGCCGTGAGGAGGCACTTGGCGTCCTCTTATTGCAGTTTTCTGTATGCTAACGGTTTGACGGTCAAACCTGAACTGACGAGACTCTCAACGGGGGCGGCGTCTTGAGGGTGACTGATCCTCTTGGCCGGCCTCGGGCGATCGCGAGGCAGGATCGCACGCTCATGGCGTGGTCGCCCGCGTGCCTCGAAGGCACTCTATGGGGCATGATGAGTTTGGGTAGGACCGGCGCCAGGGGATAACTGTCGTGGACGAGCAAATCAAGGAGTACTGGTCGCGGTTCTACGCTAGTCTCCATACGACCATTCCGTCGCCCTTTGCGGCCTCGGTTGCGATGGAGTTGAATGCGCCCAGTGATGTTGTGGACATGGGCTGCGGCAACGGAAGGGACTCGATGTTCTTCGCTAGCCTGGGCCACCGCGTATTGGGGCTGGACGTAGCGACGACGGCCATCGCGAACGATCGCAGGGCCTCCCGAGAACGCGGATTCAAGGGCGTAGGCTTCGAGGAACTGGATGTCGGCCTGGAGGGCAACCTCGAGGAGGCCCTTGCTCGGTTCCGTTCGGGCGAGAGGAACGAATCGGTGGCCCCGCTGGCCATCTACGCCAGATTCTTCCTTCATGCGATCACGAAGCAAGAGCAAGACACGGTCATCTCCGCGTTGGCCAACTACCTGGGCAGGGGAGACCGCTGTTTCTTCGAGTTTCGAACGGACAAGGACAGCTCGCTCCATAAACGATTTGGCAGCCACTACCGCCGTTTCATAAATGTCGACACGTTGGTGGCTAATGTCGAGAAATGTGGGGCATTCGACTGCATCTATCGCGTCGAAGGAAGAGGCATGGCAAAGTACAAAGAAGAAGACCCAATCGTAGGCCGCGTGTATCTCCGCCGACTCTAGCGCGAGGTACATGCGCATGCGAGTTGGTGGTAAGGCATCTGTACATGGCCCAGGCGCCTGGAAGGAGCCCTGATCGATGGCAATACGAGGGTTTGTTGAGAGCGTTTCTCGCAATGCGATATCGGGATGGTGCATCGATACTTCGCATGGAGAGGTAGTGGACGTTGAGATCAGGATCGGACCCATTGCTCTGACGAAGGTCCACGCGGACATTTACAGGCGGGATTTGCACGAGAAAATGGGACACTCCGCCGGTGGGTTCAGCTTTCGGATCTCGCCGAGACTATTCTCTCTCTTGCCGCCCCGAGAGAAGGTCGAGGTTTGGGCGCGGGGGCGCGCGCTTCGGTTTACGAAAACCTGCGATACCCACATCGGCAATCCGGAAGGGGATAGCATCGAGGAGCTCCAACGGTTGCTGGCGGACGGTTACTTGGTGAGTGCCAAATCGGGCGGGGTATTTCGGCCGGTTGCACAGAGATGGAGTTCAAATCAGATATTCGATGACCTTGACCGCCTGAATGAGGAGTTTCAGAAGCTGTTTTCCAAGAACCTGTTCATCTGCTATGGTACGCTTCTTGGCTGCATTCGGAACGGTGACTTCATCGCACATGATGACGATGTAGATGTGTGCTTCGTGGCAGATGAGAGCGACGCCGAGGCGGCAGCAGGTGAGTTCAGGCACGTTGTCGATACGTTAAAGGAAAGCGGCGTAGGTGTCCGATGGGCCGGCGGTGGTCACTTTCACTGGAGGACGATGGACGTCTTCATTGCCTGGTTCGAGGACGGCGGGCTCTACATGTATAATGCCGGAGGGAAGCTGGCGAGGGATCGGGTACTACCTTTACAGGCCATGGAGTTCAAGGGGCGCGAGGTGCTCGTGCCGCATGATCCGGGGGCAGTTTTGGAGTTGATCTACGGGGCGAACTGGCGTACGCCGGACCCGATGTTCCAGTGGCGGACGGCTGACGACACGCGGCAGAAACTCAGTCGGTTTAGCGAGAGGTTGTCTACGTGGTGGGAATGAGCATCCTGGCGAAGGGGCGTTAGACGTGCTCTGGATTTGAGATCGGCCGCCGCGAGCTTTTCAGCTTTGTTGGGCTCCTCTACCTGCTAGCTACTAGCCAGGCGGGTTGCTTCTCGATACTCCGCGATCACTGACTCCACGTCGCCGTAGGCGCGCACGCTCCCGTGGTCCAGCCAGATGGCGCGCTCGCAAATGCTCCTGACCATGTTCACGTTGTGCGTCACGAAGACGATCGCCTTCTCTCTTTTGAATCGCTCTATCATGATCCTCCGTGACTTTTCCCGGAACTCCGCGTCCCCTACGCTGAACACCTCGTCGAGCAGCAGAATATCCGGGTCAAGGTTGATAGCGGTCGAAAAGCAGAGGCGGCCGCGCATGCCCGTGGAGTAGGTGCTAACCCGTCGGTGTATCGCGTCGCCGAGGCCGGACATTTCGGTGACGGGCATCACACGGGAGGCGGCCTCGCGGCGGGACAACCCCATCAGCATGCCGTGCATCACGATGTTGTGCACACCGGAAAGGTCGCTGTCGAATCCGGCGTTCAACGACAGCAGGGCCCTCGACATCCCTTCGCCATCCATGTATCCCGCGTTCGGACTCAGAACGCCCGCCATGACGCGCATCAGTGTGGACTTGCCGGCGCCGTTTGCACCGAGCACGCCGAGCTTGTCACCGGGCCGGACTTCCAGAGACACGTCTCGCAACGCAACGACATCGTCCGCCTTCGAGAAGAAGCGGTACTCGGAGTAGACGACGGAGACTTCGGAGAGCCGCACTACGCGATCACGCGCCGCGTAAGCGTCAGGTCGAAGCGTCTGTACGCCCACTTCATCGCATAGAGGCCCAGGACGCTGGCGGCTGCGATGCGGGCGCAGGTGGAGGGATCCGGCATCTTCCCGGCGAGGAGCACCTGCCGGTAGTCCTCGATCAGCATGGCCATCGGGTTCAGACGGAAGACCTCCTGGTACGCCGGCGGCATGCTGTCGATGGCGAAGAAGATGCCGGAGCAGAACATCATCAGCGTCAACCCCGATCGGACGACGAATCGCAAGTCCCGTATCCAGCAGCACACCAAAGCGACGGCGGACGAGAAGGCGAGGATCAGGACGAACTGTGTCAACACCAGAATCGGCAGGTACAGCCAGGCTGCGGACGGTCCGAGCGTCAGCCCAAACATGAGCAGAACGGTGGTGAAGACGAACACGTGCTTTAGCGACGCGGATACGACGCTGGTGAACGGAAACAGGAGTTTCGGTAGTGGCATCTGGGAGACAAGGCTTTTGGCTACCATCAGGCTGTCGGTGGAGTTCGCCACGCCGTTTGCGAACCATAGCCATGTGGTGACGCCTATTATCAGAAAGTACTGGAAATTCTCGACGTTGGATGCGCGCAAGTAGGTGAAGACGAAAAAGAACACGCCGGTCATGGCGATGGGCTCCAGGAACCACCAGAGCCAACCCAGGTAGTAGCGTGATGCCTCGCCGATCAGGTTGAGATACGCGCGGTACAGTGCGTAGCGCCAAAGATGCGTGTCGATCAGAATCATGTTGCCTCGCCTGGACTTGCCATTGTACTGCCTTTCCGGAATTCTCGACGGTGCCTGAGCAAGGGACCTCGCCCTGGACTCGCTCCATCGGAGAGTGACCGTTGGTGGCGTGAGCGTCTCGGGGGGAAGGTGCGGAACTAGCCGTTCTGCACCGATTCCGCATACCGGACGATTCTAGCAGGTTGGCGTTGTTCCTCCCAAACTGACAGCCTGCAGCACCTTGGCCGATTGACGCTCCTTGGACCGGCCTTCGCGTCAGACCGAGGCGGCTGCGGGAGTTCCCGGGTCGAGTGGCCTCCGGTCGCCGTTCCCTTCGCGGACGAGCCCCCGCGAGCCCCCGTTCATACGCGTTCAAAGTTGCGGGAACGTGGTAGCCTAGGCCCCGCTTGGGAATGGCGCGAGATGCTATGAGGTAGCTCAGCTTCCCGCACCGGGTACGAGTACTGCTCGAACGGAGGTGGTGACGATGAACCGTTGGATCAAGTGTGTGGCGGGCGTGTCTCTCGCGTTTCCGCTGGCAGCCCTTGCGACGAGCTTGACGTTCGACGCCAAGATCACGCGGACCTTGTCGGCGGACGAGGAGAAGTTCGGCGGCTGTATGGTGTGGCTGACTGCCTCGCCGGCGACCGAGGGACTCTCCTGCAACACGGGCAATTGGGTGACGTTCAGTTGCAGCGGCGAGCATGTGACCAAGTCCAGCGCGTTGCGCATGTTCGATTCGGCTCAGATGGCGTTCATCACCGACAGGACCGTCCGAGTCACTGTGGACGACACGCGCAAGCACAATGGCTGGTGTCTGGTCGAGCGCATCGACCTTCTGGCGAATTAGCAAGCGCCGCTGCAAGGCGGAGAAGGGTTTCCATGCGCGGGCAAGCGCCGGGACTGCCGCGAGCGTGCGGTGGCCGGCGGTGAGACACGGCCGCGGTGCTTGTTGTCGCCACGCAGCGAGCTGGCGGTAGCAGAGAGGCGTAGATCCGGGCCAGAGTCGCGCACCGGCTCTTGTACGTGAAGCGGCACTCCAGCTCGGCCAGATCGTGTGTCATCTCGAAGGTCCGTGGGGATCCGAACGAGCCAGCCGGAGTACTAGCCGGACACCAGTTGACGGACGACGGAACGCAACTCCCGACCCCAATCCGGCGCTGGAATCCCGAAGTCGCTGTGCAGCCTGGTGCAGTCCAGCACGGAATTGCGTGGGCGCTCTGCCCGCGTAGTTCGCTCGCCCGTTGTGATCGGCACGACCTCCGGCGTCTTCGCCCCAGGGTCCGCTTCGCGCAGGGACGAATACACTGCTTGCGCGAATTCATACCAGGTTGTCGCGGGCGTCGACGCGAAATGGTAGGTGCCGGCCCGGGGCGCCGCCGCCAGGCGCCCGGCGATTTGCCAGATCGCTCCAGCTATGCTTGATGCGGCGCAGGGCGTGCCGTGCTGATCGTCGACCACCCGTACTTCGTCGCGGCCTGCCAGGCTTAGCATCGTCTTGACGAAGTTCGATCCCGTCGCGCTGAACACCCAGGAGATCCGCAGGATCACAAAGTCGTCCAGATTCTCCTGCACAGCCCGCTCCCCCTCCAGCTTGGAGTGCCCGTAGACGTTCAGCGGCGCGGGTGTGGCGTCCTCCGGGTAGGGCCGGTTTTGCGTGCCGTCGAATATGTAGTCCGTGGACAGGTGGATCAGCGGACAGCGGGACTCGGCGCAGGCTGCCGCCAGGTTTCCTGCCCCTGCCCCGTTGACCTCCATCGCCAGTTCGATTTCCTCCTCGGCGCGCTCCACTTGCGTGTAGGCTGCCGCGTTGACGGCCAGGTCGGGTTGCCACGCGGCAAAGGCGGCATCCACGCTTGCACGGCTGCGAATGTCCATCGCTCCCGACGAAGGAGCCCGAATCAGCGCGTCGGCCGGGGCCGATTCTCGCAGCGCTGTCCCAACTTGGCCAGAGCCGCCGGTAATCAGAACCCGCATGCTCGCCGCTCAATGTATCGGCACATCCAGAAACTCCCGCAGGGTAGGGTTGGCGGCGTCCTTGTCGGACAGAACCGGATCTTCCACCGGCCAGGCGATGGCCAGGTCCGGATCGTTCCAGAGAAGGCCGTATTCATCGTCCGCGTAGCGGACCTCAGTGCACTTGTAAAGCACGTCGGCGCGCTCCGACAGTGCGCAAAACCCATGCGCATAACCGGGGGGAATGTAGAGCTGCCGCTGGTTGTCCAGGGAGAGCTCGATCCCCACCCATTGGCGAAACGTGGGTGATGCCGGGTCGATGTCCACTGCCACGTCCCAAACGCACCCGCCGACCACGCCGACCAGCTTCCCCTGGGGGTGCTCACGTTGCAGGTGCAGCCCCCGGAGCACCCCGCGGCGGGATTGCGAGTGATTGTCCTGAACGAACGCCGTGTCGAGCCCGGGCAAGCTCGCGTACTTTTCGCGGTGGTAGCGCTCCACGAAGAAGCCGCGCGAGTCTCGGTAGACGTCGGGTTCCAGGATGAGGACCCCCGGCAGTTTCGTCTCAAGACACTGCATCAGGCAGACCCCTCGAAGCATAAGCGGCGAATCCGGAAGCTCACTGTCTTTTCCCCTCATGCAAGCCAAGGCGTTCGCCGGCGTAGGCCCCGCCCACCGCGTTGCGCCAATCGACGTTTTCAGCGTACCAGTCGACGGTTGCGGCGATCCCCGCATCGAAGTCGACCCGTGGCCTCCAATCCAGTTCCCGGGCGATGCGTGATGCGTCGATCGCATAGCGATGGTCGTGCCCGGGACGGTCGGCAACGAAATCAACGAGGCTCAGGAGGTTGCTCTCAGCCGCGCCCGAGCGCGCCGCCACCGCTTTCAGCACCGTCCGCACCACCTCCAGATTGGTCCTTTCGCAGTTGCCCCCAATGTTGTAGGTCCGCCCAGGGCGGCCGCCGTCCAGCACGGCCACCAGTGCGCGAACATGGTCGTCCACGTGCAGCCAATCCCTGACCTGCTGCCCGTCTCCATAGACCGGCACGGGTGCCCCCTTCAGCGCCCGTAGTATCGCGAGCGGAATCAGCTTCTCCGCGAACTGATATGGACCGTAGTTGTTCGAGCAGTTGGTGGTGATGACCGGCAAGTCGTAGGTCTTCCACCAGGCCCGCGCCAGGTGGTCGGAGGCTGCCTTCGAAGCGGCATAGGGAGAGTTGGGGCGATGGGGACTCTCCTCCGTGAAGGCGCCCGTGGAACCGAGGGATCCATAGACCTCATCGGTAGAGACGTGGATAAACCGGCACTCCCGACTCCTCGAAGCGCAGTACTCCCGTAGGGTTTCGAGAAGCGTATAGGTCCCTACGATGTTCGTCTGGATGAAGTCGGCCGGGCCGTCGATCGACCGATCCACGTGAGACTCCGCCGCGAGGTGCATCAGTACATCGGGGGCGAAATCGGCAACGACCGCCTGCATCAACGTGGCGTCGCGGATATCGATCCTCTCGAACCGATGATTGGCCCGCCCTTCGACGCTCGCCAGGTTGGCCAAGCTGCCCGCGTAGGTCAGCGTGTCTACCGTGCACACCTCGTCGCCCCTGGCATCGACGAGATGCCGGACCAGTGCGCTGCCGATAAATCCGGCGCCCCCCGTAACCAAGACTCTCAACCCCAAGGCCCCCGCGACTCTAGTGCATGGCTGCTCCGCCCAGCGGTGCGCATTCCTCTTCCGCAGGGGCCGCTGCGAGAACGGACGCCAAGCCCTGAAGTACCTGACGCCGGAAACGCGCGAAGCGGCTGACTCGCCGAACTCCGCGGTGCGTCCCACGCGGCGGCGAGTCTTTGACGACCGGCGCCTGATTGGAGGCGGCAACGCTCACCGATTCGCTTGGACAGAATCATAGGCTCCAAAGTGCAGGAAGTAACGCTGTAGCCTTGTCCAATGCGAAGTGGGCCTCACCACGACGGGCGATTCCACCGCAAGGTGAGTCTCAAAATGGAGGTGTCAGGATCACCGGGAGATGATCGTGACACGTCGAATCCGAACGCGTTCGCACTACGGTTCACTCCCAGCGAAAATCACGCGTCGGGATCGACGCCCACTTTACGCAGAAGGGCCTCGAGCCTGGCTCGGTTCCGGGCTTCTTCCTTCCGTGCCACGGCCTCCCGCTCCGCTCGGACCTCGGCCGCCCGGCGCCGAGTTGCTCGTACAGCGCCCGCTTCGGACCGCGATCCTCCTTCCACGTGCCCGGCGACGCCACCTCCAGCACGAAGTCCGGCGCCTTCGGTTCCTCCCAAAGCCTGTAGTTCATGCGCTCGTGCTTCGCGGCGCCGAAGACGACGAACACGTCCGGCGCCACGGACTTCGCCGGGTCGCCCTCCTCGTAATAGATCAGGAGGTCGCCGATGACGTATACGTCGGCTCGGCTTGCATAGTGGGCGTCAAGCATGGCGAACGCGTGGTGCATGGCCTTCCACTGCCAGCTGTTCTCAGCCACCGGTTGCCCATCGGAACTGGGATAGTGGATCTCGTCGGGATGGGGGGAGGTTGGCCTCATGAGCAGGTCCCGCAGGTTGGGGCGAAAGCGATGCGAAGGGCTCCTTTCGACGCGCCGCCAGCAACCGTAGCATGTCCACGCGCACTGTCTCAAACGCGTGTCGCGAGGGCTCGAAAGGGACTCGGTGACACTCCGTCGGTCGCATCGCGTGGGTGTCGTGCTGGAGGTCACGGAGCGTAAGTCCGGGGTCGGGGAGGCCGGAAGGGGCCGATGTCTGCGAGGCGCGTGCGCTTTCGTCCAGGCGACACGGCGAACCCGCCGAGAACGTACCGGATGGTGGGCGAAGATCGTCGGCACGAACCAGACTCGGCCGGACGCGAGGGGGTCGAGTACGGGGAGGCCCAGGCGGAATTCGAGTTCGCAGGCCATCCGCGCACGGGCCAGGCCGGCGTCACGCGTCCGGATCGGCCCCCAAACTGCGCACCAGGGCAGCGAGTCGTTCCGCGCGGCTCTCGGCGGCGCGTCGGGCGGCCTTCGTCTCCTCGAAGGTCTCCAGATCCCTCCCGGCGGCGGGGTCGCGAAAGCGCAACAGCGTGCCCTCGGCCCGCAAGTCGAGCCCCAGGACGTCGCTGTGTAGAGTGTGGCGCCCGCCCTGCAACCGGCTCGGGACTTTCCGGTAACGTCCCGCCTGCAGATACAGACCTTGCAGAGTTGGCTCGAACAGGTCGCCTCGTGGATCGAAACGCCAGTACTCCTGCACGCCGAGCTGCTCGTACAGCGCCCGCTTCGGACCGCGATCCTCCTTCCACGTGCTCGGCGACGCCACCTCCAGCACGAAGTCCGGCGCCTTCGGTTCCTCCCAAAGCCTGTAGTTCATGCGCTCGTGCTTCGCGGCGCCGAAGACGACGAACACGTCCGGCGCCACGGACTTCGCCGGGTCGCCCTCCTCGTAGTAGATCAGGAGGTCGCCGATGACGTATACGTCGGCTCGGCTTGCGTAGTGGGCGTCAAGCATGGCGAACGCGTGGTGCATGGCCTTCCACTGCCAGCTGTTCTCAGCCACCGGCTGCCCATCGGAACTGGGATAGTGGATCTCGTCGGGATGGGAGGAGGTTGGCCTCATGAGCAGGTCCCGCAGGTTGGGGCGAAAGCGATGCGAAGGGCTCCTTTCGACGCGCCGCCAGCAACCGTAGCATGTCCACGCGCACTGTCTCAAACGCGTGTCGCGAGGGCTCGAAAGGGACTCGATGAAACGCCATCGGTCGCGTCGCACGGGTGTCGTCCTGGAGGTCGAGGAGCGTAAATCTGGGGCAAGGGAGCCCGGAAGGGGCGATGTCTGCGCGCCGCGTGAGCCCTGGTCCAGGCGGAGCGAAAAACTCGTCGAGGACGCACCGGATTGCGGACGAAGATCATCGGCACGAACCAACCTCGGCTGGAGGCAGGGGAGTCGATCACGGCAGCGCCTGGGCGGAGTTCGAGTGCGAAGGCCATCGGGGCACTCGCCAGCAAGCCGGCGTCACGCGTCCGGATCGGCCCCCAATCTGCGCACCAGGGCAGCGAGTCGTTCCGCGCGGCTCTCCGCGGCGTGTCGCGCGGCCATCGTCTCCTCGAACGTCTCCAGATCGTGCCCGGTCTCCGGGTCGTGAAACCGCACGCCCGCGCCGTCTGCCCGAAGGTCCAGTCCGAGTGCGACGCTCGGTAGCACGTCGCGGCCGTCGCGGATCGTCGGGGCGATGGGGCGATCGTGGCCGTTCTGGAGGCGCAGGCCCTGCAGGCGCGGCTCGAACAACTCGCCTTGCGGATCGAAGCGCCAGTATTCCCGTACGCCGAGTTGCTCGTACAGGATCCGCTTC
>CBDBKI010000003.1:0-166693 GCA_965206615.1 Candidatus Azotimanducaceae bacterium
GGGGTTGGAGGAGCGCCTGAAGTCCCGTTTCGTGTGGGGACTGACGGTGGAGGTCGAACCGCCGGAACTGGAGACCCGGGTGGCGATCCTGATGAAAAAGGCGGAGGCCGAGGGTTTCGCGCTGGACGACGAGGTGGCATTCTTCATCGCGGAACGGATCCGGTCCAACGTGCGGGAACTCGAGGGTGCGTTGCGCCGCGTGCACGCCAACGCGATGTTCACTGGCTCGCGCATCACGACGGAACTGGTGCGGCGCGTCCTGCACGATCTGTTCGCGATCCATGGCCGGCAGATCAGTATCGACGAGATTCAACGGGTCGTGGCGGAACACTACCGCGTCACTGTCTCGGACATGCTGTCGAAGCGGCGCAGCCGAACGTTGGTGCTGCCGCGCCACGTCGCCATCTTTCTTGCGAAGGAAGTGACAAACTACTCGCTGCCAGAGATCGGCAGGGCCTTCGGTAACCGCGATCACACGACGGTACTGCATGCCTATCGTAAGATACGGGAGGCCAAGGAAGGCAACCTCGACCTGGCCGAGGACTGCCGCAATCTCCAACGCCTGTTGACGAGTTGACGGCGACCGGAAGGGACGCTTCAGGGATGGCGCCCGGGCGGTCCGCGGGGACAGTCGGGGGTAGCCGGAGAAAGTCGAGGAAGTTGGGGAAAGTCGGGGAAAGTCGGGGAAACAAGCCGCATGAAATTCAGCACCGATCGGGAATGCCTGCTTCGAGCCTTGTTGATGGTGACCGGCGTGGTCGAGCGCCGCCAGACATTGCCCGTGCTTTCGAATCTGCTCGTGCAGGCGCGTGACGACGGGCTCTCGATCTCGGCGACGGACCTCGAGGTGGAGTTGCACGTCCACGTGCGGGACGGCGTGAAGGTGGAGCGACCGGGCAAGGCGACGATCCCGGGCCGCAAGTTCGCGGATATCTGGCGGTCGCTGCCGGAAGGGTCGAATATCTCGGTGGAAGTCGCGGAACAGGTCACCGTGCGGTCGGGGAAGAGCCGCTTCACCTTGGCGACGCTGCCGGTCGACGAATTTCCGGAGATGGCGGAGCCGAAGAGCGACGTGAAGGTGCTGGTGCCGGTGGCCGATGTCCGACGGCTCCTCGACCAGACGAGTTTCGCCATGGCCCAACAGGACGTGCGCTACTTCCTGAACGGCATGCTGTTCGAGATCACCGCTGAACACGTCCGCACCGTGGCCACCGATGGCCATCGGCTGGCCATGTGCACCTGCCAGGGCGGCGCCGAGGGCGTGGACCGGATACAGGCGATCGTGCCCCGCAAGGGGGTGAACGAGTTGTCGCGAATGCTCGGAGAGGGCGACGAGGCGCTGTTGCTGGCGCTCGGCAGCAATCACCTGCGTGCGGTGCAGGGCGGCTATACGCTGGTGACGAAGCTCGTCGACGGACAGTTCCCGGACTACGATCGCGTCATTCCGAAGAATGGCGAACACTTCGTGACGGGGGATCGCGAGACCCTCCGTCGGTCGCTGCGCAGCACTTCGATCCTCTCGAACGAGAAATACCGCGGCGTGCGGCTGGCCCTCGAGAAGGAACAGTTGACGGTCCAGGCGAACAATCCGGATCAGGAAGAAGCGGAAGACGTCATTGCGGTGGAGTACGACGGGGAACCGATGGAGATCGGCTTCAATGCCGACTACCTGCTGGACATCCTGAACGCGTTGTCGGGAGAGAATGTCCGGTTTTCGGTGTCCGACGGCAACAGCAGCGCGTTGATCGAGGGACCGGAAGAAGACGGGTCGCTGTTCGTCGTCATGCCGATGCGCCTATGACGTGATCATCGAGCACATTGAGGTCCGCGATGTCCGGAACATCGCGTCGGCCTCGCTCGATCTCTCCGCGCGGCTGAATCTGCTGGTCGGGCCCAACGGCGCGGGCAAGACGGCCTTGCTGGAGGCCCTGTACCTGTTGATCCGCGGCCGGTCCTTTCGGGGCCGGGGCGTCTCCTCCCTCATCCGGTACGACGAGCCGGCATTGGCGGTGCACCTGCGTGGCGCCCACGCAGTGCGCGGGCAGATACGCATCCGCCTCGCCAAGGAGCGTTCCAACGAGACGGACTTGCGCCTGAACGGAGAGGGGGTCCGGCAGGCGTCTGTGGTCGCGGGACTGTTGCCCGTGCAACTGCTGTTGCCGGACCTGGCCGAGCTGGTGTTCGGCGGACCCGGTGACCGGCGTCAATGGATCGACTGGGGCGTGTTTCACGTGAAACACAACTACGTCGACACCCTGCGCGACTACGTTCGGAGCGTGCAACAGCGCAATGCGATCCTGCGGACCGGCGATCACGCGACACTGGATGCCTGGTCCGCGCGGATGGTCGAGTTGGGCGAGGCCGTGACGGCTGCCCGCGTCGCGTACCTCGATGCGGTGCGCCCGGCGGTGTTGGCGTGCCTCGAACGTCTGGCGCCCGGTCTGGCGGTCAGGCTGGACTATTTCCCCGGATTCCAGGGCGATTCGCTCGCCGAAGAGGTGAGCGCGAGCACGCCGCGCGATGTAAAATCGGGGGCAACGCAGGTCGGTCCCCACCGTGCGGACCTTCGCCTCGGTGCGGAGCGCGGTCGGGCCGCCGACATATTGTCCAGGGGCCAGGGCAAGGTGCTGGCCAGCGCGTTGCGCATCGGTCAGGCCAGGGCTCTGCTGGACGAGCAGGGAGCCCGAAGTCTGTTCCTGATCGACGACGTGTGGGCGGAGTTGGACGACGAACACAGCGTCCGGTTCTTCGGGCTTCTCGAGGAGATGGATTGCCAGATCCTGGCGACCACCACCCACGAGCCCGACGTGGCCAGGACGTTCGGTCCGGAGCGGACCAGAGTGTTTCACGTGGAACAAGGCACCGTACGCAGCCCGTGAGACAGGGATGTCAGGGCTCAAGGGCCTCGACGCAGGGGCGCACGAGCAGACTCCCAGCGCAACCCCGCCTTCAGTCGCGGAATGTGAGGCGACACCCTCGCAAGGAGAAGACGAACCAGCATGACCGACGGTAGTTACGACTCCCGCAACATCAAGGTGCTGCGGGGCCTCGATGCGGTGCGGAAACGCCCTGGTATGTACATCGGCGACACGGAGGACGGTACGGGCCTGCACCACATGGTCCAGGAACTCGTGGACAACGCCATCGACGAAGCCCTGGCCGGGCACTGCGACGAGATTCGCGTGATCATCCACCCTGGCGAGGCGGTGACCGTTACCGACAACGGTCGCGGCATTCCGGTCGACATTCACCCGGAGGAAGGGGTTTCGGCGGCGGAAGTCATCATGACCACGCTGCACGCCGGCGGAAAGTTCGACGACGACAGCTACAAGGTCTCGGGTGGACTGCACGGCGTGGGCGTATCGGTCGTGAACGCCCTGTCGGAGGAGTTGCGGCTCACGGTGCGTCGGGAAGGCAAGGTGTTCCTGCAGACCTACCGGCACGGGGAGCCGGACGCACCGCTGGCGGCCGTCGGCGAGACGCAGCGGCAAGGCACGGAGTGCTATTTCAAGCCGTCCGCGGATACCTTTCGGAACATCGAGTTCCACTACGACATCCTGGCCAAGCGCCTGCGGGAACTGGCGTTCCTGAACTCGGGCGTCTCGATCAACCTGTTCGACGAGCGCACCGGCAAGGAGGCCCGCTTCCGCTATGAAGGGGGCCTGCGGGCATTCGTTGGCTTCCTCAACCAGAACAAGACCGCGCTGAACGACATCTTCCACTTTTCGACGGAGCGTGAAGACGGTATCGGCGTGGAAGTGGCGATGCAGTGGAACGACGGCTTCCAGGAACAGGTCTTCGCGTACACGAACAACATTCCGCAGGGTGACGGCGGGACGCACCTCGCGGGCTTCCGGGCCGGACTGACCCGCACCCTGAACCAGTACATCGAACGCGAAGGCCTGCTGAAAAAGGCGCAGGTCTCGACGTCCGGCGACGATGCCCGCGAGGGGCTGACCGCGGTGGTTTCGGTCAAGGTTCCAGACCCGAAGTTCTCGTCGCAGACCAAGGAAAAGCTGGTCTCGAGCGAAGTGAAGACCGCCGTCGAGCAGGAGTTGTCGCGCGTGTTCACCGAGTACCTCGACGAGCATCCCGACGATGCCAGGAACGTCGTCACGAAGATGATCGATGCCGCGCGCGCCCGGGAGGCGGCGCGCAAGGCTCGTGAAATGACCCGGCGCAAGGGTGCGCTCGATATCGCGGGCCTGCCCGGCAAGCTCGCGGACTGTCAGGAAAAGGACCCGGCGCTCTCGGAGATCTTCCTGGTCGAGGGCGACTCCGCCGGAGGGTCCGCCAAGCAGGGCCGGGACCGGCGTACGCAGGCGATCCTGCCATTGCGGGGCAAGATCCTGAACGTGGAGAAGGCGCGTTTCGACAAGATGCTGTCCTCGCAGGAAGTGGGGACGCTGGTGACGGCCCTCGGCTGCGGGATCGGGCACGCGGAGTTCGACCTGTCGAAGCTCCGCTACCACTCGGTCATCGTCATGACAGACGCGGACGTGGACGGCTCGCACATCCGCACCCTGTTGCTGACGTTCTTCTTTCGGCACATGGTGGAGCTCATCGAGCACGGCCATGTGTTCATCGCGCAGCCGCCGCTCTACAAGCTGAAGCGGGGTCGCCAGGAACAGTACGCCAAGGACGACGACGAACTCGACGACTACTTCCTGCAGACGGCGCTGCAGCTGGCGAAGTTGCATGTGAACGCCGATGCGCCGGCGATGCTGGACGCCTCGCTGGAGGCGCTCGCGCGGCGCTACCAGGCGCTCATGCGTCGACTGGACGCCCTCTCGCGGGTCTATCCCGTGCACATCACCCAAGCGATGCTCGACGTGCCGCGGCTGTCCCTCGCAGACCTGTCGGATGCAACACGCGTGCGGGAGTGGGCGGGGCCGTATGCCGCCCGCATCAACGACCAGGGCAACTCCGTAGAGGTGCACGTCCGCGCGGATCCGGAGTACCAGATCCACTACCCGGTGGTGGTGACGACCGCCCACGGGGCGAGCGAGGAAACGGCGCTGCGCTACGACTTCTTCCGCTCCCGGGAGTACCGGGAACTCGGCGCGCTCGCTGACGACCTCGACGGGCTGCTTGAAGAGGGGGCGTTCGTCGCCCGGGGAGAGCGACACCATCCGGTGGAGTCGTTCGCCGACGCCTATGTGTGGATGCTTGCCGAGGCGCGGCGCGGCGTCGATCTGTCGCGCTACAAGGGCCTCGGCGAGATGAACCCGGAACAGCTCTGGGAGACGACGATGGATCCGGAGGAGCGGCGCATGCTGCGGGTGAACGTCGACGACGCGATCGAGGCGGACCGGATGTTCACGACGCTCATGGGCGACCGGGTAGAACCGCGTCGCGAATTCATCGAGGCCAACGCGCGCCTGGTGGTCAATCTGGACGTGTAGGGGCGGCGGAGCGCTCCAGGTCGCGCATTGCGTTGGCCAGCCAGTCTTGAGCTAACTGGTTGATTTCTTTGTGTTTCTTACCCTCTGTGTCCAGCGGAGGGGAGATGCGCACGCGGATTGTCCCGGGGTGTTTGCGAAAGCGGTGCGCCGGCCAGTAGCGGCCGGCATCGTGGGCGACCACGAGGACCGGGCAGCGCGCCCGGGCCGCCAGCGCCGCTCCGCCGGCCTGGAACGGTCGCTGTTCTCCCCACGGCACGCGTGTTCCCTCCGGGAAGAGCGTGACGGTGACGCCGGCACGCAATCGGGCGGTGCCCCGTTCGAGCAGGAGCCGGAAGGCATCGCGGGGCGCGTTGCGGTCGATGGCGATCGGCCGGTTGACGGCGAGCGCCCATCCGAAGAACGGTATCCAGAGCAGCTCCCGCTTGATCAGCGTCGTCTGGGGGCTCAGCAAGGTCTGTACGAAGAGCGTGTCCCAGGTGCTCTGGTGCTTGACGAGCAGAATGCAGGGCTCCCCGGACAGGTGCTCACGCCCCTCGACCTCGGCGCGAATGCCGCAGGTGACGGCGAGCCATCCGAGCACCATGCGCGTCCAGGCGCCAATGACGAACTGGAACCGCGCCTTCGTGGGCAAGACCCAGCCGACCGCGACCGACAGGCTGCCCCAGACCACGGTGCACACGATGTACCCGGCGTAGAAGAGCGCGGCGCGGATCGTGGCCATCATGCGGGCAAGCTGCGTATGGCGTCGGCGAGGTCGTCGTAGACGCGCTTCACCCCGGCCGAACGTGCCTGCTTCTCGTCCCTGCTGCCGTTACCCGTGCGCACGAGGATCGGCTCGCAGCCGGCGGCGAGCGCCGCCTGCATGTCGCGTAGCGAGTCGCCGACGAAACAGGTCTCCCGTTCGCTTGCCCCGAGTTCCGTCATCGCCGCCTGCAGCATCCCGGGCCTCGGCTTGCGGCATGCGCAACCTGCGTCGGGGCGATGCGGGCAGAAGTAGACGCGGTCGATGCGTGCGCCGGCCCCCTCGAGTGCGGCATCCATGCGCCGGTGCACGGCGGCGAGGTCGGCATCGGACATCAGCCCGCGACCGATGCCGCTCTGATTGGTACATACGGCGACGCGGCAGCCGCGCGCGTTGAGGACGGCCACGGCCTGCGGGCTGCCGACGATGGGCGCCCATTCGGCGGGTGTTTTGATGTAGTTTTCCGGGTGCCCGTTGCACTTCCGGGGCCGGCAATGGTTCAGAACCCCGTCGCGGTCGAGCAGTACGAGCCTGTACATGGATGTCGCGTTCGGGTAGTGCGTATCCGGTTGACGCGGAGTATATGAACAAACGTCCAGCCGCCGAAACTCGTTGCGCGTGGAGCCTGTCGGACCCCGACATGCTTCGCTATCACGATGTCGAATGGGGCGTACCGATCCGCGATCCGCGTGATCTGTTCGAGCGCCTGACCCTGGAATGCATGCAGGCGGGGCTCTCTTGGCGAACCGTGCTCGCGAAGCGCGCGCACATGACGGAGGCTTTCCATGGGTTCGAGCCGGAACGGGTGGCCGGGTGCGGAGACGCGGACCTCGCGCACTGGCTGGGGGATGCCGGCCTGATCCGGCACCGGGGCAAGCTCTCGGCCATGGTGGGCAACGCCCGGCTGTTCCTCACGTTCGACGACCCGTCGGCATTCCTTTGGTCGTTCGTCGATGGCGTCCCCACGGAGAACCGCTGGGCGCTGCCGGAGTCCGTGCCGAGCCACACCCCTGCCTCGCACGAGATGTCACGCGCCCTGCGCCAACGCGGCTTCAAGTTCGTCGGCCCGACCGTATGCTACGCGTTCATGCAGAGCGCGGGTCTGGTGAACGACCACCTCGTGGGCTGCTTTCGGCACGCGGAGCTTGCGCGCAGCGCCTGAGAACGACCGTGGCCTGGTTCCTCATCGGCTGTGTGCGGGTTCTCGCCCTCTTGCCGCTGTCCTGGGCGCGGGCCCTCGGCGCCGCGGCCGGGCGCGTCACATGGTGGCTGCGCGGACCGGGCGTCGCGGTGACGGAGTCGAACCTGGCGCGGTGCTTCCCGGAACTTGCCCCGGTTGAGCGGCGCCGGCTCGCCCGCCGCAGCCTCGTGGAAACCTGCCGACTCGCATGCGAGAGCGGTTTCGTGTCCTACGCGGGCGCAGCGGCGTTCGAGCGCGCAGTCAGCTTCGGGGCGGGCGCGGACCTGCTCGACGCGGCACGATCGCATCCCGGGGGCACGGTGATCCTGGTTCCGCATTGGGGAAACTGGGAAATACTGGGCTTCGCGCTCGGGCGGCGGCTGCCGGTGATGTTCCTTTACGACCGGCCGAAGTCCCGTGCCCTCGAACGCCATATCGTGCACGCGCGGACCCGCTGGGGCCTCGATCTCGCGCCGCTGGATGTCGGCGGCTTGCGCCGGGTCAGGCGCTTCCTGGCGTCGGGCGGCGCGGTCGGCGTACTGCCGGACCAGACGCCGCGTCCGGACGCCGCGGTGCGCGCGCCGTTCTTCGGGGTGGAGGTCCTCACGATGACCTTGGCGCGGCGCCTGATCGAGGCCGACACCTGGGTGTTGATGGTCACGGTCCGGCGGACGCCCAGTGGCTTCGATGTGTGTTGCGAGCGTGTGGACGGGGAAATCCGCGACAGCGACCTGGTCGTCAGCGCGACGGCCATGAACCGTGCCGTGGAGCGGGCCGTACAGCGCGACCCGGCCCAATACCAGTGGGAGTACAAGCGCTTTCGGGAGCGGCGCCGACGCGGCGGCCCCAAGCCTGGCGAGGAGGCGTGACGGGGCGCGTCGTGATTCAGCTCCGCCAGTACGCCGGGGACAGCAGGACCAGCAGGGTGAAGATCTCGAGTCGCCCGAGCAGCATCGCCAGCACCAGCAGCCACTTGGTGGCCCCGTTCAGATCGCCGTAGTGCAGGGCGACGTCGCCGAGCCCGGGGCCGAGGTTGTTGAGACATGCGCCGACCGCCGAGAACGCGCTCACGAAATCGAGGTCCGAGATGCCGAGCACGACGCAGACCATGGCCACCAGAATGGTGACGTAGGCCGCGAAGAACCCCCAGACGCCGTCCATCACGCGATCCGAGATCACTTCGCGGCCGATCTTGACCGGAAAGACGCCGTTCGGATGGATCAGGCGTCGGATCTCGCGCAGCCCCTGCCGGGCGACCAGCAGTACGCGCATCATCTTGATCCCGCCGGCGGTGGATCCCGCGCAGCCGCCCGCGAACGCGGCGAAGAGCAGCAGGAACGGGACGAACGACGGCCACAGGCTGAAGTTCGCGGTGGTGAAGCCGGTGGTGGTGGTGATCGAGACGGCCTGGAAGATGCCGTCGCGTATCGGATTCGGCGTCGCGCCCGGTGTCCAGGCGAGGTTCGCGACGACGAGTACCGCGACGAACACAAGAGCGACCAGGTAAGTCCGCACTTCGCGATCGGTGAAGTAGAGGGACGGCCGGCGCCACGCCAGGAAGTGCAGGCCGAAGTTGATTCCCGAAATGATCATGAAGACGATCGCGACGGACTCGATGGCGCCGCTCGCGAAGTGCCCGAGACTCGCGTCGTGTGTCGAGAAGCCGCCGATGGCCACGGTCGAGAATGCGTGACAGATCGCGTCGAACAGGCTCATGCCGGCGATCCAGTACGCGGCTGCGCAGGCGAGCGTCAGCACCAGGTAGATCAGCCAGAGCGCACGCGCGGTCTCCGTGATGCGTGGCGTCAGCTTGGTGTCCTTGACCGGTCCGGGCGACTCGGCCCGGTACAGCTGCATGCCGCCGACGCCGAGCATCGGCAACACGGCGACGGCCAGGACGATGATGCCCATGCCGCCGAGCCACTGGAGCAATTGCCGATAGAAAAGGAGGGACCGCGGCAGCTCGTCGAGCCCCGTGATCACGGTGGCGCCGGTGGTCGTCAGGCCGGAGAGGGACTCGAAGGCGGCGTCGGTGAACGACTGCATGACCTCGGGCGCGAAGTACATGGGGAGCGCCCCGAAGAGCCCGAGACCCACGTAGAACAGCACCGTGATGAGGAAGCCTTCGCGACTGCGCAGTTCAGCGCCGCCGGGGCCCGTGGCGAAGCGCAGCACGGCGCCGGTCGCGAGGGTGATGCCGAAGGCCGTCAGGAACGGGACGGCCGTGTCCTCGCCGTAGAAGAGCGCGACACCCACCGGCACGACCATGGCGATGCTGAACAGCATCAGCAGCACGCCGGTGATGCGGAGGATGACGCTGTAGTGCAAGGGGCTGCCCGCCGTTACCCGCCGTTAGAAGAACGAGAGGCCGACCTGGAACAGGCGCTCCACGGCAGGGATGCGCCGTTTGTCGGTGACGAACAGGATCACGTGGTCGTCCTGCTCGATGACGACGTCGTCGTGCGCGATCAGCACGTCGTCGCCGCGCACGACCGCGCCGACCGTCGTACCCGGCGGCAGCTTCAGGTCGCTGATGCATCGCCCGGCGACCTTGCTGCTGCGGGCGTCGCCGTGGACCACGGCCTCGATGGCTTCGGCCGCGCCCCGCCGCAGGCTGTGCACCCGCGCGACATCGGCCCGGCGCACGTGCTTCAGGATCGTGCTGGTCGTGGCGAGCTGCGGGGAGATGGCGACGTTGATGTCGCCGCCCTCCATCAGGTCCACGTAGGCCGGCTTGCCGATCAGCGTCATCACCTGGCGTACCCCGAGACGCTTGGACAGGAGCGACGACATGATGTTGACCTCGTCGTCGTTGGTTACGGCACAGAAGGCGTCGGTCCGCTCGATGTTCTCCTCGAGCAGCAGCTCCTTGTCCGTGGCGTCGCCGTGTATGACGACGGCCGAGTCGAGGCGTTGGGCCAGTTCTCTCGCCCGGTCGGCGTTATGCTCGATCACCTTCACCGAGAAGAGCGGCTGGATCGCGAGGGCCAGTTGCTCGCCGATGTGGCCGCCGCCGGCGATCAGCACGCGCTTGTAGGGACGTTCCACGCGCCGCAGTTCGGCCATCACGGCGTTGATGTTGTCGGCGGCGGCGATGAAGAAGACGTCGTCTTCCGGCTCGATGATCGTGTCGCCTTCCGGAAGGATCGCCCGCCCCCGCCGGAAGATCGCCGCAACCCGCGAGTCGACCTTCGGCATCCGGCTGCGCAGGAAACGCAGGTTCTGGCCGACCAGCGGGCTGTCGTGTTCCGCCTTGACGGCGACCAGCTTGACCCGGCCGTCCGCGAAGTCGAGGACCTGCAGGGCGCCGGGGTGTTCGAGGAGTTCCCTGATCTGCTCGGTGACCACGTGCTCGGGGTTGATCAGCACGTCGATGGGCATGTGGTCCTTCGTGAAGAATCCCGTGCGGCTGTGGTAGGAGTCCGCGCGAATGCGGGCGATCTTGGTGGGCGTGCCGAACATCGAGTAGCAGACCTGGCACGCGATCATGTTGACTTCGTCGTTCGGCGTCACCGCGATCAGCATGTCCGCGTCGCTCGCACCGGCATCGCGGAGTACGTCGGGGTGCGAGGCGTAGCCGTGGATGGTGCGGATGTCGAGTCGGTCGCGCAGCTCGCGCAGCCGGGCGCCATCGATGTCCACCAGGGTGATATCGAACGCCTCGCTTGCGAGGTGCTCGGCCAGGGTGCCGCCCACCTGCCCCGCGCCGAGGATGAGGATGTTCACGCGGGGTCCCCCCGGACTGCGGGTCGTTTGTCGATGCGCGCGTAGTAGAAGCCGTCCGGCCCGCCGGGGCTCGGCAACAACACGCGCCCGTGGGAAGTGCTCCTGCCCCAGGCAGCGTGTATGGGGACCGCCGCCGCGTCCGGCGCGCTGGCCAGGAGGCCCTCGATCACGGCGTCGTTCTCCTCGGGCAGGATGGAACAGGTACAGTAAAGCAGCGTGCCGCCGCTTGAAAGGACGCTCCAGAGGCTCTCGAGCATCGCCCGCTGGCGCGTGGCCGCGGCGGACACGTGCTCTGGCCGGCGCGTGACCTTGATGTCCGGATGACGCCGCAGCGTCCCCGTTCCGGAACAGGGCGCGTCCAGCAGAACGGCATCGAAGGGCGTGCCGCCCCACCACCCGGTGTCGGTGGCGTCGCCGTGCGTGACGTGGGCCAGATGGTGGCCCAACCGCCCCGCTTCCGCGCGCAGTCGACGCAGGCGGGTTTCGCTGACATCGACCGCCGTGACCGCAAGCGTCGGATCCTCCTCGAGCAGGTGCAGCGCCTTGCCTCCCGGCGCGGCACATGCATCAAGGACTCGGGCGCCTCGGGCACGTGGCACGAGGGCCGCGGCAAGCTGCGCCGCCTCGTCCTGCACCGACACCCACCCCTCGGCGTGGCCCGGCAGTTCGGCGGTCGGCAGGGGCGTGTCCAGCACCAGGGATGTGGACGCGAGACCCGGTCGGTGGGAGATCCCGGCGCGGTCCAGGATGGCCCGGTAGGCACGCACATCTTTCCTTGCGCGGTTGACGCGCAGTGTCATGGGGGCGCGCCCGTTGTTCGCGTCGAAGAGCGCCGGGCACGCATCGGGCCAGGCGGCCCGCAACGCGTCGATCAGCCAGGCGGGGTGTTCCAGGCGCGCCTCTTCCGAGGTCGCCGGCGCGTCGTTGTGCGCGCGTCGCAGCACGCCGTTGACGAGTCCTCGGGCCCACGGTTTGCCGAGTGTGCGGACCGCCGCGACGGTTTCCGACACGGCGGCGTGGGCGGGAGTGCGCAGGTGGCGGAGCTGGTAGAGACCGACGAGGAGTAGCGCATGGATGTCCTGGTCGCGTTCGCGCAGCGGCCGCTCCAGACGCGCGTCGATGGCGGCGCGCAGGGAGTAGTAGTGCCGGCAGGTGCCGAAGGCGAGTTCCCGGAGGAGCGGCGGTGTGCCGGCGCCGAGCAATTCGTCCAGCGGACGGCTCCGGCGGCGCACGTCATCGATCGCCAGCGCCGCACGGGCCCGGATGGCGGACGGGGACGTCTGTCGCGTGTCAATCGGGCACATCGAGCTGCCTACCCGGCGCGAAGAGATCGGGAAAACCGTTTGCCGCATCCCGAACGGACATGGGACGGCCCTTGCCGCGGGCCAGCTGGACGGTTTCCGGCAACAGCGCGCCTGCCCCGCAGCCGATGACGAGCCCCGCGGCGGTCCTTGCCAGGACCCCGGGCGGAGCGTCGCCGGTGTCCGCCGCGCGTGCGGCGAGGATCGCGATCCGCTCGCCGGCGAGGGTCGCGCAAGCCGTGCGGCGTCCGCTGAGCGCGCGCACTTGTCGGGCGACCCCGGCGGCGGAGCGTGTCCAGTCGATGACCGCGTCCCGTGCAGTCAGCTTCGGGGCGTGGGTTGCGAGCGCGGGGTCCTGGGGCTCGGCCGCCAGGGCATCGGGGTGTGCGAGGCATTCGAGCAGCGTGGTCGCGCCGAGGTCGGCGAGGCGCGCCGCGAGCGCGGCTCCGGTCTCGGTGTCGCCGATGGGCGTGGACCGCCGGGCGAGCACCGGCCCGGTGTCGAGGCCGGCGTCCATCTGCATGATGCTGACGCCGGTGCCGGCGTCGCCGGCCATGATCGCCCGCTCGACCGGGGCGGCGCCGCGCCAGCGCGGCAACAGGGAAGCATGGACGTTGATGCAACCGAGCTGCGGTGCATCGAGTGCGGCCGGCGGCAGAATGAGGCCGTATGCGGCGACCACCAGGAGATCCAGGGCGCGTAGCCGAGCCACTTCCTCGCGGATGCGCAACGGGGTGTGCACCGGTAATCCGCGGCTGTCGGCGAACACCCGGGCCGGGCTTGGCGTCGGCCGGCGGCGGCGTCCCGCGGGGCGGTCCGGCTGGGTGAAGACGGCCGCGACGACATGCGGCGAGTCGATGAGCCGTTCCAGGATTCGAACGGCGAAGTCGGGGGTGCCGGCGAAACCCAGTCGCAGGGCGCCGCTCAAACCCTCTCGGCCTCGTCGCGGCGTTGCCTCGCGAGCTTCTTGCGGATGCGGTTGCGCTTCAGGTTCGACAGGTAGTCCACGAACAGCTTGCCCTCGAGATGGTCGCACTCGTGCTGGATGCATACCGAGAGCAGGCCATCCGTTTCGAGGGTGAAGGAGTCGCCGTTGCGGTCGAGTGCGGTCACGCGAATCCGCTCCGCGCGGGGCACGGTCTCCTGGAAGCCGGGTACGGAGAGGCAGCCCTCCTCCCGCTCCTGCATGCCGCCGAGGACCTCGATCGCGGGGTTGACGAAGGCATGGGGCTGGTCGTGGTCGGGTGAGACGTCCACGACGATGATGCGCCGATGTATGTCCACCTGGCTGGCGGCAAGGCCGATGCCGGGAGCGGCGTACATGGTCTCGAACAGGTCGTCGATCAGGCGGCGTACCGCGTCGGTGACGGTGGATACGGGATCTGCCCGGACACGCAGCCGGGGGCTCGGGTATTCGAGAATGGCCAGCAGCGCCATGTCGGGGCCATCACCTCGCGGTGGTTCCGGCGCGCGCGAAAACGCGACACGGCGCAATGATAGAGAAGTTCCGGTCCGGCCGGGAGCCGGGGCGGTGCAGCCTGTCGGACTTGGGGTCCTGCACACCGCCTGGGCGGCGCGCCGGCACTTGGTTCCACGGGAGTTTCGCGCCAGCGAAACTCCCAACGCGACCGTCAGGTCGCGCGCTATCCCTGCAACCAATCTCGCATCAGCGTCTTGACCTGGGTCTGGTACGGCACGCCCCGCAGTCGCGCCTGCGCCTTGAACGCCGCCAGCAGTGGTTCGGGTACGCGGATGCTGATGAGGCGTGAACGCGCGGGCAGCGCGCCATGCACCTTGCGGAAGTCCTCCAGGAAGCGCACGACATCTTCCGGAGACAGCGTCCGACAGCGCTCGAGGTAGGCCTCGGAGAATCGCTGCAGCGGGCGTTCCGGGCGTGCCGCCGTCACCGGAGCTTCTCCAGCGCCGCCGCGTCCTCGAGGTCCTGCGCCCTGCCGCTACTCGTCGCGGAAGTCGTACACCTCGTTTCCGGTCACCGGAAGCCGGGAGACGAGGCCTATTCCCTGCAGCGCCGTCTCCGCGCGCAGGAGATTCGTGCGCGACCAGTGCAGCGCCACATCGATGTCGAGGGTGCCGCGGACGGCGCCGTGCAGCGCGACGGCATAGCCGCCAACCACGGCGTACCGTACGCCGGCATCGCGGAGTGCGCCGCAGACTCTCTCCAGAACGGTCATGGGGACGAGAGTATATACGCGTATACACCAAGCACCTCGCGGGGGCGCGTGAGATCGCGCACGTCGGGAGGGCACATCTTCCGCCACGCGGTCGGGACGCGCGCCGCCAGACCCGGCCCCGGTGGGCGGCGTACAAGACGCACATGGAAGTACTCTCGAGAGCGGCGTTGCCCGAACGGCTCGCGGTGATCGCGGATCCGCCCCGGTGCCTGTATGTACTCGGGGCGGTGGCGGCGCTCGCGGCCCCGGGCGTCGCCATCGTCGGCAGCCGGCGGGCGACCCGCGCCGGCTGCGCGTTCGCGGAAAGCCTCGCCCGGGACCTCGCAAGCGCGGGAATCGTGGTGGTCAGCGGCCTCGCCTATGGCATCGACGCCGCAGCGCATCGCGGCGCGGTGGCGGCGGACGGACGCACGGTGGCGGTGCTCGGCGGTGGCCTGGAGCGGTTGTATCCGCGGGCGCATGCGGGCCTCGCGCAGGAGATCGTCCGCGCCGGTGGCGCGGTGGTGTCGGAGTACCCTGCGGACCAGGCGCCGCGCAAACACCAGTTTCCGGAGCGCAACCGGCTGATCAGCGGGCTCAGCCTGGGGGTGGTGATCGTCGAGGCGACCACGAAGAGCGGCTCGCTGATCACGGCGCGCATGGCCGCGGAGCAGGGTCGCGAGGTAATGGCGGTGCCGGGTCCCGTGGCCAGTCCGCTGTCGGGCGGATGCCACCGCTTGCTGAAGAGCGGCGCCGCCCTGATCGAGACGGCGGACGATGTCCTGTTTGCGGTCGGCTATGACCCGGTCAGGGACGCGCCGGACGGTGCCGCGCGCCCACCGGACGGGCTCGCGGCCGTGCTGGAACAGGTCGGGGCGGATGTCACGCCGCTGGACGGCATCGTGGCCGGCGCGGGGCTTGCGGTCGAGCAGGTGGCCGAGGCGCTGGTGGAACTCGAACTCCTCGGGTTTGTGGCCGCACACCGCGGCGGGTATATTCGGCGCCCTTCCTGATCCTTGACGGTGGAGGCGGCAGTCGCTGATGGCCTGGATAGCTGTGTTGATGGGCTCCGAATCGGATTGGCCGACGATGCAGTCGTGCACGGAGGTCCTGTCCAGACTGGATGTGGACTTCGAGGTGCGCGTCACGTCCGCGCACCGTACGCCGGAAGAGACTTCCGCGTATGTGGGGGACGCCGTGGCGCGCGATTGCACGGCGTTCGTATGTGCCGCCGGGATGGCGGCGCATCTCGCTGGCGCCGTGGCGGCGCAGACGATCCGGCCGGTCATCGGCGTGCCGATGGCGAGCGGCCCGCTGGCGGGCTTCGACGCCCTCCTGTCGACGGTGCAGATGCCGGGTGGCATCCCTGTCGCAACCGTCGCGGTGGACAAGGCCGGCGCCCGCAACGCCGGGTATCTTGCGGCCCAGATCGTCGCCGTGGGAGACGCGGAGCTCGCCACCGCCCTCGTCGCGGAACGGCAGGCGGGACGGGAGAGGGTGTATACGCAGAACGCCTCGGTGCAGCGCGACCTCGGTCGGTGACCCCGGGTGTCCGGACGCCGGCCCGGTGGGCAGATTCCGCCGCGGCGGAAACGGGGGTCGGGCGTGGACTGGCGTTGCGTCGTGCGGTCGCGGTCCTCGCCGGAGGCGGAGTCGTGGCGCACGCGCTGGAGGGTGTCTGGGGGCTTGCCTGCGATCCGTTCGACGCGGCCGCCGTTGACCGCATCCTGCGCATGAAACGCCGCCGCGCCGCCAAGGGGCTGATTGTCATCGCCGCGTCGGCCGAGGCGTTTGCGGACGAGCTCGCGGCGCTGTCCCGCGAGACGCGACGCATCGTCCGTGACAGCTGGCCCGGCGCCGAGACCTGGATCGTACCGAATCGACGGTTCCCCGCGTGGATCACCGGCGGCGCCCCCACGGTGGCCGTGCGGGTCCCCGGCCACGAGCAGGCCCGTGCGCTCGCGAAGGGTTTCGGGGGGCCGCTCGTCTCCACTTCCGCCAACGTCTCCGGATGGCCGCCGGCGAGAACGGAGTTGGTGGTGCGGCGCCACTTCGGCGCCGCCGCGGACTTCGTGTTGCCGGGCAGGGTGGGCGAACGCCGCGGTCCCTCGCGCATCCGTGTGGCAACGAACGGAGCGGAGCTTCGATGACGGATCGCTACGCGGTCATCGGCAACCCGGTCGCCCACAGCCTGTCGCCCCGGATTCACGCGTGCTTTGCGGACCAGACCGGGCAGGATCTGGTCTACGCGCGGTTGCACGCGGAGCGCTTCCAGGACGCGGCGGAGCGGTTTTTCGATGATGGCGGGCGGGGTCTCAACGTCACCTTGCCCTTCAAGCTCGACGCCTTCGAGTGGGTGCGGGGCCTGGGCGCGGCGCACGAGGCGGCCGGCGAGGCCGAAGCGGTGAACACGATCGCGATGACGGCGCAGGGCTGGCGCGGGTACAACACGGACGGGGTGGGCCTCCTGCGGGACCTCGAAGGGAACCTCGGTATCGCCCTGACTGGCCGGCGGGTGCTGGTACTTGGCGCGGGAGGCGCCGTACGCGGGGTGCTCGGTCCGCTGCTGCGCGCCGGGCCCGCGTGCGTGACGGTGGCGAATCGCACCGTCGCCAGGGCGGACGCGCTGTCGGGCGTGTTCGAGGGCATCGATGTCGCGCCACTTGACGGGGTGGGGAGCGACTACGACGTGGTCATCAACGGCACTTCTTCCGGCGTACAGGGCGGCCGCCCCGCCATCGATGCGGAGGTCGTCGAGGGCGCCTTCTGCTACGACATGTTCTACGTGCTCCATGGCGAGACACCGTTCTGTCGATGGAGCGCCGCGTGCGGCGCGGCCGGTGTCGCCGGAGGGCTTGGCATGCTCATCGAGCAGGCAGCGGAGGCGTTTTGGATCTGGCGGGGCGTCCGTCCGTCGACACGCGGCGTGGGCGCGTCGTTGGGGGACGGGTGACCCGGAGCTGCGTCGCGTCATGACGCCCGTCTGGGACCCGTGGGCGCTGGCCGCCTGGTGCACGGCATGCGGGCTGGTGATCCTCGGGCTGGCATGTGCCGTATTGCTGCCTGCACGGTCCGCCGCGCCGGCCGGGGCGGGGCGCCGGCGCCCGAGACCGGAAGTGGTCTGGACCGTCGTGGCCCTCGTTGCCGTGGTCGCGGTGGCGGTCCCGGGAACGCGTGCCCGGCTGGGCCAGGAGCAGGCGGGGGGCGCTGACCTCACGGTGGAGGTGCGCGCCAGTCGCTGGCGCTGGGAGTACACGTACCTGGACGGCGCCGGCGCCCGGCGCTTCGGCTTTGTCAGCACGGGCGCGACCCCTGCGGACGTGGTCCACGGCAGGGCTGCACGACGCGAGCACTATCTTCGCGCGGTGGATCGCCCCCTGGTGATACCGACCGGCCGCAAGGTGCGTTTCCTGGTGACCTCCGCGGATGTCGTGCACGCCTTCTGGGTGCCGGACCTGGGTATCCGCAGCGATGCGGTGCCGGGTGTCGTGCGCACGGTCTGGACGATCGTGGAGCGCCCGGGGATCTACCGGGGGCAGTGCGCCGCCTTCTGCGGCGAGCGCCACGCGTTGATGCCGATCGTGGTCGAGGCACGCTCGCCACAGGCGTTCGAGACCTGGCAGAGCGAGGCGGCGCAGACTCTCGTCGCGCAAGCCCGCGTTTCTCACCAGGCCGCTTGTCGGCGTCAAAAGGCTCTTGGGTTTCAAGAAGTTGACCGCGATGTCGATGATCGTGCCGATGGCGGACTGCGCTGGCCGCGCCCTCGCGGGTCTTTTGGCCCTGTGCGCGCACGTGCGCCCTCAACCGTAGTCCCCGCTATGCTTTCGGTCGCGAGCACGCGCACAGGGCCAAAATCCTCCGCGATCATCACGGCCCCTGGTGAGAAATGCGGGCTAGCGCCGCGCGCGGGGCGGGCGCGTCCCGGGGACAGCACGTGAGCCGCTGGTTCGCGGCCGACCACCGTACGGTGGGCACGTGGTATCTGCTGTTTGCCGGGGTGATGCTGTTCGTCGGCGGCGCGTGGGCCTTCGGGGTACGGGCGGAACTGTTCGAACCGGGCCTGCAGTTCCTGGAACCGGCGGCCTATTACCGTACGCTGAGCGCGCATGGACTCTGCACCGTGTTCGGTGCGCTCTTGCCCGCTTTTGCCGGTTTGGCGAGTCGGATGGTGCCGCCCATGCTCGGCCAGCGCGACCTGATCGCGCCCCGTCTGAACGCGTGGTCGTTCTGGCTTCTGCCGGTCGCCTTCGTGCTGCTCGGCGCCGCGCTGTTTTCGGATGGGAGCGCCGGCATCGTCGGGCCGCCGGCGGCGCCGCTCGGCGGCATGCTGGGCGAGGGGATCGCCCCGTTCGCCGTGGCCATGCTGCTCATCGCAATCTCCCTGTCCCTCTGCGGCGCCAATGTGCTCGCGACCGTGTGGGCCGTGCGTGCGCAGGGCAGGTCGGTGGGGCAGGCGCCGACGTTCGTGCTGGTGATGGCGCTGGCCGCGGTCACCTGGGTCATTCTCGGAACTTCCCTTGCCATCTGGGCGATGTCGCTGCTCGATGCGCGGTTTGGCCCCGGGGCGGCGGGTGAGGGCGTGGCGGTCGCGATGACCTATCGGTACGACTTCTGGTTCTACGACCATCCGGAGATCTATCTCGTCATCCTGCCGGCGTTCGGCATCGTCACGGAGGTGATCGCCCGGTACGCGGGGCGGCGACCGTACGGGAGCGACGCGCTCCTGCCGGCGCTCGCATCCATCGCTGTCCTGGGGCTGATCGCGTGGTTTGGACGGATGTCCCTGGACCGGCCGCTCGGGGCGGCGTTGTTTTTCCTGTACGCGTCGCTGCTGGTGGCCGTCCCGTCGGCGGTTATCCTCGGCAACTGGGTGGCGACGTTCTGGCGCCGGCCGCTCGCGTTCGAGGCGCCGCTGTGCTTCGCCCTGGCGGCGGTGGCGTTCCTGGCCCTGGCGACGCTGTCGGGGCTCATGCTGTCGTCGGCGTCGTTCGCCGCCGGCAGCACGCTGACGGTCGCGCACGCGCACGTCCTGTACGTCGCCGGCGCCCAGTTCGGGATCTTCGCCGGGGTGTATCACTGGTGGCCCTTCTGGACCGGGAAGATGTACGACGAGACCCTCGCCAAGGTACACTTCTGGTTGTCTGTCGTCGGTTTCAACGCAACGTTTCTTCCGCAGTACCTCGCCGGTGCGTCCGGCATGTTGCGGCGCATTCCGGACTATCCCTTGCCATTCGCTCCACTCAACGCGGTCGCCACCGCCGGCGGGTTTCTCCTGGGGTTTGCGCAGCTCGTGTTCGTCCTGGTCCTGATCAAGGCCTGGCGCAGCGGTCCGGCGGCGCCAGCCGGGGTGCGCCAGGCGTGGGACGCGCCGGTCGTCGCGGACACGCGACCCGCCGGAAAGGAAGCGCCCGATGCATAGTTCGCCGCGCGCGCTGCAGTGGCTGGCCGCGCTCGGCGTCGCACTGGCCCTCGTCGTGGTGGTGCTCGGCGCGTATACGCGGCTGGTGGACGCGGGGCTCGGCTGCCCGGACTGGCCGGGCTGCTACGGCTTCCTGGGCGTCCCGGAGTCCGCGGACGAGGTGGAGGTCGCCCGGATGCGGTTTCCGGAGACACCGGTAGAGCCGGAGAAAGCCTGGCCGGAGATGGTGCACCGGTACTTCGCAAGCGCGCTCGGGCTGTTTGCGCTTGCGATCCTGGCGCTGGCCTGGCGCTACAGGCAGCCGTTGACGATCCCCGTGGCGCTTGCCGTCCTGGTCATCGTGCAGGGGGCGTTCGGCGCGTGGACGGTGACGCTGAAGCTCTGGCCCCAGGTCGTGACCGCGCATCTGCTCGGAGGGTTCGGCACCCTCGCGCTGCTGTGGCTGTACGTGTTGCGCCTCGGCATGGCGGGCACCGTGTCCGTGTCGCCGACGTTCGCGCGACCGGCCGCCGTCGGCATCGCCCTCGTGGTACTGCAGGTCACGCTCGGCGGCTGGACGTCGTCGAACTACGCGGCGCTCGCCTGCCCCGATTTCCCGACCTGTCACGGCTCGCTCGTCCCGGAGATGGACTTCGGCAAGGGCTTCAACGTCCTGCAGGAAGTCGGCCCGAACTATCTAGGGGGGGCCCTTTCAAGCGAGGCGCGCGTCGCCATCCAGATGACCCACCGCCTGGGCGCCGTCGTTGTCCTGATCCTCGTCGGCTGGCTCGCGCACCGTCTGCGTGGCCCGTTGGGCGGGGTCGTTGGCGGAGTGCTGCTGGTGCAGTTCGGCCTCGGCATCGCCAACGTCCTGCTGGAACTCCCGCTGGTCGTCGCCACGTTGCATAACGCGGGCGGTGCCATATTGCTGTTGGCGCTGGTCACGGTGTACGCTGCCGCGCGCGGCCACGTGGGCGGGACGCCGGAAACGGCGGGTGGGCCCGGGCCATGACGACCGCTGCCCCGCGCCGCATTCCCGCGGCACGGGCCGATCCCGAGACGACGACACCATGAGCGAGATGATCGAACGCGTGCCCGCGATCTGGCGGGACTACCTGGAGATGACGAAGCCGCGGGTGGTCCTGCTGATGCTGCTCTGCGCGGCCGTCGGCATGGCGCTGGCGCCGGGACCGATGGTGGCCGGCGTGGTTCTCTGGGGCATCGTCGGCATCGCACTCGTCGCCGGTTCGGCGGCCGCGGTCAACCACATCGCCGATGCCGAAATCGACGCGCGCATGGCGCGAACCCGCAACCGCCCGGTGGCGCAGGGGCGCCTGGGGACGGCGTCCGGCACGGCTTTTGCGGCCACGCTCGGGGTCGCCGGCATGGCCGTGCTGTACTTCCTGGTCAATCCGCTGACGGCGTGGCTGAACCTCCTGTCCTGGGTGGGTTACGGGCTCGTCTACACGCTGTACCTGAAGCGTGCGACGCCGCAGAACATCGTGATTGGCGGGCTGTTCGGCGCGGCGCCGCCGCTGTTCGGCTGGACGGCCGTGACGAACTCGGTGGATCTGGAGCCGCTGCTGCTCGTCCTGATCATCTTCGTCTGGACGCCGCCGCACTTCTGGGCGCTGGCGCTCGAGCGCCGGGAAGAGTACGCCGATGCGAACATTCCGATGCTGCCCGTGACCCACGGGGAGGCGTATACGCGCCGCCACATCCTCTACTACGCGCTGGCCCTGACGGCGGTCAGCGTGCTGCCGTTTGCGACCGGCACGAGCGGCCTCGTCTATCTCGTCGGCGCCCTCGCGCTCGGCGGGCGGTTCGTGTGGTGGGCGGTCGTCCTGCTGCGCGGCGGACGCCGAAACGCCCCGATGGCGACCTTTCGTTACTCGATCGTCTACCTCATGGTGCTGTTCGTGCTGTTGTTGGCCGATCGCCATCTCGTGCTCGTCGACGCCTTTGCGTGGGGCGGTTGAGGGCCGCAGTCGCCAGGGGCATGGGCCGCGGTTTGCGGGAGGCTGACGTGTTGGGACTATCGTCCGGTCACTACAGGGGGTGGATGCTTGCCTGCCTCGCTGCCATGGCGCTGGTCGCCGCCACGGGCTGTGAGCGGAGCTCTCCCGCTGTGCGGTTCGGCCCGACAAACGAAGAGAACCGACTGATCGTTCTGCCGGAGCCCCGGGAGATCGCGTTGCCGCCGCTGGTCGACCAGGGTGGCGCGGCGTTCACGTCCGCCGCATTCGAAGGCCGGTGGTCGTTCGTCTTCTTCGGTTACACGTCGTGCCCGGATATCTGCCCGGTCACCATGGCGGCCCTGCGCGAGGCGGAAGGCGTGCTGGGCGACGACCGGTTCCAGGCGGTGTTCGTGAGCGTGGATCCGGCCCGCGACCGCGATACGCTGGAGGCCTACGTGAAGGTTTTCTCGCCGCGCTTCGTCGGCGTGACCGGCGAGATCGAAGCGTTGCGTGCATTCGGGCTCGAACTCGCGGCCGGCTTCACGCGGGCGCCGCCGCCCGCCGGCGCGCCGGCGGATCGCTACCTGATGGACCATTCCGGGCACCTGGCGATCGTCGACCCGCGTGGCCGGTTCGTGGCCATACTGAAGCAGCCCCATCGCAGCGCGGAGGTTGCGGACGTCTTCCGGGAGCTTGCCAGCGCGTCCTGACGGCGGGTGTCCGCCGCAACCGCAACGTCGAGGCGGGCGACGTGCAGGGGACGGGCTTGTCTTGCGCCAGGCGAAGCTTGGTGAAGGGGGAAGGTATGTTGTGACATGACGGAAACCTTCTATGCGACCCAGCAGGTGAGAGTCCTGACCGGCCAAGGTTGACCGACCAGCCGGAACCGAGTGTTGCGTGGTTTGGGGGCGACCCCGGCGGCGAAGCGTACACAGGAAGCCTTGTAGGCCGCGTGATTGAGCCACGAAATAGTCCTCATTGCGGAAGCCGACGCTGTGACAAGAGCGGAAGGCACCATCGCGGCGCCGAGACGGTCTGGCGCTTGCGGTTCCGCCGGGGTCGGAGAGCGGGGCATGCGGGCAGGGGTCGCCCAGGAACCTGGGAGGTCTCGACGTCTCCACCGGAGAGGCGGCAGCGGGCGGCCGCGCTAACTAAACAGCAGTCTGGGCCCGGGGAGCGGCCCACTCCCGCGGGAGCGAACAGGGCAGCCGATGGTACCGCCACGCGAAGGAAAACAAAGTGCGGCGGGACGGGCGTCGAGAAGTCGGAGTCCGCTGATAGTACCGTTGAAGTCGGGGAACTCGCCCGACGCCCGCGAGACCGCCGCCCGCAACCGCGCCGTCGCCAGGAACGGCGGCGATCCCCGACGCCCCAGGGTGCCCAGCTTTCGCGACGCGGAGGGCGAGGCGTTCCGGCAGGCGGCGCTGGACTGGAAGGGCAGAACGGACTCCCCCACCGCGCGCGACTGGCGGGCGCGCATGGCCACCTACGTGCTGCCGCCGCTGGGCGACATCCCAGTCGACCACATCGGCACCGCGGCGGTGGACGACGTGCTGCGGCCGCTCGCCATGGCCGGCAAGCACCCCACCGCGCGGGCCGTTGGCACCCACATCGCCGCCTTGCTGCGCTGGGCCGCGCTGCGCGAGCACAGCCCGAACGACAACCCGGGGTCCGCGGTGCTGGCCGATCTGCCGAAGCGCACCACGGCGGTGAAGCACCACGCGGCACTGCACTACTCGGAAGTGGGGCCGGCCCTGCGCGGATCGACTCGGACGCGTCGCTCGCCAAGCTCCCCGTGCGGCTGACGGTGCTTACCGCCGCGCGGCAGGCCGTCGCCGTGGTGCGGGCGGCACTCGAGCGCAACGGCAGCGGGTACGTGTTCCACGGCCGCAACGGCGGCCCGATCGGCACCCACACCATCGCGGTGGTGCTGCGGCGCGCCGGCATCGACGCCACGCCGCACGGGTTCCGGTCGAGCTTCAAGGACTGGGCGCGCAACCACGGGATCGACCATGAGCTTTCCGAACTGTGTCTCGCCCATGTCGAGGGCTCCAAGACCGTGCAGGCGTACGCGCGCGACGACCTGCTGGAGAAGCGCCGGCCGGTCATGCAGCGGTGGGCCGACTATCTGGACGAGGGCGCCTAGACGGATTGCATGCGGCGGAATTGGGCAATCCGACCGTGGCGTTGCCGGAGCTGGCTCAAGGGTCGCCAGGGCGCGTCCCCTGCGCGGCGCAGGTGTCGGTACAGCGGGAGCGGACGGACGGCCACGCGCCACGGCTTCACGCAGCCCGTCACTCGCCGGCTCCCCCGCTTCCCGGACGCTCCCTGTCCAGCGGTTCCGGGCGTTGAACGCTGGTTGGCCCTTGTTTTCGGCCTGCGCGATGCTTGCCGCTCGGCTACTCTCCTACCTCCTCAAAGCCCTCGAGTATCGAGAGCGACCGTCTAGGGAGGAGCGCTAGTAGCTCCTCGGGACAATCCAAGGGGCGCTTTCTCAGGGGAAAACGACCCCGCGACCTCCTGCACCTCGAAGAACTCGACAGGCCGCTCCCTGTCTTCCAGTGCTTTCAGAAGCGCGTATTTCACCGCGCTCCCGCACTTGATGCCGAACCTTGCTGGCCTCGACTAGCCTGCTGCCCCCGTACTTGCTACGAAGATGATCTCCTCCAGTTCTGCTGAAAGCCGTGAGGGCCGATCATGCGCCACTCGCGCTCGTAGCGCCACGGATTGGGCAAGAGCACGGCTTCGTCAACCTGGCTACATCGCTCGCCAGCATGGCGGCCACCTTGCTGGCCTCCTGCCTGCTGCCCCCGTACTTGACCTCGTGGATGGTCGTCCTGGCCGGCACCGAATAGCCAATGCATATGCCTCGATGCTGGTCGCCATAGTGGCTCCACATCAAGGGAGAGTCAGCCAGCCCGGCAAGGCAGAAGATTCCGTTCCGGTATCGCTGGAGCAACTCCTCCTCGATGTAGCGACCGAGAAGACTCCTCAAGTCTCCGCCATCAGGGTCCGTGGAGTAGTAGTCGACCTTGCGCAATACCTCCTCGGCCTGCCCACGACTATGCCTCTCTATGTGATCCGCCGCTCTCCGCCCACGGACCTTCCCTGTTCTCAACGCCGCGCTCATCTCGTCCTTCGTACGCTGTTCGACAAGCGTCTTCAGGATCGCCATGAGGTCGGGTTCGTCGACGTCCAACTGTAGCGACGGTCGCGTGTCGAGCGGATCGTTGAACGTCCTCGGATCGGCGAAATACACCATGTCGTAGACGATGGACTCAAGGGTGAGGTCGTCGAAATGGCGGTACTTATAGAGTCTGTTGGGTACTTCCTTGTCGGTTTCCGTTGTCATATCCGGGCTCGCGTTAGCCACCCCATGCGGAATCTGCCGGCAGGGATCTCGACCATCTCGGGAACCGACCCCGCGATGACCGCCGCCCTTGCCCTGGCCTCACGTTCGGCGCGTTTCGGCAGCGGCCCTTGCCCGTGCCTCCGCCCGTTGGGCCTCCCCCAGATCGACCTCTGCCGCATCCAGGATCTGCAGTGCCGCCGGGTAGTGCTCGCCTTCCCGTCCGGCCTCCCGGAGGTAGCGGGTCGATGCCTCGACGGCGCGCTCATGCGGCCCTGCGCTCTGGAACACCCCCGCCTGCCGGAACCAGAACTCGGTCGGTATCTTCAGACCATGCTCCTTGTGGACATCCAGAACGCGCTCCAGCGTGAACACTGCGCACCAGTGCTCGCCGTCCTCGATCTCCCGCTCTGCCTGGACCAGCAGCCGGTCCACCTGGATCTCCGGAGGGAGTTCCTCGCCGCTAGACTGGGGCGCGAGCAGCGTTGCCAGCGCGATGGCGCTGCACGCAAATGCTCGACCGCTGATCAAGTGGCGACGCACGGCTCCTCCCGTTCAGACACTGCGCAGTATCCCAGATCGGCTCCGAGAGAGTAACGCCGAGCGCCAAACCCCTACGCTGGCCATCGCGGTGTGGTTCTACTCGCCTAGCAGCCTGATTTTGGGGCTGGGGGGCCGCAGCGCTCGGAATGGTCCGACAGACGTGGCAACCCAAACCCTGATTCCGGGACAGGGTTTTCGCACCCTCGGGGCCGTCCGCCGAGTCTCAGATGTTCTCACCCAGGAGTGCGCACGAATGCCCGAGATCCGTCCGTTTGTCGGACACCCTTTGACCCGGTTCCTCCTGCTCCCTTCGATTCCATCCGCCGACCGAAGGAAAAATTGCTCAGAGGCAATTGACAGCCTCATCAGCAATCCCCTATAGTCCGATTCCACACCAGCAACTCGTTTCTCAGGAGCAACTTCCATGACCGACCCGCAGACCCTTTCCGTGCCCGACGTGGACAAGATCGTCACGATCGAAGTCAACGGCCACAAGGTCGAGATGCCCTCCGGCCCGGCCACCGGACTCGAGATCAAGGAGGCCGCCATCAAGCACGGTGTCAACATCCAGCTCGGCTTCGTCCTCCAGGTGCAGCTACCCAATGGCTCGGCCAAGATCGTCGGCGACGACGACAAGGTCGCCCTGTCCGAGCATCTCATGTTCACCGCCATCGCCGCGGACGACAACAGCTGAGACGCGCCCATGAAGCCGCACGTCGCAAAGGCCCTCCAGGAACTCGACCGCGCCTTTCCGTCCTCCTCGGTCCACAGCCGCGAGGACGGCAAGGGCGGGGCCTACGTCATCGTCGAAGACGTTCCCATCGGCCCCAAATTCGCTCCCGCATCCACCTGGCTCGGCGGCCACATCACGGCTCTGTACCCGTACGCCGACATCTATCCCCTGTTCATCGATGCCGGCGTCCGTCGCCTCGACGGCGTCGCCTTCGAGGCGCCCGTTACACCCAATGCTGAATTCGAGCAGCGCCCCGCGTTGCAGGTCTCCCGGCGCAACAACCACACGCAGAACTACCCGCAGACCGCCGTCTCGAAGTTGCTCAAAGTCCAACAGTTCCTGGCGGACCTGCAATGACACCAGACACCTGCGACGTCCTCGTGAGCGCCGAGCTCCACGAACGCCTGATCGCGCACCTGTTTCCCGGCGACGACGACGAGCACGGCGCCATCCTCCGCGCCGGCGTCGTGCGGTCCGGGACCAGCCTCCGCCTGCTCATCCAGCACGTCGAACCCGCCCGGTTCGGAACCGACTACGTCCGCGGCCAATACGGCTACCGCGCGCTCGCCCCCACGTTCATCCACCGGGAGATCATGCGCTGCCGCGACGCTGGACTGGCCTATCTCGCGGTCCACAACCACCGCAGCGACCGGCACGTCGACTTCAGCAGGATCGACCTCGAATCCCACGAACGCGGCTACCCGGCCTTGCTGGACATCGGCCAGGGCGTCCCGGTCGGCGCGCTCGTCTACGGACGCCGTTCCGTCGCCGCCGACGTCTGGGTGCCTGACGGCCCCCGGCGATCCCTGGGCACCTACCGCGTTGTCGGCCGAACCGTCAGCCGCCTGTACTCCCAGCCGCGCCGGCAAACCGCCGCGGATACCGAACACGACCGGCAGATCCGCATGTTCGGCGCCTCCGGCCAGCACCTGCTCGGATCAAGCAAGGTCGCCGTCGTCGGCCTCGGGGGCGTGGGCTCCCTCGTTGCCGAGTATCTGGCTCGGCTCGGCGTCGGTACCATCCTGATGATCGATCCCGATCCCATCGAAGGCACCAATCTCTCCCGCGTCGTCGGTGCCACCCCGGTCGACGTCGAGACGGGCCTGCTGAAGACACAGATCGCCGTCCGGCACGCCCGCGAACTCGCCCGTTCCGCCGTGCTGCTCCCTATCGCCCGCGACATCGCCTCGGAGACCGTCGCACGCGAGCTCCGCGACTGCGACTTCATCTTCCTTGCCGCAGACTCCATGCGCGCGCGCCTGGTCGTCAACGCGCTGGCGCACCAGTACCTCGTCCCCGCGGTGCAGATGGGCGCCAAGGTGCGCCCGGGCGCAGCCGGCGGCCTCGACGACGCCATGGCCGCCGTGCGTCACATCCGACCGGGGTCGGGCTGCCTCTGGTGCAACGGCTTCATCGACCCCACCAAGCTCGCGATCGAGGCGAAGTCCGACGCCGAGCGCAAGGACCAGGCCTATGGCGTACACGAGCCTGACCCCAGCGTCATCACCATGAACGCCGTCGCCGCCGCCCACGCGGTCAACGACTTCCTGTTCGACTTCCTGGACCTGCGCGGCGAGCCCGCGAACCCCTACCGGCACATGCACTTCGTGCGGGACGCGATACAGGACGTCGTCCCGCGCAGCGACCCGTATTGCCCCGAGTGCGTACGCCGCCTCGCCATGGGCGATCGACTAGAGCTGCCGGTGCTGGACGACTAAGATGCGTGCCCCGACCGGCGAGCCCGTACCGCAATTGAACAGACAATCCCGCACCACGAGAGGCCAGCCAACATGACTCAGCGCCCGCAGTTCGACTTCCAGGCCTTCTACAAGGCCCTTAGCGCCACCGTTTCCGCCCGCGAAGCGACCTGGAAAACCGTCAGCGAGCAAACCGGCGTTTCCCAGTCCACTCTCTCAAGGATGTCCACGGGCCGCCAGCCCGACGCCGCGAGCCTGACCGCGCTGGCCGCCTGGTCCGGTATCAATCCCGTCGATTTCACCACCGCTCCCAAGCGACGACGCGAATCGATCGCCGCGGTCGGCCGCCTACTCCGCCAGGATCCCAGCCTCGACGAAGCCGGTGCGGACGCCCTCGAAGCGATAATCCGCACTGCCTACGAGAGCTTGAGGCGCCGGCCGCCCGCCGACTAGTCGTCGTCCTTTCGGGTCGTGATGTCCGCCGTCCTCGGCGCCTCGAAACGCGACTCCGCAGCGAGTGCATCCCGCTCCATCACCCGCCTCTCGATCTTCGGCACCGCGTTCTTCATCTCCCGCAAGGCCAGGTTGACCACCTGCCGTTTGGTCGGCTTGCTTCCCGCCTTGCCGCCCCCCTTTGTTCCTTCTGCCATTCGCCCCCCCTCTGTTCGCGCTCACTCACCGGCTTCCCCGGTATCGTGCCTTACCACCTGGCTTAGATTCAGTTCCATCCTCGGCAGGGGCATCCTGCGCGGCCGCCGCAGCTCCACCGGCTCGCCCCTGTCCCGGCCCGACGATCGGTCGAGAAGCAGCAGCGTCGCCACCGGGTCCTGCCGGCTCGCCGTGGCGTCCACGATCGCCCGCGCCGCCACGGCCCCCCGATCCCATTGGTCTAGGGCGCAGAACTCGACGACCCACACGTACTGCGCACTGTTGAGACGCATGAACAATCCCGTCAGTACGCCTCCCATCTGCGACGCGTGTTCGCGCACTTCCTCACGCAGTTCCGAGATCGTCGTCATGAAATAGCGCCGGATCCGCACGTTCGCCCGGGCCACCTGGAAACCCTCGACCAGAACCACCGCCAAGCTGTCGCTCAGTGCGCCGACCGCCGACGCCGAGAAGTGGATCTTCTCCGGCAGCGCGACGATGAACTTGTCGAAATGCTCGCCGGAGTAATCCCGCTCGTCCGACGTCAGCGTAGACGTCGCGCTCGCCGGCACACTGCGATACGGCAGCCGGTTGTCATCCACCATCAGCAGCGTGTTCACCTGCTCCCACGCGTGCGACGGGTCTCGCGTCGGTGCCACGCTCCGCTCGCGCCAATCGCACCCCACGAGCACGACCGCGTGCAGTCGGCTCCGCATCTCCACGAAAAGCGGAAACCCCGACTCCAGGTACGCGAGCATCTCCTCGTAGAACGCGACGTCCTCTTCCTCCGCCTCTTCGCTGTCCCCTTCTCCTTCCTCCTCCGGCTGCTTCTTGGCCACCACGAGCGGGAAGCACCCCGCGGCCTGGAACACCCGTTCCGCCTCCCAGACGGTCAACCCGAGCGACGGCACCAGCCCACCGGGCTCGAACGGGCTCGCCAGCCTTGCCATCTCCTGGATGAGGTATTCGCGGTATTGGGGAAACAGCTCGCTGTAGTAGCGCAGAATCGCCCAGCACGACACATGCGCGCACACCGCGATGTCGGCCGGCTGCTCCATCGAGGGGAACCCCCAGACGGGCAGAACGTACCCCAGCAAGTTCACGTTGTGTTCCGACTGTATCGCCCGGCCGCCTGCCCCCACCCGGATTCCAGGCGCCAGAACCGACCGCCCCAGCGTCGCAATCATCGTCGGCCGGAGCACGATGTAACCGTAGTAGCAGTCCCCAGGCGTTACGTCGCGGCATAGGAAATCCGTAAGTGCCTCGTCGAATCCGATCCGCCCGTCGAAGAAATGCAGTCGCACGCAGTCTCTGCGGTACGTCCGTCCCTTTTTCGCGTAGAAGCTGTACAGTGTGCTCCGATAGTCCTTGTCCACGTACCCGTGTTCCACGAGCACGAACTTCACCGCGTCCGTGACCTCGTCCTCGAGCCGCTTGGCGATGGCCTGCGGGTCAAACACCGGGTCTAGTAGATCCTTCAGCCGGCCGTAGCCCGTGGGCTCCGCCAGGTCGATCCAGTCGTAGTCCACCAACGCTTGGTTCTTCTCCGCCTCCGACAGCCGGCCGGCCACCAAGCGGATCGCGCCCCCTGCCTACCTGGAGCACGTTCGTCGCAACGGCCCGATTACGCCGCGACGGTTCGCCATCAGCCGTGCCGACGGCCACTTGCCCCGTCGCCGTCGCGATCATGACAACTATCCCTGGTTCCTGCAAATGCAAACCAGTCTCGCTGTCACTGCCACGACCCCGCCCAGTTGACCGCGCCACACACGCCCCCTACACAAAGACATGCAGCTGCCGGCGCCGCAAAGAAGGGCAGGAATCGTCCAGCGCTTCGTTTGGTACCCGAGACCGAATCCCCCGTCCGGTCAACTCGCCCGCGCCGCCGGGCCGCGGTGCCGGCATGGATCTCGGCGATGCCAAACCCCATCTCGTGGAACACACGCTCGGCATAGCACCTCGCCTTCAGGCCGCCCGCGATAGCGCCGCGACGACCGATCAGACCCCCTGGCGCTGAGTCGCATTGGCTACGCCTGCCACGAAGCAATCGTGCGGCCAATGCAACTCCGTTATGCTCGCGTTGCTATGCGAGGTGGACGTTCGTTCGGAAGTTCGGAAGGTGTCCGGATGTGTGAACGAACAACCCAGAGTCCGATATTTCGTACATTAATTCAGTATGTTATGTGATTCCGCCAGGTTACATGGAACAGACGATGACGGGAGCGCAGCGACCGGCGGCGATTGGTCCATGCAAGGTCGGCGTGGCTGGGCCGGAGGCGGCGCCGGCGCGTAGCGGCAGCGAAGCGCCGGACCGGCTTTGGGGCGCGTGTACAGAGCCCCGTGCCCGATTCGAGCACGGTCTCGACGCGGGCGATCACGAGGGTCGTCCCTACATGGCGACGGGGTTCCGCCAGCTCAGGCCGGAGAAACGGGCGAAGTCGGTGTCGTTGGAATGCAGTTCCGCCTGATGCTCGATCGCCAAAGCCGCCAGGTGCGCGTCGGTGATCAGGTTGGGATGGACCGGGTCTGCGAGCAGCGTCGCCAGGATCTCCATATGCGTCGGGCCAGGCAGCAGGATGCGCACGTTGGGTTGCCTCAGCCATGACCTGCATTCGCCGATGGCGTCCGCTGCGGTCATCGGTTTTGCGAGCACCCGCCGATTGGACATGAGCCTGACGAAGCCCAACACGACGACCCATGCCAGCCCTATGGGTTCCGTTCCAGAGAGGCAGCGCTCCCACCATGGTCGGGCTTTCCGGTGTTGCGGCGCATCCTCGTTGTAGGCGTAGACGACGAGGTTGATGTCCGGAAGGATCAAGTCACGCGCCCGCCGGCCCGTGAGGTTCCTCCAGGAACGCGTCTGTCTCGAGTTCGTCGAACAGCTGGTTGAGCTTCAGCGGATCGACGCCCGGCCTGAATCCGCGGCGCGCGGACGGTACGCGGAACGGCGGCCTATCCGGTGACGGCTTCTCGCCGGTGGTGAGTCCGGTCCGCAACGTCTCGTTCACCACGGACTTGAAGGTCCTGCCGGTGTCGTGGGCGCGTTGTCTGAGGGCCAAGGCAAGATCGTTATCGATGGTGAGCGTGGTACGCATGCGGGCATCTTAGTGCTCGACAACCCAGGCATCAAGATGCCTGCACTCCTGCGACAACCGGCGAGGTTGAAATCGATCCCTCCGGTCCCTTATGCTCGCCGCGCCAAACGAGGTAGGCATGCTTGAAGCCGCGCAACTCGCGGACGATCTGGTCGGGGACTACGCGGCCGTTCGCCAGCAAACGGAACTGCTGTGTCGGCCGCTCGCGGTGGACGATTACGGCGTGCAGCCGATGGACGACGCGAGCCCGCCGAAGTGGCACCTCGCGCACACGACCTGGTTTTTCGAAACCTTCCTGCTGAAGCCATTCGCCGAGCGGTACCGACCGTTCGCCGATGCCTACGAGACCCTCTTCAACTCCTACTACAACGGTGTCGGCGAGCCGTTCCCGCGACCGAAGCGCGGCACACTGTCGCGCCCGACGGTCGAGGAGGTACTGGCCTACCGTGGGCACGTCGATGCGGCGATGCAACCGCTGCTTGCGCGCCGCGAGCCGGAAGTCCGCGCGCGCATCGAGTTGGGCCTGCACCACGAACAACAGCACCAGGAACTGATCGTCACGGACCTGAAGTACACTCTGGGCACGAATCCGCTGCGCCCGGCGTATCGCGACGATCTCGACCGGACCCCATGCTCGCCCCGTTCCGTCGGCTTCGTCGATTTTCCGGGTGGGTTCGTCGAGACCGGCGCCTCGGGCGACGGATTCCGCTTCGACAACGAGACGCCGCGGCACCGCGTCTGGCTGCGGCCATTCGCCCTGGCGGACCGACTGGTGACGAATCGCGAGTACCTGGCGTTCATGGAAGACGGCGGGTACCGCGCGCCGGCCCTGTGGCTCTCGGACGGCTGGGATGCGGTGCGGCGCGATGGCTGGGAGGCCCCGCTGTACTGGTTTCGCGAGGCCGGCGGATGGTTTGAGTATCGACTCTCGGGCCCGGCGCCCGTGGATCCGAATGCCCCCGTGACCCACGTCAGCTTCTACGAGGCCGACGCGTACGCCCGCTGGGCGAATGCCCGGTTGCCGCTGGAGACCGAGTGGGAATCGGTGGCGCAGCGGTATCGCGACGACCACGGCGGCGAACTCGCGGGTCACTTCTGCGACGGCGCCCGGTTGCACCCGCGCGCGGCGGGGCACGAAAGCATGGCGCAACTCTTTGGAGACGTCTGGGAGTGGACTTCGAGTCCGTATGCGCCCTACCCGGGCTATCGACCCCTGCCGGGCGCGCTCGGCGAATACAACGGCAAGTTCATGGCGAACCAGATAGTGCTGCGGGGCGGGTCCTGCGCGACGCCCCCCGGCCATGTTCGGACCACCTATCGCAACTTCTTTCACGGTCCGGACCGCTGGCAGTTCAGCGGCATCCGGCTCGCCCGCGATGCAGGCTAGCGCGCGCCCCAGGAGCGCCCTCCCGGCGCGCGAATTCCGGTTCCACGATCGGCAGCCGGATGTCCCGGATGCCCTCGCGGAGGTCCTCGCGGGCCTGTCGCGCTCGCGCAAGACCGTCGCGCCGAAGTTCTTCTACGACGAGACGGGCTCGCGGCTGTTCGACGCCATCACGGAGCTCCCCGAGTACTACCTGACGCGCACGGAGACCGGGATTCTCCAGGAGTACCGGGACGATCTGGCCCGGATGGTGGGAGACAACGCGTGCCTGGTCGAATACGGCAGCGGCTCGAGCGCGAAGATCCGCATCCTGCTGGAGGCCTGCCGCCCGGCGGCCTACGTGCCGGTCGACATTTCTCGGGAACACCTGCTGCGCTCCGCCCGGACGATCTACGACGATTTCGACTGGCTGGCCGTGCACCCGACCTGCGCGGACTACAGCCGCCCGTTTGCGTTGCCGGAAGTCGCGTCCAAACTGCCTTGCGTGGCGTTCTTTCCGGGCTCGAGCATCGGCAACTTCGACCGAGCCGACGTCCCGGCGTTCCTGGCGGGCGTCGGCGAAGTCGTGGGTGCCGGCGGACGCCTGATCGTCGGGGTCGATGCCAAGAAGGACGTTGACGTGCTGCACGCCGCCTACAACGACGGCGACGGCGTGACGGGCGCCTTCAATCTCAACCTGTTGCGGCATCTCAACGCCCTGCTGGACGCGGATTTCGATCTCGGCAAGTTCGAGCACCAGGCGGAGTACAACGCGGCGCGCGGGCGTATCGAGATGTACCTGGCGAGCACTGCCACCCAGAGCGTCCGGCTGAACGGCGCGGAATTTGCGATCGAGGCGGGCGAGCGCATCCACACGGAAAGCTCCTACAAGTACCACCCCGAGGAGTTCCTGGACCTGGCTGCGCAGGCCGGCTTCGTCGAGCAGAGCATCTGGAGCGACGATCGGGGCTACTTCATGGTGCTGCTGCTGGAGTACACGGGCGGCCGCGCGCCGGGGTGACCGGGCCGTGGCCTGATGCGCCAGGGCAATGTTGCTGATAGCCTCTCGCGCAGGCGTGGAGGGGTGCGACATGTCCGAAATCAGCGAGTTGCAGACTTACCTGTACGATCTCAAGGGATACCTTGTCGTCGAGGACGTGCTGAGCGCCGACGAGGTCGCCCGACTCAGGGCAATCGTCGACGGCACCGATCTCGACCACCTGCCGCCGAGCCACCGCTTCGGCAGCGCCGGCGGCTCGGCGCCGACCGGGTCGGGGTTCCTGGCGTGGGGCGCGCCGTTCGTGGGGCTGATCGACCACCCGCTCACGATGAACGTGATGCGCGCACAGCTCGGCGACTGTTTCCGGCTCGACCGGATCTTCGGCATGCACATGAAGAAGGGGCTGCCGGCGGGCCGCATGCACTCGGACTACGGCGCCTCACAGCCGTTCTCCCGGGCGGAGCGCGGACGCTTCTTCACGCCGCCGGCCCACGAGGCGCCGCATGGATTCGGCGTCGCCGCGTGGAACCTGACGGACTCCGGCCCGGCGCATGGCGGCCTGCGCGTCATCCCGGGCAGCCACAACAGCCACTACAAGCTTCCGAAGGCCATTCGGGCGGAGGAATACGACGACGTGATCGTCGTCCCGCAAGCGCCGGCCGGCAGCGTCACTTTCTTCTCCGAGGCGCTGACCCATGGCACGGCGGCCTGGCGCGCCGACCATGACCGCTACACGCTGCTGTACAAGTACTGCGCGTCGCAGCTGACCTGGTCGCGGACCCGGGTGACGGCGCCGGAGGGCGTGGAACTGACGGAGCGGCAGCGCCTGCTGCTCGAGGAACCCGCCGGCGCGCACTGGTTCTTCTCTTCGCTGTTTCCCGAGGACGCGCCGGGCAAGCGCGGGGAACCACGGGGGCAGCGCCCGGGCACGCAGGAGAGTCCGAAGGCGGCGTCTACCTGAACCCGGACTCCGCGATCAGAACTCCAGGATTCTCCACTGGGGTACGAGCATCCCTGCCTGGTCCAGGTCGCCGAAGCCGTCGGTCGGGTCGAGCGGCACGAGGTAGTAGGGCTTGCCGAAGCGGGGCACGATCTTGACCATCCGCAGATGGCCATTCTGCCGATACTCGTGGACCGTGCGGTCCTCTCCCTCGATCAGTGTGATGTCAGGCCCCCGGGTCGCGCTTTCCTGGGCGGCGGCGGATGCCGCTCCGAGCGCGCAGAACAGGCCGGCTGCAACGATGGCGGCGCTTCGTGTCAGGGCGTTGCCTCGTGTGATAGCGTGACCGGGCCGGAGGGAATGTAGCATGCGAGAAGACAGACCGTTACTGCTGGTGGACGGCTCCTCGTACCTGTTTCGAGCTTTCCACGCGCTGCCTGATTTCTCGACGGCGGATGGCTTTCCGACCGGCGCCATCTTCGGTGTGATCAACATGCTGCGCAAGCTCGGCCGCGACTTCGAGGGCAGTCCCGTCGCCGTCGTCTTCGATGCGCCCGGCAAGTCGTTCCGCAACGACATCTATCCCGAGTACAAGGCCAACCGCCCCCGGATGGCGGACGAACTGCGCCAGCAGATCGCGCCGATCCACGACATCATCCGGGCGCTCGGAATGCCGCTGCTGATCGTGTCAGGGGTCGAGGCGGACGACGTGATCGGCACGCTCGCCAAGCAGGCGACCACGGCGCGCCGGCACACGGTGGTCTCGACATCGGACAAGGACATGGCGCAACTCGTGAGCGACTACGTGACCCTGGTCAACACGATGAGCGAGACAACGCTGGACCGCGAGGGCGTGATCGGCAAGTACGGCGTGCCGCCCGAGCGGATCATCGACTACCTCGCGCTGATGGGCGACAGCGTCGACAACATCCCGGGCGTTCCCCTGGTGGGTGGCAAGACCGCCGCCCAGTGGATCGATCGGTTCGAGAGCCTGGACGGGGTTGTTGCCGGCGCGGACGAGGTGCAGGGCAAGCGGGGCGAGAATCTTCGCGCGATGCTGGACCAGCTGCCGGTTTCGCGGCAGCTCGCCACGATCCGATGCGACGTCGAGTTGCCGGTGGCCCTCGAGGATCTGACGCCCGCGCCGGCGGATGTCGCAGCGCTGGTCGAACTCTTCAGTCGTTTCGAATTCAAGTCGTGGATCGCCGAACTCGGCGTCGAGGAGGAAGCTCCCCCGCCGGCCGCGCGCGACTATATGCGTGTCACCGACCTGGCTGAGCTCGAAGCGTGGGGGGGTCGGTTGCGCGCCGCCGAGGTCCTTGCGCTGGCCGTGCATACCGATCGCGCGCATTACATGGACGCACGGATCGCCGGCTTTTCGTTCGCGATCGACCCGGGTGTGGCGGCCTATGTGCCGGTCGGCCATGACCTCGCGGGTTCCGCGCAGGTGTCGCTGGCGGCGGCGCTCGAGATCATCGGACCCGTGCTCGAGGACCCCGGGGTGCGCAAGGTCGGGCACAACCTGAAACTCGCGCGCAACGTGCTGGCGCGTCACGGGGTGGCCCTCGCCGGCATCGCTTTCGACCCGATGCTGGAGTCGTACGTCCTCGACAGTGTCGGTACGCGTCGGCATAGCCTGGAGGCGATGGCGACGAAGCACCTCGGGATGGAGACGACCCGCTACGAGGACATTGCCGGCAAGGGCGCGAAACAGCTCGACTTCCCGGCGCTCGCGGTCGATGCGGCGACGGACTACGCTGCCGAGGGCGCGGATGTGGCCCTGCGGCTGCATGGCGTGCTGTGGCCCCGGCTGGAGTCGACGGGGCGGTTGCGCCAGGTCTATGAGGAGATCGAGCTACCGGTGCTCTCGGTGCTGTCTCGCGTGGAGCAAACGGGAGCGCTGGTCGATGCGGGGCTGCTCGCGGAACAGGGCCGGGAACTCGCGCAGCGCCTGGAAACGTTGGCAGAAGAGGCGTATCGGTCAGCCGGGCACCCGTTCAACCTCGGTTCGCCCAAGCAACTGCAGGAAGTGCTCTACGACGAGATGGGGCTGACGCCCCGTCGCAAGACCCAGACCGGCCAGCGGTCCACAGCGGAAGCCGTCTTGCAGGAACTGGCGGACGAGGGCAACGAACTGCCCCGGATCGTCCTGGACCACCGGCAACTCGCCAAGCTGAAGTCGACCTACACCGACACGTTGCCGCACCAGATCAACCAGCGCACGGGCCGCATCCACACCACCTACGGGCAGGCGGTCGCGGCGACCGGGCGCCTCGCCTCGCAGGACCCGAACCTGCAGAACATCCCGATTCGCACCGAGGAAGGCCGCCGCATCCGCCGGGCCTTCGTCGCGCCGCCGGGCAGGAAGCTGGTCGCCGCCGACTACTCGCAGATCGAGCTGCGCATCATGGCGCACCTGTCCCGCGACGAGGGGCTGGTGCGCGCCTTCTCGGCGGGCCTGGACGTCCACCGGGCGACCGCGGCCGAGGTGTTCGGCGTCGGCGTCGACGAAGTCTCGGGCGAGCAACGGCGCAGCGCCAAGGCGATCAACTTCGGGCTGATCTACGGCATGTCCGCATTCGGGCTGGCGCGGCAGCTGCGGGTGTCACGCAAGGCAGCGCAGGGCTATGTGGACATGTACTTCGCGCGCTACCCGGACGTACGCGCCTACATGGACCGAACACGGGCCCACGCCGCCGAAGAGGGGTTCGTCGAGACCGTCTACGGACGCCGACTCTACCTGCCCGAGATCAACGCCCGGCAGCCGGCACGTCGGCAGGCGGCGGAGCGCACGGCCATCAACGCTCCCATGCAGGGCACCGCGGCGGACATCATCAAGCGGGCGATGATCGATGTCGACGCGTGGCTGACCTCCGCCGACTGCGATGCCAGCATGATCATGCAGGTGCACGACGAACTGGTCTTCGAGGTGGCCGCGGGCGCGGTGGAGACACTGATCGAGCATGTGACGGAGCACATGACGCGGGCGGCGGATCTGTCGGTGGATCTGGTAGTGGATGTCGGCGTCGGGGACAACTGGGATGAGGCGCACTAGCGCCCGTCAACCGTCCGATTGATTGGCGGATCGCGGTGGCCACGCTGTCCACGAGCCGGCCTTCGGCCTGGAGTGTGTTAGGGTGTGTACATCTGCCAGACAGGGAGGGCCTCGCTCATGTCCCAGACCGTGACCATACGCCTGGAATCCGAACTCAAACTCCGTCTCGATCGTCTGGCGGACGCCACGCAACGATCCAAGTCGTTTCTTGCCGCCGAAGCCATTCGGGATTTCGTCGATCTCAACGAATGGCAGATTCGAGAAGTCGAAATGGCCATCGGCGAAGCGGATCGGGAGGAATTCGCCAGCCAGCAACTTGTCGACGACGTGTTTGGGAAGTGGGGAGTCCGTGCAGGTTAGATGGCTCGCCAAGGCCCTTGAGAGCCTGGATGACGAAGCGGAGTTCCTGGCCAAGGACGATCCGGTCGCGGCGAGAGCGGTCGTTTTCCGCATCCGAGAATGCGTCGATCTGCTGAGGGAGAATCCCGCCCTGGGCCGCCCCGGGCGAATCCTCGGGACGCGTGAACTCGTCGTCCCGGGCACGCGGTACATTGTTCCGTATCGGGTCAGGCCTCGTCTGGGGCGGGTGGAAGTGTTGCGGGTATTCCATGCGTCGCGTCGCCAACCGCAACGTTGGTGACGCGCTCCGGCGCCTTCTCCTGCCGCCCGGCCAGGAATGCCGCGACCCGTGCCTCGGCCGCCGGCGCGCCGAGGCCTGACGTCGCCGAGAACACCAGCGCCTCCACGCTCGGTACCGCCGAGATCTCCTGCGCCACGACGCGTTGCGCCGCGATACGCGCCCCCTGCTTGAGCTTGTCCGACTTGTTCAGCAGCACGAGCAGCGGCGTCGCCGTCTCGGCGGCCCAGTCGAGCATCTGCAGGTCGAACGGCTGCAGCGGATGGCGGGCGTCCATGATCAGGACGACCGCCGCCAGCTTCTGGCGCTGTGTGAGGTAATCGTCGATGGCACGGCTCCACCGTGCGCGCTCCGCCTTGCCCGCCCTGGCGTAGCCGTATCCGGGCAGGTCCACCAGCCGGCCGCCGCCGTCGACGGAGAAGAAGTTGATCAGGCGCGTGCGCCCGGGCGTCTTGCTGACGCGCGCCAGCCGCCGGGAACCGGTCAGCCGGTTGAGCGTGCTCGACTTGCCGGCGTTCGAACGCCCGGCGAATGCGACCTCCGGCGTGTCGTCGGGCGGGCACTCGGCCCAGTTGGAGGCGCTGGTCAGAAAACGTGCGGAAAGGGGCATGGCGGGTATAATCCGCTCGCCGCGAAACGGGTAGTGTACCCGTAGGCCGCGGGCGCTCCCCCGAGGGGCTCTCGCGCGGCAGGATGTTGAAAGAGCTTCGATATGCGTTATCTCAAGTGGGCGGCCGCGGTCGTCCTGGCGGGTTCCGTCGCCGGCGCGGAGGTCGAGACCCTGCTGATCGCCTGTGGGGCGTGCCACGGTCAGGACGGTGCGACCGGGATCGCCCCCGACTACCCGAACATCGCGGGCCAGAATGAGCGTTATCTGCTGACCCAGCTCAGGATGATCAAGTCCGGCGAACGGCCGGCGCCGCTCATGTCCGGTCAGCTCGACATGGTTTCCGACGACGATCTTGCGGCGATGGCCGCCTATTACGCCGCCATGCCGGCCCAGGTCGGGCGCTCGTCGGCGGATACGGTCGACGCCGGCATGCGCATCTATCGCGGCGGCATCCTCGAGAAGGGCGTCGCCGCCTGCACGGCCTGCCACTCGCCCACGGGCGGCGGCAATGCTCCGGCGGGCTACCCGCACATCTCCGGACAACGGTTCGACTACGTCGTCGCGCAACTCGTGGCCTATCGGGAGGGCCGGCGCAAGACGGACGATGCCTACGGCGGCATGATGCGCGACGTGGCCGCCCGGCTGACGGACACCGAGATCGCGGCCGTCGCGAACTACGTCCAGGGCGTGTACTGATCCGGCGCGGCAGGATTTCCGTGAAACACACACTCGCCCTGTTGTGCTGCCTTGCGCTGGCGCCGGCCGCGACTGGGGCATCGCCGCAGGAATTCGAGGAGGGGGTCCACTACCAGGTCCTGCCCATTCCGGTAGAGACCGCCGCCCCCGACGCGGTGGAGGTGGTGGAGGTCTTCTCCTACGCCTGCATCCATTGCTACAACTTCGAGCCGTTCGTCGCCGCGTGGGAAGCGCGCGCGCCGGACGACGTCGCATTCCGGCGCGTGCCCGCCGTGTTCAATCCGGTCTGGCAGATGCTTGCCCAGGCGTACTACACCGCCGACGCGCTCGACGTGGTCGGCGCGGTCCACATCCCGCTCTTCGAGGCCATCCACGTCCACCGCATGGACGTGCGTGAGCCGGAGCTCATCGCGCGCATCTTCAGCCGCTATGCGGACGTGGAGTCCGACGACTTTTTCGGGGCATACGGCTCGTTCGGCGTCGACAGCAACGTGCGCCAGGCGCGGGCGCAGAGTCAGGCCTACCGGGTGTCCGGGGTGCCGACGATGATCGTCGCGGGCAAGTACCGCGTCGAGGCGAACCTGGCCGGCGGGCTCGAAAGCATGCTCTCGGTCGTGGACTTTCTCGTCGCCCGGGAGCGCGAGGCCGAAGTCCCGGAGGAGTAGCGCCAGGCGCGGCCCCCGGTATTCGCGCGGGGCTTGTCGTCCTGCGGTTCCGGCACGCATATCCCGATTCGCGCTATTCTCCGGCCCATGGCCGAACGTACCGACGACTGGGAGATTGAGCAGCGCGAGTGGCTCGACGCACTTGGCGGCGTGTTGGACGAACATGGGCCGGAGGACACCAAGGCGCTGCTGCGGCGCTTGCAGGACGCGGTGTCGCGCCGTGGCATCGTGCTCACCGACGCGGCCCTGAACACCCCCTACCGCAACACCATCCCTCTCTCCGAACAACCTGCCTATCCCGGCAGCATCGAGGTCGAGACCCGCATCGAGAACATCCTGCGCTGGAACGCCGTAGCCATGGTGCTGCAGGCGTACGACTCGGGGTCCGGCGTGGGCGGGCACATCGCCACGTACCTGTCGGCGGCCACGATGATGGAGGTGGGCTTCAACCACGTCTTTCGGGCCTCGGGTCCGGACTACGGCGGGGACCAGGTGCACGTGCAGGCGCACACGTCGCCGGGCGTGTATGCCCGAGCCTACCTGGAGGGCCGGCTCAGTCTTGCCCAACTGAAGAACTTCCGCCGCGAGCGCGCACCCGAGGGCGGCCTGCCGTCCTATCCCCATCCCCGCCGCATGCCGGACTTCTGGCAGATGCCGTGCGCGAGCATGGGGCTCTCGACGCCGAGCGCCATCTATCAGGCCCGCTTCGCGAAGTACCTGGAGAGCCGCGGCATGAAACCGCGCAACGGCGGCAAGATCTGGAACTTCATCGGCGACGGGGAGTCCGACGAGCCGGAAGTGCTCGGCACCATCGACACCGCCGCTCGCGAGCATCTCGACAACCTCGTGGTCGTCGTCAACTGCAACCTGCAGCGCCTCGACGGCCCCGTGCGTGGCAACGGCAAGATCATCCAGGAACTGGAGCGGGCGTTTCGCGGCGCGGACTGGCACGTCATCAAGGTCATCTGGGGCGGCGGCTGGGACGTGCTGTTCGAGCGGGACACCAACGGCATCCTGCAGGCGCGCATGGAACAGGCGGTCGATGGCGACTACCAGTTCTACACCGTTTCCCCGGGCGACGTGGTGCGCGAGCACTGGGTGGAGGACATCCCGGAGCTGCGCGAGTTGATGGACTCGCTCAACGACGAGGAGATCCGCACCATCAAGCGGGGCGGGCACGACCACCAGAAGGTGTACGCCGCCTTCAAGCAGGCGATGGAGGTGACCGGCAAGCCCTGCGTCGTGCTGCTGAAGACCGTCAAGGGCGACGGCCTCGGGTCCAAGTCCGAGGGACGCAACACCGTCCACCAGAAGAAGCACCTGTCGGCGGACGAGCGCCGGGAACTCGCGGCGCGGCTGCAGATCCCGTTGTCCGATGAAGCGATCGTGGCGGCCGAGTTCTACACACCGCCGGACGACAGTGAGGAGATTCGCTACCTCCAGGCGCGGCGTACAGCCCTGGGGGGATATCTGCCGGTCCGGCAGGTGCGTTGCGAGCGGCTGCAACCGCCGCCGCTCGAGTTTTTCGCCGACATGCTGCGGGGTTCCGGCAAGCGGGAAGTCTCGACCACGATGGCCGTGGTGCGAATGCTGCAGAAACTGCTGCGCGACGACGCGATCGCGCGCTACGTGGTCCCCATCGTACCGGACGAGGCGCGGACCTTCGGTATGGACGGCCTGTTCCCGCAGGCGGGGATCTTCTCGCTGGAGGGCCAGCGCTACCAGCCGGTGGACGCCGGCTCGATCGCCCCCTACCGGGAGGCGGAAGACGGCCAGATCCTGCAGGAAGGCATCTGCGAGACGGGCGCGATGGCGTCGTTCCTGGCCGCGGGCACCGCGTACGCGAACTACGGCCTGCCCATGATCCCGTTCTACATCTTCTACTCGATGTTCGGCTTCCAGCGCGTCGGCGACATGATCTGGGCCTGCGGCGACATGATGTGCAAGGGCTTCCTGCTCGGCGGCACCTCGGGGCGGACGACGCTGAACGGCGAGGGCGTACAGCACCAGGACGGCCACTCCCACGTGATGGCGTCCACGGTGCCGAACCTCGTGAGCTATGACCCCGCCTTCGCCTACGAGATCGCGGTCATCGTGCGCGACGGCATCCGGCGCATGTACGGGGAGTTCGAGGACGTCTTCTATTACGTGACGGTGACCAACCAGAACTACGTGATGCCGCCCATCCCCGAGGGCGTGGAGGAAGGCATCGTGGCCGGTATGTACTGCTTCCGTCGCGCGGACGGTGCGCAGGTGAACCTCCTGGGTAGCGGCGCGATCATGATGGAGACGCTCGCGGCAGCGGACATCCTGGCCGAACTGGGGTTCCCCGCCAACGTCTGGAGCGTGACGAGCTACAACGAACTGGCGCGTCAGGGCACGCTCGCGGAGCGCGAGCAGATGCTGAGCGTCGGCGGCTCGGAGGCCCGTCCCTACGTGGAGGAGCTGCTCCGCGAGGAGGAAGGCGTGTTCGTCGCCGCCTCGGACTACATGAAGGCGTTGCCGCTGTCGATCGCACGCTGGCTCCCGGGCGAGTACACCGTGCTTGGAACGGACGGGTTCGGGCTCTCGGAGTCCCGGGAGTCGCTGCGGGACTACTTCGAGGTCTCGCGCGACTGGATCGCGTTCGCCGCGCTGTCGACCCTCGCTCGCGCCAACCGCGTCAAGGCAAACGCGGCGATGGACTTCGCGAAGGCGCGGGAACTGGACCTGGCGAAGGTGGCAGCATGCTGATGCGCCGGTTCACGCCACGTTTCGATCTTCGGCCTTGAGCCGAGGGACGACTTCGGAAAACAGCCGTTCCAGACTGTCCCCCATGCGCTCCGCGCGCAGCCCCGGCGGCACGGCCATCGTGACGATGTCGGTGACTCCGAACTCGTCGATGAACGCGCGGAGCTGCTCGACGCACTCGTCGGCGTTGCCGATGATCCAGGTCTGCGGGATCGGCTCGACGTCGCCAGGACCGAAACCTTCGCCGCTCTCTTCGAAGAAGCGCCGGTACAGCTCCATTCTGTAGCGTTCCGCGGCACGGATGACGGGCCAGTCCGTGTTGCGGTCGTCCGTCACGAGGATGCTGCGGATGATGCCGACGCGGTGGTCGCCGGGCTTCCTGCCGCTATCGGCAAGCGCATCTCGCCAGCGCTCGAAGGTCGTTCGAGGCCCCTGCGGCAGGAAGTTCGTGCCGTAGTGTGCGGCGCGTAGCGCGCCGGCCTCCGACATGGCGGCAACCCACAGCGGCGGGCCGCCTTCCTGCACATAGCCCGGCGTGACGATGACGTCCTCGAACCGGTAGCGTTTGCCCGAGTAGCTGAAGCGTTCTCCGGTGAAGCAGCGCTGCAGCACCTCGATGCACTCATTCGTCAGCGACACGCGGTGCGAGACCGGAAAGCCGAAGCCCCGGAATTCGTGTGGCGCGTAGCCCATGCCGAGGCCCACTTCGACGCGCCCGCCGGAAAGGTTGTCCAGCACTGCCAGATCTTCGGCCAGGCGGATCGGATGGTTGAACGGCGCGAGGCAGATGTCCGTGCCGAAGCGCACGCGGGAAGTGACCGCGGCCATCGCACCGGCCACCGGGATCCAGCTCGGCAGGTAGCCGTCCTCGACGAAGTGGTGCTCCGTGAACCAGACCAGATCGGCGCCCAGCCGGTCCAGCCACTGCACCTGCTCCATGATTTCGGCGTACAGCGTGCGGTGACTGACCCCGGAATCCGGCGGGTTGCGGAAGTCGTAGCAGACGCCTATGCGCAAATCGTTCATGGTGCTGTCCTCCTCTCAACCGCCCAAGTCGAGCCGCGGGTTTCGGGGTCGAGCCAGCGAGCGTTCAAGCCGGCTGATGGCGCTCTGCGGCATCGAGAAATTCTGGCTCGAGGAGTAGAACACGATGCCGGTCGGCGCCGGGGTGCTCAGACTCAACGTAGGGCACCGCCGGTTTGTCTCCTGGTCTGGAACGATGACAGTGAGTTCCTTGCAGCGAGATTGTGCTTGTCGTATCAGCCGAAGAGCCGTTTCGCCGTCCCCGCCAGGCGTAGAGAGGAGGATGTGGAGATCCTCTTCCGGGCTCGCGTCGTAGAGCGCCTCTTCCAGGAGCGGGATGCTGCGGGAGAAGATCACGTCGCTCATCACCACGAGGCGGCAGTCGTACGCGCTCTGATAGTCGCGAATCATCTGCTGGCGCTCATAGCGCGGAGCGTTTTGTGCGTCGAAGAGCGGGCTCCGTCCCGCTGAGTAGCTCATTCCCTGTGCGTCCTCGAATCAGCTAAGTCACTGTTAGTTGGCTTGAGAAGGTCACGGGTTTGCCTTCTCGCGCCTTGCGGGCCTCCTCGTGGGCTCGTTTCGCGATCTCGATCCTCTCGTGCCAATCGGAGTCGTATTCCGTCGGCCGAGGAGGTGTCACCGGGGAGTCTCGTCGCCGAGGTTCCGGGGCACTCACCGTTCGTTTATGGCTTGGCATATTCCAGTTCCTTCATTTTCACGCAAACCGAGAAGAACTCCGGCGACCTTTGGCCGTTGATGGCCAATACGCTGGAGCCTTGCCCTTGTCAAGCGTGGGGCTTGATCGTGCTTGATCGTGCTTGATCGTGAGTCGTTTGGCCCGCGATCATGACGCCCCGGGACCCTCAGGTCTCTCAGCCGCGTCGTTGCGGCCGGCGACGTTCGCGGGGCTTCGCGGCGGTCATGTCCATCAGCCGATCGCGGAGCGGCTCGAGGTCTTCGTAGACGGCGGTTGCGCCCAGGTCGATCGGCTCGTTGACGACGATCTGCGACATCGAGAAGCTGCCGCTCGAGGCGTGGATCACGACGCCGTTGGGCGCGTCCTCGGAGCACATGAACAGCACCGCGGGGCTCACGAGTTTCGGATGGCGTTCCGGATCCGGCTCGGAGAGGTCCTCGGAGCGACCGGGCACCGTGTTCGTCATCCGCGTGGCGGCGCCGGGTCCCAACGTGTTCACGCGCACGTTGTGGTTGGCGCCTTCGAGGGCGAGCACGTTCATGAGCCCGACCATGCCCATCTTCGCGGCGCCGTAGTTGGCCTGGCCGAAGTTGCCGAAGATCCCGGAACCGGAACTCGTGAAGACGATGCGCCCGTAGTTCTGCGCGTACATCAGCGGCCACGCGGCGTGGGTCACGTAGGCCGTGCCGTTCAGGTGCACGTTCATCACGAGGTCCCACTCGTCGAGGGTCATGTTCTTGAACGTCTTGTCGCGCAGGATCCCGGCGTTGTTGACGAGGATGTCGATGCGGCCGAATGCGTCGATGGCGGTCTGCACGATCGACTTCGCGCCTGCCCGGTCCGACACGGACGCCTTGTTGGCGACGGCGGTGCCGCCCAATGCCTCGATTTCGGCAACGACGGCGTCGGCCGCGTCGCCTGCCCCGGTGCCGTCGACGCTGCCGCCGAGGTCGTTGACCACGACCTTCGCGCCGCGCGTGGCGAACTCGATGGCGTGACACCGTCCGAGCCCGCCGCCCGCGCCGGTCACCACTGCGACCTTGCCTTCAAACTCACTCATCGTGGCTGTCCTCTCTGCGTTGAGACGTCTGCATTGAGACGGTCGATCCGCTCGAGGAGGCGAACTCCCGGGGACCGGTGGGGTGGCGGTTATATCACTGTTTGGGCGGCGTTTTGGAGCGCGGCCCGGGCCATCGCGCTACTGCATGATCGCCTGCACCATTCGCTGGACGGCGTCGCGATGACGCGCCAGCTCGGCGGCGCCGAGATCCTGCTCCGGCGGCAACATCAGATCGAAGTGGTCGAAGCGGTCCTCTCCGGCGACCAACGTGGCCGTCTCCCGGGGGATATGCGTCTGGCGGACGTGCGTGGCGCAGTAACGCAGCACGAGCCCGATGCGCCGGTCGTCGGTGCGGTTCGGTTCCGAGCCGTGGGCGAGGCGCACGTGGTGGATCGACATCTCCCCCGTAGCGAGGGGCGCAGGGACGGCGGAGTCTTCGTCGAGGCCGTCGTTGATGCGCTGTCCCCGGGACAGGAGGTTGTCCTCGTGGTGGGTGTTCTCGTGGCTGTGGAGCGGGCCCCGGTGGCTCCCCGGCAGGAATTTCATCGGCCCCGTTGCGGGTCCCGCGTCGGACAGCGCGACCCACGCGGTCACGACATCGTGGGGCTCGAGTCCCCAGTACGTGGCGTCCTGGTGCCAGGTGACGAACTTGCCGTCACGGGCTTCCTTGATGAACCAGTTGAGCGACCAGAGCAGGACGTCGGGACCGAGCACGTCGGTAACGGGTTCGACGATGCGCGGGTCGTGCACCAGGTCCCAGGCCCAGCGAAACAGGAGGTGCAGGTCCGTGGCGGGTAGCGGCGCGGTCCGACCGTTGCCCCGTGCCCCGTTGGCTTCGAAGTCTTCGAGCGCATGGCGGCATGCGCGGGCTTCGTCCTCGTCGATGGCCGGCAGCGGCGAGACAAACCCCTGCTCGCGGAAGAGCGCGACCTGCTCGGGGCTGAGGTGATTCGACATCGCAAGGATCGTTTCGCGGTCCTGCCGGGTGCGCCATCGTCGCAGAGTGCCGGTTGCCGTGTCCAGACAGGCACGCTGGATACGACGGAAGCCGGGCTCGGCCACCGGTCCTACGGGGGGCAGGGGGGGGGGGCAGGGGACACCCACTGTCCGGGTTTCGGAGGGGGGGCAGGGGACACCCACTGTCCGGGTTTCGGGGACACCCACGGCCGAAACGCGCGCCGCCGGGGGCGCCATGCGAAAATCGACGCGGGTCGGAACAGGCTGGTGAAGCAAGGAAAGGCACGCATGGGCATCGATGAACTGAAGGCGCGGCGGCAACGCGCGATGGGCGATGGGCCGCTTTTCTACAAGCAGCCGGTGCACCTCGTCCGGGGCGAAGGCGTCTGGCTGTACGACGACCAGGGGCGACGCTACATGGACGCGTACAACAACGTCCCGTGCGTCGGCCACTGCCATCCCCGGGTCGTCGACGCGCTGCAGCGCCAGGCCGCCACGCTGAACACCCACAGCCGCTATCTCAGCGAAGTGGTCGTGGAGTACTCGGAGCGGCTGATGGCGCTGCACGGCGAGCCCCTGTCGGTGCTGCAGATGTGCTGCACCGGGACGGAGGCCGTCGAAGTGGCGCTGAAGATGGCGCGGCTCGCGACGGGTGGACAGGGAATCATCTGCAGCAACGCGACCTACCACGGTAACAGCACGGAAGTGTTCCGCATGACGGTCGGACCGTTCGAGCCGGACTTCCGGCGGGTGCCGTTCGCGGAAACGTATCGACCGATACAGGCTGGGGCGTCGGAGTCCGAGCTGTGCGACCTCTACCTCGCGGAGATCGCGCGCGCCATCGAGGCCTTCGCGGCGGACGGCGTCCCATTGGCCGGCATGCTCTTCTGCTCGATATTCGCCAATGAGGGACTTCCGGACGTGCCCCCGGGCTTCATGGCGCGCGCGGCGGCGCTCGTCCGGGACGCCGGCGGCGTGGTGATCTTCGACGAGGTCCAGGCAGGGTTCGGTCGCACCGGACGCTGGTGGGGTTACGAGGTGATGGACTGCGTGCCGGACATCGTCGCCATGGGCAAACCCATGGGCGCGGGGCTGCCGCTCTCCGGCGTGGGCGCACGTGCCGACATCGCCAACACGTTCCACGAGAAGGCGTTCTACTTCAACACCACGGCCGCGACGCCGCTGCAGGCGGCGGTGGGGAGCGCGGTGCTCGACGTCATCGAGGAACAGCAACTGCTCGCGAACGTGTCCGCGGTCGGCGGCTATCTGAAGAACCGGCTCACGGGGCTCGCGGACCGTTTCGAGTCGGTCGGCGACGTGCGCGGGCACGGGCTCTTTCTCGGCATCGACTGGGTGAACGACCGGGACACCCGGGCACCGGACCGCCGCGGGGCCGAAGACATCGTCGAGCGGATGAAGGAGAAGGGCTACCTGATCTCCAATGCCGGGCGCTTCCGGAACGTGCTGAAGATCCGACCGCCGCTCGTCTTCGAGCAGGCGCACGCGGACGAACTGTTCGCCGCGCTGGTGGAAACGCTGGGGGAAGTGTCCGATGGAAGCGGCCGCTAGGAGCGCCAGGGAGGCGGCGCTCACGGCGCTCGCCGGGAGCGCGCTGCGGCACTGGGGGCTCGAGGGCGCGCCGCTCGTCCTGCACTCGCAGAGCGAGAACACGGTCTTTCGGGTCGAGGGAGCGGATGGCGCGGCGTACGCCCTGCGCGTGCATCGCCCGGGCTACCACGACCTTGGAGAACTCGAGTCGGAACACGTCTGGACCTCGGACCTCGCCGCGGCGGGCATCTCGGTGCCGAATGCGGTCAAGACCCTGGATGGCCGCGCCTACGCGACGGTGGCGTTCCCTGGTTCGGACGAGACCCGCCATGTCGGGCTGGTGGAGTGGATTGACGGGACGCCGCTCCACGAGCTCTTGCAGGAACGGGACGACGACGCCGAACTCGCCAGGTGTCACGCCGAACTCGGAGGCATCATCGCGGACTTCCACGACGCTACGGCGCGGTGGGCGCCTCCGCCGGGTTTCCGGCGCCATGCCTGGGACGCGGAGGGGCTCGTCGGAGAACGCCCCTTCTGGGGGCGCTTCTGGGAGATCGCCGATGTCCCGGACGCGGACCGCGCGCGGTTGCTGGCGATCCGGAACGCCGTGCTGGACCGTCTGTCGGAGTTCCCTCGAAGCCCGGATCGCTACGGTATGATCCACGCGGACCTGAACCTCGGCAACGTGCTGCGGGCCGGAGACCGGCTCGTGGTGATCGACTTCGACGATGCGGGGTTCGGCTGGTACGGATTCGACCTGGCGGTGGCGTTCTGGCAGCAGATGGACGTCCTGCAGGAACGGCCAAGGTTCGCGGTGGCCCGGGATGCGCTCTTCGCCGAGTACGCCCGGCGGCGACCGGAGAGCGGGGAGGTGCTCCAGACGGTGCCGCTCTTTCTCCTCACGCGCACCCTGATGCTGCTCAAGTGGATCGAGGATCGTCCGGAGGTGGGGCGCTCTGGCGCGATACCGCTGTTCGTCCGGATCGCCTTCGGGCAGGCGGAGGAACTGGGGATCTGAAACTTTGACAGGACGCAAAGGTATGCCCGGACTCTTGAGCGGATCGCGCGCAGGACGTTTCGCGTTCGTAGCCATCGCGCTGTGCTGCGCGGCGCTTGCCGCGACGGCGGCGGACCGCAAGCCCAACATCCTGCTGATCGTGGCCGACGATCTCGGCTACGCGGATCTCGGATTCCAGGGCGTCGAGGACATCCCGACGCCGAGTCTCGACGCCCTGGCCGCCCGCGGCGTCCGGTTCTCGAACGGCTACGTGTCGGGCACCTGGTGCAGTCCGACCCGGGCGGGACTGCTGACCGGGCGGTACCAGCAGCGGTTCGGCGTGAGGGGTCACGAGGGGACGCCCGACGATGCGCTCTCCCTCGAGGAAACGACGCTGGCCGACCGCCTGAGGGCCGCGGGCTACGCGACCGGGGCGATCGGCAAGTGGCACCTGGGTACCCAACCCGAGTTCCATCCCATGGAACGGGGCTTCGACGAGTTCTTCGGCTTCCTGCGGGGCGCGCACAACTTCGTGCCGGACGTTCCCATCATCATCTTTCCGGATCGGGACGGGCGCGGCGAGGACCTCGGGGCGACGGAGGAGGGGCGTGCGCTGCGGAACAGGCAGATTCTGCGTGGTACGGAGCCTGCCGCGGAAGAGGAATACCTGACCGATGCGTTCGGACGGGAGGCGGTGTCGTTCATCCAGCGCCACGAATCGGTGCCGTTCTTCCTCTACCTCTCCTTCAACGCGGTGCACACGCCGATGCAGGCGACCGGCGATCGGCTCGAGAAGTTCCAGACGACGGCCGACCCGGTGCGGCGTATCTACAACGCCATGACGCTCGCGATGGACGAAGCGGTTGGCGCGGTCTTCGCGCAATTGCGGCGATCGAACCTGCAGGAGGACACGCTCGTCTTTTTCATCAGCGACAACGGCGGACCCACGGTCCTGCGGTTTGCCTACAATGCCTCGGACAACACGCCCCTGCGGGGTTCGAAGGGCACGACCCTCGAGGGGGGCATCCGGGTGCCGTTCGTCGTGTCCTGGCCGGGCGGCCTGCCGTCCGGCGCGCAGTATGACGAAGCCGCGATCCAGCTCGACTTCGCTCCCACGGCCCTCGCGGCGGCAGGGGTTCCGATCCAGACGGATTGGGAACTGGACGGAGTCAATCTCCTTCCCTACCTGCGAGGCGAGGGCTCGGGGCGGCCGCACGAGCTGCTGTTCTGGCGCTCGATCAGACAGATGGCGGTGCGCAGCGGCGACTGGAAGCTGGTCACTTACCAGGCGAAGATCGACGCAGGCGACATCCCACGCGACGATCCGCTCGACCAGCTGACGCCGCACCGGCTGTACCATCTGGGTCGTGACATCGGGGAGACCGAGGACCTGTCGGGCCGGGAGCCCGGGCGCGTCGCCGAACTTCTGGCGCGCTGGACCGACTGGAACGCCCGGATGCGCCCCGCCACGCCCATCCCGTAACGTCCGCACTCACCAAGGAGCGATAACCGTGCCTGCATTCACGACCGGATCTCGCCCAGCACGCTTTCGGCTTGCCACCATCGCGCTGTGCTGCACGGCGCTTGCCGCAACGGCGGCAGACCGCAAGCCCAACATCCTGCTGATCGTGGCCGACGATCTCGGCTACGCGGATCTCGGATTCCAGGGCGTCGAGGACATCCCGACGCCGAATCTCGACGCCCTGGCCGCCCGCGGCGTGCGGTTCTCGAACGGCTACGTGTCCGGTACCTGGTGCAGCCCGACCCGGGCGGGACTGTTGACCGGGAGGTACCAGGAGCGTTTTGGCGCGGCAGGCCACGAGGCGGAGCCGGAGCACAACCTCTCGCTCGAGGAGACCACGCTCGCGGACCACCTGAAGGCCGCCGGTTATGTGACCGGGGTGGTGGGCAAGTGGCACCTGGGCGTCGCTCCGGAGTCCCACCCGATGGAGCGCGGCTTCGACGAGTTCTTCGGGTTCCTGCTCGGCGGGCACAGCTTCTTCCCGGGCGTCCCGATCATCATCTTTCCGGATCACGAAGGCCACGGCGAGGACTTCGGCCTGTTGGAGGAGGGGCGCGCCGCGCTGGACAGGCAGATCCTTCGCGGTACGGAGCACGTACCCGAGGAGGAATACCTGACGGACGCGTTCGGGCGCGAGGCGGTGTCGTTCATCGAACGCCACGCGTCGGAGCCATTCTTCCTCTACCTCTCCTTCAATGCCGTGCACACCCCCATGCAGGCGACCGCGGAGCGGCTCGCGGCGTTCGCCACCACCGCTCATCCCGTGCGGCGCGTCTACAACGCCATGACGCTCGCGATGGACGAAGCCGTCGGCGCGGTGTTCGCGCAACTGCGTCGATCGGGGCTCGAGCAGGACACGCTCGTCTTCTTCATCAGCGACAACGGCGGACCCACCGTCCACAGGTACGCCTACAACGCCTCCGACAATACGCCGTTGCGGGGTTCGAAAGGCACCACGCTTGAGGCAGGCATCCGGGTCCCGTTCGTCGTGTCATGGCCAGGCCACCTGCCGTCCGGCACGCGGTATGACGAAGCGGCGATCCAGCTCGACATCCTCCCCACTGCGCTGGCGGCCGCGGGCGTCCAGGTCGACGCGGAATGGCAACTCGACGGGGTCAATCTCCTGCCCCACCTGCGGGGAGAGGCGTCAGGCCGTCCGCACGACGTGCTCTTCTGGCGCTCCTTCGGGCAGATGGCCGTGCGCAGCGGCGACTGGAAGCTGGTCAGCTACGTGGCGAAGATGGATGAAGGGGAGCTACTGCGCACGGATCCGCGGGATGAGATGACGCCGCACAGGCTGTACCACCTCGGCCGCGACATAGGCGAGAGCGAAGACCTGTCGGACCGGGAGCCCGAACGGGCCGCCGAACTCCTGGCGCTGTGGAATCGATGGAATGCGGAGATGCGTCCGGCGCCTGCGGGCGGTGGCGTGTGAGTTCGAGACGGGGCGTTGGATGCACGTGAACTCAAGACGGACGTTGTAGGGGCGACCCTTGTGGTCGCCCGTCCCCGACCCCTTGCGGTCGCTCAGGGATGTACCTGAAATCGAAACGGGACGGGACAAGCCCGTCCCCTACGACCGCATTCGGTAATCGTTGCGGCCGCTGGAGCGGTCTTCGCCGCGCATGAGATAGAGCGTGCGCTCGGCCATGGCGATGGGCCGGGGGGCGCGCGGTGCCTGCTTCCTGGCGAGTTCGCGGTCGTAGGCGGACGTGGTCGGCATGTAGCGCAGGGTCATGCCGCGGCGCGGCCGGTCCGAGGTGTTCGGTTCGGAACCGTGCGCCAGGAAGACGTCGTGCAGGGAGACCTGTCCGGGCTCGAGTTCGATGTCGTGGGCGGTGCTCTCGTCGTACTCCCCGGCCTCGAGTTCGAGGGGCAGGCTCAGGCCCTTGGCCACGTTCACGCGATGCGCCATCAGGCGCCGGTCCCGGTGGGAGCCCGGGATCACGCGCAGGCAGCCGTTTTCCGTGGTCGACGCGTCGACCGCGATCCAGACCGAGCACGTGGCGATCGGGCGGATCGGCCAGTATTCGCCGTCCTGGTGCCAGGGCGTGCGGGTGCCGTTGTGGGCGGGCTTGGCGAAGAAGCTGGAGTTCCACAACGCGATGTCCGGACCGATGAGCTGCTCGACCATGTCGAGTATCTCGGGGATCCGGGCGACGGTGAGGAAGCCGGTGTCGAAGGCGAGGACCGCGGGGCAGTAGTCCGTGAACCGGGGATGCCGCGCGATCAGGCGGTCGTGGGCTGCCCGGATGTCGGCCAACACCGGGTCCGGGACGCGGTAGTCGGGGATGACGTGGCCGTCGGTGCGATAGCGTTCGATCTGCTCGGACGTCAGCATGGCTCCACCTCGACGCGTTGGCGCGGGGCCGACCAGTATATCGCCGTCGCGCCCCGGCCGGCCGTCAATACACCTGCGGCAGCTCCCGGAGTCGGCGTCTCGCCATCAGCAGGAAAACCAGCGCCAGCGAGACCGTGAACACCGGCACTATCGCGAGTGAGTAACGCAGGTCGGCCGGGTCGCCGAAGACGTTGTCGGTGATCAGCGCGATCGACAGCGGCCCGAACCCCATGCCGACCAGTGTCGCGGTGAACAGGAACACCGCGTAGATCTGTCCACGCATGCGCGGCGGCGTGATCTCCTGCACGATCGCGGCGCCCATCGGGGTGGTCGCGGCCGCGAAGAGGTAGTAAGCCGCGACCAGGGCGAGGGCGGCCATGTCGTCGGGGACCAGCGGGAAGGCCACGATGGGCAGCAGCGTGAGCAGGTTCGCCGAGATCGCGATGAGGATCTTCGCGTCGCCCCTGCCCCGGCTCGCGAGCCAGTCGGACAGGCGACCCCCGAGGAGGGCGCCGATGGTGGCGGTGATGGCGAGCGTCAGCCCGAAGTAGATCCCGGCCTCGCCCACCGACCAGCCGTGCGTCCGCACGAAGAAGGTCGGGACCCAGGTGGCGATGCCGTAGGACTTGATGGCGAGGATGCTGAAACCGACGAGTACGGACGTGATCAGCACCGCGTGCTCGCGCACGTGCGCCCAGACTTCGCGGAGCGGTATGCCGCCGGGCCCGACATCGTCGCCGCGGGCGGGCTCCCGGATCGCCAGCGCGAGTCCCGCGACCACCAGGCCCGGCAGGCCGACGACGAAGAAGACGATCTGCCAGGGCCGCATCGCCCCGACGAGCGGCAGGTCGATCTGATCGAAGTCCTCCAGTACGGCGAACACCGTCGCCGCGAACACCGTGGCGAACCCGGCGCCGATGGCGGAGCCGGTGATGAAGACCGCGATGGCCGTGCCCCTGCGCTCCGGCGGGAAGAGGTCGGAGATCATGGACATGGCGGCCGGGCCGAGGGTGGCCTCGCCGGCGCCGACGCCGATACGGCCGAGGAACAGCGTCCAGAAAGATCGCGCGAGGCCGCAGGCCGCCGTCGCGAGGCTCCAGACGGTAATGCCGGCGGCGATGATGAGGCGCCGTGATCGGGCGTCGACCAGCCGGCCGATGGGGATGCCGAAGACCGAATAGAAGATCGCGAACGCGAAACCGATCAGGAGGCTGATCTGCGTGTCCGTGAGACCCAGATCCGCGCGGATGGGTTCGATCAGGAGCCCGAGCACCTGGCGGTCCAGGAAGGCGAAGGCGTTGGCGGCCGTGAGTACGCCCACGGTGAACCAGGGGCCGCGGTTCAGATAGTCGCGCCAAGCCCGTCCGGCCCCACCGCTGGCATGTGTGCGCCCGGGTGCCGGGCGGGGCTCTCTCATGCGAGCGGCGAGCCCCTCGCGCTCCCCGGCCGGTGTCCTTCGCTGCACGGTGCGCATGTTCATACGCGCGCAGGCGCGGCGGCAAGGACCGTGGCCGGGAATTGCGGAGCAGGGGGTGAGCGCTTAGTGTGTCGTCCCCGACGCAGCGGAGTGACGGAGTCGACGGAATGGGAGACTTCCATGGGTTCGGAGCGGAGACCTTCCGGTTTCTCGAAGAGCTCGAACAGAACAACGAACGGCCGTGGTTCAACGAGAACAAGGCGCGCTACGAAGAGTCGGTGCTCGACCCGGCGCTGGACTTCATCACCGCGATGGGGCCGCGCCTGGCGGGGATCTCGGACCACTTCCACGCGATTCCGAAACGCATCGGCGGGTCCCTGATGCGCGTCTACCGCGACACTCGCTTCGCGAAGGACAAAACGCCCTACAAGACGAACATCGGCATCCAGTTCCGCCACGAGCGCGGCAAGGACGTCCATGCGCCCGGGTTCTATCTCCACATCGCGCGTAGCGGGTGCTTCCTGGCGGCGGGCATGTGGCATCCCGACCGCGACGCGCTGGCGGCCATCCGCACGGAGATCTTCGAGCATCCCGAGAAGTGGAAGCGGGTACGCGACAACCGGAAGTTCCGGGGCTGCTTCGACCTCGGCGGCTCAAGCCTGACGCGCCCGCCGCGCGGATTCCCGGCGGAGCACCCGTACATCGAGGACCTCAAGCGGAAGGATCACATCGCCGTGCTGGATATCGAGCGCTCCGCGGCGGCCGATCCCGGTTTCGTCGACGAGGTGGCCGGGCGCTTCGCGGCCAGCAGGGGATACGTGGGATTCCTCTGCAACGTGCTCGGGCTCGAGTACTGAGGTCGGTCCACGAGGCGCCGCGCATGGCCATGGTGGAGATCGCAGACGGCATCGAGGTGCCGGAAGAGGCGCTGGCGTGGAAGTTCGTACGTGCCTCGGGCCCCGGCGGGCAGCACGTCAACAAGGTCTCGACGGCCGTGGAGTTGCGCTTCGACGTGGCGCAGGCGGGCCTTCCCGAAGGCTGGTCGAGACGCTTGCGCGCGCTGGCCGGGCACCGCCTGACGTCGTCGGGAGAGATCGTCATCTTCGCGCAGACCCAGCGCAGCCAGTCCCGCAATCGCGAGGAGGCGCTGACCCGCCTCGGCGAACTGGTCTCGGCCGCTCGCAAGGCTCCGGTGCCGCGGAGACCCACGTTGCCGAGCGCCGGAGCGCGCGAGCGTCGCCGGGAGTCCAAGCGGCGGCGCGGCGCGATCAAACGGGACCGTGGGCCTCCGGCGGCGGACGACTGACTGCTCGACGTGCGGCAGCCGGCCGGGTGAGGAGACGCACTCCCGTCGTGCCGGAGGCGTGGGGAACGACGATCTCGCAGTGGGGCCCGGCGGCGCGCACCAGCCTCCTGTCCAGCGTGACGAGCGGGCAGTCGAGCGCTTCGGCGAGCGCGACGTGCCATGCATCGTAGCTGGCCAGGTCGCCCCGCAGGGCCCAGACGCGTGCCGCGAACGGAGCGAAGGGGGCGAGGTCGACGTCCAGGCTCCACAGGTCTCCGTGAGAACCCGTTGCCTCGATTCGCGAGATGTCCCCGGCACGCTCGAGCTGCCGCAGGATGTTGCTGGCATCGGCGAGCAGGAGTTCCGGCGCCGCGAGAGACTCCTCCGCGAGAGCGGATTCGGCCCATCGCCCTTCGGGCCCGGCGTCCACAAGGGCCGCGACGAGAACCGAGGCGTCAACGACGATGGTCATGACCGGTCGGCATCACGGGCTCCCACGATGGTGTCGGGGGGTACGCGCGTTCCGGCGGCGTTCTTGCGGGTGCGTACGGTTTCGAGCCAGCGGTCCATCGAGGGACGGGTCGCGATCCGCGAGAGCTCCGAGCGCAGGAACTCCTGCATGGATTGATGTCGCAGGGCCGCGCGTGCCGCGAGTTCATCGCGGACTTCCTCGGGAACGCTCCGGATCGTGATCTGGACAGGCATGACAGCACTTTGACAGCACAGAAGTGGTTTTGCAAGCACATGTAGGGGCGACCCTTGTGGTCGCCCGTCCCCGAAGTCGCAGAACTTCCTCGTCAACGGGCAGTTTCGCGCCAGCGAAACTGCAACGCGACCCATAGGTCGCGCCGCGACCGCAGGTCGCGCCGGGACGGGACAAGCCCGTCCCCTACACGTACCGCCCGTGGCGCTCAAGGACCTCGATCTTGTAGCCGTCCGGGTCCTCCACGAAGAAGAATCGGGCGAGCAGCGCGCCCTCGCGGTGCAACTCGCCGACCGGCCGGGGATTCAGCCCCGCATCGGCGAAGCGCTGCTGCTCGGCGGCGCAGTCGTCCACCACGAGGGCGACGTGCCCATAGCCCGTGCCGTGGGTGTAGGCGCCCTCCTGGTCCCGGTTCCAGGTCAACTCGAGTTCGAAGTCGTTCTCGGGGTTGCGCAGGTAGACCAGAGTGAAGTCGTCGAAGTCGAGCCGCTCCGCCACCTTGAGGCCGAACGCCCGATCATAGAAGTCGATCGAGCGGTCGATTTCCTGCACGCGGATCATCGTGTGAATGGCCTTTGCCATGGGCGCTCTCCGGGGTCAAAGAGAGAGTCGATTATCGCCACGAATCGTGCGCATTCGCAAACCCGCTGAAACACGTTGCGTTACCTTGCTATAGCTACGGATTTGAGGACAATAGGGAGTCCAACAGGGAGAGGGATTCGAGCATGAATGCGAGAGAGAAAATCAGGCTGGTCGTATCGGCCCTGGGGTCGGTATTGATCTTCCTGTTCCCGCTGGGCGTGGCCAACGCCCAGGAAGCGGACGGCGGCGGCGATGCCGCGTCCAGAACCATCGAGGAGATCCTCGTGACGGCCCGGAAACGCGAGGAGAGCCTCCTGGAGATTCCGGAGTCCATCGCCGTCCTTACGGCCGAGAACATCGAGCGGGGGAACATCAAGGGGCTCGAACAGATCGGGTTCCAGGTGCCCAACCTGAACCTGTCCATGCGTCTCGACGGATTCCCCAACGTCTCCATCCGGGGACTGGGCTCTTTCGGCAACACGCAGGGCGTGGGGTTCTACATCGACGATACGCAGATTTTCTCCGACGCCTCGTCGCGGTTCGGGGACCTGGCACGGATCGAGGTCCTCAAGGGGCCGCAGGGTACGCTTTACGGCGGCAGCAACGTCGGCGGCGCGATCAAGTTCGTGAGCGTGCGACCGAACTCCGAGGAAACGACCGGCAAGATCAAGTTGCTCGCCGGAGAGCAGGGTACGGTGGACGGCGAAGTCCACGTCAACCTGCCGCTCGGCGACGCTGGCTGGGCAATGCGGGGGTTCGTCTTCGGCGCGTCGGACGACGGCTATCTCAAGAACGAGAACCCGCCGCGGGTGAACGGTCTGCGCGGCGACAACCCGTCGGAGTACGGCGACGTGGAAGAGGCCGGAGGACGCGTCTCCATCGTGGGGCCGCTGTCGGACCGCCTGTCGCTGTACGCATCGTTCCGCTACAACGAGTACGAAGGCCCAAACAACACGTGGGTGCGGGAACTGAATCCCAACAACCTGCGTCATCCCAACATCGTCAACAACTCGACGCCCGGCCACCACGAGCGCGACACGAAAGCCGGCCTGATCGAGCTCACCCTGGAACTCGACAGCATGGATGTCCTCTGGCTGAGTTCCTACACGGACACGTTCAGCAGCCGGTACACCGACATCGACATCCGGGAGGAGTACCTGTTCGACCTGCTGCGGCCCGAAGAGATGGACGTGACGACCCACGAGCTGCGGTTCACCTCGACGGGCGAAGGCGCCCTGGAGTGGATTGCAGGTGTCTACCACTCGAAGTTCGAGGAGGTGATGAACTCCTACCTCACCTGGTGGGACTCGCGCATGGTGGACGGTGAGTTCGACGGCCTGCTCGGCTGTATTGTCGGCCAGCGGTGTTCAGGCTTCTGGGTGGGCGATATCCCCACCCCCGAAGGGGAAATCCAGGGGCTCCAGACGCCCTCCGAGCTGCGCGACCGGGACAAGAGCCATCTGGCCGCGTTCGCGAGCATGACCTACGAAACCGGCGACTGGGAGTGGGGACTGGGTCTAAGGGTCGACAAGTGGAAGAACGAGAGCCTGAACCGGGATTTGGGAATCGCGAACGAGCAGGAGGACACCGAGATCCTGCCGCGGGTGTCCCTGACCCGGTGGCTGTCCGAGGACGCGATGGTCTATGGCCTGGTCGCCTGGGGCTACGAGCCGGGCGGGTACAACCTGGCGAGCTTCCAGGACACGGAGGCGCTGATCCCGTTCGGGCGCGAGGAGGCAGTCAACTACGAGGTGGGCTGGAAGGGTCGCTGGGCGGACGGGCGTGCCACGGCCTCGCTGGCGGCGTTCTTCATCGCCTATGAGGCCCGCCAGATCGAGTACCACCTCGTACAGGCGGACGGCGACCCGATCGAGGCCATCACCAACTTCGGCGACTCCGAGCAATACGGGTTCGAGGCGGATCTCTCGGTCCGGGTGACGGAGGAGCTTAGCCTCACGCTCGTCGCCGGCATGATCGAGGCCGAGTGGATAGAAGCTGCGTTCGACCCCGGCGACGGTAGTGGACTCCAGGACCTTTCTGGCAGGTCGCCACCGGTCGTGCCGGACTTCAGCTGGGGCGCGTCCCTGGACTACCGCCGGCCAATCAACAACCGCGTGGAGTTCATGGCCGCCCTGCAGATCAGCCACAACGGCGAGTACGAGGGACTGCAGGCGTGGAACACCGTCACCAACCCGAGTTTCACGATCGTCAACGGCCAGCTCGGATTCCTCTGGGAGAACATGGAGCTGATGTTCCACGTGGAGAACCTGACCGACGAGGGGTACTACAACGACGTGCAGCATTTCTTCAACGGCCACGACTTGTTTGGCACCCTTGGCGAGTCGGGGAATATCGTGATCGGCACGCTCGGGCAGCCGCGGCTGAGCACGGTGAGCCTGACCTACTACTTCTAGCAAACACGCCCACCCCGTGCCGCGAAAGCGGCGCGGGGTGGATGCGTGGGACGGCGAACTCAGCCGTCCAGGAAGTGGTCACAACCGCGCGAATCCGGCCGGGCCGGACTCGCGCGGCTGCTGCCCGCCCTCAGCCGTTCCAGGCCTGGTAGACCTGCTCCCAGCCCACGAGGGCGATGGTGTTGCCGTCGTCGTCGATGAAGTTCAGCGGCCCCATGAACGTCATGTAGAACTCGCTGTCCTCATCGAACTCGGTATGGTCGTGCTGGGCGTTGCACGCCTCGTAACCGTACCCGGGGGCGACGGCCGTATCTCCGCCTGAGTCATCTCCGCCGCGCACGTGCATCCGGCCCTTGGTCAGGAAGTACTCGCCGGGCCCCATGTGGATGTGCTTGGCGAAGGACGACCCTTTCTTGGCGTCGAAGATCGCCGTCCAGGCCCCCGCTTCCGGGGACACGTGCAGCAGTTTCCACTTGATGTCCCCCTGGCAGAGGCCCTCGGGGAATTGCACCCAATCCACCTCGTCCATCTGGACATAGTCACCGCTGGTCTTTTCGGCAGTGTTTGCCATTTTTCATCCGCTCCTCTCGATGGCGGCACTGTGCCGCCGAACAAGAACTCGACCGCCACCGCGGAAACGGCGAGAGTCGACCCTTCACCAAGTGTCTACCCGGTTTTTCCGCAGGTCAACCGCCAGCGCTTGTCCAACGCAACAGCTAGGCGGTCACGGTGACCTGCCCGGCGCCGTCCATACGCGCCGGCCGGCCGCAGAATTCCTCCCGCACCATCGACTGCATGAGGCCGCCATCCTCCGAGTTGGCCCAGACCCGCTGACCGCCCGGGGTGCGTAGCGCCAGGTGCGCGATGGCGGGTTCGTCGCCGGCATACATGACCGTGTACGACTCGATCTCCGCGTCTCCCCGGTATTCCGGCAGACACTCCCGGGACGGCAACGCGTCGATCTCCGCCTGCACGTTGGCGAACTCGAAGTCGCGTTCGGGCGGGGCGCTCGCATACACGCCGTGCACGTGCTTGTAGAGGTTGCCGCCGTTGCCGGTGACGAGGCCGTGTCCGCTAGGGGTCTCCCGCAGCAACTCGACCGTGCGCGCGATGCTGTGCATCACGTAGTTGTTGAGCGGTCCACCGCCGAACGTGAGGCCGCCGGTGACGGTGAGCGGGCGGTCCTGGGACAGGCCGAGCTCGTCGGCGGCCACTTGCACCGCCGACGGGAAGCAACTGTACAGGTCCACGAACTCGAGGTCGGACGCCTCGATCCCGGCCATCTCCAGGGCCCGCCCCCCGGTGATGCGAACCCCGGGGGACGTGTAGAAGTTGTCGCGCACCGAGGCGGAGAAGTGGTCGTACCCCTGGGCGCCGGAGACCGGGTACACCCACAGCCGCTCGTCGATCCCGAGTTGCCGCGCCTTGCCGACGGAGCACATGATCAGCGCCGCGCCCATGTCCACCATCATGTTGGCGTTCATGAACTTGGTGTAGGGGAAGCTGATGGCGCGGTTCCTGGGCGACGGCGTCCGGATTTCCTCGGCCGTCATGTTGTATTGCACCCAGGCGTTGGGATTGTCCTGGGCGACGTCGTTGAATCGGGACCACAGGCCGGAGACGCGCGCAAGGTGCCCCGGGATCGACTCGCCGCGCTGGTGGCGGATGGCGTTGTCGTACATCGGGTACACCTGGATCGCGCGGCGGATGCCCTTGGCGACCTCGTACTCGTGGTGCTCTGGCTTCTGCTTGCCGATCAGCACGTCGTAGGTGCCGGGCGCCGGAGTTTGCGGCAAGGTGACGCCGGCCTTGCGGGCCTTGTTGGCGCTGTAGCCGTTCTCGGCGCCGGTGATGAGCACGAGGTCGAACTCGCCGCGCAGGATCTCCCCGGCCGTCCTGTTGACGATGGCCTGGTTCTGGTTGCCTCCGAAGAGCGTGCCGACGGTGTGCGCTCCGACTGCGCCGATGCGTTCGGCGATCAGGGCAGCCGGGTTCTCGTAGTTCCACACGCCCTTGATGACGCGGACGGACCGCACCCGGGAGAGGAAGCCCGCCGACGACCCGTGTCCCGCTCGGCGCGCCCGCACGCGTCGAGCATCATCTCGATCGGTTCGATCGGCCTGGTCGAGCGACTCGACGCGGTTCAGGAGTTGTCCGACACCGACCAGGACAGGCGTGCGCGAATGGACCATGGCGGTCTCAGTCGATCCAGGCGGCCTGGCGCTTCTCGCGGAAAGCGGCCATGCCCTCGGCGGCTTCGTCGGAGCGGAACATGCGCCCGCTCCACTCCGCGGCCTCCTTGAAGCCCTCCTTCGTGGAGAGTTGCGGAATGCGCCGCACGAGCCGCTTGCACTGGACCACCGCGTTGGGGCCGCCGAGGTTGATCATGTCGATCTCTTCCTCGACCGCCGCGACGAGCTCGGTCTTGGGGACCGCCCGGTGCGCGAAACCCATCTCGACCGCGTCGGCGCCGCTGAAACGCTCTCCGGTGACGAAAAGTTTCATGGCGTGATGGGTGCCGAGCTTCGGGATGCACACGACGGAAATGACGGCCGGGATCACGCCGATGCGCACCTCGCTGAAGGACATGCGCGCGTCTTCCACCGCGACGACGATGTCGGATGCGCCGACCAGGCCGAGGCCGCCGGCGAAGGCGGCGCCGTTGACGGCCGCGATGACGGGCTTGTCGCTCTCCATGATGGTCGTCAGGACATCGGGATACGGCACCGACCTGCGGCCATCGATGGTCGCTCCCGGCGGGCTCTTGAGGTCCGCGCCGGAACAGAAGGCAGGATCCGTCCCGGTGATGACGATGCACCGCACGGACGCGTCATCGTTGGCGGCGAGAAGATGCGCGTACAGCTCGCTGACGAGCACCGACGACAGCGCGTTGCGGTTTTCCGGACGGTCCAGCGTGATCCACGCCGCGCCGTTCCTGATCTCGTAGAGAGTCGCCTCTGTCGTCTGCATGTCGTGTTCCTTCCCGGTTACTCGTTCTCTTCCAGCACCACCAGCAGCGCGCCGTTGTCCACCTGGTCCCCGATGTCCACCAGCACCTGCTTCACGGAGCCGACCATCGGAGCCGTGATGCGGTGCTCCATCTTCATGGCTTCCAGGATCAGCAGGAGCTGTCCGTCCTCGACGACGTCGCCTTCGACCACGTGAATGGCCGTGACGTTGCCCGGCATGGGCGCCACCAGGCCGCCGGCGACCTCGGCGCGTTCGCCGGACGGGAAGCGCGACAGCTCTTCGAGTTCGACATCGCCGCCGGGGCCGTGGACCAACCAGCGGTTGCCGAGGGCTGTGACGGACGCGTGGACACGGCGTCCGTCGATCTCGAGATCGATGGTGGATGCATTCGCGTCGAATACCACGACCGCGGTGTCGGATTCCCCGACCGTCACGGCAAAGGTATCGTTGCGGCCGGCCCGGTACGCGACGACGACCTCCTCGGCGTCCTGTCGGAATGTCGTGATCTGGGGCGGCATCAGCGAGTTGCGCCATCCGCTCGGAATGTCCGCCAGCACCGTCGCCGCGGCCCGGCGCCGCGCCTGGGCGAAGAGCGCCGTGGCGATGCACGCGTCGTGCAACTCGTCCTGCGTAAGCCCGCGTGATCGCGACGGAGCCACACGCTCGATGAAGTCCGTGGTCGTGTCGCCGGCGAGGAACGCCGGCTCGCGCAACGTTGCGACCAGGAAGTCGCGGTTGTTCGTCACGCCCTGCAGGCGGGTCTTCTCGAGCACCCGGGCGAGGCGTCCCGCCGCTTCCCGGCGTGTCGGGGCATGCACGATCACCTTGGCGATCATCGGGTCGAACTCTATGCTGACCTCGCTGCCGGTCTCGATGCCGGTATCGAAGCGGCCGCCGTCGGCCTCCTCCCAGGCGAGCACGGTACCGCCGGTCGGCAGGAAGTCGTTGGCCGGATCCTCCGCGTAGAGACGCGCCTCGATGGCGTGGCCGTCGATGCAGAGGTCGTCCTGTCCGTAGCCGAGCGTTTCGCCTTCGGCAATCCGGAGCTGCTCGCGGACCAGGTCAAGCCCGGTGATTTCCTCGGTGACCGGGTGTTCCACCTGCAGGCGCGTGTTGACTTCCAGAAACCAGAATTCGCGGCCGTCGAGCAGGAACTCCACGGTGCCGGCGGAGGCATAGCCGATCTTCTTCGCCGCGGATACGGCCGCTTCACCCATACGGGCGCGCAGATCGGGGTCGACCGCCGGCGAAGGCGCCTCTTCGATGATCTTCTGGTGGCGGCGCTGAATGGAGCATTCGCGCTCGAACAGGTGCACGAGATTGCCGTGCCGGTCGCCGAGGATCTGGATCTCGACGTGTCGCGGCGCCGTCACCCAGCGCTCGAGGAAGACCGTGCCGTCGCCGAATGCGGCCTGCGCCTCGCGGCTCGCGCCGGCGACGGCTTCCGCGAGCTCCGCCTCGGTCTCGACGATGCGCATGCCGCGCCCACCGCCCCCGGCGGCCGCCTTGACCAGTACGGGATAGCCGATTTCGTTCGCGGCGCTCGCCAGGTCGGTGTCGTCCGTAAGTTCGATCGCCGCCAGCGTCGGCACGCCGGCTTCGACCATGAGTTCCTTCGCGGCCAGCTTGTCGCCCATCGCCGCGATGGCCTCGGGCGATGGCCCCACCCAGCGCATGCCGGCGCGTTCTACGGCCTCGGCGAAGGCGGTGTTCTCGGACAGGAAGCCGTAGCCCGGGTGCACGGCGTCCGCGCCGGAGCGACGGCACGCCTCGAGCACCTTGGCGGTGTCCAGATAGGTCTCTGCCGAACTGGAACCGTGTAGCGCGACAGCCGCGTCCGCGTCCCGCACGAACGGTGCGCCGGCGTCGCCGTCGGCGTACACGGCGACCGTGGCGATACCCATGTCGTGCGCGCTGCGGATGATGCGGCGGGCGATCTCGCCGCGATTGGCGATGAGCAGCCGCGTGATGGGCTGAATGGTCACATCCGCCATGTGCCGAACTCCTTCGTTCCCTGGACGTTGTTGTTGTGGCACGCGGACAGTGAGATCGCGATAGCGAGACGCGTGTCGCGGGGGTCGAGCATGCCATCGTCGGACACGCGCGACGTGGCGTAGAGGCCCTTCGAGCGTTCCTCCGCCCAATGCTCCGCGATCGCGGCCCGCTGGGCGTTCGCTTCCTCGTCGAACTCGAGCCCACGCCGCTCGGCGGCGGCGCGTTGCACGATGGTCATGACGCCGGCCATCTGTTTCGGCCCCATCACCGCGATCTTCGCGGTGGGCCAGACGTAGGTGAACCGCGTGTTGTAGGCGCGCCCGCTCATGCCGTAGTTACCGGCCCCGTACGAGGCGCCGGGGATCACGGTGATGTGCGGGACCGTCGAGTTCGACACCGCGTTGATCATCTTCGAGCCGTTCTTCGTGATACCGCGCTGCTCGAAGTCGGTGCCCACGATGTAGCCGGTGATGTTGTGCAGGAACAGGAGCGGGACGTCGATCTGGTTGCAGAGCTGGATGAACTGCGAGGCCTTCTCGGCGGACTCCGACAGGAGCGGGCCGTTGTTGCCGAGAATCCCGATGGGGTAGCCGTGGACCGACGCCCAGCCCGTCACGAGCGTGGGGCCGTACAGGGGCTTGAACTCCTCGAAGCGGGAACCGTCGACGATGCGCGCGATCACCTCGCGCATGTCGAAGGGAACCCTGAGATCCTCGTTCACGATGCCGAGCAGCTCCTCGGGATCGTGGAGCGGCGGGTCCGCCGGCAGGCTGGGGCCGGGTCCGAGCTTGCGCCAGTTGAGGTGCCGCACGACCTCACGGCACACGCGGATGCCGTCGAGTTCGTCCTGGGCCAGGTAGTCGCCGAGGCCCGAGGTTCGGGTGTGCATGTCCGCCCCGGCGAGCTCCTCGTAGTCCGCGTCCTCCCCGGTCGCCATCTTCACCAGCGGCGGCCCGCCGAGGGCCACCCTGGACTGGTTCTTGATGAAGATGTTGTAGTCGCTCATGCCGGGCTGGTACGCGCCGCCCGCGGTAGACGCGCCGAACACCAGCGAGATGGTCGGGATGCGCATCTTGGAGAGCTCGGTGATCTCGTAGAAGAGCCGCCCCGACTCCGCGAAGTGGCCGCCTTCGCGGCGGATGGACGCTTCCGGATCGCCCCCACCGCCCTCGCCGCGCAGGTCCGCCCCGGCGGACTCGACGAACTGCACGTACGGAATGCGGTTGTCGCGGGAGATCTCGAGGCCGCGCATCAGCTTCTTGCTGTTGAACTGGTTGAACGCCCCCGCGCGCACCGAGGGGTCGTGGCCGAGGATCAGGCACTCCGTGCCCTCGATCACCCCGATGCCGACGATGAACCCGGAGCCGACGTTGTAGTTCGAGCGCCAGGCGGCGAGCGGACTGATCTCGAGGAACGGGGAGTCCCGATCCAGGGCCAGGGAGATGCGCTCCCGTAGCGGCATCTTGCCGCGGGAGCGCAGGCGGGTCATCGCCTCCTCGCCGCCGCCTCGGGCCGCTTCCTGGTACAGCTCGTCGAGTCCGGCGAGCATTTCGAGCATGCCCGCCCGGTTCTCGCGATAGGTGTCCGAGCGGACGTCGAGTTGCGATTCCAGCACTGCCATTGAAGGTTCTCCCGAATCTCCTCGTAGCGATATGACCCGGCCCGCGCGTGGGCGCGGGCCGGAGTGCGGTTGCGGTGGCCTACGACCTCAGCGACGCAAGGCGGCCCGCTCGTTGTCCTGCCAGGGCGCGATCTGGCCTTCGTAGACACCCGCGCCCACCCGGAAGTGCGCCGCCTCTTCGAGCGTCTCGACGAACGGCATCTCACGCGGATAGAGGCGGTCATCGCGCGGCCGCGCTCCGGCCTTGGAGATGTGACCCCACAGCGGGTGACCGACCACCTCCTCCGCGACCGCCGCGGCCTCGATCAGCTTGTCGAGGTCGTAGCCGGTCTCGATGCCCAACTCATGGCAGAAATCCACGAAGTCTTCCGTCGGCACATGCCCCGCGGCGCGTCCGTTGCCGCAGTACGGGCAGCCGCCCATGCCGCCGATGGACGTGTCGTATTCGCGCACGCCGAGTTTCAGCGCCTCGTAGTAGCTCGCGATCGTGAGCCCGCGCGTGTTGTGCAGGTGCATGTGGAAGTCGGTGATCTCGGGCCAGCGCTCCTTGATCTCGAGCAGGGTGTCGCGGACCTCGTTCGGCGTGTTCCAGCCCATGGCTTCCAGGAACGAGCAGCGCGTCACCTCGATGCCGGCGGCGTGCCACTTGTCGACCATCAGTTGGAGGTGCGCCATGCGCTGCTCCATGGAGAACGGACCCTCGAAGTTGGAACCGAAGGGGTTGCCGATGGCGATCGAACCCGCCTCGGCGCCGGCTTCCTTCGCGGCGGCGATGGAGGCGTCGAGCGCTGCGATCTGCTCGGCCTGGGTGCGGTTGTAGTTGCGGCGGGCGAAGGTGTCGCACATCTCGACGAGCGTGCCGTAACTGCGCTTGCGCACGTCGATCTTCGGGTAGTAGGCGTCGGCGCGATCGTAGCCGAGCTTGTTGAACACGGCCGCCGTGTAGCGGACGCCGGGCTTGGGCACGAAGCGCTCCGCGATCTCGTCGATGGACGCCATCTGCGGCGTCCACTTGGGATGGGCGAACGAACCGATGGAAATGACCTTGGCGCCGGTCTCGCCGAGGGCGTCGAGGAGCCGGAGCTTGTCGTCGACCGGAATGTCGGCCCGTTCGATCTGCAGACCCTCGCGCATCGTGTCGTCGGTGACGATCACCGACTTCGGCAGGTTGTCCATGTGCGTCCTCCCCTGTTGCGAACTGTCCTTTTTACCAATTGCTCGGGAGTCCCGCCACACCGGGAGTCCGCGCACGCGGGGCGGGGGGCGGAACCCGATGCTCACGAGCCAGCAGATGCGTCCGCCGGCGAAACCTACCGGGAGCATCGATGTTCGACAACCTCGGGGATGCCGGCAACTGATTGCGCGGCAGCGCCTGATCGAGGCTCAGCACCAATGGCAGCCCGTGTCGCCCCGCTGCGTTCGCCCTCGATATCGTTCGCTCGGTCCGGCAGGGCGGCTCGTTTCGGCAGCCTTTGTGTCAGGTTTCTATATGTTAAAACTTGACATTCCGGGACAAGAGCGTAGGGTGGCTTCGACTACAGAAGGCGAGCCGATGAGCATCGCAGCTGCGGTAAACCAGGCCATCGACCAGGCCCCGACCGGGCGGATATTCGGTTACGAGTTCTTTCCGCAATACCGGGAGGCGCCCGGGGCGGTCGTGCAGGCCGTGAGCCGAGGTGTCGCGAACCAGCGCTTGAAGCGCGTCGCGAAGGGACGTTTCTACAAGCCCAGGACGGACGTACTCGGTGACGTTTCCGTTGGGGACGAGGAGCGCCTGCGCGATGTGTTGTATCGCGACGGGCGGCGGTCCGGCTACATCACCGGGCCCGCGCTCTACAACCGCCTGGGCCTCACGACACAGATGCCCAAGACCGTCACGATCGCGGTGAACCGAGCCACCCAGACCAAGGATTTCGGCACGCTACGAATCAGGTTGCTGTCGAGGCGGGCGCCGATCTCGGATTCGACGGTGCCACTGCTCGAGATCCTGGACATCCTGCGCGACGCACGAAAGGTACCGGGCGCCAACGTCGGACGCGTGATCCAGGCGATGACGAAACGTTTGACGGAACTCACGCCGGCCGAGCGGGAACAGTTGCAGCAGTTGGCGTTGGACTACTACAGCCCAAGCACAGCGGCTCTGCTGGGGATGCTGCTCACGCGTTGCGGGGACCACGTGTTGCCGGCGCTCAAGGCTTCGCTCAACCCCACCACGCGTTTCGGCCTGGGCATCGATCCCGACGATTGGCCGGAATCCCGAGCCTGGAACATCCGGTGAAGCTGCACGAGTCGGCTGAGTCCCGGGGGATCCGCGGTGACGATCGTTCCCGCGATGCCGCGTGGAAAATCACTTCGCGAATCCGACCAGACGATGAACGAGGGAAATACGATGAATGAGAACGCACCACTACTCAACCGTTTGCGTGTCGTTATCGCCGCGACGATATTGACCGCTTCCGGGGCCGCTAGCGAAGCGGGTGAAGCGGGTGAAGCAAGTGACGCAAGCGCGAGAGAAACAAGCGTTATCGAGGAGGTCATTGTCACCGCGAGAAAACGCTCGGAGAACGCGATGGATGTCCCGATCTCGCTCACCGTCCTCGACGAGACCACCATGCGTGACAACAGCGCGAGGAGCATATACGACGTTCTCGAGCTGGCTCCGGGAGTGAATCTTTCCGACGATACTGCCGGCGGCGCCCAGCGCATCACGATCCGTGGGACATCCACCACGTCAGGGTCGCAGTCGGTGGGCTACTACGTGGACGATACCCCATTTGTCGGTCTGATATTGCCGATAAATCCAGATGTGCGCGCCTTCGATATCGAGCGTATCGAAGTGTTGAGGGGACCGCAGGGCACCATATTCGGCGATGGTTCCATGGGGGGAACCGTCCACATCGTGACACGCGATCCCGATCCATCCGCCTTCGGGGTGCATGTAGACGCCTTCTACGGGAGTTTTGGTGACGGCGCTACCAAGGGTGGCCGTGGGATGATCAACATTCCTCTGGTCGAAGACCAACTGGCGTTGCGCATGGTCGGCTTCGACGAGGACCGTGGCGGCTGGCTCGACAACGAGAATAAGGATGACGCCAATGACCGTGACGCCAGCGGTTATCGCGCCAAGTTGGCGTACACACCCAGCGACGCTATCAAGATCGTTGCTTCGGCCTGGCTGAACGAGAAACGCGGCTGGGATGCGGAAGACAGAGCGCCTGACGACGGCATGATACTTCCAGGCGGTGCACTCGGTGAAACGGAATATGATCGATACTCTCTAGCGGCGACTATGAGTCTGGGTCCGGGCGAAGCTTTGTATGCCTTCGGAACGACGGAATACGATCACCTTCTCACGATTCCGGCCTTTGCCGGTTTCGTCATTTTCGCAGACATCGGTATAGAAGTGGAAACCCATGAGCTGCGTTATTCCGGATCGGTGGCAGATCGCTTCACATATACCGCCGGCGTCTATGCGAGAGACGCCGAGGTTCCCTTCGGCCTGAAGTTCGTTGCGGACGGCATTCCGATTGTCGATACCGTGACCATCCAGAACAACGAAGTCCGCGCTGTTTTCGGCGAAGTCGAGTATAGCTTCTCGGATGCCTGGGCCGCTGCCCTGGGGTTGCGCTATTCCAAAGAGGACCTCGACAACTTCGATACCCAGACGTTAATCGCCGCGCAAATCGATGCCGACTACTTGCTCCCGCGTTTCACCCTCAACTACCGGCCCACAGACTCCGCCATGTTCTATGGAAGCGTGGCAAAAGGCGCCCGTAGCGCGGTGCCGAACTTTACGGACGCAATTCACCTTATCGAACTCCTTGAACTCCCCGTTCCCTACGAGCTGGTTCTGGATGCCGATTCGATCGTGACCTATGAACTGGGTGTCAAGGCAGTCCTTGCGGAGGGCAACTGGACTATCGAAGCCGCGGTTTACTACAGTGATTGGGAGGACCTGTCGACAACCGTGCCCGTCCCTGGACTGGGAGGACTGGTACTGCAGGTTAACACCGAAGGCGCGGACATCGCGGGATTCGATCTCTCCACGACCTATGTCGCGGGCAACCTGACCCTGCAGGCCGGGATGAGCTTGGTGGACAGCGAACAGAAAGCGGATGTGGCGAACACCGCGCTGATGAAGGGCGATACCCTGCCCGAGGTTGCCGAATTCATGGCCAGCGCGCACGCACACTATGACTGGCCGCTTGCCGGTTCGTTCAACGGCTTCAACGGCATGGCGCGGCTGGGCATTCGACATGTCGGCGAGCGCGAGGACCTCACCAGCGTCGAAAACCTGCCAGGCGACGCAATGACGATGGTCGATGCGCGGCTCGGCATCGAAAACGACCGCCTGGGCGTCTACCTTTTCGGCACCAACCTCACGGATGAAGACGGCGCCTTGAAAGCCAGAGGAGCGGCCTCGGGCTTCGCAGCCACGCGGCCGGTCCCACGAACTATTGGCATCGAGGTGAGCGTCAGATATTAGGAAACCTCCGATCAAGTCCCTCCCTGGGCTTGATCGGAACGCAAAGCGGGCCAAACAACCACGCCCCCTACCGAGGAGTCGTGCCGGAATCGGGGGTTGGCTGATTGACAGGTTCCTCGCCCTGCGCGGCGAGCTCCTTGGCGGCTCAAGACGCCTGCGTCGAGTTCACGTCCGGGTTTCCATAACCAGTAGGGTGGGTAATTGTCATGACTACAAGGATTGATAGTTCAAGACTCGAGACGTTGAAACAGCGTGAAGAGACACGCTACCTGGCTGAACGCCCGAAATCGGTGGCATTGTATGAGAGGGCAAAGGGGTCTCTATTTGGCGGCGTGCCCCACACCTGGATGAACGACTTTATGGGTCGTCTTCCCCTTTTTATAGAGGAAGGTAGGGGAGCCTACGTGACTGATGTTGATGGTCACCGCTACCTGGACCTGCTTCAAGCGGACCACGGCGCGATATTTGGACACTCGCCGAAAGCTGTGGCTGATGCAATAGCCGACAGAGCGCAGCGAGGCTTTATGTTTTCGCTTCCCACGGAAGACTCCATCTGGGTCGGGGAGGAATTGGCACGCCGCTTTGGTCTGCCGTACTGGCAGGTCCACATGACGGCCAGCGACTCGAATAGAACTGCGATCAAGATAGCCCGCGAGATCACCCAACGGAACCTGGTCCTCTGCTTTAATGGTTCCTACCACGGTACTGTGGACGAAACGTTGGTCACCGTCGTGGACGGCAGGATGATCACTGATCCCTATGGTGGCGCCTCGTATGGTATAGGGGCGCTACCTAACCCTGAGTTGAGGACGCGTGTAGTTGAGTTCAATGACCTCGATGCATTAGAGAAGGCATTGTCCCCTCGGGATATTGCCTGTGTAATCACCGAACCGGCGATAGCGCAGATGTCTGTTTTCCCCCCTGATGCAGGCTTTCATGAGGCATTACGAGAGATGACGCGCCGTTTTGGTACCCTGCTCATCATTGATGAGACCCATAACATCGTTGCTGGCACGGGAGGGTTTACTCGTCTCTGGAACCTTGAGCCAGATATCTTTGTCTTGGGAAAGGGGATTGCCAGTGGCATCCCCGCCTCTGTCATGGGTCTCAGTCAGGAGGTTGCCGAACGGGCCTTGCCCCTGTTCGAAAAGACCTTTGTACAGGGCATTGGAACCACGTTGTCCGGTAATGCGCTGGCGGTTTCCGCACTGAGAGCGACTCTGGAGCATGTCATGACCGAGTCAGCATACGAGCGGATGACGTCTGGCGCGGAGCGGATGGCTGATGGGATGGACAAAGTAATAAGGACTGCTGACCTACCATGGCGCGTTGACTGTCTTGGTTGTAGGGTGGTGCTCCGCTTCTCCGCAGCCATACCCAGGAATTTCGCTGAACAGCGGGCCGAAAGGGGCGGGCTGCGGGGGCTAGCCGAAACGGGCATGTATTTTCATACGTTTTACGCCAATCGAGGTATCCTTATTCCACCGGGCTTCTTTGCATTGATCTCGCCCGAAGTCACGGCTGAGGATGTCGACTTCCACAGCAAGGTGTTTGGAGAGTGCGTGAATGAGCTGGTTGGATAGAACGCGTCCTTGGCAGGGCATAGGAAGCAGCGAATCGGAATGACGAACAGGATCACGAGGCGGAGTTTGCTGGGTGCGCTGGCGACGGCGAGCGTACCGGCGTTGGCGATGGATGTCGAAGACTACCTGCGCCTGGGACTCGACAAGTCCTTCCTGGACCGGGGCCTGGACGCCGAGGTGAACGGCCGCCACAACAATGAGGCGCTCGAAGCGCTGGACGTGCCAGGGGACCGGCAGTACCACCCGTGTCCCGAGGCGGATCCCGGGCCGGACGTTTCGCGCGGTACCGTGCGCGAATTCCTCCATTGGGACAGGACCCGGATCTACGCGGGGACCGTCCGCGACGTCTGGGTCTACGTACCGGAGCAGCTCGAGTACACGACGGCACCTTCCCTCATGGTATTCCTGGATGGTGACTTATACCTCGCCGCGAACGGTCCGGTGCGGGCCACGGCGGTGCTCGACTCCCTCATTCATGCGCGGGAACTGCCGCCGACGGTCGCGGTGTTCGTCATGCCGGGCCGGCGCGCGGGGATGACCGAGGACGAAGCCACGATCAATCGCAGCATGGAGTACGACAGCGTGACGCCTACGCACGTCCGGTTCCTCGTCGACGAACTCCTGCCGTTCGTGGAGTCAGAGGTCGGCGTGCGGTTCACGGAGGATCCGGCGAGGCGCCTGATCTGTGGTATCTCGAGCGGCGGCATCTGCGCGTTCAACGCGGCCTGGCATGATCCGTCCGCGTTCGGCCGGGTGCTCTCCCACGTGGGGTCTTTCGTGAACATCCGGGGCGGGCACAACTATCCGTATCTCATCCGGTCGACGCCCAGGAAGCCGCTCAGGGTGTTCCTGCAGAGCGGGGAGCGCGACCTCAACATCATCTTCGGCAACTGGCCGCTCGCGAACCAGCTGATGGCCTCGGGGCTCGAGTACGCGGGGTACGAGTACCGTTACGTCTTCGGCGAGGGCGGCCACAGCCTGTACCATGGCGGCGCGATCTTTGCCGACTCGTTACGGTGGCTGATGGGTTGAGTCGCCGCCAGCCCAAATAGTCGGCTGCCCTACTTGGCGGCAGTGGCGAGCGGCTTCCCGATGTCGTTGCCGCCAATGGACGGCACCGTATCCAGCAGGGCGCTTGCGGCGATGTCGGTGATCTGTGGCAGCCGGCGGTCGTGGGCGTCCATGCGCTACGAGCCGCTCCAGACTATTCTTGGCCTCTAACACTTAGGAGTTTTGGTTATCTTTCAAGAATTTTTGGCAAGGAAATCTCGCGACAACCTGGATACCTTGACTGGCGAAATTGGAGACAGTCTCTCCAGGGTTACGCTGGGGCTCATTTCTCCCAAGACAGAAAAGAAGATGTATTGGTGGGGCGTTCCCAGCCTTGGCCTCATGGGCGTGAGCGATTTTCTCACTCTTTTCTTGCTCTACTATTACAATCAGATCCTTGGATTGTCAGCTGTGTTAGCGGGACTCGCTTTATTCATATGCGTAGTCTTTGATGCGATTTCAGATCCGTTAATTGCCTACTGGTCCGACAGGCATAAAGGGGAATTCGGTAGACGAATACCCTTCATGTTTATCGGGGTCGTTCCGATGACCCTTTCTTGCCTCGCTCTTTTTGTTTTGCACCTCGGAGAGGCACAGTGGATATTGTTTGCGCAACTAACTATTTTGATGTCAGTATTCCAAGTCGCCAATACAACCTTCGCCGTACCGAGACTTGCCTTGGGCGTAGAACTTTACAAAGGCTACTCAAAAAGAAATCAGCTACTTGGTACTGATCGAATCTTCGAGATTTCTGGAACCGCTCTCTGCTTGGGTCCGATCTTGTTTCTTATGCCCGATTGGGATCAAGCACACCTTTATCCTTGGGCAGCCCTTTGGGTCTGCTGCCTCTTAGGTTGGTCTCTTTACTTGGGGACGGTAAAACTGAGCGCAGTTGAAAAAAATCTGCTTGAGCTGGATCGAACTGGAAAAGCCTCGGATTTTTCTCTTCCAATGTTGATAAGAGAAGTCAAATCGTTAATTTCCAATCGCAACTGGATGACTTTGCTCATCGCGTTTCTTTTCTTTAGCGTTAACGGTGGCATTCAGACCAGCGATCAAGTCTATTTGAATAATCACTTGTTTCAATTCGACCCCCGCGATCTCTTTTGGGCGACCCCCCTGCAACTTGGCGGAGGCGTTATCGCTGCTCTCCTGACTTGGCGTATCGCAACAGGAAGAAATAAGCGAAACCTCGTTTTAATATCCAGCGGACTGAGTTTTGTTGTTTCCCAGCTACTAATCGGATTAATGGCTATAGATTACTATTTTGGCTACAACCTAATGCCTGATGCGGGAGGTGGGGTTCTGAGTCCTTTGTGGTGGATCTGGGCGTTTCACGGTTGTCTTGGTGGTGCAATTTGGACTTTCTTCATGATACTGGTGGTGTCCATGTTTGCTGACGTCGTCGAGGAGCATCAGGCGTCGACTGGGCCGAGATCAGACGGCCTTGTCCTTGTTGGTCGTAATTTTGTTACAAAATTGATTGCAAGCGTTGGCGTTCTGCTCGCCGGGGTTATGATCAAATGGGCAGGATTCGACGATGCAACCACTGTTCAATCGAAAGAAATAGCTGTCTACAAATTCGTAGTTATCAAGATCACCGTTACTGCCGTGTTGATTCCTATGGCCGTGCTTTTTTTAGCAAGATACTCTCTAACTGAAGATCAGCATCGAGCCAATCTAAGGAAGCTGGGTTACGAGAGAGAGGTTTGAGCAAAGATTTCTTGGCTACAACCCACCTCTGAAGGCGTTCTTCTGGCGGGCCTCGTGTGACATCGAGGCGGCGGCCAGGCGGAGCGCCGCATCCATGCGCCGGCGATAGCCGGCCTCGTGGCTGAATGCCTGCACGTAGCGCGACCGAAGCGGCGGCCGATCAATAGCGGTCGGAGCGGCCCCACCCCACCCGTCGCGAGCCCGAGCCCGGCGCAGCCGACCAGGATCACGGGATAGGCCGGCGCGCGGAAGAGCTCGCCCACGGGTTGCGACCGCTCCGGCTCCAGGCCGAGGGTGTCCCCCGCATCCGCGATCCCGTCGGAATGCTGACCCAAGGCCTCGGGCCTGCGCGCGACGCCGACGTCAGGGGGTGAGGGGCCGGTTCGTGGGCGCGTCGTGGTGGGCTCTCGCTTCGGTCGAACCGGGGTGGCGCGAGCATCGCAGAAAGCGTAGGTCGGTAGGCATGCGGGACTCCCGTGGGGAGCGTCAGGAGGTGCTGGCGTGTGCGCGTCAAAACACCCATTTGCCGCGCGGCATCAGCACTGGTGATCCTGCGCACGCTGATCAGCAGGGCCGCAAATGGTTCTTCTTCATTCGTAGGGTAGGGCCAGTGCCCGCTTCAGGTCGTCGTGCTCGAAGGCGCTGGCCATGCGGTCTATCTCGGCAGCGCGTGCGCCAACCTCTCTCGCTTTGTCGCGCCAGGTCGCGGTTACGGTGGCGACTTCCTTGATGACCGAGCGAGCCTGCGCCGGCGTCAGCGCGAAGAACCCCGAGGCGGCCTCCAGCAGATCGAGCGAACAGGTGCCCTCGTCGAGATCGATGTTGGTCGTCAGGACCCGGGCCTTGAGGTCGGTCGGTACAGGATTGAGGTCGTAGGCGGGAGAGAGAGACCATCCTGCCTTTCCCAGCCACAGGAACCCGTGGTTGCGCAGGTGATCGTCGACGTTGGAGATCAACACGTTCAAGACCACGCGCCGATAGAGAGCATGGGCGTCCGTCTTTCCCTGGGCGCCATGTTCCGCGAGAACATCGACGATCTCGGGATAGCTGCGGCGCTCGCCGTCTTTCGTGCCCATCATCGCCATGGCGGACAGGAACGGAATGCGGATTGCGCCCTGGCGATCGAAGCGCCGTGACAGCATGACCTTCTTGCCGGCGACGTCGATCAGGTGATGCACGGGCGTGGCGATGCCGGCCTGATCGGCCAGACGTAGCGCAATCTCCTCCCAGGTCTCGATGCAGTAGTCGTCGGTCTCTTTCGGAAACTTGGCGATGGCGAGGTCGCCGTGCTGGTCGATGACCGACGCCTTCGGACGCGCGCCGCCCAGCGAGGAGCCGGGAGCGAAGATGAGCTGGAGATCTTCGTCGGTTTCCTCGTCACGGAGAATTCTCTCGGTGATCCGAAGCAGGCGGCCAAGCTCAATCAGGGCCGGCACCCCCGCTCGGGTCCGAGCCTGGAACCTGTTGTCCCCAGCCCGACGGAAGCGCAATGCGCCCAGCCGGGTCTCGTCCGCCACGCAAAGGAGATAGTCGCTCTCCAGGAGCGTGCGAACGGCGCGGCCTGCGCGTGCGGCAAGGCGGCGCTCGGCGCGCTGCATCAGGCGGCGCCCCCAGGTATCGGGCGCTGAATCACCAATGGATCCGAAGGTCGCGAGGCCTTCGGGCGGCACGAAGGCGCCGCGTCCCAGGGCAAGGGCAGGCTCCAGCGAGAACCTGTCAGGGTCTTCCAGCCAGGTGCCGTCATACTCGAATATGACTGCCTCCCTGCCGCGAACGCGATTGCACCGCGCCAGCCCGATCCGCCGGGTGCGGCCGTCAAGGTCGATATGGACCTCGAAGTCAGCCATCGCGGAACGGTCGGGCAGGCCGCTTGAGATGGACATGCTTGGGTAGCGCAGCGCTGGCGAGGGCCTGTCCGACACTGTCATTGCTGATGTCGGCAATCTGGCTCAGCCCTTCGAGCAAGCCAAGCGCCTGCAACACACCGGCGTAGATGCCGATGCCGACACTGGTGTCGCCGGCTTCGACCTTTTGAAGGGTGGAGCGGGACGTGAAGGCGCGTTCCGCCACGACCGCCATGGGCAGCCGCCGGCGGCGACGGGCATCATGGATGTCCGCTCCAAGTTTGCGCAGTGCTCGCCGAACGGCGGCTGGAGGATTGTGAGGAGTCGGCATATGACATCTTCGCACTACAGATAAGATGACAATGTAGCACGAAGGTGACAATCGGTTCACACCGATGCTGGCTGCGGACGCTGATTCCAACAATCGTGCCGCCTGGCGGCCGCGTGCGCCTTCAGACTCTTTGACATATTGACGCACCACCCGTATGTTTTGGTGCATGAGGACGACGATTCGCCTGGACGACGGGCTGCTGACCGCAGCCAAGACCTATGCGGCGTCGGCCGGCCTGACGTTGACGGCGTTGGTGGACGAGGCGTTGCGGCAGCGTCTCGCGCGGACCCCCAGCAGCGAGCGCGAGCCGGTGCGACTGCTGACTGCCGGCGCCGGCGGCGTGCTCCCGGGCATCGACATGGACGATTCGTCTTCGCTCCTGGACGCGATGGAAACGGGCCCTGATCCTTCCTGACGTCAACGTTCTCGTGTATGCGCACCGCCGCGACATGCCCGATCACGCGGCGTATCGCGCATGGCTGGAAGCGCAGGTGAACGCCGATGCCGCCTTCGGCCTGTGCGACCTCGTGCTCAGCGGTTTCATGCGGGTGGTCACCAATCCAAGGGTGTTCCATACGCCGTCCTCACTGGCGGAAGCCCTGGTTTTCGCGGATCAGCTCCGCAGCCAGCCCAATCGCCTCGGCGTGGCGCCAGGCGACCGGCACTGGGAGATCTTTACCGGGCTCTGCAGGTCGGCCGGCGCCAAGGGAAACCTGATCCCCGATGCCTGGTTCGCCGCCCTGGCCATCGAACACGGTTGCGAGTGGATCACCGCGGATCGGGACTACGCCCGGTTTCCCGGTCTGGTCTGGCGCCATCCCATGAGCGACACGCGCGCCCCGCCCTGAGCCGTTGTCGCGCAGCAACTGCATCCGGCGCTCCGTGATCAGGGGGCGCGTCAGCCCGTCGGCGGCCTGGTCTCCGGCGGGGGATTCGCCGGGGCGTGCGGCATGGTGGGGTGGCTCGGTCCGCCGCGTGTCTGCGCGGAAGATGCCGACACGGTCCGCACCACGGACACCCTGGGGCGGGGGCGAACGACATCAACCCGCCGAGCTGCACCCGGGTGCGGGCGGCGATTCGATGGAGCGACAGCCAGGTACTGGAGTTTCGCCCCTGGGGATTCATGACCCTGGTCACTCGTCGGCTGGAAGACGAGAACACCCTGATCTGGGAGTACCCGGGTCAGTCCACGTCGCGTCTCAGGCGCGTCTGTCGCCTGCCCGGGTCGGAGGTCTGAGGCCGGGTCTGCCCGGGGCTGACTGGCATCGACTTCCATCGAGTGGTCTGTTCCGGCCGAGGAACCAGGAGTCTCGGAGGCGGCGGCAAACTACATCGACTCGCTCGAAGGGGTCGTCGCCAAGCTAGCGGCTCACTTCGACGAGCTAGCTGTCGACGCCGACAAGTAGGGCAGCATCGCCTGCACGTGCTGGGAGCGCCCTTTGCGGTCGGCTACGGTCGTCGCGAGGATCGGCCTCACCTCGGCAGGGCTCCCGCATATCCCGAGCGCGACGCCAGGTCGATGCACGCCCGCGGGCTTCGCCAGGCACCGAAATCGATGCACCGGCAGCAGGAACGCGTTTTGATGCTCCGCGGAAGCCGTTCGGTCGATCTCGAGGCCCGACTGCGGGTCGACTTGAAAGCACAGGCCTCGCTCATGACTCTGGCCAATTCGGTCGTGATGATTCCGCGCCAGTCCCCCTTGCCGCGTCGGCGGCTGTCTTCGTCTCCGCCGACTCGGGAGCGCCCAGCAGACCCACCAGCGCGTCCAGCAGGCTGTGGAAGAACAGGTCTGCCTGAAGACCTCTGAAGGCGTTCTTCTGGCGGGCCTGGTGTGACATCGAGGCGGCGGCCAGGCGGAGCGCCGCATCCATGCGCCGGCGATAGCCGTCCTCGTCCAGGTGCGGCAGGTGCGCCCGCAGCAGCGCCCCAAGCTGTCGGCCGCTCTCGTTGCCGCCTCCCCGCCTGCCGATCTTCGCCAGCGCGGACGTCTCGGCAAAGATGATCTCGTGGCTGAATGCCTGCACGTAGCGCCGGAACTCGGGCTTTCTCCTGGCGAGATCGAACAGGGGGCGCGCCATGAGTTCGCAGAGTTGCCGTAGCGACGGGGCGGGGTCCGCCGCAAGCATGTCGGCGAGCATCGATGCGCGGCGTGCCTGCACTTCCCCGTCGCGCTCGTTGCGCAGTGCCTCGATGAGGCCCGGGAGACTCCTGAAGTGATACTGCAGGGCGGATTCGTTCTTCTGCCCTGCGGCGCCGACGATCTCGCGGATGGTGACGTTCTCGATCCCCTGCTCGGCGATCAGCTTCTCGGCGGCCCGCATGAGGCCCCGTTTGGTGGCTTCACCGCGCCGGCGGCGGTGATCCAGCGCGGTTGGCGCCCCCTCCTTACGCATCGGTGTCGTGGCGCCGACAGTCGCGAGGAACGGCCCAGGGCATGTGCTCAGGGCGCACGGATGTGGATCTCGGTGGAGTCCGGGGGAAGGTCGAACGTGTGCAGATCGCGCACCAGGAGCGTGTCCGCGGCAAGCCCCCGCGCGAACATCTTCTCGGCGAGCGCATTGGCCGGCACCGGGACCAGATGGTAGTAGGCGAGCTGCCCGATCCCGGCCTCGGCCGCGCGCGCCTCGATGCTCAGCGTGTCGGCGTGGTAGTCGATCACGTCCGTCATGATCGTGGGCATCACGGGGATGTTGGCTGCCCGGGCGCCCTCGATCATGGGGTCGAGCAGCGAGCGTGCGAGGGCGTCGTGCAGCAGCAGGTCGGCACCCTCGGCGGCTGCGAACAGGCTGTCCGTCGCGTTGGTGTCGCCGCTGATCACGACGGAGCGCCCGCGATAGTCGATGCGGTAGCCGACGGCGGGCGAGATCGGTGCGTGGTCCACGGGGAAGGACGTGACAGTCATCAGGTCGTCCCGGTACGCGACCTCCCCGGGGCTGAAGGGGATCGCGGTCATCGGGCCCGCGGCCGGCGGCAGCAGGTCGTTGCCGTGGTGGGCAACCCGGTACTCCCGGTCGAGTCGATAGGCCTGGTTGAAGCCCGCGACCACTTCTTCCACTCCGGTGGGGCCGTACACGTCGAGGCTCGTCTTGCGGCCCTGCACCCAGCTCGCCATGTTCACATCGGGCAGGCTCGCGATATGGTCCGAATGGAAGTGGGTGAGCAGGACGCCGTTGAGCCGTCTCATGGGCAGACGCGCCTGCGCGATGCGCATCGGTGAGCGGGCGCCGACGTCGAACAGGAACAGGTGCTCGGGCGTGACCACCGCGATGCAGGCCTGGGCGCGGCTCGGATCGTTGCCGAGCGGCGAGGCGCTGCCACAGACTACCACCCGCATGCCGCTCAGGGCCTGCGGAGCCTGGCTCATCAGTGCCTGGGCGGCCTGGCGGAACAGCGCGTCCTGACCGGCGGCCGTGTTGTAGACGACGGCGGCGCCGACGCCGAGCAGCAATGCGGCCCCGGCGATTCCATAGAACAGCTTTTTCATGGCTTGGTTGCCCTTTGCCCGAGAAATGGCGTCCACGTCGGAGCGCGCCCTCCGTGTGGTTTCCGGCATTGTAGCTAATGCTGGACATTAATGGCGGGGGCGCCGCCTGGACGACGGTGGCGGCGCCACTTGAACGGCATGGGCATTGCCCCGACACTGACGCGCTTTGACCGGGAATCGATCCGATGAAGCTCTGGCACTGTCACAACGCGCGTTCGCTGCGCCCGCTCTGGGCTCTGGAAGAGATGGGACTGGACTACGAGCTGGAGGTGCTGCCGTTCCCGCCGCGGGTGTTCCAGAAGACCTACCTCGGAACCAATGTGCTGGGCACCGTGCCCTATTTCGTGGACGGCGACACGCACATGACGGAGTCGAGCGGGGTGTGCCACTACCTCGTGGAGAAATACGAGCGGTACGACCTGGGCCTGCGCGTCGACCACCCGGAGTACGGTGCGTATCTCAACTGGCTGTACCACAGCGACGCGACCCTGACATTCCCGCAGACGCTGGTGCTGCGGTACACGCGTCTCGAACCCGAGGAGCGGCGGCAGCCCGTGGTGGCCGCCGACTACCGCAAGTGGTACCTGGCGCGGCTGCGGATGGCCGACGCCCGTCTTGCCGACCACGAGTTCCTGTGCGACGGCCGCTTCACGATCGCGGACATCGCCATCGCGTACGCGCTGTTCCTGGGCGAGAGCCTCGACATCCACCACGACTACCAGCCGCAGACACTCGCCTACCTGGAGCGGATGAAGGCGCGCGACGGCTTCCAGAGGGCGCAACGGGCGCAGGAGGAAGCGGCGGCGTGATGAAATTGGAACGTCTCGGCGCAGTCGGAAGACTGGACGACGGCCGGACGTTTGTCCGTTTCGAGCGCAAGCTCGGTCATCCGATCGAAACCGTGTGGCGGGCGATCACGGATCCCGTGCAACTGGCGTCCTGGTTCCCGGGGTTCCAGTTCGAGTCCGAGCAGGGCGCGCGCTACGAGATCCGATTCGGCGGCGACTGCGACGGTCCGCCGCACGTCGAAGGCACGGTGGTCGCGTACGACCCGCCGAACGTCCTGCAATGCGGCACGATTCGCTGGGAGCTCGAAGCCGTGGGTAGCGCCTGTCTGCTCGTGTTCTCGGACGTGCTGCAGTTTCAGGAAGGGCGGTCGGACGCGGAGGTCACCAACTCGGTGCTCGGCGGGTGGCATCGCTATCTGGACCTGCTGGCGCAGAGTCTCGACGGCGCCGGGCCGGATCTGGCTACACTGGAGCCGGATTACTCCAGAATAGACGTGCCAGGGCGTGCGCGGGGGCCAGGGCGCGGGGAAAGCACCCGCAGGAGGAGAGAATGACCGATTCCATCGATACCGCCGACATCACGGCGAAGGGCTGCCGCTGGGTGCGCACGGAGGACGGGCGCATCGTCGAGTACTCCGTCACCGGCAGCACGCGCGCGGATGCGCACACCGTGGTTGCCGGGTACTTCGCGGTGACGGAGGAACCGGCATCGTGGACGCAGGCCTACGAGTCGCTGAACGTCCGCATGATCAACGTGTCGCTGCCCGGTCTCGGCATGAGTTCGCTGCACCCGGGTCGGAAGGTGGCCGAGTGGCCCCGGACCGACCTGGACCCGATTCTCGAGGCGGAGGACGTGCGGGACTTCCATGTCTACGGAGTGAGTTACGGGACGATTCACGCGATGGCCGTGGCGCGGCACTACGGCCCGGACCGCGTGCGGACGATGGGGCTGCGCGTGCCCTACTTCGGGCTGCCGCTGTCCGGGGAACTCGGTCTGCCCGACGGCCAGCCGCGGCTTCCGGTGACGGAGGAGGTGGAGCGCAACACCCTCGACGTACGGCGCTGGCGTGTCGGGTTCGGCCGCACGATGGGCCTGCCCGCGGACGAGGGTGACGAGAATCTGGAGCCCCCGGAGGTTTTCGCGGCGCAGTTGGAAGCGATGGCGGAGCCCGCCGCGCGCAGCTATGCCGCCATGAGCCGCGACTACCCGGAAGAACTCGAGGTGTTGGGGCGCAGCACGATCTCCCTGGACGCCATGATGTACATGATGGCCCGGGACGTGGCGCTCGACCTGCCCGGGCTCGATCCGCGCAAGGTCGAGCTGGCGGGCGACCGGGCGGTCGTGTGGTACGCCGCGGACGACGAGGACTGCCCGCCGTCACACGGGAAGTGGCTCGCGGAGCACTTCGGCGCGAGGACGCGGGTGTTCGAAGGCTACGGGCACATCGGCGGGGCGATGATCGACCACGCGGGGTTCCTCCGGGAGCTGACGGGCGGTTCGTAAGGGACACGCCTGTGGGCTCTCGACCGGGCTGGCACTACGTCAGGCGCAGACAAGCGACGACTTGGGGGGTTGACGCCAACCGTCAGACTTGGACAACGATGGACTCGTAACCGACCTTCGACGATGACCGCGTTCTCAGGCGATCCAGCTTTGGGCTTGTAGGACTTCCCTGGCGATGTCGACCTGCCGCCGCGAGAATCTCGCCTTGTGTTGTGCCCATGCGTAAGTTCGCGCGGCCACTTCATCGGCGCTTTGCGCGCCCTCCTCTCTGGCGACCCAATGGACCGTGGCCAGCAACTCCATGCCGAATGGCGACTCGAACCCCTCCACCAGTTGGAACACCCGTCGCAGTCTCTCCTGGATCGCGGGTCGGTTGGTCAGAAACGCTTGGGCATCGGAGAGTGCGCCTGGTACGAGTTCCAGGGGTTTGCCTGGAGAGTCAACGCCGTCCGCATAGCCCGATACCAAGTGTCCCTCGATCGCATGGAACAGGTGTCGCAAATTCGTGGCGTACGGCCCGTAGTGTCCCTTGGTGAAGCGTAGCCGCAAGGGTTCTCCGGCGACCTGCATGAAGTACATCAGCTTGTGTACCTCCAACAGCGTGACAAACGGGTCTAGCAGGCCGTGAAGATAGCGGTCCATCAACGATACGACGACTACTCGGGCGGGGGTCATCCGAGGCACATCCGTCGAGGGGTTGGCCTTGGTGTCCGTTGGACCACCGCCGGGCTCGTATACGATGGCCGTGAGGTCTTCGAACTGCCGTAGCGTCGCTTCGATGCGTGGGCGCACCACCGACCAATCCAATCCGCCGAGCCCGCTGCCTAGTGGCGGTAGGATGAGGGACCGGATGCCCCGCGAATGGATCTCCTTCGAGAGCGCATTGAGCCCCGCGTCGATGTCCTCCATGCGGCTCTTGCCTCGCCAGTGTCGCTTGGTCGGAAAGTTGACGATGTAACGCGGGTTGGTCATCTGGCCCGTCTCGAAGATGAACATCCGTCCCGGCTGCACCTCTCCGCGTTTGCAGGCTGCGGCATATGCCTTGAAGTTCTCCGGAAATGCCCGTTTGCATTGCAGGGCTATGCCCCGTCCCATGACGCCAACGCAGTTGACGGTGTTGACCAAAGCCTCCGCTTCGGCTGCGAAAGCAAACATGTCTCCCTGACGGTAGTCGATCATGGTTTCCTCCACTCGGTTCAGTAGTACCAACGCGGTTGCATCGCCAAGTCGGGGCGGTGGCTGGTGGCTCGAATGGCTCGAAGGACCTGATTGTAGACTGGTCTTGACTTCACGCCGACTCGCGAAATCAGAGACCAGGGGAACGATGTCTCGACAAGAAACTCCGCCTGCTTACCTTCCTTACGGGTTTGCCAGCTTGTGGCCTTCACGGCGTCCCAGTCCACCTTGTCTAAGCGATGGGGGTCGCAATAGTCGAGAAAGTACGAAGAGCCTGCATTCGAAGTCGTGAAGGCCCATCGCCTCGTGTTCGCGTCCGCCCAAGTCACGGATTCGCGAAGATCCGCCTCAAGATGGACTATCGGCTCCTGGCCCCCAAGGTAGCTCAAGCTGGGATGGTTCGCGCGGTGGATCACGTACAGCATGACCGACCGGGGGCAGAAATAGAACGGCACACAATGCCCGACGCGCAGGCCGGGATGACTTGCCAACGGCAGTCGTAGCCGGCGGTCCTTGATCTCGCTCATCCCGATTTTGGTGCCCGCCAAGCCGCGGTGGAGTACTTCAGCATCGGACCAGAGGCACCCGTCCGCGACTATCGAGGCGAGTCGGTCCACATGGACGATGTGGTAGATCTTGGGTGTGGCCGGTGGCGACATGGCTCCTATTCCTGCTTGTCGCCTGCGCCATCGGTTGTTCCCGAGCCGTAGGGACATCTCGGATCGGTCGCGTCTGCGGTGTGCCTCGCGATCCTTGCATTTCCGTACATGGCGACGACCTGCTCATGTGGGTTGCCATCGAAACGAATGCCGGCGTGGAACGATATCTCCAGTAGCCGGAGCCCGGATGACTACAAGCCTTCCTGATTGGGCCATTCCAATCCTACGGGGACAAAGCGGAACTCCTTCGATGGTGGTGGGGGCTCACGTGTTGGCGCTACGCCCCACCAGGAGGCCGCCGTCCACCGGCAGCACGCTACCCGTCACATAGGCGCCCGCCGCGCTCGCGAAGAAGGCGCAGGCCGCGCCGATCTCCTCGGGCTTGCCCGGACGGCCTACGACCGTCATGGCCGAGATGGCCGCGTGACCCTCCTCGGTCGCGAGGTAGGGGTCGAGCATGCCGGGGAACGGCCCCGGGGCGATGGCGTTGAAGGTGATGTTCCGCCCGCCCGCCCGGCCGCCCTTGTTGCCGAGCCGCCCGGCGCACTGTCTCGTGAAGTGGATCAGGGAGGCCTTGCCCATGGGGTAGGCCCAGTCGTTGTCGGCGGGGATGCGGATCCCGTCGACAGAGGCGATGTTGACGACGGCAGCGTGTGGCCCCTGGCTCCCCGCTTCGGTGAGGAGCGGCAGGCACGCCTGCGTGAGTGCGAAGGGCGCGCGCTGGTTCACCCGGGTGACCGTGTCCCACATGTCCATGTCGAACTCGCCGAACCGGCCCATGTAGTTCCCGAGCGCCGCGTTGTTCACGAGGACGTCGAGCTTCCCGTCGTGTTCCTCGAACGTCTTGGCGAGGCCGGCGATGTCCTCGTCCTTCGCGAGGTCCGCCTGCAGCGGGATGCACTCCCCCGGTCCTTCCTGGGCGAGCTTCTCTGCAGTCGCGGAGAGGTCGCTGCGCGAGGCGATGTACACCCGCGCTCCACCCGCCACGAAGACCCCTGCGATGCCGCGTCCGATACCGCCGCCGCCACCGGTGACGCACACGACCTTGCCGGCGACGCTGAACATGCCCTGGAAATCCATGGACGCTCTCCCTGGTTGTTCTCGTTGAGGAGGGTTCGCGCCCTCAGATCTTCGACGCTTCCATGGCGTATCCGAACTTCTTCATGTCGGTGTCCTGCTCCCCCCTCGCGGTGTGGAAGAAGAGGTCCGCGCCGAGCAGCTGCCGCATGCCCTCCGGGGCGCTGGCCATGTATTCCTCGTCCTCGAGCAGGTAGCGGAAGTCGTCGATTGGCTGCGTGTAGAGGCGCTGGTACGTGGCGTGCAGGACGGTACGCGTACCCTCGATCTTGCGCTCGGGCGAGCCGTGCCAGATCGCGCCGTCCCAGACTGCCACGTCGCCCTTCTCCGCCTCGATACAGACGGTCTTCGCCGACTGGGCTTCCTCCGGCGAGGGCGGACGCCGCAGACGGTGGGACCCCGGCACGACCATCGTCGCACCGCCCTCCTCCGTCATGCCCTCGCACGCGACGCAGAAGGTCGCGAGCAGATTGTGCTCGGGCAGCGGTATCGGCATCCAGTTCGAGTCGGAGTGCACGCCGGGACCGCCCTGTCCCTTGCGCTTGATGCTGCCGACGATACGGCCGACGCGCATGGCCTTGCCGCAGGCGAACTCCCCGAATGCCATGATCTTCGGCAGCGTCGCCACCTTGTCCACCGCGGGGTGCTTGCCCAGCAGCATCGGTGCGCCGGCCATACCGCCGGCCGCGTCGCGGGTCTTCGCATACTTGTGGATGGCTGCCCGCATCTCGTCCATGAGGGAGGGCGGTCCGGCCTCGCGGATGAGGGCGTAGCCGTGCTCGCGGAAGTGCTCGACCGCGTCGGTCAGGCCGAGTTCCTCGATGCGCGGCCGCAACTCGTTCGATACCTCGTACGGTTTGACCCAGTTCGCGCCGTGTTCTTCCGCGGCAACGCTCGCTTCCGCTTCTGCCATGGTCAGTGTCCCTTCGTGGAGTCGTCTAGCGCGATGCTAGCAGACTGCCGGATGGCAACGCGAGGCGAACATCAGCGCCAGCGGGACGGCACGAGGTCGAGACCGCCGAGGCGCGCCGAGAGCACTTCCACCGCCGCGCGGTCCGCGCCCGCCCACTGCAACTCGGCCAGCGATTCGCCAAGGGGAACGTCCTCGACGAGCGTGGCCAGGTGCCGGTAGAGGGCGACTTCTCTGCGCATCGCGTTCAGGGCGGCGGCCAACCGTGCGGCTCCCCGCACCGGGATGGCCCACGCAGTGGGGTCGGCGGGGATCGCCTCCACGGTACCGTAGTGGGAGAGTAGCGCCGCGGCGGTCTTGGCGCCGAACCCGCGGATGCCGGGAATCCCGTCGGCGGTGTCTCCGACCAGCGCGAGCCAGTCCGGGATGCTCGCCGGCGCGACGCCGTTGCGGTCGCGCACACCGTCTTCGTCGATCACCCGACGCCGGATGCGGTCGACCTGCACGACCCGTGTGCCCACGACGCACTGCCCGAGGTCCTTGTCGGGCGTCAGGATGCGGACCTGCTCGACCTCGTCGCGCCAACGACGGGCGGCGGTCGCGAGCGCGTCGTCGGCTTCGTACTCGTCCATCGACCACACGACGATGCCGAGCGCCGCCGCGATCTCCTCGACGAGGTCGAACTGCGCGGCCAGCGCGGGGTCCATACCCTCCCCCGTCTTGTAGCCGTCGAACAGCCGGTTGCGGAACGACTCGACGGGGTTGTCGAAGGCGACGGCAAGATGCGTGGCCCGTTCGTCCGGGTCATCCATCAGGCGCAGCAGCGAGGCGGCGACCCCGACGGTGGCCTTCACGTCCTGGCCGTTCGGCGCGGTGCGTCCGGGCCGCGGCGCGTAGTGCGCGCGGAAGAGTTCGAAGGTGCCGTCGATCAGGTGCAGTCGCATGGAATGCCGAGTACGCGTGCTTGTCGTTGCGAGTTTGGTGAGGACATCACTGGGGTTTGTGGCTGTCGATCAGACTGGCGAACCTATTCAGAAAGCCGGGATCACAGGCATCCTCGACATGGTTGTTGTTCCACAAGCCCGATAGGCAAACGCGTTCTCGGTCGGAGTGGTGACCGACCCACGATTCGGACGGGCTGTCCACGGGCTCCTTACGGAAGTTGCTGAGCAGAGCGATGGCGTTGCGCTCGACATCGGCCGTACCGTCGCGGGCCTTGATCGCCGAGCCGGCGAGGAGCCGGAAGATGGATCCGCGATGGTTGCCGCCCCCGTGACGGGCCGAGCCTCGATGTTGAGACAGTCGCTGCCATAGCGAGGTTCCGGACCGCTCCGTCAGGGCGTGCGTGCCCACGCGAACGACGCGATCGCCGACTCCGCTATCGCTGCGGTGTTCGCCGGGCTCAATGAAGAAGTACACGCCCCGCCTCGGCCAGCCCATGCGCCCGTGGCATTCCGCCAATCGGCGGCGGCCGCCGCATCGCCGCTCGAGTCGCACGAGCAAGTCGTAGAAGCGGGCGACTTCGTTGATGCGTTCCACGGATCAGCGGTCCTCTCGTCGGCGATAGAACCGAACCTTCCGTGACGTCCAATCGACGACCGCTTCGTAGCCGACCTCCAGCCAGGCCTTGGCCTGGGGGTGACTGCGATTGTTGGTCCACCAGGGTCGATAGGCATAGGCAGACCGGGGCAAGCCGCCTACGATCTGTGCGAGATCGGAAAACGTGAGTTCGACAGCTCCGCCACTGTGGCGACGGAGGAAATCCCGCAGGGGATCGTACTTTGACGGTCGGGTGAAGGGCCCGGACGTGTCCGCGGCTGTCCTGCCGGGTGTCGGGGGCTCGACCACGGCCGTGGCCAAGCCTCTTTTGCTGCGGGTGGTTGCAGAGGGTGGGCGGCCGCCGCGAAAGGCACTGTCCAGACACGCGTCCAGGTATTGAAGCTGCTTGCCGATGCCAAGATGAGCCAGGGGCGTCTCGACGGTGGCTCGTGCCCGCAGCCAGTCCATCAGGAACTCCCGGTACTTCTGTCCGGCGAAGACCACAATCCGGTCGGCTTGCGGCAGGCTGATTTCCATCTGGCCAATCACCCGCCGAGCCCAGGCGCGGCGCTCTGACACGGGCAACTCGTTGAGGGTCTGATCGTACGGCTCGACGACCTGCTCCGGTCGCACCAGACCGTGCTTGGCCGAAAGAACGAACCACGACACTCCCGGTTCTTCCACGACGCGCCGCATCTTGAGGAAGAGCGGGGATTGGTACAGATCGCGGGCAGGTGCCGGCCGCCGGCCCTTGCGGGATGCACAGGGCACCAGGTAGACGGTCCGGCCTTCTCGGCTCACTCGCTAGCCCCGCTGGTCCCGTGGCATTTCGACGAGGACGTCGATGAGCCGGTGCAGGAGCATGTGTGTCCGACCCTCCGTGTCGCGTCGAGCTTGAGCTTCTGCTGCTCGGCAAGACGCAGGATGGCGGCAGCCACCGTGCTACCGGCGAGCAGACGTCTCAGCGAACGGCAAACGGACAGCATGTCGTGATCTCCGGGGCTGGCCTGATGGCGGTGGACAGGATACCGTGTCGGGTTTTGCACGGAAGTGCCGCGCTGCCTCCCGCAGCTTCCTGACGAGGACTTCCCCACCCGAGATGGACCCGTACGCCCAACATTCCCCCGCGCGGCGGCGGGTCGCGCCCTGATGGCTGCCCCGCCGCGCATGGCACGCGTCGTCGGTTTCACCGGTGGTGGGGTGGGAAGACACCTCTGGCGGCTGGGATCCTTCATGGCGGTGGGCTCGATCGCTCTGAACGCGGCCCAGGTCGGCGAGGTGGTGTTCCTCGGGATGGTGGGCACCGAGGCGTTGGCGGCCATGGGTTTCGCGTTCCCGATCACGATCACGATGTTCGCCTTCGCGGGCGGCATCGGTACGGGCGCATCCTCCGTGATCGCCCGGGCCATGGGAGCCGGGGACCGGGAGCGGGCGGCCGTGCTCGCCACCCACGCGCAGATCCTCGGGATGGTGGTGGGCGTCGTCCTGGCCATCCTGGGCGCGGTATTCGCCGGTGACATCGTGACCGCACTCGGTGCGAAGGGCGCAGTGCGGGACATGACGATCGAATACCTGCGCGTCTACATGCTCGGCGTGCCCTTCTTCCTGCTGTCGATCGTGGGATCGACGCTGCTGCGGGCCACCGGCAGGGCCGCCAGCCCAGGCATCGTGATGGCGGTCGGCTCGATCCTGCAGGTGCTCTTCTGCCCGATACTGATCTTCGGCTGGTTCGGTCTGCCGGCGCTCGGTATCGCCGGCGCGGCGTGGGCCTACGTGGCGTCGCGGCTGATCAGCGTCTGGGTCTACATGATCGTGATGTCCCGGGCGCGCATCCTGCGCCGCACGGTCCATGGACTGTGGAAGTCGTGGGGTGCGATCCTGCACGTCGGCGGGCCCGCGATCGCGAGCGGACTGATCAACCCGGTCTCCATGCTGATCGTCACGCGCCTGCTCGCGGGGCACGGGCACGAGGTGGTCGCGGGGTTCAACGTGGCGTCCCGTGTGGAGATGCTCTCCCACATGATTCTCTGGTCCGCATCGTCTTCCATCGAGCCGTTCGTAGGGCAAAACTGGGGCGGGCGCCGCTTCGACCGCGTCCGGTCGGCGCTCAAGATGACCGAGGGCTTCTGCATCCTGTGGGGCGTATTCACCTTCGCCGTGCTCGCGACATCCGGAGAGTTCCTGGTGTCGCTCATTGACGAGAACGCCGTGGTCGTCGCCGTGGCCGTGGCGTTCTTCTTCATCGTTGCGCCGAGCATCGGGGGCATGGGGGTGATGCAGGTCGCGATCGCCTGCTTTAATGCGCGCGGCAGGCCGATGCCGGCCCTCACGATCTCGGCGGTCCGCACCTTCGTGCTCTACATACCGCTGGTGATCGTCGGCAACGCGCTGTGGGGATACGTCGGCATCTTCGTCGCCACCGCCATCACCAACGTCGTGATGGGCGCGGTGGGCTGGCAATGGAACCGGGTCTCCGTGAACCGGGCGATCGCGCGGGAGATGGGATCGTAGGACGGGCCTGGCCCGCCCCGTCCCGAATTGGTCGCCACATCCGGAGCGGGCGGGGACAAGCCCCGCCCACGCCGCCCCGACGAGGGATCAGGTATCCGAGGTCAGGACCAGCGTTCCGGTGGTCGACAGGGTGCCGCCGGTGCCGTTCACGACGCAGGTACGCGCATTGGTCTGCTTGCCCTCGATGCCGTGCACGCCGTCTTCCGCCGTCCCCGAGAGCTGCCGATACGCCTCGACGAGGAGCTGCATCCCGTACATGCCGGAGTGGTTGAACGAGAGGCCGCCGCCGTTGGTGTTGATCGGCAGACGTCCGCCGGGCGCGGCATGTCCGTCCTTCCACAGCGTGTAGCCCTTGCCCCGCGGCGCGAGGCCGAGCATCTCCGCGGTGATGGCGGCGGTGATCGTGAAGGAGTCGTAGATCATCGCCATTTCCATGTCCTGGGGCCCGAGCCCCGCCATCTCGTAGGCGATGGCGGAGGAGCGCGAGGCGGAGGTGGCGGTGAAGTCCTCCATCTCCAGCATGTTGGCGTGGCCCATGGACTCGCCGGCGCCGGCGATCCACACGGGATTGGTACGCAGGCTGCGCGCGATCTCCGGTCGCGCGACGATCACGGCGCCGCCGTGGTCGGTGACGAGGCAGCAGTGGAAGAGCGTCAGCGGCCAGGCGATGAGGCGCGCGTCCAGGACATCCTGCACGGTGATCGGTCCGCCGAACGGGTTGGTGTCCTTCGAGAACATGAGCGCCCGCGGGTTGCGCATCGCCCACTGGCGGGTGACGACGGAGATGTGCGCGAAGTCCTCCGGCGTCGTGCCGAAGCGGTGCATGTGGCGCACCATGGCGTGCGCGTAGTTCGATGGCGCGCCGAAGGTGCCGTAGGGGATGGTCATCTCGGTGCCCGGATCGATCTCTCCGGCCACCGGTCGTCCGCCTCCTCCGGCGCCGCGGTAGGACCAGCCGGCCTGTCCGTGGCTCACCAGGGCGACGTCGATGATGCCCGCGTAGATCGCCGCGAGCGCGTGATGCACGTGCACCTGGAACGAACACCCACCGACGGTCGTCGTGTCCAGGTAATGCGGATGGATGCCGAGGTGTTCGGCAAGCTGCTGCGACCAGCCGGTCGAGAACACCCCGTCGATGTCCGAGATCGGGATGCCCGTCAGGTCGGAGACGTTCTTGATGGCCTCGATGTGATGCTGGAGCGACGTGACCTTGGGTCCGCGCTCTTCCGGGTAGCCGATTTCGTTCGATTCCGCCGCGCCGACGATGGCCGCGGCGTTCTTCAGGTTTGCTGCCATGTCAGGACTCCGCCAGGCGCCAGAAGGGGATGTGGGTGTCGTCGTCCGCTGCTTCGAACTCGACCCGTACCCTGGCGCCGATCTCGATGGTCTCCGGATGCTCCGGATCGACCCCGCGCAGGACCGTCATCATGCGGTCGCCCTCGGCGAGATCGATGTACGCGGTGACGTACGGCACCTCTTTTGCCCAGCCGCCGAACGCGCGGTGCTGCACCGCGTAGGTGTGAATGCGTCCCTCGCCGCTCGCTTCGATCCACTCCAGTTCCATGGAATGGCAGGAGGGACAGATCAGCCGCGGGTACCAGTGCACGCGATTGCAGTTGGTGCACCGGGGCAGCATGAGCTTGCCCTCTTTCGCGCCGTCCCAGAACGGCTGGGTGTGTAGCCCCTTGGGGGGATGGGTTTGTCGTAGGCCACGCTTAGGTGTTTCCGTCGAGTGATGGGGGCCGCGAACATACCATGCCCGTATCGCGGAGCGCAGGGGCGGTACGACTCGGGACTCGGGGTGAGGCGGCCTGGGTCTGGTATGATTATTTCCTACCCTCGAACAGGAAAAACACGCGATGAAGGCCGTGAAGAAGACTGTCTCTTTACCCCCCGACCTCGCTCGTGCCGCGGAGCAGATAGCCCGCGCGGAAGGCAAGACGCTAAGCGGCGTCGTCCAGGACGCCCTGCGGGACGCACGCGCCACGCGTTTGCGCGAGGAACTACAAGGCCTGCAGGGCTATTGGAGTAGGAAAGCGAAAGAGCAGGGGATCCTGACCGAAGAGGACCTGGAGCGGTACCTTCGGACGTGAAGGTCGTGTTCGATACGAACGTGCTGGTGTCCGCTCTCGCCCTTCCAGGCGGCCGAGGCGACGAGGCATTGCGAAGGATCGTTGACGGCGAAGACTCGCTCGCCCTGTCAAAGGCCGTTCTCGACGAACTCCTCTCCGTGCTCGCCCGGAAGTTCGACCATGATCGTGAGGCCCTGGCGCGCGTTGCCGTCTTTCTTTCCGAGGCGGCCGAGTTCGTCGAGCCGACGGAGCGGCTGGCCGTGCTCGCCGACGAGCCGGACAATCGAATTCTGGAGTGTGCGCTCGCGGCTGGTGCGCAGCTCGTCGTGACCGGGGACCGCGCGATGTTGGCGCATGGAGACTACCAAGGCATCCGCATTGTCTCTCTGAGCAGCTATCTCGCGTGATCCGCGGTCGTTGTGCCAGCCGGGCCTTCAGCGTGGCTGCGTCGAAGCGCTGGACCCTGTGCTTTTTCAACAACTTGTCGTACGACGACAGGCGCATGCCGCGCGCTGCCGCTGGCGTCGGTACGCGCTTCCACAGCGCCATCGCCCACGGCGCCGCGAGGTCGTCATCGACCACCTGGTTGAACGCCGGGTAGTAGCGCCACAGCAGGTCGCGCATGCGGTTGGTCAGCCGCACCCGCTCGCCCTTGAGTTCGTCGTGGGTCCGCGTCCACTCGCGCAGTTCGACGACCACCGGGGCGGACGCCTGTACCCGCCGCAGGCACTGTGGGTCGGTACGCAGCGCCGAGGCCAGCACGCGCGCGTCGCGGCGGTCGTCCTTGGCGCCCGCCGGCGAGTACCGGTCGCGGAACCGGTCGAGCTGCTTCGGGTTGATCGCGTGCACCGCCAGGCCGTGCGCCAGCAAGCTCTCCACCACCGGACCACGTGGCGTCTCGATCGCCACCCCGACCGTCTCGGACGACGCCGCGGCACCCGGCCCGTCCCGTCTCGCATTCATCACCATATGCGGCGCGGGCGGGGAGCGGGCGGGGACAAGCCCCGCCCCTACGGCCCGACGAGGGATCAGGCGTCCGCGGTCAGCACCAGCGTTCCGGTGGTCGACAGCGTCCCCCCGGTGCCGTTCACGATGCAGGTACGCGCGTTGGTCTGCTTGCCCTCGATGCCGTGCACGCCGTCTTCAGCCGTGCCGGAGAGCTGCCGATAGGCCTCGACGAGCAACTGCATCCCGTACATGCCGGAGTGGTTGAACGACAGGCCGCCGCCGTTGGTATTGATCGGCAGACGCCCGCCGGGCGCGGCATGTCCGTCCTTCCACAGCGTGTAGCCCTTGCCCCGCGGCGCGAGGCCGAGCATCTCCGCGGTGATGGCGGCGGTGATCGTGAAGGAGTCGTAGATCATCGCCATTTCCATGTCCTGCGGCCCGAGCCCCGCCATCTCGTAGGCGGTGGCCGAGGAGCGCGAGGCGGACGTGGCGGTGAAGTCCTCCATCTCCAGCATGTTGGCGTGGCCCATGGACTCGCCCGCACCGGCAATCCACACGGGATTGGTCCGCAGGCTGCGCGCGATCTCGGGGCGCGCCACGATGACGGCGCCGCCGTGGTCCGTGACGAGGCAGCAGTGGAACAGCGTCAGCGGCCAGGCGATGAGCCGCGCGTCCATGACGTCCTGCACCGTGATCGGCCCGCCGAACGGGTTGGTGTCCTTCGAGAACATGAGCGCCCGCGGGTTGCGCATCGCCCACTGTCGGGTGACCACGGAAACGTGCGCGAAGTCCGCCGGCGTCGTGCCGAAGCGGTGCATGTGGCGGACCATGGCGTGCGCGTAGTTCGACGGCGCGCCGAAGGTGCCGTAGGGAATGGTCATCTCGGTGCCCGGATCGATCTCTCCGGCCACCGGTCGTCCCCCTCCTCCGGCGCCGCGGTAGGACCAGCCGGCCTGGCCGTGGCTCACGAGGGCAACGTCGATGATGCCCGCGTAGATCGCCGCGAGGGCGTGATGCACGTGGACCTGGAACGAACACCCACCGACGGTCGTCGTGTCCAGGTAGTGCGGATGGATGCCGAGGTGTTCGGCAAGCTGCTGCGACCAGCCGGTCGAGAACACGCCGTCGATGTCCGAGATCGGAATGCCGGTCAGGTCGGAGACGTTCTTGATGGCCTCGATGTGATGCTGGAGCGACGTGACCTTGGGTCCGCGCTCTTCCGGGTAGCCGATTTCGTTCGATTCCGCCGCGCCGACGATGGCCGCGGCGTTCTTCAGGTTTGCTGCCATGTCAGGACTCCGCGAGGCGCCAGAAGGGGATGTGCGTGTCGTCGTCCGCCTCTTCGAACTCGACCCGTACCCGGGCGCCGATCTCGATGGTCTCCGGATGCTCCGGATCGACGCCGCGCAGGACGGTCATCATGCGGTCGCCCTCGGCGAGATCGATGTACGCGGTGACGTACGGCACCTCTTTCGCCCAGCCGCCGAAGGCGCGGTGCTGCACCGCGTAGGTGTGAATGCGCCCCTCGCCGCTCGCTTCGATCCACTCCAGTTCCATGGAATGGCAGGAGGGACAGATCAGCCGCGGGTACCAGTGCACGCGATTGCAGTTGGTGCACCGGGGCAGCATGAGCTTGCCCTCTTTCGCGCCGTCCCAGAACGGCTGGGTGTGCTGCCCTTTCGGGGGAATGGGTTTGTCGTAGGCCACGGTGCAAGGATCCCGTTCAACGAGCGGAAGCCGCGAAACATACCATGCCCCCCGGGTTGCCGTGCGGCAACCGCCGGGTCTGGGGGGTCTGGGCGGGTCTGGGGGTGTGGGGCGCACGCGAGACAGCCTTCGGCCACCACCACCCGGCAGCGCCACGGTTCGTGCGCCGCCCCTTGGTGCCCGACATTGACACGGGTAGGTCATTGGCCTACAAAGGCGCATGAAGTTCGAGTGGGGCGACGCCAAGAGCGATGCCTGTTTCGCGGATCGCGGCTTCGACTTTGGGTACGTCGCGCACGCATTCCTCGACGAGGACCGGATCGTCGGCGTGCACCGGCGCTGGGACTACGGCGAGGATCGCTACCGGCTGCTGGGCGCGGTAGAGGGTCGGGTGTTCGTGGTGATCTACACCATGCGGGGCTCGACGATCCGCATCATTTCGGCCCGCAAGGCCAACCGCAGGGAGGTTCGCGAGTATGAGCGGAACACGGTTGACGATTGATCCGGACAGCCCGCAGGACGCTCCTCTCGGGCGGGTCGATCACGAGGTGCTGGATGCGACCGGCGAGGAGGACATCGCCCGTCAGGCGCGCGAGGACGACGCCGAGGCGATGCGGGACATGGGGCGCTTCGCCCGCCGGGTGCGCCGGCGTCTCGGTCTCACCCAGGTCGAGTTCGCGCGGCGCATCGACGTGCCGCACGAGACCATCCGCAACTGGGAGCAGGGCAAGCGGGGGCCGACGGGCGCGGCCAGGGCGTTGCTCAGGATCCTCGACAAGGCGCCCGAGACCGCGCTGCGTGTGCTTGGCTGACGCCGGGGGGGGGGGGCGGCGATACGCGCCACCGTACCCCTTCCTGGAAAGCCGCGCCGGATGCCACCCGGCCATCCCTATAAATCCGTTCGCGATCGACACCTTCTACGCGGAGATCGACCTACGCGGAGATCGACCTGTCGTGGCGGCCAGCGTCACGCTGAACAATCGCGGGCTCGGCGAGCGCAAGGCGCCAATGGTCGAACCGCCACTTTCGCCGGAAGCTCCGCGGCTGCGCCAATGCAGAGGTCAACCTCCGAGATGGTCCAGCACTGCGTCGTTCCAGGCGTCCGGGACCTCGAAGTACGGCGAGTGGCCGGCGTCGGGGATCTCCACGAGGCGGCTCGTCGGCAACTTGGCGTCCAGCATGCGCATCAGCTCGGGCGGGAAGATCCAGTCATGCGGCCCGGTGACGAGGAGGATTGGCACGGTGAGCTTGCGCGCCGCTTCGAGATCCCAGTTGGCGCCGGCCATCTTCTCGCGGAGGTCGGTGGGAGGTCGGGGCGGTGCGAGCCGGCTGATCTGCTCGTACTGGAAGGCCCGTACCGGATCGGCGATGTGCCGGCCCTGGCCCCTGCGCTCCTGTATCCGCTCGGGGGTCAGCAGCTCGAGCATCGCCTCGGTGGTGAGGCCGCCGTAGGTGTTGGCCAGCGTCAGCGAGAGCGTCCGTTCGGGATGGCGCAGCGCGAATCCGGCGACCACCCAGCCGCCCATGGACTGGCCGATGACATGGGCCTTGTCGACGCCGAGATGGTCCAGCAGGCGGCGGAGATCCTCGACGGCCGTGTTCGGATCGCCCGCGAGGCCCACCGTGTCCGTGGACTTGCCCCAGCCACGCTGGTCCCAGGTGATGACGCGGTAGTGCTCGGCGAGGACCGGCGTCTGGTGCATCCAGATCGCGTGGCTGCCCCCGGCGCCGTGGCTCAATACCACGGCGTCGCCGCTGCCCGTGCTCTCGTAGTAGATCAGCTCGTTGCCGAAGACGGCGAAACCGGCGTCGGTCTGAAGCTCGGCCGCCGCGCCGACGGTTAGCAGCATCGCCGCGACGATGCCAAGAGCTCTGCTGTGCATGGGACGTCCTCCGCGTAGGTCAGTCGATGATGGCCTGGTACGTTAGCAGTTGCATGCTCTCCGGCGTCGCCATGGGCATCGTGTCGGCGTCGGCGAGTACGGAGGGCGTCGTCACCAGAACGGCGCGTGCCGCGGCGGCGGCGAGGAGGCGCACGGGTTTCACGGTGGTGATCACGGTTCCCCCCTGGTGATCGCGGAGTGATTCGTCAGCAACGCGCGTCACGCCCCGGGTTCGCCCTCCGGTTCGTGCTGGAACTGGCGATAGATGGCCGCCACGCCGGGTAACGCGGCCGCTACCCAGACCGCGAGACCGGTTGCCACCCACCCGACCGGCAGGAGCGCGAAGGCCGCCACCCACGCGCCGCCGAAGACGGCCACGCGGCGCTTCATCTTCGGGAAGTGCGCGGACGGCTTGTCGCCGGGGCGGGCGAGCGGGAACGCCTTCGGACGCAGGAACCAGCCGTGCGCCAGCAGCATGGTGAGGAAGTAGGGCCAGGACAGGTCGGGCTGGGCGAACTCCGGGGACTCGTCCAGCTCCGCGTCCGGCGTGCCCTCGGGGAGCCGCGACTGGATCTCTGCCCAGACGTATTGCGACGTGGGCCGCTGGCCGGCGCCGCTCATGTTCTGGCGCACCGGGCGACAGCGCCACCGGTACAGCACGCGGTCCTCCCGGGCGACTGCCAGAACGCCAGGCTGGAAGTAGCCCTTCGGATGGCTCGCCCAGGGCCGGCTTCCCAGGTGTCCGTAGTCCGGGTTCGCGAAGACGCCCAGGAGACCGCGTTCCTGCAACGCATCCCGAATCTCGTGATGGGGGTCACCGATGCAGGGGTAACCGATCTCCCAGGTCTCGCTCGCTTCCGTCGCGAGGCTCTGCGGCTCGCTGGTCATGCCGAACATTTCCCCGCCGGCGGCGCGGATCGCGTCGCGTACTCCCGAATGCACGTAGCTCCGCAACTCGGAGCGGCATGGGGGTCACCACAGCCCGCGGTAGTACAGGAGCAGGATGAAGTCGTGCTTTTCGAGTTGATCCTCGATCCAGGTCGACCGGACGCCGGGCGGCGGGTCGAGGTGTGCCGGGATGAGGGACGTTTCGGCGTCCGCGAGACCGACCGCGAAGCCCGCGGCCGTGGGCTCGATGCGGACCTGCTCACGCCGGCAGATATCGCCTTCGCAAAGGACCAGACCCAGCTCCATCGGCTGACCCGGGCCCTCGCCGAGGGCCGTCTCCGGGTCCACGAGCCCGGTCAGTCGGAAGTCTGTGCCGCGTTCCCGATTGATCCACGCAAGCGCCGCGTCCGCGGCCGGCTGCAACGCGACGGGAATTTCCTCAACAACGGTTGCCATGCGGCGGGAGATTAGTCAGTGATCGCCTGATACGTCAACGATTGCATCAACTCGCGCACCGGGCAGGTACCGTCGGGCAGCAGTTGCGTGTGGACGCAGTCGAAGACCGCGGCGACTCAGTCGATGATGGCCTGGTAGGTCAGGAGCTGCATCAACTCGCGCACCGGATAGGTTCCGCTCGGCGTGAGCTGCGTGTGCGAGATGCCGACGATTTCCTCTTCGTGGTCGATCCAGAATCCCGTCGTGGCGGCGCCGCCCCAGCCGTAGGTGCCCACGGAGACCGGCAGGCCGGAGGTCGCGGGGTTCGTCACGACGGAGCCGGTGATGCCGAAGCCCACGCCCCACTGCCGGGGTCCCCCAAGCTGGTCGCGCAGGGAGGTCATGGGATCGTCGGGGAACACCGGAGTCAGGTGGTTGGAGGTCATGAACTCGACGGTCTTGCGGCCGAGGATGCGCGTGCCCTGGAACTCGCCCTTGTTTGCAAGCATCTGCGCGAAGCGGAGGTAGTCCCCCACGGTGCCGACGAGACCCGCTCCGCCCATCTCCAGCGCCGGCGGCTTGCGGTAGGCGCTGGTCTCGGGGTCGTCCAGCAGCGTCATCCCGCCGCCCTCGGCGGGGCCGTAGTTCGCCGCGAAACGCCCGACCCTGGAGTCGGGGACGTGGAAGCCCGTGTCCGTCATCCCGAGCGGGTCGAAGAGGCGTTCCCGCAGGAACTCCCCGAAGGACATCCCGGAGACCACCTCGACCAGGCGCCCGAGCACGTCCATGCCGACGCTGTAGTTCCACTCGGTGCCCGGCTGGGCCACCAGCGGCATCGTCGCCAGCCTCTCGCTCCACTCCTGCAGGGATGAGGGGGGCGCCACGTCTGCATCACCCCCCTCGACCTCGATGGGCAGCGGCGTACCGGTCGCGACCACCCCGTTTTCGGTATACATCTTCCCGACAGCCGTCGGAATGAACCCGTAGGTCAGGCCCGAGGTGTGGGTGGCGAGTTGCTGGATGGTGATGGGCCCGGCCGGTTCGGTGACCATCTCGCCGTCCTGCTCGCCGAGGTACACGTGCATGTCCGCGAATTCGGGCAGGTACTTCGAGACGGGGTCGGTCAGCAGGAAGTGTCCTTCCTCGAACAGGATCATCACGGCGGCCCCGGTGACGGGCTTGCTCTGCGAGTAGAGACGGAAGATCGTGTCCTCCTCCATCGGCAGGCCTGCCGCGATGTCGCGCAGGCCGTTCGTCTCGAAGTGAACGACGTTGCCGCGCCTGGCGACCAGCGTGACCGTGCCGGGGATCTTGTCTGCGTCGATCAGCCGGCGCATGCCTTCGCCGATGCGCTCGAGGCGCGCGCTCGACATGCCGACGCTCTCGGGCTCGGCCATCGGGATGGGGTTCGCGTCGGCCAGGACGGGCGACGTTGCGAGCGCAGCGAGGGCCGCAATGGTTGCGAGAAAGCGGCTGGATCGATGACGTGTGGACATGGTTTTCCCTCTTGTGTGCGGTTTCAGGCGAGCCATTCGGCGACCTTCGATCCCACCGTGTAGACCGCGAAGCTGATGTAGGTCGCCGCGCCGATCGTCACCATGACGATGTTGATCGGCTTGGGACGGACAGGCGCCGGCAGGTAGCGCAGGTTCATGTAGAGCACCATCGGGACGTAGGCGGCCATGGAGAAGCCGGCGATCGTGGCGCTGATGAAGAAGAAGTCGAGGGCGCTGACGTCGAAGGCGCCGAAGAACCAGGTGGCGATGACGCCGATCGCGGAGAGGCCGAGCGCGAACCCGAGATACAGTTTGTTCGCGGCGAAGCGGTGTGCGAAGGGGAAGTTGGTGTGCAGCAGGTCCACCCAGAGCCGCACGCCGCCGTCGAGGCCGGCCAGGACGCTGCTGAAGAGCGCGGCAATGCCGATGATGAGGAACAGGTGCCGTCCGCCGACCCCCATCGTGCCTTCGAGCACGATCGCGAGGTCCCACACGAGTTGGCTCTCCTGGGGCACGATCCCGAGCGGATGCAGCACCACCAGCGCGCCGAACATGAACAGGAACATCGTGAGCGTGTTGGCGAGCCAGAAATACGCGACGCTGTCCTGTACGACGAAGCGGAACCACGCGCGAAAGCGGGAGACGTTCTCCGCGGTGGCCGGGAACCGGTAGCCGATCTCGCTGTCCCCCCGCTGCGCCTCGCGCAACGGATTCAGGAGCACGGGGATGCGCGCGCCCATGCCGATGCCCTTGTCGCGCAGGTAGTAGGCGTAGTACAGGTTGCCGACGCCGCCCGCACCCGCGAACACGAAGGCGCCGAAGAAGCGGTGGAAGGTGAACTCCTCGTCGAGGGTGATCTGACCGAAGTTGACGATACCCTTGAGCATGGTCCACACGTCGGCAAGCGTCCCCACGCTGAAGGCGACGACGAGCAGGCCGGCAACGATGAAGAGCACCATGAAGATGATCGACCGTTCGACCGAGGTATAGATGCGTTTCGGCCCGAACACGATGGCGAGCGCGAGCGCGAAGACCAGCGCGGTCCACGCCCAGTCTGGCCCGGGGCCGTCGGTGCCGAAGAAGAGGATCTTGATCGACGTGCCCGTCGCGCGTCCCCAGCCGGGCAGGAACGCTCCGACGAAGAGCAGGGTCAGGAAGAAGAACACCCAGAACCGGGACATCCGCGCGAAGCCGGTGAAGGCGCTCTCCCCGGTCGCGACGGCCCAGCGCCCGATCTCGATGTTGATCCAGAGCTGCAGGAATACGCCAAGCGCGGCCGCCCACATCATCTCGGCGCCGAACTTGGCCGTGATCCACGGCCACAGGATGAGTTCGCCGGAGCCGATGGCCATGCCGACCATGACCGCGCCCGGGCCGGTCATCTTCCAGAAGCCGACTTCCCGTTCCGGCATGTCGGCGGAGCGCAGCGACGGGATGTCGAGCATCTTCATCTGGTTGGGCGGTCCTGGGCACAGGGAGCGACGGTGCAGCCGCGCGCCCTAGCATACCGCGACGGCGGAACGTATCTTGCGATGCTTGGAAAGGGGGAAAGGCCGTGGAAGAGTTCGACTACATCGTCGTGGGGGCGGGCTCGGCCGGGTGCGTGCTGGCGAATCGCCTGAGTGCGGACCCGGACCGTAGCGTGTTGCTGCTCGAAGCCGGCGGGCGCGACTGGAACCCGCTGATCCACGTACCGGTGGGTTTCTGGAAGATGATCGACCGTCCGAGCGTCAACTGGTGCTTCGACACCGAACCCGAGCCGGGCACTGGCGATCGCCGCATCCCCATTCCGCGGGGGAAGGTGCTGGGCGGTTCGAGCTCGATCAACGGGATGCTGTACGTGCGGGGACAGGCGCTGGATTACGACACCTGGGCGCAACTCGGCAATCGCGGCTGGTCGTACGAGGAGGTGCTGCCGTTGTTCAGACGTTCGGAACGTTTCGAGCGCGGCGGCGACGAGTTTCGGGGTGGGAGCGGCGAACTGAGTGTCGCTGACATGATCGAACGGCATCCCCTGCTCGACGCGTTCGTCGAGGCGGGGGCCGAGATCGGCTACGCGAAGAACCCGGACTACAACGGGGCGTCGCAGGAGGGCTTCGGTTACTACCAGGTCACCCAGCAGCGCGGACGCCGCCACAGCACCGCGCGCGCATTCCTCAATCCGGCGCGGGGGAACCCCAACCTGACCGTGCGCACGCGGGCGCTGACGCACCGGGTGTTGTGCGAGGGCACTCGGGCCGTGGGCGTGCGCTATGGGGCTGCCGGCGGAGCCAACGGCGGCAACGTCGTCGACGTGCGTGCGCGCCGGGAAGTGGTGCTGGCCGCCGGGGCGGTGCAGTCACCGCAGTTGCTGGAACTGTCGGGCATCGGCCAGCCGGACCGGCTTGGCGAGTGCGACATCCCGGTCGTGCACGAGTTGCCGGGGGTGGGAGAGAACTACCGGGACCACTACGCCAGTAGCGTCATGTGTCGTGTGCGGGGCAGCCGGACGCTGAACGAGGCGACCCGGGGGGTGCGCTTCGCCCTGGCAGCTCTGCAGTACGGCGCGGCGCGCCGGGGAGCGTTTACCTATACCGCGGGCATCGCGCACGGTTTCGTCCGGACCCGCCCCGAACTCGAAACCCCCGACGTGCAGTTCCACTTCGCGCACGCGAGCTACGCGGGGGGCCGGCGCGGCATGCTCGAAAAGGAACCGGGCATGACGCTGGCGGTCTGCCAGTTGCGCCCGGAGAGCCGCGGGTCCATTCACGTCAGGAGCGCGGATCCCGCCGCGCCGCCGGCCATCCGTCCGAACTTCCTCAGCGAGCAGGTGGATCGGGACGCGCTCGTGGAGGGTGTGAACATCGCGCGCCGCGTGGTCGATGCGCCGGCGCTGGCGCGCTACCGGGACCACGAAATCCTTCCGGGAGACGACGTTCGGTCCTACGACGAGATCCTGGATTTCTGCCGACAGTCGGGCGCCACGGTGTATCACCCCGTCGGCACGTGCAGGATGGGCAGCGACGCGGCCGCCGTGGTGGACGACCGGCTGCGCGTCCGTGGTCTGCAGGGGTTGCGGGTCGCGGATGCCTCGATCATGCCGACGCTGGTGTCCGGCAACACCAACGCCGCGGCGATCATGATCGGCGAGAAAGGAGCGGCGATGATTCTGGAGGACCACTGACCGATGAGCGGATCGAAGACAGACTGGGGCCTTGCTCTCGTTGCGTGGACGGCGGGCCTCGTCGCGTTCGCGCTGGTGCTTGAGCACGCCCTCGACATGGCGCCCTGCGCGCTGTGCCTCATGCAGCGGCTGTGGTTCCTGGTCGCGGGCCTGGTGGCGTTGGGGGGGATTACCCACGATCCGCGCCTCGGCATTTATCCCCTGGGGACTCTGCTGGCGGGGCTCGTGGGAGCAGGTTTCTCGGTCCGCCAACTCTGGGTCGAGAGCCTGCCGCCCGGCGAAGCGCCGGGATGCGGCGCCGGGATCGACTACCTGATCGAGTCGGGGATGGCGAGCGAGGCGCTCACGGCCATGACCTTCGGGACCGCGGATTGCGCGGCGACACCGCCGTTCCTCGGGCTTTCGATCGCGCTGTGGGCGCTGCTGGGGTTCGTCGGGGTGGTTGCCGGTGCCGTGATGCAGTGGCGCGCCCGGGCGTAGGGACGGCGCTGGCCCGCGCGGAGGCCGTGCACGAATTCGGGACGGGACGCCACAAGGGCGTCCCCTACGGGTACCCGACTTCTTCCTTCCAGGCCGCTACGGCGGTCTTGAGTTCGGGGAAGTACACGTCGAAGTCCTGCATCAGCGCGGGCAATGCGTCGCGGACGATGGGGTCGAGTTTCGGGGCCAGGTGTTCGTGGCGCAGGCGTTCGAGCACGTACTCCATCGCCCGCAGCGCGGTCTCGGGTTCGAGGTAGCGGACGAACAGGTCGACCTCGCGCATGCGGCGGAAAAAGCGCTGGCCGGCCGCCGGCAGGTGAGACGAATACCGGTCGATGGCTCCGTAGGCGGACGCCGAAAATGCCGCCAGGTCGCCGTGACCGTGGTGCTCCCAGCGCTTCGCCAGACAGTGGTCCGCGAGGACGTCGAGCAGGACCGGCGCGACGCGCCGCAGTTCGGGGTCCAGGCGTCGGACGCTCACGGCGATGCCCGGCAGCCGGTTGCTGACCGCGTCGACGCGACGGTGCAGGCGGATGCCGGCGCGCAGCTCTTCCGGCAGCGTTTCCGGAACTGGCCCCTTGACGAAGTCGCCGATGAAGCCTCCGGCCATGAGTCCCGTATGCGGATGGCCGAGCAGGCAGTGGGCGAGGAAGTTCATCCCCCGCCGTCGGCGGGCGTGGGCGTATCGAGTCGTTGGCCGGCGAGGTAGGCGTCGAACGTTGCGGTGTCCGCCGCCTCCGCCCGCTCCTGGTCCGCGAGGGACTGCCGGGTCAGGTCCTCGAACCAGCCGATCCGCGCCGCCCGCATGGGGTTCTCGTCGAAATATCCCTTATGGGTGACGGAATGGTTCATGGCGAAGCGGAAGAACGGCGTGCGCTGGACACGCATGCTGGCGAGCACCCGCGCCGACGGTGTGTGCTTCGGATCGGCCACCTTGCGCCGTTGCAGGTCCACGGCATACGTCGCCAGGTCATCGCCGTTGACCTCGTCGATGGCGCTCGCCACGGCCGCGCAGTCGTCGAGAATCCCGCGCGCCCACTCGGTTCGGTCGCGCATGCGGCCGTCGGCATCGAGCCGCAGCCCCGGTTGGCGTCCGCGCTCGACGATGAGGCGCTGGTTGTCCTGCATGCGCGCGGATTCCTCGGGGCTGTCGGGCGGACTGTCGGTCAGGAGACAGTGCAGCAGGAACACGTCCATGAAACGTACGGCGTGCGCGTCGATGCCCACGGGCAGGAACGGGTTCAGATCCAGGCAGCGGACCTCGACGTACTCGACGCCGCGTTCGTGCAGCGCCGCGATGGGGCGCTCTCCGGAACGCGTCCGCCGCTTGGGCCGGATCGCGCCGTAGAACTCGTTCTCGATCTGCAGGAGAGCGGTGCCGAGCTGTCGGTACTCGCCTTTGCTGTCCTGCATGCCGATCGCCTCGTAGGGCGGGTACGGCCGGGAGAGCGCCTCGTGGATGCTCGCGCCGTACTCGGCGAGACTGTTGTAGGAGACGTGCAGGGACGCCTGCGCGCTCGACTGGTAGCCGAGGGGCCCCATGCGCAGCGAGGTGGCATGGGGCAGGTAGAGGGAGCCCTCGTCGAAGGACTCGAGTCCGTGCGCGCCGCCCTTGACGAACGACTTGCACACCGCCGGCGAGGCGCCGAACAGGTAGAGCAGGAGCCACGACTGGCGGCGGAAGTTCCGGATCAGGTCGAAGTACGCGTGCGTCGGCGTATCGTCATCGAGGGTCTCCCCGCGGGCGGCGGCGATGGCGGGCCACAGGGTGTCCGGCACGGAAAAGTTGTAGTGGATGCCGGAGACCGTCTGCATGAGCCGGCCGTAACGATGGCCGAGCCCGACGCGGTACACGTTCTTGGCGCGTCCGACGTTCGACGTGCCGTACCGCCCGACCGGGATGTCGGCTTCCGCCGTCAGGATGCAGGGCATGCTCGCCGCCCACATCAGTTCGTCGTCGAGATGCCGGTAGACGAAGCGGTGGATGTCCTCGAGTTCCCCGATGCACGCGTCGGCGCTGTCGTGGACGCCCGTGATGAGTTCGAGCTGCGCCTCGCTGAAGTCGGTCGTGATGTGCGGATGCGTCAGCGCGGAGCCGAGCGCCGCCGGGTGCGGCGTGCTGGCGAGGGCTCCAACCGGCGTGACGCGCAGGCTCTCCTTCTCGATTCCACGACGGAGCCGCGCGAGCGCGGGGCGCCCTCGCAAAGCGTTGTTCATGGTCGCGTCGGCCGTCGGATGCCCGGCTTCAGGCGCGCGGTCCCGCGGCGACGATGGCGGGGTCGACGTCGAACTTCTCGAAGTTGGCGACGAACTGGCGGATCAGCTTGCCGGCGGCCGCGTCATAGGCGTCGCCGTCGTCCCAGGTGTTGCGCGGATTCAGGACGCTCGCGTCGATCCCGGACACCTGCGTCGGGATGTCGAGATTCAGGTCCTCGAGGCGGGTGGTCGGCGCGTCGGCGATGGCGCCCGACTGTATGGCCGCGATGATGGCTCGCGTCGACGGGATGCTGAAGCGCTTGCCGATCCCGTAGCCGCCGCCGGTCCAGCCCGTGTTCACGAGGTAGACGTTTGAGCCGAATTCCGCGATCCGCTTGATGAGGAGGTCCGCGTAGACGCCGGCGGGCCGGGGGAAGAATGCGGCTCCGAAACAGGTCGAGAAGGTCGCGGAATACGCCTCCGTCGATCCCACCACCGTCGAGCCAACCTGGGCGGTGTAGCCGGAGAGGAAGTGATATGCGGCCGCTTCCTTGGACAGCACGGACACCGGGGGCAGCACGCCGCTGACGTCACAGGTGAGAAAGACGATGTGCCGGGGTTCCCCGCCGCGGTTCTCGGGCACCTTGGCGGCGATGTTGTCGCGCGGATAACAGGCGCGGGTGTTCTCGGTGAGCGAGGAGTCCGCGTAGTCCGGTACGCGGGTGTCGGGGTCCATGACGACGTTCTCGACGATGGCGCCGAAGGAAATGGCGTCGAAGATGACCGGCTCGTTCTCGCGGCTCAGGTCGATGCACTTGGCGTAGCAGCCGCCCTCGAGGTTGAACACGCTGCCCTTGGCCCAGCCGTGCTCGTCGTCGCCGATGAGCAGCCGGTCCGGGTCCGCGGAGAGCGTCGTCTTGCCCGTGCCTGACAGCCCGAAGAAGAGCGTCACGGAGCCATCAGCGCCGGCGTTCGCCGAGCAGTGCATCGGCAGCACGTCCTTCTCGGGCAGCAGGAAGTTCTGCACACCGAACATCGCCTTCTTCATCTCGCCGGCGTAGCGCATGCCGGCGATAAGGACGCGGCGCCGGGCGAAGTTGATCATGACCGTGGCGTCGCTCGGGATGCCGTCCCGCTCGGGATCGCAGACGAACTCAGGGGCGTTGACGACCTCCCAGATCTCCTTGCCCTTCGGATTGAAGGTCTCGGGCTGGATGAAGAGGGCTCGGCCGAAGAGCGCGTGCCAGGCGTATTCCGTAGTGACCTCCATGGGCAGGTAGTGTTTCGGATCCGCGCCGACGTGCAGATGCGAGACAAAGGTGTCTTCGGCGTCCGCGAGATGGACCTGCACGCGATCCCAGAGGGCGTCGAAGACGGCCGGGGCGATGCGCTGGTTGACCGTGCCCCAGTCGATGGACGCGGCAGTTCCCGGCTCGTCGACGAGGAAGCGGTCCATGGGGGAGCGGCCCGTGCGCCGGCCCGTCTCGACGACCACGGCGCCCGAGGAACAGAACCGGCCCTCGCCGCGCAGCACGGCGATCTCGGCGAGCGCTGCCGGGCTGAGATCGAAACACGTGTTTCCGTTCAGCGTGGTTTTCGGGTCCGCCGCCATCGGGATCCTGCTCGTGGGAGGGTTCGGGAATGATACACAACGGCCCGCCCCTTGACGCGGTCGAAAGGCGCGAACGGGCCCTTCGGTTGTATCTCGCCGCGCGCCCCGCACGGGTGCCCCGAGGCGCCCTGGCCACCGCGGCGGCGTGGGGTAGCCGCCAAGCCCGCCGACCACTACCAAAGCGTTGCGATGGTCGCCGATACGAGACGGGGAGATCATCGGCCCTTTGGCTGTGGCGAAACTGGAGGGAATATGGATACGGGTTTGGTGTCGGGGGCCATTGCGTGGGTGGACCTGGCGATTGCGGCGACGCAGGCCCTGATCGCCCTGGCGGTCTTCGTCCTCGCCTGGACGACCTTCTCGATCCAGCTCCGCGTGCAGCGGGCAACGAAGGTTCAGGAATGGGGAGCGAGGTGTATCGCCGCGTTGGCCGATGTGGAGCAGTTCTATCGCGTCCCACCACCCCCCGACGCTGCCGCTGTTGCGCGCGTGGAGGACGATCTCCGGAGGTGCCTTGCCGCGCTCATCGACGAGGGACGGATCTTCTTCGGGAACGTGGATGCGGACTCTTACGGAACGGAAAAGCCGGAGGCCCGGCGGGGACTTCGGCCGAAGATTCTGGATCCCCTGGTCGCGGCCCATCGTACGGTGCAGCGGAGCCCACCGATCGCGTGGCCGAACGACGCGCAAAGCTCCCGACTGGAGAGCTGGCGCAGGTACTTTGTCTGGCTGCTCCAGACGGAGGTGAGCCCGGAGTGGTTGCGTAAGATGGAGCGACAGGCGGAGGGTAGCGGCGGGGATGCCGGCGACAGCATTGACGAGTACTCGCGCCCACCGCCAGAGATTGCCTGAAGCGATACGGGCCGCTTGGGGTCGCGGTTCCCGGGAGCTGACCGACTGACGCAGGCGTCTCCGCTTTACTCCTCGTGTAGCGTAGTCGCGTCCTGCAGGTCCCGAAATCGGCGCCTGTCCTTCTTCGTGGGGCGGGCGCCCGACGAAGCAAGACCCATCCGCTCCAGCCGCCGCTTGGCCGCCTCCGTTTCGCGCCTCGCCACGGACTCCTGCGTCTCCTCGTAGAGCAGCGCCGCCGCCTGGGCGTTGCCGCGCCGGTCCGAAAGAGACGTGACCTCGACGACGTACTCGGCGAATCCACGGCGGATCGTGAGCGTATCGCCGGGCTTCACGTCCTTCGCCGGCTTCGTGCGCCCGCCGTTCAGCCGGACGTGGCCCCCTTCGACGGCCGCCTTGGCCTGGGAACGGGTGCGGAAGAAACGGGCCGCCCAGAGCCACCGGTCGATGCGCGTGCCGTCCATCAGGGCGGGGCGATCTCGTCGAAGTGGTCGAACGCCGGGAAGCGCAGGTCGGCACGCCGCGGCTGGCCGGAGTCCGGCCGCACGACGCAAAGCAGATGCCGGATGCCGGCGCTGCGCGCGGCGTCCAGGACGGAGGGGTTGTCGTCGATCAGGAGGGTGCGCTCCGGGTCGTGGGTTTCGCGCTCGGCGAACGCCGGCCAGAAGTCGGGGTGTTCCTTCGGCACGCCAAAGTCGTGGGAGGAGAAGTCCGCGTCGAGTTCGCCCAGGAGCCCGATCTTGACGTCCTTGATGGCGAGGCTCTTCGGGTGGGCGTTGGTCACGAGCACCGCCCGGCGTCCGCTCGCGCGCACGGCGGCGATGAAGCGGGCGGCTCCGGGTCGATAGACGATGAGATGGTCGAGCTCGGCGTGCAGTCCGTCGATGTCCATCCCGGTGTACTCGGCCCAGTAGTCGAGCGAGTAGAAGTCGAGCGACGGCGCGGCGCCGCGCATGTGCCCGTAGAGGTGCTCGCGCGCGTCTTCGATGTCGATCGCGTGCGCTTCGGCGAACAGCGTCGGCAGGTGCAGGTTCCAGAGGGTGTTGTCGAAGTGCAGGTCGATCAACGTCCCGTCCATGTCGAGCAGAACGGTGTCGATTGCCGACCAGGGGAGCATGCGGCCCATTGTCCCGATATTGTGGGCGGTGGCAAACGGAAGCTGTAGCCCCGGAGATCGTTGTTGACGGGAGGCCCTCTACGTGGCAAAGCCATCGGTGTCACCGCCAAACAGCAGGAGGGCCCCGCATGGCGCCCGAAACCGAAGGTCCCGATACCGTTCTGCGAGCCGAGAGCCGACGCAATGTGCTGAAGGGCACCGTCGCCGGTCTTGCCGCCGGACTGTTCGCCGCCTCGCGGCCCGCCCACGGCCAGGACCCGAACACCGAGGGTGCGCCGAACGTTGCCGTCCCCGCGTTCGCCAGCACGCACGAACTCAAGCCGCTGTCCTTCGAGTCATCGAGCCTGAAGGGGCTGTCGACCCGATTGATCGAGTCGCACTGGTCGAACAACTACGGGGGCTCGGTCAGGGCGCTCAACGAGACGAATCGCAGGCTCGCGGCGGCGCTGGCCGACCCGGACCTGCCGGCGTTCACCTACAACGATCTGAAGCGCGAACACCTGATGCGTTCGGGCTCCGTGGTACTCCACGAGCTCTACTTCGACAACCTGGGCGGTGACGGGAACGCGTCCGCCGATCTGCGGGGTTTGTTTGGACGCGCCTTCGGCAGCTACGACCGGTGGGAGACGGAGTATCGACGCATCGCCGCCGGGTTGGGAGGTGGCTCGGGGTGGGTCGTGCTGGGGTACAACCGCCAGTTCAACGCCCTCGAGAACTACTGGATGGCGGACCACATGCACTTCCCGGCAGCCACGGAGCCGCTGCTTGTGATCGACATGTACGAGCACTCGTATCACATGGACTACGGCGCGGCGACGGCGCGTTACATCGACGCGTTCTTCGCGAACATCCAGTGGGACGCGGTCTCGGCCAGGGTGGAAACGCTGTAGGGGCCGCCCTTGTGGCGGCCCGTGACGGGGAGGGGCTGCCTGGTGCGTCGGGGTCTGGGTCAGATGGCCGCGTTGACCTTGGGCATGACCTCCTCGGCCAGCAGCGACATGGAGCGCTGCATCCGCTCCTTGTCGGTCCAGTCCTGGGCAGTGAGCATCAGCGTGCCGAAGTGGCCGATCTCGTCGCGCAGCGCCAGGATCTTCTCGGTGACCGTTTCGGGGCTGCCGTAGATCGTGTAGTTGTCGCGCAGCGCTTCGTGCCTGAGGTCCGCCGGGTCGTCGCCCTGGTTGACCACGAAGGGGCCCTTCATGTCGCCGCGCTCGAATATCCGGAACAGGTAGCTGAAATACCAATCGGTGCTGGCTTCGGCCGTCTTGACGAATGCCTCGGCGGCCGCGTCGGTCTCGTCCACATGGATGTTACGCGCGACACGCCAGATCTCGGGGTCGGTCGGGTGACCGGCCTTGGCCGCCGCCTCGGCATAGACCTGCCAGTGAGACTTGACCGACCAGGGGCCGATGAAGTTCGCCGAGATCGGGATGTAGCCGCGCGAGCCGGCGAACTTGATCGAGCCGGAGAAGGGGCTCATCGCCGAGACGGCCAGCGGTGGATAGGGTTTCTGATACGGCTTGGCCATGTAGCCGAGTCCGATATCCTCGTAGATCCAGTCCTTGAGGGATATCTGCCAGTACTCGCCGTTGAACTCGTAGGGCGGGTCCGAGGTCCAGATGTTGATCATGATGTCGATCGCCTCGACCATCATCGCGTTGCGGTCCGCCTCCATCACGCCGAAGAGCTCGAAGTCGGGCGCCAGCCCGCCCGGACCCACGCCGGCGATGTAGCGCCCCTTCGCCAGGTGATCGAACAGGGCGATCTGGCCCGCCGTTACCGCCGGGTGGTACTGCGGCAGGCAGATGACGCCGGTGCCGCAGACGATCTGCTCGGTCTGCGACAGCACGTGCGCGAGGAAGAGCAGCGGCGACGTGATCTGTTCCGACTTGGAGCTGTGGTGCTCGCCCACCCAGGCTTCGGAATAGCCGAGGCGGTCGGCGAGGACGATCGCGTCAATGTCCTCCATGAGGGTCTGGTGATAGTCCCTCGTGTGATTGTGGATCGGCATCATGAACAGGCCCAGTTTCATCTCTTTCCTCTGCCCCGCAGCGCCGCGCACGGGTGTCGACATGGGATACGTGACGATACACCAGTCAGCGGCCTCGCGGCGGGCGCGGCCGGCGCGCCGAGCCCATATAATCCGCCCCATGCTCCTGCCCGAAATACTGAAGGCGACGCGCATCGCCGAGAGCCGCTTCTTCCATGTCGAGGCCCTGGACCTGCGCTTCTCGAACGGGGTGGAGCGTCGCTACGAGCGTCTCCCGCCCCGGGGTCGCCAGGCGGTCATCGTCGTCGCGATCACCGCAGACGAAGAGGTCGTGCTGGTCCGCGAGTACCTCGCGGGGCTGCACAAGTACGAACTGGGATTGCCCAAAGGCACCGTGAGCGGCCCCGGGGAGACCTTCGAGGAAGCCGCCGACCGCGAACTCAAGGAGGAAGCCGGCTTCGGAGCCCGCCGCATCGAGTACCTGCGGGAACTCAGCGTCGCCCCGTCCCACATGGGCTTCACCGTCCACGCGATGCTGGCCCGCGACCTGTACCCGGAGAGCCTGCCGGGCGACGAGCCCGAACCGCCGGAGGTGCAGACCTGGCCGCTGGCGTCGATCGACGACCTGTTCCTGTCGAGCGAGTTGAGCGAGGCGCGCTCGATGGCGGCCATCCGCATCGCGCAGATCCACATGCAACGCGGAGACTGACCGTGCGAGGGGACGACGCGGCGGCGCTCCACGAGGAACTGATCGAGATCGTGCGCCGTGCCGGCGACGAGATCATGGACGTCTACGCCACCGACTTCGATGTCGAGACGAAGTCGGACAGTTCGCCGGTCACGGACGCGGATTTGCGCGCGCATCGGGTGATCCTGGAGCGGTTGCGGCGGGTCGCGCCGGAGTATCCGGTACTCTCGGAAGAATCCGAGCCGCCGGAGTTCGAGATCCGCAAGACGTGGTCGCGGTATTGGCTGGTGGATCCCCTCGACGGCACCAGGGAGTTCGTCGGCAGGAACGGCGAGTTCACGGTGAACATCGCGTTGATAGACGGGCATCGGCCGGTGCTCGGCGTGGTCGGAGTTCCGGCCAGGGACGAGGTGTTCCTGGGTGACGTCGCCCTGGGACAGGCCTACAAGGAAACGTCCAGGGGACGTCAGCCGCTCGCAGCGCGGGCCTTCCCGAAGGCCGGCGGCCTCACGGTCATGACGAGCCGGAGTCACGGCAGTGCACGTCTTGAGAGCTATCTCGACGGGATCGCAGCGGCGCTCGGGCCGGTGACGCGCAGGTCCATCGGCAGTTCGCTCAAGCTGTGCCTTCTGGCCCAGGGCGAAGCGGACTTCTACCCGCGCCTCGGTCCGACGTCGGAGTGGGATATCGGCGCGGCCCAGGCGGTACTCACGGCGGCCGGCGGCGCCGTGCGGCGTTTCGATGGGCGGCCCCTCGACTACAACGCCAAGGCGTCCTTCCTGAACCCCGAGTTCATGGCGGTGGGCGATCCGACGTTCCCCTGGGGCGAGCGCTTGCCGCCGGTGCCGAGCGCATAAGATACTGCGCGCCCTGCGTTGGAGTTTTGCTGCACAGCTTCACGCCCTCCTTTTTCTTGCTGGAGATGAGCCTTGGCGGAACTGAAACCGCGCTCGCTGCCCGTGCCCACACCGGAGACGCGACACTTCTGGGACGGTACACGGGCAAGCGAGCTGAGACTGCAACGCTGCCGCGACTGCGGCGACACGTATTTCCCGCCACGGCCATTCTGTCCCAGCTGCGGGAGCAAGGACGTTGAGGTATATGCCGCGAGCGGACGCGGGACGCTGCTGAGCTACGTCATCAACCATCGTCCGCACCCGTCGTTCGACGGGCATTATGCGATCGCCCTCGTGACGCTGGCGGAAGGCCCGACGCTGATGTCGAACATCGTCGACTGTCCGCAGACCCCGGAGGCACTCGTGCTCGACATGGCCCTCGAGGTCGTCTTCGAGGAACAGACCGACTCCATCACGCTGCCGCTCTTCCGGCCGGCGGCGCAGTCAACGGCAGGTGGAGCATGACGGGCGTGGCGATCGTCGGGGCCGCGGAGACCACCGAGCTGGGCCGCATCCCGGACATGAGCCAGTTGCAGTTGCATGCCGATGGCGCGCTCAACGCGCTGGCGGACGCCGGCCTCACGGCGTCGGACATCGATGGCGTGGCGACCGCCGGGGCCGCTCCGACGGAGATCGTGCACTACCTCGGCATCACGCCGCGCTGGGTGGACGGCACGAGCGTCGGCGGGTGCTCCTTCATGCTCCATGTGCGCCACGCCGTAGCTGCGATCGAGGCGGGGCACGCCGAGACGGTGCTCATCACGCACGGCGAAAGCGGCCGCTCCGGCGTAGGCCGTGGCATGCGCCCCGCGGGCACTGGTGCGAGTCTGGCGGGACAGTTCGAAGGGCCGTACGGCGGCATGGGTCCGACGACGATGTTCACCATCGGCGTGCTGCGGTACATGCAGGACTACGGCATGACGCACGAGCAGCTTGCCATGGTCGCCGTGGTCCAGCGCGAGTGGGCCGGCCGGAACCCGCGCGCGTCCCACCGGGATCCGATCACTGTCGATGACGTCCTCGCGTCGCGCATGATTGCCTACCCGTTCCGCAAGCTCGAGTGCTGCCTGGTCACGGACGGCGGCGGAGCGCTGATCCTGACGAAGGCGGAGCGGGCCCGGGACTTCCCACAGCGCCCGGTGCACATCCTCGGCACCGGCGAGAGCGTGGAGACGCCCATGGTCAGCCAGATGGAGGACCTCTGTTCCTCGCGCGCCTTCCGTGTGGCTGGCGCCGAGGCGATGCGCACGGCCGGCATCGACCACGGCGACGTGGACCACATGATGGTGTACGACGCATTCGCGCACCTGCCGATCTACGGCCTCGAGGATCTCGGCTTCTGCGCGAAGGGCGAGGCGGCCGCGTTCATCGCCGACGGCAACACACGGCCCGGCGGGGCATTGCCGCTCAACACGAACGGCGGCGGACTGTCCTTCATGCACTCGGGCATGTACGGGATGTATGCGTTGCAGGAGAGCGTGCGGCAGATGCGCGGCACGGCCGCCGCACAGGTCGATGGCGCGGAGATCTCTCTGTGCCTGGGTGTGGGCGGGATGTTCGCGGCGTCCGGCTGCATCGTGATGGGGACGGAGGCGACGTTGGGCGCGTAGCGCGAGCGCGAACTTCGTTCGCGTTGGAGTTTCGCCAACGCGAGACGCCCGTGGAGTCGAACGCTGACGCGCGGGTCGGGGTCGGGGCGGATCCAGGAAGAGGTGGGAGGCTTGGCCTCACCGGCCGGCTGCTACAAGTGTTTTCGCCCTGCCGAGGAGAATGACACTGTATGAATGTACAGACCGGCCAGTGAGGAGTGCCAATATACACACCTCCATTTCCGAAAAGAAGGACGTTTGAGGGTACTGGGCTACACGTAGCTAAAAAGTCCATGAACATCAGTTCGTTAAGGTGAAAGGTTCCATACTATCTTCAGTATTTGAGACGTCTGTAGCCCGGCTTTCCGGTAGCGGGTCGAACGGGCGCGCCGATCGCTGCCGGGACGGCCTTGCCGGCGCCCCCTGGTATCGGGCCGAGTCCCTGTGACGGAGGCTGACGGGCCGGAGGCAGCCGGGCCGGAGGCAGCCGGGCTGCTCGGCCTGCACGCCGGCGCGCTACGCATGGCTCGTCTCGCTGGCGCGTTTCTGTTTCCGATGGCGATGATCGCGGGGACCGTCGGGGCCGGTCTGGGCGTCGCTCGCACCGGCATCGTCTCGCCGACCGGCGTCCTGGTCGCCCTGCTCTGGCTGGTTTTCGTCGGTGTTCTCGGCTTCTTCTGCTTCGCCTGGCCGGGGCTCCGCCACCGGCGCATCGCCTATCGCCTGGACGAAGCCGGCTTGCAGATCCTGCGCGGTGTGCTGTGGCGCTCCCACGTCTTTGTCACGCGCTCGCGCGTGCAGCACACGAACGTGGTCGAGGGGCCGCTGCAACGCCGTTTCGGCGTCGCGACGCTCGTCGTCCATACCGCCGGGACCCGACACTCGGCGACCCGGCTCGGGGGAGTGGGTCGCGAAGAGGCGTTCCGGCTGCGGGACCTGCTGATGGGCGGGTCCGCGGACGCTCCATGGACGCCGTGACGGCGAACGTGGACGGCGAACTCCGGGATGCCGAGGGGCCATGGCTCCGGCTGCATCGGAGTTCCTGGCTGTTTCGCTCCCTGTCCCTGTCCGGCGTAGTGCTGACGTTCCCGCTGCTGCTCCTGCTGCGCGATGCCGGCAAGCACTGGCCCGTGGCGCTGGGCGTCGCCCTCGTTCTCTCCCTCCCGGTGGTGGCGTACGCGCTCTTGGCGTACCTGCGCTATCGCTATCGCCTGGGCACGGAGGAGATGGTCGTGCGCGAGGGCGTGCTCGTGCGCAACGAACGTCGCATCCCGTATGGTCGCGTGCAGAACGTGGACTTCGCCCGCAACCCCTTGCACCGGCTGTTCGGTGTGACGGCCCTGCGCCTGGAGACGGCCAGTGGCGGCACGCCGGAGGCCGTGATGCGGGTGCTTGCGCTCGAAGCGGCGGCGGAGGTCCGCGCGGCCGTGCAGGATGCGCGTCTGGGGCGGACCGAAAGGTCGGCGACCCCGGCTCGCGCGGTCGACGGGGACGAGGAGACGCTGCTGGAACTGCCTCCGGCCGAGTTGGTCCGCTTCGGCCTGGTCAGCAACCAGGGACTGGTGCTGGTGGGTGTCCTCCTTGCCCTGATCAACCGCTTCGTCGACGTCGATTGGGGGGAGGTGGACTGGACGGGATTCGTGGGGCGTTCACTCGGCCTGGAAGCGCAGGCGGCGGCCAACGGCTGGTGGATGGGTGCGGTGGCGGCCGTGGCGGTACTGGTCCTGGTTCTCGGGGCGCTCTACGGGCTATCGATCGGGCTTGCGTTCCTGCTCTTCCACGGCTTCCGGCTGAGCGCCGCGGACGATCGGTTGCGCTCGGAGTTCGGTTCGCTTACCAGGATCGTGCAGATCACGCCGACGCGCCGTATCCAGCGCCTGCGCGTGCGGGATGGGGTACTGCACCGGTTGTTGGGCCGCCGGGCCATCCGCATGGACATCGCCGGGGGCCTGCCAGAGCCGGGCGACATGCTGGGTGGATTGACGGTCGGGTTGCGGCAATGGCTGGCGCCGCTCATTCCGGACGACCGCGTGCCCAGGGTCCTCGCCCTGGCACTTCCCGATGTGGACATCACGGGGCGGGAGTGGCAACCCATCGACCGCCGGGCCGCACGGCGGCGCCTGCGGCTGCAGGCGACGCTACTGGTCGTGGCGGCGGCCGCCGGTGTCCTTGCGACTCCGTGGGCGCTCCTCTCCCTGGCAGGTCTGCCCCTGCTCCCGTGGCTTGCGCGGCGTTACGTGGCGTGTCGTTTCTACGCTGCCGGGGACGCGGCGCTGTTCTGGCGCCGCGGCTGGTGGAGGCGCGAACTGACCATCGTGCCGTACAGCAGGATGCAGGCGATCAAGGTCACCCAGTCGCCCTTCGACCGCCGCTACGGCATGGCCTGCCTGCGCGTCGATGCGGTCCTGGTCGTCGGCCGGCCGTATGCGATGCGCATTCCGTATCTTGCCGTCGACGCGGCCCATGCGCTGGCCGCTCGGCTCAACGCAGAAATGGCGGAGAGGTCGTTCGAGTGGGCGTAGGCGGCCGGGCCGCGGACACTCGCCCGGCGTGTATCTGCCGCGAACCTTGACAACCCTCCCCGACCCGGTCGAAATTGACCGCACCGCCCGAGTGCCAGGGCGTTCTCGCCGAGCGCCTGTGCACACCGCTCTGGCGCGTAAAACGGGCCTTGTAGCTCTCGGGAGTCACTTGGATGAGAAAGTGGGTCGTGCTGCTGGCGTCGGTGCTCGTGGTCCTCGTATTGGCCTTCGTGAACCGCTGGTGGGTTCTGATGAGTGTGATGTCGGTGCTGGGTCCGCCCGCCTTGGTGGAGGCGGAAAACGAACCTGGCGCCGTCTGGTTTGATGACTACTACGCTGTCTTTAAGATTGATGAAAGAACGTTTGCCATTGCAGAGACCCGCTATTGGCAAAAGAACTTCAACTATCTCATCGTGGGAGATGCCAGGGCGCTGCTATTCGACGCCGGGCCGGGTATTCGCGACATTCGTGGAGTTGTCCAATCCCTGACGGATCTGCCCGTCGTCTTCACACCGTCCCATTTCCACTACGACCACGTTGCCAATGGCGTCGAATTCGAGGGTGTGGCAATCGTGGACCTGCCTTATCTGCGACGGCGCGCCCGTGAGGATCGGCTCACGTTGGCGCTCGACGAGCATCTGGGGAGATCGGAAGGCTTTGGTCTCCCCACCTTGCAGGTCGACGAGTGGTGGCGGTCGGGCGCGACCATTGACCTGGGCAATCGGGAATTGATCGTGGTGCACACCCCGGGACATACGTTGGACAGCGTGTCGTTGGTGGACCAACGAGCAGGGTATGCGTTCACCGGAGACTTCTTTGGTCCCGGCAGTCTGCTGGAGCTGGTGCCTACGGGCGGCATGGGTGACTATCTCTACGGTGTTGAGAATCTGCTGAGCTACCTGAACGCCGATACCCGCCTTTTCGCCGCGCACCGTGATCTCCTGGCCGATCCTGTCCCCAAGGGCGTACCTCAAACCACCTTCGCGGATCTTGAAGACCTGCAGCGATTACTGCCACGAATCCGCGATGGTGCAGTAGACGGTCAGGGTTTGTTCCCCGTTGTATACGGGGTCAACGAGAATGTGGATCTCTGGGCGAATCCTCGCTGGATGCAGAATTGGGAACGGTCTTCCATCGAGTAGGCGCCGGCAACCGGCCCCGGGCGTCCAGGCGACCGCCCTGGCGTTGGGCTCTTGACATTCCTTCCCGCGCCAGCCGAAATTGACCGCCTCACCCGAGTGACCGGGCGTTCCCAGGGAACGTCATCGCAGGCGGCCGATTGCCGCGCGAGGAGTGCTGATGCCCGACAACGACCAAGCCATGCGGAATCATGTGGCGACCCTGCCGGTGCCGGAGTTCGACGAACCCGCGTTCACCCCGCCGCCGCCGCTGCGAGACGCGCGCGTCGCAATCGTCACCAGCGCGGCGCTGTACCGCGAAGGCGACGATCCCTTCGGTGTCGCGGACGTCCACTTCGAGACCATCCCGGACGCCGCAGGCGACCTGAAGCTCGGCCACGTGAGCCCGAACTTCGACCGCGCCGGCTTCGCCGCCGACCTGAACGTCGTCTATCCGGTCGACCGTCTGCACGAACTGGCCGAGCGCGGTGCTATCGGCAGCGTCGCCGACTTCCACTATGCGTTCGCCGGGAATCAGCCGGACACGGTGTCCGAGGTGCGCCTCGACACCGGCCCCGCCTGTGCCCGGAAGCTCCGCGAAGACGGGGTCGACGTCGTCCTGCTGACACCTGTCTGACCCCTGTGCCCACGTACCGTGTGTACGCTGGCTCATGTCCTGGAAGCTGCCGGACTCTCCACCGTCGCGATCGTGCCGATCCGGGACGTCGCGGAACGGATGCGTCCGCCGCGGGCGCTCGCCGTCGAGTTCCCGCTCGGTCTGCCGCTCGGCAAGCCTGGCGACGCCGCCTTTCAGCAACGCGTGCTCAAGGCGGCCTTCGCGCTGCTCGAGAAGCCGGCGGGTCCCGTGCTCGTGGACTTCCCGGAAGCGATCAAGTCAGGAGACTCCGACTCGTTGGCCTGTGCGCTGCCGCCGCGCTACGACCCGGACCTGCATCCTGCCGTCGACGAGGCCCAGGGACTGCGCGCCGCGTACGACCGGGCGGTGGCCAGGAACGGGCGTACGACGGTCGGGTCCCACGCGACCGCGGACGAGATCCCCGGCGCGATCGCGAAGTTCGCCAGGATCGCCGACGGCGAACCCTGGGACGCGGTGGGCCTCGACGGCTCGGCCGGCCGGGTCGGGCAGGAGATCAGGTCCTACTACGAAGAGCTCGCCTGCGAACTCGCGGACGGCCCGGCAGGGCCCTGGGCCGCGGAGCGGTGGTTCTACGAGCAGACCGAAACGGGCAAGGTGCTGCTGGCAGCGCGCCGCAAGATGCAGGAGGCGGGCGCGCCGCAACTGACGTGGTTCCTGCTGTCGCCGGCGTTGCGGGGGTAGGGGACACCCTCTACGCACGGCATATGTCGGGCCAAGCACGCGGTTCTGGGATTTTGTGATGCGTTGCGTGCAGAAATGGCGCACTACGGTATCAAGGTGACCACCATAGTACCCGGCGTGGTTCGCACCCAGTCGGCAGCGAAAGCAATGACCGGTAACGGCGAACTGCTTGGTCCGGAAAAAGGCGTGATGAAAGGAGGATTGTCCGTCGATGAGGCGATCGCCATCATCATGCCCCAATTGGCTGAGGGAGCCGATGAAATCATCGTGGCGGCTGGAGGTGAAGTCCAGTTGATGAGACAAAAGCGCGAAGATCCTGTCGCTATTTTTCGCTTTATGGAGGCAGCGGCAGAAGAAGAAGTTTACAGTGACACAGGAGAACAAAGTGGCTGATTTTTGGCACATCATCTTTCCCGTTCCCGGTAAGAGTGAAACCACAGCACGCAGGATCGAGGACGCCGGTTGGGACGGCATATTTTTTCCCGATACCCAGTGCTTGTCCGGCGATATATATATTGCGATGTGCCTGGCTGCGAAGGCAACGACAAAACTACAGATTGGCACCGCGGTGACAAATCCGGTTACGCGTCATCCCTCTGTGACAGCCTCTGCCATTGCGACGGTGCAGGTGGAGTCGGATGGCCGCGCGGTATTGGGTATTGGTCGTGGTGATTCGTCATTAGGTTACATCGGACAGAACCCGGCGCCGGCTGGGAAACTGGAGACTTACCTCGACCAGGTGCAACGCTACCTGCGGGGTGAGTCCGTCGACCTGGACGGGTTCGAGAGTCGCAACATGTGGATCAGCGATTCCGGCCAGCCCAAGGTGCCGGTAGATGTTGCGGCTACGGGACCACGTGTCATCGCGCTCGCTGGGCGCCTGGCAGAGCGCGTTACCTTTGCGGTTGGCGCAGATGAAGAGCGCCTCAAGGCATCGATGGAAGCCGCCCGTTCGGCGCGCAGCAGTGCCGGTCTCGATCCGGACGAACTGTCGTTCGGTGCGTACGTCAACCTCGCGTGCGATGACGACGTGGCGCAGGCGCGTTCGATTATCCAAGGCAGCACGGGAGTCTTTGCCCACTTTAGTGGCATGTCGGCAGCCAGCAGCAAGGGCACAGCAGATGCCCAGATTTTTGAGCGAGTCGGCGCCAACTACGATATGGCGAATCATGGAAGGAATGAGGCGGCGCACATCAAAGCCATGCCGGAGGACTTCATTAGCCGGTTTGGCGTAACCGGGTCAGTCGATTATTGTGTGGAACGGCTGGGGCGGCTCATTGAACTCGGCCTCGACAGGTTGGTTCTGCTTACAGGATCGGTGGACAGCGATCCAGCGTTGACTCAAGCGAGCTTTGAGCGAATCTCAAACCAGGTGTTCCCTCAGTTGCGGTAAACGACGACTAGTCTCATTGAGTCTCAGCGTTTCCGCGGAGCGGTAGCTCTACGAGCAGACGGAGACGGGCAAGGTGCTGCTGGCCGCGCGGCGCAAGATACAGGAGGCGGGCGCGCCGCCACTGGCGTGGTTCCTGCTGTCGCCGGCGTCGCGGGGGTAGGGGACACCCTTGTGGTGTCCCGTGTCGGATCCACGAACAGCGGGGCCGCGGGCGACGACAAGCGTCGCCCCTACACTTCGGCCAACAGCGCCTCGAGCCTGGGCATCGCCGCCAGGAACGGCGTCGGGTCGATTTCTGGCAGACCCTCCTCCCCCGGCGCCGGGGTGAAGCCGTCGAGCCGCGAGTGGCGCAGCCATGCCGCGAGGTCCTCGTTCATCATCCACTGCACCAGGTTCGTCGTGTTGGCGAGCGTGGTACGCAGGAAGTCGAGGTGGGTGTCGGGATGCGGCACGGGCGTGCAGATGCCGTTCTTCTCCGCTTCGTCCGCAACCGTCGCTTCGACGTGTGCGGTGAACGCCGCACTGAAGACCTGCTGGCAGGCCCTGAGCGCCTGCAGGGTGATGGCGTTGCCGTCGAAAACGGGTACGGAAACGCGCCGCGCCAGGCCGTCGGCGGCGCAGTGGACGTGCAGCGTCTCGGTGGAGGTGGGCACGGCCCCGTCTTCGAGCAGGATCGTGTCCGGTTCGATCCGCCGCACGTGGCCGAGGCGCACCACGTTCTCGATGCGGCGGAGTTGTTCAAGCTCCGCCTGCGTGACGGTGGCGCAGCGGTACATCGTCGGGCGCACGTCGGGGTCGAGGCGGAGCAGTTGGCCCGCCGCACTGACGCGCGCGAAGAGATCGTCGATGTCTTCCGCCTCGGCGATGGCCCGCATCTGGTCCTCGAGCCCGCGGAAGATCCGGTCGGCGAACTCGGCCCCGGGCTGGATGTTCGCGCGGTCCAGGATCCACGAGTCGCGCGGCATGATCCAGGCGATGGAGTCCGGCGCGACACCGTGGGCGAGCAGGAAGAGACACGCGTCCATGCCCGTCTTGCCGGCCCCGACCACGACGTGGCGCTCGAAGCGTCCCGCGAGGCGCGGCAGGTCGTTCAGCGGCGCGCAGTGGGCGCCCTCGGCCACCTCGAACGGCGGCCGCGAGACGGCGGGGATCGTGACGTCCATGTAGGTGGCGTCGACGATCTTGCCGGCGGCTACCTCGTACTCGTCGCCGGACAGGAGCGAGACGAAGCGGCCGTCGCCCTGGTACTCGCAGACCGGGAAGTAGCGCATGCGGCCGGAGGGGAGGAACTGGCGCTGCATGACGTGGTCGAAGTAGGCGCAGACCTCGCTGTTCGTGGCGAGCTCGTAGAGACCCTGGTTCCACCCCTGGGCGTCGATCGTGTTGTTGCCGAGTGGCAGGGAGTTGACGCCATAGAACGACGAGGGCTGGTGCAGGCGCACGAACGGATAGGCGTCGTTCCAGTGGCCCCCCGGCTGGTGGCGTTTGTCGACCATGATCACGGTTGCGTCGGTTTCCGTGATCAGCACGTCGGTGAATGCCATGCCCATGGCGCCGCTGCCGACGACCAGGTAGTCCGCCTCGAGTCGTTCCATCGGTTCTCTGCCCACCCCGGCCTGGGAAGCGCGCTATGAAACCACGAAACGGCGGGGACGGCTGTCGGTCGGGGAGCGGAACGATAGAATCCTCGCGAGCCGGACGGGGGGAGAGTCAGTTTGCGATTCATCATCTACGGCGCCGGCGGTATCGGCGGCACCATCGGGGCGCGTCTGTCCCTCACCGGGCATGACGTCCTGCTGATCGCCCGCGGGGCCCATCTCGACGCGTTGCGTGCCGAGGGCATGCGCTTCATCACCGCGACCCGGGACGAGCGGTTGCATATCCCGGCGGTCGGGCACCCGCGCGAGGCGGCGATCGGCGACGACGATGTCGTGATCCTTTGCGTGAAGGGCCAGCAGACGGAGGACGCGCTACGGGATCTGTATGAGGCCGCCGGAGACGATGTCCCCGTGGTGTGCGCCCAGAACGGCGTGGTCAACGAGCGCATCGCCCTGCGGCGCTTCGGGCGCGTGTACGGGATGGTCGTCTTCCTGCCCGGCGAGCACCTGGAACCGGGGGAGATCGTGAACACGGCTGAGGACCCGGCGGGCATCCTCGATGTCGGGCGCTACCCGTCGGGCGTGGACGACGTGGCCGTTGAGGTGGCCCGGGCGATCACGGACGCCGGCTTCAGCGCCCTGCCGGACCCGGTCATCATGCGTCAGAAATACGCGAAGCTGCTCGCGAACCTCGGCAACGCCCTGCAGGCGGCTTGCGACGGCAGCTCGCGGGAGATCATGCGGAGGATGCGGGAGGAAGCTCTCGCGTGCTACCAGGCGGCCGGGATCGACTGCGCGAGCGCCGAAGAAACCCGCGCCCGCCGCGCGAGCGGCATACGCTCGGCGCCGATACCGGGCCGGATGCGTCCCGGCGGCTCGTCCTGGCAGAGTATCAAGCGCGGGACCGGCAACATCGAGGTGGACTACCTCAACGGAGAGATCGTGCAGCTCGGACGGCTGCACGGCGTGCCGACGCCGGCGAACGCCGTGCTGCAACGCATCGGCAACCGGTTGGCGCGGGAAGGTCTTCCCGTCGGCAGTTTTGCGGAAGAAGAGCTCGCGGCGATGATCGAGGCGGAACGCGGACGCCTCTCGGACGGCGCCTCCAGGACGATCCCTGCACTTCCTGGCGTGACGACTCCGTCGGACGCCCCGTGACCTACTTCGCAACCACCCCGACATCCGTCATCGGGAAATCCAGGCCCTTGAACAGCAGCGGCTCACCTTCTGTTTTGGCCAGGGCGTAGGGGAAGCCATCAGACCGGCAGCCCACGCTCGTCGTGACCGAGAATGTCCTCGACGGTCCGGTCATCGAGGACCGGGAGAGACGCGCAGTGCAGGGCGATCTCGTCCAGCTCGTGGGCGAGGTTCCTGCCAGCGCGCTCTCGACGAATCCGTTCAAGCCGGTCCTGTAACTGTGATGGACATGGTGGTTTCCCCTTTTGGACGGGCGGCCAGTTTAGCCAACAAATATGACGCCGCAGGAGTGGACGAATGGCGGTGAAAATCTCCGCCAGTGCAACGAGCGTGCGCTACGGTCCGGTTGAGGAGTACTTTTCCCGGATGTACGTCACCGACCGCTTGAGCAGATCCCGCAGCACGTTCAGGTCAACATTGGCCAGTCGCCTGACGCGTACAGGCACGACTTCCCGGTCGTGTGCTTGCCGAGCCGGCCCAGCAGCTCCTCGTATTCCGAGAAACCGGCCATCACGTAGAGCGTCAGCGCCCGCTTGCGCGGGGCGAAACCCGTCTCGAAGAAGGACCCTTCCCGGCCGCTCGCATACCGGTAGTGGTACGTCCCGAACCCGACGATGCCCGACCCCCACATGACGCCGGTCGAGCCGGTGATCTCCCCCATCATCGCGGCGACGACGCGCGCATCCGACCGCTTCTGCTCGTCGTCCATCGCGTCGAGGAACGCCTCCACGCTGGCATCGGTGGGGCGGGTCTTGAGATCGCTCACGAGGTCAGGCCGCGTCCTCGGCCGGCTCCTCGAGGATACGCACCACGCCGTTGCTCCCGTCCACTTCGATCATCTGGCCGTCGGTCAGGATATCGGTCACCCCGTCGAGGCCCGAGACGCACGGAAGCCCGTACTCGCGTGCGATCACGGCGCCGTGCTGGAGCGCCCCTCCTACCTCGAGCACGACGCCGGCGGCGTTGATGAAGATCGGGGTCCAGCCGGGATCCGAGGCGTGCGTGACGAGGATCTCGCCTTTCTCCAGCGGTTTTTCGTAGGGCGCGTGCAGGATCTTGGCGGGGCCGCGCACCGTACCCGGTGCGATGGGATCGCCGACCAGTCCGTCCTCGGTTTCCGCCAGGGGCGCCTGTGGGATCTTGCCGCGGCTGTCGATCATGCGCGGCCAGTTCCTGACGCGGTCGAGTTTTTCGCGAGGCGCGAGGTTCCGGGCGATCTGCGCGCGCAGGTCCGTGTCCGGGTCGCGTTCGGCCCGAGCCACCTGGGCCGGGGTCAGGTCGAAGACCTGCTGCGCACGGTCCAGCCGGCCCTCGCCCACGAAACGCTGGCCGAGGACCAGGGCGCGACGGCGCAGCAGGTCGACGGTGTAGACGAAGAAGTACTTCGGAGCCTCGCGATAGCCGGCGAGACTGCGAATGGTGTGCACGTGTTTCGCGACCTGCTTGTCCTTGCCACGGGCGCGCGCGATCGCGAGCAGTCGATCCACGGCGGTTCGCCGGCGCTGCTCCACGCCGCGCACCGTGTCGTTGTGGATGTCCATCGCCCGCAACTGGTCGAAGAACGCCGGCAGGTTCTCGTAGGAGCGCGGCGTTCCCACGTCTATCTCCTTGATGCACCGGCATCCGAAGCGCGCCATGTAGGCGTCGTACGCACCCATGAAGTCATCGGAGTACGCCCGGGCCAGGATATTCGCGGCGAAGCTGTGGCCGTCTTCGGCCTCCTGCAGTTCGTCGAAAGACGCGAGTTCGAACATCCTGCGGCCCATCTCGGCGGTCGGGTTGCCAGGGAGGTCCATGTCGACCGCAGCCAGCAGATCGGTGGCTTCGGCATCGTCCTTGAAGAGCTTTGCGAGGCGGGATCGCGCGAGCATCGCCGGGACGAGGATCCCGACGATGAGCGTGGTCTGGACGCCGAACCGGTCGGCGAACTCGTCCGCCATCTCGTCGAAGGGCACGTCCGTGTGCGCGCGGGCACGACACACCGCAAGGTCGCCCTCGAACAGGGCCTGGTAGCTCCTGACGGTCTTGTCGGGGGCCGTCAGACCCTTGAGGACCACGGGCAGACCCTTCAGCGCGAACAGCACCGCCTTGAGCGCGGCGCCCTTCAGTGGCTCCGGCACCTTGTCGGGGAGGTAGTCTCCCTTCAGGTCGATGCTCTCCATGAGCCGGCGTGTCGGCGTGTCATAGGTCTTCAGGAGGCTGCCGACGAAGGCGCCGAGGGCCCTGGCGAGGTTGGACAGGTGCATGTAGTGGCGGCCGTCCATGTTGATGAGGGTCCCGTCCATCCCCCGGTCGATGATTCCGGCGTCGCCCTTGAGCTTCTCCGCCATCCTGGCGAACACCACGCTGCCGAGCACGGAGAGCGAGTCGGAGAACCCCTGGTCGAGTACGACAGCGTCGAGGTAGAGGTTCTTCTGCGCGCCGGGCTCGGTGATCATGCCGGCGGGCAGTGGGACGTAGGCGGTGATGGGTCGCGACTGCAGGAGATACAGCGTGCCGTCGTGGATGGCCCACTCGATGTCCATGGGCGCCCCATAGTGCGCTTCGGCGTCCGCCGCCAGTTGCGCGACCGCCAGCGCCTGCTCGTCGGTCAGGCTCGGCGCCTCGGGGTCCGCGTTATCGCGCTCCTCGGTACCGCCGCCGTTGACGAGCCATGCGGCATGTGACTTCGAAGCGATGCCGCGCTCGAGGATCTCGCGGCGCACCTTCTCCACGACGTAGGTGTCGGGGGTGACGTGACCGTTCACCACCGTTTCGCCGAGCCCGAAGTTGGCGTTGATCACGGCCTCGTCGTAGCAGTTGTTCTGCGGGTTCAGCGAAAAGGCGACACCGCTCACGTCGGACGGCACCTGCTCCTGCACGATGACCGCGATGCGCGGGTGGTCGGTAGCCATGCCGTGCTGGCGTTTGTAGGCCACGATGCGTTCGTCGAACACGGAGGTGAAGCTGGTGCGCAGGGCCTCCTGCAGTGTGTCCGGGGTCACGCCCAGGGTCGTTTCGTAGCCGCCGGCGAAGGAGGTGCCGGCGAGGTCTTCCTCCGGCGAGGAGGAGCGCACGGCGAAGCAGTGCTGGGCATTCAATGTCCCGAGGGCCTCGCCGAGGGCGGCCTGCTGCTCGTCGGTCAGTGCAAGCGACGTGCAGGCGGCCTTGACGCCATCGCAGGCAGCCCTCGTGTCGTCATCCCCGCTGTCGAGAAAGGCGTGCCAGGCCGAACCGGCACGCACCTCGTCGAGCCACGGCTGGAAGAAGTTCACGTCGAGCACGAAGCCGGTGGGTACCTTGAAACCCGCGGCCGTCGCCTCGATCAGCGAGCGTGCCTTGCCGCCGACCTGGCCGAGGGTGGGCACGGGCGTCCCGGAAAATGGATGAATCATGGGTTTCCTCCCTGTCAGGCGGCGTCGTCCAGGATACGCACGACCCCGGCGCTGCCGTCCACTTCGATCATCTGGCCGTCCTCGATCAGGTCCGTGATCCCGTCGAGGCCGGACACGCAGGGCAGTCCATACTCCCGGGCGATGACCGCCCCGTGCTGCAGTGGTCCGCCGACTTCGAGCACCACGCCGGCCGCATTGACGAAAATTGGAGTCCAGCCGGGATCGGATGCTCGGGTGACCAGGATCTCGCCCTCTTCGAGGGGTTTCTCGTACGGCGCGTGCAGCACCTTGGCGCGGCCGCGCACCGTTCCCGGCGCGATGGCGTCGCCAACGAGCCCGTCTTCCGTCTCGGAGAGCGGCACGCGCGGAATCCTGCCGCGGCTGTCGATCACGCGCGGCCAGTCCTTGACCCGGTCGAGATGGCGGCGCGTGGAGAGGTTTCTCTCGATGGCGGCGCGTACGTCGAAGCCGGCGTCTCGTTCCGCCTCCCCGAGCTGGAACGGGGTCAGGTCGAAGACCTGTTGCCGATCGTCCATCCTGCCTGCGGCGACCAGGTGCTCGGCAAGGGTCAGCGCGCGGCGGCGCATCAGGTCGACGACGTGGATGAAGAAGAACTTCGGCGCTTCCCGGTAGCCGGCGGCGCTACGGACCGTGTTGGCGAGTTTTCGGACCTGCTTCTCCTTGCCCCGCGCCCGCGCGATCTCGAACAGGCGTTCGTGCGCTTCGATGCGACGCCGCTCGGCCGTGGCGATGGCGCCCGTTTCGAGGTCGATGGCGCGTAGCTGGTCGAAGAACGCCGGCAGGTTCTCGTAGGACCGCGGCGTCGCGATGTCGATCTCCTTGATGCCGCGGCAGCCGAAACGGCCCATGTAGAGATCGTAGGCCGTCATGAAGTCCGCCGAGTACGACCGGGCGCGAATCTTCGCCTCGAACGCGTCGCCGTCTTCGGTCGCCTGGAGTTCGTCGAACGATGCCAGCTCGAACATCCGGCGCCCCATCTCGGCGGTCGGATTGCCGGGCAGGTCCATCTCCAGCGCGACGAGCAGGTCCCGGGCTTCCGCGTCGTCCCGGAACAGCCTCGCGAGCCGGGAGCGGGCGGCCATGGGCGCGGCGATCGCGCCGATGGACTGGAGCTGGTTCTGGAACAGGGCGAGGAGCGCCTCCTGCATCTCGTCGAACGGCGTCTCCTGCCCGATGAGGGCGCGGCAGCGCTCCAGGTCTCCCTCGAAGAGACGGTCGTAGTCCCGCAGGGATTTCTCGAGGTTGACGAATCCCCTGACCACGGTCGGCAGGAGCCTGAACCCGGTCTTTGCCATCTTCCAGCGCGCGCCCTCGAGGGCCTCTGGCAGCTTCTTCGGCCGGTACTCGGCCTTGAAGTCGACGGAGTCGAGAATCTTGCGCGTCGGTGTGTCATAGGTCTTGAGGAGGCTGCCCATCATGGACATGCCCAGCGCGCGCAGCATGGCGGAAAGATTGATGTACTGACGCCCGTCCATGTTGACGATCGTTCCCTCCGCTCCCGCGTCGACCATGATCTCGGCCTTCATCAGGACCAGCATTCGGCCCCAGAGGTCGGCGCCGAGCACGGAGAGGGAGTCTCCGAAACCCTGGGTCAGCACGACGACGTCGAGGTAGAGTCTCTTCTGCGCGCCGGGCTCCGTGATCATGCCCGCGGGCAGCGGGACGTAGGCAGTGATGGGCCGCGACTGCAGGAGGTACAGCGTGCTGTCGTGGATGGCCCACTCGATGTCCATCGGTGCGCCGTAGTGCTCCTCCGCGTCGGCCGCGAGCTCCGCGACGGCCAGGGTCTGCTCGTCGGTCAGGCTCGGCGCTTCCGGGTCCACGTTGTCGCGTTCCTCCGTGCCGCCGCCGTTGACCAGCCAGGCGGCATGGGACTTTGACGCGATGCCGCGCTCGAGAATCTCGCCGCGCACCTTCTCCACCACGTAAGTGTCGGGGGTGACGTGCCCGTTCACCACGGTTTCGCCGAGGCCGAAGTTGGCGTTGATGACGGCCTCGTCGTAGCAGTTGTTCTGCGGATTGAGGGAGAACGCGACGCCGCTGACCTCCGACGGCACCTGCTTCTGGACGATGACGGCGATGCGCGGGTCGTCGGTGGCCATGCCGTGCTGGCGCTTGTAGGCGACGATGCGTTCGTCGAACACCGAGGTGAAGCTCGTGCGCAGGGCCTCCTCGAGCGTGTCCGGAGTGACGCCGAGGGTCGTTTCGTAGCCGCCGGCGAAGGAGGTGCCGGCGAGATCTTCTTCCGGCGAGGAGGAGCGCACGGCGAAGCAGTGCTCGGCGTTCAGGGTTGCCATTGCCTCGTTTACGGCCGCCTGCCGGGCGTCCGTGAGGGTGAGGGATGCGCAGGCCGCCTTGACGTCATCGCAGGCGGCCCTTGTGTCGTCATCCCCGCTGTCGAGGAAGGCCTGCCAGGCCGAACCCGCACGCACCTCTTCGAGCCACGGCTGGAAGAAGTCGACGTCCAGCACGAAGCCGGCGGGCACGTTGAAGCCGGCGGCGGTGGCTTCGATGAGGGAACGGGCCTTGCCGCCGACCTGGCCGAGGGCGGGTGGCGGCGTGGTGGAGAACGGGTGAATCATGGTGAACCCCCAGGGTGTGTCGAAGTCGAGCGTGCCGTGTAGTTTCGCATAGCGAAACGTTGGACGCCCCCGTCGGCAGGGGCGTCAGAGCAGATGCAGGATGGGTACGGTGACGGTCGCCTGCGTGTCGCCGAGCTGCTTGTCCCCGACGATGCCCCGGAAGAACGTGCTGCCGGTCAGGTCGTGGAAGTACTGTACGCCGGGGTATTAGACGAACGCGACGCCGTCGAACGTAGCGTCTCCTTCGAGCGTCACCGACGCGCCCATGTGCATGGGACCGTGCCCGCCCCGGGCCATGACCCCCATCATGGCGCTCCCGTAATCCGCTCATTCTGGTGACCTCCTTCGAATGCGTTGCCGTGCGGCTACAACTGCTCGGCGAACTTCGCCTCGGTCCGGTGGTAGTTCTCGCGCCCGGGATTGCGGTCCATGATGCTCTGCCATTCGTCGGTGGCGAAGACGCCGCGCATCACGGAGTGACGCGTCTCGATATCGTCCCAGCGGATGATCCACGTGACGGTGGCGGACCCGAGATCGTCCTGGGGTTTGCCGTTCACCTCCGGGGGTTCGTCGACGTTGACCCAGAAGCCGACGAGATCCAGATGCTCGCGGATGTAGGGCAGCGCGATGTCGGTTGCCCAGGTGCGGTAGGCGTCCATGGCGGTAGGTTCGTAGTGGTAGTTGCGGATCTCGTAGATCATCTCGTTCTCTCGGGCGTGTGGTCTCGGGAGCGCATTATCTTCCGGCGTCGGCGGTCTGATCGAGGTGAGCGGCGAGTGCCGACAGGAAGGCTTCGCGATGTTGCGGCGCAGCGCCTCCGATGGCCGTGGGCGAAGCGCTGTGCGTTGCCACGACCAGGCCTCGGTGCGGATACACGGCGATGGTCTGTCCGAAGATACCGAGCGCCCGGTACTCGCCTTCGGGCCACAGCCACCAGAGGTATCCGTAACCGTCGAAGCCCTTCGACGGCGTCGTCGACGCCGCCATCCAGCCCTCGGGTAGCACGCGTTTACCGTCTGCGAGCACACCGCCCGCCAGTGCGAAGAGGCCGATCCGCGCATAGTCGCGCAGCGTGGCGTTGATGCAGCAACCGCCGAGTTCACCGCCGCCGGGGCCGTGGGTCATCCAGTAGGCGTCCGACTCCATCCCGAACGGCTGCCACACCTTGTGGGTCAGGTACGTCGCCAGGTTGTTGCCGATGGCGGCGCGCAATACCGCCCCCACGAGGTTCGTCTCGGCCGTGTTGTAGTTGAAGGTCGCGCCCGCCGGGCCTACCCGCGACTTCCCGGACAGCGTCCCGTACAGCCCCACGATGTTCGGCGGCATCGTGTTCACGTCCGAGGCGGGGTCCGCGTAGTCCTCGTTCCAGGCCACGCCGGAAGCCATCTGCAGCAGGTTGCCGATCGTCACGTCGTCGTACGCGGAGCCCTTGAGACGCGGCAGGTAGGCGGTGATGGGCTCGTCGACGGACTCGATGTAGCCGTCCCCGATGGCCGCGCCGACGAGCATCGAGACGACGGACTTGGCGACGGAGAACGATACCCAGAGGCTCGACGCATCGTTGCCGGCGGCGTAGCGCTCCAGCAGCACCTTGCCGTCCTGCACGGCGATCAGGCCGACGACGTTGCCGCGATCCAGGTAGTCGTCGATGCCGAGCGACTCCCCCTCGAACTCGTAGGTGAGCTCGGTAATCGGCGCTTCCGAGTCGGGCAGCGCCAGGATTTCTCCGCTCGCCTCGATCCTGCGGGTCGGGAAGATGGAGGCGATGTTCCGGAAGCCGGCCACCTTCTGCTCCGGCTCCCAGAATAGAAACCGCCCGGGATCGCCGAAGTGCGCGGCGTCGTCCTGCGGGTCCACGTAGGGCGCCTCGGCATGGGCCGCGCCGGCGAGCGCGACGAAGGTGCAGACGGACAGGCCGGCCCGTATGAGTCTTCGTGTCATCGATGGCGTTCCTGTCGAGTTTGCGGCGGGACCGGTGCCGGCTATTCGGCGCGCACGCGCCCCTGGTCCCGGAGTTGCTGCCGCTGGGCGCGGCGCGCCTCGCCCAGCGCCGCGAGCCGCGCGATGTCCTGCTCCCGAATCTCCATGTACCGATCACGCCAGGCTTCGTCGGCGCTCCATCGGTACGGCGTGCGGACGACTTCCCGTGGACCGGAGGCGCTCTGGAGCAACTCGAGCCCGGTCGCGACGACCGCGCGCTGCATGTCCGCGTCGTACGGCCGCCCGCAGGGATTGCCGAGGGGGAAGTCGGTGAACACGAACCTGGGCACGCCGCAGTGGTCGACGATGTCCATGGCCGACCCGAGGATGACGGTGGGAATGCCGGCGGCTTCGAGGTGGCGAGCGACCAGACTCACGGTCTGGTGGCAGACGGGTCACAACGGCACGAGCAGGGCGATGTCCGCGCCGTCTTCCCGACAGCGATCGAGCAGCTCCGGGGCGTCGTTCGTCATCGTGCGCCGGTGGCTGTACTCGGTGGGCACGCAATGGAAACGTGGGGTCAGGCCACCGAGGCGACCCTCGTCGATCAGTTCCCGCAGCCGGTCGATAGGGAAGTAGGAATTGAGATCGTCGAGATGCGTCGCGCGCTTGTCCCACGACAGGTCGTTGCCGAACAGGCGCTCCGGCGGCTCGACGGTCTCTCCCGAAGCCACGAAGCGCGGATCGCCGGCGTGCCGGTCATGGAGGGCCGCCGTCGTGACGAGCGCCAGCGTCGACTCGCGGGCGGGCTTCGCCAGCGGCGTGAAGGGCGTGTCGTCAAAATGCGCCCACGTGTAGGGTTTCTCGAAGCCCTGCGCGTCGTAGTAGCGCCGCGTGCGGTCGATGTAGCGTACGGGCTGTGCGTTCATGGCAGGCGATCATACCGGACGAGCGAAATGTAGGGGACGGGCTTGTCCCGTCCCGGCGCGACCTGCGGTCGCGGCGCGACCTATGGGTCGCGTTGCAGTTTCGCTTGCGCGAAACTGCGCGTTGACGACGAGGTTCCGCGACTTCGGGGACGGGCGACCGCAAGGGTCGCCCCTACAGATCCCGTCTCAGTGCCGCGGAGAGGCGGGCGTCGAGGCGGGGATACGTATCGTTCGCGACGGCATCTGCGCGTACTCCGGCGAGCCCGGCTACCTCGGGGTGGGAGAAGAGGTAGAACCGCTCGTGGCGTATCCCGTCGATGACCGTGGCGGCGACGTCCTCCGGCGCCATCGCCCGGGGCAGTTGCCTGCCATAGCGGGCGCGTAACGCCGCAGCGGCGCCGGCGACTTCCCGCTGCGGCGCCAGATCGTCAGGCCGGTTGCGCGCCGCGTCGAGCACACGCGTGTTCACGCCGCCGGGGCACAGTACCGATACCCGGACAGGCGCGCCCTCCTCCTCGAGCTCCTGGGCGAGCGCCTCCGTAAGGGCAAGCACGGCATGCTTGCTCGCGTGGTACACGCCGACGAACGCCCTGGCCGTGAAGGCCGCCTCCGAGGCGGTGTTGACGATATGCGCGGCGGCGCCCTGGTCGAGCAGCCGCGGCACGAAGGCGCGCAACATATTGGCTACGCCCAGGACGTTGACGGAGAAGAGCCAGTCCCAGTCCTCCGGATCCTGGTCCCAGACCGGGGCGAAGCGGCCGATGACGCCGGCGTTGTTGCAGAGTACGTGCACGCCGCCGAACCGCTCCCAGGCGGCTACGGCCAGCCGTTCGCACGACGACGGGTCGGTCACGTCGCACGGGATGGCCGCGATGTCGGCGGACTCCCGCGCCAGTGCCGCGATCCCCGCCTCGTCAACGTCCGCGGCCACCACCCGCATGCCTTCCTCGAGCATGCGCAATACCAGCGCGCGGCCGATGCCGCTCGCGGCGCCGGTGACAACGGCAGTCTTGCCTCGCAGGTCTTTCATTCGAGGTGCTTGCGCATCTCGTCCCACGCGGCCGTTCCGCGCTTGCGAATGGCCTCGCGCTGCCGTTCGGGCACCACGTCCAGGACTGCCTGCCGATAGGAGTCGCGCGCGGTCATGCGGTCGAACCAGGCGTGCAGGTTCGGCTTGCCGTCTGCCAGGGCGTCGATCCCGAAGTTCATCACCTCGTTGGCGTACGGAAGGATCGCGAGGTCGGCCAGGCTCGGCGCGTCGCCGGCGAAGTACTCGCGGTCAGCGAGGATGGCCTCCCACTTCTCCGTGGCCGACACGAACACCCTGAGGCCCGCGCCGACCTCGGGAGCGGCGTAACCCTGGTCGAAGATCTGGAGTTGACGCGCGACGCGTTTCGGGTCGGGATGCCGCGCGAGCATGGACCGCACCGTATCCGGGTCCTGCTGGCGCAGACGTTCGAGCGACAGGATCGGCCACACCACCGCGCCGTTCGCGGGATGCAAGTCCTCGTCGACGTACTTCGTCCACTTGCGCATCTCGACGCGTGCGGCGGGAGCATCGGGTTTCAGCGGCGGGGACGGGAACTTGTCGTCGAGATACTCGTTGATGAGGGTCGACTCGACTATGGGCAGGCCGTCGTCGACCAGCGTCGGCACGACGCCCTTCGGGTTGAGGGCCAGGTAGTCCGGCTCGAGGTTGGCCTTGGTGCCGAGATTCACGGGAATGGTGTCCACGGCAACGCCCTTTTCCGCCAGGCACAGCCGTACCTTCATGGAACAGGGCGAGACCGCGGCGTCGTAGAGTTGCAGCATCGGGTTTCTCCGCGATCGATCCCGTGAGTCAGGAAGCCGCCCGGCGCCGATCCCCGTAACGTCCGCCCTCGGGACGCAGGTGCCCCCACTCGCTGATCACGGTGAACCGTTCCACCTGGTCCACGTCGTCGTCGACGGTGCGTGCCCCGAAGCCGTATTCGAACAGCCAGCCGCTCGGCGAGTGCAGGTAGAACGAGATCATCTTGTCGTTCGGATGCTTGCCGATCGTAGTGTCCGCGATGCCCCGCTTGAAGCAGATGTCGTAGGTGGAGCCGACGTCGTCGAGGTTGGTGACCTGCAGCATGAGGTGGCCGAGGCGTTTGCCGCCGCCGGGGCCGCTGCTGAAGCCGAGCGAGTGATGGCGCGGATTGCAGTGCAGGAAGAGGATCTTCATCGTGCGCGCGCCGACCGGGCGCTCGATGTAGTCGGAGACGCGCATGCCCAGGACCTCCCGGTAGAACGTCTGGCTCGCCTCGTAGTCGTCGACGGTCATCACCATGTGGCCGAGGCCCTGGTCGTCCGTGACGAACCCGCGCACCGGGCGTGGGGAGTGGAACGGGTTCGCGTAGTCCATGAGGGGCGAATGGGAGATCTCGAGGGCCACGCCGCTCGGGTCCGAAAGCGTGATCAGATCGGCGACGCGCCTCGCGGCGGCCAGTTCCGAGCCGCCCTCGGAGAACGCCACGCCATGCTCGCCGAGCCGGGCCCGTACGGCGTCGAGGGCCGCGTCGTTCGCCACCTGCCAGCCGATGTAGAGCAGGTCGTCGGACGGGTCCGGGTGTACGGCGATGCGATAGTGGTGCTTGTCGTGGCGCAGGAACAGGGTGCCGTCCTCGCCGCGGTCATGGATCGCGACGCCGAGCACGTTGGTGGAGAATTCCTCCCACGCGGGCAGGTCCGACGCGCCCACACCGATGTATCCGAGTCGTTCGACTGCGCCAGACATATTGGCCTCCGATCAGAAGAAGATGCTCAGGTTCTGTGCGTTGATGACCACGAAGTCCGGCACGATCTTGCGCCGCGCGATGCGGAAGGACCCGTCTTCGGTGGCGCGCAGCACGTCCTCGCGCATGCCCGAGAAGAAGTCCTGGTCCTCGCCGATGCCCTCGTTGCGCGAGCGGTAGGCGAGAAACGCGGAGCGCGCGACGATCTCGCCGGGGTGGTCGCCGTTTTCGGCCTCTACGTTGGAGATGAAATGGCGCGTGCGGGACGGAGGATCCTCCGCCCAGGCCATGCCGGTCTTGAGCCGGTCGACACGCCGCGCGAGCATGCTCTTGGTGTCTTCAAAATAGGCGAGACCCGAGCTGTCTTCCACCTCGGCGTCGACAGGCCATGTCTCGTCGGCGCCGTCACGCAGGCGGTTGTAGCGCGTCGGCATCCAGTAGAGGCAGTCGTCGGCGAACAGCTCGAACCACTCGTCGAAGCGCCGCTCGTCGAGCAGGCGCGCTTCGCGATAGAGGAACTGCTGTACCGCGATCAGCCGTTCCAGCTCCAAGCTCAACCCTCCCGGGCGACGATGCGCAGTACGCGCTCGTTCTGGCCGGTCATCTCCTGGCGCCAGCGGCGGTAGAAGCTGCGCTGCACCACCTCGGAGGTGGCGCGGCCGACGTGCTGGGCCGGCAGTTCGTTGACGTGCCACTCGTGTCCGACGCCCATCTGGTAGTTGAAGGACTCGCGGCCCATCACGGGGTTGCCGGCCGACTTTGCGCAGCCCGTCCAGTTCTCGCCGTCGTCCTGTTCGAGCAGGCCGCTCGGACCGAAGGAGTTGGTGTACATGCGCTTCATCGCGTCCTTGACCTCGCGCGGCGCGGCGGCGTCGACGAGGCAGTAGGACCAGACCTCGGTTTTGTCGGGCCCGCGCGGGTGGTACTGGCGGATCGTGTAGCTGCCGGGGATCCAGCCGAAGTTGGGGAACACGTTGCCGGCGATGAACTGCACGCGGTCCTTTTCCGGGCCGAGAAGCGCCGCCTTGCGCGCCGCCGTCTCGTCGAACCACTCGCTCAGGATGCGGGGTTGCTGCTGTGCGCCCATCCACCGCTCGCCCCGTGGGTAGTGGTAGGCGGCCAGGGTGTGGCCGGTCTCCGCCGACACCTGCAGGCGGTTGTCGTCCTCGTCGAACTGGTTGGGGTTCTGGTTGAGGCGCGCCATCGAGCCGTGCGACACGGGTACGTGGTACCAGTCGCCGGCGTTGTTGTCGCAGGCGAGCTTCCAGTTCGCGCGCACGACCCACTTGTGTATGCCGGGAATAAGCTCCGTGCCCCCTTCGCGCTCGAGGATCACGTCCAGGAACCACGCCATGTCGCCGAGGTAGTGCAGCAGGCTCGGTGCGTCGGCGGCGAAGGTGGCGAAGATGAGGCCCTTGTAGGAATCCACCTGCGCGGCGCGGATGAGGCCGTTCTGCGACAGATCGATTTCGTCGTAGTACCCCTCCTTGCGCTTGGGCACGCCGATGAGGTCGCCGTTCGTGTTGTACGTCCAGGCGTGGTAGGAACACGAGAACCGCTTCGTGTGGCCGCGGTCGGCGCGGCACACCCGCATGCCCCGGTGGCGGCAGCTGTTGACCAGGACGTGCAGTGCACCGTCCGCGCCCCGCGTGACGATCACGGGCTCCTCGCCCATGTAGGAGGTGAAGAAGTCGCCGGGCTCGGCGACCTGGCTCTCGTGGCCGAGAAACAGCCAGCAGCGCTTGAAGATGCGCTCCTGCTCGGCCGCGTGAATCTCCGGGTCCCGGAACGCCTGGCGGCTCACCCAGGTGCAGTCGTCAGCGACCAGTTGCGCGAAGTCCAGTGCCATGTCCCCTCCTCCGCGGTGCGGATCGACCAATGAGTATGGCATAGCAGAGCAGGGGACGCGCAAAGACCCCAAGAGTCGCGAGGGGGGGGGGGGGTCGGGGCTGTCCGGCGGTCAGGATGGCGTCGAGGGCGTCCTGTGGGCGGGCGGCGTAGTGGCGATTGGCCGGGGGGATGTACTTGAACTCGCCGCGCACGCGCACAATGGAGATGGCGGCGTTGCTCAACGCCGCCAGATTGCGCGGCAGGTTCCGCACCGAGGCGCGGCAGCGATCCTCGTCGTAGCTGAAGTCGCGCACGTAGTGGACCCTGTTCTCCACTAGCAGATGGGACACCCACTCTGGGGTGGGTGTCCCATCTGGCGGCCGCCGGGTAGGTTTCTGCCGTCAGCAAGCGGAGCCGGATTCGCACAGCCTCCATGGGCGTCCTCTGCTACGGGCCCGGCGCGTCCCGGTCGAAAATACGCGAATGACACGCCCAAGATCCCAACTCATCGACCGCGAAAATGGCGGCTTCTACCACCTCGGCTCGCGCTGCGTCCGGCGCGCCATGCTGTGCGGCGAGGACCCCGTCACCGGCCGCGACCTCTCCCACCGCCGCGGCTGGATCGAGGACCGGCTGCTCGAACTGACCGAGATCTTCACCGTGCACATCTACGCCCACGCCGTGATGTCCAACCACTACCACGCCACCGCCGACTACCGACCCCAGGAACGCCTCGAGTTCACCGACGAGGAGGTCGCCCGCCGCTGGCTGCGCCTGTTCCCACCGCAACACGACGAGGAGCTCGAGCAGGCCGTCACAACGCTGCTCGACGACCCCGAGCGCCTCGCCGTACTGCGCGATCGCCTCGGTGACCTGTCCTGGTTCATGCGCTGCCTGAACGAGCCCATCGCGCGCCGTGCCAACCGCGAGGACGACTGCACCGGCCGCTTCTGGCAGGGCCGCTTCTGCTCCAAGGCGCTGCCCAGCGACCGCTCCGTGTGGGCCTGCATGGCCTACGACGACCTCAACCCGCTGCGCGCCGGCATGGCGGAGGAGGTCGATGCGCCCGAACACACCTCGCTGCAGCGCCGGCTGGAGGAAGCCGCGGAGGAACCCGAGCGTCTCGACGAACCCCTCGCACCGCTGGTGCGCCGCGCCGGGAAGGTCGTCAGCGCGCCGCCTCCGGCGCGGCGACTCGACATGACGCTGCGCGATCACCGCGCCTACGTCGAGTGGGCTGCTGGCAGCCTGCACGACGCGCCCGCGGGGAAGGGCCGCGCACCGCCCGGCCGTCTACGCGATCCCACAGCGTGGCTCGCCCTGGTGGCCTCGAACCGCCAGCGCGCCCCGACCACTACGCTGTCCCGCTGGGTACGCGCGGCCGCCTGAGCCGCTTCGCCAGACCGGCCGTTCCATCCCCGGCGGCGCGCGCGTCGCCATCGCGTGCGTTCCAGCCACGGGCGAGCGTGGGCCCCGCGCTCGCGTCTACCCTTTTTTTGCTTCCGGTTCCTGCCTTTGCCGCGTGTGACGCACGGCTCCCATCTGGTGACTCGGGTGGGTGGCTCATTCTGGCACCGACTCGGGTGGGTGGGGTCTTGGGTGGGTGTCCCATCTGGCACATCTTCGGGTGGGTGTCCCATATGGCAGGACCCTGGGGTGGGTGTCCCATATGGCAGGACCCTCCCATATGGCAGGACCATATGGCAGGACCCTGGGGTGGGTGTCCCATATGGCAGGACCCTCCCATATGGCAGGACCATATGGCAGGACCCTGGGGTGGGTGTCCCATATGGCAGGACCTCCCATCTGGCACATCTGGCAGGATCGTCGGCGTACCGTGCCACGGCCACGCACACTGTCATACACTCGCTGGTGCCCGGTGACCCTGGAGGGAATGAGCATGCCCGGACCACTCGAAGGACTGCGCGTCGTGGAACTCGCCATCGCGATACAGGGCCCGGCAGCGGGCCTCTACTTCGCGAACATGGGCGCCGACGTCATCAAGGTCGAACCGCCCATGGGGGACGCGAGCCGCTATCACCGCGGCGTCAACTACGAGACCCTGCCGGCCGACGCGCTCTGCTCGCAGTTCCTCGCCATGAACAAGACCAAGCGCTCGGTCACGCTCGACCTCCACACGGAACTCGGGCAGTCGGTCATGGCGAAGCTCCTCGAGGGCGCCGACGTCTTTCTCACCAACGTCCGCGAGTCGGCGCTGGAACGCATGGCGCTCGGGCTGGTGGAACTGACGGAGCGATATCCGAGGCTCGTCGTCGGTCATGTCAACGGTTTCGGTCCCCTCGGGGACGAGGCGGACAAGGCGATGCTGGACGGGGCGGCGCAGGCACGGGGCGGGATCGCGAGCATGAGCGGACGGCCCGGGGAGGCGCCTACGCCACCCGGCGCCGCAATCGCGGACCACGCCGGCGCCATGCAGCTGGCTCTCGGTTGCGTGACGGCGCTCGTGAACCGGTCGCTCACCGGCCGGGGCCAGATTGTGCAGACGTCGTCGCTCGGCGCACAGCTGTGGCTGCAGATGTGGGAACTGCAGCACTCTGCGATCACCGGGGTGCCGCTGTCCCGCGACGGCTCACACCATCCCAACCTCAAGGCCCCTTACGGCACGTACCTGTGCAAGGACGGCATTCCGGTCCTGTTCGTCGTCGCCATGACGGACGAGTCCTGGGCCGAGTTCTGGATCTTCTACGACAGGCCCGAGATGATCCTCATGGAGGAGTGGGACACTGCCGGGAAGCGCATCGGTCTGGCTGGCGGTGACGAGGGCGTGGAGGAGATCAGGCAACACATGCGCGAGGCGTTCGCCTCCAGGACGTTCGCGGAGTTCGCCGAGTTCGTGGCGGGGCAGCCGGAGATCATCTGGGAGCGCGTGCGCGGCCACGGCGAGGTCCTGTCGGACCCACAGAACCTGGCGAACGCGTATGTCGTGGACCTCGACCTGCCCGTCACCGGCACGACACCGACGGTCGGCACCCTGATGCGCTTCAGCGAGACGCCCACGGAGCATCCGAAGGTACCGCCGGTTCTCGGCGCGGACACGGAGGAGATCATGACCGAGCTTGGCTTTGACGCGGCGGACGTCGAGGCGGTGCAGGCGCGCTGCGAAGCGACCAAGGCCGAGATGTACGCCGCCCTGCTGGGCGATCCCTGATCCTGTAGAATCCCGCACCCATTTCTCGCACAAGGGGAGGAGTCGATGGCGGGTCTGGCAGCCGGGAAGCGGCTCAAGAGCACGGTCTGCAACACGGAAATCATGGTGATTGTGGCGCCGGGTGACGACGTGGATCTCACCTGCGGGGGCGCGCCCATGAGCGCGGACGGCCCCGGCAACGGCGGCACCGTGGCGCCGGATTTTGCGGAGGGGACGACCCTTGGCAAGCGATATACCAACGGGGAGGGCAACCTCGAAGTCCTTTGCGTCAAGGCCGGCGAAGGCTCGCTCGCGGTAGCGGGAGAGGCGCTGAAGCTGAAAGACGCCAAGAAACTGCCCAAGACGGACTGAAGGAAACCTCCGCATGAACATCATGATGCTGCTGGAAATGGCAGCGTCGGGGTTCGGCGAACGCGTGGCTTTCGTCGATGCCGAGGCCAAGGCATCGATCACCTATCAGGAACTCTACGACGCCGCCGGAGCGGCGGCGGGAGCCCTGAGCGCCTCGAACGCCGAACGTTTCGTGATGCTCGACGTCACGAACCTCGCGATCCCCATTGGGCTGTTTGCCTGCGGATGGGCGGGCGTCCCGTACGTGCCCATCAATTATCGGCTGACCGATCCCGAAATCGACGCGCTGATCGAGCGCGTGAAGCCGGCCTACCTGGTGGGCGATCCCGACCGCATAGGCAGGTGGGCCAGACGGGGGCGGGATCGAGACACAGGTGCGGGACGATTTCCTCGCCCTTGCCCGCGGTGGCGATGGGATGGCCGAGCCCTCCTGGTCCATGGACGCGGAGGAGACGGCGGCCCTGCTGTTCACCAGCGGGACCACGGGGACCCCCAAGGCAGCCGTGCTGCGCCACAGGCATCTCGTCTCCTATATTCTGGGCTCGGTCGAGTTCATGGGCGCGGACGAGGCGGATACCGCCTTGGTGTGCGTACCGCCCTACCACGTGGCCGGCATCGCCGCGGTCCTCAGTTCCGTCTACTCGGGCCGCCGGGTGGTGCAGCTTGCGAACTTCACGCCGGAGTCCTGGATCGATCTGGCGCGCGCGGAGAAGGTCACCACGGCGTTCGTCGTGCCGACGATGCTGCACCGGATCGTGGACGCCCTCGAAGGCCATTCGAGCGCGGAAGTGCCGCACCTCGAGTCCCTCGCCTTCGGCGGCGGCAAGATGCCGCTGCCGGTGATCGAGCGGGCGATGGAACTGTTTCCGGACACCGATTTCACCAATGCCTACGGCCTGACCGAGACGAGTTCGACGGTCACCGTGCTCGGTCCGGAAGAACACCGCGCGGCCGCCTCGAGCAACGACCCGGTGGTGAAGCATCGGCTGACGTCGGTGGGCGTTCCCCTGCCAGGCATCGAGATCGAGATTCGCGACGACGACGGCAACGTCCTCGGTGCGGAGGAGCACGGCGAGGTGTACGTGCGGGGCGAACAGGTTTCCGGCGAGTACGAGGGCCGCGCCAGCCTGGTGGATGAAGAGGGCTGGTTCCCCACGCGGGACGCGGGATACCTGGACGAGGGCGGCTACCTGTTCCTTGAGGGCCGCGCGGACGACATCATCGTGCGCGGCGGCGAGAACATGTCTCCCGGCGAGATCGAGGACGTGCTGATGGAGCACGCGGCGGTCTCCGACGCGGCCATCGTCGGCGTACCGGACAAGGAATGGGGCGAAGCCGTGGTCGGCGCGCTGGTGCTGGAGCCCGGGGCCGAGACCACCGTCGAGACGTTGCAGGGCTGGGTCAAGGACCACATGCGCTCGTCACGCGTTCCGGAACGGCTCGAGTTCTGGGACGAACTACCCTACACGGAGACCGGCAAGCTGCTGCGGCGGATCGTGCGGGGGCGGCTGGCGGAAGGCTGACCGCGGCTACCTCCGGGTCTGGATGGGGCGTTGATCGAGTTCTACGGCGACGACGCGTTCTATGTAGCGCATAATATGTAACCCCGTAACTGCCGATATGGGTGCCCGTATTGAAGACAACGATAGAGCTCTCGGATGAGCTTGCGAAGACCGCAAAGGCACATGCCGCCAGGGAAAACACGACCCTGCGCACCCTCATAGAGCGCGGCTTGCGCTTGGTGCTGCGGGTCGATTGTGTCGAGGAACCTTTCGCGCTAAAGGACGCCAGCGTGGGTGGCCGGGGACTCCAGCCCCCATACCGCGACGCGGACTGGTCCCGGATTCGCGAGTCTATCTACGAGGGACGGGGCAGTTGATCGCCACGGACACGAATATCCTGGTGTACGCGCACCGATCGGATTCCGAGTGGCATGGCCAGGCGCAGGCGCGGGTAGAGTCGCTCGCCCGGGGTCGGGTCAGTTGGGGGTTGCCGTGGCCGTGCCTCCATGAGTTCCTTGCGGTCGTAAGCCACCCTAGAATCTTCGATCCCCCGTCTTCGATCGATGCGGCCATCAACCAGGTGAGCGCCTGGCTCGAGTCGCCGGTGGCCGCCCTGCTGGCAGAGACGGACGCGCATTGGAGTGTCCTGCAGGACCAGCTCCGCAAGGGACAGGTGCGGGGGCCCCTCGTTCACGATGCGCGCGTTGCCGCGCTGTGCATCGCACACGGCGTTACCGAGTTCTGGACGGCGGACCGGGACTTCAGCCGCTTTCCTGGCCTTGCGGCAAGGAATCCGCTGCAGGACTGACCTGTGCCGGTGCACCCTCTCTGCGCCGCATTTCAACGGTTCGAACTGCCTGGCCAGATCACGCACAGGTTTCGCGCGTGGGCTCCTGGGACTGTCGTCAAGGCAATGCGTGCGTCAGACGTGACGAAGTCGCCCACCCCGCGTCGATGTGTGTCGCAGCCACCTGCGTGCCTGTGCGCGATGAACGTGGTCGGAGTCCAGCAGGGCGATCAGGACGTTCACATCCAGCGGGGCTCGCAGTCAGTCGCCGGCCTTCTCTCGCAGCCGATCGATCAACGTATTCGTGACGATTCCGCCTCGTCTGGGAAACGGACGAAAACCGAACTCTGCTTCGAGTTCCTCCCGCGAGTCGGCTGGATCTGGCGCCTTCGCAGACGCCAACGACGCGCGCAGCAGGCTGGAAACGAGGGTGCCCAAGGATTTCGACTCGCGCCGCGCGAGTTCCTTCACGGCAATAAGCACGTCTTCATCGATGTTGAGCTTGGTGCGCACGACGGATCCCTCTCTCGGTCGTTCGATGCGTGATGCTACAACTTCATCGCATCACCTCAAGTTTGGAGCACGCCAAGGACGAGCGCGTGATGGCGTCGGCCGCCTGCTGTGAGGCCGCGGCGGCCTTGGGCAGCGATTGGACGTAGCACGCAGCCGGTGACGCCGACCATCTGCGGCTAACGATCTGCGGCCGGGCGGCCATGGACGAGGGTGGAGGGGGTGGAAAGGGACGCGCCGGATTGCGGTGGACGGGTGGTGAGCGAAGAATTGAGTCCGTACTATCGGGGTCCCGGAACGGTCATCGTTACGCCTTGAGGCTGGAGCGGACCGAGGCTGACAGGAGAATGGCACCGATGGTCCATCGAGTCTTCCGCAACATGGATCCGAATACCTGGGTCCGCGCGGCACGGGTGCTCCCTCGATGCCGGGTGTGACGTACGTCGACGCGAGGCAGCGGCTCTTGGACTGGCTACGCCGCCAGCTCATCGGCCCGGCCGGCGAAGGGAGTCTGGGAACGTCCCCCCTGGAACGATATCCAACGGGGGTGTTGCACCCGATCGAACCCGACGCGAGTGGTATCGATCCCGCTGCGACGGGAGATGACGAAGCGGAGTCGAACCTGCTCGATGAATTCGACGACCATGAAACGGCAACGCATTCGGATGGGGAATCCGATGCCCAGGCGCTGGCGCGGCCGGCACGCCGGCGACGATACGTGCCGCCGTCGTCGGTCGGATTCTCCTGCTGTGTTCGCGGGGACGTGCGCCTTTCCATCACGGCAACCGCCGCGGCATATGGAGCCACCGGAGAGCGCGGCGAGAGGGGACGATTTCGGACTCGGGAGTACACCCGGTCCGAGCTCCCGGAATCCACCGTCACCTGGTCGGGAACCGCCGTCGGCGGTGAGACGGGCGAGACGATTTGGGAAGGGCGCGCCGGAATCGACATTCGTGCACGGCCCCATCGGGACGGCTGCATCCTCACCGTGACCCTGTGCAACCGAAGGGAGCTGGGTTCCGGCACTCCGGCACGCGAAAGAACCCGTGAACGGGTGAGCAAGTCGTTGTTCGAGGCCCGGCTCGAGTGCAGCGTCGAGAGTGGCGAGCTCCTCGACTACCCGCGGGTCGATCCGAGCCTGCTGACCGAGGAGGAGCAGGAGCTCGAGCTTCAGTACCAGGAGCGGCGCATTTTTGCCGTCGGTCATGGTGCGGCTGCGGACTGGGACGTAGGGCCCCGCCGCGCGGCGCGGATCTGGTCCGAGTTCATGCCCGACGCGGAAGTGCCGATGATGACGGTGAACATCGGCGGCGACGATGCGGTGCTGCGTCTCGCACGTCTCGCCGAGGCGCCGATGCTCGACGAGCTCGATCGATTCGTCGGCGGCTACGCCGGCTGGGTGGCGGAGCAGGAACGCATTGCGTCCCGGTTCTCGAACGCCGCCGAGCAGGCTGCGGCAAACCGGATCTCTCGTCGGATGAACGTCGCCCTGGACCGCATGCGTGCGTGCGTGCAGACGCTGCGCAGCGACCGGACCGTGGCGGAGTCGTTCCGGCTGGCGAATCAGGCGATGCTCGACCAGATGTACCAGGCCCACCGCATCGCCGGCAAGGACACGGAGCCGGACGACTACCGCTGGCGTCCCTTTCAGTTGGCGTTCCTGCTGACGGTCATGGTATCGACGATCCGCGAAGACGACGATTTTCGCGATGTCCTGGACCTCATCTGGTTTCCCACGGGCGGTGGCAAGACCGAGGCCTACCTGGGTCTGATCGCGTTCCTGATCGTCTGGCGCCGGCTGAACTATCCCGACTCCGGCGGGGGCACTGCGGCGTTCATGCGCTACACGTTGCGCCTGCTGACCCGGCAGCAGTTCGAACGGGCCGCGCGCATCGTTTGCGCCCTGGAGCTGATGCGCCGGCGAGACACCGCGCGGCTGGGCGATGCCCCGATCGACATCGGCATCTGGGTCGGGGATGCGATCAGCCCCAATCGGTTCTACAAGGCGAAGGAACTCGTGGAGGACATCAGGGGCGGCCGGACCGAGGCGCGCTACGAACTGCTGCTGCGAACTTGCACGTGGTGCGGCACGCCGTTCGACCCGACGTACGGGTACCACGCGACGGAAGAAGAATTCCGCTTCCACTGCGTCGATCCCGGGTGCGATTTCGGCGCCGATCCGCGTCCACTGCCCTGCAACGTGGTGGACGAAGCCCTCTACGAGCAACCGCCGTCGCTCCTGATCGGTACGGTCGACAAGTTCGCGCGCATTGCTTGGGAGGAGCGCACAGGCGCGTTCTTCGGCGCCGGCACCGGGTCACGCCCTCCGGAGCTGGTCATCCAGGACGAGCTGCACCTCATTACCGGTCCCTTGGGGTCAGTCGCGGGTCTCTACGAGGCAGGGCTCGATACGTTGCTTGTTCGGCGCGGCGTTCGTCCCAAGTACGTTGCCTCCACCGCGACGATCCGTATGGCGCGCGAGCAGGTACGGCGCCTCTATGCGCGGGAACTCGCCGTGTTTCCCCCGCCGGGCCTGTCACACGGCGATTCCTACTTCGCGCGCACGGACCGCGAGCGTCCGGGCCGCCTCTATGTCGGCTACCTGGCCCCCATGCTCGATCAGCAGCACTGCATGGCGCCACTCGCCGCCGCCCTGCTTGCCGGTCCGCGGGCAGTGTTCGACGAAGACGCCGACGCGGACGAGCTGCTCGATGCGTGGTGGACCCTGGTCGTCTACCACGGCAGCCTCAAGGGTGTGGGCAACAGCCACAACGCCTTCGCGACCGATGTACGCGATTTTGGACGAAGGCTCGCGGACGAGTTCCGGGAAGCGCGCCGTACCGCCGATGCTGGCGAGTCCGAAGACATGCCGGCGGCGGTCGATTCGGTCTCCGACCGGTTCCGTGGCCCGCACGTCGCGCAGCTCACGAGCCGGCGAACCGCACAGGACAACGCCGAGACGTTTCAGCGGCTGGAGCATCCCCGGGGGGCCGACCACTGCCTCGACGCGGTGCTGGCGACGAACATGGTGTCCGTCGGCCTCGACGTACCACGTCTCGCGCTGATGATCGTCAACGGCCAGCCGCTTACCACCGCGGAGTACATCCAGGCGAGCGGCCGCGTCGGCCGGGCCGACGTGCCGGGCCTGGTGTTCGCCAACTATTACCGGCACCAGGCCCGGAGCCTGTCGCACTACGAGACGTTCCGCCCCTACCACGAGTCCTTCTACCGCTTCGTGGAGCCGAGCAGCGTCACGCCCCACACGTGGCAGGTTCGGTCCCGCGCGCTCCACGCCGCCCTCGTCATCGCGGTCCGGCACGGGTGCGCGGATCTGCGGAGCAACACTTCGGCGGGTCGCTTCGACCGGAATGAACCGGAAGTCAGAGCCGTGATCGCGGCGCTCGAGCGGCGCTGCGCGCTCGCGGCGGCCGAGCCCGGCCAAGCCCACGATACGGTATCCCACCTGGATCGTCTCGTCAGCGAGTGGCACGACGAAGCGCGCCGCTGCGAGCGGGAGAGCCGGCAGCTCAACTACCAGGCGCCGAACGGCGAACGGAACGCGGACCGGTTGCTCTATGCGCACGGCGACTCGCGCCGCGGCCTGTGGGCGACGCTGAATTCGATGCGGAACGTAGAAGGATCCGGGTTGTTGAAGGTCCATGACTGGCCACCGACTTGACGGCGCACGAGCCGATTGTTCCGCTGTGAACGCAAGGGCACTGAGACGCAATGGCTGAAGAGCACGTTCCGGTACGGCTCTCGCACCTGCTGCGCGACTGCTCGGTGGGCGCCATCGTGCGCGGCCCGGACAGCCTGATGGTGGTGCAGGACATCGGCACGTGGGACCGTGACGGCAGCGATCCCCTCGAGCGGGAAATCCGCTACGTGGACCGGGTCCGGAGCGCGCTCGGCATTGACCGGGTGCTGTGCGCGCCGCCGCGCGCGACGGAACGGGGCGGGACGGTTGTCGGATGGATTCCGGCGCTGAAGTTCCCGACGTGGATGCGCTGCCTGTCGTGCGGCCTGCTGCACAGGGCTCCGTGGCGCAGGCCGCGTGGGAAGCCCGACGACGGCGGGGACACAGAAACGGGCGACGCAGGAGGGTGCAGCGCGTGCGGCGGCAGGCTGGAGCAGGCGCCGTGGGTCCTGGTGCACGAAGAGGGCTACCTGGCAGACGTCCCCTGGCACGATCTGGCCCATGGCGAGTCCCGCAATGCGGAACAGCGTCAGTGTCGTCGTGACTGGACGCAACCCTACCTGAAGCTGGACGAAACCGGCGCCGGTCGCCGCATTGTTTGCACCCGTCCCGCATGCGGCGCGAACGTGAGCTTTCCGTCGGGCGCGCTGCCGCGCATACCGTTTCCGGCTCTCACCTGGCAACAGCCCTGGATACGCGAGCCCCCGGCCCAGACCCCGGACGCGCCGGCCTGGCTGATGGAGATCAACGACGTTCGGGTGCACTCCCCCTCGACCCGCAGCGGGCTCGTCATTCCACCGGAATCGCGCATCTGGCGAGGGACCGTCACCGACCGTCTGTACGGCAGCACCGGGAGTCAACAGAGAATCCGGACTGCAAGGAACGACCTGGCACGAAAGGGTGTCGTCAAACAAGTCGCTGGCGACTACGGCTGCACTCCAGACCAGATCGAGAAGGCCATGAGGGAGATCGACGCTGGATATCCCTCGTACGGCGCGTCTATCACCGAGACCAAGCTGTTGGCAGACGAGTATCGGGCTCTGACCGCGAAGATCCCTGAGCTCCGGCCCGACGAGGACTTCGTGACCGAACACCACACGCGCGAATGGCTGGCGCTCGGGCGCACGCTGCAGGGTGGCAACGCGCGTCGCGTGGTACACGCCGTCTCGAATGTGATCGCCGTCAACCGGCTGAAGGAAATCATGGTGTTCAACGGGTTCTACCGCGCCGGCGGCGAGCGGCCCACGCCGCCGGACATCACGGGCAAGAGCGACTGGCTCCCGGCGATCGAGCTGTATGGCGAGGGCATCTTCTTCACGCTCGACGAAGCGTCGTTACGGCGCTGGGAGGGCAACGAGGCCCTGCAACGACGCTCGGATGCCTTCAGGCGACGCTATGCGCACTCTGCCGGCCAAGGAGGCCCTGGGTTCGACGTCGACGTCACACCACGCTTCCTGCTTTGCCACACGCTCGCCCACCTCGCGATTCACCAGCTCGATGCCGAAGCGGGATACCCCGCCGCCTCACTGAAGGAGCGCATCTACTGCGAAACCGGCAAGGAACCGATGGCGGGCATCCTGATCTATGTGGCGGTCCCGGACGAGGAAGGCTCCCTCGGGGGCTTGATGGAGCTCGCGAGGCCCGAACGATTCCTCCGTCTGCTAACCGGGGCGTTCGACGCCGCGGCATGGTGTTCGCTGGATCCGGTGTGCGGCGAGCAGGAAGGGCACGGGCCGGACCTGCTGAACCGGGCGGCCTGCCACGCCTGTACGCTTGTACCGGAGCCGAGCTGTCCGTTTGGCAACGTTCTTCTCGACCGGGTCTTCATCAAGGGCGCGTCGGGCGGAGTTCCCGCCTTTCTGGACGTTGCAGGGGGGTCTGCCTGATGGCCAGGCGCAAGTTCGAGCTGCCGGGCATTCAGGATCTCAGCAAGGAGCAGGAGGCGGCGCGTGCCCTGCCCAAGGAAGGCCAGCATCTGATCGTCGGCGGGCCAGGAACGGGGAAGTCTGTGCTGGCGCTGATTCGCGCCCGACGCCACCAACGCGATGACGACGACTTGATGTTCCTGGTCTTCAACCACCTCCTCAACCGGGCCAGCGACCAATTGTTCGGAACTGGCCTGGTCAGCAAGACCTGGGACAGTTGGTTCCGGAGCACCTTTCGGGATCTGGCGGGGCAGACCGTTCCCGTGCGGGAGCCGAACGACACCGGATACAGGGAAATCAACTGGGCCCGCGCGGAACAGATCGTGCAGGCGATGCCGGACGAGGAGACGCCGCGGCCGTCGTTCCTCGTGATCGACGAGGGCCAGGACATGCCGCGAGCGTTCTACAATGCCTTGGTGGGGCTTGGCTTCGACCGCTTTTTCGTCGTCGCCGATCAGAACCAGCAGATCACGGACGCGAACAGCAGCCGCAAGGACATTGCGGACTGTCTGGCCATCGAGGCGCCCGACGTGATCGAACTCAAGCAGAATTATCGCAACGACTACCCGGTGGCGAGGCTGGCAAGAGAGTTCTATACGGGTGATCCCGCGAGTCCGCCCCCCGAGCTTCCGGAGTCCGCTCCGGGGGCCGTCCCCACGCTGTATTGCTACGACGAGGGTGACCTGGGCGCGGTCGCGGGGCGCGTCCTGCGTCTCGCAGACCGGGATCCACGGAAGCTTGTTGGCGTCATCGCGCCGAACAATCGCGTGAGAGGGCGCTATCTGGAAGCGCTGCGGTCCGTGCAGGTCCGGCTGGACCACCCGCGGCCCACCGTCAAGACCTACCATCGGGAGAGCCGTACTGAGGTCGCCTTCGACGAAGGCGGCGTCCTGGTCCTCAATGCGCAGGCGTGCAAGGGGCTCGAGTTCGACACGGTGGTGCTCGCGGACATCGACGAGCACTTCTTCAGGCGCCAGGACCCGGATGTCGCCAGGCGGCTCTTCTACGTCATGGTTGCGCGCGCGAGGGAGCGGGTGGTCATGTTGATGAAACGCGGCGAGGGCGGGGACATCGAGAGCATTCTGCCGCGGGACCGGACGGTGCTGAGACGCGAGGATCTGTGAATGGCCACCGACGACATGTTCGAGGCGACAAGCATGCCTGCCCCGGCCAAGGGACCGGAGTCGGGACTCCTCGTGACCAATCACCTGAACCTGATGTACATGCTGGCGGCGGGGCTCGTGCTGCCACCGGAGGGATTCGCAGACAAGTACTACCGCGACACCCTCGCTGACTTTCCGGGTTGGATTCCTCTGTTTGTTGGCAAGGCGCCGATGGACGCGATCGAGTCTGCAACCAGGGAAGCGGGACACCTCAAACCGACCATCGTTCAAGTCGGCTTGTCCAGGTTGTCGGGTCCAGTGATGGCCATGGCTGACGACGGTGTCGAGGAGTTTGATTTTCCTGATCGACTCACCGGGTCTGAGCGGGTGATCCTGGTGCCCGCGCCGCTACCCACTTCCTGGATCGAGTGCATCACCTTTCGGTCGGTGGACGACAGGCGGGCGTGCGAAGCGGACGCGAAGGATTTCGGCAACGTGCCGCTGGAGGACTTCAAACGAGACACCAGGAAGAAGGCACTGTTCACCAAGGCTCCGAACGAGCGGTGGCCGCCCACAGCTGGCCCCCCGGAGCGAGCGGTCCCACTCCAGCAGCCGCTGGCTGCCGGCGGCGTCATGGCGATGCTGCTCCGGTTCGCCAACCTCGGCGATGAGGCGGTTCGTGCTTGCCGGGTTGCATTCGATCCCGACGATGGCGCGCCGGGGTCAGGCGAATATCACCCCACCCTGGCCGGACTCGGGCCCTGGGTCGGGGCGAGGGCAGAGTCGCTGCCGGCACCTCCGGATTCGGGGCAGGATCGGGTCGGCCTGCAGAACGCCTCCCAAGCGCACCTCTTCTGGGAAGCCGTAGTACGTCTGGTGGCATGGCGTGACGCCGGCCGGGCCGGCAGCGCCGAGAATGTGCTCATCGATCACCTCGCCGCAGCCGCGAATGCCCTTGACCCACGATTACAGGCCGGGGTGAGAAAGCTCCACGATACGCTCGAGTCCCTGACCGGCATCGGGGACGCCACCGCAAGCGAGCTGTTCGAACGGCACGACACGCCGCTCGCGCATGCCATGACGCTCTTCTTCCTGCGCCGCGACTGCGCAGACCTCCACGCCTACGCCAGCGATCGGCTCGCCGAGCCGGACTGGCTGGCCGCCGCCATCCTGTTCGGGGTCCGGGACGGTTGGATGAACCTCCCACTGACGCTCCGTGCTGGCCGCGAGCTCTCGGATGCCGTCTCCCATCGCATGGCATGCCTGTCGCATCGTATTGCCGGGACCGGACTTGAGCTCGGAGAAGCGCCGCCCAGGGTCCGCCCGTTGCGTGAGCTGTTTGGCGACGGCTCGAAATGGCGCTCGGGCGAGCAATCTGCGGCACTGACACTGGCACGGACGCAGAAGTGGGACTGCGTTCACACCCGCATCGGCCTCGGTGCTGGCGAGTACCGGCTCGTCGTCAAGGCAGGTTCGGTGTCCATCGAAGTGCCCGGCGAGCCCCGGATCTCGCCCGAAGTGGACCGGGATCGATTCTTCGAGCTGCTGTCCGGCGTGCGTCTGGACCACGCGACCGAGGTGAGGGTACGCATGGAGCTCGGGGGCTGAGGGGCGCCATGCGCATGGTCCCGCCATCGCCCCACGATACCGCCAGTCGGGCGGAGGGTCGGATATTCGAGAGACTGCGCACGGCCTTTGACGATCGCTACGCGGCCTTTCACTCCCTGAGGCCCACCCGGCATCCCTACAAACGGTTTCCGGAAATCGACTTCGTCATCTGCGGTCCAGAAGGTCTGTATGTGCTTGAAGTGAAAGGTGGAGGGGTCGCCCGTCACGACGGCGTCTGGCAGTACCGGAACCGGTACGGGCGGTCGACGCCGTCTCATGAAGGACCGTTCCGGCAGGCAGAGTGGGCGCTTCACGGATTGATGGAAGACCTTCGTGCCAATCTCCCCGCGGCTGTGCTGGCGCGGTTCACTACCGGCTACGGGGTGGTGTTTCCGGATTGCGAATGGGGGAGCGAGAGCGCCGAGTGGGACCTCGAGGTCCTAGCCGACGCGCGGCGCATCCGCAACCTCGAAGGCTGGCTGCGCGAGCTGTTCGAGTACTGGCGTGCGCGGGACAGACGGCGAGTCCGGCCCGATGACCGCGACGTCGAGAGACTTCAGACGTACTTGCGTCCGGAGGTGGACGCGCGGGCGCCCGAAAGCGACGTCTCGTTGTTCGAGCAGGTGGAGGACGCGCGGGGGCGCATCGCGCGGTTGACCGATGAGCAGATGCGCATGGCGGACGTGGCGGAGGCGAATCCTCGGGTGCTCTGCGCGGGTGGCGCCGGCACGGGCAAGACGTTCCTCGCCGAGCGGCTGGCGCGGCGTTGGGCCGAAGCCGGCCTGCAGGTGGCTCTGGTGTGCCGCTCTCCTTGGCTCCGCCACTTCCTCGCGTCTCGGCTTCCTATGCCCGGACTGACGATATCGCTCATCGACGGCGTGCGCCGCGATTGCCAGCGGGCCGGACTGGAACGGTTCGACGCCTTGATCGTCGACGAAGGGCAGGACTTGTTCGAGATGCGCTGGATCGAGGTGCTGGACGAGGTGCTTGCGGGGGGATTGGAGGCGGGGCGCTGGTGCTGGTTCAATGATCTGAACAACCAGTCGCTGAGCCCTCTCTTCGAGCGGCGTGCGAAGGACCATGTGGAGTCGCTCGACCCCGTGCGAGTGCCGTTGCGCATCAACTGCCGCAATACGCGGGTCATTCTCGAGTGGATACAGACCACGCTCGACGCCGATCTCGGCGTGCAAGGCGCGGGCGCGGGACCGCTTGTTCGCCGGCATGATGCGGCTGATCGGCGGGAGTCAGCGGAGCGGGTGGCCGGCGAAATAGACGAGCTGGTGGTCGCTGGCGGACTCACTCCTGGATCGGTGACCATTCTTTCGCCGTTCGATCTTGCGGAGTCTTCCATCGCCTGGCTGCCCGCGGACGTCGCACGCCGGGTCCGGCGGCTGGATGCCTACTCGATACGTGGACTGCCTGGAAGCAAGGTTGGGTTCGCGAAGATCGAGGAGTTCAAGGGTCTTGAGAATGAGGCGATCATCGTCGTGGATCTTCCGGCCCCGGCTGCAGCGAATCGGCACTCGGCCGAGCACTACGTGGCGATGAGCCGGGCACGCTCGGTGCTGTCGCTGGTCTTTCTCGATTCGACCTGAGTGGCGCGGCGCGAAACCTTGCGAGCGACTCGGGCGGGGTTCGGGTTGGAGAAGCGTCGATCGGGGTCGGTGCAATCCTGGTCGAGAGCGAGCCGTACGGACGTGCTCACGCCGGCGGCCTGTCCGCCAGCACGCCGGCGCGCTCCATCTCCCCGATCCGCTCGTCGTCGTAGCCCAGCCAGTCGCGCAGGACGGCCGCGTTGTCCGCGCCCAGGGTCGGGCACGGCGTCCAGTCGTCGCTGCCGATACCGGCCATCTTGATCGGGTTGCCGGGCACGGGGGTCGGTCCAGGCTCGATGGGAACGAAGAAGCCCCGCTCCTGCACCTGCACGTCCGCGGTCATGTCGGGCGTGATGTTGACCGGTCCCGCCGGGACGCCGGCGGCCTGTAGCACCGAGGCCGCGTCCTGCTTCGTGCGGCTCGTGGTCCAGGCCGCGATGGTCTCGTCGAGGGCGTCGGAATGCGCGCGCCGGTCGGCAAACGGCGCCGTCGGATCGAGCCCCGCCCCGATGACCGAGCAGATGCCGCGCCAGTCGGCGTCGTTCCTGCAGGCGACCGCGACCCAGGCATCGTCGCCGGTGCATGGATACACGCCGTGGGGCGCCATGGCCGGGTGCCGGTTGCCGATGCGCTCGACCCGACCCCCAAGTTGGTGCTCGACCAGCCACGGTCCGCAGAAGGCGACGCCCGACTCATGCAACGCCATCTCGATGAAGGCGCCCTGCCCCGTCGCTTCGCGCTCGCGCAAGGCGGTGACGATGGCGCCGGCCGCGTTGACCGCGGCGATGGGATCCATCAGGGCGATCGCCGTATTGCGCGGTTCGTCGGCACTGTAGCCGTGGACGTGGGTCAGTCCGGACATCACCTCGACGGTCGGGCCGAATGCCACCCAGTCACGGTAGGGGCCGTCCTTGCCGTAGCCGGGCATGGCCATGTAGACGATTGCCGGATTCACCCGTGACAGCGTGTCGTAGCCCAGGCCCAGTGCCGGCATCGCTGCCGCGCTGAAGTTCTCGATCACCACGTCTGCGACAGCCACGAGTTCGAGGAACGCTTCGCGCCCGGCGTCCGTCTTGAGGTCCATGGCGACGCTGCGCTTGTTCCGTTGCAGCTTCACGAACACGCCGAGGCGGTTCCAGGGGTCCTCGCCGGGCTCGCCGCCAATCCATCCACCGAGACTGAGGCGGGGGAACTCGCGCGGTCCGCGGCTGGTCGGAGCCTCGATCTTGACGACTTCCGCGCCGAGATCCGCGAGGATGCGGGTGCTCAGCGGGCCCGCCCAGACGTGGGTCAGGTCGAGGATGCGAAGGCCGCGCAGGGGGCCGTCAGCCATCGCGATGCTCCGTGTCGAAGGTCTCCGACGGCAGCAGGTCGCGGGCCGGCGGCGTCCTGCCGTCCATGCGCCAGGCCCGGCGTGGCGATCGCACGGGCGCCGATTCGCCGCCGTGGAGGGTCTGCCAGAAGCCGCGCCCGGCGAGGTGGGGATCGGCCAGGACGTCTTCCAGGCTCTGCACGACCCCGATCGGGATGCGGGCTTCTTCCGCCCGCCCCCGTATCTCGGTGCGGGTCATCGGTGCCATTGCCGCGGCGATGATGGCGTGCAGCGCGTCCCGGTTCTCACGCCGCAGTTCGTTGGTTTCGAAACGCTCGTCGAGGATGAGTTCGGGCCGTTCGAGGAACGCCACGAACGAATCCCAGAATCCGGGCACGATGTTGACGTACGCCCAGCCATCGGCACAGCGGAACAGGTTGGTCGGGACGACGTAGTAGAAGTCATTGCCGTGCCGTTCGCGGATCAGTCGGCCGCAGTGCCACATGACGGTGGTGAACTGGCTGAGCGCCATGACGACCTCGAGCATGCCGATGTCGATGACGTTGCGTTCCCTGGCCAGGCGACAGGCATTTGCCGCGGCGTAAGCGAAGGCGCCGCTCTGGAACTCGGGATAGTGTCCGGGCAGCGTCAGGGGCGCGCGGTCCGGATCGCCCATGATGTAGGTGTAGCCGCCCATGGCGAGCAGGACGTTGGCCGACGCCTGCCAGTTGCGCTTGGGCCCGGTGCGGCCGAAGGGAGTGATGGCCGCCTTGACGGGAGCGTCCCAGGTGTCGAATCCAAGGGTCTGGACTGCGTCCGCCGTGTCGCCCTCGACGACGACCACATCCGCGCGGGACACGAGTTCCGCGATAAGTGCGGGATCGTCGGTGCGGATGCGGCGCTTCCCGGCGTGCAGGTAGAGGTCCATGGCCTGGTCGCTCACCCATGCCGGCGGCCGCTGGCCGGTTTCGACGCGTACGACATCGCACCCGGCCTGTACGAACAGACGCCCGCAATATCCGGCGGCGAAACCGCCCAGTTCCAGTACGCGATCCAAGAGGGAGTGCCTACCCTGGCTGTCGAGGCGGCATGATACGGCGCGCGCCGGCTCCGTCCATCGCGCGTGGGCGCCGCGTCACCACTCGACGATCTCGTCGACGAGCCCCCAGGACAGCGCGGTCGCCGCATCGACGCGCGCGCCAGTCAGGGCCATGTATGCGAGCCGCTGCCGCCCGATCCGCGGCAGGATGCTGGCCGTGCCGCCGGCGCCGGGGACCAGCCCCATCGAGACTTCCGGCAGCACGAAGAACGCATCGGGGCGCGCCTTGACGCAACCCGCGAAGGCCGGGAGTTCGATACCGGCGCCGATGCACGCGCCGTGCAGGCGGGCCTCGATGCGATCGCGCAGCGTGTGCATCAACAACGCGGCGCTACGCGTCATGCGCGAGGCGTGGGCGCGGCCGGCGTCGGTCGCCTCGCCGAACTCGTCGAGGTCGCCCCCGGCGCTGAAGCAGGCACCTGCCCCGGACAGGATCACGCGCGCGATCTCCGCATCGTCGGCGACGAGCTGCAGCGCCTCGCAGAGCGCGTCGCGCAGCTCCGCGGAATAGGCGTTGCGCTTGTGCGGGCGGTTGAGCGTCAGGCGCAGTTCGCCGCCGGCTCGCTCGGTCAGCACGAGCGGCGCGTCCGGTTCTGGTGCGCGCGGACGCCGCCGGCGGTCCCGGAGCCAGCTCTGGAACTCGACGCCGTGTTGTAGCGTGGAATACGTCAGCGACTCGGCGAACAGGCGGTCGGGCACGTCCGTGCGCGCGTTGTGCCGCAGCAGGCGTACCAGTGTCATGGACGCGATGGGGTTGCGCTCGATGGCCTGGATGACCTGCTCGGCCTCCGCCTCGGAAGACACCGCGAGGTCGACGATCTCGGCGTGCGCGTCGATGGAACCGAGGGCGATGACCGGGCAATTCGGTGCCCACCCGGGGGCGATGTCGGGGGCCTCGCCGCCCTCCACCAGGATGTATGGCATACCCGACAGCGGCGACAGATCCTCGGCGCTCGCCGGCGATTGCAGCCGCGTGCGGAGCGCTGCCATGGAGAGTGACTGTATCAAGTGGCGATTCCCGGGGTCTTCTGGCAACGCGGGATTATGCACGGGCAGCGGCGCACCGTTTTCAGCCTTCCAGACCGCGCGGGTCGACCGGCCACCTTGGCCAGGTGCCAAAGCCGGGCAGCTTGATCGCCAGCGGGCTGAACCGGACACCCAGCGTCAGGCCGAAGAGCTGCACCTCGATGCCTTCGCGTAGCGCTGCCATGGCGCCGGCAACGCCCCATAGCGACACCTGGTATCCGGTCCCGCTCGGGGTCCGGTCGACGAACGCACCGTTTGCGAGGTAGTCCTTGCCGATGGCGGTCGCCGGCAGATCAAGGCGCAGCTCCGGCACACGGCGGCCGACGAACGCGACGAAAGTATTGCTGTTGGGCCCGGGCCACGTGAGGTAATCCGCCGCGTAAGGGTAGGCCTCGACCGCTGCTTCCACCTTGTCGATCACCCCATCCACGCCGGCGCCGCGCAGGTCGACCAACAGCTCCGGCGGGTTGGAGAACCACATGCTGTCGGGGGTGCCCTGCCCGCTGACCAGCGCGGAGCCGGTGCGTCGCAATCGCCAGCCGATCACCTCATGGCGCGTGTACGTGTCGGCGTTCGAACGCTTGAGCGCGATCCATGTGTGCACGGCCACCGCTCCCCGGAGTCCCCACGTGCGAGCGGCGTAGACCTGAACGATCGCGCCGGGCACGGTGGCAGGTGGCGGGGCTTGCCGGGTCGACGCGTGACTCGCGTCGCTCCAGTGGGGCAGGTCCCCCACCGCGCGCCATGCGATCGACAGCAGCGCCGGCAGCAGGAACGGTGCGAGGACGAGCCAGACGGTCATGCGCCATTTCCGCCAGGGCAAGCGGGTGTTGGACAAGCCATGTCTCCGCGATGGTCGGGAAAAGGCGAAGTCTACGCCCCTTGAACGGTGGCGCTAGAATCGGTGGCCCACCAGGCAGCCGGCCGCTTCGAGGTATCCATGCTCCTGATCCGCAACGCGGAAATCGAGGGCATAGCCGGATTGGACGTCCGCTGCCGGGACGGTGCCATCGTGGAGATGGGGCGGAAGCTGCCGCTCGGGGAGGAAGGCGTCGTGGAAGCGGGCGGTGGTGCGCTGCTGCCGGGCCTCCACGACCATCACCTGCACTTCTTCGCCCTGGCCGCGGCGCGTCGTTCTGTCCGCTGCGGTCCGCCGGAGGTACACGAAGCCGGCGCGCTCGAGGCGGCGTTGCGGGCGGCCGAGGGTGACGGCTGGATACGCGGCGTCGGCTATCACGAATCCGTGGCCGGGCGGCTCGACCGGCGGCGGCTCGATGCGTGGGTGGCCGACCGGCCGGTGCGGATCCAGCACCGCTCGGGAAAGATGTGGTTCCTGAACAGCGTCGCCGTGCGGACGCTGGGACTGGACACGGACTCGAACGGTCGCCTGTTTCGGCGCGACCGCTGGTTGGGCGACCGGGTGGAGGGGACGGTGGACCTTGCCGGTACGACGCAACTGCTGGCGTCGCGCGGCGTGACGGGCTTCACCGATGCAACGCCACACAACAACCCGCAGACGGTGCGGGACCTCGTGACGGGAGCCCGCCTGCAACGGGTCGTCGCGATGGGGGACGAATCGCTCCCGAACGGCGCCCTCAAGATCATGCTCGACGATGTCGCGCTGCCGGGTATCGACGCCCTGCGCACCCGCATGTCGGCAGCGCACGAGGCCGGCAGGACGGTCGCGGTGCATTGCGTCACGCGCACCGAGTTGGTGTTCGCACTGTCCACGCTGATGGAAGCGGGCGCGGTGCCGGGCGACCGGATCGAACATGCCTCCGTGTCGGATGGCGCGGCCATGACGTTGCTTCGAGACGCCGGCGCGACCGTGGTGACGCAGCCGAACTTCGTCGCGGAACGCGGCGATCGGTACCTGGCCGAGGTGCCGCCGTCCGACCATCCGTACCTGTATCGCTGTCGCGGATTCCTGGACGCGGGGGTTCCGCTCGGCGGCGGGACGGACGCGCCGTTCGGCGACGCGGACCCGTGGATCGCGATCCGCGCCGCGGTCACGCGGGAAACGGCCGACGGCTTGGTACTGGGCCGCGAGGAAGCCTTGACGCCGGAGCGGGCGCTCGCGCTCTTCACCACGCCGCCGGAGAACCCTGGCGGCGCGCCCCGGTGCGTGGCCGTCGGGGAGACGGCGGATCTTTGCGTGCTCGATCGACCGTGGTCGCGCGCCCGGCAGGTACTGTCCTCCGACCTGGTCGCCGCGACCGTGCTCGGCGGCGAAGTTACGTTCTCGCGCTGACTTCGGCGAACACTTCGTCGTTGTGCTCCCCGAGCCGGGGCGCGCGCCGGGCGATTCGCCAGGGACTGCCGGTCATGCGGTACGGAGCGCCGGGGTAGGTGACGGTGCGGTCGAGATCCTCGTGCCGGACCTCGACGTGGAAGCCGCGCGCCTTGAGGTGCTCGTCCTCGAAGGCTTCCTCCGGTGCGTTGACCGCGCCGGCCGCGAGTCCGGCCCGCTGGCAGCCGACGAAGAACTCCTGCGCGGGCAGGCGCGAGGCGATCAGCTGCATGGCTTCGCGACCGGCCCCGAAGATGGCGGTGATGGCATCGTCGTGGCCGATCTTCCACAGTTCGAACGGCCCCTCCCAGTTCGCGCCCATTTCGAGGAACACGGCTTCGGGCAGTTCCTCCTCGAGGCCGAGTTCGCGCATCCAGGAGAGCAGGAGCCCGAACTCGTGCGGCGTTCTCGGCGGCACGCCCGTGTTGGCGTAGCGTCCGTCGGCGCACAGCTGCTGCGTGTCGGAAGAGGGATTCACGGAAGCGTGGCGGCCCGTCTGCCGCTGCACCGTCTGTCGGGCGACCAGCCACGAGTAGCTGGCGGCTTCGGTGGTGATGTTGTTCGCGGCGTGCATGCTGACGTCGATGAACTGCCCGTCGCCGGAGACGCTCTTGTAGAGGAGCGCGGTCAGTGTCGAGAGCATCGCGAAGTGGGATGCGGTGTGGTAGCCCTGCTGGGGCCCACGGATCGGCGGCAGGCTGTGGTCGTCGTAACCGCAGCTCCAGGGCGGTCCGGCGGCCGCCATCACCGTGAGATCCGTGTACGGCCGGTCGCTCTTCGGATCGTTCCTGCCGAAGGGCGTCACGGACACATGGACGAGGTCGTCGCGCGCCGCGGTGAGGTCCTCGTAGTCGAGACCGAGTGCCGCCAGGCGGTGTCTGGGCTCCGCCTCGAGCAGCACGTCCGCGGTCGCGATCAGTGCGCGGAAGCGTTCCGCGTCTTCCGGCCGGTCGAGATCGAGCGTCACGCCGCGCTTGCTCGTGTGGTAGTGCCACCAGTAGAGGCTGCGGTCTGCACCGGGCTCGTCGTCGAGGTACGGCGGGTAGTTGCGTGCCGAGTGGCCGCCCGGCGGTTCCACCAGGATCACATCGGCGCCCATGTCGGCCAGCAGCTTGCCGGCGAGGGCGATGGGATCGCTGGCCAGTTCGATGACGCGTGTGCCGGTGAGCGCGCTCATATCGCGCCCTCCTCGCGCAGTTGCGCGATGTCCTGACCGTCGAGGCCGAGGACGCGTTCGAGCACTTCCTGCGTGTGTTCTCCGAGGCATGGCGCACCGTGCTCGATCTTCCAGTCCGTCTTCGAGAAGTGCGCGGCCTGACCGTCCACCCGCACATCGCCCATCGCCGTGTGGTACGCCGTCGGCCACAGTCCGAAGTCGCCGCTGCTCGGGTCCAGATCGATGCGTTCCTCGGGCTTCAGGACCGGGGCCACCGGCACGCCCGCGGCGACCAGCAACGCTTCCGTATCGAACTTCGAGCGCTTCGAGGTCCAGGCCCCGAGCCGGGCATCGAGTTCGTCCTGCGCGGCGAGGCGTGCCGCGACATCCGCATACTGTGGAGCGGAGCACCACTCGGCGCCGACCGTGTCGACCAACGCTTCCCAGTCGCCCCGGTGACGGCAGGCGATGGCGACCCACTCGTCGTCGCCGCGACTCGGGTAGATGCCGTGCGGCGCCATCGGCGGCCAGGCGTTGCGATTGCTGTTCGGCGAACCGTCGCGCCGGGACGGCCGGCGGTTGACGGTCCAGTCGAGCAGTGCGGGGCCGTTCAGGGTGACCGCCGCGTCCGTGCAGGCGAGGTCGACCCACTGGCCTTCCCCGGTGCGTTGCCGATGCAGCAGTGCCAGCATGATGGCCATGGCCATGTAGTACGCGCCGGTGTGGTCCATGTAGGAGTAGCCCCAGCCCGCGGGGGGCTGGCCTGGCAAGCCGGAGGTGAACGTGAGCCCGGAGACGGCCTGCGCGATCGGCCCCCAGCTCTTGAAGTCGCTGTAGGGACCGACGTGACCGAAACCGCAGTTCGAAACGTAGACGATGTCCGGCTTGATCTCGCGCAGCCGCTCGTAGCCGAAACCCCAACGCTCGAGCACGCCCTTCGCGAAGTTCTCGCTGACGACGTCGGACACCTCGATCAAACGCGTCAGCAACTCCTTGCCGCGCTCCGTGCGCAGGTTCAGGGTGATGCCAAGCTTGTCCGTGTTGTGGTTGTTGAAGCCGCCGCCCAGGTCGATCCCGCGGCGCTCGTCCACGTACGGGGGCACGCCGCGCAGGATGTCCCAGCGCCCCTGGCGGACGGGATCCTCGATCCGGATGACCTCTGCCCCGAAGGACGCCAGCCATTTCGTCGCACCCGCACCGGCAAGCTGACCGGTGAAGTCGCAGATACGGAACGAGGACAACGCTCCCGGCATCGGGGTCTCCTTGGGATCTAAAGGACGGAGGCTCAAGTGTGCATGGGCAGGGCGTGCGTGCCAAATGCGTGATGGTCGGACGGTATGGTTGCCGGCTGACCGATACTTGACGGTCGGTAGACGCAGAGGGACAATCTAGCCAGTTTAACTGGCTAGTTAAGGCTGCATGGTGGAGTGGTCGTTGCAGGATGCCAAGAACCGTTTCAGTGCGGTGGTCAAGGCGGCGATGGGAGGGAGTCCACAGCGGGTGACGCGGCGGGGCAAGGCGGCGGTGGTCGTGATCGACGCTGCGGAATACGATCGGCTGCGGCACCTCGAGAACGCGAGGGGGCCCAGTCTGTCGGACTTGTTGCTGGCCATGCCGCAGGATGATGGTGAATTCGAAAGGGCGGGTCCGACTCTTCGCGACGTCGACTTCTGATGTTCCTGATCGACACGGATGTCCTCTCGGCGCTGCGCAAGAGGGACCGCCATCCTGAACTGGTCGAATGGTTGTCCGGGCAGCGGACGGCCGATCTGTACCTGAGCGTGGTCTCCGTCGGAGAGATCGAAAAGGGCATGTTCCGGCAGCAACGCACCGATCCGACGTTTGCCGGCATCCTGGCTGTCTGGCTGGACCAACTGCTGGTCCTGTACCGTGACCGCATTCTCCCCGTGGACCTGTCGACGGCGAGACGGTGGGGGCGGTTGTGTGGCGCCGTTGGACACGAGAGTGCGGACTTGCTGATTGCGGCGACGGCACTTGAGCATGGGCTGACAGTCGTCACCCGCAATGTGCGGCACTTTCGGCCGACAGGCGCAAGAGTTCTGCAGCCGTTCGGGCCGAGTCCCAAGGAGCTTCCGCAACAGTGAGAGACCGCGGGTGGGCCCGAGGCAGTTCGACGGCACTTGCGCCTGGCGGTGCGCTTCGTCAGGAAGCCCCGTTCCAGCGAATCACACCCGCCTGGTGCAGCTTGTGCAGCTCGTCGGCATCGATGCCCAGACCGTCGCCCAGCACTTCCCCCGTGTGCTCGCCGAGCAGCGGCGCGGGCTTGATCGGGACTTCCGACTCGGACAGGCGCGGCGCGAAGCCGAGCAGCGGTACCTCGCCATGCATGGGATGGTCCAGCTGATGGACGAAGCCGCGCTCGACCAGATGCCGGTCGGTGTGCAGTTCGCCGGTGTCCAGACACGCCGAGCAGGGTACGCCGGCGCCGCCCAGGGTCTCCATGACCTCCTGTTTGGTGCGTTCGCGCGTCCAGGACGCGACCTTCTCGAAGAGCTCCTGGCCGTGGGTCGTCCGCGTCTGCAGGTCCGTGAAGCGGTCGTCGACCAGCAGGTCGGGACGGTCCATGGCCACGCACAGGCTGTCCCAGTGTTCGTCGGTGACGGGCATCACGTAGGCAAAATCGTTGGGGCCGAACGGCTTGCACGGGTAGAGGTCCACCGGGGGTAATCCGCCGGACGCCCCGGTGCGGTCACACGCCTGGGTGCCCCACTTGGAGCCGATCGCCACGCGCGTGCGCATGTAGTAGGTCATCGCCTCCTGCATGGAGATCTCGATCTGCTGGCCCTCGCCGGTGCGCAGGCGTTGCACGTAGGCGGCCAGGATCGACATGGCGAGCTGCACGCCGGTACCGGAGTCGCCGGTAGTCGGTCCCGGAATGACCGGGGGTCGGCCCGCCTCGCCGGTGACGGAGAAGGCGCCGGCGGCGGCCTGGGCGATCATGTCGTAGCTCTTGAAATCGGAGTACGGCCCGGACGTGCCGAAGCCCTTCAGCCGCGCGTAGATGAGGGCCGGATGCACGGCCTTGAGGGTCTCGTACTCGAGGTCCAGGCGTTCGACCACGCCGGGCCCGTAGTTCTCGACGAACACGTCGAAGCCGGGCAGGAGCCGCATGAAGAGGTCGCGGCCTTCCGTGCTGCGCAGGTTGATGGCGACGCTGCGCTTGTTGGCGTTCCAGTTGCAGAAGTAGGCCGAGTACTGCATGTTCTCGCTACGGCCCACGGCCCGCCCGGGGTCGCCGTGTTCCGGCGCCTCGACCTTGACGACGTCCGCTCCGAACCAGGCTAGCGCCTGCGTGCACGAGGTGCCCGCCTCGTACTGGGTCATGTCGAGGACCCTCATTCCATCCAGAGCGGGCATCCGGAGCCTCCGATTGCGATGCGCGAGAACGAGTAACGGAATGTACTCCCTTGCCGCATTGCGGGACAGTCCCGGGCGCGGGCGTTGGCTCGGTGCGCCCGAAGCCGGTTGACACGATGCCGCTCTGCATCGTCTCTTTACCGACGCGGAGGCGCGACCCGCGCAAGGTCGGTCACCCGCTCACTGCAGTTCGCTCGCAACCGACCTGGAGATCAGACGGATGGACCGATTGAACGCTGTCATCGACTCGATCAACGCCTTCGCGTGGGGGCCGCCCATGCTCGGCATGCTGGGGTTCACCGGCGTCCTGCTCACCCTCGGACTCGTGTTCATGCCCTGGCGCAAGGTGGGATACGGCTTCCGCCTGCTGTTCGACCGGTCCGAAGCCGTCGGCGCCGGGGAGGTCAAGCCGTTCAACGCCCTCATGACCGCGTTGTCGGCAACCGTCGGTACCGGAAACATCGCCGGCGTTGCCACCGCTATCGCCCTTGGCGGCCCGGGCGCGATCTTCTACATGTGGCTCATCGCACTGTTCGGCATGGCCACCAAGTACGCCGAGGCGGTGTGTGCGGTCACCTATCGCGAGGTCGACGTCACGGGCAAGCATGTCGGCGGCCCCATGTACTACCTTCGTAACGGCGTCGGCGCCTTCGCCCCGGAACTCGGCAAGTGGCTGGGCCTCGCGTTCGCCGTGTTCGGTGCCGTGGCGGCGTTCGGTATCGGCAACGCCGTGCAGGTCAACTCGATGGCGGCCGCGTTGGTGGACAGCTTCGGCGTTCCGCCCTGGGTGACCGGGGTGGTCGTCGCGCTACTGGTGGGCGTGGTGATCATCGGCGGCATTCGGCGCATCGGCGAAGTGGCGGGCAAGCTGGTGCCGGCGATGGTCGTGCTCTATGTCGGCGCCGCCGTGGTGATCATCGCCATCAACATCGTCGATGTGCCCGCCGCGTTCGGCCTGATTTTCACCCATGCGTTCACGCCGGCGGCGGCGACGGGGGGCTTCGCCGGCGCAGCGGTGGCCGCGGCCATTCGCTTCGGGGTCGCCCGTGGCGTGTTCTCCAACGAGTCCGGCCTGGGCTCCGCCGCCATCGCCCATGCCGCGGCGCAGACCAACAGTCCGGTCCGGCAGGGCATCATCGCCATGCTCGGCACGTTCATCGACACCCTCGTCGTCTGTACCATGACGGCGCTGGTCATCCTGACATCCGGCGCGTGGACCATGACGGGCGCCGACGGGGGCGGCCTGACGGGAGCGGTACTCACCTCGACCAGCTTCCAGAGCACCATCCCCGGTGGTCAGTACGTCGTCACCGTGGCTCTCGCGATCTTCGCATTCACCACGATCCTGGGATGGTCGTACTACGGCGAGAGATGCTGGCAGTACCTGTTCCATGAACGGAGCCTGTGGCTCTACCGCGTGCTGTGGGTCGCGGCGCTGCTGGTCTTTGCCGACCAGAAGGTGGACCTCGTGTGGAACCTGTCGGACACGCTGAATGGACTCATGGCCATTCCGAACCTGATCGGCCTGTTGCTGCTCGCGCCAATGGTGTTCCAGGTGACCCGCGAGTACTTCGACGGGCCCGGGAGGCCGCAGCCATGACCGGTCCGTGGATGGCGCCCGTCGCCGCGGGAAGCGACGGGCGACGGAACGCGGCGCCAGGGGCTTGCACAGGCTCGACGCGGGCGTTGTAGCGCCCCATAGCCGGTCCGGCACTCGCTCGCGAGCTCGCTACGCGCCGGCGCGCCTTCGGCCCAGCCACGCCGTCCTTGCATGGAAGTTGCACCGGCGGTCACTGCGTTTCCTTGGCGCGACCTCCATGCAAGGGGACGGGCTTGTCCCGTCCCGTCCCGGATTCGTGCACGGTCCCGGCACGGGCGACCACAAGGGTCGCGCCTACACCGTGCCGAATCAGCGGTGAGCGGATTTTTTCCATGCAAGCGTGCGCGACCACAAGGTCGCGCTAGCGCCGCAGGCGCACGCCGGCGGCTTCCCGGTCCCATGTTGTCGATGTCACGCCGGTGTCCCGCAACGGGAACTTCTGCACCTTCCCGGTTGGCGTCTTCGGCAACTCGGAAACGAAATCGACGTACCTCGGAATCATGAAGTAGGCCATCCGCGGCTCCAGGAACCGGATGAGGTGTTGCGGATCGACACGATGGCCCGGTTT
>CBDBKI010000004.1:0-688928 GCA_965206615.1 Candidatus Azotimanducaceae bacterium
GAGGCTTTATGTTTTCGCTTCCCACGGAAGACTCCATCTGGGTCGGGGAGGAATTAGCACGCCGCTTTGGTCTGCCGTACTGGCAGGTCCACATGACGGCCAGCGACTCGAATAGAACTGCGATCAAGATAGCCCGCGAGATCACCCAACGGAACCTGGTCCTCTGCTTTAATGGTTCCTACCACGGTACTGTGGACGAAACGTTGGTCACCGTCGTGGACGGCAGGATGATCACTGATCCCTATGGTGGCGCCTCGTATGGTATAGGGGCGCTACCTAACCCTGAGTTGAGGACGCGTGTAGTTGAGTTCAATGACCTCGATGCATTAGAGAAGGCATTGTCCCCTCGGGATATTGCCTGTGTAATCACCGAACCGGCGATAGCACAGATGTCTGTTTTCCCCCCTGATGCAGGCTTTCATGAGGCATTACGAGAGATGACGCGCCGTTTTGGTACCCTGCTCATCATCGATGAGACCCACAACATCGTCGCTGGCACGGGAGGGTTTACTCGTCTCTGGAACCTTGAGCCAGATATCTTTGTCTTGGGAAAGGGGATTGCCAGCGGCATCCCCGCCTCGGTCATGGGTCTCAGTCAGGAGGTTGCCGAAAGGGCCTTGCCCCTGTTCGAAAAGACCTTCGTACAGGGCATTGGAACCACGTTGTCCGGTAATGCACTGGCGGTTTCCGCACTGAGAGCGACTCTGGAGCATGTCATGACCGAGTCAGCGTACGACCGGATGACGTCTGGCGCGGAGCGGATCGCTGATGGTATGGACAGAGTAATAAGGACGGCTGACCTACCATGGCGCGTTGACTGTCTTGGTTGTAGGGTGGTGCTCCGCTTCTCCGCAGCCATCCCCAGGAATTTTGCTGAACAGCGGGCCGAAAGGGGCGGGCTGCGGGGGCTAGCCGAAACGGGCATGTATTTTCATACGTTTTACGCCAATCGAGGTATCCTTATTCCACCGGGCTTCTTTGCATTGATCTCGCCCGAAGTCACGGCTGAGGATGTCGACTTCCACAGCAAGGTGTTTGGAGAGTGCGTGAATGAACTGGTTGGATAGAACGCGCCCTTGGCAGGGCATAGGAAGCAGAGGATCGGTGTGACCAACGGGATCACGAGACGGAGCTTGATGGGTGCGCTGGCGGCGGCGGGCGTACCGGCGTCGGCGATGGATGTCGAAGACTTCCTGCGCCTGGGACTCGACAAGTCCTTCCTGGACCTGGGCCTGGGCGCCGAGGTGAACGGCCGCTCCAACATGGAGGCGCTCGAAGCGCTGGACGTGCCGGGGGACCGGCAGTACCACCCGTGTCCCGAGGCGCATCCCGGGCCGGACGTTCCGCGCGGTACCGTGCGCGAATTCCTCCATTGGGACAGGACCCGGATCTACGAGGGGACCGTCCGCGACGTCTGGGTCTACGTACCGGAGCAGCTCGAGTACGCGACGGCACCTTCCCTCATGGTATTCCTGGATGGTGACTTATACCTCGCCGCGAACGGTCCGGTGCGGGCCACGGCGGTGCTCGACTCCCTCATCCATGCGGGGGAACTGCCGCCGACGGTCGCGGTGTTCGTCATGCCGGGCCGGCGCGCGGGGATGACCGAGGACGAAGCCACGATCAATCGCAGCATGGAGTACGACAGCGTGACGCCTACGCACGTCCGGTTCCTCGTCGACGAACTCCTGCCGTTCGCGGAGTCGGAGGTCGGCGTGCGGTTCCCGGAGGATCCGGCGAGGCGCCTGATCTGTGGTATCTCGAGCGGCGGCATCTGCGCGTTCAACGCGGCTTGGCATGATCCGTCCGCGTTCGGCCGGGTGCTCTCCCACGTGGGGTCTTTCGTGAACATCCGGGGCGGGCACAACTATCCGTATCTCATCCGGTCGACGCCCAGGAAGCCCCTCAGGGTGTTCCTGCAGAGCGGTGAGCGCGACCTCAACATCATCTTCGGCAACTGGCCGCTCGCGAACCAGCTGATGGCCTCGGGGCTCGAGTACGCGGGGTACGAGTACCGTTACGTCTTCGGCGAGGGCGGCCACAGCCTGTACCATGGCGGCGCGATCTTTGCCGACTCGTTACGGTGGCTGATGGGTCGAGTCGCCGCCAGCCCAAAATAGTCGGCTGCCCTGCTTGGCGGCAGTGGCGAGCGGTTTCCCGATGTCGTTGCCGCCAATGGACGGCACCGTATCCAGCAGGGCGCTTGCGCCGATGTCGGTGATCTGCGGCAGCCGGCGGTCGTGGGCGTCCATGCCCTACGAGCCGCTCCAGGCTATTCTTGGCCTCTAACACTTAGGAGTTTTGGTTATCTTTCAAGAATTTTTGGCAAGGAAATCTCGCGACAACCTGGATACCTTGACTGGCGAAATCGGAGACAGCCTCTCCGGGGTTACGCTGGGGCTCATTTCTCCCAAGACAGAAAAGAAGATGTATTGGTGGGGCGTTCCCAGCCTTGGCCTCATGGGCGTGAGCGATTTTCTCACTCTTTTCTTGCTCTACTATTACAATCAGATCCTTGGATTGTCAGCTGTGTTAGCGGGACTCGCTTTATTCATATGCGTAGTCTTTGATGCGATTTCAGATCCGGTAATTGCCTACTGGTCCGACAGGCATAAAGGGGAATTCGGTAGACGAATACCCTTCATGTTTATCGGGGTCGTTCCGATGACCCTTTCTTGCCTCGCTCTTTTTGTTTTACACCTCGGAGAGGCACAGTGGATATTGTTTGCGCAACTAACTATTTTGATGTCAGTATTCCAAGTCGCCAATACAACCTTCGCCGTACCGAGACTTGCCTTGGGCGTGGAACTTTACAAAGGCTACTCAAAAAGAAATCAGCTACTTGGTACTGATCGAATCTTCGAGATTTCTGGAACCGCTCTCTGCTTAGGTCCGATCTTGTTTCTTATGCCCGATTGGGATCAAGCACACCTTTATCCTTGGGCAGCCCTTTGGGTCTGCTGCCTCTTAGGTTGGTCTCTTTACTTGGGGACGGTAAAACTGAGTGCAGTTGAAAAAAATCTGCTTGAGCTGGATCGAACTGGAAAAGCCTCGGATTTTTCTCTTCCAATGTTGATAAGAGAAGTCAAATCGTTAATTTCCAATCGCAACTGGATGACTTTGCTCATCGCGTTTCTTTTCTTTAGCGTTAACGGTGGCATTCAGACCAGCGATCAAGTCTATTTGAATAATCACTTGTTTCAATTCGACCCCCGCGATCTCTTTTGGGCGACCCCCCTGCAACTTGGCGGAGGCGTTATCGCTGCTCTCCTGACTTGGCGTATCGCAAGAGGAAGAAATAAGCGAAACCTCGTTTTAATATCCAGCGGACTGAGTTTTGTTGTTTCCCAGCTACTAATCGGATTAATGGCTATAGATTACTATTTTGGCTACAACCTAATGCCTGATGCGGGAGGTGGGGTTCTGAGTCCTTTGTGGTGGATCTGGGCGTTTCACGGTTGTCTTGGTGGTGCAATTTGGACTTTCTTTATGATACTGGTGGTGTCCATGTTTGCTGACGTCGTCGAGGAGCATCAGGCGGCGACTGGGCCGAGATCAGACGGCCTTGTCCTTGTTGGTCGTAATTTTGTTACAAAATTGATTGCAAGCGTTGGCGTTCTGCTCGCCGGGGTTATGATCAAATGGGCAGGATTCGACGATGCAACCACTGTTCAATCGAAAGAAATAGCGGTCTATAAATTCGTAGTTATCAAGATCACCGTTACTGCCGTGTTGATTCCTATGGCCGTGCTTTTTTTGGCAAGGTACTCTCTCACTGAAGATCAGCATCGAGCTAATCTAAGGAAGCTGGGTTACGAGCGAGAGGTTTGAGCAAAGCTCTTTTAGCTACAAACCGCTGGATCAGGGTGACCGCACCGGTCTTGGCGCCGGAGGCGACGGTGAACCCCGTCTTTTTGATCTGGGAGTACCCGGGTCAGCCCACGTCGCGTCTCAGGCGCGTCTGTCGCCTGCCCGGGTCGGAGGTCTGAGGCTGGGTCTGCCCGGGGCTGACTGGCATCGACATCCATCAAGTGGTCTGTTCCGGCGGAGGAACCAGAAGTCTCGGAGGCGGCGGCAAACTACATCGACTCGCTCGAACGGGTCGTCGCCAAGCTAGCGGCTCACTTCGACGAACTAGCTGTCGACTCCGACAAGTAGGGCAGCATCGCCTGCACGTGCTGGGAGGCGATGGTAACCCTGGCCGCCCAAGCGAGCGGCTCGTTGTCTTGCGGGTCGGCGGAGTCGGCCGCGTAGTCGGCGTTCGTCCTGTAGGTCAGGCCATCGGCCTCGGCGTAGCCCATGGTGTATTGCAGCGAATCACACAGCAAGGGCCATGCGACATCGTTGCCAATATTGTCGACGGTACAGTGCTCGACAACATCTCGTGCAGCGGCAAAAGAGAACCCTCGCGCCGACATCATCAGGTCCCAACTTCGTCCCGTGTTCAGGTAGTAGATGCGGTTCACGATCGATTCCGTTTCGGCCAGGCGCCGGGGAAGAGCGCGAAGAGACGCGGGTGAGCGGCGGATGACAAGGCAGCCCCATTTGGGAATCAGCTGCAGAGTCGACAGCAACTCCTGGTGGTCCTTCTCAATCCAGCGAAGCAGATGATCCAGGTCCATGTAAAGGATATGAGACTCCACGCCAAGGCTCAGCGCACCCCCGAGCGCACGACGCCGATGGCGACCAATGAGATCCGAGTCGGAGTCCGCGCGCTCGATGCTCGCGCCGATCGAGTCGAGAATCCGGACTAATTCTGGGTGCGTCTCGGTCGTTGCGAATGCAGGGACGCCAGAGAACAGCTCGGAGACCACGGGCGCCAAGGCTCCAGCCTTGGCGATCAGCCGCCCTTTGCGGTCGGCTACGGTCGTCGCGAGGATCGGCCTCACCTCGGCAGGGCTCCCGCATATCCCGAGAGCGACGCCAGGTCGATGCACGCCCGAAGAAGTGCTTCGGAACTCCGCACCTGCAAGAGCTCGCTCACCTGCGACAGAACCTCAGAAGTGTCTTCGAACGCAGTCAATGTGCCGGGCCTCGCCAGGCACCGAAATCGATGCACCGGCAGCAGGATCGCGTTTTGATGCTCCGCGGAAGCCGTTCGGTCGATCTGGAGGCCCGACTGCGGGTCGACTTGAAAGCACAGGCCTCGCTCAGGACTCTGGCCAATTCGGTCGTGATGATTCCGCGCCAATCCCCCTTGCCGCATCGGCGGCTGTCTTCGTCTCCGCCGACTCGGGAGCGCTCAGCAGACCCACCAGCGCATCCAGCAGGCTGTGGAAGAACAGGTCTGCCTGAAGACCTCTGAAGGCGTTCTTCTGGCGGGCCTGGTGCGACATGGAGGCGGCGGCCAGGCGGAGCGCCGCATCCATGCGCCGGCGATAGCCAGCCTCGTCCAGGTGCGGCACGTGCGCCCGCAGCTGTCGGCCGCTTTCGTTGCCGCCTCCCCGCCTGCCGATCTTCGCCAGCGCGGACGTCTCGGCAAAGATGATCTCGTGGCTGAATGCCTGCACGTAGCGCCGGAACTCGGGCTTTCTCCCGGCGAGATCGAACATGGGGCGCACCATGAGTTCGCAGAGTTGCCGAAGCGACGGGGCGGGGTTTGCCGCGAGCATATCGGCGAGCATCGATGCGCGGCGTGCCTGCACTTGCGCGTCGCGCTCGTTGCGCAGTGCCTCGATGAGGCCCGGGAGACTCCTGAAGTGATACTGCAGGGCGGATTCGTTCTTCTGCCCTGCGGCGCCGACGATCTGGCGGATGGTGACGTTTTCGATGCCTTTCTCCGCGATCAGCTTCTCGGCGGCCCGCATGAGCCCCCGTTTGGTGGCTTCACCGCGCCGGCGGCGGTGATCCAGCCCGGTTGGTGCCCCCTCCTTACGCATCGGTGTCGTGGCGCCGACAGTCGTGAGGAACGGCGCATGGCATGTGCTCAGGGCGCACGGATGTGGATCTCGGTGGAGTCCGGGGGCAGGTCGAACGTGTGCAGATCGCGCACCAGGAGCGTATCCGCGGCAAGTCCCCGCGCGAACATCTTCTCGGCGAGCGCATTGGCCGGCACCGGGACCAGATGGTAGTAGGCGAGTTGCCGGATCCCGGCCTCGGCCGCGCGCGCCTCGATGCTCAGCGTGTCGGCGTGGTAGTCGATCACGTCCGTCATGATCGTGGGCATCACGGGGATGTTGGCTGCCCGGGCCCCCTCGATCATGGGGTCGAGCAGCGAGCGTGCGAGGGCGTCGTGCAGCAGCAGGTCGGCGCCCTCGGCTGCGGCGAACAGGCTGTCCGTCGCGTTGGTGTCGCCGCTGATCACCACCGAGCGCCCGCGATAGTCGACGCGGTAGCCGACGGCGGGGGAGATCGGTGCGTGGTCCACCGGGAAGGACGTAATGGTCATCAGGTCGTCCTGCCACGCCACCTCCCCGGGGCTGAACGGAACCGCGGTCATCGGCCCCGCGGCCGGCGGCAGCAGGCCGTCGCCGTGGTGGGCAACGCGGTACTCCCGGTCGAGTCGATAGGCCTGGTTGAAGCCCGCGACCACTTCTTCGACTCCGGTGGGGCCGTACACGTCGAGGCTCGTCTTGCGGCCCTGCACCCAGCTCGCCATGTTCACATCGGGCAGGCTCGCGATATGGTCCGAATGGAAGTGGGTGAGCAGGACGCCGTTGAGCCGTCTCATGGGCAGACGCGCCTGCGCGATACGCATCGGTGAGCGGGCGCCGACGTCGAACAGGAACAGATGCTCGGGCGTGACTACCGCGATGCATGCCTGGGCGCGGCTCGGATCGTTGCCGAGCGGCGAGGCGCTGCCACAGACCACCACCCGCATGCCGCTCAGGGCCTGCGGAGCCTGGCCCATCAGCGCCTGGGCGGCCTGGCGGAACAGCGCGTCCTGACCGGCGGCCGTGTTGTAGACGACGGCGCCGCCGACGCCGAGCAGCAATACCGCCCCGGCGATTCCATAGAACAGCTTTTTCATCGCTTGTTTGCCCCGCTTGCCCGTGAATGGCGTCCACGTCGGAGCGCGCCCTCCGCGTGGCTAGCCGGCATTATCGCTAATGCTGGACATTAATGGCAAAGGGCCCGCGCGGACGACGGTGGCGGCGCCACTTGAACGGCATGGGCATTGCCCCGACACTGACGCGCTTTGACCGGGAATCGATCCGATGAAGCTCTGGCACTGTCACAACGCGCGTTCGCTGCGCCCGCTCTGGGCCCTGGAAGAGATGGGACTGGACTACGAACTGGAGGTGCTGCCGTTCCCGCCGCGGGTGTTCCAGAAAACCTACCTCGGAACCAATGTGCTGGGCACCGTGCCCTACTTCGTCGACGGCGACACGCACATGACGGAGTCGAGCGGGGTGTGCCACTACCTCGTCGAGAAGTACGAGCGCTACGACTTCGGACTGCGCGTCGATCACCCGGAATACGGTGCTTACCTCAACTGGCTGTACCACAGTGACGCGACGCTGACGTTCCCGCAGACGCTGGTGCTGCGGTACACGCGTCTCGAACCCGAGGAGCGGCGGCAGCCCACGGTGGCCGCCGACTACCGCAAGTGGTACCTGGCGCGGCTGCGGATGGCCGACGCGCGCCTTGCCGACCACGAGTTCCTGTGCGCCGGCCGCTTCACGATCGCGGACATCGCCATCGCGTACGCGCTGTTCCTGGGCGAGAGCCTCGACATCCACCACGACTACCAGCCGCAGACGCTCGCCTATCTGGAGCGGATGAAGGCGCGCGACGGCTTCCAGAGGGCGCAGCGGGCGCAGGAGGAAGCGGCGGCGTGATGAAATCGGAACGTCTCGGCGCGGTCGGAACACTGGACGACGGCCGGACCGTTGTCGGGTTCGAGCGCAAGCTCGGTCATCCTGGACTGCTGGAGCAGAGTCTCGAGAGCGCCGGGCCGGATCTGGCTACACTGGAGCCGGACTACTCCAGGATAGACGTGCCAGGGCGTGCGCGGGGGCCAGGGCGCGGGGAAAGCACCCGCAGGAGGAGAGAATGACCGATTCCATCGATCCGGCCGAGATCACGGCGAAGGGATGCCGCTGGGTGCGCACGGAGGACGGGCGCATCGTCGAGTACTCCGTCACCGGCAGCACGCGCGCGGATGCGCACACGGTGGTTGCCGGGTACTTCGCGGTGACGGAGGAACCGGCATCGTGGACGCAGGCCTACGAGTCGCTGAACGTCCGCATGATCAACGTGTCGCTGCCCGGTCTCGGCATGAGTTCGCTGCACCCGGGTCGGAAGGTGGCCGAGTGGCCGCAGACCGACCTGGACCCGATTCTCGAGGCGGAGGACGTGCGGGACTTCCACGTCTACGGCGTCAGTTACGGGACGATTCACGCGATGGCCGTGGCCCGGCACTACGGCCCGGGCCGCGTGCGAACGATGGGGCTGCGCGTGCCGTACTTCGGGCTGCCGCTGTCCGGGGAACTCGGTCTGCCCGACGGCCAGCCGCGGCTTCCGGTGACGGAGGAGGTGGAGCGCAACACCCTCGACGTGCGGCGCTGGCGTGTCGGGTTCGGCCGCACGATGGGCCTGCCCGCGGACGAGGGTGACGAGAATCTGGAGCCCCCGGAGGTTTTCGCGGCGCAGTTGGAAGCGATGGCGGAGCCCGCCGCGCGCAGCTATGCCGCCATGAGCCGCGACTACCCGGAAGAACTCGAGGTGTTGGGGCGCAGCACGATCTCCCTGGACGCCATGATGTACATGATGGCCCGGGACGTGGCGCTCGACCTGCCCGGGCTCGATCCGCGCAAGGTCGAGCTGGCGGGCGACCGGGTGGTCGTGTGGTACGCCGCGGACGACGAGGACTGCCCGCCGTCACACGGGAAGTGGCTCGCGGAGCACTTCGGCGCGAGGACGCGGGTGTTCGAAGGCTACGGGCACATCGGCGGGGCGATGATCGACCACGCGGGGTTCATCCGGGAGCTGACGGGCGCGTCTTGACGGACGCTTGGGGAACGGGGCGGTCCGGGGCGCGAAGGGTGCTCGTTCGGGCTACGCCGAAGTCGACGATTCATGCTCCTTGTCGCTGGCAAGACGATTCAGCGCAATGCGAATCAGGCGGTCGTCGAAGATCCGCAGCTTGCGTTGCCCCGCCCCGCCGAGGAGGCAGTTATCGTCGCACCAACTCGGCGACCAGGGCTCGGGCTGGCGTCAGCTTCTCGACGCCCGTTTTCTTCGCTACGTTCTGATACCGCGATGTAGGCTGGAAGTACATATATCCAGTCTTTGGCGCCCGCTTCGCGGATCCTGGATTTCAGCTTCTCGACCCCTCGGGGCACCACTCGACCGGCGTGCACGCCTCACGTGTTCGCGTTGCGTCCCACCAGCAGACCGCCGTCTACCGGGAGCACGGTGCCCGTCACGTAGGCCCCGGCGGCGCTCGCGAAATAGGCGCATGCCGCGCCGATCTCCTCCGGCTTGCCGGGACGGCCTACGACCGTCATGGCCGAGATGGCCGCGTGACCCTCCTCGGTCGCGAGGTAGGGGTCGAGCATGCCGGGGAACGGCCCCGGGGCGATGGCGTTGAAGGTGATGTTCCGCCCGCCCGCCCGGCCGCCCTTGTTGCCGAGCCGCCCTGCGCACTGTCTCGTGAAGTGGATCAGGGAGGCCTTGCCCATGGGGTAGGCCCAGTCGTTGTCGGTGGGGATGCGGATCCCGTCGACGGAGGCGATGTTGACGACGGCAGCGTGCGGCCCGCGGCTCCCCGCTTCCGTGAGGAGCGGCAGGCACGCCTGCGTGAGTGCGAAGGGCGCGCGCTGGTTCACCCGGGTGACCGTGTCCCACATGTCCATGTCGAACTCGCCGAACCGGCCCATGTAGTTCCCGAGCGCCGCGTTGTTCACGAGGACGTCGAGCTTCCCGTCGTGTTCCTCGAACGTCTTGGCGAGGCCGGCGATGTCCTCGTCCTTCGCGAGGTCCGCCTGCAGCGGGATGCACTCCCCCGGTCCTTCCTGGGCGAGCTTCTCTGCAGTCGCGGAGAGGTCGCTGCGCGAGGCGATGTACACCCGCGCTCCACCCGCCACGAAGACCCCTGCGATGCCGCGTCCGATACCGCCGCCGCCACCGGTGACGCATACGACCTTTCCTGCGACGCTGAACATGCCGTTGAAATCCACGGAGTCCTCCCTGGCTGGTTGTCGTTGACGAGAGTGGTTCGCGCCCTCAGATCTTCGACGCTTCCATGGCGTATCCGAACTTCTTCATGTCGGTGTCCTGCTCCCCCTTCGCGGTGTGGAAGAAGAGGTCCGCGCCGAGCAGTTGCCGCATGCCCTCGGGGGCGCTGGCCATGTACTCCTCGTCCTCGAGCAGGTACCGGAAGTCGTCGATGGGCTGCGTGTATAGGCGCTGGTAAGTCGCATGCAGGACGGTACGCGTACCCTCGATCTTGCGCTCGGGCGAGCCGTGCCAGATCGCGCCGTCCCAGACTGCCACGTCGCCCTTCTCCGCCTCGATGGAAACGGTCTTCGCCGACTGGGCTTCCTCCGGCGAGGGCGGACGCCGCAGACGGTGGGACCCCGGCACGACCATCGTCGCACCGCCCTCCTCCGTCATGCCCTCGCACGCGACGCAGAAGGTCGCGAGCAGATTGTGCTCGGGCAACGGTATCGGCATCCAGTTCGAGTCGGAGTGCACGCCGGGACCGCCCTGTCCCTTGCGCTTGATGCTGCCGACGATACGGCCGACGCGCATGGCCTTGCCGCAGGCGAACTCCCCGAATGCCATGATCTTCGGCAGCGTCGCCACCTTGTCCACCGCGGGGTGCTTGCCCAGCAGCATCGGTGCGCCGGCCATACCGCCGGCCGCGTCGCGGGTCTTCGCATACTTGTGGATGGCTTCCCGCATCTCGTCCATGAGGGAGGGCGGTCCGGCCTCGCGGATGAGCGCGTAGCCGTGCTCCCGGAAGTGCTCGACCGCGTCGGTCAGGCCGAGTTCCTCGATACGCGGCGCAACTCGTTCGATAACTCGTACGGCTTGACCCAGTTGGCGCCGTGTTCTTCCGCGGCAACGCTCGCTTCCGCTTCCGCCATGGTCAGTGTCCCTTTGTGGAGTCGTCTAGCGCGATGCTAGCAGACTGCCGGATGGCGATGCGAGGCGAACATCAGCGCCAGCGGGACGGCACGAGGTCGAGACCGCCGAGGCGCGCCGAGAGCACTTCCACCGCCGCGCGGTCCCCGCCCGCCCACTGCAGCTCGGCCAGCGATTCGCCAAGGGGAACGTCCTCGACGAGCGTGGCCAGGTGCCGGTAGAGGGCGACTTCTCTGCGCATCGCGTTCAGGGCGGCGGCCAACCGTGCGGCCCCGCGCACGCGGACGGCCCAGGCCGAAGAGTCCGCGGGGATCGCCTCGACGGTACCGTAGTGCGAGAGCAGCGCGGCGGCGGTCTTGGCGCCGAACCCGCGGATGCCGGGAATCCCGTCGGCGGTGTCTCCGACCAGGGCGAGCCAGTCCGGGATGCTCGCCGGCGCGACGCCGTTGCGGTCGCGCACACCGTCTTCGTCGATCACCCGACGCCGGATGCGGTCGACCTGCACGACCCGTGTGCCCACGACGCACTGCCCGAGGTCCTTGTCGGGCGTCAGGATGCGAACCTGCTCGACCTCGTCGCGCCAGCGCCGGGCGGCGGTCGCGAGGGCGTCGTCGGCTTCGTACTCGTCCATCGACCACACGACGATGCCGAGCGCCGCCGTGACCTCCTCGACGAGGTCGAACTGCGCGGCCAGCGCGGGGTCCATACCCTCCCCCGTCTTGTAGCCGTCGAACAGCCGGTTGCGGAACGACTCGACCGGGTTGTCGTAGGCGACGGCAAGGTGCGTCGCCCGTTCGTCCGGGTCATCCATCAGGCGCAGCAGCGATGCGGCGACGCCGACGGTGGCCTTGACGTCCTGGCCATTGGGCGCGGTGCGACCAGGCCGCGGCGCGTAGTGCGCGCGGAAGAGTTCGAACGTGCCGTCGATCAGGTGCAGTCGCATGGGTCGTCTGAGGTTATCCTTCCAGCGTCTCGGAGCCAAATGGCGCCCGTCTGGACGGGCTCGCGGAGGACGGATGCTGACCAAGATCACCGTTCGCAACTTCAAGCGCTTCGGGGAGGCCGACATAGCACTTGGGAACCCGGTGGTCTTCGTCGGTCCCAACAACTCGGGAAAGACCTCGGCGTTACAGGCGCTGGCGCTCTGGGACATCGGGCTCAAACGCTGGAACGAACGGCGGTCGGGTCAGCGAACGCCGGAGAAGAGACCCGGGGTCGCGGTCAACAGGCGCGATCTCGTGTCCCTGCCAGTCCCCGATGCGAACCACCTGTGGCACGAGCTGCACGTCCGGGACGTTCGCAAAGTCGATGGTCGCCAACAGACCAGCAACGTCCGCATAGACATTGTGGTCGAGGGCGTTACGGAGGATCGACAGTGGACCTGCGGGCTGGAATTCGACTACGCGAACGAAGAGTCGTTCTATTGTCGCCCGCTTCGCTTGAGTGAAGGGAGAACTCCGGAGCGTATGCCTGTTCCGGGGGAAGCGGCGCTTGTCCAGATCGCCTTCCTCCCACCGATGTCCGGCCTGGCGGCGACCGAGACCCGGCTCGACCAGGGAGCCGTAAATGTCCGCATCGGGGAAGGCAGAACCGCGGAGGTGTTGCGGAACCTCTGCTATCGGATTCATGAGGATCACCCGGAGCAGTGGGATGTGCTCGCTGCGCAGATCAGGAGCCTGTTTGGTTCCCAGCTCCACTCGCCGCGTTACGTTGCGGAGCGGGGAGAGATCGTAATGACGTACGCAGAGTCGCGGGTGACGCTCGACCTGTCCTCCAGCGGCCGCGGCCTCCAGCAAACTCTCCTCTTGCTGGCGTACATGTATGCGAACCCGGGTGCCGTGTTGCTGTTGGACGAGCCGGACGCGCATCTCGAGATACTCCGTCAACGCCAGATCTACCAGCTCCTGACGAAGGTTGGACGTGAGAGTGGGAGTCAGGTGATTGCTGCGAGCCACTCTGAAGTGCTGCTGAACGAAGCCGCGGACCGGGACCTCGTCGTCGCGTTCGTCGGTCAGCCCCATCCGATCGACGATCGCCGCAGTCAGGTGCTGAAGGCTCTGCGCGAAATCGGGTTCGAGCAGTACTATCAGGCGGAGCAGACGGGTTGGGTTCTGTACCTCGAAGGATCGACTGACCTTTCGATCCTGCAAGCCTTCGCAGACACCCTTGGCCATGAGCGGGCCTCAACTGTGCTTGAGCGACCGTTCGTGCGCTACGTCGGAAATCAACCTCGAGCGGTCAGGCAGCACTACCACGGAATTCGAGAGGCGGTGGCCCATCTCCGGGGAGTGGCCCTGTTCGACCGCCTTGACGGTGGTACGCCTGACATCGCTCCCGTGGAGTGCCTGATGTGGGAGCAGTGTGAGGTCGAGAACTACTTTTGCTCCCGGGCGACGTTGGAAGCGTACGCAACGCAGTCTGCGTCCAGTGACGTGGTCGGTCCGCTCTTCGCAAGAGCCGAGGCAAAGAAGCGGCTCGAAGCTATGCGGGAGGCCATCGAGGAAATCAGCCAAGCGCTGGAGAGGCTGGGTCGGGGGTCGCCGAGGGGACCAACCATCAAGGCGAGCGACGACTTCCTGGACCCCCTGTTCAGGACGTACTTCGCGAAACTGGGGCTGCCCAACCTCATGGCGAAGAAGAACTTCCATGAACTCGTCGAGTACGTGCCGGAAGACGAGATCGACCGGGAGGTGCGTGACAAGCTGGACGCCATCGTTGCCGTTGCTGCCTCGGCAACACCACTACGAACGTAAGCCTCCGCTGGCGTCGACCGTTCTCGGGCCCTGGCCCTCGATGAGTTGCTGCAACCGGTCCAGAAAGCCGGATTCGTGTGACCCATCGACGAAGTCGTTGTTCCACAGGCCGGATTCCCGCACGCGTTCGCGGTCCGAGTGCCTGCCGAGCCACTCCGCCGACGGAACATCCACGGGGGCCTCTCCGAAGCTGCTGAGCAGGGCGATGGCGTTCCGCTCGACGTAACCCCGGTCGCTGGCGGGCCCCGCCGGGTCGTCGATCTGCAGCCAGAGAAACGGCATGGCCCCGATGCGCCGGCTCACCTCGCGCTCCAGGGGGGCCTCGGTTTGCCTCAGGGTTGCGCGGTCCAATCCCAGCTTGTGTGCGGCCGCGCCGGCACCGGAACCCACGCCCCAGGATCGAGGCTCGTTCGTCCCTGCGCGCGCCTTCATCGCAGATCCGACCAGCAGGCGGAAGATCGATCCGCGATGGTTGCCAGTGCCACTGCGCGTCGAGCCCCGGTGCTGTGACAGCCGGCCCCACAGCTTCGATCCGGATCCTGCAGTCAGGGCGTGTGTCCCCACTCGCACGACCCGGTCGCCGGCCCGGCTGTCGCTGCGGCGCTCGCCGGGCTCGAAGAAGAAGTACACGCCGCGCTGGGGCCAAGCCATCCGGCCGTGGCAATCTTCGAGCGTGCGCCGTCCTCCACAACGCTCCTTGAGCTGCCCCAACAGTTCGTAGAAGCGGGCGACTTCGGTAGCGCGGTCCATGTCTCAGCCGGTCCCATCGCCGAGGAACCGAATGGTACGCGCTGCCCAGTCGACGCTGGCCTGCCTGCCGGCGTCCAGCCAGGCCCTCGCCTGGGGACTGCTTCGAACGTTTGCCCACCACGGCCTGTGCGCGTAGGCGGACCGCGGCAGCCCGCCCACCATCGGGCCGATCTCGGAGAAGGCCAGCTCCACGACGCGTTCGCTGCGTGTGGCAAGGAAGTCGTGCAACGCACCGTACTTTGACGGTCCTGCCCCGCTGCCGCGTACGTGGGCACGACGGTTGCCGGACAGTTTGCGCTCTGGCCCGGACGAGGCTTGCGTTGCCGGTGCGCGCACGATCCGGGGTGGTGCGGAGTCACCACGCTGCAGGGTCGCCAGCCACGCGTCCAGGAACTGCTGTTGCCGCCCGATTGGGAGATGCGCGAGCGGAGTGTCGACCACCGGCGCCCGGCGCGTCAGCCAGTCCATCAGGAACTCCCGGTACTTCTGCCCGGCCAACACCACGACCCGGTCGACCGGGGGCAGGGCTCTTTCCATCTGGGCGACTACCCCCTGCGCCCACGACCGGCGTTCCGACACGCGCATGTCGTTGAGCGTCAGATCGTAGGGGTCGACCTGCTGACCCGGCTTCATCAGGCCATGCTTCGCCGACAGGATGAACCAGGGAGCACCGAGTTCTTCCACTACGGCCCGCATCTTGCGGAAGAGCGGAGACTCGTACAGGTCCCGCGCCGGTGCCCGAGCGCTGCGCTTGCGGGATGCGCACGGGATGAGATAAACCTCGGGAATCACCGGCGTCAGCATCGTCGCGAGCGTTGCGCGGTCGGCGAAAACCCGGCCGTCGAGCAGGGCCTCGTAGAACTTCGCAGCATGTGGACCTCCGGGGCTGGCCTGCCGGGAGTGGACAGGATACCGTGTCGCGTTTGCTTGGCAGCGCCACGGCGCGGCGCGCCGCAACCACTTCCTCTGAGACTCCCGTACCGCGAGATGGATCCGCACCCCCGCCATTCCCCCACGCGCCGGCGCGTCGCACCCTGATGGCCACGCCACCGCGCAGGCCACGCGTCGCCGGTTTCACCGGCGGTGGCGTGGGAGGGCATCTCTTGCGCCTGGGATCGTTCATGGCCGTGGGTTCGGTCGCCTTGAACGCGGCCCAGGTCGGAGAGGCCGTGTTCCTCGGGATGGTGGGCACCGAGGCGCTGGCCGCGATGGGTTTCGCGTTCCCGATCACGATCACGATGTTCGCGTTCGCGGGCGGCATCGGTACGGGCGCATCATCCGTGATCGCGCGTGCCATGGGGGCCGGGGACCGGGAGCGGGCAGCCGTACTGGCCACGCACGCGCAAATCCTGGGGCTGGCGGTGGGCATCGTCCTGGCTGTTCTGGGTGCGGTGTTCGCAGCGGACATCGTGACCGCACTCGGCGCGAGCGGCGCGGTGCGGGACATGACGATCGAATACCTGCGCGTCTACATGCTCGGCGTGCCCTTCTTCCTGCTGTCGATCGTGGGATCGACGCTGCTGCGGGCCACCGGCAGGGCCGCCAGTCCGGGCATCGTGATGGCGGTCGGCTCGATCCTGCAGGTGCTCTTCTGCCCGATACTGATCTTCGGCTGGTTCGGTCTGCCGGCGCTCGGTATCGCCGGCGCGGCGTGGGCCTACGTGGCGTCGCGGCTGATCAGCGTCTGGGTCTACATGATCGTGATGTCCCGGGCGCGCATCCTGCGCCGCACGGTCCATGGACTGTGGAAGTCGTGGGGTGCGATCCTGCACGTCGGCGGGCCCGCGATCGCGAGCGGACTGATCAACCCGGTCTCCATGCTGATCGTCACGCGCCTGCTCGCGGGGCACGGGCACGAGGTGGTCGCGGGGTTCAACGTGGCGTCCCGTGTGGAGATGCTCTCCCACATGATTCTCTGGTCCGCATCGTCTTCCATCGAGCCGTTCGTAGGGCAGAACTGGGGCGGGCGCCGCTTCGACCGCGTCCGGTCGGCGCTCAAGATGACCGAGGGCTTCTGCATCCTGTGGGGCGTATTCACCTTCGCCGTGCTCGCGACATCCGGAGAGTTCCTGGTGTCGCTCATTGACGAGAACGCCGTGGTCGTCGCCGTGGCCGTGGCGTTCTTCTTCATCGTTGCGCCGAGCATCGGGGGCATGGGGGTGATGCAGGTCGCGATCGCCTGCTTCAATGCGCGCGGTAGGCCGATGCCGGCCCTCACGATCTCGGCGGTCCGCACCTTCGTGCTCTACATACCGCTGGTGATCGTCGGCAACGCGCTGTGGGGATACGTCGGCATCTTCGTCGCCACCGCCATCACCAACGTCGTGATGGGCGCGGTGGGCTGGCAATGGAACAGGGTCTCCGTGAACCGGGCGATCGCGCGGGAGATGGGATCGTAGGGGACGGGCCTGGCCGCCCCGTCCCGAATTCGTCGCCATATCCGGAGCGGGCGGGGACAAGCCCCGCCCACGCAGCCCCGACGAGGGATCAGGTGTCCGCGGTCAGTACCAGCGTGCCGGTCGTGGACAACGTGCCGCCGGTGCCGTTCACGACGCAGGTACGCGCATTGGTCTGCTTGCCCTCGATGCCGTGCACGCCGTCTTCCGCCGTGCCGGAGAGCTGCCGATAAGCCTCGACGAGGAGCTGCATCCCGTACATGCCGGAGTGGTTGAACGACAGGCCGCCGCCGTTGGTGTTGATCGGCAACCGACCGCCGGGCGCGGCATGCCCGTCCTTCCACAGGGTGTAGCCCTTGCCGCGGGGCGCGAGGCCGAGCATCTCCGCGGTGATGGCGGCGGTGATCGTGAAGGAGTCGTAGATCATCGCCATTTCCATGTCCTGCGGCCCCAGCCCCGCCATCTCGTAGGCGATGGCGGAGGAGCGCGAGGCGGAGGTGGCGGTGAAGTCCTCCATCTCCAGCATGTTGGCGTGGCCCATGGACTCGCCGGCGCCGGCGATCCACACGGGATTGGTACGCAGGCTGCGCGCGATCTCCGGTCGCGCGACGATCACGGCGCCGCCGTGGTCCGTGACCAGGCAGCAGTGGAACAGCGTCAGCGGCCAGGCGATGAGCCGCGCGTCCATGACGTCCTGCACGGTGATCGGTCCGCCGAACGGGTTGGTGTCCTTCGAGAACATGAGCGCCCGCGGGTTGCGCATCGCCCACTGGCGGGTGACCACGGAAACGTGCGCGAAGTCCTCCGGCGTCGTGCCGAAGCGGTGCATGTGGCGGACCATGGCGTGCGCGTAGTTCGACGGCGCGCCGAAGGTGCCGTAGGGAATGGTCATCTCGGTGCCCGGATCGATCTCTCCGGCCACCGGCCGTCCCCCTCCTCCGGCGCCCCGATAGGACCAGCCGGCCTGTCCGTGGCTCACGAGGGCGATGTCGATGATGCCCGCATAGATGGCCGCGAGCGCGTGATGCACATGGACCTGGAACGAGCATCCGCCGACGGTGGTCGTGTCGAGGTAGTGCGGATGGATGCCCAGGTGCTCGGCAAGCTGCTGCGACCAGCCGGTCGAGAACACGCCGTCGATGTCCGAGATCGGAATGCCCGTCAGGTCGGAGACGTTCTTGATGGCCTCGATGTGATGCTGGAGCGACGTGACCTTGGGTCCGCGCTCTTCCGGGTAGCCGATTTCGTTCGATTCCGCCGCGCCGACGATGGCCGCGGCGTTCTTCAGGTTTGCTGCCATGTCAGGACTCCGCGAGGCGCCAGAAGGGGATGTGCGTGTCGTCGTCCGCCTCTTCGAACTCGACCCGTACCCGGGCGCCGATCTCGATGGTCTCCGGATGCTCCGGATCGACGCCGCGCAGGACCGTCATCATGCGGTCGCCCTCGGCGAGATCGATGTACGCGGTGACGTACGGCACCTCTTTCGCCCAGCCGCCGAAGGCGCGGTGCTGCACCGCGTAGGTGTGAATGCGTCCCTCGCCGCTCGCTTCGATCCACTCCAGTTCCATGGAATGGCAGGAGGGACAGATCAGCCGCGGGTACCAGTGCACGCGATTGCAGTTGGTGCACCGGGGCAGCATGAGCTTGCCCTCCTTCGCGCCGTCCCAGAACGGCTGGGTGTGTAGCCCCTTGGGGGGATGGGTTTGTCGTAGGCCACGCTTAGGTGTTTCCGTCGAGTGATGGGGGCCGCGAACATACCATGCCCGTATCGCGGAGCGCAGGGGCGGTACGACTCGGGACTCGGGGTGAGGCGGCCTGGGTCTGGTATGATTATTTCCTACCCTCGAACAGGAAAAACACGCGATGAAGGCCGTGAAGAAGACTGTCTCTTTACCCCCCGACCTCGCTCGTGCCGCGGAGCAGATAGCCCGCGCGGAAGGCAAGACGCTAAGCGGCGTCGTCCAGGACGCCCTGCGGGACGCACGCGCCACGCGTTTGCGCGAGGAACTACAAGGCCTGCAGGGCTATTGGAGTAGGAAAGCGAAAGAGCAGGGGATCCTGACCGAAGAGGACCTGGAGCGGTACCTTCGGACGTGAAGGTCGTGTTCGATACGAACGTGCTGGTGTCCGCTCTCGCCCTTCCAGGCGGCCGAGGCGACGAGGCATTGCGAAGGATCGTTGACGGCGAAGACTCGCTCGCCCTGTCAAAGGCCGTTCTCGACGAACTCCTCTCCGTGCTCGCCCGGAAGTTCGACCATGATCGTGAGGCCCTGGCGCGCGTTGCCGTCTTTCTTTCCGAGGCGGCCGAGTTCGTCGAGCCGACGGAGCGGCTGGCCGTGCTCGCCGACGAGCCGGACAATCGAATTCTGGAGTGTGCGCTCGCGGCTGGTGCGCAGCTCGTCGTGACCGGGGACCGCGCGATGTTGGCGCATGGAGACTACCAAGGCATCCGCATTGTCTCTCTGAGCAGCTATCTCGCGTGATCCGCGGTCGTTGTGCCAGCCGGGCCTTCAGCGTGGCTGCGTCGAAGCGCTGGACCCTGTGCTTTTTCAACAACTTGTCGTACGACGACAGGCGCATGCCGCGCGCTGCCGCTGGCGTCGGTACGCGCTTCCACAGCGCCATCGCCCACGGCGCCGCGAGGTCGTCATCGACCACCTGGTTGAACGCCGGGTAGTAGCGCCACAGCAGGTCGCGCATGCGGTTGGTCAGCCGCACCCGCTCGCCCTTGAGTTCGTCGTGGGTCCGCGTCCACTCGCGCAGTTCGACGACCACCGGGGCGGACGCCTGTACCCGCCGCAGGCACTGTGGGTCGGTACGCAGCGCCGAGGCCAGCACGCGCGCGTCGCGGCGGTCGTCCTTGGCGCCCGCCGGCGAGTACCGGTCGCGGAACCGGTCGAGCTGCTTCGGGTTGATCGCGTGCACCGCCAGGCCGTGCGCCAGCAAGCTCTCCACCACCGGACCACGTGGCGTCTCGATCGCCACCCCGACCGTCTCGGACGACGCCGCGGCACCCGGCCCGTCCCGTCTCGCATTCATCACCATATGCGGCGCGGGCGGGGAGCGGGCGGGGACAAGCCCCGCCCCTACGGCCCCGACGAGGGATCAGGCGTCCGCGGTCAGCACCAGCGTGCCGGTGGTCGACAGGGTGCCGCCGGTGCCGTTCACGATGCAGGTACGCGCATTGGTCTGCTTGCCCTCGATGCCGTGCACGCCGTCCTCGGCCGTGCCCGAGAGCTGCCGATAGGCCTCCACGAGTAACTGCATCCCGTACATGCCGGAGTGGTTGAACGACAGGCCGCCGCCGTTGGTGTTGATCGGCAAGCGACCGCCGGGGGCTGCGTGCCCGTCCTTCCACAGGGTATAGCCCTTGCCCCGCGGCGCGAGGCCGAGCATCTCCGCGGTGATGGCGGCGGTGATCGTGAAGGAGTCGTAGATCATCGCCATTTCCATGTCCTGCGGCCCAAGCCCCGCCATCTCGTAGGCGATGGCGGAGGAGCGCGAGGCGGAGGTGGCGGTGAAGTCCTCCATCTCGAGCATGTTCTGGTGCCCCATGGACTCCCCCGCGCCGGCGACCCAGACAGGCTGCGTCCGCAGGCTGCGCGCGATCTCCGGTCGCGCGACGATGACGGCGCCGCCGTGGTCCGTGACGAGGCAGCAGTGGAACAGCGTCAGCGGCCAGGCGATGAGCCGCGCGTCCATGACGTCCTGCACCGTGATCGGCCCGCCGAACGGGTTGGTGTCCTTCGAGAACATGAGCGCCCGCGGGTTGCGCATCGCCCACTGTCGGGTGACCACGGAAACGTGCGCGAAGTCCGCCGGCGTTGTGCCGAAGCGGTGCATGTGGCGGACCATGGCGTGGGCGTAGTTCGACGGCGCGCCGAAGGTGCCGTAGGGAATGGTCATCTCGGTGCCCGGATCGATCTCTCCGGCCACCGGTCGTCCCCCTCCTCCGGCGCCGCGGTAGGACCAGCCGGCCTGGCCGTGGCTCACGAGGGCAACGTCGATGATGCCCGCGTAGATCGCCGCGAGGGCGTGATGCACGTGGACCTGGAACGAACACCCACCGACGGTCGTCGTGTCCAGGTAGTGCGGATGGATGCCGAGGTGTTCGGCAAGCTGCTGCGACCAGCCGGTCGAGAACACGCCGTCGATGTCCGAGATCGGAATGCCGGTCAGGTCGGAGACGTTCTTGATGGCCTCGATGTGATGCTGGAGCGACGTGACCTTGGGTCCGCGCTCTTCCGGGTAGCCGATTTCGTTCGATTCCGCCGCGCCGACGATGGCCGCGGCGTTCTTCAGGTTTGCTGCCATGTCAGGACTCCGCGAGGCGCCAGAAGGGGATGTGCGTGTCGTCGTCCGCCTCTTCGAACTCGACCCGTACCCGGGCGCCGATCTCGATGGTCTCCGGATGCTCCGGATCGACGCCGCGCAGTACGGTCATCATGCGGTCGCCCTCGGCGAGATCGATGTACGCGGTGACGTACGGAACCTCTTTCGCCCAGCCGCCGAAGGCGCGGTGCTGCACCGCGTAGGTGTGAATGCGCCCCTCGCCGCTCGCTTCGATCCACTCCAGTTCCATGGAATGGCAGGAGGGACAGATCAGCCGCGGGTACCAGTGCACGCGATTGCAGTTGGTGCACCGGGGCAGCATGAGCTTGCCCTCCTTCGCGCCGTCCCAGAACGGCTGGGTGTGCTGCCCCTTCGGGGGTATGGGTTTGTCGTAGGCCACGGCGCAAGGATCCCGTTCAACGAGCGGAAGCCGCGAAACATACCATGCCCCCGCGTTGCCGTGCGGCCACCGCTGGGTCTGGGTCGGGTTTGGGCGGGTCTGGGGGTGTGGGGCGCACGCGAGACAGCCTTCGGCCACCACCACCCGGCCGCGCCACGGTTTCGTGCGCCGCCCTCTGGTGCCCGACATTGACATGGGTAGGTCATTGGCCTACAAAGGCGCATGGAGTTCGAGTGGGACGACGCCAAGAGCGATGCCTGTTTCGCGGATCGCGGCTTCGACTTCGGGTACGTCGCGCACGCATTCCTCGACGAGGACCGGATCGTCGGCGTGGACCGGCGCTGGGACTACGGCGAGGACCGCTACCGGCTGCTGGGCGCGGTAGAGGGTCGGGTGTTCGTGGTGATCTACACCATGCGGGGCTCGACGATCCGCATCATTTCGGCCCGCAAGGCCAACCGCAGGGAGGTTCGCGAGTATGAGCGGAACACGGTTGACGATTGATCCGGACAGCCCGCAGGACGCTCCTCTCGGGCGGGTCGATCACGAGGTGCTGGATGCGACCGGCGAGGAGGACATCGCCCGTCAGGCGCGCGAGGACGACGCCGAGGCGATGCGGGACATGGGGCGCTTCGCCCGCCGGGTGCGCCGGCGTCTCGGTCTCACCCAGGTCGAGTTCGCGCGGCGCATCGACGTGCCGCACGAGACCATCCGCAACTGGGAGCAGGGCAAGCGGGGGCCGACGGGCGCGGCCAGGGCGTTGCTCAGGATCCTCGACAAGGCGCCCGAGACCGCGCTGCGTGTGCTTGGCTGACGCCCAGGGGGCGCGGCGATACGCGCCGCCGTACCGATGCACAGGCCGTAGTCGAGCGCTCTCGCCCTGACCCAGAGAACGCGCCAGGGCGGGAGAAGCTCCGCGGCTGCGCCAATGCAGACGTCAACCTCCGAGATGGTCCAGCACTGCGTCGCTCCAGGCGTCCGGGACCTCGAAGTACGGCGAGTGGCCGGCGTCGGGGATCTCCACGAGGCGGCTCGTCGGCAACTCGGCGTCCAGCATGCGCATCAGCTCGGGCGGGAAGATCCAGTCATGCGGCCCGGTGACGAGGAGGATCGGCACGGTGGTCTTGCGCGCCGCTTCGAGATCCCAGTTGGCGCCGGCCATCTTCTCGCCGAGGTCGGTGGGACGTCGGGGCGGTGCGAGCCGGCTGATCTGCTCGTACTGGAAAGCCCGTACCGGATCGGCGATGTGGACCGACCGGCCCTGGGCCATGCGCTCCTGTATCCGCTCGGGGGTCACCAGCTCGAGCATCGCCTCGGTGGTGAGTCCGCCATAGGTGTTGGCCAGCGTCAGCGAGAGCGTCCGTTCGGGATGGCGCAGCGCGAATCCGGCGACCACCCAGCCGCCCATCGATTGGCCGATGACATGGGCCCTGTCGACGCCGAGATGGTCCAGCAGGCGGCGGAGATCCTCGACGGCCGTGTTCGGATCGCCCGCGAGGCCCACCGTGTCCGTGGACTTGCCCCAGCCACGCTGGTCCCAGGTGATGACGCGGTAGTGCTCGGCGAGGACCGGGGTCTGGTGCATCCAGATGGCGTGGCTGCCCCCGGCGCCGTGGCTCAATACCACGGCGTCGCCGCTGCCGCTGCTCTCGTAGTAGATCTGCTCGTTGCCGAAGACGGCGAAACCGGCGTCGGTCTGAAGCTCGGCCGCAGCGCCGACGGTCAGCAGCGTCGCCGCGATGACTGCGAGGCGTGTTTTGTACATGGGACGTCCTCCGCGTAGGTCAGTCGATGATGGCCTGGTACGTTAGCAGTTGCATGCTCTCCGGCGTCGCCATCGGCATCGTGTCGGCGTCGGCGAGTACGGAGGGCGTCGTCACCAGAACGGCGCGTGCCGCGGCGGCGGCGAGGAGGCGCACGGGTTTCACGGTGGTGATCACGGTTCCCCCCTGGTGATCGCGAAGTGATTCGTCAGCAACGCGCGTCACGCCCCGGGTTCGCCCTCCGGTTCGTGCTGGAAATGGCGATAGATGGCCGCCACGCCGGGTAACGCGGCCGCTACCCAGACCGCGAGACCGGTTGCCACCCACCCGACCGGCAGCAGCGCGAAGGCCGCCACCCACGCGCCGGCGAAGACAGCCACGCGGCGCTTCATCTTCGGGAAATGCGCGGATGGCTTGTCGCCGGGACGGGCGAGCGGGAACGCCTTCGGACGCAGGAACCAGCCGTGCGCCAGCAGCATGGTGAGGAAGTAGGGCCAGGACAGGTCGGGCTGGGCGAACTCCGGGGACTCGTCCAGCTCCGCGTCCGGCGTGCCCTCGGGGAGCCGCGACTGGATCTCTGCCCAGACGTATTGCGACGTGGGCCGCTGGCCGGCGCCGCTCATGTTCTGGCGCACCGGGCGACAGCGCCACCGGTACAGCACGCGGTCCTCCCGGGCGACTGCCAGAACGCCAGGCTGGAAGTAGCCCTTCGGATGGCTCGCCCAGGGCCGGTCTCCCAGGTGTCCGTAGTCCGGGTTCGCGAAGACGCCCAGCAGACCGCGTTCCTGCAACGCATCCCGAATCTCGTGATGGGGGTCACCGACGCAGGGGTAACCGATCTCCCAGGTCTCGCTCGCTTCCGTCGCGAGGCTCTGCGGCTCGCTCGTCATGCCGAACATTTCCCCGCCGGCGGCGCGGATCGCGTCGAGTACTCCCGAATGCACGTAGCTCCGCAACTCGGAGCGGCATGGGGGTCACCACAGCCCGCGGTAGTACAGGAGCAGGATGAAGTCGTGCTTCTCGAGTTGATCGTCGATCCAGGTCGAGCGGACGCCGGGCGGCGGGTCGAGGTGCGCCGGGATGAGGGACGTTTCGGCGTCCGCGAGACCGACCGCGAAGCCCGCGGCCGTGGGCTCGATGCGGACCTGCTCACGCCGGCAGATATCGCCTTCGCAAAGGACCAGACCCAGCTCCATCGGCTGACCCGGGCCCTCGCCGAGGGCCGTCTCCGGGTCCACGAGCCCGGTCAGTCGGAAGTCTGTGCCGCGTTCCCGATTGATCCACGCAAGCGCCGCGTCCGCGGCCGGCTGCAACGCGACGGGAATTTCCTCAACAACGGTTGCCATGCGGCGGGAGATTAGTCAGTGATCGCCTGATACGTCAACGATTGCATCAACTCGCGCACCGGGCAGGTACCGTCGGGCAGCAGTTGCGTGTGGACGCAGTCGAAGACCGCGGCGGCTCAGTCGACGATCGCCTGGTAGGTGAGAAGCTGCATCAACTCGCGCACGGGATAGGTTCCGCTGGGCGTGAGCTGCGTGTGCGAGATGCCGACGATCTCTTCCTCGTGGTCGATCCAGAATCCCGTCGTGGCGGCGCCGCCCCAGGAGAACGTGCCCTTCGAGACGGGGAGTCCCGAGGTCGCGGGGTTCGTCACCACGGAGCCCGTGATGCCGAAGCCCACACCCCACTGCCGGGGTCCCCCAAGCTGGTCGCGCAGGGAGGTCATGGGATCGTTGGGGAACACCGGCGTCAGGTGGTTGGAGGTCATGAACTCTACGGTCTTGCGGCCGAGTATGCGCGTGCCCTGGAACTCGCCCTTGTTCGCAAGCATCTGCGCGAACCGAAGGTAGTCGCCCACCGTGCCGACGAGGCCCGCTCCGCCCATCTCGAGCGCCGGCGGCTTGCGGTAGGCGCTGGTCTGGGGGTCGTCCAGCAGCGTCATCCCGCCGCCTTCCGCCGGGCCGTAGTTCGCCGCGAAGCGCTCGACCTTGGAGTCGGGGACGTAGAAGCCCGTGTCCGTCATCCCGAGCGGGTCGAAGAGACGTTCCCGCAGGAACTCCCCGAAGGACATCCCGGAGACCGCCTCGATCAGGCGCCCGAGGACATCCATGCCGACGCTGTAGTTCCACTCGGTGCCCGGCTGGGCCACGAGGGGCAGGGTCGCCAGCCTCTCGCTCCACTCCTGCAGGGATGAGGGGGGCGCCACGTCTGCATCACCCCCCTCGACCTCGATGGGCAGCGGCGTACCGGTCGCGACCACCCCGTTTTCGGTATACATCTTCCCGACAGCCGTCGGAATGAACCCGTAGGTCAGGCCCGAGGTGTGGGTGGCGAGCTGCTGGATGGTGATGGGCCCGGCCGGTTCGGTGACCATCTCGCCGTCCTGCTCGCCGAGGTACACGTGCATGTCCGCGAATTCGGGCAGGTACTTCGAGACGGGGTCGGTCAGCAGGAAGTGTCCTTCCTCGAACAGGATCATCACGGCGGCCCCGGTGACGGGCTTGCTCTGCGAGTAGAGACGGAAGATCGTGTCCTCCTCCATCGGCAGGCCTGCCGCGATGTCGCGCAGGCCGTTCGTCTCGAAGTGAACGACCTTGCCGCGCCTGGCGACCAGCGTGACGGTGCCGGGGATCTTGTCTGCGTCGATCAGCCGGCGCATGCCCGCGCCGATGCGCTCGAGGCGCTCGCTCGACATGCCGACGGTCTCGGGCGCGGCCATCGGGATGGGATTCGCGTCGGCCAGGACGGGCGACGTTGCGAGCGCAGCGAGGGCCGCAATGGTTGCGAGAAAGCGGCTGGATCGATGACGTGTGGACATGGTTTTCCCTCTTGTGTGCGGTTTCAGGCGAGCCATTCGGTGACCTTCGATCCCACCGTGTAGACCGCGAAGCTGATGTAGGTCGCCGCGCCGATCGTCACCATGACGATGTTGATCGGCTTGGGACGGACAGGCGCCGGCAGGTAGCGCAGGTTCATGTAGAGCACCATCGGGACGTAGGCGGCCATGGAGAAGCCGGCGATCGTGGCGCTGATGAAGAAGAAGTCGAGGGCGCTGACGTCGAAGGCGCCGAAGAACCAGGTGGCGATGACGCCGATCGCGGAGAGGCCGAGCGCGAACCCGAGGTACAGCTTGTTCGCGGCGAAACGGTGTGCGAACGGGAAGTTGGTGTGCAGCAGGTCCACCCAGAGCCGCACGCCGCCGTCGAGCCCGGCGAGCACGCTGGAGAAAAGCGCCGCGATGCCGATGATGAGGAACAGGTGCCGTCCGCCGACCCCCATCGTGCCTTCGAGCACGATCGCGAGGTCCCACACGAGCTGGCTCTCCTGGGGCACGATCCCGAGCGGATGCAGCACCACCAGCGCGCCGAACATGAACAGGAACATCGTGAGCGTGTTGGCGAGCCAGAAATACGTGACGCTGTCCTGTACGACGAAGCGGAACCACGCGCGAAAGCGGGAGACGTTCTCCGCGGTGGCCGGGAACCGGTAGCCGATCTCGCTGTCCCCCCGCTGCGCCTCGCGCAACGGATTCAGGAGCACGGGGATGCGCGCGCCCATGCCGATGCCCTTGTCGCGCAGGTAGTAGGCGTAGTACAGGTTGCCGACGCCGCCCGCACCCGCGAACACGAAGGCGCCGAAGAAGCGGTGGAAGGTGAACTCCTCGTCGAGGGTGATCTGACCGAAGTTGACGATACCCTTGAGCATGGTCCACACGTCGGCAAGCGTCCCCACGCTGAAGGCGACGACGAGCAGGCCGGCAACGATGAAGAGCACCATGAAGATGATCGACCGTTCGACCGAGGTATAGATGCGTTTCGGCCCGAACACGATGGCGAGCGCCAACGCGAACACCAGGGCCGTCCAGGCCCAGTCGGGTCCCGGCCCGTCGGTGCCGAAGAAGAGGATCTTGATCGACGTGCCCGTCGCGCGCCCCCAGCCGGGCAGGAACGCTCCGACGAAGAGCAGGGTCAGGAAGAAGAACACCCAGAACCGGGACATCCGCGCGAAGCCGGTGAAGGCGCTCTCCCCGGTCGCGACGGCCCAGCGCCCGATCTCGATGTTGATCCAGAGCTGCAGGAATACGCCAAGCGCGGCCGCCCACATCATCTCGGCGCCGAACTTGGCCGTGATCCACGGCCACAGGATGAGTTCGCCGGAGCCGATGGCCATGCCGACCATGACCGCGCCCGGGCCGGTCATCTTCCAGAAGCCGACTTCCCGTTCCGGCATGTCGGCGGAGCGCAGCGACGGGATGTCGAGCATCTTCATCTGGTTGGGCGGTCCTGGGCACAGGGAGCGACGGTGCAGCCGCGCGCCCTAGCATACCGCGACGGCGGAACGTATCTTGCGATGCTTGGAAAGGGGGAAAGGCCGTGGAAGAGTTCGACTACATCGTCGTGGGGGCGGGCTCGGCCGGGTGCGTGCTGGCGAATCGCCTGAGTGCGGACCCGGACCGTAGCGTGTTGCTGCTCGAAGCCGGCGGGCGCGACTGGAACCCGCTGATCCACGTACCGGTGGGTTTCTGGAAGATGATCGACCGTCCGAGCGTCAACTGGTGCTTCGACACCGAACCCGAGCCGGGCACCGGCGATCGCCGCATCCCCATTCCGCGGGGGAAGGTGCTGGGCGGTTCGAGCTCGATCAACGGGATGCTGTACGTGCGGGGACAGGCGCTGGATTACGACACCTGGGCGCAACTCGGCAATCGCGGCTGGTCGTACGAGGAGGTGCTGCCGTTGTTCAGACGTTCGGAACGTTTCGAGCGCGGCGGCGACGAGTTTCGGGGTGGGAGCGGCGAACTGAGTGTCGCTGACATGATCGAACGGCATCCCCTGCTCGACGCGTTCGTCGAGGCGGGGGCCGAGATCGGCTACGCGAAGAACCCGGACTACAACGGGGCGTCGCAGGAGGGCTTCGGTTACTACCAGGTCACCCAGCAGCGCGGACGCCGCCACAGCACCGCGCGCGCATTCCTCAATCCGGCGCGGGGGAACCCCAACCTGACCGTGCGCACGCGGGCGCTGACGCACCGGGTGTTGTGCGAGGGCACTCGGGCCGTGGGCGTGCGCTATGGCGCTGCCGGCGGAGCCAACGGCGGCAACGTCGTCGACGTGCGTGCGCGCCGGGAAGTGGTGCTGGCCGCCGGGGCGGTGCAGTCGCCGCAGTTGCTGGAACTGTCGGGCATCGGCCAGCCGGACCGGCTTGGCGAGTGCGACATCCCGGTCGTGCACGAGTTGCCGGGGGTGGGAGAGAACTACCGGGACCACTACGCCAGTAGCGTCATGTGTCGTGTGCGGGGCAGCCGGACGCTGAACGAGGCAACCCGGGGGGCGCGCTTCGCCCTGGCAGCTCTGCAGTACGGCGCGGCGCGCCGGGGAGCGTTTACCTATACCGCGGGCATCGCGCACGGTTTCGTCCGGACCCGCCCCGAACTCGAAACCCCCGACGTGCAGTTCCACTTCGCGCACGCGAGCTACGCGGGGGGCCGGCGCGGCATGCTCGAAAAGGAACCGGGCATGACGCTGGCGGTCTGCCAGTTGCGCCCGGAGAGCCGCGGGTCCATTCACGTCAGGAGCGCGGATCCCGCCGCGCCGCCGGCCATCCGTCCGAACTTCCTCAGCGAGCAGGTGGATCGGGACGCGCTCGTGGAGGGTGTGAACATCGCGCGCCGCGTGGTCGATGCGCCGGCGCTGGCGCGCTACCGGGACCACGAAATCCTTCCGGGAGACGACGTTCGGTCCTACGACGAGATCCTGGATTTCTGCCGACAGTCGGGCGCCACGGTGTATCACCCCGTCGGCACGTGCAGGATGGGCAGCGACGCGGCCGCCGTGGTGGACGACCGGCTGCGCGTCCGTGGCCTGCAGGGGTTGCGGGTCGCGGATGCCTCGATCATGCCGACGCTGGTGTCCGGCAACACCAACGCCGCGGCGATCATGATCGGCGAGAAAGGCGCGGCGATGATTCTGGAGGACCACTGACCGATGAGCGGATCGAAGACAGACTGGGGCCTTGCTCTCGTTGCGTGGACGGCGGGCCTCGTCGCGTTCGCGCTGGTGCTTGAGCACGCCCTCGACATGGCGCCCTGCGCGCTGTGCCTCATGCAGCGGCTGTGGTTCCTGGTCGCGGGCCTCGTGGCGTTGGGGGGGATTACCCACGATCCGCGCCTCGGCATTTATCCCCTGGGGACTCTGCTGGCGGGGCTCGTGGGAGCAGGTTTCTCGGTCCGCCAACTCTGGGTCGAGAGCCTGCCGCCCGGCGAAGCGCCGGGATGCGGCGCCGGGATCGACTACCTGATCGAGTCGGGGATGGCGAGCGAGGCGCTCACGGCCATGACCTTCGGGACCGCGGATTGCGCGGCGACACCGCCGTTCCTCGGGCTTTCGATCGCGCTGTGGGCGCTGCTGGGGTTCGTCGGGGTGGTTGCCGGTGCCGTGATGCAGTGGCGCGCCCGGGCGTAGGGACGGCGCTGGCCCGCGCGGAGGCCGTGCACGAATTCGGGACGGGACGCCACAAGGGCGTCCCCTACGGGTACCCGACTTCTTCCTTCCAGGCCGCTACGGCGGTCTTGAGTTCGGGGAAGTACACGTCGAAGTCCTGCATCAGCGCGGGCAATGCGTCGCGGACGATGGGGTCGAGTTTCGGGGCCAGGTGTTCGTGGCGCAGGCGTTCGAGCACGTACTCCATCGCCCGCAGCGCGGTCTCGGGTTCGAGGTAGCGGACGAACAGGTCGACCTCGCGCATGCGGCGGAAAAAGCGCTGGCCGGCCGCCGGCAGGTGAGACGAATACCGGTCGATGGCTCCGTAGGCGGACGCCGAAAATGCCGCCAGGTCGCCGTGACCGTGGTGCTCCCAGCGCTTCGCCAGACAGTGGTCCGCGAGGACGTCGAGCAGGACCGGCGCGACGCGCCGCAGTTCGGGGTCCAGGCGTCGGACGCTCACGGCGATGCCCGGCAGCCGGTTGCTGACCGCGTCGACGCGACGGTGCAGGCGGATCCCGGCGCGCAGCTCTTCCGGCAGCGTTTCCGGAACCGGCCCCTTGACGAAGTCGCCGATGAAGCCTCCGGCCATGAGTCCTGTGTGAGGATGGCCGAGCAGGCAGTGGGCGAGGAAGTTCATCCCCCGCCGTCGGCGGGCGTGGGCGTATCGAGTCGTTGGCCGGCGAGGTAGGCGTCGAACGTTGCGGTGTCCGCCGTCTCCGCCCGCTCCTGGTCCGCGAGGGACCGCCGGGTCAGTTCCTCGAACCAGGCGATCCGTGCGGCCCGCATCGGGTGCTCGTCGAAATATCCCTTGTGCGTCACGGAATGGTTCATGGCGAAGTGGAAGAACGGCGTGCGCTGGACACGCATGCTCGTGAGCACTCGCGCCGAGGGGGTGTGTTCCGGATCGGCCACCTTGCGCCGTTGCAGGTCCACGGCGTACATGGCGAGGTCGTCGCCGTTGACCTCGTCGATGGCGCCGGCGATGTCTGCGCAGTCGTCGAGAATCTCGCGCGCCCACTCGGTGCGGTCGCGCATGCGGCCGCCGGCCTCGAGCCGTAGCCCCGGTTGGCGTCCGCGCTCGACGATGAGGCGCTGGTTGGCCTGCATCCGCGCGGATTCCTCGGGGCTGTCGGGCGGACTGTCGGCCAGGAGACAGTGCAGCAGGAACACGTCCATGAAGCGCATGGCGTGCGCGTCGATGCCCACGGGCAGGAACGGGTTCAGATCCAGGCAGCGGACCTCGACGTACTCCACGCCGCGTTCGTGCAGCGCGGCGATGGGGCGCTCTCCGGAACGGGTCCGCCGCTTGGGCCGGATCGCGCCGTAGAACTCGTTTTCGATCTGCAGGAGAGCGGTGCCGAGCTGTCGGTACTCGCCGTTGGCGTCCTGCATGCCGATGGCCTCGTAGGGCGGGTAGGGACGGGAGAGCGCCTCGTGGATGCTCGCCCCGTACTCGGCGAGGCTGTTGTAGGAGACGTGCAGGGACGCCTGCGCGCTCGACTGGTAGCCGAGGGGTCCCATGCGCAGCGAGGTGGCGTGGGGCAGGTAGAGGGAGCCCTCGTCGAAGGACTCGAGTCCGTGCGCGCCGCCCTTGACGAACGACTTGCACACCGCCGGCGAGGCGCCGAACAGATAGAGCAGGAGCCACGACTGGCGGCGGAAGTTGCGGATGAGGTCGAAGTACGCGTGTGTCGGCGTGTCGTCATCGAGGGTCTCCCCGCGCGCCGTGGCGATGGCGGGCCACAGGGTGTCCGGCACGGAGAAGTTGTAATGGATGCCGGAGACCGTCTGCATCAGCCGGCCGTAACGATGGCCGAGCCCGATGCGGTACACGGTCTTGGCGCGTCCGACGTTCGACCTGCCGTACCGCCCCACCGGGATGTCCGCCTCCGCGGTCAGGATGCAGGGCATGCTCGCCGCCCACATCAGTTCGTCGTCGAGATGCCGGTAAACGAAGCGGTGGATGTCCTCGAGTTCGCCGATGCACGCGTCGGCGCTGTCGTGGACGCCCGTGATGAGTTCGAGCTGCGCCTCGCTGAAGTCGGTCGTGATGTGTGGATGCGTCAGCGCGGAGCCGAGCGCCGCCGGGTGCGGCGTGCTGGCGAGGGCTCCAACCGGCGTGACGCGCAGGCTCTCCTTCTCGATACCACGACGGAGCCGCCCGAGCTCCGGGCGCCCTCGCAAAGCGTTGTTCATGGTCGCGTCGGCCGTCGGATGCCCGGCTTCAGGCGCGCGGTCCCGCGGCGACGATGGCGGGGTCGACGTCGAACCTCTCGAAGTTGGCGACGAACTGGCCGATCAGCTTGCCGGCGGCCGCGTCATAGGCGTCCCCGTCCTCCCAGATGTTGCGCGGATTCAGGACGCTCGCGTCGATCCCGGACACCTGCGTCGGGATGTCGAGGTTCAGATCCTCGAGGTGGGTGGTCGACGCGTCGGCGATGGCGCCCGACTGTATGGCCGCGATGATGGCTCGCGTCGACGGGATGCTGAAGCGCTTGCCGATCCCGTAGCCGCCGCCCGTCCAGCCCGTGTTCACGAGGTAGACGTTGGAGCCGAACTCCTCGATGCGCTTGATGAGGAGGTCCGCGTAGACGCCGGCGGGTCGGGGGAAGAACGCGGCTCCGAAACAGGTCGAGAAGGTCGCGGAATACGCCTCCGTCGATCCCACCACCGTCGAGCCGACCTGGGCGGTGTATCCGGACAGGAAGTGGTACGCCGCCGCTTCCTTGGACAGCACGGACACCGGCGGCAGCACGCCGCTGACGTCGCAGGTCAGGAAGACGATGTGCCGGGGTTCCCCGCCGCTGTTCTCGGGCACCTTGGCGGCGATGTTATCGCGCGGATAGCAGGCGCGGGTGTTCTCGGTGAGCGAGGAGTCCGCGTAGTCCGGTACGCGGGTGTCGGGGTCCATGACGACGTTCTCGACGATGGCGCCGAAGGAAATGGCATCGAAGATGACCGGCTCGTTCTCGCGCGTGAGATCGATGCACTTGGCGTAGCAGCCGCCTTCGAGGTTGAACACCGTGCCCTCGCCCCAGCCGTGCTCGTCGTCGCCGATCAGCATTCGGTCCGGGTCCGCGGAGAGCGTCGTCTTGCCGGTACCCGAGAGGCCGAAGAAGAGCGTGACCGAGTCGTCGGGCCCGGCGTTCGCGGAGCAGTGCATCGGCAGCACCCCCTTCGCCGGCAGCAGGAAGTTCTGCACGCCGAACAGGGCCTTCTTCATCTCTCCCGCGTAGCGCATGCCGGCGAGGAGCACGCGGCGTCTCGCGAAGCTGATCATGACGGTGGCGTCGCTCGCGGTGCCGTCGCGTTGTGGATCGCAGACGAAGTCGGGCGCGTTGACGACCTCCCAGACTTCCTTGCCGTTGGGGTTGAAGGTCTCGGGAAGGATGAAGAGGGAACGTCCGAAGAGGGCGTGCCAGGCGTACTCCGTGGTCACCTGGATCGGCAGGTAGTGCTCCGCGTCCGCGCCGACGTGGAGGTGTGAGACGAAGGTGTCCGTATCCGCCAGGTGCACCTGTACCCGATCCCACAACGTGTCGAACACGGCGGGCTCGATCGGCTGGTTCACCGAGCCCCAGTCGATGTGCCCGGACGTGTCAGGCTCCTCCACCAGAAAACGGTCTCTCGGCGAGCGCCCGGTGCGCCCGCCGGTCTCGACGACGACGGCGCCGCTGGACGAAAACCGGCCCTCGCCGCGAAGCACTGCGATCTCGGCCAGTGCTGCCGGACTGAGATCGAAGTACGTGTTTCTGTCGAGCGTGGCTTTCGGGTCCGCTGCCATCGGGATCCTGCGGTTGGGAGGCTCGGGGAAATGATACCGCCGCTTGGGTCGCGCCGCGAACGGGCGTGCACGGTGGGCGCGGCGCCGACGGGCGCCTCCGGTCAGTCCCTGCGCGCAACCTTGATTTCCCCGTGGGGCCGCCGTGCGTGGACTTGCGCGCCCGGAAGCCGAGTGTGCGTTTGCGCATGGGTCGTGGCCGCTTGCGCTTCGTCGGGCGCTCCGCGCTTCGATCGAGTACGGTATTCGCCAGGCTTCGCGCCGGGACCGCAAAAACCGGTGTATTAGTGGGCGGATTCAGATTTGACTGGTGTTATATATAGTAGTAGTTTGCTGGCCTGCCTTCGGAGAAGGGGCGCCCCGGCTCGGGTCGCGAAAGATCGACGCGTCTGGGCTGGCGGGGTGAGAGGTTCCCCAGTAGAGCAGCGGGGAATAGCAAATGTGGGAGGTTCTCTGCACTGGAGATTGTCTGGCGTTCGTCGCCGGATCGAGGAGCAGCGGTTCGGGATCGGTGACCGCAATGCCGGACGTTGACCTGCTGAGAATGTTGGGGGCCGGCTTCCTCGGGGCGCTGTTCGTCAAGCTCCTGGACATTGGGTATCAAGAGTTTCGCAGCCGGACAGAGCGCAAAAGGTCGGCGCGGCGATTTGTCGACGAGAATCTTGACCCGGTTCTGAAGGCGGCGGACGAGGTCGTTGGGAAGCTCCGTTCGCTCGCCGGGGACGATTTCAAGACGCTCCGTAGCAGACACTCTACCGAGGTGGGGTACAACGACTTCATAGGCGTTCTGTACCTGCTCGCGAAGCTGTGGGCAAGTATCGAGCTGTTTCGGCGCGGCGGGCTGATGGTGTCGATCGACAAGGACAAGCGCGGGGAGAAATTCAGCCATTTCGTTGATTGCTTGGAGTCGCGCAAGGTGCGGATCGTCGACCGGGGTTCGCAGCGTGCTGTGGCCGAGCTGGTGCTTGTACCCGGGGGCGGCGACTTGGATACCATCCCATTCATAGAGTTTGTCCGGCGCTTTGAGGATGAGCAGCAGACGCAGCGGTGACTGTTGCCAGTTGCGCGCGTACTCGACAGGATGGAGCACACGTCGGACCGGCAGCGGCTATTGCGATACGGGATCGTGATTCACGCGATGATCGACACGCTGGATCCGCAACATCAAGTGTCGCGTGATAGACCGTCCTACCCCTACAAGCTGTCGAGGAAGTCTTGGCGCGATCTGAGGTACCGGGTCTTCGGGGTCTACCTGAAGTTCGTGCAGGGCTCCCAGAAGTACTTAGGGCCGCCGAAAAAGGGCGACCCTAGAATAAGGAGGCGGCACTGAGGGACTTTGGCTCCCGCGGGAGCGGCACATCCATCGGGCCGCCTTTAGACGGTTGGGCCAAGCGCTCTCGGCCGCGTGAGGACGACACTAGCAGATGGCCACACGTGAAGTCCAGCGCAAGCCTTGTCCAACTTGTCCAATGGGAAGCCTGAAGGGGCGGGTCTGGGATTCCCACCGCCGCCACTCAGGCTCGGGCCACCGCGTCCGGACAGGTCGTGGAAAACGCCGCCTCGGTCTTCAAAGCCGCTGGCATCGCTAACCCCCCCGGAGCCCACGCAAAGAGCCGCGTTCGTCATTGTCGCTGGGCTCCGTTCGTGGCTCAATCTGCGGACGCGTCCTTAAGGGCGTCAAGTCGCCGCCGGTCCCGCTTCGTCGGACGGACCACCGGAGCGGCGCGTCCGAGTTGCTCGTCGCGCCGCCGCGCGGCTTCCGCTTCGCGTCGTGTTATCGAGTCGGCCGTCTCCGCATAGAGTTCGGCGGCGGCGTGCGCGTTGCCGCGTCGCTCCGCCAGGGCAGTCACCTCGACGGTCCACTCCGTGAACCCGCGCCGCACCGTGAGGGTGTCGCCGGCCTTCAGGTCCTTGGCGGGCTTGGTGCGGGCGCCGTGCAACCGTACGTGCCCGCCCTCGACGGCGGTCTTCGCCTGCGAGCGCGTGCGGAAGAAGCGCGCGGCCCACAGCCACTTGTCGAGTCGTACCGCGTCCATTTAGTGTCGTGTCACGCGAGTTCTGGCCCTTCAGAGTTTGCCATGCGCGTCAATGCAAGGCGTGGTCCGCAGGGAATATCGGGCATATTGGCAAGGATCACAACGCGGCAGTGGCGCGCATGGCGAGCTCCCGAAGGGCGCGTCCCACGGGGCCTGTGGCGGTGTTGCGCCCCTTGGCAATGGGCACCACCATTCCCTGCGGGGACGCGCCTTGCCACAGACCCCGTGGGACGCGCTGAAGCGCCAGAACTCGCGTGACACGACACTAGGGCGGGGCGATCTCGTCGAAATCGTCGAACGCGGGAAAGCCCAGGTTCGAGCGCAGGGGTCGCCTGGAGTCGGGGCGCAGGACGCAGAGGAGGTGTCGGATGCCGCTGCCGCGTGCGGCCTCGAGCACGGCCGGGTTGTCGTCGATCAGCAGCGTGCGCTCCGGGTCGTAGACCTCCTGTGCGGCGAACGCCGGCCAGAAGTCGGGGTGTTCCTTCGGCACGCCGAAGTCGTGGGACGAGAAGTCTGCGTCGAGTTGGCCCCGCAACCCGATCTTGCCGTCCTTGATGGCGAGGCTCTTCGGGTGGGCGTTGGTGACGAGCACTGCACGGCGTCCGCTCGCGCGCACGGCGGCCATGAAGCGGGCGGCTCCGGGTCGATAGACGATGAGATCGTCGAGCTCCGCGTGCAGTCCGTCGATGTCCATGCCGGTGTACTCGGCCCAGTAGTCGAGCGAGTAGAAGTCGAGCGACGGCGCGGCGCCGCGCATGTGCCCGTAGAGGTGCTCGCGCGCGTCTTCGATGTCGATCGCGTGCACCTCGGCGAACAGCGTCGGCAGGTGCAGGTTCCACAGGGTGTTGTCGAAGTGCAGGTCGATCAGCGTCCCGTCCATGTCGAGCAGAACGGTGTCGATTGCCGACCAGGCGAGCATGCGCCCATTGTCCCGATATTGCGGACGGTGGCAAACGGAAGCTGTAGCCCGGAGATCCTTGTTGACGGGAGGCCTTCTACGTGGCAAAGCCATCGGTGTCACCGCCAAACAGCAGGAGGGCCCCGCATGGCGCCCCAAACCGAAGATCCCGATGTCGTTCTGCGAGCCGATAGCCGACGCAATGTGCTGAAGGGCGCCGTCGCCGGTCTTGCCGCCGGACTGTTCGCCGCCTCGCGGCCCGCCCACGGCCAGGACCCCGTCACCGAGGGTGCGCCGGACATTGCCGTCCCCGCGTTCGCCAGCACGCACGAACTCAAGCCGCTGTCCTTCGAGTCATCGAGCCTGAAGGGGCTGTCGACCCGATTGATCGAGTCGCACTGGTCGAACAACTACGGCGGCTCGGTCAGGGCGCTCAACGAGACGAATCGCCGGCTCGCGGCGGCGCTGGCCGACCCGGACCTGCCGGCGTTCACCTACAACGATCTGAAGCGCGAACACCTGATGCGTTCGGGGTCCGTGGTACTGCACGAGCTCTACTTCGACAACCTGGGCGGTGACGGGAACCCGTCCGCCGATTTGCGGGGCTTGATCGGACGGGCCTTCGGCAGCTACGACCGGTGGGAAACGGAGTATCGACGCATCGCCGCCGGGCTGGGAGGTGGCTCGGGGTGGGTCGTGCTGGGGTACAACCGGCAGTTCAACGCCCTCGAGAACTACTGGATGGCGGATCACATGCACTTCCCGGCAGCCACGGCGCCGCTGCTCGTGATCGACATGTACGAGCACTCGTATCACATGGACTACGGCGCGGCGACGGCGCGTTACATCGACGCGTTCTTCGCGAACATCCAGTGGGACGCCGTATCAGCCAGAGTAGAAGCGTTGTAGGGAACGGGCTGGTCCCGTCCCGTCTCGAATTCACCTAGGTCCCCGGGCGACCACAAGGGTCGGGGACGGGGCGGACCATTCCATTAAGGGTCGCCCCTACAGGACCGGGCGCGGGAGCTGATGAGCGCCCGTGACGGGGAGGGGCTGCCTGGTGCGTCGGGGCCTGGGTCAGATGGCCGCGTTGACCCTGGGCATGACCTCCTCGGCCAGCAGCGACATGGAGCGCTGCATCCGCTCCTTGTCGGTCCAGTCCTGCGCCGTGAGCATCAGCGTGCCGAAGTGGCCGATCTCGTCGCGCAGCGCCAGGATCTTCTCGGCGACCGTTTCCGGGCTGCCGTAGATCGTGTAGTTGTCGCGCAGCGCTTCGTGCCTGAGGTCCGCCGGGTCGTCGCCCTGGTTGACCACGAAGGGGCCCTTCATGTCGCCGCGCTCGAATATCCGGAACAGGTAGCTGAAATACCAATCCGTGCTGGCTTCGGCCGTCTTGACGAATGCCTCGGCGGCCGCGTCGGTCTCGTCCACATGGATGTTACGCGCGACACGCCAGATCTCGGGGTCGGTCGGGTGACCGGCCTTGGCCGCCGCCTCGGCATAGACCTGCCAGTGCGACTTGACCGACCAGGTGCCGATGAAGTTCGCGGAGATCGGGATGTAGCCGCGCGAGCCGGCGAACTTGATCGAGCCGGAGAAGGGACTCATCGCCGAGACGGCCAGCGGTGGATAGGGTTTCTGATACGGCTTGGCCATGTAGCCGAGTCCGATATCCTCGTAGATCCAGTCCTTGAGGGAGATCTGCCAGTACTCGCCGTTGAACTCGTAGGGCGGGTCCGAGGTCCAGATGTCGATCATGATGTCGATCGCCTCGACCATCATCGCGTTGCGGTCCGCCTCCATCACGCCGAAGAGCTCGAAGTCGGGCGCCAGGCCGCCGGGGCCCACGCCAGCTATGTAGCGCCCTTTCGCCAGGTGATCGAACAGGGCGATCTGCCCCGCCGTCACCGCCGGGTGGTACTGCGGCAGGCAGATGACGCCGGTGCCGCAGACGATCTGCTCGGTCTGGGACAGCACGTGCGCGAGGAAGAGCAGCGGCGACGTGATCTGTTCCGACTTGGAGCTGTGGTGCTCGCCCACCCAGGCTTCGGAATAGCCGAGGCGGTCGGCGAGGACGATCGCGTCAATGTCCTCCATGAGGGTCTGGTGATAGTCCCTCGTGTGATTGTGGATCGGCATCATGAACAGGCCCAGCTTCATCTCTCTCCTCTTCCCCGCAGCGCCGCGCACGGGTGTCGACATGGGATACGTGACAATACACCAGTCAGCGGCCTCGCGACGGGCGCGGCCGGCGCGCCGAGCCCATATAATCCGCCCCATGCCCCTGCCCGAAATACTGAAGGCGACGCGCATCGCCGAGAGCCGCTTCTTCCATGTCGAGGCCCTGGACCTGCGCTTCTCGAACGGCGTGGAGCGCCGCTACGAACGGCTCCCGCCCAGGGGCCGCCAGGCGGTCATCGTCGTCGCGATCACCGCAGACGATGAGGTGGTGCTGGTCCGCGAGTACCTCGCCGGCCTGCACAAGTACGAACTCGGTCTGCCGAAGGGCACGGTGAGCGGGCCGGGTGAGACCTTCGAGGAGGCGGCGGACCGCGAGCTGAAGGAGGAAGCGGGTTTCGGGGCGAAACGCATCGAATACCTGCGGGAGTTGAGCGTTGCCCCGTCCCACATGGGCTTCACGGTCCACGCGATGCTGGCCCGCGACCTGTACCCGGAGAGCCTGCCCGGCGACGAGCCCGAACCGCCGGAGGTGCAGACCTGGCCGCTGGCGTCGATCGACGACCTGTTCCTGTCGAGCGAATTGAGCGAAGCGCGCTCGATGGCGGCCATCCGCATCGCGCAGATCCACATGCAACGTGGAGACTGACCGTGCGCGAGGACGACGCGGCGGCGCTCCACGAGGAACTGATCGAGATCGTGCGCCGTGCCGGCGCCGAGATCATGGATGTGTACGCGACGGACTTCGATGTCGATACGAAGTCGGACAGTTCGCCGGTTACGGCGGCCGATCTGCGAGCGCATGCGGTGATCGTCGCCGGGCTGCGGGGGCTGGCGCCGGAGTATCCGATCCTGTCCGAAGAGTCCGAGCCGCCGGAGTTCGAGATCCGCAGGACGTGGTCGCGGTATTGGCTGGTGGATCCCCTCGACGGCACCAGGGAGTTCGTCGGCAGGAACGGCGAGTTCACGGTGAACATCGCGTTGATCGAGGGTCACCGGCCGGTGCTCGGCGTGGTCGGAGTTCCGGTCAGGGGCGAGGTGTTCCTGGGCGACGTGGCCCTGGGACGGGCCTACAAGGAAACACCTACGGGACGTCAGTCGCTGGCGGCGCGGGCCTTCCCGAAGGCGGGCGGTCTCACGGTCGTGACGAGCCGCAGTCACGGCAGTGCACGACTCGAGAGCTATCTCGACGGGGTCGCAGCGGCGCTCGGGCCGGTGACGCGCAGGTCCATCGGCAGTTCGCTCAAGCTGTGCCTGCTGGCCGAGGGCGAAGCGGACTTCTACCCGCGCCTCGGTCCGACGTCGGAGTGGGATATCGGCGCGGCCCAGGCCGTGCTGACGGCGGCCGGCGGCGCCGTGCGGCGTTTCGATGGGCGGCCCCTCGACTACAACGCCAAGGCGTCCTTCCTGAACCCCGAGTTCATGGCGGTGGGCGATCCGACGTTCCCCTGGGGCGAGCGCTTGCCGCCGGTACCGAGCGCATAAGATACTGCGCGCGCGTTGGAAGTTGCTGCGCAGCTTCACGCCCTCTTTCTTGCTGGAGATGAGCCTTGGCGGAACTGAAACCGCGCTCGCTCCCCGTGCCCACGCCCGAGACGCAACACTTCTGGGACGGTACGCGGGCAGGCGAGCTGAGACTGCAACGCTGCCGCGACTGCGGCGACACGTACTTCCCGCCACGACCGTTCTGTCCCGGCTGCGGGAGCACGGACGTGGAGGTGTATGCCGCGAGTGGCCGCGGGGCACTGCTGAGCTATGTCATCAACCACCGCCCGCATCCGTCCTTCGACGGGCACTACGCGATCGCGCTCGTGCAGCTGACGGAAGGACCCACGCTGATGTCGAACATCGTCGACTGTCCACAGACCCCGGCGGCCCTCGTGCTCGACATGCCGCTCGAGGTCGTCTTCGAGGAACAGGACGATGCCATCACGCTGCCGCTCTTCCGGCCGGCGGCGCAGTCGACGGGAGGTGAAGCATGACGGGCGTCGCGATCGTCGGGGCCGCGGAGACCACCGACCTCGGCCGCATCCCGGACATGAGCCAGTTGCAGTTGCATGCCGATGGCGCGCTCAACGCGCTGGCGGATGCCGGCCTCACGGCGTCGGACATCGATGGCGTCGCGACCGCCGGGGCTGCTCCGACGGAGATCGTGCACTACCTCGGCATCACGCCGCGCTGGGTGGACGGCACGAGCGTCGGCGGGTGCTCCTTCATGCTCCATGTGCGCCACGCCGTGGCTGCGATCGAGGCGGGGCACGCCGAGACGGTGCTCATCACCCACGGCGAAAGCGGCCGCTCGGGGGTCGGGCGCGGCGGCCGCCCCGGTGGCGGCGGTGCAAGCCTGGCGGGACAGTTCGAGGGGCCCTACGGGGGCATGGGGCCGACGACGATGTTCACCATCGGCGTGCTGCGGTACATGCAGGACTACGGCATGACGCACGAGCAGCTTGCCATGGTCGCCGTGGTCCAGCGCGAGTGGGCCGGCCGGAACCCGCGCGCGTCCCACCGGGATCCGATCACTGTCGATGACGTGCTCGCGTCGCGCATGATTGCCTACCCGTTCCACAAGCTCGAGTGCTGCCTGGTCACGGACGGCGGCGGTGCGCTGATCCTGACGAAGGCGGAGCGGGCGCGGGATTTCCCGCAGCGGCCCGTGCACATCCTCGGCACCGGCGAGAGCGCGGAGACGCCCATGGTCAGCCAGATGGAGGACCTCTGTTCCTCGCGCGCCTTCCGTGTGGCCGGCGCCGATGCCATGCGCACCGCCGGCATCGGCCATCGCGACGTCGACCACATGATGGTGTACGACGCATTCGCCCACCTGCCGATCTACGGCCTCGAGGATCTCGGCTTCTGTGCGAAGGGCGAGGCGGCCGCGTTCATCGCCGACGGCAACACGCGGCCCGGCGGGGCGCTGCCGCTCAACACGAACGGCGGCGGACTGTCCTTCATGCACTCGGGCATGTACGGGATGTATGCGTTGCAGGAGAGCGTGCGGCAGATGCGCGGCACGGCCGCCGCACAGGTCGAGGGCGCCGAGGTCTCGCTGTGCCTGGGCGTCGGCGGAATGTTCGCGGCGTCGGGCTGCATCGTCATGGGGACGGAGGCGACGTTGGGCGCGTAGCGCGAGCGCGAGCGCGAACTTCGTTCGCGTTGGAGTTTCGCCAACGCGAAACGCCCGTGGAGCCAAACGCTGACGCGCGGATCGGGGTCGGGGCGGATCCAGGAAGAGGCGGGAGGCTTGGCCTCACCGGCCGGCTGCTACAAGTGTTTTCGCCCTGCCGAGGAGAATGACACTGTATGAATGTACAGACCGGCCAGTGAGGAGTGCCAATATACACACCTCCATTTCCGAAAAAAAGGACGTTTGAGGGTACTGGGCTACACGTAGCTAAAATGTCCATGAACATCAGTTCCTTAAGGTGAAAGGTTCCATACTATCTTCAGTATTTGGGAGGTCTGTAGCCCGGCTTTCCGGTAGCGGGTCGAACGGGCCCGCCGATCGCTGCCGGGACGGCCTTGCCGGCGCCCCCTGGTATCGGGCCGAGTCCCTGTGACGGAGGCTGACGGGCCGGAGGCAGCCGGGCCGGAGGCAGCCGGGCTGCACGGCCTGCACCCCGGCGCGCTACGCATGGCTCGTCTCGCTGGCGCGTTTCTCTTTCCGATGGCGATGATCGCGGGGACCGTCGGGGCCGGTCTGGGCGTCGCTCGCGCCGGCATCGGCTCGCCAACCGGCGTCCTGGTCGCCCTGCTCTGGCTGCTGTTCGTCGGTGTTCTCGGCTTCTTCTGCTTCGCCTGGCCAGGGCTCCGCCATCGGCGCATCGCGTATCGTCTGGACGAGGCCGGCCTGCAGATCCTGCGCGGGGTGGTGTGGCGCTCCCACGTCTTCGTCACGCGCTCGCGCGTGCAGCATACGGACGTCGTCGAGGGGCCGCTGCAACGCCGGTTCGGTGTCGCGACGCTCGTCGTTCACACTGCCGGGACCCGGCACTCCGCGACCCGGCTCGGGGGAGTGGGTCGCGAGGAGGCGTTCCGTCTGCGGGACCTCCTGACCGACGGGTCTGCCGATACCCCAGCGCCGCCATGAGTGCGCAGGTGCACGGCGCCGTCCCGGATGTCGAGGGGCCATGGCTCCGGCTGCACCCGAGTTCCTGGCTGTTTCGCTCCCTGTCCCTGTCCGGCTACGCGCTGACGATCCCGCTCCTGTTCCTGCTGCGCGATGTGGACGAGCGCTGGCTTTTGGCGTTGGGCATCGCAGGTGCTCTCTCGTTGTTGGTGGTGGGATATGCAGTACTGGCGCACCTGCGTTATCGCTATCGACTGGGACGGGAGGAGATGGTCGTCCGCGAGGGCGTGCTCGTGCGCAACGAACGTCGCATCCCGTATGGCCGTGTGCAGAACGTGGACTTCGCACGCAACCCCTTGCACCGGCTATTCGGCGTGACGGCGCTGCGGCTGGAGACGGCCAGTGGCGGTTCGCCGGAGGCCGTGATGCGCGTGCTCTCGCTCGAATCGGCGGAGCAGGTTCGCGAGGCCGTGGAGGATGCGCGCGTGGGGCGGACCGAGCGGTCGGCCACCCCGGTGCACGCGGTCGACGGGGACGAGGAGACGCTGCTGGAACTGCCTCCGGCCGAGCTGGTCCGCTTCGGCCTGGTCAGCAACCAGGGACTGGTACTGGTGGGTGTCCTCCTGGCACTGGTCAACCGGTTCGTCGGCGTCGACTGGGAAGAGGTGGACTGGACGGGATTCGTCTGGAGCTCGCTTGGCCTGGAAGCGCAGGCGGCGGCCAACGTCTGGTGGCCAGGTGCGCTGGCTGCCGTGGCGGTATTGGTGCTGATCCTCGGGGCGCTCTACGGGCTGTCGATCGCCCTCGCGTTCCTGCTCTTCCACGGCTTCCGGCTGAGTGCGGCGGACGATCGGCTGCGATCGGAGTTCGGTTCGCTCACCAGGATCGTGCAGATCACGCCGACGCGCCGTATCCAGCGCCTGCGCGTGCGGGATGGCGTGCTGCACCGGTGGCTGGGCCGCCAGGCCATCCGCATGGACATCGCCGGGGGTCTGCCGGAGCCGGGCAACATGCTGTCCGGATTGACGGTCGGGCTGCGTCAATGGCTGGCGCCGCTCATCCCGGTGGATCGCGTGCCCAGGGTCCTCGCCCGGGCACTCCCCGATGTGGCCATCGCGGGCCGGGAGTGGCAACCCATCGACCGCCGGGCCGTGCGGCGCCGCCTTCGGCTACAGGCAACACTGGTGGTCGTGGCGGCGGTCGTCGGTGTCCTTGCGACTCCGTGGGCGCTCCTGTCCCTGGCGGGTCTGCCCCTGCTCGCCTGGCTTGCGCGGCGTTACGTGGCGTGTCGTTTCTACGCTGCCGGGGACGCGGCGCTGTTCTGGCGCCGCGGCTGGTGGAGGCGCGAACTGACCATCGTGCCGTACAGCAGGATGCAGGCGATCAAGGTCACCCAGTCGCCCTTCGACCGCCGCTACGGCATGGCCTGCCTGCGCGTCGATGCGGTCCTGGTCGTCGGCCGGCCGTACGCGATGCGCATACCGTATCTCCCGGTCGATACGGCCCAGGCGCTCGCCGCACGGCTCAACGGGGAAATGGCCGGGCGGTCCTTCGACTGGGCGTAGGCCCGGCTGGTCCGGGACGGCACCTTGGCGTGCGTCTGCAACGCAAACCTTGACATCCCTCCCTGAGCGGACCGAAATTGACTGCTCCACCCGAGTGCCAGGCGTTCTCGCCGAAGGTCCGGAACCCAACGTCCGTAGAAAGGTGGCCGACTGCCGCGCGAGGAGCCCTGATGACCGACAACGACCGAGCCATGCGAGATCACGTGGCCACTCTGCCCGTCCCGGAGTTCGCCGAGGCTGCCTTCACCACACCCCCGCCTCTGCAGAACGCGCGCGTGGCCATCGTCACCAGTGCCGGCCTGTACCGCGAGGGAGCCGATCCGTTCGGGTTCAGCGATGTCCACTTCGAGACCATCCCCGCGACCGCGCGCGACCTGAAGCTTGGCCACGTGAGCCCGAACTTCGACCGCGCCGGCTTCGCCGCGGACCTGAACATCGTCTATCCCATCGATCGTCTGGAGGAACTCGCCGAGCGCGGCGCCATCGGGAGCGTCGCCGACTTCCACTATGCGTTCGCCGGCAATCAGCCGGACACGGTATCCGAGGTGCGCCTGGACACCGGTCCCGCCTGCGCCCGGAAACTGCGCGAAGACCGGGTGGACGTCGTCCTGCTGACACCTGTCTGACCCCTGTGTCCGCGTACGGTCTGTACGCTCGCCCATGTGTTCGAGGCTGCCGGGCTCTCTACCGTCGTGATCGTGCCGATCCGGAACATCGCGGAACGCATGCGTCCGCCACGGGCGCTGTGTGTCGAGTTTCCGCTCGGTCTGCCGCTCGGCAAGCCGCGCGACGCCGGCTTTCAGCACCGCGTGCTCGACGCGGCCTTCGGGCTCCTTGGGAAGCCGGCGGGGCCCGTACTCGAGGACTTTCCCGAAGCCGTCAAGCCGGAGGATGCCGAACCACTGGTCTGCTCGCTGCCCCCGCGCTACGACCCGGATCTCCATCCCGCCGTCGACGAGGCGCAGGGGTTGCGCCACGCGTACGACCGAGCGGTGGCCAGGAACGGGCGCACCACGGTGGGCTCGCACGCGACCGCGGACGAGATCCCCGGCGCGATTGCGAAGTTCGCCAGGATCGCTGACGGCGAACCCTGGGACGAGGTGGGCCTCGACGGCTCGGCCGGCCGGGTCGGGCAGGAGATCAGGACGTACTACGAAGAGCTCGCCTGCGAACTCGCGGACGGCCCGGCAGGGACCCTGGGCCGCGGAGCGGTGGTTCTACGAGCAGACGGAGACGGGCAAGGTGCTGCTGGCAGCGCGCCGCAAGATGCAGCGAGGCGGGCGCGCCGCAACTGGCGTGGTTCCTGCTGTCGCCGGCGTCGCGGTAATAGGGCGCAACCTTGGGTCGCGGCGCACCAAAGGCTGAGGGACATCCCGGCGGCCTACCGTGCCTGGAATTGCCTCGAGCTGCTAGACCAGGTCAGCTACAGCTTTAGGCTGGGGCCCCGGGGTAACCCAGGTGGGCCTCCCCGCCCTCGAGAGTCATAGCGACACTTGCGCACACGCTACCGCCTATCGCCAACGCATGAGACGACGCATGGCGTCACGGACCTCGCGTGCCCATCGACGAGCTCTAGCAACGTGTTTTCGCCGCGCGGCGAGCTGCAAATGGTGGCTGTACAGGATTTGCACCAGAATGCCCAGCATGCGGTCGGTATCGATGACACCGCTGGACGCTTTCGTGGAGTCAGCCGACAGCTCGGGTTGCCCGCGAACCCTCAGGAGCGTGTTTAGCCGCGCTCGATCGTCCGACATCGTTTCGCTGATCGCATCCAGATCGCTCTGCGACGGCAAGAGCCCAACAAACCACTCCTGGATGTCGAAGCCAAAGTCAACGTGCTCCGGATCGACAAAGTCGTCGAATGCCTCTGGCAAGACACGCCCAGGCTGCCGGTCGTTGAAGAACGCTCTCAGCAGTTCCTCCTCGGCCGAAGGGCGAGCATTCTCGTACACTCGCCGCACGTCGATGTGGTCGAGCCCCACCGCGTGGAGAAAGTCGCCTACCACGTCTTCTGTCGCATCAAAGTTCCGGAGTAAGAAACGAGGGCCGAAGGCTTCATCGAACGGCAGGAGCTTGTCGGCGAATCGTCGGGCGAAGTGACCTGGATTCGCGTTGAAGGGAACGACGCGGCCGGGAGCGGCCTTGTGCTTTAACGCCCATTGTGCGTATGCGGATTGCGCATAGGCCGGATGCCTTCGGACATAGGCTACGACCACCACTTCCACTCCGGCAGTCTCGACTTCCTGCAACAGGGGTATCAGGTGCTCAAAGACCTCGTGGAAGTACTCGTTAGACACGATTGCCGTGTGAACCCCTGACCGCCGGGCCACTGACCTTGTGACGACATCGACGAACTGCCTGGAGAACGCCTTCCAGTCGGCTTCCCGTAGGAACTGGTACGGCGGATCGGCATGCTGCCATCGGTATGCTTGCACCGGTGCGAAGTCCAGCGTCCAACCCCAATACTCGACTCCGTGGCGCTCCAACTGCGACCGGGAATGGCGCAGGGAAGCCTGGATAGCCGATGAGCCGGTTTTGCCGGGGCCGATGTGGACAACCAGCCGTTGCCTTGCCACGCCGGAGGACGCCCTCTCCTGTTCGTCCCCGGAGGCGATATCGCCCCCAAGGCGGCGCCCGACCAAAGCGGGATCTCGGTCGTGATCGGACACCCTACGAGGACTTCCATTGATGGGCCGGCTGGAGTGTGGATAATATACCACCCTGGCGCATGAATTGAGGCGCTTACGCCACTCTGCGTACACGGGCTGAGGTGTCCGGTCAGGCCAGGTCCAGGTGAGACCCGCGAAGCGCGGAAGGGCAAGGTGAGTCGTCGACCACCGTCGGGTCGACGCCGTTCAGGTCGAAGGGGACCCGGTCACATTAACCCGCCTCAGCCAGCAACGCCTCGAGCCTGGGCATCGCCTGCAGGAACGGCGTCGGGTCGATTTCCGGCAGATCCTCCTCCCCCGGCGCCGGGGTGAAGCCGTCGAGCCGTGAGTTGCGCAGCCATGCCGCGAGGTCCTCGTTCATCATCCACTGCACCAGGTTCGTCGTGTTGGCGAGCGTGGTACGCAGGAAGTCGAGGTGGGTGTCGGGATGCGGCACGGGCGTGCAGATGCCGTTCTTCTCCGCTTCGTCCGCAACCGTCGCTTCGACGTGCGCGGTGAACGCCGCACTGAAGACCTGCTGGCAGCTTCTGAGCGCCTGCAGCGTGATGACGTCGCGGTTGAACACGGGTACCGCGAGGCGCCGTGCCAGGCCGTCGGCGGCGCAGTGGACGTGCAGCGTCTCGGTGGAAGTAGGAACCGTCCCGTCTTCGAGCAGGATCGTGTCCGGTTCGATCCGGCGCACGTGGCCGAGGCGCACGACGTTCCCGATGCGGCGGAGTTGTTCGAGCTCGGCCTGCGTGACGGTGGCGCAGCGGTACATCGTCGGGCGCACGTCGGGGTCGAGTCGGAGCAGCTGGCCCGCCGCGTTGACGCGCTCGAATAGATCGTCAACGTCCCGGGCTTCGGCAATGGCCCGCATCTGCTGCTCGAGTCCCTGGATGATGCGGTCGGCGAATGGGCCCCCGGGCTGGATGTTCGCGCGGTCCAGGATCCATGAGTCGCGGGGCATGATCCAGGCGATGGAGTCGGGCGCGACACCGTGGGCGAGCAGGAAGAGACATGCGTCCATGCCCGTCTTGCCGGCCCCGACCACGACGTGGCGCTCGAAGTGTCCCGCGAGGCGCGGCAGGTCGTTCAGTGGTGCGCAGTGGACGCCGTCGGCCACCTCGAAGGGCGGCGCGGAGACGGCGGGGATCGTGACGTCCATGTAGGTAGCGTCCACGACCTTGGCGCCGGACGCTTCGTACTCGTCGCCGGACAGGAGCGAGGCGAATCGCCCAGCGCCCCGGTATTCGCACAACGGGAAGTAGCGCACCCGGCCCGACGGCAGGAACTGGCGCTGCATGACGTGCCCGAAATAGGCGCACACCTCGCTGTTCGTGGCGAGTTCGTACAGACCCTTGTTCCATCCCTGGGTGTCGATCGTGTTGTTGCCCAGTTGCAGGGAATTGACGCCGTAGAACGACGAGGGCTGGTGCAGGCGCACGAAGGGATAGGCGTCGTTCCAGTGTCCCCCCGGCTGGTGGCGCCTGTCGACCATGACCACGGTCGCTTCGGTTTCGGTGACCAGCACGTCGGTGAACGCCATGCCCATGGCGCCGCTGCCGACCACCAGGTAGTCCGCCTCGAGTCGTTCCATCGGTTTCCTGTCCACTCCGGCCTTGAAGGCGCGCAATGAAACCACGAAACGCCGCCGGGGCGCGTCCGCATCATAGGAACGGCCGCCGCTCGGGGAGCATAACGATTTAGAATCCCGCCGAACGGGAGGGGAGCGTCAGTTTGCGATTCATCATCTACGGGGCCGGCGGCATCGGCGGCACCATCGGGGCACGTCTGTTCCTCACCGGTCATGACGTGTTGCTGATCGCCCGCGGGGCTCATCTCGACGCGCTGCGTGCCGAGGGCATGCGTTTCATCACGGCGACGCGGGATGAGCGGTTGCGTATTCCGGCGGTCGGACATCCGCGCGACGCAGCGATCGACGACGGCGATGCCGTGATCCTCTGCGTGAAGGGCCAGCAGACCGAGGACGCGCTACGGGACCTGTATGAGGCCGCCGGAGACGATGTCCCTGTGGTGTGCGCCCAGAACGGCGTGGTCAACGAGCGCATCGCCCTGCGGCGTTTCCGGCGCGTGTACGGGATGGTGGTGTTCCTGCCCGGCGAGCACATGGAGCCCGGCGAGATCGTCAACACGGCCGAGGGCCCGGCGGGTATCCTCGATGTCGGGTGCTACCCGTCGGGCGTGGACGACGTGGCCGTTGCGGTCGCCCGGGCGGTCACGGACGCCGGCTTCAGCGCGCTGCCGGATCCCGTCATCATGCGCCAGAAGTACGCAAAGCTCCTGGCAAACCTCGGCAATGCCCTGCAGGCGGCGTGTGACGGGATCTCACCGGAGATCATGCGAGAGCTGCGGCACGAAGCCCTGGCCTGCTACCAAGCGGCCGGCATCGACTGCGCGACGGCGGAGGAGACCCGAACGCGGCGGGCGGAGGGCATTCGCTCGGCGCCGATACCGGGCCGGATGCGTCCCGGCGGCTCGTCCTGGCAGAGCATCAAGCGAGGGACGGGCAACATCGAGGCGGACTACCTCAACGGAGAGATCGTGCAGCTCGGAAGGCTGCACGGAGTCCCGACGCCAGCAAACGCCGTGCTGCAACGCATCGGCAACCGGCTGGCGCGGGAAGGTCTGCCGGTCGGCAGTTACACGGAGGAAACACTCACGGAGATGATCGAGGCGGAACGCGGGCGAAGCTCGGATGGCGCCAAAAGGGCGAGCCTGTAGGGGCGACCCTTGTGGTCGCCCGTCCCCGACCCCTGTGGTCGCCCGTCTCGCGGGCCTGCGCAAATCGGACACGGGCCGCCACAAGGGCGGCCCCTACACCTGGCGGGGCGTCAGACGCCCCGTTGCCTATTCGGCAACCACCGTCACATCGGTCATCGAGAAATCCAGGCCCTTGAACAGCAGCGGCTCACCCTCCGTCCTCGCCAGGGCGTAGGGGAAGCAGTCTCCGAAGTTGAGGCCGGCGGGGTGACGCCCTTTCCCGTAGGCGCGAAACGCATTTCGGGCGGCGTGGGCCTGATCCGTGTCGACCGCAACGAGTTCGATCCCGGCCTTTGCGATGAACAGGTCGAGGTCCCGTACACCGTCCGCCCCGTATCGTGTCTCGATGACCATCGAGGCCTCTACGAACGACACGACAGACAGGGCGCGTCTCTCGGCGGCTTCAATGGCCCTGTTGAACTCTGCTCGTTCGGGCTCGTCCTGAAGAATTGCGATCAGCGCCGAAGTGTCAATCACCATCAGGCGGGTAACCCGCCTTCGTCGTAACCGAGAATGTCCTCGACTGTCCGGTCATCAAGGACCGGCAGAGACGCGCAGTGCAGGGCGATCTCGTCAAGCTCCTCGGCGAGGTTCCTGCCGGCGTGTTCTCGATGAATGCGTTCCAGCCGGTCCTGCAATGCCCTGGTAACTGCCTCGGTCTTTGTCTCTCCGGTCAGCCTGGCCACTGTCGCCGCCAGTTCCTCGGTCCTTCGGTTCCGGATGTTCAAGGCCATGGCGTTTCATTACATGTACACACCATGCTGCATTGTAGCATTGCCGCGATCGCGTCCATCTGGCGCGGAGCCCCACACCACGCCCGTCGAGCCCGTGATCCCCGCCATGATGCCGGCGACGACGCGCGCGTCCGAACGCGTCAACACGGCGGAAGACCCGGCGGGCATCCTCGATGTCGGGTGCTACCCCTCGGGCGTCGACGAGGTGGCCATGGCGGTCGCTTGGGCGATCACGGACGCCGGCTTCAGCGCCCTGCCGGACCCCGTCATCATGCGTCAGAAATACGCGAAGCTGCTCGCGAACCTCGGCAACGCCCTGCAGGCGGCGTGCGACGGCAGCTCGCGGGAGATCATGCGGAGGATGCGGGAGGAAGCTCTCGCGTGCTACCAGGCGGCCGGGATCGACTGCGCGAGCGTGGAAGCGGGGTGATGAGCGCAAATGGCGATGTCAGTCGAGGGACGGGCGAAGAAGGGTGACGACGTCGTAGACCGGGATTCCGGCAGGGACGCATCGATTGGCGAAGCCGGCTAGTCGAAAGGCGCTCGGAGAGCGGACTCCCGCTAGAGTGTTTCTCGACCGGCCTCTGCGATCTGCTGGTCGACTTCCCCTGGAGCCCCGCTCACCCCAATCGCTCCGATCACCTTGTTCCCCGCGCGCAGCGGCAGCGCGCCCCTGGCCACCATGAGACGGCCGCCCCTCATGATGCTCGCGGCGCGGAACCAATTCTCGTCCTTGGCCCACTCGAGCTCGGCGCCGCTTTGTGTGGTAATCGGCGACGTATAGGCGAGACCGTATGCGAAGTCGAAGTGTAAGGCGCGCGCTCCGTCCATGCGGCTGACAGCCGATATCTCCCCGGCGCTATCAACCACGACAACGGTAACCGCCTCTCCGAGCTCTTTGCTTTTCGCAATCGCCCCACCGAGCACTTTCTGCGCCTGATCGGCTGTGATGGACATGGTGGTTTCCCCTGTTGGACGGGCGGCCAGTTAGCCAACAAATGTGACGCCGTAGGAGCGGACGAATGGCGGTGGAATTTTTCGCCAGTGCAACGCGCGATGCTTGCCGGTAATGCCTCGGCCGACGCTGGCATCGGTGGGGCGGGTCTTGAGATCGCTCACGACGTCAGGCCGCGTCCTCGACCGGCTCCTCGAGGATACGCACCACGCCGTTGCTCCCGTCCACTTCGATCATCTGGCCGTCGGTCAGGATATCGGTCACCCCGTCGAGGCCCGAGACGCAGGGGAGTCCGTATTCGCGTGCGATGACGGCGCCGTGCTGGAGCGCCCCTCCTACCTCGAGCACGACGCCGGCGGCGTTGATGAAGATCGGGGTCCAGCCGGGATCCGAAGCGTGCGTGACGAGGATCTCGCCTTTCTCCAGCGGCTTTTCGTAGGGCGCGTGCAGGATCTTGGCGGGGCCGCGCACTGTACCCGGTGCGATGGGATCGCCGACCAGTCCGTCCTCGGTTTCCGCCAGGGGCGCCTGTGGGATCTTGCCGCGGCTGTCGATCATGCGCGGCCAATTCCTGACGCGGTCGAGTTTTTCGCGAGGCGCAAGGTTCCGGGCGATCTGCGCGCGCAGGTCCGTGTCCGGGTCGCGTTCGGCCCGAGCCACCTGGGCCGGGGTCAGGTCGAAGACCTGGTGCGAACGGTCCAGCCGGCCCTCGCCCACGAAACGCTGGCCGAGGACCAGGGCGCGACGGCGCAGCAGGTCGACGGTGTAGACGAAGAAGTACTTCGGAGCCTCGCGATAGCCGGCGAGACTGCGAATGGTGTGCACGTGTTTCGCGACCTGCTTGTCCTTGCCACGGGCGCGCGCGATCGCGAGCAGTCGATCCACGGCGGTTCGCCGGCGCTGCTCCACGCCGCGCACCGTGTCGTTGTGGATGTCCATCGCCCGCAACTGGTCGAAGAACGCCGGCAGGTTCTCGTAGGAGCGCGGCGTTCCCACGTCTATCTCCTTGATGCACCGGCATCCGAAGCGCGCCATGTAGGCGTCGTACGCACCCATGAAGTCATCGGAGTACGCCCGGGCCAGGATATTCGCGGCGAAGCTGTGGCCGTCTTCGGCCTCCTGCAGTTCGTCGAAAGACGCGAGCTCGAACATCCTGCGGCCCATCTCGGCGGTCGGGTTGCCAGGGAGGTCCATGTCGACCGCGGCCAGCAGATCGGTGGCTTCGGCATCGTCCTTGAAGAGCTTTGCGAGGCGGGATCGCGCGAGCATCGCCGGGACGAGGATCCCGGCGATGAGCGTCATCTGGGCGCCGAACCGGTCGGCGAACTCGTCCGCCATCTCGTCGAAGGGCACGTCCGTTCGCGCGCGGGCACGACACGCCGCGAGGTCGCCCTCGAACAGGGCCTGGTAGCTCCTGACGGTCTTGTCGGGGGCCGTCAGGCCCTTGAGGACCACGGGCAGACCCTTCAGCCCGAACAGCACCGCCTTGAGCGCGGCGCCCTTCAGGGGCTCCGGCACCTTGTCGGGGAGGTAGTCTCCCTTCAGGTCGATGCTTTCCATGAGCCGGCGTGTCGGCGTGTCATAGGTCTTCAGGAGGCTGCCGACGAAGACGCCGAGGGCCCTGGCGAGGTTGGACAGGTGCATGTAGTGGCGGCCGTCCATGTTGATGAGGGTTCCGTCCATCCCCCGGTCGATGATTCCGGCGTCGCCCTTGAGCTTCTCCGCCATCCTGCCGAACACCACGCTGCCGAGCACGGAGAGCGAGTCGGAGAACCCCTGGTCGAGTACGATAGCGTCGAGGTAGAGGTTCTTCTGCGCGCCGGGCTCGGTGATCATGCCGGCGGGCAGCGGGACGTAGGCGGTGATGGGTCGCGACTGCAGGAGGTACAGCGTGCCGTCGTGGATGGCCCATTCGATGTCCATGGGTGCCCCGTAGTGCGCTTCGGCGTCCGTCGCCAGTTGCGCGACCGCCAGCGCCTGCTCGTCGGTCAGGCTCGGGGCCTCGGGGTCCGCGTTGTCGCGCTCCTCGGTACCGCCGCCGTTGACGAGCCATGCGGCATGTGACTTTGAGGCGATGCCGCGCTCGAGGATCTCGCGGCGCACCTTCTCCACGACGTAGGTGTCGGGGGTGACGTGACCGTTCACCACCGTTTCGCCGAGCCCGAAGTTGGCGTTGATCACGGCCTCGTCGTAGCAGTTGTTCTGCGGGTTCAGCGAAAAGGCGACACCGCTCACGTCGGACGGCACCTGCTCCTGCACGATGACCGCGATGCGCGGGTCGTCGGTGGCCATGCCGTGCTGGCGTTTGTAGGTCACGATGCGTTCGTCGAACACGGAGGTGAAGCTGGTGCGCAGGGCCTCCTGCAGTGTGTCCGGGGTTACGCCCAGGGTCGTTTCGTAGCCGCCGGCGAAGGAGGTGCCGGCGAGGTCTTCCTCTGGTGAGGAGGAGCGTACGGCGAAGCAGTGCTGGGCGTTCAATGCCCCGATGGCATCGTGCAGCTCGGCCCGCTGCTCGTCGGTCAGCGTGAGGGACGCACAGTCGGCCTTGACGGCAGCGCAGGCGGCCCGGGTGTCGTCGCCGCTGTCGAGAAAGGCGTGCCAGGCCGAACCGGCACGCACCTCGTCGAGCCACGGCTGGAAGAAGTTCACGTCGAGCACGAAGCCGGTGGGTACCTTGAAACCCGCGGCCGTCGCCTCGATCAGCGAGCGTGCCTTGCCGCCGACCTGGCCGAGGGTGGGCACGGGCGTCCCGGAAAATGGATGAATCATGGGTTTCCTCCCTGTCAGGCGGCGTCGTCCAGGATACGCACGACCCCGGCGCTGCCGTCCACTTCGATCATCTGGCCGTCCTCGATCAGGTCCGTGATCCCGTCGAGGCCGGACACGCAGGGGAGTCCATACTCCCGGGCGATGACCGCCCCGTGCTGCAGTGGTCCGCCGACTTCGAGCACCACGCCGGCCGCATTGACGAAAATTGGGGTCCATCCGGGATCGGATGCTCGGGTGACCAGGATCTCGCCCTCTTCGAGGGGTTTCTCGTACGGCGCGTGCAGCACCTTGGCGCGGCCGCGCACCGTTCCCGGCGCGATGGCGTCGCCAACGAGCCCGTCTTCCGTCTCGGAGAGCGGCACGCGCGGAATCCTGCCGCGGCTGTCGATCACGCGCGGCCAGTCCTTGACCCGGTCGAGGTGACGGCGCGTGGACAGGTTTCTCTCGATGGCGGCGCGTACGTCGAAGCCGGCGTCTCGTTCCGCCTCCCCGAGCTGGAACGGGCTCAGGTCGAAGACCTCTTGCGGATCGTCCATCCTGCCTGCGGCGACCAGGCGCCCGGCAAGGGTCAGCGCGCGGCGGCGCATCAGGTCGACGACGTGGATGAAGAAGAACTTCGGCGCTTCCCGGTAGCCGGCGGCGCTACGGACCGTGTTGGCGAGTTTTCGGACCTGCTTCTCCTTGCCCCGCGCCCGCGCGATCTCGAACAGGCGTTCGTGCGCTTCGATGCGACGCCGCTCGGCCGTGGCGATGGCGCCCGTTCCGAGGTCGATGGCGCGTAGCTGGTCGAAGAACGCCGGCAGGTTCTCGTAGGACCGCGGCGTCGCGATGTCGATCTCCTTGATGCCGCGGCAGCCGAAACGGTCCATGTAGAGATCGTAGGCCGTCATGAAGTCCGCCGAGTACGACCGGGCGCGAATCTTCGCCTCGAACGCGTCGCCGTCTTCGGTCGCCTGGAGTTCGTCGAACGATGCCAGCTCGAACATCCGGCGCCCCATCTCGGCGGTCGGATTGCCGGGCAGGTCCATCTCCAGCGCGACGAGCAGGTCCCGGGCTTCCGCGTCGTCCCGGAACAGCCTCGCGAGCCGGGGGCGGGCGGCCATGGACGCGGCGATCGCGCCGATGGACTGGAGCTGGTTCTGGAACAGGGCGAGGAGCGCCTCCTGCATCTCGTCGAACGGCGTCTCCTGCCCAATGAGGGCGCGGCAGCGCTCCAGGTCTCCCTCGAAGAGACGGTCGTAGTCCCGCAGGGATTTCTCGAGGTTGACGAATCCCCTGACCACGGTCGGCAGGAGCCTGAACCCGGTCTTTGCCATCTTCCAGCGCGCGCCCTCGAGGGCCTCTGGCAGCTTCTTCGGCCGGTACTCGGCCTTGAAGTCGACGGAGTCGAGAATCTTGCGCGTCGGTGTGTCATAGGTCTTGATGAGGCTGCCCATCATGGACATGCCCAGCGCGCGCAGCATGGCGGAAAGATTGATGTACTGACGCCCGTCCATGTTGACGATCGTTCCCTCCGCTCCCGCGTCGACCATGATCTCGGCCTTCATCAGGACCAGCATTCGGCCCCAGAGGTCGGCGCCGAGCACGGAGAGGGAGTCTCCGAAACCCTGGCTCAGCACGACGACGTCGAGGTAGAGCCTCTTTTGCGCGCCGGGCTCCGTGATCATGCCCGCGGGCAGCGGGACGTAGGCAGTGATGGGCCGCGACTGCAGGAGGTACAGCGTGCTGTCGTGGATGGCCCACTCGATGTCCATCGGTGCGCCGTAGCGCGCTTCGGCGTCGCCCGCCAGTTGCGCCACGGCCAGCGCCTGCTCGTCGGTCAGGCTCGGCGCTTGCGGGTCCCCGTTGTCGCGTTCCTCCGTGCCGCCGCCGTTGACGAGCCACGCCGCGTGCGACTTCGAAGCGATGCCGCGCTCGAGAATCTCGCCGCGTACCTTCTCCACGACATAGGTGTCGGGTGTGACGTGACCGTTCACCACGGTTTCGCCGAGCCCGAAGTTGGCGTTGATGACGGCCTCGTCGTAGCAGTTGTTCTGCGGATTGAGCGAGAAGGCGACGCCGCTGACCTCGGACGGCACCTGCTCCTGCACGATGACGGCGATGCACGGGTCGTCGGTGGCCATGCCGTGCTGGCGCTTGTAGGCGACGATGCGTTCGTCGAACACGGAGGTGAAGCTGGTGCGCAGGGCCTCCTCGAGCGTGTCCGGAGTTACCCCCAGCGTGGTCTCGTAGCCGCCGGCGAAGGAGGTGCCGGCGAGGTCTTCCTCCGGCGAGGAGGAGCGCACGGCGAAGCAGTGCTCGGCGTTCAATGTCCCGAGGGCCTCGCCGAGGGCGGCCTGCTGCTCGTCGGTCAGTGCAAGCGACGTGCAGGCCGCCTTGACGTCATCGCAGGCGGCCCTCGTGTCGTCATCCCCGCTGTCGAGGAAGGCCTGCCAGGCCGAACCCGCACGCACCTCTTCGAGCCACGGCTGGAAGAAGTCGACGTCCAGCACGAAGCCGGCGGGCACGTTGAAGCCGGCGGCGGTGGCTTCGATGAGGGAACGGGCCTTGCCGCCGACCTGGCCGAGTGCGGGTGGCGGCGTGGTGGAGAACGGGTGAATCATGGTGAACCCCCAGGGTGTGTCGAAGTCGAGCGTGCCGTGTAGTTTCGCATAGCGAAACGTTGGACGCCCCCGTCGGCAGGGGCGTCAGAGCAGATGCAGGATGGGTACGGTGACGGTCGCCTGCGTGTCGCCGAGCTGCTTGTCCCCGACGATGCCCCGGAAGAACGTGCTGCCGGTCAGGTCGTGGAAGTACTGTACGCCGGGGTAGTAGACGAACGCGACGCCGTCGAACGTAGCGTCTCCTTCGAGCGTCACCGACGCGCCCATGTGCATGGGACCGTGCCCGCCCCGGGCCATGACCCCCATCATGGCGCTCCCGTAATCCGCGTTCGCGGCTACCTCATCGGGCGTGCCCCCCTGCAGGAGATTCGCGACCAGAATGGCGTCCCTGCCGAGTTCACGCTCCGCGAGCAGCCTTGCCCTCAGCTCTCGCAGGGTCTCTGCGAGGGGACCCGCGGTCGCCGGCTCGAAGGGGAGAGCGGAAGGCTGGAACGTGACGGCCTGTGCGACCCTCGACGCGAGCAGCGCCTGCGGGAGCATCAGGTTGCCGAAAGCCGAGCGCTTCATGCCGTGGGCGTAGATCGCACCGAATTCGGCCAGCGCCGTCTGCACGGCCGCGTTACCGCGATAGGCGTCGTAGGCGGAGCGGTCGTCGAACTGCACGAGCGTCACCGCATCCCACGCGACCTCCTCGCCGAAGGCCTCGGTCAACTGGCTGGAGGAGAGGGCGTTCATGGCCGTTTTCCCCGCATACACCGTCTGTGCGCCGGGAAAGGCGTCGGTCGCCGCGCGCAGGGTGCGCATGGCATCGAACAGTTCCGCGGCCGGCGCGACTCTCAGGAAGGTCACGACATGGAGGGCGTCGCTCGAGTGGAACACCTCCTGCCGGTCGTGCAGCACGGTGCGCCGGGCGTCGAGGTAGCGCAGGTGCTGCCACCCCATCGCGGCTGCTGCCGCCACCAGGGCGATGACGAGGATCCACAACAACGTCCTGCCCACTGCGCTCATTCTGGTGACCTCCCTCGAATGCGTTGCCGTGCGGCTACAACTGTTCCGCGAACTTCGCCTCGGTCCGGTGGTAGTTCTCGCGCCCCGGGTTCCGGTCCATGATGGACCGCCACTCGTCGTTCGCGAAGACGCCGCCCATCACGGAGTGGCGCGTCTCGATGTCGTCCCAGCGGATGATCCACGTCACGGTGGCGGACCCGAGATCGTCCTGGGGCTTGCCGTTCACCTCCGGGGGCTCGTCGACGTTCACCCAGAAGCCGACGAGATCGAGGTGCTCGCGGATGTAGGGCAGCGCGATGTCGGTTGCCCACGCCCGATACTCGGACATGAGGCTGGGTTCGTAGTGGTAGTTGCGGATCTCGTAGATCATCGTTTCCCCTTCAGGCGTGTGGTCTCAGGAACGCATCATCTTCCGGCGGCGGCCGTTGGATCGAGATGGGCGGCGAGTGCCGACAGGAACGCCTCGCGATGTTGCGGCGCAGCGCCTCCAATCGCCGTGGGCCAGGCGCTGTGCGTTGCCACGACCAGGCGTCGGTCCGGATACACGGCGATGGTCTGTCCGAAGATACCGAGCGCCCGGTACTCGCCTTCGGGCCACAGCCACCAGAGGTAGCCGTAACCGTCGAAGCCCTTCGACGGCGTAGTCGACGCTGCCATCCAGCCCTCGGGTAGCACCCGTGTACCGTCGGCGAGCGCACCGCCCGCCAATGCGAAGAGGCCGACCCGTGCATAGTCGCGCAACGTGGCGTTGATGCAGCAACCGCCGAGTTCACCGCCGCCGGGCCCGTGGGTCATCCAGTTGGCGTCCGCCTCCATGCCGAACGGTTGCCACACCTTGTGGGTCAGGTACGTCGCCAGGTTGTTGCCGATGGCGGCGCGCAGGACCGCGCCGACCAGGTTCGTTTCGGCGGTGTTGTAGTTGAACTTCTCGCCGGGGGGCGCCACCCGGGGTTTCGTCGACAGCACGCCGTACAGGTCGATCAGGTTCTGCGGCATCGTATTGACGTCCGAGGCGGGGTCCGCGTAGTCCTCGTTCCAGGCGACGCCGGACGCCATCTGCAGCAGGTTGCCGATCGTCACGTCGTCGTATGCGGAGCCCTTGAGACGCGGCAGGTAGGCGGTGACGGGTTCGTCCACCGATTCGATGTAGCCGTCCAGGATGGCCGCGCCGGCGAGCGTGGAAACGACCGACTTGGCGACCGAGAACGATACCCAGCGGCTCGACGCGTCGTTGCCGGCGGCGTAGCGTTCGAGCAGCACCGTGCCGTCCTGCACGGCGATCAGCCCGACGACGTTGCCGCGGTCCATGTAGTCGTCGATGCGGAGGGCCTCGCCTTCGAACTCGTAGGTGAGTTCGGTTACCGGCTCTTCCGATGCGGGCAGTGGCAGGACTTCTCCGCCCGCCTCTATGCTGCGGGTGGGGAAGATGGAGGCGATGTTCCGGAAACCGGCCACCTTCTCCTCCGGCTCCCAGAACAGAAATCGCCCGGGATCGCCGAAGTGCGCGGCGTCGTCCTTCGGGTCCACGTAGGGGGCCTCGGCGTAGGCCGCACCGGCCAGCGCGACCGCAGCGCAGATGGGCAGCCCGGCGCGCAGGAGACTTCGTGTCATCGATGGCGTTCCTGTCGACTTCGCCGCGGGATCGGCCGTGGCTATTCGGCGCGCACGCGCCCCTGGTAACGGAGTTGCTGCCGCTGGGCGCGGCGCGCCTCGCCCATCGCCGCGAGCCGCGCGACGTCCTGCTCCCGAATCTCCATGTACCGATCGCGCCAGGCTTCGTCGGCACTCCATCGGTACGGCGTGCGGACGACTGCCCGAGGACCGGAGGCGTTCTCCAGCAACTCGAGCCCGGTCGCGACCACCGCTCGCTGCATGTCCGTGTCGTACGGCCGCCCGCAGGGATTGCCGAGGGGGAAGTCGGTGAACACGAACCTGGGTACGCCGCAGTGGGCGACGATATCCATGGCCGACCCGAGGATGATCGTGGGAATGCCGGCGGCTTCGAGGTGGCGAGCGACCAGACTCACGGTCTGGTGGCAGACGGGTCACAACGGGACGAGCAGGGCGATGTCCGCGCCGTCCTCCCGGCAACGTTCGAGCACCTCCGGGGCGTCGTTCGTCATCGTGCGCCGCTGGCTGTACTCGGTGGGCACGCAGTGGAATCGGCGGGTCAGGTTCCCGACGCGGCCCGCGTCGCTCAGTTCGCGCAGCTGATCGATCGGAAAGTAGGAGTTGAGATCGTCGAGATGCGTCGCGCGCCTGTCCCACGAGAGGTCGTTGCCATAGAGGCGTTCCGGCGGATCGGCGGTCTCCCCCGAAGCCACGAAGCGCGGATCACTGGCTTGCCGGTCGTAGAGGGCTGCCGTGGTGATGAGCGCGAGCGTCGACTCGGGAACGGGTTTGGCGGGGGGTGTGAACGGCGTGTCCTCGAACTGTGCCCACGCGTAGGGTTTCTCGAACCCCTGCGCCGCGTAGTAACGCCGCGTGCGGTCGATGTAGGGTACGGGTTGTGCGGTCATGCGCAGCGATCATACCGGACAGGCGGCGTACAGGGGACGGGCTTGTCCCGTCCCTTGCGATGGGCTTGCACGATCTCGGCTCGGCGAATGTAGGGGACGGGCTTGTCCCGTCCCGGCGCGACCTGCGGTCCCGGCGCGACCTGCGGTCCCGGCGCGACCTGCGGTCCCGGCGCGACCTGCGGTCCCGGCGCGACCTGCGGTCCCGGCGCGACCTGCGGTCGCGTTGCAGTTTCGCTTGCGCGAAACTGCGCGTTGACGACGAGGTTCCGCGACTTCGGGGACGGGCGACCGCAAGGGTCGGGGACGGGCGACCACAAGGGTCGGGGACGCGGGGACCACAAGGGTCGGGGACGGGCGACCACAAGGGTCGCCCCTACGGATCCCTTCTCAGTGCTGCGGAGAGTCGGGGGTCGAGGCGGGGGTACGTATCGTTCGCGATGGCATCGGCGCGCACCCCCGGGAGCCCGGCTACCTCGGGGTGGGAGAAGAGGTAGAACCGCTCGTGGCGTATCCCGTCGATGACCGTGGCGGCGACGTCCTCGGGCGCCATCGCCCGGGGCAGTTGCCTGCCATAGCGGGCGCGTAACGCCGCAGCGGCGCCGGCGACCTCCCGCTCCGGCGCGAGCTCGTGGGGGCGGTTTCGGGACGCGTCGAGCACGCGGGTGTTCACGCCGCCGGGGCACAGTACCGACACCCGGATCGGCGCGCCCTCTTCCTCGAGTTCCTGGGCGAGCGCCTCGGTCAGAGCGAGCACGGCATGCTTGCTGGCGTGGTAGACGCCCACGTATGCGCGAGCGGTGAAGGCCGCTTCCGAGGCGGTGTTGACGACATGGGCGGCGGCGCCCTGGTCGAGCAGGCGCGGCACGAAGGCGCGCAGCATGTTGGCGACGCCGAGGACGTTCACCGAGAAGAGCCACTGCCAGTCGTCTGGATCCTGGTCCCAGACCGGGGCGAAGCGGCCGATGACGCCGGCGTTGTTGCAGAGTACGTGCACGCCGCCGAACCGCTCCCAGGCGGCTACGGCCAGCCGTTCGCACGACGACGGGTCGGTCACGTCGCACGGGATGGCCGCGATGTCGGCGGACTCCCGCGCCAGTGCCGCGATCCCCGCCTCGTCAACGTCCGCGGCCACCACCCGCATGCCTTCCTCGAGCATGCGCAATACCAGCGCGCGGCCGATGCCGCTCGCGGCGCCGGTGACAACGGCAGTCTTGCCTCGCAGGTCTTTCATTCGAGGTGCTTGCGCATCTCGTCCCACGCGGCGGTTCCGCGTTCGCGAATGGCCTCGCGCTGCCGTTCGGGCAGGACGTCGAGCACCGCCTGTTTATAGGAGTCGCGTGCGGTCATGCGGTCGAACCAGGCGTGCAGGTTCGGCTTCCCGTCGGCGAGGGCATCGATGCCGAAGTTCATCACCTCGTTCGCGTACGGAAGGATCGCGAGGTCGGCCAGGCTCGGCGCGTCGCCGGCGAAGTACTCGCGGTCCGCGAGGGCGGCCTCCCATTTCTCCGTGGCCGACACGAACACCCTGAGGCCCGCACCGACCTCGGCAGCGGCATAACCTTGATCGAAGATCTGCAGTTGACGCGCGACGCGCCTCGGGTCGGGATGCCGCGCGAGCATGGACCGCACCGTATCCGGGTCCTGCTGGCGCAGACGCTCGAGCGACAGGATCGGCCACACCACCGCGCCGTTCGCGGGATGCAGTTCCTCGTCGACGTACTTCGTCCACTTGCGCATCTCGACGCGTGCGGCGGGAGCATCGGGTTTCAGCGGCGGGGACGGGAACCTGTCGTCGAGGTACTCGTTGATGAGGGTCGACTCGACGATGGGCCGGCCGTCGTCGACCAGCGTCGGCACGACGCCCTTCGGGTTTAGGGCGAGGTAGCCCGGCTCGAGATTGGCCTTGGTGCCGAGATTCACGGGAACGATTTCCGCCGCAACGCCCTTTTCCGCCAGGCACAGCCGTACCTTCATGGAACAGGGCGAGACCGCGGCGTCGTAGAGTTGCAGCATCGGGTTTCTCCGCGATCGATCCCGTAAGTCAGGAAGCCGCCCGGCGCCGGTCTCCGTAACGTCCGCCCTCGGGACGCAGGTGCCCCCACTCGCTGATCACGGTGAACCGTTCCACCTGGTCCACGTCGTCGTCGACGGTGCGTGCGCCGTAGCCGTATTCGAACAGCCAGCCGCTCGGCGAGTGCAGGTAGAACGAGATCATCTTGTCGTTCGGATGCTTGCCGATCGTAGTGTCCGCGATGCCCCGCTTGAAGCAGATGTCGTAGGTGGAGCCGACGTCGTCGAGGTTGGTGACCTGCAGCATGAGGTGGCCGAGGCGTTTGCCGCCGCCGGGGCCGCTGGCGAAGCCGAGGGAGTGATGGCGCGGATTGCAGTGCAGGAAGAGGATCTTCATCGTGCGCTCGCCGACCGGGCGCTCGATGTAGTCGGAGACGCGCATGCCCAGGACCTCCCGGTAGAACGTCTGGCTCGCCTCGTAGTCGTCGACGGTCATCACCATGTGGCCGAGGCCCTGGTCGTCCGTGACGAACCCGCGCACCGGGCGTGGGGAGTGGAACGGGTTCGCGTAGTCCATGAGGGGCGAATGGGAGATCTCGAGGGCCACGCCGCTCGGGTCCGAAAGCGTGATCAGATCGGCGACGCGCCTCGCGGCGGCCAGTTCCGAGCCGCCCTCGGAGAACGCCACGCCATGCTCGCCGAGCCGGGCCCGTACGGCGTCGAGGGCCGCGTCGTTCGCCACCTGCCAGCCGATGTAGAGCAGGTCGTCGGACGGGTCCGGGTGTACGGCGATGCGATAGTGGTGCTTGTCGTGGCGCAGGAACAGGGTGCCGTCCTCGCCGCGGTCATGGATCGCGACGCCGAGCACGTTGGTGGAGAATTCCTCCCACGCGGGCAGGTCCGACGCGCCCACACCGATGTATCCGAGTCGTTCGACTGCGCCAGACATATTGGCCTCCGATCAGAAGAAGATGCTCAGGTTCTGTGCGTTGATGACCACGAAGTCCGGCACGATCTTGCGCCGCGCGATGCGGAAGGACCCGTCTTCCGTGGCGCGCAGCACGTCCTCGCGCATGCCCGAGAAAAAGTCCTGGTCCTCGCCGATGCCCTCGTTGCGCGAGCGGTAGGCGAGAAACGCGGAGCGCGCGACGATCTCGCCGGGGTGGTCGCCGTTTTCGGCCTCTACGTTGGAGATGAAATGGCGCGTGCGGGACGGAGGATCCTCCGCCCAGGCCATGCCGGTCTTGAGCCGGTCGACACGCCGCGCGAGCATGCTCTTGGTGTCTTCGAAATAGGCGAGACCCGAGCTGTCTTCCACCTCGGCGTCGACGGACCATGTCTCGTCGGCGCCGTCACGCAGGCGGTTGTAGCGCGTCGGCATCCAGTAGAGGCAGTCGTCGGCGAACAGCTCGAACCACTCGTCGAAGCGCCGCTCGTCGAGCAGGCGCGCTTCGCGATAGAGGAACTGCTGTACCGCGATCAGCCGTTCCAGCTCCAAGCTCAACCCTCCCGGGCGACGATGCGCAGTACGCGCTCGTTCTGGCCGGTCATCTCCTGGCGCCAGCGGCGGTAGAAGCTGCGCTGCACCACCTCGGAGGTGGCGCGGCCGACGTGCTGGGCCGGCAGTTCGTTGACGTGCCACTCGTGTCCGACGCCCATCTGGTAGTTGAAGGACTCGCGGCCCATCACGGGGTTGCCGGCCGACCTTGCGCAGCCCGTCCAGTTCTCGCCGTCGTCCTGCTCGAGCAGGCCGCTCGGACCGAAGGAGTTGGTGTACATGCGCTTCATCGCGTCCTTGACCTCGCGCGGCGCGGCCGCGTCGACGAGGCAGTAGGACCAGACCTCGGTCTTGTCGGGTCCGCGCGGGTGGTACTGGCGGATCGTGTAGCTGCCGGGGATCCAGCCGAAGTTGGGGAACACGTTGCCGGCGATGAACTGCACACGGTCCTTTTCCGGGCCGAGCAAGCTCCGCCTTGCGCGCCGCCGTCTCGTCGAACCACTCGCCCAGGATGCGGGGTTGCTGCTGTGCGCCCATCCACCGCTCGCCCCGTGCGGTAGTGGTAGGCGGCCAGGGTGTGGCCGGTCTCCGCCGACACCTGCAGGCGGTTGTCGTCCTCGTCGAACTGGTTGGGGTTCTGGTTGAGGCGCGCCATCGAGCCGTGCGACACGGGTACGTGGTACCAGTCGCCGGCGTTGTTGTCGCAGGCGAGCTTCCAGTTCGCGCGCACGACCCACTTGTGTACGCCGGAAATGAGTTCCGTACCGCCGTCGCGCTCGAGGATCACGTCCATGAACCACGCCATGTCGCCGAGGTAGTGCAGCAGGCTCGGTGCGTCGGCGGCGAAGGTGGCGAAGATGAGGCCCTTGTAGGAGTCCACCTGCGCGGCGCGGATGAGGCCGTTCTGCGACAGGTCGATTTCGTCGTAGTACCCCTCCTTGCGCTTGGGCACGCCGATGAGGTCGCCGTTCGTGTTGTACGTCCAGGCGTGGTAGGAACACGAGAACCGCTTCGTGTGGCCGCGGTCGGCGCGGCACACCCGCATGCCCCGGTGGCGGCAGCTGTTGACCAGGACGTGCAGTGCACCGTCCGCGCCCCGCGTGACGATCACGGGCTCCTCGCCCATGTAGGAGGTGAAGAAGTCGCCGGGCTCGGCGACCTGGCTCTCGTGGCCGAGAAACAGCCAGCAGCGCTTGAAGATGCGCTCCTGCTCGGCCGCGTGAATCTCCGGGTCCCGGAACGCCTGGCGGCTCACCCAGGTGCAGTCGTCAGCGACCAGTTGCGCGAAGTCCAGTGCCATGTCCCCTCCTCCGCGGCGCGGATCGACGAATGAGTATGGCATAGCAGAGCAGGGGACGCGCAAAGACCCCGGGGGGGGACCCGGGAAGGTGACCCGAGCCCCTTCGGCTGTACAGATAGACGATCGTATCGACGATTTGTGGGCAGGCAAGTGTAGTGGCGATGGTCGGGGGGATGTACTTGAACTGCCGCGGACGCGCACTCTGGAGATGGTGGCGTTGCACCAACGCCCGTGCCAGATCTGGCGGCAGGTTCTGCACCGGTGGGTGTCCCATCTGGCAGCCGATCTCGGCGGCCCATCTGGTCGCGCCGTCCTGGGGTGGGTGTCCCACCTGGCAGCCGATGGGACACCCACTGGCGGCCGTCTGGGGTGGGTGTCCCATCTGGCGGCCGACATCTGGCGGCCGACCGCTCCGGGTAGGTTTCTGCCGTCAGCAAGCGGAGCCGGATTCGCACAGCCTCCATGGGCGTCCTCTGATACGGGCCCGGCGCGTCCCGGTCGAAAATACGCGAATGACACGTCCAAGATCCCAACTCATCGACCGCGAAGAAGGCGGCTTCTACCACCTCGGCTCGCGCTGCGTCCGGCGCGCCATGCTGTGTGGCGAAGATCCCGTCACCGGCCGCGACCTCTCCCACCGGCGCGGCTGGATCGAGGACCGGCTGCTCGAACTGACCGAGATCTTCACCGTGCACATCTACGCCCATGCCGTGATGTCCAACCACTACCACGCCACCGCCGACTACCGACCCCAGGAGCGCCTCGAGTTCACCGACGAGGAGGTCGCCCGCCGCTGGCTGCGCCTGTTCCCACCGCAACACGACGAGGAGCTCGAGCAGGCCGTCACAACGCTGCTCGACGACCCCGAGCGCCTCGCCGTACTGCGCGATCGCCTCGGTGACCTGTCCTGGTTCATGCGCTGCCTGAACGAGCCCATCGCGCGCCGTGCCAACCGCGAGGACGACTGCACCGGCCGCTTCTGGCAGGGCCGCTTCTGCTCCAAGGCGCTGCCCAGCGACCGCTCCGTGTGGGCCTGCATGGCCTACGACGACCTCAACCCGCTGCGCGCCGGCATGGCGGAGGAGGTCGATGCGCCCGAACACACCTCGCTGCAGCGCCGGCTGGAGGAAGCCGCGGAGGAACCCGAGCGTCTCGACGAACCCCTCGCACCGCTGGTGCGCCGCGCCGGCAAGGTCGTCAGCGCACCGCCTCCGGCGCGGCGACTCGACATGACGCTGCGCGATCACCGCGCCTACGTCGAGTGGGCTGCTGGCAGCCTGCACGACGCGCCCGCGGGGAAGGGCCGCGCACCGCCCGGCCGTCTACGCGATCCCACAGCGTGGCTCGCCCTGGTGGCCTCGAACCGCCAGCGCGCCCCGACCACTACGCTGTCCCGCTGGGTACGCGCGGCCGCCTGAGCCGCTTCGCCAGACCGGCCGTTCCATCCCCGGCGGCGCGCGCGTCGCCATCGCGTGCGTTCCAGCCACGGGCGAGCGTGGGCCCCGCGCTCGCGTCTACCCTTTTTTTGCTTCCGGTTCCTGCCTTTGCCGCGTGTGACGCACGGCTCCCATCTGGTGACTCGGGTGGGTGGCTCATTCTGGCACCGACTCGGGTGTGGCTGGGGATCGCGGGTGGGTGTCCCATCTGGCAGGATCCAGCTGGCAGGACCTCCGGGTGGGTGTCCCATCTGGCAGGATCGTCGCGTGTCCTGTGCCACGGCCGCGCGCACTGTCATACACTCGCTGGTGCCCGGTGACCCTGGAGGGAATGAGCATGCCCGGACCACTCGAAGGACTGCGCGTCGTGGAACTCGCCATCGCGATACAGGGCCCGGCAGCGGGCCTCTACTTCGCGAACATGGGCGCCGACGTCATCAAGGTCGAACCGCCCATGGGGGACGCGAGCCGCTATCACCGCGGCGTCAACTACGAGACGCTGCCGGCCGACGCGCTCTGCTCGCAGTTCCTCGCCATGAACAAGACCAAGCGCTCGGTCACGCTCGACCTCCACACGGAACTCGGGCAGTCGGTCATGGCGAAGCTCCTCGAGGGCGCCGACGTCTTTCTCACCAACGTCCGCGAGTCGGCGCTGGAACGCATGGCGCTCGGGCTGGCGGAACTGACGGAGCGATATCCCAGGCTCGTCGTCGGCCACGTCAACGGGTTCGGTCCCCTCGGGGACGAGGCGGACAAGGCGATGCTGGACGGGGCGGCGCAGGCGCGGGGCGGGATCGTCGAGCATGAGCGGACGGCCCGGGGAGGCACCCACGCCGCCGGGCGCCGCAATCGCGGACCACGCCGGCGCCATGCAGCTGGCCCTCGGTTGCGTGACGGGGCTCGTGAACCGCGCGCTCACCGGCCGGGGCCAGATCGTGCAGACGTCGTCGCTCGGCGCGCAGCTGTGGCTGCAGATGTGGGAACTGCAGCACTCCGCGATCACCGGGGTGCCGCTGTCCCGCGACGGCTCGCACCATCCCAACCTCAGGGCCCCCTACGGCACGTACATGTGCAAGGACGGCATTCCGGTCCTGTTCGTCGTCGCCATGACGGACGAGTCCTGGGCCGAGTTCTGGATCTTCTTCGACAAGCCCGAGATGATCCTCATGGAGGAGTGGGACACCCCGGGTAAGCGCGTCGGCCTCGCGGGCAGCGACGAGGGCCTGCACGAGATCAGGCAACACATGCGCGAGGCGTTCGCCTCGAAGACGTTCGCGGAGTTCGCCGAGTTCGTGGCGGGGCAGCCGGAGATCATCTGGGAGCGCGTGCGCGGCCACGACGAGGTCCTGTCGGACCCACAGAACCTGGCGAACGAGTATGTCGTGGATCTCGACCTGCCCGTCACCGGCACGACACCGACGGTCGGCACCCTGATGCGCTTCAGCGAGACGCCCACGGAGCATCCGAAGCGTACCGCCGGTTCTCGGCGCGGACACCGGAGGAGATCATGACCGAGCTTGGCTTTGACGCGGCGGACGTCGAGGCGGTGCAGGCGCGCTGCGAAGCGACCAAGGCCGAGATGTACGCCGCCCTGCTGGGCGATCCCTGATCCTGTAGAATCCCGCACCCATTTCTCGCACAAGGGGAGGAGTCGATGGCGGGTCTGGCAGCCGGGAAGCGGCTCAAGAGCACGGTCTGCAACACGGAAATCATGGTGATTGTGGCGCCGGGTGACGACGTGGATCTCACCTGCGGGGGCGCGCCCATGAGCGCGGACGGCCCCGGCAACGGCGGCACCGTGGCGCCGGATTTTGCGGAGGGGACGACCCTTGGCAAGCGATATACCAACGGGGAGGGCAACCTCGAAGTCCTTTGCGTCAAGGCCGGCGAAGGCTCGCTCGCGGTAGTCGGGTGAGGCGCTGAAGCTGAAAGACGCCAAGAAACTGCCCAAGACGGACTGAAGGAAACCTCCGCATGAACATCATGATGCTGCTGGAAATGGCAGCGTCGGGGTTCGGCGAACGCGTGGCTTTCGTCGATGCCGAGGCCAAGGCATCGATCACCTATCAGGAACTCTACGACGCCGCCGGAGCGGCGGCGGGAGCCCTGAGCGCCTCGAACGCCGAACGTTTCGTGATGCTCGACGTCACGAACCTCGCGATCCCCATTGGGCTGTTTGCCTGCGGATGGGCGGGCGTCCCGTACGTGCCCATCAACTACCGGCTCACCGATCCGGAAATCGACGCGCTGATCGAGCGCGTGAAGCCGGCCTACCTGGTGGGCGATCCCGACCGCATAGGCAGGTGGGCCGACGGGGGCGGGGTCGAGACACAGGTGCGGGACGATTTCCTCGCCCTTTCCCGCGGTGGCGATGGGACGGCCGAGCCCTCCTGGTCCATGGACGCGGAGGAGACGGCGGCCCTGCTGTTCACCAGCGGGACCACGGGGACCCCCAAGGCAGCCGTGCTGCGCCACAGGCATCTCGTCTCCTATATTCTGGGCTCGGTCGAGTTCATGGGCGCGGACGAGGCGGATACCGCCTTGGTGTGCGTACCGCCCTACCACGTGGCCGGCATCGCCGCGGTCCTCAGTTCCGTCTACTCGGGCCGCCGGGTGGTGCAGCTTGCGAACTTCACGCCGGAGTCCTGGATCGATCTGGCGCGCGCGGAGAAGGTCACCACGGCGTTCGTCGTGCCGACGATGCTGCACCGGATCGTGGACGCCCTCGAAGGCCATTCGAGCGCGGAAGTGCCGCACCTCGAGTCCCTCGCCTTCGGCGGCGGCAAGATGCCGCTGCCGGTGATCGAGCGGGCGATGGAACTGTTTCCGGACACCGATTTCACCAATGCCTACGGCCTGACCGAGACGAGTTCGACGGTCACCGTGCTCGGTCCGGAAGAACACCGCGCGGCCGCCTCGAGCAACGACCCGGTGGTGAAGCATCGGCTGACGTCGGTGGGCGTTCCCCTGCCAGGCATCGAGATCGAGATTCGCGACGACGACGGCAACGTCCTCGGTGCGGAGGAGCACGGCGAGGTGTACGTGCGGGGCGAACAGGTTTCCGGCGAGTACGAGGGCCGCGCCAGCCTGGTGGATGAAGAAGGGCTGGTTCCCCACGCGGGACGCGGGATACCTGGACGAGGGCGGCTACCTGTTCCTTGAGGGCCGCGCGGACGACATCATCGTGCGCGGCGGCGAGAACATGTCTCCCGGCGAGATCGAGGACGTGCTGATGGAGCACGCGGCGGTCTCCGACGCGGCCATCGTCGGCGTACCGGACAAGGAATGGGGCGAAGCCGTGGTCGGCGCGCTGGTGCTGGAGCCCGGGGCCGAGACCACCGTCGAGACGTTGCAGGGCTGGGTCAAGGACCACATGCGCTCGTCACGCGTTCCGGAACGGCTCGAGTTCTGGGACGAACTACCCTACACGGAGACCGGCAAGCTGCTGCGGCGGATCGTGCGGGGGCGGCTGGCGGAAGGCTGAGGACGGGCACGGCCGATCTGGAAGCGGTTCCCGCAATGAAAACGACGATCGAACTCCCGGACGAGCTTGCGAGAACCGCAATTGCCCACGCGGCCAGGGAGAATACGACCCTGCGTGTGCTGATCGAACGGGGTCTGCGGTTGGTCATGCTGGGCGATCGCGCCCAGGGACCGTTCACGCTGAGAGACGCGAGCGTAGGTGGCCGGGGACTCCAACCCCCATACCGCGATGCGGACTGTTCCCGGATTCGCGAGTCCATCTACGAGGGACGGGGCAGTTGATCGCCACGGACACGAAATACCTGGTGACCGGCGCGTTCGGTGACGGACTTTCTCCGCAAGCATCGGTCAGATCACGCACAGGTTCCGCGCGTGGGCTCCTGGAACTGTCCGTCAAGGCAATGCGGGCGTCAAACGTGACGAACCGGCCGCCGCGTCTCGCGGCGAGTGCCAGGAGGTAGACGTCCGTCAACTGCCTTGGGCCGATGACACGACCCCAGTCGGCGAGGCCGGGCGTCAGCAGGCTGACATCGTCGGTCCAGAACCGGTGATGGACCGTGTCGGTGGCCGTCCGTAGGCGGTCGGCGACGGCCGCTGGCGGCAGCGGGTTCGAATAGGCGGGTTGCGCCATGATCCTCAAACAGCCGTTCTCCGTAATGGGACAGGTCGCCCACCCGGCGCTGACGTTGTCGCGCAACCATCTACGAGCCTGGACATGATGCACGTGCTCCGCATCGAGCAGCGCGATCAGGACGTTCACATCCAGTAGCGCTCGCGCTTCAATCGCCGGCTTCCTCGCGCAGCCGATCAATCAACGCGTTGGTCACGATGCCGCCGCGTTTCGGGAACGGGCGAAAGCCGAACTCGGCCTCCTCTGCGGGATCCGCGATGCCCCGCGGCCCGTCGTCCGCCAGGGCCTGACGCAACAGGCTCGACGCCACCGCCCCCGCGGACTTCACCTCGCGTTTCGCGACCTCCTTCACGGCGATGAGCACGTCATCGTCGATGTTTATTGTGGTTCGCATCAGGACTCCCCTGTGGCAGCAGTCTTTTGGATGATGCCATAGCATCACGCATCATAGCATCTCCGGTCACTCGGACTCCCGCGTGACCGACCCGCCTGCCGCTCGGCTGATGCCGCTCACGCCGGCGGCCTGTCCGCCAGCACGCCGGCGCGCTCCATCTCCCCGATCCGCTCGTCGTCGTAGCCCAGCCAGTCGCGCAGGACGGCCGCGTTGTCCGCGCCCAGGGTCGGGCACGGCGTCCAGTCGTCGCTGCCGATACCGGCCATCTTGATCGGGTTGCCGGGCACGGGGGTCGGTCCAGGCTCGATGGGAACGAAGAAGCCCCGCTCCTGCACCTGCACGTCCGCGGTCATGTCGGGCGTGATGTTGACCGGTCCCGCCGGGACGCCGGCGGCCTGTAGCACCGAGGCCGCGTCCTGCTTCGTGCGGCTCGTGGTCCAGGCCGCGATGGTCTCGTCGAGGGCGTCGGAATGCGCGCGCCGGTCGGCAAACGGCGCCGTCGGATCGAGCCCCGCCCCGATGACCGAGCAGATGCCGCGCCAGTCGGCGTCGTTCCGGCAGGCGATCGCGACCCAGGCATCGTCGCCGGTGCATCGATACACGCCGTGGGGCGCCATGGCCGGGTGCCGGTTGCCGATGCGCTCGACCCGACCCCCAAGTTGGTGCTCGACCAGCCACGGTCCGCAGAAGGCGACGCCCGACTCATGCAACGCCATCTCGATGAAGGCGCCCTGCCCCGTCGCTTCGCGCTCGCGCAAGGCGGTGACGATGGCGCCGGCCGCGTTGACCGCGGCGATGGGATCCATCAGGGCGATCGCCGTATTGCGCGGTTCGTCGGCACTGTAGCCGTGGACGTGGGTCAGTCCGGACATCACCTCGACGGTCGGGCCGAACGCCACCCAGTCACGGTAGGGGCCGTCCTTGCCGTAGCCGGGCATGGCCATGTAGACGATTGCCGGATTCACCCGTGACAGCGTGTCGTAGCCCAGGCCCAGTGCCGGCATCGCTGCCGCGCTGAAGTTCTCGATCACCACGTCTGCGACAGCCACGAGTTCGAGGAACGCTTCGCGCCCGGCGTCCGTCTTGAGGTCCATGGCGACGCTGCGCTTGTTCCGTTGCAGCTTCACGAACACGCCGAGGCGGTTCCAGGGGTCCTCGCCGGGCTCGCCGCCAATCCATCCACCGAGACTGAGGCGGGGGAACTCGCGCGGTCCGCGGCTGGTCGGAGCCTCGATCTTGACGACTTCCGCGCCGAGATCCGCGAGGATGCGGGTGCTCAGCGGGCCCGCCCAGACGTGGGTCAGGTCGAGGATGCGAAGGCCGCGCAGGGGGCCGTCAGCCATCGCGAGCTCCGTGTCGAAGGTCTCCGACGGCAGCAGGTCGCGGGCCGGCGGCGTCCTGCCGTCCATGCGCCAGGCCCGGCGTGGCGATCGCACGGGCGCCGATTCGCCGCCGTGGAGGGTCTGCCAGAAGCCGCGCCCGGCGAGGTGGGGATCGGCCAGGACGTCTTCCAGGCTCTGCACGACCCCGATCGGGATGCGGGCTTCTTCCGCCCGCCCCCGTATCTCGGTGCGGGTCATCGGTGCCATTGCCGCGGCGATGATGGCGTGCAGCGCGTCCCGGTTCTCACGCCGCAGTTCGTTGGTTTCGAAACGCTCGTCGAGGATGAGTTCGGGCCGTTCGAGGAACGCCACGAACGAATCCCAGAATCCGGGCACGATGTTGACGTACGCCCAGCCATCGGCACAGCGGAACAGGTTGGTCGGGACGACGTAGTAGAAGTCATTGCCGTGCCGTTCGCGGATCAGTCGGCCGCAGTGCCACATGACGGTGGTGAACTGGCTGAGCGCCATGACGACCTCGAGCATGCCGATGTCGATGACGTTGCGTTCCCTGGCCAGGCGACAGGCATTTGCCGCGGCGTAAGCGAAGGCGCCGCTCTGGAACTCGGGATAGTGGCCCGGGCAGCGTCAGGGGCGCGCGGTCCGGATCGCCCATGATGTAGGTGTAGCCGCCCATGGCGAGCAGGACGTTGGCCGACGCCTGCCAGTTGCGCTTGGGCCCGGTGCGGCCGAAGGGAGTGATGGCCGCCTTGACGGGAGCGTCCCAGGTGTCGAATCCAAGGGTCTGGACTGCGTCCGCCGTGTCGCCCTCGACGACGACCACATCCGCGCGGGACACGAGTTCCGCGATAAGTGCGGGATCGTCGGTGCGGATGCGGCGCTTCCCGGCGTGCAGGTAGAGGTCCATGGCCTGGTCGCTCACCCATGCCGGCGGCCGCTGGCCGGTTTCGACGCGTACGACATCGCACCCGGCCTGTACGAACAGACGCCCGCAATATCCGGCGGCGAAACCGCCCAGTTCCAGTACGCGATCCAAGAGGGAGTGCCTACCCTGGCTGTCGAGGCGGCATGATACGGCGCGCGCCGGCTCCGTCCATCGCGCGTGGGCGCCGCGTCACCACTCGACGATCTCGTCGACGAGCCCCCAGGACAGCGCGGTCGCCGCATCGACGCGCGCGCCAGTCAGGGCCATGTATGCGAGCCGCTGCCGCCCGATCCGCGGCAGGATGCTGGCGTGCCGCCGGCGCCGGGGACCAGCCCCATCGAGACTTCCGGCAGCACGAAGAACGCATCGGGGCGCGCCTTGACGCAACCCGCGAAGGCCGGGAGTTCGATACCGGCGCCGATGCACGCGCCGTGCAGGCGGGCCTCGATGCGATCGCGCAGCGTGTGCATCAACAACGCGGCGCTACGCGTCATGCGCGAGGCGTGGGCGCGGCCGGCGTCGGTCGCCTCGCCGAACTCGTCGAGGTCGCCCCCGGCGCTGAAGCAGGCACCTGCCCCGGACAGGATCACGCGCGCGATCTCCGCATCGTCGGCGACGAGCTGCAGCGCCTCGCAGAGCGCGTCGCGCAGCTCCGCGGAATAGGCGTTGCGCTTGTGCGGGCGGTTGAGCGTCAGGCGCAGTTCGCCGCCGGCTCGCTCGGTCAGCACGAGCGGCGCGTCCGGTTCTGGTGCGCGCGGACGCCGCCGGCGGTCCCGGAGCCAGCTCTGGAACTCGACGCCGTGTTGTAGCGTGGAATACGTCAGCGACTCGGCGAACAGGCGGTCGGGCACGTCCGTGCGCGCGTTGTGCCGCAGCAGGCGTACCAGTGTCATGGACGCGATGGGGTTGCGCTCGATGGCCTGGATGACCTGCTCGGCCTCCGCCTCGGAAGACACCGCGAGGTCGACGATCTCGGCGTGCGCGTCGATGGAACCGAGGGCGATGACCGGGCAATTCGGTGCCCACCCGGGGGCGATGTCGGGGGCCTCGCCGCCCTCCACCAGGATGTATGGCATACCCGACAGCGGCGACAGATCCTCGGCGCTCGCCGGCGATTGCAGCCGCGCGCGGAGCGCTGCCATGGAGAGTGACTGTATCAAGTGGCGATTCCCGGGGTCTTCTGGCAACGCGGGATTATGCACGGGCAGCGGCGCACCGTTTTCAGCCTTCCAGACCGCGCGGGTCGACCGGCCACCTTGGCCAGGTGCCAAAGCCGGGCAGCTTGATCGCCAGCGGGCTGAACCGGACACCCAGCGTCAGGCCGAAGAGCTGCACCTCGATGCCTTCGCGTAGCGCTGCCATGGCGCCGGCAACGCCCCATAGCGACACCTGGTATCCGGTCCCGCTCGGGGTCCGGTCGACGAACGCACCGTTTGCGAGGTAGTCCTTGCCGATGGCGGTCGCCGGCAGATCAAGGCGCAGCTCCGGCACACGGCGGCCGACGAACGCGACGAAGGTATTGCTGTTGGGACCGGGCCACGTGACGTATTCCGCTGCGTATGGGTAGGCCTCGACGGCTGCCTCCACCTTGGTCGATCACGGCATCGACTCCGGCGCCGCGCAGGTCGACCAACAACTCCGGCGGGTTGGAGAACCACATGCCATCCGGTGTGCCCTGCCCGCTGACCAGCGCGGAGCCGGTGCGTCGCAGTCGCCAGCCGATCACCTCGTGGCGGATGTACGTATCGGCGTTCGAGCGCTTGGCGGCGATCCACGTGTGTACGGCCACGGCTCCCCGGAGTCCCCACGTGCGAGCGGCGTAGACCTGAACGATCGCGTCCGGAGCCTTGGCGGGTGGCGGGGCCTGCCTGGTCGATGCGCGACTCGCATCGCTCCAGTGGGGCTGGTCGCCCACCGCGCGCCACGCGATCGACAGCAGCGCCGGCAGCAGGAACGGTGCCAGGACGATCCAGACGGTCATGCGCCATCGCCGCCACGGCAAGCGGGTGTCGGACAAGCCATCTCTCCGCGACGCTCGGGAAAAGGCAAAGTCTACGCGGTTGGGGGCTGGCGATTGCCGGCTTTGGCGGAATGCAGCCGCAGAGAGACCCAGCGCACTAGAATCGGTGGCCAACCATGCAGACGGCCGCTTCGAGGTACCCATGCTCCTGATCCGCAACGCGGAGGTCGAGGGCGTCGCCGGATGGGATGTCCGCTGCCGGGACGGCGCCATCGTGGAGATTGGGCGGCTGCTGCCGGCCGGGGAGGAACGCGTCGTCGATGCACGCGGCGGTGCGCTGCTGCCGGGTCTCCACGATCATCACCTGCACTTCTTCGCCCTGGCCGCGGCGCGCCGTTCCGTCCGTTGCGGTCCGCCGGAGGTATACGAAGCCGGCGCGCTCGAGGCGGCGTTGCGGGCGGGCGAGGGTGATGGCTGGATACGCGGCGTCGGCTATCACGAGTCCGTGGCGGGGCGGCTCGACCGGGTGCGGCTCGATGCGTGGGTTGCCGACCGGCCGGTGCGGATCCAGCACCGCTCGGGGAAGATGTGGTTCCTGAACAGCGTCGCCGTGCGGACGCTGGGACTGGACCCGGACTCGAACGGTCGCCTGTTTCGGCGCGACCGCTGGCTGGGCGACCGGGTGGAGGGGACCGTGGACCTTGCCGGCACCACGCGCCTGCTGGCGTCGTGCGGCGTGACGGGCTTCACCGATGCAACGCCGCACAACAACCCCCCGACGGTGCAGGACCTCGTCACGGGGGCCCGGCTGCAGCGGGTGGTCGCCATGGGGGACGAATCGCTCCCGAACGGCACCCTCAAGATCATGCTCGACGATGTCGCGCTGCCGGGTATCGATTCCCTGCGCGCCCGCATGTCGGCGGCGCACGGGGCCGGCAGAACGGTCGCGGTGCACTGCGTCACGCGCACCGAACTGGTGTTCGCACTGTCCACCCTGATGGAAGCGGGCGCGGTGCCGGGCGACCGGATCGAACATGCCTCCGTGTCGGATGGCGCGGCCATGACGTTGCTTCGAGAGGCCGGCGCGACCGTGGTGACGCAGCCGAACTTCGTCGCGGAACGCGGCGATCGGTACCTGGCCGAGGTGCCGCCGTCCGACCATCCGTACCTGTATCGCTGTCGCGGATTCCTGGACGCGGGGGTTCCGCTCGGCGGCGGGACGGACGCGCCGTTCGGCGACGCGGACCCGTGGATCGCGATCCGCGCCGCGGTCACGCGGGAAACGGCCGACGGCTTGCAGTACTGGGCCGCGAGGAAGCCTTGACGCCGGAGCGGGCGCTCGCGCTCTTCACCACGCCGCCGGAGAACCCTGGCGGCGCGCCCTCGGTGCGTGGCCGTCGGGGAGAGCGGCGGATCTTTGCGTGCTCGATCGATCCGTGGTCGCGCGCCCGGCAGGTACTGTCCTCCGACCTGGTCGCCGCGACCGTGCTCGGCGGCGAAGTTACGTTCTCGCGCTGACTTCGGCGAACACTTCGTCGTTGTGCTCCCCGAGCCGGGGCGCGCGCCGGGCGATTCGCCAGGGACTGCCGGTCATGCGGTACGGAGCGCCGGGGTAGGTGACGGTGCGGTCGAGATCCTCGTGCCGGACCTCGACGTGGAAGCCGCGCGCCTTGAGGTGCTCGTCCTCGAAGGCTTCCTCCGGTGCGTTGACCGCGCCGGCCGCGAGTCCGGCCCGCTGGCAGCCGACGAAGAACTCCTGCGCGGGCAGGCGCGAGGCGATCAGCTGCATGGCTTCGCGACCGGCCCCGAAGATGGCGGTGATGGCATCGTCGTGGCCGATCTTCCACAGTTCGAACGGCCCCTCCCAGTTCGCGCCCATTTCGAGGAACACGGCTTCGGGCAGTTCCTCCTCGAGGCCGAGTTCGCGCATCCAGGAGAGCAGGAGCCCGAACTCGTGCGGCGTTCTCGGCGGCACGCCCGTGTTGGCGTAGCGTCCGTCGGCGCAGAGCTGCTGCGTGTCGGACGAGGGATTCACGGAAGCGTGCCGGCCCGTCTGTCGCTGCACGGTCTGCCGGGCGACCAGCCACGAGTAGCTGGCGGCTTCCGTGGTGATGTTGTTCGCCGCGTGCATGCTGACGTCGATGAACTGCCCCGCGCCGGAGACGCTCTTGTAGAGGAGCGCGGTCAGCGTCGAGAGCAACGCGAAGTGGGAAGCGGTGTGGTAGCCCTGCTGCGGTCCACGGATCGGCGGCAGGCTGTGGTCGTCGTAACCGCAGCTCCAGGGGGGTCCGGCGGCCGCCATCACCGTGAGATCCGTGTACGGCCGGTCGCTCTTCGGATCGTTCCTGCCGAAGGGCGTTACGGAGACGTGCACGAGGTCGGCGCGCGCCGCGGTGAGGTCCTCGTAGTCGAGGCCATGTGCGGCCAGGCGGTGTCTGGGCTCCGCCTCGAGCAGCACGTCCGTGGTCGCGATCAGTGCGCGGAAGCGTTCCGCGTCTTCCGGCCGGTCGAGGTCGAGTGTGATGCCGCGCTTGCTCGTGTGGTAGTGCCACCAGTAGAGGCTGCGATCCTCGCCGGGCTCGTCGTCGACGTACGGCGGGTAGTGGCGTGCCGAGTGACCGCCGGGCGGCTCGACCAGGATCACGTCGGCGCCCATGTCGGCCAGCAGCTTGCCGGCGAGGGCGATGGGGTCGCTCGCCAGTTCGATGACGCGTGTGCCGGTGAGTGCGCTCATATCGCGCCCTCCTCGCGCAGTTGCGCGATGTCCCGGTCATCGAGCCCGAGTACGCGCGCGAGCACTTCCTCCGTGTGTTCTCCGAGGCATGGCGCACCGCGCTCGATCTTCCAGTCCGTCTTCGAGAAGTGCGCGGCCTGACCGTCCACCCGCACATCGCCCATCGCCGTGTGGTGCGCCGTCGGCCACAGTCCGAAGTCGCCGGTGCTCGGGTCGAGGTCGATACGCTCCTCGGGCTTCAGGACCGGGGCCACCGGGACACCCGCGGCGACCAGCAACGCTTCCGTGTCGAACTTCGAGCGCTCGGACGTCCACGCCCCGAGCCGGGCATCCAGTTCGTCCTGCGCCGCGAGGCGTCCCTCGACATCCGCGTACCGTGGAGCGGAGCACCATCCGGCGGCCACGACGCCCGCCAGCGCGTCCCAGTCGCCCTGGTGACGGCACGCGATGGCAACCCACTCGTCGTCGCCGCGACTCGGGTAGATGCCGTGCGGCGCCATCGGGGGCCAGGCGTTGCGGTTGCTGTCCGGCGAACCTTCGCGCCGGGACGGTCGGCCGTTGACGGTCCAGTCCAGCAGTGCGGGGCCGTTCAGCGTGACTGCCGCGTCCATGCACGCGAGGTCCACCCACTGGCCTTCCCCGGTGCGTTGCCGGTGCAGCAGGGCCAGCATGATGGCCATGGCCATGTAGTACGCGCCGGTGTGGTCCATGTAGGAGTAGCCCCATCCCGCGGGGGGCTGGCCTGGCAAGCCGGAGGTGTACGTGAGCCCGGAGACGGCCTGCGCGATCGGCCCCCAGCTCTTGAAGTCGCTGTAGGGCCCGACGTGACCGAAACCGCAGTTCGAGACGTAGACGATGTCCGGCTTGATCTCCCGCAGCCGCTCGTAGCCGAAACCCCAACGCTTGAGCACGCCCTTGGCGAAGTTCTCGCTGACGACGTCGGATACCTCGATCAAACGCGTCAGCAACTCCTTGCCGCGCTCCGTGCGCAGGTTCAGGGTGATGCCAAGCTTGTCCGTGTTGTGATTGTTGAAGCCGCCGCCCATGTCGACCCCGCGGCGTTCGTCCACGTACGGAGGCACGCCGCGCAGGATGTCCCAGCGGCCCTGGCGCACGGGATCCTCGATCCGGATGACCTCCGCGCCGAAGGACGCCAGCCACTTCGTCGCACCCGCACCGGCAAGCTGACCGGTGAAATCGCAGATACGGAACGAGGACAACGCTCCCGGCATCGGGTTCTCCTTGGCTCAAGACGGGGTGGCTAAGTGTGCATGGGCCGCGCAAGCATGCCAAATTCGGGCCTCGCCCCTTTTTCTGCCATGGTTCTTGCCAGAGAGGCACCGACAGGTTGCGCTTCGCGACGGACCTCGACTCACGAACGCTTACCCTCGATGCGCCGGAGGACTTGACCGCCCGCTACGGCTACCTCCCGCCGGAAGGCCTCCCCGAGAGCCGCCGTTTCGTCTTCACCACGGACCGCCGCCGCATGGCCGAGGCCATCGTGGAGAGTCGCCGCGCCGAGTCCGCCTGGCCATCCTTGCACTATCTCTGGCGCCTGAGCCCCGTCGTGGGCTGGCTGAACGACCGCATGCTGGCGGCTGTCGGGCGTTTCGAGGCTCCGGTGCTTGCCGGCGTGCCTGGCCTCGAACGCGATGAGAGAGTCTTCGTCTTCTCCGGTCTGGCGCCGAACCAGAAGAGCCATCCTTTGGTCTACGAGTGGGTCGCCATCTCCTTCGTGGACGAGGTGCCTTCGGAGCCGATGCCCTTCGAGAGCTTCATCGAGCGCACCGGTCTGGGCCGCCGCTCCATTGCCAACCGGCGGCAGTTCGGAGACGTGACCTCCCTCAACCCGGGCCCGAGCCAGCCAGACGCAACCGCGAAGAACGGGCCCGCCACGAGATAGACGCCGTGCACGACGAATACGTGACCTGGATCGAGGAGACGATGACCACGGAGCCGCAGCGCTGGATCAAGGCCATCTGCGCGATGACCCCGGCCACGGATTGACCATTGCGTCTCCAATACTCCACCCCGCGCCGATGACGATCCGGGTGCTCGGTGGTATCGTCCCAACGCTTTGCCCATGGTGCTTCTGTCCCCAAGCGCGGAGAAGCCGCCACGAACATCAACGCGAGCATCGTCGATCAGCAGGTGGCCGGTGCCGTCGAGACGCACCCGGAGTGGTTCCCCGCGGGCGACGAGAACATGCGCAAATCCGCCGCCTTCGTGCTGCTGTGCATGGCTAACGCCCTCGACTTGCCGCGCGAGGAGTGCGCGGAGTTGCTGACGGATGGTGGAAACGACGCCGGCGTCGACGGCCTGCACACCGGGGACGTGGAGGACGGCGGGTTCGTCGTCACGATCTTCCAGGGCAAGTACCGAATCGGCGACCTCGAGGGATCGGCGAACTTCCCCGAAAACGGCGTCCAGAAGGCCATGCAGACCGTGGAGGCGCTGTTCGATCCGAACAGAACCGTTGCGTTGAACCCGAAGATCAGACCTCTGATCGAGGAGATTCGCTCCCTGATCCGGGACGGCTATATCCCCACGGTGCGCGTGGTGTTGTGCAACAACGGCGCGAGATGGACGGCCCAGGCCGACCGCTGGGTCCAGGAGGCGAAGCGGGACTGGGGCGAACAGGTCGAGTTCCTGCACTTCAACCACGATGCTGTCGTGCGGTCGCTCCAGCGCGGGCCGCGGGTCGATGCCGTGCTCACGCTGAGCGGCGAGATTGTCGCTGAGGACCTGAACTTCAAGCGCGTGCTGGTCGGGCGGATCTCGGTCCAAGAGCTACATCGCCTCTTCGAAGAGCACGGCGACCGGCTGCTAGAACGCAACATACGCCGCTACCTCGGACAGGCGAATCGGGTGAATGCGGACATCAGAGCTACCCTGCTCGACGCGAACGCCTCCGCCGACTTCTACTTCTACTATAACGGCATCATCGTCGTTTGCGACCGGCTGGACTACAACGCGCTGCAGAAGTTCGACTACCGCGTCCAGCTCAAGAACCTGCAGGTGATCAACGGCGGCCAGACTTGCCGTGTCATCCACCAGACGTTGAGCGAGAACGTTTCCTGCGCGCCGGATGCCCACCTTCTGATACGGATCTACCAGTTGCCCGAGGGGTCGGCGGAGGTCGTCCAAGCCATCACGAAGGCGACCAACAGCCAGAGTCCCGTGGACCTGCGCGACCTGCGTTCCAACGACGAGTGCCAGCGAACGCTGGGGCTTGGCATGGCGCAACTCGGGTATGCCTACCGGCGGCATCGAGAGGAAGGGGGGACGGGCGCCGGCGAGGTGACGAGCGCCGGCGTGGCCGAAGCCGTGCTCGCGGTCTGGCGGGAAAGACCGCACCAGGCGAAGTTCCGTCGCCCGGAGCACTTCGGAAGGCTGTACGATTTGATTTTCCAGGACCTCAACGCGGCACAGGCATTGATCGCCACGCTGATCTACCGGGCCGTCGAGCGCCGGCGCAAGGACGGGGCGGGGGTGCCGCCGGACTATGTCGCGTACGCGTCGCACCACCTGGCCATGATGATCGGGCGAGAGATGCTTGGCGATCTAAGCCTGACCGTGGAGGAGGTTTCGCATCGGAGCTTTACGCAGCTCCGGGACGCTCTGATCGCGGGCGGTGACCGCTATTACGCGCTCGCCATGGACGCCCTGGCCGGAGCTCTGCGGGCCTGCTATGGCGACCGCGAAGTGTCGCTTCAGCAACTCGCCGCCACCTTCCGGCGCGGCGACCTGCTCGAGATGTTGGATGCCGCCGCCTGAGCCGAGCGGAACGAAACGGACATGCCCACCACCTTCACCGGCATCCACCGAATAGCCCTTGATGCGTGACGGGCCTCGGGAAACAATCTTGCGGGTTGATTCGGAGAGTAGAGGCTTCCGATGGCAGCGTGGTCGATGCGGGACGCCCGGCGGCGTTTCAGCGCCGTGGTCAGAGCGGCGGCGGAAGGGACTCCGCAACGCGTGACGCGGTGGGGCAAGGCGGCGGTAGTCGTGGTCTCTTCGACGGAATACGAGCGGCTCAAGCAGCTCGAGAGCGCGCAGGCTGTCAGCCTCTCGGACGTCTTGCTGGCGATGCCCCAGGACGATGGGGTCTTCGAGAGGGAGGCCGGCGGTCTTCGGCACGACCATTCGTGACGATTTTGACCGGATGGCGGCGCTTCGTCAGGAAGCCCCGTTCCAGCGAATCACCCCCGCCTGGTGCAGCTTGTGCAGCTCGTCGGCATCGATGCCCAGACCGTCGCCGAGCACTTCCCCCGTGTGCTCGCCGAGCAGCGGCGCGGGCTTGATCGGGACTTCCGACTCGGACAGGCGCGGCGCAAAGCCGAGCAGCGGTACCTCGCCATGCATGGGATGGTCCAGCTGATGGACGAAGCCGCGCTCGACCAGATGCCGGTCGGTGTGCAGTTCGCCGGTGTCCAGACACGCCGAGCAGGGTACGCCGGCGCCGCCCAGGGTCTCCATGACCTCCTGTTTGGTGCGTTCGCGCGTCCAGGACGCGACCTTCTCGAAGAGCTCCTGGCCGTGGGTCGTCCGCGTCTGCAGGTCCGTGAAGCGGTCGTCGACCAGCAGGTCGGGACGGTCCATGGCCACGCACAGGCTGTCCCAGTGTTCGTCGGTGACGGGCATCACGTAGGCAAAATCGTTGGGGCCGAACGGCTTGCACGGGTAGAGGTCCACCGGGGGTAATCCGCCGGACGCCCCGGTGCGGTCACACGCCTGGGTGCCCCACTTGGAGCCGATCGCCACGCGCGTGCGCATGTAGTAGGTCATCGCCTCCTGCATGGAGATCTCGATCTGCTGGCCCTCGCCGGTGCGCAGGCGTTGCACGTAGGCGGCCAGGATGGACATCGCCAGTTGCACGCCCGTACCGGAGTCGCCGGTAGTCGGTCCCGGAATGACCGGGGGTCGGCCCGCCTCGCCGGTGACGGAGAAGGCGCCGGCGGCGGCCTGGGCGATCATGTCGTAGCTCTTGAAATCGGAATAGGGGCCTGAAGTTCCGAAGCCCTTGAGGCGCGCATAGATGAGGGGCGGGTGGGCGGCCTTGAGGGTCTCGTACTCGAGGTCCAGGCGTTCGACCACGCCGGGCCCGTAGTTCTCGACGAACACGTCGAAGCCGGGCAGGAGCCGCATGAAGAGGTCGCGGCCTTCCGTGCTGCGCAGGTTGATGGCGACGCTGCGCTTGTTGGCGTTCCAGTTGCAGAAGTAGGCCGAGTACTGCATGTTCTCGCTACGGCCCACGGCCCGCCCGGGGTCGCCGTGTTCCGGCGCCTCGACCTTGACGACGTCCGCTCCGAACCAGGCTAGCGCCTGCGTGCACGAGGTGCCCGCCTCGTACTGGGTCATGTCGAGGACCCTCATTCCATCCAGAGCGGGCATCCGGAGCCTCCGATTGCGATGCGCGAGAACGAGTAACGGAATGTACTCCCTTGCCGCATTGCGGGACAGTCCCGGGCGCGGGCGTTGGCTCCGTGCGCCACCGTGCGCCCGAAGCCGGTTGACACGATGCCGCTCTGCATCGTCTCTTTACCGACGCGGAGGCGCGACCCGCGCAAGGTCGGTCACCCGCGTCACTGCAGTTCGCTCGCAACCGACCTGGAGATCAGACGGATGGACCGATTGAACGCTGTCATCGACTCGATCAACGCCTTCGCGTGGGGGCCGCCCATGCTCGGCATGCTGGGGTTCACCGGCGTCCTGCTCACCCTCGGACTCGTGTTCATGCCCTGGCGCAAGGTGGGATACGGCTTCCGCCTGCTGTTCGACCGGTCCGAAGCCGTCGGCGCCGGGGAGGTCAAGCCGTTCAACGCCCTCATGACCGCGTTGTCGGCAACCGTCGGTACCGGCAACATCGCCGGCGTTGCCACCGCCATCGCCCTTGGCGGCCCGGGCGCGATCTTCTACATGTGGCTTATCGCACTGTTCGGCATGGCCACCAAGTACGCCGAGGCGGTGTGTGCGGTCACCTATCGCGAGGTCGACGTCACGGGCAAGCATGTCGGCGGCCCCATGTACTACCTTCGTAACGGCGTCGGCGCCTTCGCCCCGGAACTCGGCAAGTGGCTGGGCCTCGCGTTCGCCGTGTTCGGTGCCGTGGCGGCGTTCGGTATCGGCAACGCCGTGCAGGTCAACTCGATGGCGGCCGCGTTGGTGGACAGCTTCGGCGTTCCGCCCTGGGTGACCGGGTTGATCGTCGCGCTACTGGTGGGCGTGGTGGTCATCGGCGGCATTCGGCGCATCGGCGAAGTGGCGGGCAAGCTGGTGCCGGCGATGGTCGTGCTCTATGTCGGCGCCGCCGTGGTGATCATCGCCATCAACATCGTCGATGTACCCGCCGCGTTCGGCCTGATATTCACCCATGCGTTCACGCCGGCGGCGGCGACGGGCGGCTTCGCGGGCGCAGCGGTGGCCGCGGCCATTCGCTTCGGGGTCGCCCGTGGCGTGTTCTCCAACGAGTCCGGCCTGGGCTCCGCCGCCATCGCCCATGCCGCGGCGCAGACCAACAGTCCGGTCCGGCAGGGCATCATCGCCATGCTCGGCACGTTCATCGACACCCTCGTCGTATGTACCATGACGGCGCTGGTCATCCTGACATCCGGCGCGTGGACCATGACGGGCGCCGACGGGGGCGGCCTGACGGGAGCGGTACTCACCTCGACCAGCTTCCAGAGCACCATCCCCGGTGGTCAGTACGTCGTCACCGTGGCTCTCGCGATCTTCGCATTCACCACGATCCTGGGATGGTCGTACTACGGCGAGAGATGCTGGCAGTACCTGTTCCATGAACGGAGCCTGTGGCTCTACCGCGTGCTGTGGGTCGCGGCGCTGCTGGTCTTTGCCGACCAGAAGGTGGACCTCGTGTGGAACCTGTCGGACACGCTGAATGGACTCATGGCCATTCCGAACCTGATCGGCCTGTTGCTGCTCGCGCCAATGGTGTTCCAGGTGACCCGCGAGTACTTCGACGGGCCCGGGAGGCCGTAGCCATGACCGGCCGTGGATGGCGCCCGTCGCCGCAGGAAGCGACGGGCGACGGAACGCGGCGCCAGGGGCTTGCACAGGCTCGACGCGGGCGTTGTAGGGGACGGGCTTGTCCCGTCCCGTTCCTGCGGCTTGCACGACTCCGGAACGGGCGACCACAAGGGTCGCCCCTACACCGTGCCGAATCAGCGGTGAGCGGATTTTTTCCATGCAAGCGTGCGCGACCACAAGGTCGCGCTAGCGCCGCAGGCGCACGCCGGCGGCTTCCCGGTCCCATGTTGTCGATGTCACGCCGGTGTCCCGCAACGGGAACTTCTGCACCTTCCCGGTTGGCGTCTTCGGCAACTCGGAAACGAAATCGACGTACCTCGGAATCATGAAGTAGGCCATGCGCGGCTCCAGGAAACGGATGAGGTCTTCCGGATCGACACGATGGCCCGGTTTGGCCACCACCACGGCCATCACCTCCTGTTCCGTGTGCGCGGACTCCATGGGGATGACCGCGCACTCCAGGACATCCGGATGGGCGTTGATCTCGTTTTCGACTTCCATGGAGGAGATGTTCTCGCCGCGCCGCCGTATTGCATCCTTGGAGCGGTCGACAAAGTAGTAGTTGCCGGCGTCGTCTCGCAGCAGCATGTCGCCGGTGTGAAACCACTGGTTCCGCCAGGCCGTGACGGTCCAGTCCGGATGGTTCCAATAGCCATTGGAGATGATCCACGGCTCCCTTGCCCGCACCAACGCTTCACCCGGCACACCGGGCGGCAGTTCCCGGTCGTCGGCATCCACGATCCGCACCTCATAGAGGTCCTCGACCAGCCGTCCACAGGATCTGTTGTCCACGAGATCGAAGCTGGTCCGCGTGGGGCAGTTCATCTCCGTACCGCCCCACGTGGTCGAGACCCGGCAGTCGAAACGGCTCTTGAAGTCCTCCGTTTCCGGGATCAGGGGCACCATCAGCACCCGCTCCAGCGGGTTGTCCGCATCATCCGCAGCCGCTTCCTGGCTATGCAGGAAGTTGGCCATGGCGCCCAGTAGAAACGTGGTCGTAGCCTTGTGCCGGCGCACGTCCCGCCAGAAGCGTTGGGCACTGAACGTGCCCGGCAGGACCGCGGTAGCGCCGACGACGCAGGCGGCGTAAACCAATGCGAACTGGCCGGCGATGTGAAATAGCGGCAGCGGCGCGTAGTAGATGTCGCTCTCGTGCAGCTCGAGCATCCGGCCCACGCCCAGGGCGTACTGATAGGCGTGGGCGTGCGTGATGGTGGCCCCCTTGGAAGGGCCTGTGGTGCCGGAGGTGTACATCACCGCCATGAGATCGCGCGGGCGCGGTGCCTCTCCCGACCACTCCGACGTGACGGAAGACAACTCGTCGAAATCACGCAACTCGATATCGGCGCCCATCGTCTGCCCGGACGCACCCACGACATAGACTCGCCGCAGGCCGGGCAGGTCGTTGGCCACCGCTTCGAGCTGGGGCAGATAGTCCGCATGGATCAGCATCACTGCGGCACTGGAATCGTTGATCAGATAGGACAGTATCGAGCCCCGGTGATGGACGTTCACCGGCACTTCGATGGCGCCGATCCTGGACAACGCACACCAGGCGCAGATGTAGTCCACGGTATCGGGCAGCATGAGCAGGACCGTCTCGCCCGCTTGCACGCCCGCCTCCGCCATGCCTTGCGCCATTCGGCGCGAGCGGCGGTCGATGTCGAGGTAGCTGTAGGACTCGTGCTCCGTGACGACCCAGGGCTTGTCCGGCGCTCGCGCCACCCGCCGGGCCAGCACGGCGGCCAGGTGCTGTTGGTCCCTGGGATCGGAGAACCGGTGCATGGGGTTACCGACCCTTGAAGACGGGCTTTCGCTTCTCACCGAACGCCGTGATCGCTTCGCCGTAATCCTCGCTGTAGAGCATGCCGGTAATGGTCTGCTTCTCCGTTTCCAGGGTCGCCTCGAAGCCGGCCTCGATGGCATTCTGCAGCATGCGCTTGTGGTGGGCCACGGCAAGGGGCGCGCGCGTCATGATCACCCGGGCGAGGCGCTCGGCCTCCGCTTCTTCCTCGCCGAACGGCACCACCCGGTTGACGAGACCCAGCCGAAAGGCTTCTGCCGCGTCGATGAATTCGCCGGTCAGCACCATCTCGCGGGCCTTGTTCAACCCGATCATCATGGGCAGGAGTTTCGTGGCGCCGCCGGTGATGGTCATGCCGGCATTGCCTTCGGGAAAACCGAACTTGCTGGTGTCGGCCGCCACGATCAGGTCGCAATCGAGCGCGATCTCGAATCCACCGCCCACGGTATATCCTCGCACCGCCGCGATCACCACCTTGCGCGCCTTGCGGATAATCCGCGGAATTTCCTGAAGATTCTCGGTGATGTCCTCGATGATATCGAGGAGTGGATGGATTTCACCTGTCTTGATCAGCTGAAACTCATCGAGCGCGATCTTGAGATCTTCCCCGGCGCAGAAGTCTTCTCCCACGCTGGAGATGATGATCACCTTCACGTCCTGATCATCCGCGGCATTCTGCAACAGGCCGACAAACTCCTCGACGCCCCTGGCAGTGACCGCATTGCGCAGCTCCGGCCGGTTCAGCCGGATCCACGCGATTCCGTCCGCTACCTCATACAACAAATCAGCCATGCTGTGCCTGTCGCTCCTCAAACATCCCTTTCACTGTCTCGACGATATCGCCAACCTGAGGAATGATCCGTCTCTCTATTCTCAGACTCGTCGGGAGTGCCACGTTCTTCGCGGCGAGCCTTCTGATCGGCGTCTGCAACCCCATGACCACATCTGGCGCTGCCTCGGTCACCCGCATGGCAATTTCACCGGCTGCTCCCGCTCGCTTCATGGCCTCGTGAACGATGAGCAGGGAGCCCGTCTTCTGCACCGATCTGACGATCGCTTCCACATCCATCGGTACGAGCGTGCGCAGATCGACCACTTCCACGCCGATGCCCTGTTCGCTCAGTTCCGCAGCGGCCGCGAGCGCCCGATGGACCATCTGCGAGTAGGTCACGATCGTCACATCCCCGCCTTGCCGCTTCACGTCGGCCTGACCGAAGGGAATGAGATACTCTTCCTCGGGGATGGGCTCCTCGTCCCGGAGCATGACCTCCCGATGGGTATAGAACATCACCGGGAAGTCGTCCCTGATCGCCGTCTTCAGCAAACCCTTCATATCGTAGGCCGTGCACGGCATGACGATCTTCAGACCCGGGCTGTGCATGAACAGGGCCTCTGGCGACAGGGCGTGGTCCGCGCCCTTCGCAGCTCCGCCGATCACCTGGGCGAAACACACTACCGGCAGCGTTCCCTGATGCTTCCATTCCTGATAAGCGGTGCCCAGTCTTGAGAAAATGGGGTCGAAACAGCCCATCTGAAAGCCGCCCGACATGACGTGGGCGATGGGTCGAAGTCCGGACATGGCCGCACCGATTGCCGTCTCGATGATCGCTGCCTCGACTACCGGGGTATCCCGGATCCTGTCTCCTCCAAACTCCTCGAACAACCCCCTGGTTGAGAGGTCCGATCCTGCCGTGGGGGACTCCATGGTGATCACGTCCTCGCCCCACATGACCACCCGCTCGTCCCTGCGCATCTCCTCCCTGAACGCGGCGTTGATGGCCGCGCCGCAATCGAGCATATTGACCTTCGCGTCAGCGTTCTCAGCCATCCGTCCGCACTCCTCTCCGTGTTTGTCCGGCTCGTCTAGAGCTCGGCGACTGCATACTGTATGTACTCTTCGTAGTCGACCCTCGGCCGCTGCCTGCCGTCGGACATCGCCTTCGCAATCTCCTTTTCTATCTCATCATCGATACGTCGGACGTCGTCGTCTGTCAGCAGCCCCATATCCATCAGCGTCTTGCGGTATCGAGGTATCGGATCGTACTGCCGGGCCTCCTCGAGCTCACCTTCCGGTCGATATTTCTCGATGACAATCTCGCCGGGTGCGCGTTCGAAGTAGGGGCTCAACCGATAGGTTTCGGCCACGATCAAACCCGGACCGCCGCCACTTCGAGCCCTGTCGACGAATTCCCTGACCACCTCGTAGGTCGCCACGATGTCGTTGCCGTCCACGCTGCGACCGGGGATCCCGTATCCCCGGGCTCTGTCGGACAGATCGTCGAAGCGGTAAACCTTGGAGTAGCGGGTGCCTCCACAGTACTTGTTGTTCTGCAGCACAAAGATGATCGGCAGCTGCCACGCGGCAGCGATGACCATCGCTTCATGGATGGCGCCCTTGCTTGCCGTGCCTTCGCCGAACACGCACACGCAAACCTGATCCGTCTTCCGGATCTGTGCGGCCAGGGCCATGCCGGTATACATGCCAACATCTTCCCCCAATGCCAGACTGAACCCGATGTAGCCACGTTCGGCATCAAACAGACTACCGGAGAAGATGTCCGACAGGTCATAGCCCTCCTTGGCGAAGAGCGACGGCGTCTGTCTGAAATTGGGCTTGAACGAATCGTCACGCCTCAAGTTCGCACAGATGGCGACCGGAATGGCCTCCTCGCCTTCGCCGAGGACGAAGTTGCCGAGGCCGCTCCCTCTTCTGTACAGGTCATACAGCGTCTCACCGAGCTTCCTGGACGCGACCAGATTCCGGTACATCGAGAGGTGTTTCTCTTTGGAAATACTCAAAATGACTCTCTCCTGCTGCAGGGATATTGCACCGTGCGCGTTCAGGCGCAGATCCCGCCATCATGCGCAATCACTTGCCCGGAAACGTAGCTGCCGGCCTCGGAGGCCAGAAAGACGGTCAGCATTCCCAGCTCCCGTGGGTCGCCGAAGCGCTTCAGGGGGACGCTGCGGATGACTCTCTTGAAGCTCTCCTCGTGTTCTTCGCGAGAAATATTCCACGACGGCACATACCACGACTCGGTGGGGCCAAAGGCGCCGGGTGCGATGCAATTCACGGTGATGTTGAACGGTGCCCATTCCCGGGACAGGGCCCGCGAAAACTGATGCACGCCGGCTTTCGAGGCGGCGTAGATGGTGCCGATATCGCCGGACCGCAGGCCGGCGACCGAGCCGATGGCGATGATCCGTCCACTCTTCTGCTCGATCATGTGGCGGCCGACCGCGATGGCGCAGCGGACGTAGCCCTTCAGGTTGATGTCGAGCATGGCCTCCCACTCTTCCTCCAGGAGAGGCGAATCGAAATGAGCCGGGGCACGAATCCTCAAGGGGGACTCACCGTCCACCAGGATCAGCGGCTTCTTGATGTCTATCCCGGCGTTGGAAACCAGGATGTCGACCTTGCCGAACTCGGCGACGGTGGCTTCCACCATCGCATCGACCTGGTCTGTCTGGCGCACATCGGTCGGGATCGCCAGACTCCGGCGGCCTTTGTCCCGGACTTCGGCACTCGTTTGCTCGATTTCCGGCAATACATCCGTCACCACGACGTCCGCCCCGGCGTCAGCCAGGGTCAGCGCGATGGCCTTGCCGATACCTCGAGCAGCCCCGGTGACGATGGCTGTCCTGCCGGCCAGGTCGAACTCTTTCAAACTCATGTCTACCTCCGTCAGATGAACATCTCACCGCACTCGGTCTTGATCCGGTCTCTACAGGAAACCTCTGATAAATCGGAACTTCCCTAGCGGCCGAAGCCCTCCAGGCGAGCGGCGAGTCCAGGCTCGCGCCCAGGGCTGTGCTCCCGTTCGAAACCGAGGCCGGCCTCGAGTCCGTGGTTCAGCCCCTCGTTGAGCAGCATCTTGTCCGCACGCAGCGTGAACCAGGAATTCTCCAGGAAGGAGCGGGCCATCGCCCTGGCTTCATCGAGTAGCGCGTCTCGCGGTACGCAGCGGTTCGCAAGGCCGAGTGCGACGGCTTCCTCGCCGTTCACGACCCGCCCGCTGAACATCAACTCGCGCGCATTCAGGAGACCGACGCGGCGGGGCAGGCGCTGGGTCATGCCCCAGGTGGGCGACATGCCCCACTTGCCGTGGGTGTCCGCGAAGCGGGCGTCCTCGGCGGCGACCAGCAAGTCGCATGCAAGCGCCAGTTCCAGCGAACCCGTATAGCAGTGCCCCTGCACCGCGGCGATGACGGGCTGCGGAAGGTGTTCGATAGCCTCCAGCGTCTCGGCCTGGTAATGCGCGGTAGGCGCCTGCTCGCCGGCTCGTATCGCCTTCAGGTCGTTCCCGGCCGAGAAGGACCGACCGTTGCCGCGGAGAATGACGCAGCCGATCGAGTCGGTCTCACCGGCAAGAGCATCGAGGTGTCCGCGCAGCTCGACGAACAACGCCGGATTGAGGGCATTCAACGCTTCTGGACGGTTGAGGGTAAGGATGCACAGGCCATCGTCGTCCTCGCGCAACACCAGTTGGGTCATGGCGTCCTGCCGTGGTCGTTCGAAGACCGGAGAGCCTAAGCGAGTTTGCGGCGTGCGGTCTACCCGCTGATGGGTTGCGCCCGGCGCGGGTGCGCCAGGACGTCGCACTGATGGATGGGAACACCGGCACCCGCATGCCCAATGCACTCTCTCCATGCAGCAGGGGTGTCGGTCCGAAAGCGCGCGGACTGTATACGATCTATCGGGTCGTGCGTGTCTTCCGTGCGCCTTATTGGGGCATGGTGACGCGGGAGGGGTGCCGGGACCCGTCTCGACGGGCATCCACACCGGTTCCGCCGTGTGGTCTTCGGCGGTCAGTCGATGATCTTGTTGATCGGGTACTCGACGATGCCGCGCGCGCCGGCGGCCTTCAGGCGGGGGATCAGGGAGCGCACCACGGCTTCGTCGATGATCGTGTTGACGGCGATCCAACCTTCCTTGGAGAGCCTGGAGATGGTCGGGTTCTGCAGCGCCGGCAGCAAGGCGGAGACGGCCTCGAGATCCTCTTGGCGGGCATTGAGCATCAGGCCGACTTTCCCTTCCGCGGCCAGGCACGAGCGCAGCATGAGGGCGATGTTGTCGAGCTTCTCGACCTTCCAGGGATCGGCCATCGTGGCGTGGTTCGCGATGAGCCGGGGCGTGCTCTCGAGGAGTTCGTCGACGATGCGCAGGTTGTTCGCACGAATGGAGCTGCCTGTCTCCGTCACTTCCACGATCGCGTCGGCCAGGCGGGGCGGTTTCGCCTCGGTGGCGCCCCAGGAGAACTCGACGTGGGCGTCCACGCCATGCCGTTCGAGGTACGCCCGGGTGATGTGCACGACCTCGGTGGCGATGCGCTGTCCGGCCAGGTCCGAGACGCTCTGGACGGAGGAATCCGCGGGCACGCACAGCACCCATCGGGTGGGGCGGCGGCTCACCTTGGAAAAGCGCAGTTCGCACAGTTCCCGCACGTCGGCGCCGGTTTCGACCACCCAGTCGTGGCCGGTGATGCCGGCGTCGAGCACCCCCTGCTCGACGTAGCGCGCCATCTCCTGGGCGCGCACCATCAGGCAGTCGATCTCGTCGTCGTCGATGTTCGGATAGTAGGAGCGCGAAGAGAACGTGATCGCGTAGCCGGCCCGCTCGAAGAGGTCCCGCGTCGCTTCCTGCAGGCTGCCGGCCGGGATGCCGAGCTTCAGCACGTTGCTCACGTCGGGCTCCCGTACACGGTCTCGGGATCGAAGACCCGTTCGGCGATGACCGTGGCCACGCCGGTATCGGGATCGATCTCGCGGAAGAAGCAGCTCTCGTAACCCTCGTGGCACGCCGCACCGCCGACCTGCTCCACCTTGAGCAGGATCGTGTCGGCATCGCAGTCGTAGAACACCTGCCGCAGATGCTGGACGTGGCCGCTCGTCTCGCCCTTGCGCCACAGCGCGTTGCGGCTCCTGCTGAAGTAGCAGACGCGACGCGTGCGCAGCGTCTCGGCCCAGGCGTCGGCGTTCATGTAGGCCAGCATCAGCACGGCGCCGGTGTCCGCGTCCTGTGCGATGGCCGGCAGCAGCGGCGATTTCTCGAAGTCGGGACCGTCCATGGGGCCGGCGCTCCGCGGCGCGGGTCGAACGAGGGCGCGAATGCTATATGGATGGTCGTTTGGTGTCGAATGGTCCGCTGCCTGGTCCGCTGCCTGGCGAGACTGCCTTGACATACCGTGGGGGTATGACCATACTGAGAGTATGGCCACAGCAACCGTGCGATCGACGTACTCGCTGGATCTGGACACCGTCCGGCGGCTGGAGGACTTGGCAAAACAATGGAATACGTCCAAGTCGGGCGCCCTGCGGCGCGCGATCAAGGTGGCGTCGGAGCAGGCACGCCCGGCGAGCAACGAGAAGCTCGAGGCCCTGGATGAGTTGAGGCGGCTGCTCGCGTTGGATGCCGACAGCGCGGCCGAGTGGTGCCGGGAGGTGGAACAGGAGCGGGCTGCATGGGAGCGTCGCATGAGTCGCCAATCCCGATGATTCACGTCGATACGAGCTTTCTGATCGATGCGCTGACAGGGGGCTCGCCCGCTGCCAGAAAGCTGGATGCGTGGGTGGCGGCGGATCAGATCATCGCCATGAGTGCGGTCGCCTGGACGGAGTTTCTGTGCGGGCCGCTGGATGCCAGGGCAGCTTCGCTCGCGTCGGGGATCGTCGAACGGCGAGTCGACTACACGGCGGAAATGGGCGCGGTCGCGGCGCGCTTGTTCAACGAGACCGGGCGGCGGCGCAATTCCCTGCCGGATTGCATGATCGCGGCCGCCGCGATCGCCGAGGGCACTGCCATCGCCACCGGCAATCCCCGGAACTTTTCGAGATTCGAGGAATACGGACTGGCATTGGCCTAGGAGTTTTCGCCCCGGGCTCCGGCGCGCAGGGAACAGATTCCGTCCCGTGGCGAATTCGTGCACGGTCGCGGCGCGGGCACTGTAGGGGACGGGCTTGTCTTGCGCCCCGTGAAGGGGGAAGGCTGCATCCTTCATGCGACCCCAGACGTGTCCTGACCGGCCAAGGTTGACCGACCAGCCGGAACCAGTCCGCCGAATCCCGCGCTGCGTGATTGCCACGGAATCGGAACGCTGTGACAAGAGCGGAAGGCACCATCCCGGATGCGCTCGTCCACATCGTCGAACTCGAGGCGCAGCGCCTTGCACATCACGGCGAGTGGTGCAGGTTGTAGCTCAATACGATGAGTACGGTCAGCTCTGGACAGGATGTCTTCGTCTGAGAGGTGTTTCGTGCAGCGCGGCGAACAGCTCTGTCGGGGGTGGGAAACCACCCTCGGCCACCCGGCCCGTCCCGTTCCTGCGGCTTGCACGACTCGCGGCCGACCCTGCAGGATCAGCGGATTTGGCGTCGGTCCAGGCGAGACACGGCCCGGTCCCGGGCGTCGAAACAGTCGGCGACCTGCCAGTGGGGCATGGCGGCGATCTGCATGGCCTCGGCCTCGGAGATGCCGAAGGCGCGGGCCGCCTTGCAGTGCTGCGAGAACACGAACTGGCTCGCCTGCGTGTAGCCGGTGCGCAGGATGCCAAGTTCGCGAACCCGGGGCTCGAGGCGGCTGATGCTCTTGTCGCTGAACATCCCGAACATGCCGAACTGGGCGGTCGCGTGATCGAAGAGATAGGGCACGAGCGCGAATACCGTCCACCAGTTCCCGGGTGTGCCCGTCGCCGTCCCCGGCTGCGCCACGGGGTCGCGGTCTCCGAACAGGGACCGGTAGTACTTGCGCACGTTCTCGGGTGCTTCCGCCAGTGGAACTTCTCTCAGTCTGGGCATGGTGGTTCTCCTGCAAGGTGTTCGGGGCAGACAGCCGGCCCGTTCGACATTGACATCCCAACCGCAAGTCACTCAAATCGACCGGGCTTCCGCAAGAGCGCTACGAACCCATGCCGACCAACGAGAAGTTCGAGATCCGCGGCATCGATCACCTGGCCCTGGTGTGCAGGGACATGAAGAAGACCGTGGATTTCTACTGCGGCACACTCGGCATGCCGCTCGTCAAGACCATCGATCTGCCCGGAGGCGGTGGCCAGCACTTCTTCTTCGACATCGGCAACGGCGACCTGCTGGCCTTCTTCTGGTTTCCCGACGCGCCGGAGAGCATCCCCGGGGTGACCCACGCCGGCGACGGCAAGCTGGCCTCCGCCCACGCGTCCATGAACCACGTCGCTTTCAATGTGCCGGCGGAGAAGCTCGACGAGTACCGGGCGAAGCTGGCGGAAGCCGGGGTCGAGGCGACCGATGTCGTGAACCACGACGATTCGGAACGGCAGGCGAGCCGCACGCGGACGGACAGCACGTTCGTCCGCTCGGTGTACTTCCGCGATCCGGACGGGATTCTGCTGGAGTTTGCGGCCTGGACCCGGGCACTCGACGAGCGGGATGTGAACGTGGAGCCGGTCGCCGCCGAGGCCTGATTCTCGTGGCCTCTCCACCGCCTGGGTCACCACGTTCTGCATGGAACACAACTGGATCCTGGCGCAGTTCAATCGCGAGGCGCAGGAGGAGATCTTCGGCGGCCAGCCCTACATCATCGCTCCCGGCATGCTCGCGCCCACGGGCATGGCGGCGCCCGAAGACGGCGGCTTCCGGCTGAGCGGACGCTGGGAGTGGAGCACCGGCATCATGCACGCGGACTGGGTCCTGGTGGGCGCCATCACGGCGGGCGGCGATCGCGAGCGACCGGATGTCGGCATGTACGTCGTGCCCCGGAGCGAGGTGACCGTACTCGACACGTGGACCGAGGTCTACGGTCGACTGCTGCTGGGATACCCGGCGAACGGACCGGTCTGAAGGCAGAAGGCAGCGCTACCGCCCTCCGCCCGCGCTTTCGGGCTAACATTCCGCGGTCATGACCAACGTACCCATCCAGTGCGCGTGCGGCTCCCTGCGCGGAGTCGTCCGGGAGATGACGCCTTCGACCACCAATCGCGTGGTCTGCTACTGCAGGGACTGCCAGGCGTTTGCCCACTACCTCGGGCAGGCCGAAGACGTGCTCGACGCGCAGGGTGGTACGCAGGTGCTGCAGATCTCGCCGGGGCAGGTCGAGTTCACCGCAGGCGTCGAACACCTGAAGTGCCTGCGCCTGACGGACGCCGGACCGGTCCGTTGGTATGCCGGCTGCTGCAAGATGCCCATCGGCAACACGCCCGCGTCGTGGCGCGTCTCGTTCCTCGGCCTGATTCCCCGATGCCTGGACGCGAGTGGAATCGAGTCTTCGCTCGAGGCGGCGACCGGGCCGGTGCGCATGCACGTCTACAGGAACGGCGCCCCCGATCCGAAGGCGCTCGAGGGCCTGCCGGGACCTTCTCCCTGGAAGATGATGGGCTTCGGGCTGTCGGTGCTCGGTGCGATGCTGAGTGGCAGGTATCGGAACACGCCGTTTTTCGACACGACCGGCGAGCCCGTCGTGCGGCCGCACCGGGTCGAAGGCGAGGAACGCGCCAAGCTGCCGCCGTACGCCGGTACGTAGCGTCCGTCACGGGCATCCCGACCCAGGCTCTTCGCAAGCGGGTCAGGGTTGTCGCCGTCGCGGTATAGACCGGGCCCTGCCCGCCCGCATAGGCTGCGCGACTCGTTTGTCCCAAGGATCCAGACATGCAGAGCCTGCGCACCCCTGACGACCGCTTTGCCGATCTCGCCGGCTATCCCTTCGAACCGCACTACGCGGAGGTTCCCGATCCGGACGGCGGCACCCTGCGCGTTCACTTCCTGGACGAGGGGCCGGCGGACGCCGAACCGATCCTCTGCCTGCACGGGCAACCCACCTGGTCATACCTCTACCGCAAGATGATCCCCCTCTTCGCGGATGCGGGATACCGGGTGGTGGCGCCGGACTTCGTCGGCTTCGGCCGCTCGGACAAGCCGGCGCTGCGGTCCGACTACACCTACGAACGCCACGTCGAGTGGCTGAAGGCGCTTCTCGGCGCCATCGACCTCACTGACATCACGCTGGTGTGCCAGGACTGGGGTGGACTGATCGGGCTGCGGGCCGCGGCGGAGGTACCGGAGCGCTTCGCCCGCATCGTGACGGCGAACACGGCGCTGCCGGACGCGGATGGGGTCGCGGACGACGACGCGGCGAATATCGGTGACCGGATGCGCGCCTACATGGCCAGCCTGCCCGTGCACCGGAGCGCGCCGGAAATGGGGATGGCCATGGCTTCGGACACTTCCGGCATGGGGTTCCTGCACTGGGTCAAGTTCTGCGCCGAGACGCCGGTTCTCAAGGTCAGCGACGTGGTCGGGTTCAGCAGCGGCGGCTTGCTCGGAGAAGCGGAGAGTGCGGCCTATGACGCACCGTTCCCGAACGACAGCTACATGTCCGGCGCCCGTCAGTTCCCGAGCCTCGTGCCGATCATGCCGGACAACGTCGCGATTCCCGCGAACCGCGCCGCGTGGCGCGTGTACGAGGGCTGGGAGAAACCGTTCCTGACGGCGTTCAGCGACAACGATCGGGTGACGGCGGGGCGCCAGGTGCCCTTCCAGGAGCGGGTTCCGGGGGCGCGGAACCAGCGTCACGTCACCATCGAGGGCGCGGGCCACTTCCTGCAGGAGGAGAAGCCGGGGGAACTCGCGGGCGCGGTGCTCACGTTCATGGACGACAATCCGCTTGTGTGATGCCGGAGCAGTTCCAGGATCAGGGCGGGGTCGCGACGAGGGATCCGTCGCCGCTCGCCCGGGCGGTGGGGTCCTTCGTCATGCGCAGGGTGGCGGATCCGCGGCGCGCGGCCACGCGGCGTCGGCGGGCTGAGCGCAAGCGGCGCAGGGCCGGCCAGCGCCACGTCGTCGAGTACTTCCACCAGGTCGAGGACGGTTACAGCCACCTCGCGGCGCAATGCCTGCGCCCGCTCCTCGACACCTACGACATCGAACTTCTCTGCCACATCGTCGCGGGTCCCGGTGGCAGGAACGCGCCGGAACCGACGTTGCTGCTGGACCTGTCCCGCTACGACTCGGCGAAGATCGCGCCGCACTACGGGCTGACGTTTGCAGAGGACGCCGGTTCGCCGGACGGCGCCCTCGTGGACCTCGCGGAACGCGTGCTTGCCGCGCTTGCGCCCGAGGACTTCCCCGACGTTGCACCGCTGGTGGGCGAAGCGCTGTGGACGGCTTCCGCGGAGGCGCTGGAGGGGTTGGCCGCGCGTTATCCGCCAGTTGCCGCGGCGGCGCGCGACGAACGCCGCGACGCCGGCACGGAGCGGCGGGCGCGTCTCGGGCACTACTCCGGCGCGATGTTCCACTACGGCGGCGAGTGGTACTGGGGAGTCGATCGCCTGTACCACCTGGAGGAGCGGCTCACCGAGCTCGGCGCGCGGAAGAGCCCCGGCGCACTGCTGGCGCCGCGCCCGAGCGTCGACACGGGGCCGCTCAGGGACGACGGCACGCTGACGCTCGAGACCTACCCCTCGCTGCGCAGTCCGTACAGCTCGCTGGTCTTCGACGCGGCGGTGGAGCTCGCCCGGCAGACCGGGGTAACGATGTCCATGCGCCCGGTGCTGCCGATGGTGATGCGTGGCGTCCCGGCTACGCGGCAGAAAGGTGTCTACATCTTCACCGATGCGGCGCGCGAGGCGCGCAGGCTCGGGCTCGACGACTGGGGCAACGTGCACGATCCCATCGGCGAGCCGGTGCGGCGCTGCTACTCGCTCTATCCGTGGGCCGCGTCACGGGGCAAGGGGGTCGACCTCCTCTCGGCCTTCTTCCGGGCAGCGTTCTTCGAAGGGGTCGATACCGGCAAGGACCGGGGCCTGCGCCGGGTCGTGGAACAGGCGGGTCTGCCCTGGGACGAGGCGCGCGAGATCGTCGGCAACCGGGACTGGGAGGAGGAGTTCGAAGCGAACCGCCTCGCCATGTACGGCTGCGGGTTGTGGGGCGTGCCGAGTTTCCGCCTGCTCGACGGGCAAGGCGAAACGCTGCTCGCCGTATGGGGACAGGATCGCCTGTGGCTGGTTGGGCGCGAGATCCAGAGGCTCCTGGCGGAACGACGGGGTTGAGACGCGCTCGCTGGCCCGGATGTTGCGCCAGCGGCGGGGGCTCGTGGCGCGGACGCGTCCCGTCATGGCGATGTCATTGTCCGCATCTAGAATGGCGTCGCACCGAAGGGAGGACGCATCATTTCTCCGCTAGAGATCTACATGGTCGTCGGGTTCCTGCTGGCGGCCTATTCGGTCGTGGCGAACGACTCGATCCAGACGCTCGGCACCTTCCTGTCCTCCAATGGCCACCGTTCCTGGTGGTTGCTGTGGATATTTGCGGCCGGCATCCTCGTCGCCGTCATCGCCTACAGCTGGTGGGCCCACGGCGGCGACCCCGCCTACGGCCGGCTGGAGAAATTCCCGATTCCGGAAGGCGGGATCAGCTGGTATCACGCGATTCCGCCGCTTGCGCTCGTCATCCTGACGCGGATGGGTGTGCCCGTCAGCACCACCTTCCTCGTGCTGACGGTGTTCGCGGCCAGCAATATCGAGGCGATGCTGGTCAAGTCCCTGGCGGGATACGCGGTGGCCTTCGTCACCGCGCTACTGCTCTTCCGGCTCGTGTTCAAGCGGGCGACGGAGTACTTCCACCGTACGAAGGGCACCGACATCCCCGGGTACTGGGTGGTGCTGCAGTGGCTCTCGACGGGCTTCCTGTGGAGCCAGTGGCTGATACAGGACCTGGCGAACATCTTCGTCTACCTGCCGCGGGAACTCTCGATCGGCTGGTTCCTGTTCGGCACCGGGGTGCTTGTCGGCCTGATCGGCATCGTCTTCTACCAGTTCGGCGGCGAGATACAGAAGATCGTCACGTCGAAGACCGATACGACGGACATTCGCGCGGCGACGATCATCGACTTCATCTACGGGATCGTGCTGCTGGTATTCAAGGAGTGGAGCAACATGCCCATGAGTACCACGTGGGTGTTCCTCGGCATGCTGGCGGGTCGGGAGCTGGCACTGTCGATGTACCTGGCGGATACGGGCGGAAAGGAGACGATGCGCAAGGTCGGGATGGATGCGTCGAAGGCGTTCGCCGGACTGGTCGTCAGCGTCATCCTGGCGTTCGGCCTGCCGTGGCTCGCGATGCGGGTCTGACGGGGTGGTGGCGTGAGTAGTTTCAGGTCCGAGACGCGCGCCTGGCTCGAGGCGGGGAGAACCGCGAAGCCGGTGTTCGCAGGCGCAGTCTTCGGCGTCGTTCTGGTCGTTCGTGACCCGGAGGAGGCCCCAACTCCGTTGCGGGGGGTGCACGTCCGTCACAGGCACAGGCAGGGACTCCACATTCGATGACGCGGGGTGCTTCAGGTAGCCAGGAGGGCCGTTGCGGCAGACCCTCGCGGAGCGCACAATTCCCGCATGGCCGAGGCAGCGACTCCTGCATCCTGCGTCTCTCCGGAGCTCTCCGCGGGCAATCTGGATTCGCGGGTGCTCTCGGTGGTCGCCGACAACCCGCGCGTCTTGCGCCGCCTGGTGGAGGATCTCGGTGGGGGATTCCGCAAGGTCTGGTACGACCTTGTCGGCGGGTTCGCCGAGTTCATGTCCCCCAGCCAAGCGCATGAATTTACCTCGCGTGACGCCCGCGACCTGGTACTCGCGCTGTGCCACGCGCAGGGACTCGACGTCGTTGACATGGGGGCCACCTCGATCACGGCCCCGGATGGCTCGCGTGGCGGCGACCCCGACGAGTCATTCCTGATCGGCGAGCGTGCCACTCGTTATCGGCGCATGGAGGTGGCGGAGGGCGTGGACGCCGCCATGGAGTCGATCGAGGGGCAGGCGCCGGACCTCGCCATCGAAGTGGAACATACCTCCCACCAGCCCGGGAAAGTCAACGTATTCCGGATTTGCGGCGTCAAGGAACTGTGGGACCTGGCGACCGAGGGGGCGGGTCGGGGGCCGGTCATCTACGATCTGCAGGCTGAGGATGGACCACACGCGCGGGCCGCTTCCCGCATTCTGCCCAGCGTGCATGCCGAGCGGTTGCCGGCCTCGGCCCATACGCTGCGCGAAATCGGTGGGCCGCTCGCTTTCGCGGAACAGCGCGCACGCGGCGAACCGGTCGCCCAGAGACTCCTCGGCGTCGCCAGCGGCCGATCCGGGGCACAGGTCGCGTCGCAACCCGACAAGCCTGGGAGCCCGTAGCCGGCACGACGGCCCCGGCGCCCTCGGTTGCAGTCTTGGGCGCACGTCAGTTCCGTCCGGCAATGTGTCGACCTCGGACACCGACGGCGATGGAGACGTCGATACGGACGACGACTACGGTGGTACGCCGGATGCTGCAATACCCCGATCGGAAATACCCCGGCAAACCGGCGGATCTCGTTCATCGGGCTGTTGCGTCGGCGTCTGCACGAAAGCGCGCTCGGGCCCTCGCTGGAGGCAGTGGCCGGCCCGGTCCGGATGCGGGTCTTCACGCAGTTCGCCACGGGTGACACCGCGGCGATGACGAAGCTGCCGGGACTCACGCCTCTGGGCATGATGCGCTTCGGGCTGTCGATACTCGGCGGCATGCCGAGCGGACGCTATCGGTACACGCCGTTCTTCGACCAGCACGGACAACCGGTCGCGACGGCCCACCGCGTGGACGGCGAGGAACGCGCGAAGCTGCCGCCATACGCGCGGGCGAGCGGCTGAAGCCACCGCGGTAGACCCGGCGGGCGGCGCTCGCGTACGCTCCGCGCTTCCTCTGGCCCTCAGGGACCCACGTGGAGACGTTGTGCACGCCCGACGACCGTGTCGCCGACCTGCCCGGATATCCGTTCGTCCAGGCGGGGTACCGGGTGGTGGCGCTTTCGATGCGGGTCTGAGGAGATCCGTGGCGTGAGTAGTTTCAGGTCCGAGACGCGCGCCTGGCTCGAGGCCAACTGCCCTCCCGGCGCGCGGGGTCCGGGTGCCGTGCCCTGGGGCAGCAGCAAGGTCGAGCTGGACGCCGACACCCGGCTGTGGCTCGACCGCATGGCGGAACGGGGCTGGACCGTCCCGACGTGGCCCAGGGAGTACGGTGGCGCCGAACTGACCCGTGACGAGTACACGATCCTGATCGAGGAACTCAGGCGCATCGGCGCGCGCACGCCGCTCACGGGCCGGGGCGTGAACTACATCGGTCCCACGATTCTCGAACTCGGCACCGACGACCAGAGACGCCGCTGGCTTCCGGGCATCGCCCGCGGTGAGGGCGGCTGGGCGATGGGCTACTCCGAACCCGGGGCCGGATCGGACCTCGCGAGCCTCAGCCTCCGGGCCGTGCGGGACGGCGATCACTACATCCTGAACGGTCGCAAGACCTGGACCTCCGACGCTAAGGAGGCCGATTACATCTTCGTTCTCGCGCGCACGGATCCGAGTCTCCCGAAACACCAGGGCATCAGCCTGATCCTCGTCGACATGGACCAGCCCGGCGTGCAGGTGCGACCGATCCGCCTGATCTCCGGAGCTTCGCCGTTCAACGAGACGCTGTTCGAGGACGCGGTTGCGTCCGCGGCGGACGTAGTGGGAGCGCTCAACCAGGGTTGGACCGTGGGCAAGCGGCTCTTGCAGTTCGAGCGCTCGACGCACGCGGGCATCAACATCTCCGGTTCGCAGGGTGGGCGCGCGTCCGTGAGCCGACTGCCGGAGCAGGTGAAGCGGTACGCAGAGACCCGGGACGGCCGAATCTCGGACCCGGTGCTACGGGCGCGGCTGGTCCGGCACGAACAGAACGTGCATGCGCAACGGTTGACGCAGCGGCGCACCATCGAGGAGTTGCAGGCGCGCGCACCGGGATTCGCCTCCTCCGCCGTCAAGTTGACCGGCGCGCTCAACGAGCAGGAGGCCAATGAGCTGCTGCTGTCCGCACTCGGCACCCGGGGCGTTGGATGGGACGGCGACGGGTTCTCGGAAGACGAGATCGAAGCGACGCGGGACTGGCTGCGGCAGAAGGCGCTGACCATCGCCGGCGGCACCAAGGAGGTGCAGCTCAACATCCTGGCGAAGCGGGTGCTGGGGTTGCCGGACTGAGCGCAAGCCGCTTGCCGAATGACCCGCCAGGCCCGCCACCGACCAGGCCCACTGCGGGCACCGTAGGGGATGGGCTTGTCCCATCCCGTGCCGAATCACCCGCCCAGCCCGGGCCGTGCCAGGGTGCTGTTGTCTGCGCGACGCAGCCCCTCGCAACTGTCAACGGATCCAGACGATCTCGACGCCGATGTCGAGCGCTTCCCAGGCACGGTCGGCGGTGAGTGCAGGGCACTGCTGCAGATTGGCGGTCGCAAGACACGCGCGGTCCCCCAATCCCAGACCGAGGCTGCGGGTGGCGGGGCGGTAGCGTCCGCTCAGGAGGGCGTGCCGGGCGTCGAATGGGACGATGTCGATGCCCTCGAAGACGAGCGCGACATCCTCGTCCGCCCAACCGGCCGTGTGCAGCTTTGCCGCCACCTCCGCGACATTGACCGCCGAGATGGCCGCGCCGGACTGAAGCGCGTCGAATACCGCATCGGCGCCGGGTTCGTCGAAGACTTCCGCCAGGACTGCCGACGCGTCGAGAACGAAACGGGTCACCTATTCGGTCGCGGCCTCGGTGCGGCGTTCTGCGAGAAACTCGTCGACGACGCTGCCGGGGTCCTTGCGATGGGCGCGGGCGATGGCCTTGACACGCGCACGCGTCATTGCCAGCGTCCGGAGCGTCACGCCGTCCTTCTCGAGGGAGACGCTCAGATGGGTGCCATTCTCGATGCCGAGCGCCCTTCGTATCTCGACGGGGATCACGACACGGCCGGCGTGGTCGATCCGTACGCGTTGCGTCGTTGCCTTCGGAGGTTGTGATCTGCCAGGAGCGGGCTGCATTACCATTCGTTCGTAGATATGGGAGAGGCGTTCAAATATACCACGGTGGTGCCTCAGCTGGGTATTGGTCAGGTGATTCGCCTCATGCCGTGCATCGTGGGATGCATCCATAGGCCGCGACGAGCCGGCGCTGCCGCATTACCATAACGTGCATCGGCGCGGACTTGGACGACCGCTCCTGGAAGCGGAGTCCGCGTGAGTTTCAAGCTAGTGTGCTGGGTCACAAATAGCTTTGTCTTTGCGGTAGCGCATTTTTGTCGCTGGCAAGGCGCGTCCGACGAGCAGTGGTAGGCCCCACGGGAGGAGGCGCAACGCCGCCAGCGGCGAAAAGGCGCAGCGCAAACGTGAAGGTATTTGTGACCCAGCACACTAGAGTGAAGGAGGAACGATGAGAACGAAGATCGCATGTTGCGCAGCCCTGGCGGCGTTCGTGATGGGAGCGGCCGCGCATGCCGACCTGGCGGCCGCGCTCGCGTCGGGCGACCGGGCTGCGGAAGACCGCGCGCGGGACACCGGCCGCAAGCCGGCGGAGGTGATCGCGTTTCTCGGCATCGGCTCCGGCATGACGGTCATGGACCTGATCGCCGCCGGCGGTTACTACACGGAAGTACTCTCCCTCGCGGTCGGCCCGACCGGCAAGGTGTACGCACAGAACCCGCCGGCGGTCCTGCAGTTCCGTGACGGCGCGAACGAGAAGGCCCTGTCCGCACGGCTGGCCGACGGGCGGTTGCCCAACGTCGAGCGGGTCGACCAGGCGGATCTGACTGCAACCGGGATCGCACCGGGCTCGCTGGACGCGGCGATCACCGCCCTCAACTTCCACGACGTCTACAACGGCATGGGTGGCCAGGGCGGCGGCCCCGGGGCGGCGGCGGGTTTCCTTGCGGGCGTCAGAGCCCTGCTGAAGCCCGGCGGGGTCCTGGGCCTCATCGACCACGTCGGCGACCCGGAACAGGACAACGCGAGCCTGCATCGCCTGGACGTCGCCGCCACGATGCCGATCCTCGAGGCAGCGGGCTTCGAGATCGAGTCGTCCGACCTGCTGCGCAACTCCGAGGACGACCACATGATGCGAGTGTTCGACCCGGCGATCCGCGGCAGGACGGATCGCGTGCTCTACAAGCTCACGAAGCCGACGGCGGACGCGCCGGCCGAGGGAGCGGGGGCCGAACCGTAAACGCCCGAGTGTCGGAACGCGGCTGAGCTCGGGCGGGCGTCGCAGTAGACTGCACCGATGGCCAGTCGGAATCCGGATCGCCCGAACGTCGTGCTCATCCTGACCGACGATCAGGGCGCCTGGGCGATGGGCTGCGCCGGCAATCCGGAAATCCGCTCGCCCAACCTCGACCGGCTGGCCCGGGAGGGGATTCGCTTCGACAGCTTCTTCTGCACGTCGCCCGTCTGTTCGCCGGCAAGGGCTTCCATCCTGACCGGGCGCATCCCCTCCCAGCACGGCGTCCACGACTTCCTCCACTGGCAGTCGGGGACCGGCTCGGGTGGACTCGACCGTCCCGTTCCGGCCGACGGAGTGCACTTCCTCGCCGGCATGCCGACCTACGCGGAGCTGCTGGCCGATCTCGGCTACGACACCTGCCTGTCGGGAAAGTGGCACCTGGGCGACGGCCTGACACCGCGATGCGGCTTCCAGACGTGGAACCCGATGCCCTACGGCGCGACCAACTACTACAACGTGCCCGTGGTGAAGGACGGCCAGCTGGCGGTCCACGACGGCACCCACGCCTCCGATCTCTTCACCGACAACGCCCTCGAGTTCCTCAACAGCCAGGCCGACGCGGACCGGCCGTTCTGCCTGGACGTGCACTTCACCGCGCCCCACGCGCCGTGGGGCCGCGAGCACCATCCGGCGGATCTCTGGGACGACTACCACGAGACCTGCCCGTTCGAGTCCGTCCCGGGACCGGACGAACCGCGACCGCTCGGCTACCAGGCCCCGCGGGTCGATGCGGAGCGGCGCCGGGAGAACCTGGCCGGCTACTTCGCGGCGATCGAGGGCATGGACCGCAACGTCGGACGGCTCCTGGACTGGCTCGAAGCGCGGAACCTGCGCGGCAACACGCTCGTGGTCTTCATCAGCGACAACGGCATGAACATGGGCCACCACGGTCTCTACGGGAAGGGCAACGCGACCTGGCCGCAGAACATGTTCGACACGAGCGTCAAGGTGCCCTGCCTGGTCAGCCGACCGGGCCACGTACCCGCCGACCGCGTCCACGGAGAACTCCTGAGCCAGTACGACTGGCTGCCGACGCTCCTGGAGTACGTCGGTGCGGCCGACCGCGTGCCGGAGGGTCTGCCGGGCCGGTCGTTCGCGCCGTTGCTGGCGGGCCGGCCGATCGGCGAGCGGGAGCACGTCTACGTGTTCGACGAGTACGGCCCGGTGCGCATGATCCGCTCGCGGGAGTGGAAGCTCGTCTGGCGGTATCCCGGCGGACCCCACGAGCTCTACCACGTCGCGGACGATCCCGACGAGCGCCGCAACCTCTTCAGCCGCCGTGGACACACGGACCGCATCCGGACGCTGCGGCGGGAGCTGGACGACTGGTACGCGAGCTACGTTGATCCGAGCCTCGACGGCGCCCGGCTGCCGGTCACGGGGCGCGGACAGCGCGATCATGCGACGCGGGAGGATGCCTTCGCGTATCGGCTGCCATGGCTGGAGTGAACACGGTGGCGCGGTTCCGCCGCACGGTCATTGGTGATACGGGACGCCGCTTTTCCCTTTCCGGCAGGAGCCAATGACCGCCAGGGCGGACCGCTAGCCTCGCTAGCCACGCTAGCTGCTAAACCGGAATTAAACGGCCCATACCGAGGCTGCGGGTGGCGGGGCGGTAGCGTCCGCTGACGAGGGCACATTCCCGATCGAAGGGCAGGATCTCTGCGCGAAGTTCATCGAGGACGAGGGCGACTTCGGCCTCGGGCCAACCGTCCGCATGCAGGCGCGCGGCAACCTCCGCGGCGTTTACTGCCGACATGGCTGCGCCTGCTCGCAGGGCCTCTGCAACGATGTCGGTGCCGGTCTCCTTGAAGACGACGGCGAGTACTGCGGAAGCATCGAGGACGCAGTGTGGCACTTCAGTCGCCGGCTGCCTCCGCGCGGCGCTCGGCGAGGAACGCGTCGACGACGCTGCCCTCGTCCCGGCGTCGGCGGCGGGCGATAGCCTGCACGCGAGCGAGCGCGACATCGAGCGTTCGGAGCCTGAGACCGTCGTCCTCGAGGGAGATGGTCAACTCCTCTCCGTCTCGAATCTCCAGGGTCCTGCGCATGTCTGCTGGAACCACGATCCGCCCGGCGCCATCGATACGCACGCGTTGCGGGGCCAACCTCGTCGGCTTCGCGGTGGTAGGACGGTTGTCCATGCCAGACTCTGCTTTGTATGGTAGAGGACATGGAGTCTACCACTAGTGTCGGGGAATGCCGTTAGGCGGACCCATGCGGCGACCCCGCTTAGCGGAGCCCCTCGTAAAACCGCCCGGTCAGGCCGGCGCCGCGTTCGTCGCCGAGCATGTTCATGTCCATCTGGTTCATGACGTAGGACATGCACACATGGTTGGTGTGGTCGAGGATGATGGTCGACCCGCCGGCGCCACCCCAGAAGCAGGTCTTCACGTCCTTCGGCATCTGCTCGGCAAAGAGGCCGCTCAAGCCGTACCCGATGCCGTGCTTGACGCCCATGCCGTCCATGTTGCCCTGCTCGCGGAAAATCTGTTCGATGGTCGCGGGCGAGAGGAGATCGACCCCGAAGGCAGATCCTCCGTTGGCGATGGCCGTCTGTGCGCGCACGACCGAACGCGCGTTGCCGTGCCCGTTGCCAGCCGGAATCTCCGCCTGGCGCCAACCATCGGTGTTCGTGACCGGCGGCATGATGTCGGGCAAGTCCGGCTCGCGGCCGCGCATGTACTCAGGAGTCATCTCCTCGGGCATCTCGGGGATCGGTCCTCCCGACAGCATCTCCGCCGTCCGGCCGAAATGGGCGGGATCGAGACCGACGTGAAAATCCACGCCCAGGGGGACGGCGACGTTCTCACGAAAGAAGGTCCCCAGCGACAATCCGGTGATACGCCGGACGATCTCGCCGACGAGGAAGCCCTGCGTGATGGCGTGGTAGCCACACAGCTCGCCCGGCTGCCACCAGGGCTCCTGCCGTTCGAGTACGCGAATCGCGTAGTCCCAGTCATACAACTGGGCCTCGGTCAGCTTCTCGCCGAATCCCGGAAGGCCGGCGGTGTGCCCGAGGAAGTGTCGAAGCTCGGTCGACTCCTTGCCGTTCTGGCCGTATTCCGGCCAGTACCGGGTGACCGGGTCGTCGAAGCTCAGTTCGCCCCGATCGAAGAGTACGAGCGCCGACAGCGCGGTCATCGTCTTCGTCGTCGAGAAGACGCACACGATCGTGTCATCCTCCCACGGCAACGTTCTGGCGCCGTCGCGATGGCCCGCCCAGATATCGATCACGTATTCGCCATCGACGGTCGCGGCGAAACTCGCCCCGACGTCGCCGCGCTCGGTGAAGTTGCGCTCGAACTCCTCGCGCAGCGCCCCGAACCGCTCACCGCAGTGTCCGTGAATCTCCATCTGACTAACCCTCCCGGTTATGGTTCTTCCGCCGGCCGCCTCTACAGGCTAGCAGGCCCTTCGACTATGGGCGTAAAGAAATGCCCGCTACGAAGCGCCGACGTTCCGTGGCACGTCCCGAAACGGCCCGGTATCCATGCGGGGCTCCTTGGGCATGCCCAGCACGCGCTCGGCGATGATGTTGCGCTGGATCTCGTCGGTACCGCCGGCGATGGACGTCGCGGGCACGGACACGAGAATCTCGGCGATCGTGCCGTCGAGAGGACCGTCTTCGCCCGACAGCATCGTGTCGGCGCCGGAGATCAGCGTGTGCACGCGCGCGGCCGCGCGGGCCACGTGACTCGCGGCGAGCTTGCCGAGCGACCCTTCCGGGCCCTGCGGCCGTCCCTGCTCCTGCGCCGCCCGGGCACGGCGCGCGGTCCACTCTGCGGACTTGACGAGGATCAGGAGTTTCGCGACTTCCTGCCGGACGACCGGATCGTCGAGGCGTCCCGTCGCCCGCGCGCGGGGCAGTACGAGATCCACCCGGCCGGCCCGCTGCGGATACCACTTGTAGGGCTCCATGACCGTGGCGATCTCGCGGGCTTCCTCCTCGTAGATCCGGCCCACGCGCTCGCTGGCCCTGGCGTGGGTGCGCAGTCCGTCGGCGCCGCGGCGTTCGTGTGCGAGGGTAGTCATGGCGACACGCCAGCCGTTGCCGATTTCGGACACCTGGTACTGCGGCGGCACTCGCGCGTCGGTGAAGAACACCTGGTTGAACGATGCGTGGCCGTTCATCTGACGTAGCGGTCGCACTTCCACGCCGGGTTGGTCCATGTCGAGCACGAAGTAGCTCAGGCCCTGGTGCTTGGGGACGTCCCAGTCGGTGCGGGCGAGCAGCAGGCCGTACTGCGCGTGGTGTGCGCTCGTCGTCCAGACCTTCTGGCCGTTGACGACCCACTGTTGTCCGTCGAAGTCGGCACGGGTCGTCGCCCCCGCGAGGTCGGACCCGCTGCCCGGCTCGCTGAAGAGCTGGCACCAGGTGTCCTCGCCCGTGAGGATGCGCCGCAGAAAGCGCCCCTTGTGGAAGTCGTCGCCGTGCTCGAGCAGCGTTGCGGCCGCCAGCATGCGGATCCCGGCCTTGGCGACGCCGACCGCGTCGACTTCCGCGAACTCTTCGTCGATGGCCTGCGAGAGTGGCACCGGCAGACCGAGGCCGTGCCACTCGCGCGGCCAATGCGGCACGCCCCAGCCGGAGTCCGCCAGCATGTTGCGCCACTCCACCAGCGGCCGGTTCGGGTCCCAATGCGTGTCGAGCCACTGACGCACGTCCGCGCGGAGCTGGGCTTCGTCTCGCTCGCTCATGGGGTTCACTCCTGCCAATGCCGCATCATCAGTTCCCGGTGGTGGGCAGCGTCGCCGAACATCGCCTCGGAGCTCTTGGCGCGCTTGAACCACAGGTGCGTGTCGTTGTCCCACGTGAAGCCGATGCCGCCGTGCAACTGGATGCAGTCTGCGGCGGCGCGCAGGTAGGTATCGGAAGCGGCAGCCTTGGCGAGGGACGCCAGCGCCGGGGCCTCCGGGTCGCCCTCGGCGACGGCGGCCGCTGCCTGGTACGCCGCGGACTTCGCGAGTTCCACTTCGAGCAGCATGTCGGCGCACTTGTGCTTGACCGCCTGGAACGAGCCGATCTGGCGTCCGAACTGCATGCGCAGCTTCGTGTACTCGACGGCCGTGTCGAGCATCTGCTGGGCGCCGCCGACCATTTCGCTGGCGAGCGCCGTGGCCGCGTCGACCAGGATGCGCCGCAGCGCCACGGCCCCGGCTCCCGGTTCCCCGAGGGGTTCGGCCGGGACATGGTGGAACGTGAGCCGCGCCTGCTTGCGTGTGGCATCCATGGTCTGAAGGAGCTGTCGGTCCAGACCGGGGGCATCACTGGCCACGGTGAACAGGGAGATGCCGTCGTCGCCGGAAGAACCGGGTTCGCGCGCGGCGACGACGATCAGGTCCGCGGTGTGGCCGTCGATCACGAAACTCTTGTGCCCTTCCAGGCGATAGCCGGCGCCGTTCCGTGTCGCCGTGGTCTCGATCGCGGCAGCGTCCCAGCGGCCGTTCGACTCCGTGAAGGCGAGGGCGCCGCGGCACTCGCCGGAGGCGATCGACGGGAGCAGGTCCGATTTCTGCGAGCTGCTACCGGCATGCAGAATCGCGTCGGCCGCGAGCACGGCGGACGAGAAGTACGGCGCGCAGAGCACCGAGCGGCCCATTTCCTCGCAGACGATGCCGAGCTCGACGAAAGAGAAGCCCTGCCCGCCGAACGTCTCCGGGATGTGTACGGCACACAGGCCGAGTTCGCGGTTGAGTCGGCCCCAGACGTCCGCATCGAAACCCGTCTCGGTTTCCATGAGGCGCCGGACCTCGACGGCGGGAGAGGTGTTGCGCAGGAAGCGCCGGACGATGTCGCGAAACTGTTCCTGTTCTTCGGTGAAGGCGAAGGCCATGGTGTTGCGATGCCGCTCCGTTACCCCGGAACCCCGATCCCTGCAGTCGTCAACGTCGTCATGACGCGAACGATGCCGAAAAAGCGGTCGGGCCGTCAAATCGTCGCGGCAGCGAGCTACACTCGGGCTGCCAGCGTCGCAATGTCGCGGCGCGCTCACTTGAGGAGGGAGTGCAATGTCGGAACACACGGAACCTGCGTACCTGGTCGTTTGCGGAACCATACTCGGCGAGATGGATCCGCGATACGGGGAGCATGCGGCCTCGGTAGCGGAGAAGGCACAGCTCGCGCCTGTCGCGGGAGGGGCGGTCGGCGAGAAAGTGGAAGTGCTCGAAGGCGCGCTGCCGCCGGGACCGACGATCCTCGCGGTCGAACGCTTTCCGTCCATGGAGGCGTTGAAGGAGTTCTATTACTCGCCCGAGTACCAGACCGCCATCACGTTCCGCAAGGACAGCATCAATATCCACTACATCGCCGCGCTTGAGACGATCACCGAGGTGGAACTCGAAGCGAGGAAGGCGGCCGCGGCCGAAACCGGCGGGTGAACAACCTGCAAGATCACAGCTCAGCTACCCCGCATTTCTCACCAGGGGCCGTGATGATCGCGGAGGATTTTGGTCCTGTGCGCACGACGCTTGCGTCGCGCTCGCCGACCGAAAGCATAGCGGGGACTACGGTTGAGGGAGCACGTGCGCGCACAGGGCCAAAAGACCCGCGAGGGCGCGGCCAGCGCAGTCCGTGCTCGGCACGATCATCGGCAATCGTGGTCAACCTTTTGAAACCCATAAGCAATTTGCCGCCGACAAGCGGCCTGGTGAGAAATGCGGGCTAGTGGTGCGCGTCATCCATCGCCGTGTTTGAAAGTGGTGTACGAATGCGTTGAGTGTGCGGCATGACTCTGCCGCATTCGAGTTGACGTTCGGTTCGGCAAGGGCAGCGCACCGCGTTGCAGGTACGCCGTCGGTCAGTAGGGCGGTTCCGCGGGTCCGCCGTATCCGCAAACTCCCGAGCGGGGCGAGTTGTACACGCCCATCATGCCGCCGTAGTCGTCGTGCGTGGCGTGCAGGTCTTCGTGGTTGCGGCACACGTAGCCCGCCCCGTACTCGACGTACTCGTAGCAGCAATCGAGACAGATCAGTTGCGCGGGCTCTCCGCATTGCTCGCAGGGAACCCGGAGGGGGGCATTGCGCGCCATCAGCGCGATGGGGTGTTCCGTCGTCGGCTTTCCGCCGCGCCGTTCCAGGACGCGGATCGAAAGTCGCGTTGTGGTACCGAAGTCGTACTGGTGGGCGAAAGCCAGGCCCGGCGTGAACAGGCGAGCCGCCTGCTCGTCCAGGGATTCGGACTCCTCGAAGTCGGACACGAGGTCCGGCGTGCCGAGGTACTCCAGTCCTCCGATCATGAATCCGCTCAAGTGGTCGCAGCACTCCAGCCAGATACGGCGCAGGTAGTGGTCGAGGTCGAACAACGTTGCGCTACCGTCCATCTCGAGGTGCAGCCAGTAGCCGAGGCCGTGGTCGTCCCGAACCTGGAGGTGATAGAGGGGTCCGTTCGAGCGGTGGTGGCCGTCGGCCAGTTCGATGGACTTGCGTCGCTCGGGACAGCTCCGCAAGTGCCGACCCAGACCGCTGCAGGTCATCTCTCGACCGCAATATCCGCATGGCCCTTTCGACGCGATCGTTCTCGACACGGTGGTGGCCTCCTGCCAGTCAGGTCGGCGCGACGATAACACCCTCGCGGGGGACGCGGTCCTGGCGGGTCATGATTCGAGCCTTGCTGTCGCGGCCGCTTCGGTCCACGCCACGCTTGCCGCGATGGACATGACCAGTTCCCGCACGTCCATGGTCTCCCACAAGGTGCGCACTATGTCGCGTTCGCCCGAGTGCCCGGTCATGTCGAATTCGACGAGTCGAGGGTTCTTCCAGTCGAAGGTGAGGTCGGCAACGTCGACCATTTCCGGAGCGTCTGGAGCGATGTCGGACATCGACTTACCTCTTTACGTTCGAGATGACTGCACGGTTCTGTTTATACAGCTTCAGCGGATGCCGTTCGGCTAGCCCACCTCCCTGGCAACGTCCTCCATGGCCGCGTCCGCACGTTGCGCCACGTCGTCGATCAGGTCCTCGTCCATCACGGTCGACAGCGCGAGCAGGCCGCGCGACGCCACCATCACGCCGTGGTTGAGCGCGGCCAGGTGGAACTTGGAGATCGTCTTGATGTCGTCGCGCCGCAGCGTGGCCGATGGGGCCGCGTCCATGAAGAAGATGTTGAGCAGCGAACCCCAGCGGTTGATGGACAGGGGCAGTCCATGCTGCCCGGCGCTGCGCGTGAGGGCGTCCGCGAGACGTTCGCCGAGACGCTCCATGCGATCGATGCGCTCGGCAGTCAGTTCCCGAACGGACACGAGTCCGGCCGCCATGGTCACCGGGTTGGCGTTGTAGGTGCCGGAGTGGATGCCGCGGGGCGCCTCGGGATCGAAGATGCTCATGTACTCGAGCGGTCCACCCACGGCTCCGACCGGGAATCCGCCGCCGATCAGCTTGCCGAGCATGGTCAGGTCCGGTTCCACGCCGACCAGGCTCTGGGTGCCGCCCGTCGCAAGGCGAAACGTGATCACTTCGTCCATGACGAACAGCGCGCCCGCCGCGTGGGCCGCGTCGCGTACGCGCGCGAGGAACTCCGGAGACGCCTTCACGACACCGCCGGCGCCCATCACCGGCTCCAGGAAGACGGCCGCGATCTCGGACCCGTGTTCTTCGAGAACGCGTTCGAAGCTGTCCGCGTCGTTGTACTCGCCGAGCAGGGTCCGGTCGAGACTGTGGGAGTAGAGCCCGGGGTAGGAGCCGACCTCGAACTCCATCAGGCTGCCGTGGTAGCCGTACCGCGCCATGAGCACCTTCTCGCGCCCGGTGATGGTGCGCGCGATGGTGAGCGCGAGGAGACCGGATTCCGTGCCGGAGTTGGTGAAGCGTACGCTCTCGAAGGACGCGATGCGTTCGATCAACGCCTCGGCGAGATCGCTCTGCCAGTGGTTGTTGGCGACCCAGGCCGTGCCCTGGCTGGCCTGGCGGGTGACCGCTTCGACGATCGGCGGTAGGCGTGGCCGTGCACGAGAGACGTGAAGTTGTTGACCAGGTCGTAGTACTCCCGGCCGTCCACGTCAACGAGCCGGGCGCCGTCCGCCCGCTCGATCTGCAGGGGGTACGGACGCCAGTACGCGGCGCCGCGGGAGTTGCCTCCCACCACGCTCTGTGTGGCGCGGCGCTGGGCCTCGGCACTACCCGGGGTGTTTTTCTCGTAGGTCGAAACGATGTCGCTCATGTCGCGCCTCCGTGTAGTTGAGTCACCTATGGTCACAAGTTCGCGCCAGCGAAACCTGCAACGCGTCCCCTTGGGGACGCGCCGCATCCCGTCAGGGACGCGCCAGCTCGCGGGCGACATCCTCCATGGCGGCGTCCGCGAGCTGGGCCGCGTCGTCGATCAGCCCTTCGTCCATCACCGTCGAGAGCGCGATCATGCCGCGCGACGCGATCATCAGCCCGTGGTTGAGTGCGGCGAGATGGAACCCCGAGCTGAGCTCCGCATCCTTGCTCTCGATCACGTGCGCCGGTGCCTCTTCCTGGAAGAAGATCTGGATCAGGGAGCCCTGGCGATTCAGGCAGAACGGCAGCCCATGCTGACCCGCGCTGCGGGTGAGGGCGTCGGCCAGGCGCTCGCTCAAGCGATCCATGTGGTCGATCCGCTCTGCCGTGAGGTCGCGCACCGAGACGACGCCGGCCGCCATCGTCACCGGATTGGCGTTATAGGTGCCCGAATGGAACCCGCGCGGATTCGCCGGGTCGAAGATGCTCATGTACTCGCTCTTGCCGCCGACGGCGCCGACCGGGAAGCCGCCGCCGATCAGCTTGCCGAGCATGGTGAGATCCGGTTCGACCCCGATGAGCGCCTGGCTACCGCCGGTGGCGAGCCGGAATGCGATGACCTCGTCCAGCACGAGCAGGGCGCCGGCGGCGTGGGTGGCGTCCCGTACGCGGGTCAGGAACTCGGGTGTCGCGCGGCCGCCGCCGCCCCTCACCGGCTCGAGGACTACCGCCGCGATGTCGGAGCCGTGCTCGGCGAGGACCGCCTCGAAATCCTCGGCGTCGTTGAAGGTGGCGAGGTACGTGCGGTCCTGACTGTGGGTGTCGAAGAGCATCGGAAACGATCCGACCTCGAACTCCATCAGGCTGCCGTGGTAGCCGTAGCGGGCCATCAGCACGTTGGTCCGCCCGGTAATCGTGCGCGCGATCTGCAATGCCAGCATCCCCGCCTCGGTCCCCGAGTTGGTGAAGCGGACGCTTTCGAACGAGTCGACACGCTCGATCAGGGCCTCGGCGAGTTCCGTCTGCCAGACGTTGTTCGCGACCCACGCCGTGCCGCGCGCGACCTGGCGGGACGCCGCCTCGACGATCGGCGGGTAGGCATGACCGTGCACCAGCGACGTGAAGTTGTTGATCAGGTCCAGGTACTCGCGGCCGTCGAGGTCGACCAGCCTGGTGCCCTCGCCGTACTCGATCGTCAGGGGATAGGGCGCGTGATACGCGGCGCCGCGTGAGTTGCCGCCCATGACGGCGGCATGCGCGCGGAGCTGGGCGGCGGCGCTCTTGGGCGTGTTCTTCTCGTAGGTCGCCTGAATGCTGCTCATGGTGGTGGTCCTCCTGATTCGTCCGCTAAAGGATGAAGCCTTTCATGATCGGTGATGTGGTAGGGACGTCGTCCCAGGCGCGTCGTTCGGCCCCCATCGGATCGTTCGCAACGTGCACGTTCGGTCCGATCATCATGGTGGGCCGGGTCTCGTCGTCGTGGACCGGCCAGTCGCCGAGACCCGCGGCACCGGGGTCCCCCGTGCGCGCGAACGCGACCCAGGCGTCCGTCATGGCGTCGGACAGCGCGTCCGCCGCAGGACCGCGCCCGAACATGGCGGCCGCCTGCTCGTCCGTCCGGTGCGCTGCGAAGGTCGGCACGATGTCGAGCCCGTGATGGGCTCCGCCGCGGCCCTCCCCCACGGGCGTCATCCAGTCGAAGACGTAGCGGTACACGGGGGCGTGTGCGCGCTGCACGTCGAGCAGGCGGCTGACCGGCACGATCTCGTAGGTGTCCGTCAGCATCGCGCCGTAGACGGAAGGGGCGTCGGTTCGGGCGCCCCGGGCGGTGCGCGCCGTGCGATAGGTCTCGATGAGCGCCGGCGCGGCAAGCGTGTCCGCCAGGCGTTCTTCGAGCAGCGCCGCGAGGCCCGCGGGGGTCAACTCGGGATCGGTGCCCTGCCCCATCTCGTCGCGCGTGTTGCCCGAGAGAAACGGAATGCCGGCAGCGGACCCGTTGGCCAGGGCCTCCTCCGGCGGCGCGGGGAGGATCCTGCCGTCGAGCACCTGGCCCGGATACCGACCGAGTTGTGCGGCTGGTGACGGATGCTGCGCCGCCGCATCGGGCGCATCCTGGCCGAGCATTGCGCCGAGTTCCATGAGATCGGGGAAGGCGGCCAGGAGCCGTTCGGCCGGCAACTGCATCAGCTCCCCCGGATCCCGCGTCCCGAGCCGCGCGAGCATCGGCTCGGTGAACCAGGCGACGGTCTCGTCGATGGAATGGGCGAGGTGCCCGCCGCCGCTCTGCGCGATGGCCTTGTGATAGAGGCCGCGGGCGGGGGGCATGGCCATGAGCGTCGTGACGCAGGCGCTGCCGGTGGACTCGCCGAAGATCGTGACGTTGTCTGCGTCGCCGCCGAACGCGGCGATGTTGTCCCGCACCCAGGTGAGCGCCGCGACCAGATCGAGGAGCGCCTCGTTGCCCGTCGCCGGAATGGCTCCCCCCGTCGGGCCGGCGAGATGCGCGACGCCCAGCGGCCCCATACGGTAGTTGACGGTGACCAGCACTACACCCCGCCGGGCGAATGCCTCGCCCGAGTAGATGGGTTGGCCCCCGGAACCCATCGCGAAGCCGCCGCCGTGAATCCACACCATCACGGGCTGCGATCCTTCGAGGGCAGGGGTCCAGACGTTCAGGTAGAGACAATCCTCGGAGACCGGTCCGCCGAGACGCATCATGCCGCCGACCGCGTCTCCCACGTCGGGTTGCGGTGCGGCCGGGCCGAATGCGAGTGCGTCGCGGGTCCCCGTCCAGGATTCCGGAGGCGCCGGCGGCCGCCAGCGCCGCGCACCGACCGGTGGAGCCGCGAAGGGAATGCCGCGGAACACGCAGTGGTTGTGCTCGAGTCGACCGCGCAAGCGGCCGAATGTGGTCGTTGCTGTGGGATGCATGAGGCCCTGCCCTGCAGCGGAGGAGGCTCGTGCGAGCCCGTTGGCTCGGGGCATACCCCGCCCGCCGCCGACCATAGCACGAAAGCGCCCCATGGCCGGTCCGGCCCCCGGGCCTGACCCGGGCCTGCGCAGCCCTTGATTTACGCGCCCCCTTGCACTCTAAAATAGCCGGTTCCACGAATCATTGCAGGAAGCTACTCGAGATGGCCGAAGCGATCACGGACACGGCGGCAGCCGACCACGCCGACCTCGGATTCGATCCGAACGCCTTGCGGGACAAGTACCGCGCCGAACGCGACAAGCGCCTGCGTGTGGACGGGAACGGGCAATACGTGGAGGTGAAAGACGCCTTCGCGCACTTCGTGGAGGATCCGTACGTCGACCCGGGCTTCGACCGGGAGCCGCTCACCGACGACACCGACGTGGTCGTCATCGGCGGAGGCTTCGGCGGTCTGCTGGCGGGCGCGCGGCTGCGCGAAGCGGGTGTGCAGGACATCCGCGTCATCGAGCGAGGCGGCGACTTCGGCGGCACCTGGTACTGGAATCGCTATCCGGGCGCCCAGTGCGACATCGAGTCCTATATCTACCTGCCGCTGGTCGAGGAACTCGGTTACGTGCCGAAGGAGAAGTACAGCTTCGCGCCGGAGATTCTCGACCATGCCGAGGCGATCGGCAGGAAATACGACCTCTACCAGAACGCCTGCTTCCAGACCGAGGTCACCCACATGGAGTGGGACGAGGATGCGCTGCGCTGGATCCTCCACACGAACCGCGGTGACCGGATGAAGGCGCGCTTCGTCATCATGTCCAACGGTCCGTTGAACCGCCCGAAGCTGCCGGGGATCGAAGGCATCGAGTCGTTCGAAGGGCACTCGTTCCACACGAGCCGCTGGGACTACGGCTACACCGGGGGCGACTCGAACGGCAATCTGACCAGGTTGAAGGACAAGCGCGTCGGCATCATCGGCACCGGGGCGACCGCCGTTCAGTGCGTACCGCACCTGGGCAAAGCCGCCAAGGAGCTCCATGTCTTCCAGCGCACGCCGTCGTCCATCGACGTGCGCGGCAACAAACCGACGGATCCCGAGTGGGCCAATTCCCTCGACCCGGGCTGGCAGCACCGCAGGATGACGAACTTCAACGTCCTCGTGACGGGCGGTCACCAGGACGAGGACCTCGTCAGCGACGGCTGGACGGACATCATCCGCAACCTCGCCGTGATCGCCGCGACCCGGCGGGCAGGCGAGGAGAACGACCCGGCCGCGATGGCCGAGCGCGTCGAACTGGCGGACTTCAGGAAGATGGAGCAGATCCGGTCACGCGTCGACGAGATGGTGGAGGACCCCGAAACCGCGAATGCGCTGAAGCCCTGGTACCGACAGTTCTGCAAGCGCCCCTGTTTTCATGACGACTACCTGAAGGCGTTCAACCGGCCGAACGTGACGCTGGTCGACACGCAGGGCAAGGGGGTCGATCGGATCACCGGGAAGGGCGTGGTCGCCAATGGCGTGGAGTACGAACTCGACTGCCTGATTTTTGCGACGGGCTTCGAGGTGGGCACGGCCTATACCCGCCGCGCCGGCTACGACATCACCGGCAAGGGCGGCCAGACGCTCTCCGAGAAGTGGGCGGACGGCCTGCGCACGCTGCACGGCTTCCAGACCAACGGTTTCCCCAACTGCTTCTTCATGGGCGTGACGCAGGGCGGCTTCACCGCGAACTTCCCGCACATGCTGAACGAGCAGAGCCGGCACATCGCCTACATGGTCACCCAGGGCATCGACAAGAACGTCAACTGCGTCGAGGCGACCGTCGAGGGCGAGAACGAGTGGGTGGACACCATCAAGCGCAGTTCGATGTTCAACCAGAAGTTCCTGGAAGAGTGCACGCCGGGCTACTACAACAACGAGGGCCAGCCGGGGGGCGGCAATTCGCTGATCGGCAGCGCGTACGGCGGCGGTCCGGAGGCCTTCTTCCAGATCCTGCGGGATTGGCGTGCGGACGGCGGCATGCAGGGCGTCGAGCTCTCCTGAGAGCTCGCCGCGAGCCGCAACCGTGGCCGGCCGGTGACGGGAACCGCGCGCCGGGCGTTGCCGGAGGGCGCGGCGCTCCGTTGCTGGCTTGCCTGGCCGGCGCCGTGCTCTGTCTGACGGCGCAGGGTTACGAAACCGATCCCTACAGCAACCGGCACGTCGACATCGCCGACAGCACCGGCGTGCTGGATGCGCGCGTCAACGCGGTGCTCGATGACGTCGCGGCGTCCTGGGGGCGCGGTGAGGACGAGTGGCGTTTCGTGGAGGGGGTCTACCGCAGGTTGGGAGGACCGTGGATCGTGGACCGGCTCGAGCGCTGGGCCATTCGGTCCGACGACGTCGAGAAGCTGCCCGTCGATCGGGGCGAATCCATGTACCGCCGACTGCCGCTACGCGCGACACGCGTGGCGGGCATCTTGGGGATCGGCAGGACCATCAAGGTCAACGACGTGCTCATCGGCACCGACAAGATCGGGCACTTCTTCTCCCAGGGGCGCAAGTTCTATCGCCGCTACCGGCGCAGCGGCGACGAGAGCCTCGCGGGACGGCGCGCGGTCATGACCGAGCGGATGCTGTTCGGAAGGCTGATGACGGGCGCCTTCTCCAACGCGGACCTGGTGGCCAACTTCGAGGGTTACCGCTTCTATCGGGGCCTCTTCCACGACGGCGCGGTGCCCGGCCGGCCGGCCCTCATGGCGTGGCGGGAGGGCTTGCCGGTGCGGCGTCGGGACTTCACGTGGTCGGATCACGTCAACGCGTTCTGGGACGAGGCGCTGAACCCGAATGCGTATTCCCCCGTGATGCTGAATCACCTCAAGCATTGGCTGCTCGAGCATTGCGACGCGTACCGTACGCACCCGGATCGATTCGCCGTTGCCGACGCGGACGCGCTGTACGGCCGCTACCGCCACATCGGGCTGGTGGACACGAGCGCGATGCGACCGGAGACGTTCTTCCCGGAGCACTGCGGGAGCAGGGCCGTTGCCCGGACCGAGGCTGCGTCGGGACCCGTGACTGCCCCGCGCCGCGCGCGATGCGGTGTCCCGGGCGTCAGGCAGGCGCGCGGCGCCGCCGGGCGCTGCCGCTAGCGCCGCCAAGTCAGCAAGGATCTACCGGAGTTATTCCCATGGTGGGACGACACCAGCCCATGCTACTGCCTTAAGCCGACCGACTCTAAAATCAAAATCAAAGCGTACTTAACAAAATGACCACTCGAAGTCTATCACTGGCGGGCACACCTGCAGCATCTCCCCTTGGCTACTTTAGCTGGACCATGAACACAATCGTATTGTCGGTCCGATTGCCGGTGTATGGATGATCTTGTTCATGCTGCCGGTTCTGCTCTTTACTCCTGATGGCACGGCTTCACCGCTATCCATGTGGCAAGTGGCAAAAGCCGGCGTACAGGACGTGATTCAAACGCTTAAACACGTCCGGCACTACGCCAATATTGCTCGTTACCTGCTTGCCCGCATGTTCTTCATCGACGGGATGGCCGGCGTGCTGACGTTTGGCGGCATCTATGCTGCTGGAACTTTTGGCTGGGGCACCACCACACTTCTCATATTTGGATTGTGTACCAGCGCCTCTGCGATGATTGGCGCCTATATTGGCGGTCGTCTGGATGACCATCTCGGTTCAAAGCGTACGCTTCAAATTGCCGTCGGCACAGCCTCTGTTGTGTTATTGACTCTCGTATCGGTGCAGCCTGATACCATTCTATACGTGTTTGAAGTGGGGTCCGGACCTGTCTGGAGTTCGCCTTATTTTGCGACGCTGCCTGAGATATTCTATTTCTGCACCAATCAGATTTTTGCCTTGTTCTTTGTGACTGGCCTGTCGGCATCCCGAACCTTGATGGCCCGGATTTCACCGCCTGAGATGGCGACCCAGTTTTTTGGACTGTTCGCGCTGTCTTCAACCGTAACGGCGTTTCTTGCACCGCTAATGGTAGCAACGGCAACCGATTTTTTCGATTCGCAAAGGATCGGCTTTGCCTCTCTGGCGTCACTGATGATCATCGGTGCCGTGATGTTAGTAAAGGTCAAAGAAGAACAGGCAACCGTCGTTGGGGCGGCGTAGGGGTATTCGAGCGCATGCTCAAATCGGCAGATCCAGCTGATTGTAGTTTCTTAGGACAGTCTCGCGCGTTCGTTGTGACCAGCGCAAGGAATCAGCTTCCGGCACCATTGGCTGGTATGTGTAGGGTGTCTCGTCAGGATAACTCTGTTGCCGGGCGTCGATGGCCAGCTGGATGATTCGCGAGCGGTCGTGAATGCGTTCATGATCATAGAGAATCGATTGCTCGCCACGGAAATCCCATCCCTGTACGCCGTCAACCGAGGCGCGTCGGTGGAAGCCGAAGACGTAAGTCACACGCGGTTGAGCGGATCTATTGGGAAAGGAACAGTGCAGCATCTGGCGACTACAGACCGCAACGTCACCGGCAGCACATAGAAGCGGCACAGCTCCAGGCAGCTGATCTGAGCCACCGTTTTCGGCAATCAGCCTTTTGATGTCGGCCTTGCCCTTGTCATGGCTCTCCGGAATGATCCAAAGCGCATTCATCGGATTGGTGGGATACAACTGCGCCATGAAGTTGAAGCCGTGTGTTCCGGCATCGAGGTCAGGATTGTCCCAATGGGTGAGGCCATCCTGGTGCCATGACACCGCAGGGCCATAGTGAGCGGGTTTGACCCAGACCGCATCCGTAAAGGGCACGAAATCGGGACCGTTGATTGCCTCGGCGACCCGCAGTAATTTCGGGTGTCCATACAGTGTGAGATTGGCGTCCATCATCTGCAGACTTCCGCTAATTTGCAGGACCACGTGCTCTGGTGCGTCGGGTGGTACTTCGAACTCGGTCATCTTGACGGGGTAGCGGCCACCGGTGGAGTCTGTGGCACCCATTGGGTCACTCAACGGCTTGGCAAATTGAAACGTGGCGCGCTCAAACTCCCGATCAATGGAAGGTCGACCCTGCGCGTCAAGCTCCGCGCCCGGATGCGTGGGAGCACGGGTCATCACGCTTTCGAAGTCGGCCACCAGGCGTTCGAGTTCGTCGGTGTCGATGGCGCCTTCGAGCACATAGAACCCATAGCGCCAATAGGCATTCAGAATGTCGGGATGCAGCTCGCCACTGTCGGTGAGTTCAAGCGGTCCGCGATTGGGTAGTGCATACGCCTGCGCCTCACCATTGCTGAAGTAATCGCCCACGTATCCATCCTCAATGCCAACATTCATGGCAAGCAACCACCGTGACAGAATGTTACCGTATGCCGCTGCAGTTTCCACTCGTAAGGCGCGGCAGGGTCGAAGCCGATTTCAGGGGCGGCGACATCACCGGGATCTGAACGATCATCGGGAATTGCGTGACGACCTGGCCCTGCAGGCGGCGGCCAGGCCGGTGGAGTCGCTCGCTACCGTTCCGTTCTACGACTCCAGGCCGTAAGCTCGTGTACGCATGTCGGATTCCTGCTGCAGCACCGTCGATGTCGCAAGCCTGCACGGCCGGCAACGCCGCGTGCTGGCGTGGGTATTCGGCATCAATCTCGCGACGTTCGCGGTCATGGTGGCGGGTTCGGTGCTGAGCGGCTCTTCTGCGCTGTTGTCCGGGACCCTGGACAACCTGGGCGATGCGCTCACGTACGCGTTGAGCTTCGCCGTCGTCGGCGCGTCCGCTCGTGCCAAGGCACGCGTGGCCCTGGTGAAGGGGTTCTTGATCCTGGGTGCCGCGCTCGCCGTCGCGGGCCAGATTGTCTGGCGGCTCACGGATCTGGATGTACCGGTGGCTTCCACCATGTCTGCCGCGGCGGCGCTCAACCTGGTCGCCAACGCGGTCTGTCTCAAGCTCCTCACCCCCTACCGCGACGGCGACGTCAACATGTCGTCCTCCTGGGAGTGTTCGCGCAACGACGTCATCGAGGGCGTTGCGGTGATCGCGGCGGCCGGCGCGGTCTGGCTGTCGGACTCGCCCTGGCCGGACCTCCTCGTAGCGGTCGCCCTGCTGGCGATCTTCCTGCGCTCGGCGAGCCGGGTGTTGCGCAGCGCCAGGCGGGAGCTGGTGCTGGCTGCGTCCTGATGGGGGCGCTCGAAGACGGGTGTGTCAGGGCGTCACCAGGTATCCACCCACCCCAGCTTCTTGCCGGCGCGTGATACCAGGGGCGGTAGGGAATCGAGCCCCATGACCATCCACTTGCGCGTGTCCGCCGGGTCGATCACATCGTCGACTTCCGAGACGGTGGCGGCATTCAGTGCGCGCGACCAGGCGTAGGCATCCGCGACGTACTGGTTATACCTGGCCTTGCGCTCGGCAATGTCCGTGATGGCGGCCAGTTCCGCGCGGCGACCGAGCTTGACCGATCCCTCCAGACCCATCCCGGCGAATTCTCCGGTGGGCCAGGAGATCGAAAAGAAGATCTCGTCAAAGCTGCCGATGGACATGGCAAGGGCACCGAGCCCGTAGGACTTGCGCAGGACGACCACGAAATAGGGCACCGTGATGTTGGCGCCGGCGACGTACAGGCGCCCGCAGTGACGAATCAGGGCGGTCTTTTCCGCTTCGGGTCCCACCATGTTTCCGGGCGTGTCGATCAGCGACAGAATCGGAATGTCGAACGCATCGCAAAGCTGCATGAAACGCGACGCCTTGTCCGCGCCGTCGGAGTCCACGGCGCCGCCCGTCGGCGAATTCGAGTTGTTGGCGATCACGCCGACCGCACGGCCCTCGATGCGGATGAACGCCGTCACCATGGAGAGGCCGAACTTCGGGCGCAGTTCGAGCATCGAGCCGACGTCGCCCAACGTTTCGATGATCGTGCGGATGTTGTAGACCGCGCGGCGGTGCTCCGGAACGACGTGACGCAGGATCCGCTGATCGTGCGCGATCCATTCCCTGGCGCGCCCCTGGAAGAACGACAGGCAGTGCTTGGCGACGGCCGTCGCCTCGACCTCGTCGTCCACCAGGATGTCGATGACGCCGTTCGGCTCCTGAATGGCGACCGGGCGCCCACCGATCCTGCCTGCGGCCCGCTCGCGCTGCGCGGGCCGCCGTACGTGCGGCCGCCGCCGCCTTCCGTGTACAGGACGACCGGCAACCGAGCCTTGCACGCGACGCCGAACATCCGATCCTGCTTCTGGTGGTTCTTCCCGCCCTGGGTCCCCGCCAGCACGTAACGGGTGTGGATGCCGCCGTCGGCGAATGGCGTGGTCTCCAGCAATGCTGCCAGGAAGCCCGCGTTGCTGCGGGCGCCTTCGATCTTGAACTCGGTCAGGGCGCGTTGGGCCTTGCGCGTCGCCGCGGGCAGGTCGTTCGCGTGGGCGACGACCTTGGCCAGCAGTGAGTCGTAGTGCGGGCTGGTCGCATAGCCGGTGTAACCGAAGCCGTCGACGCGGATGCCTGGTCCGGCGGGAGGCTCATAGGCGGTGAGCACCCCCGCCCGGACGCGATTGGCCGTCCTCCGTCATGGTCTCGAGATTGACGCGGGCCTGCACGGCGACGCCCCTGGCTCGAGGGACGGCGGGTTGCAGCAGATCGAGATCGCCCAGCGTCGCGCCGGAGGCGATGTGCAGTTGCTTCTGACGTTGCCGCTGCAGGCTGCACTCGCGGTCCCACAGGTGGGAGACGGCGCCGGACCCGTCGCCGACGATCTGTACCTCTATGTGGCGTGCCCGTGGGAGCAACTCTTCGACGTAAAGCTCACCCGAACCGAAGGCTTGCCGCGCCTCGGAGGTGGCCCGGGCGAACGCCTCCTCGCATTGTCGAGCCTTACGGCGCGGCTGAGTCCCGGTAGCACGGGCACAGCGTTTCCGGCGAGGGCCCGACGAACACCAGTCCGCTGCCCTCACATGCTTCGGCAAACTCCGCCAGTTCGCTCAGGAACCCGTAGCCGGGATGCACGGCCTCGCAGCCGGCTTCCTGCGCAAGCGCGATGACCCGCTCGCCGTCCAGATAGGCGGGGACACCAACTGCGCCGAGGTCCAGGGCGCGGTCGGCATGTCGCGTGTGCAGTGATTGGCTGTCGTCCTCGGCATACACGGTGGGGGTCTCGATACCGAGATCCTCAGCCGTGCGGGCGATACGAATGGCTATCTCGCCGCGGTTGGCGATCAGCAAACTGCCAAGCATTTGGTTGTTCTCCAGGTAACTACCCGCGGGCAGCGGGTCGACGCGCTGTCAGCCGTCGAGCACGACCAGTTCCGCGCCTTCCTCCACGCGCTCGCCGACGGCGACGTTCAGCGCGCTCACCTTGCCGTTCCCGGGGGCCGTGATGTTGTGCTCCATCTTCATGGCTTCGAGCACGACGAGGGTCTGACCGGCCTTGACGCGGTCACCGACAGCCACCGATACCGCGACGATGTTGCCTGGCATCGGGGCAGTCACCTTGCCGCCCGTGCTGGCAACGGTGCGGAAGTCGCTCACGTCCAGGGACCGCAACTGCAGACGCTCGGTGGCGCCGTCCTTCACGACGAAGACGTCGCTGCCGATTCGGTAGACGGCGGCGGCGAGGCGGACGTTGCCGACCAGGGCGTGCAGGTGGTCGTCCTCGAACACGACGCGGCGCGCCTCGAAGGTCCCCTCCGGGGTCTCGACGTGGAAGGCGTCGCCGGCGTGGGTGACGTCGATGTCCAGGCGCTTGCGGCCGCGGCGCAGCACGAAGCGCTGCTCGCGCGCGAGATTGGTCTGGAAGCCGTCGGCGGTGCTCCACGGACCGACGTCGCGTACTCCGGCGACGAGCGCCAGGGCGGCCGCCAGCACGGAGAGGGGTTCGTCCACCGGCGTAAGCGCCTCCGCCTCGTCCTCTGCGAGTCCCGTCGTGTAGGTGCCGTCGAGAAAAGCGTCATGCGCGAGGACGTTGCGCAGGTAGGGCACGTTGTGCTCCACACCGACGATCTCCGTCTGGCGCAGCGCCTCCCGGAGCGCGACGACGGCAGCGGCCCGGTCGGCGCCGTGGGCGATGATCTTCGCCATCATCGGGTCGTAGTGCACGCTGATCTCCGCCCCGGTCTCGACGCCGGTGTCGACGCGGACGGTGTGCGGCCAGACGACCCGATGCAGGGTGCCGGTCGACGGCAGGAAGTTGCGGCGCACGTTCTCGGAGTAGACGCGTGCCTCGATCGCGTGGCCGCGGATGGCGAGGTCGTTCTGCGCGAATGTCAGCGCTTCGCCGGCGGCGACCCGCAGCTGCTGTTCCACCAGGTCGAGACCGAGGATGGCTTCGGTGACCGGATGCTCGACCTGCAGGCGGGTGTTCATTTCCATGAAGTAGAACTTGCCGCCTTCGCAGATGAATTCGACCGTTCCCGCGCCGACGTAATCGATGGCCTGTGCGGCGCGCACGGCGGCCTCGCCCATCCGTACCCGCAGCTCGGGATCCACGGTCGGCGCCGGCGCTTCTTCCACCACCTTCTGATGACGGCGCTGCACCGAGCAGTCGCGTTCGAAGAGGTAGAGCGTGTTGCCGTGGGTGTCCGCCAGGATCTGCACCTCGATGTGCTTGGGCCGTGCCAGGAAGCGTTCGAGGAGGACCCGGTCGTCGCCGAAGGCGGATCGCGCCTCGCGCCGTGCCCCGTCGAGCGCCGCGCCGAAGCCGGCGGCGTCCGTGACGAGCCGCATGCCCTTGCCGCCACCGCCGGCGGATGCCTTGATGAGCAGTGGAAATCCGACGTCCTCGGCGCGCTCGGCAAGGATTTCGGCGCTCTGGTCGTCGCCGAGATAACCCGGCACGACGCGAGTCCCGGCTTCGAGGACGAGCTTCTTCGCCTGGATCTTCGAGCCCATCGCACGGATGGCTGCCGCGGTCGGCCCGACGAAGATGCAGCCGGCGGCCGCGCAGGCCTCGGCGAAGTCGGCGTTCTCCGAGAGGAACCCGTAGCCGGGGTGCACGGCGTCCGCGCCGGTGGCGGCGACGGCCGCCATGACGGCGTCGATGTCCAGGTAGCTGCGGGTCGCCGGCGCCGGGCCGATGCGGATCGCCTCGTCCGCCTGGCGCACATGCGGTGCGTGCGCGTCGGCGTCCGAGTACACGGCGACCGTTTCGATGCCCATGCGCCGCGCGGTGCGGATGACGCGGCAGGCGATCTCACCGCGGTTGGCGATCAGCAGCGTGCGGATCATGGGTGGTGCGCCGCTACATCCGGAAGATGCCGAACCGGCTCGGTTCGACGTCGAGTTCGCGGGTGGCGAACGTGAGCGCGAGGCCGAGCACGCGGCGCGTGTCGACCGGATCGATGACGCCGTCGTCCCACAGACGTGCGCTCGCGAAATACGGGTGCCCCTCGTGCTCGTACTGCTCGCGGATGCCGTTCATGAAGGCTTCCCGCTCGGGTTGGGGCCAGTCCTGGCCGCGTAGGGCCATGCCGTCGCCGCGTACCGTCGCGAGGACATGCGCCGCCTGTTCCCCGCCCATCACCGAGACGCGGGCGTTGGGCCACGTCCACAGCATGCGCGCGCCGTAGGCGCGGCCGCACATGGCGTAGTTGCCGGCGCCGAACGAGCCGCCGATGACCACGGTGAACTTGGGCACCCGGGCACAGGCCACTGCCGTCACCATCTTCGCGCCGTCTTTGGCGATGCCTTGGTTCTCGTACTTCAGCCCGACCATGAAGCCGGTGATGTTCTGCAGGAACAGCAACGGTACGCCGCGCCGGTCGGCGAGCTGAATGAAGTGGGCGCCCTTCAGCGCGGACTCGGAGAACAGGATGCCGTTGTTGGCGAGGATCGCGACCGGCATGCCGAAGACCTTCGCGAAGCCGCAGACGAGGGTGTCTCCATAGAGCTGCTTGAACTCGTGGAAGTCCGACCCGTCCACCAGGCGGGCGATCACTTCGCGGACGTCGTACGGGGTGCGCGTATCCCGTGGGAGCACGCCATAGAGCTCTTCCGCGGGATAGGCCGGCTCGCGGGCCTCGACCGTGTCGACGGTCGGCCGGTAGCGGACGTGGCTCGCGGCGATGGCTTCGCGGGCCAGCGCGAGGGCATGCTCGTCGTTCTCGGCGAGGTAGTCCGTGACCCCGGAGATGCGCGAGTGCACCTCGCCGCCGCCGAGGCTCTCGGCGTCGACTTCCTCGCCGGTGGCGGCCTTCACCAGCGGCGGCCCGCCGAGGAAGATCGTGCCCTGGTTGCGCACGATGATCGAGACGTCGCACATGGCGGGAACGTAGGCGCCGCCCGCGGTGCACGACCCCATCACCACGGCGAGTTGGGGGATACCGGCGGCGGACAGGTTGGCCTGGTTGTAGAAAATGCGCCCGAAGTGGTCCTTGTCCGGAAACACGCCGGACTGCATGGGCAGGAACGCGCCGCCGGAGTCGACCAGATAGATGCAGGGCAGCCCGTTCTCCAGGGCGATCTCCTGCGCGCGCAGGTGTTTCTTGACCGTGATCGGGTAGTACGTGCCGCCCTTCACGGTGGCGTCGTTCGCGACGACTACGCACTCCTTGCCGGACACGCGCCCGACGCCCGTCACGATACCGCCGCCCGGGACGTCGTCGTCGTAGAGGCCGTGGCCGCCGAGCTGACCGATCTCGAGGAAGGGCGAACCCTGGTCAAGGAGGGTGCGCACCCGATCCCGGGGCAGCAGCTTGCCGCGGTCGGTGTGGCGTTTGCGGGACCGCTCGTCGCCGCCCCGGGCGATCGCCTCGACCAGTTGCCGCAGGCTCTCGCTCAGCTTCCGGTGATGCTGGACGTTGGCCTCGAAGGACGGGTCGCGGACATCGACCTTGGACCGCAGGATTGCCATGGATGGAGGACTCCCTCAAGCGGCGGGAGTGTCGCAAGGCTGGCGCGGCAAGACAACACGGGCGACGGATCGTGGATGCCGGATCGGGGGCCGAAACGCCGGGAGACTTCGCATGGATGGGACTTTTATGCGCATAAAAGTGAGCACTTCAAGAAGTTTTTGGCGCATAAAAGTGTGAAAGGAGTTCCTGATGGCCTCCGGGCAGCCGCGCCTGCTTGAGGCCTTCCGGTCCCGGTCCGACGGCGTTGCGGTCCACGAACGTCTGTGGTCCCTCTTTCTCGACTACTGTTTCGTCGGCGGGATGCCGGAGGCCGTCGCGGCGTGGTTCGACGACGTTGGGGGCATTCGCGAACGCGCGGCCCGGGTGGATACGATTCACGGCGATCTGGTCGCCGGCTTCGAGCGGGACTTCGGCAAGTACGCCGGCCGGCAGCACGCCGCGCACATCGAGACCGTGTTCCACAACATCCCGCGGCAGCTCCAGACCACGCAGGACGACTCGGTGCAGCGGTTCCGATTCAAGGGCGTGGTCGACCGCAAGCGGAGCTATCTGGATCTGAAGGGCCCCATCGACTGGCTGGTCAAGGCGCGTCTGGCCTGGAAGTGCCACCCCATCGACTGCAAACCGACCCTGCCCTTGCCACGTCTGGCCAAGGAGAGTCGATTCCGCCTCTTTCTGTTCGACGTGGGCATCCTGCGTTACATGCTGCGCGTGCCGTACGCCGTTCAGCGCGACCCGAAGTACGCCTACATGGGCCTTGATGGAACGCGACCGGTGACGGGGGAGTCGTCATCGCAGCAATAATCGTCTGTCGAGCACGAAGGGTCGGATGTCGCCGTGCGTGACAAGCGACGCGAAGTCGGGATGATCGGGGTTGAGCACCACGTTCCGCTCGAGGGGCAGTACGAAACTGGCGACGCTGAAGCCGAGGATGCCGGCCGTGCCCAGGCGTTCGTCCCCGACCGCCGTGGCGTCCTTGGCCATGCCTGGGTCTCCGATGCGCTCGATTACGCCGTCGGGCACGTGAATCTCAAGGAACCGATACTCCGGCAGCATGGCCACCCGAGGCGCATGGACGAGAATCTCAAGCGCGGCGAGGGAGAGCGTGCTCGCGCAGTAGACGGCTCGTACGCCGGGGGAGCTAAAGCGGCCACCCCATTCCCGGGCGCCCTCGCCGCTCAGCATGGTCTCCGCATTGCGGGCATGCCTTGCCTTGGCGATGCGATAGACCCTCACGTCGGGATGCCATGCTCCAACCTTCCGATCAACCGAGCCACGTTCCGCGCGCCGAACTCGGTAGTCGCATGATCCATGGGCGCCTCTCCCCGGAGGGCTGGCGCGGGGGTGCGCAGCCATGCTGCTGCGGCGTCAGCGTCGCCGAGTAGTTCGGCAGCGCGCCGGAACAGATCCGCATAACGCACGACACGATCGGATTCCGCGACGGAAAGGCGGCCTCGGCGTCGGCGCCGCGCGTAGGTCTGCTTCGACAGGTTGAGGCAACGCTGCAAGGACGCGGACGTGATCTGTAGACACTCGGCCAGTCTCTCCACCGAGTCCACCGGTAAGCCCTCGCGAACGCTTTCGATGGTGACCGGGTGCGGTTGCCTGAGAATCAACGTTACGGTTGTTGGTTGCGCACCCGCCTGGCCGAGCGATTTCTCGTGGCCGGCGGAACCTGCCTGAGCCGCCATAGCTGATGCTCCAGATGGTTTAGTCGTAGTGTACCAGATAGTCCTGTTACGCCGCGTAGACTCTGGCCGCCACACGAGGCGCAGTTGCAGCGGGAGTTGTGAACCGTCGTGTTGCCCTGGCGCCACCAATACCGTCGCCCGTGGAGCACCGCCCTTGGCCCCCAGGCCAGAGCCGTTCCATCACCCTGTCGGACCCGAGCCTGCTCAAGAAGGCCCTCGTCCGACAGGTTGCTTGCCGAACAGATCGCCCTGGGCGGCTGCGACAGGCGGTGCCGGACGACGGGCCGCATCGAGCACGGTCTCGACGACCGTGTCGCAATCGCCGCTGGGCCACGGCCGCGCCCCGCTGTGCCGTAACGCTTCAAGTCCCGCGGACGGTTCCAGCGTGGAACGGACGTAGACGGGCGTTGAATACTTCCTCAACTGCTCGACCGCGCCGGCCCAGGTCCCGCCCTTTTCGACGGTCGCGTCCACCACCAGCGCTGCGTCTGCCAGGGCATAGATCGTCTTGTTGCGCTGCATCGCGTAGCCCACCTGGAATCCTGCGCCAGGATCGTAGGGTGAGACCAGCACCAACCGTTGCTCGAGCAGGAAGTTGCGGTGGTCACGATTCATGACCGCCCGTTCCAGATTCCCCGCGAGCACGCCCGTCGCATTCCCGCCCGCGTCCAGGGCCGCGTTCATCGCCGCCTGGTCCACGCCCTTGGCGGCACCGGAGATTACGGTGTGCCTGCCGTTCGCCACTTGGGACGCGATCTCTCGGGTGTATTCGAGCAACGACTCGCCGACGTGGCGCGACCCGACAATGGCCAAGCCCCCTGTTTGCAGGACGTCCTGTTCACCGCAGCCGTAGAGCAGTGCCGGGGCGTCGTTGCGGAGGCGCTCCCTGAGCCTCCGCGGGTAACCATCGTCGGCGCGGCTGAGCACCCAGATTGCGCGTGTTCGCCACCGGTCGATGGCTTGGGACAGCAGGAATCCCCTACCCAGCAGGGCCTTCAGCCGATTCGCGTCGATGGTGTCGCCACACTCCTCGACAAGCGGAGCGGAACCTGACTCCAGCAGATCCGCCGGCTCTGCCTGCATGGAATGCAACCGGACCGCCAGCTTTCGATACTCGCTCGGCGTCAGAAGTGGCGAATCGCGGCGACTCCTCCCGGTGATCAAGGGCGCCGTCAACAGCAGGATCGCCTGGGTATTCGGCGACGGCTCCGCGTTCATCGCGTCCCGGCCGAGTCCGCGAGAGCGAGTGGCCACACGGCGTCGCTACCGTTCGCTCGCAATAGCCGGGCGGCGACGGTGAAGGTCCACCGCGAATCCACCATGTCGTCCACCAGGAGCACCGCGCCAGGAAGCATAACGCTTCGTTCCACTGCCAGCGAGCCGAGCACATTGCGCGCCTGCTGGTCGCTATTGTGCATGGTCTTCTGCTCTGGTCGATCGGCGCTTTTGGCAAGTGCCTCCCGGAACGGGAGATCCAGCGATGCGGCAAGGCGTCCGGCGAAATCGGGCACGAGGTTGGGGTGGCGGCGCGAAGGAATGGCGGTCACCCACTCCGGCGAAGGGGTCGGGCGCCACTCCCGTACCAGGGCGACGCAGGCCTCAACGAGATCGTCCGAGAAACGGCCGTCCCGATACTTGCAGCGGCGTACCGCGCCACCCCAGCCGGCATCTCCCCAGACGCACAGCGCGATGCCAGGCTGCGCAAGATGCTCCCGGTCGATCGCCTTGCCGGGCGGCCACTGCTTTCGTGGCTTGATCGGCAGGCTGGTGCGGCGCAGGAACGCAACCGCTTCACGGACGAGGGTGGGATCGGGCGCAGCCGGCAAGTCCGGGAGGTCCGGCGGCGAGGATCCTTCGGGGTCGCCGTCGAGAGCCCGAATCAGGAACTCCATGTGCCCCGACTGGAGTTCCACGTACTCCTGCATCTGCGCCTGCTCGCCTCGCCGTAGCGCGGTGAGCCGCTGCGCCCGCTCCCAGAACGCATCGCCTAGCGTGGCGGCGGTCAGCTGCCACTTCGTGCCCTGCTTGGCGAGCGGCGCCGGGGACTCCAGCGACAGGAGTTGAACGACGTTCTCGATGCGACGATTTCGGACGTTTACGCGGGACTCGATCGCACGGATCGACAGGCCCTGCGGCGCGTCCTCAAGCGCCGCCAGCACCTCCTCGGTCTCGCTACGGGAAGGGAACGCACTGTTGATGAAGTAGTCAGTGATTTCGGTCTCCTCCGGTCCGCTCAACAGCACGCCGTATGCGGCGTCAAGCGCCCGCCCCGCGCGCCCCACCTGTTGGTAATAGGCGACGACGGATCCCGGTGTCTGGTAGTGGATGACGAAGGCGAGATCAGGCTTGTCGAATCCCATTCCCAACGCGGTCGTGGCCACGAGTGCCTTCACCCTGTTGTCGAGCAGCGCTTGCTCCAACTGAGCTCGTCCCTCGGTCGCACCGGTGTACGCCTCGACTTCGAGTCCTTGAGTACGAAGCCACGCGGCGACCTGGTTGGCGTCGCGAACCGTGAGGGTGTAGACAATCCCGCTGCCGGGAAGCTCCGGTAGCCGCTCCGCCAGCCATGCCAGCCGTTCGGCCTGGCTCGGCAGGCGTATCGTCTGTAGCGCCAGCGAGGGACGCGCGAGGTCACCGCGGGAGATCTTCAGGTTCGGCCCGAGAATCTCCGCCAGGTCCGTCGTGACGCGGTCGTTCGCTGTGGCGGTGGTTGCCAGCAAGCGGAGGTTGGCTGGCAGCGTGCGGAGGATGCGCTCGATCAGTCGGTAGTGGGGACGAAAGTCGTGGCCCCAGTCCGAGATGCAGTGTGCTTCGTCGATGACGAGCAGCCCGAGTCGAACCGCGATTTCCGACAGCACTTCGTCCCGGAAGCGCTCGTTCGCGAGCCTTTCCGGGGAGATAAGGAGGATGTCCACCTCGTCGCGGCGGACCGCCTCCTCGACTTCGCGCCAGCGTGCCAGGTTGTCGGAATTGATGGTTTCGGCTTTTACTCCCATCCGTTCGGCGGCGGCGATCTGATTGCGCATCAGCGCCAGCAACGGGCTGACGAGTAGCGCAGGCCCTATTCCCGCTTCGCGTAGAAGCTTCGTGGCCGCGAAATAGACGAAGCTCTTGCCCCAGCCGGTCTTTTGCACGACGAGCAGGCGCCCGGCGCCGCTCACGACGTGGGTGATGGCTTCGGCCTGGCCCGGTCGAAATCGCGCAGCGGGGTCGTCGACGCCGCGCCGCAGGAGGGCCAACGCGCGAGCGTCGTCGAATGTCGTGGCGGAAGTCGGCACGGCTTGGCTCAGGTGATTGCTGGCGGCGAAGTCTAGCGAACCGATGCACCGGGTGGGCGGCGCAGTCGATCGTGTTCCCGATCGCTACGCGTCCCCAAACACGGCGAGTCGGGGCACGTGCAGGTAGTACTGGTGCAGCGCGTAGTTCGCCCCGTGCGCGTGCAGGACGCGTCTGAGCTCCGCCAGGGGCGCCTCGAGAGGAGCGGCGCCGACGCGGAAACCCTCGATGAGGTCGGCAAGCCGGCGGCGGTCGTCGGCGGGGAGTTGCCGCTTGAGGTAGCCCTGCAGGTGCTGCAGCGCCACGGCGTGGCTGCCGCGGGTGGTCGGGGTAGCGAGCACGGCCATCAGCTCCCGAATATAGCGGCGGGCGATCGCCTCGACGTCGCCGGGAAGGTCCGCGATCAATCTGCCGAGCTTTCGGTACGCGGGCACGCCATGGGACATGACGAGGTACTTGCAGGCGCTGTGGAAGGCGACCAGCCGGGCGGCGTCGATGCCGCTCGCGGTGGTCTCGCGCCAGAAGGCGTGCACGAAGGTGCGGGTGACGAAGCTCTCGAGCGTCCCCGCGTCGAAGAGGTTCTCGCCGTCTTCGAGAGGCAGGTCCGGTCGGGCGCGGGCGATCTCCGCGGCGAACAGACCCCGTCCGCGAGGTTCTGCCGGACTGTCGGCGGCCGGGTGCAGCGCGACGCCGGCGAGGCCGCAACTCGGCGAACGCGCCTTGAAGATGTAACCGTCGACCGCCTCGAGTTCCGGCAGTCTCTGCCTCGCGTACGCCTGCAGCGGCCCGGTGACGTCGAGGGAAGGTTCAACCACTCCGACCGCACGCGGCGCGCCGGGGCTTCCGACGAGGCGGATGGGATCCCGCGGCACGCCGAGCCCGATACCGACTTCCGGGCAGATCGGTCGCAGTTCGTAGAGGCCTTCGAGTTGCGGGCCGGGCCAGGCCGAGCCGCGGTGGCCGCCGTCGTATCGCACCGGGGCGCCGGTCAGGCATTCGCTCACGGCGATGGTGAGCGGCGGCTCCGGAAACGGCGGCAGGTGGTCGGCGAAGGAGGGCAATGGCGTCAGAACAGGCCGATGCCTGGCACTTTCACCCGCGCCCTGTGCAACTCGGTCGATGCGGTCATGTAGAACGTCCGGAAGTCGTCGTCGCCCCAGGTGAAGTTCGCGCAGAACGCCGGCGTCTCGATGACGCCAAGGCAGGTTCCATCGTCGGGGTGGTACACGTGCACGCCGCCGGGACCGGCGCAGAACACGTTGCCGGCGCTGTCCGTCTTGAGGCCGTCCGGGGCGCCCATGCCCTCGCCCGTGGACTCGGCGAACACCTCGCCGCCGGAGAGCGCGCCGTCGGCGCCAATGGCGAACTTGCGTACGTGCATGCGCGGCGTGTCGGCGACGTAGAGCGACTGGTGATCCGGCGTGAACGCGAGTCCGTTCGGCATCTCGAAGTCGCGCGCCATGACGGTCAGCGAGCCGTCGCCGGGATCGAGACGATAGACGCCCCGAAAGTCCAGCTCGACGGCCCGGCCGTCGCCGGTGCCGTCGCGGCGGCCGTAGGTCGGATCGGTGAACCAGATCGTGCCGTCATTGCGCACGACGATGTCGTTGGGGCTGTTGAGCTCGTTGCCGTCGTAATGGCTCGCGAGGACGGTGACGGAGCCGTCCGTCTCGGTGCGTGTCACCCGGCTCGTGGCGTGTTCGCAGGTGAGCAGCCGCCCGTTGTGGTCGTAGGTGTTGCCGTTGGCCATGTGGCTCGGCGTGCGGAAGGTCGCGAGCCCGCCGGCCTCGCTCCAGCGGTACAGGGTGTTGCCGAAGATGTCGCTGAACGTCAGGTGCCGCTCGCGCGGGTGCCAGGCCGGTCCCTCGGTGAACTGGAAGTCGCTCGCGAGCGTCGTCAGCGCCAGGTCCGCGTCCACGATGTTCCCGAAGCGCTCGTCGCGAATCTGAATGCCCATGTTCCTCCCTTCTCGTATGTCTGGCTGGCGGCGGTAGCGTAGCGCACTGCTGTTGCGGAGTCTGCGGAGGCATCCTGCCGTGCTTGCCGGGGCACGCGGCCGCCGTTGCGGACCCGGTCGGAGTACAATGCGCGGTCCGGTCCCCGGGAGGTTCTTGGACGACGTTCCAGGGACCGGGATTGGAGACCGTCGGCGTGTGTCGGCGGCCCGGATATGGTGTGCAGCACGCATCGGAGGCTGGATTTCGTGGGGCTCTTCGCCAAGTTGACGGAAAAACCCTGGCTGCCGGATGAGACCGGCGTCGCCCAGCTCCGGACCGGAGGATTTCCGGTACCGAACCGGAAAGTCGCGCTCGTCGTTTTCATGGCCATCGTGGCCGTCGTGTTCTTCCTCTTCTTCGCCGCGTACCACATGCGCATCGAGCTGTCGACGGACTGGGTGGCGATGCCCAAGCCGGGATTGCTCTGGTTCAACTCCGCCGTCCTGATCCTGTGCAGCCTCACCTTCGAGGGCGCGCGCTCGGCGGGCGGTCGCGGGGATGCGGCACGTCTCAAGACCGCGTTTCTGCTGGCGGGCGCCCTGACGCTCACATTCCTCATCGGGCAGATCGTCGTCTGGCAACAACTCGCCGCCGCCGGGTACATGGCCCGAGCGAACCCCGCCAATGGCTTCTTCTACATGATCACGGGCGTGCACGGAGTGCACCTCTTCGGCGGTCTGATCGCCTGGGCGCGTGCCGCGCGCCGCATGTTCGGGGACGGCACCCTCGGCGGCGCACGTGAGAGCGTCGACCTGTGCGCGATGTACTGGCACTTCCTGCTGCTGGTGTGGCTCGGCATGTTCGCACTGCTTCTGAACACCTGAAGGAAGGCCGGGGCACGGCCGTCCCGGTCTCCCGTGCCCCCGCCCGAGACTCGTAGCCCATGGCTTCGCGCTCCGCATCTGCCGAACAGCGTCTGACCCTCGACATCGAGGGCATGACCTGTGCGGCCTGCTCGACCCGGCTCGAGAAAGCCCTGACGCGTGCGCCCGGCGTCCACGAAGCCGCGGTCAATCTCGCGACGGAACGGGCGGCCGTCACGATCGACCCGCGCGCCACGGACCTCGTTTCCGTGGCGGAAGCGGTGGCTCGCGCGGGTTTCGCGGTGGGCCGGGACGTGATCGCGTTGCCGGTGGAGGGCATGACCTGCGCCGCCTGCGCGACACGGGTCGAGCAGGCGCTGGCACGGGTTCCCGGCGTGTTCGAGGCGCACGTCAACCTCGCGGTGGAACGGGCGCATGTCACCATCGCCCATCGCACGGTGACGCCGGAAGTTCTGGCGGCGGCGGTCGGGCAGGCGGGCTACCGGGCGGTGCTGACGGCGCCGGCCGACGAATCGCGCCGGGAGCGAGAGCAGGCGCAGCTCGACCGGGAACGGCGCGTGCTGATCCTGTCCGCCGCGCTGACGCTGCCGCTCGTCATCGGCATGATCCTCGAGGTGCTCGGCTACGAGGATCTGCACGTCGTGCCGGCGCTCGAGGTGGTCCTCGCGACGCCGATCCAGTTCCTCATAGGTCTGCGGTTCTACAAGGGCGCGCTCAACGCGCTGCGCGGCCGAACCGCCAACATGGATGTGCTCGTGGCGCTCGGAACGTCGGCGGCCTACGGCTTCAGCTGGTACCTGCTGCAGACCCTCGGGGAAGAGGCCGACGGCGAGCTCTACTTCGAGGCGTCAGCCGTCATCATCACCCTGGTATTGCTCGGCAAGTACCTCGAGAGCCGCGCGCGGCGCGGCACGACCGCCGCGATTCGCGCCCTGATGGAGCTGAGACCGGAGACCGCGCGGCTCGACCGGGACGGGACCGAGGTCGAGGTGGCCATCGGACAGGTGCGTCCGGGAGATGTGGCCGTGGTGCGCCCCGGAGAGCGGGTTCCGGTGGATGGCGAGGTCGTGGACGGCGCCAGCGAAGTCGACGAGTCGCTGGTGACCGGGGAGAGCCTGCCGGTGCCGAAAGCGTCCGGCGCGTCCGTCACGGGTGGTTCCATCAACGGCGCCGGCCTGCTGAGAGTGCGTGCGACCGCGGTGGGCGAGGAGTCCATGCTCGCGCGGATCATCCGACTGGTGGAGAACGCGCAGGCCGGCAAGGCATCGGTACAGCGGCTGGTCGACCGGATCAGTGGCGTCTTCGTACCGTGCGTGGTCGGGGTGGCCGTGGTGACCTTCGCAGCCTGGCTGGTCTTCACGGGAGATGTCGAAGCCTCGTTGATCGCCGCGGTGTCCGTCCTCGTGATCGCCTGCCCTTGTGCGCTCGGTCTTGCCACGCCGACGGCGATCATGACGGGCACGGGCGCGGCGGCGCGCGCCGGCATTCTCGTGAAGGATGTCGCCGCGCTGGAGCAGGCGCATCGCATCGATACGGTGGTGTTCGACAAGACCGGAACCCTGACGGAAGGCAGACCGCGCGTCGTGGATCTCCTCGGGGCTGGCGTTCCCGCGGACGAGGTCGCGCGTCTGGCGGCCTCGGTGCAGCACGGCAGCGAACACCCGCTGGCCGGCGCGATCCTGGCGGATGCAGAGGCGCGCGGTGTGGCGCTGCTGCCCTTGCGCGACTTCGAGGCGGTGGCCGGACGCGGTGTGCGCGGCGTCGTCGATGGATGCCGCGTCATGGTAGGCAGCGCGGCGTTCGTCGGAGAAGTCACCAGCCTCGATGCCGATCTGCTGGAGACGGCCCGCACCTGGGAGAACGAGGGCCGCACGACCGTCTTCGTCTACGCGCAGCGCGACGAACTGGACGACCTGGTGGGGATGATCGGTATCGCGGATCCGTTGCGGGAATCCGCGGCCGACGCCGTACGGCAGCTCGAGGCGCTGGGTGTGCGGACGTCGATGCTGTCCGGAGATGCCGTTGCGGTAGCGGAGCGCGTCGGGGCTGCGCTCGGCGTCACGGACGTACGCGGGGCAGTGCGGCCGGACGAGAAAGCAGCGGCCGTGCAGGACCTGATGCGCAGTGGACGCACCGTCGGCATGGTCGGCGACGGCATCAATGACGCGCCGGCGCTGGCCGCCGCGAATGTCGGCATCGCGATGGGAACGGGGACCGACATCGCCATGGAAACGGCGGGTGTGACACTCATGCGTCCGGACCCGCGGCTGGTCGCCGGAGCCATCTCGGCGAGCCGCGCGACATTCGCGAAGATCCGCCAGAATCTCTTCTGGGCGTTCGTCTACAACGTCGTCTGCATCCCGCTCGCGGCCGCCGGCTACCTGAGCCCGACACTCGCCGCCGCCGCGATGGCGTTGAGCAGCGTCAGCGTGGTGGGCAACTCGCTGCTGCTGCGGCGGTGGCGGGTGCGGCTCGCCCCGGCGGGCTGAGGATCGCGCCCGCTTGTGCGGGCGACGGGGCTTGCCCGGGGCCGGGCGAATCCGCGAAACTGCCGCTTGCGAGGAATGGGAGGTACGACCCGTGGAACGTCTGGAAGTCACGGTCGAAGGAATGCAGTGCGCGGGCTGCGTGAGCAGCGTGCAGAACGCGTTGACGAGCCGGGACGGCGTCTCCGGCGCGACCGCCCGCCTGGAAGACGGACTCGTCACCGTCGACTTCGACCCGGCGACGATCGACCGGAGCGGCATCGAGGCGGCCATCGTGGACGCCGGATTCGAAGTCGCTGCCTGACCGGGTAACGGGTCGCCCCGGGGTGGGGTCAGACGCGGGCCAACGCGTCGCGGATTTCGTCGCGTCCGTCTTCAGCAACCCAGGCGAGGAGAGTCCCCTTGATGGCCATGGCGAGCGCCAGGGGTTCCTCGAACATCATGTGGTGGTGGGTACGCGGGATCTCGATCACCGGCAGCTTGCCCGCCGTGATCCCGAGCATGTAGTCCGGGCCGAGGGCGCCCCGATCCTCGCTGAGTTCGCCCACGACCAGCGCGGACCGGCAGGACAGGCCGACGAACTTGTCACGCTGCTCGTCCCCGAGGACGAGGTGGTCGTACAGGGTCGGATCGAATTTCCAGGTCCAGCCGCCCTCCACCTGTCGCAGGGATCGGCGCGCAACGTGTTCGATCACCTCCGGGTGGCGGAGCGGTTGGTCGGGCAGCAGGCGGAAACGCGCTACGGCGGCGTCGAGATCTTCATACACGCGCGTCCGGCGTCGGCGGTATCCGGCGTTGTCCGCCTTGCCGCCCCACTCGACGTGGTCCTCCGGAGGGTTGACCGTGTAGTCGACGAGGACAAGGCCCCCAAGCCGGTCGCCGAAACAGTGACAGGTCTCGAGTGCCACGAACCCGCCGAAGCTGTGGCCGACCACGAAGGGCCGCTCCGGCAGTCTGGCGGCTCGACACACCTGCCAGACCTCCTCCGCGAAGGCTTCTCCGGAATACCGCTCGCGCCAGCCGCTGTCGCCGTTGCCGGACAGGTCCAGGGCGACCACGCGGAAGCGGTCGGCGAGGAACGGCGCGACGAAACGCCACCACTCGACGTGGCCGCTACTGCCGTGAACCAGCGCGATGCCGGGGCCGTCCCGGCCCCAGGTTTCGAAATGAATTTTCGCGCCGAGCACTTCCACGCTGCCGGTTTCCGATGCGGCGTCGAGTGCCTGGCGATACCACCAGGGAGATTTGTCGTCAGGCATGGTGCGTATGGTCGGGCAGTCCGGCCCGGAACGCAATGCAGGCGGCGAGAATCGGGGCGCAGGCCACCGCAAGCCAGAGGACGCCGAGACCGAAATGTGCGTGCAGCGCCACGAGGGGCGCCAGCCACGCCGCGGCGAACGCCCACAGCGCGGCGCTGGTACGCCCGTGTCCGAACCGTCGTGCGGCCTTCTGGTAGAGGTGATTGCGATGCGCCTGGGTGACGCGCTGGCCGGTGCCGAAGCGCACGCATAGCGTGTACGTGGCGTCGACCCAGAAGACCGCCAGGAGGATCAGGCTGGACGCCAGCGGCAACTGCTGGCTCTGCCAGAGGGTGAGGGCTGCCACGCCGATCGTGAAGCCGAGGAAGCCGCTGCCCGTGTCCCCCATGATGACCCTGGCCGGCGCCCAGTTCAGGCACAGGAACCCGGCCGCGGAGGCAAGCAGGATCCACAGCCCCGGTTCCAGCGCGGCGACATTGCCGAAGTAGAGCGCTCCCAGGCAGAAGATCACCGCCTGGGAACCGGCGATGCCGTCGATACCGTCCATGAAGTTGTACAGGTTGACGAACCAGGCGAGCCCGATGGCACAAAGCGCGAGAAGCGCGAGATTCCCGTCGACGACGGCCAGGACGGCGAGGGCGGAGGTCAGCAGGTGGACCGCCAGGCGCAGGGCGGCGGACAGGTTGAAGAGGTCGTCGAGGAGACCGATCAGCGCGATGGCGGCCGCTCCCCCGGCGAGCAACACCGAGAAGGCATCGCCGACGTCCGCGGCGAACCAGCAGAGCCACGCCAGTGTGGGGATGACGAACCCGAGTCCGCCGATGTTGGCGACTGGAGCGGTGTGGGAACTGCGCGCGTTAGGGACAGCCATCACGTCGAAACGGCGGGCCAGCAGGAGTGCGCCCCACGTCAACCCGAGCCCCGCCACGAAACCGGCCGCCAGGAAGATCAGCATGGCCCCGGGGCCGCGCGCCGTCGCGTCTGGAACATCGCCCGGAGCGTAGCACAGGGTCGGGTGCGACCGGCTCGGCCGGCCACACCCGCCCGGGGGAAGTCACTCCTTGATGGCGATACGCTCCTCGTTCCGCGCTACGGTGGCATCGCCGATGCCGCGCACCTGTGTCAGGTCGTAGGCGTCGGTGAACCGGCCGTGCTCCTCGCGATGTCGCACGATCGCCTCGGCCTTCGACAGCCCGACGCCGTCGAGGACGCGGGCGAGGGTCTCGGCGTCCGCCGTATTCACGTCCACGCGCGCGTCCTCCGCCTGTGCACCGGCGGCGAGGATCAGCGCCAGGACCGCTGCCCGCGCGGTGACTCCCGTGAATCTCCAGATTTTCATCGTCACTCCTCCAACTCGATAAAGGGCTTCGCAACTTATCGTGATGGCCGGCGGCGGCGTATGGGCTTTGGATGAGAGAGATGTACGCCAGGAACCCGTTCGGGTGCAGGCGATGGCGCACAGCCTGAGCGAGAGACGCTTCCGGGACCGATGTCATGGTCGAATGGCGTAGCGTTTGGCACACTTGACCGGTGGCCTGCCCTCGCTGTCGGACCGACCAGGGACGGGAAGCACGCAACGCAGCACAGTGACTGGCGAACGGAAGCAGCAAGGGGAGGAGCCTCCATGGACTTGACGGACCATTGGGTCGGGATTCTGGCGATCGTGGTGTTCGTCGTGGCGTACTCGGTGGTGATCGCCGAGGAGTTCACGCACCTCAGGAAGTCCGTCCCGGTCATGTTGGGGGCGGGCGTCATCTGGGCCTTCATCGCGGCGCAGTACGCCGCCGGCGGGATGGACCATCAAGCCGAGGAAGCGGTTCGCCATTTCCTGGTCGAGTTCAGCGAGCTGTTCCTGTTCCTGCTCTGCGCGATGACCTACGTCAACTCGATGAGCGAGCGGCGGGTGTTCGACGCGCTGCGGTCGTGGCTCGTGCGGCACGGCTTCAGCTACCGGCAACTGTTCTGGATCACCGGCATCATCAGCTTCTTCCTGTCGCCCATCATCGACAACCTGACGACGGCGCTGGTGATGTGCGCGGTCGTGCTGGCGGTGGGCAAGGGCAACACGCGCTTCATCAGTCTCGCCTGCGTCAACATCGTGGTAGCGGCGAACGCCGGCGGCGCGTTCAGCCCCTTCGGTGACATCACGACGCTGATGGTCTGGCAACGCGGCATCGTGGACTTCTTCACGTTCTTCGCCCTGTTCGTCCCGTCGGTGGTGAACTTCGTCATTCCCGCCGTGATCATGGCGTTCTTCGTCGACAAGGCTTCGCCCCACGTCGAGGACGACGAGGAGGAAGTGCGGATGCGCCGGGGCGCCAAGCGCATCATGTTCCTGTTCGGCTGCACGATCGCCACGGCTGTCTCCTTCCACAACTTCCTGCACCTGCCGCCGTTCCTCGGCATGATGACCGGGCTCGCCTACCTCAAGATCTTCGGCCACTACCTCAGTCGCTCCGAGGCGGCGGCGCCGCTGGCCCTCGAGCCGGAGGCGGGCGACGTGCAGCCCTTCGACAGCTTCCGGCAGGTGGCGCGGGCAGAATGGGACACCCTGCTCTTCTTCTTCGGGGTCATCATGTGCGTCGGTGGCCTCGGCTTCGTCGGCTACCTGGAACTCGTTTCCCAGTACATGTACGTCGAACTCGGTCCGACGTTCGCAAACGTCATGGTCGGGATCCTCTCGGCGATCGTCGACAACATTCCGGTCATGGTCGCGGTGCTGCAGATGAACCCTGCCATGGACACCTCCCAGTGGCTGCTGGTGACCCTGACCGCCGGAGTGGGCGGCAGCATGCTGTCCATCGGCTCCGCGGCCGGCGTGGCGTTGATGGGTCAGGCGCGGGGCATGTACACGTTCTTCGGTCACCTCAAGTGGACGCCGATCATTGCCCTCGGGTACTTCGCGAGCGTCTGGGTACACCTCGTGGTGAACACGCGTTTCGAAGGTGTCATGCCATGACGGGTTACGGCATCACGGGATGCTTCCCGGCGGTACGCCGATGACGGTGGAGCGGCGGGACATGACGCGCATCTGGGACCTGCCGATCCGGCTGTGGCACTGGCTGTTCGGTGCCTGTGTCGTCTTTTCGCTCTATACGGGCCTCGCGGGCGACTTTTCCCTGATGGAGTGGCACCAGTGGTCGGGCTACACCATCGTGGCGCTCCTGCTGTTCCGCCTCGGCTGGGGGCTGTGGGGTGGCCGGTACGTGCGTTTTCGTCATTACGTGACGACGCCCCGCGACTTGCTCGCGCACTTTGTGGTCGGCTTGCGGAGCAAGGCACCAGCCGCCGGGGTGGCGCGCGCGCATACCGCGCCGGGGATCGCCCTGGTAGTGCTACTGTTCCTTGGAGTGGCGGTGCAGGCGACGACGGGGCTCTTCGCCACGGACGACATCTTCATCAACGGACCCCTTCGGGGCTACGTCGACGAAGAGGTCGCGTCAGCCATGAACTGGGTCCATCACCGGGCGTTCTGGCTGGTCATCGCCCTGGTGTCCACGCACCTGATCGCCCATGCCGTCTATGGGGCGATGCGCGATCCGACGCCGCTGGCCATGATCACGGGACGCAAGGCGGTGGACCTGCCCGCTACGAAGCACTACCTCCTGCGGGGGGCAGCGACGATCGCCGTGACGGGCGGTTTCGTCTACGTGGCGCTGCGGCTGCTGTAGGGGACGGGCTTGTCCCGTCCCGTCTCGAATTCATGCATGGCCGGGACCGGGCTTGTCCCGTCCCGTCTGAGAGTCACGCACGGTGCCGGAGCGGGCGACCACAAGGGTCGCCCCTACAGTTACTCGGCGCGGTAGTTGTCGTGACAGCCCTTGCAGGCTTGGCCGAGCTGCATGGCCGCAGGCATCACCTCGCCGCCGGCCACCACGACATCGCTCAGGTTCGCCGCTGCCGCCTCGAAGCTGCCGAGCCGCTCCGCGAAGTCCTCCGGATCCTCCCAGATGGCCGGCAGCGCATGGCTCTCGCCACCGCCTGACCCGGCCGGGAAGAGGGTCGTGGCGACGCCCGACAACGCCTTGAGGGCGTCGGCGTGGGCCGCCAGATGCTCCGTATGGGAGACCTTTCCGCCCAGGATGTCGAACAGGGCCTGGGTGTGTCCGCCGACGGCCGCCATGGTGTGCTGTCGGTACTCCACGTCACCTTCGGACGCTCCGAGGGACAGTGCCAGCAACGCGAGCGCGACGGCGCCCAGGAGGTGGGAACGAGAGTTTCGCATGGCTGTCTCCATCAGCGGCAAAGCTCTATGAAACTATTTTCGGGGGTGTGCGGCAACCCTGACGTCAGAACTTGAAGCGCAGCACCCCGGTAATCAGCCTGGGCTGACCGAGCGTACCGATCACTGGGTTGAAGGTCAGCCCGATGGGGTCGTTCCGGTTGTGCCCCGGCACGGAGTCGCCCGGCCAGACCGAGCCGTCGGTGTAGTAGTCCTGATCGAAGACGTTCTTCACGTTGATCGATGCGGACCAACGCTCGTGTTCCAGCCCGAGCCGCAGGTTCATCACCTCGAAGCCGGGATGCTTGACGGTGTTCTCGGTGTTGAACCAGAACGGGCCCTTGGCGAGCACCACCCCGTACAGCAGGAAGTCGAGACCGTCGCGTAGTGGGCGCCGGAACTCGGCCGCCAGGTTGAACGAGTACTTCGAGATCCAGGGCGGGAAGTGGTCGCTCACGTCGCTGGTCCGGTTGATCACGTCGAACACCGAGCTGTCGTCCTCGAAGTCGGCGTCCACCAGGCCGCCGCCGCCGCTCAGGGTGAGGCAGTCGTTGACGGCCCAGGAGAAGTCGAACTCGGCGCCGTACTGGTTGGAGTTCCCGGCGTTCAGGATGTTCTCGATGATGCCGCCGACCGAGATCTGGTTCTGCAGTTCGAACTGTCGGTCGGTGTAGTCGATGTAGAACACCGCGGCGCTGAAGTTGAGCGCTCCGGTGCCCAGTTCGGTCGCGCCCTTCACGCCGAACTCGAAGTTGTCTGCCGTCTCCTTGCCGAAGGGTACGAGGGACGGCACGCCTTCCTGCGTGTAGAGGTTGTAGTTGCCGGGTTCGAAGCCCTTGGCATAGCTCGCGTAGTAGTGCGTGCCGTTGTCGGCGAAGTAGGAGATCGACGCTTTCGGCAGGAACTCGGTATCGCCCTGGCTCAGGTAGTTCTCGTAGTTGGGGTAGAAACCCAAAACGTGCACCCAGTAGTCCCGGTTGCGGTCCAGCGTGTCGGCTTCCCAGCGATCCAGGCGGATACCCGCGCCGAACTCCCAGGGTCCCGAGCGGTAGCTCGCGGTCGCGAAGAGCGCCTCGTTGGTGCGTTCCCGGGCGCGGTTCTCGAACGGGAAGTAGAGACGGGCGCCCGCTTCCTGCGCGAAGGACGGCGTCTGTACCGGCGTGCCGAGCCGTGGGTCCAGCGACGGGTTGGGCAACGCGTTGCGCTCGGCGGGGGTGAGGGGTTCCAGGATGCCGAGGGAACCTGGCCGGCCGCAGTCGCCGATCAGTGTGCAGAGCACTTCGGTGGTGTTGTAGAAGGTCGCCCAGGAGTCCCAGTCGTTCTCCCACGTCGCCATGTAGGCGCCGACCAGCCACTCGAAGGGACCGTCTCCGGACGAGGTGAACCTTAGTTCGTGGGTTTGCACCTCGGTCTCCTCGGGCCGGACCAGGTCGAAGCCGACCTCGGAGCTGACGTCGAGGTCCGTGGTGCGCAGGCCTTCGGCATCGGTGAAGGCGCCGAGGTAGGTCAGGTTGCCGAGTTCGAAGTCGTGGGAAATCTCGAACAGGCCGCCCGTCGTGTCGCGCACGTTGCGTCCGGCGAACGTAAGTTCCCGGGTGCGGTCGTACTTGAGGCGGTTGCCGTTCTCGACGCGCCAGTTGTTGTTGCCCGTGTCGAGTTCGTTGTTGCGGAGCGCCGCGTATACCGTGGTGCGTTCGCCCAACTCCGCCATGAAGGTGATGCGCCCGCCCGTCTCCTCCCGCTCGTTGGGATTGCGGCGCCACTTCTCGGTGACGTCTGCCCCGTAGGTGTTGGGCGCCGCGCCGCCGGCGGGAACGCCGTACGGCCACAGGGTGTCGTCGATGTTGGACCGCCCGTTGCGGCGGACCGGTGCCACGCCCTCGACGAATCCGTCGTCCTCCTTGGAGTACGCGAACAGGCGGAGCGCCGCGCGTTCACCGAGCGGGACGTTCACGACGGCCTGGTAGTTGCGCATGTTCTGGTCGCCCGCCTCCAGCTCGACGTGGCCGCCCCACTCGCCGAGTTCCGGTCGCCTGGTGACGAACTTGACCGCGCCACCGATGTTGCTGCCACCGTACAGGGCGCCCTGCGGACCCTTCAGCACCTCGAGGCGCTCCATGTCACCGAAGTCCGCCGATGCATCGACAAAGATCTGTGTCCCGTCGACGTAGAAGCCCACCCCCTGGGTGTTTCCGAAAGAGCCCACGCCGCGGATGGTCACGTTGGGGTTGCCGTCGGCGCGCGCCGACAGGTTGAGGTTGGTGATGCGCAACCCGATGTCGTTGATGTGCGTGATGCCCCCGGCCTCGAGTTCGTCGCCCGAGATCGCGGACACCGACTCCGGAATCTCCTGCAGCGACTCGTTGCGTTTACGCGCGGTGACGATGATCTCCTCGAGAACGTCGTTCCGAGCGGAGGTTTCCTCGGCAGCTACGGACGCGCACGGGAGTCCGAGCGCGACGGCGCAGGCCAGGAGCGTGCCGGACAGCGGGTAGCCGACGCGCGGATTTTTTGGGAACTGGGACATGATGCAGGTCTCTCCATAAGGCCGTGAATCAATCGCGCGAGCATACTATATGGATGGTCGCAGCGAGCGTCGGGACGGTGGCCGTGAACCGATAGAATGCGGCGCCATGACTGTCGATATCGAGAAGTTGCTTGCCGCCCTCGACGGCGAGGACCACACCACGCGGCGCGGCTGCTGCTTGGGCAGATGAAGAAGCATGGCCACGCCCACGGGGGCGCCGCCATGCAGGGGTACCGCCGGCGCCGCAAGGTACTCGACCTCACGACGCCCGCCGAACTCGCGGGCTGGGTCAACGGCCATCTGCAGCTTGCGGACCGGAACCGGGTGACCGGGGACCACCCGGGATTCAACGCCTGTGGCGCTGGATGCAGCACCGGGTACGGTTTCAACCGGAGCAGGCCAGGCGCGCGACGCGCTACCTGCCACGCTTGTTCGACACAAGTGCCGCTGCAACTGTAGGGGCGACCCTTGTGGTCGCCCGCGCCGGCTTCGCGAGTCATTCGGAACGGGACGGGACAAGCCCGTCCCCTACGGTCGCGACCCCAACCATCGCCTGATCGTCAGGGTCAGGGACCACGCTCGCGTGGCGTCGAAGGCGCGTGCCAGCCCGCGCGCGTGCCATCACGGGGCGCCCCCCGCCTCTGCCGACCGCACGAAACCCGCCAGCGTCCGCGTCACTTCCGGCATGTGGTCCATCACCGCACCGAGGTGGTCGCCACCCGTGGAGAGGAACTGAAAGCCCCTACTCCGCGCCGCGGTCCTCTCGCAGATGTCCAAGTTCCCGTTCGCTGCGATCCCGCTCGCGCCGCAGTTGCCGCTGGACGACCCTGCCCTTGAGCACGCTGAGCGAGGCGAGTGCGAAGCCTGCCGCCAAGCCACACCCCAGAGCGATGAACAGCCACACGAACACCGGGGCCGGTGGCGTTTCGAAGGTGAGGAGCCGCAGGCTGACCGGCGTCGCGTTGTCCATGACGAGGATCGCGGAGAGAGCCGCGAGCGCGAGCCCGACGACGCCCCACAGGATCAGCTTGAGCCGCTTGATCAACGCCCCGTCGAAGCCGTGAGATGCAGCATCCTAGGCGCCCTCCTCTCCGGCCGAGGGCGTCGCCTGTTCACCGAGCAGGCTGGCGTTGACGCGGTAGCGCAGGTCCTTGCCCGGTTTGAAGTGCGGAACGAACTTCCCTGCCAGGCCCACGGTCTCACCGGTACGCGGGTTGCGGCCGATGCGGGACGCCCGGTAGTGCAGGGAGAAGCTGCCGAATCCCCGGATCTCGATGCGCCCGCCCTGGGCTAGCGCCTGGGACATCTGCTCGATGATCGTCTTCACCGACAACTCGACGTCCCGGCTGGAGAGTTGGGGCTGACGTCGGGCGATGATCTCGATGAGTTCCGATTTCGTCATGCTGGCAACCGCCTGGAACGCCCCCCCGACGTAGCGCCTTACCCCTCGGCCTGGTCTGCGCTCTTGTCCATCTGCCGCTTGATGAGATCTCCGAGCGTCGTCGGACCACGGAGGCGGTCGGCCTCTTTGTTGCGATGCTCGCGCAGGTTGGCGCGTTCATCGTCATGCTCCTTCGCCTTGATGGACAGGCCGAGGTAGCGGTTCTTGCGATCGACGTTGACGATCTTGACGCTCACCTCGTCCCCGGGCTTCAGGACGTTGCGCACGTCGTCGGTGCGCTCCTGGCTGATCTCGGCTGCCTTGAGGATGCCTTCGACTTCCGACGCGAGGCGTATGACGGCTTCCCGCTGCTCGACGGTGATCACCTCACCCGTCACGATGCTGCCGCTGACGTTTTCGTTGACGTAGTCGGTGAATGCGTCCTGGTCGAGTTGCTTGATGCCCAGCGAGATGCGTTCGCGCTCCGCGTCGATGGCGAGGATGACGGTACCGATCTCCTCCCCCTTGCGATAGCGGCGTACCGCCGTTTCGCCCGGCTCGGTCCAGGAGATGTCGGACAGGTGCACGAGTCCGTCGATGCCGCCCTGCAGCCCGATGAATATGCCGAAGTCGGTGATCGACTTGATGCGGCCCTCGATGCGCTGGCCACGCGCGCAAGTCGCCGCGAACTCGTCCCACGGGTTTGCGCGGCACTGCTTGATACCCAGCGAGATGCGGCGGCGCTCCTCGTTGATGTCGAGCACCATGACCTCCACCTGGTCGCCTACCGCGACGACCTTGGACGGGTGGACGTTCTTGTTGGTCCAGTCCATTTCGGAGACGTGCACCAGACCTTCGACGCCCTCCTCGATTTCGGCGAAGCAACCGTAATCGGTGAGGTTCGTCACCGTGGCGGAAACCCGGGTGCCCTCCGGATAGCGTCGCGTGAGATCCACCCAGGGATCGTCGCCGAGCTGCTTCATGCCGAGCGACACGCGGTTCTTCTCGCGGTCGAACTTGAGGATCTTGATCTGTACCTCGTCGCCGACCGTCACCACTTCGCTCGGGTGGCGAATGCGGCGCCAGGCCATGTCCGTGATGTGGAGCAGGCCGTCCACGCCGCCGAGGTCCACGAAGGCACCGTAGTCGGTGAGGTTCTTGACGATGCCCTTGATTTCCTGGCCTTCCTGCAGCGAGGCGAGCAGTTCCTCGCGCTCGGCGCTGTTTTCCTGTTCGAGCACCGCGCGCCGGGACACCACGACGTTGTTGCGTTTCTGATCGAGCTTGATGACCTTGAAGTCGAGCGGCCGGCCTTCGAGGTGGGCCGTTTCGCGTAGCGGTCGTACGTCCACGAGCGAGCCGGGGAGAAAGGCGCGGATATCGTTGATGTCTACGGTAAAGCCACCCTTGACCCGACCGTTCATCACGCCCTGAACGACCTTGCTGTTGTCGAAGGCGTCCTCGAGCATATCCCAGCACTCGGCCCGGCGTGCCTTCTCGCGGGACAGGCGGGTCGCACCCCAGCCGTCGTCGACCGCTTCCATGGCCACCTTGACCTGATCGCCGATTTCGAGGGAGAACTCGCCCCTCTCGTTGACGAACTGGCTGCGAGGGATGACCCCCTCGGACTTCAGTCCGGCGTGGACGGTGACTACTTCGCTATCAATATCGACCACTGTGCCGGTCACGATGGAGCCTGGGGCCATCTCGATGGTGTTCAGGCTCTCCTCGAACAGATCGGTGAAACTCTCCGCCATGCTGTCTTGTTTTCCGCTTCTGGTTTCTCCCACCAAGTCGATGGGATTTGGTTGTGAATGTTCCGTACGTTCCGGGAGAGGAAGCGCCCCCTCAGGAAGCCGGCCCTGCGCGAGTCGGTCCCACGACCAGCCCGCGTTCCGCGGCGTGCTGAAGCACCGCATGCACCACCGCTTCGATGGACATCCGTGTCGTGTCTATCGATACGGCATCTTCGGCGGGGGCGAGCGGTGAAACGGTACGGTTTCTGTCACGCTCGTCGCGTGCCTGGATGCTCGCGAAAAGGTCGGGCAGACTAACACTCGATCCCTTTTCCATCAACTGCTTATGACGACGGCGAGCCCGCTCCCCGACGCTCGCGTCGAGGAATATCTTGAGCTCGGCGTCGCGAAAGACGACCGTGCCCATGTCGCGTCCGTCCGCCACGAGCCCGGGCGGGGTGCGCATTCCGTGCTGGACGGCGCGTAGCGCGTTCCGCACCTCCGGCAGCTTTGCCACCCGTGATGCGCCTGTGCTGATGCGCTCTTCCCGAATCGCTCCGCCGACCTTCGTGCCGTCCACCGTGATGGCTTCGGGTGTCTGCTCGATCGCGAGGGCGCGTGTCATCGCGCCAAGCCTGTCTGCGTCATCGAGGGCGATTTCCCGCGCGAGCCCGGCCCATGCCACGATGCGATAGAGCGCCCCGCTGTCCAGCAGTCGCCAGCCGAGGCGCCCGGCCACCAGCGCCGCGACGGTGCCCTTGCCGGAGCCGCTTGGGCCGTCGATGGCGATGACCGGTGCGCCGGGAGCGGAGCGGGGCCGGTCAGTCATCGAGCCGTTTGCGCCGCTCGCTGGCGCGTCCGAGGCGCCGCGCGAGGGCGTCCCTGTCTTCGTCTACCGTCAGCCGGGCGGCAAGCTTGCGCGCCCAATGCCCTACCGCGGCGCGGTTTTCGTACAGGATGTCGCTCCACACCGATGCGTTGGCTCCGGCAATGCGGCTGAAGTCGCGGAAGCCGTCGCCGATCATTGCGCGCAGGGTCTCCTCTTCGAGGTCGCCAAGCACGTCCATCAGCGCGAACGCCACGAGGTGCGGCAGGTGGCTCGTGGCCGCCAGGATGTGGTCGTGTTCCTCGGCGGACCGTTCCGACACGTCAGCGCCGAGCGTGCGCCACCAGGACGCGACCCGTTCGGTGGCCGTCGGGTCGGTTTCCGGGACGGGCGTCACGATGACGTGACGACCTTCGAAGAGGTCCGCGCGGGCTGCACCCGGGCCACTCATGTGGGAGCCGACGATCGGATGGCAGGGTACGAAGCGGCGCGGCAGCGTCTGTCGTGCCCGCAGCGATGCGATGACCGGCGCCTTGACGCTGCCGACATCGAACAGGATCGCATCGGGATAGCGCGTCGCCGCATCGCCGATGTACTCGGGGATGCTGCTCGCCGGCGTCGCGATGCAGACCGCATCCGGTGTTTCCGACGGTTCGACCTCATCGACGACGCCGCGGGCGCGCGCCTCGGCGAGGGCATTCGGATCGACATCCCTGCCGACAACGTGCTCGAACAGGCCGCGGGCCCGGGCAGCGAGGGCGAACGAGCCACCGATCAGGCCCGTCCCGACCAGGAGCAGGGTGCTCACATCACCTCGCGCAAGGCCTGCAGCAGCCGTTCGTTCTCCTCGGGCAGGCCGATCGAGGCGCGCAGGTGGTTCGGCATGCCGTAATTGGCGACCGGCCGGACGATGATGCCCCTGGCGAGCAGCGCTTCGTACACCGGCATGGCGTCGCGTGCGCAGTCGAAGGTCACGAAGTTCCCGATCGACGGGATGTGCGTTATGCCGAGGGCATCGAGCCCACCGGTCAACTGCGCCATGCCGGCGTCGTTCATGGCCCTGCTCGTCGCCGTGAAGTCCGCATCGCCAAGGGCCGCCTCCGCCGCCGTCAGGCCCATGCTCGACGTGTTGAACGGTTGGCGGATGCGGTTCATGAGGTCCGCGAACGCTGCCGTCGAGACGCTGTAGCCGACGCGCAGGCCGGCGAGACCGTGGATCTTCGAGAACGTGCGCGTGACGATGAGGTTGGGGTGGCTCGTGAGCAGCCGGACGCCGTCCGGGTAGTCCGGCTCCGACACGTACTCGCAATAGGCCTCGTCGAGGACGACCCAGACGGACTCCGGAACGGCACGCAGGAAGGCCGTGAGTTCCCGCTCGGGTACCCACGTGCCCGTCGGATTGTTCGGATTGGCGAGGAACACGATGCGCGTTGCATCCGTGACACGGTCGCGCATGGCATCGAGATCGTGGCCCCAGTCCCGCGAAGGTACCGTCACCAGCGTGCCGTGGGCCGCGGCGATGGCGAGGGGATACACGACGAAGCCATGGGCGTCCACGATCCCTTCCGTACCTGGCGAGATCGCCACCCGGGCGGCCAGCTCGAGGACATCGTTCGAACCGTTGCCGAGGGTGATCTGTTCGGGCGGTACGCCAAGGTGTGCACAGAGCGCGCGCTTCAGCCGGTAGCCGCTGCCGTCCGGATAACGCGACAGGTCCGTCGCGGCACGCTCGAGGGCTGCGCGCACCGCCGGCCCCGGGCCGCGCGGGTTCTCGTTGCTCGCGAGCTTCACGACATCGGAAATGCCGAGTTCGCGCGTCAGCTCCTCGATGGGTTTGCCCGGCTGATAGGGCGTCAGCCCGGCGACGCGAGCGTTGATGTTGGCGGCATGGGCCACGGTCAGACGACGGCTCGCGGATAGGACCCGAGCGAGCGCACTTCGGCCGAGACCTGGCGAATCTCCGCCAGCACCTGTTCGATGGTCGCCTGGGACTCGTGCCCGTCGAAGTCGATGAAGAACACGTAGTTCCAGTTACCGACGCGGGACGGGCGCGTTTCGATCCGGCTCAGGTCGATACCGTGGCGGTGGAACGGCTCAAGCACGCTGTACAGGGCGCCGGGCTCGTTGCGTGTCGAGACGAGAACCGATGTCTTGTCGTGGCCGCTCGGGCCGACTTCCTGATTGCCGAGGACCAGAAAGCGGGTCTTGTTGTCCGGCTCGTCCTCGATCTTCGTCGCGAGGATGCGCAGGCCGTAGCGTTCTGCGGCCATCTCCCCGGCTATGGCGCCGGCGCCGTCGGTTTGCGCTGCGACCCGGGCCGCTTCGGCATTGCTCGCCAGCGGCGCGCGGCGGATGCCGGGATAGTGGCTGTCGAGCCAGCGCCGGCACTGGGCCAGGGACTGTTCGTGGGAATAGATGGCAGTGATCGAGTCGCTCGTGCCCTTGGAGAGGAAGGCGTGGTGGATGGGCAGCTCCACCTCGCCGCAGATGCGCACGTTCGAGGTCATGAAGCAGTCGAGCGTGTGGTTGACCATCCCCTCGGTGCTGTTTTCGACCGGCACGACCCCGCAGTGGGCGGAGCCCGACTCCACCTCCCGAAACACCTCGTCGATGGAGGTCTGCGCCCGGGTCGTCGCGAAGTGGCCGAACTGCTTTATGACGGCCGCTTCGGTGTACGTGCCGGTGGGCCCGAGGTAGGCCACGGTCAGGGGCTGCTCCAGCGACAGGCAACACGAGATGATCTCCCGGAACAGGCGCGCCATGTCGTCGTCCGGCAGCGGTCCGGTGTTCTCCGCGCGGACGCGCTTCAGGATCTGGGCTTCCCGTTCCGGCCGGTAGAAGACGGGTGCCTCGTCGCCGAGATCCGCGGACTTGATCTCCGCCACGCGTTGCGCGCAGGCGGCGCGTTCGTTCAGGAGCCGCGCGAGGTCCTGGTCGATCTCGTCTATGCGCTTCCTGACGTCGCCGAGTTGGTCCTCCATGGTTCCGGTCACTCGTCTCCTGTCACACTCGTACTGTCAGGCTGCCTGGGCTTCGAACGTGCTCATGAACTCGATGAGCGCATCGACCGCCTCCTCGGGCACCGCATTGTAGAGGCTCGCACGCATTCCCCCAACGCTGCGGTGGCCCTTCAGGTTGAGCAGACCGGCCGCTTCGGCTTCCTGCAGGAAGCGTTTGTCCTGGGCGGGGTCTGCCAGCGTGAAGGGCACGTTCATCAGGGAGCGGTCCGCCTCGCGCACGGGGCAGCGGTAGAAATTGCTGGCGTCGATCGCCGCGTAGAGCCTGGCGGCCTTGCGGCGGTTGCGTTCGGCCATGACGGCCAACCCTCCCATGCCCTTGAGCCAGTCGAAGACGAGCCCGGCAAGGTACCAGTTGTAGGTCGGCGGAGTGTTCAGCATCGATCCCGCCCTGGCGTGGGCGAGGTAGTCGAGCATGTCCGGGGTCCCGGCGCGAGCCCGTCCGGCGAGGTCCTTGCGGATGATGACCACCGTCAGCCCGACGGGACCGAGGTTCTTCTGGGCGCCGGCGTAGATGACGCCGAACCGGCTCACGTCGAGGGGGCGCGACAGCAACGTGGACGACAGGTCCGCCACCAGCGGCGCCTCGAGGGCGGCCGGATAGTCGTGGTATTCGACGCCGCCGATCGTCTCGTTGCCGGTGACGTGCAGGTACGCTGCCCCGGGCGTGAGCTCCCAGCTCGAAACCGGCGGCGCTTGCGTGAAGTTCTGGTCCTCGGACGAAGCGGCGATGTGTACGCGGCAGAGCTTCTGCGCCGCGGCGATCGCCTTGGTGCCCCACGATCCCGTGTGCACGTAGTCCGCCACGGAGTCCTGTTCGGCCAGGTTGAGCGGCACCATGGAGAACTGCAGCGTGGCGCCGCCCTGCAGGAACAGGACGTAGTAGGCGTCTCCGACGCCGAGCAACTCGCGGAAGTCCGCTTCGGCGCGTTCGGCGATATCGATGAACTCGGGGCTCCGGTGGCTCATCTCCATCACGGAGAGGCCCCGGCCGGCGTAGTCGAGCATTTCATCCCGGGCCCGTTCGAGTACCGGCAGGGGCAATGCGGCCGGGCCGGGGGAGAAGTTGTGCAGGCGCGTCATGGTGCTCCTTGATCCGATGGCGGGCGAGAGTGTCCGACCCGCGACGAGGCCCTCCGAAGACGAGGCCCGTCCCTGGGTGCGTCCCACGTCAGGCGTTTGTCGAGTCGGGTGCGTCCGCGGTGGGTTCGCCGTTCTCCGGCGCGTCCGGGCTCTCGCCCGCGTCGCCGTTGTCGGATTCGACGATGCGTTCGAGACCGACGAGGTGCTCCTCTTCGCGTAACGCGATGAGCTTCACGCCCTGCGTGTTGCGACCCACGAGGGAGACTTCGTCGGCGCTGGTCCGGACCAGCGTGCCCTGGTCGCTGATGAGCACGATCTCGTCGCCCTCGAACACCTGCGCCGCGCCGACCAGCGGGCCGTTGCGTTGGCCGCCCTGCATCGCGATCACGCCCATCGCTCCGCGTCCCTTCACGGGGAACTCCTCGAGTCGGGTGCGCTTGCCGTAGCCGTTCCGGCTTGCGGTCAGCACGAAACCGCCGCTCGGGATGATGAGCGAGATGACGGAGTGGCCCCTGCCGAGGCGGATGCCGCGCACGCCGCGGGCGGTGCGGCTCAGGGCGCGTACGTCGGATTCCTTGAAGCGCACCGCCTTGCCGGAACTGGCGACGAGCAGGATGTCCGAATAGCCGTCGGTCAGGGCGACGCCGACCAGGTGGTCGCCCTCGGACAGATCGATGGCAATAAGGCCCAGGGAGCGCGGCCGGGCAAAGCGCTGGAGCGGGGTCTTCTTGACCGTGCCGTTCGCGGTGGCCATGAACACGAAGGCATCCCGCGAAACGCCTTCCTCCTGCGCGTGCTTCTTCATGGGCAGCAGCGTCGTGATGCGCTCGTCGGAGTCGAGCTGGAGCATGTTCACGAGTGGGCGGCCCTTGGCGCCTCGGCTACCTTGTGGAATCTGGAAGACGCGCAGCCAGTAGACCTTGCCCCTGTTCGAGAAGCACAGCAGCGTGTCGTGCGAGTTGGCGGTCAGGACGTGTTCGACGAAGTCCTCGTCCTTGACGGATGTCGCCGCCTTGCCGCGTCCGCCCCGGCGCTGCGCCTGGTAGACGTCGAGTGGCTGCGTCTTTGCATACCCCTGGTGGGACACGGTGACCACCATGTCCTCTTCGGTGATCAGATCCTCGGCGCTGAGATCCTGGTGGGAACTCTGGATTTCCGTGCGGCGTTCGTCCCCGTAACGGTCGCGAATCTCGGTCAGCTCGTCGCGGATCACGCTCTCCAGGCGCTGCTTGGAGCCGAGGATCTCCGTCAGGTCGCGGATCTCGTCGAGGATCTTGCCGTAGTCGTCCATCAACCGGTCCCGCTGCAACGCCGTCAGGCGCTGCAACTGCATGTCCAGGATGCCCTGGGCCTGCTGCTCGGACAAAAGGTAGGCGCCGTCCCGGAACCCGAACTCCTCGCCGAGGTCCTCCGGCCGACATGCATCGCTGCCCGCGCGCGTCATGAGTTCCGCGACCGATTCCGATGGGAAGCGCCGCGTCATCAACTCCGCGCGTGCGACCGCCGGCGTCGACGACTTGCGGATGAGCTCGACCACCGTGTCGATGTTCTCGAGCGCGACCGCCTGGCCTTCGAGTAGATGTCCGCGACGCCGCGCCTGGCGCAGCAGGTAGAGCGTGCGCCGGTTGATCACTTCCCGCCGGTGCTTCAGGAAGGCGTCCAGCATCTCCTTCAGGTTGAGGAGCTTGGGCTGGCGGTCCGCGAGGGCGACGCAGTTGATGCCGAAGACGGACTGCAGCTGGGTCTGCGCGTAGAGGTTGTTCAGCACGACCTCGCCGGAGTCGCCGCGGCGTACTTCGATGACGATCCGCAGGCCGTCCTTGTCGGACTCGTCGCGCAGTTCCGTGATGCCCTCGATCTTCTTGTCGCGCGCCAGCTCGGCGATCTTCTCGATGAGGCGCGCCTTGTTCAGCTGATACGGGATCTCGGTGACGACGATCGTGTCCTTGCCGCTCTTGTCGGACTCCACCGTCGCCCGGGCGCGGACATAGATGCGCCCGCGGCCCGTGCGATAGGCCTGCACGATGCCCGCACGTCCGTTGATGATGCCGCCGGTGGGGAAGTCCGGCCCCGTGATGTGCAGGAGCAGGTCGTCGACGGTCGTGTCCGGCTCGTCGAGCAGGGCCAGACAACCGCCGATGACCTCCGTCAGGTTGTGCGGCGGTATGTTCGTCGCGAGACCCACGGCGATGCCGGAGGAGCCGTTCAGCAGGAGGTTCGGCACGCGCGTCGGCAGCACCTGCGGCATGGTCAGCGTTTCGTCGTAGTTCGGGACGAAGTCGACCGTTTCCTTGTCGAGGTCCGCGAGCAGCTCGTCTGCGATCCGTGCCATGCGCACTTCCGTGTAACGCATGGCGGCGGGCGGGTCGCCGTCGACGGAACCGAAGTTGCCCTGCCCGTCCACGAGCAGGTAGCGCAAGGAGAAGTCCTGCGCCATGCGCACGATCGTGTCGTAGATGGCCTGGTCGCCGTGCGGGTGGTACTTGCCCATCACCTCGCCGACCACCCGCGCGGACTTCATGTAAGGGCGGTTGTAGGTGTTGTTGAGCTCGGCCATCGCGTAGAGGACGCGCTTGTGCACGGGCTTCAGCCCGTCGCGTACGTCGGGCAGGGCGCGCCCGACGATCACGCTCATCGCGTAGTCGAGATACGACCGCTTGAGCTCGTCTTCGATGTTGACCGAGAGGATTTCACGGCCGCGGCCTCCGCCGCCTGTTGCGGTGGATTCGGACCCTGTATCGGACATCGGCGGCTAGGTTGAAACTGGTGAAGTCAAGCGGGCGATTTTAGCACGGTGGGGGGTCCGCTCCGGGCGGACGCGGCGCCTCCTCTGGCGCCCTGCGCGCGGGAGTCTGGCGCCCTGCGCGCGGGAGTCTGGCGCCCTGGCGCGCGGGAGTCTGGCGCCCTGGCGCGCGGGAGTCTGGCGCCCTGGCGCGCGGGAGTCTGGCGCCCTGGCGCGCGGGAGTCTGGCGCCCTGGCGCGCGCGCCACCCGGGGCCGAACACCCTTTGCCGGGGGATCGCGCGGAACACCTGGACCCGTCCGATATACTCCCGCCATGCCCGCCCTGGTGCTCCATCCCCGCTACCTGCTCCCCATCGCTCCGGAAGATGCCGTGTTGGAAGGCACGAGTGTCGCCGTCGAAGGCGGGCGCATCGTCTGCGTCGCGCCGCGCCGCAAGGTGGAAGCGCGTTACCCCGGTGCGGACGCGGTGCCGCTCGACACGCACATCCTGATGCCGGGCCTGGTGAACGCGCACGGCCACCTCGCGATGTCGCTGATGCGGGGCGTCTCCGAGTCGCAGCCCCTCGATGCCTGGCTGGAGGAGACCATCTGGCCGCTGGAGGCGCGCTGCGTGAGCCCGGAGTTCGTGGCGGACGGCACGGCGCTTGCGCTGGCGGAGATGATCGCGACGGGCACGACCTGCGCGAGCGACATGTACTGGTTTCCGGAGGCGGCCGCCCGGACCGCCGTCGAGGCGGGGTTCCGGTTGCAGGTGGCCTTCCCGGTGGCCGAGTTCTCGAGCGCCTGGGCGGGCTCGGCGCAGGAGTGCGTGCACAAGGGGCTCGCGTTGCACGACCGTTATCGCGGCGACAAGCTGATCCGCGTCGCGTTCGGCCCGCACTCGGCCTATGCGACCGACGCCGGCATCCTGCGCCATGTGCAGATGCTTGCCGACGAGATCGACGCCGGCATCCAGATGCACCTGCACGAGACGGCGTCGGAAGTCGCGCGGGCACGCGCGCGTACCGGGGGTACCTGGGTGGCCATGCTCGACGCGATGGGGCTCCTGACGCCCAGCCTGCAGGCGGTACACATGACTCAGCTCAGCGATCACGAACTCGAATGCGTCGCGACGGGAGGAGCGCACGTCGTGCATTGTCCCCGGTCGAACATGAAGCTCGCGAGCGGGCGCTGCCGCGTCGACGATCTCCGGGCTGCGGGGATCAACGTCGCGCTCGGCACCGACGGTGCGGCTTCGAACAACTCTCTCGACCTCTTTGACGAGCTGCGCGCCGCCGCGTTGCTGCGTATCTCCGTGACCGAGGATCCGACGGTGGCGCGGCCCGCGGAGATGTTGCGGATGGCGACGCTGGATGGGGCGCGGGCGCTCGGCCTCGACGCCGAGATCGGATCCGTCGAGGTCGGCAAGGCCGCGGATCTCATCGCCGTCGACTTCGATCATCCCGCGATGCAGCCGCTGCACGATCCCCGTGCGCAGCTCGTGCACGCGCAGGCGGGGCGCCACGTCAGCCATGTCTGGGTGAACGGGCGGTGTCTCTACGAGGAGGGTCGCTTCCACACGCTGGACGTGCCGCGCGTCCTGGCCCGGGCACGGGAGTGGCCGGCGAGGATGGCAAGTTGAGCGCCGAGCACAACGTCGACCACGGCGAGATCGCGAAGTTCGAGGCGCTGGCGCATCGCTGGTGGGATCCGGACGGGGACTTCAAGCCCCTGCACGACATCAACGCGGTACGCGTGGCGTACCTCGAGGAGCGCTGCCGACTCGCGGGGGCACGGGTGGCGGACATCGGCTGCGGCGGCGGCATCCTGACGGAGAGCCTGGCCGGGCTCGGTGCGGAGGTCACCGGCATCGACATGGCCCGGAGCCCGTTGGCCGTCGCGCAACTGCATGCCATCGAGGCGGGTCTCGATACGGCCATCCGCTACGAACGCACGACGCCGGAAGCCTTTGCCCAGGCGGAGCCGGCCGCGTTCGGACTGGTCACCTGCCTCGAGATGCTCGAGCACGTGCCGGACGTGACCTCGACCGTGCAGGCGCTCGCGGATCTCGCCGCGCCGGGCGGCGACGTGGTCGTGTCGACGATCAACCGCACCCCGAAGGCGTACCTGCTCGCGGTGTTGGGGGCCGAGTACATGCTCCGCATCCTGCCGCGCGGCACGCACGACTACGAGAAGTTCATCCGCCCTTCGGAGCTGGCTCGCGCGATGCGCCACGCCGGGCTGACCGTCGTCGAGATCGTCGGCATGCGCTACAACCCGTTCACGCGCAGCTGCGCGCTCGGCGACGATGTCGATGTGAACTATCTCGTGCATGCGCGCAAGGATGGCGACCACGCATGACCGCACCCCGGCCGCGCTATCGGCCGCCGGCGGATCTGCTCGCCGGGCGCGTCGTGCTGGTCACCGGGGCGGGGGACGGCATCGGCCGTGCGGCCGCCCTCGCCTATGCGCGCCATGGCGCAGAGGTAGTGCTCCTCGGGCGTACGCGGAGCAAGCTGGAGGCCGTCTTCGACACCATCGCGGCAGACACCGAGACCCGCCCCGTCATCGTACCGGCGGATCTCGCCCGCTTCGACGAAGACGCCGGTCAACGCCTCGCGCAGGCGGTCGAGGACGACTACGGTCGTCTCGACGGCATCCTGCACAATGCGTCCCTGCTGGGGCCGCGCGTACCGGTCGCCCACTATCCGGCGGCTGCCTGGGCGGAAGTGATGCAGGTCAACGCCATCGCGCCGGTCGTCATCACGCGGGCGCTCCTGCCGCTGCTCGACGCGGCGCCGGACGCTTCCATCGTGTTCACGTCTTCCGGCGTCGGCCGGGTCGGCAGGGCGTATTGGGGCGCCTACGCGGTATCGAAGTTCGCCACCGAAGGGCTCTCCCAGACGCTGGCGGACGAATACGAGGACGCCGGGCGGATCCGGGTCAATGCCCTCAATCCCGGGGGGACGCGTACCGCGATGCGCGCCGCCGCGTATCCGGCGGAGGATCCCATGAGCCTGCCGGAACCCGAGGCCCACATGGATCTCTACCTCTACCTGATGGGTCCCGATTCCGCGGGCGTAACGGGCCGTAGTATCGATGCGCCCAGCTGGCCGGGGCCATTGAATATGTGAGCAAGACGAAACCGCGCTTTTGTTTTGCGCGGCTGAACAAGTTCAGGGATGCACTTGTGCAGAGGTTTGTTGACGGCTGGCCGGCAACTCGGGGTAGGGAATCAGCAGCGAGCGGGTCTCCTGGCGCGCGCCCGGGCGACCCTTGCGTGGCGGGGCGTCACAGGGCAGGCGCAACAGACCGTAGAGCGCCGTCAGGTCCGCGGGCCCCAGCTCCGCGACGCGCCCGCGCCGCAGCCAGGACGGCAAGACGACCGGGCCGTAACGCACGCGTTTCAGACGGGTCACCTTGCGTCCGAGGCGCTCGAACAGCCGGCGCACCTCGCGGTTGCGCCCCTCCATCAGGACCGCGTGGTACCAGTGGTTTGAGCCGCTGCCATCGTAGTACCGGATGTCGGAGAAACGCTGGATCTCCCCGTCGATGTCCACACCCGCCTTGACCTGCTCGAGCGCCGCCTCGGTGAGTTCGCCATCGATGCGCACCGCGTACTCTCGATCGATGCCGGTCGACGGGTGCATCAGCTTGTGGGCCAACTCCCCATCGTTGGTGACCATGAGCAGGCCGCTCGTGTTGATGTCGAGCCGGCCGACCGTTATCCAGCGTCCGCGATGGATGGAGGGCAACCCGTCGAAAACGGTTTTCCGACCCTCGGGATCGCGGCGGGAACAGATCACGCCCTCGCGCTTGTTCAGAACGAGTACGCGGGGCCGGGGCGCCCCGCCGGCCGTCAGGCGTCGACCGTCGACCGCGATGCGGTCGCTGTCCGCCACCCGGTCGCCAAGCGTCGCGGCCTTGCCGTTGACCGTAATGCGCCCGGCGAGAATCCAGCGCTCCATTTCGCGGCGCGAACCGAGGCCCCGCGCGGCCAGCACCTTGTGCAGTTTCTCCGACACCGGGGTGTTGCCGACGGCTGGATCAGTTTTCAACGGTCGAGGGTCGGCAACGGAACGACGTTCGCGAGGGCGCTGTCCGCTTCCTCTTCGCCGTCCGCGAGGACCGCCAACTCCATGGCTTCGCCGGCCCCGGTCTGGCCGTCGATAGCGTCCTCGGGCGGCCCATCGTCGTCTCCGGTGGAAGACGCGATCAGCGCCCGGATCTCTGCGAGCGGCGGCAACTCGTCGAGGCTCTTCAGGTCGAAGTAGTCGAGGAAGGCGCCGGTCGTGCCGTACAGGGAGGGTCGGCCCGGAACTTCCCGCTGTCCCACCGCCCGGATCCAGCCGCGTTCGAGCAGCGTACGCATGATGTTCGGGCTGACGGTCACGCCCCTGACCTGCTCGATGTCGCCACGCGTGACGGGCTGGCGGTACGCGATGAGCGCCAGCGTCTCCAGCAACGCGCGTGAATAGCGCGGCGGCTTCTCCTCGAACAGCCGGCTGATCCACGGGCTCAGGGACTGGTGGACCTGAAAGCGATAGCCACTCGCGACCTGTCTGAGCCGGTAGCCGTGCCCGTCGAGGGCGTATTCGATGTCCGCGAGCGCGCTCTTCACCGCCTGGCGGGGATTGCCCTCCGGCAAGTCGCCGGGGCTGAACAGCCGCAGCATGCGCTGCAGCGAGAGGGGCTCCCGGGAGGCGAGCAGGGCCGCCTCGAGAATGCGCTGGACCTCGGCCTGCTCCAGCATCAGGAGGCGCCGCCGGCCGCGCGTACGTAGATCGGTGCGTAGGCGCGGTGTTGCACCAGGTCGACCAGGCCCTCGCGGGTGAGTTCCATCAGCGCGATGAACGTGACGATCACCCCGGCCCGACCCTCGTCCGGCGCGAAGAAGTCCGCGAAAGGCACGAAGCGACTGGCCGCGCTCACCTTGCGGAGCATGCGCGTCATGCGCTCGCGCACCGACAGCGCCTCGACGCGCACTGCGTGATGCGCGTTGAGATCCGTGCGGTGCAGCACGTCGGACATGGCGAGCATGAGCTCCTTCAGATCGACTGCCGGTGGCGGGTGGGTCTTGACGAGCGCCGGAGGCTCGGCGTTTGCCGGGAACAGGTCGCGCTCCAGGCGGGGCAGGTCGGCGAGCCGTTCGGCGGCGTCCTGCAGGCGCTCGTACTCCTGCAGGCGGCGGATCAGTTCCGCGCGCGGATCGTCCTCTTCGGCTTCCGCTGCCACGACACGCGGCAGCAGCAGGCGCGACTTGATCTCGGCGAGCGTTGCGGCCATGGCCAGGTACTCGCCGGCCAGGGTCAGGCGCAGCGCGGACATCAATTCGATGTAGCGCATGTACTGCGCCGTGATCTCGGCGACCCGAACCTCGAGGATGTCCAGGTTCTGGCGGCGTATGAGATAGAGGAGCAGGTCGAGCGGGCCTTCGAAGGTCTCGAGGACCACTTCGAGCGCATCGGGCGGAATATACAGGTCGGTGGGCAGCTCCTCGACGACGTGTTCGCCGACGATGGCGACGACGGACGCGCCGCGCCGCTTGCGGCGTTCGGCGTCGAGCCGCGTGATGCCGCTCTCCGTGCCGCTCATCGGTGGCTGATACCCACGGCCGCCCGGACGTCCTCCATGGTTTCCCTGGCCACGTCGCGTGCGGCCTCGGAGCCCTCGACGATGATCGTGCGCACCAGGTCCGGGTTGTCCTCGAACTGGGCCGCGCGCTCGTGAAACGGCACCTGTTCCGCGACGATCGTGTCGATCAGCGGTCCCTTGCAGTCGAGGCAGCCGATACCGGCGGAACGGCAGTTCTCCGCCGCCCAGGTGCAGACGGATTCCGACGACAGGGCCTGGTGCAGGGCGAAGACGGGACATTTGTCCGGATCACCCGGATCGGTCCGGCGCACGCGCGCGGGATCGGTCTGCATGGTCCGGATCTTCTGCTCGACGATCTGCGGATCCTCGCGCATGCGAATGAAGTTGTTGTAGGACTTCGACATCTTGTCGCCGTTCAGTCCCGGAATGACCGGCGTCTCCGTCAACAGCGCCTGCGTTTCCGGGAGCACGATGCGCCCGCCGCCCTCGAGGTATCCGAACAGCCGTTCGCGATCCCCGATCGACAGGTTCTGTTGCTCGGACAGGAGCGCCCGAGCCCGTTCGAGCGCCTCACGGTCGCCACGTTCGAGGTAGTCGCGCCGCGCGGCCAGGTACAGACGGGCGGTCTTGCGCCCCATCTTGCGCACCGCCGCCTGGGCATGTTCCTCGAAGCGCGGCTCGCGCCCGTAGACGTGGTTGAAGCGCCGCGCGATCTCCCGCATGAGTTCGATGTTGGGCACCTGGTCGGCACCCACGGGGACCTTGCCGGCGCGATAGATCAGGACATCGGCGGACTGCAGGACGGGATAGCCGAGGAAGCCGTAGGTCGACAGGTCCCGGTCGTTCAGCTTCCGCTGCTGCTCCTTGTAGGTCGGTACCCGCTCGAGCCAGCTCACCGGCGTGATCATCGACAGCAGGAGGTGCAGTTCGGCGTGTTCGGGTACGCGACTCTGCACGAAGATCGTGGAGGCTCCGGGGCTGATCCCGGCGGCGAGCCAGTCGACCACCATGTCGAGCGTGTGCTGCTCGATGATGCCCGGGTCCTGATAGTGGGTGGTGAGCGCGTGCCAGTCGGCGACGAAGAAGAAGGACTCGTACTCGTGCTGCAGCTGCACCCAGTTCTTCAGGGCGCCGTGGTAGTGGCCAATGTGCATGCGGCCCGTGGGCCGCATTCCCGATACAACCCGCCGATCCGAGTCGATGCTGCTCAAGTGAACGGGATTCCCGTGAACGCGCGCAACGGATTATAGCTCGAACTCGGCGAGGCCCGCGCGCGTGACGTTGGGCAGGTCGTCCGTGAGGTCGACCACCGTGGTCTGTTCCCGCAAGCATGGACCGCCGTCGATGATGAGGTCCACGACGCCCTCGAGGCGGTCGCGGATCTCCTGGGCCTCCGTCATGGGGTAGTCGTCGCCGGGAAGCAGCAGCGTGGTGGACATCATGGGCTCGTTCAGGAGCGCGAGGAGCCCGAGGCTGACCGGACTGTCCGGCACCCGCAGGCCGATGGTCCGGCGTCTGCTCATCAGGCGGCGCGGCACCTCGCGCGTCGCCTTCAGGATGAACGTGATGGGCCCCGGGGTGTAGTGTTTGACGATGCGGTAGCTGGTGTTGTCCACCATGGCGTAGGCGGCGAGTTCGGACAGGTCCCGGCACATCAGCGTGAAATGATGGCGCGGGTGGAGGTTGCGGATACCGCGGATGCGGTCCAGGGCTGCCTTGTCACCGATGTGGCAGCCGAGCGCGTAGGTCGAATCCGTAGGGTAGACGATGACCCCGCCGCCGCGGACGATTTCCGCGGCGCGGGACAGCAGCCGGCCCTGTGGATGGGTGGGGTGGACGCTGAAGAATTGGCTCATAGGAGCTATTATCCGGCATATGAAACAGTTGGTCGATTTTCTTCCGGTCCTGGCGTTCGTCGGCGTCTACATATTCACCGACATCTACGTCGCAACCGGCGCGCTCATGGTCAGCGCGGTGGCCCAACTCGTGGTCTTCAGGTTGAAGAAGTGGCTCATCAGCCGACAGCTGTGGGTGGTCGTCTGGGTCGCCCTGATCTTCGGAGGACTGACTCTCGTCCTGCAGAACAAGACGTTCATCCAGTGGAAGCCCACGGTGTTCTACTGGTTCGTGGCCTGTGCCATCCTCGCCAGCCGCTACGTGGGTCGGGGCGACTATATCCAGAAGGCGCTCGGCAAGGTGCTGGTCCTGTCGGATCGCGCGAAGACACATCTGGCCTGGGGGTGGGGTGTGGCGCTGCTGCTCGCGGGGGGCGCGAATCTGCTGGTCGCCTATGAGTTCAGCGAGCCGGCGTGGGTCACCTACAAGCTGATTTCAGCCTTCGCCGTGCCCATTCTCCTCACCGTCGCCAGCGTGGCCTACCTTGCCGTGACGGGGCAGCTTCCAGATGAGGAGGCCCTGGACAGGGCAGAGAGTCAGTGAGCGCAGGAGGGCGCGCCCCTGTCGGATGGGCAAGCGTCCTGGCGTGCGGGGCGTTGCTCTGTGGGGCCTTGTCGGGCACCGCCGAAACGCTGTACATCTCCGACGAATTCCGCGTGCCGTTGCGCAGCGGACCTTCCGGGGAACACCGCATCCTGCACTACGGGTTGCCGAGCGGGACGCAGCTCAAGGTGCTGCAGGTGGATGCAGACGCCGGGTTCACCCACGTCCGTCTACCGGGTGGCACGGAAGGATGGCTGCCGAACCAATACCTGGTCAGCGAGCCCATCGCGAAGATCCGCCTGACCGAGGCCGAGGAGCGAATCGAGGCCCTGGAAGGGCTGCTCGAAGGCAACGAAGCCGCGACCACGCTGGCGGACAACCGGGAGCTCGAGCAGGCCAACGCGGAGCTCCTCGATCGCAACGAGACGCTGGCCGATGAGCTGGAGGGGATCAAGCAGGCCTCGCAGGAGGGTCTCGCCATGTATGAGGCCAACCAGGATCTGGTACGGCTCAACACGAACCTGCGGGCCGAAGTGGACGACCTCCTGGCGCAGCGCGACGGACTTGAAGAGAACGTGGAACGACAGTGGATGCTGATCGGCGCGGGCCTCCTGCTGATCGGCCTGATGCTGGGCGTCGCCATCAAGTCCCGTCCGCGCCGCAACGCGTGGTCGTGACGGCCCTTTCGGTCAACCTCAACAAGATCGCCTGGCTGCGCAACGCGCGCGAGGGGGGTCGGCCGTCGGTCGCCGACGCCGCTCGCACCGTCATCGCCGCCGGCGCGCAAGGCATCACGGTGCATCCGCGCCCGGACCAGCGCCACATCCGCCCGGATGACGTGCGGGTACTCGTACGGTTGCTCGCCGAGTTTCCGGCCATCGAATTCAACATCGAGGGCAACCCCTACGCCGGCGCGCGGGACAACGGCTACCCGGGGTTCGATCGGCTCATCGAGGCGGCGCGCCCGCACCAGGCGACCCTGGTGCCGGATGCCGATGCGCAGCTCACGTCGGACCACGGCTGGGATCTCTCGGATGCGCGCGAGGCCGACCGGGTGGCCGCAGTCGTCGCACGGTATCGGACGTGGGGCGCGCGGGTGAGCCTGTTCGTGGATCCCGACCCGGAGCAGATCGCGCGGGTGTCGGCCTGCGGAGCGGACCGCATCGAGTTGTACACCGGGCCTTACGCCGAGGCCGTCGAGCGGTGCGGCGCGGCGCACGCGGATGCGCGAGAAAGCTGGGAGACCTACCGGAGCGCCGCGCGATACGCCGTCGGATTGGGTCTGGGCGTCAACGCCGGCCATGACCTGAACCTCGACAACCTGGCGCAGTTCGTGGCCATGGGAGGCATAGAGGAGGTATCGATCGGTCATGCACTGATCGGCGACGCGCTCGAATGGGGCTTGTCGGAAACGGTACGCAAGTACCTCGATGTCATCGTGAAGGGAAACAGCAAGGAGACGCTCGAATGAACAAGAAACCGCCGCGGCGCACGGCCCTGGCCGCGCTGCTCTCCGCGACGCTCTCCGGAACGGCCATGGCCGACAATCCGGTCGTCATTCTGGAGACCACGAAAGGCGATCTGACGGTCGAACTCTACGCGGACCGCTCGCCGAAGGCGGTAGAGAACTTCCTCGATCTCGTGGACGCGGGGTTCTACGACGGCCTCATCTTCCACCGTGTCATCGCCGGCTTTGTCATTCAGGCGGGGGGGTACACCGAGGACATGGAGTACCGCGAGGCGCCCCGTACCGTGGTCAACGAGTCGGGCAACGGCGTGGACAACGACCGGTACACGCTGTCCATGGCGCGCACCTCGGACCCGGATTCGGCCGGCGCCCAGTTCTACGTGAACCTGCGCGACAACGACAGCCTCAACTACCAGCGAGGCCGCCCGGGATACACCGTGTTCGGACGTCTCATCGCCGGCATGGCAGCGGCCCACGAGATCGAGGCAGCGGAGACGACGGTGAAGATCGGCATGCAGGACGTTCCGGTCGAGGCAGTCGTCATCAACAGGGCGTATCGCCGCTGACCGGGCGCGGTATCATGGCGTGCGTCCGATCACGCTCGCCAAGATACCCATGAAACCGATCCTTTCGGCAGTCGCCGTCGCCGCCCTGCTCGCCGTTGTCGCCGCCGAGGCGTATCGCTGGCTCTGGGACGGCCACCACCTCGGCCTGCTGGCCGTCGTCTTTCTTGCATGCCTCGGATCGGGGCTCGCGGCAATGCGCCTCGGACGGGCCGCGCCCCGTGCCGCGCCCCGTGCGGTGTCGCGGGCACCGCGCGAGCGGCGCACGCGACGAACGGAGGGGTCCGCGCGGCGTACGGAGGCACCCGCCCGGCTCACGGAAGGCCGTGAGACTGGCACCGTGAAATGGTTCAGCCGTTCGAAGGGTTTCGGTTTCGTCATCCGCGAGGACGGCGACGAGATATTCGTCCATCACCGCTCGGTGCGTGCGGACGATGGTCACCGGGGGAACCTGCGGGACGGGCAGCGCGTCACGTTCGTGGCCGTGGAGCGGAGCAAGGGCTGGCAGGCCGAGGACGTCGCCTCCGCCGACGATTAGGGCCTGCACACCATGAATCTGCGCGCATTCCTCACGCGGCGCGTCGCGGACGCGTTCCGCGTGGCCGGGATCGACGACGCCGAACCGATGCTGCGTCCGTCCGGCCGGCCGGAATTCGGGGACTACCAGGCGAACGGGGCCATGGCGGCCGCCAAGCGGTTGCGGACCAATCCGCGGACCCTGGCGACGGCCGTCGCGGACGCATTCGGGGCAGCCGACGCGGACGTGGCGGAGGCCGTGGAAGTCGCCGGCCCCGGGTTCGTCAACATCACCCTTGCGGGCGAGTTTCTGGCCGCCCGTCTTGCCGGCGTCGAGATCGAACAGGCGAGCGATCCGGACCGGATCGTGCTCGACTACTCCTCACCGAACCTCGCCAAGGAGATGCACGTCGGGCACCTGCGCACCACCATCGGCGATGCGATGGCGCGCATCCTCGAAGCCCTCGGCCACGAGGTGATCCGCCAGAACCACGTCGGCGACTGGGGCACCCAGTTCGGCATGCTGGTCGCGCACCTCGAGGATCGTCGGGAAACCGCATCGGAGCTTGCGGACCTCGAGGTCTTCTACGCGGAGGCGCGCAAGCGGTTCGATGCCGACCCGGAATTCGCGGACCGGGCGCGCCGGACCGTGGTCGACCTGCAGGGCGGCGACGAAACCGTGCGCGCCTACTGGCGCCGCTTCATCGAGGTCTCCCTGTCTCACTGCCGAGCCGTATACGACACGCTGGGGATCACGCTGACCGATGACGACCTCGATGCGGAGAGTCGCTACAACGACGACCTGCCCAGGGTCGTGGGCGATCTCGACGGCGCGGGGCTGCTGACGGAGTCGGACGGTGCGAAGTGCGTCTTCCTCGACGAGTTCGACGCGCCGGTTATCGTGCAGAAACGCGATGGCGGCTACCTGTACGCGACATCGGACCTCGCGGCGGTGCGTTTTCGCACCGGGCACTACGACGCCGACCGTGTGCTGTATTTCACCGACGCCAGGCAGTCGCTGCACTTCCGCCAGTTCTTCGCCGTCGCGCGCAAGGCGGGCTTCGCGGCCGAGGCCTGTACGCTCGAGCACCACCCCTTCGGCACGATCATGGGGCAGGACAACCGACCCTTCAAGACGCGCACGGGCGGTGTGGTCAAGCTGGCCGATCTCCTCGACGAGGCGGTGCGCCGCGCGCGCACGCTGGTAGCCGGGAAGAACCCGGATCTGACGGGCGCGGAGGCGGATCGGGTCGCGCGCGTCGTGGGCATCGGCGCCGTGAAATACGCCGACCTGTCCAGGAACCGCACGAGCGACTACGTGTTCGACTGGGACACGATGCTCAGCTTTGACGGCAACACCGCGCCCTACCTGCAGTACGCGTATGCGCGCATCCAGAGCCTGTTTCGCCGGGCCGGGGCGGATCCGGCGAGCTTGGTGGCGACCCCCGTGGTCGTGGAGCCGGAGGAGCGCCGGCTGGCCGTGATGCTCCTGCGTTTCCAGGAAACGCTGGAACAGGTCGCGAGCGAAGCGCTGCCGCACCACCTGTGCGCGTATCTCTTCGACCTCGCGAGCCGGTTCATGCAGTTCTACGAGACGTGTCCCGTCCTCGATGCGCCGGGTGACCTACGCGAGAGCCGCCTCAGGCTGTGCGCGTTGACGGCGGGAACGTTGAAGAACGGGCTCGGGCTGCTGGGGATCGAGACGGTCGATCGGATGTAGACGCCGGCCTGGTGGCGGCCCGTGCTCTCGGTCATGCACGGTGCGCGGCGGGCGACGGCGGGGGGGGCCAGCCGCCAAACTGCCCGTTGACGAGGAGGTTCTGCGACTTCGGGGACGGGCGACCACAAGGGTCGCCCCTTTTGTGGAAGACGCGCCAAGGGAACGAAGTGACCGCCGGTGCGGCTTCCATGAAAGGACGGCGTGGCTGGGCCGGAGGCGCGCCGGTGCGTAGCGAGCTTGCGAGCGAGTGCCGGACCGGCTATGGGGCGCTACACGCGCGCCTTTGCCGGAACGGTGTAGGACTTCAGGTCCTCGACGAAATCGCTCAGTACCTGGATGCCGGTGGCTTCCGCTTCGCGGCACCATTGCGCGAAGGCAACGCGCAGTTCTTCTCCACGGCCGCGCTTCGAGCAGACCTCAACCAGTTCGAGCCGTTTCTCGTAGATGGTCGCGAGGAGCGGGCTCGCGTCGAGCACCTGCTCGATACGACTGCGCTGCCGCTCGTCCACCAACGTGGTGTGGCGGCAGAGGACGGGCTTCGAGCGCCGCAGCAGCCGGCGGGTGCCGGCGTCGGCACGGCGGCACTCCTGCTTGATCAGAGGCGCCACCACTTCTTCGGCGTACCGCGCCATGACGCGGAACCGGTCGTTCATCACGGCCCAGGTGGTATCCATGTCGATGGAGGTCTTGCCCTCGATGCGCGCGACGACGGGACCGGTCGAGAGCGGCTCGGCGAGCCCCATTCTCTGGAACAGGCGAATCCACGCCCAGCCCAGATCGAACTCCCACGGCTTCACGGAGAGTTTCGCGGAGTTGGGATACGTGTGGTGATTGTTGTGCAGTTCCTCGCCACCGATCAGGATGCCCCAAGGCATGAAGTTGGTCGCGGCGTCGGGACATTCGAAGTTGCGATAGCCCAGTCGGTGGCCAACGCCGTTCACCACGCCGGCGGCGAGGAACGGAATCCAGAGCATCTGGATCGCCCAGACGGTCAGGCCGAGAACCCCGAACAGCGCGATGTCCACCCCGAGGAGCAGGCTGATTCCGAGCGAGGTGTGCGGCGTGTAGACATTGCGCTCGACCCAGTCTTCGGGCGTCCCCTTGCCGTAGCGCTCGAGCGTCTCGGGCGTGGCGGCCGCGCGGTAGTACTCCGCGCCCTCGAGGAGTATGGCGCGCAGGCCGTGGACCTGCGGACTGTGCGGGTCGTCCGGGGTGTCGGCCCCAGCGTGGTGCTTGCGGTGTACGGCCGTCCACTCCTTCGTGATCATGCCCGTGGTCAGCCACAGCCAGAAGCGCAGGAAGTGCTGCGGGGCCGGGTGCAGGGTGAGTGCCCGGTGCGCGGAGAACCGGTGCAGGTATACGGTCACACCCACGATCGTCACATGGGTCATTAGGAGTACGTACACGATGATGGCGGGTATGGACAGGCCTACGGCGCCATACCACCAGTCCTCAAGGTTCATCTCTTCACTCCTGGCTCCTGTGGCTCCCGTGGCTCCGTTCCTGCTTCCGAAGCTGACTTCGAACGTCCGGACGCCCCGGAGCTTGTCCTGCTCCCCTGCGGTCGTCCGGCGGCGGGCCGGCATTGTGGCGACTCGCCTCGGAAAATACCACCGTTCAGATCATCCGACCAGAAGTTCGAGAGGCGCCTTGCGCCTCTCTGATAAATCAGAGCTTCCCTTGTTCTCCGCGAACCGGCAACGGCATCTCGACACTGTCCTCCACGCGCGCTCGCGCGAACGCTGGCAGAGGTGCCGCGGAGCGCACCTGCTCGAGCCAGAATACCCCGTCGTAGGGCGCGCTGTTGCCTCTTGTGCCGACGAAGTCGATGTCCCCGTCGCCATCGAGGTCCCGGGCCGCGAACTGATCGAACATGCCGCGCTTGCGGCGGGAGATGTCGTGGCGCGTCCACGGTTCGTTCGCGGCGCCGGGATTGCGGAACCAGCCGAGGCGCCCGAGCCGGTCGGAGGCGGTGACATCGCCGTCCTCGTCTCGCGGGCCGCCGCTGTAGCTGCCGGCCATGACGTCGAGGGCGCCGTCGCCGTCGATGTCCGCGATGGCGATGCCGGTGACGGTGTCCGGCATGAAATGCCCGATCGGATGCGGAATCCACGGGTCGGCCCGGTCGGCGGGTTGCTCCAGCCAGGAGAGCTCCAGGCGGTCGTACTGCGGTCCTTCTCCGTAGGCCGCGACGGTTGCGATATCGAGCCGGCCGTCGGCATTGAAGTCGGCGCACGCGAGGTGGAAACCGGCCACCACGCCTTCTTCGACGGCGATGGGATGTTCCACGAAGACCGAGGCATCCCCTTCGGTGTTCTCAAGGAACACCATGCGCGGGCCGCCCCGGATGCCGCCGATGATGTCGAGGTCCCCGTCCCCGTCGAGGTCTACGGGCTCGGCGTTGTGCGGCACGCTATATTGGCCGAGCACGGTCTCCTGCCAGCCGTCCTCGGCGAGCGGGTTGCCGGTCACGCGGAAGATCGAGATGGGCGTATGCCGTTCGAAGTCCTCCGGCACCGGGTTCTGCGCGCCCTTGTTGGGCGCTACGGCTTCCGGGACGCCGTCGCCATCGAGGTCGGCGAGGAAGACACGGATATACGAGCCGCGGTCGCGCGTCATCGGCAGGATCAGACGCGGCCAGACCGCGGTGCGGGTGTCCGCGCCGGGATTCTGAAAGTAGATGAGGTGGCCGAGTTCCGCTGCGACGATGACGTCCGGATGGCCGTCCCCGTTGACGTCCGCGATGGAGGCGTCCTCGGGCGCAGCCGCCTCGACGCCCTCGGCCAGGGTGACGTTCGTCCACGTGTCCGGGTCGTCGGAGGCGAATGCGATGCGGACGTGGCCGTCCGGGGTCCCGTCGTAACGCGTATCGGACTCGTGTACCGAGACCACGTCCTCGAATCCGTCGCCGTCCAGGTCCGCCATGGCGAGACCGTCGCTGCCGCTCAGGGGCACGCCGGTCGTTGCGGGATCGTCGATCAGGTGTTCCCGCCAGCTGATGAAGGCGCCGTCCGGGGACCGCGCGGTGGTGAGGGTGTCGCCGACCGTCGGAGTGCCGCCGTCGGTAGTCGCCTGCTCGGCGACCAGATTACCCTGGGCGGCAGGCGCCGACGTGTCGTCGGGGACGGATGCGTCCTCGGGAGCACAGGCGGCGATCCCGAAAAGCGTGGCAAGGGCAGCGATGTGAGGGAGACAGTTCATGGCACACGGGTCAATGGCTGGAGAGTGGAAACGCGGCATTCAATGCTCGGGGGTTGCTGATGCATGTTACGCCGTGCGCGGCAGCGTGTCCCCGGATTGCCGTGACGACCTTCCCGTGGACCGGCCGTTCGGCTTTCCCGGCTGGTAGCATTCCCGCATTGCACTTGCAGGAGCGTCGCGATGAATCGATTTGTCCTGGTAGTGGCCGTTCTGCTCGGTGTGTCCGGCTGCGGCGGGCCTCTCGTCACCATTCCGGGGGGCGAGCTCGCTGGCGTGGAGCAGGATGCGCCGGCCCAATGGAGCCAGGTGCCCGACACGATCCAGCTCGAGACCCGGCCCTCGGATCCTTACTCCATCAACATCTGGGGCGTCGGCGTGGAGGAGCATCTTTACGTGGCGACGGGGAGCGACGGGACCAAATGGACGCCCTTCATCGAGTCCGACGCGAGCGTGCGCGTCCGCGTGGACGGGGACCTGTATCCGTTGCGCGCGAGCCTGGTGGACGACCCGGACGAACGCACCCGCGTGGCCGCCGCCTACGAGGAGAAGTACGAGCTCGACCGGAGTGAGGGCTGGGTGGCGGCCGGGGGCATGATCTTCCGGCTCGACCGGCCCTGACAGAGGCAGTATCGGAGGCCCGGCGTGGCTCCGGGCAGTACGGAGAACCCAGGAACATGGACTACCTGCTGAAAGACATACGGGTGATCGACGCGGCGACCTATCTCGCCGGTCCCGGCTCCGCCACCATCCTCGCGGACTTCGGCGCCGACGTGATCAAGGTCGAGCCGCCCGGTGGCGACGGATACCGTGCGCTGGTCGGCGCGCATCCCGTCCCCTATCACTGGCAGTTGACGTCGCGCAACAAGCGTAGCGTGTGCCTGGATCTCAAACGTCGCGAAGGACAGGAGGTGCTGCACCGGCTGGTCGCGGACGCCGATGTCATCCTGACGAACTTCCTGGGGGAGCAACTGCGGGAGTTCCGCATGACGTACGAGGAGCTGAAGGCGATCAACCCACGCCTCGTCTTCGCGCAGCTGACGGGCTACGGAACGCGCGGACCGGACGTGCAACGCCGCGGGTTCGACGCCACCGCCTGGTGGGCGCGCTCCGGCCTCATGGAGTTCATGCGCGATCAGGGCCAGACGCCGCTGCCGCTGGCCCCGGGAGTGGGCGACCACGCGACCACACTCGCCCTGTACGGCGCCATCATGACCGGACTCTTTCGCCGCGAACGCACCGGCGAAGGCTGTCAGGTGAGCACGTCGCTCGTCGCGACCGGTGCCTGGGCCAACGCCATGGCGCTGCAGGGCGTCATCGCCGGCGTCGACCTTGGCGCCATCAGCCAGAAGCGCGGTTGGACCACGCCCTTCCGCATCGCCTATCCCACCAGCGACGACCGCTACGTCACGCTCTGCATGATCAACACGAAGCGCGAATGGCCGCGGCTCGCGACGGCCCTCGGCCACCCCGAGTGGGTGGCCGATCCGCGCTTCGTGGACATGCGGACGCTCCTGCGCAACCGCGACGACCTGAAGACCCTGATCGCCGAGGCGACCGTGCAGTGGACCCAGCGGGAGCTGATGGCGCGGCTCGACGGCCACGGCGTGACCTGCGGGGTGGTGGCGCCCATGGCGGACGTGATCGAGGATGAGCAGCTGCGCGCGAACGACGTCATCGTCGAAACCCACGATCCCGGCGAGGGCTACGACTACACCATCAACTCGCCGATCTTTCTCGAAGAGGAACCGAAGCGGCCGCCGAAGCGTGCCCCCGAAATCGGCGCGCAGACAGAGGAAGTGCTGCGGGAGGCGGGGTTCTCGGACGACCAGATCGGAGCGCTGCTGGATTCCGAGGTGGTGTTCCGGCAGGCGAACTGAAGGAGCGCGGCCTCGTGACCCTTGCCGACGCCAGACAGCGGGAACGGCGCATGGAGCCCCGGCTGACTTTCAACGGAGCCGTGCGGGATGATCCGGCCGTGTGCGCCTGGTTCGCCGAGCGGAACGACCCGCTCGGGTCGATTGCGCGCGAATGGTTCGCGCGCATGCGCGGCTGCGGCGAGGACGTGCTGGAGCTGGTGCACGACGGCTGCCCGGTCGCCTGCGTGCGCGACGTACCCTTCGGCTACGCAAACGCGTTCACGAAGCATGTGAACGTCGGCTTCTTCATGGGCGCGTTCCTGCCGGATCCCTCGGGCCTGCTGACAGGCACGGGCAAGAGAATGCGCCACGTCAAGCTGTGGCCCGACGGGGAGATCGATACGGAAGCGCTGGCGGAGCTGCTCCAGGTCGCGTATCGAGACGCCCGGGATTTCGTCGCCACGGGGGGATAGCGCGACCCTTCGGGTCGTTGGGCGCCACGGTGTCGCACATGGACCCACCACATCGAGTCCTCGCGCCGGCGGAAGTCCGTTGGGATGGGGATCGGCCTGTTTCGGTCACCTTCGACGACGTCTATCACGGGACCGAGGGCACGGAAGAGACCGAGCGCGTGTTCCTGGAACCGGCGAAGTTCGACGAGCGCATCGCGGCGGCTGAATCCGTCACGGTTGGCGAGCTCGGTTTCGGGGCGGGGCGCAACTTCGCGGTCACGGCGGAGCGCTTCCTCGCCCGTTCGACGGGGCGGCTGCACTACGTGGCCTTCGAGCACGCCCCGATGCGTCGCGACGACATGGCGCGAGCCGCTCGACACGCGGGTGCCGCGCTGCATCGCGCACTCGTCGATGCGTGGCCGCCGGCCATCTCGGGCTGGCATCGCCGACGCTTCGCCGGCGGGCGCGTGCAACTCTCGCTCTACTTCGGAGACGTGCTGGCCGGGCTCGCGGACCTCGCCGGTCGACAGGGCTCCGGTGTGGACGCCTGGTTCCTGGACGGGTTCGCGCCGCGTCGCAATCCCGAGATGTGGAGCGCCGGAGTCTGCGAAGCGGTGGCGGCGCTCTCGCGTCCGGGTGCGACGGTCACGAGCTATTCGTCGGCAGGCGTCGTCAAGCAGGGGCTGCGGCAAGCGGGTTTCAACGTGCGGCGCGTGGATCAGCGCCCGCGCAAGTGGCACACGTTGCTGGGGGTCTTCGCCGGGCACTGGTCGCCGTGGGCTCCGCAGCAGCGGTCGGTGTCCGTCGTCGGCGCCGGCTTCGCGGGATGCTCCGCGGCGCGCGCCCTCGCGGAACGGGGTTTCGAAGTGACGGTGCACGACACGTCCGTCGCCGCCGGAGCCTCGGCCATACCTGCCGCCGTCCTGCACCCGCGGCTGCTTGGCGATGGCAGCCCGGCGGCTGCGCTGCGTGCGCACGGTTACGCGTTCGCGGTCTGGTTCTACGGGGGTCTTCCTGGAATTCGCTCGACAGGCGCCCTGCAGTTGCCGGGTCCGGACGGGAACCCGGGACGTCTCGAGCGGATCCTCCCCGCACTGCCGCCGGACTGGATCGCCCGGGTTTCCGCACGCGAGGCGTCGGAGCTGGCCGGTGTCGAGGTCGCCGCGGCAGGACTGCACTTTTCACATGCCGGACTGGTCGAGGGTGCTCTCCTGTGCCGCGCACTGCTCGATCACCCGCGGATACGTCTCGACAGAGGGCCTGCCGGTGGCGGCGTGACGGTCGTTGCCTCGGCATCGCGCGTCACCGATGCGATGCCGGAACTCGAAGTCGCCCCGCTGGCGGGGCAGGCCGACCTGTTTCCCGGGGCTCGACTCTGGATGCCTGTGCTGGGAGACGGATACGCGGCCCCAGGCGGGGCTTTCCAGGCGTGTTGGGTGGGCGCGACGTACGAGTACCGGCCGTGGGAAGCCGGCCGCGCCACGGCGGCCAACGCCGAACGCTTCCGCAAGCTCTTCGGGTGGTCCGCGAAGACTCCCATTGGCGTTTTCCGTGGTACGCGGGCGGTTACCTCGGACCGCATGCCGGTCATCGGCCGCATCGACGCGGACACCTACGTCACCGCCGGGCACGGCTCGAATGGGACGACGTCCGCCGCGCTGGCCGGGGAGTGGATCGCGAGCCTGATCGCGGGCGAGTGTGCGCCCGTCACGCGGGAGGTCGAAGCGCTGTGCCGCGTGGAACGCTTCCGGGAACGGCAGTTGCGGCGCCCGAACCCGTTCTCGCGGCGCAGGCGGAGCGCCCGGGATCCTGATCCAGTCCAGGGAGGGGCTTGATCAGTCGTCGAAGGTCCGCACGCCGATGACGCTGTCGATGGCGGCGATGCGGGAGGTGAGCGCCTCCGTCGGCGCGACGGCGAGGTCGATCAGGTTGTAGGCCACGTCGTCGCGGCTCTTGTTGAGCATGTCGATGACGTTGATTTCCGCGTCCGCGAGGACCGACAGGATCTGGCCCAGCGTCCCGGCGACGTTCCAGTTGGTCACTGCGATACGGTAGCCCTCCGTGCGCTCCAGATTCACGGCGGGAAAGTTCACCGAGTTCTCGATGTTGCCGAAACGCAGAAAGTCGGTCAGCTGGTCCGCCGCCATGACGGCGCAGTTCTCCTCGGCTTCCCGCGTGCTCGCGCCGAGGTGCGGCGTTGCGTGCGCGTGCTTGTTGGCGGCCAGGGCGGCGCTCGGGAAGTCGGAGAAGTACGCACCGAGGTGACCCGAGCGAAGGGCCTCGAGGACGGCGGCCTCGTCGACGATCTGCTGGCGGGCGAAATTGAGGAGCGCGGCGCCGCGCCGAAAGGCACTCAGCGCCTTGGCGTCGATCAGGTCCCGGGTCTCGGGTAGCGCCGGCACGTGCAGCGTCACGTAGTCCGAGCGCCCGAAGAGGCTCGGCAGGTCGTCCATGCGTTCCACGTCGCCCGGCAGGCGCCATGCGGCATCGATGGACAGTGCCGGATCGTAGCCCACCACGCGCATGCCGAGGTCGAGCCCTGCCCGCGCCACGCGCGAACCGATGGCGCCGAGGCCCACGACCCCGAGGGTGCGGCCGAAGAGTTCCCGGCCCTTGAAGCGCTTCTTCTCGCCTTCGACGAGCCGGTGGAGTTCGTCCTGATCGTGGACGTTGCCCAGGGTCCGTGCGTACTCCATGCCGCCCGTCACGTCGCGCGAGGCGAGCAGGAGCGCCGCCAGGGTCAGTTCCTTGACGGAGTTGGCGTTGGCGCCGGGCGTGTTGAAGACCACCACGCCGCGTTGCGTGCAGACGTCCACCGGGACGTTGTTCACGCCGGCGCCGGCGCGGGCTACCGCTCGCACGCTCGACCCGAGCTCCGCCTCGGCAAGCACATGGCTGCGCAGGAGGATAGCCTGGGCGTCGGTGACATCTGGGCCGATCTCGAAGCCCTCGACGGGAAACCGTTCGAGGCCACGGGGCGCGATCTGGTTGTAGGTTCTGACGCGGTACATGGGAGCCTCGAAGGATGTTCGCGATGGTGACGCTACGGTTCGCCGGAGCACACTGGGCCGCCGCCGCGCTGTCCGGTCGCCTTGATCGACATGCGGGTGCGACGCGGGTGCGAAAAGGCGCGCGATTTAACCACCGTTTGCGCGGGTGTTTCAACGTCCCGTCATGACCGTGGGATGTCGAAGTGATCAATCCCTGGGCGTGACGTCCGAACCGGCGGCGATGGCGTCGTAGTCGATCGGGGCGTGGCAGTCGAGGGGCGTGCCGGCGTCCGGCAACGGATACTTCAGGCCGGTGGCGCAATTGAACAGCACGACGTGGTCGTCCCGTTCGATCAAACCCGCATCGAGTGACTGGAGCCAGGCCGCGTAGGTGGCCGCACCCTCCGGGCACAGGAGCAACCCGTCCCGGGATGCGACTTCCGCGCGCGCGTCCTCGATGGCCGCGTCGGACACGGCGATGGCGAAACCGCCGCTTGCGCGCACCGCGTCGAGAATCAGGAAGTCGCCTATGGCCACCGGCACGCGGATCCCCGCCGCGACCGTGCTCGCATCCTGCCAGGGCTCGGCGTTGGCCTTGCCCTCGTCGAAAGCCTTGACGATGGGCGCACAGCCTTCCGCCTGTACGGCCACCATGCGCGGCCGCTTCTCGTCCAGCCAGCCGAGACGGCCGAGTTCATCGAACGCCTTCCACATGCCGATGAGCCCCGTGCCCCCGCCGGTGGGATAGAAGATGACATCCGGCACGGTCCAGTTGAGCTGTTCGCACAACTCGAGCCCCATGGTCTTCTTGCCCTCGATGCGATACGGCTCCTTCAGCGTCGACATGTCGAACCAGCCGGTGGCGTCCCTGCCGTCGCCGACGATCTTTCCGCAGTCGTTGATCAAGCCGTTTACCCGGTATAGCCGGGCCCCCTGGATGCCGGTCTCGGCGATATTGATCGGCGGCGTGTCCTCCGGGCAGAAGACCAGGCTCGCGATGCCGGCGCGGGTGGCATAGCCGCTGAGCGCGGCGCCGGCGTTGCCGTTGGTGGGCATTGCCACGCTCGTCACGCGCAGCTCCCTGGCCATGCTGATGGCGACGGCGATGCCCCTGGCCTTGAACGAGCCCGTGGGCAGCCGGCCCTCGTCCTTCACGTCGAGGCGTCCGCTACCGAGATGTCTCGCGGTCGCCCCGAGGGAGATCATCGGCGTCGTGATCTCTCCGAGCGAGACGATGTTGGCAGCGTCGGTGACGGGCAGCATCTCCCGGTAACGCCACAGGTCGGCGGCGCGGCCAGCCAGGCTCTCCCTGGTGAACTCCGCGGCCATGCGCTCGAGATCGTAGCGCACCAACAGGGGAAATCCGGCCCGGGAGAGGTTGTGCAGCTGGCCGGCCGCATGACGCTCGCCGGTAGCGGAGCACTCCAGGTGACTGACGAAGTTCGGCAGCTGGCCCGTGGTATTGGAATGCCAGGTCATGTTCCTCTGCCTTTCTCGCGGTTCTCGCGCGCGACGGCTTCCAGCTCCCCGACGATCGCCGCGGTCGCGTCGGGCGCGCGGAACTCGGCGAGTCGGGCCCGCCAAGCGTCGAGATCGGCGTGCAGGGTGCGCACGCCTTCGACCAGGGTCGCCGGACTCAGCTCGGCGTCGGGGAGGACCGCGCTGAAGCCTCGTGCCTCGGCGTATGCCGCGTTCTCGATCTGGTCGCCGCGGCTCGCCGTCGTGGGCAGCGGAACGAGCAGGTTGGGCTTGCCGAGTGTCAGGAGTTCGTGCAGCGCATTGGCGCCCGCGCGGGAGACGACGATCGCGGCGGCCGCCAGGATATCGCCCCACCCGTCCGTCACGAACTCGCGCTGCGCGTAGCCCGGCGTGTCCGCGGCGGGGTCGAGCTGGCCGGCGCCGCATACGTGCAGCACCTCGAACGTCTCGACGAGCGCCGGCAGCGCCGCGCGGGTCACTTCGTTCAGCCGCCGGGCACCGAGGCTGCCGCCTACGACCACGAGCATCGGCCGCTCGCCCGGAAGGTTCGCCGCGCCTGCGCCCCGGTCGGGGTTGCCGTTGCGTAGCGCCGCGCGGATCGGCGTGCCGGTGTGGATGACGCGCCGGGCGGAAACGCGCGTCGCGTCGAAATTCACGCACAGCGTGGCGATGAACGGCAGCGACAGGCGGTTGGCGAGCCCCGGCGAAAGGTCCGACTCGTGCGCCACGACGGGAATGCGCCGGAGCCAGGCTGCGAAGACCACCGGAAACGCGACGAAGCCGCCCTTCGAGAAAACAACGCGGGGCTTCACACGGCCCAGAATGGCGAATGCCTGCAGGATACCGAGGGGTATCTTCAGCGCATCGGTCAGATTGGCGAAGGAGAAATAACGTCGCAGCTTCCCCGTCTGCACTCTGAAGTAGGGGGTGCCGAGGGGTGCCACCAGGCGTTCCTCGAGTCCGGAGTCGGAGCCTATGAAAGAGACCTCCCAGCCGGCGGCCTGTAGCGCCTCGATCACCGGCAGTGCCGGAATCACGTGACCTGCGCTGCCGCCGCCGGTGACGACCGCCCGCTTCAAAGGGCGAGGGCCTCCTTGACGAGAGCCACCGTGACGCGGCGGCTTGCAGACATGGATGCGCGGTCGATCCTGTCGAGGTGTTCGAGCAGTTCCGGCAGGCCGCGTCCCACCCGGCGCATGAGGTAGCGCACGACCTCGTCGGAGAGCAGGAAGCCGCGGTCGTGCGCCGCCCTCTTCAGGGCGGGAATCGCGGCATCGTCCGACAGGGCGGCCATCTCGAAACACGCGGCGCCGCGCAAGCGGGAGGCAAGATCCGAGAGGGCGAACGTCGCCGTCGCCGGTGTGCGGTCCGCTGCCACCGCCAGTGCGTGGCCGGCCGCCAGCTGTTCGTTGTAGAGACGAAACAGCGCCTCTTCCATGGCGCGGTCCCCGAGCCAGGCGTCGACGTCGTCGATCAGTACCCGTTCGAAAGCCTGGTAGCCGTCAATGTCCCGCAGCTCGCGGGCTGGCACGTAGGCGCTGCCGGGCGCGTGGCAGACCGCCTGCAGGAGGTGGGTCTTGCCGACACCCGGCGCGCCCCACAGCCAGGTACAGCGAAATCCGTCGACCGGTGCATGCAGATCCGTGACCAGTTCGCGGTTGAGACCGACGGTGAAGCGCTCGAACGTGAAGCGGGTGCGTAGCGGGAACGTCATGGGCAGTTGCCGGGTCATGACGACGGCCTCGACGTGCGCACCGCCTTGTACGCCCAGGTGACGACATAGTCGACGCCGGACGCGATGCCGAGCAGGGCCACGAGCGCGAAGCCCCAGGGATCCAGGAGCCACCCGGCGACGGCGGACACCGTCCCGCGTTCGAGCAGATGCACGAGCACCACGATCAGCATGCCGATCTGCATCGCGGTGTTGGTCTTGCTGATGAACGTCGGCGCGATTTCGACGTACTCGAAGAGCAGGCGATAGACCAGCGCGCCGCCGAGAATGACCAGGTCGCGAACGATGACGATGACGACCAGCCAGACGGGTATGTGTCCCTGGAACACAAGGATGAGAAAGGTCACGCCGATGAGCAGCTTGTCGGCCAGGGGATCCGCAAAGGCGCCGAACTTCGTGGTCCACGAGTAGCGGCGTGCCAGGGCGCCGTCCACGGCGTCGGAGCCGCCGGCGATCGCCATCAGCACGAGCGCCGTACCGTACTCGCCGTACGCCAGGCACCATGCCGTCGGCGCGATCAGAACGATGCGGACGATGGTGATCGCATTGGGCAGTTGCCGCACCGTCAGCCTCCGCCGATCCACGTCAGCGTCATGGGCGGGCCGGCCGCGTCCGAGGGCGCGCCTGTCCAGGGGGTGGAGACGGTGAGCGGCGATGCCTCGGTCCAGGTCGTCTCCGTGTCGCGGAGCACGCCGTAGGCATCGAGGAGTTCCGCGAGTCTGTGCCGCGACGACCGCGTGGTCACCCGCAAGGTCGTTGCGGTGGGCGCGGCGGCGACGAGTTCCACGCGGTCGATGAACTCGAGCTCCGCCAGAGCGCGCATGAGGGCCGCGTAGTCGCCGACCGTACCGATACCGCGAACCTCGATTTCGATCGGGCGGGATTCGCGTCCGAGTACGGCGAAGCGCGTCATGAGCTCGTCCGCGACGATGTCGACGGCCCGCGCCGCGCCGCCTTCGGCGGTGGCGGTGTCGAAGCTGAATGACCGCGTGCCGCCGTCGAGCCAGAGTTCCCACTCGGAAATCCAGTTGCCGAGCGGCTGTCGTCGGGTGCGGCCGAGCAGGATGAGATCGGGTTCGTAGCGCCGGCTCGCCAACTCGATGGCGTACGGGAAGCGGTTCCAGACGTCGCCGGGGGTGACGCGGGCTGCGTCTTCGAGGTCCATGCGAGGCAGGTCGATCTCGATGCCGCGGTAGCGGGCGCGGTCGCGCAGACCGGCCGCAGCCGGATGATCGGACTCCCGGGACAGCACCGTGTGAAAACCCGCATCGTCGGCCGTCAGCCAGGCGAGCCCCGTGGGTCGATTGGCGGACCAGATCGGCAGCGCAGCGCGGGAGACCAGGTCGCGTACGGCTTCCGGCGAGAAGCTGACGCCAAGCCGCGTGCCGCGCTCCGCGTCGCCCGGCAGGAGGCGGTACTGGAGGTAATACGGCCCGGGGTCGGTCAGTGCCGCGCGTACCGGCTCCGTCATGGGCACGCTGCGCAGCCCGGTCAGGCGCGTCAGCATCTCCCGCAACGCGATGCGGGATGCGTTGCGCCGGTCCGTCCCGCCCTGGCTCTCGATCGGCGCCTCCACGTTGTAGAGCCACGGCACGATCGCGCCCCAGGCGGGTGCGCCGGACGACAGGGCCAGGGCGCTTGCCAGCACGAGGCCGATGCGCCCCCCGGGAACACGGCGGCGACGGCGGCACGGAACCGTGGACCCGGTCGCGCCGCTCGCACGGAGCGGCCCTTGCCGGGTGGACGGTGTGCGAGGCTGGACGGGAGGTGGAGCCAGTGGGCTCCGGCCTGGGGGCGCATCCATACGACGGCGGCTTCCGTGAGTGTCGGGGGGCATGGTACAAACTGGCACCTTTCGGTCAAACTCCCATCATGTCCGGACTTGACTACCGCAAGGCCGGCGTCGACATCGACGCCGGCCAGGAACTGGTGCGGCGCATCGCCCCGGCCGCGAAGCGTACGCATCGCCCGGAGATCCTCTCGGACCTCGGCGGCTTCGCCGCACTCGCGTCGATTCCCTCGAAATACGAGCAACCCGTTCTGGTGACCGGAACGGATGGCGTCGGCACCAAGCTCAAGCTTGCCATGGAGCACGACCGCCACGACGACGTGGGACAAGATCTCGTCGCGATGTGCGTGAACGACGTCCTCGCGACCGGCGCCGAGCCCTTCCTGTTCCTCGACTACTACGCGACGGGACGCCTCGACGTGGACGTCGCGGAGCGCGTGATCGTCGGCATCGCGCGCGGTTGCGAGATCGCGGGCTGTACGCTCGCCGGCGGTGAAACCGCGGAAATGCCCGGCTTCTACCAGGCCGGGGAGTATGACCTCGCGGGTTTCTGCGTCGGCGTCGTCGAGCGGGATGCCATCGTCACCGGCGAGGACATCGCCATCGGCGACCGGCTCATCGGTCTGTCTTCGAGCGGGCCGCATTCCAATGGGTATTCGCTGATCCGGCGGATTCTGGAGGATCAGGCGGCGTCGGTTTCGGCGGGAACGCTCGATGCGCTGCTCGCCCCGACCCGGATCTATGCGACGGCCGTCCGGGCGGCCCTGGCGACAGGCGGGGTCCGCGGGATGGCGCACATCACGGGCGGCGGACTCGTCGAGAACATTCCCCGCATGTTTCGACAGCCGTTCGCTGCGGACATCGATCTCGATGCATGGGCGTGGCCCGACGTCTTCGCCGCCCTGCAGCAGGCGGGCAGCATCGACGAACTGGAGATGCTGCGGACGTTCAATTGCGGGATCGGGTACGTCCTGACCGTGCCAGCCGAGGACGAGGAATCCGTGCTCCGCGCCCTGTCCGCTGCCGGGGAGACCGCGCTGGTGATGGGCAAGGTGGTCCCGCCCGGAACCGCTCCGGCCCCTGGGCGGCTCGTCGTTGAGGAAGGTGCAGCGCGGCTGGGATAATCGAACCACCCATCGCAACGCAGGAGGGGCCGAACATGAGTGGCGTTACCCGCCGGGATCTCGTCAACGGCATGGCGATCGGGATCGCCGCCGGTGGTGCACTGTCGCCGCTCGAAGCGATGGCGCGCGGCCTGTTGTCGCCCACGGCACTCGGGCCTGAGTACTACCCACCAAAGCTGACCGGTCTGCGGGGCTCGCACGCGGGCTCGTTCGAGGTCGCGCACGCGATTGGGCGCGAGGGCAGACGATACGAGTCCCCGGCGGCGCAGACCGACGAGACCTATGACCTGGTGGTCGTGGGGGGCGGGCTGTCCGGGCTGGCCGCCGCGTGGTTCTTTCGTGAAGCGGTGGGCGCGCACGCGAGAATATTGGTCATCGACAATCACGACGACTTCGGCGGCCATGCGAAGCAGGTCGAGTTCGAGGTGAACGGACGGCGCCTCATCTCCTATGGCGGCAGCCAGACTCTCACGCAGTTCAGCGACTTCCCGGCCGCGGCGAAACGCCTCCTGAGGGCGGTGGGATTCGAGCCGGAGCGATTCGACCGGTACTTCGATCGAGCGTTCTTCCGGAAGTACATGCAGCCGGGCATCTACTTCGACGCGCAGCGGTATGCGGAGAGCAAGCTCGTCAGGAGTCCGCTGGGCACGCTTGCCGACTACGTCGGCGTCGAGCGTTCGCACGACCACGCGGCAATGATCGCCGAGTTCCCGGTATCGGACGAAGCGAAGAAGCAGCTCACCGATCTCTTTGGCGGTACTCGAGAGTCCGTCTACGCAGACGCATCGGGAGAGATGGCGCTGCAGAAGATGATGACGCAGTCCTATGAGACCTTCCTGCGGCAGGAGCATGGGTTCGGAGACGAGGCCTGCGGCGTGCTGCGCGACTACCTGAAAGGCCCGGGCACCCAGTTGGGCCTCGACTCAGTGAACGTCCTGACCGCGGGAGCATTTGCCGGCCTGCCGATTCCGGGCCTCATGAATCTCGGCCAGGACGCGCTGCAGATGCTCGGCCTCGGTGGGTTCGGTGGCCCCAGCGATCCCTACATCCACCACTTCCCCGGCGGCAACTCGGGCGTCGCCCGGTTGATCGTGCGGGACCTGATCCCCGGCGTCGCCGCCGGCACGACACAAGAGGACATGGTGCTCGCGCGGTTCGGCTACGGCAGGCTGGATGACGAGAAAAACCCGGTCCGAATCCGCTTGAACAGCACGGCGGTAGACGTGCGCCATGGTGCGGAAGGGAAGGCGGTCGATGTGACCTATGTCCAGGGCGGAAAGGCACATCGCGTGCGCGGGAAGCACGCGGTGATGGCCTGCTACAACCACATGCTGCCGTGGATCTGCCCGGAGATGGGCGACACGCAGAAGACGGCCCTCCGGTACGCCTCCAAGACGCCTTTCGCCTACACCCAGGTGGCGCTCGGGAACTGGCGCGCCATCGAGAAGAGCGGTCACGGCATGGTCTACTCGCCCGGCGCCTTCGTTGCCGAGCTCTGGCTGGACTTCCCCGTCAGCATGGGCGGCTACGAGTTTCCGAAGGATCCGGACGATCCCACGGTGGTGACGGCGTACCCGATCGTCACGCCGGACCGGAGCGGCCTGTCACCCCGCGAGCAGTTCCGGGTGGGCCGCGCGGCGATGCTGGGGAAACCGTTCCGGGAGTTCGAGACCGCGATCCTGGAGCAGTTGGACAAGGTGTGGGGGCCCTACGGCATGGACGCCGGGCGCGACGTGGCCGCCATCACCGTCAACCGCTGGCCGCATGGCTATGCCTATAGCTACGACCCGCTCTGGGATCCGCCGGAATACGACGCATATGGCGACACGGGCCCCCACGTCACGGGCCGTGCGCAGATGCAGCGGATATCGATCGCCAACTCGGATGCCGGGGCGCAAGCGCTGGTGCAGACGGCGATGGACCAGGGTCATCGCGCCGTCATGGAGCAGGTGAAGGTCCCGTAGGGGCGACCCTTGTGGTCGCCCGTCTTGACGGCCTGCACGAACCCGAGACGGGACGGGACAAGCCCGTCCCCTACGGTTTCGGCAGCGTCACTCCCTGCTGCCCCTGGTACTTCCCGCCGCGATCGCTGTAGCTCGTCTCGCACTGCTCGTCCGCCTGGAAGAAAAGGAGTTGCGAGACTCCTTCCCTGGCATAGATCTTCGCCGGCAGGTTCGTCGTGTTCGAGAACTCCAGCGTGACGTGGCCTTCCCACTCGGGCTCGAGGGGGGTGACGTTGACGATGATGCCGCAGCGCGCGTACGTCGACTTGCCGACGCACAGCGTCAGCACGTCGCGCGGGATGCGGAAGTACTCGATCGTGCTGGCCAGGGCGAAGGAGTTGGGGGGCACGATGCAGCTGTCGCCCTCGATATCCACGAAGCTGCGCTCATCGAACGCCTTCGGGTCGACGACGGCGGAGTGAATGTTCGTGAACACCTTGAAGGCGGAGCCGCAGCGGACGTCGTAGCCGTAGCTCGACGTGCCGTAGGAGATGACCTTGCGGTCGTCGACGGTGCGTACCTGGCCCGGCTCGAACGGCTCGATCATGCCGTGTTCGAGCACCATCTGCCGGATCCACCGATCGGAGCGGATCGTCACGGTCGCTTCATTCCATCCGGATGGCGGGCGTGGGGGCGGTGCCCGCAAGCGTGCGCCACAGCGCCGCGGCCGTGCGTCGCGCGCACGTCCGGAAGAGCGCCGCCATCTCGCCGTCGGGGTCGCTCGCGACCGTCGGGTGTCCCGCGTCCGTCTGTTCACGGATCTCCGGCGCGAGCGGAAACGCGCCGAGCAGTTCGGTGCCGTACTCGCGCGCCACGCGTTCGCCGCCGCCCGATCCGAACAGGGCGTGCCGCTTGCCGCAGCCGTCGCAGGCGAAGTAGCTCATGTTCTCCACGATGCCGAGGATCGGGATGTTCACCTTCGAGAACATCTCGATGCCCTTGCGGGCGTCGGCGAGGGCGATCTCCTGCGGCGTCGTGACGATGACGGCGCCGCCCACCGGCACCGCCTGCGACAGGGTGAGCTGGACGTCGCCGGTGCCGGGGGGCATGTCGACCACGAGGTAGTCGAGATCGCTCCAGGCGGACTGGTTCAGCATTTGCTGCAGCGCACCGGAGACCATGGGGCCGCGCCATACCATCGGCGTCTTGTCCGTCACCAGCATGCTCATCGACATCGCTTCGATGCCGTGCGCCTTGATGGGCACGAAGAAGCGTTCGTCGCGGACCTCCGGGCGGCGGCCCTCGGGGATGCCGAGCATGATGCCCTGGCTCGGGCCGTAGATGTCGGCATCGAGCAGGCCGGTGCGGGCGCCGATGCGATCGAGGGCGAGGGCAAGGTTGACCGCGGCCGTCGACTTGCCGACGCCGCCCTTTCCGGAGGCGACGGCGATGATGTTCTTCGCTCCGGGGATGACCTTGACGGTCGGGGCGCGGAACGTGAGGTCGAGCACCAACTCGTCCTCGACCCAGGCGGCGGCGGCGCGCGCGTACTCGTCCTTGAGACCGTCAACGGGATAGCCCAGGCACACCTCGGCGTGCCAGCGGCCGTCGAGTCGTGCTGCGCGGCGCACGGCGCCGAGTTCGCCCCACGGCGTGCCGAGCACCGGGTCCGGAAAGGCTTCGAGGGGTTGTGCCATAGGGTTTGCGTAGCGCCGGGCGGCGCGACCGCGCCGAGTCAAGGCGCGGTATTATAGGCCGGCGGTCTCCCCCTTCGGGCGGGCCGCGCCGGGCCGAAGCCACTGTCAGCGAGAATCCAACCGAATTCTCTGAATTCAAGCGGGGCGCCGCACACGCCGCACACACCGCCGGGGAGACGATGAACGCATCCGAACGGCGCCGGATACTGGTCACGAGCGCGTTGCCGAACGCGAACGGGTCCATTCATCTCGGCCACCTGCTCGAGCACATCCAGACGGACATCTGGGTGCGCTTTCAACGCCTGTACGGCAACGACTGCATCTACGTGTGCGCGGACGACGCGCACGGCACGGCGACGATGCTGAAGGCCGAACAGGAGGGCACGACCCCAGAGGCGCTGATCGACGGCATTCGCGCGGAACACGAGCGCGACTTCGCGGGCTTCGTCATCAGCCACGACAACTACTACAGCACGCATTCGGAGGAGAACCGGCACTACTCGGAGCTGATCTACGAGCGGCTCCGCGAGAAGGGCCACATCTTCACGGAGGAGGTGCAGCAGCTCTACGACCCGGAGAAGCGCCTCTTTCTCGCCGACCGCTACGTGCAGGGGACATGCCCCAAGTGCGGAGCGGGCGACCAGTACGGCGACAACTGCGAGTCCTGCAGCGCCACCTACGACGCGACGGATCTCGGCGAGCCCCGCTCGCTGCTCTCCGGGGCGGTGCCGGTGCTGAAGTCGTCGCTGCACTACTTTTTCGACCTGCCGCGCTATGGGGACTTCCTGAAATCCTGGACGCGCAGCGGCGCCTTGCAGCCGGAGGTCGCCAACAAGCTCGCGGAGTGGCTCGACAGCGGGCTCAAGGCGTGGGACATCAGCCGCGACGGACCGTATTTCGGGTTCCGGGTGCCGGACACCGAGGAGAAGTACTTCTACGTCTGGATGGACGCGCCCATCGGCTACATGGCGAGCTTCCGCAACTACTGCGACCGGGAGGGGCTCGACTTCGACGACTTCTGGGACGCGGACTCGGGTTACGAAGTGCATCACTTCATCGGCAAGGACATCGTCAATTTCCACTGCCTGTTCTGGCCGGCGGTGCTGTCCGGGTCGGACTTCCGCACCCCGACGCGCGTGCACACGCACGGGTTCATCACGGTCAACGGCACGAAGATGTCGAAATCCCGCGGGACGTTCATCAAGGCCTCGACGTATCTCGAACATCTGGACCCGGAGTACCTGCGCTACTACTTCGCCGCGAAGCTGTCGCCGAACACGGACGACATGGACATCAACCTCGCGGACTTCGTGCAGCGGGTGAATTCGGACCTCGTCGGCAAGATCGTCAACATCGCCTCCCGTTGCGCCGGCTTCCTGCACCGCCACTTCGACTCGACGCTGTCGTCGACCCTGCACGACGAGGCGTTGTGGAACGAGGTCGCCGGAGCCCGGGCGGCGCTGGCGGAACGCTTCGAGGCCGGGGACACGAACCGGGCCGTGCGCGAGATCGCGGCGCTGGCCGACCGCGCCAACCGGTACATCGACGGCCACGCACCCTGGCAGCTCGTCAAGCAGCCGGGGCAGGAAGCGCTGGTGCACGGCGTCTGCTCCCTCGGCGTCAACCTGTTCCGGGCGCTGGTCGTCTACCTGAAACCGATCCTGCCGCGGCTGGCGGAGCAGTCCGAGGCGTTTCTCAACGTGGCGCCGCTGACCTGGGAGGACGCGGGGCGCCCGTTGCTCGACCATCGCATCGAGAAGTTCAAGCCGCTCCTGCAGCGCATCGACAAGAAGGCTGTGAACCGGATGGTCGAGGCGTCGCGAGAGGACGAGGCGCCGGCGCCGCAGGTCGATGAAGACGCCGGGGACCGGAACACCATCTCGATCGACGACTTCGCGAAGGTCGACCTGCGCGTCGCCCGGATCGTCGCGGCGCGCGAGGTGGAGGGCGCCGACAAGCTGGTGCGGCTCACCCTCGACGTGGGCGATCACCGTCGCGAGGTCTTCGCCGGCATCCGCCAGGCGTACGACCCCGAACGACTGGTCGGTCGGCACGCCGTGGTGGTCGCCAACCTGGCGCCGCGCAAGATGCGTTTCGGGATGTCGGAAGGGATGGTGCTCGCGGCCGGCCCCGGCGGGCAGGACATCTTCCTCCTCAGCCCGGACGAGGGGGCGGCGCCCGGCATGGAGGTGCGCTGACTGAACGACCTGCTGCTATTGCTCGTCACGGCGGCGCTGGTCAACAACTTCGTGCTGGTCCAGTTCCTGGGCCTGTGCCCGTTCATGGGCGTCTCCAACCGGCTCGACACGGCGCTGCCCATGAGTCTGGCAACCGCCTTCGTGCTGACGCTGTCGAGCGTCGCGGCCTATGCCATGCACCGCCTGGTGCTGCTGCCGCTCGACCTCGAGTACCTGAAGATTCCGGCGTTCATCGTCGCCATCGCCGGTGCGGTGCAGTTCACGGAAGTGTTCGTGAAGACCGTGAGTCCGCTGCTGCACCGATTGCTGGGGATCTACCTGCCGCTCATCACCACGAACTGCGCGGTGCTGGGGGTAGCGCTGCTGGTTACGGGTGAGGACCTGGGTTTGCCCGGGACGATTGCCGTGGCGCTCGGGGCGGCATTCGGTTTCTCGCTGGTGATCGTGTGCTTCGCCGCGTTGCGCGAGAGGCTCGACGAGGGCGCGGCGCCCACGGCCATGCGCGGTGCGCCGTTGGCGCTCGTCACGGTCGGTATCATGGCGCTGGCGTTCCAGGGATTTCGGGGGGTTGGGGCGTGACGCCTCGCTGCAGCGATCACCTCCTCTCTCTACCTGCTCCAGGCCGCGGCTACCTGCTGCGCGAGGTGTCGGGACAGCTCGAACCGTTCGTCGCGGAAGCCCTCCGCGAGCAGACGGTCGAGTGCCTCAAGGCTGATTCCGGGCAGGACCGTACTGTCCTCGGAGATCCTCATCCCATCGCTCGCAGCCGAGTCGGGGATCCAGATGCGCGCCCCGTCGTGCGGGCTCCAGGTCCATGCCTCGCGGACGCCCATCCGAAAATAGGGGAGCAACTTGCCTTTGGAGTTCACCGAGCGGTCGACCTCGACGACGAGGTCCGGAACGGGATGCCCCTGGCGCGTGTCGAGATAGCCCTCGATCTGCAGGGCGATGACGGCATTGGTGGGGTTGACGAAGAGGCTCGTGTCCGCTTCGAAGGCGCCATCGTCGCTCACCAGGCGCGTCGACCGCCCAGGGAGGATGCGGAGCGACAGGCCCGTTTCCATCATCATGAGTTCCAGGTGGAAGAAGAGCCGATCAACCAGGGTTGCCCGTCCTTCGTGCGACAGGCCCGGCATCGCGACGAACTCGGCCAGACCGGTCGCCTCGTCGTAGCGGCAGGTCGGTGCGTCGTCGTGTGCCGTCAGTCGGTCGAAGAGGTCGCGTGGCATCGGCACCTCGACGCGGATCGGATAGTCGACCCCGTAGTCGTGTTCAGAGGTGGAAGCCGAGGCGGCCAACGTGGTCATGTGGGGGCTCCTTGCGCCTGGTTTCGGGGGGGTCGGGCCCTGACGGGCGCTCGCGTGAGCGTCCTGACGAACTCATCGACCCCAGAGTCCGGCCACCTGTCGGGCGATCCGTCGAGACAGCTCAAGCCGTTCCTTGCCAAACCCATCGGCAAGCAACCCATCGAGGTCGTCCAGTGCGACCCCCGGCAGCACGACGCTGGCATCCGCCGGCAGGATCGCGTCTCTCGAAGTCGCATCCGGAACCCAGATGGACGTCCCGTCGGTCTTGCTCCAGATCCATGCCTCCCGCACGCCCATGCGGAAATACGGCAGCAGTTTGCGGCTGGACCCGACCGACCGATCCACTTCCGCGACGAGGTCCGGAACCGGGTGACCGGCGCGGGTGTCGAGATAGCCTTCCAGTTCCCCGGCCACGTTCGCATGGGATGGGTTCACGAACAGGCTGGCGTCCGGTTCGAACGCGCCGTCATCGCTCAGCAGGCGAGTCGCGAGGCCGTGAAAGAAGGCGGGACCGAGTCCGGCATCCAGCATCGTGAATTCGATGTGGGCAAACAGCCGTGCGATCAGGCCGGCACGTCCTTCGTGAGACACGCCCGGCATCGCGACGAACTCGGCCAGCCCGCTCGCCTGCTCATAGCGGCAGATGGGGGCGTGGTCGTGGTCCGTGAGTCGCTCGAAAAGGTCGCGCGGCATCGGCACTTCGACGCGGACCGGATAGTCGACGCCGTAGTTGGGGTCCGTCGTGGGAACGGGCGTGGCCAATGTGGGCATGCCGACACTCCTTCCGGTGGACGGAACGCTTCGATCATACACGCCCGGCATGTGCGCTTCGGTCCCGTCTCCACGTGGGAGTTCGACCCGTGATCGCCGTCGTCGTGCTCGGTCTCCTCGGCGTCGTTCTCGGTGCGGCGCTTGCCCTCGCGCGGGCCCGCCTCGCCACGGATGAAGACCGCACGGTCGCTGCAGTCGACGCCCTGTTGCCCCAGATCCAGTGCGCCCAATGCGGCTATCCCGGCTGCCGTCCGTACGCGGAAGCCATCGTCGCCGGGGCGTCCATGGACCTCTGCCCGCCGGGGGGTCAGGCGACGGCCACCGCCATCGCGCATCTGCTGGGGCGCGAGGGGGAAGCGCCGGTCGTGGGTGCGCCGTCTGAGTGCGTGGCGTTCATCGACGAGGAAGCCTGCATCGGCTGCGCCCTGTGCATCGAGGCGTGCCCCGTGGACGCCATCGCGGGTGCGCACAAATACATGCACACGGTCATTGAAAGCCGTTGCACGGGATGCGAGCTGTGCATTCCGCCATGCCCGGTCGACTGCATCTCACTGCTCCCGGTGGAAGAGGAGGCGTGGACGTGGCCGCGCCCCTGAGCGAACTCCCCTTGCCGGGCGTGCTGCGCTACGCGCTGGTGACACCCACGGCGCGCCATCGGGCCACGGTGGACCATGGTGTCCGGATACGGGCCGGAGACGCCATCGCGAACGGCTTGCACGCCGCGGCTTCCGGCACGGTCGAGTTGTGCGCCGACGCCATCGTGGTGCATGTCGACGGCAGGGACGACCGCGCGCCACCCCTGCGTGCCCACGATCTCCTGGAGCGCGTACGCGACGCCGGTGTGGTCGGCCTCGGCGGCTCGGGTTTTCCGGCGTGGCAGAAGCTCCGCGCAGCGCAGGAGAAGGGCGTCCAGACGCTCATCGTCAACGCGGTCGAGTGCGAACCGGGGGTCTCCGCGGATCGCGCGCTGCTGTCCGGGCACCTCCCGGAGGTTCTCGATGGCCTGCGTACCCTCACGGCATACCTGGGTGCCCGCGGCGTGCTGGCGGTTGGCGAGGGTCTCGATGCGGCGCCGGACGTCGAGACGGTTGCAGTGACCGGGCGGTACCCGACAGGCTCCGAGCGCATGGTCGTGGCCCGGGTAACCGGGACGGAAGTACCGCGGAACGGCTATCCGACAGACGTGGGTGCGGTCGTTTTCAACGTGGCGACCGTGTACGCCATAAATCGGGCGTGGACGCTGGGCGAACCTCTGACGCGCCGCGTCGTCACGGTGGGAGAAGAGAACCGTTGGGTCCGCGTCGGCCATCCCGTCCCGGACTTGCCGTTACCCGAGGGCGAGAAAGTGTTGGGCGGGCCGGTCACCGGCTGGTTGGCCGGCGCCGACGCGGCCGTCGAGAAGACCACGCGCGCCGTGACGTCGCGGGAACCGGTCACGTCGACGCCTTGCATCCGCTGTGGCTGGTGTGCGGGTGCCTGTCCCGAGGGCCTGTTGCCCCAGGAGTTGTTCGCGCGTATCGGGACGGAGCGGTGGGCGGAGACGGATGCGCTGCGACTCGACGACTGCGTGGAGTGCGGCGCCTGCGACCTCGCCTGCCCGAGCCGGCTGCCGCTGCTCGCGACGTTCCGTTTCGGGAAGTCCGAACGCGCCGTCGCGAAGCGGCATGCGGCGTCCGCGGAGACGGCGCGCGAACGTTTCGACCGCCGCAACGATCGCCTCGCGCAACGCGAAGCCGAACAACGCGACCGACGCGCGGCGCGGCTTGCGGCACCCCGCGAATGGCAACGCTGAGCACGCGGAGCGTCATGCTCCGGGTCGCCGCGGCGCTCGTGCCGGCGGCGCTCGCGGCCACGTGGTTCTTCGGTATCGGCGTGCTGACCAACATCGCGATCGCCGTGATCGGTGGACTCGCGATGGAGGCCGGATGGGTGTGGGCGCGTTCGCGCTCGCTCGACGCGGTGAAGGACGCGAGCACGCCGGTCACCTGCGCATTGATCGCGCTGTGCGTGCCGCCGGCGCTGCACCCGGGCATCCTGCTGGCAGCGGTCGCGATGGCGGTCATTGTCGCGAAGCATCTGTATGGCGGCATCGGCCGCAACGTGTTCAACCCCGCGATGGTCGGCTATGGGGCCGTGCTGGTCGCGTTTCCCCAGGCGTTCGCGAATTGGGATGCCACCACCGGCGCGACGGCGCTCGACGCCTTCCGGTTCCGGGACGGGGCGACGGTGGCGGAAGTCTGGGCTGCGCCGGCGTTTGGGGCAGTCGGCGCGCGGGGCTTCGAGGTCGTCGGCGCCGCAGCCCTGGCCGGCGGTCTCTATCTCTGCGCCGTGCGCATCGCCAACTGGCGCTTCCCGGTGGCGATGCTCGCCGGTCTCGGCGTCTGTGCCGCCCTCGGCTACGACAACGGCAGTTCTTCGAGCCTCGGCTCACCGCTCTTCCACTGGTTCTCCGGGGGCACGATGCTCGCGGCGTTCTTCATCGCGACGGACCCGGTGACCGCACCCTCGGTCCCGGCGGCGCAGTGGATCTTCGGGCTCGGGCTCGGCGTCACGATCTTCGTGGTCCGCGCCTTCGGCGGTTACCCCGACGGCATCGCCTTCGCCGTGCTGCTGGGTAACCTGGCGGCGCCGGCGCTCGACCGGCTGATGCTGCGCCCATGAAGGCGGCGTTGCGGGGCGCGCTCGTGCTGGGTGGCCTGATGGCGTTTGCGGGCCTGCTGCTCGCGGGCGTCGACGCACTGACGGGAGAACGGATCGCGGAGAACCGGCGCGTCGCGCGACAGGCGACGCTGCGGGAATTGACCGGCGCGGGGCTCGAGATGGAAGAACATGCCGACGTGGTGGCCTGCGAACGCGCACTCGTGGTGCTTGCGATGACGGAGCGGGGCTACGGGGGTGACATGGACCTGGCCGCCGCGTTCCGGAAGGGGGAATTCACGGGGATACGCGTGACCCGGCACACGGAGACACCGGGCTTCGCGGACATCCTGGATCCGTCGGACTGGATCGGGGGACTCGCTGACGACGCCAACGCGATCGATGCGGTGACCGGCGCGACGATTACGTCAGCCGCCGTGCTGCGCGCTCGGGCGGCGGCACTGCAGCGTCACGCGGACGGCGCACCCTGGTGTTCTCCATGAGCCTGTTCCACGAAGCGGCCTGGCAGCGCAACCCCGCCTGGGTGCAACTCCTGGGCCTGTGTCCGCTGCTGGCCGTGACGACGACACTCGAGAACGCGGCCGGCCTGGCCGTTGCGAGCACGGTGGTCGTGGTGGGCTCGACCGTGACCGTCTCCGCGATTCGCTCCGTCATACCGGACGACGTTCGACTGCCGTGCTTCATGGTCGTGATCGCGACCTTCACGACGCTCGTGACGATGCTGATGGAGGCGTTCGCATTCGATCTGTACCTGCGTGTCGCGCTCTTCGTCCAGATCATCGTGACCAACTGCATGATCCTCGGGCGTATCGAGCAGTTTGCTTCGCGGCAACCGGTGGGCCGGACCCTCATCGATGCCCTCGGCACGGCGGCCGGCTTCGCGGTCGCACTCCTCGCGCTCGGCGCGGCGCGCGAACTCGCCGCGATGGGCATGCCGCTCGCCGCATTGCCGCCGGGGGCGTTCCTGGTCGCGGGTCTGCTGCTCGCGACGGTGCGGGCGGTGGGTAGCGGGATCGTCGCGCCCGGACGTCCGCAGCAGGACGCCGGATAGTGCGCTCGGCCGCCGAGCTCCCCTGAGTTGGCCGATCCACCGAAGTCAGCGGACGGCAAGGCGCCGGAGCGTCCATCCGCCGGCCTCTGCAGCGGCTGCCGGCACGCTCGTACCGTCGCTTCCCGTACCACCAGTTACACGTTGTGCGAGTACTCTTTCAGCGATCCGGGCTACCCGAAATACCCGAACCTCCCCGTGGTGTCGTGCGCTGCCTTTGCCGCACGGCAGTCGTGAGCGCGGCATGCTCGAAAGCACGGCGCGCTGACCCTGGAGTGTCCTCACCGTGACGAAGGCCAGTCCTCGTACCATTTGAAGACGTTGCCCGTCAGGCTGCCGATGTAGATCTCCCCGGCGCCGCTCACGTCGATCGAGTGGCCGGGGCTTTCCATGGCCCCGAGGATGTCTCCCGTGTCGATGTCGATGCGCATGATGCGGCCGGCCAGCGAGCCGTACGCGACGCCCTCGATGTTGTCGCGATGGGTAATGACCCACACCGCGTCGTCGGGGGTGATGAAGATGCTCTGCGTCGACCCGAGGTGCGTCCAGATGCGGAGCAGGTTGCCCTCGGAATCGAAGATCTGAATCCGGTTGTTCTCGCGGTCGCTGACGTAGACGTTGCCCTGGGAGTCCACGGCAAGAGAGTGCACCAGGTTGAACTCGCCGGGGCCCGAGCCCGGCGTACCCCAGGCCTTGAGGAAACTCCCGTCCGCGTCGAACTTCACGACGCGGCTGTTGCCGTAGCCGTCGGCGACGTAGAGCTCGTCGTCGGGTCCGAAGGCGATGTCGGCCGGTCGGTCGAATGTCTCTTCCGTGGTGCCGGCCTGACCCTCGATGCCGAGGGTCATGAGCAACTCGCCGTCGTTGCTGAACTTCATGACGGTGTGCTTGCGATTGTCGGTGACCCAGACGTTGTCGTACCGGTCGATCCGCAAGCCGTGCTCGTTGCCGAAGTCCAGCTCGCGGCCGAACGAGCGCAGGTAGTTCCCTTCCGCATCGAAGACGATGATCGGGTCTGCAACGTCGCCACGTTGAAACACGAACACCCGGTTGCCGGAATCGGTGGCCACCGCGGGCACCCGGCCGAAATGCCATCCGTCGGGCATCGTGTTCGGCTCCTGGCCGAAGCGGATGTCGACGCGATACTGGATGAGGCCGCCTTCGTGCGGGTACCACCCGAGACGCCCCTGTGCGTCGACGACCTGTCCGGGGGCCGCGCTGCGGTCGATATCGACGCCCGGGGGCGGTTGCAGCACTTGCGCGGCGGGCGCCGTCGCCAGCGGGTCGGTGTCGTCCATGCCGTCCCCACTGCACGCGGTGGTGAGGCCGACGAGGAGTATCGGAACAGCGAGACAAGAAAGCGTTCTGGTGATCACTGGAGCCTCCAATCGCCCTGCCAGCTTAGGGTAGCCGTATTCGAGTGCGTGTCACCTCTACGTGTGCGGTCCGTGCGGCCCGGGCGGGATGCTCACCGTTGCCAAGGAGGTGGTTGTCGCCCGCGCCGGGCCTCTGCAAGCCCTTGGCGACGGGACGGGACAAGCCCGTCCCCTACGGTCGAACGGCGCTGCGCCTGACCGGTCAGACGGCAGCATTGGCCGCAGTGATACCATGCGTTCCGTGACTTCCATCGTCACCTTGAAGGAGCGCAAGGCAGGCGCCCTGGCGGCGCGTGATGCGGCGTCGGCGCAGATCAAAACCCGCCTTGCGGCGGAAGCCGCGCGGCATGGCGGCTGGCACCGCATTTTCGGCTCTGCGGCCCGCGACGAACTGCGGCCGGACAAGCGATTGTCGATCTGCTCGCGGACCTTCCCAAAGACCAGAACGGGTGCGGTCCCGCCTTCCTTCAGCGTGTCTTGCCAGGCTCCCTGGTGATCGAATGACTGATGCGCGGCGGATCGCAATATTAGGGACCAGCGTGTGGAGTTCGAGTGGGACGAGGAGAAGCAACGAGAGAACGTCAGGAAGCACGGGGTGGGCTTCGCTGAGGCCTCCACGGTATTCGGCGACCCGTTGGAAGTCACCATCTCGGATCCCGACCACGCGATCGCCGAGCACCGGTTCCTCAGCGTGGGACTATCGGCGGGCCGGCGCGTGCTGGTCGTGTCGTACGTCGAGCGGGCCAACGACAGGATTCTGGATCATAAGCGCGAGGGCGGCCTCGCATCGGGAGCGAACGGGCTATGAGTCAGGATGACAGGGACACCTTGCGGGAGGAGTACGACTTCTCCAGGGGGGTCAGGGGGAAGCACCACGAGGCTTACGGCCGAGGCACGAATGTCGTGCTGCTGGAGCCGGACGTGGCCGAGGTGTTCAAGGACTCGGCCGCAGTGAACAAGGCGCTTCGAGCAATAGTGCAGGTGGCGCGAGATCACGCCGAGAACGTGGCGGCCCGCTAGCCGCTCCACTCGGAGCCCGACCGCCGCTCGCTCGGGCGTTTGTTCCCTTGCCGCGAGGAACGGCGACCGCCGGAGCGGTCCGCTGTCTATTCGGACGCTACCGCTTCTTCGGCAGCGGGAGCCACGTCCGGCTCCATCCCTCTCCGCTTCGCCCAGGCGCGCTCGATCACGCCCATCTTGCCGAGCCGCAGCCCGGTCTTGCTCCCCGTATCGACGCCGAGCTCCAGGTAGGCCTCGTTCTCACGCGTGTAGGCGGGCCACTCCGGCAGGCCTTCGCCATTCGGGTTCCCGGCCTTCGCGAACTGCGTCCAGATGCTCGCCATGAGATCGGAGAGCGCGCGGTCCTCGTCGGTGGGCACGGCGCCGAACAGGTCGAGGTTGCCGAAGACATAGCCGATTTCGGCAGCGTGGAATGCCATGTAGCGGTCGCGTTCCTCGATTGGAGGCGCCCACGTGAACCAGTACAGATACGCGTCGCTGTCGACCGTCGCCATGCTTCTCGCCCAGGCGCGCATGGGATAGGCGAAGAGCAGGTCGCCGAAGAGGTCGATCCAGGCCCGCTCCGCCTGTGCGTCGTCGGCGGACGGATAGTCTTCACCCAGCCCGTCCGCGGCTTCGGGCAGAGTCGTCTGGACGTAGGCGCCGAATCCCGCGCTGCCTGCACCGAAGTATGGTGTGAAGAACGCCAGGAATGTGGTGGCCTCGTCCGCGTTCGACCCGATCAGTACCGGGACATCCGCCTGACGGCCTTCGGCGAAGATGGTCGCCACCTCGTCGGGGATGACCTCGCCGTCCACGATGGCGAGCGAGCCGTAGTCGGAGAAAGCCGGATCGGTCTGGAAGATCGCAAGGACCCGGTCTGCCGCCAGCGTCCTGAGCGCCGCCAGCGACGCATCGCCCCCTTCGCCGGCGAGGGCCGCCCCGAACTTCTCGCCAACCGACTCGGCGGAGACGGCCCAGGGCGTTTCCCGGTCCCGGAACGTCATCGGCTGGAAGGCGCCTCCGCTTTCGCCGATCACGCGGTGGAACAGGCCGCCCGCAAGGGGACTGGCCTGCAGCAGCGACACGCTCAGGGATCCGGCGGACTCGCCGAAGATCGTGACGTTGGCCGGGTCTCCGCCGAACTGTTCGATGTTGTCCCGCACCCATTCGAGGGCGGCGATCTGGTCGCGCAGCCCCGCGTTGCCGGATACGCCGTTCGCGTTTTCCGCGCTGAGTTCCGGATGGGCCAGGAACCCGAAGGGCCCGAGGCGGTAGTTGGCCGTTACGAGTACGACACCCTTGGAGGTCAGCAATTCACCGGGATAGGAGGCGCCGTCGCCGGTCGTGAGACCGCCGCCATGGATCCAGACCATCACCGGCAGCCCCGGGCCGACGTGCTGCGCCCGCGTCCACACGTTGAGCGTCAGGCAGTCCTCGTCCATCTCGACGTCGGAGCGTCCATAGAACGAGCCGCCCTGGCCCTGCGGCTGCACACACGACGGGCCGGCGGTCGCGGCGTCCCGTATGTCGGCCCAAGGCTCCACCGGGCCGGGGGGCGCCCAGCGGCCGTTGCCGACGGGGGCGGCCGCATACGGAATGCCGTGATACTGCTTCAGGCCGTCTTCGCCGAGGGTGCCGCGGACGGTCCCTCCCGTGACGGCGACCTCAGGCCCGATAGCGACCGGTGCCGGCGCGACCGCCGTCTCGGCGGGTCCACAGCCGGCCGTCAGCGACAACAACGCCAGCGCGGAGAGTGTGCGTGTCCACATGAGTCGATCCTCGTCCCGAATTACGGGCATGCTACCTACTGGAAGCGGGGGACGGTTCGCCCGGTTCCCTTGAGGGCAAACCCTTGTCGCTCGGCATGCAGCGCCGTAGAGCCGCGCGAAATCGCAGGAGCGATCGCAAGACGTCGAGCGTGAACAGGAACGGAAAAACCGTCGAGGTCTCCTGGCGTTGATCTGCCGAAGAGCGGCGACGAGGGCGCTCGCTCAGCGCGCCTCCCAAAGCGCCCGATGCACCCGGTCCAGATCCACTTCGATGCGCGGCACTTCGTCGAGAACGAGCGTGTGTCTGTTCCCGGCGCCGTAGCGGGGCCAGTACGGAAGACCTGCCCCGTTCGGATCACCGGTCCTCGCGAAGGCGATGATCGTGTCCGACCAGCGTTGCGCGAGATCCCGCACGATCGGATCGCTGGGGTCATGAAACATCACGCCGCCGGGATGCGCGCTGTTGAATCGATTGAACGTGAACGGGATCTCGGCTCCGTGCGGCATGCCCAGATCGAGCCCTTGCCACTGTGCGCTGGCCGGCAGGTCGAAGCGGTACAGCCAGCCGCCGGGACCCGCCGCGGTCGCCCGCTCGGTGCTGCCGATCGCCGCCCGGCGGAACATGTCCCCCCAGATGCGTTCGTGCATCTGCTTCGGTTCGTCGTCCGGATACGTCTCCCGGAGGGCGTTCAGGTACGGTGCGGGATCCGCGCCCGCGGTGACGAACCGCGCGATACGGCGTTCTGAGGCCCCGTGCGTCGCGGGATCGAAGCCCACCGAGAAGAGCGTGCCTTCGTCGCGATTGGTGCCCGCGATGAGGGGCACCCCCTGCGCGCCGCGCTCGAGGATGGCGTCGTTGGTGGAACGCGTGACGACGGTGCCGTCCATCCCCCCGACACCGGTGCCGACCGCACCCTGCACGGCCAGGAACGCTTCGGCGGACGTCGCGCGCAGGTGCGCGAGGAGTTCGGCTCCCTCAAGCCCCAGCTCGGCGGCCAGCGGTGTCAGAAGATCGTCGGGCGGCGTGTTGACGGTGCCGGGACTGTGGGCGATGGCCTTGTGAAAGAGCCCGTCCGCGGACGGCGCGGCCAGCAGCGCATGCACGGAGTGGCCCCCGGCGGAGCCACCGAAGATCGTGACGTTACCGGGATCGCCGCCGTAGTCCGCGATGTTGTCACGCACCCACTCCAGGGCGAGGATCTGGTCGCGGAAGCCGTTCGATGCGGAACCGGCGAATTCCTCGCCCAGCGGTGACAGGTCGAGAAATCCGAGCAGGCCCAGGCGGTAGTTGATCGTGACCACCACGACGTCCCCCTGCGCCGCCAGCACCGAACCGTCGTATTCGTTGGCCGATCCCAGCGCGAAGCCGCCACCGTGAATCCAGACGAGCACCGGGCGATGTGGACCCTCCACGGAAGGCGTGACGATGTTGAGGAACAGGCAATCCTCGCTCGTTCCCTCTGTGGATTCGTCCGGGGTGTCATCGAATGCAGGCTGCATGCAGCGGTTGGGAAGATGCGTCGCATCCCGGGTGTCCGACCAGGGCGCCGACGCGACCGGTGGCAGGAAGCGCCGCTCCCCGACCGGGGGCTCGGCATAGCGCACGCCGAGGAAGTGGAGCACCTCGCCCTGCCGCTTGCCGACGATTTCCCCGAGACGCGAAGAGAGGGTCACGGTGGGTTCGGGGCTCGCTTGCCCGACCACTGGAGCTTCCCGGGGTGCTTCGTCGACCGACTGGCAGCCGGTGACGGCCAACCAGAGAGTCCCCAGGACGAGCGATGCGATGGTGCGCTGCATGCGAATCAGGGCGCGTCCTTCCCGTGTGCACACCTTGCGTTCGCGCCCAGGGCACCGGGCGCGTCATGCCCACGGGCCTCGCGTTCGGCCATGGTCCACGCTGCGAAAGCATCGCGCGCTTCGGCGAGCGCTTCGTCGACGGTTGCCCCGTCGGCCACGCAACCGGGCAGGTCGGGAATGGTCACCAGGAAACCCCCGCCTTCGTCCGCGGGAAGCGGGCTGACGTGGATGGGATGGTCCTCGAACTTCATTGCGTCGCCTCGACCAGTTGTACCTAACGATGGATGTAGTCCGGTTTGATCGGTTTGTGCATTGGAATCGCAAGGGGTTGGCCCAGGCGTCCAATCCGCTCGCGGATTTGCCCCTGATCGAATCGAGCGGTTTCTCCGCCCCCGCGTTCTGGGAACGATACCAAATGCAGTATCTCCGTCAACGCATCGCGCGAAGCCTCGGCAGGCGTGATCCGTAGCGCGATGCGGGTAAGCAGAAGATCCAAGTTTGTCCTAGATTCAGCGACCGTCACCTCCAATGCTGGGGGCAGGTTCAACCCTTCAATGCGCTAACATTCCAACTGGACCAGTCAGTTCGGGCTGGCCAATCCGAATCGAGAGTCCGTCCATGAAGATCGCAACCTGGTCCGTGAACAGCGTGAACCAAAGGCTCCCGTATTTGTGCCACTGGCTGGACAGAAGCTCCTTGCCGACCGGAGACTCGCCAGCGTCGCCGGGTTGGTCCGCCAGGGATCTCTCAAAGACGGGCGCGAGCCAAGAGTTCGGCAGCGAGGTTTGACCGGGCGGGAAGCCGATGGTCGGCTACTCACCGTAGACGCCGCTGGGGTCACGAACAAGGGGAGAGTCTTGCGCCTCACGGGTACCGATCTCGGATCCCCGCGATCCTCGACCAATTTCTGGCGAAGTGTGTTGTGAAGACCTCAAGGCCCTTGATCCGACCCGCGGTTGCCACGATGGCCATCGTAGTGTGCATGTCCCCGAGCGGGGGGTTGCGCGCGTCTGATGAGGTCGGGAGTTGCGGTGATCGCCGTGACGACCTCAGGTTGACGATCCGACAAGACGGCACGGTGGCTGCGGACTATACGCTGGGCCAAGCAACACGCTCGCTTCGGTTGGGTCTGCCCGCCGGACGTTCAGAGGGTCTGCATCTGGAGCCTGCTCACGCGTCGCTCGGCGCCGATGGCGTGGTGACGGCACCGAACGCTTCGCAGAGGTTCCGGATCGTTTTCTCCCCCGATCCACCTGAGCGCCGATGGGCTGGCGCGTACCCGCTTGCTTTCATCGTTGAAGGGCGTGGGACGGCAGTTTACCTCCCTTATCTGCTGCCGGAGGGCTGCGGTGAGGTGGGAGTCTCTGTCCAGGGCGGCCGCGGAGTCGCGGCGGTCGTCGATGGCGCGTACCACCACGTGGAACAAGAGCTTCAGATCTTGGACCCGAGCGGCTTCGTTCTCCTGGGGAGCGAGCTCCAGCCAGACTCGACAATCCAGCTTCCGAAGACAATGCCCGCGTGGCTGGGAGAGGCGGTCCGCGAGTCATACCAGTACGCCCAAGAGGAGTTGACGGCACTGTTGGGCAGACCGCGCAAGGACGTGCCACTGCTAGTCGACTTCTCCAGCGACGGAGGGGACGCGCCGCGAAATGGCGGCGACGCGTCTCGCGGCCATTGTGCGATGCGACTCTGGTTCCGCGGAGAGGCGTGGGAACAGCATCGCGCGGACCTCCGCAGGCGGATGCACGACATCCTCGTGCACGAATTGGTGCACTGCTATCAGGAGCCGGCGGTCTGGCGGCCATGGGCGCACGAGGGCCAAGCGCGATTCGTCGAGATGCTTCTCGCGACGCGGCTCCGCAACGAGGGCTCGCCCGACGGCCAAAGCGATGAGCGCTTCGCCGACCACTTTGACGCATGCATGAACGGTCTGCGCGTCAGCCAGAGGGAGATAGACGCATACGCGTGCGGTGCCGTGGCATATTGGCTGCGCTGGCTTGAGACAGGTCACATGAACATGCTTGCCGAAGCCGATGTGGAGAGTGGGACCTGGGCTCGCACCATGGCCGGCCGATTCCTGAAGAGGACCATAGCGGAGGCTGATATCGTCGACTTCGTCCGGTCCAATGGCGTTGTCGTAGAAGTCGTGGAGGGCGTGCGCGAAGCCCCGGGGTCCGTCCGGTGGAGGCTCATCATGACACTGCTTCGACAGGGCTGTGCGCACGCACGAAGCATCGGATATTGGACCGAGGACGCGTCGATCACGCTTGACGCTGTGGGGTGCCCGGAACTCAACGGATTCGAACTGCAAGCCGTCGCGGGTCGACACATCATTGACGATGTCCACGGCGGCTACGCGGCCGCAGCGGTGTCCTGTAGGGACGAAGGGCGCGTGCCCATCAGCAGCGTCGGCAGCGACCGCCAGCAGTGGGTGGACTGCGACCGCTCGTACGAGTGGCCATCAACGACCGGCTCCCGATATCGCTTGGTCGCGCCCTTCTCCAACCCCGTCGATCGGCGCTGAAGCGTCGATGATCGGTTGAGTCCAGACGCAGCCGTCGCCGAAATGGCCTGAGATGGGAGCAGAACTGTGACAAGCTGTGACGCGGAACTGTGACATGCTGCGGCATCGGCCTATGACGCTGCCGGCCAGGCACCTCCTCGAATGAAGAGAAGCCGGCGGCGCAAATCGGCGAGGTGGTTGTGACGGTCTTGGACGAGCTTTTGGATTGGTCGGTAGGACGACCTGCTTGGCAGCAGGACGCACTTCGACGCTTGGTTCGCCAAGGCGAGTTGTCTGACATAGACATCCAGGACCTGGCGGAGGTCTGCAAGGCGACGCACGGTCTTGCAGAGCAGGTGGACTCACACCCGCTCACAAGGGCAGATGTTCCTGCACGGGGAGGATCAGGCGCTCCAGTGTCACTCACGTCCATCTTCCACCATCGGGGGGTCAACGCCCTCGCGGAAGGCCAAACGCTGACGTTTGCGCCAAACCTTACCGTCGTCTACGGCGATAACGCCGCTGGGAAGACAGGCTACATTCGAATCCTCAAGAGCGCCTGTCGGGCTCGTCGCCGAGAGGAAATCCTTGGCAACGTGGTATCCGGCTCCAGCCCGCTTAGTCCTGTGGTGGCGATCAAGTACCGGATTGGTGACGAAGACGAAGTGCGAGAGTGGGCCGGCCAAGGCGCGGATGAGTTCATTTCACGTGTCAGCGTGTTCGACGCGCAGTCGGCCGCGGTGTACTTGACGGAAAAAACCGATGTCGCCTTTCGGCCGTTTGGGTTGGATCTCTTTGACAAGCTAGTCCAAGCCTGTAAAGCGGTTCGAGTACAGTTGGAAAGGGAGCAACGCTTGTTGACGCCGACGGGTATTGCGCAGTTGCAGCCTAAGGTCGCTGAAGGGACGACAGTCGCGAGGCTACTATCGAACATCACATCACTTACCAAGCCGGAAGCGGTTCGCGATCTTTGCGCACTGTCGGGTGATGACATGGGGCGGCTGGACCACCTTGAGCGATCTCTCGTGGACTTGCAGGCAAGGGATCCAGACAAGCTGCTCCGACAACTGAACCTGCGCCTCGGACGCATTCAAGGCCTGTCAAGGCACGTTCGGGGTGTGGAGAAAGCGCTATCGGCGGAGGCTGTTGACGCGATACTGGAGACGCGGACTGAAGGGCGCAGTAAGAGAGACGAGGCTGCCAGGATTCGGGAGGCGACTTTTCGGGAGGACATGCTTGACGGTACCGGTTCGGAGCCGTGGACCGGTCTCTGGGAGGCAGCACGGCGTTTCTCCCGAGAACAGGCCTACCGGGACGACACCTTCCCTGCGACACACGATGGTTCACGCTGCGTCCTCTGCCAGCAGACCCTCGAACACGCAGCCCGCCAGAGGCTAGACGCCTTCGAGGCGTTTGTGCTTTCAACCACCGAAAGGGAATTGCAGGACGTTAGGGATCGCTTTTCCAGAATGCGTCGAGCGTTTGTTGACCTCGTCGTGCGGCCAGAGGCGATCACGGAGACGCTAGAAGAGCTGAAGATTGACAACGAGGCAATCGCGAAAGCCGTCTTGGATTGGCTTGCGACGGCGGAAGATCGACGCCGAGCGGTTGTTCTTGCGTTGAACGAAGACAATGAACTGGCTGATTGTCCCGCGTTGTACCACATAGCAGACAGAGTCGACGCGGCGGCGGACGACGTGCAGAGGCGTATACGGACGTTGGGCGATGGCAAGGCCGACGATGCACGCGTGCCATTGAACACGGAGGCGCAAGAGCTGCGGGCGCGGAGGGTTCTCGCTGCGCACGAAGACTTAGTCTTGGAGGAGATCGACCGCAAAAGGCACCTGGCAGCCTATGGGTTATGTATTGAGGACACGCGAACGCAAGCGATCACGCGAAAGAGCAGCACTATCACCCGTAAGGTCGTTACCCAGAGATTGAGAGGGAGCTTCCGGGACGAACTCTCGAGACTCGGATTTGGGGATGTTGAGGTCGAACTGACTGACGCAGGTGGGGCTGAGGGCGTGCTTTATCATAAGATCGTGCTCTCGCGGGCTCCGGGTGTCGAGTTGCCAAAGGTAGTGAGCGAAGGGGAGCAGCGGTGCCTATCCATCGCGGCGTTCTTTGCCGAACTCAGCACCGCGGAAGGTCCTTCCGCAATCGTATTCGACGATCCCGTCTCGTCCCTTGACTACAGGTGGCGCGAGGCGGTGGCTAGACGGCTGGTCGAAGAGGCCAGAGTCCGCCAAGTGGTGGTGTTTACGCATGATGTCGTGTTCCTGCTGGCGCTCAAGGGACTAGCGGATGAACTAGACGTCCACCAGGCAGACCAACATGTTCGACAGCTCTCTAAGGGCGCCGGGGTGTGTATTGACGAGTTGCCGTGGGTCGCACTTAAGGTCAAAAAGCGCATTGGATACCTAAAGCAGCGTCTGCAGGGAGCCGAGAAACTGGATCGAGAAGGACACAAAGCCGCTTACGAGACCGAAGCAAGCGTGATTTACGGACTGCTTCGGGAGGCTTGGGAACGAGGCCTTGAGGAGGTGCTATTGGCCGGTGTAGTGGAGAGGTTTCGACCCGGGGTGCAGACCTTGCAGGTAGGGTTGATCGCGGACGTGACGCGTGAGGACTGCAAGGCGGTCGAGCGCGCAATGACGAAGTGTTCGAAGTGGCTCCCAGGGCACGATCAAGCAGCGGCGGCACCGATTGAGATGCCGGATCCGGCAGAAATAGGTGCTGACATCGAAGCGCTGCGCGAGTGGGTCAGTGCGATCAACAAGCGTCGGTCCTAGCTGTACGGCAGATTGTCGGCTTGCACCACCGCGTCGACTCCGCTTGCACACGATGTTCATGTGCGGCTCGAGCAGGCTCATGATGTTGCACGTCACCGGCAGACCCGACGTGTAGACTGAGGTGCTCGGGTGCGTCCCGTAGAATTCGCGGTTAAGCACCCCGCTGCAACTGACCGATACGGGCAGGTCGAAGTAAGGGACTTGGCGAGGCCACTTCGAAGACTCCGGGAAAGGGGGCCAACATGAACCACAGCCAGATCGTCAGCTTCATCTGGGGCGTGGCGGACCTGATCCGCGACACCTTCAAGCGAGGCAAGTACCAGGACGTGATGCTGCCGCTCACGGTGCTCCGGCGGCTCGACTGCGTGCTGGCGCCCACGAAGGCGAAGGTGCTGAAGGTCCAGGCCACCTACAAGCACAAGATCGAGAACCTCGATCGCCAGCTTCAGCGCGCCTCGGGATTCGCCTTCTACAACACCTCGCGCTACGACTTCGAGAGGCTGCTCGCCGACGCCCCCCACATCGCCGCGAACCTGCGCAACTACATCGCGGGGTTCAGCCCCAACATGCGCGAGGTGCTTGAGAAGTTCGACTTCGACAACACCATCGCGAAGCTCGACGAGTCGGGTCTCCTGTTTCAGGTCGTGCAGCGGTTCGCCGATCCGCGGGTGAACCTCCACCCGGACGCGGTCGACAACTTCACGATGGGCACGATCTTCGAGGAGCTCATCCGCAAGTTCAACGAAGCGCTGAACGAGAACCCCGGGGAGCACTTCACGCCGCGCGATGTCGTTCACCTCATGGTCGACCTGCTGATAGCCGGCGACGAGCAACAGCTACGGACGAAGGGAATCGTGCGCACGGTCTATGACCCGTGCTGCGGCTCCGGGGGCATGCTCACGATTGCCAAGGAGCACATCACGGTCGGAGAGACCCGCGACGGCCAGCGTATTGGCGAACCGGTGAACGCCGATGCCGATATCCATCTGTTCGGCCAGGAGGTGAACCCGGAGACCTTCGCCATCTGCAAGTCGGACCTCTTCATGAAGTCGGAGGACGGCCGCGATGCAGAGAGCATCCTGTTCGGGAGCACGCTCTCGAACCAGCGGCACGCAGGCGTCGGCTTCGACTACATGATCGCCAATCCCCCATACGGCAAGGACTGGAAGCGGGATCAGGACGCCGTGCGGGCCGAGCACGACCGGGGTACCGCCGGTCGCTTCGCGCCGGGCCTGCCGCGGATCAGCGACGGTCAACTGCTGTTCCTGCTGCATATGCTGGCGCACGTCAACGAACCCGATCAGGACGGCTCACGGATCGCCATCATCATGAACGGCTCGCCGCTCTTCACCGGGGACGCCGGCAGCGGCGAGAGCGAGATTCGGCGGTGGATCCTCGAGAACGATCTGCTGGAAGCGCTGATCGCGCTGCCGGAGCAACTCTTCTACAACACAGGCATCGCGACCTATGTGTGGGTGCTCACGAACCGCAAGCGGCCCGAGCGTCGTGACAAGGTCCAGCTCATCGACGCCACCTCGTTCTGGGTCCTGCTGCGCAAGAGCATGGGCGCCAAGCGGCGTGAAATCCCCCTCGAACGAAAGGCGGACATCCTGAGTCTGCTGGCGGACTTCGGTGACGGCACCACGCGTCGGGTCGATAGAGACGGCGAGGAGCGCGACGCCGTCGTCAGCCGGGTCTATCCGACGACCCACTTCGGCTTCCGCAAGATCACGGTCGAACGGCCGCTCCGGCTCGATTTCCAGGCGAGCCCCGAACGGATCGCGCGGCTGGACGACCAGCGGGCCTTCGCGAACCTGGCCGTTTCACGCAAGCGAGGCGACGCCAAGGCCAGAGATGAGGAGGCAGGACGTGAGCAGCAAGCGGCGATCCGAAGCATGCTCCAGAGTCTGCCGGGCAACCTCTTCCTGGATCGGGCGGAGTTCGATACCGAGTTCTCCCGTGCCGCCGCCGAGGCGGACGTCAAGCTGGCCGCTCCCATCAGAAAGGCTATTCTCTCAGCGCTGTCCGAGCGCAACGACGAGGCGGAGATCTGCCGGGATCGGGAGGGGCGCCCCGAGCCCGACCCGGAACTCCGCGACACGGAGAACGTACCGCTCCTCGACGACATCGACGCGTTCTTCGACCGCGAGGTCAGGCCGCACGTTCCTGACGCCTGGATCGATACCACGCGCCGGGACCCCCACGACGGAGAGGTCGGGATCGTGGGCTACGAGATCAACTTCAACCGCTACTTCTACGAGTACCGACCGCCCCGCCCGCTGGAGGAGATCGAGGCCGACATCCAGCAGGTGGAGCAGGAGATCATGGCCATGCTGCGAGAGGTGGCGGGGTGATGCTCGGGAGTGTCGGCAATCGCAGACGAGTGCTTGGGATCTGAAACGCCGGCCCGGCGTGCTAGGATTCGCGCAGTGGTCGATCCAAAACGCATACAAGAATATCAGTCTGCCGACGTTTCAGATCGTCAGCCGCGAGGTGGCGCCCCTGGTCTGCGTGCCCTCGGCCTGAGGACCTTCTTCCGCCAGCGCGACGCAGCCGAAGTCGGCGTCCACTCCCGGGAACTGCGTCGGCTCGTTGACGACGGATCGGTGGAGCGGGTCGCGCGGGGTCTCTACCGCTGCTCCGACGCCGAAATTACCGAGCACTACACCCGAGCCGCCGTGTGCGCACGGGTCCCCGACGCGATCCTCTGCCTGCTCACTGCACTGCGCGTACACGACATCGGTACCCAGCTTCCGGCAAAGGTCTGGATCGCCATCCCGCACAAGGCACGCATGCCGGTTACCGGCTTGCCGGTCAGAGTCGTCCGTTTCTCCGGCGCGTCGCTGCGTTACGGAATCGAGGACGCTGAGTTCGAGGACGTTCCCGTCCGGATCACTAACGCCGCCCGCACGGTTGTGGACTGTTTCCGATTCCGCCGTGTAGTGGGTATGGACGTGGCACTCGAGGCGATCCGGGATGTCCTCGACCATCGGAGAGCGACACCCGCCCAGATCCAGCGCGCCGCAGAGGCCTGCCGCGCGGAATCGCTGATCCACCCAATCCTCCAGGCGCTGCAGGCATGACGCCGGCGAGGGAACTCCGCGACGTTCCCGCCTCGGTGCGCGCCCGCCTCCGCAATCTTGCTCGACACCGGGAGGTCGACTTCAACCTCCTGCTAAACCGTTACACCGTCGAGCGCTTCCTCTATCGTCTTTCCGTCTCGGACGAAGTGGACCGATTCACGCTCAAGGGCGCGACGCTCTTCCGCGTGTGGGCTACGCACGAGTTGCGGCCGACCCACGACGTTGACTTTCTCGCGGTTGGGCCGGAGGACCATGCCAGGATTCGCACTGCGCTAGAGGCGATCTGCGACACTCCATGCCCCGAGGACGGCGTCGTCTTCGATCCGGCGGCGATCCAAATGGAGGAAATCCGCCAGGAGGCGCAGTACGGGGGTCTTCGGGTGCGGATTCGGGGCAACCTTGGCCAGGCACGGCTCCACCTGCAAGTGGACATCGGTTTCGGCGATGTCATCACGCCTGAGCGCGAGGAGCAGGACTATCCGACACTGCTCGACCTGCCCGTCCCCCGCCTCTGGACTTACCCGCGGGAGACACTGGTTGCCGAGAAGCTCGAGGCGATGGTGGACTTGGGCGTGACGAACACACGCGTGAAAGACCTCTGGGACATCGCGTGCCTTGCACGCGGCTTCGCGTTCGATGGCGAGACCTTGCGAACGGCGATCGACGAGACCTTCCGGCGGCGACGGACAGCGCTCGCGGGCACGAGACCACTCGCGCTGCTCCCAGGCTACTACGAGGACACCGTGCGTGGGGAACACTGGGAAGCGCTGCAGCAGCGGATTGGGACGGGCGGCGACGGTCCGGCTCAGCTTGTGGACGTCGGTGAGGAACTGCGGCGGTTCCTGGGGCCGGTCTGCGACAGCCTGATCGATCGCCGTCCTTTCGCGCAGACTTGGCCCGCCGGCGGGCCATGGCGGGCAGGGATTCAAGAGCGGGCGGGAGGCGAAGGCGGTGACTGAGGTGACCGGTCGGGTTGGGGAGGCGCGGCAGCGCCGTTTTCGACGGTACCCAAAGTACAGCGACTCAGGGGTCGAGTGGCTGGACACGGTCCCGGCGCACTGGGCTGTGAAACGGCTTCGCTTCGTGGTCGAAACAAGACTGACCAAGACAGAGGTCAGTGAGCTCGATCCCGCGACGGAGGTTTCCTTCGTCCCAATGGAAGCGGTTCGCGCGTACGGTGGCATCGATCTCGATTCGACGAAACCGCTCGCCGAGGTTTTCGAGGGGTACACGTTCTTTCGAAACGGGGATGTCATTGTCGCCAAGATCACTCCGTGTTTCGAGAACGGGAAAGGTGCCTTGGCGAGCGGCCTGTTTGGTGGTGTTGGCTTCGGAACTACCGAGCTTCATGTGCTGCGCCCGTTATTCCATTTGGACGCCCGCTTCCTCCTCTATCTCACTCTCAGCGACCACTTTCGCCGCATCGGAACGGCCTCAATGTACGGTGCTGGTGGTCAGAAGCGCATCTCCGACGACTTCGTTCGTGACTTCCGTCATCCTGTGCCGAACCTTCGTGAGCAATGCACCATCGCTGCCTTTCTCGACCGCGAGACGGCGAAGATCGATGCGCTGGTGGCGAGGAACGAGCGGCTGATCGAACTGCTTCAGGAGAAACGCATCGCCCTGATCACCCGCGCCGTCACGCGGGGCCTCGACCCGAACGTCCCCATGAAGGACTCTGGCGTCGAGTGGCTGGGCGAGATTCCGGCGCATTGGCGAGTTGGAAAGCTGAAACACGCTTGCGAACGTGTCTTCGTTGGTATTGCGGAAGCCGTCACATTCGCTTACGTCGACGAAGGGGTACCAATGCTCCGATCAACAGACGTCCGCGCGAATCGCGTTCGGTCAGACGACATCAGGTCCATAGATGTCGCCTTTGCGGACAGAATTGCATCGAAGCAGTTGCGAACTAACGACATCGTAACGGTCCGAACGGGGAATGCCGGTGTTTCGGCTGTTGTTCCCGCGGCATATGACGGGGGCCAGTGCTTCACCCTCGTCGTCTCCCGCCCTACCAGGACCAACGATAGTCGCTACTTCTGCTACTGGCTGAATGCACGCCCTGGGCAGGAGCAGTTCACAGTCGAGGGCATCGGCACTGCACAGGTGAATATCAGCGTTCCAATTGTCCAGAATGTAGTCGTTTTCCTACCACCCCCCGAGGAGCGAGTGCAAATCGCGAACTGGATCGAGCAAGAGGTAGCGCGATGGGACGGCTTGATAGCCAAGATTTCACAAGCCATCGACCACCTCAGGGAACTCCGCGCCGCTCTGATCTCCGCAGCGGTCACCGGCAAGATCGACGTTCGGGAGGCGGCATCTCAATGAGCTTCGAGCCCCGCTTCACCGTCACCCATACCATCACGGCCGATCTCACCCGGATCGAGCGGGCGCGGGGGTTTCTGGAAGCGGCGACACTCTCCGAGGACTGGATTCGCAAGTTGGGCGCGCGGGCGTTAGTCCTTGAGGCGCACCACACGACGCACATCGAAGGAACGAGGCTGTCATTGGAGGAGTCCGAGCGACTGCTCGCCGGCGAGGCGGTGCCCGAGGCGGACCCGGACGACGTTCGCGAACTCCTGAACTACCGGGACGCATTCGAGTTCGTCTCCACCTGGCTTGGCGGCGGTGGACCGATCACCGAGGGGCTGGTCCGGGAGATTCACAAGCGCCTCGTCGAGGGCGTCCGCGGGGGGTCCGCCGCGCCAGGGGCATACCGGAGCATTCAGAACTACGTCGTGAACGCTGGCACTGGCGCGGTCGTGTACACGCCGCCGCCGGCGTACGACGTACCGATCCTGATGCGAGCGTTGACCGATTGGCTGAGCCGGGAAGGCGAGGTCCATCCCGTGTTGGTCAGCGGGATCGCCCAATTCCAACTGGTCCACATTCATCCCTTCCTGGACGGTAACGGCCGAACTTCGCGCCTGCTCTCGACCCTCTGTCTGTACCGGGCTGGCTACGACTTCAAGCGCCTCTTCACGATAAGCGAGTACTACGACCGGGACCGAGCGGCCTTCTATCGGGCGATCCAGGGTGTGCGCGAGCAAGACATGGATCTGATGGGGTGGCTTGAGTTCTTCACGTCCGGGTTGGCCACCCAGCTCGACGAGATCAAGGCGCGGGGAGAGCGGACGATTCGCCAGGATGTCCTGGTGCGGCAGCACGCGTTGTCCGAGCGGCAGGCAATCGCGCTCGGCCACGTCATCGAACACGGGAGGCTTACGATTCAAGACTACGAGGGACTCTGTCCCGGAACGAACCGTCGGACGCTCCAACGGGACCTGAAGGCGCTTGTCGAGAAGGGCCTGGTCGTGGAAGCGGGTACCGCGCCGACGGACCCGGCGCGGCACTATCGGTTGGCGGATGGCCTCCTGTGAGATCGGGAGCGGAGCTGTGACAAGCTGTGACGCCGAGCTATGACAAGCTGTGCACCGAGCTGTGACAAGCTGTGATACCGAGCTGTGACATGACATCTGCGGCATCGAACCATGACGCAGCGATCCGGGCACCTCCTCGAAGAAGAGAGGCCGGCATGAACCGAATCATCTCCGAACGCGCCTTCGAGGACGCCATCGAATGCGCCCTGCTGCGCTACGGGCCGGACGAATGTCCGGAAGATGCGGCCGAGGCGCGGGAATCGCCGCCACCCTACGACACCGGGCTGGTCCCGGGCGGCTACCACAGGCGGGGCCCGGAAGACTACGACCGTCGGCTGTGCCTGATCCCGGTCGATGTGGTGGACTTTCTTCTTGGCCACCCAACCGAAAGAGTGGGTGAAACTCAAGCAGCATCATGGGGCCGACGTGAGGTCGCGCTTCCTGGCGCGGTTGTCGCGCGAGATCGCCCGTCGGGGCGCCCTCGACGTGCTGCGCAACGGCGTCAAAGACTCGGGCTGCAAGTTCCAGCTCGCGTACTTCCGACCCGCGAGTGGGCTCAACGAAGAGCTGCAGCGCCTGCACGCGGCCAATCTCTTCGCGGTCGTGCGCCAACTTCGTTTCAGCGAGCAGAGCGAACAGAGTCTCGACCTCGCGCTCTTCCTGAACGGCATCCCTATCTTCACCGCCGAGCTCAAGAGCCCGCTCAACGGCCAGGACGTTGAGGACGCGATCCGCCAGTACCGGACCGACCGGGATCCGCGAGAGCCGCTCTTCGCCTATGGGCGCTGCCTCGCGCATTTCGCCGTCGACCCGGAACAGGTGTTCGTGACGACGTCACTCGCCGGTCCCAAGACTCGCTTCCTCCCGTTCAACCAGGGCCGCTTCGGTGGGGCGGGCAACCCGCCGGTCCCGCCCACGCGTCAGGGGTTTCCGACCGCCTACCTCTGGGAGGAGGTCTGGGCGCGGGACAGCGTCCTGGACCTCGTCCGTCAGTTCGTCCACGAGGTGGAGGTGGAGGACGACCGCGGCCGCAAGACCGGTGATCGCTTCCTGATCTTTCCGCGCTACCAGCAGCTCGATTGCGTACGCCAGCTAGTGCAACACGCGCGAGAACAGGGCCCTGGAGAACGGTACCTGATCCAGCACTCGGCCGGCAGCGGCAAGAGCTTTACCATCGCCTGGCTGGCCCACCAGCTCTCGGTGCTGCACGATCTCGACGACAGGCGCGTCTTCGACTCGGTCATCGTGGTGACGGACCGGCGCGTACTCGACCGCCAACTCCAGCGCACCATCCGGCAGTTTGAGCAGACGCTGGGCGTGGTGGAGAACATCGACCAGACATCGCGCCAACTCCGCGAGGCGCTTGAGGCGGGCCGGACGATCATCGTCACCACGCTGCAAAAGTTCCCAGTCATCGCCGAGCAGATCGGTCAGCTTCCCGGTCAACGCTTTGCCGTGATCGTGGACGAGGCGCATTCGTCGCAGTCCGGCGAGAGCACGAAGAGCCTCAAGACGGTGCTCGCGACGGGGAGCCTGGAGGAGGCCGAGCGGCAGGAAGCGGGTGCCGAGACGCCCGAAGAGGAGATCGAGGACCGGGTTCTCGAGGAGATCCGAAGCCGCGGGCGGCTGCCCAACCTCTCGACGTTCGCGTTCACCGCGACGCCCAAGCCCAAGACTCTCGAACTCTTCGGCCGGAAGCGAACCGACGGGAAGTTCGAGCCGTTTCACCGCTACAGCATGCGCCAGGCAATCGAGGAGGGGTTCATCCTCGACGTGCTCGCAAGCTACACCACCTACAAGGCCTACTGGCGCCTGCTGAAGAAGATCGAGGACGACCCGCGTTACGACAAGGGCAAGGCGGAGTATCTGCTCAAGTCGTTCGTCGAACTGCACGCGCACGCCATCGGGGAGAAGATCGCCATCTGCGTGGAGCACTTCGCCGCGCAGGTCGCGCCCGAGATCGAGGGGCGCGCCAAGGCGATGATCGTGACCCGCTCGCGGCTGCACGCGGTGCGCACCAAGCTCGCACTGGACCGGTACCTGGAGGAGAAGGGCCACCCGTGGAAGGCGCTCGTCGCGTTCTCGGGCACCGTGAACGATGGGGGCGAGTCCTATACCGAGTCGGGGATGAACTCGGCCGGGGAGGATCGGGTCATCAGCGACCGGCAGACAGCAGCCGAGTTCGAGAAGGCGGAATACCGCTTCCTCGTGGTCGCCAGCAAGTTCCAGACCGGCTTCGACCAGCCGCTGCTCCATACGATGTACGTGGACAAGAAGCTCGGCGGTGTGAACGCGGTGCAGACGCTTTCCCGCCTGAACCGCACCCACCCCGGCAAGCGCGGCACGATGGTGCTGGACTTCGCCAACGAAGCGGAGGAGCTCCGGAAGGCCTTCGAACCGTACTACGAAACCACCCTCCTCTCGGAGGAAACGGACCCCAACCTCCTCTACGAGGTCCAGGACAGACTGCTCGGCTTCGGCGTGTTCGCGGCTCAGGACGTCGAGACCTTCGCTCGAGCGTACTTCAATCCCAAGATGACCCAGGATCGGCTGTACTCGGTGCTGGAGCCGGCGCGGCAGCGCTTCGTCGACCTGAGCGACGACGAGGGGCAGGATTTCCGCGGCCAACTCTCCGACTACGTGCGCCTGTACGCCTTCCTCTCCCAGGTGCTGACGTTCGCCGACACCGAGCTGGAGAAACTCTATGCCTTCGCTCGATATCTACGGCGCCTGCTCCCGGCTGGCCGCGAGGAGCTGCCCGTCGAGGTGCAGCAGAGCATCGACATGGAGTCCTTCCGCATCCAGCAGACGAGCCGCGGTCGGATCGCGCTCGAGCGGCAAGCTCGGCCCCTCGAACCCGCAGGGAGCAAGCCGGGCGGCGGGCGTGGAGGGGAGGAACTGGAGACGCTCTCACGGATCATCGAGGCGCTGAACGAACGCTTCGGTCTGAACCTTGGCTCCGAGCACCGCGTCACGCTTGAGTCCATCCGCTCGGCCCTCGACGGGGACGCCGGCCTCGACGCCAGCGCCCGTGTGAACACCCGTGAGAATGTGCGGCTGACATTCGACCCGAAGGTCGAGGACAAGATTCAGGAGATCGTCGAGACCAACTTCAATCTGTACAAGCGCATCACCGACGACCCGGACTTCGGCCTCGCGCTCAAGAACTTCCTCTTCGACGACTACATCCGCCGGCACCGACGGGCGGAGGAACTGCTCAAGCTGCAGGAGTCGAAGACGCTGGAGTTCAAGTCGAGCCTGCGCTGGAACCTGGAGGAGGACCGCAAGGATGACAAGCACGTCACCCACGCCGCGCTGAAGACCATCGCCGCGTTCCTCAACACGGAGGGCGGGGATCTCCTGATTGGCGTGGCCGACGATGGCAAGGTGTTAGGCATTGAGCACGACCGACTCGAGAGCGACGACAAGTTCATGCGGCACTTGGCGCAGGCCGTGCGGAACGGCCTTGGCGACCGCGCTGGCACCTGCATCGATCCCAACACGCAGATCGTTGAGGGCAAGACCGTCTGCCTCGTGAGCTGTCAGAGGAGTCCTGAGCCGGTGTATCTGCGGTGGAAGGGTGTGGAGAAGACGGAAGGCGGGGACTTCTACGTCCGGAGCGGGCCTGGAACCGTGCGGCTCGGCGACGAGGATGCGGCAAAGTACGTCAGCACGAGATTTGGCTTGCAGTGATCTCCGGGACTCTTGCGCCTGGCCACTGCTTCTACTCCCATGATGTCCTGGGTATTGAGGGCCTCGTGTGTGGTGGCCCACGAACGCCGTGGGCGTGTCTGGGCAACTGCTTCCGGCTCATCTTGTGGACGTGCCCTGGGCCGTCCGCTGGAGTGGGCTCCGTAATTCATCAGTTCGAGAGATCGCCCACGCACCAGCGGCCTGGTGCAATATCCGGGCTAGAGCGGCTAGAGAGTCTTCCCCCAGCGCTGTGACCAAGCCTCCAAGTCGTCAAATTGGGGTGGCATGGCGAATTTCGAAGACACCGCCAGTTTGACCACCCCGGGCTCGACGAACTCACCGCGCTCAGGCAGCGCGTTCAACGGATCGCCGATCGTCGCCACCGTGGTTTCCAGCCACGTTCGCACTTCGCCCAGAATGTGATCGTAGATGGCGGACAGGATGTCGCGGCCTTCCCGCCCCCCCTGGTCGGTGCGCCAGCTGCGAATTTTGCGGCGTTGCAGCAGCAGGTCGTCGATATGCTCCTCAATACGAACCATGGCGCCCGCGATGTCGGGCTTGTCCTCCGACATGCCGTACAACACGAAAGTGAGGTCCCGCATGTGGTAGGAGAGCCCCTCCGCGCGCTCCACATAGTTCTGCATGAGCCGGGCAGACTCGAAAAACACCTTGCGGACTTTCTTGACTCCGCCAATGGGTCGATCGGGCTGCGCGGTCCGCGCCTCGATTTTCTTGAGCAGCCGATCTGCTTCCAGCATCAATTTAGCCAACGCTGGCGGCGTCGGACTAATTTCCAGAACTTCAGGGTCCATGAATCCCCCATCCCGAGTTTCAAGCCCCGTGATTGAACAGGCCAATTTGGGGCGCTGCAACGCCATGCGCTAAAGTCGCACACGACTTGGTGGCAATGTCGCACTCGTGAAATCAGGCCGCCATAGCCTGCAGCGGACTCAAAGGAGCCATCACGTGCGAAGCCGATCATCGGCCGGGCTTACGTCCGTGATCGAGTACGCGCTCGACAAGCTGACCGTGGCGATGCTCACGGCTCGATCTCCCGGGCGATCAGTCCTCAAATGCCTTGGAAGTCAGCCGTCCGGTTGTCGCCCATTCGATCCTTCTGGTCGCGCGCGTTAATCTCGGCGCATGACATGGGAGACCTCATGACCTTCTTCGACTACGACCGCGCGCCGAATCCCATCCGCACGGACATCGCCCCAGCGTATCGCGCGTATTGGGAGACGCTCGCCCGCCCAGGAAGCTGGTGGTCGGGCGCCGTTAATCTCGGCGCGTGGCCATCGCGGCGGAGTCGCGCAACGCTCGCGCCGGCTGGTGTCGGGGAGCGCGTGGCCTCGCGGCGGAGTGCGACGACGCGCGCAAGCGGGCGCTCTCGCCGGGAGCCGTGACGGGCGAGCACGACCGCGGCGAGGGACTGCCCGACACCGCGGTCGACGCGATCCATCGGATCGTCACCGATCAGGCCCGGATCACCAGGAAGTATGTCGAGGACAACGCCGCGGCGGGCCTCAGCAAGGAAGCGTACGTGGAGCTCGTCGGCATCGTGGTCGCGGTGTTCAGCATCGACGAGTTCCACCGGGCGCTGGGGCTGGACCTGGAGAAGCTGCCAACTCCCGAAGCGGGTGAGATCAGCCATTACCGGCCCGCCATGCTCAGCGAAGACATGGGTTTCGTTCCGACGGTGCCGCGGGACGGCGACGTCGGCAACGAGGCGGACCTCTGGCCGCACGGGCGTACGGCCAACGTCGTCCGCGCGCTGACGCTGGTGCCGGACGCCCTGCGCGACTGGCGGGCGATCGCCGCAGCCCAGTATCTGCCGCTGCAGGAGATGGGGAACCTGGGACAGCACGAGGCGCGCTCCATCAACCGCATGCAGATGGAGCTCATCGCGGGCCGGGTGTCCGCGGTCAACGAGTGTTTCTACTGAACTGGCGCGCACGCCATGGGGCTCCGTGTGAGCGCGCGGTACAACGCGACCGAGGTCGACCTGCAGGCGGTCAACGGGGATGTCGACGCGGCTGCCGTCGGCATCGAGTTCGGGCCGGAACTGATGCGCTTCGCCGAGAGCGTGGCGTCCCGGGACGATGCCCTGGACCGTTGCCGACGGGAGTTGCTCGAGGCGGCGGGGCCGGCGGTCCTGGTGGATGCCGCCGGGGTAGCCGCGAATTTCCAGCGCATGACGCGTATTGCCGATTCGATCGGGATTCCCGTGGACGACATGTCCGCCGAGCTGGGCCAACAGGTGCGGCAGGAACTGGGCATCGAGCGGTTTGCCAGCGCGCGCAACTCGCTGTGACCGAACGCTACGTCACCTGACGGTCACGGCGCCGCCGGGTGCGAACCCGATGCGGTGGGCGATCGCCTCGATTTCCTGATCCAGTGCCGGTCTCGACCGGTGCCGTGTACACCTGCCAACCCGATGCGGCGCCCGCCGGACGGTACCCGAGGGAAGCCCCTCGGTCGACGGTCCCGCGGGTCTTGACCGCGGGTAGGTCGCGCGCGTTAACCTCGGCACATGACTGGGGAGAAATCATGACCTTCTTCGACTATGTCCGGGCTCCGTATCCCATCCGGGAGGACATCGCCCCGGCGTACCGGACCTATTGGGAACAGCTCGCCCGACCGGGAAGCTGGTGGACGGGCGCGGAGCGGGTTGCCGTCGCACAGGAGTCGCGCAACGCGCCGGCGTGCCGGCTGTGCGCCGCGCGGAAGGAGGCACTTTCCCCCGCGGCCGTCACCGGCGAACACGACTGCGGCGAGGGCCTGCCCGAAACGGCGGTGGACGCGGTGCACCGGGTCGTCACCGACCAGGCCCGGATCACGCGGAAGTACGTCGAGGACAACGTCGCGGCGGGCCTCGGCAAGGAAGCGTACGTGGAACTCGTCGGCATCGTGGTCGCGGTGTTCAGCATCGACGAGTTCCACCGCGCGCTGGGACTCGACCTCGAGAAGTTGCCGGCGCCCGAACCCGGTGAGATCAGCCGCTATCGGCCGGCGATGCTCACGGAGGACATGGGATTCGTCCCTACCGTGCCGCCCGACGGCGCTGTCGGCGAGGAGGCGGACCTCTGGCCGGGTGGACACACGGCCAACGTGATCAGGGCGCTGTCGCTGGTGCCGGACGCCCTGCGGGAGTATGTGGGGATATTCTCTGTGCAGTACCTGCCGTTTGGCGGCATGCGGAACTTCGGTCTCGTCGAGGGGCGCTCCATCAACCGCATGCAGATGGAGCTCATCGCGGGCCGGGTGTCCGCGGTCAACGAGTGTTTCTACTGAACTGGGGCGCACGCCATGGGGCTCCGTGTGAGCGCACGGTACAACGCGACCGAGGTCGACCTGCAGGCGGTCAACGGGGATGTCGACGCGGCTGCCGTCGGCATCGAGTTCGGGCCGGAACTGATGCGCTTCGCCGAGAGCGTGGCGTCCCGCGACGAGGCCCTGGAACGTTACCGGCGGGAGTTGCTCGAGGCGGCGGGCCCGGCGGTCCTGGTGGATGCGGCCGGCGTAGCCGCGAATTTCCAGCGCATGACGCGCGTTGCCGACGCCGTGGGGATCCCCGTGGACGACACGTCCCTCGAGATGGGTCAGCAGGTGCGGCAGGAACTGGGTATCGAGAGGTTTGCCACCGCGCGTAACTCCCTCTGAACGAACTGTGCGAACTGCATGACGGTGTGCCGGCGGTTGTCCGTCACCCACACGGCGTCGTACCCGGCGAGATGGAATACGGGACACGCACGCCCGGGTCGTCCGGGGGGAAGTCCCGGGTGTTGCGTGTTACCAGGATGGCCTCGGCGACGCGGGCGGTTGCCCAGATGATGGCGTCGGGCAAGCGGATGCCGCGTTCGCGCCGGATCTCGACGGCTACGTCGCTCACTGCGTCATCGATGGGAAGACGCTCGAAGCGCGCGAGGAAGGATCTAAGGCGCGCGGCCTCTTCGTCCCCCTGGGCCCCGACGAGTACCTCCATCCAGGTGATTGCACTGATCGCTGGGGTGGCGTGTCGGGCCAGTTCCTGGTGTGCCGAGTCCAGGCCGGCCAGGTAATCGATGAGAACGTTGGTGTCGATCACCGCCCGCATCAGGTCCACTCGCTTCGCATATCCCGCTCGTAGCGCAGGCCATCCAGATTTCGTCCGCGCCAGATTCCGAACGCATCGTCGCGCTCGGACCGGTAGTGGGCGTTCAGGTACGCGTCTACCGCGCGACGCACTGCCTCTGCGCGCGAGAGCCCGTCGCGTCGACACAGCGCGGCCAGCCGGGTTACCTGCTCGTCGGGAAGGTCGATGATCGTTCGCATGACATATGATGACGATGAATGATGATATCCCGCTACCATAGCACTTTGGCCACCAGGGGCAAGCCCTGGCTGGAGCCGGCTCGGCGCTTCGCTGCCGCTGCGCGCAGGGCCGGCCTTGGGGCGCTACAGTGCCACCGCCGGAGGCAAGAGGCAGTCGGCGGACAGGACCGCACTCGACGTACCCAAAATGGGCGTTAACATGCCCAGATTGGGCAACGCCCGGAGAGCGGACGTTCGTCGAGACGATCCGAAGGATGGCCGGAGGAATGCAACGGCAGACGGGCTTGGCGGGCGCGCTCTTCACGACTACGCAGCAACGTGTGCTGGCACTGTTGTTCGGTCAACCTTCGCGGAGCTTCCGTACGGGCGAGTTGATCCAGCTGACAGGCGCCGGCTCGGGTGCGGTCCAGCGTGAGTTGAAACGCCTCGTGGCGAGCGGCCTGGTATCGGTCACCCCGGTCGGGAATCAGAGGCACCATCAGGCCAACCCTGACTCTCCGGTGTTCGAAGATTTGCGTGGCCTGGTGCTCAAGACGGTCGCCGTGACGGAGCCGATTCGGGAAGCGCTCGAACCGCTCTCCGACCGAGTCGCGCTGGCTCTGGTCTTCGGCTCGGCCGCGAACCGCGCGGACACGGCGGCCAGCGATATCGACTTGTTGGTCGTCGCCGACGGGTTGACGCTCGAGGAGCTCTACGGGGCGCTGGCCTCCGTCGAAGCGGAGCTTGGCCGCAGCGTAGAGCCGATCCTGTACACGACGAGGGAATTCTCCTACAGGAAGAGCAGTGGTAACGCCTTCCTTGCGCGGGTGCTCGGCGGCGAGAATCTCGTTCTCATCGGAGAGGACGATGGCGCTCGCGCAGCTCGAGAATCTGGTCAGAACGGGTAGCCTGAAGCCGATCGCCGCGTCCGCGAGCGAGTTGCGGGGCTTGGTGGAGTCTGGACTGCGTCGGCTGGATGACGCATCCCGGTCAGACCTTGGCTTCGAGAGTCGTTTCGACCTCGCATACAACTCGGCACATGCCTTGGCGCTGGCGGCTCTGCGTTTGCGCGGGTACCGGTCGGAGACGCGGTATCTGGTCTTTCAGTGTCTGCAGCACACTTTGGATCTTCCGCAGGAGCAGTGGCGTGTGTTGGTAGAGGCGCACCGCAAGCGCAACTTGGCCGAGTACGAGGGTGCCTTGGAGGTCGATGCGTCGCTCCTCGGCGCGTTGCTCCGGGTGACCCGGGAGGTGGCGACACGTGTGGAGGACTTGCTGTCCTCTCAGAAGTGAATACGGTGGAGAGCGGCCCCGGGTGAGTCCTGTGCGGACCGAGCGATTCAGCCTGGGGCCTACCGTTCCGAACGGGCGTCCATGATCGCCCGTCGTTCCCCATCCGCCCGCTCGCGGTCTATCACGTAGCCGTCCTTCCAGACGGTGACGATGCGTTTGCTGAGCGACAGGTCGCGCTCGAGGTCGCCGTCGACCAACACGAGGTCGGCGATCGCGCCTTCGCGGACGCGACCGCGACCTTCGATGCCGAACGCTTCGGCCCCCGCCGAGGTGGCCGCGGCGAGCGCCTCGACGGGGCTCAGTCCCGCGCGCACCAGGAGCCGCAGCTCTCCGTGCATGGAGAGACCGGAGGCGGTACCGGGGTTGGGAGCGTCGGTACCGGCGATCAGCAACACACCGGCGTCGCGCAGGCGACGGACGTTCTCGATCGCTATGCGGTGCGCATTCGACGACGTCTCGACGTTTCCGCCGGGAAAGCGGCTGGTCAGCGTACGGCGCTGCATTTCTGACAGCTGCGCGTCGCCGGCGGCCTCCATGAGTTCCTGCGTCATCGGGTGACCGGAGATGGAGGCGGTAACCGAGAGCGTAGGGATGACGAATGCTCCGGAGTCGGCGATGCGCACGGCCTGGGCTCGGTCGATGACCGCGTCGTGCCAGACATGCACGAGGCCGTCGGCGCCGAGTGCGACCGCCGCCAGGGCGTGCTCCAGCGTGCTCACGTGCACGACGGCGCGCAGACCCTCCTCGTGCGCGGCCGCGATGAGCGCCCCGATCGTGTCGCGATCCAGCGTGGGGAGCTCCTGGCCGAACGTGCCGCCGTCCTCGTGGACGATCTTGATCCAGTCCGAACCGGCCGCCTTGCGGGCGCGTACCCAGGCGGGGGCAGTGTCGGGCCCGCCCACCGGCTCCACCACGATTCCGTACTGCGTGCCGTGTCCCCCTGACGCGGTGGCCAGCATCCCGGCGGAGAAGAGGTCGGCCCCGTCCCGGGAAGCGAGGGTGTCTTGGGCCGCCCGCCTCGAAGCCGCCAGTCGCGGGTCGGTGAACTGGTCGAGCACGGTCGTCACCCCGAACCGGAGCGCATCGTTCAGGGTGCTGCCGAAGGTGTGCACGTGTCCGTCGACGAGCCCCGGCAACAGGGTCTTCCCCCGCCCGTCGACGCGTGTGAGCTCCGCCGGCAGGTCGAGTTCCGGACCGACGCGCCGGATGCGGCCTTCCTCGATCCACACGTCCCGCTCCGCGAGAAAGATCGTCCCGTCGAAGACCTTCGCGCCGACGATCGCGAAGGGTGGCGCGGGGTTGGCGGACACGGGCGGTGCCGGCTCGGGAAGCGCCACGAGAAGGGCCACGAACACGGCGAAGCCCACGGCCAGATACGTCAGCGTGCGTGCGACGGTGCTCTGCACTGTTGCCATCGGCTCCCTTACCGCTGGCTGACACGGCGGAAGCCAACCGCCGCGATGGCGAGGAACACCAGGGTGAAGATACCGATGATCAGGACGTGGACCATTGCAGACCCGCCGCTGTCCATGCCGATCACCTTCAACGCGAGCTGTGCCTGGTGGTACGCCGGAAAGACGATTGCCAGATCCTGCAGCAATGACGGCAGGAAGGCGATGGGCATCCACAGACCGGAGAGGAACGCCATCGGCAGGTAGACGAGGTTCACGATGGCGACGGCGGCCTGGGCTTTCACCCAGGCGCCGATGGCGAGGCCGAGTGCGCAGAACGGGATCACGCCGGCAAGCACGACCCCGGCCAGCGCGAACCACTGCCCGCGGTACAGGGTCACGTCGGCGGCATAGGCGCCGAGGAGGACAGGCCGGCCACGATCGCCATGCCGAATACCAGGGCGGTCGCCACCCGCCCAAGCAGGTAGGCCGCCACGGGCATCGGGGTGGTCTGTTTCAGCAGGAGGGCGCCGCTCTCGCGTTCGTTCGCGAATCCGACCCCGAAGCCGAACAGGGCAGGACCCATGAGCCCGAACACGCCGTAGGTGGCGAGCAGGTAGGTAGGCGCGGTCGGCGAGAAGCCCATCACCACCGCGAAGAAGACGTAGAACATGAGGGGAAACGCCAGCGTTGGAATGGCGAACGCCGGCGTTCGAGCCAGGGTGAGGAACTGGGCCCGTGCTTCGAGCACGTAGACAGCCGCACGGCGGCCGGGTCCGAGGCGCGGTACGCCTGCGGTCGCGCCCATCACGCGGCTTCCCCCGTGTCGACGTCGCGGACCAGGGTGAGGAAGGCGTCCTCGAGCCCGGCGCCGCTCACGTGCAGGTCGCGCAGGTCGGGATCGAGGTCGAGCAGGGTTCGCAGCAGCTCCTCGGGCCGCGAAGTCAGAATCTCGAGGTGTTGTCCGCTCATCTCCACGCGGGCGACACCGGGCAGTGCGGCGACTTCGCCGGCGTCCACGGAGGTGATGCAGCGGACGCTCCGGTCGGCGGCCCGGGACTTGATCTGCGCCGACGTCCCTTCGGCCACGGTCCGGCCCCGGTGGATGACCGCGATCCGGTCGGCGAGCGCGTCCGCCTCCTCCAGGTAGTGCGTGGTGAGCACCGCGGTGCGGCCGGCCGCCTTGAGCTCCCGGATCTCGTTCCACAGGCTCCGCCGCGCCTCGACGTCGAGCCCCGTCGTCGGCTCGTCGAGAAAGACGAGCTCCGGGTCTCCCGCCAGCGCCAGCGCGAACATCACCCGCTGCTTCTGGCCGCCGGAGAGCCGGCCGTAACGCCGGTCGCGCAGGTCCTCGAGGCCGGCCATCTCCAGCAGCCTGGAGACCGGCAGCGGCGCGGGGTAGTAGCTGGAGAACAGCTCCAGGTGTTCGGCGACGGTCAACGTGTCCGGAACGCCCGAGACCTGCAGCATCGCGCCTCGGCGCATGCGGACCGCGCGGGCCCCCGGTTCGTGCCCGAACACTTCCACCGTGCCTTCCTGCGCGCGCAGGCTCCCGAGCAGCAGGTTGATGGCGGTGGTCTTGCCCGCGCCGTTCGGCCCGAGCACGGCCAGCACCTCGCCGGCCCGGATCGTGAGGTTCAGTCCGTCGAGGGCGACGACGTCACCGTAGCGATGCGTCACTGCTGACATCGTCGCGAGATGTCGGTGCGTCATGTTCGGTGACCTCTACATGGTCAGGACGCCGACAAGCGTCACCATGATAGCGACCGGAAGGACTGTCGTTGCTCCGTTGGCCTTCATCTCACGTCTCGTTCAGGACCTTGCGCGCGAAGATCGCTCCGGCGAGGCACGCGGCGCCCACCGCGATGCCGATGTACATGTCCAGGCTCGCGAACAGTGCCAGCGACTCGGAGATGTCGTACGCGGTGCCCGGGAGGGGGATCCGCCGGGCGTGCGCCAGGATGAAATCCGAGAGTACGCGCAGGAGGGGAATCTCGCGGAAGATGAACAGCAGCAGGGGCGACAGCGCCAGCAGCATCGGCAGTCGCGGCGCGACGGCGGAGGTCAGCAACAGCCAGCCCCAGATCGGCAGACCCCAGAAGACGTACACGATCACGCCGACGATCCCATGCACCCACAACTCCGGGAACTGTGCGGTGCGCCAGACGTCCCAGGGCGCCCACACCAGGACGACCAGGTGGTTTGCCGCCATGGCCGCGAGGCACACGCCCGGGATGAGCAGCACCCCGACCAGCAGTTTGGCTGCCACCGTCGTGCCGTCGCCCACGGGCATGGACTTCCAGAAGTACACGCTGCGGTCCCGTCGTTCACCGTGCAGGGCGCCCGTGAGATAGAAAAAGGTCAGCACGAACGCCAGCAGGAAATAGGGGGCGCCACTGATGGTGCCGACGTTGCCGAGGTGCAGTACGCCAGACTCCGCCAGGTTGGATCCGGCGAGCATCGTCGCGCCCAGCGCGAACCCCGCGAAGACGCCGATGGCGATAAAGAGCCCCCGGCGTTCCTGGCACTCGCGCCTGATCAATCCGAGGAAGGTCCTCATGGCGTCGCTCCCGCCTCGTTGTTCCCGATGCAGGCGATGAACAGCTCCGGCAGCGTCGGCGTGCGCACAGGGCCGAGGGTCGCGAGTTCGCCTACCTGCCGGCCGCGAAAGACGAGGTCGTGGCCCTGCCAGCCGCTCCGTTCCGCGATCGGAGCGAGTGCGCGGGCGTCGGTCAGTCGGTCGTCCGGCACGGTCACCAGGGCGAACTCCGTTGCGACCTCTGCCATCGGCATGCTCAGCACGTCGCGGCCGTCGGCGATGAACGCCACGTGCGTCAGGATGTGCTCCAGTTCGGCCACGTCGTGGGTACTCACGACGATCGTTCGCTGGCCGTCGAAGTAGTCGTTCAGGATGCGGTCGTAGAAGTGACGGCGGTTGACGATGTCGAGGCCGAGGGTGGGTTCGTCGAGCACGAGCAGGTCGGCGTCGATGGCGAGGACGATCGCCAGGTGCGTCTGCACGATCATGCCCTTGGAGAGCTTGCCGATCTTGCGATGCGCCGCAATGCCGGCGTCTTCGAGCAGGGCCGTTGCCCGCACGATGTCGAACCTCGGGTGGACGGCGGCCACGTAGGCGAGGGCGTCGCGCACCTTCATCCACCCCGGAAGCGTGCCGACATCAGCGATGTAGGCGGCGCGCCGCATCAGCGCGGCACGGTGTCGAAACGGTTCGAGGCCCAGCACCTCGAGGTGGCCCTGGACCCGGATGAGGCCCAGCATGGCGCGCAGCGCGGTGGACTTGCCCGCTCCGTTACGCCCGATGAGGCCGACAATGGTGCCGGGGGCGGCCTGCAGGTTGAAGCCGTCGAGCGCCCGTACCTTGCCGTACCGGCGCACGAGGTCTTGCGCGATGACGTTGGACACGTTCAGTCCTCCTCCTGTTCGGCTTGTGTGGATGGCGTGTTCACGGGGAAGCGGCGACGGTCAGCCGGGGGCCTGAAAGGCGATCTCGTGTACTTCGGCGAGCGGCAAGGCGGTGATCCTCTGGGTCAGGGGATAGCGCAGACTACCGGGATACACCACCCACAGGTGTTCGAGACCGAGATCGTCGATGGCGATGTGCATCGCCTTCGTCGTGCGTGGCGCGTCCGAACACTTGAACTCGAAACCCCAGCGTCGGCCCCGGCGGAGCAGCAGGAGGTCCAGCTCGGCGCCGCGCCGGGTGGCGTAGAAGTACGCTTCCCGGGAGCCGTGCGCAATCAGGGTCTGCTCCAGGGCGAAACCTTCCCAACTTGAGCCGTAGCGGGGGTGCATCGGTAGTTCGGCGGCAGTCTCGATGCCGAGCAGGAAATGGAGGATGCCGCTGTCGCGCAGATATACCTTCGGCGACTTGACGAGCCGCTTGCCGAGATTCTCGAACCAGGGTGGCAGAACCCGGATCATGAAGGTGCCGGCGAGGAGGTCACGGTAGCGGTTCACAGCCGTGACGCTCGCATCCATCGAACGTGCCAGCTCCGCCGCATTCCAGACCTGCCCGTGGTAGTGGGCGAGCATGCGCCAGAAGCGACCGATGGCGGCGGGAGAAACGCGCGACGCCAGACCGGGGATGTCTCGTTCCAGGAAGGTCTGCGTGAAAGACTGCATCCATCGGCTCCACGCCGCAGACGACGGCGCGAGCCAGGCGCGGGGGAAACCGCCCCGCATCCACAGCCGCTGCTGGTGCTCGACGCCCACTTCGAAGAGGGACAGGCTCGATACGTCGACGAACAGGATTCTCCCGGCCAGGGTCTCGGACACTCCCTTGATCAAGTCCAGGGAAGCGCTACCCAACAGCAGGAACACGGCTTGACGGGCCGGGTCATCGCAGATCGGGCGCAACACCTGGAACAGGGTCGGCATGCGCTGGACCTCGTCTACGACCACCAGACCCTCGCTGTCGCGCAGCACGGCCTCCGGGGCCCGGGCCAGCGCCTCCTGCACGGCGGCGACTTCGAGGTCGAGCACCCTGGACGGCCCCGACCATTCGGCGGCGACCTGTTGTGCCAGGGTAGTCTTCCCGACCTGCCGAGCACCCAGCAGGCCAACCGCGGGGGCCTCATGAAGATCTCCCGAGACGGCGGCGAGCAGCTTCGTACGAGGCACTAATTGTTGCATATCAGACTGGAGGAGTTTGATAAGCAACAATAAATGATGATTTCTGGCGTGATGTCAAGTGCGTGGAGTCCGCGACAGATGGTCGGTCGGGTGCCCATGCCCGGACGGAAGATGCATCGATGCGAGCATCCCGAACGGGTACCATCCCGGGGCGTCGCGCGCGGTCGCCCAGATGAACCGCTCTCCCCGGTCGTCACGCAGCCAGGAGCCGCTCTCCATCGCAGACCCGGCAACCCCTCCGATCCACGGCCCGTCCCGGCTGCGGCCTCGCTGACCGTGTCACGACGGAGATTCAGCCGAGCCGCCACTCGCCCGTTGTGGTTCGCTGCCTTGGCCGCCGTATGGGGTTGCGGAGGCGGCGGTGGCGGCGGAGATGACGTGCCTGCGACGCCGACCCCCGAACCACCACCCGAGAGCGTTTCCCTGTTCGACTCCATTCCCGCTGCCGGCAGCACCATCGACCCGGCTACGGACGCGGTGAACCTCGTCCATCTCGGCGCCCCCGGTCTGCGCTTTGCGTATTCGGGCGAATGCGAGCCAGAGGGTTCCGCCGTGCGTCGTTCCCTCACCGATCTCGGCGACGGTGACGGGGACCACGTCATTGACCACAGACTCCGTTGCACGCTGGCGGATGCGTCGGCGTACAGCGTCACCGTGGACGCTACGGACGATGAGGACCGCCGATATCGAAGTGTGCTCGAGTTCTCCACGGGCCACCGGGGGGACGAGCCTCGGCTGACCGTGCTCGACCACGTGACCACTCCGGCGGGCGCCGTCGGCGAACTGTTCGACAGGTACGTGGCCGAGGCGTTGCTGGACGACATCGGCTCGCCGATTCTCCGTGCGTTGGCGGCGCTCGCCATCGGCCAGATCGCCGATCGGTCCTGGCGACAGTTGACCGCCGGCAACGCGACCCATGGCGTGATCTCCCAAAGCGTCTCGTACGACTCCAGGAATCCGGCGGGGGAGCCGTCCACGCTCACGGGCCTCGTCGCCATGCCGGAGGTCGGCTCGAGCGGGACCTTCGAGCCGAGGGATCGCGTGGTGCTGCTGAGCCATTCCACCGGCTCGACGCCCGGCTCGCTCAGTTTCCGGGATGGCTGGCACGTCTTCGCGAATCTGCTGGCGAGCCGCGGTTACCTCGTGATCGCGCCCGACAACTGGGGACGCGGCGGTTCGGCCGGCGACGCCGGCAACGGCACCGACCAGCCGGAGACCTACCTGATGGCGAACCGCGTGGCCAACAACAGCCTCGACATGGTGGCTGCTGTCCTGGCCGGCGACGACTACCAGGCCTTCCACTCGGGTGAGAACGCCGACATGTCGGTGGTGGGTTATTCGCAAGGCGGCCACAGCGCGGTCGCGGTGTGGTTGGCCAACCGGATTGGCGGAGCCGGGGTCCGTATACGGGAGGTGTACAGCGGCGGCGCGCCACACAACCTGTACCAGACGGTTCGCGGCACGTTGGTACAAATGAACGGGGACTGCGAGGACGACCCCTGGTGCCGTGACGTGGACGAGGAGACGATCCTGCCCTACCTCGTGGGCCGGATTCTGCCGCCGCTGCTCGCGTACACGGATCTCGGCTTGACGCCTACCGACCTGATCGCCGGCGATGGCCTCGGAGACGACTTCGTGACCGGCATGTTGAGCGGCGATGGCCGTTACGACGCCCTGAAGACGATGCTTCAGCTCAACACCTTCACGAACCTCGTGGAGCCGGCGGATGCGCTCGCGGCGGACGACACGCGCCTGCACTTCTTTCACTCACCCTTCGACCGTCTTGTTCCCGAGCAGAATACACGGGATCTCGCCGACCTCCTGGCGCCGGCCTTCGAGGTCGCGTATCACGACGACGAGTGCGCTGGAACCGACTTCGCGACGCTGGCCAGAACCGTGCGCGTGGTCGGGGTGGTCCACGTGGTGTGCGCGATGGAAACACTCGACGAGGTCCTCAAGGACTTTCCTGCCAGGGAGGGGGCCGTGTCCGCCGGCACGCCCGCCCCGCGACCCGCCGGCGAGGTGCGGCGTCGCTGGCTCTCCCTGGCGGAGAGCTACGCCAGAGCGGCCGCGAGCAACCCGGAGGCGCTGGCGAGCTTCCGGGCCGGCAAGTCGCCGGAGGAACTGCGCATGCTCGCGGACGTGCTTCGTGAAACGGGTTCGGAGGATTTGAGACGGCTGGCGAAGCTGCTGTAGACAAGACTCCGGGTATCATCCCGCGCGCTCGCACTGCCCTGACGAACGACACCCGATGACCGACCCTCTCCCAGGCCGGGCGTGGCCGGCCGGCAGATGCGTGGTCCCTGCCTGGACCCGCCTCGCCGCCGTGCTGCTGTTGGCATGCCCGACGTGGAGCGCCGAGGATGCGCAAGACGACGGACGGCGGACGGTCGGCCTGCTCGAAGAGGTCGTCACCACCGCGACGAAGAAGAGCCAGGCAGAGGCCGCCCGAGACGTACCGGTGGCGGTGTGGGTCAAGCCCGCGAAAGCGACGAAGACGGCGAAGTCGCACCGGGTGCCGCTGTCCCGCCAGGCGCTTCAGTTGCTGGTCAAAGCCCGGCAAGGAAACCGGGACGCGCTGGTGTTCCCGGGCGCGCCCGGGGGCGATGCTGGGCAATTCGGTGATGGCGCAGGCGCTGCGCACGTCAGGGATCGCGGCGTCGGGCCACGGGTTCCGGTCGAGCTTCAAGGACTGGGCGCGGCAGCACGACGTGGACGAGCTACTCTCGGAGTTCGCGCTGGCGCCTGTCGAGGGCTCCGCGACGGTAGCCGCCTACGCGCGCGACGATCTGCTCGAGAAGCGCCGGTCGGTCATGCAGCGGTGGGCCGACTGCATTTCATTGGGTTGCACCCGAACGTGTCCGGTAGCCACAAGCGAAGGAGCTCCCGCGAATAGGACTTGCACTCCGCATACTTACAAACTATACATACCCTGACGTGCATTTCGAATGGGACGATGCCAAGGAGCGGGCCAACATCGCGAAGCACGGAATCGACTTCGCCACCGCGCAGCGCATCTTCGACGGCCCGGTGCTCACCCTGCCCGATATGCGCCGCGACTACGGCGAGGTACGCTACGTCAGCGTCGGACGGGTCGGTCCTGCGGTCATCGTGGTGGCGCACACCAGGCGCGGGGACCGGCGGCGGCTGATCTCGGCGCGGCCCGCATCTCGAAAGGAGAGGAGGTCATACCATGAGCGGATACAAGAAGGCACTGGAGCCGGCTGAAATCGCCACGGTGGAGGATGCCGCAATCGGCTACGGCGACATCCCGGCGCTGGACGACGCGTTCTGGCGCGAGGCCGAGCTGGTCGAGCCGGACCGGACCGAGCAGATCACCCTGCGCGTGAAGAGTTCGGTGCTCCATCACTTCCGCGCGCCGGGAAAGGGCTACCAGACGCGCATCAACCGCGTGCTGGAGAGCTACGTACGTGCGCAGCGTGGAGCGGGGTAGCGGCCCACCGAGAGCATCGGCACGGCCAACGGCATCGCCAACTTCTCCATTCGCGGCCTGGGCGTAGCCGGTTCCATCCCTTCCATAGACCCGACCGTCGGCGTCTTCGTCGACGGCGTGTATCTGGGCGTGAACTACGGCGTCATCATGGACATGCTGGATCTTGAGGCCGTGGAGGTGCTGCGGGGTCCGCAGGGGCTCCTGTTCGGTCGCAACGTCACCGGCGGCGCCGTGCTCCTGCGTTCCCGGCGTCCCGGCGGTGAGACCTCGGCTGACGCCGCACTACGCGTGGAGACGGGACTCGACCGGCGTGTCACCGGCAGCGTCGAGGGCTCCCTGGCCGACGGAGCGGTGGCCGCGCGACTCGGCCAGCCACCGCAAGGACGAAGGCTGGTTCGACAACGCAGCGCCTGGTGGTGGCGCGGGCGGCAGGGAGACGACGTGGGTGGTGCGTCCGGTGGTTGCTTGGCTGCCTTCCTTCCGAGGACCTGGACGTCACCCTGATCTACGAGCGCGGCGATGCGGACGGCGACGGACCCGCGACACAGAACCGACGCCGCTTTCGCGGCTTTGACTTCGCCATCGACGAACCGGGGTTCTCGCGCGTCGCGTGGCAGCACGGCATCGTCGAGGCGAATTGGCGGGTGGCGCCCGGCACCGGGCAGATCACCAACGTGTTCGGCTGGCGCACGGTCGAGCACGAGTCGCTGGCGGACATCGACTCGACCACGCGGCCGATCTTCCACCTGTTCGCGTACACGGAGCAGGAGCAGATCAGTAACGAGTTGCGCTACTCGGGCTGGCTGCGGGACGGCTGGGAGGTGACGCTCGGGGCTTACGTCTTTCAACAGGATATCCGTTACCGGGAGCGGCGCGTCCTGCGCGGCGCCTGGCGGTCTCCCTTCGGCGGCGATCAGGACCATCTGACGGGCGGCGTCTTCCTGAACAACGATGTCGAGCTCGGTAGTAGCTGGGTCCTGACGGCGGGCGTCCGCTACACCTTCGAGGAGAAGGACGTCCGGGTGGCGACGGCCGGAAACTCCGAGTGCGTCGTGGTCTCGCACCGGTGCGTCTTCGACTTCTCCGATGGCGACTCCTGGCGGAACGTCACGCCCAAGGTGGGTCTGCAGTACTGGTTCGGTCCGCGCACGCAGTGGTACGGGCACTACACCAGGGGCTTCCGCAGCGGCGGCTACAACCTGCGCAACACCTCGCCGGTCGCCCCGCCCGGACCGTTCGACGAGGAAGAGCAGGACGCCTTCGAGGTGGGACTCAAGACGGAATTCGCCGCCGGGCGCGTGCGCCTGAACGTGGCGGGGTTCCGCAACCAGGTTCGCGGCATGCAGCGCCAGGTGACCCGCGCGGGTGTGGCGTCGGGTGCCGTGCAGATCACGGCGAATACGGCAGACGTGACCATCCAGGGCCTGGAAGCCGACGTGATGGCCGCGGTGGGCGACGCGGCAACGGTGAGCGCATTCCTGGGCTACACGGACGGGGCCTACGACCGCGTGCGGTTCGACCTTAACGGCGATGGGTCGACGGTCGGCGACAGAGACCTTGAACTGCCCCGTCTCGCTAAGCTGACCTACGGGGTGGAAGCGATATACGCGCGCCAGGTTGGCAACGGCCGTCTCTCGCTGCGCCTCGCACTCTCCCATCGGGACGACAGCGAGATCATCGACGACAACCGCGGCGTGCTCGACGGCGGCGATCTCGTCGATGCGAGCGTGGGCTTCGCTCCTTCAGATTGGGTCGAGTATCACGCTGTACGGCCGCAACCTGCTCGACGAAGTGCTGCGGCGCAGCGACTTCGACCTGAGCGGGTTGGTTCACTCGACGTATTCGCCGCTGAAGGAGGGGCGGGTGGTTGGCCTGGAGGTGCGGGGCATGCTACAGGGGCGACCCTCGTGCTCGCCCGTGGTCGAACGCCGTGCACGGCGTCACCACGGGACGCCACAAGGGCGTCCCCTACGGTTGCCCGCAACAGGTTCGTGCGTGAACTGTCCGTGTGGCGTTGATCGTGCCTTACGCAAGCGAAGCCTGGTCACCAGTCAAGGACTGCGCTGCACTTTTCGACCGGCGTGGCCATGCCCTCCCGAACTGACTCTCGCATCCCGGGGATCGCAAGCAGGAGCAGCGTCTCCTGGATGCAGCTCCAATCTGCTTGGGAGACAACCAGGGCGCGTGTCCTCTTGCCGGTGATCCACGCTGGTTCATGAGAGCTGCCGCCGCCGCCCGGTGGCTGGCGGGGTCTGGTTCGAGCATGAGTTGGCATGATGGTATTGGTCGCCGCCCGTTCCACCTCTTTGGGTGTCCTCTTTGGGTGTCCGCGGACAGGGAAGTGCGAAGGTGGTATATTGTCCACAATAATGATCAAGAAATGGCATTAAAGCCACCCCGGGCGAATAAGTACATCCTTGCGCACAGAGAAGGAGGACACGATGGTCCGCAGATGCTTCCCCCCTGTTCAACTGAGTTGCGATGTCCGGCGGCGTGAGACGCCGTGGCTGAGGCAGCTGGTCAGCCCGCTTATAGGCAGAGCGATCACTGTGACAGCCATTGCCGCGCTCGTATCGTCGTGCTCAACGTACTCGTATCGGTGGGCGAATTTCGACACCGAGGGAGAAGTGGTGCAGAACTGCAACACCACCTCGGACGAGGCGCGGCGCTGGATGGACGCGTGCCGCAGACTGCAAGGCGACACCCACCGTCTGGACACGGGCGAACTCTGCTTCTACACCGGCAAGGTGGCTGGTCGACAGTACGTCGAGGATGGCTACAGGGTGCTTAGCACGAACTGTGGGCATGACCGAGGCGACTTCATGTGCGGGGTGACCGGGGATGGATGTCCAATCAGAGGGGTCTATCAGCAGTTGCCGCCCTCTTGAACCCCTCTGTCACGCCGCGGCGATGGCCGGTGGGGTGACGGGTTCGCCGCAGCGGTCTCGTCCTGGCCCACCGGCTGGTCGCGGCCGCGGAGGACTCTTTGTTGGCTTGAGTGGGCTTCGACGATGACCACCCGCACGCCCGCGAAGACGACGCGCTGCGCTTCGGCCGGGCGCGTCGCCTCCGCTACGATGTTCCCGCATCGGTCCTTTTTCGAACTGACGCACTACTGGTGATGGCAAATTCACGGCCCTTCAACGTGATGCGATCGCTGCTCCATCCTCCGCCGCTCATCCCACGCCCCCGCAATGATTGCCACCTCGTCCACGCGGATGTGGCTCTTGGCCCCCGTGTCCACGCCAAGCTCCATGTAAGCCCCGTTCTCCCGCGTGTAAGCCGGCCACTCGGGCAGCCCTTCGCCGTTCGGGTTTCCGGTACGCGCGAACTCCGCCCAGATCGTCGCCATGAGGTCCGAGAACGCGCGGTCCTCGTCGGTCGGCACCGCTCCGAAGAGGTCCAGATTGCCGAACACGTAGCCGATCTCGGCACCGTGGAAGGCACCGTAGCGTTCGCTCTCTTCGATGGGTGGCGCCCAGGTGAACCAGTAGAGGTAGGCGTCGCTCTCGACGTTCGCCATGGCGCGGGCCCAGATGCGCATCGGGGCGGTGAAGAGCAGGTCCGCGAGGAGTTTCTCGGCCGACGTCCGTGCCTCGTCGTCCGTCCCGGACGGGTAGTGTGTCGCGACTGCGTCGCCCGCCTCCGGCAGGACCGCCTGCGCGTACGCCTCGAACCCGGCCGCGCCCTCGCCGAAGGGCGGGACGATGAACTCGTACAGCGACGTCCCCTCCTCGGCGGTCGAACCGACCATCACCGGCACGTCGGCCTGGCGGCCCTCGGCGAAGATCGTCGCCACCTCGTCCGGGATCACCTCTCCATCCACGATGGCAAGGGAGTCATAGTCGGAGAAAGCGGGATCGCTCTCGAATACCTCGAGCACGTGCTCCGCCGAGAGCGCGCGCAAACCCGCGAGGGCGGGATCCCCATCTTCCCCGGCGAGGGCGGCCGCGAACGTTTCGCCGCGCGACTCGCTGGATGGCCCGTAGGACGTCATCCGCGTGCGGAACGACATCGGCTGGAAGGCGCCGCCGCTCTGACCGATCACGCGGTGGAAGAGCCCCTTGGCGAGCGGGGTCGCCTGTAGCAGCGACATGCTCAAGGCGCCGGCGGACTCGCCGAAGATCGTCACGTTGCCGGGATCGCCGCCGAATTGCGCGATGTTGTCGCGCACCCATTCGAGGGCCGCGAGCTGATCCCGGAGCCCCTGGTTCCCGGAGACGCCCTGTGGGCTTTCGGCGCTGAGTTCGGCAAGCGCCAGGAACCCGAAGGGTCCGAGGCGGTAGTTCGCCGTAATCAGCACGACGCCCTTCGAGGACAGCAGTTCGCCGGGATAGTCCGATCCAGCGCCGGTGACGAGGGCGCCGCCGTGGATCCAGACCATCACCGGGAGCCCCTCGCCGACATGCTCGGCGCGCGTCCAAACGTTGAGCGTCAGGCAGTCCTCGTTCATCTCGAACCCGGACTCGCCGTAGAGGCCGCCGCCCTGTCCCTGCGGCTGCACGCACTTCGGGCCCGGCGCGGTCGCGTCGCGGACATCGCTCCACGCCGCGACCGGCGCAGCAGGCGCCCAGCGCGCGTCGCCGACAGGTGCGGCCGCGAAGGGGATGCCGTGGTACTGCTTCAGGCCGTCTTCGTCGACTGCCCCGCGAATGGTTCCGCCCGTCACCACGACCTCCGGACCGATGGCCACGGGCGCCGGCGGCTCCCCGGTTTCGGCCGGGCCGCAAGCCGCGGTCAATCCAAGCACTGCAAGCGTCAGCAGCGTACCGTTGCGCATGACCTCATTCCCTGCCGAATCTTTTTGATCGGGCCATGCTACGCGAAACGGCCCGATTGTCGTGCGCAGGTGCCGGCGGCTCCCGAGGCGCAAAGGGTCGGCGCGTGTCGCGACACGAGCCCAATGTATATACATTCCGCCATTCCGTATAGAATATGGAGACTGAAGGATCATGTGCCATCAGGAGTGATCAGGAGAAGCGTCATGAAGGACCAACCGGTCGTCTATTCGAGGCCCCGAGCGGGTACGCGGACGGGGCGTGTGTGGGAAGTCGCCGACGAGATTACCCGCGAGACTGGTCGGCGCGCGTCCCGGCGCGAGGTGGTGGACCGCATCGCCGCAGAGGAAGGCAACCGCGCTACGGCCAGCACGCAGTACCAACATTGGAAGACCGGCTACGAGGCGCCCGCCGAGCAGGCGCCGGCTTTGGGCGAGGACCTGGCAGATGTCGAGAGGCAGTCCCTGACGGTCGGGCCGGACGGGAGGCTCGTGATCCCGCAGGAGATGCGCGAGGCGATGCTCCTCGACAAGGACCCCCATGTGACCGCTTGGGTGGAGGCGGGAGAGCTGAAGGTCGTCTCGCGTCGTGTCGCGATCCAGCGCATGCAGGCCGCGCTACGTCCACTCAAGAGGCCGGGAATCAGCGAGGTAGACGCGTTTCTGGCCGACCGCAGGGCGATGTGGGGGGAGGAGTGATGTGGGGGGAGGAGTGATGTGGGGGGAGGAGTAGCGGCGCTTCGCAGGAAGCCCGGAGATCATCGTGGCCGTCGTGTTCGACAGTTCCGCCTTGCTGGCGGTCGTTTTTGGAGAACCCGGCGCGGCGCGTGTCATCGAGGCGCTGAACGAGGGGGTCCTGTCGGCCGTGAATGCGTCGGAGGTGGTCGCCCGCCTGGTCGAACGGGGTGCGAGCGAGGAAGATGCTCGTGCGTGGTTGCGCGCCTTCGGTCTTCCGATCCGTCCTTTCGATGAAGGCCTCGCAATCGCCGCGGGACTGCTGCGCCGCACGACCCGCAAGCAAGGACTGTCCCTCGGGGATCGTGCGTGCCTTGCCCTGGCGATGCGGGAGCAGGCATTGGTGCTGACGGCGGATCGGAGCTGGGCGACGCTGGAACTCGACGTGGAAGTGCAAGTGGAACTGATCCGCTGATCCTTCCGTCAACCCGGCGGGGCCCTGCCCGCCTGGCATCCAAACACGTCGAAGGCCGTTGTCTGTCATAATAGGGACCGCGCCTGATTGAGGCGCCAAGGTTTCGCACCGCAGCGGGCCGTCCCGGCTCTCCCCTGCTCTTACACCCCGCGCTACCCAACTGTTTCACCTCTTTGGACAAGGAGTCCGTCCCCGTATGCCCCTTCAGACCTCTTCGACGCGCGCACGGCCGTCCGTTCGCCGACAGCGCCACGACGCCGTTTGTACCGACTGCGACGCGGTCACCAGCCTGCCGTTTCGGCCGACGCCCGGCCGACCCGTGTATTGCCGCCCCTGCTTCGGCAACCGCCGTGGCCGTGCCGCTCCCTCCGGCGGCGCGCCCGCAACCGCTCCGGTTACAGCGAACGAACCCGTCGTGGATTCCCCCGGGGCCGGTGCGGGACAGTTCTCCGAAATGGCATTGCAGGTCGCGACCCGAGCGGCGCTCGCGGACATGGACATCGTGGAGCCGACGCCCATTCAGGCACAGACCATCCCCCATCTGCTGGCCGGACACGACCTGATCGGTCAGGCGCGCACGGGGTCCGGCAAGACCCTCGCGTTCGCGGTCCCGGCGGTGGAACGATGCGATCCATCGATGCGGGGGATCCAGGCGCTGGTCCTGGTACCCACGCGGGAGCTGGCGATTCAGGTGGCCGGGGTCGCCAGCGCCCTGGTTGCGGGGCAGAAGTCGAGCGTCACGTTGCTGTATGGCGGCCGGTCGGTGCGACCGGAGCAAGCCGCGCTGAGGCGCGGAGCCCACATCGTCGTGGGAACGCCGGGCCGCACGCTGGACCACCTGCGACAGGGCAACCTGGACCTGCGATCGGTACGATTTCTTGTCCTCGACGAAGCGGACGAGATGCTGGACAAGGGTTTCGCCCGCGATGTCGAGTCAATCCTGGCCCGCACGCCCTCCGAACGACAGACCGCGCTCTTCTCCGCGACCATGCCCAGATGGGTGGCCGACATGGCGAAGAAGCATCTGCGCAATCCCGTCACGGTGGAGATCGACCTGGATCTTGCTGCGCCGCCGACCGTGGAGCACCAGGTCTACACGATCGAGAAGGCCGACAAGATCGGCGCCGTGCAGACGCTGCTGGACGAACGGGACGGCGAGCCCATCCTTGTCTTCGGCAGGACGAAACACGGCGTCAAGAAGCTGGCGAAACAGCTCGACTCCATGGGCTATCCGGTGGCAGCGCTGCAAGGCAATCTCAGGCAGAGCGCGCGCGAACGCGTGATGAAGGATTTCCGGTCCGGCGCCGCGCCGATTCTCGTGGCGACCAACGTGGCTGCTCGCGGCCTGGACGTGGAGGGCATCGGCCAGGTCATCAACTTCGACCTGCCGGACTCGGAACAGCTGTTCACGCACCGGGTGGGACGCACCGGCCGCATGGGGCGTTCCGGCGAGGCGATCACGTTCGTCACGCCCGAGGAAGAACGGAAGTGGCGTGAGATCGAGCGTGGCCTCGGACGCCGATTCGCTCGCAAGCCCTGGCGTGCCCGGCGGTGACGCCCCACGCTCTCCCGATGGAGGGAGGGTGAACCGCGCCCGGACGTCCCCGCGGTCGTAAGGCCCGACGGGCGCTTATAATCGCCGGTTTTTCGACGGGCTCCCTGTCATGGCCGATCCCAGAGTCACCATCGTCGGCGCCACCGGCGCCGTCGGCACGGTGGCGCTCGCAGTCCTCGCGGAACGCGCCTTCCCGATGGCGCGCCTGCGCCTGACGGCTTCGCCACGTTCCGTCGGCAGGAAGCTCGAGTTCGCCGGCAAGGAAATCTGCGTCGAGGATACGACGCCAGGCGTCTTTGACGAGTCGGACATCGCCTTCATCTCCGCGACCGACGAGATCAGCCGCGACATGGCGTTGGCTGCCCGTGAGCGCGGTTGCGTGACCATCGACGACAGCGGCGTTTGGCGCATGGATCCGGAGGTACCGCTGGTGGTGCCGGAGATCAATGCCGACGAGGTGGACGGCCACAAGGGCATCCTGTCGATCCCGAACTGTTCGACGACGCCGCTCGCGATGGTGCTCGACGCCCTGCGCGCCGAAGCGGGGATCGAACGGGTCGTCGCGTCGACCTACCAGTCGGTGACGGGCACCGGTTCGGCCGCGCTGGTCGAACTCGAGGAACAGTCGCGCAGCGTGCTCGACGGCGGCGAGGCCCACGCGGAGCAGTATCCCCACCAGATCGCCTTCAACCTGCTGCCGCACATCGGATCGCTCCGGGAGAACGGGTACTACTCCGAGGAAGCGAAGATGCTGAACGAGACGCGCAAGATCCTGCATCAGCCGGACCTGCCCGTTTCCACCACCTGCGTACGCGTACCGATCGCGCTTTGCCATAGCGAGGCCGTGCACATCGAGTTCGACCGGCCGATTGGCGTGTCCCGCGCGCGGGAACTGCTCGCCGCGTATCCGGGCATGATCGTCGTGGACGATCCTGCAAACAGCGGCTACCCGATGCCCATCGACGGCGCGGACCGCGACGAGGTCTTCGTCGGCCGCATCCGGGAAGACACGGCGCTCGAGAACGGTCTCGCGCTGTGGCTCGTCTGCGACAACCTCCGCAAGGGCGCCGCGACCAACGCGGTGCAGATCGCGGAGGAGATCGTGCAGCGGGACGCCTGGCTGCGCTGAGGGGCCCGCCAGCCCATGGGCACACCTGCGGATCTTCCGCGGCAGCGCTAGCGCGCGAACTTCGTTCGCGTTGGGAGTTTCGCTGGCGCGAAACTCCCGTGGAACCAACCCTGACGCGCCCTCCAAGTGGCGTGCCAGACGCAAAGTCCGACAGGCTGCCCGCCCGCATTTCTCACCAGGCCGCTTGTCGGCGTCAAAGAGCTCATGGGTTTCACGAAGTTCCGCGACTGGGTTCCTCCACGCACCCGTGGAGCAGTTGCTGGCCCTCGGCATCGCTTCGATTCAGGAGCGCGCCGGCCTTGACGAGCGCCGACGCGGAGACGACGAGCCCAGTCGGGCGCACGAAGCCGATCCACTCCAGGTGGGCCACGATTTGGTGGTCGGGTCTGGCCATCGTCACGTTGCGCCTTCGCGCTTGCCGCGCAAGCGCGGCATGCGGCTCTGTGCCGGCAGCTTGACTGCAAGAGCGGTCATGGATGGATGGTAAGTCGGCCCGGCACAGGTCTCCAGACACGGCATCTGCGCGTGCGTGGGTGCACAGGAGAATGACGCCCCCTCTTGCCGTGAAGGCCTATGACGGCATGTCGAGAATCGGCGATGTGGTCGAAGTCTCATCTTCGAAGCTCACCCAATCGGCGTCGAATCGCTGGTACGGCTCGATGTCCGCGAGAGTGATCTCGTCGGCTCCCAGGACCTCGACGCCGGCACACCCGATGCCGGGCTCGAACTGGTCCCAGAATGCCTGTACCTCTTCCTCGATCTCGGTGCGTCTGCTGGTCCAGTCAGCGGTACCTCGTTCACCGATGGAATGGCGAGAATGAGATGGCACTGGTACGGCGCATTCGCCGGGAGCTCGTCGAGCGTGCTGAGCCTGAGGTACACGCCCTGCATCCATTCGCTGTGCTTCCTCAGGAGTTTCTGCCAATCCTTCTGCTTCGAGCGCCAGCGCAGATCGAAGGCCGTCGGAATGCCGCGCGGATGTATCGTTTGGCGAGCCACTCCGCTACCAGCCGGCGTTCCTTGTCCGGGAGGAACTGCGCTGGTGCCTCCCGCATCAAGAGGTCTCGAGGGATCGTCCATCGTTCGTGGACAACGCATGTCAGTACGACAGGGGCTTCGCGTGCTTCGACTTCGAGCTGAAGCGTTCGTGGGTTTCTGCCCCACGACTGCTTCCGGTCCAACTTCCCGGCGCCAGCAACTCTCATGCAAAGGACTTCGACGACGGGCTCCTTGGCGATGCTGACGTTGACGATATCGCAGTCGTGGCTCGTCAGGACCAGCCAGTCCGCCCTGTCCACGTCCGCCGTCCGGGAAGCGTACTCCGCCGCGAGCTTCGCCAGCCTGTCGCCAAGGATCGCGCCTTGTCGCCAGCCCTGCTTCGTTATCTGCTCGCTGTCGAACACCTCAGCCATGCGTTACCGGTTCGGCCAGTCCCGGAGCGCCATGTTCCTGGCGAGCTGTTCTCTTCGCTGCTCGCTTCCAGGATCATCGAAGCCGAGATCGTTCAACCGCTCTTCTCGGGCAACTCTCCTGCGGGTTGCTGCGGCTCCGAGTGCCTGCGCTTCTTCAATCGCGTGAACCACACGGTCTTCGTCGATTCGCTCCTCGGACAGCAAGTCGAGAAGCGCCGGTCCGTCGAGGTCTGCTGGCTGACGGACGAACCGTGCATTGAGCGGGCTGGTACCCGCGGCCCGAGCCCGCACGATGCAGCGCAGCACCGTGTGGAGCCGGTCGGTGTTGGCCGGGTTGGGCTCCTTGCCGCGAAACCACTCGTACAAGGCGGGACGGCTCACCCGCAGGACTCGTGCGAGCTGGGATTTATTCAGCGAGAGGGCCGCCTGTAACTCCTGCATCTGCTCGATCACGGAGAGCTTCAGGACGTCGCGGAAGCCGAGTGGATCGTCCGACGCTCCCGTCTCCGACACGGGCTCGATGGGTCGAAGCGCTTGGACGCAGGGGCTCGAGCCGATGTGAAAGGAGAACGAATCGTAATCGGTGTCGAGCTGGATGCTGCCTCCGCTGCCGGAGTAGGCGAGTCGTAGCATGATCTCCCGCAGGTTCTCCTGCATGCTGGGCATGGTGCCGGGCTCGTCCGTGAGCACGGCATGTGCGCGTCTGGCGGCCCCGTAAACTGCGTAGCTGTTCGTCGGGATCACTTCCACACCTCGACCGCAGTCTCGGTCACGACGTGTTCGTGGAAGGTCTCGACGAGGTGATCGTGCATCTCGAATGCTCGGGCCACCACCCAGTCGGTGTCCGCATCGAAGGCGCCCTCGATGTAGTGGTCCATGTCGATCAGGGTGATCAACTCGCCGGGCTTGGCCCGGGGGGTGTATTTCGGCGCCCCGCCAATGAGGTCGGGCGGCAGCGAGAATCCCTGGTCGTCCTGAGCGATGCGCACGATCATGTTGCCCGGGACATCGTCCCCAACCTGGGTTCTCCCGGTGCTCTCCACGTGCAGTCGATGGGTTCCCGCTCGAAAGACCTCGTCTGCCGTCCCATGGAGGCCGGGTCGGAGATAGTTGCGGAAGTCCTCCGCTTCGCGCGGCTGGACGATGTCGACGTACCGAAGCCCCACGCGCTGGACGACGCCCAGCCGTTCATGCTCAGTCGTCTGAAGCACCGTCCGGACTGCGTGCCGGAACTCGTCGGCGAAGCCTTCGAATCGTTCGTAGTCGGTGGTCTGCAGGACGACACCATCCTGCGTCACCAGAACGCTCCAGGTCTCTTCCCTGGTGCGGTACTCCCACCGCTGCTGCTCAATGACCTGGACGGGCCCCCATGCGCTCGGGCCCAAGGTGACCTGCTGAACCTTGCCGGCGCGCTCGACAGGAAAGCCGTGTTGGCGAAATGCCTCTTGAATCTCCGGGATGTACTTGTCCATCTGACGGATGGGACTGAAGCGAACCTGACCCAGCACCAGCGCCAAGGGTTGTTGGGACAGGGGCACATACCGGCATTTGCGTTCCATCACCTCCTCCTGCTTCCCTTTACAGTCAATCTTACACCTGGTTCGTACATCCGGAACATCCAGGATGCAGTTGCAGGAAGCTTCGGCGCCCCTTGCATGGAAGTCGCGCCAACGCGTAGCGAGCTCGCGAGCGAGTGCCGGACCGGCTATGGGGCGGCTATGGGGCGCTACAATCGTCACGGCGGGGCTGATAGGCTTGGCCGCTTCCCGACTGCCCGACCCGAGCCGATGTCCGAACAAACGCGCGAGACCGTCCTGTGTGAGGTCGACGGCCCCCTCGCCACCGTCACCCTGAATCGCCCCGAGAACCTGAACGGCATCACCAACAGGATGATGCGCGAGCTCCATGAAACGCTGAACGAGGTGGCTTCGGACGATCGCGTCCACGCTGTCCTGTTCACCGGCGCCGGACGCGCGTTCTGCCCGGGTGCGGACCTCAAGGCGTACACCAGCGACGAGAAACAGGAACCCAACCGGCCGGAGTACTTCCACGTCACGAGCCTGCTGCACGAGATGCCCAAGGTGACGATCGCCGCGGTCAACGGCGCGTGCGCCGGGGCGGGATTTGGCTGGGCGTGCGCCTGCGACCTGCGCTACGCGACCGAACGGGCGATGTTCAACTCGGCCTTCCTCGGCGTCGGCATTTCCGGCGACATGGCCGGGCCCTGGCTGCTCCCCCGCATCGTGGGAGCGACGAAGGCGCGCGAGATCTTCTTCACGTCGCAGAAGTTCGGCGCCGCCGAGGCGCTCGAGATGGGCCTCGTTCTGCAGACGTTTCCGGACGAGACCTTCCGGGAAGAGGTGCAGGCCATCGCCGAACGCATCTCGAGGTCCGCGCCCCTCGCCATCGGCGAGATGAAGAAGAACTTCGTCGCGGCCGAGAACCTGTCCCTGCGCGACTACATCGAACTCGAGACCGAACGCCACGGCCGCACCGGCGCCAGCGAAGACTCGCGCGAGGCGTTCCGGGCGTTCGTCGAGAAGCGCGAGCCCCGGTTCCAGGGCCGCTGACACCAACGATTCCAACACTGGAGAGACCTTGCATGGCCATTTCCCTCTACGACGCCACCGTCGGTACGTACCGGCAGATCCTGGGCGCCACCGCCAACGTGCTCGAGAAGGGCCGCGCGCACTGCGAAGCGAACGGCATCTCGCTCGACGACATCGTTCAGATGCAGTTGATCGACGACATGCTGCCGTTCCAGTTCCAGGTGGTCTCCGTGGCGCACCACTCCCTGGGCGCCCTCAAGGGCGTCGAAGCCGGCGTCTTCACTCCGCCGAGCCCGGCCGGCGAGGACTATGCGGCGTTGCAGGGCCTCGTGGCACAGGCCCGCGAGGGGCTGGACGCGTTCACGCCCGAACAGGTGAACGGCTTCGAGGAGAAGTCGCTCGAGTTCCGGCTGGGCAAGAACGCCATTCCCTTCCAGGGCGGGAAGTTCCTGCTCGGTTTCTCGCTGCCGAACTTCTACTTCCATGCCACCACGACCTACGACATGCTGCGCATGAAGGGCACGTCTATCGGCAAGCGGGACTTCATGAACCTCATGTAGGGGACGGGCTTGTCCCGTCCCGCTTCGAATTCACGCATGGCCGCGACGGGCTTGTCCCGTCCCGTTTCGAATTCATGCATGGCCGCCGGTCCTGAGCCGGCGCGTCTTTGCGATTGAACGAGGAGGTAATCGATATGCCGCGTTTGACCACCACCTTACCCCTGGCGCGCGCGTCGGTGATCGTCGATGAGGCGCTTGCGAAAGGCGAGGCGGAGGGCATGAATCCCCTGACCGTCGTCGTGCTGGACGCGGGCGGCCACATCGTCGCCATGAAGCGCGCCGACGGCAGCGGCATCCTGCGGACCGAGGTGGCCTCCGGGAAGGCGTACGCCGCGTTGGGCATGGGTGCGAATACGCGGGGCCTGAACATGGCTCTGGCCGACCGTCCCGCCTTCCAGAATGCCGTGGCGGCCGCATCAGGCGGACGGTTCATCGCCGTGCCGGGTGGCGTCCTGGTTTGCGAGCAGGGTGGCGACGTCGCGATCGGCTCCGTCGGCGTGAGCGGCGACACGTCGGACCGGGACGAGCAGTGCGCGATCGCGGGCATCGAAGCTGCCGGCCTGGCGCCGATGGGCGCCGGGGGCTAGCGCGACCTGACGGTCGCGTTGGAAGTTTCGCTGGCGCGAAACTTCTACGGCGCAAGCTCCTAGCGGGGCAGGAGGCATGACACCTTCCCTGGAGAATCTCCGTCACGGCGGCAACGCGTTGTGCCGGGCGATGGCCCTGCTGCTCTTCGCGACCGCCGCTCACGCCGAAGACCGCTACTTCGACTCCTCGGGCGTTCCGATCCGATTTGTCGAAGAGGGCGAAGGTCCGGCGGTGGTGCTGATCCATGGCCTGACGTCGTCCGCCGATTTCTGGAGCGAGGTCGGGGTGGTGTCGAGACTGTCCGACCGTTTTCGCACCATCGCCCTCGACTGCCGCGGCCACGGGAAGAGCGGCAAGCCGCACGATACGGCCGTCTACGGCAAGCAGATGGTGCGGGACGTCGTGGCGCTGATGGACTTCCTGGAGATCGAAGACGCCCACCTGGTGGGGTACTCGATGGGCGCGGAAATCGCGCTACGGCTGACGGTGGAGCATCCGGAGCGGGTGCGCTCGCTGATCATCGGCGGTTCGGGCTGGTCGGAGCAGCATGAGGCGGAGACCTACAGCCGGGTGGCCGAGTCGTTGCGGGAGCATGGCAGCATCGGTCCGGCCGTCCGGTGGATGAATGCCGAGAGCCCGGCGGGCCCCTTCACGCCGCCGACCGACGAGCAGATCGCGCAGTTCGACAGCTACTTTCGCAGCCAGGGGGTGGAAGCGCTGTCCGCCGTCGGCGCGTCGATGCACGAGATTCTCAACCTGACACGGGACCAGGTGGCCGCCATCGGGATTCCGGTGCTCGGCATCACGGGAAGCGAGGATCCGGAGCGATACAACCTCGAGAAGCTGGCCGGGGTGACACCGGGCTATACGCTGCGGGTCATTGCGGACAAGGACCATGGCGAGGCCGTGTCCGACCCGCAGTTCGTCGACGCGATCGCGGACTTTCTCGCGAGGGCCGCCGATCCCGGGACGCACGAACCGTAGGGGCCGCCCTTGTGGCGGCCCGTGTCCGTGCCCGGATAGTGCGGGTCGAGGACGGGCGACCACAAGGTCCCCCCCCCCCCCAGGGTCCCCCCTACCCGAGTCTGAACCCTCTCCCCGTCAACGCTTCCCGGACCGCGTCGACTTCCCGGGCGGCCTCGTCGATGGCGTTGTCGTCGAACCCCAGCCCGCGCATCACCTGTGCGGTGTGTTCGCCCCGTTCCGGCGGCGGCCCCTTGACGGACCCCGGCGTCTCGCTCAGCTGCACGAGGTTGCCGATGACGCGTTTCTGGCCGTGGACCCCGAGCTCCATCGGCACGACGTACTCGTTGGCGATGTTCTGCTCGTCGCTCAGCACCTCCGCGTGATCGCGGACCCGCTCCATGATGATGTTCGGCTGGCTGTACATGAACTCGGTCCACTCGGCGGTGGTGCGGCTGGCAAAACCCCGTTTCAGGACTTCCCTGAGTTCCGCCGCCGACTCCGTTCCCGGGGCGCCCATGCGCTTGCCCGGTGTGTCCCACTTCTCGTCCCCGATCAGCTCGAACATCTCGCCGAAGACGCACAGGGCATCCCAGGCCTCCTCGTCCTGGGCGAGCGCGAGGAGGAATGCGCCGCCGTCCTTGGTGGTGTAGGCCCCGTAGGCGCCCTCGACGTTGGGCAGGAAGGCGCCGTTGGCGCGTAGCGGCTGCCCCGTGATGCTGCACTGGGTCAGCTCCCACTGCTGCAGCCAGAGCTGGGCGCCGAGCGACGACGTCTCGACCCGCTGTCCCCGGCCGTGCCGCGCCCGGGCCAGCAGCGCCGTGACGACGCCGAGGGCGAGCTGCATGCCGCCGCCGAGATCGGCGATGGCGGCGCCCGGCCCGGCGGGCGTCTGGCCGTCGTATCCCGAAAGGCTCAGCAGGCCGCCGCGCGCCTGCGCGGCGCCGTCGAGCATGGGTTTGTTCGCGTCGGGCCCCTTCGCTCCGAAGCCGTTGACGCGGGCTCACACGAGCTGTGGGTGTTCGGTCGCGAGGGACTCGTAGTCGAGGCCCATGTCGCGCAGGAAGGGTTCGCGGTAGTTGGTCAGGAACACGTCGGACCGGGCGAGCAGGCGGCTCACCACCTCGCGTCCGGTAGGCTGGTGCAGGTCGAGACACACGGATTTCTTGCCCCGGCTGACGGCGATGAAGCCTGGTGCGGGCGCCTCGGGAGGACTGGTGTTGTTGATGCCGCGGTGGAACCTCTGGGCGTCGCCGATAGGTGGTTCGACCTTGATCACTTCGGCGCCCTGGTCGCGCAGGTAGAGTCCGGCGGACGGACCCTGCAGCGCTACGGTCATCTCCACTACCGTGATTCCTGATAGGGGTTCCGGCATCCGACCTCCTGTTCCCGCGTTCCGCGGCTCCTATTTTGCCTTGAACAACGCAGAGGTCGACTCGCCTGCCACGGGATAGACTGGTGTCCTCGACCGGAACAACGGGGGCATGCACGGTCAGGACTGTGCGTCGCGGCGGCAACCCTGTATGGTGGGCTCTCTTCCTGCTGACGGGTGCCATCATGAGTCAGGCCGAAGAGCGGTACTTCGAGTCTGCGGGGGTCCAGATCCGTTTCGTGGAAGAGGGCCAGGGGCCGGCCGTGGTGCTGATCCACGGCTTCACGTCGTCCGCGGAGCCCTGGAGCGAGATCGGCGTCGTGTCGGCGCTGTCCGGACGTTTCCACACCATCGCCCTGGACTGCCGCGGTCACGGCAAGAGCGGCAGGCCCCACGATGCCTCCGCGTACGGCACGCGGATGGCGCGCGATGTCGTCGCGCTGCTGGACTTCCTGGACCTCGAGGACGCGCACCTCGTCGGTTACTCGATGGGCGCCGAGATCGCGCTACGCGTGACCGTCGACCATCCCGGACGGGTTCGTTCGCTGATCATCGGTGGCTCCGGCTGGTCCGAGCGGCACGAGTCGGAGACCTACACCCGGGTCGGGGAGTCCCTGCGGGAGTCCGGGGGTATCGGTCCGGCGGTGCGGTGGACGCATGCCAACAGTCCGGCAGGACCGTTCCCGCCACCGACAGACGCCGAGATCGCCGAGATGGAACGCTTCTTTCGCAGCCAGGACGCGGGGGCGCTTGCGGCGGTGGCCGCATCCATGGACGAGATCATCAACCTGTCGCGGGATCAGGTCGCCGGGATTCGGGTACCCGTGCTCGGGATCACGGGCGGGGAGGACCCGGAGCGCTACAACCTCGAGAAGCTGGTGGGGGTGACGCCGGGCTATGCGCTGCGAGTCATCGAGGGCAAGGACCACGGCGGGGCCCTGTTCGACCCGCAGTTCGTCGACGCCATCGTCGACTTTCTCAACGGAAACACGAGGTCGGGTTAGCGGGATGCCCCATGCGCTGCTTCCGCGGGAATCCGGGAGGCATGGACGGCGATAGCGCTCAGCGCAGGCCGAGGGCTTCGATTTGTACCAGGGCCTGCGCCTTCACCCCGTCGCGGAACCGGCGGAATGGGGAACCCAGCTCCGGACGCTGTTCGACCCAACCGATCACCATCAGGTTCCGCATCAGCAGGAAGAGCGGCAACAGCGCCAGGTCCTCGTCAGCGAGCGTACGCCGGCTGCGGTAGCCGCGAATCACCGCCGCTTGCATGCCGCCGAAGTGGGGCGAGGCCTGGTTGAGGAAGAGCGCGGCCGCCAGTTCGTGCACGTGCCAGCCGAATCCCGCGTCGTCGAAGTCGATGAGCCGGGTCTGCGCGCCGTCGACGAGCACGTTGCCGGGATGCAGATCGGCGTGAATCAGCCCGTAGGTCGAGCGATCGGTTCCGTACTCGAGGAGCCGCTCCTGAATGCGCACTCGCGCTCGCGCGAGAACCCGGCACTCCCCGGTGGAGACGTCCGGCACTTCCCAGAAACGCCCCCAGAGCGGCGACTCCCCGACGAGGCCGTCGGCGTCCCAGGCGCGCCGCGTGAACTCCGGCGGCGGCGCCCATTGCGAGGAAGCGTTGTGTACCTCGGCTGCGAGGCGTCCGATCGCCTCGAAGTACGTCTCGATCCGCTCGGCGTCGTCGGTCGTGGCCAGAACCCGGTCGAGCGGCTGCCCTTCGACCCAGCGGGCCAGGCCGACGAGCCGCTCCTCTCCGTCGACCTCGGCCGCCACGAAATCCCAGCCGTCCGGTGTCGGGACGCCTTGTGGAACGTTCAGGCCCGATGCAGCCAGGGCGCGCAGCCAAAGGCGCTCCGAGACCATTTCCTCGCGCGTGTTGTAGCCCGGCCGGTGGAACCGGAGCACGTACTTCTCCCCGCCGTGCTCCGCCCGCAGCGTGACGTTTTCCATGGCATGGACGAACTCGACTTCGGCGGGGGCGAGCTGCCACTCCTCGAGCACCCGCCGCGCCACGGGCGTGTAGACTTTCTTGAGTCGCGCCTTATCCATGCTTCCTGGGGATGTTTCGCGAGGTCGTCGTATCAGCGCGCCGTGCGTACGACCGATGGACACAGACATGTCTGACGCCGATGTCGCCTACCTCCCTGCCCATGAGTTGTCCGAACGGATTCGTACGAAGCAGCTCAGCAGCCTGGAGGCGACAGATTATTTCATCCGACGCATCGAAGCGAAGGACGCCGACCTCAACGCTGTCGTGGTACGCGACTTCGACCGCGCACGGGACGACGCCAGGGAGCGCGATCGGCAACTCGCCAGGGGCGACAGCGTGGGACCGCTGCACGGTCTGCCCATGACCATCAAGGAGCAGTATCACCGTGCCGGCTTGCCGACCACCTTCGGCTATCCCGAACTCGTCCGCAACGTCCCCACCTGGGACTCCGACGTGGCGAGCGCGCTGCAGGCGGCCGGCGCCGTGCTCACGGGGAAGACCAACGTGCCGCTCGGCGGTGCGGACTTCCAGAGCTACAACGAGGTCTACGGCACCACGAACAATCCCTGGGATCTTGCCCGCAGTCCGGGGGGGTCCTCCGGGGGCTCCGCCGCCGCGCTTGCGGCCGGTCTCACGCCGCTCGAGGCAGGCTCCGACATCGCCGGGTCGATCCGCAACCCGGCGCACTTCTGTGGGGTTTATGGCCACAAGCCAACCTGGGGCATCGTGTCCCAGCGGGGCCATGCGACCGTAGTGAAGAACGCGACTCCGGACCTGGATCTGGTCGTGTGCGGCCCGCTCGCCCGGACGCCGGAGGATCTGGCGCTGGCGCTTGGCGTCGTTGCGGGGCCATCCGTCTGGAACGGCGGTTGGCGGCTGGACCTGCCGGCGCCGACGAAGACCCGGCTGGAGGAGTTTCGCGTTGCGGTCTGGTCTACCGACGCCATGGCGCCGGTAGACGACGAGATTGCCGGCCGAGTCCGCATGGTTGCCCGGGCGTTGCGGGACGCGGGCGCCAGGGTGTCGGAGGTGGCGCGCCCTGACATCGACCCGCAACGTAGCCACGAGATCTATCAGAACCTGTCGTATTCCGTGGTGTACGCCTCCGTTCCGCCGGAGGACTACGAGCGCAACCGGCGTGATGCCGAACGCTACGCCTCGAACGACCGGTCCGAACCCGCGGTGATCGCGCGATCGATGGTGTTGAGCCACGCGGACTGGATGCGGGCGGACGCGCGGCGCGGCCGGCTACGTCTCCGTTGGGCGGAGTTCTTTCGGGACTGGGACATCCTGATTTGCCCGCAGATGGCGGTGCCCGCGTTCGAGCATGACCACACCACCCCTGTTCCGCAGCGAACTGTCCTGGTCAACGGCGAACCCCAGGATTACTTCAGGCAGGCATTCTGGTCCGGTCTCGTCACCGCGCCTTACCTGCCGAGCACGGTGTTTCCCACGGGGCTCTCCCGACGCGGGCTTCCGATCGGCCTGCAGGCGGTTGGCGGCGCCTACCGGGACTACCAGACCATCGACTTCACGCGATTGCTGGCGAAGGAGATTGGCGGCTTTCGGCGACCGCCGGCCGATTGGGGCCGGAGTACAGTGCCCGAGTAGGCCCTTTCCCCGGGGGTCGGCAACCCAGTCGCGCCAGTGTTCCCCGTCAGTCGTACCAGCCCGTCGGCAGTCGCGCCAGGGTTGTCCGCGCCTGCGACGCGGCGCGGCTTCGGGCGCTCCCGAGAGATGCCCTCACCCCGCGGGGACGATCCGCCAGGTCTCCTCGATGTCGAGGTCCTCGCGCCGCAGGTGGACGGTGTGATGGCGCCCCGCGAGCCACGTCTCGAAGTGGTCGGTGACGTGCCGGCTGCCCGGCCGGCCGCTGTTGCCCGAGGCGATCACGAAGCGGCAATGGTCCGGGTCGGCGAGGTCGACCACCAGGCGATAGGCCGGTCCGTGCCAGACCCGTTGCGGGATCCTGCCCTCGCCGGCGTCCGCGCCGGGTCCCGGGCCCATGTGCACGCCCATCGCGAGTGTGGTGGCGCTCCCGCCGATGGGCGCGGGGCCGACCTGCATGTGCTGCCAGGGCTCGCGCCGCCGTAACGTGTGCCAGAACTGGATTTGGTGCATGGCCCCGAACGACCAGGCTTCCGGCGCTCCCATCTGGCGTTCGAGGTCGTCGAAGACCTCGGCGAAGACCGCGCGCACCGTCCGTGCGACGGCATCGGCGTCCCAGGCGGGTGCCGGATAGCAGCTCGGCTCGATGCGACTCAGGACCGGCGCGGCGAAGGGCTGTGCGGTGAAATCCGGCCCCAGCGTGGCGACCAGGAAGCGGCGGTGCCAGGCGCGGTCAAGGAAGGTGTAGTAGACGGCCGCGGCTGCCGAGTCGGGGGTCGCGCAGCAGTCCCACCCGGCGAGCAGGTCGTGCAGCGTATCCAGCCTGGGGTCGCCCGTGTCGTGCAGGAAGGGAAGGAAATCGGGGAGCAGGCTCGCCGCGCGGAGGTCTTTCAGGTCGGCCTGCATGGCTTCGAAGTCCCCGGGCACCAGACCCGTGCGTCCGCGCAGCAACTCGTCGATCCGGTCCGCCCGGGCGCTCGATGCCGGGTACGTGTGGACGGGGAAGGGCGCATTCTCGCCGAGCGTGTCGTTGTTCGCCGTCAGCGCGTAGCCCGAGGGGGGGTCGACCTCCGCGGTCAACTCGGCGGCGGTCGTCTGCTCGAAATCGTTGCCCGCATCCCAGCCCGCGAGCGGCACCACGCCGGTGACCTCGCGTCGCTTCGGGAACGTGGCGACGAGGAAGCGCCGCAGCCCGTCGTCGCGGTCGACGCAGATGATGTTGTTCACGAGCGGCGTGATGTCGCCCTCGAAGAGCGTCTCGCCGAAGCCCTCCGCCGTCTTTGCGAGCGGCAGGCGCGCGAGGGCCCCGGCCGACGTGGCGCAGTGCCCGAGCGACCAGAGCACGGCGGTGCGAAAGCGGCCCTCGGGGGCGTCACGCAACCCCATCTGGTGCGCGAGGGGTTCGAGGAGCGGCCCGTGCCGGCTCGAGACGACTTCGAACTCGCGCGCTTCGGCGTCACGGACGGCGACGTTTTCGGTCCGGCGCGCCAGGGCCTCCCACCCGTCGGGCGTGCGGACCCGGTCGCCGTCGACCTCCTCGATGTAGACGTCCTCGCTGTCGATCCTGCCGGTGGTGAGCCCCCAGGCGATGTCCCGCGTGTAGCCCATCATGAAGTAGGGCGCGCCGGGGAACGACGCTCCGAAGACGTCCCAGCCGGGCGCGTGCAGGTGGACGTAGAAGAACGTGTTCGGGATGGAATGGGGCTGGTGCGGGTCCATTGCGAGCATGGGCTTGCCGGATGCCGTCAGCGCCCCCGTCACGGCCCAGTTGTTGCTGCCGCCGAACCGCGCGTCGGGATTGACGAGGCTGATCGGCCGCAGGTCCAAGTCCCGCAGGGGTTCGGCCAGACGACGCACTTCGTCGGCGTCCTGGTCCGAGAAGACGGGCGCATGCCGGCGGAACTGATCGATCCCGTGGCGGGCCATGATGCGCCCGAGGAACATCTTCTCCGGCCAGGTGTGTCCCTGGAACCAGTTCGTGAAGCGGTAACGGGAGGCGATGTCGGCCCGTGTGAAGGGCCGCGGGGTCGCGCCGATCCCGGCGAATTCGGGCGGCGGCGCATCGAGAGAAGCGACGTAGGCGTTGAGACCGTCGAGATAAGCGTCGACGATCCAGTCCCCTTCGCTGTCCGGGATTCCGAGCCGTCCGGCGGGCACGTTGAACGCTCGATGCAGCAGGTCCTGCCGCACAAAGCGCTCGCCCATGACCTCGGCGGCGTTGCCGTTCGCGTAGAGGCAAGACAGGTGGATCTGCCACAGGCGCTCGTACCCCTCGACGTAGCCCATGCCGCGATACGCGTCGGCGATCGTGGAGGCGTAGACGTGCGGGATGCCGAGGTGATCGTGGCAGATCTCGAAGGGGGCGTCGCAGCGGGGGATCTCGACGCGTCGATCCATGGGTGATGTCCTTGCGGCAAGCGGGGATTGCGGGACCAGGGCTGCCGAAGTTTCGGAGAGACGGCGACTGCGGCCCGTCGGTGCAATGGTGCATGAGTGACGTCGGGTTTGCAGCCCGGGCAACGGCGAGCCCGCATTTCTCACCAGGGGCCGTGATGATCGCGGAGGATTTTGGTCCTGTGCGCGTGCTCGCGACCGAAGCATAGCGGGGACTACGGTTGAGGGAGCACGTGCGCGCACGGGGCCAAAAGACCCGCGAGGGCACGGCCAGCGCAGTCCGCAATCGGCACGATCGTCGGCCTCTGGATCAACTTCGTGAAACCCATGAGCTTTTTGACGCCGACAAGCGGCCTGGTGAGAAATGCGGGCTGGGCCCACCTGCTCGCCGGTGGAAGGTCCGGCAGTTGCTGTTACGCTGGTCGCTTGGGCGAAACTTGGACGAGGACAGGCGAGGACGATCATGACCAGACCAGATCGCATTCTGCAGCCCGCTCGCAGGCATTTCCTGGGGCGGTTGGGACAGGGTCTGGGGGTCGGCTTGGCGATCCCCTTGCTGCCGGTTGCGAGCAGCCAGGCGTTCGCGGCCGAGCGGGTTACGACTTGTGTTGGGGGCGATGTCAAACTCCCCGGGCGGCTGGGAAACCCGGACGCAACGCTGGCAACGGACGGCAGGGTCGATCCCCGAATTCGCCGGGTGCTCGAGGCGTCCGGGGGGCTCGAACCCTTCCCCCATGGTCTGACGGCCACATCGACCTACGAAGAGTGCCTGGAGTGGATAGGCAGGATGGAAGCGAGCCTTTTGGCTCGAAACGGGCAGGGTCAGGCACTCATGCCGACGTTCCCCGACCTGGTCTCCAGTACGGAGACGATCAGGGGAGTCGACGGTAACGAGATCCAGCTTTACATCGATCAGCCCGGAGAGAGACCCGCCAGACTGCCTTGCATTTACCATACGCACGGCGGGGGAATGTGTTTCATGACGACACAGAATCCCACCTTCGTGAGGTTCCGGAAGACCCTGGCGGCGAGTGGAATGGTCGTGGTCGGGGTGGAGTTCAGGAACGGGGGCGGTGTCCTCGGGAACCATCCGTTTCCCGCGGGACTGAACGACTGCGCGAGCGGGGCCGAATGGACGCATCGCAACAGGGCGGCGCTCGGTATTTCGTCGATGGTCATAGCGGGTGAGTCCGGGGGCGGAAATCTCTCCCTTGCTACCGTTCTGAAGGCCAACAGGGAAGGGTGGATCGACGCGTTCGACGGGGTCTACTCCATCGCTCCGATGATCTCTGGCTACTATGAAAGCCCGGCTCCGGAACTGGTTTCCCTGGTGGAGAACGACGGCTACCAGGGCGACCACGCCATGATGCGCGGCATGACGAGGGTCTATGATCCCGGGGACGAGCACACCACGAATCCCCTGGCGTGGCCGTATCATGCCGGCAAGCGTGACCTCGAAGGGCTGCCGCCGCACATCATCACCGGATACGATCTGGACCCGATCAGGGACGAAGGCGTGATCTTTGCCCGCAAGCTGCTTGCCGCCGGGGTTCCGACGATCGCCCGTACGCTGAACGGAGTCACGCACGCAGCGGATTTGAGCATGCCGGATGTGGTTCCCGACCTGTTCGCGGAAACGATCCGGTCCATACATGGGTTCGCCAACAGCCTGGCATGATGGATTCTGATGTACTCCGCGATCGATTCGTAGCAGAGAGTCGACTTCGACGATGTCGAGGACGGCGCCTCGGCACTTCCGAGGAGGACTTCGAGACCCGGGATGGGTGACGCGACGCACCTGGCATTGGGGTTCGCGGCGTTCCTGCTGCTCGGCGGATGCGGGCCAACGGGCGATGGGACTCGCGACCCCGGTGCGCCACCCCCTTCAGCGCCGACGGATGCCACGGCCGGGGAATCCTACCCGTTGCGGAACGCCTATTTTGGAGACCTGCACGTCCATACCGCGAACTCGCTGGACGCCTACAACGTGGGCGTCAGGGCGACCCCGGACGATGCCTACCGCTACGCGCGGGGTGAAGCCGTCATCCATCCGCTCGGCTATCCGGTGCGCCTGCAGGGCGAGCCGCTCGACTTCTACGCGGTGACCGACCACGCGGAGAATCTGGGCCTGGCTGCGGCCATGGCCGACCCCGACAGTCCGCTGGCCGCGCACCCGCTGGCCAGGCAATTCCAAGGCAGCGACCCCGAGGAGAGCTGGAAGGCGAGGATCGCGCTGGCGGCGCCGCAACTGACGGGCAAGCCGGTGCCCGGCCTCGATGCGGCCGCGATCATCGGCCCGACCTGGCAGGCCAGCATCGACGCGGCCGAGCGGCACAACAGACCGGGTCGCTTTACGACCTTCATCGGTTACGAGTATTCCCCGCAACCCGGCGGCGCCAACCTGCATAGAAACGTCATCTTCGCCGGCGGCGCGGTGCCCCGCTACCGTTCAGCGCGGCCGATTCGATCAATCCGGAGGATCTCTGGAGCTGGCTGGATACGCAGCGCGCCAACGGCATCGAAGCCATGGCGATCCCGCACAACCCGAACTGGAGTCAGGGCCTCATGTTCCCGCGCAGCAACGCGGCCGGTGAACCGATCGACGCCGACTACGCGGAGCAACGCTCGCGCAACGAACCGCTCGTGGAGATCACCCAGGTGAAGGGCACTTCCGAGACGCACCCGGCGCTGTCTCCGGTGGATGAATGGGCCGACTTCGAGATCTGGAAGATGAGCAAGATGGTCGTGAGCCCGGACGGTACGGTGGCCCGCGGGGAAGGCGCCACCACGGGAGCGTACGCCCGCGATGCGTTGCGGACCGGCCTGGAGCTGGAGCGGAACATCGGGGCCAACCCGTACCGGTTCGGCTTCATCGGCTCGAGCGACGGTCACAATGCGGCCAGTCCCGTCGAGGAGGACCGCTATTTCGGCAAGCTCGGCACCAGGGATGGCTCGCCGGAAGCGCGGGGCAGCGTGCCGGGAACGACCACGCCACCGCATGCGGGCGCGGGCGGCGACACCCTGGATTTCGGCGCGTCCGGGCTGGCGGGAGTATGGGCCGAAGAGAACACCCGCGCTTCCATCTACCGCGCGCTCCGCCGCCGGGAGACCTTCGCCACGTCGGGGCCGCGAATTCGACTGCGCTTCTTCGCCGGCTACGACCTTGCCGACGAGCTCACCGGGAGCCATGACGGGATTGCCGAAGCCTATGCTCGCGGTGTGCCGATGGGCGGGGAGCTCCTCGAGCAGCCCGACTCGGTTCCCGAGTTCCTGGTCTGGGCGCTGCAGGACCCGCGTGAAACCTGGCTGCAGCGTGCGCAGATCGTGAAAGGCTGGGTGGAAGCCGGAGAGTCCCGGGAGCGGGTCTTCGATGTGGCATGCTCGGATGGCCTGGCGCCCGACGCCGAGACCCACCGTTGTCCGGACAACGGCGCGACGGTGGATCTCGGCGATTGCAGCCCGACGCTGGATGCGGGCGCCGTGGAACTCAGGACACTGTGGCGCGACCCGACCTTCCGCCCGGAGCAGCGCGCGTTCTACTATCTGCGCGTCTTGCAGAACCCGACCTGTCGCTGGTCGACCTGGGACGCTCTGCGCGCCGGCGTGGCGCCGCAGCCAGCCGTACCGGCGACCATCCAGGAACGCGCGTGGAGTTCACCGATCTGGTACGTGCCCTGACCCGTCACCTCGCCGCGGTGGACCCCTGCCCGGGGTCCGCCGTCACCAGAGACGATCGCCCGCCTTGAAGCCGCCTTCATCGTCCCCGGACGCGCGGCGCCTGTCCCAGGCCTCGGCAATCACTTCCAGTTGCGGCGTGCGCAGGTGCTTGCCGACCGCGAGCGTTGGCCCGAGCTTCATGTAGGCTTCGTCTTCCAGGGTGAAGGCCGGCCACTCGGGCAGCGGCCCGCCGTTGGGATCGCCCGTCCTGGCGAAGCGGACCCAGGTCTCGGCCAGCATCGACGAGAATTCCCGGTCGGCATCCGTCGGGACGGCCTGGAAGGACTCGAGGTCTCCCAGCACGTACATCCGGAAGGCCCCGTGAAAAGCGCCGTAGTAGTCCGCGTTGGGCACGGGGGCACGCCAGTTGAACCAGTACAGGAACGCATCGCTCTCGACGTTGGTCATGCCCCGGGCCCAGGCACGCATGGGGTAGGTGAAGTTCAGGTCGTTCAGCAGGTCCTGCCAGGATCGCGTGGCCTGCTCGTCGGTCGCGGCCGGGTAGTGTGCTGCCAGTTCCTCCCGGACCTCGGGCAGCATGGACGCGGCGAACATGTTGAAGCCCCGAATCCCGGGCGGCATTATCGTCGCGAAATGTTCCACCGGCGCGGAGGATTCGTCGGAATTCGAGCCGACCATGGTCGGCACATCGGCCTGGTTTCCGCTGGCGAAGGTCGTCGCCACGTCCTGCACCAGCACGTCCCCGTCGACCATCGGCAGGTATTCGTAGACCGAGAAATCGCGGTTGGACACGGCCACTTCCAGCACGCGCTCGGCAGGCGCCATGCGCAGCGCCGCCAGCGACTCGTCTTTTTCTTCGCCAGCGAGGGCGGCGCCGAGCCGCAGGCCGTTGGACTCGCCGGAGGGTACGAAGGGTTGATCCCGTGTCCGGTCCCGCATGGGGTGGAACGGGGCGCCGCTCTGGCCGATGGCGCGATGGAACAGCCCCCGCGCCAACGGACTGGCCTGCAGGACGGCTACGCTCGTGCTGCCCGAGGACTCGCCCAGGATGGTGACGTTGTCCGGGTCGCCGCCGAACTCCGCGATGTTGTCCCGCACCCATTCCAGGGCCTGGATCTGGTCGCGAAAGCCCTGGTTCCCGGAGACGCCCTTCGGACTCTCCGCACTGAGTTCGGGGTGCGCGAAGAACCCCAGTTGGCCGAGCCGATAGTTGAACGTGACGAACACCGCCCCTTTCCCGGCCAGTTGCCAGCCCGACTGCCTGGAACCGGCGCCCCCTATCAGTCCGCCGCCATGAACCCAAACCATGACCGGCCGGCGTTCGTCACGGCGGTCTGCCTCGGTCCAGACGTTCAGGGTCAGGCAGTCTTCGCTGTGCTCTCGCGGCGGCTTGTCCTGCGCAGCGGCATAGAACGCCACACTCATGAGGCGGCGCTGCATGCACGCCGGGCCGGGCGCGCTCGCGTCGCGGACGCCTTCCCAGGGCGCGACCGGCGCCGGCGGCGCCCAGCGAAGAGCTCCCGTGGGCGGCGCCGCGAAAGGGATGCCGTGGTATTGCTTCAGGCCGCCGGGCGAGGTGTCGCCGGTCCCGCGGATGGCGCCGCCGGTCACCTCCACGTCCAGCCCTAGCGTCTGGGACTCCGGTGGAACGGATGACGCGGGGGATTCCTTCTGGGGCGAGTCGGAACAGCCGGCGGAGAGCACCGCCAGGCAGAAGAGCGACAGGGGGATGCGCAGGCGAGATGCAGCGGCGTCACGGGAAGTCGAGCGTTGCGACCTGGGTGAGGGCTGTTCATACATTCGGCGGGGCCTCTGAAGTTGAAGGCTGTCGCGTAGAGCTTGTATCAGCGTGTCGTTATCGGCAAGGTTCTTGCGTCAACTATCGAAATGCCCCGGTATCGTTCCCAGGCTCGCGAGGATTTGCGATTTATGCAATCATAGATGACGAAAATACCCGAAAAACAGCAACTATGTATGCACGATTGCTGCCGACACCGACGCGGTCGGTGCTGCTCTTCGGCCCGCGGGGTACGGGCAAGTCGACGTGGATTCGTATGCGATTCCCGGACGTCCCGACCTATGATCTCCTGAACACGGGCGAGTCGCTACGCCTGAACAGGGCCCCCGGAGTCCTGTTCGATGAGTTGGAGCATTTGCCGAAGGGGAGTTGGGCGGTCGTTGACGAGGTCCAGAAGGCGCCCGCGTTACTCGACGAGGTCCATCGGCTGACCGAGACCCGTGGGCTCAACTTCGTCCTTTCCGGATCGAGCGCACGCAAGCTCCGCCGGGGCGGGGTCAATCTCCTCGCGGGTCGCGCGGTGACGGTGTCGATGTTCCCCCTGGTCTCCGCTGAACTCGCCTTCGAGGTGGACGTCGACCGGACACTGCGGTTCGGATCGCTTCCGACGGCCGTCACCGAGCAGGACCCACGCGACTACCTGCGCACCTATGCCGAGACCTACCTGGACCAGGAGATCCGGGCCGAGGCGCTGACACGCAATCTGGGCGCCTTCGCGCGCTTCCTGGAGGTGGCGGCGCGTCAGAACGGCCAGGCCACCAACGCGGCATCGATCGCTCGGGATGCCGGCGTCGCCCGGGGCACTGTGCGCAACCACTTCGACGTGTTGACGGACACCCTGATCGGCTATTGGCTGCCGGCGTGGAAGCTGAAATCGGCGAACAGACAGGTGGCCCACAGCAAGTTCTACCTGTTCGATTGCGGAGTCGCCCGGGCACTGTCGGGCCGCCTGGCGTACCCGGTGATGCCCGAGGAGCGCGGTCCGCTGCTGGAGACCTTCGTCCTCGGCGAAATGCGCGCCTACCTCGCGTACTCGGGGTTGCACTATCCCCTGCACTTCTGGCGCAACTACCATGGCACGGAGGTCGACGTGCTGTGCGAGACGGCGCAGGGCTTCGTCGCGGTCGAGGTCAAGGCGGGTACGCGCTGGGAGCGCCGTTTCAACCGGGGGTTGCGCACGGTGCGGTCCGACCTGGGACCGGATCGAACCGCGTGCCACGGCATCTACACGGGCGCTCGCGACGCCGTGGTCGAAGACGTTGTCGTGCATCCCGTGCTGGGTTTCCTCAGGCGCATGTGGAACGGCGAGATCTTCGGGTAGGGGCCGCCCTTGTGGCGGCCCGTTACGATGGCATGCACGAAGCCAAGACGGGCGACCACAAGGGTCGCCCCTACAGCGCCATGCACGAATGTCGAGTCGGTTTGTAGGGGCCGCCCTTGTGGCGGCCCGTTCCCGACGGCATGCCGAGCCGGGCGACCACAATGTCGACGTCGGTTTGTAGGGGCCGCCCTTGTGGCGGCCCGTTCCCGACGGCATGCCCGCAGCCGAGACGGGCGACCACAAGGGTCGCCCCTACAGCGTCATGCACGAATGTCAAGTCGGTTTGTAGGGGCCGCCCTTGTGGCGGCCCGTCCCCGACGGCATGCACGAAGCCAAGACGGGCGACCACAAGCGTCGCCCCTACGCGTTCACCGCCCGCGGCAACGGGTAGACCTGCGACTGGTACGGATTCCCGAAGCCCGCGAGCTCTCTGAACGTCTCCGGATCGGCGCAGTCGTCCGCCAGCTCCCGGGGGAAGTGATTCGGAATGTCGTCCTGCGGCAGTACGGACATGTGGCGGTAGTAGTTGGAGATGGTCACGCGCAGGCCAGGCGTCTTCTTCGGATACGCGCCGTGCCACAGCGCGCCGTGGAACGCGATCACCGAGCCGCGCGGGCACTCGATGGGGATGGCTTCCTCCGCCGCGTTTTCGTGCGGGTGGCACTTGCGCTTGTGCGACCCCGGCACGCAGGCGAACGGGCCGTCTTCCAGGGTGTAGTCCGTCAGGCACCAGTTGCAGTTGGCGTTCATGGCCTTGTCGCCCCAGGGCAGGGGAATGCCGCCCTGGTCCACGTGCAACCCGAGGGACTCGCCGTAGCCGTCTCCCGCCCACTTGATGAAGGAGTTGTGCGAACTGAAGCGGGCCGCCCACGCGTCGGCGCCGAACAGCGGGTGCCCGAAACTGCCGATCATGTAGTTGATCAGTGCCGTGCCGGCACGGTTGACGGCGAGGTCCCGGAAGGCGCGGTGATAGGTGCACAGCTGCATGAGCTGGAACTGGCTGGGCGTCGCGCCGGACCGCAGCTCGAGGATTCCCCGGAAGTCCCCGTAGTCGAGGTCGGACTCGGGTCCGCCTTCGACCGTGAACTTGCAGCCGACGTACTCCTCGGACTTGTCGAGCAGCAACTGCACGAGTTCGTCAACCTGCGCCATCGTCACCCCGGTGACCTCGGGAGGCACCACGGCGTAGCCCTGCTCGTCGATCTGCTCGATGTAGGGTTGGAGCCCCAGCTCTGCGATGGTCTCCTGGAGTTCTTCCGTTTTGGTCATGGCGGTCATGGTGTGGGCCCAGTTCCTGTGGCAGCGCCCAACTGTACAGCGGTGCGGCGGAAGATTCAGGAGGCGAGGTCTTCGAGTCTTCGCGAACGCCGAGGGTGCCCCGGGTGCTCAGGCGCCAGCCTCGAGATGTTGACACGCGCGGGTCAGCGTGGGATGAGGTCGAGCCCTTGTCGGGCAAAATCCTCATCGAAGGCAAACGCCTGTTTCCATCCACGCTCCTGCATCAGCGTGATGCTCGCCCAGTCCGTCAGGCTGGTACGTCGCACGGAGGCCGCCAGCAGCGCGCGCATGGCACGGTCCAGCAGGCCGCTGTCTACCCAAACGATGTCGAGTAGTGGAAGCATGTCCAGATAGAAGGTTCGGACGGCGGCCACTCCGACCCGTGCCTGCAGCAACGCCACCGTTTCGAGGACAACGAAGGACGAAGTCGCAAGGCTTGCACCGAGAGCGCGCAACGACGCTACAGCTTCGAGTGCCTCCTCATGGTTCTCGTCGCCCTCGACCAGCAGCGCGTAAAAGGCGGACGTGTCGACGAAGACCGAGGTCATCGAAAGCCGTCCTCCAGATAGACATCGTGGCGTGTAGACACGTCCGTCTTTTCGCCTTCCGCGCGGAATGTTCCCGCCGCCCCAAGGAAACGATCCCAGGCGGCGTCGTCCTGCGCATGCATCAGAATGTGGTCAACCCCTTCGCGAACCAGCTGTGCAACCGACATCGACCGCTGTGCCGCCAGCGCCTTGAGGCGTTGGTATTGGACGGGTTCCAACTGAATCTGTGTCCGAATCATGTGATGTCATGTTATCGGTTGAGACCAAGCATGATAACACCTGACTGGTGTCAGCCGACACGTGGGATCGTCTCAAGGCCGGTGCTAAGCTGCCCCGCTGAACTCGCCGCTGCGGCCCGAAGGTCCCGCGGGGACACCCGGCCATTCCGGGGAAACTTGCAGGAGAAAGTGGACATGAGTCAGGTATACGGTGAAGTGGCCCCTGGTTTCGAGCGGGTCAAGGACGCTTTTGCGGCCAATTTCGAGCACAACGGAGAGGTCGGCGCTGCCTGCAGTGCGTATCACCGCGGCGAGAAGGTGGTGGATCTCTGGGGCGGTGTGGCCGACCAGGAGAGCGGTCGGCTGTGGGCCGAAGACAGCATGGTGATGGTGGCCTCGAGCACGAAAGGGGCGACCGCGATCTGCGCCAACCTCCTGGTCCAGCGCGGCGAGCTCGACCTCGACGCGCCGGTCGCCCTGTACTGGCCGGAGTTCGCCGCCGCCGGCAAGCAGGACATCCCGGTGCGCCATTTGCTATGCCACCAGGTCGGGCTCCCCGTCCTTGACAAGCCGCTGGCGATGGAGGATTACCTCGCGTGGGAGCCCCCCATCAAAGCGCTCGCGGCGCAGACCCCGGTGTGGGAGCCGGGGACCACACACGGCTACCACGCCATGACCTACGGCTGGCTCGTAGGTGAGGTCGTCCGAAGGATCAGCGGCAGGAGTCTCGGGACATTCTTCGCCGACGAGGTCGCCGGCCCCTTGGGCCTCGATTTCTGGATCGGCCTTCCGGCGAGCGAGGAGAGCCGGGTGAGCCCCATGATCGAGATTGACCTTGAAGATCCCGAGATCGAGCCGAAGGGGGAGCGGGCGCGCGAGATGCTCGCGGCGGCAACAGACACGAAGTCTTACCTCACCCGGGAACAGACCACGACGCCGCTCGATATGCACGCTCGCGAGTTCCGCGCCGCCGAGCTTCCTGCGGGGAACGGCATCACCGATGCGCGCTCGCTGGCCCGCATGTACGCCTCGTTGATCGGCGACGGGGTCGATGGCGTACGGCTGTTCACGGACGAGACTGTCAGACGTGCGTCCACTGCGCTGTCCGACGGCCGCGACGAGGTGATGGGCATCCACAGCCGCTTCGGGGCCGGCTTCTATCTGTATATGGAAGGCTCGAACATGGTCCAGGACGGCGCGTTCGGACACGGGGGGGCTGGCGGCTCGATCGGCTTCGCCGACCCGAAGGCCGACATTGGTTTCGGCTACGTCATGAACAAGATGCAGATGGTCGGAGACGACGATCCCCGCACGGTCAGCCTGGCCCAGGCGGTCCACGAGTCGCTGAACGGGTGACGACGGTCCTGGCGTCGTGCATGAATTCGAGCGGCATTGTAGGGGCGACCCTTGTGGTCGCCCGTCTCCACGCCGCGCAGGCATTCGAGGCGGACTCGCGCATGAATTCGAGACGGGACGGGACAAGCCCGTCCCCTACACGCCTGCCTTGATACGATCCCAGGTGTCCGGACACACCGGCTTCTCGAATCTTCCCCTTTTGCCTGACACACCGGCTTCTCGCGTATGCGCGCCGTCGCTTCCGTCTTGGGCAACGCACCCCAGATTTCGACATAGCGCGGAATGGCGAAACGCGGCATCCGGGGCACAAGAAACTCAATGAGCTCTGCCGGATCAAATTCCGCCCCCGGCTGAAGCACGACCGCAATCTTGATTTTAACCTCGTCCTCACCCTGCTCCGCCGGGACCGCGGCAGCACCGGATTCGGCAATCGCCGGGTACTCGTTGACGATGGATTCGACCTCGAAACTGGAAATGTTCTCGCCGCGCCGGCGAATGTAGTCTTTGGCGCGGTCGACAAAATAGTAGTTGCCGTCTTCGTCGTAGGTGAGCGCATCCCCGGTATGGAACCAACCATTGCGCCAGGCTTCGCTGGTCTTGTCAGGCATGTTCCAATAGCCTGCATTCAGCTCCCAGGGTTCGCCGCGAACGATCATTTCACCTGGCGTATTCACGGGCACCTGCATGTCGTGCTCATCGACTATCCGCACCTCTACACCCTGGCGTGCTCTCCCACAACTCTTGTAGTTAGCGCCAGTACAAGGTCCATCTTCACGAATGATCGGGCAGTTGATTTCGGTCATGTTGTAGGTGGTGAAGACCTCGACATCGAACCTGGCGCAGAATGCATCAACGTCCGGAATGACGGGCGCCATCACAACCGTGCGAATCGGGTTGTTGGCATCGTCTGCTCCTGGCGGCTGATCCAGCATCATTTGAGCCAAGGGCCCAAGCAGGACCAAGCCGTTTGGCTCATGCCGCTTTATGTCCGCCCAAAACTCGCTCGGCGAGAAAGCTTCACGAATGACACTGGGATTACCGAACACGGTCGCGTAGTAAAACCCGGCTTTGCCAGTAACGTGAAACACCGGGTAGGGCGAATACAGACTAATGTCCTGCAGCCTGTCTCGCGGAATCAACCCACTCTCCAAGGAGGATTTGAGCTGCAGCCAAGGCACCATCACGGCTTTCGAGCGACCAGTGGTACCCGACGTGTAGATCAGCGAAGAGATATCCCAGGGCTCCGGTTCGGCCCGCTCACGGACCGTAGCGCCCTGGAGAAAGTCTGCCTCGGACAGCACGTTGAACGGCAACGACCGTGGTGCTGAATCGAAGCTGCCGAACACCACACAGTGCTTCACATGAGTGAGCTGATGGGCGATATCGAACAGCGGTTGGCTGAATCGTGCTTCGGTCAGCACGACTTCTGCCCCGGTGTTGTTGACGACATGGCGTAGCCACTCACCTTTGTAGTTCGTGTTGACCGGGGCTTCGATCGCCCCCAGCCAGGCACATCCCAGCCACGATCGGTAAGCATCAAACGAATTGGAAAAAACCGTGACCACCGGATGTCCGCGCTGGATGCCAAGGTGTTCCAGGGCAGCGGCCCAGCGCAGAGCAGCGGAATACGCTTCGTCCCACCGCAAGGTCGATCCGTCCACATGCTGCAACGCGGTGCCGCTGCCCTGTTGCGTGGCGCGTCTGGCCAGCATTTGCGGCATGAGTTCCGGATAGTCGAAGGCCATGGTCAGCCCTCCCACCTGCCGATTTTCGCCCGATGTACGTTTTCCGGAATCACGTTGACGAGCTCGAACCAGATGCCACACGGGTCACGGGCAAATGCAATCATGCGCCCGTCGCCTGGCTTCGGTGGATTGGCGGCGCCGCGCGAGGCGTGCTCGGGGAACTCCACGCCGCCTGCCATCAGCTCATCGCAGGTGCGGTGGATGTCCTCTACAAACCAGCCCAGGTGATCATAGTGCCGAAATCCGGTGCCTTGATCCGGCGTTGCGACATCCGCCTGCCGGAACAGCAGCTGACAGGTGTCGTAGACCAGGGCTGTCCGGGTTTCGTCGAATTCGCAGGTGCGGGACTCGCCGCCCAGATGCTGCCGATACCAGTCGGACAGCATCTGCGGGTCTTCTGCCAGGATGTTGACGTGACTGAGCGCGGAGTCGCCTTGCCCGGACTGCACGAATTCCAGGCGCATCCCCCAGGGATCGGTCACCTGTGCCGACCTGTCATCGCGGGATTGGACATTGCCGCCTCCGGCGGTGAACGACTCGAGTGCCGCGACCAGGTCCGGTACGGCAATACCCAGGCTTTCGATGGCCGCCGTTGCGGGAGCATCGGCGTGTTGCGCCTGCATCATCAGGACGATGTTCGGGCCGCTGCGCAGGATCTCGGATTTGTATCCCTGGTGACCCGGATGCTCCCAGGCGACACAGTCCAGCGGTGAATGCTCGGCGTACCAGGGTGCGGCGTCATGCCACTCGGGGTTGACGACGTGTACGTGGTGCCAGATTTTCAGTGCCATTACCGTTACTCCAGTGAAGCGGGTTCGCAGTACATGATCGTCCCATCCGATGCTCGATCGCGACAGCCTGCCCCTGGTGTTGGACCGGGGACTGCCCAACGAGTCCTTGATGCAGTCATGGTTTTCTTCATGGTCGGGGCGCCTCGGCAGAAGCACTGTTGACGGCAACGTGCGTGTCGGGATTCAGGTCTTGATTGGGGTCGACCAGATGACCGGCCGGGAAGCTGACCGAGACGGCCGGGGCGGACATATCGAGGCACAGAAGGTGGTTGTTGTCCCGGTCGCCCAGGTCCGCGAGCGCTGCCGGAACGATCTCGTCGCTCGAGCCGTCCGGACGCTCCACGGTCACACGATAGAGCGCGCGCTCGGCGTCGCCGGGTTCGCCGCCCGTCGGCAGTCGTACGCCACCGGACCAGGTCGCCCGGACCACCTGCAGGACGCCTTCCGGACAGCCGGACCCCCGGTCCTCTGCTGACCTTGACCATCCGTCCTCGGGTACCACCTCCGCCAGCACGAGAGAGGGCCCGGCATCGAGCGGCGTGACATGCGTCCGTGTTCCGCGGAAATTCACCGGACCCCCGGTCACTCCATCCGAGAACAGGTCGTCGACAACGAGCACCTGCACCGGTGGGTCGTCGGCCGCGTCGCCGAACTCGCCGATGAGGAGCACGGTCCTGAGTTCGCCTGCATCGCTGGCCGGCCCGAGGGTTGAGCAGATGGGGCTGCGTTCCGCCCCGGACCGCGTGACAATCCGGAAGTCCTCGGGCTGCAGGGTTTCCGCGTCAACGGTATGAGACAGCACGACCGGCATGCCGTCCTGCCCGGCTGCGCCCTCGCAGATGCGATTTGCCCCGACCCGCAGGCCGTTGTCCAACCCGAAAAAGGCCGACAGCGGGCGCGCCGTCTGACCATTCGCAGCCAGCGCGACAGGCATCACCGTTGGCCCGGGCCGTGACTCGTGCGAACCAGCCGAACTGAACGAAACCGGAACCAGGTACATCGCTGCCAGGGCCGTTGCGACAACGCGGAAAAGCCCCTTCATACGCGTAACCCCGAACTGAACGTTGCGATAGTTGCTCGGCACCATGATACTGTACGTGGGGACCGTCGAGTGGACTTGCGCGTGTTCCCTCGCTCGCCGATACTCCACCGGTGGGTGATCTGCAAGGCGAGTGCCGTGCCCGAAATTGAAAATCGTGAACCGGCAGGTCTACCGCGCCCCACGGTCAGTGAGGCATACGAGTCGCACCGCTCGGCGTTACGCGCCTTTGTGGCCCGATTTGTTCAACAAGGGGCCGACGTCGACGACGTGACGCAGGAAGCTTTCTTGCGCGCGTTCAATGCGGAGAAGGCCAAGGCCATCGAGCACCCGAAGGCGCTGCTGTTCACGATCGCAAAAAATCTGGTGCTCAGCGATTTCAGCAGAAAGGCCAATCGGCTCACGGACTATATCGCGGATATCGACGCGCTAGGAGTTATACAAGGGGACAGCGACGTTGAAAGTGAGGTCCAGGGGCAAGAAGCTCTGGGCGCGTTCTGCGAAGCGGTGGCGCTGCTTCCTGTGCAATGTCGCCGCGTGTATCTGATGCGTAAGGTCTACGGTTTGTCGTACAAAGAGATAGCTGCACGCCTGGATATTTCGGTGAGCACAGTCGAGAAGCATCTTGTCAAGGGACTCAAGTTGTGTAGCGCCCATATGCGCGCACAAGCCAACACGTAGTACCGCGACGATGAAAGTCACCACCCTGCATCCCTTCAGCCGAGACTCGGATATCGAGGAAGAGGCCTGTGCCTGGTTGATCAAGCTCGATGCGGATGAACCGTTCACGGCGGCGCAACTTACGCAGCTGCGCACCTGGTTGCAACGCAGCCCGGTGCATCGGGAAGCACTGAATCGGATGTCGCTGCTGTGGGACCGCATGGATGTGTTGGCTCAGCTGGCGGTGCCGTTGGGTCATATCGAGCCGCAACGCTCCGGAATGCACCGCATCCGCAACGTCTTGTCCGCAATCCCATTCCGTGCATCGGCTGCCGCTGCGGCGGTTGCAATGACGGCCGGCGTTGTCCTCGTATGGTTCCTCGCTCAGTCTTCGCCACAAGCTCCGTCGATCGCTGCAGGCTTCTACAGCACGCGGGTGGGTGAGGTGGTGACCTTGGTGTTGGTCGATGGGTCGTCTGCGCAGCTCAACACCAACACGCAAGTCGAGGTGCGTTATGACGACGCCCAGCGCACGGTGCGGCTGTTGGAAGGTGAGGCGCACTTCGAGGTCTCGCACAATCCGGATATCCCGTTCGTCGTCTACGCAGGCCGTGGGGCAGTGCGCGCCGTGGGTACGGCATTCGGTGTGCGCTTGATGGATACGGAGATCGCGGTGACGGTCACGCAAGGGCGCGTCGACCTGGAGACGTTGGACACCGCGTCGCCTGGCGGGGCGGCGCCGTCATCGGGCAAAGCCGAGAATCACCCCTCGGCGATGACCCGGATCGGTTCTCTGACAGCCGGTCAAACGGCCCGATTCGGCAGCCACCGCAAACCGATCGACGCCGTGCAGACGCTGACCACCCCACAAGTGGCGATGCGGTTGTCCTGGCGTGAGGGTCTGTTGACGTTCGCTGGCGAGCCCCTCGATGAGGTGGTCGCCGATATCAGCCGCTACACCGACATGTCCGTGGTCATCGTCGATCCGAACATCAAGACGGTACGCATCGGCGGTCAGTTCAAGATCGGTGAGACCGATGCGCTGCTCGACGTGCTGCAGACGAGCTTTGGTATCGCTGTCCGCCGTATCGGCAACGAGCGTGTGGAGCTATCTGCAGCAGGTTCGTAGTCCCCGTGAAACCTCCCGTTGCGCGTGTTGATGCCCATCCCCTCCAAAAAAATCCGCGACCGAGTAGCGGGTTTTTCCGCCTCGCAAGTTCTAGTCCCTTAGAGCGCGTCGACGACGACGTTTGGCATCGCCGCATTGGCAGCAGGTTGCGCCGATTGACCCGTTGCGTGGTGGGGGTAAGCGTGTTGTTCAGTCTGAGTGCGTTTGGGGCGCAGGACGACCGGTACGGGGGGCCGGGGGCGGCCAGCCCCCAAAGAGCGCACTACGACTTGAACATCACTGTTCCCTCCGTTGCCGGAGCCTTGAACCTGTTGGCCGAGCAGACGGGCCGGATGCTGCTGTTCGACTACGATCTCGCCAAGGACCGCCTTGTGCACTCCGTGGTAGGGCGCTACACGATCGATGAAGCGTTGGCGGTGATGTTGGCTGGGTCAGGTCTGTCGGGTGCGCTCACGCAGCGCCAGGTCATCACGATTTCGCGTGCGGACAAGAGTGAGACAACGCAACAGACGGAGGCGGATATGGGCAACGATACACCACGCAAGTCATGGCTCGGCAGGATCGGTGCGGCGCTCGCGGCCGCGGTGCTGGCATCGGGGCCGGCGACAGCGGCGGAAGACGCGAGCAGTGCTCGCCCGGACGATGGCAACGTGATCGAGGAGATCATCGTCAGCGCCACCTATCGCGATACCGCGTTGATGGACACGCCGATGGCCATTTCGAGCCTGACGGACGAGATGATCGACGACAAGGGTATTATCGATATCCAAACCCTGTATGAATCGATTCCATCCATGTCATTCAAGACCGCCAGGGGCACCTATAACAGCATCACCATTCGCGGGTTGGGTACAACCGGAGGCTTGAGCCTGGTGTCGGTCTATGTCGACGAGGTTCCGGTAACAGATCAAACCGAGTTTGCGGGAGACAGTCAGATCGCCGGTGTGCTGTTCGATCTGCAACGCGTGGAGGTCTTGAAGGGTCCTCAAGGCACACTCTATGGGGAAGGCAGCGTCGGCGGTCTGCTCAGATACATCACCAAGGATGCCGATCCCAACGAATTTGACTTGACGTTTGCCGCAAATGCCGCAAGCATCAATGAAAGCGACGACTTGGCCACTCGCTTCAATGCCGTGGCCAATATTCCGCTCGTTCAAGACAGGCTCGGCCTCCGCGTTTCAGGATACTATCGGGATCAGCCGGGCATTCTCGACATTGCCGCACCCCGCAATGAGGATGATGTCGACACCCAGGAAGATCAAGGTTTCCGCGTGAAGCTGAACTGGTTTCCGACGGAGAAGCTGCAACTTGCCTTCATGGGCAACTATATGAAATCCGATTTCGGTGGTCCGGGTTATGGTTCCTATGCCTACGGGAGCACGGAGATCACCAGTCCCGATTTTCCGAATAGAGGGTCAGACCTGCATAAGCAAGCGAATATGACCATTCGTTACGACCTCGATTGGGCTGAGTTGATCTCTTCAACATCTTACTTCGAGCGAGAAGCCGAACTCGCCCTGGCATCGTCCAATTCCGCATTGACGTTTGGCTTTGAGGGCCTGGTCGGCCTGCTTCGCTTTATACGTCCCGATCTCAACCTGCCCGCCGGGCCAGGGCTTGCGGGTGCCGGAGGAGATAACGCATTCCTGCGACGTGCAGAGCGACACACCCAGGAATTCCGCCTGGTGTCCAGCGGCGAGGGCAACTGGTCCTGGACCGCCGGACTCTACTACAGCGACAGCACGGGTAGGAAGAACAAAGATGGGGATCAACCACTCGATGGATTCCTGCTGGTGGTGAACCCGGGATTCGAAGCAGTGCCAGACGCGTTGCTGGCGATCTTCGGTGGTAGCACGGAAAAAGTAGTAGAGCGCGACGAGCGGTCGGTCTTCGGCGAGGTGAATTACCGCTTCAACGAGTGTTGGGATTTGACGCTGGGTGCACGGGCTGCCCGGACGAAAACCGACCTGGTGGGCACAGGTAACGGGTTGGAAGACACATTCTTCTCGCCCAAGGCAGTTTTGAGTTGGCGTCCCTATGATGGACTGCTTGTCTATGGGACTGCCGCCCAGGGATTTCGCCAGGGGGTGTTTAACCTGGGGTTGCTCGGCCATATCGAAACGCTGCGCAACCTGACATTCCCGATCCCCGGGAAGGATGAGTGGCTTGCCGTCAACGGCGGCGCTTTCAAGTCCGACGGCGATGAAGTAGTTACCTACGAGGTCGGTGTCAAAGCCGCGTTTCTGGACAATCGGGTGAGCTTGGCTGCTGCACTCTACTACATGGAGTGGGAAGACATCCTGATGGCGCAAACGACCTCGCCACCGTACCTCCCCGGCACCGAGGTCCTTTTCCAGGACAATACCGGAGACGCCCACAGCCAGGGTATTGAATTGGAACTCACCGCCTTGCTGACAGACCGGCTGACCCTGACCGTGGGGGGCGATTACAATGACGAAGCCCGACTCGATTCCCTGGTGAGGGCAGACGCGCATATCTACATCACGCCGATCGTCGCCGGCCAACGCTTGTTCAACGCACCCAAGTACAGTTGGAATTCCTCACTCTCCTATCGCATGCCACTGAAAAACGGTTGGGAACTCGACGCGCGTGCTGACTGGTACCGCGTTGCAAGGGACTTCGATGCACCCGGTTATCACAAGTTCAATGGGCGTCTCAGCCTCAGCAATGCCGACCGGTCCTTGCGCTTTGCCTTGTTCGGGGAGAATCTCGCGGACGAAATTGTTGTTTTCAATGCAAACGACATCCTGGGGATTCGCTTTGGCCAGCCGCGCACGATTGGCCTGGAAGTCCGCTACGATCTGGGCGGCAGCTAGAAGAGCACTGGCGCGAGGGTACCCGTACGCTGCATGGCATGGGCAGCCACGGCTTTCCCAACCTCTTTATCTTGAACGCATACCAGGCTGGCGTTGCCCCGAGGAGCAATAGGTGAACAAGATTTCAGGCTGGCCAGCGCTGTCCGGCACCCCAGCGCTGCTGGAAGAGCTGGATCAACTGGGACTCCTTCCGAACGCTCTGGAACTCGAGACCCAGGGCTTTACCGTGGTGCCGCCGGAGAAGGTCGGAGCGCCGGGTTTTCACGAAGAAGTTCGCGACGCGGTCCTTCGGGTTGCTGCGGATAGATTCAACCAGGACGTTGAGCAGGTAACGGAGTTTTTCGAGAACCGTCAGGAGAACATTCGCTTCATGCTATGGGAAGACCCCATATTCGAGTCGGTGGTTCTCAATCCGGCGGCGCTGGGTCTGGTTCAGTACCTCGTCGGTACCGGCTGTATTCTGAGTTTGTGCAATGGCTGGATCAAGGGCCCGCACTGCGACGAGCGGACCCCATTACACGTGGACTGGACGGACTTCAGCGTGAGCACGCTTCCGGCGGAAGCAAACACGGCGAACTTCAATTATCTGCTGACGGACTATTCCAGGACGGAGGGTGCCTTGTCGTTCGTGCCCGGCAGCCATCGCCTTTGCCGTATTCCTTCGGCCGAGGAGGTCCTGACCTGGGCGGACCGGGCCTATCCAGTCGAAGCGCCGGCGGGTTCAATGGTGGTGTGGGGCGATCACACCTGGCACGGCTCCTACGAGCGCAGCGTGCCAGGTCTGCGCATTATGATGCTGGGGGTTTTTGCCCGCCCGCACCTGCAGACGCAGGAGCCGTACAGATTGACCTGTAGCCAGGAGGCCCTGGACCGCAATCCGGTCCGCTTCGCGGCCCTGATGGACCAGTATGGCAAGTTCCCATTTGGCAGGGACGGTCTCGACTTTGATCATGAGCAGCACAATCCCGCGGGTCTGGGCTCTTATTGCAGCCTGTTCGATCGGGAACCTGCCAATGGGCGTGTCCGGCTGCGACCGGACTACGACTACCATGCGTTTACCGGCAAGAAGACAATCTCATATCAGAAGCGGGCGGAGCTGCGGAAACGGAAGCGAAGCTGAGTTGCCGGCTTTAATGCCCGGAGAAGTTGATCAAGGGAGCCACACTTGAGATCCTTGTTGCCGCACCCGCAGGCTGGCGTACCCGGGCCACGCTGCTCGGCGAACTCGCAAACGTGCATTAGCCGAAGCAGATAACTCCGCACCACTCCGTACCACAAAGGAGGCCCTACGGTGACCATGACAACTACACGGCTTGGCACTATTGTTGGCAAATCGGAAGACGATATCCAGATCTTCCTGGGTATCCCGTATGCCAGGTCCCCGGTGGGTGAACGACGTTTTCGGGCGCCGGAACCTCACGGACCCTGGTCGGGCGCGCTGGATGGCACAACGCTGGGCAACCGGGCCATGCAACCCGACCCAGGGGTCGGTCCGCCGTGGGCGGAGGCGCAGAGTGAGGACTGTCTGGTCTTGAACGTCTACACCCCTGCAGCGGACGGCCGCGCCCGGCCGGTGTTGTTCTGGATTCACGGCGGCGGCTACTACATCGGTGCCGGCAGCGACCACGACGGCTCCGTTCTTGCCGCCCAGGGCGACGTAGTGGTGGTTACGGTCAACTATCGGCTCGGCGTGTTTGGTTTTCTCGACCTGTCGAAGTACGACGACGCCCTGGCCGGATCCGCGTCCAACGCTTTCCGCGACCAGATCCTCGCGCTGACCTGGGTGCGGGACAACATCGCCGATTACGGTGGTGACCCCAACAACGTGACCATCTTCGGCTGTTCCGCCGGCGGCGGCTCGGTTAACGCCATTCTCGCCGCGCCCTCCGCCGACGGCCTGTATCACCGCGCCATCGCCCACAGCGGCACCGCCATCACGAACACGCCGGCGCCCCTGGCACCGGGACTGGCCGCACACCTGCAGTTGGACGAGGGTGAAATGCTCACCCGCCTCAAGCAGCTGCCGGCCGAAGAGTTGCTGGCGGCGCAGGTCGCCTCCGGCGCTACGGTCGGCGCCAGCGTCGACGGCGTGGTGGTGACGCGGGATACCTATCAGGCGATTGCCGAGCGCGGCGCCCGCGGCGTGCCGTACATCGCCGGCTCCAATCGGGACGAAGGCACCTTCTTCACGTCGTTCGCCCCCGAAGAGACGACCTTCGACCCCATGACCGCTGTTCTGGGGGCAATGCCCTTCGACCTCCTCCGCGCCGGCGCGGACCCCGGCGAGTACCTCGCGGCGCTGCAGGACGCTTATCCCGACGATACCGGCAAGACCCTCTACGAGCGGGTCTATACGGAGATGTTCCGGCGCGCTGCCATCCGCACCAGCGAAGCCGTCACAGCGGCCGGGTCCAGCGGCTGGCTGTACCGTTTCGACCTGCCCTCGTCCGTCATGGACGGTGGCCTCGGCGCCACGCATGGCTGTGAGGTTCCGTTCACGTTCAACGACTATGCGCGCCCGGAGACTTCGCGCATGGCCTTCCTCCACGATCCGAAGGATCCGGTGGTCCGCCAACTGGCAGAACAGTGGTCAAACACGGTGTTGGCCTTCGCGCGCACGGGCGATCCCAACGGCGCCGGTCTGCCGCACTGGTCTCCGTATTCGGCCGACCGCCGCGGGGTCTTGATCCTGGACGCCGTCTCGCGCATTGAGCAGGACCCGGACAGGGAATTGCGCAAGCGGTGGGGCGACGCGTGAGGGAACGTCTGCGATGGCTGCCCGAGCGGCGACAGGTGATCTGCAAATTCCCTTAGTCCGCCAAACGAGGGACCCTCATGACGATGACAGACAATTCCGATCTCGACGTCGAAACGCTCCGGGCAAAGTACCGCACGGAACGCGAGAAGCGCCTGCGCGCGGACGGCATCGATCAATTCATCGAGATCAAGGGGCGATACGCCCACTATCTCGACGACCCCTACGTCGAGGTGACACCACGGGAGCCTCTGACGGACGACGTGACCGTGGCGCTGATCGGTGCCGGGCTCGCCGGTCTGGTGGTCGGCGCCCGCCTGGCGCAGGCGGGGATCACCGACGTGCGCCTCATCGACAAGGCCGGCGACGTCGGTGGCACGTGGTATTGGAACCGCTACCCGGGTGCGCAGTGTGACATCGAGTCGTACGTCTACCTGCCGTTGCTCGAGGATACCGGCTACATCCCCATCGAGAAGTACGCCCACGCGCCCGAGATCCAGGAGCACTGTCGGCGGATCGCCAGGCACTTCGGCCTGTACGACAGCGCCTGCCTCTCGACCGAGGTTACCGCGGTCGAGTGGGATGGCGAAGCATCGCGATGGATCATCCGCACGAACCGGGGCGACGCGATGCGGGCCCGGTTCATGATCATCGGCAACGGTCCGCTCCACCGGCCGAAGCTACCGGGGATTGCGGGCATCGAGAACTTCGAGGGACACTCCTTCCACACCAGTCGCTGGGACTACGACTACACCGGCGGCGACGTCCGTGGTGGGCTCGACAAGCTCCGAGACAAGCGGGTGGGCCTCATCGGTACCGGGGCCACCTCGGTGCAGTGTGTTCCCCACCTGGCCAAGGCGTGCAAGCAGCTGTTCGTATTCCAGCGCACGCCCTCCACGATCGACGTGCGCAACAACCGACCGACCGATCCCGAGTGGGTGGAGTCGCTCGAGCCGGGATGGCAGGCCAGGCGGATCGAGAACTTCACTGCGATGAGCCACGGCGGTTCCGTCACCGAGGATCTGGTGAACGACGCCTGGACCGACCTCGTCGGCCGTGTCATCGACCAGATGCGGGCCGGGGCCGATCTGTCGCCCGAAGAGTTCGGTGCGCTGATGGAGCGCATGAACATGGTCAAGATGAACGAGCTGCGGGCCCGGGTCGCCGAGTTCGTCCGGGATCCGGCCACGGCGGCGGAGCTCAAGCCGTGGTATGCCCTGTTCTGCAAGCGGCCGTGCTTCCACGACGAGTACCTGCAGGCCTTCAACGAACCGGGCGTGCAGTTGGTCGACACCGACGGCAAGGGTGTCGAGCGCATCACCGGGAACAGCGTCGTGGTCGCCGGCGTCGAGTACGGAGTCGATTGCCTCATCTACGCCACGGGCTTCGAGGTGGGCACTGCGTTCACGCGGCGGATCGGTTACGAACTGGCCGGTCGCGACGGTCGCACGCTGTCGGCGTACTGGGCCGACGACATGCGCAGCTTGCACGGCATGCACGCCCACGGCTTCCCGAACGCATTCATCGTCGGGGCCAAACAAGGCGCTCACACCGCCAACTACGCGCACCTGGTCGAGGAGTGCGCGAAGCAGTTGCAGTACATCATCGGCCGCGCCCTCGAAGAAGGCGCGCGTGAGGTCGAGGCCACCGAAGAGGCCGCAGCGGCCTGGACCGAGATGATTCAGGGCGCGGTGCCTTACGTCCTCGGCCAGGGCGAGTGCACGCCCAGTTACTTCAACGGGGAGGGGCAATCCAGCGGGGCACTGACCGTCTACCCGGCAGGTCCACTTGCATTCTTCTCGCTCCTCGATGACTGGCGAAACGCGGGCGCCCACGAGGGACTCGAGTTCCGGCGATGAGGAGACCATGGCCCACACGATCCGAGCAGGACCCGGATGCCGGGCTGCGCAAGCGCCGGGGCGACGCGTGAGCGGGCGGCCGCGATGGTCCGACCGACCCGACGTGCCGGGAGCCGCGCTGCGGGAGTGGCTCGCACGCACACCGGAAGAGGCCATCGACCCGGAACAACCCATCATCGATCCCCATCACCATCTGTGGGATTGGCGGCCGCGATCCGAGCTTCCCGAGGGGACACCTGGCCGTTCCGAGGCCGCCGCGAAGACGAAGTGGCTCGGCGACCTCCCTCTGCGCTACCTCGGTGACGACCTCATGGACGACGTTCGCGGCGGCGGCCACAACGTCGTCGATACCGTGTTCGTCGAATGCATGGCGATGTATCGGGCCGACGGTGGAGCCACCGCCTGCGTCGGCGAAACCGAGTTCGCGAACGGCATCGCGGCCATGGCCGCGAGCAACCTCTACGGCCCGAATGCGCGGTGCTGTGGGGCCATCGTCGGCCATGCCGATCTGACCCTCGGCGCCGCGGTGGAGCCCGTGCTCCTCGCCCACCGCACGGCGAGCCCACGGTTTCGGGGCATTCGTCATGCCCACGCGTGGCATGCGTCGCCGGACATCGGGAATTCCCCCACGACCCGCGACACACCGGGACTGCTCGCGCGCGACGACTTCCGGGCCGGCTTCGCGGTGCTCCACCGCCTCGGGCTCACGTTCGACTGCTGGGGGTATCACACGCAGCTCGGGGAGGTCGAAGACCTCGCCAAGGCGTTCCCGAGCGTCCGCATCGTCGTCGACCACCTCGGCGGCCCGATCGCGAAGGGTCCGCTGGCCGCCGAGCGCGACGGCGCGGTGTTCTTCGAGTGGCAGCGGGCCGTCCGCTCACTCGCCGGCTGCCCCAACGTCCACATGAAGCTCGGCGGTTGCGGCATGCCGGCGTACGGGTGGGGCTATTCGGAGCGCGACGCTCCACCCCCGTCCGCCGAGATGGCAGCGGCGTGGCAACCCTACTTCGCCGAGCTGATCGAGACCTTCGGCGTGGAGCGGTGCATGTTCGAGTCGAATTTTCCGATCGACAAGGTGTCGTGCTCGTATACGACTCTCTGGAACGCGTTCAAGAGAGTCACGACGGCGCTCGAGCTCTCGGCGACCGAGAAGAACGAGCTCTTCCATGACTGCGCGGCCCGCGTCTACCAGATCGGCGTCGGCGAGTAAGACGCTCGCGGCGCACGTGAGTACATCAATGATAGACCGATCACGGCGCTTGTTACCCCGTACCAAGCGGGCGCCGTTGCGGAGTTTGGACGACGCGGACTCCGCTGGCCAAGTCAATGTCAGCCGCGGCCTGCTCGTTCACGCGACTGTGCTGTTGGGCTGTGTCAACCTGTTCAATGCTCTGGACCGAGCGGCTCTGGCGGTTCTGATTGAGCCGATCAAGGCAGACCTTGGCTTGTCGGATACGCAACTCGGCGTGCTCACCGGGTTTGCATTCAGTCTGACCTACGCATTGTTCGGCATTCCGCTGGCGCGCCTGGCGGATACCCGCAGCAGGGTGAAACTCCTGTCCGCCTGCCTGGCCCTGTGGAGCGTTGCGACCGCGTTCGCAGGCATTGCCAACAACTTTGTTCAGTTGGCGCTGACCAGGGTCGTGGTCGGCATTGGCGAAGCCGGTGGCTCTCCAGCGTCGGTGTCGATGCTGGGAGACTATTACACGGCGGAGAATCGCAGCCGGGGGATGAGCTGGTTTCAGCTCGGTGGTGCGGCCGGCGGGACGTTAGGGCTGGGGTTGGTCGGGATGGTCGCCGACGACTATGGCTGGCGAGTCGCGTTCTTCATGCTGGGTCTACCCGGTGTGCTGCTTGCCATTGTTCTGGTCACGACTTTGCGGGAGCCCCCGCGAGGCCGCTTCCAGAGCGCCTCGGAGACGTTTGATACGGACATCACCTGGTATCAGGCAATCGGCCAGGTTCTCAGTCGGCGGACGATGCGGCACCTCTTGATCGCCTATGGCATCGGTGCCTTTGGCGGCGCGGGCGTGGGCGCCTGGTTCGGCGCATTTTGCATGCGCAGCCACGGCATGTCCCTGAGCGAGGTGGGCGCGTTGCTTGGCGGCGTGGTTGGGTTGTCCACGATCGCCGGCGTGATGCTCGGCGCAGTGCTTGGACCGAAGGCCGTGCGGCGCGACCGGCGTTGGGAGCTATGGTGGCCAGGCGTTGCCTGCCTCGCGACCGTACCTACCTGGATGTTGACCCTTTATCTCGACGACATCTACCTGGTGTCGGTGATGCTGGGCGTCACTGTCGTAATCTCCAGCTCCTTCGTGGCGCTCGTCCTGGCGAGTATTCAAAGCGTGCTGCCCGCACACCTTCGCGGCGTGGGAATGGCGGCCATCATGTTCGCCACGAATCTCGTCGGTGTTGGCGCGGGACCGCTGCTCATCGGCCTGCTCAGCGATGCGCTGGCGCCGGCTCTGGGTGGCGAAAGCCTGCGCTATGCCATGATCATCGGTGTCACGATCATCGGCTGGGCTGCGATTCACTTTTTCGTCGCCGCGAAACACTTAAGGAACGAGTTGGTATCGTGAAGTGGAATTGTGTGCCGGTCTTGGGTTCGGCCAAATTGCGCAAGCCCGGGGCGTAAACAATCAAGATAACCAAGGGGGTAAAGTGGACTATACGCGACTGAAAAGTTCTGTTCGGGATCAGGTGGGCCATCTGGAACTGGCCCAGCCTGACGAATACAATCGCATGCCGCCGGCTTTCTGGACGGAGTTTCCCGAGGCCGTCAGTGAAATGGATACGAGCGGCTCCGTGCGCGCGCTCGTCATTTCTGCACAGGGCAAGCACTTTAGCGCGGGCATGGACGTGTCGACCTTTACCGGCGCCGCGCCCGACGAGGGGCTCGATGCCGGTCGGCGGGGCGAGCGCGCCCGGCGGCATCTCGCGAAGCTGCAAGACGCTTTCTCGGTCATCGAACAAGTTCGCATGCCCGTCATTGCCGCCGTACAAGGCGGATGTGTCGGCGGCGGCCTCGATCTGACGTCAGCCTGTGACATCCGCTACTGCACGGCGGACGCTTTCTTCTGCATCCAGGAGATCAACATCGGTATCGCCGCCGATGCCGGCACGCTGCAGCGGCTCCCTGGGCTGATACCGGAAGGCTTGATGCGGGAACTGGCGTATACGGGTCGACGGCTTTTTGCGGACGAAGCGAAAGCAGTGGGCCTGGTGAATGCCGTCTACGCAACGCAGTCGCAGATGCTCGAGTCGGTCATGTCGATCGCCCGCGAGATCGCCACCAAGTCGCCACTTGCCGTCACCGGCACCAAGCACTTGCTCAACTACGGCCGCGAGCACGGTATTCGCGAAACGCTCGACTACCAGGCGCTCTGGATGGGCGCCCTATCCCCGGGCGGCGACATACAGCGCTATTTCCGCGCGAAGGCCGACGGTGCCGAACCGGAGTACGCTGATCTACCAGCGAAGGACGGCAAATGACCGGTGGGGCGAGCGAGTGATTCGAGGCGGGGGTATCAGCCCTGCACTGAGCAGCCGCTTCAATTGAGCAGCCGTTAGGGAAGCTCTGATTAAGCCCATGGACGGGCTTGATCAGAGGTTCCGTGCGTGTGCTCCCAGACCGGGCGTGGCGGGAGGCAGCCGTTCAGTCCTACGAGGGATAGGACTTCCGAGCCCCGCGGAACGCGCCTCGTCGGCGCCGCAGCGGTGCGCGGTGCCGGAAAGACGCCCCTGTCCCCACGACTGCCCGTCCACCTGCGCGCTCGCGCTCGAGCGGCTGGACGCCGAGACCATCGGCCGCGTCCGCAGCGCGCGCGACAACAGTTACAGGGCGGGCGTCATCTGCAGCAAGGTCGCCCGCTACGCGGAGCGCATCCACCATCCGGATCGCCTGACGACGCCGCTACGCCGCGTCGGGGAGAGGCCGCGAAGCCAGCTTGTCGGGAGTCGTCGAGTGACCATGCCCCTGGCTTGGGTCGCTGTGGCCGTGGAAACAGCCAACGGCTTTCGCCCTCCGCCCAGCTTCGTGTAGGCTGCTCTCCACTTCCTGAAGCACGTTCTTGCGGAGGAACGATGGCGATCGATGCGGTGCAACTGGCGGCGGACCTGATGGAACTGCGGGAATTGGCGAACGAGAAGCTCGTCGAAGAACCGCTGCCCAATGGGGAGGAAGCGGGCAAGCGCCTGCAGGCGGACATCGAGCGCTACGACCTCAAGTCGGAGATCGCGGATCTCGAAACGAAGGGCTACGCCGTCCTGCCCCCGGGCAAGGCCAAGCCGGTCGAGTTCTTCGACCGCCTGCGCGAGACGATCCTCCGCCTCGCCGAGACGCATCGGTCAGGCGGACGCGAACCGGTGTCGGGCCTCGGCAACACGCTTTACCACGTGCTTCCACAGGACCGCATCTTCGAGGAAGCGTTAATGGCGCCGGCGCCGCAGACGCTCGTGACCTACCTGCTCGGCTACCGGGCGAAGCTCAGCCAGTCCACTGTGCTGATCAAGGACAACCGCACCCCGGCGCTGCCGATGCACGCCGATCACAGCGGCAAGCTGCCGGCGCCGTGGCCCAACGTCTCGCAGTACTCCGTCGTGACCTGGGTGACGACGGACTACACGCGCGAGAACGGAGCGGTCTGCGTCTGGCCGGGCAGCCACCGCTTCTGTCGCCCGGTCCCGGACGATGTCGTCATGGACCACGATCGCGAAGAGATCGAAGTCCTGGAGATGCCGAAGGGCTCGGTCATCATCTGGCACGGCAGCCTGTGGCACGGCGCCGTCCCGCGCACGGCGGACGGGCAACGCGTCACCCTGGTGCTGCCGCACGTGCGCGACCATATTCAGCCCCAGGAAATCTACTGGGCGACGACGACCCCCGAGATGATCGCCCGCAACCCGGCGCGCTTCAGCACGCTGATGGGCCTGCACTGCATGAACCCGTGGCTCCACGACGGGCCGACGCGGGTGGGGATCGGATTGCGGCCGGTGACGGGGTCGCAGTTCGAATGATGCGAGCGTAAGCTACCGACGGGTTGACTGCGTGGCCGGGAGCTTGTGCCTGACGTGAGCCGAGGGTGGCGGGTCCAATCGCTGCGACTCCGGTCGGCAACAGGACCGATCTGCAAGAAGGCATCCGCATGAGCGAGGCGAGCGGCAAACTCGCTCTGGCGCGATGTCACCTTGAACGCGTCCAAGCGGCATGGTTCGAGCCTACCGACTGGGACGACCTGTCGCTCTACGGCTTTTTATGCGTTGGAAGCCGCTGCAGACGCCGCGTGTATCCACCTCGGCATCGGTACCGCCAGGGCGCACCCTGCCAAGGTCGACGCCTGCTTGAAGCTCTCGTCCGATCATGGACTGCTCGACGTGTCGGACCTTCTCCGTGATCTGAACGACGCTCGCAAGAGCGTGGCGTATGGCGACATCGAAATGCCGGATTTGGCGGCAGAGGATGTCGCGAGCGACATTGAGGCCTTCATCGAGCGTGTCAGGCTGCTGGTCGAAGGGGGTAGGTCATGACAACGCGCTTGATCGAGGCGCCGGTATACCGATGGCCAACAAAGCGCTCGAGGACCTGGTTCAAGGGGTTTCTGGATCGAGTGGTAAAGGATGCGAACGTTGCGGCCGTCATCGTAGTGGGCTCTGCCGTGCGTCCCGATGTCGCCTCCGAGGACTTGGACCTGATGGTGCTTTGCCACGACGTCAGCGCCCTGAAGCCGAATGCGCCCATGGAAGTGGACGTTCGCAAGCTATCGATCAGTGATCTTGAGAGCCGGATTGGCGCTGGGCATGACATGCCTTCAGGCGGGCGTATTTCCGGCGTCTCGCCCCGAACTTGCCGGCCAACTTCGCGAGATTGGTGAGATAGGGTTGGCCGGTGATCTCGAGAAGGCGATATCCGCACGAAAGGCGGCCTTCGGAGGGTCCACGACGGCAGCATGAGCCGGGTGCCCGACGAGCCCTCCGCGCCCAGTTACAACCGAGGGTCCACCGGCTCCGACTCCATCGCCAGCACCCCGAAGACGCACTCGTGGACGCGCGGCAGCGGCTCGTGCGCGACGAATCGCGCCAGGGCTTCGAGGCTTAGGGCGAACTCCCGGCGGGCCAGTGAACGCTTCGGTCTGAGGTCGCGCTTGCGCAGCCGCGAGAGGTTCCCGTCCGCCGTGTACTCCGGCCCGTAGATGATGCGCAGGTACTCCCGGCCGCGACACTTCACGGCCGGCTGGAGGATGGCCTCACCCTTGCGCGCGACGAAGTCCCAGGGCTTCACGACCATGCCCTCGCTACCCTCCGACGTGAGGGACTCCCACCACGCCGTGGCTGCCGAGCAACTCGCTTCGTCGTGGAGTTCGACGATCCGATGTGCTGTCGGCGTCAGTACCTCGTCGCCGCTGCACAGGTCGGCGAGCGTGGCCATGTGCCAGCCGTGGTCCTTGTCCGCGTGTACGGCGCCTTCGCTCGCGAGGAGGTGGAACGGGGCGAGGCGCAGGTCGCCGACGTCGCGCACCGGCCAGACGTAACGCTCGAGGACTGCCGCGTAGTCATCGGCCATCGCCGAGCGGGCCCGAAAATCGGTCGCGAGCTGCGTGCAATCCAGCCCGCGGGCGGTCGCAGCTTCGAGTGCCGCGGTTGCCCCCGCGAGACCCATGCGTGCGGCCTCCGCCACCGGGCGGTAGTGCTCGTCCAGGAGATCGCCGGCTTTCGCGGACCAGGGCATGAGTTCCGCATCCAGACACAACCAGCCCGTCCGGAGCGTGTCCCACAGACCGCAGCGGTCGGCCGCGGCGCGCAGGCGCGCGAGGAGTTCCTGTTCGAACGAGGCGTCCTCGCGGGGGCCGAAGAAGGGCCGGCCCGTGCGCGAATACACGACGCCGGCGCCCTGGTCCGCGATGCCGAAGCGTTCGCGGGCCACCTCCTCGTCGCGACAGACCACGACGATCGCGCGGGACCCCATGTGCTTCTCTTCGCAGATCGCGCGCCGCACGCCGTTGGTACGGTAGTACCCGAATGCCTCCGCGGGGTGTTCGAGGAGACCTTCCTCGCCGCTCGTCGCGCACGGCGACATCGTCGGCGGCAGGTAGATGAGCCAGCGCGGATCGACGGCGTAGCGGTTCATCACCTCGAATGCCGCGGCCGCGTTCTCCGCCCGCACGGTGATGTTGGGGACGTGGCGGGTGTTGACGACGCGCTTCCCTTGCACGTCTTCGATGTCGAGCAGGAATCGGTCCCGCCCGGCCGAAGCCGGCTCCTGCGGCGGCCGGATGGGCTCGTAGTAGGTTTGGGCAGCCGGCACCGACACCAGTTCGCGTTCGGGATAACGCAGGGCCGTGAGGCGACCGCCGAAGACGCAGCCGGTATCGATGCAGATCGTGCGGTTCACCCACTCCGGAGTCGTTACCGGCGTGTGGCCGTAGACGACGGCGGTCTCGCCCCGGTACTCGCCTGCCCAGTCGTACCGCACGGGGAGACCGAACTCGTCGGTCTCGCCGGTCGTCTCGCCGAACAGCGCAAACTCCCGTACCGCGCCGGACGATCGGTTCAGGAGGTCTTCCTTCATGCCGGTGTGCGCCACGGCGAGTTGGCCGTCGTCGAACACGTAATGGCTCACGAGACCGTCGATGAACTCCGCGACGCGGTCACGAAAGGTCTCGGACTCCGCTTCCAGTTGCTCCAGCGTCACGTCCAGACCGTGCGTGAGTCGGACGTTGCGGCCGCGCAGCTTGCGCAGCAGCTTCACCTCGTGGTTGCCCGGCACGCACAGGGCGACGCCGCTCTCCACCGCGTCCATGGCCAGGCGCAGGCAGTCGACCACCCCCGGTCCACGATCGATGAGATCGCCCAGGAAGATCAGCCGCCGACCCTCGGGATGAGACAGTGCGAAGCCTTCGCCATCGCGGTCGATGGCGTAACCGAGTTGGCCGAGGAGCGCGCGAAGTTCGTCGAAGCAGCCGTGCACGTCGCCGACGATGTCGAACGGCCCGGCGTCGTCGAGCCGGTCCGTCCACAGTTTCTGCCGTACGATTTCGACGTCGTCGATTTCGTCCTCGGACTGCAGCCGGAACCGGTAGCGGAATCCCTCGCGCCCGAGACGCTTGACCGACCGTCGCAACAGGCGTGCCTGGTTGCGGACCACGTGCGGCCCGAAATCGCGGTCGGGACGCGATGCGTTGCGCTCCTGGCAGAGCCGCTCCGGCAACTCGAGAACGATCGCGACAGCGAGTGCGTGGTACTCGCGCGCCAGGCGCACGAAGTTCGCGCGGTCTTCGGGGCGCACGTTGGTCGCATCGATCACGGTGAAGCGCCTCCCTTCGAGACGCTTGCGGGCGATGAACTCGACGAGCTCGAAGGCGTCCTTCGTGGCTGCCTGGCTGTTGGGGTCGTCGCTGACGAGGCCGCGGCAGGTGTCCGACGAGATCACCTCGGTGGACGCGAAGTGGCGCCGGGCGAACGTCGACTTGCCCGAGCCGGATGCGCCGATCAGCAGGACCAGGCAATACTCGGGAATCTCTATCCGCATCGTCGGAAGATCCCCATCTGCGTCGGTGCGCCGTGTGCGGCGTCGACTTCGCCGACGGGCAGGTGGGTCACCGTGTAACCGTGTTCCTCCGCGACCGCATCGGCCCAGGCGCGGAACTCGTCGCGGGTCCATTCGAAGCGATGGTCGGGATGCCGCAGGCCGCCTTCGGGGATGCCGGAATGGTGGACGTTGTACTCGCGGTTCGGTGTCGTGAGGACCACCGTGCCGGGCTTGGCGTGGCCGAAGAGTGCCTGCTCGAACATCGGGAGCCGGGCCGGATCGAGGTGCTCGAGCGCTTCTACCACGGCCGCTGCGTCGTAGCCGGCGAGGCGTCGGTCGCGGTAGGTGAGCGAGCCCTGCAGGAGGCTCAGGCGCTTGCGTTGCCGTTCCGGCAGCCGGTCGAGTCGCAGTCGCCGTTCGGCTCGGGCGAGCGCGGCGACAGAAACGTCGACACCGACGATCTCGGTGAACTGGGGCGAAGCCAGGAGGGCTTCGAGCAACCGGCCTTCGCCACAGCCGAGATCCAGGACTCGGGCAGCCTGACTCTCGGCGAGTACCCCGACCACGGCAGCGATGCGTTGGTCTGCCAACGGCTTGGGAGCTTCCTCATCCCGGGCCGGAGCGTCTTCAGCGGCCTCGACGGATGTGTCGTCGGAGAGCCGTACCAGCGCCTCGCTGACGAGGCTCTGGCGGTGTTTGAGATAGCGGCGCGCGATGAACTCGCGCTGCGGATGTGCCTCCAGCCAACCTGCCCCCCGCGCGATCAGCTTGTCTACCTCGTCGTCCCCGATCCAGTAGTGCTTGCGGTTGTCGAGGGCGGGAACGAGTACGTAGAGGTGGGTGAGCAACTCGGCCAGCCGCTTCTGGCCGGACAGGGTGACGTTGCGGTATCCGCCGCCCGAGGCGTCCGCGTCTGGCGGATCGACCGTGACTTCATAGCCGAGGGGCTCGAACAGTTCGTGCACCAGCGCTTCGCGTTCGCACCGGAGGGACGCGAGCCCGGCGGAAAGCGGAAGGGACTGCCCGACCAGTTCAGGCCGCTCGGAGCTACGGCCGCCGAGTGCGCTCCCGAAGACCCGGGAAATGGCCACACAGAGAAAGGAAGAGCAGATGTACGGCCGGTCGTTGACGTAGTCCGTCAACACCGCGCCGCGACCGCGCACCAGGGCGATGGGGTCGACGTCGAGCAGGAGCGCGGCGGTGCAGCGTTCCTCGGACGCCTCCGGATAGAACACGTGCGCCTTGCCGAACGACAGGTCGAACACCTGCGCCCGAGCCGGGTTCTTGTGCAGCAGGTAGCCGAGGTCCGTCGCGGGGCGATGCGTGGTGGAGAGGGTGAGCAGCATGGGTCGAAGGGAGTCGGTCGTTGCGTTATAGCTCGGCGTCGGTGATGTCCGCCAACTTCGTGAGGCGCCTCTGCAGACCGCGCTTGAGAGCCTTGTCGCCGTGAACCGGGACGGAGACCCGAAGCGGACTTCCCGCACGAACGTAGACGTGGTGGCTGCCTTTGATCCGTTTCAGTTCCCACCCTCGCGACTCCAGCAACCGGCAGAGTTGCTTGCCGCTGATGGACTTCATACGGCTATTTCGAGCACCTTGGCGTTGTCTGACAAAGAGGCCTCGCCGATGTCGACGGAGAGGCAGCCTTCCACTGCCTCGTAGAGGTTGGTCAGCAACTCCTCGAAGGACTCGCCTTGCGTCGCGCAACCCGGGATGGAGGGCACTTCGGCCCAGTATCCGCCTTCTTCGGCTTCGTGGACGACGACCTTGAGCTTCACTGGACTCTCCTGTTTGGCCCTCAACGGTCATGTTAGCGCGGTTCGAGCAGACGCCGGAACGCAACCAGCGAGTCAGGCGTCACCGGCGCCACCTCGCCCCGCGCAATCTCCTCCCGCGAGTGGAAACGTACGCTGACGACTTCCTCCGCCTGCAGCACGAACGGCCCGTCATGCTGGCAGACGAACACCCGCCCGAAGCAGCTCGTGTTCGAATCGGCGTAGTGGAAGTCGAACCGCGGCACGATCGGCGTGTCGCGGATGCCGAGTTCCTCCTCGGCTTCACGCGCGGCGCACTCCTCGTAGGACTCGCCCGCGGCGACGACACCACCGGCGGCGAGGTCGTAGTACCCGGGGAAGAGATCCTTGGTGTCGGTACGGCGCTGGACGAGGAGCCGCCCTTCGCTGTCCAGGACGAAGATGTAGGTGGCGCGGTGCGGCAGGTTCTCCGCCCGCATGCGGCGCCTCGGCGCTTCGCCGACCGGCCGGTTTTCGTGATCGACGACCAGAACGATCTCGTCGCCGGAGAGATCCTCCAACCGTCTATGCTCCGCGGACCGCCCCGAGCGTGTCGCCGGCCCGGCGCCGTTCGCGCAACCGCGCATCGAGGGTGGGATCTTCACCCACGGCCACCAGTGTCTTGCCGAAGTTGCCGCCCGCCAGCATCGCAAGAAACGCCGCGGGCGCCTGCTCGAGCCCTTCCCACACGTCCTCGCGGTACTTGACGAGCCTGTCTTGAATCCAGCCGCTCATCTCGCCGAGAAAGCGGTCCTGGTACTCCTCGACGAAATTCCGCACGGCGAGCCCGTGTACCGCGACCTCCTGCCGGTCGAAGTACGGCCGGCCGGTCTCGCGCCAGACTTCGCCGGCGTCGCGTCCGTCGGTGTTGCCGTACTGGGAGATCATGCCGCACAGGGTGATGCGGGAATGCCGGTTCAGGAGCGGCAGCACCGCCTCGAACACCTTGCCGCCGACGTTCTCGAAGTAGATGTCGACGCCGTCGGGACACGCCGCGGCGAGATCGTCGGCGAAGGACTCGGAGAGGTGCGATACGCAGGCGTCGAAGCCGAGCGCGTCGCGGACGAAGGCGCACTTCTCCTCGCGCCCGGCGATGCCCACGACGCGGCATCCGTGGATTTTCGCCATCTGGCCCGCGGCCTGGCCCACCCCGCCGGATGCCGCGGAGACAACGACGGTCTCGCCGGGCCTTGGCTGGCACTGGACGACCAGCCCGGAGTAAGCCGTGAGCCCGAGCATGCCGAGGATGCCCACGGCGGTGGAGATCGGCGCGGCGTCCGGGTCGAGCTTCCTCGGGAACATGTAGCCGAAGACGGAGACACCTTCGCCGGTCAATCCATGCGTCTGCCAGCCGTTGGTGTTGAAGACGAAATCGCCGGGCGCGTATTCGGGAACATTGCTCTCGATCACCTGCGAGACCGTGCGCCCGTGGCACACCTCACCCGGCTTCTCGAGCGCGGAACGCAGCCGTCCCCACTGGTAGGGGTCCAGCGAGAGGTAGAGCGTGCGGGTCAGCATCTGTCCCGGCCCGGGCGTAGGCAGGTCAGCCTCCCGCCACGCGAAATCCTCGTCCACCGGCCAGCCGCCCGGAGGCGTGCGGGCCAGGGTCCACATCGGGTTGCGAGCGGCCACGACTCAGTGATCGCCGGTCAGCGGGACGAACCGCACCGGCAGCACGTAGCGCATCGAGATTTCGCCATCGTCGGCCTTCTCCACGACGGCCAGGTTCTGGTCCCAGTCCGTGCCGATGGGTAGCACCATGTGTCCTCCGGGTCGCAGCTGATTCACGAGCTTGTCCGGCACGTCCTCGCCCACGGCGGTCACGATGATCGCGTCGAACGGCGCCGCGTCCGGCCAGCCGTACCAACCGTCGCCGGCCTTCACGTGGACGTTCCCGAATCCGAGCCGTTGCAGACGCTCGTCGGCCGACTCGGCCAGCTCCGGAATGATCTCGATGGTGTACACGGTGTCGACGATCTCGGCGAGCACGGCCGCCTGGTATCCCGATCCCGTCCCGATCTCGAGCACGCGGTCCCCGGGCTCGGTGTCCATGAGGTGCGTCATGATGGCGACGATGTACGGCTGCGAGATCGTCTGCCCGTGTCCGATGGGCAGGGGCCGATTGACGTAGGCGGCGGTCTTCGCGCGCTCCGGCACGAACTCGTCGCGCGGGACGTCCTGCATCGCCTGGACGACGCGTGGATCGAGTTGCGCGACGCCGGTGATGCTGCGCGTGCGCCGCACATCGTCCCGGATGGCGTCGATCATCCCGGTCATCGTCGTCTGCGCCGCCGGGCTGCAGCCGAGGAGCGCCGCGAGGACCAGTGCGGCACGGCGCATGGCGTCAGCTGTAGAGCCCCTGGTCGAACAGGCGGCCGCTGGTGTCCTGGGAGTATGCCGCCAGGAACTTGCCGGCCCGTTCGGCGCGGGCGATCGAATCGTCCTGGCTCTCGTAGCCGTACAGGATGCCCTGCTGGGTCAGGATGGCGAAACGCGACGGATGGCGGTCCAGCATCTCCTGCGGGATCTTGCCGATCAGGCCTTCCTGCGTGCGGATGAACGGGCGCGACATGTAGACCGGTACGCTGACGCGCAGCCCCGGCGCCGTCCGGTTGAAGGCTCCGTGCCAGGTGTTGCCGTGCCAGACGAGGAGCGACCCGGCGGAGCATTCGACGGCGACGGCCTGCTCGTTGCCGCCTTCCCCGACGATGGCCTCTCGCCCGATGGGGTTGCGGCACCACTTGTGGCTCCCGGGAACAAACGCGGTCGAGCCGTTCTCGCGGTTGAAGTCCGTCAGCGCGTACGTCATGTTGCAGACCAGCGCCTGTGGCGGCAGCGGGGCCGGCAGCGGCGTGTCCGAGTGCAGGGAGAACGTGCTCTGGTTCGGCCCCTTCATGAAGCACCCCATGCTCGAAAGCACGACGCTGTACCCGCAGAGATACGTCGCCATGGCGAGCAGCACCCGGTTCATCAGCGCTTCCTCGAACACCCGGTCCTCGAACAGCAGGGACTGCATGAGGTCACCGATGGGTGAGTCGCCGTCTTCGGGCGCAAATGAGGCGAAACGGCCCTTGAAGCCGGCGTGCGTCGATCCGTTCTCGAGATCCCCACGGACGCCGTTGCGCCGCTCGCTGACGTCGAGGGCGGCTTCGAGCATGCGTTCCGCGAGGCCGTTCGGCGTAGCGATCGCGGGTGGAATGATCGTGTATCCGTGTGCGTCGAGGTCGGCCACGTAGGACTCGAGCCCGAGTTCACGGATCTCGGCCCAGGCGCGGTCCAGATTGGTCTGGCCGTTGCCGTTTGCGTCCGTCATGATGAGATCCTCGTGTGACGCGGCTAATGTACGTGGAAATCGGAGGAGGGGCCACCGGAGGGCCGGAGAGGATCGCATGACCGTTGCCGAGTGGGTCCGCCAAGCCTTGCGACAGGCACGCTTCGACCGTCGCCGAGCGGCCGAGGCAAAGCTGCATGCGGTCGCCGAGGCTGCACGGCACGAGTTCCCGACCGCCGACATTGACGACATGCTTCGCGAGATCGAACCGTCTTCTACGCTACCCGTGCCGCGTGCAGCGCCTCGGCCCGCTCCTTCAGCGCGATGGCAGTCTGTTCGAAACCACGCAGGATCGCCGCGCCGAAGAGCCCCCTGACGATTGGGGCGAGGAGTCCGGCCATCGTGTCCGTCGTCTGATACGCACACCGGCCGACTCCCAGGGGAGTGACGATCTGCGTCTTGGCAGCGGTCAGCAGACGCCGGCTCCAGTACACGGAGCTCCAGGTCAGCAGCGTCGGCGGCTCGGCCGCGGCCGTGTGCTCGGTGACGTTCACCGGCAGCCGGCCGAGGAGCACGTGCGCCCGGACCGGCGACCCGGTCTGGAAGTCCGACTCGATGCGCGTCGTGAACGGATTCCATTCTCCGTACTTCTCGCCGTCCGTCAGGATGTCCCAGACCGCCTCGGCGGGGGCGTCGATGGTCAGGGGGTCGGTCTTGACGACGAAGTCGAACATGGGCTCTCCGGGCCGGCGGGCGTTCCACACCGGGTCAGCGTACGCCGAGCGTGCGCGGCACGGAAGGCCCGCTGTTTCGCGAAGGTAGGATGTTGCGGCTGTCTTACGTGACCACCAGCCCGCAGCCGCCCCGGCGCGGATCGCCGACGGCCACATACTGTCCGTCGCGCACGCCCGCGACGTGGACCCCGCCGAAGAAGAGGTTGGCCCGGCCCCAGTGTTCGACGTCGTCGAACAGGTCCTCGAGTGCGGCAACCGTCTCGGGAGCGAAATCGCCCTCCAGGCTCAGTCGCTCGCCCTCGACGTGCAGGCGTGGTGCGGCCACGGCGTCTTCGGGAGACAGATCCGCGCGCACGAGGTGGTCGATCGCCTGCAGGATGGCGCTGCGGATCCGGTTCGATCCCCCGCTGCCGAGCGCGAGGCGCTCACCGGGCATCTCGACCAGGGTCGGCGCCATCATGGACGCGAGCCGGGTGTCCGGCGTCCACGTGTGAAAGCCGCCGGGGTTGAGATCCTCCTCTCCGAGCATGTTGTTCACCATGATCCCGGTGCCCGGGACGAGGCGCCCGCAACCCTCGCCGTTGGAGAGCGTCATCGCGGCGAGGTTGCCGTGGGCATCGACAACGCTGATGTGCGTCGTGCCACGGTGGCAGCGCGCCCGGCCGCGCATCTCGGTGCGATAGCGGGCGACGAGGTTCGGCATCGAACGGGGCGTCGGTTCCCGCTTCGATGCGCGCCTCGTTCGTCAGCCGCATGGCATGGGCGAGATGGACGATGCGCTCGGTCTCGCTGCCGGGTTCGGTGTCGTCGAGCAGTCCGAGAGCCAGCGCGACGAGCACGCCGCCCGTCGATGGGAGCGGGTTGGTCCAGACGCCCGCTCCCCGGTATCGGGCGGCGAGTGGCTTGCGCAGCTCGGTGCGATAGTGCGCGAGATCCTCCGGGCGAATCTGGCCACCGGCGCGGCACAGTTCGACCAGGGCCGCGCCGAGCGCTCCGCGATAGAAGAGGTCCGCACCTTCCCTGTGCAGGGCTTCGAACGAGCCGGCCAGTTCCGGCTGGTGGAGCACTTCTCCCTCGTGCAGGGTCCGGTGGCCGCCGCCCGCGTAGATGCGTCGGGCCTCTTCGGTCGCGCAGTAGATCGGCGCGACGACCTCCATCATGTAGCCCTGCAGGGGCGTGATCGAGACGCCTGCGCGAGCGGCCCCGATCGCCGGTTGCATCAGGCGTTCGAGAGGCAGGCCACACAGGTCGCCATGGATGTCGAACAGACCGCGCACGAAGCCGGGCGTCGCCGCCGCGCCGATGCCGATGTGGAACTCCTGGGTGACGCCGCCGAAATCCGCGTCGACCGGGTAGAAGTCGAGCGTGTCGGGAGGGGTGCTCGCAAGCGGCGTCTGCACGAAGAAGTCGTAGAGCACCGGCTCGCCGTCCGTCGGATGCGCAAGCAGGAAGCCGCCTCCGGCGAGCGACGCAAGGACGGGCTCCGCGACGCATGCCGCGCACTGCGCCGCGACGACGGCGTCGAACGCGTTGCCCCCGTCGCGCAGGACCTCGGCGGCGGCCGATGCGGTCACCGGGTGGCCGCACGCGACCGCGCCGAGTGGTCTCTTCATGCAGGATGGCCTTGTTCGGTTGGTTCAGGGTCCAGTGTTTGGCTCCACGGGAGTTTCGCGTCAGCGAAACTCCCAACGCGAACGAAGTTCGCGCGCTAACCGGACTCGGGAAGCGGCGCGTCGTCTCCCCAGACTTCCCGGAGCCTCTCGTCGCGACCGCACCGATAGCGGTAGTACCGGTACCGGAGCGGGTTGTTGGTGTAGTAGTTCTGATGGTAGCCCTCGGCCGGGTAGAACGTCGCGGCCGGCAGGACACGCGTCACCACCTTGCGACCGAAGCGGATCTCGATGTCGGACTTGCCGGCCTCGGCAAGAATCCCTTCCGCCTGCGTGGCAACGAAGACCGCCGCTCGATAGCTGGACCCCTTGTCGCAGAACTGTCCGCGGTCGTCGAAGGGGTCGATGTTGGGCCAGAAGACCGCGAGCAATTCCTCGTAGGAGATGCGGTCGGGATCGTAGGTGACCCGGACCGATTCGAGGTGTCCCGTCCCGCCGGCGGTGACTTGCTCGTAGGTGGGGCCCTGCGTGTGGCCGCCGCTGTAGCCGGACGTGGTGTCCAGCACACCGGGCAGCTGGTCGTACGGCGGTTCCATGCACCAGAAACAGCCGCCGGCGAAAACGGCGGTGGCCTCGTCGGCGGACGCGTGCAGGACGCCGAGGAAGAGCGGGACGAGGAGCAGTCTGCGCATGGAAGTATCTTGCGCCACCGCCGGCCGGGATGTCGAGGAGCAGCCTTGTCGCGGTCGGGATGTTCGGCGCCGACCGAAGCGGCCATCCGCGCGGCCCGGCGCCGCTTCCCGAGCTTCCGTCAGTCGTTCCCTACATCTGCCACGCAGTCGAAGCTGGCGGCATCGTCCGGGTCGCCGGAGCCGTCGTACCGCGCATACTGGGGATAAGGGCAAAGGGGCCGCGTAAACTGGTGCGCTCCCGCTTCCGCGCCGGCCTTCAGGATCGCTTCGCTCCAATTTGCGAGTGCCGGGCCGATCACTGCCAGGCTCTCCATGAAAGTGAAGTTGCCGGGATGCCGGGCGATGATCCTGTCCGGCGCAACGTCGTTCTCGACCCAATCCATGATCGCCTGGACGTAGTCCGCGGCCCAGGCGCCCGGTCCGCCCCAACAATGGACCATGCCCGGCACCATGAACACGCGCATGAACTCGTCCACCTCGTCCGGACCGTTCAGGCGCCTGGCTTCCGCGTAGAAATCCTCGAGCACCCTGGCACGGCAGGGCATGTCCTGCCAGCCGTTGTACACGATCAGTTTGCCGCCGCGCGCGATGAACCTGCTGAAGTCAGGCGGCGGCAGATGTACCGCGGCCGCGGCCTTCGCCAGCTCGGCCATCCCTGCCACCGTGTCGAACGCGTCCAGGCTGAATCCCGGCTGGCGATGCAGGATTTCCACCGCCACCTGCGATGACAGTTCGCTGGCCGTGCCGTCCAGGAAGTCTACCGGCCCGGTGATCCAGAGCTGGAAGTCACCGCCGAGTTCCGCGCCCGGATAGACGCCCGGCACTACCACCTCGCCCGACTCGTCGGTCAGCCCGGTGTAGACCCCTCGCGCGGTCTCGATCTGACCCGCGGTGAGACACCCTTCGGTCCGCTCCGCCGTGCACTCGAGCCTGTCGAGTTCGAGCAGATCCAGGGTGCACTTGCGCGGGTCCCCGATCAGCCCGTCCGCCAACCCGTCCAGCAGGTCGCATGCCCGCCGGCTATTGGCGTCGAGTACCGCAACGGCATCCAGGGTCAGCGGGTTGCGTCGCTGGCGGCGCGCGTTCTCGATGGCCAACGCGGTCGAACCCGTGGCCAGGTCGACCGCCGGCGCCCCGGCGATGATGCCGTCGAAATCGTCCGGGAAGCGCAGCGCCTCCATCAGCGCGCCATGGCCCCCCTTGGAGCAGCCCCAGAGGTAGGCGTGCTCGACGGGACGCCCATGGAACTCGGCAATCACCCGCTTGGCGAGTAGCGCGGTCAGGTGGTTCGACCGAAAGCCGTAGTTGATCTTCGCACTGTCGTCCCGGTAGAAGGTCGGATCGTCCTCACCTTCGTGCCCGGAGTCCGTGGTCGCCATCGCGAACCCGTCGTCCAGCAGGCTGGTGGTGTCATCGATGAACCCCGCGAGGCCACCGGGCGCCAGGTACATCAGTCTGCCCGTCCAACCTTCCACCGGGATGCTGACCCGGAACCGTATCGTCCCGTCTATCGTGCCGTCGACCTGGCAGTAGGCCGGCGTGCCACCGGACGCCTCGACCAGTACACCCGGACTCACCGCATGGTCTTCGTCGGTGAGCAGGTACAGGCGATCGCAGCGTGTCTGCGGCGAGTCCGCACGGACGTCCGCGAAGCTTGCGGCGGTCAGCGCAACGCCTGCGGACAGGACAATGCACAAGAGTGGTGTTTTCCGCATGGGGTTACCTCTGCGAGAGCTGGTGGTGGAAGTCATGGCGGAACCTGTTTCTTAAACCCCATGAGCTTACCTGCGGACCTGCCGTGATGGGGGCAGGCGTTCTCGGTACCCAGACCGTCAGTCGCGCCGGGGCCCTGTACCTGGTCGATTGGCGCGGATACCCTTGCGGACATGGCACGCCGAGTCGCCTGGGTCCTCGCAATCGGCGCCGCCCTGGCGGCGGGAGCCGACGAGGACGTGTCGGCCCCGGTCCATGACCTCACCAACTTCGTCCCCTCCCGCATCGAATACGACAGCGTCGGCGGCATCGGCGAGGCCTGGTACTACTACGAAGGCCGCCTGTGGGCGCGCTGGGAGACGGACTTCCCGCAGGCGGAGAGGAACTTCGCGAAGCGTCTGACGGAACTGACGTCGATTGTGGCGGCGGGGACGCCCGCGCGGCGGCGGTTGACGGACGAGGATCTCGGCGACTCGCCGCTCATCTTCATGTCCGACGTCGGCTACATGCGGCTCACCTCCGAGGAGAAGCGGCATCTGCGCGCGTACCTCGAAAACGGCGGGTTCCTCTGGGCCGACGATTTCTGGGGCGATGCGGAGTGGGCGAGCTTCGAGCGGGCGATGCGCGACGTCCTGCCGGACCGCCGCTGGCAGCCGCTGCCCATCGAGCACCCCATCTTCCGGACAGTGTTCGAGATCGAGGAGATGCCGCAGATCCCCGCGCGCGACTTCGCGTGGACCGGCGACACGGCGGAGCCGCCGTGGGTCCATCGCTATCCGCAGGGCTCCCTGCGCGTTCCGCAGATACGCGCGTACGCGGACGACGACGGCCGCCTGATGGCCATCGCGACGCACAACACGGACATCGCCGACGGCTGGGAACGCGAATCCTACGGCGAGTGGTACTTCGAGAACTTCTCGACCAAGGCCTACAGGCTGGGGATCAACATCGTGGTGTATGCGTTGACGCACTGACGCCGCAGCGTGCCCCGCAACAGGCGCCTGGTCGGGTTCACAAAGGATGACTGATCGATCCAGGCAGTACGACAGGAGAATTCCATGGTCAGGTTCTATGCGGTGATGTGTGTACTCGGGACGGTGCTGCCATACAGCGTCCTGGTGGTCTGGGGATTGGAGAACGGCGGGGTCGACATCGGCGCGATGGTGCGCGAGATCGCCGGCTCGCGCATCTCGACGTTCGCGTGGCTCGACGTTCTGGTGTCCGCGATCGTGCTCATGTCCTTTGTCGGGCACGAGGGTCGACGGCTGGCGGTCCCCCACCTCTGGATGCCGATCGCCGGTACCGTTGTCGTGGGTGTGTCGCTGGGGCTGCCGCTGTTCCTCCTGATGCGCGAAAGGGAGATGCACAGCGCCAGGATGATCCGGCAGAGTCTGTAGTCCCGGTTCTCGCAGGCGGCTCTCGGCACAGGGCGGGGCAATGTTCGAGTGGCTCTTCAAGTATCCGGCGGACCTCTACCGGCAGGCAGAATTCGCGTTTGCGAGCGGGTTGGCGCCCGTCTGGTGGCTCGTCATCGCCCTCGCCGGCGCGGCCGTGGTGGCGACCAGTGCGCTGCGCGGTGAGAGGCTCGCGCGCTGGCCCACGGGTCGCCGCCTGGTAGTGGTCGGGCTGCAGGCGGCCGCCGTATTCGCGGTCGTCGCGGTACTCGCCGAGCCGACGCTCACGCTGCGGCAACTCAAGCCGGGCGCGAATACCGTGGCCGTGCTGGTCGATGCTTCCGCGAGCATGGGGTTGGCCTCCGGGGAGGAGCCGTCGCGCATCGCGCTCGCGCGCCGCCTGGTGGAAGGCGAAATCGGCCCGTCCGTGGCTGCGCGGTCGAAGGTCGCGCTGTTCCGCTTTCATGAAGATAGCGCCCGTGTCGACTCGCTGGATGCGCTGACTGCCGACGGCGATCGAACCCGGCTCTTCGAGGCACTTCAAGACGTAACGCGCAGCTTCGAGGCCGAGGCGCTGGCGGCGGTGATCGTGCTGACCGATGGGGCGGACAACTCCGGCCACACACCGGCCGATCTCGCAGGCCTGGCGGCGGCCGGGGTACCCGTGCATGTGGTTGGCATTGGCCCGGAGCGCAACGTCGGCGACGTCGAACTGTCGGAGGTGCGGCTCGCCCCCTCGGCGCCGCCGGACAGCGCCGTGACCGCACGCCTCACCCTGCGGCACGCGGCGGCCGGAGACGTACGGGTTCGCGTGCGGGACGGCGCAGCGGTACTGGCCGCGAAGACCGTCTCCCTGCCCCCGGCCGGCGCCGTCGTGACGACGGACGTGGAGCTTCCGAGCGGCGCGCCGGGCCTGCGCGAACTGACCTTCGAGATCGTGCCGCCGGCCGGCGATCCGCTGCCGCGCAACGATACGCAGCGCCGGCTCCTGACCGTCGGCGAGCGTCGCCATCGGGTGCTGTACCTCGAAGGCGAGCCGCGCTGGGAGTACAAGTTCCTGCGCCGCGCCGCGGCGGAAGACGAGTTCATGGAGGTCGTGAGCTGGCTCCGAACGACCCCTCGCAAGACCTACCGCCAGGGCGTCTCGGGTGCCGAAGAGCTCGGGGCGGGTTTTCCGGAGTCCCTCGCGGCCCTGTACGAGTACGATCTGGTGGTGTTGGGAAGCCTCCCCGCGACGGCCCTCGACGACGAAGCACATGCCTGGCTCGAGTCCTTCGTGGCGCAGCGCGGCGGGGGCCTGCTGGCGCTCGCCGGGCGCCATGCGCTGGCGGACGGTGGCTGGGACATCACGCCCCTGGCGAAGGCGTTGCCCGTGGTCCTCGACCGCGGGCAAGGACCCACCTACCGGTTCGTGGAAGGCGCCGCAAGGCCTGCTCCCGAGAGCCTGACATCGCCCCTCGTGCACATTGCGGCGGGCGAGTCCGACGCCTGGGCCACGCTGCCGAGGCTCGCGGACTACCAGGCGCTCGGCGCCCGCAAGCCGGGCGCCACCGTCCTGCTCGAATGGCTGGGGGAGGGCGGGCCGGCGCCGCTCCTCGTCGAGCAACCCTACGGCTTCGGGCGCACGGCGGTTTTGGCGACGGCCACGACGTGGCGCTGGCGCATGCGTACACCGCCCGAGGATCCCCGTCACTCACGTTTCTGGCGGCAGCTCCTGCGGCATCTCGCGCATGGCGCGCAGCCGCGTCGGAAGCTGTCTGTCGACCCGGGCGCCGACGGGCTGGCGCTGCGCCTCGCGCTGCGGGACGAGCGCTTCGAACCCGTGCTGGATGCGCAGGTCCGGGCGCGGGTGGCGGCTCCGGACGGGGAAATCCTCGAAGCGCCGCTGGGCGTTACCGCGGACGGTGCGTTCGGGGCCACCGTGGGGGCCACGACGCCCGGGGTCTATCGTGTGGACGTGACGACCACCTCCGGGGCGGAGGAGCACACGGTGACGCAGTTTGCGCGCGTCGGCGGGGCCGATGCGGAGTACTTCGGGGCGACGCTGAACCGCCCGTTGCTGCAGCGCATCGCGGATGCCACCGGCGGTCGCTACTGGGCGCCCGAGAATGTGGCGGGCATCGCCCAGGCGGTGGCGTTGGGCGGTGTGGGCGTGCGCGAGCAACGCGTGCTGCCGCTTTGGGACGCCCCGTTCTTCTACCTGCTGATCGTGCTGTTGAAGTGCGTCGAGTGGTCGCTGCGCCGATGGTGGGGGAGCATATGAGCACGCGGCTCCGCATCGTGGCCGGCACCGCCCTGTTCTTCGGCGCCTCGGCGTGGGGCGCGGCGCACAGCCTGATCGTCTCGGGTCTGGGGGGCGAGCCGCAGTATGCGGAGAACTTCGCGACCCTCGCGGAGTCGGCGGCGGAACGGGCGCGCGCCGCCGGTGCACAGGTGACGCTCCTCACGGGCGCCGCCGCCACGCAGACCGCCATTCGTGCTGCCTTGCGAGACCTGGCGAGCGGCTCCGCGGACACCGATTCGGTGGCCGTGCTGCTGCTCGGCCACGGCAGCTACGACGGCGAGACCTACCGCTTCAACGTGCCGGGTCCGGACCCCACGGGCGCCGATCTCGCGGGGTGGCTGGCGGACCTGCGCGCCGGGCGCCAACTGGTCGTGCTTGCGACCAGCGCGAGCGGCGCCGCGGCACGGGAGCTGCGGCGGGACGGCCGCACGGTGATCACGGCCACGAAGAGTGGAACGGAGCGCGGCGCCACTCTCTTCGGAGACTACTGGGTCGAGGCGCTGGCAGAGGGATCGGCCGACACGGACAAGGATGGCCGGATCGCCGCGTCGGAGGCGTATCGATTCGCGGAGGCCGCGGTGCGGAGCCACTTCGAGTCCCGCGGGCTCCTGGCGACCGAGCATCCCCGCCTGGACGGCCCGGAGTCGCGGATCGTGCTGTCTCGCCTGGCCGCCGCGCGGACGCTGGATCCCGAGGCGGCCACGCGGCGCGCGGCGGTCGAGGAGGCGATCGAGCGCCTGCGGGCAAGCAAGGAGTCCATGGATATCGAGGCCTACTTCGGGCGACTCCAGGAACTGCTGCTGGAGCTTGCTGTCATCGAGCGGGATGCCGGCGGTGGGTCGTCAAGGGAGTAGTTGACGGTGAAGAGGACGTCACCCCTCGATCGGCCACGCGCCCGAGACACCTGATGCGCGTACATGCGGTTCCGTTTCTGTTGCTCGCGACCTTTGCGACTCCGCTGATGGCCGGGGCTCCGCAGGACTGCCGCCAGCTCGCCGCCACGGACCGGGATGCAGCCGCGCGCTGTTACCGGTCCCTTCTGCTGGACCCCTCGCCCCACGTCGAGGCCGAAGCGCTGTGGGGCCTGGGGGACTGGGAGGCAGCAAATCGCGCGTTCGAGGCGGCCGTCGCCGCGGCGCCGAACGAACCGGACATCCGCGCACGTTGGGGCCGCCTCTACCTCGAAGCGCACCAGGACGCGGACGCCGAGGCGCTGTTCCGGGAAGCACTGACCATCGATCCGTCCCACGTCGAGGCGCAGGTGGGGCTGGCCGAGGTCGCGGCGGGCAGGTTCGACGGTCGGGCCCGGGCGCTTGCGCAAGCCGTCCTGGAGCGGGCTCCGGACCATGCGCGGGCGCGTTTCGTGCTGGCGCGCCTGGCGCTCGTGGTCGGGGATGTGCAGGACGCGCAGGAGGTGTTGCTCCCGGTCGTGGAGTCCGACGACCCGGGCGCGCGCCTGGAGGCGATGGCGTTGCTCGCGGCCGGGGACCATCTTCAGGGTCTGGCCCCGAGCCCGTGGACGGAGCGCGTGCTCGAAGTGCACCTCGGCTATGGCGCACTGTTCGAGACCATCGCCCACTTCTACGTCATCACCCGCCGCTACGAGGAGGCGGTCGCGCTGCTCGAACGCGCGGTCGCCGTCGACCCCGGTCTGTTCCGCGCGCACGCGGCGCTCGGCGTGAACCTGTTGCGCGTGAACCGTTTCGACGATGCGCGCCGACACCTGACACGCGCGCACGACGGCGACCCGTACGACGCCGAAGTGGTCAACACGTTGCGGTTGCTGGACAGCCTGCACCGGTTCGATCTCCGCGAAGACGAACTGCTCGTCCTGCGCACCCACCGCGACGAAACCGGCGCCCTCGAGGGATACGTGCGCGGACTGGTCGCGGACGCCATGCGGGTGCTTGGCGAGCGCTACGACTACGTGGCCAGGGAGCCGGTGGCGGTCGAGCTTTATCCGCACCACGACGATTTCGCGGTGCGCACGTCGGGCCTGCCGGGGATCGGCATCCTCGGCGCGACCTTCGGCGATGTGGTCGCCATGGACAGTCCGTCCGCGCGGAGCATCGACGAGGGCTTCGACTGGGCGAGTGCGCTGTGGCATGAACTCGCCCATGTCGTCACCCTCAACGCGACCGGCAATCGCGTGTCGCGCTGGTTCAGCGAGGGTGTTTCGGTGCTGGAGGAGTGGCGTACCGGTCCGAGCGCCGGGCGTTCGGTGCCGCTCGACTTCATCTCCGCCGCGCAGGACGGGCGCCTCCTGCCGATAGCCGAGCTCGACGCCGGTTTCATGCAGCCCGACTCCCCGGGGCGCGTCGTGCTCTCGTATCTGCAGGCGGGGCTCGTCTGCGAATACGTCGAAGAGAGCCGGGGAGTGGAAGCGTTGGCGCGCATCCTTGCCGGGTACCGCGACGGCGCGGACACGCCGACGGCCTTGCGGGAGTCGCTCGGCCTTGCGCCGGACGAACTCGATGCGGAGTTCGCCGAGTACCTGGAACGCCGTTTCGGAGGGATCGACGTGCCGGCGTTTCGCGAGGCGGTCACCGAGGCCGCGCGCCTGTCGCGGGAGCCCGACCTCGCAGCGGCCGCGCAGGCCGCGCGCGGCGCCGTCGCCCTCTACCCCGATTACGTCGGTCCGGACAACCCCTATCCGCTGCTGGCGGCCGCGCAGGCCGGCCGCGGTGACATGGAGTCCGCGACCCGGGCGTTGCAGGAGTACTGGACCCGGGGCGGGCGCCAGCGCGGGCCACTCGGGCGGCTGGTCGAATGGCTCGCGACAGAGGATCGCACGACGGAGGCGCTGGCGGTGCAGCGCTCCCTCGCGCTGGTGGCGCCGCTGTCCGGTGAGCAACGACTGCGCCTCGGCGATCTGCTGATGGATGCGGGCGCATACGAGGACGCGGTACTCGAGTACCAGGCGCATCTTTCGCTCCAGCCGCATGACCGGGCGGACGCCCACTATCGGCTCGCGCAGGCCTATCGGGGCCTCGACCGCCTCGCCGAGGCGCGGCGGCATGTGCTATACGCGTTGGAAATCGCACCGCGTTTTCGCGCGGCCCTCTCCCTGCTGCTCGAGATCGAGGGATGAACGCTCGCCACCGCCACCGCCACCGCACTGTCGCTGCCGCGCCACCGTCCGTTCATGCCGGACGCGCCGGACGCCTCGGTTTCGGGTCGTGACCGGTCCCGGATCATGACGGGGACGGAAGCCGTGTCACCGCAGGAGGGAGAGCTCGAGAACGCCGAGGCGTCCGTGCGGGCGTTCCGCGACACGATGGAGCGGATCGGCAAAACGCTCGGGCGCGTGGTCGTGGGCCAGCAGGCCGTGATCGAGCAGTTGCTGATCACGGTGCTGATTGGCGGGCACTGTCTGATCACCGGGCTGCCAGGCACCGCCAAGACGCTGATGGTGCGGGGACTGGCCCAGGCCCTGGGCCTGCGTTTCAAACGCATCCAGTTCACGCCGGACCTGATGCCGGCGGACGTGACCGGCACGGACATCCTGGACGAGGATCCGGCGTCCGGAGCCCGCCGCTGGCGCTTCGAGCAGGGCCCGGTGTTCACCAACGTGCTGCTTGCCGACGAGATCAACCGGACGCCGCCGAAGACGCAGTCCGCCCTGCTCGAGGCGATGCAGGAGGCGAGCGTCACCGCGAGAGGCCAGACCCACGGGCTCGAAAGGCCGTTCGTGGTACTCGCGACGCAGAATCCGATCGAACTCGAAGGCACCTATCCCCTTCCGGAAGCACAGCTCGACCGCTTCGTGTTCAACGTCCTGCTCGACTACCTCGACGCCGGCGACGAGGTCACGGTGGTCGACCGGAACGTCCTGGGCGTGGTGGAGGAGGACGTGCCCGCCTGTACGGACGGCGCCGCCATCCGCGGGTTCCAGGGCCTGGTTCGCCAGGTGCCGGTGGCGGACACGATCACGCGCTACGCGGTGGACCTGGTGCGTGCGACGCGACCCGACGACGCGTCCGCCGGAGAGCGGGTCCGCACCTACCTGGGCTATGGGGCGAGCGTGCGCGCGGCGATCTTTCTCGCGCTCGGCGCCCGCGCGCGTGCGCTGCTGCGGGGCCGCTACCACGTCACCGTCGATGACATACGCGCGCTGGCGCCGGCGGTGCTGCGCCATCGTCTGCAGACGAACTATCTCGCCGAGTCGGACGGCGTGACGGTGGACGCGGTGATCGACGACGTGCTCGCTGGAGTCGGGGCTCCGTCGTGAACGCGGCGGTCGGCGGGCGGACGCCGACACGGCTGATCTCCCCGGAAGTCCTGGCGCGGCTTGCCAACCTCGAACTCGTCGCCCGCACCGTGGTCGACGGCGTGCTGAACGGATTGCACCGCTCGGCGACGTTCGGCTTCAGCCAGGAGTTCGCCGAGTATCGGGACTACGTGCCGGGCGACGATCCCCGCTTCGTGGACTGGAACGCGTATGCCCGCACGGGTCGGCCGTTCGTCAAGCGATTCGAGGGCGAGACCAACACCCGCGTCATGGTGCTGCTGGACGTCAGTGCGTCCATGGCGTTCGGGGTGGGTGTCACCAAGCTCGGCTACGCGCGCTGGCTCGCGGCCGCGCTCGCGTGGCTCGGGCGCCGCCAGCATGATGCAGTCGGCCTGTTGGCGTTCCACGACCGGGTCGAGGCGTTCCACCCGCCGTCCGCGCGGGCGCGGGACCTGGATGCGATCTTCCATTCGCTCGATACCTTGCGGGCGGCGTCCGGTACCGACTGGTCGGCGGCGTTCGCGCATCTGCAGGCGCGCGTCGCCAGGCGCGCGATCGTCGCGGTCGTGTCCGACTTCTACTGCCCGCCGGAAGAACTGGGCAAGGCGTTGCGGATGCTCGGGGCGCGCGGGCACGACGTGTTCCTGGTGCACGTGCTCGATCCCGCGGAACGCAACCCCGCCGTGGGGCGCGGCGCCGCGTTGCGCGACGCGGAGACCGACGAGGTGATGGAGGTGGACGCCCAGGAACTGCGCTCCGCCTACCCGGGCAGGTTGGCGGCGCACGAGCGCGCCCTGCGCCGCGAGGCGGCCGCGGCCGGCGCCGACTACGTCCGCGTCGACACCGACCAGCCGCTCGACCGGGCCTTGTTCGACTACCTGCGCTTCCGGTCGCGGCACCCTTGAGTTTTCTCGCCGCGCCGCTGCTGGCCGGGCTGCTCCTCGTGGCGGTGCCGCTGTGGCTGCACCGAACGAGCCGCGCCGCCCCGGAGCGTGGGTTCAGTTCACTCTTTCTGATGCGCGCGGCGGACGAGCCGGTGCATGCGGAGCGGAGCCTGCGGTACCTGGTGCTGCTGGCGGCGCGTTGCGCGCTGCTCGTAGCGGCCGCGCTCGCGTTCGCGCGGCCCGTGCTGTCGATGTTGGGGCCGCAGGACAGTTGTGTGGAGACCGCAGGAGAAGCATGCGCGGCGGACTCCGGGTCGGCGGCCGACCGGATACGGCTGGTGGTGCTCGACCGGTCGCTGTCCATGCGCCGGCCGGCGGCCTGGGAAGGGGCCTTGCAGCGCGTCGAGGAACTGGTGGCGGAGGGACCCGCGCGCATCGTCGCGGCAGGCGCGGAACTCGAACTGCTGGCGACCCTGCACGGCGCGTCTCCCGGCGCGGGGCGACTGGACTTCGCCGGCCTGGCCGCCCGTCTCGAGACCCTCGCGGGGAGCCTGTCGGAGGGCGGGTCGGGATTCGAGCTGCACATCGTTTCGGACTTCCAGGCGAGCGCGATGCCGGCGCGCTTCAACGCGCTGATCGACGGCGGACGTTGGCCGGTGACGCTGCACGCCGTCGATGCGCCCACGGACAACTGGTCGGTGGAGTCGGTGCGCGTGGAGCGGGACGCGGTGGTTGCCCGGGTCGCGAGTCATGCCGAGACGCGGCGCGACCTGCGCGTCTCGTTGCGGGTCGCCGGCGTCGAAGAGGAGCGCGTCGCCGTCACGCTCGCACCGTTCGCACGGGTCGAGGCGCGTTTCGCACGACCGGCTTCGCTCGCTGAGGATGCCGACGACGTGGCGCTCGAGGTCGCGCTCGAGTCCGGCGATGCCCTGGCGGGCGACAACCTGAGACGATGGGTCCATCGCGGACGCCAGTCCCATCCGCTGCCGATCGTCGCCTCCGCCCGGTCCGGGACCGGCGCCGACTATCTGGCGGCCGCGGTAGATGCTGCCGCCTTGCCGGTCGCACCGCTGCGCATCGATACCCTCGATGCGGAGGCCTCATGGCCTGGCGGGACCGGTGTCGTCGCCCTGATCGATCCGGGAACGCCGTCGGAACCGGTCATGCGTCGTATCACGAGGCACCTCGACGGCGGCGGCGGCGTCTTCCTGGCCGTCGGCCCGCGGGTGTCCAGCAGCGGCCGGGTTCCGTTCCTCGACCAGGCCCTCGAGGCCGGCGACGGCCGGCGCCGAACCAACGCGCGCGTCGTGGTCGAGGATCCCGGTCATCCGGCGGCCGGAGACGGGTGGCCCGAGGTCGAGGTCTCCCGGAGCCTGGTTCCGATGGAGGCGGATACGGGCCGGACGATTCTCGCGCTGGAGGACGGCCGTCCCCTGCTCGTGGAACATCCCCTTGGCCGCGGGCGGCTGCTGGTGCTCTACACGGCCCTGGACCGCGAGTGGACGTCGCTGGTGGTTCGCCCGGCGTTCGTGCGCCTGGTCAGCGACGCCCTGCGCTACCTGGGCAACGATCCCGGCGCAATGCAGGCCGTTGCCGGAGAGGCGGTGTCGGTCCCGGCTTCTTCGGTGCAGTTCTTCGATACGGACGGCGCGCGGGTGCTGGGGCTCGCGAGCACGGCGGGCCGGCCGACCGTGCGGTTCCGGGAACCCGGCTTCTACAGCGCGCATACGCCTGGACGTCGAGCCCTGGTGGCGGTCAACGTCGATGTGCGCGAGTCCGACCTGCGTCCGACGGACCCGGCCGTGCTCGCGCGCTGGCAGGAAGCCGCCAGCGCCGTTCCGATGGAGGCGCCGACGCGGTCTGCGGCCGCAGGGACAGGCGCTGAAGCACGCCTGCGGCCCCTCGCACCCTGGCTGCTGGGTCTGTTGGCCGTGCTGCTGCTCGTGGAACCGGTGTGCGCGAACCTGGGCTCGAGGCTCCGCCCGCTACTCCGGTTCGCGCGGGGCGTCGGGGTACGACACGCCTGACGGACGCGGCTGCCGTCGCGGTATGCTTTGCCGCCGCCCGTACCCTTTTATGGAAGACGCGCCAAGGGAACGAAGTGACCGCCGGTGCAGCTTCCATGCAAGGACGGCGTGGCCGGGCCGGCTATGGGGCGCTACCGTCTCAAGCACAAGGACCATGACGAGGATGAAGGACGAGACCATCGCCATACATGGGGGTTACGAAACCGACCCCACCACGCACGCCGTTGCCGTGCCGATCTACCAGACCGTCGCCTACGAATTCGACGACGCGCAGCACGGCGCGGACCTCTTCAACCTGGCGGTGCCCGGCAATATCTACACGCGGATCATGAACCCGACGCAGGCGGTCCTCGAACAGCGCCTGACGGACCTCGAGCACGGCGTGGGCGGGCTCGCGGTGTCGGCCGGCAGCGCGGCCATCAACTATTCGATCCTGAATCTCGCGGAGATCGGCGACAACGTGGTCACGGTCCCGCAACTCTACGGCGGCACCTACACGCTGTTCGCCCACATGCTGCCGAAGCAGGGCATCGAAGTCCGCTTCGCGCAGGGCGATGCCGCGGAGGACCTCGAGAAGCTGGTGGACGGCCGGACGAAGGCTATCTTCTGCGAGAGCATCGGCAATCCGGCCGGCAACATCATCGACCTCGCCGCCGTAGCGGACATGGCGCACGCGCATGGCATCGCGACGATCGTCGACAACACGGTCGCAACCCCGGCGCTCCTGAAGCCCGTCGATCACGGCTTCGACATCGTGGTGCACTCGATGACGAAGTACATGGGCGGCCACGGCAACTCGCTCGGCGGCGCGATCGTCGATGGCGGTCGGTTCTCCTGGGTGGACAACGCCGACCGGTATCCGATGTTCACGACGCCGGAACCGAGCTATCACGGGGTCGTCTACACGGATGCGCTGGGACCGGCCGCGTACATCGGGCGGGCGCGCACCGTGCCCCTGCGCAACACGGGTTCCGCCATCTCGCCGTTCAACGCATTCCTCATCATGCAGGGGATGGAGACGCTGAACCTGCGCATGGAACGCCACTGCGAAAACGCGCTGGCGGTGGCGAAGCACCTGCAGGCGCACCCGAGGGTAGAGTGGGTGAACTACGCCGGACTGCCCGGCGATCGTTACCACGAACTGGCGCAACGCTACATGGGTGGGCGCGCGTCCGGGATCATGACCTTCGGCGTGCAAGGCGGCTTTGAGGCGGGGGTGAAGTTCTACGACGCACTCAAGCTCTTCAAGCGGCTGGTGAACATCGGTGACGCCAAGTCGCTGGCCTGCCATCCGGCGTCCACGACGCACCGGCAGCTGGACGAGGCGGAGCATGAGAGGGTCGGCGTGCGCCCGGAGATGATCCGGCTGTCCGTCGGCATCGAACACATCGACGACATCATCGAGGACCTCGACCAGGCGCTCGCCTAAAGCCTGACGACGGGTCCTCGGGGAGGCGGGTTTGTGAAGCGCAACCGCCAACTCGAGTGAAGGACGCGGCGCGAGTGGACGCGTACGTGGCGCGCTGTGGGCGCCTGCTGCGTCGCGTCGTCGGCTGGCGTCTTGCGGCCAGCGCCCTCGTCGGGGCAACGGCCGTTACGGCAGGTTTCGCCGGTGCGGTCGTCTACTGGGTGCCGGCGCCCGAGTGGGCCATTGTGACGCGTGCGCTCCTGGGCGCAGGTCTCCTCTCGCTCGGGGTGGTGGGCTGGCGCCTGCGCCCGCTTCTTCGTGCGCCGGTCGCCCAGATCGAGCGGAACGTTCCGGCCTTCGGCGGACGCTTGGCCACATGGGCGGACGCGCGGCGGCGCGGCCAGCGTTCGGCGGTGGTGGACCTTCTCGAAGCCCAGACGGCGGCCATCGCCGCCGATCACCCCCCCGGGAGCGTGGTTCCGGCGGCCCGCCTGGTGGCGCCGGTGGCCCTCTCCTGCGTCTCCGTCGCGCTCCTCGTCTGGTTGCTCGCGGCGGCCTCGACCCCGTGGCAACTGGCGAGCCAGCGGCTGTGGACGGGCGCGCTGTTCGAGGACCGGCAGCCGCGGGTGGTGGTCGAACCCGGGAACGTCGTGGTGCCGCGCGGTGCCGACGTGGTCGTGCGGGCGCGGCCGTGGGGCTTCGAACCGGACGCCATGCAGTTGCATGCGGCATTCGCGAGCGGTGCGGGCTGGGAACGGGCGGAGATGTCGGAGGGCGCCGACGGCCGTTCCGAGTTCGTGCTCGTCGCGGTGCACGAACGGGTCGAATACTACGTCTCCGCGGGCAGCCTGAACTCGGCACGTTATGCGGTGGAGGTGGCCGACCTGCCGGTGGTCGAGGGTCTGGCGCTGGAAGTGACCTGGCCGGCCTGGACCGGGACTCCCGCCCGACGCCAGGCGACGGGGGACGTGCGCGGCGTGGACGGGTCGGACGTCGCGGTGCAGGCCACTACCGACCTGCCGTTCGCCGGTGCACACCTGGTCGTCGACGGCGAAGCCGGGCCGATGCAGGTGGACGGCCGCACGGGCAACGCACGCTTCGAGATTGTCCGCAACGGTACCTGGCACCTCGCTGTCCGGCACGAGGGTGCCCTGGTGCGCATCACGGACGAGTTCGGGATCGACCTCGCGGTCGATGACCCGCCGGAGGTCGAGTTCGCCTTCCCGGGCCGCGATCGATCCGTCACGTCCATCGAGGAACTGGCCCTGCGCTTTCGCGCGCGGGACGACTTCGGGGTCGAGCACCTCGCGCTGCACTATTCGGTGAACGGGGCCGCGGCGGTGCCGAGTGACCTGCTCGTGGAGCCGGGAACGGACGTCACGGGGCGCCACTTGCTGCCCTTCGAGACCCTGACCGTGCCGGAAGGCGACGCAGATCGGGCGTTGCGGCCCGGCGATGTGGTCTCCTTCTTCGCCGCGGCTCGGGATCGCGGTCAGCAGACACGCAGCGCGCTCTACTTTGCCGACGTGCGGCCCTTCGACATGCGCTATCGCGAGCAGCAGGCCACGGGCAACGGCGGGGGCGGTGGGACGGGGATCGACATCGCCGCGCGCCAGCGGGACCTCGTCAGCGCGACATGGAACCTCGTCCTGGAGCGCGACAGCGGTGCGCGGGCCGAGCGGGACCTGGGGGACCGTGCGGAGGTGCTCGCCCTGCTGCAGGGCCGGCTCATGGCGCAGATCGACACGCTGATCGAGCGCAGCGAGGGACGCGGCCTCTCCGCGAGTGCGGAAATAGATGTCTTCGTGACCGAGCTGGCGCAGGCGCGCGAGTACATGGCGCCGGCGGCCGAGCGGCTCGCGGAGCATGCCCTCGACGAAGCCCTGCCGCTCGAGCAGAAGGCGCTGCAGCATGCGCTGGCGGCCGAGGCGGGTCTGCGCGAGCGCAACGTGTCCCTGGCCATGGACGACGGATCCGGCGACGGCGGCGCCGATCGGTCGCTCTCCGAACTCATCGACCTGGAGATGGACCCGGAGCGCAATCGCTACGAGGCGCCACGGGAGCCGGGGGCCGCGCGGGAGAACGAGCAGGAGGATGCGCAGTGGCAGCGGCTCGCGGAGTTGGCGCGACGGCAGGAAGCGCTCGCGCGACAGTTGGGGCAGGAGCAGATGCCGGTGTCGCGGTGGCGGCAGGAACGTCTGCAGCGCGAACTCGAGGAGGCTCGCGAACGTCTGAGCCGTGCCGGTGGTGGGCGATCCGGTCGCATCGACGAGGCCATCGAACGCCTCGGCGAGGCCAGCGACGCGATCGACGAGTCGTTGCGAGGCGAGCGCCCGGACCCTGCAGCGCAGGCCCGCGTCGGCGCTGCGTTGCGGGAAGCGGCCGAGCGCCTGCGCGACGCCGGTCGCGAGCGGCGGCTGGACCGCGTGCGGGAGGCGCACCGCGCGGTGGACGACCTCGCCCGGAGCCAGCAAGGCATCAACGAGCGGCTTCGCGCCCTGCAGGATCGCAGCCTCGGTGCGGCGCGGCAGGGCCGGCGGCTCGTGCAGGACTACCTCGAGATACAGGCCGACGGCCAGCGGAAGCGGCGCATGCAACAGGAACTCGTGGACACGTTGCGGGATCTGGAAGCCGTGCGTGGGGCGCTTGCCGAGCGCGAGCGCGGGGCGCTGGGACGAGCCCTCGACGATGTCTCCGGCGCGCGCCTCACCGAGCGGATGGCGGCGGCCGCGGAGATGTTCGAGAGCGGTCGCCCGCTCTTCCTGGTCGGCCAGGAGGACTTCGTGCTGGAAGTGCTGGAGCGGTTCGCGGAGCGCCTGGGTCGGATTGCGGAGCGCTTGGCGGCACAGGCGCCGCAGGGGGCGGACAGGTCGCGGCTGGCGGTCGCCCAGCAGCTGCGCCGCGAGCTTGTGCAAGCGGCCGCCCGCGGCGACGTCGCCGCCATGGAGCGGATCGCACGGTCGGTCTCGGCGATGGAAGGCGAGGTTCTGCAACCCGCCGACGCGCCGGACCTGTCCCGGAATCGTGCGGATTACGAGGGGCTCGGAGCGGCACAACGCAACGCGGAGCGCCTGCATGGGATGGTGCTCGAACGCCTCGACCGGGTGGAGGTGGCTCTGGCGGGCTCCGGCGACGTGACGATCCGCGCGCAGGAGCCGCGGGACGACGCCTATGACTCGGCAGAGGTCGCGCGGTATTTTCGGCAGTTGAGTTGCGGTGGGGAGTGCGAGTAAGACCGCGGGAGCGCCGCCCGTCCCCATTTGCCCCGAAGAACGCCAATTGGGATACCCTCGCGCCCCCTGAAAGCCCTAACCGGGGCTTGGAAAGACTCCGGAAGCCGAATAGCGCCTGGAGCGCCTCGGCTTGCCGATTGGCACAACTCGCGTCGACAGACACGGAACTTTCGTGCCCATCGCCGGTTTTCACACAGTCCGGGAGGTTTTCCGTACACGCTACGGTGCCGGTAGCGAGCCGAGATTGCCCGCGAAGGAAGTCGCCGCGAACAAGCGGACAGACAAGTCGTTTGGCGTCGCCGCTCGAGTGCTCAAAGTGAATTGAGCCGTTCGCGATACTCGAACCACGCCTTTCCACGAGCCTCTGTGTCCCACGCTAAGGCTTGACCGTCGACTGGGTCGATCGTTCCGGGTGGGAGAACCGGGGGCTTTTCCGGATCAGCGAGGGCGGAATCCAGCTGGGCTTGGGTCAAGATGGGATGGATCGTTTTCGATGAGTGGCGGCCGTGTGCATCTGTCGAACTTCTAGTCCCCGTGCCGAAGGTTGCGCCAGACAGATCGGTGTTTTGGAGGCGGGCGCCCACTAGGTCGACGGGACCGAAAACGGCGTTGGACAGATCAGCGTGTTCGAGATGCGCCTCACTGAGCTTCGACGGCATGATCGTGCCGACGAAACGGCGTTGGACAGATCATTCGAGATGCGCCTCACTGAGCTTCGACGCATGATCGTGCCGACGAAACTCGAATTCTGCAGGACGATATCGGTCCAGTCGGCGCCCAACATGCGCGACTCACCGAAATTCGCGTCGATGAAAACGGCCTTGTGGGCGACTGTGCCCGTTAGAGAAGCGGTATTGAAGTTCGCCGCATTGCCGTGCGCGTAGGACAGCCAAACAACGCTCGCCCACTACACAGCCAGCACCCAAATGCTGGAAAGCCGCGAACTAGCGGTTCGAATCGGCGCAATCCAGACACTCGCGCACCTCGCCGAGACGCAACCCGACCGATGCTCGATTCTTCATGCGCGCGGGCGGGGCAGTTCCTCAAATGGGATCAACTGTGCAATGGTAAGAGGTCGCAAGGCGCATTGTCTCGCAGCATAGCCGAACTGAACTAGGCCGTGTCCGTCGGATGCGCGAGAGCCTCGACCACATCAAAGAGCCCCTCCGCGTTTTCATCGCCATCGATCGGAACACTCGGCCCCCTTGCGCAAGTCTGCTGCGCCCTCAGCCAAACGCCTTCAGTTTGCACGCAGGCGGTCTTCAATCGGTAGCGCGGGCGGCGGACGGTGGCCCTGCGATTTAGTGCCGGTCAGGGCAATGCGGGCGGCTGGTGGTTCGCCCCCGCTCCGAAGCGGACCGTATCCCCGTCCGTGGCCCCCCAGCCTGTTCCAATGCAGGAGCCGGCGCGGCGCGGCGGGCACGACGGTCACGCCCGGCACGAGCAACTGCAACCGGCGCGGGCACACGGAGGACGCCGCACGCCGTTGAACGTGGGGGTCACGCCGCAGGCGGACCCGGGTCTGACGCTTTCGATCCCCGGCGGCGGACCGCACCTGGGGTTCGTGACGCAAGGGGTGGAGGGCCCGACCTCCGCCGACTTCTACGGCTGGAGCTACGGGCAGCATGTCGACGTGACGGCGCCGCCGGAGACGGGCAAGGGCGACTACAAGGTGCGGTACACGGTGCGCCCGCCGCTGGCCGCGCCGGACTTCAGCTTCGAGGTGCCGGACGTGACGGTGACGGCGGCCTCCTCGCCGCCGATCTCCGGCCCGGCGCCGGTGACCGCAACGGTATCCAGTCGCGACGCGTCGGTGCGCTTCGACGCGCCGCTGGACGCGTCGTTCGCGCCGTCGGCTTCCGACTTCGCGGTGCTGGCGGACGGCCGCCGGCTGGCGGTGACGGGTGCCTGGACGGCCGGCCGATCCCTGCTGCTGGAACTGGCGGAACCGGCCACCGGCGCGGTTCAGCTCGCGTACGTGCCGTCGGCGGCGGCGCCCCTCGGCGGCCGCGACGGGTCCGTAGTGGCACCGTTCGAGACGCTGGCGCTGGCGGCGCCCGGCGAGCCCGCGGACGCTACACCGGACACGCTCACGACAGACGCCGAGCCCAAACTCGAAGGCGCCCCGGGCCTGGAAGCGGCCCTGGCGGACGCCATGCGCCACGCACCGGGCCCGGTCGCGGCGACGTTCGCCGCCCCGCGGCGCGCGGCGGAAGACCTCTCGGGCTTGAGCGGGCTGCCGGAGTTGCGGCGCGTGAACCTGTCCGGCAACGCGGTGACGGGCGCGGGCCCCCTGGCGCTGCTCGCGGACCTCGAGCGCCTGGACCTCTCGGGCAACGCGGTCGAGGACCTGTGGCCGCTGTCGGGCCTCGCCGAACTGCGCGTGCTGAACCTCTCGGACAACCGCGTCGCGGACGTGACCGCCCTGGCCGGGCTGCCCCGGCTCAGGGTGCTGGAGCTGTCCGGCAACGCGGTCCTCGACCTGTCGCCGCTGGGCGCGCTGCCGGCGCTGGAGTACCTGGGCGTGGCGGGCAACGGGGTGACGGACGTGACCGCGCTGTCCGACCTCTACGCGCTGGTGCGCCTGGACCTCAACGGCAACGCGGTGTTCGATGCCGCACCACTGGGCGATGCCGGGCAACTGGTGTGGCTGCGCCTGTCGGGCAACCGCCTGGCGACCCTGGACGGCCTCGGCCGCCTGACAGCTGCGCTGGGTGTGGGTGGCGGAAAACCCGCTGCAGGAGGGTGCTCCCGTGGCATGGCCCGAGCGCGCGTGGGTGGATGTAAAGGCCTATGGACGCTAGACGAAGCACCGCGATCATTCCGGCACCGGCCCGTGTACGGGCGACGTTGACGCGTCCGCAGGACGCGCCGTCGCCCCGTCCCAAGGTCCCGTAGTAGGCCCGCAACAACGGAACGGGACAAACCCGCCCCCGACGGGGCCCGATCCGGCCCCCACCGGAACCCGGCCGTCGCCTGCGCGCGCTACTCGGCCGGGCGCTGGCCGCCACGGCGGTGCACGCCCAGCCGGCGGTGCCGCGGCGGCGCACGCAGCGGCGGACCCGGGCGCGCTGGTGGCGTTCGGGATGGCGCCCCGATCTGCGGAGACCGGTTATGCGTACATCGAACCGGAAGCGGGTGCCGGCGGGGTTCTGGCGGTGCGCAGGGCGAAGAACAGGGCCTGCGGCCTGCCGGTGGCGAAGCTGGCCAAGGTGCGGGACGCGCACCTGCGCATGGCGCTCGAGATGGAGCTGGCGTTCGGGTTGCGCCGTGAGGAGGCGATCAAGTTCTCGCCGTCGTACGCGGACCGGGGCTCGAAGATCGTGCTCAAGGCGTCGACCATCAAGGGCGGTCGGCCGCGCGAGATCCCGGTGCTGAAGGACGACCATCGGCGGCTCCTCGACGAGGCGCGCGCGCTCGTGGGAGAACCCGTTGCGCGGTGGCCGACGGGATGCCGACATGGGAAACTAAAGGCACGAGGGCGGTGGGCGACACGCCGGGTACGAGCGCCTGAAGGAGCAGGTGAATGAGACAAACGGCGGGAATGCCGACGCAGGTCGACTTGATGTGGCCAACGCTTCGGGCGCTGGAGGGTCTGGGAGGGTCTGCGTCGGTCCACGAGCTGGATGATCGGGTTTCGACGAATCTGGACTTGACGGACGGGCTCCTGGACCTGCCGCACGGCGACGGGCCGCAGACGGAATTCGCCTATCGATTGGGCTGGGCGCGCACCCGGCTGCGGCGCATCGGGGCCGTGGACACGGGCTCCTGGACCTGCCGCACGGCGACGGGCCGCAGACGGCGCCTATCGATTGGGCTGGGCGCGCACCCGGCTGCGGCGCATCGGGGCCGTGGACAACTCGGCGCGCGGCGTATGGACGATCACGGCGGCGGGGCGGCGGCTCGGATCGGCGGACGACGTGCGGGAACGGGTCCGCCGCCAACAGCAGGAGTACCGCGGCGGTCTGCGCAGACGGCGCGAGGAGCCGGACAGCGCCGAAGATGCGGACCGGGCGACCGAAGAGGAGTCTTGGCAGGCCGCGCTGCTCGAGATACTGCGGGAGATGAAGCCGGACGCGTTCGAGCGCCTCTGCCAGCGGCTGCTGAGGGAGCACGGTTTCACGCGTGTCGAGGTGACCGGCCGCTCGGGCGACGGCGGGATAGACGGCACGGGCGTGCTACGCGTGAACCTGCTGTCGTTCCATGTCAGCTACCAATGCAAGCGATACGCGGGAACGGTCGGGCCGGGCAGCATCCGCGATTTCCGCGGCGCCCTGGCGGGACGCGCCGACAAGGGACTGTTCATCACGACGGGCAGGTTCACGAAGGATGCCGAGCGCGAAGCGGTCAGGGACGGGGCGATGGCGATCGACCTCATCGACGGCGTCGAGCTTTGCGGCCTGCTCAGGGACAAGGGGCTCGGGGTGGTCACGCGGGTGACACCGGATTCCGGCTTCTTCGAGGCGCTCTGACGGGTGATCGCGCGAGAGGCAGTGGCCGAGCAACTGCCCGACCTGCGGCCCGGCTGCCGCAGGAAGGGCCTGAAGCCGGCACGAGGCGGAAGATTGAAAGGTCGGTAGTCACTGTGCCCCACAGGTGAGCGGCGTCGCCGCTGGTGCGGTCTGGGCAGGCGGAAGCTACCGAGTCGACGCTTCGGTCGAAGATATCGTCGTCGATGTGGGTGTGGCGGCGGTGTTTACGGGGTGGTGCGATTTCTGGGAGAGTCTCGGATGGAGAGGACGGGGAGAAAGAACGCGTCCGGGGGTTGGCTGCGCGCCGTGCTGATCGAGCGCTTGATGGCTGCCATAGCGGTAACCATGGCGCTGACAGGCTTCTTGATCGGTTTTCTCGTGAGAGGAATGCCCCCAATGGAGCACGTTGTACGACAGTTCCCATCGTGGATGGTGCTTGCGTGTCTGGCGTTCGTGGCCGTCGCTGGTTTCGCGGCGGTGTGGCGATACGTGCTATGGGTGGAAGCGACCTCGGGCGGGGGAACGGCGGCGTCCCGTCGCGTCGGTGATCGCATCGAACATGCGCTCACGCGTTCCGACTGCGCGTATGCCCATGACGTGAGCGCAGCGCTCGGCGGCGGAGGCAATGTGGATCATGTGGCGATGACACCCGTAGGCTTGTGGGTGGTGGAGACCAAGTCGGTCCAGCTCCACGGGAATCGGCTTCAGAAGGCGCTGGAACAGGCGGCAGGGAACGCGGAGCGGGTGCGGCGGCATCTGGCAACACGGATTCCGGTGCGAGCCGCCTTGGTGATCGCAGCCGAATCGGGACAGCCGTACGAATCGGAGTTTGATTGGGAGGGAGAGCGGGTGACCGCGTTCCGTGTCGTGTCGTTCTGGAAACGCTTGCGCGAGGAATGCGACCAGGGTGAGACCGGTGACGGCGAAGAGCGGGCCAGGATCAGTCGGCTGGTCTGGGGTCTCGGTTCGTCAAAGCACTTGAGTCCGTGATGCGAATCTCGCCCGAACTCCGCGGCGGTCACCAGCGGCTCGTCGGCACAACGCCGATGGGCGTCCAACTCGAGCACCGACCGATCACTGCTCGCGTTGACGTCACTGTCCGCGTGGCGTTTGAGGTCGGCCACCGCGACGATCTGGGCGTACCGTGCCCTGTGGATTGCCGTGACCGTGCCCTGCTTCCATGTCATGTCGGATGTCGTCATGGCGCTTACACTGGACGTCAACGCGAACACGCGGTGGTAGGAGCACCAGTACGGCGAGGGCCGCGCCTTAACGCAAGCCTACAGGGGTGCATTCGCCACCGACGCGTACCATGCGAGCGCCCGATTGTGGGCCGGAGTAGCCGAACGAGGTGCCGGAGGCGATCCGGCGCAGCGCCGCGGCCACCTCCGAGTAGTGCAGCGCCGCGTGGTGCTTCACCGCCGTTCTGCGTTTCGGCAGTTCCGCCATGACCACGGACACCGGGTTATCGTTCGGGCGGTGCTCGCGCAATGCGGCCCAGCAAGCAGATGGGCCTGAGTTCAGGGTGATGGTGTCTTGTTCCATGAAAGGTCGGCGTGGTTGGGCGGCGGGCCGGCCATGGGGCGCTGCGGGGCGGATCTCCATGGGCCTGCCGGCGCGCTCGATGACGGCTACACTCTCGACGCCGCGTCCCATTGCCGGGGACGCTTCGAGAGGAACGCAGTATGGAATTCTGGACCGCCACCGTAGCAGCGCCCACCCGTAGCGCCGATTTCGCCAGGCAAGCCCAGGCCCGCGGGTGGGACGGCATGCTCGTGGTGGACTCGCAGAACCTGTCCGGCGACCCATACGTCTGCCTCGCCCTGGCGGCGACGCAGACCGAGACGCTCGGGCTCGCGACGTCCGTCACCAACCCGGTCACGCGCCACCCGGCGGTGACCGCCTCCTCGGCGCTATCGCTGCAGCGGCTGTCCGGCGGACGAATGGCCCTTGGCATCGGTCGGGGCGACAGCGCGCTCGCGCACCTCGGACGTGCGCCGGCGCGCCTCGGCTGGTTCGAGAACTATCTCGCGAGCCTGCAGGCGTATCTGCGCGGCCAGGAAGTAGAGTTTCCGGACACGACCATCCCGGATGCCGCCGCCCCGCCTGCGGAGAAACTGGGTCTTGCGCATGGGCCGGCGGCCAGCGCCATTCGCTGGATCGGTGACGGCCCGAAGGTGCCCGTCGAGGTGGTGGCCACTGGCCCGAAGGTGATCGGGATCGCCGCCCGTCAGGCAGACCGGGTCCTGCTCGCAGTCGGTGCGCAGCCGAAGCGGGTCGCGTGGGGAATCGAGACGGCGCGCAGGGCCGCCGAAGATGCGGGACGCGACCCGGACACCCTTCGGTTCGGTGCCTACGTCAACGTCGTGTGCCACGACGACCCGGCGGTCGGGCGCGAACTGGGCCGCGCGACGACCGGCCTCTTTGCGCGCTTCTCCGTCATGTATGGGGAAATCTCGGGCCCCGCGGACGAGCAGCAGGCGGAGGTGTTCCACAGGCTCCATGATCGCTACGACATGAACGCCCACGGCCAGTCGGGCGCGCAGCAGACGACGGCGCTGACCGAGGAGTTCATCGACGGCTATGCGATCGTCGGTGGGCCGGAGCACTGCGCCGCCCGGCTCGGGGACCTGGTCGAACTCGGGATCGAGAAATTCGCCGTCATGGGGCCGAACTTCGCCGCAGCGAATCCGGAGGCGCAGGCTGCCGCGGAGCGGTTCGCGGCAGAGGTGCTTCCCGCGGTGCGGGGACAGTAGTCAGATTGGCGTCGGCCGCCCCCATCGTGGCGTTTTGCTTCCTCGAGAGCACCCGCCTCCATTGCGGCCAGAGACTTCGGTTCTCCCTTCCACGCGAGGCTGCCGAATACGTCCTCGGGGCGGGTCTCGACAAAGGCTGGGAGAGGCTTGAGTTCCACGCCGTCGCGAGTGGGCTCGACGACCAGGCGCATGCCCGCTTCCCAGCGCAGGGCCCTGCGGATCGCCTGAGGCAGGATCACATGGCCCTCGGTGGACACGGTCGTGGTGAGTCGGTCTGGTATCGCCATTGCGAGCGCCTCCAGGGCTGGCCGTAGGCAAAGAGTAGATACAGGGTCGAGACCATCGAATCAATGGCGCGGATTAGAGGATTCGCCGCGCCATGCGTATCATGCCGCGCTCTTCGTCCACCCCTCTGGTGTTCCCGGTGTTCAAGTACGTCTATCCGCGCCTCTGGCCCATCGCCTTCCTCGCCTTCGGTCTCCTCGCCGCCGGCGGAACGCACGTCAGCTTCGAGTTGGCGGGCTTGCGGATCAACTCCCACAACCTGATGTGGTTTCTCATGGCGTTGGCCCATGCCGACGTGTTCTGGCGGGGCCGCAACGGCGCGGAGCCGCAGTCGCACCACTGAGCTTCGACCGTATCGCACGGTCAGGGCGGCAGCTCGAGCAGATCCGTGTTGCCTCCGGTCGCCGCCGTGTTGACGGTCACTACCCGCTCGACCGCGAAGCGCGGCAGGTAGTTCGGTCCGCCGGCCTTGGGTCCGGTGCCGCTCAGTCCTTCGCCGCCGAACGGTTGCGTGCCGACCACGGCGCCCACCATGTCCCGATTGACGTAGAGGTTGCCGACACGCGACAGCGCGGCCACCTCCTCGGCCCGTCGCCCGATGCGGCTCTGTACGCCGAGGGTCAGGCCGAATCCCGAGGCGCGGATGTCCGCGATGGCTCGATGCCAGCCGGTCGCCGGGAAGCGGACGACATGCAGCAACGGACCGAAGTGCTCGGCGTTGAGGTCCGCTACGGACTCGATCTCGAAAAGCTGTGGCGCAACGAACGTGCCGAGGCTGCAGTGCGCGGGCAGTGCGCAGCCGTGCAGGCGGCGGTCGGCCAGTTCCCCGGCGTGGGCATCGAGCGCGGCGCGGGCGTCCCCGTTGATGACCGGTCCCACATCCGTCGCAAGGTCCCAGGGATCGCCGATCCGGAGCACGTCCATGGCGCCGGCGAGCATGTCGAGGAGGCGCTCGGCGATGTCTTCCTGCACGTAGAGCACCCGGAGCGCCGAACAGCGTTGACCGGCGGAGCCGAAGGCCGAGCGGACGATGTCGTCCACCGCCTGCTCGAGCAGTGCGGTGGAGTCGACCAGCATGGCGTTCTGTCCGCCGGTCTCGGCGATGAGGGGCACGATGGGCCCGGGCCGCGCGGCCAGCGTGCGATGTATCGCCCGGGCGGTCGCAGTCGATCCCGTGAAGGCGACGCCGGTGATCCGGGCGTCTTCCACCAGCGCCTGCCCGACTTCTTCTCCGCGACCCGGCAGGAGGTGCAGGACATCCCCCGGAACCCCGCCCTCGAGCATCAACTCGATGGCGCGCCGCGCGACCAGCGGTGTCTGTTCGGCCGGCTTCGCGGCAACGGCGTTGCCGGCGGCCAGGGCGGCCGCCACCTGGCCGGTGAAGATCGCGAGCGGAAAGTTCCAGGGCGCGATGCATGCGAAGACGCCCCGACCGTGTAGCCGCAGCGTGTTGCTCTCGCCGGTGGGACCTGGCAGGGCGATGTCCTGGCCGAATCGCAGCCGACACTGCTCGGCGTAGTAGCGGCAGAAGTCCACCGCCTCGCGGATCTCGGCGAGTGCGTCGGCCACCGTCTTGCCCGCCTCGCGCACCAGCAGTGCCGCGAGTTCGGCGCGATGGGCTTCGTAGGCACGGGCCGTGTTGAGGAGTGCCTCTGCGCGCTCCGTCGCCGGCGACGCGTTCCACCTCGGCTGCGCCTCGACGGCGCGCTGGAGAGCGTCGTCGATCCGGGCTCGGGAGGCGGGCGTGGCCGCACCGACTACGTCCGCCCGGTTGGCGGGGTTGACGACGGTGTCGCCGCCGGCGTCGCCCCACCGCACGGCCCGGAAGGCGTCCATCTCCTCCATCAGCGCCCGGGCCTGCTCGGGATGGTCGAGGTCGATCCCCTCGGAGTTCGTCCGTGCGTCGCCATAGAGGTTGCGCGGCAGAGCGATGCGCGGATGTCGGATACCGTCGAGGTGGGTGACGTCCGCGACCGGATCGCGCACCACTTCGTTCAGGCTGATCTCGGCATCGAGGAAGCGGTTGACGAAGGACGAATTCGCCCCGTTCTCAAGCAGTCGACGCACGAGATAGGGCAGCAGGTCTTGGTGCTCCCCGACCGGCGCGTAGACCCGTACGGAGGGTAGCTCCGGGAACTGACGCCGCGTTTCGTCATAGAGCAGTTCGCCCATGCCGTGCAGGCGTTGCATCTCGAAGTCGGTCTGCGCGCCGATCTCGACCACCGTTGCCAGCGTGTGGGCGTTGTGGGTGGCGAACTGGGGGAACAGGGCGTCCGGCGCGCGGCAGAGCTTTGTCGCGCAGGCGATGTAGGAGAGGTCCGTCGACGCTTTGCGCGTGAACACAGGATACTCCTCGAATCCGCCGACCTGGGCGCGCTTGATCTCGGTGTCCCAGTAGGCGCCCTTGACGAGGCGGACCATGAAGCGGCGCGACGTGGCCCGGGCGAGTTCCGCAAGCCAGTCCAGAACGGCGGGGGCGCGTTTGGAATAGGCCTGCACGGCGATGCCGAGGCCCTGCCAGCCGGCGGTATCGTCCTGCCGGGCGAGTTGCTCGAAGATGTCGAGGGTGAGTTCGAGTCGCGCCGCCTCTTCGGCGTCGATGGTGAGGTGTACGTTCGCCCGCGCCGCCTCGGCGGCGAGCCCCGCTATTTTGGGCGACAACTCCCGCAGCACGGTGGCGCGCCGGGACTGACGCAGGAGCGGATGCAGCGCCGACAGTTTCACCGAGATCCCGGAGGCGGCCGTCGGTGTGGCGGCGGGGTACGCGGCGGCGATCGCTGCCAGGGCGGTGCGATACGCATCGAGGTATCGCTCCGCGTCGGCCGCCGTCCGGGCGGCTTCGCCGAGCATGTCGAACGAAGAGAGCGCGCCCCGCTCGTTGGCGAGCGCCTCTTCGATGCTGCGGCCGAGGATGAAGCCGCCGCCGAGGATGCGCATGGCGCGCGCGACGCCGGCCCGGGCGACGCCCTCTCCGAGCCGCGACACGATGCCGCCGAACCAACCTTCCGCGTCCCGCGTGATGTGCTCCGACAGCGAGAGCACGTTGCCGGTCAGGATCAGCGCCCAGGTAGAGGCGTTGACGAAGAAGGACTCGGAGGCGCCGACATGCTCCGTCCAGTTGCGGGAGGCGAGCTTGTCTGCCACGAGTTCTTCGGCCGTGCGCGCGTCCGGTATGCGCAGCAGGGACTCGGCCAGGCACATGAGTGCGATGCCTTCCTCGTTCGAGACCCCGAACTCCTGCAGGAAGGAATCGAGCAGCGAGCGCTCGGCGCTACGGGCGCGGCACGCCTGCACGAGGTCGCGCGCACGGCCCATGATGCGTTGGCGCTGTCCCACGGAGAGATCGACGCTCGAGAGCAGCCCACGCACGGCCGCTTCCTCGTCGCGATACGTCGCCGCCGAGATGGCTTCGCGCAGGTTGCGCAGCTTCCGTTCAGGCGCGTTCCCTGCAGGCATGGACCGACCTCCGGGACTACCCCGTGCCGGACGCGGCGTTGCGCCCGGCCGTGCGTCCGAACACGGCGCCGGAGGTGAGTCCGGTGCCGCCCGGGTAGTTGAAGTAGAAGAGGCCGCCCACCAGTTCGCCGGCGGCGTAGAGGCCGGGAATCGGCGCGCCGTCCACGCCCATCACGCGGGACTGGTCGTCGACGTGCAGGCCGCCGAACGTGAAGGTGATCCCGCAGGTGACGCCGTAGGCTTCGAACGGCGGCGTATCCAGGCGGTTCGCCCAGTTCGATTTCGGGGGATCGATGCCGCGGGCCGCGCGCCCGTCCTTCACGGCGGGATCGAATGGCGTGTGGACGTCCACCGCCTCGTTGAAACTGCGCAGCGTCGCGAGCGCCTGACGGGCGTCCACGCCGTCGAGCTTCTTCACGAGATCCTCCAGACTGTCCCCGGTGGCCTTGGTCATGCGCTTGATCCGGTACTCGTCCCGCAACAGGGGCAGCAGCTTGCCATCGAAGATCTGCCACGCGAACTGGCCCGTCTGCCGCAGGATCTCGCGCCCGTACTTCGCGTAGGTGTAGTTGCGGAAGTCGGCGCCCTCGTCCACGAACCGTCGTCCTTCGGCGTTCAGCACGACGCCGAGGGGATACGAGTGTTTCTGGAAGTTGTCGCCGACGTCGAGGTCGCCGAAATCGGGCGCGTGCATGTCCCACGCGACAGCGTGGCAGCCGGACCAGTTGCCGCGGCTGGCGGCCCCGGCGTCCAGCGCCATGCGGATGCCGTCGCCGGTGTTGAAGCGGGTGCCGCGGACCTTCGCGACTTCCCAGCCGGCCCCGAGGTATTGGGTGCGCCACGCGGCATTGGATTCGAACCCGCCGCAGGCGAGCACCACCGCGTCGGCGGGCAGGACCGCGTTCGGGACATGCACACCGCAGACGCGCTCGGCCTGCATGTCGAGGGCCACGGCGCGCATGCCGTAACGGATGTCGATGTCGGCGCGCCGCGCGATGTCCGTCAGGCTGTCCACGAGCCCCGGACCGCCGCCCCAGGCCTCTACGGTCAGTCCGCCCCAGAAGCGCACGCGCCCATCGGTCTCGAACGACTGGCGCCCGTACATCGGCAGGAAGCGCACGCCGTGACCGGTCATCCAGCGCAGCGTGTCGAAACTCTCGTCGATCAGCTTGCCGGCGAGGTCCGGGTCCGTCCGGTACTCCGTGATCCGACCCATGTCGTCGTAGAACCTGTCGCGCGGATAGGCGCCGAAGTCCGTCCGCGCCAGTTCGTCGTCGGTGAGGTCCGGCATGAGCGCCTGGATGTCCGCGTTGCCGTCGTAGACGACGCGCATGCCGCCGGCCGTGAAGCGCGAGTTGCCGCCGCGCTGCTCGAAGGGGGCGCGTTCGAGGACCAGCACGTCCGCCCCGCGTTCGCGGGCGGCGATGGCGGCGCACAGGGCGGCGTTGCCGCCGCCGACGACGATCACGCGGCCCTTCACCGGTCGCCCGCCGCGACTTCGCCTTCGTCAGGCTTCTTCGCCAGCTCCCTCGCCACCTCTCTCGCCTCTTCGAGTTCCCGCAGGAACGCTTCCCGCTCGAGCGGCGAGACCAGCACGCTGCCCCGGGCATGGACTACTTCCAGACCTGCCAGGGAGAGGGAAACCGCCGTTCCGGCATTCCAGGCATTGGCGGGCCTGACGCTCACGATGGACTCCAGCGGGATCTTCCAGCGCAGCATGGCCATGCGCAGGTGCAGGGCCGAATCCTGGAACCAGTAGTGGGTGGCGAACAGCGCCCACAGGATCGTCAGGGAGATGCCGCCGAGGAATACGGTCGCGACAGCGATCTCGGCGGGGTCGCCGAACTGCCAGCTGCTCAGGATCGCAGCGAAGTTGAGTGCCACGACGAGCACGACGAGGACCATGACTGCCGGGCCCGTTCTCGATTTGTAGAGGCGTCTGGCGCTCACGTTCGCCCGCCTTCGCGGAGCCCTGGCCGGGACACCACACTAGCTGCTCCTGGCGCGTTCAGTTCACGAAGAAAGGCCTCCCGGTCGCGCGGCGAGATGCGCACAGTCTGACTCATGCGACGACTCCGCGCTGCCTCAGCATGCCGGAGTCCGCTCCGATCTCGGCGAGGATCTCGTCCGTGTGCTGGCCGAGCAGCGGCGGCGGCCGGGCGGGCGTGGTCGCCGTGTCGTCGACCATGAACCCGGCGCCCAGGAACGTCAACTCGTCCACACCGGGTACGCCGCGCAAGGTCTCCAGGCTGCCACGATGGGCGAGTTGCGGGTGCTGGACGGTCTCGGCCGGCGTCTTGGCGCGGCCGGCCGGCACGCCGCCTTCGCGCAGCACACCGTCCCAGTGCTCGGCCGTGTTTGTCGCGAAGATGCCGGCGAAGATCTTGCGCAGGATCACGCGGTTTTCGTGCGCGGCGGACGCCGTGGAGAAGCGCTCGTCGTCGATCAGGTCGGCGCGGCCGACGGTGCGGGCGAGGCGCTCGAACAGGCGGCGGTTGTTCCCGTTGACCATGAGGAGGCCGTCCGTCGTGGGGAACGTCCCGGCGGAACCGCTCTCGCCGAGCGGGTTGGGCCCGACGCGACGTCCGATGCGCCCGGTCGCGAAGAAGCCGTAGTAGTTCAGGCCCATGAGCGTCATGGAGGACTCGAGCATCGAGACGTCGAGGAAGGCGCCCTCGCCGGTGCGTTCGCGGCGCAGGAGTGCCGCGTTGATGGCGGAACTCGCGATTACGGCGGTGCCGGCGTCCGCGACGGCGAAGCCCACGCGCACGGGCTGCTCGGGCGTGCCCGTCGCGTTGAACATGCCGGACTCGCCCTGGATCAGGTGGTCGAAGGCCGGGCGATCGCTTTCCGGGCCCGACTGTCCGTAACCCGAGATGGCGCAGTAGACGATACGGGGATTGAGTTCCCTGACGGCGTCGTGGCCGATGCCAAGCCGGTCGGGCGTACCGGGGCGCATGTTCAGGACAAGCACGTCGGCGGTTTCGAGGAGGCGATGCACGACGGCAAGTCCTTCCTCCGTCTTGAGATCGACGGCGATGGAGCGCTTGTTCGCGTTCTGCCCGAGGAATCCGGGCGACATGCCCGGGGCGAGTTGCGAGCCCATGCCCCGCATCTGGTCCCCGGAACCGGGAGCCTCGACCTTGATGACATCGGCGCCCATCAGCGCCAGCTGGTAGGTGCAGAGCGGGCCCGCGTGGACATGGGTGAAGTCGATCACGCGGATGCCGGCCAGCAGGTCTGTCATGGAAGTTCCTTTGCATGGACCAAGCGGAACGCGGAGCGTAAGCGACCGCAGGCGATTGTTCCATGCGCCGAGAGTGTCGTCCGCCGTGAGGGAGGGCCGTGCCGGTTGCAGGGTGTCGGCGGGTTCGGCATGTTGGCACATCCATGTACAGGCGCCACGCAGTCCGTCCCCGGAACCGGACCGGCTTGCATTCGTGCGGTCGGCCAGGCCGCGCGTGGCAGGTCTGCGTCGGGTTGCTGGTTGCGGCCGTATCCGTGGGCGGCGAACCGCTCTCCACGCCGCCCGTCGAGTACGGCTCTCGCGTCGTACGAAGCCTGCCTCACGACACCCAGGCGTTCACACAGGGCCTCCTCCTCCGCGACGGACGCCTGTTCGAGAGCACCGGTGGCTACGGCACTTCGACGGTCCGGGAAGTGGACCTCGAGTCCGGGCAGGTGGTCCGGGAGCGTCGGCTTCCGGACGCTCTGTTCGGAGAGGGGCTGGCCTGGGTGGGCGACCGGCTGGTACAGCTCACCTGGCGCGCCGGGGTGGGCTTCCTGTATGACCCGGATACCCTCCAGCCGGTCGGGAGCTTCTCGTACGAGGGCGAGGGTTGGGGACTCGCCTTTGACGGCGAACGCCTGGCCATGAGTGACGGGACGGCCACGCTGCGCTTCCTGGATCCCGGAACGTTTCGGGAGACGCATCGCGTGGAGGCGGCCGGCCCCGACGGTCCGATCGCCGGCCTCAACGAGCTTGAGTTCGTCGGCGACGCGCTCTATGCCAACGTGTGGCGCACGGAGAAGGTGGCCATCATCGATCCGGCGACCGGCAGACTGCGTGGCTGGCTGCATCTCGATGGCATCCTGCCGGTGGTGTTCCGGCGGGAGGGCACCGCAGAGATGAACGGGATCGCCTACGACGAGGCGGCCAATCGGCTGTTCGTCACGGGCAAACGGTGGCCGCGCGTCTTCGAGATCGAGATGCACGCCCTCGCGCCGCTGCCGGACGAGCGGGGCGAAGCCACCGGCCCGTGATGCGGCCGGTCGCGCCCGGCCGCATGGAGGGTCAGGCTTCGGGCTCGGATTCCGTCGCCGTGACTGCCTCCGGCGCCGGCCCATACCAGATGGGCGACGACCAGGCGCGCTCCTGGATGGCGGCGGCGAAGTCGTTGCGTGGCGCGACTCCGGCCCGGAGCGCATCCCAGGTGGACCAGCGACAGGTGGGGTTCTCCAGCACGCGCGCGTAGTAGAAAGCCGGTCTGGCGGGATCGAAGTCCGGATCCGTCCAGACGACCTGGAGCTCCGCCGCGCCCACGTCCGAACTGATGGCGCAGGTCTGAAAATCCACCGTCGCGCCGTTCGGCGGGCAGCGGTGCGTCTGCGGGTCGACCTGCAGGCCGTCCGAGCAGGCGACGTCGTAGACCGTCTCGCTGGTCTCGCCGCCGTCCAGCCAGCCTTTCACGATCTGCAGACGCTGCAGCGGCGCCGCGAGCGGGTCGCGGGCCGCCCACGCCAGGAAGCTCGGGGCCACGCCGTCGGATGGCGGCAGGTCGCTTCCCATCGGGACGCCGTGGCGATACGCGTCGGCGACGACTTCCGCGCTCCCCGTGTCGAGTCCGGCGAGGCCTTCGCCACCGAAGAAGCGTACGCGGATGCGGGTGCCGGACGTGCCGAACGTTTCCTTGCGACGCATGGCGTCGAAGATCGAGGAACGCGTGTTCTCCTCGGCCCATACGCCGGCGAGGCCGGAGGCGCCGTTGGTGGTCGACGTGGCGAAGCGGTACTCCCGCCCGCTGCCGTCGTCCACGATCTCGACGCTGTCTGCGGAGATTTCCGGGTCCCCTGCCCAGGGCACGGAGCCGCGCCGCCCGGGCGAAGCCTGGTTCAGGCCGGCGGCGTCCCAATAGGTCTCTTCCTTGAAGGAACCGGCCCCGACGTGGGTGTCGCTCGACGCGATGAAGCCGAACTTGTAGGGATTGCCCACGCCGCCCGCGGCGATCTCCAGCCCGCGGCGCAGGGCGTTGCGGACGTAGCTCCCCGCCGGTTCGCTGAGTATCCGGGTCGAAACGCGATACGGCATGATCTCGAAGCCGGCCCACTCGTCGTTCGGGGACAGTGCGGGATGGGTTTCCGACGTGCCCTTGGTCTGCGTCATCTCGATCGTGGACTCGTTGCGCATGCGCTGCTCGACGTAGGCGGCGTCGATGGGCGTGGTGCGATCGAAGTAGGTGTACTCGAACATGCGTCCGCCGGAGCCGTTCATGTTGTGCGGGATCGACATGGCGTCGATGCCGGCGGCGCGCCACTCGTCCATCCGATCCCAGAGATCCTCGGGATTGAACGAGTCGAGTCGCGAGAACGGCGCGTCCGGCGCTTCGCCGCCCCGAAACACCACGTTGCGGTGCAGGTTGTTGTAGATGCCGCCGGCGCCGGCGGACGTGTATTCGTAGGCGATGAAGGCGGTGTACGTGCCGGGGTCGTTGTGGCGATTGGCGCTCGCGACGATTTCGGCCCACGCGGATCGGACCACGTTCATGTCGAGGTGCGCGCGGATTGCCGGGTCGGCGTCCGCCATGTAGCGGACGTAGGGCTGCATGGCGGTGAAGATGCCGCGGCGCTCCACCACCGTCCTTGCGTTCCGCACGGTCTCGGCGGCCGGGTGGTTGTAGGCCGGCTGTTCGGGATCGAGCATGGCCGGCAGCATGCCGAGATAGTTGGCGTGATCGCTCACGCCGTGGAAATCGAGCGGCGTGTCGAGCTGCATGGTGAAGCCGGCCGGATGCTCGATGGGATGGCCCTTCGCGAACTCGTGGGCCGCATCCGGGTCCGCGCGCGTGCCGAACACGAACGCGTCGTACGAGTATTGGGTGTGGACGTGCAGGTCGCCGAACAGGGCGGTGCGCTCGGGTGCGGGGGCCAGGTCCGTCTCTTCGTCCGTCGTGCCGGCGACAGCCGCCGCCTCCTCTTCTTCCGGGGGCGCCTGTTCCGTCGGCTGCTCGCATCCCGAGATCAGTATTCCGCTGAGAAGCAGTAGCGCGATCCGTGCCATGACCCTACCTCGTTCGACTCATCGGCTTCGGAGTGTGTCGGATGTTGGCGGGTGGGCGCAAGCGGGTAGGGCGCGGCGGAGGAGAGGCGGGCGCCGCGGGGCGCCCATTTCAATATTATCATTGCGAATTGTCCACGCGGTGGTCAAATTTCATGGATATTGTCCCCAGGTTGGTCGCAGGGGCGCTACTGCAGGCATTGGATCGCCAGGCGGCGGTCGCCCTCGTGGGACCTCGACAGGCCGGCAAGACCACGCTGGCGCTCGCCATCGGCGCAGGTCGCGACGCCGTGTACCTCGATCTGGAGGATCGCGACGACCGTGCTCGCCTCGACGAACCCGTGCTGTTCCTGGAGAGTTTCGAAGATCGGCTCGTGATCCTGGACGAGATCCACCGTGTCCCGGCCCTGTTCCCGACCTTGCGCGGAGTCATCGATGCAGGCCGCCGGCGGGGCAAGGGAGTGGGCCGTTTTCTCATACTGGGCTCGGCGTCCGTCGATCTGCTGCGGCAGGCGGGCGAGTCGCTTGCGGGTCGGATTGCATACCTCGATCTCGGTCCATTCGCAGCACTTGAGGTGGACGATTCGCGATCCGCACGAGAACGGCTCTGGGTGCGGGGAGGGTTTCCTGGAAGCTACCTGGCGGTGGATGACGCTTCGAGCCTGGCCTGGAGAAAGGACTTCATCCGCACCTATCTGGAACGGGATGTCGCCACCTTCGGCCCACGCATTCCGGCGGCGTCCCTGGAACGGCTCTGGACGATGCTCGCGCATCGCCAGGGGGCGCTGCTGAATGCCTCGGCGCTGGCACGCGCGCTGGAGACGAGCCCGCAGTCCGTGACCCGCTATGTGGACCTGCTCGTCGATCTGCTTCTTGTCCGTAGATTGCCCCCGTGGCATGCCAATGTCGGCAAGCGCCTGGTCAAGTCTCCGAAGGTCTATGTACGCGACAGCGGGCTGGTGCATGCGTTGCTTGGCATCGCGGACGTGGCGCAACTCGCGGGACACCCGGTGGTCGGTCAGAGCTGGGAGGGCTTTGTCACGGAGACCTTGCTGTCCGTCCTTCCCTGGCGGTCCTCGGCGTCGTTCTATCGGACGCGTGCCGGCGCCGAAGTGGATCTGGTCATCGAACACGGCGACGGGGAGCTGTGGGCCGTCGAGATCAAGCGGTCGCTCGCAGCCAGGGTCAGCCGTGGATTCCATGAGGCCTGTACGGATCTGAAGCCCGCTCGGGCGTTCGTCGTGCATGCCGGCGAGGACCGATTTCCCATCTCGGCGAGCTGCGAGGGCATCGGCTTGCGTGAGCTGGCCGAGATGCTTCGGGCGCGAGACCCATAGCCGCAAGGTGCGATAGCATCGTCGGCCTTTCGGGAGACGACATGAGCGAAACAGACGAGCCGCGCGTAGCGATCGTGACGGGGGCGGGTAGTGGCGTCGGCAAGGCGTCCGCGCTGGCACTGCTGGAAGACGGATATGCCGTAGCCCTCGCGGGGCGGCGCGAGGAGCGCCTGCTGGAAGTGGCCGAGGAGTCCGGCGCGGGAGACCGGGCCTTGGTGGCGCCGACGGACGTGAGCGATGCGGACTCCATCGGCAGCCTCTTCGCGGCCACCAAGGCGCGGTTTGGGCGTCTCGATCTCCTGTTCAACAATGCCGGCCGCGGGGCGGCTCCGGTGCCGCTCGAGGACCTCGCCATCGACAAGTGGCGTCAGGTCGTCGACGTCAACCTCACCGGGGCCTTCATCTGCACGCAGGAGGCGTTCCGCATGATGAAGGCGCAGAACCCGTCCGGTGGCCGCATCATCAACAACGGCTCCATCTCGGCCCACACGCCCCGCCCGAACTCGGCGCCGTACACGGCGACCAAGCACGGCATGACGGGGCTCACCAAGGCGACGGCGCTGGACGGCCGCCCGCACAACATCGCGTGCGGGCAGATCGACATCGGCAACGCGTACACGGAGATGACGGCTCGCATGGGTGACGGTGTGCCGCAGCCGGACGGTTCCATGCGACCCGAGGCGACGATGGACGTCGACAACGTTGCGCGTGCCGTGGTCTACATGGCCAATCTGCCGCTCGACGCGAACGTGCTCTTCATGACGGTCATGGCGACGCAGATGCCATTCGTCGGCCGCGGGTAGCGGTAGCGCGCACGTGCGGTTCGCTCGCGGGAAGGTGTATGGTTTCTGCTATCCATACACATCCGGTGCTGGCGTGCGCACGAACATTGTCATCAACGACGAGCTACTCAAAGGTGCGATGCGTGCAACGGGGGCAAGGACCAAACGTGAGGTCGTCGAGTTGGGGTTGGCCTCGCTGATCAGGTTGAAGGAGCAGGAACAGATCCGCGGACTCCGAGGGAAGTTGCGCTGGACCGGTGATCTCGAGGAGATGAGACGCGACGGATGATCCTGGTGGATTCCAGTGTCTGGATCGATTATTTCAACGGATCGGCCACCCGCGAAACCGAGCGGCTTGACGGGTTGCTGGCAACCGACATCGCGGCCACCGGAGACCTGATACTCACCGAGGTGCTTCAGGGTTTTCGCGACGATGCGCACTTTGCCGCGGCGAAACGAGCGCTGGCGGTGCTGCCTGCCTTCGATCTGCTGGGGCGAGAGCGCGCGTATCGTGCCGCCGACCGGTACCGTGAGCTTCGCAAGGCAGGCATTACGGTGCGGAAGACCGTCGACGTGATCATCGGCTCGTTTTGCATCGACGAAGGCTTGCCGTTGCTGTTCTCGGACAGGGATTTCCTGCCGCTGGTGGAGTTGCCGGGTCTGGAGCGAGAGCTGCCCGAGCACTGACGGCGGTGAACCGTTCAGACGCTGGCACACCGGTTCCCCGTGCCGTCGCAGTGGCAGCCGATACCGCGCCAGCAGGTTGAACTGGGCCGCGCGGGGCGAGCCATTGCCATGACGGGTCAGCTCAGGGGTAGGTGCTCCGGGGCGACGAGCACCTCGATGGCGCGGGCTTGTCCGGGCGTGCGTTTCAGGAGGCCGCGCCGTTCCAGGGTGAGCAACATCTGGTGAACGGTCGGCGGCGTGACCCGGAAGAAGCGGCTTAGGTCGGCCTGCGCCGGCGGGCGTCTGTGGACCTTCGTGTAGGCATGAATGAACGCAAGGTACTGTCCTTGCCGTTCCGTGAATGGCAGGGGCGGGTTGCTTGGCATGGTGCTCGTCCTCGGGGAGGGTGCACGACATCCTGCACCCTGATGATCTCGCGCAACAAGTCGTTCACCGTCCGGCTGGAGAAGGAGCGTTTCGAACCTGCCAGCGCCCAAGTCCAGCCAGTCCGCGATGGCGGTGCCCCGTGATGAGGACGCTCAGGAACAGGTCAGGCTCCGAGATGTCGGCGTACCAGGCGGCGACGCGCTGGTCGCATCGCCGCCCCTTGCGCACCTCGGAGATGACTCTCGTGTCGAGCAGGTACATCAGAAGTCGACTTGGCGTCCGACGTCGGATGCGCGAACCAGATCAATCCCTTCAAGCGGTGCGCGTGCCAGCAACGTCTTCAAATCGGGTGCGTTGCGGCTAGTCCGCTGGGCGATGAACCGGGCCAGCTCCGCCTCCATGGCATGAACGTTGCGGAACTCCGCAAAGTCCCACCGACCGAAGGTCCCGAGCGCGTTCACGCCTGGGGCCCAGAACGCCCGCATCGCCTGCGCCTTGATCTTCGCGTCCTCGCCACGCCGCCCCTTCACTTCCGCGACGAGGTGGAGCGGTGCGTCGCCGCCGTCGTCGATGCGGAGGATGAAATCGGGCACATACCGGTGCGATCCCCCGCCCATTCGGTAGGGGACCGTTAAGCCCATGCCTTGGTTCTTCACGTAGGCGAGAACCCTCGGATGTGCTTCGGCGACCCGGCAGAACTCCACCTCCCAGTCACTGTCGCAGATCGCCCAGTTGACGTGACACCGGGACGGGTCGGTGCGCCAGCGGTTGGTCTTCGACGTGCGGAAGTCCACCTCCGCGGTCGAGCCCTTCGGGTTGTAGGCATCGAGGACGGCTCGGACGCGTCGCTCTGCGGTAGCACCCGCGATGGCGGCGTGGATGCGCTCGCAGGCGTCGTCCGCGATGGTCGGGTAGAGCAGTTGTCCCGGCAGGGTACCACCGGTGCAGACGAGGTAACTCTCGTCGAGCCACTGGCGCGCGATGCGTTTCAGGTCGCCCAGGAGGTGCACCTTCGGAGACTCGTTGGCGGCTCGGAAATGCTTGAACAGCAGGCGCCTGGCGAGTTGGAACGCCAAGCTCGCCGGACGCATGCCAGAGACGATCTCTGGCTTCAACTCCACGCCCTCGCCGAGGATGCCCTCGTTGCGCGTGCGGGTGGGGCCGACCAGGTCGGGCGTCAACGTGAGGGTCGAGTCTTCGGTGAAATGCGCCGTCAGGCGTTCTTCGGGCAGTTCGTAGGTATAGCCCTCGACGCGGGGGAAGACAATGGCCAGGGCATCGCGTTCCGGGCGCACAGCATGCACGTGGATGGTGTGGCGCGGCCGGACGGGCTTCACTACCACCGGCTCCGCCGTGAAGTCGATGGGGATGCCGAGCACGTCGGGGATTCCACGTCGAAGCGGCCTTCGGCGTTCAGTTCGTAGGTTTGCCGGCGCAGTCCGCGCCCCTTCAGGTCTGTCTGTCCCCCCTTCTTTCTTGCCATCGACGGTTGGGCGACACTGCGCTCCCGGCGGGACGAACCGCAAGCCTACGCGAGGGCTCGCCTGTCGTGCTACCCACCGCTGACGCAGCGATCAGGTCAGGTATCCGCGCTCTTCCCCCTGCCGTACCTCGTCTTCAGACATCCCCAGCCAGTCGGCGAGCACGGCCGCGTTGTCCTCGCCGATGGCTCTCGGACGACGGTACTCGTCGCAGGGCGTGCGCTCGAAGTAGATCGGGAGTCGGTCCGCGTAGGTCGTTCCGGCGGTGGGGTGCGGGTCGTTGATCTGTTTGAGGAATTCGGACCTTGCGAGCTGCGGGTCACGCTCGATGAGGTCGACGCCGTTCTGCACGACGCCGGCGGGCACGCCGGCTGCCTGGCATCGCTGCATGACTTCGCCGGCGTCGAGGCCGCGCGTCCACGCGGACACTTCCGCTTCGACCCGCTCCTCCGCCGCGAGGCGGCCCGCGGCCGTGGCAAGCGCGGGATCCCGCGACCAGGCCGGATCGCCCATCACGCCCCGAAGCCTCTCCCACTGTTCGTCCGTCATGCACGCGATGGCCACCCAGCGCTCGTCGGCGGGATGGTCCGACGCCGCGCCGGCGCAGGGGAAGCATCCATGGGGCGCAGCCAGGTCGTACGGCAGCCGGTTGCCGCCGGGACGCGCGGCGCGGCCGTTCGCGAAGTAGTCGAGCAGCGCCGGTCCCGCGAAGTTGACGCCCACCTCGAACTGCGACATGTCGATGCGCTGCCCGTGGCCGGTCTCCTGGCGGGCTTCGAGTGCCGCGAGGATGGCCACCGCGCCGTGCAGCCCGGCCTGGTGGTCGTTGTAGGAGAACCCGATCCCGATGTCCTCGCGTCCCGGAACGCCGGTCAGGTGGGTGAGCCCGGCGAGGGCGTGAATCGTCGGCGCGTAGCTGACGAACCCGGACCAGGGCCCGTCGCTGCCCATGCCGGACATCTGCACGTAGATGACGCCGGGATTGTCCGGGCGCACGGCCTCGTAGCCGACTCCCCAGCGGTCCAGGACGCCGACGGAGAAGTTGTCGATCACCACGTCCGCGGTGTCGCACAGCCGCCGGCACACCGCGCGGCTCTCTTCGTGGGACATGTCGAGTGCGAGTGCGCGCTTGTTGCGGTTCCACATCAGGTAGTAGGGCGAGTCCGGGGCGTTCGGCCCCATCCGGGTGGCGGAGCCGACCTTCACCACGTCGGCGCCCATATCACCCAGCACCCGTGTTGCGAAGGGACCGGCCAGGACATGCGTCAGGTCGAGGATCCGGACGCCTTCCAGGGGTTTCACGAGTCTCCCTCCCAGCCGATCTCGCGCAGCAGCGCATCGGTGTCGGTGCCAGGGTCGCCATGCCTGCCGAGCGCCCAGGGCGTCACGCTCAGGCGATAGGGCGCGCCCGGTCCGCGGACCTGCCGCTCGCCGGAAACGGCATGGGTCGCCCACCAGTCGCGCGCTGCGAGTTGCGGGTTCGTGGCGACGCGCTCGATGGGTTGAACGTGGCCGTAGGGCAGGTGCCGGGACTGGGCCTCGTGGAACAGCGCCTCGGCATCCTGCGACGCGACCCACATGCGCAGGGTCTCCATCAAATGCCGGACGAATGGCCGACGGTTCTCTTGAAGCTGGTATTCCGGGTCCAGGAGGTCTTCGCCGACGCCGTTCTCCAGCAGCCAGACGAGTTGCCCGTCGAGGTCCGGTATCGGCGTCACCATGACGGCCCCCGACTCGGCATGCATGACCTGGTAGGCGTTCGTCCAGTGCAGGCTGGCGCGCCGTTCGAGAACCGGCTTCTCCGCGTTCGGCAGGCGGTCCTGGTACCAGTACCACATGAAAACGTGCTCGAGGGCGGAGGCGATGCACTCGTGGACGGGGACATGCACGCGTTGGCCGGTGCCCGTGCCGCGGGCGCAGTACAGGGCCGAGAGCGCCGCGATGGCGGTATAGACCCCGGACAGCATGAAGTTGAGCTCGCCGAAGGCCTTCAGCGGCGGCGTGTCGACATCGCCGGTCGTGGCGACGGCGCCGCCGAGAGCGCCCGCGACGAGGTCCGGGGCCAGGTAGTCTGCCCAGGGACCGTCCGGGCCGAAGGACGAGACCTCTACCACCACGAGTTCCTGCCGGCGTAGAAGTGCCTCGGACAACCCCGCTTCGGCGACGGCGAACGCCCCGTCGCAGGCGAGCACGATGTCGGCGCGGTCGATCAGGCGCGTGAGTTGGGTGCGGCCGGCGTCCGTGCCCGGATCGACGGCGAAGAACCGCCGGGACGACGCGAAGAACGCATGCCAGAGAGAGCCCTTGTCGGCAGAGCCGCCTTCGAGATGTGGCCCGCGGCGGCGTAGCGGATCGCCTTCGGGCGGTTCGGGACGCACCACGTCCGCGCCAAGATCGGCGAGCAGCTTCGCGCCGTAGATGCCGCGTTCGTCGGTGAGGTCGACGACGCGAACGTTGTTCAGCGCACCCCGCGCCATGAAACCGGAAGATCGCTCAGGAGGAGGCGACGGCGCCGCCGTCACAACTGATCGTCTCGCCGACGGTATACGCTCCGGCGCGGGAACTCAGGAAGATGGCGAGCCCGGCGATATCCTCCGGCGTGCCGACTCGCCCGCGCGGATTCTGCGCGCCGACCGCATCCCAGTCGGCTCCTTCTCCTTCCACTTCGCCGCCGAAGCCGACGCCCAGGCTCAGCATCCACGTCGGGAAGGGCCCCGGCGCGATCGCGTTGACGATGATGTTCTCCTTGATGAGGTGCGCCGCCAGGACGCGTGTCAGGTGGTGCAGGGCAGCCTTGGACGGTCCGTAGGGGAAGTTGTCGAACACCGGCGTCTTGATGCCGTCGACGGACCCGATGTTGATGACGCGGGCCGGGTCTTCGTGGGTGGCCGACTTGCGGAGCAGGGGCAGGAGCTTCTGCGTCAGGAAGAACACGCCCTTCACGTTGGTGTCCATCACCTTGTCCCAGCCGCTTTCCGGGAATTCGTCGATGGGAGCGCCCCAGGCGGCGCCGGCGTTGTTGACGAGGATATCGAGCTGGGACTCGCGCCGGGAGAGTTCGTCCGCCACCGACTCTATGCCGGGCAGGCCGGAGAGGTCCGCGGGGAGCGCGGTGCACTCGCCGCCGTGCGCCGCGGTCAGCCTCTGGCACGCGGCTTCGCAGGCGTCGGCCTTGCGGGAGCTGATGTAGACCTTGGCGCCGTTCGCGAGGAAACCGGCGGCGATCATTTCGCCGATCCCGCGCGAGCCGCCCGTCACGAGGGCGACCTTGCCCTCGATGGAAAACAGATCCTGCATGGAACTCCCCCTCCTCTCGCCGCCCCTGCGCGCTGCCCCTCGTGGACCGATGGCCCGCTGGTCGCATACGCTGGCGGCTTGCCCTGGTGCAAACCATCGATTCTACAGGACGTGAAAAGGTGCCAATGATGAGAGTGGGTGTCTCCCTCCCGGTCCGGGAGCTCGGGAACGACATGGGTGCGATCAAGGCGTTCGCGCAAGCGGCGGACGAGATCGGCTACACGCATCTGCGGGTGCCTGACCAGGTACTGCGCCCTGGCAGCGGCGCGTTGCACGAGCCGATGATGCTGCTCGCGTACGTGGCCGCGGTGACGGAGCACATCGAACTCGTCCCGTCCGTGATCGTGACGCCGGCCCGGCAGACGGTGCTGTTGGCGAAGCAGGTGGCGGAACTGGACATCCTCACTGGGGGACGCACGCGGCTCGGCGTCGGTGTCGGTGGCAACCGGGAGGAGTACGCGGCGTTGAACCAGGACTTCCGCGGCCGCGGGGCGCGCGTCGAGGAGCAGATTGAACTGCTGAGGGCGCTCTGGACGGAGGCGTCGGTCGACTTCGCGGGCCGTTGGGATGCCGTGAGCGGCGCCGGGCTTGCGCCGCTCCCGCTCCAGCGACCGATTCCCATCTGGATCGGTGCGAGCGGCGTGCCCGTTCCCCGCATTCGCCAACGTATCGGCCGCCAGGCGGACGGTTGGTTCGTCCTGTGCTCGCCGGACGACTTTCCCGGGATCAAGGCGGACATCGACGCGGCAGCCGATGATGCGGGACGCGACCCGGGCGCCATCGGCATGGAGGCCGGGGTCGCGGTCGTGGGACCACGTGCGCCGGAGTGGCGGGATCGGGTGCGGGGCTGGCGCGACATGGGGCTGACCCACCTCTGCCTCAGGACGCTCGGCGGCGGGCTGGCGGCCGGGGAGCACCTCGGCAAGATGCGGGAAGCCTACGGACAGTTGCAGGAGATCGCCTGACGCGCCGGGGAGAGCGAGGAGCCTTGATTCGTCTGACTCGGGACGGGACGGTGTACGGACGACGCTTGTCGTCGGGCGTGCCGGCGTCTTGCATGAATTCGGAACGGGACGGGACAAGCCCGTCCCCTACGATCGTCTGTTTCCTGCGCGTCAGCGCGCCGGTGCCGGGGCGGGAACTGCTAGATCCCCAGATCCTTCATGTTGTAGTTCCGAATGACCTTCTCGTAGGTCTCCGGATTCCAGCGGTACTGGTCTTCGAGACCTGCGAAGGGCTGGTAAACGTAGGGCGTCTCGTCCGGAAAGCGCTCGCGCCTGGCATCGATGGCGACCGCGACGACGGCCGAGCGGTCGAAAATGCGCTGCTCGTCGTAGACGACCGGTTCCATGTTGGTGAGCGCACCCTTCGCACCCAGCACGGACGTGCGCCGGTGGAAGCCGAAGGTCATGGAAATGCGCAGGTCGCTGGACGTGTTGGCGAAGGAGGCGTGCAGCATCTGGCGGTTCACGATCGTCACGTCCCCCGCCTTGCAGGCCAGCGGCACGGCATCCGGCAGACGGTCCGAGCCGCCGTTCTCGGCGACCATGGCCCTGATGTCGACCTTGCCGCGCTTGTGGGTGCCCGGTACGACCCAGAGGCAACTGCCGGGCGTGGTGGAGTAGAGCTGCGCCTGGAAGTTGAAGCCGTGGATGCCCTCGTCCCAGTTGGGCGACTTCCAGTGGGTCAACCCGTCCTGGTGCCACGCGACGGAGCCGCCGAGGCGCGGCTGCTTGACGAAGATAGCGTCGTTGAACGGCGTGAAGTCGGGTCCGTTGAGGTTCTCGGCGATGGCCAGCAGTTGGGGATGCCCGTAGAGACGCAGTGCCGGCTCCATGGTCTGGCACATCCCGTAGACCATGTAGACCGTCTCGTCCGGTGCATCGCCTTCCGGCGAGGGTTCCGTCATCCTGGACTGATGCCGGCCCCCGAGATGTGTCGTGCCGCCCCACGGATCGGTCAGCGGGCGCACGAACATGAAGCAGGATCTCTCGAAATCGAGCCCGAGCGCCGGCCGGCCCCGGGCGTCCACTTCCGCGTCGCGCGTGACGGGCGCGCGTTCGAGGGTCTCCGCCATCGCAGCGCGTAACTCGGCGAGTTCCTCGGGCTTGATCACGTTCTCGAAGACGTAGAAACCCTGGCGCCAGTAGGCGTCCAGGATGTCCTGGGCGAGCCGTCCCGGGGCCTCGAAACGAATGGGCCCGCGATTGCCGATGGCCTGCGCGCGCGCTGCGCCTTCCTCGATGTACCGGGCCATCGCCGCCGCATGCTCTGCGGCGGTCGGGGCGCCGTCCGACGCGGCCGCTTCCGGGTGTATCGCTGTCGCTTCGCTCACTGCCGTCACCGAATGTCTGCGCCAAGTGGCCGGAAACGATACCACCGAGGCACGCACTACCGAAAGGCTGGCGGGTGCGCTTCGACGCTGACCGGCTACGCCAGGTGGCGAGTGGAACACACGGTGAACACCAGGCCCCGGCGACGAATGCGATACGGTTCCCGGTCGAGGGGTGTCACGACGTAGTTCGCTCCTCGCGGGTGGAGGCGCCGAAAGACCTCGATGGGCCGGGGATCCAGCCGGTCCGGATTGATCTTGCACTCCACCGCATCGACGGCCCCGTCGCCCCGGCGAATGACGAAGTCGACTTCCCGCCGCGACTTGTCCTGCCAGTAGAACACCTCGTCCCGATGGAAACGCATCAACAGGGCGTCCAGGACGAGATGCTCCCAGAGAATCCCGCGGTCGTCTTCGCGGATCTGCTGCCAGCCGCGCTCGAAGGCGACGAACCCCGTATCGAAGGCGTAGGCCTTGGGGCGACTGACGATCTCCTGCTTGCTGCCGCCGTGGAAGGGCCGCAGCAGGCGGACGACGTGCGCCGCCTCCATGGCCTCGATGTGCGCCTTGACCGTGACTCGGGACAGCTCGCTTGAAGACGCCAGCGACGTGTAGTCCACTTGGCCGCCGCTGCGGCGCAGCAGGAGCCGCAAGAGGGTCAGGAAGCCCTGCCGGCTGCGGATGTTGAAGAGTTCGAGGACGTCGCGAGCGTAGAAGCTGTCGATCCATTCGCCATAGAAGCCGGCGTCGGGACGCTCCGCGACGAGCGCTTCGGGAAGCCCGCCGTGCAGCAGACGCCGGTCGAGTTCGGCGATGGCGAAAGCGTCGATGCACTCCTCCCAGGGGACAGGGCAGAGGTGCACTTCCAGTTTCCTCCCGGCGAGGGAGTCACGGAACTTGCCGGTGGCGGCGAGCGTGGAGGACCCGGTGGCGAGCACACGGAGACCGGGGTATTCGTCTGCGGCGATCTTGAGCAGACGGCTTGGGTCCTGCAGGCGGTGCACTTCGTCGAATGCCGGGACCGCATCGGGCGGCAGGGTGTCGAAGAACAGTTCGGGGTCTGACAACGCCCGCTGAACGGACGGCAGATCGCAATTCAGATACCGCGCATGCGGGAGCATCCGCGAGAGCGTCGTCTTGCCCACGCGCCGGACTCCCGAGAGCCAGACGACAGGTCGTCGCTCCCATGCATCGTGCACGCGCTGGAGCCAGATCGGCCGCTGAATCATCAGTGCACTATACGTTTGGCGCACCAAATGTAAAGTACACTTGACGTTTGGTTGCCTGGTGGTGCCGGGAGCGGGAAGCCCGGTCGCCGCCGGCGGATGTCACGTCATCTGCGAACGGACCGCGCCAAAGCCCTCCGAGAGGTGCGAACAGTCGTTGAAGCGCCGCACGACGATGCCGTTGCCGGTCATGACGATGTGGCTGATGGAACCGTTGTCGGCGCCGGTGAAGGCGAACGGCTCCGCGCCGGTAGCCAGGGCGACGATGCGCGCGATCACCCCGCCATGCACTACCGCGACGACCAGTTCGTCGGGGTGCCGGGCGGCGATTCGCTGCAGCCCGCGGCCGATGCGTTCGCCGAGTACGGCGTTCGACTCCGCGCCCGGAATGACGTCCCACCGCTGCTCCGCGCGTACGCGCTGCATGATGGGATGGTTCTCGGCCGCCTTGATGCGCATGACGCCGCCGTCCCACTCGCCAAGGAACACCTCGCGCAGGTCCGCTTCCACGACGGGCGTGAGGCCGAGGTGCGCGCAGAGGGGCGCCGCGGTCTCCGCGGTACGCCGCAGGTTGGTCACGTACACCGCGGAGATCGGCTGCTCCTTCAGGCGATGGCCGACCTGGACCGCCTGCGCGCGCCCGTTCGCGTGCAGCTCCGGATCGCCGTGTCCGTCCACGAGGGGGAACGGGTTCTCCGCGGTCGCGGCGCGGGACTCGCCGTGGCGGACGAGCAGAATCTGCGTCGCGCCGGGTGGCGGAACGAACCGTGCCTGGCGGTACTCCTTCGTCGCGGATGCGCCCTCGGTCTGCGCCTCCCCCGTCACGAGGCCGCGCGCGCCGCCTGCTCGCGCGCCTGGCGGACCGTGCCGGCGTCCTGGTTGAACAGCAGTGCGCGGCGCGCCCTTTCTTCTTCCTCGGTAAGCTCGCGTTGGCCCCACTCGCGATGGGCGCGGAAGCCCCGCTCGACGGCAGGTCGCTCGCGGATCTCGTCCACCCATCGCTTCAGGTGAGCGTTCGGCTCCCACATCTCTTCGCCCAGCGTCCGTCCGATCAGCATCGCCCACGGCCAGGAGATGATGTCGGCGATGCTGTATTCGGCACCGGCGAGGTACCGGTTGACCGAGAGTTGCGCGTCCATGACGCTGGCGAGCCGGTCGACTTCGCCGACGAAACGTTTCGTGCCGTACTCCAACTGTTTCGGGTCGTCGGTGAGGTTCTTGCCGTAGTTCTTGAAGTGGTTGGCGTTGCCCATCATCGGGCCGAGGTTCGCCATCTGCCAGTGCACCCACTGGAGCACCCGGTATTTGCCCGCAACGTCGCTCGGCAGGAACTTACCGGTCTTCTCGGCCAGATATTCGAGGATCGCGCCGGACTCGAAGATCGCCACGGGCGCTCCGCCGCCGAGGGGATCGTGGTCCACGATCGCGGGCATGCGGTTGTTCGGGCTGATGCGCAGGAACTCGGGCTTGAACTGGTCGCCGCCACCGATGTTCACGGGGATGCAGCGGTACTCGAGCCCACACTCTTCCAGCATGATGGTGGCCTTCCAGCCGTTCGGCGTCGGCCAATAGTGCACGTCGATCAACTCGGTTCTCCTCATGGGTCGGACGGGTAGCGGATCAGAATAGCAGTCTTGCGGGGGCGACGTGTGACACCCGGGGGCTCGTCATGCGCGGCTGGCGCGCCCGCGTGAATGGAGTAATCTTGCCGGAGGGAATTGTCGGGGTGTTTGGCCAATGGCTATCGAGTTGATCGTGAACGGGTCGCCCGTACAGGTGACCGCGCCGGAGGACACGCCGCTGCTGTGGGCGCTGCGTGACGACCTCGGCATGACCGGAACGAAGTACGGCTGCGGCAAGGCGCTGTGCGGTGCCTGCACCGTGCGTATCGACGGCGCGCCGGTGCGCTCCTGCCAGACCCCGGTAGGGTCCGTGCAGGGCAAGTCGATCGCGACCGTCGAGGGGCTGCGGGCGAGCCATCCGAAGCTGGTGGAGGTGTGGGTGAAGAACAACGTCCCGCAGTGTGGTTACTGCCAGGCGGGGCAGTTGATGTCGGCCTCGGCGTTGCTCGACGAGACGCCGTCACCTACCGATGCGGACATCGACCGGGCCATGTCCGGCAACATCTGCCGGTGCGGGACTTATGGACGCATTCGAGCGGCCATCAAGGAGGCCGGGGAGGTGCGGACATGAAGATCGCGAACCTGTCTCGACGGCGGTTCCTGCAGACCTCCAGCGTCTTCGTGGTCGGCGCGGCCGTGCCGGGCTGTTCGGTCGGCCCGATGCCGTCGCCGGATGCGAGGCTGACGCCGAACGTGTTTCTCTCGTTGGCCGGGGATGGAACGGTCACGATCACCGCCAGCCGGTCCGAGATGGGCCAGGGCATCCGCACGGCGCTCGCCCAGATCGTTGCGGACGAACTGGAAGCGGACTGGAGTCGCGTGACGGTGGTACAGGCGGTCGGCGACCCGGTCTACGGCGACCAGAACACCGACGGTTCGCAGAGCATCCGGTTCCTGTTCGACACGCTGCGCAACGCCGGTGCGAGCGCGCGCGAGATGCTGCGCATGGCCGCGGCCAACCAGTGGGGTGTGCCGGTCGCGGAAACCGCAGCGGCGGACCACAGCGTCACCCACGCGCCCTCGGGTCGCAGCCTCGCGTACGGCGACCTGGTTGCGGCGGCGTCCGAACTGCCCGTTCCGGAGAATCCGCCGTTCAAGACCCGCGATGCCTATCGCTACATCGGCAAGACCCGCATCCACGTGGACGCGAGCGACGTGGCCGACGGCAAGGCGACATTCGGGCTCGACGTCACGCTGCCCGACATGGCGCATGCCGTGGTGGTCCGTCCGCCCTCTCTCGGCTCGGCCGTTGCGAGCTTCGAGCCGCCGGCCGACGAACCGGGTCTGATCGCTGTCGAAACGCTGCCGGGCGTGAGCGGGCTCGGGGGTATGTTCAACCCGGTGGGCGGGGTCGCCATCGTCGCGGACCGCACCTGGACCGCGATCCGGATCGCCAGGGACCTCGAGGTCCAGTGGACGGAAGGTCCCAACGCCGCGTTCGACAGCGCGGAGTTCACCGGTCAACTGCGCGAGATGGTGCAGACGGACGGCGAACGCCTGTTCGACGCTGGCGACCTCGACGCGGCCTTCGCCGCCGATGGTACGGAAGTGGAAGCGCTGTATGAGACGCCATTCCTGTCACACGCGCCGATGGAACCGCCGTGCGCGCTCGCAAGCGTGACGGAGGGACGCTGCGAGGTCTGGGCGCCGGTGCAGGACCCGCAGTCCACGCGCGGACTCGTGGCGGGCTGGCTCGGGTTGGACACGGCCCATGTCACCATCCACGTGACGCTCCTCGGTGGGGCGTTCGGGCGCAAGTCGAAGCCGGACTTCGTGCTCGAGGCGGTGGAACTCTCGAAGCGGCTCGGCCGCCCGGTGCGGGTGACGTGGACGCGCGAGGACGACATCGGGCACGATTTCTTCCACGCGGCGAGCGCCCAGTACCACAAGGCCAAGCTCGATGCGGAGGGACGCCCATCGGCCTGGCTGCAGCGCACTGCCTTTCCGACCATCGTGACGACGTTCGACGGCTCGGCGGAGAAGCCGGCGGACTGGGAACTGGAGATGGGATTCTCCAACCTGCCTTACCGCGTCGGGAGCCAGCGCTACGAGTACACCGGCATCCGGCCCGGCGTCCGGATCGGGTGGCTGCGCAGCGTGTGCAACATCTTCCACTCGTTCTCGAGCAATATCTTCATCGATGAACTGGCGGCGGCTGCCGGGCGCGACCCCATCGACTATCGACTCGATCTCCTCGGCCCGTCCGGGGTGCTCGAGGTGCCCGGAATGCAGCCGCCGGAAGGCCACGGCCTCGATCTCGCCCGTCTGCGCCACGTCATCGAGCGGGCGCGGGCCATCTCCAACTGGGACGCACCGCGGGCTGCGGGCAGAGGCGTCGGCTTCGCCGTCCATCACAGCTTCCGCTCCTACGTCGCGACCGTGATGGAGGTGCAGGCGGGAGAGGGTGGACTGAGTGTCGAACGCGCCCATGTCGTGCTCGACTGCGGCACGTACATCAACCCCGACACCTGCATCGCGCAGATGGAGGGCGCGGTGGTGTTCGGCCTGTCGCTCGCGCTGCACGGCGAGATCACCATGAGCAACGGCAGCGTCGACCAGGACAACTTCGACGGCTATCCGATGCTCCGGATGTCACAGAGCCCGGAGATCGCGGTCGAACTGGTGGCTTCGGATGCGTTGCCGGCGGGCGTGGGAGAGCCGGGCGTGCCGCCGATCGCGCCGGCGCTGGTCAATGCCGTGTACGCGGCGACGGGAGTCCGACACCGGTCGCTGCCGCTGAAGGTCTGAGCGCTCGCGGCGTCCTTGCCCGAGTCGCGCACGACTCCGACGCGTGCTGTAGGGGACGCCCTTGTGGCGTCCCGTCTCGACTTCATGCGCGGTACCGACCTTGCCCGTCGGCTGGGGGCCATGGCCCGGCCGGCCGGTCTCGCCCTGCACGCCGTCGCCGGGGCGGACTATCCCGAGGACTACGAGGGCGCCGTCTCCATCATGCCGGGCCTGGGCTTCACGCGCATGGCGCTCAAGATGCAGCTCATCCAGCGCGCCATGCGGCTCGATGACGGCGCCGGCCGGATCGACGGCGCCGGGGCGGAGTTCCTGCGCCGGCGCGTGCTGGAACAGTGTGACGGCCTCGACGGACTCGAGGACGGGATCGTCAGCCGTCCCGAGTCCTGCGACTTCGACTTCGGCCGGCTGCGCTGTCCGGGCGGCGTGGACACGGGGTCCGACTGCTTCTCGAACGCCCAGGTGGCGACTCTCGAGGCGATGCACTCGCCCACGTCGCTGGACTACCGTTTCCGCGGTGGGCTGGACACCCTGCCGGGATACACGATCGCTACGGACTGGACCAGTCCCCTGCTGAATCTCACGGGGGCTGCGCCGGCCCCGGGGGCCGGCCCGGTTCCGGCACTGCCGTTCCCCGGGCTGCACGGATTCATCCCGACGGGCCTGCTGAAGTTCCTGGTCGCGAGGGACTCGGGCTTCGACGTGCTGGGCTTCGATCCGCTGCGCCCCGGGGCGCTGCGGGAGCGGCTCGTGGAGCTTTCCGGGCTGCTGGATCGGGTCGACGCCGACATCGGACGCTTCATGGAGCGCGGCGGCCGGCTCATCCTCCTGCACGGACGCTCCGACGAGGCCGTGCCGGAGGCGGAGACGGTGCGGTTCTACCGGAACCTCGTACGGCGCGAGGGCCGGCCGGCGGTCGACCGCGCCGTGCGGCTGTACCTCGTGCCCGGCTTCGCCCACGGCCTGGGCCGGTCCTTCCGGGCCTCCCGGGTGCCGCGGCTGGCGGCGCTGGAAGACTGGGTCGAAACGGCGCCGCGCCCGCCGACCTCGTCGCCCTCGACGCCAACGTCGCGCCGCGGGAACGCAGCCGGCCGGTGTGCCGGTACCCGACCTGGCCGGCCTACGACGGTACGGGCGATCCGGACCTCGCGACGAGCTTTAGCTGTGTGGATGGTGCACGATGAGGTGCGGCGTGCGTGGTCGAACGGAGGAAGACAACATGTCGGGTCGATACCGGGGTCGGGCGACAGGGGCGTTACTGGCCGGGCTGCTCGCCGCCGGCCTCCCGTGGACAACCTTGGCCGCGGCGGCGGCCGAGGATGGTCCGCATGCGCGCCAGGCGCTGTTCGGCGACCTGCACGTCCACACGATCAACTCCTTCGACGCCTACGGCTTCGGCGTGCGGGCGACGCCGGACGATGCCTATCGCTACGCGAAAGGGGAAGCCATCGCCCACATGCTGGGGTACGAGGTGCAGCTCCGCAGCGGGTCGCTCGACTTCTACGGAGTCACCGATCACGCGGTTTACCTCGGCGCCATGCGGGCGATGCACGACCCGGAGGACCCGCTGCACGCCCACCCGCTCGCCCGGGAGCTGATCGACAATTCCAATCCGGTCTCTCCGAACATCGAGGGACCGTCGTTTGTCGCCGCCATCGTCAACGGTCGGCGCGTGGCGGGTTTCGACGCCGCGGAAGCGATGCGGTCCGCCTGGCGGCGCACCGTCGATGCCGCCGAGCGCCACAATGACCCCGGAACGTTCACGACCTTCATCGGCTACGAGTACACGTCCTCGCCGCAGGGGCAGACCCTGCATCGCAACGTCATCTTCGCCGGCAGCGAGGTGTCCGCCTTCCCGTTCACCACGGTGGACTCCCAGAACCCGGAGAACCTGTGGCGCTGGATGGACGACCTGCGGGATGCGGGAATCGACGTGCTGGCGATTCCGCACAACTCCAACCTGAGCTCCGGCCGGACGTTCGAGCGGGTGGACTGGGCAGGCCGGCCGATCGACGCGGAGTACGCCGCGCGGCGCGTGCGCAACGAACCGCTGGCCGAAGTGACCCAGGTCAAGGGCACTTCGGAGACGCATCCCGTCCTGTCGCCGGAGGACGCATGGGCGGGCTTCGAGATCGCGGCGCCGCGCGGGCCGGAGCACGCGGCCGCAACGGCTCCGGGTTCCTACGCGCGTGACGCGTTGCGCGCCGGGCTGTCGCTCGAGGCGACGGCCGGGGTCAACCCCTACCGGCTCGGACTGATCGGCTCCAGCGACGGTCACAACGCCTCGAGTCCCGTCGACGAGGACCGCTACTTCGGCAAGCTGGGCCGGTACGACGGCGCGGCGGGCAAGCGGGGCAGCGTGCCGGCCGACCCGGAGGAAGCCGAGGTCGTCGGCCGCAACTTCCTCGAGTGGAGCGCGGCCGGTCTCGCCGGCGTCTGGGCGGAGGAAAACACCCGGGCGTCGATCTTCGGCGCTCTGCGCCGCCGGGAGACGTTCGCGACGTCCGGGCCCCGTATCCCGGTGCGCTTTTTCGCCGGTTACGGCTACGGCGACGCCCTGGCCGACGACCCCGATGCGGTGCGGCGGGCCTACGCGGGGGGCGTGCCCATGGGCGGCGAGCTCGAGGCCGCCACCGGCAGGACGCCCGAGTTCTTCGTCTGGGCGGCACCGGGACCCTGACGAGGCGGCGCTGCAACGCGTGCAGGTGGTCAAGGGCTGGATCTCCGGGGGCGAGACGCACGAACGCGTCTTCGATGCCGTCTGTGCCGACGGCCTGGCGCCGGACCCCGAGACCCATCGCTGCCCCGACAGCGGCGCCGCCGTCGACCTCGAGGACTGCACGCCTTCCGGCGCGCCCGGGGCGGCAGAGTTGCGGGGCCTGTGGCGTGACCCGACTTTCTCCGCGGAGCAGGCTGCCTTCTACTATGTCAGGGTCTTGCAGAACCCCACCTGCCGCTGGTCCACGTGGGATGCGCTCCGGGCCGGGGTCACCCCCGCCGAGGGCGTGCCCGCGACCATCCAGGAGCGCGCCTGGAGTTCGCCGATCTGGCTCAAGCCATAGACAAGGACCCGTCCATGAATCGCTGCCACGAGATTCTTCTACGGGTCGCGATGCCGGCCTCGATCGCGATGGCCCTGTGCGGGTGCTCCGAGCAGGGGCCGGGACCTGCCTCCCCGGGGGCCGCCGGGGAGCCGGGGGCCATGGCCGCGCGGGTAACGCAGGAAGTCGAGGTGACCGGCGGAGTCATCCGGGGCACGGTGGGGCAAGGGGGCATTCTCTTGCGAGGGGCGGGCCCCTCGCGCTCCCCGGCTGAGGGCTCTGGCGGGGCGGTCCTCCGGCAGTACCACGGCATCCCCTATGCCGCTGCCCCCGTCGGAGACCTGCGCTGGGCGCCGACGGCGCCGGTGACGCCCTGGGAGGGCGTGCTGGACGCGAGCGAACCCGGTCCCATCTGCATACAGCGCACCCGCGCCGGCGTGGCGTTCTACGATCCTCCGCCGGGTGCGGAGCTGCCGGAGCAGAGCGAGGACTGCCTGACGCTGAACGTCTGGACCGAGGCCGAGCGCCGGGAAGAGCGTCGCCCGGTGATGGTGTGGATACACGGTGGTGGCTTGCAGGGTGGGTGGGGGTCCGAGCAATCGGGCTGCTTGCTGGCCGGGCATGGCGCCGTTGTCGTGACCTTCAACTACCGCCTGGGGCGTCTCGGATTCCTTGCGCATCCCGAGCTGACCGCGGAGAACCCCGACGGCGTTTCCGGCAACCAGGGTTTCCGCGACCAGATCCAGGCGCTCGAATGGGTCCGGGACCACATCGCGAAGTTCGGCGGCGACCCGGGCAACGTCACCATCTTCGGGGAGTCCGCCGGCGCCTACAGCGTCTCCGTCATGCAGGCCAGCCCCCTCGCGCGGGGCCTCTTCCACCGGGCGATCGGGCAGAGCGGCGGCGGCTTTCAGCCCATGTCGCACCGGACCGGAGACCGCACCTATGCGCCGTCCGCGGAGAAGCTCGGCCTGCGGTTCGCGGCGGCCGTGCTGGAGGCACAGGAAGACCAGTCGCTCGCGGCCCTGCGCGAGGTTCCTCCCGGCAGGATCCTCGCGGTCGCGGAGTCGAGCCTCCTGTTCAACACCTACGAGTTCCTTCCCACCGTGGACGGCGACGTGCTGCCCGACGATGTCGGCGCGATTTTCGCCGCCGGCCGCCAGGCGGACGTCCCGAGCATGGTCGGGTCCACGGACGACGAGGGTAACGCGCTGATCGCGCACTTCGTTCGGTTCATGGGGGCCGGGAAATCGGGATTCGCGAAGTTCGCCGGGGCAATGCTCCCCGAGACCCGGGACGCGATCGAGGCGCATTACGCTGCCGCGACCGACTCGGAGGCGATGGGATCCTGGGCGCACCTGTTCACGGACCTGACCTTCACCTACCCGATGCGCGCCTGGGCCAGGAGCATGGAGCCGCTCGAGAGCGAGGCCTGGCTGTACTGGTTCACCTGGCACCCGCCGATCCCGGAGGCCGATACCTACGGGGCCTTCCACGGTGTGACCCAATCGTACCTGTTCGACGGTCTGGCGCGGTTCCGCGCGGTGCCGACGGACGCGGACCGGGAGTTCGCGCGGACGCTGGCCGAGACCTGGGTCCGCTTCGCGGCGACGGGGAACCCCAACGGCGGGGAGTGGCCGGCGTTTACCGCGGAGAACGAGGCTTACCTTGAACTGGGCTCGACGATTCGCGCCGGCGACCACCTGCGCCTCCCGGAGATCGCACTCGTCGAAAAGGCCTGGGCGGAGCGGCGGCGCGCCAACGCGTCCCCGGCGGGCGGGCCGTGAATCGGGGCCTGTAGGAAGACTCGCAACCCCGGCCCGCGACGTCGGCGAGTGTGGCGGCACTTGTCGTATCGTTCGCCGCCGCGGTGCCGCGCCGGCGCGACCCGCGCCCTCTTCCCCCGCATGTCCGTTTGCGATAGCCTGCCTCAACAGGGTAGTGTCCTCGCGCCCAGAAAGCGCCAAGGCTGTTTTGCGCTTCGGGCAGAGGTCAAAGCACAGCTTTCATCAAGCCTGACTGGAGGGGATAGTCATGCAGAGTATCGCTCTACGGCTCACCATCACCGCGGCGATCGTCACGCTTGGGGCTCCCCAGGCGGTAGTCGCGCAATCCGAATCCGAATCCGAACCTGAATCACGAATGCTGGAAGAAATCGTTGTTACGGCCACCCGTCGCGATGAATCCATGCAGGACGTGCCCATCTCACTGTCGGTTGTCACCGACGACGATATCACGGGCACGGGCGCCGTGAACCTCCGGGACGTGGCCAGCCTGGTGCCGAATTTCGTTTTCGGCAACAGCATAAATGAAGTAACCATGGATATCACGATCCGTGGCCTCTATACCCAGGTCAATCCCGCTCAGCTCGGGTTTGAGCAGAACGTCAATGTCTATGTCGACGGCGTTTACATGGGCAAGCAGTTTTCCGCCAACGCGGATCTCGGCGAGACGGAGCGCATTGAGGTTTTACGCGGGCCCCAGGGCACGCTGTTCGGCAAGAACGCCATTGGCGGCGCCATCAACATCGTCAGCAAGAAACCGGGCAATGAGTTTGAAGGCAATGTCAGCGCCGACTTCGGTAGTCGTGATCTCAATCACTTCAAGGCGACCTTCAACCTCCCGATTATCGAAGACAGGCTGGCGCTCCGAGTTTCCGCGGGGGATCGAACCCAGGACGGCTATGTAGAAAACGTCACTCGTCCGAACGATGATCCCGGCAGTCTGGACCAAACCAGTGGGCGGATCCAGTTGCGCTATATGGGCGACCGGACCACCGTGGATTTGGCTCATGACTTTTCCAGGGTTAGAACCCAGGACTATTTTCAGGAGTGGGTCGGGAGAGGTACTGACGTCAATCGCTTCTTCGACGGCAAGAAGCATACCATCAGCAATAATGTCCCTCAGACCTCGGCCGTTGATCTGGCCGGGACTGCGCTCACCGTGGAGTATGCTTTCGAAAACAACTATACGTTCACGTCCATCAGCGCATGGCGGGAAGACGAGGGATTTTTTCAGACTGACATAGACCTCTCGCCCCCCAACCTTTTCGCCTTCTCGACGTTCATGGAACCTGAGCAGTTTACCCAGGAGTTCCGGATTACGTCTCCGTCCGAAGGCACGTTCGATTTCGTCGCTGGCGTCTATTACATCGATCAGTTTACGCGGGGCCACGACAGGGCGTTTCCCGGCGAAAGGTTCGGTCCGGCACAGGGTGAATTTACCCAGGGCCGGGACGTTGATGTCGAAGGTGTCTCCGTGTTCGCGCATGGCAACTACCGGTTCAGTGATGCGCTGACGCTCTTTGGCGGTATACGCTACTTGACCGAGACGAAAAAATCGATCAGCCATGCGCTCACCTGCCCCACCAATCCCATTACCTGCAGGGCGTTCAGGCTGCCTACCCGTACCGAGCCGCTCGAAGCCCCAGTGGACCTGGAGACCGATGAGCCCAGTGGGTCCGTCGGTCTGCGTTACAACGTTACCGACAACGTGATGGTGTACGGCAGTGTCGCACGCGGCGTCAAGTCGGCAGCGGTCAACAACTCGCGCGACCCGGTAGCTGATTACGCGGCCGGAATATTGGTCGCCGACCCGTCGTTCGTCACCAGCTATGAGCTGGGGGTAAAGGCAAGCCTCATGGATCGGCGGGCCCAGCTGAACTTCGCGGTCTTCGATATGAGCTATACCGATCTGCAGGTGCGGACCAGTTGTGGTACCTGCGGCGCGGGGGGCCTTCCCGAAATTAGATTCACCAATGCGGCCAGGGCTTCGAGCCGGGGGTTCGAGCTCGAGTTTCATGCACTGGCGACAGACAGTCTGCGGATTATGGCCGGTGTTGGTAACATGGAGTCGAAATACGACAAGTTCCCGGGCGCCACCAACACCAAGACGGGTATGACAATCGATGCCTCGGGACTGCATCTGGCGTATGCACCGGAATGGACGCTGAACGCTGCCCTCGAGCATCGATTGGAGATTGCCGGAGGCATTTTGACCTCGCGACTCGATGTCCAGTATATTGACGACAGGTATGGGCGCGGTACCGTCGCCAACAATCCCGAGGAGTTGATCCCCAGCCAGAGTCTGGTGCATGGCCGGCTCACCTATCGGCCGCGGAGCGGTGGCTGGCGAGTAGCGGCATGGGTGAAAAACGCCACCGATGACGACACCCAGGTGCACGCTACTTTTGCGGCAGGAGGATTGGGTGGCCGTGGTGCGCTGGGCCAGTATCAGCAGCCCCGGACCTACGGTGTGACGCTTGGTTACCAGTTCTGAGAAGTGTCGGGTCAGACTTGCAACTGACAGGGAGAACAGCGTGGAGAAACTAGCCGGAGGGGACGCATTCCCCGACGTGACATTGAATATCGCCGGCGGCGGGACGCTCGACGTGCCGGCCGATCTGGAAACGAATCTGACGATCCTGCTGTTCTACCGGGGCTACTGGTGACCCTTTTGCATCCGGTTGCTGACCGGATACGAGGAACGCCGTGCTGCGTTCGCGGAACAGGGCGTCGGCATCATCGCCGCGGCCGTCGATAGCGAAGAGAAGACCCTGGGTGTTGCAGAGGGCCTTGGATTCCCCGTCGCCTACGGGGTTACGAGAGATCAGGCAGACCTCCTCGACTCCTGGTGGGATGAGGGGCGCGACTACATCCAGCCGAGCGAGTTCGTGCTGTCGAGGAGTGGGAAGGTGATGATGTCCTCCTACAGCAACTCACCCATCGGGCGCATGGATTCGGCCGAGGCGTTGACGTTGATCACGTTTCTGAACGCCCGCAGAAAGGGATAGTCCGCCGCGTCAGAACTGGAGATCGAGCGTCAGGCCGTAGGTTCTGGGCTCCTGGAATCGCGCCCGCATGGTTCCGGCGGGGAGGAACGCCGACCCGAATGCGCGGTACACCCTGCTGTCGTCGTCGGTGAGGTTTTTCGCCCACAGCGAGACACCCCAGCGATCGGACGCCGGTCGGTAGGTGACTCGACCGCCCAGCAGCGTCTGCGCAGGCAGGACATCGTCAGGGTGGTTGTGGAAGGAGCCGTCCGAGAACCGCCGGCCTACGACGGTACGGGCGATCCGGACCTCGCGACGAGCTTTAGCTGTGTGGATGGTGCACGATGAGGTGCGGCGTGCGTGGTCGAACGGAGGAAGACAACATGTCGGGTCGATACCGGGGTCGGGCGACAGGGGCGTTACTGGCCGGGCTGCTCGTCGCCGGCCTCCCGTGGACAACCCTGGCCGGGACGGCCGCCGAGGAAGGTCCGCATGCGCGCCAGGCCCTGTTCGGCGACCTCCACGTCCACACGATCAACTCCTTCGACGCCTACGGCTTCGGCGTGCGCGCGACGCCGGACGATGCCTACCGGTACGCGAAAGGAGAAGCCATCGCCCATCCGCTGGGTTACGAGGTGCAACTCCGCGGCGGGCCGCTCGACTTCTTCGGCGTCACCGACCACGCCGCGTACCTGGGCGTCCTGCGGGCGCTGGACGACCCGGACGACCCGCTGCATGCACACCCGTTCGCCCGGGGCCTGCTCGAGAACTCCAATCCCCTCGACCCGGAAGAGCGGGAGCCGTCGCTGCGCCCGTCCATCCGCAGCGGCCAGCGGCTGGCGGGATTCGAAGCCGCCGCCGGCGCCATGGCTTCCGCCTGGCAACGGACCATCGATGCCGCCGAGCGACACAACGACCCCGGGTCGTTCACGACGTTCATCGGGTACGAGTACTCGTCCTCCCCGGGAGGGCTCACGCTGCATCGCAACGTGATCTTCGGCGCGGGCCGGGTCGCCGCCTCCCCGTTCAGCGCCGTGGACTCGCCGAACCCCGAGAACCTGTGGCGCTGGATGGACGACCTCCGGGACCGGGGTATCGAGGTGCTCGCGATTCCGCATAACCCCAACCTGAGCGGCGGCCAGGCGTTCGAGCGGACGGACTGGGCGGGACGGCCGATCGATGCGGAATACGCCGCGCGGCGCGCGCGCAACGAACCGCTGGTGGAAATGACCCAGATCAAGGGCACTTCGGAGACGCATCCCGCCCTGTCGCCCGACGACGCGTGGGCCGGCTTCGAGCTCTGGGCGGTGGGCGGGGCGGAAACGGCCCCGGGTTCCTACGCGCGGGACGCGCTGCGCGCCGGGCTGGCCCTCGAGGCGGCCGGCGGCGTCAATCCCTACCGGTTCGGATTGATCGGCTCGAGCGACGGTCACGATGCGGCGGGCCCGGTGGACGAGGACCGCTACTTCGGCAAGGTGGGCGTGTACGACGGGGCTTCGGAGAAGCGCGGCAGCGTGCCGGCCGATGCCGGGGACAACGCACCCGCCTACCCGTTTCTCCAGTGGAGCGCCGCGGGACTGGCCGGCGTGTGGGCGGAGGAGAACACCCGGCAGTCGATCCATGCCGCGCTGCGCCGCAGGGAGGCTTTTGCCACCTCCGGCCCCCGCATCCAGGTGCGCTTCTTCGGCGGTTACGGTTACGGCGACGCCCTGGCCGACCGCGCCGACGCCGTCGAGCGCGCCTATGCCGGCGGTGTGCCGATGGGCGGCGAACTCCAGGTCGCTGCCGCCGGGACGCCGGAGTTCTTCGTCTGGGCGGCGCGCGATCCGAACGAGGCGTCCCTGCAGCGGGTGCAGGTCGTCAAGGGCTGGATCGCGGGCGGAGAGACCCACGAACGGGTCTTCGACGCGGTCTGTTCCGACGGGCTGGCGCCCGACGCGGAGACACATCGCTGTCCCGACAACGGGGCGGGGGTCGATCTCGAGGACTGCACGCCTTCCGGCGCGCCCGGGGCGGCAGAGTTGCGGGGCCTGTGGCGTGACCCGACTTTCTCCGCGGAGCAGGCTGCCTTCTACTATGTCAGGGTATTGCAGAACCCCACCTGCCGCTGGTCCACCTGGGATGCGCTCCGGGCCGGGGTCGCACCCGCCGAGGGTGTGCCTGCGATCATCCAGGAGCGCGCCTGGAGTTCACCGATCTGGCTCAAGCCCTAGAAGAAGGACATGGCGACTTACCTTCACCCGTGTGGACGAGCGATGGCCGTTTGATGGCGTTAATATGGGCAAGTAGTTTTCCGCCAACGCGGAGCTCGGCCAGAGTTCGAATCGGGTTTCCTGCCGTCCACCGGCGACCACGTGGGCGCGTTTCCTGGAAATGCCGCGCGTGGATTTAATCGGCAAGGCCTGGGCCAAGCGACGGCAGGCCGCCATGGGTGATGATCGTCAGTTCAAGGCGGGGGAACGACTATGTTAGTACGAGGGCGCCTACACGGCCTGCGCGTTATATTTCTTTTGGTTTTCTGTGCTGCCTGTTCCGACGTTCGGGAGCCTGTTGAGTCTCCTGTTGTTGGTGCTCCTGTTGATGGTGTAAGCGCCAATAGCAGTGCTATGGAATCGAACCCGGAGCGCAACGCGTATTTTGGCGACCTGCACGTGCACACGGCGAACTCCTTTGACGCGTTCGTCCTCGGAACACTGGCGTCCCCTGAGGATGCCTATCGCTTCGCGAAAGGCGAACCGCTCCGGCACCCGGCAGGGTTCGATATGAAGATACGGGAGCCGCTGGATTTCTATGCGGTGACCGATCATGCGTTCTATCTTGGCATCACCCGCGCCATGGCGGATCCGGCGAGCCCGATGTCCAAACATCCGGATGCGAAAGCTCTAACCAGCGTGGATACACATGAGGATCGGATGAAAGCCTTCCGCGTAGGGGGGCAATTCACTCAGCCAAAGAGCCCACGCTTCCGTGAAATCGAGGACCCGGCGACCAGCCGGGCTGCCTGGGTGGACAATATCTCCACGGCCAATCGACACAATGACCCGGGTCGTTTTACCGCCTTCATTGGCTATGAGTACACGTCGTTCTCCGGTCGTCAGAATTTGCATCGCAACGTCATTTTCAAGGGAGAAACAGCACCCGAGGCGCCATTTTCTCAATTCGATTCCGACAATCCGGAAGATCTTTGGGCATGGATGGATGGACTCCGTGGACAGGGCATGGAGAGCCTTGCAATACCGCACAATTCAAACCTGTCCAATGGTCAGATGTTCAGCCTGGTGGATTACGCAGGTAATCGCCTTGACGCAGACTACGCGTCGATGCGGATTCGTAATGAACCCCTGGTTGAAATCAGTCAGACAAAAGGCACGTCTGAAACTCACCCGATATTATCTCCAAATGATGAGTGGGCGGAGTTTGAGATAATGTCGGATAGGGTCGGTCCGAGAGGAATATCGGAGGTCGCTGGGAGTTATGTCCGTGAAGCTCAACTCAACGGTCTGCAAATGGCAGACCAACAAGGTATCAATCCGTTCAAATTTGGTGTGATCGGTTCCAGTGACACCCACAATGGAAGTAGTGGCGGCGAAGAGAATGACTACTGGGGTGTGGTTGGCAGGATGGACGGCGACGGCATGGGTCGCGCAACGGTCCCGGATGACGCCGGTGCCTACAAGGCAGACCCGGCTTTCGCTATGTTCGGCGCTTCGGGTCTGGCGGGCGTATGGGCAGAAAAGAATACACGCGCCTCCATCTACGACGCCATGCGTCGCAAGGAAACTTTTGGTACCAGTGGAACCAGAATCAAGGTACGGTTTTTTGCCGGTTATGATCTTCCTTCTATCGATGCCAAGAATTTGGGGAGTGACGCATACGCAGGTGGTGTGTCGATGGGCGCCGACCTCGCTGCAAGGGATGATCAAGCACCAGCATTTATCGCATGGGCCCTTCGTGATCCATTGAGCGCACCCTTGCAACGGGTGCAGATCATCAAGGGCTGGATTGCGGATGGTGAAGTTCAGGAAAGAGTTTTCGATGTGGCGTGTTCCGATGGTGGGGTGGTTGATCCTGTGACCCATCGTTGCCCCGACAATGGCGCCCGGGTCAATGTGACTGATTGCAGTGTCATGGGTGGAACCGGAGCGCCGGAACTGAAGGCCCGTTGGCGCGATGCTGAGTTCGATGCCGATCAGCGTGCATTCTATTATGCCCGAGTACTGGAGAACCCGATATGCCGGTGGTCTACCTGGGATGCGATTCGGGCCGGGGTTGAACCCCGAGAAGGCATCGCCAGAACGATCCAGGAAAGAGCTTGGTCTTCGCCCATCTGGTACGTGCCTAAATCATGAATAGGTAATTACGATGAAATTCTATCGGCCTTTGGCACTGGTGTGTTTGCTCATGATCTGTACCGGCTGCTCCGAAGAGCTGGATGAACAAGATACTGAAGAACCCGCGGAGCAACGGGCTGAACAACCCGCTACATCGGAGAGTCATCCCGAATCTCCGGCGCAGCGCCTTCTGGACGTCGCTTACGATATGCCAGCCGACGTTCTTACCGTAGATCCGCTGGGCAATGCTGAACGTAACGCCTACTTTGGTGACCTGCATGTTCACAGCGCATACTCATTTGACGCATTTGCTTACGGCACCATCGCCACACCCTATGATGCCTACCGTTACGCCAAAGGAGAAAAGCTCCGGCACCCGGGTGGGTTCGACGTTCAATTGAGGGAACCGCTGGACTTTTATGCGGTCACCGATCACGCCATGTATATCGGCGGGATGAATGCAGCAGCCGACCCCTCGACTGAATTTTCGAAGTACAAGCCTTTCGAGATGCTGCACAATCTGAAGTCACCGGATAACCAGGTGGGCCTTGATGTTCGGGCCAGGGCCCTGCCCTTGTTTGTGCTTTCAACGTTTACTGGTATCGCGGAAGGGGATATCGATATTGAGGCAGTGAACAGTGTTGCCCGGGGTACCTGGTCCGACATTGTTCAGGCGGCAGAACAACACAATGACCCGGGTGACTTCACGACCTTTGTGGGTTATGAATACACGAGCAGCTCTGATGAGCAGGGTAATCTACATCGCAATGTGATCTTCCGTGGTGCCGACAAACTACCGGCCATGCCTTTCTCTCGGTTGCACAGCCGGAACCCGGAAGGCCTCTGGGAGTGGATGGATGACCTGCGCGATCAGGGGATCGAAGCATTAGCGATACCGCACAATTCCAATGGCTCTAATGGGGCCATGTTTGAGCTGGTTGATTGGGCAAAGGATCCGATGGACGAGGCGTACACCAGTCAGCGGATTCGCAATGAGCCGCTGATGGAAATTACCCAGATCAAAGGCACTTCGGAAACACACCCGGCGCTGTCACCGAATGATGAGTGGGCTGATTTCGAGATCATGGCCTTCAAGATCTCTCTCGATGAGACGAATCCGAGCGAGCCGAAAGGGTCCTATGCCAGGGATGCGCTTGAGAACGGCCTTGAACTCCAGGAAATGGGGATCGGTAATCCCTACAAATTTGGTTTCATCGGTTCGTCGGATACGCACAACGCCTATACATCGGACGATGAGTCGAACCATTTCATGAAAATCGCTTTGCGCGATCACACGCCTGAGCTCCGGGGTTCCGTACCACTCAAGGGACAGGCGCTCGAAGACGCCCGGAAGGCGATGTCCGAGCATGCTGATGCGACCCAATCGCCTCCGTTCAAGGAGGTTGGCGGCAAACTGTATCTGGTCGGACCGCAGATAAAATGGGGTGCATCGGGCCTTGCCGCGGTGTGGGCAGAGGAAAACACCCGCAACGCGATCTATGATGCGTTCCGGCGCAAGGAGACGTTCGCCACCTCCGGTACACGGATGAAAATACGTTTCTTCGGTGGCTACGCCTTCGATGAATTCATGTTGGCTGACAACGATACGGTGGCGCGTGCCTATGCAGAAGGCGTATCGATGGGCTCCGATCTTCCTGCGAACGAACATGAAACGCCTTCCTTTATTGTCTGGGCGTCACGGGATGCGCAATCAGCGGCGCTGCAGCGATTACAGATCATCAAGGGCTGGACGAACAACGGTGGGCATTACGAGCAGGTCTACGACGTAGCCTGTTCCGATGGGAACCAGCCTGACCCCAACACCCACCGGTGTCCTGACAACGGCGCAAAGGTCAATCTCAGTGATTGTTCAATATCCAGAGAGGTTGGCGCCGCAGAGTTGATAGCTGCGTGGACGGACCCCGACTTTGATCTGGACCATCATGCCTTCTATTACCTGAGAGCGCTGGAGAACCCCACCTGTCGCTGGTCGACGTGGGATGCGATTCGGGCCGGGGTTGAACCCAGAGCAGATTCTGCCAAAACCATACAGGAGAGGGCCTGGTCTTCGCCCATCTGGTATATTCCGAAACCTAAAGACTAGGAACAAAGAGAAACTGCAGGAAGACGCCTCATGAAGAATTCGATCGTCGCTCCATTATTCCTGCTGGCGTTTACCAGCAGCTGTACCGACGTGCCGGGAACGCAGTCTGAGTCTGTGGGTCTGGAAGTGGCAGTGACTGGTGGTCTCATTCGGGGGATTAGCCGGGATGGTGTCAAACAGTACCATGGGATTCCCTATGCCGAGCCACCGGTGGGCGATCTTCGCTGGGCGCCAACGGAACCGGTTACTGTCTGGGAGGGGGTCCGTGATGCCAGTAAGATGGGTCCCGTCTGTATACAGCGTACCAAGGCTGGCGTTGCCTTTTATGATCCACCACCGGACAGGGTTTTGCCGCGACAAAGCGAAGATTGCCTGACGCTGAATTTGTGGACCAAGGCGACTCGCAGCGACGAGGGTCGCCCGGTCATGGTGTGGATTCACGGTGGCGGATTATCGGGCGGTTGGGGCGCGCGGAGTGCAGGAGCACTGCTTGCCGAGAAAGGCGCAGTTCTTGTTTCGTTCAACTATCGCCTGGGTCGGCTTGGCTTTCTCGCACATCCGGAACTGAGTGCAGAGAATCCGAAAGGCGTATCCGGGAATCAGGGTTTTCGCGATCAGATCCAGGCCCTTGAGTGGGTACGTGACAACATCGCTCAGTTTGGCGGCGATCCAGGCAACGTAACAATATTCGGCGAATCGGCGGGGGGCACCAGCGTTTCCGTGATGCAGGCAAGCCCGTTGGCGCGGGGTCTCTTTCATCGTGCGATCGGTCAGAGTGGTGGCGGATTTCACCCGATGCAGCACCGTACTCGAAACCAGTCCTTCATTCCCTCCGGCGAGGCCATTGGTCTGCAGTTTGGCGCCGCACTGGTAGGCGACGAGGCGGATCAGTCGCTCACGGCACTGCGTCAGATTCCTGTGGAAAAGGTGTTGGAAGTGACTCAATCCAGTCGGGCATTTTCCGTGTACGAGTATTTACCCACGGTAGATGGAGAGGTGCTGGTTGAAGACGTTGGGACGACCTTTGCCAATGGACGCCAGGCGGATGTGCCCCTGTTGGTCGGGTCTGCCTCTGACGAAGGTGCTGTGGTATTGGAACATTTTGTGAGTTTCCTGGGTGCCGGTTTATTGGGATTCAACAGGTTCGGCGCTGCCATGTTGCCTGAGGTCAGGGAGGAAATATCGACGTACTATCCCGCGATGACGGACGAAGACGCCATCCCATCCTGGCGGAACTTATTCACCGATATGACGTTCACCTACCCGATGCGCGCCTGGGGCAGGAGCATGGAAGGCCTGAACAGTGACGTGTATCTGTACTGGTTTACCTGGCCCGTATCGCTAGCCGGCGGCAAAAGCCATGGCGCGTTTCACGGCGCCTCACAGATATACGTGTTTGGTGATTTTGACCTCATGCACGAAGTAGCGCCCACCGATGCCGATGTCAAGTTCTCACACTCTATTGCCGAGACCTGGATCCGGTTTGCGAGGACCGGCAACCCCAACGGCGGGTCTTTACCTGAATGGCCGGCGTTCACGCCGCAAAACGAAGCCTACATGGACCTCGGCCTAAGGCCGCGGGTTGGCCATCACCTGCGAATACCGCAGATGAAATTACTGGAGAAGGCATGGGATCAACGTCGTGCGACCAATCTACCAACCAATCCGGAAAGGAACGCCTACTTTGGTGACCTGCACGTGCATAGCACCAATTCGTTTGATGCATTTCTATTTGGTGGTTTGGCAACGGTTGAAGAAGCCTACGAATTTGCCAAAGGGGCGCCTCTCACGCACTTGGCCGGCTATGAGATGAAGCTGAAGGAGCCGTTGGATTTTTATGCGGTAACGGATCACGCGTTTCTCTTGGGCGCGATGTCGGCGATGAAGGATCCCGGCAATCCGATGTCCAGACATCCGGATGCGAAAGCGCTAACCAGCGTCGCAACCCGTGAAGACCGGATAAACGCATTCCGCACCGCAGTGCAGTTTCTTCGTCCGAATAGCCCCCGCTATCGTGAAATCGATGATCCGCCGACGACCCAGTCGACCTGGGCGGACATTGTTGAAGCCGCCAATCGACACAATGACCCGGGTCGGTTTACCACTTTCATTGGTTACGAGTGGTCATCAGCGCCCGAGCAACAGAATCTGCATCGCAACGTTATCTTTAAAGGCGACAAGGCCCCGATTGCACCGTTCTCGCGGTTTCTATCATCCGACCCCGAGGACCTTTGGCGGTGGATGGATGTGCTTCGAGAGCAGGGGCTGGAGTCCCTCGCAATTCCGCACAATGCCAATGGTTCCAACGGTCAGATGTTTAGTCTGACGGATTTCGATGGCAATGCTCTTGATGCTGATTATGCGGAGCGAAGGGTGCGCAATGAGCCCCTGGTTGAAATTACCCAGGTCAAGGGCACTTCGGAAACTCACCCGGCGTTGTCACCGAACGACGAGTGGGCAGACTTCGAGATCATGCCGTATCTGGTCTCCACCACTAACGTTGGCGAGGTTAACGGGAGTTATGTTCGGGAGGCTTGGCTCAATGGTCTTGGACTGACCGAACAGCAGGGATTCGATCCGTTTGGATTTGGTGTCATTGGCTCCAGCGATTCCCACAACGGGAGTAGCGGCGGCTTTGAAGAAGACTTCTGGGGCAAGATCGGTGTGGTAGACGGCACTGGCAAACAGCGCGGGTCGGTACCCCTGTCGCCTGATGACAGCTTCGAAGTCGATGCAGCGGTCATTACGTGGGGTTCATCGGGTTTGGCGGGTGTGTGGGCGGAACGGAACACACGTGAATCCCTCTATGAAGCCATGCGTCGCAAGGAGACCTTTGGCACCAGTGGCACCAGAATCAAGGTGCGGTTTTTTGCCGGTCACGATCTGCCGTCAATCGACAGCAAGCAGCTGGTCAGTGAGGCCTATGCGGGTGGGGTGCCGATGGGCGCCGACCTCGCGGCCGAGGCTGACAAGAAGCCAACGTTTATAGTGTGGGCACTTCGTGATGCGTTAAGTGCCCCATTACAGCGGGTGCAGATCATCAAGGGCTGGATAGACGAGGGTGAGGTCCAGGAAAGGGTCTTCGACGTAGCGTGTTCTGATGGCGGGGTGGTTGAGCCGGTGACGCATCGTTGTCCCGAGAATAGCGCCAAGGTCAATCTGGCCGATTGCAGTATCGTGAAGGGGACTGGTGCCGGGGAGCTCAAAGCGCATTGGCGAGATCCAGAGTTCAACGCCGATCAGCGTGCCTTTTATTATGCGCGTGTATTGGAAGATCCGATATGTCGCTGGTCAACCTGGGATGCACTTCGCGCGGGGGTTCCACCGAAAGAAGGAATTCCGTTGACCATTCAGGAACGCGCCTGGTCTTCGCCTATTTGGTACGTGCCGCAGTCGTAAGGAGAACCAATGGCAGGGCTCAAATCGTTCTGGTGCGGGCGAACTCGATGACAACGCGCGCGAACTCCTCGCCGACGTCATCCTGGGGGTAGTGCCCGGAATTCTCGAAGACGACGTGATTCTGGCCCCTCGCTCCAGGAATTTCCTGCTGGAATCGGGGTGCTTCGATTGAGTTCGGGTTGTTGAACGCGGTGAGAAACGGCTTCTCGAACGTTCGCAGGATCTCCCAGGCGCGGCGATTGTCGGGAATCGCCGGGTCGTCGGGAAAGATCGGCACCAGGCTCGGGAACTGCCTCGCGCCCTGGAGGTACTCTTCGGACGGAAACGGCGCTGCGTACGCCCGAGTATCTTCGTCGGTCGGGTTTTTCAGCCAGCGGCGAACGATCTCTTCCGGACGGAAGCCGGCAAACGCGCCGCAATGTCGGACCCAGTACATGAACACGCGGAAAAAGACAGACCGCTTGGTCCCGCCTTCGGAGTCGGAGGCCGCCATCATCCTGCGTGTCGTCTCCTCGCCTGTGCGTATCATCTCTTCGGCCGAGAGCGCGGGTGTCTCCTCGAGGAGCTTCCGCAGTGCCGGGCCCTGTTCCATCGGAACGTCCTTCAGGTCGTGGAGTCCCATGTTGCATGCCACGACACGATCGAAGCGCTCCAGGTTTTGGGTGAGGACCCGAAGACCGATGAGTCCGCCCCAATCATGGATCACGAAGGTGATCTCGGTGAGGTCGAGATCGAGGATGAACTCCTGCATCCAGTGAACGTGTCGTGCGTAGGTATAATCAGATCGTTCCGCGGGTTTGTCCGATCGTCCGAAGCCGACGAGATCCGGGGCGATCACACGATGCCCGGCCTCCGCGAGCAGCGGGACCATCTTCCGGAACGAGTAGCTCCAGACGGGTTGACCGTGGAGGCAGAGGACCAAAGGGCCATCTCGCGGGCCCTCGTCCACGTAGTGCATCCGGAGGCGACCGCCCACTCCGTCGTCGATCTCGAGATAGTGGGGTTCGAAGCGGAATCCCGCGAGATTCTCGAATCGTTCGTCGGGTGTTCGAAGGACTCTCATGCGTACTAGCTCTGCTTACGATGCCGGAAGTATCAGTCGGCGAATCAGACGTGTCAATTCACATTTGGATGTCATCTAGTAGGAGAATGCGATGAGGAAGTGTTTTGTTTATCCCTTTTTGCGGGCGTTCATGAATGTGACTGCTGTCAACGCGTCGGCTGAGTCCATGCGACCGATGGGTGAGTTACTGTAGGTGGACATCATTACCTTCCCACTTTTGCCAACACGAACTGCGGATAGGACGAATAACCGCTCGAAACCGGATGGTTGCGAAGTACGGTTGACTGACGGGGCGCTCGGGGGAAGTCTTCAGAGGCGTCCGTTGAGCCCGTTGAGGATGTGGCGGTGGACGCTGGAGACGGAAAGGTCGCGCGCAACGGCGGTTACTTGTGTAGCGGTCGCAGCATAGCGTCAGGCGGGCGATGACAAATCGGCAAGACTGCCGATTTGGACGACCGAAGGTCGCCCGAAGGGTGGCGCACATGAATGTGCGCCATCAACTCGAGTGGCTCGAGGACGACGTGGGTGGAGCCGTCGCGAAACGGCTGCTTGAACCGATAGATGACTTGTCCCCGATCGTTGGTCGAGAGCCGCTCGTTGGCGATGGCGGGCCGTGCGATGTAGCGACAGAGCTTTTCGAGCTTGTCGCGTTGGGCGGCTGCACAGACGGTGGCGGCGTGGAGCGAAAAGCCCGGTAGCCTGGCGAGCAAGGTGGATGGGAAGGGTTCGGACTGTACCGGCACGGGTATCCATAGCCGCATAGACGGCTTCGCCCGCGTAGTGTTAGAGAAAACCCGTGCCGGCAACGTCTACGTCAACCGCAATATGATCGTCGCGGTGGTGGGCGTGCATCCTTTCGGCGGGCGGGGACTGTCCGGTACCGGCCCAAGGCCGGCGGACCGCACTATCTGCTGCGGTTCGCCACCGAGCGAACGCTGAGCGAAAATATCACGGCCAAAGGCGGCAACACCGAGGTTTTCGGCCTGCGGCAATGAGTCTCGATCGGCCTTAAGGTATCCGAATCGCCAAATCGTCCCTGCACCGACCGACCGGGTACAGGTTAGAATCCGCATTCCGGATTGGATTGAGGATGCAACCATGGGCCGAAAACTCGAAGGCGGGGACCAGTTCCCGCAGCTCGAACTGAATACCGAAGACGGCTCGACCGTTACCCTGCCGGACGACATCGGCACACCTCAGGCGATCGTCCTCTTCTACCGCGGCCACTGGTGACCCTTCTGCCGCCGACAGTTAGCCGGCTACGAAGCACTGAAAGACGAATTTGCCGCACTCGGCGTCTCCCTCTTCGCGGCGACGGTGGACGACCGCGAGAAGACGGGGGAAGTCGCGGCAGACCTGTCGTTTCCGGTGGCTTACGGGGTCACGCGGGAGGATGCCGATGCCATCGGCGCCTGGTGGGAACCGCGGCGCGACCACATTCAGCCGAGCGAATTCTGGCTGACCGGTGAGGGCCGGGTCATGGGCTCGATGTACAGCAACCTGCCCATCGGCCGGATGGATCCGGAGGAAACGCTGTCGCTGTTGCGTTTTATCGCCGAACGGCGCCGTTAGGCCCGGCGTTGGCGTTCCGGTTTCCGTGGAAACCCCCTATCTGGTTTAGCTCCAGGAACGACAACGGCCGGCTGGGGCAAGCGTGGCTGCCATCACGAAAAAGCCTTTGCAGAAGATTGCGTGCTACCGGGATTAGCCGGGACGGCTCAGTTGGGAGGCTGTTATAAACCCCGAATACCGGGGCTGATCGATGGCGACCTGATTGACCACAGTTGGCCGCCAGATGGGACACCCACCCGAGTTGGCCGCCAGATGGGACCCACAAGAGTGGGTGTCCCATCTGCTCACATCTGCTCAACGCGTGACGCTGCCGATATCGCGCGGCGTCTGCGGGCCCATGTCCACGCAGAGCGCGCCGCTTGTTTCCGCCGCCAACGCGCCCAGACCGCCGGCCACCGCAGCCAGCGCACCACTCAACCAGCAGGCAACCTTCATGGAGCGTCTCCTCTTTCCGTTCACCCTGGCCGCGCCATGATCCCTCAAATTGCCGGCGTCGGGGCGACATCGCTTTGCGTATGATGCGGCGCGGCACATCACGAGATCTCCGGGCCATCGAGGAACGACACATGGGCGACTATTTCAGCGATGGTGCGCTACGGGCGCATGCCCTGCCCAATCGCGGCCCGCTCGAGTTCACCGAAGGCGGGCAGCCGCATCCCGACATTCTGGAGGCCTATTGGCGCTACGGGTTCTAACTGCTCGAAGGCGTCATCGATACCGACGAAGTCGAACGGCTGGTGGCGGATTTCGAAAGCGTCATGGCACGCGCTCCTGCGCACCAGGGCGCCGAGCTTGACGCGCAGGGCAGACCTTCCATCGATCGGGAGTTCGAGCGCGCCACGTTCCAGTTCGCGAGGCCATTGAGTGACCCGATGGGCGCCACCGACTCCGCCGGCGGTCGCTACCCCGTCAAGATGACCGAGTTCGAAGCACCTCCCGACGCGCCCGAGCAGGTGGTTCTCCAGATCAGCGGAAGCCTGCAGATGATGGACGCCAATCTCCGGTTGTACGGACACCCGGGACTGCTGCGCGTCGCCGAGGCGATCAACGGTCCCGACTTCGTGCCCTTTACGGATGCCGTGTGGGTCAAGCCCGCGCACTATGGCGCCGCGGTGTCATGGCACCAGGACGGGCTCACCCACTGGGACAGTCCCGACCTCGACGCGGGAACACACGGCTTCAGCTTCATGGCGCAGTTGTATCCGACCAATCCGATGAACGCGCTTTGGATCGTCCCGGAGAGCCACGACAAGGGCAAGGCCGATATCCGGAAGCTGATCGCGGAAAACGGCGGCTCCGATCGGCTCCCCGGCGCCGTGCCCCTCCTGTGTGCCGCCGGCGATGTCGCCATCTGCAGTCGACAGATGGTGCACTGCTCCTTTCCCAATCGATCGCCGGCGCCGCGCGTAACTTTCGTCTTCGGCTTCCACCGGCGCGCCTCGGTCGAGGGCGTACGCGGATGGAACTTCCGTGGGCGGCAGCCGGTTCTGTACGACCATGAACGCATTCACGGCCGCTCCCGAGTCATCCAGCTCGCCATCGACGCCCGTCAGCAGCGTTATCCCGACGAGACGCCCTACGTGTATCAACCCATGGCGCCGGAAGCAGACTCCCTGCGCTGGTCACCAGGAACGCGCGAGACTGTACTGAAGAACTACAATCAACTGGATCTGGGGATCTGACATACGCGCATGCTCCTTCGCATTCTCGCGCATTCTCGGCATCATCGTCCTGATCCTCGCGCTCGTCTGAGTGTTCCGCGTCGAGGTCACGCTGACGACCGCGAAGGCTATGACCGAGTGGACGCGGGACGTGGGCCCGCCCCGTGACGTGGCGTGGCAACGCGGCCCCGACGCCGCGAGCGCGCCCCCGGCGGAGCGACCGCCCAACATCGTCCTGATCCTCGCGGACGACATGGGCTGGAACGACGTGTCCACCCACGGCGGCGGCGCCGGCGCCGGTACCGTGCAGACTCCCGGCGACAAGCGCCTGAAGGGCGGCGCCGGCCGACGCTCGAACCGGGTCGGCCAGGCGCTGCCCATGGCGGCGACCACGGCGCGTCGCGACCACAGCGTCATCGGCGCCGCGCACCGACGGCGGCTGGCACGGATGGACACCGCCAAGACGGTCAAGGCGACCGCGCACCAACTGGCGCGGCTGATCTACCACATGCTCACCCGCGGCGAGGAGTACGTCGCCCGCGACATCGCCGCATCAGCGCGACCGGGAGGCGCTGGCCCGGCGGGAGAGCGCGTAGGCAGCGTCGCCGGGACTCGCCTGTGACGTGTCTGTGCGTTACGCTGACCCGGAACCGGCGGGCGCTGAGGGGAAGCGAATGAACGAGCGGATGGACGAAACGATCCAGCGCCCTGCGCGCAGGCATTTTCTGGCCCGGCTGGGGCAGGGGCTCGGCGCCGCCGCGGCGATCCCGTTGCTGCCTGCCGCCCATGCCGGGGTCGCGGAAACAGCGCCCGGCTGCGTGACGGACCACCTGCCCGGTCGCCTGGGCAACCCCGACATCACCATCGCCACGGACCCGCGCCTCGATCCCCGTGCCCGGGTGATGTTCGAGGGCATGGCGGAGATTGCGCAGGCGCCCCCGCCGATTGGACCGGACGCACCGATCGCGGACATCCGGGAGTTATTCGCCGCCTTCGAGGCCGAGGGGTTGGCCCTGCACGAGGAGTACGCGCGTCTCCCGCCCGTGGATGGGGTCGCCCGGCGCACGGAGGTCATTGACGGCGTCGACGGCAACGCGATCACGCTCCACATCGTCGAGCCGGCCAAACGCGACGGGCCCGCGCCCGGGATCGTGCACACGCACGGCGGCGGGATGACGTTCTTTACCGCGGAGGACGCTCCGTACGTGCGGTGGCGCGACGAGCTTGCGGCGGCGGGGCTGGTGGTCGTGGGCGTCGACTTCCGCAACGCGGCGGGCAGGCTCGGGTGCCACCCGTTCCCGGCCGGTCTGAACGACTGCGCGAGCGCGACCCGGTGGACGTATCGGAACCGGGAGACGCTCGCCATTTCGCATCTGGTCGTGTCCGGCGAGTCCGGGGGCGGCAACCTGTGTCTCGCCACGGCGCTCAAGGCGCGGCAAGAGGGCTGGCTCGACGAGATCGCGGGCATCTACGCGTGCTGCCCGTACATCGCCGGCGAATACGATCCCCCGCTTCCAGAGCTGGTTTCGTGGCGCGAGAACGGCGGCTACATGATGACCGCGGAATTGAGCAGGTTGTCGGTTCTCGCGTACGACCCGGCCGAGGAGCACGTGCGGAACCCGCTGGCCTGGCCGTATCACGCGACCTCGGACGACCTCGCGGGCCTGCCGCCCCACGTGGTCTCGGTGAACGAACTCGATCCCCTGAGGGACGAGGGGCTCATCTACGCCCGCAAGCTGATGGCCGCCGGGGTCACGACCCACAGCCGGACGGTCAACGGTACGGGCCATGGTGCCGACACCGTGAACCCGCACGTGCTACCCAACGTCTACTACGCGACGATCCGGGACATTCGCGGGTTCGCTGCGGCCCTTTGACGGCGTCGCGTCCTCCGTCCCTGGTGGCGCCCCGGCATGTATCAAATGTTGGGTAGAGGCGCTTCGGCTTCCGGTGCGCGTCGTCGGTGCCGAACTGCCCGTTGGCCTCGCCCCCGTTTCCCAATCTGAGTGCCAAATGTGTTGAGCCGGTCAGGGCAATCCTGAAGTTCAACAGCCTTGACAATGGGAGGGACTGTTTATGGTAAGGTCGCCGGAGAGGGATCGAGGCGTTCGGCCGTGGCCCGCTCGTGTATATCGTGCACATTGCCTGCGGGGATGCGTTGCAGCTATCAAGCGAAGCACTGGTATGCGAGGGGGAACCATGAAGCGAGTCAAGGAATTCCTGGCCGTCGCCGGGTTTGTGGCCGCAGGTTTTTTCCTGCCCGCAGGTACCGCGAGCGCTGAAGAGGCCGACGAGGAGCGGGCATGGGGTGGCATCGAGGAGGTGGTCGTCACCGCCCGACGCCGGGAAGAGTCTGCGCAGGAGGTACCCATCCCGATCTCGGCTCTGTCGGCGGATCGGCTCGCGAGCCGGGGAATTACGGAAGTGCAGCACGTCGAGCAGCTCACGCCGAACATGTCGTTCAACGAGACCATAGTGGCGCGCGGCACGGCCACGGTGTTCCTGCGCGGTATCGGCCAGATCAACTGGACTCCGACCCAGGACCCGAAGGTCGGCATCTACATCGACGGCGTTTATCTCGGCCGGCCGCAGGGCGCGGTCTTCGACCTGCTCGACGTCGACCGGATCGAGGTGCTGCGGGGCCCGCAGGGCACGCTGTTCGGGCGCAACACCACGGCGGGGCTCGTGCACATCATCACCAAGAAGCCGGATTCCGTGTTCGATGCGACAGTGCGGGCCAGCGTCGGGAACGCGGGCCGGTTGATGGCGGACGGGCTCGTCAACATCCCCCTGATCGACGATGTTCTCGCGGCGCGCGTGGCGTTCCAGACGCGCCAGGACGATGGCTGGATGAAGGACGACGCCGGGCGCGAGTGGAACACGACCGACTCGCGCAGCTTGCGGGGCACGCTGCTCTGGACGCCCAACGACTCCGTCGAGGTCTCCCTCGCGGCCGAGTTCTTCCGGGCTCGCGAGACCGGCGGTCTCGGCGACTGCGAAGAGCTGCTCGGCGGCCCGACGGGGCTCAACTTCCTGCCCTTGATCTTCGGTGCCTATGACGAGCTCGCGGCGGCCTGTGCACCGGACGACAATCCCTACCGGTCGAACGACAACGACCCGAACGGGCTGAGCGTCGACACGAATTCCGCGGCCCTGACGGTTACCTGGGATTTTTCCGACATGACGCTGACGTCCATTTCCGCCTGGCGGGACATAAGAGAGCTCAACGAGTCCTGGGGCTGGGGGAGCGACTTCTACGGCGGGCCCTCCTATCACATCGAAATACTGGCGGACCAGCCTTCGGTCTACGACCAGATCTCGCAGGAGTTTCGCCTCGAGGGCAGCGCGTTCTCCGACCGCATGACCTGGATCACGGGGCTGTACGGTTTCGCCGAGAACGGGATTTTCAGGGTATGGGTGCCCTTGATGCGCGGCCTGATGCCGCCGGAGGATCTGGCCGAGGCGCCATTGTGGGAGGCCCTTGGCCCCATTGCGCTGGGAGTCCAGGAGGGCGGGAGCCGGCGCCAGGAGATTGACGGCACGAACAAGTCCTGGGCCGTGTTCGCCGAAGCCACTGTGGACGTCACGGACGCGTGGTCGGTAACGGCCGGATGGCGGTGGACGAAGGACACGCGGCAGTTCAAGCGCTCCCAGTGGGCATCGGACTTCGGGTTCGATCAGTTCTACGCCTGTCCGGGCAACATCGGCCCGGACGGACTGGCCATGCGCAGCTACTGCAAGCAGGAGGTCAGCTTCAGCGAGTCGACCCCGCGCGTGATCCTCAACTACGCCTTCAACGACGATGTCATGGCGTACCTGAGCTTGTCGCGCGGGTACAGCTCCGGCGGGCTGAACGGCGACGTGTACATGCAACCGTACGAACCGGAGATTTCGGACAACTGGGAAGTCGGGATGAAGTCGCAGTGGTTCGAGCGGCGGCTGCAACTGAACGTGACGGTCTTCCATAACGACTACGAGAACCAGCAAATCACGATAGGACGCGTGATCGACGGTCAGCTCCACGAGAACCTGTTCAACGCCCAGGCGGCTACGATTGAGGGTTATGAAGTGGAACTGCTCGCCACTCCGGCCGAGGGCTGGTTCGTCACGGGAACCCACGGGTACCTCGACGGGAACTATGACGAGTTCACGATTGTCGACACGTCGTTCGACCCGGTCACTTTCGAGGACGTCCGTGTAGTCCGGGATATGTCCGACCTCAAGTTCATCGGGTACACGCCGCACCGGTCCTGGAACCTGAGCGTTGCGAAGGAGTTCCACCTCGACCACGGAGGGAGCCTGACCGCACAGGTTGGCTACAACTACCGCGGACCGTACTACTCCGCCGCTACGCTGACGCGTCTGAGGCGTCACCGCACGGACCCCCTGGGCCTCGTGGATGCCCGCCTGCGCTGGGACATGGCCAACGGCAAGACTTCGGTCTCGCTGTGGGGGACCAACCTGAGCGACGAGCTCTACTACCGGACCGCCCAGGATAGCGAAGGCGCCGGGATCCTGATCTACTACTACGCGGAGCCGCGGCGCTTCGGCCTCACGCTGGAGCACAGGTTCGGGGCGTAGCGCCCCATAGCCGCTCCGGCACTCGCTCGCGAGCTCGCTACGCACCGGCGCGCCTCCGGCCCAGCCACGCCGTCCTTGCGTGGAAGTTGCACCGGCGGTCACTGCGTTCCCTTGGCGCGACTTCCATGCAAGGGGCGGGGCTTGTCCCCGCCCGTCCAGGGGCCGGGTACGGCTTCCCCAGGGGACGCCCTGATTTCAGGACGGGCCGCGACCGCGCGCCAGGGCACGACCGCGCGCCAGGGGCTCTACTCGCGCGACGCCGGCGACACCAGGAACCACGCCAGGTGCGGGGCACCCGCATCGCGCATCTTGCGGCGCGCGGCCAGGAGTACCTTGCCCGTTTCGGTCCGCTCGTAGAACCACCGCTCCACCGCCCACGGCCCGGCGGGGCCGTCCGCGAGCTCGCAGGCGAGTTCCTCGTAGTAGGTCCGGATGTCCTGCGCGACCCGGTCCGCCGAGGCATCGAGGCCCACCTCGTCCCACGGTTCTCCCGCGGCGATCCTGGCGAACTTGTCGATCGCACCAGGTATTTCGTCCGCACTCGCGTGCGCCCCAAGCGAGGTGCGTCCGTTCCTGGCCACCGCCCGGTCGTATGCGTGACGCAGCCCCTGGGCCTCGTCGACGGCGGGATGCAGGTCCGGGTCGTAGCGCGGTGGCAGCGAACAGAGCAGCGGTTCGGTATCTTCGGCCTTGACCGCTTCCGGAAAGTCCTCGAGCACGGGACCTGCCGGCTTCTCAAGGAGCGCGAAGGCCGCATCGAGCACACGGTGCTGAAAGGCGGCGTCGCGCGTCTTGCCGAGCGGCAGACCGAGCGGGAACTCGACACAGAGCGCCCGCGGCGGACGCATGCGTTCCACGATGCTCCGGATCGGCATGATCGCGACCGTGGATAGCCCGGCAGCCTCGAACACGTGAGCCAGCGTACACACGGCACGCGGACACAGCGGTCAGACAGGTGTCAGCAAGACGACGTCCACCCCGTCTTCGAGCAGCTTCCGGGCACACCCGGGGCCGGTATCCAGGCGCAACTCGGACACCGTGTCCGGCTGATTCCCCGCAAACGCGTAGTGGAAGTCGGCCACGCTGCCGATGGTGCCGCGCTCGGCGAGTTCGGACAGGCGATCGACCGGATAGACGACATTCAGGTCCGCGGCGAAGCCGGCACGGTCGAAGTTCGGGCTCACGTGACCCATCTTCAGGTCGCGCGCGCTGTGCGGGATGGGCTCGAAGTGGACGTCCTCGAACCCGAACGGAGCGGCCCCCTCCCGGTAGAGGGCCGCGCTGGTGACGATCGCCACGCGCGCGTTCCGCAGGGGCGGCGGTGCGGTGAATGCGGCCTCGGCGAACTCCGGCACGGGCAGGGTCGCCACGAGATTCCGCATGGCTTGGTCGTTGTCGGTCATGAGGCTCCTCGCGCAGCCCTCCCCCAGGATCGGGCCGCCTTTCGAAACGGTCGGCGCCAGTGCCCCTGGCGCTCGGGTGGAGCAGTCAATTTCGGCTGGTTGTGGGAGAGATGTCAAGGTGGTGCGCGCGCACATGTCCATAAGCACCTGAGAATGAGCCCCAATCGGCGTCAAGAACTCCGCCGACACGGGGCCCGACTGCTTCACGAACGCCCAGGTGGCGACTCTCCAGACGATGCACTCACCCACGTCGCTGGACTACGGTTTCGAACGAGGCCTACCTGGAACTGGGTCCGGCGATTCGGACGGGCGACCACCTGCGCGTCCCGGAAATCGCACTGATCGAAAAGGCCTGGGCGGAGCGCCGGCGCGCCAACGCGTCCCCGGCGGCTGGGCCGTGAATCGGGGTCTGCGGGGAGACGCGCCACCGCGGCCCGCGGTGTTGGCAAGTGCTGCGGCCCTCGTCATGTCGTTCGTCGCCGGCGGTGCCGCCGCCGAGTTGGCCGGTCATTGGGAGGGCCGCATCGACACTCCGGATATACCGCTGCACATCCAGGTGGATTTGCAGCGCGACGGCGAGGAATGGCGCGGGACGATCGACATCCCCGCCCAGGGGGCACAGGGACTGCCGTTGTCCGACATCGAGGTGCGCGACCCGGATGCCGACGCGACGCGGGTCGAGTTCGGTATACGCGGCGTTCCCGGGCAGCCCCGCTTCAGGGGCCGCCTCGAGGACGGCGTCATCAGTGGACGGTTCGAGCAGCGCGGCGTGAGCGTTCGTTTCCGTCTCGGTCGCGACGGTCCGGCTGCCCGGCCTCAACCACCTGTTCCTGACCGCCGAGACGGGCCTGCCCAGCGAATACGGGACGATCGAGGAGACCATGTCGCCGCGGGTGCTCGACCTGATCCGGGACTGGATCCTGGCGCGCACCGTCCTGTAGCGCCCCAGGGCCGCGACCGGGCGCTACGTCGGCGGCTGCAGCGCATGCTGGGCGTGGACCTGCTGGCCATCCCGACCATCGGCGTCGAGACGGCGCTGAGCGTCGCCGCGGAGGTTGGGGCAGACCTGTCCCGCTTCCCTTCCGTCAAGGACTTCTGCTCTTGGCTGGCCCTCGCGCCGGGCACTTGCATCAGTGGCGACAAGCGCCTGAAGGGCAAACAGCGGCGACGCTCGAACGAGGGGACGCCCTTGTGGCGTCCCGCCCTCGAGTTCATTCACATCCCGGGCATGACCCGGCCGTATGGTCGGGGACGGACGTATATCCTATTGACATATCCCTTTGGTTGGCTATCGTGGGCCATCCCTCCCACCTGGAGATGTCCGAATGGATCAGGGCAGAGTGTTCAAGTCCAATCGAAGTCAGGCGGTGCGCCTGCCGAAGAGCGTGGCCTTCCCCGACAACGTCCAAAAAGTCGATGTCATCGTTCTCGGCAACGCTCGACTGCTGGCGCCGGCCGGCGAAGCGTGGACCACGTGGTTCGAGGGCGCGGGCGTCTCCGGGGATTTCATGGTGGAGCGCGACCAACCCCGCGATCAGGAACGGCTGTCACTGTAGCGCCCCATAGCCGGTCCGGCACTCGCTCGCGAGCTCGCTACGCGCCGGCGCGCCTCCGGCCCAGCCACGCCGTCCTCGCATGGAAGTTGCACCGGCGGTCACTTCGTTCCCTTGGCGCGACTTCCATGTAAGGCGATCATGCGGTACATGCTCGACACGAACGTCGCGATTCACACCATCCGGCAACGCCCGCCCGAGGTACGCGCGAGGTTCATCGTCCATCACGGGCGCATGTGCATTTCGACCGTCAGCTTGATGGAGCTTGTCTACGGCGCGGAGAAATCCGCGCAGCCGGACCGCAACCTGCGGGACGTCGAAGCGTTTGCCGCGCGGCTGGAAGTTCTCCCCTATGATCGCGAAGCGGCCATGCACACTGGGAGCATACGGGCCATGCTGGCCAAGGCAGGCACGCCCGTTGGGCCGTACGACCAGATGATTGCCGGCCACGCGCGGTCGCGAGGCCTCATCGTGGTGACGGCGAACACCGACGAGTTCGAGCGAGTGCCCGGTATTTTGGTGGAGGACTGGACACAGGCCGACATCTCTCCCTGAGGAACCCACGTACGGCGACAACGGCGCGTTTGTTCCATGCAGAATGGTCGGGCGCGGAGTGGGTCGTCGGACTCAGAACACCCCGCCGGTCGGTTCGAGCCCGAGAAAGAACTGCCCCACGGTGGCGTAGTGAGAGTCGCGCCCCTGCACCTGCTGCGTGATGACGTGCGCGTCCTGGAAGCGGCGCTGGATCGCCTTCGAGGCGAAGATCGCGTCGGCGCCGCTCAGGTCGTAGGCGATGTCCACGGTCTCCTTGGACTGCCGGATCGCGTGCGTTCCCGCCATGCGCAGGTGGATCCGCTGCTCGACGGTGATCTCGCCGGTCGCCCGCACGCTTTCCCAGACGTTGCCGACGGTCTCGTGGAGGAGCGCCTTCGCGGCGCGCCAGGTCGCCTCCGCCTTGCCGATCTGGTGCTGCACGACCTCGCTCTGCGAGATCGGCCGCTTCACGAATCGCGGCCGCTTGTCGTCCGCAAGCGCGATGGTGGCGTCGAGCGCGGCCCGCGCCACGCCGAGCGCCACGCAGCCGAAGCCACACGCGAACAGGAGATGCTGGGGCACGACGTAGAGCGGCCCCGGCTCCCGCTGAGTGCCGTAGTCGTGCATTACGCGCCGCTCAGGAACGAAGATCCCGTCCGCCTCGAAGGCGAAGCTGCCGGTGCCCCGCAGGCCCTGTACTTCCCAGACGTCCACCAGCGTGACCTCGTCGCGGGGCAGCATGTGCAGGCGCACGCCGTCCTCGACGGTGAGGGCGGCGATCCAGTTCGCGTGCCGGCATCCGCTCGAGAACATCCAGCGCCCGCTGAGCAGGTAGCCGCCGTCGGTCGGGACCGACGTACAGCCCTTGGGCGGCCCGTTGCCGACCACCGTGCGCGGGTCGCCCCACACTTCCCGGGCGAGCGCTTCGGAGCACCGGGCGCTCGTGGTGGCGAACACCGCCCCCTGGTTCAGGCACCAGCCGGTGCTGCCGTCCGCCTCGGCGACGGTGCGGACCACGTCGAGGTACTCGAGCCAGTCCATCTCCTCGCCGCCGAGGGCGCGCGGCACGAGCAGGCGGAAGAGACCGGCCGAGACCATGGCGTCGACCAGCGTCTCCGGCAGTTCCCGCTCGCGATCGATGGCATCGGCCGCTGCCGCGATCTGTGGCGCGAGGGCGCGTGCCCGGGCCAGGGGCGTGAGGGTGGCGACGGCGGCTTCGGATGACATCGGGTGCGCCTCGAACGCGCTACGAAACTCGGTGAATACAGTAACATCGGCAGGGTTGCGGGGGTAACGACGCCACCGGGGAGAGTGCACATGAAGATAGAAGACTGGTCATCGGGGAAGACGGTTCCTGCGCTGTATCGCGAACTCAAGCAGCTCGACCTGCTGGAGAACCTGGCGGAACTCGACGCATTCGGCTTCACGATCATCCCGCCGGAGAAGGTCGCATCGCCGGAAATGCACGAGCGATTCCAGCACGCGGCGCTCGGGGTGGCCTGTGAGCGCAAGGCATGCACGCCTGAGGAACTTCCCGACGTGTTCGAGGAAGGCCAGGAACTGTTGCGCTTCACGCTCTGGGACGACCCGATCTTCGAGAAGATGGTGCTCACGCCGGCGGCGCTCGGGCTGATCCAGTGGCTCGTCGGCACCGACTGCATCCTGAGCCTGTGCAACGTCTGGGTGAAGGGCAAGGGTGCCGGCGGCACGGGAATCCATGCGGACTGGGCGCAGTTCGAGATGCCCACCATGGCCGTCGAGCCGTTCGGCGCCAACTTCAACTACCTGGTGACGGACTACTCGAAGGAAGAGGGCGGACTGTCCTTCGTGCCGTGCAGCCACCGCTGGCGCCGGTTGCCGTCGGTCGAGGAGGCCGAGTACTGGAGCGACCACGCGCAGGTGATCGAGGCGCCGGCGGGCTCCATGGTCATCTGGGGCGACCACACCTGGCACGGCTCCTATCCCAAGCAGACCGACGGCGTGCGGCTGATGGTGCTCGGCATGTACAACCGGCCGCACATGCAGACCCAGGAAGCCTACCGGCAGACGGCGACCCCGGAGGCGCTGGCGCGCAACCCGCTGCGGTTCACACGGCTGATGAACGTCCACCACGGCATGCCGTGGGGCAAGAGCGGGATGCGGCACAGGGTGTCCGCGAGCGGTTTCTCGAGCTCGCCCAAGGCGTATCTCAGCCTGCTCGACACCGAGCTCGTGGGGGGTCGCGTCGAACTGCCGTCGGAACTCGACTACCACGTCTACGATCGGGAGCTCGGGGACAGGATGAAGGCGGGCTTCAGCGCCAGCGGCAAGAAGAGTCGCCTGGCGTTCCCGGACCACTACAAGGATGTCTCGAAGGAGCAGCCGGCGGAAGCCGACACCGAAGCAACGAGTTGAGGAGGCGACGATGGACGCAACGGCGATGGAAGGCGGCGCGGTGAAGCAAGAGGCACTGCCGGTGCGAACTGCGGCGCCGGTCCGCCACGCGGACCGCATCGAGTTCGCCTCGAAGGAGTGGGTGAAGGCGGCCCGCGCCTACCTTGCGCCCCGGGTCGCGGAGCGCCGGGACGCCCTGCGTGGCGCGCGCGGCGCCGTGTGCGAGATCTTCACGGACGCGCCGCCGCACCTCGGCTACGCGGATAACGTGGCCGCCTTCCACATCGTCCTCGACGATGGCGAGCTGACCGTGGGCACGGGTGTCCTCGACGCCGCCGACTACAGCATGCGGGCCGACTACAACCAGACCCACAACGTCGCGACCGCCGTCTACGAGGACTATCCGGAACGCCAGGTGCGCCTCGTGAATGAGGCGATGCACCGTCACGGTACGTTCTTCGAAACCCGGGGCGGCCTGGACAAGGCGCCGGCGGCGATGCTCGAAGCGATGTCCGGCATGCACGACCACCTGGGCAAGCGCACGTTCACGAACCCGGACGTCGCCCACCGTCTCGACAAGCTCGGCATGCGGCGCCATGTCGAGGAGATCGAGGAGCGGGGCTACACGGTGGTAGAGAACGCCATCAGCGAGGGACTGTGCGCCGAGCTCGAAGAAGACCTGCGGCGGCTCATTGTCGAGACCGGCCGGGGCCGCGTCGCCTCGATGCTGCTCGCCCGCGGACTCCTCTGGGAAGAACTGGCCGTGCATCCGTGGATTCATTCCATCGCGCAGCACCTGCTCGGCGCCGACTGCAACATGGGCCAGTCCCTTGGGTTCACGAAGAAGCAGGGCGAGGACACCCACCGGCTGCACAACGACCCGCCGCATCCGCTGACCGGGGACCTCTGCTGCAACGTCACGACGATCTGGGCGCTCGAGGACTTCACCGAGACGTCCGGTTCCACGCTGGCGGTCCCCGGCAGCCACAAGTGGCACCGGCCGCCGGACGCGGACGCGATGGAGCGGGCGGAGAAAATCCTGATGCCGCGTGGCTCCGTGGCCCTCTGGCATGGATCCCTGTGGCACGGCTCGTCGATCCGCGAGGACGAGGGCGAACGCCTGACCATCCACAACACCTATCTCAGGAACTGGGTGCGGACCTTCGACAGCTACCTCGAGATCGACCCGAAGATCCTCGAACGCAATCCTCCAACCTTCACGACCCTCTGCGGCATCGACGACCTGTACGGGAAGAACACGTACGCGGGGCCGGACTTCTCGCGGGTAGCGTAGCAGGAGCGCCGGCGCCGCACTGGCGCTGCCTGAGGATGGAACTTCCCGACGACCTGCGCTTCATTCCGCTGAAGTACGCTGGGAGATGCGGCTCGTGCGCAACCCCTCTCGGGGTTGACGAACGCGCTCATTGGTCACCATCGGACAAAAGGGTCTGGTGTACCCGCTGCGTGCGTGCTGGCGGTACCGTCCAAGCTGCATCCGACGGTGCAGCACACGATTCGCGGGGTGGCAGGTCGAACGCTAGTCCCAGCAGCTCGAGTTCGTCACAGCGCGCCGCAAAGAGGCCAACTCCCTGGCAGCAACTTTGCGTCTATGCGCAACGCTGCGTTGAAGCGGAAGCGGCGAAGTCGCTGGTCCCGTACGTCGAGGAGAACTCTCTCTGGTTCTTGCATATTGGGACTGAGAAGCTGGTAGTTGGGGAGAGCGACTCGATGCGGGCGCCAAGAGGGTTGCCCGGTGTATTGAGTTCTCGCGAATCGTCCATCATCTACGGCTGGCCGACGGTCATCATTGTCGATCGCAACCACCAACCGAAGGTCGCACCCCTTTTCGCGGTCCAGGTCGAACCGGGACAAACGCCAGAGAACGAATGGCGACTTCACGCGACGATGGAGCCGGAGTTCAACTTGGCGGTGACGGCCAGCGGGCTATTCGACCCTTCGATCACCGAGGACATCAGCGACCTGTTAGGCGACGGTTTGCCGTTCGGAGATGCCGTCGCCTTCGCGGAGTTGGCCGCTCGGACAGCAGATCTGCTCGGACTCGAGATCCTGTCGCCTCTCAACGCTGGAGTCCTCGAATCCAACATAGGTCGGCAACAAGGTGTCCACAACGCCGCGGTTGCCGTCGTGGCCGAGTGGTCTGGATACACGAGCGCCCTCCGCGAGGAGCTGCGGCAGCTGCGGACCCGGGAAGACTGGTCGACTACGGCTGCGGCATATCTTGTGCCGGTCGGACTTGCGCGGAAGGAAGGCGGGCATCGCCAGCTTGGTCCTCTTGCGGCTCCACTGTCATGCAACCAGTCGCAGGAGGACACGCTTGAGCGTCTTCGCAGAGACCCTCTGACCATCGTGACCGGACCACCTGGGACGGGCAAGACGCAACTGGTCGTCAACGCGGTGACCAACGCGTGGCTGGACGGCGACAGGGTCCTTGTGACCTCGACCAACAACGGTGCCGTGGATGTCGCCGCCGTCCGCGCGGAAGAGGTGAGTAGCGGCTTGCTGATCCGTACCGGCAATCGTAGCGAGCGCGAGCAGGTTCCAGACCGGGTCACCGTGGCGTCGGCTGGGGCGGCCGCGGAGCGGGGACGTCAAGCCGGGGCGCGCACCCGGTTGAAACAGGCGGCCGCCAAACGCTCGGATTTGGTCGAGAGTCTGGCACGGCTGGACGAACTGGATCTGACACTGCTACATGCATTGGAGAAACGGAAGGAACTCTCGAGAGCCTTGGAGGAGGCGGCGCGAACCCTCTGGAGTAGCGCCAGTGCTCCTGACCTGCCTATGGGTTCCGGCGAAGCAGATCGACGAGCCAGACGGTTGTTACGGGCCTGGTGGTTTCGCCGCTACCGCGCGCGACGCTTACTCAGATGGCTGGGCTGCCCGGAAACTGCCCTGTTGGGGCAAGTCATCGCCTGGGCGCGGGTTGAACAGCGCTTGACCAAGCTCGCATCCCTGGTGGCGAGCGGCCGAGCCGAGCGTCAACGGCTGCAGTCCGCGGTGGGGGACCCGTCGACGAGTTTGCGCGAAGCTGACCGACAATGGGCAGACGGGAGCCTCCGAGCGATCCGGGCAGAGACGGCAACACGAATCTCCTCTGGCGCTGACCAACTGGCGAGTTTCAGCAGGATCGCCGCCAGCGGCAATCCGTTCAAGAAAGCGGTTAGCAACTCGTTCGACAGCTTGCGGGGATGGGCATGCACGGCGCTCGCTGCGCAGTCCAGCTTCCCACTGGCCCCGGCGCTCTTCGACCTCGTGATCGTCGATGAGGCGAGCCAGTGCAGCCTGGCGGCCGTTTTGCCTTTGGCATACCGCGCAAAGCGGTTGGCGGTCGTCGGAGATCCACACCAACTGAATCCGATTGTTCAGCTCAGCGACGGACTCATGCAGCAGATCGCCAGCCAGACGGGGTTCGACAACGACGATCTGCGCGAGCGCGGCATCCATCACAAGGATGGTTCGGCCTATTCCGCCTTCGAGTCTGCGGCAAGACCCGGCAAACCAGTTCTTCTCAACGAGCATTACCGCTGCCACCCACACATCGCACGCTGGTTCAACAGGACGTTTTACGGGGGTGAACTGGTCGTACTCACACAGGTCTCGGAGACATCCCAAAGTGATCGCGCCATCTACTGGTGCGATGTCGAGGGCGAGGCAGTTCGACCAGCGAGCGGAAGCTGGCGAAATGAAGTGGAAGCGCAGCAAACGGTGCTGCAACTTCGCGGTCTGGTCGATTCCGGTTACCGGACCGTGGGGGTGGTGACACCGTTCGCCGCGCAGGCGCAACGCATCGGTCAACTCGCTCGGGCGCAGTTCGGGGAGGATTTCCTGGACGAGATCGACTTTGTCAGCGGAACTGCCCACCGATTGCAGGGAGACGAGCGCGATGCCATCGTCCTGTCTTCGGTGCTCTCGCCCGGCATGTCGGACAACGGCGCCCGTTGGGTGGAAAAGGAGCGAAATCTCCTGAACGTGGCGGTCAGCCGCGCCCGCCGAGCGCTAGTCGTACTCGGCCACCCGCGCATGGGAGATTTGGGGAGTCCTACCTTGGCCTCGCTGCGTGCCTACCTGCACAGACTACGCGATGATGTCGCTCTCAATCAGGGAGACGTTTCGGCATCTGCCGAATTCCGCACGGACAGTACGTCCGAGAGGCTCCTGCTCGACGCCATGCAGCTCGGGGCCCTGTTGCCCTACGCCAAGCTCCAGGTTGAGGGGTACGAGTTGGACTTTGCGCTGCTGGATCAGGGCGTCAGGCTGAACATCGAAGTTGACGGCGATCAACACTTCGATGGCAGAGGCCGACAGCGGCGCCAGGACACTACACGAGACCGCGTCCTGGAGGGGCTGGGCTGGACAGTCTTGCGGATCCCGGCCTGGCGATGCCACGCGGAGATGGACTCGGTGATCGAGGACATCAGGACAGCGAGGGCCCGACTATTGGAAGGGACCTCTGGCTAGACGTCCCGCAAGCTGGCGCCCGTCCTACTGCACCGCCTGCAACTGCACCGTCGCCCCCTCGCGGGGCTCGCCGGCGATGCCTGCCCCAGGCCCGATCGCCCGCCGCGGGTCGAGCGCGTCCCGAATGGCTTCCCCGATGAAGATCAGGAGCGTCAGCAGCACGGCCAGCGCCACGAACACCGTGATGCCGAGCCACGGCGCCTGCAGGTTCGCCTTGGCGGCGGACAGCAGGCGTCCGAACGAGGGCGCGTCGTAGGGCAGCCCGAAGCCGAGAAGTCGAGGAACGTCAGGATGGTGATTGCGCCCGTCAGGATGAAGGGCAGGTAGGTCAGCGCCGCCACCGTCGCGTTGGGCAGCACGTGCTTGCGCATGATGCGGAGGTTCGAGACGCCGACGGCCCGGACGGCGTCCCGGCAATCGGCATGCGGCGGGCCCGCCTCGTTGACGTCGCAGAGGCCGATGCGCAGTTGGGCGGGGTCGGCCGACGCCGCGTCGCGGAACGGTTGGTCGAGAGAGGGGCAGCCGTAGGGGTCTCCTGGCATGGTGCCGGCGAGCAGGTCGAGGGTCAGTGCGCTGTCCCGCACCGCCCACGCGCGGAAGCGATGATCCGGCCGCGACCAATCGCCGGTTCCACGGGGCCGCCGGGGGCGAATTGCACGACGGTGAAGTTGATCACCATGTCCCCGAAGAGCGTCGGTGGGAGCAGCAGTGCGCGGCGCAGGATATAGCGGCCCATGGATCACTCGCGGCCCGTGAACTCGGCGACGGCCCGTGCCTTGGCGGGATCCCACCACCAACTGTCGATGAAGGCGGTGCGGTCCAGCGGCGTCGGGGGCGGCTGGCCATAGCGGTCCCAGTAGGCGACCCCGACTTTCACCTTCGCCATGCCGGGTATGTAGTAGAAGTTCCACAGGAGGACCCGGTCGATGGCTCGTGCGGCGGTGACGTAGTCGGGGTAGGTGGCGGCTGACTGCAGGGCTTGGATCAACCGGTCGATAGCCGGGTTCTTGATGTTCGCCCAGTTGGCGCTCAGGTCCTGGTCGGCGGCCGCGGTGGAGAACGTGTTGGTGACGATGAGAGTCGGCGTGTTGTCCGGCCGGAACCAGTTGGCGCCGGCGTCAAAATTCCCCGAGCGCATGCGATAGAGCCAGTTCGAGAGCTCCGGAGACTTGATGGAGGATTCGATGCCGAGCCGTCTCAGCACGCGCGTGTACGGGATGAAGGACCGCGCCAGTGCCGGCGAGATCGCGACGAAGCGGATGAAGAACGGCTCGCCGGTGCGCTCGTGTACGAGGCGGTTGTCCTCCCCCACCCACCCGGCTTCCCGGAACAGCTCGGCCGCGCGAACGAGGTTGTCGCGATGCCAGCCGCTGCCCTGGTGTGGCGGTGGCGCGTACGGCTCGGTAAAGACCCGCGGCGGGATGAGGTGTCGGATCGGCTCGAGGAGCTCAAGCTCCCGCTCGCTCGGCAAGCCCGTTGCGGCGAGGGGGGATTTGTAGAAGAAACTCGTCGCCACGTCGAAAAACCCGTACCCGCTGCGCCGGTTGCTCCAGGTGAAGTCGTTCAGGAGCCACAGCGCCTCCCGCACGCGAATGTCCCGGAAGCGCGCCTGGTCGAGGTTCCAGAAGATCGGCCACCAGAGGCTCCCGGGCTGCGACTGCGGCAGGACCTGGAGCCGGAAGACGCCCGCGTCCGCCGGCGGGAAGTCGTAGGCGGTGGCCCAGCGGCGCGGCACGTTCTCGACGTGGATGTCCACGGCGTTGCCCTTCAGGGCCTCCGTCTGCATCTGGTTGTCGCGGAAGTAGTCGTACTTGACGCGGTCGAAATTGTAGCGGCCCCGGTTCACGGGCAGGTCCCGCCCCCAGTAGTCGGGAAAGCGCTCCCAGAGGATCCAGCGGCCGAACTCGTAGTCGGCGATACGATAGGGTCCGGAGCCGACCGGCGGCCTGGCGGCGGGTTTGCCGGGGTCGTTCCCCGGCATGGTCCAGTGGCGCTTCGAGAGCACCGGTAGCTCCCCGATACGGATGGGGAGCAGGCGGTTGTGGCGATGCTCCGGCCGGACGTGATAGCGGACCCGGTTGCCGTCCAGGACCTCGACCCCGGAAAACGCCGCGACCCCGGCCGCGACCGCCGGATGGGCCTTGTCCTGGTAGACGCTGAAGCTGAACGCCACGTCCGCCGCGTCGAGCGGTTCCCCGTCGTGCCAGTAGGCGCCGTCGCGCAGGCGGAACTCGACCCAGGCGCCGTCGGGGGCGACGGCGATGCATTCGGCCAACAGACCGTAGATGGTGGCGATCTCGGTGGGGTTCCGGATGGCGAGGCTGTCGTGGATGTGGCGCGTCGAGTCGCCGCGCGTGTCCATGCCGCGCACGGAGTGTCCGAGGGCCATTCGGTTGAAGCTGTCCCAACTGCCCATGTTGGCCATCCGCATGAGACCGCCCTTGGGCGCGTCGGGATTCACCCAGTCGAAGTGCTCGAAGTCGGGCGGGAGCTTCGGCTCGCCCAGGAAGGCGTAGGCGTGACGGCAGGGCGCGGCCTCGGCGTCGGCTACATCGGAGTGCGCGGTGGTGGCCGTGGCGGCAAGTACGGCGGCGAACCCGAGCCGGGCGATCCGTACGCCGAACTTCATTTCTCCCTCCGTTTGTCGTGCGCGAGCGTGCCCCGCCCTCGCGTGTTGCGCCGTAGAGCGGAACGTTAGTGGCCTGTGCGGGGCAAGTCCATAGGGTGGTGGGGGCTGGGTGCTGGGGCCAGGCGCCGAGCGCCACCCGTCCCGTTCTCGACGGCCGTACACGATTCGAGACGGGCGACCACAAGGGTCGGGGACGGGCGACCACAAGGGTCGGGGACGGGCGACCACAAGGGTCGCCCCTACAACCAGATCGGCGCCGCCTCCGGCCCAGCCACACCGCTACGGTTGCGGCTTCTCCGTGCAGAGCCCCAGCCGACTACTGCCCGGCCTGCAACTGCACATGCGGGCCCGAGACATCGGCCCCCGGCCCGATCGCCCGCCGCGGGTCGAGGGCGTCCCGAATCCCCTCGCCGATGAAGATCAGCAGCGTCAGCAGCACGGCCAGCGCCACGAACACCGTGATCCCCAGCCACGGCGCCTGCAGGTTCGCCTTGGCGGCGGACAGCAGGCGTCCGAACGAGGGCGCGTCGTAGGGCAGCCCGAAGCCCAGGAAGTCGAGAAAAGTCAGGATCGTGATCGCGCCCGTCAGGATGAATGGCAGGTACGTGAGCGCTGCCACGGTTGCGTTGGGGAGAACGTGCTTGCGCATGATGACAAGGTTGGAAACGCCGAGCGCCTGGGCGGCGCGCACGAATTCGAAGTTGCGGGCCCGCAGGAACTCGGCCCGCACGACCCCGACGAGCGCCATCCAGCTGAAGAGCGAGAGGATGGCGAGCAGCCAGAACACGTTCGGCTCCACGACGCTCGCGAGGATGATCAGTACGAACAGGATCGGCAGGCCCTCCCAGATCTCCACCAGCCGCTGGCCGAGCAGGTCGGTCATGCCGCCGAAGTAGCCCTGCAGGGCGCCCACGAGCACGCCGATGGTCGAGCTCACCATCGTGAGGGACACGCCGAACAGGACTGACAGCCGGAACCCGTAGAGGAGCTTGGCGAACACGTCCGTGGCGCCGCCGTCCGTGCCGAGCACATGCCTGGCGTCCGGTGCTGCGGGCAGGTCCACGAGTTCCCAGTCGATCGTGTTGTGCGTGTAGCGCACAGGCGGCCAGAGCGCCCAGCCGTCCGCGTCGATCAGGTCGATGACGAACGGGTCGCGGTAGTAGGCTTCCGCTTCCAGGACGCCCCCGATCTCGGCTTCGGAATAGGTGAACCACACCGGGAAGTACAGTTCGCCCTGGTGCGAGAACACGATGGGCTTGTCGTTGGCGATGAATTCGGCGAAGAGTGAAGCGGTGAAGAGCACGGCGAACAGCCACAGAGACCCGTAAGCCCGGCGATTGGCGCGGAAGTTCTGCAGCCGGCGGCGCGTGAGCGGAGTCATGCGCCCCGCTGCTCGAAGTCGATGCGGGGATCCACCAGCACGTAGGTCAGGTCCCCCACCAGGCGCATCGCCATGCCGATGAGCGTAAAGCAGAACAGCGTCCCGAAGACGATGGGATAGTCGCGCTTCACGATGGCGTCATAACCGAGCAGACCAATGCCGTCGAGCGAGAAGATCACCTCGATCGCGAGCGCCCCGGTGAACAGGATGCCGATGAATGCACCCGGGAAGCCGGCGATCACGATCAGCATGGCGTTGCGGAACACGTGCCCGAACAGGACGCGGGTCTCCGTCAGCCCCTTGGCTCGTGCGGTCAGCACGAACTGCTTGCCGATCTCCTCGAGGAAGGTGTTCTTGGTCAGCATCGTGAGCGTGGCGAAGCCGCCCACCGTGAGCGCAGTGAGAGGCAGCACGAGGTGCCACAGGTAGTCGCCGATCTTCTGCCCGAGGGTGAAGCAGAAGTGCGCGGCGCAGGACATAGCGGCCCATGGATCACTCGCGGCCCGTGAACTCGGCGACGGCCCGCGCCTTGACGGGATCCCACCACCAGCTGTCGATGAAGGCGGTGCGGTCCAGCGGCGTCGGGGGCGGCTGGCCATAGCGGTCCCAGTAGGCGACCCCGACTTTCACCTTCGTCATGCCCGGTATGTAGTAGAAGTTCCACAGGAGGACCCGGTCGAGGGCTTGTGCCGCGGCGACGTAGTCGGGGTAGGTGGCGGCCGACTGCAGGGCCTGGATCAACCGGTCGATGGCCGGGTTCCTGATGTTCCCCCAGTTGGCGCTCAGGTCCTGGTCGGCGGCCGCGGAAGAGAACGTGTTGGTGACGATGAGGGTCGGCGTGTTGTCCGGCCGGAACCAGTTGACGCCCGCGTCGAAGTCTCCCGAGCGCATGCGGTAGAGCCAGTTCGACAGCTCCGGAGACTTGATGGAGGACTCGATGCCGAGCCGTCTCAGCACGTGCGTGTACGGGATGAGGGACCGCGCCAGTGCCGGCGAGAACGCGAGGAAGCGGATGAAGAACGGCTCGCCGGTGCGCTCGTGTACGAGACGTTTGTCCTCCACCACCCACCCGGCTTCCCGGAAGAGCTCCGCCGCGCGCAAGAGGTTGTCGCGATGCCAGCCGCTGCCCTGGTGTGGCGGTGGCGCGTACGGCTCGGTGAAGACCCGCGGCGGGACGAGGTGCCGGATCGGCTCGAGGAGTCTTAGCTCCCGTTCGCTCGGCAAGCCCGTGGCGGCGAGGGGGGATTCGTAGAAGAAACTCGTCGCCACGTCGTAAAACCCGTACCCGATGCGCCGGTTGCTCCAGGTGAAGTCGTTCAGGAGCCACAGCGCCTCCCGCACACGGATGTCCCGGAAGCGCGCCTGCTCGATGTTCCAGAAGATCGGCCACCAGAGGATCCTGGGTTGGGACTGGGGCAGGATCTGGAGCCGGAAGACGCCCGCGTCCGCCGGCGGGAAGTCGTAGGCGGTGGCCCAGCGGCGCGGCACGTTCTCGACGTGGATGTCCACGACGTCGCCCTTCACGGCCTCCGTCCGCATCTGGTCGTCGCGGAAGTAGTCGTACTTGACGCGGTCGAAGTTGTAGCGGCCCCGGTTCACGGGCAGGTCCCGCCCCCAGTAGTCGGGATCGCGCTCCCACAGTATCCAGCGACCGAACTCGTAGTCGCCGATGCGATAGGGTCCGGAGCCGACCGGCGGCCTGGAGGCAGGTTTGCCGGGGTCGTTCCCCGGCTGGGTCCAGTAGCGCTTCGACAGCACCGGCAGCTCGCCGATCCGGATGGGGAGCAGGCGGTTGTGCCGATGCCGCGGCTGGACGTGATAGCGGACCCGGTTGCCGTCCAGGATCTCCACGCTGGCAAACGCCGCGACGGCGACCGCGATCGCCGGATGGGCCTTGTCCTTGTAGACGCTGAAGCTGAACGCCACGTCCTCGGCGTCGAGCGGTTCCCCGTCGTGCCAATAGGCGCCGTCGCGCAGGCGGAACTCGACCCAGGCGCCGTCGGGGGCGACGGCGATGCATTCGGCGATCAGACCGTAGATGGTGGCGGGCTCGGTGGGGTTCCGGATGGCGAGGCTGTCGTAGATGTGGCGCGTCGAGTTGCCGCGCGTGTCCATGCCGCGCACGGAGTGTCCGAGCGACATCCGGTTGAAGGTGTCCCAACTGCCCGTGTCGGCCATGCGCATGAGACCGCCCTTGGGGGCGTCGGGATTCACCCAGTCGAAGTGCTCGAAGTCGGGCGGGAGCTTCGGCTCGCCCAGGAAGGCGTAGGCATGACGGCAGGGCGCGGCCTCGGCGTCGGCTGCGTCGGCGTGCGCGGTTGCGGCCGCGGCGGCAAGTACGGCGGCGAACGCGAGCCGTGCGACCCGTACGCCGAACTTCATTCTCCCTCCGTTTGTCCTGCGCGAGCGTGCCCCGCCCTCGCGTGTTGCGCCGTAGAGCGGAACGTTAGTGGCGTCTGCGGGGCAAGTCCATAGGGTGGTGGGGGGCCGCCTCCGGCCCAGCCACACCGCTACGGTTGCGGCTTCTCCGTGCAGAGCCCCAGCCGACTACTGCCCCGCCTGCAACTGCACCGGCGATCCCTCGCCGCGCTCGCCCGAGACAGCCGCCCCCGGCCCTATCGCCCGCCGCGGGTCGAGGGCGTCCCGAATCCCCTCGCCGATGAAGATCAGCAGCGTCAGCAGCACGGCCAGCGCCACGAACACCGTGATCCCGAGCCACGGCGCCTGCAGGTTCGCCTTGGCGGCGGACAGCAGGCGTCCGAACGAGGGCGCGTCGTAGGGCAGGCCGAATCCCAGGAAATCCAGAAACGTCAGGATCGTGATCGCCCCTGTCAGGATGAACGGCAGGTAGGTCAGCGCCGCCACGGTCGCGTTCGGCAACACGTGCTTGCGCATGATGACGAGGTTGGACACTCCGAGCGCCCGGGCGGCCCGCACGAACTCGAAGTTCCGGGCGCGCAGGAACTCGGCCCGCACGACCCCCACGAGCGCCATCCAGCTGAAGAGCGAGAGGATGGCGAGCAGCCAGAACACGTTCGGCTCGACGACGCTCGCCAGGATGATGAGGACGAAGAGGATCGGCAGGCCCTCCCAGATCTCCACCAGCCGCTGCCCGAGCAGGTCGGTCAAGCCCCCGAAGTAGCCCTGCACGGCGCCCACGAGCACGCCGATGGCCGAGCTCACGACCGTGAGGGAGAGACCGAACAGCACGGACAGCCGGAACCCGTAGAGGAGCTTGGCGAACACGTCCGTGGCGCCGCCGTCCGTGCCGAGCACATGCCTCCCGTCCGGTGCTGCGGGCAGGTCCACGAGCTCCCAGTCGATCGTGTTGTGCGTGTAGCGCACGGGCGGCCAGAGCGCCCAGCCGTCCGCCTCGATCAGGTCGATGACGAACGGGTCGCGGTAGTAGGCCTCGGTCTCCAGCACCCCGCCCAGTTCGGCCTCGGAGTAGGTGAACCACACAGGGAAGTACAGCTCGCCCTGCAGGGAGAACACGATCGGCTTGTCGTTGGCGATGAACTCCGCCCCCAGGGAGGCGATGAAGAGCGCGCCGAACAGCCAGAGCGAGAAGTACCCCCGGCGGTTCGCCCGGAAGTTCTGCAGCCGGCGCCGGGTCAGCGGGGTCATCAGCTCCTCTGCTCGAAGTCGATGCGCGGGTCCACGAGCACGTACGTCAGGTCCCCCACGAGGCGCATCGCCATGCCGATCAGCGTGAAGCAGAACAGCGTCCCGAAGACGATGGGATAGTCGCGCTTCACGATGGCGTCATAACCGAGCAGACCAATGCCGTCGAGCGAGAAGATCACCTCGATCGCGAGCGCCCCGGTGAACAGGATGCCGATGAATGCACCCGGGAATCCGGCGATCACGATCAGCATGGCGTTGCGGAATACGTGCCCGAACAGGACGCGGGTTTCGGTCAGTCCCTTGGCGCGGGCGGTCAGCACGAACTGCTTGCCGATCTCCTCGAGGAAGGTGTTCTTGGTCAGCATCGTGAGCGTGGCGAAGCCGCCCACCGTGAGCGCGGAGAGAGGCAGCACGAGGTGCCACAGGTAGTCGCCGATCTTCTGCCCGAGAGTGAGCTCATCGAAGGAGTCCGAGACCAGACCACGCATCGGGAACCAGTCGAGGTACGTGCCGCCCGCGAAGAACACGATGAGCATGACGGCGAAGAGGTAGCCGGGGATCGCGTAAGCCGTGAAGACGATGGCGCTCGTCCAGACATCGAAGCGGGTGCCGTCGCGGACGGCCTTGGCGACGCCGAGGGGGATCGAGATCGTGTAGATGGCCAGGAGCGACCAGAGCCCCAGCGAAATCGATACGGGTAGCCGTTCCGCGACAAGCTCGATGACGGCCCGGTCCTGGAAGTAGCTCGTCCCGAAGTCCAGGCGCACGTAGCTCCACAGCATGAGCATGAAACGCTCGTGGGCGGGCTTGTCGAAGCCGAACTGCTTCTCGAGTCTTGCGAGCTGTTCCGGATCGAGGCCGGAGCTCCCCTGGTAGCCGCTCGGATCGGACGGCCCCATGCTCTCCGCCGCGGAGATCGACGCCGTCGTGGTCATCGACAGCCCGGACATCTCGGCGATCGCCTGCTCGACCGGACCGCCCGGCGCGAACTGCACGATCACGAAGTTGATCAGCATGACGCCGAACAGCGTCGGCGGGATCAGCAGGGCACGGCGCAGGATGTAGCGGCCCATCGAGCGATCACTCCCTGCCGGCGAAGCGCGAGACCGCCTCCGCCTTGGCGCTGTCCCACCACCAGGTGTCGACGAAGGCGTCGCGGTCGAGCGGCGTCGGCGCGGGCTTGCCGTAGCGGTCCCAGTAGGCGATGCCGATCTTGACCTTGGACATGCCCGGGATGAAATAGAAGTTCCACAGCAGCACGCGGTCGATCGCGCGCACGGCCGCCACGAAATCATCGTAGGTCGTGGCGGACTGGAGCCCTTCGATCAAACGGTCGATGGCCGGGTCCTTGATGTTCGCCCAGTTGCTGCTGAGCGGCTGGTTCGCCGCCGCCGTGGAGAAGGCGTTGGCGATGGCGAGACTCGGCGTGTTGTCGGGGAGGAACCAGATGGCGCCGGCGTCGAAGTCGCCGGAGCGCATGCGGTAGAGCCAGTTGGAGAGCTCGGGGGACTTGATGGAGGACTCGATGCCGGCGCGTTTCAGCACACGCGTGTAAGGGATGAACGAGCCGCCGAGGGCCGGCGAGACGGCGACGAAGCGGATGAAGAACGGCTCGCCCGTGCGCTCGTGCACCAGGCGGTTGTCCTGCACCACCCAGCCCGCTTCGCGGAAGAGTTCGGCCGCGCGGACGAGGTTGTCGCGGTGCCAGCCGGGGCCCTGGTTCGGCGGCGGTGCGTAGGGCTCCGTGAAGACCCGTGGCGGCACGAGGTCGCGAATCGGTTCGAGGAGCGCGAGTTCCCGTTCGTCCGGCAGCCCCGTCGCCGCCAGGTGGGACTTGTGGAAGAAGCTGGTCGCCACGTCGAAGAAGCCGTACCCGCCGCGGCGGTTGCCCCACTTGAAGTCGTTCAGCAACCACAGCGCCTCGCGTACGCGGATGTCCTGGAAGCGGGGCTGGTCGAGGTTCCAGAAGATGGGCCACCAGAGCCCCGCAGGTTTCGACCGCGGCAGGAACTCCAGCTTGAAGAGGCCGGCGTCCACGGGCGGGAAGTCGTAGGCGGTCGCCCAGCGGCGCGGCACGTTCTCGACGTGGATGTCGACGGCGTTTCCCTTCACCGCCTCGGTCTGCATCTGGTCGTCGCGGAAGTAGTCGTACTTCACGCGGTCGAAGTTGTAGCGGCCGCGGTTCACCGGCAGGTCGCGGCCCCAGTAGTCGGGATCGCGCCGCCACTCGATCCAGCGGCCGATGTCGTAGTCCGCGATACGGTACGGGCCGGAGCCGAGGGGCGGGCGTACGGTGCTCTTGCCCGCGTCGTTGCCCTCGGCCGTCCAGTAGTGCTCGGCCATCACCGGCATCTCGCCGATGCGGATCGGCAGCAGCCGGTTGTAACGGTGCTCCGGCAGGACGTGGTAACGGATGCGGTTGCCGTCCAGCACCTCCACCCTGGAGAACGGGACGACGACGGCGGCGACCGTAGGGTTCGCCTTCTCCTTGTAGACCTCGAAGCTGAAGGTCACGTCACCGGCGTCGATCGTCTCACCGTCGTGCCAGTAGGCGCCGTCGCGGAGCCGGAACTCGATCCAGCGGCCGTCCGGAGGAACGGCGATGCACTCGGCCAGGAGCGCGTAGACGGTGGCGACTTCGTCGGGCGCACGTATCGCGAGGCTGTCGTACAGGTGCCGCGCGCGGCCGCCCCGGGTGTTCATGCCGCGGACCATACGACCGAGCCCCATGGAGTTGAAGTTGTCCCAGTTGCCCATGTCGGGGACGCGGATCAGGCCGCCCTTCGGCGCGTCCGGGTTGACCCAGTCGAAGTGCTCGAAGTCAGGGGGATATTTCGGTTCGGAGAGGAAGGCGTAGCCGTGCTCGCACGGGACGTCGTCCGGATCGGGGCCGTCCGACCAGGCCGCGCCCGGGGACAAGAGGCACGCGGCCAGCGCCCATCGGGCGGCGCAGGGGACGCCGGGTGGGGGCATCGTCCTACACCTCGCTCGCACGCTGTCAGGCGAATGCCGCGACGATCTCCTCCTCGACCTGCTGGTATTTCTCAAGGTCCCCGGTGCGAATGAAGCCGAACATGATCTCGTCGACGCCGGCTTCCTCGAACTCGCCGATGCGGTCGATGAGGTAGCTCTTCGGGCCGGACATGGACCCCGGACCGAGCGCCTTGACGAAACGCTGTGTCGTGGTCTCGTCGTCGGTGATCTGCAGCGGCATCAGGAGCGTGCGGCGAATCTCGGCAGGATCCCGGCCCACGTCCTCGCAGTGCTTGTCGAGCACGCCGGTCTTGTGCCGATAGACCTCCATCGACATGCCCTGTCGCGCCCAGCCGTCGAGATTGAACACGTCACCGTACATCGCGAGAGTGCGCAGCGTACGCCGCTCGCCGGTGCCGCCCACCATGATCGGGGTGTGCGGCTGCTGGTAGCAGCCCGGTTCGAGGGGCGCCTGGTCAAGATGGTAGTACTGGCCGTGATAGTCCACCGGTCCGTCCGCGGTGAACATCGTGCGGATCAGCTCGCAGGCTTCCTGGAAGCGGTCCTGGCGCTCCTTCATCGATGGGAAATCCCAGCCGTAGGCCTCGTGTTCGCGCTTGAACCACGCCGCGCCGAGCGCGAGGGTGAAACGGCCGCGCGACGCCTGGTCGAGGGTGGCCGCCATCTTCGCGACGAGGGCGGGGTTGCGGTAGGTGTTGCCGAGCACCAGGTGGCCGAGCCGCAGTTTCTGCGTCATGCCCGCGGCGACCGAGATCAGTGTGAATCCCTCGAACGCGGTGCGGTGCTCCTCCCTTCCCGGGGGCAGGAAGTGGTCGGCGAACCAGAGGCTGTGCCAGCGCCCCGCCTCCATGGCCTGGATGGACGCCTCGAGGTCGTCCCAGGTGGTGTCGTAGCAGTTGACCTGTACGCCGAACTTCATGTTGCCCTCCTCTTTATTGATCTGTCGATCTGTCGAGCTGTCGAGTTTGTGGAGCGTTGTGGAGCGAGTAGGGAGCGAGGGGCTTCCAGACCGTGTCGACGGACGGCCGCCGCTGCGTCTCGCCCGCGCCTGTCCCTACCGGGTGGCCGCCAGTCGCGGTACGGCCTGGTTCTGTTCGAGATACGGGAACGTGTCGTCGAAGCCGATCAGCTCCCGCATCCTGTCCGGGTCTGCGCAGTCCTCCCACGGCGTGTCGAGGAACGTCAGGCGCGTGTTCTCCTGTGGGAGGACCGAGACGTGGCGATAGTATGGTACGGCGCACAGGCGCAGTCCGGGAGTCTTTTTCGGGAACGCCCCGTGCCACGTCGTGCCCGGGAAGACGATCACCGATCCCCGCGGCGCTTCCGCCGGTTTCGCGTGCTCGGCCGCCTTCGGCTGCACGGGGTGGCCGTTCGACCGGTGCGAGCCCGGGACGTAGGCGAGCGCGCCGCCCTCGAGTGTGTAGTCCGTGAGACACCAGGTCGCATTCGCCGTGAGCGCCGTCCTGCCCCACGGCAGCGGGTTGAGGCCCTGGTCGCAGTGCAGGGCGAGGCCCGGTCCGTAGCCGTAGTCGCCCTGCCATTTGACGAACGAGTTGCTGCTGCTGAGGCGCCGTGCCTTGCCGCCCGCGGCGGCGCCGAGGAAGTCACTCGGTCCCATGAGGTGGTCAATCAGCGCGTCGACCACCGGATTGACGGCGAGGTCCCGGATGGAGCGGTCGAGCTGCAGGATCTGCTGGATGATCATCTGGGTCGATGGCGGCGGCTTCTCGTTGTCGTCGAAGGAGCCCCCGTCCGCCAGCGCCTCGGGTTGCCACTCCAGTTCGCCCAACGGGCCGTCCTCGACGGTAATCGGGCAGCCCGTCATCTCCTCGAAGCGCCGGCAGAGCACCTCCGTGCAACGGTCGATGAGTTCGGGCGTCACCCCCGTGACCTCCGGCGGCAGGATGGTCAGGCCGTCGCTTTCGAGTTCGAGCACGTAACGCTCGAGCTCGAATTCGGTGATATCCCCGGTCAACTGTGTCGCTGCGGTCTGCATGGCCTTCGGGCCTCGTGGTCGTGCGTGGATGGCCCGCGAAGTTTGGACTACATTGTGGCGTCGGGAAAGGTGGCGTCGGGAAAGGTGGCGTCGGGAAAGGTGGCGTCGGGAAAGGTGGCGTCGGGAAAGGTGGCGTCGGGAAAGTGGACGGCGCGCGGCGCATGGCCGCGCGGCACGTCCATGGCCGATAGCGTGGCGAGGCGACATCCAAAGGGGGGGTGCGGCGATGGATCTGGACGGGACCTGGATCAACCAGAACGGCTCGACCCTCCGGTTGGCGGTAGCTTCCGACGGCACGATTGCCGGAGAGTTCCGCACGCGCAAAGGGCGCGCGGCCGCGAACCGGACCTACCAGATCGTGGGGCGCCGCAACGAAGGACTGGTCGCGTTTCACGTCGACTGGCAGGACATCGAGGTCAACCTGCACGCCATGGTGTCGTTCACCGGCCGCCTGCTCGTTGACGACGACGGCCACGACGCGATCCACACCGTCTGGGTACTCGCGCGCGAGTTCGAGGATCAGGCGTTCACGCATCCCACCGAGGCCTGGAACGCGTTTCTCACCAACGCGGACATCTGGCGGCGGGTGTGAGCGAGGCGCTGCCGCTCCCGCAGGACTGCGCCTCCTGACCGGGAGGCCTGCGGGTCTTTTGTTAACATCCGGCGCTTCGATCGATCAGGAGCGAGGGAAGCCATGGCATACGACGCATTCGACCTGACCGGCAAGGTAGCCGTCATTACCGGTGGCAACGGCGGCATCGGTCTCGGTTTTGCCCGCGCTGTCGCGGCCGCGGGCGCCGACGTCAGCGTCTGGGGCACGAAACCCGAGAAGAACGCGGCCGCGCAGAAGGAACTCCAGGAGATCAATCCATCCGCATCCGCCACGATCTGCGACGTGTCCAACGAGTCCGCGGTCGAGGAAGCCATGGCCGGCGTCATCGAACGCTACGGGCGGGTCGACGCGTGCTTTCCGAACGCCGGCATCGGCACGCAGAACCAGAAACCCTTCTTCGAGCACTCGAACGAGGACTGGTTCCGCGTCATCGACGTGAACCTGCACGGCGTCTTCTACACGCTGCGCGCCGCCACGCGCCAGATGGTCAAGCAGGGCGAGGGCGGCAGCCTGGTGCTGACGTCCAGCGGGACAGCCATCCAGGGTTCCGCCAAGGGGCAGGCCTACGCCGCGACCAAGGGCGGCATGATCGCCATGACGCTCGCCCTCTCCACCGAGATGGCGCGCTACAAGATCACCGCCAACGCCATCATTCCCGGCTGGGTGGACACCCCCATGACCGAGCGGCTGTTCCAGTGGGACAAGTTCGTCAACGCCGTCATGCCCCGCATCCCGATGCGCCGCTGGGGCACCCCGGAGGACTTCGGCCCGATCGCCGTGTACCTGATGAGCAACGCGTCCCGGTGGCATACCGGGGATGTGATCAAGATCGACGGGGGGTTCAGTATCTTTTGAGCCGTGCCGGGATCCGGTCCCTTGGTGGAAGGTCGGGGAGACGGCTACGGCTGGTCCGGCAAGGTCGATACCTGCACCCGCCGTGCAGCCCTGATCAGGGCTCGGTCGCGAGTGGCCAGGTCCAGTCCGAGACGCATCGCGAGTTCGAGGTAGGAAGCGTCGTAGGTAGTCAGCGATTCGGACCGCGCGAGCGTCAGTATCTCTCGGAAGGCGCGCTCGTCGGTCTCCGGGTCGGTGACGATCGGCAACTGATCCAGCAGCCTGAGGTGCGCCGGAATCCGCGAAGGCGCAATACGGTTGCGCCGCTCCGCCTGGGCCAGAACGTTGCCCAGTTCGAGGCGCCACAGGCCCGGGACGAAAGCGCGTCCCTCCCTCAGTCGATCCAACAGGGCATCGGTTTGTGGCGTGGCCTCTTCATCGATCAACCAGGTTACGGCGACCGAGCAGTCCAGCACGAACGTCGTCATCTACGTCCTTCGTCGCGCAGATCCTTCCAGTCGAGACCACCGAGACTCGTACCGGAGCGCAGCGCACGGAGTTCGTCGATTGCCGTAGCCACGCGGTCGCGCTCCACTTGCTCGGCCGGCACGAGCCGGGCGACCGGAACCCCGCGTCGAGTGATGAGGACCTCTTCTCCTCGCGCGACCCTGTCGAGAAGGGACGACAGGTGCGTCTTTGCGTCGAACGCGCCGACCTGGATCATCGTACTAGTCAAACTGGTTGGTTCAACTAGTATACCGCGATGGCCCGCCAGGCGATCGCTCAATCCCTCCGTCGCGGCGCCGCCCCCACCCGCGCCATGCCGCCGTCCACCGCCACCACCTCGCCGGTGACGTACCGCGAGGCGTCGCTGGCGAAGAACAGCACGACGTCCGCGACATCGTCCCCGTAGCCCCAGCGCTTGAGCGCGATGCCGTCCTCAAGCCGTTCGATGAGGCCGGGCACGTTCTGCCGGTCGCTCTCCCAGATCGCGGTGGCGATGAGGCCCGGGCAGAGGGCGTTGACGCGGATGCCGTGGGCGCCCCAGTCGGCGGCCAGGGCTCGGGTGATCGCGTCGACGGCGCCCTTGGTGCCGGCATAGGCGACACGCCCGAGCGGGCCGCGCAGGCTTGCGATGGACGAGATGTTGATCACGGAGCCGCCGCCGCGTTCGATCATCGACGGGGCGAGCGCGAGGGTGAGCATCAGGAGGGAGCGAACGTTGATGGAGAAGACCAGGTCGAAGTCTTCCTCCGTCAACTGTTCGGGCGTGCGGCGCATGGGGATGCCGGCGTTGTTGACCAGGATGTCGACGCCATCCGCCGCCGCGAGGACCCGCTCGGCGAGCTGCGTGCCCGCTCCGGGCGGGGCGAGGTCGGCTTCGAGCACGATGGGCGCATTGGAGAGGTCCGCGGCGACCCGCTCGAGATCCGAAACGGTGCGTCCCGTCAGGACGACCCTGGCGCCGGCCGCATCGAGGGCGCGAGCGCTGGCTTCGCCGATGCCGCGGCTCGCGCCGGTGACGACGGCGGTCTTTCCGGTGAGTTCGGCCATGTCAGATTCCCTCCTGCGTGACTGCGGACTTCGATGCGTTCGCGGCGTCCCCGAAAATCGCCTTCGCCATCAACGAGGTTTCCATGCCCCGGCGCCGCTGGTAGACCTCGGCGCGGATCGACTGGACCGCTGCGTTGCCCGGCTCGGCGAGGGCCGCCATCTCGACCAGGTGGCAGGCAAGGCGCATGTCGCTCTCGGAGAGCGCCTGCCCGCGCTCGGCGAGCTTGACGGCGCCGCCGACGAGATCCGCAATCTCATGCGCGAGCACCGCGTCCGCCGCGGGCTTCAGGTTCGCGGGGTTGCCGTCGTACCAGCCGCCGTACATGCGCCAGATGTTGCGCACGACGAACTCCGGTTCGTCGTACATGGGTCGTAGATAGGGCTTGTCGAGAATCGCCTGGTCGACGGTCACGGTGTTCACGATGTCGTTCAGGCGCGCACCGTCGTTCATCAACGCGAGGGTGTTGGTCACGAGTCCCTCGAGCGTCTCCGCTACCTCCGTGAGAACACGTCGAATCCGCTGGGAGCCGCGAATGGGCAGGCCGTGGGCGGGGAGGAAGAGCTCCGCGTCCTGCTCCGCCATCGTGCGCAGCGTCGCCGCCCACTCCCGCGGAAAGCGTTGCACCTTCTGCGGGTTCCCGGCATTCGGGAAGTTCCAGATGAAGAAGTCCCCGGCGCAGATGGCGCGATATCGCGGGATCCAGGCCCAGGTGTGGTCGTCGGTCTCGCCCTTGCCGTGGATGAGGTGGAGTTCGAGCCCACCAATGTCGAGGTCGAGCGTGTCCCGGTACACGATGTCCGGCCTCGGCGTGGACTCGGGCAGAAAGGGGCCGTCGCTCGACATGTCGTAGCCGCGGCGCCGGAACTGGCCGAACTGGCGTTCGTTGATCACACGGTTGTAGCCGTCCGTCATGGCGTACCGGTCGAAACGGCGGGACACGTTCTCGTGGCCCGCCACGCGCGGCCGCGGGTGTCCGTTCGCCTCGGCATCGGCGATGAAGGCTCCGCACCCGCCGACATGGTCCATGTGACCGTGGGTGTAGACGATCGTGTTGAAGCGGCCGGGGCGCCAGCGGCGTACGGCCTCCACCACGCGCGCGCCGCCGGCGGGATTGCTCGTGTCGAAGGCGATCAGCCCGTCGTCGGTCTCGAACAGGACGCAGTGCGAGAACGCCTCGACCACCGCCACGCCGTCCGTGATGGGCGACAACTGGTGATTGATGCGGTTGATCGGCCCGATGTCCTCCATGCCCTTGCCCTCGTCGATGACGGCGTTGGAGAGTGCGAAGAGGTCGGCCATGGCTGCTCCGGTGGATTGGGATCGCCCGCTATTCTATGCATGGCGCTTCGCCGGGTGGCTGGTTGGCCAGGCGTCGGCTTGTATACTCGCTCGCTCGTTCCCTTCAGAGCTGGTGCCGATGCGACGTACCGCCCTTGCCCTCGTTCTGCTCGGTTGGCCCGCATGGGCCCTCCAGGTCGACGACCGGGTCGACAACTTCGAACTCCTCGATCACGCCGGCGCGGCGCACGAGCTCTACTACCTTTCGGATGCGCGGGCGGTGGTGCTGATGTCGCATCGCAACGGGTGCCCTGCGCAGGCCGCGGCCGTGCAGGCATTCAATGCCCTGCGTGACGGGTACGAAGCCCAGGGCGTCGCGTTCCTCATGATTGGTTCCAGCGACGCGCGGACCGAGACCGCCGCGCGGGCGGAGGAGTTCGGCATCGAGTCGCCGGTTCTGGTCGACACCGCGGGGATCGTCGGCGAGTCGCTCGGACTCGAACGGGCCGGCGAAGCCCTGGTCGTCTCCACGGACGGCTGGAAGCTGACGTGGCGCGGGGCGCCGACCGGCGTCAGCGCGGTTCTGGACGCGGTTCTGAACGGCCGTGCAGTGCCGGGCGCTGAAGCGCTGGTCGAGGTGGCCGGCTGCGCAATCGGCTACCCGCAAGAGGCGCCGGTGTCCTACTCCGACACGATCGCTCCGCTCCTGGCCGACAACTGCGTCACCTGCCACCGCGACGGTGGCATCGGACCGTGGGCCATGACGGACTACAGCATGGTGCGCGGTTTCTCGCCCATGATCCGCGAAGTGCTCCGGACGCGGCGGATGCCCCCCTGGCACGCCGATCCGATGCACGGGGACTTCGTCAACGACCGCTCCCTGGAACCCGCCGAGGTGCGGGCGCTGGTCGGCTGGATCGACGCCGGCTCCCCGCGCGGCGACGGGCCGGATCCGCTCGCGGAACTCGAGCGCGAATGGCCCATCTGGGAACTCGGCGAGCCCGACCTCGTTATCGAGATTCCCGCGCAGGACGTGCCGGCATCCGGCGTCGTCGAATACCAGTATCCCCTTGCCATGAATCCCCTCGACCACGACGTCTGGGTGCGTGCCACGGAGATCCTGCCGGGGGACCGGCAGGCGCTGCACCACGTCATCACCCGTTTCTTCGTGCCGAAATCGGATTCCGAGGGAGGCGGCTTCGGTCGCCGCGGGCAGGGCCTGGGGGGCTACGTGCCCGGCTCCGTGGCCCGCAAACTCCCGCAGGACACGGGCACGCTGTTACCGGCCGGCGCCCGGTTCGTCTTTCCAGATGCACTACACGCCCTACGGCAAGCCCACGACGGACATCTCGAAGCTCGGGATCTACTTCCACGACGAGCCGCCGAAACACCGGCTTGGGGGACGGTGCTGCTGAACAACAAGATACGGATTCCGCCGCACGCGAAGGCGCATACGGAGTCGCAGTCGCAGGTGCTCGAGCGCGACGTACTCGTCTACAGCCTCCTCCCGCACTCGCATTACCGGGGCAAGGCGTCCGACTTCGTCGCGCACTACCCGGACGGGCGCAGTGAGGTGCTGTTGTCGGTGCCGAGCTACGACTTCAACTGGCAGACGAGCTATGTCCTGCGCGCGCCCAGGATGCTGCCGGCGGGTACGCGCATCGTGCACACGACGACCTGGGACAACTCCGCGCAGAACCCGGCGAATCCGGATCCGAACCGCGAGGTCCCGTGGGGCCTGCAGAGTTGGGACGAAATGCTCTTCGGGTCGATCTCGTTCCGCTACCTCGAGGAGCACGAAACGGATGACTCGGAAGGCGTTGACCAGTTCCAGAGCGCGTCGGCGGGCGAATAGTCCGGGCGCCAGGCGGCCCGCCGCAGAGGGGAAGGCGTGATCGTTGAACTGCTCTACGGCCGCGACGCCCTGCCGGTGCGCTTTCCGGCCGACTGCGACGTCACGGTGGTGCGCAAGCCCACCATGCCGGTGCTCGGCGACCCGGGAAACGCCGTCGCGGCGGCGCTGGCCGAGCCGGTCGCGGCCGCGCCGCTGCGGAAGCTGGCCGACGGGTGCGGTTCCGCGTGCATCCTGGTCTGCGACATCACGCGGCCCGTGCCGAACGGGCTCTTTCTGCGTCCGATGATCGCCGATCTGCTGGCCGCCGGGATTCCACGCTCGGAGATCGTCGTCCTCGTCGCGACGGGTCTGCACCGGCCCAATGCGGGGGCGGAACTCGAACGGGTGATCGGCGACGACTGGGTGATGCGCCACGTGCGTGTCGAGAACCACTTCGCGCGCAACGATGGCGACCACATGGATCTCGGCGTAACGGCGACGCGGGGCACCCCCGTCAAGCTCGACCGCCGCTTCGTGACGGCGGACCTGCGTATCGCGACCGGACTCGTCGAGCCGCACTTCATGGCCGGGTACTCCGGGGGACGCAAGGTGGTGGTGCCGGGAGTGGCGCACGAGGACACCATTCGCACGCTGCACAACGCCCGCTTCATGGCGGACCCGAACGCGACCCAGGCCAACCTGGCCGGCAATCCGCTGCACCTCGAGCAACTGGAGATCCTGCGCATGCTCGGGGATGTCCACGCCGTGAACACGGTCATCGACGAAGCCCGGCGCCTCGCGTTCGTCAACTTCGGCGAGATCGTCGCGAGTCACCTCGCCGCGGTCGACTACGCGCATCGCTATTGCACGGTCACGTTGCCGCGGCGGTTCAGGACGGTCGTCACGTCGGCCGCCGGCTATCCACTCGACCAGACGTACTACCAGACCGTGAAGGGCATGGTGACGCCGATAGACATCCTGGAGGACGACGGCACGCTCATCGTCGCCTCGGCTTGTGCGGAAGGGCTGGGCTCCGACGAGTTTCGCGCGTCGCAGCGCCGCCTCACGCAGGTCGGCTCCGAGCGCTTTCTCGAGGAAGCCCACCGCAAGGCGTTTGCGGACATCGACGAGTGGCAGACGCAGATGCAGACGAAGCCGCCGGCGACCGCAACGGTGCAGCTCTTCACGGAGGGGCTCGACGACGCGGACCGCGCCCTGACCGGTGTCGAATTGATCGCCTCGGTGGACGACGCCATCTCGGCCAGTGTCGCGCGCAGCGGCGACCCGGCCGTCGCGGTGATTCCGGAGGGGCCGTACGTCGTGCCCCTGTACGCGGCGTGACCGGCTCGGCGAGAACCTGCACACGGCGCGTGCTCTGCGACAGAAGGGGCGAAGACGCTATCATTCCCCCTGCGATTCCTCCTTTTCATGAGCCAAATGACGAAATACAAACCCCTGGCCGGAGAGTCCCATCTGCGGACCACTGTCACAGACAAGGATGGCGCTACCGCAGAGGTGATCGTGCGCGGAATGGAGCGTAGCGCGCTGCTCGCGGAAGCGGAGTGCGTACGGGCGATGACGCGGGGGCCACTCCCGGACAGCACGATGCTCTTGCGCGAAGGCCGGGATCGCCGGTGAGCGCCGACGAGGCTTTCGTCAGTCGGGTGCTGGACTCCCGCTGGGCGCATCTCGTCGAGTCTCTGGGCGCGAGCCCGGATACATAGTCCCGAAGGCCCGCGAGGGGGACGCTAGCCAGGCTAGGCGGCTAGGCGCCGTCCGTGTCCGTGGGCGCAACGTCCTCCACCCGAACCCGCAGCCCGGTGACCGCGTTCGTCAATTGCGAAGTCAGTATGCGCGTCCCCTCGTCGAACGCGTCGGAGCGGACGAGAAGGCGCTGTTCCCCGTCGTTGCCGGTGATGGCGCCCACGCGTTCGACATCGATGCCGGTCAGTCGCCCGTCTTCGATGAGAAACAGCCGCTGCTGGCCGTAGACGGCCTGTACGGGCACGGCCACGACGTTGTCTTGCGCGGGCAATGTGATGCGCAGGCTCACGGTTCGGCCCAGGTCCGGGGGGAGTCCATCGAGGTCGAGTCGTACGAGCCCGTCCACGCCGGACTGGCCGGCGCCGACGGCGCCTACGAGCCGGTCGAGCGCGCCGGTCGCGCGTCGGTCGCCGAAGTCGGCCATGGCCCGCGGCCGTTCGCCCAGGGCCAGCGCTCTCTGCAGAACCGGAAGGTGCACGTTCGGTATCTGGACGCGAATCTGGAGCGTGGTGTCGTCGTAGATCTCGGCGACTGCCGTGCCCGGTGCGACGCGTTCTCCGGGCGCGACGGCGACCCGGGTGACGCGACCCTGGAAGGGGGCGCGAACCCGCGTACGTTCGAGTTGGACCCGCGCTTCCTCCAGGGACGCGAGGACCCGGTCGACGCGCGCCTCGGCGCTCGCGAGCCGATGCGCGAAGTCGAGCACCAGCCGCCGCTGCCGGGACAGCGCGATGGCCTGTGCATGGCGCTCTTCGAGCACGGCCTTCCAGATCTCCTCGTTGATCGAGCGTTGCTCCCGCAGGCGCCGATACCGTTCCAGCTTGTCCGTCGCCAGTCGGTGCAACTCTTGCTGGTGCTCGAGCACGGCGCGGTCGTCGGCACCGGCGAGCTGCAGCCCGTCGAGCGCGGCACGTGCCTCGACCGACTCCGCCGCGCGGCGCCGGACCAGCAGCCTGGCGTCGGTTTCGTCGAGTTGTACGAGCACGGCGCCCTTCGCGACACGGTCGCCTTCGCGCACCAGCAGGGACTCGACCGGAGCCGTGATCAGGGCGGTCAGGCGGGCCATGTGGGGCGTCTCGACGCGACCGTAGAGGTGCACCTCGGGCGACAGGGCGCGGACCTCCGCTTCGAGCGTGGTCACGGGGATGGCCAGGGTCTCCACGGCCTTGCGATCGGGCTCCGGCGCGAACGCCACCAGTGCGGTTCCCGTCACGACGGTCAGCGCGAGCGCCAGGATCGGGAACAAGGTCTTTCGCGGGAGCACGGGCAGCCGCGCAAGAAAGCCCTGTAGTAGTCGAGACATGGCGTTTCCTCGTCAGGCAGCCCGTGGCTGGAGTCGGGCCATGGCCCGTGCCACGCGTTGGCTCGCCCCGATGACGAGGGAGAGCAGCACCGGGATGACTACCAGCACCAGCAGGGTGCCGTACAGAAGGCCGAAGCAGATGGCCGCGGCGAGGGGCTTGAACATCGCCGCGATGGGCGCCTGCTCCAGCATGAGCGGGAACAGTCCCGCCACGGTCGTGACGGAAGTCAGGATCACGGGCCGCAGGCGCAGGCAGGCTGCGTCCTCGATGGCCTGGTTGGGGGGCGTCCCGTCGGCGACGAGCCGCTTGTACGCCGAGAGCAGGATGATCGAGTCGTTGACGATGATGCCCGTCAGCGTGAAGAAGCCGAGCAGCGACATCGGATTGATGTGCAGGCCCAGAATGATGTGGCCGAGTAGCGCGCCGGTGAGGCCCAGCGGAATCGCGGCCATGACCGCGAGTGGCCAGGTCCACGAGGCGAACACCCACGCGAGCACGACGTAGATCAGCGCCAGGGCGAGCAGGAACTGCAGGACCCCGTCGCTCATGGCATCTTCTTCCACGAGGCTGATCTCGTCGAGACCGGTGCTGATGCCGTACCGTGCGACCAGCCCGTCGCGGACGTTCGACTTGAAGTAGTTCACGACTTCGCGGCCGGTAATCTTGCCGATATCCACGTCGCCGCGGACACGCAACGTACGCTCCGTGTCGTGGTGCCGGACCGCATCGATCCCGCGCCGGCCCTCGAGGTCCGCGACCGCCGCGAGCGGCAGCATCTCGCCCCCGGGCGCCTTGATCGGGAACTGCTCGACTCGGCGGAGGTCTCTGCGCTCTTCCTCCGGCAACAGCAGCCGCACTTCGACTTCGTTGTCGCCGTCCTGGAAGATCTGCACCCGACGGCCCTCGTAGGCGCCGCGCAGTTGTCGACCGAGCTCGCCGGTGGAAAGGCCAAGCGATCGACCGGCAGTGTTGAGGCGCAGGATCCACTGGTCGTTGCCGTACGGCAGGTCGTCGCGCAGGTTGGAGACGCCGTCCAGCGTCTGCAGCTCGGCGATCGCGTGGTCGCTTGCCTGTTTCAGGATCTCCACGTCGGAACCCTTGAGCAGGATCGAGAAATCCGAGAACCAGCTCGTCTCGCGCCCGATGGCGAAGGCGTCGACGGCCGCACTCCGCTGCACGCCGGATCGCCACGCAGCGACGAACTCGTCGGCCGATATGTCGCGTCGCTCCGGTGAGGTCATCTCCACCTGCAGGGAGGCGAACTGGGGACCGGACCTGGACTCGTTGTCGAGGGTGGCGTGGTTGGCGACGACCACATGCGTGACGAGGTTGCCGCCGCCGTGCCCGGTGTCGGTCGCCTGCAGAGCTTCCTCGACTTGGGCCAGGAACGCCTGTTTCTCTGTCGCGTCCGCCCCGGAGACGAACCGCACATCCGCACGCAACTGCTCGAAATCGAGACTGAGCCCCATCTGCGTCTTGATCCAGCCCGTCGTCCACGCGAGGAGCACGATGGTGAACATCCCGAGCGCGGCGGTCACCACGGTTGCCCGATGGGCCATCGCGAGGTGGATCAGGGCGCGGAAGCGCTGCTCGCGAAAGTGTGCGAATCCGGCTTCGAAACGCTGGCGTGCGCGGCTCGGTGGCTTGCTTCGAACCCGTTCGAACGCATGCCGAAGGTGCCCGGGCAGGATCAGGAAACACTCGATCAGGGATGCCGCGATCACCACGAGCATGATGATGGCGATCTCCTTGAGCATCGTCTCGCCCGTGGCCACCAGCGGCGTGAACGCGCAGAGCGTCGTCAGGGAGGAGGCGATGACGGGCGCCAGCATGCGGTTTGCGCCGCCGGCCGCCGCTTCCGCGGGAGACCGGCCGGCGTCGAACTGCGTCAGCGACTCCTCGCCGACGACGATGGCGTCGTCCACCACGATCCCGAGCGCCATGACGAAACCGATGAGGCTGACCGCATTGATGGTGCCGCCCAGGTAATAGAAGCCGAGGAGTGCGGCGAGGAACGTCACGGGGATGCCCATCGTCACCCAGAAGGCCGGCACCGGGCGCAGGAAGATCACGAGTGCCACGATGACCAGGACGAGTCCGGTGGCGCCGTTCCAGAGGATCAGTCCGAGTTCGTCGCGGATGAACTGCCAGGCCTCGAGGAACAGGGTCAGGCGGACGCCCGCGGGGAGTGTCGGGCGGCTGGCGTCGAGATAGGCGTTGAGAGTGCGGGCGGCCTGGAGAGAGTCGCTTTCGAGGTCCCGTCGGACATACAGGGCGATCGCCGGCTTGCCGCCAACGCTGAGTTCGGGCTGGTCGACCAGCGGACGCCGCTCGACGCGCGCGACATCCCCGAGCCGCACCAGGTTGCCGGAAGCGGTCGTCAGCGGCAGATCCTCGAACGCCGACGCGTCGCGACGCTGGTCGAGACTGCGCAGGTGCCGGGCGAGCTGGCCGCTGCCGACGGTACCCGCCGGTGCATCCACGGACAGCGCGGAGAGCTTGTGCGCGAGTTCCTCGAAGGTGAGGCCGAGTTCGAACAGCGTGCGCGTTTCCACCTGGATGGCGATTTCCTGGACGGGGAGGCCATGGAAGTCGACGACGTCGATGCCGTGGGCGAGGAGATCGTTCTCCATCTCCCGGGCGAGGGCGACGAGTTCCGTCAGGCTGCCTTCGCCCGTCAGCAAGACGGCAGCGACCAGGTCGCGCTGGCGCAGCGAATGGATGACCGGCGGTTCGATCTCGGTCGGGAAGCTCTGGATCTGTGCAATCCGCTGCTTGATGCGGTCCACGGCTTCCTGCACATCGGCGTCCGGCTCCACCTCGACCTGCACGAACGAACTCGCGTCGCGGGTGACGCTGCGGACCGTCTTGACGTCCGGCACGGTCTTCAGCTGCTGCTCGAGGGGCGTCGTCACGAGCTTCTCGACGTCCTCGGCGCTTGCCCCCCGCCACACGATGCTGGTGTTCACCCACGGCATCGGCTGCACGGGGTTCAGGCGTACGGTGATCTGCGCGATCGCCCAGACCCCGGCGAGGATCATGAGCAGCATCCCCAGGTTGGCGGCGAGGCGGTGTTCGACGAAGGTGCGAATCAGCTTCATGCGTTCCTTGCGCGTGCCGCCTCGAGGTACTTCCACAGGGAGCAGAGCAGCATCCGTGCCAACTCAGGCAAGTGTTTGAATCAGCGGGCTTGCGCAGGTCGAGGGAGGCTTTAACTCAATATAGTCGCGGCAAACCCCGCCATAGTTTGGCGAGATAGGCGACATGAGCGCGGGATCCGGTCGAATCAATGTAGGGGACACCCTTGTGGTGTCCCGTGTTGGTGCCGTGCAGGGCGTGGAGACGGGCGACTGCAAGGGTCGCCCCAACGGTGCGGAGGCTCAACTCCCGCGCAGCATCCGTCCTGCCAGGTTGCCGGTCGGCTTGCCGTCCTGCATGAACACCTCGCCGTTGACGAGCGTGTAGTCGAACCCATTGGCCTTCTGCACGTATCGGCCGGCGCCGCCCGGGAAGTCGTGGACGTATTCGGGCAAGCCCACTTCCATGGCATCGAGGTCGATCACGTTCACGTCGGCGAGCGCCCCGGCGTACAGCCGGCCCCGGCCTTGCACGCCGAAGAGGTCCGCGGTATCCGAAGTCCAGCGTCGCACCGCTTCCTCGATGGAGAAGAGCCCGCGTTCGCGCACCCAGTAGGAGAGCAGCCACGTGGGCTGGCTCGCGTCCATGATCTGGCCGACGTGGGCGCCGGAGTCCGCGAGCCCCATCGCGACGACGGGCTGGCGCAGCATGGCCTCGACCGCATCCATCCGGGGGTTCAGGAACGCGTGGTAGCAGATCACCCGCCCGTCGGTCTCGAGGCTGAGGTCGATGAACGCCTCGACCGGGGAGACGCCCCGACGGCGGGCGTGGGCGCCGAGCGAGTCGTCCGGGTTCATGTCGTAGCGGACGTGACCCGGCAGCAGCACGTAGAAACGGTCGAGATCGAAACCGACCTCGTCGAGATTGACGTCCTCGATCAGGCGTCGCCGGTCCTTCGCATCGGCCAGGCGGGTGAGACGTTCGTTCAGGTCCAGCGGCGCCAGGGCCTGCCAGGCCGGAGAGGCGAACGGCAGGCGGTTCTGCAGGCTGAAGAGCCCGCCGATGCCGCGCGACGTGGTTTGCGGACGGATGCGCGCGCCGGCGGCGTTCTCTTCGTTCACGAAGTCGATCACCGACTGGTACAGGGTGTCGCGGCGCTCGCTGTGGGCAAGGCCGAACGTGACGTTCACGCCGTTCTCGCGCGACAGTTCGCCGAGCCAGGCGACTTCGCGTCGGGTATTCGGCAGGTGCGGCGCGTCCCGCTCGCCGAGACGGGCGGCGGCTTCGAAGATGCCGCCGTGTTTGCCGAGAACTCGGCCGAACGCGAGTAGCTCTTCGGGTTGGGCGTACGTGCCGGGCACGGGGCGCCCGTCGGGGACGCGGTGCAGGAACGTGCGTGAAGTCGAGAAGCCGAGAGCCCCGTTGCCGACCGCTTCGTCGACCAGTTCGCACATGCGCTCGATGTCGGCCTGGCCGGCGGGCTCCTCGTCGAGGCTGCGTTCGTGCATCGCGTGATACCGCACCGCGCAATGCCCGACCATGCCGCCGACGTTGACGCCCTTGGGCATCGCTTCCAGGGCGTCGAGGTACTCGCCGTAGGTCTCCCAGTTCCAGGGCAGTCCGGTCATGATGGACTCGCGGGGAATGTCTTCCACGGACTCCATCATCTCCGCCAGGTAACCGCGGTCTTCGGGCTTGCACGGTGCGAACGTCACGCCGCAGTTGCCGAGCACGACGGACGTGATGCCGTGGTAGCAGGACGACGAGGCGATCGGATCCCAGCCCAGTTGCGCATCGAGGTGCGTGTGGATGTCGACAAACCCGGGCGTGACGTACTTGCCGTCCGCACGGATCTCCCGCGTGCCGTCTTCTTCGACCGTGCCGATCTTCGTCACGCGGTCGCCGTCGATGGCGACGTCCGCGGCCACCGGGGCACTCCCGGTGCCGTCGACCACCTGGCCGCCCCGGATCACGATGTCATGGCTCATGGCTCCCCCTTGTGGCTCACCCCTGCGGACACCGCCGCGGGCGTCCCGTAGTGCAACTCGATTGAACACGCGATGATGGCATGGCGCGGACGGCGGGTCGAGATGCCGTGCCAAGCTTGGCCGAGCCTGGGGTCCGTGGGTTGAACGCCACGACCTGACGACGGCTCAGGCAATCCTCACTCCTCGCCAGCCCAGCCCGCCGCGGTGGCCTTGCCGATCTCCTCGATGGAGAGACGTTTCGTACTCGCGTGTTCCAGCATTCCGAAGATCGTTGAAGCGGGATTACGCTGTTGCGGCCGGAGCTGCACTCGGTGGTCGTTCAGGAGATCGACACTCAGCTTGTCGCCCGGTCGGATACCGAGGTGGTTCAGCACTTCCTTGCGCAACGTGATCTGTCCCTTCGCCGTGACGGTGAGGGTGATGGCCATTCGGACTCCATCGAGTTGCTCTCATCGGCGAAAAGGTGGGGTGGTTTCGCTATACCGTCAAGCGGCTTGCCCGACCGCTGCCCCACAGCGGAAGTGTTGGTCAGCAGGCGCGCCAAATCCGACGTCTGCTAGAATCGCCCGACCCCGCCACGCCCCGATACCCACGGAGCAGACATGACCGAAGACGAGATGCGCGCCATGCGCGACTCGACCCGTGCCGAGACGGTGGCACGGGTCGTGGAGGATGCCATCTGGCGCTTCAACGAGGAGCACGAGGAGACGCTTGCGGTCTACGACCTCATCGGTGTGGTCGTGGAGGATCTGCTGGCCGAAGGCATGTGCCCGGCGTGCCTTGCGACCGCCGTCGACGAAGCGTTCGAGCGCGTGAACGCGGACCGGGACACCCATGTCACCGAGGAGTCTCCGAACGTCGTCGTGCGCAACGACAGTGGCGTGTACCACTGACGCCTCCGGGCGTCTGGCCAGGCTCGTCCGGGCCGACCGATCCGGCGCCGTCCGTCGCGGACGGACCCACCACGACGCACCCACCTCGGAGTCGGCTACGCAGCGTGTAGCCGGAGGCGACCGGTAGCCGGTCCCCGCGGCGCTGAACCGCAGGACACCACGTACAGGAGCTACTCATGGACTACAGCGACATCCTCTACGAGACCGACGGACGTCTCGCGTTCATCACGCTGAACCGGCCGGAAAAGCTGAACGCGCTCAGCAACAACCTGCGTGGCGAGGTCATGGACGCCATGCGCGAGGCGGAACACGACGAGGCGATCGGCGTGATCGTCCTGCGCGCGGCGGGCAGGTCTTTTTCGGCGGGCTACGACCTGTCTCCGTCGCGGGCCGCCGGCGACGACCAGTTCGTCAGCCACCGCTCCAGGCTGCCCGACACCGGCAGCACCCACCCCGGCGCGGGCCAGTGGTCCCGACATGTGGTGATGACGAACTGGATCATCTGGGAACTCGCCAAGCCCGTGGTGGCCCAGATCCAGGGCCACTGCCTGGCCGGCGGCACCGAGCTTGCGACGACGTGCGACTTCCGCATCGTCGCCGAGGATGCACAGATCGGCTACCCGCCGGTGCGCGCCATGACGACGATGGACATGCTCTGGACGCCGTGGCACCTGCCGCCGGCGAAGGCGCGCGAGTTCGCCTTCCTGGGCGACTCGGTCTCGGGCGAGGAGATGGCTCGCCTCGGCTGGGCGAACTATGCCGTGCCGAAGGACGAACTCGGTGACTTCACGGAACGTTTCGCGCGCCGCCTCGGCTACATCGACAACGAGATGCTGATGTACACCAAGCGTGCGGTGAACCGGCAGTACGAGACCATGGGCATTCGCACGGCCCTGGCGTCCGGCACGGAGATCCAGGCGCTGAGTGGGCAACGCGCGGCCGCCTCCGAGTGGGGGCGTCGCGTCCGCGAGGACGGACTGAAGGCGGCGCTCGAGTGGCGGGACGGTCCCTTCCGCGATTTCCGGGGCGCCTACGACAGCGCACCCAAGGAGCGGCCGGTGGCCGGGATGGACAAGGCGGAAGACTGAGCCCCGCCCCTTTCATGCACGGCTACGACTTCGACACGCCGGTCGATCGCGCGGGTACCTCGAGCAGCAAGTGGAGCCGGTACGGGCCGGACGTCCTCCCCTTCTGGGTGGCGGACATGGACTTCCGCGCGCCGCCGGGACTGCTGGCGGCGGTGGCGGAGCGCCTCGACCACGGCGTCCTCGGCTATACGGACACGCCGCCGGAGGTCGAAGCCGCGTTCGTTGCATGGCTGCAGCGTCGTCACGGCTGGACGGTCGTTCCCGAGTGGCTGGTATGGCTCCCCGGCGTAGTGCCGGGCATGAACCTGGCAGGGCGGGCCGTCGGCGGCGACAGTCTCCTGATTCCCGCGCCGGTGTACTACCCGTTCCTCGCCGTGCCGCGGCACGTCGACAAGGCGGGCATCGTGGTGAGCCTGGTCCGGGAAGGCGGGTCCTGGACGATGGACATGGCGCGGTTCGAGGCCGCCGTGCGTCCCGACACCGGCGGGTTCCTGCTGTGCAATCCGCAGAATCCCACCGGGCGGGTCTATCGCCGCGAAGAACTCGAAGCCCTGGTAGAGTTCTGCCTGCGTCATGGCCTGACTCTCGTGAGCGACGAGATCCACTGCGATCTGCTCCTCGAACCCGGTGTAGCCCACATCCCGGCGGCGAGCCTCGCGCCGGAACTGCCCTCCATCACGCTGTTCAGTCCCAACAAGAGCTACAACGTCCCGGGCCTCGGCTCGGCAGTCGCCGTCATTCCCGATGCCGGCCTGCGCAAGGCCTTCCTGCACGCCCGGGCCGGCCTGATCAGTCATGTCTCCCCCCTCGCCTACACGGCGGCGCGGTGGGCGTATACGGAGCGGACGGACTGGCTGGGCGAACTCAACCGCTACCTCCGGGCGAACGGGGACCGGCTGCGGGAAGTGGTGGCCGGTCTCGACGGCGTCGAGACGACGTGCGTGGAGGGCACGTATCTCGCCTGGATAGATGTCCGCCCGCTCGGCCTGGCACAGCCCGAGGAGCACTTCGAACGGCATGGCCTCGGCCTCTCCGATGGCGCGCGTTTCGGTGGTCCGGGGTTTCAGCGCTTCAACTTCGGCTGCCCGCGGGTGACCCTGGAAGCAGGGCTGGCCCGCTTCGCCGAGGCGGTCCGCGACGCCTGACCGGGTAGGCGCCGCAGCGTCTGCGGCGCACCCGCGACATGGCGCCCGGGAGCGAAAGAATGCCCTTGAACTGCCGCGAATCTCGGTTATAGTCGCCCGTTCCCGGGCAGCTTCACCGCTGCCCGCTTTGTTTTTGGCGTATTCCCATACGGGGAGAAGCAGGCGAAGGAGTCGGTCCGATGACAGCGATCATGCCCACTTACAAGCGGTTCGAGGTGACGTTCGAGCGCGGCGAGGGCGCGCGGCTGTACGACGACACGGGCAAGGAGTACATCGACGCGCTCTGCGGGCTCGCGGTGACGGGCCTCGGTCATGCGCATCCCCACGTCACGGCGGCGCTGACGCGCCAGGCGGGACGGCTGCTGCATACCTCCAATCTCTATGGGATCGGCGAGCAGGAGCGGCTGGCGGAACGGCTGACGACCCTCTCCGGCATGGACAACGTCTTCTTCGGCAATTCGGGCGCGGAAGCGAACGAAGCGGCGATCAAGATCGCGCGACTGTATGGGCACTCGAAGGGGATCGCCGCACCCGGCATTGTCGTGGTGGACAACAGCTTCCACGGCCGGACGATGGCGACCCTGACGGCGACCGGCAACCGCAAGGTACACGCCGGCTTCGAGCCCCTGCTCGGGGGCTTCGTACGCGCCCCGTTCAATGATATGGCGACCATGCGCAACATCGCCGCGAACGACAAGAACGTCGTGGCGGTGATGGTCGAGCCGATCCTCGGCGAGGGCGGCATCCAGATTCCGGACGGAGACTACCTGCCGGCCCTGCGCGCATTGTGCGACGAGAACGGCTGGCTCCTCGTACTCGATGAGATCCAGACGGGCAGCGGGCGCTCGGGCAAGTTCTTCTGCTACCAGCACACGGGCATCCTGCCGGACGTGGTGACCCTCGCGAAGGGGCTGGGTAACGGTGTGCCGATCGGCGTGTGCCTGGCGCGGGGCGTGGCGGCGGGCATGCTGACCGCGGGGACGCACGGGTCGACGTTCGGCGGCAACCCGTTGGTGTGCGCGGCCGGCAACGCGGTGCTCGACGAACTCGAGGGCGGCCTGATCGAACGCGCGAGTGAACTCGGGGAGCGCATGCTCGCCGGGCTCCGCAACGGGCTGCAGGGGAACAACCGGGTGAAGGACATCCGCGGCAAGGGCCTGCTGCTGGCGGTGGAACTGCATCAGCCCTGCACGCAGATTGCGCAGCAGGCGTTGGAGGCGGGCGTTCTGCTCAACGTGACTCTGGACACCATTGTGCGCCTCCTGCCGCCACTGATCCTGTCGAACGAAGACGCCGATACGGTCGTCGCGACCGTCGTCGACCTCGTCAACGCCCTGGAGTGACCGCATGGACACGCGGCACTTCCTGACCCTCCTGGACTTCAGCCCGGAGGAACTGACGCACGTGGTTTCGCGGGCGGCGGAACTGAAGCGGCTGCACCGTGCGGGCAGGGCCTGGCGGCCGCTCGAGGGCAAAACCCTCGCGATGGTCTTCGAGCTCAATTCGACGCGCACGCGGGTCGCGTTCGAGGCGGGCATGCACCAGCTCGGCGGCCACGCCATCTGCCTCACTCCGAAGGACACGCAGATCTCGCGCGACGAGCCGATCGAGGACACGGCGCGCGTGCTCGGGGAGATGGTCGACGTGGTGATGCTGCGCACGTTGCGGCACGAAGACGTCACGGCCTTTGCGGACGCTTCGGAGGTCCCCGTCATCAACGGCATGACGGCGCGCTTCCATCCGTGCCAGCTGCTCGCGGACGTGCAGACCTTCGAGGAAGTGCGCGGGCCCATCGCCGGACGCACGGTGGCCTTCGTCGGCGACGGATACAACATGTGCCACTCCTACATCAACGCGTCGCGGCAGTTCGACTTTCACCTGAGGGTCGCCACGCCCCCGACGCATCGCCCGGATCTGGAGCTGCTGGCCAGCGTCAACAGCGCGGAGTGGGTGGACTGCCCGCGGGCCGCCGTCGAGGGCGCGGATCTCGTCGTGACCGACGTATGGGCCTCGATGGGGCACGATGAAGAGGCCGGCGCGCGACGCCGCGCCTTCGCGGACTACCAGGTGACTCCGGCGCTGCTGGACTGCGCTGGCGACGACGCGCTCTTCATGCACTGCCTGCCCGCGCACCGCGGCGAGGAAGTGAGCGCGGAGCTGCTCGACGACCCGCGCTCGGTCGTGTTCACGGAGGCGGGCAACCGCCTGCATTCGCAGAAGGCGTTGCTGGAGTTCCTGTTGGCGGACGCTGGTTGACCGGAGCGGTTCGCGCGGTTGACGCGGCGCGCTCAGAAACCGCTGGCACCGAGTAGCGAGAGCCCCGCCTGGAGCACGGCCAGCGCCAGCAATCCGGCGAACAGGTCGTCCAGCAGGACACCGAGCCCGCCGGCCACTTCCCGGTCCGCCCACGACACCGGCCACGGTTTCCAGATGTCGAACACACGGAACAGCAGGAATCCCGCCGCGACCGCGATGGGTTCGTCGGGCACGAACAGGAGCGCTACCCAGACCCCCGCGACCTCGTCGAGCACGATGGCGGAGTCGTCGTGCAGGCCGCGCCGCGCGCAGAGGATGTGCAGGAGCCAGCCCCCCGCCGCCGCCAGGGTCGAAGCGGCCGCAAGCTGCACCAGCGGCGCCGTGTCGACGAAGCACACCCACCAGAGCAGCGTACCGAGGGCGGCTCCCCAGGTGCCGGGCGCGAGTGGCAGAAAGCCCGCGCCGAAGCCCGTGGCCAGCAAGACGTCCGGTGCTCGGAGATCGCGCGGGCTGAGACGGTTACTCGAAATGTCGGTATCCCGTGGAATCGTCCGCATCGAGGGTGAGCGGGTGACCGCGCTCGAGCACGCGCACGCCGGCGCCGCTGACGATGCGCCCGATGGCGTGGACCCTGGTCCGGATCGCCGAGATGTCGTCCGCCGTGAAGAGCAACTCGTAGTCGTCGCCGCAGGACAGCGCAGTCAACGGCTCCACTCCGCTGCCGACGGGTATGGATTCGAGGTCGACCTCGGCCGCCACGCCGCTCGCCGCGCACAGATGGCCCAGATCGGCGAGCAGTCCGTCGGAGACATCGATCGCGGCCGACGCCACCCCGCGTAGCGACATGCCGAGCGCGAGACGCGGTTCGACCCGGTAGAACCGCGCGTCTCCGGCCAGCCGCGCGGCGTGGCCGACACCGACCGGCCCGGACACGAAGAGCGTATCCCCGGCGCGTGCGCCGGACCGCAGCAGCGCCTGCCCATGCGGTACCAGCCCATGGGCGGCCACGGAAACACTCAGGGGGCCTCGCGCCAGGTTGCCGCCGACGATGGCGACGCCGTGCGGCCGCGCCGCGGCCGCGAGACCCCGCGCGAACGCCTCGACCCATACGATGTCCGCTTCGGGCGCCGTCAGGGAGACCACGCAGTACTTCGCCTCTGCGCCCATCGCGGCCAGGTCCGAGAGATTCACCCCGAGCGCGCGCTCACCGACCAGGTCGCCGGCTGCCCCGTCAGGGAAGTGCCGGCCCGCGACCAGCGTGTCGGTGGTGACAGCGAGGTCGAATCCGGGCGGCACGGCGACCAGCGCGGCGTCGTCGCCGGGACCGAGTACCACGCCGTCCCCTCCGGCGCTGCCGCCGAGGATCGCGACGATGCGGCCGATCAGCTCGAACTCGTCCATTGCGTTTCCTGCGTCCGCAGGTCGCGCGCGACGCGGTCGAGGACGCCGTTGACGTACTTGTAGCTCTGCTCGGCGCCGAAGGTCTTGGCGAGCCGGACGTACTCGTCGATCGCCACCTTGTACGGGACGTCGATGCGGGACCGCAACTCGTAGGCGCCGGCACGCAGGATGGCGCGTTCGACCTGGTCGAGGGAGGCGACGGCGCGGTCGAGATAGGGTGCGAACGTGGCGTCGAGGTCTGGCGCGTCGGTCAGAACGCCGCGCAGACATGCGCTGAAGAAGACGACATCCGCCTTGTCGAGGCTGCCGTTGTCCGCGAACTGGGCACGGATATCGTCGGCCGCCTGGCCGCCGAGCTGCCACTGGTAGATCGCCTGTACCAGCGCGCGTCGCGCACGCCGGCGGGCCCATACGGACATACGCTAGAACCGTTCGAGGACGGCGGCCATCTCGAGGGCCGCGCGCGCGGCATCGCCGCCTTTGTCGCCACGCGTCGGGTCCGCCCGCACCTCGGCCTGTTCGTCGGTGTCGGTGGTCAGGACGCCGAAGATCATGGGCACGCCGGTTTCGAGCGCCGCCCGTTGCAGGCCGGCGGCGCACTCCCCGGAGACGTAGTCGAAGTGGGGCGTCTCACCCCGGATCACGGCGCCGAGCGCGATGACGCCGTCGGGTCGGAGGGACTCCGCGGCCCGTTTCGCAAGCACCGGAAGGTCGAAGGCGCCCGGGGCACGAACCACGGTCAGGTCGTCCGTCCGAACGCCGTGCGCCTCAAGCGTTGCCAAGGCGCTGCCGAGCATCGGGTCCACCACGGACCCGTTGAACCGGGCGGCCACGATGGCGAATCGTCTCCCCTGGCCGTCGAGATCGAGGGAGGTGGGCTTTTCGTCTGCCATCGGTCTGTCGTTCTCCTGCTGCCCGTGGGCGTGCGAGGGTCATCGGGCGATGCGGGCCTTCGGGGCGTGCGCGCGGCCGATCAGACAGGTTCGCTGCGTCGGACGACGATGCGCACATCGTCCCCGAACGTGGCCACGTCCGCGATTCTACCCGCGACCGCCTGCGCCATGCGCGCCAGCGGCAGAAGCGCCAGGGGCCGAGCGTCGCTGCCGAGGAGCTTGGGAGCGACGTAGACGATCAACTCGTCCCACAAGTCCGCTTCGAGGAAAGCCCCGGTGAGCGTGGGACCTGCTTCCACGAGGACTTCGTTGCACTGCCGTCCGGCGAGATGTTCGAGGAGCGCCGCGAGATCGACCCGCCTGCCCTCCTGGCGATGCACTTCGATGCCGGCCGGGCCATCGCCGTCCCGTCCGCAGGCCACGAGCGCGTTCCCGCCAGCCAGGATGGTGGCGTCGGAGGGCAGCGCGCCCCGACTGCTGACGATCACCCGCAGTGGCTGGCGGGTCTCGCCATTCGTCGCGAAGCGCGTATCCCGCACGGTGAGCCGCGGATCGTCGGCGCGTACGGTGCCGGCGCCGGTGACGATCGCGCAACTGCGGGCACGCCAGTGCTGCACGTCGGCGCGCGCGGCGTCGGAGGTGATCCATTTGCTCTCGCCATTCGCCATCGCGGTGCGGCCGTCGAGGGACACCGCGGTCTTGATGCGTACCCAGGGGCGTCCGGTGCGCAAGCGGGTGAGCCAGCCGGGATTCAGATCCCGGGCCTCGGCAAGCTCGTCGACGTCGACGTCGATGCCGGCTGCGCGCAGTTGCCCGAATCCGGCGCCGTCGATGCGTGGATGCGGGTCCGTCATGGCGGCGACGACGCGGCGAATGCCGGCCTCGATCAGCGCATTCGTACAGGGCGGTGTCCGGCCGTGGAACGAGCAGGGTTCGAGCGACACGTAGGCGGTTGCGCCGACCGCTTCGCCGGCGTCGGCGAGCGCGCGGACCTCGGCATGGCCCTGCCCCGCCCACGCGTGCCACCCGCGGCCGAGCGTCTTGCCGTCGCGCACGATCAGGCAGCCGACGCGCGGGTTCGGTGCGCAGGTGTAGAGGCCGCCCTCGGCCAGGGCGATGGCGGCCCGGAGGTGGAGCAGATCCGTGGTCTTCGACATCAGAGTTCGCCGCGCGCGGTCAGTCGTTCTCGGGGTGCAGTTTGCGGACTTCCTCGGAGAAGTCCCGAACATCCTGGAAGTCCCGGTACACGGACGCGAAGCGGACGTAGGCGATACTGTCCATGCCACGCAACTCCTGCATCACGGCTTCGCCGACCATGCGCGACGGCACCTCGCGCTCCCCGGTGGAGCGCAACACGTGGGTGATGTGGCCGATCGCGTTTTCGACGTCATCGGCGCCGACGGGGCGTTTCTCGAGGGCACGCAGCATTCCGGCGCGCAACTTCGTCTCGTCGAAGGGTTCCCGAGCGCCGTTGCTCTTGACGATGTGGGGCATGACGAGCGCCGCCCGCTCGTAGGTGGTGAAGCGCTCGCCGCAGTGCTGGCACTCCCGTCGGCGACGCACCTCCCCCCCTTCCGCGACGAGCCGGGAATCGATGACCCGCGTATCGTCGTTGCTGCAGAACGGACAATGCACCGGTCAGGCTCCCGTGCCCGGTGCGCCCCGATAGAGTATGCGTGCGGCTTTGCGCATGTGCGGGATTGTACTGCGTCCCGTGCGGGACCCCGGTGGGACGCAGGCGCTGCGGCGCCGCGCGGCCGTGTGCGAGTCCTCCACCAAGGGTGCGCACGGCGGCGTTTGCGTCCATGATAAGGACCTCGCAATCGGAGAGAACACAGTGATCGTCGAGCAGATCTGGACCGGTAACGCCTACCGCAACTTCAACTACCTGATCGCCTGCGGGGAGACCGGGGAGGCGCTCGCGGTGGACCCCCTGGACCACGCCAAGTGTCTCGCGCGGGCCCGGGAGAAGGGCTGGGAGATCACCCAGATCCTGAACACCCACGAGCATCTCGACCACACCGGGGGCAACGGCGCGATGATCGAGGCCACCGGGGCGAAGCTCCTCGCCCACAAGGACGCCGGACCGCGGATCGACGGCATCGACGTGGGGCTCGGCGTGGGCGACGTGGTGTCGATCGGCAAGACGGTGGAACTCCTGGCCCTCGATACGCCCGGGCACACCATGAGCCACATCTGCCTGCTGTCGCAGACCGATACGCCGGCGCTCTTCTGCGGCGACACGCTGTTCAACGCCGGCGCCGGCAACTGCCACGGCGGCGGTCACCCGGAGGAGCTCTACGAGACATTCGTCTCGCAACTCGACCGGCTGCCCCCCGAAACGCAGATCTACCCCGGCCATGACTACATCACGAACAATCTCGCTTTCACCCTCGACCGCGAGCCGGACAACGGAGCGGCCGCGGAACTGGCGGGGGAGTTGTCCGACACCCATGATCCGGACCATCCGCTCGTCACGACGCTGGCCCGGGAGCGGGAGATCAACACCTTCTTTCGGCTGACGAGCGCCACGGTCATCGCGCGGCTGCGCGAGGCCTTCCCCGGCATGGAGGAGAACCCTTCGTCAAAGGAGGTGTTCCTGAAGCTGCGCGAACTGCGCAACTCCTGGTAGGGGGGGCTACCCATGAAGATCGAAGTGGACATCACGCCGGCGGAAGTCCGGCAACTGTTTGGCCTGCCCGATACCACGGCCGCGCAGCAGTTCATGGAAGAGCGGTTCAGGCAGTTCGTGGACCAGCAGGGCGAGGGCGAAGCGCTCGGCAGGATGATGACCGCCATGTTCGAAGGCGGACGCCAGTCGATCGAGGCCTACCAGGAGTTCCTGCGCGGGCTCGGCGGGTTGGCTACGGCGCGGGAAGACCGCGCGCGGGATTGAAGGGGAGGACCGTGGCTTCCCGGGGCCTACGCCGACCTGCGGATGCGCAACGAGCCGCTGGTCGAGGTCACCCAGCTGAAGGCCACGTCGGAGACGCATCCGCTGCTGTCGCCGAAACGATGAGTGGGCGGACTTCGAGATCTCGACGTTCCGCATCGTCTCGCGGCACATCAGCAACATCTCCGGGAGTTACGTACGCGAAGCCCTGATCCGCGGCATCCGGTTCGAGGCCGAGCAGGGCTTCAACCCGTTCAGGTTCGGCCTGGTCGGGGCGCGCGATACGCACAATGCGACCTGGGCGGGTGACGAGTCCGGGTACGACGGGAGCGGCGGCGTGCTCGGCGGCACCGCGGCGACGCGCGGGGCCGTCCCGCTCGAACCCGTGCCCGGAGAGGGACCGCTGGACGTGCGTCCGTGTCCGGACAGCGTGCCGACGGCGATCTCGGGAGAGTCCGCCGAGCCCGTACCGAAGATCTGGTGCGGCGAGGACGCGGACCGCTTCGCCGACTTCTACAACAGCATCTGGAGCGCGTCGGGACTGACGGGGGTGTGCGCGGAAGAGAACACGCGGGCAGCCATCTACGACGCATTCCGTCGCAAGGAGGCCTTCGCCACGGGCGGGCCACGCGTGCGCGTGCGCTTCTTCGGCGGCTACGACCTTGCCGACGTGGCGGCCGATGCGCCGGACATGGTCGAGCGTGCCGATGCGGCCGGGGTGCCCATGGGCGGGGACATCGAAGGCCGCGTGGAAGGCCGGCCGACGTTCCTCGTCCGGGCGGCGCGGGACGCGCACCGCGGCCCGATCTTCCGCCGACGCTGCAGGAACGGGCCTGGACCTCCCCCATCTGGTACGCTCCGGCGGGTTGATTGCGGATCGGAAAGCAGGGGGAATCATGAGAGCGCGATGTCTGACCGTCGTCGGGCTCGCCGGCCTCTGGCTGGCGGGGTGTTCGCAGGAGCCGGCAGAGATGCCTGCCCCGGAGCCCGAGGGAGCGCCTGACGCGGCCCAGGAGGCTACGCCGCCGCCGGCGAATCCGCTCCGCAACGCCTACTTCGGCGATCTCCACGTCCATTCGCGCTACTCGCTCGACGCGTTCATCTTCGGCACGGTCGCGACCCCGGACGAGGCGTACCGCTTCGCGCGCGGCGAGAGCCTGGCGCACCCGTCCGGCTTCGAGATGCAGCTCCCGGATCCGCTGGATTTCTACGCGGTCACGGACCACGCGATGTTACTCGGCATGCTGCCGGCGATGTCCGACCCGACCACGGAGATCTCGAAGACGGAGTTGGCCCAGCCCTTCGCGAACGCGAAGACGGTGGAGGAGCGGAGTGCGGCTTTCGCTGCCATACGACCGTACCTGTCACCGGAAACCGTCGGCGAAGTCCTTGACAAGGACATCGTGCGCTCGGCCTGGGCGGAGATCGTGGCGGCGGCCAACCGGAACAACGATCCCGGCAACTTCACGACGTTCATCGCCTATGAGTACACCTCGGCGCCGTCGTCGCAGAATCTGCACCGTAACGTGGTGTTCCGCGGCGACGGCGCCCCGGAGATCCCGTTCTCGCGCCTGGACTCGAGCAATCCCGAGGCACTCTGGGAGTGGATGGACCGTGCCCGGGCCGACGGCTACGACGCGCTGGCGATCCCGCACAACAGCAACGGCTCGAACGGGCAGATGTTCAAGCCGGCCTACTATGACGATGCGCCCTTCGACGCCGCCTACGCGGATCTGCGGATGCGCAACGAGCCGCTGGTCGAGATCACGCAGGTGAAGGGCACTTCGGACACCCATCCGCTCCTGTCGCCGAACGACGAGTGGGCGAACTTCGAGATCATGCCGTTCCGCATCGCCACGCAGATCGTCAGCAACGTCTCCGGGAGCTATGCGCGCGAAGCCCTGATTCGGGGTATCCAGTTCGAAGCGGAGCAGGGTTTCAACCCGTTCAAGTTCGGCATCGTCGGTGCGAGCGACACGCACAACGCGTCGTATGCCGGGGACGAGTCCGAGTTCTACAGCAAGGTAGGTGTCCTCGACGGTACGCCGGAACGGCGCGGCGCCATCCCGTTGGAACCGGTGCCCGGAGAGGGACCGCTGGACGTGGGCGCGTGTCCCGAGACCGTACCGACGGCGATTTCGGGTGAGTCCACCGATCCGGTGCCGAAGATCTGGTGCGGCGAGGACGCCGACCGTTTCCGTGACACCTACTACACCTACTGGAGCGCCTCGGGCCTGACAGGGGCGTGGGCGCAGGAGAACACGCGCGAGTCGATTCACGACGCGTTCCGGCGCAAGGAGACGTTCGGCACGAGCGGGCCGCGCATCCGCGTGCGCTTCTTCGGTGGCTACGGTCTCGCGGACGTGGCGGCGGACGCGCCCGACATGGTGGAGCGCGCCGATGCCGGTGGCGTGGCCATGGGCGGAGACCTCGAAGGAAGCGCGGCAGGCACGCCGACGTTTCTCGTCTGGGCAGCGCGGGATGCGCGCAGCGCGCCGCTGCAGCGCGCGCAGATCGTCAAGGGCTGGGTCGAGCACGGCGCCACCCGGGAGCAGGTGTTCGACGTGGCATGCTCCGACGGCGGCGCCGTGGCCCCGGAAACTCACCGGTGCCCGGACAACGGTGCGACGGTGAACCTGGCTGACTGCTCGATCTCCGAGGACGTGGGTGCCGCGCAGCTTGCCGCGTCGTGGCAGGACCCGACGTTCGACCCCGCCCAGCGTGCGCTCTATTACGTGCGCGTGCTGGAGAACCCGACGTGCCGCTGGTCCACGTGGGACGCCCTGAAAGCGGGCGTGTCGCCGCGACCGGACCTGCAGGCGACGCTGCAGGAACGGGCCTGGACCTCCCCCATCTGGTACGCTCCGGCGGGTTGATTGCGGATCGGAAAGCAGGGGGAATCATGAAAGCGCGATATCTGATGGTCGTCGGGCTCGCCGGCCTCGCCGGCCTGTGGCTGGCAGGGTGTTCGCAGGAGCCGGCGGACGCGCCCGCCGCGGAGCCCGAGGAGGCGTCCGGCGCGGCCGAGGAGGCTGCGCCGCCTGCAGCGAACCCGCTCCGCAACGCCTACTTCGGCGACCTCCACGTGCATTCGCGGTACTCGTTCGATGCGTTCATCTTCGGCACGGTCGCGACCCCGGACGAGGCGTACCGCTTCGCGCGCGGCGAGAGCCTGGCGCACCCGTCGGGCTTCGAGATGCAGCTCCCGGATCCGCTCGACTTCTATGCGGTCACGGACCACGCGATGTTCCTCGGCATGCTGCCGGCGATGTCCGACCCGACCACGGAGATATCGAAGACGGAGTTCGCCCAGCCCTTCGCCGCGGCGAAGACCGCCGAAGAGCGGGGCGCGGCGTTCGGCGCGATCCGTCCCTACCTGAGCCCGGAGACCCATGCAGACGTCCTCGACAAGGACATCGTGCGCTCGGCCTGGGCGGAGATCGTGGCGTCTGCGAACCGGAACAACGATCCCGGCAACTTCACGACGTTCGTCGCCTACGAGTACACCTCGGGGCCGTCGTCGCAGAATCTGCACCGCAACGTGGTGTTCCGCGGCGACGGCGCCCCGGACATCCCGTTCTCGCGCCTCGACTCGATGAACCCGGAGGAACTCTGGCAGTGGATGGACCGGGCACGGGCCGACGGCTACGAGGCGCTCGCGATCCCGCACAACAGCAACGGCTCGAACGGCCAGATGTTCAAGCCGGCCTACTATGACGATGCGCCCTTCGACGCCGCTTACGCGGACCTCCGGATGCGCAACGAGCCGCTGGTCGAGATCACGCAGGTGAAGGGCAATTCGGAGACGCACCCGCTCCTGTCGCCGAACGACGAATGGGCGAACTTCGAGATCATGCCGTTCCGCATCGCCACGCGGATCATCAGCAACGTCTCCGGGAGCTATGCGCGCGAAGCCCTGATCCGCGGCATCCAGTTCGAAGCGGAGCAGGGTTTCAACCCGTTCAAGTTCGGCATCGTCGGTGCGAGCGACACGCACAACGCGTCGTATGCGGGCGACGAGTCCGAGTTCTACAGCAAGGTGGGCGTACTCGACGGTACGGCTGAACGGCGCGGGGCCATCCCCCTGGAGCCGGTGCCCGGAGAGGGACCGCTGGACGTGCGCCCGTGTCCCGAGACCGTGCCGACCGCGATCGCGGGAGAGTCCACGGAACCCGCGCCAAAGATCTGGTGCGGCGAGGACGCCGACCGGTTCCGCGAGACCTACTACACCTACTGGAGCGCCTCGGGCCTGACGGGGGCGTGGGCGCAGGAGAACACGCGCGAGTCGATTTACGACGCGTTCCGGCGCAAGGAGACCTTCGGCACGAGCGGGCCGCGCATCCGCGTGCGCTTCTTCGGCGGCTACGATCTCGGGGACGTGGCGGCGGACGCGCCCGACATGGTGGAGCGCGCCGATGCCGGCGGCGTGGCCATGGGCGGAGACCTCGAAGGAAGCGCGGCAGGCGCGCCGACGTTTCTCGTCTGGGCGGCTCGGGACGCGCGGGGTGCGCCCCTGCAGCGCGCGCAGATCGTCAAGGGCTGGGTCGAGGACGGCGCCACCCGGGAGCAGGTGTTCGACGTGGCATGCTCCGACGGCGGCGCCGTGGACCCGGAAACCCACCGGTGCCCGGACAACGGTGCGACGGTGAACCTGGCCGACTGCTCGATCTCCGAGGACGTGGGTGCCGCGCAGCTTGCGGCGTCGTGGCAGGACCCGACGTTCGACTCGGCCCAGCGTGCGCTCTACTACGTGCGCGTTCTGGAAAACCCGACGTGCCGTTGGTCGACCTGGGACGCCCTGAAAGCGGGTGTGTCGCCGCGGCCGGACCTGCCGGCGACGCTGCAGGAACGGGCCTGGTCGTCGCCGATCTGGTATTCGCCGGCGAGCTGACCCCTCGACCCGGGAGGAGGAGGGGGCATGCGGATTCGCGCGGGCCGCCCCGGGAAGGCGGTAGGGGCGCTGGTCGCGTCGCTCGCCTGCCTGTGGCTGATGGCGTGCTCGCAGGAGGCGTCACAAGCGCCGGAGCGGGAGGCGGATGGCGCGAACGCCGTGAGCGCGGCGCAGGAGACACCGCTACCCGAACCGAATCCGCTGCGTGACGCCTGGTTCGGCGACCTGCACGTGCACACCCGCTATTCGATGGACGCGTACCTTTTCGGAACGCGCGCCAACCCGGACGAGGCGTATCGCTTCGCACGGGGTGCGGGCATGACCCACGCGAGCGGCTTCGAGATGCGGCTTCCGGACCCGCTGGACTTCTATGCGGTCACGGACCACGCAATGTTCCTCGGCATGTTCGCGGCGATCAACGATCCGACGACGGAGATCTCGCAGCGGCCTTCCTCGCAACCCCTCGTCGGCATGGACACCCCGGAGAAGCGCGCCGCCGCTGGCGAGGTCCTCATGGCCCTGATCACGGAGCCCGCCGGGAAGGTCGACGGGTTCATTGACCGCGACGTGATGCGTTCGACCTGGTCGGATATCGTGGCAGCGGCGGACCGGCACTACGAGCCGGGCCGATTCACGACCTTCGTCGGCTACGAGTACACCTCCATGCCGGGGCTGCAGAACCTGCACCGCAACGTGATCTTCCGGGGCGGGAGCGCACCGGACATGCCGTTCTCCCAATTCGACTCGCCGAACCCGGAGGACCTCTGGGAGTGGATGGACCGGGCCCGCGCGGACGGCTACGAGGCGCTCGCGATTCCGCACAACAGCAACGGCTCCAACGGGCAGATGTTCAAGCCCGCGTATTTCGACGGCACGCCGTTCGATGCCGCGTACGCCGAGATGCGCATGCGCAACGAGCCCCTCGTGGAAGTGACGCAGATCAAGGGCACTTCCGAGACGCATCCGCTGCTGTCGCCCAACGACGAGTGGGCGAACTTCGAGATCATGCCGTTCCGCATCGCCACGCAGATCCTCAGCAACGTCTCCGGCAGCTATGCCCGCGAAGCGCTGATCCGCGGCATCGGGTTCGAGCAGGAGCAGGGCTTCAACCCGTTCAGGTTCGGCTTCGTCGGCGCCAGCGACACGCACAACGCGTCGTATGCGGGCGACGAGTCGGACTACTACGCGAAGCTGGCAACCGTTGACGCGACGCCGGAGCTGCGGGCGTCGGTCCCGCTGGAGGCGACTCCGGAGGACGGTCCGCTCGACGTGCACGCGTGCCCGGAGACGGTGCCGTCGGCGGTGTCGGGCGAGTCCGACGAGAGTGTCGCGCAGTTCTGGTGCGGCGGCGACGCGGAACGTTTCACGCAGACGGACTTCACCTGGTTCAGCGCCGCGGGTCTGGCCGGAGTGTGGGCGGAGGAGAACACGCGCGAGGCCATCTACGACGCATTCCGCCGCAAGGAGACCTTCGGCACCAGCGGTCCGCGCATCCGCGTGCGCTTCTTCGGCGGCTACGGCCTGGAAGGCGTGGCGGCGGATGCGCCGGACATGGTGGAGCGCGCTTATGCGGCCGGCGTGCCCATGGGCGGCGATCTCCAGGGTGGCCCGGAAGGCGTCCCATCGTTCCTGGTCCAGGCGGTACGCGATGCGCGCAGCGCGCCGCTGCAGCGCGCGCAGATCGTCAAGGGCTGGGTGCAGGACGGCACGGCGCATGAACGCGTATTCGACGTCGCCTGCTCCGATGGCCTGTCGGTCGATCCCGAAACGCAGCGCTGCCCGGACAACGGCGCAGCGGTGAACCTTGCGGACTGTTCGATTTCCGCCGGTGCGGGCGCCGCGCAGCTCTCCGCATCGTGGCAGGACCCGACATTCGATGCGCGACAGAGGGCCGTCTACTACGCCCGCGTAATGGAAAACCCGACCTGTCGATGGTCGACCTGGGACGCCGTTCGAGCCGGAGTCTCGCCGCGCCCGGACCTGCCGGCGACGCTGCAGGAGCGCGCCTGGACGTCGCCCATCTGGTACACGCCGGCGGGGTGAGGCCCATCTGGTACACGCCGGCGGGGTGAAGCCGTGGCCGACGACATCCCCAGCATCGTGCACCACGTCTCGATCGGCGTGAACGACCTCGATGCGGCCGTCGCCTTCTACGATCGGCTGATGGCCACGCTGGGCGCGCGCAGGGTCATGACCCTCCCGGTCGCCGCGGCGTACGGCAAACAGTTCCCCGAGGTGTGGGTGCAGCGACCGATGGACGGGCGTCCGGCAGGCGTTGCGAACGGAACGCACTTCGCTTTCATCGCGCCGTCGCGGGAAGCGGTCGATGCGTTTCACGCGGCTGCCCTGGAAGGCGGCGGCACCGACGACGGACCGCCGGGACCCCGGCCCGAATACGGTCCGACCTACTACTGCTGCTTCGTGCGTGACCCCGAGGGACACAAGCTGGAGGCGGCCGTCATCCCGGACGCGTAAAACGCGAGGGCCCGTTGCCGAAGAGGGAGGGCTGGTCGACGAACTCGTTCAACGCGGCGCTAGGCCAGGCTTCGCTGCTGCGCAGGATCGCCCGCGCGGGCCCGCCTCGTGTCACGGCCAGGCGTCGATAGGCCCAGGCTTCGCTGCTGCGCAGGATCGCCCGCGCGGGCCCGCCTCGTGTCACGGCCAGGCGTCGATACTTGCTGTGTCTTGCGGTGATTGACTTCACAAACGCAACGGGAAGCCGCAGCGCCGGTCAACTGGGCTTTTGAACGTCTTGGCGGAGCCGGTCCAAGCCTGCCTGCCAGTGGTGACCTAATGACGCTTCGTAGTCGAGGTCGTCGGCACCCATTCGGCAGGCATGGTTCAGATAGTAGCGCCAATCGGCCCCCTGCGCGGTTTGGCGACCGTACCAGGCGAGCGCCTTGAGATCGATTCTTTCGTCGAGAGTGAGGTTGGCAATGAACTTGACGAGCCGGAGGTACGCTGGCGTGTCGAAGTAGGCGTCTTGGTCTTCCGGTGAGAGTATCCGTACGCCGCTGGGTCTCGGGTGCACGGTTTGGATGACGGAATCGGCGGTCCTTCTGAAGGCATCGTACGCGGCGACGGCCCGCTGAACCGTGTCGTCCTGAATGACGAGCGCGGTGGCGGCTGCGGCGATCCGTTGGGCGATCTCGGCGTGACCGATGTTCCAGACTTCAACCGTGGGATATGCTTCTGCGGCGCGCCGAGCCAGCCTCTCGTCTGCGGTGACGAGAGGTGCCGCCTCCGCTTCCGTACAGACGAGATAGACGCAGTCGTAGACGGGATGGTCGATCTGGACGGCCAAGGCCGCGGCCTTCATGACAAGCTCCGTCGAAGGTTGCAGGACAACGGCATCCGGGATGTTCGCCAGCTCCTCGATGTAAGGCTGTGCGGATGGAATTTCCTTGCGGCGCGCCTTCTTCCAGATGACGTTGGCGACCTCGGTGAGGATGAAGTCCGGCGCATGGAGGACGATACGCGGGGCGAGGAGCTGCCGCGCTTCATGGGAGTGAGGTTCGGCGAAGAGCCACTTGACGGCGACGCTTGCATCGACGACGAGTTTCAACGGTCGCGGTCTTCCCGGATCAGGGCGACGCTGTCCGTCTGAGGGAGGTCTTCGGTGAGCGAGTGGAGGCGTGCCGTACGCTCTCGGAACTCCTCAAGGCGTGTCCACCGGAGGACCTGTTGAGCGAGGACGTGGCGAATCTCGCCTTCCAGCGAACGGTGATTCGCCTTCGCCTGCGCCTTCAACGAGGCAATGACCTCTTCGTCAATATTGCGGACGGTTACGTTAGCCATGGCTGCGTCCCTCGGGTGAGCGCATTATGATTGCATATTGCGGTCAAATGTGCCGCGCCGACTGTGAGAGGCTCTGACCAGAGTCGGCCACCTTGACCGGTGGCTCGGGCGGGTGCGTGTTGTGGCCCGGCTAGAGGGGTTGGCCGGCCGCACGCCGGTCCAGCCGGAACACCTGTCCCGAGGCGATCCAGTTGTCCTCGGGGTCGAGTTCGTATTTCGTGGCGAAAGCGGTGCTGACGGCCTGGCGTTCCATATCGTCGTGGACGCGCACGGCGACCAGTTCGTAGATGGACGCGTCGACCCGGATGCGCACGTCCGGCGTCTCCTCGAGGTACTCCGTCCAGCGCGTCCCGTCCTCCCGTGTCGCGACGTAGGCGTGGGGACCGATGCCGACCGCCCACATGTTGATGGAGTACGGACTGTCGGGACGCAGCTCAAGCTGGACATTGTGCCGTCCCGCGAGGTCTGACCAGTCCGTCGGGACGGGTGCGACCTCGCCCTCCAGGGCGCCGCCCGGGACGAAGCCGAACGGTTCGCTGCATCCGGCGGCAGCCAGCAACGCGACGGCCGCCGAGCGGCGCCAGGCGGACGCGGCGTCGCTAGTGTGCTGGGTCGCGAATAGCTTTGTCTTTGCGGTAGCGCATTTTCGTTGCTGGCAAGGCGCGTCCGACGAGCAGTGGTAGGCCCCACGGGAGGAGGCGCAACGCCGCCAGCGGCGAAAAGGCGCAGCGCAAACGTGAAGGTATTTGTGACCCAGCACACTAGAGCGCTGCCCGCTCGGGCGCCACTCCGCGCGCTGGTTGCGCATGTTGACCCTCATGCGGTGAAGGTAGGCGTCTTTGGGTGCGCGTTCAAGTCGTGCCCCTGCGCCGGGACCCGCCGACAAGCCGCAGCGCCGACCGCCTGACGGAAAGAGATGGATCGGGCGCGACGGGATGACGTCGTCCGTGCGCCTTCAACGATGCGGATCAAGCCGACGCTACGGTCCTGGTACAGCCTTCCGGGATCGGGCGGAGAGGCGCCGGCTGACGGCATAGAAGACGCCACCGCTCGCCAGGATCGCGACGCCGGCGAGCCCTTCCGTCGGTCGCTGGAGCAGAATATAGGTCAGGGTCCACCCCGTGAGCCCGAGAAACATCAGGGGGGGCAGGGGATACAGGGGCACGCGGTAGGGTCGCTCGAGTTCCGGTCGCCGCCGGCGCAGGACGAACACGCAGGCCACGGTGCACAGGCTGCTGAGTCCGAGCGTGAAGCCCGCGAACACCAGGATCGCTTCGAACGTCGCCGTCAGCACAAAGACCAGCGCCAGTCCGGACTGGAACAGGATGGCGACCAGCGGCACGCCGTGCGCGTTGGTGCGCGCGAGCAGGCGTAGCGCGGGGAAGTCCTGGCCGATGACGAGCAGCACGCGGGGCCCGGCGAGCGTCATCGCGCTCACCGTGGAGATCAGCAGCAGCGCCAGCACGACGCCCATGATCGTCGCGCCCGTGTCGCCGAAGATGAACCCCGCGGCCACGTAGCCTACCTCGAGCTTGCCGGCGAGGGCCTCGACGGGGGCGGCGTACAGGAAGGTGAAATTCAGCAGCAGGTAGAGCGCCATGACGATCACGGTGCCGAGCACGAGCACGCGGGACAGGGTCTCGCGGGGCCGGTCCAGTTCGTCGATCACGTAGGTCGCTGCGTTCCAGCCGGTGTACGCGTAGTTGACGTAGATCAGGGCGATGGCGAACGCGCCGGACGCGATAAGGGCGCCGTCCCCGGCGGCGGGCAGGAAGGAGATGTCCTGCGGGGCGTCGGTCACGGTCCAGCCCAGGATGCAGAAGGCGGCGATCAGTACGACCTTCAGGTAGGTAAACGCCCGTTGCGTCCCGCCGCTCGCGCGTCGTGTCGTCGCGTGGACAGTGGCGAGGGCAACGATCAGCGTGGCGGCCAGCCCGCGTGGAGGCAGTGCGGGAAACACCGACGCCAGGTAGATTCCAAAAGTGATCGCGGCGAGGGCGGTGGGCGCCGCGAAGCCGATCGTTGCCGAGACCCAGCCCGACACGAAGCCGACCGCGGGGTGATAGGTTTCGGAGAGGAAGTTGTATTCGCCGCCGGAACGCGGCAGCGCCGCGCCGAGCTCGGCGTAGGTCATGGCGCCGCAGAGCGCGGTCACGCCGCCGACGAACCAGAGCGCCAGGATGACGAATCCCGACTGTATGTCGAGCAGCTGGAAACCGAGGCTCGTGAACACCCCGGTACCGATCATGTTCGCGATCACGACCGCAAGGGCCGTGCGCGCGCTGAAGCGCTCCGACTTCAATGCTTCTGGCGCCGAGTCAGGCCGGGATCAGCGTTGCGGCCAGCATGACCGGTGGGCTCCGGTCCGGACCGTGCGCTCCGCGATCATCGGCGGCGGGTTACCCGGCCGCGGCGGACTGTGCGCGCATGGTCTGACGCGGGCCGTCTTCTGCCACGCTGGACTCGAAATACGGCCGGTCGCCCTGCACCGTCACGCGCAGGCCGCGGCGGGTTTCGGGGTGGTAATCCCACACCGCGAGATGCTGGGTGCAGCGGTTGTCCCACATGGCGACGGAGCCGGCTTCCCAGCGGAAGCGGCACTGGAAGGCGGGGTGCTTGACGTGCTCGAACAGGAATTTGAGGAGCCCGCGGCTTTCGCGCGCCGTCAGCCCCTCGATGCGACGCGTGAACGAGGAATTCACGAACAGCACCTTGCGTTTCGTCACCGGGTGGGTGCGCACGACCGGATGCACTGCCTGCGGGAACGCCCGCTGCGGGGGATGGTCGCCGTACACGCCCGTGTAGTCCGCAACGTGCAGGGCGGACAGACTCTCGAGCAGGGCCTGCATGGCGGGTGACAGCGCCTCGAACGCGGCATACATGCTCGCCCACAGGGTGTCGCCGCCCTGCGACGGCACTTCGTGCAGGTGCAGGATCGTGCCGAGCGGCGGCTCCTCGTCCGCGGACACGTCCGAGTGCCATCCGGAGCCGTTGTTGCGCTTCGAGCCCTCGTTCGTCTCGATCACCATGAGTTCGGGGTTCCCGTGGGCGTACGGGGCGGCCGGGTGAATGTGCAACGGACCGAAGCGCCGCCCGAAGGCGAGGTGCTGTTCCGGCGTCATGACCTGGTCCCGGAACAAGAGTACGCAGTGTTGCATCCAGGCGTCGTGAATCTCCTGGAAGGTGTCGTCGGGGAGCGGCCGGCCCAGGTCGACGCCGGACACCACGGCGCCGATGGTCGGGGTGAGGGGTTCGACTGCGATGTGCCGGTAGTGCACGTTCGGGCTCCGGAAGGGAGTGAAGGCAGCACTATACACCGCCGGCTTTCAGAGCCTGGCACGTGCCCGAGGGCCGCCTCCGTTGTCGGCCTCCTACCCTCCCGGCGTGTCCATGTCCCCGGGGTCCGGCAGGAAGTGGGCGCGGTCGAGCGCCGCAAGCAGGGGGCGCATCCAGGCCGGCGAGTCTCCCGCCCCGGGGTGCACCAGCGCCTTGACCGTGAGCCCGCGCACGTAGCGGTCGTGGTCCGCACAGCCCGTCTCGGCGAATCGTTGCCGTTGTCCCGCCGACAGCCGTTCGTTGGCTGCGAGTTGCAGGAGCGCATACGCGACGCTCTCGCGCACCGTGGAGCGGGTCATGTTGACGTTCGTCGAGTTGTCCGGTTCGACGGCGGGGTCGAGGCGGTCGATGAGACCGTCGATCACGCCGTCCGCCAGCGCGCGGCACCGGCCGAGGTTGCCGAGCGCATAGGCAGCGTTGGAACGGACGAGATCGTCCGCGTCGGCAAGGCGTTCGACCAGCGCGTCGATCGCCCGGTCCCGGGTGCAGCGCGTCTCTCCGATGCCGAACACGGCGACACGGCGCACGCGCGCATCGGTGTGGCCGGTTTCCGCGCACAGGATATCGAGCCCGCGCTCCCCGGCGGCGCCGAGTCCATATCCGCTCGCGCGACGTACGCACTCGCGCTCGTGGGTGAGACCGCGCGCGAGGGCGTCCAGGGCGTCGTCGTCCGTCGCGGCGCGGGCGCCCAGCGCGTATGCCGCTGCCATGCGGGTGTCTTCCGCCGCGGCGTCCGCAAGGTCCTCGCCGCGGAGCGAGTGCTGGGTGGCCGGTGCGGGGTTTGTGCCGCGCAGCCACGCCCAGCTGCGCTCGACGATGGGGCGCGTCGAGGAGAACGGAAACGGTCCCGTCGGCCGGTCCGAGCGGTTCTCCCAAGTCGGGCGCGTGGGCTCCCGGGTACGCAGGAAGTAGAACTTGTACATGTAACGGCGCCCCTCGAAGTCCGGATGCTGCCGCACGCCGCGGTGCATGAGGTCGTAGTGGGCGAGCACGACGCTGCCGGCCGGAACGGGCAGGCGCCGCGGAGCCAGGCCCTCGATGCCCAGGCATGCGAGGGACTCGGCCAGGCGCCGGTCGCGATAGTCCAGGTCCTCGTGCGTGGAAACCTCCTCGTTGAAGGTACGATCGATGCCGTCGCCCGGATGCCATCGTTGACCGCGCTCGAAGTCCCGGGTCCAGTACTGCGAGCCGGGCAGGACCTCGGTAGGACCGTTCTCCAGCGTCACGTCCTGCGGATAGTAGAAGAGCATCGCCCAGTTCGGCCGATGCGAGCGGTAGTGCCCCCGCTCGTTCCAGGGCAGGTTGCCGTCCTGGTGGTACCCCTGGTCGCGGTGGCTTGCGGTGTGCACGTAGTGATGGGGATGCAGTACGTAGCCCTCCCCGAGGATGCTGGTGAGGGCGCCGACCACCGTCGGGGACTCGAGCAGTCGGGCCACGCGCGGCATCCGGGCGACGACGTTGTCGCCGAAGTACTGCAGGTGGACGGTGTCGCCTCCGGCGCGTATGCCTTCGTCGTACAGGTTGCTGGCGGCCTCGAACATCCCGTGGTGAAAGTCGGGCGCAAGCTCCGGCGGGCGCAGCACCAGGTAGCCCTCGGCCAGGAATCGGGACATCAGGCCATCGTCGAGCAGTCGCATGGGCACTCGGCCGGGTCAGCGGGAGCCGGACGATGTTACCCAGCAGCGTCGCGGCTCGCTATGATTGGGTCATGGATGCCGCCGGACGCACCGGCGGCGATGGAACCGCCGGGCGTGCCGCGTGATGCGGCGCCAGCGGAGCCGGGGGAAGACGCACCGGGGGGACGGACCCGGAGGAGAGAAATATGGCAGCGCTCGACGGTTTTCGCGTCCTGGACATGACGCAGTACGAGGCGGGTACCTCCTGTACCCAGGCCCTCGCCTGGCTCGGCGCCGACGTGGTGAAGGTCGAGTCGCCGCGGGGGGACCCGGGTCGCGGTCCAACCGGGAGTGCCGAGTACTTTGTGGTGTGGAACAGCAACAAGCGCAGCGTCGCAATCGACCTGCGCCAGCCGCGCGGCCGCCAGATGCTGCTGGACATGCTGCCGAACTACGACGCGTTCGTCGAGAACTACGGTCCCGGGGTCATGGAGCGGCTGGACCTGGGTTACGACGTCATGAAGGCGGTCAACCCGGGGATCATCTACGCGCGCATCAAGGGATTCGGGCTCGAGGGCCCCTGGTCCGACTACAAGTGCTACGACATGGTCGCGCAGTCGGCGGCCGGCGCGTTCTCCATCACCGGCGAGCCGGACGGTCCGCCGATGCGCCCCGGTCCGACCACGGGCGATGCCGGCACCGGCGTGCAGATGGCGCTCGCGATCACCGCCGCGTATGCGCAGAAACTCAGGACGGGCAAGGGGCAGCACATCGAACTGTCCATGCAGGAGGCGATGACCTATTACCTGCGCACGGCGACGGCGAGTACGCACTTCGGGGCGCGGCCGTCGGCGCGGCACGGCAACGGCGCTCGCCCGACGATGTCGCTCTACAAGAGCCAGGGGGACGGTCCGAACGACTACCTCTTCCTCATGGCGGTCACCGAGCGCATGTGGGAAGCCCTGTGTACGGTGATGGAGCGTCCCGACATGCTCGAAGACGCGCGCTTCGCCGACCATGCGGCCCGGCAGGAGCACCGCGAGGCGCTCGCGGCGGAAATCGCCGCATGGGTGGTCGAGCGGGACAAGTACGAAGGGATGCGTCTGCTTTCGGAGGGCGGCGTCCCGGCGAGCGCGATACTCGATACCAGGGACCTGTACGAGAACGCGCATCTCGTCGCACGCGGCTTCGTGCGCGAGGTCGATCACCCCGTGCACGGGCGCATCAAGCTGCTCGGGTGGCCGGCGCGCATGTCCGAGAGCGACGTGCCGATGCAGCCGGCGCCGCTCCTCGGCCAGCACTCGCGCGAAGTCGTCGCTGCCGACCTGTCCCTGGGCGAGGATGAGATCGACGAGCTGGTACGGGCTGGAGTGGTAGCCGAAGCCTGATCCCGGATACCGGGCCGTCGGGCGGACCGGGGATTTGACCGAAGCAGGACACGACACATGAGCCAGATGCCGGATCCCACGCCCATGGAAGCCGCGGCCGATCTCTACGGCGCATCCTTTTATTGCCGGCCGACGGTGCCGGCCGACCAGGTGTCGGAGCGGCTCGCGCCGAAGATCTCGGCACTGGGGCTCGAGCACAACTGCCGCGAGTTGGTCGAGCAGGGCTACACCGTGGTCGAGGATGTCGCGCCGCCGGACTTCATCGCGCGCCTGCGCGAACGCGTGCTGGAACTCGGCCGTCCGCAGGACGACGATGCCATCGAGTACGGCGCCATGCTGCTCCTCGACAAGGATCCGTTGATCGCCGAAGCGGCGCTCAATGCCAAGCTGATGGCCATGGCGGAGTTCTCGGTGGGTGCCGGATTCCTGCTCAGCATCCTGGCGAGCAGCGTGCGGGGCAAGGGCGCACAGACCATACCGGTGCACGCGGACCAGACCTGGATACCGGCGCCGTTTCCCGAGCACAACCTGTTCCTGACCTGCTGCTGGGCGTGCGACGAGTTCAGCCGGGCCGGGGGCGCGACGATGGTCATCCCGGGCTCGAACCTGAAACGTCGGCACCCGACCGAGGAGGAGGTTCGGGCACTCGATGGCGCCATCGCCGTGGAGTGCCCGCCGGGGTCCGCGGTCCTGTGGGACGGGCGGACGTGGCACGGCAACTGGCCGCGCGATATCGCAGGCGAGCGCGTGGTGCTGCACGTCTCCTACACGCGCCTGCTGATGCGCCAGATGGAGACCTACGAACCGGACGTGGCCGACGACCTGATCGCGCAGTACGGGCAGGACATGGCCCAACTGCTCGGGCGCCGCGACTTTCTCGGCAAGCCGGCCGGCAAGTCCGACCTGGTGGGACTCTGGCGCGCCGTTGTGAACGGGCGTACCTGACGCCGGCCGGCCTCGACCTCAAGCGTCCGCTCGGCAGGCGCCGGCGGAACGGTTACAGCGTCGTCGTCGTCCCGGCCCCAGCCTGTGCCACGGCGGCGAGCGCGCCTTCGGCTTCCTGTCGCCACGGCACGTCGCGGTCCCGCCAATCCTCGACCAGGCGTGTGTAGATCGCCCGCGCCTCGGAGTCCTCGCCGAGCCCGGCGTGCGAGCGCGCGAGTCCGCGCAGCGACAGGGGCCGGTTCGGCGTGCGCAGCAGCGAGGTCTCGAAAGCAGCCCGCGCCTCCCTTGGGCGGCTCGCGGCCAGCAGCGCCTCGCCGTACAGTTCGTGGACGGGCTTCAGCGGGTTTGGCGCGCCCTTGGGCGGACGCATGGACTCGGCGATGGCTACCCCCTCCGCGAGCGTCGCGAGCCCGCCTTCGGTGTCCCCGCGGGCGATGGCCAACATCCCGGCGACTTCCTTCGCCATGACCTGCAGGGGTTTGCTGTTGCGTGCGTCGTAGGAGCGGTCGCCGTCCCCGGCACTCGCTTCGTCGGCCGCGTCGGCCAGCATCTTCCCGGCCGCCTCGGCGAGCGCCAGGTCGCCCGTGCGCACGGCGCCGAGACCCGTGGCGAGCAACTCGGTCTGGTGCGCGTCCTCAGCGAGCGGTAGCGGATCCCACGCCTCCCGCTCGATCGCCATGCGCGCCCGCAACTGGGGCAACATGCCGGCGATGCGGGGCTGGTCCTTCGCTCGTTCACGGATGCCGTCCGCACGTTCGGTCCAGAGCGCCGCGCGCTCGTAGTCGCCGCGCTGCAGGTCTCCATACTGGCCCCAGTCCAGTGAATGAAACATGTCGCCCAGGCTGTCGCCGGGTTCCCACAGATCGACGGCCGCTTCGTAGGCCGACTGGTTCGAGGCGGACACCCGGTCCCACATGCCGCGCTGGATGAAGATGTGCGACGGCATGTGCCGGGCGTGGGAGACCTTCTCGGCGATGCCGGCGAAGACGTGCGCGGCCGGCAGGGCGAGCGGGGCGTGTACGGGATCGTCGAAGGCATGGATGGCATAGTGCGCCGCTCCCGGATGGTTGGGGTTGCGGTCGAGCAGCTGCAGGGCGATCGCCCCGCCCAGGACGTTACTCCGTTGCGCGTCGCCGGCCGGGCCGGCCGACATCAGCAGGGACAGCGCGTAGAAGGCGGCGACCTCCTCGTCCTCGGGATAGGCCTCGTGGAGGCCGCGCATCTGCGCCATGTACGCGCGGCGCCGCGCGAGGGTATCGCCGTCGCCGAAGAAGAGCGCTTCGACGGCCGCAAGAAAGCCTCTCTCGCGCTCGGTCGGCGCCTGCGCGAGACGTGCTTCCGGAGTGTCTCCGAGTCGGCGCAGGATCGCCTGTGGCGTCTCGCGGTCCCGCTCGCCGATCAGGGGGTGGTTGTAGCAGAGCGATTCGCCCCAGTAGGCCATGGCGAAGTCGGGGTCGAGTTCCTGCGCCGCCTGGAACTCGGTAAGCGCCTGCTTCCAGCCGAAGCTGTGCAGGATCGTGACGCCCTGCAGGAAGCGATCCTGGGCCGGTCCGGTCGCCGAAGTGGGGAAGGTGATGGAACCGAGGCCGGCGAGTTCCGCCGGAATGGCCGGTGCGGCGCCGAGCAACAGCGTCGCGAGCAGTACTGGAATGGAACGGTTCATGGGGTCTCCTCCTCTTTCCGTGGTCGTTACAGGAGGCCCGCTGCGCGGGCCCACCGGTACTTGGCGCCGAGCACGGCCACGGGCTTCTCGGCGGTATAGGGGTACGCGAGGATGTCGCGGTCCATCAGGTAGTCGCAGGCGTCCTCGATCTCCACGTCGCCGACGAGCGACGCGACGACGGGCTTGTCGATGCCGTTGCCGCGGGCTGCGGCGACCGCCTCCCCGAGCAGCTCGGCGAAGACCATGGGCGGCGTGATGATCGTATGCCAGTAGCCGAGCACCAGGGCGTGGATGCGCTCGTCCGACAGCGCCAGGTCGATGGTCGCCCGGTACGTGGTCGGCGGCTCGCCGCCGGTGATGTCGACCGGGTTCCCGGAGGCGCCGAACGGCGGGATGAACTCCTTGAAGGCCGCGTCGAGGTCCTCGGGCATCGCCATGAGAGACAGGCCGTGGTCCGCGCAGGCGTCGGCCAGCAGTACGCCGGAACCCCCGGCGCCGGTGAGGATCAGGATGTTCTCGCCCTTGGGATGCGGCAGAACCTGCAGGCCGCGCGCGAACTCCAGCATGTCGTTCAGCGTGGCGGCACGGATCACGCCGCTTTGCCGGAGTACCGCGTCGTATACGCGATCGTCCCCGGCGAGGGCCCCGGTGTGCGAGTTGGCGGCCCGCGCGCCCATGTTCGTGCGGCCGGCCTTCAGCACCACCACGGGCTTTTTCGCGGAGACGCGCGAGGCCGCCTCGGCGAAGGCGCGGCCGTCCTTCAGGTCCTCGACGTGCATCGCGATGACCTCGGTGTTCGGGTCCTGCTCGAAGAACGTCAGCAGATCGTCCTCGTCGATGTCCGCCTTGTTGCCGAGGCCGACGATGGCCGAAACACCCATCTTCGCGGAGCGGCTGAAGCCGACGATCGCCATGCCGACGCCGCCGCTCTGGGAGGAAAGGGCGACCTTGCCCCTCTCCGTGTAGGGCGTGCAGAACGTGGCGCAGAGGTTCTTGTGGGTGTAGTAGAAGCCGTAGATGTTCGGGCCCATCAGGCGCACGCCGCTCTCGCGCGCGACCGAGACGATCTCCTCCTGCAGGGCATGCTCGCCCACCTCGGCGAAACCGGAGGGGATGAGGATGGCGCCGGCGATGCCCTTGCGCCCGCATTCGGCGAGCGCGCCGGCGACCAGCGGCGCGGGAATGCAGAAGACGGCGATGTCGATGTCGCCGGGCACGTCGACAACGCTCGCGTAGCACTGGTGGTCGAGGATGACGTCCGCCTTCGGATGGATCGGATACAGGGCGCCTGCGTAGCCGCCGTCGATGAGGTTCTTCATCACGGAGTTGCCGATCTTGCCCTCTCCCGCGGAGGCGCCGATGACGGCGACGGCGTCGGGCTGCATGATGCGGCGCATGGCGACGAGAATCTCCTCCTGACCGGGCCGGTAGCGCGGCGCCGCGGGCTCCTTGAGCAGGATGCGCGCATCGACGGCGCAGGCGCCGTCGGGGGTCGCGAACACGGGATTCAGATCGAGTTCGTCGATTTCGGGAATGTCGCTGACCAACCGGCTGACGGCGACGATCAGCGACGTCAGCGCGGTGCGGTCGACGCCGGCGGCGCCGCGCACGCCATCGAGCACCGCCGCTCCGGCGATCTCGTCGAGCATGGCCGCGGCCTGTTCTTCGGTCGCGGGCGCGAGCCGGAAGGTGAGGTCCTTGAGCACCTCGACCAGCACGCCGCCGAGGCCGAACGCGACCAGCTTGCCGAACGCGGGGTCCGTCACGGCGCCGACGATGACCTCGGTGGCGGCCGCCCCGTGCGTCAGTTGACGCTGGATCAGGACGCCGTCCATGGAGGCGTCCGGATGCCGGGCACGAGTGTTCTCGACGACGGTCTCGCAGGCCTCCCGGAGCGCCGCGTCGCTGTCGAGCCCGACGATGACCCCGCCGACGTCGGTCTTGTGCAGTACGTCGCGCGATTCGATCTTGGCGACGACGGGATAGCCGATCTCCGCGGCGATCGCACAGGCTTCGTCCCGCGACTTCGCGATGCCCTGCGCCGGCATCGGAATGCCGTAAGCGTCGCAGACCTGCTTGGCCTCGGCCGCGGTGAGCGCGGCACGGCCCTCGCGCATGGCGGTCTCGACGATGTTGCGGACGCTCTGTTGGTCGGTCATGCGATCCTCTCGGCACCTGTTTCGGAAAGAGTAACCGACGCGGCGTCGCCGGACGACAGGCGGGGCCCGCGGCGGTCCGCCACGGCAGGGCGCGGCCGGCTCAATGCTGCGCGTCGACGTCCCGGAAGCCGATCAATGCCGCCTTGGCGGCGGTCGCGTGGCCGATCAGGAAGACACGTTCTGCGGCGCGCAGTCCGAGCAGCGCCTCGCGGTCCCCGCTCAGGTTCGCCACTTCGGAGCATTGCAGGCTGGCTTCGGCGAATAACGCCAGAAGCTCCTTGCCGAGATCGTAGAGATGCATCGGTGACGTGGTGATGCCGGCGAGGTCGTGGTCGGCGCAGGTGGCGATGAATGCACGGAAGTACGCGGGCAGGTCGCGCTCGCGGGGCGAGATGTCGAGCGCCCCTGCTTCGATGATGCCCGGCCCGACCTGCAGCGCGGACTCGAGCAACCCGCGATGGTACTCGCCGCGGCCGATGATCCCGAGGCGACCGTTGTGCACGCCAACGATGCGGGTGTATCCGTGCCTCGATACCGGCGACACGATCGTTCCGTCGATCTGCAGCAGGCCGAGCGGCTCAAGGGACTGGAACTCCGAGACGAATCCGCTGCCGATGACGACGCGGATGCCTGTTTCGTGCAACGCACTCTGGCCGGTCAGGCGGTGCATGCCACGGCGGTCGAGCACAACGGGTACGAAACGTCGGTGTTCCAGGGCGACAGCCAGGGCGTTCGAAGTGCGATGCAGCGTGGCCCCTTCGAGTCGCGCGACGATTTCAGCGGCGCTGGGCTCCCATGCTTCGTTGCCGACCGGACCACCGTGCGGCGTGGCGGCCGGGAGGACGGTAGCCGGGGCATCGCGCGGCCGGGTGTCTTCGGCGGTGCCGCAGGCGGCCAACCCGCCGCAGCATGCGGCGACGGCGACCCAGGTCAGGCAGCGGGCTGACTTCATGCGGCGTCACGGTACCGAAAACCATTCTCGATCGCCAAGCGCACGGCGGGGGTCCGAATCACCGGCCGTCGACAGGCAGGGCGACCAGAGACCCCATGGTCTCCATCGACGCATCCCCCATGGCCTCGCGTGCGTCGATGAGACGCCCGCGGCAGTCGAGGACCGCGTCCGCGAGCGCAACGATTCTGCGGTTGGGCCACGCGTGCGGGGCGGCGGCGCGCAGGGCGAGCGCCGAGGCGAGGGCATCGCCGCTGTGCAGGAAGTGCGCGATGAGCGCGACTGCGCTCGAGCGGCTGACGCCGGCGAGACAGTGCACCATCAGTGAGTCGTCGGCAGACCAGTCGCCCAGGAAGGCCACGATCGCCTCGACGTGCCGGCGCTCTGGCAGAATCGAGTCGAGGTCCGGCTCGGAGACATCGTGCACGGGGACCCTGAGGTGGCGCCCGGGCGCGACACCGGCCGGCGTCGGGGGCTGGAGTTCCGGCTGGATGATTGATATGAGGCGTTCTGGCCGCACGGCGCGGGTGTGCGTTTCGAGATCGGAGAGGTTGCTGACGTAAATGGTCATCGTGTCGCAAGAGATTCGGGTGCGGACTCGGTGCATTATGGCCCGGGACGCGCTGCCTGACGGCATGGTCGCGTAGGGTGCGCTTCCATCCTCCCCTCGCGCGTGGCGTACTGGTGCGGCGCTACAAGCGCTTCCTGGCTGACGTCGAGGTACCGGGCAGAGGCGTCGTCACCATGCACTGCGCGAACACCGGCGCCATGCTCGGCTGCGACACGCCGGGCAGTCCGGTGTGGTTCTCGACCTCCGCGAACCCCAAGCGCAAGTACGCACGCAGCCTCGAACTGGTCGAGGTGCTGGACGGCGCCGCTCCCTGCACGGTGTGCGTGAACACCGCGCGGCCGAACGCGATCGTCGAGGAAGCATTGGCCGCCGGCAACATCGTGGAGTTGGCGGGGGCGCCGCTGCAGAGGGAGGTCGCCATCCCGGGGGAGACGGGGCGCTTCGACTTCGCCCTGGGAACGGATCCCGTGACGTATGTCGAGGTGAAGAGCGTCACCTTGTGCCGCGACGGTGTCGGCGCGTTCCCGGACGCGGTGAGTGTGCGGGCCCGGCGCCATGCCGAGGCCCTGGCCCGCTGTGTCGCCGCGGGTAGCCGAGCGGTGCTGCTCTTCTGCGTGCCGCACACGGGCATTCGTCGCGTGACGTTGGCGGATGAGATCGATCCGGAGTACGGCGCGGCCGTACGGCGGGCGGTGGCGGCCGGAGTCGAAGTGCTGGCCTATGGCTGCGTGGTGACCCCGGCGGAACTCGCCGTCGAGCGAGCGTTGCCGGTCGAACTCTGACGATGGCGGGGGCTCAACCCGGGAAGGCGTCGCGCAAGGCGCGGTAGCTGGCCGGGTCCGGTAGCCGCGGCCCTGCCTGCGCGACCAGTTGGGCCGCGGCGTAGTTGGCGAAGCGGGCGGCGTCCGCGGGAGAGCCTCCGTGGCACAACGCGTGCAGGCATGCACCCGCGTAGATGTCGCCGGCGCCCGTGGTATCGACGGGGTCAACCTCGAATCCCGGCACCTGGCGTCGCCCGGTGGGAGATACGACGAGGCTGCCGGCGCTGCCGAGGGTGATGAACAGGAAAGGGGCGACGTCGGCCAGTTCGCTTGCCGCGATGTCGACGCGGTCGGAGCCCGTCCAGCAGAGCGCTTCCTCCTCGTTGCAGAACAGTTGGTGCACGCCGTTGCCAAGCATCTGTGCCAGCTCGCCGCGGAACGCCTCGACCATGCCCGGGTCGGACAGGGTGAGACTGGTCAGCACCCCCTCCTGCTCGGCGATTTCGCGGCTGCGCACGGCCGCGGCGCGGCCCGTGCCCGACGAGGCGAGGTACCCCTCGATGTAGAGGTAACGCGAGCGCGCCAGTGCCGACGGCTCGATGTCATCGATGTCCAGGGCCTCGGACGCGCCGAGGAAGGTGGTCATCGAGCGCTCGGCGTCGGGTGTCACCAGGACCAGGCAATGACCCGATGTACCGGGACGGTCGGGATCGTGGCTCCGGACGGATGCGCCGGCGGAAGCGATCTCCGCCAGAAAGTGGGCGCCCGTGGCGTCCCCGGCGACGCTGCACGAGTAGTAGCAGGCGCCGCCGAACCCCTGTACGGCGTACACCGTGTTCGCCGCGGACCCGCCGCACATGCGTGTCGGCGTCAGTCCTTCGAGGGCGTCGATCAGGTCGTGCAGGCGCGACTCGTCGACCAGGGTCATGTGCCCCTTGGCGATGCCGTGGTGGTCGAGGAACCCGTCGTCCACGGAGTACTCCATGTCCACCAGCGCGGCGCCGATGCCGTAGACGTCGTAGCTCATGAACGCAGTACGGAGAACGCGGTGTCGGCGGCCGCGAGGGTCCTTTCGATTTCGGTGTCCGTGTGCGCGCCGGAGACGAAGGCCGCCTCGAAGGCCGAGGGGGCGAAATAGACCCCGGCGTCGAGGAGTGCGTGAAAGAAGCGGTTGTAGCGTTCGGTGTCGCAGCGCGCGACGTCCTCGAAGCTCCGCACCTCGGGGGCATCGGTGAAGAAGACGCTGAACATCCCGCAGGTTCGGTTGATCCGAACCGGGATGTCATGCCTTGCGGCCAGGGCGGCGAGACCGTCGGTCAGTGCGATGGTCTGCGCTTCGAGGGTGGCATAGAAGGCGGCATCGAGGGAGTTCAGCATGCCGAGACCGGCCGTGGTCGCCAGCGGATTGCCGGACAGCGTCCCGGCCTGGTAGACCGGGCCGACGGGCGCCACGCAGTCCATGATGTCCGCCCGCCCGCCGAAGGCGCCCACCGGAAGCCCGCCGCCGATGACCTTGCCGAGGGTCGTGAGGTCGGGCGTCACTCCGAAGCGCTCCTGGGCGCCCCCCCGGGCCACGCGAAAGCCGGTCATCACCTCGTCGAAGATCAGAACGGCTCCTGCTTGCGCGGTGAGCGTGCGTAACGCTTCGAGGAATCCCGGGGCGGGGGGGATACAGCCCATGTTGCCGGCGATGGGCTCCAGGATGACGCACGCGATGTCTGCCCCGTAGCGCTCGAAGGCGGCGCGCGCCGCCTCGATGCCGTTGAAGGGCAGGGTCAGCGTGTGCCGCGCGACGGACTCCGGCACGCCCGGCGAGTTCGGCAGGCCGAGCGTCAGCACGCCGCTGCCGGCCTTGACCAGCAGCGCGTCGGAGTGGCCGTGGTAGCAGCCGTCGAACTTGATGAGGAGGTCGCGGCCGGAGTAGCCGCGCGCGAGGCGAATCGCCGACATGGTGGCTTCCGTGCCGGAGTTCACGAGGCGTACCTTCTCGATACCGGGCACCGCCTCCACGATCTTCTCCGCCATGGCGATCTCGAGCCGGGTCGGCGCTCCGAAACCGAGGCTGGCGGACGCCTGTGCACGTACTGCTTCGACGACGGGGGCGAACCCGTGTCCCTGGATCATCGGGCCCCAGGAGGCGACGTAGTCGATGTAGCGGTTGCCGTCCACGTCGACGAGATACGCGCCTGCGGCGGACTCGAAGAAGACCGGCGTCCCGCCGACGCCCTTGAACGCCCGCACCGGCGAGTTGACACCGCCGGGGATGACCTGTTCGGCGCGCCGCATGAGCTGCGCGGATGTGTTTCGCTCCACGGTCGAAGAATTCCCCTGCAACTATTTGTCCCGCAACTACTTCTCATGCAGCCGCTTGTCCTGCAGCTGCTTCTCCTGGAACTACGGTTTGACGATCACGAGCACCACGATGGCGACGAGCAGCACCGTCGGGACCTCGTTGAACCAGCGGTAGAACCGCTCGCTGTGCGCGTTCGCGTCGTTGGCGAATGCGCGCAGGAGGCGACCGCAGTACCCGTGATACGCGTACAGGGCCAGCACCGCGACGATCTTCGCCCACATCCACCCGGCATTCGCGTAGGCGTCCCAGGCAAGCACCAGGCTCCAGATGCCGAACACCGCGGTCAGCGCGGCGGACGGCGTCATGATGCCCCGGTACAGCTTGCGCTCCATGATCTTGAAGCGCTCGATGCCGGTCTCGTCCGTGGCTGCCGCGTGATAGACGAAGAGCCTCGGCAGGTAGAAGAGCGCCGCGAACCAGGTGACGATGAAGATGACGTGGAACGCGTTGATCCAGAGGATCATCGGGTGCTCAACCTGGCGTGAGGCAGACTCATGGGACGGACGGTCCGGTCATCGGTTCCTCGCTGGAAGAGGCCCGGGGGAGCGGCAGCGTCATCGTCGGACGCAGCTCCGGCGGGCGGCCAACGGGCGATGATACCCGCTACGGCGGGGGCGATGGGCGCTCCCCTTCCGTGTAGGGCGTCGAGCGCAGTGCGGACGGGGTCGCGAGGAATACCGACGGCTGTCTGAACAGTCGTCCGGCCGTCAGGGTAGCCAGGATGACGATGAGCATCGCTGGCAGGATGATATGGGCGTTGGAGGTCAGCTCGACGACGGTCATCAGCGCGGCGAGGGGCGCCTGCAGGGTGGCGGCCATCATGGCGGCCATGCCGAGGATCACGTAGAACCCCTGCGACGAGGCGTCTGTCGGCGACCACAGGGCGCCGAAGTAACCGAGCAGCCCGCCGGAGACCGCCCCGATGAAGAGGGTGGGACCGATGACGCCCACGGGCATGCCCAGTCCGATGCAGGCACCCGACGCGACGACTTTCGCTACCAGAATGATTGCCAGGACGGACCAGGCCAGCGTGCCGGCGAGCGTGACATCGACGGTGTCGTATCCCACGCCCAGGACGGCGGGCGAGACCAGCGCGGCCGCGGCTGTGATCCCGCCGGCAAGCGCCGCCCGGAACCAGTACGGTCGGCGGCCCATGCGGGTGAAAAAGCGGACGGTCGCCGTGAACGCGGCGCCGAGTGCGCCGATCGCGAGACCTGCAAACACGACGAAGGGCAGGTCCAGCAGCGAGTGCATCTCGATGTTGCCGACAGCGAAGACGGGGTGGTCGCCGTAGAGGGTGCGCGTGATCACCGTCGCCGTGACCGCTGCGAGACTCACCGGGATGAAGCTCCTCGCCGCGTACTCCATCAGGACGACTTCCATGGCGAACACCACGCCGGCCATGGGCGTGTTGAACGACCCGGCAATGGCGGCGGCGACCCCGCAGGCGACCAGTATGCGTACGCTCTCGGGCGGCAGTTTCAGGGTGCGTCCGAGGAGGCTCGACGCGGTCGCTCCCAGGTGGATCGCGGGACCCTCGCGGCCCCCGGAGAGGCCGCAGGACAGGGCGGCCGCGCCCGCGAAGAACTGCACGACCGCGTTGAACGGCGGGAGGTATGCGGCGTGGTGCCGCAAGCGCTCGAGGACGTGTGCCACCCCTGTCCGGCGGCGTTCGTCCGCAACCCGCGTCAGGACGAGGCCGATGACCAGGGCGCCGACGAGAGGCAGCACGACGGTCATGGCCGGAGACAGCGACTCGAAGTCCTCGCTGTCGCCCTCGAGCGCGGCCAGCGCGGCGAGATCGAGTGCCAGGCGGAACAGGGATACGACGACCCCGGTGACGGCGCCGGCCGCCACGCCGAGGAGGGCGAGCCGCTGCAGCGGATCCGCGTAAGCGAGTCGCGGGCGGAGCAGCCGTTGCGTCAGTCGACGGCGCAAACTCGAGGGTGTCGTTCGAGTACTCACGGCGGACCGGCGTTCATGGGCGGACTTGCCCCGGGGAAACCAGGCGAGTATACCGCCCGGCAGGGGGTGCATCCGGAGTCGGAAGGCGTGACAGGGCAGTGAAGCAGGTCGAGCGCATGGTCGTCGTTCCCGTGCGACCCGGGCGCAGGATCGCGTGGGGATTGGCCGCGGCGTTTGCGGGGTTGCTGCTGATCGGCTCGGGGTTCCTGCTCCGGGACGTGGTTGCGGGGGAGGATGTCCCCGTCGAGGCCGTAGACAGCGAGACTGCCGAGCGGTTCGGCGGCATCGACCTGGCGGAGATTCGTCTCGCCACGGTCGTCGATGCGGGGGCCAACGAACGGTTGCGGCGCACCATCAAGGAACTACGCGACCGGATTGGCGCTCTCGAGGAGGAGGCGCGGTTTTACAGACGTCTCGTTGCGCCCTCGGAGGCGGAGCGCGGCTTCCGGATCGAACGGCTGGCCATCTCGCGCACGCGAGAACCCTTGCGCTACGACTACAGCCTGCTGCTGACGCAGATCGTGGACCGACACAGCTGGATCGAGGGCGGCGTGGCCGTGCAGGTGGCCGGCGAGCGAGACGGTACACCCCAGACCTACACACTCGCGGACCTGACGCCGGAAGAGATTTTCACCGGGGAGTTCAAATTCCTGTATTTTCAGGAGTTCTCCGGGCTGATCGTGGTTCCGGAGGGTTTCGTGCCGCGCGAGGTGACGGTCACGGCGCGGGTGTCGGATGAAGACGATACGCGCCATCGGCAGGTTTTCGACTGGACGGTCGAGGAGGGTTGAGCGATGAAGGGCTTGCGGGACAAGAGCGGCAAGATGGCCAATGCGGTCAGTACCGCCAAGGACACCACGCTCATCGATGCATCGGCCACCGTGCGGGGCACCATCGTGTTCGTTGGCCGACTCTATGTGAGCGGGTTGGTGGAAGGTCAGGTCGAGGCGGAAGACGAAAGCGGCGCGACCCTGGTCGTGAGCGAAGGTGGGCGCGTGCAGGGCGATGTACGCGTACCGACGGTAGTCATTGCCGGTCGGGTCGAGGGCGACGTGCACTCGAGCACTCGCCTCGAGCTGGGCGAGAAGGCCCAGGTGAGCGGGAAGGTCTTCTACAACCTGATCGAGATGCACGCCGGCGCTGCGGTGGAGGGCGAATTGCATTGCGTGCGCGAAGGCCGGACGGGCGGCAACGTGCACCGGCTCGAAGCGTCCGCAGGGGGCACGGACGACCCGGACCCGCGGTGATTTCGATCGAACTGCGCTGCGGCCGCGCCCTCGTGGCTGGCGGCGACGGCGTATAATCCGCGCATGGACATTCAGTTTTCGGGTCGGGCCGCCGGCAAGGTCGCGTCGCTGATCGCCGACGAGGGGAACGATCTCCTGAAGTTGCGGGTATTCATTACCGGTGGCGGCTGCAGCGGCTTCTCTTACGGGTTCACGTTCGATGAGGATGTCGCGGAGGACGACGCGGTGGTCGAGCGGGACGGCGTCACGATGCTCGTCGACGCGATGAGCTATCAGTATCTCGCGGGCGCGGAGATCGACTACCAGGAAGGTCTGCAGGGCGCCCAGTTCGTGGTGACCAATCCCAACGCGTCGTCCACCTGCGGCTGCGGAAACTCCTTCGCCATCTAGTGTCTTGCGCCAGACACCGAGCGCAAGCGAGGAGTTTGGCGGCGTTGAAATCCGGCCATCGGCCGGATGTCTGCCGCCCCCTGCCGTTCCGTGCGACGTGCCGTCGCGTAGTCCGAGCGCTCAGACAGACGATGTGACCCCGTGGCCGGTCTGGCCCGCGGCCGCATCGAGGCGGATGGGCAGGCGTTGCAGGGAACGGCTGAGCACGAGCGGATCCCATTGGAAGTCGTCCGTGGCGAGCGCCGCGCGCGGAAACCGTTCGAGGAATGTCCCGAGACCCAGGGCGCCCTCGAGCCGTGCGATCGTCGCGCCGAGACAGTAGTGGATCGAGTAGCCGAAGCCGACGTGGCGGTTCGATGGACGGGCGATGTCGAAGGCGTCCGGATCCGCGAAACGCCGCGGGTCGCGGTTCGCCGAGGCCTGCACGAGCAGCACGCGGTCGCCCGCTTCGATCCGCTGGCCCCCGTATTGGACGGTTTCCGTAGCCTGCCGCCACATCCCCTTCATGGGTCCGTCGAAGCGGAGAATCTCCTCGACGGCGTCGGGCATCGCGGACGGGTCGGCGGCCAGGGCGGTCTGGGCGGACGGGCACTGCAGGATCGCCTTCAGACCGTTCGCGAGCAGGTTGCGGGTGGTTTCGTGCCCGGCGAACAGCATCAGCACGCACGTCGCGACGATCTCCTCGTCGTCCAGCACGTCCCCGCGTTCCCTGGCGGCGACCAGGTCGCTGATCAGGTCTTCGCCGGGACGTGCACGGCGGTCGGCGATCACGGTGTGCAGGAACTCGGAGAATTCGCGCATGCCGCGTTCGGCGCGCTCGTGCCGGTCGGGGCTCTGCATCGCGCCGAACAGCAGCGTGAGGATGTCCTCGGACCAGCGTGTGAGATCGCGCCGGTTCTCGCGGGGGACACCGAACAGGTCACAGATCACGGTGACGGGCAGCGGGGCGGCGAAGCGTTCGATGAAGTCGATCTCGCCAATGTCGCCCGCCTCGTCGACCAGCTCGTCCACCAGCGAATCGATCCACCCGCGCATCCGTTCGACAGCGCGCGGGCGGAAGGCGTAGTCCACGAGCTTGCGCAGCCGCGTGTGGCGCGGCGGGTCGGCGAAGACGATCCACCGCGTCAGAATGTCGAAGGTCGCCGGCGCTTCGCGCGCCGCCACCGGGCGCCGTGCGAAGTACGGCGTCACGCGGTCGGAAGACAGGCGCTGGTCCCGAAAGGCGCCGCGCACATCGTCGTAGCGGAGCACGAGCCATGCCCTGAGCCGATCGTCCCGGTGCAGCGGTGCCGCTTCGCGAAGCCCGGCCAGGTAGGCATAAGGGTCGGCGACGGCGCGGTCGCTGAGCAATTCCGTAGTCTGAGTCATGGCTGGGTTTTACGCCGCCCTTGCAGGGCGCGCTCCCGCAAGGCGTGTGACAGACCTGTGGATCTTGCACGCCTGTTCCGCCCGAAGGGACGATGCTACGCGGACAGGTGGGTCCATGCGAGGCCGTCGACGTGGTCGAAGTGACCGTCGTAGGAGATGAGGTCGGCACCCGTCTCCATGGCATGGGCAGCGATCCAGATATCGTTCGACGGGATGGGCCGTCCTTTCGCCCTGAGCCTCGCGGCGACACGCGCGTAACGGTCGGCGGTAGTGAGGGTGGTGGGCGGGACCGAGACAAAGGGGTTCTCGAGGAATTCCTGCAACTCCCCGGTATTTCGTTCCAGGCGAGAACCGTTCCTGAAGCCGTAGAGCAACTCGCCTATGACGACGATGGGCAGGAGAACCTCTTCGGACCCTCGCACGAGTCGCACCACGGGCTCATGCGCTCGCTTCAGGCTTGAGTACGCGTTGGAGTCGAGGAGGATTCTCATTCCCACATGGCCTCGTCGACACTGGAAAGGTCTGCGAGAGCGCGGTTCATCTGCTCGGCCTCCTCCTGGCTCCAGGTGCCGATCAGGTGGTCCAGGGAGGCACCGACGATGTCGACGCTATCGGGTGGATCTCCGAGTCCTGCCCCACGACGCAACAGTCTCATCACGGCGCGATTCAGGGAGATGCCTTCCTGGGCCGCAAGTTGTCGGACTTTGCGTGCGAGTTCGTCGTCGAAGCCCCTGATGGTCAGTTGATTCACTTCGCCGCCGTGACTCGCCTCATGGACTCAAAGTGAATCATATCAGGACTCCCCGGCGGTGTGGCGTCCGCCCGCCGCCACCGTCCCCAGGAGAACGGAATTGCGGGATCGGTAGCTGAGTCCGGCGACAGAGGGACCGTTACTCCCGGGTCCCGGAGAACGGCCGATCCCCCATCGGGGTGCTGATGCTGCCGGACAGCGTGTCTGCGGAGACGGTGCCGCTGTAGGTGAGCTCGATGAGCCCCATCGGCGCACGCATCATGAAGGTGAACGAGAAGCTGTCTCCGTCCACGGTGAGGTCCGACACTTCGCGGGTCCCGCGGCGTCCGGCGATCGAGCCGGTGTAGCCGTCCTCCGTCTGCTCGACGGTCAGGACGCTGCGATTGGTGCCCTGGCGCCCCTCGGAGGTCAACGCCCAGGCGCCGGCCAGCTCGGCGTGCGCGGCGACTCCGACGGTGGTCAGGGCGGCGAGGGCGATGGGACGCAACAGTTTCTTCATGGCGTTCGCTCCTGGACGCGTATTGAGGATGCCGCGTCTGAGCGGCAACCGGTAGCCAAATATAACGGAACCCGGCGGATCCTTGCGGAGCCGCCCTCCCCCACGACAACGGACCGATGGGCCGCCGCAGGTCGGCCGACCGCGTCACGCCCGCCCGGACGCGGCCATGCCTTCCGTCGCGCCGTTCTCGACCAGCTGGATCCGGGCGAAGTCCCGGTACAGGCCGTTCTCGCGCAGCAGCGCCTCGTGGGTCCCTTCGGCGACGATCCTGCCCTCCGCGAGGACGACGATGCGATCCGCGTGCGCCACGGTCGACAGACGGTGGGCGACGATGACGATCGTGCAGCGACCCTTCAGTTCGGCGATCGTCTGGCGGATGGCCTGTTCGCTCATGGCATCGAGCGCGCTGGTCGCCTCGTCCATGAGCAGGATGCGGGGTTCGGGCAGGAGCGCCCGCGCGATGGCGAGGCGCTGGCGCTGCCCGCCGGAGAGGCCTTGGCCGTCCTCTCCGACGCGTGTGTCGAGCCCTCCCTTGAGAGCGTCCATGAAGTCCGCCGCATGGGCGGCGCGCAACGCCGCCTCGACGCGGACGTCGTTCGCGGAGGCGTCGCCGTAGCGTACGTTCTCCCGCACGGTGCCGGCGAAGAGCACGGGATTCTGTGGGACGAAGGCGATCTCGCCGCGCAGGGTGTCCAGGGCGAGTTGCCGTGCATCGACGCCGGCTACGGACACGACACCGTTCGTGGGATCGTAGAAGCGCTGGATCAGGTCGAGGATCGTGCTCTTGCCGGCGCCGGAAGGCCCGACGAGGGCTACGGTTTCGCCGGGCTGCACCGCGAGTTCGACGTCGGTGAGGACGGCAGCGTCCGGCCGGGTCGGGTAGTGGAAGGAGACATGCTCGAGCGCGACGGCGCCGGCGATGACGGGTTGTCGGGGATGGTCGGGTTCGGCCAGCGCCGGCCGGGCGTTCAGGAGTTCCATGAGGCGCTCGGTAGCCCCCGCGGCGCGCTGCAGTTCGGCCCACACTTCGCTGATCGCGCCGACGGCGCCGGCCACGATGAACGCGTAGAAGATGAAGGCCGCCAGTTCGCCGGCGGTGGTCTGGCCGGCGAGCACGTCCTGGCCGCCGACGATGAGCATTACGGCGATGGCCGCGAGCACGAGCACCATGACCGTCGCGACGAGCCAGGCGCGCTGCCGGATGCGCCGGATGGCGACCGCGAAGGCGATGTTGACGCGGTCGGAGAAGGCTTCCAGATCCCGTGCCTCGTGGTTGAACGCCTGCACGATCTTGATGTGCCGCAGCGATTCGCCGGCGTGGCTGCCGACATCGGCCAGCGTGTCCTGGCTCGAGCGCGACAGGCGCCGCACGCGTCGCCCGAACAGGATGATCGGAGAAATCACCACGGGCGCGCTGACGATCACGATCGTCGCGAGCTTCGGGTTGGTGACGAACAGCAGCACGAGGCCGCCGAAGAACATGAAGACGTTGCGCAGGGCGATCGAGACGGAAGAACCGATGACGGTCTGCAGGAGCGTGGTGTCGGTGGTGATCCGCGACTGGATCTCCGTCGGCTGGTTCTCCTCGAAGAAGGCCGGGTGCATCCGCACGAGGTGGGCGTAGACGGCCAGGCGGATGTCCGCGCTCACGCGTTCGCCCACCCAGGAGACGAAGTAGAAACGTACGTACGTGCCGGCCGCGAGCAGCAGTATCAACGCCACGAACACGGCGATGCTCGACATCAGGAGATCCGGGCTGCCGGTCGCGAACCCCTCGTCGATCACCAGCTTGATGCCCTGGCCCACGGACAGGGTCACCGAAGCGGTGACCACGAGGGCCGCGAACGCCGCCGCCGCCTGCCGGACGTACGGTCGGACGAACCGCAGCGCCGGCCGAAGGCTCGCGACATCGCCTGTCTCGCGGTCGGCGGACGATCCGCCCGGTTTGGACGGGTGTTCGCCCTCGGCCGCGTAACCTCGATCGGCCCTGCGCTGTTCGGTGACGGATGGTTCCATGGGGTCGACCCGGCGGCGGATCGGCATTGTACCCCTCGCCCCGCGCTCGAATGCCGTGGGGATTGCGCGAGCGCCGTTGTATTCTTGTGGGATGACGCTCGAACGCATCGAAATCGATCCGCCGGGGACGCCGGCGGGCACGGTCATCTGGTTGCACGGGCTTGGCGCGGATGGCCACGACTTCGAGCCGGTCGCCGCGGAGCTGGAGCTCGACGCCGCGCTGCGTTTCGTATTTCCCCACGCGCCGGTGCGGGCGGTCACGATCAATGGCGGCGCCGAGATGCGCGCCTGGTACGACATCGACCCGCGTGCGCCACTCGCGGGCGCGAGCGAGATCGACGCGTCCGCCGACATGGTGGCCGAACTCGTCGCGGAGGAGACCGCGCGGGGCATCCCGCAGGAGCGGATCGTGCTCGCCGGCTTCTCGCAGGGTGGGGTGGTCGCGTTGCAGCTCGGCCTCGCGAGTGCGGCGCGTTTCGCCGGGATCATGGCGCTTTCGACATACGTGCACGATCACGAGAGCCTCGTGGAACGCGTCAGTTTCGCGAGCGTCGACGTGCCCATCTTCATGGCCCACGGCCGCGCGGACCCGATGATTCCGATCGCGCGGGCCGTCACGTCCCGCGAAGCCCTGATGGCCCTCAACTACGCGGTGGAATGGCACCAGTACGGCATGGGCCACCAGGTCTGCCATCAGGAACTGCGCGATATCGCCGGTTGGCTGAACGCCCGCTTCGCGGGCTGACCGCGCCGCAGGTACGCCTCGCACACTCGGCTTGCACACTCGGCGTGCACAAGGAGGAGTACCGTGGAACTGCTTGCGGCCACCAACCCACATTGGCTCGAAGCGGTCCTGGCGGACTTTCCGGCGTTCCTGCGTGACCATGCGTCCTGCGAGAAGAAGGCGTCCGGGATGGCGCTCGCGATGGCGGCCCACTATCCCGACCGTCCCGCGCTGCTGGCGGCGATGGCGGATCTCGCCGCGGAGGAACTCGGCCACTACCGTGAAGTGGTGCGTCTGTTGATTGCCCGTCAGCTGCAACCCGGCCCGGATGTCCGGGATGCCTATGTGAACGCCCTCAACGCGGAAGTGCGACGCGGTACCACGCAGTACCTGTTTGACCGGCTGCTCGTCGGGGCCGTGGTGGAACGCCGCGGCGCGGAGCGGTTCGCACTGGTGGCCCAGGCGGTGGGGGACCCCGGGCTGCGCAGGTTCTACCGGGGCATTGCCGCGAGCGAGGCGCGGCACTGGCGTACGTTCGTCGACCTGGCGGCGGGAGAGTGTCCGGCGCAAGATATCGGCGCGCGCCTCGACGAGCTGCTCGTCCGGGAAGCGGAGATCCTCACGGCCCTGCCGCCTCGCGCGGCCCTGCATTGAAAGCGCATCGCCGGCTCTACCTTGCCCGCTACGCGGCGCCTGAAGCGGCCGCGGCGCCGAGTCTGTCGCGGGACTATCGCTGCGTCCTCTCGATCCCCGCCTTCGATGAGCCGGAGGACTTCCTCGAGCGGACCTTGCCGGCGGACGCGGGGGATCTGCTCGTGGTGCTGGTCGCCAACGTGCCGGATCGGGTCGACCCTCGGGACCCGTCGGCCGTACGCACGCGCGGTTTGCGGCGCCTGGCGGGGCGCTACGACGCCGCGCGCAACATCGATGTGGTCCTGATCGACCGCACGGATGCACCGATTCCGACCCGGTTCGGCGTCGGCCTCGCGCGCCGAATCGGTGCGGACGTGGCGCTGCGCTACCTCGAGGAGCACCGCATCGAGGTGCCCATCCTGTTCTGCACCGACGCGGACGCCGCGCTGCCGCACGGCTATTTCGAGGCCTGTGCAATCGGCGTCGGTGGCGCCATCGGAACGGGCGCGCGGTGGCGCGGCGGGCGCGCCACCTCGGCCTGGGTCTATCCCTTCACGCACACCAGTCCGAATCCCGCGCTGCAGGGCGCCGCCCTCGGCTACGAGCTGTCGCTGCGCTACTACGTGAACCGGCTCGCGTACGCCGGATCCCCTTATGCCTTCCACACGCTGGGCAGCTGTCTCGCGATCGATGCCACCGCCTACGCGATGGTGCGTGGTTTTCCGAAGCGCAACGCGGCCGAGGACTTCTACGTCCTGAACAAGCTCGCGAAGGTGGGCCGCATCCGTTGCCTGGCAGAACCGGTCATCGAACTCGACGGACGCGCGTCGAACCGGGTCCCGTTCGGAACCGGTCCGGCACTGGCTGCTGCGCCGGCGGATGTGGCGTCGCGCATGGGCTACGCGCCGGAGACGTTCGAGGCGCTCCGAACGCTCCACGACTGCGCCGCCGCAGGCGCCTGGGCGGCGTTGCCCGACCCACTGCCGAGCCTGCTCGCGGCGATCGGCCATGCGCGATTCCGTCCGTCGAAGCGCGACGCGCGGGCGTTTCACACCTGGTTCGATGCGTTCAGAACGGTCAAGTTCGTGCACGCCGCGCGTGCGCAGTTCCCCGACGTTCCACTGCTCGAGTCGCTTCGGGCCCTGTTCCCGGAGGCGGCGACGCCGGCCGATCTGAACCGCGCATTGCGTGCGGACGAGACGCGGCAGCCGGATTTCCGCGGGGTCGAAGACGTCACCGGACCGTGACGACCCGGCAGGCTGCTAAAATGTAGCCATCTCCCCGATCCTTTCGCCGAATGCACAAGGTATTCATCGACGGACAGGCGGGCACTACGGGGCTCGAAATCCTGGCACGGCTGCAGTCGCGGAACGACGTCGACTTGCTGACGATCCCGGACGCCGGGCGCAAGGACCCGGACTGCCGCAGGTCCTGCTACCGTGCCGCGGACGTGGTCATCCTCTGTCTTCCGGACGACGCTGCGCGGGAGGCGGCCGGCCTGTCTCCCGAGGCCCGGCTGATCGACGCCAGTACCGCGCACCGGGTGGCGGACGATTGGGTCTATGGCATGCCCGAGCTCGATGCCCGGACGCGGGACTCGATCCGCTGTGCGCAGCGGGTCAGCAATCCGGGGTGTTACCCGACCGGGTTCATCCTCTCGGTGCGGCCACTCATCGACGCCGGCCTCCTCTCCGCCGACACGCCCCTGCGGGTGAATGCGGTCTCGGGGTACTCCGGGGGTGGCAAGGCGCTGATCGCACAGTACGAGGCGCATGATGGGCCGGAGTGGCGTGCGCGTCCCTACGGATTGCACCTCGCGCACAAGCATGTCCCGGAGATGCGGCGTTACTCCGGCACGCGCGCGGCGCCGCTGTTCGCGCCGATGGTGGGGCATTTCTTCAAGGGCATCCTGACGCAGGTGCCGCTGTTTCGGACGGAGTTGGGCGTGGGCACGTCGGTGGAGGACGTGTATCGGACCCTGGCGACGCGCTATGCCGACGAACCCTTCGTGCGCGTGCTGCCGCTCGGGGCGCCGGATGCGCAGGTGGACGGCTTCCTGGCGCCGACGGCGTGCAATGACACGAACCGGGTGGAGCTCATGGTATTCGGCACGGAGGAGCACATCCTCCTCTGCGCGCGTTACGACAACCTTGGCAAGGGGGCGTCCGGCGCCGCGGTACAGAACATGAACCTCATGCTGGGGATCGACGAAACGACGGGGCTTGCGGCATGACCGACGCAGAGAAGCAGGTGGATGCCGAGGCAGCGGGTCGCGCGCTTCCGGATTGCGCGCCGGCGGAGCTTGCCGGCCGGCAGGAGGAGCTGGAGCGTCGCTACCGGTCGCTGCGTTCGTCGAACCTCGACCTCGACCTGACGCGGGGCAAGCCGGCATCCGACCAACTGGCTCTTTCGGACGCGCTGGACGGCATTCTTGGCGGCGACTACACGGCGTCCGACGGGACGGATGTCCGCAACTATGGAGGCCTGCGGGGCATTCCGGAGGCACGTACCCTTGGCGCCGAGATTCTTGGCGTACTCCCCGAGCAGCTGATCGCCGCGGGCAACAGCAGCCTGACGCTCATGTATCTGGCCATGGACACCGCGCTGCACTATGGCCTGCGTGGCCCGGCGTGGCGGGAACACGGTCCCGTCAAGGCGCTATGTCCGGTGCCGGGCTACGACCGGCACTTCACGCTGACGGCGGCGCTCGGCGTCGAAACGGTTGCCGTACCGATGACGGACGAGGGCCCGGACATGGACCGGGTCGAGGCGCTCGTCGAGTCGGACCCGGCGGTCAAGTCGCTCTGGTGTGTACCCAAGTACTCCAACCCGAGCGGCTGCATCTACGCGGCCGAGACCGTCCGCCGCATCGCGCGGCTCGGCGCGCGCGCGGCCGAGGGATTCGTCACGATGTGGGACAACGCCTACGCCGTGCACGACTTCGACTTCCCGCCGCCGTCGCTGGAGAACGTTCTGGAGCACGCCTTCGATTGCGGCACCGAGGACAGCGTGGTCGTGTTCGGTTCGACTTCCAAGATCACCTTCGCCGGCGCCGGGGTCGGGTTCGTCGCGGGTAGCCCGAATACCCTCGACCGCCTCGAGGAGCGCATGTCCGTCATGACCGTCGGCCACGACAAGGTCAACCAGCTTCGGCATGCACGCCTGCTTGGCGGGCGCGTCGAGGAACAGATGCGCGCCCATGCGGCGCTGGTGCGACCCAAGTTCGAGGCCATCGAACGCATCCTCTCCGAATCCCTCGACGGGCTCGGCGTCGCCACGTGGACCCGGCCGCGCGGAGGCTATTTCGTCACGCTGGACACCCTGCCCGGCGTGGCCACGGAAGTGGTTTCCCTGGCGCGGGAGACGGGGGTCAAGCTGACCCCGGCGGGGGCGACGCATCCGGGTGGACACGATCCGGACGACCGGATCATCCGGCTCGCGCCGACCTTCGCGTCCACCGATGAGGTCGAAGCGGCGGTGGACGTGCTGGCGCTGTGCATCGAACTGGCCAGCGTGCGCAAGCTCCGGAGGGCCCACTAGGATGTCGGAGGTGGACCGCACGGAGAAAAAGGCCTTCGACACGTTCAACGAGTTTGGCTTGCCGGAGCCGCTGCTGCGCGCGATCGACGATCTCGGATTCGAGCGCTGCACGCCGATCCAGAGCAGCGTGCTGCCGTATAGCCTCGCGGATTACGACGTCACGGGCCAGGCCCAGACCGGCACGGGGAAGACGGCCGCGTTTCTCATCACCATCCTGGCCCGACAGCAAGAGTTCCCCCTGCCGCAGCCGAACCCGGTGGGCACGCCGCGGGCGTTGATCATGGCCCCGACGCGCGAGCTCGCCCTGCAGATCGACGAGGACGCCCACGACCTGTCCAACTACCTCGATACGCGCGTCACCGCCGTGTACGGGGGCATCGACTACAACAAGCAGGAGCAGCGGCTGCGTGCGACCGACATCGACATCCTGGTCGCTACTCCCGGTCGCCTGCTCGACTACTGCCGGCGCCGCGTGGTCGATCTGTCGCGGGTCGAGGTGCTCGTCATCGACGAGGCGGACCGGATGCTGGACATCGGCTTCATCCCGGACATCCGCCGCATCGTCTACCAGACGCCGCGCAAGCGCTCGCGACAGACCCTGTTTTTCAGCGCGACGTTCAACGCGGACGTGATGAACCTGGCGCACCAGTGGACCCTCGATCCCATACACGTGGCCATCGAGCCGGAGGCGGTGGCTGCCGAGGGGGTAGACCAGCGCTTCTGGATGCTGCCCTCAAAGGACAAACGGGGCGCCATCGTCCGCTTCGTGAAGGAGCTTGAGCCCGGGCAGACGCTGGTCTTCGTGAACCGCCGCGACGAGGTGCATCGCCTGGTGCGCTACCTGCAGCAGCGCGGCATCGATTGCGAAGGGCTGTCGGGAGACATTCCGCAGCGCAAGCGGATGGCCACGCTCAGCCGGTTCAAGGACGCCGAAGTCGACCTCGTGGTGGCAACGGACGTGGCGGGGCGCGGCATCCACGTGGAAGGGATCACCCACGTCATCAACTACGACCTGCCGGAGGATGCCGAAGACTACGTGCACCGCATCGGCCGCACGGGCCGCGCCGGCGCGACCGGTACGTCCATCAGCTTCGTCACGGAGAACGACGCGTTCAACCTGCCGGCGATCGAGAAGTTCCTCGGCCATCCGGTTTCCTGTACGCAACCGGACGTGTGAGGGCGGTGCCGGACTACGTGGTGCGCTTCCGGGGAGGTTATGATCGCGCCCGCAACGTCCGTTTCCCGTCGAGGATTCCATGACACTGCAGCAGGTAGCCGACCTCAGGGCGGAGGGGGATGCGCTCCATGCCTTCCTCGAGACCCTCCCGGAGGACCAGTGGTCGCGGGAAACGCCCTTCAAGGACCGGACGATCGACTGGGTCGTCCAGCATCTGCATGACGCAGATCGATGGACGGTGCACTCGGTGGCGGACCCTGACGGATTCCGGGTGTGGCGCGACCAGCGCCGCCACGGCGCCGTCGAAGAACCCGAAGTGCTGCATGGGCGTGCCCTGCTGCAGCGCTGGCGTAGGTATTTCGGCGAATTGTGCGATGCGCTGGAAGGGGCGGACCCTGACCTGCGGGCGCCCTGGTTCGGCCCCGACATGGGTATCCGGATGATGGCCACGGCCCGCCAGATGGAGACGTGGGCGCACGGGCAGGACATCTACGACCTCATGCAGGTCAAGCGGGAGCCGACCGACCGTATCCGGAACATCTGTCACATCGGCGTGCGGACGTTCGGCTGGACCTTCGCGAACCGGCAGCTGCCCGTGCCGGAACGGCTTCCCTACGTTCGGCTCGACGCGCCGTCAGGCGCGCTGTGGGAGTGGCACGCGGCGTCCGAGGAGGAGTATGTCGCCGGTTCCGCGGCGGACTTCGCGCATGTGGTCACACAGGGTCGAAACATCGTCGACAGCGACCTGACGGTGGTTGGCCCGGTCGCCAACTCCTGGATGGCCATCGCCCAGTGTTTCGCGGGGCCGCCGGAGACCCCCCCGCCCCCGGGGCACCGCGCGTGGTGACGGTGGCCGCGGGTCATCGAGTCGCCTTGAGCGCACGATGAGCGAGACGCCCTGCCAGGTCGCGGTCGTACAGATGTGCGCCACCGCCGACGTGGAAGAGAACCTGCGCGCAACGGAGGCCCTCGTGGCCGCGGCCGCCCGGGACGGTGCGGCGGCGGTGTTTGCGCCAGAGGCGTTCACCTTCATCGGATCGGGGCGCGTGCGCGCCGGCATGCTCGAACCGCTGCCGGAAGGTGGCCCGGTATTGGAACGCTGCCGGGCGATGGCGACGGACAATGGCGTGCACTTTGTCTTCGGCTTCCACGAGACCGCACCTGACGGACGTGCCTTCAATACCTGCGTGCACGTCGACCCCTCGGGTGCGATCCGCGCGATGTACCGCAAGGTCCACCTGTTCGACGTGGACCTCGCCGACGGCACGCGCCTGCTGGAGTCGAAGAGCACGGCGCCGGGAGACACCCCGACGGTGACGGAGCTGCCGTTCGGCACGCTTGGCATGACCGTCTGCTACGACGTGCGCTTTCCGGGCCTGTACCAGCGCCTGGTCGATCTCGGCGCCACGGCGCTCGCGGTACCCTCCGCGTTCACGAGCACGACGGGCCCGGACCACTGGCATGTCCTGCTGCGGGCGCGCGCGATCGAGTGCCAGAGCTATGTCATCGCGGCGGCACAGTACGGGGCGCACCGGCACGGCACCCGAACGTCCTACGGGCACGCGCTGATCGTCGACCCGTGGGGTGACGTGATCGCGGAATGCCCCGGCGAGGGGGATGCGTTTGCTGCGGCCACCGTCGACCCGGAGCGGGTGCGCCAGGTTCGGCGGGAACTGCCGAGCCTCGCCAATCGGAAGTTCTGAGCGGACGCCGCCAGGGGCTGCTCGATGGACCGCACGGCACCCACCAACGCCCTGCTGATCGCGGCCGCATTCGTGGTCATCGTGGCCGGCCTGAAGGCGGCCGAAGATGTCGTCGTGCCGTTCCTGCTCGCGGTCTTCATCGCGACCACCGCGGCGACGCCGGTGTTCTGGCTGCATCGCCGCCGGGTGCCGATCGGGCTCGCCATCGCCGCCGTCGCGCTGACGCTGATCGTCGTGCTGGTCGGGGTGGGCGCGCTCGTCGCCGAGTCGGCACGGGCCTTCCTGGCGCAGTTGCCCTTCTACCAGGAACGCATGCTCGAACTGGCCGGTGGCGTCTTCGATGCGGCGCGGTCGCTGGGCATCGACCTGTCTGGCGTTCCGCTGCTCGAGACGTTCGACCCGGCGGCCGTCTTCGCGATGGCCGGCAACACGCTGCTGGGCTTCGGCAGCGTCCTGTCGAACGGGTTCCTGATCCTGCTGACCGTGATCTTCATCCTGGCGGAGGCGTCGAGCTTCCCGAAGAAGCTCCGCGACGTCCTCTCGGATCCTGCCGACCTGCCGTATTTCGAGCGTGTGGCCGACAACGTCAACCGCTATTTCGCGATCAAGACCACGGTCAGTCTGGGGACGGGGGTGACGGTGGGGGCGTTCCTGGCGATCGTGGGGGTCGACTTCCCCATTCTCTGGGGACTACTCGCCTTCATGCTGAACTACGTACCGACCATCGGCAGCTTCATCGCGGCGCTGCCGGCGGTACTGCTGGCGCTGGTGCAGCTTGGGCCGACCCATGCGGCGGTCGCCGCCGCGGGTTACGTCGTGCTGAACGTGTTCATTGGCAGCGTGATCGAACCGCGATTCATGGGACGGGGCCTCGGCCTCTCGACGCTGGTGGTCTTCCTCTCGCTGGTGTTCTGGGGCTGGATGCTGGGCCCGGTCGGCATGTTGCTCTCGGTCCCGCTGACGATGACCGCGAAGATCGCGCTCGAAGCCAATCCCGGGACCGCCTGGGCCGCGCACCTCCTCGGGCCGGCGGACGAGGTCATGGAGGAAGCGCCGGCACCGGTGCCGCGCGGTAATGACGAGACCGATGGACCTTGAGGCGCCGCAACAGCGATGAGTTACGAACGCGACAACATTCGCCGGATGGCCGGATACAGCTACGGAGAGCAGCCGGACGATCCGCGGATCATCAAGCTGAACACCAACGAGAATCCCTATCCGCCGAGCCCGCGTGTTGCCGAGGTGCTCGCGGCCTTCGACATAGGCAGATTGCGCCGCTACCCGCCGCCGACGGCGGCTCCGTTTCGCGCGCTCGTCGCCGAGCGCCTGCGGCTGTCGCCGGATCAGGTGCTGGCGACCAACGGTGGCGACGAAGCGCTGCGGCTGGCGGTCACGACGTTCGTCGATCCCCGCGCGACGTTCGCGATGGCGGCCCCGAGTTACTCGCTCTACGAAGTGCTGGCCCGGGTCCAGGACTGTCGGGTCGAGTCGGTGCCGCTGGGGGAAGACTGGCTGCTTCCGGTGGACTTCGCGGACACCGTCAACGCCGCGGGTGCGCGCCTCACGTGCATCGTCAATCCGCACGCGCCGAGTGGATCCCTGCTGGGCGTGGCGGCGCTGGCGCGACTCGCGGAGGCGATCGAAGGCGTGTTGCTGATCGATGAGGCGTACATCGACTTCGTCGACCCGGCGCTCGGTCACGATACGACGCCGCTGCTGCGAGACTTCGACAACGTGCTGTTGGTGCGTACGCTGAGCAAGGGCTATTCGCTCGCCGGCCTGCGCTTCGGCTTCGTCGCCGGCGACGCCGGGCTGATCGAGCCGATGGCCGCGAAGGTACGCGACAGCTACAACCAGGACGTGCTTGCGCAGGAGCTGGCGGGCGCGGCTTTCGCCGACCAGGCGTACGCGGGGAAGACGTGGGAGCGCGTGCGCGAGGACAGGGAACGATTGCGTGCCGCGCTCCTCGCGCGGGGCTTCGAGGTGCCGCGCTCACAGGCGAACTTTCTGCTCGCCACGCCGCCCGACTTCGACCAGGCGGCCACTGCCGCCATGTTCGAGAACCTGAAGGCGCGCGGCATACTCGTGCGGTATCTGGACCACCCGCGGCTCGCGCGCGCGCTGCGCATCACGGTCGGCACGCCGGCGGAGAACGACGCGTTGCTGGCGGCGCTCGAGGAGATGAGGAACACGCCATGTTGCTGAAGGCCCGCGACATCGCGGCGATGACGCCGACCCGGCGCCGCCACCAGTTCAACGCCAATGCCGTTCGCCTGACCCGGGCGCTGTCCGATGCGGCCGGCATGCAGCGCATCGGCGTCCATCTCGTCCGGCTCGAGCCGGGCCGCGAGAGCACCCAGTTTCACTACCACGATGCCGACGAGGAGTTCCTGTACGTGCTCGAGGGTCGCGGGATCGCGGAACTCGGAGAAGAGGAAGTCGAGGTGGGTCCGGGCGACTTCATGGGCTTCACGGCACCCTCGAAACCGCACGCGTTGCGCAACCCTTTCGACTCCGACCTGGTCTATCTCATGGGCGGCGAGCGCAACGCCAACGATGTCGTGCACTACCCGAGAATCCGACGTTCGATGCTGAAGAGCGCCGGGCGGCGCATCTGGGCGGATTGGAACGACCTGCACGAAGTGTGAGCGCGCGCGAACTTCGTTCCCGTCGTAGCGCCCCAAAGCCGGTCCGGCGCTTCGCTGCCGCTACGCGCCGACGCATCCGCCTCCGCGCGCGCCCAGCCCGTCCCGAGTTCGTGCACGGCCCCGGCGCGAGTTGCGCGCCGAATCACTGGCGTGCGGCGGGGCCACCACCGCTGCGGAATCTGATAACTTGCCTGCTTCGTGCGAGCGGCCGGCCCGGCCGAGCGCCCTGTGCAGGGATGGGGAGGACACATGACGCAGATGCCCGCGATGAGCCTCGCGGCGATACCCGGCCGCCGTGCCCGGACGCTGGAACTGGCGGGAGAGATCGAGCGCCGGGGCTTTCCGGGCATCTACTGCCCGAGTCTTGCCGACGGGCTGGCGCTGTGCGAGGCGCTCGCATTCGCCACGCATGAGCTGACGTTCGGCACCTCCATTACACCGATCTACACGCGTCATGTGCAGGACTTCGCCAATGCGGCGTCGTTCATCCACGAGGTGTCGCGCGGACGGTTCCGGTTCGGCATCGGCGTGAGCCATGGTCCGGCGCTGGATCGCCTGGGCGTCGAGCCCGGCAAGCCGCTCGGCGACATGCGGAAGTTCGTCGCGGACCTCAAGGCCGTGCCGCGCGCCGGGCAACTGCCGCCGCTGGTGCTCGCGACGCTGCGCAAGCGGATGATCGGGCTGGCGGAGGAGATCGGTGACGGCATGGTGTTCGCGAACGGTGCGCGCTCGCACATGGCGGAGTCCCTCGGCGTGCTGTCGGACGACGCCCGCGACGGTGACTTCTTCATCGGCAACATGATTCCGACGTGCATCTGCGACGACCGGGAAGCCGCCGCCGCCGTCAACCGGCGCACGCTCACGAGCTACGCGATGCTGCCGAACTACCGCAACTACTGGAAGGAGGCCGGCTACGAGGAAGAAATGGCCGGCGTCGAGGCGGCCATGGACGCCGGCGACCACGACCGGGTTCCCGCTGCGCTGTCGGACCGGTGGCTCGGGGACACGACATTATTCGGCACGGCTTCCGAGGTGCGCGAGGGAATCGAGGCCTGGTTCGACGCCGGCATCAAGACCCCTATCATCGTCCCGTCGTCGGCGAGCGGCGGGCAGTTCGCCGCATTCGAGGAGTTCTTCTCCATCTGGGCGTGAGGGGTAGCGGGGGAGGCAGTTGGCGGGCAACGTACTCTGGGTCGTCAGACACGCCAAGTCCGGGTATCCGCTGGGTGTTGCGGATTTCGGGCGGCCGCTCGCGCGCCGCGGCCGTCGCCAGGCGCCGAAGATGGTCGCGTGGCTGCGGGCCAGGAAAGCGCGTGCCGGCCTGATCCTGACCAGCGCCGCCCGGCGGGCGGTGGAGACCGCCGATCACGTTCGCAACGCCTTCGATCTGCCGCCGGACGCCGTGCTGGAACGCCGCGGCCTCTATCTCGCGGATGCGACCGATCTGCTCGAGGCGTTGCGCGCGCTGCCGGACGATGCCGGCAACGTTGCACTCGTCGGCCACAATCCGGGCATCACCGGATTCGTGAACCGGCTGGCGGGCTGGGCGGTGCTCGACAACCTGCCGACGTTTGGCATCGCGGAGTTCGTCCTGGAGGGCGTGTGGAGCGACGTGGCGTTCGGGTCCGGTCGTCTGGATGCGGTCGTCACCCCGGCGACGGTTGAGAGCGCGTGAACACGCTCGATGCGGTCACCGCCGGCACCCCCGGCCTTGTTCGAGATCCAGCACAACATCGGGAAGTCACGCGCGCGCATGGACCGAACGCCTCCACTCGCTTAGGCTTCGGAAGTCGCTTGTTCCACACTAGGGATTGTCATGACCTTTCTCATCCTGCTTGGCGTCATCGCCATCGCGTACTTCGCCTGGCGCATTTCGGACCAGTTGCCGGACGTGATCTACCGGTTGGGCGAAGTCCAGCGCGACGTGGCCGAAATGCGGCGCGCGGCGGAGGCGGCGCAATCGTCCGAGCCGGAGGACGCGGAGGACGCGGAGGACGCGGCCAAGGGCGAGAGCGACTGATCTCAAGCACGGTGATCGATCCGCTGGTACGGTTCGCGGAGGATCGCGCGCGGGCGCGCGACCGCGAGGATCCGTGTGCCAACGTGTGCACCGTCGCCACCGTCACGGCTTCCGGCGAGCCGGCCGCGCGTGTCCTCGTGCTGCGGGAAGTCGAGGACCGCCTCGCGATCTTCGTCAACGCCACTTCGCCCAAGGTCGCCGAGTTCTCCGCTTCGTCGACGGTCGCGGTGCTGGCCTACCTGCCGGCCGTCACGGTGCAGTACCGGTTGCGGTGCGCGTTGCAGCGGATTCCGCCCGAGACCGTCCGTGCGGCGTGGCAGATGCGTCCGGAAATCCCGAAACGCATGGACTGGCTGTATGAGACACATACCCAGAGTTCGCCGATGAACGGACGCACCGCGTTGATCGAGGCCCTGGCGGCCGTCCGATTGCCGGAGCCCCTCGCCGCTCCCGAGACGGCCGTGGGCTATCTCCTCGATCCAGCGGAGGTCGAGCGGCTGGACCTCGCCGGTGCGGGCGGCGTGCACGACCGGCGCCGCTACACGATGGAGGCGGGCCGCTGGCGGGAGACCGTTCTGGTGCCTTAGCGGCCGTCCCGTATCGAATCACCCGCCAAGCCTGGCGCGGATCAGGCTTCCCGCCGCGTGCCGTGGCGAGCCTCGGTGGCGGATACGTCCGCATCCGCCGGAACGATGCCGACCAGGTTCTCGAAGCAGGTGGTCTTGGCCGTGCGCACGAAGCTTGCGACGAAGGGCACGCTCCGCTCGTCCTTCCGTACGGCCGCGTACAGGTTGGGCCAGACGCCTTCCTCGCTCAGCGATCGCGCCACCACGTAGCCGCGCTCCGTGTATTCGTGCAGCGCCCAGTTGGGCAGACACGCCACGCCGCGCCCGGATGCGACGAGCTGCACCATCATGGTGGTGAGTTCGGCGGTGCGCGTCCCCGCCGGCGCTATGCCCGCCGGGTCGAGGAAGCTCGTGAAGACATCCATGCGGGAACGGTCCACGGGATAGACGATGAGCGTCTCGTCGGCGAGGTCTCCCGGTTCGATCCAGTCCCGTGCCGCGAGGCGGTGCTGTACCGCGAGTGCCAGTTGGGCTTCGTAGCCGAACAGCGGCTCGTAGGCGAGGGTGTCGTCCTCGATGGGATCGGCGGTGATGACAAGGTCGAGGTCCCCGCGCCCAAGGGCTGGCAGCGGGTCAAAGTGGAAGCCGCTCGAAATGTCGAGTTCCACCTCCGGCCAGTCCTCGCGGAAGGCATTGATGGCCGGCAGGAGCCACTCGAAGCAGGAGTGGCACTCGATCGCCATGTACAACCGGCCGGACACGCCTTCGGCGTAGCGGGCCAGATCCATCGAAGCTTCGCGCACCTGTGGCAGCACCTCGTCGGCCAACTCCAGCAAGCGCTGCCCGGAAGGCGTGAACCGTACTGGTCGCGTCTTGCGGATGAACAGGGTGCAGCCGATGCGGGTCTCGAGTTCCTTCAGTTGATGCGACAGCGCCGACTGCGTGAGATGGATGCGCTCAGCGGCCTCGACCAAGCTGCCCGCGTCCCGGAGCGCGACCAGCGTGCGGAGGTGGCGCAATTCGAAGTTGTTCATGAGCAGTCTGCATCCGTTCCGAATTGAACATGCAAGGTACTCATATTGTGACCGTTTCGGTGTTCGACGTCGACAAGCTGGGCATCAGGTGTGGCGACCGAGCCGCAAAAGCTGGATGAGTGCGGCTTTGAGGGTGCGCGCGGTTCCGGGTGGGGCACCGCGGATGCTGTTGTACGATGCTCCCCGGCCATGCTGGATCGGGAATGTGAGTAGTACGCTGCGCAAGGCTCCTCGGCGAAGTCTCGGAGGACCGTCCGCGTCGAGCGTTCTTCGACGAGGCCTCGTGCTCTCTGTTCTCGCCTGGGCTGCTCTCGGCCTCGAGTCGTATGGGGCGCCGCGCTGCATCCGGGACGCCCAGACCCCGCGTCCGGTCGCGAGCGTTACGAAGGTTCCTCCGAGTCCACTTGTCCGGGGGAGCCGCTCCTCGCCGAGGCACACCTCCGTCCGGGTAGCGCTCCCACCCGCGGACCGTTGCGCCTCCGGAACCCGCTCGGAGGTGGCTGGCTTGCCGTGGTTCGCCAGGGCGCACGGCTTGTGCCAACCGGCCCGGGCCGAGAGCACGCGCTGACGCGGTACCGCGAATGGCTGATCATCTCGACATCGATGCGGTCGTCTTCTCCGGCGGTGGCGCGCGCTGCTTCTGGCAGGCCGGATTCTGGGAAGCGGTGCAGTCCGCCCTGCCTGAGCTGGAGACGCGCCTTACGCGCCGGACGTTGCCGCGTTGGGCAAGAGCGCTCGGCTTCCACTCCAGCCTCGTGACCGCGCGCGAGTGCGATACGCCGGAAGCGCTTGTGCATGCGATCTTCCAGTCATCCGCCGCGCCACCGGTCTTTCCGGTGACCCGCCGCGACGGCCGTCCGACCCTCGACGGAGGCCTGGTCGAGAACGTCCCGTTGTCGGCGGTCGCGGAGTGTCGGCGGCCGCTGGTGCTGCTGTCGCGGCATGGACGGGAGCGCCCCGGGAGCACGCGGGAGGTGTACGTGTGTCCATCCAGACCGGTGCCGGTGTCGCCGTGGGACTTCTCTTCGCCGGAGAAGGTGATCGCAACGTTTGAACTCGGACGTAGCGATGGCGCGCGCTTTCTCGAGGTCGGTGCCGGCGCTGTCTGACGGACAGGGAACCAGCGGGGTCTTCGGGTCCCGGCCCTCGCAACGGCTGACGCAACATCCGGGCTACAGCTGCTCGATCACGAAGAACACGATGCCGAACAGCACGGGAAAGGCCATCGCAACATAGGCGAACACGTTCAGCACTTCGTTCTGCTTCGGATCCTCGGAAAGACGCAGGCGTGGCCCGACCACGAACCAGACGAGCACGCCAACGATGAAGGACAGGGTCAACGACAGAACGATGGCAGCCATGGGGTTGGTTGCGCGGCGGCGCTAGGGCCGCATCGGAAACGTCGTCGGACCCTTCAGATCGTCGAGGATCGGTTGGATCCAGTCGATCCACTGGCACAGCACGGGTCGGGTCTCGCGCGGATCGATCAACTCGTGCACGGCGAAGGATTCGGCGCGCGGAAACGGCGAGCGCGCCGCGCGCAGGCGTTCCTCGAGTTCCAGGCGCTTCGCGGCCGGGTCCTCCGCTGCATCGATTTCGCGGTGGAAGGCGACCGCCACGCCGCCTTCTATGGGCAGCGCGCCGCTTTCCACCGAAGGCCAGGCGAGCACGTAGGCGTTCGGCCCATAGTGCGCCGCGGTGGCGACGCCGAAGCCCTTGTGGACCTGGATGGAAGCCCACGGGACGGTGGCCTGAGCGGCCGCGGAAACGGCGGCCATGCCATAGCGAATCGTGCCGTTACGCTCCGCCTCGGGGCCGATCATGAAGCCCGGCTGGTCGACGAAGTTGACGATCGGCAGGTGGAACGTGTCGCACATTTCCACGAACCGTCGGTACTTCTGCCCGGCCTCCGCCGTCATCGCGCCGGCGTAGACGTTGCAGTCGTTGGCGAGGACACCGACCGGCTGGCCGTCGAGTCGCGCGAGTCCGGCGATCTGGCTCGGACCGTAGGTCGGCGCGAGTTCGAAGAAGGAGTCGATATCCATCACCATGCGCACGATCTCGCGCATGTCGAACCCGGCGTTCGAGTCGCGCGGCACGGCGGTCAGCAGGTCCTGCTCCATCCGCTCGGGATCGTCGTCGGTCGCAACGCGGGGTGCGCGCTGGTCGACGTTCGACGGCAGGTAGCTGAGGAAGCGACGCGTCTGCCCGAACGCGGCGTGCTCGTCCTCCACGATGTTGTCGACGATGCCGCTCGTGGCGTGTACGTGGGCGCCGCCGAGTTCGTCCTTGGTCAGGCGTACGCCGAGGGCGCGTTCGACCAGCGCCGGGCCGCCGATGAGAATCTGGGCCGTGTGCCGGGTCATGACGGAGAAGTGCGATGCCACCATGCGGCCGGCCGGAAAACCTGCGACCGCGCCGGCCGCGATGGAGACCACCGGGATGCGGCCCATGGCATCGGCGATGATGCGGAAGCGCGGCGCGCTGAAGACCGGCTCCCCGACGGTGCCGCCGCGGCGCCCGCCGCCTTTCACGCTGCCGCCGCCGCCTTCGAGCATGCGGACGAGGGGGACCTTGTACTGCACGGCGAGGTGCTCCGCGTACACGCTCTTGCGCAGGCCCGCGGCGTTCGGCGAACCGCCCTTCAGCGTGAAGTCCTCGCCGCCGACCACGACGCGACGGTCCTCGATCTTGCCGAAGCCGACCACGTAGTTCGCGGGGACGTAGCCGGTCAGGCGGTCGTTGTCGTCATAGTCCGGGATCGCGGTCGCCTTGCCGTGCTCCTGGAAGGTGTCGGGGTCGAGGAGGACGTCGATGCGTTCGCGAATCGTCAGCCGGCCCCGGGCGTGCTGCTTCGCAATCCCGTCCTTGCCGCCTTGCTGCTTCGCGAGATGGCGTCGACGCTCGATCTCGCGGACTTCCTGCTCCCAGCTCATGGTTTGTGATGGGTCCTGGCGCTGCGGAGGGCCGGACTAGGTGTCCAGCACCACCACCACCTGATCTTCCTCCACCGTATCCTCCGGCTGCACCAGCAGTTCGGACACCGTCCCCGGCGCGGGGCTCTCCACCGGAATCTCCATCTTCATGGACTCGAGGATGATCAGCACTTCACCCTCCTCGACCCTGTCGCCGACTTCCACTTCCACCTTCCAGACGTTGCCGGTGACCTCGCTCTCGACTTCGACCCGCGCCATTCACGTCACCCCTGCGCTTTCGCACCAAAAGTCGTGCGTTATAGCAGATCGTCAAGGAAACAGGTATGGAGCCGGCCGGCGCGTTGTCGCTCGGGCCGGGAAATCGGCACGGGGCGTGGTAGGGGCGACGCTTGTCGTCGCCCGTGTCGAGCCCGTGCAAGCCTTGGGCGACGGGACGGGACAAGCCCGTCCCCTACCGTCGCCCGTGTCGAGCCCGTGCAAGCCATGGGCAACGGGACGGGACAAGCCCGTCCCCTACGGTCCCAGCCGCAGCAGGGCCTCGTCCGTGGAGATGGTGCGATAGCTCTCGACGGGGAGCCCTTCGACCTCGATCGACTTGCGCTGCTCGCGGATCGCCTGACAGGTCTCGAGCGAGACCTCGTTATGGCGCTCCTCGTAGTCCTCGAGCGCGACGCGCATGTCTCGCGCCATGGCCGGGGGAAGCCGCTCCGGCTGCTGCACGGCGTTGCGCAGTACCCGCCCGAGGGCGCGGGGATCCAGCGCCGCCGCCGTGTTCGCCGCCAGCGCGGCGTCGAGAGCACGGATCGTGAGGGTTCCGCCCTCGACCCGGCCCGCTGGTGAATAGGCGAAGCAGCGGACGAGGCGGTCCCCGGCGGCGTTCGCCTCCTTGAAGAAGTGCTCGACCGACGCGTCGGCCTGTCCATCGGGAACGGCGAGATGGGTGATGCCGCGATCGTTGATCTCGGTCAGCACCCGGGCTCCGTCGCCGGAGACGAGCGGCTCCTTCCGGGGCGGCCAGAAGTCGTAGCTGGTGTGCATCCCGTATCGCCCGCCGACGTGGAAGAGATAGACCTCCGGATAGATCGGGTTGCCATCCCGGCGCTCGGGGCGCAGGTCGTAGAAGCGAGCGATCGCGAGCTGGATCAGGAGGCTCGCGCCGAGTCCACCCAGGGGCGACGTGACGACGACCCCGAGCCGATCGAGGAGGCCGTAGCCTCCCAGCGCCTGCGGCGCGTCGACGCTCTCTCCTTCGCCATCGAGGTCGAACATGCCGAGATTGAACTGGGTAGCTGTATGCATGGCACGAACAGTATATGCGTCAGTGCTACTCGGAACCGGGGAGCGACGGCCGGCGTTGGGACCGATGCCGATGCGGTAGCGGAGCGACGCCTACGAGTGGATCGAAGGGCGATCGTCGAGGAAACCGGTATGCAGCCGGCCGGCGATGAACGCCTCGCTGCCGAGCACGTCGCGCAGCATCGCGCGGTTGCTCTCGACACCCTGGATCTCGAAGGCCTTGAGGCCTATCAACGCGCGCCCGATGGCCTGTTCGCGCGTGGCGCCCGTGCCGATGACCTTTGCGAGCAGGGGGTCGTAGTATGGCGTGACCGTCTGTCCCTCCCGGTAGGCGACCTCGGTGCGAACCCCGGTCATGACCGGGGGGCGGAACGTGCGCAGGCGGCCGGCGGAGGGCAGCATCCGCACCGGATCCTCGGCGTAGACGCGCGCCTCGACGGCGAACCCGGACAGCGTCACGTCGTCCGGCACGACCTCCCGCAACGGCTCGCCGGCCGCGAGCCGGATCTGCGCCGCAACGAGATCCACGCCGGTCACCTCCTCGGTGACGCCATGCTCCACCTGCAGCCGCGTATTGGTTTCGAGGAAGCCGAAATCGCCGTCGGCGAGCAGTGTTTCCACGGTGCCGACGCTGTCGTAGCCGGCGGCCTGCAACGCCGCGGCCGCGCGCGCCGCGACGGCGTCCACCGCGGCGCGGTCCACGTTTGGCGCGGGGGCCTCCTCGATGAGTTTTTGATGTCGGCGCTGCACCGAGCATTCCCGCTCGAAGAGAGCCCGGGCGTCGGCGCCGTCGCCGAGGATCTGGAACTCGATGTGACGCGGACGAGCGAGGTACTTCTCGAGATACACGCTGCCGTCTCCGAAGGACCGCTCGGCGAGCGTGGTGGCGGTCTGGAAAGCAGGGGCGAGGTCCGCTTCGGATGTGACCACCGTCATGCCGATGCCGCCACCGCCATTGGCCGGTTTCAGGATGACGGGGAACCCGATCTCTGCCGCGGCCGCGGACAACGCTGCCACGTCTTCGAGTACACCGCTGCCGGCATGGACGGGGAAGCCGTGCGCGCGCATCAGCGAACGGGCGCGGGTCTTGTGACCCATCGCTTCGATCATGTCGGCGGCGGGGCCGATGAAGCGGATTCCGGCATCCGTCACCGCGCGCGCAAAGGCGGCGTTCTCGGCCAGGAAGCCGTACCCGGGATGCAGCGCCTCCACCCCGGCGGCGCGCGCGGCGGCGATGATCGCTACGGCGTTGAGGTAGGTGTTCTCCGGCAGGTAGCCAGGCAGGCGTGCCGTCGCCGTGGCTCTCTCGAGGTGGGGCGCCTCGGCGTCGATGTCCGAGTACGCGGCGACGGACTCGACACCGAGGGCCGCGCAGGCGCGGACGACCCGTGCCGCGACGGCGCCCCGGTTCGCAATGAAGATACGCTGGAACATGGTTTCCGGGCCGATCAGGGACGTCCGGTCAGGGACGCCCGGCGTCGCGGTACTCGCGCCATGCGGCGACGTACGCGTTCAGGCTGTGGCTGCGTGTGGGAGCGCCGCGGCATCCGTCTGGTGGTGGACTCTCTGCCTCATGGTGCTCGGCCGCCGCCCGTTGCACGGCTTTGAGAATCGCCGCGGCCACCTCGTCGGCGACATCGACCTCGAACATGTCGGTGGCCGGGCCGCCCGTGTGTCCCGTGGGCTTCGCCAGCGGCCGCGCGCACATCGCGTCGTGCAGGATCGCGGCATTGGTGGGATCGAGACACCGTGCGGTGCGCGTCAACATCCAGCGCGAGAGGACGCGCGGGTCGTCGCAGCGTGCCTGGTAGGCATTCCAGTCCAACAGGACTTCAGACCGCGTCGAAATCGAGCGGCGCGCCGGTGAGGCGTTCGTAGGCCTCGAGGTAGCGGGCCATGGTGTTCTCGACGACCTCGTCGGGCAACTTCGGTCCTGGCGGTGTCTTGTCCCAGTCGCCGGCGACGACGACGGTTTCCAGGTAGTTGCGCACCACCTGTTTGTCGAAACTCGGCTGCTCCCTGCCGGGCTCCCACGCGTCGGCAGGCCAGAAACGGGAACTGTCCGGGGTGAAGATCTCGTCGATGAGCAGCGGCGTGCCGTGCCCGTCGAGACGACCGAACTCGAACTTGGTGTCCGCGAGGATGATGCCTCGGTCGAGGGCGTAGGCGCGGGCGTCTTCGTAGAGGCCGAGCGTCGTCTGGCCCAGCCAGCGCATGGTCTCCCAGCCAACAATGGCCGCGCCCTGTTCGAAGGAGATGTTCTCGTCGTGCAAGCCGAGTTCCGCCTTGGTGGACGGCGTGAACAGTGCGCGTTCGAGGCGGTCGGAGTTCACCAGTCCTTCCGGTAGCGGGATACCGCACACCGCCCCGGTGGCCTGGTAGTCCTTCCACCCGCTGCCGGTGATGTAGCCCCGCGCGATGCACTCGACGGGCAGCACCTCGGTGGCGCGGCAGAGCATGATGCGGCCCTGCAGCGTGCGCCGTTCGGCGTCGCTGAGGCCGGGGACGTCCGCGACGTCCGTCGATACGAGATGATGGTCCACGCGATCGGCGAAGCGCTCGAACCAGAAGCGCGAGATCTGGGTGAGTACCACGCCCTTTCCGGGCAGCCCATTGGCCAGTACCACATCGAAGGCGCTGATGCGGTCCGTCGCGACGATCAGGAGCCCCGGGTCGCCCCCCGGCAGGGTGATGTCGTAAAGATCCCTTACCTTGCCGGAACGCTTGTTCGGCAGTCCCAGATCCGTGCTCACGACCGGTTCCATCGTCGTCTTGTACTCCCGTGTCTGCTACTGATGTTGCCGCGCCGGTGGCACGCGTCAGGACAGCGCCCGCTCGAAGTCCCCCACGAGATCCTCCACGTCCTCGATGCCCATCGAGATCCGGATCAGCGAGTCCGCGATACCCATGCTCGCTCGTCGCTCCGGCCCCATTTCGTAATAGATGGTATGGGCGACCGGGATGGCCAGCGTGCGGTTGTCGCCGAGATTGCTTGACTTGACCACGACCTGCAGACGGTTCAGGAAGTCGAACAGGTCCACGTCGCTTGCGAGTTCGAAACTGAAGAGTGCACCCGGGTGGCGGAACAACTCGGTCGCGAGGGCGTGCTGTGGATGATCGGGCAGCCCGGGGTAGTGGACCTTGTGGATGCGTCCGTGTCCGTCCAGGTACTCGGTCAAGGTGCGCGCGTTCGCGCACTGGCGGTCGAGCCTGAGCGCCAGGGTCTCGGCGCCGATGGCGAGGTGGTGCGCCGCTTCGGGTCCGAGCGTCGCGCCGAAGTCGCGCAGGCCCTTTTTGCGGATCTGCTGGATGCCCCAGCGTTGCGGATCGCCCTTGCGGTAGGTCTCGTAGATGTTGTCGAACGTGCGCCAGTCGAAACGACCGGTCTCGGTGACGGCTCCGCCGAGCGCGTTGCCGTGGCCGCCGATGTACTTGGTCAGGCTGTTGACGATCAGGCTCGCGTCCACGGTGACCGGCTGGAACAACCAGGGGGAGGTCATGGTGTTGTCGACGACGTAGACGAGACCGCGTTCCCGGCACAGGCGACCGATGCGGGCGAGGTCGCTCACCTGCGTGCGCGGATTCGCGATGGTCTCGACGAAGACGAGCCGGGTTTCGGGCCGCACGGCCTCCTCGACGGCTGCGACGTCGGTGGCGTCGACGAACGTGACGTCGACACCGTGCGTCGCGAAGCTCTGGAACAGGCTGTTGGTATTGCCGAACAGGAACGAACTCGAAACGAAGTGATCGCCCTCGCGCAGCAGGGCGAACAGCAGCGTACCGAGCGCCCCCATGCCCGTGCTGAAGCAGACGCTTGCGACACCGTTCTCCATCCGGTCGATCTTGCGCTCGAGCGCCGAGACGGTGGGGTTGACCTGACGTCCGTAGGAGTAGCCGCCCCGGGCGCCCTGAAAGACGGCGGCCAGGTCGTGCGCGTCCTCGTAACCGTAAGCCACCGTGTTATGCACCGGCTTGTGCAACGATCCGTGTTCGATCGGGTCGAGGCGGTCGGAGTGGACGATGGACGTGGTGAATCCGGGCGATTCGTGCATCCCGAAACCTGTGCTAGCGACGTGGCGTCCAGGCGGTGTGGAGGCCCCGGGAGTCGGACACCCTGCTAGCCTTCCTGAACGGGCCGCGCACTATACGCGACGCGTGGGTCCGAGGGTAGCGGCTTCGGCGGGCGCGCATTGGGCGAGGTTGGGGGCTTGGCTCGGTCCCGGTACGGGTCGGCCGCGAGCAGTGCGGCCATGGCGTCCGCGGTGATCGGTTCGTCGAAGACGAACCCCTGTCCCTCCCGGCAGCCGAGGGTGCGCAGGTAGTCGAGCTGGTCGCCGTTCTCGATGCCGTCGGCAATGAGGTCGAGGCCGAGGCCCTGGGCGATGCCGGCGATCGCGTCGAGGGCGCGCGTGTCCCGCGGCGCGCCGCGGACTTCCTCCACGAAGCCGCGGTCGATCTTCAATGCGTCGATGGGAAGCCGGCGCAGGTGGTCGAGGGACGAGTAGCCCATACCGAAGTTGTCGATGGTGACCCGTATGCCCCAGCGTCGCAGGTGCCTGAGCTTGGGGACGACGAGTTGCACGTCGTGCATCAGCGCGTTCTCGGTGATCTCCAGCGTGACCGCTTCGGGCCGCAGGCCGGCGGCGTCGATGGCCTGGTGGAAGCGCCGCACGAACGCGGCCTGGTCGAGCTGTTGCGCGGACGCGTTGACCGACAGACGACAGTCCACGTGGCCGCTCGCGTGCCATCCGGCGAGCCGGTCGAAGGCTTGTCGCTGTACCCACTCGTCGATCTCGGCGATGAGCCCCGCCTCCTCGGCGACCGGCAGGAACTCGTGCGCCTCGACGAGGCCCCGCTCCGGATGCCGCCAGCGGGCGAGCGCCTCGGCGCCCGAGATTGCACCCGTACCGAGATCCACGCGCGGCTGGTAGTAGACCTCGATCTCACCGGCGGCCAGCGCGCCGCGCAGGTCGCGCTCGGCCGCAAGACGTGCCGAGAACTTCAGGTTCATGCCGCCGGTGAAGAACTCGAAGCAGTCGCCGCCCACGCCCTTCGCGTGGTACATGGCCATGTCGGCGTTCTGAATCAGCGCCGGGGCGGTGTTGCCCGCCTCGGGATACAGGGCGATGCCGGCGCTGGCGGCGATGTCGAGTTCGTTGCCGTCCACGACGAACGGGACGCGCAGGCCCTCGAGCAGCCGCCCGGCGACCGCGGCCGCCTGCCGTCGCGTGTGCACCGAGGGCAGGAGCGCCGCGAATTCGTCACCGCCGAAACGGGACAGCGTATCGCCGCGATGGAGGCACTCCTGCAGGCGCTTGGCGGCCGCCTGCAGCAACCGGTCTCCCATGGCGTGACCGAACTTGTCGTTGACGAGCTTGAAGCGGTCGAGGTCGAGAAAGATCAGCGTCGGGCCGCGTTTTCGACCCGCCTGCTCGATTGCCACTTCGAGGCGGTCTTCGAGCAGGGCGCGGTTGGGCAGATGCGTCAGGATGTCGTGATAGGCCTGGAAATCCGCGGCCTGGCGGTTCTCCTTGTCCTCGGAGATGTCGCGCGCGATCGCGTACGCACCGGCGAAGTCCCCGCCCGGGTCGCGCAAACGCGTCACCGTCAGGTCTGCCCAGAGTGCGGTGGACTGCTGGGGCCGTGGCCCGGCGGCCTTGGGGTGTCGCTTGAGGCGCAGTTCCGCGCGACGCACGTTGCCGGTCCCCGCGCGTTGCTCGTCGAACAGGTTGCGCGCGATCTCGAGGTCTTCGTCGTCGATCAGTTCGGCGTAGTGCCGACCGAGGAGCGCGTCCCTGTTGTATCCGAGCAGCGGCCGGACGGTGTCGTTGATGAAACGGAAGCAGCCGGTGCGGTCGAGAACGCAGACCAGGTCGGGAGCGTTGTCGACGAGGAGACGGTGCAGATCCTGCTCCGCCCCGGTCGCGGCAGTGCCGCGCCCGCCGGTCGCCGGAGCGTCGGTATCCCGCGCCATGCCGGGCACGATTTGCGCCAGGGCGTCGAGGGGTACGGTTGGAAGCTCGTTGTTACGCGTGTCGTCCATGGCCGCCTGACAGGGTCTCCGCAGACCGAATGCGGAACTCGAAAGCCGGTGACACCTGGCTCATCCCTGTGTTGATCCTCCCCCGCGATCAAGGAGCCGGCATGTCCCGGTCCCAACCTACCTGTCAGCGGTGCGGTTTTCCAGTTCCGATTTCGAAGAGGTCGTATACGCGTGAGAGGGCGGAGAGCGCGAGCACGTGACGCAGGCGCCCGTCGCGCATGGCGGCGCGGATCTCCTCGAGCGTTGCGAGCTGGACGTCGATCGCCTCGCCGAGGCCCGGATCGGGGTCGCGGATGCGCTCGACATCTTCGGCCAGGAAGTGATGGCAGAGATGGGCATGGATGGCCGGGTTCGGTTCGACGGCTCCGAGGGAGCGCCACCGGCCGCCTCCGTACCCGGTTTCCTCCAGCAGTTCCCGTTGTGCGGCCTCGAGCGGCGTCTCGCCGGCGTCGACCATGCCGCCAGGCGTCTCCAGCGTGCAGGCGCCGAGGCCGAAGCGGAACTGCTCGACCATCACGGAGTGACCGGAGCGGGTCAGCGCCACGCAGTTGACCCAGTCGACGGACTCGAGCACGAGGCGTTTCAGCGTACGCTCTCCCGAGGGGTGGCGCATCCAGTCGTAGCGGACTTGCAGGAGCCCCAGGTCGGGACCGGCCTCGGAGGAGACCCGTTTCCAGAGGAGGCCCTCGGGGTCGACAGCCCGCGCCGTCCGTTCGTCTGCTGGCGGATCGTCGTTCATCTGTACCCCGTCAGTTCCATGTAGCCCCGGCCGAGCGGACGGCCATCGGGTGCGCGCACCTGCACGAGGCCTTCCCAGTACCGTATCGAAGTGTCCATTACCTGATCCTCGATGGCAGCGTCCACGATGAGCGTATCGCCGTCGAGTTGCAGCCGCCACTGGACCGGCCAGGCTACGCCGCGCCCGTCGCGCCACCGACGCTCGACGGTGAGCGCGAAGTCGCCGGCGGCGAGATGGCGCTGTCCGTGGGCGTCCGCGAGAAGCCCCTGGTCGTAGTCGTCCGCGAGTCCGTCGCGGCGACGGAGCTGAAAGACCATCGCGTCGCGGCCGTCATCGAGGTGGAGTGCGAACCAGTCCCAGCCGGCGTATTCGTCGGCCAGCACGCTCGTGCTCCACTCGCGGTCCAGCCAGCCCCGCCCGGATACGGTGACGGTTTGATCCTCGCTGCGCACCGTGCCGGTCGCGCCGATGCGGGGTATGGAGTAGTAGTAGGAGGCATTGTGCGGACCCTTCGCGGACAGGCCCCGGTCGCCCTGCAGTGCGGGCGGGCGGGCGTCGTCGAGCACGAGGTCCACGGCGAAGTCGTCCGTTGCCGCCTGCAGCCGCAACGGCAGGAAGGCCGCTCCCTCGGATGCCAGGCGCCAGCCTTCGATCCAGGCCGCGAATGGGGCGGTCTGCACACCCGCCAGGCGCGGGTGCCCCCGCGCGACGCGTTCGGCCTCTACGTGCCGGACGCGCGACACGTCGGTCAGGGCGAGGTGACCCATGTAGATCTGGCCGGTACGCCATTCGTCCCCGCCCTCGACTCCGCCGCGCCGCAGCCCCTGCCGGAACAGGGTGAACTGCACGCCGTACTCCTCGCCGCCCGGTGCGCGCAGTGCCACGGTCAGGTACCACCATTCGCTACGGTACTCCGGGTGCGAACCATGGTCCGCGGGGAACGAGAATGGGAGCACCCGGTCGGCGCTGCGAAACTCCTCAGGGGCGTTGCCGCCGAGCACCTCGGCGAGGCGCAGCCCACCGGCCGGGGGCTCGGGCGACGGGTCGCCGCAACCGGCAAGGGCGACCGCGACCACCGCGATGCCGCGCTCAGGCCAGTTCGTCACGGACGGCTCCGGTGAGGGCGCGCGTGGCGCGGCGTGTCGGCCCGAGACCGGCGAGCAGGGCCGCCGCGATGCCGAGCGCGACGGGCGGCACGAGGTTCCCCGCCTCCACGCGCCAGGAGATGGACCATCCGAAGGCACGGGGGTTGACCTCCGCGCACAGCACCCACGCGATGCCGAGGCCCAGCGGGATGGCGAGCACGGCGGCGGCGACGCCGAGCAGGGCATTCTGCTCGGTCGCGAGCAGCGCGATGCGGCCGTGTCCGACGCCCAGGGTGTAGAGGAGACGGTTCTCGCCGCGGCGCCGTGCCTGAAGTTCCGAGAGCGCGTTGTACAGCCCCGCCACGGCGACCGCGAGTGCGATGAGCGTGAGGTACGAGGCGATCTCGAACGAGCGGTCGAATACGGTGAGGGCGCGGTCTCTGATTTCGTGGTGGTCGCGCAGGACCGCGTTCGGGAAGCGGGTCTCGAGCGCGGCCGCGAGATCGTCGTGGTCCCCATCGCCGGTGAGGATCGAAACCCGGTCGTAGGCGACACCGTCGAGGATGCCCCGCAGTTGGGAGAACGCTCCCACCACCCTGGGCCCGGGCGCCCCGTAGTCGGTGTAGACGTGCGCGACGGTCGCGTCTCGGCCCCCCTGGGGTCCGGTCACGCGTACCGTGTCGCCGGATTCGACGCCGAGTGCGCGCGCGCCGCTTTCGTTCACGAGCACGGCGTTTGCGAACTCCGCGTCGTGACCGTAGCGGTGCGCCTCCGCGAGATCGGCGCGCGTCAGCGTGACATCGACGACGACGCCGTCGACGGATGCCTCGGCCCGGGCATAGAGGCGCACGTCCGTCACGTTGGGGAACTCGCGTAGCCAGGCGAGGGCTGGCGGATCGGTGGAGACGCCCGCGTCGAGTTCGACGTGCATGCCCTCCCAGAGCCGTTGGTCGAGCATGGCGACGAAATCGCGTCGGAAGCTCTCGACCATGGTGCCGATGCCGATGGCCGCCGCCACCGCGATGGACAATGCGCCCACGGCGATGTCGATCTCGGCGAGCTGACCGGCCACCGAGCGCAGCGCCAGCCGCCGTCGGATGGAGAGGCGTCCGCCACGGCGCTCGAAGACCCGTCGGAGGAATCGGGCCGCGAGGGGGATCACCACTGCAAGTTGCAGGATGCAGAGAGCCAGGACGATGCCGAAGCTCGCCGCGAGTGTCGAGGACAGCAGGGATACGAGCAGGAGTACGATCGCACCGGCGACGGCTAGGTAACGCATCGCGGAGCCCTGCACGCGTCGCGATGCGGCCAGCGCTCCGAGCGCCGCGATGCCGATGCCGCTGGCGGCACCCTTGGCCACCGCCACGCCCGAGAGTGTGACGCCGGACGCGCCCGCCAGCGGGGATTGGAGGAGCAGCGTTGCGAAGGCCCAGCCGCATGCGACGCCGAGCGCCGTTCCGCACAGTCCCAGCAGCGCGCCTTCGCCGACGAACAGCACACGCAGGGTCGTTGCGGTCACGCCAAGGGCCCCCAGTTGCGCGGTCGCCGGGGCCCGCCGGGCGACGTTTGCGTGGCTCGACTGGTAGATCAGGAATGCCGCGACGAACAGCGCGAGGAAGCCCAGCGCGCCCAGGTTGAACAGGAGCGCCAGTGCGAATCGGCGCGTCGGCTCGGCGTCGGACAGGGGCTGGGCGCGCATGCCGCCGCCGAGGTCGATCTCCTCGCCCTGGTCGAAGCCGGCCGTGCTGCCGGGAAACCAGCGTTCGAGGGGATGGCTCGCCTGTCGGACGCGAATCCAGACCGCGGTCGGTTCGGGTCGTGCAAGGACCTTCCGAGCCGTGGCAATGTCTGCGAGGAACCAGTTCGCATCGCCGCCGAATGTCCCTGCGACGGTGACGTCGGTGTCGTTCAGCCGGATGACGTCGCCGGGAGTGAGCCCTATGGCGCTGCCGGCCAGCACGGTGTCACTGGTCAGCAGCTCCACATCCGGGGCGAACGCGCCGGCGGGGCGGGTCCGGCCCGGCCGCCAGTCCGCCAGCAGGTCGATGCCCAGCAGACGGTGTGGCCGCCCGTTCGATCGGGCGTACCCCTCGACGAGCGGCACCATGGCTTCGACGCGGTCTGCCGCGCCGCTGCGCCAGCGTGTCCGTGCGTCGAAATAGGCGTCCTCGGTGAGCTGCTCGCCCCGCACGATGTGTGTGTAGCCGGAGGGGGGCACGTTGGCCTCGAGGTCCGCCTTGATGCGCTCGCTGACGAGGTGGACGGCGACCACCGACGTCACCCCCAGCGCCGTGCCGAGCACCTGGGCTGCCGTCGCGGCCGGCGTTCTCGCCAGGTAGCGCAGTTGATGGCGCAGCAGGAGTCGTAGCCGTCCCCGCACGATGCGCGAACGGCTACCGGACGAGTCGGCCTGTGGTGCGGCGATGGTATCCGCCCTCGTCGGTCCGTGGTCTCGTCAGCGTAACCGGACGAGTGCGTCGGCGCGCTCGGCGATGCGCGCGTTGTGGGTGGCGATGACGAGGGCGGCGCCGGCGTCCCGGACCTGCTCCCAGAGGCAGTCCGCAACGCGCTCGGCGTTCGCCTCGTCGAGGTTGCCGGTCGGTTCGTCGGCAAGCACCAGCGGGGGCGCGTGGGCCAGGGCCCGGGCGATGGCGACACGTTGCTGCTCGCCGCCGGAGAGCGTCTCCGGGAAGCGTTCGCGTTTGTCCGCGATGCCGAGTCGGGCGAGGCGGCCGAGGGCGACGGGCGCCAGTTCGGGCATTCCGTTCAGTTCCAGTGGCAGGAGTACGTTCTCTTCCACCGTCAGGGTGGGCAGCAGGTTGAGGAACTGGAAGACGAAGCCGACATGTCGGCGCCGGTAGCGCACCCGATCGGCTTCCGACAGCGCATGTACGCCCAGTTCGCGGTGGCCGCCGGCGCCGTTTGCGACCGTGATGCGGATCGTTCCCTCGTCCGGCGCGAGCAAGCCGCCGATCAGGCTGAGCAGCGTCGACTTCCCGCTGCCGCTCGGTCCCCAGAGGGCCGCCACCTCCCCGGGTCGGACGCCAAACGAGACGCCGTCGACGACCTTGCGCCGCGCGGCGCCCGCGCCGCGATACACGCTCAGATGCTCAACCTGCAACATGACGGAAGCGGTCGACAGAACGAACGATTTGTCTGGGCGGCACGAACCGGGACAAGATGTAGGCCGGGAAAGAAAGGATGACAAGAATACCCGTCCACAGGTTCCTGGTGAGGCTGCCGGTCGATCTGCACGATCGCGTCTCGGAAGCGGCGGAACGTTACCGGAGGAGCATGAACTCGGAAATCGTAGCACGGCTGGAGCAGTCGGTAGCGGGGATACCGGTCGAGTCCGCCGAAACGGGCGTGGAGCCGCCGTTCTTCCGGCACATCGAGACCACGTTCCGACGCGATCTGTCCGAGGAGGAGAATGCGCTCATCCGGGCGTTCCGACGCCTGTCCGGGCGACAGCGCACGGCGTTGCTCGAGTTGTTGACCGGCTAGCGCAGCGCGGCCGCCGGGCCACGGAACCCATCGACCGGAGGAGTGGCTCCGAGGGCCGCGTTCGGCGGCGGGTGGACACGGATTGGAGGGACACGGGGATGCGGACGGGCTGGGTCGGGAAACGGAGACGAACAGTGACGGGACGTGCGAGGATCTGGGCCAGCACACTGGCGGCGTGGGCGGCTGTGCTGGCGTGTGCGTGCGCTCCGCTCGCCGCCGCCGAGGAGCCGTTGACCGACGCTGCAGCGGGCGTGCCGGGCCGGCCATACGCCCCGGCCGTCGCGGAGGACTTCCCGCGCACCGTCTACTGGGGCGACACGCACGTGCACACGGCGATTTCCGGCGATGCCTTCAATGGCGGCACGCGCCTCGGCCTCGACGACGCCTATCGCTTTGCCCGGGGCGAGGAGGTGTCGAGCAATTCCGGCCAGCGTGTGCGGCTGCGACGCCCGCTCGACTTCATCGTGGTGGCCGATCACGGCAACAACGCGGGCGCCGCGTATGCGCGCGACGCGTACGACAACGAACCGGCGTTTCGGCAGACGCAGCTGGGACGACTCTGGCAGAGCGCATTCGAAAGATTGCGGGAAGACGCGGAGACGGACCTCGAAGCGGCCCGCGCCGGACCGCTGCTGCCGACCCACCGGCCGAACCAGGTGTCCGTCCGCCACGAGGCCTTCCGCGCCTCCATCTGGGAGATGGTCACCGCAGCCGCTGACCGCTACAACGATCCGGGCGCTTTTACGACCTTCATCGGTTACGAGTGGACGCCGCTGCTTGGCGCGGTGCACCGGGTGGTGATCTTCGGCGACGGCGCCGAGCGTGCGAACCGGGTGGTGCCGCTCACCTCGTACGACACCGTACACGCCGAGGTGCTGTGGGACTATCTCGCGCGTTACGAGGAACGCACCGGAGGCCGGGCGCTCGCAATCCCGCACAACAGCAATCTCACGTTCGGATTGATGTTCTCGCTGGCGAACTCCTGGGGGCGCCCGCTCACGGCCGCGTACGCGCAGTCGCGATCACGCTTCGAGCCGGTGGTGGAGGTCACCCAGATCAAGGGCGACAGCGAGACCCACCCGTACCTGTCTCCGGACGACGCGTTCGCCGACTTCGAGACCTGGAACGGCCGGGGCGGCCGCACGGCGGGACCGGACAAGCCGCCGGAACAGGTCACCTACGAGTACGCCCGGTCCGCCCTCAAGCTCGGCCTGGCGCAGCAGGCCGGCAAGGGCCACAACCCGTTCAAGTTCGGAATGATCGGCAGTTCGGACGCGCATACGGCCCTCGCGGCCGTCGCCGAAGACAACTTCTGGGGAAAGATGGGCGACTCGGAGCCCCATCCGGGCCGCGTGCTGGACGTCGCGACATCGCGCGGCTGGCAGGCGAGCGCCGCCGGCAGCGCGGCGGTGTGGGCACGCGAGAACACCCGGGAGGCCATCTTCGAGGCCCTGCGGCGCAAGGAGGTGTATGCGACCACGGGGCCGCGCATCGCGTTGCGCTTCTTTGGGGGGTGGTCGTTCGAGGAGTCCGATGCCGCGCGCGCGGACCTGGCGGTCCTTGGCTACCGCGGCGGCGTGCCGATGGGCGGGGATCTCACCGCCGGGCCGCCCGGCAGGGCGCCGACCTTTCTGCTGCGCGCGTGGAAGGACCCGGACGGCGCGAACCTCGACCGCATCCAGATCGTCAAGGGCTGGCGGACGGCCGCCGGGGAGCTCGAGGAGCGCGTGCACGATGTCGCCTGGTCCGCTGACCGGGCGCGCGACCGGGAAGGGCGTCTGTCCCCGGTCGGCAGCACGGTCGATGTGGAGGATGCGAGCTACCTGAACACGATCGGCGCGGCGGAACTGTCCGCGACGTGGCGCGATCCGGACTTTCGGGCCGGGCAACACGCGTTCTATTACGTGCGCGTGCTCGAGATCCCGACGCCGCGATGGACGGCGTATGAAACGAAGTTCTTCGGTCTCGAGGACGTTCCGGAGCACATTCCGATGGTGACGCAGGAGCGGGCGTACTCGTCGCCGATCTGGCACACGCCGCCGGTGGAGTGAGGCGGCTCTCCGCCGCCGCGTCAGGCCGAACGCTTCAGGATCCGCTCCTGCTGCCGCTTCCAGTCCCGGTCCTTGACCGTCGCCCGCTTGTCGTGGCGGCGTTTCCCGCGGGCCAGCGCGACCTCGCACTTCACCCGACGGTTTTTCCAGTAGAGGCGGGTGGCGACGCACGTGTAGCCCTTCTGCTGGATGTGTTCCTGGAGGTGCGCGATCTCCTTCGCGTGCAGCAGCATCTTGCGGCTGCGCGTCGGCAGGGCTTCGACGTGCGTGGATGCGCTCGCGAGCGGCGTGATGTGGGCGCTCTCGAGCCAGGCCTCGCCGTCCTTCACGAGCACGTAGCTGTCGCGCAGTTGCACCGCGCCGGCGCGGATGCTCTTCAGCTCCCACCCCATCAGGGCGAGGCCGGCCTCGAAGGTCTCCTCGAGCTCGAAGTCGAACCTTGCCCGCCGGTTCAGGGCGATCGTCCCGGGGGCTGTACGTTTCGCGGGTTTGGCCATGTCTTCTTCGGAAGGTACGGCAAAGGGAACGGAGTGGCCAGCGGCGCACGTTCCGTGGAAGCGCCCTGCAGCCGGTCCGGCGTTTCGCTGGCCCTGCGAGCGGGCGCCGCGCGCTCGCGTGATCGTGGGGCGCCATTATAATCGTCGGCCCTATCGGAATCGGGACGCGTCATGGCCGATCGAGATGTCTCCAGGCACGGGATGTGGTCGAGCCGCTGGCTGTTCGTGCTGGCGGCGGCCGGTTCCGCCGTGGGGCTGGGCAACATCTGGAGGTTCCCCTACATCACGGGCGAGAACGGCGGCGGTGCCTTCGTCCTGGTCTACCTGGTGTGCATCGCCGCCATTGGCGTGCCGATCATGATGGCGGAGGTCCTGCTCGGCCGCGAGGGGCGGGAGAGTCCCATCAACACGATGCGCGCGCTCGCCCGGAAGAGCGGCGCTCACCCCGCCTGGTCGCTGATCGCGTGGATCGGCGTGCTGGGAGGTTTCCTCATCCTGTCCTACTACGCGGTGGTCGCTGGCTGGGCGGTGCACTACGTCTTCCAGATGGCAAGCGGCGCGTTCGACGGCGCGGACGCTGCTTTCGCCAGCCAGACGTTCGCCGACTTCCTGGCCGACCCCTGGCAGGTGCTCGCGTATCAGACGGCGTTCATGGTGGCGACCGTCCTCATCGTGGCGCGTGGCGTGTCGGGTGGCCTGGAGCGCGCAATTCGCTGGTTCATGCCGCTGCTCTTCGTTCTGCTGGCGGTGCTCCTGGGCTACGCCGTGGCCTCCGGCGGCTTCGCGGCGGGCTTCGAGTTCATGTTCCGCATGGACTTCGCCGCGCTGTCCGTCGACGGCGTGCTCGAGGCGCTTGGACACGCGTTCTTCACGCTGAGCGTGGGCATGGGGACCATCATGGCTTACGGTGCCTACGTCCCGCGCGGAGTTTCCATTACGACGACGGTGGCGACGATCGCGGTGCTCGACACGGTCGTTGCCATCGCGGCCGGCCTCGCCATCTTCCCGATCGTGTTCGCCAACGGGCTGGAGCCGGGCCAGGGGCCGGGCCTCCTGTTCGTGACGGTCCCGATTGCGTTCGGCCAGATGCCGCTCGGCGCGGTGTTCGGCACGGCGTTCTTCGTCCTGGTGACGTTCGCCGCGATCACGTCGGCGATTTCGCTGACGGAACCTGCCCTGGCGTTCGCGGTCGAGGAGTACAACGCCAGGCGCCCACGGGTGGCGGTGTCGCTCGGCGTTATCTGCTGGGCGCTCGGTATAGGCACGGTGTTGTCCTTCAACGTCTGGGCGGAGTGGCACGTTGTCGGCGAACTCACGGTCTTCGACTTCCTGGACTATGTCACGCAGAAGATCATGCTGCCGCTGGGCGGGCTCTTCATTGCCGTATTCGTGGGTTGGGTGTTGCCCAAGACGGTAGTGGGCGAACAACTCGGACTGCGCGACGGAGTCGCTTCGATCCTGTGGTCGGCGCTCATCAAGATCACGGCGCCGCTCGGCGTGCTCGCCGTCTTCGTCTACGCGATCTTCTTCAGTTGACCGTGCGCCGCCTGCAGCGCAGCGCTCTGCTTCCGTATCCCGCCGAGGCGGTCTGTGCGATGGTGAACGACATCGAGAGGTATCCGGAATACCTCAAGTGGTGTCGGAAGGCGGAGATCCTGGAGTCGAGCGACGAGGAGATCGTTGCCGCACTGGCGCTGTCCGGCGCCGGTCTGCGGGAGTCGCTGGTGACTCGCAATCGGCTGGAGTCGGGGCCGCGCATCGTGATGACTCTGGTCGAGGGGCCGTTCCGGCACTTCGAAGGGATCTGGACGTTCACGCCGGTCGGGCACGGCTGCCGCATTCACCTGGAACTCGCGTTCGACCTGAAGAGCGGACTCCTCGACCTGCTCGGGGCACCCCTGCTGAACCGCGTCGCGGACGGGCTGGTGGATGCCTTCAGCCGGCGCGCCGGGCAGCAGTTCGGAGGGGGCGGGTGACGATTCGTGTGGAAGTGGTGCAGGTCCTGCCGCGCGTGTGCCACCGGGTCGAACTGGAACTCCCGGACGGGGCCACGGCGGCCGAAGCGGTCCGCGCCGCGCTTGCGCGGGACGACTTCGGAGCATGCGATCCGGACGCGTCGAAGCTGGCGGTTTTCGGTCGCGTCGTGGAGCCGACGCGTGGGCTCCACGACGGCGACCGCGTCGAGTGCCTGCGCGACCTCGTCGCTGATCCCAGGGAGCGTCGTCGCGACCGGGCCGGAGACTGACCGCACACCTGGCGGACGGCGTGGCTGGGCCGGAGGCGCGCCGGTGCGTAGCGAGCTTGCGAGCGAGCGCCGGACCGGCTATGGGGCGCTACTGTCCGGCGGCCGCTGTCGTGGCTTCCGCTGCCGCGGTGGGGGCGAGGTCGCCGGTGATGAGTGTCAGCGCGTCGCTCTCGAAGAAGAGCGACACCAGCAGGCGCGACTCGTACGCGCCCGGCACGTCGATCGTGTAGACGTAGTCCCAGCGGGTGTCGTCGAAGGCGTTGCGCACCACGGGCTGGCCCATGACGAAGGCGACCTGCTCACGCGTCATGCCCGGCTTGAGCTGGTCCACCATCTCCTGGGTGATGACGTTTCCCTGCTGCACGGTCACCCGGTGGATGCTGGGCAGGGCGCAGGACGCTGTGAGGAGGACGGCCAGCAGCAGGCCGGCTCCGCGAAACACCGATACGGTACGGTTGGACAAGGGTGCTCTCGATCGGGAGTGAGTGGTCCGGGATATTAGCGGGAGGGCGCATCACCGTCGAGGCGCATCGCCATGGCGCCGCGCCTCGAGTTGCCGCACAACCGGGAGACGCACGGGAAGCTCTGATAAATCAGAGCTTCCCTGAACCGTTGACTCACGCGTCCGCGTCGACGCTGCTCGGGGACTCGAGCAGCGTACGCGCGTAGGCGCGTGTTCGGGACGTGATCCGGCGGCCCGCCAGCATGCGCGACAACTCCTCCACGCGTTCCTCGGGGGTGAGCGGGCTGATCACGGTGTCCTGCTCCGGGGTCTTCTCGACCCGGAGGTGGGTATCGCCCAGCGCAGCCACCTGCGGGGCGTGGGTGACACAGATGACCTGTGTGCTCCGGGCGAGGCGTCGCAACATGCGCCCGAGTACGTCGGCCGTCGTCCCGCCGAGGCCGACATCGGCTTCGTCGAGTACCAGACAGGGCAAGGCGGAGCGTTGCGCGGCCACTACCTCGATGGCGAGGGAGATACGGGCCAACTCGCCGCCCGAGGCGATGGTCCCGAGCGGCGCGGCGGGATAGCGGGGGTTGGTCGCGACGAGGTACTCCGCGGTCTCGAGCCCACGTTCGTTCTCGGCGGGGCTGAAGGCGACCGTCAGCGACGCGTCCTCGAGCCGCAGTTCCGCCAGGACATCGGCCACGTCCCGGGCGAAACCGCCGGCCGCCGCGGTGCGCGCTTCGGACAACCGTTCGGCGACCTCGCGGTAGCCGGCCGCGGCCTCCCCCTCCGCCTCGCGAAGCGCATGCAGCTGATCCTCGTCGGCCGTCAGCGTGGCCAATTCGGCCTCCAGGAAAGTCGCGTGGCGCGCCACGTCGACGGCGTTGACGCGGTGCTTGCGCGCGATGTCGTGAATCGCGTCGAGGCGCTGCTCCAACTCCGTGAGCGCGTGGGCATCGTCCGGCACGGCATCGAAGTAGTCGCGCATCTCGGCCAGCGCCTCTTCCGCTTCCACCTGCGCCGCGCGCATGCGTTCGCGACTTGCGGCAAGGGCCGGGTGGGCGTCGTCGATGTCCTCGAGATCGGACGAGATGCTTGCGAGACGCCCGATCAGGCCGTCCTCGAGGGCGTTGCAGTGGGTGCCGACGGTCGCTCGGATCTGGCCGGCCGCGGCAATGCGTTTGTGCTGCACTTCGAGCGCTTCGACTTCGCCCTCGGCGAGGCCCAGATCGCGCAGTTCCCGGACCTGGTAGTGCAGCAGTTCCCGGCGTTGCTCGGCAGCGTGCGTCCGCTGTGTCGCCGCCTCGAGTTCCGCGCATCGTGTCCGCCACGCCCGAAAGGTGTCGCGGACCGCGGCCACGAGGTCCGGCGACGCACCATGGTCGTCGAGCAGGGAGAGTTGTACCGAACGGTCGAGCAGGGAGCGGTGCGCATGCTGCCCGTGTACCTCGACCAGGGGATTGCAGAGGGACTGCAGCGCCGCGAGGTTGACGGGCGTCCCGTTGATGAACGCTCGCGAACGGCCCGCGGCCGCGACCCGACGGACGAGACAGCGACCGGGCTCGGCGCCGTCGCCAAGCGCGTGCTCGTCCAGGTATTCCCGCGCCGACGGGTGGCTCGCGACATCGAACTCGGCCGTGACCTCGCACGTTTGCGCGCCGGGGCGAATGGCGCTGCTCGTGGCGCGCGCGCCCAGCACGAGCTCGAGGGCATGCAGCAGGATGGACTTGCCGGCGCCGGACTCGCCGGTAATCACCGTCAGCCCGGGTGCGAACGCGAGGTCGAGCGATTCGACCAGGGCGAAGTTTCGCACGGTGAGCTGTGTGAGCATGGCGGCCGCGTCGCTGTGTCGCTTGGTCGCCGCAGACTGTTGCGGCGGTTCGGGGAAGCTCCTAGAGTATCCGAGGATACGCATGGCATGCAGGGGCGGCCGACCCTGCCGGCGTGCCTTGCTGCATCCGGGGCGTGTACGAGTCAGGATCATGGTACGGACCAGACGCGAAACGAGCCGCCGTACGGGCGAGGAAGGCTTCAGCGAACGCGCACGGCTGCTGCTGAAGATGCTCGTCGAGCAGTATCTGCGCGACGGCGTACCGGTTGCGTCCAAGCTGCTGGCTTCGAGCGTGCACGTCAGTTCCGCGACGGTGCGCAACATCATGTCGGACCTCGAGGCACAGGGCCTCGTGACCGCGCCGCATACTTCCGCCGGCAAGATCCCCACGAATCAGGGGCTGCGGTTCTTCGTCGACAGCCTCATCTCCGTGCAGCCGCTGGACGCCCGCAGCGTACGGCGCGTGCGCACCGAACTGAACCCGGACCGGGCGCCGAACCAGCTGGTCGCGGATGCTTCCCGCCTGCTGTCGCAGGTCACGCGGCTGGCAGGGGTGGTGACGCTGCCGAAGCCGGAACAGGTGGCCCTGCGCCAGGTGGAGTTCCTGCCGCTGTCCGGCAGCCGTGTGCTGGCGATCCTGGTCGTGAACGAACGGGACGTGCAGAACCGCGTCGTGCACACGGATCGGGAGTACTCCGAGGCGGAACTGCACCGGGCGGCGAACTTCATCAACGCGCACTTCGCGGGCAGGACGCTACTCGAGATTCGCGCGGACCTGCTCGATGAAATGCGTTCCGACAAGGAACGCCTGAACGAACTGATGCAGACCGCGATCGACGTTGCGTCGAAGGCCTTCGCCGACGACGAGCCGGCGTCCGCGGGATACGTGGTCAGTGGCGAGTCGAACCTGGCGGACTCCTTCGCCGGAGCCGCGGCGCTGCGGGAACTGTTCGATGCGTTCGAGCGCAAGGAGGCGATCGTGCACCTCCTCGACCGATGCCTCGGGACCGACGGCATCCAGCTGTTCATCGGGGATGAATCCGGCTACGGGGTATTCGATGACTGTACGGTCGTCACCGCGCGATACGAGGTCGACGAACAGGTCGCTGGCGTGCTGGGCGTCATCGGACCGACGCGCATGGCCTACGACAAGATCATTCCGGTCGTGGAGGTGACGGCGCGTGTGCTGGGCGCCGCCATGGCCGGGCGGACGTCGGACGACGCCGCCCAGGGACCTTTCCCCCGCTCGTCCTGACCGTCCGTTGCGCACCTTGGGGGCTCCGGGTCGGTCACGCGTGGTGCCGAATGCTTGAATTCCCGTGCGGTGTACCCATATCTGCGGCCTGACATCTCTCCAAGTCGGATGACCAGCCGCCGTGCCCGAAGAAGCCTCCCAAGACACAGCAAAGAATGCCGCCGAAGAGCCTGCGACGGGTACCCCGGAGCCGGCGGACACGTCCGCATCCGCGGACGCCGCCGCCGGGGAGTCGGACGCGACCGACGCGACGCATGCCGAGGACACCCTCGATACGTTGCGCGAGGCGCTCAGCCTCCGCGACGCGGAACTTGCCGAAGCGAAGGATCAGGCGCTGCGCGCCCGGGCGGAGGCGGAGAACACCCGCCGTCGGGCGAGTCGGGAGACCGAGAATGCACGCAGGTACGCGCTCGAGCGCTTTATTTCGGACCTGCTGCCCGCCATCGACAGTTTCGAACGTGGCGTCGAGGCAGCGTCCGCGGCCGAGGTCGAGGAGTCCGTGGTTCAGGGCATCGAGCTGTCGCTCAAGCTGCTCCTCGGCGCACTGGAGAACGCTGGCGTGCGTGTGGTCGACCCGGTCGGCGAACCGTTCGATCCCGAGTTCCATGAAGCCATGACCGTGGTCGCCGAGCCGGACCTCGAGCCGGGCTCGGTGGCGCGCGTGATACAGAAGGGTTACGTGCTCAACGATCGCCTCGTGCGGGCTGCCATGGTGATGGTGGCCCAGGCGCCGCCCGTCCAGGATGGGGACACGGGCAGCGAGGTCGATTCAACCCAGGGTTGAGTTGCGGGCTTGAAACAGCCCGGCACGGGCCAAATATTGATGATAACGGTTGACAGAGGCCGCGACGGCCCACCCTCGGAGACGATCTGACAATGACGAAAATCATCGGCATCGACCTCGGCACGACCAATTCGTGCGTGGCGGTCATGGAAGGCAAGGACGCCAAGGTTATCGAGAACTCGGAGGGCGACCGCACTACCCCGTCGATCGTGGCCTATTCGGACGACGGCGAGATCCTGATCGGCCAGAGTGCGAAACGCCAGGCCGTGACGAACCCGACCAACACCCTGTTCGCCGTCAAGCGGCTGATCGGGCGCAGTTTCGCAGACGAGGTGGTGCGGCGCGACATGGGCATGGTGCCCTACGATATCGTCAAGGCGCCGAACGGCGATGCCTGGATCGGCGCGAAGGGCGACAAGCTCGCTCCGCCGCAGATCTCCGCGGAAGTGCTGACGAAGATGAAGAAGACCGCCGAGGACTACCTCGGCGGGGATGTCACCGAAGCGGTCATCACGGTCCCCGCGTACTTCAACGATTCGCAGCGCCAGGCGACCAAGGACGCGGGCCGCATCGCCGGCCTCGACGTCCGGCGCATCATCAACGAGCCGACCGCCGCGGCGCTCGCGTACGGCATGGACAAGCGGCGCGGCGACGCCAAGATCGCGGTCTACGACCTCGGCGGCGGCACCTTCGATGTCTCCATCATCGAGATCGCGGACGTGGACGGCGAGCACCAGTTCGAGGTGCTCTCCACGAACGGCGACACCTTCCTCGGTGGCGAAGACTTCGATCTGCGCGTGATCGAGCACCTCGCGCAGGAGTTCAAGAACAGCAACGGCATCGACCTGCACAACGATCCGCTCGCCCTGCAGCGGCTCAAGGAAGCCGCGGAGAAGGCGAAGATCGAGCTGTCCTCGAGTCAGCAGACCGAGATCAACCTGCCCTACATCACGGCCGACCAGACGGGGCCGAAGCACCTCGTGGTGAAGCTCACGCGCACCAGGCTCGAGGCGTTGGTGGAAGATCTGGTCGAACGCACGATCGGCCCGTGCCGCACGGCGATGGTCGACGCCGGCATCGCCGTCGGTGACATCGACGATGTCATCCTCGTCGGCGGCCAGACGCGCATGCCCCTCGTGCAGGAGAAGGTCAAGGACTTCTTCGGCCAGGAGGCGCGCCACGACGTCAACCCCGACGAGGCGGTGGCGATGGGCGCCGCCATCCAGGCGGCGGTGCTCTCCGGAGACGTGAAGGACGTGCTGCTGCTCGACGTGACGCCCCTGTCGCTCGGTATCGAGACCCTCGGCGGCGTCATGAGCGCGTTGATCGAGAAGAACACGACCATTCCGACGAAGAAGCAGCAGACCTTCTCGACGGCGGAGGACCACCAGACGGCCGTGACCATTCACGTGCTGCAGGGGGAGCGCAAGCAGGCCGCGCAGAACAAGTCCCTCGGGCGCTTCGACCTGACGGACATTCCGCCCGCTCCGCGCGGTATGCCGCAGGTGGAGGTCAGCTTCGACATCGACGCGAACGGCATCCTGAACGTCTCGGCCAAGGACAAGGCGACCAGCAAGGAGCAGTCGATCGTCATCAAGGCGTCCAGCGGTCTCTCCGACGACGAGATCGAAGCGATGGTGCGGGACGCCGAGGCGCACGAGGTCGAGGACCAGAAGTTCGAGGAACTCGTGGGCCTGCGCAACCAGGCGGACGGGCTGGTGCACGCCGCCCGCAAGATGGTGACGGAAGCCGGCGACAAGGCAACCGACGAGGAGAAGGAACAGATCGAATCTGCCGCCAAGGCGCTCGAGGAAGCCATCAAGGGTTCCGAGAAGGAGCCCATCGAAAGCGGCATCGCGGCGCTCTCGGAAGCGACCGGGAGTGTCGCGCAGAAGATGTATGCGGAGGCAGGGCCCGGGGCTGCCGGCGGCGAAGGACCGGCGGACGGCGCCGCGGACGCGGGTCCACGGGACGACGCGGTCGATGCCGAGTTCGAGGAAGTCAGGGACGACGACAAGCGGTGATCGAAGCTGCGGGGCTTCGGCATGAGCGCGCCTTCGCGGGCGACCCGGAACCCGGCGCGGGAAACCCGCCGGGCAACAGCGCATAATCGGCGGTCGCGAAGGCGGCCGCCCGGGGACCATGGCCAAACGTGACTACTACGAGGTGCTCGGCCTCGACCAAGGCGTTTCTTCCGACGATGTGAAGAAGGCCTACCGGCGCCTGGCCATGAAGCATCACCCGGACCGCAATCCGGACGACGCCGACTCCGAGGAGAAGTTCAAGGAGGCCTCCGAGGCCTATGAGGTGTTGAGCGACGACGAGAAGCGCTCGACCTACGACCGTTTCGGCCACGCCGGCCTCGAAGGCGCTGGCATGGGCGGCTTCAACGGCGGGTCTTTCAGCGACATCTTCAGCGACGTCTTCGGCGACATCGGGGACATCTTCGGCGGCGGCACGCGCCGGTCCGTGCGTCGCGGCGCCGATCTGCGCTACAGCCTGGGCCTCGACCTCGAGCAGGCGGTGCGCGGCGACACCGTGGCGATCCGGCCGCCGGTCCTGACTACCTGCGAGGACTGCGACGGCACCGGCGCGCGCGCCGGCACGAGTGCTTCGACGTGTCCCGATTGCGGCGGCGCCGGGCAGGTGCGGGTCGCCCAGGGTTTCTTTTCGCTACGCCAGACCTGTCCGCGTTGTCGCGGCGCGGGCAAGGTCATCGCCGACCCCTGCCGGACCTGCAGGGGCGCTGGCCGCGTCGAGCGGCGCAAGACGCTGTCCGTGAAAGTGCCTGCGGGAGTCGACGAGGGCGACCGCATCCGGCTGACCGGAGAAGGCGAAGCCGGCCCCAACAGCGGCCCGCCGGGTGACCTGTACGTAGAGATGTCGGTGCGCGAGCACCCGATCTTCCAGCGGGACGGGATGAACCTGTTCTGCGAAGTGCCCATCTCCTTCGTCAAGGCGGCCCTCGGCGGCGAGCTGGAGGTGCCGACCCTGGGCGGGCGGGTGAAGCTGACCGTGCCGGCAGAGACGCAGACCAACAAGCTGTTCCGCCTGCGCGGCAAGGGCGCGCCGTCGGTGCGCCGATCGGGCACGGGCGATCTGCTGTGCCGCGTCGTGGTGGAAACGCCGGTGCGGCTGACGGAGCGGCAGCAGGAACTCCTCGAGGAGTTTGGCGCCACCCTCGAAGCGGGGGACGGCGCCCACCACCCGAAGGGCACGTCCTGGTTCGAGTCCGTCAGGCACTTCTTCGATCGCATCACGGGTTGACGACGCCATGATCCGGGTCGCGGTCAACGGCGCCGGCGGGCGCATGGGCAAGACCCTGGTGGAAGCGATTCGCGAGACCGAGGGCCTCACGCTCACGGCGGCTTTCGAGCATCCGGACTCGCCGGCGGTGGGCACGGAAGTGGACGGCGTGCCGATCGGATCGGACGTGGCCGCGGATGCGGACGCCTTCGATATCCTGATCGACTTCACCGAGCCGGACGCGACGCTCGCGGCATTGCCGGCCTGCGAGGCGCACGGCAGGGGACTCGTCATCGGCACCACGGGCTTCGACGCCGCGGGCCTGGCCCGCATCCGGGCCGCGGCGCGCAACGTGCCCATCCTGATGGCGCCGAACATGAGCGTCGGCGTCAACGTCGCCTTCCGGCTGATCGAGATGGCTGCGCGGGCCCTCGGCGACGATGTCGACATCGAGGTGGTCGAGGCGCATCACCGGCACAAGATCGATGCGCCGTCAGGGACGGCCGTGCGCATGGGCGAGATCCTGGCCGAGACCCTCGGCCGCGACATCGACGCGGACTCGGTCTACGGACGCGTCGGGTTCACCGGTGCGCGCGAGACGCGCACCATCGGCTTCCACTCGCTGCGCGGCGGGGACATCGTCGGAGACCACACGGTGGTGTTCGCCGGGGCGGGGGAGCGCCTCGAGATCACCCACCGCGCCCAGAGCCGCAGAAACTTCGCCATGGGCGCGCTGCGGGCGGTGCGTTTCGTGGCGGGGCGCCAGCGGGGGTTGTTCGATATGGGGGATGTGCTCGGTGGGGGCGGCGATCGTCGCGACCCCTGACGCAGCATCCAGGTCATTGGATCTGCGCGCCTCCAGGCTGCGCCTGTTTCTTCTTTTTCTTGGGGGGGAACAAGCCAATCCCCTGGAGGATCAAGAAGCTCGTGGCCTTGTCCAGTGACTTGGCCCGGCCCTTGAAGCCTCGGAGCGGGCGGAACGGCCTGAAGCGGGCTACCTCGCTGACTTCGTCGTCGAGGGCCACGGCGTAGTCCAGCACGTCCACGACGGCTTGCGTCTTGTCGCTTCCGCTCACTGTCCTGCCGTACAGACGCCCCTTGTCGTGGACGATTTGGTCCCTCGTGGTCTGCGCTTTGCGGATCTTGTCGGCGGTCTCGTGGCTCAGGCCCTTGGCAAAAATGGTCGCATAGAACTCCCTGAAGTCGGATCGAGTCATGCGGTGTGCCAGCGTCGCCTTCCAGGCGAGGGAGGCGTCGACCTTGTGACGTTTCACCACGCCGCAGTAGATGGTCATGTGTTGGGCCGCCTCAACGCGCGAGAACAGGTAGGTGATCAAGACATCCAGGGGGAGGTCCTTCGCCAGCAACGCGCGGAAGTGCTCGAAATGCCCTTGGATCTCCTCCGGGAGGCTTTCGAATTTCTTGAGGATCTCCGTCGTGTCCGAGCCCGCCATCTGACCTTCTTGCTTCCGGATGTGCCAGCGGCCGATGTTACGGGCGGCCCCGCGAGGGGTGGCCGCTAGATGCCTGGTAGTGGCGTCCTCAGCCCGAGGCTACCGACAGCGGCTCCTGACGCACCTGTGTGCGCAGCATCAACCGACGGCAGTTCGGATCGAACGCCGCGCGCCGGTGCATGACGCTGCGGTTGTCCCAGACCACGACATCGCCGACGCGCCACTGCTGCGTCCAGGTGTCTTCCGGCAGCGCTACGCAGGACCAGATCTCGTCGAGCAGCGCCTCGCTCTCGGCGAGAGTCAGGTCTTCGACATAGGCGTCCTGACGGCGTCCGAGGTACAGCGCCTCCCGGCGGGTCTCGGGATGTCGCAGCACCATCGGGTGCCAGGCGCCGGGCGCATCCCGCGGGTCGTCCACGTCACGGTGCCCGCGGCGCAGCTTGCCGATGCTGTCGTGCGCGGCGTCGTGCTTGACCCGGCACCTTCGGGCGCGCCGGGCGAGGTCCGGCGGCAGCGCGTTCAGGGCGCCGACCATGCTGCAGTAATGGGTGTCTCCCTCGGCGGGGGGCACTTCGATGGCGTGCAGGATGCTCGCCGTCGGCGGCCGCTCGATGTAGGACATGTCGGTGTGCCACCGGGCCTCCGCGGCGCCCAGACCGCCGATGGGACGCCCGTCCTGCACGATGTTGGAGATGACGGTCACGTAGGGATGGGCGATCTTCGCGAGTTCTTCCCGGGTGATCTTGCCGAACGGCGCGTACTCGAGCGGTCCGAACCGGCGGCTGAAGGTCTGCAGCGCCTCGCGGTCCAACTGCTGGTCGCGGAGTCGCAGGACGGCCCGGTCGAGCCAGGCGTCGTAGACCTCCGCGAAGTCCTCGTCGTCCAGGGCGGCGAGGTCCACATCGACGACATCGGCGCCGAAGGAAGTGTGCTCGAACGGGACGACCTGCATGGTGTTCTCCTCTTGAAGTAGGCGCGGTCAGTTGACGCCGGCGAACCGCGAGCGCGCCCGCCACAGGGCGACCGCCGGCACGGCCATGATCACCGTAGCCACCGCCCCGGTCCAGGCACTACCTACGGGATACAGCAGCCCCCACACCCCCATGGCCACCGCGATCTGCGCGACATAGAGCGCCGCCCACGGCCACATCCACCGGCGCATCTTCCAGAAGCCGTACGCGCCGGCGGCGTAGATCGCCCAGTGCAGGGGCTCCGTGGCTTTCGCGGCCCACCCTTCCAGCATGAAGCCGAACCAGACTTCCCGATCTTCGGCGACCGGCTTGATGAAGAGATCGTAGGGCAGGTAGACGAACGTCATGTACAGGCAGAAGTACCACATGAGGTTCATCCACCAGGGCCGGCGCCGCCATTGGGCGGCGAAGCGGTCGGCCAGGCCCATGCCGGACGGCTGATCGTGGAGTTCGGGGTTGCTCAAGCTTCGCCCTCGGGTGGGGTCCGGTTCCGTCAGGAGTATAGCCGGGCAAGGTGGGTGCGGGCGTCCGCCTGCGGCACGCCAGCTGATCGACTGGGGCGTGGCCGACTACCGGACTACGGCCTGCTGCATGGAGAGCACCTGGTAGGCGACACCGGCGTTGTCGGCTCGTTCGAGCTTGCGCCGCAGGCGCATGTCCGCCGTCACGAACGGCCAGTCGTTCTCCATGGCCAATGCCAGGTAGACGCAGTCATAGGCGGCGTGGTCGAGGTCGAGGGCGAGGCGGGTGGCTGTTTCCAGCAAGTGCCGGGTTGGCAGCAACTCCACATCGGTACCCTGCAGCGCCCGGGCGGCGAGGAGCGCGTGGTCGCTGTCGAGTTCGCCGCGTCGGACTTTCTTCCAGAGGATGTTCGAGCACTCGGCGACAAGGAGGTCCGGGGCGGACAGCGGGCAATGTTCCAGAACGGCCACTGCGGCGGTACTGTCCTCTTCAAGCACGACCCACTTGATCGCCACGCTGGCATCGATGACGAACCTCGTCACCGCTCATCGCGTCCTTCGCGCTGCAGCACTTCGGACGGCGTCTGGGGCCGGTGTCCGGTGAGTCCCCGCAACTCGGACGCCAGCTCGGCAAACGACGGCTCGACCTCCGCCGACAGCGCCTGGCGCAGGATCTCGCGATGCTCGGCCTCGGTCGAGCGCCCGTGGCGTGCGGCACGCCGTTTCAATCGGACGACCAGTTCATCGTCCAGATTTCGAACCTGAAGGTGCCTGGGCATGCTCTTGCCTTCCAGTGACGCAGTGCATTATTTGCATTCATTTAATGCACGTTGTCAACTTTGCAGCAGGCGGCTCCCTGTCGAAGGCGAGGAGACCCTGCGATCTTGCCCACGCTGCAATACTTTCGGCGATGACGCGCATCGTCGGTTCGGTTCCCGGGGACTCGAAGAGACAACTTCTTGCCGTACCCGAGGCTCTTTTCGTAAACTTGAGGGCAGCCGTCGAGCGTGGCCGACGGCTTTTTTATACAGGGAAGCCTGATTGACCGCGATACTCGCGCTGGAAGACGGTAGCGTATTTCGCGGCAGCTCCATCGGTACGCCCGGAGTTGCCGTCGGCGAGGTCGTTTTCAATACGGCCATGACCGGCTATCAGGAAATCCTCACCGATCCTTCCTACGCCCGCCAGATCGTCACGCTCACCTATCCGCATATCGGCAACACGGGCGCCAATCCCGAGGACATGGAGTCGGATTCGGTGTGGGCGGAGGGTCTTGTCATCCGCGACCTGCCGCTCAGGACGAGCAGTTGGCGGGCGGCCCAGACGCTGCCCGAGTTCCTGCGGGACCGGGAGGTCGTCGCGATCGGCGACATCGACACGCGCCGGCTGACGCGGATCATTCGGGAGAAAGGCGCACTGGGCGGCTGCATCATGGCCGGGGCGAACGCCTCCGGGGATGAGGCGCTTGAGCGTGCCAGAGCGTTTCCCGGGCTCGCCGGCATGGACCTCGCCCAGGTCGTCAGCCGCGCGGACCGCATCCTCTGGAACGGGGGCTCCTGGCACGACGATGTCGGCTATACGGCACCCCCGCCGGCGCGTTACAACGTCGTCGCCTACGACTTCGGGGTGAAGCGCAATATCCTGCGTCTGCTGGCGGACCGGGGCTGCGGAGTGACGCTGGTGCCGGCGCGCACGTCGGCGGCAGAGACCCTCGCCCTGCAACCCGCCGGCGTCTTCCTCTCCAACGGCCCCGGGGATCCGGATCCCTGCGACTACGCCATCGCCGCGATCCGCGACATCGTCGATGCGCGCGTGCCCGTCTTCGGCATCTGCCTGGGACACCAGTTGCTGGCGCTCGCGAGCGGTGCGCGCACGGTGAAGATGCCGCACGGGCATCACGGTGCGAATCACCCGGTCCGGGACCTCGCCAGCGGCCAGGTCGTCATCACGAGTCAGAACCACGGTTTCGCCGTGGACGAAACGAGTCTGCCGGAACACCTCGTGGCCACACACGCCTCCCTGTTCGACGGCACGCTGCAGGGGATCCGCCGCACCGACAGACCGGCCTTCGGCTTCCAGGGACATCCGGAGGCGAGCCCGGGTCCCCAGGACTGCCGGTACCTCTTCGATGCGTTCGTCGCATCCATGGACGAACGCCGCCGGACGCGGAACGACAGCGATGCCCCGGCGTAACGACCTCGAATCCATTCTGATCCTCGGCGCCGGCCCCATCGTGATCGGGCAGGCGTGCGAGTTCGACTACTCCGGCGCGCAGGCGTGCAAGGCCCTCGGCGACGAGGGGTATCGCGTCGTGCTGGTGAACTCGAACCCGGCGACGATCATGACGGACCCGTCGATGGCGGATTCGACCTACATCGAGCCGGTGGAGTGGCGTACGGTCGCGCGCATCATCGAAACCGAGAAGCCGGACGCACTGCTGCCCACGATGGGCGGGCAGACGGCGCTCAACTGCGCCCTCGATCTCGTCCGGGAAGGCGTCCTCGAGGCGCACGGGGTGGAGCTCATCGGCGCGAGCCAGGACGCCATCGACAAGGCGGAGGACCGTGAACGCTTCATCGCGGCGATGCGGCGCATCGGGCTCGAAACGCCGCGCTCGGCCATCGCGCACAGCCTCGAGGAGGCCCTGCAGGTGCAGAGCCGGCTCGGTTATCCCTGCATCATCCGCCCGTCGTTCACCCTCGGCGGCAGCGGCGGCGGCGTCGCCTACAACCGGGAGGAGTTCGTCGAGATCTGCGGCCGTGGGCTCGACCTGTCGCCGACGAGCGAGTTGCTGATCGACGAATCGCTGCTCGGCTGGAAGGAGTTCGAGATGGAGGTCGTGCGGGACAAGCGCGACAACTGCATCATCGTGTGCTCCATCGAGAACGTCGATCCCATGGGGGTGCACACCGGCGACTCCATCACGGTGGCGCCGGCACAGACACTCACCGACAAGGAGTACCAGCGGCTGCGCAACGCATCGATCGCGGTGCTGCGCGAGATCGGCGTCGAGACCGGCGGCTCCAACGTCCAGTTTGCCGTGGACCCGGAAACGGGCCGCATGGTCGTCATCGAAATGAACCCGCGCGTGTCACGCTCGTCCGCGCTGGCATCGAAGGCGACCGGATTCCCCATCGCGAAGGTGGCGGCGAGGCTGGCGGTGGGCTACACGCTCGACGAACTCACCAACGACATCACTGGCGTGACGCCGGCGTCGTTCGAACCGGCCATCGATTACGTGGTCACCAAGGTGCCGCGCTTCACGTTCGAGAAGTTCAGCCAGGTCTCGGACCGGATCACCACGCAGATGAAATCGGTCGGCGAGGTGATGGCCATCGGGCGGACGTTCAAGGAGTCGTTCCAGAAGGCGCTCCGCAGCCTGGAAACGGGCATGACCGGGCTCAATCCGGTGCTCGAGGGCGACACGCAGGAGGCCCGCGACCGGCGGCTCGTGCGCGAACTCTCGCGGCCAGGTGGGGACCGCATCTGGTATGTCGCCGATGCGTTCCGCGGCGGTGCGACGGTCGAGGAAGTGTTCGAGGCCACGGACATCGATCCCTGGTTTCTCGCCCAGATCGAGGATCTCGTGGCGAGCGAAGCGGCCCTGACCGGGCTCGACGACCTCACGGAAGAGAACCTGTGGCGCCTGAAGCGCGACGGGTTCTCCGACGAGCGTCTGGCGGAACTCACCGGGTCCGACGAAGACACGGTCCGCGCGCTGCGGCTCCGCCTCGGCGTCAAGCCGGCGTTCAAGCGGGTCGATACCTGCGCGGCGGAGTTCGCGGCGAGCACGGCCTATCTGTACTCGACCTACGAGGAAGAGTGCGAGGCGGCGCCCACCGACGCCCGCAAGATCATGGTGCTCGGCGGAGGACCGAACCGCATCGGGCAGGGGATCGAGTTCGACTACTGCTGCGTGCACGCGGCGCTCGCGATGCGCGAGGACGGCGTCGAGACCATCATGGTCAACTGCAATCCCGAGACCGTGTCGACGGACTACGACACGTCGGACCGCCTCTACTTCGAACCCGTCACCCTGGAAGACGTGCTGGCCATCGTGGACGTGGAACAGCCGGACGGGCTCATCGTGCAGTTCGGCGGGCAGACCCCCCTCAAACTCGTCGACCGGCTCCACGCGGCGGGGGTGCCCATCATCGGCACGTCGTCGGACGCCATCGACCGCGCGGAAAACCGGCAGCGATTCCAGGCGGTGGTGGAGAAGGTGGGTCTCAAGCAGCCCTCGAACCGGACGGTGCGGAGTCAGGCGGAGGGGCTGGTCGCGGCGCGGGAGATCGGTTTCCCGATCGTCGTGCGGCCCTCCTACGTGCTCGGTGGGCGGGCGATGGAGATCGTCTACTCGGAAGCGGAGTTGCGGCGTTATCTCGGCGACGCGTTCGCCGTCTCCAACTCCGCCCCGGTGCTGCTCGACCGCTTCCTCGACCAGGCGGTGGAAGTCGACGTTGACGCCGTCTGCGACGGGGAGCGTGTCGTCATCGGCTCGATCATGCAGCATATCGAGCAGGCGGGCGTGCACTCGGGAGACTCGGCGTGTTCGCTGCCACCGTTTCGGCTGGCGGACGAAATCCAGGACGAGATCCGCCGCCAGGTGAAGGCGATCGCGCTGGAACTCGGCGTGATCGGTCTCATGAACGTGCAGCTCGCGGTCCAGGACGGCGACGTCTATCTGCTGGAGGTGAACCCGCGCGCATCGCGCACCGTGCCGTTCGTCTCGAAGTGCATCGGCGTCTCCTTCGCCAAGATCGCCGCGCGTTGCATGGCCGGCGTCACGCTCGAGGAGCAGGGGTTCACGGAGGAGATCATTCCCTCCTGGTTCGGCGTCAAGGAGTCCGTGTTTCCGTTCGCCAAGTTCCCGGGCGTCGACCCCATCCTCGGTCCGGAGATGAAATCCACCGGCGAGGTCATGGGCATCGGAGAGACCTTCGCCGAGGCGTTCGCCAAGGCGTTGCTGGCGGCCGGTGAGACGCTGCCGAAGGGCGGCAAGGCGTTCGTCAGCGTCAAGACGTCGGATCGCCCCTTCGTCGGAGCCGTCGGACGGGAACTCAGGGACCTTGGCTTCGAGATATCGGCGACCCGGGGCACGGCGCGGGCCTTGCGCGAGGCGGCGGTCTCCTGTCGGGTCGTCAACAAGGTGACCGAAGGCCGCCCCGACGTCACGGACATGATGAAGAACGAGAAGATCGATCTGATCGTGAACACCACCGAAGGGCGCCAGTCGATCGCGGACTCGTCGGTCATCCGGAAGCTCGCGTTGCTCCACAAGGTGTGTTACACGACGACGCTTGCGGGCGGCGAAGCGTTCTGTATCGCGATGCGGCATGGCGAAGTGAACCGGGTTCGGAGACTGCAGGATCTGCACGCCGCCACGGTGCGTGGGGCGCAAGGCGCACCGTCATGACCACGCCCATGACCGTGGAGGGCGAGCGCCGGCTGCGTGAGGAACTGGCCGAACTGAAGCACGTCGCCCGCCCCAACATCGTGCAGGAGATTGCCGCCGCCCGGGCGCACGGGGACCTGCGCGAGAATGCCGAGTACCACGCGGCCAAGGAGCAGCAGGGCTTCATCGAAGGCCGCATCCGTGACATCGAAGGGAAGCTTGCCGACGCGCAGGTGATCGACATCACACGGATCGGCCTGACGGGAAAGGTCATCTTCGGCACGACGGTGACGCTCGAGGATTGCGATAGTGGCGAGACCGTCCGCTACAAGATCGTCGGCGAGGACGAGTCGGACCTCGCCGTCGGCAAGATCTCCATCATGTCACCCGTCGCCCGCGCCATGATCGGCAAGTCGGCGGACGATACCGTGGTGGTGTCGTCGCCGAACGGCACGCGCGAATACGTCATCGACCGCGTCGAGCACCTTTAGCGCCTCTGAACAAGTTCATCCCTGAACTTGTTCAGAGGCGCAACACAAAAGCGCGGTTTTGTTTTGCTCACATATTCCATGGCTTACGCCATTGAATATGGCGGTACATCCCTGTACCGCACGGGAAGCTCTGATAAATCAGAGCTTCCTTGGCCCCTGACCCGCATCCCCCCTGCCGGCCTGCGGCCATGGCGCGGCGCGGGTCCGGTAGCGTGGCTCAGGAATAGCGCGCCACGTTCGACAGCGCGGGTTTCGCTTCCGGGTTGTGGCGGTACAGCACCGCGATCTTGCCGATGCGCTGCACCAGGGTGGCGCCGGTTCCGGAACAGAGTTCTCCGATGGCCGCGGTGCGTGCAGTGCGATCGACGATGTTGAGGCGCACCTTGACGAGTTCATGGTCGGCCAGGCGCTTGCGCCGTAGAAGTTTCGCGCCAGCGAAACTTCCAACGCGACCGCAAGGTCGCGCTAGCGCGCGGTCGAGCTCCCGGGCGGCGTTGGCAGCGATGCCGGCATCGCCGATCGTGACCACCGGCCGCAGATGATGCGCGATGGCGCGCAGTTGCTTGATGTCCACGGCGCTGCCCGGTCGGGTTCCTCTGTCGTGCTGGGAGTTCCGCCGTGCGCCCCGGCCGGGAGGTCCGGGTGGCGGGTACACTACGGAATGTTACACGCACGGCGGTTGCGGTGCGGTTGCGGTGCGGTTGCGGAGGGCGGCGTTGAAATTTCTCCTCGCGACAGGCCGGGAACGGCGCAGAGGCCGCCCGTGAGCCGACGCTCGAAGTCCAGTGGGGCATGGCTCGCGCGACAGCGTCGGGACCCCTACGTGGGCCGCGCGGTATCGCGCGCATACTTCAAGCTCGAACAGCTCGACGCGCGTTTCCGACTGACGGGTTCCGGGCGGACCGTGCTCGAGCTCGGCGCGGCGCCGGGCGGATGGACCGAGTACCTCGCGCCGCGTTGTCGACTCGTAGTGGCTTGCGACCTGGCGCCCTCCGGCCACGCGCCACCGGGTGTGCGCCCGGTGGTGGGCGACGCGCGCGACCCGTCGGTGCAGGCCAGCATCCTTGCGACCGTGGGGGAGCAGCGCGCCCGACCGTTCCACGTTGTATTGTCGGACATGGCCCCCAATATGAGTGGTAACAGGCTCCGCGACCAGGCATCCAGTCTCGAGCTGGTGCAGTGCGCGGTGGGCCTCGCCGAGCGGTGGCTCCGAGACGGTGGCCGGCTACTGGTGAAGATGTTCCAGGGCTCGGACTTCGAGGCGGCCGTGGCGGACATGCGCGAACGTTTGGGCGGCGTGACGCTGGCCAAGCCGCGGGCTTCCCGCGAGGGCTCGCGAGAGGTCTACGCGATCGCGGGTAATGGAGTAGAATGATCTGTTCCAGCGGACCCGCGGGTTGAGGGTAAGCTTTTGAATGACATGGGAAAAAACCTGCTGCTTTGGTTGATCGTCGCGGCCGTGCTGCTGACGGTGTTCCAGAACTTCAACGTCAGCGAAGATCCGGCGGAGATGAGCTACTCCGAGTTCCTCCAGGACGTGCGCCTGGACGAGGTCGATGCCGTGGTCATGCAGCGCACCCGGATCTTCGGCACGAGAAAGAACGGCGACGAATTCACGGTAATCCGTCCCCCGATGTCAGACCCGAAACTCGCTGACGACCTCTACAACCACGGCGTCACGATCACGGGCCAGGAGGAAGACGAGCCGAGCATCTGGTCGCAGTTGTTGATCGCGAGCTTTCCCATCCTGATCATCATTGCGGTATTCATGCTCTTCATGCGGCAGATGCAGGGCGGCGCCGGTGGCCGGGGCGGTCCGATGGCGTTCGCCAAGAGCAAGGCGCGACTCCTCTCCGAGGATCAGATCAAGACGACGTTCGCGGACGTCGCGGGTGTCGACGAGGCCAAGGAAGAGGTGAGCGAACTTGTCGAGTTCCTGCGCGATCCCGGCAAGTTCCAGCGTCTCGGCGGACGCATTCCACGCGGCATCCTGATGGTGGGGTCTCCGGGCACGGGCAAGACGCTCCTGGCCAAGGCCATCGCCGGCGAGGCGAAGGTGCCGTTCTTCTCCATCTCGGGTTCGGATTTCGTCGAGATGTTCGTCGGCGTCGGCGCCTCCCGCGTGCGCGACATGTTCGAGCAGGCGAAGAAACAGGCGCCCTGCATCGTATTCATCGACGAGATCGACGCCGTGGGCCGCCATCGCGGCGCGGGGCTCGGCGGCGGTCACGACGAGCGCGAGCAGACGCTCAACCAGTTGCTCGTCGAGATGGACGGCTTCGAGCCGAACGACGGCATCATCATCATCGCCGCGACGAACCGGCCGGATGTCCTCGACAAGGCGCTGTTGCGCCCGGGACGGTTCGACCGACAGGTGGTCGTGCCGTTGCCCGACATTCGCGGACGGGAGCAGATCCTGAAGGTGCACATGCGCCGGGTGCCGCTCGCGGACGACGTGGACGCGGGGATCATCGCGCGAGGCACCCCGGGATTCTCCGGTGCCGACCTCGAGAACATCGTCAACGAGGCGGCGCTCTTCGCGGCGAAGGGCGGCAAACGTCTCGTCATGATGGGCGATTTCGAGAAGGCCAAGGACAAGATCATGATGGGCGCGGAGCGCAGGAGCATGGTCATGTCCGAGAAGGAGAGGCGCAATACCGCGTACCACGAGGCGGGGCACGCCATCGTGGGCCGCGCGCTGCCCGGGCACGACGCGCTCTACAAGGTGACGATCGTGCCGCGGGGCCGGGCGCTCGGCGTGACGATGTTCCTTCCGGAAGAAGACCGCTACAGCCTGAGCCGCCAGAGCGTACTGAGCCAGATCACGAGCCTGTTTGGCGGGCGCATCGCCGAGGAGATGGTGAACGGCAAGGACGGCGTGACTACCGGGGCGGCGAACGACATCGAGCGAGCGACGCACCTCGCGCGCAACATGGTGACGAAGTGGGGGCTGTCCGACCAACTCGGCCCGATCATGTACGAGGAGGACGACGGCGAGGTGTTCCTCGGCATGTCCGCCGGCCTGAAGCCGAAACCCATCTCGGGCGCCACGGCCGAGGCCATCGACGTGGAAGTGCGGCGCATCGTCGACCAGTGCTACGAGCGCGGAAGGGCGATCCTGAGCGAGCATCAGGACAAGCTGCACGCCATGGCCCAGGCGCTGTTGGACTACGAGACCCTCACGCCCGACCAGATCGACGACATCATGGCCGGTGCGAAGCCCCGTGCGCCCCGCGTGGAACCACCCGCGCCCAAGGACGCCGATGGCGAGGAACCCGGCCCGATCGGCGATCCGGCGCGAGAGACCTGACGACTCCCGCTGCGCTCCGCATGCCAGCCGGACAAGCCCGAGGAGGGTCTCCGCGGGAAGGTGCACATGCACTGGTATGCGGGCCCCGCACCCTCGACCTCACCCGTCCACACGTCATGGGCGTCATCAACGTGACTCCGGACTCGTTCTCGGATGGAGGTCGGTTCGCCCATGCCGCGGCGGCGGCGGATGCCGGTGCGGCCATGGTCGATGCCGGGGCGAGCGTGGTGGATATCGGTGGCGAGAGCACGCGGCCGGGGGCATCGCCGGTCTCTGCCGCCGAGGAGATCGACCGCGTTCTGCCTGTCGTCGAGGCCCTGCGGAACGTGGGTGCGGTACTGAGCATCGATACCGGCAAGGCGGCGGTCGCGGCGGCGGCGATCCGCTCGGGGGCCGGCATGGTCAACGACGTGCGGGCTGCGCGCGGCGAGGGCATGCTCGACGTGATCGCCCGTTCGCGGGTGGCGGTCTGCCTCATGCACATGCGGGGCCAGCCGCGGACCATGCAGCGTGCGCCGACCTACACCGATGTCGTCCGCGAGGTGGCGTCCTTCCTTGCGGCGCGTGTCGCGGCCTGCCGCGCAGCGGGCGTCGGGGATCGGAGTATGCTTCTCGACCCGGGCATCGGTTTTGGCAAGACGGTGGCGCACAATCTGGTCCTGCTGCGTAATCTCGCCGCCCTCTCTCCGGAGGGCTTGCCGATCCTGGTGGGGATGTCGCGCAAGAGCACCCTGGGACACCTCACGGGCAAATCCACCGATGGGCGTCTGGCCGGTAGTATTGCGGCGGCGGTCCTTGCGGTGATGTATGGGGCCGCAATGGTGCGGGCCCATGACGTGGACGAGACGGTCGATGCGCTGAAGATCGCAAGCGCCGTCGCGGGGGTCGCGGAGGAAACCGCGCCATGTCCGCGGTAGCGGGAGACAAGTCGATGAACAACAACGGCCGGAAGTACTTCGGAACGGACGGCATCCGGGGCCGGGTCGGCGAGCACCCGATCACCGCGGAGTTCTGTCTGCGGCTCGGCTGGGCGGTCGGCAAGGTGTTCGCGTCGGACGGCTCGAGGCTGGTGCTGATCGGCAAGGACACGCGCATCTCCGGCTACATGATCGAGTCCGTGTTGGAAGCCGGCCTGGTTTCCGCCGGGGTCGACGTCCGTTTGCTGACGCCGATTCCCACGCCGGCGGTCGCATACCTGACCCGGACGTTCCGGGCCGACGCCGGCATCGTCATCAGCGCGTCCCACAACCGCTACGACGACAACGGCATCAAGTTCTTCGACTCGGGCGGCAACAAGTTGCCCGACGAGATGGAGTTGGCCATCGAGCAGCAGATGGAGGCCCCCCTGAATACTGTCCGATCGAGCGAACTCGGCAAGGTGGAACGCCTTGAAGATGCCCGGGGACGGTACATCGAGTTCTGCAAGGGCACGGTGGATCGGCGCTTCCGGCTGCGCGGCCTGAAGGTGGTGGTCGACTGTGCGCACGGCTCTACCTATGCCGTCGCGCCACGGGTCTTTTCCGAACTCGGCGCGGACGTGACGGTGATCGGCGCGGAGCCGAACGGCATCAACATCAACGAGGGATGCGGTTCCACACATCCGGAGGCCATGGCCGAGAAGGTCGTCTCCGAGGGCGCGGATGTCGGGATCGCGCTCGACGGGGATGGCGACCGGGTCATCATGGCCGATGGCAACGGCGAGATCGTCGACGGCGATGATCTGCTCTACATCATCGCGAGCCACTCGGCGCGGACGGGGCGGCTGAGCGGCGGTGTCGTCGGCACGATCATGACGAACCTCGGCCTCGAGCTCGCGCTGCGGCGAGCGCGCATTCCATTCGTGCGCGCGGATGTGGGCGACCGACATGTACTGGAGGCGATGCGCGACCGCAACTGGCCGCTCGGCGGGGAGTCCTCGGGCCACATCGTCTGCTCGAATCTCACCACCACCGGAGATGGCATCGTCTCCGCGTTGCAGGCTCTGGTGCCGATGGTGGAGACGGGCAAGCCACTTGCGGATCTCAAGGCGGGTCTGAAGAAGTATCCGCAGTCGATGGTGAGTGTGGCGGCGAAGGATCCCGACGCCGTGACCGCATGCACCGAGGTGGCCAAGGCGCGCGGTGACATCGAGTCTCAGCTCGACGGACGCGGCCGGGTGGTGGTCCGACCATCCGGAACGGAGCCCGTGGTCCGGGTAATGGTGGAAGGCGAGGATCCGGAAATCGTCTCGGGGCACGCGAATGCCCTGGCCGAGGTAGTCCGGGCTTCGGGACAGCCCGCGGACGGAGCCGGTAGCGCCGTGCCGTGACGCTATGCCGCGCCAGGGCCGGCTACGCACTCGCGCGACGGCCGGCCGGGTGAGCGAGGCTTGCAACTGATCCGTACGGCTATACCATTGCGCGGCTGTCGTCGCCGCGGGCGGGAAGGACATGCGCCGACCGATCGTTGCCGGAAACTGGAAGATGCATGGTTCGCGCGCCTTGATCGACGCGTTCGCCGCGTCGGAGTTCGCGGCCGAAGTGGAGACCGTCGTCTTTCCACCGGCGGTGTACCTCGGGTATGCGGTGGCTCGGTTGTCGGGCGTCCGGGTAGGCATACAGGACGTCCATGCGCAGACGGATGGGGCGTATACCGGCGCAGTGGCGGCCGAGATGGCCGCGGAGATGGGCGGGAGTCATGCGATCGTCGGACACTCGGAGCGCCGCCGACTGTTCGGTGAGGACGACCGTACGGTCGCGGGCAAATATGCCGCCGCGCTGCGCGCGGGCCTGGTGCCGATACTGTGCGTGGGAGAGACGCTTGATGAGAGGCGCGCCGGACGGGAGGAGGCGGTGGTGCTTGGCCAGCTCGGTGCCGTGTTCGACACGGTGTCTGCGGTGGGCGCCGTGATCGCCTACGAGCCGGTCTGGGCGATCGGCACGGGTGAAACCGCGACGCCGGCGCAGGCGCAGGCGATGCATGCGGTCATACGCGGGGCCCTGCAGGACCCGTCTGCCCGCATTCTCTACGGTGGCAGCGTGAAGCCGGAGAATGCGGCGGGGCTGTTCGAAGAGGATGACATCGACGGCGGCCTCGTGGGAGGCGCCGCGCTGGACCCGGTAGCGTTCGGCACGATCGTCAACGCGACGCTGCGAGAGGCGCTGCGAGAGAAGAAGGGCACGGAATAGATGGGAACGCTGGAAACGGTACTGCTGATTCTCCTGGTGGCGGACGCGCTCGCGCTTGCCGCGCTCATACTTGTTCAGCAGGGCAAGGGCGCGGACATCGGCGCCGCCTTCGGTTCCGGAGGGTCGAACACGGTGTTCGGGGCTGCCGGCGGAGCGTCGTTCCTGATGAAGCTGACGACCTGGCTCTCCATCGGCTTCTTCATGATCACCTTCGGCCTGGCCTATACCGCGAACGAGCGCGCCACGGGTCTGCAGGGCGTCGGCATCCCCTCGGCGCCCGTGGCATCGGACGTGTTCGAGGTACCGGCCGACACCGGGGAGCCGGACATGCCGGAGTTGACAGGGGAGCAGGAACCGGTAGATTCCGACATCCCCGACGTGTGACCCGGTGCATCCGGATCGTGCGCGGGGTGTCAAGCCGCATACGCCGAAGTGGTGAAATTGGTAGACACGCTACCTTGAGGGGGTAGTGGGCTGACGCCCGTGGAGGTTCGAGTCCTCTCTTCGGCACCAAACACCCGACCTGTTCCAGGTCGGCGAGCCGGGCCCGACAGCGCCCTCGCCACGGCTTGCCCTAACTGATTTGTGGGCTATAATTCCGCCCTTGCTGATGCGGGGTGGAGCAGTCTGGTAGCTCGTCGGGCTCATAACCCGAAGGTCGTGGGTTCAAATCCTGCCCCCGCTACCAAAGATGGAAAAGGCCCCTGGTTGGGGCCTTTTCACAACATCGGGCAGGCTGGCCGCTTCTCGGTAGCAAGGGGCAAACCCCTCGCGCTCCCCGGCTGGGCCGCAGGTGCCGCGTCAGTAGACGGTGGGCTTGCCCGACCGTCGACGTACCGGTGTCGTCGACGGAGGCGATGGGAATGGGCGGCTTCGCCCATTTTTTGTATGTGCCGGGAGAAGGTCGCGGTACGACCGAGTGAACAGGAGAGAACGGGAACTTGAGCAACTGCTCGCTCCGACCGTACAGGGACTCGGCTGCGAGATGTGGGGCGTCGAGTACTTTGCCGCGGGTCGTCAGGCGATGTTGCGGATCTACATCGACGCGCCGGATGGCGTGACGGTAGAGGACTGCGAGCGCGTGAGCCACCAGTTGAGCGGAGTCCTGGACGTGGAGGAACCCATTCGTAACGACTACACGCTCGAGGTGTCCTCGCCCGGGCTCGATCGCGTGCTGTTCAAGCCGGAACAGTACCGCACCTATCTCGGCGCGGATGTCGATGTGCGTCTGAAGTTCCCGTTGGAGGGCCTGCGCAAGGTCGTGGGGCGGCTGGTCGCGGCATCCGAGAGCGAAGTGGTCATCGAAGCGGAGGATGCCGCCGTCACGGTCCCGACAGAACAGATTCGGCGCACGCGGTTGGTGCCGCAGCTTGATTAGCGATTCGGATGGGTGAGTCCATGAGCAAGGAAATCCTCGTTGTCGTCGAGTCGCTTTCGCACGAGAAAGGCGTTTCGAAGGACGTGATTTTCGATGCGCTGGAGTCGGCACTGGCCATGGCGACGAAGAAGCGTTATCAGGAGGACGCGGAGTTCCGCGTGGCGATCGATCGGGAAACCGGGAACTTCGAGACGTTTCGGCGCTGGGAGGTGATCGACCCGGAGCGTGAGTTCGAGGAAGGAGAGAGCCCCAATCCCGATGCGGAACTGACGCCCGAGGAAGTGCAGGAGCGGGATCTGTCCCTGGCCATCGGCGACTTCCACGAGACGGCGGTGGAGTCCGTCGAATTCGGCCGCATCGCTGCCCAGGCCGCGCGACAGGTGCTGACCCAGAAGGTCCGCGAGGCGGAACGGGCCCAGGTGCTCGAAAAATACCTCCCGCGCGTGAGCGAACTCGTGGGCGGGACCGTCAAGAAGGTGACGCGCGACGCCGTGATCGTCGATCTCGGCAACAACGCGGAGGCGATCCTGATGCGCGGGAACATGATCCCCCGCGAGACCTTTCGGGTGGGCGACCGGCTGCGCGCGCTGCTGGTGGAGGTGCGACCCGAGGCGCGCGGTCCGCAACTCATCCTCACCCGCACCAGCCCGGAAATGCTGATCGAGCTCTTCAAGGTGGAAGTCCCCGAAATTGCCGAGGACGTGATCGAGATACGGGCGGCCGCGCGCAACCCGGGATCGCGGGCGAAGATCGCCGTCTATACGAACGACGGGCGGATAGACCCCGTTGGAGCCTGCGTGGGCATGCGCGGTTCGCGCGTGCAGGCCGTCTCCGGCGAACTCGCCGGCGAGCGCGTGGACATCGTGCCGTGGAACGAGAACCCGGCGCAGTTGGCCATCAACGCCATGCAGCCGGCGGAGGTGGCGGCGATCGTGCTCGACGAGGATACGCACACGATGGACATCGCGGTCGCCGAGGACAACCTCGCGCAGGCGATCGGCCAGAAGGGCGAGAACGTGCGGCTCGCCAGCCAGCTCACGGGCTGGGAACTCAACATCATGACGGAGGAGGATGCCGCCCAGCAGCAGGAGGAGGAGGCGCTCTCCTACATGGAGGAGTTCATGGAGTCGCTGTCCGTCGACGAGAACGTGGCAGCGGTACTCGCGGAAGAGGGTTTCACGAGTGTCGAGGAGGTGGCCTACGTTCCCATCGAGGAGCTGCGCGCGATCGACGGCTTCGACGAGGAGATCGTGGAGGAACTGCGGCAGCGGGCGAAGGATGTCCTGTTGACGAAGGCCATCGCGTCCGAGGGGCTGCTGGCCGAAGGCGAGCCGGCGCCCGACCTCCTGAACATGGAGGGCATGGACCGCGACCTCGCCTACACGCTGGCCGCCAACGCCATCGTCACCATGGAAGACCTGGCCGAACTCGCCACGCCGGACCTCCTGGACATCGAAGCGAGCATTGGCGAAGAGCGCGCCCGCAAACTGATCATGACCGCCCGGGCACCGTGGTTCGAGGACGAGGACGAGACCCCCGCGTCGGGGGCCGAGGTGGCAGCGCCGGGGAGCGGGGGCCTGACGGCGCCAGCTTCATCCGCCGGTGCGGACGATGATGCACGGAGAGGGAACTGACGCCGCATGAGCGACGTAACGGTCAAGCAGCTTGCGGAGACCGTCGGGGCACCGCCCGACCGCCTGCTGCAACAGATGCACGAGGCAGGTCTTCCGCAGCAGCAGGTGGACGAGTCGGTCACGGACGAGCAGAAGGAGGTCTTCCTGACCTTCCTGAAGCGCCGCCGGGGCGCGGCCGGCGCCGCCCCGAGCCGTATCACGTTGAAGCGCACGTCCGTATCGACGCTGAAGATGGGGCAGGGCCGGAGCGGACGCACCGTCCAGGTGCAGAGCAAGCGGCGCCGAACCTATGTCAAGGCCACGCCGCCGGTCGTCCGGGAAGCCGAGGCGCCCGTCGCGGCGGTCCCGAGCCAGTTGGAGGCGGAGACCGAGCGGATCCGCCAGCAGGAGCTCGCGCGCAAGACAGCCGAAGAGGACGTGCGGCGCCAGGCCGCGCAGAAGGCCGAGGAAGAACGCGAGCGGGAAAAGGCCCGCGAAGACGAAGAAGCCAAACGTCGCGAGGAAGAGGCCACGAAACAGGCCGAGGAGCAGCGCGGGGCCGAGCAGGTCAAGGCGCCGGAGCAGTCCGTTACGGAAGCCGCCGCCCGCGTGCAGGCGGAAGCGCAGGCGCAGGAACGGGGCGGCAAGCGCACCAAGGATCGGACGAAGGAAAGGGAACGCGGGAAGGACCACGAGTTCGGCGCGCGCCGGCGCCGCGAACTGTCGATGAAGCGCGACTCGCAACGTGTGCGCCGCCGTGCGTCCGCCCGGATGTCCGTCGAGACGCGCGGCGGCGAATTCGAACGGCCCCAGGACGCCGTTCAGCGCGAGGTCGAGCTGAGTGAGGCGATCCAGGTCGGCGAGCTGGCGCGACGCATGAGCGTCAAGGCCGGCGAGGTGATCAAGACCCTCATGGACCTCGGCGTAATGGCCACCATCAACCAGGTGCTCGACCAGGACACGGCGTCGCTCCTGGTCGAAGAAATGGGCCACAAGGTCAAGCTGGTCGTGACGGACGAACTCGAACACGAGCACGAGGAATCCCTCAAGTTCGAGGGCCACATGGAGCCGCGCTCGCCGGTGGTCACCGTCATGGGGCATGTGGACCATGGCAAGACATCGCTGCTCGACTACATCCGCAACTCCCGCGTCGTCGCCGGCGAGGCTGGCGGCATCACCCAGCACATCGGCGCCTACCGTGTGGCCACGGAGCATGGTGACATCAGTTTCCTCGACACGCCGGGTCACGCAGCGTTCACGGCCATGCGCGCCCGCGGGGCGAAGTCGACCGACATCGTCGTGCTGGTCGTGGCCGCCGAGGACGGCGTCATGCCGCAGACGGCAGAGGCGGTGCAACACGCCAAGGCCGCCGGCGTCCCGATCATCGTCGCGATCAACAAGATGGACCTCGAAGGGGCGGACCCGGCGCGCGTCAGGAACGAGCTCACCGCCCTCGAGGTGATCCCCGAGGAGTTGGGAGGCGACACGCAGTTCATCGAGGTGTCCGCCGAGACGGGCCAGGGAATCGGCCAGCTGCTGGAAGGCATCAACCTGCAGGCGGAACTCCTGGAATTGCGCGCCGCCCGGGACGCGCCCGGACGCGGCATTGTCGTCGAGTCGCGTCTCGACAAGGGGCGCGGTCCGGTCACCACCCTGCTGGTTCAGAACGGAACCCTGCGCCGCGGTGACATCGTCATCGCGGGCGAACGTTTTGGCCGGGTGCGCCTGTTGCTGAACGAACGCGGCGACCCGGTGGCCGAAGCCGAACCATCCGTGCCGGTGGAGATGCTCGGGTTGGGCGCCACGCCGGAAGCCGGCGACGACTTCGCGGTGGTCGCCGATGAGCGGCGTGCACGCGAGCTGGCCGAGTTTCGTAGCACCCGAAGCCAGGAGCAACGCCTTGCGAAACAGCAGGCGGCGAAGATCGAGAACATCTTCGCCAACCTCAGGCAGGGCGAGAAACGTGTGCTGAAGCTCGTGCTCAAGGCGGACGTCCGCGGTTCGCTGGAGGCGATTACGCAGGCCTGCGCGGAAATCGGGAACGACGAGGTGGCGGTCAATCTGCTCGGCTCCGGCGTCGGCGGCATCACGGAGTCCGATGCGACGCTGGCCATGACGTACGGCGCGGCCATCTTCGGCTTCAACGTGCGCGCGGACAGCCGGGCCAAGGCCATCATCGAGCGCGAAGAAATCGACCTGCGTTACTACAGCGTCATCTACGAGTTGCTCGATGACGTCAGGATGATCCTGCAGGACATGCTGGCTCCGGAGATTCGCGAGGAAATCGTCGGCACCGCAGAAGTACGGGACGTGTTCCGTTCGCCGCGGTTCGGCCAGGTCGCCGGATGCATGGTGGTGGACGGTACGGTGGCGCGCCACAAGAGGATACGGGTCCTGCGGGAGAACGTGGTCATCTTCGAAGGCGAGCTCGAGTCCCTGCGCCGCTTCAAGGACGACGTGGGCGAAGTACGCAACGGCCTCGAGTGCGGGATCGGCGTGCGGAACTACAACGACGTGCGCGCCGGCGACCGGATCGAGGTGTTCGAGTCCAGGGAAGTGGCGCGGGCACTATAGATGGCCGTCCGGGTGCGAGACAGCGAACGCGACCTGCGGTTGGGCGACTTCATCCGCGACGAACTCTCGCGCATCCTGGTCAGCGACATGCGCGATCCCCGTATCGGGATGACGAGCGTGACCGAGGTACGCGTGAACCGGGACATGAGCTACGCGGACGTCTACGTCAGTTCCCTCTCGGCGGGCACGGCAGCCGAGCGGGCCGAGTTGGTCGCTGGACTCGAGCACGCCTCCGGCTTCCTGCGTTCGAAGATCGCGCGCCGGCACAACCTGCGAACGACCCCCCGCCTGCGCTTCTATTACGACGACCTCATCGAGTCGGGCCCGCGCCTGGAAGCACTCATCGACCATGCGGTCGCACGCGACCGGACGCCGCGGCGGGATGGCGACTGATGGCACGCAGAAGGGCCGCCCTGGGCCGGGACATCTCGGGCGTCATCGCGTTGGACAAGCCGAAGGGCATGACTTCCAACGCAGCGGTGCAGGCGGCGAAGCGGCTCTTCCACGCACGCAAGGTGGGCCACACCGGCGCTCTGGATCCCCTTGCGACCGGTGTGCTGCCGCTCTGTTTCGGGGCGGCCACGCGCTTCTCCCAGTTCCTGCTGGACTCGGACAAGAAATACGTCGCACAGGTCGCGCTGGGTGTCAGCACGGACAGCGGCGACGCCGATGGCAAGATCCTCGAGGAGCGCCCCGTCGGCCGACTCACGCGCCGCGCCGTGGAGCAGGCGCTCGATGCGTTCCGCGGTGACATAGAGCAGGTGCCTTCGATGTTCTCGGCCATCAAGCATCAGGGCCAGCCGCTCTACAAGCTGGCGCGCCAGGGTCTCGAAGTGGAGCGCAAGGCGCGACCGATCAAGGTATTTTCCAACGAGATCGTCGCGTTGGAGAACGATGTGCTGACACTCGCGGTGCACTGCAGCAAGGGCACGTATGTCCGCTCCATCGTGCATGAACTCGGCGAGGCGCTCGGCTGCGGCGCGCATGTGTCGGAGCTGCGCCGCACCATGGCGGGACCGTTTGACGAGGACGATCTGGTGACCTTCGAGGCGCTCCGGGAGGCGGATGCGGCGCGGCACATCGACAGCTTGCTGCAGCCGATCTCGAGCGCGGTACGACAATGGCCCGCGGTCGTCCTGACCGGCCATACCGCGTACTACCTGCGACAGGGCCAACCGGTGATCGTCGCCCACGCGCCCACGACGGGCTGGGTCCGGCTGTGGGAAAATTGCGCCGCGGCCAGCACGCCCGAACGCCATGCACCGTGCATGGAAGCGCCGGTGGCCGAAGGGCCGGGGCCGGAACCCCGGGCACACGGGGCCGACGGCGAGGAACAGTCGCCGCGACGACGCTTTCTTGGCGTCGGGGAGATTCTCGACGATGGACGGGTCGCGCCCAGGCGTTTGATTCCCGACCGGTAACGGACATGCAAGGGCCTGCTGGACAATGCAGGCACAGCGATTGGAGACGGAGACACAGGACATGGCGCTGACGGCCGATACAAAGAAGACGATCGTCGAAGAACATCGGCGAAGCGAGAACGACACGGGCTCGCCCGAGGTACAGGTGGCGCTCCTGACGCATAACATCAACTCGCTGCAGGAGCATTTTCGGGACCACGGCAAGGACCATCACTCGCGCCGTGGCCTCATCCGCATGGTGGGCCAGCGGCGCAAGCTGCTCGACTACCTGCGCAACAAGGACAATGGCCGATACACGGCATTGATTCAGCGACTCGGCTTGAGACGCTGATAGCACATTGACAGAGCGGAGCCGCCGCGGGAACGCGAACACCGCCGCGCGAGGGCGCGGCGCAGGCTGTTCGGAACAACCGTAGCGGGCACGTCCGCAACAGGAGAAGACATTGAATTCAGTCAGAAAAGAGTTTCAGTACGGCAACCATACGGTTGTTCTGGAAGCGAACCGGGTAGCCAAGCAGGCGACCGGTAGTGTGTTGGCATCGATGGGCGACACGGTGGTGCTGTGCACCGCCGTTGTGGTCGCCGAGCCACGCCCGGATCAGGGGTTCTTTCCCCTGACCGTCAACTACGAGGAAAAGATGTATGCCATCGGCAAGATCCCGGGCGGCTTCCCGCGCCGCGAGGGGCGCCCGACGGAAAAGGAGACGCTGACCTGTCGTCTCATCGACCGCCCGATCCGACCCCTGTTCCCCAAGGGCTTCATGAACGAAGTGCAGTTGATCTGCACCGTGATGTCCGTCGAGCGGGACATGGATCCGGACATCGTTGCGATGATCGGCGCCTCGGCCGCGCTCTCCCTGTCCGGCGCGCCGTTCGGCGGCCCGATCGGGGCGGCGCGCGTGGGTTACATGGATGGCACCTATGTCCTGAATCCAGGCGTCGAATCGCTTGCGACATCGGCGCTCAACATGGTCGTCGCCGGGACCGCTGCCGCGGTCCTGATGGTGGAATCCGAGGCGGACGAACTGTCCGAGGACCAGATGCTCGGTGGCGTGCTCTTCGCCCAACAGGAGATGCAGGTCGCCATCCAGGCCATCGAGGAGTTGACCGCCGAGGCCGGCAAGCCGAAGTGGGACTGGCAGCCTCCCGCGCCCGACACGGAACTGGCGCAGCGCGTGGAGGACGGCGTGGGCGAGGCGCTCGGCGAGGCCTACCGGGTCACGGACAAGCAGGTGCGGCAGAGCCGTGTCGGTGCATTGCGCGACCAGGTGGTTGCGGACGTCGCCACGGGTGAGGACCACGCATCGGCCGTGCGCCAAGAGTTCGCACGACTGGAAAAGCGTATCGTGCGCAACCGCGTCATCGAGGGGGCACCGCGGATCGACGGACGCGACCAGACCACGGTACGTCCGATCACGGTCGACATCGGTCTGTTGCCGAGGACCCATGGCTCCGCCATGTTCACGCGAGGAGAGACCCAGGCCATCGTGACGGCGACGCTCGGGACCCTGCGCGACGCGGCACTGATGGAGACCCTGCATGGGACGTTCAAGGACCAGTTCATGCTGCACTACAACTTCCCGCCGTACAGCGTGGGCGAGACGGCATTCCTGGGAGGGCCGAAGCGCAGGGAGATCGGACACGGGCGACTGGCCCGACGGGGCGTCGCCGCCCTGTTGCCGGACCCCGAGACCTTTCCCTACACACTGCGGGTGGTCTCGGAGATCACGGAAAGCAATGGATCGAGTTCCATGGCGAGTGTGTGCGGAACGTCGCTGGCACTGATGGATGCCGGGGTGCCGATACGCGCCGCCGTGGCCGGTGTGGCCATGGGCCTGGTCAAGGACGGTGAGCGCTTTGCGGTGCTGACGGACATCCTCGGGGACGAGGACCATCTCGGCGACATGGACTTCAAGGTCGCCGGCACTGCCGACGGCATCACGGCCCTGCAGATGGATATCAAGATCGACGGGATCACCGAAGAGATCATGGAGGTTGCGCTCGGCCAGGCTCTCGGGGCGCGCATGCACATCCTTGGCGAGATGAACAAGGTCATCGCGGTACCCAGGGCGAGCCTCGCGGACAACGCGCCGTCACTGGTCATACTCAAGGTCCATCCGGACAAGATCCGGGACATCATCGGCAAGGGCGGCGCCATGATCCGCTCGATCGTCGACGAGACGGGCGCGGAGGTGGACGTCGAGGACGACGGCACCGTGCGTATCTACGGGGAGGACCAGGCCTCGAAGGACGCGGCGGTGGCCCGCATCGAGGAGATCACGGCAGAGGCCGAGGTGGGCCGCATCTACAACGGCAAGGTGGCGCGGATCGTCGACTACGGCGCGTTCGTGAACATCCTGCCGGGCAAGGACGGCCTGCTGCACATCTCCGAGGTCGCCAAGGAGCGCGTCGAGAAGGTGACGGACTACCTCGAAGAGGGTCAGGACGTGGACGTGGTCGTCCTCGATGTCGACCAGCGCGGCCGCATCAAGCTCTCGATCAAGGAAGTCCCGAACTACGCCGCTTCCGCGTAACCGTTGGGCGGTCCGTGTGGTCGCCCCGTCTTGACACCATGCATGAATCCGAGACGGGACGGGAGAAGCCCGTCCCCGACAATCGCCCGTCTCGACGTCATGCAAGCCCTTGAGGACGGGACGTTGTAGGGGCGACCCTTGTGGTCGCCCGTCTCGACACCATCCATGAACTCGAGACGGGACGGGACAACCCGTCCCCTGTACCGCCCGTTTTGACCGGGCGGCGCCCGTCAGGTCGCGTTCGCCCCGGCCCGATTGGCCACGAGATCGTCGATTACCGACGGGTCGGCGAGCGTGGTCGTGTCGCCCAGGTCGTCGAGCTGACTCGCCGCGATCTTGCGCAGGATGCGTCGCATGATCTTGCCGGAGCGGGTCTTCGGCAGTCCCGGCGCGAACTGGATCACGTCCGGGCGCGCGAACGGACCGATCTCCGAGCGCACGAGTTGAATCAACTCCCCGCGCAGTGAGTCGGGATCCTCGTCTGCGTGGGCCATCAGGGTGACGTAGGCGTAGATGCCCTCACCCTTGATCTCGTGGGGAAAGCCGACGACCGCCGCTTCGGCGACCGCTTCGTGTTCCACCAGCGCGGACTCGACTTCGGCGGTGCCGAGGCGGTGGCCCGAGACGTTCATGACGTCGTCGGTGCGCCCGGTAATCCAGTAGTAGCCGTCGGCGTCCCGCCGGGCGGCGTCGCCGGTGAGATAGAAACCTGGGTAGGGGGCGTAGTACGTGTCGATGACCCGCTGGTGGTCTCCGTACACGGTACGGATCTGTCCGGGCCAGGACGCCGTCATGACGAGACTGCCCGACGCCTCGGTCTCCTCGATGATCCGTCCGTCGGCGTCCAGCAGGGCCGGTTGCACGCCCAGGAAGGGCAATGTGGCCGAACCGGGCTTCAGGTCGGTCGCGCCCGGGAGCGGCGAGATCATGATGCCGCCGGTCTCCGTCTGCCACCACGTGTCGACGATCGGACAGCGCCGTTCTCCGACCACCTCGTGGTACCACTCCCATGCCTCGGGATTGATCGGTTCGCCGACGCTCCCGAGCAGCCGGAGCGTCGCGCGGGAGGTCGACTGCACATACCCGTCTCCCTGGCCCATGAGCTGACGGATGGCGGTCGGTGCCGTGTAGAAGATGCTGACGCCGTGCTTGTCGACGATCTGCCAGGCGCGCGAGGCGTCCGGCCAGGTGGGCACGCCCTCGAACATGAGCGTGGTCGCGCCGTTGGCGAGGGGACCGTAGACGATATACGAGTGGCCGGTGATCCAGCCCACGTCGGCCGTGCACCAGTAGATGTCGCCGTCGTGGTAGTCGAAGATCAGCTCGTGGCTGATCGCCGCGTGCAACAGGTAACCGCCCGTACTGTGCTGGACACCCTTGGGCTTGCCCGTGCTGCCGGACGTATAGAGGATGAATAGCGGATCTTCCGCATCCATCGGTTCGGGTTCGCACGTCGTCGGCTGGTCGGCCACCGCGTCGTGGTACCAGACGTCACGCCCCTTCGTCCACGCGATCTCGCCACCGGTACGGCGCACGACGAGCACCGTGCGGACGTTCGGACAGTCGGCGAGCGCCCGGTCGGTATTGTCCTTCAGCGGGATCCTCTGGCCGCCCCGCAGGCCCTGGTCGGCGGTGATGACGGTGCGGCAGTCGGAGTCGAGAATGCGGTCCTTGAGGGACTGCGGGGAGAAGCCGCCGAACACCACGGAGTGCGTCGCGCCGATCCGGGCGCACGCCAGCATGGCGTAGGCGGCCTCGGGAATCATGGGCATGTAGATGCATACCCGGTCTCCCTTGCGGACGCCGTGGCTGCTGAGGGCGTTGGCGAGCCGGCACACGGCTTCGTGCAGGTCGCGGTACGTGACGGTCAGGTCCTCGGCCGGGTCGTCTCCCTCCCAGACGATCGCCGGCTGGTCGGCCCGCGTCGGCAGATGGCGGTCGATGCAGTTGCTGCACGCGTTCAGGGTCGCCCCCTTGAACCACGCCACGTTGCCGCGCGGCAAATCCCACTCCGACACGACGCTCCATCCCGACAGCCAGTCGAGCCGCTTGCGGGCTTCCCCCGCCCAGAATGCGTCCGGGTCCTCTATTGATCGACGATAGAGATCCTCATAGGCGGTCTTGTCGAGGTGCGCCCGGCCCTGCAGGGACTCCGGGACGGGGTAGACGGTCGCCATGTGCGTGCCTCGTGCAATGGTCAGCGGAAACCTGAGGCAAACAGCTTTGCCGAAACGGAGTTGCGCGGCAACTCCAACGCGTCGTGGGTCAACGCGTCGTGGGTGTGCCGCCTGGCGCGCGCGCCACCGGTCAGACCTTGCGCAGCTCCTCGAGGAGTCCGGCGGTCGAGGAGTCGAAACCGGTCAGCGCGCCGCCGTCCAGTGCGGTGAACAGGTCCGTGGCAAGCTCCTTGCCGAACTCCACCCCCCATTGGTCGAACGGGTTGATGCCCCATACGGTGGCCTGGCAGAAGACCTTGTGTTCATACAGGGCGAGCAACGCGCCGAGGCTCTCGGGCGTCAGGGCGTCGAGCAGGATCGTGGTCGTCGCTCTGTTGCCGGGCAAGGCGCGGTGCGCGGCGAGCGGGTCGTGGGCATCCTCGGTCGCCGGGCGCCCGCGCAGCATGGCGTGGCTTTGCCCCAGGGAGTTCGCCAGCAGCCAGCGGTGGTGTTCGGAAAGGTCGTGGCCGGGCCTGGCGACGGTGACGAAGTCGGCGCTGAACGCGCGCGTCCCCTGGTGCAACAGCTGGTGGAAGGCATGTTGACCGTTGGTCTCCTCGCCGCCCCAGACCACGGGCGCGGTGTGCGCATCCGATCGGCCGCCGTCGATGCGTACGGACTTGCCGTTGCTCTCCATCTCCAGTTGCTGCAGGTAGCCCGGAAGTCCGGCGAGGCGTCGGTCGTAGGGCAGGATCGCGTGTGTCGACGCGCCGAGAAAATTGTTGTTCCAGATGCCGAGCAACGCCAGGAGGACGGGCGCGTTCCGTTCGACACGCGCGCTTCGAAAGTGCCTATCCATCATGGCGGCGCCGTCAAGGAGTCGCTCGAAGCTTCCAGCTCCGAGTGCCAGTGCGATGGACAGACCCACCGACGACCACAGCGAGTAGCGTCCCCCGACCCAGTCCCACATGGGCAGGCATTGCTCGGCCGGGATACCGAATGCGCAGGCCGCCTCGACGTTCGCCGTCACGGCGATGCAGTGCCGCTCGACGGCCTCTGTCCTGCCCGTGCGTTCGAGCAGCCAGCTGCGCGCGTACCGGGCATTGACCAGCGTTTCCAGTGTGTCGAACGACTTGGAGACGACGATGACCAGTGTTTCTTCCGGATCCAGATCCGCGAACGTGTCGACCGCGGCCGCACCGTCGATGTTTGCGAGGAAGCGGACATCGATCTGTCTGTCTGCCGGAGCGGGCAATGCCGCGACGGCCAGTTCCGGCCCGAGGTGTGAACCGCCGATGCCGATGTGCACGACGTTGCGCATCGGTTTGCCGGAAATTCCCCGCCACTGCCCCTGGCGCACGCGCTCGGCGATGTCGAGCGTGCGCTTGCGGGTCTCCTCGATGATGGCGGCGACTCCGGGAGGTCGTTCCCCGATCGGCGCGCGCAGCGCCGTGTGCAGGGCGGCGCGGCCTTCGGTCGGGTTGACGTTGGCGCCCTCGAACATCCAGTCGATCGCCTCGGGCAGTTCGGAGTCTCGGGCCAGGGCGGCCAGCGCGGACACGACCTCGCCGCTGGCCCGCTGTTTGGAGAAGTCGACCAGCAGCGGTCCGACCCGAAGACTCATGGATGCGAACCGGTCGGTTGCGGCGGCGAGGTCGCGCAGGTGCGTTTGCACGGTCTCGGTCGCCAGCGACCCGAGACGCTGCCAGGACTCGCGCAGCTCGGGGCGAACACTCACGCTTCGTCAACGCCCAGGTTATCGATCAGGCGCGCGCGTCCGAGCCTCGCGGCCGCCAGGATGCGCAACGGGCACACCGCGTTCCGGGGGGCCTCGAGCGTCCGGGCATCCCGCACCGCGACGTAGTCCACGTCGAAGCCGGCCGCCGACAGCCGCCCCCGTCCCCGCTCTTCCAGGGCATCGAAGTCCCGCTCACCACTCGCGATCGAGTCCCGCAGATCGATCAAGGTCCGCTGCAGGAGCGGGGCGACTTCCCGCTCGGCACTCGACAGGTACTGGTTGCGACTGGAAAGGGCCAGGCCGTCGGGTGCGCGCACGGTGGGCACGCCGACGATCGCAACCGGCAGGTCGAGGCCCTGCACCATCGTCTCGATGAGCACCAGTTGCTGCCAGTCCTTCTGGCCGAAGTACGCGCGGTCCGGACCGGCCATGTTCAGGAGCTTTGCCACTATCGTGGCGACTCCGTCGAAATGTCCGGGACGGTTCTCTCCGCACAGCAGCCGGGACAGCGCCGGCACGGTGACGACCACCGTGTCGTCGCGGCCTTCCGGGTAGACCTCGTCGACGGTCGGAGCGAACAGGACATCGACGCCGGCGGCCGCGAGTTGTTCCGCGTCCGCCTCGAAGGTGCGCGGGTAGTCTTCGAGATCCTCCCCGGCGCCGAACTGCAGGGGATTGACGAAGATGGAGGCGACGGTGGTATGGCACGCCTCGGCGGCGGCGGTCACGAGCGTCAGGTGCCCGGCGTGCAGGTTGCCCATGGTCGGGACGAGGCCGATGGGGCCGGCGCCGCGCCGGTTCTCAAGCGTTGCACGCAGGACATGGACGGTGTGTGCGACTAGCACCCGGAGGATTCCGGTCGTTGCATGGCAGCGTCAGTGGAAGCAGTGCTCCGGCGCGGGAAAGCGGCCTTCCCTGACGGCGGACGCGTAGGCTTCGAAGGCGCCAGGTATGCCGGCCGTACTCTCGGTCAGGAAGTTCTTGATGAACTTGGGCGCCTTCATGGAAGACGGCGTGAGGCCGAGCAGGTCGTGCATCACCATGATCTGGCCGTCGGTGTCGGGGCCGGCGCCGATGCCGATCACGGGTACCTGCAGGCGCTCCGTGATGGTCTTGCCGAGGTCCACCGGGACACACTCGAGCAGCAGTATCGAGGCGCCGGAGTCCTCGAGGATCACCGCTTCGTCGATGATCGCATTGGCCATTTCCGTATTCCGGCCCTGCACCCGGTAACCGCCGAGCCGGTTGATCGACTGCGGCGTCAGGCCCATGTGGGCGCAGACGGGGATGCCGCGTTCGCTCAGAAGTCGCGTCGACTCGGCGAGCCAGGCGCCCCCTTCGAGCTTGACCATGTGCGCGCCGGCGCGCATCAGGGCGGCGGCGCTCTCCAGGGACTGGGACTCGGACGCGTAGGTCATGAACGGCAGATCCGCCATGATCAGGCTGCCCTGGTTGCCCGCCTTCACGCACTGCATGTGGTAGATGACGTCGTCGAGCGTCACCGGCAGGGTGCTGTCGTGACCCTGCAGGACCATGCCCAGCGAGTCTCCGACCAGGAGCACGTCCACGCCGGCACTGCTGATCAGTTCCGCGAACATCGCGTCGTACGCGGTGAGCGCCGCGAACTTGTGGCCACGGCGCTTCATGGTGTTCAACGTGGTGATGGAAACCGGCCTCGAACGGCCCTGGCTACTCATGTCGCGGCGCCTCCTTCTGCGTTCCGCCGTGCGCTTCGGATCGCTCTACAGCAGTGTCGGGTTCGGGTTGAAATACTTGCGGACTCCGTCGAACTCCTGCAACTCGGCGAACAGCGCTTCGAAGTGTCGGTCGTCGTTCGCAAAATCGATCTCCGCCGCGTTCACGATCAGCAACGGCGCCTCGCTATAGTAGTGGAAGAAGCGCGTGTATGCGGCGCAGAGATGCCTCAGGTAGTCGTCGTCGATGCGTTGCTCGAAGTCGATCCCGCGGCGGCGGATCCGTTCGATCAGCACGGGAGGCGGCGCCTGCAGGTAGATGACGAGATCGGGTGTCGCAGGGTGGATGTCCAGACTGCACCAGATCTGGTCGTATATCTCGAGTTCGTGTTCGTCGAGGTTAAGCTCCGCGAACAGCCGGTCCTTCTCCATCAGGAAGTCCGCGACCACCACCGACCCGAAGAGGTTGTCCTCGAGCGCCGCAACCTGCCGCGCGCGGTGCAGCAGGAAGAAGAGTTGTGTCGGCAGGGCGTGCCGACGGCCCTCGCGGTAGAACCGGTCCAGGAACGGGTTCTCCGTGGTCGGTTCGAGCAGGAGCGGATACTGCAGGGATTCCGCCAGTCGTCGCGCCAGCGTGGTCTTGCCGACGCCGATGGGACCCTCCACGGCGATGTGGCGGGGCGGGTTCTGCGCCTTTCTGGCGACCGCCGGCGTCGGCGAACCGGTCACAGGGAGGGACGCGCCCCGCGTGGACAGGACCCGACCTCCCGGTGTACGGGCCCATTACGCGCGGCCCGCAGCGCCCCGCGCGTCACGCAGTCCCCTCGGCACTGGCGCGCCCACGGCCGCGTCGGCGTCGGCGACGCTTCTCCCCGGGACGCATTGCGTCGACCATGGAACCGCGTTGCTCGTCCGACCCGTCCTGGATGTCGGTCCACCACTCGGCAAGTTCCGGGTCCGCTTCGCCGGTCTCCGACCGCAGTACCAGGAAGTCGTATGCGGCGCGGAAACGCGGATGGGCCAGCGTCCGCGGCAGGTTGCGGGGCGCGCGCCGTTCCAGACTGCTCTGCAGGCGCCACACGTCGCGTATGAACATCGACAGTCGTCGCGGGAAGGCGATCGTCAGCTGCTGTTCGTCGATGACGCCTTGCGCTGCCTTCAGGCGTTCGTCGGCGGCGTTGCTGGCCGTGGCGGACAGCTCCGTGCGGCGCAGGAATTCCGGCCAGCACATTGCGGCGAGCAGGAAGCCGGGCGTCACGGGCTTGTCCTCGGCGACCCGTTGATCCGTGCTGCCGAGCGCGGCCTGTGCGAGCGCATCGTCTTCTTTCGACAGGGGGAAGAGAATCTCGGGCAGCCCGAAGCGCCACATGAGCGACCAGGCGGACAAGGCATGACCGTTCATGAAGAGCTTGTTGAACTCGTCGAACAGGCGTGCCGGCGGGATGGCCGTCAACAACTCGGACATGGGCGCGATCGCGGCGTCCGTCCGTGGATCGAGTTCGAAGCCGAGTTTCGCAGCGAAACGCATCGCACGCAGGATCCGCACAGGATCTTCCCGCAGCCGTTCGGCCGGCTCGCCGATGATGCGCAACGTACGCGAGGCGATGTCCTCGAGGCCGCCGGTGTAGTCCAGCACCGTGTCCTCGATCGGGTCGTAGTACAGCGCATTGATGGTGAAGTCGCGCCGGAAGGCGTCCTCCTCGAGGGTCCCGTAGACGTTGTCGCTGAGCAGCACGCCATCGGCCGACAGGTGGCTGGCGTCGTACTCGGCGTCGTCCTCGTCGAGATTGCGCCGCCGGAACGTCGACACCTCGATGAACTCGCGGCGAAAGCGCACGTGTGCGATCCGGAAGCGGCGCCCGATCAGCCGGGCCCGGGGAAAGACGGCCTTGACCTGTTGCGGCGTTGCCGCGGTCGCGACGTCAAAGTCCTTGGGCGTACTGCCCAGCAGGAGGTCGCGTACGCAACCGCCGACGAGGAAGGCGTCGTAACCGGCGTCCCGCAGGGTCTTGACGACGGTGACGGCATTGGCCGAGACCGTGGCTTCGCTGAGGTTGGGATGTGCGACCCGGACGGGTTTGTGTTCGCTCAACAAGCTGCGTTCAAGCTGTATTGCGGTCGAGATGGAAGACGATGTTAGGGCGCTACGACGAAAAAGACAAAAGCGCCGGCGCGGGGAGTACGTCAACCGGGGTCGCGGCGCGGACCGCGCTTGCGGGTGCGGCGCCGCGGAATGCCATGTCGCTTGCGGCGCTCCCACAGGTTCTTGCGACTGATGCCGAGCTTGCCGGCGAGTTCGGTCTCGGTGAACTGGTCCTGATTCTCGGTGACGAAGCGGACAAAATACTCCTCGAGGGAAACGCCGTCGTCGGCGTCCTGCGCGCCGGCCCTGTCCGGGTGGTCACGACTGCCCGTCTCGATCGCGAGCGACTCGGCGTGGATCTCACCCCCGTCGGAGAGGATCGTTGCGCGTTCGACCGCGTTCTCGAGTTCGCGCACGTTGCCGGGCCATGGGTATGCCCGGATGGCGGCCAGCGCGGCGGACGCAAACCGGGGCTCGGGCTTGTTCATCCTGGCGGCCGCGCGACGGCCAAGAATCCTCGCCAGGGCCACGATGTCGTCCCCGCGTTCCCGTAGCGGCGGGACCGTCAGCGTCACCGCGGCGAGGTAGCCGAGCAGGTCTGCGCGGAACTGCCCGTTCCTGGCGAGCTGGTCGAGGTTGCGATGCGTGGCGGCGATCACCCGGACATCGGTCGGAGCGCTCGTCTCGGTGGCTGGCTCGCGCAACACGGTCACGAGCCGCGCCTGCGCCTCGAGGGGCAAGTCGCCGACCTCGTTCAGGAACAGCGTGCCGGCCCCTGCCGCTGCGACGAGCCCCGCCGTCGGCGCGTTCGGGTGCGCGTGGCCGAACAGCTCCGCTTCGATGAGCGTCTCCGGAATCGCGGCGCAGTTCAACGCCATCATCGGGGCATGGCGACGGGACCCGCGTGCGTGCAGGGCGCGGGCCACAAGTTCCTTGCCGGTACCGGCCTCGCCCCGTACGAGGACCGCGGCGTCGGTTCGGGCAGCCGCCCGGATGCGCTCGAAGAGCTCGAGCATGGGCGGACAGGCGCCGAATATCGGCCACTCCTCGCCGGCCTCGCCGGTGTCGGCAGTGGTATCCGCGGCAGTCTGGGGGTCGGCGGAGGCGCGTTCGAGCGCCGCGATCAGGACCCCGGGAGAGACTGGCCATGACAGGTAGTCGGCCGCGCCTTCCCGGACGGCCGCGACGGCGGCCGGGATGTTTGCGTCCTCCGCAAGCAGCAGCACCGGCGCCGGTCTCGCAAGTGGCACCAGGGCGATCCCGTCCCCGGAGGGGAGTCGGGCATTGGCGACAACTGCCGCGATGTGTGCGGCGCCGAGACCGCGCGGCCCCGGCAGATCGTCGGCCTCGACGACGCCGAAGCCGGAGCGCTCAAGGTAGCCGCGCAGCTGTGCGCGGCGTTGCGCGGCGGGATCGACAACCAGGATGTTCGTCATAAACCGCCCGATGTTATCAGAGCGCCCGCGGGTGAGACCCGGGCCCGGCCGTCGTCAGCGTTGCGTGGGGGATGGCTGGGCGGGACGGCGCCCACGGTTCGCTCGGGTCGGTCACAGGCTCGTCCACGAGCGCAGGCTCCGTCCGCGGGGCAGGACGGCGTCGTCCCAGCGGGACGTCGCCCATCGCAGCTGCTCTTCGGGCGTTTCCAGGTTCGGTGGTTGCAGTCCGAGCAGTTGGAGCGTCCAGAGTATGTTCCGCGCCGGGAACGTCCCGTGGCGGACCGCCGTGGCGGCGGTACGCTTGGAGAGCTTGGCGCCGGTGCGGTCGGCGATCACGGGCAGGTGCAGGTAGCGGGGTGGCGTCACGCCCAGGCGGTCCATCAGGAACAGCTGCCGGGGCGTGGCATCCAGCAGATCGGCGCCGCGTACGATGTCCGTTACGCCCATCGCCGCGTCGTCCACGACGACGGCCAGCGCGTATGCGGCGTACCCGTCCCGACGCGCGACGAGGAAGTCACCGGCGGCGGCGAGGTGTTCGCCGCAGCGGCCCTGCAAGCGGTCCAGGAAGGCGTACTCGGTGTGCGGGGCGCGTACCCGGATCGCGGCCTCGGCGGTCGCGGGGGGCTCACGGCGGCGACAGGTGCCGGGATATACCCGATGGCCGCGCAGATCCCTGCGCGAGCACGTGCAGCGGAAACAGAGCGCCTGCTCCCGGAGCGCGTCGAGGGCTGCGCGATATCGATCGACGTGGTCGCTCTGACAGGCCACCGGACCGTCCCAGTGCAGCGCGTGGGCCTCCAGGGCGTGCAGGATGTCGTCCGTGGCGCCCGGAACACTGCGCGGGGCGTCGAGATCGTCGATGCGCAGTCGCCACACGCCTTGTCGGGCACGGGCGTCCAGATAGCTCGCGACGGCGGTGAACAGCGAGCCGAAGTGCAGCGGCCCGGACGGCGTCGGGGCGAAGCGGCCGACATAGCCGCCCATTCGACACTAGTGCCGTGTCACGACACTAGGCGTGGAGCTGCTTTTCGCGCAGTTCCGCCAGCGCCTTGCAGTCCACGCATTGGGAAGCGGTGGGTCGTGCCTCGAGACGCCGCAGGCCGATCTCGACCCCGCAGGTGTCGCAGTAGCCGTAGTCTTCCTGGTCGATGCGCTCGAGGGTTTCGGCGATCTTCTTGATGAGCTTGCGCTCCCGGTCCCGTGTCTTCAGTTCGATGCTGAACTCTTCCTCCTGCGTCGCCCGGTCGGCGGGATCGGGGAAATTGGCGGCCTCGTCCTGCATGTGGTTGACGGTTCGGTCGACCTCTTCCATGAGCTGGTGACGCCATTTCAGCAGGATGTCGCGGAAGTGCTCAAGCTGCGCCGGCCCCATGTACGGTTCGTCCTCTGCCGGCTCATAGGGGATGAAGCTGCGGAACGGGGAGTCTGCCTCTGGTGCCTTCATCGACGCCTGCCCTCCGGGTTGGGTGCCTGGACCGTCCGCATGCGAACTGCCGGATGGGCTCGACGAAGCGGGTTGGGGCGTGGTTGGGGTGTCGTCTGCCGACATGGTGCCTCGATCATGGAAGCTCTGCGCATGCTGCGCGTTCGCGAGGGCGCGTAACCTACCAAAAGCGCATTCGATTGACCATGCCGCCGGAACGCGTTGGATCTCTCCCGGAAAAGGCGCCCACGGCGAGCGCGTCGGGTCGTGGCGGCGGCGGGTCAGGATGCTGCGGACGGAGGCGTGTTCGATGGGACATGAGCGGCCGCCCCATTCCACCGCATTGGACTTGCGTGGTCCCGCACGATACCGTTGCGGTTTTTTTCCACTGACGGTTTGGGAGGGATGCAATGGCCACGGTTGATGGCGCGACCCTGATGGCGCGAAGCCTCAAGGCGCAGGGCGTCGATTACATGTTCGGTATCGTGGGTTTTCCGGTGCAGGGCGTAGCGGCGGCGGCGCAGAAGGAAGGCATCACGTTCATCGGCATGCGCAACGAGCAGTCGGCGAGCTACGCGGCGCAGGCGGCGAGCTACCTCACCGGCCGGACACAGGCGTGCCTCGTGGTGTCCGGGCCTGGCGTGATCCACGCCTTCGCCGGTCTCGCGAACGCCCGTGAGAACTGCTGGCCCATGCTCCTGATCGGCGGAGCTTCGCCGACCTACCAGAACGGCATGGGTGCCTTCCAGGAGGAGCGACAGACGGAACTGGCGTCGCCGTATTGCAAGTACGCGCAGGAGATCGATCGGGTCGAGCGCATCCCGTACTACGTCGAGCAGTCGGTCCGCAGCTCGCAGAACGGGCGTCCGGGACCGGTCTACCTGAACTTCCCCGACAACATCATCCAGGGCCAGGCGGAAGAAGAGAATGTCGTGGTTGTCGCGCCCCCGGCCGAGCTGGTACGCCCGCAGGCGGACCCCGGCGCCGTGGAGCGCGCGCTCGACGCGCTCGAGTCCGCGGAGCGGCCGCTGGTCGTCCTGGGCAAGGGGATGGCGTGGTCCCGGGCCGAGGACGAAGTACGCGAGTTCATCGACCGCACGCAGTTGCCGTTCCTGGCGTCGCCCATGGGCAAGGGCATCATGCCGGATGAGCATCCGCTGTCCGTGGGAGCGGCGCGCAGCACCGCGCTGCGGGAGGCGGACGTCGTGTTCCTGATGGGCGCGCGGCTGAACTGGATCATGCACTTCGGCCTGCCGCCGCGCTTCAAGCCGGGGGTGCGCGTCATCCAGCTCGATATCGAGCAGGAAGAGATCGGCCGCAACGTGCCGGCGGAAGTGGCCCTGGTCGGCGACGGCAAGGCCGTGGCCGGGCAGTTGAACACCGCGCTCTCCAACCGCCAGTGGTTCTATCCCGCCGAGACGGACTGGCGCACCACGCTGCAGGAAAAGGCCGAGGCGAACGCCGAGGCGATTCGCCCGATGGTCGAAGACGAATCCTCGCCGATCAACTATTACCGCGCTTATCGGGACATCGTCGAGTGGCTGCCGGACGACGCCATCATCATCGGCGAGGGCGCCAACACCATGGACATCGGCAGGACGCAGATGCCGAACCGCGCGCCGCGGCACCGGCTGGACGCGGGCACGTACGGCACGATGGGTATCGGCCTCGGTTTCGCGGTCGCGGCGGCCGTCACCAACCCGGACAAGCCGGTGGTGTCGGTGCAGGGCGACAGCGCCTTCGGATTCTCCGGCATGGAGATCGAGACGATGCTGCGCTACAAGCTGCCGGTCAAGCTGATCGTCCTCAACAACGGCGGCATCGGCGGGGGCATCGGACCCCTCGAGGAAGGCCAGACGCCGCCGCCCTTCTACCTGACGTACGGCGCGCACTACGAGGGCATGATGGAAGCGCTGGGCGGCAGGGGCTTCTACGTCGAGAACACCGAGGACCTGCGTGGCGCCCTCGACGAGGCCATGGCCTTTGACGGTCCGACGCTGGTCAACGTGGCCCTCAACCCGAAGGCGGGACGCAAACCGCAGCAGTTCGGCTGGCTGACGACCTGACGGCAGCAACGGCGGCCTCGCGGCGAGTACCTGCCCGGACGGAAGTCCGGGCCGGCCATATTGCAGTAGTTGACAACACGCGGTGTCCCGGCTCCTATAGGGGGAGCCCGACTTTCGGGCTGACCGGTCGGAGTGGGTCATGATCCTGGAAGAGAAAGCCATTGAGTTGCTGCTGCGTTCGCCGCGCCTCGAGGCAGGGACGATCCTCGATCTGCTCGATGTCGGCGACCGTGAGTTCCGCGAGATGGCGCAGCGCAATCGCACCATCGCGAAACTGCTCGAAGCCCGCCGCGCCGGGGAACTCAAGGCACCGAAGTCGGAGCCCGTACAGTGTCAGGCCTGCTCGGAGTGGTTTGTGCCGTACGGCTCATCCCGTTTCTGTTCGGACACCTGCAGGACGGCGGGGCTGATCCGGGACCAGGGGCGCGCGCGCATGCGGCGGCGCAGCCACGATTGCTCGCGAGTCCCGGTGGGGGATGGAGACGAGCCGGGACCGCCGTCGAACGACGGCGTGCCGTCCAGACCAAAACTCAAGGAGTAAACACCATGCGTCAGGTCATCCTGGCCGCCTTGCTGGCTTGCGCCGCCGTCTCGGCGGGCGCACAGCGAAACGTCTATTTCGGAGACCTGCACATCCACACCCGCTACTCGTTCGATGCGTTCCTGTTCGGGACCCGGACGAACCCGGACGACGCCTACGCCTTCGCCCGCGGCGAATCGCTGCGGCATCCGTCGGGCTTCGACATGCAGCTCGACCGGCCGCTCGACTTCTACGCCGTGACGGACCACGGCTTCTACCTCGGCATGTGGTCGGCGATGACCGACCCGTCCCACCCGCTGCACGACGATCCCGAGGCACGGACGTTCCTCGACGCGAAGACCACGACCGAACGCCGCCAGGCGTTCCGCACGGCGGGCCAGTTCCTGACCCGGAACTTCAGCGAGGGCGATGTCAAGAGCGCCTGGGCAGACATCATCGCGTCCGCCAACCGCAATAACGCGCCAGGCGAGTTCACGACCTTCATCGCCTACGAATACACTTCGTCGTACCCGACCGACCGCGGCAACCTGCACCGCAACGTCGTCTTCCGCGGCGACGCGGCCCCGGACATCCCGTTCTCGCGGCTCGACTCGCTGAACCCGGAGGAACTCTGGGCGTGGATGGACGTGCAGCGGCAACGGGGCATGGACGCGATCGCGATTCCACACAATTCCAACGGTTCGAACGGCCACATGTTCGAACTCACCCAGACCGATGGCAGCGCGATCGACGCGGACTACGCCTCGACGCGGATGCGCAACGAACCCCTGATCGAGAACACCCAGATCAAGGGCACGTCGGACACGCACCCCTTCCTGTCGCCCAATGACGAGTGGGCGGACTTCGAGATCATGCCCTACCGCGTCGCGACGCAGCTCCGGAGCCGTCCCCAGGGCAGCTACGCGCGCGAGGCGTGGCTCAACGGCCTGTCGATGCAGGAGGCGGATGGCCTCAATCCCTATCGTTTCGGCGTGGTCGGGGCGAGCGACACGCATAACAGCGGCGAAGTGTTCGACGAGGACCGCTTTGTCAGCAAAGTCGGCACGCTCGACAGCGATGCGGTGGGCAGGGGATCGGTGCCCGTCAATCCGGATGACGAGATTCCCGGCTATCGGGAGACAGCGGCCACCTACTTCGGCGCGTCGGGAATCGCCGCGGTGTGGGCGGAAGAGAACACGCGGGGCTCCATCTTCGATGCGTTCCGCCGCAAGGAGACCTATTCCACGACCGGCACCTGGATCCGACTGCGCTTCTTCGGCGGTTATGGCCTGTCGGAGGACATGCTGGATGCCGACAACGTCGGGGAGGCATACGAGGCGGGCGTGCCGATGGGCGGGGACCTCGTCGCGCAGGAGTCCGGCACGCCGGGCTTCCTTGTCCAGGCGGTGCAGGATCCCCAGGCCGCCAAGCTCCAGCGCCTGCAGATCGTCAAGGGCTGGGTCGCGGACGGCCGCGCGCAGGAGCAGGTGTACGACGTGGCCTGCTCCGACGGTCTCGCCGTCGACCCCGCAACGCACCGCTGCCCGGACAACGGGGCGACGGTGGACATCTCGGACTGCAGCATCTCGGAGGGGGTCGGGGCTTCGGAGCTGTCGACGCTCTGGCACGATCCCGACTTCGATCCGGACGAGCGCGCGTTCTACTACGTTCGCGTGCTGGAGAACCCGACGTGCCGGTGGTCGACCTGGGACGCCATTCGCGCGGGAACGGCTCCGCGCCAGAGTATCGCGACCACGATACAGGAGCGGGCGTTCTCGTCGCCGATCTGGTACGACCCGGCCGGGTAGGGCCGCCGGCCACGCGTCGGTAGTCGAGACCTCCGCTCAGGCGGGGGGCCCCAGCAACGTCACGCCGAGCCCGGGCGTGTCGGGGATGGCCATGCGGCCGCCTTCGAAGCGCTCGGGAGGCTCGACCAGGTCCGGCCGCCAGGGGACCTCTCCCCACTGGAGCTCCAGGCTCTCGATCCCCGGCGCGACGGCACAGAGCTGCAACCCCGCGGCCGTGGATACGGGCCCGCACGCGTTGTGCGGAGAGACCGCGATGCCGGCGTCGTGGGCGGCGCGGGCAATGGCCAGTCCCTCGGCCAGACCGCCGCAGTGCATCGTGTCGGGCATGACGACGTCGACGGCACGCTCTTCGAGGAGCGGCGCGAAGCCCTCCACGCCGAACATCATCTCGCCGCCGGCGAGCCGTTGCTGCACGGCGTCGCGGATACGACGCGTCGCCGCCGCGTCCGCGGCCGGAACCGGTTCCTCGTACCAGTCGAGACGGACCGGTTCGAGCCGCTCGGCGATCCGGACGGCTTCCGCCTCGGTGAAGTGGCTGTGGCAGTCCACCTTGAGAGCGATGTCCGGCCCGACCGCCGCGCGGATCGACTCGAGACAGCGGATGCCGAGATCGATGGCCTCGCGCACGGCATCCGGGTCCGAGCGGGGCGGAAAGCCATCGAACGGGGCGGCCTTGAGCGCGCGGAAGCCCACCGCCACCGCCCGCTCCGCGCTCGCGGCGAAGCCGTCGGGCGTGCGCTCGGACGTCATGCGGTTGATATTTGCGTAGAGGAGCACATCCTCGCGGAGCCGGCTGCCGAGCAGTGCATGTGCGGGCACGCCCTCGGCCTTGCCCGCGAGATCCCAGAGTGCATGCTCGATGGCGCTGAAGGCGGTCGCCGCGGGCAGTCCGCCGCGAGCCGCTATCGATCGGCCGCGGCGGCGGTAAGTTTCCACGTCAGGAACCGGCCGATCCTTGACGAGTGGGAGGAACCGTTCGAGCTCAGGCAGTTCCCGGCGGTTGCCCAGGGATGCCTCGGCAACTCCCGTCAGCCCGAGATTGGTGTGCAGCATGATATGGAGCCAGGTCGTGCGTGCGCTGACCTGCACCGGAACGATCTCGAACCTGTCGATGTGCATGGGCCGGGCACTATAGCAGCTGTGACAGGGCCCGATGCCTGAGCCGAGGACCGTAGGGGAGCGCATGCGAGGTGCCGGACCGGCTCTGGGGCGCTTGTGGCGTCCCGTTCCGACGGCATGCACGGCCCGGGGCCCGGTGTGCGGACGCGCAGGGAACAGATTCCGTCCCATATCGAATTGGTGCACGGTCCCTGCGCAGGCGTTGTAGGGGACGGGCTTGTCCCGTCCCGTGCCAAATTCGTGCACGGTCCCCGCGCGGGCGACGACAAGCGTCGCCCCTACGAGTCCCTTGCGGAATCAGCCGCGAACGGATTTGTTCCATACCAGGCGGGCCGCATCGGTGACTTCACGCAGGACGGACTACTCCCATCAGCCGTCCCTTGACCGCGGAGCGTTGGCTCGCGCCTCGATTGCGGCGCATCGCTCCATCAGCGCATCGAACGGCTCGCTCTCGTCGAGCAGCATCCCGTCAGCCAGCATCCGCGCGTAGTCGTCGGCCAACACGGAGTGCGCGGCGCCGGAAGGAACGAGCTGGAGACCGCCCGAGACCGCCGCTTCATAGTCGATCCGGCTACCGTGGGCGTCGTTCTCGACGAAGAACATGGCCTTGTGGCGGGCAACCGAGAGCGCCAGCGCACGGTCGGACAGCGCAGTGGCCGCGATCCCCGCCGCGTCGAGGCGCGCGAGATCGTGCCAGTGCCTCGACAGGCGCTCGCCCCGGCGCCGCTCCTGGCGGCAGAAGACGTGAATGGCGGTCGCCTTCTCCCAGAAGGTTCGCTCCGCCAGCATGACGATCGGGCGGGCCTCCGGAAACGCCAGATCGGGCAAGTACGCTGCTGCGTCGCATACGATCGGCAGGACCGTGCGCGGTTCGCCCGTGGAGCGCGCGCCGAACTCGACCATGACCTCCGGGCGCACCAGACCGGTCTCCTCGAACAGCGGCTCGTAGCCGATATGGAGCCGCTCGGCCTCGGCACGGACTCGTGCCACGTAACCGGCGCGTGTGAGTTCTTCTTCGAGAATCGGACACGCCCGATCCCGGACCCATTCGGCTAGACGGGCGCGGATTGCCCGCGTCCAGCGTCTTTCCTGACTGCGTGTGGGCGGAAGGGCCTCGTCCCCGGCGCCGGAAACCAGATCCGGCGCGAAGGTGCGAATGTCGTAAGTGATGTCGATGTCTTCCGAGAACCGATGGATTACGCGCCACACCTTCGACAGCGACGTGCCGCCCTTGAAGGTGAGGTGCCCAGCGAACGGAGCGTCGAACAGGGCGCCGAGCGTCGCGACAACCCAGATGTCCTTCTCCAGAAGATGCGCCTTGTGGCTGCCGGTCCGCTCCGCCACTTCCAGGGCGTCGCGCCTGTCGTCCGCCGAGAGGTCCTGGTAGCCGGTCTCAGCCATGCGCAAGGCGTGCGCTGACCGGCTCCGCCATCCAGATGGGCATGACGGCCCGCGCGGCGGCAAGCTCGTCGATGTCTTCGGCCGAGAGCGTGGGCAGGACCGCCTCGAGACCAAGCTCGACCTCTTCGGGGCCGAGCCACGCCAGGGCGCGGATGACATTCCCCGCCTTGCGGTGAGGGGCCGCCAGTTGCCAGCGCGGAGCGTGACGCAGTTCGACGATCGACGAGTCGAAGTGCAACCTGCGGGTCGGACCGGAGGTGAGGTAGACCGCGCGAACCGGATTCTGCGTGGTCAGACCGAGGCAGTTGGCCGCGGCGCCGCCGCACGGCACGATAGTCTCGCCCCAGAGTTGCGACAGCGCGGCGAGCGCCTTGCCGACACGGGGGGCCCGCAAGCCAAAGCGGGTCTCGATCGGGCGCATGTAGACGCCCTGACAGATCCGCATGAGTTCGCCGGATCGCGCGAGACGCGACAGTGCCTGGTCGACTGCCGCCCGATTGCCGAGGTGCAGCAATGCGGCCGGACAGAGCGGTGTGGCCTCCGGAACCGAGGCGGCATGCTCCATGATGCGACGGGAAAGACCGCGCATGTCCGCATCCCCCGGCCCGTTTGTCAGAAATCCAATGGCAAGAATATCGTTTTACAGCGCCGGGGAGAAGGCGTTGGCATCACCTTCGCCGTGACCATCGTGCCTCCGGATTGGTGTTGGGTCCGTACCGCGTCCGCTCGTCCGGCTCGGGTTGGCGCGCTTGTGGCTCTTCGGGACGACCGCCAACGTGATCGTGGCGCGCGACAAACTCGGCGCCTTCAGCGACGCTGCCGCCGCAGTGCGGGCACCTTGACCGAACGTGCCGGCGACGTCGAGCCCATTGCCGTGGGCGCGGTGGTTGCCGCCTGGGCGAAGACCCATCCCGGCCGCGCCTGGAGCGGCCTGGCCGCTGCGTGCCTGATCGTGCTGACCGTGGGTTTCCTCGTTGACCTGCGCCCGCAGCCGCAGACCGAGTACCTCGCCGTGCAAACCGAGATCGGTGAGAGCACACGGGTCACACTTGCCGACGGATCGACCGTCCAGCTCAACACCAACAGCGGGATCACCACGGACTACTCGCGCACCGAGCGTGCGGTCCGGATGGAAAAGGGTGAAGCCCACTTCGTGGTCGCGAAGGATCACTCCCGGCCGTTCCGCGTCTACGTAGGCAATCAGATGATCGAAGCCGTCGGGACCGCCTTTCGCGTCTTTGTCGGCGAAGCGACCGAAGTCACCGTGACCGAGGGACAGGTCAGGCTGGCGGTGCTGGAAGCGCCCCAGCGTCCCCAGGCAACCCCTGTGCCGAGGACCGACGCGATCGTGCAGGCGGGACGCAACGCGGTGTTCGATGCCGACAGAATCCTGGTGGAACCCATCGGGAAGGCCGAGATCGACAAGCGCCTCTCCTGGCAGACGGGGGGGCTGACCTTTGACGGCGAGCCGCTGGAATCCGTCGTCCATGAGTTCGCGCGATACAGCGCCAGCCGAATCGTGCTGAGCGACGATATACGCGAGCTCAAGGTCCTCGGCTGGTTCCCGGTTGGCGACACGCCGCAGTTCATCCGGGCGCTGGAGGACAACGTCGATATCGCGGCCAGAACGGACGCTGACGGCAGTATCCACCTCTATCCCAAATCGCCGCCAGGCTGACAGTGGCGGAATTGGGCGGGGATTTCGAAGTTCTTGTTGGCCCGAGTATTGGAAACCCCGTGCTCGATTGCCCTCATCTATAGCGGACGGACGACAACCAGTGCGCATTCGCGCGGTCGTTGCCGTTCGTGGGTTCGGAGATGAGGAGTCGTTGGGTCGTCGCCTGCTTGTGGACGGGGCTCTGGGCGGTCGCTTTGGGTGCCTTCGGCACGGTCCACGGGGCGCCGCCGTACGGTGGTGACGGGGAAGCCACGGTGGTCTTCGACATACCGAAGATGACCGTAAAAGACGCGCTGATGCGCTTCGCCCAGCAGACCTCGACACCCCTCCTGGTCTCCATTGAGCTGGTGACAACCATTGAGGCGAATGCGCTGATGGGCGAATTCACCGTTGCGATCTCCCGGAGGACCGGCGTTTTTCGACACTGATGATGCAGATCTGGACGAACTTCGCAAAGACAGGGGACCCCTCTGTGGAGGGCCTCATAGAATGGCCCGTGTACTCCGCTGAGCATCCGGAGATGCTCGTTCTGGGTCCGCGGATCTACCGCGTAGAGGGACTGCGGGCGGCTGAAGTCAAACTGATCACGGATGCCTACGAAGACAGACGGCGGGGTCGGAGTAATGTGCCGGAGTAATCGTTTGATGCTTGCTGCCAGGCGGGACGCTTCGCGCAGTGATTGAGACGGAGCGTTCCATGACTGCTCACCCTGGGCGTCATCGACGATGCCCTGACCTGCAGTAGTTGAGCTTTTGAACTTTTATCCCGGAATGTGGCTTTACGGTTATCGAAGCAACCACTACTGCCACACCGGGAGTCGATGTTCTTCAGCCGGCTGCTTGCGCCGTAGGAGTTTGGCGCCAGCGAAACTTCCAACGCGACCGTAAGGTCGCGCTAGTGCTGTTTGAAACCAACGCTTCGATAGCCGCTGTCCACCGGGATGACGGAACCGGTCATCCAGGCAGCCCGATCGGAAACCAAAAACGCGGCCAGCTCGGCCACGTCCTCGGGCTCCCCGACACGCCCCAGGAGGTACCTCGCCCCGAACTCGTCCATCATGCGCTCGTAGCCCTGCTCGTCCACTCCATCCGCGTAGTAGATTTCGCTGCGCACAAGGGCGGGGGCAATACAGTTCACGCGCACTCCGGATGTGCCGAGTTCCAGCGCCATGGCGCGGTTGAAGGACTCCATGGCGCCCTTGGTGGCCGCATAGACGGAGGCGCCGAGGATGGGAAGCTTGGCCAGGGTGGAACTCACGTTGACGATCGAACCCTTGGACGCCTTGAGGGCGGGCAGGCAGGCCTTTGTCATGTGGATCGTGCCCAGGACGTTGACCCCTACCTGATACGCGATCGCCTCTTCGGTCGTGTCTTCGAGATTGCCGTTCTTGATGACGCCGGCGTTGTTGACCAGCACATCGAGCCGGCCCAGATCGGAAAGCACCCGGGCGACTGTCCGGCCGATCGCAGCCGGGTCCGAGATATCGCAGGGATAGCCATGGAACCCCTCCGGCGACTCGAGCCGTTCCGGCCGCCGCCCCAGGATTGCCACCCTGAATTCGTCGCGCTGCAGTGCGCTTGCGATCGCGCGCCCGATCCCGGTGCCGCCACCGGTCACCAGCGCTACCTTGGATGTGGACGCATCAGCCGTCATCGCACTCTACTCCCATGGCGCTCTACTCCCTCCCGCATCACTCCCTCCCGCATCACTCCCTCCCGCATCGCGACCCTACCCGGGGACGAGCCAGAAGCGACGCAGCTCTTCTGCTCGGAGCGTCGCCGGCGGCTCGGAAAGACGCGCGTAGAACTCGACCCCGTGCCCATCCGGATCGCGGAGGAGGACGCCCTGCTTGGCGGGGTGGTCCACGCGGGTCTCGATCGCGATATCCGAACGCTCCAGACGATTCACGTCTGCATCGAAGTCGGATGGAGACACCTCGAATGCCATGTGGTGATAGCCCGGCTTCTGCTCCCCGCGCGCCTGGAACAGCACGATGGAGTAGTCTGCGGCCGTTCCCTTCAGAACGGCCATTCGAGCCCGTTCCGAGCAGACCACGGTTTCCAGGCCGCCCACCTCGCGATAGAACGCGAGTTGCTCATCCAGGTTGCGGCAGCCGAGCACCGCGTGCGTCGTTCGCCGGGAGTGCACGGCCACACCCCGCGTGCGCCGGATCTCCGGGTCGGGGGCGTAGTTTCGTTCGGTCGTCGGTTCCAGCTCGCCCGGCGTCCATGGGCCCGTTACGAGTTGGCCCTCAAGTTCGCGGTATGTCGCTCTCCAGTCGCTGGTCGAATCCGACGTGAACTCGAGCAGGTTCCGTTCGGCGTCAAGCAGGTACACGCTCTTGGCGAAGGTGTGGTCTGCCGTCATGACGATGGTAACGCCGTACCGGACCGCGCGGTCGTGCGCCGCGACCAGTTCTGCTTCGTTCTCCATCTCGAAGGCGATGTGGAAGAGGTCGGGCTTGCGGCCGAACTCGGGCGGCACGAGCACCTGGCCTGCGCGGCCGATCAGGGACTCTTCGGAGACCTGGGTCACGCTGACATCGTGATGCGTATTGCCGTTCCCCATGAAGCCGGCGTGGATGGCGGGCTCCTGAAACAACTCCTCGAGTCCCGCGATTCTTCCGTAGAAGTCCATCGATTGCCGCACGTCAGAGATGAACAGGTTGGCATGCGCGAATCGTCGCGGGCAAAACCGGGGTTCATCGGCCATGGCGCATCTCCTGGTCAGCCCGTGGCCACGGGCAGTGCCGACGGCGGACTGGCTGGTACGTCCACAATCCCTACCCCGGAAGCCCGGCGACCGCGTCGACCTCGACCAGGAGCCCGGGGATGGCGAGCTTCGCCACTTCGACGAGCGTGCTCGCCGGCCGGGCGTCCCCGAAGAACTCCGCGCGAACGGGATTGATCTTCGTGCGGTCCTCGATGTTCTGCAGGTACACCGTCACCTTGAGCACGTCGGCGAAGCTCCCGCCCTCGGCCTCGAGGGCTCGCTTCAGGTTGCCGAACACCTCCCTGGCCTGAGCGACGACATCCCCCTCCCCGATCACGCGCTGCTCTGCGTCCACCGCCATCATTCCGGAGACGAACAGCAGATTGCCAAACCGAACCGCGTCGGTGTAGTGGCTGATCGGCTCGCCCAGATCTGGCAGACGAACCTCTTTTCGCTTCCAATCGACCATGGGTTCAGTATAGCTGACACTCCGGGCATCCGCGCTCAACCCAAGCGTAGTCCGAGCCGCGACTCAAAGCGTTGCACCCGTCCCCGGCTCAGGGACTCAACAGATCAACGATGGCTCTGTCTATCGCCGCCTTGCCAATGGGGTCCAGACCGCTTCCGGCGACATGGCCGAACTTCGACTCGATGACACGCAATTCCGCGTTGGGCATCCGGCTGACTTCATACGCGCTGTCGGCAACGCGAAAATAGAGGTCCGTGCCACCCGGCATTACGATTGCTCTGGCCGTGATGGCCCGCAGAGCGGCGTCGAAGTCGCCTTCGAACCTGCCGTTAGTGGCGATGTTTGCGGATTGCCAGGTGGCCAACATCCCCAACAGGTCATTCGCTTCCCGACGACCGAAATAACCTTTCATGAAGTCGATCACGTCCGCAACGGAGTCCATACCCATGTTCTTGTACAGCTCCTCGCGAAAGAAATCCTGGGAGAAAACCCAACCGCTATAGACCTTGGCGAAGGCTTCCATGCCGATCTCCGGCGCAACTTCATAGTCGCCGCCATTGAAATTCCGGTCTGCCTGCAGCGCTGCCCTGGCACCCTCGAGAAACACGGAGTTATGGGTGGAGATCCTCGCGGCCCCACAGATCGGGAGAATCGCGTCCACCATGTCCGAGTGTTGGGCACCCCATTCGAAGGTCTGCAAGGCGCCCATGCTGAAACCCATGACCAGTCGAAGGCGGCTGACCGACAGTGCCTCGGTGAGCAGCCGATGCTGAGCTCGAACGTTGTCGTGCACGGTCATCAATGGAAATCTCGGCCCATCGAATGGCGCCGGCGTGTTACTGGGCGAAGAAGACTCCGAGTTGGACAGCATGTTGATGACGACCACACCGTAACCCGAGAGATCGAGCACGTCAGAAGACGAAAACAGGTCTTCCGCATCTTCATGGGTCGCCGAATAGGAAGTAAGGACGAGGATGCAATTGTCCCTTGCTTCATTGAGTTCCCCGTGGACGGCGTAGACCAGATTGAGATCGAGGGTTTCACGGCCCTGGGTCGTGAACTTCTCGATCTGAAATTCCCTCAGTTCCATTTCGGATCCTCGCTCGGGCGCCGTGGAGCGCCGGTCTCGGGCATCGCCCCGTCAGCTCAGGATCCGACGGTCGCGGCCTGGACCGACGGATGCAGATCGTGCCAGTCCGTCACCTGCTCGTAGGCGTGGCCCATGCGGCAGAGCAGTGGCTCCTGCATGTGCTTGCCGACAAACTGGAGGCTCAGTGGCAGACCGTCGCTGCTGAGTCCGCACGGTACCGACAGCGTGGGCGTACCGCTGAAGTCGTAGGGTGCGGTGAAGCGCAGCAGGCTCATGTCCAGGCCCTCCTCGGGCAGGGGAGCGAAGGGCGCCATGTCCTGGACGGGAAACGCCGGGCCGGGCATCGAAGGGGAGACAAAAGCGTCCACGCCGGCCAACGTATCGCGCATCCGTCCGTTGCAGGCGGCGCGCAGGTTGTTCGCCCTGGCATAGTCCAACCCGGTGACGCTCGCGCCCAGGTCCAGCCAGCCCCTGAACCAGGGTCCGTAGTCGTCCCTGCGCGACGGATAGGTCGCTGCGTGGGCGAGTGCGGCCTCGGCCGAGCACAACACGGGCCACGCGGCCAGGTACTCTTCCAGCGCGGGCAAACGCACTGCGACGATCTGCGCGCCGAGTTCCTCGAGCAGCTTCACGCTACGCGACACCGCGTTGGCGAGATCGGGATCGACCCCGTCCGTGGCATACCGCTCGTCGAAGCCGAGCCGGAGGCCGTTCACGCCCCGATCGAACCCTTCGAGCATGTCCGGCGCCGGCGCGGGCAGCGAAGTGGGGTCGTTCGGATCGGCCCCGGCGATGGCCTGGAGCACGATCCCGGCGTCGGCGGTGCTGCGCGTCATGGGGCCGACATGGTCCAGCGATTCGGCGAGCGCCAATACACCGTAACGGCTTACCCGCCCCCAGGTCGGCTTGATGCCCACCACCCCGCACGAGGCCGCAGGGAACCGGATCGAGCCGCCGGTGTCGCTGCCGAGGCTGCCGTAGCAGAGCCCCGCCGCGGTGGCCACGCCCGAGCCGCTCGAGGAGGCGCCCGACCATCGGTCGGCGTCCCAGGGATTCACCGGTACGTCCCGGTCCGGGTTGTAGCCGGCCATGGCGCCCTCGGTCAGGTTGAGCTTGCCGAGCAGGACGGCTCCCGCGGCATGGAAGCGGCTGACCACGGTGGCGTCGAAATCCGGGACGTGATCGTCCAGGACCCGGGTGCCGCCCATGGTCCGCACACCCCTGGTGAAGCAGAGATCCTTCACCGCGATGGGAACGCCGTGCAACGGACCCCGATAGTGGCCGCCGGCGATCTCCGCCTCGGCGTCCCTGGCCTGGGACATGGCAGAATCCGCCATGACCGTGGCGTAGCTCTTCAATCGGCCGTCGAGTGCTTCGATGCGTTCGAGTTGCGCGCGCGTCGCTTCGACGGGCGAGACCTGCCCGGACTCGATCAGTCCCGCGAGTTCGGTAATGGTCTTGAAATGCAAGGATTCGTCAGCCATGGCAACCTCCTCGTTCCGTAGCGATTTGCGAACGGCGATCCATGCCTTGACTGCTGCCGCGCAGGATGACCGGACTATAGCTCATCCGGCAGGACGCGGGGCCGGACACCCGAAGCGAATCCGCGACGCGGACAGCTCGCGCAGATGGCGTCGGATGTGTCGGTGGTCACGTTATCCGTGCTCGATCCTCAAACTGCGACTTCCCTCAGTTCCCCGGGCTGCACTTCGTCAATGGCTGCTCGGATTTCTTCCGTTCGATGTTGCACTCTGGGCCATGCGGTGGATAGCAGCACTACAATCGCCAACCCCCTTCCGGTGAGATTCTGCTGGTATCGCATGCTCTGGTCGGTGGTCACGATGACCTCATACCCTTCCTCCTCGGCTTTGCGGATCAATTCTCCGTTTTCCAGCAATTCCCACCCTTTCTCCGCCGATCTGTCCACCGAATGTTCCCGGAGATGCCTTCGGAGGGGCGCCGGGGTTCCATGGTCGAAACAGGATCTTCAAGGTGGGGCTGGCGTTTTGAGTTGCTCGGCTTCATGGTTGAGAACGGCCGCCACCTGCCACTCCTTTACCTCGGGATACCATTCCAGGAACTCTGTCACTGTGGCACCGCTCTCCAGGTTTTCGAAGAGGGCGTATACCGGCACTCTTGTCCCGGTGAAGGCCCAGGCGCCGCTGATCTTGCGGGGGTTGCGTTCCACCGCCGGGCATGTCGTCCAGTTCGTCATGGCTTCCGCGCCTTCGCAATGTCGCGTTCGGCAGTCTGTGAATTCGATTCGGCTTGGATTATATCGGCCCCGTCCTTGCACGCCAGCGGGTCCATGTCCGGCAGATCGGCCTCCGCCGCGCGCACATAGAGCTTGCCGGTCACTGCATCGGCGATCAGTCGGGTGCGGTATTCGGGCGTGCAGGCCGCGACACGACGGCTTCGGGTGACCGGCCGGCGGACCGAGCGTGGCCACGCGGAGTCTATAATTGCCCTGTCGACGGGCCGGGGGGTCGGGTGAACAAGGCGAAGCGCCAGGAGATCTATGAGCGCCTGCAACAGGCGGACCCGGCTCCGACCACGGAACTCAAGTACCGATCCCCGTTCGAACTCCTCGTTTCCGTGATCCTGTCCGCGCAGGCGACGGACGTCAGCGTGAACCTCGCGACCAGGACGCTCTTTGCCAAAGCGGCGACGCCGGAGTCGATGCTCGCGCTGGGCCTCGACCGGCTGAAGGAGCACATCAAGTCGATCGGCCTGTTCAACACCAAGGCCGCGAACCTCCTGAAGACCTGCCGGGCGTTGATCGAGCGGCATGGCGGCGAGGTCCCGCGCGACCGGGAGGCCCTCGAGGCACTGCCCGGCGTGGGACGAAAGACCGCCAATGTCGTCCTGAACACCGCCTTCGGCGAACCGACCATCGCGGTGGACACACACATCTTCCGCGTCTCGAACCGGACCCGGCTTGCACCCGGCAAGACGGTCCGGCAGGTCGAGGACAAGCTGCTGAAGTTCACGCCCGAGGCGTTCAAACGCGACGCGCACCACTGGCTGATCCTGCACGGCCGCTACGTCTGCATCGCCCGCAAACCGCGTTGCGGCTCGTGCGTCATCGAGGATCTCTGCGAGTACAAGGCGAAGACGGACCCCGAGCCCGAGTGAGGGAGTAGCGTTGACTGCGGTACGGCGGCCGTCTACCGTGCGCCGCCCAACGCCCCTTGGTCCGTGCCATGTCCCGCATCCACCTCAGCCTCCACGAGGCACGCGTCGTCGGCTGCCTGATGGAGAAGGCCGTGCTGACGCCGGATCAATGCCCGTTGACGCTGAACGCACTCATGGTGGCCTGCAACCAGAAGTCGAGCCGGGAGCCGGTATTGGCGCTGGACCGTACTACCGTGGAACGGGTGGCGCGCGACCTGCAGGAGAAGTCGCTCGTCAGCAGCGACGAGAACTTCAGAACCGGCGTCGTGAAGTATCGGCAGCGACTCTGCAACACGATGTTCAGCGACTTGACCCTCGCCGAGGACGAATATGCGGTGGTCTGTCTGCTGCTCCTGCGCGGCCCGCAGACCCCCGGCGAACTGCGCGCGCGCAGCGGGCGCCTGCATGGGTTTGCGGACAACGGGGCGGTGGTCGACACGTTGCTGCGCCTGATGGATACGGCGCGCGAAGGAGGCCCGCTGGTCGCGAGGCTCGCGCGGGTATCCGGACGCCGCGACCACCAGTACGCGCACCTGCTGTCCGACGCCATCGAGTCCGTGGCGGCGGACGAAGTGCCGGCCGGGACGGAACCTCGGGGCGGACGGCTCGCGGAGCTCGAACAACGGGTCGCCGCGCTGGAACTCGAGGTGGCGGCGCTCAAGGGCGGCGGGCGACCGTAGGGGACGCCCTGTGCGACCTGATCAAGCCCATGGAGGGGCTTGATCAGAGGTTTCTTAGTGGCGTCCCGTCTTCGAATTCGCGCACATCCCCGGGCGACCACAAGGGTCGCCCCTACGCCAAGGCCGCCGATCGGGCGTCCGGGCCGCGGGACGGGCGCCCTCCCCGGAGGCGCGGTGTTATGATCCCCGTCGCGCGATTCCCCGCGCGAAACGGCACGCCCGATGCCGGTCCGGCAGCAGCCGCGGGGTAGCGCGAAGGGGGAAGATGGACAGCGGATTCAATTACCGGAACGATCTCATGATCGTGTCCAACTGGTCGGATGCCTCCTTCGCGCTCGACACCGCCCACCACGTAGGACAGGAACCGCAAGTCTCCGACGTCATCTCGCTGAAGACCTTCGCGAACACCGAGTTCTGTCCCCGCTTCATCAGCGACGCGAGCGATCTCGAGCACATCGGCCGTCACCTGTGCGGCAAGCGTGTCTACCTGATCTCCACCTCGTCCCCGCAGCACACGCGCGCGGAACTGGCCATGCGCAACCTGCTCATCGCGTCCGCCGCCAAGGAGAACGGGGCGGAACGCGTCGTCCTGGTCGAACCGGACCTGTTCTTCTCCGCCCAGGATCGCGGGCCGCATTCCAGCGACCATCCCCAGATGACGGGGCCGGATGCCTACAAGAAGTTCGACGGGCAGCCGGCGTCGGCGCACCTCTATGCCCAGATGCTGCGCGGCGCGGGCGTCGATCAGGTGGTCGCGGTGCACAACCACAAGCCCGGTGTGTTGAAGAAAATCTACGACGAGGTGTTCGGTACGAACGGCGAGCGGTCCGCGTTCTTCAACCTGGATATCGCGTACCTCGTTGCGCACTACATCCTGCAGGTCGCCAGGCCGCAGGGGCTCGGGGAGAACGTGGGGCTCGTGGCGCCGGACCAGGGCGCGGAGGATTTCGTGCGCAGCGTGCAACGGTTTACCGGCCTGCGGGATGCGGAGGTGGTCGTCCTCGAGAAGCAGCGCCACGGTCAGCGCAGCGTGGAGATGACATTGCCGGCCAATGCGCACCGCCTGAAGGACCGCGAGGTGTTCATTCTCGACGACATGGTGCGTACGGGCGGCACCATCGCCAAGGCGGCGAGCCTTCTGCACGAGAACGAAGAGACGCGTCCCCGGCGCATCTACTTCTACTGTACCCACACCTATATCTCGCCGGAGGCAAGGGAGAACCTGCACGCCGGGGCCCTGACGGAGTTCGCCACCACCAACACGCTGCCGAACGTGCTCAATCGCGACGACCAGGGGCGGCTGCGGCAGAAGATCGTGGTGCTGAAGATCGAGGCGTTCCTGGCCGACGCGATCCTGCACTGCCTCGAAGGCGGTGAGGACCCGGCGGAGCGCTACCATCCCCATCGCCTGCAACAGGCGGGCGCGTACTACCAGCTCGACTTCTCGAGCCGCAACGAACTGCGCAGCGCCAACGGCGGGCGCCGGGAAGCGCAACTGCGTCTGCGGCTGTACCCTTGTGGGGCGACCCTTGTGGTCGCCCGTCCTCGACCCTCGTGGTCGCCCGTCCCCGGAGTCGCGGAACCTCGTCGTCACCGCGCAGTTTCGCGCCAGCGAAACTGCAACGCGACCGCAGGTCGCGCCGGGACGGGACAAGCCCGTCCCCTACATGTTGTCGTAACCGCGCCCCCGCTTCGCCGCGAGGCGGAGCCTGAGCGCATTCAACCGGATGAACCCTTCGGCATCGCGTTGACGGTACGCGCCGCCGTCGTCCTCGAACGTGACGACATCCGCATCGTAGAGGTTGTCGGACTCGGACCAACGCCCGGTGACCGATACGTTGCCCTTGTAGAGCTTCAGGCGTACCCGTCCGTTCACGACCTTCTGCGACGCATCGATCAGTGTCTGCAGGACCTGCCGCTCGGGGGACCACCAATAGCCGTTGTAGATGAGCTTGGCGTAGCGGGGCATCAGCTCGTCGCGCAGGTGCATGACCTCGCGGTCCATCGTGATGGATTCCATCGCGCGGTGCGCCTTCAGCAGGATCGTGCCGCCCGGCGTTTCGTAGCACCCGCGTGACTTCATGCCCACGTAGCGGTTCTCGACGATGTCGCTGCGCCCGATGCCGTGGTTGCCCCCGACTTCGTTGAGATGTCGGAGCACCGCACCGGGCGACATGGGTGTCCCGTCGATGGCCACCACATCCCCTCGCTCGAATGCCAGTTCGATGCTGGCGGGCGTGTCGGGAGCCTCCTCCGGCGCCACCGTCCAGCGCCACATGGACGGGTCGGGCTCGCTTCCCGGGTCTTCCAGGACGCCGCCCTCGTAGGAGATGTGCAACAGGTTGGCGTCCATGGAATAGGGGGACTTGCCGCCTTGCTGGAAGTCGACCGGGATCTGGCGATCCTCGCAATACGCCATGAGGGCTTCCCGCGAAGTGAGATCCCACTCCCGCCACGGGGCGATGACCCGGATATCGGGGTTGAGCGCATACGCTCCGAGCTCGAAGCGCACCTGGTCGTTACCCTTGCCGGTAGCTCCGTGGGCGACGGCTTCGGCGCCGGTCTCCGCCGCGATTTCCACCAGCCGTTTCGCGATGAGGGGCCGGGCGATGCTGGTGCCGAGCAGGTACTCGCCCTCGTAGACCGTGTTCGCGCGGAACATCGGGTAGACGAAGTCTGTCACGAACTCCTCGGTGAGGTCCTCGATGTGGATTTCCCGTACGCCGAGCGCCAGGGCCTTGTCCCGCGCGGGTTCGACTTCCTCACCCTGGCCGATATCGGCCGTGAAGGTCACCACCTCGGCTTCGTAGACATCCTGCAGCCATCGGCAGATCACGGACGTGTCGAGGCCGCCAGAGTACGCCAGCACGACTTTCATGCGTCGCCCTCGGAGCAAAACGCGTAATGGTACCGCAGCGGCCGGAACAGGAGACCTGTCCACCGCCGGGTGCCACGAAAGTGCCACGAAGGGACTGTGCATGTCGTCCCCGGCGGCGTGCTACCTTTGGCTTGGGTTTTGGCGCGTACAAACCTGTGGTGACGCATCGGCCACGGGAGGGGCACGAGGCTCGATGAGTCAGATGAAAGCCCGTTTTCGGGGTTACGTTCCCGTCGTGGTCGATCTCGAAACCGGCGGCTTCGACAAGGATATCCATGCCGTCCTGCAGATCGCGGCGGTGAGCCTGTGCTGGATCGACCGCCGGCTCGAAATCGACGAGTCGCGCACATGGGATGTCGAGCCGCACCCCGCCACCCGCGTCGAGGCCGCGTCGCTGGAGTTGACGGGCATCGACCTCGGGGACGCGGGCCGCGGGGCCCTACCGGAAGCCGAGGCGGTGCGGGGGATGTTCCGGTTCGTCCGGGGTGCGGTGCGCCGTAGCGGCTGCCAGCGCGCGGTGCTGACCGCGCACAACGCCCATTTCGATCAGGGCTTCCTGATGGTAGCGGCGGCCCGCAACGGGGTGGGGCGCAATCCGTTCCACCCGTTCACCGTACTCGACACGGCCTCGCTGGCCGCGGTTGCATACGGGCACACCGTGTTGAGCGAGGCATGCGCCCGGGCTGGCCTTGCGTTCGACAGTGACAAGGCGCACACGGCGAGCTACGACGCCGAAACCACGGCGCGACTGTTCTGCGCCATCGTGAACGCGTGGGACGCCGCGGCGCCCACCGGGTCGCTCACGAATCTGTCGGACGGCGATTGACGGGGCGCGTGCCGCCCCTACGTCGCGTCGGCCTTGGCGGCGGCTTCCTTGATGAGGGGTTCGAGCTCGCCGGACTGATACATCTCCGTGACGATGTCGCAGCCGCCGACCAACTCGCCTTCCACGTACAGCTGGGGGAAGGTGGGCCAATTCGCGTAGCCGGGCAGCGTGGCGCGGATCTCCGGGTTGCTCAGGATGTCGACGTAGGCGAAGCGCTCCCCGCAGGCCATCAGGCACTGCACGGTCTGGGCGGAGAACCCGCACTGGGGGGCCTGGGGCGATCCCTTCATGTAGAGGATGACGGTGTTGCCTTCGATCTGTTCCTTGATGGTGTCCAAGACTGGCTGGCTCATCTGGCGCGCCCTCGAGTGAGTCGTGTTCGGAGGCGCATTCTAGAACGACGGCAAGTGTGACGGCTACCGTCCCGCCCTTGTCCCTTCCAGCCCCGCCCGGTCCCTGCTGCCGGCCGCCGGGCCGGTCGGATAGCGCCGCCAAACTCCTCGCTTGCGCTCGGTGTCTGGCCCCAGCCCCCACCTCCCTATGGCCTTGCGTCGAAGACGTCACTATCGTTCCGTTCTACGACGCAAGCCCCTAGAATCCGCAGTCGGCCGGGCAGCGCGTTCCGGCGTTCGATCCCTTGTTCGGTGCAGACCGCCCGCACGCCATGCTGCAGATCATCGACGTCCTCCTGAAGCGCGGGGAGAAGACCGTTTTCGACAGCGCCAGCCTGACCGTGTACCCGGGACACACGGCCGGCGTTGTCGGCAGGAACGGCGCCGGCAAGACAACCCTCTTCGATCTCGTCCGTGGCCGGCTGCTGCCCGAGGCAGGGGAGGTGCTCCGGCCGCGTGGCTGGCGGCTGGGCTGGCTCGAACAGTCCGTGGAGCCGAGTCCGCGCTCGGCGCTCGACTTCGCCGTGGACGGCGACCGTCCACTGCGCACCGTCGAAAGGCAGATCGCGGCGGCCGAGGCGGCCGGGGACAACGACGCGCTCGCCCGTCTGCACCTGCGTCTCGAGGATGCCGGCGGTTACGACGCCGAGGCGCGGGCCGGCGAGATCCTGCACGGCCTCGGCTTCGGGGGCGAGGACTTCGGGAAACCGCACCGGGAGTTCTCCGGCGGGTGGCGCATTCGGCTGAACCTCGCGCGCACCCTGATGTCGCCGTCGGATCTCCTGCTGCTCGACGAGCCGACCAACCATCTCGATCTCGATGCGGCGCTGTGGCTCGAGACCTGGCTCAGACGCTATGTCGGCACGTTGCTCGTCATTTCGCACGACCGGGACTTCCTCGACGCCGTCTGCGACGAGATCGTCCATGTGGCCGACGGCAGGACCACGCTCTACACCGGTGGCTACTCCTCCTTCGAACGCCAGCTCGCCGAGGCGCTGACGCTGCAGGCGTCGCAGCATGCGAAGCAGCAACTGGAGATCAAGCGAGTCCAGGCGTTCGTGGACCGCTTCCGCGCGAAGGCCTCCAAGGCACGCCAGGCGCAGAGCCGCCTGAAGGTGCTCGAACGGATGGAGCGGGTCGCCCCCGTACATGCCCGCTCGCCCTACCGCTTTGCATTCACAAACGCGAAGAAGGTGTCGAATCCGACGCTGTCTCTCGACGAAGCCACGTTGGGATACGGCGACGTCGCCGTGCTGCGCGACCTGACGCTGCGCATCTACCCGGGTGACCGCATCGGTGTGCTCGGCGTCAACGGCGCCGGCAAGACGACGCTGCTGAAGGCGCTGGCGGGCGACCTGGGACCGATCGCGGGGGACCTCGTACGTGGCCGGCACAGCGAGGTGGGCTATTTTGCCCAGCACCAGATGGAGGCGTTGCGGCTTTCCAGCACGGCGTTGGCGACGCTGCACGCGGCGCCGGGAGAGCGCATGGGGGAGCAGCAGGCCCGCGACTACCTGGGCGGATGGGGCTTCGGTAGCCACATGGTCGAGCGGCCGGTGCGCACGCTTTCCGGTGGCGAGAAAGCCCGCCTGGTCCTGGCGCTCATTGCCCGTACGAGCCCGGCGGTGCTGCTGCTCGACGAACCGACCAACCATCTCGACATCGAGATGCGCGAGGCGCTGGCGATCGCGTTGCAGGCATACGATGGCGCGCTGGTGCTCGTCTCGCACGACCGGCACCTGCTGCGCCAATGCGCGGATACGCTCTGGCTGGTGGCCGACGGGCAGGTCGCGCCGTTTGCGGCCGGCCTCGCCGGCTACGCCGAGATTCGCCAGGGGGGACAGTCTCGGGTGACGCGCCACGAGCGGCAGGGCCGCCGCCGGCAGAAGGCGGAGCATCGGGAAACCCTGAAGCCTCTCACGAAGAAGCGGACCCGGCTCGAGCGCGACATCGATGCGTTCACGGAGGAACTGGAGGAACTCTCGGTGGTGCTGTCCAACAGCGCGACCTTCGAACATGCGTCGAAGGAGCGCATCGTGGAGATGCTCGCGCAGCAGGGCCGGATCCGAAAGCGTCTCGTGCATGCGGAGGGCGAGTGGCTGGAAGTGCAGGAGCGCATCGAGGAGATGGAGGCGCGGGCGACCTGACGGAACCGTCGCGGCCGGTCCCGGGTGCCGCCAGGGGGCCGTGTCGTCGCCCGGTGCGGGCGCGCGGGCTCACCTTGGGGCGTCCGGTCGCCGTACATGTCAGACTACCCCCTGCAGTCTCGGTTCTATCGAACGCACGAAGCCCCAACTGGAGGAACGCCACATGATCGAGTTCATGCTGAATGGCCAGGCGGTGCAGACCGCGGACGATCCCGACACGCCGCTGCTTTGGGTGGTACGGGACACCTTCAAGCTGAAGGGCACGAAGTTCGGCTGCGGCGCCGCCCTGTGCGGGGCGTGCACGATGCATGTGGATGGCGCGGCGGTGCGCACCTGCACGTTGCCGGTGCGCGCGGTCGCCGGCAAGGACGTCACCACCATCGAGGGCCTCGGCACGCCGGACGATCTGCATCCGCTGCAGGAGAAGTGGGTCGAACTCAGCGTGCCGCAGTGCGGCTACTGCCAGCCCGGTCAGATCATGTCGGCGGCGGCCCTGCTCGCCGCCAACCCGCACCCCACGGCGGCCGAGGTCGAGAGTGCGATGGCCGGCAACATTTGCCGCTGCGGGTGCTACCCGCGAATAAAGAGCGCGATCCTCGCGGTGGCCGATGATCTGGCGACGGAGGTGCGGGCATGAAGGCGACACGACGGAATTTCCTGATCGGCGCCGGCGTCGTAGGCGGCGGCCTCGTGGTCGGCTTCTCGATGCGCGGCGGCCCGGGAGCGCCGCCGCTGAAGGCTGTCGAAGGGGCGTATGCGCCGAACGCGTTTCTCCAGATCGGTCCCGACAACGTCATGCGGTTCTACTGTCCGCGCGACGAGATGGGTCAGGGCATCACGACGGGGCTGGCGACCTTGATCGGTGAAGAGCTCGATGTCGACCCTGCGAAGCTCGTCATCGAGTTCGCGGGCGTGCATCCGGACTACGCCAACCCCGCGATGGGCATGCAGGCTACCGGCGGGAGTACCTCGATCATGGGGCATTTCCTCCCATTGCGGCAGGTAGGGGCGGACACGCGACGCGCCATCGTCCTGGCCGCGGCCGAACAGTTGGGCATCCCTGTCGAAGAGATTGCGACGCACGACGGCCATGTCGTCGCACGCGGCGAGCGCCATCCGTACGGCGCGTTCGTTGCAGCGGCGGCGCAGCGCGCGTTGCCGGAGAACACGCCGCTGAAACCGGACGCCGAGTTCAGGTACATCGGCCAGGAACTGCCGCGCATCGACAGCGTCGGCAAGGCCACCGGGACCACGATCTTCGGCATCGATGTCGACATTCCGGACATGCACCATGCCGTCGTGCAACGCTCGCCGGTCGCGGGTGGCAGCGTGGCATCGTTCGACGGCTCCAAGGCCCTCGCGATGCCAGGGGTCATCGGCGTGGTGGAGGTCGACACCGGAGTCGCGGTCGTGGCGCAGCAGCACTGGCAGGCGCAGCAGGCGGCCTCCGAGGTCCGGATCGAGTGGAACCTGCCGGCCCTGGCCGGTGTCAACACGGCGCAGGTCCAGGCCGACTACCGGGCCGCACTCGCGAACGAAGAGGGCGCGTCGGCGGAACTCGAGGGCGATCCCGAAACGGCGCTTGCTGCGAGCCTCACCGTCGCGGCCGACTATTGGGCCCCTTACCTCGCACATGCGCCGATGGAGCCCATGAACGCGGTCGTGCGGATCGAGAACGGGGAAGCGGACGTCTGGTCGGGCACGCAGGCCATCGGCGCGGCGCAGGGACTGGTGGCCCGAGTCGCCGGATTGGACAAGGACCGGGTGCGGGCGCACAGCACCTACCTCGGCGGTGCGTTCGGGCGCCGCATGACGCTGACGCACGTCGTCGAGGCGACCCAGGCCGCACTCGCGACGGGCAAACCGGTGCAGGTGCTCTGGTCGCGGGAGGACGACATCCGTTCGGGCGTGTTCCGGCCCGCGTCGCTGATGGGCATCGAGGCCGGCATCGCGGCAGACGGTCGCATCGCCGCCTGGCGTGCGAAGCGCGTCGGAGGAAACCTCCTGCCGCAGACGCTACGGTCGGTCCTGCCGGGAATGCTCCCCACCGCCGTGCCGGACGGGGCGATCGGCTGGGCGGCGGATCGCGCCGACGGGGTCTTCGGCGGGTGGCTCGTGGAGCCGATGAGTGTCGAGGGCCTGGCCGGCGACTATGATTTCCCGAACCGGGAGGTGGTCCACATCACGAAAGACCATGGCCTGCCGCTGACCTTCTGGCGCTCCGTGGGCCACTCGTTCACCGCGTTTGCGAAGGAGTCGATGGTCGATGAACTCGCGGACGCGGCCGGCATGGATGCCGCCGACGTGCGGCTGAAGAACACGGCGAACAACCCGCGCATGCACAAGGTCATCGAAGTGGCCGTCGCGAGGATGCGCGAGATGCGGGTCCCGGACGGCCGTGCCCTCGGACTCGCCGCGCACGGATCGTTCGGTTCGTTCGTGGCGGAAGTGGCCGAGGTGTCCGTCACGGGCAATGCGATCCGGGTTCACAACGTCCTGTGCGTCGTCGATTGCGGACAGACCGTCAACCCGGACGTCGTCCGGGCGCAGATGGAGGGCGCGGTGATGTACGGCCTCACCGCAGCCCTGTACGGCAATCTGGAACTGGAAAACGGGGCGGTGCGGGAAAGCAACTTCCACGACTACCCCATTCTCCGGATGAACGAGGCGCCGGCGGTCGAGGTAGTGATCGTTCCGAGCGCCGAACACCCGTCGGGGGTCGGCGAACCCGGTCTGCCGCCCATCGCGCCGGCGGTCGCCAACGCCGTGTACGCCGCGACCGGCCAACGCCTGCGTTCCTTGCCGTTGCGGCTTGCGACGGCGTAACACCGGCGACAGGGCGACAGGAGGCGCCCGCCGGCTCGGGCGGACGAATGTCATCTCCGTCGAGAAGCGGCGTCTCGTGGCGCCGCTTCTCCTTGCTGGGCCAAGGCTGCGGCTGCCGGTCAGCGGGAACTGAAGCGGAGTGCGCTTCCTCCGTCCCGACCAGGCAAGCGCGGGTCAGCCGGCGGCGGGCCGCTCGTAGATGGACGGCTCCGACGCGGACACTTCGCTCACCTGCCGCCCGAGAGACTTGAACACCGGGATGTCCTCGTCGGCGAGTTCGGCCATGGGCACCTTGCGGGCCAGCGCGGCTTCGATGTAGGGCGCGAGTTCTTCGGCCTTCCTGCGTTCGCGCTCGGCCTCGCGTTCCTTGAACTCCGGCATCACCTCCGCCGCGAAGATCTCGAGGGACTCGCAGATGTGCTCATGCTTGTTCATGCCGGCCTGCTGGATGAAGGTTACCTGGTCCACGTTGCACGCCTCGAACTTGAGCAGGTGTTCACGGAGGTCGGCCGGCGTACCGATGCCGCCGCGGCTACCGGACAACTGGGCACCGATTTCCTGCTCCTCGGTCGATGTCTTCCTGGCCTGATGGAACTGCTCCCACAGGTTGGTACGCCCGGGCTTGTGCTCGCCGAAGGCGTACAGGCTGCCGAGCGCGAAGCCGAAGAACTCGAAGCCTTCGAGGCCCCGCTGGATGGCGGTTTCGCGATCGTGGTGGCAGGAGAAGCTGGACACCATGCAGATGTTGGCGTTGACCGCGTGGCCGATGGGCACGCACTGGTCACTCTTGATGATGCCGTAATACTCCTCGACCCACTCGGTCGCCTCCGCCGGGTCGACGAAGGCGAAGGTCAGGGCGCCGATGCCGAGGCGCGCCGCCATGCGAATGGTCTCGCGTTGCGAGCACGCCACCCACAGCGGCGGATGCGGTCGCTGCACGGGCTTCGGCACGATGTTGCGGCATGGCATCTCGAAGTACTGCCCCTTGTAGCCGGGGTACGGATCCATCGCGAGCATGTTGCAGATGTGCTCGACGGACTCGAGAAAGATCCTGCGCTTCCGGTCCACGGGAACCTCGAAGCCGCCGAGTTCGAGTTCCGCCGACGACTCGCCGGTGCCGAACTCGACGCGGCCGTTGGAGACGAGGTCGAGGGTGGCGATCACCTCCGCCGTGCGGGCGGGGTGGTTGTAGCCGGGGATGACCTGGCGGATGCCGTGGCCGAGGCGGATGTTCTTCGTGCGCTGCGAGCACGCGGCCAGGAAGACTTCGGGGGCTGACGAGTGCGAGTACTCCTCGAGAAAGTGGTGTTCCACCTCCCAGGCGAAGTCGATTCCGAGCCGGTCGGCAACCTCAACCTGCTCGAGCGCGTCGTTGAAGAGTTTCTGCTCGACGCCGTCGCTCCATGGCCGCGGCAGTTGATGCTCGTAGAAGATGCCGAACTTCATCTCGATGCTCCCGTCGTTGCTGGAACACCCGCCGCCCGCTACGCGACGCTCGGTCGGCGCCGGTCGAGGTGTCCACTGTTTCGCCAAAGGAGGGCGATAGTAACATCGCGTGATGGGGGGGAATTCGGTCGTGGGAGGAGGGCCCATCGCGAGGCGGAGCGGGTGGCCGCGGCATCTTGCTACACTCGCGTCCGTATCGATGCCGTCCAGGACCACCGTGCCTCGCAGCTACCCGACGACCCGCATGCGGCGCAACCGCCGCGATGCCTTCTCGCGCCGCCTGACCCGCGAAACGGAACTGACGGTCAATGACCTGATCTACCCCGTGTTCGTCATCGAAGGCACGCACACCGCCGAACCCGTGGCCTCGATGCCGGGCATCGAGCGCCTGACCGTGGACCTGCTGGTCGACGAAGTCGCGCGGCTCGTGGAACTCGACCTTCCGGCGATTGCGCTGTTCCCGAAGATCCCGCCGGAGCAGAAGACCGCCGACGGACGGGAGGCGTGCAATCCGGACGGCCTGATCGCCCGTGCGGTGGCGGCGGTCAAGGCCGCGGCGCCGGAACTCGGCGTGATCACGGATGCGGCCCTCGATCCGTACACCAGTCACGGCCAGGACGGCGTGATCGACGCGGACGGCTACGTCCTGAACGATGCATCGGTGGAGATCCTCTGCGAGCAGGCGCACGTCTGCGCGCAGGCCGGCTCGGACGTCATCGCGCCGTCCGACATGATGGACGGCCGCATCGGGGCGATCCGGCGTACGCTGGAAGAAGAAGGCTTCGTCAACACGCGCATCATGGCGTATTCGGCGAAGTATGCCTCCGGCTACTACGGACCCTTCCGGGACGCGGTCGGCTCGGCGTCGTACCTGGGCAAGAGCGACAAGGCGACCTACCAGATGGACCCGGCCAACAGCGACGAGGCGCTCCATGAGATCGAACTGGATCTTGCCGAGGGCGCGGACATGGTCATGGTCAAGCCGGGACTGCCGTATCTCGACATCATCCGGCGGGTGAAGGACCGCTTCGGCGCGCCGACCTTCGCCTACCAGGTGAGCGGCGAATACGCCATGCACATGGCTGCCATCGAGAACGGCTGGCTGGAAGAGCGGGTGATCATGGAGTCTCTGGTGTGCCTGAAGCGCGCCGGTGCGGACGGCATCCTGACGTATTTCGGCAAACGCATCGCTGAAGGTCTGGCTGGCACCTGATAAAATCCTCCCTCTGCCCCTCCTTTTTCCGACGGAGAACTCGATGAGCGAGAACATTGTGCACGTCACGGACGACTCGTTCGAGACGGCGGTGCTGGGCGCTGACCGTCCGGTGCTGGTCGACTACTGGGCCGAGTGGTGCGGCCCCTGCAAGATGATTGCCCCCATCCTGGAAGAGATCGCCGAGGAGTACGCCGACCGCATCAAGGTGTGCAAGCTCGACATCGACGAGAACGCCCAGACTCCACCGAGGTACGGCATACGCGGGATCCCCACGTTGATGCTGTTCCGCGATGGCGAAGTCGAGGCGACCAAGGTCGGCGCGCTCTCGAAATCCCAGCTCGCGGCATTCCTCGACAGCAACATCTGACCGTTCGGACTCCGCGGCGGGACGTGATGCCCGGTCGGTCGGGACGCTCCTGCCGCTTGGCGAGGTCGTTGGGGGCGGCCGATAAATTCCGGTAGACCCGCCGGAATCGCGGTGATAGAGTCCAAGGGCGCTCCGCGATCCGGGGCGTCCCCAACTGATTTCTTTTAGCTTGTAGATAGCCACCACGCGATACCCGCGTAACCAGCCCGCAAGGCGCGCTCGCGCCATTACCCAAAGAAGCCTATGAATCTGACAGACCTCAAAAGCAAACCCGTCCCGCAACTGGTGGACATGGCCCGGGAGATGGGTCTCGAGAACCTCGCGCGCTCGCGCAAGCAGGAGGTCATCGCGGCGATCCTGCGCAAGCATGCCAAGAACGGCGACGACATCTACGGCGAAGGGGTCCTGGAGATCCTGCAGGACGGTTTCGGTTTCCTGCGCTCGCCGGACAGCTCCTACCTGGCGGGCCCCGACGACATCTACGTGTCGCCGAGTCAGATCCGCCGTTTCAACCTGCGGACGGGAGACGGCATCGCCGGCAAGATCCGCCCGCCGAAGGAGGGCGAACGCTACTTTGCCCTGCTGAAGGTGGACGAGATCAACCTCAGCGAGCCGAACGCCAAGAAGCACAAGATCCTGTTCGAGAACCTGACGCCCCTGTTCCCGGACGAACGCTTTACCCTCGAACGCGGCAACGGCAGCACCGCCGACCTGACCGCCCGCATCATCGACCTGATTTCGCCGGTCGGGAAAGGCCAGCGGGGTCTCATCGTGTCGCCGCCGAAGGCCGGCAAGACGATCATCCTGCAGAACGTCGCGCAGTCCATCTGCGCCAACAATCCCGAAGCCATCGTCCTCGTGCTCCTGATCGACGAGCGTCCGGAAGAAGTGACGGACATGGAACGTACCGTCGTGGATGCGGAAGTGGTGGCCAGCACCTTCGACGAGCCGCCGTCGCGGCATGTGCAGGTCGCCGAGATGGTGATCGAGAAGGCCAAGCGCCTCGTCGAGCACAAGAAGAACGTCGTCATCCTGCTCGACTCCATCACCAGGCTCGCGCGCGCCTACAACACCATCGTGCCGTCGTCGGGCAAGGTCCTGACCGGCGGCGTGGACGCCCATGCCCTCGAACGTCCGAAGCGCTTCTTCGGCGCCGCGCGCAACATCGAGGAGGGCGGCAGCCTGTCCATCATCGCCACCGCGCTGATCGACACCGGCTCCAAGATGGACGAGGTGATCTACGAGGAGTTCAAGGGCACCGGCAACATGGAGCTGCACCTCGAGCGCAAGATCGCCGAGAAGCGCGTCTACCCGGCGATCAATATCCGCCGCTCGGCCACCCGCCGCGAGGAGTTGCTGATGGGCGAGTCCGAGCTGCAGCGCGTGTGGATTCTGCGCAAGCTGTTGCACGACATGGACGACATCGCCGCGATCGAGTTCATGGTGGACAAGCTGAAGGACACCAAGACCAACAACGAGTTCTTCGGCCAGATGCGGGGACGCTAGGGCGCGCGAACTGCGTTCGCGTTGGGAGTTTCGCTGGCGCGAAACTCCCCTGGAGCCAAATGCTGGTGCGCCGTCCAGGCAGTGTGCAGGACCCAACACTAGAGCCCCGTGTTCCGGCCCGGATCGTCGCGGCGGATCTGCGCGGGTCGGTCACCCTGCTGACCTTCGAATCCCTGGCCCCGTTTCGATTCGAGGCGGGCCAATACGTCGCCCTGCACCATCCACAGGGCGACGTTCCGATGTCGCTGGCCAGCGCCCCGCGACGCCTGCCCTACTTCGAACTCCACTACCGCCCCATCGCGGGGACGGTGGAGGCCGCCCGGATGGACCAACTCCTCGCGGGCACCGACGTGGGCCGCCGCAGCCTCGCGGCCCGGTCGGGCGAAGACCACGGCAGTGGGACACCCACACCCTTCTCGAGCGAACGAATCGACGTCGTCGGGCCGCTGGGCGACGTCACGGCACGGAACGCGCCGACGCTCTTCCTCGCGGGGGGAACGGGCGCCGCGCAGGCGACCGGCTTTCTGGAGTGGCTGCGGGACTTCGATGAACCGCCGCAGACCGCACTGTGGTGGAGCGTGGCGACGCCGACCGACCTCTACCAGGATGGCTACTTCTTCGCCCTGGCGCGTTCGGACTGGTTCGACTACCGGCCCTTTGTCGACCGGCCTGCGGGCGAGAACACACTGTTGCCGGCGCTTGCCGAGGCGCCGTTGCCGGAAGACATCGTCCTGTCGGGTCCGCCCGGCTTCGTCCAGGCGGTGGCCGCCACGCTCGGCCGCCTCGGCGTGGACCGCGCCCGCATGCGCTCGGACATGTTTGCGTTCGAGTAGCGGACCGCGTCAGTGCATGCCTGCGGGGGCAGACGGCATGCTGTCGAGGAACGCAGTGTCCAGCAGCTGTCGGCCCCGCGCGACGTCTCCCTCCGCCAGGTACACCCGACCCAGTTCGGCGCGGGCAGCGGCGGATGGCGACTGGGCGATGCTGGACTCCAGGTATTCGCGCGCACTTCCGGAATCCTCGTTCGCGGCGGCGAGTCGTCCGAGTGCAAGGAGCAGCGTCGCATCGTCGGGGTGCGCCGCCAGCCAGCCCTTGGCTGTATCGAACTGCCGGTCGGGCCGGCGCGCCCGAACCCGCCCATAGAGTTCGACCAGGTCCGGATCGAAGTCCGCGCCGATGGCCGAACGCAGTACGGACTCCGCGGTGTCGGCATCTCCCGCGGCCATCAGCGTCACCGCGTACGCGTGCACCAGCGCGGGGTCGCGCTTGAGATTCTTCGGCACGCTCTTCCAGGTCTGTCGCGCGTGTTCGGCGGCCGCGTCGCTGCCGCGGCTGGCGGCAAGCCGTCCGCGCCAGGCGTTGCGCAGGGCACGCTCGAGCGTCTCGGTGTCGGCGCCCTTGGCTTTCTTCGCCCGGGCCACGAGATCGACGACGGCCGCCCAGTCCTGGAGCCGTTCGGCGCATTCGAGCGACTGGCCCAGTACCCGGGGGTGGCGCGGGTTCTCGGACAGGAGCAGATCCAGTGTCTCGCGGCAGCGCTGCCACTGGCCGGTCTCGCCCTGCAGGCGCGCGCGGGTGAGGCCCACTGCCGTCCGGGCTCGGGGAGCCGCCGTCTCGGCGCGTTCGAGCAGGCGGTCGCCCTCTTCCGCGTCGCCGAGCGAATAGGCGGCGACCGCGGCGGCAAGATAGTTGAGGACCGGTGTCTCGACTTCTTCGGCAGCGCCCTCGAGGGCGCTCCTGGCGGCCGCGAACTGTCCCTCGGTCAGCTGTATCGCGCCCTGCACGGTCTGCGTGTTCGCGTTGCGCAGCCGCCGCTCGCGCGCCCAGGCCGACACCTGGGAGCGGCTCCGCAGGGCGTGCCGCAGGAGTGCCCACGCGAGGGCCACGGCGCCCATCAGGATGAGGACGCAGAAGAGGGCGAACCAGACGCTGGTCTCAAACGTCCGGTTGCCATAGGAGATGAGCACGTAGCCCGGGTCCTTCAGGGCCAGTAGCCCGAACAGCGTGCCGCCCACGACGGCCGCCAGCAGGAGCAGCAGGCTCCGGACGGTCATGGAGCGGGTTCCGGAGCCGGCGTCAGGGCGGCCGGCGCCAACGTGCGCAGCCGGGCCAGGGACTTCGAGATGTCCGGCAGCGCGGCTTCCACGTTGAACTGCAGCAACGCGTCGAGTTCCTGCCGCAGACCTTGCACGGCCGCGCTCTCGGGGTCGAGGTGCTCGTCGACCCACCCGCGGGCGGATTGCAGGCTCTCGCCGTAGAGGAACTGGTCGTGGCGCAACGCGGCGAGTTGCGCGCGCTCGAATGCGAGTCGCAGGTTGAACTCGAGATAGGCGCCTTCGTCGGCGCGCAGCAACGGCCGCGGCGCGATGCCATCGCGGGTCCGGAACTCGTAGAGGCCCGACAGTCGGTCCAGCAGCGCCTGCCAGGCGGATGGAGACGCGGGATCCTCGTCCGGCGAGGCCGGGGCAGCGGCGTCCCGGTCGCCGAAATACTCGGGTACCCGGCCTGGCAACCCGCCGAGACCCTCCTTGAGGGCTTCCAGGCGCAGGAACAGGGTTTGGGCGTTGCTCGTGCTCGTGTCCCGCAGCGCAAGACGTTCTTCCGCCAGCAAGGCGCGCACCTCGAAGAAGGCGTAGTCGTCGAGCTCTTCGAGGATGCCGTCTGCGGCGCCGAGCAGACGTTCGGCCGTCACGGCATCGCGCTCCATGAGCAGACGATTGTTGGCGACCCGGAGCAGGTACTCCACTTCGGCGACCTTCCAGTCCCGCGCGTCGGGGGGTGCGGCGCGGCGTCCTTCCGCGATCGCCTCGACGAGCGCGGTGCGTGCGGCATCGAGCGCGTCGCGCTGTTGCTCGATTGCCTGGTGGAGCTCGGTGATGCGCGCCGCCAGGCCCGCTTCCGAGTCGGTCCTGGCGGCGTCGAGATCGGCGCGCAACGTCGCGAATCGCTCCGTCCAGCGGGCGTCGACCGCGGCGACGGGATTGGCCCACTCCACGCGCCAGAAGAGGTACCCGGCCAGGGCGAGGGCGGCGAGGGAGAGCAGCGCCAGAAGCGTGGTGGCCACGCCCCGGGATCTCGGCCGCGGTTGCTGCTCTTCCACTGGCGGTTCCTCGGCTGGCGGGTGGTCCTGTTCGCTCAAGGGCGTCGTCTCCCCGTGGCAACCCGTTCGAGCGTCGCCACCGTCGCTTGCACACCGGCGCCCGGGCTGACGAGAACCCGCGTGAAGCCGACGGCGCCGGCAGCTTCGGCAACACGGGCGGAAGGCGCGATCACGGCGATCGCGGCACTTCGCCCGGAAGCAAACCACATGTCCGCGGCTACCCGCAATCCGGCCTCGCTGGCGGCAACGATCGCGTCAACCTGTTGCGAGTCCGGCAGCGGCCCGGATACGGCCACGCGGCGGTACGGCGCCCATGGCACGACGGCGACGCCGCGCTCCTCCAGCAGCGGACCGAGGACATCGCGTCCGCCCTCGCCGGCTGCAAGCAGGGCGCGGGATGGCAGAGCGGATGTCAGAAAATCGACGATGCCCTCCGAGGTGGCCACTTGCGGTATCGCGGCCAGAACGCCGCGTGTCCGGAGCGCCGCCTGGGTGCCGGGACCGATGGCGAGTGCGGGCGTCTCACGCCATCCATTCGCGCAGGCGGCATGCACGGCATGCTCCGAGAGGAAGATCGTCAGCTCGAACGCCCCCGGCGGCGGATAGCTCCGCAACACCTCGATACGCAGCACGGGGCGCACCCACGCGGTGTACCCCGCTGCCTCCAGGGCGGTCGCGAGGCGGGCGGCACCGGGTTCGGTGCGGGTGATCCAGACGCGCACTAGATTCCTTGAGCAGAATTCGAATTGCCAGTTGAGTCGCATTCTAATGCGGCGCGTGGTTGTCCCTCTCAGAGGCGTTGGATTGCGCGGTCGAGGCCATACCGCGAGGGGAGGTGCGCCTGGTGACGCTCCTGTCGAAGGTCAACGGTCGAAGGTTGGTCGAAGGTCAACAGTTGTGATTCTTATCTATCTTAGGGCATATTATCTCAGTTTAAAAAACTTGGGTAAGGTACCTTGAAGTGAATCCCAGGCAGAATCCCTACGCGCCTGGCGCTGGCACGCCCCCGCCTGAACTTGCAGGGCGCGACGAGTTGATCGAACGTGCCGCTGTGGCGTTGGATCGCATTCGTGCCGGGAGATCGGCTCGGAGCTTCATTCTCTATGGGTTGCGCGGGGTCGGCAAGACTGTCCTGCTCAACCGCATCCGCTTGGACGCCGAGGTGCGCGGCATCGCTAGCGTCAAGGTGGAAGCTCCTGAGGAGCGGTCCCTACCAGCCTTGCTGATTCCGGCGCTGCGGGCAACGCTCCTGCGTTTGAGCCGTGGCGAAGTGCTCAAAGACAGTTTGCTGAGGGGCATGAGGGCGCTGGCGGGGTTCGCAAAGGCCCTAAAGGTCAAATACCAGGACATTGAATTCAGCATTGATGTCGATCCCGAAACGGGGTTGGCTGACAGCAGCGACCTCGACACAGACCTCACGGATCTCCTTGTGACCCTCGGGAAAGCCGCTGCCGAGCGCGCCACGGCCATCGTGCTTTTCATCGATGAATTGCAGTACGTGCCGGAAGAGCAACTCGCCGCACTGATTGCCGCGCTCCATAGCGTTAGCCAGGAGCAGTTGCCGATCACGATGGTAGCGGCGGGACTGCCCCAGCTGGTCGGGCGGACTGGCGACGCCAAGTCCTACGCAGAGCGACTCTTCGAATTTGCATCCGTCGATCGACTCGACAACGACGACGCCCGCAATGCCCTGATCGTGCCTGCATCCAAGGAGGGTGTCGCCTTCCACGCCGACGCAATCTCCGAGATTCTTCTCCAGACGAATGGCTATCCCTATTTCCTCCAGGAATGGGGGAAACACAGCTGGGACGTTGCCGATGCTTCCCCGATTGAACTCCACGACGCGCGACGCGCGACAGATCAGGCGCTTGCCGAGCTGGACGCGAGCTTCTTCCGCGTCCGCTTCGATCGGCTGACGCCGAGCCAAAAACGCTACATGCGTGCTATGGCCGAACTCGGGCCCGGGCCCCACCGATCCGGCGATATCGCCCAGGTCCTGGATCGGAAGGTCACTTCGGTCGCTCCCACGCGCAACTCGCTCATCGCCAAGGGAATGATCTACAGCCCCGCCCATGGCGACACGGCGTTCACTGTGCCGCTTTTCGACGACTTCTTGAAACGGGTCATGCCACAACCATGAGGAATCGTAGGGAGGTGGGGGCTGGGGCCAGACGCCGAGCGAACGCGAGGAGTTTGGCGGCGCCAGGAGTTTTCACCCCGGGTTCCGGCGCGGGCGTTGTAGCGCCCCATAGCCGGTCCGGTCCTCGCTCGCAAGCTCGCTACGCACCGGCGCGCCTCCGGCCCAGCCACGCCGTCCTTTCATGGAAGCCGCACCGGCGGTCACTTCGTTCCCTTGGCCCGTCTTCCATGAAAGGGGACGGGCTTGTCCCGTCCCAGGTGCGTGCACGACTGCGACACGGGCGACGACGAGCGTCGCCCCTACGAGCCCCGTGCCGAATCAGCCGCGAGCGGATTTGTTCCATGGGAGCGTGCGCCGTAGAAGTTTCGCGCCAGCGAAACTTCCGTGGCACCAAACCCTGACGTGCCTTCGAAGCGGCGTGCCAGACGCAAAGTCCGACAGGCTGCCAGCTTGTTCAGAGGTCTCCTGGCCCGGGGCCTTGACGAAGAGACGCCATGGCGCCGAGCCGCAGGAGCGCGTCGGCTACCCGTTCGCCGAGGTCCAGGGGGTCTGTCCCGGTCTCCGTGACGCGGAATGCCTGTTCGCCATCCGGTGCGAGCAACACGGCGCGCAACGTGACGCTACCCTGGTGGAGAGTCGCGTACGCGCCGAGAGGCGTCGTGCAATCCGCGCCGAGGGCGGTGGTGAGCGCACGCTCGGCGGTGACCGTCGACTGGGTCTCCTGGTCGACGCAAGCAGCAAGGAGACCCGCGAGATGCCGCTGACCCTCCGGGTACTCCGCGGCGAGGGCGCCCTGGCCGGGCGCCGGAACGCAGAGATCGACATCGAGGCGTTGGCTGATGTGGTCGGCTTGCCCGAGCCGGTCGAGGCCGGCGCATGCGAGGACGAGAGCGTCGATGTCGCCGTCCGCGAGCTTCGCGAGACGCGTACCGACGTTGCCGCGGACAGGAACGGTCACGAGATCCGGTCGCGCGAACAGGATTTGCGCGCACCGGCGCGGGCTCGAGGAACCCACCCGTGCCCCGTCCGGCAGCGTGTCGAAGGTCAGCTTGCCCGCCACCAGCGCATCCCGGGGGTCGGCGCGTGCGCCGAGGGTGGTGATGGCGAACCCCGGGGGCAGTTGCGACGGCACGTCCTTCATGCTGTGGATGGCGATGTCCGCCCGTCCCTCGGACAGCGCGGCTTCGAGCTCCTTCACGAACAGCCCCTTGCCACCGGACTCGGCCAGGGGCGTCTCGCGCTTGCGGTCCCCTTCGGTGGTCATGGGAACGAGCTCCGCGGTGGTGTCACCGGCCCGCTCGATCAGGGACTTGGCGCGCTCCGCCTGCCACAGCGCGAGCGGACTCGCACGGGTTGCGATGCGCACGTGGACGGGCGTGCCCGCGGCGGCGGGACCGGCGGATGTTCCGCGGTCGGGAGAGGGTCGTGCCATGGGACGATGCGGGATATCCCCCGCGGACGCTTGGAGCATCGATGCCGAAAGTGCCAGTATATGACGGAGCGCATCCCGGGGACTTGAGCGAAGCTGCCCATGGCCGAGAAAGACAAGCTGCTGCGCGGCCGGTTCGCCGAGCGCACGGATGCCGGCGTGGAGCAGTTCACGGCGTCCGTCGCCTTCGACCGGCGCTTGTACCGGTACGACCTGCGGGGGTCGATCGCCCATGCCGAGATGCTGGCCGGTGCGGGGGTGCTCACGGAGGACGAGCGCGCGGCCATCGTGGCCGGTCTCGAAGCGCTTGGCGAGGAGATCGAGGCGGGCGACTTCGAGTGGTCGGATGCCCTCGAAGACGTCCATATGAACATCGAGGCGCGACTGACCGAGCGCATCGGAGAGGCCGGCAAGAAGCTCCACACCGGACGTTCGCGCAACGACCAGGTCGCGACCGACCTGCGCCTCTATCTGCGCGACGAGGTGGACGCCATCGTCGGCTTGCTCGATGAGCTCATGGCCGGTCTCGTGGACCTCGCGGAACGCCATGCGGCCGACCCGATGCCGGGCTTCACCCATCTGCAAACGGCGCAGCCGGTGACGTTCGGCCACCACCTGCTCGCATGGTTCGAGATGGCCCACCGGGACCGCGCGCGGTTCTCCGACTGCCGGACGCGGCTCAACGTCTCGCCTCTCGGGGCCGCGGCGCTTGCGGGGACCACGTTTCCGATCGACCGGTCGGTCACGGCGGCGGCGCTCGGCTTCGAGGGCATCGCCGCGAATTCCCTGGATGCGGTCAGTGACCGCGACTTTGCGATCGAGTTCTGTGCGGCCGCCTCGCTGTGCGCCGTACACCTGTCGCGCTGGTGCGAGGAACTGGTGCTCTGGACGTCGCAGCAGTTCGGCTTCATCGAGCTGCCGGATGCGTTCTGCACCGGATCGAGCATCATGCCGCAGAAGAAGAACCCGGATGTTCCCGAACTGGTGCGCGGGAAGACGGGGCGCGTCATCGGCCACCTGATGGGCCTCCTGGTGCTGATGAAGGGGCAGCCGCTCGCGTACAACCGGGACAACCAGGAGGACAAGGAACCGGTCTTCGACACCGCGGACACCCTGCGGGCGTGCCTTGCCGCGATGCGCGATATCGTGGCGGCGATGCGTCCGGACACGTCCGCGATGCGTCGGGCCGCCGAGCTCGGCTATGCCACCGCGACGGATCTCGCGGACTACCTGGTGAAGCGCGGCCTCCCGTTTCGCGACGCCTACGACACCGTGGGGCGTGTGGTCCGGGACGCGCAGGAACGGGGCATCGCCCTGTCGGAAGTGCCCCTCGCGGACCTGCGCGGCTTCCACGACTCGATCGGGGAGGACGTCTACGGCGTGCTCTCGCTCGAGGGGTCGCTGGCTGCGCGGGATCATCCCGGCGGGACGGCGCCGGAGCGCGTACGCGCGGCCGCCGCGGCCGCCCGCCGCCGCATCTGATCGCTGCCCGCGCGGGCCCGCCTGGACGGCCGACGGGACGCTATACTGCGCCCTCGGGCGGTCTTGGACGGAGTGCTATGCGTTGGCTTGTCGTGGCGGCGTGGTGCGCGATGGCGGCGACGTGCGGGCACAAGGGGCCGCTCTACCTCCCGGAAGACACAGGCACGGCATGTTTGGTCGCATCGACAATGTCCTCGGGATTGAAGATGTCCCCCTGACCGCCATCGCGGATGCGGTCGGCACGCCGGCCTACGTCTATTCGAGGGCTGCGATCGAGGACCGCTTCCGGCGCCTCTCGAAAGCCCTGCAGCCGGGGCCGGCGCGGATCTGCTATGCGGTCAAGGCCAACGGCAACCTCGCGATCCTGGCGTTGATGAAGGAACTCGGCGCCGGTTTCGACATCGTCTCGGGTGGTGAACTCGAGCGCGTACTGCGCGCCGGCGGGGAGCCACGCGATGTGGTGTTCTCCGGCGTGGGCAAGTCCGTCGCCGAGATCGACTTCGCCCTCAAGGTCGGGATCGGCTGCTTCAACGTGGAGAGCGCGCCGGAACTGGCGCGGCTAGAGGCGCGCGCGCGGCTCCTGTCCCGCGTGGCCCCTGTCTCCATACGGGTCAATCCCGACGTCGACGCGCAGACGCACCGGTACATCTCGACGGGCCGCAAGGAAAACAAGTTCGGCGTGCCGGAGGACGTGGCCATGGCCATGTACCGCCATGCCGCGGCCTCGGAGGTCCTGGACGTACGCGGCATCGACTGTCACATCGGATCGCAGATCGCCGCGCTCGAGCCGTATGCGGCAGCGTGCGACCGCCTGTTCAGCATGGTCGACGCCCTCACCGCGGAAGGTATCGGCGTCGTCCACGTGGACCTCGGTGGCGGCTTCGGGGTTCGCTACAGCGACGAAGCCGTGTTCGACGTGGAAGCGTACGGGCGCGAAGTCGCGACACGCGTGTTCGCGCGCGGCCTGGAACTGCTCGTCGAGCCGGGACGCTATCTCGTCGCCGATGCCGGCGTGCTCCTCACCCGGGTGGAGTACCTCAAGCCGGGGACAGGTGTGGGGACACCCAACTTCGCCGTGGTGGATGCGGCGATGAACGACCTCATTCGCCCGGCGCTCTACGGGGCGCACCACGACGTACAGGCGGCCGTCCCGAGCGATGCCACGCCGCGCGCATGGGACATCGTCGGTCCGGTCTGCGAGACCGGCGACTTCCTGGCCCTCGACCGACCCCTTGCGATCGAGGACGGGGCGCTGCTCGCGGTGTGCGGCGCCGGCGCATACGGCATGGTGCTGAGTTCCAACTACAACACCCGTGGCCGCGCGGCCGAGGTGCTGGTTTCCGGCGGCGACTTCCGCGTGGTCCGGCGGCGCGAGACGGTGGGCGATCAGTTGGCACTCGAGACTCCGACGACAGAAACAGAAACAGCGCCATGAAGTTGCGTTTCGCAAAGATGCACGGCATCGGCAACGACTTCATGGTGCTTGATCTCGTCACGCAGAACGTGGAGTTGACGGCGGACCGCATCAAGCGCTGGAGCGACCGGCGCACGGGGGTCGGGTTCGACCAGTTGCTCGCGGTGATGCCCCCGTCGGATCCGACGGCGGACTTCCGCTACCGGATCTTCAACCGGGACGGGACACAAGCCGAACAGTGCGGCAACGGCGCCCGGTGTTTCGCGAAGTTCGTCCGCGACCACGGCCTGTCGGTGAAGCAGAGCCTCGACCCTCGAGACGTCGAGCGGGTTGGTGCGCACGCGGATGCTCGAGGACGATCGCGTGGAGGTGGACATGGGTACACCCGGCCTGGAGCCGGGGGACGTTCCGTTTCGTCCGGAGCTGGCGGAACCGTTGCCGGACGGCGTGCGTTACCGGCTCCCGGTGGCCGATGGGGAGGTCGTGGTCGCGCCGGTATCGATCGGCAATCCGCACGCGGTCATCGAGATCGACGACATTGTCAACGCGCCGGTGAAGCGGCTCGGGATGCAGGTGCAGGCCTCCGAGGCCTTCCCGGAAGGCGTGAACGTGGGGTTCCTGCAGATCGTGGAACCGGGCTTCGCGCGGCTTCGCGTTTTCGAACGCGGCGCCGGCGAGACCCGCGCCTGCGGCAGCGGCGCGTGTGCCGCCATGGTGTTCGGCAGATTGACGGGACAACTCGAGTCCCGCGTGACGGTTTCGCTGCGGGGCGGCGAGGTGCAACTCCGTTGGCCCGGGGAGGGCGAGAGCGTCACCATGACGGGGCCGGCGGCGCAGATCTACGAGGGTCAGATCCGGGCCTGATCGCGCGGGAGAAGTCGCGCCGGCCCGATGCGTCACGCCACATGTGGTCACGGTGTAGTCTTGATTGGATCCGCCTGCGGAGGCATAGTGCCGGGGGTGCATCTCTCGACCATATGGCTCGATACTTCGTATCTCTACCATTTGATGGAAGCCCCGGGCACGTTCTCCGCTGCGGAGCGCCGCTTCTTTGCGCGGGAGAACGCGCGCCTCTACGTCAGCGCCGTCTCGATCTGGGAGATGCGGCTGAAGTTGCGGGCGCGGCATGCGTCCGGGGAGCGCAAGAGCGCGTTCGATCCCAACGACGTCATCGCCTTGCTGGAAGGGCAGGACGTGACGTTTCTGCCGATGTCCGTGGGTCACGCGGCGCGCGAACTCGCGACCCCCATCGATCACAAGGACCCGTTCGACGAGTTGCTGCTGGTGCAGGCGCAGGAGGAGGAACTCAAGCTGCTGACCGCCGACCGCCGCATGGCCGGCCACCCGTTGGCGATCGCACTCTAACCGGCATGCGGGACTTGCGCGCCGGCGAAGCGGGCTCCAGGGCCAGGCAGACTGGATCGGCTCCCGGGGGCGGCAGCGGGGACGATACGCAGCCGCCCGCGCAAGCGGACCCGCTGCTCGACCGCTACCTCGACTACCTCACGCACGAGAGACGCTGCTCGACGCACACGCTCGACGCCTATCGGCGCGATCTTTGTGCGTTCCGGTCGAGCGTGGACTGCGATGGCTGGGCGGACTGCAAGCCCCACCACGTACGCGAGCATCTCGCGCGCCTCCACGCCCGCGGTCGCGCGCCGCGCACCATCGCGCGCAGCCTGTCGAGCCTGCGCGCATTCTTCGCCTTCCTCGTGCGCCGGGAAATGGTCACTGCGAATCCGGCCGCCGGGGTGGTCGCGCCGAAGCGGGGCAGGCCGCTGCCGAAGGCCCTCGACATCGACCAGGCCGCGAAGCTGTTCGATGCAAAGGCGGCTTCGAGGACGGAGTTGCGCGACCGCGCGATGCTGGAGGTGCTCTACGGCTGCGGCGTGCGCCTGGCGGAGCTCGTCGGGATCGATCTGCGGGACGTGGATCTCGCCAACGGCTTCGTCACCGTCACCGGCAAGGGCAACAAGACGCGGATCTTGCCGCTCGGAGAGCCTGCCGTGCAGGCCATCGAAGCCTGGCTCGCCACCCGCCCGGGGATTCCGGCCTCGGCGCCGCTCTTCACGGGACGGGGCGCCAACCGTATCAGTCCGCGCACGGTGCAGGTCCGGTTGAAGAAGCTGTCGGCGGCGCAGCTCGGCACGGATGCCCTGCATCCACACATGCTGCGACACAGCTTCGCCAGCCACCTCCTCGAGTCGAGCGGTGACCTGCGCGCCGTGCAGGAGTTGCTCGGTCATGCGGACATCTCGACCACGCAGATCTACACGCACCTCGACTTCCAGCACCTGGCGAAGGTCTACGACGCCGCACACCCGCGGGCCAAGGCCCGGGACGCATGATCGAACTCGTCACGTTCGATCTCGACAACACGCTCTGGGAGACGGACAACGTGATCCGCCGGGCGGAGACCGCGAGCCGGGAGTGGATGACGCGGCGCGTCCCGGAGTTCGGCGAGCGTTTCGACAGCGCGTCCCTTTGGGCGTTGCGGGCCGAGGTCGTGGAGTCGCAGCCGGAGATCGCCCATGACGTCTCGCAGTTGCGCCTCGCGGTGCTGCGTCGGGCGGCCCGGGTGTGCGGGTGTTCCGACGAGCAGGCGCGCAGCCATGCCGCCGGCGCCTTCGAAGAGTTCCTGCGTCTGCGCCACGAGATTTCCTACTACGAGGGCGCGCTGGAAACCCTGGACCTCCTCGTGGATCGCTACACCCTCGGAGCGTTGACGAACGGCAACGCGGACTTCGCGCGTCTCGGGCTCGACCGGTATTTCGCCTTCGGTTTCACGGCGGGCGATGTCGGTGCGAGCAAGCCGGACCCGGCGATGTTCGAGGCGGCGTTGCGGCACACGGGTGTCTCGCCGTCGGCGACCGTACACGTGGGGGACCAGCCGGTGGACGATATCGAGGGTGCGCGCGGCGTGGGGATGCACACGATCTGGGTGAACTTTGGCGGCGGGGCGGACGGCTCGGCGGTGGGAGCCAGCGCCGCAGTGTCGCGGTTGGACGAACTGCCGGCGGTCATCGCGGGGCTTGGCGGGAAGTCGTCCGTCCGTTAGGGAAGCTCAGGCCTCCCCGGCGCGCGGAGCGATGAACGCCTTCACCGCATCGATGTCGGGCGGTAGCCGTGTTTTCCTTTCTGGCTGGTCGGACAGGCCCTCGAGCAGCGGGTGACGGGCGACATCCTCGCCCACCGCCGCGTTGACCGACTCGGGGAACTTCGCCGGGTGGGCCGCCGCAAGGCAGATCATCGGACGGTACTCCGGGAAGCGTTGCGCCGCCGCAATGCCGACGCACGTATGCGGATCGGCCACGTACCGGTGGCGGGCGTAGAGGTCGGCCATGGCTGCCACCGTGGCCGGTTCGTCGACCGCCGTCGCGAGGATGCCCTCGTCCGTGGGGACGCCTCCGTCGATGCGGGCCATGCCCTTTGATGCGAAGGCGGACATGAACGCTTTCAGCGCCTGCGGATCGCAGCCGAGCCGGTAGTACACGAACCGCTCAAAGTTGCTGGCCACCTGGATGTCCATCGACGGGCTGATGGTCTGGCGTGTCTCGCCGAGGCTGTAGACGCCGGTCTGGAAGAAACGCGCCAGGATGTCGTTGTCGTTGGTGCCGAGCACCAGCTTGTCGATGGGTGCGCCCATGGCGCGCGCGAGGTAGCCGGCCAGAATGTTGCCGAAGTTCCCGGTCGGCACGCTGAACGAGACGGGCTCCTCGAAACGCGATGCCGCGTGCAGGTAGTACACCGCCTGGGCGAGGACGCGCGCCCAGTTGACGGAGTTGGCGGCGCCGAGCCCGTGCCGGGCCTTGAAATCCAGGTCGTTGAACATCGCCTTCACGATGCGTTGGCAGTCGTCGAAGGTGCCGTCGATTGCGATGCAGTGGACGTTGTCGTCCGGGACGGTCGTCATCTGCAGTTCCTGCAGCGCGCTGGTGCGGCCGTCCGGGTACAGCACGAACACGCCCATGTTGGCGCGGCCCCGAACCCCGGCGATGGCGGCGCTGCCGGTGTCGCCGCTGGTGGCGCACAGGACGTTGAGCCGCGTCCCGCGGCGCGTCACGATGTACTCGAAGAGCCGCCCGAGTACCTGGAGTGCCACGTCCTTGAAGGCCAGGGTGGGGCCGTGGAAGAGTTCGAGCACATGCAGGTCGCCGAGATCGACGAGCGGGACGACGTCCGGGTGCCGGAAGGTCGCGAAGGCGTCCGTGACGATCTCTTCGAGGTCGCCGCGGGGAATGTCGTCGGCGAAACGTGCGAACACCTCGATGGCGAGCAGGGTAAACGGGAGGCCGCGCCAGTCCTGCAGGCGGTCGGCCAGGGAGGGCAGGGTCTCCGGCAGCAGTAGTCCACCGTCCGGCGCGAGGCCGGTCAGGACTGCGTCCTGGAAGGACAGGGGCGGGGTTGCGCCGCGCGTGCTGATGTAGCGCATCGGGTCAGGAGCTGCAGGAGAGCATCGAGCAGCCGGCGCGGTTGCGCGCCCACTCCGGTCGTTTCGCGGCGAACGCCTCGTTGCCGGGTTGCTCGTCGTAGGGGTGGCGCAGCACGTCCATCAGTTCGTGGATCATCGAATGGTCGCCCTCGGTGGCCTGGTCGATGGCCTGCTGGGCGAGGTAGTTGCGCAGCACGAAGCGGGGGTTGACGGCGTTCATGCGGGCGATGCGGACGGCCCTGGGGCTGCCATCGTGGCGAACGCGCTCGACCCAGGTCGCGAGCCATTCCTCGCAACGCGCCCGCACGTCGGCCGTGACCGCGTCGGGCGCGTACCAGGCGTCCATGAGCGGCTCGACGCTCGGGCGGTCGAGGTCTACCTCTGCGAGGTTTCGGAAGAACACCGTCATGTCCGTTTCGGCCGTGCCGAACAACGCAAACAGTTCGGCAAACAGGCGTTCGTCCCGCTCGCCCTCGCACCGCGCGAGGCCGAGCTTGGCCGCCGTCATGGTCTCCGACTGCTCGGCGTACTGCCGCGCGAAGTCCTGCAACACGTCCGTGAGGGGTTCGGCGGCGCCGACGGCGGGGAGGATGGCGTTGGCGAGTTGCAGCAGGTTCCACTGCGCGACGGCCGGCTGTTGGCCGTACCGGTATCGCCGCGTCGCCGCATCGGTGGTGTTGGGCGTCCAGTCGGGGTCGTAGCCTTCGAGCCAGCCGTACGGCCCGTAGTCGATCGTGAGGCCGAGCACGGACATGTTGTCCGTGTTCATGACGCCGTGCACGAACCCGACGCGCATCCAGTGCACGATCATCGCAACCGTGTGCGCGGAGACCTCGGCGAACCAGCGTACGTAGCGCTCGGCCGGCGAACCGCCGCCCGGCAGCTCCGGGAAGTCCGTCGCGATGGTGAAGTCGAGCAGCCGGCGCAGCAGCTCCGTGTCCCGGCGCGCGGCCAGGATCTCGAAGTGCCCGAAGCGCGTGAACGACGGCGCCACGCGACAGACGACCGCGCCCGGTTCGGCCGCCGGGTGGCCGTCGTAGAGCATGTCGCGCATCACTTCCTCGCCGGTGAGCACGAGCGACAGCGCGCGCGTGGTCGGCACACCGAGGTGGAACATGGCCTCGCTGCACAGGAACTCGCGCAGCGACGAGCGCAGCACGGCCAGTCCGTCCGCCGTACGCGAATAGGGGGTCGGGCCCGCTCCTTTCAGTTGCAGCGTCCAGCGCTCGCCCTGACGGTTCACCGTTTCGCCGAGGTTGATGGCGCGGCCATCGCCGAGCTGCCCGGCCCAGTTGCCGAACTGGTGGCCTCCGTAGCAGGTGGCGATGGGATCCATGCCGGCGAGCACGCGGTTGCCGGCGAAGACGTCGGCGTAGTGTTTCGCATCGGGAGGGCTTGCCGGGAGCTCGAGCAGGGCCGCCGTCTCGGGCGACCAGGCGATGAGTTTCGGTCTGGATACGGGTTGCGGCAGAACGCGGGAGTAGCAGGCCCCCGACACCTGTCGGCGGAAGTTCTCCACCACGGGGTCGCCGGGTAGCTCGGCGGCGAAGCGGTTGTCGAAGTGGAGTGCTTCGAGGGGCATGGCGTGCGGTGCAACGGTCATGGGCCCATGTTACCGGACCGCTGCTGCCGAGGTGTCGGGCACGAAAAAAAGGGGCGCCGAGGCGCCCCTTGGGGAAGGATGAGCAGGGCCGTCGGACTTCGGATCCGGCACGCCGCTTCGGCTCCACGGGAGTTTCGCTGTAGCGAAACTCCCAACGCGAACGAAGTTCGCGCGCCCTAACGCTGCGAAAACTCCGGGTAGGCTTCGATGCCCGTCTCGGAGAAGTCCGCGCCGATCTCTTCGTCTTCTGCGGAGATGCGAATCCCCATGGCGTACTTGAGAATCGCCCAGACGATGAGGCTCGCGATGAACACCCATCCGAAGATGCCCACGATGCCGAGCAACTGTCCGCCGATGGTGGCGTCGTCGTTGCTGAAGACCACGGCGATGATGCCCCAGATGCCGCAGGTGCCGTGCACGCTGATCGCGCCGACCGGATCGTCGATCTTCAGCTTGTCGAGCAGCACGATCGAGGGGACCACGATCAGGCCGCCGATGACGCCGACGATCATCGACCAGAAGGCCGTGCCGGAGAGCGGATCCGCGGTGATGGCGACGAGTCCCGCCAGGGCGCCGTTCAGGGCCATGGTGAGGTCCGCCTTGCCGAACCAGAGGCGTGCCAGGACGAGTGCCGCGATCAGGCCGCCGGATGCGGCGATGTTGGTGTTGACGAACACCTGCGCGACGGCATTGGCCTCGTCGACGTTCGAGAGCTTCAGTTCCGAACCGCCGTTGAAGCCGAACCAGCCGAACCAGAGCACGAACATGCCGAGGGTCGCCAGCGGCATGTTGCAGCCGGGAATGGCGTTGACGCGTCCGCCGGCGCCGTACTTGCCGGCGCGGGGTCCGAGCAGGAGCACTCCCGCCAGTGCAGCGGCCGCCCCGGACATGTGCACGATGCCGGAACCGGCGAAGTCCGAGTAACCGGCTTCCGCGAGCCAGCCGCCGCCCCACGTCCACATGCCCTGCACCGGGTAGATGACGGCGGTCATGACGACGGCGAAGCCGAGAAACGCCCACAGCTTCATGCGTTCGGCGACCGCGCCCGAGACGATGGACATGGCGGTCGCGACGAACACGACCTGGAAGAAGTAGTCGGAGCGGTTGGAGTAGTAGGTCTCGCCGCCGCTGCCGATCACTGCTTCGGCGGTGTTCTCGTCCTGCAGCAGGAACCCGAAGCTCGGCAAGATGCCTCCCGCCTCGGTGCCGCCGACGTACATGATGTGGTAGCCGACGAGCAGGTACATGATGCAGGCGATCGCGTAGAGCGAGACGTTCTTGGTCAGGATCTCCGCGGTGTTCTTGGCGCGCACCATGCCCGACTCGAGCATCGAGAAGCCGCAGGCCATGAACATCACGAGGGCACCCATTACCAGGAAGTAAAAGGTGTCGATGGCGTAGTTGGTTTGAATCAGGTCTTCCACGTGACTCTCCTTGGAGTGTTCCGGGTCCGGCGCCTAGAGGGCGTCCGACCCGGTTTCACCTGTTCTGATACGAACGACTTCCGCGAGCGGCGTGACGAAGACCTTGCCGTCGCCCACCTTGCCCGTGTTGGCCGACTTGCCGATGGCCTCCAGGCACTGATCGAGCATGTCGTCGCCGACGGCGACCTCGATCTTCACCTTGGGAAGGAAATCCACGACGTATTCGGCGCCGCGGTACAGTTCCGTGTGTCCTTTCTGGCGTCCGAAGCCCTTGACTTCGGTCACCGTCATGCCGGCCACGCCGACGTCCGAGAGCGCTTCGCGCACGTCGTCGAGCTTGAACGGCTTGATGATTGCGGTGATGAGTTGCATCGCTGGGTTCTCCTTGGTTCGGGATGCGTCCCGGCGCTATGGCGAGGGACTTGCCTGTCGCGTTTCGGGCCGGCGGCGCATCGTCTGCGCTTCCGGTGCTACAGGCTCTTCGAAAGTGACAGGACGACCCGGGCCTCGCAGTCCGCATCGCAGACGTCTTCGTCGAGATCCGTGCCGACGATTCCCACGCTGACGTCCGCTCCGGCCACCGGGAACGACAGCGTCAGGCCGTAGTCGATGTAGCTGTCGTCGTCGCCGCCAATCTCGTCCGCGTTGCTGAAGCCGACGTGGAAGTCGAGCGCCGCGTTTTCGCTGACGGCCCAGCTGTAGCCGGCGTAGGGGTAGTAGAAGGTGGGGCCGCCATCGCCCAGATAAGCCTCGGAATAGTTGATTCCGAACGTGAAGCTGTTGACGCCGATGGACGCCGCCAGCTCGTTGTAGTCGAGCGCGTCGCCCTCGCTGATGTACTCGAAGCGGATGTAGCTCACGTCGTACGAGACGCCGCTATCTCCGAACTCCCCTCCATAGCCGAGGTAGAGGTCCATTTCGGTGCTGGTGTCGTCGCCGAAGTTGACGTTGGACATCCACGTTCCGACGTAGAAGCCGGATTCCGCGGCGACATCGAAGCCACCCTGAATGGCCGGATCGCGCGTCGTCTGGGACCAGCCGCGGAACGAATAGTCCGTGGCGATCGTGACGTTGCCTGATATCTCGGCGGCGGTCGCCCCGAGCCCCAGGCAAGCTGCAATAAATGCCAGTGCTGTTTTACGCATTGCGTGCTGAACCTCTCTATCCCGTTTGAAGTCGACTGCTTGCGGTCGACGTGACCCCGGCGTTGCCGCGGTCCGAATCTCCCCGCCGCGACATGGCGCCGGTCTCCCAAGCGACTTGGATACTGCACATACCGTGCCAGCTGCCGAGGGAGCCGATTGTGGCACTGCGGTGACGGGGGACGGGTGGTGTCGAGGAATTGGCGTGGTGTGGCGCCGCGTGGGCGCGTCAAACTAGTGCACGGAACGCCCTGATTTGGTGCAACGTGGGCCGGACGCACCGTCAAGGTGGGGGCGCGGTGATGTGCAGGGGGCGACCCTGGAGACGGGACGGGACAAGCCCGTCCCCTACAGCGCGTTCGCCCCGGTCTCGCCCGTGCGGATGCGGACCACTTCCTCGAGAGAAGAAACGAAGATCTTGCCGTCGCCGACCTTGCCGGTATTGGCGGACTTGCCGATCGCTTCGAGGCATTGATCGAGGATGGCGTCGTCGATCGCGATCTCGATCTTCACCTTCGGCAGAAAGTCCACCGCGTACTCGGCGCCCCGGTAGAGCTCCGTGTGTCCCTTCTGCCGACCGAAACCCTTCACCTCGGTCACCGTCATCCCCGAGACCCCGATGTCGGAGAGCGCTTCGCGCACGTCGTCGAGTTTGAATGGCTTGATGATCGCCGTTATCAGTTTCACCGTGGGTTCTCCTTCAGCACCGGGCCTTGAGACTGCCCGCCGATTGTTACCCAATTGGCGGCGATTTCCTACCGGCGACTAAGGAAGCTCGACGGTCCGACGATACAGGAGCGCCCGACCCTCCTTGCCGCAGATCTCGCAGACTCCCGCCGCGCGTAGACAGAACGCGGCCTGCTGGCCGAGCCGCCGGGAGGATCGCATCGCCGCGGCCAGTTGCCGCGTGGTGAACACCTCCGCCAACTCGGCGTCGAGCATGGCGAAGAGGTCTGCCATGCGCCGGATCGTGTGGGTCTCGACCACCTCGATCAGGCGGCGGTCGATGGCGATCCAGTCCCGTCTCCGCCATCGTCGACGTCCCGTGTTGGGCACACGTAGCTCTTCGTCGACCACCATCACCACGTCCAGCGTCAGGTTGGGATGCTCGAGCAGGGACGGAATACTCACGAGCGCGCTGAAGATGCCGAACGGGGAACCGTGCTTCGGCGACTTGCGCCGGGGCGGCGGCACGTCGGAATCCTCCAGGAGCTTGACGATGTAGCGGTCGCGCGCGATCGGATGCACCAGGGTGACGGTGTGATGTGCGAGCAGCCGGGGCAGCTTTCTCTTGAGCGGGGAGAAGTCGCCGGTATGAATCTCGACGATCCGGTCACCGATCACCACGTCGGCGACGTAGCCGTCGACGGCCGTCTCGACGCTGCCGCCCTGTGCCGCGTAGCGCTCTTTCAGCGCGCGATGCAGGGAGCGCTCGTTCAGTTCGCCGATGGTGCTTCGGGTCACCGCGTCCAGCCTGCTGCTTGGTTGGGCCAGCATATACCGCGCGGGATCCACGATAGGCGAGGGCGCACACGATTGCCAGACAACCGCCATGGAGCGCCGGCTTGCTCGACACCTAGACTCGCCGGATGTCTCGAACGCAGGATACGGTGGACCCGGGAGTCGGTGCAGCCGAGGGCGCCTCCAGCGAGAGTGCGCACGGCATGGGGGCGTCGAACCCGCGCACCTACCTGCGCATCCACACGCGGGCGCAGACCGGCGTCGAGGCGCCGGCCGTGACCATCGAGGCGCATCGACCCGGTGGTACGTCGGGTTTCTCGGTGGTCGGCATGGCGCAGACTGCCGTTCGAGAGGCCCGCGATCGGGTGAAGAGCGCGATCAAGACGATGCAGCTCGAGTTCCCCAGCGGCCATCTGGTGGTCAACCTTGCGCCCGGGGATCTCGCCAAGCACGGCAGCCGCTACGACCTTGCCATCGCCATGAGCATCCTGGCTGCCACAAAGCAGATTCCGGCCCGCCACCTCGAGGATCTTGAGTTCATTGGCGAGCTGTCCCTGTACGGCGAGCTGCGTGGCGTGCGCGGCTGCTTCGGCGCGGCCCTTGCGGCGGACCGCGCGGGGCGCGGCGTGGTGTTCCCGGCGGCGAACGTCGGCGAGCTCGGCGCGCTGCCGCAGGCACGGCTGTTTCCGGTGCACGACCTTGCCGAGGCGGTGCACCTCGTTCGAGCGCGGGACCCGGTCGCGAGAGCGATGCCGCGGGAACGCCCGCGCGCCGAACGGCGGCTGCCGTCGCTGCATGACGTCAAGGGTCAGTTGGCCGCCAAGCGCGCGCTGACCGTAGCAGCGGCCGGCGGACATCACCTGCTGATGCGGGGCCCGCCCGGTACCGGCAAGACGATGCTGGCCAGGCGCCTGACGGGACTCCTGCCGGCGTTAACCCGCGACGAGGCCGTGGAGGTCGCGAGCGTCTATTCGGCGGCGGGCCGGGATTGGCCGGATGCCCGGACGCCTCCGTTTCGGGATCCGCACCACTCCGCTTCGACCGCCGCGCTGATCGGCGGCGGCGCCCCTGTGCTGCCGGGGGAAATCTCGCTGGCCCACAACGGGGTCCTGTTTCTGGACGAGTTGCCGGAGTTCCGTCGTGACTCGCTCGAGGCACTGCGGGAGCCGCTGGAGTCTTCCGAGGTGGTGATCGCCCGGGTGAATCAGCGTTGCCGGTTCCCGGCGCACTTCCAGCTCGTAGCGGCGATGAACCCGTGCCCCGCGGGGTTTGTGTGCGATGAGACGCGGTGCCGGTGCACGCCTCAACAGGTCCAGCGTTACCGGGCACGACTGTCCGGGCCGTTGCTCGACCGCATCGACCTGAATGTCGAGGTGGGGCCGGTCAGCGAGGACGAGTTGTGGAACCGGGCCCCGCCGGCCTTTGACGAGGCTCGGTTGCGGGATCGGATCGCCGCCGCGCGCTCGACCCAGATCCGGATTCGAGGCCAGTACAACCGCGATCTCGGGGCGCGGGACGTCGAACGGTACTGCGCCCTCGATGCCGCGGCCCGCGGGCTCCTGAAGCGCGCCGTGGAGCGGTATGGCCTGTCGGCGCGCGCCATCCATCGGGTCCAGAAGGTGGCCCGGACGGTCGCGGATCTCGCCGGACTCGCGGGAGAAGATGCGATCGGCACGCCGCATGTGGCCGAAGCCCTGACGTATCGCGTCGGTTGACGCGCGGGCGGCCGGCGTTTCCGCCAGAGTGCGGTGGAGGCGCCCCGGTGGGTGTCAGCTCCCGATGAGGTACTCGATCGCGGCCGTCATTTCTTCCTCGGAGCACGCCATGCAGGCGCCCATCGGCGGCATGGCGCCCATGCCGGTGAGGCTCGTCTGCAGCAGCGCGTCCATCCCCTTGGCGAGCCGTGGCGCCCACTGTTCGGCGTTGTGCAGCAGCGGGGCTTCCCCCACGCCCGTGGCGTGACAGGCGAAACAGAACCGGTCGTACACTTCCTGTCCGGAAAGCGGTGCGGCTGGCGCCTCCGCCACGGCTACCGGCGGTGCGGGCGCCGCAATGTCACCGCAGACTTCGTCTTCAGGCATGCAGGAACTGCCGAACGGCGCAATCCGCGCACGGATCTCGTCGTCGGTACCGGGGGGCAGCGCCGCGGCGGCGACCCAGACCGTGGCCAGGATGCTGGCCAGTGCGTACAGTCGTTTCACGACGCAATCTCTCCGTTCTCGTGGGGGAATCCCGTTTCGACAGTGCTGGTGGCCAGGGGTGGAATCGAACCACCGACACGCGGATTTTCAGTCCACTGCTCTACCGACTGAGCTACCTGGCCCGAGGGCAACGAGCCGCGTATTAAAGCGACTGATCGGTGGTCGGTCAATTGCGGTCCGCGACCCGGGTCGACCGGGCCGGGGTGCGCCGGATGCCTGCCGTGGTCAGGGTCCGGCGAGGACTTCCGCGATGCGAAGAACCGCGCGGCAAAGCCTCTCGGTGCGCTCGAGGTCGATGGTGTCCGGCCAGCGGTCGTCGGGATGATGGAACCATCGGTTCGTTCCCAGCAGGGAGACGTAACGACCGCCGGCGTCAAAGACGTTGCGGGCTTCGCCGAAGGGTCGCGCTCCGGACTCCATGACCGAATCGGGCGCGACGCCTTCCGCCGCCAAGGCGTCCAGTCCCATCTGGTGGAACGCCGGCGACGCCTGGTATCGGGTGCGCGCGTCGATTGCGGCGAAGTTCGCGCCGAGGTGGATCCACGCATGCGCATCTCGGGCGAGGGACGGGTGCGTCTGCATATGGTGCGCGAGTCCGGCGTGCCCCAGTTCGTGGCCGGTGGTCGCCAGGCACAGGATGTCGCGGTGCCCGGGTGCGGCCGCGAAGCGGCGGATGCACTCGAGCCATGCCGTGATACCGCCACCCCGCTCTGCGGTGCAGGTCCACCACGCGCTCCGGGGCGTGAGGACGACCAGGGGAGCCAGGTCCGGGTAGCGGCCGGGAATCCTCGCCAGCACGTTGGACACGCTGGTCGATTCGAGGGTGGCATGTGCGACCAGGTGTGCGGGCGTCCGGTGGGCGGCCGCGTCTTCCAGCCATGCCCGGTGCCCGGATGCGACCTGCAGTACCGGGGGCCCGAAGGGTGCGTCGTAGTGGGAGGCGTTCAGCAATGCGAGTCCGGGTACGGTCTCCTCGGCCGCCGAGTGGGCCACGATCGCCGTGGCGTCCCGACGCCGGGCTTCGAGCATGCGTCGCGTCCCGTCGTCGGCCCCGTTCGAACTGAACGGTGTCACGCCGATCGTCCCGCCGTGGACCTTGAGGGGTGCGAGTGCGGCCCGGACGCCCTGTGGCCCGGTCAGTCCGCCGTCGAAGAGGGGCACGCCCCCGGCGCGCTGACCCCCGACGGTGACGGCGCAGTCGTGCAGCACACGACGGCGGAAGGGGAAGGCGTCGAGGCGCGGCTCGGCGCCGGCCTGGTCAATGGCGTCGGCGAGCCACTCCGCGGTGGCACGATCGCCGTCGGTGCCGGTGCGGTGGTCGAGGATCGCGTCCCAACCGCGGATGTCGCTCTCGATGCGGGTCTGCACGTTGCTGTACCCCCTTTATGCCCCCTGCGTCGCCGAACGGGACCCGCGCTCACGCGACCGGGGACGGATCAGTCGAGGTCGGCGGTAAGCGCTGCCCGGGCCTGCCCGGAGACTTCGACCCGATACGGCAGCTCCTGATGGTCGATGCCCATCTCAAGCCGGGAACCGGCCCTCAAGCCTTCGATCATACCGGGCGCGAGTTCGAAGCGCAGAAAGTGCACCGCCGCCGTCCTGTCCGCGTTGCTGCGGTCCATGTCCTCGTTGGCTGTCGCGAACACGCGCTCCTGCCCCGCGACTTCCGCCCACACACGGTCTTCGACGCCGGCCATGCGCGCCAGCGCCCGGCCGCGTTCCTCGGCGTCCTGGTATTCGAGCATGAGCGTCGCCTTCCAGTTGCTGCCGTCCGGGATCAGCGGGTTGTAGGCGGCGAGTTCCGCTTCGATCTCGCTCCGCTCGAAGATGCGCTCGGTGCGCAGCATCTCCTGCACCTGGTAGTGCATGGTGAGGAAATCTTCGAACAGCAGCGTGGCGTGGGGACCGAGCGAAACGCGCCGCGCCTTCTTGTGCTGCACGACACGTGCCCGGAACGCGAAGCGCTCCTCGGCGTAGCGCTCGAGACTCCACAGCTTTGTTCGGTCGAGCTTGTGCATCAGATGCCGTAGGCCCGGCGCACCATCGAGATGGGATGCACCGCCTCGGAGGCGTCGTCCATGCCGTGCGCGATCATCCGCCCCGCAAGGGGGCAGTCCGACCCGTACAGGTCGGCCTCCGCGTTACGTACCCGGTTCACCACGGGGCGGGCGATCTTCATGGCGGCGTCGAAGGTCTCGGCCTTCACCGCGTAGGTGCCGTCATGGCCGGAGCAGCGCTCGATGAAGGTGAGCTCCGTGCCCGGAATGGAGGCCAGGAACTCGCGGGTCTTCGCACCGGCGTTCTGCACCCGCTGATGGCAGGCCGCGTGGTAGGCGACCTTGCCGAGCGGGTTCCTGAAGTCCGTCCGGACGAGGTCCTCCCGGCCGCGCAGGACGAGGTACTCGAACGGGTCGAAGAAGCGTTCGGCCACGCGTGCGACGCCTTCCTCGTCCGGGAACATGAGCGGCAGCTCCTGGCGGTACATCAGCGTGCACGAGGGGATGATCGACATCAGGTCGTAGCCGTCGTCCACCGCCCCGAGGAGCGTCGGCAGATTCCGTTCCTTGAGCTTCGCGACGGACTCGAGGTCGCCGAGTTCGAACTTCGGCATGCCGCAACACTGGGCACCGTGGAGTACCCGCACGGGGATGCCGTTGTGGTCGAGTACCGCGACCAGATCCTCCACCGCCTGCGGCTCGTGGTGTCCGTAACAGGTCGTGAAGACGGCTACCTTGCCCCGGGTCGTGGCCGAGGGTCGCGCGGTGTGCCCGGCACCCGTCTCCCCCGGAACGCGGGATTGGAGCTTGCGCCCCTGGAACTTCGGCAGGGGCGCCCGCGCGTCGATGCCGGCGATGCGCTCGCCGAGTGCGCGCAAGGTCCTGTTCGATGCCGCGGCGTTCGCCAGTGCGGCGACGCCGGGCCGGGCGGCCGCGTCGAAGAGCGGACCGGTACTCGTGATGAGGCGGTCGCGCCAGCGGGTCTTCGTGTCCTTGTCGGCGTAGCGTTGCGCCTTCGCGCGCAGCATCAGGTGCGGGAAGTCGACGGCCCACTCGTGGGGTGGCAGGTACGGGCATTTGGTCTCCGCGCACAGGTCGCAGAGATAGCAGTGGTCCACGACCTTCGCGTAGTCCGCCTTGTCGACCCCGTCGATCTCGAAGGTCTCGGATTCGTCGATCAGGTCGAAGAGCGTCGGGAAGGCCTGGCACAGGTTCACGCAACGGCGGCAGCCGTGACAGATGTCGAAGACCCGCTCCAGTTCGGCGTCGACCGACGCCTTGTCCCGGAAATCCGGGTTGCGCCAGTCTATGGGTTGCCGCTCGGGGGCTTCGAGACTTCCTTCCTTGGGGGGCATTGGGCCGGTTGGCGGTGCGGGGCCGGGCGGGCCCCGCACTGTCGCCAGGGAGGAGCCTACTCGACGGCGTCCAGGGCTTTCCGAAAGCGGTTGGCGTGGCTGCGCTCGGCCTTTGCGAGCGTCTCGAACCAGTCCGAGATCTCGTCGAAGCCCTCGTCGCGCGCGGTCGCGGCCATGCCCGGGTACATGTCGGTGTACTCGTACGTCTCGCCGGCGATCGCGGCGGCCAGGTTGTCCCTGGTCGTACCGATCGGCAGGCCCGTGGCGGGGTCGCCCACACTTTCCATGTAATCGAGGTGGCCGTGCGCGTGGCCGGTCTCCCCTTCGGCGGTGGAGCGGAACACGGCGGCGACGTCGTTTTCGCCCTCGACATCGGCCTTCTGCGCGAAGTACAGATAGCGGCGATTGGCCTGGGACTCCCCGGCGAACGCGTCCTTGAGGTTCTGTAGTGTCTTGCTGTCGTTCAGGTCCATGTGCGGTGGCTCCTTGGGCTGACTCTGGCTAGCGGCAAGTATACGTTCTTGGCCCGTCGGTGACACGCGCGGGCGGTGGCTCGCGGGTCGGGGCGAGCCAGGCTTGCGGGTGTCCGTCGGCAACAAGGCGCGGCGCCGGGCCGGTGTAGAATCCGCGCGCCCCCACCCCTCGACCCTGGACCCCACGATGCAGGCCAACCGGGGAGTCGTGAAGGAACTCGGCGCGCTCGGCGTGCTGGCCGGACCGATCATCCTGACGCAGCTCTCCCAGATGGGCATGGGCGTGGTCGACGCCATCATGGCCGGCCATGTGAGTGCCGTGGATCTGGCCGGCATCGCCCTCGGCGGCAACTTCTATTGGCCGGCCATGCTGCTGCTGTCGGGAGTCGCCATGTCGGTGACGCCGGTGGTGTCCCAGATGCACGGGGCGGGGCGGGCAGAGGAGGCCGGCGCCGTGGTCCGCCAGGCGCTCTGGATCGCCCTCGCGGGAGGTCTGCTGCTGGTCGGGGCCATGCAGTTCGGCGCAACGGCCTATCGCCTGATCGGCGTCGATCCGGCCGCGATCCCCGTGGCGTCGGGATACCTCTCCGCCATGAGCTTCGGACTGGTGCCGGTACTCGGATACTTCGTGTTTCGCAATCTCTGCGACGGCATGTCGTGGACCACGCCGGCGATGGTAGTGGCCCTGAGCGGGCTCCTGCTGAAGATTCCCCTGAACTACCTCTTCGTCTATGGGGGCTTCGGTATTCCGGCGCTGGGCGGGGTTGGCTGCGGCATCTCCGGCGCGATCGTGATGTGGTGCGAGTTCCTGGCGATGCTGGGCGTCGTGCGCTACTCGAGGATAAAGAGGGCCGGCACCCTGTCCCGCTTTTCGGCACCGGACTTCTCGGTGATATGGCGCCTGTTTCGACTCGGCCTGCCGATCGGCATCGCCATCTTCTTCGAGGTGGCCGTGTTCTCGGTGGTGACGCTGCTGATCGGTCGCCTCGGGGTCGAGGCGGTCGCGTCTCACCAGGTCGCTTCCAACGTGGGGGGCATCACCTTCATGGTGCCGCTGGCGCTTGGCATGGCGGCGACGATTCGTGTCGGCTACAACGTGGGGGCGAACGACTTGCCCGGCGCCCGGCGTTCCGGCTTCGTCGCCGTGGGGGCCTCCGGGGTGTTTGCGGTGTTCGCTGCCGTCGTACTCCTCACGCTGCGCCAGCAGATCGCATCGGCGTACACCTCGGACAACGCCGTGATAGAGATCGCTTCGGGCCTGCTCCTGTTCGTCGCGCTGTACCAGTTCGTCGACGACACGCAGGTGACGGCGGTCGGTGCCCTGCGGGGTTACAAGGACGTGCGCGCGCCGATGTTCACGGCGGTGTTCGCCTATTGGGGGATCGCGCTGCCGCTTGGCGCCGTACTGGGCTTCGGCCTGCTCGGATTCGATGCCTGGGGCGTGCAGGGCTTCTGGACGGGGCTGGTCGGCGGTCTGGCCGTCGCCTCCGTGATCCTCCTTGCGCGGCTCGCATGGCTGTCCCGTAACGAACGCCGCATCCGCGTCTTCGCCATGGGTTGAGCCGACCGTTGCGGTCCCAAGGTCGCGCTCCGGGCCTTCGTCACTTCGAGAGACGACGTCCCAGCCAGTGGTCGACGGCCAGCCTGCCGCCGCCGGACAGCATCAGGGGAATGAACATGAACAGGTAGATCACGGGCAGCTTGTAGTTGCCGGTGCAATACCCGTCCTTGCAGTTCTCGCTGATACGGTAGCCGTCGAACAACTCGCCGAGCGACCCGATGCCGACCGACGTCCAGACGCGCTCGCCGTCGATCATCTGCTGCACTTCCGGCAGGTGGGCCGCGTAGATGGCGACCAGGGTGATGACGATGAGGCTCGCCGCGACGTAGCGGGTCGCAAGACCCACGATCAGCAGCGCGGCGCCCAGGAGTTCGAACCACGTCGCGAGGAACCAGTTCACATCCACGGGCAGGATGGAAAACGGAAACGGAAACTCGGCGGAGCCGAACCAGTTCTTGCCGTTGAACTTGGTGATGCCGCTCGTGAAGTACTCATAGCCGAGCAGCAGCCGGAGCAACAGCAGCGAGACGAACCCGCCGGCCAGGTTCAGGTAGCCCCGGATCCGGGCCTCGAACTTGAGGATGGATTGCAGGGATGTTTCCATTCCGGGGAGCCCTTCTTTTGCCGCATCAGGAGTTCACAGGTTGCCCAAGGTTTCGGCGCTTGTCGATAGCGAGGCGCGCGCGTGTTTCGCGGCCCTCGACCCGACGCTGCCGGAGGACTGGCGGACGTTGGCGGCGACGCTTGCCGCCGGCTGGCGAACGGCACCGCCGGCACGGGTCGCGCTCGCCGGTGGCCAGGGCGCCGGCAAATCCACGCTCGCGGGAGCGATGGTCGCGGCGGCGGATCATTTCGGACTGCACGCGGTCGCCATGTCGATCGACGACTTCTATCTCACGCGGGCGGAGCGGGAGGTCCTGGGCCGCACGGTGCATCCGCTGCTCGCGACGCGCGGACCGCCCGGAACCCACGATGTCGCCTTGTGCGAGTCCGTGCTGGCGGCCCTCGCCGAACCGGGCAAGGTGTCGGTACCGGTTTTCGACAAGGGCGTCGACGACCGGGCGCCGCGGGGACGCGTCGTTGACGGCCCGGCCGACATCGTGCTGCTGGAGGGGTGGTGCGTCGGCGCGGGCCCACAGCCGGCGGAAATGCTTGGCATGCCGGCGAATGCGCTGGAAGCCGACGAGGATGTGGACGGACGCTGGCGCACCTACGTCAACGACGCCCTGGGCGGCGCGTATGCCGGCCTGTTCGGCTCGTTCGACTGCCTGGTCTACCTGCGCGTGCCGAGCCTGGACGCGGTGCGACGCTGGCGCCTGGGCCAGGAGGCGGACCGACCGCCCGGGCAGCGCCTTGGACGCGTGCAGGTCGAACGTTTCGTCGCGCATTACGAGCGGCTGACCCTGTGGATGCTGGAGGATCTGCCGGCACGCGCCGACGTGCTGGTCGATCTGGACGAACGGCATCGGGTCACCGCGACGTCCCTGCGCCGGCCAGGCGCCGGTGCCGGTTCGGATAGCGGCGCTCGTTGAGCGACGCCGGCGTTCAGTCGGGGTTCAGTGGACGGCTTTCAGACTGCGGGGCGAGCGAGGGCAACAGGGCCCGCGCTGCGGGGGGGCCGCGTCGCAGAGCGGTTACAATCCCCGGAGACAGGGCGGTGCAGCGACGGCGAACACATCCCATGCGGTCCGAATTCACAGTTTCCTGCCGGAAGCGTTTCTCCGCGAGACGTGTGCGGTGCGGGGGCCTGGGTCTTGCACTGCTGCTGTTCGGCGCGGTCCTTGCGTCTGCCGCTGCCGCGGGGGAGCGGTCGGTCGGCCCCCGCGCCGCGAGCTTCGTCGCGCCGGGAGGCGCCGGCATCACCCGGGAAAAGGCGGTCGGCCAGGTCCGGCGCCTGTTCGACGGTCGCATCCTGTCCGCGACTGCCGTGGAGCGGGATGGGCGGCACGGCTTCCGCGTGCGACTCCTGACGGACAGCGGCCGGGTCAGGAACGTCTACGTTGACGCCAGCGGAGTGGCGCCCGAAGGGTAGCCTGGAGCGCCGATGCGGATCCTGCTCGTAGAGGACGAGATGCTTCTCCGGGCGCAGATCGACAAGTTCCTGCGCGATGCGGACTTCGTCGTCGACCGGGCGTCCGACGGCGAAGAAGGCCTGTACTACGGGCGCGAGTTCGACTACGACGCGGCCGTGATCGACCTCGGCCTGCCGAAGGTCGGGGGCTTCGAGGTGATCTCGCGGCTCCGTGCCGAGGATCGCGTGTTCCCCATCCTCATCCTGACGGCGCGCGGCGACTGGCAGGACAAGGTAACCGGACTCGAAATCGGTGCGGACGACTATCTCACCAAGCCCTTCCGCATGGAGGAACTGCTCGCGCGGCTCCACGCACTGATCCGGCGCGCGCGGGGACATGCCTCACCGGTCATCGCCGGCGGTCCGCTGACGCTGGACACGGGACAGAAGACGGTGCACCTGGACGGCGCCGCGATCGAGTTGACCGCATTCGAATACCGCGTGCTGGAGTATCTCGCCATGAACGCACCGCGCGTGGTGTCGAAGGCGGAACTCACCGAGCATCTCTACGATCAGGACTTCGAACGGGGCAGCAACGTCCTCGAGGTGTTCGTGGGGCGGCTGCGCAAGAAGCTCGACCCGGATGGCGGTTTGCAGCCGATACGGACCGTACGCGGCCAGGGCTATCGGTTCGCGCCGGGCGCCTGACCCCGGAGGGCGCCGTCATGCCAGCCACGAACACTGCGCCGGTCGGGGCCCGGGGAAGCCTCCAGACCCGGCTGATGGTGACCGTGACGATCGTGCTCGGGACCTTCCTGGCCGTGATGGGCTGGGTGCTCGAGCGCTCCTTTGCGGCGAGCGTCCTGTCGGGCGCGGAAGAGCAGTTGCGCCTGGTGGTCTATGGGCTCCTCGGCGCGGCGGAAGAGCACGACGACACCCTGGAGTTCCCGGACGAGTTGGGCGATCCGCGGTTGTCGATGCCGGATTCCGGGCTCTACGCCTACGTCGAGACAGCCAATGGAACGGTGATCTGGCGTTCCCCATCCCTGCTTGTCACGGCAGTCGACATGTCCCGGCCACGGGGCGCTCGTCGGCCGCCACCGGGCAGTTCCCGCTTCGCGGGAGTCGATGACGACGCCCGACCGACGGGCCTGTTCCGTCTCGGGTACACGGTGGTTTGGGAAGATGTCGAGGATGCGGAGCTGACGTTCTGGGTGCTGGCCGACCAGGCGCCCTTCCGCACGGAGATCGAGAGCTTCCGCCGCAGCATGGCGCTGGGCCTCGTCGGCGCCACCTTCCTGCTGGTCGTGGCACAGATCGTGGCGCTCCGTTGGGGCCTGCGTCCGGTGCGCCGCATGACGGAACGCATCGGCGCGCTCCAGGCGGGGGACCGGGAGGACATCGGCGAGGACTACCCACGGGAGCTCTCCGGGCTCGCGGGTACGCTCAACCGCTTTGTCGAACGTGAGCGCGAGAACCGCGAGCGCTACCGCCGGGCGATGGGCGATCTCGCGCACAGCCTGAAGACGCCGCTGGCGGTCCTGACCAACGCCAGCGACGGCCTTCCGACCGGGGACAGACGGCTGTTCGAGGAGCAGTTGCAGCGCATGGAGAACACGGTCGCCCATCAGCTTTCCCGCGCGGCCGCGTTGCGCGCGGTCGTGCCGCGGGAGACCGTGGCCGTCAGACCGCTGCTCGAGCGGTTGTGCCGCACGCTGGACAAGGCCTACGCGGCCAAGGCGCCGATTCTCGAGATGGGCGGGGACGCGCACGTTCGCGGTGACGAACGGGATCTGCTCGAGATGCTCGGCAACCTGCTCGAGAACGCGTGCAAGTACTGCCGTTCGAGAGTCCGCGTGGCGGTGGAGGACGGCGTCACCGTCCGCATCGTGGTGGACGACGACGGACCGGGCATTCCCCCGGAAGCGCGGGCCTGGGTGCTCGAGCGCGGCGCGCGCGCGGACAGCGTGCACGCGGGTCAGGGCATCGGGCTAGCCGTCGTCGTGGAACTGGCCTCCGCCTACGGTGGACGACTCGCGATCTCGGACAGCGATCTCGGCGGTGCGCGGCTCGCCCTGGAGATTCCCCGCGGCTGAGCCCCTGACAAGCGGTGCGGTGCACCCGCGGGCTTATTCCATGGATTGCTCGACGACCTGCCGCAGGGCAGCGAAAAAGCGCGTTCGGAGCGTCGCGGCAGGCTCGATTCCTGCCGCCTTTTCGCACCAGCGTTGCAGCAGTACGTCGACGTCCACCGGAGTCCGATCCCGCACGCCGATGCCGGCTTGCAGACGGCCCATCTGGACCTCCAGACGCAGCGCCTGGTCGCCCTGCGGCGAGTCCATGCCGGCGGCGATTTCCGCCTCGACCGTCAGCCGCCGCAGGGCGTCTTCGTCCGCCGTGGCTGCCGGCTCCTCGATCCGGCCCGCGAACAGCTTGCCGAGGTCGGCGGCTCGCGCGAGCCATGCCTCCGTGGCGCCGCCCTCCCGCTCCAGGCTCGCGAGGTCCGCATCGAGGGTGTCCACCGCATCGATGTGGGCGAGCTTCTCGAGGATGGGTTGGCGGTTCCTGCGTAGCCGCACCTCGCGTTCGAAATCCGACCACGCGCGTTGCAGACGCCGTTCGACCTCCGCCGGGAGGCGCTCCAGCGCGTCCAGCCGACGGCGGTAGTCCGCCGCGCGACGGGGATCGATGACGTTGTCCGTCTCGGCCGCGACTTCGCCGCGCAAGGCATCGATCAGGGTATTCGCCTCCCCAACGGCGGCGGTCGTCCGTGTGCGGTGTTCGCCGCGCTGGACGTCGCGGGTCTCGAAGACGCGGTCGCAGATCTCGCGGAACTCCTTCCAGAGCTGCTGGTCGACGCGTCGCGGGGTCGTCCCCACGTGCTTCCAGTTCGCCTGCAGTCGCTTCATCGTGTTGATCTGGTCGCCCAGCGGCACATCGCTTTCCGTGGCTTGCCGTGCGTCGTCCACGATGGCCTGCTTCGCGGCGACGTTGCGGTCCCATTCGACCTTCAGGTGTCCATAGAGGTCGTCGGTGACGGCCTGGAAGCGGGTGTCGAGTTTCTTGCCCGGGGAGCGGTCCACCGGGTGATAGGCGCGCCACTCGGCGCGCGCCTGGCGCAGTATCTGTTCGACGCCCCGGTAATCCGCCTGCTCCCAGTCGTTGGCGGCGACGAAGGACTCGAGCTGCGCGCAGATCGCCTCGCGTTGCTCGAGGTTGAAGCGACGTTCCTCGGCGAGCGCGGCGAAGTGCTCCCGGCAGGGCTCGAAGGCACGGTCGGCGCCAGCATTGAAGCGGTCCATCAAGGCCCGGTCGGCAGCGGAGCGCAGGCGCCCGAGCGCCCGGACACGCCCGCGAAGTTCCTTGATGCGCGCCATCTGGGCATCCGGCGGGAGCGGGTTGTCGGCGATCGCCTCGATCTCGTCGCACAGGACCTCGCGCTTGCCGCGCTCGGCGAACGACTGCCAGTCGGTCAGTTCGCGCAGGCGCGCCGAGCGGCTGGACAGTTTCGTTCCCGGCCCATCCTGCGCGGAGCGCGGCAGGCGGTGCACCCACCGGTTCGCATGCGTCTGCAGGCGCGACGCTGCGTTGACTTCGCCAGCTTCGACGGCCTGTTCCATCGCCTCGATCGCCGAGGAGATTTCGGTCTGCACCGCGGAAAAGGCCTCGTGACACCGTTCGTCCAGGGCCCGCATTTCCGTCTCGCGGGCCGCAACTTCATCCATCCAGGGCGGGCGGGCGCAGTCGGCCGGCCAATCGATCCGGCGCAGCACGTCGGCCGCTTCGGTCGCGTGGCGGCGCGCTTCGGATTGCAGGCGCCAGACCTCTGCGTAGTCCGCGTCGGTCTCGGGCGTCTTGAAGGTGGTCTCCGTCGCCAGGATTGCGGCCCCGGCGGAACGGGCGTCGCGAGCGCGGTCGAGGGCTTCGATCAGCGCGTGTACGCGCTGGCAGCGATCCCGGAATGCCACGGCTTCCGCCTCGCCCGGCGGCTCCCGGTCGGCGTGGCGGCTCCAATGGCTCTGCAACTCGTCCAGGCGCGCGGAGAGCTCGGTGGTCGTCTCGAAGGAACCGGGGTCCGCGGTGATGCTGCTCGCCACCGCCGCGACGGCCGACAGCAGGCTTTCGAACGAGGGGAGTGGCGGCCCGGCATCGTTCGTCGCAACCGATTCGATGATCGGAGGTTCGGGCAGGCGGAACCGTGTTCGCAGGGCGTCCACGTCGGCAGCGGGGTGCCCGAACGCTTCCAGCGCCGTGGCGTTCTGCTCGAGGCTCGCCAGCGTCGTGGCCCATTCCCGACGCAGAACGTCGCGCTTCGCGGCCAACTGCGCGTCGTCGCTCCGCACCCGTTCGGCGGACGCGATGATCGATTCGGCTCGCCCGACGAGATCGTCCCGTTCCTGCCGCAGGCGCTTCAGCAAGTCGAGACGGTCGCGCGCGATGCGATGCACGGCCTTGTCCCGCGTACGGGCGAGGTGCTCGAGTGCGATCAGCCGGTGCTCGTCGCGGACGGTGTCCGCAAGGGCGGTACGCGTATCGACGTCCGGCACCCGTACGACTGCCCGAGCCGCCTGCCGGGGATCGCCGATGGCGTCGAGCCGCTCCGCCGTCGGCGCGCGCAGGAACCGTGCGATGACTACGTCGGGGTCACCCGCGAACGCGTGGTCGTCGCCGAGATCGACGAGCCGCTCCGCGGCCGCCGTCGCCAGTTCCGGACGATCGCCCTGTCGGGCGTCTTCGAGCAGCCCGCCGAGTGCGTCCGGAGACGCGATCCGCGCCAGCGCGGCGATGCGTACGGACGGATTGGCGTCTTCGGTCGCGACTCTCCGAAAGGTGGTCTCGTCGGCGGCATCGAGAGCGAGCACGGCCTCCCGCCGACGCGCAGGATCCACGTCCGTCAGCCTGGGCTTGCGTCTGAACAGTCTCGACAGCATGACCTCGATCCATCATCGAACGTCGACCGGCGCCGCGGAATCCGCGGGCTCCGGATCGCCGGAAAGGCGCGGTGACCCGCACCAGCGCCTACAGGGAACGCCTACAGGGAATTGTGGGTCCCATCGCAGAGAGGCTTCCTGCCGCTGTGCTTGCAGCCGCAGAAGTACAGCGTGCGATCGGCTTCCGCTTCGAAGGGCATCGGCGTGAACTCGGTCCCCTGGTGGGAGCCGTCGCAGAACGGTTGGTTGCCGCTCCTGCCGCATGCACACCAGAAGTACTTCTTGCCGGCTTCCACCTCCACGGGAAACGGGGCTTTCTGGGCGATGTTCGGCGTTGCCATGACCACACTCCTTGAGTTCGGCTCGTTGCCGGTCGAGAGTCGCTGTCCGTGCGACGCCCGCCCGGGGCGTTTCGTTTGCGTTGCCTGGTCTTGGAATATGCCGGAACCCCGGGGCTTCCTGCCCACCGGGTTCCCGCCGCCTCCGGGACGGGAACGCCTTGCGACTATTCGAAATGCCGTGCCTTCCACCAGGGGAAGAAGTCCGGCAGATCACGGCTTACTTTACCCGGAAACGCCGCCGGGCGTGTTGCCGGAAACTCATGATACGCATTCCCCGGCGTCCGCCGAGCGTCCCCTGTGGAACCGGGCGCGGGCGTCGATCCTGCACGCTTGCGTGGAACAGGACTCCAACCGCGAACGCCGACTGTGGCGCGCTCTGATAGTAGTATTGCCCCTGACCCGCTCCTTGGACGACCCCGATGGCACGATGGGACAAGGCATCTCCACCCTCCATACCGGACTGGTTCTGGCGGGCGGTGGAAACCGAACGGGATACGGCCACCGTCGAGGTGGACGAGTGTGACGTCTTCTATCGCACCTGGGGCGATGTGGGGAAGCCCGGCGTCCTGCTGATCCACGGCATGAACGCGCACAGCGCCTGGTGGGACTTCATCGCCCCGCAATTGCTGGACGAATACCGCATCGCCGCGATGGACCTTACGGGCATGGGTGACTCGGACTACCGATACGCCTATGACTCGGCGACCTACGCGCAGGAGATCGTCGCGGTTTGCGATGCGATGGGATTCGGCGAGGACGTCGTCATCGTCGGCCACAGCTTCGGCGGCATGATGGCCGCCAAGGCAGCCAACCTGTTCCCGGAGCGCTTCGGAGCGCTGCTCCTGGTGGACTCCGGCATCCGGCATCCGGACGAGCCGCTCAAGGACCAGCCGCTGATGGGCGGCGGTCGCCCGAAAACCTATCCCGATCGGCAGTCGGCGGAAGGCCGCTTCCGACTCTATCCGCCGCAGCCCTGCGAAAACCGCTACATCGTGGAGTACATCGCGAAGCACTCGCTGATGCGCGTCGACCGGGGCTGGGCCTGGAAGTTCGACGAGGAACTGCCCCTGACGCTCAAGGACGGCGAGCGGCAACCCGAGGACTACAGCGGCATCTCCGTTCCCGTCGGGCTCATCTACGGCAAGGACAGCGAGTCGTTCAGCCAGCGGACGCTCGAATACATGCTGGAACTCCTGGCGGGCGATGTGCCGGTGGTAGGGATCGACGACGCGCAGCACCATGTCTTCCTGGACCAGCCGCTGGCGTTCGTCGATGCGCTCAGGACGATGCTCCGGACGCTGCGGGGCTTTCGCGGGTGATTCGGCACGGATTGTAGCGCCCCATGGCCGGCCCGCCGCCTCGCAACGCGAACGCAGTTCGCGCGCGCTCGGCAACGGCTCCGCCCGCGGCCCAGCCACGCCGACCTTTCATGGAACAACCGCCGCCGGTCGCTGCGCTCCCGTCGTCGGACGTTCCATGAAAGGGGCGACCCTTGTGGCCGCCCGCGCTGGAACCGTGCAGGAATTCGGCACGGGACGGGACAAGCCCGTCCCTACATTGCCGGCGCCGGGACCATCAGATCCGGGGTCGGGGCCGCACTGCCGCCTTCAGGAACCCGTGTTCGCCGGGGTCGCCCCCCTCCGCCCGCGTGCGCACCAGTCGCTCGATCCTCGTGCGCAGGCGCTCCGTCTTGCGTACCGACTTGCGGCGGGCGAGATGCGGCGACCACCGTGACAGCGGCAACAGGTCGGCGCTTGCGCCGAGGCCGTCGATGCGGCGACCACCAGCGATGCAGCGCATCGTCCGGCCGGCGTCGGGCGACCACGTTGTGCAGCAGGAGTTCACGCGACGGGACACGCTCGCGAATCCAGTAGGCGGAGAACTCCGCGAGGGCAGCGCGCAGTTCCGCATCGAAGCCGCGTTCCCAGACGTACTGCTTGAGCGGTAGCGCGATCGCGCCGTCGGCGTCGCGGATCAGGTCGACGGCGACCCCGGGGCCGAGATCGGTCTCGACCCAGCCCAGGAAGCGCGGAACGAACTCCCGCAAGCTATCCCCGATGCGGTCGTGCATTTCCGTGAGCGTGCGCGCCTCCTGGCGGTTGTCGTCGAAGCTGCTCGCCGGCTTCAGACGGCCCTTCAGGCCCTTGCGGCTGCGCTTGACGGGAAGATCGACATCGCTGCGCGGGAGCTTGATGCAGACGTCGGGGTTCCGCGGGTGCACGTAGCAGCGCCGGTTGCCCCCTCTTGCGAACGGGTCCGCGGCGCCGAGGCGGATCAGCTCAGCCATGGGTAAGGGTGGCTGAACGGCAGCTCACGAGGTCCAGCCGCCCGGTGCGGGCGTTGCTCTTGCCGCAGAAGATCAAGTCCACGGGGAGGTCGCTCGAGGCGGACACGTCGCATCGCTCGATCGTCGGATCGACCGGGTTCGGCATGTGATGGAGCCGCGCCCGCGTCCGGGCGAAACACCGTTCGAGTTCGCGCCGGCCGGTGGAGACGAAGACAGCGTCGACGATCTCGGCGCGGTGGGCGATCCGGGTGGCGTTTTCCGGGACGAACAGAGGATCGTAGTTGCAGTGGACGATCACCGTCCCGGGGTGGGCCCTGCGCAGGTCCGCGAGCGTGGCGTTGGTGATGGCATCGCAGTGTCCGGCGATGACCAGGTCCGGCTCCACGGCTTCCGCCATCTCCAGCAGCTTGCGGTTCGCCCGTCGGCGCCCGATGGGTCGAATGCCGAGCGGCGCCTCGAAGGCCGCGATGTCCCGGTCGCTGAAGTCGTGAAGATCGTGGCCGGCCTTGATCAGGCCGAGTTCGAGCTTCTTCGCCCAGCTCACACGCTTCGCCCCGTACTTGCGTAGCTGGCGGTGCGCGACATGGAGAATCCGCATGCACAATACGATACCGCGGACGGGAGGGACCGGGAACGCAGTTCGCGCGGAAGGTTGACCAGTCTCGACGGCTGCAGCGTCGAAAGAGACTTGCAGCGTCAAGTGTTCGCCGCTGGCGCTGCCGACGCCATGCACCATGCAGAAGGTGTTCGTCGCGCAAGCGCGCCGGCCGGATCAGGACGAAATCGGACCATTTGCAGTCGTGATAGACGGCGAACACGAAGACAAGCTCCGGCGTGCGGGGCGTGATGAGCTGCTCGACCGAAATCCGGAACTGGCCGCTGTAGGATTTCTTGCGCGGGTCCGGTCGCGACATGTCTGCTCTGGGTCTCTTTTGCGTATATTGCGAATTCGAGTTCCCGGACGGCCACCAATCCTGGAACGGGGATCAACCGGGGTCATCGAGATGGTTGCCTGTCCCGGGCGCGCTCAGAAGCCCTACAATGCACTGGTCGCGGAGCCAGGGGAAGCAGATGGCGAACCGTCCCAGAGTGGTACTCACGCGCGCGTGGCCGGAGGAGGCGGAGGCGTATCTGGCCGGCCGCTACGACCTGACCCGCAACGAAACCGACACGCCCATGGACGAGGCGGCGTTGCGCGCGGCGCTCGCGGAGGCGGACGCCCTCTGCCCCACCGTGACGGACCGCATCCACGCGGGTCTTTTCGAGGGCATCGAGCCGCGCGTACGCATCATCGGCAGCTACGGGGTCGGCTTCGAGCACGTCGACCTCGAAACCGCGAAGGCACACGGCATCGCCGTCTCGAACACGCCCGAAGTGCTGACCGACTGCACGGCGGACATCGCGATGGGACTGCTGCTCGTCGCGGCGCGGCGCATGGGCGAAGGCGAACGTCACGTTCGGGCCGGGGCCTGGGTGGGGTGGCGGCCAACGCACATGGTGGGCACCCGGGTGTGGGGCAAGACCGTGGGCCTCGTGGGCTTTGGCCGCATCGGGCGCGCCGTGGCGCGGCGGGCGCACTTCGGTTTCGGCATGAAGGTGCTGTACCACGATCCCTTCCCGGTGCCGGAAGAGGTGGCCCGGGAAACGGACGCGACCGCGTGCGGGACCCTGGACGAGCTGCTTGGCGCCGCGGATTTCATCTCGCTGCACTGTCCCTCGACGCCGGAGACCCGCCACCTCATGAACGCCGAGCGCATCGCGCGCATGCAGCCCCACGCCTTCCTCGTGAACACCTCGCGCGGCGACGTGGTGGAACAACTCGCGCTGGCCGATGCGTTGCGGGAGGGTCGCCTCGCAGGCGCCGGACTAGACGTGTACGAGGGCGAACCCAACGTGCCCGAGGCGTTGGCCGGCCTCGAGAACGTGGTCCTCCTGCCGCACCTCGGGAGCGGGTCGCTGGAGACCCGGGTCGCGATGGGCATGCGGGTGGCGGAGAACCTCGAAGCGTTCTTCGGCGGAACGGAGATGCCTGACCGGTTGGCGTGAGGGAACCCACACTGGCCGGATCACCTGGTTGAAATGGAGAAGGAACGACACATGCGAGTCACGGTACTTGTTGCGTGCGGGATACTGGTCTGCCAGGGCGTTTCCGTACTGGCCGGGGAGATCGATGCCAAGGTCGAGGCGGCGCTCGCCGCGGACATCCGCACGCCCGCGGAGACGGTCCGCGACGCCAACCGCAAGCCGTTGGAGACCCTCAAGTTTTTCGGGCTGACAGACGACATGCAGGTGCTCGAACTGGTGCCCGGCGGCGGCTGGTACACGAAGATCCTGGCGCCGGTGCTCGCCGCGAGCGGGCATCTGGCGGTGGCCATGCGCGCGGAGCGCGCCGCGGCGCTTGCGGTCGAGGCGGGCTGGGATGTGGATCTGATCGAGACCGGTGCCTTCGAGCGGGTCGAGGGAACGCCGTTCTATGACATGAGCGGACTGGACTTCGGCGCAGGTCGGTTTGACCTCGCGCTCACGTTCCGCAACGTGCATAACTTCGACCAGGGGAACCGGACGGCCATGCACGCGGCGGTGTTCCGGGCGTTGAAGCCCGGCGGACACTACGGCGTGGTCGACCACACGCGGCGTCACATGCAGGCGGACACCGACGAGAACGGGCGGCGCTTCGACCCGGTGCTGGCGATCAAGGAGATCGAGGCGGCCGGCTTCGACTTCGTCGACTACTCGGACCTGCACTACCGCCCCGACGACGAACTGCGCTACGAGGTGGGACGGCGCACGGTGACAGGGAACACGGATCGCTTCACGCTGTTGTTCCGGCGGCCGGAGTAACGCCACCCGCCCCGTCCCGTTGCCAGGGGCTTGCACAGGCTCGACACGGGCGACGACAAGCGTCGCCCCTACGATCGATCGATTGCCAGAGCGTCCGAAAGAGCCTTCCTCGCCGCTTGGCCGTCGGTCTCGCACAATGCCCCGACCCTGCGGGCGATGGTCGCGGCCCGGTCGGTGAACGGGAAAGGCACCACAACGACGTCAAGCGGTTCAAAGGTCACGCCAGGCTTCCTCGTCCTCCGGCGATACCCACTCGCTCAGGACCTCCGAAAGGCCTTGCAGGTAGTCGTCACGCCCCGGTGTCACCTTTCGCACGACCACGTGACGGCCCTCGATCTCGAAGGCGATCACGTCGCCCTCGTGCAGGTTGGCTCTTTCCCGAATGCTCTTCGGGATCGTCGTCTGTCCGCGTGACGTGATCTTGGCGAGCTCCATAGTCGTAATCAAAGAACTTCTTGTTTGACGGAAATAACGAGGCGGCTCCCGACATTGCAAGTCGTCGACCACACGCCGGCGCCACGCGGGGGGAACACGCATGCAGGATGGTCGTCAGGTAGATCTCGGAAATTCTGGACAGTATATGAGCCAAGTCGAGGAAAACGATGGCATTCTGGATACAATGTTGTCCTGATGCGAGGGTCAGGAACCATGCCGTCCCTGCTGTCTCTTCTCACCGCGACCGACGTGCAGGACCGATTGGCGAAGTCCGTCCGGGCCAGGCGCCGGCAGCGCGGGCTCTCGCGCCGGGTACTCGCCGAGCGCAGCACGGTACCGGCATCGACCATCAAGCGTTTCGAGACCACCGGGCAGATCTCTCTGCGTCAGTTCATCCTGCTGTGGCAGTGCCTCGATGAATTGCAGCGCCTCGCCGCCTTGGGAGACGCCCCGGAGGGGGGGCCGCACACGATCGAAGAAGTGCTGCGCGAATGACCACCACTCCGGTGCGTCGACTCGAGGTCCATCGCCGGCTTTCTGGTGGCGACCGCGTACGCGCGGGGACGCTGGCGTCGACCCGGGACGGACGCGCAACGTACTTTCAGTACGACGCCGACTACCTCCGCGGGCACGCCGGTCTGTCGCCCTTTGCGCTCGCGGTGGACGGTGCACTGCATCGCGCTCCGGCGGCTCCCCACGGAGGGCTGCATGGTGTATTCGCGGACTCCCTTCCCGACGCCTGGGGCATGCTGTTGATGGACCGCGCGTTCCGTCGCCATGGCGTGCTCCCGCACCGGCTGACCTCGCTGGACAGGCTGGCCTACATCGGCGATCGGGGTATGGGGGCGCTGGAATACGCACCGGCCATCGACTACGGCCGTGCTGGCGAGGGGGACGTGGACGTCGGAGCGCTCGGCGAGATCGCCCGGGCGACTTTCGAGGCGCGCGCGGACGAAGATCTCGCGGTATCGACGGCGCTGGAGCACGCGGGCAGTTCGGCGGGTGCGCGCCCCAAGGCGCTCCTCCACCTGCCGGAGGACGGCGAACTTGCCGCCGGAAGCGTTTTGCCCCGTCCCGGGCTGACGCCGGCGCTCGTCAAGTTCACGTCGACCTCGTTGCCCCTCGGACATGAAGAGAGCCTCTGCGAAGCGGCGTATCTCAGCATGGCCAGGGACGCTGGCATCGACACGCCAAAGTGGCGCCTGATTCCGGCGCCGCGTTCCTCTGCGGCCATCGCATCGCTCGCACTGACGCGGTTCGACTGTGCGCCGATGGGAGGGCGCTACCACATGCACACGCTGTGCGGACTGCTCGACGCCGACTTCCGGGCGCCATCCATGGACTACGAGGACCTGATCAGGGCGAGCCAGATTCTCTGCGCCAGCCCGGCGGTGGGCCAGGGCCAGTTCACTCGGGCCGTGTTCAATCTGTTCGCGCTGAATCAGGACGACCACACCCGGAACTGGGCGTTTCTGCAGGACGATGCCGGGCGGTGGCGGCCCTCGCCGGTGTTCGACGTGACGTTCAGCCCGGCCGCGCACGGCGAACATGCCACCGCGTTCGCGGGCCACGGTGCGCGGCCGCCGCTGCCGGCGATGCAGGAACTCGCACGACTGGCGAACTTCGGGACCTGGAGCCGCGCGCGTGAGTGCATCGAGCGCGTCGTCGACATCGTCAGCAGGTGGGGCGAGTACGCCACCGAGGTGGGAGTGGGCGTGCACACGCGGTCCCTGGTCGCGAAGCAGCTCCAGCTGACGTATCGGGAGAACCGGGCGCTGCTTGGCCGGGTTGCCCGCACGCGGGGGCGGGGCTGATTCAGTCCGCGTTACAGACCGAGTTCGCGAACCCCTTGATGTCCCGAATGGTCGTCAGGTAGACCTCGGGCATGACGGCGCGCATGGTCATGTCCTGCGCGTGGCTGGTGCCGTTGATGGTGCGGCTGGCGGCGCTGACGCCGGCGTCCAGGAGCTTGCGGAAGTAGGCGAGGCCCTCGTCGCGCAGCGGATCCAGCTGGTTGACGGAAATGACGTGCGGCGGCAGGTCCGCCAGTTCCTCCACCGTGGCATGGAGTGGCCACGCGAGCGGGTTCGCGGCGTTCTCGCCGGCGGGATCGTAGAGCCTGCTCAACGCTCCCATGAGCGCGCAGCTCAGGCCGTACTCGTCGTTCTCGAACAGCGAGGGGAGCTCGGGGTCCTTGTCGACGTAGGCGTTGGAGATGAAGGGGCACTGGGCATAGGCGCCGGCCACGTCCTGCAGGCGTCCCTCGCGCCTGGCCTTGAGGACGGTAGCCAGGGTCAGGTTGCCGCCTCCGGACTCTCCGGACACGACGACGCCGGAAAGCCCCAGGTCGCTGGCGTGGTCGGCCATCCAGTACAACGCGGAAGAGCAGTCGTTCAGGCCGGCCGGGAACGGGTGCGGCCCGAGCTTGCCGGCGCCGTTGCGGAACTCGACACCCGCGACCACGAGGCCGGTCGCGGCCAGTTCCTCCCGCCAACGCGCGTAGACGGGGCTCAGGGCGTCCATGAGGACCATGCCGCCGCCGTGCAGGTGCAGGATGCCCGGTAACGGACCCGTGGCGTTGGCCGGACGCGCGATGTACAGCGGGATCGCGTTGCCGTCGACGCCCTCGATCGTGCGCGTCTCGGTCGCGACGCCTTTGACGGGCGGCAGCCCCTTGGTGAAGATGTCGTTGACGGCCTCGTAGCCGACCTCCGCTTCGTCGCCGAAGGCGAGCAACTCCTCGAGACCGGAGTCGGCGTCCACCGACGGCGGCGGCTGCGGGTCCGCGAGGCCCAGCGGGGCCATGGCGGCGAGCATGCGGGGATCGGCGCGCGGATCGTCCCGCAACGCCATGCCGGGGTTCCCGAGACGTCCGGGCAGACGCGGGGCTACGGGGGTCGCATTGGCCATGACGCGGTTTCCTGTCTGATCGATGCCGCGTCCGCGAACCGGGACGCAACGAAACACGATGGAACCGGTCGAGCCGTTGCCGAGAGACCCTGGCGCGCGATCCATCCCGCGCCGATGTTCCCCTATTTGCCGCGCCCGTGCACGAAACGCTCGAGTACATTGCTGGTGACGGTTGCCACATCGTCGTGGACGAGCCCGTAGGCCCAGTCCGTGCAGCCGCTGGTGAATACCTCGCCTTGCCCCCGTCGGAAGGCGCCGAGCACCGCGCGTCCGTGGGCGAAGCGTTCCCGGTTCTCGGCGGTGTCGGCCCCGCCGATCCGTTCGGCGACCCAGTTCAGCTCGCCAATGTAGCTGTCGTCCATCCCGCCCACCGCTTCGTCGGTCTCCCACAGGTGCGCCGGCGCCGTGGCCAATACAGTGAAGTCCGTGGGCGTTCCGTCGCGCCCGGTGGCATGGGGCAAGCCATCGCGCAGCTCGAGCTCGCAGCCGTCGCATTCATAACCCACGACCGTGCCCGCGGCACCCAGGATGTCGCCGGCGCGCAGGGGCAGCGAGTCGAAGGCCCAATGCTCGGGCCTCCAGACCGTATAGCCGCCGGAGCCATCGGGTGCGTTCGGCATGTTGGCGTAGCCGCCGCGGCTGAACGAGACACCGGTCATCTCGTTCTCGGGACGCCCCACCAGCGGGTCGGACCACATCGTGGACAGCGTGGGTGCGTGCACCGGATCGTAGACCGGGTCGTCGTGGATCGCGTTCTTGTAGCCGACGATCCGGGACCGGTCGTCCTCGAAGCGAACTTGCCAGAAGGCGGTGTTGCCCGAGAAGAACGCGGCGTTGCCGCCGGCCTCCACGTAGCCCTCGACGGTGTCGCGCATGCCCTCGGACCAGTACTCGTCGTGACCTATGGACACGTAGGCGGGCCAGCCGTCCAGCAGGCCACGATCCCGGTCGAGATCCGAACTGATCGCATAGCCGAGCTGCCATCCCCGGGACTCCGCCCAGCGGACGAACAGGCACTCCCAGTTCCCCCATCCGGCGGCGATGCACCAGGGCGAGTAGTCGCGCCGGAAGCCGGCGATGTCGTCGCGCGACCAGGATTGGAAGAGGGCGACGCGGTGCTGTTCGGGATGGGCCTTGTGCAGGAAGCCACGCGGCAGCGGTCGCCGAGCCGACGACACGCGGCCGCTGATGTAGAAGCTCGGGCCTCCCCAGTCGTTGTACGCGCTCCAGGTGGACGTGGACAGGACCAGCATCGCGTCAGCGGGTTCCCTGGCCCGTACCACGAAGAAGGCTTCGGCAGTTTGTCCGTCGTCGTCCGTCAGCCGCACCAGGTACATGCCCGAGGGCCACTCCGAATCGACCGCGATGTCGAACGACGGGCGCCACCGGCAGCCAGCGCTCGCGAGATCCTCAGGCATAGACTGATTGGAGCCCGGCAGGGAGGGCGACTCGAACACGATGCGTTCCGTTGGCCCCTGCCTGGCGATCTGCACACGAAAGCGGCTCGCCTCGGAGTGACAGTACAGCGTGACCGATTGGCCCGGGAGCACGCTCTGGGGCCAGCAGTAGCCGGCGATCATGAGGGACCTCCTCTGCGCGTCGGTGGCGGACGCTTGACGACGGACCTGCGGCCCGTCAATCCCAACTCAACGCGCCGCCCGTCTGGTATTCCGTCACCCGCGTCTCGAAGAAGTTCTTCTCCTTCTTCAGGTCCATGATCTCGGACATCCACGGGAACGGGTTCCTGGCGCCGGGGAAGTGTTCGCTGAGGCCGATCTGCGCGAGCCGGCGGTTCGCGATGAACTGCAGGTACTCCGCCATCATGTTGGCGTTCATGCCCAGTACGCCCCGGGGCATCGTGTCGCGCGCATAGCGGATTTCGAGTTCGGTGCCCTCGAGGATCATCTGCGTGGCCAGCGCCTGCATGTCCTCGTCCCACAACCGCGGGTTCTCGAGCTTGATCTGGTTGATGACGTCGATGCCGAAGTTCACGTGCATCGACTCGTCGCGCAGGATGTACTGGAACTGCTCGGAGGTGCCGGTCATCTTGTTGCGGCGCCCCATGGAGAGGATCTGCGTAAAGCCGCAGTAGAAGAAAATGCCCTCCAGCACGCAGTAGTAGGCGATGAGGTTCTTGAGCAGCGTGCGGTCGGTTTCGGGCGTACCCGTGCGGAAGGTCGGATCCGCCAGGGCGCGCGTGTACTTGAGCGCCCAGGACGCCTTCGCCTCCACCGATTCGACCTCCCGATACATGTTGAAGATCTCGCCCTCGTCCATGCCGAGCGACTCGATGCAGTACTGGTACGCGTGGGTGTGGATGGCCTCCTCGAACGCCTGGCGCAGGATGTACTGGCGGCATTCCGGATTGGTGATAAGGCGATAGATGGCGAGCGCCAGGTTGTTCGCCACCAGGGAGTCAGCGGTCGAGAAGAAGCCGAGGCTGCGCTTGATGATCTTGCGTTCGTCCGGGGTCAGGCCGCCCTCGGACTTCCACAGCATGATGTCCGCCGTCATGTTGACTTCCTGCGGCATCCAGTGGTTCGCGCAGCCGTCGAGGTACTTCTGCCACGCCCAGTCGTACTTGAACGGCACGAGCTGGTTGAGGTCCGCGCGGCAGTTGATCATCGCCTTCTGATCGACGGTGACGCGCTCGCGGCTTGCTTTGTCGACGCGGACGGGGGCTTCGGGTTCGGGAGTTTCGGGTTCGCGGGACTGCACCACCGTCGGCGTGCTGGCCTCCGGCGTCGGTTCCCGGGTCGCCACCAGCGCCTCCGGCTCCGCCGCCGCCACTCCGCCCTGGAGGGCGTCGACCGCCGCTTCCACCTTGTCACCGCCCGCCGCGTCGAGGGACGATGCCGGCTCTGCCGCCGGAGCCGCCGCGACCTCGGAGGTCGCGCGCTCGGCCGGTGCGGGCGCGGGCTCCGTGGCCAAGTCCCGTGCGGCCAGACCCGCGACGATGGCTGGCGCCTCTTCCGTGTGGTAGTCGTCCCAGGAAAGTTGCATACCCATGCATCAGCTCCTCATATCAGTTCACCCGGTCCGCGCGATGCGCGGGGCAGGGTTGGCAGCAGGGTTGGCAAAACAGTGTGGTGCCGCGCCGCCACGGGCCATGCGCCCGCAGCGCTTCCTGCCGGCCGTGCCAGCCGTCACTGGCACGCCTCGCAGTCGGGGTCGTCAATGGCGCAGGCCAGCGGCGTGGCGTCGGTCCGGGCGAAGCCCCCCGCATCGACCGCGTTCAACACACCCGTCTCGAGCGTCGACTTCTCCGTGGCCGTCGCGCCGAGGGAGCGCAGGTAGTACGTGGTCTTCAAGCCGCGCATCCAGGCCATGCGGTAGGTGATGTCGAGCTGCCTGCCCGACGCGCCCGCGATGTAGAGGTTCAGCGACTGGGCCTGATCGATCCACTTCTGACGCCGGCTGGCCGCGTCCACGAGCCAGCGCGGCTCGACCTCGAACGCCGTAGCGTAGAGCTGCTTCAGATCGTTCGGGACGCGGTCGATGCGGGCGACGCTGCCGTCGTAGTACTTGAGGTCGTTCACCATCACGTTGTCCCACAGACCTCGACTCTTGAGGTCGTGCACCAGGTAGGGATTGACCACGGTGAACTCTCCGGAGAGGTTCGATTTCACGAACAGGTTCTGGTAAGTCGGTTCGATCGACTGCGAGACGCCGGTGATGTTCGCGATCGTCGCCGTCGGCGCGATGGCCATGACGTTGGAATTGCGCATGCCCATCATGCGGACCCGGTCGCGCAGGCGATCCCACTCGAACGTGGTGGAGAAGTCGGCTTCCAGGTACTCGGCCGAGCGCTCGTCGCGCAGGCGCTTGAGCGAGTCGATCGGCAGCACGCCCTGACTCCACAGGGAACCCTCGAAGCTCGCGTAGCTGCCCCGTTCCCTCGCAAGCCGCGTGCTTGCCTCGATCGCGTAGTAGGACACGGCCTCCATCGAACGGTCGGCGAACTCGACCGCCGCGTCCGAACCGTAGGGGAGGCGCAGTTGGTACAGGGCATCCTGGAACCCCATGATGCCGAGCCCCACCGGGCGGTGGCGCATGTTGGAGGCGTGCGCCTGGCTTACCGAGTAGTAGTTGATGTCGATGACGTTGTCGAGCATCCGCACCGCGGTGCGCACCGTCCTTTTGAGCTTGCTCGTGTCGAGTTCGCCGTTGTCGAGGTGCTGCGCGAGATTGATGGAACCGAGGTTGCACACGGCGATCTCGTCCTTGGAGGTGTTGAGGGTGATCTCCGTGCAGAGATTCGACGAATGCACGACGCCGGTGTGTTGCTGCGGCGAGCGGATGTTGCAGCTGTCCTTGAAGGTGATCCACGGGTGGCCCGTCTCGAACAGCATCGACAGCATCTTGCGCCAGAGCTCCTGTGCCCGGACGCGCTTGAACAGGGTGATCTCTCCGCTGCGGGTCTGTTCCTCGTACGCCGCATAGCGCTGTTCGAACGCGCGTCCGAACAGATCGTGCAGGTCCGGCGTCTCGTTGGGTGAGAAGAGCGTCCATGTGCCGTCTTCGAAGACACGCTTCATGAAGAGGTCCGGTACCCAGTTCGCGGTGTTCATGTCGTGCGTGCGCCGCCGATCGTCGCCGGTGTTCTTGCGCAACTCCAGGAACTCCTCGATGTCGAGATGCCAGGTCTCGAGGTAGGAACAGACGGCGCCTTTTCGCTTTCCCCCCTGGTTCACCGCGACCGCGGTGTCGTTGACGACCTTGAGGAACGGCACGACGCCCTGCGACTTGCCGTTCGTGCCCTTGATGTAGGAGCCGAGGGCACGCACGGGCGTCCAGTCGTTGCCGAGGCCGCCGGCCCACTTCGACAGCAGTGCGTTGTCGCGGATGGCGCTGTAGATGCCGTCGAGATCGTCCGACACGGTGCTCAGGAAGCACGACGACAGCTGCGGACGCAGCGTTCCGGAGTTGAACAGCGTCGGCGTCGAGCTCATGTAGTCGAACGACGACAGCAGGTTGTAGAACTCGATGGCGCGGGACTCCGGCACGTCCTCCTGAGCCGCGAGGCCCATGGCAACACGCATGAAGAAGATCTGCGGCAACTCGAAACGGATGTCGCCGGAATGGATGAAGTAGCGGTCGTACAGCGTCTGCAGGCCGAGGTAGGTGAACTGCAGGTCGCGCTCGGGCTTCAGCGCCTTGCCGAGGGCGTCGATGTCAAAGCGGGTGAGCTCCGGCGCCAGCAGTTCGAGCTCGACGCCCCGGGTGATGAATGCCTGGAGCGCCGCGCCGTACAGGGCCGCCATCTCGGATTGTGTCGCCCGGTGGTCCGTGGCGTTCGGCCCGCGCACGTCGAGAAAGGCGAGGGCCTCCTCGCGAAGTTCGTCCAGCAGCAGACGCGCCGTGACGTAGGTGTAGTTCGGTTCCTCCTCGACCAGCGTGCGCGCGGCCATGACGAGGGCGGCATTCACGTCCTTCACCTTGATGCCGTCGTACATGTTGCCGCGCGCCTCGACGATGATGCGCTGCGCGTCGACATCGTGCAGCCCCTGGCAGGCTTCGCCGACCACGGTCTCGATGCGGGCCAGGTCCAGCGGGCGGCGCTCGCCGTCCTCGCCGAGCACGGTGAGCGGGGCCGCAGCGGCATCGGCGGCACCGCCCTCGCTCTCTTCGCGACGCGCCCGCGCCTCGGCACGGATGCGGGCGCGTTCCTCGCGGTACAGCACGTAGTCGCGCGCCACCTTGTGCTCGCCGGCGCGCATCAGGGCGAGTTCGACCTGGTCCTGGATGTCCTCGATGTGGATCGTGCCGCCGGACGGGAAGCGGCGCCGAAAAATGCCAGTCACCTGTTGCGTCGTTTCGGATACCCGCTCGCGGATGCGCGAGGAGGCCGCCGCCGTGCCACCCTCTACCGCGAGGAAGGCCTTGGCGATCGCGACTTCGATCTTGTCGTCCGTGTAGGGGGCAACCGTGCCGTTGCGCTTGATGACCCGGAGCTGTCCCGGCGCGGTGGCGGCGAGGGACGGGGTGATGGCCGGCGCCTCGTGCGTCCGGGCGCTACGCGGGTCCGTGGGTTCCGTGGCGGTATTTGGCTGCATCGATCGCGGTCCTCCTGAGTTACTGCTCCCGAGGAGGGCGTCTTCTGCGGATCGTCCTGGCCACGGCGGTCAAAGACCGATCAATGCTCGCGACGACGCTCTTCACGCGTCGGGGAAACGCTGCTACCCGTGCCGCGATGCCCGACTGGTGTCTCGGTACGCTCGTCCCGCGTCCTGGAACGCGGAATCGCAACATGTCGTATGTGTGACGGCACAATAACACAAGATAGAGCGTTTTGGACAAGCGGAGAATTGGATTGCCTGTGGACCGTCTGTGCAATCCGCGTGGCAAAGCGGTGCGGACCTGGGGACAAACTGTCATATGTATGAATATACAGTTTTCTTGGGAAGAAGCCCAAACCGTAAGGGACGCTTGTCCCGTCCCGTGCCGAATCATCCGCCAGGCCCCTTCCGGACCAGCCCGGAGCGGATCCATCGCGTCGCGGCGAGTGCCGCCCCAGGTGCAACGCCCTGCTAGCATTTCGCGGACTTCAGGAGGAGCAATCGATGACGTACGTCCTCGCGGTAGACCAGGGCACATCGAGTTCGCGCGCGTTGGTGTTCGACACCACCGGCGCCGTGGTCGGAACCGGACAACGCGCGTTCGACTCGAGCTTTCCGGCCGATGGCTGGGTGGAGCAGGATCCGGAAGTCATATGGCAGACCGCCGTCGCGGCGGTACGCGACGCGCTCGGAGCCGCTGGCGTCGAAGCTGGCGGGATCGCGGCGATGGGCATCGCCAACCAGCGAGAGACGACGGTGGTCTGGCATGCCGAGACCGGTGCGCCCGTCTACCCCGCCATCGTCTGGCAGGACCGCCGCACCACCGCGCGGTGCGCCGAGATGGTGCGCGACGGCGTCGAGGCCGGCATCCGCGATGTCACCGGCCTGCTGGTCGACCCGTACTTCTCCAGCACGAAGCTGGCGTGGCTCCTGGAACAGGACGGTGTGCGGCGGGACGCGCAGGCGGGGCGGCTGTGTTTCGGCACCATCGACGCGTTCCTCATCTGGCGCTTCACGAAGGGCCAGCGACACTGCACGGACGCGACCAACGCCTCGCGCACACAGCTTTACGACATCGCCCACCACGCGTGGAGCGACACGCTGCTCGACTATTTCGACATCCCGGTCTCAATGTTGCCGGAAGTGAAGGATTCGGTGGACGACTTCGGCGTCTGCGCCGCATCGCACTTCGGGGCTCCGATCCCGATCCGGGGCGTGGCGGGGGATCAGCAGGCGGCGCTGGTCGGCCAGGGGTGCCTGCGCCCGGGCATGACCAAGACCACCTACGGCACAGGCTGCTTCCTGATGACGAACACGGGCGCCACGAAGCTCGAGTCCGAGGCGCGCCTGTTGACGACGGTCGGCTACCGCGTCGGTGGGAAAACGACGTTCGCGCTCGAGGGCAGCATCTTCGTGGCCGGCGCCGCCGTGAAGTGGTTGCGCGACCGGCTGGGCCTGATCGAGACCGCCGCGGAGACCGAGACGATCGCCCGACGGATCGGCGGTGAGACGGGTGGCGTGTACGTCGTGCCCGCGTTCACCGGCCTCGGCGCGCCGCACTGGCGCTCAGACGTGCGGGCCGTGATCGCCGGTCTCACGCTCGACCACGGCCGCGACGAGATCGTCACCGCGACGCTGAAGAGCGTGGGCTTCCAGACGGCCGACCTGTTGCGGGCGATCGCGGCGGATGGTGTGGCGGTCGACACGCTACGCGTGGACGGCGGCATGGTCGCCAACGACTGGTTCTGCCAGTTCCTCGCGGACGTGGTCGACGTGCCGGTCGAGCGCAGCCAGCTTGCCGAGACGACGGCACTCGGGGCGGCGGCACTGGCCTCGGTCGGCGCGGGCCTTGTCACGGACCTTGCGCAGATGACGGAGGCCGCGGCGGACAGGCGGTTCGAGCCGTCCGTCACCGCGCCGGCGCGCACAGCCTGGCTCGATGGCTGGCACGCGGCAGTCGAGCGCCTGCTAGCGTGACTGCCCCGAGTGCCAGGCCAGGTGGACGGGTTGCCCGTCCGCCGTCACTCGACCCATCGCGCCGCGAGCCTTCAGCGAAGCGGGGTGCAGCCACGCCCTGATATCGGGGAAGTCGGGCGTTCCGGGCGGCGTCTCGGCGTCGAGCGTCGTGAGCGTCCGGCGCAGCCCATCGAGGACGCCGGCGCCGAACCGTTCTCGCCAGCGCGCCTCGATATCCATGACCAGGGACAGGTAGGACTCGCGGATGCGCCGCGCCTTCGGCGTCAGGTAGACCATCCGACTCCCGTTGCGCGGCCGGCCGGGCTCCACGACCACGCACAGGTGCCGCTCGGGAGCCGACTTGCCGGTGCCGACGACGTCGCAGATGGCGCGGGCCCGGGCCAGGGAAATGGCGTCGTCGGGGACGTTGGCCAGGAACACGGACGCCGCACCGAGTGGACCCAGGTGTTCTTCTTCGTACTCCATGGTGAACGCTGCCAGGACCTTCGACAGCAGCGCGGACAGGGGCAGCTCGTTTGCGGGCACGGATGCGACGCGCGGGACCACCGGCCACTCCTCGCCGCGCCCCGGAACACGCGGCGGCCCGGGTTCCGTGGGCAGATACGAGCCGCCGGTGAGGGACGGATCGGCCGGGCCGTAGCCGGTCAGAAACCAGGGCCACTCCAGTTCCAGGCTCGCCGCCACCGCGGCCAGGCCGTTGCGCAGGCTCTCGATCACCGCGGATCCATGCCGGTTGCGCCACTGTCCTTCGACCTCCGCGAGCCGGCGCCGGGCGACGCCTTCGAGCGCCATGCCCCGGTCGGTCAGGCGGAACGCCCGGTTGCGTGCAGCGTCGGACTCGAGCCAGCCGAGTCTCCTGAAGTCGCGCAGCACGACCCTGACAACGCGCTTCGAGAGGATCGCGCGCTGGCCCAGTTCCCGGTCGGTGAGGGCCTCCGTGCGGAACACGCGCAGGACGTTGGACCAGACAGGGAGCGTCGGGGCGTCGCTGCCCGCCTCGCCGTAGTCCCGTTCGAAGGCGATCAGGGCGTGGCTGAGCAGTGTCGGCAGCGGTACGCCGCCAGCCTTGCGCGGCGACGGAGCCGGCCACAGGCCCTCGGTCCCCGCGTAGCCGAGCGCGCGAGCGAACCTCGTGGCGTCCTCCGCGTCCATCGAGAAGTGCATCCGTCCGCCACCCGGTGAGTCGTGGACAGCGGGCTCGATGCGGATTGCACGCCGGCGAAGGATGAACGCGGTGACGAGCTGCGCGGCTCTCCCGACGGAACCGTCGTCGAACGACAGGTCTGCCTCCACGCGGGATTCGTGGCTGCGGAAGCTGGGCCGGTCAGGCCGTTGCGTGATGCCGGCGAAGTTGCGACCGATGCGGTTCAGGCGGTCGGTGACGGCAGCGATCGATGGCATCCGCCCAGTCTACCGCCGCGGATGGGCGCTGCGACTCGTGGAGTTCGCTGCAATGGCTGCGGGGGCAGTTGTGGCGCCCCCGGGCTCCCCGTACAGGAGACGCTATCGCACCCGATGCACCGCGCTCCGGGCCAGTCCCTCCAGCGGGCCGTCTCGCAACCCGAGCGCCTCGAGCAGGTCGAGGGCCTCCTGCAGCGTATCGAGCGCCAGCGACCGCGCCCGCTCGATCCCCACCAGCGCGGGATAGGAATTCTTGGCGTTTGCCACGTCCGATCCGGCGGTCTTGCCGAGGCGCTCGCTCGGCTGGGTGACGTCGAGCACGTCGTCCACGATCTGAAAGGCCACGCCCAGTTTCTCGCCGAACACCGTGAGTTGCTCGAACCGCGCGTCGTCGATGTGGGGATTGGCGGAGAGGGCGCCCAATTGCACCGAAGCCCTGAAAAGCCGCCCGGTCTTGGCGGCATGCATGCGCCGCATCTCGTCCAGGGTAAGGGCCTCGCGACCGGTCGCGTCCATGTCGAACGCCTGCCCTCCCACCATGCCGCGCCAGCCGACAGCGTCCGCGAGCAGCTGGATCATGCGCAGGCGCGTGCCCGGGGCCAGGGTGGGCGCGTTCGCGAGGACGTCGAACGCGAGGGCTTGCAGGCCGTCGCCGACCAGCAGCGCGGTCGCTTCGTCAAAGGCGATGTGGCAGGCCGGTTGTCCGCGACGCAGGTCATCGTCGTCCATCGCCGGCAGGTCGTCGTGGACGAGGGAGTAGGTATGGATGTATTCGATCGCGACGGCGGGGCCGAGCGCGTGATCCAGAGATCCGCGGAGGGCGGTACAGGTTGCGCAGACGATCGCTGGCCGCAGCCGCTTGCCGCCGCCGAGGCTCGCATACCGGAGGGCTTCGATCAGCCGCGGCGACAGATCGGAGGCCGCTGGGAGATGGCGTTCGAGAGCGGTCTCTATCGCGGACGCCCAGTCCGCGGGGACGCCGGCATGGGTAGAACCCACGTCATCCGCCATCGTGGTCCGGTCGGGTCTCGGGGAGCGGCGCCTCGGTACCGTCCTGCATCAGGGCTTTCACGCGCAGTTCCGCACGTTCGAGCGCGCTCTGGCACTGTCGGGTGAGCCGGACGCCGCGTTCGAACGCTTCGAGGGACTCCTCGAGACTCAGCGATCCCGTCTCCATCCGCTGCACCAGGGCCTCGAGTTCGGCGAGGGCGGCCTCGAAGTCGAGGGATTCGGTTTCTTCCTGCATGGGAGAAGGGTACGCGGACGAGCCGTTTGTGGACAGTGCGCGGCGGGGAACCTGTCAGCCGGCCGCCTGTACGGATTCGAAATCCTGGCCGGACACCGGCCGCCAGCAGGCCGTCTCCTTGTCGACCTCGACCAGGCCCATCGCCTGGAGAGTCGAGAGTTCGCCGCGGATCTGCCAGGCGTCCATGGGGTGGTTGCGTTCCCGCATGTACGCGGCGATGTCGCCGACCTCGACAACGCCGCCGTGGCCGTTCGCCAGCTCCATGAAACCGTCGTAGACGAACCGCGTTTGCCGCCGGGCTTCGCTCACCGATTCAAGTCCGGAAAAAACGGCGAGCTTTGTACCAGAAAACGCCCCTCTCCCGCCATGACTGGATGCCGGTCACGGCTTGCCGAAGGCCCCCGCGACGGCCCTGCGGTTGGCGACCGTTGTAAGCTGCGCGCTCTTTCACGGCGGGTCCGGAGGACGATCTTCCTGCAAGGCGGGTCGGCTCCCTGTGCATCGGGCGGCGACTCTCGCCCGGAAAGAAAGGAGACAAACGTGAAGGAGATCAAGGCGTTGTGTGCCTTTTGCGGCGCGAGAACGGGCCGCGAGGCCGAGGTTGCGGATTTCGCGAGCGCCTTCGGCTCTGCCTGCGCCGCGCGCGGCATCGAGATCATCCTGGGTGGTGGTGGGGTCGGCTTGATGGGCCGGGTGGCAGAGGCGGCGCTGGCGGACGGTGGACGCGTAACCGGAATCATCCCGAGTTTCCTCGAAGAATCGGAGATGCCGCTCTCCGACCTGACGGAGCTTGTCGTGGTCGACGGCATGCACGCGCGCAAGCGGAAGATGTTCGAGCGTGCGGATGGTTTCGTGTCGCTGCCGGGCGGGATCGGTACGCTGGACGAAACCATCGAGATCATCACTTGGCGCCAACTCGGTCTGCACGACAAGCCGATCGTGCTGGCGAACTGCCGAGGCTACTGGGATCCGCTGGTGGCGCTGTTCGACCATATCGTGGCAACGGGGTTTGCCCACGGCGATGTCGTCGACCTCTACGCGGTGGCGGAGTCGGTCGACGAGGTCTTCGAGAAGCTCCGGGCCTGAGGGCACCTTGGGTGCTAGTCGCGCCAGGGCCGCCCGGCCTCGTAGCTGGCCAGGTGCTGCAGCAGTTCCGCGCGCCGGCCATCGTCCGCACGGGTGCGCTCGAGCGCCAGACGCTGGGATTCGATCGCGCGGGCGAAGTCACCCCGTTCCGCCCACGCCGCCGCCAGGGTATCGAGCGTGTTCGCGTTCATGGACTGCGCGACTGCGCGCTCGGCGAGGTGCACGGCCAGCGGTCCGTTACGAATCCCTTCCCGGGAGGACGTCGCGAGGATCCAGGCCGCCGCGTTCTGCGCGGCCGCGTGACCTGTGCCGGCGGCACGTTGCAGCCAGTAGACAGCCTCTTCGAGGCGATCCCCGCCGTGCCCGGAGAGCATCACGCGAGCGAGGCGGTACTGCGCGGTCGCGTGATTCGCCTGCGCGCCGCGTCGGTACCATGCCTCTGCGAGGGCCGGATCCGGGTCCGGCCCCGTCTCGAGGAGGTGGCCGAGGCCCGTGAACGCGGCCGCGATGTCCTGGGTTGCGGCCTCGGCGTAGAGTGTCCGGGCTCGTCCGGGGTCCGGGGCGACGCCATCGCCAACGAGGTACAGGTGCGCGAGTGCCACCTTCGCGTGTCCGGAGCCGGCCGATGCCGCCTGTTCGAACCGGCGCGCCGCCTCGCTCGGGTCGGCGGTCCCGAACTCCCCGTCGCGGAACATGTAGCCGAGCGCAAGCGTCGCCTCGAGGCTGCCGGCCCGTTCCGCCAGTTCGTACCAATGCCGGGCGAGGGTCGGGTCCGGCGCACCGGTGAACGCGCGGCGCCAACTGCGGGCGAGGTGGACGTATGCGGGGACGTAGCCGTCGTCGGCGGCAATCTGCAACCAGTAGCGGGCCTTCGTCACGTCGCTGCCGAGGTAGGCTGCCCCGACACGGACCCGGGCGGCCCGGTCGCCACCGCGCGCGGCCTTGAGCGCGAGCCGGAACGCCGCGGCGTCGTCCCGGACCAGTCCGAGCCCTTCGCCGTACAGGTGCGCGAGCCCCGACAGCGCCTGCGGCAGGCTCGGATGGAACTCGAGCGCCCGCACGTAGTCCCGGGCGGCAGACACGTACAGCGCCTCGGAAGCGAACGTGAAGCCCCGGTAGTAGTAGGCACGGGCGCGCTGGCGGGCGGTGATCCAGGGACTCACGAGCACCGGATCGAGGTAGCTGCGCGCCAGCGCGTAGCGTTGCCCCTCGATGTGCCCGATGGCCCGGGCGAGGTGGTCGCGGGCGCGGGTGGCGGGATCCCATGCGGCGGCGAACGCGGTCCCGGTGCCGATCGCGAGGACGAGAGCCGCACAGGCGGCCCGCAGGCTTGAGACCGCGAAGCTGCTACAATGCGCGTCCGCTTCAAGGCGCATGGGGGCGATCTGGTTTCGACGGCGGTATCGAAGTCCGAGGTGCATGCCGAGAGGGTAGCAACTCTCGCAAATCAATTGCTGCAACTAAAATATAGTTGCCAACGACGAAAACTACGCACTAGCCGCTTGAGGCTAACCCTGATTGCCTGGCGCCCGTGACGGGCCATCGGGGGCACGTTTCACGGGATCGCGACCCCGGGGGCTTCTCCGACCCCGAGCGCTAAAAAGTAGGGGATCGCCCAATAACACCCTGTTCGTCGGGTCGTTCGCGGGCTAAAACAATAGACGAAACTAAGCATGTAGAGCCGACGATGGAGGACCGACGGACGCGGGTTCGACTCCCGCCGCCTCCACCATATGAGCTAGATAACTATCTGATTTTATTTGATTATCTCAGATAGTCCGCCTTTGGTTATCAGCCGGTAACGCGGCGTACGTGATCTACACTTCCGCTTCGACGGGCGCGCCGAAGGGCGTCGCGGTTTCGGTGCAGACCGTCCGGCGGTTCATCCTCGGCTGCCAAGGACTCTGGCCCGGACGGCGGTCGGCCGGCCGTCCCGGTGCCCGTAGGGCTCTGCACCATCCTCGTCAGGCCTGGTCCAAATCGACCCGTTGAATGTGGTCGGCCGGAGCCACGATCTCGCGCTGCACGCCCGTGTGTGGGACTATCGCCCCGAGCATCTCGACCACCTTCTATACACGAGCCGCGAGTTCTTCGACTACGGCGGGACGCTGTACGTGCTGCCCATGGGCGAGCTCCCGTATTGGCGGGTCCATATGGCGCGTCGTGCGGCCGAGGAGAAGTCGCGCGCGTTCGCGGCAGAGCATAAGCAGCTTCTGGAGGCGCTCCGGGAGGACGTCTCGTCACGAGGGTCGGTAGCGAACCGGGACTATGCCGGGCGGGGGCGTCGGGGGACGTTCCGCTCGGACAAGGATACGGCCCGCGCCCTCCGACATCTCTGGTTGACCGGTGAGCTGATGACATACGGGCGCCGGGGATTCGAGCGGCTCTACGCCTTGCGCCGTGACGTCGCACCGGTCGAGGTGCGGCACGCGGCGACGGCAGACGAGGCCGACGACTTCTTCGCCCGCAAAGCGCTCGCGCTGCTGGGCCTGGCAACAGCCCGCGACTGGGCCCATCGGTTCCGGCACCTCGCCCGCCGCCGTTCGGATCCTGACGGGGAGCGTCGCAGACTGGACGAGCTCCTGACGTCAGGCGCGGCGGTACGAACGCAGATCGGTGATGGGCCCGCGCACTACCTGCTTGGGGAGCGGGCCAGGCAGCTGGAAGCCGTGCAGAGTGGATCGGTACCTCGAGCCTGGCGCACCCCACGGGCGGACACGCTGACCGAGGCCACGTTCCTGCCGCCGCTAGAGTTCGTCACGGCGCGCGGCCGGGCCGCGAAATGGTTCGAGTTCGACTACGTCTGGGAGGTGTACAAGCCCGCCGCCAAACGGCGATGGGGCTACTACGTGATGCCCATCTTGCATGGCGATCGGCTCGTCGGGCGAGCGGACCTGCGGATCGATCGGGCTGCCCGCACGCTGATCGTCCCTCACTTGTGGCTGGAGCGCTCCGCTAGCGCGCGAGACGCTGATCTCGTGCGAGCGATCGGCCTCGGGTTGCGCCGGTTGGCGGAATGGGCTGGTGGAGACTACGTACATATCGACGCCACATCTCCCGCCCGGCTCCGGGTGCCACTCGCCTGATCGATCCTCGATTAACCCCGAGTCAGGAGGGTAGTAAGCACGATTTGCGCGAGTGGCCGAGCTGTGTAGTATCTGTGTCAAGGGAGTGAAGTCTCACATGACGTTGGGAGGCTTGTCAGCATGTTAATGTGACTTGACGAGGTGTCTGGAGTCGATCGAGAACTCCGTATGGGTGGACGCCGCCTCCACCAATCTCATAATAGAAACAATGTCATATTGGCCTCGTACTGAGGTCACCGTGGCCGAGCGCAGCACTTCGGTCCTTCGGTCGGTGTCATGCCGGCGTCGCCCACCACTTCCATCGCTCGCAGTACGCTCGGCCCATGGAACAGGTTGAGCAGTTGGGGCTGTTACCGGCTACCGTAAGTTTCCCATTCGTGGCGATCGAAAACCGCACACATTGCTGATTGGCGGGCGATGCGGCGCGGTCCACGCTGTTGGCGAAGCCAACAGCGATGGAGCGGCGCGCGGATGCACGGATGGGAGACGAGGACGCTGCTGAAGCACTATCTGGATCGAGGCGTTTCGAAGTCGGAGCTGTCGAGGCGCTTCGGGGTGAGCCGGCGGACGATCTACGACTGGATCGAGGCGGGCGAGCTGGACCGGGATCTCGAGGCGGCGGTCACGCGCTACTCGCCTCGGCCGCGCCGGAAGCACAAGCTGGACCCGTACAAGGGGATCATCGACGCGCGGCTGGCGGAGTTCCCCCGGCTGTCGGCGTAGCGCCTGTTCGACGAGATCCGCGCGGCGGGTTACGTGGGCTGCTACAGCCGCGTGCGGGACCACGTTCGCGAGGTTCGGCCCCGCGATCCGGCCGAGCCCGCCGTGCGTTTCGAGACGCCGCCGGGTCGCCAGGGCCAGGTGGACTTCGGCACGTTCACGCTGCCGTGGGGCCGCCGGCACGCGCTGCTGGTGGTGCTGGGTCACTCGCGGCTGCTGTGGCTGCGCTTCTATCCGCGGCAGACCATGGGCGTGCTGATGGACGGTCTGCAGAGCGCGTTCGCGCGCTTCGAGGGGGTGCCGGCGGAACTGCTGTTCGACCAGATGCGCGCGGTGGTGCTATCGGACGACCGGACGGCCGGCGGGGAGCTGGTGATGAACGCCGAGTTCCTGCGCTTCTCGGCGCACTGGGGCTTCGTCGCGCGGTCGTGCCGGCCGTACCGGGCGCGGACCGAGGGCAAGGTGGAGCGGCCGATCCGCTACCTGCGCGAGAACTTCTTCTACGGCCGCGCGTTCGCGAGCGACGAGCACCTCAACGATCAGGCGGCTCGCTGGCTGGAGGACACGGCCAACGTGCGCGTGCACGGCACCACGGGGGAGCGTCCGGTAGAGCGCTTCGAGCGCGACGAGCGCGCGGTCCTGCGTCCCTTGGCGGAACGGCCCTACCTGCGCTTGGGCGCCCCGCGGGTCGCCACGCCGGCGCGACCGCGACCGCGCGTCGCCGTGGAGGTGCAGAAGCGCTCCCTGGACGACTACGCGGAGGCGGCGCGATGAAAGCCGCGGCCAACAGTCGTCGAGATCGGGTGCGGGCGATGCTCGCGGATCTCAAGATGCCGGGCGCGCTCGAGGCCGTGGACGGCATCCTGGCGCAAGCGGACAGCGGCTCGGCGACCGCCACGCAGGCTATCGAGGAGCTTCTGAAGGCCCAGATCGCGCTACGCAACAACCGCCGCCTGGAGACCGCCATGCGATCTTCGCGGCTGCCGGCGGTGAAGACCCTGGCGGAGTTCGACTTCGCGTTCCAGCCCAGCATCAAGCGCGAGCAGATCGAGAGCCTGCACGAGCTCGGCTTCGTCGGGCGCGCCGAGAACGTGATCCTGCTCGGTCCGCCGGGTCCGGGCACATAGTGCACACCTCGCTACGTCACTGATAATCCAGTTCTTCCTGATTCGCGCTGGCTGTTCGCGGACCTGAGCCACGCAACACCGATCCATCCAGGCCTTCCAGCTGCGCTCTGGGGATGGCCCAAGGTGCGCCTTTGCAGACCTGGGCGGCGACGACAGTCCCGTCAGCGATCAGTCGCAGCACGGTCATCGTACTCGTGCCGAGTAGCTCGGCGGCCTCCGTCAGCGTCAGTTCGCCCCGCTCCGCCATCTCGCCTGGCAGGTGCACGGCCACGCCGTGGGTGCTGCGGTGGCTGCGCACACGGGTCTCCGTCCAGTTGTTGCCGCGACCGGTCTTCCGGCCGAGCCGGTTGAGCATCGCGGCGATGGACCCGTCCGGCAGCTGCCGTGCGAGGGCGCGGATCAAGTCACCGGTCTCCGCGTCCGTTCCCCAGCGGTGTTGTCCCGTGCGGTTGCGCGGCACGCGCAGCGGTGTGTGGTCACCACCGCGCCAGTGAAGCAGCAGGTCGATGTGGCCGTCTTCGAGCTTGACGACGATCTCCTCGAGGATCGTGCGCAGGATGCGCTTGCGTGTCTCTGCGGTGGCGCCGGGATGCGACCACGCCGCCGGCAGATCTTCGCCCAGCGACAACAGACGCTGCTTCTCGGCGGCGGACAACGTCGAGGATCCAGCGACAGCAACGTCAGCCAGTCGCTCCTCCTGGCGGCCCACCTCGGCCAGCCGGTCGTTCCAGCGCCGCTCCAGTTCCGCTGCGACCAGCCGGTTGGCGGGGTCGACGACGTCGTACTGGCGGCGCGCGAGATCGGCTTCATAGCGGGCCTGGGTCAGCGCCAGTTCGATCTGCCGAACCGCCTCGGTGCAGTCGGACTCGCGCGCTTCCACGGCAGCCAGCGCAGCCGGCAGGCCCAGCGGATCCAGGAGCCGCAGTACCTCGTCGGAGACCGCGGCGTCCACACGTAACCCGCCGAAGCCGATGCACCGACCGGTGCCGTGGTTGACCTGCGCGCCACGGCAGCCGTAGCGGACACAGGAGCCGCCGATGCCGCTGTAGTGGACATGCAGCCGACGACCGCAGTGGCCGCAGCGCAGCAGTCCGGCCAGCAGCGCGTCACCCCGGCGCACCGCACCCCGGACCATCTGGCCGCGGCAGTTGGCGTTGTCGGCGATCAGCCGCTGGTTCCTCTCGAACTCCTTCCACGCAACGTAACCCTCGTGATGGTCGCGGATCAACACGTCCCAGTCATCGCGATCGCGCCGGTGGCCGCGCACGACGCGCTTGCGGCCGTTCTCGACGGTGACCCGGCTCGCCGTGCGCCCGAACGCGTAGGCGCCGGCGTAGACGGGGTTGGTCAGCATGTGGTGCGCCGTGTTGTACACCGGCGGCTTCCACTCGATGTGGCGCTCGCCGTCGGCGAACCACACGGCCGGCAGCAACACCTCCTCCTGTCGCAGCCACAGATGGACCTGGCGGATGCTGCGGAACTCCGCGAACTTGCGGAACACCAGGCCGACGGCCTCCTGAACACGCTGGTCCGGGTCCTTGGCGATGCGATCACGGCCCACCTTGACGTAGCCCACGGCGACGGAGGTGAACAGCTCGCCGCGGGACGCCTTCAGACGCAGTGCCTCGACCGAGCGCTGGCGCAGCGTCGACAGCTCCATCTCCGATAGCGTGCCCTTCATGCCCAGCAGCAGGCGGTCGTTGGGCAGCCGCGGATCGTAGACGCCGTGTTCGTCACCCAGCAGGCAGCCGACCAGGCCGCAGAACTCCAGCAGCGTGTGCCAGTCGCGCCCGTTGCGCGCCAACCGGGACGCCTCCAGCGACAGCACGATGCCGATACGTCCCTCGCAGATCGCCACCAACAGCCGCTCGAAGCCCGGCCGCGCGGCACCGCCGCCGGACCGGCCCAGATCCTCGTCGATCACCCTCGGCTCGCACCATCCCAGTTCGCGGGCGCGGTTCGCGAGCCCGTACTGACGGCGCCGGCTCTCGTGGTTGTGACGCAGCTGCGTCGTCGTCGACTGCCGCACGTAGACGACGGCCTCGCGCTCTAGGTGGTCAGGTCCGATCCGACTCATCGTCCGCCTCCTTGCCGACCCTGTCCTCGACCGCCGGTGCCTCCGCTGCGGCTGATTCCAGCAGCAGCCGCGCCAGCATCGGAACCAGCGCCGCCCGCATCGCGGCGGACAGTCCCGGACCGGGCTCCACCGGTTCCAGCAGATCCAGTTGCCTTCCCATCCCCGCCTCCTTCGTCCATGTGGGACGTTGATGGTAGGGCCGCGTCCACGACCGAGCGCAGGTCCCGTAACGCATCAAGCGCGACCCGTGGTTGGTCGCGGATCGCCATCGCCGCGGCCTCTGGAGCGAACATCCAGCACGGTACCTGCGCCAACGTGCCGTCCGGCTGGCGCACGACCAGCATCGTCGTGCCGCGCGCCCGATGCTGCCGGACCACCTCCACGGTCGAACCCACGCGCGGGTGGAACGGGTAGTGGATCTTCCTCAGGCCACCCTGTTTACGGGCAGTATGTCGCTGGTCTCCCCGGCGTCGGCAAGACGCATCTCGCGATCAGCCTCGCGATCGCCGCCGCCCAGTCCAGACGCCGTGTGTACTACGGCACACTCTCAGCCCTCGTCGAGTCGCTCGCGGAGGCGAAGACGGCCGGCAACCTCGCGCGCCGGCTCAAGGTGCTGACGCACCCGGCGCTGCTGGTGGTCGACGAGATCGGCTAACTGCCGGTCAGCCGGGACGGCGCGGTGCTGTTCTTCCAGCTGATCAACGCGCGCCACGAGCGGGCGTCGACCATGCTGACGTCGAACAAGGGCTTCGAGGAGTGGGGCGGCGTGCTCGGCGACGAGGTCATGGCGGCGGCGCTGATCGACCGACTGTTGCAACACTGCCACATCGTCAACATCCGCGGCAACAGTTACCGGATGCGCGAACACCAGGACCTGCTCCGGTCCGGCTCGGAGGAAGGTCGCGAGGGGGCACCGACATGACCGCCGCGCGGGCCGCACTCCGGTCGCTCCGCTCCCTCCGTGCCGCCCGCGGACACCGCGACGGCCATCTGGAGGTCGTCAATACCCCACGCGGGCCCTTGCCGAAAGTGTGCAGTTTTCAATTGCCAAAAATGTGCAGTTTTCAGTTGCCATTGACAGACGGTCGCCCACGCTCACCCGCCGGCGGTCGTGTTCGATGGACAGCGCCGACGACCTGCCTCGCACGCGGGGCCTGAGCCACCACACCGTGCTGTCGTACCGCGACTCGCTGAAGCTGTTCCCGCAGTTTCTCGCCGTTCGCCACAGTGGTACCGGGTCGGCGCCGATCCCCAAGCCCGGCTGCCGACGCTGTCGGCCGCCATGGGCCACGCATCGGTGGCCTCCACGACCGTCTATCTGACCTGCCTGGAGTCTGTCGTCGGGGCTGATCGACATGCCGCCTGAGTCGCTGATTTGTCGTGTTGGCTCGAATTGATTTCGCGTCGAAAAAGAGTGGATTCCGGTTAACTTGACAGTGCCCTGCTCCGCCCTTGCCGTGCGCCTTGACCAGCGACGCCCTGGGCCGTCGCGAACAGCACCGAGTAGCCGTGGCGGACGGCCTCGCGCCCCAGGGCTATGGCGAGATGCGACTTCGCGACCCCGGGCGGACCGAGGAACAAGGCCGAGTCGCCGTGCGCCACCCAGCGACACAGTCGCCAGTTCCCGGATATGGCGCTTGTCGACGCTCGGCTGCGACCCCGCGGCGGAAATCGCCCAAAAAAACATCATAAAGACACTAAAAAGTTGCTGGTGAACACACCGAATTCATTTGTTTTGTGGTTACTTGGATCTTATTTTTCTGTCGGTACTGCGGCACACCGGACAGGGATCGTTCGACTGAGATTGCGAATGCGTTTGATGGACTTGGAGCGTCTTGCCGAGGCCACCGACAGAACTACAGATACTGCGGCCTTGGTGAAGATGGCGGCCGAAGCGCGGGAGGAGAACCACATGGATCTCGTGGCGACGGTAACCCTTGCACTGGGGCGGATACGACGCGAGGAAGTGTGGCCCCACATCGAGGCAGGACTGGCCCATCCGGCCGCGATCGTACGCACGGCGGCGGCTCGAGCGGCGGGAACGATGGGCAGCCGGCGTTACTGGCGCCGTGCGGTGGCATCGGCAGAAGTAATTCAGGAAGTCGTCGGCGCGGCCCTGGTCGAAGTGTTGGTCACTGAGGAAGACGATGCCGTAGCCGGTGCGGCCTTGGCGTCAATCGGACGCGTGGCGACGCCTGCCTTGCGCGTTCGCGTGCAGCGCGAACTGCCCTACGCCGGGCACGGCTCGAACTCTCATGGGGCACGGACCAGGGTGTCCGAGCGGATGCACAATGCGCTAACCGAGTTGAATCGGGTGTTGGGGTCGAAGAGTCGACAGTGAAAGGCGCGCGGCTACCGAACTGCCGAGACCGCCGCGAGGGCGTTCTTGACCGAATCGTACGGTCCGGTGCCGATCTTGGCGGCGAGGGTCGGAGACGGAAGCCACTGGCGACCGTTCGGCACGAGGTCGCCGAGGTAGGTCAGCCCGAACTCCCAGCCTTCGTCGACGTAGACCTTGCGGCGGCCGTCGGGCAAATGCTGGACGGTGACCTCGCCCAGGCGGGCGGCTCGACCGTCCACGGGCGCATTCATCCGGCGGCCTCTAGTCCGCCTGCGCCTCCAGAAGAGGAGACGGCGGCCGGGATCCTTCAGCGTGCCGTCGGCGTGCAGGTGGTGTTACAGGGTGCTGCTCGGCATGTCGTCGAGGTCCAGGCAGATGCCGGGGATCGACCGCGTTCGGTCGGCCATGAGGCACCGCGCGTAGCGCAGCTTGTCGACGGTCATGATCCGCGCACGTCCTCCCTTGCGACCGGGCCCTTGCGGCCTTCATGCCCTCGAGGATGCGTTGGCGTATGGCGTTGCGCTCCATCTCGGCGAACGCGCCCTCGATCTGGAGCAAGGCGCGTCCCGCCGGCGTGGTGGTGTCCATGGGCGAGTTGAGCGCCCGGAAGCCGATGCTGCGGGATTCGAGGTCGTCGATGAGCGAGATCAGCTCCGCCGCGCGCCGGTCAAAGGGAACGAATATGAACACACGAAACTACCTACAAACGATACTCGGAATCCTGCTCTTGGGGCATTCCTTCTTTGCCTCTTCGCAGGATTACTGGGTTGACATCGGCTCGGTTGAAGCCGAGGAACAAGACGGAGTGGTCCTGGTACCAGTCCGGATCAACAAGATCACAGATCAAGGATTCACCGCACCCGAAGTGGTAGGCTCAGGCGACAACGTCAGCGTATGGTACTCAACCTACCCTTATGTTGGAGGCGAAATCAACACGGTTCCCGGGGAGGACTACCAAGACAAGTCAGGGTGGCTACGCTTCCAGCCGGGCGACTCGGAGAAGTTCATTCGTATAACCCTGATTGACGACAACGAGCATGAGGAGGATGAAAGAGTTATAATCAGCCTCTCGTTCGCGAACGATGCCGAACAAAGTACATCGACCGACGGCAAAGCGTCGTTCCAGTCCAGCCAAGGGCACGTGACTATCCTGAACAATGACTGCTCGGATGAAACGGTCCGACCGAGCTGTCGGCTCCCTGTAGCGACAACGGTATTAGATATCGAGGCAAACGAGGGGACAAATCTCGAGATTTCAGTGACTCTGGATGCTCCAGTGCGAGCAGATACTACGTTCACATACACTCTTAATCTGGCCGACGAGGCCACCAATACCGACGTGGACTTGGCCGATGGAACAGACTTCAACCCGGATATCGACACCACCCAGGATACCCCGCCGACGGGCAGTATTATCATACCGGGGGGCAGTACAGAAGGATCGCTCACGTTGTCCTTGAGGAAAGGAGATGGGTACGAGAAACTGAGGGAGACCTTCACCGTAACTCTTGAGGCAACAGGAAAGAGGATCAGACGACCGACCCTCGCGGATGGCGACATTACCGCAAGCATCATCAATGTTGACGGATGCGAACGTGGGATCGACGATGGCGGTGACTCCGGCATCTGCCGACTTTATCCAGAGGTCATACTAGGCCACCACACACTTTCAGCGAAGAGGAAAGAAGGGGAAGATCAGAGATTCGGTGGCCGTGGTCGACGTAACACTGCTCCTAGCTACTTCGACGAGGATTGGGACGATCCTCTCAAGATCAACTGGAGTCTTGTACCAGACACCGCGTTGGCTGGTGCCGATTACACGGGCTCTGAAAGCGGGACTTTGAATATACGAAACACCGCAAGGAGTTTCGAGGGTCATCCCTACTGGGGCAGTAGCGCTTTCCTCATACCCACTGTCAACCGTCAGGATATGCAGGGTCCGCGTACTTTCTACGTGGAAGTAACCCCACACCAGGACAACCCCGAACTCCTCATCATCGTTCCTAACAAGGAATTCAATGGGCCTACAGACGGGGATTTCTGGGACTTCGATCAGGCAACGGGTTGCGATACTGACCCGTGCCGGTTCCCGATAACCTTCGGTGATAGAGACAAGTTTCCGGGCAAACTGAAGTTAATATCTCCGGGTAAGGCCCCGGAGTATTCAGGGTTAGTAGTTCTGGCTGTCGGACTAGACGAACTCAGTGTCCCGCATTCCTCATTCGCCGCAAACGAAATGGGTGAAAGGTATACACCAATACTCCTAGAAACGTTCGACACCGGTTCTGGTGATGGGTTTGCCAGGGGCGGCCCGGACTACACATACATTTCTACTAGGAAAGATTTTATCCTCGGCGAGGGTAGTGCCTCCATTACAGTACCCATAGCGTCTGATGATGGTTATGAAGGAGATGAAGAGTTCGGGTACCGCGCGACCTTTTTGGACTGGGATGACGCACCGTTAGTTGGTACTGTCATAATCCTTGACGATGCTATCGAGTCCGGTGCCCGTATTGCAGTCGATTCGCACCACGACCGCAATGGCGATGAAGGGTCTAGACTCGAGATAGGCTTCCAAATAATCGGGGATAGCCATAATCCCCGGACCTACGACGTAGAAGTATTCACTGAGACGCTTGGTACCGGCACCGGCTACGCCAACAACGCTGACTTCACGCCCAAGTCGAGGACGTTCACTGTGACTGGACAGGACGGCGCGCACTACACGAGCTTCTTCGTAGACATACTCGAAGACAGGGTTGGCGAGCCAGCGGAGAAGTTTGGTGTGGTACTGCGATTGAAAAAAGTCCCTGACCTTGCCACTCGGTCGGCTGCTGTGACCTTAACCATCAGGGCCAGTGACGAGGGAAAATCACTGAACGTCGATAACAACGAGATGGACGAGGTAGCTTGCATCGTACCCGACAATGCCTGCTCAGTAGACGATGAAATGATCGGCGTGATTACCGCCGTTACTGAGACCGCAGATGGGACCGAGAGGTCCGTCTACGTCGATGCGATTGCCGGTGGGAACTGCTGCGCGAAATGTGCTGACGATCCCATCGTCGGTAGCAACGTGATACTGGAAACAATGGACAACGGGCTTTGGATTTCTGGTCTTACCGGCGGTATAGTGGACGCTGATGTTGGGGAGTACCTCCGAACGCTCCAGCAGCAGACGACGGACAGTTGTACAATCACTGTGGGCGTCCAACTGACGTACCCGTACGAGGATCAACCGCTATATATTTTGGATCTTGAACCGGAAGAGGCCACGGTCGATGAAGGTGAATCTATTCTCTTGACGGCAACCTTGGACCCTGCACAGGGCGAGTTGCTTCCATTCTACCTTGAGACCATCAGCCGCACCGCCACCATCCACAAGGACTTTGTTGACACCCCACTTACCAATTTCGAGTTCGCAATCGGAGAAACTGAAGTAGAGTACAGTATCCTCACTCTTGTCGATTCCGAAGATGAGGGTGACGAGGTGTTTGACGTGCATCTCGGTAAAGATGGGGTGAATTTTGCCGCTATCTACTCCACTATCACGATCATCGACGACTCAGCTGATAACACGACGGATGGAGGCTCAAGAGGGGACGGTGGCATGATCGATAAGGTGTCCGAGACGTTGTTCACCTACACGGATAACGTTGATGGTTCCATCCACGGGGAAAGAGCCAACCTTGCCGGACAGTATGAGTTTCTGCTCAACGACACGACCCGAGCGAAGCGCCCGAATGGTCGTTACCATAAGCTACGTGTAGCTGACTGGTATACGGTAACAACCATGGTCGATGCTTTCGCGTTGAATGTCGAGGACGGAGACGGCATAAGCCTGGACTGTCCGACAGACCTGGCGTCCGGGCAGAACGTGGAGTTCGATTGGGGTAACGGAAACTCGGTCGGGTTCTATGTGTATGGAGCGTTTGTCTCGACCAATGGGTTGCGGTGCGCGTTCGCCGCCAGTCCATCATGGCATACAGGAAATCCTAGCCAAGTACCAAGTGATCCAGTGACTGTAACCTTTACGCCAGCGATCGACTAGACGCAAATAGGGCTGTAGGGCGCAAAAATTCCATCCGGCGGTTCACTCCCGCTTCAGGCACGAGCTGTGGGGTGCGAATTCCTATTCGACCCACGGTTGATGTAAATTGGAATTCGCACCCCACACGTCCTGAAGTCGGTTAAAGTTCTCCCATCGGCGTCAGGCCGGCTTGGGATGCAAGCGAACCAGGCGCATCAGGTTGTGGGCGAACACCGCGGATTGGACGTAGGCCTTGAAACGCGGCAAGCCGCGCCAGAGGCAACGTCCCAGGCCGAAGCACCGTTTCAGATAGGAGATGCCCGCCTCGACGCCGGCGCCGAGTAAGCGGTCATTTTAGGGAGTAGTTTCCGGCGCGGCGTTTTTGGGGGTGCCGGTGGAGGTGATCCAGGTGGCCGACCCGGCGGTCGAGGCGATCCCGGAAAGCGAGCGGGAAGTGATCGGCGAGAAGGTCAGCCACCGTCTGGCCCAGGAGCCCGGCAGCTACAAGATCTTGAGATACGTCCGCCAGGTGGTGAAGCGCCGGGACAGGGGCGAGTTGTTGACGCCGTTAGCGCCAGCAAACGTGCTGGGGCGCACGTCCGTGGACGTGAGTTTCCTGGCCGGAATGCTCATCGGCAAGTTCGGATATCACTTGCCCCTGCACCGCCAGCATCAACGTCTGGCGGACAGCGGCATCCGGGTGGGCCGGAGCAGTCTGACGAACTGGGCGGGGCGGGCCGTCGATCTGCTGGAGCCGGTTGTGTGCGGCGCAGGCCGCGCATATCCTGCAAGGCGGCGTTGTCGCCATGGACAAGACATCCGTGAAAGCCGGCCGGGTGGCGCCGGGGAAGATGCGCACTGCGTATTTCTGGCCGGTGTACGGGGCGGAACCTGTCAACGACTTTGAGACACTGCCGATTGCGATTTACTGAGCAGTGTCTCCTGTTGTGGATGTCACGGGTGGATTGATCCAGACCGCTTCGGGAAGGGGGTCTGGTTTCGGGATGCCTCGAACGAAGCGTTCGGGATGACGGGTCCAGGCGGCTTGAAGGGTCTGCCCGCGCTGGTCCAGCACGCCCTGGGTTCGAGACCGCGTAGCGGCTGAAGATGTCGAGCACGACGTAGAGATAGAAGTACGTCCACTTCGTCGGCCCCAACAGCCTGGTGATGTCCCAGGACCAAGTCTGCAGCGACAATCAAGATGAGAAGGCGCTGCTGACGTTGGCGCACGAACGCGGCTGCGAAGCCGCCCTGGCGCGGGAACTCGATGACGGCCTCGATGCGGGCAAGCTGCCGGACGCCGACGCCCTGGCCAGGTCGTTCGCGCCCGAGCCGCGGCCGCTGCCGGCCGTGGCTCGACAACAACTTGGCGGGCATGCTCGACATGCGCCACCAGGGGCCGATCCAGTCGGTCATGGTCTACAACGTCACGAAGACGGTGTTCGTCGTCATGCCGGCGGTGTGGGTGGCGATGATGGGCTGGGCGGGCTGGCACGCGCAGGGGCTCGTCGCGGCCGGCAGAGGCCGGGCCGTGTAGCCCGGGCGCCCGCGGGATCAGGGGATCTCGGGGGGGACGAGCGGCTCGAGGAGCGCGATCAGGCGCGGAATATCGTTCCGGGCAGTCTCCCATACCCGGTCGGGATCGGTGCCGGCGTAGTCGTGGACGAGACGGTTGCGCATGCCGACGATGGCGCGCCACGGAATCTCGGCGTGGGCTGCCGCGAATGACGCGCTGACGCGCGAGGCGGCTTCGCCGACGGTCTCGACCGCCTTGATCACGGCGAGTTGCGCCATGCGGTTGCCCCTGAAATCGTGGAGCGAAGAGCGACGAGACGAAGCCCCGGGCTTCCCGGGCCGCCAGCAGCATGTCGAGCAGGTAGGCACCGTCAGGCGGCATAGATCGTTTCGGCGGAGTCGAGAATGGTCCGGCGGCGGATGTAGTTCGGGCTCCGCTCCACGTCGTCGCGCACGACGAGGTCGGTCTTGCGTCCCAGCGTCGCGGCCAGTTCGTCCTCCATCGCGACGAGATCGAGCAGCGAGTGCCGGACGCCGGACTCGAAGCGAACCAGAACGTCCACGTCGCTGTCGGGCCCGAAGTCGTCGCGGAGCACCGAACCGAACAGCCCCACCTCGGCGATCCGCCAGCGGCGGCAGAAGGCGGCGAGGTCGTCGGGTCGAATCGCGATGCGTGCGGTCATGCGGAGGTGTCCTGATGCCGTCCGGCATGGATTGTGGGGCAATTCGGGGCGGGTGCGCAAACGGCGCCTGGGTCTGCGCCGTGCCGAAAGTCGGGATCCACCGCCGCGCCGTTTGCCGTCAGAAGGACTCGTACGTCGCCATCAGGCGCTCGCAGACACGGTCGTACGCGCCGGCATCCGAGAAGTCGCGCTCCAGGGTGTGGACGCTGTCGATCGCGCGCACGTTCTTTATGGTCGCCTCCCGCACGGCCTCGAATGCCGCACGGTCGTCCCACCAACCCGCCCCCATCCCCCAGGTGAGGCCGAGTTCGAGAGTGGGCGCGCGCGCATCGGGGATCCCGGGATTGAACGGGAGTTCCGGCGGACAGCCGACCAGGAGCGGCTCGGCGAGAATCCGCGGGACTTCTTCGAAAGGGAAGTCGACCGGCAGGCTCAGCGCGAAGTCGAAGGCGACGAAGAACCGCGCGGCGGAGCAGGAGATCTCCCCGCGACAGAACCATGGCGGGGCCAGGCCGGACCCGCGCGGCCGGTCGGGATCCTCGATGAGGAAGGTCAGCGCCCGGCCGATCTCGGCGTGCCGCTGTGTCGTCAACCCGTCCCGCACGGACGTTCCCGTCGCGCCGTCGACGATGGCCATCCACGGACTCGGCGCGACCGCCTCGGAAACCTGACCGTTCTCATTTTGGTGGCATTTCGTCCTGAACGCCAGTAAAAACGGTACTTTCGGCGCATTCCTAAAGCGGCACGACTGGAAGATCGTACAGTATTTCGATAGGGGACTGAGCCCCGAACCCTAGTCTCTTGGCGCGCGGTCTCGCCATGTGCGAGATGATGCAGAGCCCGTCGGGCGATCTCCCATTGATCCGGGTCAAGAGGCCGTGGCGTCATGGGGGTGTCCGCGGGGGGGATGCCCCAAGGGACCGAGACCAACGAATGAATGGGAACTGCGTGCAATGCCAAGGCACGGATGCCGACCACTCTGCCGAGTCCCCTCGACCGCGGCGAGTTCCGGTTCGTCACCTTCGATGCAGCGGGCACCGAGTGGCGGTGGATCGACGGCGAGATGATTTGGGTGCGCGTGGGGGAGGTGCGGAGGGCGGCAGCTAGCCCGCATTTCTCAGTGTGCCGTGCAAAGGTGCACGGTCTCAATGGGTGCAAGTCCCACCCGGCCAGGGTCGTTCCAGCCGGTAGCAGTCGGAACGGACGTGGAGGTAACGAAGCGGACGAAGCTTCCGATGTAAACGGGTCCGTAAGGGACTCAGCGAGCGCGCAGGCCGTAACGAGCAGTGAACGCTGAGCAGGCCTCGAAAAGGGCAATGCGGAAGCCGACCCGGCTGAGATTCGGGGAAGGCCGCCGCCGTTGGGGAAGGAGAACGACGTACGCACCCAACGGTTCCGCCGGGGTAGTGGCGATGGCATGCGCGTAGAGGGATCGTGTGCAACACGGGAAGCCCCTCGGCGTCCTCGGCGACGAGGTCATGGCGGCGGCGCTGATCGACCGACTGTTGCAACACTGCCACATCGTCAATATGGACGGAACGCAAAGCTACTTCTTGACACCTGCCTGACGCTCGACGCCAGTTCAGCGGGTCTGTACCTCCATCCCAAGCACCGAAGGCGCCGGCATGTCAGACCGGTTGTGTACACTAAAGAACGCCGCAATGTCGAGGAATGAATGCCGCCATCATGTGCTTGCCGTCCGGCGTAGCATCCCCATATCGTCTCAAGTGATGGAACTCGTACAGCGCGCGTCTTTCGGCAGAGCGCCTAGCATTATGCGACATTATATATTAGACAACCTGATCGACATATGGTACGTTGCCCCGGAACTGAGGAGTCACCATGACCACGTCATCTCGCCTTCGCATGCTCGCGGCCGACGGACTGGTTCATCCGCGTGCCGACGTCGTGACCGCGCCGCTGTTCGACGGTCGGCACGCCTTCTTCCTGCCGCAGGACAAGATCCAGGTGAAATACGAGATGCTGCGCGCCCACGTCGTCGGAGGGCTCGGGGCTGCCGTGGCGGCCGAACGGCACGGCTATTCGCGTGCCGCGTTCTACCTCGTCGCGACCGCGTTCGAGGCCCGCGGCATGCAGGGGCTGCTCGATGGGCGCCGCGGGCGCCGCGGCCCGCTCAAGCTGACCCCCGAGATCGCCGAGTTCATCGCCGGCGCCGGCCCGGAGGTCTCCAGCGCCCGTCTTGTCTCGCGGATCGAACAGCGGTTCGCCGTGCGCCTGCACCGGCGCACGGTCGAGCGAGCGCGGCGGTGACGCACCGGTTCTGGCCGGTCGGCGAAGGCGCCCAGGCGGACTACGAGACGTTGCGCGGCGCGGTGCTGCGGGGGGACGCGCTGCAGTCGCTGGCCGCCGCCCGCTTCGCGCGCCGGGGGCTCGCCGGGCTGATCGCCTGGCCGGCCGCCGAACCGGTGTACGCCGCCACGGTTCACGGCGCGGCGCGGATGCCGTGGACGCCGCATGCCGACCCGCGGCTCGCCGCGCTCGCCGCCGGCTACGAACTCGTCCTGAGCCTGCAGGACGAACACCGGGAAACGAGGACGGCATGACGACGAGAGTGGCGATCTACGCCCGGGTCTCCACCGACGTGCAGGAGGCGCGCGGCACGATCGGTTCGCAACTGGCGGTTCTGCGCGAGCGGGTGGCCGGGGAAGCCCACGAGTTGGTCGCCGAGTACACGGACGAGGGCGTGTCCGGGGCGCGTCTCGACCGGCCCGGCCTCGACGCCCTGCGGGACGCCGCCGAAGCGGGACAGATCGAAGGCGTGTGGTGTCTGTCGGCGGATCGCCTGGCCCGCATGTACGCCTACCAGGTCATCGTCCTCGACGAGCTCTCGCGCCACGGGGTTGCGGTGTGGTTCCACGACACGCCGCCGATCGAGGACGATCCGCAGGCGCGGCTGCTGACCCAGGTACAGGGGGTGATCGCCGAGTACGAGCGCGCCAAGATCGCCGAGCGCTACCGGCGCGGCAAGCTGTGGCGTGCCCGCGCCGGCGAGGTCGTCGCCTGGAAGGCGCCGTACGGCTATCGTCGCATCGCCCGCGGCGGTGGGCGGCCCGCGCGTCTTGAGGTCTTCGAGCACGAGGCGGCAGTGGTGCGGCGCATCTTCGACGACTACGTCCGAAAGGACCTCTCGATGCGACGGATCACCAAGGGACTCAACCAGGACGGCGTCCGCTCCCCGGCCGGACGCGACGTGTGGAGCGTATCGACCATCGGGCGGATCCTGCGCAACGAAGCCTACGTTGGCCGCGTCTACTACAACCGAACCGAAGCCGTGCCGCAGCGCGGGCGCACGGGAAGAACCCGGCAGATGACGCGGTCGCCGGACCAGTGGATCGCCATCCCCGTTCCAGCGGTCCTCAAGGAGGACCTGTTCGAAGCGGCACAGCGCGTGAGTCGCGACAACTCAAGGTGGAGTCCCCGGCGCGCGGAACCCGGACACTGGCTGTTGCGCGGGCTGGTCAAGTGCGGACACTGCGGTGTGGGGGTGTCGTGCCACAAGATGCGCGGCCGGAACGGCACGGTCCACCGGTACTACTATTGCCGCAACCACGATCCGCTCAGGGCGGGCGGTGAAGATCGCCGTTGCCCCGAGCGCAACATCCGGGCCGACGAACTCGACGCCTTCGTCTTCGAGCGGGTCCGCGACACGCTGTTGCGCCCGGACGTGCTCCTCGCTGGCGCGCACGCCGTGTCGGCCCGTCGCAAGCCCGACGCCGACGAACTCGTGCAGGCGCAGTTGGCTAAGCTCCAGCGCAGGATCGATGCCGTGGCCGCCGAGCGGCGACGCCTTGCCGATCTCTATCAAGGGGACTTCATCGACCGCGGCGAGTTGCTGCGCCGGGGCAAGGAACTCCAGGAGCGAAGGAAAGTCTTGCACGAGCAAGGCGATGCGCTGCGCGCCCAACGCGAGCAGTTGGCGCAACACAACGCGATGCGCCAGCGGATCGCCGGCTTCTCCTCGGTCGTGCATGCCACCATCGACCACCTCGACTTCGAACAGCGGCAGAAGCTGTTGCGTCTGGTCGTCGACCAAGTCTGCGTATCCGGCTGGCGGGTCGAGATCAAGCTGCAAATCCCTCTGGACGAGCCTCCGGCTCCGCCGGGCCATGGCTTGTCCAGCAAAGACCGTCTGCGTTCCGTCCATGAACATCCGCGGCAACAGTTACCGGATGCGCGAACACCAGGACCTGCTCCGGTCCGGCTCGGAGGAAGGTCGCGAGGGGGCACCGACATGACCGCCGCGCGGGCCGCACTCCGGTCGCTCCGCTCCCTCCGTGCCGCCCGCGGACACCGCGACGGCCATCTGGAGGTCGTCAATACCCCACGCGGGCCCTTGCCGAAAGTGTGCAGTTTTCAATTGCCAAAAATGTGCAGTTTTCAGTTGCCATTGACAGCGATCAGATTCGGCGCTGACCTTTCGATCCCGGCCTTGCAGAAAGCCCTGAAAGCGTTGATCCGACGTCACGAGATCCTTCGCACAACCATCGAGCTTGACCCCAGCTGCGGTGAGCCGAAGCAACGAGTCCATCACGACGCGCCGGTGCACCTCGCCACCGTCGACGCTCGAGCGTTCACGACTGACGAGTGGGATCGGCACTTCCGGGCCGAGGCGAACAGACCGTTCGATCTGGCAACGGGCCCGCTGTTGCGCGTTCTGCTGTTCAAGCGCGTAGCGTCCTATTCGCTGCAGGTGACGGTGCATCACGTCGTGGTCGACGCGTGGTCCCTCGGTCCTCTCGTCGCGAACCTCGCTCTGTTCTACCGGTCCGCCCGCGACGGTCGGCCCCACGGACTCGAGCCGCTGCCCGTGCAGTACGCCGACTTCGCGCATTGGCAGCGGACCTGGATGGCGGGTGACCGACTTGATCGTCAGCTGGCCTACTGGGCGGACCAGCTCGAGGCGTCGAACCGCTGGAGCTGCCGACCGATCGACCGCGGCCGCCGAGTCTCGATGACGCCGCGGCCGAGGTTGAGTTCACAGTGCCTGCGGAGATCCGGGATCGGTTGGCCGCGCTGTGTCGTATCGAGGGCACCACGCTTTACGTCGGCTTGCTCGCTGCGTGGGAGGCCCTCCTCGCGCAGTACTCCGGCCAGGCGGACTTCACCGTTGGGACCTGCTTCTCCGCTTCTTGGTTGCTTTGGGCCGCTGAGGCGGCCGACGTGGTTGTCGGAGATGGTGGCAAGTAGCTGGCCGGCCGCGCCGCGGTCAACCTGATCGAGCCGGACCTTTCGCCAAACTGCGTTGGCTACTTCGGAGACAAGCAGGTGGGGAGCGTGGAGTTCCTCGTCGTCGAGTAGGCCGCGAGCGTCAGCCGAGTCCTCCTCAACGAAGAGCCATTTTACCGCGACGCTCGCGTCGACCACCAAAGCCACTGCGGATCAGTGTCCGTGATCGCGGTCTTCGCGGATCAAAAGCTCCGCGGGAGTCTGGGTGCGTCCTTCGGATGCGCAGCGCAGTTCGGCCGTTCGGGCGAGAAAGGCAGCTCTCTTGGCAGACAAGTCGTCCTTCACAGCGTCCACGAGAATGTGACGCACCTCGCCTTCGAGCGACCGATTGTTGCGAGCCGCGCGGAGCTTCAAATCGTGTACCACGTCGTCGGCGAGCAGCCGGACGTTGATCGTTGCCATGGTCGGCTTCCTGTGAGCGCCATCGTTTCGATAGCGCGTCAGGAGCGCGACCGATATGCAACCCGCAACCGTTTACTGAAGAGTGTCGGCCGAGGACGCGCAAGCAGCGGCGTGCGATGGCGCGTCGTCGGCAGCGCCGGACAGCGGCGTGACGGGGTAGCAAGCGGTCGGATTGTGCTGTAAGAAATGGACTCGCATTCGACCGATGCTTGCGATCGGTCGATGCTGAGCGGAATCGCGCATCGGAACCCGGTCATCCTGTTCGCACCCTGTTTCGTCCTCGCGGACGGCCCGAACCTTTCCGCCGCAAACTCGACGGGCCTCGTTTCGAATATCGATGCTCAGAAGCCGAAAAACGGAAACACCAGCTGACGCTGAATCCCCAGTAGATCCATGACCTGGATCCGCCGGTCGAACGACATCGCCCCCGGGGCTGCGGATCCTCGGACCGTCCGGAGCGTCTCCTCGTCGATCGGCGTCTTCTCCACCTCGACCTCGACGTACTCCTGCGCTTCCTCGGCGTCGGCCAGTATCTGGCCAAACCAGTGCGTGGCATGATTGCAAACCTGCGCGCCGATCTCCCCGAAGGTTTCCTCCCAGTGGCTGAGCATGATCTGCTCGTGGCTATCGACGTCGTTGATCCGTCCCGTGAGCTCGTCGTGTGTCATCGAATGCCTCCTTCTGACCGTCTGAATGTCCGCTCAATTGATAGCGCCGGGCCCCCACGCGATGCCCTCCGCCAGCATATTGCGGTGGAAGGCGGCGATCTGCTTCTGGGGGTAGATTTTGGGGGTAACCTCGGTACTTACGCCCCGGAACTCGGGTATCGTGCGCCGGAGTGGTGGACGCCGCCTCCACCATTAATAATAGAAATACAAATAGGTTATAAATCTCGTACCCAAATTCGCACCACGATCTTGCGAGGCTTGAAGTGGAGCTCCCTGCGCGTTCGAGCGCCATCTTGAGACATGGGCACCGCGACTTTGGCGCTGAACTTCCGGCGGGCGTTGCCTTCGGAATCCTTTAGTCGCCCGCCGCGGCTCGCCAAAATCAACGCGACGCCGACAGTCGACCGTCGTCCGCCAGCGTTGGCAAACGTCCGATCTCGGCACCGCGTTCGCTTTCCGCTCGTCTCAACTCGTACAGCTTCTGCAGGTTGAGCCAGAACTCGCCCGACGTCCCGAAGAACCGGCCCAGCCGGAGGGCGGTGTCGCCCGTGACCGCACGGCGGCCGTTCAGGATTTCCGTGATGCGGTTCACCGGCACTTCGATCCGCCGCGCTAACTCGGCCGCGCTCATTCCGAGTGCCTCCAGGTCCTCCCGCAGCGTCTCGCCGGGATGAATGGGTTCACGCGTCATGACACTTCTCCCTTTTTCAGTGGTAGTCGATGATTTGAACGTCGGTGGGGCCGGGGCTCCTATCCGGCCACACGAAGCAGATCCGCCACTGGTCGTTGATGCGGATGCCCCATTGCCCTTTGCGACGCCCCTTCAACCTTTCGAGCCGGTTCCCTGGCAGTGACAGGTCGCGCAGTCCGGTGGCCGCATCGAGCTGGTCGAGTTTGCGCGATGCGGTGCGCGCAAAGCCGGTGAAGGCGGCGACCCTTCGGCCATGGTAGAAGTCCTCCGTTCTCTTGTCCGCGAAGCCGACAATAGAGGTCCATCGGTTTCATTCGGCGGTTGCTCTTCGAGCGTAGCTCCGATACGCGTTACGTCAAGCATAATCCCTGTCGAACTCCCGCGATGGCACGTTAGACAGTGATCGTTCGGAGACACCCCTGGCCGCGTCTCCCCGCGTAGGACGGGCTCCTCCACGCCCAGTGCCCGGGCTGGCAGCCTGTCGGACTTAGAAGATTTTTCGTCCAAAGTGGGACAGCAGTACCAACTATCTCGTCTCTATGGGCACGAAGTGGGGCGATTGGATCCAATGTTGCCGTTCTTGAGGAACAAATCCCATGAAGATGCCCAAAATGGGCCCAAGTCCGACAGGCTGCTAGCCCGACTTTCACAACTCGAGGGGTTTAGCGAACCTAAGCGAGTTCGCCGTCCTGCAGATGGTGCACGTCGGTCTGACTCGGTCTAGGGAGCGATGCGTGGCGCGGGCTGGTACCCGCGAAGGGCCGAAAGACGGCGGACGCGGGGCGAATGCATGCAAGCGACACGGACATCGTCCTATCGGCCATTCAAAGTTCACGAATGTTATGGCTTAGTTACTGTTCGGACGAATCAGCGGTACCAACGCTGGGGTTGCAAACGGGCTTGGCCCGGCGTTCCGGGCCGGTGGCGTTCGTAGGGAGGTGAGCCATTCAGGACCGAACGGCTATCGTGCATCGACGACGTTCGCGCCGGCTGCCCAGGATCCGGCAGCGCGTTGCAGCGCTCCGGGCGAGTCCGGGCGGCCTGCCGGGTCTCGCTTGGTTGTTGCTGGGCGTCGCGCTGACGGTCGCGCTGCCGGCCCGCGGCCAGGACGAGGTCGCGTCGGCGCCGTCGGCGGTGTTCGCCGGATCGGCGACGCCGGCGGCCGGTCGGAGCCAGGCGCCGCGCGGGCTGCGCGGCGGCGGTCCCGGGTCGGCGCAGCGGATCGTGCTGCCCGCGCCGACGGACGGCGAGAAGCGGTCCACGGATCCGCCGCCGGGGGCGGCCGGCGTGCCGGTTCCGCCGCGCATCGGATTCGGGCGCGATCTCGCGCGCCTCACGGGCTCGGCACCGGACGCCGGCGACCTCGTGTGGGAGGATCTGGCGGCCGGCGGCCGGGCGGCCTCGCTGACGATCGTGTCGCCGGGGGCGAAGGCGTTGCGGATGCAGCTGGAGGTCTCGAAAGCGCCACCCGGGCTGGAGGTGCGCTTCTACGATCCGGACCGGCCGGGCGCGGAGGTCGAGCCGGTGCCGCGCGCGGAGCTGGTTCGCAACGACGGCGGCGGGCCGGCGGTCTACTGGTCGCCGACCGTGGCCGGGGACGCCATCGCGGTGGAGCTGTACCTGCCGCCGGGGGCGGCGGGGAAGCCGGGACTGGTCGTGCGGCGGATCTCCCATCTGGACGTGAACCCCATGGCCTTGGAGGAAATCGGCGACGCGAACTGCCCGCACGTCGACATGGCGTGCCGGTCGGACGCGGTCTCGGCGCATGCGCGCAACGGCGTGGCCAAGTACACGTACGTCACCGTGCTCGGGTATGCTTCGGGGTGCACAGGGACCCTGCTCAACGACCTCGACCCGACCACGCAGGTGCCCTACTTCCTCACCGCCCACCACTGCGTGGGCAGTCAGTCGAGAGCGTCGTCGATCGAGCTGTACTGGTTCTTCGAGCGTGCGATGTGCGGCGGTGCCGCACCCGAGACGGTGACGCGGCAGAGCGGCGGCGCGGTCCTGCTGTCGAGCCAGGGGCTGCACGCGGGCGGGACTGACTACTCGCTGCTTCGGCTCGACCGCGATCCGCCGGCAGGCGTGGGCATGTCGGGCTGGACGAGCGCGGGCGTGTCCGCGGGCGATTTCGTGGTCGGCGTCCACCACCCGGAGTTGGACCTGAAGAAGGTATTCGACGCGGCCGTGCTGGAGCACAGGTCATGGTGGGACGAGGGTGGGGACCCCACCCACGTGCACGTACAAGTCGAGGCGGAGGACGGTCCGCCGGAGGGAGGCAGCAGCGGATCGGGGCTCTGGAAGCGGGCGGACGGGCAGGACCGGTTGGTCGGCATGCTGACCGGCGGCCAGTTCGGGTGCGACGGCAAGAAGAATCTGTATGGGCGGATGGACTGGATCTACCCGGAGGTCAGCGCGTGGCTGGGTGGCGACGCGGAATCGGCCGCCGATCAGCCGACGTCGTCGGTGACGAGGCTGGAGCTGGTGGATGCGTCGGACGCCTCGACGCTGATGGAACTGCCGGAAGAGGGCGCGGTCGTCGATCTCGACGCGACGGCCGCGCGGTCGTTCAACATCCGCGCCGAGCTGTCGGCGGGCGTGGCGGTGCACGCCGTCGCCATGGCGTTGTCGGGCGCGCAGGCCGCGGCTCGCACGAGCCGCGGGGCGCCGCACACGCTTTACGGCGACGACGGCGGCAGCGGCCTGTCGCCGGGGGCCTACACGGTGTCGGCGACGCCCACGGACGCCTCCGGCGAAATTCTGCCGTCGCGCTCGGCAAGCTTCACGGTGACCGGCGCGGCGGAAGCCACGGATATCGCGGTGACCGGGCTGGCGCTGACGACGCCCGTCACCGGGCGGGATCTGGCGGTGCTGGCGGACGGCGCGTCGATCGAGGCGGGGCACGCCGAGGGGACGCCGCTGGGACTGCGGGCGGACACCGGCGGCACGGGCCGCGTGGGCAGCGTCGGCTTCGAGGTGACCGGCGCGGCGGCGTTCTCGCTCACCGCGGCGGCGGCGCCGTTCGCGGTGGAGGTCGAGCTGCCCGAGGGCACCTATTCGGTGGTGGCGACACCCTATCCGCAGGCGGGCCGGGGCGGCGCGGCCGGTCCGTCGACGACGGTCACCGGGTTTACGCTGGACTACGCCACCTTGCCGATCGCCGGCTTTACGCTGGTGGATGCCCAGGGCGGCCCGCCCGACGCCGATCTCCAGACGATCGAGGACGGGAGCGTGCTGGACCTGTCGTCGGTGCGCGGGGTGGTCAACATCCGCGCGGACCTGGGCGCCGATGCGCCGGACATCGGGAGCGTGTACCTCGAACTCGCGGGACCGGCGCCGGTGCGACGAATAGAGAACGAGGCGGCGTACACGCTGTTCGGCGACGACGAGGGGGTCGACTACCTGGGCGGGATGCTGCCCAACGGCGACTACGTGCTCACGGCGGTGGCCTACGGGGAACGGCGGGGCGGCGGCGACGCCTACCCGGCGCGGATGGTGCGGTTCACGGTGACGGGCGGCTTTGACCCGGGGACGAGTCCGGTCGCCGGCTTCACGCTGGTGGACGCCGAGGGCGGCGCGCCGGACGACGACATCGAGGCGGTCGGCGACGGGAGCGTGCTGACGCTCGGTTCGGCGCAGTCCTGGTTCAACATCCGCGCCGACATGGCCGCGAGGGTGGATGTCGGGAGCGTGCGTCTGGTACTGACCGGCCCGATGACGGTGACCCGGGTGGAAAATGGTGGGTCGGCCCATGCGCTGTTCGGCGACGACAGCGCGGGCGACTACGAGGGGCGCTTGTTCGCGGACGGCGACTACACGCTGACGGCGACGCCCTACGAGCTGTCCCGGGCCCGGGGCTACCAGTACGCCCCGCTGGCGGTGGGCTTCACGGTGCGGGACGGCTACGATCCGGCGACCATTCCGATCGCCGGCTTCACGCTGGTGGCCGCTGATGGCGCGCCGCCCGACCCCGACGTCGGGCCGATCGCGGACGGGGGCGTGCTGGAGCTGGGCGCGGCGGCGTCGCGGTTCGACATCCGCGCGGACCTACTCACGGACGGCCCCCCGGTGGGCAGCATGCGTTTCGAGTTGACGGGACGGCGCGCGCGGACGCGGACGTCCTTGGGGGCACCCCATGCGCTGTTCGGGACCGACGGGGCGGGCGACTACCGGGAGGGGTGGCTTGTGCCGGGCGCCTACACGCTCACGGCGTCGCCCTACGAAAAGGGACAGCTCCAAGGCTATCGGTATGCCCCGCTGGTCGTGAGCTTCGCGGCGGAGGGGGAGGCGCCGTCGGAGGGCGACATTTGGCTGGCGGACGGGGGTGCGCCCTGGAAGGGGCGGGTGGAGATCTACCGTTCGGGCGGCGTGGGTACGGTATGCGACGACGACTGGGGGCGCGCCGACGCGGCGGTGGCTTGCCGGCAGCTGCGCTATCCGGGGGCCGTCAGGGCAACCTCGGGAGCGCACTTCGGGACCGGTACGGGTCGGATCTGGATGGACGCCGTCGCATGCGCTGGGGACGAGGCGAGACTTGCGGACTGCGGGTTCCGTGGATGGGGGATACACAACTGCACCCACCTTGAGGACGCGGGGGTGGTTTGCGAGGCGCCGGTGGACGATGCGACGCTGTCGGGTCTGACGCTCTCCGGGGTCGACATCGGCAGGTTCGCGCCGGCCGTGACGAGCTACGCGGCGACGGTCGTCCACGGGTTGGCGGAGACCACGGTGTGGGCGACGGCGAGGCACCCGGATGCGACGGTGGCGATCGGCGACGGCGTGGACAGCGTTGCGGGCTCGACCCGGACGGTGGCGTTGACGGAAGGCGTCAACACGGTGACGGTGACGGTGAGGGCCGCGGACGGGGTCGCGGAACAGGCGTACACGGTGACCGTGACGCGCGCGCCGCCGCCGCGGGTGGACGACGCGACGCTGTGGGGGCTGGCGCTGTCGGACGTGGACTTCGGGTCGTTCTCGTCCGCCGCGACGGAGTACTCCGCCACGGTTGGCGACGGCGTGGTGTCCACGACGGTGACGGCGACGCCGACCCACCCCGGCGCCAGCGTGGCGATCGGCGACGGCGTGGACAGCGTTGCGGGCTCGACCCGGACGGTGGCGTTGACGGAAGGCGTCAACACGGTGACGGTGACGGTGAGGGCCGCGGACGGGGTCGCGGAACAGGCGTACACGGTGACCGTGACGCGCGCGCCGCCGCCGCCGCGGGTGGACGACGCGACGCTGTCGGGACTGACGCTGTCGGGCGTCGACATCGGGTCGTTCTCGTCCGCCGTGGCGGAGTACTCCGCCACGGCGGGCTACGCGGTGGGGGCGACGACGGTGACGGCGACGCCGACCCACCCCGGCGCCGGCGTGGTGATCTCCGACGGCGCCGGCAGCGTCGCCGGGCGGACGCGGACGGTGGCGCTGTCGGAAGGCGAGAACACGGTCGCGGTGACGGTGACGGCCGCGGACGGGGTCGCGGAACGGACCTACACGGTGTCGGTCACGCGGGCGCCGCACGGCGCGGCGCTGTCGGGCCTGACGCTGTCGGACGTCGACATCGGAGTCTTCTCGCCCGGGCGGAGGGGATACTCGGCGGAGGTCGCCAACGCGGTGGCCGATACGGTGGTGGCGGCGACGCCGTTCTACGCGGGGGCGACGGTGGCGATCTCCGACGGTGCCGGCAGCGTCGCCGGGCGGACGCGGACGGTTGCGCTGTCGGAAGGCGAGAACACGGTCGCGGTGACGGTGACGGCCGCGGACGGGGTCGCGGAACGGACCTACACGGTGACCGTGAGGCGGACGGAGTCCTCCAGCCCGGTGGCGGGGTTCATGCGGGTGGATACGCAGGGCGGGCCGCCCTCCGCGGACCTCGGGGCAGTGGCGAACGGGGCGGTGTTGACCCGGGCTTCGCGGCGCACCGGATTCAATTTCCGCGCCGACATGCGCGGCGACGCACCGGAAGTCGGCAGCATACGGCTGGCGCTATCGGGAGCGGCCACGGCGACGCGGGTGGTGAACTCGGGGTCTGCGTACACGGTGTTCGGCAAGTACGGCCGCGCGCTGCCGAACGGCGCCTACACGATCACGGCGACGCCCTACGAGCGGAGTCAGGAGGGCGGCTACGAGTACCTTCCGTTCGAGTTGTCGTTCACGGTGACCGGCGAGGAGCCAGCGGAAGGCGACCTCTGGCTGGCAGCGGGCGCGGAGCCCTCGGAGGGCCGCGTCGAGATCCACCACGCCGGTAACTGGGGAACCGTGTGCAGCGACCGCTGGGGCTTGGTGGATGCGACGGTTGCGTGTCGGCAACTCGGCTACTCGGTGGCTTCCGATGTGCCGAACAGCGGCCGGTTCGGCCCGGGAGTGGGGCCGATCTGGATGGACGAGGTCGCCTGCACGGGGGATGAGCAGCGGCTTGCCGACTGCGCCTTCGCGGGGTGGGGCAGCCACATCAACTGCGGGCACACCGACGACGCGGCGACGGTGTGCGAATTGCTGTCGGACGACGCGACGCTGTCGGCGCTGTCGCTGTCGGACGTGGACATCGGCACGTTCTCCCCGGCCACGACGTCCTATTCGGCGACCGTGGCGCACACGGTGGCGAGGACGGAACTGGTGGCGACCCCGTCGGACGAGCGTGCGAGGGTTACGGAGATTTCCAACGGCCGCAGTAGCGGCCGTGGACCGAGACGGAACGTGTGGCTGTCCGTCGGGACGAACACGGTGACGGTGACGGTGGCCGCGGCGGATATGTACGCGGAACGGGTCTACACGGTGGCGGTGACGCGGCAGGCGGCGCCGCCGGATCACGTGCCGACGGGTTTCCCGGTGGATGCTTATCCCTCGGGCCTGTGGTCGGACGGCGAGGTTGTGTGGGTGTCGGACTTGAACGGGTCGCGGTTGCTGGCGTACGACCGGGTCGACGGCGGGCGTGCGCGGGAACGGGACATCGCCACGCCCGGGGTGGGCGCGCCGGCGGGGCTGTGGTCGGACGGGGGAACGCTGTGGGTGGCGGACTACGAAGACGGGGCGGTGCTGGCGTACCGGCTGTCGGACGGCGCGCGGCTGGCGGAGCGCGACGTCGGTCTGGCGGCGGCCAACGCGGCCCCGACGGGCTTGTGGTCGGACGGGGAGACGCTGTGGGTGGCGGACTACGCGCAGCGGCGGATCTACGCTTACGGTCTCGACGGCGGCGTCCGTCGGGAGGCGCGGGAGCTGGACGTCGACGACGGCGAGTTGCGCCCGTGGGGGCTGTGGTCGAAGGGCGACGTGCTGTGGGCGGTGCACTGGCTGGATGGCGAATTGCGCGCGTACCGGCTGTCGGACGGTGAGCGTCTGGACGGTCACGATCTCGACCTGGAGGCGGCGGGCAACGCGCACCCGATGGGCGTGTACGCGGAAGGCGGCTATGTGTGGACGACGGACACGACGGAGCGGAAGGTGTACGTGCATGCGTTCGGCGACGATGACGGCGGCGTGGGTTCGCCGTCGTCGGACGCGTCGCTCTCGGGTCTGGCGCTGTCCGGAGTGGACATCGGCACGTTCTCCTCGGCCATGACGAGCTACTCGGCGACGGCGGCGCACGCGGTGTCGGCGACGACGGTGACGGCGACACCCTCGGACGGGAGCGCGACGGTGACCATCTCGGACGGCGCCGACGGCGTCGAGGGGCCGCCGCGGACGGTGGCGCTGTCGGAGGGCGCGAACACGATCGCGGTGACGGTGACGGCGGCCGACGGGACGACGACCGAGACCTACACGGTGACGGTGACGCGGGAGGCGGCGCCGTCGGACGACGCGACGCTGACGGCGCTGACGCTGTCGGGCGTGGACATCGGCACGTTCTCCCCGGCCACGACGAGCTACTCGGCGACGGCGGCGCCCGCGGTGTCGGCGACGACGGTGACGGCGACGCCCTCGGACGGGAGCGCGACGGTGACGGTCTCGGACGGCGCTGGCGGCGTCGAGGGGCCGACGCGGACGGTGGCGCTGTCGGAGGGCGCGAACACGATCGCGGTGACGGTGACGGCCGGGGACGGCGTCACGGAACGGGTCTACACGGTGACGGTGACGCGGCAGGCGGCGCCGTCGGACGACGCGACGCTGACGGCGCTGACGCTGTCGGACGTGGACATCGGCACGTTCTCCCCGGCCACGACGAGCTACTCGGCGACGGCGGCGCCCGCGGTGTCGGCGACGACGGTGACGGCGACGCCCTCGGACGGAAGCGCGACGGTGACGGTCTCGGACGGCGCTGGCGGCGTCGAGGGGCCGACGCGGACGGTGGCGCTGTCGGAGGGCGCGAACACGATCGCGGTGACGGTGACGGCGGCCGACGGGACGACGACCGAGACCTACACGGTGACGGTGACGCGGGAGGCGGCGCCGTCGGACGACGCGACGCTGACGGCGCTGACGCTGTCGGGCGTGGACATCGGCACGTTCTCCCCGGCCACGACGAGCTACTCGGTGACGGCGGCGCCCGCGGTGTCGGCGACGACGGTGACGGCGACGCCCTCGGACGGGAGCGCGACGGTGACGATCTCGGACGGCGCCGGCGGCGTCGAGGGGCCGACGCGGACGGTGGCGTTGTCGGAGGGCGCGAACACGATCGCGGTGACGGTGACGGCCCGGAACGGCGTCACGGAACGGGTCTACACGGTGACGGTGACGCGGCCGGCGGCGCAGTCGGATCACGTGCCGACGGGTTTCCCGGTGAATGCGTATCCGTCGGGCCTGTGGTCGGACGGCGAGGTCGTGTGGGTGTCGGACTTGAACGGGTCGCGGTTGCTGGCGTACGACCGGGTCGACGGCGGGCGTGCGCGGGACCGGGACATCGCCACGCCCGGGGTGGGCGCGCCGGCGGGGCTGTGGTCGGACGGGGGAACGCTGTGGGTGGCGGACTACGAAGACGGGGCGGTGCTGGCGTACCGCCTGTCGGACGGCGCGCGGCTGGCGGAGCGCGACGTCGGCCTGGCGGCGGCCAACGCGGCCCCGACGGGCTTGTGGTCGGACGGGGAGACGCTGTGGGTGGCGGACTACGCGCAGCGGCGGATCTACGCTTACGGTCTCGACGGCGGCGTCCGTCGGGAGGCGCGGGAGCTGGACGTCGACGACGGCGAGTTGCGCCCGTGGGGGCTGTGGTCGAAGGGCGACGTGCTGTGGGCGGTGCACTGGCTGGATGGCGAATTGCGCGCGTACCGGCTGTCGGACGGTGAGCGTCTGGACGGTCACGATCTCGACCTGGAGGCGGCGGGCAACGCGCACCCGATGGGCGTGTACGCGGAAGGCGGCTATGTGTGGACGACGGACACGACGGAGCGGAAGGTGTACGTGCATGCGTTCGGCGACGATGACGGCGGCGTGGGTTCGCCGTCGTCGGACGCGTCGCTCTCGGGTCTGGCGCTGTCCGGAGTGGACATCGGCACGTTCTCCTCGGCCATGACGAGCTACTCGGCGACGGTGGCGCACGCGGTGTCGGCGACGACGGTGACGGCGACACCCTCGGACGGGAGCGCGACGGTGACCATCTCGGACGGCGCCGACGGCGTCGAGGGGCCGCCGCGGACGGTGGCGCTGTCGGAGGGCGCGAACACGATCGCGGTGACGGTGACGGCCGGGGACGGCGTCACGGAACGGGTCTACACGGTGACGGTGACGCGGGAGGCGCTGCCGGTGGTTTCGATCGCCGCCGTTGCGAGCCCGGTATCGGAGGGCGAGCCGGTGGAGTTCAGGGTGTCGCGCACGGGCACGACGACAGGAGAGCTGACGGTCGACGTCAGGGTGGGTTTCGGCAACGACTCCACTGCCGATGAGTACGCGATCAAGCTGCGGGCCGGCCAACGCAGCAGGGTGGGCATTACGAGGCTGGATGACAACAACATCGTGAGGGACGACGTCACTGTCACGTGGACGCTGGAGGAGAGCGGTCGCTACACGGTTTCCGCTAACGCGAATTCGGCATTCGTGGTGCTGGAGGAAAACGACGCCGCGGAGTTCGCGCTGTCGGTGGACCCCGACGCGATCGCGGAAGGCGAGTCCGCGACGGTTGAGGTCGCGATCGCGAACGGGGTGACGTTTGCGGAGGAGCAGACCATCGAACTCGACTTCGGAGGAAGCACGGCGACGGCGGACGCCGACTACTCGGTGTCGCCTGATTCCTTGGCGCTCGCGGCCGGGGCGCGGACGGCGAGGGCCACGGTGGCCGCGATGCCCGATTCCGACACGGAGGGCGACGAGACGGTTTCGGTGGCGGCGAGTCACGACGGCGCGGACATCGGAAGGGTGGTGCTGAAGATCGAGGACGCCGCATACATCCCGCTGACGGGGTGGTTCGAGGGCGTGCCGGAGAGCCACGACGGGTCGACCGCGTTCACGGTTACGCTGCGCTTCAGCACGCCGCTGTCGTCGGGCTCGGCGGCGAAGCTGCGCGGTGGCGCGGTGGCGGTCGGCGACGGGACGCTGTCGTCGGCGCGGCGGGTGAACGGGGACCGGGCGGTGTGGACGCTCGAGGTGACGCCGTCGGGCACGGCCACCGTGACGCTGACGCTGGCGGCGGAGGTGGCGTGCGACGCCGGCGGGGTGTGCACGGCGGACGGCCGGCGGCTGTCGGTGCAGGTCGGCACGACGGTGCCGGGGCCGACCGCTTCGTCGCCTGTGCTGACCGACGCGTCCGTGTCGGGAGCGCGGCTGACCCTTTCGTACGATGACGAACTCGACGGCGGCTCGACGCCGTCGCCGCCGGACTTCGTGGTGCTGTCCGGGTCGGACGCCGTGCCGGTGCGGTCGGTGCAGGTCGCGGGCGCCACGGCCACCCTGACGCTTGCGCGACCCGTGCCGGCCGGCGAGCGGGTGGCGGCGAGCTACCTGGTGGCGCCCATGCACCCGCTGCGGGATGCGCAGGGGCGCGCGGCGGCCCCGTTCACGGCCACGGCCGTACGCAACGCGACGCCGGCCGGCTGGGTGTTCGCGGCAGCGCCGGCCCCGGTTCCGGCGACGCCGGCGGCGGGGATTCCGGAGGCGGCCCTGAGTGGGTCGCCGTCGCGCCTCGACCTGACGTCGCGGCAGCTGTCGGACATCCCGGTGCTGGCGGGGTTGCCGCTGACCGAACTGAACCTGCACGGCAACGCGCTCGCCGACCTCGCGCCGCTGTCGACGCTGGCGGGGCTGCGCGTGCTCGACCTCTCCGGGAACTGCGTAACGGAGTTGTGGCCGCTGGCGGGGCTGACGGCGCTGGAACGTCTCGACCTGTCGGGCAACCGCTTCGTGGACGTGTCGGCGCTATCGGGGCTGACGGGGCTGCGGGTGCTGTTGCTGCACGACAACGCGGTGGCGGACGTGCTGCCGCTGTCGCAGCTGACGGGCCTGGTGCACCTGGGACTGTCGGGGAACCGGATCGAGGATGTCGAACTGCTCTCGGAACTCGGTGCGCTACGGCGTCTGGACCTTTCGGGCAACCCGGTGGTGGACGTGTCGCCGCTCGGCGACTTGTCGCGGCTGGTCTGGCTGAACCTCGCCGGCAACCCGGTCGACGACCTGGCGGCGCTGGGCCGGCTGACGCGGCTGCGCTGGCTATGGCTGGACGGCGGTTCGGTTGCCGGCGCAGAGGCACTGGCGGACGATCGGCGCGACACGGTGCGGATCCAGCGGACGCCGCCAGAGGGGGACGGGGCGGTTGGGAGGAGCGACTCCGCCTGCGACCCCCCCGGACGCCGACAGCCGACCTGAAATACGGCTTAAAATAGTTGTTAAACAACGAGTTATGAATATGTATTCGCTGCTATGGAATAGCGTTGCCAGGTGGACATATGCGTCTCCGTGGAAGTGTTGGCTGGGAAACTGATGCCGTGCGTCTCGGGGCTGCGATGCCTAGCCCGCATTTCTCACCAGGGGCCGTGATGATCGCGTAGGATTTTGGTCCTGTGCGCACGACGCTTGCGTCGCGCTCGCCGACCGAAAGCATAGCGGGGACTACGGTTGAGGGAGCACGTGCGCGCACAGGGCCAAAAGACCCGCGAGGGCACGGCCAGCGCAGTCCGTACTCGGCACGATCATCGGCAATCGCGATCAACCTCTTGAAACCCACAAGCAATTTGCCGCCGACAAGCGGCCTGGTGAGAAATGCGGGCTAGGCCGGAGCCTGCTGGGGCTCGACCCGGAACACGCCGGTCGTGGTCGGCGACATGCTGAAACGCGGCGGTCTCCCCTTGGGCCACGGTGCGAGGCCGAGGTCGAAAAACCAGCGACCGATGTCCTGCGCGATAAGTTCCCGGCAGGTGCCGTTCCAGAAGGAGTCCTTGGCGCAGTTGACCTCGACGTCGGCGACGGTGGATTCGGCGACGAGATGCAGCGTGACGGTGCGCCAGTCGCGGCGGAAGAAACTGTCGCGGGCGGCTACGGAGATCTTGAGTCCGTAGCCAGCGCCGCCCGCATGCCACTGGCCGTTGTTCCAGGCGGTTGCCGGAAAGCAGTCGTTTGCCACGCTGCGTTCCCTTGTCGAGGTTTGGGGTGTCGGACCTTGGCGGCGGTGGCCAACTGTGGCAAGAGAATCCGGCGTCGCTATCGCAAGTAGGTCCGAGTTACGTCCGGGCGAAGATGCCCAATCTCCTCCGACACGATGGCGAGGGCGCCGACGTCCGCCTGCTCGCGGAGGCCGACGCGACGCTCGGGCAGATGGCCGGCCCGGCCACGCGCGAGGTGATGCGGCGCGAGTTCGAGGTGTACGGCGACGTGCGCTTCGCGCGCCTGGCGCACATCTCCGTCGCCCATCTCTACAACCTGCGCAAGTCCACGACCTACCTGCGCAAGCGCATCGTGCTGGACGGGACCCGGCCGACCCGGGTGGCCATCGGCGGCGGCCGCGCCCCGACGGCCGGCCCGGCTTCGTGCGCGTCGACACCGTCCACCAGGGCGACCTCGACGGCAACAAGGGCGTCTACCTGATCAACGTCGTCGACGAGGTCACCCAGTTCGAGTACGTCGGCGCCGTCGCGGCCATCTCCGAGCGCTTCCTGGTCCCGGTCCTCGAAGGCCTCCTCGGGTTGTTCCCCTTCGCCATCCTCGGCTTCCACGCCGACAACGGCAGCGAGTACATCAACCACCGGGTCGCCGCGCTGCTCGCCAAGCTGCACGCCGAGTTCACCAAGTCCCGCGCCCGGCATTCCAACGACAACGCCCCGGCCGAGGGCAAGAACGCCAGCGTCGTCCGGCAAGTGGTTCGGCCACGCCCACATCCCGCAGCGCTTCGCGCCGCTCGTCGACCGTTTCGCGCGCGACGTGCTGTCGCCGGCCCTCAACTTCCACCGGCCCTGTATGTTCCCGGTCGAGCACGCCGCCGACGACGGACGCCTCCGCAAGCGTTACCCCCACGACGCGGTCATGACCCCCTACGAACGGCTCAAGTCCCTCGACGGCGCAGGGCGGTTCCTCAAGCCCGGCGTCGCGTTCGCGGATCTCGACAGGTCCGCCCACGTCGCCAGCGATCTGGCCGCCATGCGCGAAGTCAACCGCGCCCGCGAAGAGCTGTTCCGCGCCATCGCGTCGGCGACGGACGCCGCGAAGGTCGCCTTCCGTTGGACCGGTCGGTCGCTGCTGCGCGGCCCGGCGCCGGGCGTGCCGGGGAATCGCTCGCCGCTCGGCAGGGATGGTGCCCGCCGGTGCGCCGCGGAAGTCTCGACGATCATCCACCGTCGAACCCCGAACCGAACGCGGTACGGACACCATCCCCGCCCACAGCGTGGGGTCGCTGCGCGGCTGTCAAGGGTTCGCTTCGCCGACCGGGACGCCTCCAGGTCGGATTGCGCCCGGCTACGCACCACCGCCTTGGCGTCCCCAACCCCTGTTCAGGCGTCCCGGCCGCCCTTGACAGCCGCTCCGCTCCGAGACATCGGGGCCCGTCGTTGACGGAGACGACCGTCTTGGGCCAACCTCGATTTCACCGGCAACCACCTCCCTCACCCATCGCCGACGGCTCGGAGACCTCCACTTTTCAGGCTCACTTTCGTATTGGAATGGACTGGCTGCTAGCCCGCATTTCTCACCAGGCCGCTTGTCGGCGTCAAAAGGCTTTTGGGTTTCAAGAAGTTGACCGCGATTGCCGATGATCGTGCCGAGTACGGACTGCGCTGGCCGCGCCCTCGCGGGTCTTTTGGCCCCGTGTACACACGGGCCCGTGCTTGCGCACGTGGTCCCTCAACCGTAGTCCCCGCTATGCTTTCGGTCCCGAGCACGCGCACAGGGCCAAAATCCTCCGCGATCATCACGGCCCCTGGTGAGAAATGCGGGCTAGGGGGGCCGAGGTGCGGGTCCGGCTGGCAGTGCGCCCGTAAAACCAATACAGTAGTTGTCGAATGCTGATTCGGACCACCTATTTATAGGAAATGCAGCGATACGGATCGCCAGTAGCACGCAACGTCGTCAAGTCACCGGATGGTCGGTGTTTTGGGGGTGCGGCGGACGGTGCGGGGAGTGGTTTCGGGGGTTGGGAGGCCCGTGGCAATGACTGACGTGAAGAAAAAGGCAACGTCCAGGCGGGAGGGAACGCGGACGGGCGCGCCCTCGATGGTGCAGGTGGAGGCGTTCGAGCCGGCCGAGGTGCGCCCCTGGCAGTTCCACAACCGTTCCGGCTCGGGCATGGACGACATATCCCTGGAAGCCCTGGCCGCATCGATTCGCCGGGATGGGCAGCAGCAGCTCGGGCTGGCGCGCCGCCTGCGGGAAGGGGACACGCACGTGGTGGAGGCCATTTTCGGGGTGCGGCGTCTGGAGGCGTGCCGACGCGCCGGGGTGGTTTGGCGCGCGGAGGTCCGGGACCGCTCGTTCTCGGACGCGCAGTGCGCGGCGCTGATGCACAGCGAGAACGAGTGGACGGCGGGCGTGTCGCCGCTGGAGAACGCTACGCAGTGGAAGGCGATGCTGGATGCCGGGGTGTTTGTGAACCAGTCGGCCTTGGCGGCGGAGCTCGGCTGTCACCGGGGCACGGTGTCGCGGGCGATACGGACGGTGACGGCGTTGTTCGCGGAGGAGTGGCTGGCGCGACTGGTGCGTCCGGTGATGCACGAGTTCACTGGGCGCTCCGCGGATCGTCTGGCGGACGCCTATGCGGAAGGGACGCGGCGGCAGGCGGCGAAGCGTCGCGCGGCGCAGTTGGAGCCGGGCGAGGTGTCTGCTGATCACCTGCACGATGTCCTGTTCCGGGTGCATGCGGAGCCGTTGCGCTGGCAGACGGTGTTCGAGCGGCGCAAGGGCCGTGCAGGCGGCGGCGTTGTGGCGGCGAAGATACAGCGGAACGAGGCCGGTGGCTGGTCGGTGTCCGTGCGTCCGCACGAGCAGACGCCGGTGGAGCTGGCGGAACTGGCGGAACAGGTGGAGGCGCTGGTGGCGGCGGAGACGGGCACGGCGGGAGGTATTCGGCTGGGTCGGCGGCTGGTGGGCATGTTGTCGCCGGAAGAGGCGGAGGCGTCGCAGCGTGCCTGGCTCGAGGGATGCATCTGGGCGGCGGCACGGGCGAGCGGCCTGGAGTGGGACCGCTGGCGCTGCGCGGCCGTGGCGGACGAGTTGCGCTCGCAACGCGACGGCTGGGAGCAGGCGGTGGTGCGCGCCGTCGGTGGACGCGATGCCGATCCGTCTGGCGCCTGAGGAGCCTGCTCCGACCCGCTGAACGACCTGCAGGATCTCCGCCGTTGTTTGTCGTGCGCGCACGACGGACCCGGCACCTGGCCTGGCGGGTTTGAGCGCTTGGCCGTGTGCCAAGAGGCATGTATTGCTCCGCGGACGACGGTCCGGGTCCGTTCCAGATCGGCTACGGGCGCGATTTCAAGGCCTTGACCGGGTCGGTACCGAGCGAGGGGGACCTGACGTGGACGCGACGTCTGGACGGTGGCTACGCGACGGCGCTCGAGGTGGTCTCGCCCGCAGCGGTGGCGCGGCGCATCCAGCTGCTTGTGGATGGCGCGCCGCGGCGGGCCGCGGCTGCGGGTACCGGCGGCGGAACCCTTCGGCCGGGACGACCGGACAGGGGGCAGTGCGCAGTGCTGGTGGCCGTCGGTGTCGGCGACACGGTGCGGGTCGAGATCGACCTGCCCGCCGGCGCCAGGCCGAAGCGCGTGCGGCTATCCGTGCCGCGGGTGTCGCACCTCAAGTCCCACCGGCTGTCGAAGTCCGTTCTGGAGTTTCATCTCGGGCTGTGCCCGAGAATCGATGCGGCGTGCGACCCGCGGGGGAGCATGGCGGCGTGCAAGTGACGCTCGCGTCGACACCTCACCGGCGTTTCCCCGACGTGCGTTGACGGGCGGTCGCGGGCCCGGACCACAGACACCGCGACATCACGAGCGCGAACCCGTGGGCGGCGAGCGCGCTACGCAGGGAGAGCGAACGCGCCTCGACTTCGACGGTCATGGCCTGTCGCCGCCAGATTCGTCGAGGTAGGCGAGGGCGTCGTGGCGTTCGATAGCACCGCCGGCATGGAGGGCGCGGGCCATCGCCTCGTCGTCGCCGCACAATGCGGATCAAGCGCGCCCATCTCAGTCCATGGGAACCGACTGCGACGTGCCGGCCCGAGCGCCGAGGATCCACCGCTCGCCGACCGGGGACTCGAGGAGGCCCGCGAACTCCGCGAGGACGGCGCGCACGTCGACGTGCGCATCGAAAGACGGCATCGCGAGCACACTCGAAACGGTCGTAGCGATCAAGCGTGTCACGTTGGCGCTACCGGCGGTGGGCGCCGCGCGGACCAGCGTCCGCCGACCGGCGACCCAGCGCCGCCAGATCGCCACCACCCGGGCGTCCACGCGGCGCGTGGCCTCGCGCACCTCCGTCCGCGGATGCTCGCTGCGCAGCGACGCCAGGAGGATGTCGATCGACGGGTTGGCGCGCAGGAACTCGATCTCGCGGTCGATCACCTGCATGAAGGATGCGCCGGGCGCATCCGCCACCGGCAGCACGGCCTGGTAGAAATCGTCGGCCGCCCAGCGCACGACCTCGACGTACAGCCGCGACTTGCTCCCAAAGTGCCAAAACACGGTGCCGTTCGCGACACCGGCGCGCTCGCTCATCGTCTTTACCGACGCGCCGTCCAGACCCTTGCGCGCGAACTCGCCCAGTGCAGCATGCAGGATCCGGCGCCGCGTCACTGGTATGCGGGCGTCCGTTGCCAACTCAGCGCGCCCGCGCCGACCCGTTCCCACGACCCGGACTTCCATTGTCATTCCGTGCAAGCACGTTCTGCCAACCCCCTGCTGTTCGTCCCGCGCACGCCGACGGAGGCCTCGCGAACCCCTCCCCCAAACGCGGTTCCCTAATAGTAGCGAGGCATACCGTGATTTATCCGGGTATTGTCTATCTGTATAGAGTATTTCCAGTGACCTTGGTGGAGTGCCCTTCGATGTGCGGTATTCCCTTGCACCCCGCGGACGATGACCGAGGCGGCGCTCCTTTGCAGGACCCGGATGAGCAGGCTGTCTGACGCAGAGGACATGTCGTTGGAAAGGTGGGAGGCACCAGACATCCCTGAGGGTCCACGTGCATGGGCTATTGGCGCAGGTCGATGTGAGGTCGCGCCCGATGTCGTGCACGCACGACATCCCGTGGCTTGCCACCGCGCGGGGTCCACATGGAGGAGGGCGGCTTGGTCCGACCGGGCATACCGGAACGGAGCGGGAGGCCGCCCCTTCAATGCTGACTGACCAATCAGTCGCCCGGTGACTTGCCGCGCCGTGGCAGGCCGGCTCGTGCGGGTCAGCGTGTTCGACGCGGGCGCGACACACTGCCCAGCTGGAAGTACGGACTCCAAGGCCCGCCGGCCCCGGTGAACCCGTGGAGATCGATCGCATGACCTACGCCCGCGAAGGGCAGCCCATCAAAAAGAGGTCCCGCGCCGTCTGCCCGGTCACCCGGCACATGGCCACGCGCGTGCTCTCCATCCAGGTCGACGACGGCAGCGAGTTCATGGACCAGGAATGGCGCCCCCAGTTCGAGGACACCTGCCAAGTACTCCGCATCCCGTCAGGTGTCCTGCCATCTCGCAGACCCGCAATCGAACGGCTGCGTCGAACGCGCCAACCGCTTCGCCAGGACCGACTTCCGGAGCCAACGAAACCCCCGACGACTACCGCGACTACTTCGCCCGAGACCGACCCCGGTTCAGCGCTCGGCATGATGACCTCCGACGAGTACTTCGCTAGTCTGTCGGTGGCTGCCTGATGTCCGATGCGTGCTCAACGCAGACATTCAGTTGCGTGCAGAGCTCACGTGCTCGTAGAATTGCGGCTTGCGCGTGTCTGTCGGACCCGCGCTCCCGCGGATTTGTGCGTTACCGCTACTTTTGTCGATTAAGACCTTGCGGAACAGGGACCCACCCATGGACTTCTTGAAGAGAACCATCTACCACGCGATCGCGTCCGTCAAACGCTTCCTGCTCGACCGACGCGGCGTCTCGACCGTCGAATACGCCCTGATCGTCGTCGCGATCATCGCCATCGTCGGTGTGGTCGCGGGGCAGCTCAGCGGCGCGTTTGAGGATCTGATGGACGATCTAACGGACCAGCTAGACACTGCGTCGGATGACGTAAGCGAAGCCGTCGGTGACGGCGATACGACAGGCGCCGATGACAGTAGCGATGACGGTTAAGACCACCTGAGAACGGTCCAATCCCCCCGCTTGCCCTGCAATCGCGGCCGCCACGAGGCCCGTGCACGCGGTCGGGTCCACGGCTCTGAGTGCCGCCGTTGCGCTGGCGCTGGCCGCCGTATGGACGGATTGGCGGCGGCGCGAGGTTCCGCACTGGACGGTAGCGGGCCTGTTCGGCGCCTGGCTGCTGGCGGTTGTCCTCGCGCCGGGAACACTCGGCTTCGAGCCTTGGACGGGCCTGCTTTGCGGCGCCATCGGCCTGGCCGTGGGGCTGGTCTGCCACGGGTTCGGCTGGCTCGGCGGCGGGGACGCCAAGCTGCTCGGCGTGCTCGCCCTGTGGCTCGGACCGCGGGACCTGCCGCTCGCGTTTCTTGGCATCGCGCTGTGTGGCCTGGCGCTCCTCCTGGCGGCCTGGGTCGCCCCGGACGGGGACTTCCGGCGACGCGGCATCCCCTTTGCGTGCGCGATCGTGCCACCGACGGTCGCGCTGCTCGTTGCCCGAGTCGTGCTGCCGGGCGGCGGTATGGGAAGTTGAACACAATGTTCGCGAGGGGGTGATTGGTCATGGCGCTGGCGGACATTCTGGACTCGGGGTTCTTTCGCCCGCGCAACCTGGTGCCGGCGGCGCTGGCGCTCGTCGTGGGTGTCGTTGCCTGGTTCGGTATCCGTCCGGCGCTGACGGGGAGCGGCGAAGGCACTCCGCCACCGTCGGCCACGGTGGTCGCGCCGACCCCGGTCGCGAAGCCGGCCCCGCCGCCGGAGCGCGAACCCGTGTATCCCTTCGTGCTGGTCGCGAAGCGCGACATCCAGTCGGGAGTGCTGGTAGTCACCGAGCTGACGGAATGGCGCGAGTGGCGCGATCCGATCGACATGAACGTCGCAGTCGTGCAGGACGCCGTGCCCCTGCAGGCGGTGCTCGGCGCGGTCACGATGCGCCCGTTCGAGGGCGGCGAGCTGTTCACCTGGGATGGGCTGATCCTGCCGGGCAGTCCCGGCTTCATCACGGCCGTACTCGATGTCGGCATGCGTGCGGTGACCGTGGAGGTCGACCGGGCGACGACAAACGCGAACATCATCTATCCCGGTGATCACGTCGACGTCATCCTGGTGACGGCCGCGGATTCTGGCACCCTGGGCGCGGTGGCCCAGAGCATCGTCCGGGGCGTCCGGGTGCTGGCCGTGGGCTCGACGATCGTGTCGCTCGGCCGCTATGGCAAGACCAGCCTGACCAGCGCCGGCGTCATCGAGAGCGTGACGCCACCGGTCGGCGAGACCTATACGCTGGAGGTGACGCCGAAAGATGCCGAGCGTGTTTCCCTGGCCGCGAACACGGGCCGCCTGTCCCTCGCGATCCGCCCCATCTTCGCCATGCCGACCGGCCGGGAGAACTCCGATCCGGTGCGCTTCGGTGAGGTCATCAAGCCGCCGGACGAGCCCGAGGAACCCCACAGGGTGCGCATCATGCGCGGCGGCGCCGACGACGAGACCGTGACATTGGGGGGCGTATGAAAATGTTCGGCGCGCGAGTCTGCCGACCCTCTTCGCCGGCCGGGAACGTGCAGCGCCGTCTTCTGGCGGCCGCGTTGCTCGCGATGGCGATGAGCGTTGCCGCAACGGCTGTGGACGAGTCGATCGACCTCGCCCCCGGCACGTCGAAGACCCTTTCTTTCTCGGGCGAGATCGGCACGGCGTTCGTTGCCAATCCAGAGACGGCGGACGTGGAAGTCCTCGACAGCCAGCGTGTATTCGTCCTGGGCCGTGCCCACGGCGTCACCAGCCTCAAGGTCTATGACACGGATGGCGGGCTGCTCGGGGCCTACGCGGTCCGGGTGCAGGTGCAGGCCGACTACGCCCGCACCGTCGCCGCGCGCATGGCGGGGGATACGGGCAGCATAGCGGTCGAGTCAGTCGGCGGCGCCCTGTTCGTCAGCGGCACCGCCACCAGCCCATCGCAGGCGGAGCGTGTGCTGCGCGGCGTGCGCGCGGTGTCCGGCGAGACTCCGGTGGTCGATGCCCTCACCCTTCAGACGCCGGCGCAGGTCAACCTCGAGGTATTGATTTCCGAAGTGTCGCGCAATGTCACGCAGCAGCTCGGTATCGACTGGTCCGTCGACCTGAACCCGTTCGAGAATCCGCTGCGGACCTGGGTGACGGGCACCGGCGTGCGCCTGGCGACTGGAGCGCGCAGCGTTAGCGACGCGCTGCTGCAGAACGTGCAGTTCTTCCCCGTCCTGCCGGATGGGACGGTGGCCCCGGAGCCGCAATTCGTTAACCAGGTGCGAGAGCTGGCGGTGCTCGAGTCGTTCGTTCCCCGGGGCGGCGACGGCAGCGTTGTGCTGTCGCACACCAAGGAAGTCAACAGCTCCAAGTACCGTGCGTCGGCATTCCTTGAGGCGCTGGCCGAGAGCGGCCTCGCGGTGGTGCACGCGCGCCCCAACCTCACGGCCGTCAGCGGACAACCGGCGGAGTTCTTCTCCGGCCTCGAGATCCCGGTGCCGACCATCACCGACCGCGGCACGATCGGCACGGAATACCGCGAGACGGGCGTCAGCCTGACGTTCACGCCGACGGTCCTCGACCGCGACCACATCTCGCTGGTCGTGCGACCGCGCATCCGCGAGATCGCGGCCGGGGGGGCGACCATCGCCGGCACCATCGTGCCGAACATCAACGAACGCTCCGCGTCGACGACGGTGGAACTCGGCGACGGTGAGTCCATCGCCATCGCCGGGCTCTACCGTCGCAGTTCGACGGGTACCGAGGCGGGAGTCCCGCTGCTCAAGGACCTCCCGTTGTGGGGAGCGCTGTTTCGCCAGACGCGAGAGACGGCGGACTCCGTAGAACTGATCATCGTCGTCACGCCGCGCATCGTGGCGCCGGTACGCGGCGCGGCGGTCGCGGCGCTGGACGCCGCGCCGGGCGCTTCCGCGCGACAGCTCGACAACGAATTCCATTATTGATGATTGATGCCTGGGCGCGACCGTTCGGATGGCGCTGTTTCGTGCGCCGATCGGCGCACGTCGTGACAGGCATGGACAGGAGACTTCATGAAACGGTTCCTGATGGCCCTGGCGATGTACGTCATCGTTGGGGGTTGCTCAACGACTGCCCCGGAGGGCGGCGCCTACGTGTCATTGATGCGCGACGCCATGGTGGAGGCCGCCCGCGTGGCGGAGCCCTCCGAGCATCCCGCCGGGGTCGTGCGCGCCGTCCAGGCCTGGCGTACCGGGGACGACGGCTAGTGTGTCCAGCGGGTGTGGCGCACCCGCGCTGACCCCGACCGGCTTGTGGGAGAGACCATCGCGCACCGGGGCATCGGCCCGCGGCGCGAGGGCGCGTGGAGCGTATGGCGGAGACGGCATTTGACGCATTCCTGAGTGACGCCACCAGTCGGCGGCTCGTCGGGGAGGTGGATCGGTTAGCGAAGGTGCATCGCGGAACGGTGCGCGATGCAGTGCGGTCGTGCCGCGGCGGTCGCTCGCCGGACGTACTCCTCGTGGATCTGGACGGCGAGCAGAATCCGATCGTACATGTCGCGACGCTGTTGCAGGTCTGCCGGCCGGAGACGGTGATCCTGGCCACGGGATCCGAGAACAACGTCACCCTCGCCAACGACCTGTACCGGGGCGGCGTCTTCCTGTACCTGCCGAAGCCCCTCGATGCGGGCAATCTGCGGCGCGCCCTCGAGGAGGTGGACTCCGTACACGACGAGGAGGCGCGGCCGCAGATCCAGACGAGTCGCCTGCTGCTGGTGCTCGGCGACGGCATGGGCACCAACACGGTGACGGTGCTGCTGGCACGCCTGGCTGCCGAGCGCGGGCGCTACGTGACTTGTATCGACCTCGACCGCAATTTCGGATCGCTTGCCCTGGCGCTGGATACAGCGCCGCAACGGGGCCTGGTCCAGGCGCTGCAGCGACCGGACAGCGGCGCGATGGGGGTGGAGCAACTGCAGGCGCGGGTAGCGCCGCGTATCGGGCTGGTGGCGCACCCCGTGGATCACGTCGACCCGGAAACGTCGGACGAACCCGGGCTGCCAGGGTTGATCGAGGCGCTGTCCGCGCAGGCGCACATGATCCTGGCCTGTGGAGCATCGCCCCAGCAGGTCGCAGCGTTGCGCATGCTGACGACGAACCATCTGCTCGTGTTCGAGCCGACGCCGGCGGGTATGTCGGTCGCCATTCGATGGATGCACATTCTGGACGGCGCCGCGTCCACGCTGGTGGTGAACCACGCGCGTCCGCTGCCGAATCTCATCGGCGCCGATCAGTTGAGCGACGGGCTCGGCGGGCGTTCGCCCGACCTGCAAATTCCGTACATGAAGGCCATGGCGCGCGCGATGGCCCTCGGGGAGCCGGAAAGGGCGCTGTCGCGCCGGGAGCGGCAGGCGCTGGAGCGGTTCCTGCAGCCGCTGCTCGGGGTTGGTGCCGTGGATGAGGGCAGCTGACCGGTTCGGTTGGCAGAGTTACGGATTCGGGACGGGCCGGTAGGGGCGACCCTTGTGGTCGCCCGGGGATGTGCGTGAATTCGGGACGGGACGGGACAAGCCCGTCCCCTTTTGTGGAAGTCGCGCCAAGGGAACGAAGTGACCGCCGGTGCAGCTTCCATGAAAGGATGGCGTGGCTGGGCCGGAGGCGCGCCGGTGCGTAGCGAGCTCGCGAGCGAGTATCGGACCGGCTATGGGGCGCTACATCAGCTGACGGCGTGCGGTGTCGATGGCGTCCAGCCAGCCGTCCATCGGCTGCCGGGGATCGACCGGCCCGATGCGCACGCGATAGAGGGGCTTGCCGTTTCGCACGGTCTCCGTCACGCGCACCGGCTCGACGCCCAGTTCCCGTAATCGGGCAGCGAAGTTCTCGGCCACGGGCCGGGCGGAGTAGGCGCCGGCCTGCAGGTAACGCTCTCCGCCTTCACGCAGTAGCAGAGGTGGCGGTGCGAGTGTCCCCGGGGCCGCGCTGGATTCCACGGGTGGTTCCTCCCCCGGGGCCGGCAGGTCCATGGCGCCGTAGCCGCCGAGCGTCAGCGCGTCCCGCAGTTCCACCAGCGCTTCGTGAGACGGGACGGGCCCGATGCGCACGCGGAACAGCGACGAGTCGCCGGGTCCCCGCGTCGGGCTCAGCGCGACGGGGCGGTCGGTCAGCGCACGTAGCCGGATCGCGATGTCGTCGGCAGTTGTCCGATTCGCGTAGGCACCGGCCTGGACGAATCGTGCATCGCCCTCGTGCACGATGATGGGCAGCGGTTGCGATCCGGCCGGCGGCGGCCTCGCGGCCTCCGGCGCCGCCGCGTCGTCCGGGGGCGTCAGGTCCATCACGCCGTAGCCGGCAACCTCGAGCCGGTCTGCGAGCACCACCAAAGCTCCGTAGCTGGCCAGGGGACCGATGCGCACCCGGTACAGCGTCTTGCCCGGACCGGGCGTTTCGCTGAGCCGGACCGGATGGTCCGTCAGGGCTTCGATCCGCGCTGCCAGCTCTTCGGCTGCGGAACGGGCCGCGTACGCCCCGGCCTGAACGAAGCGGGCGCCATCTTCCAAGAGGACCAGGGGCGGGGTGGCCGCGGCGACCTGCGCTGCCTTGTCGTTCTTGGGAAACGCCAGCGGACCGAAGCCACGGCCTTCGAGGACGCCCGCCAGTTCGGCCAGCGCGACGTCGGATGGCACTGGCCCGATGCGCACGCGCGACCAGGTCCGGCCGCTCTCGCCCTGCGCTTCGCTGACCCAGACCGGGTGTTCGGAAACCTCCCGCAGGCGTACGGCCAGGGCCTCGGCAGGGCCACGTGAGGCGTAGCTGGCTGCTTGCACGAACGTCCATCCGTCTTCGCGCAGGACCTGTGGACGCGTAGCGCCGGGTGTGTTGTCCGCACTGGGCTCGTCCGGGGACGGGGAGGGAGAGCGGGACGGGGCAGGAGAGCGGGACGCGGCACGGAAGGCGGCGCGAGACGGGGGGCGGGAAGCGGCAGGGGAAGCGGTCTCCACCGATGTCTGCTCCTCCTTCCCGTCGGTATTCGCGTCCGACGCTTCCGGGGCGGGCGCTCCCGCCACGTCGATCCGGGGTGTTGCGGCCGGCGAACCCTCTTGGCGAGGCTCAGCAGATGACTCGGTGGAGTTGGCAGGCGCGGCGTCTGGTATCGTGGATTGGCGCGCGACGGTCGCGGGAGGTGTCAACGACTCGGCTACCGGCGGCGCGTCTTCGTGGCTCGGCTCGGGAGGTCCGGCCACCTCCTCCACCCTGGTTCGCAGGGTTGCGTCGGGTTCTTCCCCACCTTCGCGAGCGTCCTCCGGCGCGTCGGGCGACGGTGTGGGCGGACGCTCCGTAGCGCGCGGCACGGGCGCAGTCGTGGAGACCACATCCGGTCTGTTGGCCTGCTCCTCGCGTCCGGTGTCCGGCAGCGCGGCGGACGGCGGCTCGTCCGGAACCGGCCGGCTGTCCGCCGTACGCACGGTCGACTGCGGTGCCGGCAGGAGCTCCGCTTCGAGGCGCGCCAGCGCGTCGTCTCGCGTAGCGCCGGGCGCGCCCGACTCGAGCTCCGTGAGCATGGCCAGGGCGCGTGCGAGGTTGCCTCGAAAGCGCGGCTCGTCGGGTGCGCGCAGCACGGCCTGCTCCATCGCGGCCGTTGCCCCGCGCAGGTCGCCGGCGAGGAGCAGCGTCAGTCCGAGACCGTTATAGCCCCATGCGACGTTCGACTGCGATGCCTGCGCGAGCGGATCGGTCAGTCGTGCGAAGCTCTTGCGCGCCGCCTCCAATTGGCCCGCCGACAGGGCGGCGCGGCCGTGGGCGAGGAGCGCCGCGTGACGCGCTTCGGAGGTGCGGGCGTTCGCGAGTGCCGCCAGGTACCACTGGGCCGCCGTGGCTGGTTCCCGGCTCTCCACCGCCGCGTCGCCGAGCCCCATGCGGGCGTCCACGGAACTGGGGTCGAGCTGCAGCAGGCGGCGGTACAGGCGGCGGGCGGTCTCGATCTGCCCCGCGTTCAGCGCGGCCCGGGCCATCGGTAGCACGGCCCGTTCCATTTCCTCGGAGCGAGGCTGATCGCGCTGCTCGGGAAGAAGCGAGCAGGCAGCGCCGAGCGCCGCGAGTACTGCACAGGCAATTACGCGATACACGGGGCAAGGTCGCAACTACACGGGACACCGGTCAAGGTCGCAACGCGAAGTATTCTGGACGAGTCAGGGCTTCCAAGTATAATCGAAGGAGAGGTTTCACGATTTCGCACGCTTGGGTAGTTGGGCGGGCCAGGCACCGTAGCGAAGGCGCCGAAACTGATTTCCAAAATTGCAGGTGTACCGAGGAGTACTGGAATGCCGCAGCGGCGATGGCCGTCGTGTGCGTCTGGCCGTGGCGCCGAGGGAGCGATGACGGTGGAGTTCGTGTTGATCCTCCTGATCTCGATCCTCGTGCTGTTCGCGCCCGCCGGCGAGTTCTTCCGCCTGTCCCTCATCGACCAGACGCTCGCACGGGGCACACACCTGGCCGCCCGCGCCGCCGGGTCAGACCCGTCGAACTGCCAGTCGGCCATCAAGCGGGCCTTCGAGGGCGACGGCGCGGCGCGATGGCTGCTCGATCTCGACGGCAACGGCGAGATCGGCGTGGTCTCCGGCGACGGCGACGAAGAGTGGCCCGACGGCTCCTCGACCGAGGAAGTGCAGGTAGGTGTCAGCTGGGACGGGGATCTCTCGGATGACGAGGAGTGGAGCGAGACCGGCTGTGGCGACCCGGGGAGCTGGATCCGCGTGCGCGCGCGCGTCCGGGTGCAGCCGTGGTTCGGTCCGGCGCGTGTGCTCTGGGACGACGAAGGCATCGGGCGCGAGCACGAGAGTTGGGCGCGGAACCAGGGATGATGGCCAGCCGCAATTCGAGAATCCGGGGCTCCGCGACCGTCGAGTTGCTGGTGGTGGTCCCCTTCGTACTGGCCCTGACGGCACTGGTGTGGGACCTGCGGGAGTTCATCGGCTATCGAACCGACCTCGCACGCGAGATGTACGACGTCGCCGAGGTGATTGCCAATGAGACCGACACCGATCCCATCGCCGCGGCGATCGCCCATGCCATGGCGCGGTTCAGGGGGCGCAGTTCCGGGTCGATCGCCGTCGCCGTCGTTACGCGCGGGACCGAACGCGGATTGGGGATGCCGTGTCTGGATGACGATGCGTGGTGCCTGCCCCGAGTGGCTGTCGCCTGGCCGCCGACGCCCGTCGAGGGGCGCTGGAACGAGAGCGAAGTCTGCAGCGCGCCCAGCCCCGTCGGGGAGTGGTCGCTGCCGTTGCCTGGGCAGCACTTCGATGCCGAGCAGCGCGTGCTGCCGAACGAGAATCCGGACGGAGCGGAGTCGCAAGAGGACTGGATCAGCCGGAACATGCGGCCCACGGAGTGGTGGGTGGTCGTGGACAGTTGCTTTCACCCGAACCCCGGGCTGTTCACGGGGCGGCTGGTGAATCTGGGGGTGGAGCTGTTCGATATTTCCGATTTCGTGTTGCGCAAGCGGGCGGCGTGGGGTTCGGTCCACGACCTCGTCGACTGTGCCTGGTGCAGGTGACGGTCATGCAACGCTGCACCGCTCGCGCGATCACGCTGCTCGTCGGCTTCCTGCGGTCGCGGCAGGGCGGCGGCATGCTGGTCGGTGGCGCTCTGGCCATCTCGCTCCTCGCCGGGATCGGCGGCACGCTGACGAACTACGCATGGCGGGAAGCGCAAGTAGAGGAGCTGCAGGCCGCCGTTCGGGCCGCCGTGTCTGCCGCCGGCCCCCTGCTGGCAGGTGCCGGAGGGTCGGCCGACGCGGCCATCGAAGAGCGTGTGGGCGCTTTCCTGGAAGGGCTGGTGCCTGGCCTGTCGATGGACAGCGTGGCGGTGACGCACGACGTCTCGACGGGGATCACTACGGTGTCGGTCGCTGGCGACCTCCTCTTCGAGTCCCTCTGGGAGACAGGTTCGGGCGAGGCGGAGGCGATCGAGGAAACCGTCGACGTGAAGCTGGAGGTGGACCACTACGAGGTGGCCCTCGCCCTCGACATCTCGTCGTCGATGCTCGGCTCCATGCCAAGCGGAACCCCCGGGGTCAGCGTCGTCAAGATGGAAGGACTCAGGGACGCCATGGGTTCCGTCCTGACGGTGGTGGACGAGGCATCGAAGAACGATCCGGGCAGCATCATGGTGTCGGTAGTGCCCTTCGGGATGGCCGTGAACGTGGCCGACACCTGCAACCCCGATCCAGACTCCGGGCTCTGTCGACCGGAGCGCTCGCCAGCAAAGGAACAGTACGTACGGATGCTCGCGGGTCCCCACGCCACCACAGCCGCCACGCTGACCGCGGCGCGGACCGGTGGCCGCCACTGGGTCGATACCTTCCACCACTACGGCGCCGGCTCCAACCTCGGTCCCCTGTGGGCCCGGAGCCTGCCGGACGATCTGCTCGATGGCAGGGACTGGAACCTGCGCCGCGAAGACGTGCAAATCGACGTTGCCGCGGTGGCGCCGAATCTCGACACCGGCGCGGGCCCCGGCACCTGGGTCGTGGACGACGAGGACTTCTGGAACGGTTGCGTCATGGCGCGGTGGGGCGCGTATTGGAACGCGCAGGCGCGCCCGGCGGGTTGGGCTGCGGAAGCCGCGGATGTCAATTGGCCGGCGACCAAGGCCGTCCCCGGTTGGTCGCCGGGTGGAGCGGGCCTGCCCGTCGAGACGCCGTTGCACTTCTCCGACGCTGCGCCGGACGCAACGGATCCCAACACGCTCTTCACCGCCTATTCCTACCCGGACGCCAGGATCGGCAGCACCGCGGATCATCGGCTGCAGAGCGTCATGCTGGACCTGCTGGATCCTGATTGGTGGAGCGATCCGGGAGCAGCCACGCAGGGCGACAACGACTGGTCGGTCAACGCCGACCGGCGTGGCGCAAGCATGTGTCCGCCAGCGCCGCTGATGCCGCTTACCGAGGAGGTGGACGTCCTGCGGTCCGCTATCGAGCGCCTGGAAACCGTACCCCGACATGGCCCCGGCAACGGACTCAGTGCGAACTACCTGCATCTCGGCGTGGTCTGGGGGCTGCGCACGATCTCGCCGTTGTGGCGGGACGTGTGGCAGGTCGAGGACGCCGCTGCACGCCCTCGTCCAGCGACGCCCTGTGCGGCGGGCGACACGGCCGTCGGCTGCGACACGGATCTCCACAAGTCCATCCTGATCGTCTCGGACGGCGCCAACGACTTCGGCCACGCGGACCGTGGCAGGCAGCACCCACCGAGCCGGCGGGACAATGCGAACCAGGCCAACGACGCGCTCGGCGGATGTCGCCCGGAATGGGTGCCGAACTACTGGGCGGCGTCCGGGGAACGCTCGGAAGACGCGTTCAATGCCCACTTTTCCGACTTCGTCGATACGAGCGGCCACTTTGCAGCCGGCGGCATGACGGCGGTTCTGGACGCGTTTCACGCCCGCGGGGATCCGTTGCCTGACCATCCCGCACGGCGCAGCCTGCGCGAGCCCGTCCTGACAGGCGTCACACCCTGGCAGATCTTCCGCGGTGTCGATCGGGCCGGCGCCATCGACGCGCTGCTGGACTCCGACAACGAGTTCGGTTTCTCCGGGCGGCCTGTGCAGCTCCACCATTTCTGTGGCTGGTCGAGCCTGTTCGGTGCCTATGGACGGTTGGACGATGCGATCCGGGTCGGCGAGTCCCGCGCGCTCCCCGCCACGCTGCTGGATCCGGTGCACGGGGCGGCACCCTTCAACGTCGACTTCGAGCTTGACTCCCCGTCGGATGTCCAGCGTGGGCTCTCCGGTCAACTCGACGACTGGCTGTACGAGTCCTGCGCACTGGCGGGCCAGCGACGCGTGCGCATCAACGCCATCTACATGGGGCCCGAGATCTACCCCCAACCGATCGACGTGCTCAAGGAGTGCGTACGACGCGCGGGCGGCGACCCCGAGCGGGACGTCTACGTCACCCCCACGGCGCAGGGTCTCGCCAGCGCCTTCACCGAACTATTCACCATCCGCCGCAACCTGCGGTTCCTTGACTGACGAACACACGAACATGGCCCAGTCCTTTCGACATCGCCGCGGCGCGCAGTACCAGCAACGGACCACCCGACCCCGGGCCGAGGAGACGGTAGCGCCCGAAGCCGCCGCGCTCACCCGTTTCGAGGCGATCGTGCCGTGGTACCACGGCCGCGTGCTGGAGTCGCTCGACTCGCAGACGGCCTCGACGCTGAGCGACGAGGAGTTGACGGAGCTGGTCGCGACGATCCTGCACCGGCTGGAAACGGCGCCCGATGCACCGCCCATCGCGGGGGCCCACACCAATCTCGCGATGCGCCTGGTCGACGAGATGCGGGGCCTTGGCCCCATCGGCCCGCTGCTGCGCGACCCGGATGTCAGCGATATCCTGGTGAACGGCCTCGGTTCGGTCTACGTGGAGCGTCGCGGCAGGTTGTCGCGGGTGGACATCCGCTTCCGGGATGTCGATCACCTGACGCGCATCGCGCAGCGGATCGCGCAAGGCGTGGGGCGCCGCGTGGACGAACTGAGCCCGATGTGCGACGCGCGCCTGGCGGACGGCTCCCGCGTCAACATCATCGCTCCACCGCTCGCCATCGATGGTGCTGCGATCTCCATTCGCCGCTTCCGCAAGGGCGGCTTCACGGTCGAGGAACTCGCCCGCAACGGCGCGATGCATCCGGCGATGGCGACGTTACTCGAAGTGGCGACCAAGGCGCAGCTCAACGTCGTGGTGGCGGGCGGTACAGGCGCCGGCAAGACGACGATCCTCAACGCACTGTCCGGCAACATCGGCCCGGAGGAGCGGGTCGTGACGTTGGAAGACGCGGCGGAACTGAGCCTCGTGCAACCCCACGTCGTACGTCTCGAGACGCGTGCGCCGACCTCGGAGCACGTCCGCGAGATCACCATGCGGGACCTCCTGAAGAACGCGTTGCGGATGCGGCCCGACCGCATCATCGTCGGCGAGGTGCGCGGCGCCGAGGCACTCGAGGCCCTGCAGGCCATGAACACCGGCCACCCGGGCTCCATGTTCACCGTGCACGCCAACAACCCGCGCGACACCATCAGCCGGCTCGAGTACCTGGTGATGATGGGCGCGGGCGAGATGCCGCTGTCGGCGATCCGCAACCAGGTGGTCTCGGCCGTGGACCTGATCGTGCAGGCGGCGCGCTTTCGCGACGGGCGGCGACGGATCGTGTCGATCACCGATGTCGTGGGCCTCGAGGGCGATGTCCCGGTGCTCGAAGACATCTGGTCCTACGACGTGGCCAAGGACCGCTTTGCCTGCGACAGCGCCCGGCCCTCCTTCACCGACCGCGTCGAGGAGCAGGGGCTCGGCCAGCTGCTCAATGCCGGGCTCGGGCGTCCCGGCGTGTCGGTCGGTTAGCTGGCGGTCGTCTGCCCGGAGCGCAAGATGGATCTGGTCTGGCTCGCGACGATTCTCGCGGTCACCGTCGCCCTCGGGACCGTCGGGATGTCGCTCATGGATACCTTGCGCACCCGGTCGCGGGTTCGCCGGCGGGTGCGGCTGTTGGCGGACATGCTTGAAACGGAGGACATCGTGGCGCCGGTGGCTGCGACCGCGGCGCAGTCGGCGTCGGGGCCGCAGAGCCGCCTCGCCGCGGGTCTCGATGCGCGGTACCCACTATCCGGGGGCGTCCGTACGGCAGCGATTGCGGCGGGGACGGGCGTTGCCGCGTGTGTTGCCCTGGTGCCCCTGCTGTCGTTCTTCGGCATGCCGGCCCCGCTGGCGTTCGGGCTGTCCTTCGCGGTGTCAGGCAGCTTCGGCTGGAGCGTCGGGATGATGCTCGAAAGCGCCAAGCGGGCCGCCTTCAACGACCGTTTCCTGACGGCGATGGAGGACCTTCAGCGCATGGTCCACTTCGGCATCGCCACCGGGCAGGCATTCGCATCGATCACCGCCGCGGCCGAGGAACCGCTGCTGGCCTCGCTGCGCAAGGTGCAACTCGATGCCGAGTTCGGCGTGCCGCTGCCGGCGGCCCTCGAGCGCGAGGCGCGCCGCGTGCGCATGAGCGAACTGGCGATGCTCGCGGCCATCATGGCCACGCAGGCACGCACCGGGGGCAATCTTTCCGAGGCGGTATCCAACCTGGCCGGACTGCTCCGCGAACGGCTCGACAACCGGGCTCGCATCAAGGCGTCGACTGCCGAGTCCCGCGTCACCCTGATCATTCTCTCGGCGGTGCCGTTTCTGGCCATCGCCATCCAGTCCTCCCTGCAGCCCGAGATCCTGTCGGTGCTCCTCGGCGAGGCGAGGCATCTGCTCGGCATCGGGGCCGCGATGATCGTGGGCGGCCTCGTGGTGTCGTGGCTGATCATCCGGAGCGCCCAGCGATGACCGCCACTTCGGCCATCCTGCTGACCGCGTTACTGGCGGTGGCCGGCATCACCTTCTTCCTGATCAGCGTCTTCCTGGAACGCCTGCGCATGACGCGACGCGTCCGGCTCGCCGTCGGCGGCAGCCGCGAGGCGGGGGTGGAGAGGCGCGTCGGGGCGGGCGTGAAGAGCGGGGCGAGTCGCTTTGCCGCGCACCTCGGTGCGCTGATGCCGCTCAGCGAGGAGGACCGGGAGAAGATTGCCGTGGGCCTGCAGCGTGCGGCGTTTCGTTCCGACAATGCGGTGTCCGTGGTGCTCGGCATGAAGTTCGCGTGCCTGCTGGTCGGCGTCGCGGTCGGGCTGACCGTCCTGCCGCCGATCTGGCCGGGCCTGATGGGCTGGGGTATCGGCATCCTCGGCGGACTGCTCGGTGGCGTGGTGCTCAACCTGCTCCCGGAATTCGCGGTGTCGCGGCTGGCCGCGGCGCGGTTCCGGCGCATTCATGGCGGCCTGGCGGACGCATTCGACCTGCTGATCGTCTGTCTCGAGTCGGGCCTCACGTTCGATCGCGCGCTACGGCGGACGGTCGACAACCTGAGAACATTCCAGCCCGACCTCGCCCGGGAGCTCGGTCAGGCGTCCCTCGACATGAGCGTGCACGGCCGCTCGCGGCAGGACGCGCTTGGCCGGCTGGCGGCCCGTCTCGACAGTCAGAACTTCAAGGACCTGGCGGTGACCGTCGCGCAAAGCGAGCGGCACGGCACCCCGTTGGCGGACGCCCTGCGCAAGCTGGCGGGTTCCATCCGGGTACAGACGATTGCCCGCATGCAGGAGAAGATGGGCCGCCTGCCGACGCTCCTGATCCTGCCGTCGATCGCCTTCCTGCTGCCCGGTATCATGGTGATTGTTGGCGGGCCCGCGATCATGCAGCTGTCCCTGAGCCTTGGCGGCGACACCCCGTGAGGGACCACGGACGCGTCGGTCGGAAGGGGGCACCCGACGACTGGGGGCGCCCGGCGATCACCCGGATCAGCGCCCGCGGAGGCCGCGTCGCGTCTTCCAGCGGGCCGCGTTGCCGGACCTGCCGTTCGGCATGGGCGTCGTGATTTCCGACAGCCCGGAAGCCTCCGGGTCGGGGGCGGGCTGCGTCTCGGACTGCGGGCGGGACGACGCCGGCCTGGAACCTCCTGAACTCATCTCCTCAACGCGACCCAGCGTTCTGCGCATCGCAACCCACCCCAGGCCCAGGTTGGCCGTCCTGTCGGTCACCAACATGAGGATGGTCTGTTCCTTGCCTGGAATGACGGACATGAAGTGGTAGGTATCTTCGGTGGTGGTCTGGATCTCCTGGACGAAGCCGTGGTCGCCGGCCTCACCACCCAACGCGGACTCCATCTGATGGTTGACGTCGCCCCGGAAGTACTCGGCGCCGGCGGCGGAGAGGATCTCCATGGCGCCGTTGTCGATCAGCGCATCGGACGCGACCCGCATGGCGAGCGGCAAGCCCGTTCCAAGGTCGACGAGGGCGCATCCGAGTGCCCCGTCCACGTCCTCCATGATGGCGTCGCAAATGTCCTGCAATCTCATGGCATGACCCCCTCTTGTGGAGCGCACATACGCACTCACTCGCCGACGGGTCGTGGCTAACATGCGCTCGCCGCGCAGGACTGTCAAGCGTGTGAACCGGCTCACCAGGTCTGGCACTTGAGGGACTAGCCCGCATTTCTCACCAGGCCGCTTGTCGGCGTCAAAAAGCTCTTGGGTTTCACGAAGCTGACCGCGATTGCCGATGATCGTGCCGATTGCGGACTGCGCTGGCCGCGCCCTCGCGGGTCTTTTGGCCCCGTGTACACACGGGCCCGTGCTTGCGCACGTGCTTCCTCAAGAGGAGCCTTCAGCCGGGGAGCCCGAGGGGCCTGCCCCTCGCAAGAGGAGCCTTCAGCCGGGGAGCCCGAGGGGCCTGCCCCTCGCAAGATTGGAGCCCCGCTATGCTTTCGGTCGGCGAGCGCGACGCAAGCGTCGTGCGCACAGGACCAAAATCCTCCGCGATCATCACGGCCCCTGGTGAGAAATGCGGGCTAGCGTGGCTAGCGGGCTAGCGGGCTAGCGAGGCTAGCGAGGCAGTCGACGGACCCTCACGGACCGCCCGCGTTGACCGATGGTTGCATGTCGCCGGCTGCTGTGACCTCTGCCGCCAGGGCCTTCAGCCGCTCGCTCTCGGAGACGAGTGCGGTCTCCCGTTCCTGGAGACGAGCCCGTTCGCGCTCCAACTCGGACTCGCGTACCTGCGATTGCTGCCGCTGTGCAGCCAGTCGTTCGTGGCCGGCATCCAGGGCCGCCCGGCTGCTCTCCAGTTCGTCGCGCATCCGTTCGAGCGCCATGCGCTCGTACCGCACGCGCTCGCGTTCCTGTGCCACGAGTTCCGCCTGGGTCGGGACAGCCATCAGGGAGTCCGCTTCGTAGTCCAGCACCGGCGCCTGCTCCTCGAAGTGGAGACGCGATCCGGCAAGCTGCGGATCGGCGGGGCGCCGCTCGTTGAAGTACCTCTCCCAGAACTGGCGGTGTACCTGTTTGGTGTCCGGGTGCTCGGTGACGTTCCTGCGGTGCAGGTAGAAGATCCTGGTGTTCCAGGCGGGGCCGGGCGCGGGGCTTGCACCGGCCAGGACCGCGCGCTCGTCGCGCCGTGCCGCGAACGCCTCGAAGTCCCATCCGCCCGAGCCGGTATCGAGATGGGAGAACCACCTGGCGTGCTGCATCATGTCCGAGAATACGTACAGCGACTTCGCGCCGGGCAGCCGGTCAAAGTCCCGCGCGGTCTCTTCCAGCGCCTCGACCAGGTAAGCGTTCCGAACGAGCCCGCTCCGGCTTGCCCGGACCAGCGCGTCGATGCGACCCACCAGTGCTTCCCGCTCCGCACAGAAGAGTTCCGCGCTCTCGCGCACCGTGGCGGGTATCTGCGCCGGCAGGTCGTCACAGTCGCGCGTGGCCTCGCCCTGGTCCTTCGCGGTGCCGACCGCGAGGTCGGCATTACCGTAGGGCTTGCACAGACGCCCGAGCAGCATCCTGGGCGCTTCCGCATAGTCGGTCAGGGTGAAGACCTCGAGTTCGGTGTGGGCCGCCAGGTCGAGGGTCACGTCCCGCAGCAGCCGCCCGGGCAGCGGCGCATGGCCGCGCGCGAGGGGCTTCTGCAGGTCGAGCAGGAACGCGCTGTGCTCAGTCGGGTCGCCGCCGCCCGCCTGGCAGAGGTCGACGGACTGGGGATCCTGCAAGGTGTCCTGAACCTGGAGCGCGAGCGCAACGACGACCGCGAGGGCGGGCAGGAGCACGAGCAGACTCCACGAGGCGGCCTTGCCGGGACTGCGTCTGCCGTACCTCGACGGTGTCCTTGCCAGCGGACGGATGTTCCAGCGATTCGTGGGTGGTTTCGACATGGACATGTCAGCCTTCCGACATGCCGGGCAGCTGGATGCGGGTGACGGTGCCGCCGCCGGCCATGGAACTGACCGAGATCGTGCCGCCGTACTTCTCGACGAGGTGGCCGGTGGAGCTCAGGCCGACCCCCGTGCGCCCTTCACTTGCGGTGTAGAAGGGCTCGAACATGCGGGCTCGCACTTCGGGCGTCATGCCGACGCCGTTGTCGATGATCGTGACCGATGCCCGATCGTTCTCGGCACTCGTGGAGATACGGATCTCCGCGCCTTCCCGGTCGGCCTCCTCGATGGCCTGGAGCGAGTTCTCCACCACCTTCTCCAGCATCAGGCAGACTTCCGCCCGGGAGGCGAATACCTCCGGTACGGCGCCCGCTTCGGTGACGACGGACGCGGCGGCTTCCGCGTCGGTACTGTCGAGGACGTCCGTGACGCAGTCGTTGATGTCGACCAGGGCGTAGCTCACGTCGCTCCCGCCCCTCGAGAACGAGCCCAGGCGTTCGGCCGTGTCGGCGATCTCGCTCGCCTGGCGGTGTGCCTCGTCGACGATGCTCTCGCCCTGTGCCAGGGCATGGGCCGGGTCCGCGCCGTTGGCGCGCTCGCCGGCGCGGACGTCCTCGTGGACGTCGCGCAAGGTCTCCAGGGTCGAGCAGATGCCGCGCGCGGATTCGGCGAGGCGCGCGGCCACGCATTCGGCCGTGATCCGGTGCGCCATCAGGACTTTGGCCGAGGCATCGCCGTCGAGGTCGTGGAGTGGCCGGGCCGGCGGGACGGCATCCGCGTCCGACGCGACGACGGGTTGGTTCACCTGCCCGGCGGTGGGCGCGGCCACCCTGCCGGCGGAACGCAGCCGGACCGCGCCCGACACGAACCAGAGCAGGATCATGGCGCCGGCGGCGGCCAGGATGCCGTTCATGTAGTAGCTGGAGAGGGTGGTCTTCCTGGTCAGATGGACACCCAGGTCATTGACGAGCTGTGCCGAGAGATCGGAGATCTCGCTGGATGTGGCCTGCGAGAACAACTCCCCGGTCGGGGCCTGCTGGGCAAGCAGCACGTCGGCGTGCGCGATGAAGTTGGCGATGTGGTCGGGCAGCGGCGCGGGCAGCCCGTCGGCGCGATCGTCGAGGCGCTCGAGGGCCACCGTCAGGCGGCCCTTGGCCGCATCGGTCGGCGCCGTCAGGTAGGCGTTGATGTCGTTCGTGAGGGCTGCGACCTCGCGCGACAGGTCGGCGTCCACGTTCTCCGACTGCAGGATGTTCGCCGCCGCCAGGGGCAGGTAGCGCGCGGAGTTGCGGATGATCGCGTACCCGGTCTTGAAGCGCTCGATGCGTTCCTCACGTGCCTCGACGGCGTTCACGTAGGCGCTCACGTCGTTGGCGAGTCGATCCGGGACATCGGGAATGCCCCGAATCGTGGTCATCAGCAGATCCTTGAGTTGATCCATGCGCGGGATGAAGGCCGCCAGGGAATCGAAGTCGGCCAGCGGATTCGAGCGCACGCGCGCGGTTTCGACGCTCCAGTCCGACGCCAGCTGCTGGATCTCCCGCACGCCTGAGACGGACCGGCGGTAGTCGTCCGGATCGTTGCCGCGGGCGAGCAGGAACAGCGCGATCGCGACGCCGAGCATGAGAACGGAGAAGGCGATGTTGATGCCAAGCAGGCTGAAGGATTTCACTGTGCAAGCTCCTCGGACTCTCCGACGAGAGTCTTGATGAATGCAACGATCGCCGCCTTGTCCTCCTCCGGGGCTGGCCGCCCCAGCTGGAACTCGAACATGGCGTCGACCGCTTCGCGCAAGGTGGCTGCGCTGCCGTCGTGCAGGTAGGGCGCGGTGTGCGCAGCCATGCGCAGACTCGGCACCTTGAATGCGTGTATGTCGGCCTCGTTGCCGGTGATGTTGTAGCGGCCCATGTCCGCCTCGGTAATATTGCCGCGCCGCCTGAAGTAGTCGTTGATCACGCCGAACACCTGGAACATGTTGCCGCCCACGTTCGCGCCCTGATGACAGGATACGCAGCCGTAGTACTTGAACAGCTCGTAACCCTGCCGCTCGTGCTCGGTGATCGCGGTCGCGTCGCCGCCCAGCCAGCGATCGAAGCGGCTGTTGGGGGTGGTCAGCGAGTGCAGAAACTCCGCGATGGCGTCCTTGGCATTCGTCCGGTTGATGCCGTCGGGGTAGAGCGCCTCGAAGAGCGCCGGGTACTGCTCGTCCTGGAACAGCTTGGCGAGGACCTCGGGCCACAGGCTTGCCATTTCGAGCGCGGACTGGATGGGGCCGTCGATCTGCTCGTGCAGCGTGTCGGCGCGACCGTCCCAGAACTGCTTGAAGTTGAGCGCCGTGTTGTAGACGGTCGGTGAGTTGATGGCGCCGGACCTATCGCCGACGCCAACGGACACCGGGCGGCTGTCGTCGCCGCCCGCGGCGAGGTCGTGACAGCTCGCGCAGGAAACAGTGTTGTCCTTCGACAACCGGGGGTCGTGGAACAGCAACCGGCCGAGGGCCACTTTCGCGGGATCGGTTCCGACTTCGGAGGGTATCGGCTTGATCGGCTCGCTGGCATAGCCAGCGGCGGAGAGCGCGCAACCGCCCCAGAGCGCGAGGCCGCGCACCACGCGGCGCCAGGATAGCCTCGCAACGTGATGGACGGAGGGCGCGCCGTTACGCGACGCAACTTCGAACGCGCGCACGCGCACCTGCCGGACGAGCCCTGGAACGCGCGTCCACCAGGCCGCCGACCTACCGGCGACAGGCACGAAAAACTGCTTCAATCCAACAACTCCTTCGTCAGTCGCCACCGAGCGCGGTCCACGCGCGCTGGACACAAGGGCGCGCCGGCACTACGCGCGTTCCGCGACTGCAGCTTTCTGCAGCCGCTGACCTGCGCGGACTCGGCAAACGGTACAGCTCTCGATCGCCCGGCTAGGTACTAGCCCGGGGACACCGGTAACTGTGGACCAGGATCGTGTGCGTGCGTTGTATCCGGTTGTCCAACGACGTTCGGCAACCGCCCGCCTTCGATCCTGTCCCTACCGGTCGTTTGCGATCAACGGGCGATCATAGCCACGTCGAACGGGCTGTCAACAGCGGATGGCACTTTTCACTGCCGAGCGGACGGTGGACCCGCAATGGACTGGGAGTCACCGCCGAGACAATGCGGTCTTGGCTTGCGTCACATACGGTGCGGCAACCGTTGCCGATCCTTCAACATGGGCAGCGCGAACTCGCAAGGCACCTCGGCCAGATCGTACTGCCGTCCCCCGCCGTTGAAACCCGACCGGAACGCGTGACCGACGCCTGCGTCCGGTCTCTCACTTGCGAACTGGAACCAGTTACCATTTGCGGGCCAGCGTCGCAGCACCGCGTTGGCTCTTGGATCGGACAGTCTGGGCGACAGGGGCGCTGGTTGTCCGAGCGTCAGCAGGGGCGTGCTTGCCGCGCCCGGGCGCTCGCAGCGCGGCCTCGGTGTCATGCCTTATGGGAGCAACAGGTTTTGACAGGCGCTTCGAACAACCATGCTCTTGAGGTCGGGCATCGTCTCGGAAAGTACGAGATCTTCGACGTTCTGGCCGTCGACGCCGAGGGCATCGAGTACGCGGCGCTAGACCACGACGTAGGCAAACCGGTGACGGTCGGGGAGTATTTCCCCCAGGATCTCGTGTCACGCCAACAAGGCGGCCACGTGCGACCCGAGTCCGTCACGGCCTTCGACCTGGGCCTACGCGGCTTCCTGGCCCGGGCCCGAGCGCTGGCGCCCATCGACCATCCGAATCTGATCCCGGTGCGCGCACACCTGCGCGCCAACGACACGGGCTACCTGGTGACCGACCCCTGGGAAGGGACGCTCCTTGCCGAGCATGTCGAGTCCCGCGGCACGCTGTCGGAGAAGGATCTGCTGAGCATCCTGCACCCCGTCCTGGACGCGCTGCAGGAAATGCACGAGGCGGGTCTGGTGCATGGTCGCCTCTGGCCGGAGGGCATCGTCGTGCGCGAAGACGGTTCTCCCCTGCTCGCGGCCCATCGCGCGAGCGGACCGGCGCGGTCCTCCTCGCGACACGGTTCAGAGGCCATGGCGCCGCTCATCAGCGGGTCCGCGCCGGGCTACGCGCCGCTGGAACAGTACTCGCACGCTGCGGATACCGGGCCGTGGACCGATGTCTACACCTTGGGAGCCGCCGCATATCGCTGCGTGACAGGGAAGGCCCCCCGGGACGCCCCGGGGCGTGTCCTGCTGGGGGGGGCCGTGCGCGCGGAGCTCGCTGAGGCAGGGTCCTGCACACCCCGCACGTTGGCCGCCATCGAAGCGGCACTCGCGGTTCGGATGGTCGACCGCCCCGCCAACGTCTCGGTTTGGCGAACGATGCTGGTCAGCGCGCCTCCCGCTCGCAGCTTGACCGCGCGCTCGTCCGCACGGGGTTGGCCAGGTGCAATGCCGACGGCGACGCCTATCTCGCCCGGTGGTTCCCAGCCTCCCGCTACACGCGTGCCCCCCGCGGTGCGACACGATGCGCCGACTGCTCGGCGTCGTGCCGGGCGCATGGGTGACGCCCCCCTCGGGGAAAGACGCAAGCGGCGATGGGCGGTCCCGGCCGCTAGCCTGCTTGCCGTTGCCGGCGTGTTGACGTGGGTGGACACGGGCCTGCTGCGTTCGCCCTCCCATCACCCAGATGCCCCGTCGTCTGGAACGCAGCCGGTAGCCGCGAGCCGGACCGCGGATATCGTGGGGCAACCGTACGGCCCGCTGCCGGTCAAGCCGCACGCCGTCCCCCACTCGCTGACAATTGAACTGATGCCGTCTGATGCAGAGGTACGTTTTGTGGGCAACACGCTTCCCTACAGCCCTGGTATGCGACTGCCCGCGGGATCCTATCGCATGCTGGTCACGCGGGCCGGCTACGTACCGGAATCGCGCACGGTGTACGTGTACGGGGACACTCGACACCGCATCACGTTGGTCCGGAGGAACGACCCTGCCTGGTGACGATGGTTTCGCGTCCCACGTCCGTGCGGTTAATCTTCGGCCGGTTCTTTCCTGGGGACCAGGCCCGGGACAGGCAAACGATCACGCCGCCCATGTCCAACACGGCGGCGACAGGAAGGGGTTATCCAAATGCAGTCATCATGCAGGTCGGGACATCGGAACCTGACTGCGCCCTCACTTCGCAGGCCCCATCGGGTATCCCGCCGCCATGCGTTGGCGCTCGTCGCCGCGTTCGCACTGACACCATTCCGATGCGCGTTGGGGGGCGAGGAGGGTGCCGCGGGCGCAGCGGTGGAAGTCCCCGACCCCGCCCTGGAGATGTGGCGCGAAGTCAAGGATTCGGGAGACACGGAACTGCTCGAGGCGTTCGTGGACAGCTTCCCGACCAGTCCATACGCCCATGCGGCGCGTGCACGGCTGAAGCGCCTCGGTGAGGCGCCGCCGGCCGTTCCCCAGGAGACATCGAGACCGAAGCCCCAGATCCGCAAGCGCCGCCAGGCGCGCTAGCGCGCGAACTTCGTTCGCGTTGGGCTCGTCCCGTCCTGTAGGGGACGCCCTTGCGGCGTCCCGTTCCGAAATCGTGCACGGGCCAAGACGGGCGACGACAAGCGTCGCCCCTACAACCTCCCGTTCCGAAATCGTGCACGGCCCGGCGCGATCGTCTCCTGCGGCCCCGCTGGCCGGTGGGAAGTCACCCCGGATTCGGTAACAATGCCCGGGCAGTATCACACCCGGAACTGGATGGGAGTCCACGGTGAAGCTGATTGCCGCCATCGTCGAGCCGTCCAGGCGCGACGAGGTGCGGCGCGGCGAGCCGGAGTGCACGGGGGCAGGCCCTCGCAAGAGATGCTCAAGGAGAGCCAAGTGGAAGACCTGATTCAAACCAACTACGCCATCGACACCTTCTACCTGCTGGTCATGGGGGTCCTCGTGATGTTCATGGCCTGCGGCTTCTCGATGCTGGAGACCGGCATGGTCCGGGCCAAGAATGCGGCCGAGATCCTGACCAAGAACGTCGCGCTCTACGCGATCGCCTGCATCATGTACCTGCTCATCGGTTACCACATCATGTATATCGGCGGGCCCGGGGCCGGCGGTATCCTGCCGAACATCGGGTTCCTGCTGCAGGACGAGAACACCGCGGAAGCCGTCGTCGCGAGCGGTGGCGAGGCCTACTACTCGCTACGCTCGGACTACTTCTTTCAGGTCGTATTCGTGGCGACATCCATGTCGATCGTCTCCGGCGCCGTTGCGGAGCGCATGAAGCTGTGGGCGTTTCTCGGCTTCGCCGTCGTCATGACCGCCATCATCTATCCCGTGCAGGGCATGTGGACCTGGGGCGGCGGCTGGCTCGCCGAAGCGGGCTACTCGGACTTCGCCGGTTCCGGCGTCGTGCACCTGTGCGGCGCCGCGGCCGCGCTGGCCGGCGTTCTGGTGCTCGGACCGCGCGCCGGCAAGTACGGCGACGACGGGCGCATCAACGCCATGCCCGGCTGCAACATGCCACTGGCGACCCTCGGCATGTTCGTCCTGTGGTTCGGCTGGTTCGGCTTCAACGGGGGCTCCCAGCTGAGGCTCTCCAATGTCGACGAAGCGAATGCCATCGCGCAGGTGTTCGTCAACACCAACATCGCCGCCTGCGGCGGACTGATCGCGGCGCTGGTACTGGCGCGGATCTGGTTCGGCAAGGCGGACCTGACGATGGCCCTGAACGGCGCTCTGGCCGGTCTGGTCTCCATCACCGCCGAGCCTCTTGCCGGATCCGCGCCCTGGTCGCTGCTCGTGGGCATCATCGGCGGCCTGATCGTCGTCACCTCGATCGTGACGCTCGATGTCCTGAAGATCGACGACCCGGTCGGCGCGATCAGCGTACACGGCAGCTGCGGTATCTGGGGTGTCCTCGCCGTGGCCTTCAGCAAGGACGGGGCTACGCTCGGCGACCAGTTTCTGGGCGTCGTGAGCATCTTCGGGTGGGTGTTCATCGCGAGCCTCATCGTCTGGGGCCTGCTCGACGCCGCGATGCGAATTCGCCTCTCCAAAGAGGACGAAGAGATCGGCGCCGACATCTCGGAAACCGGCATTGAAGCCTACCCGGAGTTCTCGCCGAGGTAGAGCCGACCGCCGCTCGAAAAGGGGGGACGGGCAGCCGGGTGGCTGGGCCGGGACACGGGCTTGACCGGCGCGCGGTCCGGATTGCATCATCCCCGGTCCCCACGTGCAGGCCGGAACGGAACTGCGCGCGGCTGCTACGGGCACCGCCCGCGGGCGGACAGGAGGCAACGTGATGCCGGAAGTACAGGAAGTTTGCGAAGACGTCATCGCATCGTCGGAGGGGTCGCTCGCATGCGCTGTGGTCGACCTCACGACGGGCGCCACCGTGGCGGCCGCTTACGGCCCGGACACGGAACTGAACGCCAACCGGATCGGTCTGGTGTCGGTCGCCGTGACGGACATGTTCCGTGGCAGGTTGATCCGCCAGTTCCACCGGGCATGGTCGAGTGGCAACTCGGTCCCGGAACACTTCGTCCGCGAAGTCCAGATGGCGACCGCGAACAGTTACCAGTTCATATCCGTCGTGCCAGCCCGGATGGATACGCTGTTCGTACTGATCACGGACCGGACCGTCAGCCTCGGCCTGGGATGGATGTCCGTGCATCAGGCACTCGATCAGCTCGAGAACGTCGCCGGGCCTGTGGACGCCGGGGCCGGGGCCGCGCGGTACGATTCCACACCGGCGAAGCCGCCCGCAGACGCGTCAGCAACGCTGCGCCGGCCCCGGCCGGCCGCTCCCGATACCCCTCCTGCCGCCGCGAGTCGCGGACCCAAGCGACCCCCCGCGAGCCAGGCACCGCCGTCATCGGTGCGGGTTTCCGAGCCACGTGCCGCCCCATCCCCGCCCATGGAGCCGCCGCCATCCGCGGTCGCGTCGCCGCCCCAGCCGGAGCCGGCAACAGAAGCTCGGCCGGCGGCGCATTCGCAGCGAACGTACCGCGGTGTCCCGGTCGGCGAGGCACCGGCATCGAAGGGGCGTCCGGCGGACGACGTGCCGAAGGGGCCTCGCGGCCGGATGTTTGCCGCGCGGCGGGGACCGGACAGGCCCAAGAAATGACCCACAGCCTGTCTTGAGCAGCCCTGGCGTTGGCAGACGGGCCGGACCCGCCATGGGCACGTGGGAGTTGCGGACCAACTCGATCGCGTCGCCCAGGCGCTCATCTACCACGGTTCGGGTGCCAGGATTGTGCGCCTTGGCCCACTGACCGGACGACGGAACAGGAACCCATTGCCGTGAAAACACCAACCGCAACAGCCGTTCTCCTCTTGGCTGCGCCGGCGCTCGCGGCCTCCCCCTCCAGCCTCGACAGCGGCGATACGGCGTGGATGCTGATGGCCGCGGTCCTCGGACTCATGATGACCGTGCCCGGCATCGCCCTGTTCTACGGCGGCATGGTGCGGCGCAAGAACATGCTCTCCATCGCCGGCCAGTGTTTCGCCATCTGCTGCCTGGTCTCGGTCATCTGGATTCTGGCCGGCTACAGCCTCGCCTTCTCCGGCGACAACGACTACCTGGGGAACCTGGATCTGCTGCTGCTCGCGAATCTGGACCTCACCAGTCTCAAGGGCACCTTCCCCGAGTCGGTCTACGTCGTCTTTCAGTTGGGATTCGGCGTGGTCGCCGCGGCACTGATCACGGGCGCGGTGGCCGACCGCATGAAATTCTCGGCCATGCTGTGGTTCGTCGGCTTGTGGTCCGTGCTGGTCTACGCGCCCGTCGTCCACTGGATCTGGGGGGGCGGTTTCCTCAACGAAGAGGGCGTCCTGGATTACGCCGGCGGAACCATCGTGCACATCAACGCCGGGATCGCGGGGCTCGTCGCCTGCCTGGTGGTGGGCAAGCGCACGGGCTACGGGGCCGAGAACATGGCGCCCCACAATCCCCTGTTCAGTGTGATCGGCGTATCGCTGCTGTGGATTGGCTGGTTCGGATTCAGCGCGGGTTCCGCCTTGAGCGCCGGCAGCAACGCCGGGCTCGCAATGCTGGTTACGCAGACATCGGCCGCCGCCGGCGCCATGACCTGGATGATCTACGAGTGGTCCGTACTCAAGAAGCCGAGCATCGTGGGGCTAGTATCGGGTGCGGTGGCCGGATTGGTGGCGATCACGCCGGCCGCTGGCTACGTCTCGCCGGCCGGGGCCGTCGCCATCGGAGTCATCGCCGGTTTCAGCTGCTGCTGGGCCTGTGCATGGCTCAAGTACAGCCTGGGATATGACGATGCCCTGGACGTGTTCGGCATACACGGGATCGGCGGGCTGCTCGGCGCCGTGCTGACCGGCGTGTTCGCCCTGGAGGAAGTCGGCAACGCCCCGGGCGCGGTGGAAGGGAACTTCTGGCAAGTGTGGGTGCAGATCGAAGGCGTGCTGGTGGTCGGCGCCTGGAGCGCCCTGTGCACCTTCGTCATCCTCTACGTCATTCGCGTCTTCACCAGCCTGCGCGTCACGCCGCAGGAGGAGGAGGAGGGGCTCGACTACAGCCAGCACGGGGAGGCGATCGGCGCCGACCTGTGAGCCGGGTCCGCCCGGGGCCGCCGCAGGGGAGGGACTGACGGGCGGCATGGCGCCGCCGGACGGGATGCTCGGCCTATCGGTCGGAAGACAGCAGCCCAAGGGACCGGGCGCGTTGCACTGCCTCTCTCCGGTCACGCGCGTCGAGCTTGGCGAACAGAGCCCGGACGTGATACCGCACGCCGTCCCGCGTCATCCCGAGTGCCCGAGCGATCTCATTGTCCGTCTGCGTCTCGAGACGTCGCAACACTTCGATCGTACGGCTGCCGAGTGCCGGGGGCGAGACCGCTCCGGCCGGCTTCGTCGTCGACAGCAGAGCCTCCGCCGAGGCCCTCTGAGCCGAATCCGGACCGCTGTCGATCATCGCTTCCAGCACCGCTACGGCGGTGTCCCCCTCGCGCACGACTGCCCCGGCGTAGTCGGTTGCCGAGTAGAGCCCCAGGAAAGCGCTCAGGTTCCCGAGCGCGGCCGTCCGCTGGCCGGCCGACTCCTGAAGTGCCATGCACAGGGCCCGCGCCCGCATTTCGGTACGCCGCAGGCCACGGTCGGAGGCGGTACGCGCGAGTTCGCCCGCCAGCCGCCGACCGGCGTCGACATCGCCGCGCGCGAACAGCAGACGCAGTCGCGCGCACGAGAGCATCTCCATTTCCCGCCAACCTTGCCCCGTCAGGTCCAGACACCCATCCGATGACGACGGCAGCGCGGAGATCCGCCAGCTCTCCTCCGCTTTCGCGACCCGCCCGGCCCCTGCCAGCAGCGCGACGCGCAGCCCACCGAGGTATCGCACGAGGGCCGTCAGCGTCGCCCGGTGCGCGAACTCCACCATTTCGTCGACCAGCGACAACGCCGCGTCCACCCCCTGACGCATCAGCGCCATTTCGGCCGCCATGGCGCTGGCGGCTGCGTACGACGAGAACTGGGCGCCCCGCTGCCAGAATTCCCGCGGTATCCGCGCGGCCTTGCCGTCGGCATGTATCCCGTTGCGCTCGAGGTTCAACTCCAGGGTCAGCACCTCGCCGAACACCGCGAGGCGAGGGTCGTTGAGGTAGCTCCGCCTGGCGGCGTCCTGCCCGCGCCCGTACCACGCGAGTGCCTCCTGGACGCGTCCCTGGGCCATGGCGACCTGGCCGACGGTGAAGTCGAGGGCCATCCTGACATAGGCCGATTCCGGCCCGAGCCCTTGCCTCGCGCGGGCGTCCCGCTCCAGCGCGCGGTCGAACTCCCCCTTCATCTCATGCATCTCGCAGAGGCCGTACTCGAAGGCGACGCGTACCCCCGGTTCGACCTTCGACGACTCCGACAGGTGCTCCATCTCGGAGCGCACCTGCCGCATCAGTTCGGAACCCATAGGGTCACAGCCGTTCTGCGCCAGTAGTCCGCGCGCCAGGCACCAGTCGGTATCCCAGTCTATCCCGGCATCGGACGGGGGCCTGTCCCGCACCCCCGCAGCCACCATCCGCCGTGCCTCGCGCAGCTTCCCTCGCATCACATAAGCGACCAGACGCACCAGTGTCAGCCGCGGATTCCTCGCCAACGTCGCCTCCGTCAGGAACCGGTCGGCGGCGACCAGCCGGTCGGGCCCCTCTCGAAGCAACATGCGCAGGCCGCCCTGGTCGCTGAGGATCCGGCCAACCAGACCCGTGTCTTCCGTATGGGCGGCATGCCGCAGGGCAGCGACCGTCTCCCCCCGCCGTACCAGGGCGATGGCCAATCGGCGGTGGATCGAGCGGTAGCGCCGCGGCGTCTCCCGCCGACGTCTCTCCGTGCAGTACTCCCGCAGGAGCGAATGCAGGCGCCAGACATTGGTCGTCGCGCCGCGTACCGGCTCGAACAGACCTTGCATGTGCGTCATCCTCTCCAGCCGGGCCATCAACTCCGTTCCGGACAGCACCTCGTCGAGCAACTCGGCATCCACCCAGTCAAGCAGGCCCACATCGAGCAGAAGTTCGCGGTCTTCGTCGGCAAGATCGTTCCACAGCCGCGACGCCACCCAGTTATCCACCACGTCCCGCACGACCTTTGCCTGTGCCCGTCCCCGCCGCGCCCGCGCGTTGCGGTCGACGCGAAGCGCGATCGGCCAGCCGGCAGACTCCGCCGCCACGGCCTGCAGTTCCCGCCGCGACAGCTTCCAGCCGAAGAACCGTGAGATTTCCTGTCTCGAGAACCGGAGGTCCTCGACCGTGAGAATCTCCGCATCGCCCCCGAACACCGGCTGCGAGAGATCCAGTCCCGGCGGCAACTCCCGACACGCCACCACCAGGTGCAGTCCACGTGGCCCGCTACGCACCAGCCGGTTGATCAGCGCCACCGACTCGGCATTCGTCACTCTCTCCAGTTCGTCCAACGCGAGCACGCACGGTTCGCCGCGGCCTTCGAGCGCGCGCAACAGAAACTCGATCCGCTGATGGGCCGGCAATCGTGCCTCGGCGGAGGGCGGCGGATCGACGATATCCAGGCCGGCGCGCTGGAAGGCGAAAGCCAGGTACGTGTCCAGCAGCGAGGTCTCGTCCTGCGCGTCCAACGTCAGCCAGGCGGTCGGTACGCCGCGCGCGGCCAGGATGCGGCAACACTCGGCCATCAGCACCGTCTTGCCGAATCCACCAGGCGCCATCAGTACCGTGATCCGGCGATTGGTCGGCATGCAACGGTTGTTCAGCGCAGATCGGCCGAGATAGCCGATCACACGACCGGGGATGGTGACCCGATGCTCCGACAGCCACCACGGGATGCTCTCCTGCAACCTGGCCGGCCCGTCGTCGCCGGGCTTCGGTGCCCCTGCCGGGTCCCTCCCCGGATTGCTCACTGGCCCAGCGTCGTCCGTATGCATGCTCCCCGTCTCGCATCTACCGGCCCTCGGCGCCCGTTCCTACCGCGACACGATCGGTCACGCGCACCTACCCGGCCTGCTACCACAGGCGCCACTACAAACTTCGGCTACCACGAATACTCCACCACACGACCTCCCATGGTGCAAATCCCTGGAACGGCCCGATCTGCTCCAGACGCAACCGCCCGTGCTCTCCAGACCGGTTAACGCATGGTATCTGGACTATCAATAATGTTACTAATCGTCTGGCTGGAGCTTTCCATACGCCACTGGCCGAAAACCCTTTGGATCAGCCGCTGTTCGCCGCATAGCGCGTCGATTTCGGCAACCGAGATCTGCAGCCTTTCGGCACATAGAAACGGATCTTGTCCATAGGGTAGTGGTAGTTATAGATGTTGGTATCGAAAGCAGGGTTGAGAGGCCGTGGAGGTCCTGGCGTACGCGCGCTCCCCGGACGGGTTTCTGACCTCCATCCACGATGTTGTCCCGGACAGAGAGCGGCCATCGCCGGGATGGCTGCGCCTCGGCGACGCGACGCAGTTCCGCAACGGTCGCAAGATGGCCGCCTGGCTGGGGCTGGTGCCGCGGCAGCACACGACGGGTGGTCGGCCGAAGCTGCTCGGCATCAGCAAGCACGGCGACCGGTAGCGGCGGCCCCAGTTCCGGGCCTTGCGCTTGACCATCTGGCGATGCGTGAAGTTGCGTCCCGCGCTATCTGCGCACGCTGCTGATCCACGGTGTCCGCCCGGCACTGCAGCGGGCAAGGCGGCACCAGGACCATGTCGCAGTCGGTGGGCGGTTGGTGTGGAGCAACGCCGCGGCGGCAATCGATTTCGGCAACCGAGATCTGGCCTTTCAGCACATAGAAACGGATCTTGTCCTGGCGGCGGTGCCTCGGCGACGCGACGCAGTTCCGCAACGGTCGCGTTGGCGAACGGTTGGTGTGGAGCAACGCCGCGGCGGCAATCTGGCGGCGGTGGCGTTGGCGAACAAGAACGCGCGCACGGCATGGGCGGTGCTGCGCAGCACGATCCGGCCGGACTCCCCGGCCACGTCCTCACCGAGGCTGTACCGGATGCGCAGGGCGATCGGCCAACCCGCGGAGTCCGCCGTCACGACGGCCCGCTCGCGCCGTGAGAGTCGACCGTGGAAGAAGCGGTCAATCTCCGTGCAGGAAAAACACAGGTCGTCGGTCGTCACCAACTGGGCGTCGCCACCGAATGCCGGCCCGCTGACATCAAGGCCTGCCGGCAGCTCGCGACACGCCATCGCGACGTGCCGGGTCGCTGGCGCCCTCCGTATCAGCACGTTGAGTACGTCCACACACGCCGGATCGCTGACGCGCTCGACCTCGTCCAGCACCAGCGCGCACCGTCCGCCGGGCGCCTTGATCCCGCGCAGCAGCATGGCAACCCGGTCCTAAAGGCCCTGCGAAGCATCCCGTCGGCGTTCTTGGGATCAAATCCGGTACCGCTAGTGGTAGTTGGTAGTGGTGATTCCGCGATTTGTTGTCTGATTCCTGGCTACCACTCTCTACCGTCGACTGTGGTCCGCGCCGCATCGGCCCGGTGTGACGCCCGGCGGACGCCGGTGTGGCCGAGCCACGGCCCGGAATGCCTCGCGACCCCCATGGGGAGACCGTCCTGTAGTGCATGCACTACAGCCGCGACGGCAAGCTGCAGGGGACGGGCCTGTCCCCTCCCGTCGCCAAGGCTTGCACGGGCTCGACACGGACGTTGTAGGGGACGGGCTCGACACGGGCGACGACAAGCGTCGCCCCTGCGTCCGTGCCAAATCACCCGCCAAACGCGGTACGAGTGGCCAGAGAAGATGGAGAGAGCCTCTACACCGACTGGTGCGTGCCGCTCGGGTCGGCCTGCCCACCGCCGACGGCGCGGACCACGGCCAACTCCCAGCCCTCGCGCTGCGTGCGCAGCACTTCCGCTACGACCGCGCAACGCAGACGGTCCCACTCGAGCCCGCTCGCGCGGGCCGCAGACCAGATGCAGCCTTCCAGCCACGAGCGATCCGCGGACTGCGCCTCCTCGGGCGAGAGCGACGCCACCAGCCGCCGCCCCAGGCGTACCGCGGCCGCTTCGGACGCTTCGGTCGCCAGCAGCGCCTCAATGTGCTCGACGAGTTCGGCCAGTTCCCCCGGCGTCTGTTCGTGGGGACGCACGCTCACAGAGAAACCACCGCTGCCGTCGCGCTCGATCTTCGCAGCCACCATCGGGGCGCCCTTCCCTGCAGCTGTCCCGACGCGCCGCACGAAGACCGTTTCCCGCGGCGTCCGGCCACGCACTTCGCCGTACAGCGCGTCATACAGACCGTCCGCCGGCACCTGGCCCGGCTCAAGTCGCTGTGCACGCCGCCGGGCGGCGGCACGCCTGGACCCTTCCCCGTACGCGTCCGCCAGCCGGTCCGCGGCGCGTCCGCTGAACTCGTGCATCACCGGAGCTATGAGGCGCCCGAGCCATTCCTCCGCGAACAGCGCCGTCACCGTGCGCACCGCGCGCGCCACGGTGGCGCGGTGACAACCGAGTTCCGCCGCCAGCGCTGATTGGGTCTCGAACACCCCGGCATCGAGCATCGCCTTCCACTGTGCCCCGTTTTCGAGCGGTGACACGCCCTCGGTCCAGGCGTTCTCGCCATGCATGAGTGCCGCGCACTGCGCGTCCGAGAAGGACGCATCCCGCACTTCCGCGCGCCAGAGCACGCTGGCACGCCGGCACGCTTCGAGCCGTCGAACGCCGAATATCACCTCGACCGCATGCGTATCGCCCGGCGCCAGCCGACGGGCGAGACCGAGCTGCTGCTGGCCATCGCGCTTGATCGACGCTGCCAGCGCCTCAAGCGAACCCTCGTCCATGCCGGATCCCGTCCGGTTGTGGAACTTCCAGGGGCGCACCGCCGACGGTTCGAACGCCTCGACCGGCAGCGTCTCCACCGCTGCGGGACCTGGCCTTCCGCCGTTGCCCGGCCCAGCCTGTCCACTTCCTTTTGCCATACCTGTACTCCGCACGAGGAGATGATGCGATTCGGGGGCGCCTCGCCGATGCTGGGATTCGAAACGGCGTGGAACATAGCAGAACTGGACCGCCCGGGATACCGGGCCGGGTACCCCGGCCGGGCCAGAGGCGGGCCGGTTCTATCCCCGCCCTGTCATGACGGCCACAGAAACCAGGCGATAGCGCGAGCGGGGCGGTTTGCGATCGGACACCAGGTACGCGACGTATCGGGCATCGCCAGGGAACCCATTCAAACGGAGCTATTGTCTCGAAATCATTGTAATATCATAAAGATATATAAATAGCTTGTTTTTATATATAGGACTTGAAACGATCTCATCCGGACCACTCTCCATCAAGGATCGCGCCGGAAGTGGCGCATTGACCGCTCAGCTCCAGATGACCACAGGCGTGCACCACCACATCCGAGGCATTTTCCGGAAGCTGGGCGTGCGCCGACGCCGTGCAGCGCGCCCGCGCGCTCGGCGCTCGGTATCCGCCCGCCAAGTAGACAGTTCCCGCCCATACGAATATTTCATATTATAAATCAGTATGTTAGTAATATTCTGCCAGTAGATGCCCAGCATGCGCTGGACAAGGCTGCACCTTGCCACGCCAACGGCGCTGCCCCTACACTCGCCCGCCCCGGGAACGGTGCGCGTGCATGGCCGACACAGGCGAAACCAGAAACGCGGCGCAGCGCGCCGGTGACATGGGGGCATCGGCGGCTGCGCGGCGACCGACGTGGTGCACATCCTGCGCAGGGGGCGGGGAACCGTCTCCAGGTGCTCGGCACGGGTGACAGCGCGCCGGGCGGCCACCGATCCCAGGGTCTTCACGGATGTCCACCTGCACTTCGCGGTCGCCGGCGAGAACCTGACCGAAAGGAAGGTCGCCCGCGCGGTCGAGCTCTCGGCCGAGAAGTACTGCTCGGCATCGATCATGCTGCGGCGCGCCGGCCGTCGCGATCAGCCATGGGTTCGACCTCGAATGACCCCTCCCCATCCAACATCGTGACAAGACGACCGCGCCCCACCGCCGGATTGCACCACGTGGCACTGCACGCGCGTCGCTTCGACGACACGGTGGGTTTCTACCGGGACCTCATGGGCATGGCCATCGAGTGGCAGCCCGACGCGGACAACTGCTACCTCACTTCCGGGACGGACAATCTCGCGTTGCACCGGGCCACCGGGGAGCTCGACGACGCCGCGCAGCGGCTC
>CBDBKI010000005.1:0-4141410 GCA_965206615.1 Candidatus Azotimanducaceae bacterium
GGAGCTCTACAAGAAGGAGAAGGCGAATCCGCTCGGCGGATGCCTGCCCATGGTCCTGCAGATGCCGGTGTTCATCGCCCTCTACTGGGTGCTCTACGAGAGCGTGGACCTGCGCCAGGCGCCGTTCTTCCTGTGGATCGACGATCTGGCGGCGATGGACCCGTTCTTCGTGCTGCCGATCCTCATGGGTGCCTCGATGTTCGGTCAGCAACTCCTGAACCCGCCGCCGCCGGACCCCACGATGGCGCGCATGATGAAGATGATGCCCATCATGTTCACGGTCCTGTTCCTCTTCTTTCCTTCGGGCCTCGTGCTCTACTGGCTCGTCAACAACCTCGTTTCCATGGCGCAGCAGTGGTTCATCACCTACCGGATCGAACACGCGGACAGCGGCGGGGCCAAGGCCTGAGCCCCTGCGACGGCGTTCCCGGCGAGCGCCGGAGGCCATGACACGCACATCGGACTCCGCGGAGACCATCGCGGCGGTTGCCACGGCGCCCGGACGCGGCGGCGTCGGCATCGTACGCGTGTCCGGACCGGCGGCCGCGGCGATCGCTCAACAGGTCGTTGGCCGGAAGCTCACACCGCGACAGGCCGAGTTCGGCGATTTCCGCGATACCGACGGCGCCGCTCTGGACCGCGGTATCGCCCTCTTCTTCGCGGGACCGCGTTCCTTCACCGGGGAGGACGTCCTCGAACTGCAGGGTCATGGCGGCCCGGTGGTGCTTGACCTCGTGCTTGCGCGGGTGCTCGAACTCGGCGCGCGGCGGGCCAACCCGGGCGAGTTTTCCGAGCGCGCGTTCGTCAACGGACGCATCGACCTCGTGCAGGCGGAAGCGATCGCGGACCTGGTCAATAGCGCGACCCGCCAGGCGGCGCTCGGCGCCGTGCGCTCGCTCACCGGAGCCTTCTCCGAGCGCGTGCACGAGGTGGATCGCGGCATCCTCGCGTTGCGGGTCTTCTGCGAGGGCGCCATCGACTTCCCGGACGAGGACATCGACTTCCTCTCGGAGTCCGACATCGGAGCACGGCTCGACAGCGTGCGGGAAGGTCTGGCTGCGCTACGCGCGGACGCGACCCAGGGCGCGCTCCTGAACGACGGCGCGAGCATCGTCTTCGTGGGCGATCCGAACGTCGGTAAATCCAGTATTTTCAACAGGTTGTCAGGCGAGGACAGGGCGATCGTCACGCCGATCCCCGGCACCACCCGGGACACGCTGACGGCCGATTTCGATCTCGACGGACTGCCCGTAAGGGTGGTGGACACGGCCGGGCTGCGGGACACGGACGATCCGATCGAAGCCGAAGGCGTGGACCGTACGCGGCGGGCCATGGCGAGTGCCGACATCGTCGTGCGCGTGCTCGACGACCGTTGCCCCCCGTCCGCACCGCCGGACGAAGTGCAGCCAACGCTCGTCGTGCGCAACAAGACGGACCTGAGCGGGTCGGCCGCGGGACGCGTACAGCCCGGCATCGTCCGCGTGTGCGCACTGGATGGAGGCGGTTTCGAGGCCCTCGTCTCCGAACTCAAGCGGCTGGCCGGCTACCGCACCGGAGAGGGCGCCTTCACCGCGCGACGCCGGCATCTCGAGGCATTGACCGCGGCGGACGCGGCACTCGCTGCCGGCGCGCGACGCCTGGCGGCAGGCGAGGGAGAACTGCTTGCCGAGGAGCTCCGCGCCGCCCACGAGCACCTCGGCACCGTGGTCGGGGAGACGACGACCGACGATCTCCTCGGCGAAATCTTTGCCAGCTTCTGCATCGGCAAATAAGCTATGCGCCCCCCAGGGCTCGGAGCACGACCCCAGGCCATGACCCGCAACGAGGAAATCCATGACGTCATCGTGATCGGTGGCGGACATGCCGGCACGGAAGCGGCGCTGGCGGCGGCGCGCATGGGCGCCGCGACGCTGCTGCTGACGCAGAACATCGAGACCCTCGGGCAGATGTCGTGCAATCCCGCCATCGGCGGCATCGGCAAGAGCCACCTCGTCAAGGAGATCGACGCCCTCGGCGGCGCGATGGGCCTCGCCACGGACGCCGCCGGCATCCAGTTCCGCACCCTGAACGGCAGCAAGGGCCCGGCCGTGCGTGCAACCCGCGCGCAGGCGGACCGGACGCTCTACCGCGGCGCCATCCGCGGCATGCTCGAACGGCAGCCCAACCTCGCGATCTTCCAGCAGTCGGTCGTCGATCTCGACATCGAGGACGGACGCGTGACCGGCGTGCGCACCGACATGGGCCTGCGCTTTCCCGCGCGCACTGTAGTCCTGACCACGGGAACGTTTCTCGGTGGCCTGATTCACGTCGGCCTCGAAAACCGGCCGGGCGGCCGCGCCGGCGACGCGCCGTCCAACGCCCTGGCGCAACGCCTGCGGGCCCTGCCCTTCCCGGTCGGCCGCCTCAAGACCGGTACGCCGCCGCGCATCGCCGGCGACACCGTGGATTTCGACCGCCTCGAAGTGCAATGGGGCGACGAGCCCCGGCCCGTGATGTCCTATCTCTCGGACGCGAGCGTGCATCCGCGTCAGGTGCCCTGTTACGTGGCGGCGACGAACGACACCACGCACCGGATCATCCGCGCCGGCCTCGACCGGTCACCCATGTACACCGGCGTGATCGAAGGCGTCGGGCCGCGTTACTGCCCGTCCATCGAGGACAAGGTCGTGCGCTTCGCGGACCGCGCGGAACACCGGATCTTCGTCGAGCCGGAAGGCCTCGACACCCACGAGCTGTATCCGAACGGCATTTCGACGAGCCTGCCGTTCGATGTGCAGCTTGCGCTGGTGCGCAGCATCGAGGGATTCGAGCGGGCGCGGATCACGCGTCCGGGATACGCCATCGAGTACGACTTCTTCGATCCCCGCGGGCTGCACCATTCGCTGGAGACGCGGCCCGTTTCGCACCTCTTCTTCGCCGGCCAGATCAACGGCACCACCGGATACGAGGAGGCCGCGGCCCAGGGACTGCTCGCCGGCATCAATGCGGCGCGCCGGGTGGCGGAACTCGAGCCATGGACCCCGGGGCGGCACGAGGCCTACCTCGGCGTCCTCGTGGACGACCTCGTCAACCTGGGGACCGATGAACCCTACCGCATGTTCACGAGTCGCGCGGAATACCGCCTGCGCCTGCGCCAGGACAACGCGGATCTGCGGCTGACGCCCGTCGGGCGCGAGATGGGCCTGGTCGACGACGGGCGCTTGCGTGCCTTCGAGACGAAGCGCGAGGCGATTCGCGGCGCGACGGCGCTCCTGGAGTCTCAAAGGGTGGCGCCGGACAGCGGCCTGGCGAACGCGCTGGCGGCGCGTTGCGGCGAGAACCTGGCCAAGGACACGAGCCTCCGCGACTTCCTCAAGCGGCCGCGTGTCCGCGCGGTCGATATCGCCGCGGTGGTCCCCGAACTGGGTGCGTTCGCCGCGGAAGCCGTGGAGCAGGTCGAGATCCAGGCCAAGTACGACGGCTACATCAAGCGCCAGGACCAGGAAATCGCCAGGGCGCGGGCGCGCGAGCGGGTCGTGCTGCCGGCGGACCTTGCGTACGAGGGCATCTCCGGCCTCTCCAACGAACTCAAGGACAAGCTGGCCGCGGTGCGCCCGACGACGCTCGCGCGTGCCGCCCGCATTCCGGGCGTGACGCCGGCCGCGCTGTCGTTGTTGCGCATCCACGCCAAGCGGCACGCGGACGAGCGTACTGCGCCGGCCGCGGGACAGCGCACGGAGGCGTTGGGACGATCGGCGTGAGTGTCGATCCGGACGCGCGAGCGCGACTCGACGCGTTCACGAGACTGTTGCGGCGCTGGAATCGGGTCTACAACCTCGTGGGCCGCCGCGACATCGTCCACCTCGAGAGCCGGCACATCCAGGACAGCCTTACGCTGGTGCCCTGGATCCACGGGACGCGCATCATGGACGCCGGCTCCGGCGCGGGCTTCCCCGGCATTCCGCTCGCGATCACGGGTGGCGACTGGACGGTGACCCTGGTGGAGCGCAGCGCGAAAAAGGCCCGGTTCCTGCGCCAGGTCCTGATCGAACTGGCCCTCGATAACGCGACCGTGGTGGAGGAGGACGTGCACAGCTTTCGCCCGGCAACGCTGTTCGACACGGTGACGGCACGCGCGTTCGCGCAACCGCCGGTCACCTGGCAGGCGGTACGGGGCCTCCTGCGACCGGGCGGCGTGACGCTGCTGCAGACCGGCGCCGCGCTGTCGTCCGAAGCGCTTCCGGGGGGGCGCGTGCTGGCGAGCGAACCGGTGGCATCCGGGGCCGAGCTTGCGCGGTACGTCACGGCGGTCACGCCGGAGGACGGCTCGTGACGCGGCTCCTGGCGGTGGCCAACCAGAAGGGCGGCGTCGGCAAGACCACCACCAGCGTCAACCTCGCCGCCTCGCTCGCGCTACTGGGGGAAGCCACGCTGCTGGTCGATCTCGACCCGCAGGGGAACGCCACGATGGGGTGCGGTGTGGACAAGCACGCGCTGCCGGCCAGCACCTGTGAATGGCTCCTCGGCGAAGTCCGGCTCGGGGACATCGCTACCCCGGGCGCTCCGGGCATGGAGGTCGCGCCGTCCAATGCGGACCTGACGGCGGCCGAACTCGAACTGCTCTCCAGCCCCGACCGCAACGCGCGGCTGCGCGGGCGGCTCGAAGGCGAGGTGCAGCGTTACGACTACGTGATCATGGACTGCCCGCCGTCCCTCAACGTGCTTACCGTGAACGCGTTGATGGCCGCCGACGCGGTGGTGATCCCCACCCAGTGCGAGTACTACGCGCTCGAGGGCCTGACGGCGCTGCTCGACACGATCGCCGGTGTGCGGGCACGCGGCAACCCGGGCCTGTCAATAGAGGGCATTCTGCGAACCATGTATGATCCGCGCACCAGCCTGACCCGCGACGTGTCGCGGCAGTTGATGAAACATTTCGGCGATCGCGTATTCCGCACCGTCATCCCCCGCAACGTACGTCTCGCGGAGGCTCCGAGCCACGGCCTCCCCGCCATCCTCTACGACCGCCACTGCGCCGGCGCCACGTCCTACATGGCCTTGGCGCGCGAAGTGATGGGTCGGTCACGGTAGTGCGCGGATGAACGCACCCGGCAGGAAACGCGGCCTCGGCCGCGGTCTCGACGCGCTCCTCGGGGATCGCACGGCAGCCGACGCCGGTGCCGGAACGGACGCCACACAGGTCACGATGGCCGCGGTGGACGAGATCTACCGCAGCCCGTTTCAGCCGCGCCGTGTCGTGGCCGACGAAGGCATCGAGGAACTGGCTGCATCCATCCGTTCCCAGGGGCTGCTGCAGCCCTGTGTCGTACGGCCGCGCATGGCCGGCGGCTTCGAACTGATCGCCGGCGAACGCCGCTGGCGTGCCGCACAGCGGGCGGGACTCGAACGCATACCGGTGGTGGTGCGCGACGTGGACGATCGCGGCGCCCTGGCCATGGCCCTGATCGAGAACGTCCAGCGCGAGGACCTCAATCCCATCGAGGAAGCGCGCGGATTGCACCGCCTGCGCGAAGAGTTCGAATTGACGCAGGAGGAAGTCGCCGAAGCCGTGGGCAAATCCCGCCCGGCCGTAGGCAATCTCCTGCGGCTGCTCAACCTGCCGGACGCCGTGTGCGAGATGCTCGCAGCCGGCGGACTCGAGATGGGACACGCCCGCGCGTTGCTCGGCCTGCCGCCCGAAGACCAGGAACCGATGGCACGGGTGGTGGTGCAGGGTCGCCTGTCCGTGCGCCAGACCGAAGCGCTCGTGCGGCGGGCGGGCCGAACGAGCGCTCCCAGGCCCGCGACCGTCGATCCCGATATCCGCAGGCTCGAGATACGCCTTTCGGAACGGCTCGGAGCGGGGGTCTCCATCTCCCAGAGCGCGAAGGGCGCCGGCAAGGTCGTCATCGCCTATGGCAGCCTCGACGAACTCGACGGGATCCTGAAGCGGTTGGGTTGACGCTCCTCGGGGGCCGGCGATTCGTGCACGGTTCGTCCCGCTCCTGCGGCTTTGCATGACTGCGGGACGGGCGACCACAAGGGTCGCCCCTACGTGACGGATCTGCTTTGCCGAAAGAGGGACGTGGATGCCGACCTGCGCCTGGAGGAGAATGCCTCGTCGGTCGTGCTCGCGGCCCTCGCCGGTCGCGACGAGTTTCTGCACGTCGTCGTGGCCGACGCACCGAGCCAGGAGGTGGGAGCGTGGTGACGGAAGCAACAGGCGCGGAGTACCTGCTGATCCGCAAGACAGCGAACGATTACCGCAGCAGGGGCTATGAAGTCTCGCTTGAGGCGCCGCTCGACTTCATGCACGGCTTCCGGGCGGACCTGGTTGCTCGGAAAGGCGACGAGGTCAAGGTCATCGAAGTGAAGTCCCGCTCTTCGTTAGGGGCGATTCCGCAAATCGGCGAACTCGCAAAACGGGTTGATGCGAAGGAAGGGTGGAGCTTCGAGTTGGTGCTGGTGGGCGAACCTGAGGCGCTGGATGCACCGGAGGGCATGCATCCGTGCGACGGGGCAACCGTACTCGAGAGGATCGAGCAGGCGGAAAAGGCTCTTGCAGCGGGACTTCCCGAGGCCGCCCTCCTGCTCGCCTGGTCGGCAGTAGAGGCTGGCGCGAGGGAGTCGCTTGCGGCGGAAGGAGTCCCCGATCCACGTGTTTTGGGGGGGAGGGGGGTCCTCGATCAGGCAGTTCTCCACGGCATCGTCTCGAGGGACGAGTACAACCACCTGGTCGGTCTGGCGGCGTACCGCAACGCCATCGTCCATGGCTTCCGTGTCGAAGATTTCGACGAAGAGATGGCGCGGCGCGTTGTCGACACGGCACGCGAAATGATCAGGGCGATGTCCGAGGGCGCCATCGAGGCTGAGGAGGCTGCCCGCCCGTAGCGCCTGAACACGCCGGGGGCCACGTCATCCTTTGATCAGGCCTTCGATTGGCGGGCCCTCAACGAGGGGCTCCTGAGCAGGGGACACGCCTGCTTGGCCACGCACCCTGCAGAGCCGTCCAGAGCCGTCCCGCCCGCCTTCAATTCCACCCCCCGCCTCCGTATAATGCGCGCGCCTCGCGCATCCTCCCGTTTTTGCGATCGAGACGTGGCCTTGCCGGAGCCTTACCGCATCGTGGGCTTGCAGGGCATCGCGGTCGCGGCGGTGGCGTTGCCGATGTGGCTCCTGGGAGCCGCCCAGGCAGGGTCCGCGGTGCTCGGTGGCTTGGTAGTCGTGTTGCCGAACGCGTACTTCGCGGTCGGCGCGGTGCGGCGGAAAGTGCCTGATGGCGACGCCGAACGGCTGGCGGAAGCGCGGCGGCTGCTCGGTCGGGGCATCGCCAAGTGGGCGTTGGCCGTGCTGCTGATGGTGGCGGTCTTCCGACTGGTTGCGGTGGAGCCCCTGGGGTTCTTCGGGGCCCTGACGGTCGCCCTGGTCGTAGGGGCCGTGGCGCCGCTCGTCACCGCCCGGGTATAGACGAAAGGACGACAGCCGGCACGCGCCGGAAACGAGACAAGGCCGCGGGGTCCGCCAGCAACGGACAGCGCGGAGAAAAGGGAAATGGCTGAAAGCTCTGGCGAATACATTCAGCATCACCTGACGAACCTCACGTACGGGCAGTGCTCGGACGGCTCGTGGCAGTTCGCCCCCTGCGCCGGCGATGCGTCCATGGGCTTCATGTCGATCAACGTCGATTCCATGGGCTGGGCCATCGCCCTCGGCGTCCTCTTCTGCGTCGTCTTCCGCATCGCCGCCAAACGGGCCACCGCCGGCGTTCCCGGCGGTCTGCAGAACGCCGTCGAGATGCTCGTCGAGTTCATCGAAGACACGGTGAATTCCATCTTCAGCCACAAGAACGACATCGTCGCGCCGCTCGCGCTCACCATCTTCGTGTGGGTGTTCCTGATGAACCTCATGGACCTGGTCCCGGTGGACTGGATCCCGAAGCTGGCGCAGCTGCTCGGCGTGCCGTACATGAAGGTCGTCCCGACCACGGACCCGAACGTCACCATGGGCATGGCGCTCACGGTGTTCGCCATGATCCTCTTCTACAGCATCCGCCAGAAAGGCGCCGGCGGCTTCCTGGGGGAGCTCGCGTTCCATCCGTTCCCCAAGATCCTCGCGCCCGTCAACTTCATCCTCGAGACGGTCACGCTGATCGCAAAGCCGCTCTCGCTCGGCCTGCGGCTCTTCGGCAACCTTTACGCGGGCGAGATGATCTTCATCCTCATCGCGCTCATGTACGGCGGCTGGGCCACCGGAATCTTCGGCGGAATACTGCAGTGGGCCTGGGCCGTATTCCATGTGCTGATCATCGTTCTCCAGGCGTTCATCTTCGCCGTGCTGACGGTGGTCTACCTGGCCCAGGCGTACGACGTGGAAGAAGAGCACTGACCTTCGACCTGTAGACATAGGGAGTGAATCGACAGTGGAACTAGCAGTTCTTTTGTATGTAGCGGGTGGCCTGATGATGGGCCTCGGAGCCGTCGGCGCCGCGGTTGGCGTGGGCGTGCTCGGCGGGAAGTACCTGGAAGGGGTGGCCCGCCAGCCCGAGTTGCTGCCGATGCTCCGCACGCAGCTCTTCATCGTGCTCGGCCTGGTCGACGCCGTGCCCATGATCGCGGTCGGCATCGGCCTCTACGTGATCTTCGCGGTCGGCGCCTGACACGCCACCGTCCTCCCCCTGCGGGAGGGAGGCAACGAGGTAGCGAGGTAGAAAGATGGACATCAACATGACCCTGCTGGGACAGACGATCACCTTCGTCGTGTTCGTGTGGTTCTGTTACAAGTTCATCTGGCCGTTCCTCATCGCAGCGATGCGGGAGCGCCAGAAGACCATCGCCGAGGGCCTGGCCGCCGGAGAACAGGCGGAGCAGGACGTGGCGCGCGCGCAGGAACAGGTGGCCGAACGCCTGACCGAGGCGCAGAGCGAGGCGCAGCGCATCGTCGACCAGGCGCGCAGCCAGGCGACGCAGATGATCGATCAGGCCAAGCAGGACGCCCGCGACGAGGGTGAACGCCTGAAGGAAGCCGCGAACGCCGAGATCGAGCAGGACATCAACCGCGCGCGGGAAACGCTGCGCGGCGAAGTGGCGGCGCTGGCTGTCCAGGGTGCGGAACGCATCCTCGGCGACAGCATCGATCGCGAGCGCCACGGGCAGCTCCTGAACCGGCTGGCCGCGGAGCTGTAAGAAGCCATGGCGGAACTGGCCACCCTGGCGCGCCCGTATGCGAACGCGGTGTTCGACATCGCGACGGAACGCGACGGGCTCGAGCGCTGGTCCCGCATGCTGGGCCTCGCCGCCGCGGCATCCCGCGAGCCGGACGTGCAGGCTTTGATCGCATCCCCGGCGATCTCGGACGAACGCAAGGCCCACACCCTCATCGACCTGGTGCGGGAAGAACTCGACGATGCCGGCCGACGCTTCCTGCACACCCTGGCGGAGAACAAGCGCCTGCCGCTGCTGGCGGAGATCGGCGCACAGTTCGAGACGCTCAAGGCGGCAGCGGAACGCGTACTCGAAGTCGAGATCGCGAGCGCCGTCTCCCTCTCCGAGGACGAACTCAAGCAGTTCACCGACGCCCTGGCGCGGCGCTTCGAGCGCGAGATCCAGGTCAGCACCGTCGTCGACGCCAACCTGATCGGCGGCGCCGTGGTGCGCGCCGGGGACACGGTGGTCGACGGATCGGTGCGCGGCAAGCTCGACAAGCTCGCCGAATCGCTCGCCCGGGCATAGCGGCGAGCCGTTACGAATCGAGGAAAGACGAATGCAGCAACTGAATCCCTCCGAAATCAGCGACATCATCAAGCATCGCATCGAGAGCCTCGACGTCGCGTCGCAGCCCCGCAACGAAGGCTCCATCGTCAGCGTTTCGGACGGCATCGTGCGGATTCACGGCCTCGCCGCGGCACGCTACGGCGAGATGATCGAGTTCCCGGGCGGCATCTACGGCATGGCGCTCAACCTCGAGCGCGACTCCGTCGGCGTGGTGGTACTCGGCGACTACGAAAGCCTCTCCGAAGGGATGACCGCCCGCTGCACCGAGCGCATCCTCGAAGTCCCGGTGGGACCGGGGCTCCTCGGCCGCGTGGTCGACGCCCTCGGCAACCCCATCGACGGCAAGGGCCCGATCGACGCGTTACGCACCGAACCCGTCGAGAAGGTCGCCCCCGGCGTCATCGCGCGCCAATCCGTCAGCCAGCCCGTGCAGATGGGCATGAAGTGCATCGACGCGATGGTCCCGATCGGCCGCGGCCAGCGCGAACTCATCATCGGCGACCGCCAGATCGGCAAGACCGCCATCGCCGTGGACGCCGTGGTCAACCAGAAGTCGAGCGGCATCAAGTGCATCTACGTGGCCATCGGCCAGAAGATGTCCACCATCGCCAACATCGTGCGCACGTTCGAGGAGAACGGCGCCATGGAACACACCATCGTGGTCGCCGCGAGCGCGTCCACCCCCGCGCCGATGCAATACATCTCCGCGTACTCCGGCTGCACGATGGGCGAGTACTTCCGCGACACGGGCCAGGACGCCCTGGTCATCTACGACGATCTCACCAAACAGGCCTGGGCATACCGCCAGATATCGCTCCTGCTGCGCCGCCCGCCGGGCCGCGAAGCGTACCCGGGCGACGTCTTCTACCTGCACTCACGGCTCCTCGAACGCGCCGCGCGGGTGAACGCCGAGTACGTGGAGAAGGTGACGAACGGCGAGGTGCAGGGCAAGACCGGCTCGCTGACGGCGCTGCCGATCATCGAGACGCAGGCCGGCGACGTCTCCGCGTTCGTGCCCACCAACGTGATCTCCATCACCGACGGGCAGATCTTCCTCGAGACCGACCGCTTCAACTCCGGCCTGCGCCCGGCCATGAGCCCGGGCATCTCCGTCTCCCGGGTGGGCGGCTCCGCGCAGGTGCCGTTCATGAAGAAGATCTCCGGGGGCGTGAAGATGGCCCTCGCCCAGTACCGCGAACTCGCGGCCTTCTCGCAGTTCGCCTCGGACCTCGACGAAGCGACCCGACGCCAGCTCGAACACGGCGCGCGCGTCGAGGAACTGATGAAACAGAAGCAGTACGCGCCGATGACCGTCGCCGAGATGGGCGTCGTCCTCTATGCCGCGAACGAGGGCTACCTCGAGGGCGTGCCGGTGGCGCGGGTGCTCGACTTCGAGCGCGACCTGCTCGGCTACATGAACTCGGAGCACGCCGACTGGATGGCCGAGATCACCGCGACCGGCGCCTACGACGACGACATCGAGGCCTTCATGAAGAACGCCCTCGCCCAGTTCCAGTCCACGCACAGCTACGCATAACGAGTCCGCGCGTCGCTTGCGCGACGCGGTCAAGTTGCTGCGCAACTTGGAGAGGTTGATGAAGAAGCTCGACACGTCTGCTCGCACGAACGCCCCGCAGGGAGCCTGATGCCATGGCCGTCGGCAGGGAAATCCGCAAGAAGATCGCGAGCGTCGAGAACACGCAGAAGATCACCAGCGCCATGCAACTCGTGGCGGCGAGCAAGATGCGCCGCACCCAGGAACGGATGAACGAGGGCCGGCCCTACACGACCCACATCCGGCAGGTGATCGGCCACCTCGCGAACTCGAACCCCGAATACCGGCCCGTCTACATGTCGGCGCGCGAGGTCCGGCGCATGGGCTACATCGTCGTGTCCACGGACAAGGGACTCTGCGGCGGCCTCAACTCGAACCTGTTCCGGGAACTCGTGCGGTCGATGGCCGAGTGGAACGCCAGGGGCATCGAGATCGACGTGCTCCTGATCGGCAACAAGGCCGCGGCGTTCTTCCGCGCCCTCGGCGGCAACGTGGTCGCGGCGATCAACGAGGTCGGCGAGCGGCCGGTACTCGAGGATCTCATCGGCGGCGTCAAGGTGATGCTCGACGCCTATGCGGAAGGCCGCATCGACCGGCTCGACATCATCTCGAACGACTTCGTCAACACCATGACCCAGCGCCCGACGATCCGGCAGTTGCTGCCGCTCGACGCGAGCGACGACGCGGCCATGCAGCACCGCTGGGACTATCTCTACGAGCCGGAGGCGCGGGAACTCATCGATGGGCTCGTGACGCGCTATATCGAGGCGCAGGTCTACCAGACGGTCGTCGAGAACACCGCCTGCGAGCAGGCCGCCAAGATGATCGCCATGAAGGCCGCCACCGAGAACGCGGCGGAAGTGATCGGCGATCTGACGCTGATCTACAACAACGCGCGCCAGGCGGCGATCACCCAGGAAATCGCCGAGATCGTCGGCGGCGCGGCCGCGGTCTGACGCGGCCCGCGCGGACGGCGCTCAAGCGCAACGGAACACAACGCAACGGAACAGCACAGGAAGGTCAGGAAATGAGCACGGGCAACATCGTCTCGGTCATCGGGGCCGTCATTGACGTCGAGTTCGAGCGCGACAGCGTCCCCAAGGTCTACGACGCGCTGAAGGTGACGGACAGCGGCCTGACCCTCGAGGTCCAGCAGCAACTCGGCGACGGCGTCGTGCGCGCCATCGCGATGGGCTCCTCCGAAGGCGTCTCGCGGGGCCTCGACGTCGTCAACACCGGCGGGCCGATCTCCGTGCCCGTGGGCGAGGAGACGCTTGGGCGCATCATGAACGTGCTCGGCGAGGCCATCGACGAGAAGGGCCCCATCAACGCCCGCACGACCATGCCCATCCACCGCAAGGCGCCGACCTTCGAGGACCAGACCGGCGGCGTCGAGCTGCTCGATACCGGCGTCAAGGTCATCGACCTCATCTGCCCGATGGCGAAGGGCGGCAAGGTCGGCCTCTTCGGCGGCGCCGGCGTCGGCAAGACCGTCACCATGCTCGAGCTCATCCGGAACATCGCCACCGAGCACGCGGGCCTCTCGGTGTTCGCCGGCGTCGGCGAGCGCACCCGCGAAGGCAACGACTTCTACTACGAGATGACCGAAGCGGGCGTGCTCGACAAGATCTCCCTCGTGTTCGGCCAGATGAACGAGCCGCCCGGCAACCGCCTGCGCGTCGGCCTGACGGGCCTCACGCTCGCCGAGCAGTTCCGAGACGAAGGCCGCGACGTGCTGCTCTTCATCGACAACATCTACCGCTACACCCTGGCCGGCACCGAAGTCTCGGCACTTCTCGGACGGATGCCGTCCGCGGTGGGCTACCAGCCGAACCTGGCCGAAGAGATGGGCATCCTGCAGGAGCGCATCACCACCACCAAGACCGGCTCCATCACGTCGGTGCAGGCGATCTACGTCCCCGCCGACGACCTCACGGACCCGTCCCCGGCCACCACGTTCGCGCACCTCGACTCGACCGTGACGCTCTCCCGCGCCATCACGGACCTCGGCATCTACCCGGCGGTCGACCCGCTCGACTCCAGCAGCCGCCAGCTCGACGCCAACATCGTCGGCCAGGAGCACTACGACACCGCCCGCGGCGTGCAGGAGACCCTGCAGCGCTACCAGGAACTGCGCGACATCATCGCCATCCTCGGCATGGACGAACTCTCCGAGGAAGACAAGTCGCTCGTCTACCGCGCGCGCAAGATGCAGCAGTTCTTCTCGCAGCCGATGTTCGTCGCCGAGCAGTTCACGGGCCAGGAAGGCAAGTACGTCTCCCGCGAGGACACCGTGCGCAGCTTCAAGGCGATCCTCGAGGGTGACGTGGACGACCTCCCCCAGCAGGCGTTCTACATGGTCGGCACCATCGAAGACGCCCGCGAAAAAGCGAAGACGATCTCCTGACGCCATGGCCACCACCATGCATTGCGACATCGTGAGCGCGGAGAAGGAGATCTTCTCCGGGCCTGTGACGATGGTGATTGCGACCGGAACGCTTGGCGAACTCGGGATTCTTCCGGGGCATGCGCCGCTTCTCACCGGGATCAAGCCCGGGCCCGTGCGGCTGCAGTTCGAGAACGGGGAGGAGGACGTGTTCTTCGCCTCCGGGGGGTTCCTGGAAGTTCAGCCCAGTGTGGTGACGATCCTTGCGGATACGGCGCTGCATGCGGATGATATCGACGAGGCTGCGGCGCTGGAGGCTCAGGGGCAGGCGGAGCGGGCGATCTCGGACCAGTCGGCGGACTTTGACTTCTCGTTGGCCTCGGCGCAGTTGGCCGAGGCGGCGGGGAGGCAGAGGACTGTGGAGGAGTTGCGGAAGAGAAGGCGGTAGAGGGAAGGGTTGATCATCGTTCGACAGCGATTCATGTTGGGAGCCGACAGACGAACGCGTGGCATGCCCTGATGGAGGCGGCCCTGGCCCACACGACCAGGAACAATGTCGAGCTGCCTTCTCGGTTTCAAGGTACGCCGCCCAACGCCTCTATCAACGCTGGCCGTTTCTCGAGTAAGTCCCTCCGAGCGTAACGCCGGCACGCCCGGCCGCCCGGCTGCGCCAGGAGCGAGTTCGTCCTTCGTTGGCTGCGCCGCGAGTCGCCGTTAGTCTTACGCGTAGCGGAAGTCGCGTCGCGTTGTTGAAGGGCATTGAGGATTGGCAATGGCCTTGCCGCCTTTTTTGGAAGAAGTGGCCCACGAGAAACTCCGGGTGGTTCAGGCTCAGCCTAACCCGGCAAGATGGTCGAGATTCTGCGCGCAACACAATCTCGCGTGGACGTACACGCCGTTTCTGTCCACCGAAGTCGAAGGGATTAGCGACAATCCAGGATTGTATTGCTTCCACATCGGACACGGGCTGAGTTGCTTGCCCGGGTGGGGTTTGTCGCTTTACGGAGGAAGCACGACAAGGTCGCTGCGCGTTCGGTGTCGAGAGTATTTCCGGGAACAGAGCTCGGCAAGGGGCCGCCTCCACGTGCGCGCGTTTCTTTCCGTATTCGAGGGCGAGTTGACCTTTGCGTGGACGGAAGTCGACCGTAATATTGACCTGCGCAGCTTAGAGAAGGAGTTCAATGACGCAATGATGCCTTACTATAGCGTGAGAGACTTTAGTGCGGGCATCTTGGCCGGGAGGAGGCTCTGGTGATATGAGCACACCGATCCTATTGCCCGCACTACAGGGACGTTTCGGGGCGTGGACCTATTACGCAGCGATTATGCCAGTCGCGGAAGTGGAAGAACGTGTGCGATATGCCCGCGAATTGCATTCGAACGAGCGATTGAGCGAACGGATACAACGGGAGCTCCAGGACAGGGGGCCGGGGACAAGGAATCGCGCCGTCGCGATCGCGGCCTACCTGCGCGACAACGAAAGGCGGTTCTTCAACTCAATTGTGGTTGGCATATACGGAGGCGAACCGGTCTGGCACCCGTTTGATGTGGTGGCGGAGTCTTTGGGTGGCGGAGGTGCTGAACTTCAGCTGTGCCAAGAAGATCGAGTGGGCGTCCTTGAGCTTGCGGGCACCGAACATCTTTTCGCTCTTGATGGGCAGCATCGTGTGGCGGGAATACGTAGAGCCCTTGCGGAAGGCGACGAAATCGGTGATGACATTCTGACGGTGTTGTTCGTGCCACACGCGAATGACGAAGCGGGAGTGTCGCGAACTAGGCGGCTGTTCGTAGACCTCAACAAACGCGCAGTCCCGGTGGCCACCAAGGACATAATTATCCTGGACGAAGTGAACCTGGCCGCCATACTGTCTCGTCGTCTGGTTGATGAGCATCCTTGGTTTTCGCGGGGGCAGATCGATGTTGATCGATTCAACAACACTATCGCGGGGAACGCGAGAGCGCTTTGTTCGATAGGTACGCTCTACGATGTAATCCGTCGGATCTTGCCTAAGGCTCTAGCGCAGACGGCTGAGGAGAGGGCAGAAATAAAGGACGCGGCAAACGTACGGCTACCGGAGCCCAGAATTGACTACTATTTCGACAGAAGCGTGAGATATTTCGAAGGACTCGCCCGGGCGAATGGCAGGCTAGGGGAATATCTTGAGGGTGGGGCCGCAAGCGAAATCGCGCCGGTGGCACGCGGTTCGCAGGAGCGAAACGTGTTGTTTCGACCGGTCGGACAACAGGTGTATGCGAACGCGATAGCAGCGGTGGCCGGCGCAGGGAGTATGGATGCGGCGCTGGAATTAGCCCGGCAATTTCCCGTTGATCTGGCGAGGCCACCATACGCGGATGTGATCTGGGATACTCGACGAGAGACGATGCGGGGGAAGGGATTGGGCTTGGCGACCCGCCTGTTGAAATACATGTGCAGAGTCACCGAAAACCAGGATTCGGAGGGGCTCCGACAGGCATATGCGCTGTCGGTAGGTCGGCCAGGCGCGGTGCTTCCGAACAGAATCGTGCTTTCGTGAGCATAGCGTTGTAGTTGCGTCGGTGGTCCCAGTCTATGCGCTTGCCATCGTTGCCAGCGGGCACGGCACACTGGCGATATCCGCCCGCTGTTTGCGCCTACTACACCTCGCCGGTTGCTGTTCTCGCCGGTTGCTGTTCTCGGCGGTGGCGGAGAGCTAAGCGGCGAAGAGCACAAGCAGAAGACAGCTTAGTAGTACAATTGCTCCTGTTACCACTGCGCCCCTGATGTGGGCTCCTACTTTTGGGACGCCGCAGGAACCCTGCCTTCCATGTCGCCGACAAAATGAACGTGACGCCCATCGTGGTGCCAAGTAACGCAATCAGCCATAGTGCGACGAGGCTCCAACCGCCCCACACTCCAACTGCCAGCACTTCCGTCTCCGCGCGGGCATCGGCTATCAATCGCTTGGTCTCCACGGCTTCGCCTACGCCTGCCGCGACCCCATCATGCACAAAGATGTAGAGAAGAGACACGACTATCGCGCTGATGAGAGCAATGAAAGCCCATACACGAGCTCTTCCTGATCTCGCGCGCCGCGTCGCATTCGCCCCTCAGCAGCTAGGAACGTGCCGGCAGATGCCGCCGCCGCGAGGAACCCGGACACGGGGAGTGCGTCCTTGACGTACTCGGTGGTCATTGCAAGAAAGATGGGGTCGACCTGTCCTGTTGCTTCAAACGTCAGCATCGATAATCTCCTAACGGTTGACGCCTCCGGGGAGGCCTCTGCTCTAGGTTTAACACGGCGTTCGCAACTGGCTTGGGCATTAGCCTCGGAGGAAGTAGCTTGCTTGGGGGCCATCGAGCGGCTGCTGTTGCTGCATGCTAGTGTAGTCGAAGATGTCAACCCGTAGGCGCGGCAGGTCGACTTTGATTCGCTCCGCCAGGAGCGGCGTCTCTCGACTGTCGAAGTCATCGTACACAAGGAAGGTCACCTTGCCCGAGTGGAGGTGAACCTTGATCAGATCTACTGAAGACGCCTCTCCAAAGAGCTGTAGCGCGCAACCGACATAGATCCTGATCAGCGGAAGGCACTCGTCGAGAACAGACTGGTGGAACATCAGATCGTGGCGCTCGTTAAGTCGGCCGATCCCAAGCTCCTCGTGGCAGAAAACGGCAGCCTCCTCGATGCGCGAGCTGTCGCCTGTTGCGAACAAAGCTCGTTTCCCGGCCGCGCGCGCGCTGGTGATACTCCCAAAGAAATGCTGGACATCCCGTTGCAGGCGCTCTGGCAGCTTGCTGTAAGGCCTCCGGCGGCTGAAGTGGGCAAGCGCGAAGTACACCAGCAGATCTTCTTGCCGCCCGATCGCAGCCGCTTCGAGCTCCTCGGTATCGAAGAAGCGGCTCACCCATTCGTGCACTCTTCGCCATGAACCAACGAGCCGCGTCAGCGACTGTGTCTCTGGACACTCCTCAGCCGCTGCCGGGCGGCCGAGTTCCAGGGCCATGAGCCAGTACGCATCGATCTGCTCACGGTGGCTCTCGATCAGGCCGGCCACGTCCTGGCTGTCTGGTTCTCGTCGCAGCACACGCCACTCGCGGCGAACCTGCTGGCGTGCGAGGAGGAAGAGCTGTTCGTCGACAGGATCCCGGAATACCAAACAGATTCCCGCCGCAGTGGGCACCGCGCTCCTGTCGAGGGTCGACTCGACGTAGGCTCGGAACTCGTCTTGGGCGTAGTATTTCTGGAAGGTGTTTCGCTGGGTGCGTACGCCATCCTCGTAGGCGGTGAACTGTGCGCGCTTGCTCTGGTAGCCCAGCATGACGCTGACGATCAGGACCTTCCGAGCAAGGGCGAACGCCGACTTGAGGGTTTCGCGTCGCTCGTCGGCGTTCTCGATTACGTTCAGGACGAAGCCCAGGTTCACGACATCGGCTGGGCTCCGCTTTGGACGGGGCCGGAATACGGGATCCCACCCGTTCGCCTGGATCCCCATGGCGCGCAACAGCCGCAGATCGTCCCCACGTCCGCACCCGTAGTCGAACACGGCGTGGCCACCGTCGAGAAAGCCGAAGTTCAAGAGCTGTTGCATCGGTGATGACAACTCACTTCGGCGAAGCGCGGTTCGGCGACGGTCGATCTTGGGCGGCATTACGAACCTATGACCTTGCCATTGTCGATCCTGATTCCGAGCTTCGCTAACCGCCGCATCCATCCTTGTCGGGTGCCTATGCGGTGCTGTTCCTCGAACGCCCCCCTCGCGTCCAGGCAAGCAGTTAGCTGCGCGCCCGCTATGGCGAGTGGATCGTCTGCCGCCAAGAGAAGCTCCTTCCGATGGAGGATGGGTGGATTGCCGTCGGCGCCGTAGGCGATGCGCCGGGCGGTCCCCTTGTGGAGGTCGCAGCTCACGGCTGCCAAGAGCGTTGGGAACGACGCAGAAAAGTCTCCATAGTCCAGGAAGCTGATCCGCGACCGCCGGTCCAACTTGATGACGTTGTAGAGTTCTGGGGGCGCTTGTAGTCGATCGCGGATGACCGCGAGTGCTGCGTTGACGCCCGGGCAGTGATTCGCGAGCGACGTGTGGTAGTAGCTGCTTGGGCCGACATGCTTGCCACGGCCCGTGGATCTCAGGCGGGCGTACAGCCATGCCGGATCCTTGTGATCGGTCCTCACGCCCGCACCAGTGGACGGTCCACTTCGACGCCATTCCGAGTGAACTGCTTGGCCAGCGCGTTACGGCGAGTGGCGACGCGGTTCCAAGCAACCAACGAGACGGCCGAGTTCCGTTGAGATCGATCAGTACAAAGCGTTTTGCCTCGCGGTGGCGAGGCGTTCTGGGTCGCCGGTCTTCCGGAAGTCATGCGTAGCCAAACGCAGCGGTGGTCTGGAAGCTCGCCGATCCTATCTCGGCACTCGGGAGAAGGACCAGACCCGCGCGGCATTCCTAGCGAGGTCGTTGGAACGCGCGGCGATGCGCTCTGGCGTCCAGTGTTTGATCGACGCCAGTTGGCGCGTGATCAGGAACGGGCTCTCGGCGAAAACGCCGCGTTTCGCGTCGAAGTTGGCGTTGAACTGCCGGCGGGCGAAGTTGTCGCTATCGCCGAGAAGCGTGAGGTTTCCAACTCGGTACACCCAGTTGCTTGTTTCGTTCCCGAGGTCGCCGAAACCTCTCCAACCCGGCCAGTATACGTCTGACTGCGGAAGGACGTGTTCGACGCTGCACCCATCGAAGTCGAGAGCGCGCGCCTCGCGATCCTGGAGGGCGTTCACTCCGAAGAGAAGACGCCTCGCGCGTCTGGCATCCTTGAGTTCGATGTCGGCAAGCTGCGAGGCGAACCTGACGTCGTTCATGATACGGCGTTCGTCGCAATCGCTGAGGTCGGGCCGGATGTCGATTGCCGACGCTGACGAAGAGAGGGTGATTCGGTTCGCGCAGTTGGCGAATGCCGTCTCGAACTTGGATGGCTCAAACTTGGCCTCGCAGAACGACACGCGGACGACGAAGGAGGCGAGGTCTGTGAGGCAGCGGTGGACAGCTCGTGCGGCGACCCGTCTCTTTTCGCCCTCGGCTTCGACAAACTTGCGTAGTAAGGCGAACACGAGGGGATGAACGACTTTGTATCCGCGGAGTTCGCCCAGCAGGACGGGCAGGTTTCGCTTGTTATGGGTCGTCGAAGATGCACGCATGAACGAAGACAGGAACACAGGACTTGGATTAGTCGCGTTTATCGTCCGAAAGAGTTCGACGAATCGTTGGTCGGCGAGCTCGTTCACGAGCGCGTAGACGTAGTTGCCGAGGCCTTTCCGTTTTCGACGGCCCCGGATCTTGTGCCGGGTCTCGCGGTAGAAGCGGTTCTTTTGTAGGTAACCGAACCTGCACTGGAAGTAACATCGGAAGTAGTCTTGGGTGCGTTGTGCGCTCCGGTAGCTCAGGAGGACAGCCTCGAGGTTCTCGTGGACGGTCGCGCGGCGTTCCGTGTCGGCGGGATCAGTGAAGTATGAGTAGAGATGATTGCGGATGAGATCGACGGCGTCGAGTTGCTTACCCCTACCGTTAAGCGCTTCGAACACGGCGTTGGAATCCTCGGCCCGAGGCACGTAGAGGACGCCGATCTCGACCCTGTTGGTCAGGAACTCGAAGAACTTTCGCGCGGTGGATTGGCTCAGGGCCGTGACGAAGATCTCGATTTCGTTCCAGGCGGAGGTCATCTTGCCGTTGGTGCCGATGTCGTGGCCCCGGATGATCTGTGTGTAGCGCGATCTATCTTGCCGCGGCGGACGGATGCGCGGCGTCTCTCTCGCGGTGTCGTCGAGGTCGGTGACGGCCGTCTCCGGCCGGTCGAAAAGTAGCCGTAGGGGCGAGGTGCTCGCGTGCGCCGTCAGTCTTTCGGCGGGCGGCGAATCGACGGCAAAGGGAGGCGATGAGGAGGGACAGGGTGATAAGACGCTGCTGTCCATCGTTGATCTCCCAGCGATCCTTGCCATCGACCAGCATGATTGAGCCCAGAAAGTAGCTCGATCGGTTCTCGTCGAGAGCTTCGTTGAGGTCGACGAGCAACTCACCGACCTGTTCGGTCGTCCAGTCGTAGTGTCGCTGGTGCCACGGAACGGCGAACCTGCCCATGGTGAAGAGCTCCGCGACGAGGAGGACTTTCGAGGTGACTTGGGTCATGAATCGGCGACGGAATGGTGGAGCGCCAGTCGTCCCGCTTCGGTAATCTCGTCGCGCCACCACACGTCTTCGATGCTCTCGATTTCTGCCGAACTGATTAGGGAGACGCCAAGATCGTTCTCGAGTGCGAGGAGTCGCTGCAGAATTTCTCGACGGATAGCGAGGGTGAAGGGGCCGAAGACTTGAGAGCCATCGGCACGGTGACGTGGATTCCCGTCGCGCCTCACCGGGAGGCGGTTGCGGTCATCCTCCCGGAGCGCGATCAGCCATTCACGGAAATCGTAGAGGCTGCTGAGGTAGGTTGCCTCCTCGTGGCCCGAGTCGATTAGCCCACGGAGGCTGCGGTCTTTGGCGACGACCGTGCACGTCCAGCATCCGAAGCGGGGAGACGAACTACCGCAGGAGGGGGCGTCCTCGTTAGACAACACCAAGGGGCACTCGCCCCCGCCGGCCTGTCTGTAGAGTGATATGAGTTGGCGGTGGGTTCCTCCCCAAGGGGGGTGCCGCTGCATTAGGACCATCCAGACGTCGTCGTCGTCCAGGTCGGCGAGCGGGGCGAACATGCGGCAACCTTCGACCGAGGAGTGGGGGTTGAGCTTTGCAGCGGACACCTTGCGTCGATCCATGCCACGTCTTCGGTTTTGGGACTCGCTACGTCGGGTCCCGACAAGAAGGACCGCGCCGCGGTGCTCGCGGATGATCTGTTGAAGGAGACGGCTCGTAGGGCGGATCTTCATCCGATCCGTGCACCACCGGAAGTTCCGCGTTGGCGGGATGTAACCCCGACCTATAACGTTGACCCAGAAGGTCTGGTCGATCGCTGGCGTGGTTATCTGGAACTCCATCGGCAGCTCGTGTTGCGTCGCAGCGGCTTGTGCTGCGGACAAAGAGCTACGGAGGTGCCGGATGACCAAAGGCGATTCTACGAGGGTGTCGTTCCCGAGGATGACTATCTGCCTGCGACGTTCGGCGGGACTCAGGGCGGCAACGACCTCCCAAACGAGCTGCAAAAGTAGCGTGGAGTCCTTGCCGCCAGAGTACGCTACGACCCAGGGATGTTTGTGCTTTCGGCAATACTCGCGCCTCAGGATGTCTTTGATGCGGTCGAGTCGCGCAGGGAGAGTGCCCAAGCGTTTCGCGTCGGCGGGAACAGGCACAGGTACGACGTTGATCAATTGAGAGGTCAAGCGGCGATGCTCCGCAAGGCGCTGACAGCCTCGGTCAGGCGGTGTCCTACTGCATCGATCTCCGTCGCAGTCGTGTAGCGCCCCGGACTCAGCCTGATGGACGACAGTGCGTCGGATTCGGAAAGGCCAACGGAGAGAAGCACGTGGGAGGGTTCTATCAGGGCGGTTGTGCAGGCGGAGCCGGCGGAAACGGCGATATCGCTGAGCGCTAGCATGAGCGACTCCGCTTCCACGTCCCTAAAGGTCACACTGACAATGCCGTGAACGCGATTGGACTGGTTGCCGTTCAAGACCGCTCCGTCGATTTGGCCGATCCGATCGAGAAGACGTCTATCCAATGCTGATATACGGGCCGCGTCCGCTCCGCGTCGTTTGCGGACGAGTTGGGCGGCGATACCTAGTCCTGCGACCTGATGGGTTGGGATGGTGCCTGATCGCAGCCCCCCCTCCTGCCCGCCTCCCTGGGTTTGGGCTTCGAGGAGATGTCGGATGGCGCGACGGACGAAGAGCGCCCCGACCCCTTTAGGACCGTAGATCTTGTGTCCGCTTAGCGAGAGGAGGTCTGCGCCCATTACCGAGACATCGACCGGGAGACGCGCGGCGCTCTGTACGGCGTCCACATGCAGCAGAGCGTCGCTGGCGTGTACAACCCGGGCGATTCGGGCGATGTCGGTAATGGTTCCGATCTCGTTGTTTACGTGCATGACGGACACCAGTGCCGTGTCGGGGCGCAGATGGGCGCGCACCAGTGCGGGTGTGATTAGTCCGTCATCAGTGGGTTGCAGGAGTTCAACGTCGACGCCGTGGCGCGAGAGCCATCCTGCTGTGTCGAGGACAGCCTTGTGTTCGAGAGCCGAAACGAGAAGGTGTGTGCCGTGAGCGTGGGGTGACAGCATGATGCCCTTCAGAGCGAGATTGATCGCCTCGGTCGCCCCGGAGGTCCACACGATCTCATCGTCATCTGCCCCGATCAGCCGCGCGACGTCGCGGCGCGCAGCCTCGACGGCTTGGAAAGCGGCGTGGCCGAAACGATGGGACGTGGAGTGTGGGTTCCCGAAACGGCCTTGTCGTGTCAGGAACTCGGCCATCCTACGGGCGACTGTAGGATCTGCGGGCGTAGTTGCCGCGTAGTCGAGATAGATGCCGTTCAGCTCCAAGTTGTCACGCATCGAAGAGTCGCCTCGGGTCGATCGGGCGAGGCGTTCTAGTGGTCCGATCGCATCGACAAGTCGCGTGCAGAGGAAGGAAACAGGCTGCCCTGAGGAAACTTGGGGTCATCGTGGCCATTACGGCAAGGTCTTCCCGCACAGGAGGTGGCTCGTCTCTCGTGGGTCTCTGGTGACCGGGGCGCGGCCCCATATTTGGAGCAGAATACACGCGGGCATTGGGTGTGTCGAATCGCGCGCAGGCCCTCGTCGACGATCCCTGAGGGCCTAGCCGGCAGGGAACGGGTCGCGGACGGTACGAGCTGCAATACGTGACGCCGGCAGTTGTGCGAGCAGTGCTGCGTATCGCGTCTCATAGGCTCGAGAGGGCGAGCGTGGCCCGTCGGCGGGCTGTGCCGGCGCAGGCGGTGGGATCAGTTATGATCGCACGCGGCCTACGGGCACGATGGCATGGCGAACACGATCGACCTTCGAGTTTGCGCGGGGACTATCCTGCGCTGTGGCTCGGCGGTCATGCGACGAGGCCATAGATGGGGGCGAAGGGCGGTGGTGGGCACTCGCAACAACACGCCGCTGGATGGGCCCCGGGGAGACTGAGGGTCCCCGGTAGGTGATGACGGGCAAGGCGTTTCGGCATTGAAGTGACGCAAGATATCGAAGGTCTCCGCGTTGTCGCGGAACGTCGCATCGGTGCGCCAGCCCCGCTGCACGAGTTTCAGTGGCAGGGGGTGTCGTTCCTCTTCCGTTCAAAAGGGGCGCTGCTGGCGGACGAGATGGGGCTAGGGAAGACCGTCCAAGCGGCCGTCGCGCTTGCGCTGTTGTTGGAGACTTCGAGCGACGTGGACCGAGCTCTAATCGTCGTGCCCGCGTCGCTCACGCTGAACTGGATGGCCGAGCTGTCCACTTGGGCACCCGGGATCGCCGCCCGAAGGTTGGAGGGAGACGCGGCCGACCGCGATGCGCTGTATGCGTTGCCCATACCGGTACTCGTGGGTTCGTACGAGCAAGTTCGGAGCGACGGCATCGACCGAATACCGAGGGGCACGTTCGATCTGGTGGTGCTGGACGAGGCCCAGCGGATCAAGGACAGGGACTCTGCGACTTCGCTGGCATGCCGCTTGTTGCCGCGTACGCGCTCGTGGGCGTTGTCCGCCACACCTCTGGAGAACAACCTGGACGACATCGCGACAATCCTAGGTTTTTTGGATCCGCGGTTCGGGCCGTATCCCACAAGGGGTCGAGTAGCGAGGAAGCTCAAGGATTCGATGCTTCGGCGGCGCAAGCGCGACGTGCGGAGTGAGTTGCCGCCGGTGATAATACAGGACGTGCGGCTAGAGCTTGCAGGCCAGCAGCGGGCACGATACGAAGCGTTGTGGGCGACGCGCGCCTCCTATGTCAGTAGGCAGGACGGGGACAGGGGCGCCGCGATGCTCGGTCTCATAACCCGACTTAAGGGCATCTGCAATCAAGATGCGGAGAGTGGGGCCTCGGTGAAGCTCGAAGCCCTTGAGACAGTGGTCGACTCGGCCGGGGACTCGGCGCGAATCCTAGTATTCTCACAGTTCGTCAAGACACTTGAGTGGGTATCGGAGAGATTGTCCATACAGCATGAGCTGCTCGTAGGGGCGATGGACATGGAGGAGCGGCGAGATGCGATGGACCGCTTTCGGTCGGGAGAGACTCCCCGGGCGCTCTTGGTGTCTCTTCGCGCGGGCGGTGTCGGTTTGAACTTGGGAGAGGCAACCCACGCCGTGCTGTTCGATCGTTGGTGGAACCCAGCGGTGGAGAACCAGGCGATATACCGGGCGCATCGGTTCGACCGCTCGGAGCCTCTGCATGTGGTTCGGTTCGTGGTGTGCGACTCGGTCGAAGAGCGTATCGCGCTGATACTGGACGAGAAGGCCGAATTGTTCGACGATGTAGTTGAAGCGTCGACCTCTAACAGCAGCGGATTCGGCCGAGCTGAGCTCTCGCGGATCCTGGGACTTGACGAGAAAGTTGACGGAACCTGAGGCTGCTCGTCGCAAGGAGAGTGGAATGGCGAAGATCATTGACTATAGAGACATAGACCTGGACGACTTGGTCGTGGGACGCGGCCAAGCCAGAGTGTCCAAACCTGGCAAGGACGTTGAAGAGCTGGCAGAGAGCATACGGGCCCAGGGGCTCCTTCAGCCCATTCTTGTCTGCGAGGCGCGTAAACCCGGAAAGTGGGAGATCTTGGCGGGCCAGCGCCGGTTCTTGGCGCATAAGATGCTCGGGAAAGAGGCGATCTCAGCCGCGGTGTTAGACGACCGGGTCGAGGAGGGTGAGGCGAAGGCCATTTCGATTACCGAGAATCTCATTCGGCGCAAGTTGTCGGGTAGAGAGTTGAAGGACGGAATCCGGTTTCTATACAACATGTACGGTAGCGTGGAAGACATCTGGGAGGCCACCGGTCTTCCGAAGCAACAGATACGCGGCTACGTCAAGTACCCTCGCTTGGTCCCAGAGCTGAAGAAACTGGTCGACGACGAAACGGTGGATGTCAATGTCGCGCTGAAGGCGCAGGACGCTTCGGAGGACGACGAAGGAAGCCCGGATCCCGCGGTCGCAGTAAGATTGGCGCAGGACATGCAGGTCATGACGGACGTGCAGCGGAAGAATGTAGTGCGCGAGCGCAGGGAGCATCCCGACAAACCGATCGAGGACGTGGTTGAGGATGCGAAAACTGGGGGCCGGGCGATTCAAGTGAACGCGAGAGTGAGCTTGGCGACGCACCGCGCGATTAAGGCGTACGCGACGGCAGAGAGCATGAACCAGGACGAAGCCTTGGTCGGGTTGATCGAGGAGGCGCTGAACGGTCACGGATTCCTGGACTAGGGGCGCACCTCCTGTGCTTCCCGGTCTTTGCGCACTCGAACTGGCCCGGCTTCGCGTATCGGTCGGCTATGGGACGCACAAGAAGGGGCGTCCACTTTCGCCGGTGGAGGTGGCCGTTCTCATCGACCGTGCACGAACAGCCGGCAGCTCGGTGGAGGCCTGCGCGCGCCAGATCCGGCTCGACGAGTCGGGGATAGGGCGATTCCTTAGGCTCTTGGATCTGCCAGAGGATGTGCGGCATCTAGTCGACTGGGGAAGCGGCAAGGGGGCGGTCGGGTTCTCATGCGCAGTGGAACTGGTTCGGATCCAGGATCCCGTGAACCTCCGCACCGTGACGACGGCAGTGCTTGAGCACGGATTGAATAGCAGGGAGGTACGGCAAGTCGGGCAGCTGCTGAAACGGTCTGGGCGGTCGGCGGCGGAAGCCGTGAGGGAGATCGTCGGCATGCGCACCGTTGTCATCCAACGGTACGTGTATCTCGGCACTGTGACGGACGATCAGCTCGCTGCGCGTCTTGAAGCGCGGACACAGCAGGAAAACGACGCTCTGTTGGCGTCGGCGATCGGCCGACTGGGCCTCGACGGGGTGACCGGTCGACTAGGGTCGAGGCGATTCACGCTTGTCGGCGATGACCGGCTCGGGCGAGCGCTGTCCGAAATGGAGGGAGACGAATTGGAAGAGCAGCTTTGCACGACCGTGGGGGAGGAGATCGGCGATGCGACCACCGGCGATTGATGTGCTGGACAGCGGAGCGGTGTTGCTCGGGCCGAATGTCGTGTGCGATGGCTACGCATACGGGCGCGAGTTCCGGGTCCAGACTCACGTTCACGATGACCACATGGACGAGTTCGACAGGAGCAAGGGTTGTCAGGATGTCTTGTTGAGCCCGGAAACGCTGGCTCTGCTAATTGAGGAGCACAACGCAGACCTTCCGTATCGGGAGAATCTGTTCGCAGTTCCCCGCGGAGAAGAGTTCGCGCTGGACGATGGTACAGTAGTAAAGTTGGTGCCATCCAACCACATGCTCGGTTCCTGCCAAGTCGTGTTGCGAATGTCGGATGGGAGGCGGGTCGGTTACTCAGGCGATTTTGGCTGGCCGTTGGACGAAGTGATCGAGGTCGACGAGTTGGTTGTGGACAGCACGTACGGCAGCCCTCGGAGCATTCGCAGATACACGCAGGCGGAGGCAGAAGAGAGGTTCGTGGAATTGCTCAAGAGGCGCCTGCGCTATGGTTCTGTTCACGTCAAGGCATATCGAGGTACGGTCGAGCGGGTCTTGCATTTGCTCGGCGACGACGTCGGCGTACCGATAGTCGCGAGTGACCGATTGCTTGCCGAGGCATCGATCTACCAACGGCACGGATTCGCGGTAGGCACTTTGATTCCGCTCAGCTCAAGCGACGGTGTATACGCGATGGGCCGAAGATCCTATGTTCGTCTCTATTCGAAGGGTGACGGCTGGAGCAACGAGATGGCCGACGGTGCGACGTCTATGACATGCAGTGCGTTCATGGCGCCCGCCGACGACCCTGTCATGATGTACTCGGATCGCTGCTACAGCGTCGCGCTATCGAACCATGCCGATTTCACGGAGACTCTCGATTACGTGAGAGCGACAGGTGCGCGCCTCGTAGTAACGGATAACACGAGGAACCACGGCCGAGACTTGGCTGCAGCAATCAACGAAAGGGTCGAAGGAGTGGGGGCGATACCGTCCACGAATCGGGCACCGATCGAGTGAGTTGAGTCGTGCGGCTCGTCGTTCTGTCTTCCTCCTACGTTGCTCGTCTTGAGGGTTTGGTTGCACTTCGGTGGCTTCGTGTCAGCTGTCGTCTTCCTGGGAGCGCGACTGGCCTGTTTGATCTGTCCGGCGCAGAGTTCCGGCGTTGTCGGAACGCAGACGCCGGGCGAGGGTAGGTCACCCTCGCTGTCGCTGTACCAAGTCCAGTACCGCATCAGCACGAAGATGCCTGCGGTGAGCGAGATCGTTTCGAGCGTCTCGGAGCCGTTTGATGGCTCGGCGGAGGCGGCCGTCTGCCTGATCGCGGGAGAACAGCCAGAACAGATCTTTGAATTCGAGTTCGAATGGGTCAGCGTCGGCGCCACCGGACCGCCGCAACAGTCGTCTTACGTCGGAGACATTAGCGGCCACCGTTTCGTGGCGACGCGTCTCTAGCCAAGGCAGCAGCACTGATAGCTGTGCGCTCCACAGGCGCCTATCGATTTCGGTCGGGACATCGTCAATGGCCGCTCGCGCGGCGTGGGCGGCGCCGGAACCGGATGCTGTTCCAAGCCCCCAGTCGAGCGGCGTTTCCGTAGTCCAACCCTTGGCCCGGGCGGCACTCCGTAGCAGCTCGCCAGGTTCCAGAATGGTCTCATCGCGCTCTTCGACGAGAGTGGCGGCGGTTTCGAAGTCCCACAGCGCCACCTTTGCCACCACGGTGGCGAGGAGCGTCCGAAGCAAGATGTTGTCTGAACGATCCCTGAGGCGTTCGCTGGCGAAGAGCAGCAGGTCGATCTCGTCCAGAACACCGTCCCAAGCAAGGTTCGTCAGTGCAACATCTCCTGGCGGGGGTTCGGCGGGTGGCCGTCCCGCTAACGGCACAAGGAAGAGTGTTCTTCCGATCAGGGTTTGCGAGCGGCAGATTTGGGCATAGTGTCCAAGGAACTTGCACCAAGCGGACCAGGCCGGCTCGTCGAGGCCGTCGAGGCGGATGAGGCGACCCCGGAAGCCGGGGTCGTCACATAGATCAGCAAGCGAGTGGACTTGTGCCGGGTGATCGGCGTAGCGACGGCACAAGTCGTCGAACGGAGCCGGGGTACCCGACAGATGACTGACCTGCAGGGCGTTGCCCAGCGCGGCGGTTAGCGCGTCGTCGAAACCTTCCGGGACGTCTCCCGCGAAACGTACGACCACGTTGCTGCCGCGACGCAAGGACGTGCCGGCGGATTCGACGAAACGCCTCGCCCCTGGTAGGTCCCAGAGTCTCACTGGGTCGTGTCGGGGAGGATTCTCGAAACCAACGGATTGAGCATCGGCTCGCCGCCGATGTCCTGCACCAGTCCAAGCTGGGTGGCCCAGAACAGCCGTCGCCGCAAGATGTCAGGCGCAACGGCATCTTCGGCTTCGTCGCTCACAAGCTCGGCATATTCCTGCACTGCTCCTGGCGTCAGGATCTCGTAGTCGCGCAAGTTACCGACCTCACGGCGCGCGGTCGGCGATCCGAGCCCAAGCGAATCGAGCAGGTCCTCTGCGTTTTCGTCGATGTACTCCGCCAAGGCTCGACTCTTGTCGCGCCATGTCCTTTCCTCGGACGCCGCGTAGCGTTCGAGTAGCGCTGGCCAACCACCTGTGACCGTGAAGAGTTCCCGCGTTTTGCCGGTGGCCTCGTGCAGGTCCTGGTCGTGGCACCAACGACGCAGGAAAGCCTCGCTCCATGGGTGGATTCCGACCCAGTCGAACAGCCCGTTTGACTCGCCGAGGTACTCGTCCGGGAGTTCTTCGACGAACTGCCAAAGAAGCGTTGGATTGGCGACGAAGGCAACTCGCAGTACTGCACCGCGGCGGATGTCCCTGAGCACCGACGACGCCCGTTCAAGCCAGCGCATTGTCCACTGGTCCTGGTCGTGGACGAGAAATATGTTGTAGGTGTCTTGGCTGGGCCGGCGGGAAGTCAGCTCGTTGCGGAGCTTGATGTCTTCGACGCACGGTTCGAGTCTCCGCACCCGGCCATCTTGCATTCGCTGTTCCATGAACTCGCCGACCTTTGAGAGGTTGCCCGCGGGTGTTCCGCATAGGACCGAGACTCGCCCACCCCGTTTCAACTGTCCTTCTTGCTCGTATGTCAACGGTGCGCGCTCGGGAGATTGCGAGCTGCCCCGAACGTGGCCATGGAACGTGGACGCCTCGAAAACCTCCGGTAGAGCACGTTCCTTGTAAAGGACCTCCCAGATGTTCTCGGTATCGCCGAGGAGCAGGAGGACGTTCGGATTTCGGAAGACATACGAAAACGCTTCCCTGTCTCCCGCGCGCTGTCGCAGTACGCCGAGCCCGCACATCTCCTGCAACAGGGTGTCGAACTCCTTCTGAGAAATGTCGAAACCCTCTGGCCATGCAGCCTTGGCCAGATCGAAGATGCCTCCGCTCGGCAGGCTCCTCGAGAAACGGTCGGATGCTCCCTCGAGCAGATCGACCGCCATGGCGTACGCGATGACCTCGTAGCGTGGGTCCAGTTGCAGGGTCAGAGAGAACCGGTCCCGAAGGTAGTCCCTAAACTGGTCGCGCGCGAATACGGCTTGGACGTCCGCGGACGATATCGCGTACGGCAATGAACGGCCCGACGCATGCCGCAAGTACCGTAGCAGGGCTTCCCCGTAGAGCTGGATCAAGGACGGGTAGTAGTTCGTCCACACAAGGATCTGCGTGAGCAGATTTGCTGTCTCGAAGGTGTAGCCGACCGCGGCCAAAGGCTCGCGAATCAGTGCTCGCGCCTGCTCAAGATCGCCGTTGTTCAGCAGTGGCCCTACGCAAACAGGCTCGCCAAGGTGGGCCAATGGGTGATTGGCCCGCTCTGTGTTGCGGAGCACGTTGTGGAGGCCGCACAGGACGACCTTGAACTTGCGCCTGGTCTCGTCCATTAGCCCCTTGAGCTTCGCTGAGACCCCGAAGTCGTTGCCGAGATCGGCGGCAAGGAAAGCGTCCGCCTCGTCCAGCAGGAGCAGAATCCGGCTGTCGTCATCCGTGCGGGTCCAGCCAGTGACGGCATTCGATACCGCATCCGCCAGTTTGTCGTGACCGCGCGGCATCTTCTGATCGGCCCCAACGATGCCGGCTCGAGCGAAAACGGACCAAAGAAGCCGCCAGATTTCGTCGGGTCTCGCGGCGGTCCCAATGTCGTGTACCCTCAAGTCCACGTATTGTGCAATCTGCCGCTTCTCGGGGTTGTGGAACGCGGCCTCTGCCGCCCGAAGCAGCGCGGTCTTCCCGAGTTGGCGTCCCCCATAAACGAAACAACTGCCGTAGGGATCGAGAATCGTACGCCGCTCACTCTCGCGCCCGAAGAACGATTCCGGCGGCACCAGCCCCGGAGCCGTGAAGAAGGGCTCCGCGCTGGTGAACGGCAGGGTGCAATCAAACATGGCTCTTAGCGTGCCACCCGGCAGCGAAGCGAGATAAAGGACCAGCGCCTCGTCGATCATGACAAAGTGGACTGAGTGATCGATGGACCAGCGCCGGAGCCACTCGCGGTCGGCGGTGGTGAGCTTGCCAAAGTGCAGAACCAACGTGCGGGTGTTGGGGCTTGCATCGATCGCTTGAACGATCAGTTCGCGCGCCGAAGCGGGCCAGTTCAAAACGACTTCATAACGCCCGTCGGCGGACGAACCGAAGGGGTGGACAGGGCAGAGCTCCCGCGCCCTGAGAGGCTCGGCTCGCATGAAGAGCGAGTTGTCGGGGCGCGCCTGCACCCCCTCAGCCGTCAAGGTAAATCCGAGATCGGTGAAGAACTTGGAGATCAGACCGGGATCTACGCTGTCACCGCGGGTCATCAGGTACCAGGTCTCGAGCAAGCCTGCCGCCCGCTTGGCCTGGGCAGTCGACAACGAAGAGAACCTGACACCGAGGATGTCTTTGCGGCCTGAGGCGGCACGTACAAGCGCGTCATGAGACGGTCCCGCCTCTCCGTCGAGTGTGTCGGCAATGCGCTCGGCCGCCCTCACAAAGTCCAGCAACCGCGAGCGTTGCCCGGCATCTGGGGATATGAGCGGTTGGCCCGACTCCAGGCAGTCTCGTTGCTCAAGAAGGATGGTCAGATCTTCCTCGGCCAACGCCCTCTCGACAGACTCCTGTTCGCGAGCGTCGTCGCGGGGCAAGTGAGCATCCAGTTGGGCCTTGATCTTCTCGATCCCCTTGGCGAACCGCGGCGCGATCTCGGTTTCTATCGTGACCACCGACCGCGTCGCCGGCAGGACTTCATCTGGAACGTCCAATTGACGCCTTGCCCCGGTAATCGCAGCCGTAAGATCGGCCCGCTCGTCGTCCGAGACCTCGCCGACAATGAACGCCTGTTCAAGCTTCTCGTTGAGGTCGTCCAGCTTCTGCCGCGACAGCCTGCGGCTTGTCGCAATGGCATCCTGCAGGCGGTCCCGGCAATCAGCTTCGGATGGATCGTCCTCGTCCGCCATCCGGTCGCAGATCTCGCTGGCACCGTAGAGATCGTTCTTCCCTAACCTGACGTCGAACGCCTTCGCGAAGCTCGTTGCGTGCACGTCGGGATCGATCAGCAGCGAGAGCGCATCTTCCTGCTCGATCGGCTCGTTAATCATGCCCCGCTCGTCGACCATCACCCCGGGCACCAGCAGCAAATCGTCAGACAAAGCGCGGGCAGGGCTGATGGCGATCTCCTCATCAACCGGAGCATCGCGCAGGAAAATCTCCGCGAGCGACCCCGCCAACTCGTCGGTGAGGTCCAAGGCGCTTGCCAGCGCAGTGCCCGATCGATCATTGCGAAGCCGTTGGATGGCGTCGCGGGCGGCGGGCAGGTAGCGCTTCATGTCTTGGCGGAGCCGGTCTACGACCTTCTCTTCGTAGCGGCCTGCCCCCGGTTTCGCATTGATGAGCTGCAGCCACTCCTGCGCGAGTCCGAGCGGCTCCGCAAGGTGGCGCTCGAATTGCGAAAGTGCGCGCCCCGCGATGCGGTTACCGCGTCTTCCCAGGACCTTGCGATACGTGCTCTCAATCAGCCCGTCGACGGATCGCCGCGTGTTCAGCAGTTCCGTGAGTTCGCGAACACGAGCCTCTTTTCGGGCGTCGTCGCCTGAGATCAGTGTGGTCAATTCCGAGAGAATGCCGTCTGCGGCCAGCCACTGCTTCCAGACGGCGCTGGCGGGCTGAAAGAGAATCGTGACGGCGTTCGCGCTGGAGCGCCAGAGCCTGACTTCTTGCATGTGTCTCGCCTTCCGCTCTCCCCAGTCACCTTGGTTGAGCAGGGCGATCAGGGTGGGAACGTCCAACGCGACGGCCTGCAGATCCTTGGCCCGCTTCGCCAACGCGCCCGCAAGACGGTAGACGGGTGTCAGCCTTTCCGACAGTTCAACACGACTCAACAGCTGAATGGCCGCCCCGTGCTGCGACGCGAACAGGGCAGGACGCACCGCTGCACAGAAGAGCAGTAAGTTGAGGGCATCCGCTTCGTCTTCCGTATCGCCGACACCTACGCCGCCGAGCAAGTCTCCTACGCGCTCCCCGAATTCCTGTGCGATTGCGTCGTTCGGCCCACGTACGGCGCGACCGAGCGCGACGCAACCAAGCAAATCGGGTGAAGGGGGGCCGGCGAAGGCTTTGGTGGCATGCCCCAGCCTGGCGATGTGATAAGCGAGCCCGAGGCGTCGTTGCCCGATTGCGTCCCATACCGCGGTCTGAGCCGAGCGAGCTGGTGCAGCCGCGTCCTCTTCCTTTTCGGATATGGCGGAGGACGCTTCTTCCGTCGATTCATCCAGCTCGGTCAGTTGCGCACTCTCGGAGGCGTCCTTTGCTCCGTCCGCATCCGCAAGGCCATCTTCTAGTGTGTGTCCGGTCGGGCTCGACGGCTTCGGCTCAGTGCGCGTCTTCTGAGACGGCTCTGCTTGGGGCTGAACCTCATCCGCGTGGTCCTCCGGCGCAGCCGCTTGTGGAGGTCTCAAGGGCGGCGGTGGGATCTCATCCGAAGTTGCTCCGGGTACTGAAGCGGCAGGGGGAGCATCCCCCTGGGGGCGAGCGACCTGGAGGACCTCCTTCTTCGCTACGCCAGTCGCCTGTAGCGCCAGCCTGTATGCCGCCGATTGGCTCTCGTGCAGTTCCAGATCGGCGTCGGAGGCGACGTCCTTGGCGGCCATGAGAGACTCCAACGCATCTCGGGCGGCCTTCGCGTCTTCGAGGTCTGCGACCGCCGCTTCCCACGCTGTGACGCTCTCATCCAAGCCCCGCTGGGCTCGAGCAAGATTCGAGTGCAGCTCCTCTAGGTCGATCACGCTGTCCAGCGGATACGCGGTCCGCCAGGTCTCGATCAGGTCGTCTAGGTGGTCGGTGAGCCATGGCGTAGAACTCGACTTCTCGCGGAGGGTGTTCGCCCAATCGGCAAGCAAGCCGGCGACGGTCTCGCGTGTTAAGGATGAAAGGACGGACTCTCGGAGGTGGGTGACTTCGTGTGCGAGTTGGTCGACCAAATCGAATATTGCTGTGGTCGGAGTTTGCTCGGCTAGTTCGTTGGCGGCCGCGCTGAGCTTCAGCGCGCTCGACCGCAACCGGTCGGCGGCCTCCTCGTCGGCGGGGGCCGCTTGTGGAGGTTCGAGTTCCGTCCCGACGTCTGGTGCTGCCGACGATGCGACGAAAGCGTAGGCACTCGCCACTTCGGGCTCCTGCTCAGAAGCCCACAGGAGTATGCGGGTATCGTCGAGGATGGTTGCCACAGCGAAGCCTGCCGCAAGGATGTCTTGCCTGCGGTCAGGTGCGAGTGCATGCCAGTCAGCGAAGTCGCGGTGGAGCAGAGGCAGGGCCGCGAGAGCAGGGCCCCAGCAATCATCGTAAGGGGGCTCGCCCGAAAAGAAGGCCGCCGTATCCCCCAAGTCGCTCGAGTCCGGATCTGCCGTCAGCGAAGATTTCTCGTACGTCTCGAGCGCTGCGTACTCGAGGGACGGGACAGCACCGGAGAGCTTCGGATCAGCCTCGTCGCTCCCATGGTAGTGCCGCCACATGCTTTGGCGTTCCGTCGGGTCGCTATAGAACGAGACCAAGTTGTGGCGAAGGCGCTCGGCGGTCCGCGTGTTGCGTGGTAGTGGCTTAGCGTGACTCCTCACGAACCCCTTGACGGCAGGGCTGTTGGCGATAGCTTGCCTCTGCTTGGTCGAGGCGATGGACAGAAGGCGACACAGGGCGTCGAAGCCCTGCTTGCCCGAGACGAACTGCGTCGGGAGCCCGGGCGGCATGCAGTATCGGTCGCTGTCGGCCATGTATGTGGCTCTTAGTGCTCGAAGACGGGGGCAGCGGCCAGCATACGGGCTGAGGCCGGGGGCGAACAAGGGACCCGTGTTGATCCGCGGCGGAAGAAAGCGGCGCCGTGACCCGGACAATCCGGGTCGAGCGCGACGGTCTTCGTTGTGGAGCGTCGCCCCGCACTCAACTGCTAGCATGACCGGCTATGACTAGCGATGTGCCAGACCGGCAGCGAAGCGCCCGAGAGTGGGCAATCGCCCGGCTGCAGGAAATCGAGCTTGCTCTGCGTGACGCGGAGGACATTGATGCGATCAGAGTCGTTCAGAAGGCCATTGAGGGTTTGAGGAGCGATGGTCCGAATGGCGAGCGAACCCGTCTAGGGGGCGTGGGTGACAGCTTGAGGCAGACTGCCAACGCTATCCGCTCTGGTGCCGCCCGGGTCACCGTGGACGCGGGCGCTGTCAGGGCTGCCCTCGACAAAGCCGACTCTCTATTTCGTGCAGGCGTTTCCGGTGCCACGGGCGGGGTCAGCGCCGCTCACGAAGCCCTTGCCGATTACGCGAGCGGCCTCGACTGGAGCAACATCGTCCCGACCGAGTACTTGGACAAGTTCGTAACTGCCGGGACGAGGGGGATTGACAGGAGCCTGGAGGAGGCGCGTGCCGTCTGGGAGACCCTTCCAGAGCAGCTACGTGCGCTCGGTCCAGAGGAGGTCGCGGAACGGCTCAATGGCTTCGATTGGAGCCACATCGTCCCCCACAGCAAGGGCGGCAGTAACGAGGCGTCGAACGGCATTTTCGAACTCGCCGGCTTGAATCGCAGCCGAGGGGCCGCCGAGATGACCGGGGCGGAACTCCAGGCCGCACAGGACGTTCTCTCACAGACGGCCTTTGGGGCTTTGCTTGAGGAAGCGGCGTCCCAAGCGCTCGCTGGCGCAATGGTTGGTGCCGCGGTCTCTTGCGTGGTCTCGTGTCTTGAGGTGGGCCTTGAATATCAGCGGGGCGAAATCACCAAGGAAGAGATGTACCAGCGCCTCGGCCGGGCGGTGGCAAAGTCGGCTGGCGTCGGAGCGGCGGTTTCGGGCTTGATCGCTGTCGTCGCCTTGGCGTTCCCTCCTCTAATCCCCATCGCGGCGCCCGTGATGGCACCACTGGCGATCCTAGGCTTTTGCGCGGTCGGTGGCAGAGTCGTTCGCCTCAGCAAGGGGTGGTACGAGCTGTGTCAGGACGTCTCGGAACGTCACCTGCCTGGTGTAAATCGGCTTGAGGGACTGCCCGCGCCCGCAGGGTCTGCTTCTGAGTAGATGGACCCTACGCGGCGCGCTGGCGCGTCAGCCTTTCCCGAGGGGTTTCCCAGCATGATGGCGCTGTTGGCGTGCGAAACCCGCCTCTATCCTGCTGCACGAAGCGGCTGGGTTGCACATGGAACCACGACGCGCCCGCACGTCTCCGCGTCCATGCTCGGGGCAGTGAGCAGGGCTACGAAACGTGCGTTGCTCCCATCACAGGTCCGACACGATGGTCTCGGGCTTTACGTTGATCTGGGCGCCAGACTCCGTCCTGGCTCGTTCCACCGTCCAGCCGAACCAGCGCGGGCGACGCCGTGTTGTACGTGGTACCGGCGTCGCCTGTGATGGGATCGTGCAAGCCCCCGGCCGCGGACGGGACAAACCCGTCCCCTCACGTGGTCCGCGTCGGGATCGAGTTTCCGGGCCTCGTATCCGATTCTGCCGGGTGCGATACTTCCATCTTGGCTGCAGAGGGGGGGTTGCATGTCGAGCGTCGGCGACTCGCGGCATGTGTCTGGCGCTGTTGTCGCGTGTCGTAGCGACGCGAGGGCGGCCCTCGCCCCCTCACACTCCACGGGAGCCTGATGGCAAGCGCGAGCCAACTCAAGGCGCTGGTGCAGTCCTACCTCGACGGCGACGACGACCGATTTCTGTCCGTCGCCATGCAGGTGGCTGCCCACGAAGCCCGGCTTGGCCACGGTAAGCTCGCTACGGAACTGCGCGAGACGATCGACGAAGCGAAGCGTCGCCGGGGGGCTGCCTCCCTTGTCTCGATCAGCAAGCCCCGCGGGGAACTCGCGAACCTTCTTCAGGTCTCTCAGCCGAAGGCGAGACTGAGCGACCTGATCCTCGATCCAACGCTGTCCAACCAGATTGCACGAGTGATCCGGGAGCAGCGCAAGGCAATCAGCATCCTGGAGCAGGGGCTCTCGCCAAGGCGCAAGCTGCTGCTGGTCGGTCCGCCGGGCACAGGCAAGACCCTGACGGCATCCGTCCTCGCCGGCGAACTCGGTATGCCGCTCCTGCAGGTGCGTCTCGATGGGTTGATCACGCGATTCATGGGGGAAACCGCTGCCAAGTTGAGGCAGATCTTCGACGCCACGAACCGCACCCGGGGCATCTACCTGTTCGACGAGTTCGACGCCATCGGGTCTGGCCGCGGACTGACCAACGATGTCGGCGAGATACGCCGTGTCGTCAACAGCTTCCTCATGATGATCGAGCAGGACAGCTCACGCAGCCTTGTCATCGCTGCCACCAACCATCCGGCGATCCTGGACCGCGCCCTCTTCCGTCGCTTCGACGACATCCTGCACTACGAGCTCCCGGACGCGCGACGCGCCGCGCAGCTCCTTGAGATGCGGCTGAGCTGCAAGGCCGCTCCACAGGTGCGCTGGGAAGTTCTGGGCAAGGAGGCTTGCCCGCTGAGCTACGCGGAAATCACGAGGGCCGCCGACGAGGTGCTGAAGGATGTCCTGATCCGCGGGGATGAGACGTGCGTCGAGGCGGATATCCGCGCCATGCTCGAGGAACGCAAAGCCATCGCCGCCCGGTTGCCGGAGGAGCCTTCGTAGATGGCGAATGGGGGTAGGGAGACCCACCGACACTTCATCCTCGAGGGCGTCACGGAAACCGAACGGTACCGCTCCCGCGGGGGCGGCAGCAGTCGTGTGGTGATTCCGCAGGAGGATCGCCCCGAACATGCCGCGAGGCTGCAGGCAGGCCTCTCGAATGTCCGTGCCGCTGCCGACCGCCTTGCGCTCGAGGCCGAGGAGCCTGTGGAAGGACTCGGCATACAGGTCGAGTTCGAGGGCTTTCCCGACTTGGAACTCGCGTTCGAGAAGCTGCCGCACGAAGGAAAGGGTATCGAACTGCGCAACGTCCGTGTGCGAGGCAAGACCACGTTGGCGAACGTGTTCGTCCCAACGGGCAAGCTCGACCACTTCGAGAAGCTGATCCAGGACTACCTCGGGTACAAGCGCAACAGGAACGGGGACCCCATAGACAACCAGAAGCTCCTCGACACGATTCAGGCCATCCGGACCGCAAGTGTGCAAGCACTCTGGACGGACGACGCGGAGGAAATGCCCGGGGACGAGGAACCATTCTGGTGTGAAGTGTGGCTCGCACACCCCCGCAACAAGGATCGGGACGCGGCCATTTGGACTTTCCGAGAGCGTGCGCGGACCCTCGGGATGCAGGTCGTGGCCGGAGAGGTGCGGTTCCCGGAACGGACGGTCTTCGTGGCCCACACCAGCCTTGCCATGATCCAGCGGTCGGTGCTCGTCCTGAACAGCATTGCGCCACCACGGCTACCTCACTGCCGAAGCCGTCGCTCGCCCCGAGATCGAGGACGCTTCCAGACGACGCGTCTTTGGCATGGCCCTCACCGCGAAGGCGAATCGTGACCGCGGCAGGCCTTCAGCCTGGTCCGCAACGCTGGACGCACTCGCTTCCGACAGCGAGGCGCAGGGCGGTAATCCGCGACTGCTCGTCGTGGCGGCCGGTAACGTCGAGGATAACGAGGACTGGACCGGGTACCCCATCAGTAACGACTCCGACGGCATTCATGACCCGGCTCAGGCGTGGAACGCCTTGACCGTTGGTGCCTACACGAACCTCACTCGCATTACCGAGCCGGACATGGGGGCGTACACCCCGATTGCCCGCCCCGGTGCACTGAGCCCGTTTAGCACGACGAGCCTGACATGGCAGAGGCAGGGGCCGCTCAAGCCGGACGTGGTTTTCGAGGGTGGCAACGCCGCCGACGATGGGCTCGGCGCCGTGCGACTGGCAAGCCTCAGTCTGCTGACCACCCATAACCGGACCACTGATCGGCTCTTCTCGACTGCCAACGCGACCAGCGCCGCGACAGCGCTTGCGTCGCGGATGGCGGCACAGGTGATGGCTGCCTATCCGGAGCTATGGCCAGAGACAGTCCGGGGGCTGATCGTTCACTCGGCAGAGTGGACGCCGGCGATGAAGGCCGCGTACCTGCCAGACGACGGCCCGCAAAAGAACGCATACCTGCGGTTGATCCAGCGTTGCGGTTTCGGGGTGCCCGACCTGCAGCGTGCCTTGTGGACCTTGGACAACTCGCTGACGATGATCGTCGAGCGTGGGCTACAGCCGTATGAGAAGGAGAGCGGAAAGGACCCCACGACACGAGACATGCACCTCCACGAGCTTCCCTGGCCCCGAGGAGCGCTTGAAGATCTCGGCAATGAGCAGGTGGAAATGCGGGTCACGCTTTCCTACTTCATCGAACCGAATCCTTCGCAACGCGGCTATTCCCGCTACCGGTACGAATCTCACGGGTTGCGGTTCGATGTGAAGCGTCCGACGGAGTCCACGCGGTCTTTTCGTGCCCGGGTCAACGCGGCTGCTGAAGGACAGGGGACATCCTCTGCGTCCGATGACCCGTTTTGGCTCATCGGCGTACGAAACCGACACAGGGGATCGCTGCACTCCGACGTTTGGCGAGGTCCGGCGGTGGAACTCGCCAACCGTGCGCATGTTGCCGTCTTCCCGACCCAGGGCTGGTGGCGGCTAAGGCACAGGCTCGGCAGTGTCAACAGGAGCGCCCGTTACGCTCTTCTGGTCAGCATCCGTGCGCCGGACACCGACATCGACCTCTACACCGAGGTTGCCAACCAGGTGGCCGTCGCGGTGCCAGCGGGGCTCGGATGAGAGGCTCGGAAGCCCCGCCCCCACCGCGGCAAGTAGGAACGACTCCGCCGCCGGTGAGCAGGGAGTGCAAGGCGTGAGCGAACAAAACGACGCGTACGGGAGCCTGATCCGGCTGGATCCGAGCGGCAGCAACTCCGAAGAAGTGCTCCGCAGGATTCCCCTTGACACGACAGCGGCCCAGGGCGGCATGGACGAGTCCTCTCTTCGGGACCTGCTCTTCGAGTTTCCGGGCGCGCTCCCCGTTGAGTCTATCGACGCCTCGTACGGACGACCGGTTGCGGTCTGCCGCGAGCTGTCGACACCGGCAGGCTACGTGGACGTGGTGTACGTCAATCCACTAGGACGACTGATCCTTGCCGAGTACAAGCTCTGGCGAAATCCACAGGCGCGGCGCGAGGTCATCGGGCAAATCCTCGACTACGCCAAGGAGTTCGCGTCCTGGACATACGAGGACTTGCAGCGGGAGGTTTCGAGGTCGCTCGGACGCAAGGGCAACGTCCTGTACGACCTCGCTCGCACCCAGGCGCCCGACCTCCAGGAGGCGGACTTCGTCGACAACGTCAGCCGCCATCTCGAACGAGGCGAGTTCCTGCTCCTGATCGTGGGCGACGGCATTCGGGAAGGGGTCGAGAACATCGTGGACTTCGTCCAGCGCCACAGCGGCCTGCACTTCAACCTCGCACTGGTCGAAGCCGCCCTGTACCGCGATTCCGCAGACCGCATCATCGTGCAGCCTCGTCTCCTGGCACGCACGGAGGTGGTGCGCAGGGAGGTGTTCGAGGACGGCCGCGTGCAGTGTGGCGTACCTGTTTCGCAGCAGGCGCGGCATCGGCTGTTACCTTGCTTGCAGGAGCGGCATTCCCCAGGCCGTGCGCGTGTTCGAGGATGTGCGTGCCGGGCTGGAGGATTTGCGGGGGGAGCTCGGCGACGGGCTGGACTATTGGAAGAACAGAGCCGGCAGGCCGCGCGTGGGGTTCCGCAGGGAGACGCAGCTACCCTTCCCGCCTGAGGATGCGACGGGCGGCGAGTTCGACGATGCCGTGGTATGGATGCGCGATCGCCTGGACCGCCTGGTTAGCGGCCTGCACTCGAAGCTGTTGCGGATGTTGCGGGACGAGGCGTAGCCCGGGGTTGCTGGCGCCACGGTACCGGACCGTGAACGGACGCATCCCTGCGGCCCGTGGCACAGGACCCAAGGAGCGGTCATGACGGTCAAGTTGGTCAGTTGGAACATCGCGAAGCGCAGGAAGCCATGGCAACAACTCCTGGAGATGGACGCCGACGTCGCGCTTTTGCAGGAAGTCGGTACCGTGCCTCAATGGTTCGCCGAGCAGGACGGCGTGGGCGTCGGACCAAGAGCGCATTGGCACTCCGACGCCTGGCTCCCTGGCGACAGGCAATTCGATCGGTGGTCCATGGTGGTCAAGCTCTCGGAGCGGGTCCACGTTGAGTGGTTCAGGCAGGTTCCGCCTTTCTCGGACACCGGCGAGGACGAGTTCGCCGTAAGCGGCATCGGGACCGCCGCAGCGGCCAGGATCGTGCCCGACGGCGGCGAGGCGTTCATCGCGGTATCCATGTACGGCCGCTGGGTGCGTGCGCACCCCACAACGAAGGGCAGGTGGGGCTACCCGGACGGTGCCGTGCATCGGATCATCTCGGACCTGTCGGCCTTCATCAGCTCTTACGATCCGCGGACGCACCGCATCCTCGCGGCAGGCGACCTGAACGTCTCGTTCCGCAGCTCGGACCGGTTCGACCACCGCGCCCAGACGATCCTGGACCGGATGGAGGCTCTCGGGTTGGAGTATGCGGGGCCCACGTATCCCAACGGGCGGCGGGCTCACCCGATTCCACCGCATCTCACCGAAGACTCGCTCGACGTGCCGACCTACCACACTACGCGGAGAAAGCCCGCGACGGCCCACGTGCAGCTGGACCATGTGTTCGCCTCCCGGGGCTTCCACGAGCAGGTGCACACGTGCGCGCTGAACGAGGTCGAGGAATGGGGGGCGAGCGATCATTGTCGCGTGGTGATCCAGGTGGGGGAGAGATCTTGAGGGAGGTCTGCAAGCGGACCTTCCGCGAGGATGCGAGGACTGCTCGATCGCGTGTCCTTGGTCGAGGTCGGTAGGACGGCGCCCGGTCCACGGCCCGCAATGTCTCGAAGGCGTGCTCGCATGCCGGGCTCGTTTTCTCGAACGGGAACGGACTTGCCGGAGACGGGGACCGTCTGCTGCTTGCCTTGGCCCGCGACACCGGCCGCGAGGAGCTTTAGGAGCCTTGGGATCCCCGACCGACGTCAGAGTGAGCAGGTCGGCTTTACGTTTGCGGCGTTCCTGTTGATCCCCGTCGTCCGGGTAGGGGACGGTCGGAAGCGATCACGGACGACCCTCTGACCATTGAACCGTGAAAGCGGTGTAACCGACGCCGTGCTCCTGTTGCTCGTGCTCGCGGCCTTGTACGGCGGCATTGATCCCGGGCTCGTAACCCTTGAGTACGAACACCTGATCAAAGTAGCGTAATCTTGGCACGCGCACATGGTCTAGGTACGCCGCCAGGAGGGCCGGAGTCAGCAACGCCTCGTCCGTCGCGATCACCAACCAGAGTGCTTCGAACTCTGCAAGCCGTCCGGCTTGCTGGGCTTTCTGGGCCTTCAGGTCCTTGTCGGAGATCCTCCGCCGTAGGCGGTCTTCGAATCGGTCAAGCGGCCACTCCGACCATTGGTGGCGGGCATCGATTAGCTCCGTGACTTCGATGGCGATTGGCGTGCCGTCGCATCGAGCCCAACAGTCCGGAAACTCGTTTGCGTCCGCGTTCGACACGATGTCGCGAAGGTCAGCCATGCCTTGGTCTCGGAGCGCCATCGCCAACGTCTCACAGATCCATTGCTCCTGCGCCGACTGGTAGCCGCGTGGTGCATCGAAACTGGAAACCGTGATGCCTTGCCTGGCCTTGTCCTTTGCGGACGCTTCGAGTTCCTTCAGCACTTTGATCTCTTCGCGCCGATCGTCCTCGGGTGGTCCCGGTTCGTCACCCGCCATGTAGAGCGTCCCCTGGCTATCCCGCCGTCGCCGACGAACCTGCGATTCTGAGCATGGCCCCGCCCCCGTTTCAATCGTCGCGCCAGAAGGTGTCGGAGGGTACGATCCGTATCCATCGACGGCCAGGGAGTCCAGGTGATTCCACAACGACTGAGCAAGAGCCGCCGCACCGTGGCGGCCGCGGCCATCGCGGGCGCCTTGGTCGCCGGGATCGCGCTGATGCTGACCAACACGTCTCTCGGCGCGTACATCCTCCTCGACTACTTCGGCGATGACGATAGCGGCCTCGTCGCGGATCCCGCGGCCGGACCGCTCGAGGTCTCGGAGTTCGTGACCGCCGTGGAGGCCGCCCGCGCGATGCCGCCGCAGATCGACCAGCCCTCGGGCATGACCTACCTCGAAGCGGACCGCGCCTTTGCCATCGTCACCGACCAGGCGGAGCTCTTCGTGGTGAGCGACGACTTCCGCACGGTCCGCTCCACCACGGCGCTGCTGGGCGGGCTATTGGTGACGCGCCAGGGGCGCATGGAGGCCGCCGCGAACATCGACGGGCAGCGGATCGCGGTGACCGGCGAGATCGGGGATCGCATCGACATCTGGCGCAAGGGCGCCGAGCCGGGGTTCTCGCTGGAGGCGTCGATCGATCTGTCCGACTATGCCGGCGGGGGCGATGTCGAGATCCAGGGCATCGCCCACAACCCGCAGACCGGGGAGTTCTACCTCAGCTCCGACGAGACGCTGGCGATCGACGTCGTCGACGCGACCGGCCGGCTGCTCCGGGAACTGACGTTCGAGGACGACCTGCAGGGACGGCTCAAACCTGGCCGTACCCTGTCCGAATACCGGCTGTCGGGGCTGGACTACGCGGACGGACTGCTCTACGCGGTCAGCGAGCCCTACAACACGACCTACCACACCACGCGGAGAAAGCCCGCGACGGCCCACGTGTAGCTCGACCACGTGTTCGCCTCCCGGGGCTTCCACGAGCAGGTGCACACGCGCGCGCTGAACGAGGCCGAGGATTGGGGCGACCGATCACTGTCCGTGTTGATCGAGGTGGGGGAGAGATCTTGAGGAGGGTCTTCCAACGGCTGCGCCAACGCACCCCGGCAGGCGAATCTTGCACGCGCCGGCGGGGCACAGGCGCACGCGGCCGGGGGAGATCGCCGATTCTCGCGGCGGGCCGCTGGATGTATCGTCGCCTCACCAGGCAACGGGCCGGAAAAGCCGGTCCCCGGCACGAGCCGCGTCCCGCTCGTGGCGAGCGGACCCTTTGGAGTTGCTACTTTCGCGGCTTTTGTCCAGCATGCGCGCCCCCATGAGATCTCGCGGCAACAACCCCAAACGGCGAATTGTCCCGCCGGGCTACTTCACGCAAGCCGAGCTGGATGGCTTCGCGGCCCGGGCCCGGTACGAGGGGAGCGCCTTGCACAAACTCAAGCCTGCGGACTACGGCTTCCACCCACCGACCAACCCGCGAGCATCCAAGTCCGTATGCGACGACATCCGGGTCATCAAGCACGGTGAGGCACGTGACCTGTTGCGAGTGGCGTTTACCAGGGGCATGGTCAGCGCCTGCGAGCCCCCGGCGATGCCGAAGTACGCTTGGGCTGTTGACGCTGATCGCGAGGCGTACGAGGCGAAGCTGGGCCGAGAGGGCTACCATGGGTATCGACTTGGGAAGGACGACCGCGAAATGCGGGATTGGGTGATCGAGGAATGGAACGCCCGGATGCAATGAGGCTCGACCTCACCCCGCACGCGCTGGAGGATCCCGCAGCACCGCCGGAAGAGGTGGCGACTGCCGGCATCCTTTCGATCAGCGCCAACGGCACGTCCCTCACCGAGGGGGTGTCGTTCGACGACGACGCGCTGCAGCCCGGACCGCTCGTATCGGCGTACCCCCTCGCGGAGTGGCTGGTCTGGAACTGGTGGCGGCTGAGGTGGGAACCGACGCCGGCACAGGTCAGCAGGCCCTGGGCTTTCGCCCATCGGCTGTCGTCGGTCGGCTGTGGCTACAGGTGGCCCAATCTGGAGCTTGCCAGTGATGGAGAGCGCGTACGCCTCACGTCCGCGCCATCCGTCGAGCCCGGTGCCGCAACGTATCGTTTTGTCGGCGCTCCGAGGTCCGAGGCGATGACCGCAGCAGCGTTCGAAGCGGCGGTCGATGCCTTCGTCGAGGGCGCCGTAGCGCGTCTTCCTGGGCCTGTGACGGACTGCAACCTCCGGATTCTAATGGACGAACTCGAAAGGGACAGGGCGGACGGCGAGCGGTCCGCGTTCCGCCGCCTGGAGGCGATGCTTGGGCGCGACCCGGGAGAAGGAGACGCAAGAGCGATTCATCGCCGCCTCGCTGACGCGCAATCCCTTGGGGAGCATGCCGTCCTTGAACTTGCCGCCGGCGCCACTTCGGTTGGCGCGACGGAGTTGAAGACCGATCTGGATTGCGTTGGTTTCGACTACCGGTCGGGCGACGGGGTTGCGCTTGGCACGTCTGCGTCGGTTCCCCAGTGGGGTAGCACCGAGGCTTGGCGTATCGGCGTGGTACTGGCCATAGAGCTGCGGGAGCGGGAATTCCCGAACGGCGAACCCGTGACCAACCGATGCCTGGCGGAAATGGCGGGCGCCCCGGAACGGGTGTTGTCGGATACGGACAGCGCGTCCGATTGCCTGTCGTTCGAGTGGGAAACGCCGGAGCGGTCTCGGATGGCGCTCCGCTCAAAATGGGAAACGGGCCGGCGTTTCGACCTCGCGCGGCTGTTGGCGGAGCGCCTGTTGCGTCCAGTCGGGGCCGAACCTCTCCGGGCGGTGACGAGGTCCTACACGTACGGCCAGAAGGCTCAGCGCGCATTTGCGGCTGAGTTCCTCGCCCCCATAGGCGCAGTGGACGCTTTTCTCTCGGGTGACTACTCGGAGGATCGGCAGCGCGAAGCCGCCGACCATTTCCAGGTTTCGTCGTACGTGATCCGCTCGCTGCTGGTGAACAACCAGCGGCTCGGTCGGCAGGGGGCTCTCGATGCCCTGGATCGCACGTAGCTGAGAAGGCGGGCGCGACGTCGGGGACCTGTCGTCAACGGCTAAGGGAGCCCACGTGACTGCACAACCACCGAGCAAGCGCCGCCGCACCAAGGCGGCCGTAGCGATCGCGGCCGCCGTGGGCGTCGGGCTCGCGCTGATGCTGACCAACACGTCTCTCGGCGCATACATCCTCCTCGACTACCTCGCCGATGACGACAGCGGCCTCATCGCGGATCCCGCGGCGGGACCGCTCGAGCTCTCGGAGTTCGTGACCGCCGTAGAGGCGGTCCCCGCGATGCCGCCGGAGATCGACCAGCCCTCCGGCATGACCTACCTCGAAGCCGACCGCGCCTTTGCCATCGTCACCGACCAGGCCGAGCTTTTCGTGGTGAGCGACGACTTCACGACGGTCCGCTCCAACACGGCGGTGCTGGACGGGCTGCTGGTGACGCGCCAGGGGCGCATGGAGGCCGTCGTGGGCATCGACGGGCCGCGGGTCGCGGTAACCGGCGAGATCGGGGATCGCATCGATGTCTGGCGCAAGGGCGCCGAGCCGGGGTTCTCGCTGGAGGCGTCGATCGATCTGTCCGACTACGCCGGCGGGGGCGAGCTTGAGATCCAGGGCCTCGCCCACAACCCACAGACCGGGGAGTTCTACCTCAGCTCCGACGAGACGCTGGCGATCGCCGTCGTCGACGCGACCGGCCGGCTGCTCCGGGAACTGACGTTCGAGGACGACCTGCAGGGACGGCTCAAGCCTGGCCGTACCCTGTCCGAATACCGGCTGTCGGGGCTGGACTACGCGGACGGACTGCTCTACGCGGTCAGCGAGCCTTTCAACACGCTGTTCGTCATCGACCCCGAGCACGGTCTGCTGCGCGTGCTGGGCATCGAGAACGGCGGACCGATCTCGGCTATCGCGGTGCGGGACGGCACCGCGTATCTGCCGCTCGATCACAACTGGGTCGACCCGCGTCCGCCGCTGTTGGCGGTGACGTTGAATTGACCGCCGGACGGGGATGCCGATTCGCCTGCGCGGGAGTTTCTGTTCGATCGGATTGGGTGCGTGATCCGGGGACGGGACGCCGCAAGGGCGTCCCCTGCAGCGCTGTGCTCGCTCGTGGTGGGTCCGTCAGCGGCCCCGGATCGCGACGGCCAGGGCCTCTTCGTGGTGCCTGATCGTCGCGTAGATGTCCTCGGTGTCGAAGCCGAGTCCGATAAATCGATTGAGCAGCTCGCCCGACGTTCTGGCCATCGGCGTCTCGACCCCCAGCTCGTCCGCCAGGTCCAGCGCAAGCTGCAGGTCCTTCTTGACGAGCTGCAGGTCGAAGGTCGGCGTGAGCCGGTCCTTGAGAATCGCCGCGGCGCCGCTTCGCCAGACCGCCGTGTTGCCGCTCGAGTTGCTGACGACATCGTGCAGCAGGTTGGGATCGACACCCGCTTTCGTGCCGAGCGCCAAGCCTTCGACCAGGGACCACATGCTCGTGAAAGCCATCATGTTGTTGACGACCTTGGCGGTCTGTCCGGAGCCCGCCTCACCCATGTGATAGACGTTTGCGCCGATGTCGTCGAACAGGCTGCGCACGCGCTCGAACGCAACGGATTCGCCCCCGACGATCACGGAAAGCGTACCGTCTCGGGCGCCACGTTGCTTGCCGCCGCCGTTCCTGAACTCCACCCCGACCACGACGAGGCCCTCGGCGGCGAGCGTGTTCCGCCAGCGCTGACTGTCGGGGTCGGCCGCCGTCAGGATGACCATCCCGCCGCCGTGCAGGTGCACGAGACCGGGGAGCGGCCATCCGCCCCTTTCGGGCGATGGATGTAGAGCGTGATGTCGTTGGGCACGGCAGGACAATCACGGGCCTGGGACGGCGATGGCTGGCCTCGCGCTTGCCGGCCGGGATCGCAAGTCGGTTCCCGGAGGCCAAACACAGCTACCATGCGTCTGTCCGTGTGACCGGACGTACAGAAAATAGGAGTGTTCGTGGCATCGGGGATCGACAAACTCATCGAGGTCGCCGCCAGTGGTGTTGGCAGCGTGGCCGGGCCGCTTTTGGCCCCTTGGCGCGCGAGGCGTGACGGCAAGGCGAGATTGATCGCTGCCGAGTACGACGGGCAAGTCCTAGAGGTTCGTACGTCAGCACACATGAAGGCGCGGGAGCACTTGGCGGCCGAAACGGAGGGCTTCACGGGCACAATCGAATTGTCGGAAAGGATCAACGAGAGAGTCGAATACCAGGAAAAAAAGAGGCTGGCCAACATCCGCGCGGTAGTCGGGCAAGCGGCGACGGACCTTGAGGACAAGGAGGTGCCGGAAAGTGAGCCCGACCATGACTGGACGGCTAGATTCTTCAACGACGTTCAAGACGTTTCGTCCGAAGAGATGCAAGCGCTTTGGGGCAGGGTTCTGTCGGGTCAGGTGGAACGCCCGGGAAGCACGTCGCTGCGGGCACTGGGGTTACTTCGAGACTTGGATCAAGCAGCTGCCAGACTGTTCGCTCGACTGTGTTCCGCTTGCGTCTACATGGTCGCCGGTGGGCAGCTGCTTGACGCTAGAGTCCCGTCTCTGGGTAGGAATGCCGGGAACAACGCCCTAGAGGAGTTCGGGTTGGGTTTCGGTCAGCTCAATCGGCTTCATGAGCATGGGCTGCTGATCCCGGACTACAATTCGTGGCGAGATTATCGCTACTCTATCCTGCCGGACCCGGGCACACGGACTTCTGTTCTCCCGTTGGAGCATCAAGGTCGGCAATGGGTCCTCGAACGGGAAGCCCCCGGGGGATCGGAGAAAGAGTGGAGAGTCCACGGCGTCGCTCTCAGCCTCGCGGGAGCCGAGCTTTCGCGTGTGGTGGAGCAAAATCCCATGCCAGACTACTTAGCTCGGCTACAGGAGTTCGTAGGCAAGCAAGGGTTGCGGCTATTGGAACTCGGTCAGTCGGCAGGCGTCCAAACCCCGGACGCGCCCACCAACGAAGAAGGATAGAGGAAACGGCGCATCCGCGCCGTAGTGGGTATGGCGTATGGCAGGCGCGGTGCAGGCCCAGATACGATGGATTCCTGCCCGTTTTCAAACGCTTAGGATGTTTCATCCGAGAAAGGCTTGTCCCCTACTAAGGGTGCAGGCAAGGCGAGCCACGCGCCCCCAACCAGTACACTGTCCGCCGACGGCCAGGGAGTCCACGTGATCTCGCAACGACGGAACAAAAGCTGCCGCGCCGTGGTGACCGCAGCGGTCGCGAGCGCGTTGGTCGTGGGCGTCTTGCTGATGCTGACCAACACGTCGCTCGGCGCATACATCCTCCTCGACTACCTCGCCGATGACGACAGCGGCCTCGTCGCGGATCCCGCGGCCGGACCGCTCGAGGTCTCGGAGTTCGTGACCGCCGTGGAGGCGGCCCGCGCGATGCCGCCGCAGATCGACCAGCCCTCGGGCATGACCTACCTCGAAGCGGACCGCGCCTTTGCCGTCGTCACCGACCAGGCGGAGCTCTTCGTGGTGAGCGACGACTTCCGCACGGTCCGCTCCACCACGGCGCTGCTGGGCGGGCTATTGGTGACGCGCCAGGGGCGCATGGAGGCCGCCGCGAACATCGGCGGGCAGCGGATCGCCGTGACCGGCGAGATCGGCAATCGCATCGACATCTGGCGCAAGGGCGCCGAGCCGGGGTTCTCGCTGGAGGCGTCGATCGATCTGTCCGACTATGCCGGCGGGGGCGATGTCGAGATCGAGGGCATCGCCCACAACCCGCAGACCGGGGAGTTCTACCTCAGCTCCGACGAGACGCTGGCGATCGCCGTCGTCGACGCGACCGGCCGGCTGCTCCGGGAACTGACGTTCGAGGACGACCTGCAGGGACGGCTCAAGCCCGGCCGTACCCTGTCCGAATACCGGCTGTCGGGGCTGGACTACGCGGACGGACTGCTCTACGCGGTCAGCGAGCCTTTCAACACGCTGTTCGTCATCGACCCCGAGCACGGTCTGCTGCGCGTGCTGGGCATCGAGAACGGGGGACCGATCTCGGCTATCGCGGTGCGGGACGGCACCGCGTACCTGCCGCTCGATCACAACTGGGTCGATCCGCGTCCGCCGCTGTTGGCGGTGACGTTGGATTGATTGCCTGACGGGGATGCCGATTCGCCTGCGCGGGAGTTCCTGTTCGATCGGGTTGGGTGCGTGATCCGGGGACGGGACGCCACAAGGGCGTCCCCTACAGCACCGCGCTGAGTTCGTGCACGATGCCCTCGCCCGTGGTGGGTCCGTCAGCGGCCCCGGATCGCGCAGGCCAGCGCCTCTTCGTGGTGCCTGATCGTCGCGTAGATGTCCTCGGTGCCGAAGCCGAGCCCGATGAACCGGTCCAGCAACTCACCTGACGTTCTGGCCATCGGCGTCTCGACCCCCAGCTCTTCCGCCAGGTCCAGCGCAAGCTGCAGGTCCTTCTTGATGAGCTGCAGGTCGAACGTCGGCGTGCGCCGGTCCTTGAGAATCGCTGCGGTACCGCTTCGCCAGACCGCCGTGTTGCCGCTCGAGTTGCTGACGACATCGCGCAGCAGGCTGGGATCGACACCTGCCTTCGTGCCGAGCGCCAGGCCTTCGACCAGGGACCACATGCTGGTGAACGCCATCATGTTGTTGACGACCTTGGCGGTTTGTCCGGAGCCCGCCTCACCCATGTGATAGACGTTGGCGCCGATGTCGTCGAACAGGCTGCGCACGCGCTCGAACACAACGGATTCGCCCCCGACGATCACCGAAAGGGTCCCGTCTCGGGCGCCACGCTGACCGCCGCTGACTGGCGCGTCCAGGAATGCGATGTCGCGTTCCGCGGCTTGCCCGGCGAGCGTGCGCGCCAACGACGGCGGGCTGGTCGAGAGATCGATCAGCACGCTTCCCCGCGGCATCGCGGACAGCGCTTCCGCGGCGACTGTCTCCACGGCCGCAGCGTTCGGCAGGGACAACATCACGACGTCGGCGCGGTGGGCAGCTCCAGTCACGGACTCCGCTGCGACGGCGCCGGCGTCTGCAAGCGGCGCGACGCGGGTAGCGTCGATGTCGAAGACGGACAGCGGGCGCCCGGCCGCGAGCAGATTGGCGGCCATGCCCTCGCCCATGATTCCCATGCCGATGAACCCTATCCGCATTCCGACGCCTCCGTCACGAGCCCTATCGAGGATCCGGGGATACCCTGTTACAGGCTCTTCGCAAACCCCACAATCGACCGAACCGTCTCCCCATGCACCTCCGGGATGACATCCGCCATCCCGAGGTCGGCGCCATGGGTCGTGCCATGCGCGGTGCGCGCGACGGCGGAGACTCCGGCCGCGAGCAGCTTGCGATAGAAGGCCAGGCCTTCATCGCGCAGCGGATCGAGTTCATTGACGGAAATGACGTGCGGCGGCAGCCCCGCCAGGTCCGACGCTGTCGCCGCGAGCGGCCATGCCAGCGGGTTGGCGCCATGTGCGCGTTCGGGATCGTAGACGGTCACCAGGCGGTCCATCTGCTGACATTCCAGCATGTACGTGTCGTTCTCGACGAGAGACAGGAGCTCGCTCGGAGGGTTCGCATAGGCGCCGGAGATGTAGGGGCACAGCGCGTAGATCCCGTCGATCTCGTCCACCCAGCCTTCCCGCCTGGCCTTCAGTCCGGTGGCGAGGGACAGGTTCCCGCCGCCGCTTTCCCCGGAGACCGTGATGGTCGTGATGCCGAGTGCGTCCCGATGCGCGTGTGTCCATCGCACGCCCGCCGCGCAGTCGTTCAGCCCCGCGGGAAAGGGATGCGGGCCCATCTTGCCGCCGCCGTTCCTGAACTCCACCCCCACCACGACGAGGCCCTCGGCGGCGAGCGTGTTCCGCCAGCGCTGACTGTCGGGGTCGGCCGCCGTCAGGATGACCATCCCGCCGCCGTGCAGGTGCACCAGACCGGGTAGCGGGCCATCCACCCCCTTCGGCCGATGGATGTAGAGCGTGATGTCGTTGTCGTCCGGCCCCTGGATCGTCTCGATCGACTGGTCGACGTGATCGAAGTTCGGCGTCGCCGCGAGTTGCAGTGCGTGGGTCTCGTCCACCGCGCCCTCGAGGTCCGCACAGTATGCGAGACAATCCTCGTACGAGGCGTCGGCGGGAGGCACTGCAACGCCAGGCGCGTATCCCTGCATCGCCACGGATACGAGACGCGGATCGCAGCGCCCGTCGGTTTCGATCGTGGCGTCCGGGTTGCCGAGTCGCCCCGGCAGATGGAGGTCTGTGGACATGGCTTGCTCCTGGTGGTTGACGTGGCGCCGCGAGGGTCGGCGGTGGTCGGGGCGACGTGGGCCTCTACGTCTCTGCGGGCGTGAACTCCGGGTAGGGTTTCACCCAGTAGCCGGCGGAACCCTCGGCGTTCAGGCCTGCTCGCTGGTGTACTTGTGCTGCCACGCGGTCCTTTGCCGTGAACATGACCTCGAAGACGTCCACCGAGGGATAGAACACGAAGGCGTACACGTCGTAGTTTCGGATCCGGGGCCCGACGACGACACGATCTACCGCACCCATCACCGAGATCTGACCTCCCAACTTGCCAAGCACCCGGGTCGCTATCTCAGCGTATCGATCGTATAGCTCTTCGGCGGTCGCATCGCTGTCCGGACCGCCGGTGGGGTCTTGCGGATCGTCCTCGCGCGAAAGGAGATTGAGCATGACGATCCCGTCGCGGTAGGCGCCATCGAACAGGTCTTGCCATTGCGTCATGTACCTGGCGTCAGCCACCGCTGCTTCGATGGGCACTTGTCCCCCAGGGTGGATCGACGCGTCGTCGCGAAAGCCGCGCAGGCGCCAGTTCGTGAAGTGCAGGAGCTCCGGCGGCTGGGGGGCGACCTCCAAGAGGTGGTACCGGGCTATGCCGTCTGCCGCGGCAATCCTGCGCACGAATTCCTGGTAGTCGGCCGTGCGGTCGAAGTTCACGATCACCACTTCATCCCACGCACCCAGGTCTTCACCCGCCAGTTGAATGGGCTCGAACCCGGCGAACTCGAGCTGGCCGTTCTCGAAGAGCGGACTTTCCGGCGCGGGCTGCCAGGATGCGCCCTCGCCATACTCGACGAACACGGCGGCCGACTGGGCGGGCAGCATGATGGTGCGGATGCCGTATCCCGCGAGCAGCAGGACCAGCAGACCGAGGGATAGACGAACCGCCCAGCGCTTCACGGTGACGGAACTCTGGTGGGATCGAGAATGGACGGTTCCATGACTGGCGCCTCCTGATCGATGGTACGCGTCCGCCGTCGAGGTAGTCCAGTTCCTGCGGTCTCGCCGGGGCCGTCGCGTTGCGTTGACCGACCGGGGAAGCCTGCATCGCATCGATTGTCCATCCGTTTGCATCCGATCATGGCGGCGATGCCACGTGCTGATGAGCCAGTCTCGCACGCGCCGGCAGGACACAGACGCACGCCGCCGGGGGAGATCGCCGATTCTCCGGGCAAGGTCCCGGACTTATCGTCGTCCCATGGCGATGCGCCACGACGAGGCGTTCAAGTTCCTGTTCGACCTGCCGGAGGTGTGTGCGGACACGTTGCGCGTGGCGGCGCCGGCGCTCTGGCAGCATCTGGATCCGGCCTCGGTGCGGATCCTGCGTGCCGGGGACAGCGTGGCGGCTGACCTGAGCAAGCGCCAGGGCGATGCGCTGTTCGCCGTCGACCTGCGCGAGGGCACGTTGGCGGACGGGCGCCGTCCTTACCTGGTGGTGCCGACCGAGTTCCAGTCGAGCGACGACGCCGGCATGCCGGACCGCATCCGCGAGTACGCGCGGCGGCAGTTGGATACGCTACGTCGCCAAGAGGTGATCCCTGCAGCGGATACCCCGCCCGTGCTGCCGTTGGTGGTCTACGATGGCGCGGCTCCGTGGAAGGCGGAGGACGGACTGGAGCCGCTGGGATACCTGCCGCCGGAGGCGGCCCCTCACCTGGGGCCTTATCAGCCACAGGCGTATGTGCTGCTTGACCTCGTGCGTTTGCGGACGGACGATTGGGGAGAGCTCAACCGCCTGCGGGCGGTGGCGCGGTTGCTGCGGGCACGGTCACTGGACGATCTGCTGGCGACGTTGGCGGCGGAGTTCGCGCGCTTCGCTGGCCCGCCGCACCGACCGTTCCGCGAGGCGCTGCATGCGTGGGCGGGCGAGTTGTGGACCAGGCTGGCGGACGGGGGCGAGCTGCCGACGTTCGAGGCGCTGGAGGGACTGGAGGCGTTGGACATGACGAGCATGATCGAGGTGCGGATTGCCGCGTGGAAGGAGGAGCAATTCGGACGCGTGCGTGCGGAGGGCGTTGCGCAAGGCGTGGCGGAGGGCTTGAGCCACCAACGCACGATGTTGTCGCGGCAGGCCGCACGGCGCTTCGGAGCCGTGGCAGGCGGGGCGGTGGCGGAGGCGGTCGCGGAGGTTGAGGAAACGGCGACCCTGGAGCGGATCGGGGACCTGATCGTGGACTGCCCGACCGGGGAACGTTTCCTGCTTGCCTTGGCCGACGTGGCTGGCCAGGAGCATGGGACTTAGTAGGAGTTTCACGCCGGCGAAAACTCGTTTCGCCCACGGCGGCATGGCGATCAGCCTGGCCGGGGGCATCGCGATGTCGCCGTTTCAACGGGCCGCGGCGGCCGTACTTCCGTAGAGTGGAGAAGACCGGATGTCCATACCTCAGTTTTCCGCCGGCACGTCCGCCGGTGACATCGCCGAGGCGTTGGGTGAAGCGGGATGTGCCGTGGTTACCGGAGTCATGGACGCCGGACTACGCCAATCCATTGCGGGCGAGTTGGCGCCGCACATGGCGAAGGCGCGGTTGATCGAAGAGGATGACCCGACGAAGTTCTACCCCGGCTACACGCGGCGCGTCTCTGCCCTGGTCGCGCGATCTCCCAGCATCACCGACCGGCTCGTGCCACACCCGTTGAGCCGGCAGGTCTGCGACACCCACCTGCTGCCCAACTGCGAGCACGGCTACCAGTTGCATGTCTCCGCTGCCGTCGAAGTAGGCCCCGGGGCGCGGGAGCAGGTGCTGCATCGGGAGGAGAGCTCGTTCACGTTCTTTCCCTTGCCGCGCCCCAACATCATCGTGGCCAGCATGTGGGCCGTTACGGAATTCCGCGCGGACAACGGCGGCACTTTGCTGGTGCCCGGCAGTCACAGGTGGCCTGCGGATAGAAAGGCCAGGCCCGACGAGATTCTGAGCGCGGAGATGCCGGCCGGCGCGGTGCTGTTCTGGATGGGCGGAACGTTGCACGGTGCGGGGGCGAATACGTCGCGGGACTGGCGCTACGGAGTGATCCTGACCTATTCCCTGGGCTGGGTGAGGCAGGAAGAGAACCAGTACCTGGACGTGCCTCGGGAACGCATGGCGGAGCTGTCGCCGGAAGTCAGGCGGCTTCTTGGATTCGACATGTACGCCGCACTGGGATTCTACGACCCGAGGGTTGCCTGAGCGGGGGGCGGCCGGAGGCGGTCGCGGAGGTGGAGGAAACGGCGACCCTGGAGCGGAGGGGGGACGCCCGACCGGGGAACGTTTCCTGCTTGCCCTGGCCGACGTGGCCGGTCGCCAGGAGCCTGTGCCGTGTGCGCCCACGGCACCGTTGGAATCACGCGTGGATTCGAGACGGGACGGGACAAGCCCGTCCCCTACGATTCATGCCGCGCGAACTCAGTCCACCCGTTCCAGCGGCGGCAGGTTCAGGGCCTCGCGGAAGGTGTTGTGATAGTGATGGCGCGCTTCGACCCGCCAGCACAAGGGAGGATCGTGACGCGGATGTTCGACCTGGACGGACTGGAGGACGCACGCCGAACCGTGGCCCGGGTGATGCCGCCCACGCCGCAGTACCGCTGGCCATCCCTGTGCGAGCGCGTGGGCTGCGAGGTGTGGGTGAAGCACGAGAACCACACGCCCATCGGCGCGTTCAAGGTGCGCGGGGGTGTGGTGCTCCTCGAGGAACTCCACCGCGCGGGCCGCCTGCCGCGCCGCATGGTCACGGCGACGCGCGGCAACCATGGCCAGAGCATCCCGTTCGCGGTGCGCCGCTTCGGGATCCCGGTGACCGTGTTCGTCCCGCGCGGCAACAGTGTCGAGAAGAACGAGGCGATGGTCGGCTGGGGCGCCGAGGTGATCACGTTCGGCGACGATTTCGACGAGGCCCGGATCGAGGCCGGGCGCCGGGCGGAGGTCGAGGGCGCGTTCGGGGTCCCGTCCTTCCACCCCGCCCTTGTCCGCGGCGTGGCGACGTACGCCGGCGAACTCTTCGAGGCGGTCGGCGACCTCGATACGGTATACGTGCCGATCGGCATGGGCTCCGGGATCTGCGGCGTCATACGCACGCGCGACCTGATGGGTCTGCGCACCGAGGTGGTCGGAGTCGTGGCCGCCCGCGCCCCGGCGATGGCGCGCAGCGTCGCGGCGGGACGGGTCGTGTCCACGGACTCGGCGCGCACGTTCGCCGACGGCATGGCCTGCCGCGTACCGAACGAACAGGCGCTCGAGGTCGTGCGCCGGGGCGCCGCGCGGATCGTCGAGGTCAGCGAGGCGGAGATCGCCGAGGCGATGCGTACGCTCTATCGCTGCACCCACAACGTCGCCGAGGGCGCCGGCGCCGCCGCACTGGCCGCGTTGTGCCGGGAGGCGTCCCGGCAGGCGGGCCGACGCGTCGCCGTGGTCCTGTCCGGAGGCAACGTCGACGCGGACGTGTTCCGCTCCGTGCTCGCGGGCGACGTGCCTTAGTCGAACAGCTGTCGCGTTGCCGCCCTCGAAAACTGAGGCGCGTTTACGAGCTTGCCACCGATTACGGGCCAGCCCGGATGATCTTGAGCAGGTGCCGAACGCCGTCCCGTCGCGCCGCAGGCGTTCGGAGGAAGTGGAGTTTCGGCACCTTCGCAGTCGCTTGCGTCCGCTGGTGTGCCAGGCCGGGAGCGCGTCGACGAGGAACAGGCTTCCCGGATGCCCAGACCCGGACCGGAAGCGCCGAAAGGCGTGGGGGCGGCTGACTCCCCGCAGACGATGTTGCACTCACGTTGACGATCACCTACTAATTTGCAGACAATTAGTAGGTTATTGACAGTTCATCGCCGGCTGACCACGAGACGCTCTCAGATGCGAATGCCCGTCACGCCCAAGACGCTCTACGAGCTTTTTCCGAAAGATGCCAAGAGGTTGCGCCAAATCTACAGCGCGGATATCGGTCGCCTCCCGCCAGGACGGTATCCTCCTTGGGACAAGCTGCGCTTTCTGCCGCCCCCCGATGGCTTCAGCCGCGACGAATGGTGGTTTGCGATCAAGAGTCAGCGCCAAGGGTCTCGCCACGAGCTGCCCTTCCGGGACAAACTTGGGAGTCCGTTCTGGTTCGCTGACTCCGGCTACCTCTACCGGCAACTCCATCAAGTCGACCGGGACGCGGGCGGACGGATCGAGGTTCACGACACGCCCGACGGCGTCAACTCCAGCGCTCGTGATCGGTACATGATCAGCTCGCTCATCGAGGAAGCCATCACCTCAAGTCAGCTTGAGGGAGCCACAACCACCCGCCGCGTCGCCAAGGAACTTCTGAGGTCGGGGCGCTCCCCTCGAGACATAAGCGAACGAATGATAGTCAACAACTATCACGCAATGGAGTTTCTTCGAGAGCACACGCACGATCACCTGACCGAAGAGACCCTGCTGGAAACGCAACGGCTACTGACTCACGGCACCCTGGACGACGCCTCCGCGGTCGGCCGGCTAAGGCGTCCATCAGAGGACATCCATGTCGTGGACCCACGAGACGGGACGATCCTTCACACGCCTCCGGACGCCGAACAGTCGAAGGCCAGGCTCGATCAACTGCTCGCCTTCGCCAATACGCCAGATGACGACGAGTTCCTCCATCCGGTCGTTCGCGCCGTTCTGCTTCATTTCATGATCGGCTACAACCATCCATTCGTTGACGGGAACGGTCGAACCGCGCGGGCACTGTTCTATTGGTCCATGTTGAGATCCGGCTATTGGCTGACCGAGTTTCTGTCAATCTCGACGATCATCAGGAAGGCACCGGTGCAATACGCCCGGGCATATCTCTACTCGGAAACCGACGAGAACGACGTCACGTACTTCATCGACTACAACCTTCGAGTGATCCTCAGGGCCATCCAGTCCCTACACCGCTACCTGGACCGCAAGATGCGCGACGCCCGAGCTTTGGAGGCCATACTTCGTGGCGCGAACCTGGCGGAGATGCTCAACCACCGTCAAGTCGCCCTGCTTGCGCACATGCTGAAGCACGGCAACGTCGCGTATACGATCCAGAATCACCGGCGCTCGCACAACGTCTCCTACCAGACGGCACGCACGGATCTCATTCACCTGGCCAACCTGGACTTGGTGCGTCAGCGCAAGGTGGGCAAGCGACTGGTGTTTCGTCCCAACGCAGGCCTCGAAGACCGGTTGCATACGCTCGCGTCGTCCACCGAGTGACCCTCGTGGCATCCCGTTCAAGTGATCGATGACCGAGGTCAAGCCGCCCACCGCTGCATCATCTCGCGCCGCTCGTCGAGATAGGTCGTCTAGCAGGTCGGCAGATTGGGGGGGAGGATGGTGGGCCGCGGGAAGCCGGGCGGGAGTGCTCACGCCGCGGCGGTGTGGGGCATTCGAGAGTTGTGAGAGTGCCTGTTATTCGGTTGAAGGAGAGTCCATGGACCAATCTGATCTGGCGGACCGGATCACTGAAGTACTTGAAAGGCTTCCGGGCGTCGGCGGTGCGTTCCTTGGGGGGAGTCACGGCCGAGATGAAGCGGACGCGTACAGCGATGTCGATGTGTATGTCCTGGTCGCGGACGCGGACCAGGCACCGGACGTCTTGACGCGGCTGGAGCAGGCCGCCGAGGAGATTGCGCCGGTCCTCTTCTCGAAGGTCCTGCCGAACGCTCGCACGATCAACTGCATTACGTTGGATTGGCTGCGGTTCGATCTGACGGTAGTGAGCGGGACCGAACTGGCGTTTCTCACCGGCGGACAGGTCAAGGCTCTGTTCGATCCGCTCGGACTCTCGGATGCCCTGTCTGCCGCAACACCGTCTCCACCTCAGCCTTTCGCGGAGGCGTTGCTCGACATCGTCAACGAGTTCATCCGTGTGCTGGGCCTTTCGGTCGTGGTCAAGGGGAGGAACGATCTCGTGGTCGCGCAGACGGGGACGAATCTGCTACGGGACATGCTGATCCAGACGATGGTCCTGTCGAACGGTCCGCAGACGCGGCGCGGGGTGCTCGCCTTGCGGAAGGATCTGACTGCGGATCAGGTGGCAGCGCTCGTGAACCTCCCGTCGGGTTCCACCTGGTCGTCCGTCTTCGAACGCACCCGAGCAATCGCCGGACAGTTCTTCCCTATGGCGCGGGCACTGGCGCAGGAGCTGGGTGCAGCTTGGCCGGAGCGGTTTGAGCGCGTTACCCGCGCGCATCTCGAAGACAACCTCGGTCTGGAACTCCCAGGCGAGGAGTGACGCCGTATGCAAGAGTGAAACTCTCGCCGCCGTCTCGCCAGCGCGACCGTTGGACCATATTGGAGAGCTGCGAGATGACTCGCATGTAGGGGCGACCCTTGTGGTCGCCCGTCCCGCAGTCATGCAAGCCGCAGGAACGGGACGGGACAAGCCGTCCCCAACAACACCTGCCCCGGACCGTGCATGAACTCGATACGGGATTGCCCGCCTACGCCTCGTCGGCAAGCCTCTGCGCCGCCCCGAGGAAAGCGCGCCTTTCCTCCGACGGAGTCCCCGCCCGAAGGGTTTCCGCCTCGTGCAGCAGGTAGGCCTTGATCAGGTCGACCTCCGCGCCCGTCAGCTTGTCCTCGAAGCTTGGCATGCCTTCGGGCAGGAGCAGGCCATCCAGCACGATTTCGCGCAGCAACGTGTACATGCCCTCGGTCGACCACGCCAGGGCAGGGATCTCCCCGCCGTCGCCCCGCACCGAGCCGTGGCAGTGGACGCAGTGCCCCATGTAGAGGTTGTACCCGGTACCGATCTCCAGCGGCGTGGCGTCCGTGGTGAGCGCGACGACTGCGCGCTCCAGCGGCGGCAGCTTCTCCGGCGGTGGCGCGTCACCGCCAAGCCTGAACGTATAGACGGTGCCGGGATGAATGCGATCGACCTGCTTCATCCGCTTCCCCGGACCCCCGCCCCATCCCACGGCGATCGTGACGTACTGTTCGCCGTCGACCAGGTAGGTGACGGGCGGCGCGACGGCGCCGCTGCGCACGTCGAATTCCCAGAGTGCTTCACCCGTGCGCGTGTCCCGGACGCGGAACCAGCCTTCCGCGTCGCCCTGGAACAGGAGCCCGCCGGCGGTCGTGAGCAGTCCGCCGTTGTAGAACAGCGGCTGGCGAACCTCCCACTTCAGTTCCTGCGCCACCGGGTCCCACGCGATCAGGCGGCCGTAGGACTGGCCCGGCTTCGGCGCGCGCGGGTCGTCGTCCTGCACCTCTTCCACGTACAGGCTCATGTTGTTGGCGTTGGTGGCGCCGTTGCCGCCGTTCAGTCTCCGCCGGGACCGGTCCGGGACGCTCCTGTCATAGCGCAGGGAGCCGATCTGCTCCACCGCCGGGAGGTACACCCATCCGGTTTCGGGGTTGTACGACATCGGCTGCCAGTTGTGACCGCCGTGCGCGCTGGGGGCGATCCGGTGTTTCCTGCCGTCCTCGTAGCGCGCGCCTTCCCTTTCGACCGGCCGGCCATTCGGATCCAGGCCCGTCGCCCAGTTCATGTAGGCGAACGGCGCACCGCTCCGGAAAGCACCGGTCGAGCGGTCCAGCACGTAGAAGAAGCCGTTCTTGGGCGCCTGCACCAGCACCTTCCGGGTTTCGCCGTCGACGGTGAGATCCGCCTGCAGGATGTGCTGCGTGGCGGTGTAGTCCCAGGTGTCGCCCGGCGTCGTCTGGAAATGCCAGAGATAGCGGCCGGTGGAGGCATCTACCGCGACGATGCTCGACAGGTAGAGGTTGTCCCCGCCCTCGGGACTGCGGCGCAGCCGGTTCCAGGGGGTGCCGTTGCCGGCCCCGATGTAGACGCGGTCGAGTTCCGGGTCGTAGGCGATCGAGTCCCACGCGGTCCCGCCGCCCCCGAGCTCCCACCAGGATCCGGTCCAGGTCGCCGCGGCCTGCTCGAGGTCCGCATGTTCGAAGCCATCGTCCGGGTTGCCGGGTACGGTGTAGAAACGCCAGGCCAAATCTCCCGTGTCGGCGCGGTACGCGCTCACGTAGCCGCGCGCCGTGAACTCGGCTCCACCGTTGCCGATCAGCACCAGGCCGTTGGCGATGCGTGGCGCCCCGGTGATCGACTGGTAGCCCTCGGGATCGACCGTCATCACCTCCCAGTTCGGCGTTCCGTCCGCCGCGTCGATGGAGATCAGGCGACCGTCCAGGGTTCCGACGAACAGGGCGCCCTTGTAGAGCGCAAGACCGCGATTGGACACGCCACAGCAGAGCCGCGTCCCGATGCCGCGGTCAACGCCAGGGTCGTACTCCCAGATCAGCGTGCCCTTGCGGGCGTCGACGGCGTACACCGCTGACCAGGGACCGGACAGGAACATGACGCCGTCGACCACGAGCGGCGTGGTCTGGATACCCCGCTTGGTGCCCAGGTCGAGCGTCCACGCCAGGCCGAGTTCTTCGACGTTGCCGCGGTGGACCTGGTCCAGCGGGCTGTAGCGGTCCTCGCGATAGTTGCGCCCGTAGGTCAGCCAGTCGCCCGGGCGGGCGTCCGCGTTCCTGAGCGCCGCGTCGTCGATCGCCGTGGTGATCCGGCGAATGTGGGCAGCGCTGCCCTTGTCCTCCGCCGCCATGTCCGTCGGGCCGGCCGTCTCGCCGCACCCTCCCAGGACGACTCCCAGGATGAGAAGTCCAGACAACATCACAACGAGTGGAGTGGTTCTCCCGGAAGATACTCGCATGGCAGCCCCCTCTGGCCAGCGTGGAGCGACGCCGCTCGGTGGAAGCCCCCACAGCGAGCGCGCCTCGCAACGTCAGCACGCATGGTCCGACGCCCGGCCATGTGCCGTCAAGCGACGCGCGGCGAGCCGTGGCGACCAGGACGAGAATGCCGCCGGCGCGCGGAGCGATTGCGTTTGACGCCGTCCCCCCTCGGCGTAGGCCAGGCATATGACAGAGTATTCGGCACGCGAACCGACAGCTCCCCGCCATGCGCGCCAGTTCCGTAACGGCTTCAATCAGGCCGTTCGGATTCCCCGGGAACTGGAAATCAGCGCGGACGAAGTCCCGATCTACCGGGAGGACAATCGTCTGGTGCTGATCGCGGTCGAACGCGCGCCGACGCTGTCCGGCAGCGGGACAGGGTGTGATGGCGAGGTCTACGGGAGCGGTGATGGGCTTCCTGACGCGAAGGCCCCCAAGGCTCTCGAGCGACGCGCGGGACTTCATCCGCGAGCATCCCGAGGAAGCCCGGATGGCGGTGGCGGTGGCGCTCGAAACGGCGGCGGCGCAAGCGGAGGCGGGCGCCGGGCGACCGGGGGAGGAAGTGCCGGAGCAACTGAGGCCGTTCGTGGCCAGCCGGGCCGGCGAGCGGATCCTCGGCGCCACCGAGGCGGCAGCGAGGCTCGGCGTTTCGCGCACCACGGTATACGACTGGGCGGACAGGAATACGCTGATCGCCTGGCGGTCGACGAAGCGGGGGCTGAACATTCCTGCGGAGCAGATCGTCGGACCCGGCCGGGTCGTTCCCGGGTTGGCCGACGTGGTGGAGGTCGTCGGGGATCCCGAACTCGCCTGGGCGTTCCTGAGCCAGGAGTGGCCTTTCGCAGAGACAACGGCCCGGCCGCTCGAAAGGTTGAACGCCGGACGGCTCGACGAGGTGTTGTCCGCGGCGGCGGGGTTCGGCGCGACGTTTGCGTGAGCGGAGACCGTTGTCCGCGAAGCCTGATCGAGCCCCTCCTGGCCCCTCCTGGTCGAAGCCGCGCTTCCCGAGAGCTACCGGATCATACTGGACAGGCACGGCGGTTCCCCCTTGGGAACGAGCGCGGCGGACTCGCGTTTCGCGTTCCGCGGCGCGGGCTACACCGTGTTGTACGCGGCACCTGATTTCGCGACTGCGTTCACAGAGACCGTTGTTCGCGACCGGCTCGTCGAGCGTAGGGGCCGGGAAATCGCGCTGAAGGAGGTAACCGCGCGGATCTGGGCGCGCGTTCGGGAAGGCGATCCACGCCGAGCATGCGGAAGCACTGTGAGCTGACCTGGCGGGAACCGCCGGACGGGAACTGCGGGAACGGCTTTTCGGGCCGGTGCGGGGCCGGTCAGTTCCCGATCCGTGGTCTGTTCGTTCCCGCGGCGGTAGATGCCGCGCTCCACGACACATCCTGTCCAGTTGCGGGCACTATCTGGGCGACTACGGCAAGCGCGAGCGGCGGTTGCTCGACGACCGGCTCGTCGACGAGACGGGGTTGCAGTTCGATCCGCTGCGCAGGATCGCCCGGAATGAGCGGCGGATGATCGAATGCGGATTCGGCGTTGCCGGCGGTTTCCTGAAGGCGACCAAGCTGGACGGGATCACGCGGGAACCGGAAGCGACCTACGGGTTCCGGGCGGGCGCGCAGGGCGTGGAGCTGTCGATCGAATGGCCGCTGCCCGGCGCCGCGGACTGGACAGGCGTACCGAGTGAAGAGTCCCCGTGGCCCATCAGCCCGGAACAGCTGTCCCGAAAGGGCGCGGGCCCGGCCATGAGCTGCGACGACTGGCTGGGCCAGCAGGTCGTGCTGTTCGACGGAAAGGGGATCTCGCTCCGGGAGATGATCCGCACGGTGGTCAACTTCGAGGGCGCCCACTCGATCGACGTCGGGCGCCTGGCGGCGTACGCCCAGCTCCACGAGCACTTCCCGGAGAGCGAGTGGGCGGAGAAGACGCCCTATTGGTACGGGCGGCTGTTGTAGGGGACGCCCTTGTGGCGTCCCGTTTCGAATGCTCGCACGGCCGGGACACGGGCGACGGCGCCCTGATCGATCCTGTTCTTCCAGCTCATCAACGCCCGTCACGAGCGCGCGTCTAGGCGACGAAGTGATGGCCGCAGCGCTGATCGACCGCCTGCTGCACCATCCGCGGGAACAGCTTCCGGATGCGGGAGCACCAGGATCTTCTGCGTAGCGCACCGGCACACATGGACGACGACGGACACCGGCGAGGCGCGGCGTGATCCCTACCGCATCGCGCCGCGTTGCGAGTTGGACTTCGGTCGCTCCGCTCCCTGCGTCCAACTCGCAACGCCCATGTGGTCAGCGTCAACTATTTCTTTCGGCGCCCGAAAGTTCCAATTGTCGCTGTCCAGGGGGGCACCGAACAGCCCCGGCCTGGAGGCGCGGCCTTGCCATAGGTCCTAATTTGTACTATAAGTCTATAAAAGTCCAGATATGGAATACCGATGGCGACACAGGCTCACGCGGAGGTAGGCGTCGACCGGAGGCGCCTCTCGGGTCCCGCGCTCCGCGCGTTCTTTCGCATCGCGGAGCTATGGAGCCTCTCGGTCGACGAGCAGATGGTCCTGCTGGGGGTGAGCGCGCGCTCCACGTTCTTCAAGTGGAAGAAGGATTCTGGCAGCACGCTTTCGAAGGACACCCTCGAGCGCATCTCGTACGTACTGGGCATCTACAGGGCGCTGCAGACGCTCTTCGCGGACGAAAAGGCGGCTGATGAGTGGGTGCGGCGACCGAACGCGGCGCGCACGTTCGGCGGCGGCTCGGCGCTGGACCGGATGCTGTCCGGACAGGTGGCGGATCTCTACGTGGTCAGGCAGTACCTGGATGCACAAACGGGTGGAGGAGCTTGACGCTTCGCGTTAGCCGGGTCGATTGGAAGCCGTCCTGGCGCGTCCTCCCCAGCCGCTTCCCGCCCATCCAGCTCTTCGAGCGGATAGCGGATCCCGCCGACCTCGAGGCCGTGCTGGAAGTGGAGGCCTTGACGAACCCGCGGGTACGGGACGAAGTCGGGGACGTACAGCTCGTCCGCCCGGAGGAGCGGATCAGCGGTCCCGGAACCAGTGTGGTCATGGGTGCCTTTACGCATGTGAACCCGGAAAGCAGCCGGTTCAGCGATGGCACGTTCGGCGTGTTCTACGCCGGCAGGGAACTCGATACGGCGGTCGTCGAGTCCAGGTACCATCAGGAGCTGTTCCTGCGGGCGACAGCGCAGGGACCCATGGAACTCGACTTGCGCGCCAGCGGTGTCGATCTGGCCGGTGACCTGCACGATCTGAGGGGGCGGCAATCGGACTACGCCGATCTCCATGCGGAGAACGATTACCGTGCCAGCAGCCGTCTCGCAGCGGCGCTACGGGAAGACGGGTCGAATGGCCTGGTCTACGACAGCGTTCGACGTGGGGGTGGCCAGTGCGCGGCAGTGTTTCGTCCGGGCGTGCTCTCGAGAGTTCGCCGCACGCGGCACCTGTGTTTCGTCTGGGATGGGAGGCAGGTGGCGTGGGTCTACGAGAAGCGGTTCTTGCCGTCGTCGGGGCGCCGGGGTGTTGGGAACGGCTGAGCACCCCTTCACCCTGGCTGATCAAGCGCCGACAGCGGCTGGCGCGCGGCGTGAGCCGCAAGCAGACGGGCTCCGCCAATAGGCGCAAGGCGCGCGGCAGACTCGCGCGGCTCGACGCGCGGATCGCAAACGTCCGCACCGACAGCCTGCACCCGCTGACGACGGATCTGACGCGGCGGTTCGACACGATCGGCATCGAGGATCTGAACGTGCGCGGCATGATGGCGAATCGTCACCTGGCGCGCGCGGTTGGCGATGCCGGGTTGGGGGAGTTCCGCCGCCAGCTCGAGTACAAGGCCCCGATGCGGGGCGGGCAGGTGGTGGTGGCGGACCGCTGGTTTCCGAGCAGCAAGATGTGTTCGGCGTGCGGCGAGCGGCTGCCGCTGTCGGTCAGGCAGTGGGCGTGCAGCGCGTGCCGGAGCGCACACGACCGCGACGTGAACGCCGCCGTGAATCTGAAGAACCATGCCGTGCGTTCCACGGTCAAAGCCTGTGGAGAGGCCGGCGCTGGCCGGGGCAGCGGCATCCGCCATATCGTCCCGGTGAAACCGGCCTCCGCGAAGCAGGAAGTCAGCTTTGGCTATGTTCAGGCATATTCGAGTAGGTCTGACGGAACGGTCCATGCGGGTAGGTTTTCGGACTGCTTCTCGGCTCCACGCGGCGTCTTCGCATGGTGTGGCGGTCACGTTAGACACCGTTTTGTTGCGCATGCGCAACAACAATTCGGCAGACGTACCTCGTTCTCGCGGACGGTTTGCCGTTGGGGGAGCACCCCCTGAAATGTGCCACACCGGGTCGTTCTGGACAGATCGCCGACGCTCGATACGCGCCTGTCGGGCTTTGAAAGCGGGCATCGCTCCCCCACCAACCCAGCTCGCCACGCGCGGCGAGTACGCGTCGACCGCCACCGCCGGGAACCCTTGCGAGGGCGGGACGTAGTCACATCCGCCGATAGCCGGTCCGACCCGACTAGCGTTCCGCGCAAAGCCGCGACGAATGACCAACCACAGGATCGTGCTCGTAGAACGGTGCTTCCTGCCAGGCGCGGATCAGCGCGAAAACTCGCGACGCCCCCACGGCCATTGGTTGCGGGACCCTCGTCTCCAATCCACTGGTTATACGGCCGGGCCACCCCATTTACGATACCAGCATCTGGAACTACCACTACCCTATGGAAACGTCCGACCTGGATTGTCGAAAAGGGGCGGATCGCAGTTGCCGAAAACGCGTAGGGGGGTGGGGTGAATATTGTCTTGCAGAAAGGGTTTTGGCCAGTGGCGCATGGACAGCGCCAGCCAAGTGGTTACTAACATTATTGATCTTCCAGATACCCAGCGCACTAGCCCGCATTTCTAACCAGGGGCCGTGATGATCGCGGAGGATTTTGGTCCTGTGCGCACGACGCTTGCGTCGCGCTCGCCGACCGAAAGCATAGCGGGGACTACGGTTGAGGGAGTACGTGCGCAAGCACGGGCCCGTGTGTACACGGGCGCCCCCGGCACTCGGCAGCCGTACGATCGAAGTGTTGCGACGTCTTGAGACGCAGACGGACAATGAGATCGCTCGGGCACTCGGGATGACGCGGGACGGCGTGCGGTATCACGTCCGGGCTCTGTTCGCCAAACTGCAGGTGCGTGATCGCAGAAAGGCGGTCGGTCGCGCCCGGTCGCTGGGCCTCCTGCGTACTGACGGATGAGTCGGCGATCGGACCATCAGATGGGTCTGGGTGCGTTCAATCCCCCGGCCGCGGTGGGGTGGTCGTCGTGTTGGAAAGTCAAGGCTCTTGACAGATTGCGACCCTTGCCGGCACCCTTCGGGCCTTGCATGGGCTCGGAGAGCCCGCGAGGTTACCGCGTTTGACGATGCACACCGGCACGCGCCGCGTACGGTTAGCACGCCCGTTCGAGCGCGGGCGTAACGGGGGGCGTGATGGCCCTCGAGTACGGCCTCGCCCTGCTGGTTTTCGTGAGGATGATGGGCTTCATCGTGATGTTCGACCAGACTCTGGCGCAGGCCCCGCACCTTGGTGTCGCCGCCGCCGGCCAGACTCCTGGGGCCTGCGAAGATGCGTTCGCCACCGGCTAGGGCTTCGGTCGGGTGGTCGTTTTTGCACCGGCAATCGGTACGCGCCCGACAGACGATGGGCGGCGTTGGGGTCGCCGTGCCGAACGGCCGGCATGGAGCGGCTTGCGCCGGTCCATGGGCCTGCCGAACACGCCGTTGAGCCGGGGACCGTGCATGTCTCGGCACTGGGTTGACCCACGTCCTCGACGGTTCCGTCACTCCGCGGCACTCCTCCTGACCATCGCAGCCGTCGCAGTCGCAGGCGCGCCCAGCGCGTTTGCCACCGAGATGGACGAAGAGTCCGTCACCCCGCCCAACATCCTGGTGTTCCTCTCCGACGACATGGGCTGGGGACAGCCCGGCTTCAACGGCGCTACCGAAGTGACGACCCCCAGCATGGACCGGATCGCCAACGAGGGGGTCAAGCTCACGCAGTTTTACGTCCAGCCGGTGTGTTCGGCGACGCGCGGCTCGCTGCTGACCGGGCGCTATCCCTGGAAGAACGGGACGGAGCCCCGCGTTGGCCTTCGTGATAGCCAGGGCATGCTGACCGACGAGCGCACGATCGCCGAAGCCCTGCGCGACGCCGGCTACGCGACCTGGATCATCGGCAAGTGGCACCTGGGGCAGTGGCAACAGGATCACCTGCCACTGCAGCGCGGATTCGATCACCACTACGGGCATTATTCGGGGGAGATCCATTCCTTTACGCACCATCGCGGCAGGAGCCGGCGCGGGATTCTGGATTGGCACCGCAACGAGCGTCCCGTGGTCGAGTCCGGTTACTCCACGTTCCTCCTCGCCAACGAGGCGATCCAGCTGATCGAGCGGCACGACGGCGAGAGTCCGTTCTTCCTGTACCTGCCGTTCAACGCCGTTCACAACCCGAATCAGGCGCCGGACGAATACCTTGAGCAGTACGACGACCTGGACGATCATGAGCAGCGCGCGCAACTCAAGGCCATGGATGACGCGATCGGGCAGGTGCTGGACGCACTGGAACGCAAGGGCGTACTCGACGACACGTTGGTCATCTTCCTGAACGACAACGGTGGCGCGCAAAGCGCCGGATGGAACGAGCCCTACCGGGGGAAGAAGTCGGGGTTCTTCGAGGGCGGCATCCGCGTTCCCGCCGTCATGCGTTGGCCGGACGAGATCCCGTCGGGGTCCGAGAGCGACGCGCTGCTCCACGTGGTGGATCTGTTCCCAACTCTCGCCGGTCTGGCCGGGGCAGACACCACTTCCGGCCTCCCGCTCGACGGAGTGCATGCTTGGGCGGCCATCGCCGAGGGGGGCGCGAGCCCGCGCGAAGAGGTCGTGTATGCAGACGGGGTGATTCGCAAGGGCGACTGGAAGCTGATCGACGACTACGTGGACTACTACGATCCGGCGCCTGATTCCGTGTTGCTGTACAACATTGAGGACGATCCCTACGAGGAGACAAACCAGGCTTCGGGCAACGCCGCGAAGGTGACCGAACTGCGGGCGCGCCTGGACTACCATCGAGCGTTCGCGCGCGACGGGGAAGCGACCGACGAGATTCCGGACCACCCTCCGAAGATGTACGGAGCGCAGGAAGACGAGATATTCGGCACTGCGGCCAGGAGGGCGGTTACGCAACTCCTCAGGGGCAATCCCGCGCCGACCCTGCTGCGCATCGCGGCCTCGAAGTCTCGTGTCGCGCTGGTGTACGACGAGACCCTGGACGCTGACGCCGTGCCCTCCGCCGACGCTTTTGCCGTCGTCGTGAACCCCGGCTACGTCTCGGCGCAGGTGACCGGGGTCGCGGTGAGCGGCAACGAAGTCGTGTTGACCCTCGCCAGCGAGGTCACCGCCGGAAACACGGTGGGGTTGACCTACGAAGTACCGGACACGGGTGCGACTCAGGACGCGGACGATCTCGAGGCGGTCGGGGTCGTTTGGGTGACGGACGAAGCGGAGGACGAAGCGGCGTTCACGGTGACGGCCGCACCCGGGACGATCGCCGAGGCGCAGACCGCCACGCTGACGGTGGCGATCACCAACGGGGCGACGTTCGCGGACGACCAGACTGTGACACTGGTCGTATCGGGCACTGCGACCACGTCCGACTACTCGGTGCCCGCGACCGTGACTCTGACGGCGGGGACGACCTCGACCACGGCGACGCTGACGGCGCTCGACGACCAGGAGGAGGAATCGGACGAGACGCTGACGGTGGCCGCCTCGCGCGGCGGCGCGTCCATCGGCTCGGCGACGGTGACGATCCAGTCCGTCTCCCACGATGCGACGCTGAGTGCGTTCGGCCTCTCCGGGATCGACATCGGAAGGTTCTCGAGCGCGGTGACTTCATACACCGCGACCGTGGCCCAGGATATCGAGACGACCATCGTGACGGCTACGGCGAACCATGCCGAAGCGGTGCTGTCGATCACCTCCGGAACCGAGGTGAGCCTGGCCGAAGGCGAGAACGAAATCGCGGTGACGGTCACGGCCGAGGACGGGACGACGACGCAGACCTACACAGTGACGGTAACGCGGACCAGCGCCACCACAACCGAGTTCCCGGAGGCGACGATCGCGGCGGACGCCGCCTCGGTGACCGAAGGCACCGCGGCGTCGTTCACGGTGACACTGGGGGAAGCGGCCACGGCGGCGGTGACGGTGGCGCTCTCGGTGAGCGAGGCCGGATCGGTGGTCTCGGGAACGGCGCCGGCGTCGGTGACGATCGCCGTGGGCGCCACGACCGCGACGCTGACGGTCGCCACCGACGACGACTCGGTGGTGGAGGACGACGGCACGGTGACGGCGAGCCTGTCCGCCGGCACCGGGTATACGGTGGGCTCTGACGATTCTGCCGAGGTTACGGTGGCGGACAACGACACGGCGGCGTTCGCCGTGACGGCCAACCCGTCGGGGATCGACGAGGGCGGGAGCTCGACCGTGACGGTGTCGGTGTCGAACGGGGTGACGTTCGCCGACGACCAGACGATCAGCCTGGCGGTATCCGGCACGGCCGCGTCGGGCGACCATACGTTGTCGGAGACATCGCTGACCTTGACCGCCGGGGCCGGTTCGGTGGCGGCGACGGTGACGGCGGTGGATGACACCGACGAGGAGGACGAGGAAACCGTGGTGGTGACGGCGAGCCGCGACGGCGCCTCCCTCGGATCGGCGACGGTGACCATCGCGGCGAGTGATGAGCCGCCGGTGACGGCGCAGTTCGTGGACATGCCGGAGACGCATGACGGGCAGGCGCCGTTCGGATTCGAGCTGCGGTTCAGCGAGGAGATCAGCGTCAGCTACAGGACGTTGCGCGATGCGGCGTTCGAGGTGACGGGCGGGACGGTCAAGCGGGCGCAACGGCTGGTGCAGGGATCAAGCGTGCGCTGGCGGATCACGGTGCGCCCGGCATCCGATGCGGACGTCGTTCTCGTCCTGCCGACGACATCGGACTGCGAAGCAACCGACGCGATCTGCACGAGCGACGGCCGGGGTTTGGCGAACCGGATCGAGGCCACGGTCGCGGGCCCGACGATGTCGCAGCCGGAGGCGACGATCTCCTCGGACACCGCCTCGGTGACCGAAGGCACCGCGGCGTCGTTCACGGTGACACTGGGGGAAGCGGCCACGGGGGCGGTGACGGTGGCGCTCTCGGTGAGCGAGGCCGGATCGGTGGTCTCGGGAACGGCGCCGGCGTCGGTGACGATCGCCGTGGGCGCCACGACCGCGACGCTGACGGTCGCCACCGACGACGACTCGGTGGTGGAGGACGACGGCACGGTGACGGCGAGCCTGTCCGCCGGCACCGGGTATACGGTGGGCTCTGACGATTCTGCCGAGGTCACGGTGGCGGACAACGACACGGCGGCGTTCGCTGTGACGGCCAACCCGTTGGGGATCGACGAGGGCGGGAGCTCGACCGTGACGGTGTCGGTGTCGAACGGGGTGACGTTCGCCGACGACCAGACGATCAGCCTGGCGGTATCCGGCACGGCCGCGTCGGGCGACCATACGTTGTCGGAGACGTCGCTGACCTTGACCGCCGGCGCCGGTTCGGTGGCGGCGACGGTGACGGCGGTGGACGACACCGACGAGGAGGACGAGGAAACCGTGGTGGTGACGGCGAGCCGCGACGGCGCCTCCCTCGGATCGGCGACGGTGACCATCGCGGCGAGCGACAGTCCGAACCGGGCGCCTGAATTCGACGGCGGCACCAGCGCGTCCCGCTCGGTAGCGGAGAACGCCGCGGTGGGCACTGCGGTAGGCGCGGCGGTGTCGGCTTCGGACGCCGACCGGGACTCCCTGACGTATTCGCTCGCCGGCACCGACGCTTCGGATTTCACCATTGACACACTGACGGGGCAGTTGAGGACGGCCGCGGTGCTGGATCACGAGGCGGGTTCGAGCCGCTCGGTGACGGTGAGCGTGATCGATGGGAACGGCGGCAGCGCGTCGATCATTGTGACGATCACTGTGACCGACGTCGACGAGCCGCCGGTGGCCCCGGCAGCGCCTACGGTGTCGGGCGCATCGAGGACCTCGTTGTCGGTGTCGTGGAGCGCGCCGGCGAACGCCGGCCGCCCGGCGGTGACGGACTATGACGTTCAGTACCGGGAGGGCGCGAGCGGCGGCTTTGCGGACTGGTCGCACACGGGGGCGAGCACAGCGGCGACCATCACCGGATTGTCGGCGGGGACGTTGTACCAGGTTCAGGTGCTGGCGAGGAATGCGGAAGGTGCCAGCGGCTGGTCGGCCTCGGGCGAGGGCAGCACGCCGGCGGTGCAGCCACCGGGCCAGGTAACAGACCTGTCCGTGACGGCGGGCGACGGGCAGTTGACGGTGTCGTGGACTGTGCAGCCGGACGTGGACGGATACCGTATGCGGTGGAAGTCGGGATCGCAGTCGTATTCGTCGAGTCGCCAGCTCGACGTTTCGGGCGGTTCGACCGCCAGTGCGGTGATTGGGAGCCTGAGCAACGGGACGGAGTACACGGTGCGGGCAAGCGCCTACAACGCCGGGGGCCACGGCACGTGGTCGGACGAGGGGACGGGTACGCCGGGCGCCACGGAAGACGGTGCCGGGGAAGGTGACGTACGGTTGGTGAACGGATCGGGCGAGCACGAGGGCCGGGTGGAAATCTACCACGCGGGGCAGTGGGGCACGGTGTGCGACGACTACTGGACCGGGGACGACGCCGAGGTCGTGTGCCGACAACTCGGCTACACGGGATTGGCAACCGCCTACACCCGCGCGCATTTCGGCGAGGGCGCGGACCCGATCTGGATGGACAACACGCAATGCGAAGGCGGCGAAGCGCGTCTTGCGGACTGTGCGTCTGCGGGCTGGGGTGTGCAGAACTGCCGGCACAGCGAGGATGCAGGGGTGGGTTGCGACGCGTCGTCGACGCTGTCGCTATCGGACACGTTCCTGTCGGGCGCTGAGCTGACGCTCCAATACAGTGGGCAGCCAGGCGCGGGATCGACGCCGTCTCCGAGAGACTTCGTGGTGCTCGCGACCGGAGCGGACGGCACCCGGGCGGTACGGGTAGAGCGGGTAGCGGTGAGCGGCTCGAGGGCGGTTCTGGGGCTGTCGCAGGCCGTACCGCCGTCCGACGCGGTGACCCTGAGCTATCTGGTGGCGCCGATGCACCCGATCGAGGATCCATCGGGGAATCCTGCTGAACCTGTTCAGGATGTGGCGGTTCGCCATGGGGGAGTGATCAGGACGACCGCGAGCCACACGGTGGATGGAACGCATGGCGCGCTCGATTCCTGGGCTCATGGGGGACCGGTTTCGCAAGCCGAACTGCTGCACGCGGCCCTGTCCGGGGCAGTCAAGCTGGAGCGGCTGGACCTGTCCTCCCGGGGCCTTTCCGATGTCTCGCTGCTGTGGGGGCTTTCGAACCTCGAGCGGCTCGCCCTCGGCGACAATGCGATCTCGGACCTGTGGCCGCTGGCGGAACTGACGGACCTCGGCCGCCTTGATCTCTCCGACAACCGGGTGGTGGACATCACCGCGCTGGCAGGACTCACCCACTTGCGCCGGCTGGACCTGTCGAACAATCGGATCTCGGATGTCTCGGCGCTGGCGGGCCTCGCCAACCTGCGTCGGCTCAACTTGTCGAACAACCGGATCTCGGATATTTCCGCGCTCATGGTGCTCCCGAGGCTTGAGGTGCTGCTCGTGGACGGCAACGTCATGGACGAGGTGATATGGGTATCGCAATTCAAGACCCCGGTGAACCTGGGCCTGTCCGGGAATCGGATCACGGAAGTCAGTTTGCTGGCTGGGTCCGGGTCGCTGAAGCGTCTCGATCTGTCCGGCAACCGTGTATCGGACATCACCGCGCTGGGTGGCCTGCCGGAGCTGGAGTGGCTGCGCCTGGATCGCAACCCGATCGCCGATCCCTGGCCGCTGAACGGCCTTGACCGCCTCCGCTGGGTATGGCTCGACGCGGGACTGCCCGACGTGCGAACCTCGTTGCCGGCGGCAAGTACGGATACGCTTAGGGTCTTCCAGATTGAGCGTCCTGAACCAGAGCGGCGACCGCAGTAAGCGGGAGTTACCGCGTTTGAGCACCGGTTGCGACAATCTCTGCGGCTGCGGGCTACCCGCTTGGCGTTGTCAGAGGGGCAGCCCAACAACTCAGGGAGCGGTTCTCTCATCGACTTCGACCAGGCGCAAGCATTCACCACGGGCAGCAACAGCGCCGGCTACACGCTGACCAGCGTCGAAATCGAGATGGGGGCCGATACCCACGAATACGCGACGACCTTCACCGTCTGCATCCATTCGAACAGCAGCGGCGCGCCGGGCGCCAGCCTGGGCACCCTCTCGAACCCGGCCTCGCTGGTGGCCGGCAGTGTCCACGCGTTCACCACCCGCGGCATCGCTCTCGCGGCCTCCACGACGTGTTTCGTTGTGATCGACAGGGTGGGAGCAAATGCCGGCCCCCTCCTGTCCATCAACAACACGGCCTCGGACGCCGAGGATGCGCGGAAGGCGTCTGGCTGGAGCATCGGCAACGACAGCCTGGAACGCGCCTGGACTTCGAGCGGCTCCTGAACGTCCGAGGGTGACTCCAAGAAGATTCGTGTCAAGGGCATCAACCCCGGGGTCAGCAACGCCAGCATCTCGATCGCGGACGCAAGCGCCGCCGAGAACGCCGGCCACCTCATGTTCGATGTCACGCTCTCGCGATCCCTCCAGAACACGGTGAAGGTCGACTTCGAGACTGTTTCGGGAGGCACCGCCACCGAAGGCCTCGACTACCATGCTCGTCGCACCTACACCCACGTCATTCCGGGGAGAGAGACGACCGTGCAGATGGGCTTCGCGCTCATTGAGGACACGGTCAACGACGCCGGGGAGACCGTGAAGGTAAGGATCAGCAGCGCGCGCAGGGTCGATGCCTACGGCAACGTAAGAAGTGTGCTCAGCATCACGACCGCCGAGGCGACGGGAATGATCGACGCGCCGACGCCCACCACGACCAACGTGTCGAATCTGACGATTCGGATCGAAGACGCGACCGGGGACGAGGACGACGGGTGGCTCGACTTCAGAGTCAGGCTCTCGCAGAAGTATGACAAAATTGTGTGTTACGACTTCGAGACCATCTCGGGCGGCACCGCCACGGAAGGAACGGACTACCTAAAGATCCCGAACGCCACGTACTGGATGCAGATCGGCAAACGGGTGGACAAGCCCTTCATCCGCATCATCGACGACTCGGTGCCCGACGACGGCGAGACCGTGAAGGTCAAGATCAGCAATGCACACCCTGTGCGATGACGCATCCATGACGGTCTCCATCACGAGGGACGAGGCGACGGGGACAATCAGGAACACCGACCCGCTGCCGCAGGCACCGATGGCGCGGTTTGGGCGGACGGCGGCCGTGCACGTGGTCGAGCACATCGAGGAGCGGATGGTGGACTGCTCGCATCGGGGCCTGCAGGAGCTGGTGCACCTGGGGCTGTCGGACAACCGGATCGCCGATGTCGGGCTGCTGGCGGAGCTGCGCTCGCTGCAGCGGCTGGACCTGACCGGCAACCGCGTGTCGGACATGTCCCCGCTCGGCGACCTGTCCGGACTGGTGTGGCTGCGGCTGCCGGGCAATCCGGTGTCGGACGTCGCGCCGCTGGGTCGGCTGACGCGGCTGCGCTGGCTGTGGCTGGATGTCGGGGCCGTCGATGTCGGGACGCTCGTCCCGCTGGCGGAACGGGCCGGGGCGCCGCTGTGGATCGAACGGCAGGCGGCCGTGCGCGAGAACGCGCCGATACCGCGGAACTGACCGAGCCCCCGCGTGGCGGCGCACGGCCGGCCGGTGGCGTACTACTCGGACCGGTACAGCGTGTTCCGGGTCAACAAGAAGGACAAGTTGACGCAGTTCTCGCGGGCCTCGCGGCCGCTGGACATTGCGGCGATCCGGTGCGGCTGCTCGCGGCAGGTGAGGAGGCGGCACCAGTGGAGGACGAGAAGACGGTTGAGCGCCGGGTCGAGCAGGCCAAGGCGGAGCAGCGGTCGCGACCGACCTACAAGCCGCCGGCGGACCATCCCTGGCGGCGCCCGTTCAAGCCGGAGGCGGCGGGAACGGCGGTCGGATGAGGACGCCGCGCCACGCCCGCCCCTGGGCTTCGCTCCCTACGCCCAAGGGGCGCACGATCGCCGGGACGGCTTGCGGACTCCTGGCATCCTCACCGGCGCCGGGTTCCGGACAGGACAGCAGGAATGCAAAGGGGACATTTCTGCTTTGCGTTGACACCCGTCTCCAATCGGTTGACGCCGGCAACCCGCACCAAATACAGTCACGGGGAGTCGCGCACCGCCATACGGGTCGTCCCATGGGACGTCGAGGTGGTCCGGTCGCCCCGCCGCATGCGATGCCGGGCGTCCACGGACGGGCGGGAGGCGGGCTCCGTCGGACTTGGCGCGGAACCGGGGCGAGACAGTATGCGCGGAGCGGGGGCAGCGGCGACGCGCGAGGGCACGCTGCAACCACCCACACCCACTCGCTGTCTCACCACCCCCAGACCGACGTGCGCGCGTGGAGTTCGCCGGCAAGAGCGACTGCGACCATGATACGCAAAAGGGTCTACGTCACCGTCCAGGACGATGGACTACGGGACTGCGGTGCGCTTCTACCTCGCGCGGCCCGCGCGGATGCATGGATGGCCACTTCCCAGCACGGCCATGAGCGAGTGACGAAGGAACATCCAACCCCTATGCGGGAACGCGCGTCGCAACGACCCCGATCGGCCGCGCGTCTCGCGATCTGCTGCGCGTTGCTCGCGGGCACGCTTGCCCACGCCGGCACGTCGTCCGTCAACGCCGCGGGCGTACCGGGCCAGCGGATCGCCCAGACGAACGCTGGCCCGGATACCCGGCCCAACATCGTGGTGTTCATCTCCGACGACATGGGCTGGGGGCAGGCTGGTTTCAACGGCGGCACCGACATAGCGACTACCAATCTGGACCGCATCGCCGACGAGGGGGTCCAGCTTACGCAGTTCTACGCTCAGCCCACATGCGCGCCGACCCGAGCCTCGCTGTTCACCGGCCGTTATGCCTGGAAGACAGGGGCGGCGGACAATCCGGATTCGAGCACGGACGACGGCCTGCTCCTCGACGAGCGTACCCTCGCCGAGGCCTTGCACGACTCCGGCTACGCGACCTGGTTGGTCGGCAAGTGGCACCTCGGGCACTGGGGCTCGGAACGCTTGCCGCTGCAGCGAGGATTCGATCATCACTACGGTTTCTACAACGGGTTTATCGACTCCTACGAGCTTTTTCGCCCATGGAGGACGTGGCACGAGATATTTGATTGGCACCGGAACGGTCGCCCCGTCGTCGAATCTGGCTATTCGACGTTTCTCCTGGCCGAGGAGGCAAGCCAGTTGATCGAACGTCACAACGGCAGTCGCCCTTTCTTCCTCTACGTGGGATTCAACGCCCCACACGATCCGTATCAGGCGCCGCGGGAATACATCCAGCAATTCAGGCCTTCGGTGTTTAGCGATGAAGAACGCAAACAGCGCGCGATGGTCAAGGCCATGGATGACGCGATCGGTCAGGTCATGGACGCGCTTGACCGCAAGGGTGTGCTCGACGAAACCCTCGTCGTGTTCCTGAACGATAACGGGGGCACGAGCGAAGCGGGCGGGAACACTCCCTACCGGGAGCTCAAGACCTCGTACCTGGAGGGCGGCATCCGGGTTCCTGCCGTGATGCGTTGGCCGGGTCGAATCACGGCCGGGTCGGTGAGCGACTCGCTACTGCATGTGTCGGACCTGTTCCCTACCTTCGCCGGCCTGGCCGGAGCGGACACCGACGGCGGCCTGCCTCTCGATGGTTTCGATGCCTGGGAAGCGATCGCCAACGGCGCCGAGAGCCCACGCGAGGAACTAGTGCATTCGCTCCAGGTGATTCGGGTGGGCGACTGGAAACTGCTCGAAGAAGACGGAGCCTTCGCCAAAGGTAACAAGTCGTCCCCCCAGCAGCTTTACAACATCGCAGAGGATCCGTACGAGACGACTAACCTGGCGTCCAGCGAAACAGCGAAAGTCGCCGAACTGGGGGAGCGGCTCACCTACCATCGACCATTCGCGCGAGATGCGCAACCAGGAGCGTCGATCCCGGGCCTCGACGAGCGCCTGTCACCCTTGGCTGATGACCGACCGGTCATGTTCGGGGAGGAGGAAAACACGGCGTACGGAGCTGAGGTCGAGACGGCGCTGACGCAACGCGAAGCGGGCAATCTTGGACCTGAGCTCCTCTGGATTGATACCTCTGGAGATCAGGTCAGGATCGTTTACGACGAGACGCTGGACGCCGACTCCGTGCCGCCTGCGGACGCGTTCAAGGTCGTTGTAAACCCCGGGTACACCTCGGCCGAAGTGACGGGTGTCGAGGTGGGTGAAAGCGAAGTCCTCTTGACGCTCGCGCAGTCGGTGCGAAGCGGCGAGACGGCGGGCCTGACCTACGAGGTCCCGGAAACCGGTGCGATCCGGGATGTGGACGGAATCGCGGCGGTCGGCGTCACGTGGGTGACGATCACGTCCGTCTCGCACGACGCGACATTGAGTGCGCTGAGCCTGTCGGGCATCGACATCGGGACGTTCGACGGCGCGACGCTGGCGTACGAGGCGATCATCGCGCACAACATAAGCACGACGAGGGTCGCGGCGACGGCCACCGACGCCACGGCGAGCGTCGTCATCGCCGATGCCCAAGGCAACACGTCGGGTTCGAGCCGGGAGGTGTCGCTGGCGGTGGGGACGAACGTCATCACGGTGAGGGTGACGGCGGCCGACGGCGTGACGACGCGCGCCTACACGGTGACGGTGGAGAGACCGCCGTCCTGGGAAGGGTTCGCGCTGCCGACCGACGGCGCGGCCGGCGACCTGTATCCGTCCGGGCTGTGGTCGGACGGGACGGCGCTGTGGATCGCCGACTTGCAGTCGGCGCGAGTCTTCGCGTTCGCGATGGCGGACAAGGCCAGGTTGCCGGGCCGGGACATCGCGACGGCGGCGCGGCAGCCGGCGGGGCTGTGGTCGGACGGGACGACGTTGCGGGTCGCGGACTACGGCGGCGGGAAGTTGTACGCGTACCGGGCGGCGGATGGCGCGCCGGCGCCCGCGCAGGACATCGAACTGGCGCGCGACAACGCGCACCCGAGCGGGCTGTGGTCCGACGGCGACACGCTTTGGGTGGCGGACTACGGGGCCCGGCGCGTGTTCGCCTACGGGCTCGCGGCGGGCGAGCGCCGGGCGGCGGCCGACCTCGAAACCGCCGCCGCGGTGAAACGGCCGTGGGGGCTGTGGTCCGACGGCGATACGCTGTGGGTGGCGGATTGGACCGGCGGGGCGGTCCGCGCGTACGGCCTGGCGGACGGCGCGCGGCGCGCGCATCTGGACCTCGACACGGCGGCGCACGGCAACGCCAATCCGATGGGCCTTTACTCGGACGGGGACCTGCTGTGGGTGTCGGACTCGATATCGCGGCGCGTGGTCGCGTATTCCGTGCCGGGGCTGCGCTCGGTATCGGTCACGGCGGCGTCGGCCTCGGTGGTCGAGGGGACGGCGGCGGTGTTCACGCTGGCGCGCACGGGAGCGACGGACGAGGCGCTGGAAGTGTCGGCGGCGGTCACCGAGACGGGCTCGATGCTGGCACCCCCGTTGCCGGCAACGGTGCGCTTCGAGGCCGGGTCCAGAACCGCGGCGCTGTCGCTGGCCACGGTCGGCGACACGGTCGTCGAGCCCGCGAGCGTCGTCGCCGCGACGCTGACGGCTGGTAGCGGATACGCGGTGGCGAGGCCCGAAACGGCCGAGGTCACAGTGACGGACGACGACGTGGCGGCGTTTTCCGTGGCGGCGTCGCCGGTTTCGCTGGCGGAAGGCGACCGGTCGACGGTCACGGTGGCGGCGGCCGGGGTGACGTTCGCGACGGCGCAGTCCATCGAACTGTCGGTCGTCGCCGGGACGGCGGCGGCGGACGACTACGGACTAGCGCCCGGCACGCTGACACTGGCGCCGGGTGCGGCGACGGTGGCGGCGACGTTGACGGCGGTGGACGACGCGTTGCTGGAACTGGCGGAAACGGTGACCGTGGCGGCCGTCCACGACGGCGTCGAGGTCGGCCGGGCGACGGTGACCATCCGCGCGAGCGACTCTCCAGACGATGCGACGCTCTCGGCGTTCGCCCTGTCGGGCGTCGACATCGGCCCGTTCGCGGCGGAGACGACGAGCTACGCGGCGCGCGTGGCGCACGCGGTGACGGCCACGACCGCGACGGCGACGCCGAACCATCCGGGCGCGGGCGTCGTGATCGCCGATGCGGACGGCAGCACGGCGGGGACCGCGCGCACGGTGGTGCTGGCGGTGGGGACGAACGTCATCACGGCGACGGTGACGGCGGCGGACGGTGTGACGACGCGGACGTACAGCGTGGCCGTGGCGCGCAGCGGTTCGGACATCGACACGCTGGCGGCGGGCAACAGCGCGCCGCGCGGGCTGTGGGGGAACGGCGAGGTGCTGTGGGTGACGGACTACCTGGACTCGAAGCTGTACGCGTACGCCCGGGCGGACGGCGGTCGGCTGCCGGCGCGGGACGTCGACACGTTCAGCGGCGCGCGCTACCCGACCGACGCGTGGTCGGACGGCGAGACGCTGTGGGTGTCGGACAACGAGTTCCGCAGCGCGTACGCCTACCGGCTGGCGGACGGTGTGCGGCTGGCGGACCGGGACATTGCGCTGGCGGCGGCGAACCGCAAGCCGACCGGCGTGTGGGGCGACGGCGAGACGCTGTGGGTGCTGGACGCGGCGGACCGGCACGCGTATGCGTACCGGCTGGCGGACGGCACGCGGGCGGCGGACCGGGAGTTCGCGCTGGCGCAACCGGTTGGCGCGGCGCGGCTGTCGCCGTGGGGCCTGTGGTCGGACGGCGACGTGTTCCACGTGGTGAGCTGGCCGGTGTCGGCGGACAGTCCGGGGACGAGCGACCCGACGGCGTACGCGTATCGGGACGGGGCGCGGGCGCCGGAGGCCGACGTCGGGGATCTGGTCAACCAGCGGGCGTCGGGGCTGTGGTCGGACGGTGTGACGCTGTGGGTGTCGGAGCATCTGGGCACCGCGAAGCTGTACGCGTACGCGCTGCCGGCGCTGTCGTCGCACGCGGCGCTGGTGCTGCTGCGGCTGGCGGAAGCGGACCTTGGGGCGTTCTCGGCGGCGGCGACGTCGTACGCGGCGACGGTGCCGCACAGTACTACGCGGGTCACGCTGACGGCGCACGGCGCGGCGGGAACGGCGGTGGCCTACACGGCGGCGGACGCGGACCCGGCGATGGCGGGCCACCAGGCGGACCTGGCGGTGGGCGCCAACGCGATCGACGTGGTCGTCACGGCGGCAGACGGCACGACGACGCGGACCTACACGGTGACGGTCACCCGGGCGATCGCTGTCTCGGCCGACGCGACGCTCGCGGCGCTGTCGCTGTCCGGCATCGACCTTGGGGCGTTCGCGGCGGCGACGACGGACTACAGCGTCGATGTGGGCAGCACGGTCGGGGCGACGACGGTGACGGCGACGGCGAACCATGCGGGCGCGACCGTGGTCATCGCCGACGCCGCCGGCAGCACGCCCGGCGGCACGCGCACGGTGGTGCTGGCGGAAGGCGCGACCGCGATCACGGTGAGGGTGACGGCGGAGGACGGCGCCACGACGGCGACGTACACGGTGACGGTGACGCGGGCGGCGGTAGTGCCGCTGACGGCGGCGTTCGAGGACGTGCCGGCGGGCCATGACGGGACGAGTGTGTTCACACTGACGCTGCGCTTCAGCGATGCGCTGGCGGTGGGGTCTGCGACGACGCTGCGCGACGGTGCGGTGGCGGTCGGCAACGGCACGCTGTCGTCGGTGCGGCGGGTAAACGGCGACCGGGCGCTGTGGACGCTGGAGGTGGCGCCGTCGGGCACGACCGACGTGACGATGTCGCTGTCCGCGGATGTGGCGTGCGACGCTGGCGGGGTATGCACGGCGGACGGCCGGCGGCTGTCGGCGGTGGCGCGCACGACGGTGCCGGCGACCCGGGCACCGTCGGCGTCGGACGACGCGACACTGGCATCGCTGGCGCTGTCGGACATCGACATCGGGACGTTCGTCCCCGCCACGACGAGCTACGCGGCGGCGGTGGCGCACGCGGTGTCGAGCACGACTGTGACGGCGACGCCGAACGATGCCGCTGCGGACGTGACGATCGCGGCTGGGAACGGCAGCACGTCCGGAACGAGCCGGAGTGCGAACCTTGCGGTGGGCACGAACACGCTCACGGTGACGGTGACGGCGGGCGATGGTCAGACGCAGCGGTCGTACACGGTGACGGTAACGCGTGCGGCGGCGCCGCTGACGGCGACCTTCGAGGACGTTCCGGCGTCGCATGACGGGGCGCTGGCGTTCTCCTTCACGCTGCGCTTCAGCGAGCCGATTCAGACGAGCTTCCGGACGTTGCGCGACGAGAACCTGGGGGTCACGGGCGGCACGGCGACGCGCGCCCGACGTGTCGACGGGAGCGTCGAGTGGTCGATCGAGGTGCAGCCCACGGGTTCGGACGACGTCACCGTATGGCTGACGGCGGACGTGGCGTGCGCGGCGGGGGGCGTATGCACCCTGGACGGCCGGCGGCTGTCCAACGCGCCGTCGGTGACGGTGCCGGGTCCGGCGTCTGCGGCGCCGCCGCTGTCGGCCGCGACGGTATCCGGGACGCAACTGACGCTGCGCTACGGTGCGTCGCTGGACGGCGGTTCGACGCCGGCGCCGGCGGACTTCGTGGTGCTGGCGGTGGTGGCGGAAGCAGCGTCTCAGGTGCGGGTGGCGTCGGTGCGGGTGGTGGACGACACGGCGCTGCTGACGCTGGCACGACCGGTGTTGCCGGCGGAGACGGTGACGCTGAGTTACCTGGAGGCGCCGATGCACCCGCTGCAGGACGTGCGCGGTCGGGCGGCGGCGCCGCTGACGGACGTAGCGGTACGCAACGAGACGGCGGCGCGCGTTGCGGCTGCGGTGCCGGGCGCGGCGACGGCCGCGGCCTTGTCCGCGCGGGCCGGGGTTCTGGCGCCGCCGCCGGACCTGTCGGGGTGGCTGGCGGACGGCGGCGCGTCGGCCCCGTTCGGTCGCCTGGACCTGTCGGCTCGGGCACTGCCGGAGGTGGCGACCCTGGCCGGGCTGACGGAACTGCGGGTGCTGAACCTCGCCGGCACCGGCATCGCGGACCTGACGCCGCTGTCGGGTCTGACCGGGCTGGAGGTGCTGGACCTGTCGTCGAACGCGATCACGGACGTGGGTCCGCTGTCGCGGTTGACGGGCCTTGAGCGGCTGGACCTGTCGGGCAACCGCATCGCGGACCTGGCGCCGCTGTCGGGTCTGACGGGTCTGACGGTGCTGCTGCTGGACGGCAACGAGGTGGTGGATGTGGTGTCGCTGTCGGTGCTCACGGAGCTGCTGCATCTGGGCCTGTCGGACAACCGCATCGCCGAGGTCGGGCTGCTGGCGGAACTGGGCTCGCTCAAGCGGCTCGATCTCGGCGGCAACCGCGTATCGGACGTGTCTCCCCTGGGGGATCTGTCGCAACTGGTGTGGCTGCGGCTGCCGGGTAACCCGGTCTCGGACACCGCACCGCTCGGCCGGCTGACGCTGCTGCGCTGGCTGTGGCTGGACGCCAGCGTCGAGGGGCGCGGGCCGTTGCACGCGGCTGCGCGTCGGAGCGCCGCACCGCTCTGGCTCGGCGTCGGTGCGCCACGCGAACGGCAGGCCGAGCGATGAACGCACGGGGAGCCTGCAACGAACCCCCGGCGGTGCGTCACGTCTCGACGGAACGGCCATGGGCGGGTGTCCCGCGTCGGTCTTTGCGCCGGCGGGCTGGATCTGGTCCCGGCAGAGCCCCGGCGGTTGGTCGGTGCGGCTTGCGCGGGCCGAAGTGGATTGGCGTGTCCATGGTCCTGAGTCTGATCGGCTGGACGCCCGTGGCGTCCGCCCAGGCGACGGTGTGTGACCGTACGGAGGAGATTCGCGACGCGATCGTGAACGCGAGCGGGGTGCCGGCGTGCGCCGATCTCACGGTGCGCGACCTGCGCGAGATCACGTCCCTCGACCTGCACGCGGCCGAGGTCGGGACGCTCGCTGCCGGGGACTTTGACGGTCTCGTCCGCCTCGAGTCACTCGACCTCTCCGACAACCTCCTGACGTCCCTGCCGGCGGGGGTCTTCGACCAGCTGTACGTGCTGAAATCGCTCCGCCTGGACGGCAATCAGCTTGCCGCGCTGCCGGACGGCGTCTTCGACCAGCTGTTCCTGCTGGAGGAGCTGACCCTTGAGGACAACCTCTTCGCGGCGTTGCCCGACAACCTGTTCGACGCGTTCTCGCGATTTGACGGCGTGCAGGCGAACGGCGCGCCGCCCGACAATTCGGGGGACTTTCCCCGCATCCGGCGCTTCCTGGCGCGGCACGCCGTGACCAGCCCGGAGGAGTTCATCGCCGCGCTGCCGTCGCTCTACAGGGAGCGGTTCGTGATGGTGTACGAGTCGGAGTCGCCGGCGGTGGACCACGTGTCGGGCGCACACCCCCGAATCGCCTCCTGGGGCGCTGACGGCCAGTTCATCTTCGCCTGGAACACGGACCCCGATGCGCCGGCCGACTTCCGCACCGGGGTCGAGTTCCTGCGCCAGGACGACACGGCGTGGACCGCCGGCATCGTCGATTTCTCGGGGACGACCCCGTCCATTACCGAGCCGGAGAGTTGCCAGGGCTGCCACGGGCCGCTGAACAAGCCGCTCTGGGGTCTGTGGGCGGAATGGCACGGCAGCGAGTACGATTTCGCCGGCGCCAGGGTCGAGATCATGGACGCCATTCGCGCGGCGACCGACCCGCGCCTGGAGCCACTGGAGTTTCCGGCGACGGGTTTCGAGCGCGGGCGGCCAGGGGTCAGGTACCTGGTGTCGCCGGGTGGACGGCCCGTCGTGGCGGCAGTCGAGGAGGCGGGCGCGGTCTGGTCCTGGCGACACGCGGAGGTGCTGTACCGCAACGTCACGGCCGAACAGCCGGACCCGCGGCAATGGCGCGAGGACGCCGCGTGCGGAGGCTGGAACATCCCGCGCCGTGCGTTCGAGCACCTGGAGCACAACCTGTTCGTTCGCGGCGGTTCCGACATCCGGATCGTCGACGGCAGGATTGTCGGGGGGACGCTCAGCAGGTTGCGTCCCTGGGGCATCTCGCCGTACATCGAGTTCGGTTACCACTACTCGGCCACCGGGAACATCGAGGATGCGATGATGTTCCTGGTGCTCAGCGACCTGTGGGCTGAGGAACCCATCGTCCGGCGTCTCTACCGGGCGACGCCCAACGAGGACACGGTGGCCGCCGGCACCACGGGCAAGTCGGCGATGCTGCACTACGAGAGCGGCGTCTCGAACGCGGAAGACGAATTGATCCAGAAGCTGCGCCTGCACTTCGGCCGGGGCGGCTTGCCGGCGCTCGATCAGCGCGCGCGACAGAACGACCGTTTCGGCCAGGGGGGCGTTCTGAGCGCGGCGTTTGGAGTGGGCCATCTCGATGTGATGCGACCGAAGGTGTGCAGCGCGCTCAGGGAGAGTGACCCGACGCGTCCGGAAACCGCCCTGCGGGGCGCCGACATCGTGCTCGGTTGGGAGGCGCCGGCGTACGACGCCGACGTGGTTACCGGCTACCGGATTCTCCGGGGCGCGGACGGCGGCAGCCCCGTAGTGCGGGTGGCCGACACCGGCTCGATGGACACGACCTGGACGGACGAAAGCCCGCCGCCCGGCGACTATGTCTACCTGGTCAAGACGCTCTACGACGACTACTACGCGAGCCCGGGGTCGAAGCCGGTTTCGGTCAGCGTTCCGGAGCTGGCGCTCGCGGCCGTGCCGACCGAGATCGACGAAGGAGGCACCAGCACCGTATCGATCACGTCCCGCGTGGACGCGCTCGCCGAGGACCGGACGGTCGCGCTGCAGATCGCCGGGACGGCGTCCGCCGCCGACTACCAGATAGCGGCCGGCGGTCAGGCGCTGGCAGCGCCGTACACGCTGCGGCTTGCGGCGGCGTCGAACGTGGTCACGGCGACGCTCAGTGCCTTGGACGACGGGCTCGAGGAGCCGGACGAGACCGTTACGCTGACCGCGAGCCACGACGGCAACGAGATGGGCGCGGTGACGGTGACGATTCTGGCCAGCGACACGTCGGCTTCGGATGATGCGACCCTCGGCGGCCTCCACCTGTCGGGCATCGACATCGGGACCTTCTCCGCGTCGAACACGAGTTACACCGCCGCCGTGGCCAACGCCGTTGCCGGCACCACCGTGACGGCGACGCCGAGCGACGCGGCGGCGAGCGTCGTGATCGCGGACACGCAGGGGAGCGCCGCCGGCACGACCCGGACCGTAGCACTCGCCGTCGGGTCGAACACGCTCACGGTCACGGTGACGGCGGCGGACGGTGTGACGACGAACGCCTACACGGTGACCGTGACGCGGGCGCTGGGGTTGCTGACAGCGGCGTTCGAGGACGTGCCGGCAAGCCACGACGGTTCGAACGCCATCACGCTTGCGCTGCGCTTCAGCGAGCCGATCCAGATCGGCTACCGGACCCTGCGGGACGTCCGGCTGAGCGTCCGGAACGGCACGGCGACGCGTGCGCGGCGGGTAAACGGCAGCAGCGCGCTGTGGTCGATCGAGGTGGCACCGTCCGGGACGCAGGATGTTGCCTTGACGTTGACGCCGGGCGGGCCGTGTGACGCAGGCGGGATCTGCACCGGGGATGGCCGGCGGCTGTCCCACAGCCTGAACGCCTCCGTTGCCGGCCCCACGCCGTCGGTATCGATCTCGGCCGGCGGCGCGGTGCCGGAGGGTTCCCCGGCGCTGTTCGTGCTGGAACGCGGCGGCGCGACGGCGGTTTCGCTCGCGGTCTCGGTTTCGGTGTCGGAAACGGGCGCGACGCTGGCGGGCCCGCTGCCGGCGATGGTGACCTTCGACGCGGGCTCCAGCAGTGCGACATTGCGCGTGGAGACGTCGGGCGACAGGGTCTCGGAGGCGTCGAGCGTCGTGACGGCGACCGTGTTGTCGGGCGGCGGCTACACAGTGTCGGGGCAGTCGTCGGCGGACGTGACCGTGACGGACGACGACGCGGCGTCGTTCGCCCTCGCAGTGCAGCCCTCGTCGATCGACGAGGGCGGCAGCTCGACGCTGACGGTCTCGACCGGCGGCGTGACCTTCGCGGACACGCAGACCATCGACCTGGCCGTCGCCTCTGGCACGGCGGCGGCGGACGACTACGCGCTGGCGCCGACGGTGCTGACGCTGGCGGCGGGGGTGACTTCGGCGATGTCGACGTTCACCGCGGTCGACGACGCAACGGACGAGCCGGACGAAACGGCGACGGTGTCGGCCAGTCACGACGGCGTGGCAGTGGCGTCGGCGACCGTGACGATCCTCGCGAGCGACGCGCCGTCGGACGATGCCGCGCTGGCCGCGCTCGCGCTGACGGGCATCGACCTTGGGGCGTTCGCGGCCGCAGTGACGAACTACACCGTGGATGTCACTCACGGCGTGTCGGGCACGACCGTGACGGCGACGCCGAACGATCCGAACGCCAGCGTGACCATCGTGGACGCGGACGGCAGCACGGTCGGCGAGTCGCGGACGGTTGCCCTCGCGGTGGGGTCGAACACGATCACGGCGACGGTCACCGCCGAGGACCGGGCGACGATGCGGACCTACACGGTGACGGTGGCACGCGCGGCGGCGCCGTTGACGGCGTCGTTCGAGGACCTCCCCCTGTCCCATGACGGCGCGACGGCATTCACCTTCACGCTGCGGTTCAGCACCGCGGTGCGGGCGGGGGCCAGAAAGATGCGAGACGACAGCCTGGAGACCGCCAATGGCACGGCGACACACGCCAGCCGGGTGGGCGGAAACAAGGCCGTGTGGTCGATCGAGGTGACGCCGTCGGGTCCGGCGGACACGGTTGTGTCGCTGACGGCCGACCGCGCCTGCGACGCTGGCGGGGTGTGCACGCCCGAAGGCGCACGCCTGTCGGCGGGCGCGTCCGCGGTCGTGCCCGGGCCTGCGGCGACGGCGCCGGATCGGGTGGAGCAGCCGACGCTGACGGCCGGGCCGACCCACATGGACGCGTCGTGGAGCACGCCGGCAGACAACGGGTCGCCGATCGAGGGATACGACGTCGAGTACCGGGAGGCCGGCGCGGGGTGGACCGACGCGGAGCACGCCGGCACCGGGACGAGCGCACACATTGCGGGGCTCGCCGAGGACACCGCCTACGAGGTGCGGGTGCAGGCGTTCAACACCGCCGGCCCCGGCGCCTGGTCGCCGCCGGCATCGGCCACCACTACCGGGTCGGGCGGGCCGGCCGAAGCGGACGTGCGGCTGGCGGACGGAGCCACCCCGAACGAAGGCCGGGTCGAGATCTACCACGCCGGCGAGTGGGGCACGGTGTGCGACGACTCCTGGAGCACGAACGACGCGGAGGTCGTGTGCCGCCAGTTGGGCTACGCGGGAACGGCGACCGCGCATACGCGCGCGACCTTCGGCGAGGGCACGGGCCAGATCTGGATGGACGACATGCGGTGCGGTGGCGACGAGGAGCGGCTGGCGGATTGCGAATTCCGCGGATGGGGGTCGCACAACTGCCGCCACTCCGAGGACGCGGGGGTGAGTTGCGGAGCCGCTGCTGGGGCATTGCCAACGGATGTGATGGTGTCCGGGGCCCTGCTGACGCTGCGGTTCGGGCATGCACTGGACGGCGGTTCGACGCCATCGCCGCAGGATTTCGTGGTGCGCAGCGTGGCCCCGGACGCGGAACCGGTCGCCGTGACGTCGGTGGCGGTGACGGAAGCCACCGCGCTGATCCGGCTGTCGCGCAGGATGCTGCCGGACGGACAGGTGACCGTGAGCTACCTGGAGGCGGCCATGCACCCGCTGCAGGACATGTCGGGCAATCCGGCGGCGGCGTTCGCGGAGCGGCCGGTGCGGTACGTGCCGTACGAACCCAGTCGGTCCGGCGTTGGCCGGCCCGACCTTGAAGCGCCGGTCACGCAGCTGCTGGACGCGGCGGCATCGGGGACCGAGAAGGTGGAGCGGCTGGACCTGTCGGCGCGGCGGCTGACCGACGTGTCGGCGCTGTCGGGGCTGGTTGACCTCGAGGTGCTGGACCTGCACGGCAACGCGGTCACGGAGGTCTGGGGGCTGTCGGGGCTCACGGGCCTGGACGTGCTCGACCTGTCGGGGAACCGCCTCGTCGACGTGTCGGGGCTGGCGGAGCTGAGGAACCTGCGTGTGCTGGACCTGTCCGGCAACCGCATCGAAGACGTATCGACGCTGTGGGGGCTGACCGGCCTGCGGCGGCTGAACCTGTCCGGCAACCGCATCGCGGACATTGGACCGCTGGCCAACCTGACGAATCTGGAGGTGCTGCTGCTGGACGGCAACGCGGTGGCCGACGTGCTGCCGCTGACGGGACTTGGGGATCTGGTGCACCTTGGCCTGTCCGGGAACCGTCTGGTCGCCGTGGATCTGCTGGCGGAGGTCCGAACGCTGCGGCGGCTCGACCTTGCGGGCAACCGCCTGACGGACGTTTCGGCGCTCGGGGGCCTGGGGGGTCTGGTCTGGCTGCGGGTTGGGGACAATCCGATCTCGGACGTCGCCGCGATCGGGCGGCTGACCGGACTGCGCTGGCTGTGGCTGGACGCCGCAGTCGGCGGCCGCGAACTGCTGGACGTGCGTGTGCATCGCAAGGCTGCCCCGCCGTGGATCGCCCCTGCGCCACGCGCACCTGTCGACGGGCGATGAACCCGCTGCCGTCGCTGGCTCCGGAACCGGCTGCACACTGCGGGCATCCAAACGCATGACGGGCACGCCCGACCGCACGGACGGGCTCCTGCAGCGCCTCGACGCCGTGCGCGCCAACCGGGCGACCGACCGCCAGGCGGCCCGACGCGTCTCGGCAATGCTGGCGGGGAGGAAACAGGTCCCCCGGGAAACCGCCGACTTCGGGGCCAGGGGTTGAGCGGCAGTGCTGCATGCTCGACAACGGCCGCCGTGGCGCGCGTCCGGTCTGCGTTGGGGGCCACCAGATAGGGAAAGGAACGCCGCGTGGTTGCCTCAGCATGTCGCCGATGACCGGAAGCACGCGGTTCTCCATGCTCCGCATCCAGTCCCGCTCCGTTCGCTCGGTGCGCCCGCGCATCTCGGCGCAGCGGATGTCCGCCGCTTCAGGGCGGTGACGCCTCCCCGGACTCGACCGGCATCCACAGCGTTGACACGTCCACGATGCATGCTCTATACACATGGGCTCACTGATGCGTTCGTTGGCCAGATCACGTATGGACGTAAACCGCCCGTGGGCGCATCGTCCTGCACGTCCCCGGACCCGCACTCTCCATGGCGCGGCGAGCGACCGTGACCTCCCGTCGTTGACGTTTCGTCGGCCCCCTGTGGAAACCGACGATGCCCCACCGTACCGACCACCTGCCGTGACCAGGCTGCGAGAGCCGGTCGGCGCGGCCGGGATCCGAAGGCATGCCGTCGGTGACGGCATCGCCACGGCAGTCGGCGGCTGCCACCGGCGCAGTCGCGGCGCGCACCCGGGCGGCTTGGGATGAGGCGTCTCCCGCTCCCCGCCGGGTCTGCCGCGCTCCTCGCGGCCGCTGTGCTCGTCGCGACCGCAGGGGGCCTCGCGACGCGCGCGATGGAGGACGGAAGCGATGCAGCGACGACGGCCGACAGTCGGGCGGCCCACGCCCTGCGGTGGCTGCTGCGCGGACGCTCGTGGCGGCGGCCGCCCGAGGCGCCGCCGACCCCGACGGTCACTCCGGCGGGCGCCGACGGTCTGACCGTGCGCTGGAGCCCACCGGACATGCAGGTGCTGGAGATCGAGGATTACGAGTTGCAGTACCGCGTCCGCGGCGCCGCGACATTCCTCGACTGGGACCACCAGGGAAGCGCTACCACGGCGACGGTCTCCGGCCTTTCCCCAGCCACGACCTACGAGGTGCGCATACGTGCCATCACCGCCGCGGGCGCCGGCGACTGGTCGGCCGCGGCGCACGGAGCGACCCCCGAACCCGTACCGCGTTTTGAGGAAGGGAGCGAAGCCACGCGCGCGATCGACGAGAACGCTCCGCCGGACACGGCCGTGGGCGCGCCGGTGCGGGCCACGGCGCCGCACGCGGTGGAATACACGCTGGCGGGCGAGGACGCCGGGGCGTTCGCGATCGACGCGGCCAGCGGGCAGTTGCTGACGCGCGAGGGTGTCGAGTACGACCACGAGACGCGCCCGGAGCACACCCTGACAGTACGGGCGTCGACCGGCCACGGGGCGGCGGACATCGCCGTGACGGTGCGGGTGGCGGATGTCGACGAACCGCCGGGGGCCCCGGGGACGCCAGAGGTGGAGTCGGCATCGTCGACGCGCCTCACCGTTCGCTGGGGCGCGCCGGAGAACACCGGTCCGCCGATCGAGGGCTACGACCTCGAGGTGCGAGAGCCTGACGCAGAGTTCCGCGACGCCGCGCACGAGGGCGCCGAGACGACCGCATCGCTGACGGGCCTGCGACGCGACACACGCTACGCTCTGCGCGTACGTGCGCGCAACGCGGAAGGCGTCGGGCCGTGGTCGACGGAGGGTTCGGGGTCCACCCGGGGACGCAGTGGCGGCGGCGGCGGCAGTTCGGGCGGCGGCTCCGGCGGCGGCGGCAGTTCGGGCGGCGGCTCCGGCGGCGGGACGGTCGACCCACCGACGGCCAACGCGCCCCCGGTGTTCGTTGGCCACGCGACCCTTCTGGTGGCGGAGAACACCCGCGCAGTCGCCACCCTGGCGGCCACCGACGCGGACGGTGACGCCATCGCCCGCTACGGCATCGTCGACGGCGCCGACGCCGCACTGTTCGTGCTCGACGCACGCAGTGGCGCCCTCGCATTCGTCGACGCGCCCGACTTCGAGGGGCCGAGGGACAGCGCCGGCACGGATCCGCCGGCCACCGCCGCCGACAACGTCCATGTCCTCGTGGCCGAGGTCACCAGCGGTTCCGGGACGCGGGCGCTCTCCGCACAACGGGTCCTGCACGTCGAGGTCACCGACATCCCGCTCGAGGCGCCGACCGGGCTGGCCGTCGAGTCGTCGACCGCCGACAGCCTGACGCTGAACTGGACCGCGTCGGAGAACACGGGACCGCCCATACTCCGCTACGACATCGAGTACCGCCCTGCCGGCGAGACGAACTTCCTCCCCGCAGGCAACAGTGGCAGCGACACCCGCGGAACCATCGACGGGCTCAGGGAAGAGACGATCCACGAACTGCGGGTGCAGGCCGTCAATGCGGCCGGTCCAAGTCCGTGGTCGGAGCCGCTGCACGCGTCCACTGGCAGCTACGCCACGGCCTCCGCGCTGAGTCTGTCCGCCGCGGGATTCGCCGCGATCCACCTGGCGCCCGAGGACTCCCGGCACGCCGTCAGCGTGGCCAGCGAGGTGAGCCAGATCGCCGTGGTTGCTACGCCGGACGCATCCGGAGGCGCAGTCACGGTATCCCCCGCCTCTCCGGTGGCACTGTCCTTCGGCGACAACCGAATCGAGATCACCGTCACGGCCCCGGACAAGACCACGCGGGTCTACACCATCACCGTCACGCGGGAAAACCTGGCGCCACCGCAGACGCCACCCGACATCGTTCTCATCGTCGCGAACGACCTCGGCTACGGCGACCTCGGTTACACGGGCGCCACGCAGATAGAAACGCCCAACATCGATGCGCTGGCCGCTGCGGGAATCGCCTTCTCGAACGGCTACGTCGCGCACCCGAGTTGCAGCGCCTCACAGGCGGCGTTGATGACCGGCCGCCATCCGGCCCGCTTCCGCCTCGAGCGGGACCTCGCGTACGCGCCGTACGACCAACGCCACGGGCTCGACAACGACGAGCGGCTGTTCCCCAAGCGCCTGCGGGCGGCCGGGTACGACACCGCCATGGTCGGCAAGTGGCATCTTGGCGCGGCGGCGGGCTTCGCTCCGCGTTCCCGCGGCTTCGACCGCTTCTTCGGTTTCCTCGGCAGCGAGCACGACCATTTTGCCAGCGTGGCCAACTCGACTGCAGATCTTGTCCCGCTGATCGACGACAAGCGCCCGTTCAACCTCGACGGGTACCTGACCGATGTCCTCACCGACAAGGCCATCGAGTTCGTGCAGACCGCTCGCAGCGTGCCGTACCTTCTCTATCTCGCGTACAACGCCCCGGCGGCGCCGCTGCAGGCACCGGCTGACCTGATCGACCTGTACTCCGGGGTGCCCGGCGATCGCGGCACGTACCTCGCGATGATCGACTCTGTCGACCGGAACGTCGGCCGCCTGCTCGCCGCGGTCGACACCGTCGGGCGCCGGGACAAGACGCTGATCTTCTTCCTGAGCGATAACGGCGGCCCCACCGCGTGGGCCGACAACGGATCGCTGCGCGGCGCCAAGGGCGACCTGCACGAGGGCGGCGTGCGCGTACCGTTCGTCGCGTCGTGGCCGGAGCGGTGGCCGACGGGCGTGTCCTATGCGCCGATGGTCGTCTCGATGGACGTTGCGGCAACGGCGCGCGCGATGGCGAGCGTCCCGCCCGCCACGAACGCCGACGGGGTGAACCTCGATCCGTTCCTCCGCGGCGAGATCGATGAGCCGCCCCACGAGGCGCTCTTCTGGCGGGATTCCGCGGGCGACCAACACTACGCGGTGCGCGCCGGAGACCTGAAGCTCGTCGGCAACGTCGGCGTTCCGACCGCCGCCCTGTACGACCTCGCGGGCGACCCCGGCGAAACGACGGACCTGCTGGCGGGGGACACCGCCGCCGCCAACGCGCTGGGGGCGCTCTGGAACGCGTGGAACGCGGACAACCTGCCCGGTTCCGCCACGCCGGGCATCGACAGCTACGAGGCGGCGCTTGCGAACCATGTGGAGATGTATGCGAGAAGGGCGCGGAACCGCGCGGCGAGGACGGGCTTCGAAGCCGTGCTGCCGCCGGAACAGGAATGACAGGGACGCAGCCCCGGCAGGTTCCCCGGGGCACGCCTTGAGGAGTGGACGCTAATGTTACGGACTCTTGCGCGGGGAGCGGCGCTCGGCACCGCCCTGGGCTGTGCCTGGCTGCAGGCCGCGGCGGCGGACGATCCGCTACCGCCGCCGAGCGAGCCCCCCGACGTCATCGTCATCGTCGTCGACGACCTCGGCTACGGGGATCTGAGCTACACCGGGGCGACGCAGATACAGACTCCCAACATCGACGCGCTGGCGGCGGCCGGAGTCGTCTTCAGCGCCGGCTACGCCACGCACCCGCTCTGTACCGGCGCGCGTGCCGGCCTGGTGACGGCACGTCATCCCGCGCGCTTCGCGTTCATGGCCAACATCGCCGACCCGCCATTCGACCCACACTACGGACTACCTCTGGACGAGAAGCTGTTTCCCGAGTACCTTGCAGTCCGCCGGGTACGACACCGCCATGGTCGGCAAGTGGCACCTCGGGTCCGCCGCAGCCTTCCAGCCGCGCAACCGGGGTTTCGACCGGTTCTTCGGGTTCCTGGGCGGCGGCCACGACTACTACACGTCGGACGCCACGAGCCGCCGGACGGACGACAGCCCGCTAACGGACGATGACGACGAGGTCGGCTTCGAGGGGTACCTGACGGACGTCCTCACCGACAAGGCCATCGAGTGGGTGCAGGAGTCCCGCACCAACCCCTACTTCCTCCTCCTGGCGTACAACGCCCCCCATGGGCCGTGGCAAGCGCCCGCCGCGTTGCGACAGAAGTACTCGACCGTGGCATCAGGCGATCGCCAGACGTACCTGGCGATGGTGGACTCTCTCGACACGAACATCGGCCGTCTCGTTGCAGCCGTTGCGGCCGGCGGGAACCGGGACAACACGCTGATCTTCTTCGTGAGCGACCACGGCGGCGCCAACTCGGTAGCGGACCACGGACCGTTCAACACTGGCAAGGGGTCCATGTCCGAGGGTGGGTCGCACGTGCCCTTTCTCGCCTGCTGGCCGGGTCGCTGGGCGGCCGGAACGACGTACGCCCCGATGGTCTCCGCCATGGACATCGGCGCCACGGCATTGGCCATGGCCAGCGTTGCGCCGGGTGCCGACGATGCGTCGCTCGACGGGGTGAACCTGGACCCGTTCGTGCGCGGCGAAGACGACGCGGCGCCTCACGAGGCGCTGTTCTGGAGAAAAACCCTGAGCGACAAGGCATGGGCCGTCCTCCGCGGCGACATGAGACTGGGGGGCACATTGCAGCCCGCGCCGGCCGCCTGGCTGTTCAACGTCCGCACGGACCCGGGGGAAGAGACCAACCTGTTCGCGGAGCAGCGGGAGACGGCGCAGGAACTTGTCGATCTCTGGAACGCGTGGAACGCCGACAACGAGTCGGGCACCACCAGCAACGGCATCGGCGTCTACTGGTCCAAGCTCGAGGAGTTCCAGGACGAGTACGCGGACCAGCTCGAGACCGACGCCGACGCCGCGGGTTTCACCATCGAGACGTTCTGACGCGGCGACAACGACTTGCCGGGCGATGGCTCCTCTCGACGCAAAGACAGGATGGACACCCGGACCTCTACCGGTGCTGCCGGTCGATGGCAGCCATCACGGACTGCAGACGCTCTTCCCGGACGAACAGGCGGCCGATGAGTGGGTGCGGCGGCCGAACGCGGCGCGCACGTTCGGCGGCGGCTCGGCGCTGGATCGGATGCTGTCCGGACAGGTGGCGGATCTCTACGTGGTCAGGCAGTACCTGGATGCGCAAACGGGTGGAGGGCTTAACGCTTCGCGTTAACCGGGTCGATTGGAAGCCGTCCTCCGGAACCAGTGTGGTCATGGGTGCCTTTACGCACGTGAACCCGGAAGGCAGCCGGTTCAGCGATGGCACGTTCGGCGTGTTCTACGCCGGCAGGGAACTCGATACGGCGGTCGTCGAGTCCAGGTACCACCAGGAGCTGTTCCTGCGGCCGACAGCGCAGGGACCCATGGAACTCGACCTGCGGGCCAGCGGTGTCGATCTGGCCGGTGACCTGCACGATCTCAGGGGGCGGCAATCAGACTACGCCGATCTCTATGCCGAGAACGTCTACCGTGCCAGTTGCCGTCTCGCAGCGGCGCTACGGGAAGACGGGTCGAATGGCCTGGTCTACGACAGCGTTCGACGTGGGGGTGGCCAGTGCGCGGCAGTGTTTCGCCCGGGCGTGCTCTCGAGAGTGCGCCGCACGCGACACTTGTGTTTCGTCTGGGATGGTAGGCAGGTGGCGTGGGTCTACGAGAAGCGGTTCTTGGCGTCGTCGGGGCGCCGGGGTGTTCGGAACGGCTGAGCAAGTGTGGTCGCGCCAGAGCGCCTGACCGGTGGCGGATCGTGCGGCTGGTCCCGGCGTCGGCGAGTTGATGGGCGTGGGGCACGCCTGGGTCGACCTCAGCGGCGGATCCGGGGCAGGCGACCACCAGGGTCGCCCGCATGGAACAAGCGTTACGATTCGACGCGCATCGTAGGGGCGACCCTTGTGGTCGCCCGTCCCGCAGTCGTGCAAGCCGCAGGAACGGGACGGGACAAGCCCGTCCCCTACAACGCCTGCCCCGGACCGTGCATGAATTCGATACGGGATTGCGCGCCTACGCCTCGTCGGCAAGCATCTGCGCCGTCCGGAGGTAAGCGCGCCGTAATCAATACGAGGCAAACGTGATTAGCTCTTTGCGGGCAAACGCCCAATGGCTCGCTGAGGGTGGACGTTTGCCAGCATACAGGGACTTTCTGTATTTCCGATACCGCACAAGATTTTTTGGTTCTCGAAAATCGCGTGGAACCTTCGCCAGTATGCATCGTTTGTACGCGGAGGATCCATGAGAAAAGGGTATTTGACTCTGACTGTTTGAAGCTCTGAGTGTTGCTTACGACAGTGTGCGATCAAATTCCGAAGGTCGCCGAACTTCGTGCCGTCCCAGAGCGCTCGGGCTGCTGTCTGCGAGTCCGCAGCAAGCAGCCCGAAAATAGTCCTCGTCACTGAACCCGCACAATGCGAAGGCGTTTGCGATGGCGTATGGGCCGCAAAAGGCCGTCGAGATTGCCCTGATAGAAAGTCATTAGATTCCCCGTAGTTAAACTCGGTGGGGTAGAATACAGGGCCAAGTGCCGGGAGGCTGATCCCTTGGCCGCGTCGCGGAGATGTATCGTCGACTAGGGCACCCTTGCCGAGAGAAAGGCCGTGATGATGGCACTACCACCGCTGGGCGGCGCTCTTCTTCAGTAGCCAATCAGGCATAGAGAAAACGGCATCGCAATCCGCGAGTGCCCGTAGAGCGCCTGCGCGACAGCGGCCGTCTTGTCATAGTCGTTGCTAGCCGTTGGCTTCCCGCCGCTCTTGTATCGATACATCTGCGGTACAGCCAAAAAGACGTGCTCCATTTCGACCATGACTAGCGCTTGGATGAGATCCCTATAGATAGCATTGCCCATCCAAGCTCGGCCTGCTTCGACCTCTAGGCCGGCCTTCCAGGTTGGATGCCATGCGTCGATTTCGTACTGAAGGTCTGGTTGAGCGTTCTCGCCGAAGAACACTGGCCGCCTAATCTTGTCGGCTTTCTGTTTCCCGGCCTCGACGCTGAAACCCAAGCGGACGAGGTCTTGGCGCAGCTCGGCGAGGACTGCGTCGCTGACTAAGCCCTCTCCGGTCACTGTGCCGATCACCTCATGGTGACGATCGAAAACCTCAACTACCTCTTCGACAAATGAGGGCGGGGGCTCTGTGCGGGGGAACGTCGAAAAACGAATGTGCATACACTACGCCGGAGCCAAAGAGGACAAGCTTAGCCTATACGGGAGTTTGGACGTAGCTTCACCGAGGACCTCAGTAGCCGGCATGGCTAACGACGACACTACCTCGGCTGGTAGGGTGCCCGTGTTTGGCGATCGTGTCGGGCCAGCAGGGGATTCCTTCGCGCGGGTCGCGCGCGAACGCCGTGAGGATGTCCTGCGGGTCCGGGGGCAGGCCCTCGAGGGATCTTCAGGCCTCGAACGACATCGTCAAGCGCTCTCGTACGTTCAGGGCATCTACAAGGCGCTGTGGACGCTACGTCCGTGACGCTGGGCGAGGTGCGCGACACACCTGCTGGAGGCGCGGCTTTACCAAATGTCCTGATTTGGACTGTAAGGATTTTTGATGCCAGATATGGAATATCGATGGTGCCACAGGCTCACGCGGAGGGAGGCGTAGACCGGAGGCGCCTCTCGCCCCCCGCGCTCCGCGCATTCTTTCGCATCGCGGAGCAATGGAGCCTCTCGGTCGACGAGCAGATGGTCCTGCTGGGGGCGAGCGCGCGCTCCACGTTCTTCAAGTGGAAGAAGGATTCTGGCAGCACGCTTTCGAAGGACACCCTTGAGCGCATCTCGTACGTCCTGGGCATCTACAGGGCGCTGCAGACGCTCTTCCCGGACGAACAGGCGGCCGATGAGTGGGTGCGGCGGCCGAACGCGGCGCGCACGTTCGGCGGCGGCTCGGCGCTGGATCGGATGCTGTCCGGACAGGTGGCGGATCTCTACGTGGTCAGGCAGTACCTGGACGCGCAAACGGGTGGAGGGGCTTGACGCTTCGCGTTAGCCGGGTCGATTGGAAGCCGTCCTGGCGCGTCCTCCCCAGCCGCTTCCCGCCCATCCAGCTCTTCGAGCGGATAGCGGATCCTGCCGACCTCGAGGCCGTGCTGGCAGTGGAGGCCTTGACGAACCCACGACAGCGTTCGACGAGTGGGCGGCCAGTGCGCGGCAGTGTTTCGTCCGGGCGTGCTCTCGAGAGTGCGCCGCACGCGGCACCTGTGCTTCGTCTGGGATGGAAGGGAGGTGGCGTGGGTCTACGAGAAGCGGTTCTTGGCGTCGTCGGGGCGCCGGGGCGTTTGGGGCCGGTGAGTACGCCTTCATCCTCATGTCGCGTTGCACGGTTCGCACCGCGGCACGGTCACCGACTGGTGCTACGCTCGCGCGGGCCAGGCGGCGTGCAACTCGTCGAGCACGGCCGCAAGTTCTTCCGAACGCAGTAGGACTCGTTCACTGGTGTTATTTTGGGCGTCGAGACGGGTCTTCGTCGTGAAGTTCAATGGACAGGAAGGTCGAAATGACTATCTCGTTTGCGCGCCCAATCAGCTTCTCGGCTGTGATGCTGGTGTTGGCCCTCCCGGCATCGTCCGTCGCGGGCGATGCTGAATCCAAGTCCCATGACTGTGACGGCCTCAAAGTGGAGGTCTTCGAGCCGAAGGATGGTGTCATGGAAGTTCGAGTCGATGATCTTGCCGTTCGAATCTCGGTCGGCGAGGGCGGGTCGTTTAATCGCACCGAGTACTCCGTATCCATGCAGGAGGGTAACACTCAGACCAGTACCAGTGCCCGAACGGCGGACGAGGCCCTCCATCGTGCGTGTTCCCTGATTTCGCGTTACTACATGAATCAGAAGCCTGCCGACGAAGAACTGAGCAAGCAGCTGTCCGAGTTGTACGACAGTCTCTAGTTCTAAATTGACCCTTCGGCGTTTGGCTCGGGCGGGTCCGGGAGCCATTTCATTCCGTAGGTTGCCAGATCCCACCGCCGCTTCGTCGAACCTCGCTGGTAACTCGTCGAGCTGGCGCATCAGCGCCAGGTTCGCGGCGCTCTGACCCGCCGGCGCGTAGTAACTGCGACGACCGGCTCACGCCGAGCAGTGCGCACTGGCGCGCCGACTTCCACGAGGAGTCCGTCCTCAAGCTGTTTTTCCGCGAGTACTTCAGCGTTGCGAGATGGAACGGGCCAGAGACGAGACCGTTCCGGTCACCCCAACGAGTACCAACTCCCCCGCCCCGCCCCGTGCCGCGCCAGGTGCCCCGCCGTCACCAACGCTCGCAGGTGGTCCTTGATGGTGTTCCGACTGGCGCCGGTGACGTTCGCGGCTTCAGCGACGCTGACACGTCCTCGATCCCGGGCGATATCGAGAATCCGCACGGAGAGGACGGGGAGGTCGCCGAGCATCAGCCGCTCCCGTTCAATCCTGCCCCGAAGCCGGTCCTTCTGCTGCTGCAGGGCGTTGAGGAAGTACGCGAGCCAGGGCTGCCAGTCGGGGGTCTCGCTCCCGAGGGAACGTTGGGTCCGCCGCAACGCGAGGTAGTAGGCATCCCTGGTCCGTTCGATGACGCTCTCCAGGGAGCTGTAGGGCACGTAGCCGTAACCGCTGCGTAGCAGGAGCAGCGTCGTGAGGATTCGGGCCAGTCGACCGTTACCGTCCTGGAAGGGATGGATGGCAAGGAAGGTCACGACGAAAACCCCGAACACCAACAGAGGGTGGAGCCCTCCGTCGTTCAGGGCTTCCCGCGTCCACGCGACGAGATCGGCCATCCGGCCTGGAGTCTCGAAGGGCGCCGCGGTCTCGAACGCAACGCCGAGGCTGCGGCCGTCCGGGTCGAACGCTTCAACGTGGTTGGGCAGCGTCTTGTATTCGCCCCGGTGCCGTTCGTCCTTCATTGAGAACTTCAGCAACTCGAGATGGAGCTGCTTGATGTGGTTCTCCGTGAGATCGATGGCTTGCCAGCTCCCGAAGACCATCTGCATCGTGTCCGCGTAGCCCGCGACCTCCTGTTCGTCGCGGGTGGCGAAGGACTGGACGTCAACGGTGGCCAGCAGCCGCTCGACCTCCCCGTCGCTCAAGGCCGCCCCTTCGACCCGCGTCGAGGAGCCGATGCTCTCGATGGTCGCCACGCGCCTGAGGGCGGAGAGTCGCTCGGGAGCGATGCGACCGATGGCCTGCCAGGCGCCCTTGAACTCGTCGATGTCGGCGACGAGCCGGAGCAGCTCGTTGGTGGCGGTGGGCGTGGATGCCCGGAAGCGGCCACCCGTTCTGTCATCCGTTTCCATCCAATAGAGCATGCGCGTCTTTCATCCGATTGTCCATCCGTTTCCACCCGATTCTGGCGTTGGCCCGGCTCGGATACGGATGGGGCGTGGCGGATCCCGGGCGACACCAGCGTGCCGCGCCTGGCCGATGCCATCGTCGGCGCCAGCCGCCCGTTCCGTCCGTCGAGTAGTACCATCCGCCCGGCACGCTGCGGCGCCAAACGGCCGGCTCACAAAAGGGAAACCATGGCGAACATAGAGTTCTGGCTTGCACGCCCCACCCACTACTGGATGCTGCCTTCCGAACCAATCGACGGCACGTTCTCGTTCGCGCGCCGCTACGAGGACGCGGGGTTCGATGGATTGCTCTTCTTCGATACCCAGAACCTGGCTCCCGAAGCCCTCGTGAGCCTCACCGCCGCCGCCAAGGAGACGACCACCCTCGGATTGGGAACGGGCGTGACCAACCCCATGACGCGGCACGCCGCGGTCACTGCGTCGGCCTTCTCCACCTTGCAGGTCGTCAGCAACGGCCGCGCCTATCTCGGTATCGGCCGCGGCGACTCGGCGCTTGCCCACCTGGGTTACGCGCCCACGTCGGCAGGGGCGTTCGAGGACTACCTGTCGGATCTCATGTCCTACCTGCGTGGCGAAGCGGTCGATTTCGCGCCGGACGCGGATGTGGACAGGCTGCACCTGGCGGACACGCCGGACGCGAGTCGAATCCAGTGGTTGCAGGACTTCCCCAGGGTGCCGGTGGGCGTGGCGGCCACCGGTCCCCGGGTCATCTCGATTGCAGCCAGGCATGCGGACAGGGTCGACCTGATGCTGGGCGCCAGCGCGAAACGGATCCAGTGGGGCATGGAGGTCGCGCGCGACGCCCGGCGGAGTGCGGGGATGGCGGGTGACGTCGCCGTTTCGGCATACGTCAACATGGTCGTCCACGATGACGGTGAGCAGGCCTGGAAGATGGCGGCCCCGGCCATTACCAGCCAGGGGAGGTTCGCGGCCATGCACGGCAAGGTCGTGGGCCCGGTCTCGGACGAATCCCGGGAGATCCTTGCGAAGATCCATTCGTCCTACAACATGAAGCAACACGGTGCGCAAGGCGGCGACTTCATCACCAGCGACTTCGCCCACGAGTTCGGCATCTACGGGCCGCCTTCCTATTGCATCGACCGGCTCTCGCAACTCGTGGAACTCGGCGTGGACCGGTTCATCCTCGCGGGAGGGCCGGACCTGGCCATGCCACGGCCCGAAGTCGCGGCGTTGGGGGAGCGGTTTGTGGCGGAGGTTCTGCCGGCATTCAAGTAGGGAGGCAACGGTAGCGATGCAGACCCCCCCGCATCCAGGCGGCATCGTGAAGCGGCAGTGTCTTGAGCCATTGGGCCTGTCGGTCACGCGGGCCGCTCAAGGGCTGGGCGTCACCCGCCAGGCGCTCTCCGAACTCGTGAACGAACGCACCGCGGTCTCGGTGGAGATGGCGATTCGCTTGTCCAAGGCATTCGGCTCGACACCCGAGACGTGGCTGGGCATGCAGATGGCGCACGACCTCTGGCGTGCGCGCGCGCGGGCGGACGCCATCGAAGTCGAGCGTTTCGCGGCAGCCTGAAGAAGCATCCGCGTGCTGGCCGGGGCGACTTGGCGCTTGCCCTCGTCCCGGCGTTCAAATGGAGATCGTTCGATGTACACGCACTATGGCCCAATGGTCTCCTACTACACGGCGAAGACGCGGGCCTGCCTGGGCTACAAGCGCATCCCCTTCGTCGAGATGTACGAGCCCGCGACGTACCGGGATCGGATAGCTCCGGCGGTGGGACGCACCGTCTTCCCGGTGCTGGAAAGCGACCAGGGCGAGATTCTCCAGGACACGACCGTCATCATCGACGCGCTCGAGCAGCGGCACCCCGAGCGGCCGGTCTTTCCGCCGGATCCCGTCCTGATGCTGGTCACGAGGATCGTGGAGTTCTTCGTCGACGAGCTCTGGGTCGTGACCGCGATGCACACACGGTGGAACGATCCCGATGCCAGGCGCTTCGCCATCGCGGAGTTCAACCGGTTCTTCGGTCAGGGCGACGCGGAGGAGATCTGGGCGAACGGCGATGCGGTTGCGGAGCGCATGCAGAGCTACCTCCCGGATCTGGGCATAGACACGGAGCGGGGGCAGCGCCTCATTCAGCGCCTGTTCGAGGAAGCGACCGAAGTCCTGGACCAGGCGGTCGGCCCCCGGCAGTTCGCGTTCGGCCCGCACCCGAGCCTGGCGGACTGCTGTCTCTACGCGGCCTATTACCCGCACCAGTACAGGGATCACGGCTCCGCGCAGGCCCATCTGAAGACCAGGGCGGCCAACCTCAGCTACTTCCTGGACAACATGCATGCGGCGTACGCCATGCCGGCAGGTGGAGAGCTCGGCCTGACCGAGCCGTTTCTCGCGTACCTGCGCTACATCGGGCCCATCGGCGCCGCGCATGCGACGAGCGTGGAGCAGCTCGCGCAGCCCCTGTTGGCGGCAGCCGCGCCAGGGGAGGAGATGGCGCAACCCCTGATGCCCGAGATCGAGCTATTCGGCCAGCCGTACAGGCGCAACTGCTCGATATTCTCGGCGTGGAAAGCGCAGCGGGTCCGGGATGCCCACGTGGGCCTGTCCGCGGAGGACAGGGAGCGGGCCGAGGGGTTGATGGCGGACATTGGGTGGGAGGATTTTCTGGGATCCTCGGGCGGTGCCAGGCTGGAGCGGGTGGGATTTGCGTTGCGGCGTGCCGCTTGATGCGGATCTCCCGGGCGGCATACGCCCGGTGTTGTAGGGGACGCCGTTGTGGCGTCCCGTTCCGAATTCACGCACAACCCGGGCGACCACAAGGGTCGCCCCTACACGACCTGTTCCGACGTCCTGACGTCGAGCCATCTCGGACTTGCCTTCCCAGCGGCCCCGGATCGCACACGCAAGAATTTCCTCGTGGTGCCTGATCGTCGCGAAAATGTCCTCGGTGTAGAAGCCGAGCCCGATAAATCGATCCAGCCGCGCACCTGACCTTCTGGCCACCGGCGTAGTCAGCGTTGTCAACGAAGTCTTCGTGGTAAACCCGCATACCCCATTGGGTTACGATGGCCGTCTTTGATGCAGACTGTAGTCGAAACGCCAACCTTTTCACGGCAGGCAGACAAGCTGGCGGCGCCCGGATCGTCTACTACTACCTGGACGAACGGATTCCGCTCTACGCGCTGCTCGCGTACGCGAAGTCTGACCAAGGGGACTTGACGCCCGACGAGAAACGCACGGTGGCGGCACTGGCATCGGCTCTAAAGGCAACCGCGAAGGAGGCGTGATGAGTGCTATCGGAAAGGAACTGGTCGAGTCGCTCGGGGAAGCCTTGGCCCATGCAAAGGGTGAAGGCCCCGCGATCGTACATACCCCTGTGACGCCCCGCGAGGTCCGCCTGCAGGTCAAACTGACACAGGCGCAGATGGCGCCCCTGATGGGGATGAGCCTGTCCGGTTATCGCAAGTGGGAGCAGGGCGCGCGCAACGTCAGCGGTCCGGCGCAGACGCTGCTCCGCGTGATCCAGAAAGAGCCCGAGGCGGTCCGTCGAGCGCTCTTGTCGGGGTAGGTCGAGGCCCTGCGGGCTGGTTGTCGGAGGACGGTAGGGGCGACGCTTGTCGTCGCCCGTGGTGGGTCGTGCAGCGCCCTGGAAACGGGACGGGACAAGCCCGTCCCCTACGACCCAGGCTTCACCCGAAAAATCTCCCCCGTCGTCCTGAGCGCCTCAACCGTCCAGGGTTCCCCCACCCCCTCGATCAACCATTCCATGATCGCCCACAGGTCCTGGTCGGCCTGTTCGGTGTCCATCGGTTCGAGCCCCGGGACCAGCGCCGCGATTTCGACCGCGGCCGGGAACGGCCGGCCGGAACGGCCGATGAAGACCAGTTCGTAGACCCGGCCGTCGACGTCGAGCAGCCCCGGGGCCTCCAGGGGCTTGTCCTTGAGGCCGAACGTGTCGGACAGGAACGCGGCGAACTCCGGGTAATGGCTGACGTCCGGGTCGGTCAGCACCGGTACGCTGCGCGCGCCCGAGGGCCGTTGCGTGATGCGGCGGACGCTCATCGGTCAACCCTCCTTTCCTGATGGGGAGGTGATGGGAACGTGACGCCCGGCGAACTCGACGAGGATGTCGCCGATCGCAGCACCCGAGTCTTCCTGCAGGAAATGGTTGCCGGTGACGAGGTGCGTGCCTTCCGCGTGCGGCCAGATCTCGTGCCACCTGGGGGCGAACTCGTCGGCGGTGAACACCACCTCCTCACGCCCCCAGATGACGGTTGCCGGCAGCCTGAGCTGCCGGACACCGGCTTCGAGCCATTCGAAGCGCTCTCCCGCGATGTCCGTGGCCGGATCGATCGGAATGGACCGTGGCCACTGCCAGGTCAGCCGCCGGTCGTCCGCATCCGGCAGCACCGCGACGTAGGCTTCCAGGGAGTCGGCCCGAAGGCGCTCGCGATCGACCACGGAAAGGTACGTGCTACGCCCGGGAAACGCGCCCTGGCGCCCCGACAGGAAGGGGCCGACGAGCGGCGCGTGCAAGGTCCGCCACGGCATGATCCGACAGTGAAACTCCGCTGCGGGTTCCCGCCATGCCCAGGTGGACATGACGGCCACGGCGACCGCGCGTTCGGCCCGGGTGAGCAACGCCGAAAGGCCCGTCGGACCGCCCCAGTCATGACAGACGAAGAAGACGCCGGCGAGGTCGAGCTGGTCGATCAGGGCGACGAGGTTGGCCGCGTGGTTGTCCAGGCTGTGCGCGCTCGCGGCGTGCGGATGTTCCGACAGGCCGAAACCGATCTGGTCGGGCACGATGACGCGGTAACCGGCGGCCAGCAGCGGCGGAATGACGTCCCGCCACAGGTAGCCCCAGGTGGGATTGCCGTGCAGCAGCAGCACGGGCGGTGCGTCCCGCGGGCCTTCGTCGATGTAGTGCATGCGCCAGCCGTTGACGTTGGCGAACTGCGATCGAAACGGGTAGCGGCGCGCGACGTGCGGGCCGAGGTCCTCGATGGTACGGGTCATGGTGTTGGGCCGTTGGGTTGTTCGGGTGCGTCGGGTGCTTCTCGGTGCGGGCGGCAACCTGTCAGGCGACTCACAGCGGGTTGGCCTTCATGAAGTCGATGACCGCCGCGGCCAGTTGGTCCCCCTGGTCATCCTGGGGGTAGTGCAGGGCGTCCTGGATGGTCACGTGGTTCTGGTCTCTTGCGCCGGGGACTTCCTGCTGGAACTGGGTCGCGGCGGTTCCGGGGTCGGAATCGCTGAATGCCGTGAGGAAAGGCTTGTCGAAGTTGCGGAGTATCTCCCATGCCTTGCGGTTGTCAGGAACCGCGGGGTCGTCGGGGAACAGCGGGATCAGGCTCGGGAACTGCCGCGCGCCCTGCTTGTACTCCTCGGCGGGAAAGGGTGCGGAGTAGGCGCGTCGTTCCTCGGCGGAGCAGTCGTTCAGCCACAAAGCCACGATCTCGCCCGGATCGAAGTCGGGGTAGGCGTCGCAGAACCGGATCCAGTACATGAACGCCGGACGCGAATCGGCGCCCGCCACCGCGTCCCTCGTCTGATCCTGGAATCCGCCGGGCTTTTCGGCTCCCACGATCCGCTCGCGCATGACCGCATCCAGCGCCTGCGGGCGCAGGATCGGGGTTTCCGCCAGCAGTTGCCGGAGTTTCGGGGCCATCTCGTCCGGTATGCCGCGGGCATCCGCCAACCCTGTGTTGGTGGCGACGATCCTGGCGAACCGCGCCGTGTCCGCGGTGACGACCCGCAGACCGATCGGGCCGCCCCAGTCGTGCCCCAGGAGCGTGATGTCGGTGAGTGACAGGCCACGCACGAACCCGTGCATCCAGTGCACGTGTCTGGCGAATGTGTAGTCCGATCGCTGCGCGGGCTTGTCGGACCGGCCAAAGCCCACGATGTCCGGCGCGATGACCCGGTACCCGGCGGCCGTCAGCGGCGGGATCATCTTCCGGAACGAATAGGACCATACCGGCTGCCCGTGCAGGCAGAGCACCAACTCGCCGTCGGTCGGCCCCTCGTCCACGTAGTGCATGCGCAACCGGCCGCCGTCGCCGTCGTCGACCTCGAGATAGTTGGGCCGCCAGGGGAAGCCGTCGAGGTCCTGGAAGCGCTCTTCGGGAGTTCTCAACGCTCTCATGAAAGACCACCCCGCTTCATTCGATAGGCCCTCCTCTAACCACTCTCCGGGCGAAACCCTGAACTCTGGTGGCCTCGAGGATGGATGGCTTCATGACGTCCGGATAGTCCAGTTCCAGCAGTTTCTCCCAGGGGGCATTGTAGGGGACGGGCTTGTCCCGTCCCGTTTCGAATTCATGCGTGGCCGGAGACCAGGCTTGTCCCGTCCCGCTTCGAATTCATGCAGGGGCCGAGACCGGGCTTGTTCCGTCCCGGGTTCGTGTGTGGTTCCAGCACGGGCGACCACAAGGGTCGCCCCTACAAGCCGTGCCGACTCAGCTGCGGCGCGACGGGTCGTCACGCGAGCGAATACCACGTCCCGCGCCCGGCGCCGTGCCGACGGAGGTGTCCGGCCGCAACGAGCGCCCGGAGGTATCCCTTGATCGTGTTCCGACTGGCCCGGGTAACCTGGACGGTGTCTGCGACACTCACGCGGCCCCTGTCGCGGGCGATGTCCAGGATCCGGACCGAGAGGTCGGGAAGGTCTCCGAGAGTGATCCGTTCGCGGTCGACGCGTTGTCGGAGCCGGTCCTTCTGCTGTCTCAGGGCCGTCAGAAAATAGAGCAGCCAGGGTTGCCAGTCGGGCGCCTCGTCAGCCAGCGTGCTCTGGGTCCGACGCAGCGCCAGGTAGTAGGCGTCCCTCGTCTCCTCGATGACGCTCTCGAGGGAGCTATAGGGCACGTACGCATAGTCGGCGCGCAGTAGCAGCAGCGTCGTCAGGATTCGGGACAGGCGGCCGTTCCCATCCTGGAACGGATGGATCGCCAGGAATGTCGCGACGAACACGCCCGTGACGAGCAGGGGATGGAGCTCTCCCCGGTCGAGGCTGGTGCGCGTCCACTCGACGAGTTCGGCCATGCGCAGAGCTGTCTCGAAGGGCGTCGCCGTCTCGAAGACGACGCCGAGGCGCTCTCCTTCGGGGCCGAACGCTTCGATGTGGTTGGGCAGCGTCTTGTACGCCCCCCGATGACGGGCGTCCTTCTCCGAGTGCCTGAGGAGCTCGAGATGGAGTTGCCGGAGGTGGTTTTCGGTGAGGTCGATGGCCTGCCAGTTGGCGTACACCATCTCCATCGTGTCGGCGTAGCCCGCGACCTCCTGTTCGTCCCGGGTGGCGAACGACCGGACGTCGACGTGCGCGAGCAGTTGCTCGACCTCGCGGTCCGAGAGCGCGGCGCCCTCTATCCGGGTCGACGAGCCGATGCTCTCGATGGTCGCGACACGCCGGAGGCGGGACAGCCGGTCGGGCGCGATCCGGCTGATGGCCTGCCAGGCCCCCTTGAACTCGTCGATGTCGGCGACGAGGCGGAGCAGTTGGTTGGTCGCGGCCGGAGCTGACGCACGGAATCGCCCATCCGTTTTGTCATCCATTTCCATCCGATCTAGCATGCGCCGATGGCATCCGCATGTCCATCCATTTCCACCCGATTATCGGCGCTGGAGGTACGGGGGGCATTCGCGTTCTCTGGGGCATGTGTGCCGGATCCGGGAACGGGACGCCACAAGGGCGTCCCCTACGGGTCGTTCCGGTACTTCAGGCTTGGGTCCATGGAGCAATCCGCCAGGAAGCCGAACATGGCCGTTCCATCCCGGCTGTCGTAGAAGCCGATCATGGTCCGGTTGAACTCTTCCTTGCGACGCGCGGGAATGGTGATGGCGTCGTACCCGGACTGCAGCAGTTGCCCGTTCATGAGCAGCCGGGCAGTGCGCTTGTTGCCGTCGAAGAAGAACTGGTTCAGGGCGCCGAACAGGAACGTGGCGATGCTCCGTTCATGCACATCGGCGATCGATGACAGTGCGCGCAACCCGCGCTCGAAAACAGCATCCAGCTCCCGGTGGTCGGGGGGCAGGTAATCCGTGCCTGCAACGCTTACGCGATCGTTGCGGAATACGCCCCACGTCAGCGCTTCTTCCCTGGCCACCAGGGCATGCAGGTGCTTGGTGTTGGAGGCATCGCAGGTGAACCGGCCCGCCGCCACCTGGTGCAACAGCTCGCGCCAACTCGCGGCCTGGTTCAGCACCTGATTGGCATCGCTCAACCGGTGCCCGCCGACCGTTACGCCGTCCATCAACGTCTTCACCTCCGGAAAGGTGAACGGGTTGTTCTCCAGGTAGACCGTGTCGTAGACGATCTCCTCGAGAACCTTGCGGGCGCGGAAGCAGGCACGCCGCACGTCCGGTACGGTCGACGTGGTGAAAGTGCCAGGGCTATAGGTAAACCCCAGGGGCGGGTCCGCCGAGGAAATCATGACGGGATTTCAACGAACAGGAGACTGGCGATTCTACCAAAGCCGTTGCGGGGTCCCTGCACCCCACAGAACGGCTCTCAGTCTGCGAGACCCACTCCATCAGCCGCAGCACGATGGGCCCTACCGCAAAGGCGTAGTAGAGGCTCGCCCCGACGATCATGGTGCGGCGCTTGTCGAACCGTTCGTGTATGGGCCGGGTGATGACGATGCCGGCGAAAAATCCGACAGGTGTCGCCATCAGGAGCAGCAGCTTCGCCTGGTCGTCCAGTTCCCAGAAGAAGTTCGCCATGTAGAGCTGCAGGGCAGCCTGGAGCCCGACCATGACCGATGGTCGACAGGAAGTCGAGCTGCCCTCGCACCTCGCCGAGACGATTCTGTTCTTCCAGCCCCATGGCGCGCTGGAATGACCGCCGCCACAGCTTGACCACTTCCAGTGCGTACTCCGGTCGGTACGCGACCAGTTCGTATTGCAGCTTGCTCAGGTTGAGAGCCTCAGCACGGATTGGGCCGTCGGCCCTCCGCTCAAGTCGGTCCACCCGTTCCAGCGGCGCGCCACGGCGTCAGCCGCGGCCACCATCGACCCACGTGCAGGCAATAGGCCTGGCAGGACCCTCCGAATCTCTGACGGAGTTGCGGTTCCTCATAGAACCGCACGAACACGTGGAACCCGGCCAGCAACACCCCGGCGTACGCGAACAGCCATGCCTGGCCAAGGAGCAGCGCCTGTCCTGCAACGATGACCAGCACGCAGACGTACATCGGGTTTCGCACGAAACGATAGAGGCCGGACGCCACCAGCACTTCGGTCTGCTCCACCGGTGCCGGCGTGCCGCGTCCCTCGAGGGCGAAGCGGACGAAGCAGTCCAGCAGGCAAATCAGACCTGCCGCGGCAGCCACGACACCCACTACCCGCTCCCCCGGGATGCCGAGCAGCGCCGGCTGCAACGTCCAACCGACCAATACGAACGGGCCGATGCCGGCAACGACAGCGGGAGCGACCAGGAAGAAGAGGAACGACCCTACGATCGCACGTGGTCGTGTGCCCTTCTCAAGCACGTCATGAGTCCTTGGCAGCCCGGCAGGTGAGTTCCATGCGGCTTCGCGACTGTTGTCGTTCCCCGTTCAGCATAGCCTGTACCCGTCCCCTACGGGCCGTGCCTGCACGGAAAGGCCTGTAGGGGCGACCCTTGCGGTCGCCCGTCCCCGACCCTTGCGGTCGCCCGTCCCCGACCCTTGCGGTCGCCCGTCCCCGACCCTTGCGCTCGCCCGCCGGGAGCCGTGCCGGAATGCGAGACGGGACGGACCAAGCACGTCCGACACCGACGGCGACGATGTGAGAGCATCGCGCACGCTCATCCGACCGGAGGCGAAGGTGCCCGAAGTCCTGCTTACTCCCTATCTCACCGCCCATGACTGCGCTGCCGCGCTCGTCTTCTACGCTGACGCGTTCGGGGCCGTCGAGACCGGCCCCCGATTCACCGACTCCGACGGCAGGATCGGCCACACCGAGATCAGCATCGGGGGCGCCACGATCTACCTCTCCGACGAGTACCCGGACTTCGGCGCGCAGAGCCCGAAGTCGCTGGGCGGCTCGACCGTGGCCCTGCACATCCAGATCGCCGACGCGAACGAGACCGCACGCCGCCTGGTGGCGGCCGGCGCCGAGGTCCTGCGGGAGCTGACGAAGGAGGCCGACGGCGAGCGCCGGGGCACGTTCCTGGATCCCTTCGGCTACCGCTGGATGGTGGGCGAACAGGTCGAAGAGGTGAGCAAGGAGGAGCTACAGGAGCGGGCGACGGGTTTCGACATCACCTGATAGCTGGCCGGGGCCGACGAGCCGCGCTCGCACCCCATGGCCATGGCCACGGCTACAGTGTGATCGCGATGTCGGCGCGATTGACCGCGTCTCGGACGTCGGTCAGGAACGACCCGTCGGAGCCTTGCCGGACCGTGGAGATGTCGAGGTCCGCCGCACTGGCTCGGTCGCCGAACAACAGCAGCGACGAATGCGGGTCGCACAGTCGTGAAGTCCAGATCAGCCCACCCGCATGGCCGAACTGGTCGTGGACGGCCTTTGCCCACAGCGCGGTGGCGTCATACGCCGTTGGCAGGCTGTCGATCAGCATGCTGCGGTCGATGCCCCACCGTCTCAGGTCGGGCGCCCGCAGGTTGGCCAGCCGCAAGGTGCGACGCACGATGAGCGTACTATGGTTGCGGCTCTCGACCGTGCTTCTGGGGACTGTCTTGCGGTTGGTGTCCAGCGGAATGTCGTGGAACAATATCTCGTAGACGGCGGCGTCCACCGCGTCCCCGGCGTACAGGGACGGAATGCATTCGCCGGATGCGTCGTGGATCGGAGCGAAGCGGGTCTGCCCGCCCTGGCAAGGATTGAAGGCGTTGCCCGGGTACTCCGAGCTGTGGACACGGTGCAGTACCGTGCCTGACCGCAGTCGATGGAGATTCGGTGCCCTCAGACGGGTCGCGGGAGTCGGGATGGCGCCCGTCCCTGCCTCAGCCACGCGCCGGCTCCGCGAGCCGGCGGGCGGCCTCGACGACGCGTTCGCCGTCGTCGAGGCGCTGTTGCGGTTCGTCGCCATCCAGCCAGCCGTTGCCGGAGGCGAACCAGAACGCCTTCTGCCAGGACGTCGTGCCTGCAGGGAGTCTGGCGAGCACTTCGCGGACGATGCGACGAGGCTCCCCGTCCTCGAACTGGAACGCGGGGTAGAGGAGACGCCCTGCCAAACGCACGGCGAACGTCTTGCCTTCTTTTCTCCAGCGGGACGCCGGTTCGCTCTTGTTGCCTGAGCGCCGGCCCGAGGTCTGGTGAATCTGCTCCGCCGTGAGCATGGGCGTCTCGTCGAGATACGCCAGGCGCAACGCCAGGTTGTCGATCGCAAGCTCGGCCTCGACGCCGGGTTCCAGTGTCGTCAGCCACCCCAGTACCCGGTCCAAGTCGCTGCCGCTATGCGCTCGCCACCGGGCAGCGTCCCGCGCGGCGGTCAGCTTCATCAGCCGCTTGACCATGGCGCCGACCGGGACGGGGGCGTGAATGACGACCCACTGGGCCCCCTGTTCCGGACCTTCGCCCAAGTTGCGTCTGACGCGCTCGGGAAGGACCTTGACTTCGTCGCTTTGCAGGACCTGATACTTCATCGGTTGCGGCTTGCGGGCCATCGGCGACGTTCATGATTTTCGTGAGAGGGGTTCCAAGATAGCGATTCTCACGCGAGCGCGCAATCGGCTCGATCGCGTGTAGCCGCTTCCGGATTTCGTGGACAATGAGGGTGTCATGATTCCAGACTTGGAGGACCTATGAATTACATTGAGCCGGCGGCAGCGCGCGAAATGGACGGCCTGCGTCTGGCGCTGACCGCACACGCGCCGGCGCCCTATAGCCTGTCGGCCCGCGCGATACTCGATCATCACGGCGTGGCCTACGTTCCGGTGCTGCAGGTCGGGGGCGGCCAGAACGAGGACCTCGTGGCGTGGACCGGACACCGGAACGCGCCGGTGGCGATGTACAACGACGAGGCGCCGCGGGTGGGCTGGCTCGAAATCCTGTATCTCGCCGAGCGACTCGGGGCCGGGCCGTCCCTGATTCCATCGGACATCGACGATCGCCTGTTGATGGTGGGTCTCTCGAACGAACTGATCGGCGAAAACAGCTTCATCTGGAACCTGCGGCTCGTGATGCTCGGGGTCGGCGGCCCGGAGCGGGTCGCCCGGGCGCGTGTCCAGAATCCGATGTACGACCAGTACGGCTACAGCGAGGAAGCGGCCGCGGCGGGCGTCGACCGCGCCATGCCGGTGCTGGAGCGACTGACCGCCCAGCTGCTCGCGCAACGTGCAGCCGGCCGCCGTTACATCGTCGGGGAAGCGCTCAGTGCGGTGGACATCTACTGGGTGTACTTCTCGCAGGCCGTGAAAAGGTTCGAGGAAGCAGATTGCCCGATGCCAGCGGCTATGGGGCAGATGTACGACCATGTGGGGAGCATGCTCGGCGGCCTGGATTCCATACTCGTCGAGCAACGCGACTGGGTGTTGGCCGAACACGATCTTCCGCTGGATTTCTGAGCGGTCGGATGAGACCGATCACCCGGCAGGAAGTCCGGCACTTCCGCGAACACGGCGTGGTCTACCTCCGGACCTCCTGGACGAGGACTGGCTGAGGCGCATGGCAGCGGCCTTCACGGAAGAGATGCTCGCCGAATCCGCCGGTGTCACTGCCCGGCTCTGCGCCGAAACGATCATGAAGCCACCGGCGATTTCCCTGGCTTCGACGAACGGCCCGTCCGTTACCGCTTCCGAAGTGACGACTTTTCCGTCGCCCAGTTGCCCTCCCATGTCGACGATGTTCTCCTGGAATTTCTCCCTCCAGGCATTGAATCTGGCGTACATCTCCTCCATTCGGGCGGGCGATGGTGCTTCACCTTTCCCTGCTTGCTCCGGCGCGCGCGGTTGGCTTCGCTGGATACATAGATAATTTCTATTGGTCATGGTGCTTCCCTTTGACGGACCCCGTTGGTTACGTCACCCCTATGATGACCGGGCACCTGTCCTTTGGACACTTACCCCGCGAATTCTGCGATCCGCCCCTTGGATGCCGTCCGGCGCCAGCCAGTGGGTGTCCCTGACCGAGCCCCTAGTGGGTGTCCCTGACCGAGCCCTCCCTGACCGAGCCCCTATGCCAATCGCGTCACATTTCCACGCGTCCCTGTACCCCGCGCGCAGCGCGTTGACACGCGATACAGTACGGGCATGCGTTGACCGCGGTCAGCGCGTCAGGAAGGTCGACATGAACGAAGCACCGCGCGCGAAGCCCCGGAGCGATACAGGCCTTCCCGCATGACCGTTCGCCGCGTTCTCGGCATCACCCTGCTCGTCATCGGCGGCGTGGTGCTCGCCGGCATCGGCATCGTGGCGTACCTCTTCGTCACGGCCGTCACCGTCGATCCCTTCGAAGTCGCCTATGCGGAGAACGGCAGTGTCTGCCACGGCGAGAATCTCGAAGGCACCGGGCAGGGGACGCCCCTCGTGGGCGTGGAGTTCCGGCACGGCGACACCGTCGAGGAGATCGGCGCGAGTATCGCCAACGGGTTCCCTGCCCAGGGGATGCCGGGGTGGTCACAGGTCCTGCCGGAGCCGGAGATCCGCAAGCTCGCGATCTACGTCTCCGAGCGGCGCTCGGATCTGAGCCGGGACTTCAAGGTGGGGATGCCGCTGGAGATTCCCGGCGAGACAGTCCGCAGCGCACTCCACGATTTCCGTATCGAGACAATTGCCACCGGTCTCGACCCGCTGCCCTATTCGATCGCGCCGCTTCCCGACGGACGGTTCCTGCTGACCGAGAAGAAGCGCGGCCTGAGCATCGTCTCTGCCAATGGCGTGCAGTCGCCGCTCATCGAGGGCACTCCGACGGCCTCCTCGGAAGTCATCACCGTGCCCTTCATCGACCTCGAGTTCGGCACGGGCTGGATCATGGATGTCGCGACCCATCCGGACTATGCGGACAACGGCTGGATCTACCTCCACTTCGGCGACCGGTGCACGGACTGCAATGCCACCGGTGGCGCGGTCTCGATGAACAAGGTCGTCCGGGGACGCATAGACGACGGTCGCTGGGTGGACGAGGAAACGATCCGGAGCGTGCCGGTCGAGGACTACACGGCCATGCCGGACATGAGTGCCGGGGGCCGCCTCAGCTTCGACGGCGACGTGGCGGACGCGCAGCCCACGACCTGGACGTACGGGCACCGGAGCCCGCAAGGGCTGGAGTTCCATCGCGAGACGGGGCGGCTCTGGAGCACGGAGATGGGGCCGCGCGGCGGCGACGACATCAACCTGCTGTTGCCGGGACGCAACTACGGCTGGCCGCTCTATTCCAGGGGCGTCGACTACGACGGCACACCTGTGGAGTACGGCAAGGAGCTCGGCGTCACGTTCGATCTCGAGGATATCGAGCAGCCGGTGGTCGATCTCACGCCCTCGCCCGCCGTGTCGAGTTTCGTGTTCTACGACGGCGATGCGTTTCCCGCCTGGCGCCGCCACATGCTCGTCGGCACGCTCAAGGCGACGGAGCTCTACCGGGTGGAGATGGACGGCGACAGGCCTGTTGGGCAGGAGACGCTGATCACGGACCTGGCGCGCATTCGTGACGTTGAGGTGGGCGTGGACGGGTTGGTGTACCTGTTGCTCGAGCACGCGTCCGGGGGACGGATCGTGCGGCTGGCGCCGGCGTCCGCGGGTTGACGGGGTGGCCAGTCCGAGACGCCGCGTCACGCCGTTCCTCATCGGCGTCCTGGTGCTCGCCGCCATCGGGCCCCACGCCTACGCCCAGAGATACGAAATCGACCCCCTGTCGCTCGCCTACGACGAGAACTGCAGCGTCTGCCACGGCGAGAACCTCGAGGGCACCGGGCAGGGGACGCCCCTCGTCGGCGTTGCGCTCCGGCACGGCGACTCCCTCGGGGAGGTCACCGCGAGCATCGCCGACGGGTTCCCGGCGCAGGGTATGCCGGGCTGGTCCGAGATCCTGCCCGAGACGGAGCTCCACAAGCTCGCGATCTACATCTCCGAGCGGCGCGCCGATCTGGACCGCAAGGACACGAGGCGGGACATGACGGTCACGATCCCCGGCGGGACCGTCGCCAGCGCACTGCACGACTTCCGTATCGAGACCTTTGCCACGGGGCTCGACCCGCACCCTTTCTCGATCGCCCCGCTACCCGACGGCGGGTTCCTGCTGACCGAGAAGAAGCGAGGCCTGCGCATCGTCTCTGCGGACGGTGTGCTCTCGCCGTACATAGAAGGAACGCCGACGGCCTACGCGGACGACCCCGACGGACGCTGGCTCGGCTCGCAGCACGGCACGGGCTGGATCCTGGATGTCGCGGCGCACCCCGACTACGAGGGCAACGGGTGGATCTACCTGCAGTTTGGGGACCGGTGCAGCGACTGCAATGCCTTCGGCGGTACGGTGTCGATGAACCAGCTCGTCCGGGCACGTATCGAGGACGGTCGCTGGGTCGACGAGGAAACCCTCTGGCGCACGGAGGTCGAGGACTACACGTACCGGTCGGACATGTCGGCCGGGGGCCGGATCTGTTTCGACGGCGCCGGCCACGTCTATATCAGCGTGGGCTTCAAGGGCCCGGCCGCGCATCTCGGCATTCAGGACCTGGGCGAGCCTTACGGCAAGATTCACCGGATGCGTTACGACGGCAGCGTCCCGGCGGACAACCCCTTCGTCGGCGTTGCCGGCGCGCTGCCGACCATATGGACCTACGGGCACCGGAGCCCGCAGGGGCTGGAGTTCAATCGCCACACGGGGCGGCTCTGGAGCACGGAGATGGGGCCGCGCGGCGGCGACGAGATCAACCTGCTGCTGCCGGGGCGCAACTATGGCTGGCCGCTCTATTCGAAGGGGGTCGACTACGACGGCACGCCGGTGGAGTACGGGAAGGAGCTCGGCGTGACGTTCGATCTCGAGGACATCGAGCAGCCGGTCGTCGATCTCACGCCCTCTCCCGCCGTCTCGAGCTTCGTGTTCTACGACGGCGACGCGTTTCCCGCCTGGCGCAATCACCTGCTCGTCGGGTCCCTCAGGGCGACAGACCTCTACCGGGTGGAGGTCGACGGCGATCGGCTGATCGCCAAGGAGACGCTGATCACGGACCTGGCGCGGATTCGTGATGTGGAGGTGGGCGTGGACGGGTTCGTGTACCTGCTGCTCGAGCACTCATCCGGCGGGCTGATCGTGCGGCTGGTGCCGGCGTCCGCGGGTTGAATTGATGCACGAATCCCTTTTGCGAGTCGTGCGGAGCATCGGCGGGTTGGTGCTCGCCGGCATCGGGCCCCACGTCTACGCTACGAGCCAGGACTTCGATCCCTTGACGGTCGCCTACGACGAGAACTGCAGCGTCTGCCACGGCGAGAACCTCGAGGGCGCCGCGCAGGGGACGCCCCTCGTCGGCGTTGCGCTCCAGTACGGCGACTCCCTGGGGGAGGTCACCGCGAGCATCGCCGACGGGTTCCCGGCGCAGGGTATGCCGGGCTGGTCCGAGATCCTGCCCGAGACGGAGATCCACAAGCTCGCGATCTACATCTCCGAGCGGCGCGCCAACCTGGACCGCCGGGACCTCAGGCGGGACATGCCGCTCACGGTCCCCGGCGGGACCGTCGCCAGCGCACTCCACGACTTCCGTATCGAAACCTTTGCCACGGGGCTCGACCCGCTCCCCTTCTCGATCGCGCCGCTGCCCGACGGGCGGTTGCTGCTGGCCGAAAAGAGGCGGGGCTTGCGCATCGTCTCTGCGGACGGTGTGTTCTCGCCGTACATAGAAGGAACGCCGACGGCCTACGCGGACAACTCCGGCGGGCGCTTCTCGAACCCCCAGCGCGGCACGGGCTGGATGCTGGACGTCGCGACGCATCCGGACTACGCGCGCAACGGCTGGATCTACCTGCAGTTCGGGGACCGCTGCGACGACTGCAACGCGGTCGGCGGCGCGGTGTCGATGAACCGGCTCGTCCGGGCACGTATCGAGGACGGTCGCTGGGTCGACGAGGAGACCCTCTGGCGCACGGCAGTCGAGGACTACACGTACAGGGCGGACATGTCGGCTGGCGGCCGGATCTGTTTCGACGCCGACGGGCACGTCTACATCAGCATCGGCTTCAAGGGCCCGGCCAAACACCTCGGCATTCAGGACCTGGGCGAGCCCTACGGCAAGGTGCACCGCATGCATGACGACGGGACCATCCCGGCGGACAACCCCTTCGTCGACGTTGCCGGCGCGCTGCCGACCACATGGACCTACGGGCACCGGAGCCCGCAGGGGCTGGAGTTCAATCGCCACACGGGGCAGGTCTGGAGCACGGAGATGGGGCCGCGCGGCGGCGACGAGATCAACCTGCTGTTGGCGGGACGCAACTACGGCTGGCCGCTCCATTCGAAGGGGGTCGACTACGACGGCACGCCCGTGGAGTACGGGAAAGAACTCGGCATCACGTTCGATCTGGAGGACATCGAGCAGCCGGTAGTCGATCTCACGCCCTCTCCCGCCGTATCGAGCTTTGTGTTCTACGACGGCGATGCGTTTCCTGCATGGCGCAACCACCTGCTCGTGGGGTCCCTCAGGGCGACGGACCTCTACCGGGTGGAGGTCGACGGCGATCGGCTGATCGCCAAGGAGACGCTGATCACGGACCTGGCGCGGATTCGTGATGTGGAGGTGGGCGTGGACGGGTTCGTGTACCTGCTGCTCGAGCACTCATCCGGCGGGCTGATCGTGCGGCTGGTGCCGGCGTCCGCGGGTTGAATTGATGCACGAATCAGACGCGGGCGATTGTAGGGGCCGCCCTTGTGGCGGCCCGCTCTTGCGGTCGTGCGCGACATCCCACGGGCGACCACAAGGGTCGAGCGGGCGACCACAAGGGTCGCCCCTACGGTCCCTTTTGCGAGTCGTGCGGAGCATCGGCGTCCTGGTGCTCGCCGGCATCGGGCCCCACGCCTACGCTACGAGCCAGGGCTTCGATCCCTTGACGGTCGCCTACGACGAGAACTGCAGCGTCTGCCACGGCGAGAACCTCGAGGGCGCTGCGCAGGGGACGCCCCTCGTCGGCGTTGCGCTCCAGCACGGCGACTCCCTGGGGGAGGTCACCGCGAGCATCGCCGACGGGCTCCCGGCGCAGGGTATGCCGGGCTGGTCCGAGATCCTGCCCGAGACGGAGATCCACAAGCTCGCGATCTACATCTCCGAGCGGCGCGCCAACCTGGACCGCCGGGACCTCAGGCGGGACATGCCGCTCACGGTCCCCGGCGGGACCGTCGCCAGCGCACTCCACGACTTCCGTATCGAAACCTTTGCCACGGGGCTCGACCCGCTCCCCTTCTCGATCGCGCCGCTGCCCGACGGGCGGTTGCTGCTGACCGAAAAGAGGCGGGGCTTGCGCATCGTCTCTGCGGACGGTGTGCTCTCGCCGTACATAGAAGGAACGCCGACGGTCTACGCGGACAACTCCGGCGGGCGCTTCTCGAACCCCCAGCGCGGCACGGGCTGGATGCTGGATGTCGCGACGCATCCGGACTACGCGCGCAACGGCTGGCTCTACCTGCAGTTCGGGGACCGCTGCGACGACTGCAACGCGGTCGGCGGCGCGGTGTCGATGAACCGGCTCGTCCGGGCACGTATCGAGGACGGTCGCTGGGTCGACGAGGAAACCCTCTGGCGCACGGCAGTCGAGGACTACACGTACAGGGCGGACGGGTCGGCTGGCGGCCGGATCTGTTTCGACGCCGACGGGCACGTCTACATCAGCGTCGGCTTCAAGGGCCCGGCCAAACACCTCGGCATTCAGGACGTGGGCGAGCCCTACGGCAAGATTCACCGGATGCGCGACGACGGCAGCGTCCCGGCGGACAACCCCTTCGTCGACGTTGCCGGCGCGGTGCCGACCATATGGACCTACGGGCACCGGAGCCCGCAGGGGCTGGAGTTCAATCGCCACACGGGGCAGGTCTGGAGCACGGAGATGGGGCCGCGCGGCGGCGACGAGATCAACCTGCTGTTGGCGGGACGCAACTACGGCTGGCCGCTCCATTCGAAGGGGGTCGACTACGACGGCACGCCGGTGGAGTACGGGAAAGAACTCGGCATCACGTTCGACCTGGAGGACATCGAGCAGCCGGTAGTCGATCTCACGCCCTCTCCCGCCGTATCGAGCTTCGTGTTCTACGACGGCGATGCGTTTCCTGCATGGCGCAACCACCTGCTCGTGGGGTCCCTCAGGGCGACGGACCTCTACCGGGTGGAGGTCGACGGCGACCGGCTCGTCCGCAAGGAGACGCTGATCGCCGACCTGGCGCGAATCCGTGACGTGGAGGTGGGCGTGGACGGGCTGGTGTATCTGCTGCTCGAGCACGCGTCGGGCGGGTTGATCGTGCGGCTGGTGCCGGTGTAGCCCACTTCTGCAGGGCGGCCAGACCCGAATGGGGTCCGGTCCCCCCGCAGACGGTCAGGAGAGAGGATGCGACGGCCCTGATCGTCAGAGCACACCGCCTCCGCGCTGCGGCTCGGGCAGCAGGGGCGCTGTTTCGTGCAGCCACACGAGCGCGCCTGGCGTTTGCGCCCATCCTGCCCCGAAGTCCCGGAGGTATTCGATCGCCTCGTCCTCGCCGCCCACGGTGATGTAATCGGGTGGGGTACGCGGCAGCTTCCGCCGGCCGAGCAGACAAGCCGGCACATGGCGGTTCCACCGGATTGCCTTGGCCAGAAGGTCGCGGCTCCGCTTGGTATCGCCGGTGCGGCGGAAGACGGCGAGCGCCTGCGTGTAGGTCCACGCGGCGCTGGCATCGCCGGTGTAGTCCTCGAGCAGGGCGTCAAGCTCGTCGTACCGTTCCATCTCCAGACAACAGGCGGCGAGCAGATTGCGGATGCTCTGGTTGTCGTTCGGGTTGAGCCGCAGCATGTCGCGGTAGTGGGCGATCGCGTCCTCGCGCTCGCCGGAGGCCCACAGCGCCTGGGCAAGGCCCGAGCGGGCGCGCATGTAGGGACGCGTTTCCAGGCGCCCCCAAAAGTGACCGACATCGTGCTCGAACGCTTCCGTGCCGACCGCAAGTTCTCCCGCCTCGACGCCCTTGCGATAGAGGTCGAGGGCCTCCGACACGCTTCGAGCCGTCTCCTCTGCGAGAAGCACATACGCATCGGCGCAGAGCGGCGAGCTCGCCAGAGCCTTGCCGGCGAGCGCAATGCGCTGCCTCTTGGTGGTGGCCTCCCAAGCGTCGTACATGAACTCCTGTGCGGTGTGGAGGGCGTCCTCGCCCTGACGGCCGAAGAGACGGGCGAGGGACCTCTCCATCGCCCACCGATCGGGGATCGGCGGCAAAGCCGGCTGCGCCCGGCGCTGCCGCTTGGCGGCGCCGGTCGCCGGTTTCTTCTTCCTGGGTGGCTTGCTCTTGGGCATCGTCCGATTCCGTGCGGTCGAGTGACGGACATCAAGACTATGTCCCCGGCGTCCCGCCCGCCAACCGGAGATCCGCAAGCTCGCGATCAACCTGACGTCCGTTGCGAGCACTGGCGGATCAGGGGCCTCTTCGGCCTACTCACCAAAGCGCCGAGACGGGCACCGCGAACAGGCGCTCACCAAACGGCACGATCCGATCATGGTCGTACAGGACCATGCCGAGCGCGAAGCGATCCCCCGACGCGCCGGCGAGCCGTCTCAGGCCGGAGAAGTCCCCGGCCGAGACCGTCGCCGACGCCTTCACTTCGATGCCCACGATCCGGCCGTCTCCGTCCTCGATGACGATGTCGACTTCATTGCGCTCCTTGTCGCGGAAGTGCGAGAACGTGTGGCGGTCGAGGGACCACCCGGCGAGCTTCAGGAGTTCGCCGAAGACGAAGGTCTCGAGCAGCGGCCCGAATGGCGTCCGGTCCCGCCGCAGACGGTCAGGAGAGAGGTTGCGTAGCGCGGCGAGCAAGCCGGCGTCCAGGAAGTGCAGCTTGGGAGACTTCGCGAGTCGTTTGAGGGCGCTCGTGTGCCAGGGCGACAGGGCGTGCACGAGAAACAGATTCTCGAAAACGCTCATGTACCTGCGGGTCGTGACGTGGTTCATGCCCACGGGGCCGCCGAGACCGGTGTAGTTGACGAGTTGGCCCGAGTGCTCGGCGAGGACGCGCAGAAGCCGTGGCATCAAGGAGAGTTGCTCGACTCGGGCGACGTCCCGGACGTCGCGCTGCACGATCGCTTCGACGTAGTCCAGATGCCAATTCCTGCGGCGGCGCCACCGGGACCGAGCCAGCGCCTCCGGGTATCCGCCGGCGAGAACGGTCTCCACGAGGTCATCGCCGACGATGGGCGTCGTGACGTTCGGTGGCTCGCTGACAAACGCCCGCTCAAGGAAGGACGGGCGGACGCCGTGCACCTCTGCGCGTGCGAGCGGAAGCAGTCGGACGATGCTCATGCGACCGGCGAGGGAATCGGCAACGCGCGGTAGTGTCATGAGGTTCGCGGATCCGGTGAGCAGGAATCGCCCCGGACGCGGATCGCTGTCGACAGCGGCCTTGATCGCCAGGATGAGGCCCGGAGCCCGCTGCACTTCGTCAATGACGGCCCGCTCGAACCCGCGCAGGAAGCCCACGGGGTCGGTCGCGGCGGCATCGAGGGCAGTGGCATCGTCGAGCGTGACGAAGGGCATGTCCGCCCCTGCAACCTGTTGCGCCAGGGTGGTCTTGCCGGACTGCCTGGGGCCGCAGATCAGAACGACCCGGGTATCCGCCAGCGCCTCGCGGATGCGTCCTTCGACGAAACGGGGGTACATCAGATGGCCCTCTGGGTTAGACCGTTTGAAATATTAACCCCGACTATATGAAAGTCAATGTCCGACTGATTGAAAGTTAATGCCCGTCTTATTGAAAGCTTGAAGTCTCCACTCCGAGAAGGCGCCCGCGCTCATGCACCCGCACAGCAGGGGCAACTGCTACTGATCCCGGAGCCCCCCGTGGCGAGTGCGATGGTGGGCTCTGCAGGAGGCTCTGCAGGGGACACCCACCGGGGCTCTGCAGGGGACACCCACCGGTGGCTCTGCAGGGGACACCCACCGGAGATTTGGGGTGGCGAGAGCGCGTGGCGGCCGTCGGGGGCTATGTCACGCATGACGGTGTAGGAGTATGTGTGGGGACGATCCGACGAGATGCCGAAGGGGCATTGCTTGGATTGACGGATCATAGCGGATACGCTATATCTCGGGCATGGAGTGGACGGTCGAAACCGTTGCGGCCGTCGACGCTGAAAATCGAAGCTCTTCCGGTGGGGCTACGCGCCCGGCTGGTCCGTCTGCTGGAGGCGGTTGAGAATGTCGGTCTGGACGCGCTGCGAGCACCGCACGTCAAACATCTCGAGGGCAAGTTGTGGGAACTGCGGGTCAGGGCCGAGGGCGGCATTGCGCGGGGGATCTACGTGACGGCGACCGGTCAGCGGGTGGTGGTTCTACACGTCTTTGCGAAGAAGTCTCGCAAGACGCCGCGCCGCTCGACACGGCCCGGGAGAGGATGAGGAAGGTGACGCCATGACGAAACTGAAGGACCTGAAGAAGCGCCTCATGGAGGATCCGGAGTTCCGGGAGGAATACGCGCGCGTCGATGAGGAATATGCGCTGGTCGAGGAACTGGTCCGCGCCCGGTCGGCGGCGAAACTCACGCAAACGGAGGTCGCCCGGCGGCTCGGCACGACGCAGTCGGCGATCGCGCGGCTGGAGGGCGGTCGGGTGTCGCCGTCGTTCGCGACGCTCCGCCGTTATGCCGAAGCTACGGGCACGCGGCTGAGCGTTGGGCTGCGGCCGGCCGACGGATGATGAGGTAGTGGGATGGCGCTGGGCGCGGGCGGCGTAGACCCTCCGACGTTGGGTTCGCCAGGATCAGCAGGACGCTCGGGACGGGACCGGACAAGCCCGTCCCCTGCGTGGATGAGACATCCGCCGCCGTCATGGGCCGCTCAACCCCGCTGATACGCCTGCGGCATCCCCGGAACAGGACTCGGCACCTTCACCACGTAGTCCGACGTGATGCTGCCGATGTAGAGGTCCCGGAGCCCCTCCCCGCCCCAACTCACGTTGGTCGGATTGCGCATCAGCTTGCCTTCCGGGTCGTCCAGCATGGTCATCACGTCCCCGTCCGGCGTGATGGCGACCACCTTGTTCGCCATCACCAGGGTGACCCACAGGTTGCCCTTGATGTCGAAGCCGCAACCGTCGGTGAGTCCCAGGCGGCTGCGCAGTTCGGTCGGGACCGGTCGCTGGTCGCCGACCTCGGAGATGTCGAGTCCCAGCCGGGGCCCGTACTGCTCCGGTTCCCCCAGGCTGCCGTCCCCGGCGATGGGATAGCGCAGCACGTCGCAGGCGGTGGTCTCGCAGACGAACAGGTGTTGCTCGTCGTAGTCCATGGCAATGCCGTTGGCCAAACGGATGCCCTCGGCCACCACGTGGACCGTCCCGGCCGCGTCGAGCCAGAACACCATGCCGTCCGCCTTGCCGGCGAAGGCCAGGTCGGCGGGCCCCCAGGTGGAGTGGCTGCACCAGATCCTGCCCTGGGAGTCGACGAGGGGATAGTTGGCGCCGAAGAGCCGTCGGCCGTCGATCTCGCCGCACAGGGTTTCGACCTCTCCGGTCGCCGGGTCGAGGCGCTGCAGTGGACCGTAGCCGTCGTCGGGCCCGCCGAAGTTGGCGATGACGATGCGGCCTTCGAGGTCGAAGTTGATGCCGTTCGGCGCCCCGCCGGCGTCGCCGCAACGAACCAGGTTTCCGGACTCGTCGATGCGCGCGCACGCGCCGCCCTGGTCGGAGAGCCAGACTTCGCCGTCGGCGCTCACCGCGACATCTTCGGGCCGCCGGGCGCCGAGGCCGACGCGCTCGCAGGCGTTCAGATTGATGGGTTGCAGCATCGTGTTCCTCCGGTTGAGAAGGCGAGTCGGGTGATATCCGTCACAACGTCGAAGTGGTTGGCGTAGTCGGGGAGCGACTTGCGGCGGGGCTCTGTCAAATGTCAACTGGCGGGCGACATGATAGCGTCCCGGAGTGATTGCGTCCTTCAGACACCGTGGTTTGCAGGCACTGCACGAAGGCAGGACCCCGCGTCGCATCACGGCATGGATTCCGCACGCGCCCACCTGAACAAGGGTACGGCCTCGAAGGCCTATGTGGTTCGTCAGGGTCCTGGCGCGTCGGTCCAACCTGTTCTCCATCATGCTCAACATCACATCGCGCAACCGGGGGCAGCCGCTGCCGCCGGCCCGCGATCAGTGCTCCTGGCGTTCCCGGCGCCTTCTCGCTGCTCGGCGCGGTCTCGACCTTCGCCCACGTGCCGATCGTGCAGATCGGTGCGTTCTCGGTTTCGGTGATTGCCACGCGCTGCGGCTTCGATCTCGTGGTACTTGGTGTCGTCCTTGCGCTCACCACCGTCGCCGATGCGATCCGGGATCCGTTGATCGGGGCGGCGCGCTGCTGTTCTCGGCGTTCAACTTCTGCGCGTCCCTGTTCCAGGTGCCGTATCAGGCGTGGGCGACGGCGGCCACCCGCGATGTGCGGTCCCGCGACCGGCTGTACTTCGTGATCCCGCTCATCGGCTGGGTGGCGAGCGGGGCCGTACTCCTGCTACCGCTCCTCCCGGTGTTCGAAACCACCGCGCTGACCCTCGAGGTCATCTCGGTGTCGCTGCTCATCTTCGTGGTGCTCGCTCCGCCTTCCATGTACGTTCTCTTTCGCTACGTACCGGAGACCGCCCCCGTCGCCCGGCTGTACGCGTCCGCCAACGGGCGGTGGGGCGATGTCCTGGCCTTGTGGCGCGACAATCCTCCGTTCCGCCTGCTGATCCTCATCAACCTGCTGGCGGGTGTGGGAACGAGCGCCGGCGCGGGGCTGTTCTTCTTCCGGTTTGACGCGTATCTCGGCCTCGGCGACTACGTTTCCGCGATGGGACTGTCGTTCATGATCCCGGGCCTGCTGGCCCCGGCCGCGGGTCTGTGGCTCACCAAACGGTTCTCGCGCATCGCGGTGTACGTGTACGCGAGCCTGACCGAGGCAGGCAGCGGGATCGTGATGCTGTTGCTGACTCCGGAAACGCCCGGGCTCCTGCCCATCTTCCTGATCACGTCAGCCTTGTTCTCGGGAGGACTTGGCACCCTGCTCGTCACCATCACGCGGGCGGTGTACGCGGACGTCACGGACTTCGGACGGCTCCGCGTCGGCGTCGAGGGCGGGGGTCTGTACGTCTCGGTCGCGGGACTGGTGCAGAAGGCGCAACTCACCGTGTTCGGTAGCCTCGGGATGATCGTTGTGGGGCTGTTCGGCTTCCAGCCCGGCGCGGAAAGCCACCCGGAGGAGGCCATCTGGGCGCTACGCATCACGGTTGCGGGTTTCCCGATGGTCTTCTCGACCATTGGCGCGTTGCTGATGTGGCGGTTTCCCCTCAACCAGAGCCGGATGCGGATCATTGGCCGGCGGCTGGCGAGTCTCGAAGCACGGCGGCGGACGACCGAGGAAGCGTCGCAGGTTGTCCGACCGTTGCGGTGACTCGCGTTCCATCACCCTCCCGGAAGCGACCCATCCGCCCTGATCTCCGTCGGCAACTCCCGCCCCCGCATGAAGTCGATCATCAGCCTCGCGAGCGCGGGTCCCGCGTCCTCCTGCACGAAGTGCCCCGCGCCCCGGATCGTGACGTTCGTGGCGCCCGGCACCCGCGAAAGGAATGCCTGTTCCGCACCCCGGCTGATCGGATCGGAGTCGGTAAACGCCACGAGGAAGGGCTTGTCCCAGTTCTCGAACACCGCCCACGCGGCCTCGTTCTCGCGCAGTTGCGAGGGCACGAGATACGGCATGATCTGCGCGGCGGCCTTGTAGCTCCGGTCCGGGAACGGTGCCTCGTAGGCGGCGCGGACTCCTTCGCTGCCCCCCATGAAGGACATGAGTTGCCCGATGGGCAGGTCCTCGACGTGGTAGCTGTAGGCCACCCAGCGCGGAAACGTGAGGTTCGCCTGCAGGGCCTCCATCGTCAGCGCCCCTTCCCACCAGACCGCCAGCTTGAAGAGGGGATAGCCCACCCAACCCTGGATGCCGCTGGCGGCCGGCATGGCGGTGTTGGACACCACGACGCGGGCGAAGCGGTTCGGATCCGCGGTCACCACCCGCAGGCCGATCAGCCCGCCCCAGTCCTGGCCGAAGAAGGTGACGTCCCGCAGACCGAGGGCGGTCACCAGTTCCTGCATGTACTCGACCTGCATCGAATAGCTGTAGGCGTCCTCGTCGGCGAACTTGTCGGACCGCCCGAATCCGACCAGGTCGGGCGCCACGACGCGATAGCCGGCCTCGGTGAAGAGCGGGATCATCTTGCGGAAGAGAAAGCTCCAGGTCGGCTCGCCGTGGATCAGGAGCACGGTCTCCCCGTCCCGCGGGCCCTCGTCCACGTAGTGCAGCCGGATGTCGCCCACCTGGAGGTAGTTGGGCGCATACGGGAAGTCCTCGAGGTTCGCGAAGCGCGCCTCCGGTGTGCGCAGCACGCCCGGTCGGACTTCCTCGGCCTGTACCAGCGTGGCGAACGCCAGGGCGGCCGACGCCAGCCCAATCCTGATCCGTCCCGTCATTTCCTGCATCCTCCCGTCCTTCAGTGGGGATCGCGACGCTTCAGCGGGTTGCGGGCAACGCTTCGCCCCGCCGCGCTTCGAGCCCCTGCAGTATCTGCGCATGCCGTTCCCGGTCGATGTTGTACAGGAACGCGAGCCCGAGGCCGCCGAACACGATGATCCAGTAGAGCGGGCCGATCATGAAGAGGAGGCCGTCGACGACCTCCGGCGCCAGTGTCGCCACGTCGGCCTGGTCCGGGAACCCGATGATCGCGAGGCCGAATCCTGCGAACAGTCCGCCGAAACCCGATGTCATCTTCGAGCCGAACGTGCGCATCGCGAAGATCATGCCCTCCGCACGGTTCCCCGTGGTGAGTTCGTGCTCATCGGCGATGTCCGAGAGACAGGAGTCGATGACGATGGAGACCGACTGGAACGGGATGTAGCCGATTACCCAGATGCCGAAAAAGGCGACGAGCAGCGCGACGGAGCCGTTGTCGGGCAGCCAGCCGACCAGGCGCAGGCAGAATGGGAGGCCGACCAGGAAAGCGGCGCTGTAGCAGAGCGCGATCACGCTGTATTTCTTGTCGATCAGCCGGGTCAGCCAGGCGCACAACAGGATGCCGAGAAACGCGCCCGGAACACGCACCACCTGCTGCAGCGTGATCTCCTCGGACGTGAATTCGAACGCATAGATGAAGGCGTAGGTGACGACCACCCCCTTGATCCCGCCGGTGATGGACAGCACCAGCCAGCAGGCGAACATCGAGACGTAGGAGCGGTTGCGGACCAGCCCGCCCAGGTTCTCCACGAGGTCCCTGAAGAAGCGCCGGTAGCGCTCGCGTGCCTGCTCCGGCAGGGCGGCGAGCTGCTGGTGCAGGTGCGGGATCTGGTTCGCCGTCGTCAGGGTGCAGGTCAGGACCATCGCGACCACGAACACACTGCCGAAGAGGGCGAGCAGTTCGTAGCGCTCGGGATTCAGCAGTCCGTTGGCGTACTCGTCGGTGGTCGGGAAGATGACCATCAGCACGAACGCGGTCAGCACGATGCTGCCGATGTTCATGACCACCCAGTTCCAGGCGAAGATGGACGTGCGCTCGTCGTAGTCGTCGGTCAGCTCCGCGCCGAGGGCGGCGTGCGGAACGGTATAGAACGTCTTGGCGAGGCGCAGGAGCACGAAGAACGCGGTGAACCAGAGGAAGAGGCCGGTTTCGGAGAGGGCGGGCGGCTGGTAGAGGCAGTAGAAGCTGACGCCGAGCGGCAGCGCCGCAAGGAGCATGAACGGATGGCGCCGGCCCCAGCGCGTGCGCACGCTGTCGGAGATGGCGCCGACCGTGGGGTCGGACACGGCATCGACCATGCTCGCGATCAGGAACGCCGTGCCGCAGAGCGCCGGCGAGACGCCCAGCACCTGGTTGTAGTAGAGCATCGTCGCGATGCCGGCGGCGCCGACCATCGCTTCTTCGAGAGAGCCGGATGCGAACGCGAGCTTCGCTCCGCGCGAGAGCTTGCGGCGGCGCTGGGACGTGCTCGGGGGTGTCACCGGGACGGGCGCGCTCCGGCCGAAGGAGCCGCGATCATCTCAGACCCGACGCCGGGAGCGAAACCGCCCCCTCGCGCCCGCGTTGTACCCGGCCCGTCCGGTCTCCCCATCGATCAGAACCCGATCCGGCTGACACCTCCAACCGAGTCAAAGTGCCTGTCGTTGCTCAACACCGGGAGGGTGTGCTGACGCGCCAGGGCAGCGATCCAGACGTCGTTCTGCGGGATCGGGCTACCGGCCTGCTTCAGCTCGATTCGAATGTCGGCGTACGCGTGCGCGGTTGCCGACGTGATCACCGCGACTTCTGCGAGCGGGACATTGCGCGCAAGCCAGTCTTCATAGCGTCGCCGATGACGGGATTGGCGTATGCCGAAGTAGTATTCCCCCAGCACGACGCTGGGCAGCACCAGTCGGCGGGCGGAGCGGAGTGGCCGCCGGATGGCGGCATACCCTTCCGCCCATGCGGATAGGGCGTTGGTGTCGAGGATCACGCCAGGTCGTCGGGCGAGAGCCGCTCGAACTCTTCCTCGATCAGATCCAGGACGCGACGGTGCTCGTCGCCGAGGTCGGCAAGGTCGCCGAAGCCGGCCATCCAGGGCGGCTCCTCCTTGTCGCCCCGGGCTTCGTTCACGCTGCGACGAAGTTGCGCCCTGAGCGCCTCCGTGAAGTAGTGACGCAAGGTCACGCCTTGAGTCGCCGCGACGGCCTTGGCCTGTCGGAAGATGGCGTCAGGGAGTTCAACGGTCGTCTTCATCGGGCCAGTTTCCCGGAAATATGGGCACCGGGTCAAGCAAGTGTGCTGACTCGATACCGGACCGGCTAGGGGACGCTCACATCCCGCGCCGCGGCCAGTTCGCCGAAGTCGGTTCCAAGGCGGCGGTCGGCGAAACGGAAGGCGCGGACAACCTCCGGTGCCGCCGAAGGACCCGGCACGACCCGCTCCGGGCGAACCGAGAAGCGCAGGAAGCCGCCGACCGCCCCCGGCCCGCACTGGAACGTCGCATCGGGCTCTTCCCCGGTACGGGCTTCGCGATATTCGTTGCCGTCGCGCACGACATCGAGCGTGTCGCTCGCGGTGAACTCCGTGGGCGTACCGGACCAGCCGCCGCAGGTGCGGTGCGCGTCCGAGGACTCGACCACGGCACGTTCCAGCAACTCCGGGCGGTACTGCAGCGGTTCGCCGGCCACAATCGCGAGAGACAGGGCCGTCAGTGGCAGACCGGCGAGGCCCGCCGACAACGGCTGGAGCCCGGCCCCCGGCCGCGCGTTCAACTCGGTTGGCCGAAAGCCGTCTTCGGCGAGGATCCCGTCGACGCCGAACGGACCCCGATAGCCGACCGTCTCGCGTAGCGCCGAGCCCACGCGCCAGGCGAAGTCGCGCATGGCAGTGCGATCCGCCGGGCTCGGGTCGAACGCCGTCGCGCACCCCGCGTAGAGCAATCGGTCACCGGTCAGCGGCCGCAACACGACCATTTCGACCGGGCGGAACACGGCAACCGTGTCCGGAAAAACCACCCCGTGAATGCTCGCCGGAATGCCTTCGAGAAATGGCATGACCCGGACCCGGTCGGCGATCCGCGACAACGATGCGAAGGACTCGCGGCCGTCGTCGCCGGATCGAACCCAGCGCAGTCCCAGGCCGGCTCCGTTGAGACCTTCCCGTGCATCGGCTGCCCACACGGTGCCGCTGCCCCGGTCCAGGACCGACGCCGATGCCCTGAGTGCGCCGTAGTCCGCGGAGACGACCCGAGACGGTGCCCGCGTGACGCCCACGGCGTCCCAGAACGCATCGATCCGGACCTTGTCTTCGAGCCTGGCCCAAGCCGCTTGCCGAGCCCCATAGGGCTTGCGGCCGGCGACCGGGAGGTGGCTCGCGAGGGGGTCGGCGAAAACGAACCGTGCAGTTCCGGCCGGATCCCAGGCCTCGATTGCCCTTCGCACGTCCGCGGGCAGTTTCTCGAGAGCCCGGTGCAGGTTGCGGTGCACGGTGAGGATGTCGCCGCCTTGAACGCCCAGCACACGCAACTCCGCCTCGTCCGGCGCAGGAACGGCGCCCGTCCCTGCGTAGCCCGCGATCAGGAACGGACGGTCCGCGCCGAGCGCGAGCAACTGCCGGGCAAGACCGCCCAGGCCGACCGCGACGGGTCCGGCGACGAGGAACTTCCGGCCCTCGAAGACGGGACGCAGAAGTTCCCGGTAGCAGGCACTTGCCTCTTCAACCAGGGGCGACGTGGTGTCGTTCACGATTGGCCTCCTCGTGGGACTTCCGCGCCGGAGGAGTCGATGTCGGACCGCTTCTCCGGGAGCGGAGAGGTCCGTCTGTGTGTAGTGTCAGGGGATCGGGTGTGAACCGACAGGACGAACCGCGCCGCGGGCGCCGCACATCAGTGCGGCGCACCAGGTCACGATCTGACGATGGTGGGCTCGATTCATGGGGCGCGCACCCTACTGGGGCCGGCGGCAGCGGTCAAGGGTGTGACCCAGCTCTCCTGCGCACGGCGGCAGTTGGATATGATGTGTGCAGGGGTAGTGAAACTCCAACGCGACCCCCAGCTCGCTCCACACCATGGACCGTTGAAAATTGCAGCACGCCACCACACCAGGGAGACCGACATGAAGCTCAAGCTCTACTACTGCCCCGTCACCTGTGCGGGCGTGACGATGAGTGCGCTCGAGGAAGCGGGGCTCGAATACGACGGCCAGCTGGTCAACATCGGAAAGGGCGAACAGAAGAGCCCGGAGTACTTGGCCATTCATCCCGACGGGAAGGTCCCCGCCCTCGCGGTGGACGACCAGGTACTCACCGAGAACCCTTCGATCCTGATGTTCCTCCACGGCATCGCCCCGCAAGCGAAGCTGCTGCCGGATGTGGAGACTCCCATGGAGCGTGCGCGGCAGGTCTCGGACCTGGTGTGGTGCTCCGCCACGGCCCATCCGATGGTGCGCCAGATCCGCATGCCCGTCCGCTTCACGGACGGCGACCCCAGCGGCGTGCAGGCCAAGGGGCACGAGTACCTGCACGGCGTCTGCGCCCGGGTCGAGGCACGCCTCGACGGCAACGACTGGTGGTACGGCGCCGACTGGTCGATCGTGGATGTGTACCTGCGCTGGCTCACGACGACGGCCGCATCCGCCGGCTTCGACGTGCAGAAGTACCCCAACGTCGTGGACCTCATCGAGCGCGTGCAGCAGCGCCCCAGCTTCCAGCGCGCCCAGGCCCGGGAAGACGCCGGCAGAGCGAACATGTAGGGGCCGCCCTCGTGTCCCGTCCCGTCTTGAGTTCATGCAGGGTTTCGGCGCGGGCGACCACAAGGGTCGCCCCTACAGGTCCCGCTCGAATTCATGCACGGTGCCGGCGGGGGCTGTGTAGGACGGGCTTGTCCCGTCCCGTCTCGAATTCATGCAGGGTTTCGGCGCGGGCGACCACAAGGGTCGCCCCTACAGGTCCCGTTCGAATTCATGCACGGTGCCGGCGCGGGCTAGGCGTTCTCATTTTCGTGGCATTCAAGGGACATCGAGTTCGATTGCGGATCCCGATCGCCTATGCTTGCAGACACCAGCGAAATCCCACGACGGAAAAGGACAGGACACATGACCGCGAAGAGACTTGGGTTGGCCTGCACACTCCTCGCCCTGACGGGCGTGGCGTTTGCGGACGACTACGCGCAATCCTGGGGGCCGCCCGTCGGGACCACGGCGCCCGCCATCGCAGCCGAAGACCAGGACGGCGTGACCCGCAACGTCGATTCGCTTGTCGGGGAACGCGGCGTGCTGTTCGTGCTGAGCCGCTCCGCGGACTGGTGACCCTTCTGCAAGGCCCAGTTGGTTCAACTGGAAAAGTGGCGCGAGAGATTCGAAGGGGCGGGCGTGAAGATCGCCGCCATGACCTATGACAGCCTCGAGATACTCAAGGGGTTTCACGACAGCCAGGAACTCGGCTACCCGCTGCTGCGCGACGTGGACGCGCAGCATGTGAACGCACTCGGCATTCCGGACGAGGACATGGGTCGGGGCATCCCTCACCCGGGGATCTTCTGGCTGGCGCCGGACGGACGCGTCAACGCGAAATTCGCCGTGCCGGGCTATCGCACGCGCCCGCCGCTGGCGGAGGTGTGGGATGCCGTCAGCGCTGTGCCGGCGCCGTGACCCTGGCTTCCTGACTCTGGCTGCCTGAAATGGAGGGACTGTCCGCCATCCTGCCTTTCCTGATGGGCGGTTCCATGCTGGGCTTCCCGCTGGCACTGACCGTGATCGGGGTCTATTCCTGGACCCGCAGGGAGGGACGTAGCGACTGGTTCCGATCGGATGCGCTGAAGTACGCGGCGGTGGTCCTCGTCGGGGTGCTGGGTGTCCTGCCGACCGAACTGGTGAGCATCGCCTGGCTCACGCGGCTGCAGGCCAACGTCGAGGTCACGGCCAACCTGTTCGTCCTGGTTTCGCCCGTGATCGCGGTGGTGATCGCCTTGCAGGCGCTGATACTGTCGCGGCTGTATCGCGCGCGGCCGCTGCGTCTCGCGGCGGTCTATCTCGGCGTCTACGCGCTCACCTACGCTGCGTGGCTCACCCGCCTGTTCAACCCGCCGGCCGACGTCGCGCGCTACGTCGTGGTCATCCTCATTGTGGGCTCGCTGGTCATGGCGCTCTTCGCCCGGTTTGCCTGGCGTCGTCCCGCGTAGGGGACGGGCTTGTCCCGTCCCGTGGTCGAATTTGACGTATTTCCCCGGGCGACCATCAAGGGTCGCGCCAACGGACGGGCATTGACTCCGATCGCCCTGCTGCGTTACGTTACATGTAACGCCCCCGTTGCCATGACCGATTTGCCGATGACCACGCGAACCCCATCGTCCAAACCCCGCGAGACCCGCGAACGTGTGCGGGATCATCGGGCGCGCATGCGAGCCGCGGGCTTGCGGCCGATTCAGATCTGGGTACCCGACACACGGTCCGAGGCATTCCGCGCGCAGGCGCACCACCAGTCGCTGGCGGTTGCCCGAAGCTCTGATGCCGATCTCGATCAGGCCTTCATTGACGCCGTAACGGATAACCGAACCGAGTGAGGCGCGGAGAAGTCTGGACGCTGTCCGGCAGCGGCTATGCCGGCAAGCCGCGACCGGCCGTGATCGTTCAGGACGACCGGTTCGACGCGACCGAGTCCGTGACGGTCTGCGCATTCACGACGGACGCGACGGACGCCCCCCTGTTCCGTCTTGTCACCGAGCCGGATAGCCACAACGGGTTGCGAGCGACGTCGCGGCTCATGGTGGACAAGCTCACCACCGTCCCGAAGAAGCGCCTTGGCGAACGGATCGGCCGCTTGTCCGCCGGTGATGTCGTCCGGTTGAATCGGGCGATCGCCGTTTTTCTGGGATTGACCTGACCGCGGCGTGTACATCGCGCGACGGCCTGATTAAATCCCCCGGCCGTGCCCGGGCTGGAGGATGCAATGACCCGCGTCGCGATTGCGGGAATACGCCACGAGACGAACACCTACTGTCAGGACACGACCCCGACGGCGGCGTTCCACCAGCGCCGCGGCGCCGCGATCCTCCGTGAGCGGGATACGGGGAGCGCCGCGGGTGGAGCCATGCGCGCTTGTGAGCGGCTGGGATTCGAGGTCGTGCCCATCCTGATCACCGCCGCCCAGCCGTCCGGCACGATCCGGTCCGAGACATACGAATCGTTCAGGCAGGAAATCCTCGCCGGGATCGACGCGGCCCGTCCGGTCGATGCCGTCTGCCTGGATCTGCACGGGGCGGGCGTGGTGGAGCACCTCGAGGACCTCGAAGGGGATCTCGCGACGGCGGTGCGCGACCTCCTGGGCGAGGCCGTGCCGATCGTCGCGGTGTTCGACCTGCATGGCAACGTCACTCAGGCAATGGCCGACGCGCTGGACGGGGTGTTCGCCTGTCATCACTACCCGCATGTGGACTTCCACGAGCGCGCCGACGAGGCGATTCGGCTGATCGACGACATGCTGCGGGAGAACTTCCGGCCGGTCACGCACATCGAGACGGTGCCGATGCTGTTGCCGACGACGACCACGTTCGCCGGCATCGGGAAGTCCATGCTCGAGGAGATGCTGGAGGCCGAGCTGCCCGACGACGTCATCGACGTGAGCTGGTTCCACGGCTTTCCCTACACCGACATCGAGCATGTCGGATGCCATGTCGCCGTGACCGTGCGGGGCGACCGCGAGCGCGCACGGACCGTGGCCCGCAGCGCGGCAGAGTCGCTCTGGCGTCGGCGGGACGCCTTTCGACCCGTGTTGTCCACGACCTCGGCGTTGTTCAGCAAGCCCGGGAAGGTGTTGCGGGCGAGCCAATTCTCGTCGGGGTCCGTGATGCCGAACAGGGCCGGCCAGATGGCGCGGCTCCACTGCGCGACCAGTTCCCGCGTGTTTCGGTGGTGGAAGTGGAGATACTGGTTCACCTTCGCGCGTTGTTCCAGTTCGGCTGGCCACAAATCGGTCCACCGGTCCACCCATGTTTCTCGCACAGATAGACGAGGATCGCGTGGCTCCCCCAGAGCACGGTGCCGTCGTCGTCCATCGCGGGGATGGTCCCGCGCGGATTCAAGGAAGCGAGGTAATCCGGCCGTTTCGCGTCGCGATTCTGGTTGGTCATGACGAACTCGAAGGGCGGTTCCTTCATCAGACAGGTCCAGACGACCGCGCGGACCGGCTGGGAGTTGGGCACGCCGTAGATCTTCAGCATTTGGGGAATCATCCAAAGTTCGTCAGCGGGGCGGAGCCGTTGCGAGCTCGAGCAGCTTGCGCACGGTGCGCCAGTTCCGCGCCGTGGCGGCGACGCCGAGCTTCCTCTCGGCGGCGGCCGCGAGCTTCGAGCGGGCGATGCCCTCGGGGGCGTGGAGGTAGAACACCGCGTCCGTGAGCTGCCAGCGCTCGGAGTCCTTGCACAATCCGCGGATCGCATCGAGGTCCGGATCTTCCGGAGCGGTATCGAGAAAGAACAGGTGCACGGTCCTGGGCTCCTCGGCGGCGAACGGATTGTTGTCCGCAGCCTGGCGGAGCTCGGCTGCGGTCAGGGTGTGCACGCTCGTGACGATCCCCGCGTGGGCCTGCAGGGCCGCGGCGATCGACGCCGGAGACACCTCGCCGGCGGCGGGCTCGTCGAAGACCACGTTGCCGCTCTGGATGTAAGTGCGCACGTTGCCGCATCCCCGGCGGCTCCAGGATGCCGGTCAGGTCCTTCATCGAGACGGTGTTCCTGCCGCCGACGTTGATGCCCCGCAACAGGGCGATGCGTCTGGTCACGTCAGATGCCGAGCGACATGTGGCACAGTGGCGGTTTCCTTCTCCTGTTGGTTCAAAGCGGTCATCGTGCCTCCTGGCTCTCCGTGACGTATTGCGATGCGCGGGCCCGTTCGATGACCGCGCGGGTGGGATCGAGGGACGCGGCCGACTCTCCGGCCATTTCCCGCTCCACGAAGCTCCTGATGGCAAATTCGTGGTCGACCAGGATCTGGACGATCTCGCGGTCCGCTTCCGGCGCCTGCTCGAGCAGGCGCTCGAACTTCTCGATGGCGGGATCGACGACGTCCTTGATCTGCTGCAATGCGTCCGCGTAGGGCAACGCGGCAAAGGCGGCGGCCGCCTCCGCACCCAGCTTGAAGGTGCCCGCTGCGGGACCTTCCGCCCCGGCGTCGACGAGCGGCGCCAGGCAGTTGCCGGTGGCCTCTTCGAGGTCCCCGAGGACCTGCCACTTCTCCCGCAGTGCGGGGTCGTCGCTCGCTTCGACCATGTAGTCGAAGAACGCCTTCCCGACCTGCTCGCCCTGCCAGGCGGAGAGGATGCCGTCCTATCCGCCTGCAAAGCCAGTCTCTGGCGCTCGCGTGCCATCCTCGGGCGAACAGAATCCCGCGGGCGCCCCGATGCCGGCGGCGCTTCGGTTCGTTGTGCGCGACGTCGGCCTGCGGCTCGGCTCCCGGAGCTCGGGCCTGGACGTCGCTGCCGGTGTTACTCCGCGGCGTGCTGGGCCGCTGGCGGCAGGGCCGCGCCAGCCTGCAGGCGACGCAGTTCCTCCCACCCGAAATAGCCGGTCAAGCCGTTCTCGTCGAAGCCGATCACCGGTCCGTCGGCGAGCATGAGGTAGTCGACGTCCTCGAGCGCCTCGGTCTTGTGGTGGATCATGCCGTTGGGCTCGAACAGGAAGTCCCCGGCCTCGAGGACGTTGTCGCGTACCTGCAGGCTGCCGCTGATGACGTACACGTATACCGCCCCGATGTGCTTGTGGGACGGCGCGGCGTAGCCCTTCTTCCAGCGGTAGATGCCGGCGTGACGGCCCGTCTCGCCCTGCGTCCAGAGCAGTCTCATCCAGGCCTTGCCCGGGTCCGTCTCGAGCCAGTCGTCGTCCGAGGCCGCGACCACGGTGTCGGCCAGGTTCTCGTCAAACGGAGTGATGTCCTGCGATAGTGGCATTTTCCTCCCTCCTCTCGGGCATTGCCACGGAATTCTAGCACCTGGAAAGGCGCCCGGAAGCACCCCTCCGCGAGGCCCGCGGACCTCCGTGGACCCGTGACACGCGCTCGCGTAGGCTTCCCGGGCCCCTGGCCCTGCAAGGCGACCTGCCCATCCCCGACACCCGTACGCCGGAGCGGATCGAACTGCGTGCTCGCGGAGATGGTGCCGCCGCCGCAACGCAACTTCGTCGCCGGACTCAACCTCGGGGCTGCGCAGCTCGCCTGGATCGTCGTGCTGTTCGTCGGGATGCCCTGGGTGACGCAGTACCGCGAGGGCCACGGCGACCAGTACTACGGTCTGCCGCTCTACTTTCTGACGGCGGCCGTGCTGCTGGTGTTCGTCATGCTGGCCGCCTTCCTGCTGCAGGAGAAGCGGCTCGATCCCGTGCAGCCGCGGGTGCGGCTGACGCCGAGGCAGTACGTGCGGGACTTCGTGGACCACCCGATGCTGCTCAAGCTCGGTTTCGTCAATATGCTGCGTTCGATGCGTTCGATGCGTTCGATGCGTTCGATGCGTTCGATGCAGCGGACGGCGGTCGCGGGCTTCGTCGCGCTGTACGCGTCTCCCGCGGAAGGTGTCGGGACAGTTCGTCTTGATCGACAGCATGTAGTTGGCGCCGTGCGTCTCGACGATGGCGCGCTCGGTGTCGCGGGTGGAATGCAGGGGGTCGAGGGTGACCACGCAGCCGCGCAGGTCGACGTCCTCGAGCAGCGCGCGCAGGGCGGCGGTCTCGCCGCCTTCGTCGCGGCAGCAGCGGCTCGCGAGCGGCCGGCCGGCGTGCGTGACCAGCGTCACGGTCTCGAAGTAGGCGCCGCCCACCGGCGCAGCACGTCCTGCAGGGCGTCCGGGTCGGTGTCCGCGAGCACCCGGCAGACCGTCGAGTCCGACGGCGCGACCCAGCGCCCCGCGCCGCTGCGCCACGCGCCCAGCGCGCGCAGATCCTCTTGGTCGAGGTTCCTCGCGAACCGCTCCGTCGCCGCCGGGCCGTACTGCCCGGCCAACCGCGCCAGCGCGCACACCGACAGCACCGTCGCGAGGCGATGCTTGCGGCCTTGGCCGCGGCGGCTGTCGGGCACCTCCGCGAACAGCCCGCGTAGCGAACGCAGCTCCTCGTGCGTGTAGCGCACCGGCGTCGCCCGGCACGCCCACTCCGGACGGTCCGCCGGGTCCGCCAGCCGCGTCCGCGCGCAGTGGTCGCACGAACATCTCCTTCGGGCAGTCGTGCGGGTCCGTGTAGCCGCCGTTGTGCCGCGCGAAACCCTTCGTGCGGCCCACCCGCACCCAGTTCGACGCGTCGTAGCACGCCCCCCGGAAGCGCGACGGGTCCACGAACGTCTCCGCGAGCTCCAGCGGATGGCCGTGCAGCGCCGCCCAGTCCGCGCTCAGCCGGCGCAGGCTGCGGCCCAGCGTTCGCGACGCCAGGTTCGGCACGCCCGCCGACGCCGGCAGGACCAGGAACCGCGTGTTGTTGGCGATCAGGTGCAGACGACGGAACTGCACCGACCGGTGCCAGCGCAGCCAGCGGTCGCGCGGCGCGCACTTGAACGCCCCGGACTGCCACCCGACCAGCGCCAGCCAGTGCCCGCGCCACACCGCGACGTGGCGCAGCCCGCGGCCCGCGAACTGCCGGAAGCCCAGGTAGTGGTGCTCGTAGACGTGGGGCCCGATGGCGGCGAGTACGGCGGCGCCCATCAGGAGCGGCGCAAGGCGATTCGCGGGCATCAACCTGCCGGCACCGGCACCAGCCGCACGATACGCCATCCGGTCGAATGCTCGAGCAGCAGGTACACCAGCCCGTCCACACCCACCTCCACGTCCCGGATCCGGGCCAGGTCCTCGATCAGCATCTCCTGCCGGACGAGCCGGTCGCCGTCCACCTCCACCCGGTAGAGATCCGTCGCGCGCAGTGTTCCCACGAGCATGTGGTTGCGCCACGCGGGAAAGGCGTCGCCCTCGTAGAACACGAAGCTCGAGACGGCGGGAGCGGGGGTGAGATCCACGACCGGCTGCTCGATGTCGGCAAGATCGAACGTGATGCCGAGTTCCTTCCCGTACTCCACCGGCGTCCCGTCGTAGTCAACCCCCTTCGAGGTGAGCGGCCAGCCGTAGTTGCGTCCCGGCAGCAGCAGGTTGATCTCGTCCCCGCCGCGCGGTCCCATCTCCGTGCTCCACAGCTGCCCGGTGCGGCGATTGAACTCGAGGCCCTCCGGGGCTCGGTGCCCGTAGGTCCAGGTGGTCGGCCACGCGCCGGGCACGTCGACGAAGGGGTTGTCCGCCGGAACGCCGCCGTCGTCGTACATCCGGTGGATCTTCCCGTAAGGCTCGCTCAGGTCCTGGATGCCGTGATACGTGGACAACCCCTTGAAGCCGACGCTGATGAAGACGTGCCCGTCGCCATCGAAACAAATCCGGCCGCCGGCGGCCATGTCCGTCCGCCACGTGTAACGCTCGACCCCCACGCGCCAGAGGGTCTCCTCATCGACCCAGCGGCCGTCCTCGATCCGTCCCCGGACGAGCCGACTCATCGACACCGTGCCGCCGACCGCGTTGCAGTCGGTGCAGCGATCTCCGAACTGCAGGTAGATCCACCCGTTGCGCTCGTAGTCCGGGTGCGTCGCGACCTCCATGAGCCAGCCCAACCCGTGCGGCCGATTGGGCCAGCGTTCGTCGGGGTCGTCGTTCGCATGGCCCTTCGGGGTGCCTTCGATGGCCGGCGAGACCACACCGTCGGCAGAGACGATGCGCACGCCCCGCCGCTTCTCGGTCAAAAGGAACCCGCCATCGGGCAGCGGCGCAATCGAGTAGGTTTTCGGGTCGGACCCTGTCGCGAACGTCTCGATGCGGAAGTCGTGAAGCTCGCTAGCGACGGTCCCTTCGGGGATCACCAACGGCATGTCCCGCCTCGAGTCCCAGCGGTCGATGTTGGCACGCAGATCGGCGATGTAGATCGCGAGCTTGCGGATCTCCGCCTCGGGCAGGATCTCGGACCAGCCCGGCATGCCCTGCGCCGGGAAACCGTTGGCGATGCTCGCGCCGATCTCCCCGGCGGAGTCGCCGTACCGGAGCGCGGCGCCGACGAGGGGCGTCCCCAGCGCGGACCCTTCCAGGTTCTCGCCGTGGCAGACGCTGCAGTGCTCGGTGTAGGCGAGTGACAGGGGGTCGATCTCGTATCTCTGGGCGTGGACGTGGAATGCCGCGCCCGCGAGCGCCACGCCGCAGATCAGGTGCGGCGCGAGGCGGCGTCCTGGACCGGCCAAGGCGTCAACCCGCGGTCGCCGGCACCAGCCGCACGATCCGTCCCCCGGACGCGTGCTCGAGCAGCAGGTGCACCAAGCCGTCCACCCCGCACTCCAGGCCCTGCGGGCTCCGGTGCCCGTACGTCCAGGCGGTGGGCTGCGCATCTGCGTCATCGAGGAACGGGTTATCGACAGGGACGCTGCCATCGTCGTGCACCCGGTGGATCTTGCCGTACGGCTTGCCGAGGTCCTGGATGCCGTAGTAGTTGACCGGCCCCTTCATGCCGACGCTGACGTACAGGCGCCGCTCGTCGTCGAAGCAGAGTCGGCCCCCGGCCGCCATGTCCCACATCGCCGAGTAGTCCTGCACCGGCGCGCTCCAGACCGTCTCCTCGTCGACCCAGCGGCCGTCGTCGATGCGTCCCCGGACGACCTTGTTCATGGAGACCGCGCCCCCTCGTAGTAGAGGTAGGCCACGTAGCCGATACCGACGAGCACGACGCCGCCGGGCCGCAGGTTCCGGATGAAGCCGTTCTCCCCGATCAGCTCGTTCGAGAGGCCGACCATCATCATGCGGTCGTCGATGTCTGACGGAATCAGGGAAGGGCCGGAACCGAGCCGCTCGGCGAGATACAGGATCTCGAGCCAGCCCACGCGCGGCGCCTCGTCGTTGTACACCGCCGGTCTCGACGGCCCCGAACGCCTTCGAGTAGAAGGCGATCGCCGCAGCGCAATCGGGGGCGGTGAGATACGGCGTGAGCAGGACGTCGGGCACCTTCGTCTCCGGTCTGATGGGCGTGCCCGATGCTCTCACATCATCGCAGTCGGTGTCGGGACCCTGGTGATCACCCGTGTCCGGCAGGCCGACAGGGAGGGCGGGTCTGCGCGCCGGCCCCCGGGGAACGTGTTGCGTTCGAACCACTTCTCGTCCGGGTCGGTAATGCCGAACAGGGCCGGCCAGATGGCGCGGCTCCACTGCCCGTGGGGGACGGGCCCGGCCCGCCCCGTCCGCGGCCCGCACGAAGCGTCATGCCCCTTCCGCCAGCTCCAGCAGCTTGCTCACGGTGCGCCAGTTCCGCGCGGTGGCGCCGACGCCGAGCTTTCTTTCGACGGCGGCCGCGAGCTTCGACCGGGCGACGCCCTCGGGCGCGTGCAGGTAGAACACCGCGTCCGTCAGCTGCCAGCGCTCGGAGCCCCTGCCCAGTGCCTGGATCGCATCCAGGTCCGGATCGCCCGGGGCCGCGTCGAGAAAGAACAGGTGTACGGTCCTCGGTTCTTCGCCGGCGAACGGGTTGCCGTCGGCCGCCTTGCGGAACTCGGCGACAGTAAGCGTCAGCACACGCGTGCCGATGCCCGTTTGGGCCTGCGTCGCCGCGGCGATCGAGGCCGGGGAGACCTCCCCCGCGTCGGGCTCGTCGAAGACCACGTTGCCGCTCTGTATGTAGGTGCGTACGCCGCTGCATCCCAGGCGCGCCAGGATGTCGGTCAGGTCCTTCATGGAGACAGCGTTCCTGCCGCCGACGTTGATGCCCCGCAACAGGGCGATCCGTCTGGTCATGTCAGATGTCGAGCGAGATGTGGCACGGTGGCGGCAATGCCTCGTCAGAAGCCGATGCGCTTGACGCCCGGGATGGCGTCGAAGTGTCGGTCATTGCTCAGGACTGCCAGCCTGTGCTGACGCGCCAGCGCCGCAATCCAAACGTCGTTCTGGGGTATAGGATTGCCCGCCTGCTTCAGTTCGAGCCGAATATCGGCATACGCGCTCGCGGTGGCGGAAGTGACCCGTCGTCGCCCGTGTCGAAGTCGTGCGAGCCCTGGGGACGGGACGGGACAAGCCCGTGTCGAGCCTGTGCAACCCTTGACGACGGGACGGGACAAGCCCGTCCCCTACCGTGTCGCCACGCGGTGGAGCGCGTTACCGACGCGAATAGTCCACGGCGAGCCACGTCTCCGGGCGTACGGTGACCGTCACGCTCCCTGAGATAGGCATGTTGTCCGCGTAGCCCTTGCCCTGCTCCTCGCCGAGGTAGCGGGAGGCCAGCTCCACGATGTCCTCCTCCGTGCCTTCCGCGATCCGCACGACCGCGCCTTCCGCCGTGACATATTTGTAGGGCGGCGTTTCCTGCTGCGCGCACAGCGACACCCGCGTCCCCACTGCCAGGAGCTTCGCCTTCTGCGAGTTCTTGCCGATCATCACCCGAAGGCTCTCGCCCGGGGCGTAGCAGTACCAGATGGGCGCCGTCAGCGGTCCCCGGCCGTCCCGGGGAATCGACAGCACGCCGATGTGCAGTTCACTCAGGAAGGCTTCCTTCTCCTGTTGGTTCAAGGCGGTCATTGGGCCTCCTGGCTCTCGGTGACGTATTGCGATGCGCGGGCCCGTTCGATGACCGCGCGGGTGGGATCGAGGGACGTGGCCGACTCCCCGGCCAATTCCCGCTGCACGAAGGTCCTGATGGCAAATTCGTGGTCGACGAGGATCTGGACGATCTCGCGGTCCGCTTCCGGCGCCTGCTCGAGCAGGCGCTCGAACTTCTCGATGGCGGGATCGACGACGTCCTTGATCTGCTGCAATGCATCCGCGTAGGGCAGCGCGGCAAAGGCGGCGGCCGCCTCCGCACCCAGCTTGAAGGTGCCCGCGGCCGGGCGCTGCGCCCCGGCGTCCACGAGCGGCGCCAGGCAGTTGCCGGTGGCCTCTTCGAGGTCCCCGAGGACCTGCCACTTCTCCCGCAGCGCCGGGTCGTCGGTGGCTTCGACCATGTAGTCGAAGAACGCCTTCCCGACCTGCTCGCCCTGCCAGGCGGAGAGGATGCCGTCCCGGTATGCGTCGGACATGTCTGTGCTCCTGTGTGATCGCACCAGCGGACCCGCAGCAAGACCCGTCCGCCGCCGCAAGCCAAACACGTTGGCCTGCAACAATCAAACGAGCAGCGCGGGAATGTGCGGGCGGCGGGACGTCGATGTCCCACTGCGCGAAGAGGCTCTGTCCGCCCCCGCATCCCCTCTCGCGCCGCCCTATAATCCCGCCTTTCGCCGCGCGGATTTCAAGATGGCGCTCGAAGTCATCGTCCTGGCCGCGGGCCAGGGCACACGCATGCGGTCGCGCCGGCCGAAGGTGCTGCACGAGATTGGCGGGCGTTCCATGCTCGGCCACGTAGTGGAGACCGCCCGCTGCCTCTCGCCGGCGCGCCTGCATGTCGTGGTGGGCGCCGGGGCGCAGGAGATCCGGGAGTGCTACCCGGACGCGCCGGACATCCACTGGGTAGAGCAGGCGGAGCAGCTCGGCTCGGGCCACGCGGTGCTGCAGGCGCTGCCGAACGTGTCGGGCGCGGCCACCGTGCTCGTCCTGTACGCGGACGTGCCCCTGGTCGAGCCCGCGACGCTCGAGCGCTGCGTGGCCGCGAGCACGAAGAACGCGGGGGTGGCGCTGGTCACCGCCGAGATGCCGACTCCCGGGGGGCTGGGACGGATCGCGCGCGACGGCGAAGGCCGGGTTGCGGCGATCGTCGAGGAGCGGGACGCCACGGACGCGCAACGGGCGATTACGGAGATATGGGGCGGCATCCTCGCGGCGCCCGGAGCGTTGCTCGGAAAGCTCGTCGCGGACGTCGACAACGACAACGCCCAGGGCGAGTACTACCTCACCGACGTCATCGCCGGCGCGGTGGCGGCCGGGATTCCCGTGTCGGGCCACCTGGCCGCCGATCCGAACGAGGTCCTGGGAGTGAACGACCGTATCCAGCTGGCCGGCGCGGAGCGGCATTACCAGCGCCGCAATGCAGAGGCGGCGATGCGGGCCGGGGTGACGATCCGGGACCCGGCCCGGTTCGACCTGCGCGGGACGTTGGGCGCGGGGCAGGACTGCGTCATCGACGTCGGGGTGATTCTGGAAGGCAACGTGGAACTCGGCGCGGACGTGCGTATCGGACCGCACTGCGTCATTCGCGACGCGATCCTCGGCGACGGGGTGACCGTGGAAGCCCACACGGTCATCGACGGCGCGCGCATCGACCGGGGAGCGTCGGTGGGACCCTTCGCACGCCTGCGCCCCGGAACGGAACTGGGCGCGGATTCCCGCATCGGCAACTTCGTCGAGACCAAGAAGGCGCGCCTCGGCGCCGGCACCAAGGCGAGTCACCTGGCGTACCTGGGCGACGCCGTCGTCGGCGAACGCTGCAACGTCGGCGCCGGCACGATCACCTGCAACTACGACGGCGTGGACAAGCACGAAACCCGCATCGGCGACGACGTATTCGTCGGCACGAACTCGACGCTCGTCGCGCCTCTGGAGGTCGAGGACGGCGCGTACATCGGAGCGGGATCCACCATCACCACCCGGGTCGCATCCGAGGACCTCGCGGTAGGCCGCGCACGGCAGCGCAACATCAAGGGCTGGAAACCGCCCGCGAAGAGACAGCGGTAGGGCCGCCGCTGTGTGTGGAATTGTCGGCGCGGTCGCGAACCGCAACGTCGCGCGCATCCTCCTGGAGGGGTTGCAGCGGCTCGAGTACCGCGGCTACGACTCGGCGGGTCTGGCGGTCGTCACGGACGGTCCCTTCGTCGACCGTCGCCGTACGCTCGGCAAGGTGGCCTCGCTGGCGGAAAGCGTCCGGCAGGGTCCCATACAGGGCACGACCGGGATCGCCCACACGCGCTGGGCGACCCATGGCGCGCCCAGCGAAGCGAACGCACACCCGCATCTCTCGAACGGCCGCATCGCCCTCGTGCACAACGGCATCATCGAGGGCTTCGAGCCGTTGCGGGACGAGATGATCGAGGCCGGCTACCGCTTCGAATCCGAAACGGATGCGGAAGTCATCGTCCACCTCATCGACTACTACTACGGGCAGGAGCCCGACCTGCTCGCAGCCGTGCGGGCGGCAGTCAAGCGCCTCGAGGGCGCGTACGCCATCGGCGTCATCTGCCGCGACGAGCCGGGCCGCATGATCGGCGCGCGTCTCGGCAGCCCGCTCGTCATCGGCGTCGGCATCGAGGAGAACTTTATCGCCTCCGACGTGCTGGCGCTACGCCCGGTCACGGACCGTTTCATCTTCCTCGAGGAAGGCGACCTGGTGGACATCCGCAGCGACTCCATCGGCGTGTGGAGCGCGGCGGACGAGACCGTGGTACGTGCGACGGTGCGTGTCGAGCACGTGTTCGACGAGGTGGACAAGGGCAACTACCGCCACCACATGCAACGCGAGATCTTCGAGCAGCCGCGCGTGGTGCGCGACACCCTCGAGGGCCGGCTCGCCCGGTCGCGCGTGCTGGAACCGGCGTTTGGCGTGCGCGCTTCGACGATCCTGGACGATACGCAGACGGTGACGATCGCCGCGTGCGGCACCTCGTACTACGCGGCGTGCATCGGACGCTACTGGATCGAGCAGTACGTCGGCATCCCGTGCCAGGCGGATATCGCGAGCGAGTGGCGCTACCGCTTCGTGACGGTGCCGCCGGACAGCCTCTTCCTGACGCTGTCGCAGTCGGGGGAGACCGCGGACACGCTGGCGGCCCTGCGGATCGCGAAGGACATCGGCTTCGCGCACACGATGACGATCTGCAACGTGCCCATGAGTTCGCTCGTGCGCGAATCGGACATGGCCATCATGCTGGAAGCCGGTGCGGAAATCGGCGTCGCGTCGACCAAGGCGTTCACCGCCATGCTGGTGGACCTCCTCATGCTGACGATCCTGCTCGGCCGCCGCCGCGGCCTGACGGCGGCGCAGGAAGCGGAGCTGGTCGAGGCGCTGCACGGACTGGACGAAGCCGTGGACCGGGTGCTCCTCCTCGATGAACGCATCCGGCTGCTGGCGGAGGATTTCGTGGACCGGCGCCATGCGCTCTTCCTGGGGCGCGGCCCGCATTTCCCGGTTGCACTCGAAGGCGCCCTCAAGCTGAAGGAAATTTCCTACATCCACGCCGAGGGCTATCCGGCGGGGGAACTCAAGCACGGACCGCTGGCCCTCGTCACGGACGAAATGCCCGTGATCGCTGTCGCGCCGAACAACGATCTGCTGGAGAAGACACGCTCCAACCTGCAGGAAGTGCGCGCGCGGGGCGGTCGCCTGTACGTCTTCGCCGATGCCGCAGCGGGCTTCAGGGACAGCCCGGGCGTCACGGTCATCGAGGTCCCGACCGTGCACGAAGCCGTGGCGCCCATCGTGTACGCCGTGCCCCTGCAACTCCTCGCCTACCACGTCGCCGTGCTGAAGGGCACGGACGTGGATCAGCCGAGGAACCTCGCCAAGTCTGTCACGGTCGAATAGACCCGTTGGACGTCACCCACATCCTCGACGGCCTGAACGAGCGCCAGCGCGAAGCGGTGACGGCGCCGGTCGGCAACCTGCTGGTCGTGGCCGGCGCCGGCAGCGGCAAGACGCGGGTCCTGGTGCATCGGATCGCTTGGCTCGTGGAAGCGGAAGGCGCGAGTCCCCACAGCGTTCTCGCGGTGACGTTCACCAACAAGGCGGCGGCGGAGATGCGTTCGCGTACCGAGACACTGCTTGACGTGTCGCCGCGGGCGATGTGGGTGGGGACGTTCCACGGCATCGCGCATCGGCTCCTGCGCATGCACTGGGAAGACGCCGGCCTGCCGCAGAACTTCCAGATCATCGACGCGGACGACCAGCAGCGCGTCGTGCGGCGCATCCTGCGCACGCTCGAACTCGACGAGCAGCGCTGGCCGCCGCGCCAGGCGTGCTGGTTCATCAACGCCCAGAAGGACGAGGGCCGGCGCGCGCAGGAAGTGGTCACGGGCGAAGACCACTTCCTCGTCACCCAGAAGAAAATCTACGAGGCGTATGAAGCGCTCTGCCGCCAGGGCGGTATCGTGGACTTCGCCGAACTCCTGTTGCGCTGCCACGAGATGATGCTGGAGCGCCCCGCCATCCTCGAGCACTACCGGCGCCGCTTCGCGCACATCCTGGTCGATGAGTTCCAGGACACCAACACCATCCAGTACGCGTCGCTGCGGGTGCTCGCCGGCGCCGAGAGCAGCGTCATGGCCGTGGGCGACGACGACCAGTCGATCTACGGCTGGCGCGGTGCGAAGATCGAGAACATCCATCGCTTTTCGCAGGACTTCCGCGCCACGCGCATGGTGCGCCTCGAGCAGAACTACCGCTCGACGGGGACGATCCTGAAAGCCGCCAACGGGCTGATCGACAACAACACGGATCGCCTCGGCAAGGAGCTGTGGACCGCATCCGCCGACGGCGATCCGATCCTCGTGCACGACGCCTACAACGAGGTGGAGGAAGCGCGATTCGTGGCGGACCGCGCGCGGGAGTGGATCGACGGGGGCGGCAGCGCCGACGAAGTCGCGGTGCTGTATCGCTCGAATGCCCAGTCGCGGCCGATGGAAGAGGCCTTCCTGCGGGCGGACATCCCCTACCGGATCTACGGCGGCCTGCGCTTCTTCGAGCGCGCCGAGGTCAAGAACGCACTCGCCTACATGCGCCTGATGAACCAGCGCCACGCCGATGTCGCCTTCGAGCGCGTCGTCAACCTGCCTCCGCGCGGCATCGGGGGGAAGTCCGTCGACGCCGTGCGTGGACTGGCGCGCGAGCGGTCAGTGTCTCTCTGGCAGGCCACCAAGGAGGGTCTGGCGGAAGGGATGTTCCGGGGGCGGACCGCCTCCGTACTGCGCGCCTTCCTCGAACTGATCGACGACATGGCGGCGGAGGCGGGCACGCATTCGTTGCGCGACATCGCGCAGTGCTGCGTGGAAGCGAGCGGCCTGCTGGACTACCACAGGAAGGAGCCCGGTGAGCGCGGCCTGGCGCGCAAGGAAAACCTTGAGGAACTGGTGGCCGCGTGCCGCCGCTTCGAGACCGAGCGGACGTTCCCGCTCGACCCCCGGGGCGACGCGGCGGACGACGCCGAGGGCTCCGTGCTGGACGACTTCCTGGATCAGGCCGCCCTGGAGTCGGGCGAGTACCAGGCGGAGACCGGCGCGGCGGTGCAGATGATGACGCTGCACTCGGCGAAGGGGCTGGAGTTCCCGCTGGTGTTCATCACGGGGATGGAAGAGGGACTGTTTCCGAGCCGCAACTCCGATGGCGAGCCCGGACGCATGGAGGAGGAACGCCGGCTCGCATACGTCGGCATTACCCGGGCGATGCGGCAGCTCTACCTGAGCCGCGCCGAGACGCGCTGGATGTACGGCACCGACTCGTACAATCCCCCGTCCCGCTTCCTGCAGGAACTGCCGGACGACACCTGGCGGGAGGTGCGGCTCGGCGGCGCCGTGAAACGTGCCCGCTTCGGCGGGAAAGCACCGCGGTCGCTCGACGCATCGGACAGCGCGCTACGCATCGGACAGCGCGTACTCCACGTCAAGTTCGGGGAGGGCGTCGTGATGCAGAGCGAGGGCCACGGCGAGCGCGCCAGAATACAGGTGAACTTCGAGCGGAGGGTGGGGGCGAAATGGCTGATGTTGGGATACGCGAACCTGGAGGTGCTGGATTGAACACACTCGTGACAGTGCGTGGCGCCCTGCGGGCGGGCGTGGTTGGCCTCGCGGGGCTTATCCTGGCGGCGTGCGCCCCGGCGGCGGACACCGCGTCGGAGACGGCTGCGGGGCCCGACACGCGGACGTTCGACTGGAAGCTCGTCACCACCTGGCCGAAGAACCTGCCGGCGCTCGGCACCGCCCCGGAACGGCTGGCGGAGATCGTCGAGGAGATGTCCTCCGGCCGTCTCACGATCAAGGTCTACGCGGCGGGCGAGCTCGTTCCGGCGTTCGAGGTCTTCGATGCCGTCGCGGCGGGCAGCGCCGAGATGGGACATGGTGCGGCGTACTACTGGCGCGGCAAGGCGCCGATCGCCGCGATCTTCGCTACCGTGCCGTTCGGCATGAACGCGCAGGAAATGAATGGCTGGCTGCACTACGGCGGCGGCCTCGAACTGTGGCGCGAACTCTATGCGCCGTTCGGCGTGGTGCCCATGGCGGCCGGCAACAGCGGCGTCCAGATGGCCGGCTGGTTCAACAAGGAGATCAACTCCCTTGCGGACCTGCGTGGCCTCAAGATGCGGATTCCGGGCCTCGGCGGCGAGGTGCTGCAGCGCGCCGGCGGCGTGCCCGTTGCGATGCCGGGCAGCGAGATCTTCACCGCGCTGCAGACCGGGGTGATCGACGCGACGGAGTGGGTCGGGCCGTACAACGACCTCGCACTCGGGTTGCAGGAGATCGCGCAGTACTACTACTACCCCGGCTGGCACGAGCCGGGCCCGGCCATCGAGGCGCTGGTCAACGCCGAGGCGCTCGCGAGTCTGCCGCCGGATCTGCGCGCGATGCTCACGACCGCCTGTCGCGCCGTGAACCAGGACATGCTCGACGAGTTCACCGCCCGCAACGCCGTGGCGCTCAAGACCCTGGTCGAGGACCACGGCGTCGAGATCCGTCAGTTGCCGGAAGACGTGCTGCGGCGCTTTGCCGAGTTGTCCACGGAGGTGCTGGACGAGACGGGGGCAACCGACGAGCTGTCACAGCGCATCCTGGATTCGTACCGGGCGTTCCAGAAGAGCGTGCGGGAGTACCACGCCATCACGGAGCAGGCGTATCTGGATACGCGCACGGTGGCCGAGGATGAGTAAGTGTGGAAGAGCGCAAATCTGGATGGGATCGTATAGGTCCGGTGCCACCCCGCGCCAGGCTGTGGCTAATGGACACCGAGCGACGCGAGCTCATACAGGTGCAACACGATCGGTTCATTCGGAATTGGCGAAAGACCGGTGGGGATGACCTGTATCCGAGATACGACCAGCACATCAAACCTCGCTTCGAGTCAGACTGAGCCGGTGATCCGATATGAGCTGGGCGGTTTTGACGGACAGTACGCCGGGTTGGGTGGATTCGACGCTGAAACAACTGGGGTCTATCTCGGGGTTGGGGCAAGGCTGGGACTCCTATGGAGCCCCGGCCATCACTAGGTCGAGGATCCCGCAGGCGTATAGCCTGATTCAGGCAATTATGGATGATCGGGCACCGGCGCCAAGATTGGTCCCGACACCGGATGGGAGCATCCAGATAGAGTGGCACTCGTGCGACGTCGATCTTGAGGTCTTGCTGATCTCTGACGCGGACTTGGACGTGGTCTTTGAGGATCTTCGCGGGGAAGTCGCCCCGTACGAGGGGGTGTTGAGCTACAACGTCGCGCCGCTGGTGGAGTACGTGCGCCTGCTCGCAGCACGTACGCAGGGCGGCGAAGATGGTTGATGACTCCCGAGGACGATCTCACCAGTCGTGGTCAGGAAGCCCACGGAACGGGACCCGGCACACGCAGAGGTCATCGGCAGGAAGACGAAGGGGAATAAGAGGGCGTTCAAGCGGAACGCCGTATGGATCACTGGACCACCAGAGTCTGTGGGCCTGGAGTCATGAGAGGGTCAACCGTTGGTATGGGCCAATGCACTCAGTACAGCACCCCAGGCAACCACGTCGCGAGTTCCGGCACGAACGCCAGCAGCGCCAGCAACAGAAGCTGCAGCCCGATGAACGGCACGACACCGCGATAGATGTCGAGCGTCGCCACTTCGGGCGGCGCGACGCCACGCAGGTAGAAGAGCGAGAAGCCGAAGGGCGGCGTCAGGAAGGACGTCTGCAGGTTCACGGCGATCATCACGCCGAGCCAGACGGGGTCGAGGCCCATGGCGAGCAGGACGGGCCCGACGATCGGGACGACGACGTACGTGATCTCGATGAAGTCGAGCAGGAACCCGAGCAGGAAGATCACCAGCATGACGATGACGGTCGCGCCCAGCACGCCGCCGGGCATGTTCTCGAAGAGGCCGGCGACCAGGTCGTCGCCGCCGTAGCCGCGGAAGATCAGGGAGAAGACGGACGCGCCGATCAGGATGAAGAAGACCATGGACGTGGTCTTGACCGTCGAGGCGCCGATCTCCCGGAGCACGGACCATGAGAGTGCGCGGTAGAGTGCGGCGAGCAGCAGCGCGCCCATCGCGCCGACGCCCGCCGCCTCGGTAGGGGTCGCATAGCCCCCCAGTATCGAGCCGAGTACCGCGGCGATGAGCAGGACGGGCGGTGCGAGGCCGCGCAGGAGTAGCCGGAGCGGTACGGCGGGTACGTCGTCCCCGCGTTCCTCACCCTGCGCGTCGTCGGGCGTGCGGGATCCTCGTGGCGGGGCCCGCTCGGGCTGGAGCAGCGCGGTGATCGCGATATAGGCGAGGTACAGGCCGACCAGTACCAGGCCCGGCACCAGGGCGCCGGCAAAGAGATCGCCCACCGACACCGTCTTGGGCGAAAACATGCCGAGGCTCAGCTGTGCCTGCTGATAGGCGCTCGACAGCACGTCGCCGAGCAGCACCAGCGCGATCGACGGTGGAATGATCTGGCCGAGTGTGCCGGTCGCGCAGATCGTGCCGGTGGCGAGCTTCGGGTCGTAGCCGTGGCGCAGCATCGTCGGGAGCGCCAGCAGGCCGAGGGTGACCACGGTCGCGCCCACGATGCCGGTGCTCGCCGCCATCATCATGCCGACCACCGTCACGGCCATGCCGAGACCGCCACGGACTCTTCCCATCAGGGCGGAGAGGCTCTCGAGCAGCGTTTCCGCAATGCGCGTGCGCTCGAGCGTGATGCCCATCGCGACGAACAGCGGCACCGCGATCAGGGTCTGGTTGGTGACGATGCCGAACAGACGCCCGGGCAGGAAGCCCAGGTCGCTGAGATCGAACACGCCGAACAGGGCGCCGCCGAAGGCGAAGAGCAGCGCCACGCCGGCGAGCGTGGGAGCCACGGCGTAGCCGGCGAGGAGCGCCGCGAACACCACGGCGAACATCACGAGCGGCAGGAACTCGATCACGACCGGAGTGCCCGGATCTCGCGCGCGGACAGCACGCCGGCCTGGGCGACCAGCAGCGCCGCAGCAAGCGGGATCAGGGTCTTGAGGGCGAACACCGCCGGAATGCCGCCGACCTCCTGGGAGCGTTCGAGGATGGACCAGGAGGCTGCGACGTAGTTGAGGCTCGTCCAGAAGATCGTGCCGCACAGGGGCATGGTCAGGACGACGTGCCCGACCAGGTTCACCACGCTGCGGGCGCGGGGCGACATCCGCCCGTAGAGGACATCCACTCGCACGTGGCCATCGTGCTGCGCCGTGTAGGCGAGCCCGAGCATGAACACCATGCCGTGCATGTAGATCACGGACTCCTGCAGCATGATCGCGCTCGTATCGAACCCGTAGCGCAGCACCACGACGATGCAGGTCACGGCGATCATGGCGAACGTCAGCCAGGCGACGGCCCGTCCGATCCAGTCGATGGCGCGGTCGATCACGCCGCGCCTTCGAGCGGGATGGCGTACTCCACGACCGCGCCGGCGAAGAGTGCGAAGCCGACCCAGGTGTTGTTGCGGAATGCGGCGAAGCAGGCCGATTCCTCGCGGTCCCGAATCAGGTGTTGCTGGTACAGGAACAGCGCTGCGGCGACCGCCAGGGCGACGAACCACGCGTGGCGCAAGCCTGCGTTCAGGCCGACGAGGACGAGCATGCCCAGCGTTACCCCCTGCAGAGCGCCGATCATGGCGCGATCGGCGTTGCCGAAGAGGATGGCGATGGACTTGATGCCGGCGCGGCGGTCGTCACGCCGGTCGACCATCGCGTACTCGGTGTCGTACGCGACGATCCACAGGAGGCTCGCGAGAAACAGGAGCCACCCCAGCGCGGGCACCGCGCCGGTGACGGCGGCGAAGGCCATGGGGATGCCCCAGCTGAACGCCACGCCCAGCACGAGTTGCGGCAGGTGCGTGTAGCGTTTCATGAAGGGATACGCCACGGCGATGAGGATGCCCGCCACCGCGAGCAGGCGCGTCAGCGTGTTGAGCGTCATCACGACGGCCAGCGCGAGCAGGCCGAGCACGGCGAACAGGACGGCTGCCTCGGTACGGGACACCCACCCCTTCGCGAGGGGCCTGTCCGCCGTGCGCGTCACGTGCGGGTCCAGGTCCCGGTCGGCCATGTCGTTGACCACGCACCCGCCCGCGCGCATCAGGAAGGTCCCCGCGACGAAGGCGGCGACGATCGTCCAGGGTGGGTGTCCCTGTGCTGCGATCCAGAGCGCCGCGAGCGTTGGCCACAGCAGAAGGAGCGTGCCGACGGGCTTGTCGAGGCGCATCAGTTGCAGGTAGGCCGCAAGTCTCCGGGGCATGGGGATGCGCGAACGCGTTATTCTTTTGGGGGGCCGGGAGTGTGTCGGATTTGCGTTGCGCGCGCGACCTTGCGGTCGCGGCCCGTCCTGGCGGACGGGTGGAAGTTTCGCTGACGCGAAACTCCTACGGCGCACATGTTGCCTCCGAAGCCCGCCCGGGAAGGACGCGGGAAGACCGAAAGGAAGGATGAGCGAGCGACCGTGAAGAAGTGGCAGTGCATTGTCTGCGGTTGGATTTACGACGAGGCAGAGGGGTACGAGGACGACGGCATCGCCCCGGGGACGGCCTGGGAGGACGTGTCGGAGGACTTCGTGTGTCCGGAGTGCGGGGTCGGCAAGGAAGATTTCGAGATGATCGAGATCGGTTGACCGGTTCGCACCCGTCCGCAAGGGAAGAGGGGGAAGGCGGATGAGCGAAAACAGCATGTGGAGCCGTATCGTCGGGCTGCCGTTGCACTGGCAGATCGTCGCGGCGCTGGTCCTGGCGGCGCTGGTGGCGTGGCCCTCGAGTCCGGAGTCGACGATCTTCGGTGTGTCGCTGGTGGGGACCCTCGACTTCTTCGGTGGCCTGTTCATCAACGCTCTCAAGATGGTGGTCGTGCCGCTCATCCTGTCGTCGATCATCGTCGGCGTCGGCCACATGGTGAGCGGCGGCGCCTTCGGACGGGTCGGCGGCAAGACCGTCGGCTTCTACGTCTTGACCGGGTTCTTCGCCATCTTCACGGGTCTGGTGCTCGTCAACGTGATCGCCCCGGGGGAGACCGAGTCCGCCCAAGCGATGCGCAACGCGCTACCTGACGCGTCGGGCGTCATGGCGAGCGTGGAGGGACGCAGCGCCGCGGACCTCATCGGCGTGATCTCGCGTGCGATTCCCTCGAACATCCTCGAGGCGGCTGTCGAGACGCAGTTGCTTGCGATCATCTTCGTCGGCGTCGTGTTCGGCTACTTCCTCTCGCGCCTCAAGGGTCCGGGCGGCGACACGCTGCGCAACTTCTGGGAAGGCGTGCACGACGTGATGATCATGATCACGATGTGGATCATGCGCTTCGCCCCGATCGGCGTGTTCGCCCTCGTCGGGAAGACCTTCATCGTGTCGGGCTTCGGGGTGCTCGGCGCCCTGCTGCTCTTCTTCCTGACGGTGCTCGCGGCGCTCGCGATCCACTTCTTCGGCTGGCTGCCGCTGCTGCTGCGGCTGCTCGGAGGCCTCCGGCCGTACGCCTACTACAGCAAGATCCTCCCGGCGCAGTTGATGGCGTTCTCGACCGCTTCGTCGTCCGCGACCCTGCCCATCAGCATGAAGAGCGCCCAGGACGCGGGGGTATCCAGGCGCGTGACGAGCTTCGTCCTGCCGCTCGGCGCCACGGTCAACATGGACGGCACGGCGCTCTACGAGTGCGTGGTGGTGATCTTCATCGCGCAGGTGCTGGGCGTCGATCTCAACTTCATGCAGCAACTGATGATCGTGATACTGGCGCTCCTGACGTCGATTGGCGTCGCGGGCATCCCGTCGGCGAGTCTGGTCGCGATCGCGCTGATCCTGCCGGCGGTGGGGCTGCCCGCGGAAGCCATCGCCCTGGTGCTGGCCGTGGACCGGGTGCTCGACATGTGCCGCACGGCGGTGAACGTCACGGGCGACCTCTCCGTGACGGCGCTGGTGGCGAACGGCGAGGGCGAGGACCTGCCCTTTGCCCGGACCCGCCTGGCGGCGGCCTGACGGTCCGCGTCTTCGGGAGTATGATCCAGAGTGGCTTTGGCGGAGGCGAAAGAGATGACTGCGACGGCGGAAGCGGGAGCGGGAGCGACGGACCGCGCGACCATCCCGATGACGGAGATTGGCCGCCTGGAGGCGGAGGGTATCCCCGCCCTCGAGGAAGCGGGCTGCCTGGTGGTCACGGGGATCGCCGAGCCTGCGGAACGGGAGCGCCTGCGCACGGAGCTGGCGCCGTACATGGCACGGGCACGTGTGGAGGAGAGAAACGATCCGAAGGACTTCTTTCCTGGCTTCACGCGCCGGACCATCTCGCTGGTCAGGCGTTCCGAGGTCGTGCGCGACTGGATCATGCACCCCATGCCGAGGCGTCTGTGTGACCACTTCCTGCAGCCGAACTGCGACGGCCGCTACCAACTGCACGTCACCGGCGCCCTGCAAGTCGGCCCCGGCGCGCGCAGTCAGCTCCTGCACCGGGAAGAGGACACGCTGCCGTTCTTCCCGCTGCCTCGGCCCAACCTGGTGCTGGCCACGATGTGGGCCGTGTCGGACTTCACCGCGGACAACGGCGGAACGCTGCTGGTTCCCGGCAGCCACCGCTGGCCGAAGGGGCGCCGCCCGCGGGAGGAGGAGATCGCCGCCGCGGAAATGGAAGCCGGTTCGGTGCTGGTCTGGCTGGGCGGGACGCTCCACGGGGCCGGAGCGAACGGCTCGGACAACTGGCGATACGGGGTCATCCTGACCTACTCCGTCGGCTGGGTGCGCCAGGAAGAGAACCAGGCCTTGGCGGTGCCGGAGAAGGTCGCCCGTGAACTGCCGAAGGATCTGCTCGACATGATCGGGCACACGACGAACGGCACGCTGGGGTTCTCCGATGCGTACTATGCCCAGAGCGCGCCGGCCTACGAAACCGGGATCGTGGCGATGAACCAGTAGCGAGGGCGCAACGCCACTGGGGGTGATGGCGGTGATGGACCGCAGATCGACTTCCGCGCCCGAGGCGCGCTCGGACCGGCGCCTGGACGGCAAGGTCGTTATCGTCGTCGGCGCGGGGCAGACGCCCGGCGACACGACCGGCAACGGCCGGGCTGCGTCGATCCTCTTTGCCCGCCACGGTGCTCGCGTCCTGCTCGTTGACCGCGACCTCGGCGCCGCCGAGGCCACCGCCGCGATCGTTCGCGAGGAGGGCGGCGAGGCCGAAACGATGCAAGCGGACGTCCTCGACGAGGAGGCGTGCCGAGCGATTCCGGACACCTGCGTCGCCCGCTTCGGCAAGCTCGATGTGCTGCACTACAACGTGGGAATCGGCAGCGGCGACGCCGGCCCGACGTCCCTCGAGGCGCCCGACTGGCAGCGCATTCACGACACCAACGTGCGCGGCGCCTTCTTCTGCGCCAAGTACGCGCTGCCGGTGATGCGGAGCCAGCGCTCGGGCTGCCTGCTCTTCGTCTCGTCGGCCGCGGTGCGGGCGTCCACGGGCCTGGTTGCCTACAAGACTTCCAAGGCGGCACTCAACGCACTCTCGCACGGCATCGCGACCGGTAACGCGCGTTTTGGCATTCGCAGCAACATCATCATGCCGGGCCTCATGAACACGCCGATCGCGATCGAGGGGTTCTCCAGGGCGCGCGGCATCTCCCGCGAGGAGTTGATCGCCGAGCGGGACACGCACGTGCCGCTCGCAGGGGGCATGGGCAGCGCGTGGGACGTGGCCTACGCCGCCCTCTTCCTGGCCTCGGACGAAGCCCGGTTCATTACCGGAGTGGAGTTGCCGGTCGACGGCGGGGCACTGGCGCGGAGGGGCTAGCAAGGCTAGCAGCCTGTCGGACTTGGATCTGCGAAGCAGGTCCAAGTCCGGCAGAGCGATAGAACGGCGGGCGGCTGGGGCCGAAGGCAGCGCCCGCCAGGGCGATGGCTTTGGTGGCGCTAGCTTTGCCAGCCGAAGACGCCGCGTGCAAGTGTGCGGTATCTTGTTCGGAAGCCGGTTGAGGGTTTCTGGATGAAAGCGGTGGCGACGGACTCTCCGACGATTCCCGAGGTGCGCCTCGAAGACTTGGCGGCGGCCGGCATCGCCCCGCTGGAGGAGGCGGGCAGCCTGGTGATTACCGGCGTGACCGGCGCGGCGGAGCGAGACCGGCTACGGGCAGGACTGGCCCCGTACATGGACCGCGCCTCCGTGTGGGAGGGCGACGATCCCAAGGCCTTCTTCCCGGGCTATACGCGGCGCATCGCCTCCATGGTCGCGCGGTCGGAGACGGCGCGGGAGTGGATCATGCATCCGCTGGCGAAAACGCTGTGCGACCACTTCCTCCTGCCCAACTGCGACGACCGGTACCAGTTGCATGTCAGCGCCGCCATCGAGATCGGCCCGGGTGCGCGCAAGCAGGTGCTGCATCGGGAGGAGGACTCGTTCCGGTTCTTCCCCCTGCCACGCCCCAATCTCGTGCTGGCCACGATGTGGTCCCTGACGGACTTCACGGCGGAGAACGGTGCGACGCTGCTCGTACCTGGGAGCCACCGGTGGCCCAGGGAGCGCCGAGCGACGGCGGACGAAATCGTCTCCGCCGAAATGGAGGCCGGATCCGTCCTCATCTGGCTCGGAGGGACGTTGCACGCGGGCGGAGCGAATGGCTCGAACGATTGGCGCTATGGCGTGATACTGACGTACTCGGTCGGATGGCTGCGCCAGGAAGAGAACCAGTCCCTGGCGGTGCCGAGAGAGATCGCCCGCGAGCTCCCGAAGGACCTGCTCGACATGATCGGGCACACGATGAGCGGATCGCTCGGCTTCTCCGAGGAGTACACGGGAGAGGTCGCGGCATTGGATCAGTACGGCGGTGAGGCGGCCGTCGAGATGAACGAATGAGGAGACGCCCCGGGGTTAGGGCGCCCCGGGGGTAGGGGACACCCACCCTTCGAGAGGGGGGGTAGGGGACACCCACCCTTCGAGGGGGGGTAGGGGACACCCACCCTTCGAGGGGGGGTAGGGGACACCCACCCTTCGGCGAGGTGGGGCGGAGTAGGGGACACCCACCATTCGGTGTAGGCGCCCTCCCGTAGTAGGCGACACCCAGGCCGGCTGGTGGTTGTGGGCGCGAAGGATCGGCCTTGGCCGCGTCGCGCATCAGCGACGCAGAAGCACAAGAGCACAGACGCGAGCGCGAGAGCCGCGCTCGCCCATGGCTGGACCGCCCGCGATGGCGACGCGAGTTCGCGGCGCCGAGGGGTTGGTGCGCCCGGTCTGGCGAAGCGGCTCAGGCGGTCGCGCGTACCGAGTGTGGCAGCGTAGTGGTCGGGGCGCGCTGGCGGTTCGAGGCCACCAGGGCGAGCCACGCTGTGGGATCGTGCAGACGGCCGGGGGGTGCGCGACCACGCATGGTAGGCGCGTCGTGCAGGCTGCCACCAGCCCACTCGACGTAGGCGCGGTAATCGCGCAGCGTCCTGTCGAGTCGCCGCGCCGGAGGCGGCGCGCTGACGACCTTCCCGGCACGGCGCACCAGCGGTGCGAGGGGTTCGTCGAGACGCTCGGGTTCCTCCGCGGCTTCCTCCAGCCGGCGCTGCAGCGAGGTGTGTTCGGGCGCATCGACCTCCTCCGCCATGCCGGCGCGCAGCGGGTTGAGGTCGTCGTAGGCCATGCAGGCCCACACGGAGCGGTCGCTGGGTAGCGCCTTGGAGCAGAAGCGGCCCTGCCAGAAGCGGCCGGTGCAGTCGTCCTCGCGGTTGGCGCGCCGTGCGATCGGCTCGTTCAGGCAGCGCATGAACCAGGACAGGTCACCGAGGCGGTCGCGCAGCACGGCGAGGCGCTCGGGGTCGTCGAGCAGCGTTGTGACGGCCTGCTCCAGCTCCTCGGGGTGTTTGGGCGGGTACAGGCGCAGCCAGCGGCGGGCGACCTCCTCGTCGGTGAACTCGAGGCGTTCCTGGGGTCGGTAGTCGGCGGTGGCGTGGTAGTGGTTGGACATCACGGCGTGGGCGTAGATGTGCACGGTGAAGATCTCGGTCAGTTCGAGCAGCCGGTCCTCGATCCAGCCGCGGCGGTGGGACAGGTCGAGACCGGTGACGGGGTCCTCGCCGCACAGCATGGCGCGCCGGACGCAGCGCGAGCCGAGGTGGTAGAAGCCGCCATTTTCGCGGTCGATGAGTTGGGATCTTGGACGTGTCATTCGCGTATTTTCGACCGGGACGCGCCGGGCCCGTATCAGAAGACGCCCATGGAGGCTGTGCGCATCCGGCTCCACTTTCCTACAGCGGCAACCTACCCGGAGCGGTCGGGCCGCCAGATGGGACACCCACCCGAGTGGCGCCAGATGGGACCACAGAGTGGGTGTCCCATCTGCAGGGACCCTCGCCCGGGTCGGGTAGACGGCGATCTGAACGAAACCCCGCTAGCGCGACCTTGCGGTCGCGTTGGAAGTTTCGCTGGCGCGAAACTTCTACGGCGCAAGCTCCTAGTTTGATCGGAGACATGCGACGAAGGTAGGGGAGTAGGGGACACCCACCATTTGGTGTAGGCGCCCTCCCGTATGAGGCGACACCCAGGCCGGCTGGTGTTTGTGGGCGCGAAGGATCGGCCTTGGCCGCGTCGCGCATCAGCGACGCAGAAGCACAAGAGCACAGACGCGAGCGCGAGAGCCGCGCTCGCCCATGGCTGGACCGCCTGCGATAGATGGGCCATGGGACACCCACCCGAGTAGCGCCAGATGGGACCCAAAAGAGTGGGTGTCCCATCTGCTACGAGGCGCTGCCGTGGAACAAGCCGCCTGCGGTTGCTACGCTCACCTCCAGCGTTTCTCCGATGCGAGAGGACGGTAGGATGACGGCTTTGTCGACGGATAGGCCGGCCATACCGGTAGTGCGGCTCGAGGATCTGGTCGAGAACGGCATCCCGGCCCTCGAGGAAGCGGGCTGCCTGGTGATCACCGGCGTGACGGACGCTTCCGAGCGCCAGCGCGTCCGGGCGGAACTCGCACCGCATATGGACCGCACCCCTGTCCAGCAAGGCAACGAACCCGAGGCCTTCTTCCCGGGCCATACACGACGCATCGCCTCGCTGGTGGCGCGCTCCGAGACGGCGCGCGACTGGATCATGCATCCCCTCGCGAAGGCGCTGTGCGATCACTTCCTCCTGCCGCATTGCGATGATCGCTACCAACTCCACATCGGTGGCGCGCTGGAAGTCGGCCCCGGCGCGTCCCGACAGGTGCTGCACCGCGCGGAAGACGTGTACTCGCACTTTCCCCGGCCGTGTCCCGAACTGGTGCTGTCCACGATGTGGGCGGTGACGGACTTCACCGCGGAAAACGGCGGAACGCTGCTGGTTCCCGGCAGCCATCGCTGGCCGGCCGAACGCCGTCCCGAAGCGGGCGAGATCGTCGCGGCCGAAATGGAGGCCGGGTCGGTCCTGATCTGGCTGAGCGCCATGTTGCATGCGGCCGGGGCCAATGTTTCGGACGATTGGCGCTACGGCGTCATCGCGACCTACTCGCTGGGATGGCTGCGTCAGGAAGAAAACCAGACCATCACCGTGCCGAAGGAGTTGGCCAGGCAACTTCCAAGGGACCTGCTCGACATGATCGGCTACACCCAGAACGGCTCGCTCGGGTTCTCCGAAGAGTTCATGGGAGAGGCGCTGGATCCGGCGGCGGGCGGTGTGCTCGTCGAGATGAACCAGTAGTGCACCTCGATCTCGAAGGCAGGACGGTACTCGTCACGGGAAGCCACCGCGGCACCGGACTCGTGATCGCGCGTGCCTTCCTCGAAGAGGGCGCGCGCGTCTTCGTGCACGGCTTCGAGGCGGATCAGGCGGCCGCGGCGGTCCGCGAAATCGGTGGCGGCAGCGCGGTCTCGGGCGACCTCCGCGAGGATGCAGGGGCCGATGCCGTCGTCGCGCAGACCGGGGATGGCGTCGACATCCTGGTCAACAACTACGGTGCTGCCGAGGGGGGCCGCTGGCCCGACCTGACGGCGGCCGATTGGGTCGCCATGTACGAGACCAACGTGCTCTCGGCGCAGCGCATGATCCGGCGCCTGCTGCCGGGGATGCGGGAGCGTGGCTGGGGCCGCATCGTCAACCTCGGCACGACCGGGGCGTTCGCGCCGGGAGCGCGCAACCCGCACTACTACGCCGCGAAGGCCGCCCTCTCCGCGATGACGGCGAGCCTTGCCCGGGAAGTCGCAGGTACCGGCATCCGTGTGAATCAGGTGTCGCCGGGCATGATCCGCACGCCCGAGGTCGAGGCCGGATATCTCAGGCGCGGCGCACGCGAGGGGTGGGGCAGCACCTGGGAGGAAGTGGAGCCGCACGTGGCCGCCGACATTCCGATTCGCCGCATCGTCCGGCGCGAAGAGGTGGCGGACCTCGTGGTCTTCCTGGCGAGTGCCCGGGCCGATGCCATCCACGGGCAGAACCTCTGCATCGACGGGGGTGGCACGCGCTGAAGCGCGCGCTGGCGCGCGACCTGCGGTCGCGTTGGGAGTTTCGCTGGCGCGAAACTCCCGTGGAACCAACCCTGACGCACCCTCCAAGTGGCGTGCCAGACGCAAAGTCCGACAGCCTAGACCTCGACGTATTCCGCCTCCAATGTCGTCCCCCAGGTCGCGAGAATCGTCCCCTGCGTGGCGGCGTCCAGCCTGTCCGCCGTTGCGACTACCGCCGGGATGAGCGGCGCGTCGCGCATCAGGTCCGCGACGCGGAATGTCTGTTGGCCTGTCTGCCGGGTTCCCAGGATGTCGCCGGGGCCGCGCAGTTCCAGGTCCTTCTCGGCGATCACGAAGCCGTCACTGGTCTCCCGCATGACCGCGAGCCGCCCCCGGGCGAGTTCGCTGAGCGGTGGCTCGAATAGCAGGATGCAATGGCTCTGGACGCTGCCGCGGCCGATGCGGCCCCGCAACTGGTGCAGCTGTGCGAGTCCCAGCCGCTCGGGGTTGTCGATGATCATGAGCGACGCGTTGGGTACGTCCACACCTACTTCGATGACGGTGGTCGCGACGAGTACGTCGATCTCGCCGGCCTTGAAGCGGCCCATGACCCCGGTGCGCTCGGCTCCGGAGAGCCGCCCGTGCACGAGCCCTACGGCGAGCCCCGCGAGTTCCTTCTGCAACTCCGCCGCCACGTTCTCGGCCGCCTGGGAGTCGAGCGCTTCGGATTCCTCGATGAGCGTGCACACCCAATAGGCCTGCCGGCCCTGGTGGCAGGCCGCGGCGATCCGCTCCATGGCCTGGGCGCGGCGGGTACTCGGCGTGACGGTCGTAACGACCGGCTTGCGCCCGGGCGGCAGTTCGTCGATGACCGACACGTCCATGTCCGCATACATGGCCATCGTCAACGTCCGCGGAATGGGGGTCGCGGTCATGATGAGCTGGTGCGGCAGGCGGCCCTTGCCGCGCAGCAGCATGCGCTGGTGCACGCCAAAGCGGTGCTGCTCGTCGATGATCGCGAGGCCGAGGGCGTCGAACTCGACCGCGGACTGGAACAGCGCGTGCGTGCCTACCGCGACGAGCGTTTCGCCGGCGGCGATTGCCTCGAGGCGCAGTTTGCGCTCCTTCGCGGACATCCGCCCGGTGAGCAGGGCGACATCGATGCCGAGGGGCGAGAGCCAGGTCGAGAAGCTCTCGTAGTGCTGCTCGGCGAGGATCTCCGTCGGCGCCATGATGGCGGTCTGCCGACCGTGCTCCGCCGCACGGATCGCGGCGAAGGCGGCGACCACGGTCTTGCCGGATCCGACATCGCCCTGCAGCAGGCGCATCATCGGTTGTTCGCGTTCGAGGTCCTGCAGGACTTCCGTCACCACGCGGCGTTGCGCGCCGGTGAGCGAAAATCCCAGGTTGCCGAGCAGTTCGCGCCCGAGCCCGCGGGACCTGGGCAGGGCCCCGGCGGTGTGCCGGGCGCGCAGCGCCTGCCGTTGTCGCAGCAGTATGTAGTGGGCGAGCAACTCGTCCTTCGCGATGCGCGTGCGCGCGTCTTCGAAGGTCTCCGGCGTTGCGTCGGCCGGGGGGCGATGCAGGAACAGGAGCGCCTGATCGAACGCGGCGATGTCCTCGTCCGGCAACACGCTGCCCTGCAATGTGGCCCCCCCATCGAGCGCCTGGGCGATCCAGGAACGTAGCCGGGCAGTCGTGACCCCGGCGCTGATCGGGTACACGGGCGTGAGGGTGGTTTCCGGTGCCTCCGGCTGTGTCGGGGACGCACGGTACTCGGGATGCACCATCTCCCGGCCGGCCGGTCCCGCGCGCACCTCGCCGAACAAATGCAGCCACAGCCCCGGGCGCAGTGCATCGCGTTGATGTGCGGAGAAGTGGAACAGGCGCATCGTCAGGGTGCCGCCGCCGTCGGTGACGGTGGCGGTCAGGCTCCGCCGCCGTCCGTAAGCCAGGTCGGCCTTCACGATCTCGCCACGCACCAGGCAGGATTGGCCGATCTCGGCATCGGCGAGCGGCACGAAGCGGGTGCGATCCTGGTACCGGAGGGGGAGATGCAGCAGCAGGTCGCCGACCGTGGCGATGTCCAGTCGTGCGAGCGCGGCGGCGGTCGTCCTTCCCACGCCGCGCAAGGCGGTCACCGCATCGCCGGATTTCATTTGGGAACCTGGTCGACTCGAGGTCTCACCGGCACCGGGCTACGTGGGCAGTACCAGCACCGCATCCATCTCCACGAGGGCGCCCCGCGGCAGTGCGGCGATGCCTACCGCCGCCCGCGCGGGGTATGGTTCGGCGAAGTACTCTGCCATGACGTCGTTGACCGTGCCGAAGTGCGCCAGATCCGTGAGATAGACCGTGATCTTGACGACGTCCGGGAAAGCTCCGCCGCTGGCCCGGGCGACGGCCGCCAGGTTCTCGAAGACCTGGCGGACCTGTGCCTCGGGATCGTCCCCGACCAGGTCCATGGTCGCGGGGTCGAGGGCGATCTGTCCCGCCAGGTAGACCGTGTCACCTACCCGGACGGCCTGCGAATAGGCGCCGAGCGCGGCGGGCGCATCGCTCGTGTGGATGGCTTCCCGAAACAAGGAGCGGTGCCCGTTCGCCGTCAGACCGCCGCGCGGCGCACGCTCTGCACGGTCGTGATGGCCTGCAGCCGCTGAATGACTCGCGCGAGATGTGGCTGATTGGAGACGGACAGGTCCACGGTCACGCTCGACAGTTCCGCGTTGCGCTCGTCGACCTGGATATTGTTGATGCCGGCGCCGCTGTCGTTGACCGACGCGGCCACCTCGGCGATGGCTCCCTTGCGGCGGTTCACCGTGAGCAACAGCATCGTGTCGAACTCTCCCGCCGTCGCCTCGGCCCAGCGCGCCGGGATGATCGTGTTCGGCGTGCGACGCCGCACCTCCTCCAGGTTGTGGCACGTCTCCACGTGGACGACGAAGCCGCGTTCCGGCGTCATGTGGCCGATGACGGCGTCCCCCGGGACCGGTCCGCAGCAGCGCGCGTAGTTGATGACGAGCCCCTCGCCGCCGCGGATCGCGACAGGGCCGCCCTGCTCGATGTCGACGGCTTCGTAGTCCGGGTTGTCGGCGCCCAGGAGCCGTTGCGCCACGACATAGGCCATCCGGTTGCCGAGGCCGATCTCGGCCAGGAGGTCGTCGAGTCGCCGGACCCTGAATTCCCGAAATACCTTGCGCAACCGGCGGAAGTCGAGGTCGTTGATGGACGTGTTCGCGTTCGCGAGCGAGCGGTTCAGGAGCCGCCGGCCGAGCACGATGGACTCCGAGCGCTGCTGCGTCTTGAGCGCCTGCCGTATGGCGGAGCGGGCGCGGCCGGAGACGGTAAACGTCAGCCAGTCGGGGCTCGGCCGTGCGAAGTCGTTGGTGATGATCTCCACCCTCTGGCCGCTCTCGAGCTGACGGGAGAGCGGGGCGAGGGAGCGGTCCACCCGGCAGGCCACGCAGTGATTGCCGATGTCGGTATGGACCGCATAGGCGAAGTCGATTGCGCAGGAGCCGCGCGGCAACTCGAGAATCTGGCCCTTGGGTGTGAAGACGTACACCTCGTCGGGGAAGAGGTCGATCTTCAGGTTCTCGAGGAACTCCAGGGAGTCCCCGGCCCGCCGTTGCAGGTCGAGCACGTCCTTGACCCATTGCCGGGCCCGCGCCTCGCCGCCCTTGAACGAAGCCTTGCCGGACTTGTAGAGCCAGTGTCCGGCGATACCGTGGTCCGCCACGGTGTCCATCTGGCGGGTGCGGATCTGCGCCTCGATGGGCACGCCATGCATGCCGAACAGGGTCGTGTGCAGCGACTGGTAGCCGTTCGCCTTGGGGATGGCGAGGTAGTCCTTGAACCGGCCGAGTACCGGCTTGTACAGGTTGTGCACCACACCGAGCGCCCGATAGCAGGTGTCCACCTGGTCGACGATGATCCGCACGCCGAACACGTCCATGATCTCGGCGAACGACTTGCGCTGCGTCTTCATCTTCATATAGATCGAGTAGAGGTGCTTCTCGCGGCCGTGGACCGAGGCGTTGATGCCCTCGCGGCGGAGCGCGCCTTCGATGGACCGCGCCAGTTCATCCATCAGCGCCTTGCGGTTGCCGCGGGCAGCGGCCACCGCGCGGCGCAGCCGGTCGGCGCGCAAGGGATAGAGAGACTCGAAGCCGAGCTCCTCGAGTTCGACGCGCAGGTTGTGCATGCCGAGACGATTGGCGATGGGCGCGTAGAGGTCGAGGGTCTCGCGCGCGATGCGGCGGCGTTTCTCGAGGGGCATCACGCCGAGTGTGCGCATGTTGTGCAAGCGGTCGGCGAGCTTCACCAGGATGACGCGCAGGTCGCTCGCGGTCGCCATGGCCATCTTCTGAAAGTTCTCGGCCTGGGCCTGCTCGTTGGTCTTGAAGATGGTGGCGAGCTTGCTGACGCCGTCGACGATCTGGGCGACCTCCTTGCCGAAGACGCTCTCGAGCGTGCGCTTCGTGGCACCCGTGTCCTCGAGCACGTCGTGCAGGAGGGCGGCCGCAATGGAACGATGGTCCATGCGCATCTCGGCCAGGATCTGGGCGACGGCGAGGGGGTGGGTGATGTAGTTGTGCCCGGTGCGGCGCATCTGGCCTTCGTGGGCGGTACGTGCGAACTCGTAGGCGCGCTGGACGCGCCGAATCTGCCCCTCCGACAGGTAGCCGGCGAGCGAGTCGGCTAGGGTCTCGAACGTTGCGGGTGCGGCAACCGCATCGCGGGACGCGGCAGCGGCGAGGCGAGTCTGGAAATACGACTCAAATGTCGCTAAGTGGGTCATCTCCTATGTCGAAGGGCATCGCGTCCCTGCCGATGCTGTTCAGCCTTTCGATTCCTCCAAAGTCAACATCCTCAACGGTGATCTCCGGCGCGTCAAGGACTTCGTCGGTGATCAGGCCCGCCGCGATCTCGCGCAGGGCGAGAACCGTCGGCTTGTCGTTCTCCACGTCCAGCAGGGGGTCCGCGCCCAGGCGGGAGATCTGGCGAGCACGCTTGCTCGCCACCATGACGAGTTCGAAGCGGTTGTCGACGTGTTCGAGGCAATCCTGAACGGTGACGCGAGCCATGCGAGGAGTCCGTCTTGTGTGGAAGGAAGGGCCGCATTTTACCGCATGGCAGCGGGAGGAAACACGGGTCTCCGGGCCTTGGGCCCGAACGCCCAGTTGAGTGCCGACGGCCTGGCCGACTGCGAGGAACTGCTTGGAGGCCCGGCGGGGATCAACTTCCTGCCGTTCATCTTCGGCGCGTACGACGAACTCGAGGCAGCCTGCTCTCCGGACGACAACCCCTTCCGGTCCAACGACAACGACCCGAGCGGGCTTTTGATCGACACGGATTCCGCGGCGTTGACGGTCACCTGGGACTTCGCGGACGTGACCCTGACTACCGGGGGCCGTACTACGCCGCCGCGGCGCTGACGCGCCGCAGACGGCACCGCACGGAGCCCCTCGGTCTCGTGGATGCCGGCCTGCGCTGGGACATGCAGAACGGCAAGACCTCGGTGTTGATGTGGGGCACGAACCTGAGCGACAAGGTCTACTACCGGGGCGCCCAGGATCTCGTCGATCTCGGGGTTCTGCTCTACTACTACGCGCAGCCACGGCGGTTCGGCCTGACGGTCGAGCACAAGTTCGGCTGGTAGGGGCGACCCTTGTGGTCGCCCGGGGGTGTACGTGCATTCGAGACGGGACGCCACAAGGGCGTCCCCTACACCTCACGCGCCAGCGTTTCGGCCGGCGAGTAACTCTCCGAGCAGGCCGGCGAGGTCGGGCACCTCGGCCCGCTGGCCGCGTCGCTCCGCCTCGACGATGCCGGCGAGCGCGGCCAGTGCTTTGTCGAAGTCGTCGTTGACGATCGCGTAGTCGAATTCCGGGCAGTGCGTCATGTCGGCGGCGGCCTGGCGCAGCCGGCGTTCGATGACGTCCGGACCGTCCTGTCCCCGGGCTTCGAGTCGCGCACGCAGCGTCGCCCTGGATGGGGGCAGTATGAACACGTCCACCTTGCGGTCGAACCGCGCCCGCACCTGGGCGGCGCCCTGCCAGTCGATCTCGAGTACGACATCACGGCCTCGGTCAAGCGCCTCGGTCACTTTCGCCCGTGCGGTGCCGTACGCGTATCCGAAGTTCGTGGCGCTCTCGAGAAACGCGCCGGCGGTGCGCATGGACTCGAACTCCGTGACATCCACGAAGTAGTAGTCGCGGCCGTCGACCTCCGCGGGGCGCATCGGGCGCGTCGTGTACGAGACGGAGGCCTGCAGGCGGCGGTCCCGCGCCAGCAGGGCGTTGACGAGGCTGGTCTTGCCCGCGCCGGAGGGCGCGGAGACGACGATGAGCAGGCCGCTCACTCGACGTTCTGTACCTGTTCGCGCATCTGCTCGATGACGACTTTCAGGTCTACGGCGCGGCGCGAGCATTCGGGACGGACGGATTTGGAGGCGACCGTGTTTGCCTCGCGCATGAACTCCTGCATCAGGAAGTCCAGGCGGCGGCCCTGCGGGCCCTCGGCGGCAAGGCTCTCGCGGCAACTCCCGACATGCAGATCCAGGCGATCGAGCTCTTCGGCGACATCGGCCTTCTGCGCGAGCAGCGCGACTTCCTGCTCGAACCGGCTCGCGTCCATCTGGCGGACCAGTTCGGCGATCCGCTGCTGCAGCTTGTCCCGGATCACGGTGGTGAGCGAATCGGTCAACGTCCTGAGATCCGAGACGATCATCTCGACGTCGAGGAGCTTGCCGCGCAGGATGGCGTCGATCCCCTCGCCTTCGCGGTTCCGCTGCGCGACGAGTTCGCCGACCGCCGCCTCGAAGCCGTTCCGCGCTTCGATTTCGAGGGTCCCGGAGCGCGTCGTCTCCGGGTCCATTACGCCCGGCCATTGCAGCAGCTGGAGGGGGTCCGGATGGCCGATTTCCGGCGCATCCCGGCGGACCTGCTCGAGGCTGGCGAGCAGCTTCAGCATGTTCGCGCGGTTGATGTGGATGGAAAGGCCGGCCTCCGACTCCGCGACGCGCAGCGTCGCGTCGACCTTGCCCCGACCAAGGGACTGTCGCGCAAACTTCCGCAGCGAAGGTTCGATCGTGCGGAGCGTTTCGGGCAGTCGGAAGCTCACCTCCAGGAACCGATGATTGACGGACCGGACTTCCCAGGACAGGGCGGGCGACTCGAATCTGCCGAACGCAGTCATGCTCGAAATCATGGCCGGGGATTCTAGGGGCTTGCGTCGTAGAACGGAACGGTAGTGACGTTTTCGACGCAAGGCGCGCGAACTTCGTTCGCGTTGCGAGTTTCGCTGACGCGAAGCTCCCGTGGAACCAAATGCTGGCGTGCCGTCCAAGCGGTTGACTTATGGTCCTCCGCAAGGGCCGAGATGATCGCGGGCGGTCGGCCCCGGGCGCCCGCGTATAATCGCGCCGCGCAGTCCAGGGAGGAACGCATGACCGTAAGACGACCGAGCGGCAGGGCACCGGGAGCACTCCGGGAGGTCGAGATCGTCCGTGGCTTCACGAAGCATGCCGCGGGGTCGGTACTCATCGCGTTTGGCGATACGCGGGTCCTCTGCACGGCCAGCGTGGAGGAGCGCGTGCCGCCGTTTCTGCGCGGTTCCGGGCGCGGCTGGATCACCTCCGAGTACGGCATGCTGCCGGGCTCCACCCACACGCGTACCGATCGCGAGGCGGCCCGCGGCAAGCAGGGCGGACGGACCGTCGAGATCCAGCGTCTGATCGGCCGATCCCTGCGTGCGGCGGTGGACCTCAAGAAGCTTGGCGAACGCACCATCCGTATCGATTGCGACGTGCTGCAGGCCGATGGGGGCACGCGGACGGCATCCATCACCGGCGGCTGCGTCGCCCTGGCGGACGCCGTGAACCGGGTAGCCCCGCAAGCGTTTGCCGGCCTGGTCGCTTCCGTATCGGTCGGTGTCTACCAGGGGGTCCCGGTGCTCGATCTCGATTACCCGGAGGACTCCAACGCCGGCACCGACATGAACGTCGTCATGATCGAAGACCGCGGGTTCATCGAGGTGCAGGGCACCGCGGAAGGCGAGCCGTTCTCGCGCGAAACCCTTGCAGAGCTGCTGGCGCTCGCGGAAGGTGGCATCGAGGCGCTCTTCGCCGAGCAGCGACGGGCACTCGGCCTGTGACGATGGACACCGACGCCTTCGTGCGCTGGCTGATGGCCGAGGACGTGCTGCAGTTCGGCGAGTTCGAATTGAAGTCGGGACGGCTGAGCCCCTACTTCTTCAATCTGGGCGCCATCGACAACGGGGCCGCGTTCGACCGTCTCGGGGTGGCCTACGCGTCTCTTGCGACGACATTGCCGCGAGTCCCCGAAGTGCTCTTCGGCCCCGCGTACAAGGGTATCCCCATCGCCGTGGCGGCATCCGTGGCGCTGGCCCGGGATCATGGCAGGAACGTCGGCGTATCGTTCAACCGCAAGGAAGCGAAAACCCACGGTGAGGGCGGCCGCCTGGTGGGCTTTCCGATGGAAGGTCGTGCCGTCGTCATCGTCGACGACACGATCACGGACGGCGCCGCCAAACGCGAGGCGTTCGACATGATCGTCGAGGCGGGTGGCGACGTGGTCGGCATCCTGATCGCCATGGACCGGCGCGAGCGGACCGACGGTTCCGCCACGGCGGTCGACACGCTGCAGCGGCAGCTCGGCGTGCCGGTGCGCAGCATCGCGGCGCTCGAGGATGTCCTGCGGGTGCTCGAAGGCGACCCCGGGCGCGCCGATGCGCTGGCAACGGTCTGCGCATATCGCAGTCGCTATTGCGCGGTGGACTGAGCACCGCGTCGCAACCTGCATCGGCGGCGCCGGCAACGCGGTATCCGCCGGGCCTTGGGGCACTCAGCGAATCTGCGTCCCGACGCCTCCGTCGGTGAAAATCTCGAGCAGTATGGCGTGGGGCACACGGCCGTCGATGATCTGCGCGTGGGTGACGCCGGCAGCCAGCGCGTCGAGCGCACAGCGCGCCTTCGGGAGCATGCCGCCGGCGATCGTTCCGGCCGCAATCATGGCTTCGACCTCATCGCGTGAAGCCGACCCGAGGGTGTTCCCATCGGCGTCGAGGATCCCCGGCGTGTTCGTCAGCAGGATGAGTTTGTGGGCCTTCAGATGCCCTGCCACAGCGCTGGCCACGAGGTCGGCGTTGATGTTGTAGGACGCGCCCTCCGGGCCCACGCCGATGGGCGCGATGACGGGAATGAAGTCGTGGGCGGCCAAGGCGTCGAGTACACGGCTGTCGACCGCGGCGACTTCGCCGACGTGGCCGATGTCGATGATCTCGGGCGCCTTCAGTTCGGGTTGTGCGCGGGTCAACTGAAGTCGTCGCGCCTGGATGAGTCCGCCGTCCTTGCCGGTCACGCCGACGGCGCGGCCGCCCTCGGCATTGATCAGCGAGACGATCTCCTTGTTGACGAGACCGCCGAGCACCATTTGCACGACGTCCATGGTGTCGGAATCCGTGACGCGCATGCCGTCGACGAAGCGGGTCTCGATACCGAGCCGCGACAGCAGCTCGCCGATCTGCGGACCGCCGCCGTGGACGACGACGGGGTGCATGCCGACGAGCTTCATCAGGACGACGTCGCGGGCGAAGGCGTGCTTCAGCGATTCGTCCACCATCGCGTTGCCGCCGTACTTGACGACGATCGTCGAGCCGTGGAACTGCTGGATGTAGGGCAGCGCCTCGATGAGGACGCGGGCGATGGTCTCGCGGGTCATGGTGGGGTCACTCGAACTGCAGGCCGGCGTCGATGGCGGCGAGTTCCGACTGGAACCGCGTGCGGATGCGGTCGAGCGCCTGCGGCGTGTCCGCCTCGAAGCGCAGGCTCAGCACCGGGCTCGTGTTGGAGGCTCGCACGAGCCCGAAGCCGTCGGCCCAGTCGACGCGGATGCCGTCGATGGACGTGACTTCGCCGTCGCCGAAGTCCGCGGACGCCGCGAGCCGCTCGACGATCTCGAACTTGGCGGACTCGGTGGTTTGCACCTTGATCTCGGGGGTCACGAGAGTGGCGGGGAACTCGCCGAACAGGGCCTCGACCGTGGTTTCGGCGGCGCTCACGATGGCCAGCAGCCGCGCACCGCTGTAGAGGGCGTCGTCGAAGCCGTACCACCCTTCCGCGAAGCAGAGATGACCGCTGAACTCGCCACCGAGAAGCGCGCCCGTCTCGCGGATCCGCGCCTTGATGTGCGAGTGCCCGGTGCGGCTCATGATGGCGTGGCCGCCGCTTGTCTCGATGACTTCCTTGAGGCGTTGCGAACATTTCACGTCGTACACCACGGCCGCGCCGGGGTTGCGTCGGAGCATGTCCTTGGCGAACAGCATCAGGAGGCGGTCGGGCCAGACGATGGTACCGGCATTGGTGACCACGCCCAGGCGATCCGCGTCACCGTCGAAGGCGAGACCGATATCGGCGCCTGCGCGTGCGACATGTGCGACGAGGTCGACGAGGTTGTCCGGATCCGCGGGGTCGGGATGGTGGTTGGGAAAGTCGCCGTCGATCTCGGTGTAGAGCCCGATGACTTCGCACCCCATCCGTTCGAAGAGGGCCGGCGCCACGGCCCCGGCCACGCCGTTGCCGCAGTCCACGACAATCCTGAGCGGCCGGTGCAGGGGAACGTCCCGCGCCACGCGTTCGACATAGCGGTCGATGAGCTCCGCGGACTCGATACGGCCTTGTCCGGACGAGAAGTCGGCCCGCTCGACGCGCTTGCGCAGCGCCTCGATGGCGTCCTCGGCCAGCGTCCGGCCACCGATCATCATCTTCAGGCCGTTGTATTCCGCCGGGTTGTGGGAGCCCGTGATCATCACCCCCGTTCCCGTACCGAGCACATGGGTCGCGTAGTACAGGAGCGGCGTCGGCACGACACCGATATCGATGACATGGCAGCCGCCTTCATTCAGGCCGCGCGTCAGGGCGCCGCGCAGGCGGGGCGTCGAGTGGCGCCCGTCGCCGCCGACGGCCACGCGGTCCTGGCCCTGGCCGCGCGCCTCGGCCGCGAACGCGCGGCCGATGCGATACACGGCATCTTCGGTGAGGCTTGCGTCGACGATGCCGCGGATGTCGTAGGCGCGGAAGATGTCGGGATGGATGTCCATGCCGGGCGTCTCGCGGCTCAGCCGAGGGTGCGTTGCCCAGGTTCGTTCCGCGCGCACTTCTCGTGCAAGAGGATCGCGATCGCGTCGACGAGCTTGGCCGCGAGGGTCGCCTTGGATTCGAGGGGAAACACGGTCTCCCCCGAGGCCTGTATCAGAACTACGGCATTGTCGTTGCCGTGGAAGCCGATCGTCGGGTCCGAGACGTCGTTGACGACGATGGCGTCGCAGCCCTTGCGGGCGAGCTTTTCGCGCGCATGGGCGAGCGCGTCGTGGGTCTCGGCGGCGAAGCCGACCACGCAGGGGCGGCCGCTCGCCACCGCCGCCTCGAGGATGTCGGGATTCTGCGTGAGGGGCAGCGTGATCTCCGACGTCGCTGCGCCGGCCTTCTTGATCTTGCGGCTTTGCGGCTCGGCCGGTCGGTAGTCCCCCACCGCCGCGACACCGATGAAGACATCCGTGTCCGGGAGTTCGGCTTCGACCGCCGCCATCATTTCCCGGGCCGTGGTCACGTCCACGCGGCGGACGTTCGCGGGGGTATCGAGGTGCACCGGCCCGCTCACCAGGGTGACCCGCGCCCCGGCATCGCGTGCGGCCTCGGCGATCGCATAGCCCTGCTTGCCCGAACTGTGGTTCGAGATGAAACGTACCGGGTCGATGTGCTCGCGGGTGGGACCGGCCGTCACGAGGACGTTGAGCCCGTCCATGCATGCAGTGCGTTCCACAGAGCCGGGGAGTGTCTCGACCGCGTTCGCCTCGGCGTCCCAATACACGTCGAGGGCATCGCCGAGTTCGTGCGGCTCGAGCATGCGGCCCGGTCCGACTTCGCCGCACGCCTGATCCCCTTCCCCGGGCCCCAGGATATACAGGCCGTCCTCCTTGAGCCGCGCCACGTTGCGCTGCACTGGCGGGCTGTCCCACATCTGGCGGTTCATGGCCGGCGCCACGAATACCGGCGCGGCCGTCGCCAGGCAGAGCGTGGTCAGCAGGTCGTCGGCGGCGCCCGTGGCGAGGCGCGCGATGAGGTGGGCCGTCGCCGGGGCGACCAGCACGGCATCTGCCCAGCGCGCCAGCTCGATGTGCCCCATGGCGGCTTCCGCGTCCTCGTCCCAGAGGTCGTCCCGGACCTTCTGCCCGGAGACGGCCTGCAGGCTGGCGCGGGTCACGAAGCGGGCGGCGCCGTGCGTCATGACCGGGATTACTTCTGCCCCCCGGGCAAGGAGATCTCGCACGAGCATTGGGGTTTTGTACGCGGCGATTCCACCGCTGATGCCCAATATGATGCGTTTTCCGTGCATGGCGATATCGGCGCGAGGGGCTCGACGGCGAGGCGCGCCGCCACCAGACAAGATGGAGCGAACCATACCAGAGATGCCTGCCCGGGAGAGAAACGGCGGGATGCCCGGCTCCGGCGGCGTGGAGCGACCGCGCGAACGTCTGCTGCTGCGCGGCCCGGCGTCGCTCGCGGACCCGGAACTGCTCGCCGCGCTGCTCGGCAACGGGGGCCGTGCGTTCGATACGGTTGAACTCGCCCGACGCCTGCTGGCGCGTTTCGGAGGCGTGCGGGGCCTGTTCGATGCGGCGCCGGAAGCGCTAGCCGCCTGTTCCGGGATGGGCCCGGCCAGGACCGCGGCGCTGGTGGCGGTACGCGGCCTGCTCGACCGCTATCACACGGAACATGTCGAAGCCGGTGAGCTGCTCTCGGGCTCGACGGCGACGCGCCGCTACCTGAGCTATCGGCTGGGCCGACGACAGCGCGAGGTCTTCGGAGGACTGTTCCTCGATGCCCGCAATCGCCTCATCGAGAACGAGGAGCTCTTCTACGGCTCCGTGGACCGAACCGCGGTGTACCCGCGGGAAGTGCTCAAGTCATCGATGCGTCACAACGCCTGCGGGGTGATCCTCTATCACAATCACCCCTCGGGCGTGGCGGAACCCTCTCCCAGCGATATCCAGTTGACGCACCGCATCGCCGGCCTGCTCGAGGAGGTCGACGTACGCCTCGTCGATCACCTGGTGGTGAGTGCCGAGCAGCAGGTGTCCTTCGCGGAACGGGGGTTGCTGTGAGCGGCGGACGTCTCGCTTCAGAGGTTCGACAGGGACTCCAGGAGGGCGCTCGGCGTCAGTATCGGAATGGCCCGAAAGGGCGACATCTCCAGGAGGTCGCGGTCACCCGTGACCAAGCAGTCGGCGCCCCGCAGGAGCGCGGTCTCGAGGAACTTGTCGTCGTGTGGATCGCGACATCCGAGCTTGGCACCCGTTATCGAGACCCAATCCGACACGGCCTGGAGCTGTGCGAGGTAGAGGGCTCGGTTGTGCGAACTGACGTACGGGTCGAACTTTGCGCGACCGAGACAACTCTGGAGTTCGTCAAAGGTTTCATGGGAGAAGAGTAGTACGCCGTTGGCGTCGCGGACGGCGTCCAGCACGCGTCGTGGCTGCCCCACTGGAAGGAGCGTTGCGCTGATCAGGACGTTGGTGTCGAGAACGACGCGGTCAACCGTCATCCGCGAGCAGGGCTTCGAGCCTGACGTCGGTCAGACCGTGTTCGGAGGCTTCGTTGGCTAATGCGTCCATGGTCGCAGTCAGGCTTTCCCAAGCGGCGCCCCGCAACCTCTCGTAGTGTGGCAACGACAGCATCACGGACACGGCTCTGCCGTTTCTGGTGACGCACACGGGCCCGCGTTGGGTAGCGTCCAGCAACTGTCCGAAGCGATTCTTCGCGTCTTTGGCGGTGATTTCCAGCATGATAGCTATAGTAGCCATCATGGCTGGAATAGGCAACGGGAGTGAAGTTCCCGATGCTCGGCGCGGTTGCCGCGCGCCGCTGCTCTCTGCTATAAACGCGGCCCCCGATCCCCAGGCGATCCGATCATGTCCCAGGTCTGCCAGGTCACCGGCAAGCGTCCCATGAGCGGGAACAACCGTTCTCATGCGGAGAACAAGACGCGCCGCCGCTTCAAGCCGAATCTGCACTACCATCGCTTCTGGATCGAGAGCGAAAAGCGGTTCGTCCGCCTCAGGGTGTCGGCTGCCGGCATGCGGCTGATCGACAAGAAGGGCATCGAGGTTGTGCTGGCCGACATGCGCAAACGCGGCGAGAAGGTGTAAGTCATGCGAGAGAAGATCAAGCTGGAGTCGACGGCGGGTACCGGACACTTCTATACGACCGACAAGAACAAGCGGAGCACCCCGAACAAGCTCGAGTTCAAGAAGTACGACCCGGTGGTCCGCAAGCACGTGATCTACAAGGAAGCCAAGATCAAGTAGTCCCGGCGGCCGCCTCCCGGCCGACCCGGAGCCTGCATGCCGGAACTCCCCGAGGTGGAAACGACCCTGCGGGGCGTAGCGCCCGCGGTTCTGGGCGAGCGCATACTGGCGGTCACGGTTCGAGATCCGCGCCTGCGCTGGCCGGTCGACCTTCCCGACAGCATCCCTGGCCAGCAGGTCGTGCGTCTCTCGCGGCGGGCCAAGTACCTCCTCCTGCACCTCGAAACGGGCGCGCTGATCCTGCATCTCGGCATGTCCGGGCGATTGCGGGTGGTTTCCGGCAATGCGCCGCCCGACAAGCACGATCACGTCGACATTCTGCTGTCCAACGGTCGCGCGCTGCGCCTGACCGATCCGCGCCGCTTCGGCAGCCTGCACTGGCAGTCGGGAGCCTGGCAGGCGCACTGGCTGTTACGCGGACTCGGGGTCGAGCCGCTGTCGGAGGCCTTCGACGGCGCCTGGCTCTTCGCGCGGTCGCGCAAGCGGCGCGTAGCGGTCAAGAACTTCCTGATGGACGCGCGCATCGTGGTGGGGGTCGGCAACATCTATGCGAACGAGGCCCTGTTCAAGGCGAGCGTGCGACCGCGCACGGCCGCCGGGCGCGTGACGCGTGCACGCTACGGGGCGATCGCCGAGGCGATCCGGGAGACGCTCTCGGCGGCGATCGAACTCGGCGGAACGACTCTGCGGGACTATGTCGGGAGCGACGGCAGCCCGGGCTATTTCGCCAACGAGCTGTTCGTCTATGGCCGCGACGGCAAACCCTGTCGGGTGTGCGGGACGATCCTCACGGGCATCCGGGTGGGGCAGCGCGGGACGGTCTACTGCCGGAACTGCCAGCAATGAGTGCGACAACCCGGGCGGCGGGGCGTCTGCAGGTCTGCGGTCAGCCGCCCGTCTTGCCGGACCGGTAGTACTCCACGACCGCGGGGTGCACAAAGCCGGCGATGTCGCCCTCGAGCAGCGCGATCTCCCGCACCAGCGACGAGGAGATGAAGGAATAGGACAGCGAGGTCGGCAGGAACACGTACTCGATGCGGTGGTCCATGGCCCGGTTCATTTCCGCCATCTGGAACTCGTACTCGAAGTCCGTCACCGTGCGCAGGCCGCGGAGGATGAAGTTCGTGCCCTTTGCGCGGACGTAGTCGACGAGGAGGCTGTTGAACCCCTCGACCTCGACCCGGTCGCCGAACTCCGCGAGCACCGTCTGGCAGAGTTCGATGCGGTCGGCGAGGTAGGTCGCCGGATCCTTCTGGGCCGAGGTCCCGATGGCTACGACGACGCCGTCGAACAGTCTCAACGCGCGCTTCACCAGGTCCGTATGGCCATTGGTGATCGGGTTGAAGCTGCCCGGATACACCACCTTCATGCGCTGCCCCTTGCGCTGGATGCGGGCCGATACTAGCAGAGTGTTGGAGTGGAGGCGGCACCGGCCGCCTCGGGCGCGACGGGCCGGAGCAACCGAAAGCGACACGCTCCCGCGCGCGCCTGCCTGACGGTTTCCCAGCCCGGTACGTCGGATGGAGTGTCCTGGTGCACGCCATGTCTCCCTCGCCCGGTGCCGTGGGGAGTGTCCGCTTCCTCCAGATAGACGAGGACGTCGCGTTCCCGCAGCAACGCCAGCGCTTCCTGCGCGACCCGCGTCCCGAACGGCGGATCGAGGAATACGAGGTTCCAGTGCCAGCGGCGTTGCCGGCGCAGCCAGGCCGTGGCGGAAGCGACGTGGACTTCGCAGTGCGCGTCGAGTCGCGCGGCCGCGGATCGCAAGACCCCGGCCGTGGCACGGTCGCGCTCGACCAGGGTCGCGAATGCCGCGCCGCGGGAGAGGGCCTCGAACGCGAGTGCGCCGGTTCCGGCGAAGAGGTCCAGCACATGGCTGTCGGGGAGGTCCGCCGAGAGCCACGAGAACACGGTCTCGCGGACGCGGTCCATGGTCGGGCGCAGGCCGGGCCGGTCGGCCACGTCGAGCTTTCGTCCCTTCCACTTACCGCCGATAATGCGGACGCGTCTGTTGACGGGCCTCTTTGGTTGGGCCACAGCGGGCGCCTGCCACGGTCGTTCTCAAGGTGGAAGCATGGTCGCTGAGGCGGCGCAGGAAGGAAAGCAGGGCAAGCAAAAGGGCGGTCTCTGGCGGCGGCTGACAGAGCGCCTCGACAAGACGCGTACGCGTCTTGCGGAAGGGCTCGGCGACCTGCTCCTCGGCGAACGTGTCATCGACGAGGAAGTGCTCGACGGCCTTGAGACCGCGCTGCTGGTCACGGATGCCGGCGTCGACGCGACCACGCGCATCATGGATGCGTTGAAGAAGCGGGTGTCCCGGAAGGAACTGGCAGATACCGCGGCGCTGCAGCGGGCGTTGCGCAGCGAACTCGAAGAGATGCTGGCGCCAATGGTGCGTCCCTTCGTAGTGGATACGACCCGCGAACCGTTCGTCGTGCTGACGGTGGGTGTCAACGGCGCCGGCAAGACGACGACCATTGGCAAGCTCGCGCGGCAGTTGACGCACGCGGGACATTCCGTCCTGCTCGCCGCCGGGGACACCTTCCGCGCGGCCGCGGTCGAACAATTGGCCGAGTGGGGTCGCCGCAACGGCACGCCCGTGATCGCCCAGGCGCAGGGGGCCGACAGCGCCGCGGTCATCCACGATGCCATCGAGGCGGCGCGGGCGCGCGGCGTCGACGTGGTCCTGGCCGACACGGCCGGGCGGCTGCAGGCGCAACAGAACCTGATGGACGAGCTGCGCAAGATCAGGCGGGTGGTCGGACGGTTCGACGCGGCGGCCCCGCACGAAGCCATCCTGGTGCTCGATGCCGGGGTCGGCCAGAACGCGCTGCGACAGGTGGCCGAATTCGACGACGCGGTGGGTCTGACGGGCCTGATCGTCGCGAAGCTCGATGGGTCGGCCCGCGCGGGGGTGCTGTTCGCCATCGCGACGCTGGTGCGCGAGCGCAAGGAGCCGCTGCCGGTGTACTTCATCGGCGTGGGCGAGCGCCCGGAGGACCTGCGCCCCTTCGACGCACACGAGTTCGTCGACGCGCTGCTCGCGAAAGACGGGCATGGGTAGCGTCGCGTTTCGCCAGGTCACCAAGCGTTTCGCCAACGGCCACGAGGCGCTGAAGAACGTCTCCGTCGAGGTGGACGAGGGGGCGATGGCGTTCATTCGCGGCCACTCCGGTGCCGGCAAGACGACCTTCCTCAAGCTCCTGCTGGGTATCGAAACGCCGACTCGCGGCCAGATACTGGTCAATGGCGTCGACATCGGCCGGCTGTCGCGCCGGCGCCTGCCCCGATATCGGCAGCACCTCGGGGTGGTCTTCCAGGACCATCACCTGCTCCAGCATCGCAGCATCTTCGAGAATGTCGCGCTGCCGCTCCGGGTCATGGGCATGGCAGAACGGGACATCGGCCGCCGGGTGCGGCCGGCGCTCGAGCGGGTGGGCCTGCTGGCCAAGGAAGGGTCTCTGCCTGTCTACCTCTCGGCCGGGGAGCTGCAGCGCGTGGGCATCGCGCGGGCGGTGGTGAACCGTCCCAGGATCCTGCTCGCCGACGAGCCGACCGGCAATCTCGACCCGACCCTTTCGCGCGACGTGATGCGGCTGTTTCTGGACTTCAACCGCGTGGGTACGACGGTCATCGTCGCCAGCCACGATCATGCCCTCATCGAATCGCTCGGGATGCGTATCATCGAGCTCGACCACGGCGCGCTGACGCGCGACGACGAGTGGCAGGCGGGGGGCTATGGCTAGGCAGCCCGAACCGTGGCCCGCGCATGAGCGGTCGCGGCTCGCGACCGTTCGCGATCATTGGCGCGTTGCCGGGGAGAGCTTCTACTTCGTCAACAGCCGCATGGGCGCGAGCCTCCTGGTCTGGTTGTTGATCGGTATCGCGCTCGCCCTGCCGGCCGGGTTCTACCTGCTCGAGCGCAATCTCTCGGTGGCGATGGACCGGTGGGAAGGCCGTGCCGGATTCTCCGTGTACTACCGACCCGGTGTCGCTGTTGAAGTTGCCCGGGAGAGGGCGGCGCGTCTGGACGCCATGCCGGAAACGGAGCAGGTATGGGTGGTGACGCCGGAGGCGGCGCTGGAGGAATTTCGCGGCAACGTCGAGGTGTCGGATGCACTCGATCTGCTGGAGGAGAATCCGCTGCCGACGAGCCTGCGCGTGACGGTGTCGGAGGAGGTCTCCACGGCCACGCTGCGGATGCTGGCCAACCAGGTGGGGCAGCACGAGCTGGTGGAGGAGGTGGTGCTGGAAACCACCTGGCTCGAACGCCTGTCGGCGATTTCCGCATTCGTCACGCGGCTTGGCTGGATGCTGGCAGCGCTCTTCGGCCTCGGCGCGGCGCTCGTGACGCTATCCTCGGTGCGTCTCGCCATCGAGTCGCGCCTTGAGGAGGTCAAGGTGCAGAAACTGGTGGGCGGTACGGATGCCTTCGTCCGGCGTCCGTTTCTGTACCTGGGGTTGATCTACGGAACCGGGGGCGCCGTCGTGGCAGCCGTGCTGAACGCGGCCGCGCTGCTGGCCCTCGAGGGGCCGCTCGGTCTGCTGTTCGGAAGCTATGGCGAGGAGTTGGAATTGGGTGGCCTCGACCACATATTCGCCCTGGAACTGCTGGGCGTCGGCGCCGCGCTGGGGATTGTCGGGGCGATGGTCGCTTCCAGGCAGCGGCTGCGGGGTCTCGAACTGGTGTGAGAAGGCGGTACGGACCTGGGCGGAGGCGCCGCGGATGGCGAACCGAGGCCGCACATCGTTTAGCACTCATTCGTCTTGAGTGCTAGTATTCGCCTCAAGTGTTACTGGAGGTATCGAAATGACTTCCAAAGTACTGTCCTTCGACAGCCTTTCGCCCGGGCGCGACCTGAACGCCTATATCCAGACCGTCAACGCATTCCCGGTACTGAGCTCGGAAAAAGAGCGGGAACTCGCGGAACGTTTCTACTACGACAACGACATCGATGCCGCCCGCGAACTGGTGCTGAGCCACCTCCGTTTCGTCATTCACCTGGCCCGCAGCTACTCGGGCTACGGACTGCCGCAGGGCGACCTCATCCAGGAAGGCAACGTCGGCCTCATGAAGGCGGTCAAGCGCTTCAACCCGGAGGTGGGAGTCCGCCTCGTGTCGTTCGCCGTGCACTGGATCAAGGCCGAGATTCACGAGTACATCCTGCGCAACTGGCGCATCGTCAAGGTCGCCACCACGAAGGCCCAGCGCAAGCTTTTCTTCAAGCTGCGCAGCAACAAGAAACGACTCGGCTGGATGAACCCGCGGGAAGTCGAGGCCGTTGCGAAGGATCTCGGCGTGACGCCGGAAGTGGTCACTCAGATGGAAGGCCGGATGGCCGCGCGGGACATGGCGTTCGACGGCCTGCTGGACGACGACGACCACGCGGTGGCGCCGGCCCAGTTCCTGGGCGACACATCGGCCGACCCGGCGACGCTGGTGGCCGACGCGGACTGGACCGAGCAGTCGACCGAGGGCCTGCACCGCGCGCTCGACGGGCTTGACGAACGCAGCCGCGACATCCTGCGCTCCCGCTGGCTCGCCGAAAGCAAGGCGACACTGCACGAACTGGCGGCGCGATACGGCGTTTCCGCGGAGCGGATCCGGCAGATCGAAGCCAACGCGATGAAGAAGCTGCGAGTCGCGCTCGAGCCTGCCTGATCGGCCTCCACCACCGTTCCGACATCCGGTCGGATCGCCGGCGCTGTCGTTCGTGACGCGGGACGCTCAGGACGCGAGGGTCCATGTTCGCCGCCGCGGGCGGCTGACCACGGGGCAGGCCCGTGCGCTCGCCGAACACGGGCAACGTTATCGTATCGCCGACCTCTCGAACTGCCCCGCGCCGCGCATGGTCGAGATCGGCTTCGGCGCGGGACAGGCGCTCGTGGAGTTCGCGGCGACGCATCCGCACTGGACCTGTGTCGGCGTGGAGGTGTACCAGCCCGGCATCGGCTCGCTCCTCCTGCGTTGCGAGGAGCGTGCCATCGGCAACGTGCGGATCGTGGAGGACGATGTTCGCAGCGTCCTGCCGACGTGGCCCGAGGACAGCGTGCGCCTCGTTGCGGTGTACTTCCCGGACCCTTGGCCGAAGGCGCGCCATCACAAGCGCCGCCTCATCCAACCGTCCTTTGTCTGCCAGCTCGCGCGTGTACTCGAACCAGGCGGCAGGATTCTCCTGGCCACGGACTGGGAATCCTATGCGGGCGAAATGCTCGAGGTCATGGACGCCGAGCCGGCGCTGGTCAACGAGGCCGGGCGAGGCAGCTTCGCGCCACGGTCGGCGCTGCGGCCCGTGACGCGGTTCGAGTCGCGCGGCCAGGCGCTCGGGCACGGCGTGTGGGACCTGGCCTTCGCGAAACCCGCCATGTAGGGGACGGGCTTGTCCCGTCCCTTCTCGAATTCATGGATGGCCGATACGCCGCGGTTCGGGGACGGTCAGAGGAAGCGACCCACGACACTGTCGAGGTGGCGATAGCCGAGTTCGGTGAGTGCCAGCCGGTCCGGGCGCATCAGCCCCTGCTCCCGCAGGGTCGCGACGGTCGGTGCGATGGCTGCGTCCGGCAGCCCGGTGCGTTGCGTGAACGCCGACTCGGGGACGCCTTCCACCAGCCGCAGCGCATTCATCATGAACTCCACCGGCAGGCTCGCCGCGTCCACCGGCGTATCGAGGGGCGCCGGATCCTTGAGATAGAGCCGCGGCTGGCGAGCCTTGGCGGTGCGGACGATGCCATCGGCGCGGGTCAGCTTGCCGTGCGCGCCCGCCCCGATGCCGAGGTAGTCGCCAAACGTCCAGTAGTTCAGGTTGTGTCGCGACCGCGAGCCCGGACGTGCGTAGGCGGAGACTTCGTAGCGCCCATAGCCGCGGTCGGCCAGGAGGGCCTGGCCGGCCTCCGCGATGTCGGCGAGGGTGTCGGGGTCCGGGAGTTCCGGCGGGCGACGCGCGAATTCGGTCCTGGGCTCGATGGTCAGCTGATACCAGGATACGTGGGTCGGCTCGAGGGCGACGGCGCGCTCGAGATCCGCAAGGGCGCTCTCGACCGATTGCCCGGTCAACCCGAACATGAGATCGATGTTGAATTCGCGAAACCCCGCGGCCCCGATGGCCCGCGCCGCGCGTTCGGCATCGCCGCCGTCGTGAATGCGCCCGAGGCTCCGCAGTTGCCCGTCGTCGAAGGACTGCACGCCGAGGGAGACCCGGTTGATCCCGGCACTCGCGTAGTCCGCCACCGGCCCCGCCGTCTCGACCGTACCGGGATTCGCTTCCAGCGTGACCTCGACGTCGTCGGACACGCAGAAGGCGTCGAGCAGGCGGGCGAACGAGCGCGGCGGGAAGAGACTCGGTGTGCCCCCGCCGAAATACACGGAACGAATCGCGAACGGCGCGCGCCGGCGCTCGCGCCCGAAGTCGTCGAGCAGAGCGTGCAGGTATTCTGCCTCGGGTAGCTGCGTGCGCAGCGGGTGCGAGTTGAAGTCGCAGTACGGACACTTGCGTACGCACCACGGCAGGTGGACGTACAGGCCGCTCATGGATCGGCAGCGGGACGCGCAGCCAGTTGGGCCGCGAGGTCCCGCGCGGCGATGCCGCGGTGGCTGCGCGCGTTCTTGTCCTCGGCAGTCAGCTCGGCGGCCGTGGCGTCGAGATCGGGCAGGTAGAAGTGCGGATCGTAGCCGAAGCCCCGCGCGCCGCGGGCCCGGTCGACGATCATGCCATGCCACGCCCCGGTGGCGACCAGCGGAGCCGGATCGTCGGCGCGTTGCAGGAACACCAGCGCGCAGTAGAAGTGCGCGCGGCGGTCGCGGACGCCGGCGAGGGCCGCGACCAGCTTCGCGTTGTTCTCGGCGGTCGTCGCGTCGGTCCCGGCGAAGCGTGACGAGTAGATCCCGGGCGCGCCGTCGAGGGCGGAGACCACCAGTCCCGAATCGTCGCCGATCGCGGGGAGCCCCGTGACGGCGGCGGCGTTGCGCGCCTTGATGAGCGCGTTCTCGAGGAAGGTCCGTCCCGTTTCCTCCGGGACAGCCACGCCGAAGTCGGCCGCGGCGCGCAGGTCGACGGCGAGCGGCGCGAGGAGCCTCGCGAGTTCGCGCAGCTTCCCGGCGTTCCCGCTCGCGAGCACCGCCTGCCCTGTGCGGGACACGTCAATCCTCCCAGTAAAGGGTTTGCTGAAACGCGATGCGGGCCGGACCGTAGCCGGGCAGTTCCGCCACGATCTCGAAGCGCAGCGCTTCCGCGTGCGGGTAGGTCAACGATGCCAGGTAGTACACCGCATCCCCCTCGCGTACCTGCCGGAAGTGCAGATCCTCGACCTGGCCGAGGAGGTTCTTGAACGTGCCCGCGATCGGCGCATCGAGGGCCCTTCCGTCGGCATCCAGGATCGAGACGTTGGCGAGCGCCTTGTCGCGTCCGCGGACGATGCCGTAACGCTCGGCAATCTGCGGACGGAGAAAGCTCGCGTTGAAGACAACGTAGTGCAGGGCGTAGTTCCCGAACACGGCCTTCTGCTCGGCGTGTCCGGCGAAAGCGGAGGCGATGAGTCCGGCACCGACGGCCAGACGGAGCCAGTGCACGCGGGCCATCACGCCGTCCCGTGCCGCAGCCGGTAGACCGCGGTGCTGCCGAACAGGTTCGGAAGACGGTTGATCAGCGTGCCGTGTCGATAGGAGGGATCGAACACCAGCCGTTCGATGATCGTCAGATGCTTGTCGCGGCACAGCGTCTCGAAGTCGGTGAAGGTGCAGAGGTGGATGTTCGGTGTCGCGTACCAGGTATGGGGAAGGTGCCTGGCGACGGGCATCCGCCCGCGTGTCGCCAACTGCAGACGGCATGCCCAGTGGGCGAAGTTCGGAAAGGTGACGATGCACTCCTTGCCGATCCGGAGCATCTCGTCGAGCAGACGGTCCGGTGCGCGCACCGCCTGCAGCGTATCGGTCATCACGACCATGTCGAAACTCGCGTCGGTGAAGCGGGTGAGCCCGTCGTCGAGGTCCTGCTCGATGACGTTCACGCCGGCGCGGATGCAGGCGGCGACCTCCTCGGCCCCGTTGTCGAGTCCGTAGCCGACGACGTTCTTGTGCGCCTGCAGGTGGGCGAGGAGCTCGCCGCTGCCGCAGCCGAGGTCGAGGACGCGGGCTCCGGGGGCGATGAGCTCCGCGATGATGCGCAGTTCCTCTCTCATTGCCCGCACTCCTTGGCGACCCGGTCCAGGTAAGCGGAGAGGACCGTGAGGTAGCGCGGCACCGGGAGCAGGAAGGAGTCGTGCCCGTGGGACGCCTCGATGCTGACGCTGACGACGTCCCGCCGCGCCGCGACCAGCGCATCGACGATCTCGTCCGAACGCACCGGGGAGAAGCGCCAGTCGGTCGAGAAGGACGCGACGAGGAAGGCGCAGCGCGCGACCTTGAGCGCCTCCACGAGGTCGTCGCCATACTCGTGCGCGGGATCGAAGTAGTCCAGCGCGCGGGTCATGATGAGATAGGTGTTGGCGTCGAAGCGCTTGGAGAACGAGCGACCCTGGTAGTGCAGGTAGCTCTCCACCTGGAACTCGACGTCGTGACCCGAGGCGATGTCCCCCGAGCGGAGTTCCCGTCCGAACCTGTCGCCCATGCTGTCGTCGGACAGATACGTGACGTGGCCGAGCATGCGCGCGAGCATCAGGCCCCGGTCCGGATTCGCCGACGCCTTCACGTACTCGCCGTCGCGGTACTCCGGATCGGTGAGGATCGCCTGCCGCGCGATCTCATTGAAGGCGATGTTCTGCGCGGAGAGCTTCGAGGCGCAGGCGATCAGGAGCGCATGGCGGATGCGGTCCGGCAGGTCGATGGCCCACTGCATCGCCTGCATGCCGCCGAGGCTGCCGCCGATGACCGCGGCGAACGCGTCGATACCGAGCGCATGGGCGAGCATCGCCTGGCTCTGCACCCAGTCCTTTACCGTCACGTTGGGGAACGCGGGACCGTAGGGTTCGCCGGTTCCCGGATCGATGGACCGGGGTCCGGTGCTGCCGTGGCAGCCGCCGAGGTTGTTGAGGCTGACCACGAAGAAGCGGTTGGTGTCGATGGGCTTGCCGGGGCCGATGCACACGTCCCACCAGCCGGGACGCCGGTCCGTCTCGGCGTGGTAGCCGGCGGCATGATGGTTGCCCGACAGGGCGTGACACACGAGGACGGCGTTGGACTTCGCCGCGTTGAGCTCGCCGTAGGTTTCGTAGACCAGTTCGAAACCGGGCAGGCGCACGCCGCACTGGAGTTCCAGCGCGCCGAAGCGCAGTTGCTGCGGCGTCACGATGCCAACGGAGTCGGGCGGCAGAGCCACGGACCAACCTTCCAGGTGCCGATACGAACGGGTGCGGGAGTCTACGGCTAGAACAACATCCGGAACAGCCCCGGCAGGAAGAACCGCTGCAACAGTGCCAGAACCAGAAACACGATGAGGGGAGAGAGGTCCAGTCCGCCCAGGGCCGGTAGCACGCGCCGCGCCGGGGTGAGGACCGGCTCGCAAATCTGTTGCAGCAGGGCGATCACCGGGTTGTGGGTCGCGGGGGCGACGAAGGACACGATGATCGAGAGGAAGATCGCGATCCAGTAGAAGCTCAGGAACAGGTCGAGCGTCCGGTAGACGCCGCCCACGATCGCACCGACCTCGAGGCCCAGCGACTGAACGAGTTCGACCACGGTCCCGTTGCTGTAGCCGCCGGTCATGATGACCGCCACGATGATCGTCGCGATGCTGACGAGCCAGGTCGCCACGAATGCGGCCAGGTCGAGGTTGCGGTACGTGGGGAGGATCACCCGCAGGGGCTTCAGCACCGGGTCCGTGTAGCGCACGATGCCCTGGCAGATGGGATTGAAGAAGTCCGCGCGCGTCGCCTGCAGGACGAAGCGGATCAGGAAGAGCACGGAAACCGCGCTCAGAATGAACTGAATGATGAAGGCAATCGGTCCGCCCATTAGTTCCCGAACTCCTCGGCTAGTTCGCGGGATCGGCGCCAGGCGCCGTGTATGGCCTGACGAACCGCTGTGCCCACCTCGTTCGACTCAAGTATAGAGAGGGCACGCTCGGTCGTGCCACCCGGGGAGGTGACGCGCTTGCGCAGCGCGGCGGGGTCTGCGTCGTCGCCATCTGCCATGCGTGCGGCGCCGAGGGCCGTGGCGACGGCGAGGCGCTGGGCGGTCGTCGGGTCGATGCCGAGTTCGACACCGGCGTCGGTCATGGCCTCGAGCAGGTAGAAGACGTACGCGGGGCCGCTGCCCGAGAGCGCCGTCACCGCGTCCAGGCTCGCCTCGTCCTCGAACCAGACGACCTCTCCGGTGGCGGCGAGGATGTCCTGTGCGAGCGCCCGGTGCGCGGCTCGAACCGCGGCGTTCGGCACGGCCCCGGCAATGCCGGCACCCAGCAGCGCCGGCGTATTCGGCATGCAGCGCACGATGGGCTGGCGCGGGGACGTCCACTCGGCGATCGCGCGCATCGGCACGCCGGCGGCGATGGAGACGAAGAGCTGTTCGGGGTCGGGGTCCAGGCCCCGCACGGCGGCCGCCATCTGCTGCGGCTTGACCGCGATGACCACCGCGTCCGCTCCGGCGGCGGCCGCCGCGTTGTCGTGCGTGGTCGTCACGCCCTCGAAGCGTTCGAGCTGCGCGGCGATCGGGTCCGCCACCGCGATGTCGAAGGCGCCGCTCGTGCGCAGGCCGCTGATCATGGCGAAGGCCATGTTGCCGCCGCCGACAAAGGCGATTCTCGTCACGTCATGCTCCTCTCGGCCCGAAGATCGCGGTGCCGATACGCACACAGGTCGAGCCTTCCTCGATGGCGATCGCGAAATCCGCGCTCATGCCCATGGACAGGGTGTCCCAGTGCGCGCCGCCAACGCTCCGGTGGGCCTCGAACAGCTCCCGTGTGCGCGCGAAACTGCCGCGCATGTCCCGCGGATCCGCACGCGGCGTGGGAATGACCATCAGGCCGCGCAGCCGCAGGCGATCGCACGCGGTGACCGTTCCGACCAGTTCGTCGATCTCGTCCGGAGCGACGCCGGCCTTGCGGGGCTCCGCATCGACGTTGACCTGGATGCACACGTCGAGGGCCGGCAACCCTGCCCGGTGGCCCTGCAGGCGCTCGGCGATGCGTGGGCGTGCCAGAGTATGTACCCAGTCGAAACTGCGCGCGATGTCGCGGGTCTTGTTCGACTGGACGGCGCCGATAAAGTGCCAGACGAGGCCGCGGCCCTCGAGGGTGTGGATTTTCGGCAGCGCGTCCTGCAGGTAGTTCTCGCCGAAGTGCACGATCCCGGCGTCCGCCGCTCCCGCCACCTTCGCCACTTCTGCCGCGGAGCGTGTCTTGGAGACGGCCAGCAGGCGCACCTCGTCCGGCGACCGTCCGGCCCGTTCGGCCGCCCGGCGGACCTCGTCCGCCACGGATGCGGCGGGATGAGCGGCCATCGCATGCGGCGCCTGGTGCGCCGTCATCCGGCGTGCAGCAGCGCTTCGAGTCGTTCGCCGGCCTCCGACGGGGAGCCTCCGGGCATCTGCACCATCTGCAGTTCCGCACCGGCCCGCGCCCGCTCCGCCAGCTGCTCGCTGACGGACTCGAGCGGCCCGATCACCTCGATCTCGCGCACCATGTCGTCGGAGATCGCCTGCATGGCGCCCTCCCGGTCCCGATCTCGCCAGGACGCCCGAGAGGCTAGCACTTCGTCCTCGAAGCCGTTGCTGGCCAGCATGTTCCAGTAGAAGTCGCCCATGCGGTTGACGTAGTGGAACAGGGGCTGCCGCGCGGCCTGCCACATCTGCTCGTCGTTGTTCCCGTCGGTCACCCAGACGTTCGTGAAGGGCGCGATGGTCACCGAATCGGCGGGACGTCCGGCGGCTGCGGAAGCCTCGCTCAAGGACTCGCGCAGCGCCGCAAAACGCCCCTTGGGCCAATGGATCGGGAAAATGCCATCGGCGATTTCCGCGGTTTGCCGAATGGACTTCGGCGTGATGGCGGCGATGTAGATGGGCACGTGGTCCCGCGGGCGGTCGTAGTCGAGTCGGAAGCCGCGTCCCATCGAGAATATCTCGCCCTCGTATTCCAGACGCTCGCCCTTGATGAGGAGGTTGATGATCTCGACATACTCGCGGATGCGCCGCAGCGGTTTGTCGAAGGGCACGCCGTGGAAGTGTTCGATGACCTGGTGGCCCGAGGAGCCGAGTCCGCACACCATGCGCCCGCCGGAGATGATCTCCAGCATGGCGAACTCCTGGGCGATGGCCCCGGGCGACCGGGAATAGATGTTCAGGATCGACGTGCCGATGGAGATGCGTTCGGTGTTTGCCGCGAGGAGGGTCATCCAGGGCACGGTCGACGGGCCCCAGGCCTCTCCCGTCGCCACCAGTTCGTAGCCGAGCGATTCGGCGATCCGCACCTTCTCCAGCGACTCGCGCCAGCCCGTTCCTCCGCCTGCCAGAACTCCCAGTCTCATGAATGCCCCTCTTGCTCTCGGTTGGTCCTTTGCGAACGGGTCACTGTGATTCAAGACGCCGGGCGGCGCAAGTCGCAGAGGGGTTCCGGCGGGGTTCCGGCCCATCGCGGCCGGCGACCGTCCGCCGGCGATGGCCGCACTGGGCGCACGCACCGGCGGGCGGTGGGAGGACGTCGCCCGTGCGAGGAGGCTGTCAGGCGTTCCGCCGCCGACCGCTAGGATGGTCGTGACCTGCGAAGAGCCACTGGCGCATGAACATCGAGGAACTCCTGGCGTCCGCGCTCGAGCAGGGTGCGTCCGACGTGCACCTCTCGGCCGGGCTGCCGCCCATGGTCCGCGTGGACGGTGACATCCGACGGCTGGAAGGGCCGCCGCTGCCGGCGAGCGCCGTGCGGGCGATGGTTCGGGACCTCATGCGGGAGGAGCAGCGCCGGGATTTCGAAGCCGCCCTCGAACTCGACTTCGCCTGCGAGCTGCCCGGCGGCGCACGCTTGCGCGTCAACGTCTACCGTCAGAATCGCGGTCCCGCGGCTGCGTTTCGCTTCGTGCCGGCGCGGGTGCCCGGGATGGCGGAACTCGACATGGGCTCCGTCTATGCGGACATCGCGACGGTGTCTCGCGGCCTCGTGCTGGTCACCGGTCCCACGGGGTCCGGCAAGAGCACGACGCTCGCGGCCATGATCGACCACGTCAACGAGCACGGCTGCGGACACATCCTGACCATCGAGGATCCGATCGAGTTCGTCCACCAAAGCAAGGGCTGCCTCGTGCACCAGCGCGAAGTCGGCCGGGACACCGGGGGCTTCGATACGGCGTTGCGTGCGGCGCTCCGGGAAGACCCCGACGTGATCCTGGTGGGTGAGATGCGCGATCCGGAGACGATCGGCCTCGCGTTGACGGCGGCGGAAACCGGGCACCTGGTGTTCGCGACGCTGCACACCGGATCCGCCGCAAAGACCGTCGACCGTATCGTCGACGCGTTCCCGGCGGGGGAGAAGGCAGGGGTGCGCGCCGCCGTGTCCGAGTCGCTGCACGCGGTGGTGTCGCAGACATTGGTACGGCGCATCGGCGGCGGCCGGGTCGCCGCCCGGGAGGTGCTTCTGGCGACCCCCGCGATCCGCAATCTCATCCGGGAGGACAAGGTGGCGCAGATGTACTCCGCGATGCAGACCGGCGTCGCCGCTGGGATGCAGACGTTGGACCAGAGCCTCCATGCACTCGTGCGGGCGGGGGTCGTGCGTGCGGAGACGGCGCGTGAGAAGGCCAGGATGCCGGATGCCTTCCGGATCCCGTCGGGCTGACGGGCGCCGCGCCCCGCGGCGCGTGGGAGCGAAGGTCAACCGCGGGTGCCGAGCCAGGTCTCCGCGATGATCTGTGCGGCGGTCGCATGGTCTCCGCCGCGCCCGACGGCCTCGAACGTGGACAGCCGTTCGTCCGCGAAGTCGACCGCAAGCCCGTAGCGCTCGCCGAGCCTTGCTCCGAAGCGCCGCGCGGCGCGCGACATCTCGCTCTCCGTATCGTCCATGTTGAGGGGCAGTCCGACGACGAATCCCTCCGGACACCACTCCCGCACGAGCGCGTCGAGCCGCTCCCAGAAGGGGATGCCGCCATGGGCCCGTACGGTCGCGAGCGGGGACGCCGTGCCGGCGCGAGGCTCCGTGACGGCGACGCCGATGTGTTTCTGCCCGAAGTCGAATGCCAGGTACGGCATCGGAGGGTTCAGGCGTTGCCGCTGTGCCCGGACATCAGCGAGAAGTCGATGCCGAGCATCTGCGCGGCACTGGTGACGCGGTCTTCGAAGGGGATGTCGAAGATGACGGACTTGGAACTCGGACACGTCAGCCAGGTGTTCGCCTCCATCTCGCGTTCGAGCTGGCCCTCGCCCCAGCCGGCGTAGCCGAGGGCCACGACGAACTGCCGGGGACCCTCGCCGCGTCCGATCGCGGCCAGCATCTCCATCTCGGTCGTCAGCGCGAGAGCGTTGCCGACCCGCACGCTGCGCTCGCACTCGAAATCGTCCGTGTGCAGGATGAACGCACAGTCGCCACGGACCGGGCCGCCCTCGACGACCCGGGTCGAAGGGTCGATGGAACAGGGCAGCTCGAGCTGCTGCAGCAGGTCTGCGACCGTCATCGGCAGGGGGCGGTTGACGACGAGGCCGAGCGCGCCCTCGTTGTTGTGGCGGCAGACGTAGGTGACGGTGTCGCTGAAGTAGTCGCCGAACGAGTCCAGGCTCGGCATGGCGATCAGGAACTGGTTCTTGAGGGACTTCCGGGTCACGCGGAGATCATACGTCAAAACGTGCGCCGGCCAACCCCGGGGAGCCTCGGACGAGCCTCGGACGTGGGCCGTGCCCGCTCGGGCTATTGCAGCCAGAACTCGTCCCGGTTCCTGCGGAACTGCCAGGTCCGCACGATCTCCAGGATGTCGGTGTTCCTGCGCATGCCGGGCGGGAACGGCGCGAACGGCGCGGCCAGGCGCACGATGCGAACGGCCGCCTCGTCGAGCACCTGATGCCCGGAGGAATCCAGCACGCGCGCGTCCACCAGGGCGCCGTCGGCGGCGATGGCGACCAGCACCCGCAGGCTGCCGTACAGGCGTGCGGTGCGGGCGGCCTCGGGGTAGTTGAGCTGGCCGACGCGCTGCACCTTGCGGCGCCAGGACTCGAAGTAGTAGGCCGTCTCCGTGGTTGTCGGCGACGTGCCGGTCACCCTGCGCACGCGGGGGCCGCCGACATCTTCCGCTGGGATGCCGGCGATCTGCCGCACGGTATCTTCGTAGTTGCCGAACGCCGACGGGGTGGCCGAGCGCTCTTCTGGCGGAGTCGTCGGTGGCGCGGCGGGAGCGACCGGTTCCCGTCTCTGCGCGGGCGGGGCGGGCTGCGTGGCGGCTTCCGGGGCGGATGCCTGGCGCAGGGTCCCGGTCGTCGCCTCCGGGGCCGGGACATCGTGTGCGGGCGACGCCGGATCGCCGGCCGCGGGCTCGGGCGCCGGGGGAGCGAGCGTGATCGCGATGGTCGGGGCGCGCTCCGTGGGCGCCGGGAATGGCGAGCCGAGGCCGACGATGAGGCCAGCGTGTATCGCGGCCGCGAAAAAGAGCGCAAACGCCATGCGGTCCCTGGCAAGGCCGGCGAATGCGGCCGGGTGGTCGGGCGTACGGAGGGAGGCTCCGTCGGCGTTCATCGCAAGCCGAATGTCTCCGCAAGCCTGTCCATCAGGGTGCTCCCGATGTCGAGCGAGAACTGCGCGTCGAGTTCCCGGATGCAGGTCGGGCAGGTGACGTTGATCTCCGTCAGGGAGTCGCCGATGACGTCGATCCCCGCGAACAGGATGCCGCGCCGTTTCAGTTCAGGACCCACCCGGTTGGCGATCTCGCGGTCCCGGTCGGTCAGGGGCCGGCCGACGCCGGTACCGCCGGCGGCCAGGTTGCCGCGCAACTCGCCCTTCTGCGGAATGCGCGCGAGCGCGTAGTCGACCGGTTCGCCGTCGATCAGGAGGATGCGCTTGTCGCCGTCGACGATCTGCGGGAGGTACTGCTGCGCCATGATCTGGCGGCGCCCGAGATCGGTCAGGTTCTCGATGACGACGCGCAGGTTGGGATCGTCGGGACGCACGCGAAAGATGTTCATGCCGCCCATGCCGTCGAGGGGCTTGAACACGACATCGCCGTAGCGGGCATGGAAGTCGATCAGGCGGTCGGCGCGCTTCGAGATCACGAGCGGCGGCGTACAGTCCGGGAACCACGTCGCGAAGAACTTCTCGTTGCAGTCCCGCAGGCTGCGCGGATCGTTCACGACCGGCGTGCCGCCGGCGTGCGCGTGCTCGAGGAAGTACGTCGTGTAGATGTACTCCATGTCGAACGGCGGGTCCTTGCGCATCATGATGAGGTCGAGATCGGCGAGATCGGCTTCCGTCGGGGGGCCGAGCCGGTACCAGTCCTCGGGAGCGCGGGCCGGGTCGAGGGACTCGAGGAAGGCGGCGTCGAGGGACAGTGCCCGCACGGTGGCGCAGGCACGATCGTCCCGCCAGACGAGGTCGCCCTGCTCGAAGCAGCTGACGCGCCAGCCGCGTTGCAGGGCGGCGCGGACCATGGCGAGCGTGCTGTCCTTCTTCAGGTTCAGCGTCGCGACGGGATCCGTCAGGAAAGCGACATGGACCATCCGTTCCTCCGTGTATTCATCCCTCGGCGTCGCCGGCCAGACCGAGGTTGCCGGCGATCGCTTCGGTCGGCGCGGCCTTGTTCAGCGTATAGAAATGCAGCCCCGGGGCGCCCCCGGTAAGCAGACGCTCGCAGAGCCGCGTCACGACATCGGTGCCGAAGGCGGTGAGTGCGGCCTCGTCGTCGCGGTAGGCCTCGAGGCGCAGGCGGATCCAGCGCGGGATGTCGGCGCCGCAGGCGTCGGAGAAACGCACCAGGCCCTCGTAGTTCGTGATGGGCATGATGCCGGGGACGATGGGCGCCGCGATGCCGCGGTCCCGGCAGCGTTCGACGAAGTAGAAGTAGCTGTCGGCGTGGTAGAAGTACTGGGTGATGCAACCGTCGGCGCCGGCGTCGACCTTCTGCTTCAGAAACGCGAGATCCGCCTGCGGCGACGGCGCGTCGGGGTGGACTTCGGGATACGCGGCCACTTCGATCCGGAAGTCGCCGTCCGCCTGGTCCCGGATCAGCCGGACCAGTTCCTCCGCGTAGTGCACGTTGCCGCGCGGTCCCACGCCGGACGGCGTGTCGCCGCGCAGGGCGACGATGCGTTCGATGCCCAGCTCCCGGTAGCGGGCAATCAGCTTGCGGACGACGGACGCGGGGTCGGCGCCCCAGGACAGGTGCGGCACGGCGTTGACGCCGCCCTCGCGCAGGATCCGAACTGCTTCGAAGGTCCCCGCCCGCGTGGAGCCCCCGGCGCCGTAGGTGACCGAGAAGAACTCGGTGCGAGGACCTCCGGCCGCCCGCAGGCGGCGCGCGGTACGGAGCAGGTTGGACCGGCCGCGGTCGGTCTTGGGCGGGAAGAACTCGAAGCTCAGCCGGCAGCCGCCAGCGGCTACAGGGCCGCGGCCAGCGCTTCCGCCTTGTCCGTGCGTTCCCACGTGAATCCGTCCCCGATGCGCCCGAAGTGACCGTAGGCTGCGGTGTTGCGGTAGATCGGCCGCTTGAGGTCCAGCATGTCTATCAGCGCCCCGGGCCGCAAATCGAAATTCTCGCGCACCAGTCGAACGATCGTCGCGTTGTCGAGCTTGCCCGTACCGAACGTCTCGACAGCGATGGAGGTCGGCTCGGCGATGCCGATCGCGTAGCTCACCTGCAGTTCGCAACGTTTCGCCAGGCCCGCGGCGACGATGTTCTTCGCGACGTAGCGGGTGGCGTACGCGGCGGAGCGGTCGACCTTGGACGGATCCTTGCCGGAGAAGGCGCCGCCGCCGTGGCGCGCCATGCCGCCGTAGGTGTCGACGATGATCTTGCGTCCGGTCAGGCCGCAGTCCCCGAGGGGTCCACCGATGACGAACTGGCCGGTGGGATTGATGTGGACAGTGGTGTCCGCCGTCATCCAGTTGCCCGGCAGGACGGGCTTGACGATTTCCTCCATCACGGCCTCTTCGAGATCGGCCTTCGATACGTCCGGCGAATGCTGTGTGGAGAGGACCACCGTGTTCACGGCGACGGGCTGGCCGTTGTCGTACAGGAAGGTGAGCTGGCTCTTGGCGTCGGGGCCGAGGAAGGAGAGGGAGTTGCGGCGCACTTTCGCCTGCCGCTCCATCAACCGGTGCGCGTAGGTGATCGGCGCCGGCATCAGGACATCCGTCTCGTTCGTCGCGTAGCCGAACATCAGGCCCTGGTCCCCCGCACCCTGCTCGTGATCGTCGGTCGCGTCCACTCCCATCGCGATGTCCGTGGACTGCATGCCGAGCGCGTTGATGATCGCGCAGCTGTTCGGGTCGAAGCCCAGGGCGATATCGTGGTAACCGATTTCCTCGATGACCCGCCGCGTCAACCGGTCGACATCCACCTCTGCCTTCGAGCGAACCTCCCCCGCGAGCACGACGATACCGTCCTTGATCAGCGTCTCGCAGGCGACCCGGGACTCCCGGTCCTGCGCGAGCATGGCGTCGAGCACGGCGTCGGAGATCTGGTCCGCCATCTTGTCGGGATGACCCTCGGACACGGACTCGGAGGTGAACAGGCTGAAATCGGCCATCGCGGGGTCCAGGCTGCGGGGGCGCGCATTGTAGCGCACGCAATGTGCGTCTCGGGGCGTGCCGGGGGGCGCGTCCACTGGAGCTGATAGAAGGGTATCTGTCGCCGTTGGTTTGGTGCGTGAGCGAGGACGACACCGAGCTGATGCAGGTCCAAAAGAACTCGGGAAGGGTCGCGAGCGTGACGCGGCCGCGGCGGCACAGCGTGCGGCAGGGCCATGCAAGCTTGCTTGCACTGCAAGCATGCCGTAGCTTTTGAACAGGTCCCGCACCGTGAGGAGGCACGGCCAATGGCGAGCATCACCATCCGCAATCTCGACGACGATGTGAAGACGCGCCTGCGCGTGCGCGCCGCCGAGCATCACCGTTCGATGGAGGAAGAGGTGCGCATCATCCTGCGCGACGCCGTGAACGGTGGTCGCGCCGGTCCTCGGAACCTCGCGACGTTCACCCGCGAGTGCTTCGCGTCCCTTGGCGGCGTCGAGTTCGAACTTCCCCCGCGCGGTCCAATGCGCGAGCCTCCAGACTTCTCCTGAGCGGCCCCAGATCGCTGCCATATCGCGCTCGCGCGGCGCCATCCTCGTTACGCGGAACGTGCGAGATTTCCAGGACACAGGAGTCGAAGTCGTCGATCCCTGGGCGACCGGATGATCGGCATGACCGAAGCCTGCGCGCGGCAGCCGATCACCCGGTTCGATTGCACATGGCCGGTATCACCCGCGTCGGGGGGCGGGCGGGAGTCTCCACGAGGAATCCCGCCGATTCCCCGGGATGCGGGATCGCGGTCATTGACCCGCGGATGAGAATAGCTGCCAAGGAAAGAGAAGACGATCCGTCGAACATCGTGACACACTAGGAACGGAACGCGCTCGCGCTCCACCGTCTCAGGCAGTGGTGTGGTTCCAAGTTGGCCGGGGCCTTCGCCCTGAGCTTGTTTTGCGGGCGTGACGGAGAGAGCCAGGAGAGCATCCGTGTGCTCGAAGCTCCCGGCGCCATGAGATACTACGCGCCTCCGGAAGACTCGAGTGACCCCCATGCCCTCCCGAACGGAGCGTGCGAACGCTGTCCGCGCGCTCGCAATGGATGCCGTAGAAAAGGCCAGGAGCGGGCATCCCGGCGCGCCCATGGGGCTCGCGGATGTCGCCGAAGTGCTCTGGCGCGAGGTGTTGCGTCACAATCCCGGGAATCCGGCGTGGTGGAACCGGGACCGGCTCGTCATGTCGAACGGTCACGGGTCGATGCTGCTGTACGCGGTGCTGCACCTGACGGGCTATGACGTCAGCCTGGACGACATCCGCAACTTCCGGCAGCTGCACTCGAAGACCGCCGGCCATCCCGAGTACGGCATCTGTCCCGGTATCGAAACCACTACCGGCCCCCTGGGGCAGGGGCTCGCAAACGGGGTCGGCATGGCATTGGCCGAGTCGCTGCTCGCGCGGGAATTCAATCGCGAGGGCTTCCCCTTGGTTGACCACCGGACGTGGGTGCTCGCCGGGGACGGCTGCATGATGGAAGGCGTGTCCCACGAGGCCGCATCTCTTGCGGGGACGCTCAAGCTCGGCAAGCTGGCCTGCCTCTACGACGACAACGGCATCTCCATCGACGGTGAGACGAGGCATTGGCACACCGAGGATGTCGCCGCGCGGTTCGAGGCCTACGGTTGGCATGTCGTCCGTGGCGTGGACGGCCACGATGCCGACAGCGTGCAGGACGCGCTGGCCGAGGCGGTGGCGGAAAACGGGCGGCCGACGCTGATCTGCTGCAGGACGATCATCGGTTTCGGCTCGCCCGGCAAGCAGGGGACGGCCGCGGCGCACGGCGCCGCACTCGGCCAGGATGAAGTCTCCGCGGCCCGCCGGCGGCTGAACTGGGGCTACGCCCCCTTCGAGATCCCGGCGGAGGTGTACGCGGATTGGGACATGCGCCCGCGCGGGGCGGCCCTCGAAGACGACTGGCAAGCGCTCCTGGGACGCTACCGGACGGAGTTCCCGGAACTGGCCGGAGAATACGAAAGACGCATGCGCGGCGCGTTACCCGCCGGCTGGCGCGCGCGCGTGATGGCGCATGCGGAGGAAGCGCAGGCGAGCGGCGCGCCCATCGAGACGCGCAAGGCTTCGCAGGCCTGCCTCGATTTGCTGGGGCCGATGGTCCCGGAACTGCTCGGCGGCTCGGCGGATCTCACCGGGTCCAACGGCACGCAGTGGTCCGGCGCCGGATGGCTGCACGAGGGCGGCCGCTATCTCAACTTCGGCGTGCGCGAATTCGGCATGACGGCCATCGGCAACGGTATCGCCCTGCATGGCGGGCTGGTGCCGTACTCGGGCACGTTTCTCGTCTTCATGGAGTACGCCCGCAACGCCGTGCGCCTGGCGGCGCTCATGGGCATCCGCAACATCCTCGTCTACACCCACGACAGCGTGGGCCTCGGCGAGGACGGCCCCACCCACCAGCCGGTGGAGCAACTGACAAATCTGCGTACCACGCCGAACCTCTCGCTGTGGCGGCCCTGCGACGCGGTCGAGACGGCATACGCCTGGGCGGCGGCTCTCGCGCGCACCGACGGCCCGACGGCGCTCGCGCTCACGCGGCAGAAGACGGGGTGCCAGCCGCGGGACGAGACCGGCTCCATCGCCCGGGGCGGCTACGTGCTGCGCAGGGAACCCGGGGCGCTGGACATCGTCGTCATCGCCACCGGGTCCGAAGTGGAACTCGCCGTGGCAGCGGCCGAGACGGTGGCGGCAGAAGGGTTGGGTGTGCGCGTCGTATCGATGCCGAGCGTCGACGTGTTCCTCGGGCAGGACGCGGCATATCGGGAGTCCGTGCTGCCGCAAGCGTGCCGCAGTCGCGTGGCGGTGGAGGCGGCGCACCCGGACTACTGGCGCCGGTTCGTGGGCCTCGACGGCGCGGTGGTAGGCGTCGCGGGGTTCGGGGTGTCGGCGCCGGGCGACGTGGCGATGCAGGCCATGGGCATGCATGCGCAGGCCGTCGCGGACGCCATCCGTCAGGTGGCGCATCGGTGAGCATCCTGGCGATGCGCGACGTCCCGCTCGCGGGAAAGCGCGTATTGATCCGGGAGGACCTCAACGTCCCCCTCGAGAATGGCGCGGTCACCAACGCCGCCCGCATCGACGCGGCGTTGCCCACCATCGAGGAGTGCGTCCGGCAGGGCGCAGCCGTGATGGTCATGTCACATCTTGGCCGGCCGGTCGCAGGCCGCCCGGATCCCGCCCTCTCCCTGGCGCCCGTCGCGAAGCTGCTCGGCGAACGCCTGGGGAGCGATGTGCCGTTGGCGGCGGCGGGGAGATACGACATCGATGTCGCGCCGGGGCACGTGGTCGTCCTCGAGAACGTGCGCTTCGAGCACGGCGAAACCGGCAATGACGACGCCCTGGCCCGGAAGATGGCCCAGGCCTGCGACGTCTTCGTGATGGACGCCTTCGCCACCGCGCACCGCGCGCATGCCTCCACCCACGGCGTCGCAAAGTACGCGCCGGTCGCCTGTGCGGGGCCCTTGCTCGCGGGTGAACTCGATGCGCTGCGACGCGCGCTGGAGTCCCCGGCGCGTCCGCTGGTGGCCATCGTCGGCGGCGCCAAGGTGTCCACCAAGCTCGCCGTGCTCGAGTCGCTCGCCGATCTCGCCGACCGGATGCTCCCGGGCGGCGGGATCGCGAACACGTTTCTGCTCGCGGCTGGCCGGGCGGTGGGCGCATCGCTCGTCGAGCGGGACCAGCTGGACATCGCGCGACGCATCGCCGGGAAGGTGGAGGTGTCCATACCGACCGATGTCATGACAGCGCCGGAGCTTGCGGACGAGGCGACGGCCGTGCTGCGCCTCTCAGAGGAGGTGAGCGACTCGGATCGCATCCTGGACGTCGGGCCGGTGACCGCGCGCGCCTTCAAGGAGATGCTCGCCGAGGCCGGCACGATCCTGTGGAACGGGCCCCTCGGGGTTTTCGAATACGACCAGTTCGGCGAAGGCACCCGCGTCGTCGCCGAGGCGGTCGCCGCTTCCGACGCGTTCTCGCTCGCCGGGGGAGGAGACACGATCGCGGCCATCGACAAGTACGGCGTCCGCGACGGCATCTCCTGCATCTCGACCGGCGGCGGCGCGTTCCTGGAGTTCGTCGAGGGCCGGAAGCTGCCGGCCGTCGAGGTCCTGGAAACGCGTGCGCGGTAGCGGAGCCTACGATCCCCGCTCGGGGTTCTGCGCGAACTACCGGCGGTTCTACGACCTGGACCTCGGCCAGCGCTTCTTCGAAGTCGAGGCTGGCGCCGAACGCCTCGCCGCGCAGGTATTCGAGCCGGCGGGGGAGTCCCGGGGCGCCGCGGTCGTGGTGCATGGCTACTACGATCACGTCGGACTCTACGGACATCTCATCCGCTACCTGCTTTCGCGAGGGCTGACCGTGCTGGCCCACGACCAGCAGGGGCACGGCCTGTCGACCGGCGAGCGTGCAACCATCGACTCGTTCGACCGCTACGTGGACGGCCTCGAAGCGGTGCTGGATCAGCTCCCGGGAGAGCTGCCGGCACCCCGGTACGCGCTGGCGCAGAGCATGGGCGGTGCCGTCCTGATGGAGTACCTGATGCGTCCTTCGGCGCGGGACTTCGACGAGACGGTGCTCTTCGCGCCGCTGATACGCCCGCGGGGCTGGAAGCTCGGCAAGCTCGCCTACATGGCCGCGAGACGCTTTCTCAAACACGTGCGCAGGGGCCCGTCGAAGCACTCCGAGGACCGGGACTTCATCGAGTTCCTCAAGGTGGACCCGCTGCAGACGTGGGTGTTGCCGGTGCGGTGGGTCGGCGCCATGGCCGCCTGGATGGAACGGTTCGAGAGCCACCGACGCGACGGGCGCAGGGTCGTGGTCCTGCAGGGCGGGCGCGACGGTACGGTGGACGGGCCTTACAACGTGGACGTGCTGCGGCGGCTCTACGATGTCGAGCTGTTCGAGATTCCGGAGGCGCGCCACCATCTCGTCAACGAGGCGGCGGCGATCCGCGAACGCATGTGGCGCTTTCTGGACGGGCACCTGCACGGCGACGCACTTGCCGCGGCGCAGGATTCTCCGACAAACTCACCGCCATGCTCGCCGCCATGAATGCAGCCCTGCAAGCGATTTTCGGTCCGGACCGGGTCAGGACGGCTGCGGAGGATCTGGGCATCTGGGGGGTGGACTGGACGCGCAGCTTTCGGGTCGCCCCAAGCGCGGTGGTCTTCCCGGAGACGGTCGACGAGGTGGTCGCCGTGACGCGTCTGGCCAACGAGAAGGGGCTGGCTCTCGTGCCGTCGGGAGGTCGCACCGGCCTGTCCGGCGGGGCGGTGGCATCGAACGGCGAAGTCGTCGTGTCGTTCGACCGCATGAACCGCGTGCTGGACTTCAATCCGGTGGACCGTGTCGTGCGCTGTCAGGCCGGCGTGGTCACCGGCGCGTTGCAGGCATACGCGGCGCAACGCGACCTCTTCTATCCGGTCGACTTCGCCTCCAGCGGTTCGAGCCAGATCGGCGGCAACATCGCGACGAACGCCGGCGGTATCAAGGTGATCCGCTATGGTCTGACACGCGACTGGATCGCGGGGCTCAAGGTGGTCACCGGCGCCGGAGAGGTCCTCGACTGCAACAACGGTCTCGTCAAGAACGCGACGGGTTACGACCTGCGCCACCTGTTCATCGGGGCGGAAGGCACCCTCGGCTTTGTCGTCGAGGCGGACATTCGCCTGCTGCAGGCGCCGCCGCCGCAGCGGGTCATGGTGCTGGGCGTCGACCGTTTCGTCGACATCCTCGAGGTGCTGCAGAGCTTTCATGCGGCGGTCACGGTGTCCGCGTTCGAGTTCTTTTCCGAGATCGCGCTGCGCCGGGTGCTGGCGCACCGCGACGTGCCGCGGCCGTTCGCAGCGCCCGCGCCCTACTACGCGCTGGTCGAGTTCGACGCAGACGCGGAGGAAGCGGCACTCGAGACGTTCGAATCGACCGTCGCCCGGGGTTGGGTCGGTGACGGGGTGATCAGCCGCTCGGACGCACAAGCGGCGGCGCTGTGGACGCTGCGCGAGGGCATCTCGGAGAGCATCGCCCCCTGCACGCCCTACAAGAACGACCTGTCAGTGCGCATCTCGGACGTGCCCGATTTCCTCGACGAGATCGACGCCATGGTCGCGGAACACTATCCCGATCTCGAGGTCTGCTGGTACGGCCACATCGGGGACGGCAACCTGCACCTCAACATCCTGAAGCCGGACGACCTGTCCGTCGACGCCTTCTACGAGCGCTGCCACCGTATCAGCCCGGCGCTGTTCGAGGCGGTGCGGGCGCGGCGCGGCAGCATCTCGGCGGAGCATGGGGTGGGGCTCCTGAAACGCGACTTCCTGGAGTTCTCGCGTTCGCCGGCGGAAATCGCCCTCATGCGGAGCCTGAAACGGGTGTTCGATCCGAACGGCGTGATGAACCCCGGCAAGCTGCTCGCACTGTAGGGGCGACCCTTGTGGTCGCCCGTCCCCGACCCGTGGTCGCCCGTCTTGACCCCGTGCAAGCTCTCAAGACGGGACGGGACAAGCCCGTCCCCTACGGTCCCCGGGACGTTTCGTCGGTGAACCCGTATTCCTCGGCCGCATCGGCGATCCATCGGTCGAGGTAGTCGGCATAGCTCCGCCGAACGGCGAGGTCGACGGAGCCGTCGGCGTTGGCGGCGAGCAGGGCGGACGCCTTCGCGAACGTGGTCTGTACGCAGCGCCCGGGTGTGAAGTTCCGGGGGTGGAAGTCGTAGGGGCTCGACTTCTGAAGAATCTGCCCGAGGGAGGGCCCGGAGAGGTTCAGCCACACCTGGTTCCCGGTTGTGTCGACGATCGAGAAGCTGCCCTCGAGCCGGTCCCGCAGACCGCTTTCCAGGTCCGCTTCCGCGCCTGCCTGTGTCGCAACCAGCCATTCGTCCGGGCCAAGCCAGTAGGCAGCGGTGTGGCCGGCCGCGCGCCAGCTGCAGGGTTGGACCGGCAGCGCGACGCCAGCCACTGCCGAGACCGCAGCGAGGAATCCGGGGCGGTCGGCGTCTCCGCGAATGTTCAGGCAGCCGCGTGGCGCGGTCTCGCCGAGTACCAGACCTGTTGCGGCCTCAGACATCCTGTCGCGCTCCCTCCGGGTCGTAGAAGACCGGACTGACGATGTCGACCGCCACGGCCGGACGGTCGGCCAGGGAGCAGTAGACGCGGTCCCCGAGCCGCTTGCTGCCGCCCTTGAGCATGCCGAGTGCGACGGAGCGCGACAGCCGCGCGCTGCGATAGCTCGACGTGACGTGGCCTTCGATGGGCATCGGCGGGCGCCCGGGTGCGTTCACCAGGGGTGCGCCCTCGGGCAGCACCGCTTCGGGATCCACGGTCGCGAGTCCGACGAACTGCAGGCGGTCTTCGCGCAGGTGATCGGCCAGGGTGAGCGAGCGGTCGCCGAGAAAGCCGAACGGCTTGTTCGGTCGAACGGCCCAGTCCATCCCCATGTCGGCCGGCGTCATGGAGCCGTCCGTGTCCTGTCCGACGATGATGAAGCCCTTCTCCGCGCGCAGCACGTGCATGGTCTCGGTGCCATAGGGCGTGATGTCGAACTCCCGACCCGCCTCGATCAACGCTTCCCAGACCTCCGGTCCACGGCGCGCGGGCACGTTGACCTCGAAGGACAGCTCGCCGCTGAAGCTGATGCGAAACACGCGCGCCGGAACGCCCGCGACGTGGCCCTCGCGAACGTCCATGAAGCGGAACGCATCGCGGGACAGGTCGATGTCGCCGCACACCTTGCGCAGCACGTCCCGGGACTTCGGGCCAACGACCGCGGCCGTCGCCCAATGGTCGGTCACCGAGGTGCAGTAGACGTCGAGTTCGGGCCACTCCGTCTGTCGCCACAGTTCGAGCCATGCGAGCACCGCCGCGGCATTGCCCGTGGTCGTGTGCACCAGATAGCGGTGCGCGTCGATGCGCGCGGTGACACCGTCGTCGAAGATCGTGCCGTCCTCGTGGAGCATCAGGCCGTAGCGGCAACGGCCGATGCCGAGGCGGCGAAAGCCGACCGTGTAGATGCGGTCGAGGAAGACCGCGGCGTCCGGACCCTGCACATCGATCTTGCCGAGCGTCGAGGCGTCCAGGATCGCGACGCCGTCCCGGGCGGCGAGGCACTCGCGATGCACGGCCGCGTCCATATCCTCGCCGGGCGCCGGGTAGTAGCGGGGACGCTTCCACTGGCCGACGTCCTCCCACACCGCGCCGTGCTCGACGTGCCATGCGTGCATGGGGGTGTGGCGCTCGGGATCGAACAGCGCACCGATGTCCCGGCCGGCCACCGCGCCGAAGGTTACCGGCGTGTAGGCGGGACGGAACATCGTGGTGCCGGTGGCAGCGATGTCGCGGTTCAGGGCGCGGGCCAGGATCGCCACGCCGTTGACGTTGCCGAGCTTGCCCTGGTCCGTGCCGAAGCCGAGCGCGGTGTAGCGCTTGACGTGCTCCACCGACTCGTAGCCTTCCCGTGCGGCCAGCTCGATGTCGGCGGCGGTCACATCGAGTTGCAGGTCGACGAACTGTTTCGGTGCGCGGCTGACGGGTCGGTGGTGCGGCACCAGGAACAGGTTTTGTTGAGGCGCTTCGGGCGGTTCGTCCACCCGGGGCACGATCGAGGAGGTGCGGGCGTCCCCGAAGCCGACCGCGGACGCTGCCTGGGCTCCGACGCGGGCGCCGTCGGCGAGACAGTCGCGCAGGGAGCGCGCGCCAGTGACGGCTCCTGCCCACGACGCGCGCGGTCCGAGCTCGCCGGCGAGAAAAGCCCCCGCGGCGTCGCTCCAGCGCGGTTTGACCCCCGTCTGCGAACCCAGATGCAGGGTTGGACTCCAGCCGCCGGAACTGGCGATCAGGTCACAGTCCAGCCGCCTGGACGGCCCGGTCACCGCCGCGCCGGCGTCGTCCAACGGAGCGATGCGCGCGCCCTGTACGCGATGGCCTCCGCAAGCCTCGATGACGGCGTGACCGGGAATCACCTCGATGCCGGCGTCGCGCGCGGCCCGCACCCGGGGGCCGCCGGGATCGCGCCGCACGTCGACCACTGCCACCACGTCGCGACCGGCGCGCTGCCAGTCGAGCGCGGTGCGATAGGCGTGGTCGTTCGTCGTGCAGACCACGAGCCGCTCCCCGGGCGTCACGGCGTAGCGGTTGAGGTAGGTCGCCACGGACGATGCGAGCATGACGCCCGGCAGATCGTTGTTGGCGAAGACGAGGGGGCGCTCGATCGCGCCCGTGGCCAGCACCACATGCCCCGCGCGCACGTGATGCAGGCGTTGGCGTGACGACCGCGCGCCGGCGGGTCCGGATGCCTCGACGTGGTCCGAGCGGCGCTCCAGGACGGTGAGGAAATTGTGGTCGTAGTAGCCGCTGACCGTGCTGCGCGGCAGCAGGGATACGTCCGGCAGGGCTTCCAGCTCCGCGACCGCCCCGGCTACCCAGGCTGCTGCGCTGCCCCCGTCGATCTCGAGCGTCTCCGCCAGGAGGCTACCGCCGAACTCGGCCTGCTCGTCGGTGATCAGCACGCGCGCGCCGGTGCGCCCGCCAGCGAGCGCAGCCGCAAGCCCGGCCGGCCCGGCTCCGACCACCAGGATGTCGCAATGCCGGTGGAACTTGTCGTAGATGTCCGGGTCGGGCCCCGGTGGCGCTTCGCCCAGGCCCGCGGCGAAACGCAGCATCCGTTCCCATGCGCGCCACAACCGCGGCGGGTGCATGAAGAACTTGTAGTAGAAGCCGGCCGGCAGGTAGCGGCCGAAGACACCCAGGGCGCGCTGCAGGCGCGCGGGCGGAGTGCTTGCACTGAGCCCCGGGACCAGTTCGACTTCCGTCGCGCGCTGGTTGGGGAGGCTCGCGGCGCCGGTGCCCAACTGCACGATGGCGTTCGGCTCCTCGACCCCGTGGCCGACGATTCCGCGCGGGCGGCCGTACTTGAAGCTGCGGGCCACACGGACGACGTCGTTCGCGAGCAGGGCGGCAGCCAGCGTGTCCCCCGCATAGCCCGTCATGAGGCGGCCGTTGAAGGAGAAGTCGAGAGGACGGTCGCGGTCGATCCGTCCGCCGTGGGGCAGCCGGGACATCTAGCGCGCCTCCGCGTCGCCGCCCGGTCCCGTTGCCACGGGATAGACCTCGAGGATCTCGTAGCTCACCGTGTCGCGGCGGACGTTGAAGTAGCGCCCGCACCCCGCCGCGTGGAACCAGATCTCCCGATGCGGGCCGCGGGGGTTGGTGCGCCAGTGCAGGTAGTCGCCCCACTCGGCGTCGGACAGCGCGGCGGGGTCGGGAGGCCTCACGATGTGCGCTTCCCCGGCGCAGGTGAACTCTTCCTCGCTGCGTGACTCGTCGCAGTATGGGCAGCGGATGCGCAGCATCAGTGGGCGACGGCGGCGGCGCCGTGCTCGTCGACCATCGCACCGCTCGCGAAGCGGTCGATACCGAAGGGAGCGGCCAACGGGTGCGGGCGTTCGTGGGCGAGCGTGTCGGCGAAAACGTAACCGGACCCGGGCGTCGCCTTGAAGCCGCCGGTGCCCCAGCCGCAGTTGAAGTACAGGCCCGGGACCGGCGTCGGACCGATGATGGGGCAGGCATCCGGGCAGATGTCCACGATGCCGCCCCAATGCCGGTTCATGCGCACGCGACTGAACGCCGGGAACAGCTCGCAGACCGCGGCCAGCGCGTGCTCGAGCACGTGGAAGGACCCGCGCTGGCCATAGCCGTTGTAGCTGTCCGTGCCGGCGCCGATCACCAGGTCGCCCTTGGCGGATTGGCTGATATAGCAGTGCACGGCGCCGGACATGACTACCGGGTCGAGACAGGGTTTCAGCGGCTCTGAGACGAGGGCCTGCAGGGGGCGCGACTCGATGGGCAGGCGCAGACCGGCCATCGCGGCCAGTACGCCGGAGTGGCCGGCCGTGACGCAGGCCACCTTGCGGGCGCCGATGAAACCACGGCTGGTCTCGACGCCGACCACGGCACCGTCGCGGCGGCGGATGCCGAGCACCTCGGTCCGCTGCAGGAGGTCCACGCCATGCGCGTCCGCGGCGCGGGCGTAGCCCCAGGCGACCGCGTCGTGCCTGGCGACGCCGGCGCGGGGTTGCCAGGACGCTCCGAGCACCGGGTAGCGCGCGTCCGGCGCGCAGTTCATCAGCGGAACCAGCTTCTGGACCTGCGCGGTGGAGAGTACTTCGCCGTCCACGCCGTTCAGCCGGTTGGCGTGGACACGGCGCTCGATGTCCCGCATGTCCTGCAGGGTGTGGCCGAGGTTGAGCACACCGCGCGGGCTGAACATGACGTTGAAGTTGAGTTCGCGGCTCAAGCCCTCCCACAGGTCGAGGGCGAAGTCGTATAGGCGCGTGGACTCCTCCCGCAGGTAGTTGGAGCGCACGATCGTCGTGTTGCGGCCGGTGTTGCCGCCGCCGAGGTAGCCCTTTTCGATCACGGCGACATCGGTGACGCCGTGTTCCTTCGCCAGGTAGTAGGCTGTCGCCAGACCGTGGCCGCCGCCGCCGACGATCACCGTGTCGTAAGCGTCTTTCGGGGTCGGATCGCGCCACGCGCGCTGCCAGCCTTCGTGGTGGCGGCGGGCGTGTCGGAGCAGCTTGAAGAGCGAGTACTTCTCCATGCCGGGCGCAGCTACGCCTTTTCTACTCTACGCATTGTGAGGGCGACCGGCATTTGAGCATAATTCAGGCACGGCGGCGGATGGGGGATCGTTGGGATGGGAACGCCAGCAGGTGACGGGAGCCGGGTCGTCGGCTTCACCCGGATGGACGCGGGGACGGTCGAGGACTACGCGCTCCTCGACGTCCTCGGCCAGCCCTACATCGCGAAGACCGGCGACCGCGTGCTCTCTTGTCTCGAGAGGCTCTCGGGCGGTCTGGCGGGGTATCGGGTGGACCGCTACGAGCACTCGCTGCAGACGGCGAGCCGGGCGCTGCGCGCACGCGAGTGCGAGGAGCTCGTGGTGGCCGCCCTCCTGCACGACATCGGCGACGACCTGGCGCCGGAGAACCACTCGGAGCTCGGCGCCGCCGTGCTGCGTCCATACGTGTCGCAGCATGTGTACTGGCTCGTACTGCACCACGGCCTGTTCCAGGGCTACTACTACTTCGACAAGATCGGCCAGGATCCGGACGCGCGCGAGCGCCACCGTGGACATCCCGCGTTCGACATGACCGTGCGGTTCTGCGAAGCGTACGACCAGACTTCCTTCGATCCCGACTACGAGACGTTCCCCATCGACCGCTTCGTGCCCATGGTCGAGCGCATCTTCGCCCGCAAGGCGTGGGGCGAGCATGCGGCGAGCGCCTGGCCGATCCCGGACTGACGTCTTCGGGCCGGCGCGTACGGGGCGCGCGGCCCGTCGATGGCGCGGCAGGAAGTGTGGGTTCACCCCCGTAGACGCGCGTTGTCGGGATCCCAGGGGCTCTCCCGCACGACCCGCGCCGGATAGCGCTCGCCGAGGATCTCGATCTCGAACCCGCTGCCCTCGTCCGCGCACTCCGGGCGCACCATGGCCAGTGCGAGCGACTGCTCCAGCCGAAAGCCGAAGTTGCCGCTCGTGGCCCGGCCGACCATTTCGCCGCCGATATAGAGCGGGTTGTTGCCGATGGGGTCGGCGTCCTCCGGCCCGTCGACGGAGAGGGTCGCGAACGCGTTCGAAAAACCGCGGTCGCGCCAGGCGAGGAGGCCGTCGCGTCCCGTGAATTCGCCCTTCGCGGGGTGCACGAAACGGTCGAGACCGGACTCGAGTGCCGCATACTCGATCGACAGCTCCGTGCCGATCATGCGGTAGGATTTCTCGACGCGCAGCGAATCCATCGCGCGGATGCCGAACGGTTTGAGGCCGAGGTCGCGGCCGGCGTCCAGCAACGCGTCGAGGATGGCGTTCTGATACTCGATCCCGTGGTGGATCTCCCAGCCAAGTTCGCCCACGAAGTTGAGCCTGAGCAACTTCGCCGGCGCGAGTCCGATATTGGCATCCCGGCCGGTGAGCCAGCGGAACGCGGCGTTCGACACGTCGGTGTCGCAGATGCGGGAGAGCAGTTCGCGCGACTTGGGGCCGGCGACGACCAGCACGCCCATCGCGGCGGTGAGGTTCTCGAACCGCACCGAGCCGTCGGCGGGCATCTGGCGCCGCAGCCAGTCGTGGTCGAGACGCTGGAAAGCGCCGGCGGACACCAGGTAGTAGCGGTCTGGCGCTTCCCGGTGGATGGTGAACTCGGAGTGCACACCGCCCCGGCTGTTGAGGGCGTGACACAGCCCGACGCGACCCTGCCGCGGCAGCCGGTTGGCGACCAGGCGGTCCAGGAACGCTGCCGCCCCCGGGCCGCTGACCCGCGCTTGGGCGAAGGCCGTCATGTCGAGTACGCCGACGTTGTCCCGGACGTTGCGACACTCGGCGCCGACGTGCTCGAACCATCGTGACCGGCGAAACGACCAGTGGTCCTCGCGGGGCACGCCGTCCGGAGCGAACCAGTTCGGCCGCTCCCAGCCGAATTTCTGCCCGAAGACGGCGCCCAGGTCGCGCATGCGACCGTGGCACGGCGCGGTGCGCAGCGGCCGCCCGGCGGGTCGCTCCTCGTCGGGAAAGTGGATGGTGAAGACGTTGGCGTAGGCCTCCTCGTTCTTGGCCTTCAGGTAGGCGCCGCTCGCGTAGTCGCCGAAGCGGCGGGGGTCGACGCCCAGCATGTCGATGGTGGGTTCGCCGTCCACGATCCACTCGGCGAGTTGCCAGCCAGCACCGGCGGCGGCCGTGATGCCGAAGCTGTGTCCCTCGTTGAGCCAGAAGTTCCGCTTGTCCCAGGCCGGACCCACGATGGGGCTCCCGTCGGGCGTGTAGGCGATGGCGCCGTTGTAGACGCGCTTGATGCCGAGTTCGCCGAACGCGGGAACGCGACGGATCGCGGACTCGATGTGGGGCAGCAGCCGGTCGATGTCGCCGTTGAACAGTTCGTACTCGCTCTCTGGGTGGGGGCCGTCGAGGTAGCAGGCCGGTGCGCCTCGCTCGTAGGGACCGAGCAGCAGGCCGCCGGCCTCCTCGCGCATGTACCAGGAGTCGTCGGACTCGCGCAGCACCCCCATCTCGGGCAGCCCGCGCCGATGCCGGTCGAGGATGTCCGGATGGGCCTCCGTCACGATGTACTGGTGCTGGACCGGCAACACGGGAATGTCGAGCCCGACCATCGCCCCGGTGCGGCGCGCGAAGTTGCCGGTCGCGGAGACGACATGTTCGGCAATCCAGTCTTCGCCCTCGGTACAGACGCGCCACTCGCCGCCGCGTGTCGCCTCGATGGCGGTGACCGCTGTCTGGCGGTGGATGGCAGCGCCGAACGAACGGGCGCCGCGGGCCAGCGCCTGGGTCAGGTCCGCGGGCTGGATGTAGCCGTCGTCCGGATGGCGGATGGCGCCCAGCAGTCCGTCGGTGACCGCCAGCGGCCAGATCTCGCCGACCTCGTCCGGCGTCAGGAAGTCGACCTGGACGCCGATCGTGCGGGCGACGCTGGCGTACTGGCGGTACTCGTCCATGCGGTCTTCCGTCATGGCCAGGCGAATGTTGCCGACGGTGCGCAGACCGACGTCCTGGCCGGTCTCCTCCGGAAGCTGGCGGTAGAGATTCACCGAGTACTTGTGGATCTGGCCGACGGAGTAGCTCATGTTGAACAGCGGCAGCAGGCCGGCGGCGTGCCAGGTGGATCCGGACGTCAACTCCTTGCGTTCGAGCAGCGCCGTGTCCGACCAGCCCTTGCGAGCGAGGTGGTAAAGGGTGGCCACGCCGACCACGCCGCCTCCGATGACCAGGGCGCGGACGTGTTGGGTCATGCTTCAGGCGCGCGGGGCACGGTACCACTGCCACATCTGCGCGCCGGCCCGGCAGTCGACATTGGGCGCGCCGCGGCGGGCGCGCCGGTCCGGGTCCCAGACCGTACGGGTGTCGATATTGAACCGGGTGTTGCCCGAGGAGTCCCGCGTCCCGGCGTGCAGGTGCGCGGCCGAGAAGCCGAGCAGTTCCCCCGCGCGCAGCGAAACCGGCGCGCCCGGTCCCCGGGGCTGCGTGCGGGCCGTCGGCAGCAGCGGATAGCCGTGCTCGCCGCGTTGACGGAACCCGTCGAAACTCCAGGCGGCGCTGTCGTTGGCGACCGGCAGCCGGAACGCCTCCGGCCACAGGAGCATGGTCCGCGTGTCCGCCAGCGGGTACAGAGGCAGCCACCAGTTGATCTGGGCCGCGATGCCCGAGCCCCAGGTGTCGCGGTGCGGCGGCAACGTCCCCAGGCGCGGATGGTCGATGTCCGTGCGCGAGGGCACCGCGCGCAACCGGATGCGGTCCATCCAGGTCGCCTCCGGCGGGTAGCCGATCGCCGCCAGTGTCGCGTCCCAGTGCGTCGCGAGCGTCTCGTCCGTCGCGACGGCCCTGCGCGCCTGCAGCGCGAGGCGGCGAAACTCGGCCGCGGAGCGCCCGCCCTCGGCCGCCATGGGTTCCTGCGTCCCGAACACGCGGGCCAGGATCGTCCGGGCGCGGCCCACGAGCAGGTCCAGGGAGGGCAGTCCCCCGAAGACCAGGAGCGCGCCCTCGAAGAGGGCCTCGCTCAACGACGCGGGCGGGGTGCCCGGCGTCCAGCGTTCGAAGGCGACAGCCGTGTGCATGTCAGGCGGGGACACTAGATACCCACCACCCGCCCCTGTTGGTCGATGCCGATGTCGAGCGCGGCGGGGCGGCGGGGCAGGCCGGGCATGGTCACGATGTCGCCGCAGATCGCCACGACGAAGCCGGCGCCGGCGCACAGGCGCGCCTCGCGCACGGGCAGTACGTGTCCCTGCGGGGCGCCGAGCGCCTTGGGGTCGGCGGAGAAGCTGTACGGCGTCTTCGCGACGCAGACCGGCAGGCGCCCGTAGCCGAGCCGCTCGAACTCCTGGATCTGTCGAGCGGCGGAGGGAGCGACCGAGACCGCCGCCGCGCCGTAGACGCGCGTCGCGACGGCGTGGATCTTGTCCCGCAGCGGCAGGTCGTCGGGATACAGCAGCGCTACTTCGCCCGGGCGCTCGATGCGTTCGAGCACCACCTGGGCGAGAGCGGTTGCGCCGTGGCCGCCGTCGGCCCAATGGCTGGCGACGACGGACTGGGCGCCGCACTCCTCGGCGACGGCGCGCACCGCCGCCAGTTCGGCCTCCGTGTCGGTCGCGAACCGGTTGATGGCGACCACTGGCGGGAGGCCGAAGCCGGTGAGGTTCGTGATGTGGCGTGCGAGGTTTGGCCCGCCGGCGCGGACCGCGGCCACGTTCGGTGTGGCCAGGTTCCGCGACCCGACCCCGCCGTGCATCTTGAGCGCCCGGACCGTGCACACGAGCACGGCTGCGTCGGGGCGCAGGCCGGATTGGCGGCACTTGATGTCGAGGAACTTCTCCGCCCCGAGGTCCGCGCCGAAACCGGCCTCCGTCACGACGACATCGGAAAGCGCCAGCGCCGAGCGGGTCGCGACCACGGAGCTGCAGCCGTGCGCGATGTTGGCGAACGGGCCGCCGTGGACGAAGGCGAGGTTGCCCTCGAGGCTCTGCACCAGGTTGGGCTGCAGCGCGTCGCCCAGCAATGCCGCCATCGCACCGTCCACGCCGAGGTCGCGGGCAGTGACAGGAGCGCCGTCGCGGGTACGGGCCACGACCGCGGCGCCGAGGCGTGCCTGCAGGTCGGTGCGGTCGTGAGCGAGACAGAGTATCGCCATCACCTCGGAGGCGGCGGTGATGTCGAAACCGCCGCTGCGGCGGACGCCCCGGCCGATGTGGAGGTCCACCTCGCGCAGCGCCCGGTCGTTGAGGTCGATGGCGCGCCGCCAGGAGACGGTGGCGGGGTCGATGTCGGCGTCCTTCCAGTACAGGTGGCTGTCGAGCACCGCGGCGAGCAGGTTGTTCGCTGCCGAGACGGCGTGCAGGTCGCCGTTGAAATGCAGGTTGATGTCCGCCGCCGGGACGAGCTGCGCGCGGCCGCCGCCGGTCGCGCCGCCCTTCATGCCGAAACACGGGCCGAGGGACGGCTCGCGCAGACACGCCGTCGCGCGCACGCCCAGCAGGTTCAGGGCATCGTTCAGGCCAATGCTGGTGGTGGTCTTGCCTTCGCCGGCCGGCGTCGGCGAGACGGCCGTGACCAGTACCAGCTTGCCGGTCCGCGCCGCCGCGCGGCCGGCGTCCAGCGAGAGCTTCGCCTTGTAGCGCCCGTAGGGGGTCAGGAGATCGTCCGGGATGCCGAGGCGCTCCGCGGCCAGCGGCAGGATCGGCCGCGGCGACCCGGGCGTGCGCACCGGACGGTGGGGGGCGGCTGCGGGAACCACGCGGCCGGCGGCCCGCAGCCAGCGCGCCGTACGCGGCAATCCGCCGAATGCGAAGAGGTGGATGCCGGCGAACGTCGTGCCGGGTGTGTCGGTCCGGTAGCGGGCCAGGTCCAGGAGGAGCTCGTCGGGCGTCCAGCGCTTCAGGAGTCGCACCACGCTCGGCCGCCGGGTGAGCATCCGCGCGGATGCGCCGACGCCGCAACGCGCCGCGAAGGCGAGCAGGGTGCGCAGCCGCGCGGGCCCCGGCAGCCCGATGTGGACCGGCAGGCGGCAACCGCGCTCGTGCACCGCCGCGAGCCAGGCGATGGTGTTCGTCGCAGAGAAGGTGAACTGGGTCACCATCCACATGTCCGTCCCGGTCGCGGTGGCGTACTCGAGCTTGCGCGCCAGCGCGGCGTCGAGGTTCGCTCGAGGCACGGTCGGATGTCCTTCGGGGTAGCCGGTGACGCCGATGCGCCGGAAGGCGTGTTCGGCCAGCTTGCCGGAGTCGAGCACGTCGAGGGTGTCGCGATATGGTCCGGCCGGGCGCCGGCGGTCGCCGGCGACCAGCATCAGCGCGTCGACGTCCGCCTCGGCGAGTTCGGCCAGCCAGTCGTCGAGTTGCGCCGGGGCGGCCAGCGCCCGCGCCGGCAGATGCGGCACCGGCGCCATGCCCTCGGCGCGCAGACGGCGGCACGCCGTCACCGTCGCGCTCCAGCGCGCGCCCGGCACGAAGGGGATGTAGACCCGGGTACCCGCCGGCAGTTGGTCGGCGACGCGGCCGGCGGATTCGACCTGATGCGGCGCGAGTTCCACCGACGCGCGCCGCGCCAGAGCGCGCAGCGCGTCCAGCGCGTCCAGCGCGTCCGTTGCGTCCATGGCCGGGGCGTGACTGTGGAAGGTGCTCACCGCGGTCAGCCGACGCTGTCGCGGCCCTTGCTGCGGGCCAACTCGCGGGAGTTCGGGTTTACGGAGGGACGGAACGGCACGTCCACCACCTCGGCGGACACGGCCTCGCCGGCGCGCTCGGCGTACTCGTCCGGGAGAGCCAGGCGCAGCTTCGTGCCCACGGAGCGTAGCTCCCAGGGGACGTAGGCGAGGGCGATGTTGGTTTCGAGTTCGGGCGAGAACCACGGCGAGGTGACGTAGCCCACCGCGTCCCCCTCGTCAGCGCCGGCGAGGAGCCAGAAGTCGTTGGCGTAGTCGGTCACCGGGCGGCCGCCGAAGACGATCCCGACCAGGACGTTGCGAAACCGCGGCGCACCCGCCTCGATGTCGCGCCGCGCGGCCTCCAGCGCCGCCTTGCCCACGTAGTCCGCCTGTTTCCGTCGCGGTATCTGGTAGCCGAGGTTGCACTGGAAGGGCAGCGTCTCCTGGTCCAGGTCCTGGCCCCACGACAGGATGCCCGCCGCGATGCGCCGGTGATGGGCGGGAGCGGTGACCATGAGCCGATGGCGCTCGCCCGCCTCGAGTACGCCGTACCAGAGGTCCTCCGCGTACCGGGTGGCGTCCTTCAGGTAGATCTCGTAGCCCTTCTCACCGGTGAAACCCGTCTGCGACACGATGACGTCCCGACCGTTCACCTGCCCTTCCATCAGGCCGTAGAAGGGAATCTCGCGGACGCGTTCTCCGAACAGATCCGCCATCAGCGCCTCGGACTTCGGACCCTGGATCTGCACCGGCGCGACGTCGATCTCGGCGATGGAGACATCGCAACGAAGGCCCAGGTTCACGCCGCGCAGCCACATCTCGATGTCGCCGTCGGCCAGCGAGAACCAGAACTCGTCCTCGGCCACGCGCAGCAGGACGGGGTCGTTCAGCACGCCGCCGTCCTCGTTGCAGAGGATCACGTACTTGGCGTGCATCGGTGGGATGCGGGCGGCGTTGCGCGTGATGACGTGGTTCACGAAGCGTTCCGCGTCGGGTCCCTTCACCTGAATCTGTCGTTCCACGGCCACGTTCCAGAGGGTCACGTGGTTCACCAGCGCGTCGTATTCCACCATCGCGCCGCCGTCCTCCGGCCGCACGTAGCCGCGCGGGTGATAGACGCGGTTGTAGACGGTGGCCCGCCAGCAGCCGGCTTCCATCGACAGGTGCCAGTAGGGCGACTTGCGCACGCGGGTCGATATGAGGAGCCCGACGGGCGTCGCTCCGGACTGGCGCAGGTTGATCGGCACGCGCCGGTCGGACTGGTCGACGCTCGTGCAATGGCGGAGGTTGTCGTAACGAACCTGGTCGGCGTTCTTGTTCATAGCGCTCCCATCAACCGGTAGCTGTAACCGGTACCTGGACGCCCAGCGCACTGGGTGTTTCCCTGTGACGCGCGGCAGAGTGCCCGAAATGGGCCCCGGGGGGCCCGCCAGACGCGACGCGGATTGGTCGGAAAGCGACGCCGTCCCATGCGCGCCGCACATCCGTGTCCTGGCGGGTCGCAGGTGCTGCAGGAAGGGCTCGAAAATCCGGGCCGAGAGGCGTTTCAGCGGACCCGGAGTCGTGCCTTCACATCCGAGCCCTCAGGCTTCAGGAAGAGGCGCGCCGCTCGTCGCTCGGGCGCTTGCCGAACAGGTCGAAATAGGACTTGCCGAAGCGCGCCGCGCTCGTGAAACCGCAGCGCTGCGCGATCTCCCGGATCGTCAGCCCCGTCTGCAACAGGAGCAGGCGGCCCCGGTCGAGTCGCAGATGGTGGTAGTAGCGCGACGGCGTCGTCTCCAGGTGCTCGTGGAACAGCCGCTCCAACTGGCGGGGCGAGACGTTGACGTACTCGCCCACTTCGCCCAGCGTGAGCGGTTCCTCGATGTTGGCTTCCATCAGGGCGACGGCCTCCACGAGGTTCGGGTGGTTGGCGGCGCCGATCTGGAAGTGCAGGGGCGTTCGCTGGGCGTCCTGCTCGGTGCGGATGCGCTCCACGATGAACTGCTCGGAGATGTTCTGGGCGAGCTTCTTGCCGTGCGCATTGCGCAGCAGGTGCAGCATGAGGTCGATCGAACTGATCCCGCCGGAACAGGTGTAGCGGTTGCGGTCGACCTCGAACAGGCGGGAGGACACCTGCACGCGGGGGAACTGCTCGCGCAGGCTCGCCAGGTTTTCCCAGTGGATGGCACAGCGGTAGCCGTCGAGCAGACCCGCCGCGGCCAGGAAGTACGCGCCCGTGCAGAGCGCACCGAGGGGGACCCCGCGTTTGCCCAGACCGCGCAGGGTCTGCAGCAACTCCGGATCGCGGTGGCGCTCGACGTGGTAGCCGGCGCACACGAACAGGATGTCCACCGGGCCGAGCGAATCGACATCGCCTTCGGGGACGATCTGCAGTCCGTCGCTCGATGACACGGGGACGCCGTCGAGCGTCCGGCAGGTCCAGCGGTAGAGTTCCCGGCCGCTCAGACGGTTGGCCATGCGCAGCACGGCGATCGCGCTCGTGAGCGTGACGAGCGTGTATTCCGGGGTCATCAGGAACGCGATGTGCGTTGGGCCCTCAGCCCTGGCCGGGGACGGTGTTTCGGGACACATGTGCGTCGCTGGAGGGCCCTCTTCGCGTGCCCGCGAGTGTCGCGCTTTCCGCTTGTACGGGCAACGGTTGTACGCCTCAAGGTGTTGTACTCCTCAAGCGGGCCTGCGAAGGTGGTACGCAGACGTTCTTCGCGCCCGGGATGCCACGTTGCTTTTGGCAGGCGGTAGTGCTATTTGAGGACCGGGGACGTCAGTGCACGATGGCCGATGGCGAGGGGAGACTTCATGGAAGACAGAACGAGAGGGACGCGACGAGGGACGCGCGCGGCCGGGCCCGGAACCGTCTTGCAGCAGCGGTCCGGATGGAAGAGGAAACCCCTGGGCGTCGCCATCTCGGCCGTACTGGCGGGGAGCGGAGCCGTTTCCGCCGCGGAACTCGAGACGATCATCGTCACCGCCACCAAGCGGGCGGAGAGCGCGCAGGAAGTGACCATCTCCGTGCAGGCGGTCACGGGTGACACGGTCCGCGATCTCGGCATCGAGACCTTCGACGAGTACGTGGAGTACCTGCCCAATGTCGTCGGCACCGGCAACGGCCCCGGCAAGAAGGAGCTCTACATACGCGGCAGCGCCACGGAGCAATCGGGCGTGACGATTACCGCGGCGCAGGGCTCTCAGCCGGGCGTCGCGCTGTACGTCGACGAGCAGCCCGTGTCGATGGGCGGACGCAACCTGGACGTGTTCGCGGCGGACCTCGAGCGTATCGAGGTCCTGTCCGGCCCCCAGGGCACCCTGTTCGGGGCCAGTTCCCAGTCCGGCAACCTGCGGCTCATCACGCGCAAGCCGGAACACGGCAAGTTCGCCGCCGGCTTCAACGGCAGGTATTCGACCACCGAGGACGGCGCGGACAGCGGCGGCGCCGACGGTTGGGTGAACATCCCCCTGTCCGACACGCTCGCGGTCCGTGCCGTCGTGTACAGCGACAACCAGGGCGGCTGGATCGACAACATCCCGGGGACCTTTACGCCGAGCGGCGAAGTGGTGGACCGCAACAACGTCGCCGGCTACGGCCCCGACCTGACCGGCGCCGATTCGATCGTGAGCGCGCGCAACGACGGGATCGTGCAGGACGACTGGAACGAGGCTTCATACCGTGGCGGGCGGTTCAGTCTCGCCTGGTCCGTCACCGACGACTGGGACGTGCTCCTGCAGCACACGGCGCAGACGCTTGAGGGAGACGGCTCGTTCCTGGTCGACACCAGCCTGAACCAGGACCACGCCATCCGCAGCTACGCCCCGGAATACAACCGCGACGAGTTCGGGCTGACGACCTGGACCATCTCCGGGCGCATCGCGAACCTGGACCTGATCTACGCCGGCGGCTACCTCGACCGCGAGGTCGACAGCCTCATCGACTACACGCACTACAACAACGGCGGCGGCTACATCACCTACTACCTGTGCAGCGGCAACGTCTACGACGCGACGGACGTCAACAACTGCTACGACCCCACCAAGCAGTACACGGAGGAGACAGGCAACACCCGCACGACCCACGAGTTCCGCATCTCGACGGACGCCTCGAAGCGCATCCGCTTCCTCGGCGGCGTGTACCTGAACGACGTCGAGACCACGCACATCGGGGATTTCCAGTACGAATCGGCTAACCCGGCCTTCGCCGAGCACGTCAGCAGCTACTACAACGACAACTCGGGCGACGGTTTCCTGCTCGGCAACATCGCGGTGCCCACCAAGGGCATCAACTCCTCGGGACCGCGCACCCCGTACACCGTGTTCTTCAACGACTTCACGCGGACCGAGGAGGAACAGGCCGTGTTCGGCGAGGTCGCGTTCGATCTCTCCGACACCTGGACGGTCTCTGTGAGTGCCCGCTACTACGACCTGACCTCGCAATTGCGTGGCGCGGCCAACTTCGCCTTCGGGTGCCGCTACGGCATCGAGCCGCAGGGGTTCGGCAACTCCGAGCGTACGGCCGACGGACGCTGCAACAGCCACGCGTTCAGCAACGACGTCACGGCGCGCCTCGAGACCCTCGGTGCCTACAAGTCGAGCGGCGACGACAACGTGATCCTGAACGCGCGCAGTCCGAACGGCGCACGGGACATGTTCCGGGGCGGTGGCAGCAATGCGGCGACCCTGGCGGCCCTCAAGAACGGTCACTTCGACATCGGCAACCTGCAGTCCGACGGCTCCATCAACGAGACCGACACGATCTTCAAGGGGTCCATCGGCTGGCGTCCAATGAACGACGTGCTGCTCTTCGCGACGTACTCGGAGGGCTATCGACCGGCCACCCTGAACCGGAACGCCGGACAGCTCTCGACCAACCAGTCCGGCGTGTACGAGAACTACGTCGTCCCGGCCGTGGCGCTCACCGACGAGCTGTCGAGCATCGAAGCGGGCATGAAGGGCGAATTCCTCGAGGGCTCGCTGCGTATCAACGCGACGGTGTACAAGACCAGCATCGACGAACTGCAGGTGTCCCGTTTCGACCCGTCGAACGTGGCGTTCCTCTACTTCATCGAGAACATCGGCGATGCAGAGGCTCGGGGACTCGACGTCGACTTCATGTGGGCGCCGACCGACCGGCTGACGATCGCGGGCGCCTTCAGCATCCTCGATACGGAACTGACCCGGTTGAATCGGCAGTTACAGGGGATTGCGGTGCCGGTCGGCAGTGAGCTGCCCATGGCGTCGGAGTTCGCCGGCAACATCCGGGCACGCTACGACTTCCCGATCAACGCCATGCAGGCCAATGGGTACATCCACGCCAGCCTGAGCTACCGGGGCGAGAGCGTCGCCGGCATCGTCGGCAGCGCGGAGTTCATGGACGACACGCTGTTCCGACAGTCGGGCGCGTATTCCGGGCTGGACCTGCAGTACGAAGGCGGTCCCTACGGCACGGTCGCGATCCCGTCCGGGCTGCCGCGCAACTCGCGCTTCGTCAATCCCGATTCGACGACGGTCAACGTGGCCTTCGGCATCGAGAAGGACGGCTGGCGCGCGGAGCTCTTCGTCGACAACCTCGGCAACGAGGATGCGCCCGTCATGCAGATCGCCGGGCACTACACGCCGGTGGTCACCGTGCAGCGGCCGCGGAGCATGGGCCTGCGCTTCTCGTATGACCTGGATTAGGGGACGCCCTTGTGGCGTCCCGCCGCTTGAGTTCGTGCATGACCGCGACGCGGGCGTGTAAACGCTCGACCGACTGAGGCGGTACCGCGGGGGGCCAGGGCGTGTCCGAACCGGAGACGGAGGCGAACGTCCGCGAGGCCCAGCACCTGCTGAGCCAGGGGCAGCCGGATGCGGCCGCGCGGCTGATGGAAGAGGTCCTCGCCGGCGAGCCGGACAACCTCGAAGCCCGCTATGCCCTGGCCGTCGCCCGGCGACACCAGCACCGCTGGCCGCTGGCCCTCGACACGCTGGCCATCATCCTGCAGGCGCGGCCGGACTTGGGTCGGGCGCACCAGGAGGTGGGCTACAACTACATCGCGCTCAGGAACTTCACCCGCGCGGGTGCGGCTTTCGAACGCGCGATCGCCGCGGATCCCGCGCTCGTCAACAGCTGGAAGTGCCTCGCCAAGCTGTACCACGACACCGGCAACGAGGAACGGCTCGCCCAAGTGACGGAACAGCTCGGCTTCCTGGAGGTGCTGCCGGCCGAACTGCTGGCCGTCATCAGCTATCTCTCCGAGGATCGCCTGGCCGACGCGGAGCGCCTGTGCAAGCACTTCCTGCAGTCCGACCGGACGCACGTCGAGGGCATGCGCCTGCTGGCGGAGATCGCGACGCGCAACAAGGCTTACGACGAGGCGGAGTTTCTGCTCGAGAGTTGCGTCGAGTTCCATCCGGAGCATCGCAACGCCCGCCTGCAGTACGTCAACATCCTGATGCGCATGCAGAAGTTCGCGAAGGCCCATGAGCATGCGGAGCGACTGCTGCGCGAGCTGGAGGCGGGCGGGCTGGCGGCGGTAGCCACGGCCGGGCAGGAGGCGTCCGTGCTGCACCGACCGGCGGACGAGGACAACGTGCGCGCACTGTACGCCGCCGCCTGCGCGGGCGTCGGCAGGAACGCGGATGCGATCGAGAACTATGACGTCCTGATGCAGCGCCATCCGGACAACCACTTCTATCCGGTGTCGCTGGCCCACGTGCACAAGGCGGAAGGCGACATCGATGCGGCGATCGGGCTCTACCGGAAGGCGTACGCGATCAAGTCCGATCACGGGGACGCGTACTGGAGCCTCGCGAACACGAAATCCCACGAGTTCACCGACGAGGAACTGGCGCGGATGGAAGGGCTGGTAGCCGATCCGGCCACCGGCGAGAACGACCGAATCCAGGTCTGTTTCGCCTTGGGGGATGCCTGGGAACGGCGGCACGAGTACGAACGCTCATTCGAGTTCTACCGGCGCGGGAACGCGCTGAAGCACCCGACGACCTACCACAGCCCCGAACACCTGCAGGTACGGATAGACAGCCAGATCGAGGTGTGTACCGGGGAACTCTTCGCCCGTCGTCACGGTGTGGGCTGCGATGCGCCGGACCCGATCTTCGTGGTGGGGCTGCCGCGAGCCGGCTCGACGCTCCTCGAGCAGATCCTTTCGTCGCACAGCGCCGTCGACGGCACCATGGAACTGCACAACGTCCTCAACCTGGCCAAGCGTCTGCGCGGCCGCGACGCACCGGGCGCAGCGCCGCGCTACCCGGCCATCCTGACGGACCTCGAGGACGACTACTTCCGCAGCTTCGGCGAGCAGTTCCTTGCGGACACCCGTGCCTACCGGGGCGTGGCGCCGTTGTTCGTCGACAAGATGCCGAACAACTTCTTTCACGTGGGACTCATCCGGCTGATCCTGCCGAACGCCAAGGTGATCGACGCGCGCCGGCATCCCATGGCGTGCTGCTTCAGCGGCTACAAGCAGCTGTTTGGCGAGGGCCAGGAGTTCTCCTACGGGCTGACGGAGATCGGCAACTACTATCGGCAGTACCTGCGGCTCATGGATCACTGGGACCAGGCATTGCCGGGCTTCGTGCTGCGCGTCCAGCACGAGGACGTCGTCGAGGACCTCGAGGGCCAGGTACACCGCATCCTGGATTTCTGTGGCCTGCCTTTCGAGGCTGCGTGCGTGGAGTACCACCGCACCGAACGCAGTATCCGCACGCCGAGCTCGGAGCAGGTGCGCCAGCCGATCTACCGCAGCGGGCTCGAGCAGTGGCGCCACTACGAACGGTGGCTGGATCCTCTGCAGGAGGCGCTCGGGTCCGAGGTCCGGCGGCGTTACGGGATCGAGTAGACCCCCGGGCTCGTCAGCGGACTTCGGCGTCGGGTGCGAGCGCGGCGTTCAGCACCCGCTGGGCGAAGATGGCGTTCACGCCGACCCGGTTGCTCTGCACGGTGAGCGCCCGCATGTCGGGATGCAGTTGGCCGCGCGCGCGCTCGATCAACGCCCGGTAGTGCGGCAGCCCCGCCGGACGATGTCCGTGCAGCAGCCAGGTCTCGCGCCAGTCGCAGGCGAAGGCGCGCATCGATGCGGCATATCTGGCGACGAGCCCCGGATCGTTGTCCGGATTGGCCGAGAAGTCCGCGATCAGGTCTTCGATCAAGGCGGCGCACTCGCCCGGGGCCATGATGGGCAGGCTCGCGAACCGCTCGGTTCGCAGCGCCACGGGCTTGCCGGGCTCGAAGGCCACGAGCCGGGCGGTCGCGGCCGTGGCGTCCGGGTCTTCGTCTTCGACATGGCGCACCAGGTCCCAGAAGCGGGACGACCCGCAGGTGTCGACGACGAGATGAATGCGGTCCTCGGCACTGGGGTTCACCACCCGATGCCGCCGCCAGGAGTCGAAGATCCAGCACTCGCCGGCCTGCATGTGCAGCCTCTCCCGGCCACAGTGGAAGATCACCGACGGGTGGGTGACGACCGGGATGTGGATGCGCACGCGGCTGAACCAGTGGTAGTTGAAGTCCACGTGCAGGCGGAGCTCGGAGCGTGCGTCGAGCTTCATCAGCCGGGAACGTGACAGGACCTCGCCGAAACTCGCCATGACCTGGCGCATGTATTCGCACGCCTCGAGGTGCGGGGTGGCGCGCTTCTCGCCTTCGAAGGAGTCGTTGTCGGTGCCGCCACTCGAGACCAGCGCGATGGCCGAGTTGCCGGGCAGACCGCTGGGATGGGCCATCCATCGCTCCGCGGGGAACTGTCCGGCCTCTGCCGCGAGTCGCTCGGCGTCGAAACGGAACGGCAGCCGGATGAAGGGCTTGCTCAGGCGCAAGACAGGGCCTCCGCCGAGGTGGCTGTCTGGTAGCCGAGCTGGTCGAAGTCGCGGCGATAAAGCTCGGTCACCAGGGACAGCAGCTCGGTGTCGTAGTAGGACGCGTACGCGCGATGCTCCGTGGTGTTGCGGGTCAGGAGAGGCGTTGCCGGAATGCCGATATGGCGGCAGGCTTCGTCGAACGATGCCTGCAGGGTCTCGTAGCGCCCGAGGAAGTCCATGCCGAGCCGGCCGCCGTCGTCGATCAGCATGTCCCACTGCGGGCGAACCAGAGCGCGAGCGCGGAAGCGGGGGGCGCGGATCGCCTGCTTCATGAAAGCCCTCTCGTTGCCGCGAAAGCCGGGGTTGCGCTTGTTGAGCATGGCGCACGCGGACACGAAGCGGTCGTAGGGATTGCGCACGCACGCGAACTTGAAATAGTCGGACCAGATTTCGCCGGGCAGACAGGCCTGCAGCTGTTGCAGGGTGATATGGCCATGGCCGAGGCGTGCGAGCGGGGGGACGGGGAGCCGGACCTGCTCCGTCAGGGACTGCTGCTGCCAGTCCTCGGGGCCGAGACTGTCGCGTAACGCGGTGCGCACCGCGTGCGTGGCGGTCCTCGGCACGGCGAAGAAGATGAAGCGATGCCGGTGCGAGACGATCATGTTCGCGTCTCGACGCCAGGCGGGGCAACGGTCGCATCCCCCATCCTGCCGCGTACCATGCGCCCCGTCCCGTGCCGAATCACCCGCCAGGCCCAGCGCGGGCGTTGTAGCGCCCCATAGCCGGTCCGGCACTCGCTCGCGAGCTCGCTACGCACCGGCGCGCCTCCGGCCCAGCCACGCCGTCCTTGCGTGGAAGTTGCACCGGCGGTCACTGCGTTCCCTTGGCGCGACTTCCATGCAAGGGGACGGGCTTGTCCCGTCCCGTGCCGAATTCGTGCACGGTCCCGGCGCGGGCGACCACAAGGGTCGCCCCTACGAGTCCTGTGCCGAATCACCCGACTCGTCCATGATCCGGACGGGCGAAAGAAAGCCGTCTCGTTCCACTGTCCCGATGGCCGTCAGGGCTCCAAGCGACGGGTCGATGATACCGCCGCCAGGGCAGGGGCGAGTCGACGGCCGCATGGGGGGTCCAGACAGCACAAAAGCGTGGGATCATAGGGCCATTGCGGCTGGGAGGATCGTCCAGTGAGCGATCGAGACCGGTCTGAGAGCAGCACTCCGAGGGTGACCGCGGGCGCCGACAGCGTGCACATCGAATGGCCCGCAGGGCATCGGAGTCGTCACCTGTACTACTGGCTCCGGGAGAACTGTCATTGCCCGTGCTGTATACACCCGGACGCCTGGGAGCGCACCGTGGATTTCCTGGCGATTCCGCTCGAGATCGCGCCGGCGTCCGTTCGGACCGACGCGCAGGGACTCCACATCGAGTGGCCGCGGCATGACGCGCCGTGCGACGGGACCTTCTTCAGCTGGCCGTGGCTCGACGCGCACCGCGCAGAGCCGGCCGCCCGGCTGGGTCGGAAGCGACGGCGTCCGGCGTGGACGGCGGGTGAACTCGCCGCGGGCGTGCCGCGCTTCGGGTACGCCGCCGTCGCCGGAAGCGATGCCGGCCTGCGGGAACTCATGGAATGCGTGGACCTTCGGGGCGTCGCGTTGGTCGAGGGCGTGCCGTCCGAACGATTGGCGGTGGTGGATTTCGCGCAACGGATAGGGTTCATCGAGGAATCGCACTTCGGCCGCTACTTCGACGTCGAATCGAAGCCGAACGCGGAGAACCTGGCCTACACCGCCGGACCGCTCCAACCCCACAGCGACCTGGCCAGCCGCCGACATCCACCGGGCGTCCAGTTCCTGCACTGCCTGCGCAACGACGCCACGGGCGGGAACAGCGTGCTGGTGGACGCCGTCGCGTGCGCGCAGGCGCTCCGAGACGAGGACAGGGCTGCGTTCGAGTTGCTCTCTACCTGCCCCGTGACGTTCGTCTCGATTGCCAGGGACTGGGAGATCGTCACCCGTGCCACGGTCATCGAGGTCGACGAAGACGGCGATGTCGTCGTTTCGCGGCTGCACCCGGCGCTGCTCGGTCCGGTGGACATCGAGCCGGAGTTGCAGATGCCGTTCTACCGCGCGCTACGCAGGTTCCTTGCCATCGCGTCGAGCGATGCCATGCAACTCCGGTTCCGCCTGCGTGCCGGAGAATGCCAGGTGTTCGACAATCGCCGCATCCTGCACGCGCGCGAAGGCTTCGATGTCCACAGCGGCCCCCGTCTCCTGCAGGGCTGCTACGTCTGTCGGGACGACTTCGAGAGCCGCCTGGCGGTGCTGCGTCGCGGGCCGGGCGACTTCCGTCAGACCTGACCCGACGGGTCGGCCGCGCGCCGGCGGGGCACCGGGAGCAGGCACCGGGTGGTGGCCTGGTAATCCCGGTAGGACGGGTGGCGGTCGACGGATATGGATTCCCCAAGCGGGATCGAGCCGGCGAAGAGCGCGCTGAGCAGGATGAAGCCGAGGCCGGTCCAGTGCAGCCACTCTCCCGACGCCGCGACGGCGAACAGGTAGAACACCCACCACATGCCCAATTCGCAGAAGTGGTTCGGGTGCCGGCTCAAGCCGAAGAGCCCGGTGTTCATGAACGGTTGCGCGACCGCCTCGCCGGTGGCAACGCGGCGTTTCTTGTCCTGCTGGAACTTCCACATCTGCTGGTCGGCCACCGTCTCGCCGACGAGCAAGGCGACGAACGCCAGGGCCGCGGCGATGTCGAGCGCGTTCATCGGCGCTTCCCGCCCCAGCCATGCCTGGTGCATGGGCGAGGTAAAGAGCCAGATCAGGAGCATCTGTCCGGGTGCGATGAACGTCACGTTGAGCAACTGGAAACCGACCGGCCCGGTCCGCTTGCGCACGGTGGCCCAGCGGTAGTCCTCTCCGCCCATGGAGAAGCCGCCCTTGCGTGCGAAGTTGTAGGCGAGACGCAGCCCCCACGCCGTCACGAGGACGGTCATGATGTTCAGGCGGGTCGACTCGAAGTCCGCCGCGGCCGCGACCATCAGGCAGTAGACCGGCGGACAGAGTTGCCAGAGACGATCCACCCAGGAGTATTCGCGCGTCAGGATGGACAGCAGCCAGCACAGCGCGGCGAGGATCAGGCACAGGTCGAGAGCGGCCCCGAAGGGCGTACCCGTCAGCGGGTGACCGATGAGGTTGAGGTCGGGCATGTCTCGTCCTTCACGCTCGGGGCCAGGCTGGGTGCCGGTGTATCTTGGAGGCCCGCAGCCTCGGGCCGATTTGACAATAGCGGAAGGGGGACCGCAATCTTCGGCAGGTCGTGAACGTTTCAAGCCGGAGAGGCTCATGCGTATCGAATCGTTGGGTCACGTGGTCATCAAGGTCGGCGACATGGAGCGCGCGGAGACGTTCTACCGGGACGTCCTCGGCATGACCGTGTGCGCGCACCGGGAAGACCCTCACATGACCTTCTTCACCATGGGCAACCACCATGATTTCGCCATCGCGGCCCTCGGCGCGGACGCCGAGCGGGCGAGCGAGAAGTCCGTGGGGCTGGCCCACGTCGCCTTCAAGATCGGCACTGACATGGATGCCCTGCGCGAAGCCAAGGCGCACCTTGACGCGTCCGGCGTGCGGTGCCGGCCGATCGATCACGAGGTGACGCGGTCCCTGTACTTCCAGGACCCGGACGGCAACATGCTCGAACTCTACGTCGACACCTCCGACGCGTGGCGTGAGGAGCCGCAGAAGATCGCCCAGGGAGAACCGCTCGAGCTGTAGCGCCCGTCCATGGACGACCCCCGGACGCCCACGCTACGCCAGCGTGCCGGTGTCGTGGCGACGCTCGCCCGGAACCGGGCTGCCGCGACCGAGCGGCTGGGACAGTTGCATCCCGAGGTGCTGGCCGCACTGCAGGGGGCGGGATTCCCGCAGATGCTCAAACACGGCTCTCGCAACACGATCCGGGAGTTCGTGGACGTGTGCGGGGTGCTGGCGGAGGGCTGCATGTCCACGGGCTGGTGCAACTTCGTCTGGGGTATGCACAACTACGTCGTCGGCCGCTATCCGGACACGGTGCAGGCGGCGGTGTGGCGCGACCCGAAGACCCTGGTGTCCGCTTCCCTCGGTCCCGCCGGCCATGCCGAGTCCATCGGTCCGGACGGAGCGGTCGTCTCCGGGCGCTGGGCTTTCAACTCCGGCTGCGACCATGCCGACTGGCTGCTGCTCGGGATCGCTCAGCCGAACGGTGAGCCGCACCTGGGGCTGCTGCACAGATCGGAGTACGAGATCGACGATACCTGGCAGGTCCTGGGCCTGCGTGGGACGGGCTCCAAGGACGCGGTCTGCGATGGCGTCCCGGTGCCGGCGGAGCGACTCTTGCCCTTCTCCCGGATCATCAGGCCCTATGGCGCGCTGCTGATCCTCGTCATCGTCGGCCCGGTCATCGGCGGCGCCCAGGCCGCGGTCCGCGAGTTCGCGCGCAAGATCGGAGCCGCGGCGCGCGACGGCTGGCTGCTGCGCCTCGGCGAAGCCAGCGCGGAAGTGGATGCGGCGCGCACGGTGATCCTCGCAGCCGCCGCCGAACTCGATGCCGACCCGACGCCGGACGCTTTCGTCACCACCCGCATCATGCGCGACACGGCTTTCGCCGCCCGGCTCTGCAACCGGGCCACGCAGCGGTTGTACGAGGCCGCCGGCGGCGCGGAACTGCACGAAAGCCGGGCCCTGCAGCGGATCTTTCGGGACGTCACGGCCGGCTGTGCCCACGCTCGCCTGCAGTGGGAAGACCAGGTTCTGCCGTACGCCCGCGCGCTGGCCGGCGACGGAGCTCCGGCGGCCTGACCGGGTCCCGGACCGTGGTGGCGCTATACTGCCCGGCTGTTGGACAGCGTCGCGGAGAGCCTCTCGAACATGAACCGGCAGATACTCGAAGAAACGGCAAACGCCATGGTCGCCCCGGGCCGTGGAATCCTCGCGATGGACGAGAGCCACCCGACCTGCAAGCGCCGTTTCGACTCGATCGGCGTGGAGGCGAACGAGGCGAGCCGCCGGGCGTACCGGGAACTCCTGATCACCGCGGAGGGGTCCGCCGAGCACCTGTCGGGCTACATCCTGTTCGACGAGACGATTCGCCAGACGACCGCGGCCGGCGCCGCATTCCCCGAGCACATCGCGGCGAACGGCAGCATCCCGGGCATCAAGGTCGACCGGGGCACACTGGACATGCCCCTGCATCCCGGCGAGAAATTCACCCAGGGCCTCGACAGCCTCGGCGAGCGGCTGGCGGAGTACCGTGACCTCGGGGCCGGATTTGCGAAGTGGCGCGCCGTCATCACCATTGGCGACGGTCTGCCGAGCGGTGCGTGCATCGAGGCCAACATGTACTCCCTCGCCCTCTACGCCTCCATGTGCCAGGACGCCGGCATCGTGCCCATCGTCGAGCCGGAGGTCCTGATGGACGGCGGCCACGATATCGAGACCTGCGATGCCGCGACGCGTGCGACGTTGCGTGCGCTCTACACGGCCCTGGCGGAACAGGACGTGCGCCTCGAGGGCACCGTGCTGAAAGCGTCGATGGTGCTGTCCGGCAAGGACTGCCCCAGCCAGGCGTCGGTGGTGGAGGTGGCGGAGCGGACGCTCGCCTGTCTGCGCAACACGGTCCCCGCCGCGGTACCGGGCGTCGTCTTTCTGTCGGGTGGCCAGACCGCCGTGCAGTCCACCGAGCACCTCAATGCGATGAATACGAGCGGGTTGGACCTGCCGTGGCGGCTGAGCTTCTCCTACGGACGCGCGTTGCAGGAGCCGGCGTTGCAGGCCTGGGGCGGCAGTGCCGCGAACGTCCCGGCGGCCCAGCGGCAGTTGGCGCTGCGCGCGCGGCTCAATGGCGCCGCGACGCTCGGACGATACCAGCCAGGCATGGAAGAGGCCGCCTGAGGGATTGCGGTAGCGCGCTGCCGGCGGCGAGGGCGTAGCGGAAGCCGGCCACCCCCGTCTGTCAGTTCAGGGCGGGCCGCGGCGCTCGACGCCCAGCGGCGTCCCCACCAGCACGACGTGCGGCCGCTCGGCGGCGAAGATGCCGTTCGTCACGACCCCTGGCATGTCGTTGATCTCCCGCTCGAGCGCGTCCGGGTCGGCGATGGACAGGCCGTGCACGTCGAGGATGACGTTGCCGTTGTCGGTGACGAAACCCTGGCGGTACACGGGTTGCCCGCCGAGGCCGGCCAACCGCCGCGCGACGAGCCCGCGCGCCATCGGGACGACCTCCACGGGCAGGGGGAAAGCGCCGAGCCGGTCGACCGGCTTGGAGTCGTCGACGATGCAGACGAACTCGTCCGCGGTGGCCGCCACGATCTTCTCCCGTGTCAGCGCGCCGCCGCCGCCCTTGATCAGCGCGTTCGAGGGATCGACTTCGTCCGCGCCGTCGACGTAGACCGCGACTGCCGGGGCGGCATTCAGTTCGATGACCTGCACGCCCCGGGCCCTCAGCCGTTCGGTGGAGGCGTCCGAACTCGACACTGCAGCGTCGAACTTGTGGCGGATCTCCGCGAGTGCCTCGATGAAGAAGTTGGCCGTGCTGCCGGTGCCGACACCCACGATGGTGTCGGAGGAGAGCTTCGGCTCGATCAGGTCGCGGGCGGCCCGGGCGACGGCGATCTTGACTTGGTCCCGGTCCATTCTGCGCGGCCCGCTACCCGCCTCCCTCGGCTTCTTCCTGTGGCAGGACGTAACGCTCGTACTCGTCCTCGAAGACGAGGCGGGTCGAGTCGGCGATGTGATCGATGAACAGGCGTCCGTCGAGGTGGTCGAACTCGTGCTGGAAGACGGTCGCGAGGAAGCCGCTCGCTTCGATCTCGTGCTCCTTGCCGTGGAGATCCAGGTAGCGGACACGGATGTGCTGCGGGCGCTCGACCCAGCCGCGCAACCCCGGGACCGACAGGCAGCCTTCCCAGTACCCGGCGGTGGCTGCATCGATGACCTCCGTCTCGGGGTTGACGCAGACGGTCAGGGGAGTGCGCTCGAGTTCACCGTAGCGCGTCGCGCCGCCCGGGACCTCGATGATGGCGAGCCGCAGGCCCTCGTTGACCTGGGGCGCCGCGAGACCTATGCCGCCGTAGTCGTGCAGGGTGTCGATCATGTCCGCGACCAGGCGGTACAGCTCGTCGCTGTCCAACTCTTCCGGCAGTAGCGCACGCGCCGGCCGCCGCAGGTTCGGATGACCCATGCGGATGATCTTGCGGACTGCCATGGGAGCAGTATAGCGCCGTCAAACGGCGGGTCCGTCGGGCCGGCGTACGGCGCGCCCGCGCACCGTGAAGGAACGCCAACCGCGCTCGGTGACGACGGCGTCCAGCGGCACGTCCCAGTCCCTTCGGGTGAGATGCCGTACGCACTGCAGTTCGTGTGCGACGCCGATCAGGAGCGGCCGGCGCCCGCGGGCGAAGCAGCGGTCGTAGTAGCCGGCGCCCATGCCGAGCCGCTCGCCGTCCTCGCTGAAGCCCACCAGCGGGGTCAGCACCGCGGACAGCGCAAGGGGTGGGAGGGGCCGGCGGCCCAGCGGTTCGCGGATGCCGAAGCGGTTGTTCCGTAGCGGCTGACCGAAGCGATATGGCCGGAACGTCATGCGGGTGGAGGACTCCACCACCGGCAATGCCAGCCGCGGATGGCGGGCGATGAACGGCCACAGGTCCAGTTCCCCATCGAAGGCGGCATATGCCGCGATGCGTCCGCGCAACACGATGGCGGAGTTGAACAGGTGCCGGCAGACCCGTTGGGCATGCTCGGTCTGCTCGGACGAGGAGAGTGCGCGGCGCCGGGCGCGCAGCGAGCTACGCAGCGACATGGGGGGGACGCAACCCGCCTGACGGGGCCACACTGGACGAGAGAGAGTGACAGAGACTGCGTGTTGTCGAAGCGGGTGCAAGGCGGCCGGACACCGACGCCCGGAAGGGCCGGAACGCACGCGCGTCCCGGCACATCCGGGAGCGGCCGGCACTGGATGGCCGGCGACCCGCAGGTCCGTCTCCCGATGGCGCCGCTGCCTGGTTTGCCCTGAACCGTTCCGGTTCAGAGCGGGAACCCGTGCGAGCGCCCAAGGCTTCCCGAGGCGACCTGATGGACATGTGCCGAAGCTCTGTCCGGTCGCGCCGGGCTTGCGCACTGGCCTCGCAGCGAAGTCCCCATTGTTTTCTCAACGGTTCAAGGACGACACCGACTGGCGAGCACCCCAGGAGACTGGCTGGGAGTATATCTGATTGCTGCGCGATGCAACCGGAGTGTCGCTTGAGGCGCGCCGGCGTCAGGGCTTCGCCTCGGCGAGGGCTTGCGCGACCTTGTCGGTCAACTCCCCCACCTTGCCCTCGGTGTCCTCCACGACGTGGTCGCGGTCGCTCTGCAGGGACAGGTATTCGTGGGCGATGTTGAGTGCCGCTATCACGGCGATGCGGTCGAAACCGAGCACCTTCCGTGTCTCGTGGATCTCGTTCATGCGCTCGTTGAGGAAGCGCGCGGCTGCGCTGACCTGCTCCACTTCGCTGACGCCGCAACTCACCTGGAACTGCTTGCCGAGGATTTCGACCGATACGGTGACGGCTTCGCTCACGATGCCTCCTCGAGCGCTTTCAGTCGGCCGATCATCGAGTCGACCTTGCTGCTGGCGAGTTCGTTGCGTTCGAGGAGCTTCGCACGTTCCACGTTCAACGACCGGCGTTGCGCCCTGAGTGCGCGGTTCTCCGTCGCGAGGGCACGGCATGTTTCGATCAGTTCGTCGATGCGCTGTTCGAGAACACCCAGATCGGGCACCAGTGCCACCCTCGACATCGTCTTTGGCCAAGGATAGTGTGGCGTGAATTCGCCGTCATGTGAAGGATCAAAGCGCCCCATGGGCGGTCCGGTCGCTCCCTCGCAAGCTCGTTCCGCGCCGTTGCGCCCACGCCCCGGCGACACAGACCACGCACGGGGCCATCGGCGCCGGTCTTCCGGCATGGCGCGTCCGCGTCATCGGACCCGGGCATGAGGGCACAACGGCCTCCGCGGGGCGTCGGCCCGGGCGAGTACCGGCGGCGCCGGGAGCGCCTCATGGAGTCCATGGAGGACGGCTCGGTCGCCCTGCTGCCGAGCGCCCGCGTGCAGTTTCGTAACCGCGACGCCGAGTACCCGTTTCGCCAGGACAGCGACTTCTACTACCTCACGGGCTTCGAGGAACCGGACTGCGTGCTGGCGCTTGCCCCGGGCCGCGAGCAGGGCCAGACGATCCTGTTCTGTCGGGACCGGGACGCGCCGGCCGAGCGGTATGCGGGTACGCGGCTCGGGCCCGAGCGGGCCGCGCCGGCGCTGGGCCTCGACGATGCCTTCCCGTCCGCGGACCTCGATGACATCCTTCCCGGGATCGTCGAGGGGCGTGGGCGCGTGTACCTGACCCTGGGCGAACATCCGGATTTCGACCGCCGGCTGATCGGCTGGGTGACGGATATACGCGCCCGGGAGGCCGGCGGAGCGCGGCCACCCGGGGAGTTCGTGTCTCTCAAGACACTCCTGCACGAACAGCGTCTGTACAAGTCCGCGTCCGAACGGCGGCTGCTGGCGCGCGCGGCGGAGATCACCGCTCGGGCGCACGTGCGCGCCATGCGACGGTGCGCACCCGGCGTCACTGAAATGCAGCTCGAAGCAGAAATCCTCCACGAGTTCATGACGAACGGCGCGCGCTCGCCGGCGTACCAGTCCATCGTCGCCGGCGGGCGCAACGCGTGCGTGATGCACTACGTACGCAACGACCGCGTGCTGCGGGATGGCGACCTGGTACTGATCGACGCGGGCTGCGAGTACGCGCACTACGCAGCGGACGTCACCCGTACGTTTCCCGTCAACGGGGTCTTCTCGGGGCCGCAGCGAGAGATCTATGAACTGGTGCTCGCCGCCCAGGCGGCCGCCATCGACGCAGCGGTTGCCGGAGTGGAGTTCAACGCCCCGCACGATGCGGCGATGCGCGTCCTCACGGCGGGACTGCTCGATCTCAGGTTGTTGAGCGGCAGCCTCGAGGAGGCGATCGAGACTGAGGCGTACCGACGCTTCACGGTGCACAAGTGCTCCCATTGGCTGGGCATCGACGTGCATGATGTCGGCGACTACCGCGTCGAGGGGACGTGGCGCATGCTGGAACCGGGCATGGCGCTGACCGTCGAACCGGGACTGTACTTCCCGGAGGATGCGCAGGACGTACCCGCACGATGGCGGGGGCTGGGCGTTCGTATCGAGGATGACGTGGTGATCGAACGCCATGGCGCGCGGATCCTGACGCACGCCGTGCCGAAGACGGTCGATGAGATCGAGGCACTGATGCATGCCTGACCGGCCTTACGACGCGGCCGTGGTGGGGGGCGGCATCGTCGGCGCGGCGGCGGCGCTCGCGCTGGGTCGGATCGGGCGGCGGGTCGCCCTGATCGACCGCGAACGTCCCTCCACGGTGCAGGGGCGGCTCGGCTTCGACATTCGAACCGTCGCCCTGACGCCCGCGTGCCTGGCGTTCCTCGACGTTGCGGTCCCGGCAGCGCCGATTCGCCGCATGCGGGTGTGGGAAGAACTCGGTACGGCGCAGATCGATTTTGACGCGGGTTCCGTGGGGCTCGACGCCTTGGCCGGCGTGGTGGAGGTGGGTGCGGTCTGCGCGGCGCTGTGGGACGCGTGCGATCGCGTGGAGGATGTGGACGTGTACCGCGGAGCGGTCTCCGGCCTGTCACAGGGCGCCGGCGCCCTGACGGTTGCCGTCGGGGAGCGCAACCTCCCGGCGCGACTCGTGATCGCGGCGGACGGCGCGGAATCGCAGGTGCGGCAACTCGCCGGCGTCGAACTGCTGCACCGTGGCGATTTCGATGCGGCGGTCGCCACGGTGGTGCAGTCGGCCCGTCCGCATGCGGACGAGGCCCTGCAACGCTTCGGGACGCACGGACCGCTGGCCTTCCTGCCGCTGCCGGATCCGCACTGCACGGCCGTCATCTGGAGCCAGGATCGCGCTGCTTCGGAGCGGTTGGGCGCGCTCGACGATGCAGCGTTCGCGGCAGCGCTGTACGCGGCTTCCGAAGGTGTGCTCGGGCGCTTCGAGGAGGTGGACAGGCGCTACGCGTTCCGACTGTCGCAACGCGTCGTACGTGACTTCAATCCGCGTCCACGCCTGCTCATCGTTGGCGACGCCGCACGCACCGTCCACCCGTTGGCCGGTCAGGGAGTCAACCTCGGAATCGAGGACGTGGCCGGCATCGCGCGGGTCGCGGCGGGTGCGGTCGACCTCGGCGGGCCCAACCTGTGGCGGGGTTTCGCCCAGCGTCGCCGTGTACGGGCCGAGGCGATGGTCGCGCTCATGACCGTGCTGCGCGGGTCTTACGGCTATGGCGGACCGGTCGGGCGCTGGCTGCGCAATGTCGGGGTGCGGGGCATGGACGCCGCGCCGGCGGTGAAGAAGCTGCTGATCCGCGAGGCGATGGGCGAAGGGTTCCTCGCCCGGGCGCTATAGAAGGCGATAGAAGATGGTCAGGCGCACGCCCCTCTTTGGCGAACACGTCCGGGCAGACGCAAGGATGGTCGACTTCGCGGGCTGGAAGATGCCGCTGCATCACGGTTCCCAGGTGGCGGAACATCATGCGGTGCGCAACGCGGCCGGCATGTTCGATGTATCGCACATGACGGTGACGGATCTCGCCGGGGGCGGCGCTCGGGCCTTCCTGCGCCACGTCGTCGCCAATGACGTGGAACGCCTCGCGGCGCCGGGCAAGGCGCTCTACGGCGCACTCCTCAACGACGCCGGGGGGGTGCTGGACGACCTGATCGTGTACCGCCTCGCCAACGGCTACCGCGTGGTGTCGAACGCCGGGACGCACGACCGCGTGGTCGCCTGGCTGACCGCGCGGGCGGACGGATTCGATGTGGTGCTGCGGGAACGCTTGGACACGGCGATGATCGCGGTCCAGGGCCCCGAGGCCGGCACGCGGTTCGTGACGGCGACGGGCAGGGAGAACGTGCGGGAGCTGGGATTCTTCGAAGTCCTCGAAGCGGGTGACTGGATGCTTGCCCGGACCGGGTACACGGGCGAAGACGGTGTCGAGGTCGTATTGCCGGGAGCGGACGCGGCGGCGCTGTGGCAGCGCCTGGCGGCCACGGGCGTGGTCCCCGTGGGGCTCGCCGCCCGCGACACGCTGCGTCTCGAGGCGGGACTGAATCTCCATGGTCAGGACATGGACGAGACGGTGACCCCCCTCGAGTCCAACATGGGCTGGACCGTCGCGTGGGAGCCGCCGGACCGGGATTTCGTGGGCCGCGCAGCCCTCGAGGCGCAGCGGCGGGACAGGCCGCCGACCAGATTGACCGGGGTGGTGCTCGAAGAGCGGGGCGTGATGCGCCATGGCATGGAGATCCGGACCGATGCCGGCGCGGGCGTCGTGACGAGCGGCATCTTTTCTCCCACGCTGGGCTGCAGCATCGGGCTTGCCCGGGTCCCGCGCACTGCGAGAGGGCGGGTGGGCATCGACATACGAGGCAGGATCCGCACCGGACGACTCGTGCGTCCGCCGTTCGTTCGCAATGGCAAGCAGGTGTTCGACTGAGCGCGCCTGGAGCCGGTTGGCCCTGCGCCGCAACGACCCGGCCGCCCCCGTATTTGGCACGGGATTTGCTCTCCCCCGCAGGCCGCATCGACAAGCCCTGTGTGGGCCTTGTTGCGGGTGCGGCATCCCGCGCTTATCGGGTAGAGTATCGCCGCCCGACCGGACCCAGCCGCGGTATTCCCCGTGCGGATCTCGAGCGGGCGACAACTCCGGAGCAAGAGGCCAGCATGAGCGAATGTCCAACGGAGCTGGTGTATGCGGAGACCCACGAGTGGGCTCGGCTCGACGAGGACGGCAACGTCCTGGTGGGCATCTCCGACTACGCGCAGCAGCAACTCGGCGATGTGGTGTTTGTCGAGCTTCCGGAGCTGGATCGAGCCGTGGGCGGGGCGGAGGAGGCCGGTGTGGTCGAGTCCGTCAAGGCGGCCTCGGACATCTACGCACCGGTATCCGGCAGGGTCGTCGCGGTGAACGATGCACTGGAGGATGCGCCGGAACTGGTCAACCAGGATCCGTACGGGGACGGTTGGCTGTTCTGCATCGAACCGACGGACGAGTCGGAGCTGGACAACCTCATGGACGCCGGGGCCTACGCGGATTTCTGCGAGGCGCGTGACGAGGGGGGCCTGGTCGCCGAAGACGATCTCGTCGACGGTGACGAACTCCCCGGCTCGTTCGGCGTCGACGAGGACTGAGCGCCCCGGGGCCGGCCGCGCCCTCCCTTGATTGAAGAAACGCTTCGAGCGCCCGCTCCCGATCGTTGCGACATGCGCGCCGTGTGGCGTCCGCATGAGCCGGCGGACTTGCCGCTGACTCGGTAAATCCGACAAACTCTTCCGCTACACGCGGGGCAATGCTGTATGCCTTTCATTCCCCACACGGACGCGGATGTCGCGGCGATGCTCTCGGTCATCGGCGTCGACGACATCGAATCGCTTTTCGACGAGATACCCGCACCGCTACGCTCGGGAGAGTTGACGGTGGTGGACGCCGGCCTGTCCGAGATGGACGTGCTGCGGCGTCTCGGCGCACGCGCGCGGCAGGATGAGGCCGGCCCGTGTTTCCTGGGCGCGGGATCCTACGACCACCACATCCCCGCCGCGGTGTGGGACATCGCCGGCCGCGGCGAGTTCATGACGGCGTACACGCCCTACCAGGCGGAAGCGAGCCAGGGCACGCTGCAGCTCATCTACGAGTTTCAGACGATGATGGCGGAACTGACCGGCATGGACGTCTGCAATGCATCCGTCTACGACGGCGGATCGGGGCTTGCCGAGGCCGTTCTCATGGCCGTGCGGGCGAACCGCAAGGCCGCGCAGGGCCGCGCAGGACCACGCACGGTGGCCGTCGCCGGCAACGTTCATCCGCTCTACCTGGCGACGACGCGCACCATCGTGCGCAACCAGGCCATCGAGATCGTCACGCTGCCCTACGGCGAGGACGGCCGGGTCGACCCAGGGGCGTTGCAGAGCCTGTCCCCCCGGCCGCTAGCCGTGGTCGTACAGCAACCGAACTTCTTCGGACTGCTCGACAACGTGGATGCCTTGACGGACCAGGCGCGCGCACTGGGAGCCCTGGTCGTCGCCTGCGTCAACCCGGTATCGCTGGCCCTGTTGAAGCCGCCTGCCGCGTGGGGCGAGACGGGCGCGGACATCGTCTGCGGAGACGGTCAGCCGCTCGGCGTGCCGATGGCTTCGGGCGGGCCTTCCTTCGGCTTCATCTGCGCGCGGCAGACATTCGTGCGCCAGTTGCCGGGTCGCATCGTCGGGCGTACCGAGGACGCGACCGGCCGGCCCGGTTTCACCCTCACGCTGCAGGCGCGGGAACAGCACATCCGGCGGGCCAAGGCGACATCGAACATCTGCACGAACCAGGGGCTGCTCGTGACCGCGGCAACCGTCTACATGAGCCTCCTGGGACCGGTCGGTTTGCGCAACGTCGCGGCGGCGTGCCACGCCCGTACGCGCGAGCTGGTGGACATCCTCGGCGTACCGCGACGGTTCGAGGGACCTTTCTTCCACGAATGTGTTCTGGACCTCGGCCGCCCGGCGGCACCGGTCGTGGAAGCGCTGGCGCGGCGCCGCATGGTGGGTGGACTCGCGCTCGGACGGTGGTTCCCGGAACTCGAACACGGCCTGCTGGTGTGTGCCACGGAACGGCGGACGGTCGACGAGATGCGCGAGTTCGCGGATGCCCTCGCGGGGATACTGGAAGACTGACCGATGCGGACGATATTCGACATTGCCCGCCCCGGTCGTGCCGCGCACGCGCAGGCACCGGCCCCGGAGCGGGTAGACGACCTGCCGGCGGATGCGCTGCGGACGGAGCCGCCCGTCCTGCCGGAGGTCTCGGAACTGCAGGTCGTGCGGCACTACACGAACCTGTCGCGCCAGAATTTCTCGATCGACAACCAGTTCTATCCGCTCGGTTCCTGCACCATGAAGTACAACCCCCGGGGCGCCCATCGCGCCGCGGGCGCGCCGGGGTTCCTCGACCGTCATCCGCTGGCGCCGGAGTCGGTGAGCCAGGGGTTCCTCGCGTGCCTGTTCGACCTGCAGGAGATCCTGCAGGATGTCGTAGGCATGCCTGTCGTGTCGCTCACGCCCATGGCCGGCGCCCAGGGTGAGTTCGCCGGCGTCGCCATGATCCGCGCGTATCACGATGCCCGCGGCGACGACGCGCGTCGCGAAATCCTGATTCCGGAGGGTGCGCACGGGACGAATCCCGCGACGGCGGCGATGTGCGGATACACCGTGCGCGAGGTGGCGGCCGGGCGCGACGGGGATGTGGATCTCGCCGCCCTGCGGGCCGCCGTGGGTCCGGCAACGGCCGGCCTCATGACGACGAACCCGTCGACCTGCGGCGTGTTCGAGCGGCGCGTCTCGGAAGTGGCGGACATCGTGCACGAGGCCGGCGGCCTCCTGTACTACGACGGCGCCAACCTGAACGCGATCCTCGGCAAGGTGAAGCCGGGCGACATGGGCTTCGACGTTCTGCACGTGAACCTGCACAAGACGTTCGCGACGCCGCATGGCGGCGGCGGACCGGGCTCGGGCCCCGTGGGCGCCGGTGCGCGCCTTGCGCCGTACCTGCCGGGCCCGCGCGTCACGCGCGTGGACGACGGCTATCGGTGGATGGAGCCGCCGCACTCCATCGGCCGCCTGTCGGCCTTCATGGGCAATGCCGGAATCCTCATCCGGGCGCTGGCGTACGCGCTGATGCTGGGCCGGGACGGCATGCACCGGGTCGGCGAGTTCGCGACGCTGAACGCGAACTATCTCGCGACCAGGCTGCGCGCCGCCGGATTCGATCTCGCCTATCCGGACCGCCGGGCGAGCCACGAGTTCATCGTCACGCTGGCCGCGCAGAGCCGGCGGCTTGGGGTGACGGCGATGGACTTCGCCAAGCGGTTGCTCGACCATGGCGTGCACGCGCCCACGACCTACTTCCCGCTGATGGTTCCCGAGTGTCTCCTGATCGAGCCCACGGAAACGGAGTCGAAGGAGGAGATCGACGCGTTCGTCGAGGCCATGGCGGCGATCCTGGCGGAAGCCGCCACCGAGCCGGAGGTGGTCAGGAGCGCTCCGCATACGCTGCCGCTGCGGCGTCTGGACGACGTGAAGGCGGCACGGGAACTCGATCTGCGGTGGCGGGCGCGCCCCGGCGAGGGGACCTGATCGCGCGCTGACGCATGCCGGGCGAGGCGCTGTTTCAAGGAGGTGGGAAGCGCCCCGATTACGCGCAACGGTTATGATGATCGATTCCCACGACTGACTCCCGGAGTGCGACCTTGGCCGGACCCCAGCAATCCTCTACGCCCGGTAGCGACGCCCTGCCTGCCGCCCGTCCGATCCGCAAGGCGGCGACCGTCCTCGTCGTGCGGCAGGGCGACGGCGACATCGAAGTGTTCATGGTGCAGCGACCGGCCCGGGGCGACTTCCCGGACCTGCACGTGTTCCCGGGCGGCAAGGTGGACGACCACGACAGTGAACTGGAACACGCCTGCCGGGGGCGCGACGACGCCGAAGCGTCTCGGCAACTGACCCTCGACAGCGGCGGGTTGAGCTACTGGGTGACCGCCATTCGCGAGTGCTTCGAGGAGAGCGGCGTCTTGCTGGCGTACCGGGACGGGGCGCTGTTCGAACCCGGTGACGATGCCGAGGACGGCCGTTTCGAGAGGTACCGCAACGCTCTGGCCGCCGGCGAGACGAGCCTCGGGGAGGTGGTGGTGTCGGAGGGCCTGACGCTCGCGACCGACCGGGTGGCCTACTTCAGTCACTGGATCACGCCCAAGATGGCTCCGGCGCGGTTCGACACGCGCTTCTTCGTGGCCGTCATGCCCCCGAACCAGTCCGCCAGCGGCCACCGGCGGGAGACCGTCGGCGGGGACTGGATCTCGCCGACGGCGGCGTTGGACCGCTTTGACGCCGGCGAGTGGCTGATGATCTTTCCGACGCTGACGACTCTGCAGATGGTGGCGCCCTACCACACGGTCGATGCGTTGTTGGAGGCCGTGTCCGCAGGCCGGCACGCCCTGGAGGTAACTCCCGAACTGCACCTGCAGGGAATGCAGTACAGCTGAGCGCCCCAAGGTGCTCCCAAGGTGCGGCGTGGACTTGAATGGCAGTGCCGCTTGTTTCAAACTAGTTGGTCAGTATGGATAGCTAGATTGGACCTCCCGTATGGACTGGAAGCTCTCGGAAGCGAAGAATCGACTCAGCGAAGTGGTCACCCGGGCGCTGTCGGAATGCCCGCAGCGGATCACGCGGCGCGGCGACTCGGTGGTCGTCCTGTCCGAAGCGGAGTATGCGCGGTTGCAGGGCAGTCGGCCGGCGTTCATCGACTACCTGATGAACGGTCCGTCCCTGGACGGCATCGATGTCGAGCGCAACCGCTCTCCCATGCGCGACATCACGCTGTGAGGGTGTTGCTGGATACCTGCGTGGTTTCGGAAATCCGCCGGGAGGAGGGCTCGCAGCCCGTCAAGGCAGCCGTCGCGGCACTGTCGGAGGAAGATACCTTCGTCAGTGCCGTCACCCTCGGTGAAGTCGCCTCCGGGATCGCCCGCCTGGAACCAGGCCGCCGTCGACGCGAACTCGCCTCCTGGCTGGACGGTCTGGAGCGCGGCTTTGCGGACCGCATCCTGTCCGTAGACGCGCCCACCGGTCGGCTTTGGGGTGAGCTGGACGTTTTGGCGCGGCGCAACGGTCGGCAGGCGGGCGTGTCAGATGGTCTGATCGCAGCGACGGCGCGGCTGCACGGCCTGTATGTCATGACGCGCAACGTTGACGACTTCGCCCCAATGGGTGTTCTGGTGTTGAATCCCTGGGACGTGTAGGGGACGGGCTTGTCCCGTCCCGTCCTGAGCGCACGCACGGCGTTGAGACGGGCGACCGCAAGGGTCGCCCCTACGAGATTCCGAACACCCGCAGACCGTTCTCGCCGAGCACGCGCCGTCTCGGCTCCTCGGCGAGTCCCGCCACGGACTGGCGGATCAACTGCGCCGCGTCGAGTCGCGAGTCGACGTGCGGGTAGTCGCTGCCCCACAGGATGTTGTCTTCGCCGACCAGCTCGAGCATCGCCCCCGGCTCCGCGACGAAGTAGCAGTTGCGTCGGATGTAGTCGCTCGGGCGCATCTGCAGCGGCGACATGGCGCGAAAGAAGTGGTGCTTCTCGTCGAGCCGGTCCATGAGATACGCGGCGTATCCGCAACCCGCCTCGACGCTGACGATCTTGATGCGTGGGAAGCGTTCGCAGACGCCGTCCAGCACGAGGCTCGCCGACGGTGCGCTCCTCCGGCTCCGCGACGAAGTAGCAGTTGCGTCGGATGTAGTCGCTCGGGCGCATCTGCAGCGGCGACATGGCGCGAAAGAAGTGGTGCTTCTCGTCGAGCCGGTCCATGAGATACGCGGCGTATCCGCAACCCGCCTCGACGCTGACGATCTTGATGCGTGGGAAGCGTTCGCAGACGCCGTCCAGCACGAGGCTCGCCATCGCGGGGATCAGTTGTCCGGTCGCGCCGAGGCCGAAGCCGAAAACGAGGCCGGCGCCCGCCTGGTTCCACTCGGAGAAGGCCGCGGCCGCCCCCTCAAAGCGCACGATGACGTGCAGACAGCCCGGTACGTCGGCGTCCTGCAATCGCGACCAGATCGGATCGAAGTGGGTGTCCCCGGGCCGCTTGCCGCCGATGATCTCGGGCGGCACGAACAGGCCGCGGAAGCCGAGCTGCAGGCAGCGGTCCAGTTCCCGCGCGGCTTCGACGACGTCCCCCCAGTTGACCACAGCGATCGGGACGACCCGTTTCGGGACGGTCTGGAAAAACTCCGCCTGCCAGGTGTTGTAGGCACGGCAATAGGCGTTCGCGAGTTCGGCGTCGTCCGTGGGGAAGGGCAGGATGCCGATGGTCGGAAACAGCACGCCGCGGTCCACGCCCCAGTCGTCGAGCATCCGGGCGCGTGCGTGCGGGTCGTAACTCGCCGGCTCGCAGCCGTCGGTGTAACGCAGGCGACCGTCGGTGAAGAGCTCCACGCGGTCGAGGTGGGCGCCGCCCAGGGCCGCCAGCACGCCTTCGAGGACGACGCGCTCCCCGATGACCAGCTTCTCGATGCCGTCCTCTTCCTCGATGCGGATCGCCCGGTCGCGGTACTTCGGCTCCAGGTAGCGCTGCCACAGGTCGGCGGGCTCCATGATGTGCGAGTCGCAGTCGATCACTGTCATGCCGTTCTCTCGGGACCTCCGGGTGTCGGGAGACTATAGCCTGCCGCGGCGCGGATGCTGCGAGCCTCGACATCGCCCGGGCCAACTGCGACGCTTCGCGTCGTCGCGACGTTCTCTCCTGTCGCTGCGAGGAGCCGCCGGAATGGATCCACTGAACAACAATCCGCCCTTCTTCGACCTGGTGGGTGACATGCGCGCCATGCGCCGCCTGAAGCCGGATCCCGTCCCCCTGGAGTTGATCCGCCGGGTGCTCCGGGCAGGGGTGCAGGCTCCGTCGGGACAGAACACGCAGCCGTGGGCGTTCCTGCTGCTGGCCGAACCGGAAGCGAAGAAATGGTTCTCCGATCGCTACGTGGCGGCCATCCGCGTGACGATGAACCCCGCGGCGAACCCCGATCGGGAGACATCGCTCGGGCGCCAGCTCCGCGCCATGCACTACCAGCTGGAACACATGCACGAGACGCCCTGCATCCTCCTCGTCTGTGGCAAGCGCGACTGGCCGTTCCGGGTGCCGCCCGCGGAACGGGTGGGCCTGGCGCCGCCGAGCTACGGGTCCGTCTATCCCTGTGTTCAGAACATCCTGCTGGCATGCCGCGCGCTGGGGCTCGGCGCCTCGCTGACCACGATGCACCAGATGTTCGAGGCCGAGTTGCAGGAACGCTACGGGATTCCCGAGGAGTACGGCGTGGTCGCGACGATTCCGATCGGTTGGCCGCTCGGCAAGTTCGGACCGGTGCGGCGTCGACCTGCCGAGAACGTGACCTGGTTCGACACGTGGGGAAACGCGCAATCCGGGCAGGAGTGACGACCGCTCGGCGGAACTTGGGCCGTCGTGCAGCCGGCGCCGCCTTGTGCGCCGGCGCAAGTTGCGCTACAAGACACGGTTCAAATCAGGAGGACGCCATGTTCAACACCCGCGACGGTCAGCAGGACACGGGGGAGATTCGGACCGAGTACCGGACCTTCGAGATCGACTCCCTGACACCACACATCGGCGCCGAGGTGCGCGACATCGATCTCTCGCGGCCCCTCTCGAACGAGCAGGCGCAGGACCTCCACGACGCTTGGCTCGACTGGAAGATCCTGGTGTTTCGCGACCAGCACATCGACCGCGAACACCACAAGTCCTTCGCGCGCCGTTTCGGCGGGCTGCACGTGCACCCCATGCAGCACGCCTACCGTGGCGATCCCGAGATCCTCAAGGTGAAGACGACCGCGGACTCCGCGTACACGGCGGGCGACGGCTGGCACACCGACGTGACGTGCGACGAAGTTCCGCCGCTCGGCTCGATGCTGTATGTCACGGAGACCCCGGAGTCCGGCGGCGGCGACACGCTGTTCGCGGACATGTACCTGGCGTACGAACTGCTGTCCGAGCCGATGCGCGAGTTCCTGGATGGCCTCACCGCGATCCACGATGGCGCCATCCCCTACGTCGGCTCCTACAAGTCGACGCCCCCGGAAGGCGGCTATCCCCGCAACGAGCACCCGGTCGTGACCAGACACCCCGGCACCGGGCGCAAGGTGCTCTACGTGAACCGCGGCTTCACGTCGCACATCGTGGGCTTGAGCCGGCCGGAGAGCACGGCGTTGCTGGAAATGCTCTATCGCCACATCGACGCGACGCCGAGACTCTGGTGCCGCGTGGACTGGAGGCCCAACACGCTGACCTTCTGGGATAACCGGTGCACGCAGCACCACGCCGTATGGGACTACTTCCCGCACGGCCGCTACGGGGAGCGGGTGTCGATCCTGGGGGAAGAGCGGCCGGCGGCCTGAAGCGGCAGTCGCGCAGAGCGGAGTCTTTGGCGAAATGGCGTCAGCGGACGCGTGTGTGGTCACCGAAGGGCTGAACGGCTGCTACACTTGAACGGATGACTCCCCTCGCCCGGAAATTTCGGGGCGCCTACTACACGCCTGAAAACGTCGTCTCCACACTCGTTCGATGGGTGGTTCGCGATGAGGCGGACCGCTTGCTCGATCCCTCGTGTGGGGACGGGCGGTTCATCGCCCGACACCGAAACAGCGTGGGCATCGAGCAGGACGCCGACACCGCTGCTCAAGCGGTCATCCGCGCACCTTCCGCCCTTGTACACCCCGGCGACTTCTTCGCATGGGCGGCTCATACCGGCGAGCGTTTCGACTGCGCGGCGGGTAACCCGCCGTTCATTCGGTACCAGACCTTCAAGGGGCCGACCAGAGCTCGTGCACTCGATCTGTGCTCGCGGCACGGTGCGGATTTCTCCCGCCTGACGTCCTCATGGGCGCCGTTCCTCGTTGCGACGGCGAGCTTGCTGCGCCCCGGGGGGCGGATGGCCTTCGTTGTTCCTGCCGAGGTGGGTCATGCCCCATATGCGGCGCCGCTGGTCGAATACCTCGTGCGGAACTTCCGCACCGTACAGATAGTCGCTGTCCGCGAGAAGTTCTTCCCCGAACTCTCAGAGGATTGCTGGCTACTCTACGCGGCCGGCTTCGGCGAGGCGACGTGTGAGCTGCGCTTGTCCGTGATGGACCGTTTCGCTGCGTGCGCGACGCCACCCCGCCCAGCGGTCCTGGTGTCCGTTGAAGAGTGGCGACGGTTGTGGAACCGCCGCTTGCGCCCCTACCTGCTTCCCAAGTCTGCACGCGACGCATACAGCGCTGCGGCGCGCGATCAGGAGACGATTCGCTTTGGTGACATCGCGTCCATCGGCATCGGATACGTCACCGGCGCCAACGACTTCTTCCACTTGAGGCCTTCGGCGGCCGTTGCGTGGGACATCCCGGAACAACTCCTCAGGCCCACCGTCCGTAACGGTCGAGCCTTGCCGGCCCGAAGCTTGACTCGCCGGACTGTCGAAGGGTGGCGACAGACGGACGAACCGATCTTGCTCCTCGACATTCCGCGAGCTGCGGATCTGCCGTCGGGGGTCGAAAAGTACCTCGGGACAGAACTGGGACGGGTGGCGCGGGGTGCCTACAAGTGTCGGACGCGCGAACCGTGGTACTCGGTCCCGCACGTCAAGGTGCCGGACTATTTCCTGACGTACATGTCCGGTAGCTCGCCCAATCTGGTCCGCAACTCGGCGCGCGTGACCTGCACCAACGCCGTTCATTGTGTTTGCCTCCGTGCAGGGGAGACCGGACGCCGGGTCTTCGACGCTTGGGAGAGTCCATTCGTCCAGCTCAGCTGTGAACTGGAGGGGCACCCGCTCGGAGGCGGCATGCTCAAGCTGGAACCGGGAGAAGCGAGCAGGATCGCGGTTCCTTCCGCGGCACGCATGGCTGACCTTGCTGGGGCGGACATCCGCGAGGCGGTCTCGTCGATGCGGGCCTGGAGGCACCATGGCGCAGCGTAGCGACTTGAACAGCCGCGTCTGTCAGTGGATCGGCCAGGGAGATGCTCTGCGGCATTTCGCAACCTATTCAGGTTCCACCCAGAGCCAGCAGCACATCAAACCCCTGCACTGGTACGTGGCCTGCCGACTTGTCCTGGAAGGCGGGTTCCGGCCAGAGGAACTCAAACCCAGACCGCCGTTTGTTGTGACTCGGCGGCGTGGTCTTCAAGTGCTGCACTTCGACCCATCGGTCGCCACAGGTGGGGAGGCAACGGTATTCGGGGGGTTGAAGACCAAGAAAGTTGACGTGGTCGTCACCAAACCGGAGTTGGGGCCGGTCCTTGCGGTGTCCTGCAAGGGCATGACGGGTGCGTTCCGGAATCTCACGAATCGCATGGAAGAGACCATCGGCGAATGCACCAACTTGCATGTGACATATCCGGCGTTGGTCTTCGGCTATCTTTTCGTGATCCGTGCCAATCAGGCCCCGATAGTAATGGCGCCGAACGACGTGGCGCTCACGGACGAAGACCAACCTGTTGAATCGATCGTTCGTTTCTACTCCGCACTTCGGGAACTGGAGGGTCGCCGGGGGATACGCGACGACATCAGCAGGTACGAGGCGGTCTCCCTGGGCTTGGTCAAGATGCGAAACGGCACCGCTGGCAGACTGCTCAGCAGCTTTCCCACCGCCGAAAGTCCGCTGAACCTGAACCGTTTCTTTGGAACGCTCTATCGGCGATTTGACGAACGCTTCGTGTACGGAGCGCCGGATCTGAAGTCCGTAACCAGGCGGCTTGAGTGGTCTCCTGAATCCCCCGCGCTGGCGATGGAGAGCGCCCGTTCGCCAGAGTACAGAGTGCGGTTGGCATCTGGGTAGACACGATGCCTGCGTGAGGAGTCGCAGAAGGCCACGGCTAGCCGATCGCCCGCTCGAACTCGTCGAGGGAGTCGATCGGCGCCGAACACACGAGCCCGCTGCATACGAACGCCGTCACCTTCGCGCGCGTATCGGCGCTGACGAGGCGCGGCAGGTAACCGGGCAGGACGCCCTCCTCCCCATACGGAATCCCGTAGACGCTGCGCCACGGCCGATATCCCTCCCGGGCGATGTCGAGCCACTCCCCGAAGGCGTCCTCGGGCCCGCGCACGACGATCTGCTCAGGCGGATGGACGTTCGCCTCGACGGCGTTCAGCAGCGTGCAGTGCCCGGCGGGGTAGCGCTCGATGGAGCCGCGTAGCCCATCGAGGGCGGCGTAGGCAGCGTCGAGGTAGCGCGTCTCCCCGAACAGGTGCCCGAGTTCCAGCAATGCTTGCGCAGCCGAGCCGTTCCCCGGCGGCAACGCCTCGTCCATCGTTGGCATGGGGCGGTGGATCAGTTGCTCATGGTCATGCGCTGTCAGGAAGAACGCGCCGGTATCCGCATCCTGGAAGTGCGCGAGCAGCGCATCGGCAAGTGCCCGGGCGAAGCGCGCGTCCTCGGCGCGCCACGAGGCCTGTAGCAGAGCGAGCAGCCCCTCGAGCAGGTTCGCGTAGTCGTCGAGGTAGCCGGAGTACCTGGCCGTGCCGTCGCGCCAGGTCGCCGACAGGCGTTCGCCGTCCCAGAGACGGTCCCGGATGAAGTCCGCTGCACGTTGTGCGGACGCAAGCCACGCCGGTTCCGAGAGTCGCACCGCGGCCTTGGCCATGCCCCGGATGGCGAGGCCGTTCCACGAGGTCAGCACCTTGTCGTCCTTGCCCGGCGGCGGACGTTTGTCCCGTGCGGCGAGGAGCTTTGCCTTCGCGGACGCCAGCAGGTCATCGGCGGCCTGGGGGTCCAGGCTCAGCCGCTGCACCACCGCGCGCCAGGCGTCGTGGCGGCGCAGGTTCCATTTGCCCTCGAAGTTGGCGGGCTTGTCGAGTCCGTAAAGCGTCTCGACCACGAGGTACTCGTCTGCCGTGAGCAGCCGCTTCACCTCCGGGCGCCGCCACAGGTAGTACTTGCCTTCCTCGCCTTCGGAATCGGCATCGAGGGAGGAGAAGTAACCCCCGTCCGGATGCTGCATGTCGCGGATCATCCAGGCCGCCGTCTCGCGCACCGCGCTCACGAACAGCGGGTCGGGACCGAGCCCGAGGACGTCGGCATAGAGTGCCAGCAGCGGCCCGTTGTCGTAGAGCATCTTCTCGAAGTGCGGAACGGCCCACTGGCGGTCCGTCGCGTAGCGGCAGAAGCCGCCGCCGACGTGATCGTAGATACCGCCGCGGGCGATCTTGGTGAGCGTGGTCGTCACGATGTCGAGGGCGGTGCGGTCGGGCGTACCGGCCCGTGCGCCGAGAGCCCAATGGCGGAACACCCGGTCGAGGGTGCTGGGCATGGGGAATTTCGGCGCATTGCCGAAGCCGCCATCGGCGCGGTCGAACTGTGACGCGAGCTGGTCGACGGCCTGCTGCAGCAATGCGGCGTCGTCGATACCGGTCGCCTCCACCTGGGTCGGCTGCAGCCCGGAAAGCGCGTCGGAGAGCTTCTGGCCCTGCTCTTCGAGGTCCGAACGTCGCTCTTCCCAGCCATCGGCCACCCGCAGCAGCAGGTCGGCGAAACCCGGCAGGTTGAAACGCGGCGTGCGCGGAAAGTACGTACCGCCGAAAAACGGCAGCAGCGTGTACGGATCGAGGAACATGGTCAGCGGCCAGCCGCCGGTCTGCCGGGTGAGGAGGTTGAACGCGGTCTGGTAGACCCGGTCGAGATCAGGCCGCTCTTCGCGATCGACTTTCACGTTGACGAAATGCTCGTTCATGACGGCGGCCGTTGCCTCGTCTTCGAACGATTCGTGCGCCATGACGTGACACCAGTGGCAGGCGGAATAGCCGACGGACAGCAGGATCGGCTTATCGGCCGCCCGCGCCTCCGCAAGCGCCTGCTCGTCCCAGGGGTGCCAATGGACGGGGTTCCCGGCGTGCTGCAGCAGGTAGGGACTCGTTTCTTCGGCGAGCCTGTTCATGCGGCGGCCGGGTGCCTCGGGGGAAGAAGGGATTTTGGCGGATGATAGCGCGCGAACTTCGTTCGCGTTGGGAGTTTCGCTGGCGCGAAACTCCCGTAGAACCAACCCTGACGCGCCCTCCAAGTGGCGTGCCAGACGCAAAGTCCGACAGGCTGATAGCTTATGTGGAAGAATCGCCCGCGAGGACAGGTGCGACAAAGACGCCGGTTCGGAGGGCCGGCGGCGCACACCGACAGGCTCGAAACGCTGTGGGGCGCGCGTCGCAAGACGGCGCGTCAAGACGGCGCGTCCGTAGACGCGGGGACATGCGCGAGAGAATTGACGCAGACGGATTTCGGCCCAATGTCGGTATCGTGTTGGCGAACGACCGGGGCCAGGTGCTGTGGGCACGCCGGGTGGGCGGGGGCGACGCGTGGCAGTTCCCGCAGGGTGGCATCCAGGCGCGGGAGTCTCCGCAGCAGGCGCTCTTCCGCGAACTCTACGAGGAGGTCGGCCTCACGCACGACCGCGTGGAGATCCTGGGCTGTACGCAGGGTTGGCTGCGCTACCGGCTGCCGAAACGCCTCCGGCGGCACGACTCGAGCCCCACGTTCAAGGGGCAGAAACAGAAGTGGTTTCTACTGCGGCTGCTGGCGGACGACGCGCACGTCAGCATGGACTGCTCGGGCAAACCGGAATTCGACGACTGGCGCTGGGTGAGCTACTGGTACCCTGTCGGCAAGGTCGTCGCGTTCAAGCGCGATGTCTACCGTCGCGCGCTCCAGCAGCTCGCGCCTTCTCTCGTGGTCGACAAGGGGCTCTGATCGACCGTGCTCAAGGACCTCCGAAAGATCGTTCAGGACGTAGGGGCCGCCCCGAGCTTCAAGGCGGCTCTCGACACTATCGTTGCGCGCGTGCGCACGACCCTGGGCACGGAGGTGTGCTCCGTGTACGTCGTCGATCGCGACACTGGTGACTTCCACTTCGCCGCCGACCAGGGCTCCAATCCCGATGCCGTCGGCAGCGTGGTGATCTCGCCCGGCGAGGGTCTCGTCGGATTGGTGGCGGAGCGCGCCGAGCCAATCAACCTCGAAGACGCACCCAGCCACCCGCGCTTTCTCTATCTCGCCGAAATGGGCGATGAGGCCTTCCACGCATTCCTTGGCGTGCCGATCATCCACCAACGCCGCGTACTGGGCGTGCTCATCGTTCGCCAACGGGAGCGGCGGCGGTTCGACGACGAAGAGGAAGCGTTTCTCGTCACCCTGTCCGCCCAGTTGGCCGCGGTGGTCGCGCACGCGGAGGCCACGGGGGACATCCGGGCGCTCTCGGAGCATCGCACGGGGCAGCGTGACACCCGCTTCGCCGGGGTGCCGGGTTCGCCGGGCATCGGCATCGGCACGGCGGTCGTCATGCAGCCGGGGGCGACGCTCGAAGGCGTGCCCGACAAGGAAGCGGAGAACGTCACGGTTGAACTGGTGGTGTTCGACCGTGCCATCGCGCAGGTGCGCCGGGACATCGAGGATGTCGGCAAGCGGCTCGAAGCGACGTTGCCGCAGGAGGAACGCGCCCTCTTCGATGCCTATCTCCACATGCTCGACGACGATGCGCTTGCCGAAGAGGTGCGCGACCGGATACGCCACGGCCAATGGGCACAGGGCGCGCTGAAGCAGGTGATTCTCGAACACACCCGCACCTTCGAGCAGATGGAGGATTCCTATCTGCGGGAACGGGCGGAGGACGTGCGCGAACTCGGCCAGCGGGTGCTTGCCTACCTGCAGGACATGCGCCGCCGGAAGACGCAGTTTCCGAGGGACACCATCCTGGTGGGCGACGCCCTGACGGCGGCCATGCTGGGCGAGATTCCGGTCGGCCGGTTGCGCGGTCTGGTCTCACTGAAAGGGTCGAGCAACTCCCACGTGGCCATCCTCGCCCGGGCGCTCGATATCCCGGCCGTGATGGGCGCGGTCGATGTCCCGCTTTACGGTGTCGAGAACCGGAAGCTCATCGTGGATGGTTTCTACGGGTCCGTGGTCGCGAATCCGTCGCGCTCGGTGGTGGACCACTACAGCGCCCTGGTGGAAGAGGAACGCGAGTTTGCCGAGGAACTCGAGGAACTGCGCGACCTGCCGTGCGTGACACGGGACGGCAAGACCATCGCCCTGTGGGTGAACATCGGACTGGTCGGAGAGATCACGCGTTCCCTCGACCGGGGCGCGGAGGGCATCGGACTGTTTCGCACCGAAGTCCCGTTCATGACGGAGGACCGGTTTCCGACCGAAGAGGAGCAGCGCCTCATCTACCGGGAGCACATGGAGGCGTTCGAGCCGCGTCCGGTGACGATGCGCACCCTCGACATCGGCGGCGACAAGTCACTCTCCTATTTCCCGATCACCGAGGACAACCCCTTCCTCGGCTGGCGCGGCATCCGCGTCACGCTCGACCATCCGGAGATCTTCATGTCGCAGGTGCGCGCGATGGTCAAGGCCAACGCGGGCCTCGAAGGTGTCCTGCGGATCATGCTGCCGATGGTGAGCAGCATGTCGGAGGTCCGCGAGGCGGTAGCCCTGGTGCAGCGGGCCCATCGCGAGGTGCAGGAGGAGGGCTACGACGTCAAGAAGCCCCAGATCGGGGTGATGATCGAAGTGCCCTCGGCGGTCTATCAGGCCCGCCAGATCGCGCGGCTGGTGGACTTCCTGGCGGTCGGTTCGAACGATCTCACCCAGTACATGCTGGCGGTGGACCGGAACAACGCCCGGGTCGCCCAGCTCTACTCGGAGATCCATCCCGCCGTGTTGCAGGCGATGCGCGAGGTCGCGAAGGCCGCGCACGCCGAGGGCAAGGGGATCGGCATCTGCGGGGAGCTTGCCGGTACGCCGGAGGGCGCGGTGCTCTGCGTGGCGATGGGTTACGACGTGCTGTCGATGAACGCCACGCACCTGCCGAAGGTGAAGTGGGTCATCCGGCACGTGTCACTGCGCGACTGCCGCAGGATCCTGGCGAAGGCCCTGCGCATGGTCGACGCACAGGACATCCACGACATGCTGCGTAACGAACTGATGAAGGCTGGCCTCGGGCGCGTGGTGCCGCATCACGAGATGCCTTACGTGTTCTGAGGACGTGTTTTGAGGCCGAAACGCCGCGTGATCAAACGACGCGCGACACGCCGCCGTCCATGTTGATCGCACACCCGGTCAGGTAGGAAGCCGCTTCCGATACCAGGAACAGCGCGACGCTCGCGCACTCCTCGGCCTCGCCGACGCGGCCCATCGGCAGCCGCTCGCCGGCCCTCGCCACGTACTCGTCGAACGAGAGGTTGGAGCCGGAAGCCTCGTAGCCGCGGCGAATCTGGTCGGACTTGATGCTGCCGATCATGAGCGCGTTCACGAGCACGTTGTGCGGTGCGCCCTCGCCCGAGAGGACCTTGGTCAGGGCCATGCCGGCCGCGCGGGACACGGACGTGGGCGCGGAACCCGGCGGCGGCGCCTTGGCGGCCGTGTTCAGGATGTTGACGATGCGTCCCCAGCGGCGCGCCTTCATGCCCGGAATCACCAGGCGCGACAGGCGGATGGCGGCGAACAGCTTGAGATCGAGGTCGGCCTGCCAGATCTCGTCCGTGATCTCCTCGAAGACGCCCGTCTGCGACTGCCCGGCGTTGTTGACCAGGATGTCCACGTGCCCGAGCTCGGATGCCACCCGGGCATGGGTCTCCTCGATCTGCCGGGGGTCCGTCACGTCGCAGACCCAGGCGCCCACGCGACCGCCGGGTTCCGCCTCGATCGCGGACTTCGCTGCGTCGAGGGGACCCTGCCGGCGGGCGAGCAGCGCGACGTTCGCACCTGCCTGATGAAAGGCCATCGCCATCGCCCGGCCGAGGCCGAGGCTCGATCCGGTGATGAGGGCGGTTCGGTCGTCGAGGTGGTATTCCATGGAGGGGTCCGGTCGGTGTGTCCGCGCGAAGCTACCATGAAACATGGCGGGTTGGAGTCGCCTGTCCTGCCGCTGGTTGACTTCGGGTTCACAAGTAAACTAGTTTATGAGTCATGATCCGACTCAATATGCACGAGGCCAAGACGCACCTGTCTCGCTACGTCGCGGAACTGGAGGAGGGCGAGACTATCCTCCTCTGCCGCCGCAATCAGCCGGTGGCGGAAATCCGCGCCTTGCCGACGGCGCGGAAGAAGCGTCGCCCGTTCGGGTTGGCGCGCGGGCAGTTCTCGGTTCCGACATCGTTCTTCGAGCCTCTGTCCGACGAGGTGATTGCGTCCTTTGAGGCCGAGCCCCTGCAGCCACGAGAGTGAAGCTGCTCCTCGACACCTGCACCTTCCTCTGGTGGTGCGAAGGCTCGGCCAGAATCCCCATCGCGACGCGATCGCTGGTCGCGGATCCCGCCCACGAGGTCTACGTCAGCACGGCCTCTGCGTGGGAAATCACTCTCAAGCACGGACTCGGCAAGCTGCCGCTGCCGCAACGGCCGGAAGTCTTCGTCCCCCAGCAAAGGGAGCGCCACGCGTTCCTCAGCCTGCCCGTCGAGGAAGCAGCCGTTCTGCAGTTGCCGCGCCTCCCCCCGTTGCACCACGACCCCTTCGACCGCATCCTGATCTGCCAGGCGATCGAGCACGGCATGACCGTGCTGACACCTGACCGCCTGATCTCGCAGTACCCGGTGCGGCTGTCGTGGTAGCGCGGCGTACCGACCGCGGCGACACGCTTGACAACCCACGGATGCGGCGGGCACGGTTCGCGAACGATTGACCACGATTCGCCGGATCGGAGGCGACACATGAGTGCGGCGGCGGAGTCCCGTGAGGGTCCCGATCCCTTGGTCGAGAAAGTCTGGCGGGAGATCCAGTCCCTCGGACTGGAAGCCCACATTGTGGAACTTGAGATCAAGGGGTATACGGTCATCCCGCCGGAAGTCGCGTGTCCGAAGGGTCTCGGCGATCGGCTTCTCGAGGGCTGCCTGCAGGTTGCCGTACGTCGACACGGCGTGAGACCGGACCTTTGCGCCGAGGGCCCGTATGTCCCGGGGGGCTCGGAGCTGCACGAGGGGGCGCTGGGCGCGGCCGAGGGGGATTCGCCGATCGGCGACATGATGCACTCGCTGGTGCTCGAGGGCCGCGTCTTCGAAGAGGCACTGATGAACCCGGTGCTGCTCGCGGTCGCGACGTACCTGGTGGGCTACAACTCCATCCTGCTCACCATGGCCTGCTTCATGAAGGGTCCGAACAAGTCGCCGTTACCGTTGCATTGCGATGCCATGGGGGTGTCCCCGCTGCAGGCCATTCCGACCGAGTCCAACATGACCTACGCCCTGACCGATTACACGCGGGAGAACGGCTGCGTCGCGTTCGTCCCGGGCAGTCACAAGTGGTGCCGTCAGCCGCAAGCGCACGAACGCAACGTGATCGACAATCCGCGCGCCGTCGCCATCGAGTGTCCGGCAGGTTCCCTGGTGTGCTGGCACGGGAACACGTGGCACGGAGCGTTCAACCGCACGGCTCCGGGGCTGCGGGTGAGTATCGTCGTGGACTTCGTGCGCCGGCATATCCGGTCCCAGGAGAACCTCACCGGACTGGTGCCGCAGGAGGTGATCGACCGCAACCCTGCAAGATTCGCGATCCTTACGCACCAGGCCGTTCCGCGGACCTCGACGGACCCCGCGGTCACCGCGGCCGAAATGGAACGGGCGACGAAGTACCTGTCCGCCTACCACGAGGAACTCGGCGTCGATCTGAACGGGGCAGCGGGCAGCATCTACGCGTAGGGGCCGCCCTTGTGGCGGCCCGCACTCGAATTCGTGCACGACATACGCACGGGCGACCGCAAGGGTCGGGGACGGGCGACCACAAGGGTCTGGACGGGCGACCACAAGGGTCTGGACGGGCGACCACAAGGGTCTGGACGGGCGACCACAAGGGTCTGGACGGGCGACCACAAGGGTCTGGACGGGCGACCACAAGGGTCGCCCCTACAGGACGGCGCCCTCCCACTCGCTGAGCATGGCCAGCAGCCGCAGCATCATCTCGTCCACCTCGTCGGAGGTGATGGACAGGGGCGGTGAGATCCAGATCGGCAGGCCGCGCGCGAACGCGGGCTGGCGGGAGGCGCCGTAGAGCGAGCTGTACATCGCGAGGCCGTGCTTGAGCGCGATGGCCTGGAAGAGTTCCTGCGCATCGACGCTCTTGTCGAAGAACGTCATCTTCTCCTTGTCGGCCACCAGCTCGAGCACCATCATGAGACCCCAGCCCCGGACGTCGGCGACCGTCGGATGGGAGAGCAGTTCATCGCGGTAGGAGAAGACCCGCGTGCTCTGCTCGTTGCAGTTCTCGAGCAGCTTCTCGTCCCGGATGATGTTGATCAGCTCGCATCCGGCCGCGCAACCCAGGGGATGTCCGCCGAAGGTGTAGCCGTGCACGAAGGGGAAGCCCTGCTCGAAGGGTACGTTGATCCGGCTTGACACCGACACGGCGCCGAACGGCACGTAGCAGCTCGAGATGCCCTTGGCCATCGTCATGATGTCGGGATCGATGCTGAAGTGCTCCATGGCGAACCACTTGCCCGTGCGACCGAATCCGGTGACGACCTCGTCGGCGATGAGCAGCACGTCATAGCGGTCGCAGATCTCGCGGATCGTGCGCCAGTAGCTGTCGGGCGGGACGCAGGCGTAGTCCGCGCCGCAGCCGTGGGGCGTGGCCAGGAACGCGGCGACCGTCTTGGGACCGGCGTAGTGAATCGCGAATTCCAGCGCCCGGGCGCACTCCATCCCCCACTCTTCGCGGCTCGTGCCCGCCGGCCGGTCGAAGTCGGAGTACTGCCGGATATGCGGCCACTTCGGCAACATCGGCTCGAACGCCGACTGGGCGACGGGATTGTGCGACACGCCGAGTGTGGCGAGCGTCATGCCGTGGTACGAGTCCCGGTGGCTGATGATCTTGTACTTGCCCGGGTTGCCCAGCGCCATCTGCGCTTGGCGGGCCAGCTTGATCGCGGTCTCGACCGCCTCGGATCCGCCGGAAACGAGAAAGGCGTGGTCCAGGTCCGCCGGCGTGACCTCGGCGAGCAGCCGGCAGAACTCGGCCCGCTTCGGATCCGCGATGGACGGATGGGTGTAGGTGTAGTTCTCGAGCTGCTCCGTGATGGCCTTCTTCATTCGCGGATGGTTGTGCGGCAGGTTGACCGCCATGGGGCCGCCGGACACGTCGAAGTAACGGTTGCCGTCCTTGTCGTAGATGTGCACGCCCTCTGCGCGCGCTATCTCCACGTCCATCGGGTGGTAGGAGAACGCATGCTGCCAGTCGCCCTCGGGACGCAGGGTGCGGGGCAGGTTGTGGGTGGCGGTCGCGGTGGCCATGGCGTGAATCCTGGAATGGGTTGAGAGGCGGATGGTAGCACCGCCGGATGGAGTCGCCTGGCGAGCCCCGGGTGGGCCGCCGCAGGGCCGAGCGCGCCCCGGGTCCCGCTACGCGGTCACGTCCCGGATGCGCGGATGCGGATCGTCTCGCTGACGCGCCCGCCGGGCACACCCATCGGGCCGTAGAGTTGCTCGACGAACTCGACGTGGCCGTCCTCGAAGATGACCGAGGTGGAGGCCCGCGTGCCGTATTCCTCGCCGCGCAGGAAGGCGGGCGTGGCGCGGCGGGCGCTCTCGATCTCGTGACCGTCGGCGAGGTAGCCCTCGGATTCCTCGAGCATCAGTTCAATCACGGCGTCGGCATCCGCGTGCGCGGCGATGGCCGCGAGCGCAGCGGTACCGTGCCTGGTCTTCGGCCACTCGTCGCCGAGCCAGGTGTTGGTCAGTCCGTAGACGCCGGGGTCGAGGATGCGGGCGTCGCCGGTCCGGTTGGATACGTAGACGAGGTCCGCCCCGTCGCAGACGATCAGGTTGAAGCCCTGGTAGCGCGAGCCGTCCAGGCGCTGCGCGTAGGCCAGGGCACTCTCGTGTCCTTCCAGGAAGTTCCTCGGCAGTTCGCCGCGCGAGGCTGCGGGAGCCACCGACAGGTCGAAATCCGTATAGTTGGTCAGTGCGGCGAAACGTCCGCCCGTCGAGACGCCGAGCCAGGTGCCTCCGGCCTCGAGGTCCCGTCCGCCGAACACGTGCGGTGCCCCGTCCCAATACCGTGCGGCGTGGGCGGGACGTGCGTAGAATTCGTCCCGGTTCGCGGCCACCACCAGCGGGCGGCGCGAGCCCCCGTCGTAGGCCAACAGGATCAGGCACATATTCCTGGCGGCCGGGCAGCCGCGGATCGAGAGAAAGCGCGCGAGTCTACCATGCACTATCCCCGCCTGGACCCCGTACTCCTGGACCTGGGCTTCTTCCAGATTCGTTGGTATGGGCTGACGTACGTGCTGGCCTTCGTGGTCTGCCACGTCCTCGCGACGAGACGCGCGGCTGCCTCCGGGTTCGACAGGCAGGATGTCGCCGACCTGATCTTCTACGGGGTCCTCGGCGTGATCGTGGGCGGCCGCGTGGGCTTCGTCCTGGTCTACGGTTTCGACCAGTTCCTGTCCGATCCGCTCTGGCTGCTGCGCATTTGGGAGGGCGGCATGTCCTTTCATGGTGGCCTGATCGGCGTGTGTGGCGCCCTGTGGCTGTTCGCGGTCCGGCGCGAGCGGACACCCTTCGAAGTCATGGACTTCGTGGCGCCGCTGGTACCCATCGGCCTCGGGCTCGGACGGATCGGCAACTTCATCAACACCGAGTTGCCCGGACGCCTGACGGACGCGGCGGTCGGCGTGCACTTCCCCTGTTGGTCCGTCGGCGACTTGACGCTTGCCTGCTTCGGCGCCTACGAGGCGGCGACGCGGCACGTCTCGAGCCTCTACCAGGCGCTGGCGGAGGGCCTGGTGCTGTTCGTGCTGGTCTGGCTCTTCGCCGCGCGACCCCGTCCCGTCGGCATGGTCTCCGGGGTCTTCCTCGTCGGCTACGGATGCCTTCGGTTCGTGACCGAGTTCTTCCGCGCGCCGGATCCGCACCTCGGGCTCGTTGCGTTAGACTTCCTCTCGATGGGCCAGCTTCTGTCGCTCCCGATGGTCGCCTTTGGAATCTTCCTGCTGATCCCCCGCACGGCGAGCCGATGAAACAGTACCTGGACCTGGTGCGTCGTATCAGGGAGTCGGGCGTCCGCAAGGGCGACCGCACCGGCACCGGCACGTACAGCGTCTTCGGCCACCAGATGCGCTTCGATCTGGGCGCGGGTTTCCCCCTCGTCACCACCAAGAAGGTCGTCCCGCGCCTCGTCATCCACGAGCTGCTCTGGTTCCTCTCGGGCAGCACCAACATCGGCTATCTCAAGCAACACAACGTCAACATCTGGGACGAGTGGGCCGACGAGCAGGGCGAACTCGGGCCCGTCTACGGCGCCCAGTGGCGCTCCTGGCCGACGCCGGACGGCGCGGCGATCGACCAGATCGCGGATGTGGTGGGGGAGATCGAACGGAACCCGGACTCGCGCCGCCTGATCGTCTCGGCGTGGAACGTGCCGGAAGTCGCGAAGATGGCGTTGCCACCGTGCCACACGATGTTCCAGTTCTACGTGGCGCAGGGGAAGCTGTCGTGTCAGCTCTACCAGCGTAGCGCGGACGTGTTCCTGGGCGTTCCGTTCAACATCGCTTCGTACGCCTTGCTCACGATGATGGTCGCGCAGGTTACGGGGCTGGAAGCGGGTGAGTTCGTGCACACGTTCGGGGACGCGCACCTGTACGTGAACCACCTGGAGCAGGCCGACCGCCAACTCGCCCGCGCACCGCGAGCGCTGCCCGAGATGCAGCTGAATCCGGCCGTCTCGGACATCTTCGGCTTCGACATCGACGACTTCGAACTCGTCGGCTACGATCCGCATCCGGGCATCAAGGCGCCGATCGCCGTCTGATCGAAGCGGCAACAGTGCGCATCTCCCTCATCTGGGCCATGGCCAGGAACCGCGTCATCGGACGGGGCAACGGGCTCCCCTGGCGCCTGCCGAAGGACATGGCCTTCTTCAAGTCCACGACCCTCGGCAAGCCCGTGATCATGGGACGACGGACGTTCGACACGCTGGACCGCCCGCTGCCCGGTCGCACCAACATCGTGGTGTCCCGGTCGGGTGTTCGGTGCGAAGGCGCGCTGGCGGCGCCCGACATCGATACGGCGCTCGCGCTCGCAGAGAGACAGTGCGATGTGGATGGCGTGCACGAGTGCTTCGTGGCCGGCGGCGCGGACATCTATGCCCTGGCGCTGCCGCGCGCCGACCGGCTGTACGTGACCCTGATCGATGCGGACCTCGAAGGCGACACGTACTTTCCGCCCGTGGAGCTCGGGGACTTTCAGGTGATCTCGGTGGAGGACTTCCCGGCGGACGAGAAGCACGCGCATCCGTTCACCATTCGCGTGCTGGACCGCGTCGCATGAACGCCGGAGGCCGAGGATGAGACCGAGAACCCTGCCGGCGCTGGGCACGCTGTTGCTGGTTGCGGCCTGCGCCACAGCGCCCGCACCCGAGCGGGACGTGCTGGGACAACTCGTCATCGATGGCGTTCCCCGGCTCCCGACGGAACTGGTCGCGCGCCTCAAGGCCTATCAGAACACGCGCTCCGCACGGCTGCTGGGCTGGCTCGGGCGGGGCCTTCTCATCAGCACGCGCTTCGGCAACACGGGGCAACTGCATCGCGTGGACGAACCGCTCGGCATGCGCGGCCAGGTGACGTTCTTCGACGAACCGGTCACGGCCGCCGCCGTCAGCCCCGATCCGGACGCCGACGGCCTTCTCTACGTGAAGGACACGGGCGGCTCGGAGTTCTACCAGTTCTTCTGGCTGGACCTCGCGACGGGCGAGTCGACGCTGCTGACCGACGGTCGTTCGCGCTACTCGGACATCGTGTGGGCCGGCAGCGGCGGCCGCTTCGCCTTCACGACCATGGAGCGCAACGGCGTCGACTGGGACATCCACCTGCGGGACCTCGACGGCAACGCTGCCGTCGCCGTCGAGGGGCGGGGCGTCGGCTGGACCGCCGCGGACTGGTCCCCGGACGAGACGCGCATGCTGGTCACCCGGTACGTCTCGATCAACGAGTCGACGCTGCACGAGGTGGATCTCGGTACCGGGGCGATGCGCCAGCTCCTCGCGGGCTCCGGTCCGGCATCCATCCGCGAAGCCCGTTACGACGCCGGCGGCACGCGGGTGTTGTTCACCTCCGACCTCGGCGGGGAGTTCGTCGGGTTGCACCGGCTCGATCTGGCCTCGGGCGCCGTGCAGGCGCTGACGGCCGGCCTGGCGTGGAACGTGGAGGAGTTCACCCTGTCGCGGAGCCGCGACAAGCTGGCGTTCACGGTCAACGAAGGGGGCATCGGCAGGCCGCGGGTGCTGCGGTTGCCGGACCTCGAGCCCGTGCCGCTGCCAGAGCTTCCGAAGGGCATCGTGTATGCCCTGACGTTCAACCCGACGGGCGATGCGCTGGGATTCGTGGTGAATCACGCCGCGGCTCCGGGAGACGTCTACAGCGTCGATCTCGAAGAGCGGCGGCTGACGCGCTGGACGCAGAGCGAACTCGGCGGTCTCGACGCGGCGGATCTCGTCGCCCCGGAGCTCGTCCACTACCCGACGTTCGACGGGCGGGACATTCCGGCGTTCGTATTCCGCCCACCGGGTCCCGGACCGCATCCGGTGCTGATCGATATCCACGGCGGACCAGAGGGCCAGTATCGCCCCGGGTTCTCGTACTCCACGCAGTTCTTCGTCAACGAACTCGGTCTGACGGTGATCGCACCCAATGTCCGCGGCTCGGCGGGATACGGCAGAAGCTGGCTCCAGCTCGACAACGGCATCCTGCGCGAGGACAGCGTCCGGGACATCGGTGCGTTACTCGACTGGATTGCGGGCCGCGAGGATCTCGACCCCGCGCGGGTGGCGGTGATCGGGGGTTCGTACGGCGGCTACATGGTGCTCGCCTCTATGGTGCACTTCGCGGACCGTCTGAAGGCCGGTGTGGAGCGCGTGGGGATCAGCAACTTCGTCACGTTCCTGACCAACACCCAGGGCTATCGCCGCGACCTGCGGCGTGCCGAATACGGCGACGAGCGGGACCCTGCCATGCGCGCATTCCTGGAGCGCATCTCCCCGCTCAACCACGTGGATCGGATGACGCGGCCGATGCTCATCTCGCAGGGCCTGAACGATCCCCGCGTGCCCGCCAGCGAGAGCGAGCAGATCGTCGCGGCCCTCAAGGCACGTGACGTCCCCGTGTGGTACGTGCTCGCGGGCGACGAAGGGCACGGTTTTCGCAAGAAGTTCAACCGGGACTATCAACTGGCCGCGACGGCGCTGTTCCTGACGCGTCACCTGCTCGACTAGCGGCCCGGACGGATCTGCCAGAACGTGTCAGCGATCGCCATTTGCGTGAACCCCATGTCGGGCCGCGACGTGCGCCGCCTCGCGGCCCGCGCGACCAACATGACGCACGAGGCAAAACGCGACATCGTTGCGCGCGTCGCCGCGGGGGCCGATGCCGCGGGGGTACGCGACATCTACATCACGGAAGAACCGTTCCGCATTGCCTCGATGGCCCTGTCGCTGATGCCTCTCTCTGCCCGGGTGCACGTGCTGAAGACCCCGCTCAGGCACGATGCGCGGGACACGGAGGCGGCCGTGGCCGCCTTTCTCGACGCCGGTGTCGGCACGCTGGTGACGCTCGGCGGCGACGGCACCAACCGGGCGCTGGCCCGTGCCGCCCGGGACGTCAATCTGATTGCCCTCTCCACCGGTACGAACAACGTGTTTCCGACACTGGTGGAGCCCACCGTCGCCGGCGTGGTGGCCGGCCTTGCGGCGCACGGCCGGCTCGATACGCGCCGCGAGCGCTGCAAGGTCCTGCACGTGCGTTTCTCGGACGGGGTGACGGACCTCGGGCTGGTCGACGCGGCCTTGCTCGAAGGAGACTTCGTCGGCAACCTGCTGCCGTTCGACGCCGCGAAGCTGGGCCGGCTGTTGTTGACCCGCGCCGAGCCGGACGCGATCGGCATGTCCCCGATCGGCGGGCTGCTCGAAGTGGTGGATGCCCGGGAGGACGCGGGACTGCTCGTGGAGTTCGGTCCTGGACGCCTGGTCAACGCGCCGCTGTCACCGGGCCTGTTCGAGCGTCTCGAGGTTGCCGGTGTGACCCGCATCCCCTTCGACACGCCGGTGGTCTTTCGGGGCGACGGGGTGCTGGCCCTCGACGGCGACCGGGATCACTGGCTCAGGAACGGGCGCTCCGCGGCCGTGTCCATTCGGCGCGACGGACCGTGGGTGATCGATGTGCCGTCGGCGATGCGTTGGGCGGTGCGGGAAGGACTCACCCCGCGCTGACGGCCGAGCCGCTACGCGGCCGCCCTCGCGCTCGAAATGGCGCTGTCGGGGCTCTCCGGATTCACGACCAGTCGCCGCGTGCGCGGAATCACGACGAGGTCCATGTCCTCCATCGCGATGGCGCCCAGCAGGGGCTGATTGCCGACCACCACGGCGCCGGTGAAGCCGGTCCGGTTTCCGAATCGCAGTTGCAGGGGACCGACGTAGGGAACGGAACGGCGCGAACCGTCGGCGAGCACGATGGTCTTCGCGTCCGCTTCTTCGAGGGCCAGACGTCGCTGCAGCTCCGCCGGGATGCACATGTGGTCGGCGCCGGTGTCTGCCAGTGCGTCGATGACCACGGGCGGCAGGTCAGGCCGGCGCGGGTTGCGAAGTTCGATCTTGGCGGTAGTCAATCCCAAGTGTCCCTCCGACGGTCCTGTTGCGCGAACGCATGACGCGCGGTGTGCATTTCCCCCCATGTTACCGCCGTCGGCAGGTAGGTCGATGGCGGATCTCCCACGCCTCGTGTCAGCACCTGTCTCAAGCCGATCGCGGACATCTCCGAAGCAGTGCTCCGGCCGGCGAGCGGTCGGCGGAAGTGCTAACCTCTCGCGCGCCGCGGGAGACGATGGTCGCTTCCCGCCCGACCGGCTGTTACGCGTCCCGGGATCCATGATCGTCAAGCCGCGCATTCGCGGGTTCATCTGTACTACCGCCCACCCCACGGGTTGCGCCGCTGGTGTGCGCGCACAGGTCGCGCGCGTCACGCCGCTTGCCGACGGGCCGACCAGGGCCCTGGTGATCGGTTCCTCGGGAGGCTACGGGCTCGCTTCCCGCATCGTGGCGGCCTTTGGCGCAGGGGCCGATACGCTCGGGATCTCCTTCGAGAAGACGCCCTCGGCCAGGCGCACCGGTACCGCCGGCTGGTACAACAACGTCGCGTTCGAGGCAGCCGCCGCCGAGCGGGGGCTCTACGCGAAGACGCTGGACGGTGACGCGTTCTCGGACGAGATGAAGGCCCGTGCGATCGAGGAGATCGCCGCGCGTCTCCACCAGATCGATCTCCTGGTCTATAGCCTGGCGGCGCCGGTACGCCAGCATCCGCGCACCGGCGAGACGCTTCGCTCCGCGATCAAGCCGCTCGGCGACCCATTCCACGTCAAGACTCTGAACCAGGCGACCGGCGACGTGCACGAGGTGGACCTCGTGCCGGCGACGGCGGAGGAGACGGCGGCGACGGTTGCCGTCATGGGTGGCGAGGACTGGGAATACTGGATCGAGGCGCTGCTCGATGCCGGCGTCCTCGCCCCGGGGTTCAAGACGGTTTCCTACACCTATATCGGCAGCGAACTGACGTGGCCGATCTATTGGCAGGCCACGCTCGGCAAGGCCAAGGAAGACCTCGACCGGGCGGCGGCAGCGATCCGGGAACGCGTCGCGCCGCTCGATGGAGACGCACGCGTCGCGGTCCTGAAAGCCGTGGTGACCCAGGCCAGTTCCGCGATCCCCGTGGTGCCCCTGTACCTGTCGCTGCTCTTCCGTGTCATGAAGGACGCGGGCAATCACGAGGACTGCCTCGCACACATCGACCGCCTGTTCCACACGGGTCTCTACCCGAGTCGGCCAGCCGGCCGCGACGAGGCCGGGCGCCTGCGCATGGACGATTTCGAGCTCTCCGAGGCGACTCAGGCGGAGGTGCAGCGACGCTGGCCGATCGTCTCCACGGAGAACATCGCCGAGCTGGGCGACCTCGAGGGCGTCCGCAACGACTTCCTCGGCATCTTCGGCTTCGGCGTCGACGGCGTGGACTACGAAGCGGATGTCGACCCGCTGCTCGGCCGCTGCTGAAGCCTTGGACTCGAGCTTTCTTTCGGCCTGCCGCGGCGAGGCCGCGGACCGCACGCCCATCTGGCTGAATCGCCAGGCCGGTCGCTACATGCCGGAGTACCACGCCCTCAAGGGCGAAACGCCGAGCCTGGCCTTTTTCACGACGCCCGAACTCGCCGCGCAGGCCACCCTCGACGCGCAGCGCATCCTCGGCGTGGATGCCGCGATCGTGTTCGCCGACCTGCTGCCGATGCTCGTCCCGATGGGCCTCGACCTCGACTACAAGCCCGGCGAGGGCCCGGTATTCGAGCGACCCGTGCGCAACGCGGCGGACGTCGCCCGCCTGGGTGTGCCGCCGGCCGAAGAGGGCACCGGCTACATCGCGGAGACGATCGCTCGGGTGCTTGAAGGCCTGCCCGTGGGCATCCCGCTCATCGGTTTCGCGGGGGCGCCCTTCACGCTGGCGTCCTACGCGATCGAGGGCCGGGGCTCCCGCAACTACCTGCACGTCAAGCGCATGATGTACCAGGCGCCGCAGGTCTGGTTCGAACTGATGGACAAGCTCGTCGATGCGATCGCCGGTTACGTGGCGCTACAGGTCGACAGCGGCGTGCACGCGGTGCAGTTGTTCGACAGTTGGGTGGGCTGCCTGTCCCGCGAGGACTACGATCGCTATGTCAGACCGGGTACCGAACGCCTGATGGCGCGCATCGTCGGGCGGGTGCCGGTGATCTACTTCGGCACGGGCAACAGTCACCTGGTCGATGCCATGTTCGAAACCGGCCCCGATTTCCTTGCGCTCGACTGGCGTACGCCGCTCGCGGCGACCTGGGACCGCCTGGGGATGCGGGCCGTGCAGGGCAACATGGACCCCATGGCCCTCTGCGCGGACCGGTCGACCGTGGCGCACCACGCGCGGCGCGTCCTGGCCGAAGCGGCCGGGCGCCCGGGACACGTCTTCAATCTCGGTCATGGCATCGTTCCCGACACGCCGGTCGACAACGTCAAGTTCCTGGTCGACTTCGTGCACGAGGAGTCGAGTCGGTGAGACGCCGCGTTTACGGCACTGCCGAGAACTCCTCCGCCGAAGCCCGCATCACGTCGCGGTTCTCGTTGACGAGAATCAACGTGCTCGGGGTCTCCCAGGCGATGGCTTCGAGCTGTTTCGTGACCTCCGGGTCGAGGTCGAGCTTCCAGGCCTTGCCGGAAAACCAGTCGCTACCCGCGGCGGGTCGGTCGAAGATCCACAGGGCGACATAGGTCGCGACCGCGAGTCGCTGGCCGTTCGACGACAGGTCGGCGCCGGTGACGACCGTCACGTCCTCGCGTCGGCCGACCAGCGTGAGTACGTTGTCCCGGTCCGTGTGATGCGTATCGAGGCGATAGAGCTTGGCGCCCGCGTCCCAGTCCAGGATGCTGTACGGCTGCCGGTGCTTGGTGATGAAGTGGAGTTTGCCGTCCGCGACGAACACCGCCTCGCAGTCGAAGTGCCAGGTCTTCGCGGGATGGCTCTTCTGATCCGGGTACCGGATCGGCAGGAACGCCTGTGCCCGCATCCGGGGAATGGCGCGCGGGTCCGGCTCGGCGACCACGTAGACGCCGAGGTCGCGGCGCGCGTTGCCGTTGTTGCCGACATCGGCGATGTAGAGGGTGCCGTCGGCGAGGGCGATGTCTTCCCAGTCGAGGTGCCACGCGTTGTCGATGGCGTGGCCGCCCCAGTCCGCGACCGATCCGGCCAGGTAGGGCGGTTTGATCGGGGTGCCGTGTCGGTCGAGGGCGAAGATGCGGGCGCTGTCGCCGCTGTCGTTGTGCACCCAGTAGAAGTCGCCGCGTTCGGACTGCACGATGCCGCTCACTTCCGAGAGGGCCGGATGCGAGAGACGCCCGACGGGTTCGACGGCGTGCACGGCGAGGGCCGCGGCGCAGAGCACCGCGGTGATGTATCGCATCGCTGCGGTCAGCCGTCGAACGCGTAGCGGATCATCATGCGGGAGCCGTCGACCAGTCCTTCCCGGAACTCGTCACCCCAGCGCGTCCAGCCGGTATCGGCGTACTTCTCGCCCATCGTCGCCAGAATCCGGGCGTGCACGTCCGCGGAGGTCTCGATCGAGGCGGTCGCCATGAGTTCGGGCGCCTCTCGGAACGCGCCGCCGGAGCGGGTCCAGACGCCGTAGTCCCCCACCCAGATGCGGGTCCGGGTCAGGCCCTGCTGCACCGCCTGCGTTCGCCAGGCGTCGGGCGGCGTCACGACGAAGATGTCGGAGCCGTCGTAGCCGAACCAGATCTCGGCCTTGCAGCGGCTCTCCTCGCCGTTGCTCCGGAGCGGCGTCAGGTAGACGAGGGGGGAAGTCGCAAGACCTTCCGCCGCGTCTGCCCAACCGTTGCGGCCGGCCAGCAGGAAGGCGGGTGCAAGCGATGCGCCGACGACGAACGTGCGTCGCGAAATCGCCCCGGGGGATCGCGTGTGGGCCATGAGTTCGGGCTCCTGGTCGGAAGTCTGTTGGCGCGAGCGTAAGCGAGTGTCGCCGCGTGCGCCAGCACATGCGCAGGAAGTTCGCGAACCGGGGGAGCTGCAGCGTCTGCTACCATCCGGCGGACTTCGCCGATTGGGGACAACGATGAGGAAGAGGGGACAACGATGAGGAGAACGGCCGCGACTGTCCTGGTGGCGTGCGCATTGGGTACCGCGGGCGCCGACCGCAACGCGTACTTCGGCGACCTGCATGTGCACACGCGCTTCTCCTTCGATGCTTTTTCGTTCGCCACGCGCGGCAGCCCGGACGACGCTTACCGCTTCGCCACCGGCGCCACGCTGGTGCACCCCGCGGGGTTCGAGGTGCGGCTCGACGAGCCCCTCGACTTCTACGCGGTCACGGATCACGCGGCCTACCTGGGGGCCTTGACGACCTTCACGGACCCGGAGCATCCGTTGCATGCCGCGGCGACGGAACTGGGAATCCTGGATCCCGCCACGGTGGCCGCTCGGGGCGGCTATCACCCGGACGCGCGTGCCTTCGTCGAGGCGGCCGACTACGACCGCAGGGGCGCCTGGGCCGAGATCGTGGCCGCCGCCGAACGACACAATCGGCCGGGCGAGTTCACCACCTTCATCGGCTACGAATACACGTCCTCGCGCGACGGCGGCAACCTGCACCGCAACGTCATCTTCGCCGGCAGCGACGTGCCCGAAGACATCTTCGGGCGTCTCGACTCGGCCAACCCCGAGGACCTCTGGCACTGGATGGACGAGCAGCGCGACCGCCACGGCGACGTGCTGGCCATCCCCCACAACTCGAACGGTTCCGACGGCTGGATGTTCGAGGACGTCCAGTCCGACGGCAGCGCGATCGACGCGGACTACGCGGACCTGCGCATGCGCAATGAACCGCTCATCGAGATCACCCAGGTCAAGGGGACCTCGGAGACGCATCCCTTCCTCTCGCCGAACGACGAGTGGGCGGACTTCGAGATCTTTCCCTACCGGATCGCCCAGTGGGTGGCGTCACGCCCCCGCGGCAGCTATGCGCGCGATGCCTGGCTGACGGGCCTGTCCATCGAGGAGCGCATCGGCGCGAACCCGTACCGATTCGGCGTCGTCGCCGCGTCGGACACGCACAACGCCGGTTCGCGGTTCGACGAGCGCACCTTCGCCGGCAAGGTCGGTGTGCACGACGCGCTGCCGAAGCGCCGGGGCTCCGTGCCGACCGGCGAGTTTGACGGCATGCCGACGTACCGGCACGTCTACCGCGCCCGCTACGGCGCGTCGGGGATGGCCGGCGTCTGGGCGGACGGGAACACCCGCGAGGCGATCTTCGCCGCGTTTCGCCGCAAGGAGACGTTCGGCACCAGCGGCACCCGCATCCGGCTGCGGATGTTCGCCGGCCACGATCTGCCGGCGGACCTGCACGAGCGGGACGACATGGCCGCCATCGGATACGAACTCGGCGTACCCCAGGGCGGCGACCTGACCGCCGGTGATGCGGCGCCGAGCTTCAGCGTCGTCGCGCTGGCCGACCCGCGCGCAGCGTCGCTGCAGCGGCTGCAGATCGTCAAGGGCTGGATACAGGGTGGTCAGGAGCACGAGCGCGTGTTCGACATCGCCTGCTCGGACGGGCTCGCGGTGAATCCGGAGAGCCACCGCTGCCCGGCCAACGGCGCCACCGTGGACCTCTCCAACTGCGCCATCAGCGCGGGACAGGGCGCCTCGCAACTCGCCGCGACCTGGACCGATCCGACCTGGGAAGGATCGGCGCACGCCTTCTACTACGCGCGCGCAATCGAGAACCCGACGTGCCGCTGGTCGACCTGGGATGCCATCGAAGCCGGCGTAGCGCCGCGGTTGGGCCTGCCGGAGACGCTGCAGGAACGGGCGTGGACATCGCCGGTGTGGGTTCGCGCCGGGGAGTGAGCCCGAACGCGGCGATGTAGGGGACACCCTTGTGGTGTCCCGTGTCGAGTTCATGCACGTTGCCAACACGGGCGACCACGAGGGTCGCCCCTACGGGCCGTCCGTCACCGCCCCCTCGCTCGCCGAACTGACGAGCCGCGCGTACTTCGCGAGCACGCCCTTGCGCGCATAGGGCTCCGGGGCAGACCAACGCGCATGACGTCGCTTGAGTTCCTCCGCGGGCAACGCTACGTCGATCCGTCGCCGTTCGGCGTCTATCGTGATCTCGTCCCCGTCTGCGAGCAGCGCGATGGGCCCGCCCTCGAATGCTTCCGGCGTGACGTGGCCGATGACGAAGCCGTGCGAGCCGCCGGAAAAGCGCCCATCCGTAATGAGGGCGACGTGCTCCGAGAGGCCGCGGCCGTTGATGGCGCTGGTCGGGCTCAGCATCTCGCGCATGCCGGGTCCGCCCCGGGGGCCCTCGTAGCGGATCACGATGACGTCGCCCTTCTCGACGCTGCCGTCCATGATGGCGGCCATGGCGGCCTCCTCGCCGTGGTAGACCTTCGCCGTGCCGGTGAAGGACAGGCCCTCGTGGCCGGTGATCTTGGCGACGGCCCCGGTGGGCGCCAGGTTCCCGTACAGCACGACGAGGTGGCTGTCCTTCTTGATGGGGTCGGACAGGGGGCGGATGATGCGCTGGCCGTCGGGGTACGCTTCGACGTCCGCGAGGTCCTCGGCGAGGGTCTGGCCGGTCACCGTGAGACAGCCGCCGTGCAGGAGGCCCGCGTCCAGCAGGATCTTCATGAGCGGGCGGATCCCGCCGATCTCGATCAGTTCGGACATCGCGTAGCGGCCGGCGGGACGCATGTCGGCGAGCACCGGAACGCGCTCGCCTATCCGCGTGAAGTCGTCGAGTTCGAGTGCAATGCCGGCGGCGTTCGCGATCGCGAGCAGGTGCAGGACGGCGTTGGTGGACCCTTCGAGCGCGATGCTGACGGTGATCGCGTTCTCGAACGACTCGCGCGACAGGATGTCGGACGGCCTGATGCCGCGCTCGATCAGCCGCGCGACGGCGGCGCCGGCGCGGTAACTGTCCTGGCGCTTGTTGTCGCTGATCGCGTTCTGGGCGGAAGAGTTCGGCAGCGACAGCCCGAGCGCCTCGATGGCCGAGGCCATGGTGTTGGCGGTGTACATGCCGCCGCAGGAGCCGGGCCCGGGAATGGCGGTCTTCTCCACCTCGAGCAGTTCCACGTCGCCGATCTTCCCGGCTGCATGGGAGCCGACGGCCTCGAACACGGAGACGATGTCACGGCGTTCGGCGCCGGGCAGGATCGTGCCGCCGTAGACGAACACGCTCGGGCGGTCCAGCCGGGCCATCGCCATCGCACACGCCGGCATGTTCTTGTCGCAGCCACCGATGGCGACGAAACCGTCGAAGCCCTGCGCGCCGACGACCGTCTCGATCGAGTCCGCGATCACTTCCCGGGAGACCAGCGAGTAGCGCATACCGGGCGTGCCCATCGATATGCCGTCGGAGACGGTGATGGTGTTGAAGATGACGCTCTTCGCCCCGGCCTCGTCCGCACCCATGCCGGCGGCCTCCGCCAGGGCGTCGATGTGCATGTTGCAGGGCGTCACCATGCTCCAGGTGGAGGCGATGCCGACCTGGGGCTTGCCGAAATCCTCGGATTCGAATCCGACCGGGCGCAACATGGCGCGGCTCGGCGCCTGTGCCACGCCGTCGACGACGATGGATGAGTAGGGACGTCTATCGGCCATTGCCTGCCAGCTCCTTGATCATGACCTTGGAATTGCGCTGATAGTTGTACAGCGTCTGTCGGGATACGGGTAGTTCGTCGATTTCGGCGGGCGCGAAGCCGCGTTCGGCGAACCAGTCCTCCGTGCGCGTGGTGAGCACGAACATGCGCGCGAAGCCCTGTTCCCTCGCGACCGCTTCGCCGTGCGACAGCACCCGGTCGCCGAGCGTCTTGCCGGCGACCCGAAAGCGGTGGCTCGAGTGCGTGGCGACACAGGCGAGCTCGACCGCATCGCCATGCGGGAAGAGCGCGCAGCAGCCCACCACGATGCCATCGAGTTCCGCCACGGAGAAGTGCGCGATCTCGGCCTCGAGCCGGTCGCGCGGACGACGTGCCAGGAGGCCCTGTTCCTCCAGCGGGCGGATCAACTCGACGATACCGGCGACGTCGGCGCTCGTGGCCGGCCGGATGGCGCGGTAGTCCCCCTTCGAGACCTGGGTGCCGACGCCCTCGGCGGTGAAGAGTTCCTGCAGGAGCGCGCCATCGGTGTGGAACGAGATCAGATGACAACGCGATACGCCCGCTTCGCTCGCCTTGAGCAGCGCCCGGAGCCGCGCGTCGGTGGGTACGTCGAACTCGGCCTGCGCCAGAGTCTCGCGCAGGGACTGCGGGGTCATTTCGCCGGCGTCGTTCACCCGCTCGACGCGGTCATAGACGATGAACTTGTCGGCGCCGAGCGAGGTCGCGACCTCGGCGGCCAGGGTCTCGGGCGTCAGCACGTAGGCCGCGCCCGACGTCGAATAGCCGATCGGCGGCACCAGCACGATCGTACCGTTGTCGAGGAGCGTCCCGATCTCCGCAGCGTGCACGCGCCGCACTTCCCCGAGGCGCAGCCGGTCCACGCCGTCGATGATGCCGGCCGGCTTGGCCGTGACCAGATTGCCGCTCGCGAGCGTGATGCGGCTCGCCCGCAGCGGACTCGACGGAATGCCGGTCGAGAAGAGCGCCTCCAGGCGGCTTCGCGACACGCCGATGGCGCCGACCACCGCGTCCATCGCTGCGCCATCCGGGACCGTACGGTCGCCTTCCGACGCCTCTTCCGCGATGCCATGCACGAGCACCAGCCGGACGCCGAGCACGTGCAGCAGCGCCAGGTCGTGCACGGTGTTGACGAGGTTCGGCGAGGCGATGGCGTCCCCACCGAGCATCACGACGAACGTCCGGCGCCGGTGCGCGCTGATGTAGGGCGTCGAGTCCCGAAACCATCTTGCGAAGTCGGCGGAGTCCATGGTGCGGAGGCGTTCGGAAGTCGGAACACGGGATTCTACCGCGTCCATTGACACCCATCGGCGCGCTCGCGGACACTGCTCCCCGGCGATGTCAGGGAACGGTGTCCGGACACATGACGGTTGAGTATCAGGAAGGGCTGCGGGTCGTCGCTCAGGACGACTGCACCCTCGTGGATCTCGGCTGTCTGCAGGGACTGTGGACGGAAGAGCAGTACCTGAAGCTGACTGACGCCTGCGACCGCCTCCTCGAATTCACGGATGGAAGACTCGAGGTTCTGCTTGGGCCGACGGATCGACACCAGGCCATCCTGCAGTTTCTGTTTCTCGCCTGTTTGGGCCCGGTGCGGGATGCAGGGGCGTGGTGCGCTTCGCTCCACTCCGGTTGCGCGTGGGTGAGGTAAAGTTCCGCGAACCGGATCTGTTGCTCGTCCTCGATGCCAGGGACCCGCGGCGAGGCGACGACTATTGGCGGGGAGCGGATCTGGTCCTGGAAGTGGTCAGTCCCGACAGTCGGGAACGGGATCGGTACGGGAAGCGGACGGACTACGCGGAGGCGGCGGTCTCGGAGTACTGGATCGTCGATCCCGGCGACGAGACGGTCACCGTTCTGGTGCTTGCCGGGGACGCCTACGCCGAGCACGGCGTGTTTCACCGTGGTGAGCAAGCCGCTTCCCGCTGCCTTTCCGGATTCGCCGTGGATGTCGACTCGGTGTTCGACGCTTAAGTGACGGGCGTACCGTTCGAAACCGCGTCCATTGACACCCATCGGCGCGCTCGCGGACACTGCTCCCCGGCGATGCAGGGAACGGTGTCCGGACACATGACGGTTGAGTATCAGGAAGGGCTGCGGGTGATCGCTCAGGATGACTGCACCCTCGTGGATCTCGGCTGTCTGCAGGGACTGTGGACGGAAGAGCAGTACCTGAAGCTCACGGACGAGTGCAATCGCCTGCTCGAGTTCACGGACGGACGCATCGAGATACTGCCCATGCCCACCAGGCGCCACCAGGCGATTTCACGGTTACTTTTCCTGGCGCTGTTCCCGTTCGTCTCGGACAGGGGGGGCGACGTGTTCTACGCGCCGCTACGCCTGCGCATCCGGGCAGGCAAGTACAGGGAACCGGATCTGCTGCTCCTGCTGGATGCCAGGGACCCGCGTAGCGGCGACGACTACTGGGCAGGGGCCGACTTGGTCGTCGAAGTGGTAAGCAAGGACAATCCGCTCCGCGACACGGGCGACAAACGCGAAGACTATGCCGAGGCGGGCATCCCCGAGTACTGGATCGTCGACCCCGGCGACGAGACGGTCACCGTTCTGGTTCTCGCCGGGGATGCCTACGCCGAGCAGGGCGTGTTCCACCGCGGTGAGCAAGCCGTTGCCCGCTGTCTTGCCGGATTTGCCGTGGCCGTCGACTCGGTGTTCGACGCCGAGTGACGGGCGTCCATCGGGAGACCCATATCGAAGTTCACGCCGGCAACCGCCTGGAAACGCTCGCGGCGCGGCTCGCCGAGCGCATCCTCGAAGATCCGGTGGACCCGCTCGAGCCCGAGCGCATCGTGGTCCCGCATCCCACGCTTGGACGATGGCTCACCCTTGAACTCGCGAAGAACCTCGGGGTAGCCGCGCACCAGTGCATCGAACTCCCGGCGCAGTTCGCCTGGTCGATCATGCGCGAGGCGGTGCCGACGCTGCCGAGAGAGCAGCCGTTCGCGCCGGAGCGTCTGCGCTGGCGCGTGTTCGAGGCGTTGGGCGATCTCGGCGACGGCCCGGAAGGCCCGCTGCATCGCTACCTGGCCGATGGGGATGCCCGCAAGCGCTTCGAACTGGCGAGTCGCCTGGCACGCGTGTACGACCGGTGCCTCCTCTACCGCCCCGACTGGATTCGAGACTGGGAACGGGGCGACGCGCCGCACTGGCAGGCCGGGCTCTGGCAACGGCTCACCCGGGACGAGCCGGGACCGCGGCACTGGGTGGCCGCGATCGATGCGTTCCGGGAGGTGGCGCAGAGCCGGCCGGCGCGCTGGCCGCGGCGGGTGAGCTTCTTTGGAATCGGCATGTTGTCGCCGTCCTACCTCGATGTGCTGCGGCATGCCGGGGCGGACATGCAGATCCATCTGTTCCTGCTGAGTCCCTGTCGGCAGTACTGGAGCGACATCGCGCCGAAACGCGTCATCCGACGGCGGGCGGAGCCGCTCGAGCCCGCGGCGGACTACCGCATCGAGGGCAACGAACTGCTGGCGGCGCTGGGCAAGCCGGCGCGGGACATGCAGGCCCTGCTCTCGGAACGGGAGCTTGCGCTCGGAGCGCCGGAAGAGTTCTACGACGACCCTCCCGCGACCACGGTGCTCGGGCAGGTTCAGGACGACATCCTCGACCTGCGCATGGCCGCGGCGGGGGCAACCCTTCCGGGCGGGCGCGCGGCGCCGGATTCGTCGTTGCAGATACACGCCTGCCACTCGGCAATGCGTGAGGCCGAGGTGTTGCACGACCGGCTCCTTGCGCTGTTCGACGAGCACCCGGACGTGCAGCCGGCGAACGTGCTGGTGCTGACACCGAGCCTGCAGGAGTACGGTGGTGCGATCGAGTCCGTCTTCGCGACGGCCGGCCGCATCCCGTTCCATGTCGCGCGCCCGCCGGCGGCCGACACGCGCGCGGTGCGCGCGTTCCTGGATCTGCTCGCGCTGCCGGGTTCCCGCTACGGCGCCGAGGCGGTGCTCGCGCCGCTCGAGTGCGCGTCGGTGCGCGCGCGCGTCGGCATCCCGGAAGAGCGGCTGGCCAGCGTGCGCGATTGGGTGCGCAGCGCCGGCATCCGCTGGGGCGTGGATGGCGGGCACCGCCGCGAGGAGGGATTGCCGGCGACGGAGGGACACGCGTGGCGGCTGGGTCTGCGTCGCCTGCTGCTCGGTTACGCGATGGACGGCGGCGATGACGTGTTCGAGGGTATCGCGCCTTGCCCCATCCGCAATGGGGCGCTCGAGGCGGGGTCGGAGGACTTCGAGGCCCTCGGCCGGTTCGCCCGGTACTGCGACGCGGCGTTCGCGCTGCGGGGGTGGCTCATGGATGCCCTGGTGCCCGGCGAGTGGTGCGCCAGGCTGCGCGACGGGATCGTCGGCACCTTCTTCGCGGGTGACGCGCGTGGCTCCGAGCTGCGCGATCGGCACGAGACGGCGGCTCTGCTGCGGCTGATCGACGAGTTCGAGACACAGTGCCAGGTGGATACGCCGATCCCCTGGCGGGTGTTGCGTGATGCGCTCGGTGAAGCCGCGAACCTCGAAGGCCGCGCGGTCGCGCGCCTGGCGGACGGTGTCACCGTGGCGGCGCTCGGTGCCGGCCAGGCGTTCCCTGCCGAGATCGTGTGCGCGGTCGGGATGAACGACCGCAGCTTCCCGCGCAGCCCCGCACCGCCCACCTTCGATGTGCTGGCCGCGGACGAGGAACGGCGCGGCGATCGCAACGTACGGGACGAAGACCGGTTCGCGTTTCTCGAGGCACTGCTGTCGGCGCGCCGCGCCTTCCTGGTGACGTATACCGGGCGTGGGCTGCGCGACGATGCGCCGATCCCGCCCTCGGTCGTGGTGGACGAGCTGCGGGAATATCTCGCCAGGCGTTTCGGCGCAGAGGAGTTCGAGGCGCGACACCCGCTGCAACCGTTCAGCCGCCGCTACTTTGACGGATCTGCGCCGGCGCTGTTCAGCTACGCGGAGAACATGCTCGAAGCGGCGGCCGCGATCGGTGGAGGCGCGGCAGCGGGCGCGCCGAGCCGTTTCGCGCACACCGTGGCCCCGGTTCGCGAACCGGAGGCGACCCTCGACCTGGACACCCTCGCCAGGTTCTTCGGCGCCCCGGCGAAGTCGTTCCTGCAGACGCGGCTGCGCATGCGCCTGGAGGTGGAAGAGGTCGCGCTGGCGGAGGAAGAACCGTTCGAACTCGACGGGCTCGGGCGCTGGCAGTTGCGCGACCGGATGTGGGCGCTGCATCGGGAGGGGATGGCGCCGCGTCAGGTTTCGGAGACGGTCGCCGCGGAGCCCGGGCTTCCCGAGGCGGCCATGGGGCACATTGCCGTGGCGGATGCCGCCGGTGCGCTGGCAGGACTCGATGTCGCCATGGGCGAGCACGCGGCCGCGCTGGCCGCTGCGCCGATCGACCTCGATCTGCCGTGCGACGGGCTGCGGCTGACCGGGACGCTCGAAGGCGTCGATGCGAAGGCCGGATACCTGCTGTGGTCGCGAATCGGCTCGATTCGCCCCAAGGATCGTATCGATGCCTGGCTCAAGCTGCTTGCGTGGACGGTCTGGAGCGGGGACCTCATCACGGGATACCAGGCGTGCCTGGTAGGTCTCGGCAACAAGGGACTCGAGACCCGTTGGCTCCAGGCGCCTCCGGCGTCCGATTCGGCGGGCCTTCTTCAGAGCTGGGTCGAGGCCTGGCGGCGCGGACAGACCGGGTTGTTGCCGTTCGCCCCGCAGAGTTCCTGGGCGTATGCCGATGCGCTGGCCAAACACGGTCGCGGCGCGGGCGACGCTGCCGCGCACGAGAGGGCGATGCGCGCGGCCCGAAACACCTGGTCGGGCGGGCGGTTCGCGTTCGCAGAAGCGGACGACAGCTACGCTGCCCTGGCGTATGACGGTGACAGCCCGCTCGGAGACGACTTCGCCGCGCTCGCCCGGGAACTCCTGCTGCCGCTGGTCCGCGCACAGACGGAGGAGCGGCCGTGAGCGGCATCGGCGGCGAACGAACGGCCCTCGACCTGGCGCTCGCCGGCGACCGGGTGACGCTGATCCAGGCGAGCGCGGGAACCGGCAAGACCTATGCCCTGACGACCCTGGCGGCGCGCCTGGTGGTCGAGGAACGCCAGGAGATCGGGGCGCTCCTCGTCGTCACCTTCACCAACGCCGCCACGGACGAGTTGCGGGACAAGATCCGGCACACCCTGCGCGCTGCGCTGCGCATGGTCCTGGCCGACCCGGGCCGTCCCGAGCAGCAGGCGCGGGAACTGGTGGCGCACTGGGACGCTTGCGGTATCGAGCGGACCGAGGTGGCCGGCCGCCTCGACGTCGCCATCGCGGACCTCGACCGGGCCAACGTGCTGACCATTCACGGGTTCTGTCAGCGGGTCTTGAGAGACTTCGCGTTCGAGTGCGGGCTGCCGTTCGGGTTCGAGGTCACCGGGGATGGCTTTGACACCCTGAAGGAGGTGGTGCGCGACTACTGGCGGCGCGCCTTGTACCCCGCTCCCTCCAGCCGGGTGCGTTATGCCGTCGCACGGAAGTTCCTGCCGGACGAACTGGCGGAATGGGTGGCCGGGAACGTGGCCAAGCGCGGTCTGGAGATCCGGGGCGCACAGCCGCTCGACGAGGACGCGGCCGCGGCGCTCGCAGATTGCGAGCGGCGCTGGGCCGAGACGCTGGAGGAAGCCCGCGGGGCGCTACGGAGCGCAGCGGCCGCAACACGGGCGTTGGACGAGGATCTGGCGGTGGCCGGGATGGCGATCGAAGGCGCGGAGGAGGCTCTCGCCGGCAAGGACGTCGGCGACTTTGCCCCGGGCGCCGCCGCGGCGGCAGTGCGCGCGCGGTTCCCGGCGCTCGGCGCCAGTCTCGAGACGCTGCAGACGGTCGGATGCGCCCTGCGCGCGGAGTACGACGCCTGGCTGCCGCGGGCGCGGCGCGCGGTGCTCGAGGATGCGCGGCGAGTCATCGACGCGCGGGCCCGGGACGAGCGGATGCTGGGTTACGACGACTTGCTGACCGTCGTGCACAGTGCCGTCGCGAGTCCCGGAAACCTGGCCGCTCGTATCCGGGAACGCTTCCCCTTCGCCCTGATCGACGAGTATCAGGACACGGACCGGATCCAGGCGGACATCTTTCAGCGCATCTACGGGGGCGGCCGGGGGCGGCTGTTCATCGTCGGCGATCCGAAACAGTCGATCTACCGGTTTCGGAGCGCCGACATCTTCGCCTACCTCAAGGCGAGCGAACACATTGGCCCTGAGGAACGGCTGAGTCTCGCGCGCAACTACCGGTCCGTGCCGCCGCTGGTCGCGGCGGTGAACGCGGTATTCGATCGCCCGCGTCCGTTCGTCCTGCCGGACATCACCTTCGAACCGGTGGCCTCGGCCTACCCGCAAGACGCGCCCCGGCTCACGGTGGAGGGCGAGCGGGTGACCGCCCCACTCCAGTTCCGGATGTTCGTCGGCAAGGATGGCAAGCGGCCACCGAAGGGTGAGATCACGACGGCTGCCGCCCGGCAGGCCGCCAGCGAGATCGCGACGCTGCTGGCGCTGGCGGCGCGCAAACAGGCGCGGATCGGCGACCGTCCGCTGGCCGGCGGCGACATCGCGGTCCTGGTCCGCAAGACGGACCAGGGGCGTACCGTGGCGGACGAACTGCGCCGGCACGGCGTGCGCAGCATAGAAATCGGCGACGCCGACGTGTTCGAGAGCCGCGCGGCGGAACAGCTCGAACGCCTGCTGTGGGCCGTCGCGAAACCGCAGTCTTCCGACCGTGTGCGCGGGGCGCTCGCCGGAGATCTGTTCGGCCTCGACGCGACCGACCTCGCGCGGCTGGTGGACGACGACGAGGCGTGGAACGTCTGGAAAGAACGGCTCGACGCATGGCGCGCGGTCTGGGAGGCGAGCGGCGTGGCAACGATGATTCGCCGACTCCTGTGGGCCTGCGGCGATGAGCCCGGGAGCGAGTCCGGTACCGGGCGGGGCGCCGCTCGGCTTCTGCAGCATCCCCTCGGTCCGCGCCGCCTCACCAACGTCATGCATCTGGCGGAACTCCTGCAGCAGGCGGAAGCTGACGGGCGGTTGTCGCCGACCGGGGTCGCGTCCTGGTTCAGCCGCCGCCGTGCCCACGCGCGCAGGGGCGACGAAGTGGCCCAGCTGCGGCTCGAGAGCGACGAGGATCTCGTGAAGATCGTCTCCATCCATCGCAGCAAGGGACTGGAGTTCCCCGTCGTGTTCTGCCCTTTCGCCTGGGATGCCCGCACGCCGGCCCAGAACAGGCGGGACCGTGTGGACGCCGTGTACCACGAGCGCGGTCGCGCCGACTACGGGGAGGTCCTTCACCTCGCCCCGTCCGGGGCCGAGTTCGACAGCGAGTGGCTGGAGGACTTTTCCGACGAGATGCGGCTGCTCTATGTGGCGCTCACGCGCGCGCGGCTGCGGTGCGTCGTCAGTTGGGGGCCGGTGAACCAGTCCGAGCACGCGCCGCTCGGTTGGCTGCTCGACGGTCGTGACGGGGCGGCCGGCTCGGAGGACCCGGAACTCGCGCTGCGAACCGCAGCGACCGCCGCGAAACGGCTCAACGCAGAGGACTGGACCGCGGCCATCGAGCGCATCGGAGCACGGTGCCCGGGAGGCATTTCCGTTTCGACGGTTGCGACCGACACGGACGTGAGCGTGCCATCGGTGGACGCGAAACCAGCCGTCGTCCTGCGGGCTCGGCAACTCCGGCGTGGCCTGCGAAGGGTGCGCCAGATGACGAGCTATTCGGCCCTCGCACACGCCCCGGGGGCGGCCGAGGCGCCCTTCGATCATGAACAGGTCGAGTTGCCGGACCACGATGGCGCTCTCGAGGCCGTGGCGGACGAGGTCTCCGGGACGGACGCCTCCAGGAAGCCGGACGTGCCCGAGCGCACGCGCTTCACGTTCCCGTCCGGCGCGCGGGCCGGCAACTGTCTGCACAGGATCTTCGAGCGCCTCGACGACCCGGCGAACACGGCGGACGTCGAGACCGCATGTCGCGAGAGTCTGGCCGCCTTCGGCATCGCGGACGAATGGGTCGAGGTCGCCAGGTCGATGGTCGAGGATGCTCGCGCGGTGCCGCTCGCGGCGACGACCGGCCCGGGCAGCGGCGACGTCGGCGGCTTTCGCCTCGGCGCGCTGGCACGGCCGCTCGCCGAAATGGAGTTCCACTTCCCGGCCGAGGGCCTCGACCGGCGCCGCCTCGGGGCAACGCTGGAAGCGCACGGCTACGGCAATCCGCTGGCGGGCGCGAGTGCGCGCCCCGTCGAGGGTTACCTGCGGGGCTTCATCGATCTGGTCGCGGTGCACGACGGCTGCTGGTATGTCGTCGACTACAAGTCGAACCTGCTCGGTTCGACCGCGGACCGCTACGCCGGCGCGCATCTCGACGACGCCATGGGGCGCAGCGGCTACCGTCTGCAGTACCTGATCTACCTGCTCGCGTTGCACCGCCATCTTGCGTTGCGACTGCCCGGCTATGACTACGAGCGTCACGTCGGCGGGGCGTTCTACCTGTTCCTGCGGGGGATGGATCCGGAGGCGGGCATGGCGCGGGGCGTCTGCTTCGATCGGCCCAGCGCCGCTTGCATGGCCGCGATCGATGCCTGTTTCCGCGGGGTGCCCGCGCTTGCGGAACGCGCCGGAAGTCACGCATGAATACCGAAGTCCTCGACGGACTCCAGCAGGAAGGGCTGCTCGTCGACATCGACCGCGCGTTCGCGGCTCTCATCGCGGAATTCGATGGACGCGGGCGCCCCGAGGTCGCGCTTGCCGCCGCGCTCGCGAGTGCGCGCTGCCGGGCCGGTCACGTGTACCTGGATCTCGCGCGCTTCGCCGGCGGCCCGGTGGTCGCAGCGCTGGGCGCTCCCCCTGCCGACGGACCGCAGACGCCCTCGCTCGACGACTGGCGCGAGGCATTGCGGCAGAGCCCGGCGGTCGCGGCGCCGGGGTCGGCGCAGCGGCGTCCGCTGGTCCTGGACGAGCGCGACCGTCTCTATCTCGCCCGCTTCCGGAACGCGGAGCGGCGCGTGGCCGACAGGCTGCTGGCACTGGCGGCGCCGGCCGACTCCGATGCGGGTCGAAGTCGGACACTCGTCGACGCCCTGTTTCCTGCCGACGACGTGGAGCGGCGCCGCGCCGCGCGCACGATGCTGGAGCGCCGGTTCTGCGTGGTCACGGGCGGCCCCGGTACCGGCAAGACGACGCTGGCGGCGCGGTTGATCGCGCTCCTGGTCGGGGTCGGGTTCGCGAGGCCCGAGCGCGTGGGCATCGCTGCGCCGACCGGCAAGGCCGCGGCCCGCATCCAGGAAGCCGTCGCTCGGCAGACATCGGAACTGGCGACCCATGTCCCGGCGCTGCACGGCTACGTGGCGCGCGCGAGCACGGTGCATCGGCTGCTGTCGCGTGCCCGCCGGGGGCCCGCGTCGCGTCGGACGCTGGCACTCGATCTGCTTGTGCTCGACGAAGCCTCCATGGTGGACCTGCGCCTCATGGCACGCCTGCTCGAAGCCTTGCCGGAGCGCGTGCGACTGGTGGTTCTCGGCGACGCGAACCAGCTCGCTTCGGTACAGCCTGGAGCGGTGCTCGGTGACCTGTGTGACGCGGCCGCCGCGCAGGACGGGCCCTTGCATGCCTGCGTCGTGGCACTCACGAAGAGCTATCGCTTCGCGGCCGGAGGAGGCATCGGCCGTCTCGCCGCGGCGATCGTGGGCGGTGATGCGGGGGCCGCGCTCACGGCGTTGCGCGACGCGACGGACCCGGTCACCGAGCTTCGACCGGCGGGGCATGCGGATGACTTCGCGCGCATCGCGGTGGCGTACGCGGCGAGGTCCGTGGAACCCTGCATCCGCGGTCTGCGCGACGGCGCGGCGCGAGCGGAGCCGTTCCCGGCGGCGCGGGTGCTGTGCGCGCATCGGGTGGGACCCTTCGGTGCGGAGCGTTTCAATCGCCTCGTTGAGGACCGCCTTCGGTCAGCGGGCCTTGCTCCACGCGGGGAACGCTTCTACGCGGGCCGGCCCGTCATCGTCACGCGGAACGACCCTGTTACAGGACTCTCCAATGGAGATACCGGCGTGGTGTTGCATAGGGACGGTACGGTGCGGGTCTGGTTTCCGGAGCTCGGCACCGACGCCGAGCCCTTCGAAGTCGCCCCGGCGCGGCTACCCGAGCACGAGAGCTTCTTCGCGCTGACCGTCCACCGGTCGCAGGGCTCCGAGTATGACGAGGTCGCCTTCGTGCCGGGCCCATCGGACTCCCGCGTCGCGACCCGGGAGCTGTTCTACACGGCGGTCACCCGTGCACGCAGGAAGGTGACGGTATACGGCAGCGCCGCGGCCGTCGTCGCGGCGGTGGAGCGAGTCACGGAGCGGGCCGGCGGGCTGGAATTCGGTACGGGTGCGTAACCCGGCCGGGCACTTACGCGGTCCGGCAGCAGTAAGCCTCTATCAACGCCGAGAGCGCGTCCGTGGCCGGCGCGATGCAGGACGTGTCGAGGTATTCGTCGGGTTGATGGGCCTGGTCGATGGAGCCGGGACCGAACACCACCGTCTCCATGCCGAGCGCGCGCAGGAAGGGCGCTTCGGTCCCGAAGGCCACTGTTCCGGCGCGCTTGCCGGAGAGCCGCTCGAGGAGGCCCACGAGCGGGCCGTCCGACGGCGTTTCGTAGGGCGGCAAGGGCGGGGAGAGGTACGAGAGACAGATGGAGGTGCCCGAGTTGGCCGCGACACGATCCAGTCTGGACGCCATCTCGTCGCGTATCGGTTCGTGATCCATGCCGGGCAGCGAGCGCAGGTCGATCTGCAGTTCGGCCGTCTCGCAGATGCGGTTGGGGCTGTCGCCGGCGTGCAGACAGCCGAGGTTGAGCGTCGGGACCGAAACCTCGAACGCGGCGTTCTCGTACCGTCCGGCGAGTTCCTTGCGGAACGCGACGAGTTCGCCCATGGCGGCGTGCATGGCATCGAGGGCGTTGCTGCCGCGTGCGGGGTTGGACGAGTGCCCGGACTTCCCCGTCAGCTTGATGGACAGCAGCATGATGCCCTTGTGCGCGTGGATGGGTCGCAGGCTCGTGGGTTCGCCGATGACGGCGGCGCGGGCCTTGGGCTGGCCGATCGATTCGAGGTAGCGGGCGCCCGCCATCGACGATTCCTCGTCGGACGTGGCGACGACGGTGAGCGGGTGTGCGAGCGGGCGCTCCACGAAACGCGCGGCCGCGTCGAGAGCAACGGGGAAAAACCCCTTCATGTCGCAGGTTCCGAGCCCGTACAAGCGGTTGTCCGCTTCGGTCAGCGCGAACGGGTCGCGGCTCCACAGGCTCTCGTTGCACGGTACCGTGTCGGTGTGCCCCGACAGCACGAGCCCCTCTGGCGGTCCGTCCGCGCCGGGCTCCGCCGGGGCCAGCGTCGCGATCAGGTTGGCCTTGCCGGGCGCGTCCGGCAGCGGCAGCACCTCGACCGCGAACCCGAGGTCTTCGAGCCAGGTCGCCAGGTGGCCGATCACGCGGAGATTGCTTTGATCCCAGGCGGCCACGTTGCAGCTCACGGACGGTTCGCCCACGAGCGTGCGGAACATCTCCCTGGTACGGGGCAGCTTCATGGACTGGGGTCGCGCGGTGGGGCGGGCGTGCGATTCTCTCCCGAAACGCCGTGGCTCGTCCACGCGTCGGAAGCGCCTGCGGAGTCAGGGTTCCGTGGTGTCCATCTGGGGTATTGCGTGGGTCCGGGCGGCTTGCCGGAGGCGTCGGTCAAGCGACGCGAGGGGCAACACGCGGCGGATAGCGACTTCAAGGTAGGCAGCGTCGTAGACGGAGAGGCCGTGTTTTCTTGCCAGATCGAGGACGAGTTCCGCGTTGTGCGTTGTGTCGTTTGCGATGGCCATCTCCTCGAGATCGGCGAGGGTCGCCCGCGTGTCCTGGGCCTTCAGCCGGCCACGTCGTTCGTTGGCGACGAGGGCATTGGGGATGGCGGTCAAAAGCGGTGTCCCTCGTGGACGGTTTCCAGGAGGTTCTCGACGGAGGTAGTCTGGAAGCGGCCACGGCGTTCACGGATGCGCTGCGCGGCCCGGCTCCGGAGGTCGCAAAGAGGATTCGGGGTGGCCAGCCTGATGTCGAGCGTGGGGGCTTGCCGCCCGGACCGCATGTTCGCCAAACTGCTGCCATCGGATGCCCGGTTGGCGGGTCTCCCGGAGGACCGATCGCACATGAACGAACCGGCACGCCGCGCGCCGCCGGGCCTCGCCGAGCCGCGGCAGCGGCTGCTCGACTCGCTCGGCCTTGCGGACGATGCGGACACGTGCGCGGCGCTGGCGCTGAGCGACTTCGTCGCGTCCCGCGCCCAAGTCGACGGCGCGTGGTTCGCCGATTTTGCCGGCAGCGGCGCCTGGCGGGAGCGTCCGTCCCGGGAGGACATCCACACCGCTCTCGACGCGGCCCTGGTGGACGCGCGGCGGGTGGACGATCTGCTCGATCCCCTGCGCAGGACACGGCACCGCTTCATGGTCGGTGTCATATGGCGGCATGTGCTGGGCGTTGCGGACCTGGATGACACGACGGGCTGTGTCACGGACCTTGCGGACATCTTCATCGACACGGCGCTCGACCGCGTGCATCGGTGGGCGGTGGAGCGTCACGGCGAACCCGTGGGTGCGGACAGCGGGGAGCCGCAACGGCTGGTCGTCATGGGCCTCGGCAAGCTCGGCGCAGGCGAGTTGAACCTGTCGAGCGATATCGACCTGCAGTTCGCGTATCGGGAGGCGGGTCGAACGGCGTCCGGGCGCAGCAACCAGCAGTTCTTCGTCGGTGTGGCGCAGGGTCTCATCGGCGCGCTGGATACCCCCACCGGAGAGGGTTTCGCGTTCCGTGTCGACACGCGCCTGCGACCGTACGGCGGCAGCGGTCCGCTGGTCTGCTCGTTCGACACGCTGGAGGCTTACTACGCCGACCAGGGCCGGGACTGGGAGCGTTACGCGCTGGTCAAGATGCGCCCGTGCGCTGGAGACCTCGACGCTGGCGAGGATCTCATCGTGATGCTGCGGCCGTTCGTCTATCGCCGCTACCTCGACTTCGGCGCGCTGAACGCGTTGCGCTCCATGAAGCAGCGCATCTCCCGGGAACGGCGTGGCGCGGGCGTGCGCGAGAACGTCAAGCTGGGCTCCGGGGGTATTCGCGAGATCGAGTTCCTGACGCAGGTGCAGCAGCTGATCTGGGGCGGTCGGCGCCTGGAGTTGCGCGAGGTGCGGGTGCGGCGCGCGCTGGACGCGCTGGCGAGTCTCGACATGCTGGACAGCGACGTCGTCGCCCGCCTGTCCGAGGCGTACGTCTACCTGCGCAACGTCGAGCACAGCGTCCAGGCGATCGCCGATCGGCAGACCCACTCGCTGCCGGACTCCGAGCTCGACCGGGAACGGCTGGGGTGGATGATGGGCGCCCCGGATTACGACGCCTTCCTCGCGGAACTCGACGGCCATCGGACCTTCGTGGCGCAGTGTTTCGAAGATGCGATCGCGCTGCCGGAGACGGATACCGACGAACGGTCGTCGGCCCTGTGGGACGGCGACGAGGAAACGTCGCCGGAAGTCGCGCGGTGGCTGGAACGTCTGCGCAGGGCGCGCGACAAGGCCAGCGTGTCGGGCGAAGGCCGCGAACGGCTCGACCGCCTCATGCCGATTCTCATCGACCGGCTCGAGGACCGGGCGGAGTCGATGGAACACGGCCTGTCCCGACTCGTACCGGTGTTGGAGGCGGTCCTGCGGCGCTCCGCCTATCTGCTGTTGCTGATCGAGAATCCGTCGGCCCTCGATACGCTGATCGACCTGGCGTCCCGGAGCCGGTGGATCGCGAGCGAGGTGGCGCAGCATCCGGTGCTCTTCGACGAATTGCTGACGGGTAGGGAAGTGAGCGGCGTGCCCACCCGGGACGACCTCGCCTGGGACATCGACTGGTCGCTCGCCCTGGCCGGTCCGAACGACCCGGAGCGGGTGCTGGATGCCCTGCGGGAGTTCAAGCAGGCGCACGCCTTCCGGGCGGCGGCAGCGGAAATGGCCGGGCGCCTGCCGCTGATGCGCGTCAGCGACTACCTGACGTTCCTGGCGGAAGCGCTGCTCGACCGGACCCTGGCCTATGTATGGCGCGAAGCCTTCGGGGCGACGCAGTTGAAGGACTTGCTGGTGGTGGGCTACGGCAAGCTGGGCGGTCTCGAACTCGGCCCCGGTTCGGATCTGGATATCGTCTTCCTGCACGACTTCCCCCCCGCACGCCAGCGGGAACTGCACCGCCTGGTGCGCCGTTTCCTGCATGCGCTCTCCGTGGTGACCGCGCGGGGCCACCTCTACGAAGTGGACATGCGCCTGCGTCCGTCGGGCGGGGCCGGACCGATGGTGAGTGCGATCGACGGATTTGCGCGTTATCAGAACGAGCAGGCGTGGACGTGGGAGAGCCAGGCGCTGGTCCGCGCCCGCGTGATCGCCGGGGACCCGGCCCTCGGAGAACGGTTCGACGCCACCCGTGTCGCTGCCCTGACGCGCACCCGGGACCGGGCGAAACTGCGGCAGGACATCGTCTCCATGCGCGCGCGGATCGCCGAGGCCTCGAAGGAGGAGGTCGACCTGAAGCGGGACCCGGGCGGCATCGTCGACGTGGAGTTCCTCGTCCAGTACCTGGTACTCGCATTCGCCGGCGAGCACGAGGAACTCTGTGCGTTCACCGACAACGTCCGCATCCTCGAGACGGCCGCCCGCGTGGGCCTCGTCGCGGCAGCGGAAGCGACCGCGCTGACCGATGCCTACCTCGGCCTGCGCTCGGAGTGGCACCGCTCCGTGCTGGACCTGCCGGACACCGCGCGCGCGAACGACGTGCTCGACCGTTACCGCGACACGATACGCGGGACCTGGCGACGCCTCCTGGAGTCGTAGCGTCCGCGCCATCGATCCGACTGGCTCCCGGATTTCTCGTACAATGGCGGGCCGCTGCGGGCGCGATCCTCGTTTCGAGAGCCGACCAGGCCGTCGCGCCAAGAGGACTGACAGGCATGGTTGCTGACCAATCGTTCGCGTGGAGATCGTGCTTCGGGAGTTGCCGCAAGTGATCTATACGGACCGCATCACCATCGAGGCAGGCAAACGCGGGGGTAAACCGTGTATCCGAGGCATGCGAATTACCGTCTACGATGTGTTGGAGTACCTCGCCTCGGGAATGTCGCACGAGGAAATCCTCAAGGACTTTCCTGACTTGAATGAGGACGACATCCGCGCCTGCCTTGCATTTGCGGCGGACCGAGAGAGGAAGCTCGCGACCGTCGGGGTTGAATGAGGCTCCTGTTCGATCAGAATCTTGCACCGAGACTTGTCCGGCTACTGGACGACGCGTATCCAGACTCGGAACATGTGCGGAACGTGGGGCTTGACGAGGCGAGTGACCGGGAGGTTTGGGACTTCGCGCGGGTACATCGTTTTGCCATCGTGTCGAAGGACGAGGACTTCCACCAGTTGAGCTTCGTGTTGGGTGCACCTCCCAAAGTGATTTGGGTGGGCATGGGCAACTGCACGACCGCGGCGATTGAACAGGAGCTGCGGGCCAACGTTGCGGAGTTGCATCGCTTCGAGGCGGACCCTCAGGAGGCCTTCCTGATCGTGCGGGCGCGACGTTGACCAGCAGTGCCTCGGCATGAGCTCAAGCCGGGTTTGGCAGGGCACTCTGGGCTCCCGGATTTCTCGTACAATGGCGGGCCGCTGCGGGCGCGATCCTCGTTTCGAGAGCCGACCAGGCCGTCGCGCCAAGAGGACTGACAGGCATGGTTGCTGACCAATCGTTCGCCGACCGCGACGGTTACATCTGGATGAACGGCGCACTCGTCGAGTGGCGGGACGCACAGGTACACGTACTGACGCACACCCTGCACTATGGCCTGGGCGTGTTCGAGGGCGTTCGGGCCTATGCGACGCCGAGCGGGCCGAGCGTCTTCCGCCTGCGCGAGCATACCGACCGCCTGTTCGACTCCGCGCACATCCTCGGCCTTGAGATTCCGTACACGCGGGACGAGTTGAACGCGGCCCAGTGCGAGGTGCTGGTGGCGAACGGGCTTGACGAGGGATACCTTCGGCCCGTGGTCTACCTCGGCTCGGAAGCCATGGGACTGCGGGCGGAGGCGCTCTCCGTCAACGTGGCCATCGCCTGCTGGCCGTGGCCGGACTACATGGACCCGGAGTCGCGGGAGCGGGGCATCCGGGTGCGTACGTCCTCCTTCACGCGCCATCACGTGAACATCACCATGTGCAAGGCGAAGGCGAGCGGGAATTACATCAACTCGATACTGGCGTTGCGCGAGGCGCTCGAATCGGGCTGCGACGAAGCGTTGCTCCTCGACAACGAAGGCTATGTGGCCGAAGGCAGCGGCGAGAACCTGTTCGTTGTGCGCAAAGGCCTGATCCACACCCCGGAGCTGACGTCCTGCCTGCCCGGCATCACGCGCGACTCGATCCTCGTGTTCGCGCGCGAACTGGACTACGAGGTCATCGAGCGGCGCATCACCCGTGACGAGGTCTACGTGGCGGACGAAGCGTTCTTCACCGGCACGGCGGCGGAGGTGCTGCCGATCCGCGAACTCGATGGACGCCGCATCGCCGACGGCCGCAGAGGCCCGGTGACGGAGCAACTGCAATCGAGATACTTCGACCAGGTTCGGGGCCGCCGCGAGGCCCATCCGGAGTGGCACACTCCGGTCGTGTAACCAGCCGTCGCGCGCTGCGCCGCTTCCGGTGAAAGCCCTCGTTGTCGGGCCGGCCTGGATCGGCGACATGGTGCTGGCGCAGGCCGCGGTTTCGAACCTCGTCGCGTCCGGTGCGTCCGTCCATGTGCTCGCTCCCCTGGCCGCCGCACCGGTGGCGGAACGGATGCCCGGTGTCGACGCGGTACACCGGCTCGCCGTGGGCCATGGTGAGGTTGCGCTGGGCAGCCGGCTGCGGATGGGCCGGGCGCTTCGCAGCCACGGCTTCGCGCAGGCCATCGTGTTGCCGAACACGTTCAAGTCGGCCCTCGTCCCGTGGTTCGCGCGTATCCCCCGGCGGATCGGCTGGCGCGGCGAGCACCGCTACGGAGTGCTCAATGACCTGCGACACCTGGATGAGGACCGGTATCCGCGCCTCGCGGAGCGCTACGCCGCCCTCGCAGGTGAGACGTTTCGTGCGCCTGCGCTGCGGGCGGATCCCGTCAACATCGCGGCGCAACGACGGCGCCTCGGCCTGTCCGGGGCGGCGGGTGTGGTGGCGCTCTGTCCGGGGGCCGCGTTCGGTCCCGCCAAGCGCTGGCCGGCGGAGCACTTCGGGGAAGTGGCGGCGGCCTGTCTTGCCGCGGGCAGGGCGGTCTGGATCGTCGGGACGCAGGCGGAACGACCGATCTGCGGCGTCATTGCCGAGCGGGCGCCGGGCGCGGTGAACCTCGCGGGGCGTACGGACCTCGCGACAGTCATCGATCTGCTTTCGGTGGCCGACTGCGTGGTGGCGAACGACTCCGGGCTGATGCACGTGGCGGCCGCACTCGGGCGGCCGGTGATCGCGCTGTTCGGGTCCACGTCGCCGGACTTCACGCCGCCACTCGGAGACCGGGCGGTGGTGCTGCGCGAGCCGCAGCCGTGCAGTCCGTGTTTCGAGCGCACCTGTCCGCTCGGACACCTGCGCTGCCTGGTCGATCTGTCGCCCGCCCGGGTGCTGCGGGAGATCGCCTTGTGCATGTCCTCCTGATCAAGCTCTCCTCTCTCGGCGACATCGTCCATACGTTGCCGGCCGTCGAGGATGCGAGCCGCCGCGGCATCACTTTCGACTGGGTGGCGGAAGAGGGGTTCGCGGCCGTGGCGGGGTTGCATCCGGGGGTGCGTCGCGTCATTCCCGTGGCGCTGCGACGGTGGCGTCGGTCCATCGTGGCAAGTCTCGCGGAAGCGCGGTCGTTTCGCAGGGTGTTGCGGGAGGAACCGTACGCGCTGGTCCTCGACGCCCAGGGGCTCATCAAGAGCGCCGTCGTCGGGCGTTTGTCGCGGGCGGCCGAGTATGCGGGCTTCGATGTCGGTGGGGCGCGGGAGCCCGCCGCCTCGCTCCTCTATTCGCGACGCATCGCGGCACCTCGGGGTCGGCACGCGGTCGATCGCATGCGCGCGCTCTTCGCCGCTGCGCTGCACTACGAGCGTCCGACCAGCGAGGCCGCGTTCGGCCTCGAGTCCGCGGCGGATACGGAGAAGACGTGTGTGCTCGTGCACGGCACGACCTGGACGACGAAGCACTGGCCGGACCGCTTCTGGATGGAGATTGCCGAGCGTGCCGTGGCGGTCGGGCTGACGCCGGTGCTGCCGTGGCTGTCGCAAGCGGAGCGGTCGCGTGCCGAACGGGTCGCCAGGGCGGTGCGCGGGGCGGAGGTCGCGGCGCGCATGCCGCTCGAAGAGCTCGTGTGCGCTCTCTCGCGGGCAGCCGCCGTGATCGGCGTCGACAGCGGCCTGGCGCACCTCGCCGCCGCGCTCGGGCGACCCACCGTGGTCGTGTTCGGCCCGACGGATAGGCGGCTGACCGGTTGCCGGGGCGCCCGGGCCCGCAGCTTGCAGGCCGATTTCGGTTGTTCGCCCTGCCTGTCGCGGACGTGCCGCTACGGCGGGCCGTCGGTGGCCTGGGGTGGCCAGGCGGTCGAGCCACCCTGTTTCGCGTCCCTCGATCCGGACCGGGTCTGGGGTGCGATGTCGGATCTCCTGAAGGCCGCGCGTCCCTGAGAATTCGGCGGCGATGCGTTAAGGTTCGGGCCTTCGCACCATCAGGGGAATTCCCGCCATGCCGCATCTTCGAGCCTTCCTCTGGATCCTGGCCGCCGCGTTCGCCGCATGCGCGGGCCACGCTGCCGCCGAGGAGCCTCCCACGGTCGCGGATCTCGCGTGGATGACCGGCTCCTGGACGGGTTCGCTCGGCGACAGCGGGCTGACCCTGGAAGAGAACTGGATCCTGCCCATCGATGGATCGATCGCGTCGCTGGTGCGCGTGACCGGCAACGGCGGCACGTCCATGGTCGAACTGATCGTGGTCGAGGAGGAGGACGACACCCTGATGCTGCGCGTTCAGCAATGGGACCCTGGCTTCGCTCCCCGGACCCCGGGCCCGCAGACCATGGCGCTGCGGGAACTCGCAGAGAACCGGGTGTCCTTCGAGGCGACCGGAGATGCGGGTTTCCGCACGCTGACCTACAGCCGGCCCGCCGCGGACACCTTCGTCATCGAGGTCGAGGTCGCTCCCGGCGAGGTGGAGAGGATCGAACTCCGGGCGCGGTAAGCCGGGGACACGGGGGTGCAGGGGTTGCCGGAGTGAAGCTCGCGTTCTGCATCTTCAAGTATTTCCCCTACGGCGGAGTCTCCCGGGACCTCGAGCAGATCGCGCGGGCATGTGCGGCCCGTGGCCATGGCGTGCGCGTCTATGCCCTGGAGTGGCAGGGAGACGTCCCCAAGGGCGTCGAGGCCGTGCCCGTCCGGGCCCGGGGCCTCACCGGTCCGGCACGGTATCGGCGCTTTGCGGATCGCGTGAGCAGGCACCTCGGCGAGTACCCGGTGGAGCTCGTGGTCGGCTTCAACAAGATGCCGGGCCTCGACGTCTACGTCGCCGGCGACTCGTGTTACGAGGAGAAGGCGCGCACGCAGCGCGGTTGGTACTACCGGCTGTTGCCCCGCTACCGGCACTTCGCGCAGTTTGAGCGCGTCGTCTTCGGCGACGATCGTCCGGTCAGGATTCTCACCGTCTCCGATGCGCAGAAGCCGGCGTTCAAACGCCACTACGGCACTCCGGACGAGCGCTTCTTCCCGTTGCCGCCCGCGGTGGAAGTGGACGGGATCGGGCCCGGAGACCGTGGGGAGGGACGCGCGTGGCTGCGGCGGGAATTCGATCTTCCGGGGCAAGCCCGGGTGCTGCTCTTCGTCGGCTCCGGCTTCGTCACCAAGGGTCTCGACCGGGTGCTGCGGGCCTTTGCGGTCCTGCCGGACGCCGTTGCGAGGGACACCTGGCTACTCGTCGTGGGCCAGGACCGCAGTCGGCCGTTCGAGCGCCTGGCGGTCCGCCTCGGCCTTGGGGAGCGCGTGCGTTTCGTCGGGGCTCGGGACGACGTGCCGCGCATCCTGCAGGGCGGGGATGCGCTGACGCTGCCGGCGTACAACGAGGCCGCCGGCCTCGTCATCCTCGAGGCGCTCGCGGCGGGACTTCCGGCCCTGGTGACCGATGCCTGCGGCTTCGCGCCGTTCGTGGCGCGTGCCGAGGGGGGTATTGTCTCGGCGTCGCCGTTTGACCAGGCGCGCTTCAACGCGGAACTGGTGGACATCCTGACCTCGCCCATGCGGCCGGCGTGGGGTGCGAACGGGCGCCGTCTGGCCGTGAGTGGCGCTCTCGGGGGACGTGCACGCACGGCCTGCGACCTGGTCGAGCGTTTTGCGCGGGGAGAGCTGCGGCCGACAGTGGCGCTCTGCCTGCACCGCGTCGCGGCCCACGATGGCGTCTCGCAGGACTTCCTGACCCTCGCCGCGGCGTGCCGCGCCAGGGGGTGGCAAGTGCGTGTCTACACCCTGTCCTGGCCGGCGCCGCCCGGCGTCTCCGGCGTCGACGTGGTCGTTGTGCCCGTCGCGTCGATGACGGGCCACAAGCGCATCGAGCGTTTCGAGCGCTGGGTGGCCCAGGCCCTGCGGCGCAGTCCCGTGCATTGCGTGGTCGGCTTCAACAAGATGCCGGGGCTGGACATCTGTCTGGCCGCGGAGCCGTGCGCGGCCCGCGAAGCCGACCGGATGCGTACCCGCATCTATCGAGAGACGCCGCGCTTCCGGCAGGTCTCGTCTTCGGAGCGCGCGGTGTTCTCGGGGCCAGCGACCGTACTGGCCCGGAGCCAGTGTTGGGCCGAGGATCACCTCGACTACTACGACGCCGCACCGGAAGTGGTCGGGCCGTTGGTGGAGGTGCGGCCGCCGTGCGCGCACGAGACGACCCCCGGACGCGAGGAAATGCGGCAGGACTGGGGCGCGGAGGAAGGCGATTGCGTCCTGCTCCACGTGGGGGGAGCGGGCCTCGACAGGCTCTTGCTGACGCTGGCGACGCTGCCGGAGGCACACCGTGACCGCGTCCGTCTCGTGGTGCTGGAAGGGGGTTCTCCCTTGCGGAGCGTGGCCGCCTTGCGCAGCATGGCGCAAGGTATCGGCTTGGCACGCCGGGTGCGATTCGAGGATTCCGGAGCCGCTGCCCTGGCGTGCTACCGGGCGGCGGATCTGCTGGTGCATCCTGCCTACCGGGATCTCGCAGGACACGCCGTGCTCGAGGCGCTGCTCTCGGGGTTGCCGGTGGTGACCACGTCGGACATTGCGTGCAGCGAGCACGTTGCGCTGGCCGAGGCGGGCGTCGTGGTCGATGCGCCCTTCGAACTCGACACCTTCAAACGAGCGGTGATCGAAGCGCTGGACGACGAGCGTCGCAGGGCCTGGGCCGGAAACGCGAGGCGGTATGCGTCCGCCACGAAGTTCGGCGGCCTCGCGAGAGTGCTGGAACTGATCGAAGGATGTGTGCGGCAACGTGGCCAAACCTTATCTGCGCGATGACCTGAAGGCCGCCTGGAGCGGACGCGACCCGTTCGAGGTCGTCTGGAGTCTCGAGGGCGAGACCTTCCGGGCGGTCAAGACCCGGCGCACGATCCGCTTCGAGCTGAACGGCGCCGCGTATTTCGCCAAGATGCACGAGGGCGTCGGCTGGGGCGAAATCTGCAAGAACCTGGCGACCCTGAAGGCGCCGGTGACAGGGGCGCGCCACGAGTACGACGCCTGCCGTCGCCTGGCGGCGCGGCGCGTGGCGGTACCCCGGCTGGCCGCCTTCGGCCGGCGGGGATGGAATCCGGCCCGGCAGCGCTCCTTCGTGGTCTGCGATGCGCTCGAGAGCTACGTGAGTCTCGAGGACCTGACCGACACCTGGGCGACGAGCCCGCCATCGCCGACCCTGCGGCGCGCGCTGGTCCTCGCCCTGGCGGACCTGACGCGCGCCCTGCACGGGGCCGGGGTCAACCACCGGGATTACTACCTCTGCCACATCCTCGCGGACCAACGCTCGTTGGAGCGTGGCGAGGCCAAGCTGGCGGTCATCGACCTGCACCGCGCGCAGGTGCGGCGGCGGACGCCCCGCCGGTGGCGATTGCGGGATCTGGCCGCCGTGCACTTTTCCGCGCTCCACCTGCGCCTTTCGCGCGCGGACATCTGCCGGTTCATCACACGCTACACGGGTCTGCCCTTGCGCCAGGCGCTGCGTCGCGACCGGAGGCTGTGGCGCCGGGTCGATCACCGCGCGGAGCGGCTCTTCGAAAAAGCCGTGATGCTGGGTATCGCGCCAGAGCGCCCGCCTTCGTGAACGATGTCGCGGCGCGTGTGGCGCCATTCTCCATCGACGTGCGCGTGGCCGGACAGGCCCGGGCGATCGAGTGCCGCGAGGTGCTGCGCCGGCTCCCCGAACGTCGGCTGGTCGGCCGCGGCGTCCTGGAGGGACAGGACGTGGCGGTGAAGCTGTTCGTCGGCTCCAGGGCACGGCGGGACCAGGCACGCGAGGAGCGGGGACTGTCGTGCCTGGCCGAGGCCGGCGTGCCCGCGCCGCGCGCCATGGGAGGCGGGCGTTTCTGCGGAGGGTGGTGGATCGCCGTGGAGTGGATCGGCGGCAGAGTGGCCGTCTCCGCAGACACGGCTGCGATCGTCGATGTCAACGCCAGACTGCATGTTGCCGGGGTCGCACAGCAGGACCCGCACCTCGGCAACTACATCGTGTCCGGCGATTCCGTCTTCACGATCGACGGCGGCGGTGTGCGGCGGCGACGCATGGGGCGTCGCGGCGGTCTCGAAGGCCTCGCCCTGCAGCTGGCGGCGCTGGACGCCAATGCGGTCACGACCGATGCGGCGTACGCCCGGTACTGCGCGGCAAGGGGATGGCGAGAGGACCGGCGCGAGCGCGCAGCGCTGCATGGACGCGTCGCCCGCATGCAACGGCGGCGCGTGCGGCGGTTCCTGAAGAAGACGCTACGGCGGTGTACGCAGTTCGAAGTGGAGCGCGCCGGCGGGCGCGAGGTGGTCTACGAACGGGTGGCGATGTGCGAGGAACTGGCGCGTCTGCTGGAAGACCCGGACGGATGGCTCGAACGTGCCGTGCGGCTCAAGGAGGGCAACACGGCGACGGTGGCGCGTGTGCACGTGGGTGCCCGTTCGTATGTCGTCAAGCGCTACAACGCCAAGGGCGTACGGGCGCGGCGCGCGTGGATGAACGGACATCGGCTGTGTTTCCGGGGTATCGCGACCGCGCGGCCCCTCGCGCTGCTGGCACCGGCCGGCCAGGGCCCGGCGTACCTCGTGCTGGAGGATCTCGGCGACGTGACGCTGGCGGACCATATCGCGCGCCGGGGTGTGGACGCGGCCGCGCTCGACGGCGTCGCGTGCCTGTTCGAGGCGCTTGCTCGCGAGGGTCTGGCGCATCGGGACACCAAGGCCTCGAACTTCCTCGTCATCGATGACGCCGTGGCGCTGGTGGACCTCGACGCACTGCGTCCGGCGCGGCGACGGGGCGAGATCGCGAGCGACCGCGAGCGGTTCCTGCGCAACTGGGACCCGGCGACCGCGGCAGCCTTCGCTGCGCGGTTCGAAGTCGTGCCGTGATCGTGCTGGGCCTCTCGGGTGCGCTGGGTCACGATCCGTCGGCGGCGCTGCTGGTGGATGGAGAGATCGCGGCGGCCGCCGAAGAGGAACGTTTCACGCGCGAGAAACACGCCAAGGGCGCGATGCCGTTGCAGGCGGCGCGCTATTGCCTCGATGCCGCGGGCGTGGCGCCGGGCGACGTGGACGTGGTGGCCTTCCCGTACGCGAAGGTCAGCCTGCTTGGCGCGGGCCGGTGGCACTACGCGCGTCGGCACTGGTACGCCCCGGATCGTGCGCTGGACGCACTGCTGAACGGCAATCGCCGCTTCCGCCGCAATCGGCGGCGGGTCCTCGAGGCGGGGCGGACCCTGGGAATCGATTGGGATCGGACGACGTTCACGCCGGTCGCACACCACCTGGCGCATGCTTCGAGCGCGTATCACCTGAGCGGCTTCGAGGGCAGGACCGCGATCCTCAGTATCGACGGCAAGGGCGAATACGCGACGACGTTCCTGGGCTACGGGGAGCACGGGCGTATCCACGGCAGGAAGGAGTTCTACGATCCCGAGTCGCTCCCGGGCGTCTACGGGGCGATGACGGAGTACCTCGGCTTCGACATGCTCGACGGCGAGTACAAGGTCATGGGCATGGCGCCCTACGGGCGGCCGGACGCCTTCGACCTGTCGCGGATCGTGCGGGCGACGCGCAAGGGTTTCCGTGTCGACACACGCCTGGTCAATACCGTTGGGCTGCGCCGCTACCGTGAGAACGGCGTGGGCCGATACTTCGGTCCGGCACTGGTGGACTGGCTGGGTCCGCCCCGCCGTGGCGATGCGGCGGACGAACCGTATGTGCACTACGCGGCCGCCATGCAGCAGCTGTACGAGGAGCGCTGCCTCGCACTGATCGATGCATGGCTGGCCGACATCCTGGCGGAGACGGGACATATCGTCCTGGCCGGAGGCGGTGCGCTCAACGTGAAGTTGAACCAGCGGATTCTCGCGCGCCCGGACGTACAGGCGTTGTTCGTGCAGCCGGCTGCGGGAGATTCCGGAACCTCGCTCGGTGCCGCGACCTCGGTCGCGGCGGCGCAGGGCGAGCGGCTGCGGCGGATGGACCACGTCTACCTCGGGCCGGCATTCGACGCGCAAGCGTGTGCGGATGCGGTGGGCGCCCATCCGCAGCTCTCGGCGCGGCGCCTCGGGAACGTCGTGAGCGAGGCGGCGGATCTGCTCGCCGCCGGCCACCCGGTCGCATGGTTCCAGGGACGCATGGAGTTCGGGCCGCGGGCGCTCGGTGCGCGCAGCATCCTGGGTTGCCCGAGCGTCGTCGGCATTTCCGACCGCATCAACGCCCAGATCAAGTTCCGCGAGCGCTGGCGGCCGTTCTGTCCGTCGATCCTCGACCGCATCGCCCCGGAGGTGATCGGCAGCGACCATCCCGCGCCGTTCATGACCGTCACTTTCGATGTGACCGACGCCTGGAAGGAACGCATTCCGGAAGTCGTGCATGCGGATGGCACCGCGCGCGTGCAGATCGTGGAACGTCGCCAGAACGCGCGGTATTACGATCTCATCGAAGCGCTCGAGACGCGCACCGGGAACGCCGTCGTGCTCAACACGTCCCTCAATCGCCGCGGCGAACCCATCGTGTGTACCCCGGACGACGCGCTCACGATGTTCCTCGGGTGCGACCTGCAGTATCTGGTGATGGAGGATTTGCTGGTCACGAAGGCTTGATGGTCGGCCGGCGCGCGCTCAAGGCACGCCTTGAGCCGCTCGACGACCCTGCCTGGGGCGTTGTCGGGGGTCGCTGCGCTCGGGCTCATGGGTCCGCCCCATGAATCGTGAGCAACAGTTCGGCGTCGTCGATCAGGCGGTACTCCGGCTCGCGGCCCGAGAGATGGGTGCTGTTCTCGAGGATGATGGGCACGCCCTCGCCGCGCTTTTCCATGATGTTCCTTCGATCCGTCGCATTCGGGAGCCACCGACGCGGGTCTTCCGTCGCCATCAGCAGGCCGGCCACGGTTGGCCTTGCCGTGCCGTCCTCATCGCCCCGGACCATGCCAAGCTTGACCAGCAACGTTGCGGTGTCCGGGTCGGGTCGCGGGGTGCGTAATGGCTCGATCAGGCCTGGGCTCAGGTCATCGATTCCCGCACGGGCGACCGCCTGCTCGTCGAAGCGGATGAGTCGCGTTTGACTCCGTTGCTGGAACAGTCGCGCGAGATATTCCGGCGACATGGATGCTTGGGCAATCGGGTGGAAATCCCTGCCGTCGCCGTGGCGGCTGTACTCTACGCGGCCACGCGGAAACCGTCTTCCGGGAACCACATCATCAGCTTGTCCCGGAGTTCCGGCGTCCGGGCAGACTCACGCTCAAGAAAGTTGTTGAAAGCGCTTGTCGAGGGACTGTCGGTCCGGTGGCAGAAGCTTGCGCTTGCCCGTCGCGAGCCCGACCGCTGTTGCGACCGGAAGCCAGAAGAGCCACCAGTGCACGCCCACGCGCTCCACGAGCTGCCGTCCGTCCACCAGCCAGAACACCGCACCCGCCGCGAGCAGGGCGATCGCGAGGCGCGCTTCGGCGTGGCCGAGACGCCGCACGAGCAGCACGGCCGTGCTACCCAGCGTGGCGGCGAGCAAGGCCGCCCCGACCAGGCCGCCGTGGAAGACGACCGAGAGATACATGCTGTGGGTGTGCCGAAAACCGATGCCCTGCACGGAGACGTCGTCGGGGCTGAGGATGCCGCGCCCGAACCAGAGCCCATGTCGCGCGACATCGGTCAGAACGGCGTCCCAGATGCCGAGGCGGAAGCTGTCGGCGCGGGGCAGGAGGAAGTCGCGCGTGTACTCGTTGGCGGCCAGCGCGAACGCGAGCACGGCGAGGGCGACAGCGCCGGCCAGCGCCGCACCCGCGAACCGGAGCGGGACCGTCGTGCGGTGGGCGAGCAGGAATACACCGAGGCCGGCGGGGAGTGCGAGCCATGCGGAGCGGGAACCGGATAGCAGTACGGCGAGGGCCGCGGCAACGGCGCTGGCGATGCCGAGGAAGCGCCAGCGGAGCGCCTCGCTGCGGTACGCCGTGTCCAGTGCCACCAGGGTCACCACGGCGTAGGCCTGGGCGGCGGTGACGGAGTTGTGGACTCCGCCGAGGCCGTGCAGGCGACCCTCTGGCGGGGTGTCGAGGAAGAAGCGGACGGTCGCTGCCGCGGCGACGAAGCCACCTGCCACGGCGAACCATCGTCCGATCCGGGGCAGGACATCGCCGCGCCGTACGCAGTCCGCCCAGGCGACCACGAAGGCGCACAGCACCAGCGCCCGGATGCCCAATCGCAACGCCTCGAGCACGTCGGGGTGGTCGGACCAGAGGCTCGTCAGGACCAGGTAGGCGAGCAGCACTGCGGCGCACGCGGCAAGCCGCTCCGTGCGTACGGCCTGCCACAGCGACGGAGTGCAGAGGACGAGAATCGCGAGGAGGTAGGTGACCCCCCGCGCCACGCTCGGCAGTGGCGCCGTCAGCACCGCGACGAACGCGACCAGGATGAGCAGGTCGGCGACCCGTGCCCGGTCCATGGGCAGACCGATCACGGTCTCTGCCGGATGTGTCAGAAGGCGTGCGGTTGCACGGCCATCGCGAGGGACGACTCGATGTCCCAGATCGCGTGCGACACGGCCTGGCCGATCAGGTCCATGCGGCGCATCTGTTCGATGCGCGCGGCGACCCCGTCCAGTTCCCGCGTGGACAACATGCTCTTGAAGATGCCGCAGGCATGGGCGAGGCAGATGATGACAAAGTCACGGGGATCGGGCAGGTCCTCGCTGAACAGGACACCCATGATCCGGAGCTTCACCTCGCGTTCGGCCTGGCCGTCCACGACCGGGTAGCGGCGCGAGCGGAAGGCCCACAGGAAGCGGTCTTCGCGCTTGGCCAGGATGCGCCTCGCAACCAACCGCTCCAGCGCTTCTTCCTGGATGTCGTCCGCGCGGCCGGCCGCACGCTCCACCCAGTAACGCGCGTCGTGACTCTCTCCCGCTGCGGCGATTTCCGCGAGCATCGGGTCGAGCAGGCCGTCGCCGACAGGGGTCGGATCGACCAGGATGAGCTGCTCGAGATCGGTGTCGACCCGGTTCTCGAGCTCCAGGTCCATCAGCACGCTTCCGCCCAGCGCGTACCGCAGCGACCAGTCGGGCACACGTGTGAACTTGCCGTTCTCGTCGTGCAGCAGGAGGAGCATGATCTCCTCGGCGAATCTCAACATATGGAGTCTCCCAACCGTTCGTTCGCGGGACATTCGTCCCGGGCGCCGTTCCAGGGGGCGATCAGTCTGCCGAAAAGGGTCGGATTGGGGAAGGGCGATTCGCGTCCGATTGCGTCTGTTTGACAGCATCCCCGTTGATTATCATGATAATTGACGGCATACCTGTGGATGTACACCATGCGCGAATCGGAGACGATCCCCCGTTACCTGAGTTTGCGAGGCATCGTCGCTCGGCGGTCGTGCTTCCTGTTCGGCCCGCGGCAGACCGGCAAGTCGACCCTGGTACGACAACAGCTCGACGGCATGCCGGTGTACAACCTGCTCGACCGCGACCTCTATCTCCGCCTTTCCCGCAATCCGGCCTTGATCCGCCAGGCTCTGACGGCGGAGACGGAGGTCGTCGTCATCGATGAAATCCAGTTGATGCCGGAGCTCCTCAATGAGGTGCATCTCATGATCGAGGAGCATGGCGTACGCTTTCTCCTCACGGCTTCGAGTGCGCGCGGCCTCCGCCGGAAAGGCGTGAATCTGCTTGGAGGACGGGCGCGTTCGCGGACCCTGCACCCTTTTGTACGCCAGGAGCTCGGGGACCGATTCGAGCTCCACCGCGCGCTCGACACCGGGTTGGTACCGTCGATCTATTTTTCTGACGCGCCCGCCGAGGACCTGGCGGCGTACACCGGGGACTATCTCCGGGAGCAAATCGCGGCGGAGGCGGTCGTCCGCAATGTCGGGGCATTCAGCCGCTTCCTGGAAGTGGCGGCGCTGGCACATGGCGACATGATCAACTTCACCAACATGGCCAACGATGCCCAGGTGCCGGTGTCCACGGTTCGGGAGTACTACGGGATCCTCAAGGACACGCTGATAGCGCACCAGGTGCCGGCGTTCACGGAGACGTCGAAGCGCAAGGCCGTATCGACCGCGAAGTACTACCTGTTCGACATCGGCGTGGCGCGGTGCCTGCAAGGCCGCAAAGGACTGGCGCCGGGCACCTCCGAGTATGGCAGCGCCTTCGAGAGTTTCATCTTTCAGGAGATCAAGGCCTACTGCGATTACCACCTGCTCGACACTCCGCGCTACTGGCGGTCCAGGTCGCAGTTCGAGGTCGACTTCGTGGTGGGCGGACTGGCCGCGGAAGTGAAGGCCAAGCGGACCGTCGGTGCACGAGACCTGCGCGGCATCCGGGCCCTGCGGGAAGAGGGACTGTTCGAGCGCTACGTCGTGGTGTCGATGGAGGCGATGCCCCGGGAGGTCGACGGCATCCGCATCCTGCCGTGGTCGGTTTTCCTGGATGAACTCTGGGCAGGTGAGTTGGCTGTCGACCGCGCGCTCGCAGGATGACGTCCTGCCCGTGCAGGGCACAACGTCGCTCAACCCCTCCGTCGATGCCGCCGCTGCCGCCGCCGTCCGCGGCTTTCGTAGGGTGACTCCTCCCCATCCGGCCGCGTCTTGAAACGCCGGTGCAACCAGAGGTACTGCTCGGGATGGCGTCGAATCTCCGCTTCGACGATCTGGTTGAGGCGGGTCGCGTCGGCCGCGTCGTCGCCGGTCGGAAAGTTCTCCATGCGCTGGAAGCGCACGGACCAGGTCCGCCGCACCTCGTCGCGGAAGTGGGTGTAGACGACCACGGGCGAACGGTTCATGCGGGCGAGCCGTGAGGTGGCGATCACGGTGGCGGCGGACTGTCCGAAGAACGGTGCGAACACCGAGTGCCGCCGCCCGTAGTCCTGGTCCGCCGCGTACCATACCGTCTTGCCCGCCCGTAGCCGTCGGGCTGCCTGGCGCACGTCCTGCCGCTCGATCACGGCCCCGTAGAGCCGCCGGCGTCCGCGCACCATCAGCCACTCGATCACGGCATTGCGGTTTCTGCGATACACGACATCGAAATCGACGCGCTGCGTGAGGAGGGCGCCGGTGAAGTCGAGCGTCAGAAAGTGGGCGCCCGCCAGGAGGACGCCGCGGCCTTCGGACTCGGCGGCGCGCAGCGCGTCCAGTCCGTGGCACTCCAGGCGGTCGGCGAGGCGGTCGAGGGGGCGGAGCCAGGCATGGACCGTCTCCATCAGGCCGATGCCGGTGGAGCGGAAGATACGGCGCACCAGCTCGGCGCGTTCCTGCTCGGAGAGTTCGGGGAAGCAGAGTCTGACGTTGGTCTCGGTGATGCGCCGCCGGCGCCTGCCCACGCACCATCCGAGATGTCCGAGCGCCTTGCCGAGCGCGAACTGCCAGCGCAGCGGAAGCCGACAGGCAACCCACGCAACGCCGACGCCGGCCCAGGCGGGCCAGTTCCGGGGGGCCGCGAGATGTGCTGCCGTGGACGCCATGCAGGGCGCACTGTGCCCGTGAGTCGGGGCTGCGGCAACCCTGGCACGTAGCGCGGCAGAGGTGCTCGCGCCACGGCAGCCCCGAGGCAATTCCGCTACCATCGAAGCATGGCCCGTATGCTGCCCCCGGTGTCGCCGTCGCGGATCGTTGTCGTGGGGGACGTCATGGTGGACCGATACTGGTTCGGGGAGGCGGCGCGCATCTCCCAGGAAGCGCCGGTGCCGGTCGTGGATGTCGTCGCGACGGAGGATCGCCCCGGCGGCGCGGCCAACGTCGCCCTGAACGTCGTGGCGATGGGCGCGCCCTGTACGCTCGTCGGTGCCGTGGGAACCGACACCGCGGCCGCCCGCATGCGGGCAACGCTGGAAGCGGCCGGCGTACTGTGCGACCTGGTGGAGATGCGGGGCTGGGAGACGACCCGCAAGCTGCGTGTGGTGAGCCAGCGCCAGCAACTCATCCGCGCGGACTTCGACCGCCACCTGCCGGACTCCGTGGGCGGCCAGATCGCCGTCAGGCTGCAGGCCCATGTCGCGTCCGCCGAGGTCCTGATCGTCGAGGACTACGACAAGGGCGTCGTGGAGGTGCCTGAAGAGATCGTCCGCCTGGCCCGCGCGGGCCGGCTGACGGTCGTGGTGGATCCCAAGCACAAGGACTTTGCGCACTACCGCGGAGCGAACGTCATCAAGCCGAACGCCGACGAGTTCGAGCGCGCCGTCGGTGCCTGGACGAACGAGGCGGACTTGGCCAGGAAGGGGGCGGAGCTGCTGGCGCGCATCGGCATCGAGACCCTGGTGGTGACCCGGGGTGGAGAGGGTTCGACCGTGATCGGAAGCGGCGGGCTCGTACGCCACCTGCCGGCGAGCGATGTCGAGGTCTTCGACCGCACGGGAGCGGGAGATACCGTGGCCGCCGCCCTGGGCGTTGGCCTGGGTCTCGGCTGGGACACCGTCGCCAGTGCGCGCATGGCGAACGTGGCAGCGGGGCTCGTCTGCGCGCGGATGGGCACGTCAGCGGTCACGGTTCCGGAGATCAACCAGGCGGTGGCCGCCACCGAACGGCCGGACGAGGGCGTGTTGACGCGAGAGCAACTCGCGGCGGCGGTGGTGCTCGCGCGCAGCCGGGGTGAGCGGATCGTGTTCACCAACGGCTGTTTCGACATCCTGCATGCGGGCCATGTGGGCTACCTGGAGGAGGCGCGCGAACTCGGGGACCGCCTGGTGGTAGCGGTCAACGACGACGCGTCCGCGGCGAGACTCAAGGGGCCGGGACGACCCGTGAACGCGCTCGAGCGGCGCATGCGCGTGCTGGAGGGATTGTCGTCCGTGGACTGGGTGACGCCGTTCTCGGAGGACACGCCGGAGGCGCTGCTCGAGATGCTTCGCCCGGACGTGCTGGTCAAGGGCGGCGACTACGCGGCCGGCGCTGTCGTCGGAGCGGACCTCGTGAAGGGCTGGGGTGGCAATGTGCGCGTCCTCGGCCTGCTCGAGGACTGCTCGACATCGTCCATCGTCGATCGCATCAAGTCGGGTTGATCGGACGAGCATCGCGCTCCGGCAGCTGTCCTTTCACGCGCCTTTTCATGCGCTTGTTCATGCGCCTTCTCATGCACCTTGCATGCGTTGCCAGGCCTTCCTGCGCTCGTTCGCGAGAGGGTGCAGGGTACCGGCGCCGGCCGGCCAGACCCCGGGGTCTGCCTTGATGAAGCGTGTCAGTCGTTGTGCGCGAGGGGAGAGTGTCTGCCAGACCGCATCGGGCATCGTCCGTTTCAACCCCGCCGTCGGGAACCACGGCGCCACGTATTCGAGATTGGGCAGGGCGCGCACTTGCCGGCTCAGATTCGGCGTCGCTCCGTGCCACGCGCGGTTGTCCCGGAAGACGCCGGCCCCGGCGGGTGCGCCGACCAGGGTCGAGAGTCGCATCCATTCCGGCTCCTCCTCGGGCGACGGGGGAGACTGTTGCGTCGCATGCGTTCCGGGGATGTGACGGATCGGCCCGTTCTCCCAGGTCATGTCGCTCATCAGGAAATTGATCGTCACGAATGTGGGCGTACCCTCGATGATCAGCCGCTGGCTGGCGAAATCCGGCGGGGACGACACCTCCGTAGCGAGCAGGCCGAGCGCGCGCGCTTGCGCAAGGCGCGCTTCGGAGAGCGCATGGCTCTCCTGGAAGTCCCGGTGCAGGTGCTGATACTCGATGGCGCCCGGCAGGCAGAGGTCGCCCCCGCCGCCCCAGACCAGGTAGTCGGGCGACCCGAAGATCTCGCTGAGGATGGGCGCCGTGGTCGGCAGGTCGATCATGGCGGCCCAGGTCGGGTCGTGCATCATCTGGCGCGACGCGGAACACGTGCCGTAGCTGTATCGGTGGGGCAGACGGCCCGTCTCGGTCAGGTACTTGCGGCCGTCCTGGCCGGGGAGTTCCAGGATCGTTCGCAGGGTGCCGGCGCAGGCGCCGCGGAAACGGTCCAGGCGGTCCCGGTCCAGCAGGTCGCGCACCACCACGAAGCCGTCTCGCCGGAAAATCCTCGCCGCCCGCTCCGCTTCTACGGGAGCGCAGATCTCGAGGCCGCGTATACCGTTGTGTTGCCTCAGATACGCCCGGAGCCTCTGCACGTCCGGGTCGTCGGGCGCCCGGCGGGACGGCGCCCGCGGGTCGGGCACCCCGAATCCCTGCGGATCCCCGGACGGCTGCCCATCGGCGTCCACACTCTCGTTGGGCGGCGTCCGCGCGTCCCAGCCCACTGCGGTTTCCCGGTAGACCGTCAACCCGTCGAGTTCCGCGGCGTCGTTCCTCGTTCGATCCCCTGCGATCCGGGGTGCGTCCTGGCTGTTCTGAGAGGTCATGCGATTCCAGCACTTCCCGGGGCTTCCGCCCGGCATTCGGACTCGAACCCGGCCGCCACGATGTTGGCCTCGAGGTGCGCGGGATCGAGTGTTCCGACCACCACGCTCGTCACCCCGGGCCGCGTCACCACGTCACGCAGGCTATCAGGGCGGGCCGCGCCGCTGTCCAGGGCTTTCTTGACGAGCACGCCGCGGCCACGCTCGCCGGCCTCCCGGACGACGCCGAGTTGGCTTGGGTCGGCGCGACTGACGGCCGACATCAACACGTCGCAGGAGGCGAGCGCGAGCCGCCCGCCGGCCGCCGTCTTGTGGGAAAAGCCCGTCGCGCGGATTTTCCCGGCGCGCTTCAGCGCGTCCAGGGCATCGAGTGCGCCGCACCGCGAGAGGATCTCGACGTCGCGTCCATCGGAGTGGATGAGCACGATATCCAGGTAGTCCGTGTGCAGGCGCCGCAGCGACCGTTCGACGCTCGCCCGGATGGCCTCGGGGGTGAAGTCGTAGTGGGAGCGTTGCCCGTCGAAGGTCTCCCCGGCCTTGGTACAGAGGATCCAGCGTTCGCGGACCCCCTGCAGCAGCGTGCCGAGGCGGGTCTCGCTCTCACCGTAGGCGGGCGCCGTGTCGAGCAGGTTGATGCCGAGTGCGCCGGCCCGTTCGAGGAGGTGCCTGGCCTGGCGCAGGGTCGGCAGTTCGAACGGCGCGACAGAGAGGCCGGCGTTGCGGCCGAGCTTGACGGTGCCGAGACCGATGGCGGACACGTCGATGCCCGTGGCGCCGAGGGGACGCTGCGGCACGGTCATGCGGCGAGGGCTGCCAGGACGCGGTCGCCGAGGTCCGGGGCGAGGGCGAGCTTGACGGGCCAGACCACGAGCGCGTTTTCGCGTGCGGCGACGAATGCGCCGGCGGGCCGACGCCCGTCGCGTTGCGCCGGCTCCGCGCGATCGATGGACAGGGTCTCGAATCGGCGTGCGCCCCAGTCGATCCAGGGCAGGGATGCGTCCAGTGCGCGGCGCGCCGCGGCAATCTGGTCCGCGTCGCAGCGTTCGACGCCGGCCGCGGCCAGCGCGCCGCCGAGATAGTGATGTCCGGGATGCGTCGTCACCGTCAGCGCGGGTTCCGGGGCGAAGGCAGCGATGCAGTGCACGAACAGGGCTTCCGGATTCGGGCTGTGCACGAGTACCTGTTTGAGCGGGCGCGTCTGCATGGTCATGTCGAAGCCGGCGGCCTTGGCCAGTGCGGCATTCCCGGCGCCGGCGGCGAAGACGAAGCGTTCGGCTTCAACGGTGGCCTCGGCGGTCCGGAACGCGGCGATGCGGCCGCCGCGCGAGATGACGCCGTCGGGTGGCACTCCGGACGCGAGCGCCCGTTGCCCGAGACACTCCGACAGGTGTCCGCAAAGCGCGCCGACGTCGATGGCGAAGTCGTCCAGCCGATAGAGGCTGCCGGCCTGCCCGGAGAACGCCGCCGGGTAGTCGGCGAGAGGGAGCCGTGCCACACGGCCGCGCAGCAGCTTGCTGGCGAGGAAGCCGGCCAGGCGCGCGCCGAAGGCTTCGCGGGACCAGAGGTAGCAGGCGTCCGAGACCGTCGGCACGGGGCGCAGATCGATCTCCCCGGTGCCTTCGAGGCAACGTCTCCAGCGTACCGGCATGTCCTGCAGCGCGTCGAAGGCCGGGTCGGTGCGACCGCCGAGCGCGTATTTCATCCCGCCGTGGATCAACCCCTGGGATGCCAATGTCTGGGTGCCGCCGGGTGGGCCGGGGTTGCACAGCGCCACCTTCGAGGCCGCGGCGCAGCAGGAGATTGGCGACCCAGAGGCCGGCGATGCCGCCGCCCGCTATGGCGACATCGACCTTGATCGTACGCATCTGCGGATGACCGTGCCCGTTGAGCCTTGGTGGACCAGAAAGTATAAGCGCCGGATGGTTCTGCGCTTCGTCTATAACGTGCTGCTCTGCCTGGCGGCGCCGTTCGTGTGGCTGCGCCTGTTCGTGCGGGCGCGCCGGGAGCCGGCGTACGCGGAGCGGCGCGGCGAACGCTTCGGGCGCGTACCGGACGCGGTCGGGCGCGACGTGATCTGGTTTCACACCGTCTCGGCGGGCGAGGCCATCGGCGCGGCGCCGGTGATCCGGGCGCTGCAGGCGCGGTTTCCCGAGCACCGCTTCCTGGTCACGACGATGACGCCGGCCGGCAGCGAGCAGGTGATCGAGCGGTTGGGAGACATCGTCGACCACTGCCATGCGCCGTACGACCTTCCGTGGGCCGTGCGACGCTTCGTACGCCGCATCGCGCCCCAGGCCCTGTTCCTGATGGAAACCGAGCTGTGGCCCAACCTCATCCGTGCGACGCGGGAAGCGGGGGCGCCGGTGTCGCTCATCAACGCCCGTCTCTCGGAACGCTCCGCCCGTGGCTACCGGCGCATCGCCGGGCTGACCCGGCAGATGCTGGCGGATATCGACCCTGTCATCTGCCAGTACGAGGATACGGCGCGGCGCTTCGAGGCCCTGGGAGCGGCTTCGGAACGTCTGGCGGTCACCGGCAGCATCAAGTTCGACCTCGCCCTGCCCGACGATCTGGACAGGGAAGTCGCCAGGCTGCGCGAGACGTGGGGGCGCGGCCGGCTCGTCTGGATCGCGGGCAGCACGCATCCGGGGGAGGACGAGATCGTGCTCGACGCCCACCGGGTGCTGCAGGAACGTTTTCCGGGCCTGTTGCTGATACTGGCACCGCGGCACACCGATCGGTCGGATCGCGTCGTGGACCTGTCCGTACGGCGGGGCCTCCGCGCGGTGCGGTTGTCCGAGAGTCCCGGCCCGGGGGCGTCGCCGGCTGTCGACGTGCTGGTAGCCGACGTGATGGGGCAGTTGCTGTACCTCTATGGGGTCGCCGACGTCGCGCTGCTCGGCGGCAGTTTCGTCCCCGTCGGCGGCCATAATCCCATCGAGGCCGCGGTGCACGGGATGCCGATGCTGATGGGTCCGCACCGCTTCAACTGGACGGAGATAGCGGGTCGGTTCGCCGCTGCGGGCTGCCTGCACCTGGTTGGCGCGGACGACCTCTCCGGCCTGGCGGGAGACCTGCTCGGTGACGAGGAACGACGCTCGAGGGAGGGGCGCGAAGCGCGAGCGGTGGTCGCGGCGAACCGCGGAGCGAGCGATCGGCTGGTGGGACGGATGGCGGCGATCGTCAACCTGCCGGCGGGGAGGGCTCCTGCGGGTTGAACGGTTGTGGGGCGACGGTTGACGTCCGCCCCTGGTGGAGTCGTGTATGAACTCGAGACGGGACGAGCCGGTCCCGGCCATGCATGAATTCGAGACGGGACGTGTAGGGGCGACCCTTGCGGTCGCCCGTCTCAAGACCCTGCATGAATTCGAGACGGGACGGGACAAGCCCGTCCCCTACAGCGTCCGCAAGGGCGGTCATGATCGCTTGAACTTCGTCCCTGCCCCGTAGTACCGGTCGTGCCAGATTCCTTCCGGCGCTTCGCCGCCGACGGGCATGCGCCAGGTGCGCACGTTGGCGCCGGCCAGCCGGACCCGATACAGGCCGCGGGGCTGGTCGATGGTGTTCTGGATGTAGTCCTCCGCAGCGTCGTCGGGGACGTAACGGCGGGCGATCTGCCGATAGAGATTGCGCCACAGGTCGTCTTCGCCCAGGTCGTGGACCAGTTCCGCGGACCCATCGACGACCACCTTGCGATACGGCGGCGACTCCTCGTCGATGCACAGCGCCACGCGTGGGTCCGCCCGCAGGCAGGCGAACCACTCGGACTGCGCCCTCGGCGTGAACCAGATGGACTCGTCCCGGAAACGGAACCAGATGGGCGTCACGAGCGGACTGCCGTCCGGGCGTACGCAGGCGATCCGCATCAAGACGCCGCGTGTATCGAGGAATCGGTCGCGTTCTGTCGTCGTCAGGTAAGGCATCGTGGGCCCAGTGGCTCGTGGGGCCCGGATTGTCTCGTATCGATCGCGTCGTGCAAGTCGACTGCGGCCAGGGCGGCGTCGTCAAGATGCACACGAGCCTCCAAACACCATGAAAATCGTCCTCTCGTGAGACTTTTTTCATGGTAAATGGCCAGGCCATGCTGGAACGTCATGCCTTTTCGCGCGATCGAGACGGCGTTGCGTTGCGCTCGGGTGGTCGTGCGTTCTTCTGGGCTACCCACCAGGGCGCGGAGATAGACCTGATCCTGCGGCGGGGCGACGGCCTCTACGGCATAGAGTGCAAACGTGCGGACGCGCCGACAGTTACTGCAACGCTCGTTCCCGACCCGACAGGCTATCCACCCGAATCACCGGATTCGCCGAGTCGGTGAAGGCGGAAAGCTGGACGATGTCGGTCTCCGTCAGCTTGCCGGCAGCCTGCTTCAGGCGCAGCAGGTCCAGCACGTAGTTGTAGCGGGAGTCCGCGTAGTCGAACTGCGAAGCGAACAGCCTCTGCTGTGCCTGCAGCACGTCGACGATGTTGCGGGTCCCGACCTCGTAACCGGTCTGGGTGGCGTCGAGTGCCGACTCGGCGGACTTGATCGCGCGGATCCTCGCCTTCACCCGCACGACATCCGTCGCGACGTTGCGGAACTGGGTGCGCGTGTCCCGGGTGACCGTCAACTCACGCTCGATGAGCGCCTGGCGTGCCTGCTCGACCTGGTAGCCGAAGTCCTTGATGCCGGGGATGAGGGCGGGGTGGTAGAGGGGCATGTTGAAGCGCAGGGCATAGGTCTGCCCTTCGCTGTCCCGGGCGAAGGCAAGCCCGCCCGGATCGGTCTGGGACGCCCCGTGCGAGACGGAGAGGTCGATCTTCGGAAGCAGCCGGCCCAGGGTGGCGCGGCGACCGCGCTGCGCGGCCTTCAGGCCCTGACGGGCGGATTGCACGGTCGGGTTGGATGCGAGGGCCGCGTCCACCCATTGCGATTCGTCCATGGGTTCGGGATCGACGATGGGCAGCGCACTGTCCAGCCGGTCCACGGTGGAGTGCGACCTGCCGGTGAGCGTGGTCAGTGTCTCGAAGAAGACATCGTGGTCGCCTTCCGCCTGGATGCGCCGGACGACGGCTGCGTCGTGGGCGGCCGTGGACTCCAGCACGTCGGTGATGGCGACGAGACCGACATCGAAGCGCTGCTGCACCTGCTCGAGTTGACGGGCCACCGCCTGTTCCTCGGCCTGGGCGGCCTCGAGCAGTGCCTGGGCCCGCAGCACGTTCAGGTACGCGGACGACACCCGGACGATGAGCTCCTGCTCCGCGCTCGCCAGGTCGTGGTCGGCCTGAATCGACTGGGCCTGGGCGCTTCGATAGTTGTACCACCGGTTGGCGTCGAAGACGCTCTGGCTGAGGTCGACGGACCAGCGCTGGTTGCCCGAGTTGTCTTCCACGGTTCCCGCGCCGAACCCCTGAGCGAGCCTGTGCTCCTGTCGGCTTCTGCCCATGGACCCGTTCAGCTCCAGGGTAGGCAGGAGCTGGGAGCGCGCGAGCGGCAGCTGCAATTTGCGTGACTGGTAGCTGGCGTACACGCCACCCAGAACCGGGTCCTTGGCCTTGGCGGCCTCGTAGATGTCCTGCACGCTCTCCGCGACCGCTGCGTGGCAGCCGAACAGCACGGCTGCCACGAGGGCGACCGGGCGAACGCCGGGACGCGCGGCCGGCCCTGTGCCGCCCGTGCCTGTCCCCGTGACCGGGATGGGGCGCTGAGGCTCGCCCGGCACCGCGTTCGATCGGCGAATCAGCCTGTTCTTCATGTCCACGATCACCTTTGGGGGGAGAATCTGCGCGAATCGGCAGTCTATCAAAGTACATTCTCTGCTAGCGGCGCCTGTACGCAACGCGGTGTCGGCAGAACGCCTGCCGCCTCGTGAGACATTCCACAGCCTTTGTACGACGCCAGCCGTTTTATTCGTCGCGCCGCTCTGGTTAAATCCCCCCAAGGTTCGTTTTGGATGGCTGGCTCGCTACGGTGTTCCGGCAAGAGAGAATCGGCGAAGAATTCGGTGAGGAAAGAGCGGCGATATGTCATCGATCTCAGCGCGCACATCGCGGAGTGCGAGGCGAACTATGCGCGGTTGATGAGACTGCTGCCGGATCTCTCCGACCAGGATCGTCGCACCTTCAGCCTGCGTCTTGGCGACAGCGAACCCCGCGTACGGTTCGAGGTCGCGCAGCGGTGCCGCTACACGACCGTCGTCAGGGTCGTGCAGGAGGCGCAACCCGCCCCCGAAAGTGGCGTGCCCGGCTTTGCCGAAACCCGTATCGTGATCCGCATCTACCACGACGCGAAAGCCGCGGAAGTCATCGAGTACCAGAACGAGCGCGGCTTTCACGCCGTGTACGAATATCCCAACGCGCGCATGCGACATCCGGACGAAAAGGCACAGGTCAACCGCTTTCTCGGCGAGTTCCTGAGCGTGTGCCTCGAGCATGGGGTGTCGAGCGAGCAACCGATTCTTGCCTGACTTGCCTGACTCGCATGACTCGCATAACTCGCATGACTCGCATGACTCGCATGACTCGCATGACTCGCATAAAAGGCTGCGCCCGGCCGTGTCGGGCGCACCGGGAGACCCCGCCGGGCGCTGAATGACCCTGACGGCACTGCAGGTCACCGACACCCACCTGTTTCCGACGGCGGGGGAGTCGCTCCTCGGCGTATGCACTCAGGACACGCTCGAAGCCGTACTCGACCACGCCCTGGCAGAAGCGACTCCCGATGTCCTGATCGCCTCGGGAGATCTTGCCCAGGTAGGGGAAGACGCTACCTACCAACGCTTTCTGGCTACCGTGCGAGCGCGTTTCGGCGGTCCGTGCCTCTGTGTCCCGGGCAATCACGATCTCGGCGAGCCGTTCGAACGGATCTTGCCGACACAGCCGGTAAGCCTCGGCGGCTGGGACCTCGTCGGCGTGGACACGCATATCGACGAACGTGTCGAAGGTCGGGTCGGCGCCGCGGGACTGCGCCGTCTCGCCGACTTGCTGGCGACGCCGGGCCCCGGGGCGCGCCACGCCCTCGTCGTGGGACACCACTGCCCGGTAGAAGTGGGCGCCCCGTGGCTCGACAGGCACCGCGTCGCCGACGCGCAAGCACTGCTCGCGCTACTGGGTGGGCACGAACGGGTGCGCGGCTACCTCGGCGGTCACGTGCATCAGGAAGTCGAAGTACGGGTGGGAGACCTCGCGATCCTCGCGACGCCCTCCACCTGTTTCCAGTTTGCGCCACGGTCGGAGCGTTTCGCGCTCGACGGCGCTGCGCCGGGTTGCCGCTGGCTCACGCTGCACGACGATGGCACCATCGAAACCCGGGTTGAGCGGCTGCCGGCCGGCCCCGCAGCCCATGAAAGGGACTCAAACCATCGCTGAGCCCATCTCGAAGGCCTATTCCGCGGAGTCCATTCAGGTCTTGTCCGGACTGGATCCCGTACGCCGGCGGCCGGGCATGTACACCGACACCACGCGTCCCAACCACCTCGTGCAGGAAGTGGTGGACAATGCCGTGGACGAGGCGCTCGCGGGGTATGCACGGGAGGTCGAGGTCACGCTGCGCGCCGATGGCGCGGTGCAGGTCATCGACGACGGCCGCGGCATGCCGGTGGACATCCACCCGGAACATCAGGTGTCGGGTGTCGAACTGATCCTCACGAGGCTGCACTCGGGCGGCAAGTTCGACGACGAGCACTATAACTTCTCGGGTGGGTTGCACGGCGTCGGTGTTTCCGTGGTCAATGCGCTCTCGACGTGGCTCGAGGTGGAGGTCAAGCGCGACGGCGGCGTCTACCGGCAACGTTTCGAGCACGGCTATTGCAGGACGCCGCTCGAGGCGGTGGACGTCGTCGGCAAGCGGAACACCGGTACCAGCGTCACGTTCCTGCCCGATGCCGAGTATTTCGATTCGCCGAAGATCAGCCTGTCGAAGCTGCGCCACGTACTGCGCGCCAAGGCGGTACTGTGCCCGGGCTTGCGGGTCAGTCTCGCGGTCGAGCAGGAAGCCGGCGAGCCCCGCACGTGGGACTGGTACTACGAGGACGGCCTGACCGAATACCTGCAGGGTGCCCTCGACGCACCCGACCCGATCCCGGCGACTCCGGTCGTACATGAGGCCGAGGGCAACCGCGAGGCTGTGGCGTGGGCGTTGCAGTGGTCGCCCGAGGGTGGGGACCTCGTCGCCGAAAGCTACGTCAACCTGATCCCCACGCCCCTCGGCGGGACGCACGTCAACGGCCTGCGCAGTGGCCTGATCGAAGCGCTGCGGGAGTTCTGCGAGTTTCGCGATCTGCTGCCTCGGGGCTTGAAGCTGGTCGCGGAGGACCTGTGGGAGCGCTGCTCGTACGTTCTGTCCGCGAAGCTCGCCGATCCCCAGTTCAGCGGCCAGACCAAGGAGCGCCTGTCGTCCCGGCAGGCGAGCGCGTTCATCGGCGGCGTCGCCAAGGATGCGTTCAGCCTGTGGCTGAACGAGCATCCCCAGGAGGGCTCGAAACTGGCCGAACTCGCCATCGCCAACGCGCAGAAGCGGATTCAGACGAGCAGGAAGGTGGCGCGCAAGAGGATCGCTTCCGGCCCGGCGCTGCCGGGCAAGCTCACGGACTGCTCCGGGCAGGATGCCGTCCGTTCGGAGCTCTTCCTGGTGGAAGGAGACTCCGCCGGCGGTTCGGCGAAACAGGCACGGGACCGGGAGTTCCAGGCGATCCTGCCGCTGCGGGGCAAGATCCTCAACACTTGGGAGGTGGATGTCGGCGAGGTGCTCGGTTCGCGCGAGGTGCACGATATTTCGCTCGCCATTGGCGTGGAGCCGGGTTCCCGGGACCTGTCCGGCTTGCGTTACGGCAAGGTCTGCATTCTCGCGGACGCGGACTCGGACGGCGCCCACATCGCGACGCTCCTGTGCGCGCTCTTTCTCAGGCACTTCCCCGCCCTGGTCGAGGAGGGGCATGTCCACGTGGCGATGCCGCCGCTGTATCGCATCGACGTGGGCAAGGAGGTGTTCTATGCGCTCGACGAGGAGGAGAAGGTAGGCGTGCTCGACCGGATCGCCGCGGAGAAGAAGCGCGGCAAGCTGGTGGTACAGCGCTTCAAGGGTCTCGGTGAGATGAACCCGATCCAGCTTCGGGAGACGACGATGGCGCCGGAGACGCGCCGTCTCGTCCGACTTTCCATGGACTCGGCGGAGAAGACTCGGGAGATCATGGACATGATGCTGGCGAAGAAGCGCGCGGCGGACCGCCGCGATTGGCTCCAGAGCAAGGGCGACCAGGCGGTGATCGGGTGAGCGCCGCGGAAGGCCCCGCGCCGCCCGGCAACGACGCCGAGATCCTGCCGCTGTGGCAGTACACGGAAAAGGCGTACCTCGACTACTCGATGTACGTCATCAACGATCGCGCCCTGCCGCACCTCGGTGACGGGCTGAAGCCGGTACAGCGTCGCATCGTCTACGCCATGTCGGAACTCGGCCTGTCGGCGGCCGCGAAGTTCGCCAAGTCCGCCCGCACAGTGGGCGACGTGCTCGGCAAGTTCCACCCGCACGGGGACAGCGCGTGCTATGAAGCCATGGTCCTCATGGCGCAGCCCTTCTCCTTCCGCTATCCGCTCATCGAGGGACAGGGCAACTGGGGCGCGCCGGACGATCCGAAGTCGTTCGCGGCGATGCGCTATACGGAGTCGCGCCTGTCGCGTTTCGCGGAACTGCTGCTCGCCGAGGTCGACCAGGGTACCGTCGACTTCGCACCGAACTTCGACGGCACCCTGGAGGAGCCGGCGCTGCTGCCGGCCCGTGTCCCCTTCGTCCTGCTGAACGGCAGCACCGGCATCGCCGTCGGCATGGCGACGGACGTGCTGCCGCACAATCTCGTGGAGGTCGTGAGCGCCTGCATACGTCTGCTCGACGAACCCCGCGCCACCACGCGGGACATCATGGAACACGTCCAGGGTCCGGACTTCCCGACCGAGGCGTTGCTCGTGACGCCGCGCGAGGAACTCGTGGAGGTCTACGAAACGGGGCGCGGATCGGTCCGCGCGCGTGCGCGCCACACGGTCGAGAACGGCGAGATCGTGATCACGGCGCTGCCCTACCAGGTTTCGCCGGCGAAGATCCTCGAACAGATCGCCGAGCAGATGCAGGCCCGCAAGCTGCCGATGCTGGTGGACCTGCGTGACGAATCCGACCACGAAACGCCGACGCGCCTCGTCCTCGTACCGCGCTCGAACCGCGTGGATGTCGAGCGCCTGATGAGTCACCTCTTCGCCTCGACGGATCTCGAGCGGAGCTACCGCGTCAACTTCAACGTCATTGGCCTCGACCAGAAGCCGAAGGTCCTGGGCCTGGTGAAGATGCTGTCGGAGTGGCTGAAGTTCCGGCGCGAGACGGTGCGTCGGCGGCTCACCTTCCGGCTGGAACGCATCGACCGGCGGCTGCATCTGCTGGACGGGCTCCTCGTCGCCTATCTGAACCTCGATGCCGTCATCCGCATCATCCGCGAGGAAGACGACCCGCGGGCGCGGCTCATGGAGCGTTTCGACCTTACCGCGGAGCAGGCGAACGCCATCCTGGATCTGCGCCTGCGTCAACTGGCCCGGCTCGAGGAGGGCAAACTCCAGGAGGAGCGTGCGGCCCTCAGCGTGGAGCGCGACGATCTGACCCGCACGCTCGATTCCGCTGCCCGCATGAGGACGCTCATCAAGCGCGAACTGACGGAGGACGCGAAGAAGTTCGGCGACGCCCGCCGTTCCGAACTCGTCGATGCCGAACAGGCGCGCGCGTTCTCGGCGGAGGACCTGATCGTCAACGAGCCCGTGACCGTGATCCTGTCCGAGAAGGGCTGGGTCCGGTCGGCGAAGGGCCACGGGGTGGACCCCGTGGGGCTGTCCTATCGGACGGGCGATGCGTTCGGGGCTTCCGCGAAGGGTCGGACCAACGACATCCTGCTGTTCTTCGACTCGACGGGCCGGGCCTATACCGTGGCGGCGCACGACCTGCCGTCGTCGCGCGGGCAGGGCGAACCGCTCACGGGGCGCCTCAATCCCCCGGAGGGCGCGCGCTTTGTTGTTCCGGTGATGGCGGATGCGGACGCGACGCTCCTGCTGGCGTCCGATGCGGGCTACGGCTTTGTGGCGCGGATCGGCGATCTGGTCACGAAAACCCGCGCCGGCAAGGCCGTGTTGAACGTGCCGCGGGGCGGACAGGCCCTGGCGCCGTCGTTTGCTTCCGGCAAGACCCGGATCGCCGCGGCGACGGACCAGGGGCGCCTGCTCGTCTTTTCGGCGTCGGACGTCCGGGCCCTGTCGCGCGGCAAGGGCAACAAGCTCATAGACATCCCCTCCCGACTCTACAAGGCGGGCGAGGAGAGAATGGTGGGCGCCGTGGCACTGGCGGAGACCGACCATCTGATCGTGCGAGCGGGTGCGCGCCATTTGCGGATGCGGTTCAGGGATCTCGGCGCCTACGTCGGCGAACGGGGACGGCGTGGCGCCAAGCTGCCGCGGGGGTTCCAGCGCGTGGATGCACTGGAGGTGAAGGGCCGCGACCCCGCCGGTTGAGGTTGGCTCTCTTGTCCACATGGCACGGAGCGGGGAACCATCGCGGCTGCGGCGTCAGTGATCGATCCGTTCTCCTCGTGCCAAGGAGCGAAGCGAAGGGTGCGGGAGGGGCTGCCGCAGGTACTCTATCCCAAGCGGCGTGGGGCTCGGAGGCGGTCTTGAGCGTAGAGGTTCCCCTGGCTGTGCAGGAGCACGATTGTGGCGGCCACCGCCGTGTCGGAGCAGGACTTGGAGTTCCAGGACGCGCGCTCGGTGTCGACGGCCTGCCAGGCTTCGTGGACGCACACGCGACCCACGTTCGCGCAAGCAGTGGACGGAGCGTGTTCTCAGAAGCCGCGTTTCTGTCCCTCACCCTCCCATGTTAACGTCCGCGATACGTCGACGACGCGCTTCGTTCCCGCTCATGGGTCGAACTCGCCCTCGACACGGGGAAGTCATACGTTGGCGCGCCGATCGGCGTAGTCCCCATGACGACAGAGGACGCAGACATCGAGATAGTCCCTGTCTTCAGCGGCCACCGCACTGCCCCCGATCGCGTCCTGGTCCTGGCGCGATATTACGGCGACGCGATCGAGAATCTCCTCGACGCGGCCGACCGTTCACTTGCCGACTTGCGTGTCGCCATACCTGTTCGCCAGATCGTTGGCGCCCGACCGTTCGACCTCGACGTCTACCGGAGCTTTAACCCGCACGGAGACCTCCCGTCAGATCGCGACAACGTACAAGACTGGGGCGGCCATCAGGTGGAGTACGTCGGCATGCGTAACGTGGCGACGGTGCGCGAGTTCGTTACGCACGTCGCGTAGGCGCATCACCGCCCTGCGGACATGGCGCTCGGCGCCGCGCCGTGCGAACAGCCTGGCCAAGTCACCCAACTCCAGCGCGAACGGATCCCCTTGCCCGTCTCCGGCACCGCGCATCTGCTGCTTCACCTCGAACAGGTTGCCAGCCACAGTCTCGTGGCGACGCGCCTCGATCCAAGGTAGCAACACGGAGAGCTGCGCGCTCCACAGTCGGCGGTCGAGTTCGGCCGGAGGGTCGTCGAGCGCCGCGCGCGCCGGGTGGGCGATGCCGGCGCGGGACGCGGTGCCGAGGCGCCAGTCGAGCGGGCTGTCGGCTGTCCAGCCTTTGTCGCTGGCCACGGCGCGCAGCAACTCGCCGGGGTCCATGATCGTGTCATCGCTCTCGGCGACGAGGGCGGCCGCGGTGTCGAAGTCCCAGGCGGCGACCCGGGCGACAGTGGTGGTGACCAGCGTACGCAGCAGAGGGTCGCCTCCGCGCTGCCGCAGCCGCTCACTGGCGAACAGTAGGAGGTCTATGTCATCGAGCACGCTGTCCCAAACGCGACTGACGAGGCCGATGTCGGCCGGCGGTGGCTCGGCGGGCGGGGATCCGGCGAGCAGAACCAGGAACAGGCTGCGACCGATCAGCGGCCGCGAACGGCTCGCCTCCGCGTAGGTGCTGAGGAAGTCGCGCCACGCGGGCCAAGTGCTCGCGTCGAGACCGTGTGGACGCACCAGGCGACCCCGGAAACCAGGCTCGTCGCAGAGGTCCGGGAGGCGGCGGATGTGGTCGGGGTGGTCGGCGTAGCGGCGGGCGAGGTCCTGAAGGGGCGAAGTTGTAACCGGTAGGCGGTCAACATGTAGGGTATTGCCGAGGGTGGCGGCGAGGGCGGCATCGAAGCCTTGCGGCATTACCCCGGGAAAGCGGACGACGACGCTGCTGCCACCCCGCAGGAGGTCGCAGGTAGAGTCGACGAAGCGCCTCGCTCCAGGTAGGTCCCAGAGCCTCATGGTGTCTCGTCGGGCAGGATCCGGGCGATCAGGGGATTAAGGACGGTGGGGCCGTCAACGTCCTGCACGAGACCGAGCTGCGTTGCCCAACACAGACGCCGGCGCAACACGTCAGCCGCGACGGATGGCCGGCCCTCCTCCGCCCAGACGTCCGCGTAAGTATCGACCTCGTTCGCGTTCAAGGTTTCCCACGCGCGGAAGGGTGCGAGTTCGAGGCGTACGGCGGGTTCGCCGAGGCCGACTGCATCCAGGAGGTCGTCGCGGTACTCCCCGACGTATCGCTCGAGTTCGGCGGCCCTGGCCTCCCAGGTCTTCCCCTCGGAAGCGGCATAGCGCTTGAGGAGCAGCGGCCAGCCGCCCGTGAGCTCAAGCAGGTCCGAGATCTTTGCGCCCGCATCATGCAGGCCCTGGTCGCTACACCAGCGGCGCAAGAAGGCGGCGTTCCAAGGCTGCGCCCCAACCCAGTCGAAGAGCTTGTTGTCGGCGTCGAGGTACTCGTCGGGGAGTTCTGCCAGAACGCGCCACAAATGGTCGGGATCGGCACGGAAGACGACGCGGAGTTTGCGGCCACGCTGGGCTTTCCGCAGGGCGTCCGCCGCGCGGTCGACCCAGCGCAAGGTCCACGGCTCATCCTCGTCCACCAGACAGACGTACGTGTCGCGGTCGGGCCGGAGGCGATTGAGCACGCCAACGAGTGCATTGGCGTCCGACGTGGGTTTGAGGCGCCGCAGCAGGCCCTCTTCCATTCGTTCGCCAAGGAACGTGGGTACATCGGCCAGGTTGGCGGCGCGGGTACCGCAGAGTACAGCGATGCGCCCGCCGCGCTTGAGCAGCGTTGTAACGTAGAGGAGGACCGGCGAGTTGAGGGACGCACTGTTCTGTCGGCGGTTGCCGGACAGGATGTGTGGCGTGATGTGACAGTGCCCGGTGACCTCCTTGCGCCAGTTCTCGATGAGGGACTCGTCTCAGGACAAACGCCACGGGGGTGCTCCGTTGGGACCCAAGGCCCAAAGTCGAGGCCGTCGAAAAGCTTGATGTGCAGACGGGAGGATACGCGCTCGCGGCAAGCAAAGCGCAGGAGCCCCCGAGCGTTGTCGGCTACCTGCCCGTGCACGGCGAGGACGAAGGTGCCGGTTCCGTATGGCATCGCGTAGAGGTGGTCCACGAAAGCGGTGATCTGGCTGCGGGTGTGTTGGTTGTCTACGTCGCCATCGGTCTTGGCTTCGGCAATCACCAGTTCGCGGCACGGTGGGAGGCTTCGGGCGAAGATGTCGGGACGATACCCACGGATAAGCGGCGGGACCGGGTCGCCGGGGGCTGCCGAGACATCGGTTGTCACGCGAGTGGTCGGGTGGCGTTTCTGTATAGCCTGCGCGGCGCTAACGACCAAGTGACGGTGCGCGTCACTTTGCGACATCTTGGAGGAGGTCGTGGAGATGCTCGGCGAGGTCGATGAGGGTGTCTATGTCCTGATCGGCGGTGTCGTACTGACGGTCGCGGAGGGCGACGTAGTCCTCGCGCGGGAGCGACTTGATCCTCTGGAGCAACTCCTCGGCCAAGGTGGCCATGTCCGCATTGGCGACCGTGGTGTCAAGTGGTGATGAGCGGACATCCTTGTGGCGGTTGGACTCCGCGATGGCGATGGCGCCCTCGATTGAGCGGATGCCGCCGTTGCCCTCTCTGCCAACATCACTGAGACACCAGTAACCTTTGGAATTACTGTAGGGCGGTGGAGGTGAAGACCGATGACCGCAGAGAGAGACTCGATGATATTGAATGAGGTTTCCCTTCCGGCCCTGGGGGTCGAGGAGCGTAGCGACGAGGCCCCCAGGGCCGGACGCGCAAGACCGACCCCGGACCCGGAGGTCGTGACCAAACCGAAGCGGCGCCAGTTCAGCGCAGAGTATCGGCTGCGGATCCTTGAGGAGGCGGAGCGCTGCACGCAGCGCGGCGAGGTGGGTCGGCTGCTTCGCCGCGAGGGGTTGTACAGCTCGCATCTGACGGCCTGGCGCAAGGCGCGCCGCAAGGGCTCGCTGCGGGAGTTGGCCTCGAAGAAGCGTGGCATGAAACCGGCCGAACGCAATCCGCTGGATGCGAAGGTGCGCGCGTTGGAGGCGCAGGTGGCTCGTCTGGAGCACGAGTTGCACACCGCGCACACGATCCTGGACGTGCAGGGAAAAGTTGCCGGGCTTGTCTGTTTCAATAGTCCCACCCACGGCGCTCCGGAGTGCCGTGGGTGGCGGTGGTCGGACCGTTGACGGGCTGGCCTTCGGGGCCGACCAGCAGTGTGGTCGCCACCGTCTTTCCCAACGTCCTGAATGGATACATGAGCGTCAAGGCTCGCATGACAAGCACAGGAGACAGGAAAGCATGACGAATCAGGCCCCCAATACAGTTGGTGTTGATATCTCGAAGGCACATCTGGACGCCCACCAGCTTCCCTCGGGGCGGGCGGCACAGTTTACCAACGACGCTGCCGGATTCGAGGCGCTGGCCGCCTGGATCGGGCCTGAGGCGGACTGTTTGGTATACGAGTCCACGGGCCCCTGGCACCGGGCCTTCGAGGAGGCGCTGGCGGAGACGCTGCCGCTTTCGTGCGTGAACGCCAAGCGGGCGCGGCGTTTCGCGCAGGCCCTGGGCGAGCACGCCAAGACGGACGCGGTGGATGCCCGTGTGCTGGCCATGATGGGCGCGGCATTCGACCTTCGGCGGGTGAACTTGGCGTCGCCGACGCGGCGCGATTTGGACGAACTGCAGACGGCGCGGGACGCGCTGGTGAAGGACCGCACCGCCGCTTTGAACCGCAAGAAGCACGCACGTCACAAGCTGCTGAAGCGGCAGTTGCGGAACCGGTTGGCCCAGATAGACCGGCAAATCAAGGCGTTGGACGCCGAGGTCGCGAATCGGATCGCGGGCGACAAGGTGCTGACGCGCAAGGCTGAGGTGCTGACCTCCGTGCCCGGAATCGGGGCGGTCTCCGCCGCGGGCCTGCTCTCGAAGATGCCGGAACTGGGCACGATCGACGGCAAGGCCGCAGCCAGCCCGGCGGGCTTGGCGCCGATGACGCGCGAGTCGGGAACCTGGAAGGGGCGGAGCTTTATCCACGGCGGCCGGGCCAGGCCGCGGCGCCTGCTCTACATGGCGTCGGTCAGCGCGATCCGCCACAACCCGGACTTCGTTCGCAAGTACCGTGAACTCCGTGAACGAGGCAAGCCGCCGAAGGTGGCCCTCACGGCGATCATGCGCAAGATGCTGGTGCTGGCCAACGCCCTGCTTGGGGACGATCGGCTCTGGTCGCCGGAGCCCAACGGCACTCGGATCAGCCGGACACTCTCAATCCGCAGAGAGACGCCCGCCGACGCCGGGCAACTCCCGTAGATACCAACCCCAGCTCCCCGCCACGTCGCCAAAACACCAACCCAGGAGGCGAGCGAAGGTACGCCGAGACACAATAGTTGCAACATGGATACTGCTGGGATTGAACCTCGAACGCGCGCCACGCTCCTGATGGCGGCCCAACCGCTTGCAGTGCAGGTCGGTGTGGCGCCGGCCTGCCAGGCGCTGGGCGTGTCGCGGGCGACCTTCTACCGTCGTCAGAGGTCAACTCCCGGGCACCAGCAGCCCCGTCCAACGCCCGCCCGGGCGCTGTGTGAAGCCGAGCGCGAGCAGGTCCTCGATGTGCTCGCCGGCCCACGCTTCGTGGACCGTGCGCCGGCGGAGGTCGTGGCAACGCTGCTCGACGAAGGCCACTACCTGTGCTCGGAGCGGACGATGTATCGGATCCTGGCCGCGGATCAGCCGGTCCGCGAGCGGCGCAATCAACGTGAGCATCCCCAGTACACCAAACCCGAGCTGGTGGCCACGGCGCCGAACCAGACCTGGTGCTGGGACATCACCAAGCTGCTGGGGCCGACGAAGTGGACGTACTTCTACCTCTACGTCGTGCTCGACATCTTCAGCCGCTATGCGGTCGGCTGGATGGTCGCCGACCGGGAGAACTCGGTGCTGGCCGGTCATCTCATCGAAGAGACCTGCCACAAACAGGGCGTCCAGCCCCAGGTGCTCACACTGCACTCCGACCGCGGCGCGCCGATGACCAGCAAGTGCACCGCACAACTGCTCGCCGATCTCGGCGTGACCCGCTCACTGAGCCGCCCCCAGGTGTCCGACGACAACCCGTTCTCCGAGGCGCAGTTCAAGACCCTGAAGTACCACCCCGGCTTCCCTGGACGCTTCCACGACATCACCGCCGCGATCGCCTTCTGCCGCACGTTCTTCCCTTGGTACAACACCGAGCATCGCCATGGCGGGATCGCGATGCTCACCCCGGACGACGTCCATCATCATCGAGCCCAGAGCGTGCTGGAACACCGCGGGAGGACCCTTCAAGCCGCCTGGACCCGTCATCCCGAACGCTTCGTTCGCGGGATCCCACAACCCGATCCCCTTCCCCAAGCCGTCTGGATCAACCCGCCCGTGACATCCACAACAGGAGACACTGCTCAGTAAATAGCAATCGTCAGTGTCTCAAAGTCGTTGACAGGTTCCGCTTTGGACGTAGGTTTCGTGTCGTTCCACATCCAGTCCACCTCGTTTTGGTAACCAGAACTTTGAACCGGGACCAGCAGAACCGTCAGGGTCAGGAGAATACACAGTGAGGAAGCGAAGCGTTTGATCGTCGATGCCATCTCCCGACGAAACCTAGGAAAAATGTTCGGAGGTGTCAAGGCCCCACATTTGGCATATCCGTTACGGTTACAAGCGCAGCCAAGCGTCAGGGTCAAAAGGAGTACTTCAGCCCGAAGCTGAGCGCCCAGTATTGGATGTCGCTGAACGTCAGCTTGCTGTCGAATGGAGTTTCCCCGTCAGCCCGGACCGGTCTGTGACTTCTGATGAGGTCCCACACGGTGTCGCCTTCAAGATCCTGGAAAGAAGCCCAGCGTGCTTGCATGCCGATTGATACCTTTTCCGTCAGCGCGTAATCGAGGCCACCCAGGAATTGGAAGCCGAAGAGCGTGTCCGTGAACTCGGTACTCAGAAGGCTTAGCGTACCGGCGGCAGCCGGTGGTTTACCAGCCGGGTAGCCTTGAGCGATCGTCCTACGCAAAAAGCGGGCCTCGTAGTCCAGACTGGTGCGGGCCCAACCGATGCCCGCGCCCACATAAGGAGTCCAGCGCGAGTTGTTCAGAAAGTCGTAGTAGGCGTTCACGAAGAATTGATGAGCACTGAAGTCCGATATCCGTTCCGAGGGCGGGTCGAGCGTGCTCACCTCGTCATTCTTGTCTACCAGCGGAACGTTCTCACCATGGACCCTCCAAAGCGCGGAATCGCCTCCGTGAGACCGGTTCAAATATTCGAATTCAACGCGAAACCTGTCCAGCGCATACCCTACGCTGACGCCGCCCAAGAACCCGGCGCCCAGGTCAAATGAGTTGGTGGTGATCGGTTGAGACGTATTATTTGTGCAGTCCGGGTCGCTGAGTGGAACCACGTTGTGATCTGGTCCGTCTTTAAGAAGCTGGTCGCATTTCGTCGGATGATTGACTGCGGTCAGCACGGACCCCATGTCTTCGGCATTTGCAAACCCCAACTCGATGCCGGCGTAGAATCCCTGCCGACTTGTTTCGGCGTTTGCCACGCCTGCCGAAGCGAGTATGCACAAACCCAGCACGAAGGCAAGACGTCTGGATGGGTTAAGGAGCATCATTTTCGTCATAGTCGCCTCTTCCACGGGGGCTTATATACTTAACTACACAAACACAACCTCTTGTAGGCTGATTTCCACGTTCTCGCTTTGGTAAAATAGGCTGATTTAGACCCTTCTATCAACAATAAACTGTCAACACAAATGTTCGGGAATTCTGTATTTATATTGACATATTTTTCATTCGCTGCCGTCACAATATCCGCGAACACGATACTGCAGATCAGGATGTTCGCAACTAAGACCGTCCCCATGCCCACGCGTTCTCTTTGCCCCAACCGCAAGGCGTACAGAATTTTGACTAATCAATCCAGTGTGAACTATGGCACAGTTTAAATAGAACAATCAATTTCTTTTTCAGAAGACTGGCCCAAACCCTCCGGTTTCCTTTGTCTCAAGCTAAAATGTCCCCTCTTCACCAGAGGAGGAGGACAGAGAGAGACTCGATGATATTGAATGAGGTTTCCCTTCCGGCCCTGGGGGTCGAGGAGCGTAGCGACGAGGCGTGCGCCAGGCATGGCCGCAAGTCTGGGGGTGCAAGTCCCCCCTCGAACCCCTACTGGAGGGAATCGAACGTGAACAGCAACTGCGGGACCGCGAAGTTCCGTGGGATGGAAGCTGCTAGCGAACCGCAGCACCGAACGGAAGTGAACTCCCGAGCAGGCCGGTCTGTCTGGGTGAGCGTGCGCTCCAACGCGACGCCCGGTATCCAGTCGAGGCAGGACGGTAGTGGGAGCGGCGGCGGCGGGAAGACCTGCGACCTTACCCTGGGAGGTCTCCATGGGTCCGGCTTGGCCGGTAGGACTGCCGGCGAGGGCGGACCGACGCCCATGGAGAAGTCGGATCGTCTCATAGTAGCGACAAAGCCGGGTAACGCCGGTGGAGCGAAGGGGGCGACAGGATGAGAAGAGTGGAATCGCGACAGATGCAACTCGCGTTCGCCGACAGCCCGAGAGGGGGCGGTGACGCGTTCGCCTTCGACGTGTCGGAGGGGACGGCGTACCTGCTGCACACAGCGGGGGGCAATCGGTCGCAGGGAAACCACCGCCGGAGGAACGACCGCGAAGCGGTTGTTGGAGGAGGCGATGCTGCCGTCGAACTTGGCGGCGCAGTGGCATGACCACGCGCGCACCTCCCCCCCGGTCTCGTACCAGACCATGATGTTCTGAATCGTAGATACCAAGCTGAAGAGACGGATGTGCGGTCCACAAGTCCGGTTCTGTAAGAGGGGCTCGGGGAGACCCGAGTCCCTACTCGACCCCCAGGGCCGGACGCGCAAGACCGACCCCGGACCCGGAGGTCGTGGCCAAGCCGACGCGGCGCCAGTTCAGCGCAGAGTATCGGCTGCGAATCCTGGAGGAGGCAGAGCGCTGCACGCAGCGCGGCGAGGTGGGTCGGCTGCTTCGCCGCGAGGGGTTGTACAGCTCGCATCTGACGGCCTGGCGCAAGGCGCGCCGCAAGGGCTCGCTGCGGGAGTTGGCCGCGAAGAAGCGTGGCGTGAAACCGGCCGAAGGCAATCCGCTGGATGCGAAGGTGCGCGCGTTGGAGGCGCAGGTGGCTCGTCTGGAGCACGAGTTGCACACCGCGCACACGATTCTGGACGTGCAGGGAAAAGTTGCCGGGTTGCTGGGATTGAACCTCGAACACGGAACGCGCTCCTGATGGCGGCCCAACCGCTTGCAGTGCAGGTCGGTGTGGCGCCGGCCTGCCAGGCGCCGGGCGTGTCGCGGGCGACCTTCTACCGTCGTCAGAGGTCAACTCCCGGGCACCAGCAGCCCCGTCCAACGCCCGCCCGGGCGCTGTGTGAAGCCGAGCGTGAGCAGGTCCTCGATGTGCTCGCCGGCCCACGCTTCGTGGACCGTGCGCCAGCGGAAGTCGTGGCGACGCTGCTCGACGAAGGCCACTACCTGTGCTCGGAGCGGACGATGTATCGGATCCTGGCCGCGGATCAGCCGGTCCGCGAGCGGCGCAATCAACGTGAGCATCCCCAGTACGCCAAACCCGAGCTGGTGGCCACGGCGCCGAACCAGACCTGGTCCTGGGACATCACCAAGCTGTTGGGGCCGACGAAGTGGACATACTTCTACCTCTACGTCGTGCTCGACATCTTCAGCCGCTACGCGGTCGGCTGGATGGTCGCCGACCGGGAGAACTCGGTGCTGGCCGGTCGTCTCATCGAAGAGAGCTGCCACAAACAGGGTGTCCAGCCCCAGGTGCTCACACTGCACTCCGACCGCGGCGCGCCGATGACCAGCAAGTGCACCGCACAACTGCTCGCCGATCTCGGCGTGACCCGCTCACTGAGCCGCCCGCAGGTGTCCGACGACAACCCGTTCTCCGAGGCGCAGTTCAAGACCCTGAAGTACCACCCCGGCTTCCCCGGTCGCTTCCACGACATCACCGCCGCGACCGCCTTCTGCCGCACGTTCTTCCCTTGGTACAACACCGAGCATCGCCGTGGCGGGATCGCGATGCTCACCCCGGACGACGTCCATCACCATCGCACCCAGAGCGTGCTGGACCAGCGCGGGCGCACCCCTCAAGCCGCCTGGCATCCCGAACGCTTCGTTCGAGGCATCCCGAAACCAGACCCCCTTCCCGAAGCGGTCTGGATCAATCCACCCGTGACATCCACAACGGGAGACACTGCTCAGTAAATCGCTATCGACGGTGTCTCAAAGTCGTTGACAGGTTCCGTTGACCAAGGCGTCCTTGGCTTCGTCGTCTGCAAGGACCCTCGGGAGCTTGCGAACGTCGGCAAGGCGGTAAATCTGTCCCTCACGTATCCACCGACCGAAGTCGTGGAGGTCGAAACCTGCACTGTAGATGGAGTCCTTGATGTCGGACTTTTGAAGCTCCACGAAGCCGCTGAACCGATCGACCTTGAAGGCGTCGTCGCTGCTGACGTCTCGGTAGAACTCGTTCATATCGTGGTAGGCGTCGATCTGCTGCGTGATCGTGTTCTTGTTGCCGCCGCAACGGGCGATGAGCTCGTCGTAGTCCATGAACTCGACGTTACGCAGGTGGTGAAGGTAGCGCGCCTTCTCGTAGGCGGGCCACTCGCGTGCGCCTACGAGGTGCGCGGTGACCCGGATCGTCTCGATGTCTAGGGGTTCGGGGTCGTGGAGTACCAGACAGTTGATGAGGGTCCAGTCACCGGGCGCGTTCTCGTCCTCGAGCTCGCGGTAGATGGCCAGACGGGTATTGCCGTCGACGCAGACGAAGCGGTCATCGTCCAGCCAGACGACAATGGGGATGGAAATGCCTCTCGCGGCCCGGATGGAGTCCTTCAGGGAGCGGTACGAGGAGACCGTCGACGAACCTTCGGTGGCGGTCTGCAGGGCGAAACGGATGCGCCGCTCGTCGAGCTTGTCGCCGGACTTCTCGAGGGCGACCTTGATTCTCGGGTTCTGTTCGTCGAAGGCGATCTGGTCGGTCGGGATGAGTTGATTTGTGCTCTTCACGGAACTCTCATGGTTTGGACACCAGTCACGGGATGCGTAGACCGGGTGGGATAGGGGCGGGTGCCGCACCCGCATTGGCCTTACCCAGCGATGCCGAGGTGAACACGGTCCCTCATTGGCGACCCACGGCATTCGGAGTGTCACGGGCTGGATGGGAAGCTGTCAAGGATGGCGGTCATCGTCGAGAGACGCTGTAGTAGGGCGGAAAGGCAAGTCTCTTTCAGAGAGCCTGGCCTGATTGAAGCGGCCGCGTGACGATGGGCAGCGAGAGAGCGGAAGTCAGTTGTCGGTCGCGTGCCCCCTTGTCAGATCGGACACTTCCGACTCTCGGGACCTACTGTGTACGGAGGTTTGGTGGACTGTCCGGTGCAACGTCCCCCGCGACACCCTTCACGATCCTGCAACGCCCGAGGGTCGTTCCCGTCAGGGCCGCCTGGGAGAGCGCCGAAGGCGTGTCCAGGTCGAGACGGTCCGCGCGTTCGATCCGCTCGTAGACATCCTGGCTGATCGCGAGCCGCCCGTCCGGCGCCAGGGCGGACAGCAGTACCGCGTCCGACACCTGGGCCGATTCCAGCACGCTCGCTTCGTCCGCCGACGCCTCGCACAGGTGCAGGCCGAAGCGGAAGCTCGGAGCGGGGGGGCCGTCGGCCTCCGGGAGCGAGGGTGCGAGCGCCGCACCGAAATCGAGGGCCGCGCACACCACATCGAAGGGTCGGTCGGTCGCGGAATCGTCGTTGAAGGCGATCAGCATCCGGGCCCCGGGCAGCGGCTGGGCGCGTCCGCCATGCGCGTGGGCCGTGGCGACGGCCTGTTCCATCGCATGCGTGAGAACGGTCTTGGCGCGCAGCGGGCGCAGGCTGCCCTGGTTGAACAGGTTCGCCACCAGCACGAACTTCATGTCCGCTCCGACTTCGGTAACGCCCGACTGCGCGGGTGCCTGCGACCGGCGGCGCAGACGGAACAGCAGGAGCGCGGCCGCGACGGCCATGGCTCCGGGAACGAGGGGCCAGGCGGAGAGGAAGAGGTCGCCCGGCGCGGCCCGGAACCGCCTTCGGTCAAGGACCACGCGCGCGTACCCGGCGAGCGTTTCCTCGACGGCGATCGGCGCGGTGTAGTGTTTGCTGTCCGGATCGTTCGCTTCCACGCCGTCGAATGCGAGCGTGCGGCCGTCCACCGTGTAGAGGCTGCAGCCGATCACTTCGTCGAAGTCCGTGACCCGACTCGCGAGGTTGCCGAGGGCGATGCGATCCTGCTGCAGCACGGCGGGCAGGCCGAGCGAGGCCGTCATCTCGGCGAGCGCCGTCCCCATGCGGTCCATGCGCGCCGTGGCCTGGGCTGCAACGACCCGGTCGACGAGGGCGAGCACGACGAGGGCGCCGAGCAAAAAGCTCGCGAGCCCGAGCATGACGGACGCGAACGGTTCGGAACGCGCGCGTTTGACGATCTGTGCGAGAGGAGGTAGCGTCAAGACGAAAGGGCGGCGTGGCAGCGGGTGGCGGATTCCGGCTCGAGCGAGATTCTACTGGTGAATGTGTCCGGACGGGACAAGCCCGGACTGATGGCCATGTTGACATCCACGCTCGCTCGACATCAAGCGCGTGTGCTCGATGTCGGGCAGGCGGTTATTCACGAGGAGTTGAACCTCGGCATGCTGGTGCAGTTCCCCGCCGGCGCACAGGCGGCCGACGTTCGCCGCGAGTTGCTGGAGACGGCCCATCGGATGGGCGTCAGCGCCCGCTTTGAACCGGTCGACGCGAGCGACTACGGCGAGTGGGTGGCGAACCAGGGCAAGTCGCGATACATCGTGACGCTGCTCGCCAACGGCATCAGCGCGGAGCAGCTCGCCTCGGTCACCCGCATCATCGGCCAGCACCGATTGAATATCGACTCGGTGCGCCGGCTGTCCGGGCGCGTACCGCTCGACGGTGTGGCGAGTCCGGCGCGCGCGAGCGTCGAGATGTCGGTGCGTGGGCCGCGATCCGACCAGCGGGAGCTGAAAAAGGCGCTGTTTCTCGCCGCCGGCGAGTTGACCTTCGACTTCAGCGTACAGGAGGACTCGGTATACCGCCGCAATCGCCGGCTGGTGGCGTTCGACATGGACTCGACGCTCATCAAGGCCGAGGTGATCGACGAACTCGCCGCGTGCCACGGTGTCGGCCCGGAGGTTGCGGCGATCACGGAATCCGCGATGCGTGGTGAACTCGACTTCGAGGAGAGCCTGCGGCGCCGGGTGCGGCTCCTGGAAGGATTGCCGGAGCGGACGCTTGCCGAGGTGGCGGATGCCGTGCCGGTCACGGACGGAACCCATCGCCTCATCAATTCCCTCAAGCGTTTCGGTTACCGCACGGCCATCGTCTCGGGTGGTTTCGACTACGTCGGGCGGCGTCTGCAGGAGATGCTCGGCATCGACTACGTCTTCGCGAACAGCCTGGACGTCGCGGATGGCCGGCTGACGGGGGCGGTGAGCGGAGCGATCATCGACGCGCGGCGCAAGGCGGGCATCCTCGAGGAGCTCTGCCGGCGGGAGAACATCTCGCTGCAGCAGGCGATCGCCATTGGCGACGGCGCCAACGACCTGCCCATGCTGACGACCGCGGGCCTCGGCGTCGCCTTCCATGCGAAGCCGGCCGTGCGGGAGTCCGCGAGCCACGCGATCTCGAACTTCGGCCTCGACAGCGTGCTCTACCTGCTCGGTTTCTCCGACCGCGAGATCGCGGAAACACAGTGATCGTGTCCGGTTGAAGCGGTCGTCCGTCCGGTTCGGGGGAACGCTGGAGTATCATCCGGGCTTCCACGCCCCGCCGAGCGAGCATCGTGGCGACGTACGCAACCAGCGAGTTCCGAGCCGGTCTCAAGGTCCTGCTTGAAGGCGATCCCTGCTCGATCCTCGAGAACGAGTTCGTCAAGCCAGGCAAGGGCCAGGCTTTCAACCGGGTCAGGTTCCGCAACCTGAAGACGGGTCGCGTCTGGGAGCGGACCTTCAAGAGTGGCGAGACCATCGAGGCGGCCGATGTCATGGAGTTCTCCATGGAGTACCTCTACACCGACGGCGAGTTCTGGCACTTCATGAAGACCGACGGGACCTATGAACAGTTCGCCGCCGGCGCGGGCGCGGTTGGCGAAACCGTGCCGTGGCTGACGGAGCAGGGGGTTTATGGCGTGACGCTGTGGAACGGAGACCCGATCTCCGTCACGCCGCCGAACTTCGTCGAGCTCGAGGTGACGGAAACCGACCCGGGGCTCAAGGGGGATACCGCCCAGGGCGCCACCAAGCCCGCCAGGTTGTCCACGGGCGCCTCGATCAAGGTGCCGCTGTTCGTCAACCAGGGCGACATCCTGCGCATCGATACGCGTACCGGGGAATACGTCAGCCGCGGCAAGCACTGAGACGGTGACGGACTGGCGCCCATCCTGCAGCCTTGAGGCGCTCGCCGCCCGCGCCGACCTGCTGGCCGCCATACGCGCCTTCTTTGCGCAGCGCGGGGTGATGGAGGTGCAGACGGCCGTGCTCGGTGCGCACGGCGTCACCGACCCGGCCATCGAGAGCGTGCGGACCGAGGACGGGCGCTATCTGCAGACATCGCCCGAGTACCAGATGAAGCGATTGCTGGCCGCCGGCACGCGTTCGATCTACCAGATCGGTCCGGTGTTCCGCGCCGGCGAGGCCGGACGCTGGCACAACCCGGAATTCACGATGATCGAGTGGTACCGGCGGGGTTTCGACGACGCTGACCTGATGCGGGAAGTCGCGGAGCTGGTCGACACGCTACTCGGACCGTCCGACTACGAGACGCGGACCTACGCGAGCCTGGTGGGTGTGGCCGTGGACACGACGTCCGACGAGGAACTCGACCTGCGCATCAGCGAGGCGATCGCGAAGCTCGCGGCCGCGCGCGTATTCGTCACCGAGTACCCGGCGCGCCAGGCTGCGCTGGCGCGCGCGGTGGGCGATGTGGCGGCGCGTTTCGAACTGGTCGTCGACGGCCTCGAGGTCGCGAACGGCTACCACGAGTTGCAGGATGCCGCGGAACTGCGGCGGCGCATGGCGCTGGACAACGCGGTGCGCCGCGAGCGCGGGCTGACGGAGGTCCCTATCGACGAAGCGCTGGTCGCGGCCCACACCCACGGGCTGCCGGATTGCGCCGGTGTCGCGGTGGGCTTCGATCGCCTCGTCGCGCTGAAGGTGGGAGCCGCGCGGCTCGAGGACATCCTGCCGTTCACCTCGGACAGCGCCTGACGCCGCAGGACGCTACCCGAGCGGTTGACCCATCCGCACGGGCATCCCGGTCACCAGGTCGTCCTGCGGCGCGAACCCGCCCGCCGGGAAGAGTGCGACGACCGTCGAACCGACCAGGAAACGTCCGACCTCGGCGCCCCGGGGAAAGTGGCCGGTGGCATCGCGTGCACGCAGTGCGGCGTAGGGGGAGTGCGGCCCGTTCCACACGGTTTCGATGCTCGCCACGATGAGGGCGCCGACCAGCACTAGGACGAACGTGTCGAAGACGCAGACGAGCCGCTCGTTGCGGGCAAAGAGTCCCGGTACGACCGCCGCGGTGCGATCGTTCACGGAGAACAGGCGCCCCGGTACCTCGATCGTCCGCAGCAGCTCGCCGGTGGCCGGAGCATGGACACGGTGATAGTCGCGTGGGGACAGGTAGACGGTGCAGAACGTGCCGCCCTCCAGGGTGGCGGCCAGCGCGGCATCGGCCAAGAGGGCGGAAACGGTAAAGTCCCGGCCCTTGGCCGGCACGATGCGATCGCGCTCGATGCGGCCGAACTGGCTGAGATAGCCGTCGGCGGGACTGATGACCGTGTCGGGATTGTCCGGCAGGGGACGCGCATCCGCGTTGAGCGCGCGGGTGAAGAAGCTGTTGAAGGAGCGATAGTCGGCCAGCGAAGGATGGGCTGCCTCTGCCATGTCGACCCCATAGTGACGCGCGAACGCCCGGATGAGCGCCTGCGCCACGGGGCGGGATTCGGACCGCGCGGCACGCCCGGCCAGGCGCGAGATGACCTGCTTGGGCAGGACGTGCTGAAGCGCTGCGAAGGCGTTCAACGTTCGATCGGGGTGTCGGGGTGGTTGCCCCACTCCGACCACGAACCGTGGTAGGCGCGGATGCGGGGGAAACCGAGCAGACGGGCCGCCATGTAGGTCAGTCCGGAGCGATGGTGCGTCTGGCAGTGGGTGATGACATTGCGGTCCCGCGTGATGCCGCGCGCAGCCAGGCGCTCTTCCAGATCTTCGACCAGCCGCAGGGCGCGGCCGCGGTCCGTGAGTTCCAGCCAGTCGAGATTGACGGCGCCGGGGATGTGGCCGTTGCGCGCCGCGGTCGGCTTCAGTCCGGCGTACTCCTCGGGACTGCGACAGTCCCAGACGAGGGTCTCCGGGTCGCCGAGGGCGCCGAGGACGTCGTCGAGCTCCGCGACGGGACGGGTGTCGATGTCGCAGTCGATGTCGGAGGGCGCGACCTCGACGGGTGCGTTGGAGAACGGCAGCTCCGCCGCGGCCCACGCGTGCATGCCGCCGTCGAGGTAGAGCCAGTCGGAGTGTCCGATCGCATCGAGGGTCCAGGCGAACCGCCCGGCCCAGCCGCCGCCCTCGTCGTCGCAAACGACGACCGTCCGGTCCGATGTCAGTCCGATGCGGCGGAAGAGCGCCACGAGGGCGGCCCGGGGCGGCAGCTTGCCGACCGCGGGGCGCTCGCCGCGGACGAGTTCCGCCGGGGCGACGTGCACGGCGCCCGGGAGGTGCGCCTGCGCGTACACGTTCGGAGCGGTCACCTGCACGACCAGCAGATTCTCGATCCGGAGTCGTTGGGCAAGTGCCTCGGGGGAGATGGTGGTCGGTTGCGTCACGTCCTGTCTGCGCGTCCGGTCGTGGCGCGCCGATGATATATGCTGTCCGATGCGATTGCCCGAACCGGCGACAGCTTGAGTGAGCGTTTCCCCATGACGACGAACCTCGTCTGGATGGACCTGGAGATGACCGGGCTCGACCTTGACCGACACGTCATCATCGAGATCGCGACCGTCGTCACCGACGCCGACCTCGACATCCTCGCGGAAGGGCCGAGCCTCGCCATCCGTCAACCCGAATCCGCGCTCGCCGCCATGGACGACTGGAACGTGGAACACCATACGGCCTCCGGCCTGCTCGAGCGGATACGCCGGGAGGGCGTACTGCTCGCCGAGGCAGAAGCGCAGACGCTGGCGTTCATCGAGGGGTACGTGGGCGAGGGCGAGTCGCCCCTGTGCGGCAACTCCATCTGGCAGGATCGCCGCTTCCTCGTGAAGTACATGCCGACGCTCGAAGACTACCTCTACTATCGGAACATCGACGTGTCGAGCGTCAAGGAACTGGCACGCCTGTGGCGCCCGCAACTCCTGGCCGGGGTGCACAAGACCAACGCCCACGTGGCGCTGCTCGACATTCGCGAGTCCATCGACGAACTGCGGTTCTACCGGGAGCGGTTCTTCAGTCGTTTCTGAGCAACCTCTGAACAAGTTCATCCCTGAACTTGTTCAGCCGCGCAAAACAAAAACGGCAAGCTCTGATAAATCAGAGCTTGCCCAAGACCGGCGAGCCGGGCTCAGACGGCCGCGTGCAGGCGTTCCAGCGCCCAGTCGATGTGCTCTCGGGCCATCGCGTCCACGTCCGGGTCGGCACGACGCTCCCTGAGTCGGGCGATCAACGCGGCGGAAGGAGCAGGGTTGCCGGCGGTGGCGTTGCCGGCGGCAACGGCGAGGTTCCGCACCCACTGGCGGTAGTGAATACGTCGCAGTGCCATGCCCTCGGTGCGGGCCAGGAAGGTCGCCTCGTCCCAGGCGAGCAGGTCCGCGATGCTGGCGGAGTCGAGCCCGTGGCGCGGGGCGAAGTCCGCCTCTGCGGTCTTGCGCGCATAGCGGTTCCACGGGCAGACGATCTGGCAGTCGTCGCAGCCGAACACCCGATTGCCGATCGCCGGACGCAGTTCGGGCGGGATCGGGTCGCTGCTCTCGATCGTCAGGTAGGAGATGCAGCGACGGGCATCGAGCTGTCCGGGGCCGACGATCGCACCGGTCGGACAGACGTTGAGGCAGGCCTTGCAGGCGCCGCAGCGGTCGCGCGCGGTGCGATCCGTCACCGGCAGCGGCAGGCTCGTGTAGATCTCGCCGAGGAAGAACAGCGATCCGGCGTCCTCGGTGAGCAGAAGCGTGTTCTTGCCGATCCAGCCGAGGCCGGCCTTTTCCGCCAACGGCTTTTCGAGCACCGGCGCCGAGTCCGTGAATGCGCGGTAGCGCCCCCCGGCGTGCCGGTCGATACGGTTGGCGAGCCGGACCAGCCGGCGACGGACGGTCTTGTGATAGTCGCGGCCGAGCGCGTAGCGGGAAATGAACGCCGTATGGCTGCCCGGCGCGGGGATCGCGGGCACAGTGTCCGGCAGGTAGTCCATGCGCGCGGAGATGACGCGCACGGTGCCCGCGTGGAGCCGCTCCGGATGCAGCCGCTTGTCCAGGTTGCGCGCCATGTAACCCATCGAACCGTGGAGCTTCCTGGACAGCCAGCGACGCACGGCGGGCGCGTATGCGGACAGGTCGGTGTCGGTGATACCGATCGCGGCGAACCCGAGTTCGCGGGCCCAGGTCTCGATGTCGCTTGCGAGCCGGTCGAAGTCCATGGCAGCCCCCCGTAGCCGTTCCGACGCTGCGCCCGCGCGGCTCGCCCGATGGGCTTGCGATGCAGCCACGCCGTCTCGGGGCTTCGGCTGCATGCGCGGTATACTCCCTCGATGCGCGGCCGGGACAAAGTCTACACGGCGGCCGAGGTTCGGGAGTTGGACCGGATCGCGATCGAGGATCGCGGCATTCCCGGCATCGTCTTGATGAAGCGCGCCGGCAGGGCCGTGTTCGACGAGCTCCGCCAGCGCTGGCCGCACAGCACCTCCATCACAATCTTCTGTGGTTCCGGGAACAACTCGGGCGACGGCTATATCGTCGCCGGCCTGGCCGCCGAGGCCGGACTCGAGACCCGGCTCCTGCAACTCGGCGACGCCGGCCGGCTACGCGGCGACGCCGGGCTCGCCCGCGACTGGGCACTGTCCGTCGGCGTTTCGACCGACACCCCCGGACACGCCGCGCGAATCGACGGGGATGTCGTGGTGGATGCACTGCTCGGTACGGGAGCGGCGGGACCGGTACGTCCGGACTACGCCGCGGCGATCGAGGGCATCAACGGTAGCGGTGTGCCGGTGCTCGCGGTGGACCTGCCGAGTGGCATTTCCGCAGACACCGGTCAGGCGCTGGGCTCCGCCGTGGTTGCCGACACCACCGTCACTTTCATCGGCGCGAAGCTGGGCCTCTTCACGGGAGATGGGGTCGACCATGCGGGCAGGGTGGTCTTCGACAGCCTCGGAGTGCCGCAGGACGTCTACGACGCCGTGGCGGGCGTGCCGGTGCTCACGGTACCCACCCGCCCGCCGCGACCGCGCTCGGCGCACAAGAACCGGTTCGGTCACGTACTCGTCATCGGCGGCGATCACGGCATGGGCGGGGCTGCCGTGCTGGCCGCGGAGGCGGCGCTACGAACCGGCGCGGGACTCGTGAGCGTGCTGACGCGCCCGGAACACTGTGCGGGTGCGCTGGCACGCCGACCGGAACTCATGGTCCGGGGCGTGTCGGAAGGCGATGCCATCGACGACCTGCTGCGGGCGTGCACGGTGATCGCCGTCGGACCGGGGCTTGGACGCGGACCGTGGGGACATGGCCTGCTGGCGCGGGCGGTCGCCGCCGGCAAGCCCGTGGTCCTCGACGCGGACGCGCTGAACCTGGTTGCCGATGCCGGCCTCGCGGTACCGGCGGCCAGCGTCATGACGCCGCATCCCGGCGAGGCAGCGCGGCTCCTGGGCCGGGACCCCATCGTCGACCGACCGGCCGCGGCGTGCGCTCTGTCCGAACGTTTCGGCAACGTAGTGGTACTGAAGGGCGCGGGCTCGCTCGTGGCGCAGACGGGCCGTCTACGGGGCATCTGCACGGCAGGGAATCCCGGGCTCGCGACCGCCGGCAGCGGCGATGTCCTGACGGGCATCGTGGCCGCATTGTTGGGCCAGGGTCTGGCGCCGGGCGTGGCAGCGGAGGCAGCCGTTGCGCTGCACGCGGCCGCGGGGGACCTGGCGCAGGGCCGCCGTGCGCCGCGACCCCTGGTGGCAAGCGACATCCTCGATCACCTCTGGCTGGGAGACGGCGGTGCGGCTTGAGCTGCGCGACGAGGACCAGACGCTTCGCTGGGGCGCGGCGTTCGCGGCCGGGCTCGACCGGGAACTCGTCTTTCTGCGTGGTGGGCTCGGTGCGGGGAAGACGACGCTGGTCCGCGGCATCCTGCGCGGCCTCGGACATCGGGGCGCGGTGAAGAGTCCGACGTACACGCTACTCGAACCCTATGCGTTTGGAGACAGACACATTTATCATTTCGACTTCTACAGGATCGAAGATCCGGAGGAGTTGTCCTTCATCGGCATCGACGAACTGTTGTCCGATGCGGCGCTGAAACTGGTGGAGTGGCCAGAGCGGGCCGGTGCGCGGCTGCCCGTCCCGGATGTGGAACTGGTGCTCACGATTGCGGGCGAGGGCAGGTTGCTTGAACTGGTCGACCGTCGTCGGACCTAGCGCGACCTCCTGGTCGCGCGCGGGCGTGCTTGCGGCGGCGTGTTGCGCGGGGGCCGTGCACGGGGCGGAACTCGAAGGCATCCGCATGCACCAGGCGCCGGACCACACCCGGATCGTCTTCGATACGAGCGCCCCCGTCGAGTACCACGTCTTCCTGCTCGAACGCCCCCGCCGGGTGGTCGTCGATCTCCGCGACACGCGCCTCAAGCGGGGGTTCCAGACGCCGACGGCCAGGGGCGACGTCATCGAGCGGGTACGCCGCGGCCGGCGTCCGCGCGGTACGTACCGGGTCGTGCTCGATGTCGCGCGCGAAGTGCGGCCGAAGGACTTCACGCTCAAGCCGGTGCCGCCGTATGGGCATCGCCTGGTGGTGGACCTCTTCATGCCGGAACCCGAGGGCGCCGCCCCCGCGCCGCGCGTGCCGGAGGGGCTGCGGGACGTGATCGTGGCCGTGGACGCGGGTCACGGCGGCGAGGATCCCGGGGCGATCGGCAAGGGCGGGGTTTATGAAAAGGACGTGGTGCTTTCGATCGCGCGCCGCCTCCGGGATCGCATCGATGGGGCGGACGGGTTCAGCGCGGTCATGGTGCGCAATGGCGACTACTACGTCAGCCTCAGGAAGCGCACCTCGATCGCGCGGGAGCATCGCGCCGACATGTTCGTATCGATCCATGCGGATGCATTCACGAGCCCCCGCGTGCGCGGCGCTTCGGTGTACGCACTCTCGGAGCGGGGTGCTTCGTCCGAGACGGCGCGCTGGCTCGCGGACAACGAGAATCGGTCGGACCTCATCGGCGGCGTGGGCCCAGTCTCCCTCGACGACAAGGATGCGCAGGTGCGGTCGGTGCTGCTCGACCTCTCCATGGACGGAACGCTGCGCGCGAGCCTCGCGGCGGGCGAGTCGGTGATGGGGTCGCTCGCCGGCGTCAGCCGCATGCACAAACGCCGCGTGGAACAGGCCGGGTTCGCGGTGCTGAAGTCTCCGGACGTGCCTTCGATTCTGGTCGAGACCGGCTTCCTGTCCAATCCGGAGGAGGCGCGCCTGCTCTCCAGCGGCGGCCACCAGGACAAGGTCGCCACGGCGATCGCCGATGGGATTCGGGGCTACCTGCTGCGCAACCCGCCGCCGGACGCGCGCATCGCGACCCTGGAACACCGTGGTCGGCAGCACGTGATCGCGCGCGGCGACACGTTGTCCGAGATCGCCGAGCGCTATCGCGTCTCCATGGCGATGCTGCGCAGCGTCAACGGACTCCGGGGGGACCGCATCATGATCGGTCAGGTGCTGCTGATCCCGTCCGCGCGGGGTCTTTAGCCCGGACATTGCGCCAGGCCGCTTGTAGTATGAACGGAAGCTATTGGTTCTCGGTGGTGTTGTGGCCGATTCGGGCATAGTTGCAGAATTACAGTTTGCGCTGGCCGTGTCCTCGCCGGTCTTTTGGCCCTGTGTACACACAGGCCTGTGCTCGCGCACGTGCTCCTTCAACCAGGAGCCTTCAGCCGGGGAGCGCGAGGGGCTTGCCCCTCGCAAGACAAGAACACCGCTATGCTCTCAGTCGGCGAGCGCGACGCAAGCGTCGTGCGCACAGGACCAAAATCCGCGGCGATCATCGCGGCCCCTGGCGCAACATCCGGGCTAGAAGCCATGCCCCGCATCCTCCGGCTGTCCACCTTCGTTGCGAACCAGATCGCGGCCGGGGAAGTGGTGGAGCGGCCGGCGTCGATCGTCAAGGAACTCATGGAGAACAGCCTCGATGCGGGGGCGCGCTCGGTGCGCGTGGCGATCGAACAGGGCGGCGTCAAGCGGATCGTCGTACAGGACGACGGGTCAGGTATCTCCGCGGAAGATCTGCCGCTCGCGGTCAGTCGGTTCGCCACCAGCAAGATCGCGGACGCGGAGGACCTGGACCACATCCGGAGCATGGGCTTTCGGGGCGAGGCGCTGGCCAGCATCGCCTCGGTGGCGCGGCTTGCCCTCACGTCGTCCACGGCAAGCGCAGGGGGCGCGACCCTCGTCGTTGCCGGGGGCGAGGAGCAGAGACAGGGACCCGCGCCGCACCCGCCCGGCACGACGGTGGAGGTGTCGGACCTGTTCTACAACACTCCGGTGCGACGCAAATTCCTGAAGAGCGACCGCACGGAGGCGGGTCACGTCAGCGATGTCGTGCGACGCATCGCGCTGGCCCACGCCGGCGTCGCCTTCGAACTGAAGCACGGGACGCGCGTTGTCGAGCGCCTGCCCGGTACCCCGGATCTCGAGGCGCGCGTGGCCAAGGTGATGGGAGAGGAGTTCCTGGCGCAGGCGATCCCCGTGGAAGCATTCGGAGCCGGGGACGCGAAGCTCCACGGCTGGGTGGGGCTGCCCACCTATTCGCGGGCGCAGGCGAGCGGACAGTTCTTCTTCGTCAACGGGCGCGCGGTGCAGGACAGGCTGGTGGGGCATGCGGTGCGCCAGGCGTATCGGGACACGATGTTCCACGGTCGGCATCCCGTCTTCGCGCTGTTTCTCGCCCTGGACCCGGCGAGCGTCGATGTGAACGTGCACCCCACCAAGCACGAGATACGGTTCCGCGATGCGCGGCGGGTGCACGACTTCGTCTTCGGATCGTTGAACCGGTTGTTGCGCGAGACGCGTCCCGGCGAGAATCCACCGCCGGTCCACTACGTGCCCGTGCCGGTGGGGAGTGCTCCCGCCCGGCAGACTTCCATGAGCCTTTCGGCCCTGATCGAGGCGACGGGCGGGGGGCAGCCCATCGTACGGGACGCGTTGGACGCGCCGCCGGCGGAGGAGGCGGCGGAGATGCCGCCGCTCGGTTTCGCCATCGCGCAGCTGCACGGCGTCTACGTGCTCAGCCAGAACCGCGAGGGTCTGGTCGTGGTGGACATGCACGCCGCCCACGAACGCATCACCTACGAGAAGCTGAAGCGGGACCACGCCGCGGGATCCGTCGCCGCGCAGCGGTTGCTCGTACCGGTGGCGCTCGACGTGACGCCGCGCGAAGCGGATCTGGCGGAAACGCACACGGACGCGCTGGCAGCGCTGGGCCTCGGCGTGGAACGGTCGGGGCCGCGCAGCATCGTCGTTCGTGAGGTTCCCTCGCTGCTCGCCCATGCGGACGCCGCGAGCCTGGTCCGCGACCTGCTGGCGGAAGTGGCCGAGTTCGGGGCGAGCGATGCCATCCGGGCGCATTCGGAGGCACTGCTCGCGAGCATGGCGTGTCACGGCTCGGTACGTGCCAATCGGTCGATGACGGTCCCGGAGATGAACGCACTGCTGCGGGAGATGGAGACGACGCCCAATGGCGGGCAGTGCAACCATGGACGACCGACCTTCCTCGTGCAGAGCCTCGACCAGTTCGACCGGCTCTTCATGCGCGGGCGCTGACAGGGTGTCGGACTTTGGGTCCTCCTGGACGGCGCGCCAGCACTTGGTTCCACGGGAGTTTCGCGCCAGCGAAACTCCCAACGCGAACGGAGTTCGCGCGCCAGCACCCGTTGAACGCGGACCGCAAGGGGCCGTCCGACCGGCTCGTCGTGTGCCTCATGGGGCCGACCGCCGCCGGCAAGACCGGCATCGGTCTTGCGTTGGCCGACGCCGCGGCGGTGGCGCTCGTGAGCGTGGACTCCGCGATGGTCTATCGGCACATGGATATCGGCACGGCCAAGCCGGACCCGGCGACCCTGGCCCGCTACCCGCACGCACTGATCGACGTGCGCGACCCGGTGGATCCGTTCTCGGCATCGGACTTCGTTGCCGCCGCGGACGTCGCCGTCGAGCAGGCGTTCGAGCAGGGCCGGCTGCCGGTGCTGGTCGGCGGCACGATGATGTACTTCAAGGCCTTTCGGGACGGCCTGTCGGAACTGCCGGCGGCGGACGGTGCGACACGCCGGGGGATCGAGCAGCGGGCCCGGGACGCGGGATGGGCCGCGCTGCATCGGGAACTGGCGTGCGTCGACCCGGCAGCGGCCGAACGCATTCATCCCAATGACCCGCAGCGCATCCAGCGCGCGCTGGAAGTGTTCCATGTCTCGGGCAAGCCGATTTCCGAGTGGTGGTCCGATGCCGGGCGAGTCGGCGCACGGGAGCGGCTCGCGTGCACGCTGGTCGAAGTGGCCGTCACCCATCCGCGGGAAGCACTGGGGAGACGGATCGAGCGCCGTTTCGATGCCATGCTGGCGCAGGGATTCGTCGATGAGGTGCGCCGGCTGCGGACGACGCCCGGACTTTCCCCGGACAAACCCGCGATGCGCGCCGTGGGCTATCGACAGGTCTGGCAGCATCTCGATGGCGACATCGACCGGAGAACCATGCGCGGTGCCGGCATCGCCGCGACCCGGCAACTCGCGCGGCGACAGATGACCTGGCTGCGGGCCTGGCCGGGAGTCGCCTGGGTCGCAAGCGGCGCGAGTGCCGCACGTGACATACTGCGACGTTGCACCACCGGCGCTTGAACTTGAAATCGTTCGCGGAGGTGGCACTATTCGTGCCTCGCCTTGGGGATACGCCCACCGGCCTCCCGCTCACCTGGACCGCGGGGACGCGCCGTCACCTGACCCAGGCTTTGGGACCGCAACCTGCACCTTCGTCGGTTCGACGAGGTCCCAAAAGGAGACTGCCATGTCGAAGGGGCACTCACTACAAGACCCCTACCTCAACACGCTGCGCAAGGAACGCATCCCTGTTTCCATCTACCTCGTCAATGGCATCAAGCTCCAGGGCCAGATCGAGTCGTTCGATCAGTTTGTCGTGGTCCTCAGGAACTCGGTCAGCCAGATGGTCTACAAGCACGCCATCTCGACCGTCGTGCCGTCGCGTAACGTGCGGCTGCCGGCCGCAGCGAGCGACGATAGCCCCGACTGAGCCCCGGCCCGCAGCGCGGCCGGTGCGACCCGCAGCCGAGGCCCCGAACCGGGACGTCTGCCAGGGAGTCCTTCCGGATGTTCTTTGATCGTCCCGATGCAGGACGTCGCGCCGTGCTGTTGAGTTTGCGGCTCGGAGATGCGCGGCGCCGTCGCGCGCCGGCCGCGGCGGGGTCCCCGGGTGCGCCATCGGCCTTGGACGCAGAGTTCGAGGAGTTGGTCGAGTCCGCCCGGATTCACCCGGCGAAGCTCGTCGTGGGGAGTCGGGAGCGTCCGCAGCCACGCTGGTTCGCCGGTGCCGGCAAGGTGGACGAGGTGGCGGCCGCGCTGCGGGCGGAAAACGCCGATCTCCTGATCGTGAACCACGAGTTGACGTCCGCTCAGCAACGCAACCTGGAGCAGCGCCTGGAGTGCCGGGTCATGACGCGCACGGAACTCATCCTGCACATCTTTGCAGACCGGGCGCGTACCCGCGAAGGGCAGCTGCAGGTGGAGCTGGCCCAGCTCACCCATGCCCGCACCCGGCTCGTGCGGGGCTGGACGCACCTCGACCGGCAGCGCGGCGGGCTCGCGATGCGGGGTGCGGGGGAGAAGCAGATAGAGCTCGACGCGCGCATGCTCCGCACCCGGATACGCGACGTGCAGGAGCGGCTCAAGTCGGTACACGGCCAGCGCGAACGCAGCCGTCGCCGTCGCCACCGGACGGGTGTGCCGACCGTGGCCCTGGTCGGTTACACCAATGCCGGCAAGTCGACCCTCTTCAATGCGTTGACGCGGTCCAGCGAGGAGGATTCCGGCGCCCTCGTCGCGGACCAGCTGTTCGCCACCCTCGATCCGCTGATGCGCCGCGTCGACATCGAAGGGGCGGGAGAGGTCGTGCTGGCCGACACCGTGGGCTTCATCCGGGACTTGCCGGTGAGCCTCGTGGAAGCGTTCCATGCGACGCTCGAGCAGGTCAGGGAGGCCGACCTGCTACTGCACGTGATCGATGCGACGGCCGCGGACGTGGACGATCTGCGCGAGCAGGTGACGCGGGTACTGCGCCAGATCGGCGCCGTGGACGTGCCCACGATCGAAGTGCTGAACAAGATCGATGCCGATTCCGGGTTCCGCGCCATGCAGCCGGGCAGCCGCGGCCCTCTGGCGGTGAGCGCGCTTCGGGGAGACGGGCTGCCGGCGTTGCGGGAAGCGATCGGCGCGGCGGTCGGGGTCTCTGCGCGTCCGATCACGGTGGTGCTGGACCCGGGTGCGGGCAGGGTTCGCGCGCGGCTGTATGAGCTCGGTGCCGTCCTGTCCGAGACGGCTCGCGAAGATGGCCGGCTGACGCTGTCCGTCAGGCTGGATCGTGGCGAGGCGTCCCGGCTACGCGCGCAGGGCGTCGTCGTCGAGACTGCCGGAGTGAGCGGCGGGACGGAACCGTGTGCCGCGTGGGGATCCGACAAGGACCGGAGCGAAGGGGCGCTCCGGTCTGCTAAACTTGCCAAGCCGTCCTGAGTGTGGGAGATCGGCGACCGATGGCGTGGAACGAATCCGGCGAAGGAAAAGACAAGGATCCCTGGGGAAGCCGCGGCGGCGACCAGGGGCCGCCCGACCTCGATGAGGCGTTGCGTAAGCTGCAGGGCCAGTTGTCGGGTATTTTCGGCCGTGGCGGCGGCGGCGGAGGTGGGCGGCGCGGTGGCGTCAACCTGTCGATGTTCGGCTTGGGCCTGGCGGTCCTGGCGCTCGGCTACGGGTTCTGGGGGCTGTACCAGATCGACCAGCAGGAACGCGGGGTGGTGTTCCGCTTCGGCCATGCGCGCGACGCGGTCGTGCTGCCGGGCCTGCACTGGAACCCGCCGCTCGTCGACCGCGTGGAGAAGGTCAACGTTACCCGTGTCAACGACCATGCGCACCAGGCGCTGATGCTGAGCGAAGACGAGAACATCGTGGATATCGGCATGACGGTCCAGTACGTCATCGACAACCCCGTCGACTTCCTGGTCAAGGTGCGGGAGCCGCGCACCAGCCTCGCCCACGCGACGGAGAGCGCGTTGCGCCACGTGGTGGGCAGTTCGACGATGGACCTGGTGATCACGGAGGGTCGCGCCGCGCTCGGCAGCGAGGTGCAGGATCGCCTGCAGAGCTATCTGAGCCGATACGAGACCGGCATTCGGGTGGTCACGGTGAACATCGACCAGAGCGGACCGCCGCAGCAGGTCCAGGAAGCGTTCGACGACGTGCAGAAGGCCAAGGAAGACGAGGCACGTTACGTCAACGAGGCCAACGCGTACGCGGAAGAGATCGTGCCGAGGTCGCGCGGCGAGGCGCAGCAGCAGATCGAGGAAGCCAACGCATACCGGGACCGCGTCACTGCGCGCGCACAGGGTGAGGCGGAGCGCTTCGGCAAGCTGCTCGAGGAGTACCATCTGGCCGAGGAGGTGACTCGCGACCGGCTCTACATCGATGCCATCGAGTCCGTTCTGAGCCAGAGCACCAAGGTGATGGTGGATGTGGAGGGGGGCAACAATATGCTCTATTTGCCGCTCGATCGTCTCGGCGCTCGCGCGTCCGGTGGCGGCACGGGCAGCAATGCCGACATCCGCCAGTTGGTGGACGACGCGTTGAGTGAGCGGCTTGACGCCAATCGCGGCCGCGACTCACGTTGACGCAGCACTGCCGGAGAACCCTACGAGGGAATCGCAATGAGCTTTCGCAACCTCCTGCTTGGCATCGTCGTGGTGCTGGCGCTACTGCTGATCGTCGACGGCGTGTTCACCGTGGATCAACGGGAACGCGCGCTGGTGCTCCGCTTCGGTGCGGTCACAAAGGCCGACCTCGAGCCAGGCCTGCATTTCAAGCTGCCCATCGCCGAAGAGGCGAAGAAGTTTGACGCGCGCATCCTGACGCTGGACTCGCGGCCCGAGCGGTATTTCACTCTGGAAAAGAAGCCGCTGATCGTGGACTCCTTCGTCAAGTGGCGGGTGGGGGACGTGCAACGCTTCTACACCGCGAGTTCCGGAGACATCGAGCGCGCCCGAAACCTCCTCGCGCAGCGGGTGAACGAGGGCCTGCGTAACCAGATCAGCCGCCGCGACATGCACGAGGTCATTTCCGGTCAGCGCGATCAGCTCATGACTGAATTGACGCAGCAGATGAACCTTGAGATGAGCGCCGAGATAGGCGTCGAGGTGGTCGACGTGCGCGTGAAGAAGATCGACCTGCCGCCGGAGGTGTCCAGCGCGGTTTACGACCGGATGAATTCGGAGCGTGAGATCGAGGCCCAGCAACATCGTGCGACCGGCCGGGAGTTGGAACTCGGCATCCGGGCGGACGCGGAGCGGCAGATCGTGGTGATCGAGGCGGAAGCGTATCGGGAAGCGGAACTGTTGCGCGGCGACGGAGACGCGAAGGCAGCCTCGGTGTACGCCGAGGCCTACGGGGCCGACCCGGAGTTCTACGAGTTCTATCGCAGCATCAATGCCTACGCGAAGGTGTTCGGGGAAAAGAACGACATGCTGATCCTCGATCCGAACAGCGAATTCTTCAAGTACCTCAAGAGCGCGGACGGGCGACCTTAGCCGGGCTCCTCGCGCGTCGGATCACACATTTCGCAGCAGTTTCCAGCAGGATTGCGCCTGCCTGATCGAAAGGGACTCAAGAGTTGGGCCGTAACGTCGTCGTGCTCGGCACGCAATGGGGTGACGAGGGCAAGGGGAAAGTCGTGGACTTTCTCGCCGAGCGTGCCGCCGCGGTCGCCCGCTTCCAGGGTGGCCACAATGCGGGCCACACCTTGGTGGTCGAGGGCACCAAGACGGTGTTGCACCTCGTTCCCTCGGGTGTCCTGCGGCCGAATGTCCGGTGCGTGATCGGCAACGGCGTGGTGCTGGCGCCGCATGCCCTGCTCGACGAGATCGACGAGCTCGAGGCGCGGGGCATCCCCGTGCGGGAGCGGCTGTCCATCTCGGCCGCGTGCCCGCTGATCCTTCCGTACCACGTCGCCATGGACAACGCCCGGGAGGAGTCGCTCGGCAACCGCAAGATCGGCACGACCGGCCGGGGGATCGGCCCCGCCTACGAGGACAAGGCCGCGCGGCGCGCCGTGCGTCTCGTGGATCTCTCGGACTGGCAGGGGTTCGGGGCAAAGCTCGCCGAGGCGATGGACTATTACAACTTCCTGCTCGAGCGGTACTACGAGGTGGCGCGGGTAGACTTCGATCGGACGCTGGACGACCTCGCGGACATTGCCGAACGACTCCTGCCGATGATGGAAGACACCGGCCCGCTGCTGCACGAGTTGCGCGAATCCGGCGAGAACATCCTCTTCGAGGGCGCGCAGGGGTCGCTGCTCGACGTGGACCTCGGCACGTACCCCTTCGTCACGTCGTCGAGTACGACCGCCGGCGGCGCGGCCGTCGGCAGTGGCTTCGGCCCGCGGTACCTCGACTACATCCTCGGCAGCACGAAGGCCTATGCGACGCGTGTCGGGTCCGGGCCCTTCCCGACGGAACTGTTCGATGACGCCGGCAAGCGCCTGTCGACGCGGGGCGCCGAGTTTGGCGCCACCACCGGCCGCGCGCGGCGCAGTGGCTGGTTCGACGCCGTGGCAACGCGCCAGGCGGTGCAGATCAACAGCCTTACGGGACTTTGCCTGACGAAGCTCGACGTGCTGGACGGGCTCCCGGAGATCCGGATCTGCGTGGACTACAAGACCCGCGACGGCAGGCCCGTGCACCGACGCTTCGACGGCGATTCCTACAAGGAGGTCGTGCCGGTGTACGAAACCGTGCCCGGATGGGACGAATCGACCTCAGGCGCGCGCGACTTCGACGCGTTGCCGGCCAACGCGCGCGCTTACGTAGGGCGCATCGCGGAAGCGGTCGGCGCGCCGGTGGACCTCATCTCCACGGGTCCGGAGCGTAGCGAGACCATCGTACTGCGCCACCCGTTCGACGATGGCGCTGCGCAGCCGCGGACAGGACCATGATCGACAGCAGATTGCTCGAGATTCTCGTCTGTCCCGTGAGCCAGGGACCGCTGGTCTTCCGCCGGGACGTGGGAGAGCTCTGGTCGCCCCGCGGCGGTCTGGCCTATCCGGTCCACGATGGGGTACCGGTCCTGCTCGAGGAGGAAGCCCGGGCGCTGACCGAAGAGGAGCGCGCGTCGCTCGCGAAGTGACTCGGCGCCGGAGAGGTTCGCCGAACCGGCGCCGGCGACATGCGCGAACGGACGCCCGCTCGGGCTGGGTCCGGTCAGACAAGGCGCAAGGGTTTCCGATAGAATCGTTGCAGCCGGCTCGGCCGGCGCGGGTGGCGTAACGACGACCGGAACGGTCAGGAGTGCGAAGAGTACGGTGGAAAGAGCAGCGTTGACGAATCCCGGCCTCAGGCTGGTGAGCGACATGCCGGACATCGCAAGCCGGGAGTTGCACACCCCGGAGGGCGCCCTCGACTGGGTTGGCATGAGCGAGGTGCATCAGCCGCTCAGGATCCGCGATGGCGGCATGGTTCGGGAAGTGCAGTCGCAGGTGCAGATCTATGTCGACCTGGCGGACACGCAGGCCAAGGGCATCCACATGTCCCGGCTGTATCTGATCCTGGACGAGCACTCCGATACCCGCCCCCTGAGCGTGGCGGGACTCAAACTGCTGCTGGCGTCGCTGCTCGAGTCGCACCGCGGCCTGTCGGGACGGGCGTTCGTGCAGTTCGATTTCGACTACTACCTGCGCCGCATGGCGCTGGTCAGCGAGAACTCGGGCTGGAACGCCTATCCGGTGTCGATCAAGGGCACCTTCATCGACGGTGAGATGCACCTCGAACTCTCTCTCGGTGTCTTCTATTCCAGTACCTGCCCCTGTTCCGCGGCGCTTGCGCGGCAACTCATCCAGCAACAGTTCGAGCACGACTTCGGCCGCGGCGGCGAGGTCCGGGTAGACGACGTGAAGGCCTGGCTCGGCACGGAAGAGGGGATTGCCGCGACACCACACAGCCAACGCAGCATCGCGAAAGTGCTCGTGAAGCTCGACCACACGCTGGAAGACTTCCCGATCACAGACCTCGTCGACCTGGTGGAGGGCGCCCTGCAGACCCCGGTGCAGACGGCGGTCAAGCGCGAGGACGAGCAGGAGTTCGCCAGGCTCAATGCGGCGAACCTGATGTTCTGCGAAGACGCGGGCCGCCGGCTGAAGGCCTCGCTCGAAGTGGACGACCGACTGGTCGACTATTGGGTGCGCGTTGAGCACCACGAGAGCCTGCACCGGCACAACGCGGTGTCGATCTTCACGAAGGGCGTCGAACGGGGCTACCTGCCCATTCCGTGATACGCCCGCAGGGCGAAACCGCAGCGTGATGCGCCCGTAGGGCAAAAATGCCGTGGGGCAGGGCGTGGGCGTATCCCGGGTCGTTCGCGTTGGGAGTTTCGCTGGCGCGAAACTTCTACGGCGCACGCTCCTGGCCCCGCTCCCTCATCGGCACCGCTACCACCGACACTCAGGTCCAGCGGGCCACTTGCCGCGTCGGCGTCCTCGCGCCCGACGTGGCGCATCGCTCGATCACTGCCGCCATCGGATTTCGGGGGGGTACAATAGCGTCCGATGCCGGACTCGACGCCGAAGTGCCAGGTGCTACTGCAGGATAGTAACAATATCCTATAGATCAGTAACTTACGAGTCTCTGTGAGGTGGGTGTTTGGTGCCGAGGAGAGGACTTGAACCTCCACGGGGTTACCCCCACTAGCACCTGAAGCTAGCGTGTCTACCAATTTCACCACCTCGGCATGAAGCGGCCGGGCTCCTTGGACGCGACCCTGCGGCCACGCCTTGGGAACTGGGCGCGCACTGTACTTTCAGCTCACCGGAGTTGTCAATTTGCCACGTAAGAAGCGGCCTGCCGGGGATGCTCGCGGGAGGCGCGCGATCCCGCTCACCGCCGGCGCGGTGCGTGCAGCCCTAGCCGAACGGGCGACGATGAGCTGGAGGGAGCTGTCCGCGCATTTCGGGCTGACGGAAGGCGTGCCGACCCACCGCCTGCGCCGGCTGTTGCGCGGTCTGGAACACCTTGGGGAGGTCGAGCGCGCGCCGAACGGGGCGTTTCGCCTGCACCCGGCGGCCAGCAACGAGGTTGACGAGGTCGTCGAGAGTGCGCAAGGCCTCGCGTTGCGGGACTCCGGCGTTGGCCTCGCGCCGGGCGCCGGGGTCAGGGTCGGCGACCGTGTCGAAGTACGGCAGGGTGCTTCCGGCGTAGAGATAGTACGCATCGTCGAGCCCTCGTCGGAGCTTCTGGTCGGCTGCCTCGTCGACGGCTACCGAGCGCGCTTCGTGGTCTCGCTGGACCCGAGAGTCAAGGGGCGAATCGACATCGAGGGTGACGACTTCTCGGCAAGCGACGGCCTTTCGGCAAGCGACGGCGACATCGTGGAGGTGGTGCCCCTGTGGGAGGAACGTCGTGGCCGGCAGGTCGACCGGGGGCGGCTGGTCGGGCGGGTCGTGTCGGTGCTTCGGGGCCGCAACGAGGCTGACCGAGCGGCCGTGGCGTTGCTCGCGAGCTTCCGTGTCCCGACGGAGTGGCCAGAGGGGCTGGATCCGGGTACCGGAGAATGGTTGGCGTCCGACGATTGGGCGGGACGGGTCGATCTCACTGCGCTTCCGCTCGTGACCATAGACGGACCGGATGCGCGGGATTTCGACGATGCCGTCTACGCCGAGCGGCGCCCCCGCGGCGGTTGGCGCCTGATTGTCGCCATCGCGGACGTGGCGCACTACGTGCGAACGGGCACCGCGCTGGATCGGGAGGCGCGCCGGCGTGGCAACTCGGTGTACCTGCCGGACCAGGTCGTGCCCATGCTCCCGGAGGAGCTGTCCAACGGGATCTGCTCGCTCGTGCCGGGCGAGAAACGCCTTGCCCTCGTCTGCGACATGCAGGTTTCGCCGGCGGGGAGGGTGTCGGCGTACCGGTTCGACGAAGCGGTTATCGAGTCGCACGCACGGCTGACCTACACGGACGCCGCGCGTGCCCCGGATGGGCTTGCAGCGCTGTTCGAGGTCTACCGGGCGTTGCGCGTCCGACGGGACGCGCGGGGCGCGCTCGATTTCGACGCCCGCGAGGCGCGGCTGACCCTCGAGGACGGTCGGATTGCGGCAGTGACCCGCGCAGAGCGCAACGACGCGCACCGGCTCATCGAAGAGGCGATGATCGCGGCCAACGTCTGCGCGGCGCTGCACCTCGATGCGCGCGGGGCGATCTACCGGGTCCACGAGCCGCCCGAGAACCAAAAGCGCGAGCAGCTTGCCGTGGCCCTGGGATTCGGCGGCATCCGATTGCCGCCCGGCCGGACGTCGCCAGGCGCGCTCAAGGCGGCCATCGACTTGGCGCGGGAGCGGTCTCACCTGCCGGTGTGGATTCTCGAGACGCTGGTGTTGCGGTCCCTGTCCCAGGCTCGATACGACCCGTGCAACCGCGGCCACTTCGGGTTGGCCCTGCCGAAATACCTGCACTTCACCTCACCCATTCGCCGCTACGCGGACCTGATCACGCATCGCATGATCAAGTCCGGCAAACGGCCGGCCGACGACTGGCTCGACGAGACTGCGGCCCACGTCTCCATGACGGAGCGGCGCGCCGACGACGTGAGCCGCGCCGTCCAGGACTGGTTGAAATGCGACTTCATCGCGGATCGCGTGGGAGAGCGGTTCGACGGCACGGTGGTGGGCGTCGCGGAGTTCGGTCTGTTCGTCGAGCTGCACGGCCTGTTCCTGCAGGGCCTGGTGCACGTGTCGAGCATCGGGCGCGAGTACTACCGTTTCGTGCCGGAGTCCATGAGCCTGGTGGCGGAACGTTCCGGGGAGCGCTACACGCTGGGTGACGAACTGGTCGTGGAACTGGTCGAAGTGTCCGTGGCAACCCGGCGCGTGGACCTGCTGGTCGTTGCGCGTGGGAAGCGCCGCCGATGACGGACGCGAAAGGCTCCTGGGTGTACGGCACCCACGCGGTGCGCGATACCCTGGATGCGGCGCCCGGTCGCGTGCGTCGCGTTTGGATCGTGGAGGGCCGCCGTCGCAACGCTGCCATGGCGGAACTGGTGGAGCGGGCGCGTACGGCCAACGTACGCGTCGAAACCGTTGCGCGACGCGCGCTGGACCGGGTTGCGCCGGGTGTGCACCAGGGTGTCGCGGCGCAGTGCGACGCGGTCGCCCCGGCCGGCGAAGGAGAGCTCGAACGACGTTGGAACGAGTTCGTGAACCCCTTCCTCCTGATTCTCGAAGGCATCCAGGATCCGCGCAACCTGGGCGCGTGTCTGCGCACGGCGGAAGCCGCCGGCGTGGACGCGGTACTGTTGCCGAAGCACCGGACCGCGCCGCTGACCCCTACCGTCGCGAAGGCGGCGAGTGGTGCGCTGGAGCGTCTGTTCATCGTCTCGGTCACCAATCTCGCCAGGAGACTCTCCTGGCTCGCGGAGCAGGGCGTCTGGATCGTCGGCGGCTACCCGGACGCACCGACGTCGCTCTTCGACCTCGGCCGTCCTGGCGGCCCCTCCGGGCTCCCGGACGTATCCTCGTCCGTTGCGGTTGTCCTCGGCGGAGAGGGCGCGGGCCTGCGACGGCTCACCCGCGAGCGGTGCGACCATCTCGTGCGCATCCCCATGGCCGGGCACGTCCCCAGCCTGAACGTGTCGGTTGCGGCGGCCCTCATGATGTTTGAAGTAGCCAGGGCGCGGGCGTAGAATCGCGCGCTCGTGCGGTCGGCCCGGTGGAATCGGGGCCGCGCGATCCCGGCGCTGCATCGTGTGGCGCCCGGGGGTACACAACACTCCTCGCCGCACGCGCCAGGCCAATGTGAAGGGATACGCGGCGGCGAACCCGAGAGGAGAAACGGATGCGACATTACGAAGTCGTGTTCCTCGTGCACCCGGACCAGTCCGAGCAGGTCCCCGGCATGATGGAACGGTACCGCTCGCTGATCGAACGCAGCGAAGGCGTCGTGCACCGGATCGAAGACTGGGGGCGGCGCCAGCTCGCCTACCCGATCTCGAAAATCCACAAGGCCCACTATGTGCTGATGAACGTCGAGGTCGACGCGCCGACCCTTGAGGAGCTGACGAGCGCGTTCCGGTTCAACGACGCCGTGCTGCGCAACCTCATCATCCAGCGCAAGCACGCGATCAGCGAGGTCTCGAAGATCTACGAGGAGGAGCTGAAGGAACAGGAGAAGGACCGCGAACGGGACCGCCGGCGCGAAGAGGAGGCCGCGGCGCGGGCCGCGCGGCGGGTGGAGGAGGAGGACAAAACCGCGCCGCCCGAGGCGGCGACTGCGGACGACGAAGAGAGGAGTTAGATCATGGCAAGGGGCTTCCGACGCAAGCGTTACTGCCGTTTTACGGCGGAAGGCATCAAGGAGATCGACTACAAGGATCTCGACCTGCTGCGCCCGTACGTCACGGAGACGGGCAAGATCGTCCCGAGCCGGATCACCGGCACCAGCGCGCGCTATCAGCGTCAGCTCGCGACCGCGGTCAAGCGTGCCAGGTTCCTGGCGCTGCTGCCGTACACGGACCAGCACAAATAGGAGACGACCACATGAACGTCATTCTGCTGGAACGCGTGATCAACCTGGGCGATCTCGGAGACGAAGTTGGCGTCCGCAACGGCTTTGCCCGGAACTACCTGATCCCGACGGGCAAGGCCGTCCGCGCGAGCAGGGACAGCCGCCAGACGTTCGAGCAGCGGCGGACGGAACTCGAGGCGGCCGCCGGAGACATGCTTGCGGCCGCCGAGGCGCGGGGCGCCGGGCTTGAGGATGTCTTCCTGACGCTGATGGTGCGGACGAGCGAGGAAGGCAAGCTCTATGGGTCGGTCGGGACGGTCGAAATCGCGCGTGCGCTGACGGAACGCGGCATCGACATCGCCAAGGCCGAGGTGCGCATGCCCGAAGGCGTCATCCGCTCTGTCGGGGAGTACGAAGTCGAGGTTCAGTTGCACGCCGACGTGGTCCGCACGGTGGTCGTGAACGTCGTCGCGGAATAGGTCGCGGAATAGGTCGCGGAATAGAAGTACCGCGCGTTTTCCCGGCATCTTCCACAGCTTGATACCAGCTTGGCGGCGGGCGCCGGAGCGCCGGCAAGGGTTTTTGCGGGTTGCGTCCCGGGTCGGGGTGCAACTCGGTTGACCGGAACGGGACTCAGCGCCCACCCTAGGAGACACATTCCTCGGCAACCGCGCAGATGGCAGAACCCGCACGCGAAGTCCCGCCCAGTTCCCGTCTCAAGGTTCCACCTCATTCGATAGAAGCCGAGCAGTCCGTGCTCGGCGGTCTCATGCTCGACAACGAAGCCTGGGACCGGGTCTCGGACAAGATCGAACCGGTGGATTTCTACCGGCCGAACCACCGCATCATCTTTGGCGTGATGCGCGATCTGGCCGACGATCTGCAGCCGCTGGACGTGCTGACGCTGTCGGAGGCCTTGCGGTCGCGGGGCCTGGTCGAGAAGAGCGGGGGTGCGGCCTACCTGGCGGAGCTTGCCGAGAGCACGCCCGCGGTGAGCAATGTTCGGGCGTACGCCGAAATCGTCCTCGAACGCTCAACGCTGCGGCAACTGCTCGGTGCTGCCAACGAGATCGCCGAGTCTGCATTCGCACCGGAAGGGCGCTCCAGCACGGAGCTCCTCGACGAGGCGGAGCGCGCGGTGTTTCGCATCTCGGAGGGCCGGCTGAAGGACGGGGGTCCACAGCCGATCACGCCGCTCCTGGCGCAGGCCTCGGATCGGATCGACGAGCTGGCGAAGTCCGGCAATCCCATCACGGGTCTCTCCACGGGCTTCGAGGGACTCGACGGCATGACGACCGGGTTCCAGAAGGCGGACCTCATCGTCATAGCCGGGCGTCCGTCGATGGGCAAGACGGCGCTGGCGGTCAACATCGCCGAATACGCCGTGATGCAGGACACCGCGGATGAGCGCGCCGTGCTCGTCTTCTCCATGGAGCAGCCGACCGAGCAGCTCATCCTTCGCATCCTGTCGTCGGTCGGGCCGATCGATCTGGGGCACCTGCGCAGCGGCCAGCTGTCGGCGCAGGAGTGGACGCTCCTGGGTTCTGCACTCGGTCAGCTGCGGGGCAGGCCGCTGTTCATCGACGATACGCCGGCGTTGACGCCGAACGACATCCGGGCGCGCGCGCGCCGCCTGGCTCGCGAGTCGGGGGGCGTGAAGCTCATCGTCGTCGATTACATCCAACTCATGCGGACTGCCGGCAAGGCGGAAAACCGCACGCTGGAGATCTCCGAGATCTCGCGCAATCTCAAGGCCATCGCGAAGGAAATGAACTGCCCATTGGTCGCCCTGTCGCAGCTCAATCGGAGCCTGGAGTCTCGCGAAGACAAGCGCCCGCGCATGTCCGACCTGCGCGAGTCGGGCGCCATCGAACAGGACGCGGACGTCATCCTGTTCATCTACCGCGACGAGGTCTACAGGAAAGATACCGACCGGCCGGGTATCGCTGACATCATCATCGGAAAGCAGCGCAACGGCCCGACCGGCACCGTGGAGTTGCGGTTCATCGGCAACCTCACCAAGTTCGAGACGAACGACGATGCCCCTGCAGACGACGCTCAGTACGAGGGAGCCTACGAACGCGGTGGCTAGGACCAGGCACAGCCGGCCGGCCTACGTTTGCGACGACTGCGGGGTCGAGCACGCCAAGTGGCAGGGCCAGTGTTCCGCGTGCGGCCAATGGAACACCCTGCGCGAACTCGCGGTGTCGGCCGCCGCCGCGGGGGGTACGCGGGCAGTCGGCTACGGCGGCGCACCGGTCGGCGTCACGCGCCTGTCGGATGTGGAAACCGCACCGCTCGAGCGGCTTCCCACGGGGATGGGGGAGTTCGACCGGGTACTCGGCGGCGGGCTCGTGCCTGGCTCCGTCGTCCTCATTGGGGGCGATCCGGGTGCCGGCAAGAGCACGCTGCTCCTGCAGGTGACGGCCGAGCTGGCGGCGCGCATGCCGGTGCTCTACGTCAGCGGCGAGGAGTCGTTGCAGCAGATCGCGGATCGGGCGCGGCGCCTGGCCCTGCCGCGCGACGGCCTGACGGTTGCCACGGAAACGCGCGTCGAGGCCATTGCGGACCTTGTGACCCGTCACCAACCCCGGGTGGTGGTCATCGACTCCATCCAGGTGATGCACATCGAGGCGGCGAGTGGCGTGCCGGGCAGCGTGACCCAGGTGCGTGAGTCCGCGGCGTTGCTGACGCGGCTTGCCAAGCAGACCCAGACGGTGATGATCCTGGTCGGTCACGTGACCAAGGAAGGCCACCTGGCCGGACCCAAGGTGCTCGAGCACATGATCGACTGCTTCGTCATGCTCGACAGCCCCGCCGGCACGCGTTACCGCACGTTGCGGGGACACAAGAACCGCTTCGGCGCCGTCAACGAGCTGGGTGTCTTCGCGATGACGGAGGACGGCCTGAAGGGGGTGTCCAATCCCTCCGCCATCTTCCTGCGGCGACCCGCCGAGATGTCCCCTGGCAGCGTCGTGACGGTGACGTGGGAGGGCACGCGGCCGCTCCTGGTCGAGTTGCAGGCGCTGGTGGACGACCTGCAGGGCGGGTATCCGAAACGCATCGCCGTGGGTCTCGACGCGCAGCGCCTCGGCATGCACCTGGCCGTGTTGCACCGTCACTGTGGTCTGTCCCTGTCAGACCAGGATGTCTTCGCCAATGTCGTCGGCGGCGTGCGGATCGTGGAGACGGGGGCGGATCTGGCGCTCATCGCAGCGGTCGTTTCGAGCTTTCGCAATCGCGTGCTGCCCCGCGACCTGGTCTGCTTCGGGGAACTCGGGCTGACGGGAGAGGTGCGCCCGGTACCGAACGGGCAGGAGCGCCTGCGGGAGGCGCGCAAGCACGGCTTCACGCAGGCCGTGGTGCCGCGGGCCAACCTGCCGAAGACAGCCATCCAGGGCATCGAGGTGCGCGGCGTGACGAGCCTCAACCAGGCGCTCGAGGCGTTCTCGTCGGTCGAGTAGCGCGGCAGCTGCGACCGCCCGGGACGGCGCTCCTGCAGACGCGGCCTGTCCGCTCGCACTCCCCCGAACCTCGGCTTGCGGACCGGGCGACACGGCGTACACTCGCCGCAACCGCCATCTGGAGTCGCCCATGAACGACATGCTCTGGTTACTCGAACTGCTGGTCGAGATTCTGCTGTTCGGGCTTGGTGTGGGCGTCCTCGCGATAGTCGCCATGTACGTCGTCGACGTACGGCAGAGCAGGCACGCCATCCGCCGCAACTTTCCGGTCATAGGCCGCTTTCGCTACTTCTTCGAGCGCCTTGGAGAGTTTTTCCGGCAGTACTTCTTCGCCATGGACCGGGAGGAACTGCCGTTCAACCGGGCGGAGCGTTCGTGGGCTTATCAGGCGGCGAAGGGGGACGACACGACCGTGCCCTTCGGCTCGACGCGAGACCTGCGCCCGACCGGAACGATCCTGTTCGTCAACTGTCCCTATCCCACCCTCGAGGTCGACGCGGCGGAACCGCGTACGCTCACCATCGGGTCGCAGTGCGCCAACCCCTATTCCACGGACAGCTTCTTCAACGTCTCCGGCATGAGCTACGGAGCGATCTCCACCCCGGCGGTACGCGCTCTGTCCAATGGCGCGCGGCGAGCGGGGTGCTGGATGAACACCGGTGAAGGCGGCCTGTCGCCGTATCACCTGGAGGGCGGAGCGGACATCGTCTTCCAGATCGGCACGGCCAAGTACGGCGTCCGTACGGCGGAGGGTACGCTCTCGCCGGAGCTGCTGCGCGAAGTGGCGGCGCACGAACAGGTGCGGATGTTCGAGATCAAGCTCTCGCAGGGCGCGAAACCGGGCAAGGGCGGCATCCTCCCCGGTGGCAAGGTCACCGACGAGATCGCGAGGATCCGCATGATCCCGGTGGGTGAGGACTCCATCAGTCCCAACCGGCATCCCGAGATCAATTCGACGCCAGAGCTGCTGGATTTCATTACCCGCGTCCGCGATATCACCGGCAAGCCGACCGGATTCAAGACGGTGGTCGGCGCCTACGGGTGGCTCGAGCAGATGTGCGAACTCATCCACGAACGGGGCGAAGGCAGCGCCCCGGACTTCATCACGGTCGACAGTGCGGACGGCGGGACAGGTGCGGCGCCGATGAGCCTGATCGACTACATGGGACTGCCGGTGAAGGAAAGCCTGCCACTCGTGGCGGACATCCTCGCGCGCTACGGACTGCGCGACCGCATCAAGCTGATCGCGAGCGGCAAGCTGGTCACCCCCGGCGAGGTCGCATGGGCGTTGTGCACCGGGGCCGAGTTCGTCGTCAGCGCCCGCGGCTTCATGTTTGCGCTCGGTTGCATCCAGGCGCTGCAGTGCAACAGGAACACCTGCCCCACGGGGGTGACGACCCATGACCCCTCCCTGCAGAGGGGACTCGACCCGGTGGACAAGGCGGAACGGGTGTACCGCTATGCGACCATGGTGAAGAAGGAGGTAGGCGTCATCGCGCACTCCTGCGGCGTGCCGGAGCCGCACCGCCTGCAGCGCTTCCACTGCCGCATCGTCGGCAACAACGGCCGTTCCGTGCCGCTCGACGAACTGTATCCGGCACCCGCCCTGCGCGCGGACGTCGCGGCGTGAACGGCGCATGACCGCCCCGGTGGGCGGCACGCCGGTCCTGCTCTGGCCCGACGGAGCGCCGCTCGCCGCGGGTGACGAGGTCATCGACCGCCCGGCGCTCACGGTGCACCTGCCGCCCGCCGGACGGGCGAACGGCGCGGGGATCATCGTCAACCCGGGCGGCGGCTACCGGATCCTCGCGTCGGACCATGAGGGCCTGCAGGTGGCCCGCTGGCTGAATCGGCTCGGTATCGCGGCCTTCGTGCTGCGCTATCGGGTGGGGCCGAAGTATCACTCCGACGTGTCGCTCCTCGATGGCCTGCGCGCGGTGCGCACCGTGCGCGCCCACGCCTCGGCATGGAGAGTCGCGCGGGACCGGCTCGGCATGCTGGGTTTCTCCGCGGGCGGCCACCTGACCGCGGCCGTCGGCACGCGCTATGACACCGGCGCCCCCGACGATCCGGATCCGGTGGAGCGCGAAAGTTCGCGTCCCGACTTCCTGGTACCGGTCTACGCGGTCATCAATGGGCGGGTGCGAGGCCGCAAGGCGGACGAGTACACCGCGACGGACGAACTCGTCACGGCGGACACGCCGCCGAGTTTCATCGTCCACACCCACGAGGACTCCATCGTCCGTGCGGATCAGTCGCTGCTGTTCTACAAGGCGCTGCTCGATGCCGGCGTGGAGTCGGAACTGCATGTCTTCGGCTTTGGAGAACACGGCCTGGGACTCGGCGTGGGCGATCCGGACCTCGCCGAATGGCCGCGCCTGCTGCACCGCTGGCTGCGGCGTTGCGGTTTCCTGACGGACACCGAACGCACCGCGGTGTCCGGTCGCGTGACGCTGGACGGCGAGCCGATGGGCATGGTGTGGGTGACGTTCCTGCCCGACGATGAGAACGCGCCGATCGCCCGCGTGCGCATCCACCGGGACACGGAGGGGATGTTCGGGATTCCTGCCGCGGTCGGTCCGATTCCCGGCCCACACCGCGTCGAGGTCCATCATGTGAGCGAGCAGATTCCGCACACCAACACGGGCGCCTACAGCATGGACGACGCGGTTCGCTACGAGGCCGAAGTGATGGTGGAAGCGGGAAAGCCGATCGAGTTGAGGATGGTGTCGGCGTAGCTTGGATCGCTGCCGACGCGGGCGACCGTAGGGGACGGGCTTGTCCCGTCCCGTGTCGCATTCGCGCACGGTCCCAGCTCATCCCCTGCCCGAATCCGTTGGGTTTCCGATCAGACGCCACAGAACGCCCAACCCGCTGTAGGATTGTTGCCGGCCTCCCTGTAGGAGATCGGCCCATTGATCGGCCCATTGAAAGCCGGATGGCTCTTGCTGCCGCTGGGGTGGTGCGCCGGCTTGACAGCGGCAGCGCACCCTTGCGACACGACCTTCTGCCTCGACGCGACAGTCGTTGCCATTGCGGATGGAGACACGGTGACCGTCCTCGACGCCGAGCGCCAGGCCCGGACCCGGGTGCGGCTGACCGACATCGACACCCCGGAACGCGGGCAGCCGTGGGGTACGAAGGCACGTCAGGCGCTGGCGGACAAGGTGTTCCGTCGACAGGTGCGGGTGGCCTCCGGGGGGGAAGACCGCTACGGACGCGTATTGGGGCGGCTGTACGTCGGCGATCGGGACATCAACCGGGAGATGGTCCGGGAGGGCCACGCCTGGGTATACCGGCAATATTCCTCCGACATCTGGCTGCTGGAGGACGAGCGTGCCGCGCGCCGGCAAGGCGCGGGACTGTGGTCGCTGCCGGACGCGCAGCGGGTACCGCCCTGGGAGTGGCGGCGCGGTGGCCGCAAACAGGGCGGATCCGCGGTGTCCGCGGCACGCGTCGCGGTAGATGCGCCCATGCCCGCGACCTGTGGCGCCAAGACCTATTGCCGCGAGATGGGGTCCTGCGAAGAGGCGCGTTTCTTCCTCGTCCGGTGCGGCGTTTCCCGTCTGGACGGCGATGGCGACGGGGTTCCTTGCGAGCGTCTCTGCCGGAGCTCGCGATAGCGTCGTCGCCCTGTCGCCCTGGCGGGCGCCATACTCGGATTGGGGTTGCGGGGCGGTGTCGAGCTGAATATCGGCCTTCGAAGTCGCGTTGTGTGGTCGTTGTGTGGGCAGGGTTTGCTCCACCTTCGGCGGCAACTGTTTACACTACCCGTCGAGCCCTTGCCCAGGATGCCCGCACGAGCCATGAAGGTCGGCCGGAACCAGCCCTGTCCCTGCGGCAGCGGCAAGAAGTACAAGCTCTGCTGCCTGAACGGGGACAACGTCCGAGTCACGGGTATCGCGTGGCGACGGATGCGCCGCACGGAAGGTAAGCTCGGGCTGCTGCTCGGAAGCCACGCCATGGAACACTACGGCCCGCAGTCGCTGATCGAGGCCTGGGACGAATTCACGCTGTGGGAGGATGTGCCGCTGGATCTCGACGAGCCGATGCTGGAGTTCGAGACAGCCTTCCAGTCATGGTGGGTGTACCAGTGGATCCCGGACAATACGAAAAGCCTCGGGGAACTCCGGCCACCCGAGATGCCGGTAGCCCTCCACTACCTGGCAAAGCGGGGCACGCGGATGGACGCCTTCACCAGACGTTTCATAGAGGAAGCGTGCTCGCAGCCATTCAGCTTCTTCATCGTCCGGGATGTGACGCCCGGCGCGAGCATGAGCATTCGGGACCTGCTGTCGAAACGGGAGTTCGAAGTGTACGAGCGCCGGGCGTCGCAGGAATTGGAGAAAGGCTCGATCATATTCAGCCAGGTGGTCACGCTCGACGGCAATTCCATCTTGCTCGGCGTCGCGCCCTACGTCATCCCGCCTTCTTATGCCGGGCTGTTCCTCGACATGCGCGAAGACCTGGCGTTCGATGGCCTGAAGGGGGTGGATTTGCTGTCGGAGTGTGACTTCGAGTTGCGCGAGGCATATTTCGACATCCGTTCCGATTTGCTCGATCCCCAGCTGTTTCAGGAGATAGGAGACGACCCGGACGAGACGTCGACGGGCACCGAAGGTGACGGGACGGCGGTCCACGGGTGGCTGGAGGCGCGGTCCCTGCTGGCGGAGACGCCCGAAGACCACTGGGTCGCCTGGCTGGACGCGTCCTTGCCCGTCTTGAACGACGAGACGCCCCGGGAGGCTGCCCGCACCGAGCTCGGTCGGGAACGGCTCGAGGCGCTGCTGTGGCACCTCGATTGGATCAATACCGGCCTGCCACACGAACCCGATGTGGACAGGCTCCGCGAGGAGTTGGGCATCGGCTGAAGTGGACGAGACGTTGCCTGCCCCGGTCGGTGCCATCCGCGTCGAGCGGAACGACGAGTGAGCCGTCGTCCGCGGGGTTCTGCTCCGATTACCCGGACGCGCTGCCGGCCCCCGGCGCCGCGTCCTTCCATGCCGAAAGAACCGAGAGAAACGCCGTGCCGTAACGGTCGAGCTTGGCCTGGCCGACGCCGTGCAGCGCCAGCAGTTCCGCGGGAGTCGTGGGTTTTACCCGGACCATCTCGCGTAGCGTCGCGTCGTGAAAGACGACGTACGGTGGCACGTCGGCCTCGGTCGCCAGCTCCTGGCGTCGTGTGCGCAACGCTTCCCAGAGCGGCTGTTCCTCCGGACCGGGGTCGTAGCCTTCCTTGCGTGTCACCTTGGCGGGACGTCCGCGCCTTGCATCCTCGCGCAACAGGATCTGCTCGTCGCCGCGCAGGAGCGGTCTCGCTTTCGGGGTGAGCGAGAGTGCGCCGTACCGTTCGGCGTCCGCGCGGAGATACCCCTGCACCAGCAACTGGCGCAGTATCGAACGCCACTGCACGTCGGAGCTTTCCTTGCCGATGCCGTAGGTGCTCAGGGCGTCATGGCGGCGCTGGCGGATCTTGACGGTGTCCTTGCCGCGCAGGACGTCGATGACATGCCCGGCCCCGAAATACTGCCCGGTCCGGTACACGCAGGAGAGCAGCTTCTGCGCTTCGACGGTGCCGTCCCAGGTGCGTGGCGGGTCCAGGCAGACGTCGCAGTTGCCGCAGTCCTCGGGGAGGTCGTCGCCGAAATATCGCAGCAGCGCCCGGCGGCGACACTCGGTGATCTCGCACCAGCCGAGCAGCGCGTCGAGCTTCGCACGCTCGCTCCGCTTGCGGTCGTCGTCGGCCTCGGACTGGTCCACCATCTGGGCGAGACGGACGACATCCTGCAAGCCATAGATCATCCAGGCATCGGCGTGCTCGCCGTCGCGCCCCGCACGCCCGGTCTCCTGGTAGTAGGCCTCCACGCTCTTCGGCAGGTCGATGTGCACGACGAAACGTACGTCGGGCTTGTCGATCCCCATGCCGAAGGCGATCGTCGCCACGATGACGACATCGTCCTCCCGCAGGAAACGCTCCTGGTGTGCCCTACGCACCTCCGACGGCAATCCGGCATGGTAGGGGAGCGCGTTGAAGCCCTGCCCGGCGAGCAGTGCCGCGGTGTCCTCCACCTTCCTGCGCGTCATGGCGTAGACGATGCCGGGCCGGTCGCGGCGGGCGTCGAGAAAATCGAGCAGCTGGCCCTTGGCGTCGGTCCTTGCCCGCACGGTGTAGCGGATGTTGGGTCGGTCGAAGCCGCTGACGAAACGCGCGGCATGCGGCAGTTCGAGTCGGGCCAGTATCTCCTCGCGGGTCCTGGCGTCCGCGGTGGCCGTCAGTGCCAGGCACGGGACATCGGGATATCGCTCGCGCAGGACGTGCAGGCCGAGGTAGTCCTGCCGAAAATCGTGTCCCCACTGGGATACGCAGTGGGCCTCATCGATGGCGATGAGGGCGAGGCGCACGCCGTCGAGCGTCTCGAGGGTCTCCTCCTGCAGGAGCCGCTCGGGCGCGAGGTAGAGCAGGTCGAGTTCCTGATTGCGCAGCGCGGCCGTCACGCGCGCCTGCTCGTGGCGAGTGAGGGTGGAGTTCAGGAAACTCGCGCGCACGCCGAGTTGCCGAAGTGCGGCGACCTGGTCCTGCATCAGTGCGATCAGGGGAGACACCACGAGCCCCACGCCGGGTCGCAGCAGCGCGGGCAACTGGTAGCACAGGGACTTGCCGCCGCCGGTGGGCATGAGGACCAGCGCGTCGCGTCCATCGAGGACGGTGGCGACGATGTCCTCCTGCTGGCCGCGGAACTCCGCGTACCCGTACACGGTGCGCAGCAACTCGCGAGCCCGCGCGATGTCGGGGGGATTGGTCACCGGGCTACTATAGGGCTCTGGGCCGCGCGGCCCATCGGAAAGCACTCACCCTTGCTGTCAGACAACGCCCACCGCGTGCGACGAGTTGATCGGGATCGAATACCCCGACGGTCCCTGCACCCGAAAGGAGTCGTGGATCTCGCCCCGCTCGATATCGCTGGCAGCCACCCCGTCGGCGACGAACCCCGCATGCACGGAGTCCACATCGTCGACCATGAGGTCGAAGGGCGCCCGCTGCCCCGCGGCAATGGCTTCTTCCGCCTTCGTGAGGATGAGATGGGTGCCGCCGCGCAGCTCGAGAATGCCGAACGCGTCGCGTTTGAGAATCGCCCGCATGCCGTGACGCACGAAGAAATCGTAGGCGAGCTCGACATCCTCGACGGGCATGCGCATGTGGCCTACGGCGAAGACCGGACGGGAGGAGTCTGTCATGGCGTTCTCCGTGCAGGCGGGAGCCTGCTGAGTCCCGGTAAACTATCACTGCCGACCCGAATGTCGAGGCGATTTCGCTCTTTGCTGTCCGTTGGGACCACCGCCGGGTGCGGGGCGTGCCGATGAACGGTGGCGGCGAGGCGGCCTTCACCGAGGGCGACCTGTCACGCCATGTCATGCGCCTGTCCGGGTTCATGATCCTGGGCTTTCTCGCGATGACCCTGGGGCAGTTCGTCGAGGCGGTCTATCTCGGTCTCGTCAGCACCGAGGCGATCGCGGCGGTCACGTTCACCTTCCCGGCGGTGATGGGGCTCGGCGCGGCCGTGCGTGGGCTCACCGTGGGGGGTGCGGTGACGGTGGCGCGTACGATGGGGATCGGCGATCGGGAGCGGGCGGCGGTGCTCACGACGCACGGGCTACTGCTGCTCCTGGGTTTCGTCATCGTTTGCGGAGCCCTGGTGGGGGGCCTTGCGCGGCCGCTCTTCCACCTGATGGGTGCGCGTGGCGAAGTGCTCGACCTGGTCGTCGACTACATGTCGATCTGGTCGTGGGGGTTTCCCCTGTTCGGGTTGTCCATGGCGGGGACGTTGTTCATGCGCTCCAGCGGCGACCCGGTGTTCCCCGGCTACGTCATCACCACCGGATCGGTGTTGCAGATGCTGGTCGGGCCGTTCCTGATCTTCGGCTGGGCCGGTTTGCCGGCCCTGGGCGTGGAGGGCGCGGCGTGGTCGTTCGTCATCGCACGGTCGCTGTCCTTTCTGCTGACGGTGTACTGGTTCTTCGTGCGGGAACGCATGATTCGCCGTTCCCTGGCCGGCTTCCTCGCGTCCACGCGCCTCATTCTGCACGTGGGGCTGCCCGCCATGGGCACGAACCTGATCGAGCCGCTGGCCACCGCCGTCGTCACACGCCTGCTGGCCGTGTTCGGCACGGCGGTCGTGGCGGGATTCGGCGTCGCCGCGCGCATCGAGGCGGTCGTCTTCATGGTGGTGATCGGCATCGCCTCGAGTACCGCGCCGCTGGTCGGCCAGAACTGGGGGGCGCGCCGCTTCGACCGTGTGAACCGGGCGCTGGCCCTCTGCTACCGCTATTGCCTTGTCTGGAGCGTCATTGCCGCCGGCGTCATGTGGGTCGGCGGCCGGTGGTTCGTGTCCCTCATCAACGACGAGCCAGAAGTCCTGGCGACCGCCACGACCTACCTGTACATCATCCCGATGACCATCGGCTTTGCGGGGATGGTCAACGTCGCCAACGGTGCCTTCAACGCCATGTCGAAGCCGCTGCCTGCGCTGGCGCTGTCCGTCCTGCGCCTGTTCGTCTTCTACGTGCCGCTGGCGCTCCTCGGCAGCCACTACTTCGGATACACCGGAATCTTCGCGGCGATGGCCGGCACCAACGTGGTGGTGGGGATCTGGGGCCGCAACTGGAATCGGCGGACGATCGACCGCGAGCGCCGGTTGCTGGAAGGGAGTTGAAGGCGAGGAGGCCTGGGACCGGGCCCTTGAGCCAGGGGGGTCTGGCCGGGCTCTGCCGGAGAGCTGGTCAGCTCTTGCCGGCGGCCGCTTCCGCGCGGGTCGGGTGTATTGGCACGATGTTGTCGAAGCCGCTGATGCGGAACACTTCGTCCACCAGTTTCGTCAGTGAGCAGATGCCGAAACGTGCGTGGCGCGCGCGTACCGCCTTCGCGATCAGCAGTACGGCCCGGAGACCCGCGCTGCTGATGTAGGAGACGTCTTCGAAATCGAGGACGACATTGTTGTCCGTGTCCTGGATCGCGCCCGTGGCCGAATCCTGGAAGTCATGTGCGTTCAGGCCGTCTATGCGGCCGACCACCTTCAGGAACAGTGTCTCGCCGTCTCGTTCGCTTCCGATATCCATTCGTGCCTCCTGCCCCGCATGTTGACCCCCGAACCCTGGCCTGCCCGGGTGTTGAGCGAAATCGTCACTGCGCGTCGCGCAGGTCTTCCTCATCGGGCATCAGGACGAATTCGGGGTAGGCCTCGATGCCCAACTCCGCAGCGTCCTGGCCGAGTTCTTCGACAGCGCGCGAAACGCGGGCGCCCATGATCTTGTTCAGGGCCATCCAAAGCAACAGCGAGGACACGAACACGAACGCGCCCACCGCCAGAACTCCGGTGATCTGCGCCACGAAGTTGCCGCCCGCCGCGATGCAGACCGCGAGGGTTCCCCAGACGCCGGCGAACAGGTGCGCCGGCACCGCGCCGACCACGTCGTCCAGCTTGAAGATCTCCATGATGCGGATGCCGCCGGTGCAGATGATGCCGCCGATGGCGCCGATGACGATGGCCCAGTAGTGATCGACGATGTCGGGCCCGGCGGTGATCGACACCAGCCCGGCGATCGCGCCGTTCAGTACCGCCAGCAGGTCGACGCGGCCGAGTATGGTGCGCGATACGCTGACGGCAGCCATCACGCCCGCGGCAGCGGCCAGAGTGGTGTTCGCCAGCACGTTGCTCATCGCGACCGCATCCACGGCGCCGGCCAGGGCGAGTTGCGAGCCGCCGTTGAACCCGAACCAGCCGAACCACAGGATGAACACGCCGAGCGTCACGGCGGGCACGTTGGACGGTGGGGTGGGCCTGATGCTGCCGTCAGGGCGGAACTTGCCGAGCCGTGGCCCGATGATGATCGCGCCGGCCAGAGCGGCCCACCCGCCGGTGGAATGCACGATGGTCGAGCCCGCGAAGTCCTGAAAGCCCATGGCGTCCAGCCAGCCGCCGCCCCAGGTCCAGGCGCCGACGATCGGGTAGATGAGAGCGGTGAGGACCAACGTGAACGCGAAGAACGCCCACAGCTTGACGCGCTCGGCGAGGGTGCTGGACACGATGGAGGCGGCCGTCGCGACGAAGACCATCTGGAAGAACCAGTCCGACATCGTGGAGTAGCCCTGTTCGACGACCGCGCCGGTAGCCTGCTCCTCTCCCGCGAGCAGGGCGACTTCCGCGGGCGACGAGCCGTAGAACAGCGTGAAGCTGCCGATCAGGCTGCCGGTGTCGGTGTACATGAGGTTGTAGCCGATCCCGTAGTAGGCGAGGCCGGCGATCGCGTAGAGACCGATGTTCTTCAGGCAGATCACCGAAGCGTTCTTGGTGCGGACCGACCCCGCCTCGAGCATGGTGAAGCCGGCGCACATCCACATTGCGCGCGCCCCAGATGAGGAACGAGAACGTGTTCAGGATGAACTGGGACTCTGCGGTGACTTGCGCGCTCACCGTGGCGGCGCAGAGGACGGCGCCGACGACGGCGAAGGCGCCCAACCCGGCTGACAGCCGCCGCGCGCCAGCCGGCCGGCCCGTTTGTGTCCGGTCTCGTCGAGTATGCACGGCAGCCCCTTGTAGCTGGCAGCCCCTTCTTCTATTCGGACTTCAAACCCACCCCTGTACCGCCGCGGCTTCTTCCCGAACGATCTCGGGGGCGCCCAACAGTTGCCTGTCGAAACCGATCCGCTTGAACCAGTAGTGTAGTCCCAGCAAGTCCGTGATACCCATGCCGCCATGCACCTCGGTGGCGGTCCGGGCGACGAAGCGTCCGACCTCGGCGAGATGCGCCTTGGCGTGGCATGCCATGAGTCGGCCCTCGTCCGGGATGGCCCGGGCGGAGTGCGCGGCATACCAGACCAGCGAGCGGCAGGGTTCGAGTGCCGCGGCCATCTCTGCGCAGAGGTGCTTCACGGCCTGGAACGAGCCGATGACGCGGTTGAACTGGCGTCGGTCCTTGGCGTACGCGAGCGCCTGGTCGAACATGTTCTGCGCCGCCCCGAGGGTGTCCGCCGCGAGCATGTTGCGTCCCGCGTCGATGGTCGCCCGCAGGGCTTCGCGGTGGACCGTGGAACCCGGCAGGACGTCCGCCGGGGCGCCGGCGAGGATGACTTCGGCGACAGAGCGGGTACGGTCGATGGTAGACAGCTTGCGTACGTCGGCGTCGGCTGCTGCGACGAGATGCAGGGCGCCGGCGTTGTCCGCGATGAGCAGCATGTCGGCATCGCTGCCGTCGAGCACGAACATCGCCTTGCCGGTCAGCGTACCGTGCCCGGCCGCGACGCCGTCGGTCTCGCGGCGGCCTATGTGTTCGGTAACCCCGACGCCGAAGCACGCCTCACCGCTCGCGATACGGGGCAGCCATTGCTCCTTCTGTGCATCGCTGCCGGCGCTGGCGAGTGCCACTGGCGCCATCACCGACGACGCGACGAAGGGCACGGGTGCGGCGGTGCCCCCCAGGCACTCGGAGACGAGGGCGGCTTCCAGGAAGCCGAGCCCCACACCGCCGTACTCCTCGGGGACGAGGATGCCATGGACGCCGAGTTCGCCGAGTCCCTTCCAGAGGTCTTCCGGGCGGGTTTCCCCGGCTTCGGCCGCGGCGCGCACCCGGTCCAGGGGGCAGGCGGACTCGAGATAGCCACGGACGCTCTCCTGCAGCATGCGCTGCTCTTCGCTCAGTGCGAATTCCATCAGGAGGCCCCGCCCGTTGCGGCCCTCGGGTCGGCGGCCTTCGGTTCCTTCGGCAGGCCGAGGGCGCGCTCGCCGATCATGTTCTTCTGGATCTGTGCCGTGCCGCCGCCGATGATGAGACCGAGGTCGATCATGTAGCGCTGCTGCCAGAATCCGGCGTCGCGCAGGTAGGGATTGCTCTCCTCGGGGTCCGCAAGATAGCCCCTGGAGGGGTAGAGCACGCCGAGTTCGCCCAGCATGTCGATCGCCATGGCCGCCATCTGGTGGTTCATTTCGCAGCCGTTCAGCTTCACGATCCAGCGCGGTAAACCGGGTTCCTCTCCCTTGATCGAGTGCGACAGCACACGCATGCCGTTGAACTTCATGGCCAGCATCTGAGCCTGCAGTGCGACCAGCCGGTCGCGATAGGTCGGATGCGAGAGCAGCGGGGTGCCGTCGAGGGTTTCCTCCTGCATCATCCTGACGATCTGATGGAAGCGGCTCTCGGCCTGGTTCGGGTCGCCGAGGCCGCCGCGCTCGTGCTTCAGGGTGGCGTTGGCGACGTACCAGCCCTCGCCGCGCCGCCCGACGATCTGGCTGGTCGGCACCCGAACATCGGTGAAGAACACCTCGTTGAAGGTCGCCTCGCCGGTCATCGTCACCAGCGGGCGCACGTCGATGCCGGGCGTGTCCATGCGGAACAGCAGGTAGCTGATGCCCTGGTGCTTCGGGGCGTCCGGCTCCGTGCGCACGAGGCAGAAGATCATGTCGGCGTACTGGGCGCCGGAGGTCCAGATCTTCTGGCCGTTGATGACGAAGTCGTCGCCGTCGACTTCCGCGCGGGTCGACAGGGAGGCGAGGTCCGACCCGGAACCCGGTTCCGAGTAGCCCTGACACCACATCATCTCGCCGCGTATGGTCGGCGGGATGTAGGTGTGCTTCTGTTCCTCCGTGCCCAGTTCAAGCAGGGTGGGGACGAGGCGGTTGTCCCCGTCGTGCCCGGGCCGCACGCGTGCCTTGCCGAACTCCTCGCCGATGATGTGCGACTTCAGGATGTCCGGCTCGGCGCCGTAGCCGCCGTATTCCTTCGGAATGGTGCGGGCCGCGTAGCCATGGTCGATGAGAAGATGTTGCCACGCGATGCCCTCCTCGCGCGCCTGCGCGCCGCCCCTGCCGCGTGGCACGTCGGCGGGGGCGCGATGCCGGTGCGTTTCGATGAAGTCGCGCACTTCGGCGCGGAAGGTTTCGTATTCGGCGCTGTAGGCGAGGTCCAACGTCCTGGCTCCGGGTGGGGTGGAGCCGACCATCGTACTACAGGGAAGTGACCGGCAAATCAGATGACCGGAGGCCCCGAGGAGGCCCCGGGAGGCGACGGCGCCAGGCGCTCCCGCGGTGGTCAGCCGAACCAGAGTTCCCGGACTTCGGCGTCGAGGTCGTTCTCCACGCGTCGCTCCGCATCGAGTACGAGGACCGGACGGTTACCCGTGTCATAGGGGGGCCAGTCCGGCTCTCCGGGAGCGCTCGGCGCGCCGGTCCGGGCGAAGTTCACCCAGTAGTCGCGCATGGCGCGGCCGAGATCCTCCGGCGCCCCGGTGCCGGCGAAACGCGCCATGGCCGGCATGGCGGGATCGCTCGCCCAGCCCCACAGGAACATCAGTTCGATCGCGTGCGTCGCGCGCAGGTGGGCGAGATCCGTCTCCCACGTGCACATCCAGGACCAGCAGCGCGCTCCGGCGTCGGCGGCGGCATCGAGGATGCGCACCATGGAGTTCCGAAACATGGTGTCGGTCAGCAGGTAGGTGAGCTTCCGGCGAGGGCTTGCGCCGGGCGCAAACCGCTCGTATGCGCCCAGCGTGCGCTCAGGGTCGCAACCCTGGGCGGCCAGCAGAGTTGCCGCGTCGGCCTCCGACAGTTCCGGCGGGAGAATCATGTCGGCGAACAGCGTGCCCTCGTGGCGGCAGCCACCACCGAGGAACGGCACGTTGCCGGCGCCTCGCGCCGCAACGGTCTCGGCGATGGGGCGAGGTATCAGGACGCCGTCGATGGCGGGCGAGATCGCCACGTTGGCGTCCGTGCGCAGGCCGAGGGTGGGGGCCGATGGGCGCTCCGGGTCGGGCATGATCAGGCCCAGCAAGGCGTCCGTGCCGGCATTGCGCAGGGTCTCCATGCCATTGGTCGCCGGGTCGCCGCCGAGGCGCTCGACGCAGCGGTTGGCGTAGTCGATGTGCCCGGCGCCGACCGGCAGCAGGTCCACGTGCGGGCTGTGCACGACCGCCTTGTGGAACAGGCCTTCGGCGCGCGGGCAGCCGAGCAGCATGGCCGTGGACGTGCCGCCGGCGGATTCGCCGAAGATGAGTACGTTGTCGGGATCGCCGCCGAACGCGGCGATGTTGTCGCGGGTCCACTCGAGGGCGCAGATCTGGTCCAGGATGCCGTTGTTGACGGACGACTCGAGGCCTGCCTCGAGGTGGTCGAGATGCAGGAACCCGAGGGCGCCCATGCGGTAGTTGATGGTGACCACCACGACGTCGTGCTCACGGGTGAACACCGACCCGTCGTAGGCGCGTCCTGAGCCGCCGACGTAGCCGCCGCCGTGGATCCAGAAGAGCACGGGACGCCGCGCGCCATCCGCGGCTGGCGTGTAGACGTTCAGGAACAGGCAGTCCTCGTCGGTAGGTTCGACGGGCAGCTGCAGCGGGGCGTTCTCGTCGAACATGGCGGGTTGGGGCGCCGACGGGCCGAACTCCGTCGCGTCGTAGACGTCGGACCAGGAGGTCACGGCTCGCGGCGGGCGGAAACGCGCGTCGCCGGTCGGGGCCTGGGCGAAGCGGATGCCCCGGAAGGCGAGGGCGCCGTTGTGCTCCGCGCCGCGCATCCGGCCGAGCGGGGTGTCGATGATGGTCATGGATGTCCTCCGTGTTGGAATGGTGAGATGCGGTGTTCGGTCAGCGGGATCCGAGTTCCCGGATCAGGAAGACGGCGAGCCCGACCAGGCCGAGCGCGATGGCCGCTCCGGCGACCCACTCCGAAGCGCTCGACCGGCGTGGGGCGGGTTCCTCGGCAGGGTCGCCGCTATCGGTGTCGGACTCGTTCGAGAGGTCTGGCTCGGTCTGCTTCGGACCCTGCAGTTCGAGGGGCTCTCCGGGCCGATCCGTAGGGAGTCCGTCCACGAAACGCCACGCGAGATAGAGCCCGCCGAGACCCACGAACAACGCCACTCCCGTAAGGACGATCGCGCCGAGGGACACGGGGCCGGCCGTCAGAAGTGATCGGGACAGTGGGGTGCGTGGGACGTCGCAAAGAGTGCGTCGGCCCGCCGCAGCGCGGCGGGTGCGCCTTCGACCATTCCCCACGCGGCGAGTTCCCGCGCCGACCGCCGTCCGCTGTACAGCAGGGCCAGCGCCTTGACCGAAAGGTTCAGCTCGGTGCTGCCGTTCGCCCGCCCGACCTCCGCGGTGCCGCCGGCAACGGTTAACCGGTAGCTCCCGGGGTTCCACGGCGCGAGGGAGTCTTCGGCGATGCCGAGCGAGATCTCCCCGTCCGCGTCCCAGCCGCGGCCGGCCAGGGCCCCGGCGACATCGACGATGCGTAACCAGAAGCCCTCCTGGTCCCGCGTGTGCAGGAGGCGTGGCTCCATGAAGAACTCGACCGCCGGATCGTCGGCCGGCGCGTTGTTCCAACGTACGCTGCCGACCAGGTCGTGCCGCGCGATGAAGCTCCACAGGGAACGGTAGGCCGTCGGAGTCAGCCAGGCGAGATCGCGGATGGCGAGTTCCTGGCCACGGCTCGCATGATCCCTCCTGCCGGTACGTAGCGTGTAGACGGCGTAGCCGTCCGGTTCCCCGGCGGCGTCTCGCGACAGCGCAATGTGAATCGGCGCGCCGGCATCGTCCTGGTCGAGGGCGTTGTTGAGCCACAGCGGCCGAGCCCGATGCAGGTAGCACATGCGGTCCGCGATGAAGCGGATGTACACCTGCTTGATGAAGTCGTATCCGGCGGTCGGATCCAGCCGCTCCACGCGGCTGCCGCCGGCGTCGCCGTCATGGAATCCGATGTCCGCGGTATCGACGCGGTAGTTGCGCAGCACGGAGGCCATCGCGTAGCCGTAGCGCTGATAGATGGCGGCCTGGGAGGCCCAGAGCGCGGCGACCGCCTGCCCCTGCTCGCGCATGTCGGCGAACGCCTGGGTGGTGATGCGACGCACCAGGCCCTGGCGCCGGTACTCCGGCAACGTCCCGACGGCCGAGACGCCGCCCAGCGGGATGGCGGTGCCGTTGGCGCGCATCGTGAACGGGATGGTGGCGAAGCTCGAGACGAGGCGCGTCCCGTCGAACGCGCACAGGGTCCACTCCGGGCGCGTCGATCTGGTGACCGTGTTGTCCGCCCCGTCGCCGTAGTTCCCGCCGTAGACGTAGCTCGTGAGTCGCCCGAGTTGATCGAATTCGTCGGCTCGCAGTGATCGGAACTCGATGCCCATCTCGCTCCTCTTGATGACGGTTGCGCCGCGCACTTGACGGTGCGGGCGCGCATGGTTCGCACGGATGGTCGCAGGTCGATTGACCGGCGTCACCATACAGGTAGTGTGGTCCGCCCGCGAGGCGCCACTCATGTCTAACCCCCCATGCGGGAATGGAGCGACGAGCTGCTCGCGGGGGACACGGGGCGACTGGCGCTCGCGCGTTGCGAACTGCTGGCGAGCCTGACGGGTGTCGATCCGGAGCCGATCTGGCAGTGGGGTTACGTCGAGCGGGTCTCGACCGGGCTCACGATGCTGGACATCGGGATGCGGGAAGAGGGGCGTGAGTCATTGGCGGTGGCGGATCGGCTGCGGGGGTTGTAGTCGGGCGTGCGGGCATATGTGGCGAGGTTGTCGAGTAGGGGTCTGTTGGACTATAAAGGTCAAATCGGTCCATTCGATCCTTTGAGACTGTTCCATGGTCATCAACGTCAGTGTCTCTGAAGCGAAGGCAGGACTGTCGTCATTCGTAGCGGGCGTCGCCGAAGGCCGGCGGGTCATTGTCCACCGCAGGGGGGAGCCAGTCGCGGCCCTCGTCAGCCCGCGGGATCTCGAGGTCATCGAGCGGGAACGGCCAACGGCCGTCCAGCCGCAGGGTGCTCTTGTGCTGATCGGCGCCTGGAGCGAAGTGGAGGAGAGTGAAGCGGACGCGCTCCTGGCGGATATCTATGCGCGGAGGTCGGAGGACACGGGTCGCCCGGTCCAACTGGAGTCCTGATGTATCTGCTCGACACCGACATCCTGAGTAATCTCATGAGACGGGCTCCTTCCGTGCCGCTGCTCGCCCGGATTGCCGCGGTGCCCGCGGACCGCCAGTTCACCTCCAGTGTCACGCTCGGCGAGTTGCTCTACGGGGCGCATCGGCTCCCGTCGCGCACGCCCCGGTTGCTTGCAGAGATCGAGGAGAAGCTGCTTCCCAATCTGCCCGTTCTGCCGTTCGACGCGGGTGCTGCGAGGTGCTACGGAGAAATCCGGGCGCTGCTGGAGAGCAGAGGAACCCCGACCGGGGACGCCGACCTTCGTATCGCCTCGATTGCGCTGGTTCGGGGCCTGACGGTCGTGACGGCCAACACCAGGCACTTTGAGCGGGTTCCCGACCTGGCCGTTGAGAACTGGTTGTCCGGATGAGGGGTCCAGGGGGAGCGGGGACCCAAGTGGAGGGCGACTCAGGGACGGCCTGACGTCGGCGCCGAGACAATGCGTTCGGTTTCCAGGGGTCGCACTTGGGCGATGGCTTCGAAGTCGCGGTCGTCGTGGATCAGCAGGGCCTTGTGATCGAGCGCCAACTGGGCGATGCAGCAGTCGATCGTGCTCCGGATGGTTCGCCCGTGCCTGCGCAGTTCGTAGTAGATGCGTGCGGCGTCACGCCAGGTGTCGGTCTGGACCTCCAGGTAGTCCTGTCCCTCCAGGTAGGTGGCCAGCGTGACCCACTCGCGCTCGTTCGCGGCACCCTGCAGCAATTCGAGCTGGCTGAACCGCGTCAGTGCCACATCTTCATCGCCGACCAGGGAACGAACCCGGTCCGCGGTCCTGCCGGTCCCGTCCCGCAACACGTGCACCCACACCGACGTGTCAATCAGAACCGTCACGGAGGCGGCGCATCTCCTTGTGGTCGAAATCCGGTCGCAACGAGATCTTGCCGGCAAGATCGAGCAGGTTGCGCTTGCGGCGCTGCCGCACCAGTTCCTGGAGGGCCAGGTGAACCAGCTCGCGCTTGGTGCGGATGCCGGTCAACGTGAACGCCTGTGCGACGAGATCTTCATCGAGAACGATGTTGGTACGCATGGGTTCCGGGTAGGTGTATTGTAAGGTGTATCCTACCCCTCCTGAAAAGCGGGGGCAATCGGCTCCTGGACGCAACGCGCCTCAGCGCTGCGGAACCCCATACAGATACCGCGTGTTCACCTCCACCTCGTTGCCGTCCGGGTCGAGCATGAAGAGCGTGCGTCCCTTGCCGCGCGTTCCCATCGGTCCGCGCGTGAAGATGTTCGCGGCGGTGGCGCGGGCCGCGACGGCGTCGAAGTCGTCCTCGGTCACGGTGAAGGAGAAGTGCATCGGGCCGCCGCCGCGGTGGCGCCCGGAATGTCCGTGGACCTGCAGCACCACGTGGCTGCGCTCGCACTGCAGGTAGGCCCGCTCCTCGTCGCGGCGGACCACGGGAATTCCGATGACGTTCTCGTGGAACTCGACGGCCTTCCCGAGATCCTGCACGTCGAGGAAGATCTCCTCGATGCCGATGACGGTCATTGAGCCTTACCCGTGTGCAGTGCCGCGTCTCGGCGGTTGGACCACGGCTTGTTCAGGCTACGTCCTGCAGACGGTTCGACCAGTCCTTGCCCGATGTCGGCGGTGGCAGTGGCTTGCCATCGGCCAACAGCAGGTCGATGGCTTCCTCCACGACCTGGCAGAGTTCCGCGAAAACCGATTGCTCGTCGTCGCCATGGCATCCACCCCAGATGAGACCGGGGGAACTGCCGACGTAACACTGATCCTCTTCGGACCACTCGACGATCTTGACGTAACGAGTACTTGCTTTCACGACTGGGATTCCCTGATGGCTTGCTGAACTGCGCGTTCCTGATACCGCTTTGCGTCAGCGTTGAGGCTACCAGATCCCGCCCTTTCCAGACGTCCGATCAAATCCCTGACCTTCGGTGGCATCCGATCCCTCCGCTGACGACGCCGCGTGGTGTGCCGAGGACGCCGCCTGTAGCACGGCAGAGCGTTGGCACGACTACAGGTGGCTGCTACGACCGACGCATGGGAACGGCAAGCTATGATCGCATGTAGTGTGCCGCATTCCAGGAGACCCCCATGCCGAGAGGCCTGTCCGACGAGCGCCTGCAGAACGTCCACACCCACGCGAAGGGCTACGTCGACCGGGGCGCGTTGCCCGGCTACGCCTGCCTCGTCTCGCGGGGAACGCCGGACGTCTGGTTCAGCGCGTACGGCTGCATGGACGTGGAGCGCGAACTGCCGATCTGGCGCGATACGGTGTACCGCATCTACTCGATGACGAAGCCCATCACCAGCGTCGCGCTGATGATGCTCTACGAGGAAGGCCGGTTTCAGCTCGACGACCCCGTATCCAAATACATCCCCTCGTGGGCCAGCCTCGAGGTCTTCGTGGACGGTGACGAGGAGCGGTACACCACCGCGGCGCCCGAGCGTCCCATGACGATCAGGGACCTGCTGTCGCACACGTCCGGGCTGACGTACGGGTTCATGAACAGCCACCCGGTCGATGCCATCTACCGCAGCCGGGCCGTGGGCGAAGGGGACCTGCAGGCGATGATCGACGCGCTGGCCGAGATTCCGCTGCAGTTCTCGCCGGGTACGCGCTGGAACTACGGCTACTCGACGGACGTGTGCGGTTACCTCGTGCAGGTCCTCTCGGACCGGGACCTGGACGCCTTTGTGGCCGAACGGATCACGGAACCGCTCGGCATGCGGGACTCGGGGTTCTTCGTGGCGGAAACGTCGCTGCCGCGCTTCGCTGCGTGCTACGAGCACACGGGCCCGGACGCGTACCGTCTGCAGGACGACCCACAGGAGAGCGCCTACCGGAAACGCCCGGTGCGCCTCTCCGGAGGCGGCGGGATGGTGTCCACGATCGACGACTATCACCGTTTCGCGCGCATGTTGTTGGGCAAGGGCGAACTGGAAGGGACGCGCCTGCTCGGACGCAAGACCGTCGAGTACATGACCTGCAACCACATGCCGGGCAACTGCGATCTCGCGGCGATGGGCCAGCCGGTGTTCAGCGAGACGCCGTACGACGGGATCGGGTTTGGCCTGGGATTCTCCGTGGTCCTGGATCCGGCTGCCTCGGGAGTGCTCGACTCGCCCGGTGAGTTCGCCTGGGGCGGTGCCGCGAGCACCTATTTCTGGGTGGACCCGGTCGAGGAACTGATCGTGGTCTTCATGACCCAGCTGCTGCCGTCCTCGTCGTATCCGATTCGGCGGGAACTGAAGACGCTGGTGTACTCCGCCCTGGTGGACTGAGCCCTGCTCGTGTCTTGACATGCCGAACGACGCTCAGGGACACTGAACCCGGGCCGCGCGAGCGACATCGATCGGGGCAGGATGCGAATCAAGGAGGAACGGCTCGAACACGACAGTCATCCGATCTTCGAGTTCAAGCTCGGCGAAGCGCAGCTCTATCACGACGACTACGAGAAGGGACCGGCGTACCCCTTCGACTGGAGCCGCTCCGGACTTGGCGCGCTGCATGAGCGGCCCGACAACCGCAAGCTCACGCGATTCAAGGAAGATGTCGCCAATTGGATCATCGTCGCCTGCTGTCCCCCGATCATGGAGCCGGAGACGAGGACCGAGGACCAGTTCCTGGATCCCTGGATGTCCAACTTCGTCGGCTGGTATTGGCGCTCGTCCAACGAGAACATGGGCGCGGTGGTCGAGCTGGTCGTCGTCGTCTCTCATCACCCGGTGACGATCGACTACATGGCCGGTGCCAGTGGCAGGTGGTTCTTCCGCGATGGAGATGGCCCCGCGCGCTTGAGCGAGGGCCCGACGATCACGCTGGCGGACGGAATCTCGCTCTCCGATGCCATCGCCAGACGCTGGGAATGAGTGCCCGAATCGTCCTGCTCTGCCAAGGAGAGCCCCGGAAGAGCCGGTAATCCTCGTCATTCCGAGGCGCAACATCGAGACGTGGTTCGCGTATCTGGATGGCCAACAGGTCGACGAGGAGACCCGGTATGACCGCAGGAGTGCGCAGGATTGCCGCCGTCTGGCGGACGAGTTGTACCGGATGTGTCACAGGGCGCAGAGGCTCGCGGAACCGGTGCCCATGTCCTTGCAGGAAGCGTGCGGGGAGTACGGCAAGCTCACACGCTGACCGCGCGATGGCCCCGCGTGGCACGACGCTCGGGTATCATCGCCCACCGGAGTCCTGGGGGGCAATTCCATGCGTACAGTGATCCTCGCGATCGTCGCCATCGTGGTGGCGGTTCTGGCCTATGTCTTCTACTGGAGGGAGGCGCCCGAGCCCGATGTCGCCCCGGCCGCACCCGAGGAGGCGGTCGAGCCGGCGGCGCCGGAACCGACGGTCGGTATGATCGACGATGCCCGCATCGTCAACGCCGATAGCGAGCCGGGCAACTGGCTGGCCCATGGGCGCACCTTCGAAGAACAGCGCTTCTCCCCCCTGGCGGACATCAACCGCGAGAACGTCGGGGAACTGGGGTTGGCCTGGTACCGCGACCTGGGCACCAACCGGGGCCTCGAGGCGACGCCGATCGTCGTCGACGGCATCATGTTCTTCACCAGCACCTGGAGCCGCGTGCACGCCGTCGATGCCGTCACGGGCGAGGAGATCTGGTCCTACGATCCCGAGGTGCCCGGCGAGTGGGCGCGGTGGGCGTGCTGCGACGTCGTCAACCGCGGGGTCGCGGTCTACGAGGGCCGCGTATACGTGGGCAGCCTCGACGGACGCCTGATCGCCCTCGACGCGGCCACCGGCACACCCGTGTGGGAAGTCGACACGCTCATGGACCGGGAGCGCCCCTATACCATCACCGGCGCACCGAGGGCGGCGCGCGGCAAGGTGTTCATCGGCAACGGCGGGGCCGAGTATGGCGTGCGGGGCTACGTCACCGCGTACGACGCCGCGACGGGCGAGCAGGTCTGGCGCTTCTTCACGGTACCGGGGGATCCGTCCCTGCCGTTCGAACACCCGGAAATGGAAGCGGCCGCCGACACCTGGAAGGGCGGCGAATGGTGGGAGATCGGCGGCGGTGGAACGGTCTGGAACTCCATCGTCTACGACCCCGACTTCAACCAGCTCTATCTCGGCGTCGGTAACGGCGCGCCGTGGACGCGGGCGATCCGCTCGCCGGGCGGGGGCGACAACCTGTATCTCGCTTCGATCGTCGCGCTCGACGCCGATACCGGCAGCATGAACTGGCACTACCAGACCACGCCGGGCGACAACTGGGACTACACGGCCGTGCAGGACATCGCGCTCGCCGACATGGACGTGGACGGCGAGATGCGCAAGGTGCTTCTGCAGGCGCCGAAGAACGGGTTCTTCTACGTGCTCGACCGCAGCGACGGCACGCTGCTGCGCGCGCATCCCTTCGCCACCATCACCTGGGCGACCCACGTCGATCTCGAGACCGGGCGTCCCGTGGAGAACCCGGAACTCGACTACTCGGACGAGCCGAAATGGATCCTGCCGGGACCCATTGGCGCCCACAACTGGCAGGCGATGTCGGTGGACGTGGAGGCGGGACTGGTCTACCTCCCGGCGCAGGACAACCCGCTCATCTACGGCATGTCCCAGGAGTGGCAGCAGACCGGCGTCTACAAGCGCAATCCGGGCGCCTGGAACCTCGGGATCGAGTTTGGCCGCATCTCGCAGCTCCTGATCGACAACGCCGCGGACCAGCCGGCCGCGAAGGGCTATCTCAAGGCGTTCGATCCGCTGACGGGCGAGTCCGCCTGGACCATCGAGATCCCGCACTACTGGAACGGCGGCGTGCTCGGGACTGCTGGCGGGCTGGTGTTCCAGGGCGACGCGCTGGGCTTCTTCACCGCGCGGGACAAGGCGACGGGCGAGCAGTTGTGGCAGTTCAACGCCCATGTGTCCATCATGGCGCCTCCGGTCACGTACCAGATCGGAGGCGTGCAGTACGTCTCGATCCTGACCGGAACCGGCGGTGGGGAGCTGTTCGCCGGCGAGACGGGCACGGCGTCCTTGACCTACGGCAACCTCGGGCGGCTGCTCACGTTCGCCCTGGGCGGCACGGAGGAACTACCCCCGCCGACCGCGGTGGACCGGTCGATCCCCGAGCAGCAGCTTGCCGCTGTCGACGATGCGGAGGTCGCGCAGGGCGAGCGGCTCTACAACATTTATTGCGGCGTGTGCCACGGCGTGCTCGGGCGCTCCGGCGGCGCCATTCCGGACCTGCGGATGATGACACCGGAGGTACACGCCATCTTCGACCAGATCGTGCTCGAGGGCACGCTGGCGCCGAACGGCATGGCGGCGTTCGACGACGTGCTCGCGCGCGAGGACACGGGCCGCATACACGCCTATGTGCGCGCACGGGCCCATGAGGACCGTCAGGCCGCGCTCGGCAACCAGGAAACCCCGCGGCTGACCTGGCTCCAGTAGGGCCGTGTCAGCCGCGTTTCGCAGTAATCGTAGAGGACGGCAATGAAGCGTTTACTCACCTCCCTGCCCGTGATCCTCGGGCTTGCGACAGTCGCCGCGTTGGCGCTGATGTTCATTCTGGTGGACGATCCTTCCGACAGCCCGGTGGCAGCGAAAAAGGTGGAGGCGACGCACGCGGCAGAGGCGACGCCGTAGGGGACACCCTTGTGGTGTCCCGTTCCGAATTTCTGCACGCCCCCAGCGCGGGCGACCACAAGGGTCGAGACGGGCGACCACAAGGGTCGAGACGGGCGACCACAAGGGTCGAGACGGGCGACCACAAGGGTCGAGACGGGCGACCACAAGGGTCGGGGACGGGCGACCACAAGGGTCGCCCCTACAGCGCGTCCTTGGCGGGCAGTGCCGGAGGCGGCACGCGGCTGAACTCGAACCGCGGCCGCTCGCCGCTGGTCGCGGAGCCGAAGCCGCCGCCGTAATCCGCGCCCTCGACCGGGGCTTCGTCCTCCGGGTTCAGGCTCTGGCGGCTGAAGTGCCCATTCAGCGGCTCGCCGGCCTCCAGTTGGGACAGGGCCGCCTGCGCCTCTTCGGCGGTGGCCTCGTCCCAGGGAACGCGGTGGCCGCGCGGGGCGCCGCGGGGGAGTCCCGCCGCGTCGAGTTCGCGCACCCAGAAGTAGATCGTGCCGTCTGCGCCGGAAACCTTGTCGGGTTCGTCCACGGTCACCCAGTGCAGGCGGAAGTCCTCCGGCAGCGGCTCCGGGGTGGCCCAGCCGAGCAGCCCCAGGTGTGCCTGCCAGGCGGCAACGTAGAGCCCCGTGACGGCGACGATGGCGCCGGCCTTGACCGCGCGCGGCACCCGTGTCGCGAGGTTCAGGTTGGCGAGCAATGCGACGAGCGCCGCGTACGCGAGGGTGAGCACCACGATGGTGGTGATCACGCCTTGCCTCCGGCGACCTTGACGAGCAGGTTCTTGCGCAGTTCGTTCGTGCCGATCACCTGTCCGTCGGCGCCCACGGTGAACCGCACCGCGGTCTGTTCGTCGCCGACGCCGGTGAGTTCCCGCGTGCCGTAGTAGACGAGCTCGACCTTGGGATTGAGCTTCTCGACCTTGATGGATACCGGCAGCGGCTCCGGGTAGTTCGCCTGGTAGTGGAGCACGTTGACCACGTACTCGCCGGGCTTCAGCGCCCGCAGGGTGACCGTCTCCTGGTTGATCGGGTTCGAGATCGTCTTGCCGTCGAGGGTGATGCGGTCCTGGAAGAGGCCCCGGTCGTCCCGGTCGAGATGCATGAGTCCCGTGTCCCGGTTGCGGTACCAGACCAGGTTGCCGGCGGGTCCCTCCACCAGGGTATCCACGTCGTCCGGGTGCCGGTCCTCCCAGCGCACCGTCACGAGGATCTCGGCCTTGGATTCCACGTTGCCGCCCTCGGTGGGATCCGCCATCAGGGAGAAGGCGGCCACGAACATGAAGGCGAAGCCCAGCAGTGCGTTGAACAGGAGATCCGTGAAGGCGTCCTGTGACTCGGACTGACCGTACAGGCTATGGCGCATGGAGAGCGGGGTCCTCCCGGGAGGCGGCGTCCCGCGCGGTGCCGTTCGCTATCAGGTAGACGTCGGTCAGCACCGCCAGCCGGGTCGCGAGTTCCGCGGCGGAGGCATCGAGCATGTGGTACTGGAGCCTGAGCAACGTGCTGGTGACGAGCCCCGCGAGCGTCGTGTAGAGGGCGACGGCCATGCCGCCGCTCATGGCGGACAGCAGTTGCTGGATCATGCCCGGATCGAACTCCTTGACGTCTCCGACCGGCAGCAGCATCAGGATGAAACCGACGATCGTGCCGAGCAGTCCGAGCTTCAGGAGTGCGTCGCTCGCGAAGTGGCCGAGTGCGTGGCGATTCGCCAGTTCGTCGCCGAATGCCGTGAGCAGGGGCCCCGCGTCGCCGCGCGCGCCTTTCGCCTCCCAGTTGTGCAGGAAGTGCCCGATCAGTCCCTCGCGAAAGCGCGACAGGTTGGCCACCGCTCCCTGTAGTTCGCGCTCCAGTTCGGCGAAGCGCTTGCGCTCCTCCGTCAGCGCGTGAGAGAGCCAGAGCCAATGGCCGGTGGCCAGCGCGTACAGCCCGAGGATGACGTACGAGATGTAGCTGCGGTCCGCATCGAGCGCCACCGTGAGCAACCCGCGTTCGGCTGTCAGCCATACCCCGAATAGCACGAGCCCCAGTATGATCAGGGCGCGCAGGATCAGGTTGGTATCGGTGGGTCGGTGCATCCGATCCCCGCCCCCTGGACGTGTCCGTGACGAACCGCTACGACGACCGGTATTCGTCCAGCCACGCGTTGAACTGCGGCGCGCGCTTCTCCCGGAACGACAGGCCGCCCTCGCGCGCGTCCGGGTGATGGTCCGTCACTGCCGTCTTGGCGGCGATCTCGTCCAGGGACTGTTCGAAGGTCATGTCCGCGGCGTTGTAGACGGAACGCTTGAGCATCCGCGTCGCGACCTGGGGGCCGTTGGCGATGTCGGTGGCCAGTGCCATGACGCGGTCCTCGAGGTTCTCGTCGGCCACGACCTCGTGCAGCAGGCCGAGCTCGAGGGCTTCCGCCGCGCCCACGATGCGCTTGTTGATGAAGAAGTCCATCGTCTTCGCAACGCCCATCAGCTGCACGCAGAGGTATTGGCCGCCTTCGTCCGGCAGCAGGCCAAAGCGCAGTGTGGCGCTGCCGATGCGGGCGCTTTGCGCGGCGATGCGGAAATCGCAGGCGAGGGCCAGGGTCATGCCGGTCTGGATCGCCAGGCCGTTGATGGCGGCGATGGCGATCTTGTCGCAGTTGCGCAGGGCCAGGTTCACCGTCTGCGAGAGGTGGCGCAGGCCCTCGTAGGTGCCGATGGGGTTGTCGTGGCCATGTGGGATGGGTGCCGTGAGCGCGTCGCCGCCAATCCCCTTGTCCTGCCCGGAAATGTCGTCCCCGGCGCAGAAGGCGCGCCCTGCGCCGGTGATGACCAGCACGCGGACGGCGTGGTCCATCTGCGCCTGGAGGATCGTCTCGATGAGGTCCCGCTTGATCGCCTGCGTGAAACCGTTCAGTCGTTCGGGCGTGTTGAAGCGGATCCAGGCGATGCCGGGATCCCGCACCGCCACCTCGAAGCCCGTGAATTCGCCTGTCCTCATCATCTGCACACCCTCCGGAGGGGGCTGCCGAGGCCGGGCCGGCAGCCGTATTTGTTGGTGATCACTGCGCGGCCATGATAGCGCGTGGGGTAAAATGTATCGTTTCGTGGCGTCGGAGCGGTCGTGTCAACAGTTCCTGCGAGGGGCGAGCCCCTCGCGCGGCCTTCTCCTGCCGGGGGCAAGCCCCGGGTGTTCCCAAGCCGCCCCCGCGGTCCGACTGCGGACGACATCGAACCCGGTCCCGAGCCGGCGCCTTCCGAAGAGGGGCTGATCCCGGCCGACAAGTCGATTTTCGCCTCCCTCAAGATCCGGGACTACGCGCTCCTGTGGAGTGGCATGGTGGGTTCCGCATTCGCGATGAACATGCAACTCGTGGCGCAGGGCTGGCTCGTCTACGAGATGACGGTGTCGGCGCTCAATCTCGCCTGGGTGACGCTGGCCTTCATGGTTCCGCAGGTGGTCTTCTCGCTGATCGGCGGCGTATTGGCGGACCGGCTGCGCAAGCGCCACGTCATCCTCTACGGCCAGGCGCTGAACGGCGTGGCCACGCTCTTCATGGCGGTCATCGTCATCACCGGCAACGTTTCGTTCTGGGACTTCATCTGGGTGGGGTTTCTGAACGGCACGCTGCTCGCGCTCTCCATGCCGGCGCGCACGGCGTTCATCCCGGAGATCGTCGGCGAGCCGTTGATGTTCAACGCCATGGCGTTCAACACGGCGGCATGGAACCTGTCGCGCATCCTCGGCCCGGCGCTGGCGGGCTTTTTGATCGCGGTCTTTGCCGGTGGCGACACGACGTCGCACCTCGGTGTGGGCATGGTCTATTTCGTGCTGTCGGCCCTCTACATCGTCTCGTCGGTGACGGTGCTGTTCATGAAGCACACCGGCAAGCCCGCCCGGCGCCGGGGCAGCCCGGTCAAGGACGTGATGGACGGCATCGACTATGCGCGGCGCTCGCCCGTCATCGGCGGGCTCATCCTGCTGTCGATCGTACCGTTCCTGTTCGGCATGCCGATCAATACGCTGATGCCGGCCTTCAACACGGACGTGCTGCAGGGTGGTCCGGGCGACCTCGGACTCCTGATGACGGCGATGGGCGTGGGCGCGATCGGAGGATCCCTCGTGTTGGCGAAACTGGGCGGGTTGCGTCACAAGGGCATCTGGCTGTTTTCGACGTGCCTGGTGTGGGGAGCCTGCGTCGCCGCCTGCGGCGCCGCCGGCACACCGTTCTGGGCGATGGTCATGGTGGGCGCGGTCGGCTTCATGGGGGCGGTCAACATGTCCATGAACCGCAGCATCGTGACGCTGCAGGTCGCGCAGGCCATGCGCGGCCGCATCATGTCCATCGACATGATGTCGCACGGCCTGATGCCGCTTGGCCTCCTGCCGATCAGCTATATCGCCCAGGTCTTCAGCGTGCAGGCCGCGTTCGTCGTCAGCGGGGTGCTCCTTGCGGTCATCACGTTCGGACTCTGGTTCTGGCTGAAGGACGTGCGGGGGATCGACCAGGGGTTTCGTCCGCAGGCGGGGTGAGGCGGAAGCGGGACGGGACAAGCCCGTCCCCTACGGGTCGTGCATGTCGCCCGTCTCCGGGGCCGTGTACGAATTCGACACGGGACGGGACAAGCCCGTCCCCTACAACGCCCGCGCCCAGCCTATCCGCGTCTGACCGTGTCTACCACCCATCGGCTGCGCCGATGGCTGGTAGACTGCCATGATGACTGATGCGGTGGAGAACTCCGGCGGGAGCCGGGTGAGCGGGTATCTCTTCCGGGCGGCGACCTGGCTGCTCGCGTTGGGGTGCTTCTACCTGGTCTATACGCGTATCGAGGCGGCGGCCGCGCGGGACGGGCTCACGGCGTTCACCTACCTCGTCGAGTTCTTCCGGGGTGCGGACTGGACGTTGTGGCTCGCCGTCATGATCCCGTACTCGGTGTTCTTCTTCCTGGTGGACGCGCATGCCACATGGCGTGTGGTGCGGTGGTTCAATGCGCCGGATCTGCGCCTGCGGAACATCTTGCCGATCCGCGCGAGCGCCTACGTGCTGTCGCTGGTCAACGAGCAGGTCGGCAAGGGGGCGATGTCGCTGTACCTGCTGCGGCGTTATCGGGTGCCGGGCTGGCAGGCGCTGTCGAGCATGATCTTCCTGGGCCTCCTCGAGATCTATCAGTTGCTCCTGTTCTCCGCATTCGGGGTGATGCTCAACTTCCACCTTGTGGTGGAGGCCTCGACGCTGATGCCCCTCGACACGATCCTGCCGGCCATCTTCATCGCGGCCTTGATCTATCTGCCGCTGCATATCGCCTACTTCCGGGGCCGGCTGCTGCGTGGGTCCGGCCTGCGCGACAAGCAGCTGCTCGTGGCGTTCCGCAATGCGCGCCCCATCCACTATCTGCTGGTCGTGCTGTTCAAGGCTCCGAACCTGCTCGGCGCCGTCGTCGTCTACACGATCGCGCTCGATCTGTTCCAGGTGGACGTCTCGCTGGGGCAGATGCTGGCGTTCCTGCCGGTGATCTTCCTGGCGGCCGCGCTGCCGCTGCCGTTCCATGCGGGTGCGTTGCTGCTGTGGACGGTGCTGTTCCCGGACTATCCGGAGGTGGGCGTCTTCAGCCTGGTGATGCACACGTTCTTCGTGCTGTTCAATGCCGTGATCGGCGTCCTGTTCCTGCCGAAGGCGAACAAGGAGTTGTTCGCGGAGTCGTGATCGAAACGCGGCGGAGGGGGTGCGAGCTCGGGCTGCCCGCCTTGACGCCGCCTGTCAAAAAAGAAGGGGGAGACATCCATGGACTTGATCGAAGGCATGCTGACGCAGAAGAGCATCCGCCGGTACACGGACGAGCCGGTCACGAACGAGGAGATCCTGCAGTGCCTTCGGGCGGCCATCCAGGCGCCGAACGGCGGCAACGTGCAGCCGTGGCAGTGGCTCGTGGTCACGGATGCGGAGAAGCGTCGCCGGATCGGCGAACTGTACAAGCAGGCCTGGGACCGCTATTGGCCGGCCATCACCCGCGGTGCGCAGTTGCCCGATTCGGAGGAGGAGCGCGAGCGCGGCATGCGCACCGCCCGTTCGGCGATCCACCTGTCCGAGCACATGGGCGAGGCGCCGGGGATGGTGATGCTGCTCGGCCGCTCGGAGGAAAAGACGTACCAGTTGATGGACGACGCGGGCGCGGTCGACATCGGCAACACGTACTACACGTCGCTGATCCCGGCCCTGCAGAACTTCATGCTCGCGGCCCGGAGCCTCGGTATCGGGACCTGCCTGACGACGCTGTTTCGCGTGCATCAGGACGAGATCCGGGCGGTCTGCGACATCCCCGCCGAGTACGAGATCGAGGCGCTCCTGCCGATGGGACGGCCACGGGGCCGGTTCGGTGTGGCGCCCCGGAACCCGGTCGAAACCGTGACGTCCTGGGACAGCTTCGGGGCGTATCGGCCCGCGGAGTAGCGCCTCCTGGCGCGGCGTTTGCCTATGCCGCCTGATGACTCCGGACAACCGGGGCTTGCCTATCCCTTGAGGACTGCGCGCAGCCGGTCGAACATGGACACCAGCGTGGTAGCCACGAGGATCCACCCGAGCGCGAGCACCATGGCGTCGGGTGGCCATGCCCAACCCAGGCCGTTGCGCACGATGGGGATGCCCGCCAGGACGAAGTAGGCGATGCCGTTGTAGCGCCCGATCCGGCTGGTGCGCAGCGCCTTGCCGGCCAGCGCCTTGCTGTCGGCGGTGTATTGGAGGAAGGCGGCCGCCACCAGCACGGGTAGCGGGAGCGGCACGAGGTCGGCGCAGGCCAGCGCACCCAGCACGGTCGTGCAGAAGATCGCGTCGGTCGCGTGATCGACCAGCCCGCCGAGTGGCGACACCTCGCCGCGTCGCCGCGCCACCGGTCCGTCGAGCAGGTCCGTCACCACGGCCACGACGAAGAGCCCCGCCGCGATGCGCCACTGCAGCGCGGCGACCGCCCAGAGACAACCGGGCGCGCACGCGAGCCGCACCGCACTCAGGGCGTTCGCGACGGTCAGCCAATGTCGTCGGGGGCGCACCTTGCTATCGTAGCCCAATGGCGGACCCCATCCTCGTCACCGGCGCCAACGGCCATCTCGGTCGACGTCTCATCGAGCGCCTGCGCGGCGAGCGCGAGGTGGTGGCGGTGGTGCGCTCGGAGCGTGCGGCGCGCACGCTCGCGGACATCGCGACGGACGTCCGGATTCTCGACTACACCGACGCACGCGCGTTGTCCGAAGCGGCCGCGGGCTGCGGGGCGGCGGTGCACCTCGTCGGCATCATCCGGGAGACCGCGGGCAACCGGTTCGAGGACGCGCACGAGGCCACTGCCCGCGCGTTCACGCAGGTGTCGGGGCTCGCGCGGATCGTCTATCTCAGCATCGTGGGCGCTGGGCGCGACTCGGCCAACGCGTGCCTGGCTTCGAAGGCGGCTGCGGAGGACATCCTGCTCGCCGGACCGACGCCGACGGTCGTGCTGCGTGTCGCGATGGTGCTCGGGGAGGGCGACTACGCGTCGTACGCGCTCCGCCGGCGTGCGTCGAGCCCGTTGAGCTTCACGTTCCGGGGCGCAAGCCTGGAACAGCCCATCGACGCGGTGGATGTGACGGAGGCGATCGTGCGGGCGCTCGACCGGCCGGTCGCGCCGGCCACGCTGGATCTGGCCGGACCGGAGAGTTTGCCGCGCCGCGCGCTCGTCCGGCGGGCGGGCCGGATTCTCGGCAAGCGGGGTGTGCTGATTTCGTTGCCTGTCGGGTTGGGCCGGGCGCTTGCGGGCGCCTTCGAGAAGTTCGTTGCGAACCCGCCGCTGACGCGCGCCATGCTCGGCGTTCTCGATCACGACGACGATGTCGACACAGGGCCTGCGCGTGCCCAGTTGGGGCTCGAACTCACGCCGCTCGAGGAGACCCTCGCGCGGTGTTTCGGGGCAGCAGAGGGTTCACCGTAGTCGCAAGCGCGGCCGGATTCGGATCGACGCTCATCACAGCCAGACTTCCAGGTTGTTCGCTCGGCCTATCCGTCTGGAGAGTTTCAGGTCCAGCAACTCGCTCATGTCGCAGGCCGCCAGCAGTGCGGCCACGTCGTCCTGTTCCCGCTTGCCCATGGCCTCGAACTCGTCCTGCACGCGTTTCAGTACGTAGAAGCGAAACGGTTGCGCCACCGTGGTCACCGGAATGCCCTCGATCTCGAAGCTGCACATCCCGACGCCGCGCTCCGCCTCCGTACCGGATGGGAGATCGGCATTGTCGTCAAGCCAGTCGTTGATGCACTCGCACGCCGCGCGGCTCTCCGGCACGAAGTCGATCGCGAAGTGCTTCAGGACTTCGATCAACGTGTCCGGAATCTCGTCACCGTCGAGGAAGGCTTCCGCCGTGTTCGCGAACTCCCCCACATCGGGCTCGGGACGATTCATCCGCTCTACCCATCTGAACAGCCGTACCGCGTGCACCTGCATCAGGGAAAGCGGTGCGGGATCGCGGCCGAGGTGGCCGTACAGGGGCGCCATCATTCCGAAGTCGCCGATGCAGGGCTTGCCGCCAAGCAGGTAGGGATGGTCCGAAAAGTGGGCGTTGAATTTCTTCAACAACGACAGGTGCATCGATTCGATCAGCGCGTGCGTTGCGGGGACCACGCCCCAGGCGGGGTTGACGTTCTCCCGGATGAGCTGCGTGCGCTCGGCGGCCGCTGCCACGGAGTTTTCCAGGTAGAGCGTCTGAAAGTGGAACCGCAGGAAGTCCTGGTTGTCCTGGTCGAAGTTCCAGCGATAGTGCATGCAGGGTCGCAGCATCCCTTCCGCCCCGATCGCGTCGAATAGACGACTGACGATCCGTTGCCTGGGTGAGGTGGGGGAGTAGCCGTGACCGGTCTGCGCCTCGAAGTGATCGATAATGGCCACGCCATCGCGGATCACGGTGCCGTCAGGGAACTCGATCGTCGGAATGCCCCGTCGACCACCGGCCTTGGGAAGTACCGATTCGTAAAAGTGCGGGGATGCGTGCGGCTCTTCTCGATAGTCGATGCCGGCCTTGATGAGATAGCTGCGCGCTCGCCCCGTGTACAGCGACATCGGGGAGCCGTAGAGGATGATTGGGGTCATTGGTGTCTTCCTGCGAACGTCGCGCGGCATCGCGACTCACGATAGCTTGCGCGAGATTGGAAATTCCGTGTCCGAGTCGGTCTCATCAGGCGAAGCTGCTGGCAAATCCGTGAATCGACCTGAGCGTCTCTTCGGCAAGATCGGGAATGACGTCCGGCATGCTCAGGTCCGCCGCGTGCGTGATGCCGTTGAGGGTCCGAGCGATGGTCGGAACGCCGGCCGCCAGCAGCTTGCGAGCGAAGATCAGCCCTTCGTCCCTGATCGGGTCAAGGTCATAGACGGTGATGATATGCGGGGGGAGCCCTTCCAGGTCCTGCCTGCTCGCGTGGTACGGCCACGCCAGGGGATCGGTCATGTGCCGCTCTCCGGGATCATAGACTTTCATCATTCCACGCATCATGGCGCTGTCACCCATGTACCGGTGGTTTTCCACCAGTGAAGTGAGCTCCGCCGGCGCGTCCGCATACAGTCCGGAAATCATCGGGGCGATGGAGTAGACCCCGTCGAAAGCCTTCATCCAGCCCTCCCTGTTGGCCTTCAGAGCCGTGGCGAGCGTGAGATTGCCGCCGCCGGACTCACCGGCGATCACGATTGAAGAAGCCCCCAGGGCCTCCCGGTTCCCGTGCGTCCAGCGGGCTCCGCTCGCGCAGTCGTTCAGCCCTGCAGGGAAGGGATGGTTGCCGAGGACACCGCCCCCGTTTCTGAACTCGACGCCAACCACGATCAACCCCTTGGCGGCCAGGCTCTTGCGCAACCTGACGAACATGGCTTCCTGTGCCGTCAGGAAACACATCCCACCCCCGTGGACGTGAAAGATGCACGGCAGATCGCCTGTGCGCGCCTTGGGCCGGTCGATGTAGAGCTTGACCTCGTTGCCGTCGACCCCCGTGATGGTTTCCGTACTGGAGACGACCTCGGGGAATGCCGGCATGGAGGCAAGGCCTTGCGCGTTTCCGGCCTGAAAACCCTCCTCCATCTTGCGTACGAATTCCAGGCACTCTTCGTAGGTCGATGTATCGGTCAGACCGTGGGGAAACGGCTCAAGTCCTCCGGAACGCTTGAGCACTTCCAATATTCGAGGGTCAATCCTCTCGTCGGTGGCGAGCGTTGCGTCCGGATCGCCCAGCCTTCCGGGCAGCTTCACACGATCCGTGGCGCAACCGGGCGATGGCTCGGCAACGGCCGCATGGCTGCTGGTGACGGGCAGGAAAGGGACCGCTGCGGCGGCGCCCAGGCCCTGTCCGACGCGCGTCAGAAAACGCCTGCGCGCGGGTCCCTGAAGGAAACCGTCCGTGTTCTCGTTCATGTTCCGCTCCTCATCGTTGGCCCAAGAAATTGATGCTTGTGTCCTGAGCATTGTTCAGCAAGTTCCCTTCGTTCTGCAAAGCCCAAGCGCCCCGCGTAGCGTATCCGTGTTCAGAAAATGCCCGTACTCCGATTCCAGCAGAGTCACACCGCCATTCACGCTCCACCTCTCATGCAGGCTGAACCCCACCTCCAGTTCGAATCCGTCAATCTCCCCAATAGCCGTTTGGAATCTTGGTTGGTTTTGTCGGGGGCGGCCGGAAGAGACGGTAAGGCAATCCCTGCTGACTGTCCATCGGCCCTCGATCCGGGCCGGGACGGCTCAGGAAATCGCCGTTTGCGGCGCCGTTCAGGTGGCGACCCGAATGCCGGAAGCCCCGCACAGCGACAAACTCGTATCCTCCCGTCGACTCGCCGGAGTTGGGCGGGTCGATCAGCTGGGCGATGTGCCGCAACACGATGTGCCAAAACCTCGGCGTGCGTCCGCCCCGGTACGTCGTGGTCCGCCGCAGGCGGTAGCGCTGGCTATATATTCGACAGCCCCGCCAGAAACTCCTTCAACAGCCCCTTCGAAGGCTTCTCCAGAGGGCCATGGCGGAACTCCACCCGTTTATGCGAAACTGGTCGATTGCTACGCGTCAGCGCAGATGGGGTGGAGAGGGATGAACTACAGATCGATGCTACCTGGGTTGGTTGTTTTTTTTGCGACTGCGACTGCGATTATGTATGCAGAGAGAGCAGAAGCTGCCGATGTTAACGTGGGGGGTGATTCGGCCATTGAAGAGATCGTCGTCACCGGGCTCCGAAGATCCGAAACGGTGCTGGAAACACCAGCAGCGATCACGGCACTTGGTGCTGCCGAATTGAATGCAAAAGGCATCAGTGATATCGCTGACATTCAGTACCTGGTACCCAGCCTGCAATACGGCGAATTTCTCGGTAGGCGCCAGGTCGCGATACGGGGTATTGGCGAGTTTGCGGAGGCACCCGGCGTTATGGTGAGCGTGGATGGCGTCGTGCAAGCTATCGCGTCCAGCTCACAGCTATCTCACCTCGATCTCGAGCGAGTAGAAGTATTGCGAGGGCCCCAGGGAACACTGTATGGGCGCAATGCCACTGGTGGAGCAGTTAACTTCATCTCCGCGAAACCAACGGATGAACTCGCAGGCCATATCAAGGTCGGCTATGCAGAGTATGATCATCGATCTATTGAGGGAGTGATCTCCGGCCCGATCGGAGATCGGGCAGGGGTCCGTTTGGCGGGTAATCTTCTCGATGCCGGAGAGGGTTGGATAGAGAATCTCCAACCGGGCGAAGACGATCTGATGATGGGTGAAAAGTCCAACGTCCGTCTGACTGTTGTTGCAGACCTGACGGACAGTTTGGATGCAACCTTTACCTACGGCAGAAGTAAATCGCAGGGTGCGTGGGACCACTGGTCCATGATCCATCAACATTTCGACCTGGGCGTCGCTTCCGGGTTGCCCCCTACCAACATCCTAACCACGCCCCCGTCGGAGATTCTGTTCACCGAAGAGCCGCTGAAGGTGTACAACCGAGGACGGTCCGATTCAGACCGTGACTATCAGATGTACAGCCTTAACCTCAACTGGGATATTGGCGCAATCAGCGTCAAGTCAATCACGGCTTTCCAGGACTGGGCCGACGAATTCATCAATCCCGCAGATGGCACCAGCCTCGGCCTCTTTAATAGACTGAGACCGGCTGAGACCGAAACGTTTACCCAGGAGATCACCGTATCGGGCACGCACGGCGATTTCGAATGGGTCGCGGGCGTATACTACATGGATGATGAGCGCGCCAGTCGACTCTTTTTTGATTTCCCCGTACCCGCCCTGTTTCCTGTGCCGGTGGCCATCCAACTGGATATTCAGGAACCGTTTTTCGAGACGGAATCGAAGTCCGCATTTGTGGATGTCACCTGGTCGGTATCGGACCGTGTACGGCTGGGTGCAGGCTTTCGCCGTACCGAGGAGGACAAGGAGCAGGGCCATTCGTTTACGATTAACGCCAAGTTCCCCTTCGGAATCGTGCCCATCGTCCAGGTCTGCGGCCCCGAAGTATTCGTACAACAATGGGATGAGTCGGACAACACCATAAGAGCTTCGGTCGAATTTGATCTCTCTGAAGACAGCATGGTGTACGCCAGTTACTCGGAAGGCTTCAAAGTAGGTGGCGTAAACTCGTCTGACTGTAATCCGCCGTGGGCTCCCGAGACGGTTGATTCTACCGAGATTGGGTATAAGGCGAGCTTCGGTGATGGTGCGACAAGCCTTCGGGCAGCCGCATTTGATTACGACTATTCAGATTTTCAAGTCGCTCAGGTGATTGGGTTCCAAGGTGTCATTACCAACGCGGGTGATGCCAAGATTCGCGGCCTCGAGTTTGAGCTTTCTTCTCTCCTGAACGAGAACTGGAGCGTGAACGGCGGGTTCACCTTGCTTGATTCGGAATACGGTAGTTTCTTGAACACAGATACCTTGAGAAGGAATCTCGGCGCATTGGAGAACAAAGGTAATCCGCTCAGTTATGCGCCTGATAGAAGTATCAATCTCGGGCTTTCCTACAATACACCCGTCAGCTTCGGTGGCGACCTTGCAGTGAGTGTGGATGCAAGTTACCGATCGCGGGTGTACTACCGGGAATTCGATCAAAGGAAGGATTCAACAGACCCCTATACGATCGTTAACGTGAATGTTAACTGGCGAAGTGCCGATGATGTCTACGGGGCGCGGCTGTTTGTTCGTAACGTGACTGATGAACAATATGTGACCAACATTCAGGGATCGAACACGACCTACGGTCGACAAGGCACATGGAACATGCCGAGACAAGTGGGTGTTGAAGTGACGCGATTCCTTGGCAAGCGGTAACCAGCAGGACACAATCCTCGGAACGCCCGGTCAGTTCTCGGCAATCCGACCCGCTGCGTCCGCGCGTGCCTCCCGCGCAAGGAGCGCGTCCCGGTCTCGATGGAATCTGCGCCCGGCGTAATAGAACATCGGGATGCACGCCATGGAGATCAGTGTGAAAGCCAGCAGCGTCCGCGTGTAGGGCTCGGGGACGTTTGCCGCCTGCAGCGAGTCGATGACGTAGCCGGCGACGGTTACCCCGACGCCGACGCCGAAGAGTTGCAGCATCAGGATGGCAAACGCGACAACCGTACCGCGAATACGTGGGGGCGCCAGCTCCTGGATCGTCGCGAAGGTCGGTCCGTAGAAGCAGCCGACCTGGAAGTAGATGAAGAACACCCCCGCCCAGAACACCAGCGAGCCCGCTTCGACGATTCGAAAGGCGACATTGACCGGCGCGAGCACCAGCATGATCCAGAACAGGAACATGGGTCGGCCGATACCGGTTCTGCGCATGAAGATGTCGCCGCCGTAGCCGCCGACCAGGGTGCCCAGGACTCCGCCGACGATGGCGTACCACGCGGTGGCCTCGGCGATCTCGGAACGGTCGAAGCCGCGCTCCTGGGCAAACCAGAGCTGTTCGAACGCGGCCGCGCCCAGCAGAAAAGTGAACGTCGTCCCGCCGGCGATGGTCATGGACAGGGCGGGTGAGCGTTTCAGCTCGGCGAGCAGCCCCAGGATGATCTCTCTGAACGTCGCGGTGGGCCTGTTCGCCGCGGTCTGCTGGTGGACCCTGGGCCTCTCCTTCAGCAACAGCGTCGCCGCCGCGAGCACGACGCCGATGGCGCCCAACAGGTAGAAACAGCCGCGCCAACCCAGGTAAGGCTCCAGGTAGGCGACGATGAACAGGGAAGAGGCGATGCCGATGGGCACACCCAGTCCGTAGATGCCGGTGGCTACTCCGAGCCACTTCGCGGGGAAGCGGTCTCCGAAGAGGGACATCGCGGCCGGGGTCAGGATGGATTCGCCGACGCCGATGAACACTCTCGGCAACGCGAGGCTGACAAAACCCTTGGCCATGCCGGACAGGGCCGTCAGCGCGCTCCACAGGGCGACCCCGGCGGCGATGAGCCGGATGCGGTTCATCCTGTCCACGAGCGTGCCCATGAACAGCCCCATCACCGAGTAGAAGACGATGAAGACGAGACCCGTCAGCAGGCCGAACTGGGTGTTGGTGAGGCCGAGCTCCGGAACGATCCAGTTGGCAAAGCTCGACAGCAACTGCCGGTCGATGAAGTTGAGAACGTTGAGGAACGTCAGGAGGAAGAGAAAACCCAGCCCTCCGCTGCGCAAGGCCGGCTCGGAGTCCTCCCTGGTCACGGTTCCCTCCATGTGATTCAAGCTGCGGCCTGGCACACCGCGTCGAGGCGTTCCATGCATCCCAGGTCGAGGTCTCGGGCCTCCCCGATCAGTCCGCGCCGCGTCGCATTCGACGCCGTCCTGTCGGAGGCGGTGTGCAGGACGGCCGCCGCCGACGCATACCGCTCGGCCAGCCAGCGGGCGGTGGGCGCATCGAGCCAGGCGGCGCCCTCGACATTGGCGGCCGTCGCGAAGTACTCCGCGGCGAAGGCACGGCACTCTCCCCAGACCGAGGCGTTCCACCAGTTGCCGTGCACATCGATGCTGTCCGCTTGCAGGGCAGCGAGCCAGCGGTCATAGGCCAGGGGCCCGAAACCATATGGCCCCTCCGTCATGCACCCGGGGCGTTTCCACGCGTCCACGGCGAACGCGAGCGCGTCTTCCAGCGGTGTCGAGGAGGCCGGTTCGCATGGCATGAAGGCGAAAAACTCCACCGGTGGCCCGGTCTGGCATTCCTGCCAGGTGCCGAAGGTCAGCCGCTCCGGCGTGCTCGGGGGCTCCGGACCCCAAGGCTGCGCGAGCAGGAAACTCTTTTCGTCGCGACCCAGCACGAGCTGATGGTCCAGGTTCAGGAGCGAGCAGACTGCGCCCTGTTCGAGTGCTTCGTGGACGCGGGACTCCAGCCGGCGTTTCGCGTCGGCGGCCGCGGTGGGCATCAGCGTGCCGAGTTCCCGTGTCTCCAGGCCGATGTTGCGCAACAGTTCCACGCACGCCCGGTAATCCCAGCAGTACGGAGCGCTGGGACACAGGTCCGGGTGGATGTTGAGCGCGAATGCGTGCCCCGACAGGACGAACGCCTCCCCGGGGGCGACCTCGTTCCCGTGGTGGCGCAGCGCCCCCACGGCGACGCCGAGCAGGGAGGTGTCGTAAGGCGGCTGTGTCAAGGCTCCAGAATGCTCCATGCTGAGTCCTGCGCTCCTGTCGCGACTACGTTGCCTGCAGGAAGTCCATGATTATCCGGACCAACTCTTCTGCAGCAGCGTCCTGCGGATAGTGTCCGATGTCCTTGATCGTGACCTGGCACCCGGCACCTCCTGCTGGGACCAACCAGGGTGATTTTCGCGAACCTCTCGCCGGGCGTTCGGAGTACGTTCACTGTGGAGGAAGCTTACACGCGTCTGGCCGAGCGCCGCGGTCTACGGCGCACGATGATGGCCCGGGCTGATTCGACTGGGTGCTCCTGAACGTCTTGCCTGCCGAGGTCCCAGCCGCGCAGTCAGGCGATGATCTCGTCCAGACGACAGGCCTCGCCAAATGTCTCGACTGACCAGGAAGCGAGGGACCCGATAGCGGCCCGCAGGCGTACCGTCCCGGTGGAGAGGGCGGCCCTGCGGAAGACGACGCCGGACTCTCGGAGGGTCCGCGTTACGAACTGTTCGGGACTGGGCGGTAGGTTGGCCTTCGCGGGACCGGTCACTCCGCGAAGGCCGTTGCGACCCGGTCGGCCCAGGTCCTGCTCGCGGACAGATCGCCCTGCGAGACTGCGCGCAGGTCTCGAAACACGATCTGGGAGACACGCCTCACCGGGCCGGCGGCACGTTCATATCCGATCACCCAACGGAAGATGCTGCCGACGTGCATCTTCTCGGCATCAGCCGCCGAGACCTCGCAGAGGGGGATGTCGGCTTCTTCGTCCTCGTGTCGACTCCGGTCGCTATGGCAGTATCAGCCGAGCGCCACCGGCGCCGCAGTCTGCGTCGCCCGCCGCGGATCGAAGGCGTCCCGTACCGCCTCGCCCACGAAGATGAGCAGGCAGAGCATCACCGCCAGCGTGAAGAAGCCGGTCAGCCCCAGCCAGGGCGCCTGCAGGTTGCTCTTGCCCTGCTGCAACAGTTCGCCGAGGGAGGGCGATCCCGCCGGCAGGCCGAAGCCGAGGAAGTCGAGCGCGGTGAGCGTGGTGACGGCTCCGCACAGGATGAAGGGCAGGAAGGTCAGCGCCGCGACCGTGGCGTTCGGCAGCACGTGGCGGCGCATGATCGTCAGGCTGGAGACCCCGAGGCTCCGCGCCGCACGCACGTAGTCGAAATTGCGTGCGCGGAGGAACTCGGCGCGCACGACGGAGACGAGGGACATCCAGCTGAAAGCGATCAGGATGAGCAGCAGCAGGAAGACGTTGGGCTGGAAGATGCTCGCCAGGATGATCAGGACCAGGAGGATCGGCAGCCCGGCCCAGATCTCGACGACCCGCTGCCCGGCCAGGTCCATCACCCCGCCGAAATAACCCTGCACCGCGCCGATTCCGACCCCGATGATCGAGGCGAAGAACGCCAGGGCGATGCCGAAGGAGACGGACAGCCGGAAGCCGTAGATCAGCCGCGCCAGTACGTCCTTCGCCACGTCGTCCGTGCCGAGCCAGTGCCGCGCCGACGGGGGTGCGGGCGCGGCGGAATCGATGTAGAGGTCGATGGTGTCGTAGCTGAAGGGGATGGGCGGCTCGATGAACCATCCGTCCCCCGCGTCGATCAGGCCGCGGACATACGGGTCGGAGTAATCCGCTTCGATCGGCAGGGTGCCGCCGATTTCCATTTCCGTCACGTGGGTGAGGGCCGGGAAGTGCAGGCTGCCGTCGACGTAGAGCAGGATGGGCTTGTCGTTGGCGATCAGTTCGGCGGCGAGCGACAGACCGTATAGCACGGCAAAAACCCACAGCGAGTACCAGCCGCGGCGATTGGCCTTGAAGTTGGCCCAGCGGCGTCGGCCCAGTGGCGTCATTCGCGCGTCTCGAAGTCGATGCGGGGATCGACCAGTACATAGGTGAGGTCCCCGACGAGGTGCATGACCAGCCCGATCAGGCTGAACACGAACACCGTCGCGAAGAGGATCGGGAAGTCGCGCTTCACCACCGCCTCGTAGGAGAGGAGCCCGATGCCGTCGAGGGAGAAGATCACCTCGATCAGGAGCGAGCCGGTGAAGAGAATCCCGACGAAGGCCGCGGGGAAGCCGGCGATGATGATGAGCATCGCGTTGCGGAAGACGTGCCCGTAGAGCACGCGGTTCTCCGCCAGCCCCTTCGCCCGGGCGGTCAGCACGAACTGCTTGCCGATCTCCTCGAGGAAGGAGTTCTTGGTCAGCATCGTGAGGGTCGCGAACCCGCCGATCGTGAGCGAGGCGATGGGCAGCGTCAGGTGCCAGAAGTAGTCGCCGATGCGGTCCGGCCAGGAGAGGTCGTCCCAGTTGTCCGAAACCAGGCCCCGCAGCGGAAAGATGTCGAGGTAGTTGCCGCCGGCGAAGACGACGATAAGGAGGATCGCGAACAGGAAACCCGGCACCGCATAGCCGACGAAGATCACGGTGCTCGTCCAGATGTCGAAGCGCGAGCCGTCCCGCACCGCCTTGGCGATGCCGAGGGGAATGGAGATGCCGTAGATCAGCAACAGCGACCAGAGCCCCAGCGAGATCGAGACCGGCAGGCGCTCGATCACGAGATCCACCACCGGGCGGTCCTGGAAATAGCTCGTCCCGAACTCGAACCGTATGTAGTTCCAGACCATCGTGAGGAAGCGCTCGTGGGCCGGCCGGTCGAAGCCGAACTGGCGCTCGAGGTCCTTGAGCAGTTCGGGATCCAGGCCGTAGCTGGCCGCCGTACTCTCCATGGCGGTGGTCTGCAGGGCCGCCGTGTCGCCGCCGCCGCTGATGCCGGCGGTGGCCGACATCTGCCCGGCCGTCACGCTCGCGATGATCTGCTCGATGGGCCCGCCCGGGGCGAACTGCACGATGACGAAGTTGATGAGGATGATGCCGAAGATCGTGGGCACGATCAGTGCGAGGCGGCGGAGGATGTAGCGGCCCATGTCAGTCCCCGAGCCGTGCGATCCCGTCGGCCACGCGGCGCGCCTTCGCCTCGTCCCACCACCAGTTCTCGGTGTACTGCGGGTGCAGCAGCGGGCCGCTCTCCGGGATGCCGAACCTGTCCCAGTAGACGAGGCGGAAGCCGGGCTGCGCCATGCCGGGGACGAAGTAGAAGCGCCACAGCAGCACGCGGTCGAATGCGCGGGTGGCCGCGTAGAAGTCGCGCGCGTTGTCGACGGCCTGCACCTTGAGGATGAGTGCGTCGAGGACGGGGTCGCGGATGTTCGGCCAGTTCAGGCTGTAGTCCGCGTCCGCGGCCGCGCTGCCGAAACGGGACTCGAGTTGGAAACCCGGGATATTGGCGGGCACGTAGTTCTGCACGCCGGAGTCGAACGCGCCGGTGCGCATGCGGTACAGCCAGTTGGAGTTCTCGGGCGCGCGCCCGGTGGTCTGGATGCCGATGCGGTTCAGGGCATGGATGTACGGCATGTACGCCCGCAGCGTCGTGGCGGCGACGAACACGAAATCGATGGTGAAGGGTTCGCCGGTCTCGACGTTGCGCATGACGCCGTCGTCGATGACCCAACCGGCCTCGCGGAACAGGGCGATGGCCCGCTCCGTGTTGTCCCGGTTGTAGCCGAAGCCGGTGGACGGCGGCGCCCGGAAGGGCTGGGTGAACAGACGCTCCGGCAACTGGTCGCGGAAGGGCTCGAGGAGCGCCAGTTCGTCCTCGGATGGCACGCCCGACTGCGCCATCTTGGAGTTGTGGAAGAAGCTGTGACCGTGGTCGTAGAAACCGAACAGGATCACGCGGTTTATGTAGGGGAAGTCGTACAGCAGCCACAGCGCCTCGCGTACCCTCGCGTCCTGGAAGCGCTCCCGGTCCATGTTCCAGAACGTCGGCCACCACAGCCCCCACGGCCGGGTGATGTAGAGGAGTTCGCGCTTGAAGAGCCCGGCACGGACCGCCGGGAAGTTGTACTGGGTGGCCCAGTTCTTGGACACCGTCTCCTGGCGGACGTCGATGACGTCCGCCTTGTGGGCTTCCAGCATGATGTGCTCGTCGCGGAAGTAGTCGTACTTGATCCGGTCGAAGTTGAAGCGTCCCTTCATGGTCGGGAGGTCCGCGCCCCAGTAGTCGTCCACGCGTTCGTAGACGACGGACCGACCGAAGTCGACCTCCGCGACGCGGTAGGGCCCGCTCCCGAGGGGCGGCTCGACCGCCGTCTTCGAGATGTCGCGTTCCGCCCAGTAGTGCTCGGGGAAGATGCGGAACTCGGCGTAGACGAAGGGCAGCAGCGGGTTGCGGCGCCGGCCTTCCCGGGTGACGAAGCGCACCTCGTGGTCGGAGACGATCTCGACGCGGTCGAGGTCGAGCAGGGCGGACTTGTAGTAGACGGCGCTGTGTTCCTTCATCGCGTCGAAGGTGAACACGACGTCGCGCGCCGTGAGCGGGGTCCCGTCGTGCCAGCGGGCGTTCTCGTTCAGTCGGAACTGCACCCAGCGGTAGTCGGGCTCGACGGCGATGCCGGTGGCCAGCCGGCCGTACCAGCTCGCCGGCTCGTCCTTGGAGTCCTCCATCAGGCGGTCGTGCAGGAGGTCGTCGAGGCCCTCCGCGTCGCGCCCCTTCTCGGCGACGTAGTTGAAGTTGTCGAACGTACCCATCTGTGGAATGCGCAGGACGCCGCCCTTCGGGGCGTCGGGATTGACGAAGTCGAAGTGCTCGAAATCCGGCGGATACTTGAGGGGTTCGATGTAGGACAGACCGTGGCGGTACTCCACGGCGTGCGCCACGATCGCCGCGAACGCGGACAGCAGGATTGCGGTGCACCGGACCATCGTCATCGACATCGATGCTACCCCAACTGACGGGCCGCATCTTCGGCGTCGGAAAGGTGTATTGCGGCGTCTCTCCCAAGGCATGTCCGCCGTCTCAAGAGGTCGGGGGACGCGAACGGGTAGAATGCGCCGGTTTTCCGCCGGACCCGCCCCATGCATCGTCTCCTTGCCCGCCTGCGCGCACCGGCGGCCGGCGTTCTGTTGACCCAGGCACTGGCCCTTGCGGGTGCCGAGGTGGCCACCGATCCGGCAGCCGAGGCGGCGCCGGGCGAGGCCAACTACCAGATCCGTTGCGCGGCCTGTCATACGGTCCAGGGCAAGGACGCCGGTCCGCAACTGGCCGCCATGCGGGGGATGAGCTACGGCCAGGTACTGTTCGCCGTCACCCGCGGCAAGATGCGGGAACACGCCCGGGGTCTGAACCGTGACGAGGTCCGGCAACTGGCCGGGTTCGTCGCCGGCGATTCCGGGGGCGTTGCCGACAGCGGATCGCGCTGCGCGGACATCGACGTGTCGCTGGACGCAGCCGTGCCCGGCTGGGGGTTCGGGACGGGCAATACGCGCTTTCAGGCAGCGACATCGATCGATGCGGAGAACGTCGGGAACCTCGAACTCGCCTGGGCGTTCGGTCTGCCGGACGCCGCGGAGGCGCGCTCGCACCCGGTGGTCACCGTGGACACCGTCTTCGTTGCCGCCGTCAGCGGGAGCCTGTTCGCGCTGGATCGGCAGTGGGGCTGCGTCAAGTGGCACTACGCCTCGGCAACGCCCCTGCGTACGCCGCTCGCACTCGGCCGGGTCGAGGATCGCGGCGCACTGTTCCTTGGCGACGTGGCGTCGTCGGTGCACGCGGTGGATGCCCGCACGGGCGAGGGCATCTGGACCAGCGAGGTGGGCCTCTTCGACGCTTCCATGTTGACGGGCGGCATCGCGCAGCACGGCGCGACGCTGTTCGTACCCGTTTCGGCATTCGGCGTGGCCCTCGCGACGAACCCGGAGTACGAGTGCTGCAAGAGCCACGGGGCGGTACGGGCGCTCGACGCGGCGACCGGGGAGATCCTCTGGACGACCCGCATGACGCCGCCGGCGGAGCAGACCTACGAGAGCGATGCCGGAACCCAGATGTGGGGTCCGTCGGGCGTGGCCGTGTGGACCACGCCGACGATCGACGCGCAGCGGGGACGCATCTACGTCGGCACGGGGGAGAATACGTCGACGCCGGCCACCGACCTGTCCGATGCGATCGTGGCGCTCGACATGGCAACGGGCGACATCGCGTGGAGCTTCCAGGCGACCTCGGGGGACGCGTTCAACATGGCCTGCGGCTTCCGCAAGGGCCCGAGCTGTCCGAAGGAGGACGGGCCGGACTTCGACTTCGGCGCCGCCCCGGCCCTGACGACGCTGCCGGACGGGCGCGACGTGCTCGTCGCGGGCCAGAAGTCCGGGGTCGTGCATTTGCTCGACGCCGACTCGGGCAAGCTCCTCTGGCAGACGCGGCTCAGCGACGGCACCGCCCTCGGTGGCGTGCACTGGGGGATCGCGGTGGCGGGAGATCGGGTGGTGGTACCGATCGCCGACCCGGAAATCCCGCGAGCCGACTACGTGCCGAGACCGGGCGTGTACGCGCTCGACCTGGCTACCGGGAACCTGGCGTGGACGCACAAGGCGATCCGCGGCTGCGAACTCGATCGGGCGGACTGGTTCTCGCGAGAGGATCCGTGGCCCGAGTGCTCCTTCTTCTACGGCTTCTCGGCGGCCGCGAGCGCCACGGCGGACCTGGCCTTCGCCGGGTCTCTCGACGGCACCGCGTACGCCTTTTCTCTCGCTGACGGCACGGTCCTGTGGACGTACGACACCGTGCGCGAGTACGAGTCGATCAACGGCGTCGACGCGCATGGCGGCGCCATCGACAACGCCGGCATCCAGGTGGCCGGCGACATGCTGTTCGTGCAGTCCGGCTATGCCCTGTTCGGCCAGATGCCCGGCAACGTGCTGTTGGCGTTTCGGCTGCCGGAGGGTTGCAGCGAACGCGCCCTGGCATGGCGGGGGGCGCGTACCGGAAACTACTCGTCCGCGCCGGTGTGCAATGCGCGAACCATGTCCAACGTGTCGGCGGCATCCGGCCCCTTGTCCGTCCGATAGCGCTGGACCCGCGCGAAGCGCAAGGCGAGGCCCGCGGGATAGTGCGGGCTCGTCTGTACTTCGTTGCAGAGAATCTCCACGACCAGGCGCGGTTCGACGTAGACGGTATGGCTGTCGCGGGAGACCTCGAGGTCGAGCAGCGCCCGGGTCTGCCACGCGAGCATGGCGTCGGTCAGCCCCTTGAAGGTCTTGCCGAGCATGACGAAACCGCCCGTGCCCGGGTCGCGGGCGCCGAGATGCAGGTTGCTCAGCTTGCCGCGGCGACGCCCGTGTCCCCACTCGGCGGCCAGCACCACGAGATCGAGTGTGTGGGCAGACTTGACCTTCAGCCACGCCTTGCCGCGACTGCCCGCCGCGTAGCCGGACGCGGGGTCCTTGACCATGACGCCCTCGTGGCCGGCGGCCAGCGCGCCGTCGAGAAACGCGGTCGCGACGGCGGCTTCATGTGTTTCGATGCGGGGCATCCGCAACGCCGGCGCAACGATCGCGTCGAGCAGTGCCAGACGCTCCGTCAGCGGCTGGCCGAGGATGTCCTCGCCGTCGGCGTGCAGGCAGTCGAAGAAACGCGGCGCGACGGGCAACTCCGCGCGTAGCGCGGCGACATCCCGGCGGCGCCCGAAGCGGCGCATCGTCGTCTGGAACGGCAGAGGGCGGCCGGCGCCGTCGAACCCGATCACCTCGCCGTCGAGGACCAGGGAGCTCGCGGGCATCGCGACGACGGCTTCGACCACTTCCGGGACGCTGGACGAGACGTCGTTGTGCTGCCGGGAGAAGACGGCCACCTCCGTCCCCGCCTTGTGGACCTGCACGCGCGCGCCGTCCATCTTGTAGTCGAGCACGGCACGCTGCATGGCATCGACCGCGCCGCCGACGTCATCGGCGGTCTGCGCGAGCATGGACTGTATCGGCGTGCCGAGGGACAGGCGCACGCTGCGCAATCCCGCTGTGCCGTCACGCATGGCGACGGTGGCGACATGGGGCAGGTCCGGGCGCAGCATGTAGGCGCGCCGTACGTCGGCGCCGCTGCACCGGGCCGCCTTGGCGATCGCTTCGACCATGACGCCGTCGAGGGCCCCCTGGCGCAACTCGCCGACGAGCAGCCGGATCAGGAACCGCAACTCGTCGGGAACGCATCGGCCGAAGAGGGCCCGCAGTGCCGCCCGGCGCGCCGCCGCGGAACCGGGCCCGGCGGGGGCGCGAACCCGCTCGATGGCTGCATGCGCTTGCGTGAGCGACAGGCTCGGCATGGGCGCCGGAGGCACGGCTGCGCTGTCACGGGCGGCGGCCGGCCCGACGCCGACCCGTCCCTGCGGCAGTATCCCGGACAGGTAGGCGACACCGATCGGCAACTCTTCGCCGTCCATCGTGCGGATGACCTCGGCGAGTGCGTCGCGCTTGGCGTTCCGGCTCCGTGTGGCCGCCACCGCGAGCGAGGTTTGTACGAGCCTGTGGAGCTTCATCGGAGCGCCGCGCGGCGCGCGCCTGGGACGGTGATGGCAAGACGGCGGTGCATGGCGGCGGCGGTGGAGCGTTCGGGCGGCCCATCCTAACCGGGTGCAGCCAGGACGGCGTGCCGATCCGCAACGGCCGTTCTACCCGGCGCGCGCACAGGCGCGTCGCGTGCCTTGCGGCTTCCGGGACGGGTGGGCAGACTTCGATGCGAGCCAGAGCGCTCGGTCCCGCGAGACCCTGACGGAGCAAGTCCATGCTGGACGCACATGCAATGCCCATCCACCTGACGCTCGCCGCGATGAACGCAGAGCCGCCGAGCGATACCCCGGTACTGGACGGCCTGTTCGAGAAGCTGCGCACGGGCAGCGCCGAGGATCGGGCTCACGCGCGGGGGCGCATCTGGGCGATCTGGTGTTCGCATCAGGAGGACGACGCCGTACACGCCATGCGCAGCGCCGTGAGTGCGCTTGAGACCGGCAACCTCACGAACGCCGGTGCGACCCTCGATGCGATGGTCACGCAGTGGCCGGACTGGGCGGAAGCGTGGAACAAGCGCGCCACCCTGCGCTTCATCGAAGACCGGGATGGCGAGAGCCTCGGGGACATTGCCCGGACGCTGGAACGGGAGCCGCGTCACTTCGGGGCCCTCGGGGGCTTCGGCCAGATCTGCCTGCGCGCCGGGGACGAGTCGTCGGCGCTGCTGGCCTTCGAGCGCCTGCTGGTCGTCGATCCGGGTCTGGACGACGTTCAGCGCGCGGTTGTCGCGCTACGTCGCAAGGTGCAGCACACGATCCACTGACGGCAGGTACGCGAGGGTCCACGACAGGGGCTTGCAGGAAGGTGGCGGCGGCGGACCCAGACCGCCAGCAGGGCTGGAGGTGAGAACCGGCACGGGACCGGTCAGGGACGCCAGACCACGCTGACTCCGACGCCGACCTCGCCGCTTTCGAGTTCCACCGGCACAATCACCGCGACCTCTTCGAACCGCACGGTGCGCTTCGAACTGCCGTGGTCGGTGTAGCGCAACTCTCCCCGGATCCCCAGGCTGCCGAAGTTCTTCTCGAGGCCGACCCCGGCGATCCAGGCGTCGTATCTCGCATTGTTGCGATGGCCGTGGATGGCGTCAAGACGATGCCCGGGAGTGCGTTGCATCCGCCCGTGGCCTCGCCCATATTGGTCGCTTGGTAAGGAACCGCCCGGACGATCCGATGCACGAGATCGACGCCACGCTGCGCCGCGCGTTCGAGCGCGACGGATTCGTTGTCCTCGAGGCCGTCATCGACACGGCCACGCTCGCCATGCTGCGCGAAGAATGCGACGAGTTCGTCGCGCGCACGGATCGCTGGCTGGCGGAGCGCGGCACGGACACTTACGGCATCACGCATCGCGGCCGTCGTTACTTCATCGGCAACCGCTACCGGGAGAGCGAGCGCCTGCCGGATCTCCTCTTCGGCGGGCTCATGCGCGCGGTGACCACGGCGCTGCTCGGCCCCACGGTCTATCTCTTCAACGAGCAGTGGGTGGTGAAGGGCGCCGAACAGGGCATGCGCTTCGCGTGGCACCAGGACTCGGGATACTTGCGCTTCCTGGATCCCGGCAACGTGCACGGGCCCTACCTGACCTGCTGGTGCGCCCTGGACGACATGACCCGCGAGAACGGCACGATTTCCGTGTTGCCGCACGACCGTGTGGGGTCGCGGGATACGGTGTTCCCGCACCGCCGGGAGGAAGGTACGAACGACCTGGTCGGCTACGAGGGCGGCGCAACCGGCGAACTCGTCGAAGCCCCGGCCGGCAGCGTCGTGGTCTTCTCGAGCACCAGCCTGCACCGCAGCGGCGCGAATACCACCGGCCGGCAGCGACGGGCGTACCTCGCCCAGTACAGCCGGGAGCCGATTCGCGGGACGCACGGCGAGCTGTGGGCTCAGGCGGTCCCGTTCGTGGCGGACGGCGAGCTCGTATTCGACCCGGGAGCGGACCCGGAGCTGCAGGTCAACCCGTTCATACGCAAGCGCGTCCCGGGGCGGGGGTGACGGCGGCTGCGCCCGGGTTCCGAAACCGTTACAGTGCGCCTCCCCGCGACAGGCGGCGCCGGCGACCGGCCATCGCGTCCCGGGGCTACGTCGAGGAACCATCATGCAGTCAGCCACGGATTGGGGGGCTTCGAGCCGCCGCAATCGTCTCCTGTTGGCGGAGAACGATCCGGAGATGCACGCCGCGCTCGTTGGAGAGGAAGCCCGCCAACGTGCCGGCATCGAGTTGATCCCGTCCGAGAACTACACCTACCCGGAAGTGCTCGCCGCCCTCGGTTCGGTGTTCACGAACAAGTACTCGGAAGGCTATCCGGGGCGCCGCTACTACGGTGGCCAGCAGTACACGGATGTCATCGAACGCACCGCGCGCAGCCGGGCGCGGCAACTCTTCGGTGCGGAGCACGTCAACGTCCAGCCGCTCTCCGGCGCGCCGATGAACGCGGCGGTCTACCTCGGCATGCTCGAGCCTGGCGACACGGTACTCGGCATGGATCTCTCCCACGGCGGACACCTGACCCATGGCGCGCCGGTGTCGCACATGGGCAAGCTCTTCAACTGGATCCGCTACAAGTCCGATCCCGCCAACCAGGGCCGGATCGACTTCGACGAACTCCGCGACATGGCGCGGCGCCACCGCCCGAAGATGGTCGTGTGCGGCTATTCCTCCTATCCCCGCGATTACGACTACGCCGAGTTCAAGTCCGTCGCCGACGAGGTGGGCGCGATGACGATGGCGGACGTGTCGCACATTGGCGGACTCATCGCCGGCAAGGCCATGTCCAATCCCTGCGACTACGACTTCGACTTCGTCACGACCACGACGCACAAGAGCCTGCGTGGTCCACGGGGCGGGATGATCCTCACGAAAAAGGAGTTCCGTCGGCAGATCGACCAGTCTGTCTTTCCGGGCCTGCAGGGCGGACCGCACATGAATCAGGTGGCGGCCGTCGGCATCGCGCTCGGCAAGGCTTCGACGCCCGAGTTCCGGGAGTACGCGGCGCAGGTCCTGGTGAATGCGCGCGCCCTGGCGGACGCACTCATGGCGGGCGGCGCGGACCTCGTCACGGGCGGTACCGAGAACCACATGATGGTGCTCGACTGCGTCAAGAGCTTCGACATGGATGGACGCGTGGCCGAGGAGGCGCTCGACGCCGTGTCGATCACCTGCAACAAGCAGATCGTCCCGGACGATCCCAACCCGCCGCTGCGGCCGAGCGGCATTCGCCTCGGCACGCCGGCCGCCACCACGCGCGGCATGGGCGTGGCGGAGATGCAGCAGTTGGCGGCCTGGATGCTGGAGGCCCTGCGAAACCACGAAGACGCGAGGGTGCTGGCGCGCGTGAAGGAAGAGGTCGAGGCCACCTGCGCAGGCTTTCCGGTGCCTGGCATCGACGGCTGAGTGGGGGGTGACCTCGACGGTGCCCGATGCGTCAGTCCGCTATCCGACAGGGCGGCGATAGGCCTCGCGTCGGTGGGCGATGCGAACCACGAGGACCACCAATGTGGACTCCTGCAACTCGTACAAGATGCGGTAGCTCCCGCTTCGCAGTCGTCGGATTCCTCTCAGTGTCCCCTTCAACGAGCTGCCGGCGAACGGGTTGTCCGCGAGTGTGTCGATGGCTCCGACGACTCGCGAACGCTCTGCTGTGGGGAGCCGCTGGAGTTCGCAAGCCGCACTGCGCTTAATCCTGACAGAGTAGCGCACTTCGGACTTCATCCCAGTCCAGGACGGGGTCGTTCGGGTCCTGAAGCCGCTCGACGGCGACCGTCAGGTCGTCGTAGTCGTCCAGATAGCGCTCGATCGCCTGGCGGACGATCTCGGCTCGGCTGCGATTGAGACGTTGCGCGGCGGCGTCGAGTGCTGCGACGACGGCATCGGGCAGGCGGGCCGTAATCTGGCTCATTTTCGTCGGGTGAACTCATGTGATGTCAATGACATCAAGGTAATGTGGAAGGCCGTTACGGTCAAGAGCAGTACCCGACCGGGAACGGCTAGGGGGCTAGGGGCTTGCCCCGTAGAAGTTGTCGCGTCAGCGAAACTTCCAACGCGACCGCCAGGTCGCGCTAGCCCGCGCGGAGGGAACCCGCGAACGAGGTGCGGTTTCGCGCTGGCGCTTCGTCCCGTCAACACTTAGGCTTGGCGCTCGTTTTCGAGGGGTTCATCACATCCATCGCACCAAGGACAAGCTGAAGGCGGGAGCGACGGTCGTGGGGACCACCGCCGGCGCCAGCAGCGACGTGCGTTTCGTGGCAAACGCGGGTTTCGACTTCGTGCTGTTCGACACGCAGCACTCGACGAACGACATCAAGGGGCTGGTACGGGCCGTCGGCGGCACGCGCGGTACCGATGCAAGCCCGATCGTCCGGGTCGGCGACCTGCGCCCCGATCAGATCTGCTACGCGCTCGACATCGGCGCCAAGGGCATCGTCGTGCCCATGGTGAACACCCCGGAAGAAGCCGCCAACATGGTGAACTGGTGCAAATACCCGTTCGCCGGCGCGCGGAGTTCCGCCGGCATGCGCGGTGAGTGGGGGGAGTTCTCGAGCTACCGCGAGTACATGGACGCGGTCAACGAACAGCTTCTGATCATCCCGATGATCGAAACCCAGCAGGCGTTGGACGGAATCGAGGACATCCTGAGCGTGGACGGCATCGACGTGCTGCTGGTCGGACCATCCGACCTGTCGATCAACATCGATGTCCCGCTCGACTACACGAACCCGAAGTACCATGCCGCACTCGACCGGATCGCGGCAGCCTGCAAGCAAGTCGGCGTCGCGCCGGGAATGTTCTTCGTCCCACCCGGCATCTCTCCGGCCGAGCTGATGGAGAAAGGTTTCCGTTTCTTCACCCTGCCGTGGACGGACTGGGCGACCGAAGGGATCCAGAACGGCCTGCAAAAGGTGCGCGGCCCGTAGGGGCGACCCTTGCGGTCGCCCGTGTCGAGCCCGCGCAAACCCTTGGCGACGGGAAGGGACGGGACAAGCCCGTCCCCTGCACCTCGCGCTTCCTACCCCCGCTGCCTTCCCGTAATCTACGCGGCTTTCCTGCAAACGGAGTGAACAATGGGCGTCGAGACGACACTTTTCGATCTGACGGGGCGCGTGGCGCTGTTGACGGGCGCATCGAAGGGCATGGGCCTCTACATGGCCGAGGGACTTGCCGAACACGGGGCGAAGGTCGTGGTGTCGAGCCGCAAGCTCGACCAGTGCGAGGCAGCGGTCGCGCAGATCAACGAGAAGTGCGGCGCGGAGCGGGCCATCGCCATCGCCTGCAACATCGGCTACAAGGAGCAGCTTGAGAGCCTGGTCGCCGAGACGCGCAGCCGGCTCGGTCCCATCGACATCCTGGTCGCCAACGCCGGCATCAATCCGTTCTATGGGCCGATGTCGAAGATCCCGGACAGCGCGTTCGACAAGATCATGAACTCCAACGTGCGGTCGAACCACTGGCTCTGCCAGATGGTGGCGCCGGACATGGTCGAGAAGGGGCGCGGCAGCATGATGATCACGTCGTCCACGGGGGCCTTCAACGCCTCCGAGATGCTCGGCACCTACGCCATCTCGAAGCTCGCCGACATCGGGCTCGTGCGCAACCTGGCCCTGGAATACGGCCCAAGCGGCGTGCGCGTGAATGCCATCTGCCCGGGGCTCATCAAGACGGACTTCGCGCGGGCGCTGTGGGACAACCCCGAAGCCAAGGCGAACGCCGAGACGAACACGCCGCTGCGGCGCCTCGGCGAACCCGAGGACCTCAAGGGCGCCGTGGTGTTTCTCGCCTCGGACGCCAGTGCCTTCGTCACCGGTCAGGCCCTCACGGTCTGTGGCGGCACGAACATGTGGGGCTGATGTCGGGAACGCACGTGTGATGTGATCGGGTATCGCGCTGCGCGCCGGTCCGGTGACACCGGCTGGCGTGGGCGTTGTCCGTTCCCCGCGGCGCCGGTCTCCCTGCAGGCGGCCGTCGCGGATTAATATCCTCTCCATGAAAGTGCGCGGTTTCGTCATGCAGGCGAGCTACCGCATCCGCGACGCGGCTCCGGTGGTGCACCTGCATGGCCGGCTGGAAGGTGGCGAGACCTTCCTCGTGCGCGACGCGCGGCAGACCCCCTGCTTCTACGTGCGTACGGCCGACGCCACGCGGGCGCGGGAGTGCGGCGCGACGCGCCAGCGCCCGACCCCGCGGCGAACGTTCGCCGGCGAACCGGTGACGAGCATCGAAGTGCGCACACCGCCCGACGCGCCACCCCTGCGGGACCGCCTGCACGACCACGGAATAGACACTTTCGAGGCGGACGTGCGCTTCGCCGTGCGTTACCTCATCGACCGCGACGTGAAGGGTGGGGTAGCCATCGACGGCGACGCCCGCCCGGGCCAGGGTGCGGACTGGGTCTTCGACGACCCCGAAGTCGGCCCGGCGGACGTGGACATCACTCCCCGCGTCCTCTCGTTCGACATCGAAACGGACCCGAAGGCCCAGCGGCTGCTGGCTGTTTCTCTCTATGGATGTGGCCTCGACGAAGTCCACATCGTCGACGGGACGGGGCGGGCCATGCCGGGACGGGCCTTTGCGGCGGAGGATGAACATGCCGCCCTGGAAGCGTTCTGCCGGCGCGTGGCGGAGACGGACGCCGATGTCCTGACGGGTTGGAACGTCATCGACTTCGACCTGACCGTACTCGGCCGGATCGCCGCGCGCGTCAAGCATCCGTTCCAGTTGGGGCGCGAACCCGGGACGGTGCGCGTACGTGCAGCGCAGGGGTACTTCGGCAGCGGGCAGGCGAGCATTCCCGGACGCGTGGTGCTCGACGGGATGGACCTCGTGCGGGGCGCATTCGTGCGGATGGACGAGTACTCGCTCGACGCCGTGGCGCGTTCGGTGCTCGGTGAGGGCAAGGCGGTGGAAGGCGACGTGCGCGACCGCGCCGGCGAGATCGTCGCGCGCTACCGGAACGATCTCGAAGGCTTCGCCCACTACGCCCGGACCGACTCGCGACTCGCCCTCGAGATCGTCGAGAACCTGAACCTGGTCCCGTTGGCCCTGGCTCGCAGCCGCCTGACCGGGATGACGCCGGATCGGGTCTCGGCGAGCATCGCGTCGTTCGACTTCGTCTATCTCTCGGAGTTGGGCAAGCGCGACATCGTCGCGCCGACGGTGCGTTCGAGCGACTCCCGGGTCTCGGCCGCGCAGGCCGGCGGGCATGTCCTGGAGCCGGTGACCGGGCTGCACGACAACGTCTGGGTGTTCGATTTCAAGAGCCTGTATCCGAGCGTGATGCGGACGTTCAACATGGACCCGCTCGGTTTCGTTGCCGATCCCGAGCCCGGGGACGACACGATCCGCACGTCGAGCGGCGCGGCGTTTCGGCGCGACGAAGCCATCCTGCCGCGCATGCTCGACCGGCTCTCCGCCGCCCGGGAAGCGGCGAAACGCGCGGACGACGCGGTGGCGTCGCAGGCCATCAAGATCCTCATGAACTCGTTCTACGGCGTGCTTGGCACCCCGGCCTGCCGCTTCCACAACACGGCCATCGCGAACGCGATCACCGGCCAGGGGCGTTACTTCCTGCTGTGGTGCAAGGCGTGGTTCGAGGACCGCGGGTTCGAGGTGCTGTACGGGGACACCGACAGTCTGTTCGTGCGCTCCGGCGAGCCCGATCCGGCACGTGCCCAGGCGCTCGGCGAGGTGCTGGTGGCCGAGGTCGATGCCGCGCTCGCGGACCATATCGGCCGCGAGTGGCGCGTCGAGAGCCGCCTGGAACTCGAGTTCGAGAAGCTCTACACCCGGCTCTTCCTGCCTTCCGTGCGGCACGGCGCGGCGGGCGCGCGCAAGCGCTATGCGGGTGTCGTCGCCGGCGCTGCGGAGGTGGACTTCACGGGCATGGAGGTCGTACGCAGGGACTGGACGGAACTCGCGAAGGTCGTCCAGCGTGAACTGTACGCCCGGCTCTTCGGGAATCGGCCGGTCGACGACTACCTCGCGGGCGTGGTGCGCGCCGTGCGCGCGGGCGAGCTGGACGACGCCCTGGTCTACCGCAAGGGGCTACGCAAGCGCCTGGCCGACTACGATCGCAACACGCCGCCGCACGTCGCCGCGGCGCGCAAGTCCCGCACGCCGCCGGGGCGTCTCGTCTCGTACGTGATCACCCTGGCCGGGCCGGAACCGCTCGACAACCGGACGGCGGAACTCGACCGTGAGCACTACGTGGAGAAACAGGTCCGCCCGGTCGCGGAGCCGGTGCTGGAAACCCTGGGGCTCGAGTTCGAAAACGTCATCGGTGACGACACGCAGTTGACGCTGTTCTGACACGCTCCCCGGAGGCGGTGCGGCGGGGGGCGTGAGGGGTGCGTAGCAGCTCGCCCCCGCCCGCTCGTCGCCGTCATCAGTGGCTGCGCAATATCCGGCCCGCGCGGACGCCCGTCAGTTCGTCGTCGCGCAGCACGACCTGGCCGTTGCAGACCGTGGCCTTGTAGCCCGCCGCGCGCTGGATGAAGCGCGGCGCGCCGAACGGGAAGTCATGCACGATCGTCGGCATCCGCTCTTCGAGCGCCTCGACGTCGAACACATTGAGGTCTGCGCGCTTGCCGGCCGCGAGCACGCCCCGGTCTTCCAGACCCAGCACGCCGGCGGGCACGGCGGTCATGCGACGTACCGCCTCCTCGAGCGTGTAGACGCCCGTGTCGCGATGCCAGTGCGACAGGATGAAGGTGGCCCACCCCGAGTCGATCATCTGGCTGACGTGGGCGCCGGCGTCGCCGAGGCCGGGCATGGCCCACTCCGTCGTGATCAGTTGCTCGAGCGCGGCGAGGTCCACGTTGAAGCCGCGCATGTGGAAGAGCGCCTGGCCGTCCGTTTCGTCCGTGATGCGCAGGAACGTTTCCACCGGATGTTCGCCGGCGGCCTGCGCCAGGTGATGCAGACTCTCGCTGAGGGCCTGCGTGTAGCGCGGACGCCCCTCGCTGCCCATGTAGAACCAGCGTCGCGCGTGTTCCGCGACCACCTCGCCGAGTGCCTTGACCTCGTCGATGAGCCGCTGGCGGTTGGCCGGGTCTCGGATGGCTGCGAGCCGTCCGTCGAGGTCGCGGTTGCGCAGCGCCTCCCAGGAAGGTGTCGCGAAGGCGCGGAAGAAGTTGTTCGTGGACAGGCCGCCTACGCCGCCGCCGCTGCGCGGGACTGTCACGGAGGTGACGTTGAGCCCCTCGGCCCGCATCGCCATGACCCGCTCGTTCATGCGCTCGTGGCCGAGTTCGATGGCCGAACTGAACAGTGCGCCCCGGGCCAAGCGCGCCTCGTCAGCGATGAGGTCCATTTCCTCGTCGAACTCGCGGAAATCGGACACGGTCTGCATGATGCCGCCGTGCGCGCCGACGGCGCGGGCCACGGCGCGCAGCTCGTCGCGGTGGGCGAACGTGCCGGGGATGGACCTGCCGTCCGGCAGCACGTGGCCGGGCAGGCGATTCGTCGAGAAGCCGAGGGCGCCTTCCGCCACGGAGCGCGCGGCGAGTTCGGCGATCTGCCGGATCTCGGCTGCCGTGGCCGGCTCCTCGACCGCGCGTTCGCCCATCACGTAGAAGCGGATGGCGCAGTGACCGACGAGGCCGCCGATGTTGATGGACGGGCCGAGCGTCTCCAGCGCGTCGAGATAGCTTCCGTAGAACTCCCAGTTCCAGGGCAGGCCGTGCAGGATCGCGTTCTTCGGGATGTCCTCGACCGTCTCCATCATGCCGGCCAGGAACTCCCGGTCGGACGGCTTGCAGGGTGCGAACGTGACGCCGCAGTTGCCGAGGAGCGCGGTGGTGACTCCGTGCCAGGACACTGAGGTGACCTGTGGATCCCAGCCGATCTGCGCATCGAGGTGGGTGTGCAGGTCGACGAAGCCCGGCGACACCGCCAGACCGTCGGCGCGAATCTCCTCGCGGCCCTGTCCCGTCACCTTGCCGATCTCGACGATGCGGTCTCCATCCACCGCGACATCTGCCTCGAACGGCGGTGCTCCGGTTCCGTCGACGACGTTGCCGCTGCGGATAACGAGATCGTGGGCCATGGTGTTCTCCCCTGTGCAATCAAGCGCGCAAGTGACGAATCATAGGCGAAAAGAGACGTGGCCGTGGAGTCAGACGGTTGCAAATTCAAAGCAATGCTTTAAATTTGCAAGGATGATTCCCCGTCGCGCCCGCACAAGCATTCGCCAGGCCTTGGGCCGCCAGGCGGCCGTGGCGCTGATCGGCCCGCGCCAGGTGGGCAAGACGACCCTCGCTCTGGATGTCGCCGAAGAGATGGACGCGCTGTACGTCGACCTCGAGTCGAGCGCCGATCGGCGCCGTCTCGCGGAGCCGGCCATGTTCCTGGCCGCGCACGAAGACCGCCTCGTCGTGCTGGACGAAATCCACCGGGCGCCGGGACTGTTCCCGGAGTTGCGCGGCTTGATCGACCGGGGTCGACGCGCCGGGCGCCGCACGGGACGATTTCTGATCCTGGGATCGGCGTCCATGGACCTGCTCCGGCAGTCCGGCGAAAGTCTGGCCGGGCGAATCGAGTTCGTACCGCTTGCCCCGTTCGACGTGCTGGACATCGAACCGAAGACGGTAGCGACCACCGAGCATTGGGTGCGCGGCGGCTTCCCCGACAGTCTGCTCGCCGCGAATGCGGACAACTCCCTGGCCTTCCGTCGTAATCTCGTTCGCACCTATCTCGACCGCGACATATCCGAGTTCACGGAGCGCCGGATCCCCGCCGAGACCCTGGAACGTCTCTGGACGATGCTCGCCCACGGCCAGGGCACGCTGCTCAACGCCTCGAAGCTCGCTGCCAGCCTTGGCGTCAGCAGCCCAACGGTGGCCAGCTACGTGGATCTGCTGTCCGCCATGCTGCTGGTCCGGCGTCTGCGGCCCTACTACGCCAATACCAGGAAGCGGCTGGTCAAGTCGCCCAAGGTCTATGTCCGGGACAGTGGGCTGGTGCATGCCCTGCTCGGCATCGCGGACTACAGCGCGCTCGCGGGCCATCCGATCGCCGGCGCCAGTTGGGAAGGGTTCGTGATCGAGAACCTGGTTGCCACCGCGCCTCCCGGGACGAATCCGAGCTTCTACCGCACCCAGGCAGGGGCCGAAATCGATCTGCTCCTCGAATTGCCGGGGGAGGTTGCGCCATGGGCGGTCGAGATCAAGCTGGGGATGGCTCCGAGGCTCGGCCGCGGGTTCCACCATGCCCGTGAGGATGTCCGCCCGGGACGATGCTTCGTGGTCTACTCGGGCACGGAGCGTTATCCCCTGGCGCCTGACATCGAGGCCATAGGTGTGCGCGAACTCGCGAAGCTCGTCGCGTCGCGCGTGTAGGGGCGACCCTTGCGGTCGCCCGTCCCCTACGACGCCCGCCGTACCCACCGACTGGTGGCGCGCGTGTCCTCGATGTCCTCGCCCGCTTCCTTCCAGCCCGCGAACCCCGATTCGAGGTGGGCGACATCCGTGAAGCCCATGTCCGCGAGAGCCTTTACGGCCAGGGCGGAGCGGCCGCCCGCTGCGCAGAAAAGCACGGTGCGGCGGTTCTCCTGGAACCAGTCCCGGTAGTAGGGACTGCCGGGATCGGCCCAGAACTCGAGCATCCCGCGGGCTGCATGCCTGGCGCTCGGGATGGTGCCGAGGTCCACCCGTTCCTGGATCTCGCGGATGTCGAGCAGCAGCGTGTCGCCGCCGGCGGCGAGTTCGCGCTTCAGATCCTCGACGGACAGGTTCTCGATTCCCTGTTTGACGGACTCGACTTCGGAAAAGATGCTCTTGATGGCCATGGCGCCCCCCTTGGAAGTTGCGGCGGGGATTCTACTATTGTGGTTCAGGGTGGTTCAGCCGTCGAAGCTCACGCTCTTCACCAGGGCGAACACGCGCTGGCCGGCATGGAGTCCGAGATCGTCGGCGGCCGCGCGGGTGATGCGTGCGCGCAGGTGCTGACCGCATACGTCGAGCAGCGCTTCCGCGAACGGAGATTCCGCTTCCGACGTCAGCTCCAGCAGTGTCCCTTCGAGGACGTTGCGGATGCTGAGGCCATGCGGACGGACGGTCGCGACAGCCACGTCCCGCGCACGGATGCGCAGACGCGCACCGGCTCCGATCGCGAGATTCGCGACCATCGGCATGACGATGGACTCGCCGCCCAGGTCGAGCGTCGTGATCCGGTAGTGTGTGTCGTGCGCCGTGACGCGCGCCTCGATCACGACGCTCGCCTCGAGGGGCCCGGCAATCGATTGCACGTCGAGCCGTTCGAGGACCAGCGGCGTCGGCCCGAAGGCCCGCACCCGACCGTCGGTGAGGACCAGCGTGCGGTCGGCGAGGCGGGCCACTTCGTCGATCGAGTGGCTGACGTAGAGCGTCGGCACCCCGAAACGCGACGACAGCGCCTCGAGGTAGGGCAGGATCTCGGCCTTGCGAAACAGGTCCAGGGCGGCCAGCGGCTCGTCGAGAAGAAGCAGCGCCGGGCGTGTCAGGAGCGTGCGCGCCAGCGCGACGCGCTGGCGTTCGCCGCCGGACAATGCTGTGACCCGTCGCCCCAGCAGAGCTTCCAGGTCGAAGGCCGCGACAACGTCTTTCAACGTGATCACCGGGTCGCCCTGTCCCGCGCGGCGCGCGGCGTAGCGCAGATTGCCGGCGACGCTCAGATGCTCGAACAGGCGCGCGTCCTGGAACAGATATCCGACGGGTCGGCGAAAGGCCGCGAGGAATATGCCCTGGCGGGTGTCGAGCCAGGTATCCGCTCCCGCGGCAATGCGTCCCCGGCCCCGCTCGAAACCCGCGATCACACGCAGCAGCGTGCTCTTGCCGCTGCCGCTCGGACCGAACACGGCCGTGATGCCAGGCAACGGCACGGCTTCCGCAACGGTGAGGCGGAACTCGCCGAGGGCGAGGTCGACGTCGATCTCGAGGATGTCAGATGGCATGGACGGGGAAGCGCCGGTTGACGCTGTAGACGACCAGCAGGACGAGGAACGAGAAGCCGAGCAGCACCGCGGAGAGGACATGCGCGTCGCCGTAACGCAACGTCTCCACATGCTCGTAGATGGCGATGGAGACGACCCGCGTCTCGCCGGGAATATTGCCCCCCACCATGAGCACGACGCCGAACTCGCCGACCGTGTGCGCGAAAGTCAGCACACAGGCGGTGAGGAAACCCCGGGCGGCCTGCGGGACGGCGACGGTGAAGAACGCATCGAGCGGCCGTGCACGCAGGCTGGCGGCCGCCTCCATGGGCGCGCGCCCCACCGCCGCGAACGCGCCGTGTAGCGGCTGCACCATGAACGGCAGGGAGTAGATCACCGAGGCGATCACGAGGCCCGCGAAGGAGAACGTCAGTGTGGTGCCGGTGGCCTCGACCCAGAAGGCCCCGATCGGCGCATTCGGGTTCAGGAGGACCAGCAGGTAGAAGCCAAGCACCGTGGGCGGCAGCACGAGCGGGAGTGCGGTGAGTGCTTCGACTGCCGGTCGGATCGGGCTTGGTGTGGTCGCGATCCACCAGGCGAGCGGCGTGCCGACGACGAGCAGGACCAGGGTCGTGACGGCCGCCAGGTGCAGCGTCACCCCGATCGCGCCGGCTTCCACTAGCCGGATTCTCCCGGGACCGGCGGTGCGTCCGCCGGGGGAAGGCGGTAACCGTGCGCCTTGATGATGTCTCGCGCCGCCGGACCGAACAGGAAACGCAGGAATGCGGTGGCGGCCGGGTTCTGCGCACCATGGCGGAGCAGTACCGCGTCCTGCCGGATGGGAGTGTGGAGATCCGGCGGCACGTCCCAACGGCTGCCGGGACCGACGGGTCCGGGACGCATGACCTGGGACAGTGCCACCAGACCCAGCTCCGCATTGCCCGTGGCGACCAGCGCGTGGGCCTGCCCGACGTTCTCGCCCATGACGATGCGCTTGCGCAGGCTCTCGTAGAGTTCGAGCGCCTGCAGCATGTCGCGCGCCGCTCGCCCGTACGGGGCAAGTTCGGGATTGGCGATCGCAAGCTTCCGGTACGTCGATTCGTGCAGCGTCTGTGCGCCGTCAGAGGTCACGCGTGCAGGGTCCGCACTCCACAGCACGAGATGTCCGATCGCGTAGGTGCGGCGCGATCCGGGTGCGGCATGGCCTTCCGCTTCGAGGCGTTCGGGGCGGGCGCGGTCGGCTGCCAGCAGGAGATCGAACGGGGCGCCCTGGGTGACTTGCGCATGCAACGCTCCGGTGGACCCGGTGGCGACGCGGATGCGATGCGCGCCGTCGCCCTCGAAGGCGCTTTCGAGGGCCGTCATCGCACCGGCGAAGTTCGTCGCGACGGCGACCAGCGCCTCCGCGCCGGACGCGCCGGATGGAGCGAGGAACCCGCCGGCCAGCGCGACCCACATGGCGGCGCGTGGGATCATGACGTCTGCGCCGCGGGTGGAGCCTCGCGCAGCTCCGCCGTGAAGTGCCGGGAGGCGATCCACATGTGGTACACGGCGAGGAGGGGCAGTACCTTCATGGTGACCAGGGCCCAACGCAGCGACTCGTCGCCGAGCGTGGGGGTGAGGAGATCCGACAGGACGCCGACGGCGAACGGTCCGAGCCCGACGCCGATCAGGTTGGAAGAGAACATCAGGATCGCGCCTGCGAGTGCCCGTGCATGCGGTCCTACGAGTCCCTGCACGGCCGCCAGCAGCACCCCGGCGAAGACCCCCGCCGCGAGCATCGCGAGAATGGCCGAGGCGAACGCCCACTGCCACGTCGGAGCGAGATAGAACCCGAGCAGGAACGGGATCGAGATCAAGGTTCCGAGCAGGGGCACGTACACCTGCCAGGCGGGATTGCGTCTCGACATGCGGTCGGCGATGAAGCCGCCGACCATCACCGCGATCAGGTTCGGAATGCTCAGCATGCTGAGCAGGAACCCGACCTCCTTCAGCGACAGGTCGTGGGAGCGCTGCAGGAAGGGCGCATGCCACAGGCCCGCGCCGGCGGTGCTGAACCACAGGACCCCCACCGCGATCATCAGGTGCCGGAAGGCGCGCCCCTCGAACAGGTGCCGGCTGGCCTGCCAGAGGGTGCCGCTGCGCAACGGCGAGCTTGCGCTCTCGATCCGGCCGCGCGGGGGCGCCTCGCGCACCGTGTAGCGCACGAGCAGCGCGAAGGCGACGCCCGGCGCGCCGAGCACGAGGAAGGCGGTCCGCCACCCGTATTCGTATCCGATGTAGCCGGCGAGCAGGGTGCCGATGAAGGCGCCGATGTGGGCGCCCGCCACGAAGAAGGCGATCGCCCGGGCACGCTGCTCGATCGGAAAGTAGTCCGCCAGCAGCGCCTGCGAAGGCGGACTGCCGCCGGCCTCGCCGATCCCGACGCCGATACGGGCGAGAAGGAGGTGCCAGTACGAGCCCGCAAGCCCCGAGACGGCCGTCATGACGCTCCAGATGGCCATCGCCCAGGCGATGACGCGCACGCGCAGGCCGCGGTCCGCGAGCCGCGCGATCGGGAAGCCGCAGATGGCGTAAAAGAGGGCGAAGGCGAGGCCGGTGAGGATGCCCATCGCGGTATCGCTCGCGCCGAGTTCTTCCTTGATGGGCTGGATGAGGACGCCGAGGATCGAGCGATCGCCGTAGTTGAAGACGTTGACGCCCATCAGGACGAAGAGGACGTAGGCGCGATATCCCCGCGAGAATTCGCGCCGGGGGGCGGCATCCGAAGCGGGCTCACTCATCGATGGGTCGAGCCCAGGCGCTGCGCTGCCGTGGCAGGATCGTGGCTGCGGCGGCCGACGCGTGGCACCGAGGCGAAAAGGACATCAACAATCGGTAGCCGCCTGACCCCATCGCTGCTAGTATGCAGTGGATTGACTCCAGCCGCACTTGGTCCTCCCGGCCACGAATCGACGCATACGTCCGCCCCCGTGTTCCCGAAAGTGGAAGCAACCGCGCTTTGGTCTGTGCTCCGAACCGACGGCTCAGTCATGACATGAACCTGCGAAAGGAGACAGGGATTTGAAGATTTACATCGGCAATATGCCGTACACCATTACCTCCGAGGAACTCTCGGGATTGTTCGGCGAATATGGCAGCGTGGAAGACGCGACCGTCATCACCGACAGGGAAACCGGGCGCTCCAAGGGCTTTGGCTTCGTCGACATGCCGAACAACTCCGAGGCCGACCGGGCCATCAAGGCGTTGAACTCCACACAACTCAGTGGTCGCATGATCACCGTCAACCAGGCTCGCCCACGCGGGGATCGTCCGCGGCGTCATTGATCCTTGGCGGCCGTCACGGCCGCCGAGCTACAGGGGCGCCGGGAAACCGCGCCCCGTGGCGTGCTTGTTCGTATGCGAGCGGCACGCCCCCTCGCGCTCCCTCGTTGAATTCCCTGGGGCGAGAGGTCGCCTCCTCGTGGCGTCCTCGCGCATGTCCGCGTGGCGCCCGTCGCCCCGGCTACCCTGTCGGGCCCGTCTGCCAGTCGTAGGACCCGGCTCGCCGCCGATCACCGTGAAGGTCTCCCTGCGCCATTCGGCGCCGAAGGCGAACTGCAGCGAGTCCGTCAGGCGCCGCGTGAAGTCGGCGTTGCGGCCGATCTCTTCCTGCCGCAGGGCACCGACGTCGACAGATCGGGCGAATCCGTGCCTTGCGGCGCCATGTGCAGGTACGCAACTATTGCCGGACGGGCAGGGGACGAGCGGAGATGGCACGAATGGAAGAGACCGGGTGGCGCGCGGAAGTCGCGGAAATCGAGAGACGCCGCGGGCTGCGCGAACGGATGGGTGGTCCGGACAGCGTCGAACGCCAGCACCTGCACGGCAAGCTGACAGCGCGCGAGCGTATCGCCGGCCTGGTCGACGAGGGCGGCTTCCGCGAGTTCTATTCTCTTGCCGGCCAGGGGACCTACGAGGACAACGAGCTCAAGTCCTTTACTCCGCGGGCGGTGGTGGAGGGGACGGCGCGTTTAGACGGCCGCAAGATCGTCCTCACCGCCGGTGACTTCACCGTCCGGGGCGGCTCGGGGGGAGCTGGGGGCGGGATGGGTTCGGAGCTTGCCGCCAACGAGCGCGCCCGTGAATGGAAGGTACCCTTGGTGCGCCTGCTCGACGCGGCCGGCGGCAGCGTCCGGCACTTCGAGGAGATCGGGCGGACGTACCTGCCGGACGGCAGTGCCTGGTGGTTGATCGATGTCGACATGCTGTCGAAGGTGCCGGTGGTCGCGGCGGTGATGGGTTCGGTCGCCGGCGGCCCGGCGATCCACGCGTGCATCGCGCACTTCAACGTCATGGTGAAGGATACGAGCCAGTTGTTTCCCGGCGGACCGCCGGTAGTCAAGGCGGCGCTCGGCTACGACATCACCAAGGAAGAACTCGGCGGTGCGCACATTCATACCCGCGTAAGCGGCAGCGTCGACAACCTCGCCGACACCGAGGAAGAGGCGTTCGAGATAATCCGCCGCTTCCTGAGTTACCTGCCGTCCAATGTCTGGGAGATGGCGCCGCGCGGCGCGACGGAAGACGACCCGGAACGGCGCGACGAGGCGCTCCTGGACCTCATGCCCCGCGACCGGCGCAAGATCTACAACGTCCAGACGCTCATCCATTCGGTGCTGGACGAAGGCTCCTTCTTCGAGATCGCGCCGCGCTACGGGCGTGCCCGGGTGACGGGCCTGGGTCGGCTCAACGGGTATCCGGTCGGGGTCATGGCCAACAACCCCCGCTACCACGGCGGTGCGACGGATGTCGCGGGGGGCAGCAAGGTCATGCGTCTGTTGCAGTTGTGCGACGTGTTCCACCTGCCCATCGTCAGCCTCTGCGACGAGCCCGGCTTCATGGTGGGCCTGGAGGCGGAGAAACAAGGCATCGAACGCGCGGGCGCGCAGCTGCTCGTGGTGACCTCTCAGAGCCGGATGCCGTGGATCACGGTGGTGACCGGTCGCGTATTCGGGGTCGCGGGTTCCACCCACCACCGCGCCAGCGGCATGTTCCGGCGTTACGCGTGGCCGTCTGCGACCTGGGGGTCCATGCCGATCGCCGGTGGCGCCTCCGCCGCCTATCGTCGGGAGATCGACGGCGCTCCGGATCCGGAAGCGAAGCGGCGGGAAATCGAGGCGCGCCTGCACGCGGTGACGTCCCCGTTCCGGACCGCCGAGGCGACCGGGCAGGACATCATCGACCCGCGCGAGACGCGTTCGGTACTGTGCGAATTCGCAGAAGAGGCGCAGCGGGTGTTGCGGACCCAGTTGGGCGAGCCGCGGGTGCCGTACAGGCCTTAGTCCGGCGCATGGAAGCGGCAACCCGCGCTCGGGGAATGGCGTTGACCCTCCTGGCCTGGATCTGGGCCGGGCTCGTGCTCGGTGTGAGCTTCGTCGCGACGCCCGTCAAGTTCCTGGCGCCGTCGCTGTCCCTTGCCGATGCGATGGAAGTGGGGCGTGTCACCTTCGCGGCCCTGCAGTGGATCGAATGCGTGGCCCTGGCGGGCATGGCGGTGTTGCTCTATCTGGACCGGTCGAGAGGTCGGCGGCTCGTCCTGTTCGGGGCGGTCGCGGCGGTGATGGCCTGCCAGTACCTCTGGGTGCTGCCGATCCTCGACGCACGCGTGGAGACGATCATCCGCGGGCAGGATCTGCCGCCGTCGTTCCTGCACTGGGTCTATACGGGAGTCGATGGGATCAAGGTGGGGTTGCTGATCGCCTTCGGTCTGTTGGCCGCTGGCCGCCACCAGACGGCGGCGCCCGAAGGAGACGCGACCTGAAGGCCTGACGGAAGTGCGCCTGGGTTGGGGCGTCCTCCGGAGGTGCGGGGTCGTCGCGCCGCGCGCCGACTGACGCTCCCTTTCGGGTCAGGGCAGGTCCTCCAGGATGCGTGCCGCGGCGATCGCCCGGATTCCCTCGGCGAGCGGATACGTCTCGGCGCCCGCGTGAATCACGTCGAGGTGTTCGAGGTCCAGGTCCGCCGCGGCGTTGCGCATGGAACGCGTGACCGCCGGCGAACTGGTGCGCTTCACTTCGAGACCCCGGAGCCGGCCCCCCTGGTTCACGATCAGGTCGATCTCGGCGCCGGAGTGGGCGGCCCAGAAGTAGCACTGTCGGTCTTCCGCTCCGAGCGCCCGGATGGCGTTCTCGACGACGAAGCCTTCCCAGGAGGCGCCGATCTTGGGGTGTCGCTCGAGCTGCTCCCGGGTCCCGATGTCGAGCAGGCGGTGGAGGAGTCCCGAGTCGCGGACGTAGACCTTGGGCGACCTGACCTGGCGTTTGCCCAGATTCGCGCTCCACGGCTTGAGGCTGCGTACCATGAAGGTGGCTTCCAGAGCGTCGAGGTAGCGGCGCACGGTGTGGTGGGAAACGCCGAACGCACGGGCGAGTTCCGAGCCGTTCCAGACCTGCGCGTGGTAGTGGGCGAGCATGCTCCAGAAGCGTTCGAGAGTCGCGGCGGGGATGGAGATACCGAGTTGTGCGATGTCCCGCTCGACGAACGTGTGTACGAAGTCCCGCCGCCACCGGTAACTGGCGGCGTCGCTGCGGGCCGTGAAGGAGGCCGGAAAGCCACCCCGCAGCCACAGGTCGTCCATCCGCGCCGGCCCCGTCTCGGCCAGCGATAGAGTGGGCAGTTCGTAGTACGCGATGCGACCGGCCAACGACTCCGAACTCTGTCGCAGCAAGTCGGGCGAGGCGCTCCCCAGGACCAGGAAACGCGCCGGAAGCGGGCGGCGGTCGGCCAGCACGCGCAACGTCGGGAACAGGTCGGGGCGGCGTTGTACCTCGTCGAGGACGACCAGCCCTTCGAGGTCCGAGAGCGCCAACAAGGGGTCGGCCAAGCGCGCGAGGTCGGCGGAGGACTCCAGATCGAACAGGTGTGTTTGCGCCGGATACTGTCTCGCGAGCTCCCGTGCGAGCGTCGTTTTGCCGACCTGACGGGCGCCGATCAGGGCGACGACCGGACTGTCGTCCAACAGTGCCTGGATGCTCCGACGATGCGCGATACGCGGCAACATGGCGCAACTTTACCACGAAAATTGGATCGACAACGTCCAATTTTCAATGTTCCCGCATGATCCGCCGTGGACGGGAGGTGGTGGGCGCGGCTGGATTCGAACCAGCGACTTCTGCCATGTGAAGACAGCGCTCTAACCAACTGAGCTACGCACCCGCCGATTGCGCGCCTGGCGCGCTCCCCGGGAGGGGACGGCAAGTGTTCACGGGAAGGCCGTCGGGGTCAAGGCACGTCGACGGGCTGTCGACGGGCGTAGCCGCGAACACGTAAAGGCATGGCCATTTCATATCCATAACTTGCCTGAATTGATAAGTTAGCGCGATGAAATTCGAGGAACTGGTCGAAATCGTCGCCGATGAGGCGGTGTTCGAGACGGGACTTCTCCTGGCGGGCAATGTTGACGCATCCAACCTGCGCCGCCAACTCTCACGCTGGACTCGCGCCGGCCGGCTGCTGCAGATGCGTCGCGGGCTGTACGCCCTGGCGCCGCCCTGGCAGAAGCGCAAGCCGCAGCCGTTTCTGGTTGCGAACCGCCTCGCGTCCGGCTCTTACGTCAGCGGTTTCTCGGCATTGGCGTTTGCGCAGGCGATCCCGGAATACGTTGCGGAGGTGACGAGTTGTACGGGCGGGCGGCCGCGCGCCTATCGCACACCGCTCGGGCGATTTTCGTTTCGCAGACTGAAGCCGAAGCTGTGCTTCGGCTACCGCCAGGTCGCGCTGAGCGGCGGCCAGCAGGCCTTCCTCGCAGAGCCGGAGAAGGCCCTGCTCGACCTGATCTATCTGCATCCCGGCGCGGACGATGTCGCATACCTCCAGGAGCTTCGGCTCAACTTCGAGGTGTTGCGCCTGGATGTGCTGGACGGCTTCGCGCGGGAGTGCGGCGCTCCCAAGCTGCTGCGGGCCGCCGAGCGCGTGTGCAGACTTGCCCGCCAGACGCCGGAGTACGAGACGCTGTGAAGGAGCATCTGAAGCAGTTGGTGCGGGATAGCGCGCCCCTGCAGGGACGCAATGTCGCTCGCGAGTACCTGCAGAGCCGCATCCTCGGAGCGGTCCAGCGCGCCGGGGCAATGACTTCGCTGGCCTTCCAGGGCGGCACGTGCCTGCGTTTCGTGTACGGCCTTCCGCGCTACTCGGAAGATCTGGACTTCGCTTTGGAAGGGGATCGCTCGAGCTACGATCTGCGTGCGTACTTGCGGGCCGTGCGCTCGGAATTGGGCGCCGAGAACTATCGCGTTGAGCTCAGTCTGCGGGAACAGAAGACGGTGAACAGCGGCGTCGTGCGCTTGCCCGGAATCCTCTACGAGGTCGGCCTGTCACCCCATGCGTCCGAGGTACTCGCCGTGCGGGTCGAAGTCGATACGCGCCCGCCGGCGGGTGCGGGGATGGAAATCCACCTGGTGCGGCGTCACGTCACGCTGCGGCTCCACTGTCACGATCGGTCGTCGCTGCTGGCCGGCAAGGTGCATGCAGTACTGCAACGGCCGTATGCCAAGCGCCCCATAGCCGGTCCGGCACTCGCTCGCGAGCTCGCTACGCGCCGGCGCGCCTCCGGCCCAGCCACGCCGTCCTTTCATGGAAGCTGCACCGGCGGTCACTTCGTTCCCTTGGCGCGTCTTCCACAAAAGGGGCGCGACTGGTTCGACCTGATCTGGTACCTGAGCGATCCGGAATGGCCGCCGCCCAACCTGGACCTGTTGAACGCCGCGCTCGCGCAGAGCGGGTGGACGGGCGAGGCACTGGGTCCGCAAACCTGGCGAGGCGCGATCGGGCAACGGCTTCGCGAACTGGATTGGGCCCGCGTGGTGGCCGACGTGCGCCCATTTCTGGAGCAGCAGCACGATGTCGATCTGATCGGCGAGGACAGCGTGGCGCGGCTGCTGCGCTGATCTCAAGACGGGTATGTTCACGCAACCGCCCGGGCGGCGGCGGTCATGGTCGTCTTCGTTACCGCGAAGCGGTCCTCTCCCCAGGGCAAGGGCATCAGCACGGGATGCTCCACGCCCGCATCGACATAGCCCCGCACGAAGTCGGTGACCTCGCCGGCGTCGCCGATGAAGTCGATGGACTGAATCATGCGGTCCGAGACCGCGGCCAGGGCGCCGTCGCGGTCCCTTGCCGATTGCCGCGCCCGCAGTTCGTCGACTTCATCCGCGAAGCCGCTCGCGCGGAACATCCGCGCGTACCCGTCCGCCATCGCGTAGTTGAAAAGGTCCCTGCGGGCGGACATCGCGCACCGCTCGAAGTCCCCCACCGCGGCGTGGACGTACGCGAGTATCGTCGCGTCGCCCCCGGCGCGGACGTGCTCGATGGAAGGGCCGACGTGGGAGGCGGGGATGTAGTTGAGCAGCACGCCGTCGGCGATCTCGCCGGCGAGCCTGAGCATCCGGGGGTTGAGCGCCGCCATGACGATCTTCGGCCGGCGCTCCCCCAGGCGTACGCCGAGGCGGAACCGCCTGACCTGCCAGAAATCGCCCTCGAAGGTCACGGACTCCCCGGACAGGCACTCGCGCATGAGGGCGACGTATTCGCGCATCATGGCGACGGGCCGTTCCGCACCGGGCTGGCCGTGCTGCCGCAGGATGCCTGGCGCGGAGACGCCCAATCCCAACCAGACGTCCGCATCGGGACTCAGGGCCTGCAGGGTCGCGGCGGACATCGCCGCCAGCGGCGGCGTGCGGATCTGAATGGGGACGATTCCGGTGCCGAGGCCCATGTGGGGCGCCACCGTCGAGACGGCCGCCAGCAGCGTGAAGGCATCCGTGCCGGTGGCTTCGGCGGTCCACAGCGAGCGGTAGCGCAGCGACTCGGCCAGTCGCGCGATCTCGGTGGTCGCGCGCGGGCCGAGTACCGAGAGGCTCCCGACCGTGATACCCAACGGTGTTCCCTCAGCCATTCCGGAAGTCTCCTCGTAGTGGTTTCGCGGGATATACCATGAAAGCGCCGACAGCCGGACCTGGAGAAGTCCCATGCCCGCCACCCGCGTATCCGGACTCGTGCCCATGCTGATCTGCGAGGACGTCCAGGAAGCACTGGCCTTCTACACGGACGTGCTCGGCTTCGAGGTGCGCGACCGCATGGACGACGTGGGGCGGAGCGGGCTGGGCGTCGATCGAGTGTGGCGGCGCCCGCCTCATGCTGGCAAGCCCGACCTACATTCCCCTGGCGCCCCGGATCGGCGGCCGCCATCCCCAGGCGCTGCACTACGTGTATGTCGACGATGTGGCGGCGCTGCACCGCTCCGTCACGGAGACGGGCTGGCCGGCGACCGACCTCGTCGTTCGGTTCTACGGCATGCAGGAGTTCGAAACCACCGATCCGGCCGGGCATGTGCTGGTGTTCGGCGAGGACACCGACGAGACGCCGGCCGTGTAGGGGCGACCCTTGCGGTCGCCCGCTCGCGGACGCGCGAGAAACGATTCGGTCCCGAAACCGTACACGGTCCCGCGGCGGGCGTTGCAGGGGACGGGCTTGTCCCGTCCCGTTCTCGAATGCCGTACACGCTTCGAGACGGGCGACCACAAGGGTCGCCCCTACACCCATCCGGCGGGATGGGCCGCGACCGTAGGTCGCGCTAGCGCCCCAGGCGGTGCGTCACCTCAAGCCGGAACCGTCGCGGCTCGGCCCAGTACTTCGTGTTCGTGCCGACGTCGCCAGGTGCCGTCAGGTCAACCGCACCCAGGTAGTACAACCGCCCCAGCAGATTGTTGCCGGTGAGGGAGATGCTGGTCTGGCCGTTCGGGAGCGCCCACACGAAGCGGGCGTCCAGCAGGCCATACTTGCCCTGGCGGGAACTCTGCAGCGTCTCGAGCGTGTTGTAGGTGCGTCCGCGGAAGGCCCAGCCGACCTGTCCGGCAAGCGTGCCGCCGTTGGCGAGCACCTGGGTCTTGCCCAGCGCGAGGCTGTATGTGTACGGCGCGCCACGGATGGTCTCCGTGTCGGACAGGTCGCGCTCGACGATGAGGGGCGGCTGCCCGATCATGCCGAGGTTGTCCTGGACCGTGAACTCGTCGTAATCGCCGTTCATCAAGCCGAACGTTCCCTGGGTGTACCAGTGCGCCGGCAGTTCGACCCGGAACTCACCCTCGACGCCGAAGAGGGTCGCCTCCTGGGCGTTGATCAGGTCCGCCGTCGGAAAGCCGTTCACGATGCGGCTCACGGTGATCTGCTGATTCTCGTAGGTGTTGTGGAAAGCCGTGATGTTGAGCAGCCGGGTGCCGTTCGCCCAGGTCGACTTGATGCCGCCTTCCCAGTTGCCGGAAATCTCGGGGTCGTACGGCCGTATATTCACGTCCTGGTTGAAGCCGCCGCTCGAGTACCCCTTGCTCCAGCCGAAGTAGAGCATCACGTTGTCCGCCAGGTCCCAGCTCAGGATCGCGCGGGGCGTGACTTCGGTGAAGGAGACATCGTCGGAGCAGGTCGTGCCGTTGCGTAGCGGCCCGGCTCCCGGGCGGCAGCTATGGCCTGGAATGGGCTCGCCGACGGCGTAGTACTGCACATCGGCGCGCTCGAACTCGCGCTTGTCGCGGGAGTAGCGCGCGCCGGCGGTCAGGGACCATGCGTCCGCGAACCTCCAGGTGACCTCGCCGAAGACCGCCTGCGAGGCGTTGGTACCGTCCAACGTCTGGTTGCGGCTGCCGCTTGCTTGGAAAGCACCCTGCACAAAAGCGCCCAGGGGAACTCCGGGAATAAAGGGCGCGCAGAAGACGGGCCAGACCGCACAGTCGGGCGGCACCGCCCCGCGGAGGAGGGGCACGTCCAGGTTGATGACGTTGTTTTCCTCGAACGCGTACACGCCGATCACCCAGTCGAGCCGGTCGTTCATGGCGATGCCGGACAGGCGGAACTCCTGGGACCACTGCTCGCCATCGTCATCCGTCGTGCCGAGAACCTCGAGCAGCGAAACGGTTCCCACGGCGTCGGTCCCCCAGCCCCAGCTACCGTTGTAGCTGGTGAGATCCCGGAACGAGGTGATGGAGGTGAGATCCGCGAAGCCCAGGTCGACGGACAGGTCCAGGGTGGCACTGTAGGTCTCGGCGTCGCTGCTGTTGTCCGGGTCGTTGTCGTTGGACCGGTAGGGGGACGAGCCGATACAAGAGTTGCGCAGTTCATCGTAGGCGTTGAAGACCCAGGTCGCCCACATGAGGCTGAAGGGCGCCGTGTCGGCGCCGTTCGGCGGCCCGCCCCACTCGCACGAACCGAGCAGGGCAGTCTCGTCGGCCCGGTACGCCTCGATGACCAGATCGGCGTGGACGCGATCATTCGGGGTCCAGCGGAAGGACGCCCTGGCGCTCATCGAGTTCTCGTCGCCCCAATCCTCGCCGGCGCCGACGTTCCTGACGTAACCGTCGGCCTCGCGGCTCTGGAACGCCAGGCGGGCGGCGAGTACGTCGTTGAGCGGGAGGTTGACCATGCCCTCGACTCGACGGGCGTTGTCGTTGCCGATACCGGCGCCCACCGAGTAGTCGAACTCGTTCGTGGGCCGGTTGCTGATGACGTGCACCAGTCCCGCCGTGGTATTGCGCCCGAACAGCGTCCCCTGCGGACCGCGCAGCACCTCCACGCGGTTGATGTCCAGGAAGTCGAAGACACCGCCCTGCGGCCGGCCGAGGTAGACACCGTCGACGTAGGTGCCGATCTTCGGGTCCTGCGATGGCGACCAGTTGACCTGGCCGATGCCCCGCAGGAACACGTTCGCGGTGTTCCGCGCAACGCCCGATTGACCGAAGTTCATGTTGGGCGTGAGCCGGGTCAGGTCGGTCAGGTCGTCCGCGGAGCGGTCCTTGAGTGCTTCACCGGCCAGCGCGGTCACGGGAATGGGCACGTCCTGGACCGTCTCCTCCCGTCGCCGCGCGGTGACGGTGATTTCCTCGATCACCTGGGCGCCTTCTTCGGGCGCCTCGGCGTACACGGGCGGGGCGGCCAAAGCCGCTCCTGCCAGCAGGGCGAACATCGGTGTGAATCGCATCGTTACGGTTTCCCTTCGGAATATTGCGCGCATGTTACGGGTTGGGGGCCGCAGGCGCACGCACAAATCGCCCCGATATGGGGCGCGGGCTGGAGGCCGCCGCGAGCCGCGAAATCCGACGTCTCGCGATGGCGCCTGCAGCCCGCCCCGTTCAGGAGACGGACACCCCCTTCGGCGCCCGCTGCTTCATGAAGCCGAACATGTAGCCGGCGATCCGTCGGATCTGGATCTCCTCCGATCCTTCGGTGATCCGGTACCGGCGGTGGTGCCGATAGATGTGCTCGAAGGGCTTGTGGCGGGAATACCCGAGCCCGCCGTGCACCTGCATGGCGCGGTCCGCGGCCTCGCAGCACAGGCGATTCGCCTGGTAGTTGCACATCGACACCTTGTCGGACACCGAGAAGGCGCCATAGGTATCCATCTGCCAGGCGGTCTTGTGGATGAGCGCCCGGAGCATCTCGCACTGGGTTTGGAGTTCGGCGAGCGGGAACTGGATGGCCTGGTTCTGGGCAAGGGGCTTGCCGAAGGGCTTGCGCACCTTCGCGTAGGCCACGGACTCGTCGATGCAGAACTGCGCCGCGCCCAGGCTCGATGCGGCCTGGCGGATGCGGTTCTCGTTGAAGAAATGCTGCACCACCTGCAGACCCGTGCCCTCGCCGCCGAAGATGGCGTCATGGGGGACGCGCACGTTGTCGAGCGAGATGCGGCCGTGGTCCGTCGGCATGTTGAACGTCCAGAGCATCTCCTCGACCTTGAATCCCTCCGCGTTCGTCGGCGTCAGGAAGGCGGTAATGCCGCCGCCGTCGCCGGCCTTGCCCGCCGTGCGGGCCATGATCATGTCGTATTTGGCCTTGTGGATGCCGGTGTTCCAGGTCTTGGCGCCGTTGACGATCCACTCGTCGCCGTCGCGCTCGGCGTGGGTCTCCATGTGCGTTGCGTCGGAGCCGTGCTCCGGTTCGGTGATGCCGAAGGCGAAGCCCCGCCGCCCCTCCGCGAGGTCGTCGATCCACTCGGCCTTCTGTTCCTCGGTGCCGTAGTTGAGCATCAGCAGCAGGCCGACGTTGTTGCCGACGATCGAGTGCTCGGTCTGGAGATCGTTGTGCAGCCCCAGCCCCTTCGCGGCCAGGTGCTCACGGATGACGGCCATGCCGAGGTTCGTGCCTTCCCGTCCGCCGTACTCCTGCGGGAACGGGTAACGGTAGTGCCCGGCCGCGTCGGCGCGCCGTCGGGCCTCGCCCATCAGGGCTTCCCACCCCTCGTTCGGCAACCCGCCGCGCTCCCAGTCCGTGCGCGCGTCCTCGCGCCGGTGGTCGAAGAAGCGGATGTTGTCGTCGGCTTGCTCAAGGGGCTTGATCTCGCGCTCGATGAAGTCGTCGAGTTCGACGAGGTAGTCAAGCAGGTCGGCGGGGATGTCGAAGTTCATCTGGGGGTCGTCCGCGAGTGGCTGGCGGCGGGAGGGTAAGCGACTGTGGGCGTCTGGTCCATGTGCACGGCTTGCACGGGAGAAATATCGGCGTTCGTGTGAATGCAGGCATGGACTCCAACGCGCCCTCGCAATAGTCTCTTCTGGAAACCATTGCAGGCGACCGCCCATGTCCGAGTTCCACGACCTGACCATGAACGCCATCACCGGCGAACCGGTGCCCTTCGAGCAGTACAAGGGAGGCGCCTGTCTGGTCGTCAATCTCGCCAGCCAATGAGGCCACACGCGCCAGTACGCAGGTCTGCGTACCCTGCAACTGGACGGCAAGGTGACCGTCCTCGGCTTCCCGTGCAACCAGTTCGGCGGGCAGGAACCCGGGACGAACGAGGAGATCCTCGAGTTCGCCCGATCTCGTTATGACGCGAACTTCCCGATGTTCGAGAAGGTGAGGGTCAAGGGAGCGCAGGCCTGCGAACTCTATCGCTACCTGACTGCGCGGAAGGAGAGCCCCAAGGCCAAGCCGGACATCGCGTGGAACTTCACCAAGTTCCTGGTCGGCCCGGACGGCGAGGTCCTGGCCCGCTACGAACCCCGCGTCACCCCCGAAGAGATCGCCGGAGACCTGGCCAGCCACGGCCTGTAGGGGACGCCCTTGTGGCGTCCCGTCCCGAATTCGTGCACGGCCGTGACACGGGCGACCGCGAGGGTCGCCCCTACGATTCGCGCGGTGCCACACGCTGACGCGCGCTTCGGCGCGCGCCATGTACACTCGCCCTGAACGAACGACCCGCGAGACCGCATTCATGGCAGAACAGAGCGCATCCGCGCCGGAACCGGCACCCACCCCGACCGTGCATCCGCTGGAACCGTGTAGCGGCGAGGAGCTTCAACGCGCGGCATCCATTCTCATCGCGAGCGGCGAACTCAGCGACAACGCCCCGCTGTCCTGCGGCTTCCTCGTCGAACCCGCGAAGGACGCGGTCGCGAACTTCCAGCCGGGCACGGCCGTCGAGCGCGTCGTGCGGCTCGCCGGACACGATCACGAGCGCCGCCAGAGCTACGACGCCCGCGTGTCGCTCACCCAGGGCACGCTCCAGTCCCTCGACTGGGTCGAGACGGGGCAGGCCTCGGTCTGGCTCGCGGATTTCTTCCCCGTCCGCGACGTCGTCCGAGCCAGTCCCGAGTGGCAGGACGCCATGCGCAGGCGCGGCATCGAGGATCTCGACCTGGTGCACGTCGAAGGCTGGGTGACGGTGGACTTCCCGGCGGACTTTCCGGCGGACGCGCGCGTCATGCGGGCCATCTTCTTTCTCCACGACGACCCCGAAGACAACCACTACGCGCGGCCCATCCAGAACGTCGTGGCCTACGTCGACCTCGGAACCCGCCGGGCGATCATCGAGGATCACGGCGTGGTCCCGGTGCCGACCGCACCGGGCGAGTACGCGGCGGACCGTGTCGAGAGCCTGCGGCAGGATCTGCGTCCGCTCGAGATCACGCAGCCGGAAGGTCCGAGCTTCGAGGTCGAGGGCCACTGCATCCGCTGGCAGAAGTGGCAACTGCGCGTCTCGCTCCACCCCCTCGAGGGGCTCGCCCTGCACGATATCCGCTACGACGACGACGGCAACGAGCGCCGCATTCTCCACCGGGCCGCGCTCTCGGACATGATCGTCCCCTACGGCGAGCCCGGGGTGATGCACAGCTGGAAGAACGCGCTGGACGCCGCCGAGGCCGGCCTGGGACAGCTGTCGAACTCGCTGACGCTCGGCTGCGACTGCCTCGGGGAGATCCATTACTTCCATGCCGACAAGCTCCTCCCCAACGGGAAAACGGCGCACGCGCCGAACGCGATCTGCCTGCACGAAGAGGACTACGGCGTCCTCTGGAAGCACACCGGCTCCTCCATCGACGGCAAGCCGCGCCCGGAGGTGCGGCGCTCGCGCCGCCTGGTCGTGAGCGCTTTCAGCACGCTCGGCAACTACGACTATGGCTTCTACTGGTACTTCTACCTGGACGGCACGATCCAGCACGAGATCAAGCTGACGGGCATGGTCGCCGTGTCCGCCGTGAACGACGGGGCCGGCTCGGAGTACGCCCCGCTGGTCGCTCCCGGCATCACGTCCCCCATACACCAGCACCTGTTCTGCTACCGGCTGGATTTCGACCTCGATGGCGAGCGCAACTCCGTCTACGAGGTCGATGTGGAGCCGGTGCCCCGGAGCGAAGTACCCTCCGGCACGGCGTTCCGCTCCGTGAGCCGCCTGCTGCGCACCGAACAGGAAGCGCGGCGGGACATCGACCCGGCGCGCGGCCGCACGTGGCGCGTGGTGAATCCCAACGTCCACAACGGCCTCGGAACGCCCGTCGGGTACAAGCTGCTGCCGCACGCGACGCCGACGATCCTGGCCGACGACGATTCGGTGCACGGACAGCGCGGCGCCTTCGCGCGGCACAACCTCTGGGTGACGCCCTACTCCCCCGACGAGATGGATGCCGGCGCGGGGCCGTTCTCCTACCACCATCCGGGCGGTGCGGGCCTGCCGGCGTTCACCGCGGCGGATCGCTCCATCGAGAACACCGACATCGTGCTCTGGCACAGCTTCGGTGTCACGCACACGCCGCGTCCGGAGGACTGGCCGGTGATGCCCGTCGAGTACGCGGGTTTCACGCTCCTGCCGGTCGGGTTCTTCGACCGCAACCCCGCCATCGACGTGCCGCCCAACCACGGGCACGCGTCCTGACGTACGAAGCCACGCCAACGGGATGGCCGTGAACGTCGACGACGTGCGTCATCGAGTGGACCGGGACGGCTATGCGGTGGTGCCGGACTTCCTCGACGCGGAGACGGTGGACCGCGTGCGCCGCGGGCTGGCGCCGGTGTTCGACGCCATCGGCAGCCGGATGACGGAGGACCTCGGCAAGCAGACCGTCCACACGCACAACCTGCTGGCGAAAACGCGCGCCGTGGACGAAGTCCTCGTGGACGACCGGCTGCTCGGGCTGGTGGAAGCCATCCTCGGGCCGGACTTCCAGGTGTCCGGGGTGGCGGCCATGCGGCCGGGGCCCGGCGACCGCCGCCAGCGCATGCACCAGGACGACGGCCACTACCCGATCCCGCGCCCGCATCCGCCGCTGATCGTCAATACGCTGATCTCCCTGGATCCGTTCACGCGGGAGAACGGGGCCACCGAAGTCGTTCCGGGCAGCCATCGCTCGACCGACCGGGTCGATCCGGATGTGCCCACGGTGACGGTGGAGATGCCGGCAGGCGCCCTGCTGCTCTGGGAAGGCGCCCTCTGGCACCGGGGCGGAGGAAACTCGACGCAAGACGAGTATCGGCGTTCCATCAACGTCAACTTCAACCTGGCCTGGCTCAAACAGCGCGAGAACCAGTTCATCGGCGTGCCGCCGGAGTTCGTGGTGGAGATGCCCGGGAGACTGCAGGCGCTGATCGGCTACAAGCTGACCAACTACGGCCTCGGCACGGTCGACTACCGGAACCCCATCGAGACCGTCAAGCGGCGGCTGGCCGAATGCAACGGCGGCGGAATCTCAGCCCCATGACCCATCACCGGCGGCCCTGACCGCCGGGAAGTCACGCGGTGGGCATCAACGGCCGGAGTGCTCGCGCAGAGTTTCCTCGTCGATCAGGGTCTGCCGGGCCGCCATCCTGACGAACAGCTCCCCGTCCGGGCCGTGCGTCGTCCAGCCCATCGGGTCGTCGACCCCCATCAGGCGGCGGAAGCCGGCGGTTGCAGCCTCGGCCATGGCGGAGCCTCCTTCGGGTTGTGGAGTACGGTATATTCTGATACTGCCTGCGGTCGGCGGACTTGTCCTCCCACGGTCAATGGCTTGCACGGCCCCGGACGCGGGCGACTGCCAGGGTCGGGGAACGGGCGACCACAAGGGTCGCCCCTACATGCCCGCGGTCAGCGGCCTGCACGACCCGGACGACACCGGCTTGAGGCTGGTAGAAGCTGCTCCGAGCGGGGCGCCAGGGGATGGGAACATGACGAGCGTTGCCGAGCGGATCCGGGACGAAATCGCACAGTACGGGCTGCAGCCGTACCTCCTCGAACTCGAGTCGAACGGGCTCACGATCATCCCGCCCGAGGTCACGGGGGTCACCGAGGCAATCCTCGACCGCTGCTCCGAAGTGCTGCTGGCGGAGTTCACCCGGATGACCGGTTGCCCCATCAGCCTCGAAAACGGTCCCGAGGGAGACCTCGAATGGCCCGACGGCACGGACCGCATCATGGCGAGCGTGGGCCTGCCGCCCGAGCCAAAGCCCAGCGTGATGCTGATGCAGCAACTGCTCCAGCGCGACCGCTGCTTTCGCGACCTGCTGACGAACCCCCGGGTCGACGCGCTGGTCAGTTACCTGATCCAGGGCGGCTTCCCCTTCGAGTTCCCCTTCCGCATGCGCCGGCTGGACAACTCGACGTCCTACCTGAAGTGGCGGAGCACGCCCCCGGCCGAGGGCCAGACGGGGTTCTCCAAACCCGGGTCGATCGCCCTGCACCCCGACCAGCGAGGCTGTCCGATGCCCTGGGGCGGGAACGCCCTGGCCGTCAACGCCACGTGGATGCTCACCCCGTATTCGAAGGAGGACGGATGCCTGGCGTACGTCCCCCGCTCCCACCTCGCCGCCGGCTATCCGGGGCTCGATGCGGACGCCCGGGCGGTCCCGGCGGAAGGGCCGCGCGGGTCGGTGATTCTCTGGCACGGCGCGACCTGGCACGGCAGCTTTCCCAAGCTGACCCCGGGACTGCGCCTGAACGCGATCGGCTTCTATCGCCACTTCTCGCTCAGCCCGCAGGAGAACCTCCAGATGACCATCCCCGATGGGCTGTGGGAGGATTGCGCCGAGCCGGCGCGTCTGCGGGAGATGCTCGGGATCGATGACGTGTTCCCATACAAGGCACAGATGATGCCCGTGCCGAGGCTGGCTCGCGCCGGCCAGGAGCTTGCGCCGTAGAAGTTTCGCGCAGCGAAACTTCCAACGCGACCGTCAGGTCGCGCTAACCCGCCAGGAGGTTGCGGATGATGAACAGCGACAGGAACGCCTGCACGAGGAAGATCCCGCCCACCGCCCACCGCACCCAGGTCCCCGGCAGGACGCGGGGGTCCATGCGGCGCTTCTGCAGGTAGAACGTCAGGAAGCTCTGCAGGGGCAGCATGAACGCCCCGTAGGTGGCGCCGAAGGTGACCAGCACGATCGGCTGCGGGAACCACAGGTAGAGCCCGCAGCTCACCATGGGCATGGCGACGATGTAACCCGTGATCCACTTGCGGCGCAGCGCCAGGTTGCTGCGCGGGATGAAGCCGAGGGTCACCAGCAGGTCCGGGAAACTGCGCGATCCGGCGCCGATGCCGGACAGCGACGTCGAGAACAGGATGCAGAAGGCGCCGAAGCTGAAGAGCCAGAAGGACCAGGGGCCGAGGGTCTGCGTGTACATCCGGGACAGGACCGAGATGGTGTCGGAACCGGCCGGCTGTTCGCCGATGCGATGCAGCACGCCGGCGCCGAGGAAATAGAACGACAGCGTCGCGAGGGTCAGGATGAAGAGCGTGACCCACACGTCGGTCTGCACCACGCGCACCCACCCCCGTGCGCGGGCGACCCATCCGGGATCGTCGTGGTCGCCGCCGATGAACGTCGGGTAACCCTTCTCGACACACCAGTAGGTGTAAGCGGCGATCTCTCCCGAAGCGACGCCCGTAGCTCCGTACATGGCGAGCGCCAGCACCGCGTGTTCGAGGGGGAAGTCGAAGGTAAGGCCGGAGAGCAGGTCGGCGGGGGTGGCCCGGAAGTCCGTCGTCTGCATGAGGAGCGCCGACACGATCGTCGCCGCCGTGAAGCTCATCACGAGGACCAGCATCACCTTCTCGAGGCGCATGTACGCGCCGGTGCCGAGGATCAGCATGACCAGTGCGGCGGCCGAGATGGTGGCCCAAGTCTCGTTCAGGGCCGGCACGAAGGGTTCGAGGAGCAGTCCGAGCGCCTGCCCGGCCCCGCCGATGATCCCGCCGCCGATGAGGATGCCGGGCACGAAGCCCACCAGGCCGAGCCAGACGGGCCAGGCGACCCGTTCCATGTTGAAGAACCGGAGCTTGCCGGGCAGCCGGTTCAGCGCGCGCAGGTAGGTGTCCCCGGTCGTGACCACGTAGCGCGCGAGTTCCGCCTGGATCAGGGACTTGATCCAGCAGGAGAGCAGCACCCACCAGAGGAGCACGAAGCCGACGGCCGCGCCGAGCCCCGCCGTGAGCAGAATCTCGCCTGAACCCACGATGGAACCCGATACGACGATACCCGGACCAAGATTGCGCATGCGGCCGAGGAGCCCCACGGGCGGTTCCCGGGTCTCGCCGGGCCGGATGGTGTAAGGGTCGTCGCTCAACGTCGGTCTCCCGATCGGTACGGTGGCATCCCCGCCCGTGCGGTTGGCGACGCAGGTCGCGTTCGACTATACGGCGGAACGTGCGCTATGGCGACAGCGGTACGCACTCGTAGTCCCGGTAGCGCACCCTGCGGTTGTCGTCGAGGGTGCGGAACAGGAATGCCCGGCCCCGGATGGAGAACTGCAACTCCTCGATCAGCAACGCGTCGAGGTCGGGGTCGCGAAGGAAGCTCATCTCCTGGCGGAACTCGCGGACGGTGACGGTCGGTGCCGGCGACACCTCGTCGAGGGCCTCGAGGACGAAGCGCGTGGGGACGAAACCCGACTTGCGGACCGTCAGCGTCCCCTGCAGCTTGTCGAGGAATGCCTCCGGGGGACCGTCTTCCGAAGGCGCCAGGGCGAAGGTGAAGGTCAGCGTCTCGTAGTCTTCGTCCGCGAGTACGACGGTGTCCTCGCGCGCCATGGTGCCGAGGTCGAATTCGGTGGGCTGACCGCGACGTTCCCGGTCCTTGGCACCCCGTTCGTAGCGCTCGAGCTCCTCGCGTGTCGGCGCCCGTTCGTTGATGGCCAGGAGTTGCCAGCCTGCTGCCGGGGTGAACCGTTCTTCCATCAGGCGTCCTTCGACCCTGGCCACCGTCGTATAGCTGCAGGACAGCCGATCGTCCGTCGGTGGGTTGCTCTCGGCGACGGATCGGAAGAGGGAGAGGGCGCGGCCGTCCGGGGCCCCGAGGGCCAGCAGCAGCAGGGAAGCGGCGCCGGCGCTCACGTCAGCGCCACGGGCCGGTCATAGCCCAAGCCGCGCGTACTGCGATGGCGGCGCGTCCGCCCGCTGCATGGTCCGTCGGAGCAACTCCACGTACCGTGCCTCGGCGGCGCTCCCGAGGAGGTTCCGCGTCTGCCCCGGATCGTTGCGAATGTCGAACAGCTGCGACGCCCGGACGATGTCCGTCCTGCGCATCGTCGAGCGGGCCCGGATGACCGGCATGTCGGTATACGGCAGGAACTGGCCCAACTCCGCGTCCCGGAACATGCCGGCGCCCGGCAGGCTGTGGAAGTGGTACGACGTCGGCACCTGGTAGTGCATGTACAGCGGCGCGTTCTCCGCGCGGGCGGCGGCGCGCATGTAGGTGTGCTCGCCGTCGGTCACGTTGACCGGCATGCCGAACCAGCCATAGAGGACGGCTTCCCGCGCCACGGCGGCGTCCCGCTCGAACACCCCGCGCAGCGACTCGCCGTGGATCGCATGCGGACATTCGATGCCGAAGTAGTCGAGCAACGTCGGCATCACGTCGATGTTCTGGCTGAGTTGCCCGCGCCGCTGGCCGGCATTCCGGTTCCCCGGCAGCTTGGCGACCAACGGCAGGTTGCCGAGCTCGTTCCAGGCGTGCCAGCGGTTCTTGCCGGTGCAGCCGTGTTCGCCGATCAGGTGGCCGTGGTCGGTGGTGAGGATGATGAGCGTCTCGTCGAAGATGCCCTGGCGCTCCAGCTCATCGAGCAGCTTGCCGAGGAACTCGTCGGCCATCGAGAGGGTGCCCGCGTACTGCCGGCGCAGGTGCCGGATGGCGTCGTCCCCGCCTTCGGCCGCATCGTAGCCGGTCCACATGTTGACGGGGCCGGTCCAGTCGTCGCCGTATTGGTCGACATAGGCACGCGGACAGTCGAACGGCTCGTGCGGATCGAAGCCCTCCACCCAGAGCAGGAAGTCGTCCGTCCCCTCGTTGCGCTTGAGCCAGTCGATGGCGCCGAGGAAGGTCTTCGGGGTCGGGAACTCGGCCGCGGACGTGAACCGCTCGGCGTTCAACGCGTACTGCTCCGTCCACCGGCCGAGGTGTTCCGGTTCCGCGGGAGGCCGGGCGCGCGACTGCCAGCAGTCGTTCTCCTGTCCGCGATGGAACTGATAGGTGTCGAACTGCGTGTGGTAGTTCTCGCCGCCGACGTGGAAGTAATGGTAGTGGTCGGTCTCCATGTGGGAGCGGATGCCGGCCTTGCGCAGCAGGCCGGGGAACGGCACGTCGAACGGTTCGACGGCGCCCCACGGCCGCTCGAGGAAGTTGAGGCGCCCGGTCAGGATGTCCCGGCGCGCCGGCATGCACGGCGCCGAGCCCAGCCAGTGGTTGTCGTGCACGACGCCGTTCTGCGCCAGCCGGCTGAGGTTCGGCGCGCGGACCCAGTCATTGCCGTAGATCGGCAGGTAGTTGCGGTTCAGGCTGTCGAGCAGGACGAAGACGGCTTTCATGGGGACTCCGCAGGCGGGGGGTGGGAGTCAAAGTAGGAGAGCCGGTCGGGGTTTGCAACCGGCGGGCCTGGCGCTCAGGCTGCATAGGCGGCGCCGATGCAGCAGGCGGTGCAGGTCGAGAGTGCATAGATGTCGGCAAGCCGGTTGCCTCGTAGCAAGGCGAGCGTCGCCGCGACGACCGGTTGTGCCGCTGCCGCGACCCGAACCACCAGCTCGTCCGCCGCCAACAGCGCCAGGACTGCGAATGCCACGTACGCCGGCACGGCCACGGCCACGAGCGGGCGCGCAAGGAGGCGTCTTGCCTGTTGGACCCCGCAAGCCGCGTCGAGCAACTGGCGGTAGTCCGTCGTCCACCGTTCCCAGAGCCGCAGCCACCGAATGAACACCAGGTTGGCAAGGGTCCAGCTCGCGGCGACAGCAACGTAGAGCCCGATTCGCGACCGTGCGCCGTCGAGGACGAGGATCGCGGCCAGCAGCACGACGTGGGCCAGCAGCAGTCTGGGGCCGAGTGCGAACGGCGTGGCCCGCGTCGACCGCGTTCGGTTCGAGGAAACTACCATGGTCGACGTGAACTGGGCGATCTGGCAGATCGCGAACACCGCCAAGAGCCGCCACCAATGCCAGTCCGCCGGGATGGCGCCAACCGTTACGACCAAGGGCGACAGCCAGATCGCCCAGAGCGGTACGGCTGTCACCGACGAGACGGCGAAATTGCCCGCCAGCCAGGTGGGAGTGCCGACGCCTGCGGAACGATAGAGCCAACGCTCGGCGCCGCGAACGAGCAACCGCGCGACCATCCAGGGCCACGCGATGTGCAGTGCAAGGACCGTCAGCGCGACGGTAGTAACGCGGCCGACCGTAGTCCCGGGATCGGCCAGCATCAGGACGAACCCAGGCACCACGAGCAGCATCGGAGCCGCGGTGGCGGCGAGGGCGCCCCAGAGGAATCGATCGGCCGCAACCAAAGCGCGCACGCGGGGCCAGGCCAGCCCCGTGATCGTCCGAATGTAGTCAGCGTACGCTGATGCCACGGTTCGCGATCTCGAGCACGGTCCACGGTCCGCCGGCGCCGGGCTCGCCGTGCGTCGCATACACGACCGTCCCGGCGAAGCCGTTGATCAGCTCGGACACCACCCCAGCGGCATCCGCATCCAGGCCATTGGCGATTTCGTCGAGCAGCAGCAGGTCCGGCGATTTGACCATCGCGACTGCCAGCAGCGCCTTCTTGCGTGCGCCCTCGGAGAGCGCCCCGAGCGTCGTGCCAGCGCCTTCGCGGACGCCGAACCGATCCAGCCAACTCTGCCATTGCCGTCGCGGTTTGCCGAACGACTTCGTGGTCAATCTCCCCAGCGCCGACAGTGTCAGGTCGCGAGGAATGGGGATGGCGTCCGACACTACGCCGATGCGATCCACCATCGACCGCGTCGGTACGCCGTGGTGCAGCACTTCGCCCGCCAACGGGCGGAGCAGGCCGGCGATCGTCAGCAGCAACGTCGACTTGCCGACGCCGTTCGCGCCCCGTACCAGTAGCCGGGAGGTCGCGACTCCGGCATCGAAGCCCTCGATCAGCGGTGTTGCGTAACCGATGCTGAGTCTCTCGAATCTCAGTGTCATGCGCGCGGGATCAGGGCAAGGTGCTTGAATGTGTTCGATCCAGGGTGGGCGGCGGTTTACTGGCCCGCAAGGCGATCTTGTCCAACGCGACCGCCAGGTCGCGCTAGCGCCACCATAGCCATCGCCCTGGCGGGCGCTGCCTCTGGCCCCAGCCCAGAGCCGTTCCAGCACGGCGTCGGCCATCGCGCTGTCACGCGAAGTCCGACACCCTGCTAGCGCCGCCCCGCATCGAGCTTGTAGGTGACCACCGCCGTCGCGATCTCGTTGCCGGCCGGGTCCGTCACGCACACCTCGCCCACGGAGATCGTACCGCCGCGGCGACGTACGGTGGCCGTGGCCGTGAGGTCGGCTCCGACGGCGAGGCGCAGGAAGTTGATGGTGAAGCCAACCGTGGCGCCACGCGCGTTCGGCGGCGGGTCCGGCAGCGACCAGAACGCGGCGGTGGCGGCGGTGTCGATGAAGGCACTGATCGCGCCGCCGTGAATCCGCCCGATGCCGAGGTGCTGGCGGTACGGCATCCGCATCACCACCCGATCGGGGGCGTAGTCGACGAGTTCGATGCCGAGGGTGCGGGCGAAACCCTCCTGTGCGATGCCGTTGACGCGGTCGAGACCCATGGTGCGCTTACCGCAGGTAGCTCGAACGGAACTGGATGCCCCAGTGTCCGTCCACGCGGGTGGCGATCCAGAGCGTCTCGAAGTGCTTGTAGACGGTGCCGTCGGCGTGGCGGCGGTCCACGGAGAGCGCGAGGTGTACCTTGTCGTCGCTGGCGTGTACCGCATCGATCGCCTCGACGGTGGTGTGGTCCCAGCCCTCTGCTTCGAGACGGGCCCGGCCGGCGCGGCTGCGCTCGATGAACGCCTCGCGCGTGGCGATGGTCGTGAACGCGCCGTTCGCCAGGCGGATGTGCGGGTAGTTCAGGGTATCCGCAAGCGCCTCGTGGTCCTGCGCGTTGAACGCGTCGATGAAACGTTGTGCGACGGCGATGGCGGCTACGCGCATGGTGGGAGGGCTTCCTTCTCGGCTCTCTTCGGCTCTCGGCGGCGGCTGGGGCAGACACGTGTCTGCCCGGTGTGACCGGTCTGGTGGCGCCAGCGGCGTGGTAGCTTACCGCATCGCATTGCCTTGGGAGGGAAAGGGTGGCCGCACGCACGGAACTCCGCAGCTTCTGGACCTGGGGATACGTCTCGGACGAGCCGTCGCAAGCGGAACGTCAGGCCGCGGCAGAGCGCCTGTCGGCCCGCTTCGGCCGCCCGGTCGTCCCGCCGCCGATTCCGGCCATCGAGGATGTGGCGCTGCGGCCGCCCCGCATCGACATCCCGTCGCGCCTGGCGGACTTCGTGAATGCCGAGCACGCCGAGCGGGCGACCCACACCTACGGCGGACACAGCATGGAGTTGCTGAAGGCGCTGCGCGGCGTGTTCGAGAATCCGCCGGACGCGGTGGCCCATCCGCGTACGGAAGCGGAACTCGAAGCGGTGCTCGAGTGGTGCGACGCCGGACGCTACACGGCGATCCCGTATGGCGGGGGGACGTCTGTGGTCTGGGGACTGAATGTTCCGGAGACTGCCGAGGCGGCGGTCAGCATCGATCTGGACCAGCTGAACGAAGTCGTCGAGATCGACGAGGTGTCGCGCGCCGGCAGGTTCCAGGCCGGCATCCTGGGGCCGGACCTGGAAGCGGCCCTGCGACCGATGGGACTGACGCTGCGTCACTATCCCCAGAGTTTCCCCTGGTCCACGGTCGGTGGCTGGGTAGCCACGCGCTCCGGCGGGCACTACGCTACGAACCACACGCACATCGACGACTTCGTCGAATCGACGCGCATGCTGTCTCCGGCGGGATGGATGGAAACGCGGCGGCTGCCCGGCAGCGGCGCGGGGCCGAGCCCGGACCGGCTGGTCGTGGGTTCGGAAGGGACGCTCGGCATCATCAGCGAGTGCTGGCTGCGCCTGCAGAAAAGGCCACGCTTTCGCGCGACGGCCGGCATCGTCTTCCCCGACTGGCACACGGGCAGCGAGGCGGTCCGCGCCATCGTGCAGGCCAAGCTGTGGCCCGCGAACCTGCGCATTCTCGATCCGGTCGAAGCCCGGGCGAGTGCCGGGCTCGACGGCACGTCCGCACTGCTGATCGTCGGCTTCGAGTCCGCGGACGTGCCGCAGGGTGAGCCCATCCGCGAAGCGGTCGCCATCGCCCGGGATCACGGGGGACAGGTTGCCGATGACGAGATCCGCATCGACGACGGCAGCGGGAAGGCGACGGGCCGCGGCGGCGCCGTGGGTGCCTGGCGCAATGCCTTCATCGGCGTCAATGCGGGGGTGAACAACGGCTTGGGGCTCCTCTCCGACACCTTCGAGACGGCCATCACCTGGGATCGCTGGCCGGAGTTCGACGCGGCGGTACGGGCGCGCGTGCGACCGGTGCTCGATGAGGTGCTCGGGACGGGCGCGTCGCTGTCGTGCCGTTTCACGCACGTCTACCCGGACGGCCCGGCGCCGTACTACAGCTGGAACGGACCGGCCGCGCCCGGCGGCGAGTTCGAGCAGTGGGCCATCGTCAAGGACGCGGCGATGGCTGCCGTCGTCGACGCGGGCGGTACGGTGACGCACCACCATGCGGTGGGCCGCATGCACCGGCCGGGCTGGGACCGGCAACGTCCGGAGCTCTTCGCGGAGGTGCTGAAGGCGGCAAAACGACGGCTCGACCCGAACGGGATTCTCAATCCGGGCGTGCTGATCGACCCCTGACACCGGCGTGTCGACGCGGTTCCTCGTCCTGCTCGGGTGCGTCGGCGCCGCCGCCTTGGCGGGGCCGGACGACCGCGCTCTCACCGAGTACCGCCACGGTCTCTCCATGTTCGGCGAGTTGAAGTATCCGCCGGACTATTCGCACTTCGACTACCTCAATCCGGGCGCCCCCAAGGGTGGCGCACTCGTCATGTCGCACATGGCCGGCTTCGACACCTTCGCGCCGCTCGCCGCGACCGGGGCGCAGGCGCCGGGTTCGGGCCTGACCCTCGATCGGCTGCTCATGATGCCGGGGGACGAGTTGAGCGTCTATTACGGCTACCTGGCGGAGGGTTTGGCGCTCGGCGAGGACCGCCGCTCGATCGCGTTTCGGCTGCGTCGCGAAGCGCGTTGGCACGACGGCGTGCCGATCACCTCGGGCGACGTCGCCTACACCGTCAGGAAGATTCAGTCGAATCCGCTGGCGGCGCGGTTTCCCGACGTCCTGGGCTGGATCGCGTCCGTCGAGGTACGGAACGACCGGGAGTTCGTGCTGCACACGCATGCCGAGGTCACGAACGCCAACTTCGTCATCCTGAACTTCATGACCATCCTCCCGGCGCACTACTGGCAGGACCGCGATCCCATGGTGGCCGACCTCGTGCCCCACCTCGGCAGCGGGCCCTACCGGGTGACGGACTTCGAAACGGGACGCTACGTCCGCTACGAGCGGGTTCCGGACTACTGGGGACGCGACATCCCGCCGAACCGGGGCCGCTACAACTTCGACACGTTGCGCTATGAACTCTATCGGGACGGTACCGTGGCCCGGGAGGCCTTTCGGAAGGGACTCTTCGACTTCTGGATCGAGCGGGATCTGCGGCACTGGGTGTCGTCCTACGACACTCCGGCCCGCGCCAAGGGCTGGCTGGTGCAGGGCAAGTACTACCTGCGCATCGAGATCGGGGTGCGCCTCATGCTGTCGTGGAACAACCGCCGCGCGCCGTTCGACGATCGCCGCGTGCGGCAGGCGTTGACCTACGCTTTCGATTTCGATTGGCAGAACCGGACGCTGCACTGGGGGCTGCACGAGCGCGCCGAGAGCCATTTCCCCGACACGCCGTTCGCAGCGACCGGACTGCCGGACGCGGCGGAACTGGCATTGCTCGAGCCTTTTCGCGACATCTTGCCGCCCGAGGTCTTCACGCAACCCTTCACGCTGCCGAGGTCCATGGGAGAAGGGCGCAACCGCGCGAACCTGGAGCGTGCCCGGGCACTCCTGGCCGAGGCGGGTTGGCGGATCCGCGACGGGGCGCTCGTGAACGGGGCGGGCGAGCCCTTCGAGATCGAGTTCCTGTCGCGGTCCGCGGCGGACCAGCGGACGCTGCTGCCCTACATCGACAGCCTCGCGAAGCTCGGTATCCGGGGCACGATCCGCACGGTCGACAACACCGAGTACATCCACCGCCGCAAGAACCTGGACTTCCAGGCGAGCCTGCGCAACCACGACATCCTGCTGCCACCGATCATCGAGCTGAAGGGGTTCTTCCACTCCGCGGCGGTGAACATGCCGCTGACGCGCAACCTGGCCGGGATCTCGCATCCCGCGGTGGACGCCCTGGTGGAGGCGGCGACGGAAGCCACGTCTTTCGAGACGATGCAGGTGGCCTGCCGGGCGCTCGATCGCGTATTGCTGTGGGGCTACTACCAGCTTCCGCTGGATGCGGTGGCTGACCCCTTCCTCGCGTACTGGGACAAGTTCGGGCGGCCGGCGGGGGCGCTCGACGCGAAATACATCTCGCCATTCCCCCACGGGTGGTGGTACGACGCGGAGAAGGCTGCGCGCATCGAGTTCTAGGTCCAACTGCGTCATGGCTTGCGGCTCGCCGCGTCGACCGGCGCGATCCGTGGAGTCGCGAACTGGTTCACTGGGCCTGCTCTCCAACCCCCTCTCAGAGCAGCTGTCGGCCTGGATGGAGGCAACGACGACAGCGCGCTGTCTGGTAGGGCCTTGGGCATTCTCGAAGCGACACCAGGGGTGGCCTATACGCCACTTCAAGCCGTCAAGTTGGCGCGTATCAGCCACCGGGGCGAGGTGTGCGGTAGGCTCGGCCACTGTCCATGGGCTCAAGAAGAAGAACTGCCATGCTCACACGGTCCCGTGTCCTTGCCCCGGTGGTCTGCGTTCTCGCGACAGGTGCCTTTGGGCAGAACCTCACGAAAGCCGAGGAAGGCCGCGTTAGTAGCGTGTCGTAGGCGGATCTTTCCCGTGAGTTTCGCAACGACGCCCTGTACGCGACTCGGGGCTACGCTACTCCTCTTTTTCGCCACCCTCGAAGTCCTTGCGGAAGCGGCGACCGGAGACTTCGACGGCGATGGCTACGACGAAGTGCTGCTACGGCACCGCGGCGACGCCGCATGGATCTATTACGACATCGAGGACGGGGTTGGCACGCGGCAGGAACTCGGACTCAGCGTGCCCGCGGCTGATCGTTTCGTCGCGGTGGGCGACCTGAACGGCGACGGGCGCGACGACATCCTCATGCGCGCGGACGACACGCACGCGTGGTCCTGGTACCTCATGGGCGCAGGGACCGGGGAGCGGCGCGACCTGCGCGCGCTCACGCGAAACCCCCTGTTCACCTTCCAGGCTGTCGGGGATTTCGATGGCGACGGGCGCGACGACGTGCTGCTACGCAACTCGGGGACCGGCGAGTTCGTCTACTACGAGATGCGCCTCGGTGCGGGTACGCCGCCGGCGATCCTCCACCGTAGCCTCGGACTGACGCAGAACCTCCTGTTCGACGTGATCGCGGCAGGGGACCTGAACGGCGATGGCCGCGACGACGTGCTCTTGCGCCACGCGCACCGGGGCGACTGGATTCATTACGAGATGAGCCGCCAGCGTGGCGTGCTGCGCCGCCCACGCCTGACGCAGAACCTCCTGTTCGAGTTTGCGGGGATCGGCGACCTCGACGGGGACGGTGACGACGACGTCATGCTGCGAAACCTTGGCAACGGTGAGTGGATCCACTACGCCATGACAGGCACGACTGGCGAGCTGGCCCGGCGCTTCGGGATGCCCCGTGATCTGCGCCACGAGCTTGTGGCAATCGCCGACTTCGATGGCGACGGGCGCGGCAGCGCGCTGCTACGGCACCCCCATGCGGGGGACTGGATTACCTACGAGGTCGGCACCACCGAGTCCGAACGGTCGGCTGTCTCGGGGATCACGAGAGATCTTGCGTGGGTACCGACCTCCGAACCTCCGACCTACGACAGCGCCATGTTCTGTGGCGGCGATGGAACCCCATCGTACATAGGTTACGTTGCAGGCTTCTCGGGCAACGCGGACGGACTCGAGGTCGTCTTGACAGGCCCCGGCACGCTCCAGGTCGCCCAGCCGGACAGCACGGGATGTTTCGCGTTCCATGCCGTGCCCCCGGGTGCTTACGCGGTCAAGATCAACGCCGACGGCTACGAAACCCCGCCTGCCCGCGTCGTCAGCTTCCCGTTTCGTGTCGTCTACGACGCTGAACCGTATGCCGCGCAGCAGTTGGCGACCGATCCGTTCACCTACCACTGGGAAGAGGATCAGACGACCCCGGCCGGCGCTGAGTATTCGTCCCACGTCGTGCAGCCCCGGGTCGTGGAATTTCAGGGCAACATGGTGGACGTGGCCGACGCGGCCGCCGCCGATCACCTGCAGCAGGACTACAACGTGCTGCTCGTGGGTGAAGGATGGTCTCAGGAACACGCCTTCCGCCTGCTGACGACCATGCAGTCGATTCCGCAATCCGTCCAGGATCCCGGTAGTGACCGCGCTTTGCCGGCGAGCGCATGGCGTCTGACCGATGACCACATCGACGGGGACATCGTGATCGACGCCGCCCTGGACGGCACGCGCGAGGTGACGATCTCGTCGGCCGCGTTCGTCAACGCCGCGCCGCGGATCGCGACGGTGGGTGGCAAGCGCGGCGTCTGGTTCTCGCGCCGCCTGCATCACGCTGCGGTCCGGTTCGTCACCGACAACGGCCACGACAGGTCGGCCTACGAGAGAATCTTCAGGGAGCGATACGGCGTCACCACACGCATCGACGACTATTGGTCGTTGACTGCGCCAACAGGCAACGAGTCCCGCCACAACTTCCAGCCGTTCCATGCGGAGGAGATCCTGCTCCTTGTCAACATGCTGGAGGAGATGCCGGCCGGGATGCACAAGCTCGACGGCATGCGCTACCTGGTGCGTCGGTTGAACGGCCTTCCCCACCCGCTGTACCCCACCGCACCGGCCGTGGCGTGGCCGGAGTCCGAGTACGTCGAGTTCATGGAGTCGGCGTTCAGGGAGCAGTCTGAAGACTACATTCACCGGCTCATCATTCATGAGAAGGCGCATTTTCTGTGGGCGCACGTATTCCAGGATCGGCTCAAGGCGGACTGGGTCGAGTTGGGGGGGTGGTACGAGGATCCATCGGCGGACAGCGGGTGGTCGACGACCAAGTCGGCCGAGTTTGTCTCCGCGTACGCGCACCGCAAGAATCCCAACGAGGACATGGCGGAGACGATTTCCTACTTCGTCGTCAACCCGGACCGCCTGCGCGCGCGATCGTTGGCCAAGTACGAGTTCGTGCGCGACCGCATCATGCAGGGCGACATCTATGTGGCCCGGATTCGGGAGGACCTGACATTCGAGGTCTACAACCTCTTTCCCGACTACGTCTACCCCGGGAAGATCAAGAGCATCGACATCACGGTGGAGGGGGCACCGCACGAGGACAAGAAGATTACTGTCGTCGTCCAACTGCACACGCTGGACGAAGTGATGGAAGGCGCCCATAGAGGTCAGACCAGGATCAGCAGCGAAGTCGGTACCTCTTTCGACCTGTGGCTCTACCCCGTCGACGAGTACGGCGAGAATCTTCCCGGAGACGGCTCGGAGCAGAGCACCCGTCTGCGCGGCGAGAGAACCATTTCGAAGTACGTCAAGGCTGGCTACTGGCTGTCAGAGGGGATTAGGGTGGACGACGTGGCGGGCAACTCGAGGTACTCAAGCGCCAAGGATTTCGGATGGCGCATGTACGTCGACAATCCCCTCGAAGATTACACCCCGCCAGAGTACGTGCCCGGCACGTTGGCGATGCGCTCCTTCGTCTCTGAGGAGGACGAGACGGTCCAGGTGATCCGCGTCACCTGGTCTTTCGAGGAGGACACAGCCCTGGTCCAAGGGAGGTGTGACGCCCACATCGTTGCGGCTCTCTCTGACACATACTCCCGCTCAGGGAGTGGACCTTACGACGATGACGATGTATGCACAGCGGACATCATCATGCCGAACTACATGCCCTCGTCCACCTATTCGACAGTGCTTATCCGCATGATCGATGTAGCTCTCAACGGAGGAAGCGCGATCTTCACTGGGGACGATGCAACGGAACCGCCAGTGAGCATCGACCTCGTCACGACCAATCCAGATACCGAGCCTCCCGAGATTGACGTCAACAGGATTTCGGTGGACGCCGAACCGACCAATCCAAGCGCTCCCAACGGTGAGACGAGAGTGACGGTGGGAGTACGGTACAGGGACAACATCTCCGGAGTTTACGGGGTGTGGATGTACCTGCGGGATCCGCAGGGTGGCACGCACGGCCATCACATCTACCTGCACTATGTGGAAGGTGAGGAAGGTGAGCAGGGGATCTATCCAGGTAGCGACCCATCCCAGTGGAAGTCCGTCGAGCGCGTCGTAATCCTGCCGCCAGGGTCGATCCCTGGAACCTGGGGCATCGCCGAGATCACGGTGCAAGACCGCGCCAGGAACCTCGAGAAGTACAACTTCGTGGAGATCATCCACTTTGAGGTGGATGGCGGCTAGTAGTTGGAATCAAGAAACTTCCTGTTCCAGTTCGGACAGATACGACACCAAAGCGGCGCTGACGAAATCAGCGACGTCGGCGCGTGTTCGCGAGGTGGGTCCCGCGCTGAAGGCAGCTCCCCAGTTCCGCGGTCTCGGCGATGGGGCTGGTCGTCGAGGTCGAGGGTTGGACTGCTCCTTGGCAAGCCGTTGCGCGGCCCCGGCATCGATGCGGCTCGGGCGCGTGCGGCCGTCGCCGGTGTCGCTCCCTGTTTCGAGATCATGGGAGGTCCCTTGAGCGGGCTCGCCGGTGAGAGCGTTCCTGCCTAACTCGCCGCGGGGGCAGGCAATTGGGGTGTCGTCACCGGGCCGGCGCAGGCTCCGACCCGGGAATTGGACAGCGCACGGCTGGGCGCGGTGTTGACGATCGATGGGGAGCCGGTGCCGAGCAGCGCGATGCTCGGCAATCCGGTGTGCCCGTTCGAGACGCTGGCCGCCTTCGCGAACGAACTGGCCCGGCTTCAGCGACAGATCGACGCAGGACAGTGGATGATCACTGGCGCGCGGGCGATTCAGGTGCGGTGTCAGCCCGGAGCCTACGAGGGACGCATCGAGCAGATCGGATCCGTGAGGATGCGCGTCGAGTAGGGGCGGACGGCGGGGCCGGCCCTGACTGGGGCGCTCAGCCCCAGGGTTCCAGTACGACCTTCGCGCCCGCGCCGCCGAAGAACACGTCGAAGGCCTCCGGCGCCTCCTCGATGCCGTAGCGGTGCGTCACCATGTCCTTCGCCGGCAGGGCGCGGCGCACCAGGGCTTCGAGTTCCTCGTGGTCGGTGGGCGCGGAATACCACGTGCCGATCACCTCGGTCTCCTTCAGCGTGAAGTGCTGCATCGTGTCGATGGTCGGACCCGTGCCGCTCACGCCGACGAGCGCCAGCTATGCCTGCCCGCTGCCGGAACTGGAGCGCGACGTGGAAGCGTTCAGCGCCAAGGTCGAGGGGCACCTGGCCCGGATGGGGCTGACGCCATGAGCCGCGAAATTGACTTCGAGCGGCTGGTCACGCTGTGCCAGCAGGCCCACGAAGAGACCCGGAACTCGGCCGCACGCGCCGCCGACCGCTCTCTGGTCGTACGAAACTGGCTGTTCGGATGGTACATCGTCGAATACGAGCAGCAGGGGGCGGATCGTGCGGAATACGGCGCTCGGACCTTGATGACATTGTCAGCGGCTCTGAAGGCCAAGATTGGGCGCGGCTTCTCTGTGGATGCTCTGGAGAGGATGCGACGGTTCTTTCTGCTATACGACCACGTCCTCTCCGAGGCTCCGGCGGGCGAGAAATCCGCAACACCGTCTCGGATTTCCGGCGACTCGGCAATTGCCGAGACACCGTCGCGGATTTCGCCAGTGCCTGCCGAGCGAATTTCGCAGACATTGATCACAGAGTTGGCGCGGCACTTCCCTCTCGGCTGGTCCCACTACGTCACCCTTCTCTCCCTCGACAACGCCGATGCTCGCCGTTTCTACGAGATCGAGACCGCTGACAATGGTTGGAGCGTCCGGGAACTCAAGCGCCAGCTCGCCAGTTCCCTGTACGAACGGCTTGCGCTCAGCCGCGACAAGGAGGAAGTCCGTCGACTCGTCAGCGATGGGCAGGTGATCCAGAAGGCATCGGACCTGATAAAGGATCCGGTCGTGCTGGAGTTCCTGGGCTTGGAGGAGCGGCCCGCCTACTCCGAGACCGACTTGGAAACCGCGATCATAAATCGGCTGCAGCAGTTCCTGCTGGAACTGGGCAAGGGATTCTCGTTCGAGGCCCGCCAGAAGCGCTTCAGCTTCGACAACCGTCACTAATGGAGTACCGAAACCGTACGTTGGCAATCGCTCGGTTCAATTGAAGCCTCCGGACGCCGCCACACTATCTCTTGGACTTGGAACCGCCGCATCCAAGGGTGCCGGTCGTCGGACCCTTGCCCGGATTCCGACGCGTCGCCGTTTGCTCCCGTTACCTCAGACGCGCTCGCCGCCAAGCCGTAGCGGCAACCTGACCTGACGCTCGATCAATCACCCCAGGGTTCCAGTACGACCTTCGCGCCCGCGCCGCCGAAGAACACGTCGAAGGCCTCCGGCGCCTCCTCGATACCGTAGCGGTGCGTCACCATGTCCTTCGCCGGCAGGCCGCGGCGCACCAGGGCCTCGAGTTCCTCGTGATCGGTGGGTGCCGAGTACCACGTACCGATCACCTCGATCTCCTTCAGAGTGAAATGCTGCATCGTGTCGATGGTCGGACCCGTGCTGCTCACGCCGACGAGCGCCATGCGCCCGCTCTTGCGCAGGGCGTCCAGGCACAGGGTCTGTGCTTCGGGCGCCGCCGAGCATTCGAGCGCCACGTCGATGCCGCGCGGCCCGGCGGCCTCGGCGAGGCGTGCGCGGATGTCGGGCTCTTCCGACGGATTGATGCAGACATCGGCCCCGCACTGACGTGCACGCTCGAGACGGTAGTCGTTGATATCGAGGACAATGGTGCGGGCGTTCAGGAACCGGCACAGCATGGTGGCGGCGAGTCCGATGGGCCCCTGGCCGGTGATCAGGACGGTATCGAATGCGCTGACGTGCAGACGCTTGATCGCGCGGAAGGGCGTGCCGATGGCGTCGCCGAAGAGGGCGCCGGTTTCGAAGTCGATGTCGTCCGCCAGCGGCAGGCAACTGCGTTCCTTGACCAGCACGTACTGGGAATGGTTGCCCGGAAATCGCCGCCCCTGCGGCGCGTCGCAGAGCACCCAGTGACCGGCCATGCAGTACCGGCAGGCGCCGCAGGGGCTTGCCGCGTGGAGGACGACGCGGTCGCCTTCCTTCAGGCGCTGCGAGCCGGACTTGGCGACCACGCCGGCGCCCTCGTGGCCGCCGTTGAACCCGACCCGCTCATCCATCCCCGTCGCGCCATCGTACGCGTGCCGCTCGGACCCACAGAGAGGCGACGACCTCACCTGCACGACGACCTCGTCGCCGTTGGTGGGCTCGGGTTCGGCGATGTCGATCACGTCGACATCGCAGTTGCCGAGCATCTGCACTGTGCGCATCTTCGGTCTTCCTCCCAGCGATGGTTGGGTCGGGCGCAGTGTCTCGAATACGCGGCTGCCACGCCACCGTTGGCGGACTGTCGTTGCCTGGTTGTTGGCGGCCGGCCGCTAGCGCGACCTTGCGGTCGCGTTGGAAGTTTCGCTGGCGCGAAACTTCTACGGCGCAAGCTCCTAGGTCGCGCAGACGGATCGGGTCACCAGGCGCCGGTTGCTCGCCCGCGAGTAGATCCTGCCTCTCGGGCGATCGATGATCTCCTTGTTCTTGAAATCCGACTTGAGCGCTTCGTCCCGCGTGTAGAGAAGGCGTGTGCCGCTTGCCCTCGCCAACGCCAGCACGTGCGAGTCGTTCGAGCGTAGATCGGATCGCCCCGACAGCGCCTGTTCGTCCTCGGCGAACCCTTCGTGCGGGATGAGTCTCGCCCTGCCCGCTCGGACGTAGTCGAGCAGTTTCCGCTTCAGATGGGGCGAGCGTTCGACTTCGGCGCCGAGTCTGCCCCCGGTCGAATAGACAAGCGTCCCACCGCGTTGCAGCCACGCGTGGATTGGCGCTGCATCTGCGGTGGCGGGAACCGCAAGCAAGTCTCCGAAGGTGGACGCGTCCGCTATGAGGCACACGGCAGCAGCCTCAATCGGTGAATCCAAGCAACCCGTCCGTCTCCCTGGAGAAGAACTCCCGGTATGCCGAAGGCGCATCGTGCAGGTTGCCGTCTGCGTCCAGCGACAGGTTGTGTATCGTCACCGAGTTGCCACGCGGCTCGAAGTAGAGAATCGACACGTCGTCGGGCGCGATCCGCTTCTTGCGCACGCAGATGCGGACACGGTCGACGATGTAGTCGCTGTGGGTCTCGATCAGGAATTGGTTGCGCTGCTTTTTTGCGGAATGGACGAACAGGCTAGCGAGTGCGGCCTGTCCGCGTGGGTGGAGGTGGACCTCGGGCTGCTGCAGCAGGAAGGTCCGGCTGCCCGTGCCGGGGTGCATCACGTCGACCAGGATCGGCAGGATCTGGCTCACTCCGTAACCGACATCCATGAGGTTGGCGTGTGGTCCGGTTCGCACCTTGACCTGCAACTGGAACGGGTCGCTCATCTGGCTGCCGTGTCGCTTGACCTTCACGTCCGAAAACATGCCGGACTCGCGGCCGAATGCGACGAGGTCGCCCTGGAGTTCGTTCCAGTGCGGTCTGTCGGTGCGATCCAGTCGCATCATCAGCATCGGCACATGCGCGCCCTCCGAGGACGGCATCTCGCCGACCGGGTTGTAGGTCCGCGCGGGCTTCGAGCGAAGAGGCGCGCTGGGGACAAGATTCGGCGGGGGCGGGCAAAGTGTCTCGGAGAGAAACCAGGCGTTCCCCGTGCGGTCCGGGAAAAGTCCTTTCAAATAGTCGACGATCACGTCCAACCCGGGCTCTTGGACACCATGGACGAACATTCCCTCCCCGATCCGGAAGAACTGGAATGGCAGGTCCATCGATGCCTCGTGGTCGGGGATTCGCCATACGGTCCGACCGGTCGGGCCGGCTCCGATCTCCAGAAAGTCGGTGCCCCCGAAGTCCCACCTGAACGCGGACACATGCGGCTGCGACCCTTCTTCGGAGAATGCGATCCACAACTCGAACGAAGAGACGTTCGATTCCCTCGCGTCTATCGTGAATCCGAGCTTGAACTCGTCTCCGCGCCCCTTGGGCCCACGCCGCGAGCGGACGATGTCCCGGAAGGATCCCATGAGAAAAGGCTCCTCATTGAAGTCGGGCTGCAAGGAGGAGCGCCCGAAGGGAGTGAGCACTTCCGACAGAATGCGGTGGCAGGCGAGGAAGGTGGACTTCCCCGTGCTGTTCTCGCCGACGAGCAGGGTAATCGGGCGCAGTCGACCGGACTGCGCCCCCTCGAAACAGCGCACGTCCTGCACGATCAGATCCTGCACACGATTCACCGCCCCTGCTCCATCGGGAACCACCAAAGCCCCTCGTGGGCGCGATTGGCGCGCCAGCAATTTGGCGTGACCGAGAGTATCACGCGGGTTTGCTTGCCCTCCGCCCGGCAATTCGACAGACTCGGGACCTGCCCTTACCTAATTGGAGCGGCGTGCGATGCACTGGCTGGCGGCTGATCGGGTCCCTCGCGAGAGCGGCGGGGTGACGGACGGGCTGGAACGGGGTTCGGGAGGGGGCCCCGCGCGGAGAGTGCGGCACGTTGCGCGCGTAGCGGCCCTCGCGGCGACCCTGGCCGCCGCCACGTCGCTGTCCGGAGCGGGTGTCGTTCCGTCTCCGGGGACGACCGTCGAGCTCGGCCCGGCGGCTCCGACCTGGTTTGTCAGCAAGAGCGTCCTCGGGGCGGGCTTCGTGTTCGATGCGGCCGACGGCGAGATGCAGGGCACGCTGTCGCTTACTCCGTGGACGCCGACCGTGCGCCGCCACGCCGGGCGTGGCGAGATCTACGCCGCGGAGACGCACTTCAGTCGCACTTACGGCGGCGAGCGCACGGACGTGCTGCGGGTGTACGCCCACAACACGCTGTCGCCGGTCGGGGAAGTTCCGATCCCGAACAAGATGACCGCCGTGCATCGGCACTACCTCGCCCTCCTGTCCGGCGGGCGTTACGTGACGGTGTTCAACATGACCCCCGCCCAGTCCGTGACCGTGGTCGACGCGGAGAACCGGAGTTTCGTCGGCGAGATCTCCACGCCCGGTTGCGCGACTACGCTTCCTGCCGGCGAGCGCGGGTTCCTGATGATGTGCGGCGACGGCACGCTGCAGTGGATCGGTCTGGACGAGAACGGCGCCGAAGCGGCGCGCGTACGCACGGAGCCCTTCTTCTCCGTCGAGGACGACCCGCTCTTCGACCAGCCGACGCAGACGAGCGCCGGCTGGCAGTTCACGACTTTTGCGGGACTGACCCGGGAAGCCGTGGTCGAGGACGGGCAGATCTCGGTCGGCGAGTCGTGGTCGCTGCTGGGCGAGGGAGACGAAGGCTGGCGCCCGGGCGGTAACCAGCCCGCGACGTTCGATGCGGGCCTCGACCTGCTCGTGACCCTGATGCACCAGGGCGGCGCGGATACGCAGGACGACGCCGGACCCGAGGCCTGGCTCCACCATCGGGCCACGCAACGTCGCATCGGGCGGATCAAGTTCGATGAACCGGCGTCGGCGGTGCTCGTCGTGCAAGGGGACGAGCCGCTGTTGCTGGCCGCCGTCGGCGCGGGCGTGCAGGTGTACGAGTTGCGCACCGGGCGTCGCCAGCGCACCGTCGAAGGTGCCGGCGGCGGCGCGCTGCTGCGCTATTGAGGAGCGGGTGGACGGCTCTCCGATGCTGGCCGCGGCAGCGGGTTTCGCCCTGCTGCTGGGGGTGGCGGCGTGGCGCAAAGTCCGCGACATCGGGGCTTTCGAAGCGATCCTCGCGGACTATCGACTGCTGCCCGAGCTTCTCATGCGCCCGGCGGCGATCGCCACTCCCGCGGTGGAGGGCGCGCTGGCCGCGGCATGGGTGGTCGCTCCTTGGCAACCGGACGCGGCACTGGTGGCGGGGCTTGGCACGGCCGGACTCATGCTCGGGTACGGACTGGCCATGACGACGAACCTGGCGCGCGGCAGATCGTGGATAGATTGCGGCTGCGGCGGCGGCGAAGAGCTTTCGTGGGTACTCGTGGGACGCAACGTCGTCCTCGCGATGCTGGCGCTCGGTCCCCTGGCCATCGCCGAGGCGGGCACTCCGCACTGGGGCGATCTCGCGACGTCGGTGCCGGTCCTGGCCGTCGCTGCGGGTCTCTACTTCGCGACGGGCGCGCTGCTGGCCAATGTCGCGGCCATGCGGGTCTGGACCGAGGAGTGATCATGACGGCGGTCCTCGCGCTCGACATACTGCTCTGGCTGCTGGTGGGATTGCTGACCGTCGCCGTGCTCGCGCTGGCGCGCCAGGTCGGCGTGCTGAACCAGCGGGTCGCGCCGGCGGGAGCGCTGACCCCGACGCGCGGGCCGAAGATGGGCGAACTGACGGAAGCCGTGGACGCCGAGGACCTGGCCGGCCGGCCGGTCAGCATCGGCGGCCCGGACCACGCGGCGAATACCCTGGTCCTGTTTATTTCCCCGACCTGTCCGGTGTGCAAGTCGCTGTTGCCGGCGGCGAAATCCCTCGCGGCGGCGGAAGAGCTGCAGCTGGTGTTCGCCAGTGACGGCTTCGACGCCGCGCGCCATCGGGCGTTCGCCGGGGACGCCGGCATCGGCCGGTTTCCGTACGTGCTCTCCGAGGCCCTCGGGATCCGCTACGGCGTCAGCCGCCTGCCGTTCGCCGTGCTGATCGGCGACGACGGAGTACTGCGCGGGCGGGGCCTCGTCAACACCCGCGAGCACCTCGAGAGCCTGCTGGAGTCATGGCGTAGCGGAGTCGCGACGCTGCAGGACTACGTCCTGGGAGTACAGGGGGTCGGCGAGTTCGACCCTGGCATCACGAAGGAGATGCAATGAACGACACAAACATCCCGAGTGGCTTGCCGCGCCGATCCGGGAGCGCAAGCGCAGTTCTCACACGATGGTTCGATGCCGCAACGCGGCGCGGCACCACCGGACTCGCCGAGCACACGTCGCGGCGGGGCTTTCTCGGCCGCATCGGCGGCGTGCTGGCCGGCGCCGGTGCCCTGCCGCTCCTGCCCGTGGAACGGGCGTTCGGGGCGGAGGAGGCTGCGCAAGCGCCGATGCCGGAGGGGGATGCCCCGGAGGTGGCCGGCCTCACCGAGTTCGGCGATCCCAGGAGTTGCGACTACTGGCGCTATTGCGGCCTCGGCGGCACGCTCTGCGCGTGCTGCGGCGGCACGGAGAGCAGTTGCCCGCCCGGTGCGGAGATGTCGCCGATCACGTGGGTCGGCACCTGCCGCAATCCGGTGGACGACAAGCAGTACCTGATCTCCTACAACGACTGCTGCGGCAAGGCGGTCTGTCCGCGCTGTTTCTGCCATCGCAGCGAAGGCGCGAAGCCGGTCTACTTCCCGAGCAAGAGCAACAACATCCTGTGGTGCTTTGGCACGCAGAGTCATGCCTACCACTGTACCCTCGCGGCCGTGCTCGGCGAGGCGCCGGAGAACGGGGCAGGCGCGGAGGCGGAAGCTACCGGATGACGTCTGGCCGTCCGCCGGGTCGATGGCTGGGAGTGCGATGGGGAATGGACCCGCTTTGGGGCGCTCGCGGTCGGCTGGTGGGCATGGTGCTCGGCGTCGGCGTCGGCGCAGTCGCCTTCGCAACGCCGCCCGCCTACGAGGACGGCGCGCAGACTCCGGCGGAACGCGCCGCTGCCCGCTTCGACTATCTGCTGCACTGCTCCGGCTGCCACCGGCCCGACGGCGCCAGTGCGCCGCCGGACGTGCCGTCTCTGCTGGGGCCGATCGGCGCAATCGTGGCCACGCCCGCGGGCCGCGAGTACATCGCCCGCGTACCCGAGGTGGCTCAGTCGCCACTCGACGACGACGCGCTCGCACGGCTGCTCAACTGGGTGCTTCAGGAGTTCAGCGCCGAGACACTGCCGGCCGGCTTCCGCCCCCTGGAGGCCGAGGAAGTCGGCGCGGCCCGTACCCGCGTATTGAAGGATCCGCTTCGAACACGGGCCGCAATCGCCGGGCAATACGCGCCGCACAGCGATAACACGCGGTAGACCATGCCGGAGAACCCCTCTCTTGGACGGGTCACCGCATCGGTAGAGGCGTGCCCACGCTGCTCTCCCGCGCCTTGCGGTACGCGAGCTCCGCGAGCGCCAGGTCGGCCAGCGGCGGGCCACGGAAGATGAAGGCGGTACGCTCGGCTTGTTTCTGCCGCCCGGGGATCTCGCCCGCGAGCACGGCATGCAGGTCCCCGTCGAAGCTCTCCGGGTCGATGAGGGGTTGGGTGAGGTCGTCGGTGACGATACGGTCGAAGGCTCCCAGGCTGTCCCTGTGCCATGGCGCCACGAAATCGGTCACGGCGGCGAAGGCGCCCGGTTTCAGTCCGCGCGCGTCCAGGAACGGTGGGGTGTCCGTGGAAAGCGTCACGGTCGTGACGACAAGATCCGCGCCCTCGATGGCATCCTGACCCGTCGCGCTCGCCACGGCGCGCAGACCCCGTTCCTCGCCTGCCGCGCAGAGCGTGTCCCGGTTGGCGGCGCCGCGCCCGAACGCCCGCATCTCCGCGAGCGGGAAACGGTCCGCGAAGGCACGCAGGTGCGCTCTCGCCTGCACGCCGCAGCCGATGAACGCGATGGAAGAAGCATCGGGGTTGGCGAGCCTGGACGCGGCGAGGGCGCTCAGGCCCGCAGTGCGCACGGCGGTGATCCAGTTGCCGTCCATCACCGCGAGGGGCAAGCCCGTGTTGCTGTCGAGTACGGTTACGGTGGCGTTGATCTGGGGAAGACCGCGGTCGGGATTCGCCGGGTTCAGGACGAGCGACTTCACTGCCATTACGGGGGGGTCGTCCACCGCGGCGACTCCGGCCATCAGGTAACGACCGTCCGGCAGGGTGACCGACGTCTTCGACGGCGTCCAGAGCGACGCTTCGCCCTCCCGCCGAACGAGGTGCTCCAGGCTCTCGACTACTTCGTCGGTGTGGATGGGAAGTCGACTCAGGTCGGCTTCATCAAGATAGAGGAACGGGGGTCTGTCCGGCATGCAGGCGCCTCCTGCCGCGGATTGTCGCACCGATCGCGGCGTGCTCCGGCACGATGTGGCGTGCGGGATTCCATGACGGCGTCAGGCGATGTCGGTACCTTCGGCGAGTATGGACAGATACGCGTCGTAGGCGAAGAGCCGACCGCGACGTTTTCCGGTGACTTCTCGGGCAATTCCGTGGCGCGCGAGCATCTCCATTGCCGAGGCCGCGGCCTGGAAGGACAGCCCGGTGTCCTCGCAGGCGACCGGCAACGACAGGATGGGCCGCGCCTTGAGCGCGTCATGCATGCGCAACGCGGAGCCGAGCCTGCGTCCTCCATGCTCCGCAAGCCGGTCGCGATCGTCCTGGAAGATGGTGGACAGCCGTTCCGCAGTGGAGAGGGCGGCTCCGGCGGTCACCCGCACCCCCTCGAGGAAGAACGCGAGCCAGGACTCCCAGTCGCCGGTGAGACGCACGCGGTTCAGCAGGTCGTAATACATGGTGCGGTGCTGCTTGAAGAACAGGCTGAGGTACAGCAATGGCTCTCGCAGCACGCCGGCATCGTAAAGCAGGAGGGTGATGAGCAGCCGTCCAACACGCCCGTTGCCATCCAGGAACGGGTGAATGGTTTCGAACTGCACGTGTGCCAGTGCCGCTCGAGCCAGATCGGGAAGACCGTCGTCCTGCGCGTTGAAGAATCGCTCGAGTGCGGTCATGCAGTCCGGGATCGCCGTGTGGGGTGGGGGTACGAACGCGGCGTTGCCGGGCCGGGTACCGCCGATCCAGTTTTGCGAAGCGCGGAAGTCTCCCGGCATCTTCGAACTGCCGCGTCCCTTGGAGAGGAGCACCCCATGGATCTCGCGCAGCAGGCGAATGGAGGGGGGCAGGCCTTCCTGGAGCAGGCGCAGGCCGTGTTCGAGGGCGGCCACGTAATTGGAGACTTCCACGACGTCGTCCAGGGGTACGCCCGGCGCCTGCTCGAGCTCGTAGAACAGCAGGTCGGAGACGGACGACTGCGTTCCCTCGATCTGGGAGGAAAGCACGGCTTCCTTGCGGACGTAGGCGTACAGAAAGAGAGCTCTGTCCGGAAGATGCCGCGCGACGCCGTCGAGACGCCCGAGCGCCAGTACGGCGGCTTCGAGCGCCTGCTGTAGCGTGCCGTCCATGGCCAGGGGAGGGTTTGGCGGCAGAGGCGCCGGTACAAACGCCCGGACCTGCTCACCCACGACAGTGGTGGCTTCGTAGCTGCCTTGGTCGTCCCGGAGCACTTGCAACTCCCGACTAATGGTCATCGCGAAATAACGCAGGCCCTTATTTCATTTTAAGGCTCTAAAATAAAATAAGGAAGTGCTGCGGTCGACTGGAAGCCCGATAGAGTGGACATCTGGGCGCCCTATTTCAATTTTCGCCTTAAAACGAAATAGCTCGCCGGGCTATTTCGCGTCCGGAAACAGCGCCATGGCCCGCCTGGATGCCGCGGTCGCGCTCAGGGAGAAACGCGACGTCCCAACCAGTCCTGCATGGTCTCGGAGACGATCCGGCTCGCGTCCTGCTGCACGAAGTGCCCGGCGCCGGGAATCGTCACCAGGGTCAGGTCCTTCTCCAGCCAGTCCCAGGTGCCGTTCAGTCCACCGGGCAGGAGCGCCTGATCGTCGAGCCCGTGGAACATGAGGACGGGTGCGCGGACCTTGGGAAACCCGGGTGCCGTCGCCGTCGCATCTCCCGAGTCGCGCGGATAGTTGGCCTTGTAGTAGTTCAGCATCGCTTCGAAGTCGGAGCGCCCGAAGGCCTCGACGTAGCGCGGGCGGGCGGCCTCGTCGGTCACCCAGCGGGACAGTCCTGCCGCCGTCAGGAACTTGTGTGCCTCGGGCCGCTGGAAGTCGCGCGCATACTGGCTGTTCTCCTGCTGCCGTGGGTTCGTCGCGAGTTCCCGGCCGAGTCCGGCCGGATGCGGCAGGTTCAGGATCACGAGGGCGTCCACCAGGTCCTGCCGTGTCATGGCGACGTTCCACGCGATCGCACCGCCCCAGTCGTGTCCCACGACGACGGCGGAGTCCTCGCCCTCGGCTGCGATCACGGCCGCGATGTCGGCTACCAGGTTCGGCATCGCGTAGTTCTCGACACCCTTGGGCTGACCGCTGCGGTTGTAGCCGCGCAGGTCGACGGCCGCGATCCGGTAGTCGCCCTCGAGGGCCGCCATCTGGTCGCGCCACGTGTACCAGAAGTCCGGGAAGCCGTGGATCGCCACGATGAGCGGACCTGCGCCGGCGAGCGCGTAGTGGATGGACACCCCGTCGCTGTCGGCGTACTTGTGCTCGACCCGCTCGAAGAGATCGCCTGCGGCCGCGGCCGCCACGAGGGCAAGTAGCGCCCCCACCGTGTTACGGATGGATGCCATGCGCGTTCCGTGGTGGAGAGGGGGTCGCGCAGTCTACGCGCGCGGAACGCGAATTGGTGTAGTTTCCGTAGTCCGTTCCAGACCGGAGAAGCCATGTCGCACGGGTGCCTGACCGTGGATCTCGACGCGCTGGCTGCGAACTACCGGATATTCCGGGCGAAAGCGGCGGACGGCGCGGCGGCGGTGGTGAAGGCCAACGCCTATGGTCTTGGCATGGGTCCAGTCGCCCGCCGGCTCGCCGCGGAGGGTTGCCGGCGGTTCTTTGTCGCGACCGCAGGAGAAGGGGTGGCGTTGCGTCGTGTTCTCGCGGATGACGCCGAGGTCTATGTGTTCTCGGGCGAGGTGGCCGAACCGGGCCTGATCCCGGTGGTCAACCAGCCATCGCAACTGCGGGTGGGCCCCGTGGCGTTGCACGTGGACACCGGCATGCAACGGTTGGGTTTCGCGCCGGAGGAGGTACCGGAGGATGCGGACGTACGGCTGCTTCTCACGCACCTGGCCTGCGCGGACACGCCGGAGCATCCGCTGAACGCGATCCAGCTCGAGCGCTTCGAGGCGGTGGCGGCGCGCTTCCCCGGCGTCCCCGTCAGCATCGCCAACTCGGCCGGCGCCCTGAACGGCGTCCGCGGGATCGCCCGCCCGGGTATCGGCCTCTATGGCGGCAACCCCTATAGCGACCGCGAGAACCCCGTGCGCTGCGTGGCGACGTTCGAGGGGCAGGTCCTGCAGGTGCGGCGCGTGCGGACCGGCGAGACCGTCGGTTACGGGGCCGCCCGTACCCTCCACCGTGACACGACGGTCGCGGTGGTCGGTGTGGGCTATGCCGACGGCGTACCCCGTCTGCTCTCGAATCGGGGAGAGGTCGCTTATCGCGGGGCGAGGCTACCGATACTGGGTCGCGTGTCCATGGACCTGACGCATGTGGATGCCCTGGACATGCCCCTGCAGCGCGGCGACTGGGTGGAGTTCTTCGGCCCCAAAGTGGGTGTCGACGAGGTCGCCGAGTGGGCGCAGACCATCGCCTACGAGATCCTCGCGGGCATCGGCGAGCGGGTCGAGCGCCGCTATGTGCCAGCGGCTGGGGTATGATCGAAAGTCTTTCGACTCATGACTTTCTTTAGGGGGACGGTTCATGGCGCAAGTCAATCCGGACGGTGTACTGAAGGGGCAGGTCGCCGTCGTCACCGGTGCGAGCCGCGGCATAGGGGAGGCGATCGCCAAGCGCATGGCCATGGCGGGGGCGCGGGTGGTGGTCTCCGCGCGCACCGTGGAGGCGTCGGACCACTTCCTGCCGGGCACCATCAAGCAGTGCGTTGCGGACATCGAGGCGGCCGGGGGCACCGCCGCGGCGATACGCTGCAACCTGGCGGATGCCGACGAACGACGCAGCCTGATCGATCAGACGGAGAGCACGTTCGGGCCGGTGGACATCCTGGTCAACAACGCCGCGGTTACCTGGTTCGTGCCGGTACTCGACTTCTCCGAAAAGCGTTACCGCACCATGATGGACGTGCAGGTCTACGCACCCTTCGAACTTGCGCAGATGGTGCTGCCGGGCATGGTCGAGCGGGGGTCGGGCTGGATCCTGAACATTTCCTCCCACGCGGCGATCCACCCGGAGACGAACGGGCCGGGTGGCCACGGGGGTACGGTCTACGGCATGTGCAAGGCAGCCCTGGAACGTTTCACCACCGGGCTGGCCCAGGAACTCTACGGCAGGGGCGTGGGGGTGAACGTCATCTCCCCGGGGCTGGTTGCGACGCCCGGCGTCGTGCACCACAAACTCATCAACGAGTCGAACAAGGACCGGGTCACGCCCGTCGAGCACATGGCGGAAGCGTGTCTTCGTCTCTGCCATGGCGACGCCTCGCAGATCACGGGACGCATCGCCTATGCGGACCAGGTGATGGAGGAGTTCGACCTCGAGGCGGCGGATCTCGTCTGACGCCGAACGCCTCCGGGGCTACGCGGCCAACGACTGCCGGAAGTCCAGGTAGGTTTCCACGACGAGGTCGGGGCGCTGGATCACCGATCCGTGTCCGACGTCAGGCAGCACTACCAGCCGGGCGTCCGGAGCCCGTTCGACCAGGTCCCGGCTCGATGCCAGGTTCGGGTCCAGATCGCCGGTCGCCACCAGGACGGGCATCGTGAGCTGCCGCGCCGCGGCCGGCAGGTCGAAGCGCCCCGCCGCGCGCAGGCTCTCGCGCGCCGCTTCCGGATTGGCGTGCCGGTTCCATCCGTCCGGTGGCTGGAACCGGATCCCCGCCGCACGCTGCCGTCTGACCGCCTCCCGCGTTCCCTCGCGCTGTGCCGTCACGTCCGCCGTGCCGATGCTTGCGTCGTAAAGCGCGGCGGACAGTGTCCGCGCGGGGTGCAGCGCGCAGTAGGCGAGCGCCGCGCGGGCGCCCCAGGCGAAGCCCCAGACATGGCAGTCGACGACACCGAAGTGGTCCAGCAGACGGTTGGCGTCGGCCGCGTAACGCTCGAACGTGTATTCGGTGGCGGGATCCCGCGCCGCCGCACTGTCGCCGTGCCCGCGGACATCGAAGCGGATCAGGCGGTAGCGGTCGGCGAGTCGGGCGACGACCAGGTCCCAGCTGCGTAGGGTGAGACTCGCGCCGTGCCACAGGAGGATGGCGGGCGCGTCCTCGGGCCCGTCCGCGCACGCGTTGATGGGCGTGCCGTCGATGTCGATCCGCATGGCTCCGTCCCCCTTCATTCCGGCAGCCGCACCGGGAGTTCCGTCTTCTTGACGACGGTCCTGAGCGTGAAGCTCGAATGCACGCGATTGACGCCAGGCAGGCCGGTCAGATGGCGGCTGTAGATGCGCTCGTAGTCCCGGGCATCGCGGACGATGACCCGCAGCATGTAGTCCGCCTCGCCGGTCATCAGGTAACACTCCATCACTTCCGGGACGTCCCGCACCGCCTCCTCGAAGGCCAGCAGGTCGTCGCGTTGCTGCGAATGCAGCGTGATCTGCACCAGCACGTTGTTCGGGTAGCCGGCGCGCGACTGGTCCACCAGGCCGACATAGCCGCGTATCAGCCCGCTTTCCTCCAGGTTGCGGGTACGCCGCAGGCAGGCCGACTCCGAGAGGTTGACGCGGGAGGCCAACGCCGTGTTGGCGAGACGCCCGTCGTTCTGCAGTTCCCGCAGGATGGCGCGGTCGGCCCGGTCGAGATCGGCAAAGTTCTTCACGGGAAGGCTCGATTGGCGGCGGATTGTTGCTTAAGCGTCCGGAAAGTCGTGCAAGAAAGCAAGCACTTGCCGCGATGTATTCCCTACAGTGGCGGCCATGCACATCGGCGTTCCCAAAGAGGTCAAGTGTCACGAGCACCGGGTCGGGTTGACCCCCGCCGCCACGGCGACGCTCGTGGGTCGCGGCCACGAGGTGGTCGTGCAGTTCGGAGCCGGGCATGACGTCGGCTTCTCGGACGAACAGTACCTGCTCGCCGGCGCGGCGCTCGGTGACGTCGAGGCGGTGTTCGAGTCGGAACTGATCGTCAAGGTCAAGGAACCCCAGCCGGAAGAGTGGTCGCGTCTGCGCGCCGGCCAGGTCCTGTTCTGCTATCTCCATCTGGCGGCGTGCCCGGAACTGGCATGCCAACTGCAACGGTCGGGGGTTACCGCGATCGCGTGCGAGACCGTGACGGCGGAAGACGGGTCGCTGCCGCTGCTTGCGCCCATGAGCGAGATCGCCGGGCGCATGTCCATACAGGTAGGAGCCTGCGCGCTGCATTGTTCCGCGGGAGGTCGGGGCGTGCTGCTCTCCGGTGCCACCGGCGTGCTTCCGGCGAGCGTCGTGATCCTCGGTGGAGGCGTGGCCGGGACCAATGCCGCGAGGATGGCGCTGGGCCTCGAAGCCGACGTCACGATCATCGAGAAGTCCCCGCGTCGTCTCACGCAGCTACGCGAGCAGTTCGGCAGCAAGGCGCGCGTACTGTCGGCACGGCCCGAACTCGTCGAGTACGCCGTGCGCGGTGCCGATCTGGTGATCGGTACGGCGCTCGTGCCGGGCGCCGCGGCTCCGAAACTCGTTTCGCGAGAACTCGTCCGCTCCATGCGCGATGGCGCGGCGCTGGTGGACGTTTCCATCGATCAGGGGGGCTGCGCCGAGACGAGCCGCCCCACCACGCACGATGCCCCGACATACATCGAGGAAGGGGTGGTTCATTACTGTGTCACGAACATGCCCGGGGCGGTGGCGCGGACATCGACGTTGGCCTTCAGCAACGTCGCTCTCCCCTTCGTCCAGACGTTGGCCGACAAAGGCTGGTGCAATGCGCTGGCCGACGATCCGCACCTCGCCCAGGGCTTGAACGTCCACGCCGGTAGCATACGGCACCCGGTAGTCGCGAGGACGTTGGCGGCCGCCGACGCTCCTCGTGCGGGTGCCGCCAAACCCCCTCAGCGCCCTTCGGGGCGCTTGACCCTGGCGTAACGTTCTTGAGGAAAGGTGGTCCGTAGGGCTGCCGGCAGGGAAGCGCGGAGCCGGAGTGCAATGCTCCGGCTCCATCGCCGATGCCGCTCGATCCCCAATACCGGTCAATGTCGGTAGAATCGCGCGGCGTCCCGCGTACCTTCCTGCCCGGTGTCGTCCGGCGGTCGGTGGGTTGAATCCCGCGCGGAGCCGAGAGTCTCCGGCCTCGGGCGCTTCCTGGCAGACGCAAGAGAACTGGAGTCATCAATGGCCGATCCGCTGCACAACGAGTTTCCGCCCGAGTCCGTCGAGTCGAAGGACCTGCAGCACCTGCTGCACCCGACCACGAACCTGGCAGACCATCATCGCGTCGGTCCCACAGTCCATGAGCGGGCCGAGGGCGTGTACCTCTGGGACAACCGGGGCAAGCAATACCTGGAGGGCATGGCCGGCCTCTGGTGCACGGCGTTGGGCTATGCGGAGCCGGAACTCGCCCGCGTGGCCGAGGCACAGATGCGGCGCCTCGCGTACTCGCAGCTGTTCGCCGGCAAGACCAACGAGCCGAGCGTGCTGCTGGCGGAGAAACTGAAGTCGTTGATGCCGTTCGACGCGGGACGGGTCTTCTTCGGCCTGTCGGGATCGGACGCGAACGACACCCAGGTCAAGCTGATGTGGTACTACCACAACCTGATCGGCAAGCCGGAGAAGAAGAAGATCGTCTCGCGCCTGGGCGGCTATCACGGCGTGACGGTCGCGAGCGGCAGCTTGACGGGGCTGCCGCCGTTCCACAAACACTTCGACCTGCCGATTCCCAACATCCTGCACACGGCCAACCCGCACTACTACCGCCAGGCGCACGCCGGCGAGTCGGAGGAGGCCTTCACCACGCGGCTTGCGAGCGAACTCGAGGAACTCATTCTGGCCGAAGGGCCGGAGACGGTGGCCGCCTTCATCGCGGAACCGATCCTCGGCGCCGGGGGCGTGATCGTGCCGCCGGACGGGTACTACGCAAAGATCCAGGCGGTGCTCTCCCGGTATGGCGTCCATTTCATCGACGACGAGGTGATCTGCGGGTTCGGGCGTACCGGCCGGCCGTTCGGCGCGCAGACCATGGGTATCGCGCCGACCACGATGAGCGTCGCCAAGGCGCTGTCCTCGGCCTACCTGCCGATTTCGGCGGTCATCGTGCCGGAGTGGATGTACGAGCCGTTCGTGGCGGCGAGTGCCGAGGTGGGCAACTTCGCGCATGGGTTCACGTACTCGGGACATCCGGTATGTGCCGCGGTGGGCTTGCGTACGCTGGAGATCATGGAGGAGCGTGACGTCTTCGCGCATGCTGCCCGCGTGGGAGAGGCCTTCCAGGCGCGCCTGCGCTCCTTTGAGGGTCACCCGCTGGTGGGCAACGTCCGCGGCAAGGGCCTGATCGGCGCGGTGGAGATGGTCGCGGACAAGGAGACGAAGCGCCAGTTCGAGGCCAGTCAGGGCGTTGGCGCATACTGCATGGAACGAGCCTTGGACCATGGCCTGATCGTGCGCAGTCTGGGCGACAGCGTGGCGTTCTGTCCTCCGCTCATCATCACCGATACGCAGGTGGACGAGCTTTTCACGAAGTTCGCGAAGGCGCTGGACGAGACGCTGGCTTACGTGCAGCGGGGAGGATGACCGCAGGGGGCGGGCTCGTCCCGTCTTGAATTCATGCACGGGATCGGGACGGGCGACCACAAGGGTCGGGGACGGGCGACCACAAGGGTCGCCCCTACACGTCCTGTGCCGAATTCGTGCGTGGTCCCGACCCGGGCGACCAGCCGACGACGATCAGTCAGGCAGGCTGAAAGCGGCGTAGGTGGACCCGGACGGGGGTCCGAGGAGCCCGCCGCCGGCCGCGATCGCGACGTACTGCTTGCCTCCCGCGCTGTAAGTGATAGGGGTGGCGTAGCCCGCGGCATCGAGATCGGCCTGCCACAAGAGCGCCCCGTCGAGCGCGTCGAAGGCGCTGAACCTGCTGTCCGGCGTCGCTCCGACGAAGAGCAGACCGGAGGCGGTGAGCAGGGGGCCGCCGTCGTTCTCCGCCCCGAATCCCCGTTCCGGATGCCCGGGATAGTTGCCGAGGGGCACCCGCCAGTCGATATCTCCCGTGTCGAGGTCGATGGCCACCAGGGAGCCCCACGGGGGTGCGTTGCCGGGGAGCCCGTCCGCACCCCGGATCGTGGCGGGCTCGACGGTCACGTAGCCTTTTTCCGTGGTGCGGCCGTCGTAGGCGAGGTAGTCGGGCTCGGAAACGAGATATTCGACGATCGCCGCGCGATGCAGTTCGCCGACTTCCGGGAGCGGCTGCATGGAGCCGCGTCCCCTGACGATCGTGGCCGCGATCTCGCGCTCCGTGAACCGCTCGCCGATGCCGACGAGACTCGGACCGCCGGCCCCGTACCGGTCCGGACGGTTGGCGAACAGGCCCTTGCGGTCGACGCCGTGGCAGCGGGCGCAATGGGTCAGGTAGGCGTCCTGCGCGCTGAAGCCCGCGGGAATCTCCATGACGCGCAGGATCGAGGCGGTCTCCTGCACGTTCGCGATGAGCTTGCGCCCGACCGGGTCGTAGGCCGCACCGCCCCAGCCGACGCCGCTTCCGAAACCGGGGAACAGCAGGGTCCCATCGATCGAAGGCGGCGCGAACGGCTCGCGCCGGAGGCCGGCGATGTCCGACTCGACGCGCGCGGCCGCCACCGCATCCCGACTCGTGACGGAAAACGCCGGACGCGTCAGGCTGACGGATGAAACGGTGTGCACGGGTGTGGCTCGCTCCCCCGGAACCGTGCCTGGTGGCGCGGCGACGTCCCGGGTTTCGTACAGGGACCGGCCGGTGTCGCGGTCGAAGAGGTACAGGGACCCCGACCGGCTCGGCACGGCCACGGCATCGACCGTCGTGCCGGCCAACGAGACCTGGACGAGGGCAGGCGGTGCGGTGAGCTCCCGGCCCCGGAGACCGTCCCGGACGGCCTGACGGTGCCAGCGCAGTTCCCCGGTGCGGGCGTCGAGGGCCAGCAACGTGTCCGACAGGAGGCCGCCGGCGGGGCGGTCGTGCCCGAGATGCTCCGGCTTCGGTGGTCCCGTGGGTACGAACAGGAGCGCACGCTCGGGGTCGAGTGCCAGGCCAATGCCGGCGGACGTGCCGCTGGGGAACTGCCAGACGAGGCTCCCCGTTCCGGCATCGACGGCCACCACGGAGCTACCCTGCGCGCGTTCCGCGAACTCCAGGCAGAGCACGAGCAGTTGCTCGAAGTGGACGGCGGGCGACGGCGCGCTGACTTCGACCCCGCCCGTGAACACACGCAGATCGAGTCTCCCGCCGATGCCGAAACCGGACACGGGTCGGCCGGTTCCCGGATCGAGGGCGACCAGCGAGGACCCCGCGCTGTAGAAGAGCCGGGCTCCCGCGCTGCTTTCCCACCAGGTCAGCCCGCGCTGGATGCCGCCGGGCGTGTCCGTATCGAAGCGCCACAGCGCCGCGCCGGTCGCGGCGTCGAGGGCGAAGGCGTTCAGCCGCGGGGTCAGCCCGTAGAGCACGCCGTCGACCACCAGCGGGCTCGTGTACATCGTCGAGACGCCGTCGGCGAGCTCGTCGGTGTCGTACACCCAGGCCGGTTGGAGCGAGGCGACGTTGTCCCGGTCGATCTGTGTGAGCGGCGAGTAGTGGCGTCGCCCGGGATCGCCCAGGTAGAACGCGGCATCAGAGTCGGGCAACGGCTGGCCACACCCGGCCAGGAGCCACGCGGCCCAGGCGAGGGTCAGGGCGCGCGCTCCGGGCAAGGGTCCGCTACTGGGCGGGCAGGGCGAAAGCGAGCAGTTCCCGGGGCTCGCCGTCGCCGCCGCCGGCGATGGCGATGTACTGCCGTCCCTGGTGCATGTACGTCATGGGAGAGCCCTGGAGGCTGCGATCCACCTCGATCCGGGCGAGGACCGCGCCCGTCGCCTTGTCCTGCGCGCGCAGATACGCGCCCGCCGGGAAGCTGTCGGCCCCGTACGGCCGGTCCTTGGCCACGAACCCCAGGAGCATCGTCCTGGTGACGACGATGCCGCCCGCGGAAACTCCCCGATAGACGGTACCGAGGGGTCCGAGGTCCAGACCCGCGAGCGCCGGATGGTCGGTCGGGCCCTGGCCCTGCGGAACCTGGAACACGTGCTCGCCGGTCTGCATGTCGATCGCCGTCAGCCGGCGATAAGGCGGCTTCAGGAGCGGCAGTCCCTGCGGCCCGTCGGTCGTGTGGTACTTGATCTCGTAGGCGAAATCGGATTGCCCGGACTCGGGCAGACCGAAGGTGATCGATTCTCCGGTCTCCGGCTTGACGAGCGCCATCGTGGTGGGCCGCGTCTTCGACTCCACGTAGAGCAACCCCGTCTCCGGATCCCAGGAGGCGCCGGGGTACGAGGCGCCCCCGCCCGCGCCGGGGACCACGAAAGTCGCGAGCTTCCCGTCATCGCCTTCGACGATCGGCGGCGTGAAGATCGGGCCGAGCCGGAACTGGGCCGCGATCTCGAGGGCCTCGGCCCTGAGCTCCGGCGTGAAGTCGATGAGGTCGTCCTCGCTGATGCCCTGCCGGTCGAAGGGCGCCGGCTTCGTGGGAAACGGCTGCGTCGGTGCGGTCTGCTCGCCGGGGACCGTGCTCTGCTCGACGGGGCGTTCCTCGATGGGCCAGATCGGCTCGCCGGTCACCCGGTCGAGGACATAGGCGAAGGCCGTCTTCGACAACTGCGCCACGACCTTCCTCGGCTGGCCGTCGATCTCCACGTCGATGAGGTTCGCCGCCGAGGCGATGTCGTAGTCCCAGATGCCGTGGTGCACGGTCTGGAAGTGCCAGACCCGTTCGCCCGTCTCCACGTCCACGGCGACGAGGCTCTCCGCGAACAGGTTGTCGCCGTGCCGCTCTCCGCCGTAGTAGTCGTTGGTCGGAGTGGAGGTCGGCAGGTACACGTAACCGAGTTCCTCGTCGGCGGACAGGTAGGTCCAGACGTTCGTGTTGCCCTGTTTGTCGATGGTCTCTTCGGGCCAGGTCTCCGAGAACGGCTCGCCCTTTCTCGGGATCACCTCGAAGCGCCACTTGAAGGCGCCGGTGCGCGCGTCGTAGGCGCGCACGTGGCCCGGCGGGTTGCGCAGTTCGGAGACGTAGTCGTGCACGCCCGAGCCGACGACGACGGTGTCGCGCACGACGATGGGCGGTGCGCGGTGCGCGATGTGCGCCGTGACCCAGTCGCCGTCCCCGCCGAGGTCGTTCTTCAGGTCCACGACGCCGTTGTCGCCGAAGGCCGGATCCGGAATTCCGGTCGCCGCATCGATGGACACGAGCTGCTTGCCGAGGGTCGCGATGAAGATGCGTTCGACCTCGCCGTCGGTCCAGTATTCGACGCCCCGCGTGTGCCGCGGAAGCTGGGTCGGCATCTCTTCCGCCCAGCTGCGCGGATCGTGCAGCCAGAGCTGTTCCCCGGTGCCGGGGTCGAGCGCCACGACCTGGCCGTGGGAGGTGGCCGTGTAGAGGCGGTCGCCGACCTTCAGTGGCGTCGCCACGTACGTGCCCGTGTCATACACGTCACCGAGGCGCCGGTCCGCCGATTCCCAGCGCCAGGCGACTTCGAGTTGCTCGAAGTTCTGCGGCGTGATCTGGTCGAGCGGCACGTACTTGGACGCCGCCAGGTCGCCCTGGTGATGCGGCCAGTCGCCGTATCCGGGGGGCAGGTCCGGCGCCCGTTCGCAGCCGGGCAGAAGGAACACGCCCGCGAGCGGTATCAGGAACAGGGAGAGTTTCGAGGTCATGGCGTTGTGACTCCTTTCTACGGGGCGGGCGTCAGTCCGGGGCCAGCCATTGGCCGGCCTGCATGACGCGTTCGATGCTGCGGGAATGAGTGATGTCGGCTGTCGGGTCTGCGCGCAGGAGGATCAGGTCCGCAGCCTTGCCCGGCGTGATCGTGCCGAAGTCCGCATCGTCCCCGTCAAGCACCCGGGCGCCGTTGCCGGTGCCGGCCCGGATCGCCTGTATCGGGGTGAGCCCGGCTTCGACCAACGCCTCGAGTTCATGGTGCGTCCCCCACCCGAAGGGCAGTAGCGACGTGCCGCTGTCCGAGCCGAGCGCCACGGTGACGCCGCCGTCCTGCATCTGCGTGACGAACCGCTGCATGCGCCCGAACACGGTGCGAAGCTGCGCGGCCTGGGGGTGTGTCCGCATCTCGTCGAAGGTTTCCGGGGCACGCAGACGCGCGAGCCGTTCTGCGCCGAAGGCCTTTGCGAACCCGGGATCGTCCAGCGTCTCGGGGTGTTCCGGGAGGTACCAGAGGTCCTGCGCCTTGCTCAATGCCGGTGCGAAGGACAGACCCTCGCCGCGCGCCCACGCGACGAAGGCGTCGTCGACCGGGGCGCTGCGCGCGGTGTGGACGAAGTCCCGGACCCCCACCGAGTGCAGCTGGCGCACGTCCTCCTCCTCGAAGACGTGCGCGACGGCGGGGATACCGTGGCGGGCGGCCTCTTCGACCAAGGCCGTGCGGATCTCCGCGCTGATCTTCGGGATCGGGGCCTTGCCGCCGTTCCACTCGAGCCGTCCGTCCATGGTCGGGTCCACCCACATCTTGATGAAGTCGACATCCGCAGCGGCGAGCTGACGCACCATGGCCTGTGCTTCGGCGACCGTCGTCGGGCGGTTGATGACCGCGCCCGGCGGCATGCCCCCGGGATGCGAGAAGCCGGCGCCGGCCGTGTAGATGCGCGGCGCCGGGAACTTGCCGGCCCTGGCGTCCGCGATGACGGCGAGATTCTCCGGCGGATCGGCGCCAAGGCTGCGCACGGTCGTGACGCCGAATTCCAGCTGCAGGGCCCATGCCCGGCGCAGGCCGTCCGCGCCGCCGCCGTAGTGGTTGTGCAGGTCGACGAGCCCCGGCATGAGGAACTTGCCGGCGGCGTCGATCACGCTGGCGTCCGGCGGCACCGCCACATCGGTACGGCGGCCCGCCCCGACGATGCGCTCGCCCTGCACGACGACGACGGCGTTCTCGACGGGCGCCGCGCCGCTGCCGTCGATCAGCGTGGCGCCAACGATCGCGGTTGCCGGTGCTTCCGAACCGGTCGCGGCCAGGGCGAGCAGGGCGCAGGCGAGGTATGCCGGGAGCGATGTTGCGGGTTGCGGCATGTCGTCCCTTGCTACTCGTCTTCCGACTGCCCGTGCTGCTCGATCCACTTGCGCTCGAGCGCGCGGGCGCCGCGCAGGGTATTCGCCAGCGAGTAGTTGCCCTCGTGGCAGGCGTACTCGTACAGACGCTTGTCACTCTTCCCCCACGGGAACTCACCCGTGTACGGCGCTTCGTAGTCCGGGTCGTGCACCGTGAAGTTGTAGAGCAGGCTGCCCGCGTCGATGGGGCTGAAACGCTCCACGACGCGCAGGCCTTCGCGCGGTGCGTGCGGTGACATGAAGTCCTGGAAGTTGGCGGTCTCGACGACCAGGGTGTCGCCCTCCCACCGGCCGATGGAGTCGCCGCCGAACGAGACCATGTCCGCCGGCAGATGCTCCGAGTCCAGCCGGATCACCCGCGGCCAGTGCATCCACTCGGTCAGGATCAGGATGCGGTCGTTCGACTGCACGATCGTCTTCATGTTGTTGTAGGCGGAAGGCCGCACGGGCACGGTGAGCGACATGTACAGGCAGCGGTCGCCGACCGACATGCTCTCCGGGTTGTCGTAGGGGTCGCCGCCATCCGCCAGCCACCAGGCTTCACCGGGGTACTTCGCCTTGTAGTAGGGACGCAGCGTCGCGCGTCGTGCCGCGCCCGCTTCGGAGATGGCCGGCAGTTGCCCGTCCGGCGGATCGATGACGATCGAGGTGCGCCAGGCGCCGTCGACCTGGTACAGATCGCAGTACTGGCCTCCGCAGTCGAACCAGTAGTAGTCGTGACTCCCGGGGGTATAGCTGTCCGACCGGTCCACGCCGCGTTCCCGCGCGTCGCCCTCGAGCGGCTGCAAGGCGTCCCGCTCGGGGTCGATCGGCGCGCGCGCCGCGTCCACGCGCCCGTGCGCGGTGGCCTTGAGTTCGTCGACTTCCTGCTGCGTGAACTCCCGCTTCTCGCCGAGTTCCGGATCGCGCGTAAACGGGGTGAGACTGCTGACGTCGTAGGTGCCGGAGAAATCCGGCCGGCCGTCGTCCATGCGCGGGATCTCGGCGGACGCGGCGACGCTGAACAGGGCCGCTCCGGCCCACACGATGCCCGAAACTCTAGTGTGCATCCACCGCCTCCTTCCAGGCTTCGAGTGCCGCGACCATGCGCTGCACCCGTTCCGGGTCCGCGGCAGCGAGGTCGTTGCTTTCGCCGATGTCCTGGCCGAGATCGAAGAGCTGCGGCGTGCCGTCGGCATCGCCGGAGACATCGATCATGAGCTTGTAGTTCCCGTCGCGCATCGCGGAGCCGTGCCAGAACGTGCCGTCGCCGCCCCAGAAGAGCTGGCGGTTGGGAAGCTCCCCACCCGCGATCGCGGGCGCGAGATCGATGCCGTCCTGGTCGCCCGCATACTCGATGCGGGTCCAGTCGAGCACCGTCGGCATCACGTCGATGGTCGAACTCAACGCGTCCGTCATGCCGGGCTCGATGGTGCCCTGCCAGCGCAGTATCGACGGCACGCGGTGGCCGCCTTCCCAGTCCGTGGCCTTGCCGCCGCGCAGCGGTGCGTTGGATCCCCACTCCGCGGCGCCGTTGTCGGAGAAGAACCAGACGATCGTGTTGCTGCCGAGGCCCAGCCTTTCCAGCGTCGCGACGACCCGGCCCACGCCGTCGTCCACGGCCTGCACCATCTCGCGGTACGCGCGCTCGGTGTCCTTTGCGGAGCCGAGCTGGTCGAACTCGCCGCCGACGGTGCGATCCGCGGGGTCGTCCCGGCCCTGGAACGGATAGTGCGGCGCGTGGTGCGGGAGATAGAGGAAGAACGGCTCGTCGGCATGCGCCTCGATGAAGCGCACGGCATGCTCGGTGACGAGATCGGTCAGGTAGCCCTCTTCCGCCTCGAGCTCCGCGTCGCGCCACCAGTCGGCGCGCCCCATCATGTCGATGTGCGAGTGGTAGTCGAGGTTGCCGCTCACGAATCCCCGGAAGGTGTCGAAGCCGTGCAGGGTGGGGTTGAACTCGGCGCTGTACCCCAGGTGCCACTTGCCGAAGATGGCGGTGGCGTAACCGTTCGCCCGCATCACCTCGGCGATGGTCGTGGCGCTGGCGCCGATGCCTTCGTAGTGCGCCGGGCGCGCCGGGTCGGCGAACAGCACGCCCGGAATCCCCAGCCGCTGCTGGTACAGGCCCGTCATCAATCCGGCCCGCGTCGGCGAACACACGTTGCCGCTCGAGTGGAAGTCGCTGAAACGCACGCCGTCCCGGGCAAGCTGCTCGAGATGCGGCGTCTCGATCCAGCCCCCGTACGGACTGATGTCGCCGTAGCCGAGATCGTCCGCCATGATGAGCACGACGTTCGGGGGTGCGGCGGCTTCGGGCTCGGTGACGCTGCCGGTCGATGCAGTCGGCTCACCGCACGCGGCCAAAGTCAGGCAGGCCGCGAGCGCCATGCTTCGCGCACACCTCATGGGTTTCACCGGAATCGGCAATGCGCGCCCCGTCACGGCCCGGCCATCTCGAGCGTATCGACCGTTTCCTCGACCACCTGGATCAGGGCGCCGAAGGTGTCCTGCGGATGCAGGTAGAAGTACCGGGGGTCTCCGCCGAGGATCCGGAGGCCCTGGGACTCGACGTACTCGCGGGCTGCCGAGATGTCCTCCACCGTGCAGCAGATGTGGTGAAAGCCCTCCCCGTACTTCGCGAGGTACTTGCCGACGCCGCCCTCGCCGGGCGTGCGGGGCGTCACGAGTTCCACCTTCCTGCCCCCGAGCGTGAACGACATCCAGTCGAAGTCTCCCGCCTCGCCCCCGTCGGGCAGGGGCTCGCCGCCCAGAACCTCGCAGAACAGGCGGCGCGCCTTCTCCATGTCGAGAACCCCGATGGACACGTGATCGAGCCGTTTGAACATGCACTCCCCTTTGGCCACAACTCTTTGCAGGAGCGCACTCTACAGGACATCGTGGTCGCCTGAAGGGCCGCCCGAGGCTCCGGGCGCCCTTACCGGTGTGCATAGCCGCCCACCCAGATGGGGCTCGACCAGGCCGCCGCGTCGTTGGCCTGGCGCACGCGCACATAGTAGTAGTCGCCGTGACGCGGGTCCGAATCGTCCGTGAACGTGAACTCGGCATGCTTCTGTCCTCCTCGTGCAATGCGGCGCAGGGCAATGCCGTCCGCGTAGCCCGGAATCGGCGTCGGCATCGACAGCCGACCTTGCTTCATGTCGTCCAGGGCCAGGCGAACGACGCTGCCCGGGATCGTCGCCGGCGCACGCCAGGTGGGGGGGCCGGAGCCCTGTTCGATCGTCTCCTCGAGCTCGAGGATCAGGGTGGCGCCGGCTTGCAGCGCGTCCACTTCGAGCGCGATGCGGCTGACATCGCCCCGCGTCAGCGTCGCGAAGCGCCAGGCTTCGCCGTCGTCCTCGAGCCTGTGGACGAAGCGGTTGTCGAAGTCGAGACCGCGCGCGGACACGATGCGCCCGCCGTCGAGGGTCAACGTGCCGCGCCAGGGGCGCCAGCCGCGCGGCGTGTCGCCCCAGTGCCCGGGCGTCGCGTCCGAGTGGAAGGAAAGCTCGAGCTGGACGGGGCCGCTCGGGGGGCTGTCGCTCGTATCGGTCAGGTAGTCGCGTGACCAGACCGCCTCGTCGTTCCTGAAGACGGTCACCGTGTCGATTGTCGCCGTGCCAATCACGTGCCCTTCGATGCGTCTCTCTTCGGCGTAGGGGGCGCGTTGGCCCATTCCTACCCCGTTCAACGAGGTCTCGAGAATGATGCGGTCCCCGGTGGTCGCGTAGGTGCGGCGTGCCCGCATGGCGTCGAACAGCGCATCGCGGGAGCGCTCGGCCGCGAACACCGCGCCGAGGCCGCCGCGCTGGGCGAGTCCGCGTGCGCGCGGCGCGCTGTAACCCGGATGGGACGAGTGATCGTCCGAGGCGGCGACGAAGCCCACCTGGTGCCCGCGCGAGAGATAGCTGCGCGCAAACCACTCGAACGTGCCGTGCATCGACAGGATCTCGATGAGGGGCTCCAGCAGCGGGTCCGAGTGCCGGGCGTCGCCGGCCTGATGCGCGTGCGGGATCGTCAGCACCTCGCGCGCCGGATAGCGCTCGCGCAGTGCCTGGTAGAGAAGCGACAGCGTCGGGTACTCGAGGGCGGAGACGCGCTCGCGGCCGGCGATGTTGCGGAACAGGACATTGTGATGCCCGCCGTTCGTCGCCCGCATCGACCACTCGTAGCCGAGGTAGGGGATGAACACGCCGGGATCGTCGTACTCGGCGGTGGTCGCGCGCATGAGGCGCCACTCGCCGTCGTCGAGCGCCGTGTCGTGCTCGGAATGCGTGACGAAGTCGAGGCGGGCGTCGTCGCGGGCGAAGCGCATGAAGTGATCGACCGTGCCGATGCCTTCCGCGTAGCCGGAGTGGCCGTGGGTGTCCCCCCAGAAGATGCGCCGCGCCGGGTTCTCCTCCACCAGCACGGGGTTGGCGATCCCGCTGATCCGCCCGTCCTTCGAGCGCAACGCGATCCAGTGCGGGCCCGGCTCCTCGATGCTGAGCGCGACGGGCTGAATGGCCGGGCCGCCCGCCGCCGTCGTTGCCCGCAACTCGTCGTCGACGAGCACGTCGAAGGCCGGGATCGGCCCGGTGGCGCGGTTGTAGTGGTAGTCCTCGGCACGCACGGACAGCTCGAAACGCTCTCCCGGAGCCACGATGCTCGGCGCGAAGCCGTGCACGCCGGCGATCCCCGATCCCTCGATGACGAACGGCTGGCTCGGCAGCGGGAGGGCGAGGCCCGATCCGTCAACGTCGACGCGCAGACGCAAGGGGATGTTCTCTCCGGACACGGTGCCGACGCGCAGGCCGGGACTGCCCCCTCCGGCGTCCCCGTAGGTGATCGTGACCGTTGCGCCGGGATCCAGGAGGCCGTCGACCAGACCGAAACCGAGAGCGCCGTCGACCCATTGCGCGGCGAATACGGCATCGCTGTCGTCCGATGTGGCCCAGACGTAGCCTTCGCCCGCCGTATCCTCCGTCTGGTAGGGGCCGAACCCCGAAGCGAAGTGACGGTCGACCCGGATCCTGCCGCCGGCGCGCATGCCGTGGCTGCCCGCGGTCCAGGTCTGGCGGATCGTCGCGAGCCCGCCGGCCTCGAAGGGGCCGAGGTCGTCGGCCTCGAGCGTGCCGAGCGCTTCCGGTTCCTCGTCCCGCAGCCGGTAGGCACGGACCAGCGTATCGATCTCGGCGCTGCGGCGCGCCAGCGTCGCCGCGTCCGGCGGGTCGCCGGCGTACTGGTTGGGGATGGAGTGGTGCGTTCCCCATCGTGCGGCGCGGATGTAGGAGCGTACGTGGGGTCCGGTCACGGTAAGCAGGTCGGGATCGCCGGTCAGCGCAACGGCATCGATCCAGTCCGCGAGCACGCGTGCGCGCTCGACGATTGTGTTCGCGTTCGTCGGCTCGAGCTCGACCGTGCGCTTGAGCGTCTCGACCTCGGCGCGCAGCGCTGGCGCGAGATAGTCCGGGCCGTCCCGCGCGGCGGCAACGCCGCTCACGCAGAGGAACACGCACAGGATCGCCGCGGAGCGCATGATCGTCGATGCGTGACATTGGGGCCTCGCGCCCCAATGTCACATCTCCCCCTTCTGCTAGAACTGCACCCGGACGCCGGCGAAGATGCGGCGGCCGGTGTTCTGCTCGGCGTTGAACCACTCCTGGCTACCCGTGCCGAGGACGTGATAGAGCGTCACGTTCTCGTCGGTCAGGTTGATCGCCTCGAGGCTGAACGTCACCTTGTCGTTCAGGTGGTACTTGACGCTGGCGTCCCACTGCTCGTAAGCGTCCACGAACTGCGGATGGCCGCGCGTGTCGGTCAGGTCCTCGAGGAACTCGTCCCGGTGGTTGTAGGCGATACGCGCGCTGAAAGGCCCTTTCTCGTAGAAGACGCTCACGTTGTACGTGTTCTCGGACAAGCCCAATATGCCGAACTTGGTCCCCGTCAACTGGTTGAGGAAGTCGTCCGCCGAGTCGATGAACGTGTAGTTCAAGGTGACCCCGAGCCCGTCGAATGGCTCCGGCAATCGCGCGAACGTTTGCTGGTAGGCGAACTCGAAGCCCTGGATCGTGGTGTCGGGACCGTTCGACGGTTGATTCACGCGTAATACGACGGGCTCATCGGTCTGCGGGTCGATCACGTCGGACAGCGTGCGGAACGTCGTCCCGGTTTCGACGAAGCCCTCCGCCGTCTTGTAGAACGCCCCTGCCGACGCGATCGCGTAGTCCGCGAAATACCACTCGAGCGCGAGGTCGAGCTGGTCCGCGGTGATGGGCTCGAGGTCCGGGTTACCCGACGTGATCAGGCGCAGCACGGCGGATCCGCCCTGTCCCGGGTTCAGGACGCCGAACGCCGGGCGGCTCAGCACGCTCGCCGCCGCGGCGCGCAGGATCAGGTCGTCGCGGAGTTCGAAGCGCAGGTTGAGTGACGGCAACACCTCCGTGTAGGAGTTCGTCGAGCCGCGCAGGAACGGATCGGAGAAGATCAGGTTCGCGAGGGTCGGCGAAATGACCACGAAGCCGGTGACGTCCTGCACCAGGCCGGTCGCTTCGGTCTCCGTATCGACATAGCGGATGCCGAAGTTGCCGGAGAAGGGCGTGTCGCCGATCTGGCCGCTGAAGTTGGCCATGACGTACGCGGCCGTGATCTGTTCGTCGTAGAGGATGTCCGACGCGGTCCGTTCGGTGAGGCCGCGGAAGCTCCCCTCCGGAATCTCGTTGCGGCGATCCACGAGGTAGTGCTGGACGGCGCCGTGTATGTCCGGATTGAGCCACTCCTTCGGGAAGTTGGTGCTGATCCCGGTCAGGAAGTCGCTCACCGGAAACCCCTCGACCCCGATGACTGGCTCGCCGAAGAAGGCCGTCGTGAAGATGCCCCGGCCGAAGTCGTTGCGTTCGCGGTCGCGATAGGAAACCCCGACCTCGATGGACTCGAGGAAGTCGCTATCGGGGAAGGTGTATTCGGCGTCGGCGCGAAACTGTATTTCGTCGTCTTTCAGGACCTGGTTCCGATCGCCCACCCCGACGGTGATGAAATCCGCCGGATTGCTCAGGTCGCGGCCGATCGTGACGGCCGGCGCGTCCTTGCCCGTCATCTCCGTGCGCACCCGCACGCGTCCGGCCACCTCCGTCAGGTAGAGAAGCTCCCTGCCGTCGTTCTCCGCCTGGGAGAGTGCAACGTCGACGCTCACGTTGAGCCGGTCGTTGACCGCGAAGTCGAGATTGATCCCCGTCGAGATCGATTCGACCTCGTTGTCCGCCTGGAACGGAAACGGACGCGGCACCGCGTTGACCGTCTCGAAGGTCGCCAGGACGTTCGTGCCGTTGTCGTTGACCTGCACGGCGTCCACCATGCCCGAGTTGATGCTCGCGTTGGTGCGCAATGGCAACCGCAGCAAGAAGGTCTCGCGATTGAACTCCGAATAGAGGAGATCCCATGTGACGTCGATGCGCTCCGTCGGGCGCCACTGCAGGGCCGCGGAGATGTTCAGCCGCTCGCGCTCCTGCCCGGTGTAGACCGCGCGGACGTTCTCGGGATTGAAGCCCATGACGTCGTCCGTGCCATCGCGGTCCAGGTCGTACCCGCGTTCGACGGGGGTGAAGCTCGTGATGTCCACCTCGTCCTCGCGCAGCGTGCGGTCGTCCCACTGGGCGGAGATCATGAAGCCGAGCGTGTCGTCGGCGAACTTGTCGCTGAACAGGGCGAACACGGCGGGGTCCGTCTCGCCGGACAGTTCCCCGTGTATCGCGCGCGCGCTCAGGCTGACCACCCGTCGCCCGATGTCGATGGGCCGGCGCGTCTGCACCTCCACGACGCCGCCGAGGCCTCCTTCGTAGTGGTTCGCCTGCGGTGACTTGTAGACCTCGACCGCCTGGACCAGCCCGGACTGGTATTGATCGAACCCGACGATGCGCGAGCCGTTGTTGTTGGAGTTGCGGGCATCGCCGGAGCTCTGCGTCTGCACGTTGGAGACCTGCGCCCGGCCGTTCGTCGTCACCTGCACGAAGTCGGGTCCCAGCCCGCGCACGGTGAGGAACGCGCCCTCGCCCTTCTGCCGGTCGATGCCGACGCCGGTCATGCGCTGCAGCGACTCGGCCAGGTTCTGGTCGGGGAAGGCGCCGATGTCCTCGGCGGTGATCGCGTCGACGAAGTTGTCATCCGGAGACCTGCCAGGTCGTACCGGATCAGTGGCGCGACAAGGTCACCGCATCGCCCTCCTCGCTACGGCGACTCCAAGCTACAAAGCTACACCCGATGGCGGTATGTGTCTACATGAAGCGGGGAGAGCCATACCAATGGCGGTGTTGTCGGCCAGGGGCGAAGCAAGGGACCCGAGATGATGGTCTTCAAGCACTCGACACCCGGCCCGGCCGTGCGCGGGGTGTCCCCACACCTCGTTCGAGATCGGCGGGTCCGTAGGGCCCCTTGCGGGCGACCTGGCAGTGCGCGTCGAGCAGTGCACGACTCGCAGTGGCCAGGTGGCAGTGCACTGCGCCCCGTGCGATGCTCCGGAGCCAGCGTGGGCTGTGGCGAGAGACCCGCATGCGAAACATCACCCTGAGTGCGGACGCGGACACGATAGACGCTGCGCGGCAGCGGGCGGCGGCGGAGAACACGACCCTCAACGCCGAGTTCCGCAGTTGGCTGGAGGGATACGCCCGGGGCCATCAGGCGGAACGCGCCATGCATGCCGTGCGTGAGCTGCGGGCCAGGTACGCGACGGGTGGGCGCAAGTTCAGCCGGGACGAACTGAATGAGCGTTGAGGACTTCCTCGACACGAACGTGTTCGAGTCCGGCTGTGTCCGCCTCTACAGCGAGGACCTTCAACACGGTCAGCGGATCGAGTCGCTGACCATCGAGAATCCGTTCCAGGTTTAGGCGTTTCTATCGCTCCGTCGGGTCCGCCCCGTCGCGCGGGGCGCCGGTGCCGCTCGATCCCATGAAGAGCGTCTCGCCGTTGGTCATCGTCATGCGGCGGCCGTTGGCGCGCAGGGACTCGTCCTTGGCCTGGAAGCCGTCGATGATCACCTCGGTGCCGAGCGGTACCGTGTTGCGCGTGATGCCGCGCCGGAACAGGGTGTTGGGCGTGCCGGCCTCCACCATCCACACGGTCGCGCTGCCGTCCGCGTTCGCGTGCTCGACGTGGAACCAGGCGTGCGGGTTCACCCACTCGATGCGCTGGAGGGGTCCGCGCAACTGCACGGGCAGGTTGGGGTCGAACTCCGCGCCGAAGGCGTGATGCGCGGCCGCCCCGGGCGCGAGCAGCGCCAGGATCGCAGCGGACAGGATGGCTATCGATTTCATCTTCTCAAAGCTCCGAGCGTGTCAACGGGGCAGCGGGTGACGCCGCAACTCGCCATACATGAGTTCCTCGACGAACGCGACGCACTTGAAGTCGAGCAGCATCGCGTCGGGCTCCATGCGCCGATACAGCGGCATGCGGAGCGTCCACGGTTCCGTGAACGTCTCCGGATCGTCGATCGTCGCCTCGTACGCCAAGTGGTTCGGACCCATCGGCGTGAACCGTTCCACTACGGTCATCGCCGCGCTGTGGTGGTTGCCGGCGCGGTCGAACCAGGTCTGGTCGTGCAGCGAAGTCACCTTGATCACCAGCGTGTCGCCCTCCCAGTGCGCCACCGACTGCCCCATCCACGAGTCCGCCGGCGCAGGGCCCGGATCCTCCATGAGGATGTTCCGGTTGGCGCTCGCGAACTGGTAGACGAACTCGATCTGGTTCGGGGACTGGAAGATTCGGAATGGCTGCGGCAGGTAGTTGGCGCGTGGGATACCAGGCAGGAAACACTTCACTTCCGGATCCAGGGCACTCCAGTTCGCGCGGTTGGCGTCGCGTTTGGCGAGCGCCTCCGGCGTGTAAGGCAGCTTGCCGCCGACGACCACACCGAGGCTCGGCGGTACCGAGGCCGTCGCGCCCATGTACAGGGTCGGGATGCTCGGTACCGAGCCCATCGGACCTTCCCGCAACTGCACGGACGCGCGCGCCATGTGGCGCTCGATGTCCCAGTTGGCTTCGTTGAGTGCCTGCCAGACGCCGTTGAGGTCGGGATTCACGCCGCCGGGTCCGCGCGGCGCCTGCCACTCGCCGGCTTGCTCCGCCGCCGGCGCGCAGCCGAGGCAGAGCAGGAACAGGAGTCCCCCGATACGCGCGGTCACGTCGCGAGCCGCCATCATTCCGCCCCCTCGGGCCGACCGTGCTTCTCCATCCACTTGCGTTCGAGCGTGCGTGCGCCGCGCAGTGTGTTCGTCATGGAGTAGTTACCTTCGTGACACGCGTACTCGTAGTTGGGATGCGCGCTCTTCTGCCAGGGGAACTCGCCCGAGTAGGGCGCCTCGTAGTCCGGGTCGTGGACGGTGAAGTGGTACCGGAGGCTGTCCCCGTCGATCGGGCTGAAGCGCTCGACGACCTTGAGTCCTTCCCGCGGCGGATGCGGCGCGTTGTAGTCGATGAAGTTCGTGGTCTCGACGACCAGCGTGTCGTCTTCCCACCAGCCGATGGCATCGCCGCCGAAGGAACGCATGTCCTCGGGGAGGTGCTCCGAGTCCAGCCGCACGATCCGCGGCCAGTGCATCCACTCCGTCAGGATCAGGACGCGGTCGTTCGACTGCACGATCGTCTTGGTGTTGTTGTAGACGACGGGCTGCGACGGAACGGTGAGCGCCATGTAGAGGCAACGGTCCCCCACGGACTGGGCCTCGGGGTCGTCGTAGGGGGCGCTGCCGTCTGCCAGCCACCACGCCTCGCCGGGGTACTTGGGCTTGTAGTAGGGGAGCAGCGTGGCGCGGCGCGCCTTGCCGGCCTCGGAGATCTCCGGCAACCGTCCGTTCGGCGGGTCGACGATGGCCGAGGACCGGTACTCGCCGTCGATTCGGTAGAGATCACACTGCTTCCCGCCGCAGTCGAACCAGTGGAAGTCGTAGCTGCCCGGCGTGAAGTCGCCGGAGCGGTCGACCCCCCGTTCGCGCGCCTCGCCGGTGGGCGCCTCGAGGGCGGCACGGTCCGGGTCGAGGGGCGCGGCGGCCTGCTCCACGCGGCCATAGGACGCTTGCTTGATCTCGTCCACTTCCTCTTGCGTGAAGTGCATCCGCTCGCCCAGGTCCGGATTGCGCTGCCAGGGCGTCAGCGTGGTGATGTCGTAGGTTCCGGAGAAATCGGGCTTGCCGCCGTCCGTGCGCGGTACCTCGGCGCCGGCGCCGAGCGCCAGGGCGCCGAGTGCGACACCGGCGAGCGCCGGGGTGAGGCATCGTATCTGCATGATTCCCGCCCGTTCCTGTGCTTTCTGCGGCTGACCCGACGAAGCTACGCCCGCGCACCAGTGTAGTCAACGCAGCCCTCAGGGGGTCTCAGCGTTCGTAGTACACTCGGGCGAAGGGAGACTTCAAGGAGTGGGGAAATGACGACTGCCTCTGCCCGGATCCGTGCGAAGCTCGATCATCCGCTGATCGATGGCGACTCGCACATCATCGAATACACGCCGGTGCTGATGGACTTCATCAAGGCGGCCGGCGGCGAGGACGCCGCCACCGAGTTCGCTGCAAACATGCGGGGACGCATGGCGCCGGGTTGGTACCAGATGAACTGGGAAGAACGCAAGGACGCCAGGGCGATCAGGGCACCCTGGTGGGCGTTACCCACGAAGAACACCCTCGACCGGTGTACCGCGATGCTGCCGAAGCTCTACCACGAGCGCATGGACGACTTCGGGCTGGACTACGCGGTCCTGTATCCGACGACAGGCCTGGCGTTCAACACCGCTCCGAACGACGAATTCCGCCAGATGGTCTGCCATGCGTACAACGAGTATGCGGCGGCGACGTATGCCGAGTATGGCGATCGCATGACCGTGGCGGCGGCGATTCCGCTGCACACCCCCGCAGAGGGTATCCGCGAACTGGAACATGCCCGTGCGCTGGGTCTCAAGGTGGCGATGATCCCGTCGTACGTTCGACGGCCGGTTCCAAGGGTCGCCCGGGAGTACCCGGAACTGGCGAACGAAGTCTTCTGGCTGGACGACCTGTCCGTCGACAGCGAGCATGACTACGATCCGTTCTGGGCCAGGTGCGTCGAGCTCGGGTTCCCGGTCGCCGCGCATACCGGTGGCATGGGACTGCATGAGCGGAGTTCCATTTCGAACTACATGCACAACCACATGGGGCACTTTGCCGCCGCCGGCGAAGTGCTGGCCAAGGGCCTCCTGATGGGTGGCGTCACCTACCGCTTTCCGGACCTGCGGGTGGCCCTGCTCGAAGGCGGGGCGGTCAGCGGCACGCGCCTCTATGCGGACATCGTCGGCCGCTGGAAGAAGCGCAACGTGGAGCGCCTCGAGAACCTGGATCCGGCCAGCATCGACCTGGATCAGGCCAAGGGGCTGTTCGAGCGCTACGGGGACGAGGGCACGCTGGCGCACATCGAGCAGTTGCCACGCACCCTCGGCGTCGGTGGCCCCGGCATTCCGCCGGATGTGCGGGACGACTTCAAGGCCATGGGTGTCTCGAAGGCGGAAGACATACCCGAGCGCTTCATCCCGAACTTCTATTTCGGATGCGAATCCGACGATCCCCACGCGTGCATCGCGTTCAACCGCAAGGCCAATCCGTTCGGCGAGCAGGTGCGGGCGGTCATGAGTTTCGACCTCGGGCACTGGGACGTGACGGACATGGGGCATGCCGCCGCGGAAGCGTACGAGCAGCTCGAGTACGACCTGATCAGCGAGGAGGACTTCCGCAACTTCGCGTTCGTCCATTCGGTGCAGTTGTACGCGGGACCGAACTCGGACTTCTTCAAGGGCACGCGTATCGAGGACGAGGCCAGCGTCCAGTTGGCGGCGTAGCGATAGCGCAGTTCGCGCGGCGGGTCGTCCCGGAGGCGCTTGTTTCCGGCACTGACGCTCGGGGTCAGTGGAGGCCCGCTGCATGACGACCGAACGACCGACGCTGATCATCGAGAACGGGCGGATCGTCGACGGGCTCGGCAACGAACCCGGGCTGGGCGACGTGGTCGTGGCCGGCGAGAGGATCGTCGCCGTGGGCGAGAGTGCGGCGTCGGAAATCGACGGCGTCGAGCGCATCGATGCTGCCGGCATGACCGTGATGCCGGGGCTGATCGATGCGCACTGTCACATCAGCTTCGACGAGCCGAGCTCCAACGACGAGCTTTTCTTTCACCGCCGGGAGGGGCTCGCGGCCATCATCGCGGCGCGCAACCTGCAGAGGGTCTATCGCGCCGGCGTCACCGGCATCCTCGACCCGGACAGCCTCTACGAGACCAGCATCGACCTGCGCGACGCGGTGGAGGCGGGCATCGTCCACGGTCCGCGCATGGCGGTGGGCGGCAATGCGCTCCTGACCTCGGTGGGCGGTACCGCGGGCCGGCTGCTGCCGGACGAGGGCCGGCGCGGCTACGGCATGGTGGTGCGCGGGCGGGACGAGATCGTTGCCGAGGTCCGCCGGCAGATCAAGAACGGCGTCGACTGGATCAAGGTCCACGTCACCGGCCTCACGCCGCGCCAGCAGGTCACCGGCGAACTGCAGGTGTGGAACTTCGACGAGCTGCGCCTGGTGGCGGACACCGCCCACGAACTCGACACGCCCGTCGTGGGTCATTGCCGGGGTGCGACGAGCATTCGCGACTCGGCGCGGGCCGGCTTCGACCTGATCCTGCACGCGACCTACATGGACGAGGCGGCGCTCGAAGCGGTGATCGAAGCGCAATCGCCCATCGTCCCGACCTTCACGTTCCAGGCGAATCTCGCCGACCACGGCGAGGCGGTGAACTCGTCGCCGGGCCTGCGGGAGACCTTCCGGCGGGAGATCGCGGACAGTTCCGCGATGCTGAAGCGCGCCTGCGCGGAAGGCGTGCCGCTGCTGTGTGGCACGGAGAGCGGGTTCTCGCTCACCCCCTACGGCGAGTGGCACTACCGCGAGCTGGAGATCTTCGTGAAGGAACTGGACTTCACGCCGCTTGAGGCCATCCGGGCCGGCACGAGCGCCTGCGCCCGGGCGCTGCGGCTCGACGGCGAGACAGGCGCGATCGAGGCCGGTCGGCTGGCGGACGTGTTGATCGTCGACGGGGACCCGTCCGAGGACGTGACCGTTCTCGCCGACAGGACACGCATCCAGCAGGTCCTGATCGGCGGCAAACGCATGCCCCTCGGTCCGATCGAGCCGGAGCGCGGCGACCCGCCGGGCTGGCGGGTCAGCACGCACAGCGATCGGATCCTGAACTACGATTTCGTCAATCGTCGTTGACGCTGCGGAAACACGACGGGAGGACAAGCCGGAGCCGTCGGATGTCGGTCGCGGGACGTCCCGGAGTGGGTGTCCCATCAAGTTTGGGCGATTTGCTGAAGCGGTTTATGCTTTCCAGGCACCCGGAACGATTGGACTGGAGTTGGCATGGCAGCGATGATCGATCCGACCGAGTCCGCGAAATTGAAGCTTCGTCGCTTTGTCACCCGCGGCCTTATCCTGCTGGCGTGTGCGCCGCTGGTGTATGCGGCAGCGGCCCAACAGGCCGGCACCGGCACCGGCGCCTTGCCCGAAGGCATCGTGAGCGACCGCAACGGCGACGGCGTGCTGACGGAAGACGAGGTGATGCCGGGCATGTTCTCGTTGCTGGATGTCAACAGGGACGGCCGCGCAGAGATGAGCGAGGTGCGGGGTTTCCTGGCGCGGTTGGGGCGACCCTTCAGCTGGGTCAATCCCCCTTCCGTGGATCAAGCCCTGCCGGGGTTGACGCACGCGACGTTTCTGAGTCCGTCCATGAGCGTTCCGGTGGGCTACAACATCTACCTCCCGCCCGGCTACGAAGATGCAGCGAACCGTGACACCCGCTACCCCGTAATCTACTACCTGCACGGCGGACGGCCGGGCAACGAATCGTTGACCATCGGCCTGGCGGAGCACGTGCACGCGGCCATCACATCCGGCAGCGTACGTCCGGTGATCGTCGTCTGGCCCAACGGCGGGCAGGTGAGCTGGTATGACTACGAGGATTCCAGGGGCGAGGAGGTCTTCGTCCGCGAGTTGATTCCGTCCATCGATCGCACCTATCGAACCGTCGCGCACCGCGTCGGGCGCGCCCTGCAGGGATTTTCCCAGGGCGGACGAGGCACCACGCGGATCATGTTCAGGTATCCGGAACTGTTCGTCTCCGCAGCCCCCGGAGGCCCCGGCTACGCCGTGGAAAAACTGGTCTTCGAGAACGACGGCGTCGAAAGGGATCGACGAGTGGCGGTGGGTGCCGAGGTCAACGCATTGGACTTCGGCAAGGGCAACGACGCGTACAGCCTGGCGCGGGACTACGCCAAACGCCCGACGCAACCGCCCCTCAACATCATGATCTGGGTGGGCACCAAGGGGTTCAACTACGAGGCCACGCTGGAGTACCTGGGCTTTCTGGACGGTGTGGGCGTTCCCGCGGAACGCTTGATCGCGCCGGGCGTGGACCACAACCCGTCGTGGTTCTACGAGACACTCGGCGTGGAGCTATTGCGGTTCCACGACCGGCACTGGGGCGCGGCGGAGTAGCAAGCCGGGACGTCCGGCCAAGCCTGGGCTCCTTGGCCCCCGGTCGCGTCCGTCCCGTACTGCCGCTCGAACTCCTGGCAGGCCGGCAGATCCTCGCGATAGTCCGCCTCGAAGTATCCCTTACTCCGTGTCAAAGCTGACTGCCAATCCGACCTTCCGCGGGTAGGGCAAGTTCATGTACGTCGAAACGGGCCAAAGCATGATATCGTCCTGATTCAAGAGGTTCTCAGAGTACAAATAAACACTCCATTGATCCCCTTGCACACCCAATCTAAGCGTCATGTCACGCCGCGGCGAACCTTCCTGTAACGTATAGTTGATTGCCGACGACCGAAAGGAGTACCCCAGGTGAGCATAGGCATTGAGACCCTTGCCACCTATTGGCCTGGAGTAGGTAGCGAAAACATTGGCAGTCCACTTCGGCGTAAAAGGAACGTCGTTACCTTCCTCTGCCTGAGGTATTCCAGCCGATGTCACAGGATCAAGATCGGCGAACTCACTCTCAGTGAAAGCCCCATTCATACCCAGGAGCAAGCTGTCCGTTGCTCGCCATAACAAATCCCACTCGACTCCAAAGATGTCGATATCGCCAAGTTGTACCACGGAGTTAATACCGGTCACCGTTGTAAACAAGGATTGCAGATCCTCCCAGTCAGAAAGATAGACCGCTCCCTGCAAGACTAACGACCCGTCTGCAAACTCCCTCTTCGCACCTAACTCATAAGTCCAGACTTCGTCCGGATCAATCATCTGTTTGGCGCCTTCAATCCCGGACAGGGTAAGCCCGGCTACCTGGGCTAGAAGCTGCTGTGTGCCGCTACGAAATCCCATCGCGGCATTGGCGTACAGTGTAGTAGCGTCATTCGGGTAATAGGACAGATTGAATCGAGGGCTAACGTTGTCAAAAGTTCTGGCGCTACCCACGGGGTAGTCGACCACAGCTCCCAATGTCGCATCAACACCTGTGAATCGCTCCAGGGTAGAGCGGTCATCTTCAAAGTACCGCGCACCCACGAGCGGCACAAGCTTGCCATCCAGGAGATCGATGGAAATCTCTCCAAAAAATGCAAAGGCCTTACTGTCGATGCCGACTTTCGAATCACTCTCGATACCCGCAAAGGCCCCTAACAGCCACGCAGGGTTTGCTGGATCGGCAGCATCCAGATCGACGTCAATCACGACTATGTTATTTTGGTCCGAATCTGTAAAGAAACCACCAACAATCCAGTCAACAGGCCCGTCCGAATTAGACACAAGTCGGAGTTCCTGAGTAAAGACCTCGCTTCCTGATTCCCATATCTGCTTGAACGGCAACACTCCGACGCCGATTCCCGGAGCTATTCCAGCCAAATCGAGTCCGCCCCCAATTGAAAGAGTGTATGAGGTATCGTACGTTGAGGACGAGCTTATCAAATTGGCAAATCCCAAGTCCCAATCGAACACTAGTGAATAGATGTCCGTATCATGCCCATTATCGGGAACAAACCCCGCGCTGACGCCTAGTGAGGGTGGTTTGTGGCTGGAGAAAAAGTTGAGAAACTCCTGGTTTGCACCATAGTTCAAGATGCTGAAGTTGATGTCCAGATTCTCTGATGCCCGCAGCAAACCGGTCAGGCGCACCACGGAGGAATCGTGACCCTCGTCACCATCGGCATCAGGTACGATGCCAAAGCCACCTTCTTCGTCATAGCCCACTAACAGACGTATGCCAAATTTGTCTTCGACAATAGGCATATTGGCCACAGCATCGACTCGATAATTTGCATCGCCCCCATCGGTATTGGAACCATTGGCTTGTGCCTTGAAGGTAAAGCGTTCCAAATCGGGCTTGCGACTGACGTATTTGATCGTGCCGCCCATTGACCCCTGCCCATATAGAGTGCCCTGCGGCCCTCGCAATATCTCCACTCGCTCAAGATCATAGAGCAGGTTGACGGGTGGGGCTAACTGGATGTTGGGCACGCTGAAGGCCGTTTCATCGACATAGTAGCCTATGGTGCTTTCACCTGTAACGCTGCTCCCGCCACTCCCACGCATATGCACGGCTACAGTCCCGGTATTGAAGGCACCAATACTTATGCCCCCTGGAATCTGCCTGATGATGTCATCAAGTGTATAGATGCCTTGCTCCTCTATCGTTGCACCGCCGAAAGTCTGAACTGACAAGGGAACGTCTAGTTGACTCTGCTCTCGCTTCGACGCGGTAACGATCACTTCCTCCATGAGGCCCTGTTCCCCCCGGGCGGGGGTGGTGGTCAGAATCAGTGCCAGAATACCAAAGGAGACAGAGCCCCTGATCAGGAACTTGGACATGTGTTCTCTCCTAAACTGCATTGTGTTATCCGCAACGTTCGACATCGTGAAAGGACATGGCCACCTGACCGTTGACCGCATGGATCATTCTCATCCAGTCGCCCCAGTCCGGTACTGACGCTCGAACTCCTGCCAGGCCGGCAGATCCTCGGGGTAGTCCGCCTCGAACCACGCCCCCTCGAAGCACAGCCGTTCCTTCTTCTTCAGCGCCTGCAGGTAGTTCTCGGCGGGCACGTAGTAGAGGAATCGGATACCGCGCCGCGAGAAGAGCCATTGGCCTGCGACGCGTCGGTATTCGTCGTGGTACTTCATGGCGGCGAGGCTTGCGACCCCGTTGACGCAGGTTTCCGCGTGGCTCGCCACGAGGCCGTGCGCCCGGTCCGGGTCGTCGTCGTCGAAGCCGACGGTCAGGTCGTGCGTCCAGTGATACCCGGGGCCGCGGACGCGGAACGCACCGACGAACATCTCGGCGATCGCGTCCCGCCCCACGGACCGGAGCACCCCACTCGGCGAGTCGAAGACCGCGTCTTCCGTGAACAGCGCTCCGAGCCGCGGAATGTCGTGCTCGTCACAGGCTTCGCAGTACGCGGTGACCAGTTCCTGGATGGCGAAACGCGACTCGACCCGGTCGAGGCGGCGTTCCAGCGAAGCGGTGTCGCTCATGAGGGTTCTCCGATGGATCCGAGTTGCGCGCCGTCGCCGTCCATCATGCGGGCAACGGTGCGGTGATAGTGCTGAACGCCAGGCTCGTTGCGCCCGATGAGGAATTCGCGATTGGCGCCGGCGGGTAATGCCGCCTGAATCGTCGCGACGACGGCATAGTCCTCGTCGCGCACCGCCTGCAGGGTCATCTGGCTGAAGGTGCGGGCGGCCTCGTGCCACGCGTCCGTCTGGTCGGCGGTGGAACAGAGCACGGTCTGACGCGTGACGGTGGTCTCGTGGGTCGGCCCGGGGAAGATCTGGCTGACCAGGCAATGTCCGCCCACGATCCCGGAAATGGACAGGTTCGGAAAGACGGAGTGGATGATGCGGATGTAGTTGTCCGCATCCCACTCGGACTCGGGCAGGGAATCCAGTTCCGGCAGGTTCCTGCGCCCGAACGTCAGACGCTGGTGCGGCCCGAAGACATCGTGCACGAGCAGATTGCCGATGGTGTACTGGCCGACGGTCGAACGATGCACCGAGTTGTGGTGGTAGACCTCCAGGTAGCCGTCCAGGGTCGCCTTCCAGCCCGGTCCGTCCAGCTCGCGTTGCTCGTAGACGACCCAGTCGTCGAGGCGTAGCGAGTCGAGTTGGGCGGCGAACTCGCCGAGCCAGGCGTCGATGTCGAACGCGATCCCCGGTGTCAGGCAGGCCCAGATCAGTCCGGAGCGCTCCAGGCAGGCCAGTTCCGTCAGGGGTCGCGCTTCCCGGTCCACGTCGCCGAAGGTCTCGACGGCATACACGGCGACCAGCTTCCCCCGGAGATCGTAGGTCCAGGCATGGTATGGGCAGGAAAAACGCGTCCGTTTGCCGCTGCCGGCGGGACAGACGATCGCGCCCCGGTGCCGGCAGACGTTCAGGAAGGCGTGCGCCGTGCCGCGCTCGTCCCGGGTGAGCAAAAGCGGGATGCCCATGAGGGTCTCGGCCTTGTAGCTGCCGGGTTCGGGCAGTTCCAGCGACAGGGCGACGGCGATCGGGGATTCCCGGAAGATGCGCTGCACCTCCCGCGCATAGCGCTCCGGGTCGGCATAGGTATCGACCGGCAGCGGCAACTGGGCGGGAGCGCGGTCGGTCGTCCTGTTCTGGAAATGAGCGAGCGCGCGCCTGGCGAGTTCGGTCGCTTCGTCGTTCCCTCTCATGTCCATGGAGTCGTTCGAACTGGGGTTTGAAGAGTACTACACCGATGTGCAACGATTTGCCGCGACCAGACGGTCCGACAAACAGGGTGGTTAGAAAAATGTCTGAAGGTTTCAATCCGGAATTCGACCCCACGGGTATCGAGGGTGGTGTCGACACGAACGTGCTGCCCTGGATGGCGGTTCCCGGCGCGGAGGGAGTGCACCTGAAGCCCCTGCGCGCGAGCAGCGAAAGCGGCATGTTCAGCGCCGTGCTCAAGATCGAAGCGGGCGCCGCCCTGCCGGTTGCGAGCTGTCTGGGCGGGATGGACCTGTTCGTCCTGTCGGGGGAGATCCGCTACGAGGAGGGGGGCGCGGAGAGTACGCTGGAGCCCGGTATCTGGGGCCATATTCCGGCGAATACCCGAATTGCGTCGATGGCGGGGGAGGGCGCTGCCGAGTTCCTGCTCAATTCCTATGGCGCGCTGGCCTTCCTGAATCCGGACGACTCCGTCAGTTCCGTGTTGACCAGTGCGGACGTCGGGCGCCTGGCGCGGCAGCACGGCATCACGCTGGTGCCGAACACCCTCGCCGAGTGCATGCAGGAGCGGCCCGACCCGTTCTCCGGTAACGGAGAACCGCTGGCCATCGCGTCGGGGGATGCCAGCCGGCTCGTTGTCGGGGAGAAAGCACGGTCGAACGGCGATTCGCGTCTCCGGCATCCGCATTTCGTCGACACCCGGGAGGTGCCCTGGGTGATCAATCCCGGCCTGCCCGACATCGCGTTGAAGATTCTCCGCGTCAGCGAGGAGACCGGCGTCGTCTCGCTGGTCGTGCGCCACAACGGCGTGGCGGATCCGCACAACCACCTCGGTGCGAGCGACTTCCTGGTACTCAGCGGGCGCATCGGCTATCGCGCCGGACCGCCGGAGGGATACGGGCCGGGAGTCTGGTTCTTCGAACCCGCCGGGGCGCGCCACGATGAAACGCGGCGACTGACGGATGAAGACCTGATTTACCTGGCGAACGTCTACGGCCCGCTGACGTTCGACTCCGGGCGCGGGACGCCAGTCGCGGCCGTGCTTTCGTGGATGGAATACGATGCCCTGGCGAAAGCGGGGCCAAGAGGTGTAGGAGTGGCGTAGTCCCGGGATCGATCCCCATGCCTACCGCGTTGATCACCGGAGCTGCCCACGGTCTTGGCGCCTGCATGGCGGAGCACGCCGCGCGGCGCGGCTACCGGGTCGGCGTGCTGGACCTGGACCTGGAAGAAGCGCGGGCGGTGGCCGACCCGATCGGCGGCATCGGGCTCGCGGCGGACGTGACGGACGCGGCTCAGGTGGAAGACGCGGTGGAACGCCTCGGCGAGACGCCGACGCTCCTGATCAACAACGCCGGCATCCTGCGGACCGGGCCCCTGATGGAGCACGCGGTCGAGGACTTCCGTCGCGTCATACAGGTCAATCTCGTCAGCGTGTTCATCGTCTCGCAGATCGTCGCGCGACGGATGCAGGACAACGGCGGTGGCGCCATCGTCAATCTCGCCTCCATCAACGCGATCAACCCGTCGACCGAGTGCGGCGCCTATGCGGCAGCGAAGGCGGGGATCGTCTGCCTGACGCAGCAGATGTCGCTGGAGTGGGGTGAGTACGGTATTCGTGTCAACTCGATGGCGCCGGGGTTCATCGACTCGGGCATGGCCGCGCCGTTCTACCGGAATCCCGCGATTCGGGAGCTGCGCGGCAGTGCCGTCCCCCTGGGACGGATCGGATCGGCGGACGACGTGGCCGAATGCGCGATGTTCCTGGCATCGGATGCTGCGGGGTACATCACGGGCCAGAACATCGCGATCGACGGCGGCGTGATCAACAGCGTGCTGATGCAGTTGCCGCGGGAGTAGCGGTCGCCGCGCGGATGCCCGCATGAAGCCCATCGAGGGAATGTCCGTGTTGATCACGGGCGGCGGTTCCGGCATCGGCGCCGGCACGGCGCAGTACTTCTGCGAGCGCGGGGCGCGGGTCACCATCTGCGGGCGACGCAAGGACAAGATCGATGCGGTAGCCGCCCGCCTGGGCGAGAACTGCCTGAGCGTCCAGGCCGACGTGACCCGGGAGGCGGACCGCCGCCGGCTGGTCGACGCGACGCTCGAACACGGCGAGGGGCTCGATGCGCTCGTCAACAACGCCGGCAACATGTATCGCGGCGCTGTCGAAGAGCTCGACGAGCAACGCCTGCTCGACCTCTTTCACAGCAACGTGGTCGCCGGGATGCTGCTCACGGGGCTCTGTGTCGAAGCGTTGTCCCGCAGCGCCGGCGCGGTGATCTTCATAGGCTCCATCCACAACCGCCTGGCCTTCCCGGGGGCATCGCCGTACGCGGCGACCAAGGGCGCGGTCGAAACGCTGTCCCGGGTGCTGGCCGCGGAACTGGGCCCGAAGAACATCCGCGTCAACTGCGTGGCCCCGGGGGCCGTGCCGACGGAAATCAATGTTCGGGCAGGTCTGTTCTCGGAGGAAGAGGCGCGGGCACGACTGGAGGCGATGCTCGACCGGCATGCGCTGGACCGCATCGGTACGGAGCGGGACATCGCGGAAGCCATCGCCTACCTGGTGTGCGCGGAGTGGACGACGGGTGCGGTGGTCGACGTCGACGGTGGCCTCGGACTCGGGGTGACGAAGGCGTGAAGGAGGGAGAGGCGGCGGGCGGGACAGCCTTGCGCGGATCAGGGCCCGCCAGCGTTCGACGAACGGGCCAAGCCTCTCCCTGAGCAAATCCAGCGCCTTGCCGACGCGTTCGTGATTGGTGATGGCAGCTTGCGGGACTCGATGGCGCCCTTGATCTCGACTATGCCTCTCCTGCGAGTCGATCGTCCGCGGTGGCGTCGGGGCGGCGCTTCCACAGGCGCACGATGAATCGGCTTTCTTCCTCGACGAGATCGGGATCCGTGCCGTTATGCGCTTGCATGCCCGCCACGATCTTGCGCGGCACGCCCAACCCGGTTGCCTCGATGTACCGGTAGTCGCGCAATACCTCCTTGATGAGCTCGTTACGCGAAGCGCGATAGCCAGCACGCATCTTGTCCACGGTGACCGTGTTCGGCAAACGGCCGGGAGAGATGATCTCAAGTCGGTCCGAGTAGATCGAAAGTTCGATGTCCATCACGCCTATGGTGTAGTCGCGGTGAGCGATGGCGTTCACGATGGCCTCGCGCACGGCTTCGATTGGATAGTCCCAACGCTCCGTGCGCCGTCCTCCAATGTCTATCGAGGCTTTGATCTCGATATTGCGGCGTACGAAGTCCATCGCTTGGCCAATAACCCCTGCTTCGACCGCGTTGTCGGCTTCCGAAAAGGTGGCTGGCAACGCTGAATGAAACTGCCCGAGCTCGGTGTTCGGCGCGGGGTACAGGGAGACCGCGGCGCCTCGCAGCGTTGCCCGCGCCTTGGCGTCGTAGTCTTTTTCGGTCCCTGTGTAGGCGGCCGCGCTGATTCCGGCCTGCGGCAGATATTTATGAGGCCGTGCACCCAAGAGCAACAGTCCGCCTGCACTTGGCAGCGTGCGTCCGCGATCCACGGACATGAGCTCGGTGTTGACGAGCAGGCGCGTCCATGCCCCGTGGTCGTGGGCGGGGGGGCAGGATTGCCTGCGCATGTCACGGAAATAGTTCACCAGCCTGCGCATGTCGAAATCCTCAAGACTGGCCCCTGGAACTGGCTTGCGGTCGTACCGCAAGCGTCCCGACTGCATGTACAGACGCGCTTCTTCTTCGTCGGTGGCGTCGCGCGACGTCGTACCGGCACGGATCTGGGTGACCCATGACGAGCCACGCTTGTACTTGTAAGGCTTGTCGGGCGCGTCGGGAGGAAGGGAGACGATCCCGACCGTTCCGGAATCGCCCCAGGCAAGCGTTTCCCAGAACGGGATGGCCGACGGTCGCAGATGGGTGCGCGCTGCCTCCATCACCCATTCCTCGGTCTTCTCGGGCTCCCTGGTCAGGCCGGAGACACTGCCATCTTCCTCGACGCCAAGCAAAATGTGGCCACCCTCAAGATTGAGCAGCCCCGCCATTTCCGTGGCCAGCCTTTGCGGCGTGACATCGTCGCGTTTGAACTCGACGCCGGAGTTTTCGCCGTTGTCAATCAGTTCGGCGAGCTCAGTTCGTTTCATTCAATCCATCCATCCAAGATGTCTCCGGCCTGGGCGATCAGCTCCTTGATGAGTCTGCCGCCCGGGAGTCCGGGAGCCGCAGGAGCTTCTCCGCGTTCGGCGTCAGGCTCGCATCGAACGAAGAGGTGCCCCTCGGCGTGTCCCAGCCGCCGAAGTTGGTGCCGTACACCAGGCGGTCGCGCCCGACCGCGTCGATCAGCAGGTCGAGCGCGCCCTGGCCTTCCACGTGCGCATCGAACCAGAGCTTGCGCACTTCGTGGCGGAAGCCGTTCTCCATGACGGATTGCGGCGCCCAGCCCCGGGACCGGGCAATACCCTCGTAGCGCCCGATCAGGAACGGCAGGGCGCCGCCGCCGTGGGAGATGCAGATGTCGAGATCCGGATGCCGCTCCAGGACCCCGCCGTAGACCAGCGAGGCGACCGCGAGCGACTCGTCGTACGCGTAGCCGACGATCAGCTCCAGATCGAAGCGACGGAGCCTCGGATCCGCCAGCGGTCCCGCACCGCCGGTGGAAGACGGATGCAGGAACAGGGGCACGTCGAGGGCCACGAAGGTACGGTAGAGATCGTCCACGCAGGGATCGTCCAGCGGGAACGGGTAGTCCGTACCGACGTAGGCGGCGACCAGGCCCAGTTCGCGGACGGCCCGCTCGAGCTCCCGGGCGGCCGCGTCCGGGTCCTGCATGGGCAGCGCGGCCGCTCCGAGCAGCCTGCCGGGATGGCGGTTCACCAGTTCCGCCATGGCGTCGTTGTGCACCCGGCAGAACCGGAGCGCCAGGTCCGATTCGATACCGTGGAAGAAAGTCAGCGGATTGGGTGACAGCAGCTGCAGGTCGATGCCGAGGCTGTCCATCGACTCGAGACGCTTGCCCACGTCCATGAATGGCGTGCCCCGATAGACGATGGGCATACGGAATTCGCCGATACGGAAGAACGAGACTCCGGCGTCGTCTACGCCGAGTTCCGGCCCGTGCCGGCCGGCCACACCGAACCCGGCTTCGAGAACGGCGTGGGCGTGTACGTCGATGACCCGGCGTGGCGTTGCCATGTTTGGGCTCGTGAGGTGGCCGGCAACGGGCAAGGCTACCCGAAGCGGGGCACGCGAGCGTCAGGTCTGGCGTGCCGACCCCTGGCTGACGTACGCTCGCGGATTCGTCGGTTCCATCTGACACCACACTGCGGAGTGAGAAACATGCCCCGATACGTGATCGAAAGAGACATCCCCGAGATCGGTTCCGCCGAACGCGACGCACTGCGCGAGGCGTCGCAGAAGTCGAACGGCGTGCTGGCCGAAATGAAGGCCGAGAACAAGAACATCCAGTGGGAGCACTCCTACGTCGCCGGCGACAAGACGTTCTGCATCTACATCGCCGACAACCCCGCACTCATTGACGAGCATGCCGAGCGAAGCGGCTTCCCGGCGACCGAAGTCACGATGGTCAAACGCATGATCGACCCGGTGACGGCCGAGGATTCGTAGGGGCGACCCTTGTGGTCGCCCGCGCTGGGAACGTGCACGGGTTCGGCACGGGACGGGACAAGCCCGTCCCTACGGTCTTCCGTTCGCTGCGCGCGTCAGCGCAGCGAACGCGCCGCGAGAAATGTCAGCCTTCGTGCTTCTTCAGAGATTCCTTCAGCGCGGCCGTCAGGTCATCCGCATCATCGTCCTTGTGCGGGACACTTCGGCGTCTTCGGCGCGGCGGTTCAGCGGTCGCTCGGTCCGCCTGGGACGGCGTTGGCCTGGCTGACGTCGGAGAGGCATCGCTGCGCGCCAGACACTGGGTCAAGTCCACAAAGCGTTGCGGACCGTCGACCCGGTAGTCGGCCGGGTGGCAGGTGAGCACGACAACCTGTATGCGCTGGGCCGCTTCGGTGAGCAGATCCCGCATCCAGGTCATCCGGCCCGGGTCCGATTGCGTGAGTTGATCGTCGAGAATCACGAAGCTCCCCAAGGCCTCTCCGATTGCAACGCGCAGCAGGAGCGCGATCTGCTCCTGCGTGCCGACCGACAACGTGCGGAACTGGCGTTCCCCGCCGGCGAGTTCGATGCCGGTGGCATCAAGGTGCGGGCCGATCGCAATGTCGCCGTAGCGCCCGTCGGTGAGCACGCCCATGCGTCGGCTCACTGGTTCGACAAGGGCGTTACCGAGATGCGCGGTCCCGGCTTGCTCGGCCTCGCTCAGGGTTTCGCGCAGCAGTTGCCACCCGCCATAGTCCAGTTCCAGCTCGTGTTCGCGGCTCTCCAGTGCTTGCAGCGCTTCCTCCACTTGCTGACGCTGTTCATCAAGGTACTGGCCGCCGATTTGCTCCAGCGCACCCTCTGCCTTGCGGAGGTCCGACTCGAGGTCATGTACGAGACGGGCGGCCCTGGCAGCGTCGCCTTCCATGGCGGTGACGTCGACGTCATCGTCGATTGGCGGGATCGCGGACACGGCGTCGCGAGCGGAATCGCGGGCGGCTCTGGCGGCTTCAAGATCCTGACCCTCGACATTGGCGCGCAGGGGGCCGGTCTCACCTTCGAGACGCGCCAGTTCCGTACGCGCTCCGTCGAGCCGGCCGGATCGCTGCCGGGCTGCCTGGAGCGCGCTCGCGTGGCGCCCGAGCAACGCCTCAAGCTCCTGATGACCGGTATCTACCTCGGCCGTTGCTGTACTGCGAATTGCCTGCATTTCGGAGGCGACGGCGGCGAGTGCATCGTTGAGGCGCTTACCCTCCTCGTCGGCACGGGCACGCAACTCGGGCCAATCAGCCATCTTTTCGGCCGCGGCGGCGAAAGCGACCCGGGATGCGGCGAGGTCTGCCTGGCCTCGCTCGAGTTCGCGGCCGTCGGTCGCGATGACGTTGTCCATGCCGTCGCAGAGCCTCTCGCGTTCTCGGATCTGTTGTTGCAGTGCATCGATCTTCCGGCCGATGGCGTGTTCGTCGTTGCGGAGTTCGCCAAGGTCCGTGACGAGTTGCTCGACGGTCTCGCCGGCGTTGAGAAACTCGGCGACGGCCTCGCGGGCCTGTCCAAGGGACGCTCGTTCGGTCACGAGGCGTTGTTCGTGCTGGTCCAGGGCTTCCCCATGCCGTCGAGCATCGTCCGCCTGCCGGGAGAGATCGGCCGCGTCCTCGAGCAACCCGGCCGCCTGCTTGCTTCGCGCAGCCAACTCGCCAATGGTCGAGCAGCCGGCTCGACCGAAAACGGGGCCGGATGCGGCCAGCCACCGCTCTTCGGCTGCCTGTGCTGCGGCCAACAGGCCGCGTCGGCCGCCGCGAATGCGGATCGTGGCGACGTCCGCTATGTCCAGCTTGAGCTCCTCGTCGGCCTCCAGTTCGACCCGCTCGCCGGATGGCAGGGCCAGCGTTTGTGGCTCACCGTCGACTTCAGCCGCTGCATCCGCAGACTTGACCAGGGTCACTTCGGCGAGAAAGCCGACCGACAGCTTCGCGCGGGCCAGACGCCACTCTGTTTCGGCAGTTTGCAGGCGTCCGATCTCCGCATCGTCGGGCGCGTTCAGCGACTCGGCTTCGGCGCGTAGCGTGGCGGCCTGGCGGTCCAATTCTGCGGCTCGTTCGATCAGCCTGCGCGTCGTGTCGCGTTGTTCCTCGGCCGCTTGAGTGGCCGCTTGAGCAGCGAGATACCGCCAGACGCAACGTTCCAGATCGAGCTCCTCGAGCTGGTCCTGATCCGATGCGGTGGATTCCCGGGCCCGCTTGAGAAGCTCGCGTTTGTCAGCGAGCGCAGTTTCGAGCGACTCGATTCCCGCGGCGTCGGTCTGGATCCGCTTTTCGAGAGCGGCGATGTTCCCTGCCTCGGCCACGCGACGGTCGTGCGCAGTCTTTTCCTGCACCAGTTTGAGGTGCCGATTCTCCGCCGCCTGCTCGCGTAGTTGACGGTGCTGCTCGTTGGCTCCGGACTCCAGTTCCCGCACGCGTTCGCGGGCCGCCTCAAGCTGCGCCGTCAGGGCAGCCAGCGCCTGCTGGTGGGCATCGTGTTCGGCTTCGAGTTGCTGGATGCGTTGGTTCGCGGCCGCCACGGAGCGTTCGTTGTCGGCCAACTGCCGGAATGCCGACTCCGCTCGCGCGAGCACCGCCTGTGCCGCCTCGAGCTCCTGTTCGGCCGCCTTGCGTTGCCGATGGTGCGACAGGGCAGCCGTCAGTCTCTCGGCCTCGGCCCCGGCAGCGAGCAACTGCTCGCCGAGGTTCTCCACGTTGGTCCGCACGCCGGCGCTCTCGTCGACCTGTTGGCGGATCTCGCGCTCGCGCGCCGCGGTGTTCTCGCGTTGTTCGCGCAGACTCGCCCAGGGTGACCCGCGCCCGGTGCGTTTCCGCCCAGTGGTTGTGAAGGCCTCATCGACCTTCGTCTGCACCGTGGCGACCACCTGCTTGAATCGCGGATCCTCGGCGAGCGCCTGCAAAGCCTCGGTGAGGCGTTCGCGGCCGGAGGTGTTCGGGTCGTCGTCCAGGTTCTGCTCCAGGATGGCCGCGACGTCGCTCTGGTCTCCCAGCAGCGCCGTGGTGATGAGCGACGACGGCATGCCGCGCCTGCCACCGCGGCCGCCGGGTGCCTCGATGCCCCAACGGAGGATGTTCTGCAGCGCACCGTCCACCTCACGGCCCTTGCCTTCGGCCGAGAACTCGATGCCGTCCCTGGAGAAATCGAGGTACGCGTGGCCGCCGCCTCCAAACGTCTTGCGCACACGCCAGATGCGACCGGGCTCCTGCTCGAAGGTCAGGCTCACGGTTGGCGGCTCGACCGAGTTCCAGTCCCGCAGGGCTTCCGCCGCAGTGGCCGAGGACTGCAGCAGGAGTGCGGCCCGGATCGCCGCCACCAGGCTCGATTTGCCCAGTTCGTTCGGGCCGTGCAGGACGTTGAGCGCCGGCTCGAAGTCAATGCCGGCGGCCGCGATGCCGGCCCAATGGGCTACTTCGAGGCGTCGAATCCACATGGCTTCAGGCTGTGTCCTTGACCAGACGGTACAGGTGATGCAGCGCGCGGCCAGCGAGCTCGGGCTCGGTTTCCGCCCGCAAGCGGAGTCGCTCCGCGGTGGCCTTGAGGACGTCGGGCAAGCTGCCGTCGAACTCGATCGGGGCGCCCGTCGCCAGCAGCAGGCCCGCGCGGTGTACGTCCAGCACGCCGACCCGGGGCGTTGCCGCAAGCGATCCCGCGAGTTCGGCGAGGATGCGCTCGGCCTCGTCGTATTCCGCCATCGGCAATTCCATGTCCAACGTCAGACGTAGCACCGTGCGCCGCAGACTCGGGTCCGCGCGCACGGCACGGAGTGCCGAGATCGAGGTGCACGTCTGTTCGCGCCATGTCCAATGCGCAACAGCCTCGGTCCTGACGATGGCGCGGCGGCGTCGGTCGAGCGGAAAGAACACCAACGCGACGTTGCCTGTGTCCCGTTCCCCGAAGTTGGTAGCCTCGGGCGCCCCGGGATAGACGGTGGGCGAGGGCGCGTCCGGTTCCACGTCACGAAACGCGTGTGTGTCGCCGATGGCCAGGTAGTCCAGGCCGCGCTCGGCGGCCGTGCCGCGTGCAATGGGGAAGTTGGTCTGGTATCCCTCAATATCGAAGGTCTGGCCATGCACCAACCCTATGCGGATGCGGTCGTCGTGCGCTTCGCGAGGCGGCAGCGACGCCGCCAGATCGGTCTGGCCCGCGTGCGAGGTGCAAGGCGAAGCCACGACCACCGCGTTGTCACCGAGGGGCAGCTCCCAGCCCTTTGTGTCCACAACATGGACGTAGTCGGGGAGACGTGCGCGAAACGGGTGCATCGGGTGGTACAACGAGTTCGGGGTCAGCGGATCGTGATTGCCCGGCAGCAGCACCGCTGGGCGCCGCCAGGCACGGCGCTGGAACTCCTGCAGCACGCCGCCCCACCACTCTTCGGGAGGGTTTGGCTGGTCGAACAGGTCGCCCGCGCAGAGCACCGCGCCGACGTTGCGGCTTTCGGCAAGATCCAGAATACGGCCTACCACTTCGAGGCGAGCGCGGGTCAAGCGCGACTCCTGGTCCCGCCCGAAAGCGGGAAAGCGTCGGCCCAGGTGCCAGTCGGCGGTGTGCAGCAGCGTCAGCGCCACGTCGTCCTCCTCTGCATGTGCATCGGGATGCTCGTTCACGCGATCTCGAACTCCGCGGTCAACAGCCGTTCCGCCGCCGGTGCGGCGTATCGACGGTCGTGGGCGTGCGCCTTGCAGCGCAGGTAGGTGCGATCGTTGCGGGTCGCGAGATCCTCGATCTGCCGCTCGACGCGTTCCAGCTCGGTTTCCGCAAGACGCACGTTCGCGTTGGCCCTGGCGCGGCTGTCCGCGCCGAGAGCCGTGTCGCGGGCTCGCTCCGCGTTGGCGAGCCGCCGAAGGTGCTGTTCGCGTGCCCGGCGCAGCACCAGGGTTCGATCGGCCAGGTACTGATCGAGTTGCTCCATGGTGGCCTCGAAGGTCGCCTGATCCGCTGCCGCAACGTCGCAATGGTCGAAGAACATCTCTTCGTCGACCACTTCGTCGAGGTGCTCGGCGGTCACCTTGAGCGGCGGATGGAACGGTCCGACGTCCGTGCAGGGCTGACGCACGAGTTCCAGCGCCGCCGCCGCCGGCTTCAGGACCGCAGCGTCCTCGAACACGACGGTCACGCACAGCCGGTCTTCGCGTTCGAAACCGCGATGCGCGATCCGCGTGAGCGCCAGTCGGCCACGGCTCCCGCGGCGATCCTGTAGCGGCCCCGGCGCATCGGAGCCGAGTTCATAACGCACGCGAAACGACCCGGCACCGGACTCGCGCGCCTCGGCGGTGGCGGCCTTGATGAGGGGATGCGCGAGATGCAGCCGATCCATGCCGCTCGACGGGGACTGGCCACCCAGGGCAACGGAGACCCCCTCGGAAAGTGGCGCCGGCAGGCGCCGCGAAGCGCCGATATGCAGCAGTCGCTGGCCGTCTCGTTCGGCGCGGCCCCACGGCACGCCGGCGGCATCGAGGTATGCGGTCAGCACGCCTTCAAGTTCGGCGTCGAATCTCGCGAGCGCGTCCGGCAGGTCGTCCTCGATACGGCGGAATACCTCGCGCACCGAGTCGTCGAGACCGGACTCGATCAGGCCCGCTGTACGTGTGCGCACGCGCTCGAGTTCCTGTCGGCGCTCCTCCATCGATTCGCGCAAGCGGCGCAGTTCGTGTTCGACTTCGCGCACCGACCGCGCCCGCTCCCAGATGCGCCGCAGCTGGTTCTCGAAGTCGGGACCGAGCGCGGAGACGAGCTCCTCGGAAGCGTTCGAGCGGGGCGTTTGCAGCACCACGTCGGACATGTCGAGTACGTCCCCGAACAGATCGAGCTTGGTGCTCAGGATGTCGAACGTCAGTCGCTGGGCCTCGTTGTCCCTGGCGAGGAAATTGATCACCGTGACACCGCGCTGCTGGCCATAGCGATGGCAACGCCCGATACGCTGCTCGATGCGCTGCGGATTCCACGGCAGGTCATAGTTCACGACCGTATCGCAGAACTGCAGGTTGAGGCCCTTGGCGCCGGCCTCGGAGGAAATCATCACGGTCGAGCGGGCGCGGAACTCATGGACCAGCGCCAGACGCACGGCAACGGATGGACTCGGGTTGCGAGTGCCTTGATCGTTGTCTGCGCGCCACATGCGCAGGGCCGCCATTGCGCGCGGCGAATCGTTGCTACCGCGAAACAGCGTGATGTCCTCGTCGCGCAGTTCGGTCTGTGCGATCAGCAGGCGGCGCAGGTAGTCCTGTGTGACCAACGACTCGGTGAAGATCACTACCTTCCGACGGTCCCGGGGGCGGTCCATCACCAGTCGTACCGCCTTGACGAGGCTCGCCGCCTTGCTGTCGTGGGGCAGCGAACGAGCGCGTCGTACGAAATCCTCGACTCGAGCCAGTTCGTCGCGGATCGCATCGGCCTCGGCAGACACATCGGCCGGTGATGGCTCCTGCTCCACGGTGCCGTTGCTCTCCCCGTCTTCCTCCAGATCGCGTGCGAAATCCGCCGCCGCGTCCGTGTCCCCGTCGCCGAGGAGGCCGCGGAGTCTTGACGCCACGCGCTGGAGGCTCTCGGCAAGCGCGGCAGTGGAGGAGGCCATGCGGCGATGGAAACCGAGCAGCAACAGTTGCCGGACGTTGCCGTGAAAGGCGTAGAGGCGCGGCGACAGCAGATATTCGGTGACGTCGTCGTACAGAGCCCGTTCGGCGGGGCTCATGCTGTAGTCGAACAGCTGGGCACGCCGGCCGACGAACGGCTTGTCGAGGAATTCCTGGGCCTGTCGACGGAGCGTGCGCTTGACCACCGAGCGCAGGCGCCGTTTCAGCTCTTCGGACTGTTCGGCAGCGACGCCCTGGCCGTCGTCGGCGCAGAAGACATCCTCGAACACCGGCTTGTCGCCGAGCAAGGTGCCGGTCGGGTCCACGTACTGAACCAGTCCCCAAATCTCACTCAGCGAGTTCTGAATCGGGGTCGCCGTGAGCAGCAGCACCGGCGATGCCCCGATGATCTGCCGGACCCGATGGGCGGTGCGCGCGTAGCGGCTGTCCTCGTTGTAGATGCCGTCGCGGTCGAAGCGGCGGTGGATGCCGGCGAATACCTCGTGCGCCTCGTCGATCAGGCACAGGTCGAACGGCGGCGCGTCGCTCAACCGGCGCAAGCCTGCCTCGCCGCCGGCGTACTCGCGCCCGGCGAGGAAGATACCGTCGGCCGCGATGTCCACCGCCGGATCAGCGGCCTCCTCGGCGGTGATGCCGAACAAGTCGTAAAGCTCGTTCTGCCACTGACCCAGAAGCGGTCGCGGCACGACGATCAGCATCCGTGCGGCGCCTTCGGCGAGCAGCTGCGCGATGACCAGGCCGGCTTCGATGGTCTTGCCCAGGCCCACCTCGTCGGCCAGGATGCAGCCGCCTTGCGGGATGCGACGCAGAGCGAACATTACCGCATCGATCTGATGGGGATTCGGGTCCACCTGCCCGCTACGTTGCGATGCAACCTGTCGCCGCCGCTCGCCGGCGCGGCGCAGACGCACGAGAGTCTCGGCGTAGTAGCGTCGATGGATGGGATGCATTGGCATGGCTCGTCCAGAGTATATCGGCACATGGAGTGGTAGCAGCGGGCGGAAAACGCGTCAGCGGCGGGATCGGCACGCCGTTCGCGGATGGCGCGTAGAATCCGGCCCCGCCGATGCATCCAGCGATCTCGGCTTCTGCGAGCGCTGGCGTAATCTGCCCAAGCCCACGATGGTCGAAGTGCACGGGAAGGTCATCGCCGGGGGCGTGATGCTCGTGTGGCCGTTCGACATCGTCATCGCGTCGGAGGATGCGACCTTCCAGGACAACACGGTGGCGATGGGGATCTGCGGTGCGGAGTTCTTCAACGCCTCGGGGGGGGGGCCGACCGCAACCGTGCGGCCCGATGTTCCGTGGAGGACCCCGTGACGCCGGACGTGGGTTGCTCGGAGCTTGCGCCGTAGAAGTTTCGCGCAGCGAAACTTCCAACGCGACCGCCAGGTCGCGCTCGGAGCTTGCGCCGTAGAAGCTCCGGCCCCTGTTTGTTGCACACCGTTGTAGCCCGTGAGAGCGCATGACGTAGGATATTACCTCACGCAAATCATTGTGTTATCGGTACTCTAGCCTCAAAGCGCACGTATGGCGCGCTATGGGCGGTTTCGAGCTTGCCCGACTTTTTATTTGTACACCGGTGTCTCTATCGTGCTAGAGTTGCGTCAACAACGCAGCGCAAACGAGGACGAACGACATGCCGAAGATGATCCGCGAAGCCCTGACGGCCCACAAGATCGCCAATGCCGGGCCGGGCGAGTACGGAGACGGCAACGGCTTGGCTCTGCGAGTCCGGGCGACAGGCTCGAAAGCGTGGATCCAGCGGCTCCGGGTCCACAAGGCGCCTGTCGTTATGGGGCTGGGCCCGCTCGAACTGGTCAGCCTCACTCAGGCTCGCGAAGTCGCATTGCAGAACCGTCGCATCGCCCGCGACGGCGGCGATCCACGGTTCACCAAACCGAAGCCTCCGACCTTCGCGCACGTCGAGTCGCTGGCGTTCGATGCGGCCGCCGAGGAATGGCAGGGCGGTGCGAAATCGAAGACGGCCCGCGACTGGCAACGGCGCATGACGACCCACGTCCTGCCCGCACTCGGGAACGTGCCCGTCGACCAGATCGGCACGGCGCGCATCAATCCCTTGCTGCGTCCCATCGCACTCGACGGGAAGCACGCGGAAGCGCAGCGTATCGGGCAGCATATCGCCCGCGTACTGCGTGAGGCTGCGCTGCGGGAATGGAGAGACGTAGGGGACGATCCTGTGGCCGTTGTCATGGCGTCACTGCCGAAGCGCAAGATACCGACAAGCGGCGCCCGCGCCGTCGGCTGGCAGGACGTGGCCGCGGCGTTGGATGCAATCGACGCGAACGGGAGCGACCGCGCGACGAAACTGATAGCGCGTTTTATTGCTTTGACTGCCTGCCGACAGATTGAAGCTCGCCGCGCGCGATGGGATGAAATCGATTTTGATACCGCGGTGTGGACGATCCCCGCCGCGCAAATGAAAATGAAACGTCCGCACCGCGTCCCGCTGACCCCGCAAGCGCTGGACGTGCTACGTCAGGCGCGCAAGCTGTCCCGCGGTAAACAGGTATTCCCCGGTAGCAAGGGGACGATGTTGGGGGCGAACACAGTCGGCTACGCGCTCGGAAAAGCCGGTGTGGATTCCTCTGGACATGGGTTCCGAAAGACCTTCAAAAACTGGGCGCGCGAGCACGATGTGGACGAACTGCTTTCCGAGTTTTCACTGGCGCATGCTGAAAAATCCGCCACCGTGGCGGCCTACGCGACCGATGATCTACTCGAAAAACGGCGGCCCGTTATGCAGGCATGGGCGGAAGCTATCAGCCGAACTCGATGATCATTACCAGCACGATCAATAGCACAAGCAGCCAACCAACAACGACAGCCAGCGTCGCGAGCCACGCCCAAAGGCGAAAGCCAGTGTAGGCTCTGCCCGCTCGCACGACGCCAACACTCACGACCATGGCGTAGAGGCCGCTGAGACAGAGAACAAGCACTACCGCCAGCCCCAGCGCCATAATGCTGCCCTCAATGTCTGCCGGTTTCACTACGCCACTCATCGCCGCTCTAAGCGCACCGGCCGATGCCGTCACAACGACGTTCGCGAGGAAGCCACCTAGCACACCGAACAGCCAGTACGTTTTCGCCAGACCATACTGACCACGCCACAGCTTGAGAATCATCGGCGTATCGTCGTCGTCTCAGAGCTGGCGCACGAGTGGAGGCACCGGCTTCGGCGGATACACCTCGTACCCTTTTGCCTTGTACTCGCGCCGAGCGTCTTCCCATTCCTGCTTGGAAGGGTAGCCGGTGTGCTGCCATGCGACTTCGCCGGGCAGTTTGTAGGAAAGTCTGTACCAGCGCTGTTCGTCGCTCATTATCTTGAGCCTCCTTCCACAAAAGGCGCAGAGCCTAACAGAAGTGCATCGCGGGCTCCACAGGAGCGCCGTAGCACGCCACGGAGCGAGCGGGCCGCTACTAGCGTATTGGCCCCCTCGCCCGAGGCCCCCTGCGGGCGCTCTGGTGCGCTCCTAGTGGGTCGTGAGATCGTCGCGTCCCGTGCTCGACAGTTCGAGAATGCGCGAGTGTATCGCCACCCAATCCTCTACCTGTGTCTGCTCTTTTGCTTGCGTCGCGCGTCCAACCATTACGCGACATGCGGCGGACAGCTTGTCCCAATCCAGTTCCGCGCCCGTTTCGGGCGCATGCGCCAACGCATGCCCTATTGTTAGGCCGCGCGCAAACTCGGCGGTTAGCCTTTCGTTAAGGATCGCCGCGTTTCGATTCATTCGTTTGTCGTCACTCATTTCCCTTTCCTTTCAGTGTCGAATCACGGCCGACGCAACAATCGCAATCTCGGCGACTATACCCATAAAACCATCAAGCGGCATGGCGTCCTGATCGCATATCAACATGACTGGTATGGGGGACAGTTTGAGGAAATCGGCCAGCCATTCCGCATAGACTCCCGTATCATTCTCAGGAAACGGAATCGGCGGTATCCGTGCGCCCATTGTTTCCAGACGATCGCGCATTGTGGGATTCGCCATCACTACGACGACAAGTCGCGCCGGATCGCGAAGGCAATCACTAATGTTCATTGTCGCCCCCGGTTTCGTTCGTATGGCTGTTGCTTCCATTCTCATCCTCAATGTTTTTCACAATCGGCACAAGCCAATGCGCCCCGCGCTGGCGTTTCTCCAGTCGCCAGTAGTAGGGCAGGCTCAGTGTAAAGGCCTTCCATTCATCCGCGAACATTCTAGTATCGCCGACTACTCCCATAACTTCGATCCGACTTACTGCGCGCGGCGGATCGCCCGCGAGACTGATTGCGGCCTTCTCTATGTCTCCGCGAAGGCGCGCGCTTTTCGTTACATGCACTGTCGCAGACGGCGGCACGTTGCCCACCGTGCGATGTGCCACACCATACGCATCAAGCACAAATGCCATTGTCGGAGGCTCGCCGTGCGACGGCTTGATTAGCTCGATAGCACCTTTCGTTGCAAAGGCTATGCGCCGTGCTTTAGCCTCAATACGAACGCTGCCAAGATTCGCGCTTTTTGGATTGTTCAAGTCCTTTGTGTTCTTGGGCCGATGCGCTAGCCACAGTTGGGAAGCGTCCCCGCAGACAGCAATAAGCGCATCAAGACGTGGCGCTACTTCGGTGTCAATATTGGTATTGCAACGCAAGAACTCCAGCAAATTGTCTATGAGGACGACAGCAAGATCGGATCGTTGCTGGATCGCCAGTAGGTCCCTTTGCCAGTCCTGCATCCGCATTGCTAGATTGCTTTCGCGTGCGAAAAGTCGTTACCGCACGCGCTGTCGGCAGCGCAGCGACGATCACGCAGCGCGACGGCTGCTTTAGCGATTGGTCCTCAGGCGCACTTGTTACGCGCCCAGGCAGCACGCTAGCAGTCGGGCCGCGATAGCTGCTACATCAATGTATGATGGCGTCCGCCGGGAAAGATAGTTTTAGACAGATTGTCTCACTACAAGACCCAAGCGAGTGCCGTTTACGTATTTGCGAAGTTTCAGAGCCGTTTCTATACCTTTCTGTGTGTTTGCTTGAGTATAGTTAGCCTTGAAAAAGTAGGTTTTCACGTTACGTTACAGAAAGTAACGCACGCCACCTAAAGTAACACCGCGCACTTTTTAACACTTTACTAGCGGCAATATACTCATGCTTGTTTCCGGTATTGGTACAGGTGTACGCTCGCGTCCCATCGGGAGCCGATTGCAACGCGACAACAAAGGTAACGGTCACAATGAATCGCAAACAGATTCGAGCGCGGATGGAAGTGCTGGCGCGTGAAGCGGAAGGCTACCTGCCCGACCTCAATAGCCCCGATCAAACGGTGCTGCGCGAAGCGCGCTTGAAACACGAAGCGTGCATGTTCGAGTTTGACGCTTGCGAGCACTCGCTCGCCGCTGGCGAGCTAGTCGAGAGTCGCGAAGCGCAGGACGCCGGCGATGTGCAGTTCGAGAGCCTTGCCGACAACGCCATGCCCGACTACGTTTCCAGCATCCTGAACCGGGGCAATCTCCAAGGTCGCGCCGCCGAGATCAACGCCGAGCTTGGCGATCTGGGCGTAACGCCGCAGTCGGGCGGCGTGGTCGTTCCGTGGGCAGTACTCGAACGGGCCGCGCGCGGCCCGCAGCAACGCGCAGTGACAGGCACCGGCGCACTGGACGGGGCACAGAATCAACGGCCCATCGTCGGGCGTGTATTCGCGCCGTCGCTTGTTGACTTCTTCGGGGCCGAACCGGTACAAGTTCCGCAAGGCACGACAGAGCTACCCATCATTACGGGCGCCGGTTCCGTAGTAGAACAACTCGCCGAAGGCGCCGTGCCCGGAGCGGACCCGTCGGCGGCTGCCTTCACTACGCACGCGCTGAAGCCAAAGCGACTCACGGGCGAAGCGGAAATGTCGGTCGAGGGTATGGCGCAAGTTCCGGGGCTGGAACAGGCAATCGCCGCCGACACATTGATGGCGATTGCGGACACAGTGTCCGGTATGTTGCTGACCGGCGATGGCGTCGGCGCGAATCTCGCGGGTTTCTACTCGCGTGTCGCCGAGCCCGCGAATGATCCCGCCGACATGGTTGCACTTGCAGCCATTGTCCGGTGGCCGGGCGGCAGCGTCGATGGTATCTATGCGCAGTCGGAAGCGGATGTCGCCATTCTGGTAGGCACGGAGACCTATCAAACCATGACCGGTATCTTTTTCACGAACAGCGACAACATCAACACCGTTCGATGGATTCGGAACGAGCGCGCCAGTCTGCGCGTTTCCGCGAAGGTGCCGAACGGCGCCGGCGGCGGAAACGCCGCAGCGCAGGCGAAGCGTCAATCCGTCATCATTCGTCGCGGGCAGCGACCCAATCAGTCGTTTTTCGCAACGTGGGGCGCCGGTCCCGAACTGGTACGCGATCCGTATACGAAGGCGGATGCCGGTACGCTGCGATTGGTCTGGCATTTGCTACATGACGGGTTGGTAGCGACGCGTCCCGCGGAATGGCGTCGGCTAACCGTTCAACACGCCGCGTAGCACTCTCGCATGAGCATACGCGACTGGTTCCAGAGCCGCGATACCGGCTCGATTGATGTAGCCAATCGAGTCGGGGAAGCGCTTGAGGAAATCGCTGGCGGAAAGACGGTCAACGTTAAGAAAACGGCGGCCCTTCAAACTGTCTGCGGTCTGTACTCTCGCGCATTCGCCGGGCTTGTACCTACGCCTGCCGATCCACGCGTAACTGCGAGCTATCTTTCAAGTGTTGGGGCCGAGCTTGTGCTATCCGGCGCGAGCTACCGTCTGATTGATCGCGGGGAACTGGTCGCGGTTGTGGACGTGACTGTGGGTAGCAATCCCGAAGGTGAGCGTTTCTACAAACTCAAAGTGAAGCATCCGGGTCGTGAGTCTGGCCCGGAGCGCCAAGTACCAGCCGCCGAGGTTGTGCATATTGCGGCGACGTTCGGAGCCTCGCGCGCGCGTCGCTCGCTTGCGCTACAAGCGCTGGCCGCTTTGGAGGATCGAATCGAGTTATACAGCAACACACCGGCGCTTTACTTGCAGACTCGGGATACCCTTTCGGGGGGCAACATGGGGGTGCAAGCCGCTATCAAAGGCACCGAAGTCGTTTTGAAACAACTCAAAAAGAAGTGGGCGATTCTGACGGTACCACCGGGTTTTGAAGTGAAAGAGGCTGCGGACACAATGCCGGAGTCGTTGACTCGGATGCATGCTGCCCTGGAGGCGAGTGTGTTTTCCAGCTTCGGCGTTCCTCCCGATCTTGCATCCTCGACAAGCGGCGGCGCATCCGTTCGTGAGTCATTCCGACGATGGGCACGGACCGGCGTTATGCCGCTTGCGCGCGTCGCCAGTGAGGAGATATCGGGCAAGCTCGGGATTGACGGGTTCCGCCTGTCCGCCGCTCAGCTTGGAGCGCTCGATATTCCAGCACTCGGGCGCGGGCTGAAGGCGCTAACCGATTCCGGTATACCGCTGGACGAAGCGCGCGAGATTGTCGGGGTATGAGCATCGGTCCCGCGACATGGATTGAGGAAACGACCGAGTACCACGTCAAAGGTGCGAACGGTAGCGCACTCTGCGGAGCCGATCCGGGCAAGACTTCGATGATTGATCCGAGCCGCCGACCACGAACGAACATGACGCCCGTATGCGCTGAGTGCGCTAAGCGCGAGGACATTCCACAAGCGCGAGTAGAGTCCGCGGGCGCGACCAGTTGGGACGAATTGTTGGACCGGTTTTGAGAAACAGAGTCGGAAAACCGCACCAACGGGGTTACATCAAAGAACCGACAATCGGCTTCGGTGGGCCGGTCCACAATCACGAATGGGGCGATGCGCTGTTGCACGTTCGGGCACGTTTCGGAACCGATGCGGTCTGCGGGTCGGAGCGGGGCAAGCTGAGCGAGTCAATCGCAGACGTGCGAGAGAACCCGAACGGGTGTCGTCAGTGTCTGGCCGTGATCCGCAAAGCGGAAGAATCTCAGACGGGGAACCCGTGGGAGTGAAACCCTCGGCAGGGGCGCGCCGCTAAGCTTGAGAGCCGTTGCGCGTTCCCGTCCCCGACCCCACAAGCTCCACAGGACGCCCGTAGCGCGTCGCTGCCCGTCGGGACGTGCGATGCGTCGCCTTTCGGGCCCGCGCGCGCTGAGCGACGCCTGAGGCGCCCCAAAAGCCCGATCCTGAGTCGAGAGAACCGCGCCCGCGAGGCTGACGGGGAACCCGAAGGCTCGAACCCTAAGCGCGATCCCGCGGGCGCGGCTGCCGGCTGCCCGAGAGGGTGGAACGGATCGGGCGGCACCGGCGGACGTGAGTCTAGACGGACGGGTCTCAGAAACCGAGCACGCTCGAATTTCCGATTTCTCGAACGTGCCACAAGTTTGTACACCGTCTCGACGCACGGATCGGCGGATCGTCAGCCGTATCAAGCGTTTACGTCCGCCTTGGCGACATGCGCCGTAGAAGTTTCGCGCCAGCGAAACTTCCAACGCGACCGCCAGGTCGCGCTCGGAGCTTGCGCCGTAGAAGTTTCGCGCCAGCGAAACTTCCAACGCGACCGTCAGGTCGCGCTCGGAGCTTGCGCCGTAGAAGTTTCGCGCCAGCGAAACTTCCAACGCGACCGTCAGGTCGCGCTCGGAGCTTGCGCCGTAGAAGTTTCGCGCCAGCGAAACTTCCAACGCGACCGTCAGGTCGCGCTCGGTCCGCGTCAGAAGTTCCGCTGGACCTCGACGCCCATGACCCGCGGATTGCCCCACGCGCCGAACTTCCCGCCGTTGAACGCGCCGGAGTTGTAACCCGAGACGTAGTCCTCGTCGGTCAGGTTCTTGACGAAGAATCGGGAACGCCAGGCGCCACCGACGCTCTCCCAGACCACGTTCAGGTCCACGACCGTATAGGCATCCTGAACGTACCCGCCCTTGTCCTCGTCGAACTCGCTGAAGCTGGTGTCGTCACGGTACGCCACGTCGAGCCGGTAGCTGAGCGCGTGCCCGGACGCGAGCGTGAGTGCGTATCGGATGCCGAGGTTCAGACTCACCTCGGGGACGTTGTTCAGCGGATTCCCCTTCGCCTGCTGAAAGCCGAACTGTGGCGCCACGCCGCTGAAATTCACGAAGTCCTTGTACTGCGAGTCGATGTAGCTGAACCCGGTCGAGAGCGACAGCCGGTCGCTGATCTCCGTGACGGACTCCACCTCGACGCCGGTCAACTCCGCGCCGCCCGCGTTCGTGATGATCGCCCGGACACCGATGACCTGGAGGAGTTGGAAGTCCGTGTAGTCGTACTGGAACACGGCGGCGTTGACGGACGTTCGCTCGCCCAGCAGGCCCTTGAAGCCGATCTCCACCGACTCTACTTCTTCGGGATTGTAAGGAGCATCACAAGCAACAAACGAGAGCCCTCCAGCCTTGTAACCGTCGGAGTACGTGGCGTAGACCCTGTTACCGTTATCGAAGCTGTACTGATAGCTCGCTCTGGCCGTCGTAGACGAATACTCTCTTTCCACCTCTCGAACACAGGTGCCCGGCCCACCGCCGATGGCGTACAGGAAGAGACGGTTGTTCTGCCTGACTGTCCACTCGTCCTCCGTCTGCCTGACGCCCAGGCTTATCTTCGAACGCCCTCCGAAGTCGAAAGTGACGTCGGCGAAAATCGCCCTGGACACGGTTTCGGCGCCGGGCATGCGGAATTCCAGTCGGGCCTCACCCGGGAAGACGGGGACTACGGGGTCGAAGTGAAAGAGGCTCTCGTTGACATGACGGTCGTCCCAGTAGAAAGCGCCGGCGATCAGGTTCATGCGCTCGTTTGCGATGTTGAGGCTCAGCTCCTGGGTAAAGGTCTTGGTGTTGTTTGCGCCGGTCTGGCTGGCGTAGTCGAACTCGAGGGCGTCCCGGTCCTGCCTTGCCTCGAGATCGTATTCCTGGTGGGCCGTGACGCTCTTGATGGTTCCAAGAGGTGTTTCCAGGTTCAGCGTCAGCGCGGCGACGTGGTACTCCTGCTCGATCTGGCTGCGCCCGAAGTATTGATCCACCGTCTGGTAGACCTTGCGGGGGTGAGTGGTGAGGGGATCGTCGTGGTTCGGGATGACGCTGACCTGGCGGACGTCCTCCAACCACACGTATGGTGCTGGAACCCCGTCGGTAGTAGTCGTGGCGAGCACGAGGCCGGCATTGAGCGCATCGTGCAGGTCGGAGTCCACCTTGAGCCGGAAGGCTTGGCGTTCGCCCACGCCGAGCTCGTAGGCTCCGGCGCTGAGATTCCTGGTGAACCCTTCCCCCTTGTCCGCAACGCTGAAGGCGGCCCGGAAGCGCGTGTTGGCGGAGATGGGGGCGCCATAAGCGCCCTCCATGGTCCACTCCTCGTACTCGGAGAGCCCGAGTCGCACGTGGCCGTTCGGGTCCTGCGAGGGGGCCGCCGTGATGTAGTTGACGACGCCGCCAACGGAGTTCCGGCCGTAGAGGGTTCCCTGGGGTCCCCTGAGGACTTCGATTCTCGCCAGATCCAGGGTGGACAATTGGGCCGACGAGTCGCGCGACTGATAAATCCCGTCGGTGGTCAGGGCAACGCCCGGTTGGCCGTTGAAGGCGCCGATGCCCCTGATGGAGATGTTCGCGCCGTAGAAAAGCGGTGTGAAGTTCATGCTGGGTACGGCGAACTTGAGATCGTCGGGACTGACGATGCCTCGGTCCTGCAGCTCGCCGGCGCCGATTGCGGAGATCGCCGCCGGCGCCTCCTGGACGGTCGACTCGCGCCGCAGGCCCGTGACGACGATCTCTTCGATCACGTCGACGGTGTCCGTCTGATCGTGGGCCTCGGCCAGGGCCGGCGTACCCCCCGCCGCAACCACCGCGGCAAGCGCCCGAACCGACCAGCGGACCAACGCCGCAAGCGGTGACCGCCCGTCCGACTGTCCGCGGCCCTCATCGTCCGGCGCCGCGTCCGACGCCACGTGCACTTCCGCCACGCGTCGCGAGATGACGACGGCGGGCCCCTCCATCCAGTGTTCGAGCCCCGTGCCCTCGAGCAGGCGCTCGAGGGCTTCGGCGATCGGGAAGGTGCCGATGAGCCCGGTGGTCGAGGCGTCGCGTGCATCCTGGCTGATGAGTACGGAGAGCTCCGCCTGCTCGCCGAACGCGATCAGCGCCGTCGTCGTGTCCGTGTCCGCGATATGGAAATCGACAAGCCTCGCAAGGACCGCTTCAGTTGCGTTCGTGGCCTGCTGGTGCATGTTGCCCCCTCCCGATTCGCTGCTACCTTCGGCGTACACCGGATTGGCCGTCGCAACGAGGACGGCCAGTGCGTACGACAGGAATGACACGCGACAGGCGGAACACCCTAGGTTCATTCGCCGCGGTGGGAGGCGCATGGTCGGGCGTCGGTCAGGACGCGTCGTAGAGGATCGTCAGGTCAGCGGATTCGGCGACGGCTCGTACGGGGACGACTCTGGACAACAGGTCCACCATGCTTCCTGCACTGCGGATCTGGATGATGCCGGTGACGGGGTGGTCCGGAACGCCCGACGCGACGCGGATCTCGCCTGGCATGTACCGCGACACCTCGCGCACGACCTCGCGCAACGGCGTGTTGTCGAACACGAGCTTGCCGGTCTGCCACGCGGTCACGTTCTCGGCATCGACCACCTCGACCGCGAGGATACTGCCGTCGGTGCCTAGTCGGGCCTGTCGATCGGTTGAGAGGAACACGCGGCCCGGGGCCGTCCCGGCGCCGGCCGCCTCCGCGGCGTCGCTGCCCGCGGGAACGGCATCGAGGGCCACAACGGACGGCGCGACCGCCACCTGACCCTCGAGCACGGTGACGGTCAGGCCGTCCGTGCCGCCAAGCAGCACGGCAAAGCGCGTGCCGACGGCTATGACGCTGCTGCCACTCGCGCGGACGATGAACGGACGGCGGGGGTCATAGCCGACGTCGAACAACCCCTCGCCCCTGTGCAGGGTGACCTCCCGGGTGGATGCCGTGAATCGCACGTCGATCACCGAGTCCGTGTTGAGATGGACCCGCGAGCCGTCCTGCAGGGCGATCTGGCGCTGCTCGGCCTTGACGGTTTCGAACCGCTGCACAGAGGGTTGCGCGGCCCTCTCGAAGATCACGGCAACCACGAGCAGGGCGGCGGCCGCAACGCCGCCGACCGCCCAGGCGCGATGCCGTTGCCGGCGGGCGCCTCTCAGATTGAGCTGGGCCAGTCTGGACCGCGCCCGGCCCTCGAGGCCGTGCAGTTCTTGCCAGTCCCGTTCGACCGACGCGTAGACGCGGGCGTGCTCTGTCTCCGCCGCGAGCCACTCCGCGTGTGCATGCCGATCCGCAGTGGAAACCGATCCTGCCCGCAACCGGACGAACCAGTCCACGGCCTGTTCCAGTACGTCGGACTTCTCGGTCCTGTTCATTCGTACCTGCCTGTTGAACCGTGCAGCGCGAGCGAGATGCTGCGCAGAGCGCGCCCCATGTGGTATTCGATCGACTTTTGCGACAGTCCCACCTGGTCGGCGATCTCGCGATAAGTGAGTCCCTCGAAGCGATGCAGCAGGAACACGTGGCAGGTCTTCTCGGGCAGTCGCGCCATCGCTTGCCAGGCACGGTCCAATCGCTCCCGATCATCGACGATCCTGCTCGGGTCCGCCGCGGCATCCGTGTGCTCGCGCTGCGACGCCTGGCGGTCGCCCTGAACGCGGCGGTCCCGCATGTGGTTGAGTGCCAGTCGGTACGCAGTCACAAACAGCAGGCCGCGGGGGTTCGCGATGTCTTCCGTGTCGGCCACGCGGCAGAACCGCTCGAAGGTGTCCTGGGCGACATCCTCCGCGTCCCGGCGATTTCCGAGTTTGCGCGTGAGGAAGCTCAAGAGCTCCGGCAACACGTCGCGGTACAGTTCGGCGATGTCCGTCCCGGGCTGGCCGGCCGGCGGTCCGTCGCTCGAATCGATCAGGCGCAACGTTCTCGCGCCGGCGTCCTTCCCCTGCATTCCATCCTTTCGTCGGCGTCCTGACGGCATGTTCAAACGACACCCCGAAGGCCGATCACCCTAATGGCGCCTGCGACAGCACCCGGGCATGGTCCTCCACCGAAGGCGGAGCCATGAGCCGCCGCTGTCGCTCGGTGGCCTGCGGATACGCGTCGATGTCGTAGGGCTCCTTCCTCCACGTCGAGTGCGGCCGGCTGTACTTGTAGAGCAGCGCGCGGCGTTCGTGCCCGACGCGCCAGGGCGCGCTGCCGTGAATCAGCGCCTCCGTGAAGATCAGCACGTCGCCCGCCCGGACGGGTGGTTGGCGGACGTAGTCGGGCAGGCGCTCCAGCCGGCGCACGTCGTCCGGCAGGTTGGGGAGGAAGTTCGTCTTGTGGCTGTCACGGCGACTGGCCTTACCTCGGATCCATGATCGTGACCGTGCCCTGGGCCATGGCGCACAGGCGCCCGCCATTGTGCACGTCGATGCGCACCACGGCCTGGGTCCGCCCCATGGTCACGATCGTCGCGTATCCGTCGACCTCGCCCTGGGTCACCGGGCGCATGAGGTTGATCTTGAACTCCGTCGTGGCAGCCCACTGCCCGTCCTTCATGACGGGATAGCAGACGGTGCCCAGCAGGTGATCGCAGAACGCGGACAGGACGCCGCCGTGCATGTTGCCGAAGGGGGTGAGGAACTCGTCACGTACCGTGAAGCGCCCCTGCATGGTGCCGGGGCCGACGTCGACGGTGGTGAACCCGAGGAAGTCGTGCAGTCCGCCGGACTTCCTGTGGTTGGTGAGGAAGCCTTCGGCAACCTTCGCATTGAAGTCGAACTTCGGGGCGATTTCGGGTGCGGTCATGGGACGGCCCTCGTTGCGAGGGCGCGTATTCTAGCCCGTCGGTCCCGGGATGGACCGTAGCGGGGTCAAAGGCCGGCGAGCTTGAAGTTATCCCAGGTCACCTGCTTCTCGGGCACGAACACCATCCACCGCGCGTTCCTGCCGCGCGCCGTCGCGTTGTTCGGCGGTGGGTCGTCCGCGGCCGGCTGCCCGTGCCCGCCGTTGTACTTGCGTCCGAACTGCGCGCGCGCTCGTTCCAGATGAGGGTCCGCCACCTCGGCTTCTGCATCCTCGAGTACCGTGGCCTTGCCCTGCATCGTGACGGCCTGCAGTTCCGGGAAGCGCTCGTTGCGGTCCACGACGATCGAACAGGCCGGGTTGCGCCGCAGGTTCGCGACCTTCTGGCCGCGCCCGTAGATGTAGACGCGCCCGCTCGCCCACGCGAACCACATGGGCGTGAGGTTGATGCGGTCGCCGGGACCGAGCGTGGCGATGCGGCAGTTCCAGGTCGTGGTCATGAGCTCTTCGATCTGGGTGTCGTCGAGCGCCAGTTTGCGTGAAATCGGCATCGGGCTGCTCCTCCATTTGGGACTCATCCTTGGCTCCACCAAGGTGGAGTATCGACATCCTCCATTACACGTAGCGGGCGCCGATGTCGAGACACTGCGCTTGCCGATGGGCTCCGCGAGGAAGATCATGGCAACATGAGCACGCCCACACTCACGCGCGAGCAGCGCCGGAGCCGTGCCTACCACACCGCGGCCGCGGCCGCGCTCCGCGCCGATCCTGAGCGCGTGCTTTGCTTGGCAAGGCGTAACCTGCAGAGGTTACGCGCCATGCACCCGCATGCGGAGCGGACGTTCAGCCTGTGGGAGCACGCCCTTTCCCTCCCGGTGGACGAGCTCGCCGCGCGGCTGGTCGCGAACGATGCCGATGCCAGCGAGATGCGCCACGTCACACCCCTTGCGGGCGCGCTCAGTGCGCGCGAGCGCACGGACGTCCTGCGCAGTTTCCGCGTGCGGGAGAAGGCACCGTGAACCGCAGGCAGTTCGATCACGTGGTCCGTGCAGCAGGCGCGGTACTCGATAGTGCGGACGTACTGGTGATCGGCAGCCAGGCCCTCCACGGATCCCTGCCAACACTGCTCCCGGAAGCGCTACGTTCGATCGAGGTCGATGTCGCAGCAATCGGCGGCGACGAGGAGGACGCCGACCTCATCGACGGATCGCTCGGCGAACTGTCCATGTTTCACGAACGCTTCGGCTATCACGCGCATGGTGCGACTGAGTCCACTGCGGTGCTGCCCGCCGACTGGAAGTCCAGGCTCGTCGTTTACGAGTCGCAGGCCACCAACGGTGTGCGCGCACACTGCCTTGAACCGCACGACCTATGGATCGCCAAGGCCGTGGCGGGGAGGGACAAGGACCGCGACTTCTGCCATGCGCTCAGGCGTTCAGGGCTGGTGAAACGTGAGGTCCTGCGTGAGCGGCTCGCGACCGTTGATCCCATCCACCAGGACGTGCGTACGCGCGTCGCGGCGCTGATCGAAGGTAACAAGCCGCGAAAGAGGAAGTCCACTGGACCAGGACCGCGCTGACCCGCCGACGAACGGCCCCTGCAGCGCCCCAAAGCCGGTCCGGCGCTTCGCTGCCGCTGCGCGCCGACGCCGTCTCCGGCCCAGCCACGCCGACCTACCGCGCCGAGGCTGCACCCCTCGGATGCGGGGCATGAACAGCCTCTCCGGGCAGGTGGAGTTATCGATGTGAATCCTCTCTATTTCCCAGGTTGTGAAGCGGCTCGCGTCGGGACGGAAGGCCTGCCGTAGAGGCTCATCCGATGCAGGATGCGCGTGTCGTCGGGGCCGGTGGCCGCGCCGATGGGCGTGGCGCTGTGCATGGTCGTCGGGTTGTCCCAGATCACGAGGTCTTGCAGGCAATGCCGATGACTGGTGAGAAAGGGCGGTCGGAAGGCGTGCTCGCACAAGGCGTTCAGCAGCGCCGTCCCGCGCGACGGGTCCATGCCCTCGATGCCCTGGCTGGTGCCGGTGATCGCATAGAGCGTCTTGCGCCCGGTCACGGGGTGGCGACGCATGAGCGGATGAAACACGGTCGTGCGCTCATCCCAGCCCTCGGGGGGGATCGGGGTATGGTCGCCGGCCCGGGCACTCACGGACACGCCGTGCCGGTGCTTCACCGTCAACTCCTCGATCTCCTCCTGCATGGACTCCGGTAACGCCTCATAGGCTGCCGCCATATTGCAGAATCGCGTCGCGCCGCCTTGCCTGGGCGCGGCCACGGAGTAGAGCATCGTGAAGGAGGCCTTGACCGGCGTGAAGGACAGGTCCGTGTGCCAATGCGCGGCACCCTTGGCGTAGTTCGCGGTGTCCACACCCACGTTGGTCACGTGCAGGATCTCCGGGCAGTCGGCCGTCTCGTCGAAACGCACCGGTGTGCCGCAGCGGTAGCCGAAGCGCACCAGGTCCTCGTCCTGCATGCCGCCGGTGCGGATGACGGCGAACCGTTCGTCGTAGACGGCCGAGAGAATCGCGGCGAGGTCTGCGTCCGGGCACGTCGCGACGTTGACGTCGGACACCTCGACACCGAACGGGCCAGGCAGGCGGTCGATCTTCATGCCGGCGCCCCTGGCCCGGCACCGGGTGTGCGCAGCAGGTTGTCGGGGTCCCGGTCGGTTACCCAGCCGAGCGCGGGGCTCGCGCGGTAGCCGATCAGCTGTTGCGCGCGCTCGGGAAGACCGCGGGCGATCTCCGGCGGTATCGCGAAAAACTGGTTCTCTTCCGTCGTCAGCCAGTTCGCCATGAAGACGAAGGTCACCGACGTGCGCGAATCGTCCCGACTGGCGGCCTGACCGTGCAGCGTCTTGCCGGTCCACAGGGCCGCTGACCCCTTGGGCATCACCGCCTGCGCCACTGCGTGCTCTTCCGCCACCCGGTCCCGCTGCCAGCGGTGGCTGCCGGGCACGAGGCGCGTCGCGCCGTTCTCGAGGGTGAAGTCGGTAACCGCCCAGGCGATGGCCAGGGACAGCTCCGGTCCGTCCGGGTCATGCTCCAGGAACGGGCGGAAGGTATCCATCTCCCGGTGCAGGAACTGATGCGCCTCCCCTCGGCAGAGCTGCCGGGCACCGGAGATGTTCAGCCGATAGTGATGGCAGTTCGGTCCGAGCACCGGGTCGCGGGGCTTCAGCTCCAGGTAATCCTCGAAGGCCGCGTCCAGGCCCTCTTCCCAGGTCGCCGAGGGGCCGGATGACGCCGCGGAGGCAGCCATCGGTGCCTGCGGCAGCAGAATCGCATCCGCCACCTCGAGAAACGTCTCGTTCAGCAGCAGGTGATCGGCGGCCTCGGGAACGTGCACGAAGAGATCGCCGAGCCCCCGGGTCGGGCTGCCGAAGAAACTCTCGCCGCCGGGTTCCTGCGCACGCAGCGCGGGGACGAACCGTTCGGCCATGGCGTCGACGATCTCCGGCGCGACGAGCTCGCGCACGACGACGGCGCCGTCACGTCGCAGGGCCGCGGCGATGTCGGCAGTCTTGTCGGTGGAGCGAAACGTCTCGATGCTGCTACTCATGATGGCTCCCACGATTTGAGACGCAAGGTGGGTGTGGCTGGGCCGGACCGGCTTCGGGGCGCTCACATCTGGCTGCGCAGTCAATCACTCTCGTTGCTCCGATGACTGGCGCGACTCGTTGGCGCGCCGCATGAAGGTGCGCGCACCCGCGTAGATCCACGGCGTGGTGATCGTGAGAAAGAACCGCACACCCATGCGCACGTACCGGCCCACCGTGTCGGTCATCGCCAGCGTCCCCGCGTGGCGCCCCGCGGCCACGATCCGGTTCAGGGCGTCGTCCAGCTTGCTCTGCACCTCCGGGTGGCCGACGTTGCCAAGCTGTCCCATGGAAGCCGCGAAGTCGGCCGGCGCGACGAAGTAGACCCCGATGCCATCGACCGCCAGGATGTCGTCCAGGTTCTCCCACCCCTCGATGTCCTCGATCAGCGCGATCAGCAGCGTCTCGTCGTTGGCCCGCTCCAGGTAGTCCCTCACACCGTAGCCCTGGCGGCTGAGGTACATTCCGCGCCGGCCGAGGGGCGGAAACTTGCCACCGTCAACGATGTTGCGCGCCTTTTCCGCGGAGTCCACATGGGGTACGACGATCGCCTGGGCGCCCCGGTCCAGCGTTCGGTAGATGAGCGCCTGATCGTTCCTGTTGACGCGCACTACGGACGTCATACCCCAGAGGTCACAGGCCCGGGTGAGGTTCCCCAGGTCCGCCGCGTCGACGCCCCCATGTTCCCCTTCCAGCCAGATGCCGTCGAACCCCGCGGGTCCGAACGCGTCGATGTCGTCCGCATGGGTGAAACCGCTGGCCACGAATGCCGTTTCGCCAGCGTCCAGCTTGCGCAGGATTCTGTTTGCCCTCAGCTGCACGTACCGTTACTCCGAGCAATCCGCTTGAGGCAATATGGTACACAACTCGCTCTGGGTCATCTTGTCTCACTACGACGGGTGCGGGTTGGCCGGCGCGTGCTAAGCTCGCCGCCGTGGCGCATCCGAAGGCGGCAGGACGAAGACTGGACGCGCGCGTGTCGCGTACGCGCGCCGCGGTGCTCGACGCGGGGGCGCGCATCCTGTTCACCGACGGCTGGAATCAGGTGACGCACGTTCGTGTCGCCGAACGATCCGGTGTCGCGAGGGCGACGATCTATCGGCACTGGCCCACCGTGGAAGACCTGCTGGTCGACGTCATCCTGAGCTATCCGTCTCCGAACCCGGTCGGCAAGCTCACGGGCGACACCAGGGCCGATCTCGTCAGCGAAACCGGCCGATTCGTGAGAAACCTGCAGCGCAGCAAGCTGCACGAGATCATCGTCACCGCGATGGAGCGTGCGTCCACCGGCAGCCGGCAGATGCAGGAAATGCACGCGGCCATCACCGGCATCAGCCGCGGGCCGATCTGGGCGGTCGTGTCCGCGGCGATCGAAGCCGGAGAGCTCGATCCGCGGCTCACCGAAGCGACTGCCGCGGCCCACACGCTCGGACCGCTACTCTACCTGCGCCTGTTCAATGGTGACCGGGTGAGTCGACGCCACGTCGAAGCATCGGTGGATGCTTTTCTCGCGGCGTTCTCCGTCTCGGAGCCGGCGCGGTAGAAGGCGCGGCATCGTACGCCGTCAGGCGCCCGTTGCGGCGGCTTCAGTCCCCGAACAGCGGCAGGACGCGATCGTCGCCAAGCATCGTGAAGCCGCGCTCGGGCACGAACTCGACCAGTCGCACGTACTCCTCGGGCATGCCCTCGAACGTGGCGATCATCTGCCGGCCCCCGGGATTGTCGGGCGACCGTTCCGAGTAGCGCCGGGCCAGGGCGACCGCGAGGTCCCTGGCTCCGTCCCGCGACACGGTCGCCTGTCCTTCGAACGAGACCCACCTGTACAGATCCTCGTCCATCTCGCTGGATACCGTCAGGGTGATCCGCGGATTGTTTCGCACCCGCTTCAGCTTGGCCGTGGTGGCCCCGGAGAAGAAGCGCACCGTGGTCCCGTCCCAGTCGTACCAGAGCGGTACCGTGCACGGCGAACCGTTCTTGCGCAGCGTCGTCACGACGCCGAGACGCGTTCTTTCGTCGAGGAACTCCTGCGCTCCGGGGCGTATGTCGGCCATGGCTCCCTGTGCTCCTTGAGCTGTGGTGTGGCGGAAGCGATTGCACAACGACAGGCTTCTGCTGTCCAATTCGGCTACGGCCAACATTCAGTATGCCAAGTTCGCCATGCCAAGTGTCGTAGAGGAAATCCCTGGCGCATTGCAGCCGGCCGCCGACGCGGCGTTGGCGTGGATCAATGCGCAGCGCGGCGCGCAGTTCCGGCTCACGGGGCTCGTGGATCCCGACGAGGCGCTCGGTCGGCAGGCCGGCGAGCCGATGGAACTGGGGCTTGTCCTGTGTGACGGCGATCTCTGCGTGCGCGAGCAGGTGCGCGTGCTGCCGGACAGCGACGGCTTCCAGATCGGTGCGGTTGACGCCGGGGCCTCGGAGATTCCGGCCCATCTCGACCCTCCCGTCGGGGTGCGCGGGGACTGGCTCGACCAGCAACTCGAGAAGCATGCCTTCATCCTGCTGCTCTACTACCGCGGTCTGTGGTGACCTCCATGTCGCTCCGAGTTGCGGGGCTACGTCAAATCCGGAATCGTCGAGAAGATTCATGCGGCCGGCGGCGAGGTGTTCGGCCTCACGAGCGAGCCGCAGACCCTCGCGACGGAGGCCGAGGAGGCCTGGGAGGTCGGGTTCCCGTGCGTGGGCGATCCGCATCACGAGATCAAGGACGGCTGTCGCGACCGGGGCTGGCTCAATCTCTTCGCGAACGAGGATTACGGCCACCTCCGGAGGCGGTCCTGGGCCAGTCATCCGAAGGGCTACTTCCAGCCTGGGGTGGTGGCGGTGAGCCGCACGGGCCGCATCCTGTACCGATGGCGCTGTCGGCCGACCAACAGCAACATGAACGGCGCCGGGCAGCGTCCCACGCCGGAGTACACCTGGGCCGAGATCCGGTCGCGGCTCGGGAAGGACGGGCCGGACGCTGAGTTGGACGCAACGCCCGAGTTCCGGCAGCGCGACCTGTCCTGGCCGGAGTTCCAGGGAATACTGCTCGCGCACGGCTGGTTCCTGCGCCCCAGGGCGTTGCCGCTGGCCCGGGAGGGCGATGCGCCGTCGGTGCACGTTCCGAAGATGTTCCGCCGGATGCGTCTGTTCGCCGCCGGCTGGCTCGCCGCGTTCCTGGTGCTGCCGGCCGGGTGGGTCGCCCTGGCGCTGGCTGCCTGGGCGGCGGTGGCGTCGGTGGGCCTCGTCGAGATACACCGGCAGTTCCAGCACATGCCCAAGGGCGAGCCGGCCGACTGACCTCTGCGCATCATGCTCGATCTGCACCCACTGAACGGAACGCTCGGAGCGCGCCTCGACGAGGTCGACTTCCGCCGGCGAGATTCGAGGACGGTGGGCGCGGTCAAGCGTGCCCTGCGGGAGTACAAGGTGCTCGTGGCGCCGGACCAGGGCGCCCTGGAACCCGACGACCTGCTGGCGTTCGCCGAGGAGTTCGGCACCGCGGAGCGGGCGCGGCATCCGATCTGGAGCGACGTGCCCGGGCATGTCGGCGTGAAGAAGATCACCGGACGCGAGTACGCCACGGGCGTGGACGTAGCAGACAGCTGGCACACGGACGGGCCGCCGCGCGAGAAAACGCAGTGGTACACGTTCCTGCAGGCGATCGACGTGCCACCGTACGGGCGCGACACGCTGTTCGCCGACATGGAGGGCGCCTACCGTCGCCTGTCCCCAGCGCTGCGCGAGTTCCTCGAGTCGCTGACGGCCCTCAACAGCTGGGGCAGCGCCAAGCCGGACGCCGAGCCGGTAGTGCACCCGGTGGTCATGGAGGACCCGGACACCGGGATCAAGTCACTCTATGTCAACCAGCTCTACACGACGCGGATCCGCGAGTTGAGCGTGGAGGAAAGCGACGTGCTGCTCGCCTTCCTGTTCCGCCAGACCGCGGTGCCGGAACTGCAGCTCCGGGTTTCCTGGCGTCCCGGCACGCTGGTGATCTGGGACAACGAGAAGACCCAGCACTACGTCGTGCGCGACAAGCCGCATTCCCGGGTTATGCATCGCGTGATGGTGAACACCGGCCGCTAGCGACCCGAGCGGAGGTTGTGGCCGCCCTGGCCGTACACTTGGCGCGACGAAACATCGACGGCGGAGCCCGGCATGGACCTGTACGAAGCAATGCGAACGACCTTTGCCGCCCGCGATTTCACCGGCGAGGCGGTCCCCGACGAGGTGCTGCACCGGATCCTCGACCATGCCCGGTTCGCACCGAGCGGCGGCAACCGGCAGGGGTGGCACGTGATTGTGGTGCGCGACCCGGCGAAGCGGGCGGCCCTGGGGCCGTTGATCGAACCCACCTTCAAGCGCTACCTGGCGGAAGTCCGGGCCGGCGCCAACCCGTGGAACACCGTGGAGCCGGCGAAGGTGGACCAGTCGCTGATCGACTCAACCCGGATTCCGCCGGGCTTCATCGACGGGCTGATACACGCGCCGGTACTGCTGCTCGTCACGGTCGACCTGTCGGTGGTGGCGGCAATGGACCAGCACCTGCCGCGCATCGGGGTGGTCCCGGGCGCCTCGGTCTATCCGTTCGTCTGGAACATCCTGCTCGCTGCCCGCAACGAGGGTTTCGGCGGTGTCCTGACCACGTTCCTGGTCGCCCAGGAGGCGCAAGCGAAGGCGTTGTTCAGCATTCCGGCCAGCCATGCCCTGGCGGCGATGGTGCCGATCGGCAAGCCCGTCAGGCAATTGACGCGCCTCACGCGAAAGCCGGTGGGGGCCTTTGCCACCGTGGACGGGTTCGAGGGAGCAACGTTCGAGGCGGGCTGATCGTTCGCGTGAAACGGCGCTCCCGAGCCGTCAGTCACTCCAGACCTTTTGCCAGGCGTCGAATTCCGATGGCGTGATCCGGTAGCGCGCGAAGTTGCCCGAGTGCAGGCCCAGCAGTTCCCACTCGGCGATCTCGCAAAAACGGTCGCGCTCCGGATCGTCGATTTTCCTGGCCGCCCAATCCCGGACGTGGGAGGCGGCCTGCCGCTTGGCCATGCATTCGCGAGCTACCGTGCCGACCACCGCACGCAACGCGTCCCGGTGCCGCATCCGAAACGGATCGGGCTCGCCGAGCGACTGGCGGACGGCGCCGTAGAGGGCCGCGGAGCGGCCGTATGCCCACAGAAAGACGTCCCGGAGGAGTTCCGTACGCTTGAGTTCGTATACGCCCAGGATGGCTTCGGTGTAGAGGTCACGCGGCACGTCGTCGAAGGACAACGGCGACAGGTTCGCCCGGATAAGCGGAATGTTTGCCGCGAGCCGCGAGACACGTTTGTTGACATCGTCGAACGGCTGCAGATAAGGCAACTGGACCATCGCGAAGAGAGCCTGCTCGAACGGGTCTTCGATACGTCCCGCGGTGGCGAGAACGCGATCGAATCGTTCCTCGATGCGTTGCGGTACCTCCAGGGGGTGGAACACCGACCCGCCAATGCCCACGCGCCCCCGGCGCAGGCGCCCCGGCGCCTGCGGATCCTCGAGCAGGCCGTCCGCCAGCGCCGCGTGCAGGTTGAGCAGCGTGTAACGGTTGAAGCCGATCTCTGCTGAGGACTCCACGAGAAACTCGATGGCGTCCTTGTGGTTGAGGATCATCTGCGCTTCCCGGCGGTCCCTACCGTCCCCCTCTTCCCCGGCTTCGATCAGGCGATGCGTCTCGAGCAGCGAATAGGTGTTGCCCTCGAGACGGCTCGAGTTCCAGGACAGGGGGATCAGGAGCCTGCTCAGCAAGTTCCTGGCATAGGTGCCGGCGGGCTGGTCGAGCCACTCGAGGGTGCCGACCTCGCGCAGCCGAGCGCGCTCTTCCGGGGAGAGATAGAAGGACTCGTTGGGCCGGTAGGAGTCGAGGAAGGCGACGTCGTAGCCCACGGGGCTGCGGGCCTGCTCCGGGCGGCCGACGTACTCGCGAATCCTCGCCCCTTCCTCCGACAGCGGCGGCAGCACGACCCCCGTCGCAGCGCCCGCGGAGAACTCGAAAGACGCCGGCGAAACTGACCCGGCCATGGCGCGCGGCGCCCGATACCGTGCCCAGCGGCCGGACCCCGTCCTGAGCAGGCGCCCGGCGTCGACCAGGGCCTTGAGTCGGTATTGGAGCGTGCGGCGCGGCAGGTCGGCCGGCAACGCGTCCGCTACCTCCCCCGCCGTGACCCCATCGGGATGTCGTCGAGCCGCCTCGATGATCGCCTGGAGGCTGTCTTCAGGAATTCGCCGTGCCACGTGACGCCCGTAAGTTGCATTTATCTGTATATACGCAAGTATAGCGTCGAATCACGCAATAGCAGGACTATATGCGCAAGTATGGCCTGCGCGTACAATGAAGCCGCCGGCGAGCAGCAGCCTTTGATCGAGCGCATACCATGGCGATGCCCAGTTCCGAAAACGCCGAACGACAGGAGTTCCGCGCCTACTGCCGGGATTGGCTGGCCAACCACCATCCGGGCCGCCCGCCCGTACCGCTCCCTCTTTCGCAGCTCCTGCTCGTCGATCCGAAGGCCGTCGAGTGGCTCAAGGGCTGGCAGAAGGCCGCCTACGACGCGGGCTTCGTCGGTTGCGACTATCCCACCGAATACGGCGGCGGGGGCAGGACGGACTGCCAGGTCATCGCCAACGAGGAGATGCACGCGGCGAAGACCCCCTATCTGGTCAACGTCGTCGGGATGGGGATGTCCGGCCCCACGATCCTCTTCCATGGCAACGAGGACGTGAAGCGGGAACTGCTGCCGGGGCTGCTCTCCGCGGACGACATCTGGTGCCAGGGGTTCAGCGAACCGGGGGCGGGGTCGGATCTCGCGAACCAGCAGACGTTCGCGCGGCGGGACGGCGACGACTGGATCATCAACGGCCACAAGGTCTGGACGTCGCTGGCCCACTTCGCGGATTGGATGATCCTGCTCTGCCGCACGGACAAGGGGGACAAGTACGGGGGGCTTTCGTACTTCGTGGTGCCCATCAAGGCGGCCCTGGGCAACGGCGTGACCGTGCGGCCGCTGATCAAGATGACCGGCGAGACGGGGTTCAACGAAGTGCTCTTCGACGATCTCGTGGTGTCGGATCGCTATCGCCTCGGGGAAGTCGGCGCGGGATGGAAGGTCGCGATGACCACGCTCACCCATGAGCGCGGCGCTGCAGAGCTGGTCAACCCGTCGTCCGGCGGGATGCCGGTGGGGGAGGAGAGCAGCGTGACGACATCGAGCGTCTCCTCGCTGATCGACCTGGCCAGGAGCCAGCCGCGCGGCGCGGGCGCGGCGGCCGACGACGCGACGATCCGGGACGAGTTGATGCAGTTGCTCGTTCGCGAGGAGGCGCAGAAGCAGAACGTTCGCCGCAGCCGGGTGTTGGCGTTGAGCGATCATCCCACCCGGTTGCCGCTGCAGACGAAGCTCGTGAACAGCGAGCTGACGCAGGACATCGGGGAGTTGTCCTACCAGATCGAGGGCATGCAGAGCACGTTGCACGTGACCGACGAGCGCGCGCCGGCCGACGGTCTCTACCCGCTGGCGTACATGAACAGCTTCGGTGGCACGATCGCGGCCGGCACGAGTGAGATCCAGCGCAACATCCTGGGCGAACGCGTGCTCGGGTTGCCGAAGTCGAAGTGAGGCGAGGTCAGGACGCGGCGATGTCGGAACAACCCGAGAACTTCGGATTCGGCGAAGACGAGACGATGCTCCGCGACGCGGCGCGCCGGTTCTTCGAGGATCACTACAGCCCGGACAAGCTGCACGCGCTCGTGGCCCACGACAGCGCCGTCGACCGACCCAACGAAGTGGCCTGGAACCGGGACCACTGGCTCCAGATCGTGGAGCTCGGCTGGCCGTCGGTGTGTGTTCCGGAAACCGAGGGCGGAGTCGGGATGCCGCTGGTGGCGGCAGTGGCTCTCGCGGAGGAAGTGGGCAGGGCCGGTTTTCCCTCGCCGCTCCTCGGGACCCTGCAGGCCACCTGCCTGCTGAAGTCCTGCGGCACGGATACGGCGCGTCAGGCGTTGCGCGACATTGCCGGCGGTACGGCCACGGGCGTGGCGATCCACGATCGCCACGGCGACTTCGGGAGCGGCCGCACGGACGTGACGTCTGTCGACGGGCGTCTCAGCGGCCAGGGGTCGTTTGTGCAGGATGCCCGGAAAGCGGATCGGTTCGTGGTGCGAGCGCGGAACGCGGGCGGCTGTGGACTGTATCTCGTGGATGCTGCTGCGGACGGTCTGGCGATTCTTCCGGATGCGATCATCGACCTGACGCGCGACCAGGCGACGCTGTCCTTCGAAGCGGTCGATGCCGTGGAGGTCGCGACCCCCGCCGACGGTGACGCGGCGGTGGCGCGGGCGCTGCCCGCCATGCTGTGCATCGTCTGCGCAGACATGGTGGGTTCCGGCGAGTGGCTCCTGCAGACCACCGTGGACTACGCGACGACACGCACCCAGTTCGACCGGCCGCTGGGCTTCTTCCAGGCCATCAAGCATCCGCTGGTGAACCTCATGGTAGCCATCGACGGCGCAAAGTCGCTCACCTGCAACGCCGCCTGCGCGGTGGACCACGACCCCGAGAGGGCGCTGCGGTTCGCGCGGATGGCCAAGTCCGCCGCCAGCGACATGGCCGTCCGGGGCGCGAGCCGTGCGGTCCAGTTCCACGGCGGCATCGGGTTCACCTGGGAGTGCTACGTGCACCTCTTCTTCAAGCGACAGATGCACAACCACGTGCTGCTCGGGGATGCGAGGCACCATCGGGCGCTGCTGGCGGACGAGGTGATCGGCGCCTTGCGTCCAGCGGCGGCGGCGCGGGCGTAACCGAGCGCCTTGTCGCACGAGATGCGTAGTGATCCCGCAGAGGACAACCATGCCCTCGACGGCGCAGTTGTTCCCACGTTCTTCAGGTACCTGATTCCCTCTCTGCTGGGTCTCATTGCCATGACTTCCGCCTCACTGGTGGACGGCGTCTTTATCGGCAACTACGTCGGTGTCACCGCCCTCGCAGCGGTCAATCTCATCATTCCGATCACGACGCTCCTGTTCGGCGTCGGCATGATGCTGTCCATTGGTGGCTCCGTTCGTGGCGGCAAGTACCTGGGGGAGCGGAATACGGCGGCCGCATCGGCGATCTTCAGCAAGACGCTGCTGTCCGTGGCGCTGTATGGCGTGGGCGTGACCGTACTGGGACTGGCGTTGGAGGAATGGCTGTTTGCGGCGCTTGGCGCGACCGAGGAACTCTTCCCGGTCATGAGTGAGTATTACCGCATCATCATGCCGTTTCTGTTTACGCAGCTTGTCGTCGTCGTGCTCTACTATTTCATACGCCTGGACGGCTTTCCGGAACTGGTCGCCGTGGCACTCGCTATCGGCGCGGTGGTCAATATCGCCTTGGACTATCTATTCATTGTGGTATATGGCTGGGGCCTGGCCGGCGCCGCATTCGCTACAGGGCTGTCACAGGCGCTGCCGATGCTGGTGATGATGAGCTACTTCCTGAGGTCCGGGCGGAGGCTGCATTTCAGCTTCCGCCAAGACAACTGGAAGGAAGTCTTTCAGGCGGCCTACAACGGCGTCTCGGAGTTTGTCAATGAGGTGTCCGGGGGTATCCTGGCCCTGATCTTCAACTGGATGCTGATTCAGCGGGCAGGAGTGAATGGCGTAGCGGCCATTACCGTGGTGAACTACGTGATGCTGCTGGGCTTCATGGTGTTCTTCGCTATCTCGGACACCGTTCAGGTGATGATTTCGCAGAATTTTGGCGCTCGGAATGCCGAACGCATCGGTGCATTCCTGAAGACGGCTGGCAGCAATATCGCCGTGCTGAGTCTCGTCTTTGTTGCCGTACTGTTGACAGCCAGCGAGCCGATGATCCTGATCTTCGTCGATGATCGAAGCAGCACCGAAATGGTGGCAATGGCCACGGATTTTGTCACCTACGTCTGGCCCCTGTTTCTGTTTGCCGGCGCCAACATGCTGATATCCGGTTATCTGACGGCTATCCATCGACCCTTTCAGTCGGGAATCGTTGCCCTGTGCCATGGTCTGATCTTGCCAGCGGGTTTTCTGGTGCTGTTCTATCTTCTGCTATCCGATTACCGCTTCGTGATTGCTCTACCTGTGGCGGAAGGTGTTACCTTCGTGTTGGCGCTTGTACTGTTTCTCCGGCATAGTCCCGTCAAGGCAGTCTCAGGCGACCATGCGTGAATCTGGAGGGAACGCCGGTAGCGGCCTTCGTGACCGACGGAATGGGCGCCATCCGGCGTATGATTCTTCGGACAGGAGACCAATGCCATGAATCGACGGAATCTCGTTCGATCGGCGGTGGCGGCGGGTGTCGTCACAGGGGCAGCGCCCCTTGTCATCGCTGGACAGCGTCCGAAGACGCCGCGCGACTACACCGGACCCTTCTACCCGCGCGACCCGCGCAACCGCACCGATGACCTGATCGTCGGCGCGCCGCGTACGGATGTCCTGCACCTCGGCGGCCGCGTGCTCGCGCCGGACGGCGCGCCGCATGTCGGCGTGGTGGTGGACATCTGGCACACCGACCCGGAAGGGCGCTACAAGCATCCCCGCGACGACGGCCAGGATCGCCTCATGGAGGAGTTCCTCTACTGTGGCGAGGCCGTGACGGACGGCGCCGGCAACTTCCGGTTCCGCACGTACGTCCCGGGCCGCTACGCGAGGAGACCGGCGCAGCACGTCCACTACAAGGTCTGGGCGGACGGGGAGGAGCTCCTCACCAGCCAGATCTACTTCGCGGAACTCGGCGGGCCCGGCCGCCGGGCGCGTTCGAGCGACGCGGCCACACTGCAGACCGCGAGCCTGACCCCCGCCGGGGACGGCAAGGTCCGAGCCGAGATCGATATCGTCGTGTAGGGGCGACCCTTGTGGTCGCCCGTCCCCGACCCTTGTGGTCGCCCGTCCCCGACCCTTGCGGTCGCCCGTCCCCGACCCTTGTGGTCGCCCGCGTTGGGGCCGTGCACGCATTCGCGACGGGACGGGACAAGCCCGTCCCCTACATTGGCGGTATCAGGCACGAGTGGATGGACTCGTCACCTTCGATCTCGCGTGCCAGCGTGCGGATCGCGAGGGTTGCGTCCTCGAGCGCGAAGTCGTGGGTGTGCATGTCCGCGACCGGGACCGTGCCTGATTCGATGAGGCGGATCGCAGCTCGGTAGCCCGACGAAGTGACGCCGATGGCGCCGCGGATGGTGATCTCCTTCATCACGATCAGGTCGGAGACGAAGTCGTCGACCGGCTTGAAGCCCTTCATGCCCGCCAGGACGACGGTCCCGCCGGGACGCACCATGCTCAGGGCGTCGGCGACGGGCTTCGTGGCGTAGGCGCTCACATCGACCACCACGTCCGCGCCGCGCCCATCGGTAATCTCCTTGACCCGTCTCACGGCGTTCTCGTTGTCGACGTCGATCGTGTGGTCGGCGCCGAACGCGCGCGCGAGGGCGAGCTTTCTCTCATCGGCCTCGATTCCGGTCACGATGATCGTCCCGGCGCCCACGGCGCGGCAGGCGATGACGCTCGCGAGGCCGCGCTGGCCGGGCCCGAGAATGACGACCGTGTCGCCGGGCTGCGTGTTCGGCATCTCCACGGCCCAGCGGAACCCTGCGCCGAGCGGGTTGAAGATGACGCCGACCTCGGGCGGCAGTGTGGGGTCGACGCGGTGCAAGACGGAGTTGGGGTGCAGGTACATGTACTGCGAATACCCGCCCCAGAGACCGGGGGGCTCCATCAGCGGGATGTACGAGTAGATGCGGCGCGTGTCGCACAGGTGGTAGCTCCCGGAGAGGCACGGCCCGCAGTGGCGGCAGGACAGCATGGTCTCCACCGCGACGCGGTCGCCGACATCGACGCCCCAGCGGGCGGCGGCGCGGTCGCCGATCTTCGCGATGCGGCCGAGCGGCTCGTGTCCGGGAATCACCTGCATCGGGGTGCGTAGCACGCCCTCGAACTGCTCGTAGTCGCTGCCGCAGATCCCGCAGGCCTCCAGGCGCAGGATGGCGCCGTCGTCGTCGATGTCGGGAATCGGGATATCCCGGGGCTCGAGGACGCGGGGTGCCGTCTGCACCATGGCGAAGGAAGTCCTGGGCAGTGTCATGGAGGGCCTGGCGGCCTTGCGCGTGGGCTGTGCGCTCCTGGGCTGCAGGCCGGGGGCGTCGAAGTCGTTGGAGTCTGGCATGGTCGGGTCAGGCCTCTCTTGTCGGGCAGCAGTTTCATCATCGTGCGGACCCGGCACACTAGCGGCCCTTCCAGTCGGGTGCGCGTTTTTCGGCGAATGCGCGGGGACCCTCAAGCGCGTCCTCCGAGCGCCGTCGGCGGCGCTCCCAAGCGTACTCGGTGTAGTACGCCTGCGGCAGCGGCAGGTCGAGACCGCGCATGGCCGCCTCCTTGGTGGCGCGCACGGAAAGCGGCGCGCAACGCAGGATGTCCGCGACCCATTCGTCCACGGCGTCGTCAAGGCCCGCCATGGGTACGACCTGGTTGACCAGACCGAGTTCGTAGGCGCGCGAAGCGGACATGTGACGCCCGGTCAGCAGGTAGCCCATGGCCGTCTTGAGTCCGATCTGGCGGGGCAGGCGGTGCACGCCGCCGGCGCCGGCGATCAGGCCCCGACGGGGTTCCGGCAGTCCGAATTCCGCGTGATCGGCGGCGACGATGATGTCGCAGGCCATGGCGAGTTCGAGCCCGCCGCCGAGCGCGAAGCCGTTCACGCGGGCGATGACCGGTTTCGGGAAATACCAGCGCTCGATGAGGCTCGTCGTCTCGGCCCCCATGCGGGTCCACTCGGACCGTTGCTCCGGCGTCGCGTCGCGTTCCCGGGCGCGGTGCTTGAGGTCGGCCCCGGCGCAGAATGCGCGTTCTCCGGTACCGGTCAACACGGCGATCCAGATGTCGTCGTTCGACTCCACCTCGTCGAAGCGCCGGGAGAGCGCGTAGCGCAGCTCGGGGTTCAGGGAGTTCATCGCTTCCGGACGGTGCAGCGTGATCCGGGCGACGTGGCCGTCGACCTGGAATTGGGTGGGGTCGTGCATGGATTTGCTCGCGATTTTATCCGGGGTTGTGGGGCGACGCCTGTCGTCGCCCGTGTCGAAGGCTTGCACGATTGGCGGTGGGCCGCCAGAAGGGCGACCCCAGGGCGACCCCTACCACGTGTCTACCCAGCTGTGCTTCTTGCCCTCGCGGGGTATGGGTGGTGGCGCCGAGTCCAGTCCCATCACCAGCCACCCACGGGTCATGACCGGATCGATGACATCGTCCACTTCGAATACGGTGCCGGCGTTGAGTGCCCGTGACCACGCATAGGCCTCCGCGACGAGTTCCTCGTACCGTGCCTTGCGCTTGGGGATGTCCGTGATCGCCTGCAGCTCCGCACGCCGGCCCAGCTTGATCGAGCCTTCGAGTCCCATGCCGGCAAACTCCCCGGTGGGCCACGAGATGGCGAAGGAGGTTTCGTCGAAACTGCCCGTCGCCATTGCGAGCGCACCGAGTCCGTACGCCTTGCGCAACACGACCACGAAATAGGGCACGGTGAGGTTGGCGCCGGCAACGTACATGCGTCCGCAGTGACGGATCAGCGCTGCCTTCTCCGCTTCCGGACCGACCATGTTGCCGGGACAGTCGATGAGGGACAGGATCGGGATGTCGAACGCATCGCAGAGCTGCATGAACCGCGACGCCTTGTCCGCGGCGTCGGCGTCGATGGCGCCGCCGGTCGGGGAATTGGAGTTGTTCGCGACCACGCCGACTGGCCGTCCCTCGACGCGAATGAACGCCGTCAGCATGGCGAGCCCGAACTTCGGCCGGAGCTCCAGCATCGAACCGACGTCCGCCAGCGTTTCGATCACCTGTCGGAGGTCGTAGACCGCTCGCCGGTTCTCGGGAACGATGTGTCGCAGGATGCGCTGGTCGTGCTCTTCCCACGCGCCAACGCGGCCCTGGAAGAACGACAGGTAGTGCCTGGCCGCCGCGGTCGCCTCGGCCTCGTCTTCCACCACCATGTCGATGACGCCGTTGGGCTCCTGGATGCTGACCGGACCCACCTCGCCCGGTGCAAAGACCCCCAGGCCACCTCCCTCGATCACGGCGGGGCCGCCCACCCCGAGACTCGAGTCCCTGGTGGCGATGATCACGTCACAGGTGCCGAGCAGCACGACGTTCCCGGCAAAGCAGTAGCCGGAACTGACTCCCACCAGCGGTACCAGCCCGGACAGCTTGCCGAGCTCCCGCCAGGTTCGCGTATTGAGCCCGCCTACCGACGTCATCGAACGATTGCCGCCACTGCGGGGTCCGTTCTGGGTCCGGCCGCCACCGCCCTCGGTATACAGCACCACCGGCAGTCGGTGTTTCTTCGCGACGCCGAACATGCGGTCCTGCTTCTGATGGTTCTTGTGGCCCTGGGTGCCCGCCAGCACGGTGTAGTCGTACGACATGGCGATACACCGCGCGTTCTCGCGACCCACCAGATCGCCGTTCACCCTGCCGACGCCCATGACCATGGCATCGGCCGCCGTCCTGACGATGCGCTCCTCGAGCTGCTCCGGGGTGTCGTCGCGATAACGCGTGGCCGTCACGAGCGGGCCGTACTCGAAGAACGAACCCGGGTCGCACAGGTCCTCGATGTTCTCCCGTGCCGTTCGCTTGCCCCGGTCGTGACGCTTCGCTGTCGCCTCTACCCGCGCTGCGTCCATGGCGAGGCGGCGGTAATGGTCGACTTCGGCGATGTCCCGGCGTATGGCGTCGAGATCGATGGTTTCTCCGGTGGTGTATTGGCCCTCGACCGCCTGCGGTTCGACGAAGACGATGGGTGTGCCTTCGAAGATCGTGTCACCCACCTCGAGGGCGATCTCCCGCACTACTCCCGGCTCGTCGGTTGCGATCACGTGCTCCATCTTGAGTGCTTCCAGCACCGCTACCGGCTGACCCTTCTGCAGGGTGTCGCCCACCTGGACGGAGATTTCCACGACCATGCCCTGGATCGGCGCGGGCACCGCCACGGTGCCCTCCGGGCCCTGCATGACCGGAGGCTGGTCCGCCGCCGGGACGGACGGCGCAGCGGCAGGCTGCACGTTCAGTACCGCGAGCGGGTCATCCGGGTCCACCCTGGTGCCGGCCTTTTGCACATCGCGTTCGGGAGTGAAGTAGCGAACCCGTTCCCGAGCTTCTTCGAGCAGCGCCCCCATATTTTCCTCGACGTAGCGGGTGTGGACGGCACCTGCCGCGAAGTCGGCCTGCTTCAGCAGTGCCTGCAGGAACGCGATGTTGCTGCGCACGCCCTCGATGCGGAACTCCGCCAGCGCCCGCCGCGCCTTGCGGACGGCGCCCTCCATGTCGTCGGCATGTACGACGAGCTTCGCGAGCAGCGAGTCGTAGAGCCGACTGGTGGTGTAGCCGTTATAGCCGCAGCCGTCGACGCGAATGCCCGGGCCCGCCGGCGGGTCGTAGGCGGTGATCAGGCCACCGCCCGGGCGTGAGGTACCGTCGGCATGCATGGTCTCGAGATTGACCCGTGCCTGCAGGGCCACACCCCGCGTCGGCGGGATTCGCGACTGTGCAAGCCCGAGATCGGTCAGCGTCGCCCCCGCCGCGATCCGTAACTGGATGGCGACCAGATCGAGTCCGGTCACCTCCTCGGTCACCGTGTGCTCCACCTGCAGGCGCGCGTTCGCTTCCATGAACACGAAGCGCTCCGCATCGACCAGGAACTCTATCGTGCCCACGCCCCGGTAGCGCACGGCCGCCGCGATCCTGACCGCGGCGTCCAGCATGTCGTTGCGCAGGGTCTCGGGCAGCCCGAACGCCGGGGCCACTTCGATGAGTTTCTGGCGCTGCCGCTGCAGGCTGCATTCGCGATCCCACAGGTGCGCGACCGCACCCGTACCGTCACCGACGATCTGCACCTCGACATGCCGGGCCCGCTGCACCAGTTCCTCCACGTAGAGATCGGCGGAGCCGAATGCCTTCTGCGCCTCGGAGGCGGCCCGGGCAAAGGCATCGCTGAGGTCGGACCTCGCCATGACCGGACGCATGCCGCGTCCGCCGCCACCGGCAACGGCCTTCAGCATCACCGCCGCGGTTGGGCCGAGGCTGTCAAAGAAAGCACCCGCCTCTTCGAGAGAGACGGCGTGACTCAGGCCGGCAGGGACCGGGACGCCGCAGTCCTCGGCCAGGCGTCTTGCGGTCGCCTTGTCCCCGAAGCGTTCCAGCGTCTCGGCCGCGGGACCGACGAACACCAGCCCTGCGAGTTCGCAGGCCTCGGAGAATGCGGCCGATTCGCTCAGGAACCCGTACCCGGGATGGATGGCCTCGCAGCCGGCGTGCTGCGCGACCTCGATCATCCGGGCACTGTCCAGATACGCGGGTACGCCGACTGCCCCGAGACTGACCGCCTCGTCGGCGTGTCGGGTATGCAGGCAACGGCTGTCGTCTTCCGCATACGCGGCTACCGTCTCGATGCCCAGGTCCGAAGCGGTGCGGACGATGCGGATGGCGATTTCGCCGCGGTTGGCGACAAGAAGTCTGTTGATCACCGGTGTATGGCCACAAAGCAGGAAGTTCCGTTCGATGATATAGCGGCTTCGGCGACCGTCCCGTCGCAATGTCGACAAGCTGGGGATGGAGACCGACGCGTTCGGGCACGGCAACGGGGCGCTGACCTGGTCCTGACCGGCGCGCTACACTGGCCCGGGCTCGAAGATCGGGGAATGTGATGGACATCTGTGCCGGAACAAGCAAGGGGGTGTTCGCGCTCGGGGACGGCCAGGCGGTGCACGTACTCGAGAGCCGCGGCGTGCGGGAACTGGTCGGCATCGGCGGGCGCTGCTTCGCCGGCACGGGTGATGGCCTGTTCGTGTCGGACGACTGCGGGCGCACGTGGCGCGCGTCCGGTCTCGAAGGCAGGGAGGTATGGCAGGTCCGTGATGACGGCAACGGTCTGCTCTATGCCGGGACGGCGCCGACGGGGCTGTTCCGCAGCGAGGACCACGGCGACACCTGGACCGAGATTGCCGGGCTCGCGGAGCTGGCCGACGCCGGCGGCTGGTGCATCCCGCTGGATCCGCCGATCAAGGCGCGGGCGCGCGCCCTGGTCGTGTCGGGAGAGCGGATCTGGGCCGGCGTCGAGGTGGGCGGCATCGCCGTGTCGGAGGATGCGGGCGAGACCTGGTCCACGGTCCTGCCCGGCGACAATCCGGACCTGCACATGCTGTTCGCCCATCCGGCGGAACCGGAGACCCTCTATGCATCTACCGGCTATGGGCGCCTGGACGGCGTGGCCGAGATGGTGGAAGGCAATGCGGGGGTGTTTCGTTCCGACGATGGCGGTGGCACCTGGAGCTACGCCTGGAAGGGCATCACGCCCCGCTACTCGCGCCCGATGTGCATTGATCATCGCGCGCCCCATGGTCTTACGGTGGCGAGCGCGCCCCACGCCTTCTCCAGTTACCGGGAGGAGCACGGCGCCCAGGCGATGCTGTTCCGTTCGCAGGACGGCGGTGAGTCCTGGCGCTCGCTCTGCGACGCAGCGCATGCGCCGAGTGCAGCCAACTTCCACGGCCTGACCGTGGACCCGAAAGCGCCCGGCGGCGTGCTGATCGGCACGGATACCGGGGAAGTGTGGCGTGTCAGCGACGGGGCCGAGTGGGAGCTTCTTGGCGAGGGGATGCCGGCAGTGCTGTCGCTCGCAGCTGTTGTCTGACCGCACTGACCGCACGGCGCAACGCGCCGTGACCTCGACGCGCGTCGATCCCGATGGCTGACGCCCGCCTCGAGCGCAAGGTTGGCCTGGGCGGAGCGGTGTTCCTGCTCGTCGGGCTCATCATCGGCGCGTCCATCTTCATCCTCCCGGCCGAGTTGGCGGCCGCTGCCGGACCGGCGGTCGTCTTCGCGTACTTCATCGCCGGCGGGCTGGCCATCGTCAACTGTCTGATCGCCGCCCAGGTCGGCACCATTCTGCCGGTCAGCGCCGGCGACTACGTCTTCACGAGCATCGTGCTGCACCCGGTCATCGGGTTCCTCAAGGTCTGGGCGGGGATGATCGGGCTCGCTGTGGGAGTGCCCATCCTCGCCTTCGGCTTCGCCGATTACCTGCGCTTCTTCCTGCCCGAGTGGGACCGTCTGACCATCGCGATCGGCATCACGCTGGTGCTCCTCGGGCTCAATCTGCTGGGTCTGCGCACCAGCGTGCGTACGCAGATGATCATGGTGTCGATCTTCGTGAGTTCGCTGCTGGTCTTCGGGGTCGGAGGCATCTTCTACATCGATCCCGCGAACTATGTGCCGATGGTGCCGAACGGTTTCGATTCCGTGTTGAGCGCGGCAGTGCCGGCGTTCTACTCGTACTCCGGCTTCCTGACGGTGGTCGTCGTCGGCGAGGAGATTCGCAACCCCGGACGGAACATACCGCTGGCACTGCTGCTCACCTTCGTTGTCGTGGCCGTGATCTACACCCTGGTGACCATCGTGCTGCCGGGACTGGTGCCCTGGCGGCAACTCGGGGCGATCGTGGCGCCGATGAGCTACGCATCCTCCCTGTTCCTGCCCGAGTGGTTCGCGGTGGCGATCACGATCAGCGCGCTGCTTGCCGCGGCAACCTCCATCAACGTCGCCGTGCTCGCCATGTCGCGGAGCTTCTTCGCATTGGCACGCAGCCGCATCTATCCGCGGGTGCTGAGCCGGGTGAGCAAACGCACACGCGAGCCCGATGCCGCCATGATCTTCGTGGTGCTGTGGGTGCTGGGGGGTATCGCGGCGCAGGGCACGGCCGTCCAGTACGCGTCCGTGACGGTGATCGGCGTGATGATCTACGGGATCATCTGGGCGATCGCGTTGCTGCGATTGCCAACGGCCATGCCGGAGCACTATGCGAAGGCCACATTCAAGCTGAATGGGAACGCGTTGCGCACGGTCGCTGCCATCAAGATCGTGGTCTCGGTGACGTTTCTCTACGTCGGCGTGCGCGACAACCTGTTTCCGGGTCTCTTCTACATTTGCCTGCTCGCGCTCGGCGTCGTGTACTACTTCTTCCGCCAACGTCATCTCGCCCGAATCGGGATCTCGTTGCGCGACCTGCTGCGCCACGAGGCTGCGGAAGCGGCAGCAGCGACGCGAGCCGGATAGGGGGCGAAGCGGGCCATGAGGCATCGCGTGGTGTCCACGACCGGAGGCAAGCTGCGAGGTCGGGTGCAGGAGGGTCTCGCCGCGTTCGGGCGCAACGCGGATCGCGTTGAACGCCAGGCCGCGTCAAGAGAACGGGTGTCGACGATGGCGCCGCCGTGGGACCGATGAGAACGCAGGAGTCCCGCGCTCAAGCCGCCAGGGTGCGTACCCCGTAGAGCGGCATGCGGGCGTCTCGACTGACGAGGGTGAGCCCCTCCGCCTGCGCTTGAGCGACGAGCATGCGGTCGAACGGGTCCGCGTGATGCCGCGGCAGGGCGCCCGCCACCTGCGCATGATGGAACGTGATGTGCAGGGGCGAGAAGCCCTGGCTGACGATCCCGGTTTCCAGATCGTCCGGCGCCGACAGCTTTCCGAGCGCGCGCTTGATGGCGATCTCCCAGGCGCTGACCGCGCTCACGAAGACGTCGTTGCGCTCGTCCTCCAAGGCGTCAAATGCCTCGCCGGTCAGTTTCCCGGGCTCGCCGAGAGCCCAGAGCAGCGCGTGCGTGTCGAGCAACAGGCGCATCATCGCGCGTCCTCACCCGGAAACAGCTTCGAGCCATGGAATGCATCGATGACTTCCGCGGGGGTCTCGTCAAAGTCCGGGGCCATCCGGATCTGGCCCGACAACGCTCCGAGCACGCGTTTGCCCCGCAGCTGGCGGTACGGCTCCAGCCGCAGGTAGGGTTCACCGGCTTTCGCGATGACGATCTCCTCGCCGTCCCAGGCCAACCTGCCCAGGCGCGAGAGCTGCGACTTTGCCTCGTGCATGTTGACCTTCACCCCACGCTCCTATTAGCTAAGCCGGGCTAAGTCTTGCGGGTCCGCGATGCCGTGTCAAGGTCCGGAGTGCCACGGCACTACCGTCCGGCGACTTCCTTGATGAAGCGGTCGAGCGTCTCGATCTTCTCAGGGCGTCGCCCGGGATTGAATGAGCTTGATCCGGGTTCCCCGCAGATGCGGTATCGCCGTCGGGTCAGGACTGTGGCTCAATGGCACGCACGCAGTGCGAATCGAGGATGTCACGCATGACGGACCCGCGGCATGGCTCGGTCCCCGAGCGGCGGCGACCCCGGGGCGGCGTGTCGCGGCGGACGGTCGTCAAGTCCGCCGTCATCCCGGCGATCGCGCTGGCAACCCGTCAGACGCATTCCCAGACAAGCGAGTCCACGAACATGGCCATCCCGGATAATGAACTCTCCTATCTCTCGACCACCGCCCAGGCCGCACTGATCCGTAACGGGCGACTCTCGAGCGAGGAACTGGTCGAGCGTTGTCTCGAGCGCATCGAGCGGTTCAATCCGGCGCTGAATGCGGTGGTTGCCCTGGCGGGGGACGCGCGGCAACGGGCGCAAGAAGCCGATGCGGCGCTCGCGGAGGGTCGCGCGCCGGGTCCGCTGCACGGTGTGCCCATGACCATCAAGGACTGCTTCGACACGGCCGGGGTCGTTTCCACGTGGGGCACGCTCGGACGCAGGGACTTCGTGCCCGCGGCGGATGCGACGGTGGTCGGGCGGCTCAAGGCAGCGGGCGCGATCCTGCTGGGGAAGACGAATACGCCCGAGTTCACGCTCTCGTTCGAGACCCACAACAAGATCCACGGTTTCACGAACAACCCCTACGACCTCGCCCGCTCGCCGGGAGGCAGCAGCGGCGGGGCGGCCGCGGCAATCGCCGCCGGGTTGACGTCGTTCGACATCGGCACGGACTACGGCGGCAGTATTCGCGTGCCGTCGCATTCCTGCGGCATCGTCGGCATCAAGCCGACCAGTGGCAGCGTGCCGCGCACCGGGCTCTGTCTGCCGCCGGGGATGCTGACCGATTCCATCAGCCATGCCGGTCCCATGGCGAGAACCGTGGCGGACCTGGAGTTGATCCTCGCCGTGATCCGGGGACCGGATGGGCTGGATACGCGCATACAGCCCGTTCCGCTCGCCGCATCGAGCGGGGTGACCCTGGCCGGGCTCCGCTGCGCGGTGATGCTGGACAACGGGGTGGCCGCCCCGGACGAGGAGACCGTTGCCGTGGTCGAGGGCGCCGAAGCGATCCTGGCACGGGCCGGTCTGCAGATGCGGCGGGACCGCCTGGACGGCGTCAGCGAGACAAGTTCGGTCGGCGGTGGTTTCTGGGCGGTGGGCGCCCATGCGGGCGTGCGGGCACTGCTGGAAGAAGCGGGCACGCAGGTCGAGGACTATGCCAACAACTGGTTCAGGCATTTTGCGCAAGCCTCCGATGCCGACGAGATTCCGTCAGCGGGGTTGACCGCCCAGCTCCGGCGATTCGAGGATTATCGCCGCCGAATGCAGCAGCACATGGCGCAGTACGACGTGCTCATCTCGCCGGTCAACGCCCACGCGGCGCCACCGCATCCGGCGCCCGGCGATGCGCCGTTCCCGGCCACCGATGCGAGCTACACCGAGGCGTACGACCTCACCGGATGGCCGGCGGGAGTGGTGCGTGGCGGGACAGCGTCCACGGGCGTGCCGATCGGCGTGCAGGTCGTCGCCAATCCCTGGCGCGAGGACATCGTGCTGGCCGTGATGCAACACCTCGAGGATGCGCTGCCGCCGTTCGACCGGCCGGACGAAGCACGCTGGGCGTCTTCGGGAGGCGTCTGAGGAAGCCTGTCAGAGCTCTCCTAGCGCCCGCAGACCTCCTTGATGAACCGGTCGAGCGTCTCGACTTTCTCGCTGTGCCCACCGAGAGTGAAGTCGGGCACGATGAACTCGTCCACCCCGATGGACTCGTAGGCGTCGAGCGTTTCCCGCACCTCCCCGGGGGTGCCGATGACCGCCGGCATGGGTATGTCCGTCTTGCGCATCCGGTCGAGATACGTCTTGTCGTCGCTCATGAACAGCATGGCGACGGCGGTGCGTCGGATGGCCGCGGGATCCCGGCCCAGGTCCGCGCAATGGCCGTCGAGGATCTCCATCTTGTGCCGCAGCGTCGCAACGTCGCCCCACACGTTCCACGCATCGGCGTAACGCGCAGTGATGCGAAGGGTGCGCTGCTCGCCGCCGCCGCCGATCAGCAGGGGCAGCGGCTGTTGCACCGGCTTGGGCTCGAGGGAGGCGTCCTTGAGTTGGTAGAAGCGACCCTCGAAGTTGGCGCTGGACTCGGTGAACAGTGCCTTGATGACGGCGCAGGCTTCGTCGAGCCGCTGCAGGCGCTCCTTGACCGTGTAAAACGGAATGCCGTACTGGTGGTGTTCGTTCTCCTGCCAACCGCTGCCGAGACCGAGGACGACCCGGCCCTCGGTCATGTGGTCGAGCGTTGCCGCCATCTTGGCCAGCACCGCCGGATGGCGGTAGGTGTTGCCGGTCACCAGCGTGCCGAGGCGAATCCTCGGCACCTGCGCGCCCACCCCCGCCAGGGTCATCCAGGCCTCCGGCCAGGGAGCGCTGGTGTCCTCAGCGTTCGGCATGAAGTGATCCGCATACCACAAACCGTCCCAGCCGGTCGCCTCGGCGTGTCTGGCAAGGGCAAGGACTTCGTGGAACGGCAGTGTCGGGCTTGGCCAGAGGCTGACTTGCATGGGGCACTCACTATTGCTGTTGCGTGTTCGGGATGTTGGCTCATGGGGCGAGTCCGGGCAAGGCGCCATGGCGGCCGGACTGGCCCGGCCACGCGGTAACGTCTCGTGCGGTATGGTGGGGTGGAGTGCACGACCCTCCCACCTCCAGCAACGACACGCACCAGGGCAAGGGAGTCCGTGTCGCCGCCTGACTGTGCCTGATTGTCGCCCTCGCTGTGGGCATCACCCTGCGAAATCCCGCGATCGCCCTGTTGGGCGGGTTGATCATCCGCCTGGGTCTTCGCGTCGATCCCGTCAAGGGGGGCAGCAGGCTCGGCAGCATCAGCCTGCAGACGGCCGTCGTGCTGCTCGGCTTTACGCTGGGGTTCGACCGCATGATGACCGTGTCGGCCGACTACGGCGTGGTGGTGGGCGCCTACGTGCTGATGACCCTCGGTTTGGGCTGGATCCTGGCGAAACTGTTTCGCGGCGATCGTACGGAAGCCGTGCTGCTCACCGGCGGACGGCCATTTAAGGCGCTGCTGGTCGTCGCCCTCGGCTTGATCGGGCTGGAACTTGACCGGCAGAGTTTGCGGGAACTGTCGCCGGCGAGCATTGCCCTGGGCGTGTGCCTCTGGTTGATCGTCGCCCCGGGGGCGCTGTTGCTCGTGCTGCTAGTCTGAGCCGGCGGCCTCGAACCCAGGCGTGGCATCAAGTCGGCCAAGCCGGCGGGTCGTTGTGCGCTACGCCAGTTCCAGCCGCCCATAACCATATGGTCTATCTGTCTTCCCCAAGTCCGCTTTTTGGCGCTATGGTCGGCGCCATGACCGTTTTGACCACCCGTTTCGACCGCGCCAGCCTGTTGGCCCTGGTGATTTTCCTGGCCTATCTGCTGATTCCCGCATACGTGGGTTAGCGCGCGACCTTCGGTCGGGTTGGGAGTCGCGCGACGACTCGAGGCGGAGGGGTAACCTTACAGCTCGCCGAAGGGGAGGGCCGTCACGCCTGTGATGCGGGAAGGCAAGGAACTCGGTGCGACATACGGTGCCGAGATTCCGCTCACGTTCATCCGTGCGGATCAGGAGGTCGCTTCCGAAGAACTCAAGACTCCGGCATGTCGGCGAATGGGTTGATGACGCGCAATCCGTCGTAGTCCTGCGTGTCGCTCATGTCCTCGGAGTAAACGGCATCGCACCCGGCGGCCCGGGCGGCCGCAAGAATGGCGCCGTCCCAGTAGGACAGGCCGAAGCGGCGGCGGAACCGGACTGCGAGCTTGAACACGTCGAGTGTGACCGCTTCCACCCGCATGGACAGGATGGGCTCAAGAAACTGCAGCGCATCTTCGTGCGAGAGCCTTCCGGGTCGTGTAGGGCGCGTCGCCTGATGGTAGAACTCCTGGAGGAACTCGACCGCTTGCAGGAGCACGCCCGCGAGGGCAAGGCGCTACGCTCGCTCGTCAACCACCGCGAGGGGCTGAGCGTGTTCGTCGCCCGTCCGCGCGGATCGAACTGCCGCCGCCGAAATGGCCGCGCCCACCGCGCCGCCCCGCGACCTTCGGACCGGACACCGAACCGCCGCTGCTGCCGCCGCCCGACACGCTGCCGGCGGTCCGCCCGCTCAGCCTGCGACCGATCGTCGGCTACAGCCGCGAGGGCAAGCTCTGGAACGAGTTCGTCGCCCGCTACCACTACCTCGGTTACACCACCCTGGTCGGCGCCCAGATGCGCTACGCCGTGCACGCCCACGACGGCACGCCGCTGGCCATGCTCGGCTTCTCCACCGCCGCCTGGACCCTCGCCCCGCGCGACCGCTTCATCGGCTGGTCGCGCCTGCGCAAGGACTGGAAGCGCATCCTCAATCGGTAGAATCTGCAACCGTCACGACTCGACCGAACGCTTACACCAAGCCCAAGCCTTGACCTCATGTGGAAGGGACAGCATCGTCCCGGGCCAAACGCCATGACTCGCGTACCAGCGAAGCCCCTCTGCCGAGGGGCTTCGTCGTTTAGACAATTTACGTGATGGCGGAACAGTGCGACATGGCCGCTGCTGGCGTCCTTTAGCTCGCCCGCCCCGCGAGGCGGCATGAACGACATTCGCGGTGTCCTGGCAACGGTTCCGTGGTGCGGCTCACGCCGAGGCTGTCCAAGGATTCACCAACTCGATTCCCGTGTCCTCGAAGTCATCCACGTTCCGGGTGGCCACCGCCATCCCCCGTGACCGGGCGATCGCCGCAATCTGACCGTCTGCCAGCGGGAGTGGTCGACCGCTCGCTCGTCGAACCGGAACGATCTCCGCATACGCACGCGCAGCCGAACCGTCGAAGGGAAGCACCCGGCCAGCGAACAGATCGCCGAAGGTGCGCTCCGCGGCCTCGGCAAAGCCGCGTCGCCTCGCGCCTGCGGGCAGGATCGCCACACCCGCTCGGATTTCGGCTTCGGTCACGCTGGTCACGAACAGATCCCTCGTCCTCTGGCTGTCAAGCCACCCGAGTACATCAGGGCGAGGGCTCTCCCGCATCAGTTCCGAGACGACGTTGGTGTCAAGCACGACCATGCGACTACTCCGCACCTAGTCGAATCGGGGCGGCTCGCGCATCGCTTCGCGCGGCGGCAGTTCCAGTTCCACGCCGCCGAGCGGCTTGAACAGTTCGTGAATAGCCGTGCCCAGGCCCTTCTCCGGCGCTGCTTCCCGATCGACTGCTTCCGCCAGGATCAGGCGCGCCTCTTCCTCCATCGATCGTCCGTGTCCCGCCGCACGACGGCGCAGCCTCGTCTTCACATCATCTTCGAGATTGCGGATCGTAATGCTCGCCATGTCCATCTCCTGTTGACCGCTCGCAACCTTACGCCGTGATTGCGTTGCAATCAAGCACGAAGCGCCGCCCTGCGGGCCGCGTCGAGGTTCGGCGGACACCGCAAGGGCGTGGCGACGCATGACCTTGCGGGCTGGGAGAGTCCGGGTCCCGCCTCGCGCGCGCCCAAACCATCTCCTCGTCGACCCACCGCCACGCGTCACCCGACGCGTCCACCAGCACGAAGCGGAATCCCCTCGGTCGGCGGGGCTCAGCAGGTCGTAAAACGCCGCGCGGGAACGCGCGTGAGGTTGACGCTGCCGACCCGGACTATGCTGCCCGAAGCCCCCCGAAAGCAGTAGTACTTCGGGTGGAAGATGCCGGGGGTCGATGCCCCCGTCGCGATGCGGAGCTGTCCGAACCCCGCCAGCCTCCTCAGTCTTCCTCGCATTGCCGTGCCCCAACGCGCCCGAGTAGTTTCTCCGGCGGCAGACGGCCCCACGCGACTTCACTCGTCCGCGGCAACCACCCTCGCGCGGTCCAAACCCTCGGTCAAGGCCAGACCCCGCCGGGCGGCGCTAACGCGCCGGCCTTGACCGGGTGTCCGCCCCGCGCCGTTCGGGCACCGTCCGAGTAATTCCACTTGGGCAGAGACCTTCCGAACACGGAGAACACGACATGCAAGCACAAGCCTTCCTTGAACGGCGCAAGCCGCGCCTAAGTGGAGATCGCCACCTCCCCGGAGCTGCAGGCAACGCCGACGTCCGCCAGTTCCTCACCCTGATCCACGCCGACTTCGAGACTGTCGTCGACAAGCCCGGCAACCGCCCCTCGCTGCCGGGTGAGGAGGTTTCTGGTGGTCCATCACGATCCTCGAGGAACTCACCAGATCGCCAGGGCGCTCGGGCTGATCACGCACGGCCTCCGCTACCACGTCCAGACGCACCAGCACAGCATGCGCCGACGACAGAAGCCGCTGTCGCCGCGCAGTACGATCTCGATGCCGGGCCACTGTTCGCGCAGCGCCTTCACCAGCAGCGCGAGGATCGCCCAGCTGTGCCGCGCCGCGTCGATGTCGCTGCGGCGCAGATACGCCACCAGCAGGTGCCGTCCGCAGAACACGTACAGCGGCAGGTACAGGTAACAGTAGCGGTCGTAGCAGCCGTGGAAGAAGCGGCCTTCCTGGTCCCCCGTGCAGCGGCACGTTGGTCGCGTCGAAGTCCAGAATCAGACGGCCAGATGGGACACCCACCCGAGTAGCACCCAGATTGGACCGACAAGAGTGGGTGTCCCATCTGCCATAACCATCTGCCATGTTTCGAACTCGAGAACACGCTCTACGACGAGTACGTCCACGTACTCGCGGGGAAGCTGATCCTGACGGACCGGCAGGGCAATATTCGGGAAGCCGACACCGGGGACCACATCGTGGTGCCGAAGGGGTACAGCGGCACCTGGGAAATGGTCGGCGACGTCTATCGGGAGTTAGTCGTTGCCGAGACGAACACCATCCTGGAGGACGCGAACGCGGCGTAGGCGCCGAGATGTACGGCGACGGAGCGTTCCCGAGGTGGCGCTGCCCCGCTGGCCGCGCGGCTTCCCTGCCCTACCGACGCCCCATCAGCGCTTCGACGAACTGCGGGTGATCGATGCAGGCGCCGCCTACGTGGCCGTAGCCGTCGAAGACGCGTGTGTTTGCACCGAAGTGACTCGCGAGCCACGCGCCGTGCGACGGCGGGCAGTCCCCGTCGTCGGCGGCATACCAAACCACCACTCGCTCGCCCGACAGCTCGACGTCTCGGGGATCGACCCCAACCAGGCCTCGCGGTCCGAGGGATTCGAGTTGGAGATGCGCTGGCAGGCGACCGAGCGCATGTCCGTAATCGCGGCCTACACGAATCTCGAGGTGGTCAACCTGAACATGCTCGAGAACGGCGGACGATTCAGCTTTCTCGGCGCCGGGGATCTGCCCGGTACGGATTCGCCGACCTTCTATGGCGATACCGTGGGAGGCTTCGTAACGCTTGCATCGAACCCCGATGGGGTCCGGGCGGGCGTTCCGAAACACCTGGCCTCCGTCACCGCCCTGTACGAGTGGGAAGACTGGCGCGTGTTCGCGAGCGTCGCCGACGTCGCGAGCGTGTACTCGGGGTTTTCGCGGAGAGTGAAGTTGCCGCCGTACACGTTGGTGAACGCGGGACTGCAGTACGACGGCCGCCGGTGGTCCATCACCGTTTCCGGCAAGAACCTGACGGACGAGCGCTACTTTCGGGCGAACTTCCCGAACCTGTTCGGCGGGGTGATCGTGCTTCCGGAGCTGCCCCGGAACTTCCAGGCCAGCGTCGCCTGGAAGTTCTGATGGCACGAGCGTCGGCGCTTCGCCTTGCGCGACGCCCGCCTCCAAGATCATAAATGTACCATAAGTGATTGAATAATAACAACTAAATTGCGTTATGGAATAGATGGTCGTCACGGGACGACACGCGTCCCTGAGTCGCCCACGCCTCGACGGTGCACCACATCGGCCGATGTTGTGCACGCACAACATCGTTGACCGGGGGTGCGGGAGCAGCCTGCCGACCCCTGTCTCAGTTGTGTTCCCGAATAACGCCGGACAGTGTTTTGTGGACATGGACAGGAGCCGAGACTGTCTTTTTTGCCTGTTATCCAACACCGACTCGGTAGTCCTTCGACTTCCGAGGGGAATTCCGCCGCCTGGCGTGGGGAGGCAGGCGCTTGTCGCGGTCGCGCGAGGTCAAAGCCCGAATGGAGTCGCCCCGCTGTCGTCGGGGAGGATTCCCGCAGCCCGCGCCCGGTGAATCGCGTCGTATCTGCTGCATGCGCCGAGTTTGGAGAAGATCTGCCTGATGCGATAGCGAACGCCGTCATAGGTCAGATCGAGGTCCCGTGCGATGGCCTTGTCGGTCTGGGAGTCCAGACGTTGCAGTACCGTGAGTTCGCTGGCGCTTAGCAGTGGCTGGTAGCGGTTCCGGTCCGCTTCGTCCGACTCGGCCGCCTCGTCCCACGGGGTCAGGGCGTCGAGCAGTGCGGTGGCCGTGGCGGTCAACGATCCGGAAGGTTTCGACTGGACAATGCCATGCAATAGCGGCATCGCGATTCCCCGCTCCCGTGCCAGTGGGCGCGCGTAGTCCGCCTGCTCGTATCGCTGCAGGAATTCGACCAGGTGCTGCGTTGCCCGCTCCGGATTCCCGGCGCAGTGCTCAAGACGCATCGACAGGACCAGCGTGCGCATCAGGGTGCGCAGCAGTTGCCGCTCCGCCGCAACGGTGCACACCCGGGTGGCGAGCTCGCGGGCGCGGTCGAACTCCCCCTGCGCAATCAGCAGGCGCAGGCGCGCGCTGGCGAGTGCCTCGACTTCGCGCCAGCGTCGTCTCTTGAAGTCCAGACATTGCTCGTCGGTGTCGGGGAGAGCGGCGCTTTGCCATGCGCGGGCGGCCTCGTCGACTCGTTGTCCCGTCACGAGCAGGGAAACCCGCAAGGCCGACAGCAACGTGACCAGCGCCGAGCGCTCGGTGGCGCGCGCGAAACTCGTCGCGCTCTCCACCGCCGCCAGTGCGCTATCGACGCCGCCATGCTCCAGCGCCAGTTCCGCGGCGACGCCGGTGTTCGCGGCGTAGACGTCCAGCCAGGCCCCGCATTCACCCAGGAGCCGTGGCGCAAAGCGGGGCGCGTGGGGCGACGACGTCCGTGCACTCCGTTCCAGCTCGAGTTCCGCCATCAGGATTTCGCCGACGATCACGGAGGTGGCGTTGCCCAGATGCGTGACCCGTCCGAGCCGCAATGCGCGTTCGTAGGCGGCGGCGGCGTCCGACGTTCGCCCTTGCGCCATGGCGGCCAGGCCGCGTTGATAGTCGAGATGCGGCGAGACGTACGGCGTATTGTGGCCGAGGTCTGCGCGCGCCGCTTCACTCCAGGCTGCGGCCTGGTCGAACTGCGTCATCTCGTTGAAGGAAAGGCACAGTCCGTAGCGAACCAGACCACGCAGCAACGGGTTCACTTCGGGATCCCGGGCGACCGCGGAGGCCGTGGCGACCAGCGGCTCGTAACCCGATATGTCGACGCACCCGAAGACGAGCAGGAGGCCCAGCACGACCAGGTGATCGAGCTTCATCTGCGGATCCTCCGTCCCTGCGGGATCGCGGGTGAAACCGGCGCTGGCGATGGCGGCAGTCTGATACACGCGTCTCGCACCTTGCATGTCGCCGGACATGGCAAGAACCACACAACGGACCAGCGCGAGTCTGGGGTATGCGTCCATGACCTCGGGGGTCAGCCAACCGTCCATGGCCTGCAGCGCGTCGAACCCGCCCCTGATCCACAGGTGGATGCCTCCGTCAGTGGTGGCGATCTGCCCGATCAGTTGCGGATCGCCCGCTTCGGCCGCGTGGCGCAGGGCGTCGACCACCTGACCGCGGCGCGCCAGGCCCCGTGCGATGCCGGCGTGAATGGAACGGAACCTCGAGGGGTTCTCGCGGAAGCGCCGGTTCGCGCAGTGCTCGCGGATCAACGGGTGTAACTGCATCGTCGATTTCTCGCCGCCGGTGGTCTGCGACAGGCCCGTGAGCGAGGTCATGGACTCGAACCGGCGCCTGGAGTGGCTCCCGCCGGTGGTCTCGTCGATGAGCTCCGTATCGATCCAGTCGAACAGCGCGACATCCAGAACGAAGTCGCGATCCTCGTCGGAACGCCGCGCCAAAGCCGCGACTCGATCCACGCGGCGATCGTGTCGTCTTCGCCTCCGATCTCGGTAACCGCGGCTCCGGTCTGCATGGCGTTGCGGAAGATCCGCAGTGCGATCGGCCAGCCGGCCGACTTGTCTGCCACCGACGCAAGTTCGCGGCGTGACAGTTTCGTATCGAAGAAGCTGGCGATGTCACGGGTCGAGAAGCGGAGTTCCTCGGCGGTGACCGTCTCGCCGCGGCCTTCGAGCATGAACATGGCGATATCGAGACCCGGCGGACGCTCGCGGAACGCCATGGCGATCCGCAGGTTGCGTGGGGAGTTGGCCAGCAGCGCGTTCAGCACGCCGATCGCCTCCGCATTGCGCAACCGTTCAAGTTCGTCCAGCACGAGCAGGCACGGCGCCTCATGACGCGCGATCGCGCGAATCAGCAAGTTGATGCGATACCGGGCCTGCGAGTCGGATTCAAGTGTCGGGGTGTCCGAGGAGCCGCCCGTCGCATCGATGGATTTGACCCCCGCTCGTTCGAAGGCAAGTGTCAGGTAGGTCGCCATCCGGACGGCGCTGTCTTCTTCGTCCAGCGCCAGCCAGGCGACCGCGTTGCCCTCTTCGCGCAGTTGACGGCAGCAGCGCGCCAGCAGCGCGGTCTTGCCGAATCCGCCTGGCGCCTGCAGTACGGTCAAGTGGCGATTCATCGGCGCGCACCGGGTTTCCAGGTCCCGGCGCTCCACATAGCCGGTGACGAGGTCCGGCGGTTCCACCTTGTGGTCGAGGAGCCAGGGTGTGGCGGAGTCCGCATCAGAATGTGCGTTGTCCAGATCTTGCATCGGTAATCTCCTCGTGTGACGAAGCGCGCCTTGCTGTCCCGTGCGGCTCGACTCGTTCGGCCCGTGCATCGGCGAATCGCTGGTGCGCGGCCCGTTGGGCGAATCGGACTGCCAAGCCAATTTGGAACTACCGGCAGTAAACACGAGAAACGATCAAAAAACCAATTCGGTGTTGGCGGCAGAGGGGTGCCAGCCGGATAGGTCCACGGGACCGGTTGTCAGCTACTTGGGCGCTCATTCCGCAACCCGAGTGCCCTGGTGGCGGTGGGCGCGTTATCAAAGGAGCTTGAAACTGTGTAGGATTTCGAGGACAGTTCGTTGTGGTCGGCGTGGTCCTGGCAGCTTGGCGAGTCGAGATTGGGACCTTCTTCTCCCCCTGCGGTGGCGGGGGGGCGCCGCCAACCTACTGCCGGGAGCCTTGAGGCCGACCGGCGCGTGATCGCGTGCTGACGGACGACAGCGCGTTCGATGGGCCACTGTTGTCCAATGAGAACGGTGGAACCCCCGAACCAACACTGCCTGTCGGTTTTCACGACAAAGTGATGTCCAAGTACGCGCGCGGTCGGATGAAGTACGGCCTATCTGTCGGCGGCTCCAGGGTCACAGCTCGGGTCGCGCCGCTCCCACCGGGTCACGGGCGGCTCCCCCATCGAAGGATCCTGCTCACGAGCGGTTGGCGGCGTTCGGTCCTTGGCTCTCCTGCAGCACCTGTGCGAACTCCTTCGCCATCGTGCGCAGCATGGATGCCTCGGCTGCGCCGCTCCCGCCGTCCTGGAAATGGTGACCTTCGAGGCTCGCCGCGTGGCGGATCAGTTCCGGGCGCGGGTCGCGGCGGGACGACGTCTCGACAACGGCCTGCTGCATGAAGCCGCTGACGTCGTCGAACGCTTCCGCCCGTTCAATCTCGGCGGGAGAACGCGGCCGCAACTGACCGGCGCTGGCCTGCACTTCGGCTAGTCGACCCCGCCAGTCGGCCAGGACGCCTGATGTGTCGACGGAGTCCGGAATCTTGCCCTCGCCGACACCGGTCTCCGCAAACGCGCCCGCCGCGGTGAAGTACTGCACGGTGTCGTCGTAGGCACGGGTGCGAGGGTCTTCGGCGCCATGCAGGGTGGCGATCTCCTCCATGCGCGCGCGCAGTGCAACGCGGGGATCGCGACCGAGCGTCAGTTGATCGCGAGACACCTCGCGCGCGTCCAGTTCGGCGCGCATCCTGTCCAGGCCCTCCGGATCCTGACCGGTGTCCTCAAGCAGGGTGACTTCCTGCCTCTGCAGGGCGATTTCCTGATCGAGTCGCCCGATAGCGCCAGCGCGGTCGAAGCTCGAGGGCAACATCGTGCCGGCGGCGTCCGGTCCGGGAGCCGGCGGCGTTTCCATAGACCCGGCCGCAGCGCGCGCTTCCGGGGAGTCCTTGCCGAAGGCGGCCTCGAGCACCTCTGCAGACCAGGGCCGGCCCGTTGGTATGGACCGCGCCGAACGGTCGGCGAAGGCATCTACCCGCTGCTGCAGACCGTCGCGTTGGTCGGCACCGAGCGGCGGAAGTCCGTCCCGCGCCCGCTCCTGCGCCTGCAGGAGCTGGTCCGCCAACTCGAGTCCTTCGGCGAGCCAGCCGCGCACGGGTTGGTCGAGACCGGGGAGGTCGTCCACCACTCTCGAGAAGGGGTTTTCGGAGTTGCCGTACTGCAGGAAGTTGTCGTTCAGGTCGTCGTTGAACGAAGCTCCCGCAATCTGACTCGCCATCTGGGTGATGTGCGCCGTTTGCGCTCGCCATTGTTCCGGGCTGCCGTTCAATGCTGCGGGAGGCAGCGATTCCGGCTGGAGATTGTTCTGGATGTTCGACAGTGCCGTGGTTCCCCGTCGCAGACCGCCGTCGCCGGATTTCAGCTTCGCATGGAACTCCTCGGGGCTGTGCAGGTCGTTCGATATGGCGCTCAGATTCGCGCTGGCGGCGTCCACGCCCCGGCGGGCCGCCTCGGCGAGAAGTCCATAGCGCTCGATGGACGGGTTGGACACCGGTTGACGGGGCATGGCTGCTGCGGAGGCCGGCCTGTCGAGTTGGCTGAGAACCTGTTTGATCCTGCGGGATGTCAGCGGTTCGCCGGTGCCTCTGTCGGCGGCCAGCAGCGCGTCCACGCGCCCGAGTTCCTGGTCGCCCCGGTGCGAGTGACTGGTGCGGAGGGCGTTTGCAAACCTGTCGTATGTTTGGTCTACCGTCTTCCTGTGACTTGGGCTGAAGGTGTTCCTGAGCCAGACCACGGCACGCCCGAAGGGGTTGTTCCTGGCACTCTCGATGGCCCCGGGCTTGCGGTTGTCGGCGAAGACCATTCGATTCCGGTCCGTCTCCGCAATTGCCCGAAACATACGGATGTCGTTAGCTGGGTTGACGCCGTCGCTCATGGTCTATTCCAGTTTACCCGAATCGGGCGCGCTACGGGTCGCCTGGCCTTCGGATGCGGGGGCGTCGCCGTATCCGTCAAGCTGGTTCTGGTAGACCCGCATGTCCACGTAGACGTCCTGATCCACCTCGCCTGCCTCCACGAGGTGTTCTACCTCCCCGAGCAGGTTCAGGTAGATTCTCGACATGTCTTCGTAGTCGCTTGCGCCAGCGGCGATCGCATCCGCGCAGTCGCGCATTTCCTCGTAGATGGGCTGCAAGGCTTCGGTGACCGGGGCGGGGTTGCCGGGCCCGGCCAGGGAGGCGACGGCATCGAGCAGATGCGGGATCGGCTCGTAGGTGTGTCCGGCCGGTTCGCCTTGCGCTTCGCCCACGGTCTGGTAGAGCGGTTCGCCCACGGTTTCGTAGATCGGCTCACCCGCATTGGCGGCCTCGTGCTGCGCTCCGGGCGCGCGCACATCGTCGCCAGCGGGACCGCTCATGTCCTCGTACAGCGCGTCGTCCTGGTCCGCCTCAGGAGGACCGCCCACGTTCTCGTAGACCTGCAGCAGACTCTCGTAGCTGCGCATGTCCACGTAGTCGTCGTGGTCCATTTGCCCAGCCTCCACGAGGTGCTCCGTGGCGGCGAGCAGGTTCTCGTAGATTCTCGACATGTCCTCGTAGTCGCTCTCGCCGGTGCGCATCTCGTCCGCGCACGCGCGCATCTCCTCGTAGATGGGCTGGAGCGTCTCGGCGACCTCGGCGGGGCTGCCGGGGCCGACCAGGGAGGCGACGCTATCGAGCAGACGCGGGATGGGCTCATGGGTGTGCGCTGGCGGCTCACCGACGGTCTCGTAAACCGGCTGGTCAACGGACTCGTAGATGGGTTCGCCGGGAGCCGCGGCGGCGGCCTCGTGCTGCGCTCCGGGCGCGCGCACGTCGTCGCCAGCGGGACCGCTCATGTCCTCGTACAGCGCGTCGTCCTGGTTCGCCTCAGGAGGACCGCCCACGTTCTCGTAGACCTGCAGCAGACTCTCGTAGCTGCGCATGTCCACGTAGTCGTCATGGTCCATTTGCCCAGCCTCCACGAGGTGCTCCGTGGCGGCGAGCAGGTTCTCGTAGATTCTCGACATGTCCTCGTAGTCGCTCTCGCCGGTGCGCATCTCGTCCGCGCACGCGCGCATCTCCTCGTAGATGGGCTGGAGCGTCTCGGCGACCTCGGCGGGGCTGCCGGGGCCGACCAGGGAGGCGACGCTATCGAGCAGACGCGGGATGGGCTCATGGGTGTGCGCTGGCGGCTCACCGACGGTCTCGTAAACCGGCTGGTCAACGGACTCGTAGATGGGTTCGCCGGGAGCCGCGGCGGCGGCCTCGTGCTGCGCTCCGGGCGCGCGCACGTCGTCGCCAGCGGGACCGCTCATGTCCTCGTACAGCGCGTCGTCCTGGTTCGCCTCAGGAGGACCGCCCACGTTCTCGTAGACCTGCAGCAGACTCTCGTAGCTGCGCATGTCCACGTAGTCGTCATGGTCCATTTGCCCAGCCTCCACGAGGTGCTCCGTGGCGGCGAGCAGGTTCTCGTAGATTCTCGACATGTCCTCGTAGTCGCTCTCGCCGGTGCGCATCTCGTCCGCGCACGCGCGCATCTCCTCGTAGATGGGCTGGAGCGTCTCGGCGACCTCGGCGGGGCTGCCGGGGCCGACCAGGGCGGCGACGGTATCGAGCAGACGCGGGATGGGCTCATGGCCGGCCCCGGCCGGGTCGCCTACGGTCGCATACAGCGGGTCGTGCGAACTCGAACGAGAGAGACTGCCGGTCGCCTGATAGGCCGGGTTCGGGGATGTACGCGGGTCCGGGGCATTTCGTTCGGGGCGTCCGTCGGGCCTGGTGATGTCGAGCGCCCGGCGCCGTCCCGCCACATTCTGCAGGGCGGCGCCGCCACGGTCGAATGTCGCCGCCACCCTGTCGAGCAGCCGTTTGCCCATACCGGTGGGCTGTGACTGCGCCCGGTCCCGTCGCGCCGCAGCCTCCGAGCCGGCGCGCACCGTCACTTCGCGCTCGCGGAATCGCCCCGCACGTTGCGCCCGGCCGGCCTGCCCGGCGTCGGGCTGTGTCGGTTGAATGGGCCTCCGACTTTCGACGTTGTCTATCGGCATGAGGTTCTCCATCTGCGTGCCACTGTGCGTCGGGCTATCGAGGCCGGCGGGCAGCGGCAACGACCAGCGTTGTCCAACGACGAGTGTCCATGTTGCAGGTCTATGTGGCAGGTGGCAAGCTTGCGAGGTGTCCATGCGGATGGTGGCGTTCCGCACTCGGGGTTTCGGCGCCGCCCCTGGGCTTTGACGGTGTCGCGCCTCCCCGACTATTATCCCGCGCGACTGGCGTTTCGTATCGCAAGTTGGAGCAGCGCCCCGTTGTCGAAACTCGTGCCTCCTTGGCAGGACCACTGAGAGATGAGCATTTCCGAGTTCAGGACCGTTGGCGAGTTGCGCAATGCACATGTCCTGTTGGATTCCGGCACGGACCAACTCAAGGTTCGTCGCCAGGATTTCTTCCACCGCGCCGTCGACTGGATCCGCGAGAAGGTCTCGCCCAATGCGCTGGCCCGCACGGAGCGGGAAGGGGTGCACAACCGGTTCCTGCGTGCGATCGCGGGCTCCTCGACCTACGACAGTGGTGACGTCAGCCGTGCCGAAGCTCTGCTCTCGGTCGATCTGCTGGAAGGCAAGCCACTGTCGTCGCGCCGCATCCGGGAAGTGTTTCAGGACCTGGACGGGCGCTCGACCGGGGCGACGCGGGAGAACCGATTGACGGTCGCCTGGATGTCCGACCGGGGGGTCGCAGAGCGTCTGCAAGAACAGGAACGGGTGGCCCCGGTCAGCGATGACGAGCGGGAGACCCTCGCTGGCCGAGTCGGTGAAGCGATCCATGCAGCCGGCGGCCAGGGGCGTCGCAAGGTGGAATTCGGGGAGGCATTGAAGATCACCCACGGAGTGGTTGACGAGTTCTTGCAGGCAAAGGCCGACGAGGCCCGCGCCCAGGCGGAAGCCCGTGCCCAGGCGGAAGCCCGTGCCCAGGCCGAAGCCCGTGCCCGGGCCGAAGCGGAAGCGCGGGCAGCGGCGGCCGCGGCGGTTGCGCGCCGCGGTGTCGACACGAATCCGACGCCACGGAGTCAGGCTCCGACGGCGGCGCATGTCGGGGCGCCCGTGAGCGGCAGGGAACAGACCACGGCAACGCTCGCAGTCGGCGAGACGCGCCAGCCGGTGCCGAGCAGCCGGAAGCAGTTGCAGGGCACACTGCGCCAGGCCAAGCTCCCCGGTGCGGTGCGGGCCGTACTGGCCAAGCTCATCAAGACCGGCGAGATCCTCGACCGAAACAGTCTGGTCCGCCGCGGCAACCGCCAGACGGCGGATTGGGTGATGGAAAATCGAGTAGGTCGGTGGTATGGCGAGGCGCAGCAGCGGGTCGGCGCCAGGAAGCACATCAAGGACGGCGAGATGTTGATGGCGTCGACCAGTATGCTGCATGAGGTCAGGGAGTCGATTGCGGGCGCCGACGAACTCCTCGCCTACCCCAACGTCAAGAGCCAGGCACGCGCCTTGATAGCCGAGCAGGTAAGGAGCGAGGTCGCGCAGCAGTCCTCCTGAACTTGCAGGACCCGTGGCGGTGGGCCGTGAAACAGGCAAGTAACACGTCGTGAACGAGCCAGTGACAGCAAACGTACGCAGCGCGGACGTGGTCCGCCCGGCGGCCTCGGAACCGCAGCATGCTCCCGAGCGGGCCTCGTGGGGCGGGCGACAGGTATCGTTCAAGGGGGGCGCGTTGCAGCCGCCGGTATCCGTGCGAAGCCGCGCGGGAACGTCGGGCACGGCAGGAGCCGCGGGAACAGGAGGCGGCACGGGCCGCAGCCTTGTCACCCGCTTCATCACGGCAATAAGATCTGCGTTCCATGGGCCTGCGAAGTTGCGGGCGACGGGCCAGGACGGCGCGGTGTCCTCGCGCCGGCCGGGGGAACGGCTCGGCGGGCCGGGCGCGCCCCCGGAGCCGGGTCGCGCGGCGGGGGCGGGACCGCGGTCTGCCGTCCCCCGGGAGTCTCCCGTCGCGGGCGGCCAGCGGGCAGCGCTGGCGGCAGGAAGCGCGGCGGCCCTGGGCAATTACCTCGTCAACCGCAGCGTCGAAGGCGGGATTCCCGAGGCCTTGCAGAAGGACATGCAGACCCTGGTCAGGGCTGCGGGGCAGGTGGACGCCGACATCGACCGGGCAGTCGAGTTGCTCGACGCCAGCGGGCAGCGCCCCCTGAACGACGGGGAGCAGCGCGAGTTGTCTTCGCTGGTGCTGTCCAACAAGCACAACCTCGCCCTGCTGCAGACCTGGCTGGCCGACAGGACCGGGCAACTCGAGGGTCAGAACGCCCAGACTCCGGCAGCCAGCACACTGTGCGGGGCCCTGCAGGACAGGTTTGCCGATCGCCTGATGGGTTTGGCCGACCTGATGTGCGTACACGACATCGAGGAGCCGTTCGACGAGCCGGTGAGTCGCGCGGACCGGGCCGCGGCGCACCTGCTGCATGCGTCGGCCGCCGTGGAGGTCGCCCGGGAGCTCGACGTGCCGGGGCTGGACCCGCAGGCCAAGCAGCGGCTCGTCGAAGATCTGCAGGCGCATCGCGACGAACTGGCTGATATCCGGGACGCCGCGAGCGGTCGGCTGGAGGCCCCCGCCGGGAAACTCCAGCTTGCCGCGCGGGAACTCTGGGAAACCCCCATCCCCCTGGTAAAGCCCAAGAAGGGCGGTGCGGACGAGATCAAGCAACTCAGGGCCCGCTGGGACAGCGCCGACGCTACGGGGCAGCGGCCGTTGCCGGCGGTCCATGCGAAGGTCGGCCAGGCACGGATGCTGCAGGAGTTCGTGGCGCACCGCCTCGCGAAGGCCGGCGTGGCGAAGGGCGACATGCCGGCGCTGAAGGAGGCCCACAAGGAAGCCTACGGCAGGACCGTCAACGAGCAACCCTGGGACCCGATCGCCAAGCAGGTTCGAACGACGCTGCCCGACAGTGACGGCCAGCGGACGGTGGTGGGCAGCCGCATCGTTCCGGGGAAGGCGATGGCGGCGCACTTTGCCGAGGATTACGTCGCCAACGGTGTCAACTGCGCGGATCGCACCCAATACAAGCACGTGCCGAACCTGGCGCAGACCTCGGCGACCAACGCCAACGGTCGGACCCTGTTCTCGGGTCTGCGCCACGGGGTGATCGACGCCTACGAGATCGACGGCAAGTTCCTCGCGCGCTTGCCGGAGGAGCGTTTGCGGACGATGGTCGGCGACCTGCTGGTGCGGGACGGGGATAGTGGGCAGACGCCCGGCGCGGCGCGCGAGGGGCGTATCGCGGACCTGGTCGCAGGCATCCGCGCCGACCCCGCCCAGGCGACGCGGTCGGCGGATGCGATGCGGGGTCAGGCGAGCCGCGAGATGGCCAGGGAGATGGCCACCGCGGCGCTGGTGTCCGACCCGGAGAAGTTCCAGAGGGCGTGTGACGGAGAGACGGTCGACCTCGAGCTGTCCTCGATCTCGTTGCTGACCCCGGATGTGCTCCGTCACCTGCACGGCAAGCTTGCTGGCGACGAGAAGACGATGCTGCGGCATCAGACGGCCGCCTTCGAGGAGCTCGGGCGTGGCGGACCGGTTGAGTTGCCTGTACGGGACGCCGACGGCCGGGCGCGGACGGTGACGGCCAACGTCCGCGTGCGGCAATTCAATTTCGGGGTGAACCAGGGCGCGGTGCAGGGGATCAAGGCCGGTCCGGTGACGCTCTCGGCGGGGGCGCCCGTCGTGCGGCACGTGATGGGCTGGGGATTCGCGATGGCGACCAACGACCCTCACCTGGGCCGACTGCTGGGGCCAGCCGGCACGTCCGAACTCGGCGGCGATGTGCTGGCGAAGGCCCGTTCGATGTCGGAACGCGCCGCGCAGTTGGGAGAATCGCGCACGCTCCTGGAGCGCCAGATCGCCCTGGAGGGGCCGGAGCACCCGGACAGCGCCGGACACCGCGGCGAACTCGCGCGGCTGTCGGGCGAGATAGACGGGCTCGAAAGGGACAGCCGCACGCTCCTCGAGGCCGGGACCCAGCTCAAGTCCGTCTGGGAGAACCGGGAGTATCGGCGCGGCGGCGGTGACCCCTACAAGATGGTGTCGCGTCTGGCGCTGGTCAGCCACCTGATGGGGGAGACCCCTTTGTTCAACTGCAAGAGCGGCAAGGACCGCACCGGTCAGCTGGACGCCGAGGTGAAGTTCCTCGCCACCGTCGCCGATGCACGGGGCGGACACCTGCCACCGGTCGATGCGGACATGGCTCGGTGGCAGAGCGCCCGCAGCGACTTCACGCTGAACACGGGCAATCTCGAAATGCAGCAACTCAACACCGGTCTGCCGGGCTACAAGCTGGGCGGCGTGTCGGGGCTTGCCAACATGATCGCGGACGGCATGAAGCCGGTGTACCGCGGGGGATCGGCCTACACCGCAAGTTGACGGTGACCCGCTCGGTGGCGGGTGCGCTACGTGAACAGCCGATTCAGGTCCAGCGTCTGCGCACTCTCCGGTACGTCGGTAGCCTCGGCGACCTCCTGCAGGATGAACCCATACCGATTCTCCTCCTGGTGCTTGGCGCCGGCGATCAGGAGAAACCTGGTGGCGGGCTGAAAGAGGATTTCACCCGACTTCGACCCCGAGTTGTCGATATTCGGCAACGGCTCCTGCAACCGCTCCGCTTCCGACATGTACCCTCGCCGCGACGCTGCCATCTGCCGCTCCACCTGGTCCGGCAACGCCGCGATGTTCTTGCCCCGCAGCCCGCGCACTTCGTACACGACCTCGCTGTCGCCGCCGTGCAGGCCGACCCGCCAGTACCCCTTCGAAACCTCCGGCGCGACCGACGTGGAGATGAACCCCGCGGACGTCAACACCGTGTCGCCTCCCGCGGCCGCCTGCAGGAGCCGCTCAGCCATGGTCGAGTCCGTCCGCAACGCCCGGTAGGTCGTCAGCCGGTTGTCGGGGAGCTTCGCAAGCAACGAATTCAGATTCGCGATCTTGGTGTCTATGCGCGGATTGCTCGGCTTGCCGCCGCACAGCACGCCGTTCACATCGCTGGACGTGTCGATGTAGTCGTTGACCGCCTGCAGTTCGTCGTCGGTCAGCGGCGTGTTTGCGGCCTCAAGTGCACGTACTTCCTCCAGGCTCCTGCGCTTGGCCTGCAAGACGTTCAGCCGGTCCCGGAGTTCCCGGGGAGACAGTTCGAGCGGGTCGCCAACCACCTTTTGCGCCGACGGGAAGAGCGACGGTCGTCCCCAACGCACGTGGGATTGTGGATTCGGTACGATCTGGGGCGTGGGCGTCGCGGGACTGAGCATGCGCAGCATGGAGCGCTTGGCGCTCGAGGTCGATATCTGCGTTGGGGCAGTGTTGAGTTGCGTGCCATGCAGCGCGGCATCCAGGTACGGCTCGAGTGTCTCCTGTCCGGCCGGCGCCCGCCCGGCGATCGCCTCCGGATCGACGAGCCGCCAATCCGCGGGCGGCGCGACCGGCGCGAACCAATCGGCCTTGCCGGCACCGGTGCCGCCAGTGTCTGGGGCTGTTCGGTCCGGCTCGGTCCCGGCCAACTCGTGATCGACTACCAGATCACCGACGTCGATCTGCAAGTCGACCAGATTCTCGCGGAGGTCGCCCAGCAGCTTCAGGCGGTCGCCGTCGAGCTGGCCCTTCGCGTGCAGTCGCTCTTCGAGCCCGTCCAGCTTTCCATGGCCGAGCGGCAGCGCCCGCCGCGCAGTGGCGATCTTGGACTCGATCAGTTGCAGCCGCTCGAGGCCGTCCGGCGAACCCTCCCCTGCAGCGAGATGCCTCGTCGCATCCGCCACGTCGGCGGTACCGTCTTCCATCCAGACGGCCACGGTGTTGATCTCCGCGACATCCTGGCGGCCAAGCCCCGCCAGGCGTGCACCGCAACGCTGCACCTCCGCATCCACCTCGGCACGGACCACGGCCTGAGCCTCAGCATCGACAACGCGCGCTCCGGCACGTCCCGCGCGCCGCGTCAACTCGGTGGCAATCCGCTCGGACACCTTGGCACGGTCCGATTGCGACATCAGTTGCCGCGGCGCGTCCAACGCCCCGAGCGTTCTTGAGGCGGTGGATTCCCCGATCCGGCTCGCCGACATGGCGCCGCTCGCATGACGGGCGACCGCGTGACGATTCGCCAGCGCGAATTCGGGGTTGTCCGGCGCGATCGCCGTCAGGACCTGGCGCACCTTGCGCGTTGTCAGTGGCTTGCCCTGTCGTTGGTCTTCCGCCAGCTGCTCGTTGACATGCCGCAGTTCGGCGGTGTCGGGGTGCAGTTGACTGTCCTGAACCGCTCCGGTGAAGCGTTTGTAGGCCTCCGCGATGTCCTGCCGCTGACGATGGGCGCTCTGGCGGGTCGGCACATTCGTTCTCAGCCAGACCACTGCCCTCATCAGGCGCGTGTTGTTGAAATACGCGAGTGCGCGGTCGTTGCGCGTGTCGACAAAGACCATGCGATCCTTCGACTCCGTTGCGACTTTCTGGAAGACCTGAAGATCGCTTGCCGGGTTTCCTCTACCGATGACGTTCGGCATCGTCGTTCGCGTGTCCCGTTCTTGCCCTGCGTAGAGTTGTGATTGTAGCGCCCCATAGCCGGTTCGGCACTCGCTCGCGAACTCGCCACGCGCCAGCGCGCGATCTTCCCGAGTTCCCGCAGCCTGTTCGACCGGTATCGTCGTCACTCGGGCCGGGGATTCCGATAGTGGATGTCGGCATCGGTAGTCTCCCGTCCGTCCATGCGTGGCCACGCCGCCATCGCTCGCCGGTTGCGGAAGTGGTCCGCCTCGCCAGCCGCCCGGTGCCAGAATGATCGGTCCATCTTCGGGGCATCAGTCGTCCTGGCCCGTTGGGGGGCCATCGCTTGCATACCGCCCGCGCCCGATGCACACTTCCTGGCACCCTACTGGCCCGGTCGAGGAAACCCGGCGATGGCAACGGTTGGTGCCCTCATCCTCCTGCATACGACCGTCCTGCTCGCGATATCCGAGCGGGCCATGCGTCCGATGAACGAACTCCCATGAACGAGATAGGCAGCTTAGGCAGCTTCAGTGGCGCAACGGCCGGGGTACATCGCGACGCATCGGTGTCACTGCGCGCCGGCGGCAACGGCGTAGCCATTCGCAGCGGCAGGGTCGCGCGATGGGTTGCCCGCTTCCGTACGTCGGAGAACCGCGCAGTCGCGCACAAGTTCGCCGCGTCGCTGCGCCAACGCTACGGTACCGAAGTCTCCGATCAGGTCATGCGGGGAAGCGGGCTCGACCGGCACGCGGCGCGTGGCAAGCCGTTGCGCGCGCGGCACGTTCAGGAAGCCGTCCGCCGGGCGGATGTCCTTTTTTCGGCCACGCGCGAACGCAACGCCATGGTGGCACAGTCCTACTCCAGGCCCGTCTCCGTGGGAACCGACCAGTCACTCCTGCGAATCAAGATCGATGACGTCGCAAGGCAGTCCTATCCTGCCAATCCGAGCGTGACGAAACTCGTCGATCCGCAAGCCCTCGCCACCAAGGTCGAGGACGCCATCGCCACGGCCGGCCAGAACGGCAGGCACTTCGTCACCACCGAGGAGGCGGCCGGGGTCCTTTCGAACGTCGTGACCGAGGAGCTCAACGGCGCCTACCACAACGCCCGCGACCATGCTCTGGCGAGCCTGACGCTCGACCACCCCGGATCCATCTCCTGTCAGGCGCTTGCCGAGGCCGCGGGGGGCTGCGATCCCGCGTTGCACATCGACACCAACCGCCTGACGCCCGACGTCCATGCGGAACTGGCTTCGCGCTTTCAGGTCGCCGTCTCCGACGGAGCCGTCCCGGCCGAGCGACTCCACGACGCTGCCAGTCTGCGGGCGCTGGCCGGCAAGGTGATCGGCGAGTTCGTCGCCGAGAGAGCGGCAGCGCAAAAGGCGCTCGACGGGCTTCCTGTCGTGAATACGCAGACTCCCCTCGTGAGTGCGCAGCAAAAGGCAGCTCTGATGGATCAGGTCGTCCACGACAACGTACCGGCGGCGGTGGTCCCCAGCATGGCGTGGGCCTATGTCAAGGTCGCGGACGATGTCGCCGCCCTGGGCAACCCCCCGAACGCCGGGGACCTCGGAGCAAGCCTGGCCAGCATCCGTACCGGCATGACGGACGCCTTCGCGGACGCCGGCGTACCCATCACCGTCGAGAACCAGGCCCCGATGCACCGCATGTGCTGGCGTTTTCTGCTGGCGCCGGGCGGGGCCGCGCAAAAGGAATCCATTGCCGCCCAGCTGCAACCCGGCGCCGGCGCATTGAGATCGGTCGGAGAGGGCGCGAGCTGGTATCGGGAAGTGTTTCCTGGCACGGACGAAGCGGAGCGCACCTGGGCATCGTCCGCCAACGATTACGCCGAGCAGCCGGTCTATGCCGAGGCGTCGTTCAGGGATGCCACCCGCTACGCGGTGCTGATGGGCGCGCTGGCGGAAGTCGCGACCGAGGGCGCTGCCCCGGAGCAGCGCGTGGAACTCGAGGCAAACGGGACGCTGCCGGACGAGGCGATAGCGACGCTGCGTAACCTCGGCATCCCGATACCGGCGCCGGACAGGCTCGGCCACTCGAACGCCGCCGTTCCCATTTCGGCCGGCGGACTCGCTGCCATACGGGAAGAACTTGCGGACCAGTACGCGAACATGAGCGCGGCCCCGCTCAAGAACGGGCTGTTGCAGGAGAGCACCCGAGACTTCAACCGCGCGACGTATCGGGTCGACGGCAAGGAGCTGCCGCGCAGCGAGGAAGCCGTGACACGCGAGTTGCGGGATCTGTGCACGGACAAACACGGCCAGCTCGACGAGAGACTGCTCAAGAGCGTCTCGACGATCGCGTATCAGGCCGGCCCCGGCTGTGTTTATGCTGCCGTCTTCAATCCCATGCGCCCGGACCTCGCCGTATTCGACGGCATGCCCGGGGTCAACCCGACCGAGAGTTCGTTCAACCTCTCCAGGGGCGACAACGGTGACGTAATCGTGCGTTGCCTGCGGTACGGCGAAGTGACGCGGCTCGACAGGTCGGATGCGCAGGGCATGATGGAGCTGGTGCCGGTGGACCGAAACGCCAGCAGCCTCGATCTGACGGTCGAATTCCGGATCGACGCGGCGACCTGCGAGCCGCACCTTGAAGACGTGCAAATCGGGTACCGGATGGCGCCGGGGGAAGCGTTGGAGACTTCGGACGGCCCCGCGTGATGCGGGGCGAGCGAGCGACGCTTGGTGCAGGCCCCAGAGTCGGTAGGCGAATTTGGAGGAAGAGTGATGACCGGAGACGAAGCCAGGCAGGCACGCGTCGAAAAGCTGATCGCGGAGATGACGGCTACCATCGCCGAGGCGCAGGCCACGTCCGCCAGGATGACGGAACTGCTGCGCGAAATGGGGGTGGAAGACGATGACATGCTGCGCGAGATGATTCGCAGCGACCGATGCTCCCCCGACCTGAAGGCGATGATCGACGAAGACTTGGCCCAGCTCGAGCGCGAACTCAAGGACTCGGAGGCGGCCCTGTTGGTGGCGACCGGCCATCGCGAGAGCCGGAAGCCGCACCGCAGAATGCGGGGCATGACCAGAATCTGAAGCGCTTTGCCAATGCGACACCAAAGCGCCATGCAACGATTCCAACCAGGAGTAGACCGACAGTGACAAGTGTTGACGCGGGCGCGCGCGCCGGAGAAGTCGCCGGCAACAATCAGGTCCACTATGTGGCGGGCGATCACAAGTTCGAGGTGACGCTCGACGGCAAGCCCACGACCCTTTCGCCCCTGGAGGCGGTCTGCCTCGTGCTGCAAAACCGCTATCTGGCAATGAGCGACAGCACAGCCGAGAAGACGGAGGAGATGCAGGATCAGGTCAACCAGATCAACGAAGCGAACAACTGGCTGCACGCACTGAAACAGGGGCAAGACGGCAACTCGTTCCAAGCGCCCTCGGAGGCGAAGAGCGCGGGACTGCAGCAGTGGCTGACCGCGAACGACATCAAACTCGACGAGCTCGGAAGCACCCCAAGTGCGGACACCCTGAAGGACCTGGAAACGAAGTTCACGAACCACGTCGACCAGCTCAGCAGCACCAACGATCTCAAGATGCTGGGTTTGAAGACCTCCGTGAACAAGGCGCAGGAAGCCCTCACCGCGGCGGACGGGGTCCTGCAGGAGCTCAAGCAACTGATGCAGACGATCATCAACAACATGGCGCGCTGAGGGCACGCCCCGCGTTACCGGCGGAAGGACGCCCGCACTCGGCGGGAACAGCCGGCGGGGTCCGGTGGCGGGGTGGGGCAGGTCGGGGGGGCAGGTCGGGGGGGCAGGTATGGTACCGAACGCGATGGATACGGAAATGGAAACGGAAACGAAGTCAGATCGGCATCAGGCCGACATGGGAGCGTCGGCCATGTCCGCGGCGGTCGATGGCTTGCGACGGCTGCTCGCCGGCCACCGTACGCTGGCCGCCGCCCGCGGCATTCCGCACGCCGCACTCGACAGCATTTACGGGGTGGCTCGGGAACTCTATCTCAGCGGTCACTATGCCGAGGCCCGGCGCAGCTTCGAGATGCTCTGTCTCTATGACCACGAGAACGCCCGCAACTGGCACGCGCTGGGCGTGTGCCGGCAGGTGCTGGGAGACTACCCCGGCGCTGCCGACGCACTCGTGTTCGCAACGGGACAGCTTGCGGAGCCCGACCCGGCTTTGGAGGTGAACCTCACGGAGTGCCTGATCGCCGGCGGAGCGCTGGACGCCGCGGAGCATGTGCTCGGCCCGTTGGCTGCGGCAGCCCGGGACGGTGCCTTGGACGAGCCCTGGAGTGGCAAGGTCCGGGTGCTCGAGCAGCGCCTCGCGCAATTGCGCGGGAACGAGCCGCCGCTGCTGGACACACCCAGGACTGACACAGGAGGATCTGACGATGGTTGACGGGATCAGCGGTGACAAAACGCCTGCGACGACACCCACCGGCCCCGGCCCCGAACAGATCGCGGACACCGGTCGCGCCGCGTCCGCGGGGGGAGTGCGGCCCCGGCAAACCGCTGCGGACGCACCGACCGAGTTCATCACGTTCATGGGGGAAGTGGGCGACGGTTCCGTGCCCGTGCTGGCGTTGCCAAGAAACATGGACGCCGACGTGATGGCGTCGATGCTCTACGCCATTCAGCAGAAGCAGGGGCAGGACCAGATCAAGACATCCGAGAAGCGCATCGAGGACAAGCAGACCGAGCGCCAGGAAAAGCACGAAGAGATCCTCGACAAGATCGAGAAGATGCACAAGGCCGAGAAGAAAGGCGGTACCGGCGCCAAGGTCGGCATGGCCTTCGGGTGGATCGGCGTCGGCTTGGCCTGGATAGCCGTCGGCGTCGTCGGGGTGGTGTCCGGAGGCGCTGCGGCGTTGCCTCTCGCGATCGCGGCCACCGCGATGACGGCGCTCATGATCTGTCAGCAAACCGGGGCCACGGACAAGGCGATCGAAGCGATGGATCTCAACGAGCAGGAGGCGATGGGGTTCCAGATCGGATTGGCGGCAGTGATGCTGGTGGTCAACATCGGCGCGTGCATCCTGAGCGGCGGCGCTGCGGCAGGCGGGGCCGCTTCCAGCGTGGCGACCCTCGCGGAAGCCGGCGCCGAGGCCGGCACCGCCGGCGCCGAGGTCGCGACCACGGGCGCGGAAGCCGGGGCGCAAATCGGTGCCGCAGCTTCCGAAACGGCCGCCGCCACGGCCGAAACGAGCGCGGAAGCCGGTGTGGCAAGCTCCGAAGTCGCCACCGCGGCGGCCGATATCGGGGCCGAGACCGCCGAGTCAACGGCTTCCGTGGCCGAGGAGACTGCAAGTGCAACGGATACCACGGCCCAGGCAACCGCCAAGTCGGCCCGTGTCGTGCGCGTCGCCAACAGGGTGCGCTCCGCTGCAGTATTGGCCCAGGCTGTGCCACAGGCCGGAGGCGGCGTCGCGCAGATCACGACGGCCGACTACCGCTACGAAGCCGCAACTGCTCGGGCCGACGCACAGGACGAACGGGCAGATCAGGCCAAGGCTCAAGAAATCACACTCGAGGAATTGCGCCGCATCCGCAAGCTGATTCAGGAAATGCAGAATGGGGCGAGCCTCGTCATCGGCACGATCGACGAATCTCAGGCGACCGCCATGCAGATCCGGCGAACGATTTGATGCGGTACACACAGAAGCGGAACGAGGACCTGACATGAGCGAAGTGACTTCAGCCGGAGGATTTTACTCTTCCAACGTGGAAAGGCGCGACGGGGACATGGGAACGGGGAGGGTGACCTTCGGCGGCGCCAGCATATCCGCGACCGATGCGGCGGAGTTCGTGATGATGCACCGCACCCAGGTCATGAAGAGTATCGGCGCAGACCGGACCGAGTTGGCCCAGCAGCATCTCGAACGCATCCAGACCGCCCGACAGTACCTGACTGATTTGAGCGACCTGAAGCAGTTCGGCGATACGGGCAAGAGCTACAAGAATCGCATTCCGCTGACGCCGGACATGGTGGACTTCCTGAAGAAAGACGTCGGCTGTTCGCCCGGTGAATACAAGCAGCGCTTGGTGTTTTATGGTTCTGCGGTGCCGAAACTCCCGACGTCGGTGTTAGATGAATATGGCTTGGACCTGGACCGCTTCGGGGTGTACCAGTTCCAGGGCGGCGCGATCGGCAACCAACACCTCGAGGCGAAGACAACCGAGGGCAACAATCAATTCGAGCTCGCCGGCGTCACCGTGGTCCAGAAGGACGATCTTGACACGATAAAGGAAGAAGTGAACAACTACATCGATCAGCAGAACGACGGCAACAACCTCTTCATGACCAAGTTCAAGAGCGTCATCAATTCGATGAACGAGGCGCTCGAGAGCGCGAGCAGCATGGCCGACAAGAGCCATGACAACCTCAAGAACCTGCTGTCCCGCTGGTAGGGCTGCGCGACCATGCCGCACTCATCCGCGCGCCCCTGACGCGTCCGTTCTCATGACCACAAGGCACAACCCCACATCCATGCAAGCAGCTATCGAAGCCATCGAAGCCCTCGAGTCCCTGACCGACGCACAATTGCTCACGGTCGAGGCGCTGGCCCGGAAGTGCCTGGCGGAGGGCGGCACGCTCGCCGATGTGCGCGGCTTCACCGACGACGAAATGGAAGCCGTTTACAGCTTCGCGCACAACGCCTATCAGCAGCGCAGATACCAGGACGCCAAGCGGCTCTTCTACTTTCTCGCGGAGAACGATCACACCGAGAGCCGCTTCTGGATGGGCCTCGGCGCGTCCCATCAAATGACGGGCGAATACGAACAGGCGTTGACTGCCTATGGGGTCGCGGCGGTGCTCGACGCGACCAATCCGCAACCACCGCTTCGCGCATGCGAGTGTTTTCTGATGCTCCGGGACTGGAACGCCGGCCGGAAGGCCCTCGATGCCGTGGGCCTGATCTGCGGGGAAACGGGAGGAGAACGCATTCATCGAGATGTTCTGAAGCGCGCTGCCTTGCTTTCTTCGGCGATCGACAAGGCCCAGGGCCGTTGAGCGGCGGCAAGTGAGGCCCCATGCGCACCAGATTTCCGTTCACGGGAGGCAGGTCCAATGTCCCTAGCTGCGATGGAGACCATTCTTCAAGAGTTCGGCGCCTCGATCGGTATTCCCGACCTGAAGCCCGATGAAGAGTATCGCTGCAACATGCAATTCGACGACGTGGCCGTCAGCTTCGAACTCGGCGTCGACGAAGACCGCATGTTCATCTACGCGCTCCTCGGCAACGCCGCCGAAGCCGACACCGAGGCTGTCTATGTCAGCCTGCTACAGGCCAACTACATCTTCGAGGGCACGGCCGGATCGACCCTGAGTATCGATCCCCGCAGCGGCGGGATCGTGCTGATGCGCGCCGAGCGCCTGAACGCGCTCCGGCTTGCCACCTTCGAAGCGCTCGTGGAGGACTTCGTCAACGTGGCGGAGCAATGGATGAAGCGGATTCAGAGCGGCGACTTCGAGGCTCGAGCCGCTCGAGCGCCCGCCGAATCGCTGCCTTCGGGCGGGGGGATGATGCGCGTCTAGCGCGCATCCATCGGCGCGAGTCTCCGGAGCAATTCGGAGCCACGAATCAGGAAAGGAGAAAGACATGGCAGACGCCGGAGAAGAGAAGATCGTCATGGAGATCGAGGCCCTCCTGAAGGAGGATCTGGACGGTGCCCTGAAATCCTCGGTGGCTTCCGGCATCGACGAACAGCTCAGGACGATCGACGCCGCGCTCAGGCAGGGCGTGCCGCCGGACCAGTATCAGGAACTCAGCACACTGAAGGATGGCCTGGAGTCGGCGAACCTGATCCTCGACAGGGCGTGGTCCTTCTTCCACCGATAACGCATCAGTTGCCATCGACGGGGAGGCGGCCTACATGCCCTTCAGCGCATTGGCGCGCGCGGTAGCGGCCGTGTTCCTGCTGCACCATGGGTTGTGTTCGGCGCAGCCGGCGTCCGAGGCAGGCCCGGAAGCTCCAGTCTGGCTGGACAGACAATTCGGCTACGTGGCCAACAACGAGTCGCTGCGTTCGTTGCTGTACGACTTCGGGACCACGCTGGATGTCCCCGTGATCGTGAGCACCAGGGTCAGCGCCATCGCCGACGACGCCGTTCCCGTCATGTCGGCGGAGCATTTCCTTGCCGAGATCCACACACGTTTCGGCCTGATCTGGGTGTACGACGGGACCACGCTGTACCTGTACGACCAGGCCGAGGCGGTCAGCAAGACCATCGAGTTTCCGTTCGCCCGGCGAGACGACTTCAAGGCGACGCTGGACGCCGCCAACATCACGGGCGTTCCGCTGAACTGGGTGTTCCTCCCGGCCGGCAACGCACTACAGATCTCCGGTCCCCCGAGATTCGTCGAGTGGGGCGAGGAGATCGCCACGGAACTCGTGGCGCAAGGGGGCGACGACTTCCTGTCGTCATCCGAGGAAGAAGATTACGCGATTCGCATATTCCAGGTGGAGTACGGGTACGTCGACCAGACCGCGAACGCCGCGGCCGGCGCCAAGGCCCCTATCACCAGCCTGGCCGAAATGGTCGCGAAGCTGATGAACGTGGCCCACGTCTCCGCCATCGTGGGCGTCGGTGGCAGCGCGCCGGCCCCGGATGCGGTAACGAAGCTGCGCGGTACGGGCATCATTCCGGACGAGGATCCGCAGGACCAGAGTCGACGCGCCCCGCCGGCGATCGTCGCTAGCCGAGGTGCCGGCGAAGAGGCGTTCGTGATCGGCGATCCGCGGTTGAACGCGATCATCGTTCGTGATGAGCCGCATCGAATGCGGACCTACGAGCGCCTGATCGCGGAACTCGACAGCCCGGTCGACCAGATCGAGATCGCGATTTCCGTGCTCGACATAGACGCATCCGCCGCTGACGAACTGCGGTTCGCGTTCGAGTCGGAGTCGCTGCAACTGAACGCCGAACCCCAGAGCGAAGGCAGCACTATCTACTACGCGCAGAGCCTGTGGGACATCGAAGGCGTTGCCCTGCGCATCCGGGCCCTGCGGAACTCCGGCAAGAGCCGCGTTCTCACCAGGCCCTCGGTAACCACGCTCGACAACCACGAGGCCTCGTTCCAGAACAACCGGACGTTCTATGTGCGCCTCGGCGGCAGCGACGCCGAATCGGTCGACCTCGCGCCCGTATCGTACGGTTGGGTCGTGCGCATTCGTCCCCACGTGATCTACGACGGTGACCACCAACGCGTACAGCTCGCCATTCATATCGAGGACGGCAACCGGGGCGGCGCCGACCTGGCAGTCACCGGAGTACCCGAGGTTTCCCAGAATGTCATCCAGACCCAGGCCGTGGTCCGGGAAGGCAACAGCCTGCTCATCGGTGGCTACACCGTGCGCGAGCAGACGCGGTTTCGACAGGGCATTCCGCTACTCGGGCGCATACCGCTGTTGGGCCGGCTTTTCTCGACGCGGGTAGACCGCGACCAATCGGTCGCCCGCTACTTCCTGATCAAGCCCACGATCCTGCCGGCCGAGATTTCCTACGAAATCAACACTGGCTTCGAGGGCGAGCCACTCGACAGCGGGGACGCGGTGACCGAGGTACGGTCCGCCCGCAACGACCCCCGCCTCGGGCCGGCGGACCCACCGGAGACGGGCCTGCCGGTAGAGCAGACCCGGCCAACGCCCCGCCCGCCGGAGCCCGAACACGAAGACGTTCGCCCGAGCGAGGGTGCCAAGGATTCTCCATCGGTACTCCGGCTTGCGCGGCATGTGCCGGAGCGGGCACCGCCCGTGTCGCCATCCGAACCCGGGCCGGTGCGGCCGGGGTCCACGCCGGAGGCGTCATCGCAATCCCTCGTCGACAATGGGATCACCCGCGCGTCGCCGATCTCCGGTCGGCTCGCGGGTGGAGCTCTCGATCACTATCCATCGAACTACTACGCGGTGCAGGTGATCGCCCTGTCGTCGTCGGAGGGACTGGATGCCTTCGTCGAAACGAACAGCCTGCAGGACATGCTCCGCCTGACGCGAACGGACGTCGACACGGCAAGGTTTCTGCTGCTCGAGGGCATCTACCCGGATCTGGCCACGGCGAAGACGGCCGCTGCGAAACTCAGCGGCGACGGTCGCTTCGAAACGCCGTACGTGCGTCCCCTCGCTTCGCTGCAACCCCGGCTGCGGCAGCGACCCCAGATGCAAGCTCAGCTGCAGCCGCCGGAGGAGGGTCGCTGACGGTCTTGGTGTGTGCGTTGTTTTGCCCTACAGTGGTGTTTTGCGAAACCTGACCCAAGGAGACAAGTCATGAGCGATGTGAGTGGTGTTTCCGGCCCTTCCCCGGTCCGTATCGAAACCGATTCGAGCGCAGCTGGCGGCGCGGTCGCGTCCGGACCGACCATCGACACCGGACGCGCGGCGGCTACCGGTCCAGCGCCCCCGTCCCGGCCGCTGCTACCGCCGCCGTCGCACGGCATCGACTATGGCCTGGCCTCCTCGGCCACGCAGGTCATGGGGGACAATGTCGCGGTCGACTTCGGGCACATCGCGGCGTTGATGATGGAGATCGACTCGGAACTGGCCCGGGCAGCGCGCGACTCCCAGGTCGAGCAGATCGAGTCCGTCGCCAGCCAGATGCATGCCGCCGCCGACGACATTCGCGAGAGCGCCAAGATGGCACTCGCGGGTGGTGTGGTCTCCGGCGCCACGCAGGTCGCGTCCGCCGGCATCAGCATCGGCGGCGGCATCAAGGGGATGAGCCTGACGAAGTCCACCGCCGCCATGGAGCCCACCATGGAGCCAGGGGAGCCGCTCGCGCCTGGGGCGAAGGGGTCGGCGCCGGCCGCCGGGGAAACCGTCGCCCCGGCGGCGTCCGCCGGGGAGACCGTCGGTGTCCCCGAGAGCAGCCAGCCGGCTGCGAGCGAGACCCGGGCCCAGCAGGTGCGCCAGCAGACCACCCGGGACACCGTCAAGGACGTTTCCTCCTCCAGACAGAAGGGCGCAACCACGAGACTCGACCAGACGCTGTCGCAACAGCTCTCCGCGCGGGCGCAGAACGTGGCGCTGATGACAGAGGGGCTGTCGAAGATGACTTCGGCCACCGGCGAGATGATCAGGTCCGCGATGGACTACCAGTCCAGGCAGAAGGACGCGGACAGCAAGGAGGACGAGGCCAGGGCGGACGAACAGCGCGCGCATCTCGACCGCACGAAGGGATTCGCGGACTCGATGCAGAAAGGCGCCCAGGACATGTTGCAGGCCTTCCAGCAGATGGAGGAAGGCGCTCACCAGACCAACAAGCAGATCTGGTCGCGCGCCTGACGGCGCCAGGCACCCCGCGCCAGCCGCAGTCATGGACAATGTCGTCAACGCGCCGGGGCAGGTCGCGCCGAACGCGCCCGGCGTCCCGGCCGGCGAGGCGGCCACCGTGCAAGGCCGCTTTCGCGGCGAGCAGGTCCAGCACGTGCGCGACCCGACCGCGCAGCTCCAGGACGCCGCGGAAGAGCTGACCTTCGGCCAGAGCGAGATCGTCGAGAAGAAGCTCTCCCAGCGCAAGCTCAAGGGGGGCAGCCTCGGACCCTCGGAAGCCGTCGAACAGGCACGGAAGTACCTGCGCGAAGTGTCGGATGTCGAGAGGAACCAGAAACTCTCGGACTTCGCCAAATCCGTGCTCGGTCAGGGGCGGCCCCCCACCCCGGACGAGTTGCGGCAGGGTGCCCGGGAGTTCTCCGACGACGCGACCCACCAGTTCCTGGCGCTCACCTTCGCCCGCGAGCAGGCCGCCGCCGCCGACGCCGACCCGGCCGTCACCGCCGCCCTCGACGAGGCCATTGTCACGCTGCAGGGCGAGAGCGGCCCTGCGATTCAGGCGGGCCTCAACGTATCCGCCGTCGCGCAGGGGTTCGCTGACGGCGAGCTCGGCGACCTGCAGCACCTGCGCGACTTCTACCGGGACGTGGTGCTCGACTGCGAGGACATCCAGAGCGCCTACCAGCGTATAGTGGAGGATCACCCCGGCAAGAGCTTCGACCAGGCGGTGCGCTTCATGCTCAAGGCCCTCGGCGCCGACCTGTCGGCCGGTGCGCAGAGCGTCTCGAAGGTACGCATCAAGCAGATCATGAACGACATGTATCAGATGAAGTCGCTGAACAGCGTGCACGAGCAGTGCGAGGACCTGATCCGCCGGGTGCAGCGGAACTTCGAGGCCACGCCCGCGCCGACCGCGGCGCGGGACCTTCTGGGGGAGCTGTTGACGGCGCAGGGTCGCGCCTGGCAGGGGGCGGACGCCTTCAGCGGACTACCGCAGAAGATGGGCGTGCAGGGCGACCAGGGGGGCATCTACCTGTTGCAGGGCTTCAAGGAACTGGTGCGCTTCGTGCCGCTGAAGGCCTTCGGCGACGACATGACCAAGCGCGACCGGCTCATGATATCGGTGCAGCAGGCCCTCGATCTGGCCATAGACAACGAGGAGTTCGATGACTGAGCCAGCGCCGGAGTGGTGGTCGAAGGCGATCTCCGACTTCGGCGCCGGGATGGGTTTCCGGGACACCGGCCGGTGGAACTCCGAGGTCCTGAACCTGTCGGTGGAGGACGGCAAGTACCTGATCGACGTCGAACGGTCGGGGGATGATGTCGTGCTCGCGGTGCTGCGCCAGGTGCCGCTGCCCGAGGTCGACGCCAAGGCGCGCCGGTTGCTGCGCGAGTGCAGCTTCGAGCGCTACCACCCGTTCTTCCTCCAGCTCGGGTTGAAGGGCGAGGATGTCCTCGTGCTGGCCGCTCGGGTGCAGCGGTCCGAGTCGCACGGACTGTACGGCGCCTTCGAGCTGATCCGCGATCTGTACGCGCAGACGGGGCTCTGAACGCCGGTGGCCGTTTCCCTGAGCATGGGCGTCGAGGCGGTCTCCTATCAGCCGTCGATCGGTGCGTCGCAGACGGACTACCCGAGCGCCAAGGTCACCCTGCCGGTCAGCGCATCGATCCCCTCGTACGTGGACAAGGTCTTTGACCTCGATGCCAGCGACCGCATTCTGGCGAACGCGATCCGGCCCCGGCTGGCGAATCCCTACATCACGGTCCCCGCCAACTACGCGAAGCTGTTCAACGACATTGAGGCGGCGACCAGCGGTCACGTCGACGAGATCGGCGAAGGGGGCCGCATCGTACAGTCGGCGCGCGCCCTGTTGCTGGTGATGAAGGCGGACTTCGAGGCATTCGAGACCTCCCGCAATGCGCTCATCAAGGCCTGATGCGTTCTGGTGGCCGGCGTGCTCGACGACCTGGAACGTGACCATATGGACTGGTTGCTCGTTGCCGCCAACAACTACCTGTGCCAACGGCGCCCGGACCGGGCGACGGCCCTGCTTGCACTCGCCGACCTGCTCGACCCGGACAACCTGCAGTGCCAGAAGATGCTGGCCTACGCCTACTGGCTGCAGAACGACTCGGCGCGCTGCGCCGAGATGATCGAACGCGTCCTCTCGCAGCCGCTTGGGGACGAGGACGGCGCGGCCATGGAGATCATGCGCCGGCGCCTCGGCATCGACGCTGGCCTCGCGGTGGCGCCCGTCATCGGGGAGGAGCGCCGGCAGCCGGGCAGCGGCCGGAAGCTGGCCTAGATGATGCTCCCGGAGCGCGTCCAACTGACTCTCTACGCGATCACGCAGCGCAAGGACGTCCTGCTGGCGTTGTTGCTCGTCGGCATCATCTTCATGATGATCCTGCCCCTGCCGACGGAGCTCGTGGACATCCTGATCGGCACCAGCATGGGCATCTCGGTGATTCTCCTGATGCTCGCTATCTACATTTCCTCAGCCGGCGAGTTCTTCGCGTTCCCCGCCGTACTGCTGCTCTCGACCCTGTTCCGCCTCTCGTTGTCGATCACCACGACGCGCCTCGTGCTGCTGCAGGCGGACGCCGGAGCCATCGTCGACACCTTCGGCAACTTTGTCGTCGCCGGCAATCTGGTCGTCGGCATGGTGATCTTCCTGATCATCACGATCGTGCAGTTCCTCGTGATCACAAAGGGGGCGGAGCGAGTGGCCGAGGTGAGCGCACGCTTCTCCCTCGACGCGATGCCGGGCAAGCAGATGAGCATCGACGGCGACATGCGCGCCGGCGTCATCGACATGGACGAGGCGCGCCGCCGCCGGCAGAAGGTCGAAAAGGAAAGCCAGCTCTACGGCTCCATGGACGGCGCCATGAAGTTCGTGAAGGGGGACGCGATCGCCGGTCTGATCATCATTGTGATCAACCTCATCGGCGGACTCGTCATCGGCGTGACCCAGCGCGGGCTGCCGCTCGAAGAGGCGATGCAGATCTACTCGATCCTCACGATCGGCGACGGGCTCGTGACACAGATTCCGGCCCTGCTCATTGCCATGACCGCGGGCATTATCGTCACCCGCGTGAGCACGGACGAAACGGAGAACCTGGCCACCGACATCGGCCAGCAGTTCGGCGCCCAGCCCAAGGCGCTGCTTGTCGCCGGCGGGCTCATGATTGCGTTCAGCCTGATACCGGGGTTCCCCACGATCACCTTCCTCTCGCTCGCAGCGGTCACCGGGGGCTCCGGGCTGCTACTCATGCGGGCCGCCAGCCGAAGGGATGCCGGCAAGGCGGCGAGCCAGGTCTCGTCGATCCTCACGCCCATCTCCACGGAGGCGAGCTCGGAGGCGCAGGTAGAGGCCCAACTCCGGGGCGAGCAGGAGATCACCCTGGGCGCGCCGCTGCTGGTGGATATCTCGGCCTCCCTGCAGCAGCATCTCGACATGCGTTCGCTGAACCTGGAAGCGGCGAAGGTGCGGCGCGCGCTGTACCTCGACCTCGGTGTGCCCTTCCCCGGCGTGCACGTGCGCTTCAACGAGAACCTCCCGGACAACGCCTACGCGATCCTGCTGCAGGAGATTCCCGTCGCCCGGGGCGACCTGCGGCCCGGACACATCCTGTATGCCGACAACGCCGGCCAGCTCGACATCCTCCAGTTTCCGAACGAACGGGGAGAACCCTTCCTCCCCAACCTGCCGACCGTCTGGATGGAGGAGCAATACGCAGCACCCCTGCGCGACGCCTCAATGTCGTTTCTCGAGCTGCACAAGGTGCTGACCTTCCATCTCGCCTACGTGATGAAGCGTTACGCAGAGGACTTCGTCGGCATCCAGGAAACGTACAACCTGTTCGAGCGGCTGCAGCAGACGTTCCCGGACCTGATCAAGGAAGCGCAGCGCGTGCTGCCGATCAACCACACGACCGAGGTCTTCAAACGGCTCGTCGGCGAGGACGTGTCAATTCGCAACGTGCGTCTGATCCTGGAGTCGCTGGTGGAGTGGGGGCAGCAGGAGAAGGACGTGGTGGTCCTGACGGAATACGTGCGGGGCGACCTCAAGCGCTACATCAGCTACAAGTACAGCAGCGACCAGAACGTCCTCTCTGCCTACCTGCTCGACGAGGATCTCGAGGAGACCGTCCGCAGCGGCATTCGCCAGACCTCGTCCGGGAACTACCTCGCTCTGGACCCGCAAGTGACCCGGAGGCTGGTGGGCCAGACCAGGGCACTCGTCGGCGACATTGGCCGACTGGAGAACAAGCCCGTGGTCGTCACGGCGATGGACATCCGGCGCTACGTGCGCAAGATGATCGAGATTGAGCTCTACGATCTTGCCGTGCTCTCCTTCCAGGAGCTCACCCAGGAGGTGACGGTGCAGCCCCTCGGGAGGATCGCGTTGTAAAGGTTGGCAGGAACGGCAATGGATGGTGTGGACCGTGTGGAAGATGTAGATGGGGTGGATGGTGTGGAGGCGTCATGCGTGTAACGGAAAGTGACCCGGTGCGGTTGAACGCGGGCCTGGACCGGGTGACCGACTGGATCGAGGAGGTGGTGCGCGCGACGCCCCTCACCGAGAAACGCGGCCGGGTCCTGGGCGTGACGGGCGCCCTGATCCGCGCCACCGTGCAGGGCGTGCGCATCGGCGATCTCTGCTACCTGAAACGCCATGGGACCCCGGCAGACGAGGACGACACGCTGGCCGAAGTGGTCGGTTTCGACAATCGCCATGTGCTCCTGTCGCCGCTCGGGTCGACCGTCGGCATCTCGGGCGACACCCAGGTCGCCGCGACGGGGAAGACCCACGAAGTGCCCGTCGGACCGTCCCTGCTCGGCAAGGTGGTCAATGGCCTCGGCCAGCCCCTCAACGGCGAACCACTGCACTGCACAACGACCTACCCGGTGTTGGCCGACCCGCCGGATCCCATGCGGCGCAAGCTGATCGACACGCCGCTGCCGTTGGGACTGCGCGTGTTCGACGGCCTGCTGACGTGCGGCGAAGGCCAGCGCATGGGTATCTTCGCGGCCGCCGGCGGCGGCAAGAGCACCCTGCTCTCCATGCTCATCCGCAATTCGACGGCCGACATCAAGATCCTGGCGCTCATCGGTGAACGGGGGCGCGAAGTGCGTGAGTTCATCGAGCACGACATCGGCGAGGAAGGCCTGAAACAGTCGGTCATCGTCGTCGCGACCTCGGACCGCCCGGCCATGGAGCGGCTCAAGGCGGCCTACGTGGCCACCGCCATCGCGGAATACTTCCGCGATCAGGGCATGAAGGTACTGCTGATGATGGACTCCGTCACCCGCTTCGCCCGGGCGCAACGGGAGATCGGGCTCGCCGCCGGCGAACCGCCCACGCGCAGGGGGTTCCCCCCGTCCGTGTTCGCCGCACTGCCCCAGCTGATGGAGCGGGCCGGACAGTCGGACAAAGGCTCCATTACCGCGCTGTACACCGTGTTGGTGGAAGGCGATGACATGACGGAGCCCGTGGCCGACGAAACGCGTTCCATCCTCGACGGCCACATCATCCTCTCCCGCAACCTCGCCCAGGCCAACCACTACCCTGCGGTCGACGTGCTCGCGAGCGTGAGCCGCGTCATGAACAACATCGTCGGCGACGACCACCTGCGGCTCGCCGGGCGCATGCGGGAGTTGCTCGCGAAGTACAAGGAGGTCGAACTGCTGCTGAAGATCGGGGAGTACAAGCGCGGCTCGGACCCCCGCGCCGACGAGGCCATTCAGAAGGTGGACGCGGTGAACGGCATACTGAAACAGGGTCTGTTCGAGACATCGAGTTTCGACGAGACCCTGCAACGCATGCAACAGGTGGTGGACGGATAGGCCCGATGCTTCAGGATCTACTGACCGTAAAGCGCCGCCGCGAAGACGACGCGATCGCCGCCGTGAGAGAAGCGACGCGGACGCTCGAGCGGCGGCGGGCGGAGCGTCAGGCCAAGGAACAGGAACTCCTGGAGTACAACGTCTGGCAGGAGACGGAGAAGGTGCGCCTTTACGAGCAGGTGCACGGCAAGGCTGTCTCGCGGAGCAAGCTCGAGGACTATCGCGAGCGGATCGGCCTACTGCGCCAGCGGCAGCTGCAACTCGAGGAGGAAATCGCGGCGGCCGAGCGGGAGGTGACCGTCGCCGAGGGCGATCTGCAACAGGCGCGGCAGCGGCGCGTCGACGCCCACAGGGAAGTCGTCAAATTCGAGGAGTACCAAGCCGTGCTGGACGAGGAACAACGGCTCGCGGCGGAACGGAAGGAAGAAGCCGAGACGGAGGATATCGTGGCCAGCCGGCACTGAAGTGTCGCTCCAAAGCTGACATAATCGCCGGCGGTGCGTAGAGGTAAACAATGAACGATGTCCCACGGTTGCCTCGTGTTCCTGTCGACGCTGGCGTACGCGGGCCGGAGCGCACCGGCTCGGACCCCGGCGAAGCCACGGTAGAGGATCGCCAGGCACTTGATGCCGCGCTCACGGAAGACAGTGGGCTGCTCGAGTCACAGACACCGGAGACCCGCAAGGCCGTCAAGCGCTCCCTCGAGCGTTTCGAAGGTGCGCCGTCCTCCAGACAAGGTGCTCGCAGCGCGGGTCGCGAAGCTCGTTCCAGCCCGTCCACGGACGGAGGATCGACCTCCGACGCGCACCAGACCGGGTCGGCCCGCGCCGGCGCGCGCAGCGGCGCGATTCCAGACGACGTACGCGGCGCGATTCCGGGCGACGCACGCGGCGCGATTCCGGGCGACGCACGCGGCGCGATTCCAGGCGACGTACGCGGCGCCCGCCCGGGGGGCCCGGCCGGACGTCCCGACACCGGCCGTGCGCCATCGGTGGCACCGGGGGCGGTGGACAGGCCGATCCCCGCCCGTCCGGGAACCGCGGACGGTATCGTCGGCGCACGGCAGCCGGCGCCCGAGACCGCGGTGACCGCCCGGTCCTCGCAAGGCAGGCCCGGCGCCGCACCGGATGTCCATGCCCCCCGCGTCCCCTCCCCGGAAGACAGGATCCCGTCGGGGAGCGGACGGCGGCGTGCACCGTCCGAGGCCCGTCAGCCAACAGGTAGCGAAAGGACCTCGGGGAGCGCTCGCGATCCCGGCATCCGTCAGGCGGACCCAGGCACACGGGCGCCCGGAACCCGTGCTGAAACCGTGTCCGGAACCGCGCCCCGAACCGCTGCCGGAACAACACCGAGAACCCCGCCCTTGACCCCGCCAGCTCGGCCGGCCGCCAGCGAACCCGCCGCTGCACCCACGTCCACGCGGCCGCCAGCGAGGTCGAGTCGGTCCGCAGGCGTAACTCCCGCAGCGCAGGAGGCGATCGGCGGACAAACGCGCCCGGAGACCCCTGCCCGCCCGTCTCGAGGGACCGACGCACGCGAGATGGAAGCCCCGGACACGGCCGACGTCGTGCCACCGGAAATGGCTGGTCTGACACCCGCCGCCCACGTCGCGCAAACGGATCAGGCGGCCGCCGCAGAGGCGGTACAGGCGCCAAACGCCCGCGTGGCCGAACTCGCCGATCAGGTTGCAGACCGCATCCTGGTGTCCATGCCACGGGGCGGAAACGACGGGGAAGTCCGCATCACGCTCAAGGAGTCCGTTCTCGAGGGCAGCGACGTCCGCATCTTCCGTGAAGACGGGCAACTCAGGGTGGTCTTCGTCGCCCAGACGGAAGCCGCCGAACGGTTCCTCGCCACCAACAGGGCGGCCCTGCAGCAGACCCTCGGCGATCGGTTGCCGGAGGAACGACCGCAGGTGGAGGTCAGCACGCCCGAAGGCCGTGGAGCCTCGGGGGAAGACAATGAAGGACGCTCCCGCCAACAGTACGTTCCGCAGGACGACCCCGCCGACCTGACCTGAACCGACGCCTCTTCGAACCGTGAACGGACAGCGCATCCACTATCCGCACCTCGCCCCCGAGCTGCTGGACTCCGTCAACGCCCTGTCGTCGATCGGGCGCCTCCCGGCATCTGGCGACGGCGAGGCCCGCCGCTCCATCGTTCCGTCCCGAGTCCGCGGCTACGAGACCCGCCTGACGCTCGAGGTCGCCGTCGGAGGAAGCGCCGTCCGCGTGCACCTCGACAGTGGCGCCCTCGAAGCCGCGCTTGCGGGCCAGATATCGAAGCAGGCGTTCGGGACGCTCGACGACGACCTCAAGATGGCCGTTCTGGAGACGACCCTGACGGAACCGCTGACCGCGCTCACTCGGCTGTTGCACGCCGAGGTCGTCCTCGCGCGGGTCGGTCCGCCACCCGGTGATCCCGGCGCCGACGCCCCGAGCGTCCGGCTGCGGCGGATGCTGTTCGAGGCGTGCTGCGCGTCCGGAGCGGTCTGCTGCACCGTGCTGCTGGAGCTGATTTCCCCACTGCCGGACTCCGTGCTTGCACGAATCGCCGCGTTTCGGGGACGGCGCGACTGTGGGGAACTGCCGATACCCGTCACGTTCGAACTCGGCTGCGCGTCGCTGTCGCGCGCGGAACTGCGGTCCCTCGAGCCAGGCGACATCGTCCTCTTCGATCGGTGCTATATTGTGCAGGATCAGTTGCGCGTGAACATCTGCGACACACTTTTCGAGGTCGGCACCCTGGACGGTTTCGACCTGCGCCTCCAGGACTCGACCGGATAGCCGAACGACACGCCTATGAGCCGAGAGGAAGCCTCGCGTGAGGTCGGCGGCGATGACCAGGCGTCGGCGCTGCCGCCGGCCGCCACCGATGTGGACAGCCTCCCCATCAAGCTGGTGTTTGTCGCCGGCGAATTGGCGATCGCGCTGCGGGATCTCCACCGGATCGCGCCCGGATACGTCTTCGACCTGCGGCAACCGGTAGACGGTCACGTGGAAGTGCGGGCCAACGGGCAGGTGATCGGCAACGGCGATCTCGTGGAACTCGACGGACGCGTTGGCGTGCGCATCGTGGCATGCAGCCTGCCGGCGGCGCCTTGAGCCAGCGGCCAGCGGCTTAACCATTACAGCGACGAGGACGCCAGAAACCGTGGACAGCCTGCCCGACCCGCCCACCCTGATCGTGCTTCTCGGTACGCTCAGCATGCTGCCCTTCCTGGTGGTGATGGGCACGTGCTTCGTCAAGCTCGTGGTCGTCTTCTCCCTGGTGCGCAACGCGCTCGGCATCCAGTCCATTCCACCCAACATGGCACTGCACGGCCTGGCGCTGGTCCTGACGATCTACATCATGATGCCCGTCGGGATGGAGAGCTACGACAACATCGTTGGCCAGGACTTCACGTTCGAGGACACCGCTTCCCTCGAGGCGGCTGCGTCGGTGGCGATCGTCCCCTATCGACGATTCCTGGCCAAGCACGCGAGCGACTCGGAGCTCGACTTCTTCGTCGAGACCGCCGGGACGCTCTGGGGAGAAGAGTACGAGCACCAACTGACACGGGACAACATGTTCATCCTGATCCCAGCCTTCGTGGTCGGCGAACTGACCACTGCGTTCGAGATCGGCTTCCTGATCTACCTGCCCTTCATCGTCGTCGATCTCGTGATCTCCAACATCCTGCTCGCCATGGGGATGATGATGCTGTCGCCCATGACGATCTCCCTGCCGTTCAAGCTGCTGCTGTTCGTGTTTCTCGACGGGTGGTCGCGGCTGGTCCAGGGTCTCGTGTTGTCCTACCAGTGAGTACCCGCCATGCCTGAAGCCGAGATCATCAGTCATGCGGCGCGCGCCCTGCTGCTGGTGCTCGTGCTCTCCCTGCCCCCGATTCTGGTCGCCGCCGTCGTCGGCGTGCTCGTGGGGCTGGTCCAGGCCCTGACGCAGATTCAGGAGCAGACGATTTCCTTTGCCTTCAAGCTCACGGCCATCATCCTGGTGATCTTCATGATCATGGGTTGGATAGGTTCGGAGCTGCTCGGATACGCGGCCGACTCCTTCAGCCGGATCGAGCATGTTCGCTAGCGTATGCCCGACATGGCCGAACAACACTGGACATTGAAGATCCTGGCTGGCGTGCACGTCGGCGCCGAGATCACGCTGCCCGACGAGGAGTCGATCCTCGGCAGCGATGACGTATGCGATCTCATGGTGGACGATGCGGGCTTGGCGGGGCGGCATGTCAGCCTCTCCCCCGGGCCGACCGGCGTTCGACTGAGCGTGCTCGACACGGCGAGTCCGGTCGTTGTGGACGGGCAACCCCTCGAAGGGACCGTCGAGCTCGGAGCCTACCAGGTGGTTTCCGTGGGCGGACTCGCCCTGGCCGTCGGACCCGCGGACCAGCCTTGGCCCGCGATCGAACTGCCCTCCTCTCAGGCCGCGGCGCCACCGAGCGAAGCCGACGAGTCCGACGTCGACGAGGCGACGGAAGCCCAGGCCCAGGCCCCGGCCGGCACCGACGCGGAGGGCTCCGATGAGACCGTGCGTGCGCCGCGCCGGTGGGCGCTCGCGGCGGGCGTTCTCGTCGGGGTGCTGATCGTGGCTGCGGGCGGTGGCTGGCTGCTGACACCCCGAGAGGTCGCATCCCACCGCGCGACCGCAGCGGAGACCACCCGTCAGATTCAAGAGATCGCGTCGCGGCACGGTGCGGTCATCGAAATTGCGGCCGAGGCTCGTTCGGACGGACTCCTCAGGGTCACGGGCGTAGTCGCCACGGAAGCGCAGCGCAGCGAGCTGATCGAGGCCCTCTCCCACGCCGGCGTCCACGCCGTGGTGGATATCCGGTCCACCGAGGAGATCGTCGAGTCCGTCACTTCGATCCTCAACCAGTCGCTGAACCTTGATGCGAACAACGCGGTACAGGTGGTTCCGGTAGCGGGAGCACCCGGCAAGGTGCGTGTTGCGGGCTACGTGGAGGACGAAACCAGCCTGCTCGAGACGCAGGCCATCATCGAGCGTGACGTCAGGCACGCCAAGGGGTTCACCTACGAGGTGGAAACGAAGGCCGAACGTCTGTCGGCCCTGCGGCAACGGCTGGGCGCGGCCGGCGTCGGCGGCCGCTTTAGCATCCAGGAACTCGATGACCGCATCGGGCTTTTCGGTCCCGTGCACTCCGAGGACGAACTGTCGAGGCTCCACCTCCTGGCCAGGGACTTCAACGACGAATTCGACTCCAGACCCTCGCTGACGCTGTCGGGCACCGCCTCGTTCGTCGGCGAGTCGACCATCGATCTGGATGTCCGGGCCGTCGTGTTCGGCGAGCGGAACCACGTCGTGCTGCACGACGGCGAGAGCTATGCGGAAGGATCGAAAGTGCCGGGCGACTACGTCATCAGGACCATCACCGGGCAGTACGTGATCTTGGAACGGACCGAGCACCTCGAGGAAGATGCCGCCACGGCCGACGCGGAAATCGCCTACTTCATCTTCGAGAGATGAGCGCCCGCTCAGGCGTCCGGGCCGTCACAGGCTTCGAATGAGCCTCAGCACCTCGGCGACCGGCGCGATCAGGTCGTTGGGGATGTACCTGTCGACCTCGGTGTCGGACATCAGCGAACGTGCCAGCGTCACGTCCACCATGACGGGGATGCCCTCCCGTTCCGCGACGGCCACGACGCGCTGCGCGTTCAGTCCCTGCTCCTTCAGCGTCACGACCGGCAGCGCTGTCTTCTGCTTTTCGTAGTACAGCCCGACAGCGAGGTGTACCGGGTTCGCCACGACCACGCTGGACCGCTTCACGTTCGAGGCTTCCTGTGAATTGATGATCTCCATGAACATGTTGCGGCGCTGCCCCTTCATCTCGGGATTGCCTTCGGACTCCTTGTACTCGCGCTTGATCTCGTCCTTGGACATCTTGAGGCCGTTGATGTAGGACAGCTTCTGGAAGACGTAGTCCGCGACGGCCACGACGATGAACGCCAGCGACACGTACGCGACCAGCTCGGCGAACAGCGCCCCGAGCACCGGCATCACGCAGCGCAGCCCGCAATGGACGATGCCAATCAGGCTCGGGATGCCGTTGTAGATGACGTGGGTGATCGCCGCGCCCAGCACGCCTATCTTGACCAGCGACTTCAGCAGTTCGACCAGGCTCTTCTTGGAGAAGATGTTCTTGATCGCGGTGCCCGGGTTGAGCCGCTTGAGGTCGGGCTTGATCGCCTCGCCCGCGACGAGCACCCCGACCTGTACGAAGTTGGCCAGAATCCCCATGATCAGCGCGACCCCGACGGGCGGCGCGATCAGCGCGATCCCGATCGTGAACGCCTTGCGCACCATGTCGTCGAACGCTTTCTCGAAGGGCACCTGCTCCAGCCACAGCGGCGACTCGAAGAGGTCCCGGAAGAGCCCCAGGTAGTAGTCCGAGCCGAGGGTAAACACCGCGAGCAGCGATATGAGGACAGCCGCGCTCACGACTTCCTTGCTCTTCGCCACCTGCCCCTTCTTGCGGGCGTCGCGTAGCCGCTTGGATGTCGGCGGTTCGGTCTTGTCGCCCGACGAAGTGCTCATTGCAGCACGCGCTCAAGCAGGTTCGGAATGTCGAGTTCCATCAGCATGTCGCGGAAGAAGAGGATGAGGACTCCCCAGAAGAGTACCAGCAGCAGGGAAGCGACCGCGCTCTTTACCGGCATCGCGAGAAAGAACACGTTGAGTTGCGGCGCAAACCGGCTAATGAAGCCCAAGCCAATTTCGGAGAGGAACATGGCGATCACCACCGGCCCGGCCACGAGCACGGCCATCTGGGAGATCAGGGCAAACTGGCTTACGACGAACGCAACCACGGTCGCGTCGAGGGTCGGCCAGAAGGAGGTGGCGGGCCACAGTTGATAGCTCCGGTAGATGCCGGCGAGGAACAGATTGAAGAGCCCGGTGCAGAAGAAGACGGCCACCATGCTCTGGGTCAGGAAGAGGCCGAGCGGCGACGACTGTTCCCCGATGAAGGGATCCATGGAGCTCGCCATGGTCGCCCCGCGCTGGTTGTCGATGAAGCTCCCGACCGCCTGCACGCACCAGAAGATCACCATGACCACAGACCCGATCAGCATGCCGACCAGGAACTCCTTGGCGGAGGCGCCGGCAAAGGCCAGGGCCGACAGTTGCGCCTCGGCGATCTGCACCGACACGATCGGGTAGACGAGAATCGACAGGGCCGCGGCCACGCCGTTGCGTGCCAGGGCGCCCCCCAGAACATTCGGTCCGAGGAACGAGAGCGCCGTCATCGCGCCTACCATGCGCGGCATCGCGAGCGCCATCGTGTAGAGGACCTCCTTGACGAAGCCGGCGAGCGAATCGAGACCGTCCATCCGGTTTCCGGCTACTCCTCCGTCAGGCCGTGCCCGGCCGGCGGCAACGTCTACTGGTCCCGAGGCAGGCCCGGGTCCGGTAGTTCATGGCCGCACGAAGGACCGCGCCATCTCGCTCCTCGGCATCGGCGCGTTGGCGACGAGGGCGCGCCGGTATCGCAGCAGCGAATTGACATGCTCCTCGATACGGGCCTCGAGTTCCTGGACGGACAGGTCGGCGAGCCCGCAGCGTGCGAACAGGATCACCTCCCCGGTTTCCTCGAGGGCCGGCGTGCTACGGTTGTGCTTCATCCGGCCGAGTGCCTGGTTCAGCAGGCGCCGCAGCCACGCGCGTCGCGCCTCCCCGGCCTCGGGCGGGGCCCCGAGCGGCGACACGAGGTGCAACCGCCCGAAGCGCTCGAAACACGCCACGGGCGCGTCGTCGACGAGGATGTGGAAGCGCCCCTCGTCGTCCGCCTGGAGGGCATGCATCCCGTTGCGACGCGCCAGTTCGCCAAGCAGTATCTGCAATCTGGACACGGCCGCCATCACTCCACCGGGTGGTATTCGAGAGCGGCCCGCAGCACCTCCAGCTGGGCCTCGACGCTGGTGGTCACGAAGCCCAACTCCGACTCCATGCGGCAGCCGCCCGGCTCGACGTCCGGATCGGCCATCACCTCGATCGCCTCGACGCCCGGAAACGCCCGCTGCATCTCCGCTGCCCGATCCTGGATCGCCTGAAACTCGCCACTCGAGACGCACAGGCGGATCTTCCCCTCGCCGTCCGCCTCGCGAACCAGCTGACGCACCATCCTGGCCGCCAGCTCCGTTTCCTCGAACTCGCCCAGAATGCGCCTGACGGCTTCGATGACGATGGCGGTCAGTCGTTTCTCCGACTTGCGCGCATGGGCCCGCACGGCCGCCAGGCTGTTGGCCATCAGCTCCGCGCTCGCCCTGCTGCCCTCGGCCTCGCCCGCTTGCCGCCCGCGTGCGACCGCGTCCTCGTAGGCGCGCCGGCCCTCCGCCTCGACTTCCGCCAGCAGCCGGTCCGCTTCGGCCAGCCGCTGGTACGCATCGGCCTTGACGAGGTTGCCGACCACCGACACACCCGCGGTGTCGAGCCTTCTGATAGCGAAACGGGTCATGCGTCCCGCACCTGTCGCTCGATCAGTCCGAACAGCCGCAGCGACTCGGTCGAGCGCGACACCAGCGGGTGCCAGGCTCGGTCGGCCAGGGGCTTCGCCACTTTCAGCTGCATCCGGCGCACGAGGGGTGCCGGTGCGTCCTGCAATGCGCTGGCCAGGCACCCGACGCCCAGGCGCAAACACTCTTCGTCCGCCGTGTCGAAGTCCGGCAGACCGACATCCGGAACGTCCAGACGCGTCTGCTGGAGAAGAAACCGCCCGCGCTTGATCGCGAAGTCGTAGTGCTCGTCACCGATGCTGCGCCGGATCCGACTCCGGTCCTGACCGCGCAGGGTCCGGGCTATGGTGGGCGACAGCACGGTGACGCCGGCCAGGACGACCAGCCGGTTGAGCCGTCGCCGGGGTACGAGCGCAAGCCTGCTGTGTGGCGAGTCGAGATCGAACGCCCAGGCGTCCGTCAGTCCGGACTCCCTGAGGAAGAAGTCGGACAGGCGCCGCTGACTGCGCGGACTCTGCCGCAGACGTTCGTAAAGCTCCAGAGGCAGCCACTCGTCCCGCCACCAGCTCGGTTCGGCATAAGCCGTGGGGAGAAACGCGAAGGCAAGCATCTCGCGCAACCGGGGGGCTGCTGTGACGTCGGCGGTATTCGTGTCGGACATCCCCGGGGTCCCCAGGACAGTACACTAGGCGCGTCGCCTGCGGCGACGCGATCGAGTGGCTACGCAACCTGCAGAGGCTGACTCGACAGTCCGGCTCATTCGTCCACTTGAACGCTGTTCAAGGAATCTAGCTCGGCCGGGCGCTGGCATGGCGCATCGCGAAGAGATAGACGTTTAGCGCAATCGATACGAACAGGGCCCCGGCAAAGGACGCGAACAGCAAGTAGAAGTCGCGCACCGACCGGGCCGACAGTTCGATCGACAATATGGACTGCAACGCCTCGTCACCCAGCGTGATCACGTCCCCCTCCTGGGCCGGGAACAGCGCCACGTTGACCGCCTCGTAGTGCAGGCTTTCGATGCCGCTGGCGACGATGGACTTGATCTGCGGGATGTGGTCCTCCATGTCGTAGCTGGGATTGTGCTTGATGAACACCGCCGCCGATGCGACCCGGGCCTCGGCGCCCTCGTCCGGGATCACCAGGTGCACGCGGGCGGTCATGACGCCATCCACCCTGGACAGGGTGTCCGCGAGTTCCTGCGACAGGCCGTAGATGTATCTCGTACGATCCTCGTAAGGGGTGGCGATCAGCTTGTCGGCGTTGAACAGGTCCTGGATCGTCGCGAACTTGTCCTTCGGGTAGCCGTTCTTGCGCAGCAGTTCCATCGCGATCGGGATCTTGTTGGTGGCGACGTGCAGGCTGACCATGTTGTCCTTCCCGGCCCGCTTCTCGCTGTTGACGTTGTGCTGCATCAGCAGTGCGAGCATCTCGTTGCCTTCCTGCTCGTCGAGCTCGGCGTAGAGCTCCGTCATGTTGCATCCCGCGAGCGTGACAGCGATCAGCATCACTGCAGACCAGCGTTGGGCTACCCGGAACATGAGAGCGACCGCATGTCTACTGTGACTTCAGCAGCGTATCGACACCTTGCGAGGTCTTCTGGACGGCAGCGGCCGCAAGACCCGTAGACGCCTTGATCTCCGCAACCTCCATTTGTATCTCCACGCTACGCATGGGATCGCCCAAGTCGATCGAGGGTCTGGGGCCGACCGCATCGACTCCCCCCGGCGCGTGCACCGGGCCTCGCGTCATGTTTGCCAGGATGCGATCGCCCGCCGTCGTACGGCCGCTGTCGGCGACCTGATGCACGGACTGACTCCCCTCGACCCCCGAACCCGGCGCACTCGCGTCCACCGATCCGGTCTGGCCGGCATCCGGAGCCTCCATGAGCTGCTCGAACCTGGCCGCGCCCTGGTTGGGGTCACCGGGGTCGACCTTGCCGGCCTGGTCGGCAAGGTCGGACTGCACCCTGTCCAGCACTTGTCGCTGGATTTGCGTCAGATCGATGGCGATCGCGGTGCCCCCCGTCAGATCGTTGGTGTTGCCGGTCAGCCCTCCGGTCAGCGCCGGTTGATCTCGTTGTCCAGCAGGGACCGCGCCAGCTTGCTGGCATCGGGATCGCTACCGCTGGCCAGCACGGCGTTCGCGACCCGCTCTGCCTCACTCGCGCGATCCGCCATGACCAGGAACACCCCGAGGAAAGCCTGCGCCAGCGGGTCGCCCGATTCCACCGACACGCCCTCCTTCATCATGAATCTGCAGGCTTCGGCGGCGTTGTCGTCCGCGTTCGCGTAGACCATCGCCAGGCCGATCGTCCACGCGGGACTCTCCGGTTGCGCCACCCTGACGGCCTCGAAGACCTTCACCGCTGCGTCCCGCAGGGACGGCAAACGGCACGCCATCAACCCCAGGCCAACACAGTTGCGCAGCACTTCCTTCGGTATTTCCATGATCCATCCCCTTGCAGCCGATCGGGTCGGCTTCTCCAGCCACACTCTGCCCCGGTTACGAGATCACGCGTGCGGCCGTCCCGTTGTCCATCGATGATGACGACGGCCAGCGCACCCAAGCGATGCTCAGATGCAGTCGGCAGCGGCCAATCCGAATACCTGCAACTGGCGGTCGCGCCCCGGGAGGCGGCCGTGCGCCAGCGCCTACACCTTCTGGATGATCTGGTTTTGCACGTCGCTCAGGTCCTTGACGAGCGCCGACATCAGCGACATCTCAGCCTTGTACTTCGAGACTTCCATTTCCATTTTCATGGCGGCGGCCGGATCGTTCGCATCGTAACTCTCCAGCATGGCGCCGATCGCGTCCTTTTCTTCCTGAACGTGTACGCCGATCTTGTTCGCCACGTTGCTGATGGAAAAGTCAGAACCGGGCATAACAGTCCCCCTTTCGAGTCTGGTAGGTGATCCGCTGTCAACCATAAGGCCTGCCTCGCGCCTGCGTCAAGCTGCGTTTGAACCGTTCTGCCGAACCGTTCTGCCGACCCGTTCTGCCGACCCGTAGTCCATTCCAATACGAAGGTGAGCCTGAAAGTGAGAGGGCGCGCGAGCCGTCGGCGGTGAGGTGAGGAATTCGGTTGTTGGTTGGCGACGAAGGTGACGGAAAGGGGCGTGCGGGTCCGGGGCGGGGGGGGTCTGGAGGCGTCCTGGCCGGCGGAGCGAACCCTTGACAGCCGCGCAGCGACCTACGCTTGGGGCGGGGATGGTGCCCGTCGGCGTTCGGTTCGTGCCGCGGCCCCGGGCGCGCCGAGGGTGTTCTTACCACCGCGGGCGCCATCCCTGCCCAGCGGCGAGCGTCCTTCCTGCAGGGCTTCAGGCGACCTTGGCGGTGTCGGATGCAGCTGCGATAGCACGGAACAGCTCGTCGCGTGCGCGGTTGACGCGGCGCATGGCGGCGAGGTCGCTCATTGCGTAGGCGGCGGCGTCGAGTTCGTCGAAGGTGACGCCGGGCTTGAGCAAGCGGGCGGCGCCGTCGAGCGACTTGAATCGTTCATAGGGCGTCTGTACGTGGTCGTGCGGATAGCGCTTGCGGATCCGGCCGTCGTCGTCGACGTGTTCGACCGGGAACATGCAGGGACGGTGGAAGTTGACGGCGGGCGAGAGCGTGAACTGGACGAACGCGTTGACCTGGGGCGCGAAGCGCTGCGGGATGTGTGCGTGGCCGAGCCAGCGGCGCCCGACGTTGGCGTTCTTGCCCTCGACCAGGGCGTTGTCGTTGGAGCGGCGCGGGCGGGACTTGGTGAACTCGACGTGCAATTTGGCGAGCAGGTTGGCGACGCGGCGGTTGACGTACTCGGAGCCGTTGTCGGCGTGCAGGCCGTGGATGGCGAAGGGGAACAGGTCGAGCATGCCGGTGAGCACCGGGATCAGGAAACGTTCGGAGATGGCCGCCACGGCGCCGACGAACTCGAACTGCGTCACTTCGTCGACGGCATTGATCAGGTAGACGCCCTTGTTGCCGTCGACGTCGGCCAGCAGGTGGATGTCGGCCGCGGTGTAGCGACGCTCGAAGGGACGCACCGGCGCCCCGCCGCGGCGGTCCGCAACCCGGCCGGTGTCGAGAAACTGGCGCACGAGACGCGTCAGCTGCGCCCTCGACAGGCTGGTCGCCTTGGCCGCCCGGGACAGGCGCACCTGCCGGCGAGTTCCAATCGAGTTTCATGATCTGCTCCGTCTGATGTGACAAGGGTCACGGCCCGGAGCGTAGATGCTTGCGGCCGGTCGCTGCATTTGCGGTTCTCGGCGTCTCGGTCGAGGCGCAGTCCTTGCGGGAGGGTGAGGTAGTGATCAACAATTTGACGGGGCCCTCCCACGGTGAGGGGGACGCCAACGACTCTCCGATCACCTTCCGGGTCGGCTGCGACGATGAGGAGGCGGATCTCGCCGCGACCGGGACTTCGCCGACAACCAGGTGCTTGAGGGAGGTCTGGAGTACGTCACCGTCCGGCATAGGTGTCAGTAGCGAGCGGCCTTCGCGTTGGAGTTTCGCTGACGCGAAACTCCCGTGGAACCCAGCTGCTGCTGCGCCGTCCAAGCGGTGTGCAGGACCCAGAGTCCGATGGCCCACGCGCAGCCTCCGACCGTTCATTCGGCCTGGCCCTCGGCCGCCGCCAGGACTTGGCCGAGTCTCGCTCGCGCCCCGTTCGTGCGGCCGGTCGTCCCATAGGCCACATCGCCCGGCCGGACGAACCTGTGGAGACGGGGACCCCTCAACTCCCGCAGCGCGGCGCGGCTCGGGGTGGAATCGACGGGAAACCACTCCCGGTAGAGCTGCTGCAGCGCATCCAACGCCGAGTCGCTCTCGGCTTCGGGCGTCTCGGCTACCCTTGCCGAGTCCGCGTGTCTGGGCGTCACGAGCATGAGCACGGAATTCTGGAGGTCGATGGACCGCCGCTGCGACAGAAACAAGTTCAATATCGGGATTCTGCCGAGGATCGGCACTTCTGTGGAGAACTGCTCCCGCAGCCTGTCGACCAGCCCGCTGAGTATGATCGTCTCGCCCAGGTTCGCCACGACTTCCGTCTGAACCGTCGTCTTGATGGTGTCGATCCTTAGCTCGAAGCCGATGGATGTCGGGTCATGGAGCGCGAGATCGGACCGCTCCGCGCTGATGGCCAGTTTCACTCTCCCGTCTTCGAGAAAGCTTGGCAGCAGGGTGACGGCCACCCCGATGTCCTTCTCGACATGCAGTACGGCGCCGTAATTTCCGCCACCGACGGCGGCCGCGTTGACGTTGATGCCTGAGAAGAACCTCGACGGCACGCCATCGGTCGCGATCAGCGAGGGTTTGGCGAGAATCTCGTTGCGGATGCCCGCGGCGTTGGCGATGTTCAAGGTGTAGTCAAGCCCCGATGCGCCGACGTTCCTGACGATGATGCGGCTGGTACCGTCCCGGTCGGAATCGTCGGACCGGCTGGTCCTCAGGTGTTCGAAACCGAATTGGGCCTTCAGCCCCTCGAGCAGATTCACACCTCTTTGCCTGCTCGTGTGCTCTACGGTATGCAGGATGACCACCTCGAGCACCACCATCCGGTCCGATCTCGCCTTGGGCCAATCCATCATGAACGCACCGGGGTCGCGCTCCGTTCCGGGCAGACGCCTCATGGGACGCCTTGAATAGTCCGCTTCCGGTTCGAAGAACTGGGCGCGAACGAAACCGGGCACGCCATCGCGGTACGGCAAGGTGCGCCCATGCGCTCCGGCGCGGTCCCCGTTCGGAGCCGGGGGACAATGTTCCGGGGCCGGGGTCGGTAGACCGCCAGGCGCGCGCGGCGCGGCTCTGGCGCGCGGCTCCCGCCGGCAATCTCCGGCATTGTCGTGGTAGTCCTGCCACCGCAGAATCCTGGTGACGAGGTCACGGTGCGGTGCACCATCGCCTGCCGCTTCCGCGGCCGCCAGTGCATCATCGAAGCGCCCCAGCGCGGCCAGCGCCATCGCGTAGTTCGCAAGATGGGCCTTCGTTCCGGGATCCCTGACCGCCAGCTGACGGAATAGCCCGGCAGCGATCCCGGGCCGAACCGCGTAGTACGCCGCAATTCCCAGGTCCCTCATGACCTGCTCGTTCTCGCCAGACAGCAAGAAGGCCTCGGCGAGATGCTCGACAGCCTGGGCATGGTTGCGAGCTTCCAACTCCAGCACGCCGAGAAGATAGTGCGCCAGCCAATGCGCTCCATCGAACCGGACGGCTTGCAGGTAGCCCTGCCTGGCCAAGGGCCGTAGCGACACGTCATGTGACGACATGAGGTGATAGTTGAGTCCGTTCAGAAACTGGTACGAGGCATGGTCGATGCGATAGAACAACGCCCGATTCAAAGCTCTGGAGGCGCTGTCGTAGTCTCCGGCATCGATCATCCGGAGTATGGCGGCCACCTGCTTGTCCTGCGCATGCAGACCGCTCATCCCCAGGTTGCGCCGCAGGTCTGCAAGCGCGATGTCCATCGAAGCGCTGGCTTGTGGTGGCGCCGCCTGCGGTTCCGTCGGACTCTGGCAACCAGGCAGGTATACTGCCAACGTCACCAGGGTTGCATGCAGCCATGCCGGGCGGGCTCGCCCCCGCTGCACGCGCGGGGCGGTGTCGGTGCAACGCACGGCATCGAACGGCCGTCTCGGCGCCGTTCCGAAACGGCTCGGGATTCTACACATGGCGCGGTCTTTCGCGACCGTCTCGAATTGGGCGGCGGCACTCTCCCACCAAAAGGCGGTGGAGTCAAACGGCCGAACTGTCCTGTGCGGCTGAACGCGTCGAGGATGCCCAACTCCGAGGCGCGTGAACCTCGTATTCCATACGCGGGTCGAGGACTCGACAGCCACCACGGTGGCTGCAGGAGTTCGGGCGCTTGCCCGAGGTCCGAGTCAGCTTGGTCTGGCGCACCACTGTGCGGAGCCGATTCTGGCGCCAGGTCGCCGCCGAAGTGCCGCTGGTGGTGTTCGACTTCCATCGCCCGGTGGTCGCGCTCCATGTCCTCCAGGCGTTCAAGGATGTTGTCGAGGCGGCGGTGCTGGCCGTCGTGCAGTCCCATGCGGTAGTTCAGGTCGTCCTGCGAGGTGGTCAGCCGATCCGTCAGCCCGTCCTTGAGCGAGTCGACATCGGACTGCAGCCCCCGGAGCAATTCCTCGGCGGTGGCGTGCGCGGTGTCGTCACTGATGATCCAACTCGCGTCGCGGTTGCGTTCCAGCTCCGCGATGCCAAGGAGTTCGTCCCGGATCCCGGCCATGTCGGCCCGCGTTTCGAGCAGGAAGGAGGCGACGCCACCCACGACGGCGAGCGTGGCCGGAATCAAACCGCCCAGCGAGCCTCGCGGCCTCGCCCGCCCGCCGCGAATGAAGCTGTCTCCCTTCCAGGTGCCCGACCAGTGACTCCTCGAATGCTCGGTGCCCCGGCCCCGTCGACTTACAGACCCCGCAGTCCACGGCCGCACCGACCCACTCGTCCAGGCTCGAACCCGGCGGCGTCGTTGGCGAACCGAAGGCTCAGCGAAGCCCGAGGTGTGAACTCCGGCGACACCGCTAATGCCGTCGGGCTATGGCTGGAAATACTGAGGTCCGTCCGGATGCCATGGAGCCAGCGCCACACGGAGCGCCTGACGGTAGTTGGGGCGCATACCGCCGAGACAAGGCGCAGGTTGGCCTTGACGGTCCCGCCACATGCGGGCGAGCATGCACGCATTCCTGCTATTGGAGTCCCGTCCATGAGAGCGTTGGCAGCGTGCGTGCTGGTTTGGTGCGCTTGGGGCTTGGTGGTCGTGCCGGCTGCGGATCCCGCTCCCAGAGCCGTGACGGACCCGCCCGCGGGGACAGTGGCCACAGGGGCTGCGGACGCATCGCCGTCTGCCGCGCGCACAGCTGCGATGCGCGCCGGGAGCACGTTCCGGGAGCGGCTCCGTTCCGGTGGTGAGGGCCCCGAGATGGTCGTGATACCCGCCGGCCGTTTCCGGATGGGGTGCCTGTCGAATGACAAGAGCTGCTGGGGCGAGGAGCTGCCGGTTCGCGAGGTCACGATCACGCGGCCGTTCGCGCTGTCGGTGTACGAAGTGACCTTCGAGGAGTTCGATCGGTTTACACATCCGAACCGGGTCGATGACGAGGGCTGGGGGCGCGGCCGGCGTCCGGCGACCAACGTTTCCTGGAGGGGCGCGCAGGACTATGTGGCGTGGCTTTCGCAGGAGACGGGCGCGGAGTACCGTTTGCCGACGGAGGCAGAGTGGGAATACGCGGCGCGCGCGGGCACCACGACGAAATACAACTGGGGCGACGACATCGGAGAGAACCGTGCGAACTGCAAGGAGTGCGGCAGTCCGTGGGCCGAGCAGACGGCGCCGGTGGGCTCCTTTGCGCCGAATGGCTTCGGTCTTTACGACATGCACGGCAATCTGTGGGAGTGGGTGGCGGATTGCTGGAATTACAGCTATGAGGGAGCGCCCACGGACGGCAGTGCCTGGCGGCAGGGTCTCTGCCTGGAGCATGTCCTGCGCGGCGCCTCCTGGGGCAATACCCCCCCCTTCGTACGCACCGCGCTCCGGCTCAGGCTCACCGAACACACGCTCTACGACGACACCGTCGGCCTGCGTGTCGCCCGCACGCTCGCACCGGCAGCTCCGCCTCCCTGACCGCTGGTAGCGACGCCTGTTGTCGCCCGTGTCGCTTGTCGTCGCTCGTGTCAGAATTGTGCAAGCCGCCGGCCGACGGCACGGGGCAAGCCAATCCTCGGCGCTCGCCGCCGCGGTCGCGGTGGGTCCTTTGTGACGAACGAGTTGACCCCGTTATCGCCCGCGCGGCGGTGTGACGCGATGGCGTCGCGCCGGTGTGGGAGGGACGGCAGGGTAGGGCCGCATGCGCGACAGGGACGTAATCGGCGCAAACGACATGGTCGAGTTGGCAACCGAGCGCAGGTGCAACTGGACGACCTCACTGCACAGCGGGTCGCCCGCTTCCTCGACGCCCGCGAGACCGAACGCGGCAACCATGTCCGGTCGCGCAACCAGCGTTGTGCGCCGGGTCGAGCAGGCCAAGGCGGAGCAGCTGTCGCGACCGGCCTCAAGCCACCGCCGGACCATCCTTGGCGGCGGCCGTTCAAGCCGGAAGCGGCTGGGGTCGCCGCGGGATGAGGCCGCGCGCCAGCGCCGGACTTGGGCTACGGCCGCTTACGCTCGCTACGCCCGCGTCCGATCCGGCACGATCGGCGTATTCGGGAGCCATCGCCCGTGCAAGATACCGGCCAGCCAAAGGGGACATTTTTGCCTTGCGTTGACACGACGTCAGGTCGGTTTGCAACTGATCGAATCAGCGGTATAGACTGCGGGGACGAAGGTCTGGTCGCTCATTGGCGGTCGCACATACGCCCCGCGCCAGGTTTGCTTCGGAAGGCTGATCGGCTCCGGAGTCAAGTCCTTGTAGGGCACCATGCTTAACAGGTGGGAAATGCAGTTCAGGCGCGCGTGTTTCTTCACGTCCGCGTCGACGACGTACCATGGTGCCTGCTTGATGTCGGTGTGTGCGAACATCTCGTCCTTCGCCTTGGAGTATTCCATCCAGAGTTCTCTCGATTTCAGGTCCATTGGACTCAGTTTCCAGCGTTTGTGGCGTTCCGCGATGCGGCTCTGGAACCGCCGTTCCTGCTCCCTGTCGGAAACGGAGAACCAGTACTTGATCAGCTGGATGCCGGATCGCACCAGCATGCGTTCGAACTCCGGACAACTGCGAAGAAACTCCCGATGTTCCTCCTCCGTGCAAAAGCCCATCACGCGTTCGACGCCCGCCCGGTTGTACCAGCTCCGGTCGAACAGAACCATTTCCCCGGCGGCGGGCAGGTGCGACACGTAGCGTTGAAAATACCACTGCGTCTTCTCCCGCTCAGTGGGGGCGGGCAACGCGACGACGGGGCAGACGCGCGGACTCAGGTGCTCGGTGATGCGCTTGATGACACTGCCCTTGCCGGCCGCGTCGCGGCCCTCGAAGACTACCACCACCTTGAGCCCCTGTTGCTTGATCCACTCGACCATGGTGACCAGCTCGACCTGAAGCAGGAAGAGTTCCTTTTCGTAGTGCTTGCGGGTGATCTTCGCCGACCGACCGGTGGTTTTGCCCTCTGCCTCCGGCATCTGTGTGATCGGATCCTTTGCGTGCGTGACGTTGCCGGGTCGGTCCATTTCCCCCTCCAGTACGATGGTCCGTGGGACGCCCTTTATAGGTCTGCACCACCGTCATCGTCAACTTGCCGGCTGTGATCGCTCAGTGGATGGTCACGCCGGGAAGCCCATTGCGGGCGCGCCCCGCAAGCGGTTGCCGCAGGTCGATTCGTCGCGGGGTCCAGGCACTTTGCGCAGCGGCCTTGACGATGGCCCACGCCGCGCTTGCGGAATACATCGTCGCCGCCAGCTGGGGCGGCGCTTATGGGCGCGCCGTAACCGAGGCCTTCTACAAGCCGTTCACCGCCCACACCGGCATCGAGGTGCTGGTAGATGATTACGCTGGCGGCTTCGCGCGAATTCGGGCGCAGGTTGATTCCGGTGCCATCCACTGGGACATCGTCGATCTTGACCTGTATGACGCGGTGCGCGGCTGCGACGAAGGCCTCCTCGAGCCGCTGCCGCGCGACCCGAGTTGGCTGGCCGCCGCGCCTGACGGCGCGCCAGCCGTAGCGGACTTCGATGCGAATGCCATCACGGAGTGCGGTGTCGCGCTGATGTTCGACTCGACCATCTACGCCTACAACACCGCATTCGTTTCCGGGCCGGCGCCGAAGACCATTGGGGACTTTTTCGACCTGGAGAGGTTTCCGGGACGCCGCGGCATGCGCCGCTCGCCGGTCGCCAACCTGGAGTTCGCGCTGATGGCCGATGGCGTGCCGCCCGACGAGGTCTACGATACCTTGGATAAGCCAGGTGGTGTCGACCGGGCGTTCAGCAAGCTGGAGACCATCCGGGAACATACCGTCTGGTGGGATGCGGGCGCACAGCCGCCGCGTCTGCTTGCGGATGGGGAGGTGGTCATGACCACCGCCTACAATGGCCGCATCTTCAACGCGCAGGTGGCGGAGAAGCAGCCCTTCGTGATCGTCTGGGACGGGCAAGTGCTGGCGTACAGTGGCGTGCAGGCCATCATCGCGGGGACTCCCCGATTAGAAGCTGCGAGAGAGTTCGTCCGCTTCGCCGCCCAGCCGGCGGTAATGTCCAACATCGCCCGGCACATCTCCTACAGTCCAACCCGAAGCTCGGCACAATCCCTGGTCGGCAGTGATTCCGCGATCGGTATCGACATGCATCCCCATCTGCCGACCACGCCGCCCCATCTGCGAAGAGCGCTGAAGGAGGACTGGCGATGGTGGAGCGAGAACCTCGACAAGATGAGCGAGCGCTTCAACCGATGGCTGACGACTCGGTAGCAGTCGCCTCACACGCGCATGCGCCACGCCAACCCGAAACCCCCGCCATAACGGCGAGGTTTGCGTGAGGGCCAGATGGAGGCTGGCGCGGGCCGGGTTGTGGTCGCTTGTGCTGACGCTACCGTTGGTCGCGTTCCTGCTGGCGAATTTCCTGTTTCCGCTCGGTTCGCTGGTGCGCCAGAGTTTCCACGAACCGCATGTGGCGGAAGCCCTCCCGGAGACTGTTGGCGTCCTGGCCCAATGGAAGGGCATCGGCCTTCCGCAAGAGGCCGCCTTTGCGGCCGTGGCGAAGGAGTTGCACGCAGCCCGACATTCCCGCGCGCTCGGTCGCGTGGCCAAGCGCTTCGACAGGGAGATGCCAGGCCTGCGCAGGGTAGTCACCCGCTCGGCCCGCGCGATGGAAGACATCGAAAGAGGGGCATCGTGGCGCACAACCCTGGTCGGCGTCGATGCCGCCTGGGGCAAGACCGGGACGTGGCGTGCCATCAAGGCCGCCAGCAAGACTCTGACCGCGCAGCACTTTCTGTCCGCTTTCGATCTCGCCGAGGATGCCACGGGCAGCGTCGGGCTGCGCGCCGAAGCGGAGCGCGTGTATCTGCCGAGACTGACGGGCACGCTACTGGCGAGTCTGTCGATCACCTTGTTGTGCCTGGCCATCGGCTACCCGCTTGCACTCGCGATCACACGGTCGCCCCGGCGACTTGCCAATGTGCTGCTGGCGCTGGTGATCCTGTGTCTGTTGACCTCGCTGCTGGTGCGTACCACCGCCTGGATCGTGCTGCTGCAATACCGGGGAGTCCTGAACAATCTGCTGGTGGCTGTCGGCCTGGTGTCGGACGATGAGCGCCTGGTGATGATCTACAACATGAGCGGCACGATCATTGCCACCGTGCATGCGCTGCTGCCCTACATGGTGTTGGCGCTGTACCCGGTGATGCGCAGCATCCCCGCGACGCACATGCATGCAGCTGCGTCCTTGGGCGCAACGCCGCTGCGGGCCTTCATCCGGATATACCTCCCGCTGACCATGCCCGGAGTCGGCGCAGGTTCGCTGCTTGTCTTCATGCTGGCGGTCGGTTACTACGTGACGCCAGCGCTGGTCGGTGAGCAGAGTGGCCAGATGATCTCGAACCTGATCGCCCACCACATGCAGATTTCCCTGAACTGGGGGTTGGCGGCCGCAGTCGGAAGCACCCTCCTTGCGACCGTGGTGGTCCTGTATCTCATTTACGAAAAGCTGTTTGGAATACGACACCTGAGGTTGGGCTGAAACGATGTGCGTTGAGCTATCGAGACTGATCGGCAAGTGGGGTCTGCGAGCTTGTTGCCTGGCGGGCTTCCTCTTTCTGATTGCACCCATCCTGGTGATCGTGCCGCTCAGCTTCAATGCCGAACCCTACTTCACGTTCACGGAAGGAATGATGCGGCTGGACCCCGATGCCTGGTCACTGCGTTGGTATCGCGAACTTGCCGACGCCGCATGGATTCGGGCTTTGGGGAACAGCCTCGGCATCGGCGTTGCCTCCACGGTGCTGGCAACCATCCTGGGCACCTTGACGGCGCTGGGGTTGGCCAATCCGCGGATGCCGGGCCGCGCAGCGGTTACCGCGTTGGTTATCTCTCCCATGGTCACGCCGGTCATCCTCGTTGCGGTCGGCATGTTTTTCTTCTACGCCGACCTGGGCCTGGTGCAGACCTATACCGGCCTCATACTCGCCCACACCGTACTCGGCGTACCCCTGGTGGTCATTACGGTAACCGCGAGTCTGGCCGGATTCGACTGGACCCTGCTGCAGGCGGCTGCCAGCCTGGGCGCCGGGCCGGTCAGATCCTTTTTGCGCGTGCAACTGCCGACAGTCGGCCCCGGCATCGCTTCCGGGAGCATCTTCGCCTTCATTACGTCCTTCGACGAAATCGCGGTCATGCTGTTCATGGGCGGTTTGGAGCAGCGGACGATCCCGCGCGAAATGTGGTCCGGCATTCGTGAACAGGCGAGCCCCACCCTGCTGGCCGTGGCCACCCTGCTAATCGCCTTTGCCGCGCTCATGCTAATCGCCGTCGAGTGGCTGCAGCGGCGAACAGCCCAGCGGCGCTAGCCCGCATTTCTCACCAGGCCGCTTGTCGGCGTCAAAAAGCTTTTGGGTTTCACGAAGTTGACCGCGATTGCCGATGATCGTGCCGATTGCGGACTGCGCTGGCCGCGCCCTCGCGGGTCTTTTGGCCCCGTGCGCGCACGTGCTCCCTCAACCGTAGTCCCCGCTATGCTTTCGGTCGCGAGCACGCGCACAGGACCAAAATCCTCCGCGATCATCACGGCCCCTGGTGAGAAATGCGGGCTAGCTGCGCTTGCGTTCCGTGCGCTCGTCGGCGACAGTCCCTGTCGCCATCGCGGGCATCCTCCGTTCCTCGGACTACAGCACCCGCAAGAATAGAGCGCCCGCGATGGCTCCATCCTCCTCGCCACGGATCAGCAACTGTCGGTTCTGTTGCCCCCGGCATCAGGGGCTGTCCTCCGGATCCAGCGCGGACCGGGCCCGGTAGACGACCGTGTCGGTGCTGGCATCGCGGCAGGCGGCCGAACAACGCCATCACCGCTGTTGTTCGACGGGACGTCCTGGAGTTGGTGCGGGAACGCTATGCGGACTTCGGTCCGACCTTCGCGCGCGAGAAGCTGGTCGAGTTGCATGGTCATCGGCTGTCGGTGGAGACGCTGCGCGCGTGGATGATCGCGGATGGACTGTGGCGGGCGAAGGCGCGCCGGACGGTTCGGGTGCACCAGAGCCGGCCGCGGCGGGAGTGCGTGGGGGATCTGGTGCAGATCGACGGTTCGCCGCACGACTGGTTCGAGGGCCGGGCGCCGGCGTGCACGCTGATCGTGTTCGTCGACGATGCGACGACGCGGCTGCTGGCGACCAGATTCTCCCCGACGGAGACGACTGAGGCGTACATGGAGACGACGCGAGAGCATCTGGCGGCGCATGGGCGGCCGGTGGCGTACTACATCGGACGGTACAGCGTGTTCCGGGTCAACAAGAGGGACAAGGAGGACGAGTTGACGCAGTTCTCGCGGGCCTTGCGGACGCTGGACATCGCGGCGATCAGGCGGGCAGCCCGCAGGCGAAGGGGCGCGTGGAGCGGGCCAACCGGACGCTGCAGGACCGGCTGGTGAAGGAGATGCGGCTGCGCGGGATCGACGGCATGGAGGCGGGCAACGCGTACCTGCCGGAGTTCATGGCGGGCTGGAGGTGGATGAAGCTGCGAGCGCGGGCCGCCGCCGTGAATTTGTGGACGAGTCCTGCGGACCGGCGCGCGCCCTTCGGGGCGTGTGGACGGCCCGTGGACAACGCGCTCGGCCGAGTGGTCATCGACCGGGCGTTCCGCCGCGCGTTGCCCACCGGCTGCCCACACTCGCGCACCTCTCGACCACAACCCCACAGCTTCAGCAACAAAATTTCTTCTCGAAAAAGAGGGAAGGCCCGAACCGCAAAAAGGGGACATTTCTGCTTTGCGTTGACAAGGACAAGGCTTCGCGTTGACAGGCCGGAGGCACCTCATATACCGTAACGGTGTTCGCCCATTCCCGACAGAGGAGCAGTCATGCACATCTTGTCCCAGCCCCACGTGTGGGCGCGTCTCACCATAGGCGTCGCTCTCGGATTCGCGCTCGTCGCCCTCCCGGCCCAAGCGCAATACGAGATGGAGATTTCGAACGGCACGGGGCACGGCTACCCGCCCGACGAACAGGACGCCCCCATTGCCATGCGAATCGGTTGCGACGGAGCGGAGCGCGACCTCGCTCCCAAAACAACCGTTGGTTGCCGGGATGTCACGACGGTGACCGTCACGCCGGTAGGAGAAATCGCGGACAGCGTCAGGCTACGGGTGATGTCCGGCCCCTACGTCCAGTCGCCGGAAGGGATACCGTTCACCAGCGGCACCGTGAGCTTCGAGACCCGCGGCACCAACCCGGCCTGCGATCCGGACTTCGAGGCAGAACGCGTCCTGATCGGCGGGCATATCGACGACCGGGACTGGACCGACCTTCAGGTGGTTGAGGGAGACTTGTGGTACGTGACCGTCCAGCACCATTGCGTGGGCCGATGAGACTGATCCACGCCCGTGGCGTCAGCGGATGCGGCTGCCGCAGTCGTGTCCTCCGGGCCGTTCGCGCCGGGACGTCCGTCGTGCCCTGGGGGGGACGCGCTCACCGCTCTCGCCGAAGAACGACGCGCGTATCTCGACCGCACCAAGGGGTTCGCGGACTCGATGCAGAAGGGCGCCCAGGACATGCTGCAGACGTTTCAGCAGATGGAGGAGGGCGCGCACCAGACCCGCAAGCAGGTCTTCTCGCGCGCCTGACCCCGTCCAGAATAAAGGGCGACGGACGATTGACGAAGAGGCGCCGAATGGTGTGGCCGTTGCCGTCGAAGACCGCGGTGACGGGTTTGGCACGGGTGCCGATCGGCGCCCAGCCTCGGCCGCCGTGACAGAAGGAGTCGCCCGAGTCGCCAAGACCGCTCGCGTCGGTATCGAAGTCCAGGGGCCCTTGGAGTTCGTACCCCAGGCAGTGGCCGGAGCAGACTAGCCGCGCATCGGCGGTGGGGAACGCGGCGGGAAAAGCGGCGCGGTATGCGGTCGCTTCGCTCTCGCTTTCGACGGGATGGCCGTCGCCGTCCGGGTCGTGCCGGGTCGTATCGAGCTGGGGAAGGCTGGCGATCTCGATCAGTCCGTCCCCATCCGTGTCTTGCACGGGCTGCCGCGTGCCGTTCGTCGCTGCCTTGTCAGCGAAATCGGCCGCGGGGTTGCCCGTCGGATCCCGCAAGTGGGACATCGCCGATGCGCCCGAATAGCTCACCGTGACGGTGTCCCCCGCCGCTACGGGTGGCGTCAGCGTGAGCGTGACCCGGCTGCCGAGTATCTGAACGGCGACCACGGTCAGATCGTCGGCCCCGGCGGTCACCGTGAACTCGCCGGGTGACGGGGTCTGACCCTCGTCGAGCGCTTCGCTGTAGGTGAGCAACAACTCCTCGAAGTCTGCGGCAGCGCTCAGTAGCAGCGGCGCGACCGCGTCGACCCGGTGGTCTTCGTCGTCCGCCAGGGCACTGTGGGTCAGATCGGCGTCCAGGTTCGCGCTGTCCCTGATCGAGCCGCCGCTGCTGTTGGCCAAGCTGTCGGCGGCAATGCTCACCCCGTTCGCATCGGCGTCGCCGTCGACCACCGTGTATGCGAACGTCACCACCTCGCCGGCGACACCCTGATATTGCGCCTGGCGGATGTTGGTGACGCCGAGCGGGCGCGACCCCTCGACCGACCGCATCGGTGTTGTGCATGCACAACAAAGTTGACCGGGGGTAGTGGGAGCATGATTTTACCGGTCTGGACGGTCTAAATCGTGTTCCCAAGTCAGGATGTGACGGTTTGTGTGTGAATATGACCATAGCCGAAACTGCTTTTTTGACTATCGTTCAACGCCAACTCGGTAGTCCTTCGAGTTCCGAAGAGACTTCCGCCGTGCGGCGCCGGGAGGCAAGCGTCTTGTTGCGGCTGGGCGAGGTCAAAGGTCGAATGGAGTCGTGCCGCCATCGTCCGGGAGGATTCCCGCAGCCCGCGCCCGGTGAATCGCGTCGTATCTGCTGCATGCGCCGAGTTTGGAGAAGATCTTCCTGATGCGATAGCGAACGCCGTCATAGGTCAGATCGAGGTCCCGCGCGATGGCCTTGTCGGTCTGGGAGTCCAGACGTTGCAGTACCGTGAGTTCGTCGGCGCTTAGGAGTGGCTGGTAGCGGTCCTGGCCCGCTTCGTCCGACTCGGCCGCCTCGTCCCACGGGGTCAGGGCGTCGAGCAGTGCGGTGGCCGTGGCGGCCAACGATGCGGAGGGTCTCGACCGGACAACGGCATGCAATAGCGGCATCGCGATTTCCCGCTCCCGTGCCAGTGGGCGCGCGTAGTCCGCCTGCTCGTATCGCTGCAGGAATTCGACCAGGTGCTGCGTTGCCCGCTCCGGATTCCCGGCGCAGTGCTCAAGACGCATCGACAGGACCAGCGTGCGCATCAGGGTGCGCAGCAGTTGCCGCTCCGCCGCAACGGTGCACACCCGGGTGGCGAGCTCGCGGGCGCGGTCGAATTCCCCCTGCGCAATCAGCAGGCGCAGGCGCGCGCTGGCGAGTGCCTCGACTTCGCGCCAGCGTCGTCTCTTGAAGTCCAGACATTGCTCGTCGGTGTCGGGGAGAGCGGCGCTTTGCCATGCGCGGGCGGCCTCGTCGACTCGTTGTCCCGTCACGAGCAGGGAAACCCGCAAGGCCGACAGCAACGTCACCAGCGCCGAGCGCTCGGTGGCGCGCGCAAAACTCGTTGCGCTTTCCACCGCCGCCAGTGCGCTATCGACGCCGCCATGCTCCAGCGCCAGTTCCGCGGCGACGCCGGTGTTCGCGGCGTAGACGTCCAGCCAGGCCCCGCATTCACCCAGGAGCCGCGGCGCAAAGCGGGGCGCGTGGGGCGACGACGTCCGTGCACTCCGTTCCAGCTCGAGTTCCGCCATCAGGATTTCGCCGACGATCACGGAGGTGGCGTTGCCCAGATGCGTGACCCGTCCGAGCCGCAATGCGCGTTCGTAGGCGGCGGCGGCGTCCGACGTTCGCCCTTGCGCCATGGCGGCCAGGCCGCGTTGATAGTCGAGATGCGGCGAGACGTACGGCGTATTGTGGCCGAGGTCTGCGCGCGCCGCTTCACTCCAGGCTGCGGCCTGGTCGAACTCGGTCATCTCGTTGAAGGAAAGGCACAGTCCGTAGCGAACCAGACCACGCAGCAACGGGTTCACTTCGGGATCCCGGGCGACCGCGGAGGCCGTGGCGACCAGCGGCTCGTAACCCGATATGTCGACGCACCCGAAGACGAGCAGGAGGCCCAGCACGACCAGGTGATCGAGCTTCATCTGCGGATCCTCCGTCCCTGCGGGATCGCGGGTGAAACCGGCGCTGGCGATGGCCGCAGTCTGATACACGCGTCTCGCACCTTGCATGTCGCCGGACATGGCAAGAACCACACAACGGACCAGCGCGAGTCTGGGGTATGTGTCCATGACCTCGGGGGTCAGCCAACCGTCCATGGCCTGCAGCGCGTCGAACCCGCCCCTGATCCACAGGTGGATGCCTCCGTCAGTGGTGGCGATCTGCCCGATCAGTTGCGGATCGCCCGCTTCGGCCGCGTGGCGCAGGGCGTCGACCACCTGACCGCGGCGCGCCAGGCCCCGTGCGATGCCGGCGTGAATGGAACGGAACCTCGAGGGGTTCTCGCGGAAGCGCCGGTTCGCGCAGTGCTCGCGGATCAACGGGTGTAACTGCATCGTCGATTTCTCGCCGCCGGTGGTCTGCGACAGGCCCGTGAGCGAGGTCATGGACTCGAACCGGCGCCTGGAGTGGCTCGCGCCGGTGGTCTCGTCGATGAGCTCCGTATCGATCCAGTCGAACAGCGCGATGTCCAGAACGAAGTCGCGATCCTCGTCCGGAACGCCGCGCCAAAGCCGCGACTCGATCCACGCGGCGATCGTGTCGTCTTCGCCTCCGACCTCGGTAACCGCGGCTCCGGTCTGCATGGCGTTGCGGAAGATCCGCAGTGCGATCGGCCAGCCGGCCGACTTGTCTGCCACCGACGCAAGTTCGCGGCGTGACAGTTTCGTATCGAAGAAGCTGGCGATGTCACGGGTCGAGAAGCGGAGTTCCTCGGCGGTAACGGTCTCGCCGCGGCCTTCGAGCATGAACATGGCGATATCGAGACCCGGCGGACGCTCGCGGAACGCCATGGCGATCCGCAGGTTGCGTGGGGAGTTGGCCAGCAGCGCGTTCAGCACGCCGATCGCCTCCGCATTGCGCAACCGTTCAAGTTCGTCCAGCACGAGCAGGCACGGCGCCTCATGACGCGCGATCGCGCGAATCAGCAAGTTGATGCGATACCGGGCCTGCGAGTCGGATTCAAGTGTCGGGGTGTCCGAGGAGCCGCCCGTCGCATCGATGGATTTGACCCCCGCTCGTTCGAAGGCGAGTGTCAGGTAGGTCGCCATCCGAACGGCGCTGTCTTCTTCGTCCAGCGCCAGCCAGGCGACCGCGTTGCCCTCTTCGCGCAGTTGACGGCAGCATCGCGCCAGCAGCGCGGTCTTGCCGAATCCGCCTGGCGCCTGCAGTACGGTCAAGTGGCGATTCATCGGCGAGCACCGGGTCTCCAGATCCCGGCGCTCTACATAGCCGGTAACGAGGTCCGGCAGTTCCACCTTGTGGTCGAGGAGCCAGGGTGTGGCGGAGTCCGCATCAGGCGGTGCGTTGTCCAGATCTTGCATCGGTAACCTCCTCGTGTGACGAAGCGCGCCTTGCTGTCCCGTGCGGCTCGACTCGTTCGGCCCGTGCATCGGCGAATCGCTGGTGCGCGTCCCTTCGGGCGAATCGGACTGCCAAGCCAATTTGGAACTACCGGAAGTAAACACGAGAAACGATCAAAAAACCAATTCGGTGTTGGCGACAGGAGGGGTGTCTGCCGGATAGGTCCACGGGACCGGTTGTCAGCTACTTGGGCGCTCATTCCGCAACCCGAGTGCCCGCGGTGGGCGCGTTGCCAAAGGAGCTTGAAACTGTGTAGGATTTCGAGGACAGTTCGTTGTGGTCGGCGTGGTCCTGGCAGCTTGGCGAGTCGAGATTGGGACCTTCTTCTCCCCTGCGGTGGCGGGGGTCTGAGCCGGCTCACAGGTCAGCGCCGAGTATATCGACGACCGGGGAGCTGGATACGGTGGCCATGTGCTGGGCTTTGGCATGGCTGAGGGCATGCTGACCGATGACGATGGCGGCGACGGGGGGAACTTCGATTTGATCGGACGCTTGGCGGAGCGGGCCTACGTCGTTCGAGTCGGCAGCTTCGACGGCTCCCGGGGTACGTCTGCGCTGCATGTGAACCGCTTCGAGGACGATCGTCCTGGCTCCAGGGCCGGTGTGACGCCGGTAGACTTTGGTAGCCCCGTTGCAGGCAGCATAGGTGGCGGCAGCGACGCGGACTACTTCTGGATTCCGCCCGCTGGCGTGGCAGGTCCGGCACGGATCGTGGCATACACGTTGGCGGACAACCCGCTGCCTGACGGCACCCCCGTGGCGTGGCCCGAGCGCGCCTGGTGGATGTGGCGACCGATGGGCGGTCGGCGGGGCACGCCAGATATCGGGGCCTTGGGGCGCGACGCTAACGCGTCCGCAGGACGCGCCGTCGCCCCGCGTTGGGGCACGGCGTACAAGCGCCCGTTCGACCTGGCGGCGCTGTATGTCGTGGGGGTGCTGCTCGCACCGCTCTGGCTGCTGATCGCCGTCGCCGTCGCGCTGGCGGTGAAGCTCGGCGACGGCGGGCCGGTGCTGTACCGCCAACGTCGCCTGGGCCTGGGCGGCCGGGTCTTCGAGCTGGTGAAGTTCCGTACCATGCCGGTGGATTCGGAAGACGCCACCGGCCCCGTGTGGGCGGCGCAACCGGACCGGCGCGCGACGCCGGTGGGCCGCCTGCTGCGACGCCTGCGCCTCGACGAGCTACCGCAGGCGCTGAATGTGCTGCGCGGCGAGATGAGCCTGGTGGGTCCGCGGCCTGAGCGCCCGGAACTCGCGCCCCGCTGCGAGCGCGCCGCACCCGGCTTCGCGCGCCGCCTCGCCGTGCGTCCCGGCCTCGCCGGCCTCGCCCAGGCGCGCCGCGGGGCGGCGGCGACGCCGCGGCAGAAGCTGCGTTACGACCTGCTCTACATCGAGGCCATGGGACCGTGGCTCGACATCAGGCTGTGCGCGGCGTGCCTGCTGCGCGTGCTGGCGGCGGCCGTGCCCTCCCGGCGCCGGATTCGCAGGGGACACCCACCCCGGACGGGCGCCCCGGCACGGCCGCCGGTACGGCGCCAGGACGGGCCGCACTACCTCCGGTACCGGAACGCGTCGGCGACCGTCGCGGGGATGAGGCGCCAGACGGGACACCCACCTGAGTTATCAGACGGATGGGAGCCGCGCGTGGCACGCGGCGAAGGAGGGAGCGGGAAGCAGCGGGCGGGCTCCGCATGGGACACCCACCCGGTCCGGCGGAGTGGGTGTCCCCCCCTGTCAATGGCAATTGAAAACTGCACACTTTTGGCAACTGAAAACTGCACACTTTCCGGGAGGACGTTTGGGCGTTGACGTTCTCTCGTTGATTCCCGACACCGCGCGTTTCCGGTCGAACGCAGGGAGCGGAGCGACCGGCATGCGATCGAGCCCGGAGCAGCGTCCGGCTCCGCTACGTCGGCATGTCTACGTTTCGAGTCAGCGGCTCGGGAACGGCGTCCGACACGGACGCGATTCCCGGGGCCCACCGCTGCCATCGACGGGCTCCGTGCCACTCCACGACTAGAGCATGCGCAAGCGCCAGGCATAGTGTCAACGTGGCCGTTCCCCGGCTTTCGGGACCTGTTACGACCAGATGGGACACCCACCCGAGTCGCGCCAGAACGCGCGGAGCGTTCTCGAACACGTCGCGCCAGCGCCGCGCCTACGGTGTCGTGCGGAACACCTCGTCGAGCGTTCCGGCGTCTAGCAGGTTGTCGGCCCAGGTCTCCAGCTCGGTCTCGGGCGCCCGCCGCAGCCGCTCCGCCGCTTCGGGCGACAGCCCGCCGAAGCGCTGCCGGAGCAGTCGCTCCAGCACCGCGCGCCCGCCCTCGGCGCGGCCTTGCCGCATGCCCCGCTCGATGCCTCGTTCCCCCCAATTGCCCTGCTCGATGCCTCGCTCGATGCCTCGCTCGATGGCTCGCTCGATGCCTCGCTCGATGGCTCGCTCGATGGCTCGCTCGATGCCTCGCTCGATGCCTCGCTCGATGCCCTCGGCGCGTGCCCGTTGAATGAGTCTTGTGCCCTCGACGCGGCCTTGCTCGATGCCTTCGTTGCGGGCCCGTTGAATGGGTCCTGTCACGATGCTGCCCTCCTGCGGATGCTGCCGCCGGTAGCGACGGATCTCATTGTCCGTCAGGCCGGCGTAGATGTCGATGAACTCCATGTACTTCGCTTGCCTGGCGCCGTCCGTCTCCAGCGCCAGCGCCGCGCCTACGGTGTCGTGCGGAACACCTCGTCGAGCGTTCCGGCGTCCAGCAGGTTGTCGGCCCAGGTCTCCAGCTCGGTCTCGGGCGCCCGCCGCAGCCGCTCCGCCGCTTCGGGCGACAGCCCGCCGAAGCGCTGCCGGAGCAGTCGCTCCAGCACCGCGCGCCCGCCCTCGGCGCGGCCTTGCCGCATGCCCCGCTCGATGCCTCGCTCGACGCCTCGTTCCATGCCCTGCTCGATGCCCTCGGCGCGGGCCCGTTGAATGAGTCCTGTCACGATGCTGCTCTCCTCCAGATGCTGCCGCCGGTAGTGGCGGAACTCATTGTCCGTCAGGCCGGCGTAGATGTCGATGAACTCCATGTACTTCGCTTGCCTGGCGCCGTCCGTCTCCAGCGTCAGCAGGCCGTGCACCGCGCGGGCGTAGACGTCGACCCGGTCGCGGGCGGGGCTGCGCATGTTCGGCAGGTTGACGCGCGCCACCAGGTTGTCGCTGTCCAGCCAACGTCCGGCGGGCATCTCGGCGAGCTTGCAGGCCAGGTAGTCGAAGACGAGGTAGTGTCGCCGCCCGGTGCCGAGGACCAGGGATGCCGGAGCGCGGTCGGCTGCACGCAGGAAGATCGCCACCGGCACCACGCGGTCGGTGTCGAACATCTCGGCGAGGTCCAGGCAGTAGCGGGCGAGCCGATGCGGCGAGAACCGCCGCCAGTCCGACTCCTCCTCCAGCGCGAACACGACCGCGTCGCGGCGGCCGTCGGCCCAGTCCACGAGCAGCGGCGCGTCGAGCGCCCGGTAGCGGTCGCCGAGGCGTTCCTTGAGCTGCTCCTGGCGCACCGGGACGATGCGCACGTCGTCCTCCGGCCGCGGCGCTTCCTCGGGGGCGAAGAATGCCAGCGCCTCGCGCGGGTAGTCGACGATCAGGTTCTTGAAGTTCTGGTCGTGGCTGACGGCGTCCGCCATGTGCTGCATCCGGCATGCGTCCCGGGAGTGCAGCATCGGGCAGGTTGCGCCGGAGGCGCCACGGGCAATGGCTGAAACGCCTGTAGGAGATCCGCCCATTCGTGCGTCGGCGTGGCGATGCTGCCGAGCGACCGCCGACTTGGGTTGCGTTTGCCACGTCGGTGGGAGAACGCGCGGAGCGTTCTCGTCACGTCGCGCCTTGGCTCCTGCATGGAGCTCCTGCATGGGGCTCCTGCATGGGGGGCTCCCTGCATGGGACACCCACCCGAGTAGCACCCAGATTGGACCGACAAGAGTGGGTGTCCCATCTGCCATAACCATCTGCCATGTTTCGAACTCGAGAACACGCTCTACGACGAGTACGTCCACGTACTCGCGGGGAAGCTGATCCTGACGGACCGGCAGGGGAATGTTCGGGAGGCCGACACCGGGGACCATGTCGTGGTGCCGAAGGGGTATAGCGGCACCTGGGAAATGGTCGGCGACGTCTATCGGGAGTTAGTCGTTGCCGAGACGAACACCATCCTGGAGGACGCGAACGCGGCGTAGGCGCCGAGATGTACGGCGACGGAGCGTTCCCGAGGTGGCGCTGCCCCGTTGGGTGTCACGGGTCGAGAAGCGGAGTTCCTCGGCGGTAACCGTCTCGCCTCGGCCTTCGGGCATGAACATGGCGATATCGAGGCCTGGCGGCGACCGCGTTGCCCTCTTCGCGCAGTTGAGGGCAGCAGCGCGCCAGCAGCGCGGTCTTGCCGAATCCGCCTGGCGCCTGCAGTACGGTCAAGTGGCGATTCATCGGCGAGCACCGGGTCTCCAGGCCCCGGCGCTCCACCTGGCCGGTTACGAGGTCCGGCAGTTCCACCTTGTGGTCGAGTAGCCAGGGTGTGGCGGAGCCCGCATCAGACGGTGCGTTGTCCAGCGCATGCATCGGTGACTCGCTGGTGTGACGAAGTGTGCCTTGTGTTCCCGTGCGGCTCGACTCTGCTCCCTGACTCGATCCCGAACTCGTCCAGAATGAAATGGGTCGTGCAGGCGAGATTGGGACTTCTTTTGCCCCTTTGGTGGCGGGGGCCAGACCCGGCTCACAGGTCGGCGCCAATCGCCTCCCCGTGCTGGCTGTAGTCGAGCCCTTCCTCTTCCTCCTCCGGCGTGACGCGCAGGCTGGTGAAGAGGCGAATGGCGTAGAGGATGACGAAGGTGCACAGGGCGCTCCAGGCGCCGACTACCAGCACACCTTCGATCTGCACCCACACTTGCCAGAAGTTCCCTTCCACGGCGCCCGGGGCGTTACCGATCTCCTCCAGGGCGAACACGCCGGTCAGCACGGCGCCGAGCAGCCCGCCGATCCCGTGTATGCCGAACACGTCCAGGGCATCGTCATATCCCAGGCTGTACTTGAGCCACGCACAGGCCCAGCAGCAGCTGAAACCGGCGATGACTCCGATGGCGATGGCCCCGGCCGGCGAGACGTAGCCAGCGGCCGGCGTGATCGCCACCAATCCGGCCACCGCACCCGATACCAACCCGACGATGCTCGGCTTCCTGAGTACGGACCACTCGTAGATCATCCAGGTCAGGGCGCCGGCGGCGGCCGATGTCTGCGTAACCAGCATCGCGAGCGCGGCGTTGCTGCCGGCGCTCAAGGCGGAACCCGCGCTGAATCCGAACCAGCCAATCCACAGCAGCGATACGCCGATCACGCTGAACAGGGGATTGTGGGGCGCCATGTTCTCGGCCCCGTAGCCCGTGCGCTTGCCCACCACCAGGCAGGCGACGAGCCCGGCGATCCCGGCATTGATGTGCACGATCGTTCCGCCGGCGTAGTCCAGGACGCCCTCGTCGTTGAGGAAACCGCCCCCCCAGATCCAGTGGACGACGGGCGTGTAGACCAGTACGGACCACAAGCCGACGAACCACAGCATGGCCGAGAATTTCATGCGGTCGGCCACCGCACCCGTGATCAGTGCGGCGGCGACCACGCCGAATCCGAGTTGAAAGACGACATAGACCGACTCGGGGAAGGTGCCCTTGAGACTGGTGAGGTCCAGATTCGCGAGCAGCAGCAGATCCAGGTTCCCCAGGTAGTCGTTGTCGCCGGAGAAGGCGAGGCTGTAGCCGGCCAGAATCCAGATGACCGAGACCAGGCAGCAGATGGCGAAACACTGGCCGGCGATGGAGAGCATGTTCTTGCGCCGCACCATGCCGCCGTAGAACAGGGCGATGCCGGGCACGGTCATCATGAGTCCGAGGACCGCGGCCATCAGCATCCACGCCGTATCGCCGCTGTCGAGGCTGGAGGGGGAGGCCGCGAGCGCCGGCGTAGCCAAGAGGAGAACGGCTGTTGCGGTTGGTGTTTTCACGGCAATGGGTTCCTGTTCCGTCGTCCGGTCAGTGGTGGCGGGGCGCACAATCCTGGCGCCTGAGCCGTGGTGGATGAGCGCCTGAGGCGATGCTGTCGAGTTGGTCCGCAACTCCCACGCGCCGATGGCGGGTTTGGCCCGTCTGCTGACATCAGCGCTGCTCAAGAATGCCGGTGGGCTAGTCTTTCGGCCTGTCCGGCCGCCGCCGCGCGGTGAACATCCGGCCGCGAGGCCCCATCGGCACGTCGCTCCGCGGACGCCCTTGCGATGCCGGCGCCTCGCCGACCGGGACACCGCGGTACGTTCGTTGCGAATGCGCGGCCGGCGGTGCTTGCGTTGCGGGCTCCGCGGCGGGTGGCGGCGCGACCGCGGGTGGCGGCGGCTCCTTGGGCGGTGGAGGGGCAGCGCGCGGCTCGGAAGCCCGCACCGATGACGGCGGTGCCTGGCTCGCGGGCGGTCGCTTGGGTCCGCGACTCGCCGGGGCAGGAGGGGTATCGGGAGCGGGCGGCCGGGGCAGCGTTGCTGACGCGTCTGCGGGCGGCTTCGCGGGTGTGGAATCGTGCCGCGCAGACGCGCCGCCGGCGCTGGCGCCAACAGGTCCGGCGACGTTCTCAAGCTGCTCAAGTGCCTGATGCACGGACATCCATCCCAGACCGAGGCTGACGGTTCTGTCCGTGATCAGTACGAACAGCGTATCCATCCGGGCTGGCACGACGGATATGAACTGGTAACTGTTCGCGGTCGCCATCTGGACTTCGCGGACGAAGTGTTCCGGGACCGAGTTGCCACTCGACCAGGCCCGGTGGAACTGGCGGATCAACCTGCCACGGAACATGTCCGTCACGGCGACCGACACCAGACCGATCCGGTTGGCGTTCAGTTCCGTGTCCGGGCCGTAAGCGGCCGCCACGGTGGCGCCCGTCGTGAGGTCGACCACAGCGCATGCGAGCGACCCCTCCGACGATGCGATGACGTCTTCGCAAACTTCCTGTACTTCCGGCATCACGTTGCCTCCTGTCCGCGCGCGGACGGTGCCCGTAGCGGCGGCGCGCACCGGTTCCGTTCCGGCATGCACGTGGGGACCGGGGATAATGCAATCTGTACGCCGCGTGGGTCAAGTCTGTCTGAGCTTTGTCCAACGCAAGCGCCCCAAAGCCGGTCCGGCGCTTCGCTGCCGCTGCGCGCCGGCGCCGCCTCCGGCCCAGCCACACCGACCTCGCATGGACCAACCGTCACCGGTCGCTTCGCTCCCGCCGGCGTTTGTTCCATGGGAGGTGAGCCTCAACGCGACCTGCGATTCCAACGAGAAGTGAGCCTCAACGGGTGGTGCGGAAACGCTTCGTAGTGTACTGCGCCGGACCCCACTGCAACGGCGCGAACAAGGCGGCCGTACGTCTGGCGCGCGCCGTCGTCACTGCCCTTCCCGCCGGGCTTCCAGCTCCGCCTTGAGGCGCTCCACTTCGGCACGTCCCGCCTCGACACGGCCCCGCTCCGCTGCTTGCTCGGCCTCCCACCGCGCCTCGTGCGCCTCGAGTTCGCGGCGCTCGGCAGCGGCGCGCTCGCGCGCTTCGGCGAGGGCCGCGTTGTCGCGCTCCAACTGCCGGCGCAGCCGTTCGGCGCGCGCGCGCTCGAGTTCCAGCCGTTCGCGCTCCCGCGTCGCGACTTCCAGCTCGGTCGGCTGCCCCATCAGCGGCTCGGACGGATAGCCCGCCATGATCGGCTGTTCCTCGAACGTGACCGTGTCGCCGAAGTAGGCCTGCCAGAACGCCTGGTGGATTCGCTGGCGGTCCGGAGCCTCCGTGACGCCTCGCCTCGGCACGTAGAACAGCGTCGTGTCGAGCCCCGGCACCAGCGGCGGAGGTGCGCCGAACAGCGGCGTCTGTGCCGCGCGCATGCCCGCGAAACGCTCGAACGCCCAATACCGCGGAGCGAGCTCGAGATGGGAGTACCAGTCCGAGTGCTGGATCATGTCGGACATCACGTACAGCGCCTTCGCGCCCGCAACGGCGGCGAGTTCGAGACGGGTGTCCTCGAGGGCTTCGACCAGCAGGGCGTCCGTGACGGGCGCGTCGCGGCTGGTCGCCGCGAGCAGGTCGAGCCTGGCGGCCAGCGCGTCGCGCCGTGCGCAGAAACGGTCCATCTCCGGCGCCGGCGCGGCGCCGGACGCACCCGCCAGGTCGGTGCAGGCCCACCCTTCTCCGCCCGTGTCCGGCCGCGCCGACCGTCCCGCACGCTTGGGTCCCGGCTTGCACAGACGCTCCAGGAACACGCGGGGCTCCGCGGTTTCCGCCGCGAGGATATAGACGCGCAGCTCGGTCTCGTCCGCCAGGCCGCCGGTGATCCCGCGCAGCAAGGCAGCCGGGAGGCTCCGGCGGCCGGCGTCGAGGGGTTTGCGAAAGTCGAACAGCGCCACTGTCCGGCCGGTCACGTCGGCCGCGCGTTCCGGGCACAGGTCGGCGTCGAGGCGCGGCGCGCGGTTCGACAGGCCCACGAACGCCACCACGGCTCCCACCATCAACAGCGGTGGCAGAGCGAAGCGGAAGAACCGGCTGCCGCGCGGGGAATCGGGAACGGGTCGGGGGCCTGCCATCTCCAGTACTCGGTCGTGTGTCACCGTCTGCCAGCGCGCTCCGCTCCGGTCGAAACCTCGGCCCCGATCCAGAGCGGACGGCGGAAGTTACCGCCTGGTGTGCTGGGTCGCAAATAGCTTTGTCTTTGCGGTAGCGCAAACGTGAAGGTATTTGTGACCCAGCGCGCTAGTGACAGCGCATGCGATTCGCGGGACCTGCCGCGAACACGTCGAACGCCGCGCCGTCCGCCGCTTCCTGTCCGCCCGCTTGCACCTTTCCCGTCGGCCTCTATGATTACCGACTTCCGGCACAGCCGAACGCCAGCCTCTGGCGCGATGGGACCCTATACGACGAACCGTATGTACGGGCGCGGCGGCGGTGCGCGCTTCCTGATCCCGTTCGCCCTGGTCGTCGCGGTCGCGACGGCCCTGCTGCTGCTCGTCGATGGCGGCGACGCGGCGCCCGAGCTCGACGAGGATCTGTGCCTCGGCCAGCCGCCGCAGGAGGCGAGCGCGACCCTGCTGGTCGACTTCCAGAAACCGGTCCGCCAGGCGCGTTACGCGACGCTGCTGCGTGACATCAGCCTGGATCTCTCGGCCGGCACGGAACTGCGGGCCTTCGTCCTCACGTCGGACCCCCGTTCTCCGAGGCAGTTCCTGGGACGCCTCTGCAAGCCCTACGACAACACCGACCTGTCGATCGACATGGCCAAGGACGCGCAGCAGGGGCAGCGCGACTGCGACGACCTGCCGGCGCAACTGCCTCCCGAGCTGCGCGAGGTGGCGAGCCGCTTCTGCGAACGCCGCGAGACGCTGCAGCGGCGGGTCCGCAGGGTCGGCTTGCTGAAGGAAGGTGCCGCGCCGGTCGCCAACGCGTACCTGCTGGAGGCGCTGGACGACACGATGTACGAGCTCGCCGCGCGACCGGGCGCGCAGACGCTGTACGTGTTCTCGGACATGCTGCAGCACGCCGACTGGTACTCCCACCTGGACCTGGACTGGAACGCGTGGCGCTTCGAGGACTTCCTGCCGCTGCGACAGGCGCGTGGCCCCGCGCCCGGGGCGGCGCAGCTGGCGGACCTGCGGGTCCGCATCCTGTATCTCCCGAGAAGCGAGCTGACGGACCCGCGCCGGCCGCGGCAGGCGCACCAGGCCTTCTGGCGTGCGTACTTCGCGGGCGCCGACGTACAGTTCCGGGACCGGCGCGCGCTGCCCGGCTATGCCGCCGCGCCCCTGATGCACACACTGCGGGAGGCGGAGTCCGCAGCCTTGGAGCGCGAGTCCCTCGAACGCCAGCGGCGCGATGCGGAGCGGGAACTGGCGCGCATCGCGCGCGAGGCCGAAGCCATCGAGGCCGAGCGGCGCGCCGGCGCCCGCCTCGCCGAGCACCGCGACACGCTGCACGACGAACTGCGCCGCCAGGAGGACGTCCTGAAACAGGAACTCGAGCGTCTCGGCGCCGAGGTCCTGGAACTCGATGCCGAGCGGGTCGAAACCGCCGTGCGGGAAGAGTCGCGCCCGACGGCGGACGAGACGGAGCGCGCGGCGGAAACCCGGGAGGCCCTCGCGCAGGTGGCCTGCGACGTCAGCCTGCAACCGCAGTTTCGGGAGCGGCTCGAGTCCCAACGGTATCCCGGCAACCGCCGGGTGAGCTATGGCGACGCCACGATCACGGTGAGCTACGTGGTCGATCCGCGCGGCGCGACCGTGGACGGGGACATCCGGGTGGTGCCGGAACGCTCCGTCGCGAGCAATCCGGAATATTTCGAGGTGCTGTCGGAGGACACGGTTGGGGTGGTGAAGGACTGGACCTTCACCGTCGAGACGACCGACGCCGGCCAGGCCTGCAGCGGCGCGCAGCGGCGCATGGTGACCTTCACCTACCGCCAGAAGTGCGTCGGCAGGCCCATGCCCTCCTGCCGGACGGTGCAGTCCGGCGTCAGCTTCCTGGCGGCGGCGGGGTAGGGGCCACGCTTGTCGTCGTCCGAGGCGGGCCGTGCACGACTCCAAAACGGGACGGGACAAGCCCGTCCCCTACACGTCCCGCGACGGGCAGGATCAGAGCCGGTAGCGCCGGTCCAGGTACGTGATCACGAACTTGACGCGGGCCGCGCAGCGGTCGAGCGGTTCGGCTGCGCCGCTGCAGAGCGCACGCAGGTCGCGGCTCCGGTCCTGCGCCGGTCCCCCGAGCGCCCCCGCCAACGCGGTCTTCAGGTCGCGAGCCCGGTCGCGATCGAACTCGGACCGCTGCGTCGGGCAGCGCGAGCAGACGAGCTCACGGAACACGAGGGCCTTACCCGCGGTGTAGGCCCCGCGGGCGTTCACCTTGCTGTTTCCCGGTCCCGCCGACCCGGACCCCAGCGCCGCGGGCTGCAGCAGCCCCAGGCAGGCGGCCGCGGCCCAGCATGACAGTCGACCCCATCGCTTCATGAGCGAGCCCTCCTCAGAGCGTGTCGAAGAAGTAGCTGACGGTCGCTCCGGTAATCCCGCTCGCGGCGGTATTGCGGCCGTCTACCACCCGCCCGTGGAACAGGTTCAAGCCGACATTGCCGAGGTTCCAGAAGAGCCGCAGGCCCACGCTCTGGGCGTCTTCCTCGAGCTCGGGGAAGCGCTGCGGCGAGAAGCCGGGCGCGCCGATGTCGAGGCCGGATTCCGAGTTGACCTGCTGATAGTCAAGCCCGAGCGTGACGCTGTCGTTCAGGAGCCACAGTGCGGACACGTTCGCGTAGATTGCGGACGGAATGTCGCTGTCCCGGTCGCGGTATCCGAGCTCCCCGCTCAGGCCGAACCGGTCACCGAGAAACTTCCCGACGATGAGGGAGACCTCGTAGCCGCTGCCGCCGTCGCCCAGCGAGTTGATGTAGCCGGTGTCGTAGTCGCCGGCCAGGATGCCCCCGACGCGGACCGCCACGCTCGGGGCATCGCTGATCGCCTCGTCGACCAGCCGCCAGGTCAACCCCACGGTCGTGTCCACCAGCCCGCTGTAGCTGTCTTCCGGGGCCGGTCCGGGGAAGATGACGACGAAGTCGCTCTTCGCCCAGCCCATCTGGATATCGACGGCGAGGCTGTCGGTCATCGCGTAGTCCAGATTGACCCAGACCGTACCCTGCGACAGGTCTTCGCCGCCGGCCGGGGTCGCGCGTTTCTGCTCCGCCCGATAGAACTCGTCGGCGGTCTGGTGCACGTAGGAGACGTTGACGAAGCCGGTGCCCGGCTCCGAGAGCCACGCCGAGCCGTCGGCGAGCGCGGCGTGGGGTATCAGGCATGCCGCCCCGGCGAGCGCGAGCAGCGCGAGCGCGGGCCGCGCAAGCGCGGGGCCGGGGTTCTTGCCACGGGGCACCTTGTCCATGGTTTGTTCGTTCATCGTCTTCACAGCCTGTAACGTTTGTCCAGGTACGCCAACACGAACTGCATTCTGGCGGCGCACTCGCTCGCACTCTGCACCTTCCCGGTACAGAGCACCTTGATGTTGTCGTCGTCCGGCGTGCCCGGTTTCTCGTCCTCGAAGGCGGCTTCCAGGCTCGTCTTCAGGGACCGCGCGCGCGTCCGGTCGAGTTCCCGTTTCGGAATGGGGCAGGTCCTGCAGGCCAGCTGGCGAAACACGAGGGCCTTGCCCGTCGTGTACGCACCCCTCGCACTCAGCTTGCTGTTGCCGGGGCCCGCGGAGCCCGACGCGAACGCATCGGACTGCAGACCGAGAACGACACCCACAACTACTACGAGGCAGATGGACCGCTTCATGGTGTTCTCCTCCTGGCGGTTCGGGCCGAACGTTCCGGGGGCGTTACCCTGCTGCGCCCCTACCGAGTGCAACGCTCCGCGACAACACAAGGGAGGGAACCTGGCGCAAGGTACAGCCAATCCGCTTGCCGAGCGGCCCCAAGTCTACCTTGCGGACGGGCCGACGTCATGGCCGCGAACGAAGTTCGCGCGCTACCTCGGCGAGAACTCCGGGTAGGCTTCGATGCCGGTTTCCGAGATGTCGGAGCCGATCTCCTCGTCCTCTTCGGAGATGCGAACTCGCATCGTGGCGTCGAGCAGGCCCCAGACGAAGAGGCTCGCGATGAACACCCACCCAAAGATGCTCACGACGCCCAGCAACTGGTCGCCGAGCGTAGCCCCGTCCTTGCTGAACGCCACCGCGAGGACACCCCAGATACCGCAGGTGCCGTGCACGCTGATCGCGCCGACCGGGTCGTCGATCTTCAGGACATCGAGCGTCACGATCGAGGTGACGACGAGCAGGCCGCCGATGCTGCCCACGAGCAGCGACCACGGCGCGGACCCGGCAAGAGGCTCGGCGGTGATGGAGACCAGACCGGCCAGAGCGCCGTTCAGGGCCATCGTCAGGTCCGCCTTGCCGAACCAGATCCGCGCCAGTATCAGCGCCGCGATCAGTCCGCCGCAGGCGGCGATGTTGGTGTTGACGAACACCTGCGCGATAGCATTCGCTTCGTCGACATTGGAGAGCCTCAGCTGGGAGCCCCCGTTGAAGCCGAACCAGCCGAACCACAGGACGAACATGCCGAGGGTCGCCAGTGGCATGTTGCAGCCGGGCATGGCGTTGATGCGACCGCCTTCGCCGTACTTGCCGGCGCGCGGTCCGAGTACCAGAACGCCGGCCAGTGCGGCCGCGGCACCGCACAGGTGCACGACGCCGGAACCGGCGAAGTCCGAGTAGCCCGCTTCGGAAAGCCAGCCGCCGCCCCACGTCCACATGCCCTGCACGGGATAGATGATGGCGGTCATGACGACGGCGAAGCCGAGAAACGCCCACAGCTTCATGCGCTCCGCAACGGCGCCGGAGACGATCGACATGGATGTCGCCACGAACACGACCTGAAAGAAGTAGTCCGAGCGCAGCGAGTAGTAGGCCTCGCCACCGCTCGCGACGACGGCTTCCGCGGTGTTCTCGTCCTGCAGCAGGAACCCGAAGCTCGGCAGGATGCCGCCGGCCTCGGGCCCGCCGATGTACATGATGTGGTAACCGATGAGCAGGTACATGATGCAGGCGATCGCGTAGAGCGCGACGTTCTTGGTCAGGATCTCGGCCGCATTCTTGGACCGGACCATGCCGGACTCCAGCATCGAGAAGCCGCAGGCCATGAACATCACGAGGACCCCCATGACCAGCAGGTAGAAGGTGTCGATGGCGTAGTTGGTCTGAATCAGGTCTTCCACTTGGCTCTCCTTGAGCATCTCTTGCGAGGGCCTGCCCCCGTGCACTCCGGCCGGACTCGCCGCGCCGCACGTCGTCGCGCCTGGACGGCTCGATGGGTGCGGCAAACAGCTTCACCGTGGATTCCCATCCGGCTCCGGGTGTGATACTGCCCGGGCATTGTTACCGAATCCGGGGTGACTTCCCACCGGCAGCCTCGCCGGAGAGCCCGGCCCGGGATGCAGGTTCGCCGGGGCGTGGCACCCGCGTGGAGCCCGTGCGCCGCCACGAGACCGTGACCGGCAACCTGTTCGAGGTGAAACGCCAGATGCGCGCGGCCGGGGACGGCCGGGGGGTCCCTTCGCGCTGGAGTTGGACGATTTGGCCAGGCTATTCGCTCGTCGCGGCGCCCACCGCCGGGTCTGCAGGACCGTGAGTCGTCCGCGCGTCCCGTCCATGACCACGGTATCCTGTACAGGCAGTAGCCGGCGGACTTCAGTCGTACCGGAACTCGAATGTCGTCGCGAGCTGCTGGCGTCTGGCGCACATGTTGGCATCGGCGTCTTCGAAGACGAACTCCCATCGTCTGACGGTCTGCCGGACTGTGTTGGCGAACCGTTCGAATTGTCGAGGACGGCTCGCGCTGGATTCGTCGGGATCGACGAAGACCTCGTTGTCCACGGTCGCCCCTAGTGCATCCACGGTATAGCGTACGTGTACCGACGCATCGCCGAAGTTGAATTGGCCGCCGGCCGGATAGGAGGCGGAAGCGTCGAACTCGGGCGCCAGTTCGACATCGCACGGAAGCGCGTCCGCCGCCGGCGCGGCTGCTGCGTCGGAGTCCCCGCCGCGTCCGTCCGCCGCTTCGGTATCTGACGTGGCTGCCAATGCGATGTCGCTATCGGAGCGCTCGTCCGGCCCGTTGGCGACGGTTGGAGGCGGTTGGCTCGGTCGCCGCACAGGGTCAGGCCCCTGTTGCTCCTCCTGCTGCTTCTGTTGCTCCTGCGCCAGCCGCTGGAGCCGCTCCCGCTCCACCTCCAACCGCGCCTCCCTCTCGCCTATCCGCTCTTCGAGTTCCTGCTGCGCTCGCTGCTGCTCCTCCTGCGTTACCTCCAGCAAGGCTTGCTCCTCTTTGACCTGGGCGAGCAAGCGTTCGGCTGCCTCGCGTTCCCGCGCGGCGATCTCGGCCTCCGTCAGCAGGAACATCCGCGGAACCACCGCGTAGGCGGAGTTCGCCCGCTGATCCTGAAAGGTGACTTGGCCGTTCAAGAAGAACTCGCGCCAGAATTGTTTGTGCGCCTGTCTGACGCGTGGCTCCGTGGTCAGGTCCCGCCGCGGCACATAGAACACCTTTACGCGCTGGCCGGCGACGGCAGGCCATCTGCCGAAGGAGGGGTACCTGGCCTCGCGCATTGCGTCGAAGTCCTCGAAACTCCAGTCGGTCCAGCCGAGTTCCAGGTGCGAGTACCACTGCGCGTGCTGCAGCATGTCCGAGAAGACGTAAAGAGTGTGCGGCGTTGGACGGTCAGCGAACTCCAGTTCGGTCGCGTCCAGCGCCTCGATCAGGTACGCATTTGCGACGGGTTCCTCGCCGGACCGTCTGGCCAAGGCATCGATCCGGCGTCGCACGGCATCGCGGCGCGTGCAAAAGCTGCTTGCCGCTTCGCGCACAGCTGCGGGGAGTTGCGCCGGCAGATCGTCGCAGTCGCGCACGATGTTGCGTTGGTCCTTCGCCGTGGGTATCGACAGGTCGGCGTTGTCGTAGGGCTTGCACACCCGCGCCAGGGCCTGACGGGGGGCGTCGGCGTCCGTCGTCAACACGAATACCCGCAGTTCGGTATTGGCGTCGAGCTCCAGGCTCAGGTCATGTAGCAGCGCGCCCGGCACTCCAAGATGTGCCTCGTCCAGGGGTTTTCGAAAGTCGAGCAGCAATGTCGCGCTGCCGGCGATCCTTTCCCCCTCTGATTGGCACAGGTCGGCGTCCAGCCGCCGGCTGCCGGCATCGTCCTGCTTGACGTACAGGAAGATCCCCGCGAAACCGCATATCAGAAACACCGCTAGCAGCAGAAATGTGAGCTTTGGCCGTCCTTGGGCCCGTTGTCGAGAGTCGGCGGGCATCGTCAATACCACCTGCATCTGCCCGGTTGCACGGAGCCCGCCGTTTGGGCATGCACACGGACTAGCGGGAGCACCTGTCTCATTTGTCCTAAACCTAACGCGCGCCTGCGAAACGTGTCAATCTCGATGGAGTACACACCGGCGTTTGGTCCCGCAGGAGTTTCGCGCCAGCGAAACTCCCGATGCGAACGAAGTTCGCGGGGTCCTCCGCACCGCTTGGACGACGCACCGGCGTTTGGTTCCACGGGAGTTTCGCGTCAGCGATATTCCCAACGCGAACAAAGTTCGCGCGTCATCAGCGCGCCTGGCGGCGCTTGCGGATCTGGGGCTTCGGTCTCGGTGTCTCCGGGGCAACGGCCGGCGGCGCGTCGCCGAGGCGCTTCAACCGTGCCCGCGCCGCATGGGCGTATGGGCTGGTCGGGAAGCTGTCCACGAATGCCTCGAGCAATGCCGTGTCTTCCGAGTCCTTGACCTCGCGCCACATCTCGACGGCCGGGTCGGGGACTTCCGGAGCCGCGCCCGCGGCACCTTCCTCGGCCCCCGACACGAGTCGGAACGGTGTCAGCGCGAATGCCGCGATGACTGCCAACGCGTGGCGGCGGGATACCCGATGGGGCCTGCCGAGTGAGGGTGCAATCCGACTCCGATGTCCGGACTTGCTTGATGAATGCATGGGGAACCCCTTCCTGCCGTTCCCCGCCGTGTTGGATACGGGCGGGTTGATCACTTGCCGATCCGGCGCCGGGTCGCCGGGAACGATCGTCCGAAGATTAACCCCACGGACGCGGGGCGCGAAACCATCGTCACCGGGCAGGGTCGTTCCTCGGGACCAACGTGATCCGATATCGAGTGTCCCCGTCCACGTACACCGTGCGCCATTCCGGTACATAGCCGGCCCGCGTGACCAGCATGCGATAGGACCCCGCGGGCAGTCGCATCCCGGGGCTGTACGGGAGCGTGTGCTGCGCGAAGCGCACCTCGGCATCCGGCGGCATCAGTTCTAGTGTCAGCGAGTCCGGCGCCGCGAGCGGCTTGGCCGGCAGCGCAATATACGGTTGCGTCACGAGATCGGCGGTGGGGCTCACGGCCGCCGGCTGCGTTGCGGACGCCGGGGCATCCGGGTACTCGGCGGGCCCGCGCAGCACGCCCGTATCCACCCAGGTCAACACGCCGGCAACCGCTACGAGGCTTGCGGCCGGGGCCACCCAGCGTCCCTTGCGTCGTTCGGCGAGGGGCTGGTCACTCATGCGAGCGCCGCGCCGCCGTGCCGTGGGCGCAGCGGGTCGAACCGGGCCAGGCAGGCGCGCAGCGGGAGGCTGGAAACCGCGGGCCGAGGCGCGCCCCGCCGACGCAACCGTACCTGGCCGACCGCGTGCGGAGGAGCGTGCGGTCAACTTGCGAGCGGGCGGCACGCTGATCAGCATCGTTCGCCAATCCGCGACGCTGGCAGGGCGGTCGACCACCCGAACCGCGAGTGCCGACTCGATGGCGGCCAACGTCGCGGGTGTGCAGGACCCTGGCGCGGCGAGCTCCGCGCGCAGGTCTCCTTCCAGCAGGACACGCCCCGGGGCGTCCCGCGGGGTGCTACCTGTCAGGCAGCGATACGCGGTAGCGCCCAGCGCGTAGACATCGGTCCACGGCCCGATCTCCGTGGCGTGCGAGTACTGTTCCAGCGCCGCGTAGCCCGGAGCGAGCCCACCGGCGAGCGGCGCCATGGCTCCTGAACCGTGCCGCGTGGGGGCCGGCGCCGGCCCGGTGGCGCGATGGCCCGCGAGCGCGGGAGAACCGTCCTCGCGAATGACGATGCCGTCCGGCCAGAGGCGACCATGCACCAGACCCGCCTCGTGCATGTCCTGCAGCGCGTCCAGTAAGGGGTGCAGGATGCTCAGCAGTTCCTTCTCCGACAGCGTGCCCCGGGACTCGACATGCTCGCCAAGGAGGGTCCCTCCGGAGGGGTCGGTCACCACGTAGCCCGTGCCGTTGGCGCGCAGGTGTGCGCGCACCCTGATCAGATTGGGATGATCGATCGGCGCCAGCGCGCCGGCCCGGGCCAGGAAGCCGCGCAGGCCGAGGTCGAAGGCCGTTGCGGACTCCGGCCGCACCTGGCCGCCCTGCTGGCGCGACGCGAGACCCTGCGGGAAGTACTCCCCGACGGTCACGAGTTTGCCGACATCGCGGTCGAGCGCTGCGTACTCGATCCCCCCGGCGCCGACGGCCAGCACGTCGAAGATCTCGTACTGTCCGAGACGCTGCCCGACCGCGAGGGCATGGCTTTTCGAAGCGCCTGTCAAGAACCGTTGCTCCGTTCCGTCAGACCTACTCGAATATGCCTAAACATACCCGAAGCTGACTTCCTGCTTCGCAGAGGCCGGTTTCACCGGGACGATACGGCGAACGCCGCCGTCCCGGCCAGAGCAGGCCTCTCCACAGGCTTTGACCGTGGAACTCACGGCATGACTTCTCAGATTCACAGCGGCGTTCACGTCCCGGTCGTGACCGCTCCCGCACGCGGTGCAGGTCCAGTGCCTGACCGACAGCGGCAGCCGCTCGCGCCGCTGCCCGCACGCCGAGCACATCTTGCTGCTCGGAAACCAGCGGCCCGCCACCACTACCAAGCCGCCCCGCATCGGCGCCTTGTACTCGACCTGGCGGCGGAACTCCCGAAAGCCCGCGTCGCCGACGGCCCGCGCCAGGTGGCGATTCGCCATCTGCGGGGCGTTCTTCGTCACCTCGAGCATCCACGGGAACTTCTCGCGCTTGATGGCGTTCAACTGGCGCCGCAGGGCTTGCTGCGATGGTTTCAGCAGCGACTCGTCTTCGCGATGCTCCCGGTACTGGCGCTGCCACTCGGCGAGCGCCCAGTTGTAGGCGAAGCGCGCCGTGCCGGCGGCCCTTGCCAGGTAGGTCGCCTGTGCGTCATTCGGCGCGAGCGCGATCCTGTGCCCCCGCATCACTGTTCCAACAGCCTCCACTGCGACCTCGTCAACCCTCGCAGCAGTAGAATTATCTACCTGTAGGTAGATATTTCGCCAACTGTTTGAGCCCTCTCCTGGCGCCCCGACACCAGCCTGATCGACCCACGAGCCCACGCGGTGTCGCGACGCTGGCCGGCAAATGGTAACTGATGTAGGGGACGGGCTTGTCCCGTCCCGTCTTGAGGGCTTGCACAGGGTCAAGACGGGCGACCACAAGGGTCGCCCCTACACGTCCCGTCCCGAATTACCCGCCAAGGCCCCGCGCGGGCAATGTAGGGGACGCCCTTGTGGCGTCCCGTTTCGAAATCGCGCACGACCCGACACGGGCGACGACCAGCGCCGCCCCTTTTGTGGAAGTCGCGCCAAGGGAACCAAGTGACCGCCGGTGCAGCTTCCATGAACGGACGGCGTGGCTGGGCCGGAGGCGGCGCGACGCAAGCGTCGCGTTCCGGTGCGTAGCGAGCTCGCGAGCGAGTGCTGGACCGGCTATGGGGCGGATGGGACTTCGAGGCGTTCGCGGCACGGCGCGACGGGCGCGCGGTCCCGGCCGGTGCAAGCGCCGCGCCCGGACCCGACTGGTACACCCGGATCTTCTACCTGCACCGCAAGGACGTCACTGAACGTCCGGAGGCCCAACAGGCCCACCGGCAGTTCTGGGAGCGGTATTTCGACGAGGGGCGCCTCGCCGACCCGCAGCTTGCCGGATCGCGTCTCCACTTCGAGGCGCAGGCGCCCGTGCTGGACTACGCAGCGGAGTCCCTGATGGCCGTGCCGACACAGGCGGAACTCGTCGCGCAGGAACGCGAGCGCGTACGGTACGAGCGCGCGGCCCTCGAACGGATGCGCGACGAACTGGAGAGCAGCCGGGCGGCCCTGGATGCCGGCCGCGAACGACTGGCCGCACAGCGGCAGCAGTGGCAGGCACGGGAGTCGGAACTCGCGCGCGGACGGGCTCGTCTGCAGGAACGGGAGACCGAACTCGTCTCCGAGCGGGAGCGCCTGCAGGCCTGGCGGTGGCCGCGGCGGCCGGCGACACGCAACCCCCGGTCAACGCGGGTGGCCCGTGAGGGGTACGTCGATGGCCTCGCCAGGGCGGCCGTCCAGCGCATGCAAGTTCCGCGTCCAACCGGTGCGCCCGGCCGGTTGCGTGCCGAGTTCGCCTGCCCGTAGAATGACGGGCCGCGGATTCGGGCCGTACCGCGACTATTGACGATTGAAACCTTCCGGAAAGGGATTCATCCATGGACATTCTGAAGAGAACCCTCGGCCACGCGATCGTGTCCGTAAAGTGCTTCCTGCTTGATCGACGCGGCGTCTCGACGGTCGAATACGCCCTGATCGTCGTCGCGATCATCGCCATTGTCGGTGTGGTCGCGGGGCAGTTGAGCGGGGCGTTTGGTACGCTGATGACAGGGCTTGAGGAAGAGATGGCCGGCGCGACGGACGTGATAGGAGAGGCCGTCGGCGGCGGAGAAGAAGGCCCCCCACCAGACGGAGTCTAGCGATCCAATTCGCCCCCGTGCCTCGCCATCGCGTACGCGACGAGGCCCATGCACTGGGTCGGACTCGCGGCCCTGAGTGCCGCCGTCGCACTGGCGCTGGCCGCCGTGTGGACGGATTGGCGACGCCGCGAGGTGCCGCACTGGACGGTAGCGGGCCTGTTCGGCGCCTGGCTGCTGGCGGTGGTCCTCGCGCCGGATGCACTCGGCTTCGACCCTTGGGCGGGCCTGCTCTGCGGCGGCGTCGGCCTGGTCGTGGGACTGGTCTGCCATGGGTTCGGCTGGCTCGGCGGCGGGGACGCCAAGCTGCTCGGCGTGCTCGCCCTGTGGCTCGGACCGCGGGACCTGCCGATCGCGTTTGTCGGCATCGCGCTGTGTGGCCTGGCGCTGCTGCTGGCGGCATGGCTCGCCCCTAACGGGGACTTCCGGCGCCGGGGCATCCCCTTTGCCTGCGCGATCGTGCCGCCGACGGTCGCGCTGCTCGTTGCCCGGGTCGTGGCGCCGGGCGGCGGGATGGGAAGCTGAAGCCGCTGCAGCAATAGTTGGCGAGGGAGGGATCGATCGTGGCGCTGGCAGACATCCTGGACTCGGGGTTCTTTCGCCCGCGCAACCTGGTGCCGGCGGTGCTGGCGCTGGTCGTGGGTGTCGTCGCCTGGTTCGGCATCCGGCCGGCGCTGACGGGGGGCGGGGAAGACGCGCCGCCGCCGGCCACCGTGGTCGCGCCGGCCCCGGCCGCCGAGCCGGCGCCGCCGCCGGAGCCCGAACCCGTGTATCCCTTCGTGCTGGTCGCGAAGCGCGATGTCCAGTCGGGGGTGCTGGTAGTCGCCGATCTGACGGAGTGGCGGGAGTGGCGCGATCCGATCGACATGAACGTGGCTGTCGTGCAGGACGCGGTGCCGCTGCAGGCGGTGCTCGGCGCCGTCACGATGCGGCCGTTCGATGGTGGCGAGATGTTTACCTGGGACGGCCTGATCATGCCGGGCAGTCCCGGCTTCATCACGGCCGTACTCGATGTCGGCATGCGCGCGGTGACCGTGGAGGTCGACCGGGCGACGACCAACGCGAACATCATCTATCCCGGTGACCACGTCGACGTCATCATGGTGACGGGTGCGGACTCGGGCGCCCTGGGAGCGGCGGCCCAGAGCATCGTGCGGGCGTACGGGTGCTGGCCGTGGGCTCGACGATCATGGCCCTCGGCCGCTACGGCAGGACCAGCCTGACCAGTGCCGGCGTCATCGAGAGCGTGACGCCGCCGGCCGGCGAAACGTATACGCTGGAGGTGACGCCGAAGGATGCCGAGCGTATTTCCCTGGCCGCGAACACGGGCCGCCTGACCCTTGCGATCCGGCCCATCTTCGCCATGCCGACCGGGCGGGAGGACTCCGAGCCGGTGCGCTTCGGCGAGGTCATGAAGCCGCCGGCCGCGCCCGACGAACCCAGCAGGGTGCGAGTCATGCGTGGCGGCGCGGACGACGAGACGGTGACCCTGGGGGGCGCATGAGGAGGGACGCCTTGTCCGCGCAATACCGCCGACCCCCTTCGCGGGCCGGGAACGCGCCCCGCCGGCTGCTGGCGACCGCCCTGCTCGCGGCGGCCCTGAGTATTGCCGCGACGCCCGTGGACGAGCCGATCGACCTCGCCCCCGGCACGTCGAAGACCCTGGCGTTTCCCGGCGAGATCGGTACCGCGTTCATCGCCAATCCCGAGACGGCGGACGTCGAGATCCTCGACAGCCGGCGTGTGTTCGTCCTCGGCCGTGCCTACGGCGTGACCAGCCTCAAGGTCCATGACACGGACGGTGCGCTGCTCGGGGCCTACGCGGTCCGGGTGCAGGTGCAGTCCGACTACGCCCGCACGGTCGCTTCGCGCCTGGCGGGGGAGACGGGCAGCATCGAGGTCGAGTCCGTCGGCGGCGCCCTGTTCGTCACCGGCACCGCCACCAGTCCGGCGCAGGCGGAGCGCGTGCTGCGCGGCGTGCGCGCGGTGTCCGGCGAGACCCCGGTGGTCGACGCCCTCGCCCTGCAGTCGCCGGCGCAGGTCAACCTCGAGGTACTGATTTCCGAAGTGTCGCGCAATGTCACGCAGCAGCTCGGCATCGACTGGTCCGTCGACCTGAACCCGTTCGAGAACCCGCTGCGGACCTGGGTGACGGGCGCCGGCGCGCGGCTCGCGACGGGCGCGCTGGGCGTGGACGACGTGCTGGAACAGAACGTGCAGTTCTTTCCCGAGCTGCCGGACGGGACGGTGGCTTCGGAGCCACAGTTCGTCAACCAGGTGCGAGAGCTGGCCGTGGTCCAGCCGCTCGTTCCCCGCGGCGGCGACGGCAGCCTTGTCCTGTCGCACACCAAGGTCATCAACAGCTCCAAGTACCGCGCGTCGGCATTCCTCGAGGCGCTGGCCGAGAGCGGCCTCGCGGTGGTGCACGCGCGACCCAACCTCACCGCCGTCAGCGGACAACCGGCGGAGTTCTTCTCCGGCCTCGAGATCCCGGTTCCGACCATCACCGACCGCGGCACGATCGGCACGGAATACCGCGAGACGGGCGTCAGCCTGACGTTCACGCCGACGGTCCTCGACCGCGATCACATCTCGCTGGTCGTGCGACCGCGCATCCGCGAGATCGCGGCCGGCGGGGCGACCATCGCCGGCACCATCGTGCCGAACATCAACGAACGCTCCGCGTCGACGACGGTGGAACTCGGCGACGGCCAGTCCATCGCGATCGCCGGGCTCTACCGACGCAGTGCGACGGGCACCGAGGCGGGTATCCCGCTGCTCAAGGACCTCCCGTTGTGGGGAGCGCTGTTCCGCCAGACGCGGGAGACGGCGGACTCCGTGGAACTGATCATCGTCGTCACGCCGCGCATCGTGGCGCCGGTAGGCGGCGCGGCGGTCGCGGCACTGGGCGATGCGCCGGGCGCTTCCGCGCGACAACTCGACAACGAATTCTATTATTGATGGTCCGGCGCGACAGGCATGGACGGGAGACTTCATGAAACAACGGTTCCTGATGGCCATGGCGATGTCCGCTATCGTTGGCGGTTGCACCACACCTGCCCGGGAGGACGGCGCCTACGTGTCCTTGCTGCGCGATGCCATGGTGGAGGCCGCGCGGGTGGCGGAGGATCCCTCCGGGGATGCCGCCGCGGCCGTGCGCGCCATCGAGGCCTGGCGTACCGGCGCAGACGGTTCGCAGTCCGGCGGACCTGCCGCTTCCGGCCGCTAGTCCGACGGAGTGCGATGTCGGTGTGGCGGCGTGGCGCTGACCGCGACCGGTCCCAAGACAAGACGACCTCGCTGCGGGGCATCGGCCCACGGCGCGAGGCCGCGTGGAGCACATGGCGGAGACGGCATTTGACGCCTTCCTGAGTGACGCCGGCAGTCGGCGGCTCGTCGGGGAGATGGATCGGGTAGCGAGGGTGCATCGCGGAACGGTGCGCGACGCCGTGCGGTCGTGCCGCGGCGGTCGCTCGCCGGACGTACTCCTCGTGGATCTGGACGGCGAACAGAATCCGATCGTACATGTCGCGACGCTGTTGCAGGTCTGCCGGCCGGAGACGGTGATCCTCGCCACGGGATCCGAGAACAACGTCACCCTCGCCAACGACCTGTACCGGGGCGGCGTGTTCCTGTACCTGCCGAAGCCCCTCGATGCGGGCAATCTGCAGCGCGCCCTCGACGAGGTGGACTCCGTACACGACGAGGAGGCGCGACCGCAGATTCAGACGAGTCGCCTGCTGCTGGTGCTCGGCGACGGCATGGGCACCAACACGGTGACGGTGCTGCTGGCGCGTCTGGCCGCCGAGCGCGGGCGCTACGTGAGCTGCGTCGACCTCGACCGCAATTTCGGCTCGCTTGCCCTGGCGCTGGATACCGCGCCGCAACGGGGACTGGTCCAGGCGCTGCTGCGACCGGACAGCGGCGCGATGCCGGTGGAGCAACTGCAGGCGCGGGTTGCGCCGCGCATCGGGCTGGTGGCGCATCCCGTGGATCACGTCGACCCGGAAACTTCGGAGGAACCCGGTCTGCCGGGTCTGATCGACGCGCTGTCCGCACAGGCGCACATGATCCTGGCCTGTGGCGCGTCGCCGCAGCAGGTCGCGGCGTTGCGCATGCTGACGACGAACCATCTGCTCGTGTTCGAGCCGACGCCGGCGGGCATGTCGGTCGCCATTCGATGGATGCGCATCCTCGACGGCGCCGCGTCCACGCTGGTGGTGAACCACGCGCGTCCGCTGCCGAATCTCATCGGCGCCGATCAGTTGAGCGATGGGCTCGGCGGGCGTTCGCCCGACCTGCAGATCCCGTACATCAAGGGCATGGCACGCGCGATGGCCCTCGGGGAGCCGGAAAAGGCGCTGTCGCGTCGGGAGCGGCAGGCCCTGGAGCGGTTCCTGCAGCCGCTGCTCGGCGTTGGCTCCGTGGACGAGGGCAACTGACCGGCCCGCTCGGAGTCGGGGCGGGACCTGTGGTCGCCCGGGGAGTTCAAGGGGTCCCGGGCGAACGCCAGGGGCTTGCGCCGTAGAAGTTTCGCGGCAGCGAAACTTCCAACGCGACCGTAAGGTCGCGCTAGCATGCGTCAGTACGGGCCCGCAGGTCCGCTCGCCGGGATGAGCGCGCATTGACTCGCGCCGGCGCTGGACCATAATGAGCGGGCTTATCGAAATCAGGTCAGGTCTCCCCAATGGCGCTTGATAGAGTTGTTCGCGCCCCTGAGACATTCGCCAGTCGGTTGACGGCAGGAGTCGGCAAGCGGTGGTCGCTATTGCTGGCACTGTCGTGGTCGTTGGCCGGTAGTCCCGTCGACGCCATGGCGGACAGGCTCTTCTCATCGGCCGGTTCACCACCGGAAAACACCTGGGCGCCTCCGTTCGAGCAGGAGGCGCCGAGCGCCCGAACCATCGTGCGCGGGGGCGCCGAGTTGCGCACGCGCCGTGCGGAGGTCCTGTTCGACACCCTGCACACGGCGCGCGCCGCCGGCCTGATAGCCCCCGAGCAAGGCGGCTCGCTCGACCTGAACCTGTTCGAAGATACCCGATTCAAGGCCGTCGCACTGCGCAGCGCGCCGACCGCATCGGGATACTCGCTGTCTGGACGATTGGCAGGCGTACCGCACGGAACGGTTACGCTGGTGGTGAATGGCGACACGCTGATCGGCACCGTGCGCACGCCTGGTGCGGTCTACACCATCGAGTCCGGCGGGAGCGGTCCGGCCCGAATTCGGCAAGTCGATCCTTCGGTGTTGCCGCCGCTCGAGCAGCCGTTGTCGCCGGCCTTACCGACGCCCCGACGCGAGGAATCGGTTTTCGGGAGCGCAGTTGGCGGCGATACGGCCGACGACGAGATCGCAATTATCGACGTTCTGGTCGTTTACACGCCGGATGCACGGGATGCCGCTGGCGGTCAGACGATGATGGAGGCGCTCGTAGACCTGAGGATCGCCGTAGCGAACCAGGCGTATGAGGACAGTGGCGTCAATCAACGTATTTTTCTGACCCGAGCGAGGGAAGTGGACTACCGTGAACAGGGCGACAATGACGGCGTGCTCTCGTCACTGCAACATCCTTACGACGGTCCTATGGATGTCGTTCATGAGTGGCGCGACCAGAGCGGGGCCGATCTGGTGCACTTGATCCTGGCGCGGCACGCGGCATGCGGAACTTCGTTTTACGCTCACCCGCAAAACATGCACGCAGCAGGGAAGACGTTCACGCTGAGCGTGTACAGGTGCGACGATGTCGCAATGGTGCACGAGTTCGGCCACAACATGGGACTCTTGCACGACCGTTATGTGACACCGAGAGCACCGAGTGGGGCGTATAGGTATGGGTATGTCAACCAGGCCGGGCTGCAAGCGGATGTCGACGAATCCAGGCGTTGGAGGACAATCATGGCCTACCCGGATCAATGCTACGACTTGGGACTGCGTTGTCCCATACTTCTGCGATTCTCCAATCCGGACCAGACGCACCTCGGCGATCCCCTGGGTGTGTCCGCGGAATCTGAGGAGACTGGACCTACGGGGGCGGCTGATGCCTCACGGGCACTCAACGACGTTCGTATGGGGGTTGCCTGCTACCGCGCGGGCGTCACCGACCTGAATGTCGCTGTCAGCGCTGCACCGAGGACTGTGCGCCCCGGTGCAGCGGTCACCATGGACGTACGAGTCAATAATCGATGCGAGACGGATACGCCGCCGGGAGTGGGAACTCTGTACCGCTCGACCGACGCGGGCGATTGGGCGAGGGATATGGACCTGGATACCATTGACCTCGATGGCGTGCCAGGCGGGACGACTATCACTTGGTCCGTCGCTGTGCTGGCGCCATCTGACCCAGGCACCTACAACTACAGGGTCTGCCTGCGGCCGGCAGGCACAGAGCAGCGTACTGCCGACAACTGCTCCCCGAGTGTGCATTTGACCGTCGATCCGACGGCCTCGGGCGGAGGCAGCGGCGGTAGCGCAGGAGGCGGTGGTGACGGAGGCCTTGAGCCCGCCTATCTCCCGCTGGTCGTTGCTGTCGGCGATGTCCTGAAACTGGACATCCAGTTCGACTTCCACGACCGGAACGGGCCGCGGCTCGATTACCTCGTAGAATCCGCCAACCCCTCCGTTGCCGTCGCCGAGGTCGACCGCTACGGCTTGTTGACCATCCGGGGTATCGGGGGCGGAGTGGCGTTCGTGACCGTGACGGCGGCAGACGACGAGGGTGCGCGGGTGTCGAAGCGTTTCCGGGTCACGGTGCGCGGCCTGGTCCTGGTGCCGCTGTTCCCACCAGCGTCCCACCCCGTGCGAGAGGGCTTCGTGCGTGTCATCAACCATTCTGCCGAGGACGGCGAGGTATCCGTGGAGGCGATCGACGATCGGGGCCGGCGCTTTGGCCCGGCGATGATGACGCTGGCAGGCGGCGCGGTCGCGCACTTCAACTCCCGGGATCTGGAAAACGGCAACGCGGCCAAGGGACTGGAGGCGGGCGTGGGTTCCGGCGAGGGCGACTGGCGGCTGATCCTGGACTCCGACGTCGACATTGAGGTGCTGTCCTACCAGCGCACGCGGGACGGTTTCCTTACCGGCGCACACAACGTTGCGCCGGCGAGAGATGGCGCATACCACATCGCAACCTTTAACCCGGCAAGCAATCCGAATCAGGTAAGTAGCCTGCGGTTGATCAATCCGGGCTCAGTTGACGCGGAGTTGACCGTGACGGGCATCGACGATGCTGGCGCCGTGCGGGGTGCTGTCCGGTTCGATATTCTCCCTGGCCAGGCGACGACGCTGACGGCCGCCGATCTGGAGTCGGGCGCGGGTGTCGAGGGCGCCCTGGGTGATGGCGCGGGCAAATGGCGGTTGACGGTGGCGTCCGCGCAGCCTGTTGTCGCGATGAGCCTGCTAGAGAGCCCGGGCGGCCACCTTACGAATCTCTCGACCGTATCGGCGACACAAGTGGGCGAGCAGCTGGGTCATGTGGTGCCGTTGTTCCCGTCCGCATCGAATTCTCTGGGCCGGCAAGGATTCGTCCGGGTGGTAAACCGTTCCGCCGAGAGCGCGGAGGTGCGCATTCGACCAAGCGACGATCGCGGAACGCTTTACCATGACCTGACGCTCACGATCGGAGCCGGCGAGACCGCGCACTTCAACTCGAACGACCTTGAACTCGGTAACGCGGAAAAGAGGCTCTTGGGGCGCACCGGCGCGGGAGCGGGCGACTGGTGGCTCGTGTTGTCGAGCCAACGCCACATCGAGGTGCTGTCCTATATCCGTACCGGGGACGGATTCCTGACCTCGATGCACGATGTTGCTCCATCGGTTGACGGAGGACATTGGGCGGCGACATTCAACCCGGGGAGCAATGTCGACCAGGTGAGCAGTCTGCGGCTGGTCAATCCGGGCGAGGAAGACGCGACAGTGGAGATAGCAGGAATCGACGATTCCGGCGCCGCGCCGGGATCCGTCGTTTCCCTGACCGTGCCGGGCGGCGCTGCGAGGACGCTCACGTCCGCCGAGTTGGAGTCCGGTACCGATGGCCTCGACGGCGCGCTCGGAGACGGTGTGGGCAAGTGGCGACTGCGCGTGGTGTCCGGACGTCCGGTCGTGGTGATGAGCCTGCTGTCGAGTCCGACGGGCCACCTGTCAAACCTTTCAATAGCGGAGGGCCGCGGTCGAAACTGATGGCCAGGGAGCGGGCAGACCCTTCAAGCCGCCTGGACCCGGCATCCCGAAGAGGTGTTGCGGTTCCTGCGGGAGGCCGTGTGTTTCACGTGTCGCCCCTCGGGCGTGGTAACAGGAGGATCGAATGCAACTTGAACGACTAGTGCGCTGGGTCACAAATACCTTCACGTTTGCGCTGCGCCTTTGCGCCGCTGGCGGCGTTGCGCCTCCTCCCGTGGGGCCTGCCACTGCTCGTCGGACGCGCCTTGCCAGCGCCGAAAATGCGCTACCGCAAAGACAAAGCTATTTGCGACCCAGCACACTAGTGGCAGTGGGGCTGTTGGCGTGCTGTCCGACTTTTGGCCAGGACGCGGGCTCGCTCGACGGGCCAGGCCGGCAACACTCCATACCGCTATTCATGGCGCACGGGAACGCCGAGGGCCGACAAGGCTTCATCCGAATCATCAACCACTCGGATGCGCCGGGCATGGTCGAAATCGTCGGCATTGACGATGCGGGCGAGCGCCACGGTCCGGTCGAGCTGGAGATTGGGCAACGGCAGACCGTGCATCTCAACTCCGAAGACCTGGAGAACGGCAACACCGGCAAGGGCTTGAGTGGAGGATTGGGGGCCGGCGAGGGCAACTGGCGACTACGGCTCTACGGCGGCGCTCTCGATATCGAACCCCTGGCCTACATCCGCACGCCCGTCGACGGTTTCCTCACCAGTGTGCACGACATCGTGTCAGCTACTTCGATGCGCCACCGCGTGCCGATCTTCAACCCGGGCAGGAACACCAGCCAGCAGTCTTCTCTGCGCCTGATCAATCCCGGGGACGTCGAGGCGCACGTCACGATCACGGGTCGAGACGATGCAGAGGAGCATGGGGAGGCCGACGAGCCCGCGGGCGAGTTCAGCCTGACGATCCCACCCATCAGTGCGCAGCTTGTCGAATCCGCGGACCTTGAAATGGGCAACATGGAGTCCTACGGCATCGGCGTGGGCACGGGCAAATGGTCGCTCGACGTGTCCTCGGATGTACCGATCCGGGTCATCAACCTGATGAGCACGCCCACCAATCACCTGTCCGATCTCTCCACCGCCAATCCGGGTTACCGGGGCGCGGTGGGTCTCTGGCAGGTCTCCTTCGAGGATGAGGCGGACAGTGAAGGTTTCATCATGCTACTCCCGGACAGCCGCATGTACGCGTGGCTGCCGGAGACGCCTGGAGTCGTTCGCATCGCGCGGGCGACCTTCGAGACGGCGCAAGATGGCATCTCCGGCTCGGGCGAGCTATTCGAGTCCGGAAAGGTCGAGGTGGGGCCGGGTCTGAACGTCTCTGGCGGCAGCGAAGACTTCGAGTTCTCGGCCGAGTATCGCTCGGGTGACTGGATTCGGGGCCAGTACCATATCGTCGGCGAGCCCGGACGATCATTCCATGGTTGGGCGTTCACCGGCTTCGAGCGAGGCGGCGACACCCGGAGCGTAGCGGGTCTGTGGAGCTCCCGTGCTGGCCAGCGACGCCGACCTGATGGGTGACTTCGAAGCGGCGATGGACGGAGCACTCGACTTCAGCCTGACGGTCGGCGGGTTCACGTGCACGGCGGACGGCAGCGTGGGTCCGGTCAATCCGAGATTCAGCGTTTTCGAAGCGGACATCGGGATCGATTGCACCCTGCTGCAGATTCCATCGGCGGACATCGATTTGATCCTCACGGTTTTCGATGCCCCGAACATGCCAGGGAGCGGCAGTCGCGCCGTAGCGCTCGCCATCGTTCACGACGCCAAGAAGATCGCCCTGGGCGCACTGTTCGACCTGGAGCGTCCGTAGGGCGGCCAAGACCTGACGCGTTGGTCAAAGGGACAATCGAGACGCCGTCGACCATCCTCTCGATGCTGGCCAGGCCGTCGTCGCTGAAGAGCATGGTGCGGCGAACGTGTGAGGGCTATCGCGCGTTCATCTCGATAACGCAGCCCGGAGTTTGCGGGGAGAAGGGGTTAGCGGTGACGGTGATGGTGGACGACATCGCGCGTGCCTTCGGCGTCGACGAGGAGAGGATCAGGGGCGTCTTGCGGTCAGCGGCACTGCCGTCCGATGGCGCGGCCCCGCCGCCGCCTGCAGCAGCTTGCGCATGCGCCTCGACTCCACCGCGTAGGACAGGCGCAGCAGCCACGACACGACGCGGTGCCTGCGGTCGCCGCGCGCGCCCTTGAACACGACTTGTCGGGGCACGCCGACCTCGCGCGAGACGCCCAGGAAGCCGAACACGCGGCGCAGCACGGCGGCGTGGTGCTCGAGCAGGTCCTCCGAACGCAGCAGCAGGACGCGCTCCCTCGGAAAGACGCGATAGAGGTTCTCCAGCTGCCGGCTGTACAGGCCCCGGGCGCGGTAGCTGTGGCGGCGCGCCGCGGTCTCCGGGGCGCGCGGGTCGCGATCCCGGTGCAGGCGCAGGGGCTCGAGCACGAGCGCCAGCCACAGCGGCAGGCGCTCAGCGTCGCGGCCTTTCTCCATGTAGTAGTGGGAAATCGCCCGCTGCACCGGATCACGCAGCAGCACGACCACCTGGAGGGCGGGGTTGTAGCGCCCGAGTTCGGCGGCGACGTCGTCCAGATAGAGATAGATCGGGGTGGCGTCGCCGAGAACGAACCCCGGTCCGGCGAAGCGCCGGGGCTCGAAGGAGGGCCGGTAGCGCTCGTCGATGTCGGCCGGCGTCCAGTCCCGCGAGTACTCCGGCGCGTCGAACAGGTGCGCCTCCTTCGGCGTCGTGATGCCGATCTGCGGGTGCGACCCGAGGAACCGGGCCAACGCCGTCGTGCCGCACTTCTGGGCGCCCACGATCATGAACGCGAGGCGCGGACGGTAGGGCGCGTCCGGGATGGCCCCGCGCGGGCCGCGGTGCGCCAGGCGCATGGGTGGAACCCCGGACGCGCGCCGCGCCTCGGACCATAGCCGGTCCGCGTCGCGCAGCACCGCGTGGAAGCGCGCGCGTTCGACGGACGGCGCGTGGGCGGCGACCGTCGCGGTGGCCGCGGCGAGGAACCCGGTGCGCGCGTCGACGGAAAGCCCCAGCGCGGCCAGCACCGCCGCGGCAAGTCCATCGGGGTGGTCCGGGGCGACCAGACAGTTCTCGTCGTGTCGGCAGAACCCGCGGTTGCCGCCGGCGTCCAGCGTGACGACCAGGCAACCGCAGGCCATCGCTTCGAGCGCCGGCAGATAGAAGCCCTCCGTCGGCTGCGGCAGGCAGACGGCGACCCGGGTGTCGCGGAGCAGGCGCAGGAAGCGCTCGCGCCCGAGGAAACGCGTCACGCATTCATGCGGAATGCCCCGCCCCCGCAGGCGCGCGCAAAGCGCCGCCGCCAGGTCGGGCCGCTTGTAGCCGAACACCGTCACTGGACGGTGCCGGACAGCCTGGCCGTGCTCCTGCGCCCGCAGGTCCGTGGCGTTGGGGATGGTGAGGATCGGGCCGCACGCGCGACCGGTGGCCGCGATCGCGTCTGCCACCTCGGCGCTGACGCAGATGCGGATCGCCGGTCTCGGCAGATAGCGATACAGGTCCCTCCCGGGGTCCGCGTGGCGCAGGCCCTGGACCAGGTTGATCGTCGGATGCGGGGCGTCCCGGAGGCGGGAAGCGTCGAGATGGCGCCAGTCCGTCCCTGCCACGAACAGCAAGTCCCCCTTGACGGGCGACCATGCCTCGACGATCTCGGCGGGCGCGGCGGACCAGAGGCGCTGGCGGTCGCGTGCGCACGACGCCGACGGCGGCGCGCCGGTGAACGCGAGCCGGACCGCGAATCCCGGCATGCGTCGCGCATGTGCGACGTAGTGCGCGTGCTTCAGGTGACCGCCCGTGAATTGCCGGTAGGCCCGGTGGAACCAGATCCTGCGCGCCCCTGCCATCTGCATCAGGTCCTGTCCCGGATCGCCGCTGCTACTCGTTCGCAGTCGGTGTCGGAGTACCAGGGCGACCAGCAGCGGTCCCCGGCCTGCAGCGCCGCGAGCAGTGCGTCGGCCGTCTCCGCCCGATACAGCGCGTTGGCGTTGCGGCCCGCCAGCGGCTGGGCGGGCGGGGCGGCGGTTCCCAAGCGCTGGAACAGCGCCCCTCCGCCGCTGCTGACAACGTCCTCGTAGCGCAGGATGCGTGCCTGCGGGACGTGGTCCCGAAAACGCCCCAGGAACCAGTCGAGCACGGCGACCTGCCGCCGCAGCGTGTCCGGCGCCATCTCCAGGCGGCGGCGCAGCTCGGCATCAAAGCGCTCGCCCTGCGGCACGCGCCCGCCCCGTACCGGGAGGTCGACAGTCTGCCAAGAGGCGAGCGTCGCGACCGGGTTGCGGACGATAGCGAGCACCGGGAACGCCTCGGCGAGCCGCCCCAGCAGCGCTGCGAACAGGGCGTTGTGCTTGATGACCAGCGTGAACCCGGCGGACAGGGGCTTGTCGAACCGGACATTGCCCCGTGCGCCGCGCGGGGGCCGCGGGCCCACGGCCGACGGCGCGTCCGAGACCGGGTTGTCGTCCAGCCGGCCAGCGACCTGTACCGACCACGCCCTGCGGTGCACGAGGAGACCGGCTCGCGCCGCGTCGGCGAACCGACGGATGCCCGCACAGGCCGCTTCCGGGTCTGCATCCAGCGTGGCGGGCTTGATGGGCTCCGACAGCGCCACGGTGTCCGGCGCGCCGGCGGCGAGCCGGCAGCACAGCGATGTGCCCGAGCGCGGCACGCCGCACAGTAGCCAGGTGCGCGACGTCATTCCCGCGGTTCCCCGGCGGTGTCGGCTCGCGGCGCGCGCAGCAGGCGCTTGACCTGCACCACTTGATCGAAGCGCTCGAAATCACCCTGTGCGTGGGCGCTGAGCGCCCGTCCAAACCAGTTGAGCGACGGGTTCTCGAGGCGGGAGCGGGCCGCGTCCGCACTCGGCACGCGGATGGCCTCGCACATCCGCTCCGGCGGACCGGGCTCGATGTCGAACACCAACAGCCTCCCGGAGGCTCGCCAGGCAGGCGAGTTCGTCCCGCGCGCCTGGTGCGCCCGCACGCCGTTCGGCGACCCGAGTGGCGATGTGCCGGGAGCTGAAGGTGGCTCGGGCGGGGTCTGTGTGCGCGGGTGAAGGAGCCACATGGAGCGAAGTTGTACGTGGGACGGAGTTTGGAATCAAGTTGGTTGGGCGAAGAGGAACAGCCACCTCAGCGACGTCAGATCGGCCAGCGGCGTCACGTCCGCAATCCGGGGAGGCGCTTTGCGGCGTCAGCAGTGCCCATTGTGTCGGCTTTGACGGCGGGCGCCGGCGACGTCGTAGATGGGGCTCCGCAAGAGTTGGTGCGGGGCAGTCTCCGTGCCGGTGCTGCGCGACTCCCGGGAGGGCGGGCAACGCGTACCTGCCGGCGGCTCGTTGGGGGGCGAGGTGCGTCCAGTGGACAGCGCGGAGAAGTCGTAGAAGGCCAGCAGTTCCTGGCGATCGCGCGCTAGTGTGCTGGGTCGCAAATAGCTTTGTCTTTGCGGTAGCGCATTTTCGTCGCTGGCAAGGCGCGTCCGACGAGCAGTGGTAGGCCCCACGGGAGGAGGCGCAACGCCGCCAGCGGCGAAAAGGCGCAGCGCAAACGTGAAGGTATTTGTGACCCAGCGCACCAGGCACGCGGTGGCCTTGGGGTACTTGTCCTCGTATTGTCGGTGCTCATGTGCGGTGTGCTCCTCTTGCCGAAACCGTTTCTCGCAAACTCGATTTCAGCAGAGACACGCCGCACGACTCAACTCACCCGTACACCAGATCTGACCATAGCTCGCGCGACACGTCGACCGACCGCATCAGTGTTGTGCATGCACAACAAAGTTGACCGGGGGTAGTGGGAGCAAGATCTTACCGGTCTGGAAGGTCTAAATCGTGTTCTTAAGTCAGGAAGTGACGGTGTTTATGTGAAGATGATCATAGCCGAAACTGTTTTTTTGACTAATATCCAACACCATCTCAGTAGTCCTTCGAGTTCTCGAAGAGACTTCCGCCGTGCGGCGCGGGGAGGCGCGCGGCTTGTTGCGGCGGCGCGAGGTCAAAGGTCGAATGGCGTCGCGCCGCCGTCATCCGGGAGGATTCCCATACCCCGCGCCCGGTGAATCGCGTCGTATCTGCTGCATGCGCCGAGCTTGGAGAAAATCTGCCTGATGCGATAGCGAACCCCGTCGTAGGTCAGATTGAGGTCCCGTGCGATCGCCTTGTCGGTCTGGGAGTCCAGACGTTGCAGTACCGTGAGTTCGCTGGCGTTTAGCGGCGGCTGGTAGCGGTTCTGGTCCGCTGCGTCCGACTCGGCCGCCTCGTCCCACGGGGTCAGGGCGTCGATCAGTGCGGTGGCGGTCAACGATGCGGAAGGTTTCGACTGGACAACGCCATGCAATAGCGGCATCGCGATTTCCCGCTCCCGTGCCAGTGGGCGCGCGTAGTCCGCCTGCTCGTATCGCTGCAGGAATTCGACCAGGTGCTGCGTTGCCCGCTCCGGATTCCCGGCGCAGTGCTCAAGACGCATCGACAGGACCAGCGTGCGCATCAGGGTGCGGCCGTCCTGGCCGTGCTGATATCGGACCCCCATTACGTCGTGCGATGGCGTGCGCAACACAACCAGAGCTCGTCGCCTGCCCCAGCCTCGTCATTGCCGGTTGCACACTCCCGCGCTGCGGGCGTCTCCGCCCACGCGCGTGGCCTGGCGGGCGACGTCGCAACTCCACCGAGCGTACTGTCGGACCTCGCCGCCGACCAGCTCGACCCCGTCGTCGCCTTCCGGCTCGCGGACAACCAGGCCACGCCGCCTGTAGCGCTCACTCTTCTCGCACGAAACGCGGACGCCTTGACTCGCCTCCGCGTGGCCGAGCGTGACGACGCGCCCGCAAGCGCGCTTGCCGTGCTCGCGACGGACGCGAACACCTCGGTCAGAGAGGAGGTCGCTCGGCGAGACTGCTTGCCCCCCACCACGCTCGCCCGTTTGTCGGCGGACGTCTCCTGGTCGGTACGACGTGATGTCGCCGACCATCACGGCACGCCCGAAGCGTCGTTGGCGGTACTTGCCAATGACGCTGACGTGACCGTGCAGCTCGCCGCGATCGCGAACGAGAAAACCCCGTCCGAGGCCGTGCCTGCAAAGCCACCGCCGCCAGCGTACAGCTACGATCCCGGTTGGCGTCGACTGCACGCGAGCCACAGTTGCCAATGGGAGCCGCCGCCCGGGACGCCTGGATCGTTGGCGGGCGGATTGATCCAGACCGCTTCGGGAAGGGGATCCGGTTTTGGGATACGTCGAACGAAGCGCTCGGGATGACGGGTCCAGGCGGCTTGAAGCGTCCGCCCGCGCTGGTCCAGCGGTGCAGGAGTCGGGCGGGCGGGCCGACGTGACGATCGAAGGGCGTGGCGTGACGGTTCGGCTGGAGGGGGAGATCGACGCGGCGGGGATCGCGGCGATAGCGGTGGCGCTGGCGGGGGCGCGGTGATGGTGTCGTTGCCGGGCGCGCGGGTTGTGGTGGCGACGCGGGCGGTGGACTTCCGATCAGGCACCATGCGGCGCTGCACTTCTCCGAGGTCGGCGCGGCGTTGCGGCGCATCGACTCTGGTACATCATTCGCCAAGCTCGCCGTCCGGCTGACCGCCGCGCGGCAGGCGGAGATCCGCCGCGCCAACCCGGACCAGTTCGACCTCAAGGCCGCCGTCTGGACGGTGCCGGCGGCGAGCATGAAGATGTCCCGCGAGCACCGCGTCCCGCTGTCCCGCCAAGCAGTGGACGTGGTGGGCGCGGCGCTCAAGCGCAACGGCAGCGCGTACCTGTTCCACGGCCGCGACGGCGGCAAACTCGGCACCGCCGCGATCGCCCAGGCATTGCGCCGCGCGGACATTGACGCCACGCCGCACGGGTTCCGAACCAGCTTCAAGGACTGGGCGCGCAACCACGGGGTCGAGCACGAGACTTCCGAGCTATGTCTCGCGCATGTAGAAGGCTCCAAGACCGTGCAGGCGTACGCCCGCGACGACCTCCTGGAGAAGCGCCGGCCGGTCGGATTCGCAGGGGACACCCACCCCGGACGGGCGCCCCGGCACGGCCGCCGGTACGGCGCCAGGACGGGCCGCACTACCTCCGGTACCGCGGATTCGCATGGGACACCCACCCCGGACGGGCGCCCCGGCACGGCCGCCGGTACGGCGCCAGGACGGGCCGCACTACCTCCGGTACCGGGACGCGTCGGCGACCGTCGCGGGGATGAGGCGCCAGATGGCCAGATGGGACACCCACCTGAGTATGGCCAGATGGGACACCCACCTGAGTTATCAGACGGGTGGGAGCCGCGCGTGGCACGCGGCGAAGGAGGGAGCGGGAAGTAGCGGGCGGGCTCCGCATGGGAGGCTCCGCATGGGACACCCACCCGGCCCGGCGGAGTGGGTGTCCCACCACGCCCCTCGCATGACGAGATGGCGGTTGAGGACGTGATCGTGCACAAGCTGGTCGCCAACCGGCCGCGGGACGTTGCGGATATCGCCGATAGACTGGAGGCTCGGGCACCGCTGGATGTCGACTACCTTGAGCACTGGATGCAGGTATGGGGCGTGGCTGACAGGCTTGCGGCCATTTGCCAAAGACATGCGTTACCGCCACCGGAGAGGCTTGCCCAAGAGGGGCGCCCCCCTCATCTCGAGGCTACGACTGCTGACCATCGGGGTACGCACGTGCGCTCCGCGCCGTCAAGGGGGCGCAGCGTGGAAAGCGCGATCCGCCGCAGGGCGCGCAAGCCGCCGAGGTTCCTCCACACTATATTGGCGCAAAATCCGCAACGGCTGTCGGGCGTGCGGGGCAGCCTTCATCACCACGCTGCTGGACGAGTACGAACGGGGAGCATCCCCGCGTAGACGAGGGTTGGGTCCCTGCGGCACGCTCACGCCCATAGCCTGGAGCGTTGCGAGTCATGCGCTCGCAGAAGTCGAGCGTTGTCAGGCGACCGCACTCAACCCGTTTTTGTCGACCAGCGTCAGCAGCTTCAACGACGCACCCCGCGGTCGCTTCTCTCCGCGCTCCCATTGGCTCACCAAGCCCGTGGTCACGTTGAGGTAGCGCGCAAACACCGCTTGGCTCGCGTTCTCCCGAAGCCGAAGTGCACGAATGTCCTCCGCGGTCATCTCCTTGACCGGCGTCAGGCACATCTCGTCGAATGCCCGCATGGTCTGCTTAGACATCAGTCCCGCGTCCGCAAGACCGAGCGCTGCCTCGTGCGCCGCCGCCAGCGCCTCACTCTTGTACTGCTTCGCCATTGCATTTCACCTCGATGATCGCCCCAACTGATTGCGCAGCCGTGAGGCCTGCCTTGTCTAGCCCAAGTTACTCGACACCTCGACCGGCTGCATCGGTGTTGTGCATGCACAACAAGTTGACCGGGGGTCGCGAGCGCAGCCCCGGCCCGGTCTGGACTGTCTCAGTTGTGTGCATGAGTCAGAATGTGTCGGTGTTTATGGGGAAAACGACCGTAGCCGAAACGGCTTTTTTGGATAATATCCAACACCAACTCGGTAGTCCTTGTAGTTCTCGAAGAGACTTCCGCCGTGTGGCGCCGGGAGGCAAGCGTCTTGTTGCGGCTGGGCGAGGTCAAAGGTCGAATGGAGTCGTGCCGCCATCGTCCGGGAGGATTCCCGCAGCCCGCGCCCGGTGAATCGCGTCGTATCTGCTGCATGCGCCGAGTTTGGAGAAGATCTTCCTGATGCGATAGCGAACGCCGTCATAGGTCAGATTGAGGTCCCGCGCGATGGCCTTGTCGGTCTGGGAGTCCAGACGTTGCAGTACCGTGAGTTCGTCGGCGCTTAGGAGTGGCTGGTAGCGGTCCTGGCCCGCTTCGTCCGACTCGGCCGCCTCGTCCCACGGGGTCAGGGCGTCGAGCAGTGCGGTGGCCGTGGCGGCCAACGATGCGGAGGGTCTCGACCGGACAACGGCATGCAATAGCGGCATCGCGATTTCCCGCTCCCGTGCCAGTGGGCGCGCGTAGTCCGCCTGCTCGTATCGCTGCAGGAATTCGACCAGGTGCTGCGTTGCCCGCTCCGGATTCCCGGCGCAGTGCTCAAGACGCATCGACAGGACCAGCGTGCGCATCAGGGTGCGCAGCAGTTGCCGCTCCGCCGCAACGGTGCACACCCGGGTGGCGAGCTCGCGGGCGCGGTCGAATTCCCCCTGCGCAATCAGCAGGCGCAGGCGCGCGCTGGCGAGTGCCTCGACTTCGCGCCAGCGTCGTCTCTTGAAGTCCAGACATTGCTCGTCGGTGTCGGGGAGAGCGGCGCTTTGCCATGCGCGGGCGGCCTCGTCGACTCGTTGTCCCGTCACGAGCAGGGAAACCCGCAAGGCCGACAGCAACGTCACCAGCGCCGAGCGCTCGGTGGCGCGCGCAAAACTCGTTGCGCTTTCCACCGCCGCCAGTGCGCTATCGACGCCGCCATGCTCCAGCGCCAGTTCCGCGGCGACGCCGGTGTTCGCGGCGTAGACGTCCAGCCAGGCCCCGCATTCACCCAGGAGCCGTGGCGCAAAGCGGGGCGCGTGGGGCGACGACGTCCGTGCACTCCGTTCCAGCTCGAGTTCCGCCATCAGGATTTCGCCGACGATCACGGAGGTGGCGTTGCCCAGATGCGTGACCCGTCCGAGCCGCAATGCGCGTTCGTAGGCGGCGGCGGCGTCCGACGTTCGCCCTTGCGCCATGGCGGCCAGGCCGCGTTGATAGTCGAGATGCGGCGAGACGTACGGCGTATTGTGGCCGAGGTCTGCGCGCGCCGCTTCACTCCAGGCTGCGGCCTGGTCGAACTCGGTCATCTCGTTGAAGCAAAGGCACAGTCCGTAGCGAACCAGACCACGCAGCAACGGGTTCACTTCGGGATCCCGGGCGACCGCGGAGGCCGTGGCGACCAGCGGCTCGTAACCCGATATGTCGACGCACCCGAAGACGAGCAGGAGGCCCAGCACGACCAGGTGATCGAGCTTCATCTGCGGATCCTCCGTCCCTGCGGGATCGCGGGTGAAACCGGCGCTGGCGATGGCCGCAGTCTGATACACGCGTCTCGCACCTTGCATGTCGCCGGACATGGCAAGAACCACACAACGGACCAGCGCGAGTCTGGGGTATGCGTCCATGACCTCGGGGGTCAGCCAACCGTCCATGGCCTGCAGCGCGTCGAACCCGCCCCTGATCCACAGGTGGATGCCTCCGTCTGTGGTGGCGATCTGCCCGATCAGTTGCGGATCGCCCGCTTCGGCCGCGTGGCGCAGGGCGTCGACCACCTGACCGCGGCGCGCCAGGCCCCGTGCGATGCCGGCGTGAATGGAACGGAACCTCGAGGGGTTCTCGCGGAAGCGCCGGTTCGCGCAGTGCTCGCGGATCAACGGGTGTAACTGCATCGTCGATTTCTCGCCGCCGGTGGTCTGCGACAGGCCCGTGAGCGAGGTCATGGACTCGAACCGGCGCCTGGAGTGGCTCGCGCCGGTGGTCTCGTCGATGAGCTCCGTATCGATCCAGTCGAACAGCGCGACGTCCAGAACGAAGTCGCGATCCTCGTCCGGAACGCCGCGCCAAAGCCGCGACTCGATCCACGCGGCGATCGTGTCGTCTTCGCCTCCGATCTCGGTAACCGCGGCTCCGGTCTGCATGGCGTTGCGGAAGATCCGCAGTGCGATCGGCCAGCCGGCCGACTTGTCTGCCACCGACGCAAGTTCGCGGCGTGACAGTTTCGTATCGAAGAAGCTGGCGATGTCACGGGTCGAGAAGCGGAGTTCCTCGGCGGTGACCGTCTCGCCGCGGCCTTCGAGCATGAACATGGCGATATCGAGACCCGGCGGACGCTCGCGGAACGCCATGGCGATCCGCAGGTTGCGTGGGGAGTTGGCCAGCAGCGCGTTCAGCACGCCGATCGCCTCCGCATTGCGCAACCGATCAAGTTCGTCCAGCACGAGCAGGCACGGCGCCTCATGACGCGCGATCGCGCGAATCAGCAAGTTGATGCGATACCGGGCCTGCGAGTCGGATTCAAGTGTCGGGGTGTCCGAGGAGCCGGGCTGACCCGTCGCATCGATGGATTTGACCCCCGCTCGTTCGAAGGCAAGTGTCAGGTAGGTCGCCATCCGAACGGCGCTGTCTTCTTCGTCCAGCGCCAGCCAGGCGACCGCGTTGCCCTCTTCGCGCAGTTGACGGCAGCATCGCGCCAGCAGCGCGGTCTTGCCGAATCCGCCGGGCGCCTGCAGTACGGTCAAGTGGCGATTCATCGGCGCGCACCGGGTTTCCAGGTCCCGGCGCTCCACATAGCCGGTGACGAGGTCCGGCGGTTCCACCTTGTGGTCGAGGAGCCAGGGTGTGGCGGAGTCCGCATCAGAATGTGCGTTGTCCAGATCTTGCATCGGTAACCTCCTCGTGTAACGAAGCGCGCCTTGCTGTCCCGTGCGGCTCGACTCGTTCGGCCCGTGCATCGGCGAATCGCTGGTGCGCGGCCCGTTGGGCGAATCGGACTGCCAAGCCAATTTGGAACTACCGGAAGTAAACACGAGAAACGATCAAAAAACCAATTCGGTGTTGGCGGCAGGAGGGGTGCCAGCCGGATAGGTCCACGGGACCGGTTGTCAGCTACTTGGGCGCTCATTCCGCAACCCGAGTGCCCGCGGTGGGCGCGTTATCTCGCCCTGGCAGGTCGTGCGGGCGGTGCCGTCACACGCGCAGGCCGCCTCGGCCGTGCCGGCGCCCAAGAAAACAACTACGCGGTTGGCGAGCGCATCGAAGTGATTGCGGCGGGTTGCTTCGAGACGCTGCGCGAGGCGCTGCCGCCGAGAATGGCAGCAAGGGCCTATCGCGCGTTGAGTCCCTTACGGACCCTTTTACACCGGAATGCTTCAGCCGCTTCGTTACCTCCACGACCGTTCCGATTGTTACCGGCTGGAACGACCCTTGCCGGGTGGGATTCGCACCCACTGAGGCCGCGCACCTTTGCACGGCACACTTCATCGGCCCAGACTACGAGAGCAGGCTTTCCGGCTCAAGCCAGTTTTCTCCGACAGTGCCGATCCGCATCTTCCCCTACTGTCCGTTGCAGTCCTTTATGTGTATGCGTCCGTCGCGCCCGCGTCAGAGGCCGCCCCTGTCGGGTGCCGTCGACAGGTTTGTCAGGTGCCCAGTCGGACTCGACAACAGACTCATCACGACAATGGGCTCGTCCGACTCGACCTGCAGGCGCCACTTGCCCACCCCGTTCCCGAGCGAGCCACTCAGTCCGTTGCCGCCGGATTCCAGTTCCGCCGCCAGAATCGTCCGTGAGGCTCCTGCGGGAATCGTCACCACCACCGTGGTGCCCGGCGATGCGCCCGCGTCATCGATCCCCGTGATCGTCACCTCGGCATCCTCGAGCCCCGGGTTCACCAGCCGCAAGCCACTTACCTGGTTCGGGTTGCTCCCCGGATTGAAGATCGCGACCCGATGCACGCCCTCCAAACTGGGCGCCACATCGTGCATCGAGGTCAGGAATCCGTCCGTGGTGCGGATGTAGGTGAGCACCAGGATGTCCAGTTCGCTCGACAGGACGAGCCGCCAGTCGCCGACCCCCGCGCCCGTGCTTCCCGACAACCCTTTGGCGGCATTACCCAGTTCCAGATCGTTCGAGTTGAAGTGCACGGTCGCCCCCGCAGCGATGGAGAGCGTCACGTCCTCGTAATCAAAGTCGCTGTCGTCGTACGCCGCGATGCGCACAGCACCCGCTTCCGTCGAGCGATTGACCACCCGCACGAACCCCTGGCGCCCCAGCGGGTCCGATGCCGACGGAAACAACGGCACCACGTGCGTTCCGTCTTCGTCGCCCGGTCTCTCCGGAACGGTCGATAGATTGGTGAGGTGACCCGTCGGACTCGACAGGAGGCTCATCGCTTCAATGGGCGCGTTCGAGGTCACCTGAAGCCGCCACTTGCCCGTGCCGTCGCCGAGCGCGCCGTCAACGCCGGCCCCCGCCTCCAGGTCGGACGCTGTCAGTGTGAAGGACTCGCCGGCCGGAATCTCGAACTCGACGGATGTGCCCGGCGAGCCACCAGCGTCATCTATCCCGGTAACCGTTACCGCGGCCGCCGCGTCGCCCGGGTTGATCAACCGCAGACGGCTCACCTGGTTGGTATTGCTGCCCGGATTGAAGATCGCCACTTCGTAGGCTCCGTCCCGAACCGGCACCGTGTCGTGCATCGCGGTCAGAAAGCCGTCCCCGGTACGGACGTAGGAGAGCGCTTCAAAGTCGAGTTCGGAATTGAGCACCAGCCGCCAGTCCCCCTCGCCGGAACCCACTCCATCCGACAATCCCTTCGCTACGTTGCCGTCCTCCAGGTCACCGGAGTTGAAGTGCGCGGTCTCGCCGGCCTCGATGAACAGGGTGACCGGGCCAAGCCGCGCACCCGTGTCGTCCACCGCCTCAATGGACACCTCGCCGGCTTCCCCATCGTGATTGATCACCCGGGCGAATCCCTCGCGCACCGTGCCCGAGGCCCGCGGGAACAGCGCCAGCAAGGCTGGCTCCCGTACCGTCACTGTCACCCTCGCCGCTTCGCCGCCGCCTACCGCGTTCACCGCCCGCACCGCGAAGGTGTACCGCCGCCCGTTCGTCAGACCGGTGACCACGGCTCGCCGGTCCGTGTCCGCGTCCATCCAGGCCCCGCTGTAGTCGATCTCATACTCGTACCGGGTGATCGTGGAACCGCCGTCGCTCGACGGGGCGTCCCACGTCAGCGTCACCTGCTGGTCCCCCGGCGACCCACTCAGGTTCCGCGGCGCGCCGGGCCCGGTACCCGGCGTCACTGTCACACTCGCCACTTCGCCGCCGCCGGCCGCGTTTACCGCCCGCACCGCGAAGGTGTACCGCTGCCCGTTCGTCAGACCGGTGACCACGGCCACGGCTCGCCGGCCCGTGTCCATCCAGGCCCCGCTGTGGTCGATCTCATACTCGAACCGGGTGATCGCGGAAGCGCCGTCGCTCAACGGCGCGTCCCACGTCAGCGTCACCTGCTGGTCCCCCGGTGCCCCACGCAGGTTCCACGGCGCGCTGGGCGCGGTGAACGGCGTCGCCGTCACCCTCGCCACTTCGCCGCCGCCAGCCGCGTTTACCGCCCGCACCGCGAAGGTGTACCGCCGCCCGTTCGTCAGACCGGTGACCACGGCTCGCCGGTGCGTGCCCGCGTCCATCCAGGCCCCGCTGCGGTCGATCTCATACTCGTACCGGGTGATCGTGGAACCGCCGTCGCTCGACGGGGCGTCCCACGTCAGCGTCACCTGCTGGTCCCCCGGTGCCCCACGCAGGTTCCACGGCGCGCTGGGCGCGGTGAACGGCGTCACTGTCACACTCGCCGCTTCGCCGCCGCCGGCCGCGTTTACCGCCCGCACCGCGAAGGTGTACCGCCGCCCGTTCGTCAGACCGGTGACCACGGCTCGCCGGTCCGTGCCCGCGTCCATCCAGACCCCGCTGTCGTCGATCTCATACTCGTACCGGGTGATCGTGGAACCGCCGTCGCTCGACGGGGCGTCCCACGTCAGCGTCACCTGCTGGTCCCCCGGCGACCCACTCAGGTTCCGCGGCGCGCCGGGCTCGGTACGGGGCGGCACTGGCACATTGATGAACATCGTGTAGTCGCGCTCGCTCTCGTCGGCGCCGTCGTCCACCTTGAAGGTGAAATGCGTATAGGGACTGCCGGCCGAGCCCGCCGACGGTCGGAAGACGAGCTTGCCCGCGTCGATGTCGGCCTTTCTGATGATCTGGTTCGCCGTGACCGCGGTGCCGTCGAGCGTCAGCCGGCCCGTCCGCGGCGGCGTGACGATCTTCACGCTCGCGAGGCTGTCGCTGTCCGCGTCGGCGAAATTGAAGTCCGCCGCCGCGAAGACGTGGGGCATGTTGTAGTTCGCCGCGACCGTGTTGTTCGAGGCCGTCGGCGCGGTGTTGACGAAGGGCGGCAGCTGCAGACGCAGCGTTACGTGGTCGCCGACGGACCAGTTCAGGCCGGAATTGTTCCACCGCCTGTAATTGGAACCCATGTAATCGGCGTCGGCGAAGGCGAAGGCCGTGCCATCGATGGTCAGCGTCAGGGCTTCCAAGGCGGTTGTAAGGTTCTTGTCAAGTTTGAATTCCAGCCTTCCGTCCGGAAGGACCAAGAGCTCCTTGATCACACAGTCGGTGCCGTCGTGCGTGAAGTCATCGTCACTGAGATAGTCGCTGCAGTGACTACCTATATTGGCGTTGCTGCAGCCGAGTACCCCGAAGATATCCCTTACAGTCAGCGTGCCCGCCCAGACCTCAATCGGCGCCTGGGCCTGGGCCTGAAGCGGCAGGGCAAGGAGCGCGGCGAGCAACAACAGGAACCCGGTAGTCGCGCGCCGCCCCGAACGCGCCAAGCCGCCGCGCGAAGGACGCCGCCGCGCGAAGGACGCCGCCGGCAGCCCGGCGGCTGCGGCAGACCGTTCGCCGAAGTGGCAGGGCCGCCCGGTGCGGTCGGTAGTACCGGCCCGCTCCGCGGTTCCTTCACAGCGGGCGATGGCGCCCGGTTCCGAAGTGCGATTCATTGTCATTCTGGTCCTGCCTTTCCCTGACTTTCCAACGGCCCTATGCTCCGAGACCAGACCTCGGAATTCCGGCCGTGGAGGCTCCCGGCGCCACCCACGCTGCCTGCACGGCCTCCCCGGGAATCCGGATGAAATTTCGCTTGTGATATTACGCGATGGTAGTGTCAGAGAAAACGTTTCGGAAGGTTCCTGGCCAAGTGGAATGACTCGGACGGTGGTGGAACGGCGGCGGGGCACGCCAGATATCGGGGCCTTGTGGCGCGACGCTCGTCGTCGCCCGTCTTGGGCCCGTGCACGATTTCGAGACGGGACGGGACAAGCCCGTCCCCTACCGACGGTGTGCGGCGTCGATGGCGTCCAACCAGTCGTCGATCGGCGCCCCGGGATCGACCGGCCCGATGCGCACGCGATAGATGGGCTGGCCGTTCCGCACCGTCTCCGTCACGCGCACCGGCTCCACGCCGAGGTCCTGCAGTCGGGCAGCGAGGCTCTCGGCCACCGGCCGGGCGGAGTAGGCGCCGGCCTGCAGGTACCGCTCGCCGCCTTCGTGCAGCAGGAGAGGCGGCGGCGCGAGTGTCCCCGGCGCCGCACCGGATTCCACGCGTGGCTCCTCCCCCGGGGCCGGCAGGTCCATGGCGCCGTAGCCGCCGAGCGTCAGCGCGTCCCGCAGTTCCAGCAGCGCTGCGTGGGACGGGACGGGCCCGATGCGCACGCGGAACAGCGACGCGTCGGCGGGTCCGCGCGTCGGGCTCAGCTCGACCGGGCGGTCGGTCAGCGCGCGTAGCCGGACCGCGACTGCTTCGGCGGTTGCCCGACGGGCGTAAGCCCCGGTCTGTACGAACCGTGCATCGCCCTCGTGCACCATGACAGGCAGCGGTTGCGATCCGGCCGGCGGTGGCGCCGGGGCCGCCGGCGCGTTCGCGTCGTCCGGGGGCGTGATGTCCATCACGCCGTAGCCGGCGACCTCGAGCCGGTCCGCGAGCGCCACCAGGGCTTCGTAGGTGGCCACGGGTCCGATGCGCACCCGGTAGAGCGAACCGTGGTCGGGGGAGGCGCTCGCGGAGACGTGGGTCCCGTGGCCGGTCAGCGCCTGCAGCCGCGCGGCCAACTCTGCCGCCGCGGAACGTGCCGCGTACGCTCCGGCCTGGACGAAGCGGGCGCCATCCTGCTGGACGACCATCGGCGGGGTGGCGGCCGCCGGTTGCGCACCGAAGTCCTCCTCGGGCACTACCAGGGAGCCGAAGCCGAGGTCTTCGAGATCCGCGGTCAATGCGGCCAGGTCGGCCGCCGACGGTACCGGCCCGATGCGTACGCGAGACCAGGTCCGGCCGTCCACACCCTGTGCTTCGCTCACCCAGACCGGATGTTCCGCAACCTCCCGCAGGCGTACCGCCAAGGCTTCCGCGGGAGCCCGGGAGGCGTAGCTGGCTGCCTGCACGAAGCTCCAGCCATCTTCATGGAGGACCCGCGGCGGCGTAGCGACGGGCGCGTCGTCCGCACCGGGCTCGGTGGGCGATGGGGAGGGGGCAACGACGGTGGGACGGGACGAGGGGCGCGTAGCCGCGGGAGAAGCGGCACGGGTCGGGGGGCGGGCAGCAGCACGGGAAGCGGCGCGGGACGGGGGGCGGGCAGCAGCACGGGAAGCGGCGCGGGACGGGGGGCGGGCAGCGGCCGCAGAATCGGAGCGGGAAGCCGTCTCCTCCGATGTCTGTTCCGCCGTCCCGTCGGTACTCGCGGCCGGCGCTTCCGGGGCGGGCGCTCCCGCCACGTCGATCTGGGCTGTTGCGGCTTGCGCATCCTCCTGGCGAGGCTCGGCAGATGGGTCGGAGGAGTCGGCAGGCGCCGCATCCGGCTCCGCAGATGGGCGCGCGGCGGTCGCGGGCGGAGTCGACGGTTCGGCTGTCGGCGGCGCGTCTTCGGGCCCCGGCTGCGGAGCTTCGGCCACCTCCTCCAAGGCGGTTCGCAGGGCCGCGTCGGGTTCTTCCCCACCGTCGCGAGCGTCATCCGGCGCCGCGGATTGACGCGCTGCGGTCGCGGCAGGAGTCGACGGTTCGGCTGCCGGCGGCGCGTCCTCGTGCCCCGGCTCGGGAGGTTCGGCCACCTCCTCCACCTCCTCCAGGGCGGTTCGCAGGGCTGCGTCGGGTTCTTCCGCGCCGTCGTGAGCGTCATCCGGCACGTCGGGCGACGGTGCGGGAGGCCGCTCCGTCGCGTGCGGCATGGGCGCTGGAGTCGTCGAGACCGCATCCGGTCCGCTGGCCTGCTCCCCGCGCCCGGTGTCCGGCAGCGCGGCGGACGACGGCTCGCCCGGAACCGGCCGGCTGTCCGCCGCGCCCACGCTCGGCTTGGGCGCCGGCAGCAGCTCCGCTTCGAGGCTCGCAAGGGCGTCGTCTCGCGTGGCGCCCGGCGCTCCCGACTCGAGCTCCGTGAGCATGGCCAGAGCGCGTGCGAGGTTGCCTCGAAAGCGCGGCTCGTCGGGTGCGCGCAGCACGGCCTGCTCCATCGCGGCCGTTGCCCCGCGCAGGTCCCCGGCGAGGAGCAGCGTCAGTCCGAGGCCGTTATAGCCCCATGCGACATTGGACTGCGATGCCTCCGCGAGCGGGTCGGTCAGCCGCGCGAAGCTCTTGCGCGCCGGCTCGAGCTGGCCCGCCGACAGGGCCGCGCGGCCGTGCGCGAGGAGCGCGGCGTGACGCGCTTCGGGGGTGCGAGCGTTCGCCAGCGCCGCGAGGTACCACTGGGCCGCCGCGGCCGGTTCCCGGCTCTCCACCGCCGCGTCGCCGAGCCCCATGCGGGAGTCCACGGAAGCGGGGTCGATCTGCAGCAGGCGGCGGTACAGGCGGCGGGCGGTCTCGATCTGACCGGCGTTCAGCGCGGCCCGCGCCATCGGCAGCACGGCGCGTTCCATCTGCTCGGAGCGCGGCTGATCGTGCTGCTCGGGCAACAGCGAGCAGGCGACCCCGAGCGTCGCGAGCATTGCACAGGCAATTACGCGAGACACGGGGCAATGTCGCAACTACACGAGACACTGGTCAAGATCGCAGCGCAGAGTGTTCTGGACGAGTCAGGGCTTCCAAGTATAATCCAAACGAGCGGTTTCACGATTTCGCACGCCGGGCAGTTGGGCGGGCCAGGCGCCGTAGCGAAGGTGCCGAAACCGATTTCCGAAGTTGTTGGAGTACTGGAATGCCACAGCGGCGCTGGCCGTCGTGTGCGTCTGCCCGTGGCGCCGAGGGAGCGATGACGGTGGAGTTCGTATTGATCCTCATGACCTCGATCCTCGTGCTGTTCGCGCCCGCCGGCGAGTTCTTCCGCCTGTCCTTCATCGACCAGACGCTCGCGCGGGCCACGCACCTGGCCGCCCGCGCCGCGGGAGCGGACCCGTCGAACTGCCTGGCGGCCATCAAGCGGGCCTTCGAGGGCGACGGCGCGGCGCGCTGGCTGCTCGATCTCGACGGCAACGGCGAGATCGGCATGACCTCCGGCAACGAAGGGTGGCCCGACGGCTCCTCGACCGAGGAAGTGCTGGTAGGCGTCAGCTGGGACGCGGATCTCGCGGATGACGAGGAGTGGAGCGAGACCGGCTGTGGCGACCCGGGGAGCTGGATCCGCGTGCGTGCGAGCGTCAGGGTGCAACCGTGGTTCGGTCCCGTGCGCGCGCTCCTCTGGAAGGAAGGCATCGGGCGCGAGCACGAGAGCTGGGCGCGGAACCAGGGATGATGGCCAGCCGCAATTCGAGAATCCGGGGCTCCGCGACCGTCGAGCTACTGGTGGTGGTCCCGTTCGTGCTGGCCCTGACGGCGCTGGTGTGGGATCTGCGGGAGTTCGTCGGCTATCGAACCGACCTCGCGCGGGAGATGTACACCGTCGCGGAGGTGATTGCCAATGAGACCGACGCCGATCTCATCGAAGAGGTGATCGCCCAGGCCATGACGCGGTTCGAGCGGCGCAGTTCCGGGTCGTTCGCCGTCGCCGTCGTCACGCGCGGGACCGAACGCGGGTCGGGGACACCGTGTGTCGACGACGCGGCGTGGTGCCTGCCGCGGGTGACCGTCGCCTGGCCGCCGACGCCCCTCGAAGGGCGCTGGAACGACAGTGCGGTCTGCAGTGCGCCCAGCCCTCCCGGGGTGTTGACGCTACCGTTGCCGGGGCAGCACTTCGCGGCCGATCAGCGCGTGCTGCCGAACGAGAATCCGGACGGAGCGGAATCGCAGGCGGAGTGGATCAGCCGGAACATGCGGCCCACGGAGTGGTGGGTGGTGGTGGACAGCTGCTTTCACCCGAACCCGGGGGTGTTCGCGGGCCGGCTGGTGAATCTGGGCGTGGAGCTGTTCGATGTCTCCCAATTCGTCTTGCGCAAGCGCGCGGCCTGGGGGTCGGTCCACGACCTCGTCGACTGTGTCTGGTGCACGTGACGGTGTTGCAACAACGCTGCACCGCGACCGCGCGCGCGATGACGCTGCTCGTCGCGTTCCTCAAGTCGCGGCACGGCGGCGGCATGCTGGTCGGTGGCGCTCTGGCCATCTCGCTCCTCGCCGGGATCGGCGGCACCATGACGAACTACGCGTGGCGGGAGGCGCAAATCGAGGAACTGCGGTCCGCCCTGCGGGCGGCCGTGTCTGCCGCCGGGCCCCTGCTGGCCGGCGCCGGAGGGTCGGCCGACGCGGCCATCGAGGAGCGCGTGGGCGCTTTCCTGGCAGGGCTGGTGCCTGGCCTGTCGTTGGACAGCGTGACGGTGTCGCACGATGCCGAGACGGGTATCACTACGGTGTCGGTCGCCGGCGACCACCTCTTCGAGTCCCTCTGGGCAACAGGATCGGGCGAGGCGGAGGCGGTCGCCGAAGCCGTCGGCACGAAGCTGGAGGTGGACCGCTACGAGGTGGCCGTCGCCCTCGACATCTCCTCGTCGATGCTCGGCTCCATGCCAAGCGGCATCCCCGGGGTCGGCATCGTCAAGATGGAAGGCCTCAAGAACGCCATGGGTTCCGTCCTGACCGTGGTGGAAGAGGCATCGAAGAACGATCCCGGCAGCATCATGGTGTCGATGGTGCCATTCGGCGTGGCCGTGAACGTCGCCGACACCTGCAATCCCGACCCGGACTCCGGGCTCTGCCGGCCGGAGCAGTCGCCGGCGAAGGAACGGTACCTGCGGATGCTCGCGGGTCCCCACGCCACCACGGCCGCGACGCTCGCCGCGGCGCGGAACGGTGGCCGCCACTGGGTGGATACCTTCCACCACTACGGCGCCGGCTCCAACCTCGGTCCCCTGTGGGCCCGGAGCCTGCCGGACGATCTGCTCGATGGCAGGGACTGGAACCTGCGCCGCGAAGACGTGCAAATCGACGTTTCCGCGGTGGCGCCGAGTCTCGACACCGGGGCGGGGCCCGGCATCTGGGCCGTGGACGACGAGGACTTCTGGAACGGTTGCGTCATGGCGCGCTGGGGCGCGTACTGGGATGCGCAGGCGCGGCCTCCGGGTTGGACCGCGGATGCCGCGGACGTCAACTGGCCACCGACCCAGGCCGTCCCCGGCTGGTCGCCGGCCGCCGCCGGCCTGCCCGCCGGCACGCCGTTGCACTTCTCCGACGCTGCGCCGGACGCCGCGGATCCCAACACGCTCTTTACCGCCTATTCCTACCCGGACGCCCGGATCGGCAGCACCGCGGATCACCGCTTGCAAAGCGTGATGCTGGACCTGCTGGAGCCGGGTTGGCGGCCCGGTGTGCCGACCGCCACGCAGGGCGACAACGACTGGTCGGTCGGCGCCGACCGGGCCGGCGCAAGCATGTGTCCGCCAGCGCCGCTGATTCCCCTTACCGAGGAGGTGGATGCCCTGAGGTCCGCCATCGATCGCCTGGAAGCGGTACCCCGACATGGCCCCAACTACGGAATCAGCGCGAACTACCTGCATCTGGGTATGGTCTGGGCGTTGCGCACGATCTCGCCGTTGTGGCGGGATGTGTGGCAGGTCGAGGACGCCGCCGCACGGCCCCGTCCGGCGACGCCCTGTGCAGCGGGCGAGGCGGCCCTCGGTTGCGACACGGATCTGCACAAGTCCATCCTGATCGTCTCGGACGGCTCCAACGACTTCGGCATCGCGTACCGTGGCCGGCAGCACGAACCGAGCCCGTCGGACAATGCGCGCATTGATGCAGACGCGCTCGGTGGATGTCGCCCGGCGTTGGTGCCGACCTACTGGGCGGCGTCCGGTGAACGCTCGGAAGATGCGTTCAATACCCACTTTTCCGACTTCGTCGATACGAACGGGCGCTTTGCAGCCGGCGGCGTGGCGGCGGTTCTGGACGCGTTTCACGCCCGCGGGGATCCATGGCCCGACGACCCCGCACGGCGGAGCCGGCGCGAGGGCGTCCTCACGGGCGTTACACCCTGGCAGATATTCCGCGGTGTCGATCGGGCCGGCGCCATCGACGCGCTGTTGGACCCCGACAACGAGTTCGGCTTCTCCGGACGGCCCGTGCAGATCCACCATTTCTGTGGCTGGTCGAGCGTGTTTGGCGCTTATGGACGGGTAGACGATGCGATCCGGGTCGGGGAGTCCACCGCGTTGCCCGCCACGCTGCTCGATCCGGTGCGCGGGGCGGCGCCCTTCCAGGCCGATTCCGGGTTGGTCTCCCCGTTGGTCCTCCCAGGTTCCTGGGCGACCCTTGCCATCCAGACCGGACTCTCCGGTCAACTCGACGACTGGCTGTATGAGTCCTGCGGACTGGCGGGCCAGCGCGGCGTGCGCGTCAACGCCATCTTCATGGGCCGCTCGACCTACGCAAGATCGATCGAGGTGCTCAAGGAGTGCGTACGGCGCGCCGGCGGCGACCCCGAGCGGGACGTCCACGTCACACCCACGGCGCAGGGTCTCGCCAACGCCTTCACCGAGCTGTTCACCATCCGCCGCAACCTGCGGTTCCTGGACTGACGAAACGCCACGATATGGCCCAATCCTTTCGACACCGCCGCGGCGCGCAGTACCAGCAACGGACCAGCCGACCGCGGGCCGAGGAGCCGGCAGCGCCCGAAGCCGCCGCGCTCAGCCGTTTCGAGGCGATCGTGCCGTGGTACCACGGCCGTGTGCTGGAGTCGCTCGACTCGCAGACGGCCTCGACGCTGAGCGACGAGGAGTTGACGGAACTGGTGGGGACGATCCTGCACCGGCTGGAAACGGTGCCCGAGGCGCCGCCCATCGCCGGGGCCCACGGCAACCTCGCGATGCGCCTGGTCGACGAGATGCGGGGCCTCGGCCCCATCGGTCCGCTGCTGCGCGACCCGGAGGTCAGCGACATCCTGGTCAACGGCCTGGGGTCCGTGTACGTGGAGCGTCGCGGCAGGTTGTCGCGGGTGGACATCCGCTTCCGGGATGTCGATCACCTGACGCGCATCGCGCAGCGGATCGCGCAGGGGGTAGGGCGCCGGGTGGACGAACTGAGCCCGATGTGCGACGCGCGTCTGGCGGACGGCTCGCGCGTCAACATCATCGCTCCACCGCTCGCCATCGACGGCGCCGCCATCTCCATCCGGCGCTTCCGCAAGGGCGGCTTCACGGTCGAGGAACTCGCCCGCAACGGCGCGATGCATCCGGCCATGGCGACGCTGCTCGAACTCGCCACGAAGGCGCAGCTCAACATCGTGGTGGCGGGCGGGACCGGCGCCGGCAAGACGACGATCCTGAACGCGCTGTCCGGCAACATCGGCCCGGAGGAGCGGGTCGTGACGCTGGAGGACGCGGCGGAACTGAGCCTCGTGCAACCCCACGTCGTACGCCTGGAGACGCGTGTGCCGACCTCGGAGCACGTCAGCGAGATCACCATGCGGGACCTCCTGAAGAATGCGCTGCGGATGCGGCCCGACCGTATCATTGTCGGCGAGGTGCGTGGGGCCGAGGCACTCGAGGCGCTGCAGGCCATGAACACCGGCCACCCGGGCTCCATGTTCACCGTGCACGCCAACAACCCGCGCGACACCATCAGCCGGCTCGAGTACCTGGTGATGATGGGCGCGGGCGAAATGCCGCTGTCGGCGATCCGCAACCAGGTGATCTCGGCCGTCGACCTGATCGTGCAGGCGGCGCGCTTTCGCGACGGGCGGCGACGGATCGTGTCGATCACGGACGTCGTGGGCCTCGAGGGCGATGTCCCGGTGCTCGAAGACATCTGGTCCTACGACGTGGCCAAGGACCGCTTCTCCTGCGACAGCGCCCGGCCCTCCTTCACCGACCGCGTCGAGGAGCAGGGACTCGGCCAGCTGCTCAATGCCGGGCTCGGGCGTCCCGGCGTGTCGGTCGGTTAGCTGGCGGTCGATTGCCGGGAGCGCAAGATGAATGTGGTCTGGCTCGCAGCGATTCTCGCGGTCACCGTCGCCCTCGGGACCGTCGGGGTGTCGCTCATGGATACGTTGCGCACCCGGTCGCGGGTTCGCCGCCGGGTGCGGCTGTTTGCGCACATGCTCGAAACCGAGGACATCGCGGTGCCGGTGGCTTCGACCGCGACGGAGTCGGCGCCGCAGAGCCGCCTCGCCGCGGGTCTCGATGCGCGCTACCCACTGTCCGGGGGCGTCCGTACGGCAGCGATTGCGGCGGGGACGGGCATTGCCGCGTGTGTTGCCCTGGTGCCCCTGCTGTCGTTCTTCGGCATGCCGGCCCCGCTGGCGTTCGGGCTGTCCTTCGCGGTGTCCGGCAGCTTCGGCTGGAGCGTCGGGATGATGCTCGAAAGCGCCAAGCGGGCCGCCTTCAACGACCGGTTCCTGACGGCGATGGAGGACTTTCAGCGCATGGTCCACTTCGGCATCGCCACCGGCCAAGCCTTCGCATCGATCACGGCGGCGGCCGAGGAGCCGCTGCTGGCCTCGCTGCGCAAGGTGCAACTCGATGCCGAGTTCGGCGTGCCGCTGCCGGCGGCCCTCGAGCGCGAGGCGCGCCGCGTGCGCATGAGCGAACTGGCGATGCTCGCGGCCATCATGGCCACACAGGCGCGCACCGGGGGCAATCTCTCCGAGGCGGTCGCCAACCTCGCCGCACTGCTCCGCGAGCGGCTCGACAACCGGGCTCGCATCAAGTCGTCCACGGCCGAATCCCGCGTCACCCTGATCATCCTCTCGGCGGTGCCGTTTCTGGCCATCGCCATCCAGTCCTCCCTGCAGCCGGAGATCCTGTCGGTCCTCCTTGGCGATGCGCGGCATCTGCTCGGCATCGGGGCCGCCATGATCGTGGGCGGCCTCGTGGTGTCGTGGCTGATCATCCGCAGTGCGCAGCGATGACCTCCAGTTCCGCCATCCTGCTGACCGCGCTGCTGGCGGTGGCCGGCGTCACGTTCTTCCTGATCAGCGTCTTCATGGAACGCATGCGCATGACACGACGCGTCCGGCTCGCCGTCGGCGGCAGCCGCGAGGCGGGCGCGGAGAGCCGCGTCGGGGCGGGGATGAAAAGCGGGGTGAGTCGCCTTGCCGCCAGCCTGGGTGGGCTGATGCCGCTCAGCGAGGACGACCGGGAGAAGATTGCCGTCGGCCTGCAGCGCGCGGCGTTTCGTTCCGACAATGCGGTGGCCGTGGTGCTCGGCCTGAAGTTCGCGTGCCTGCTGGTCGGCCTCGCGATCGGACTGACCGTCCTGCCGCCGATCTGGCCGGGCCTGATGGGCTGGGGCATCGGCATCCTGGGCGGCATGCTGGGTGGCGTGGTGCTCAACCTGCTCCCGGAATTCGCGGTGTCGCGGCTTGCCGCGGCGCGCTTCCGGCGCATTCATGGCGGCCTGGCGGACGCATTCGACCTGCTCATCGTCTGTCTCGAGTCGGGCCTGACGTTCGATCGCGCGTTACGGCGGACGGTGGACAACCTGAGAACGTTCCAGCCGGACCTCGCCCGGGAGCTCGGTCAGGCGTCCCTCGACATGAGCGTGCACGGCCGCTCGCGGCAGGACGCGCTCGGCCGGCTGGCGGCCCGCCTGGACAGTCAGAACTTCAAGAACCTGGCGGTGACCGTCGCGCAGAGCGAGCGGCACGGCACCCCGTTGGCGGACTCCCTGCGCAAGCTTGCGGGTTCCATCCGGGTGCAGACGATCGCCCGCATGCAGGAGAAGATGGGCCGCCTGCCGACGCTCCTGATCCTGCCGTCGATCGCCTTCCTGCTGCCTGGCATCATGGTGATCGTCGGCGGGCCGGCGATCATGCAGATGTCCCTGAGCCTCGGCGCCGGCACCCCGTGAGGAGACGACGGCCGCGTTGAGCGGAAGGCGCGCCCGACGACCGCGGGCGCCCGGCGTTGACCCGGATCAGCGGCCGCGGAGACCGCGTCTCGTCTTCCAGCGGGCCGCGTTGCCCGACCTGCCGTCCGGCATGGGCGTCGTGATTTCCGCCAGCCCGGAAGCCTCCGGGTCGGAGGCGGGCTGCGTGTCGGAAGGCAGGCGGGCCGGCGCCGGCCTGGAACCTCCTGAACTCATCTCCTCAACGCGAGCCAGCGTCCTGCGCATCGCAACCCATCCCAAGCCCAGGTTGGCCGTCCTGTCGGTCACCAACATGAGGATGGTCTGTTCCTTGCCCGGAATGACGGACATGAAGTGGTAGGTATCCTCGGTGGTGGTCTGGATCTCCTGGACGAAGCCATGGTCGCCGGAAGCACCGCCCAACGCGGACTCCAGCTGATGATTGACGTCGCCGCGGAAGTACTCGGCGCCGGCGGCGGAGAGGATTTCCATCGCGCCGTTGTCGATGAGGGCATCGGACGCGACCCGCATGGCGAGCGGCAAGCCCGTTCCAAGGTCGACGAGGGCGCAGCCGAGCGCACCGTCCACGTCCTCCATGATGTATTCGCAAATGTCCTGCAATCTCATGGCACGACTCCCTCTTGTGGAGCGCACATACGCGCTCACTCGCCGACGAGTCGCGGCTAACATGCGCTCGCCGCGCCGGCCTGTCAACCGTTTGAACCGCGCTGTCAGTCGCAAAATGGAACTGTCCGCCCGAGCTGATCCGAAGGACGACTGCCGATGCACGGGCCAGTCTGGCGGGACTCCGGGGTGAGTTCCGCGAAGGCACAGTTCGTACAGCGTGGCACAGCGGCGCCGGCCGTCGAGGAAAGTCGCGTCGACCGAGGCGCAGCGGATCAGGCGGAGCGAGACCCGGCCGCGCCGGCGGAGGCGGGCTCGGAGGGTTGGTCGCCGCCGATTTCGTAGGTCCTCGGGGTCTGGCGCACGACGGTCACGCCCTTGTTGGCCAGCAGCGGCATCAGCTGCTGGGCGAGGAACACCCCGCAGACGCCGGTTGTCTGAGCGGCGGGATGTTGCGGGCAGCGGCGCTTGACGATCTTGCGGACATCCTCGGCCCTGAACCTGCCGGGAGGGATTTCGTCCAGCAGCCAGCGGACGATCGTCGGGTTCGTCGGCAGGCCCGAGCCGTTGTCCTCGGCGGGTTTCGAGGCGGTCCTGGCGCTCGGGGCGGGGGGCGCGGTCACGACCCAGCGCAACTGCTCGGGTATGAAGTCCCGAATCTCGTTGGACAGTCCGCTCCCGCCGGCCACGTTGATCCACAGAAAAGGCGGCTGTTCCGTGTGGCCCGAGCGGGAGGCGAGTTCCTGGATCTTGACGAACAGGGCGCCAAAGTCGCTGTCGTTACTCACGACGGCGATGTGGTTGGCGACGCCGGTGGTGAAGTCCGCGATCGCGTCCGCGACGATGGCCATGTCGGCCGAATTCTTCGACTCGCGGGCGAAGCGCTGTATACCGCGGACACGGACCTCGAGACCCGAAAACCGGGCCGGTGCCCAGGCGCCCCACAAGCCGGCCTTGTCGGCTGGCGCGTACAGGCACAGGCGGCCGACGGGCGGCAGACCTTCGGGCCAGCCCCGGACGACGGCCTCCATGACGGTGCGGGCGTGTTCGGCGTTCTTCAGGTTCTCGATGTCCACGTAGACGCCCGCCCTGCTGGGCGACGGCAGGAGCAGGTCTGCACGACGAGTTCGTTTGGCGCGACGGCCAACGAAACGCAACAGTGCTGCGATGCCGACGGGTTTCCTGTCGTGGCGTTCGGTCATCTTCGGGACTTCGGTCGGGTTCGCGGCACTCTCGCAGCCGGGACCGCGGGATGTCAAATCCCGGCGATGACGTACTTCCGGCTATTCGCCATGCTCCTCGGCGGCCTCGCCGCGTTGGATCTTCGCCACCACCACGCCGCCGACAATGCCCGCGAGCTGGCCGAGGCGGACGCTCCGGTCCTCGCCCTGTGGCACATGCCGGGCATCGCCCGGCTGAGCAGTAGTGCCCAGGCATTTCTGGAGTGCGCGCGCTGGCGTGAACGAGATGGGGCGGGGGCCCATCCTCCAATCCCCCGCTTGGAGGCGCGGCCAAGGTCTCGCGCCGCGGGTTCCGCTTCCGCCGCGGTCGACGGGACTTCCCCGACGGCCGCCGGTATCGTCACCCGTCAGAGTGTGTCGAAGAAACCGGGATCCGGCTTCACCCGCTCGACGGTCCGCGTGACCACCCCCAGCCCTTGTCCCTGAGCAGTCCGCAGAGCTCCACGCCGTCGATCAGGTCGATCGCCATGGCCCCCTCCCTCACCGCCTCCCGCCAGATGGGAAGCGCCAGATGGGACATCCACCCGGAGCTCCGGATGGGAGCCGCGCGTGGCACGCGGCAAGGGAGGGAGCGGGAAGCACAAGAAGACAGACGCGAGCGGTCGGACGTCGGTCGCGGAGCGCTCAAGAGTGGGTGTCCTATCTCATCCCGCAGAAAGCGCAGACTCAAGCACCCACGCCCGGGTCGCCACATGCGACATCTGTGCCTCGACTCAGCTCAAGCGCGCGTCCAGGGGCGCAGGGTCGGCTGGCAGGCCTTTGGCGGTGGTGGCACCGTGATGCCAGCCATCACTCAGTCCTCTCCCTCGTCCTTGATTTCAGTCACACCGGCGACGTTGCGCGGCGTCGTCAGGTTGAGAGCCTCTGCGATCCGTACCGCTTGGACGTTCGTCGTTTCCACGAGGCGATGGATCTCCATGCTCCTTCTCGCCATGCGCGCGTCCAGACTGCCGACCTTCCTGTTGAGGCCGTCAACCTTCGTCTCAAGGTTGCCGATGCTCTCACGGACAGGCTTCAGGGCAGACTCAACTGCCACCGTTATCGTCGTTGCCAGACCATCGAAACGCCCCTCGATCCTGCTGGCCAAATTGTCCACGTCAGACTTGGTCGCGTTGTTGGCATCACTGTCGCCCATCGCTTCCTCTCGAGTCGCGTCGGATGACCGAATCCTACACCCCTCGCGGCTCATGGGCATGCGTGCGACACGCCTGCGACACCGAGACGCGGGTCGGCGGGATCAGTTCGCGATATCGCCAGATGGGACACCCACCTGAGTTGTCAGACGGGTGGGAGCCGCGCGTGGCACGCGGCAAAGGAGGGAGCGGGAAGCACAAGAAGGGCAAGGCAGGGACACGCGTTTGACAACCTCCGCCCATCGACGGAAGTTGTTCGTTCAACGATTCGGGGAGACCTGCCATGCCTATCCGACGCCGCGATGACGGCGAGATCGTGGAAGAGCCCACGGCACCGGTGCCGGGGAAGGGCTCCGGCCAGGCATCGGACGCGGCGACGGACCGCGTGGAGTCGCCCAGCGGTCGCGAGAACTCCCTGTTCGAGCCACGCGGCGGTGACAAGCGCGGCGCCGGACGCCTCGAAGAGCCCACCGTGGCAATGGGTGCGGCCCAGGCCGGCGACGACAGGACCCGCATCGTCGCTCCCCGTCGCACGAAGCCCGGTCCGGAGGGTACGGTCGAAGACCTGCCCGATCCCATGCGCGACCCGCCCGTCGGCTGGCTCGTCGTTGTGTGTGGCCCGGGGAAGGGCAACGTACTGACCCTCGGCAACGGCATGAACGTCATGGGCCGGGGGGCGGACGCGCGCGTGCGCATCGACTTCGGCGACGACACCATCGCCCGCGCCAACCACGCCCGCCTCGTCTACGAGCCACGGCAGCGCCGTTACCTGCTGAACCACGGCGACGGCTCCAACCTCACCTACCTGAACGGCGAAGTCGTCATGGGATCGGTCGAAATCGCGTCCGGCGCCATGATCGAGGTCGGCGAGACCACGCTACGCTTCCAAGCCTTCTGCTCGGAGGATTTCGACTGGCCTGACGTCGATGATTGAAGGCCGTGACTTCGCCGCGGCCAGCACGGTCGGGTCGCGCGCGCGCCAGGAAGACGAGTGGGGCACGCATGCCAATCCGCCGGCGCAGGAAGCGGGCGCCAGCGTGCTTGCCGTGGTCGCCGACGGGATGGGTGGCATGCCGGCGGGCGACCAGGCGAGCGCCATCGCGTTGCGCGCGTTCCTCGACAGCTATTCGGCCCTGCAGCTGCCGGCCCGGGAGCGGCTGCCACGCGCTCTGGCCCACGCAAACCGCGAGATAGGGATCGCCATCGAAGGAGATCCAGCACTCGCGGGCATGGGCTGCACGCTCGTTGCGGCACTGTTCTTCCCGGACCGTTGCGAGTGGCTGAGTATCGGGGATTCGTTCCTGCTGCTTTGCCGGGAAGGGCGTCTTGAACGCGTCAATCCGTTGCATGTGTATGCGCGTGAACTCGACGAACGAGTGCGCCGTGGGGAGATCACGGCGGCGGACGCCGCGCGCCATCCGGATCGGGCGGCGCTGACCAGCGCCGTCCAGGGCACCGTGCTCGAAGAAGTGGCGCAGGGCACGCTGGAGCTCACGCCCGGGGACGTGGCGATCCTCGCGAGCGATGGCATTGCGACGCTCTCGGACGAGAAGATCGCCTCCATCTGCGTCGCGCAGGGCGAAGAGGGCGCCGGGCCGATCGCGCAGACGCTGATCGGTCAGGTAGACGCCGCCGCGCGCCTCAGCCAGGACAACGCGACGGTCATCGTCGTGTGTTGTGCAGCGGACAGAGAGGCGGACACGGTGGTTGTCACGCGAGGGGGGAGACGAGGAAGCCGGGAGGGGTGAGGACAGCAGCAACCTTGCCGGAGCGGTCGGATGTCGGTCGCGGAGCGCCCAAGAGTGGGTGTCCCATTTGCTCCCCTCCCATTTGCTCCCCCTGTGCTCGACCCTCCGCTGATTGACGGCACCGCCAGAGGCGACCGATGATGTTTCGCTCATTTGGCGGGTGCCACGAGGACGACCCGATGCGCGTACACATTGCGGGCATGGCCTGCGCCTGCCTGCTTGCGTTGTTCACTGGCAAGGCTGGCGAGGCGCAGGAAGCGTTGACCAACGACCACATCGTGCAACTGACGATGGCGGGCCTTGCGCCGGTGGCGGTCGTGGCCAAGATCGAGTCGTCCGCGAGCGCGTTCGACACGTCGGTGGAGGCGCTGGTCGCCTTGGCGGGCAAGGGCGTCGACAGCGAGGTCATTGCCGCGATGGTGGCCGCGGGAGGCTCCGGCGGCGCGCGGGCGGGAACCGGCGCTGCCGGAGCGCAGCCGAAGGCTATTCCGGGCAGCACGTTCCGTGAGTCTCTGCGATTGGGTGGGGAGGGTCCGGAGATGGTGGTGATTCCGGCGGGACGGTTCCGGATGGGGTGCCTGTCGAACGACTACTCCTGTTTCGGCGACGAGAAGCCGGTTCACGAGGTGACGAACGGCGCGCCGTTCGCGCTATCGGTGTACGAGGTGACGTTCGAGGACTACGACCGTTTCACGTATCCGAACAAGGTGGCTGATGGAGGCTGGGGCCGAGGCCGTCGTCCGGTGATCAACGTGTCGTGGAACGACGCGCAGGATTACGTGGCGTGGCTGTCGTCGCAGACGGGCGCCGAATACCGTTTGCCGAGCGAGGCGGAGTGGGAGTACGCGGCCCGGGCGGGCTCGACGACGAAGTACAGCTGGGGGGACGAGATCGGGGTGAACCGCGCGAACTGCGATGACAGCTGCGGTGATCGCTGGGAGCGCACCGCGCCGGCGGGTTCGTTCCGGCCGAATCGCTTTGGTCTGTACGACATGCACGGCAACGTCTTGGAGTGGGTAGCGGACTGCTGGAACGAGAGTTATCAGGGAGCGCCGTCGGATGGCAGCGCCTGGGTGCAGGGGGACTGCTCCGAACGTGTTTTGCGCGGCGGCTCCCGTGTCGACCCCTCGATGTTCCTGCGCGCCCAGAACCGCAGTGTCAGGTACTCCGTCATCCCCGGCAACCGCATCAACATCATCGGATTCCGCGTGGCCCGGACGCTCACCCCTTGAGTCGTTACGTTCTTACCTCGTTTGGGGGGTTCCAAGGGGGCTTGCCCCCCTTGGTCGGTCTTCTCGCGACGCGGGAGGCGACAGGTAGTGGCTGACGGCCGGCAAGCGCAGGACGGGCCTGCGGACGGTCGTTCCACCCCGGATGGCGCGCGCACCACCGGCGCCGCGCTGGAGTCGCACTACCGGTTCGTGCTGTGGCTGGTGCCTACGCTGGAGCGCTTTCCGCGCAGCCAGAAGTTCCTGCTCGGCGACCGCATCCAGGCCACGGCGATGGATGTCCTCGAACGGCTGATCGAGGCGACCTACACGCGGCGGCGTGCGGGACATCTCGCGAGCGCCAACCTGGGTCTCGAGAAACTCCGCTGGCGGCAGGGGACGGTGTCCGGTCAGCAGGATCCCTGGCGGCGCCCGTTCAAGCGGGAGACACCACCGGGCAACCCCTGCCAAGATCCAAGAGGCCAACGGATGGATTCCTATGTGGTACTACGATGATTTCGGCACCCGACTTGCCGAGAAGCGTCAGGCTGCCCAAGACGAACTCGCCCTCTTATGTAGTTGACGATGAAGGGCGCCCCTTGCTTCGCCAAGACGACACGTTCGTCCCCTTGGGGCTTGAGACCGAGAAGGATCATCTCGACGACGACGAGAGTCGCGATGCCGCCCGAGACCACCCGTTCTGGGACGAGGATGCCAACCGGACCACCTGCGATGACACTGCGGAAACGGTCGATCACCGCCGTACGCAGACCTCCATCAAGAACCAGCTCGACCGGGGCACCTGCGTTTGCTTCGCTTCCCTCGCGGCCATAGAAGCCGTCCACAAGGCGGACAACGGGACCGCTCTCGACCTCTCGGAACAGTACGGCTACATCATCCACGGCATCCGATCGGACTTGGCATAGCCAATGAACGCTGCACAAATCAACAAGCTTCTACATGCAGGGGTTCGCGAGAAGTACCGCACCAGGGTCGGAGCTACCGTTGACGTCAGCCTGCCGCGCTTGCCGATCACAGCCGACACTGAGTTCGTCAAGCTGGACGTTAGCATGCCAGGCTACCCCCCATTCGAGACCTTCGTGCCCGACTTCGGAGAGGGCAACGCGCTACCAGACCACATCTTCGCTCGTGCGTTGCGACCGGGTTCCGGCGTCCTGCGCATTACTGCGATCAACGCTCTCACCCAGCGTCCCATTCCCGATGTCATGCCCCTTGAGATCGAGTTGACGGTATTGGGCTAGTCGCCGGCTCAAGTCGTTTCAGCGCGGCGGCTGCATTGCCGGACGGGCGAACGGGCTATGGCTCCGGCGGAGGCGCGAAGAGCCGGGGCCATGGCCGAATGCGGCAAGAAGGGGGAAGCATCATGGTCCGGGCGTGGGACCGAGTTCGGCGCTGACTTCCCTTGGGGAATCGCCAGGCCGTCGCGCGTCGTGGGCGTCAGATGGGACACCCACCTGGGCGCCAGATGGGACACCTACCTGAGAGGGCCGAGGACTGTGTCGCCATGGCGGTTCTGCGCGTTGGGGTTCACGCCCACGGCCATAAGTCCCCGAACCATGTCCGCGTTTTCGTGCACGCCCAAGTGCAGTGGCGTTTTGGCCCATGTCGTCTACCGTGCTGGGCATTGCGCCCGCCACGATGAGGGCCTGAGCCACGGCCGGGTTGCGGGGGTGCGGGGGATGCGCCCGGGTGTCTCGGTCATGCCGGTCAGCGGCTCGCGACCGGCGTCCGACACGGACGCGATTCCTGGGGCCCTCCGCTGCCATCAACTGGGCTCCGTGCCACTCCACGACTTGAGCATGCGCAAGCGCCAGGCATGGTGTCAACGTGGCCGTTCCCCGGCTTGCGGGCCGGTTGCGGCTCCCAAACGCACGTTTGTTCCGAGTGGAGTCCTGCGAATCCGAGATCGACGTAGACCATTCGTTGCGGCGGCTCCGCAGGGATCGCCTCTGGCGGTGTGTGGTCGTTCGCAATCGCGGCGAGCTGGACGGTCCCATCGGCGTCGTTCGCCAGCGCCGCAAGCGCCGTCGCCGGGGTGTGGGGATGCTCGGCAACCTGGGTCCGCACGAACCAGGAGACATCCGACGAGAGCCGAGCCAGGGTTTCGGGCGACGCGGCGGAGCGCTGCGCCACTTCCGCTCTTACGGAAGCGTTGGGACCGTCCGCCAGTCGGGCGAGCGCGTTGGGCAGCGCGTCGTCGCGCAGCCCGCCAGGCGCTGGGGCACAAGTCGAAGAGCCTGACGGCGGTGGCCTCGGCCGGGTACTCCCCTCCGGAGCAGTACGAGAGCGAGGGCGAGCAGGGTCCGTGGACGGACATCTATGCGCTGTCGGCGCTGTGTTATCGGGCCATCACGGGCAATGCGCCCATCGAGGCGCCGCGACGACAGAGCCGGCTGCTACGCGGCCAGCCGGATCCGCTGGCGCAACTCGTGGACCTCTCTCCGAAGGGCTATTCGAAGGCGGTGCTGGGGGCGGTGGACGCCGGCCTGCGGGTGGTCGAGACGGAGCGGCCGGCGAGTCTCGCAGAGTGGGTCGCGGGAGTCGAAGGAACGGGGCCGACGGATCGCGGTACGGTGACAACCGGACTGGCGGGCGGTGCTACGGTTGGAGCCGGGCAAGCGGTGGAGATTCGGCGCAAGGGCCCTGCGACAGCGCTGGGCCTTGGGGCGGCGGCGGTACTGGCGGCGGTTGCCGCCGGCGTCTGGTACTGGAGCCAGTCCGCGCCTGTTTCCCGGCCGAGCGACGTACTCCCGGAACCCGTCCCGGTTCCCGCGGAGCCGGTACGCCAGGAGGAACCGCCCGCGGCCTCGCCCATCGGTGGCGGCAGGGCGATCCTGGTGGTGGAGACGGAGCCGCGGGGCGCGGAGGTGACGGTAGCAGGCGCGGTGGCGGGCACGACGCCGCTGCAAGTCCGTGACGTACGGGCGGGCACGTATCCAGTGACGTTGCGCCATCCCCACTACGACACGGTGCTCCTGGAGGACCAGACCTTCGCGGACGGCGATGTGCTGCGGATCGAGCGCACCCTGAGCCGGGCGGCGGGTAAGCTGACGGTGCTCACGGAGCCTGCCGCGGTGTGGATCGAGCGTGACGGCACGCGGCTGGCCGAGGGCACGCCGGTAACGCTCGACGGTCTGCCGGCGGGACCCCTGGAACTGACCCTGGGCGCCGTTGAGCACGAGACGATCCGCGTTGAGGTGGACATCCCGAAGGACGGCGTGGGCGCGCTGGAGCGGACGCTACGGCGCATTCCGCACGGCACGCTGACACTGGAGCTGGAACCGCCGGACGCGACGGTGACGTTGCCGGATGTCGAGCCTCCATACCGGGCCGGGATGCGTTTGCCGGAAGGCGAACACCGGGTGACCATACGCGGGCCGGCTACCGGGACATGACGCGGACCGTCACTGTTTCGGGCGACACCCGTACACGGATCGTACTGGAGGTGGACCCGCAACCGTTCACCGTGGAGACGACACCCGCAGAGGCGACGGTGGCGCTGGTGGGTCTGGCCGAAGAGTACCGGGCCGGCATACGTCTGCCGCCGGGGGAATACGTCGTTCGGGTCAGTGCCGAGGGCTACTTGGCCCATGAGGAGACCGTCAGGCATGGGCGGGATCCGACACGGATTGCCGTTGCGCTCGAATCCGCGATACCGCAGCCGGGCGAGACGTTCACGGACGCGTTGGGATCGGGTGGTGAAGGTCCCCGGATGGTGGTGCTTCCGGCGGGCGCGTTCCGCATGGGCTGCGTGACCGGCCGGGACTGCGACGACGACGAGCGTCCCGTGCATGAGGTGACGATTCCGCAGCCGTTCGCGCTGTCGGTGTACGAGGTGACGTTTGCGGACTGGGAGGCGTGTACGAATGCCGGTGGCTGTAACCGCTATCGTCCGGATGACCGCGGCTGGGGCCGCGGCAATCGGCCGGTGATCAACGTGAACTGGGAGGACGCGCAGTCCTACGTATCGTGGCTGTCTCGGGAAACGGCGGCGGTCTATCGATTGCCGAGCGAGTCGGAGTGGGAGTACGCGGCGCGCGGGGGGACGGCGACGCGCTACAGCTGGGGCAACGAGATAGGCGCGAACCGAGCGAACTGCCGTGGTTGCGGGAGCCAAGGGGCCGGCGCCCGGACGGCGCCGGTGGGTTCCTTTGCCGCCAATCCGTGGGGTCTGCACGACATGCATGGGAACGCGTGGGAGTGGGTCGAGGACTGTTGGAACGGCAGTTACGGGGGTGCGCCGAGCGATGGCAGCGCATGGCTTCGCGGGGACTGCGCGAAGCGCGTGTTGCGCGGCGGCTCCTGGGTCAGCATCCCCGGGCTCCTGCGCTCCGCGTTCCGCAACAGGAATGCCCCCGGTTTCCGCAGCTTCAGCTACGGATTCCGCGTGGCCCGGACGCTCACCCCTTGAGTCCTTACGTCCTTACCTCCTGTGGGGGTTCCAAGGGGGCGGAGCCCCCTTGGTCGATTCTGCCGTCACTGCACAGGATTGGCATCGGTCCGCCAGATGTGACACCCACCCGAGTAGCGCCAGTTCGGACCCACAAGAGTGGGTGTCCCATCTGCCCCTGGGTCTGGCGCCCGTCACGCGGGAGTCGGGCACCTGGAAGGGACGCAGCTTCATCCGCGGCGGGCGGTCGAGGCCGCGACGGATGCTCTTCATGGCTGCGGTGAGCGCGAGCACCCACAAGCCGGACCTCGCCCGCAAGTACCTTGAACTGCGCGACCGTGGCAAGCCGCCCAAGGTCGCGCCCACGGCCGTCATATGCAAGCTCGTGGTGCTGGCCAACGCCTTGCTCAAAGCAGGATCGCGAGTGGACGCCGAAGCCCGTTGGTCCGACCGGTTGAGTCCAGCGATGGCCGGCGCCACGGCATGCCGACCGGCCCGATGTTGGCGCAGGGAGCGTCAGCGACCGCAGCCAACATCGGGGCTCGATTCGCCACCCTCGGCACCGCACCCTGGTTTGGGTCCGTCGGTGCGGTCGAGTGAGCCACCTCTCGACAAGGTGCACAGCAAAACTCCGAGTGAACAGCGCCCTCAACCGCGTGGACCCCCTCGTAAGCTCGCCCACTTGCATCAATGGATACTCACTTTGCGTTGGAATCACACGTCCGGTTGAGGCTGACCTTGCATTGGACAGGGGCTCAGGAGGGCTTTACGGATAAAATTTGCTAAAATCGCTCACGCGAAGCTGAAGCTGACTTACGGAGACGGGAAATTGAAACACCTTTGGATTCTTGCCCCCTTTCTGATGGGTGTGTGTCACTCGGCGCTGGCCGATGACGAAAGAGCAAAAGCCGTAGTTTCCAGCTATCGCTCGCATGTCGTTACCGACAATGGCCTACCCTCTGGGGCCGTAGAGAGCCTTCGGCATTTCATCCGCGAGCATCCGCTTTCTACCAAGCCGAAATTGCCGAGCCGAACACAGCAACAATCGAGCCATCAGCAAACTGCAATTCACTTGCTACCGTTTGTAACCCGGCCCGGCATATTCCCTCAGGGCTTTTTTCGGATCGCCAACATTGGCACTTCAAACGAGACAATCGAAATCCTGCTGGCGGACGACGAAGGCAACGTAGAGTGGCAAGTAGAATTAGACACTAGCGGCGGCGAAACCCGTCATGTCAATTCCGACGATCTAGCCGGTTGGACTACGAAGGCTGGAATTCGAACATCCTACTTCGGAAGAAGCCTATCGGATCGTAAGACCTATACAGCCGTAATGGAGACTTCCAGGGACATATACATTCGGGCTTTTACTCGGTCATCCGATGGCTTCATTAACGATGTAGGCACTACCAAGTCCCCATTCCGCAATAGCTCTAATCTCTGGGCAACCATTTTGGGGACTGCCAATCCGGGTTCAAATCAGTCAGTTGTCGGCGTTCTGCGCTACATCAATTTCGATACGGATCGTAACAACGCTAGTGTTGATATTTGGGGATACGATGATAATGGCTCAAGATCGGGGATTGCTACCTGTTCTATCCCAAAACTCGGTACCTTGTCGGTAGATGTAATCGATCTAGAACTAGGGACGCATCCATCGTGCACCGGATCCTGGGGGGATGGCGTAGGCAAATGGGAAGTACATTCCGCATCGGATAGCGGACATATGGCCATGAGCTTCCTACTCAGCGTACAGCTAGGCATCCTCGCAAATATATCGACCGCTGAGATTTTCCGGACCCAAAACTAGACACTAGTGTTGTGTCCCGGAAATAACTGAACAACGTCGTTCGATTTCGGCGCGGAGTGATTCGGCTGTTGCGACCCAGATGATACGGCTTGCCTGTGCATTGTAGTGCTCCACGAAGGCGTTGATTTTTCTAACCAGTTCTTTGACATTGGAGAATGATCCGCGACGGATGGCCCGTTGGGTGATGAGCCCGAACCAGCGCTCGACTTGTTTGATCCAGGAGGGATGGGCCGGGGTGTAATGCATGTGATATCCCGCTCGCGCGGTGGATCAGCGGCTGCGGCTGCGCGGCACGCGGGACTTTGTCAGCCTCGAGCAGTATGAGGCGTTCCTGCACAAGGTCGTGGCAGCGCGCAACGCGGAGCGCCTGGAGCGTGTGACGGAGGCGTTGGCGGTCATGCGGCGGTTGCCGGCGCGTGCACTGCCGGCGTGGCGTGAGGCGTTCGCCACCGTGACGCGCTGGAGTACGGTTCGGGTCGCCGGGAAGGCGTACTCGGTGCCGTCGCGACTGATCGGCGAGCGTCTTCGCCGCGCACATCGAGCTGTGGCGCGGCGCGGGCCGGGGCGGCGAGTATCGACGTCTGCGCGGTGAAGAGTCTCATCACATCGACTATCGGCATCTGATCCACGCCCAGTCCCGGGAGCTGGACCGAAACCCGTGCGTCACGGTCACGAAGCCGAGTTCGCGGAGGAGCTTCGAGTGCGTGTTCTCGCTCAGTGGCCTGCTGGCCCGTGTGCCGGGGAACACCAGCCCGCTGCCGTCGGACAACTCGGCGGCTTCCTCGAGAACTGCGACGGCGCGGGTCGAGAGCGGGATCCGATGCTCCCGGTTCGCCTTCATGCGTTTCGCCGGCAGCGTCCACACCGCGGCCGGACGCGCCGATCCAGGCGATGGGTCTTCTGGAAAGTCCCACCGGACATCTGACGAACCTGTCGAGCATATCGGACAACGCCACGGTGCTGACGGACGGGGCGCACGCGACATCGCATTCCGCTGTTCCCGGCCGTGGACGACGCCCATGGGCGTGAGGGATTCGCGCGTGTGGTCAACCAGGGTGACGCGGCGGTATCGATGCGGATCGACGCGGTGGACGACAGCGGCACGCGGCACGGCCCGACGACCCTGACGGTGCCGGCCGGCGCCACGACGCACTTCAACTCGGGCGATCTGGAAGGGGGCAACGCGGACAAGGGGCGCCAGATGGGACACCCACCCGAATAGCGCCAGATGGCGCCCATGGGAGTGGGTGTCCCATCTACCCCTCGGAAAAGCGAGCGGCGAGCGCAAGTTGAAGGCGTCGGGCTCGCCGGATAGGCATCGAAGAGTTCGGCCCATTGGGAATCGTGCAGATCCAGGGGGACCGGAGAGGACGACGAGATGGAGTCAGGGAGCCCCGGGGCGCGACTGGTTCCAGTCGAACATCGCTCGCAAGAGCTCAGCTGTGGAGTAGTCCTGGATGTCTTCTTCGGAGGAGCCGAGTCTACGTTGCCGCTCGTAGTGCCACGCCTGGAAGTCCTCGTAGTCGGCGAGTACTCGGGCGGCGCCGATTGGCTCGAAACCCGGCATGCCGGCAAGCCAGTTGCGGACCTTTCTGACAGCGAGCTGGTAGTCCCCATGATGGGCTTCGATATCCGAACCGGCGAGGTCTGAGATTGCCGCCTGATAGCGGTACCGGTGCTCCTCGAGGACGAGAATGACCTTGGTCGAGAGCCGGCCGCCCCTGTAGTGCCGGCAACCGAAGTCGAGGCCGAGTTCGAACGGCATGTTGAGGCGGTAGTGCTCGCCCTTCTGCTGGGCCTGGCACCTGCAGAGATCGTGTATGGAGTATCTGGACGATTGAATCAGGTCGACGATCTTGCTGACCCGAGATTCGCCGGCGTCGCTACGCTCGGTGGCGATGCGCGGCTTGAGGCCGAACCGCACGAGGCAGAACAGGACGGCCAGGAGGATGTGGTCGTAGTCTTCGTCGAAGGGGCAGTTTACGAACGCGCTTCGATCGAAGTCGTCCTCGGTGGGCAAACGGCGCTAACCGCGCGGCGGGAAGGGGTCGTTGCCGTAGGAGTCGCGCTCTCGAATGCGGCCGTCCCGGCCGTGGATGAAGACCTCGCCCCCGTGATTGCGAGCGATTCCCCGGGCCGCCTCGATCGCTTCGCGCTGCGTGTCGAAGCGGCGGGTGACTTTCTCCGCGCCGGCCTTTCGGACTGCCCATTTGTTCCCACGCGGGACGACGTGCTGGCTCCTTGCTGCCACTGGTCGGACTCCTGGATCGAACTCGGGCCGAGCATAGCACGGTGGTCGTTGGGCAAGGCCGACCGCGGCTGTGTGCGGCGGTACGTAGCCGCGTATCGCGGACGCCGGAGGACGACGCGGGAACCTGAAACTCACGGCGAGTGCAGGACGGCGCTCGGCCGTGGCGGGCACGCACGCGATGGCGGCGCGAGCATGCATCGCCGGGCATGGAGCGGCGGACGAGCGCCTGGAACTCGCTGCTCTTTTGCGAGCCCGAGGAGTGGGTGTCCCTTGGGCTCCTCCCTCACAGCGACAATTTGACCTCTCGGGCGCGTTGCCTCACCGCGCACTGTTGCCGAGGGCTGAACGACTCGTCACCGTGCAAGCTGTACGCGCGATGGCTCCGCATGGGACACCCACCCGGCCCGGCGGAGTGGGTGTCCCCCCCTCCCGCCCAACAGCGCCAACGCCGCCGATCACGATCAACTTCCCGGCGACGACGGCGTTTGCGCCCACCGCGGCGTCCACGCCGTCCATCGCGCCCACGAACTCGGCTGCAGCCGAGGATCAGGGCATCGCTTCCATCGCATCCGACCCTGACCCCTCCGACCCACGCTGAGGCCCGCCCCTTCTTTTGGCTGACGACGGGACGTACCATCGCCCCGCCCGGTCTGCTTCACCGACACCTCCATCGATCCTGTGAAGAGGCCGTAGATCAGGAACGGAACGCCGTGCGACAACGACGCATCTCCCCATCTCCCGTCGCCGCCTGTGGCGCGCTCCTGGCCCTCGCCGCTGCCGCGGCCGCGGCCACGGAGCCGACGGTCCGGCAGGTCGAGGGCGCCGAAGGAGTACTGCTGGTGATGCCCGTCGAAGACAGCGGCCCGCTACGCAGCGCAGCGGCCGGCGGCGCAACGTTCGACATCGTCACCGAGCAGGGTGTGCGGACGTACCGTGGGCACGTTGCGGGAAGGACCTACACCCAACATGTCGACGCCTCGGGACCGCCGGCGCGTTTCGTGTTCGACCCCGCGGCGCTGCGCTTCCGCAGGCTGGCCTCTTCCGTACGCGTGGAACTCGGTGACCTCGGCGACCTGGACAGACTCGCCCGCGAGATCGGGGCCGTGGCCGCCAAGGCCTATCCGCCACTCGGCTTCGCGGTGCTCCGGCTGTCGCCGACGACGGATCCCGTGGATGCCGTCCAGCGTCTCAACACGCACCCCGACGTGCTCCGCAGCGAACTGCTGTTCGACGAACGGGCAGGGCGGCCCATGCCCACGACGTGGCCCTGGTGGCACCCGGCGTGGCGGGAGACCGTCACGCGACTGGTGGGTCGTGTCTCCGGCAGCCGTCCGGCAAGACCGCCCGTCAGTCCGAACCGCGGCGTCGCAACCGCGGACAAGGAGACGTTGGCGCCGGACTTCCTGGTCGGTTTCGAAGGCATTACCGGCGTGACACCGACGTCGCTGACCGCCAGTGTCTACGTGCTGAACTGGGGCGCCGCACCCACGCTGGCCACCACCCTCTTCCTGTTTCTTTACGACAACCAGTCCCTGGAGGACCCGCTTGTCACCAAGACGCGATACGTACCTGCGCTCGACCCCAAGACCGAGTACGTGCTTCACATGTCGGTACCGCTCGCCGGCCTGCCCCAAGGCGCGGTCTACTACGCGGCGGCCGCCGTACGGACGCAGGAGCAGGAGCTCCGGACCTACAACAACGCGGACTTCACGGGCTTCGCGCTCGACGACGCGGGACTGATGCGGGTGACCTGTACCGAACCGGGTCGCGGCGCCTCGCCAGGGGTCGCCGATCCGCTGCTCGAGCACCAGTGGCATCTCCAGAACACGGGACGGTCCCGGTACACCGACTCGGCAAGTGCATCGGGCGAGGACCTGCGGATGGCCAGGATCCTCGCCGATGGGTCGGACGGCGGCTCGGTCCGGGTCGCGGTCGTGGATACGGGCCTGCAGACGTGTCACCCCGACCTCGCCGCCGCCGTCGAGCAGGACGCGTCGTTCAACTTCAACGCGAGCGGTGCTGTCCGCGATTCGGTCGGAATGGAGATCACGGATCCCTTCAATCCTTCCACAGCGGGAGACCACGGCACCAGCGTGGCGGGCCTGATCGCCGCGGCCGCGGCAAACGGCATCGGCGGTCGCGGTGTCGCGCCAGGCGTGCGGCTCCGGGGCTACAACGCGCTCGGTGCCCAGGACGGTAGCTCGACGGCATTCCTGGACGCGCTGGGTGCGAGCAGCTACGCCCCTGACTCCACCGATGTCGACGTCTTCAACATGAGCTTCGGCTCGTTGGGCTACCCCAGCAACGCGTCGCAGGACTGGGAGCTACTCTTCGCACACGGCACGCGCCGGCTGCGGGCCGGCCGTGGGGCCGTCTACGTCAAGGCCGCCGGCAACGGGTTCGGCGCCTGCGCCTCGCTACGCCGCCCCATCAATACGGATACGGGTTGCGTCGGCAGCAACGCGGACCGGACCAACAACCTGCCGTATCCGATCGTGGTCGGCGCGTTGAACGCACAAGGTACGAAAGCGCGTTATTCCGCCGCCGGGCCCAACCTCTGGGTGAGCGCCCCGGCTGGCGAGAGCGGCCTTATCACCACGGACCAGTTGGGCAAACAGATCGGCTACGAGTTGCTCCTCGGCGAACGACTCGACGACGCCGACCCGGATGGCGACTACACGGCCAGTTTCGCCGGCACCTCCGCCGCGGCGCCGACCGTGGCCGGCGTCGTGGCCCTGCTGCTCGATGCGGCGCCGGAGCTCACCTGGCGGGACGTCAAGCACATCCTTGCCACCACCGCGCGCCGCGTCGATCCGGCGATCCGGGGGGTCCAGCACTCCGCCGGCGATCTGCCCCGTACCGTGCGTTACCCCTGGGTCAGAAACGGGGCGGGATACCGATTCCACGACTGGTACGGCTTCGGCGCCGTGAACGCGGATGCGGCACTCGCCGCAGCGCGCGAACACCCGCCGGACGGGTTGGGTGAGTTCCATCGTTCCGGCTGGTTCGAAGCACCCGGCGGACGCGGGAAGATTCCTGACGACCACGGGCGAGGCATCGCGCCATGGCTCACGGTTGCGGGGCTGCCGGAGTCGGCGAACATCGAGGCGGTGATGGTCGAGGTCGAGCTCGACCATCCCTTCCCGTACGATCTCGGCATCCGCCTTGCCTCTCCAGCGGGCACTCGCAGTACGCTGAACGCGCCCTTCAACGACGCCTTGGCGGTGGACTTCTCGACGCGGCGCCTGCGTTGGCGATTGCTCAGCAATGCCTTTTACGGTGAGGCGCCCAACGGCGACTGGCGGATACTGGTTTTCGACGGTGCCCCGGGCGACGCCGGAGCGCTGCAGGGCTGGCGGATGCGCTTCTATTACGGCGAGCATCCCGAGTGAACGCGCGCGGGTAACGTCGTTCAGCGTCGGGACGCGTCCATTCTCCCTTCGCGACGCACAACTCGCCACGCTACTCGTTATGCCTGCGTTCTGTGTGCGCTGATCGTGGAGGTGGACGCGATGGGGCTGCGGAGGTTTGGGACGAGGCCGGGAAGCGTGAGCGGGTTCACGCTGATCGAGATCATGGTCGTAGTGATCATCATCGGGATCATCGGGGCGCTGTTCGTCCCGAACATCATGGGTCGGGGGGACCAGGCTCGGCGTGTCGCGGTAGACAGCGATCTGCGGAGCATTGCCACGACGCTCGAACTCTACCGGCTGGACAATTCGCGCTATCCGTCCACCGATCAGGGACTGGAGGCGCTTGTGTCGAAGCCCGGCGGGTTCCCGGAGGCGAGGAACTACAACCCGGACGGGTACGCGCGGAAGCTGCCGAGTGACCCGTGGGGGAATCCGTACATCTGCGCGAGGGATGACCGGAGTTTCGATCTCCACTCGCTCGGGGCGGACGGTGTTGACGGAGGAGAGGGGAGCGGAGCTGACATCCGCTACGGTGATCGCTAGCCAGTTCTCGTCCGTCTATTCTTAACGGACTGATTTAATTGAGGAAATATGCCCACCCGAGTAGCGCCGGGTGGGACCGACAAGAGTGGGTGTCCCATCTGTCCCGACCCAGGAGTGGGTGTCCCATTTCCGATAAAGTAGTTAATAATCAACGATATATGAAATATAGGTGCTCCCGCGGGCCAACCCCCGCCAGGCGCTGCGCTCCCCTTGGAGTCTCCTCCATGAAAAGGCACCACTCAGTTTCGAAAGCGAAGGTATGCAAGACTCACGTCCGGACACCACGGCAATCGGGGAGGCAGCGATGCATCGAAAGAAACTGGGTGGCGTGCCGCTCCGGCTCGACCCGGACCTGCTCGCGGGGAGCGGGCTGGAGGAATCGCCGCCCCAGGTGGGGAAGAAGGTGGGGAACCCACGCCGCATCCTGGTGGCTCCCGAGCACAATCCCAGGACGAAGGTGCTGTTCTTCGGCGACGTTCTCATCGTCGTGTACGAGAGCGGGCCGGGCATCCTCGAACTCGAGAACACGCTCTACGACGAGTATGTCCACGTACTCGCGGGGAAGCTGATCCTGACGGACCGGCAGGGCAATGTTCGGGAAGCCGACACCGGTGACCACGTCGTGGTGCCAAAAGGCTACAGCGGCACCTGGGAAATGGTCGGCGATGTCTATCGGGAGCTGGTCGTTGCCGAGACGAACACCCTCCTGGAGGACGCGAACGCGGCGTAAGCGCCGATTTGTACGGCGACGAGGTGGCCCCGGGGCCGAGCTGTCCCGCTGGCCGCGCGGCGCAGACATCGGGCACTTCGACACTTGGCTGACGACCACTCGACAGGGAGCAGAAGAACCATGGCTGACATCCTTCCGCAAGCGCAGGAATTCCTCGACGAACGCGTGCGCCAGGGATTCGTGACGACATTGCGCAGGGACGGCTCGCCGGTCACCGTGCCCCTCTGGTACGACTGGGACGGCACCACCGTACGCTTCATCTCGGGCGTCACCTCACCGAAGCTGAAGCGGCTCGAGAACGATCCGCGGATCACGCTGACGGTCGCCAGCGAGACGGCGGAGGCGGAGAAGTGGGTCTCGTTCGAGGGCCGGGCGACGGTCTCGCAGGAGGGCGTCAAGGACCTGGCTTCGGCGCTGGCGGCGCGCTACTGGGGGGACGATCCGACGTACCAGCAGAGGATTGCCGGATTCGAGGCGGCGCCCGCCGAGTACTTCATGCTGGTCGAATTCGTCCCGGAGCGGGGGCAGACGATGCTCGACGACGAGCTGGTGCAGAACCTGTTCCAGGCCTGAGGCCCGACATCCCGGTCGGCTGCCGGCGGCTTCCCCGCCTACGGACGCCCCTTCAGCGCTCCAACGAACTGCGGGTGATCGATGCAGGCGCTGTCGGCATGCAGCTGGGCGGAGCTCCTGCCGCCCGGGCCGAGGACGCCGCACCGCATCAGCATGCGCCTGGCGTTTCCCGGGGGCCTGTAGATGTCGAGGTCCAGTATCTTCTGCAGGAGGAAGCGGTACATCCTGGTGCGTGAGCACGAGCCGATAGATAATGTTTTACATTAATTGAAGCGAGCGGGTAACGTGGCGGGTCGCCGGCAGGCACCCCGAATTGCAGGACGTGGACGATGAAGATCCTGCGAGGAGGTGGTCAGGGAGGTAGAGGAGTTCCGCGCGAACGCCAGGACGCCGAGCCTCCTCGAGATGCAGCAGGCCCTGGGCCAGATGCCGGGCAACCGGGCCACCAAGTTCGCCTACTGGCAGAAGTTCTGCTGGGAAACGGAAGACATGCCCATCGGGTTCATGATGTCCATGACGATGGAAAAGCGTGAGGTAGCGCATGAAGAAACTGCTGATCGGCCTCGTGGCCCTCGCCGTCGTGGGCGGCTGGCTGTTCTCCCGGTACTGGTACTACCTGCCGGGCATCGTCTCCGGCATCGTCGACCCGGTGGCGGACAACCGCCCGGTGACCTGGCAGGCGGGCCCCGCGGATCCTGCCGGTGAGCCCCGGCCGCCCAACATCGTGCTGATCGTGGCCGACGACCTCGGCTTCAACGACATCACGTTCTACGGGGGCGGCATCGCCAACGGCAGCGTAGCGACCCCGAGCATCGACGCCATCGCGCGCGAGGGCATCCACTTCACCAACGGCTACGCCGGCAACGGCACCTGTGCCCCTTCCCGGGCCGCACTGCTGACGGGCCGTTTCGCCACCAGGTCGGGTTTCGAGTTCACCCCCGCCTCGCCGCAGTTCGCGGAACTGGTCGCCGGCGAAGGGTTCATCGAAGAGAACGCGGAGGACTATCCCCCGCCCGAGGAGTTGGGACTGCCGGGCTCGGAGGTGACGTTGCCCGAACTGCTCGAGGAGAAGGGCTATCACTCGGTGGCGCTCGGGAAATGGCATCTCGGGGCCAGCGCCGGCATGACGCCCAACGCGCAGGGCTTTGACGAGTTTCTGGGCTTCCTGCCCGGAGCGGCCATGTTCATGGAGGAGGACGACCCCGACGTGATCAACTCGAAGCAGGACTTCGATCCCATCGACAAGTTCCTCTGGGCCAATCTGACCTACGCCGTGCGGTACAACGACGGAGAACGATTCAAACCGGACTCGCACATGACCGACTACTTCAGTCGCCAGGCCGTGCGCGTCATCGAGGCGAATCGGCACCGGCCGTTCTTCCTCTACCTGGCCTACAACGCGCCGCATACGCCGCTGCAGGCGGAACAGGCGGACTACGCAGCGCTCGAGCACATCGACGACCACACCGAGCGTACTTACGCCGCGATGCTGCGCGGCCTGGACCGCGGTATCGGGCAGGTGCTCGACGCCCTGGACGACAACGGTATCGCGGACAACACCGTCGTCATCTTCACCAGCGACAACGGTGGCGCCGGCTACGTGGGCCTGCCCGATCTCAACAAGCCGTATCGCGGCTGGAAGATCACGTTCTTCGAGGGTGGCATCCACACACCCTACTTCATGCGCTGGCCGGCCAGGATCGCCGCCGGAAGCCGCTACGATGCGGCGGTCGCGCACATCGACATCTTCTCCACCGCACTGGCAGCGGCCGGGGTGGCGCCGCCGCAAGACCGGATCATCGACGGGGTCGACGTGCTGGACCACGCGCTGGCCGACCCGCAGCCGCCACTCAGCCGGCCGCTCTTCTGGAGAACGGGCGGCTACAAGGTCGTGATGCGCGACGGCTGGAAGCTGCAGTGGCAGGAGCAGACCGGTCAGACGTGGCTCTTCAACCTGAACGAAGATCCCACCGAGCAGGTCAACCTGAGCCTCGACGCGGCACACTCGGAGCAGCTCCGGACCCTGCGCGCCACGCTCGACGACCTGGACAGTCAGATGGCCGAACCGCTGTGGCCCGCGCTGATAGAAGCCCCGATCGCCGTGGACTACACCGTCGACAGGCTGCCGGACACCGACTACGAGACCATACTGTGGTCCAATTAGAAACGGGCAGGAGGAACAGCGGATGCAGGTCAGCAACAGCGTCTACCCGAACGAGACGCAGATACAGGAGTTCAGCGACCCGGGACCCGCAGGCCCGATCTACATGGTCAACCTGCTCAAGTTCCGGGCGCGTGCAGAGTACCCGGACGGCCGCGACTCCGATCTCACCGGCGAGCAGGCTTACGCGATCTACGCCCGGGGCGTGACGGAGTTGCTGAAGGAGCACGGCGGGGCGCTGACCTTCGCGGCGGACGTGGAGCGCCTGATGCTCGGCGAGGTCGAGGATCTGTGGGACATGGTGGCCATTGCCAGGTACCCGTCCCGAGCGGCCATGAGGGAGATGGTGCAGTCGCCGAGGATGCAGGAGATCGGCGTGCCTCGAGCCGCGGGGCTCGCGGGGCAACTGAATATCGAGACCGCCGGGGCCATCGGTTCCTGGCTTGCCCCAACGGACCAGTAAGGAGAAGCGCGACATGGCGGAAGCAACCTACACGCCACCCAAGGTCTGGACATGGGACAAGGAGAGCGGCGGGCGATTCGCGAGTATCAACCGCCCGATCGCCGGCGCGACCCACGAAGCGGAACTGCCGGTGGGCGAGCACCCGCTGCAGCTCCATTCGCTGGCCACCCCGAACGGGGTCAAGGTGACGATGCTGCTCGAGGAACTGCTCGAAGCGGGTGCGGATGCGGAATACGATGCCTACCTGCTCAACATCGGCGACGGCTCCCAGTTCGGCAGCGGGTTCGTGGCGATCAATCCGAACTCCAAGATCCCGGCCCTCCTCGACCGGAGCACGCCCACGCCGACCCGCGTGTTCGAATCCGGCGCCATCCTGCTGTACCTGGCCGAGAAGTTCGGCATGTTCGTGCCGACGGATCCGTCCCTGCGCGCCGAGTGCCTGTCGTGGCTCTTCTGGCAGATGGGCAGCGCACCCTACCTGGGCGGAGGCTTCGGACACTTCTACGCGTATGCACCGGAGAAGATGCAGTACCCCATCGACCGCTACGCCATGGAAGTGAAGCGGCAGGCGGATGTCCTCAACCAGCGGCTGAACGACAACGCGTTCCTCTGCGGCGACGAGTACACGATCGCGGACATGGCCAACTACGCCTGGTACGGGGCGCTGGTGCTGCACAACATCTACGAAGCGGCGGAGTTCCTCGACGTAGCTTCGTACGGCAACGTGGTCCGGTGGGCGGAGTCGATCGAGTCGCGGCCGGCCGTGCAGCGGGGCCGGCGCGTCAACCGTCCGTGGGGGCGCGAAGAAACCCGGGTCGTCGAGCGTCACAGCGCCAGCGACTTCGATCCTTCTCAGCGGAGCTGACGCGTCGGGAACGCCCAAGTCAGGTCGAGACCGCGTTGCCGGTCCTCGTTGGCTTTCTGCCAGGTCTTGCTGGCGACCATGTCGCGCAGCGACTCGAGACTCGGATACCGGACCAGGTACAGGTCCTCCCAGGTCTCCTCCGAGACCAGCGGCAACTGCGCGTCGAGCAGCAGCGCCGGGCTGCCGCTGCGTTCGCGGATCATCGGCAGGACCACCCGCCCGTACTTCTGATACTCCTCGCGGCCGCCGTCCGGCTTGAAGCGCAGCAGGTTCAACACGAATATCTCGTCGTCCCCAGCGCCGGTCACGACGTCGAGCGGGGGCGCGCCGGGGGTCTTCCGCTGCGCGAACGCATAGAGCACGGTGCGTTTCAGGCCCGCGGTACGGTACGGCAACCCTGCCTGGTAGTCCGGATCCGCCATCATGTCGAGGAACGCCGCCCGACTCGGGTAACAGGCGAGGGCCACCCGGTCCCAGTGTCCCGCCCGGGCGTCGTCGAAGAGGGCCGTGCCGTTGTAGAGGATGTGCGCGCCCCGCTTCTGGAGCTGGGGTAGCACCACCCGGCCGTACTTGGCGTAGGACTCGCCGCCGTCGTCCGCGAGCTCGAGGAGGTTCAGCATGACCACAGGTTCGTCGTCGGGGAGGTTGCCCAGCGCGGCGAAAGTCGCTGCATCCGGAAGGAAGTTGTCGGTGCTCAAGGGTTCTCTCCGTTGCCGTCTGGTCCATGGGGCTCCTTGCGCCGATGAGTATACGAGACCCGAGATGCCGTAGGCTTTGGGGCTGGTCCCTGGTGCAGGAGCGCTCATGAAGCTCGAGAATCGGGTCTGCGTCGTCGTCGGCGCCGGGCAGACCCCGGGAGAGACCATCGGCAACGGCCGCGCCGCGGCGATCACCTACGCCCGCGAGGGCGCGAAGCTGCTGCTGGTGGATCACATCGCGGAACGGGCCGCCGAGACGCAGTCGATCATTGCCGAGGAGGGCTTCGAGGCACTCCCCCTGGTGGCCGATGTCACTACCGAGGCCGGCTGCAAGTCGATCAACGACGAAGCGTGTGCGCGCTTCGGCCGCATCGACGTACTCCACTACAACGTCGGCAAGAGTCAGGGCGATGCAGAGGTGGCCGAACTGGCGCTCGAGCACTGGTCTGCCATCATGACCCTCAACCTCACCGGCTACTACCTGACCTGCAAGCACGCACTGCCGGCCATGCGCGCGCAGCAGTCCGGGGTCGTCATCGGCATCTCGTCCATGGCCGCGCACGGCGCGCACATGAACATGACTTACGGCGTCTCGAAGGCGGGCATGAACTCGCTGACGAAATCGATGGCCATTCACAACGCCCGCTACGGCATCCGCGTCAACGCGATCATGCCGGGCCTGATGGACACGCCGATGGCCATCGAGCGCCGTGCGCGGGAGCAGAATCGGTCCCGCGAGGACATCCGCGCCGAACGCGCGCGCCAGGTGCCGCTGCTCGGACAGCAGGGCACAGGCTGGGACGTCGCGAATGCGGCCCTGTTCCTCGCATCCGACGACGCCAGGTACATCACGGGGGTCTGCCTGCCGGTCGACGGAGGTCTGTCGGCGCGGGGGTGAACTCTCCGGGGGTGCCGGACGCCGGCCGCAAGAGCGACGCCTACGCTGCCGGCTGCTCGTCCTCCCAGGGGTCGTGGGTACCGAAGTTCCACAAGTTGCCTTCCGGGTCGCGACACGCGTACAGACGCCCGCCGAAGGGGAAGTCGTGCGGCTCCACGGCCACCTTCGCGCCGGCCGCCACGGCCCTGGCGTGGTGCGCGTCCACGTCCGGAACGCGCACGAGCAGCTGAACAGGCCCGAACTCGTCGCCGCGGGCCGTGGCCAGCATGACCATGCCGTTGCCGAAGGTCAGACGGGCATGTGCGATACCGCCGTCCCCGTCCGGCACCACGAAGCGCGCTTCGAAGCCGAACGCGGCGCACAGCCAGTCAATCGCCGCGGGCGCGTCGCGGTAGCGGAGCGACGGGATGATGAGCGCCCGTGTCTTTTCGGCCACGGGCTTCATCCGCTGTTCACGAGAACGAAACGCCCTCGTAGTCGTTGCCCGCCACCGAGTTCAGGCGCCTGGCGTACTTCGGGCCGCCGCCGTTGTAGATGTTGTAGCGCGTCTTGCCGTACTCGTGGCCGTCGAGGTTGGAGTTGTACCCCGTGATCCAACTCTTCGCCTTGCGCAGGAGGAGCCCCTGGTACATCTCCTTGACGTGCTCGACCCACTCCGCTTCCGCTGCTGCGTCAACGTCGAACCGGCGGTAGCCGTGTTCCCGCATGTACTCGAGGAACGGCGTCAGCCAGTCGACGGCGAGCTCGAGGCCGCGCGGAAAGTTCGTCGCCGCACTCTGTGGCCCGCCCAGCATGACCATGTTGGGAAAACCGCTGACCATCATGCCGAGGTAGGTGACGGGACCCTCGGCCCACTTGTCGCGCAGCCGGCGTCCGCCCGGGCCCCGGATGTCGATGCGGTCCAGGGCGCCGGTGAACGCATCGAAGCCGGTCGAGTAGACGATGACGTCGAACTCGAACGAGCGGTCCGTCGTGTCGAGCCCGGTGGGCGTGATGCGCACGATCGGCGTTTCCGTGCCGTCGACGAGTTCCACGCTGTCGCGGTTGTACGCCTCGAAATACCCGGTCTCGAGCGGGACCCGCTGGATGCCGAAGCCGTGGTCCTTCGGGATCAGCTTGTCGGCGATGACCGGGTCGTGCACGCGTTGTCGGATGCGCTCGGCGATGTACTCCGAGAACTCCGCGTTGGCCTCTTCGTCCATGAATATCTCGACGAAGTTCCGCAGCCAGATGCCAAAGCCGGGCTCGTCGTAGAGCCGGTCCCACAGTGCGCGCCGCTCTTCGGGCGGCACGTTGTAGAAACCCCGCCGGTCGGGCTCATGCTCGAAACCGCCCGGCGTGCGGGCGCAGGTGGCGAAGATCTCGTCGTAGCGCGCACGAATCTCCGCCATCTCGGACTCGGTGATGGGTGCGTTGTTCAGCGGCGCCGCCCAGTTCGGGCGCCGCTGGAATACCGTCAGCGTCTTCGCCTCCCTGGCGACCTCCGGAATGAGCTGGATCGCCGTCGCGCCGGTGCCGATCACCGCGACGTGCTTGTTCGAGAGATCCAGGGGTTCGTGCGGCCACAGGAAGGAGTGGAAGGAGCGTCCCTCGAAGCTCTCCATGCCCTCGATCCTGGGCAGCGTGGGAGTCGACAGCACGCCGACCGCGGTCGCGACGAAACGCGTGGTGATCTGGCGGCCGTCGTGGAGCTTGAGGTTCCAGGTGTCCGTCTCCTCGTCGAACACCATCGCATCGACCCGGCAGTCGAACTGCATGTGCTCGCGCAGCCTGAACCTGTCCGCCACATGGTCCAGATAGCGCAGGGTCTCGGGCTGTGGGGAGAACTGCTCCGTCCAGTGCCACTCGTCGAGGAGTTCGCGCGAGAACGAGTAGCCGTAGGTGAAGCTCTCCGAGTCGAACCGCGCCCCCGGATAGCGGTTGTGGTACCAGGTGCCGCCGAGTTCGGGATTGGCTTCGAGGACGGTGGCGCGGACGCCCAGGTCCTGCAAGCGTTTGATCTGATAGATGCCGGCGACGCCGGCGCCGATCACGACGACCTCGTAATCCGGCGCTGGATGGATCTCTTCTTCTGGATGGACCCGTTCGGTGGTCTGTTCGGCCATGCTTTCTCCTTTCAAGCGGTCGGACGGCTCCTACTCGCTGCCCGCTACCGCCAGCTTCTCCTGCATCCGGGCGCCCGAGAGTATGTTGCGGAGCCCGTAGTTGCCTTCGTGGCAGGCGTACTCGTAGATCTGCCCCTCGCTCTTCTGCATCAGCAGCGCCGCGGTGAACGGACGCGTGTAGGTCGCGGGGTCGTCCACCGTGTACTCGTAGCGTAGCGTGTCGTCGTCCGCAAGACTGAAGCGCTCGGTGAGGCGCATGTGCTCGGCCGTGCCGACCGCCTCGAACGGGGTGGGCGCGAAGCTCGAGCGCTTGGCGGGGAAGTTCGTCGTCTCGACGACCAGCGTGTCGCCTTCCCAGCGGCCGAGCGAGGAGCCCGTCCAGGGACGGATCTCCATGGGCAGGCGGCCGCGGCCATCGATGGGGATGATCCGGGCCTCGTGCACCATCTCCATGAACACCACGACGTAGCCGGGTGACTGGACAATCTTGAGGTTCTGGTTGTAGCCGCCGGGCCAGATCGGCGGGCCCGCGTTGAACCCGACGATGCACCGTTCGGCGAGGCCGCGGCTCTCGGGATCGGCTACGCCGACGCCGCCGACCAGCAGCCGGACCGGCGAATCCTCCGCCTGATCGTCCCCCATCGCCTGGCGTTCGACCCCGGGCTGCGTCGGCGGCAGTCGTCCGTCCGGCGGATCGATCAGCAGCGACGTGCGCCGATCCTCGCTGACCCGCGCGCCGTGATCGAACCAGAACGCGTTGTACGGCGTCCCATCGCCCTCCGGTGGAGGCGGCCGCTGCGGATCGCTCGGCGCTTGCTGGGCGCGCGACACGGCGTGCGCCTTCGCTTCGATCGCGTGGGCTTCCTCGGAGCTCAGGAATGTCTGCTGGTCTTCCGGCCGCTCCAGGGGCGTCAGCGTGCGGAAGTCCCAGACGCCGGACAGGTCGGGATGGCCTTCGCTGGTGCGCGGCGGGCTGTAGTCGCCGGCCGCGGCGGCTGCCAGGAGTACGCTCGCCACCGCGAAGGCGGCAAAGGGAAAGCGCTCTCGGAACGAGGGAATCCCGGGAAGTGGAACGGCCCGCATGATCCTTGCCCCTCCTGTTGGCCTGCCTGACCCATCCGATCATACGAGATTGGGCGCCTTGCCAGCGACAAAAATGCGCTACCGCAAAGACAAAGCTATTTGTGACCCAGCACACTAGACTCTGCCGGCAAGTGACCTTTGAGGCGGCGACCATACCGGCATGACGCGGGACCGACTTGTTCGCTGCCGAGGCTGAAGACCGCGCGCGCGCCGCCACCGTGCGCGCGTACCTTTTTCTCACCTTCACATCGATCTGCTTCGGCGCCAATACGACGTTCGCGAAGCTGCTTGTGGGCGAGGTGTCGCCCATGGTGGTGGTGGCCCTGCGCTGGCTTGTGGTAGTGGTGTTGCTGGTGGCGTTCAACAGAAAGTCATTGGTCCGCGATTGGCCGAACCTGAAGCCGCACCTCGGGTTCCTGTTCGCCATGGGCGCCCTCGGGTTTGCGGCCTTCAACGGCCTGTTCTACATCGCCGCCCATCACACGACGGCGGTCAACATGGGCATCATCCAGGGCGTGCTGCCGGTGTTCGTTCTGGTCGGAGCGTTGGTCGCGTACCGGACGCCGGCACGCAAGCTGCAGTGGGCAGGGGCCGTCGTCACGCTTGCCGGTGTCGCCGTCGTGGCGTCTGCCGGAGACGTCGAACGCCTGCTGCGACTGCGCTTCAACCAGGGGGACCTGCTGGTGGTGCTCGCGGCTCTGCTGTACGCCGGATACACGGTGGCGTTGCGGCGGCGGCCGACGTCGACGGCGCTCGGGTTGTTCACCGTGCTCGCGGCATCCGCGTTTCTGGCATCGTTGCCCATGGTGGCGGCAGAAGCCTGGCTCGGCGAATTTCAGGCGCCGACGGTGCGGGGCTGGGCCGTGGTCGCGTTGGTGGCGCTGTTCCCGTCGTTTATCGCCCAGATCCTGTTCATTCGGGGCGTCGAGATCATCGGGCCGGGTCGCGCGGGGATCTTCCTCAATCTCGTACCGGTGTTCGCGGCGATCATCGCGGTGGCGTACCTCGGCGAGGACTTCCACCTCTATCACGGCCTTGCCCTTGCCCTCGTGCTCGGCGGCATCTGGCTCGCCGAATGGCTCGCGGAGCGCGGCGTGGAAGCCGCACCCGCGCGTGACAGGGACGTAGGCCGCTAGCGCGACCTGACGGTCGCGTTGGAAGTTTCGCTGGCGCGAAACTTCTACGGCGCAAGCTCCTAGCGCGAAACTCCTACGTCGCAAGCTTGCATGGAACAAAGCCGCTCGCGGCTGAGTCGGCACGGTTGTAGCGCCCCAAAGCCGGTCCGGCGCTTCGCTGCCGCTGCGCGCCGACGCCGCCTCCGGCCCAGCCACGCCGACCTTGCATGGAACAATCGCCGCCGGTCGCTGCCGTCGTCGTTTGTTCCATGCAAGGGGCGACCCTCGTGGTCGCCCGTCCCGGAGTCGTGCAAGCCGCAGGAACGGGACGGGACAAGCCCGTCCCCTACGATGCCGCCCCGGGACCGTGCACGAATTCGATACGCACGCTTGTGTGTGTTAGCCCCCGAGCGGGTTGCCTGCGTATACTCGGAGACATGGCTGAACCAATCCAGGAACTGAGCCAGTACGGCTCGGTCGCGGACGCTCGGGCTCGGGATGAGTTGCTCGGGGCGAGTGACGCGACCATCGAGGATGCGACGGGCCACGGCGACCCGATGGTGCTCAGGGGTCTGATCTATCAACTCACGGGCGACCCGGAGATCGCGGCGACGAAGCCCGTGCAGCGCCGCGGCACCGGCCTGTTCGGCGGCGGCCTGACCCTGGCCGAGGAAGACGCCGCCCTCGTCCGCCGCAAGGCCGCCCGATTCCTCAAGTCCTATCGGGACAGCGGCGCCGGCGAGCTGGGCGTCGGTCCCGCCGACCGCCTGCTGACGAGCACGGCCCTGACCATGGGCACCGAGCCCGAGCCCGATGCGATCGACCTGTGGCTCGAAGAACTGGCCCTGAATCCCTGGGCGCGCGGCCTGGAATGGTCGCGGGAGCCGACGCAGCGACGCGAGGATTTCTCCGTCACCGTCATCGGCGCCGGAATGGGTGGTCTCAACGCGGCCATCCAGCTCAAGCGAGCCGGGATTCCGTTCTCGGTCATCGAGAAGAATGGTGGTGTCGGCGGCACCTGGTACGAGAATCGTTACCCGGGTGCGCGCGTCGACACCCCGAGCCGGCTCTACACCCACGTTTTCGGCGTTGACTACAGCTACGCGTATCCGTTCTGTCCATGGACGGAGAACCGGAAGTACTTCGACTGGGTGGCCGACACGTTCGACGTGCGCGGTGACATCACCTTCGACACGGAGGTCCGCTCGCTGGCGTGGGACGAGGCGGCCTCGATGTGGGACATCACGGTCGACGGCCCGGAGGGTCGGCGCACGCTGCGCTCGAACGCCGTGATCACGGCGGTGGGCTTCCTCAACCGCCCGAACGTGCCGGATATCCCCGGCATGGAGCGTTTCCACGGTCCGTCCTGGCACTCGGCGCGCTGGCCGGCCGGGTTCGATCCGAAGGGCAAGCGCGTGGCGGTGATCGGTACCGGCTGCACGGGTATTCAGATGGTGCCGGAACTGGCGCTCGAGGCCGGGCATGTCACGGTCTTTCAGCGCACGCCCCAGTGGCTCTTCGGGGCCCCGGGCTATCGTTCGCCGTTCCCGTCGCAGGTGCCCTGGCTGGATCGCAACCTGCCGTACCACACGAACTTCATGCGCCTGCGCATCGCGTCGGGGTTCATCGCGGGGTTCGGCCCGCTCGCCCAGGTCGATCCGCACTTCGACGATGAGCACGCGACCAGCCCGGTCAACAAGGTCGCGCGCGACAACTGCATCGCGTTCCTGAAAAAGAAGCTCGCCGACCCGGACCTGGTCGCGAAGATGACGCCGGAACACCCCGTTCTTTCCGCGCGTCCCGTGCTGGTCGATCCCGAGTACAGCATTCTCGACGCCATCCAGCGCGACAACGTCACCCTCGTCACCGATGGCATCCGCGGGATCACCGAAGCGGGCGTGGAGACCGGGGACGGCGAGGTCCACGAGGTGGATGCCATCGTCTACGCGACGGGATTCAAGGCGACCGAGTACCTGTTCCCGATGTCGATCACCGGCCGCGGCGGCAGGACGGTCGAGGAACTCTGGTCGCAGACCGGTGCGCAGGGTTACCTCGGCGCGATGATCCCCGGCTGTCCCAACCTCTGGACGCTGTATGGTCCCAATACCAATGGCGGCCTGCTGATTCCGGCGTTCCAGGAGATGGAAACGTGCTACGCGCTCAAGTGCATCGAGCGGCTCGTCCTCGACGACAGGAAGTCGATCGACGTCAGGGAGGAGCCTTTCCGGCGCTACAACGAGATGCTCGACGAGCGCAACCGATGCATGGCGTGGAGCGACCCCCGTGCAGAGAATTACTACTGGACGAAGTTCGGCCGTTCCGCGACGCAGAATCCGCTGACGCCGCTGGAGGTGTGGAACGCGCTGCGGGAGCCGGACTTCGCCGATCTCGACGTGCGCTGACACGCCTGTCGGTGGAATTCGCTGCGGCCCCGCGGTGTCTGCTGGCGGAGACGGTGGAGCGGCGGGGTTAGGCCTGAGACCTGCGAACGACCGCAGGGCGCGACGACAAGCGGCGACACATCGCCGTCCTGCGAATCGCCCCGGGCGGACCGGCCTATCGCAGATCGTGAGAGGACGGCGACATGGCTCGACAACGACGTTGGCTGCCATCCGCCGCCGGCTCGGCGTTGCGAACGAGGACGGCGCGTCCCGACAGGCGTTGATGACATCCCCGAGACACCGGCGCCAAGGTGGTCGGCGAGTCCTCGGGCAAGCGACTGATTCAGTTGCCACCACCGTGTGGAAGCGGTCGTCGGGCCGCGGGGTGATGTCGCCTCGCGGCCGCGCGCCCAGGCGTACTTGACTTCTCTAAGTCACTATGGTAGTTCACTGAAGTATCTGACTATATTGGTTGAGTTTGCTCGGGGAGGAACACTCATGACCACCTTTCATCGCCCTATGCCGTTTCTTGCGGCTTCGCTAGCGGTCATTTTGGCCTGCGCCGTACCGAGCCAGGATGCGTTCGCCGAGGCGGCGGACGATGATGAAATCATCGAGGAGATCGTCGTCACCGGCATCCGTGGCAGCCTGCGCCAGTCCATCGACAGGAAACGCATGGCGGATGGCGTCATGGACGCGCTCGTCGCCGAGGACATCGGCAAGTTTCCCGATCAGAACATCGCCGAGTCGCTGCAACGTGTCCCGGGCGTCGCGATCGACCGGCAGCTAGGCGAAGGTACGAACATCTCGTTGCGCGGCCTCGGTCCGGAATTCGTCCGCGTGGAGGTCAATGGCCGATCCTCGATTTCGGCCCCGAACCGCATATGGGACGGCAGCGGCCACCGGAACATGACCCGGCGCTTCAACTTCCAGTCCCTGCAGGCCGAGCTCGTACAGGCGGTGGAAGTGTACAAGACGGCTCAAGCCAACCAGCTCGAGGGCGGGGTCGGCGGAACGGTCAACATCCAGACCCGCCGACCGTTCGACAACGGCGGAAAACGGGTTCTCGCCGGCAACGTTTTCGCAACGGACGACAACCTCGCCGACGACAACGGCTACCGGGCCGCGGGAGTGTTCAGCGATACGTTCGGCGACGGCAACTTCGGCGTTCTGTTCAGCGTCGCCGCGGACGATCGCGTGGTGCGAACGGATTACTTCGTCGTTCCCGACTACGACCTGAAGTTTTTCAACAGCGCCGTCGACGAAACCGGCAATCCAATGCAGCCCTGCCCGGTAAGAGATGCTGGCGGCAGGGGGTGCGGGGTCACGACCGGCAACATCACTCCCGGCATCCAGATAGGGGATGTCGAAAGGCTCAACGTCAGCTCGGCCTTGCAGTGGCGCCCGAACGACCGAACGGAGGTGGTACTTGACCTGTTGCATTCGGGCATGGAGCGCGACGTCGCTCGATACGCAATTCCTTATCGCCCCCAGGCGGCGCTCGCGGCCAGGGCCACCGACGTGCATACGACGAGTATGGACCAAGGGCAAGTCACAACCTATTACCGAACGACCGGCGCACGGCCGCGACCGCGGCCGACCGCTTACATTGTTGACACCGATCAGAACCAGATCGCCCTGAACGTGGCTTTCGCGGCCACGGACAAATGGGATCTCAACTTCGATGTATCCCATGCCACAGGGGACCTGGACTTGAACAACCAGAACGTCTACTACGATATCGTTGGAGGAATCCCCTTGATCTTCGACGCCACGCGCAGCGGAATCCCGGACGTGATTATCGAAGGCGAAGAAGCGCTCCTGGATCCCGCCATGATGTCTTTCGGGCGCTATATTGAATCCAACCAGTATTCGAGGGACGAGGAAACCCAATTCCGTGCCGACGCCACGTACAGCTTCGACGATGACACGAGGTTCATCGCAGGGGTGAGCTACCGCGATCGGCAACGTTCCTGGCAACAGACCAGCTTTGCGATTGGCGCCCGATGGGGCGATTTCGTGGGGGAAACACTGGCGGATGGTTGGGTCGAATTCTCGAGTCTGCCCGTCGACGACGCCTTCGACGGTCTCCCCGTGAACATTCCGACCGATTGGCTGTCCGCTGATCCCCGTTCGGTGAAACAGGCCTATGTCATCGAACGTGGGGATGAAATCCCGCAGCAGCGCTACGACGATGCGACCTCCCATAGCTCGGAAGATTTCATGATCGAAGAGACACAGACGGCCGTTTATCTCATGCTGGAAATGGCTGGCGACATTGGAGATATACCCTGGTCCGGTAACGTCGGTGTGCGCTGGGTGCAGGTCGACCGGGAATCGTCGGGGCTGGTCCAGGGTATCGCACGAGTCTATTACAGCGAGCAGGCCCAGTTGATCGAGATGGATCTGCTGCCGGCCGCATTCGAGGCGCATCCCAACGATTTCGCCGAAGTGCTGCCGTCGCTGAACCTCAGGTTCGAGCTGAGCGACGATCTGGTAGGCCGGTTCGGGTGGGGCAAGGCGATGGTCCAGCCTAACTTCACGGATCTGAATCCGGGAGGCATCAAGCACGACTCCACGCGCCGGATCGTCGAGGGCAATCCCAATCTTGACCCGTACGTCGCCCAGCAACTGGACATCGGGCTTGAGTGGTATCCGACTGAAGATGCCATCGTTGCGCTGAATCTGTTCGCCAAGGAGATAGATAGCTTCGTCATCAATGATACGATCCTGAGGGAATATATCGACCCGAACACAGGGGTAGGAGTACCCGACCCGGAGTATGGCGGTACCGTGCACTTCTTCCACCAGGGTCCGATAAACGGTGACGGCGCTTTCGTCGGGGGCCTTGAGTTCGCGGTGCAGTATGCCTTCACGAATCTACCCGAGCCCTTCGACGGCCTGGGCGTCATTTTTAACCACACGTGGGTCGATACGGACGCCGAGTTCGTCAACAGGGCGTGGGGAGCCACGTTCGACGTGCCTGGCCTGTCTCCGAACACCACAAATGCGGTGATCTTCTACGAGAAGTATGGATTCAGTGGCCGGGTCGCCTGGAACCGCCGCGAGGAATTCCTGTTCCAGATCGCCAGTGCACGTGGCAATCCGGAGTTCACAAAGGATTACTGGCAACTCGATGTCGGACTTGGGTACGAGATCAACGACAGGATCTCGCTGCTGCTCGAGGCGATCAACCTGACCGACGAGATCCAGCACCGGTACGTCATCGCCTCCGCTTCGTCGCCGATCGACTCGATGGTGAACCTGGCGCATACGGGACGTCGCATTCAAGGAGGTGTCCGGTTGAGGTTCTAGGCTCTCTGGACTTTCAACCAAGGGTTCCGCTGACAGGCGGAACCCTTTCTTTGCTCGGTACGCCTTCGTCGGCATTGCCGGTGGCACTGGAGTCAGCCGGTGGCGCCGTGTCCCTCGAAACCGCGCGAGGATAGTTTCTCGCGGGTCGATGCGCGCACCCGAATCACATGGGTGAAAGCGCCCGCCCTTTTTGGCTGAACCGGAACGATCCCGACTGGCGCTGGGGGTCGCGTCGGGGTTCATCGCGGGGTTCGGGCCGCTCGCCCAGGTCGATCCGCACTTCCAGGATGAGCACGCGACCCGCCGGATCACGAGCGCAACCGGTGTATGGCGTGGAGCGACGCCCGGGCACAGAATTACTACTGGACGAAGTTTGGCCGCTCCGCGACGCAGAATCCGCTGACGCCGCTGGAGGTGTGGAACTCGCTGCGGGAGCCGGACTTCGCGGATCTCGACGTACGCTGACGCCGCGCGAGGCCGCAGCACGCCGGCTCACCCGGAATTGCTCAGCCATCTCCCGGCGCGTCGTGGTCGGCTGCCACGGTCCCGAGTCGCCCGGGACCGGAACTGTTCGGGCACAAGCACCATCACGGCGGGCCGTTCAAGGTGGCGGTCGAGGACGGCGCCCTCGATCCGAAGCGCACCATCCAGATTGGCATCCGCGGGCCGGCCGCGGAGACTGTCGGGGGGCGCCAGAGGGCTTGAGCCCTCCGACCGAGGAGAGGCGGCAACGACGGCGACGCAAGTCGTGGAAGGAATTGGCTCCGCCTGCTGGGCTCGAACCAGCGACCCGCTGATTAACAGTCAGCTGCTCTACCAACTGAGCTAAGGCGGAAAAGCGCGCTAGTCTACCACCGATCGGCCGAGCGACAAGGGCGATTGGCGGTGCAGAGGGGAGCCCGGGCCGGCCCTGCCGAGCGTAGCCTGCAAGGGGTTTCGCTGCCCTACGCCAGGCATCCAAGCATCCCCTCGAGATCGCAGACGGTCTGGCTTCCGCTCTGCACGAAATCGCTCCTGCGGCAGACGAGGAACCGTCTGTCAGCCTCGATCAGGTCTGCATTGCGGTTGAGCGATGCCAGGTCGTGGCGGCCGGGCCGGCTGGTCAGTTTGACCTCGATGGCCCAGCGCTGCCCGCCGAGTTCGAGAATCAGGTCAATCTCGCGCTGATCGCTGGTGCGCAGATAGAAGGCGCTGTGCACCGCGCCCCTGGCTTCGAGCGCGCTGAGGATCTGTTGAATGACGTATCCCTGCCAGCTCGCCCCGACCCAGGGCTGGCCAAGAAGCGCGTCGGCGGTCTCGACGTTGAGTATCGAGTGCAGCAACCCGGTGTCCCGCCAGTAGACCTTGGGTCGCTTCACCAGGCGCTTCCCGATGTTGGCGTGCCAGGCCTCGAGCCGGCGGAAGAGGAACGCCCCCACCAGGTAGTCGAGATAGGAGTTCACGGTGTGATAGGAGAGTCCAAGGCTCTTGCCGATCTGGCTGGCGTTCCATTCCTGTCCATGCCCGAACGCCAGCATCCGCAGGAGGCGCAACGTGGTCTGTGGCGCGGCCGCGAGGCCCCAGTTGGGGAGGTCGCGCTGCCTCAGCAGGTCCAGGTAGTCTCTCTGCCAGGTCGGGAACGTTCTCCCGTTCAATACGCCCCCATCGGGGAATCCTCCCATCAGCCAATGGCGCTGGCGCTGGGCGTTCGAGTTGAGTTCCTTCAGGGTGAGCGGGGCGAGTTCGACGACCGACAGTCTTCCCGCCAGCGACTCGGAGACGCGCGTCATCAACGCCGGTGAGACGGAGCCCAGTAGCAGAAAGCGGCCCTGACGCTGGCGATCCCTGTCGATCTCGCCGCGCAGACGGGCGAAGACATCGGGCCATTCCTGGGCTTCGTCGAGTACCAGGAGACCCTGGCTCGCGACGACCTCGTCCCACTGAACGTCAAGCCGCAGGCGGTCGGGTTCCTGTTCCAGGTCGAAGTAGCGCTTGCCGAGCCTGCGTGCGAGTGTCGTCTTGCCGGATTGCCGAGGTCCAACGAGGGCGACCGCGGGGTAGTCGCGCAGACGTCGAGCGATCAGGGATGAGATCGTTCGTTTGAGCATTTGTGCATTGTAGAAACGTAATTCTATTTTGCAAGGATGGCGCGGGCCCAAAGATGTGTGGTTGCCATTGTCGGGCCCTGCACGGAATCCAACGCGGGCCGCCACAAGGGCGGCCCCTACAGGTCGGGCTGTACGTGAGATCGAGAAACGGGACGCCGCGAGGGCGTCCCGTTCGGGGTTGGCAGGGTTCCGACCGGTGGGACGGAACCCTGCGTCAGGTGGAGGCTACAACCGGATGCGGATACCGGCCTGCATGCGCCGTCCGCTGTTCGAGATGAAGTAGAGCTGCTTCAACTGCGACACGGGGCCGACGATGTTGTAGCGGTCGACGTTCTCGTCGGTCAGGTTGATGGCCTCGAACACCACCGAGATCTTCTCCGTCACCTGGTATCCGAACCCGGCGTCGAGCTGCCAGTAGGGGTTCGTGAACTCCGGGTTGGAGCGCGTGCTCGACACGCGGGTCAGGAACCCGTCGCGACGGTTCCAGGCCACCCGTCCGCTGAAGCGATACTTCTCGTAGAAGATCACCGCGTTGGTGGTGTGCTTGGACAGGCCGGGCACGTCGAACGCGGCGCCGCTGTTCGGGTTCACGAACTCGGCGTCGGTATCCACCCAGGTGTGGTTGAACTGCGCGCCGAAGCCGTCCCAGGGGGAGGGCATGCCGGCGAAAACGTACTGGGCGGCAAACTCGATACCACCGATGAAGGCTCCTTCCTCGTTGCGGGGAGCCTGGTTCAGAAGGCGTACGTTGCCGCCGCTCTCCGGATCCGGAATCGGTGCGTTGGTATAGGGGTCGATGAATTCTTCCTGCGTTGTCACCGTGATGATGAACGAGTCGACCTGCTTGCCGAACGCGTTCAGGGCGATGATCGAGTCGTCGGTCGGGTACCACTCGAGGCCAATGTCGAGTTGCTCGGCGACGTACGGTTCGAGGTAGGGGTTGCCCTCATTGACCCGGCGGGTGGAAGCCAGCTTGAAGCCGCCAGGATTCAGGTCCGAGAACGACGGCTGCGTCATCACCTTGCCCCAGGCGAAGCGTCCCACCAGGTCTTCGCGCAGTTCGAATTTCAGGTTGAGGGCCGGGAGCACCTCGGTGAACGAGTTGTCGTAGGTCTGAAACTCGGCCGGCAGCAGATCGAACACGAACACCCCCGAATCCTCCGAGAAGACCACGTTGTCGATCGGCTGCACGTTCCCGGTCGAGCCGCGCTCGACACTCACCCAGCGGACACCGACATTGCCGGACCAGGGAATGTTCCCGACGCTCCCGCCCATCTCGACCATGAAGTACGCGGCCAGCGTGTCCTCTTCGATGGTGTGGTCCTCGGCGTTTGCCGCGTTGGCGTCGGTGAAACGTACCGCTGGAATCTCGTCGGCACGGTCGATCAGATACGTCTGGCGCACCGACTGGGGATCGGCCGACAGCCACTGCTTGGGCCAGGAATCGGAGCCGTCGATGCCCGAGAAGGCATCGTCGACGGGCAGCTCGTGGTAGCGGACGTTGCTCAGCGGTTCGCCGCGGAGATAGGCGTCGCGGGAGATGTTCAGTGAGAAGATCCGTCTCGAGTACGAGCGCTCGCGTTGCCGGAAGCTCACGCCGGCGTGAAACGCCGCGCCGTCCTCGAAGTGGTAGGTTCCGTCGGCGCGGAACTGGGTCTCCTCGTCGGTGGAGATGTTGAACTGCTCATCGAAGCGCGAGAACGTGTAGACGTCGGGGTCCGACAGATCGGCGTCCACGGTGATGCTCGGGACGTAGCCATGCTCGATGCTAAAGGTCGAGGGCACGCCGCCGGCGATGTCGTAGAACGTGGTCGTCTGGTATTCGTCCACGTCTCCGGTCGCGTGCGAGATGTCGACGTTGAACTCGAGCTGCTCCGTCGGCGTGAACTTCAGGTTGGCGGCGAACTGCTGCTGCTCCGCCTCGGTGTCGAAGTCGCGCGGAAACGGCCGTGGGCGTGCGCCGCTGGTCGCGAAGTACGTGGTGACGTCGTTCGCGTTCAGGTGTACCTCGGTGGCGCGGCCGGCGAGCCCCGCCTGGGTGCGCAGCGGGTTCTGGTAGTCGGTGTACTGGCGCTGGAGGTCCGAGTGCAGCAGGTCGACCGTGAGCTCCAGGTCCTCCCTCGGACGCCACTGGAGCGCTGAGGTCACGTTGAGGCGCTGCTTCTCCTCGATCACGATGCCCATGCGCACGTTGCCGCCCGTATAGCCGCAGCCGATATCGGGGTTCGCGACGTTGGGCAGCTCGCACGGCGGCAGCCGACCGCCGTTCTCGTCGACGGCGCGGTTGAAGATCTTCGGTTCGTAGTCCGGGATGTTGAACCAGTCCTCGCGCGTCGTCCGGTCGTCGGCCGCGACGCTGACGAGGATGCCGAAGGTGTTCTCGGCGAACGTGTCGCTCCACACGCCAGCGGCCCGGTACCCGTTGTCGTCGGCCAGCTCGTCGTCGGTCACGAAGGCGTTGCCGGCGAGAATCCGCCGTCCACCGTTGTCGAATGGCCGGCGGGTGCGGATGTTGATGGTGCCGCCCATGCCGCCGGCGAGGAGATTGGCCTGAGCGGACTTGTAGACTTCGACCGCCTGCACGAGTTCGGCCTGCATGGCCTCGAAACGGAACGTGCGGTCCGTGGTCAGGCCGCCGATCGCGCCGGCGAACGAGCCGCCCGCACCCGACAGGGCGCTGCGCCCGTTGACCTGCACCCGCGTGAACTGGGGGCCGAGCCCTCGGATCGAGACCTGCGAGCCCTCGCCGCGTACGCGGTCGATTGCGACGCCGGAGATGCGCTGCAGCGACTCGGCGAGGTTCTGGTCCGGGAACTTGCCGATGTCCTCGGCGACGAGGGCGTCGACGATGTTGTCGGCGTCGCGCTTCATGTCGATCGACTGGCGCATGCTGCCGCGGATGCCGGTGACGACGATTTCTTCGATGATGCTGTCGTCTTCGGATTGCGCCAGGGCCACTTGTGCACTCGGCAGGATGCAGACGCACGCAGTCACAAATGCCACCGCGCGACCGCGCGTGGGTCGGTAATCAAGCTTCATGGATAGTCTCCTCTCTCCGGCGCGCAATAAAACACGAGGAGCCGCCCGGGGTCAACGTTCGATTCGCGGACGGGATGTGCGGCTGCGAGGATGGGCGGGTGCAAGGCTGGCGGGGCCGTTGGGGCGCCTGCCCGTTGCCTGGGCCATGGCGCACCCGAAAAAAAGGGACGCCACGAGGGCGTCCCTTGCGTGTCGCCCCGTGCCGGGGCTGCGCGCCCGGACACGGGACGGGACAAGCCCGTCCCCTACAACCGGACGCGTACGCCGGCCTGCATGCGCCGCCCGCTGTTCGAGATGTAGTACATCTGCTCCAGCCGCGAGACCGGGCCGACGATGTTGTACTGGTCGACGTTCTCGTCCGTGATGTTGATGGCCTCGAAGACGATCGAGATCTTCTCCGTCACCTGGTAACCGAAGCCGGCGTCGAGCTGCCAGTAGTCGCTCGTGAACAGCGGGTTGCCCCGGCCGCCCGAGATCGAGTTCAGGAAGCTCTCGCGCTGGTTCCACGCGACGCGGGCGCTGATCTTGTACTTCTCGTAGAAGATCACCGCGTTGGTGGTGTTCCGCGACAGCCCCGGCACGTCGAACGCGACGCCGCTGTTCGGGTTGATGAACTCGGCGTCGGTGTCGACCCAGGTGTGGTTGAAGATCACGCCGAAACCGTCCCAGGGCGAGGGCAGTTGCGTGAAGGCGTACTGCACGGCGAACTCGATGCCGCCGATGAACGCCCCGTCCCCGTTGCTCGGACCCCGGTACAGCAGCCGGACGTTGCCGCCGGACTCCGGGTCGAACAGCGTGCTGCCGTCGGGTTCGAACCAGGTCCGCCGTTCGGTGATCTGGATGATGAACGAATCCACCTGCTTGCCGAACGCCTGCAGGGCGATGATCGCGTCGTCCGTCGGGTACCACTCGATGCCGATGTCCAGTTGCTCGGCGATGTAGGGCTCGAGTTGCGGGTCGCCCTCATTCACTTGGCGCGAGGAGACGTGCTTGGTGCCGCCGGGGTTCAGGTCGGCGAACGAGGGCTGGGTCATGACCTTGCCCCAGGCGAAACGCGCGATCAGGTCCTCGCGCAGTTCGAACTTCAGGTTCAGCGCCGGCAGCACCTCCGCGAACCGGTTATCGTGCTTCTGGAACTCGGCGGGCCCGAGGTCGAACTCCCACGCGCCCGCCGTCTCGTAGAAGACCATCTGCTCGACGGGCTGCACGTTGCCGGTGGAGGCCCGGTCGATCTCGATCCAGCGCGCGCCGACGTTGCCGGACCAGGGGAAGTCGCCGATCGTGCCGGACATCTCGACCATGAAGTACAGGGCGAGGGTATCCTCGTCGATGAAGAACTCCTCCGCATGCGCGGTGTTCACCTCCTCGAAGCGACTCGGGTCGATTTCGTCGCGGCGCCCGATGAGGTACTTGTCTCGCACGTCTTCCTGATCCTGTATGAGCCAGGGTTGGGGCCAGTCGGCGCCGCTGATGCCGGAGAAGGCATTGTCCGGGTTGGGCCCGTGCCGGACCTCCGTCAACTTGGTGGCTCCTGCGGCGAAATCGCCGTAGCGGGGACCGAGCCTGAAACCCCTCCGCCGCCAGGTGCGCTCCCGGTCGCGGAAGCTCAGGCCCGCGTGGAAGGCCGTGCCGTCGTCGAAGTGGTAGGTGGCGTCGAAGCGGTACTGGGTTTCCTGGTCCCTGGACGTGCGCGTCTGGGTCGAGAAGACCTGGAGGTTGTAGTCGTTCGGGTCGAGCAGGTCCTTGTAGACGGCGATCTTCGGGATATAGCTGTCGCGGATGTCGTAAGTCAGGGGCACGGCCGGGATGTCGTAGTAGCTCTCGTGGTAGGGCGAGATGCGGTCCCCGGACGAGTGCGAGACGTCGAAGTTGAGCGTCCAGTTCTCCGTCGGCGTGTACTTCGCGTTCACGGCGAACTGGTCGGTCGTACTGTCTTCGGAACGGGGACGATTTCTCGGTCGTGGCCGCGCCCTCTCCGTGCGGATGTACGTCACGATCTGGTTCTCGTTGAGCAGCACCTCGCTCGCGCCGTTCGCGAGCCCCGCCTGGTAGCGCCACGGAATCTGCCAGTCGTCGTAGTCGCGGTCCATCTGCGAATACAGGATGTCGGCGGTGACGTCCCACTGCTCGTTCGGGCGCCACTGCAGCGCGGCGCTGGCGTTGATGCGCTGGACGTCCTCGATGAGGATGCCCTGGCGGAGGTTGCCCGGCGCGTAACCGCAACCGACGTCGGGGTTCGCGACGCCGGGCAGGTCGCAGCCGCGCAGCAACTCGCCGGTCGCCAGGTTGATGGCGTTGTTGAAGACCTTCGGCTCGGAGTCGGAAACGCTGAACCAGTCCTCGCGGGTGACGCGGTCGTCGCCCGCGACGCTGACCAGGAAACCGAGCGTGTTGTCAGCGAACGAGTCGCTGTAAACGCCCGCGAAACGGTAGCCGTTGTCCTCGGCCAGGGCGTCGTCGGTGACGAAGGCGTTGCCCGCCACGATCCGGCGTCCGCCGTTGTCGAACGGCCGCCGGGTGCGGATGTTGAGGGTGCCGCCCATGCCGCCCTCCATGAGGTTGGCCTGGGCCGACTTGTAGACCTCCACCGCCTGCACCAGTTCGGCCTGCATCGACTCGAAGCGGTAGGTCCGCTGCTGGCTGTGGTCGCCGATGCCGCCGGCGAACGCCTGGGTGCCGCCGGACAGCGCGCCGCGGCCGTTGACCAGCACGCGCGTGAACTGCGGACCGAGACCGCGGATCGAGACCTGTGCGCCCTCGCCCCGCATGCGGTCGATGGCGACGCCGGAGACGCGCTGCAGCGACTCGGCGAGGTTCTGGTCCGGGAACTTGCCGATGTCCTCGGCGACGAGCGCGTCCATGACGTTGTCGGCGTCGCGCTTCATGTCGAGGGCCTGGCGCAGACTGCCGCGGATGCCGGTGACGACGATCTCCTCGATGAGCTGTTCGTCGTCCTCGCCCTCGGCGAATGCGACCTGCGTGCCTGGCAGGGCCAGGGCGAAAGCGGCCGCGAATACTGCTGCGCGCCCCGTAAAGCGGCCATAAGGGTCCATGAGTATCCCCCCCTTTCTCTTCGACGCCTATTGAGACACGACTACGCTAAAGCGTCAAGCTCGATCGATGTCGTCGTGGTCGGGTGGGTTGCGACCGTGCATGAATGGGGAAACGGGGTGTAGGGGCGACCCTTGTGTTGCGCCAGGCGAAGCTTGGTGAGGGGGGAAGACATGCGTTGACATGACGGAAACCTTCTTTGCGACCCCGCAGGTGCGAGTCCTGTCCGGCCAAGGTTGGCCAGCCAGCCGGAACCGAGTGTTGCGTGGTCCGGGGGTGACCCCGGCTGCGAAGCGTACACAGGAAGCCTTGCAGGCCGCGTGATTGAGCCACGAAATTCGTAAACATCGCGGAAGCCGACGCTGTCACAAGAGCGGAAGGCATCATCGCGGCGCCGAGATGGCCTGGCGCTGGCGGTTCCGCCGGGGTCCGAGAGCGGGGCATGTGGGCACGGGTCGCCCAGGAACCTGGGAGGTCTCGACGTCTCCGCCGGAGATGCGGCACGGACGGCCGCGATAAACAGCAGTCCCGGCCCCGGGAGCGGCCCACTCCCGCGGGAGCGAACAGGGCAGCCGCGTGGTACCGCCAAGCGAAGGAAGACGAAGTGCGGCGGGACGGGCGTCGAGAAGTCGGAGTCCGCTGATAGTACCGATGAAGTCGGGGAACTCGCCCCACGGGGACCCGGCGGAGGGAAGCGGCGGATCGGATCATGGACTGCCGTGCGGACAGACGCCTTGGCCACCGAGCCAGATCAGCGTCTCAACGGAAGTGCGGCAGGTAGCGGGGAGCCGCCGGAAATGGCGGCTCGCGGGTGCGCGCGCTGCGCGTAGCGATACCACGGCTCGAGGAGCCGGATGCCTTATGTGGCGAACTGGATTATGTGGCGAAGTCCGCCGTGTCCCGCAGTCCGAAGGGATTCGTTGGCGAAGATCGCCACATAAGTCGGGTGCCTACAACGACGCGAGGAAGGCCAGGAGTTCGCTGTCGGCATGCCAGCCCGGTGTCGCGGCCGGCGCGGGCTCGACTTCGTCGCGGGCGCACGTTTGCAGGGCCTTCGCCTTCATCTCCAGGTCCACTTCGGCGTAGCGATTGGTGGTTTCGAGGGACGCATGTCCCAGCCACGCGCGGATCGTGTTGATGTCGACGCCGGCGCGCAGCAGGTGGACGGCGGTGGTATGGCGCAGGGTATGCGGACTGACGCGCTTACGGCGCATGGATGGCACGGATTCGGCGGCGCTCGCCGCGGTCCTCACGACGAGTCCGTGTATGCCGTAGCGGGTGATCGGACGGCCGTGGACGTTGAGGAAGACCGGCGCTTCCGGGGGGCCGTCGAGCCGCGTCCCGAGCAGCTCGCGCAGCACTTTGGCGGTGCGGAACCACAGCGGGCAGGTGCGGATCTTGCGTCCCTTGCCGTCGAGGCGCACGGACCGAATGTCGGGAGCCAGGTCGGCGACGGCGACTCCGGCGGCCTCGGAGGCGCGCGCGCCGGTATTGTAGAGGAACAGCAGCAGCGCGTGGTCGCGCCGGCCCTGGGCACGGGCGCGGTCGGGAACGCCGAGCATGGCGTCGACCTCGTGCTTGTCGAGGTACGCCATGGCCGGCACGGCGGCCCGGCGCGGCGGGATGGCTTGGACGGCCGCCGCGTGCTCGACGAGCTCCGGCGCCTGCCGAGCGATGAACCGGAACAGCGAGTGCAGCGCGGCGAGCCGCAGATTGCGCGTGGAGGTCGCGTTGCCCCGCTGGTGTTCGAGGTGGGCGAGGAAGCCTCGGACGACGGTCGCGTCGACCTGCTCGACGGTGACCCGGGCCGGGTCGGTGGCGTGCTGTTCGGCGATGTGGCCGAACAGCAGGCGGATGGTGTCGCGGTAGCTTTTCCGTGTGTTGGGGCTGAGGTTGCGGTCCGCCGCCATCTCCTCGACGAGGAACCGGCGCACGAAGTGCCCCATCGGATGTTGACGTTCAAGCATCGTCGTTCTCCTGGTCGTCGGCGCAGGCGTAGCGGGCGAAGCACTTCGACGCCTCGTCGAGGAGTTCGGGGGTCATGGGCAGGTACGCCTGGGTGCCGGAGAGGTTGACGTGGCTGAGGTAGGTCGCCAGTAGCGGCAGACGGGCTTGGACGTCGGCGCCTTCACGGTACCAGGAGACAAGCCGGTGAACGGCGAAGGTGTGGCGGGCGTCGTGAAGGCGGGGGCGGCGACGGGCGCCGGGCGGGCCGTGCACGGCGGCGTGCTCGCGCAGCCGGGCGAACGCGCGTTCGATCTGCCCGCGGGAGATGGATGTGCCCGCGGGCGAGGCGAAGAACGCGGAGCGGGCCGCGGCGGGCATCGGCAGATGTCGACGCTTGCCGGCATAGGCGGACAGCGCGTCGGCGAGCGCGACGCCGACGGGTACCAGGCGCGACTTGAAGAACTTGGTGTCGTTGACGGCCAGGACGCGCTCGCGCAGGTCAACGTCGCAACAGCGCAGCCGCCGGCCTTCGCCCGGACGGAGGCCGGCCCCGTATAGGACCAGCAGCAAGGTTCGGAAGGTCGTCTCCCGCAGCGGGAAGCGGGCGTCCTTCAGGATCGCCGTCGCATCGAGAAGGCGTTGCAGTTCGTCGCGGGAGTATACGTAGGGCTGGAAGGAACGCCCGACGCGCGGCCGGTGCGCCGGAAGCGGACAGGCACAGAGGTGCCCGCGGCCGACGAGCCAGGCGAAGAACCCGCGTAGCGTCTCGTCCTTGCGCTCCCACCACCGCGTCGGCGCGCCTTCGCCGCGACAGAACGCGCGGGTCGTCTCCGGATCGATGTCCCGGACGGGGATGTCGCCGAGAGCGCGGGCGAAGGCGCGAAGGATCCGCGCGTCCGCGGCGAAGACCGCTCCCAGGGACCGCTTCAGGGCGATGTACGCGTCGATGGCCTCGGTGAGTGTCATGCCAGACCTCCGAGATCGTCGAAGGCGACCTGGCGCAACGCGGTCAGGTTCACCTTGGCGTAGATGCCGGTGGCGTCGGGGTCACGATGGCCGAGATGGTCGCCGACCTCCTTGAAGCTCAACCCCGACTCCAGCAGGTGCCGTGCGCAGGCGTGGCGCAGACCGTGCGGCCCGCGCCCCTTCGCCGGCCGTTCGTCCGCGGGGTAGTGCCGCTCGACCGCGCTGTAGAGTCCGCTCGGCGACAGCGGCGCGAACGGCGCACGCAGCCTCAGGAACACGGCCCGGCTGGGCGAGGGGGGTCGCGCTTCGCGCAGGTAGCGCGCGACCGCATTGCCGACGCGGGGCGCGAGGGGCGCCTCCTCGCGACGACCGCTCTTGGAGCGGACGAACCGGATCCGGTCGCGACCCCAGTCGATGTCGTCGAGGCAAAGTCGGCACACCTCGCCGGAACGCACCGCGTAGACCGACAACAGCAGGATGATCGCGTGGTCCCTGATCGACGCTGCGGCGTCGCCGCCGGTCGCCGCGAGCATGCGCCCGACGGTCGGCCATGCCGGACCGGTCGGCAGCGACTCGTGGCGGTAGATGCGGGGTGCGAGGACGGCCTGCGCGAGACCGGGTCGAGCGCAGCCTCGCGCCTCGCAGTACCCCAGCCACGCGCGCAGAAAGCCCGCGGAGCAGCTCAGCGAACGGCGGCTCCACCGCAACGCCATGTGCCGCTGGAACGCATCGACATCCGCGGGACGGATCGTCTCCAGGAGCAGGCCCCGCTGCTCGAGGTGGTCAAGGAACTTCACGATCTGCCATCTCGCAGACCGGCAGGTCGCTTCGGACAGCCAGCTCCCTTCATGCTGCACGGCGATGAACTCGCGCAGCATGGCCTCGTAGCGGCGCGGAAGGTCCGTGCGTTCCGTCCGCAGACGGCCCAGGCGGCGCAGCAGGTCGCCGGCCGTGGCGCGGAAATGGCCCTCGGCGTTCCGGCTCGATGCGGCGCGGCACCGGGTCGCGTACCGAGAGGCCATCTGCCGCACCTCGTGGTCGTCGAAGCAATGACCGGCTGGCCAACGCTCCAACTCGACGGCCACGCGCAGACAGCATCGGGCCTGCTTGACCAGGGTCGCTCGCGCGACATCGCGAGCGGCCAGATCGGTCAGGTACGCGGCACGTTCCTCGGCCAGGGGACCTTCGCGGTGACGGCGCAGAGCGCGCGGATAGGTGAACAGCGTCTCGAACATGGTGAGGCTCCTTGGGAAGGGCACACCACCATGTCATGTCGAACTATGTTGTGAAGTCGCCGCCGGTCTCCGCGCAGAACCGCCCACCGGGCGGACTTCGCCACATAATCCAGTTCGCCACATAAGGCATCTTATGTTGTTAGCAACATAAGATGCCCGAATTGGGCACGTCCGGATCTGCGGGAGCCGGGGGTGGGCAACCACCCTCGGCCACCCGGCGTCGCCCGGGGAGGTGTGCGAATTCGAGCACGGGACGCCACGAGAGCGTCCCCGACAAGTGAAAGGGACGCCACGAGGGCGTCCCTTGCGTGTCGCCCCGTGCCGGGGCTGCGGGCCCGGACACGGGACGGGACAAGCCCGTCCCCTACAGTCGGACGCGTACGCCGGCCTGCATGCGGCGCCCGCTGTTCGAGATGTAGTAGAGCTGCTTGAGCCGCGAGACGGGGCCGACGAGGTTGTACTGGTCGACGTTCTCGTCGGTGATGTTGATGGCCTCGAAGACGACCGAGATCTTGTCCGTCACCTGGTAGCCGAAGCCCGCGTCGAGCTGCCAGTAGTCGCTCGTGAACTGCGGGTTGCCCCGGAGACTCGAGATCGTGGTCAGGAAGCTCTCCCGCTTGTTCCACGCGACGCGGGCGCTGACCTTGTACTTCTCGTAGAAGATCACCGCGTTGGTGGTGTTGCGCGACAGGCCGGGCACGTCGAACGCGACGCCGCTGTTCGGGTTGATGAACTCGGCGTCGGTGTCGACCCAGGTGTGGTTGAAGATCACGCCGAGACCGTCGAACGGCGAGGGCAGTTGCGTGAACGCGTACTGCGCGGCGAATTCGACGCCGCCGATGAACGCGCCCTCCTCGTTGGCCGGACCCTGGTACTGCAGCCGCACGTTGCCGCCGGACTCCGGGTCATACAGGGTGCTGCCGTCCGGCTCGACCCAGTCCCGCAGTTCGGTGATCTGGATGATGAACGACTGCACCTGCTTGCCGAACGCCTGCAGCGCGATGATCGCGTCGTCCGTCGGATACCACTCGAGGCCGATGTCGAGCTGCTCCGCGATGTAGGGCTCGAGTTTCGGGTCGCCTTCCTGGACGCGCCGCGTGGAGGCGTGCTTGGTGCCGCCCGGGTTCAGGTCGGCGAACGACGGCTGGGTCATTACCTTGCCCCACGCGAAACGCGCGATGAGGTCCTCGCGGAGTTCGAACTTGAGGTTCAGCGCCGGCAGCACTTCCGCGAAACGGTTGTCGAACGTCGCGAATTCGGCGGGTCCGAGGTCGAACTCCCATACGCCCGCGTCTGGCAGGAAGACCATGGATTCGACGGGCTGCACGTTGCCGGTGGAGGCGCGGTCGATCTGGACCCAGCGCGCGCCGACGTTGCCGGACCAGGGGAAGTCGCCGATCGTGCCGGACATCTCGACCATGAAGTACAGGGCCAGCGTATCCTCCGTGATGTCGAACTCCTCCGCATGCGCGGTGTTCGCCTGCTCGAAACGCGCCTGGGGGATCTCGTCGCGGCGCCCGATCAGGTAGGTGTCCCGCACGTTGTTCTGATCCTGCAGGAGCCAGTCGCTGGGCCATTCGGCGCCGCTGATGCCGGAGAAGGGATTGTCGATCGACAGGGGGGCGTGCTCGACGTCGGTCAGCTTTTCTCCGGAGAAGTCGCCGTACCGGGGACCGAAAGCGAAACCCCTGCGCCACCAGGAGCGCTCCCGGTCGCGGAGGCTCATGCCGGCGTGGAAGGCGGTGCCGTCGTCGAAGTGGTAGGTGGCGTCGAAGCGGTACTGGGTCTCGGTATCCTGGGACACGTCCAGGCGGGTCCGGAAGAAGATGAAGTCGTAGACGTTCGGGTCGAGCAGGTTCTCTTCGACGGTGATCTTCGGAAGGTAGCCGTCCCGGATGTCGTAGATGAGGGGCACGGCCGGGATGTCGTAGTAGCTCTCGTGCCAGGGCCGGTCCCGGTCCCCCGTCGAGTGCGAGACGTCGAAGTTGAGCGTCCACTTCTCCGTCGGCGTGTACTTCGCGTTCAAGGCGAACTGCTGGGTCTCGATGTCTTCGACACGGGGGCGCTGGAACGGACGTGGCCGCGCGGTCTCCGTGCGGATGTACGTCACGATCTGGTTCTCGTCGAGCAGCACCTCGCTCGCACCGTTCGCAAGCCCCGCCTGGTAGCGCCACGGCATCTGGAAGTCGTCGTAGTCGCGGTCCATCTGCGAGTACAGGACGTCGAAGGTGACGTCCCACTGCTCGTTCGGGCGCCATTGCAGCGCGGCGCTGGCGTTGATCCGCTGGATGTCCTCGACGAGGACGCCCTGGCGGATGTTCCCCGCAGCGTAGCCGCAACCGACATCGGGGTTCGCGATACCGGGCAGGTCGCAACCGCGCAGCAACTCGCCGGTCGCGAGATTGATGGCGTTGTTGAACACCTTTGGCTCGTAGTCGGGGATGTTGAACCAGTCCTCGCGCGTGATGCGGTCGTCGCCGGCGACGCTGACCAGGAAGCCGAGCGTGTTGTCGGCGAAAGAGTCGCTGTAGACCCCCGCGAAGCGGTAGCCGTTCTCGTCGGCCAGGGCGTCGTCGGTCATGAACACGTTGCCCGCCACGATCCGCCGTCCGCCGTTGTCGAACGGCCGCCGGGTGCGGATGTTGATGGTGCCGCCCATCCCGCCCTCAAGCAGGTTGGCCTGCACCGACTTGTACACCTCGACCGCCTGCACGAGTTCGGCCTGCATGGACTCGAACCGGAAGCTCCGTTGCTGGCTGTGGTCGCCGATGTTCCCGGCGAATGCCTGGGTGCCGCCCGACAGGGCGCCACGGCCGTTGACCAGCACGCGCGTGAACTGCGGACCGAGGCCGCGGATCGAGACCGCCGCGCCCTCGCCGCGCATGCGGTCGATGGCGACGCCGGAGATGCGCTGCAGGGACTCCGCGAGGTTCTGGTCCGGGAACTTGCCGATGTCCTCGGCGACGAGCGCGTCCATGACGTTGTCGGCGTCGCGCTTCATGTCGAGGGACTGGCGCAGACTACCGCGGATGCCGGTGACGACGACTTCCTCGATGATTTGGTCGTCGTCCTCCTCGGCGAAGGCCACTTGTACGCCGGGAAGGGCGCCCGGCAGGGCCAGGGCGAAAGCGGCCGCGAATATTGCTGCGCGCCGCGTGAAGCGGTGATTCAAATCCATGGATAGTTTCCCCTTTCTCTCCAACCCGCAATTGAGACACGACTACGCTGAAGGGTCAAGCTCTATCGAAACAAACGGCACTCGCGTGTAGGGGCGGCCCTCGTGGCCGCCCGTCCCCGAATCCGCGGAATGTCGTCGCCAACGAGCAGTTTCGCGTTAGCGAAACTGCAACGCGACCGCCAGGTCACGCCGGGACGGGACGGGCCCGTCGGGGGACGGGACAAGCCCAGGGACAAGCCCGTCCTACAAGCGGACCCGGACCCCCGCCTGCATGCGCCGCCCGCTGTTCGAGCAGTGGTGCCAGGCGCACGGCCACGTCAGCACCAACGCGGCGGGGGAGGCCATCGACGGGGCGCTGCCCGCCATGCCGGCGGTGAAGGCGCACTACCGCGCACTGCCTTGGTCCGAGGTGGGCACGGCCCTCGACGCCGTCCGCAACGCGTCCGGCATATCGGAAAGCTCGCGGCTCTGCCTCGAATTCCTCGTGCTGACCGCCGCGAGGAGCGGTGAGGCGCTGGGCGCCGCCTGGGACGAGATCGACCTCGCAGCCCGTGAGTGGCGCATTCCGACGGAGCGCATGAAGACTAGCGCGCCGCACGCGGTGCCGCTCGGCGATGCCGCCCTGCGGACGCTCGAGGCGGCCCGCGTTCTCGGCGGCAAGCGCTTCGTGTTCCCGTCGCCCGTCCGGCGCAACAGCCCGCTCGGAGAGTCCTCGCTGCTGCACATCCTGCGCAAGACCGGCCTCGCCGGGCGCACTACCGTGCATGGCTTCCGCAGTTCGTTCCGCAGCTGGGCGGGCGAGTGCACCGACGCCGACCACGCGGTCATGGAATTCTGCCTCGCCCACACCGTGGGCAGCGCCGTCGAGCGCGCGTACGCCCGCAGCGACCTCATGGACAAGCGCCGCGCCCTCCTGGCGGCGTGGGCCGAGGCGATCGGGGCAACTTAGCGCCAACGGCCCCGGGACTTCGAGCGCCTCCTTTCGCTGCCGCATGCGTTCATCTTCCAGCGCGACTTCTTCGAGCATGGTGAGGGGAAACCCGTCCTCGATGACTACCAGGCGATTCTCCGTCGCACTTCGCCCGCCCAGCGGGACGAACTCAACCGTCTGCTCAGCCACACGCTCCTCGCGCGGCCACGCCGCGAGGCGTTCGCAAGGGTCGTTGCCGACAACTCGATCAATCGCACGATCCGCGAATTGGCACGCTTCCACGCGATCGACACTAAGACGGCAAAGGTCACCGACATCGCCCAGGTGCTTCCAGAACTCACGCCGGACCACATGCTCCCGGAGCCGGACGCCTTGGTTGAAGATGCCGGACTATACGAGCCCGTCGATGGCTCGCTGTCCCAGGATCTCATTCCCCTGCGGCAGGCTGACGATCGCAGCACCTGATGGCAGTTTCCCCGACCGTCGGTGGCGACCTGCTCCGCCTCCTCACAGCCGGCATGTACGACAACCCACTCGTTGTCTACCGCGAGTACGTTCAGAACGCGGCTGACGCGATCGCCGACCAAGGAACCAGCGGTTGCATCCACATCCGCATCGGTCGGGCCGTGTCACGCATTACCGTTCGAGACAACGGCACTGGGCTTTCGCCCGTCGAGGCGGCTCGCAGACTCGTTGATGTCGGCCGCAGCACCAAAGACCCCGCGACCGACCGCGGCTTCCGGGGCATTGGCCGCCTTGCCGGCCTCGAATCGGCAATGACCGCATCTTCGAGCACCTTTTCCTGGAACCGAGATTCAATGGATGGTGCGTCGGAGAGTTCCACATCTTGGATATCCGAATCGTCCCCAATGGCCGACGGGACTATTTCGAAGCCGGGCCGCATCTGCGCAACCTTGAGAACCACATCGGTGCCATCGCGCAGGAGATAAGCGTCCGTTGTCGCTCGGCGTCATCCCAACGGAACAAACTCCGCAACCTCGACGCGGCCATTCGGCGGACAAAAGCCGCTGCCAACCTCGCCCGTTCCGGTTACCTCCGCACGCCCGATGCTAGTTCGCTACTTTCTCGTGAACTCGCGCGGCTCCCTGGCCTTCGGCAAACTCTCGCTCAGGTCCAGGCTACAGACCCGAACACATTCGGACGCGACCTGGCACTTTGCGAGCGTCAACTCGATGAGCTCCCAGCGAATCCCAACCCCCATCTTGACGCCGTTCCTCGCCGACTCCTTGCCCCCCTGCAAACTGTTTTCGCAACCATCGCCGAAACGATGCCGCCAGATTCGGCGCTGACCATGATCGAGACGATTCTGCAACATCTGGTCGACGAGTCGCCCGGCTGATCCGCGACAACGGAACAGCGTCAACCGCCAAATCGTTTGCGCGGCGAACGGTGATACCGTACGCTTGGGCGAAATGGTCATTCGCTCCGTCCGGCACCGAGGACTAGGAGAATTGCTGGAGCACGACAACCCCCGGTTCCTGCGGGCAGACCTTGCCAGTCGTGTGCGAAACGTCCTGACGGTGCTCGCCCTTGCCGACGATCTGGACGCGTTCCTCGCTGACGCTCCTCGCGGCTGGCGCGTCCACCGGCTCTCGGGTGACCGGCAGCAGGAGTGGAGCATTGCGGTTTCCCGCAACTGGCGCATCACCTTTGAAGAAGACGACGGCCGTATCGACGGCCTGAACCTGGAGGACTACCACTGATGGCTACCGACAACGACGTCAGGCTGGGCATGACACCGTCGCACCCCGGTGACTTCGTCCGTGTCGAGGTAATCGACGAACTCGGCCTCAACATCACCAAGGCTGCCGAGATTCTGGGTGTGCGCAGGGCGACACTCTCCGCCTTGCTCAATGGCCGCGCGGGCATTTCGGCCGAGATGGCACTGCGTGTCGAGAAGGCATTCGGCGTCAGCATGGACATGCTCTTGCGGATGCAAGCCTGGCACGACGCCTCCCAGATGCGGGCTCGTGCACGCGAGATCGCTGTGGAACCGTATCAACCTGCATGACCAGCGCCTCCCCCCTCGGCGGCGTCGCGGCCCGGCAACCGCGGCCTGACTGGGCCTCGGAGTACGCCGAACGCCGGCCTTGAGAAGCGACTCCCGACTTCCCGATTCCCGGCAAGCAGCCCGTCGTTGCGACAACGGCGAACAGCAGGACCGATGCACGCCCGCACGATACCCTCGGTACCGCAATTTTTCCAAGTCTCCACAATTCGCCAGTTCCAGGTTGGGAAGTTCGTGGGGGAAGGTCCCGACCGAAGCAGGCCAATATCCTTTTATATTAGATAGTTAAGTTGCTTGTCCCGGGTCTCGGTCGAGCTTCCGTGACTGGGCGGCGGAGTGCACGGACGCACCCCGCGAGGTCTGCGAGCTCGCCCTGGCGCACTTCAACGGCGATCGCGTCGAGGCCGCCTCCCGGCGCAGCGACCTGTTCGACCGGCGTCGCGCGCTCATGGCGGACTGGGCGGCCTACGTTGCCTGAGCGGGGCCGGCGCAGCCGCATCGCGGCCATGCCGCCGCGGAGAGTGCCCTGGTCGACCAGAGTTCCCGCCGCGAACACGACTCCAGGCCACTCTCCGCGCCATTTCGCGGCGAGATCGTGCCGGATAGGACCCATTTTCGGCCAGGATTGGCCTCGTAGACGAGTGCGCCCCGTCCGCGATCGGCTGCAGGCTCTGGCCGAGGGCGACCTGGGGCGCGCGAGGGGCGCGCGGCGCCCAGGGCGGCTGCCGGCGCTGCGCGTACCGCAAGCGTCTCGACGGCGACTTCCTCTGCCAGCGGTGCCGCGACGAGCGCGACGGGGAGCGCGCCGCTTCTCGCCCTTCAGTCGCTCCCGCGGCGGCCCCAGCGCACGACGCTGTGCCGAACTGCGGACCAGTGCTGTGACGTCCGCGACCCAAAGAAGGGCTCGTGCGTGCATGCGGGATGGGACACCACCAGGGCGTCCCTTACGGGCGGATCCGCAAAGAAAAAAGGGACGCCACGAGGGCGTCCCCTACAGGTCCTTGGGGGGTTCCGCGGCTCGGGCGGAACCTCCCGCAGGGGTCGTTACAGGCGGACCCGGATACCGGCCTGCATGCGCCGCCCGCTGTTCGAGATGTAGTAGATCTGCTTCAGCTGGGAAACCGGGCCGACGATGTTGTACTGGTCGACGTTCTCGTCCGTGATGTTGATGGCCTCGAAGACGACCGAGATCTTGTCCGTCACCTGGTAGCCGAAGCCCGCGTCGAGCTGCCAGTAGTCACTGGTGAACTGCGGGTTGCCCCGGACGCTCGCAATCTGGGTCAGGAAGCTCTCGCGCCTGTTCCACGCGACGCGGGCGCTGACCTTGTACTTCTCGTAGAAGATCACCGCGTTGGTGGTGTTGCGCGACAGGCCCGGCACGTCGAACGCGACCCCGCTGCTCGGGTTGATGAACTCGGCGTCGGTGTCGACCCAGGTGTGGTTGAAGATCACGCCGAAACCGTCGAACGGCGAGGGCAGTTGCGTGAATGCATACTGCGCCGCGAACTCGATGCCGCCGATGAACGCCCCGTCCTCGTTGCTCGGACCCTGGTACAGCAGGAAAAGGTTGCCGCCGGACTCCGGGTCGTACAGCGTGCTGCCGTCGGGCTCCAACCAGTCCCGCTGCTCGGTGATCTGGATGACGAACGACTGCACCTGCTTGCCGAACGCCTGCAGCGCGATGATCGCGTCGTCCGTCGGGTACCACTCGATGCCGATGTCCAACTGCTCCGCGACGTAAGGCTCGAGGTTCGGGTCGCCTTCCTGGACGCGGCGCGTACCGGGGTGCTTGGTGCCCCCGGGGTTCAGGTCGGCGAATGACGGCTGGGTCATCACCTTGCCCCAGGCGAAGCGCGCGATCAGGTCCTCGCGCAGTTCGAACTTGAGGTTCAGCGCCGGCAACACCTCGGCGAACCGGTTGCCGTGCGTCTGGAACTCGGCCGGTCCGAGGTCGATCTCCCAGATGCCGGCGGTTTCCAGGTAGAGCATGTTTTCGATGGGCTGCACGTTTCCGGTCGAGGCGCGGTCCACCTGGACCCAGCGCGCGCCGACGTTGCCGGACCAGGGGAAGTCGCCGATGGTGCCGGACATCTCGACCATGAAGTACAGGGCCAGGGTGTCTTCGGTGATCGTGAAGTCCTCCTGGTGCGCGGTGGCCGCGCGGGTGAATCGCGCGGCCGGGATCTCGTCACGGCGCCCGACGAAGTAGGTGGCCCGGACATCCTCAATGTCGGGCAGGAGCCAGGACTTGGGCCACGTGCCGGTGCCGCCGATGCCGGAAAAGGCATCGTCGACCGGCACGGGGTAGTGGTTGACGTCGGTCAGCCTGTCGCCCGCGAACTCACCCCAGCGCGGACCGAAGCTCAGGTTTCTCCGCTCCCAGAAGCGCTCCCGGTCGCGGAAGCTCAGGCCCGCGTGGAAGGCGGTGCCGTCGTCGAAGTGGTACGTGGCGTCGAAGCGGTACTGCGTTTCCGTGTCCTCGGCAACGTTCTTGCCCTCCGCGAAGTAGATGAACTGGTAGACGGCCGGGTCGAGCAGGTTCTCTTCGATGGTGATCTTCGGGATATAGCTGTCGCGGATGTCGTACGTGAGGGGGACGGCCGGAATGTCGTAGTAGGTGTCGCCGCTGAAGGAATCCCGGTTCCCGGTGGTGTGCGAGACATCGAAGCTGAGCGTCCATTTCTCCGTTGGCGTGTACTCCGCGTTCACGGCGAACTGCTGGCTCTCGATGTCTTCGACGCGGGGGCGCTGGAACGGACGCGGGCGTGCGGTCTCCGTGCGCATGTACGTCACGATCTGGTTCTCGTTGAGCAGCACCTCGCTCGCGCCGTTGCCGAGTCCCGCCTGGGAGCGCCACGGCACCTGGAAGTCGTGGTAGTCGCGGTCCATCTGCGAGTGCAGGACATCGACCGTGACGTCCCACTGCTCGTTCGGGCGCCACTGCAGTGCGGCACTGGCGTTGATGCGTTCGATGTCCTCGAAGACGACGCCCTGGCGGATGTTGCCGGGCACGTAGCCGCAACCGCGGTCGGGGTTTGCGATACCGGGCAGGCTGCACCCCTTGAGCGGCTCGCCGGTGGCCAGGTCGGTGGCCCTGTTGAAGACCTGCGGCCGGTAGCCGACGATGTTGAACCAGTCCTCGCGCGTGGTCCGGTCGTCGCCCGCCACGCTGACCAGGAAGCCGAGCGTGTTGTCGGCGAACGAGTCGCTGTAGACGCCCGCGAAGCGGTAGCCGTTGTCGTCGGCCAGGGCGTCGTCGGTCATGAACGCGTTGCCGGCGATGATCCGCCGTCCGCCGTTGTCGAAGGGCCGCCGTGTGCGGATGTTGATGGTGCCGCCCATCCCGCCCTCCATGAGGTTGGCCTGCGCCGACTTGTACACCTCGACCGCCTGCACGAGTTCGGCCTGCATGGACTCGAACCGGAAGGTCCGTTGCTGGCTGTGGTCGCCGATGTTGCCGGCGAACGCCTGGGTGCCGCCCGACAGTGCGCCGCGGCCATTGACCAGCACGCGGGTGAACTGTGGACCGAGGCCGCGGATCGAGACCGCCGCGCCCTCGCCGCGCATGCGGTCGATGGCGACGCCGGAGATGCGCTGCAGCGACTCGGCGAGGTTCTGGTCCGGGAACTTGCCGATGTCCTCGGCGACGAGCGCGTCCATGATGTTGTCCGCGTCGCGCTTCATGTCGAGGGACTGGCGCAGACTGCCGCGGATGCCGGTGACGACGACTTCCTCGATGATTTGGTCGTCGTCCTCCTCTGCGAACGCGACTTGGGCGCCCGGAAGAATGAAAACGCAGGCAGCCGCGACCGCGACCGCCCGACCGCACCTGGATCGGCTGGGTTTCATGGATCGTCTCCCTCTCTCTATCGGAGAGGTAGTTCCCTCTCTCAGTAGAGGAATGAAACACAAGGAAACGCGTGGGTCAAGCTCGCGACAGTTGTGTCTTACATTATCGCGAGCTTGCGGGAGTGTGACGCGCAGTGTTTTCCGGACTGGGGCGGGAATGAGCCGCCTTTTGCTTCGGTGGCGCTGGCCCGCCTACGGCTCGTACCAGATGGGCGAACTCCAGGCGCGCTCCTGGTGGGTCGCGTGCAGGTCGGGATTGGGCGCGATGCCGAGACGGATGGCGTCCCACGTCGACCACCGGCAACTCGGGTTCTCGAGCACGCGCCCGTAGTAGAACGCTTGCTGGTCGGGGTCGAACTCGGGGTCGCGCCAGACAGTCGTCAACTCGACGGCGCCCTTGTCCCGGGTGATGCTGCAGTCTGCGAGGTTCACCCGCGCGCCGTTGCCGGGGCAGCGGTGGGTCGTCGGGTCGGGGTTCAGGTCGTCCGAACAGGCGACGTCATACACCTGTTCTCGCGCTTGCCCCTCCTCGACCCACCCCTTGATGATCTGCATGCGCTGCAGCCAGCCCTCGTTGGGGTCGCGGGCAGCCCAGATCAGGAAGCTCGGCGCGTCCTGCGCGGGCGCCGGCAACATCCCCCCCATCGGCACGCCATGGGCGTAGGCCTGCTGCAGCCAGTCCGAAGCCTCCGCGATGCCGTCCGGCAGGTCGAAGCCGCCGAACAGGCGCACGCGGATGCGCGGGCCGGACGTCGCGAAGGTCTCGCGCCGGCGCATGGCGTCGTAGATGGACGCGCGGGTATTCTCTTGCGCCCACACGCCCGCGAGCCCGCCGGTGCCATGGGTCGCCTGGCGAGGTGTCCAGAAACCCTCCCAACTCGCGTTCGGATCCGCGTGATCGGTGTATGCCGAGCCCCTCGAGACGGGCGTGTTGGGGTTGCCGCTGAAGTGGTTCTCCTCTTCGAAGGGTCCCGCGGAGACGTGGGTGTCGGAAGCGCCGATGGCGCCGAGCTGGTAGGGGTTGAAGCCACCGTTCGCCTGCATCTTCAGGCCGGTCAGCAGCGCATCCCGCCAGTAGCCGCCCTTGAACACCGAGATCGGGTTCGTGTTCTCGCGCCGGTTCAGGTAGTACTGCACGATCTGGAAGTCGGCCCACTCGTCGTTGGGGGAGAGCGACGGGTGCGTCTCCGAGGTGCCCTTCTGCTGGGTGATCTCGGCGATGGGTTCGTTGCGCATGCGTTTCTCGGCCCACGCGGCGTCGATGGGGATGCCCTTCCAGGTGGTCTCCATGAAGGCCAGGCCGTCGCTCTGGTTCATGTTGTGGGGGATCGCGAGGGCCTCTATCCCGTCGTCGCGCAGTCCGTCGAGCCAGGTCCAGAGGTCCTCCGGGTCGCCGGAGTCCCGCGAGCCGAAAGGCAGTTCTGGCGCGGCGCCGCGGAAGACCACGTTGCGGTGCAGGTGGCGGTTGCCGGGGGTCGGCGTGTACTCGTAGCCGATGAAGGTGGTGAACGTGCCCGGGTCGTTGTGACGCTCGGCCGCTTCGATGCTCTTCGCCCAGGCATGGGCGATGACCGCGGGACCCACGAGCTCGTGGTCCTCGTCGCCCAGCGCGAACAGCGCCGCGACGACATCGGCCAGCGCGTTGGACGCCGACGAGAGCCGGTCGGCTTCGGGATGGCCGTAGGTGGGGCTCGCCGGGTCGAGCAGCGCCTCGTTCGCGCCGAGATACGCCGCGTGGTCGCTCACCATGAGGAAGTCGAGGGGCGCGCCGGAGATCCGGAGCATCGTGCCGTCCGGGTGGGGGATCGCCCCGCCCTTGGCGTAGTCGTAGGCGTGGTCGGGAGTGGTCCTCACGGCGCCGGCCATGAAGGCATCCATCGAGTACACGGTATGGATGTGCGTGTCCCCGAAGTAGGCGTTCCGTTCGGGGCCTTCGGCGGCAAGGCTGGCCGTCGTCAACAAGGACGCGAGCAGGGCGATCGTTGTGTGGTTCATCTGTCTCGACTCAGGTCGTCGGTGGGGGGAGCGCGCCGCGCCAGCAAGCTCGCGACAGTTGTGTCTAACATTATCGCGAGCTTGCGGGAGTGTGACGCGCAGTGTTCTCCGGACTGGGGCCGGGAATGAGCCGCCTTTTGCTTCGGTGGCGCTGGCCCGCCTACGGCTCGTACCAGATGGGCGAACTCCAGGCGCGCTCCTGGTGGGTCGCGTGCAGGTCGGGATTGGGCGCGATGCCGAGACGGATGGCGTCCCACGTCGACCACCGGCAACTCGGGTTCTCGAGCACGCGCCCGTAGTAGAACGCTTGCTGGTCGGGGTCGAACTCGGGGTCGCGCCAGACAGTCGTCAACTCGACGGCGCCCTTGTCCCGGGTGATGCTGCAGTCTGCGAGGTTCACCCGCGCGCCGTTGCCGGGGCAGCGGTGGGTCGTCGGGTCGGGGGCCAGGCCGTCCGAGCAGGCGACGTCATACACCTGTTCTCGCGCTTGCCCCTCCTCGACCCACCCCTTGATGATCTGCATGCGCTGCAGCCAGCCCTCGTTGGGGTCGCGGGCAGCCCAGATCAGGAAGCTCGGCGCGCCTTCGGCGGCGTCCGGCAGCATGCCGCCCATCGGCACGCCGTGGGCGTAGGCCTGCTGCAGCCAGTCCGAAGCCTCCGCGATGCCGTCGGGCAGGTCGAAGCCGCCGAACAGGCGCACGCGGATGCGCGGGCCGGACGTCGCGAAGGTCTCGCGCCGGCGCGTCGTAGAGCGCGGCGCGCGTGTTCTCCTCAGCCCAGACTCCGGCCAGCCCGCCGGTGCCATGGGTGGCCTGGCGAGGTGTCCAGAAACCCTCCCAACTCGCGTTCGGATCCGCGTGGTCCGGGTACGCCGAGCCCCTCGAGACCGCGTCGTTCCTACCGTTGCTGAAACGCCGGTCCTCCTCGAACGGCCCGGCGGAGGCGTGGGTGTCGGAGGCGCCGATGGCGCCGAGCTGGTACGGGTTGAAGCCGCCATTCGCCTGCATCGTGAGGCCGGTCAGCAGGGCATCGCGGTAGTAGCCGCCCTTGAAGACGGAGATGGGGTCCGTGTTCTCGCGCCGGTTCAGGTAGTACTGCACGATCTGGAAGTCGGCCCACTCGTCGTTGGGTGACAGCGACGGGTGCGTCTCCGAGGTGCCCTTCTGCTGGGTGATCTCGGCGATGGGCTCGTTGCGCATGCGCTTCTCGGCCCAGGCGGCGTCGATGGGGCCTTCCTTCCAGGTCGTCTCCATGAAGGCGAGGCCGTCGCTCTGGTTCATGTTGTGCGGGATGGCGAGAGCCTCGATGCCTTCCTCCCGGAGGCCGTCGAGCCAGGTCCACAGGTCTTCCGGGTCGCCGGAGTCGCGGGCGCTGAAGGGGCGCTCCGGCGCGGCGCTGCCGCGGAACATCACGTTGCGGTGCAGGTGGCGACCGCCCACCGAGGGCGTGTACTCGTAGCCGATGAAGGCGGTGAACGTGCCCGGATCGTCGTGGCGTTCCGCCGCGGCGACGATCTTGCTCCATGCATCCGCGATGACCGCGGGCCCCACGAGTTCGTGGTCCGTCTGCCCCATACGCCTGATGCTCTCGAGGACATCGGCGAGCGAGGAGGATGCGGGCGTGAGCAGATCCGCGTCCGGATGGCCGTAGGTCGGGCTTGTCGGATCCAGAAGCGCCCGGTGCACGCCCAGGTAGCCGGCGTGGTCGCTGACCATCAGGAAGTCGAGCGGCGGGCCGGAAATCCGCAGCATCGTCCCGTCGGTGTGCGGGATCGCCTTGCCCTTGGCGTAGTCATAGGCGTCGTCGGGTGTGGTACGCACGCCCATGGCCATGAACGCGTCCATCGAGAACGCCGTGTGGATGTGGGTGTCTCCGAAGTAGGCGTTCCGTTCGGGGCCTTCGCCGGCAAGGGTGGCCGTCGTCAGCGCGGTTGCAAGCAGGGCGATCGTTTTGTTGTTCATCTGCCTCGATTCAGGTCGTGGGTTGGGGGAGCGCGCCGCGCCACCCGGCCCGGAGCCGGGCGGCGGCGGCATTGACTGCGGCTGCGTTGGCCGGGTCCCGCGCGAGGTTGTCGAACTCGCCGGGATCGGCCTGCATGTCGTAGAACTCGCGCTCGACGGAATCTGCATCGTCGAGCCGCGACCATTCGGTGTACCGGTAGTCTGCCGTGCGGATCGTGCGCCCGTGATAGCCCTCGCGTCTGGACTCCGAGAAAGCCGCGGTCTTCCAGGGGCGTCCGGGGGCTTCGAGCACGGGCCGGAAGCTCGTGCCCTGCAGGGCGTGTTCGGGCGCCGGCAGGCCGCAGAGGTCGAGTAGCGTGGGATAGAGGTCCACGAGTTCGACGAAGCCGGCCGCCACCTGTCCCCCGTGCGGTGTGCCAGGCAGGCGAACGATCAGCGGGACCCGCGTCGACTCCTCGAACTGCTGCGTCTTGCGCCAGAGCCCGAGGTGCTCGTTCAACAGGAAACCGTGATCGCTCGTGAAGACGACGATCGTCGAGTCTTCGAGCTCGAGTTCGGCCAGCGCTTCGAGCACCTGGCCGACGTACGAGTCGATCATGGTCACCATGGCGTGATAGGCGGCGATCGCCTGCCGCCGTTGGCGGTCGTCGTGGGCCGCGTCGTCCGGTCGGATTTCCCAACCCGCCGCGGGGACGTCGTCGAGGTCCCCGGCCCGCGCCGGCGGCAACTCGATCTCGTCGACGGGATGCTGCTCGAAGAACTCGACGGGCCCGACCCACGGCTGGTGCGGCTTGTGGAAGCCGGCGGCGATGAAGAACGGCTCGTCGCGGTGGTCGGCCAGGAGTTCGATGATCCGCGTGGCCGTCGTTCCGTCAGGGGTCATCCTCGGCGACTCGTGGGTGGCGCGCCAGGAGAGCGGCAGGCCGGTGGGCCGCCCCAGCGGCGCGAGCACCTCGGCGCGCGACATGCCGTGCTCGGAGCGCTCGGTCCAGGTGTTGTCGCGCACGCTGGAGAGATCGACGCCCGGCAGGTACCCCGGCCCGTGATGGCGCCTTGCGGGCTCGCGCGACAGGGCGTAGCGGGAAACGTCCCAACTCACCGCGTGCTCGAATCTGTTGTGGGCGATCTTGCCCACCCGGGCGGTGAAGTAGCCGTGGGCATCGAAGTGCTCGGGCAGCATCGCGATGTCGCCGATCCTGTGGCGCGGCCAGGTCTGGCCGTCGTGGACGTCCGTGGAGGCGGGGCGCAGTCCGCTCAGGAAGGACGTACGCGACGGATTGCACAGGGGGTTCTGGACGTAGGCGCGATCGAACCGGACGCCCTCGGCGGCGAGCCGGTCGAGGTTGGGGGTCTTCGCCGTCGCGTAGTTGCGGCGCGGCGTGGAGCCGGCGTAGGCGCCAAGCGCGACGTTCAGATCGTCGGCGATGATGAACAGGACGTTGCGGGGTTCGCCCTGCGCCGCGGCGCCCGGGCCGGCGAGCACAGCGGCGAGGACGATCGCGGGAAGCCGGTAAGTTGCCATGGTGTCAGGGCCGCGATCAGGGCGCGGCAGCGGACGCGTCCCTGACCTGGGCCAGTTTCGGCACGGGCATCATCTGCTGCGTGTACGGGAACACGTCGTCGATGCCGAGCATTTGCCGCAGACGAGCCGGGTCCGCGCAGTCCTCCCACAACCGGTCCGGCACGGTCGTGTAGAGGTTCTCCGACGGATTGAGCGAGAAGTGGCGGTAGAAGCCGATCGCGTTCAGGCGCAGGCCCGGGGTCAGCTTGGGGAAGCTGCCGTGCCACGTCGCACCGTGCCACAGGATCACCGAGCCGCGCGGCCCTTCCGCCGGAACCGCGCGTGCGTCCGCGTCGGGCCCCGGATACCCCACCGCGCGGTGCGAGCGGGGGACGTACGCCAGACACCCATCCCGCTTCGCATACGGCGTGAGCATCCAGGTGGCGTTGACGGTCAGGGCGCTCGCGCCCCACGGCATGGGGCAGCCTCTCTGGTCGGGATGCAGCCCGATCGACCCCGGCGCGGAGAGCTCGGTCTGGCCCTCCCGGGGCGGCTTGCTCTGCCACTTCAGGTACGAGGTCGAGTTGTCCAGCCGGCGCATGCGAAAGGGGAACTCGAACGGGAAGCCGCCCTGGATCAGGTGGCTGACGAGCGCATCGACGGCGGGGTTCGTGAGCAGGTCCCGAAAGCAGCGATCCCGCTGCATCAGCTGCTGCATCAGCATCACGGTGGGCTCGGGCTCGGGTGGCAGCCCGACACTCGCCATCGTTCGCGCCGTGCCCTCGGGCCACTCGAGCGCACCCTCGGGACCGTTCTCGAGGCTGATCGGGCAGCCGGTCATCCTGGTGAACTCGGCCAGCAGCACTTCCGTGCAGCGATCGAGGACTTCCTCGCCGACGCCCGTCACCTCGGGCGGCACGATCGTGAGCCCGTTCGATTCGAGCTCGATGAGATAGGGGTCGAGCCTGTACTGCGCGATCTCGTCCTGGATCTCCCTGGCGACGCTCGTCATGTTTCGCTCCTGTGCTCCGTCTGATCGGAGTCCGCAGGGGCGACCCTCGTGGTCGCCCGTGTCGAGACTGTGCAAGCCGCTGGCAACGGGACGGGACAAGCCCGTCCCCTACCGGTAGTATCAGAGTATAGGACACTCCCTACAGTCTTGAAGGGGGAATGGACATGGCCGAACCCGCAACCCTTGCCGTTCCCGACGACGCCTCGAACCCGCTCGACGCGGCGTTCGCACCCATTCGCGACCTCGGGCTCGAGAGCTATGTCGCCGAACTCGATCACTATGGCTATACCGTCATCCCGCCCGAGCGGGTCGCGGCGCCCGCGTTCGTCGAGCGGGTGCGAGACGTCGTCCTGCGCGTCGCCCACGAGCGCACCGGCGTCGAACACGCCCTGGACCGCTCGGCGGACGTCGGTACCTACAAGACCTATCCGACGCAGTCCGACCGGTACCTGCTCTACTACATGCTCTTCGAGGACGAGGTCTTCGAGGAGTGGCTGGAGAACCCGGTCCTCGGTGCCGTGATCGACTACATCATGCGCGGCCACGCCCAGTTGTCGAGCCTGGTGTCGTTCGTCAAGTGGCGGGATCGGGGCGCGCAGCCCGGCGACCCGGCCACCTACCTGCACAGCGATTCGCCCGGGTCTCCCGAAGGCGTGCTGCCGTTCTCGCACAGCCTGGTCTGCAACGTTGCGCTATGCCTGACCGACTACACCCGGGAAGACGGCTGCATCGCCATGGTCCCGGGCAGCCACCGCCTCGGTCGTGTTCCCGCCGCCGGCGAGGGGGAGGAGCGGGCGGTTCCCGTGGAGGGGCCGGCGGGTTCCCTGATCGCGTGGTACGGCAATACGTGGCACGGGGCGTTCCCGAAGCTCACGGAGGGCCTGCGCCTCAACCTGACGAGCTACCACTGCCACCCGGCCCTGAAGACCCAGGAGCGCTACCAGCGGGCCGTGCCGCCCGACATGCTGGCGCGCCGCGGCGAGCGCTTCCGCCGCCTGCTCGGCGCCTACGACCCGATGGGCTGGACCGTCAACGGTCCCGACGAAGAGCTGATGATCAAGCAGATGGCCCGGCAGACCGGGTACGACGAGGACACCATACGCGCGGCCGCAGGGTGACGTCCCAACGAAGGAGAAATCGAGATGGCCGAAGCCGCGACCGCCACTGACACTGACTCCGACGGCGCGCCGAACGCGTTCGACGCCTCGTTCGCGCCCATCCGCGAACTCGGGCTCGAGCACTACGTCGCCGAACTCGACCACTACGGTTACACCGTCATCCCGCCGCAGCGGGTGGCCCCGCCGGAGTTCGTCGAGCGCGTGCGCGACGTCGTCCTGCGCGTCGCCCACGAGCGGACCGGGGTGGAACACGCCCTGGACCGCCCCGGGGACGCGGGTACCTACCAGACGTACCCGATACAGTCCGACCGATACCTCCTCTATTACATGCTCTTCGAGGACGAGGTCTTCGAGGAGTGGCTCGAGAACCCGGTCCTCGGCGCCGTGATCGACTACATCATGCGTGGCCAGGCCCAGCTGTCGAGCCTGGTGTCGTTCGTCAAGTGGCGGGATCGGAGCGCGCAGCCCGGCGACCCGGCCACCTACCTGCACAGCGACTCGCCCGGGTCTCCCGAGGGCGTGCTGCCGTTCTCGCACAGCCTGGTCTGCAACGCTGCGCTATGCCTGACCGACTACACCCGGGAAGACGGCTGCATCGCCATGGTCCCGGGCAGTCACCGCCTCGGTCGCGTTCCCGGGCCGGGCGAGGGCGAGGATCGGGCGGTTCCCGTGGAGGGGCCCGCGGGGTCCCTGATCGTGTGGCTCGGCAACACCTGGCACGGAGCGTTCCCGAAGCTCACCGAGGGCTTGCGCCTGAACCTCACGAGCTACCACTGCCACCCGGCGCTGAAGACCCAGGAGCGCTACCAGCGAGCGACGCCCCCGGAGATGCTTGCCCGCCGTAGCGAGCGCTTCCGCCGCCTGCTCGGCGCCGACGACCCGATGGGCTGGACGACCAACGGTCCCGACGCGGAACGGATGATCAGGCTGATGGCCCGGCAGACCCTGAAGGACGAAGACACGCTGCGCGAACACTCCGCTCGGTGACCTCCGGCGCGTCGTCTATCGGCGTTCCACCCGAAGGCCGTGGCCGCCGCGTCAAAGCGCCCCGGCGCCGGCCTCCGCGATGGCCAGGTCTTCCTCGTCCGTGGCGCCGGCCACGCCGATCGCTCCGATCAGCGTGCGGTCCTGGACCAGCGGCAGCGAGCCATCGGCCACCATCATGCGGCCGCCGCGCATGGTGCTCGCCGCCCGGAACCAGTTCTCGTCCTTGATCGGCGCCAGCCGGGCGCCGCTGGCGCCGCCCCAGATCGTGCACGTGTATGCGAAGCCGTAGGCGAGATCGAACCAGACGCCGGGCGCGCGATCCATGCGGCCGACGGCCGCGATGTCACCGGCCCTGTCGACCACGACCACGGTCACGAACTTCCCGAACTCCCTGGCCCTGGCGAGCGCCGCGTTCACGACGTTTTGTGCCTGGTCGGCGCTTAGAGACATCGTGCGATCCTCCCTGTGTGGGAGAGGGAGTATACGAATCGGGTAGGGGCGAGGTTGTCGTCGCCCCTGTCGAGATCGTGCGAGGCACTGGCGACGGGACGGGACAAGCCCGTCCCCTACGCGTCACCCGCCCGAGCCGGCGCCCGCCGTCGCGGGTTGGCCGAGGTGCTCCCTTAGAAACTCCATCTGTACGCGGTGCATCTCTTCGGCCCCCTCGGAGAGCCACACGACGTGTCCGCCGTTCTCCAGGGTGTGGAGTCGCGAGTTCGGGATCAGGCGGTGCGCCGTCTCCGCGTGGTCATAGCCCACGTCGCCGTCGCGGCGTCCATGACAGATCAGGGTGGGGCACTGGATCTTCGCAAGCGGCAGCGGGCCGTCGATCAGCTCGAACTGGTCCAGGTCGTTCTCGAGTCCCGCACGGCGCACGCCGAACGGCGCCTGACTGTACTGGAGTCCCCGTGCGAATGCGTAGCGAGCCGGATCGCTCATGATGCGTGCGGCTTCCAACTCCCGTTCCCGCACCTTGAAGGTGCTCGATTGCGTGAGCATCATCTTGATCATGGGCCGGGGAAAGTGATCGAACAGCCAGGTCTGTAGTTGCGAGCCCCGGTCGGAAAAGATGATGGCCCTGGCCCAGGCGGGAACGTGGACCGGGTACACCGTCGTCACCGCACAGGTAAGCAGGAGAGCGACGATCCGGTCCGGGTGGCGCGCGGCGAAGTGAATGGCCGGCGGCCCGCCTGCGGACGCGCCGGAGACCGCCACCCTGTCGATGCCGAGGGCATCGAGCAGCGCCGCCATGGCATCGGCCTGTTCCTCGAACGTGCGGCCGGTCGAGAGGGGCGTGCGCAGGTATCCGGGGCGCGAGACGGATAGCGTTCCGTAGGCGCCTCTCAGCATGCCGGCGAGCAGCAGCCCCTGGTCGTACCCGCCGGGCCCGCCATGGCCATACAGCACGAACGGGCTGGAACCCTGCTTGGAGTACTCCATCGGGCCTTTGGCCGTTTCCATGACCTCCGAGCCCTGGTTCAGTTCCGCGATCAGGCCGTCGCGCCACTTCTCGAATCCGAACATCAGCTACCTCCGCGCATCGAACACGGGACGGGACAAGCCCGTCCCCAACACACCCGCGCCGGCTCGCGCGGGCGCCTATGTCTTGGCCCAGTCCATGGCGCGCGGCAGCTTGATGCCATGCGCGAAACCGCCTTCGGGCGTGTTCAGGAAATCTTCGCGGCCCAACATCACGCGCATCTCGTAAGGCTTGCCCTCGAGCCAGTCTTCGCCGAGAAAGTCGTAGCTCTCGACGGGGCGCAGCGCCAGGCGACTGTACGTGACGTGCAGGACCACCCGTTCTCCGTCAATGGTTCTGGGCGCACCGCCGCTGTGCCAGGTGGACCCGTCCCAGAACACGATCGAACCGGCCGGACACGCCGTGGCCACCACACCGGGTTCCTCGGCCGTCTCCTGTGCATTGGGGTGTCGGCGCTGCAGATGGGAGCGAGGCACCACCCTGGTCGACCCGGCCGCTTCGGTGAACTCGTCGCACGCCCAGCAGAAGGTCACCAGTTGGTTGTGCACGGGGAAGGGCGCCGGCGTCCAGTTCTGGTCGGCGTGCAGACCGCCCTTGCCGTCGCCGGGTTCGGTCGCCTTCGGTTTCATGCTTGCCGCCATCTGCGAAAGCATGGCGCCCTTGCCGCACAGGATCTCGGCGATCGTCAGGAGCTTGGGATTGAGCACCACTTCTTCGAAGACGGGATCCTTCGGGAGCAGCATGTTCGCGCCGCGGCCCTCCAGCCCATTTCCGCCGGCGCCTTCCCCGATGATGCGGACGATGGTCTCGCGCAAACGCTCGACGAACTCGGGCGTCGCGGCATCGTGAACGTAGCCGTAACCGTTCGCCTTGACGTGTTCTACCGTGTCGCCGAGGTCGAGTTCCCGCACACGTGCCTCAAGCTCGTCCGACAGGTCGAACGGTTGGCGGGTCTCGAAGATCCGCTCCGGCATCGCCTCTACCGACTCCTCCACCAGCGATTCTGCTTCGCTCATTTGATCGTCTCCGTTTGTTCGTCTGTGCCTGCGCGCGAGGTCACGATTATTCGTCGTCACCCGATCCGGGTCAAACAGCGCTCTCCATGGTGACGTTGCGTCGCGCCTCGACGCAAGTGTACGGTACGGGTTGGTTCGGTTTCCCCAGGGAGAGATAACGATGTCTCGGTACGACTTGCTTCTGAAAGGCGGGGTCATTCTCGACGGAGCGCGCACGCCGCGTTTTACCGGCGACATCGCCATCGCCGACGGACGCATCGCCGCCATTGGACGCATTGCGGAGCGCGAGGCGGCGCGGGTATTCGACGCCCGCGAGCTGATCGTCGCGCCCGGCTTCGTCGATCTCCACACCCATTACGACTCCCAGGTCTTCTGGGACCCCTACTGCACCCTGTCCGGCTGGCACGGCGTCACCTCGGTGGTGATCGGCAACTGCGGCTTCGGCTTCGCCCCCGTGAAGCCCGAGCACCGCGAGCGCGCGATGCTCACGATGGAGCGCAACGAGGCGGTGCGCGCGAGCACGATGGCCGCCGGCATGCCGTGGGACTGGGAGACGTTTCCGGAGTTCCTCGACAGCATCGAGCGCACGCCCAAGGGGCTCAACATGCTGTCCTACGTGGGCCTGAATCCCCTAATGTCCTACGTCATGGGGCAGGAGGCCGCCAAGGAGCGCCCGGCCACGGACGCGGAACGCACCGAGATGTGTCGGCTCCTCGGCGAGGCGCTCGACGCCGGCGGCTGCGGTATCTCCGCCCAGCGCCTGGGGCTCAAGACGGTGCAGCGCGACTACGACGGCACCGCCATGATCACCGACACCATGTCGCCGGACGATCTGCTGGCCTTCGCCAGCGTCCTGCGCGAAAAGGGCCGCGGTATCATCCAGTTGCTGGGTGAGGAGCCGGAGCTCACCGAGCGGCTCTGCGAAGTGAGCGGGCGGCCGGTGATCTGGAACGCGGTGGTGCTGACGGCGGACCAGCACGGCATCACCCACGGCCGCTACAAGGACCTGCTCAAGTGGTTCGACGAGGCCAACGGGCGCGGCAACCGGATCTTCGCGCAGACCGTCACGGCGCAGAACAACTACGAGTTCTCGCTCGATCACTGGAACCTGTTCGACACGATCTCGGCCTGGCGCAACATGACCATGGGCACGCCCGAGGAGCGCATGCGGAAGATGCGCGATCCCGACCTGCGCAAGGCCCTCCGGGACGGCTACCGGCCCGGCCCCCTGGGCTCGCTCACCAATGCCATTCCGGACCTGACGATCGGCGAGAGTTTCTCGGCGGAAACGCGCGGCCTCGAAGGGCTGACCGTCGGCGAAGTGGCCGGGTTGCAGAACAAGCATGTCATCGACGTCATGCTCGACACGGCCCTGGCGGGTGACCTGCGCACGCAGTTCATCACTCCGCCGCAGCAGATCGACATGGAGGCCATGCGCGAGCTGGCGAACTCGCCCTTCTGCCTGCCGGGCATTTCGGACGGCGGCGCGCACATGAAGTTCATGACCACGGGACGCTATCCGACGGAGTTCCTCACGTACCTGGTGCGCGAGAACGACATCATGGATCTGGAGCAGGCGCATTGGCGGCTCTCCGGTTACCCCGCCATGGCCGCCGGTTTCACCGACCGCGGTGTCCTGCGGGAAGGGGCGCCGGCCGATCTGATCGTCTATGACTATGACGCGCTGAAGCTGCTGCCCACCGAGCGGCTGCACGACTTCCCGGCCGGCGACTGGCGCCTGTCACAGAAGGCCGAGGGCTACCGGCTTACCGTAGTCAACGGCGAGATCACCTTCGAAGACGGGGAATGCACGGGCGCCACGCCCGGCATGCTGCTGCGCCACGGGCGCACCGCCTGACCGGCTGGCTCGTACACGAATTGCGATGACGGGACGGGCGGGGGCCTTGTGGCCGCCCGCGTTGGGGCCATGCATGAATTCGGAACGGGACGCCACAAGGGCGTCCCCTACCCGTTCCGCGCCACCGGGGTGGTGAGGGACTGAAGAAGCGGTTCGGGCGGGGGGCAGAGATGGACTACGGATATTTCGGATTCAATCTGGGTCCGCTCAACAACGCGGACTCGATCGAACGCGTCGTCGTGTCCGCCGAACAACTCGGGTACGAGTCCATCTGGACCGCGGAACACCTCTTCCTGATGGATCCCGAGTCGCCGGTCTTGCCCGTGCCGCCGGAGTCGAACCTGGTCGACTCCGTCGCAAGCCTGGCGTTCGCGGCCGGGAAGACCGAGCGCATCAAGGTCGGGTCCGGCATCATCCTGATCGCCCAGCGCGACCCCATCGTGCTCGCGAAGGAACTCGCGGGCGTTGACGTGCTTTCGAAGGGGCGCCTGCTGTTCGGTGTCGGCGTCGGCTTCGTGCCGGACGAGTTCGAGGTGCTGGGCATTCCGTGGGAGGAGCGCGGCGCCCGCACCAGCGAGCATATCGAGGTGGTGCGCACGCTGTGGACGCAGGAGAAGCCGGCCTTCGACGGGGAGTTCACGCAGTTCTCGGGAATCCAGTCCCACCCGATGCCCGTGCAGAAGCCGCACCCGCCGATCATCGTGGGCGGCGATTCGCCCGCGGCCCTGCGGCGCGCGGTCGCCCAGGGCAACGGCTGGTACGGCTGGTACGACGTCGATGGGACCGCGGCGATGATGCAGGCGCTCGAAGAGACGGCGAAGAGCACGGAGCGTCCCGCCTCCCTCGGCCCCCTGCAGATCAACATCACGCCCGGGGAACCGATCGACAGCGACACGGCGAAGCGCTACGAGGACCTCGGGGTCGAACGCCTGATCCTGGTACGCGACGCCTTCGAGACGGCACGCTCTCCCGGCAAGGAGGTCGATGACGAGATCGTCGCCTTCCTCGAGGATCAGGCGCGGGAACTCGGGATCGGGTAGCGCCCGTCAACCGTCGCCGTTGATCGCGGAGCGGACGCCGTTCACCCCGCGCCGATGAGGCCCCGCGTCATGCATCGCGCGTCGTGGCCCCGCGAATCCGATCGACCACCGCGCGCACGTCGTCAGGCATGCTGTCGGCGCGCCAGGCGATGTACTGGTCCGGGCGAATCAGTACGAGGGCGTGGTCGTAGAGGTGTCTGGCCTTCGGCTCGTGGGCGATGTCGAGGGTCTTCAGCCCGAGTCCGCAGCGCTTCGCCTCGGTCTCGAATGCCGAGACGTCCATGGCGTGATCCTTGACCAGCAGCGTGAACTCTTCGCCGAGCACATCGTAGAGGGGAACGCCTTCGGCCAGTACGAAATAAGGCGCGCGGCACCCGGGTACGGTCGATGGCGTGTAGTCGGCGACGGTGAACGGCGGCGGCTTGCCGTCGTCGTAGCAGATGATCGGCGACGATGGATAGTGGATGCCGAAGTTCAGGCCCTGGGGATCGAACTGCTGGCTGTCGACCCTTACCAGGCCTCTGCCGATCACCGCCCTGGCTTCCTCGCCGGCGGCATCGTCGTCTTCGATGTGGGCAAGCCGCTCCCGGTCGCCGAAGATGCTCCGCTGATCGAGCACCATGCCTTCGGCCGCTCTCGCGACCTGCTCCCCGACCACGCGGCGCTCGGCGTCGTAGGCGTCGAGCAGGGTCTCGGGCGCCCAGCCGTTCAGCACGCCGGCCAGCATCCAGCCGAGCGTCACCGCATCTTCCATCCCGGAGTTCATGCCAAAACCGGCCAGGGGCGGCCAGGAATGCGCCGCATCGCCGGCCAGGAATGCCGAGCCCTGGCGGTAGGTCTCGGCAACGGCGCTACGCAACTGCCAGGGTTCCGCGGCCAGGATCCTCATGGGGGCATCGAGGCCCACGAGTTCCCGGACGCCGGCTTCGTAGTCCACGTCGTCATGGTCGACGTCCCGCGGCACGTTCACGTGCGCCAACCACCTGCGGACGCCGTCGATCGCGATCAGCGCGCCACCGCGGTGCGGGTTGAAGATGAAGTTCATCCAGGTAGGGTCGCGATCCGTGGGCCAGCGAGCGAGCACCTCGTCGCACTCGAAGAACACGCCCCACAGCTTGCCCAGCGGCTCGCCGCGCGGCATGCCGATACCGGCGGCACGGCGCACGAAAGAGCGGCTGCCGTCGCAACCCACGACGTAGCACGCCGTACAGGTCGACACCTCGCCGCTGTCCAGGTCCCGCACGCCGAGGGTGATCGCGTCGCCCGTCAGGGATAGCTCGCATGCTTCGTGCCGGAAGTGCAGGGTGATCCGCTCGAATGTCGCGGCGTGCTTGCGGAGTACTTCCTCGAGGTAGAACTGGCTCGCTCGATGCGGCCGCTCCGACGAGGGCCAGAAGCCGTCGAAGGCGAAACGGTCGCCCGACCACCGGTCGCGCGCCGACGGCAGCGGCAGCCGTCCCAACTCATAGCCGCTCATGATGCCGGTCGACCAGGCCATGTCATTGGGAAAGTCCGGGGGCAGGCCGGTCGCCCGATAAGCCTGGTCGCAGCCGAGCCGCCGCAGAATCTCCATGCTGCGTGCTGAAGTGGTGTTGCACTTCGGATGCGCGGGATCGTCCGGACCGCGCTGCTCGAATACCGTGCAGGAGACACCGCGCCAGGCCAGATCCATTGCGAGCGTCAAGCCGACGGGACCTGCTCCGACGATCGCAACGTCCGTGTCATGGCCTTTACGTGTTCCCATGGAACTCCGGTGGGCGTTGAAGTCGTGGGAGCTTTCAGGCGCGGGACGGGACAAGCCCGTCCCCTACAGGCCGCGCCGGGCTTCCACGACGATCGGCACGAATTGTAGGGGCGACCCTTGTGGTCGCCCGTCTCGGGGTCGTGCATGAACTCGACACGGGACGGGACAAGCCCGTCCTACGGCAACGTCGCCGCCCATTGAGCGAGCGTCCGGGTGAACAGCTCGGGGTCCTCCCCGTGCATCGAGTGCCCCATGCGGGGAAACGAGACATACTCGACCGGCTGCCCGGCCCCGCGTATCAGTGCACAGGCGTATCCCGCCTGGACATCCGAAAGCGCTCCGAGCAACGCCCCGGACGGGTCGTCGACGGCGCGGAAGTGATGCGTCAACAGGACCGGTACCTGCACCTGCTCCAGCATGGTCTCGGCCACAGGCAGCAGGGCTCGCGGCCTCAGACCGACTCCGGCAGCGCCGCCTGCCACCCTGCGTGCAGGTGCTCCGACAGTTCGTCGATGAGCGCTCGGTGAGCCGGGTCGGGGGCCAGGTTTTCGTACTCGAACGGATCTTCCTGGTGATCGTAGAGCTCGCGCTCCGGCTCGTTCTCGGGCGCCTCCACGGGCGTCCACTCCGTGTACCGGTAGCGGGGCGTTCGCAGGGTGCGGCCATGGAATCCCTCGAGGATGCTCTCCGAGAAGACCGCCGATTTCCAGCGCAGGTCCGGATCGTCGAGCAGCGGCCGGAAGCTGGCGCCTTCCAGCGCATGCACCGGTTGCGGCAGATTGGACAGATCGACGAGCGTCGGGTAGAGATCGACCAGCTCCACGAGTCCGGCCGCGACCTCCCCCGCCTGCCGGCTGTCCGGCAGCCGGACGATGAGGGGCACGCGCGTCGACTCCTCGAACTGGTATCTCTTGCGCCACAGTCCGCCGTGCTCGTTGAGCTGGAACCCGTGGTCGCTGGTGAAGACGACGATGGTGGACTCCGCGAGGTCGAGGACCTCGAGGGCCTCCAGCAACTGGCCGACATAGAAGTCGGTCATCGTGACCATCGAGTGGTACGCGGCGACGGCCTGCTGCAACTGTCTCTCGGTGTGCGCGAGGTCGTCCGCCAACGGCTCGAACGCCGCGGCGGGCAGGTCGTCGGTATCGTCCAGGGGCGTTTGCGGCAGTTGCACCGCATCGGCCGGGTGCTGATCGAAGAACTGTGCGGGACCGACCCACGGCTGGTGCGGCTTGTGGAAGCCGGCGCCGATGAAGAACGGCTTGTCCCGGTGCTGCGCCATCAACTGGATGATGCGCGTCGCCGTCGTCCCGTCGGGCGTCATGCGGGGGGACTCGGTGGTCGCGCGCCAGGACAGGGGCAGTCCGCCCGTCCGCCCGAGCGGTGCGAGCACGTCGGTGCGCGACATGCCGTGCTCGGAACCCTCCGTCCAGGTGTTGTCGCGCTGCCCGGACAGGTCGACCCCGGGCAGGTATCCCGGCAGGTGAAAGCGCATTGCCGGCTCTCTCGAGAGGGCGAAGTTCGACGAGTCCCAGGACACGACATGTTCGTAGCTGTTGTGTCCGATCTTGCCGACCCGTGCCGTGAAGTAGCCCTGGTCGTGGAAGTGCTCGGGCAGCAGCCGCAGATCGTCTCCGATCCGCTCACGGGGCGCCGTTCCGTTGTCGTAGACGCCCGTCGTGGGCGGGCGCAATCCGCTGAGGATCGATATCCGCGACGGGCTGCAGAGCGGGTTCTGCACGTAGGCGCGGTCGAAACGCACGCCCTCGGCGGCGAGGCGATCCAGGTTGGGGGTCTTCACCCCGGCGTAATGCGGAGCCGGCGTCGACTCGAGGTACGAGCCGAGGGCGACGTTCAGGTCGTCCGCCATGATGAGCAGGACGTTGGGACGCTCGGCCAGGCCCGCTTCCCGCATCGGCGCCGCGGCGGGCAGCAGGAGTCGGTCGGTCTGGTCCGCGGATTCAGCCATGCCGGGCACGCCGAGCAGGGCGGCGAGAAACGGGAGTGTGGGTCGAAGTCTCATGAAACGGCTATTCCTGGACATACGGCCCCCAAACGCTTCGGATCCGACGGGGTTTCAGGTTCAGCAGCACCATGCCTTCGGCCTTCGACCAGGTCTCGATGGTCTTTCTGGCCCGGTCGGGCTCGTAGTACCGTTCGGCCAGTCGACAGGCGAAATCCCGGGTCCGCTGGAGGTCATCGATGCACTCGACGGTGCCTTCCACGCTGACCCAGGCTTCCATGACGCCCACCCCTTCGGCAATGCACAGGGCCGCTCTCGGATCGCGGCGCAAGCGCCTGATCTTGGCCGTGTCGGCTCCGGAGAACATGAGAACGCTCTGTCCGTCCCACTCGTACCAGAGCGGCATGGTGTTCGGTGAACCGTCCTGGTTCAGCGTACTCAGGAAACCGATCATGGTCTGGTTGAGGAGGTTGTCGATCTTCGTGTTCGTGTCGCTCATCCGTGTCTCCGTGGGTGTCCTGACAGCGCATCATGCCGGAAGTTGCGTCAGCTTCTCGACCTCGGGAGCGTAAAGGTGCTCGAGTCCGTCGGCAAACAGCGGCGGTATCACGTTGAAGTGATCGCGGTCGGTGTAGAGCTGGCTCTTCAGCACCAGGGACGGGTACTGGCGCATCCGCAGGTTCTCCACCAGCATGGTCGTGCGGCTGACGATGCGCGCCGCCGACATGGCCAGGTTCAACTCGCCGTTGCCGGCGCCGACGAAGACGCGCGCCGGCAGGTCCTCGTGGGAGGCGGCGTATTCCTCTTCGAGCTGCATGGTCTCCCTGCTGGTGCCGCTGCTGATGATGTAGCCCGAGAAGTCTCCGGGCCGGGCGAGCAGGGCATAGCCCGTGAAGTAGCCGCCGGACGAGTGGCCCATCAACGCGTGATCGCCGTTCATGCGGTACTTCCCTGCCAGGGCCGGCCGCAGCTCGTCGACCAGGAAGTCCAGGAACCGGTCGCCCCGGAGGTGCGGCTCCAGGTCCTTGAAAAAGGGGCCGTTCAACTCGGTGGTCGTGCGTTCGGCCAGCGCGTCGTCGCCGAACCAGGAACCGGGCGGGTTCAGGTCGAACTCCCGCTTCAGGAAGCCCGGCATGCCCTGTTCGCTCGAGTGACCGACGCTGACGACGATGATCTCCGGCAGGCGCCTGCCGAACGCATACATGTTGACGATGCCGGCGACCAGCATGTGTTGCAGCACGCCGTCCATGGCCCAGAGTACGGGGTACGACCTGTCGGGGGCCACCGGGTAGGAGGCCGGCAGCGTCACCAGCACCTCGTGGTCGTAGTCGTAGCCTGCGCCGCGAAACGACAGCGGCGGCTCGCTGGCCATCGCGTACGGGACGCTGGCGTCCTGTACCAGTTGCTCCATATCGACCTGGTCGCTCATTGGGAATCCTCCTTGGAGCGGCGGCTTGGTTCGGCCATGTAGGGGACACCCTTGTGGTGTCCCGTCTCGAATTCATGCACGGTCCCGGCGCGACCTGCGGTCCCGGCGCGACCTGCGGTCCCGGCGCGACCTGCGGTGCGGTCCCGGCGCGACCTGCGGTCCCGGCGCGACCTGCGGTCGCGTTGCAGTTTCGCTGGCGCGAAACTGCGCGTTGACGACGAGGTTCCGCAACTTCGGGGACGGGCGACCACAAGGGTCGCCCCTACAGTTTGTAGATGCGTTTTACGTTGCCGCCGAGCACCTTCTCCCGCGTCGTCTCGGGCAGCTTGTTCGCGTAGGCGATCAGGTCGTCCACCCAGGTGTGTCGATGGTCGGGGTGCGGATAGTCGGTGGCCCACATGAAGCAGTCGTCGCCGACTTGCTTGATCGTGAGGGGCGCGACGGTTTCGTCCGGGTCGCCGGAGATGAAGCACTGGCGCCGGAACAGTTCGGCGGCGCTGAAGCGGTTGACGTTCATGGATTCGCCGTAGGCGTCGAGTCGGTCGAGCATGGGGCCCACCCAGCCTGAGCCGGCCTCGAGCACACCGAGGCGCAACTCCGGGAAGCGTTCGAGGGTGCCGAGGCTGAAGAAGGAAATGAGGGCCTGCTGCACGATTGAGCGCAGCCAGATCATCTCCCCCCAGCCACGCCCTTCCGTGGGCCAGTCGAAGATGCCCTCGGCCGCGCGGTGCGGGGTGAGCGTGGGGTGGATCGCGAAGGGTACGTCCAGTTCGCAACACTTCGCGAACAGCGGGTCGTGTTCCGGGCTGCCGTGGATCAAGCGGTTGTGGTTGAACGGGTTGACCCAGGCGCCCTTGCAGCCGTCCTTCACGGCCCGCTCGAGTTCCGCGACGGACCCCTCGACGTCCAGGAGTGTGAGTTGGGCGATCGGGACCAGCTTGCCGCCACTGTCGCGGCAGAAGTCCGCGATCCAGCGGTTGTAGGCCCGACAGTAGGCGAGGCTGAGTTCCGGGTCCGTGAGCTCCGTCTCCCAGAGCAGCCCGATGGTGGGGTAGAGCAGGGAGTACTCGAGGTTCTCGCGTTCCATCAACTGCAGGCGTTCGGTGGCGTTGCAGGAGCCGAAGGGCATGTTGTCGGCGTAGCGGCGTTCGGGACTCGGCCGCATGTCTTCCGAGCCCATCGCGCCCATGATGCCGAGCGAGCCCCGGTTCGTGCGTACCGAGGGCTTGCGGTCGATTTCCAGGTATTCGAAGCCGGCGTCGTCCACACCGACGCGCAGGGCGCGCGGCTTGTATCGCGCTTCGAGGTAGTTTTCCCATAGGTCGGTGGGCTCCAGGATGTGCCCGTCCGCGTCCACGGTGCCGTCGTACGGAAAACGCTTGATCTCGTAGGCCACCTGACACTCCCTCCCCCAACTTCGACTGCATTATGCGAAGGGCGCGCTCCCGCGGCAACGAGCGTGTAAGCTCGGGCGCATCGGAGGACGTTTCGATCGGGGGGAGGAAGCAATGGCCGAACAGGCTCTGGAGGAGGTCTCCCGGGCAACGCCGGCAGACGAATTGCGTGGCGCGCCCATGGAGTCGGGAAAGGCGCAGGCGGATTTCGCGCGCGCCTGGGAAGGGATCCAGCGGCTGGGACTCGAAAAGCACGTGGCCGAACTCGAAGCGGTCGGCTACACCGTCATTCCGCCGGAGAAGGTCGCGGCGCCGGCGTTCCTCGAGCGGTTGCGGGACGCGTTTTGCGCGACGGTGGAACGGCGGACGGGCACCGCGCTCGACCTCGCACGCACGGGGGCCCTGGACGGTCAGGGGGCAGGCGCATGGGCGCCGTTCACGTTCCTGCTGTTCGAGGATCCCGTATTCCAGGAAGCCATCCTCAATCCGGTGCCGCTTGCGCTCGCGGACTACACCGTCGGCCGCAGCTGCATGTTCTCCACCTGCATCGGGCTGGTGAAGGGTCCGGGAGACGCGCCACTCGGGCTGCACACCGACAATGGCGCCCTCGCGGTCCCGGCGCCTTATCCGGCGTATCCGCTGCTGCTGAACTGCACCTGGGTCTTGACGGACTACACGAAGTCGGGCGGAGCGCTCTGTCTCGTGCCGGGCAGCCACTCGCTCGGACACGGTCCGCGGGGCGACGAGGTGGCGGAGCCGACCGCCATCGAGGCGCCGGCGGGTTCGATGGTGGTCTGGAGCGGCAGCGTCTGGCACGGCTCGTACCCGCGCACGGATCCCGGGCTCAGGCTGACGCTCGTGACGATCTACACGCGGCCGTTCGTCATTCCGCAGGAGCGTTACCGCGAAGAAGTCACGCCGGAGATCCTCGCAAGCAACCCGCCCCGCTTCGCGGAGTTGATGGGCAAGAACATCTACCAGTACTCGTTCAAGGAGGAAGGGTACGACGTGAACAAGGTGCTGCTGACGGCCGGCAAGTCCTGGTGGGACTGAGCGCGAACCTGCGGTTCGCGTTCGAGTTGCTGCGCAACTCGGCGCGTCCCTGACGTAGAGGCGAAGAGCGATGCAGTTCGGGCTCTGCGTAGCGACGCACATCGACAACATCGGGCTCATTGAGCACGCCGAGCGGCTCGGTTTCGACCGGGTGTGGGTGCCGGACTCGCAGATGATCTGGTCCGACTGCTACGCGACGCTTGCCCTCGCTGCGCAACGGACCTCGCGGATCCAGCTTGGTACCGGCGTCGCCATCGTCGGCACGCGGATCGCACCGGTCACGGCACACTCCATCGCGACGGTGAACCGCATCGCGCCGGGCCGGACCTTCCTCGGGATCGGCACGGGCCACACGGCCATGCGTGTCATGGGATTCGACCCGATCAAGGCGCCGGTGTTCCGCGAGTACGTGCGCGTCGTGCGGGAACTGCTCGCCGGCGAAGAGGTGGAGTACACCCTGAACGGCGAGATCCGCCTCATCCGGTTCCTGCACCGGGACCTGCGGTTCATCGACATCGACCACCCGATTCCAATCTACGTGGCGGCGAACGGCCCTCTCGCGCTACGCGTGGCAGGCGCCTACGGGGATGGTCGGGTGGCGGGGCTCGAAGCGCCCGCTGCGTTCCGCAGCAACATCGCTCGTGTCGAAAACGGCGCTGCCGCGGTCGGTCGCACCCTGGACCGGGACACGTTCCACACGGCGGCACTGACCGGCGTCTGTGTTCTGAAACCCGGCGAGCGCCTGGACTCGGAACGCGTGGTGGACCGCTGCGGCTCGATGGTCGGAACCGCGCTGCACGGTCTGTGGGAGGCGGTGCAACTGGCCGGTACCGAGGACCTGGTGCGCGACGATATGCGCCCGACCTGGGAGGCCTATCGGGACTTCATCGCCGCGAAGCGCCTGCCGCGCGAACGCGCCGGCCAGGTGGTGCATCTCGGGCACTGTACCTTTCTCGTCGAGGAGGAGCGGCAGTTCGTGACGCCCGAGGCGATTCGCGCAAGCGGCGGGCTCGTGGGAGAGCCCGACGAGATCATCGAGATGCTGCACGAACGCGAGCGGGCGGGGCTGAGGGAGGTATTCCTGCTGCCGCCCATGGAGTTCGCCGAAGAGATGCTGACGGATTTTGCCGAGCAGGTGATGGCGCGCTATTGAGGCACCTGTTGCGGCGATAACGTGTAGGGGCCGCCCTTGTGGCGTCCCGCTTCGAATTCACCCACAGCCCCGGGCGACCACGAGGGTCGGGGACGGGCGACCACAAGGGTCGCCCCTACAGCGTCAGCGCCCGTCCCACGGCGTCAGTCGTACCGTCCCAACGCCAGCCTTGCCTTGGCGAAATCGGGTCCCTCGCGCCCGAAGCCGAGGAAGTTGTTGACGCCGAGCAGATCCGCGAACTCGGGTGGGTTGCGGTCGAGCATCTCCTGGGTCACGCCTTCCCGAATGAGTTCCTGGGTGCGGATGTAGGAGCGGCAGTAGACGACCGCTGCATTGACCCGGAGTCCCGGCACCTTTCGGTCGTAAGCCGCGTGCCACGTGTTGCCGGCGCAGACCACCACCGATCCGGCCTTCATCTCGAGTGGTATGCAGTCCGGGTTCGTGTAGACGTTGCTTTCTTCCTCGGACACTGGCCGGCGCAGCAACTGGTTGCTCCCGGGGACCACGGCGAACGCGCCGAGGTCTCGCTCGTAGTCGACCAGGGCGTAGTTGGCCACCGCGACCGACACCGGATTCGAGAGCTGCAGCGTCCACTGGTCGGTGTGCAAACGCGGGGTCGGTCCCCCTTTCGTGCGCACATGGGAATAGATTGTCGAGAGCACCATGCTCCGGCCGAGCAGGTATCGCATCAGCGCGACCGTGTACTCGTTCTGCGCCAGCTTCTCGAAGACGGGATCCTCGTAGAGCAGGTAGCAGCCCTCCCGCACCTTGCCGCCGTCCCAGGTGTGCAGGTCGAGTGGCTTGCCGGTCTTGTCGCTGACCTGCGCGACGATCACGTCGCGCATGTGCCTGACCATGTCCACCGGCATGGCGTCGGGGACGACCGTGTACCCCTGCTCCTCGAGTTCGAAGACGTTCTCCTCGAGCCCCAGCCGGCGTATCTCGCCGAAGACGATCTCGCGCGACGTCGGTTCGCGCTCCTGTGCAAGGTTCTCTGCTGCTTCGCTCATGGGGCAGGCGCCTCCAACGGCTTCAGTCGTAGCGTCCCAGTGTCAGCCTGGCCTTGCCGAAGTCCGGTCCCTCGCGCCCGAAGCCGAGGAAGTTGTTGACGCCGAGCAGATCCGCGAACTCGGGCGGGTTGCGGTCGAGCATCTCCTGGGTCACACCTTCCCGAATGAGTTCCTGGGTGCGAATGTAGGAGCGGCAGTAGGCCACGGCGGCGTTGACGCGCAGTCCCGGCACCTTGCGTTCGTAAGCCCCGTGCCAGGTACAGCCCGCCGTCACGACCACCGAGCCGGCCTTCATCTCGAGGGGGATGCAGTCGGGGTTCCCGTAGACGTTGCTCTCTTCTTCGGACACCGGCCGGCGCAGCAACTGGTTGCTCCCGGGGACGACCGCGAAAGCCCCGAGGTCGCGCTCGTAGTCGACCAGCGCGTAGTTGGCAACGGCGATCGAGACGGGGTTCGAGAGCTGCAGCGTCCACTGGTCGGTGTGCAGCGGGAGCGGCGCGTCGCCCTTGGCGCGTACGTGGGAATAGATGGTCGAGAGCACCATGCTGCGGCCGAGCAGGTATCGCATCAGCGCGACCGTGTACTCGTTCTGCGCGAGCTTCTCGAAGACCGGGTCTTCGTACAGGAGGTAGCAGCCTTCCCGGAGCGTACCGCCGTCCCAGTTGTGCAGGTCCGGCTTCTTTCCGGTCTTGTCGGCGACCTGGGCGAGGATCACCTCGCGCATGCGCTCGACCTGGTCCATGGAGAGGGCGTTCTCGACGATGGAGAACCCCTGTTCCTCGATCTCGACGACGTTCTTCTCGAGTCCGAGCCTGCGGATCTCCCCGAAAACGATCTCGCGCGACGTCGGTTCGCGCTCCTGCATCAGGTCCACTGCCGCTTCGCTCATCGCGTAAAACACCTCCAAGGGGTCGGTCGGGTCGGGAGCGCTTGATGCTAGCCGACTCGCTGGAACGGGACAACCGCGGGAGGTTGAAGAGCCGCGTTTCCCGATCGACAACCGTTCCGGCGAGCGGCGGTCGCGAGGGGTGGTCCGAGCGCGTCGTGCCGCGTGCGTGATAACTTTGCGCGCACGGTGGGTGGGGAGGACATTCGATGCAAGCGCGATCAACTCTGGTGCTGGGACTGGTTCTGGGTCTGGCGGGCTGCACGGACGACGCGGTGCGTGTCGAGGACCATGGGGTCGAGCCGCCGGTCGAGCGCGGACGGACGGCGGGATACAACGCGCAGCGCAACGTGTACTTCGGCGACCTGCACGTCCACAGCCGCCACTCCATGGATGCGTACAGTTTCGGTACGCTGGTGTCGCCGGACGAGAGCTATCGCTACGCCCGGGGCGAGACCCTGACCAGTCCCTTCGGTCACGAGATGCGGCTGCGCGAGCCTCTCGACTTCCTCGGAGTCACCGACCACGGCATCTTCCTGGGTGTCGTGGCCGAGTGGGCAGACCCGCAGAGCAGGACCGGTCAGTTGCCGGGCGCCGAGGCCTTCCACGACATCAACCGGCCGGAGAACCTCGAGTACTGGTCCCTGCAGTCCCGCAACATGGCGTTCCGCGGGACCGCGGGACGCATCAGGTCGCTTCCCGCGAGTGCCTGGGAGCGGTTCCAGGCGTGGCGCACGAACCATCCGGCGCGGGAACTCGCCGCCTTCGACGATGACGCGCACCGCTCGGCCTGGGCAGACATCGTCGCGGCCGCGCAACGCCACAACGACCCGGGCAACTTCACGGCGTTCATCGCCTACGAGTGGACCGCATCGACGCCCCAGCCGGAATCCGCGGCGTACCACCGCAACGTGGTATTCGCCTCCTCCCGCGCCCCGGCGCGGCCGTTCACGGCGATCGACTCCCATGAGCCGGAAGACCTCTGGAAGTGGATGGACCGGCTGCGCGCCCAGGGCGTCGAGAGCCTCGCCATTCCGCACAACTCCAACGGGTCGAACGGCCAGGCGTTCCGCCTGCGCTACTCCGACGGGCGGGCGATCGACACCGACTTCTCGGCGCTGCGGATGCGCAACGAACCGCTCGTCGAGATCACGCAGGTGAAGGGCACGTCCGAGACGCATCCACGCCTTTCGCCCGACGACGAGTGGGCGGACTTCGAAATACTGAACTCGCGCAAGGGCAAGACGACGCAGTGGAGCGAGCCCCGGGGCAGCTACGTGCGCGACGCGCTCAGAAACGGCATCGCACTGGCGCAGGAGGGCCGGGGCAATCCCTTCCAGTTCGGCTTCATCGGTTCGAGCGACACGCACAACGGCGCATCGTCGTTCGACGAGACCGCCTACTTCGCATCGTCGCCGTTCTTCGGGACGGCGGAAAACCGGTCGTCCGTTCCGGTCTCCCGCGAGCGTCTCGACTACCTCGCCACGCTGCCGCCCGAGGTTCAGCCGTGGGTGAACACCTCGGACGAGGAACAGGGCACGTACTTCGGCATACGCGACGCGCAGCGGGGGGCGTCCGGACTCGCGGCGGCGTGGGCGGAGGAGAACACCCGGGAGTCGATCTTCGCGGCGTTGCGGCGCAAGGAGACCTACGGCACGTCGGGCAACCGCATCCGGCTCCGGTTCTTCGGCGGGTTCGATTACGGGGCGCTCGACATCGAGGGGGAGGATCTCCTCGAGGCGGCGTACGCGGGTGGCGTGGCCATGGGCGGCGACCTCGTCGCGACCGACGGGTCCGCCCCGGGGTTCCTGGTATGGGCCCAGCGCGATGTCCATGGCGCCCCCTTGCAGCGCGTGCAGATCGTCAAGGGCTGGTATGACACCGGGTTCCGCAAGCAGACCAACGAGCGGGTGTACGACGTCGCCTGCTCCGACGGCCTCGCCGTCGATCCCGAGACGCACCGCTGCCCGGACAACGGAGCGCGCGTGAACCTGGACGACTGTTCGATCCCGGCAGACCTTGGCGCGACGGAGCTGAAGGCCGTGTGGACGGATCCCGACTTCGATCCGGGCGACGGCGACGCGTTCTACTACGTGCGCGTCCTCGAGAACCCGACCTGCCGGTGGAGCACGTGGGACGCGGTGCGCAACGGCGTCCAGCCCCGGTCGGGCCTCGCTGTCACGATCCAGGAGCGCGCGTGGTCCTCACCGATCTGGTACGCAAGCCCGTAGGGGACGGGCTTGTCCCGTCCCGAATCGTGCACGTTCCCGGCACGGCCTTGTAGGACGGGCTTGTCCCGTCCCGTCTTTGAACATCGTGCACAATCCCGGCGCGGGCGACCGCAAGGGTCGCCCCTACAATCTCCCGTCCTCGTCTTAACGGGCGGTCGCGAGGATCGCCCCAGGGCCGGTCCACGTTCAGCCGTCGCCCAGCAGGTCCCCGCCGTAGCGATCGTACGCCTCGTTCGACGCCACGAGATGTTGCGCGGAGCCGTGCACGTCCCGGAAGCAGCGTTGCAGGATGCTGTCGTCGAAGATCGCCGTGGCGCCGAGGAAGTGGAAGAGGTGCGAGACCACTTCGGCACAGAGGCTCGTACCGTAAGCGGTCGTGGCCGTAACCTTGTTCTCCTGCGACGCGGTGAGTTGGCCGTTCGCCTGGCACAGCTCCCAGGCTTCTTCCAGCGTCGCGATGCCGAGCGCGCGCACGCTCGCCAACTGGGTCTGCGCCTTGCCGATCTCGTAGGCGAACGCCTCGCGCCTGCTCAGCGTGCTGCTGAAACCGCGGGATTTCGTGCGCGCGTGGGCCCTGGCCTCGGCGAGAAACCGCTCCGCGACGCCCAGGGTGAAGCCGAGGTTCTCTCCGGCCACGTAGACGAAAAAACTCAGGCCGAACTCCGGACCGCCGCGCAACGGCGGCTGCATGGGATTGATCACGCGGTCGGCGGGCACGTGCACGTCTTCGCACGCGAGGTCGATGCTGGCGGTGCCCTTGAGCGCCATCACGTTCCACTCGCCCTGCCGGCGGATGTCGCGCATGGGTATGACCACCGGGCGGAGGCCGGGCGAGTCCTCCTCGCCGACCGCGGTGACCAGCGCCCAGTCCGCGTGCATGCAGCCGCTCGCAAACTTCCAGACGCCGTTCACGACGAGCCCGCCGGCCGTGTTGCGGAAGCGACCGGTGGGAGCCGATACCGCGGCGAAGAACGGGGCGGGGTTCGCGGCGAACACTTCCCGGAACCCGGCCTCGGGCAGCTTGGCGGCCGCGATGCTCGCGGCCCCCGCATGGTTGAAGCCGGTCCAGCCGGCGGTGGCGTTCTCGAAGGCGAGCGCGGCGAAGTAGCGCAACTGCTCTGCGAGGGTCAGGCCGTCCCCGCCGGCGTCAACGGGCGCCTTCACCATGGGCACGCGGAGTTCGCGCATGAGAGCCACCAGTGCGTCCGGCGCTGTGCCGAGGCGGTCCGCTTCGGCCGCGGTCGCATCCAGTATCTCGTGGTGGTCGTGGATTTCCGCGATCAGCGTGTCGATCGTTCGGCTCATCGGTTCAGTGCGCCCGGTTCCAGCCCTCGATGACGGCCTCCATGTCGACCGGACGGAAGAACACCTCCGGCTGCTGCTTCTCGCCCCAGACGGACCAGGAGTCCATGGGATTCCAGTCCTCCCTGATCGTCCAGGCGTCGTCGTCCGCAATCTGGTCCATGTCCGCGAAGAACTCGAAGAACGTGCCGCTCGGGTCCCGCAGGTACCAGAAGATGTTGCCGCCGATCTGGTGCCGGCCAGGCCCGGCGATCTGGTTCTCCTGACCGTTGTCGAGCAGGTACCGGGTCGCCGCGCGGAACACGGAGTCGAAGTCGTCGTGTTCTATCGCGTAGTGGTTCAGGTAGGGCACCGGTCCGGGCGTCACCAGGAAGTTGTGGTGATCGTGCGAGCAGCGCAGGAACGTGGCGAAACCGCCCCCGATCCTGTCGGACACGCGAAAGCCGATGGCCTCGCAGAGCGCGGCGGTCTTGTGCGGTTCGGGCGAACCGACCACCACGTGACCGAGGCGGCGCGGCACGCGGGGTTTCTCCTCGAGGATCACTTCGGCGCGCTTGCCAAGACGGTTGCGCTCGCCCGGGAAGTTCATGACGCGTTTCGGCTGCAGCGGCACGTCGGCCACCGCGCCAGGTTCCACGACGTAGGTCCACTCGTTGACCGGATCCCGGACGGTCAATTGCCCGTTCCGAAGGTCGTAGGCGACCCCGAGCCCGTCGAGGCGGGCCGCCGCGGCCGCGAGGTCGGCTTCGTCTTCACACAGGATGCGCAGCGCGCGCAGTTGCCGGTAGGGAGCCTCGCTCAATCGGATCTGGTCGGGCCGGTCGGCGGTCCCCCAACGGCGATTCCCGCCGACGAGGCCGATCTCGCGGTAGAAGTCGTCGAGTTGCGCCGGGTCGGGCGCTCCGACGGACATTTCCTGCAGCCTGTGTAGTGCCAAGGGGATCTCCTCTTTCGAGGGGACGAAACGTGAACGCGAAACGGACCCATGTTAGCGGTGTTCTTCCGGCAGGTGCGAACAAGGATCTCGGACCGTGCCATGGCTGGTACACGTCCCTTTGCCGTTTTGCGCGGCGCCTGTCCATGTGATCGGCAGACGCGTGTTACCTTTGAGCGACACGAGAGTGCGCTATCGGAGGGGATTGCGATGCGACTGCGATGGATGGGGTTGTCGGGGCTGCTGTGGATTCTTGCCGGGTGTTCGGACGACTCGGTGCAGCTCCAGGAATTTGGCGCGGAGCCGACGGACAGCGCTCCGACGCCGGGCTACAACTCGGAGCGCAATGTCTATTTCGGTGACCTCCACGTGCACACGCGCTACTCCATGGATGCGTACCTGCTCGGTACGGAGGTGTCGCCGGACGAGAGCTACCGGTACGCGAAGGGCGAGACGCTCACCAACTCCTTCGGCGTCGAGATGGCGCTGCGGGAGCCCCTCGACTTCTACGCGGTCACCGACCATGGCGTCTTTCTGGGCGTCATCGCCGAGTGGGCGGACCCGACGACCGGGGTGGGGCAGCTGCCCGGCGCGGCCCCGTTTCACAACGTCAACGCGTTGCCGGAGAACAACCGGCACTGGGCGGCCCAGGAGCGTTCGGTGCTCTTCCGGGAGAACATGGGCGCCTTCCGTGCTGCGCCGGCCGATGCGCTCGTGCGGTTCAATGCGTGGCGCACCAACAACCCTGCGATGGCGCTTGCGGCGTTCGACTACGACGCGCACCGGGACGCCTGGCACGACTCCGTCATGGCGGCCGAACGACACAACGACCCGGGCAACTTCACGGCCTTCATTGCCTACGAATGGACCGCGTCCACCGACCGGCCGGAATCCTCGGCCTATCACCGCAACGTCATTTTCGAGTCGTCCAGGGCGCCGACCAGGCCGTTCTCCCTGATCGACTCGAACGATCCTGAGAAGTTGTGGGGGTGGATGGACCGGCTGCGTGCCCAGGGCGTCGACAGCCTGGCCATTCCGCACAACACGAACCAGTCCAACGGACAGGTGTTTCGCCTGAAGTACTCCGACGGTCGGGCGGTCGATGCGGAGTTCGCCGCGATGCGGATGCGCAACGAGCCTTTGGTCGAGATCACGCAGGTGAAGGGCACCTCGGAGACGCATCCGCGCCTGTCGCCGGACGACGAGTGGGCCGACTTCGAGATCCTCAACACGCGCAAGGGCAAGATCTCGCAGTGGAGCAATCCGCACGGCAGCTACGTGCGCGAAGCCCTCGCCAACGGCATCGCGCTCGAACAGGAAGGACGCGGTAACCCGTTCAAGATGGGCTTCGTCGCGGCGACCGATACGCACAACGGCGCCCCATCCTTCGACGAGTCGGACTATTTTGGCTCCGCCCCCACTTCCGGTACGCCCGAGAACCGCGCCGCCGTGCCCGCGTCGCAGGAACGCCTCGACTACATCGCCGGGCTCTCCCCGCAGGCGCAGGAGTGGGCCGGCCTGCTCGACGAGGAACAGGGCACCTATCTGGGGATACGCGGTGCGCAGTTCAGCGCGTCGGGGATGGCCGCGGTCTGGGCCGAGGAGAACACGCGCGAAGCGATCTTCGCCGCCTTCCGCCGCAAGGAAACGTATGGCACGTCCGGCAACCGGATACGCGTGCGGTTCTTCGGCGGGTTCGACCTTGCCGAACTCGACCTCGATGCGGCGGACCTGACCGCGCAGGCTTACGTTCGCGGCGTTCCCATGGGCGGCGATCTCGTTGCCGGCGACGCCTCCCCGCCGCAGTTCCTGGTGTGGGCGCAGCGCGATGTGCACGGGGCTCCCTTGCAGCGCGTCCAGATCGTGAAGGCGTGGTATGACGCGGGCTATCGCAAGCAGACGAACGAGCGCGTCTACGATGTCGCCTGCTCGGACGACCTGGCGGTAGACCCCGAGACACACCGCTGTCCGGACAATGGCGCGACGGTGGACCTGAGCGACTGTTCCATTCCGGAGGATGTCGGCGCGACCGAGCTGAAGACCGTGTGGGTGGACCCGGACTTCGACGCGGACGACGGCGACGCGGCGTACTACGTGCGCGTGCTGGAGAATCCCACCTGCCGATGGACCACGTGGCAGGCGGTACAGGAGGGGTTCCAGCCACGGCCCGGGATCGCGGCAACGATCCAGGAGCGCGCCTGGTCGTCGCCGATCTGGTACGGAGCGCCGGCGACGGAGTAAACCCGGGGCCGTCAGCGTCGGTCGAACACCCGCACCGCGTGCACGTCGCGGCCGCCGGTCTTGACGGCCACCTCGACGCGCAGTAGGCGCCCGCCGCGTTCGAGGCGCATCGTTTCGCGGCCGCGCGTCAGGTTGCGGCGCGAATCGATGATGAGGGCGCCTTCGTGCCAGCCGGCGCGAATCACCCAGAAGCCGCGTTCGCGCTCGCCCCAGGAAACGTCGCGGTAGGTGCCGTTGGCGTACTGGATGCCCATGGAGTGGGCGTCCTGCTCGATCGTCATGCGCCCGGTGTCGAGGACGGGGAAGTCCTCGGTCACGAAGATACTCGATGCTTCCGCGTCCCGCTGCCGGCCACGCAGGACGTCGCGGTCCTCGAGGCGGCGGATTTCCTCGAGATCCGGGGCGGCGTCGCTTTCGTCGGTGTTGAGTTGCCAGACCCCGGAGAGGTCGAACGATGCGGGCGGCGGTTCCTCGAGCGTCGCCTGACAGCCCGTGGCCGCGAGCAACGCGATCGGGAGCAGGAGGCGGAACATCAGAGCAGGGTGCGCACCGCCGCAAGGAATGCGTCGGGCTTGTCGAGGGGTACGGAGTGTCCGGACCCCGCCACTTCCACGAATCGACAGTCGGGGATGTCGCGGACCATGCGATCGGCCACCTCGCAGTCCAGGATGTTGCTGTCCTCGCCCCGGATCAACAGGGTCGGTACATCGATGGCGGCGACGGAGCGCCAGCCTTCCTCGACCGAGGGACGCGGTCGGGCGTTGTCGGGATCGCGCAACGCCCGGTCGTAACGGTACGTCCAGCGGCCGTCCCCGGTGCGCATCAGCGAGTTCCGGACGCGGTGGAAGTGATGCGCCTCGGGCGGTATGGGGTTGTCTTCCCGGGCCCGGGCGAAGGCCTCTTCGACGGAATCGAACACGTCGCTGCGCGCGACGCTCTGGCCGATGTTGCGCATGCCTTCCGTGGCGATCTCGGGGGCGATGTCGACGATGACCAGGCGTTCGAGAGCGGAGGGGCGCCGGCCCGCGTACTCGATGGCGACGATACCGCCCATGGAGAGGCCGAGGAGGACGAAGCGATCGAGCCCAAGTGCGGCGACGAACGCATCGAGGTCCGCGACCATCTCGAACGTGCCGTAGCGGTCCGGCGCCGCCCACCCCGTCTCGCCGTGACCGCGCTGGTCGAGGGCGAGCACGCGGTAGTCGGAAGACATGGCTTCGGCGAAGGCGTCCCAGGAGCGGACGTGGCCGGTGTAGCCGTGCAGCAGGACCAGGTCCTGTGCGTCGGACCGCGCGGGTGTCCAATCGCGGAAGTGGAAGCGCAGATCGCGCAGTTCGATCAGTTCGTCGATGACTGCGGCCATGTTGTTCACTCCGTGCGCAGCGCTTCGATCGGATCCTTCGCGGCGGCCTTTCGGGCCGGATAGAACCCGAAGAAGATGCCGATCGCGCCCGAGAAGCCGAGCGCCATGACGACGACGGGCCACTGCAGCAGCATGGGCCACTCCGCGATCCAGCCGATGCCGAACGTTAGCACGAGGGCGATCAGGATGCCGAGGAAGCCGCCGGCCAGGCACAGGGCCACGGCTTCCACCAGGAACTGCAGCAGGATGTCGCGCCCCTTGGCCCCGACGGCCATGCGCAGGCCGATCTCCCGCGTCCGCTCGGTCACGGAGACGAGCATGATGTTCATGATGCCGATGCCGCCGACCACCAGCGACACCGAGGCGACGGCCGCGAGGAGCAAGTTGAAGACCTGCCGCGCCTCGGCCCGGGTCTCCACGATTTCCGACATGTTGCGGATGGTGAAGCTGTCCTCCTTGTCGCCGGTGACGCGGTGTCGCTGGCGCATCACCGAGCCGATCTGGGCCTCGACGTCGTCCATCATCCAGGCTTCGGCGACGGAGACGAAGATCACCGAGACGCTGTCGGAGCGGTGACCGAGCCGGCCTAGCACGCGCCCGCGCGCCGCCTGCAGGGGCATCATGACGATGTCGTCCTGGTCCGATCCCATGCTGCTCTGTCCCTTTGCGACCAGGGTGCCGACCACCTCGAACGGCACGTTCTTGACCCGCACGGTCTGGCCGATCGCATTGCCTGCGCCGAAGAGCTCCGTCGCGACGGTCGCACCGAGGATGGCGACCTTGGCGCCCGTACGGATCTCCTGCGCCTCCAGGTCCCGGCCTTCTTCGATTTGCCAGCCCCGCGCCACGAGGTACTCGTTGTCGACGCCCTGCACCGTGGTCGACCAGTTGGTATTGCCCACGACCACCTGTGCTCCGCCGCGCATGGTGGGCGCCGCGGCGACGATTTCGGGAATCTCTGCCTTCATTGCCCGTGCGTCGGCCTCGGTGAGCGTCAGCTCGGCGCCGGTGGCCGAACGCACGCCCCCGCGGCGGCGGGCGCCCGACATCACAATGAACAGGTTGCTGCCGAGAGAACTGATCTGCCGGTCGACCTCGGCCTGGGCGCCGGCGCCCACGGTGACCATGGCGATCACCGCGGCCACGCCGATGATGATGCCGAGCATGGTGAGGATGCTCCGCATCAGGTTGACGCGCAGCGCCTCGAACGCGACGCGAAACAGTTCGAGGAGCGGCATGGTTACGCCGTCATCCGGGTGGATGGGGTTTCGTCGGCGACCACGTGACCGTCGCGAAAGCGTAGAACGCGCCGCGCGTAAGCGGCCACCTCGGCTTCGTGGGTGACCACGAGGACGGTGATGCCGGCCTCGTTCAGTTCCTGGAAGAGTTCCATGATCTCGACGCCGGTGGCACTGTCGAGGGCGCCGGTCGGTTCGTCGGCCAGCAGCACCACCGGAGCGTTGACCAGCGCGCGGGCGATGGCGACGCGCTGCTGCTGCCCGCCGGAGAGTTGCGCCGGCACGTGTCCCATGCGGTCGGCGAGGCCGACGCGGTCGAGCGCGGCTGCGGCCCGTGCCCGGCGTTCGGGACGGGCGACGCCGGCATAGAGCAGCGGCAGCGCGACGTTGTCGAGGGCGGTCGTGCGGCCGAGCAGGTTGAACTGCTGGAACACGAAGCCGATCTTGCGGTTGCGTACTTCGGCGAGCGCGTCGCGACTCATTTCGGAAACCGGCTCGCCGTCGATGACGATGCGGCCGCCGGTCGGCGTGTCGAGGCAGCCGACCATGTTCATGAAGGTGGACTTGCCGGACCCCGAGGGACCCATGACAGAGACGAACTCGCCGCGCTCGATGCGCACCGAGATGCCGTCCAGCGCGCAGACGATCTCGTTGCCGATCACGTAGTCCTTGTGCAGGTTCTCGCAGGCGAGCATGGCCGTCACCCGGGCCGGCGGGTGGCGCGCACGATGACCCGCTCTCCCTCGCGCAGGCCCTCGATCACTTCGGTGGCCGCGTCGTCCGCGAGGCCGACCACAACGCGTCGCGAGGCCGGTTCGCCGTCTTCGTCGAGCATCCACACCGTGGCGCGCCGCCGCGCCGCCCGCCCTGACTGCAGGGCGTCGAATGCGCGCAACTGGCCCGGCGCCAGGACCGAGGCGAGTTCGTCGCGCAGTCCGGCGCGCACCGACTGCATGCGCGCGCGCATGACTTCGCGCTCCCCGTCGGCCGCCTGGAACGCATCGCGCATCGCGGCGCGCTGGCGGTCCGCGATCTCGTCGAGACGCGCAGACTGCTCGGGCGTCAGGTCGAACTGTTCCCGCACGGCCGCAAGCGTGCCGCCGCCGCGTCCGCCGGGACCGAAGCCGCCCGGTCCGGGACCAGTCCCCCCGGGCCGAAAACCGCCGCCTGGCATCGGAAAACCGGCTGTCTGGCCGGCCGCGGACTCTTCGGCGCGCGTACCCCGGGGGGCGAAGCGGAGCGCCGCGTTGGGCACCTTGAGCACGTCGGACTTGCTGCCGAGGATCATCTCGACGTTGGCCGTCATGCCGGGGAGGAGCGCGAGGTCGTCGTTGTCCGCGGTGACGATGACCTTGTAGGTCACGACGTTCTGCAGCAGGTCGGGCGCCTTCCTGACCTGCTCGATGCGGCCGAGGAACTGCCGGTCGGGATAGGCGTCCACGGTGAAACGACAGGGCATGCCCTCGCGGATGCGCCCGATGTCCGCTTCGTCCACGCTCGCTTCCACCTGCATCCGGTGCAGGTCCTGGCCGATCTCGAACAGGACGGGCGCCGCGAACGTGGCAGCGACCGTCTGGCCGATCTCGATCTGGCGATTGATCACGGTACCTGACACGGGAGAGCGGATGTAGGTGCGTTCGAGGTCGAGTTCCGCCTGCGCGAGGGCCGCCTTGCGCTGTTCGAGATTGGCGTCGGCGTTCGTGATGGCGGCGCGCGCGATGGCCACCTGGGCCCCGGAGGTCTCGACGAGCGTCACGTCGCGGTCGAGTTCGGAGGCGGATACGTGTCCGTTCGCCATCAATGTCCTGCGCCGTTCGAGTTCGCGCCGGGCCTGGCCGAGCGTCGCCCCGGCGCGCACGAGTTCGGCCCTGCGGCTCTCGATGTTGGCCATGCCCATCGCGACGTCTGCACGGTTCTGCTGGACGCGCGCCTGGAACGTACGCGGGTCGATGCGCGCGATGAGATCGCCGGCCGTCACGCTGTCGTTGAAGTCCGCATGCAGTTCGGCGACCTGCCCGGACAGCTGCGAGCCGACGATGACGGTGTTGAGGGCGCGCAGCGTGCCGGAGGACGCCACGACGCTCTCGATGTCGCCGGACTCGACGGTACCGAAGCGGTACTCCAGGCGTTCTTCGGCCGGCGCGAGGGCGTACAGCGACAGCCCGCCCAGTACCACCAGGACGACGACGCAGATTAGGACGAGCCGTGCCTTCATGACGGTCGAGTATACGCACCGCCCCGGTGTTTCCGTCGCCGTCGGGGCGCCGGGAGCCCTCGCGCCGCTGTGCAGACTGCATCGCTTCGGTGGACAATGGGATCGCTCGGTGGCTTGGCGAAGGAGGCCAGGATATGAACGGCATCGACTACATCACGAGTATTCTCAAGCAGGAAGGCGTCGAGTCCATGACGTGTTTCCCGACGAACCCGTTGATCGAGGCCGGGGCGAAGGCGGGAATTCGGCCGATCATGTTCCGCCACGAGCGCGGCGCCGTCATGGCCGCCGACGGCTTCAGCCGGACCAGCGACCGGCAGCGGTTTGGCGTGGTCGCGGTGCAGTCCCAGGCCGGCGCCGAGAACGCCATGGGCGGCATTGCGCAGGCGTACGCGGACAACGTCCCGATCCTCGTGTTGCCCGGCGGGGTGCTGCGCAACCAGATCTCCGTACGGCCCAACTTCTCGGCGGCGGCCAACTACGGCGGCATCGCCAAACACGTCGAAGCGATCTACGAACCCGGGCAGGTGGGCGACGTGATGCGCCGCGCGTTCCACGCGTTGAAGAACGGGGCGCCGGGTCCCGTGGTCGTGGAACTGATCGCGGACGTGTGCCGCGAGGAAGTGCCCGAACGCGGCCTGACCTACGTGTCGCCGAAAGCGGTGGTGCAGAGGCCGGCGGCGGGGGATCTCGCCGATGCCGCCGAATTGCTCCTCGGTGCGAAGAAGCCCCTTATCTGGGCGGGGGCGGGCGTGCTCTCCGCGGGGGCCACCGACGAACTCCGAACGCTGGCGGAACTCACCGGCGTGCCGGTGTTCTGCACGATGCCGGGCAAGTCCGCCATGAACGAAACGCACCCTTTGGCGCTCGGTGCGGGCAGCGGGATGACGACGCTTGCCGCGTATCGCTGGCTGTCTGAATGCGACGTCATGCTCTGCCTCGGGACCAGCCTCACGCGGACCCCGTACGGACAGCGCATCCGGCCGGACAAGACGCTCATCCAGAACACCAACAATCCGGACGAGATCAACAAGAACGAGTCCGTGGACCTCGCCTTGCCGGGCGATGCGAAGCTCACGATCGCTGCGCTGATCGAGGAGGTGAAGGCGCGTGTCGGGGAAGGTGGCGTGGGCGACGCTGCGCAGGTCAAGGCGGAGATCGCGGCGCTCCGCGTCGAGTGGCTCGAGACGTGGAACCCGCTCCTGCGCTCCAACGAGACGCCTCTCAACACCTACCGGGTGATCCACGAGATCGACACCGTGCTCGACCGGGAGAACAGCATGGTCACGCACGATGCCGGTGCGCCACGGGACTCCATGGTGCCGTTCTACACGGCGACGACGCCGCACAGCTACATCGGCTGGGGCAAGACCACGCACCTCGGCTTCGGCATTCCGCTCATGATCGGCGCCAAGCTCGCGCACCCGGAACGCTTCTGCCTGAACCTGATGGGCGACGGCGCCTTCGGCATGTCGGGTCTCGACATCGAGACGTCCGTACGGGCCGGGCTGCCCATCACCACGGTCCTCCTGCACAACGAGGGCATGGCGACCTACCCGGACGGGTTCTTCCCGACCGCTCGCGAGGAATACGGCGTCTCGAAGATGCAGGGCGACTACGCGAAGCTCGCCGAAGGCCTGGGCGCGGTCGGCATCACGGTCACCGAGGTGGAAGAGATGGCGCCGGCGCTCCGGTCCGCACAGCGGCTCAACGCCGAGGGCGAGACGGTGCTCATCGACGTGCACTCGAACATGGAAGGGCGAAGGTCGGCGTTTCGGTAGGAGCCGATGCGATTTGCTTGGTGACGGCCGCAAGTCCCTCGGCCGGACCATGCTCGCTTTCCGAGCGGGCGGCCGAGGTCCGAGGCAAACAGCCGGTTGGCTGCGACTTGGGACCACGACATCGCTTGCACGGCCTCCAAAAGAAGGCCATTGGGACGCGCCGACCCGACTGAAGTTCTGGTTGTCCGGGCCGGAGAATTTGGGCTCAATCGACCAGGACGGCTCGGTCGAGTGCCCGTACTGCTATGAGCTGGTCATCGGCAATGGCGACAGCCGAAACGTGATCGGCGAAGCCGTTCTCTTCTGGCCGAACGCCACCGGAAGGAAGACGCGTCTGATCGAGCGGTTCGAGGATGGGAGGGTGAAGGCCTCGAAGCTGTTTGGCTTGACGGGCTACAAAGGGGCGTTGGACAAGGTGCTGCGACCGAACGCCAGTGTGATTTCGACGCTCGCTCAACTCAATCATCCGATGGCAGCTGCTATCGCGGTGTGGGCTGAGGGTATTCCCACAAACATCTTCATCGAGAAGGTCGAGATCGCGGACGAGATCGTGCTGCGCCGCTACCTGGACGATCCGGATCTGGTCAAACGGTTCAATCGGGAAATCGGCCGGATCGATGTCGGGGTCCGCGCCCTTGAGGTACGCCGTGGCAGCGATGGGCCAGAGGTGTTGTTCCGGCATGAGGAACTGGTCTCCCCGATGTCGCCCATCTACGAGAGTCATGGGACCCGCCAGTTCTTGAAGCTGTTTCCCCTGATATCGAATGCTCTTGCGACGGGAGCCATCGCCATCGTCGATGAGCTGGATGCGGCCATTCACTCGATGATCCTGCCCGAAATCATCGGCTGGTTTCACGATCCTGCTCGCAATCCCCACAATGCGCAGCTTTGGATGACTTGCCACAACGTGTCGCTCCTTGAAGATCTGTCGAAGGATGAAGTCGTGTTTTGCCAGAAAGACCGACGCGGCAGGACCGAGACCTATGGCCTCAACGACGTCAGAGGCGTTCGGCGGGACGACAACTACTACCGCAAGTACCTTGGTGGGACTTTCGGCGCCGTGCCGCGAATCGGCTAGTGCGGCGACGATATGGCCATCGCCCGGCGTCGCCCGCGCCGAGTCCACGCAAGCCCCCGGGACGGGACGGGGCAAGCCCGTCCCCTACAAGCGCTTCGGGGCTGGCGGTTGATTGGGCACGGATTGTAGGGGCGACCCTTGCGGTCGCCCGAACCTGTCCCAGTAGACGACGCGGGGTCCCTCCACGCCGATGAGCGGGATCGACGTGACGGCCGAGGGGCAGACCTTGCTGATCGACGTGCACTCGAACATGGAGGGGCGGCGCTCGGCGTTTCGGTAGACATCGGGGGTACGTCCTCGAGGACCGGGAACGGATGCTCGCCGACGGTTGCACTCGCGGTGAAATAGTCATATAGCTGGTCAGGAACGAGGAGGGGTGTCGGAATGACCGGAATCTGGCAGGTTCAGGAGGCGAAGGCGCGCTTCAGCGAGTTTCTGTCGGCGAGTCTGACGGAAGGTCCGCAGGTGGTGACGCGGCGGGGTGTCGAAACAGCGGTTCTCGTACCGATAGAGGAGTGGCGGAGACTCAGGGAGTCCGCGACGCCTGGACTCAAGGACGTACTGCTGATGCCCGGGGCCAGGACCGAGGAACTGACACCGCCCCGCGGGTCAGAGCGCTCGCGGTCGGCGCCGACCTTCGACTGACGGTGTATCTGCTTGACACCAACGTCGTGTCGGAACTCCGTCGACCACGGCCTCATCCTGCGGTTCTGCAATGGGTAGGCAGCGTTCCGGCCCGTGGAGCCGTAGCCCCGACTCGATAAGTCTTGACCGTCGCACGTTCTCCGCGGCGTTCAGTTCGCTCCCGGTCCCGGCAGCCGCGCCGCCTTCTCCTCGTCGTACCACCACGCGTCGGGAAAGCTCGTGCGGAACTCGGCGTCGAAGGGCGGCATGCCGAACTTGTCCCAGTAGACGACGCGGGGTCCCTCCACGCCGATGAGCGGGATCATGTAGAAGTGCCACAGGAGAACGCGGTCGAGAGCCCGTTGCGCGGCGGTGAGTTCCTCGCGGGTCCGGGCGTTCAGTACGCGCATCACCAGGTCGTCCACGGCCGGCAGGTCGATGCCGGGTCGATTCGCCGTGAGGGGCCTGTCGACCGAGCCGGAGTGGAAATACGAGATCACCTCCGCCGTCGGCGGTTGCGCCGTTCCGAAGACGTGCACGCTGATGTCGAAGTCGAATTCGTTCATCAGGTTGACGTACTGCGTCGTCTCCACCATGCGGATCGTCGGCTGGAAGCCGAGCCGGCGCAGTTGGTCGACGTAGTGCGTCAGCAGCCGCACCTCCCCGGCGGAACGGGCGAGCAGGCTCAGCTCGAAGGGCTCGCCGGCGGCGTTTCTCAGGAGCCCGTCGCGCACGTTCCAGCCCGCGTCGCCGAGGAGTTGCCGCGCCCTCAGGAGCGCCTCGCGGTTGCGCCCGAAGCCGTTGCCGCGTGGCAGCTCGAACGCGTCGGTGAAGACCCGCTCGGGCAACGTCGCCCGGTACGGTTCGAGCAGGGCGAGCTCGGCGCGGCTCGGCAAACCGGTGGCGGCGAAACGGCTGTGCGGGAAGTAGCTCTCGGTGCGGGCGTTGAAGTTGTCGTTCAACACGCGGTTGAACCAGTCGAAGTCGTAGGCGAGCGTCAGGGCTTCCCGGACGCGCAGGTCGGACAGCTTTTCGCGGCGGGTATTGATGGCGAGCCCGCGCAGGATGCCGACGTACATGGCGAAGTTCTGGCGGTTCATGACGATCCAGCCGTTGTGCCGCGCCGGGATGTCGTAGCCGTGCTTCCAGTAGCGGGGGTCGCTCTCGATACGGAAGTCGACCAGGCCCTTGCGCAGGGCCTCTCGCGCAACCGTCGCGTCGCGATAGTAGTCGTAACGGATCTGGTCGAAGTTGTGGCGCCCGCGATGAATGCCGAGATGCCGGCCCCAGTAGTCGGGTACCCGTTCGTAGCGCAGGAAGCGCGCCTGCTCGGCCCGGGCGACGCGGTAGGGGCCGTTGCCCGGCGGCGGGGTCAGCGTGGTCCGGGTGATGTCGCGGTCGCGCCAGTAGTGCTCGGGCAGGATCGGCACCTTGCCGAGGCTGATGACGACCCCGGCGTTCAGCCCGCCGGTGTCGTGGAAGTGGAACGTCACCTCGCGGGCATTGTGGATCTCGGTCGACGCCACCATGCTGAAGGCGGCGCGCACGCCAGCCCAGGAGTTGTCGCGGATGTGATCGAAAGTGAACGCCACGTCCCGGGTGGTCACGGGCACGCCGTCGTGAAAGTGCGCCTCGGGACGCAGCCGAAATCGAGCCCACTTGAAATCCTCCGGGACCATCACCGCCTCGGCCAGGTTCCCGTAATACGTACCGAGTTCGTCGTCGCTGCTCATCAGCAGCCCGTCATAGAGGATGGACTCGTGGATGACGGATATGCCAGGTGTCGGGATGCCCTTGCCGAGCAGGGGCGTGAAGCTGTTCCAGTTGGTTTGGCTCGCGCGGACGAGCGTGCCGCCCTTGGGGGCGTGCGGATTGACGTAGTCGAAATGCGCAAGGTCCGGCGGGTACTTGAACGAGCCGAAGAACGACACGCCGTGCTCGTATGCAGGTTCGGCGGCCGAGAGGATGGCAGCGAACGTGATCAGGGCGGCGAGCTGTCGGATGGGCACGGTCCTTGAGGCGTGGCCGCCGGATCATACAACCGATGGGGCGGAACGCCGGGCGTCCTTCGGCCATAATGCCGGGCTTTGCGACACCATCTGGACTGCTCCATGAAAATAGGACTGATCCCCGTCAACATCGGCGTCAGCACCGCCGCGGAAGTCGTTGGACTCGCGCGCCTCGCGGAGGACTCGGGCTTCGAATCCGTGTGGACCTTCGAGCACGTCGTGGTCCCCCTCGAGTACGAGTCGAAGTATCCCTACGATGCCTCCGGCAAGATGGGCGCCACGCCGGAGACGCCCCTCTTCGATCCGCTGATCGCGCTGACGGCGGCGGCAGCCGGCACGAAGACCATTCGCCTCGGCACGGGCGTCAACATCCTCCCGCAGTCCAATCCCCTGTTCCTCGCGAAGCAGGCCGCGAGCCTCGACGCGCTCTCCGGAGGGCGCCTGCTGCTCGGCCTCGGCATCGGCTGGCTGCGCGAGGAGTTCGACGCCATGGGCGTCCCCTTCGAGCGCCGTGGAGCGCGCTTCGACGACTACGTGGCGGCGATGCGCAAGGTCTGGTCCGGCGAAGTGGTGGAGCACGAGAGCGACTTCATCGAGTGGTCCGGCTTCAAGAGCTATCCCCTGCCCGTGCAGGACCCCTTGCCGGTCATCATCGGCGGGTCCAAGGGCAAGGTCTACGAACGCATCGCGCGCCACGGCAACGGCTGGTACGTGCCGGGGACGGGCGTGGACGAAGTTGCCGCCCTGCTGGCGCCGCTCAAGGTAACCTGCGCCGAGGTCGGTCGCGACTACGCCGAGATCGAGATCACCTGCATGTGGTCCGGCCAGGGTGGAGTGGACGCGGTGCGCGCGTTCGAAGACATCGGGGCGCACCGGCTCGTGGTCCCCTTGTTCGCGCTCGGCGGCGATCCGGCGAGCGTGCTGCCGCGCTTCGGCGAGGAACTGATCGCGCAGGTCGCCTGATGGGCTACGCGGCGCTCGCGCTGGATCTCGACGGGACGCTGCTCGTCGGCGAGGACATCCCGGCGGAGAACGTGCGGGCGTTGCGGGCAGCGCGGGACGCCGGGTACCGGGTGCTGATCGCCACGGCCCGCTGGCGACAGATGGCGCTCCGGATCGCGGAGGAGATTGGCGTTACCGATCCGGTGATCGCCTGCTCAGGCGCGGAAGTCTACGACCCCGCGACGGCAGAGGACGTGTTCGACGAGCGCCTGCCGGCGGACTTCGTGGCGGAGCTCTTTGCCCTGTGCGATGCCAATCGTTGCATCGCGACCGTGACGTTTTCGGACCGGGTTCTGGTGAAGCTGGACGGCGGGCCAGGCACGCTCGACTTGCCGGATCTCGAATGGACGCCGGCGCTGACCGGGGCCGAGCCGTCGTTGCCGCGCGTGGCGGCCATCCAGGGCAGTGCGGTCAACCGCGTGATACGAGGCGAGCTGGAGCCGAAGTACGCGGGTCAGGTGCACATCGCGGACTCGATCGGCCCGAACGGCAAGATCATCCTGACGGCGACGGGCGCGAACGCCAGCAAGGGCCATGCGCTGCGGGCCGCGTGCCGCCACATGGGCATCGGTCCCGAGCAGGTGGTGGCATTCGGGGACGCGGAGAACGACATCGAGATGTTCGCCGCGGCCGGTGCTTCGGTGGCGATGGGGCAGGCGGACGAAGCGACCAAACGCGCGGCGACGTTCGTGAGCAGCCGAAATACCGAGGCGGGGGTTGCGCGGGCGGTGGATCGGCTTTTGGGGGAGGGTGCGCTTTGAGGTCCGCCGAAGCTCCTTGCGATTAGCGCGCCTCCGCTGGTGTCGTTGACCTGGTAAGACGATGGCGTGGGAGGTATGGCGCAGGATGAGGAGACGATGAAGCGAAGCACATCGGGCAACAGGTCCGGTCGGACGCTCGCCGCGGTGGCGGCGGTCGCGGTCTGGACCTTGTGGGCCGGCTCGCCGGCCGCGGGCGCCGACACCTCGACCTTCGTGCCCGTGACCGACGCCATGCTGACGAACCCGGACCCGGCCGACTGGCTGAGCTGGCGGCGCACCACGAACGGCCACGGCTACAGTCCGCTGGACCAGATCACGGCCGAGAACGTCGGAACAATGCGGCTCGTGTGGACGCGCGCGCTGCGCGAAGGCCCCCAGTCCGGCACGCCGCTCGCGTACGACGGCGTGCTCTACATGCCGAATCCGGCGGACGTCACGCAGGCGATCGACGCCGCGACCGGTGGCGGACTGCTGTTCGGCGGGGACCTGAACGGCCGGTTCAAGGCGTTCGACCAGGGTACCGGCGAGGTCCTTTGGGAGATCAACCTGGGATCGCCCGTGACGGGGTTTCCGATTTCCTTCGCGGTCGACGGGCGGCAATACATCGCGGTCAGTACCGGCCACTCGGGCATCTCGAGCATGCTCCTGCGCCTGACGCGCGAGTTGCGGCCGAGCGCCGGGAACAACCTGTTCGTGTTCGCGTTGCCGGAGTGATCACGAACTCCACGCCGTGCCAGCCGCGCTCGCGGGCCGAACGAGGAAGTTCTTCCAGGTGCGGCTCTCTGAGCGCGCTTCGACTAGGAGGAGGTAGTGCGGAGCAGCGAGGAGCGGACGCGCTCGGGCGGGTTGATGGCGACGAAGCTGCTCGCGGGGAACAGGTAGTCCTCGCCGCTCTCGTCGACTACGCGCAGGTCCCCCGTCGCGGCGGCATCGTCGTCGGCGACCGTTCTGTAGATCTTGTGTAGCTCCAGCGATGCCGGGTAGTCGGCGTTGTCGACGCAGACGACGTAATCGGTAGAGAATCTTGGCCTGCTCATTGTCAATCCAGGTAGCGTTTTCGTTTGAACTCGCGGCGGCCGATGCCGTGTGCCTCGTACCAGTGAAGTTCGGCCAAGCGGATGTCGCCACTCTGCAATCGAACGCGGGCAACGCCTTTCGTTTGCGCCAATTTCCGGGGCCGTACGCCCGTCTCAAGCGCGACAGTTCGCGAATGCCCGCGCCTTGCGCGATCGTTTCGGAGTGCTCGATGCGACCGATGATGCGGAAGTCCACGGGTCGTCACGCACGCCGGTTCGGTTCGTCCGGGAGGTTGGCAGAAGGCGACCCGGCGGTCAACGTTGCGGCGACCGGATTCGCCGACGGATCAGAACTCCGCCTCGATGACGATCTCCCGGATGACGTCCGCCTCGGAGGGAAGCTCCGCGTCCCCGGCCGGGTAGCCGTTCCGCGCCAGGATGAAGGCGACCAGGTCGGCGTAGATGTCCGCACTCAGGCCGCCGGGGGCGCTCTGGGGCAGCCCTTGTGGACCAATGTCCGGCCCGATGGTGGACGGAGCGGGCTGGCGGGGTCAACCGCGCGCTGCGGCACGCTGTCGGGACCTGCCGGCGGGGGTTGATTGCGTCCGGCTGTACCTGTACGTTATTCCTGTACTTATGCGGGCAGGCCCGATGATCCACGAGACGACTTACACGCAGGCCAGACAACGCCTGGCTGCGCTGATGGATCAGGTCACGGACACGCGCGAACCGGTGCTGATCCGGCGCAGGGGCCGGGAGGGGGTAGCCCTCATCGCGGCGGACGAGCTCACCGGCTGGCTGGAGACGGCCCATCTCCTGCGCTCGCCGAACAACGCCCGCCGACTGCTCGAGGCGAGCGAACGGGCGGCTCGTGGCGAGAGCGAGACCATCGACGTCCAGGAGCTCAGGCAACTTCTCGGCTTGGCCGACGAGTGACCGGTAGCCGGCCGCGACAAGCGGTCATGGATCGGAACTTCCTTGCCGATCTCGAGCATTGGACCCGGACCGACCGGCGTCGTGCGTTGCGCACACTCCGGCTCGTCGAAGATGTGCTGCGCGACCCCTTCGCGGGCTCGGGCAAACCCGAGCGCCTGCGGGGCGCGCTGGCCGGCAAGTGGTCGCGTCGCATCGATCAGGAACACCGGCTCGTCTACCAGGTCGACGGTGACCGGGTGACGTTCCTCGCGGCGCGCCATCACTACTGAACGCTACGCGATCAAAGGCCCCAGTGCTCGCGATGCTGGGAGGTCTGACCGCGGCGAAGACGTTTGAGGAGTACCTCAACGGCGCCCCGGTCCGGCCGACGGCCCGCTTATGATGGCCGCCCGCATCGCAGGACGAAAGCCAATGAGCGAAAGAGGACCGAACACCCTGGCGGTACACGCCGGCGAAGCGCCCGATCCGACGACAGGCGCGTCGGCGCCGAACCTCGTGATGTCGACGACGTTCGCCCTGGAGGAACCGGCCGGTTTCTCCATTGGCGCGTTCGAGGGCGAACTGCCGTACATCTACACGCGGTGGGGCAACCCGACGGTCAGGATGGTCGAGGAAAAGCTCGCGGCGCTGGAAGGCGCGGAGGACTGCGTGGCCTTCGGTTCCGGCATGGCCGCGACTTCCGCGCTGCTGCTTGCCGGTCTGAAGGCGGGTGACCACCTGGTGATGAGCGACGTCAACTACGCCGGAACGGCGGAACTGGCGCGGAGCACGTTGCCGGACTATGGGATCGAGACGACCACGGTCGATACGAGCGACCTCCCGGCGGTGGAGGCGGCGATGCGGCCTGAGACCCGAATGCTCTGGATCGAGACGCCGGCCAATCCCATCCTGCGCCTGACGGACATCGCCGCCGTCGCAGCGATTGCGGCGGAGAAGGATGTTCCTCTCGTCGTGGACTCGACCTTCGCCACTCCGATCGCTACGAAGCCGTTGGCGCTGGGGGCCGACTTCGTGGTGCATTCGCTGACGAAGTACATCGGCGGCCACGGCGACGCTCTCGGCGGGGCCGTGCTCGGTAGCCGGGAACGCATCGAGCGGTTGCGCACCCACGCCCTCGTCTACTTCGGCGGCGTGCTGAGCCCGTTCAACGCCTGGCTGATCGCACGGGGCGCGGCGACCCTGCCGATCCGGATGCGCGCGCACGAGGAAGGCGCCCGGCGGGTGGCGCAGTTTCTCGAAGATCACCCGGCTGTCGGGCGCGTCAACTATCCGGGCCTTGCATCCCACCCGCAGCGTGCGCTGGCGGAACGGCAGATGGCGAATTGCTCGGGCACGCTGTCCTTCCAGGTGCATGGCGACGGGGCCGCCCTGGCGCGGCGCATGGCGAAGGAACTGGAGATCATCCACTACGCTGTGTCCCTCGGACATCACCGGAGCCTGATCTACTGGATCGACACGGCAGCCATGATGGAGTCGACCTTCCAGCTCGAGGGCGACCAGCTCGCCGGATACCGGGAGTTCGCCGGGGACGGCGTCTTCCGGCTGTCGGTGGGGCTCGAGGATGCGCAGGACCTGTGCCGGGACCTGGATCGGGTGCTGCCGTGACGGCCCGGCTACTGGCGTCTCTGCGCGCCGTTCAATAGGCTTGCGCACTCGCCGTCGCGTGCCGGCGACAGCGTGCTGCCAAAACGGAGTGGAACGATGAGACTCAGCCCCATGGATGCCTCATTCCTGTATGCGGAATCCGTCAGTGGGCCGATGCACATCTCCTCGATCTATGTCCTGGAAGGGGCGCTGAGTCCTGCCCGCGTACGCGAGCACTTCGCGGAGCGTATCCACCTCATTCCGAGCTATCGCCGCAAGATTGCGCATATCCCACTCAACTTGGGCCACCCCAAGTGGGTGGACGATTCCAACTTCGATCTGGGCTACCACATTCGCCATCACGAGTTGCCTGCGGACGCGACCTTGCAGGATGGCATCGACGCCGCGGCGAAGCTCAACCAACCCATGCTGGATCGCAGTCGTCCCCTGTGGCTGGTGCATGTCATCACCGGCGTTCCCGACCGCACGCTGATCCTGCAGATGACCCATCATGCAATGATCGATGGCGCCTCCGGAGTAGAGCTCACCACGGTGATCTACGACTTCCAGCCGACACCCCGGGAGATCGAACCGCCGGACGCCCAGTGGCGACCCGCCGCGGCGCAGACGAGCATGGATTTGTTCGGCGAGGCTCTGCAGGACAATCTCGCGAAGCTGCGCGATGCGAATCCTCGAGATCTGTTTCCGAACACCGAAAAGCAGCGCGAGTTGGCGGGCCGCGCCGCGCAGGTTTTCGGCAGCTTTCTGATGCGTCCGGCGATTACCGCCCCGTTCAATGCGACCGCCGTGGGTCCGCGGCGACGCGTGCTCTACCTGAAGAAACCGTTTGGCGAGATACGGGAGATTCGACGTGCCCTCGGCGGGACGATCAACGATGTGGTGCTGACCGTCGTATCGGAAGCCGTTGCCCGCTATCTGCGTGCGCACGACGAGCGGGTCGACAATCAGTACATGCGAATCCTGTGTCCGGTGAACGTCCGCACGGAGGATCAGGGCGGTGCGCTGGGTAACCAGGTATCCGCGGTGTTTCCGATGCTCCCGGCCTGGCCCATGCAGGGTCGCCGGCGTCTTGCGGTGGTGTGTGCCGAGATGGAGCGCATCAAGGACCGCGAGGAGGCGCAGGCGCTGACCCTCGCATCGGAAGCGACCGCGAACGTCTGGCCGCTCGCGATGGCGCCGACGCAGCTGGTCGGCACGCCGTTCGATCCGACCGCGCTTGCGGCACGGATGCCCGCGCCCGTGCCCACCAGTATGGGATGGCGACCACCGAACATGGGAGTCAACTTTGTCTGCACGAACGTTCCCGGTGTGCAGGTACCCCAATACCTGGCCGGGCACAAGGTGCTCGATACCATCGGGCTCCTGGTGCTGACGGGCAACATCGGCTTCAGCATGACGATCCTGAGTTATAACAAGGAACTCTTCTTTGGTTTCATATGCGAACCGCGGCTGCTTCCCGATCTGGAGTTGATCGTCGAAGGGGTGAACGGCACGTTCGAGGAGCTGCTTGACGAGGCACGTCAGGAAGCCGGGCAGGTTACCAACCACGACTAGAGAGGCGGCGGCATTGGCAAAGGCAACGAACAACGAATTTGATACCAGCAGTCTGTCTGGCCAGTATCCGCGGGCGTTTCAGCTCGCCGATGGCTCGTCGGTCGAGCTACGGGTGATGTCGTCGGACGATCGGGATGCGATTCTCGGGTTCGCGAGGGGGCTGCCGGAGGAGGATCTCCTGTTCCTGCGTGTCGATCTGACCGAGGCTGACGTCGTCGACGACTGGGTAGGCAACATCAGCAACGGTCGCATGGCGGCGCTGGTCGCGTACCGGGACGGCATCTTTCTGGGCTACGCCGCGGTGCATCGGAATCCCGCGCCATGGATGCGCCACATCGGCGAGGTGCGCGTCAACGTGGCGCCGGCCGTGCGTGCGCAAGGGCTTGGCAGGCTGCTGATTTCGCACGTCTTCGACATGGCGAGGGCATTCACGCTCCAAAAACTCGTGGCGCAGATGACCGCGGACCAACCGGGAGCGCAGGCGGCGTTTCGCAGGCTTGGATTCGTGCCGGAAGCGCTGTTGGCGGACTTCGTGGTAGACCGGAACGGCAGGTCCCGGGACCTTGTCATGATGACGTTTGACGTCGAAGGATTGACCGACCAGGCGGGCGCGCCGGTACAGGTCTGAAGCTCGCCCGCCGCCCGGGAACGCGCGACGCCTCGCCGGACCCGGTCAGCGCACGAGTTCGAGGCCTTCGGCGCGTGCGGCTTCCGCGAGCGCACGATCCAGCGTCGCTATCGGCGCGCGGTAGCGTATCGCAAGGTCGAGACAGGTGACGCCGTAGGCGGTCAGACCGTGCCGACGCGCCAGGGCCATCATCTGGCGCCCGCCGGACTCTGCCTCGATGCGGATCGGCAGGCGTCCCACGTCATCGAGGAACGCGTCCGCGTCGTCAGGCTGGATGCGTCCACGCCGCTCGTTGACGACCAGGATGTTGCGTATCTCCACCCGCCAGAGCGCGGGCGCGAGTGCTTCATCCCCTCGCAGCCGGTCCATGGCGACATTGGCCGATGGATCCTGTTCGTCTTCGAAGCACCAGGATGCCGTGACCGAGGCGTCGATCACGAAAGGCATCAGTCTCGTCGTCCCTCGTCCCGGGCCGCCAGGATTTCGCTGGCCGAAACCGAGGCACGACGGGAGCGGGCGGCCTGCATACGGTCGATGAACGCCCCGACGTGTCTACTGGTGCGGGTCGGTCACGGCAACGGTTGGCCCGCTGGCGGCGTGGGGTCGTGTGGACGTAGCGACGTCTTCGTGACATGCGGCGAATAATCCTTGAAAATACAAGTCCAGAAGGCGTATTTTCAAGGATTTATGGATGCTGATAGACCGTCCCGCGCCGTACCGCCGAATCTTGGACGCATTCGCCGTTCACCCGATCGTCGCACTGACGGGACCGCGCCAGTGCGGCAAGACCACGCTCGCCCGGCGCATTGCCGCGGAGGCCCCCCGCAGCGCCTACTTCGATCTCGAGTCGGCGGTGGACCGGAGACGGCTCGGAACCCCGGAACAGACGTTGGGGCGCCTGGACGGTCTCGTCGTTATCGACGAGGTGCAGCGCCTGCCAGGACTATTCGAGACGCTGCGCGTCCTTGTGGACCGCGCGGACAACGCTGCGCGATTCCTGTTGCTCGGTAGCGCGTCTCCCGCCTTGGTCCGTGGTGTCTCGGAGTCGCTTGCCGGTCGGGTGGGGCTGGTGAGCCTGGCGGGCTTCGACCTCCATGAAATCGGTGCCGCGAGTTGGCGCGAACTCTGGCTGCGCGGCGGCTTCCCGCGTTCGTATCTGGCGGGGAACCTGGCCGATTCAACGCTTTGGCGAGCCAATTTCGCCCGGACGTTTCTGGAACGCGACATCCCGCAACTCGGCATCCGAATCCCCTCGGAGACGCTCCGGCGTTTCTGGACGATGATCGCCCACTATCATGGCCAGGTCTGGAACGCGGCGGAGTTCGCCCGCGCGCTCGGAGTGCGTCAGGGCGCCGCGCGTCACTATCTGGACATCCTTGCCGGCGCCTTCATGGTGCGCGCGTTACCGCCTTGGTTCGAGAATCTGAAGAAGCGTCAGGTCAAGGCACCGAAGGTCTACGTGCGCGACACCGGGCTGTTGCATACCTTGCTGGATGTCGGCTCGGAGACGGAACTCGCCGGCCATCCCAAGATAGGCGCGTCGTTTGAAGGATTCGTAGTCGAGCAGCTATTGACGTTGCTGGAGGAAGAAAACGCGTACTTCTGGGCGACGCACGGCGGAGCGGAGCTCGACCTGCTGGTTTCGCGTGGCGGCAGACGCTACGGCTTCGAATGCAAGCTGGCCGATGCGCCCGGCACCACACGCTCGATGCGCGTCGCGCTGGACGATCTCGGACTGGATCATCTGTGGGTCTTGTACGCGGGGGACGAGTCCTACGTGCTTGACCACCGCATTTCCGCGCATCCGGCTTCACGCATTTCCGAGGTGGTGGCCGCGGTCAAAGGCGGCGGGACGCAAGGGGTGTAGTCGCCATTGATACCAGGTGCTGTCGGGCTTGCTATCCCGTGGTGGGATGCCTATGCTCCCGTCATGCGCATCATCGCCAAGCGGACGTTGCGCGCGTTCTGGGAGAAGGAGACCCGCGCCGAACAGCCGCTCAAGGCATGGTACGCGATAGCCGCGAAGGCCGATTGGCCTGCACCCTCGGAGGTCAAGGCCGTGTACAGAAACGCGAGTATCGTCGGCGGCGATCGGGTGGTCTTCAACATCGGAGGGAACCGGTACCGATTGGTGGTCCGCTTTGACTATCCGCGTCGCCTCGGATTCGTTCGGTTCGTCGGGACGCATGCCGAGTACGACAGGATCGACGCATCCGATGTCTAGCCGCGCTGCCCGTCGGCCCCTCAAGCCCATCGGGAACGAGAGCGAGTACGACGTGGCGCTGGCCGAGGTCGATGCGCTGATGGGCGCAGCGCCTGACACTCCGGAGAGCGACCGGCTCGAAGTCCTGGCCGTGCTGATCGAGGTCTATGAAGCGGATCGCTGGCCCATGGCGGCACCGGATCCTGTCGCGGTGATCGAACATGTCATGGAGGCGCGCGGCTACAGGCAGAAGGACCTCGCCCGGTTGCTTGGATCGCAGCCCCGCGCGTCCGAAGTGCTGCGTCGTCGCCGAGCGCTGACGTTGCCGATGATCCGAGTCTTGTCGGTCGAGTGGAGTGTGCCGGCGGACTTGCTTGTGCGGGAATACGACTTGGCGAACGTGGCGAGCAGGTAGGCCCCACTGGTGGATCTGGTGGATCGCGTCAATTGACACGCGCGAGCGGGTGGTGACCCGGCGCGCGGGACGGGAGGCGGTTCTCGCCGACTCAAAGCAACTGCGAAAGCAGGGTCCGCGCGGGGACGGCGCGCGGCCTGCCGGGTTCGGCGAAGCAATCCTGATCGACGTATTCGGCATCGAGCGTCACCTGGAATGCGAAGGGCACGTCGAGCCGATCCTGGTAGTAGGGAAGGTGAGAACTCATCGACTCGTCGCGATACTTGACCTCGGCAAGAAACCACGGCTTGCCGCTCCGTGTCACCACGAAGTCGACTTCTCTCCTCTCCTTGTCCCGGATGTAGCCGAGTTCGAACGCGTCCAGTCCGAGATCGTTCCATCCGTCGACCGCCCTGGCCAGGTGACAGGCGACGAACGTCTCTGCGCGTGGTCCCGGGTCGGCGACGCTCGCCCAGTCGCGGAGGTACCACTTGGGCTCCTTGCGCAGCGAGCGGGACACGTTGCTGAACCACGGACGGACGAGAAAACCGAGGTGCAGGTCGCACAACGCCGCGAGCCATCGGCGAACGGTGTCGGCGGACACCCTCAGTTGCCGTGCGAGGCCGTCGTAGACGACCTGTTCGCCGGAGCGTGCGGCGAGCAGACGGACCATGACTTCCAGCTGGTCGAGTTGCTGGATCCGGGTCAGGTCGCGAATCTCCTCGCGGACGAGTTGCACGAGACGCAGGGATTGCCAACGCCGCGTGAAGCGGGCATCGCGCTTGAGATACGGCTCGGGAAAGCCGCCGTGCTGCCAGAGGGCCGCGAAGTCCGCATCCTCGATCGGGGCGGGGGCCCGGATGGGGCCGGACGCGACAGGAAGTGTCTGGGAGATCCGCTCGGCCACCGAGAACGGATGCATCCGGTATGAGAGATAGCGCCCCATCAGGCTGTCCCCGCCGCTGTATGTCGTGGAATGGTCAAGACCATTCCACGACGGAGACGTTTTTGGTCGGCCTGCGAAGGAGGCGAAAAGAAGCGGCCCGCGCAATGCGCGGGCCGCTGGTCCGGATGGAAGGAAGGCCGAGGCCTTACAGGCTGTAGTTGAGCTGCACCCCGAAGGTGCGCGGCCGGCCGTAGCGGTAGCCGACCTGGTTCAACTCATAGACGACCTTCTCGTCGGTGAAGTTGCGGACGTACAGGCCGACCTGCCAGTCGCTTCGCCCGAGCAGCAGCTTGAGGTCACCCGTCTGGTAGGCGGGCGCCGGGCGTTCGTTGTTCGCCGTGTTCCACGACTCGCCGACCCAGTATGCGTCCACCCTGGCGGTCGCGTTGAAGTTGCCGAGCGGGAAGTCGTAGGCGACCGCCAGGTACTGGCTGAACTCCGGCGCGTTGGCCAGCCGGTTGCCGGGCTGGATGTCCACGCCGAGGTAACGGCCCGCTGCGGCGGCATGGATCTCCGCCGTCCAGTTCCAGTCCCCGCCGAAATTGATGCTCAGGTTCTCCATCGGAACCATGCGGATTTCGTACTCGATGCCCTGGCTCTCGGCGGAACCCTCGTTCCGGTTGTAGCTGAAGCCGAGCGGACTGACATCGGGAATGTCCGGAATCTCTTCGTTGAACGCCACGATCGTGTCCTTCCAGTCGATCTGATAGAGCGACGTCGTGAAGCTGAAGCGGCCGTCGGCAAGGGTCGCCTTCAGGCCCAGCTCGATGTTGATGGCTTCGTCGCCATCGACGGTCTGCAGCCCGAGGAACCGGTCGTAGTACTCCTGGGCTCGGGGGTTCATTCCCCGGATGGCGTCGAGTTCGGCGACCTTGCCCGCCACACTGGTGTTGACGATGCCGGGCCGGTAGCCCTGGGAATACGTCAGGTACATCATGAAGTCCGTCATCGGGCGCCAGGTGAGGGTGACCTTGGGCGAGGAGATCGTCGTGGTGATACCGAGGTCGTTTACCGGGTTGGACCTGGTGTCGACCCCCGGTGGTCCAAGGATGAGGTCGAAGGAGACCTCGGCGTAACGAGCTCCAACCAGAACTTCCCACTGGTCGTTGATCGTGTAGCTCACCTCGCCGAACACGGCCTCTTCGCCGAAGTCCTGGTAGCTCGTGTTGCCCGCAACGATGGCGTTCAGGAAGCCGATGGCCGCCTGCTGGGTGGCAACGGGGACCTCGGGGTAGAAGTTGTACTGCAGCCAGCAGTGCGTGTCGAGGCCTTCGTAGGCCGGCGGACCGCCGTTGTGGCAGCGCGCGTGCTCCCCGCCCTGCGACTCGTCGTCCTTGTAGTAGGCACCGACGGTCCATTGCCAGCGGCTGTCCGTGTTGGACACGAGGCGCAGTTCCTGCACGAAGCGCTCCGAGCTGCGGTAGAAAGCGCCGTCGCCCCCAAGGCCGGTCATCACGTCGGGACCAAAGATGCTGTTCACGACGTTGATCAGGACGATCGAGTAGCGTGGGCTGGTCTCTTCCGAATAGTCCGTCGAGCGGTCGAAATAGGACGTGCTCGCGGTGAAGTTCGCGAACGGCAGTTCCCAGTCGATGGTGAAGTTGTACATCGTCTGGTCGTCGTAGCCACCGCTCTGGTGGTTCCAGTGCCCGAGGTGGGTCACGTAAGGGTCGCGCCGGTTGAACTGGTCGAACTGGCCTTCACAGACCGTCCCGGGCAGATCGTAGACATGCACCTGGCCGTTCGGGTCCGAGGGTGTCGACTCGGAAAAACAGTGGAAGGCGAGTCCGGGACCGCCGTATTCGCCGTCGACGACGTTGACCATGCCGGAAACCTCGATGGTGTCGGTCGGATACCAGGCCACCCGGAGCCGCATGCCGTCCTCGAGGAACGTGTCGCTGTCCTCCTGGTTGCGCGGCGCCACCTGGTCCAGGATGCCGGTGCGGTCGCGCCGATACACGACGGCCCGGGCGGCAAGGCGGTCGCCGAGCGGGATGTTCACCATGGCGTCGGCCCGGTAGGACAGCCCGTCCGATTCGCCGATGGCCTCGACGTTGGCCTGGACTGAATAGTCGAAGCCGCTCGGATCCGGCTTTTTCGTGATATAGCGGATCGAGCCACCCATGGCGCCCTCGCCATAGAGCGTGCCCTGGGGACCCTTCAGCACTTCGACCCGCTCGAGGTCGAACAGCGGCCCGAGCGTTTGTGACAGGCCGCCGGAGTTCGCGTCCGTGATCGGCATGCTGTCGAAGTAGACGCCGACCGTGGCGCCGCCACCCGCCGCCGGCGGAGTGATCCCCCGCACCGACAGCGTGTTGTAGGTCTGTGAGTTGCTGCGGTAGGCGAGTCCGGGGATGGACTGGTAGAGGGTCTGGATGTCCTCGATGCCCTTGCTGACGATGTCGTGGTCGGTGACCGCGGAGATCGTCAGCGGGGTGTCCATGAGGCGGGTGTCGCGATACGTGGCCGAGACCACGATCTCCTCGACGACGCCGGATGCCCGTTCGTCGTCGTCCTCCTCGGCCAGCGCGGGAGGCGCGGCCAGGGCGATGGCGGCTCCCGCCGCCAGAATCTTAAGCGCGTAGGCGCTCGATGCTCTCCTCATCTTGATGCTCTCCCTCGATGGCGAATACTGCACCTCCGGCAAGTCCACAAGCGAACCTCCGCAGTGGGCGTCGATGTAGTCGGCAGGCGCGACCCGCTATGGTCCACTTATTGCGGGCCTTGTCAATGCGACGTGCGGGTCCCCCTCAGGCGACGATCGCCCGTACCTTGGCGAGCGCGTCCTGAACGATGGTGTCCGGCGCGTCTTCAACGTAGCGTATGGCGCGTGCCCGATAGTCCATCGTCTTGACCTCGCGACTCGGGCCTTGCGTCACCGGTGCTCCATGTCGAAAAGTGTCGTTGGGCCCCAAAGTGCGACCCCGGTCAGGCGATGGTCGGCTGAGGTTGGGTGGTGAGCGGAGTCAGGAAAGGCGGCGTCCTCAGCCGAGAACGGTCTCGTTGGCGGACTTCCCATGGGCGGACTCTGGGCTCGCGGACAACGCCGCAGCCGCCCTCATGCTGTCACGTGCCTGAGTCTCCGCCGGCTGTGCCTCTTATGGCGTCGCGAGGTTCTACCCGAGCAACTCCCCGCTCCACAGACGCTCGCAGAAGGCCCTGACCGGCAATATCTCGATGCCGTCGTCCGTCTTTCGCGATCACGACGATCTGATGGTCTGGGCAGATGGTCTTGGACGGCGTGGCGGAGGGACTTCGGCGCCGCCGCGAACCGCCGGAAGGCTTCGTCGTCCAGGAGATCGATGTAGAGGGCCTCCGGAAATGCGTTCTTGAGCAGCGTGGACTTCCCGGTCTGCCGAGGGCCGAGGAGGAACAGCGACCTGTGCTGAGCGAAGGGACGGAGGTCTACCTGACGCTCATACATTCCGTGGCTTCTCCACTGATTTACTTTGAAATTACGTGGCGAAGTCCCGACCGTATCACGGGTGAGACGCCTGCGGCGGGCGGCGGAGCCGATGGGGATGGCTGCCAAAGCAAACGGCCCGCGCGATGCGCGGGACGGGACAAGCCCGTTTCCCGCCATGCTTGAATTCGAAACGGGACGGGACAAGCCCGTCCCCTACAGGTTGTAGCTGAACTGCAGCCCCAGCGTCCGCGGCCGCCCGAACCGGAAGCCGACCGGGTTGAGTTCGTACACGATCGTCTCGTTCGCCACGTTGCGGACGTACGCGCCGACCTGCCAGTTGTCCCGTCCGAACACGACCTTGAGGTCCACCGTCTCGTAGCCGGGCGTCTGCGCCTCGTTGTTGGCGGTATCCCAGAAGTCGTCGATGGAGTAGGCGTCGAGGCGGGCATTGGCGTCGAACCCGGCAAGCCGGAAGTCGTACGCGAGGGAGAGGTACGCGCTGTACTTCGGAGCGCTCGCGAGGCGATTGCCGGGTACGATGTCGACGCCCACGCCGTAGCGTCCCCCGGCGGCGGAGTGAATCTCAGCCGTCCAGTTCCAGTCGCCCCCGATGGCGAGGCTCAGGTTCTCGGTGAGCGCGGCGCGCACCTCGAGTTCGAGGCCCTGGCTTTCCGCCGAACCCTCGTTGTTGTTGAACAGGAAGGGAGTCGGAGCCACTCCGACGACATCGCCGATCGTGGAGCTGAAGGAGACGATCGTGTCGTTCCAGTCGATCTGGTAGAGGGACCCAGTGAAACTGACGCGCCCGCCGGCGACGGTCGCCTTGATGCCGAACTCGTAATTGACCACCTCGTCGCCATCGGCCGTCTGCAGGCCCACATAGGTGTCGTAGTACGCCTGGGCGCGGGGATCCGTCCCGAGGACCGGTGTGAGTTCCGCGATCTTGCTGGCCACGCTGGTGTTCACGATCCCGGGGCGGAACCCCTGGGAATAGGTGAAGTAGAGCATCCAGTCGGTCTTCGGGCGCCAGGTGAGGGTTACCTTGGGCGAGTTGATCCGCGTCGTCACGTCCAGGTCGTTGACGGGATTGCTCTTGCTGTCCACGCCCGCCGGGGCCACGAGCAGCTCGTTGGTGACTTCGGCGTAACGGGCGCCGACCAGAAGCTCCCAGGCGTCGTTGAAGGCGTAGCTCACTTCGCCGAAGACGGCCTGCTCGCTGCCCGCCAGATAGTTGGTGTTGCCGGCGAGAATGCCGTTCAGAAACAGGACCATTCCGGCCTGTTCGGCGATGGGCACGTCGGGGAAGAAGCCCAACTGGAACCAGCAGTGCGTGTCGATGGTGTCATAGACCGCCGGGCCGCCGTTGTAGCATCCGGTGTGCCGGCCTGTCTGGGACTCGTCGTCCTTGTAACACCCGCCGAGGGTCCACTGCCAGGGGCTGTCCTGGTTGGACACGAGGCGCAGTTCCTGGACGAAGCGCTCGCTCGAGCGGTAGAAGACGCCATCACCGCCGACGGCGGCGAACTTGCCGGGACCGCAACCCGGTATCACCCCGAAGCAGTAGTAGACGTCGGTCAGGACGCTGAACAGGCTGAAGAAACGGGGGGACACCTCCGAGGCCCAGTCGGCCTCGCGCTCGAACCAGGACGTGCTGGAATGGAAATTCGCGAACGGGAGCTCCCAGTCAATGCTGAAGTTGTACATCTGCAGGTCGTCGAAGCCGCCGGACTGCCAGGTCCCGTGCCCGATGTGCGTCACGTAGCGGGGCCGCCGTAATCGCCGTCGACCACGTTGACGAGGGCGGATATCTCGACCGCGTCGCTCGGATACCAGGACAGGCGTATCCGCCCGCCCGTCTCTTCGACGTAGTCCACGTCCTCCTCGCCGCGCGGAGCCACGTGGTCCAGCAGGCCGACCCGGTCCCGGCGGTAGCCGACGATGCGCGCCGCGAACCGGTCCCCCAGGGGGATGTTCACCATCGCATCCACGCGGTAAGAGAGGCCGCTGGTCTCGGCGATGTCCTCGACGGTCGCGTGTGCCGAATAGTCGAAGCCGCTCGGGTCCGGTCGCTTCGTGATGTAGCGGATCGAGCCGCCCATGGCGCCCTCGCCGTAGAGCGTGCCCTGGGGACCCTTCAGCACCTCGAGGCGCTCGAGGTCGAACAGGGGGCCGAGGACCTGGGACAGGCCGCCGTGGGTGGCGTCCGTGATCGGCATGCTGTCGAAGTAGACGCCCACCGTGGCGCCGCCGCCGGCCGCGGGCGGGGTCAAGCCGCGCACGGACAACGTGTTCCACGTCCCGGAGTTGCTGCGGTAGGACAGCCCCGGTATGGACTGGTAGAGCGTCTGGAGGTCCTCGATGCCCTTGTTGACGATGTCGACGTCGGTGACCGCCGAGATCGCGAGCGGCGTGTCCATCAGCCGCGTGTCGCGGTACGTGGCGGAGACGACGATTTCCTCGATGGGGCTGGACGCGTCGTCTGCTTCCTCCTCCCCGAGTGCTGGCGCGGCCAGGACAAGAGCCAGCGCCGCTGTCGGCAGGCGCAGCCAATACGAGCTGATTGCTTGGGTCATCGTCTCCTCCCTCCAACGGCGCGGTCGCTCCGGGGGATGGCACGGAACCTCAGCCGCACATTCAAGTATCGAACTAAATCGTCAAAACGAACGGTAAAGCGAATTGGGCCCTTGTCCATGGGCGCGAGCGGGTCGGCCGTGGGGCGGTCGCATTGGCTGGGCCGAAGGCGGCACCGGGTCGGGTGACGGCTTCGGTGCCGCTGACGGCGCTTCGCGGGTTCACGGGTCGAGCGAAAGCGTCGCAGTCGATCCGCCTGCCGAGGACCGGTAAGCGAATCCGACCGAGAGGGCGATGTGGGATGGACGAAACCGCGACGGACGATCAGATCGTGCCGTCGCGGTCCGTGGTGTGACTACGACTGCGCCTGCAGGGCCTTGAGCGTGTTCAACGCCGCATCCGGGTCCGGCAGCGTCCTCGTGTGCTCCTCGGTATGTCGGACGACGCCGTCCGGGTCCACGATCATGAGCGTACGGTTGGCGATGCCAAACGAGTCGTTGAAAATTCCGAGCGTCTTCGCCGCCGCACCGTGCGGCCAGAAATCCGCGAGCAGCGGATGGCGAATGCCGCCCATGGCGGTCGACCAGGCGCCCAGTGCGAAGGTGGAATCGACGCTGAGGCCGATGAGGGCCGCGCCGGCGTCTTCGAATTGCTTCAACGCACGGTTGAAGTTTGCAGTCTGGTTGCTTCAGCCGCCGGTGAAGGCGAGGGGGAAGGTGTGCAGCACGACCCACTTGTCGCCCTTGAAGCCGGTCAGGCTCACGTCGTCGCCGGCGTGACTCTTCAAGCTGATGTCGGGAATCGGGTCTCCGATCGCGAGCATGGAATGTCTCCCTTGTCCTCGAATGATCCGCGAAAGCATACACCGCTCGACGACAGGGTTTGCCGATTGCCGCGAAGGTGATTCGTTACGTACAATAATCCGTACTTCTCTGGGGACGATGCAGTGGAACGCGTGCTGAACTACTCGGAGGTGCGCCGGCACCTCAAGTCCGTGCTGGATACGGTCACCGAGGATCGGATCGCCGTCGTGATCAGGCGCAAGTCCGGAGAGCCGGTGATCATGATGGCGAAGTCTGAACACGACGCGATGATGGAGACCTTCCACCTGCTGCGTTCGCCCCGGAACGCGGAACGGCTGCGGGCGGCCATCGCCGAGGTCGAAGCGGGCGATATGGTGACCGCCAACCTTGGGGACGGTGGGATCGCAGAGGCGCCGTGACCGGGGACAGGGTCGAAGGCGACATAGCGTTCTCGCGCAAGGCTTGGGAAGACTACCAGTACTGGGTTCAGACGGATCGCAAGGTAGCGCAGCGGGTCGCCCGGTTAACCGCCGACTGCCTCCGCGACCCCTTCGCGGGCATCGGGAACCCGCAGCCGCTAAGGCACGACCTTGCCGGGTACTGGTCCCGAAGGATCAGCAAGGAGCATCGCCTGGTGTACGAGTTCGAGAATGGGCGGTGCGTGATCCTGCAGTGCCGCTACCATTACTGACGCGGCGCGCCAGGAACTCCACCCACGCGGAGGTGTCGATCATGGATCACTCCGAGCGCCCGTCCCGCATCTCCTCAAGGTCGCCGTCCCAGCCGGACCCGCGCAGAGGTCGAGGCCCGTCAGTCGCCGCCTCGTCCCCGTGTTCCAGCACCCGCTCATGCACCGCGTGCATCGCGTCGTACATGCGCTGCGTCGCTTCCGGCACGGTGACGCCGGGCTCGAAGACGATCGGGTCCAGGATGTGCGCCCCCGCGGGGCCGGGTTGAATGGTGCGCGTTCCGACCGGGCGCATCTTCTTCAGGCCGGCCAGGTAGACGGGGACCACCGGCACGTTGTGCTCCAGCGCCAGGATGGACACGCCGTGTCGAAAGCGCGAGAGGCCACGGCCGCGCGCGCGGGTGCCCTCGGGGAAGATCATGACGTTGCAGCCCTGCTCGAGCAGCCACCTCGGATAGTCGAGCGCGGCCGACCCGCCGCCCCGTCGTATGGGATAGGAACCGTTGACGAGGGACTGGTACCAGGGCTGCAGAGTGACTTCCTTGCGCCCCTTCAGGAACCAGCGGTCGGCGGCCGCTCCGAAGTAGATGTTCCACTTGATCCACTCGGGCAGGGCGTGGAACAGCACGAAGTGGTCCATGTGGCTCGAGTGATTACCGATCACGATGCAGGGGCCGCCCCTGGTGTCGCGGAGTTTCTCGCGGCCGGTGATGGTCAGGGGCCTGCAGTAGCGCTTCACCCACCGTGTGAAGGCGTAGTAGCGCATCGTGCGGCGCGCGGTAGACACCAAAATTGTCTGGCGCCTCGACGATGGCGCACTGGCGCGAGAAGGCGGCGCGTTGGAACGGGCAGGCGGCGCGATGGAACGGGAAGCGGCCAAGCGGCCCTAGAATTCCGGCAACTCGGAGTCCGAGGCTGTCGCCTCACTGGCTCTGCCCACTTCCGAGCTTTGCCGATCGCGGTGGCGCGCGATGCTCTCCAAGGCTTGGTTCAGAGCGTCAAGTGCGCGCTCGAACGCAATGTCGTGACCGGCCCCGAAGGCGCAGCAGAACGCATCGGACAGGCGGCTCATCACGTTGGCCAGACTGCTAGTCTGCCTGCCCTCAGTGAGTGCCTCGCGCAGAGCGGCGAGTTCGGCGTAGCGATCGCCGTTGTGGTCCTGCGCTCGGGCAATCAGGAGCTCTCCAAGTTGCCGGATCGTCCAACCTTCGGCGTGATCTAGGACACCGTAGTCATCAACATTCACGTCCACTAGGCGATCGATTTCTGCGCGCCAGTTCTCCCACTCGGCATTCTCATCCCAATCATCTGGATCATCCCAATCCACATCTAGTCTCCATTGGTCCCTCTGCTATAGTCTGGCAACGTTACTCGTCAGCGGCTTCGAGCGTAGCGCTACGAGGAACGCCGTCACGTGGGGCCGCCGTGCAATACATATGAGGAATCTACTAGTTCTTCAAGCCCTTCAGGCGACCGAGGACGCACTTCGGAGGTCCTTGGAAGCCGCCAACGAGGCAAACGACTTCTCTCCCGAAACCCGTCAGGCGAAGGCATCGCGGCTGCGGATCGCGGATGCGGACGCACGGGAGGCTTGGGAGGCCGTCGCTTCAGTCGCTGCAGAACGTGCCAAACGCGCAGAGTCCATCGCCGAAGTCTCCTCGTATGTTCAGGGCCTTTGGGCGGATGTGGAAGCCAAAGCCCGTTTAGCGATTTCCGATCCAGATCCCCGAGAGGGGGGTCGGCTGGCCGCGGAGGCGATGGAGGCTGCTGAGCACAGATCCCTAGCTTTGGCCCCGTCGATGAGGCGGAGCGTTTTCCGCTAAGAGCGCGACGGACGACGGAATGCGTTTGGCGGTGTCGGGCTCGAAGACGATCTGGGCCAGGTTGTGCGCCCCTGCGCGGCGGGGCTGAACAATTGGGGGGATCTCTCGCAGCCCTGGGACATAGAGGGGGACTGCTCGGAGGTTGTGCTCGAGGGCAAGGATGCGCGCCCGCTCGAGGCGCGGTTAACTCTCCCAGGGCTCCTCTACCGCAGCGACCGCATTCCCTGCGCGTCAGTTCGAGCTGAGAGCGATATTGGCGATGTCGTCGAGCCGGATCGGTCGCCGGTCGTCGGGCCAATCCATCTCCTCTGCGTTGAAGACGAGCACGTCGGTGACCGTGCGCCCATCGTGGAGGAGCACGTCGACACATTGGTAGCCCATTCCGGATTCCGGAAGATTGCAGAGGGCGCGTGACCACTGGTCGTTCAGGCGTAGCCGCAAATGAGTCACCTCTCTGGAATTTTGGCTGGTCCGCTAGTGCTAGTAGACCCGGCGGGCGATCCTGCGGTGAAGAGTATCTCGACCCCACCCCCCGCCTGCCCAAACTTGGGAGCCGAAGTGCCACAGCGTATGACGGTGCCGATTGGCGCGTTCAAAGTGTATTTGTACACGGCCGGCGAAGGGTTTGGCAGTGCGTAGCGTCCGAGGGCCGCGAGGCCCGAGGGTACCAGTGGGACGTCGTTGCGTGTGGTCGCGTAGGTGCCCGGCAAGACGCTCCCGTCGGACAATAGGCGTCGGTCCGGGAAGAAAGCGGAGTAGCGCACAAACACTTCCTTTGCGCGCGTGGTCGACAGGTAGCTGCCATGTGCCTGAGCGGTGAGGTCACCATCGTATGGGGACAAATCGGCGATGAGTCCGCGGCGCACGTCCTCGGGAAGAGAAATGATCTTGACGACCCACTCCAGATGGCTGGCCGAATCAGCGAGCGGAAGAACGATCTCCGCGTTCAGCACAACGATGGTGTCGTCAGCCTGGAGAATCTGATAGCCCATCCCGGACTCAGGCTGCTTGAGCAACTCTCGTCGTCTTTGCTCGTCGATGCGAAGCGGCATTGGGCCGTAGCCTCCTCTCGCAGACATGAATAATAGCAGGCGCCCAGGTGCTCGAGCGGCTGCGGGCACGGGGACGAAGGCACGACCCCGCGGGGTGGCGCGAGAGTCTTGGGCAACGCGAACCCCACCATGCAGGCGAGATCGTCACGGTACCGCCGCCTCGTCCCCGTGTTCCAGCACCCGCTCATGCACCGCGTGCATGGCGTCGTACATGCGCTGCGTCGCTTCCGGCACGGTGACGCCGGGCTCGAAGACGATCGGGTCCAGGATGTGCGCCCCCGCGGGGCCGGGTTGAATGGTGCGCGTTCCGACCGGGCGCATCTTCTTCAGGCCGGCCAGGTAGACGGGGACCACCGGAACGTTGTGCTCCAGCGCCAGGATGGACACGCCGTGTCGAAAGCGCGAGAGGCTACGGCCGCGCGCGCGGGTGCCCTCGGGGAAGATCATGACGTTGCAGCCCTGCTCGAGCAGCCACTTCGGATAGTCGAGCGCGGCCGACCCGCCGCCCCGTCGTATGGGATAGGAACCGTTGACGAGGGACTGGTACCAGGGCTGCAGAGTGACTTCCTTGCGCCCTTTCAGGAACCAGCGGTCGGCGGCCGCTCCGAAGTAGATGTTCCACTTGATCCACTCGGGCAGGGCGTGGAACAGCACGAAGTGGTCCATGTGGCTCGAGTGATTACCGATCACGATGCAGGGGCCGCCCCTGGTGTCGCGGAGTTTCTCGCGGCCGGTGATGGTCAGGGGCCTGCAGTAGCGCTTCACCCACCGTGTGAAGGCGTAGTAGCGCATCGTGCGGCGCGCGAGTTTCGCCCACAGGTGGATCTGCCAGGCGTGCGGACCGGCGATCCTGGCGTCCTGCGAGATGAGTCGCTGGAACAGCGGAAGGTCGATGGCCGGCAGGATGTCGATGTCCGCCGTGGCGCTGATCTCGTGGGCGATGGAGGCCCGGTAGACCTTGAAGTTGTCCGGGGCTTCGACGATCGCACACTGGTCCCATTCGCCGAGCAGATGGAAGCAATGGAGAATCTTCGCTTCCCAGCGCTCGAGGGCCTCGTTCGCGGCGAGGAGTACGCCCGGGTTGTCCCGCACCGCCTTGACGCCGTGCGACCGGTAGCGCATCAGCATCACGTAGTGCGGCACGGTGCGATCAGTTCGACGGCGGCGCGGCGGCCTGCAGCATCTCGACGAAGGCGTCGATGGGCAGCGCCGGGAGCGTCATTACCTTGATGGTGCCGCGGGAGCCGAGCTCCATGGCGACGCACGCCATGACCTCGTTGCTCGGCGCCTCGATGACGTTGACGAAGTCGTACCCGCCGAGTACCGCGTACTGCGCGATCACCCGCGCGCCCATGCTCTCGACTTCCTTGTTGACGGCCTGCAGGCGTTCCGGTCGTTGCTTGAGCGTCTTGCGGCCCTCGTCCGTCAGGGTGCTCAGCATGATGTATGACGCCATGGCTCAGGTCCTCACGTATTGCCCCGGCGCCGCTTCCAGCACGGGGTAGTTGTCGTTGCCGAGTGTATCGGAGGCGATCCGCGTGTCGTTCGCGCCGTGGGCCAGCCAGTCGATCCAGTCCGCGATCCAGCTGCCCGGATGCTCCCGGGCGTCTGCCGCCCAGGTGTCGGAATCCTCTGGCAGCTCCTCGCCGACCCAGTATCTCAGGTGCCGGTTGTCCGCGCGGGCGGAAATCGTCTGGGTGTGGTTCTGGTTCGTGAGCACGAACCGCACGTCGCCGCCGAACAGCTGCGTGCTGCGGTAGCAGCCCTTCCAGGGGGTGATGTGGTCCGTGCTGCCGGCCATGACATAGACCGGATAGTCGATCTTCCCGAGGTCGATCCGTTCGCCGAGGATCACGACTTCGCCCCGCGGCAGTGCGTTGCCGTACGAGAGATCCAGGAAGTCGCACTGCATCTCGCCCGGTACGCGGGTGTAGCCCATCGACCAGAACAGCAGCGGGTGTTTCGGCGGCGGTTCGCCGAGCAGATAGTTGCTGCGCAGGAAGCTCATGACGCTCTCTTCGATGCGGAGCATTGCGAACATCTCGAAGACGTCCTTCTCGCCGAAGAGGCCCTTTGCGCGTACCAGCGCCTTCTGGGCGTTCACCGAGCGCTCGGAGACGAACAGGCCGAAGTCGCTGTCGCCGGGGCGGCTGTCGAGGATGTTGACGCAGAGCGACAGGGACGCGACGGTGTTCTTGCCGCGCGCCGCCAGTACGCCGGCCGCGGCGGCCGCCACCAGTCCGCCCGCGCACAGGCCCATCACGTCCACCTGCTCGCTGCCGGAGATGTCCCGGATGATGTCGATCGCCTCGATAGCGGCCCCCGCGTAGGTGCCGAGGTTCCAGTGTCGATGTTCGGGCTTGGGGTTGCGCCAGCTGATGGCGTACACGGGAACGCCGGCGTCGAGCAGTCTGGCGAACAGGCTGCGATCCGGCGTCAGGTCGCCGAGGTAGAAGCGGTTGACCTGGCTGAAGATGTAGAGGAACGGGGTCGGCCGCACACGCTCGGTCGTGGGCGTGTACTGGAGCAGCTCGAACACCTCGTTGCGGAACACCACGGCGCCCGGGGTCGCGGCAACATCGCGGCCGATTTCGAATGCTCCGCGGTCGGCGACGGCCGGATAGCCGTGGTTGTGGCGCACGTCGTCGAGGAAGTTTCGAAAGCCCTTCATGAGGCTGCCGCCGCGCGTCTCCATCGCCTTGGAGAGGGCTTCCGGATTGCCCGCGAAGGTGTTCATCGGGGCCAGGAGATCCTTGGCGGCGTCGAGCAGGAAACGCGCCCGCTCCCGGTCCATGCCGACGAGTCCCGACTGCGCGAGCCAGGTGTCGAGTGCCCTGGTCCACGCCAGGTAGGACTGCCCGATGCGTCGGTACACGGGATGCTCGGACCACGCGGCATCCTGGAAGCGATCGTCCGTGCCCTCCGGGGCGATGTCGCTGCTGCCAAACAGGATCTGCGCGCAGTCCCGCCAGAAGCCCGTGTACGCCTGGAACAGCGCCTGGGGCTGGCGCGCGGCAGTGCCGACGATCATGGCCCAGGCGTCGGTGATGGCCTTTGCGTCAACCCCGAGCGCCGCCGAGAGCGCGACGCCTTCCCGAGTGTCGCCAGGTCCGGGTCGCTCCTTCGGGGCTGCCGTATCGCTCACGTTCCCGCTTCCCTAGGCTGCTGTCGCGTCTCTGTCGACCGTGCCCGCGGTCGAAGCGACCGCGGCGCGGCCGGCGACGCCGGAGAGGAAACGCTTGAGCCAGCGCGGCTGATATTGAAGCCAGGTCACCAGCGCCTGGTTCGCGACTCCGGGTATGCGGATCACTTCTCCCGCCATGCAGGCCTGGTAGCCTTCCCGGGCGACTTCGGAGGCGCTCGCCATCATGAAGTCCAGAGCGGCTGCCAGGTCGTCGACCATCTCGGTTCGGGTCAGTCCGGGGCACAGTGCCGTCACGGTGACTCCGGTGGTGGTCAGTTCCTCGGAAAGGGCCTCGGTAAAGGAGAGCACGAACGCCTTTGTCGCCGCGTAGACGGTCATGCCGGGTAGCGCCTGAAAGGATGCTACCGAGGCGACATTGAGGATCCGTCCGCGACCGCGTTCGATCATTCCGGGGAGCACGAGGTGGGTCAGTTCGGTCAGCGCGCGGACGTTGAGGTCGATCAGGGAGAGCGACTTCGTGGCTTCCATGGCCGCGAATTCGCCCGAGGCTCCCGCGCCGGCGTTGTTGACCAGGACATCGATGCCGAGGTCCCGCTCGCGCAACGCCTTCCTGAGCGTGGCCATGCCGTTGCGCGTCGCGAGATTGGCCACAACGGTCTCGACGCGAACCCGTTCCCCGAGCTCGGTTGCGAGGTCCGCCAGCCGGTCGCGCCGGCGGGCGGTGATCACCAGGTCGTAGCCGTTCTCCGCGAACACGCGCGCGAGTTCGCGGCCGATTCCGGAGGATGCCCCGGTGACGAGTGCGGTGGGTCGTTGTGTCACTGTCGATCTCCGCTAGTGGCCTTTGCCGGTCGGGGGCCCGCGGCCTCCGTCGGCGCTTCAATGGCCGGTTGGGAGGGCTGGGTAATCGGCGTGGCCGGCGATTCCATAAAGATGAAGGATGCGTCCTGCGCACTCAGTTGCCGTAACACGATGCCCTCGTGATGCCGTGCGCCGGACCGCAGCCCGGGGCGTCGGCCATTTTACATGTCCCGCGGCGCGCCTCTTTTTGCAGGAAGACGCAGGAAGACGCAGGAAGACGCAGGAAGACGCAGGAAGACGCCGCAGGGGGGCGCCGAAAAAAGTGCAACGCGCGGGCGATCGAGGAGCGGTAGAGGGGAAACGCCCGCGCGCTGCTTTTTAACCGTATGTCAAACCGTGCGTCCAACGGTGTGCCTGAGCCTCGAACCTTGCGTGCAAGGCCCGGACAGGTGTCGTCCTTGAGTCAGGCCGCGGCTTGCTCCGTCGTTTCATCCGTGGACTGGTCGAACGCACCGCGGACCAGCTCGCCGGCCTTGCCCAGGCTCTCGCGCATGATTTCGCCGCGCGCCTGCACGGCGCTCTGGGCGCCGTTCCAGACGGTTTCGCCGTACTCGCGCTGCAGGGTGACGAGGCTCGGCAGATCCTTCACTTCCGGCAGCCGCGAGAAGAAGGACTGGTGGGTTTCGACGAACGTACGGAAGGAGTCCGCGTCGAGTTCCACCATGCGCCGCCAGGCGGTGGCGTTCAACTCGAACAACTCGCGACCTATCTGAAGCTGCTTCTCAAGAGGATTCATCGTTTGGCTCCTTGGTTCATTCGTTGAGTGCTGCACTGCACAACGAGGCGTATTGTGCAGTGCGCAAAAACGGCTGTCAATACCAAATCGTCCGCTGGCGTACCGGCAGGCTCCACTAGGCGGCCTGGGCGGCCGGAACGTCCGCCGCCCGCGGGGTGGCGACCGGGAGTGGCGTCGGCTCGACGGGCACCGGCGCGGCTTCTTCCGGGAGGAACGCGCTGCACAACGCCTCGTACTCCTCCACGATGTCGTCGCGCAGTGCGCCCGCATCGGGCAGCGCCCTTGCGCACGCGGTGATCCCGATGAAGAGCTTGTCCGTGTAGCTTTGCGCGGTGATGTTCACGCCGAGCCCGTGTGCCGGGATCGACACGGGGTAGTGCGTCAGCATGCGCGCCCCGTTGGAGTACAGCGTCTGCCGCGGCCCGGGGACGTTCGATATCACGACGTTGAAGGGCGGGGCGGCCACGTCGGCCGTGCGCGCCACTTCCATCACGCTGGTCGCGGTGCGCATGGCCAGCGGCATCCCCCAGCCCGCGGGGTTCGCTTCGAAGGCGCCCGCAAGATCCGCCGTCACACCTTTCGCGAGGGCGGAAGACTCGCGGATCGCCGCGATGCGCATGGCAGCGTCCGCTTCGTCCGTGGCGAGGCTCACCTGCATCATGGTGACCTGGTTGTTCATCGACGTGTCGCCGGGTTTGCGCAGTGAAACCGGGCAACCCGCTATCAAGGGCTTCTCGGGCAGTTCCCCGGTCCGCTCGAAATATCGACGCAGTCCGCCGCCGCAGATGGCGAGGAAGACGTCGTTCAATGTCCCGCCGTTCGCCTTGCCCGCCAGCTTCACGGCCGCGAGGTCCATCTCGCCCACGGCATAGCTGCGCGCGCCCTCTGTGGGTGCGTTGAAACGGGTGCGCGGCGCCTCCTCGGCCATCGCACCGAGACCGCCGTCCGTATCGAACGCGTTCGTGTCGAGCAACCGGCGTTGCAACCGGATGCCGGTCTCGACGGCGTCGAGCAGACCGGTCGCCTGGCGGATCTGGAACTGAATGATGTTCTCCCATGCCGCGACAACGAGGTCTGACACGGACGGCTGCTTCGCGGCGAGGAAATCCTTCGGCGCGGGGGGCACTTCGCGGGGTACCACGGTGGTGTCCATCAGGGTCGTGGTGGCCGCCTGTCCCGCCATGCCGTCGAGGCAGGCGTGGTGCGCGCCGGAATAGTAGGCGATGCGCCCCTCTTCGAGACCGCACAGGACGACCGTCTTCCACAGGGGACGGTTGCGGTCGAGGCGCTGTTCGTGGAGCGTGGCGACCGCCGCTTCGAGTTCGGCCTGCCCGCCGGGGGCCGCGAGGTCCATGCGGAAGATGTGGTGGTCGATGTCGAAGTCGGCATCCGGCACCCACACCGGGTGGTCGATCATGAACGGCGTTTCGACGAGCTTGTTGGTCAAGTACGGCACGAGGTGCAGCCGGCTCTTGAACAGCGCCTTCAGGCCCTCGATGAAGGTGTCTTCGTCGACCCCTGCCGGAAGTTCCATCACCTGCACCGAAGACACATGCTGCGGGCACCGCTCCGTCTCGTTGTAAAGGAATCCGGCGTCGAGTCCGCTCAACTTGTACATGTCCAGGTTCTCCTCCCTGTTTTGGACAAACACCATCCCGCCGCTGCGGCAGGCTTCGGACAATGGCAAAGCATGAGGCGTGCCACTTCCCTTTTCGATACTTCAACCCATTGATTTACAAGGAAGGAATCCTTGCTGCGGACAGATCTGGCGGCACCGATTCCTGTCGAGAGACCCCATTTTGGTGTCGCTCCTGCACAAGTGCGGTGCATCCGCCTGTCCTGCGGGCGCGCATTGTAGGCACGAATTGTGACGCGTCAATGAAGAAGATGCATCGCAACGTCGCGGCTGCGGCCGTTGCGGCATCAACGCGTGGCGCCTCCCCGACGACGGGGTGCAACGCATATTGCAATGCAACAAATCCTTGACGGTTCGGCGGAACGTGGGCGACACTCGCGAGAGGGTGCGACGACGACCCGGGGGGAAGCATGTACGAGTCGCTGGACATTGGAGCGCATCGGCAGGGGGCGCCCTCGCCATTGCTGTCGATGGCGGAGTTGCCGCGCACGCTGTGCGAAGCCGCTGTCTTCACGCAGTGGTGGCCGTTGCTGGCGCAGGCGCCGCGGGGCGACGGACATCCGGTGCTTCTCCTCCCGGGGTTTACCGCGGGCGACGCATCCACGCTGCCGTTGCGCCGGTTTCTGGACCGGCTGGGGTACGAGACGCTGCCGTGGCTCGTCGGCACCAATACCGGGAGCCTCGAAGTGCAGTCGCGGATGGTGCTGCGCTTCTATCGGCTGGTACGCAGCTATCGGCAACCGCTCACGTTGATCGGTCAGAGCCTGGGCGGGGTGTTCGCCCGCGAGATTGCGCGGCGCTTCCCGAAGCACGTGCGTTCTGTCATTACCCTCGGCAGCCCGTTCGGCGCCACCGACGGGCACGGCGCGAATCCTGTCGTGCGCCGGCTGTTCGAGCAGCTGTCGGGGCTCACTGTGCGGGAGATGCGCGATCGTGTGCGCGGAGACCGCGACACCGGCGCGCCCGTTCCGGTGCCCTCCACCGCGATCTATAGCCGCACCGACGGCGTGGTTTCCTGGCGGTCTTGCCTGGAGCGGGATAGCCCGTTGAGCGAGAACGTGGAGGTCGTCGGCAGCCACTCGGGCATGACGATGAATCCCGCCGCGGTGCACGTCATCGCCGACCGCCTGGCGCAGCCGGCGGACGCGTGGCAGCGCTTCGACCGCAGCCTTGGCTGCCGGCCCCTGATGTATCCGGAGCCGGCCTACGCGCCGGGCTGATGCGGCGCTACAAGAAGTATCCGAACCGTCGTCTGTACGATCAGGACAACAGCACGTACGTCACGGTAGATGACGTGCGGGGGGAAATCGTTCGCGGGGAGAGCATCCAGGTACGGGACAGCCGGGAAGACCGTGACATCACGCGCACGGTACTGCTGCAGATTCTCTCCGAGCAGGAAGAACAGGGCCATGAGCCGATACTGACCAATCGGGCGATCGAGCAGATCATCCGCTTTTATGGGGACCGCTACGGCGGGGTGGTGGCGAGCTACATCGAGCAGGGGATTCTCACGTTCCTGGAGCACCAGGATCAGTACCGGGAGCGCCTGCGCAAGATGGCGGAGGTCAATCCACTGGAGGTGATGCGACAGGCGATGGGCTTCCTTGAGCCCGCCGCTCGCCCGCGCCCGGGAAGCGACCAGGAGGGCGACCCGAAAGAGCGCTGATGAGATCCGCGCGAGCGCGGATCGGCAGGGGGGAGACATGCAATACGAGATCATTTCCGCGGACTGTCACATCGACCTGCCGTGGCTGCCGGAGAATCTGTTTCGCGAACAAGCGCGAGCCGGCCTGAAGGAGCGCATGCCCTATGTGGCCCAGACCGAGAAGGGCCGCTACTGGGTGAGTCGGGGCGGCGCGCAGTTCGGTCTGCAGAACGGCATGGGTTCGGCGGGACGCGTCTACGTCCCGGGGGAGATCCACCGGTCGGATCGCATGGCGGAACAGGGCCTCTACCGCGACGGTGCGGCAGGAATCCCGCGACTGACGGACCCCGAACTCCGGATCGGCGACCAGGATCTCGACGGCGTCCAGGCGGAAGTGATCTACGGCATTCTCGGCGCGGCGACGCGCCTCCAGGACGACGCAGCGGCCGACGAGGTGATGCGCATCTACAACGCGTGGCTGGCGGACTTCTGCGCGGCGCGGCCGGAGCGGTTCGCCGGGCTCGCGAGCATCCCGAGCCACGACGTGGACGCGGCCTGCGAAGAGGTGCGCCGGGTCGCCGGGCGCGGCGTGCTGCGCGGCATCGAGGTGTCCAACACCCACGAGATGGCGCCGCTGTTCGATCCGTCCTGGGAGCCGCTGTGGGCGCTCGCCGAGGAAGCGGGGTTGCCGCTGCACTACCACACCATCGGGCCGCGCGTGGATTACGACTTCGCCGCACTCGGCCCCCTGCAGCGCCGTCAGGCGTTCGCGGTGCACATCACGAGTTTCCAGCTCGCCATGTCGAAGATCATCATGGAGACCATCTACGGCGGGGTGCTGGAGGCGCATCCGGGGCTCAAGCTCGTCATCGGCGAGAGCGGCATCGGCTGGATCCCCTACGTGCTCGATCACATGGACCTCGAGTGGGAAGACCAGTTCAAGGACCTGACGCTGGCGATGAAGCCGTCCGAGTACTGGCGGCGCCAGTGCTACGCCACCTACCAGTCCGACCCGATCGGCATCCGGCTGCTCGACATCCTCGGCGAGGACAACGTCATGTGGGGCAGCGACTTCCCGCATCCGGACGGCGTCTGGCCGGACTCGCACGAATTCATCGAGCGCGAACTCGCCGGTGTTCCGGACGACGTCCGGCGCAAGATCGTCTGCGAGAATGCCGCCCGGCTGTACGGTTTCGTTCAGTAGCAGCGCGCGGGCCGACGCGATGAGAGTACGCAGCATCGAGACGCGCCACTGCGACGCCGGCTGGCGCAACTATCACTTCGTGAAGCTGACCACCGAGGACGGCGTGGTCGGTTGGAGCGAGTATGACGAGCACCAGGGCGCGATTGGCGTCACGGAGGTCATCGAAAAGCTTGCCCCCCTCGTCGTGGGCCAACGCGTGCACGATACCGAACGTATCTACGCCATCCTCCATGCGCGCGCCCGGCAGTCGATGTCCGGGGTCATGGCGATGGGCATCGGCGCCATCGAGAACGCGCTGCTGGACGCCAAGGCCAGGACACTCGGAGTGCCGTGCTGCGACCTGCTCGGCGGGCGGGTGCGCGACTCGATTCGCGTGTATTGGTCGCATTGCGGCACGTGGCGGATCGCCCGTCCCGACTACTACCCCCCGGCGATCACCGATGCCGCGGGCGTGCGCGCCCTGGGCGAGGAAGTCCGCGAGCGCGGCTTTACAGCGCTCAAGACCAATATCTTCGACCACAGCCGGGAACGTAGCAGCGGATGGAGTCCCGGTTTCGGCCGCCCGTTCGCGCCGGACCTGAACGTGGACCGTCAGGTCATCGCGGGGCTCAGGGGCCACCTCGAAGCGTTTCGGGAAGGGGCGGGTCCGGACATGGATATCCTGCTCGACCTCAACTACAACGCACGCCCGGAGGGCTACCGTCGCATCCTGCGCGCGCTCGCCGACTTCGATCTCTTCTGGGTGGAGATCGACACGCCGCATCCGGAAGCGCTGGCCGACGTGCGGCGGGCGAGCCCCCATGCGATCAGCTCCTGCGAGTCGCTGATCACGTTGCCGGCGTACCTGCCGTACTTCCACCTGCGCGCCATGGACGTGGCGATCATAGACGTGCCCTGGAACGGCGCCTGGCAGTCCATGAAGATCGCGGCGACCGCCGAGGCGCACCAGGTGAACGTGGCGCCCCACAACTACTACGGCCACCTGGCGACGATGATGAGCGCGCACTTCTCGGCCGCCGTGCCGAACCTGCGCATCATGGAGACGGACATCGACCGCCTGCCCTGGGACGCAGAGATCTTCACCGTCGAACCCGACATCCGCGACGGCTACCTGCACCTGCCGGACACCCCCGGATGGGGAACGCAGCCGGACGAGGAGGCGCTCGCGAGGTATCCGGCGAGGTAGGGGCGACCCTTGCGGTCGCCCGTGCTGGGCCTGCGCAAGCCCTGGCGACGGGTTCGGTTATGCGGTTGCTTCGGCACGGATTGTAGCGCCCCATAGCCGGCCCGGCGCTCGCTCGCAAGCTCGCTACGCACCGGCGCGCCTCCGGCCCAGCCACGCCGTCCTTCCATGGAACAACCGTCACCGGTCGCTGCGCTCCCGCCGCCGTTTGTTCCATCCGAGGGGCGACCCTTGCGGTCGCCCGTATCGGGGTCGTGCACGCATTCGGGACGGGACGCCACAAGGGCGTCCCCTACATCGCCCGTGTCGAGATGCGGGGGTCATTCGGCACGGGACGGGACAAGCCCGTCCCTACGGTCTTCTGTTCCCTGCGCGTCCGCGCCCCGGATTCAGGGTGCATCCTGCTCGGCGCGCTGGTAACGTTCGCACCCCCGCGCCCGTAGCTCAGTTGGATAGAGCGTTGGCCTCCGAAGCCAAAGGCCACAGGTTCGAATCCTGTCGGGCGCGCCAGCCTTCCCGGTCACAGACGCGGCGAAACCACGGCGTCGATCAGCGCCGTGTCCAGGTACGCCGTGCCGCGCCGAATACGCCCGCCCACCAGCTCCAGCATCCAGCAGTAAACCTGGTCGTAGTCCGGACCGGTGTGGGTCTCGGCGTGGCTTTCGAACAGCACCGCCACGTCGCTGCCGTCCGCGATGACCTTGCGGATGGTGGGCTGGAGCGGGCCCTTGAAAGCCTTGCGCAACATGTTGCCGACGGTGTCCTGAAACGCCTGGCGACTCCGGTAGGTGCCCGAGATCGGGGTGGTGCCGATGATCGTCCACTCAAGGTCTTCGGCCATCAGGTCGAGGACCGCGGAGAATTCGCCGGCCTCCCACCTCGTGAATGCGTCCCGGACCAGTTTCCGGTTCGATTCTGTCGTGTTCATGGCAGCAGACCCGTCGCGGTCCTTCAGAGCGTCGCCACCCTGTTTCGCTCGATCAGCTCGAAGTCGATCCGAGCGCCGAGACCCGGCTCATCGAATGCGTGCACCAACCCTTCGCCGTCGACGACGATCTCTTCCACGAGTCCGTGTTTCTGGACCGCGTCGGGCAGCAGCACTTCGAAGTATTCGCAGTTCGGGATCGCCATGATGAGGTGCAGGTTCGCCACGTTGTTCAGGGAGTTGCCGCCGTGGTGGACCTCGTAGTTCATGCGGAACGCCTCGGCCAGGTGGGCGGTCTTGAGGCATGAAGTGATCCCGCCCTTGACCGCCACGTCGCCGCGCAGGAAGTCGGTGGCTCTCGCCATCACCCACGGCGCGTACGAGGTGGGCCCCGCCGCCGGCAGTTCCGTCGCCATGATCGGGATGTGCAGGCGTTCCTTGAGCTTGACGTAGTTGTAGAGGTCGTCGTCCGCCAGGGGGTCTTCGTACCAGTAGAAGCCGAGTTCCTCGACGGCCCGGCCCACCCGTAGCGCTGCGGGGTAGTCGTAGGACCAGGTCGAGTCGAGCATGAGGCGGAAGTCGTCGCCCACCGCCGCGCGCACCGCCTGGCAGATGCGGATGTCCTCGTCGGGAATCGCAGGGGGATGGATCTTGTAGGCCGTCCATCCCGCTTCCTGATGGCGCACGGCCTCTTCGGCGTAGGCCTCCGGAGAGGGCAGGACGGCGGAACTGGCGTACGCGGGCACGCTCGAACGGTAGGAACCGATCAGCCGATGGACCGGGACGTCGGCGGCCCGCCCGGCCAGGTCCCAGAGCGCCACGTCGACGGCGCCGACGGCGCGCAGCATCTGGCCGCGCGCGCGGCGCATCATGCCTTGCCAGAGGCGTTCGCGAGCGAGTGGATCCTCACCGACGAGGAGTCGTTTCAGGAAGCCGGTGATGAGCGCCGCATCGGTCTCCGCCGAGCCGTATGCCGAACCGACGAACGAGTGACCCTCGACCCCGCCGTCGGTCTCGATGCGGACCAGCCCCATGCGCGTGCTGCGGCTGCCGGCGCTCGAAATGGTACGGGTGTAGCGGGTGGGAGGAATGTCCTTCCACTCCCAAAGCGTGACGGTCACGTCGGTGATGCGCATGGTTTCCTCAGCGGCGGCGGTTGGCGACGGCTCGGATGCTACGCTATTGCGGCGGACGGGAGTCGCCTCTCGCGCCTGATGAACCTCTCGGGGGAATGGATCATGCGACGTGTCGGGATCGTAGTGCTTGCCGTGGTGGCTATCGGCCTCGCGGTGTGGTGGTGGACGAGTCGAGGCGACGCGCCGCCGGCGCCGGTTGCGGATGCGGCGACGACGGTGGAACTCGGCCAAGGCCGCGTGACGGGCTTTGTCGACGCGGTCGGCAGCCACGCCTGGCTCGGCATCCCGTTCGCTCGGCCGCCGGTCGGCGAGCTGCGATGGCGGGCGCCGCAGGCGCCCGGGCCACTGCCGCAGCCGCTCGACGCCCTCGCGTCCGGCAGCGCCTGCGTGCAGTTCACCAATCCGCTCGCGGACCTGCCGGATCACGACGGCGACAATGTCATCGGTCGCGAGGACTGCCTGTACCTGAACGTTCACGCTCCGGCCGGGGCGACCGTGGATGGGCGCCGCCTCCCGGTGATGTACTGGATTCACGGCGGTGGCAACAGCATCGGCCACGCGGGACCGTACAACGGGGGCGTCCTCGCGGCACGCCACGAGGTCGTGCTGGTGGCCGTGAACTACCGCCTCGGCCCATTCGGCTGGTTCAGCCATCCGGCGCTCGGCAGCGATGGCGGCGACTTCGACGGGTCGGGGAACTACGGCACCCTCGACATCGTTCGCGGCCTCGAGTGGGTGCGCGACAACATTGCGGTCTTCGGCGGCGATCCCGGCAACGTCACGATATTCGGTGAGTCGGCGGGCGGTGTGAACGTGCTCAGCATGATGGCCTCACCGCCGGCGGCCGGCCTGTTCCATCGCGCCGTGGTGCAGAGCGGCGGCCTGTTCATGGCGACGCGCCACGAGGCCGAGAACTTCGTCGACGATGTCGAACCCGGGGATGTGCGCAGCTCGAACGAGGTGATCGCGTCGCTCGTGGTCGCGCGCGGCATGGCGGCTGACGTCGAACGGGCGCGAGCCCGGGTTCGGGCCATGGACGGCGACGCGATCCGAGCGCTCCTGTACGACGCCGCGGCGCCGGAGTTGATGACGCTCTACGAAAGCGGCGGGATGGGGATGATCGGAGCGCCGGCGGTGTTCGGTGACGGTGTCGTGCTGCCGGCGATCACCGCCACGGAGCTCTTCGCGAGCCCGGAAACCTACAACGTCGTACCCGTGATCCTCGGCGCCAATCGGGACGAGGCGAAGCTCTTCATGGCGCAGAGCCCGGAGTGGGTCGACTACCGGTTCGGATTCCTGCCCCGGCTGAAGGATCCGGCCGCGTATGACCGGGCGGCCTCGTACGCCTCCGAGGGCTGGCGCTACGGTGGTGTCGACAGCCTCGCTCGCCTGCTGCACGTGGCCCAGGGCGACACGGTCTTCGCCTACCGTTTCGACTGGGACGAGGAGGACACCATCCTCGGCTACGACCTCTCGCAGGCGCTCGGGGCGGCGCATGGACTGGAGATCGGGTTCGTCTTCGGCGGCTTTGGCGGCACCGCTTCGGCGCTCGGAAACATCTACGACGAGGACAGGTTGCCGCAGCGGGATGCCCTGTCCGCAAGCATGATGTCGTACTGGACCGAGTTCGCGTACTCGGGCGATCCGGGCCACGGACGCGACGGAGCGGAAGTCGAGTGGACGCCCTGGACGAACGCCCCGGACGCGCCGAGGACCATCGTGTTCGATACGCCACGCGACGGCGGCGTTCGCATGACTTCCGCAGAGGTCACCCTGGCCGGCATGAAGGCCCGGCTGCTTGCGGATGCGTCCTTCGACGAACAGCGCGAACTGTGTCGCACCTACGTCAGCCTCTTCCGACGCGGGGCAGCCTGGGACGAGGCAGAGTACCTGTCGCTGGGACACAGCGGCTGCGGGGACTATCCGCCGCAGGGATTCCCGCTGTAGGGGCGACCCTTGTGGTCGCCCGGGGCTGTGCATGAATGCGAAAACGGGACGGGACGAGCCCGTCCCCTACATGGGCCGGTACCAGATCGGCGAACTCCAGGCCCGATCCTGGATCGTCGCGTGCATGTCGGGGCGTAGACCGACACCGGCGCGGATCGCGTCCCAGGTCGACCAGCGGCACTTCGGGTTCTCGAGGACGCGCACATAGTAGAAGGCGTGCTGCGCCGGATCGAAATCCGGGTCCTGCCAGACCGCGGCGAGCTCCCCGGCGCCCTTGTCCGGGGTCACATCGCAGGTGGCGAGATCCACCGTGGCGCCGTTGTCCGGGCAGCGCTGCGTCTCGGGATCCACGGCGCCGCCGTCGGAGCAGGCAATATCGATCACCGCTTCCTGCCGTTCGCCGTCCTCGATCCAACCCTTGACGATCTGCAGGCGCTGCAGGGCGACGGTGTTCGGGTCGCGGGCCGCCCGGGCGTAGAAGGAGGGCGCCCGCTCGCCGTCGGTCGTGAGGTCGGCTCCCATCGGCACGCCCTGTGAATAGGCCTGGGCGATGCTGTCGGCCGCCTCGGCCGTCGCGCTGTCGATGTCGTAGCCGCCGAAGAAACGCACCTTGATACGCGGGCCGCTGGTGCTGAAAGTCTCCTTGCGCCGCATGGCGTCGAAGATCGCCTCGCGGGTGTTCGACTCTGCCCACACCCCCGCCAGGCCCGAGGCGCCCCAGTACTGGGACGAGCCGTCTGCGTACTCCGGGGCATCCGCGGGCGAGTCGGGCAGCGGCACCGAGCCGCGCATGTAGGGTTCGATGTCGGTCTGGCCGGTCTTGCTCCAGTAGTCGTACTCGTAGAAGGAGCCGGCGGCGTTGTGCGTGTCCGACGAGCCGATCACGCCGAAGCGGTACGGATTGAAGCCCTGGGTCGCCTCCATGGCCAGTCCGCTCAGGTACGCGTCGCGCACGTAGCTGCCCGGCGGGCGGGACGCCTGGTCGGAGGCGACCTTCAGCTCCATGAGCTCGAAATCGGCCCACTCGTCGTTCGGCGACAGCAGAGGATGGGTGTCGGAGGTGCCCTTCACCTGCGTGTTCTCGACCAGCGGCTCGTTGCGCATGCGCAGGTCCGCGTAGGCCGCGTCGAGGGGCTCTTCGGCCCAGTTCACGTCGCGGAACATCCAGCCGTCGGAGCCGTTGGAGTTGTGCGGTATGGCGATGGCGTCCATGCCCTCGGCCCGGTGGCCGTCCATCCACGCCCAGAGATCCTCGGGGTTCAGCGAGTCGAGGCGGCTGAAGGGCTGCAGCGGCACCTCGCTGCCGCGGAAGATCACGTTGCGGTGGAGGTTCTGGCCCGCGGGCCCGGAGGACGTGTACTCGTAGCCGACGAACGTCGTGAAGTTGCCGGGGTCGTTGTTGCGCTCGGCGGACTCGATGATCTCCTGCCAGGCGGAGCGGGCCACGTTCCGGTCGTCGAGGTCGTCCTCGCGGTCGGGGTTCGACAGGCCTTCCCGAAGGTGTCCGACCACGGCCTGAAAGCCGGCGCTGGATCCTGCGGCATCCGTTGCCCCGCGTACGGCGTCGGAAAGCACATGATCGCCGTACTCGGAATCCTTGTCCGCGAGTTCCCGCATCATGCCGAGATAGAAGGCATGATCCGAGACGGCGAGGAAGTCGAGCGGTGCGTGCAACTGCATCATGCGGCCCGCCGCGTGCTGGATGGCCTCCCCCCTGGCGAACGCGTAGGACTCGTCGGGCGTGCGCCGCGTTCCCATGAGGTAGGCATCGAAGGAGAGGATCGTGTGTATGTGGGTATCGCCGAAGTAGGCGTTCCTGAGCGGATTCGATGCGACTTCGGGCGTCTGCGGGGTTGCGGCCTCGCTCGCATCGGGCGTCGCGTCCCCGGGCTCGGTCTGCTCCTGTTCGCAGCCGGCCGCCATTGTCAGCAATGCCAACGCGATAATGGTTTTCCTCATGTCCTCTTCTCCTCGCTAAGTCGCTGGAATTGCACGTCGGTTCAGCGTCGCCGCCAGGGGGGTACGGCGTTCCAGTCGAACGGTTCGATCCCATCGTCGTTCAGCAGCCACACGCTGGCCTCGGCCTTGCCGTCGTCCAGTTCCAGGAACCCGATCGTCCCGTACTGCGTGTCGTAGTTGTGCGGATACGTCGGCGAGCCGGGGTTCACGCACAGGATCCCGTCCACCGCGTTGATGAGTTCGGTGTGCGTGTCGCCGTAGACGATGACGTCGGGGGTCTTGTCCGGAAAGAAGCGTTCCACCCAGCGCGCCACCGTGAAGTCGGGCGGCCGCTCGGTCGCGGGAATGAAGTGGGTGAGGCCGACGGTCAGGTCTTCCATCGGCAGGCTCCAGGCGTAGCGGACGCGCGGGTCGTCGGGCTGTATGTCCCGGCCGCCGGAGCCGTCCTCGCCGTTGCCGCGGGCGGCGTACACCGGCGCGATCTCCTCGAGCGTGTCGAGCACCCACAACTCGTGGATGTCGCCAGCGTGGAAGATGCAGTCGACGCCGGCGAAGGCGTCGTACACCTGCGGCCACAACGTCGCCCGTGCTTCGGGGATGTGCGTGTCCGAGATGAGGCCGATGTTGAGGGCCATGGAGCGGTCTTGCCAAGCGGGAAATCGGATACCCTACGCGAGCATCGGGGGTACGACAAGGGAACCGAAGGGCATGCTGGATTGGCAGGAAGTGCGTCGGCGCGCCAACGAGGACGGCGAGTTCCGCATGCACGCGCGCTTCTGGTCGAGCCGCATCCGGCTCGACATCGGCGCCGCGAAGCACAAGCTGACCGTCGCGGCAGGGGAGGTCACCGGCGTCGAGCCGTGGTTCGGCGCCGTGGCGGCAAACCTGTCGATCGCGGCCCCGGCGGAGGATTGGGACGCGTTGCTCGAAGCGGTACCGCGGCCGTTCTACCAGGACCTGTATCCGGCGACGCTGCATCACGGCTTCGAGGTCACCGGCGATACCGCCCACTACTGTGCCTACTATCCGGCGATCCGCCGGCTGGTCGAGATCATGCGGGAGGTGAACAATGCCGAGGTTTGACGCGGCCGTGGGCCGCTACGTGTACCTCGACTTCGATGGCGTCGAGCATCGGGTGTATTTCGAGGAGGCCGGCGAGGGTGTCCCGATCCTCCTGCAGCACACGGCTGGCGCGGACGGGCGCCAGTGGCGGCACGTGCTCGAGGACCCTGAGCTGCAGTCGCGCTATCGCCTGATCGCCTACGACCTGCCGTATCACGGCAAATCCGTGCCGCCGACGGGAAAGGCGTGGTGGAGCGAGCCCTACAGGCTCACGAAGGACTTCCTGATGAGTGTCCCGGTGGGTCTCGCCGATGCGCTGGACCTGGCCGACCCGCTCTACATGGGCAGCTCCATCGGAGGCCACCTGGCGGTGGACCTTGCGATCCACCACCCCGAGCGATTCCGCGCCACGGTCGGCCTCGAGGCATCCGCGTACACCCCGGGCGGCTTCATCGACGAGTTCTATCACCCGGAGATCGGCAACGACTTCAAGGCCCACGTCATGTACGGGATGATGGCGCCGACCAGCCCGGAGGCCTTTCGCCGCGAGACGACCTGGGTGTACAGCCAGGGCGCCCCCGCGGTGTTCAAGGGCGACCTCTACTACTACTCCATCGACCACGACGTCCGCAACAGCGCGCGCGGCATCGATACGGAGGTCTGTCCCGTCTACATCCTGAACGGCGAATACGACTGGAGCGGTACGCCGGAAGCCGGCGAGGAGCTGGCCTCCATGATCCCGGGCGCGCGGTACCGGACCATGCAGGGGCTCGGGCATTTCCCGATGTGCGAGCACCCGGAGCGGTTTCTCGCGGAGATTCGGCCGGTACTTGACGAGTTGGCCTACACGCGGGCGGAGGCCTGAGGCGAGGACGGCCGACGTTGTGCAACGCAGGGACGGGACAAGCCCGTCTCGGCCTTGCATGAATTCGAGACGGGACGGGACAAGCCCGTCCCTACCGGGTCGCGCCCACCGCGACCACGGGTCGGCCAACCCGCCGGACCGCGGGCGACAGCCACTTGAGCGCCGCCACGGCGACGGCGAACAGAACGCCGCTCACGGCCAGTGCGCTGGCGACCCCGAACGTGTCGGCGACCCAGCCGAGCGGAATCATCCCGACGGGCATCAGTCCGTGCGACATCATGTCGATGCTCATCACGCGCCCGCGCATGCGCATGTCGACCTGGCTCTGGATCAGGCCCCGGTTCAGGGCCATGTTCCACGCGGACATCCAGCCGAACACGGCGACGACCAGCATCGCGACGGGCAGACTGGTCGCCAGCGCGAGCGCCGCAGTGCTCACGGCCCAGCCGAAGCAGGTGCCGATCAGCCAGCGGCGCTTGCGCTTCAACTCGCCGGCGGAGGCGAGCATCAGCGAACCGGCAATGGCGCCGAGACCCATGCCCGACATCAGCAGCCCGAGGTCGTCCGAGCCACCGCCAAGGATGTCCTCGTTGAACGCCGGCAACAGGGTGTTCAGTGGCATCCCGAACATGAAGGCGGCCACCGACAGCATGATGAGGCCGAAAACGGGCGGGTTCGCGCGAACGTACGCCAGTCCCTCGAGCAGATCGTGCAGGGGACTCTCCGCCTGCCGCGGATGCGGAGCACCGGGTCTCTGAACGAACATCATGGTCACCGCGGCCACGAGGTAGAGGATCGCGATCACGTAGTACACGATCCCGACACCGAAGGTGCTGGAGGTGTCGCCACTCGCGAACCAGGCGATCAGGAAGCCTGCGATCGCCGGGCCCAGGATGCGGGCGAAGTTCATGCCCGTGGTGTGCAGCGCCATGGCGGTGAAGATCAGCCGCCGGGGCACGAGCTCGGGGACGAAGGCGTGCCGCGCGGGGATCGAGAAGGCGAGCACGGTCCCGTTGAACATGCCGAGCCAGATGAAGTCCCAGAACGTGACCTGGTCGGTGATGATGATGGTCGCCATGAAGATCGTCGCGACGCAGTTCAGCATCTGCGCGCTGACCAGGATGCGGCGCTTGTGGAAGCGGTCCGCCAGTACGCCGCCCCAAAGCGAGAACAGGACCTGCGGCACCATGAAGGAGAGCGTCACCCACGCGAGGTCCATGGCGGAGGACGTCATCGTGTAGACGAGCCACCCGCGCGCGATTATCTGCATGTTCATCGCGAAGGAAGCGCCGAGACTGCCGGTCCAGAGGCAGACGAAGTCGCGGCGCTTCAGGGCGTCGACGATGTGGCGGGAAGACAAGGAGCGGGCCGACGGAAAACCGGGAAGTCTAGCACGCAGGGCCGACCCCTGGATTGTGCGGGACGCTCAGGACGGGACGCTCAGGACGGGACATTGTAGCGCCCCAAAGCCGGTCCGGCGCTTCGCTGCCGCTGCGCGCCGACGCCGCCTCCGGCCCAGCCACGCAAGGGGCGACCCTCGCGGTCGCCCGCGCCGGGGTTGTGCACGGCGATCAAGACGGGACGGGACAAGCCCGTCCCCTACACGTCCAGGCGGAAGGCGTCCCCGTCACGCACCACGCGCCCTGCGGTCGGGCCGGCGAAATGCGTGCCGATGACCAGCACGGGCCGGTCGGCGTACCGTTCCAGCATGGCGCGCCGGGTGACCGCGCTGGCCTCGGCATCGACATCGGCGGTCGACGACCATTCCGGGTGCGCGATCTGGCATGGGTGGTGGATGGCGTCCCCGGTGATGACGGCTTCCTCGCCCCGGGACGTGATGTGCACGCTGACGTGGCCCGGCGTGTGTCCCGGCGTCGGCGTGAGGCGCACCTCGTCGCTGACGGAGTGATCGGAGGCCACCAGGTCGGCCAGCCCGGCGTCGAAGATCGGCTGAACCGAGTCCTCGATGACGGGACCGAACTCCTCCGTCTGGTCGGTTGCCCGCCAGTGCGCCCACTCGTCCTCCGCGTACAGGTACCGCGCGTGTCCGAAGGTAGGCTCCCATCGACCGTCCACCAGCCGGGTGTTCCAGCCGACGTGGTCCACATGCATGTGTGTGCAGAGCACGGCATCGACCGCATCGACCCCGAAGCCGGCAGCGGCGAAGTCGCCGAGGAAACTCGACTGCATCCGGTTCCAGCGCGGGTAGTTGCGCACCTTGTCGTTGCCGATGCACGTATCGACCACGAACGTCTCGTCGCGACACTGGATGACCAGGCTGTGGAAGGACATCACGAGCTTCCGATCGGCGTTGGTGAACGGTGCCAGCCAGGGCAGGGAATCCGCGAGCTCGGGCGGCGCCTGCGGCAGGATGTAGTTGCCGATGCTGGCCGAGGTGAGTTCCACCACGCGCGTCACCGTGACGTCGCCGATGCGCCAGCGCAGGAAGTCTCCCACCTCCATCGTCGTCCTCCTCTTCCCACTCTTTCCCCGTTTTCGGGCACTATAGCAGCCACTTTTGTGGACGGTTGAACGGGAGGATCCGGGTGAAGTACGGCGATATCGAGGTGCAGCGCGAAGGCAACGTGGCGACGCTGGAGATCCAGCGGCCGCCCAACAACTTCTTCGACGTCGAGCTTATCAACCACCTCGGCGACGCATTCGATGCGCTCGACGAGGACATCGAAACCCGCGCCCTCGTTCTCTGCTCGCAGGGGAAACACTTCTGCGCCGGCAACAATTTTGCGGACAGCGCGCGCAACGCCGTACGGGAGCGTCCGCAAGGCGAGGGCAACCCGCTCTACACGGCGGCGGTGCGGCTGTTCTCCGCGAAGAAGCCCGTGATCGCGGCCGTCCAGGGCGCGGCGGTCGGCGGCGGGTTCGGGCTGGCGGTCATGGCCGACTACCGGGTCGTCTCGCCGGCGGCGCGCTTCACCGCGAACTTCGTGAAGCTCGGCTTTCACCCGGGGTTCGGCCTCACCCACACATTGCCGAGAATCGTCGGCCAGCAAAAGGCCAACCTGCTCTTCCAGACCGGGCGCCGCATCAACGGTGAGACGGCCTACGAGTGGGGTCTCGCGGACATCCTGACGGACGCTGACGAGCTGCGGTCGGCGGCGCAGACCCTCGCCGCGGAGATTGCCGAGGGCGCTCCGCTGGCCTTGCAGTCGGTGCGCGCCACGATGCGCGAAGGGTTGCCGGAAGCCGTCAAGGCGGCGACGGACTGGGAGAACGCGGAACAGGCCCGTCTGCAGAAGACCGAGGACCACAAGGAAGGCGTCCGCGCTGTCGCGGAGCGTCGTCCGGGCAACTTCGTCGGACGATGATCCCGCGCGCCGGAGGCGCGTTGCAGTTGCTGCACAACTGCCCTTGTCGGGCGCGCCGGAGGCGCGTTGCAGTTGCTGCACAACTGCCCTTGTCGGGCGCGCCGGAGGCGTCTCGTCTCAGGTGGTCCTTAGATCGAGTTGCGCGCGGATCTCCGCGTGGGCCTGCTCGTCGAGCTTGAAGCGGCTGAAGAGCACCGCGCCGACCGCGTAGCAGACGAGCGGGAACAGACCGTATAGCGAGACCATGGCCACCTGTACGGTCATGGTCTGTTCCTCGTTGGGCACGAAGCCGGAGGCCTGCAGCACGAACCCGGTCAGCGCCAGCATCACGCCCATGGCGCTCTTGTAGACGAAGTTCCAGGCGGCGAAGTAGGAACCCTCCTTGCGCTCGCCGGTGAGGTGCTCGTCGTAGTCGATGACGTCGCCCTGTACCGAGGGCCCGATGGTGCCGCCGGCCCCGGCGGCGAGCCCCGCGAAGAAAGCGAGCACGAAGATCGTCACCAGCCTTGCCTCGACGGTGTCGAGGAACGGCAGGACGAACATGCCGCCGAAGGAGACGCCCGTCAGCACCATGGAGAACATCCACAGGCGCACCTTGCCGAAGCGCCGTGACAGGGGTAGCCACAGGGGGACCGATGCCGCGGAGGGCACCATGTAGGAGAGGATGACGAGCGCCGACCACCAGGGAGCGCCGACCACGTACTGCATCACGTAGAGGGTCAGCACGCCGATGGCGGCGGACCCGATGTTCTCGATGAACGTCACGACGATGAGCAGTCTGGCGTGGACGTTGCGCCACACGTCCGCGAACGCCCGGAACGGGTTCTCCGTGACCCGTCCCTGGAAGTCGGGGCGCTCCTTCAACACGGGGACCGAGCAGAGCAGTGCCGCGGTCATGACGGCCGAGGCGATCACGGCCAATGCGAAGGTGACCTCGCGCACGGCGGCCTCGCCCTCCTGTTCCGCGACGATGAGCGCCTGCATGCTCCCGAGCGCCAGGATCGAGCCGATGGTGAAGGCGGCGTGGCGCATGCCGAACAGGCGGCTGCGTTCGTGGTAGTCCTCCGACAGTTCCGCGCCGAGCGACAGGTGCGGTACCAGGAACACCGTCATCGCGGAGTAGAAGCCGATGATGGCCGTTGCCATCCAGGCGATGCGGCCCGCCTCGCCGAGGGACTCCGGGGGCGCGAACACCATCACGAATACGGCGCCGATGGGAACGACCGAGGCGAGGATCCAGGTGCGCCGCCGACCGAAGCGGCTCCGGGTGCGGTCGCTCAGGTAGCCGACCACGGGATCCGAGATGGCGTCCCAGACGCGCGACACCGAGAAGATGATGCCCATCACCGCCGGCGCGATGAGCAGCACGTCGGTGGAGAACTTCATCACGTAGAGGTTGACGAGCAGGTACATGTACCCGGCCCCGACGCCCGGGGCGCCGTAGGCGAGAACGACCGGCCAGCGCACCCGCCCGGAGCGGATCGGGGCCCCGGGCACCGGCGTGGCAGCCGCGGTCACGCGTTCTTGATCGTCAGTCCGCCGTCGACCGGCAGCGCGACGCCGGTGATGAACGATGCCGCCGGCAGGACCAGGCTTAGTGTCCCGTGGGCGACCTCCTCGGGCTCCGCGTAACGCTTCAGCGCGACGCGTCGGCGTGCGTACTCGCGCTTGCTCTCTTCGGGAATGCCGGCGGTCATGCCGGTGCGGATCGGCCCGGGGCAGATGCAGTTGACCGTGATGCCCTCGGTGCCGAACTCCACCGCCAGCGCGCGGGTCAGCCCGATCACGCCGGTCTTGGCGGCAGTATAGGCACTGCCGTACTTGGTGGCCCCCAGGCCCTCGGTCGACGCGATGTTCACGATTCGACCGCCCGCCGAGCGGCGCAGGTGCGGCAGTGCGGCGCGAATCATGCGCACGTGCGCGGTCAGGAGGACATCGAACCCACGCGCCCAGATCGCTTCGTAGTCGTCGCTGTCGAACGGGCCGCTAGCGCCGATACCGGCGTTGTTGATGAGGATGTCGATGCCGCCGAAGGTCTCCGCCACTTCGTTCACCACGCGCTCCACCGCGTCGCGGTTCGAGACGTCGAGTTGCCAGCCCTGGACCGGGTAGCCGGCCGCCGCGATCTCCGCGACCACCTCGTCGAGGGGTTCCTGCTGGATGTCCATTGCCGCCACCTTGGCGCCTTCGTCGGCGAACAGATGCGCCGTGGCGCGGCCCATGCCGCTCGCGGCCCCGGTCACGATCGCCACCTTGCCCTCGATGGAGCGGCTGAGCTTCGACAGTCTCATGGGTTCCCCTCATGGAAAAAAACGAATCCGGGAGCCTACGCGAGCGGAGTCGGTTGTTCCATGCGACCGGCCGAGTCGACGCCTTCGGATGCGCCTGTGGCCCAGCCCGAGCGCCCCATGGCAGACTGACCCGGACATTCCCTGCGAAGCACACCCATGAAACTCGGACTCGACGTCGGCTATAGCGGCCAGCACATTCGCATCCCCATCGAGAAGATCCAGCTCGCGGAAGCCCTCGGCTACGACTCCGTCTGGTCGGCGGAAGTGTACGGCTCCGACGCCTGGTCGCCGCTCGCCTACATCGCGGCAAAGACGAGCCATATCCGGCTCGGCACAGCGATCCAGCAGCTCGCGGGACGCCCGCCGGTGATGGCCGCCATGCAGGCTGCGACGATCGACGCGCTCGCCGGCGGGGACCGCGTCATCATCGGCATCGGCATGTCCGGTCCACAGATCGTCGAGGGCTGGTTCGGACAGCCGTGGGGCAAGCCGTACTATCGGATGAAGGACTACGTGACCATCATCCGCAAGACGCTGGCGCGAGAGATCGTCGAGCACGACGGTCGCGAGATCGCGCTGCCCTTCATGGGCGACGGCGCCCTGGGGATCGGCAAGCCCCTGAAGTCGATCCTGCACATGAACCCCGACATCCCGATCTGGCTGGGCACGGGCACCGAGACGATGGTGCGGCTGACCGGCGAGATCGCCGATGGCTGGCTGCCACTGCGCATGACCCCGGAGTACGTCGACAAGGCGAAGGGATGGATCGCCGAAGGGGCGGCGAAGGCCGGCAAGACGCTCGACGACATCGAAACGCAGTCGGGCGTGCCCGTGCAGATCACCGACGACGTACGGGGCGCCATCGACGCGGCGAAACCGAACACCGCCCTCTACGTCGGCGGCATGGGCCACAAGACCCTGAACTTCCACAAGCACATGATGGTCGAACGCGGTTTCGGCGCGGCGGCGGAACGCATCCAGGAGCTGTACCTCGCCAAACGCAAGGACGAGGCCGCCGCGGCCGTGCCGGACGAATTCATCGACGAGGCGGCCCTGTACGGCCCGAAAGAGCGCATCCGTCGGCGCTACCGGGACTGGGTAGATGCCGGGTTCACCGGCCTGACCGTGGGTACCGATCAGGAGGAGGCGGTGCGTTTCATGGCGGAACTGGCGGGGCTGAATAGGCGACTGTAGCGCCCCAAAGCCGGTCCGGCGCTTCGCTGCCGCTGCGCGCCGACGCCGCCTCCGGCCCAGCCACGCGGGGACACCATTGTGGTGTCCCGTTTTCGAATTCGTGCAGGACTCCGGCACGGGCGACCACAAGGTCGGCGCTGCGATCGGGTTCGTCTTGTTGGCATGCCGACGCGGCCCTACAATGCACGCCCTCGCGCGGGTCGTTAGCTCAGTTGGTAGAGCACCGGGCTTTTAACTCGTTGGTCCTGGGTTCGAGTCCCAGACGGCCCACCACACGCGCCTCCGCAGTACCGCTCCCCTGGAGATCGTCAGCCCGCGTAGACCGTGGGATCTGTGACCGCCGCTTCGACGAACCCCGACCGCCGAATCCGGCAGCTGTCGCACCTGCCGCAGGCACGGCCGTCGGGATCCGGCTGGTAGCAGGAGATGGTCTGCGCATAGTCGATGCCAAGCGCGATGCCGCGCGCGATGATTTCGGCCTTCGTCAGTGCGATGAGCGGGGTGTGGACCGTGAACCCCGCGCCCTCGGTGCCGGCGCGGGTGGCAAGATTCGCCAACGTCTCGAAGGCCTCGATGAACGCAGGGCGGCAGTCCGGGTACCCGGAGTAGTCGACGGCGTTCACACCGATGAAGATGTCGCCGGCGTCCAGGGTTTCGGCCCAGGCCAGTGCCAGCGACAGGAACACCGTGTTCCGTGCCGGCACGTAGGTGACCGGTATGCCCTCGGTCGGTGTCTCCGGGACATCGATGTCGGGATCGGTGAGCGCCGAGCCGCCGAACGCGGACAGGTCGATGGACACGACACGATGAGCTTGGGCGCCGATCGCATCGACCACGCGCCGAGCCGCCTCGAGTTCGATCCGGTGGCGCTGACCGTAGGCCAGGGACAGGGCGTAGCACGCGAATCCGTCGGCGCGGGCGATGGCCAGGGTGGTCGCGGAGTCGAGGCCGCCGGAGACGAGGACCACGGCGCGTTTCATGGGCGGTCCTCCGCGGCGGTCGCCCGGGCTGGTGGTCTCGCGTTACCGGCCGGGCACGTCACCCCACAGCACCTTGTGCAACTGGACCTGGAAGCGCACGTCGAGTCCGTCCCGCAGGATCCAGTCCGCGAGTCGCGCTGGCGACATCTCGGCAGCGGACGGGGAGAACAGGACTTCACCCACCCGCTCCGTCAGACCCCACTCGTCGCACTGCCCCCTCGCCCATGCGTAGTCGATTTCGTCGCAGATGACGAACTTCACCTGATCCTTGCTCGCCAGGTGCTCGATGTTGGCGTAGCGGTTGCTGCCACACTCACCCGAGCCAGGGGTCTTCAGGTCCATGACGATGGACACGCGGGGGTCGACGTCGGTGATGTCGAGCGCCCCTCCCGTCTCGAGAGACACGCTGTAGCCGCGGTCCGAGAGCGCCGCCATCAGCGCACGTACCGCGGGCTGTGCCAGCGGCTCCCCGCCGGTCACTGTCACCAGTCTCGCCGGCTGCTGCGCCACCCGCTCGACCACATCGGCGACGGGCATCACCGTACCGCCGGTGAACGCGTAGGCCGTGTCGCAATATTGGCAGCGTAGCGGACAGCCCGTCAGGCGCACAAACGTCGTCGGTCTCCCGACCGTTCGGGACTCCCCCTGCAGGGAGTGGAATATCTCGGTGATGCGTAGCGAGTCCATGGGTCCTGGTCTGGCGTGCGGTCGTGGCCAAGCTGGAAGCCGCCGGTTCCGCCGCGGCGCCTCCTACGGCAGGTTCGCGGCGTAGGTCTTGGCGAGTCCCGCCGCCGTCGAGCCCGGATGCTGCTGGACGACGCGGTCGAGATACGTGCGCGCCCGCGCCGAGTCGCCCAGTTCGTCATAGACCACACCGAGGTTGTAGAGCGCGTCCGGGATCTTGGTGTGGTCCGGGTAGAGGGTGATGACCTGCACGAGGGACTGTCGGGCCTGTTCGAGTTCGCCGGCCTTGCGATGCAGTTGGCCGAGCCAGTAGAAGGCGTTCGGCGTGTACTGACCGTTGGGAAACTCCTCGATCAGCGCCTCCAGGGCAGTCGTCGCCGCATCGAACTCACTACGCTCGATCATTGCGTAGGCGTTGCGATACGCGTCGGCCGCCGTGGCGCCCGTACTCGGGAGCGGGTCGGCCGGGTCCGGTGGGCTGACGACCGGTCGTGGCGGCGGTGCGACCGTCGGCGCCCCGCTGCGCAGGGCGGATATCTGCCGGTCTATCCCGAGGTAGCGTTCCTGCTGCTCCCGGGCGAGGAGATCGACACGGTGCTTCTGCTCCTCGACGGCGCCGCGCAGGGCGGCCACCTCCGCGGAGAGGAGTTGCAACTCGTGGAACATCCGGGCCAGTTGGCTCGGTTGTCTGGCGTCCGGGACCTCTTCGTCCGCGAGGACGTCGGGCATCGGCGGAGGGACCGCGTTTGGCGAAGGACGCGCCTGGGCGATGGATTCCTCGACCGGGGCTGCGGCGTGGACGGTCCAGACGAAACAGGCCAGCGCAGCCCATGCGGCTGCGCTGGCACACGCCTTGGGGCGGCGTGTTCGTCCGGTCATCTCACCGATAGATCAACTCGGCCCGGCGGTTCTTGCTCCAGGCCGACTCGTCGTGACCCACGTCCACGGGACGTTCCTCGCCGTAGCTGACCGTCTCGATCTGCCCGTCCCGTACGCCATCGGACATCAGGAAGCTTCGCACCGCATTGGAGCGCCGCTCGCCGAGGGCCAGGTTGTACTCGCGGGTGCCGCGTTCGTCGCAGTGTCCCTCCACCGTGATGGAGCGGTTGCGGTTGGCGCGCAGGAAGTCGGCGTGACGTTCCAGGGTGCGCAGGTCGCGGGGTTTCAGCACTGCCTTGTCGAAGTCGAAATAGAGCGTGCGCGAGAGCGGGCGGCCGTCGGGGTCGAGCCAGACACCGTCGGCGTCTGTCGGCGGGCCTGCCGGCTCCGGTTCTGGTGTGGGTTCCACCTCCGGCGGACCGCTGTCCTCAGGAATCGGGACCGGTTCCGGCGCGGGCGTGGTGCAGCCTGCACAACCTGCCAGGATGCCCCCGGCGAGAAGCACGACAAACAGGGAAAACCTCGGACGGGACCCGTGCCTGAACCTTGCTTGTGTCATTTATATCTCCTGTTCTGCCCTATTGGCCATTCGACGGGGACAAGGCATCGATGTAAGGCGACCAGGCCGGCTCCCGCACATCCCCTTCTGCGGACGGCAACCGATACCTGACGCGGCCGTCGATTGACACAACGGCGAGTATACCCCTCCCCCGGTCTTGCGTCGCGTAGATCAGCATTGTGCCATTCGGTGCGATCGATGGCGATTCGTCGAGGGACGTTTCGGTGAGGACGCGCACGTCGTCGCGTTCGAGATCCTGCCAGGCGATGTGGTAGGTGCCGTTGCGGCGATGCACGTAAATCAGGTGCCGGCCGTCGGGGAGCAGCCTTGCCCGGGCGTTGTAATCGCCCTGGAAGGTCAACCGTTCCACCATCGAGTTGGACAGATCCATCTGGTAGATCTGCGGGGGCCCGCCACGGTCGGACGTGAAGATCAGTCCGTTGCCGTCCGGCGTCCAGCTCGGTTCGGTGTCGATGGCCGACGCGTAGCGGGTAATGCGGCGCAGCTCGCCGCTGACCAGGTCCTTGATGTAGATCTCCGGATTGCCATCCCGCGAGAGCACGAGCGCCAGCCGGTTGCCATCCGGCGAGAAGACCGGGGCGCCGTTGAGTCCCTTGTACTCGGCGACGCGCGAACGGGCTCCGCTCGCGATGTCCTGGATGACGATCGCCTGCCGACCGCTTTCGAAAGAGACGTAGGCCACCCGACGCCCGTCCGGGGACCAGCTTGCGGACAACAGGGGTTCCGTCGAGTCGAACAGCGTCCGTGCCCGTTCGCCGTCGGAGTCCGCCAGCTCGAGGCGGTAACGGGCGTACGAGGTGCCGGCATCGAGGGCGAGCACGTAGATGATCCTGGTGGAGAATGCGCCGGGAATGCCGGTGATCTGCTCGAATACCTCGTCCGAGATGCGATGGGCGATGTCCCGGCGTTGGTCCGCGGACGCGGCGAGGCGTCCGGACAGCAGTTCCCGTTCGTTGAAGACATCGAGCAGATGGTAGACCGTCGCGAGTTGGCCGTTGCCGACCTCCCAGACCCGGCCGATGACGACGTACTCGATGCCGAGCACGCGCCAGTCCCGGAAGAAGACCTGCTCCGGGCGGGTCGGCAGGGACAGCATGTTCTCGGTGGGCAGCGGGTCGAACTGGCCGCTGCGGGCGAGGTCGAAGGACACGATGGGTGCGATACCCGCGTCATCCGGCCCGGTGCTCTCGAACGGCACCACGGCGATTCGGGTCTGGTTGTCGTACCCCTGGTCGATGATGATTTTCTCGCCGGCGCCGAGCGCCGGCGAGGCGACGGTCAACGCTGCGACCGCGGCAGCGGTGCGCCACAGGTTGCGCATGTTCAACGTAGCAGGTCCTCCGGTTTGAAGAGCAGGGTGAACTGGCGGAAGCGGGCCTCGAACAGGCCGATGTCGGTCGGCACCTGGAAGCGACGAGCCTTGCGTACGGCCGCTTCCGCCGAGCGGTCGAACGCCGTGCTGCCGCTCGACGCCACGAGGGTCACCGAGACGATCTCGCCGGTGGGAATCAGTTCGACCAGCAGTTCCGCCTGCATGTCGTTGCGGGCGGAGGGCGGCCGCGACCAGTTGCGCACCACGGCCTGGTAGATGCCGTCGATGTACGTCAATGCGGCGTCGGAGTGCGTGCCCTCGGCGAGGTCGATCCGCTCCTTGGCGAGAGCGTCCTTGAAGGCGGTTTCGGCGAGCCTGGCCAGGCGCTCCTGCCGCGCGGCTTCCTCGCGTGCCCGCTCGGCCTCCCGTTTCTGGCGCTCCCGTTCGGCGGGGTCGACCTGCGGCGGCGCCGGCTTGGGCGCCGCCGGCTTCGGCGGTAGCGCCGCGGCCGGCTGCTGGGCGGCCGGCGGGGCGCCGCGCGTGGCCCTGGGTTTCGCGCGCTCGAGCACGATGAGGCGGGCGCTCACGATCTCGGGTCTGATGACCCGGGCTTCGGTGTCCTCGGGATTCCAGCCGCGCACCAGGGCGAGGGCGGCCCCGGCGTGAAAGAGCAGTGCCAGAAGGAGCGGCAGACCGTAGTCGCGCAGTGTGTGCACGGGTTCTAGCCCGAAATGTCCGGCGGGTCGGTGATGAGTCCGACGCTCTCCGCGCCGGCCTTCTGCAGTACGGTCATGATCTCCACCACCTTGCCGTACTCCAGTTCCGTGTCGGCACGTACGTAGACAGGCACATTGGGACGCGCGCCGATCACCTTCGAGGCCTGGTCCTCGAGCGAGAAGATCGTGACGCGCCGGCCCTTTTCATCGTCGTGGCGCATGCCGATGTTGATGAAGATCGCTCCGTCCTGCCTGACGCTGACGACGAGCGGGTCGTCGTCGTCGTTCGGCAGCGGCTCGGAGGGCGCCTGGGGGAGATCGACCTCGACCCCCTGGGTAAAGAGGGGCGCGGTGGCCATGAAGATCACGAGCAGCACGAGCATGACGTCGATATACGGTACGACGTTGATCTCGGACATCGGTTTGCGGCGAGGGGTCATGTCGGTCGAATCGGTCGTGGGTTGCTCAGCTGTTGTGCGAGGCACGGTAGAGGATACTGGTCAGTTCGTCGGCGAATGCCTCGTACCGCTTCATCAGCACTTCGACGCGCGCCGCGAAGCGGTTGTAGCCGATGACGGCCGGTATTGCGGCGAACAGTCCCATCGCTGTCGCGATCAGGGCCTCGGAGATCCCGGGAGCCACGGACGCCAGGGTCGCCTGGCTCATGTTGGCCAGGTTGCGGAAGGCATTCATGATGCCCCAGACGGTGCCGAAGAGGCCCACGTACGGGCTGGTCGAGCCGACCGTCGCGAGGAAGGCCAGGTGGCGCTCGAGCGATTCCTCCTCGCGGCTGAGCGCCACCCGCATGGCCCGCTGGACGCCCTGCATCACCGCGTCCGCTTCCGCGCCGGCCTGCTCGGAGAGCCGCAGGAATTCGCGGAAGCCGGACAGGAACACCGTCTCGCTGCCGGTCAGGTTGTCCGGCTCGGCTTCCAGCTCGCCGTAGAGTTCGCGCAGGTCGACGCCCGACCAGAACTCCTCCTCGAAGTCGTCCATCTGGCGCCGTACGCGGTTCAGGAAGAACCAGCGCTGGAAGATCATCATCCACGAGGCGACGGACGCCAGCGCCAGGACGGCCATCACGAACTGCACGAGGGGGCTCGCGTTGAGGACGATCTCGAAGATGGAAAGTTGCTCTGGCATCGTCAACTCAGGCTGAGGGAGCTTTGGGTGCCGTCGCCGGGCTTCGTCAGACCGAAGTGATGGTATGCCCTTTCGGTCGCGATGCGACCACGCGGCGTGCGTACCAGGAAGCCCTGCTGAATCAGGTACGGCTCGAGCACGTCCTCGATGGTGTCGCGCTCCTCGCTCACGGCCGCGGCCAGCGAGTCCAGACCGACGGGGCCGCCCTGGAAGTGGTCGATGACCGTGCGCAGGAGCTTGCGGTCCATGCTGTCGAATCCCCGGTCGTCCACCGCCAGCATGTCGAGGCCCTGCGCGGCGGAGACCGCCGTGATCGTGCCGTCGCCCTGTACCTCGGCGTAGTCGCGCACGCGGCGCAGGAGTCGATTCGCGATGCGCGGCGTGCCGCGGGAACGGCGTGCGATCTCCAATGCGCCATCGGCATCGACGGCGACCCGGAGCTTGCCGGCCGCGGCGGTGACGATCTCGGTCAGTTCGGGGACGGTGTAGAACTCGAGCCGCTGCACGATGCCGAAGCGGTCGCGCAGCGGAGACGTCAGCAGGCCCGCGCGGGTGGTCGCGCCGACCAGGGTGAAATGCGGCAACGGGAACTTGATGGACTGGGCCGCCGGGCCCTCGCCGATCAGGATGTCTATCTCGGAGTCCTCCATCGCGGGATAGAGGATCTCCTCGACCACCGGCGAGAGGCGGTGGATCTCGTCGACGAACAGCACGTCGCCGGCCTCGAGGTTGGTGATCATCGCCGCCAGATCGCCCGGCTTTTCGATGACGGGACCCGACGTCCCCTTGATCTGTACGCCCATCTCGTGGGCGACGATGTGCGCGAGGGTCGTCTTGCCGAGGCCGGGCGGTCCGTAGAAGAGCGTGTGGTCGAGGGCTTCGCCGCGCTGTCGCGCGGCGCGGATGGCGAGGGCCATCTGCTCCTTGACCGCGACTTGGCCGACGTAGTCCGCGAGCCGGGCGGGACGCAGGGACCGATCCGGAGAGCGGTCCGGCGGGGTCGCTGCGCCCGCCGTGATGCGATCGCGTTCGATCGTCATGCGCTGATGCGAGGGGGTACCCCCCTCGGGCTCTCGTTCATGCGAGGGGGTACCCCCCTCGGGCTCCCCCGGCTGAAGGCTCTCATACGACGGGCCCTGCCTCGCGCGCTCGGTCGGGCGGCGGTTCCGGGCGATCGTGGCCCGCCATGCGTTTCAGGGCGGAGCGGATGAGGTCCTCGGTGGACTCGCCGTCGACGTGCACGGATTCGACCACCTTGCGCGCTTCTGCGGGTCGCCAGCCGAGGGCTACCAGGGCGCTCACGGCATCTTCCGATTCTCGATCGGCGATCCGCGACGCTCCGCCCGCGGCGACGGGGAGATCGCCGAGCCGGTCCTTGAGTTCCATGACGATGCGTTCGGCGGTCTTCCTGCCGATGCCGGGAATGCGCGTCAGGAGGCCCGTATCGCCGTCGGCGACACTGCGCGCGAGGTCTGCAGGTGCAAGCGAGCCGAGGAGGGTCATCGCGAGCTTCGGACCGACGCCGTTCACCTTGACCAATATCCGGAAGAGGCTGCGTTCCGGGAGCGACCGGAAGCCAAACAGTGTCATGGCGTCGTCGCGTGCGACCAGGTGGGTGAACAGTTCCACCGTCGCATCGCCCTGGCCGGCGACCGCGATGGTCGTCGTCGATACTTCAACTTCGTAGCCCACGCCCTGCACGTCGACCAGCAGGACGTTCCCGTCCCGCGCGGCAATGCGGCCACTGAGACGTCCGATCATCCGCGCACGCTCCCCTTCCTGCTCGATTGTGCGTGACAGAGCGCCACCGCGAGGGCGTCCGCCGCGTCTTGCGCGGGGGCCTCGCTGAGGGCGAGCGTCGCCTTGACCATGTGTTGTACCTGCTGCTTGGTGGCCCGTCCGGTGCCGACCACGGCCTGCTTCACGCGCCGCGCGGCGTAGCCCGTGACCGGCATGTCGTGAGCGATCGCGGCCGCGATGGCGGCGCCCCGCGCCTGCCCGAGCTTCAGTGCCGAACCGGGGTTGCGGGCAACGAACACCTCCTCGACTGCGACTTCCGCGGGACCGTAGTCGTCGATCACCGTTTCGATCCCGCGGTAGATCTGGGCGAGCCTGGCGTGGAAGTCCGAACCCTCGGTCCGGATGCAGCCACTCGCGACGTAGGACATGCGATTGCCGTCGCGATCGATCAGACCATAACCTGTCGTTCTTGATCCGGGGTCGATGCCAAGCACGCGCGCGGGCGTCATGCGCCGTCGCCGAGAACGCCCGCCGGAAACTCCCCGTTCGTAAACACGTTCTGCACGTCGTCGAGGTCCTCGAGCGCGTCGATCAGCCGCAGCACCTTCGCCGCGCCATCCTCGTCGCAGGCGCAGACGTTCGCGGGCACCATGGTCACTTCGGCATGGTCGGGCGGCAGCGCGGCGTCCTTCAGCGCGTCCACGACGGCGCCGAAGCTCTCCGGCGGCGCGGTCACGGCGACGCCGCCGTCCTCGTCGCTGTCGACGTCCTCCGCACCCACGTCGAGCACCACGTCGAAGATCGATTCTTCGTCCGCGCCCGGGGCGAAGGCGATGACGCCTTTCTTCTCGAACAGGTAGGCGACGGAGCCGTCCGTGCCGAGGTTCCCGCCGTGTTTGCTGAAGGCGTGCCGGATCTCCGCCACGGTGCGGTTGCGGTTGTCCGTCATCACCTCGACGAGTACGGCAACGCCCCCCGGTGCATAGCCTTCGTAGGTGAGTTCCTCGAGGTCGGCCCCGTCCTGACCCCCGGCGCCGCGCTGCACGGCTCGCTCGATGGTGTCCTTCGGCATGTTGGCGCCCAGCGCGGTGTCGACCGCCGCGCGCAGGCGCGGACTGTCGATGGTCGAGCCGCCACCCATGCGCGCGGCGACGGTCACCTCACGGATGAGTCTCGACCACAGCTTGCCCCGCCTGGCGTCCTGTGCGGCCTTGCGGTGCTTGATGTTGGCCCACTTGGAGTGCCCCGCCACGACTACTCGCCCTTGCGCACGCGGATGTGCAAATCCCGCAGCTGACTGTCGTCCACAGGGGCGGGCGCGGCGGTCAACTGGCAGAACGCCGTCTGCGTCTTCGGGAAGGCGATGACATCGCGAATGGCGTCGGAATTCGTCATCAGCATCGCGAGGCGGTCGAGACCCAGGGCGATGCCGCCATGCGGCGGGCAGCCCAACTCCAGGGCGTCCAGCAGATGGCCGAACTTGACCTCGGCTTCCTGGCCGATATTCAGGACCTCGAACACTTTGCGTTGCGTGGTGCCGTCGTGGATCCGAATGGACCCGCCGCCCAGTTCGTGTCCATTCAACACCACATCGTAGGCCTTCGCCAGTGCGCGGGCCGGCTCCGCCACCAGTTCTTGCAGGGAACTCGGCATGGTGAAGGGGTGGTGTGCAGGCGTCAGCGATCCGTCGGTGGCCGTTTCGAACATGGGCCACTCCGTGACCCAGAGCGGAGCCCAGCGGTCTTCGACCAGATCGAGGTCCGCGCCGAGGCGCAGGCGCAGGTTGCCGAGCGCGTCGTTGACCACGTTCGCGCGGTCGGCGCCGAAGAACACGATGTCTCCGTCCAGCGCGTCCACCCGGTCGAGGATCTGCACCACAATCTGGGGATCGAGAAACTTGAGTATCGGCGACTGCAGGCCGTCCATGCCCGCCTTGCGGTCGTTCACCTTGATGTAGGCGAGTCCGCGGGCGCCGAACTGGGCGACGAATCCCTGGTAGTCGTCGAGCGCCTTGCGCGACAGTGCGGCCGCGCCCGGAGCCTTGAGCGCGGCAACGCGCCCGCCGGGGTCGTTCGCCGGTCCCCGAAAGACCTGGAACTCGGTTTCGCGCATGAGATCGGCGATGTCGACCAGCTCCAGCGGGTTGCGCAGGTCCGGCTTGTCGCTGCCGAAACGGCGCACGGCCTCTGCCCACGTCAGCACGGGGAACTCCGGCAGCGAGACCCCGAGGACACTCCGGAAGACCGAGCGCAGCATGTCCTCGGTGAGGCGCATGATGTCGGACTCGTCGACGAAGGACGCCTCGATGTCGATCTGCGTGAACTCGGGCTGCCGGTCGGCACGCAGGTCCTCGTCGCGATAGCAGCGTGCGATCTGGTAGTACCGGTCGAACCCGGACACCATCAGCAGTTGCTTGAAGATCTGCGGCGACTGCGGGAGTGCGAAGAAACTGCCGGGATGGGTGCGGCTCGGCACCAGGTAGTCGCGAGCGCCCTCGGGGGTGGCGCGGGTCAGGGTCGGCGTCTCGATCTCGAGATAGCCGCCGTCCTCCAGAAAGCGTCGCACATGGCTCGCGATGCTGGCGCGCACGCGCAGCCGTTCCTGCATCTCGGGGCGGCGCAGGTCGAGGTAGCGGTACCGCAGGCGCACGTCTTCGCCGGCCTTGGAGTATTCGTCGAGCTGGAACGGCGGTGTGCGGGCGGCGTTGAGGATCTCCAGCGACGCACCGAGAACTTCGATCTCGCCGGTGGGGAGTGCGGGGTTGACCATGCCCTCGGGACGCCGTCGCACCCGCCCGGTGGCGCGCAGCACGAACTCGTTACGCACCCGGTCGGCTGTCGCGAAGCTCTCCGCCGTATCGGGGTCGTAGACCACCTGCACGATGCCGGTGCGGTCCCGCAGGTCCAGAAAGATGACGCCGCCGTGGTCGCGGCGGCGATGCACCCAACCGGTGAGTTCCACACGCTCGTCGACGTGCGTCGCGTCTAGTGCGGCACAGTAGTGGGTGCGCATGGCTCCTGTAATGCTCCGTCGAGTCACGTCGATGTGGACAGATGAGCCGCCGCAGCGACTCGCCTGGCGCCACGACAGCCATCGCCCGCTGGGCTCCTAGGCGGGTGACTTCGATCCGTTGGCGCCGCGGCTTTCGCCCTTGCTGGTGGCGGTCGACGCGTCCCCGCCGCTCTTTGCGGGCGGCTTGCCGGTATCTGAGGTCGTGCTTTTCGCGCTGTCCGCGCTCTCCGCGGCCGGCGAGGAGCCCTTTCCGGATCCTGCATCTCCGCCTTCGGACGAACTCTTGTCGGCGGAATGCTCGCCGGCCAGGTTCTTCTTGTCCCCCGACTTGAAGTCCGTCTCGTACCAGCCGCCGCCCTTCAGACGGAAGGCGGCCGCGGAGACCTTCTTGCGGAGTTCCGCCTCGCCGCACTGCGGGCAGTCGACCAGCGGTGCATCGCTGATCTTCTGCAACGTCTCGAATTCATGCTCACAGGCCTTGCAGGCGTATTCGTAGATCGGCACGGTGCGCTTGGATACCCGGAAAAAACAAGTGCGCAAGGATAATCAAAACCGTCCTCGAATACATCCCAAAGGCGAGGTTGAGCCGAGGTTGAGCGACCTGAGGGGCGCGCCGTACAGGGCGTCGACCCGCGCTGGACGTGAGCTGTCGGCGGCGGGCGGTCCGCGTGCCCCGGGGCGCGATAAAATGCCTGGCGGAAACGCGGAGCCGCGGAGGCTCCCGGCACGGTGCCACCGACCCCGTAACGACTCGAGAGACCATGCGCGCGAGCGAAATCCTGATACCCACGCTGAAGGAAACCCCCGCGGACGCGGAGATCGCAAGCCACGTCCTGCTGTTGCGCGCGGGCTGCATCCGTCAGCTGGCCAGCGGCCTCTATTCGTGGCTGCCGCTCGGGCTGCGCGTGCTGCGCAAGGTCGAGGCGATCATCCGGGAGGAGCTCGAACGCCGCGGCGCCCGCGAGGTGCAGATGCCGGTGGTGCAGCCGGCGGAATTGTGGCGCGAGAGCGGGCGCTGGGATGTGATGGGGCCGGAATTGCTGCGCATGCAGGACCGCCACGAACGGGATTACGCGATGAGTCCGACCCATGAGGAGGTCGTGACGGACCTCGTCCGGCGCGTCGTCGACAGCTACCAGCAGGTGCCGCTCAACCTCTACCAGATCCAGACCAAGTTCCGCGACGAGATCCGGCCGCGCTTCGGGCTGCTGCGGGCCCGCGAATTCCTGATGAAGGACGGCTACTCCTTCCACCTGACCGACGAGTCCTTTGAAGAGACTTACCGCGACATGTACGAGGCCTATACGGCGATACTGCGCCGGATCGGGCTCGACTTCCGCGCGGTGGAAGCGGATGCGGGCAATATCGGCGACAGCGAGTCGCACGAGTTCCAGGTGCTGACGGCTGCCGGCGAGGATGTGATCGCCTACTGCCCGGACAGCGACTATGCGGCCAACATCGAGAAGGCGCGGGCGGGAGCCCCGACGCCGGACATGAGCCCGGCGGAGGCGATCACCCGGGTGGCGACACCGGGTTGCCGGACCATCGCGGACGTGGCGTCCTGCCTCGCGGTCGATCCCGCGCGCTGCGTCAAGACGCTCATCGTGCGGGGCACGGAGCAGCCGTTGGCCGTCCTGGTGCTGCGCGGCGACCACGAACTGAACGAAACGAAGGCCGGGCGACTGTCTGGCGTGGCCTCGCCGGTCACGTTTGCCAGCGATGCCGAGATCGAGTCCGCGCTCGGATGCTCGGTGGGCTCGATCGGACCGGTGGGGCTCCCGTTGGCGGTGTACGCGGACGAGTCCGCAGCGGCGGTCGCGAACTTCGTCTGCGGCGCCAACGAGGACGGCGTGCACCTGACGGGCGTGAACTGGGAGCGCGACGTGTCCGCGCGCGTCGTCGATCTGCGCAACGTGGTGGAGGGAGACCCGTCCCCGGACGGCAAAGGGGCCCTGGCTTTTGCACGCGGGATCGAGGTCGGCCACATCTTCAAGCTCGGCACGAAATACTCGGCGGCCATGCAGCTCGCGTTGCAGGACGGATCCGGCAATGAGGTCAGTCTCATCATGGGCTGTTACGGCATGGGCGTGTCGAGGCTGGTGGCGGCCATCGTGGAGCAATGTCACGACGACGCCGGGATCGTGTGGCCGGCGGCGGTAGCGCCGTTCGACCTGCACGTCATTGCCCTGGACTACGGTCGCTCCGCCGAGGTTCGGGAGGTGGCTGACGCGTTGTACGAGGCCGCTGGCGCGGCCGGCATCGAGGTGCTGCTCGACGATCGGGACGAGCGCCCCGGCGTCAAGTTCGCCGACGCCGACCTCCTCGGTATGCCCCACCGGGTGACGGTCGGTGCGCGGGGGCTCCGGGAAGGCGTGGTCGAGTTGCGGCGTCGGGCGGCCGCCGACATCGCGCGGATCGGGGTCGACGAGGCGCGCAAGCTTATCTCCTCGGGCGCGTTGTCGTAGGAGGCGCGAAGCTGCCGTCGCCCCAAGGTTCGGGATTGCGCCTGAGCGCGTCGCTACACCTGCTCCTCGTACCGGCGGACTGCGGAGTCCGGTTCCGTCTCGCCATGCGCCGGTCCGCGCAGCGCCGCGAGGATGCTCTCGCGCGTCTGCGGCCCGACCAGGATCTCCAGCACCGCCCCGTCGGGAGCGACGATCACCGTGGTCGGGAGCACGTCCGGACGGGCATAGCCCCAACGGTCCATGGGATCGTGGACGAGTACGGGAAACTCGATATCCATCCGCTCGACGAGTTCTGCCAGACGCCCGCCGGCAATACCGTCGTAGTTGACGCCCAGCACCACTGCCCCGGTCTGCGTCCGCTGACGGTGCAGGGCATTGAGTTCCGGGATCTCGTGGCGGCACGGCGCGCACCACTCCGCCCAGTAGTTCAGGACGATCGGACGATCACGCCAGTGCGACCAGTTGGCGGTGCTGCCGTCCGCAAGCGCGGTCGTGTCGGCGGAACAGCCGGCGAGGAGCAGGGCCAGCCCAAGCAACGGCGCCGCGGCCGCCGTGCCGCGCCAACGCGCCGGCGGTACGTCAATCCGACTCGGCAAGAACACGGTCAAGGCTTACCTCGAGTTCACGGGCGCCCAGTTCGGCGAATGTCCTGAGGCGTCGGGCCACCGCACCCTCGGCACCCTCGAGCGTGTCGACATCGAGGGCCTCGGGCATCTGCCGATACAGGTCCCACAGTGTCACCGTCTCAAGACTCCGCCCGAGCGTGAGCAATCCCTCCTGCGTGCGTTGCAGCAGTCGCTCCCGGGTCAGGATCTCGAAGATCCGGGCGCGGTCACCGGGGTCGAAGTGCATGGTTTCGGAAATGGCGTCGGCGCTCACGGAGGAGCCTTGCCGGTGCGCCTGGTTCAGCAACGCCAGCACACGCGCGCACTGCAGGATGGCGGGTTCGCGACGGTCCGCGGGGTGCTCCCGGGGCAGGGACAGCGTGCGCACGAAGACGGCCCCGGCCAGCACCATCGTCCACACCAGGTAAAGCCAGATGAGGAAGAACGGCACGGCGGCAAACGTGCCGTAGACCACGGCGGCCACGGACCGCACGACGAACTCGGCGAACAGCCACCGGGCCGCCTCGAAGAGGAACATGGTGAGCAGGCCGCCGAGCAGGGCGTGCAGGAAACGGACCGGCGTGTTCGGCACGGCGAAATAGAGGATGGTGAAGGTCGCGGTGATCGCAAGGGAGGGCAGCATCGTGATGAGGAGTTCGCGCACCCCCAGGGTGTCCAGATCCGTGACGAGCGGCAGTGCGTACAGGTACGACGTCGCGAGCAGCGCGCCGATCAGGAGCGGCGGACCGAAACTCAGCACGCCCCAGTACACGAGGAGCCGCTGCAGTCCGGTGCGAGGCGCCGCGGCGCGCCAGATCACGTTGAAGACCTCCTCGATGTTGACCAGCGCGAGGATCGCCGTCAGCAGCACCATCGCGAAGCTCACGACGCCGAGTTGGGCCGCCTGCGCCGAGAACTCGGACAGTTTCCCGGTCAGCGCCGCACTCGCGTCGGGCACGAAGTTCTCGAACACGAAGGCTTCCACCGTCTTGCCGAGCACCGAGAGCTCGGGAAAGGCGGACAGGAAGACGTAAGTGACGGTCATGACCGGGACGAGCGCGAGCAGCGTCGTGAACGTCAGGGCCGCCGCGCTGTGCATGCAGCGATACTCGAAGAACTGGCGCACCACTGTCTCTGCGAACCAACGGAGGTAGTCGAACGATCGCTGCAACATGTCCACGCCCGTACGTTCCGGTCGGTGGATCATACCCGCAGGGAGTCGCGTCTCCCGCTAGCCTGATCAGAGGTTTCCCTGGTGTCGTATCCCCATTACGCCCGCGTCGACCAGCACGTCCTCGATCTCCGTCAGGATGGCCGGATCGTCGATGGTCGAAGGCGTCGTATAGGGATCGCCATCGATCATCTTGCGCAGGACCTGGCGGAGGATCTTGCCGGAGCGCGTCTTCGGCAGGCGCGGCACGACGAGGGCGCGTTTGAAGTTGGCGAATGCGCCGATGCCCCGGCGCACCATCTGCACGAGCTCGCCCTCGAGCGCGCCGGGATCCACGTTCATGCCGTCCTTCACGAGCAGGAGCCCGAGTGGGATCTGGCCCTTCTCCTCGTCGCGGATTCCCACCACCGCGCATTCCGCGACGGCCGGGTGGTCGGCGACCACCTCCTCCAACTGGCCCGTCGACAGGCGGTGGCCGGCGACGTTCATGACGTCGTCCACGCGGCCCATGATGTAGACGTAGCCGTCCGCGTCGCGGTACCCGCCGTCGCCGGTCAGGTAGTAGCCCGGATACGCCCGGAAGTAGGCCTCGAGGAAGCGTTCGTGGTCGCCCCAGACGGTCGGGAAGCAGCCCGGCGGTAGCGGTTCGCGCACGACCACCAGGCCTTCCTCGCCCGGTCCGAGTTCGCGCCCGTCGTCGTCGAGGATGCCAAGGTCGTAGCCGGGCACCGGGAAGCTCGGGCTGCCGGCGCGCGTCTCGTGCAGGTCGTAGCCGGCCATGTTCGCGCAGATCGCCCAGGCGGTCTCGGTCTGCCACCAGTGGTCGATCACCGGAATGTCCGGGAGCGTGTCCTTCAGCCAGTGATAGGTGGGCGGATCGAGCCGCTCGCCGGCGACGAAAAGATACTCCAGGCAACTCGTGTCGTATGCCCCCTTGAGCTGCGCGTCCGGGTCCTCCTTCTTGATCGCCCGGAACGCCGTGGGTGCGACGAAGAAGGACTTCACCCGGTGTTCGGCGATGACGCGCCAGAAGGCGCCGGCATCCGGGGTGCGCACGGGTTTCCCTTCATAGAGGATGCTGGTGCAGCCCTTGATGAGCGGTGCGTAGGCGATGTAGGAGTGGCCTACTACCCAGCCTACGTCGGAAGCGGCCCAGAAGACGTCGCCGGCGTCGACGCCGTACACCGCGTGCATGCTGTAGTTGAGGGCGACCGCGTGACCGCCGTTGTCGCGCAGGACGCCCTTCGGTTTGCCGGTAGTGCCGGAGGTGTAGATGATGTAGAGCGGGTCGGTGGCGTCGACCGGGACGGCTGCGACTGCGGTACTCGCGGCTTCCCACTCCCGCCAGTCGAGGTCGCGGCCCTCGACGAGGGGTGCGGTCTGCTGAGGGCGCTGCAGGATGACGCTGCGCTCCGGCTTGCAGCGGGCAAGCTCCAGGGCTTCGTCGAGCAGCGGCTTGTAGGGGATGACGCGATCGAACTCGATCCCGCACGACGCCGAGAGCACGACCCTCGGTTGGGCGTCGTCGATGCGCACCGCGAGTTCCGGCGCGGCGAATCCCCCGAACACCACGGAGTGCACGGCGCCGATGCGCGCGCAGGCGAGCATGGCGATGACGGCCTCGGGCACCATGGGCATGTAGACGATCACGCGGTCGCCCTTGCCGACGCCGAGATCCACGAGGCCGCCGGCGACGCGCGCCACGCGGTCTGTCAGTTCCCGATAGGTGAACTTCTGTACCTGCCCGGTCGCGGGGGAGTCGTAGATCAGGGCGACGGCGTCTCCGCGGCCGGCGGCGACATGCCGGTCGAGGGCGAGCCATGCCGTATTGAGCTTGCCGCCGCGAAACCAGCGCCACGCGCCGTTGTCGTCCCGGTCGAGGATGGTCGTCGGGAACTCGAACCAGTCGATGTCCTCGGCCTGCTCGCGCCAGAACGCTTCCGGTTCATCAAGGGAGCGGCGGTATTCCTCCGCGTAGCGCTTCATGCCCGGGAGCACTAGGGTGCGCGCAGGGGCGGCCGCGGCCCGGACCGGGCCAACGCGGCCGCCTTCGGTTCCGGCGTGCGTCGCGTACGCAGGGGTCCGTACCGCTCGGCAAGTTGCGCCGGCTCGGGCTGGCGGTCGAGCAGCATCCGATAGGTGGGCGAGCCCTGCGGGATCTCCTTGTGACGTGCGTAGAAGTCGACGGCCCGACGCCAGGCCTCGTCGAGGCCGTGCAGCTTGATCGACACGGTGGTGTTGACGAGGCGGTCTTCGAGGGTCGACAGGATGCCGATCTGCAGAACCGGCGTGATCTTGCCGTTCTTTTCCTTCTTGCGCCGGAAGAGGATGCCGCGTACGCGGCCCCGCTCGTCGAGATGGACGGCATGTGCCGCCCGGTCCCGCGCATCGCGCTGCGACGACGCGAGTTCGGCGTCCCGGTTCTCGGCTGCCCGCCGCACCGTTGCGCGCGCCGCACCGTGCATGCGAAGTCCGCCTTCCTTGAGTGAGAAATACTCCTGGTAGGTCTTGTTGTCTATCTGCCGGCGTACCCGGAAACCGTGGAAGCCGGGTGTATCCAGGTATTCCACGCTCATGGCGTCCTCCCTTGTTCAGGGTCGCGATGCGCCCCGAACGCCTCGCCGCAAGGCGAGGGACCTCGTCTCTCCCCTGTCGCCTCCTTCCCAGGCGCGGGGATGTTTGTTCTTGCCCCGGGTGCGACGAGCGGAACCCGGGGGCGTGCGTATCAGGGAACCTCTGATCAAGCCCGTCCATGGGCTTGATCAGGTCGCAAAACAAAACGCGGTTTCGTTTTGCTCCACAAATTCAATGGCTCACGCCATCGAATTTGGCGGCACATCCCTGTGCCGCGCCAGGGAAGCTCTTAAGCAGAGCTTCCCTGGGCTGCGGGTATCACGCTCTTGTCCCGCAACGCTTCGATATCCTCCTGGCTGAAGCCGGCGTCCGCGAGCACGGCGGCGGAATCCTCTCCGGGAACGCGCGCGCCGTGCGAGATTTCGGGAGCCGTCCGGCTGAAACGGGGCGCCGGTGCCGGCTGCACCACGCCGTCGACCTCGACGAACGTGTCTCGATACTTGTTGTGCGGATGCTCCGGGGCCTCGAAGATCGACAGTACCGGCGCGAAACAGACGTCGGTCCCTTCCATGATCTCGCACCACTCGTCGCGGGTGCGGGTCTTGAAGACTTCGACCAGTTCCTCCTTGAAGCCGTCCCACTGCCCGGTGTCCATCTGCGGGCCGAACCGGTTCGCGTCCACGCCGGACTTCTCGACGAGCAACTCGTAGAACTGCGGCTCGATCGAGCCGACGCAGATGTGCTGCCCGTCCTTCGTCTCGTAGGTGTTGTAGAAGTGCGCGCCGGTGTCGAGCAGGTTGGTGCCGCGGCGGTCGCTGAAGCGGTCGCCCATGGAAAAGAACATGGCCATCAGGGCGGCGGCGCCGTCCACCATGGCCGCGTCGATGACCTGGCCCTTGCCGGACCGCTCGGCTTCCAGCAGGCCGCACACCATGCCGAAGGCCAGCAGCATGCCGCCGCCGCCGAAGTCGCCCACCAGGTTGAGCGGTGGAACGGGCTTCTGGCCCTGTTCACCGATCGCGTGCAACGCGCCGGCGAGGCCGATGTAGTTGATGTCGTGGCCGGCGGCCTGTGCAAGAGGGCCTTCCTGGCCCCAACCGGTCATGCGTCCGTAGACCAGGCGTTCGTTGCGGGCCATGCACGCTTCAGGGCCGATGCCGAGTCGCTCGGTCACGCCGGGCCGGAAGCCTTCGAAGAGCCCATCGGCGGTTTCGCAGAGCTTGAGGACGACTTCGACACCCGCGGGTGTCTTCAGGTCCACGGCGACCGAGCGGCGGTTGCGTGCCAACACGTCCCTTGGCGGGGTCGTGGCATGGCTGATCCGATCCACCCGGACTACCTCGGCGCCCATGTCAGAGAGCATCATGCCGCAGAACGGGCCGGGCCCGATGCCGGCCAGCTCGATGACGCGCAATCCGTTCAAAGGTCCCATGTTGGCTTTCCCCAAAGCGCTCGGAGACGGGCGGGCAAGTGTAAGGAGGTTGGCGGGCGGTTGTCTAACCGGCGACGGCCGCGCCTGAGCGACGACTCGGAAGTCCGATTGGCCCAGCCCAACGACGGTCTACGCAACCCGGATCTTCTCCGACTGTCAGAGGCCGAACGCTGCGGGTGTATCGTTCGTGGCTGCCGGCGGCCGGGGTTCCACAGCGCGCGCCGTTCTCACGTCATCGGCCGATGTCGCGATGTTCCACCAGTGCCGAGCGACCGACGATGTCGATGATGCGGACTGCGAGGTCCCGCCCAGCGGCGTCCGTGAGTTGCATCTCCTCCCCGGGGCGAAAGTGCACCGGCTGGGCTTGGCCCTGGTTGATCGAGATGTTGGAGGCGTAGAGGTACGTTCGGTCGAGCTGGTCTCGTACCGGGTTGAGTCGCCCCCGCAATCCCGGGAGCTGGCCGGTAGCTTCGGGGAAGACCACTGCGCCACCTCGGGGATGCGGACGAAGCTCTACCGCGAGACCCCCGGCTGCCGGCACCCAGGCGCGCTCGAGATGGGCGCGACAGCCGGCGGCAGCGACGAACACCGTCATGGGCAGGATCGTCGCGTGCAACTCCAGTGCCACCTCTCCATGTTTGTCGGTCGACCCTGCCTTGTAGGTTCTGTTCGGGAACAGGGCCAGCACCTGGGCACCCGAGACCGGCTGGCTCGCGTGATGTACTGTCACGATGACCTTGGCTGGTGAGGCAACGGTGCTTGCGGCCGGAATGGTGAGAAACAGGTCGGACTCGTCCGGCAGGACGTAGCTCGGGCGCTTTCCGCAAAGCGCTTCCGTTTCGCGGAGGATGACAGGGACGCCGTCGCCGCGCCGCTCCATGAAGAACTGACGACGGACGGAACCGGGAATGTCTCCGACAGGCAAACGCCCGAGCACCGACGTGATCGCTTCGTTCCGAGTCGCCTGGCGTGCGGCCATACCGTCGATGGTCAGGTTGTTCGGGAGGTTGCCCGGCGAGTTGATCTCCACGCGGTCGGCGAACATCGACAGGCGAGTCCGGCTGCCCCGGATGGAATAGTCGCGATGGGCGACGGCGTTGACCAGGGCCTCGAAGAGTGCCTCCTGACTGTACTGTGGGAGATTCGTGCGTGCCGGATCCTTGTAGGCGCCCACGCGCATGTTGCGGAGGACGAAGTTCGTTCCGTCCGCCACCTGACGCGGCAGCGGACCAGTGATGGTCTGCGCATCCAGTTGCCCGGATGCACGGTCGTTCCCGGCGTAGTGCGTCGCGGTGATACAGGCGTTGGGCAGCCACTCGTGCGGATTGGAAGTGCAAAGCAACACGCCTGCGACTGTCACTCTCGGGACGCCGCTCTCGTCGAGGGTCAGCAGGGCGAGCTTCTCCAGGGCCGTTTCCGGGTCTGCCCGACCCTCGGCGCCAAGAAGCGGTTTCCACAGGGCTTCGTCCAAGGTGTGGAATCCGGTGTTGGGTACGGGTTGCTTGTCGAACCAGAGAAAGCGCGCCTGGGCGCGCCGCTCGGACAGGCGCAGCCGCTCGTCGCTGGTCAGCGGGCGTTTGGAACTGCCTGCGCGCCGAAAGCTGCCGCCAGGGCTGTCGTGCAACGCATGACCCCGCTCTACCTGAACCGCGAGGAGCGCCTTTCCTTCGACTTCCAACCGGTATGTCGAGACTTCTATCGGTGGTTTGATCGAGTCCGTGGCGATATCCACGATGACGCGCTCAAGGACATCGAGCCGGGGGCGGGAAAGACCCTCCACTTCCCCCGCGTCGGTGACCCCGCACAGCATCGTGCCACCGTTGGCGTTGGCGAATGCGGCCAACTCGTCAGCCAGAGCGTCCCTGCGCGGACTCGTCGGACGGTCTCCACTGCAGACGATCCGCTTGAACTCCCATCGGCTGTCTTCGCCAAGGCGCAACTGACGGGCGATGTTCGACGCTTCAACCATCGTTCCGTTCCCCGAATTCGGGCAACCTCCGGGCTCCTCACGATGTTGCCTGGGCGGACTCTTCATCCGCGTGGTCCGGGCCTGTTGCGATCCTATCACCGGGCGGGCCACGACTTGCGTGCCGCTCCGCGACGTTTGACAACCCCCAGGCACCCCAGTAGCGTCATTTCAGCCATTTCGGGGAGAGGGGGCTACATGCGTCGGGCAGTTTGGGCGGTCCTGTGGGCCTCTTGGGCCGCGAGCGTCGGAGCGGCGGAGACCCGCGCCATCGACGACGCGGCGATCGCCGACGTCGGTAACACCGCCGAGTGGCTGACCTACGGGCGCAATCACAACGAGCAACGGTTCAGCCCGCTCGACCAGGTCAACAGCGAGAACGTCGCGCAGTTGAAGCTCGACTGGTACCTGGACGTACCGGACGCCGTAGGTCTGGTTTCGACGCCGCTGGTGGTGGATGGCGTCATGTACTTCGTCGGCTCGCGCAACATTGCCCGCGCCGTGGACGCGGTCACTGGCGAAGTCCTGTGGACCTACGACCCGCAGGTTACGAAGCATGCAGCCCACCGCATGCGCATCGCCTTCGTGCACGGCAGCCGGGGGATGGCGCTGTGGGGCGACAAGGTCTACTTCGCGACTATCGACGGGCGGCTGATCGCCCTGGAGGCCGCGACAGGCAAGGAGGTGTGGACCGCCACCACCATCGACCCGTCCAAGGCCATGTACATCACCGGCGCACCGAAGGCGTTCCGGGGCAAGGTGCTGATCGGCAACGGCGGCACGGAGCACGGGCCGGCGCGCGGCTACGTCACGGCCTACGACGCGGAGACCGGGAAGCAGGCGTGGCGCTTCTACATCGTGCCGGGCAACCCGGCGGACGGCTTCGAGAACGCCGCGATGGAGATGGCGGCGAAGACCTGGACCGGCGAGTGGTGGAACCTGGGGGGCGGTGGCAACTCCTGGCACGGGCTGACCTTCGATCCCGACTTCAACGCGGTCTACATCGGCACCGGCAACGGGTCCCCCTGGAACCGGAAGATCCGGAGCCCGGGCGGCGGCGACAACCTGTTCCTGTGCTCGGTGCTCGCCCTCGATGCGGACACGGGCGAATACCGCTGGCACTACCAGACGACCCCCGGCGAGACCTGGGACTACAACTCCAACATGGACATCGTCCTGGCGGACCTCCGGATCGACGGCCGCGACGTGAAGGCGCTCATGCACGCGCCGAAGAACGGCTTCTTCTACGTGATCGACCGCAGCAACGGCAAGCTGATCTCCGCCGAGCCCATCGCGGAGGTGAACTGGGCGAGCCACGTCGACCTCGAGACGGGGCGCCCGGTGGAGATGCCCGGTGCGCGTTATCTCGAGGGCGGTCCGGTCAACATCTCGCCTGGACCCCTGGGTGCGCACAACTGGCCCTCGATGTCCTTCAATCCCGGGCACGGGCTCGTCTACATCCCGACCGTGCACGAGACCTTCTCGTACACCGACGACGGTGTCGACGTGGCCCTCTGGAAGTCGCCGAACTGGCAGGCGCCGGTACCCAAGGAGGGTCTTGGCGTCGCGGCCGCGCAGGTGCAGAACGCGCCGGGGCAACCGCGAGGGACGCTGCAGGCCTGGGATCCGGTGCGGCAGGAACAGGTGTGGGAGGTGCCCCTCAACTACTCCTGGAACCCCGGTACGCTGACGACCGGAGGAGACCTCGTGTTCCAGGGAACCGCCGAGGGCGACTTCGTCGCCTACCACGCGGCGACCGGAGAGGTACTGTGGCGCGAGCACATGGGACTCGGCATCTCCGCTCCGCCGGTCACCTACGCGATCGGCGGTCGGCAATATGTCGCCCTGCTGGTGGGTTGGGGCTCCGTGTACGCGGCGACTGGCGGCGGAGGCACTGCCGAGCTCGGTTGGGCCTATGGCGTGCACCCGCGCCGCTTGGTCGCCTTCTCCCTGGAAGGGGAACTGGACGTGCCAGCCGCTCCGCCGCCGGCGCCGGCAAGGCCGCTGGAAGACCCGGGTTTCGAGCTCGACGAGGGACTCGCGACCTACGGTGCGGAAGTGTTCGGCAACTGCCTGGTCTGCCACGGGCTCGAAGCGGTCGCCGGCGGGTCCGCTCCGGATCTCCGCGCGTCGGCGATCGTTCTCTCGGCGGGTGCGTTCGCCGATATCGTGCGCGACGGGACGCTGTTGGACAAGGGCATGCCCGCCTTCGCGAGCCTGTCCGACCGGCACCTGGACGCGTTGCGGCATTACATCCGGCAGCGCGCGCGTGTGGGACTCGGCCGCATCGAAGTTCCGCCGGTAGGGCCCATGCGAGGCCCGTAGGGGCGACCCTTGCGGTCGCCCGTCCCGAAGCCGTGCATGAATTCAAGACGGGACGTTGTAGGGGCGACCCTTGTGGTCGCCCGTCCCCCCGACCCTTGCGGTCGCCCGCGTCGGCGCCGTGCGTGAATTCAGGACGGGACGGGACAAGCCCGTCCCCTACAGTCCCCCTGGCCCGCAGTCGTTGGCGAGGTAGTCCTCCAGCGACGACAGCATCGCGAGATGATGCTGCGGCCACCAGGGCAGGCTGTGCCAGAGATCGACGAACTCCTCGTACTTCACGTCCTTGCCGGCGCGTTTCAGCGCGTTCGCGAACTTGCGCGACTGGTCGATCGGCACGCGCTGGTCGCGGTCGCCGTGGAAGATGTAGATCGGAATCGTCGCCTCTTTCGCGTGGTCGAGGGGCGACAGGCCGCCGATCGTCGGGTTCTGGTACTCGCGGTTGAAGGGCGACCGGAAGGTGATCTTGTCGAAGGTCCTGAGCTCCGAGAGCCCGGCGCCGGCGATGGCGCACTGGTAGGGCGAGTCCGGCCGGACGCTTGCCGCCATCGCCGCATAACCCCCGTAGGAATAGCCGAAGATGGCGATGCGGTCGGCCGCGGCGATGCCTTCCTTGACGAGCCAGTGCGCGCCGTCGTCCTTGTCGTCCTGCATCTTCTGACCCCATTCCCGGTCGCCGGCGCGCCAGAGTGCCTGTCCGAAGCCCTCGGAACCGCGGTACTGCGGTTGCAGCACGACGTAACCGCGGTTGGCGAGGAACTGGGCCCAGCGGTCCCAGCCAAGGAAATCCCTGGCCCACGGGCCGCCGTGGGGCAGGACGACTGCGGGGAACGGCCGTTTGCCGTCCCGGGGCATCGTGAGGAAGGCGGGAATTTCCAGGCCGTCGCGCGCCTTGTAGGTCACGAACGTCATGTCCGAGAGCTTCTCCGGAAGGAGGTGCGGGAAGCTCCGGCCGAGGGGCACCAGTTGGCGTCCGTTGACCAGCAGGTGGAAGAGCCCTGCTTCGCGAGGGCCCGACGAGCGCACGACGATGACGGTCAGGTCGTCGGACATGGACACCCACCGGTGATCCATGCCCGGAGGCAGCGCCGCATCGAGCCGGTCCTGCAGCGACTTGCGCTTGGACTCGGTGTACTCGTACCGGACCCCCTCGTCAAAGCCCCGGAAGCCGACGACGGAGCCGAAGTCCGCGGGATTGGTCGCCGTCAGGATCGTCACGGCCTCGATGTCGCCACCACCGAAGAGCGGCTCGCCGAGTTCGCGGGTGACGAGATCGTAACCGCGGATGACGGACCGGTCGCGGCCCGTGTCGTCGCGCATGTAGACACTGCGTCCGTCGGGGTCGAAAGCGACCGGCTGCATCCCCTCGCGGTGCGCGGCGTACAGGCGGTGGTGCTCCTCCCACTTGCCCGTTTGGGGATGCCGATAGGAAAAGCGGATGTGGATGTCGTCGCCGCTTCCTTCGATCTTCTGCTTGCCGCGCACCTCACCGTAAATGTCGCCGAAGATGCCTTCGCTGGTGGCCCCGCGGTAGACGCGCTTCGAGTTGTAGCTCTCAAGGTCGAGCTCGTAGATGTCCGAGGCGAACTCCCAGTTGGTCACGTCCACGAGGACCTTGTCCTTGTCCTGGGGAAGCAGGTTGAACAGGCGGACGCCGAGCACGTTCTTCGTGCGGAAGAGCTGGGTCTCTCCCTTGCCCTGCCCGTCGTAGAGGTAGACCTTTTCGCGGAACCAGCGGGTCGGGCGCCCGCCGGCGCGGATGTCGAATTTCTGTCGGCCGATGACCAGCAGGCGGTCGTCGTTCAGCCAGAAGACCGCGCGCGCCTTGACGTCCGGGGGCCGGAACCGGAGCGGTTGCGCTGCGAGGTCCGCGGTCTGCCAGACGGTCACGTCGGGCGGGGCGTTGACGTCCGCAAGCGTGAGCGCGACCAGCCGCTTGCCGTCCGGACTGACGTCCACGCTGTCGATCACGGGGTCGTGGATCCAGGCGCTCATGGGGATGAGCTCGCCCGCGGCCGGAAGCCCGGCCGCGAGGCACAGCAGAGTCGCCGCGGCGCCCGTCGCAATCGAGCGCTTCATCTCAGAGACGCCGCGAGACCTGGACGACGAAGGTCCTGCCGAACAGGGGGTAGCCGACTCCCGGGAGCGTGTTGAAGATGCGGCTGGTCGCCTGCCTCGGCACGTTGTCACCGACCCCCGGCGGGTCCTTGTCGAAGACGTTGCGCACGGTGCCGATGACGTCCCAGTCGGTGTTGCGCCAGCGCGCCGAGACCGTGTGGTAGAACTTGTCCTTGGTCCTGTGGACGCGGTCGACGTCGGTCGTGTCCGGGTCGAAGACCGGGTCCTCCGCCGTATCCCCGATGAAGCTGGTGCGCCAGAAGAACGTCCAGGCGCGGTAGTCGACCCGGATGTCGAACTCCCCGGACCACTCCGGGTAGCCCCAGTGGCCGACGTTGTCCCAGACCTCGTCGAAGAGCTCGACGCGATGCTCCTTGAGCCGGGTCACGGTGCCGTCGATCGTCAGGTCGAAGGTGGGGAACTCCTTCTCGTAGAGGAAGTCGATGTCGAAACCCCGGCTGGCGCGCTGCCCGATGTTCACCAGGGACGCGTCGACCTCGCTCAGGAATCCCATCCCGTCACGTGCCCCGATCCGGTCGCACCAGGCGCTCGACCGGCCGGCGGACGTGTAGCAGGTGCCGAGGACGTAGCCGACGGACGGGTCCGAGACGGTGTCCGAGATCTCGATGTCGAACCAGCTGAACGCGAGCGACATGCCGATGCTCTCCGGCTGGAAGACCATGCCGGCCGTCCAGGACTTGGACGTCTCCGCCAGCAGGTTCGGGTTGCCGCCGATGATGCTCGCGATGCTGGGGACGCCCTCCGTGCCGAGGTCCGGCGGCAGCCCCTCGGCCGCACAGTTGTCGTAGACGACATCGCCGGGCTCGTAGAACTCGCCGTAGTTGACGCAGGGGTCCGCGAGCCCGGAATTGAAGCCCCGCTGGTTGGCCAGGAACTGCTCGTAGAGGTCCGGCGCACGGAACGAGGTACCGCGGGTACCGCGCAGGCGGATCGCGGGGATGACCTGGTAGTCCACGGCCAGGCGGTAGGTGGTGTCGTCGCCGTAGGAGTCGTAATCCGTCCAGCGCCCGGACGCGTTCACGATCAGTTCCTCGATCATCGGGACGCCCTTCACCAGGGGAATCTCGATCTCGGTGAAGAGTTCGGTGACGGTGTCGTCCCCGGTGGTGATCCCGGCGGAGGTGAACCCCCAGTAGTTGTTGCGTTGCGCCTCCGGGTCGGGGACGTCGTGGATGTCCTCGTTGCGGTACTCGAGGCCGAACACCGCGCTGACAGGCTCGTTGTGCGGCATCTGGAAGAGCGTGCCGGTCACGTAGCCGGCGAACTGGTAGCTCTTGTAGGTGGTCTCGCCCCGGGTGTCCTTGCGCAGGAAGTTCAGCACGTCCGAGGGCAGCCGGCCGTACAGCAGGGCATCCTGGGTGAACAGGTTCGCCGGTACGCAGCCGGGAATGGAGTTGTCCGCGCAGACCAGGTTGCCGTTCGCGTCGAGGGTCGCGTTGAGCGATGCCCGCACCCGGTCGTCCAGGAACTGCTGGCTCTCGTAGGTACCTTCGGACCAGCTGGAGCCAATGTGGGCGTCGTAGCTCCACGACTCCGTGAGGTCGCCGGTGAGGCCGACGAACAGGTTGATGCGGTCTACGTCCACTCCGCTGTATGGATCGAGCAACTCGTAGCTCGGCAGGACGGGCAGGACCGCGAACCCGCCGAAGGCGGCGAGCGGCCCGTACACGCCGAACGGGTTGGTGGGGTTGGTCCTCGGCACGGACGGGAAGAACTGGCGGTAGCCGAACGAACTGTCGAACGAGCGGTGGTTGTAGAAGAACTCGTAGTACACGTTGGCGCTGCGGTCGGCGATCTCGAAGTCCCGGTCCGCGAAGGAAGTCACGGAGTAGAGTTCGATGTCCGGTACAAGCTGGTAAACGCCCGGGTCGCGCTCGTCGCGGTAGAAGGCGCCTTCGTTGTCGAAGATCGGGTCGCCGTCCACGGGGTCGTTGCCGTGGACGGGAGTTCTCGTGAAGTAGGGGATGCCAAAGCCGCTGGGGCCGGGATCGAAATAGGGGTTGCCCGGATGTGGTGTCGCCAGGCTCGGTTCGTAGCGGACCCAGCCGAAGGGCGAGACCGCGAACCCATGGACGAAACCGAAGCACAGGGGCTCGCCGGTCTCCGGGTTGGTGTTGTCGATCACGCCGTCGCCGTCCTGGTCGGTACGGCGGGGTCGGACGTCGCATCGGGACCAGTCGCGGTCGTTCCTCGTCATCTCCCGGGTCTTCGAGTAGTTCGCCGAGACGTTGAAGGACCAGGTGTCGCCGACCGTGCCCCAGGTCGCGTCGACGCCGACATCCTCCGGGGAGCCACGGCGGGGGGCCGAGCCCTGGAAGTTGACCTGGAGCCCCTCGATGCGCTGCCGGGTGATGACGTTGACCACCCCGGCAATGGCGTCGGCGCCGTAGATCGAGGACGCGCCGTCCTTCAGGATCTCGTAGCGGCCGACCACGGAGCTCGGCACGGCTGTCAGGTCGACGGAGTTGGTGGTGCCGCGTACGCCGGAGGGACCCCAGCGCTTGCCGTTTACCAGCACGAGCGTGCGTTGTGCGCCGAGACCGCGCAGGGAGATGGACCGCGCTCCCGGTCCGCCGTCGGTGACGAAGCCGGAGAAGGAGTTGTCGATCTGCTGGCCGGCGGCCACCGTCGAGGTTTGCAGGATGTCGGCGGTGTTGAGCAGACCCGCGAGGGCGGAGGTCTCGCTCGTGATCACCGTGATGGGAGATGCGCTGGAGAACTCGTCGCGGCGGATGCGGGATCCGGTGACGAGGATTTCTTCTACCGGCCCGGCTTCCGCGGGGGAGGCGTCCACGGCCTCTTCGCCCGCGGTACCGGCTGTTTCTTGCGGTGTTGGTTCGGGTTCCTCCGCCTGCTGCGCACGCGAGACGTGCGCGTACGCTACGCAGAACCCTGCCAGCACAACCAGAAATGTCGCTTTGAACTGCATGGACAATTCCTCGATTGCTGTTCGGAATGAATCACTGGCCTCCATTGCAGACATTGCTCACAAGGACCGGTGACGATTACTGCGGACGATACAGGCCATCCCATCCCCCGTGTCAATGGGATCGAGTATTTGACGGTCCGTCGCCCGCTGCTTAATCTCGGGCGTTTCCCACGCAGCAGTTCGGCGATGCCCCGCGACTTTCCCGCTCCGGTCCCGCATGGCTCCCGCGTGGACCCCTCCCGCATGGACCCCTCCCGCATGGGCCCATAGTGGCGCTGACCGACCGGGTGTACGCCGTGCGCGGCGGAGTCCGAATCAAGACTGTCCTGCGAATCAGCCGCAACATGGCGATCGTGCGCGACGGCGCGGAGCTGACCCTCGTCAATCCGGTGCGCCTCGATGCGGACGGCGAGGCCGCACTCGAAGAACTGGGCGCCGTGAAACGCATCCTGCGGCTGGGGGCATTGCACGGTCAGGACGACGCGTACTACAAACAGCGTTTCGGGGCGGAGTTCTGGAGCCAGCCGGGTGGCACGGTATACCCGGAACCAGCGATCGACTGCCCCCTCGCGGCGGAAACAGGAACTCCCATGGCCGACGCGGAGCTATTCTGCTTCAGGGGCACGAAGGAGCCGGAGGCTGCACTCCTCGTGCATGACGGTCCCGGCGTGCTGCTGACCTGCGATGCCATCCAGCACTACGACGATTACAGCAATCACAATCTGGTGGCGCGCCTGGCCATGCCGTTGCTGGGATTTCGTCGGTCCACGCTGCTGGGCCCGCTCTGGCTGAAGGCGATGACACTCGAAGGCGCGTCTCTGCGCGGGGAGTTCGAGCGGTTGCTCGAACGAGATTTCGATATGCTGCTCGCGGCCCACGGCACCTGGTTGTCGTCGGGTGCGAAGCTCGGTGTCCGCAAGGCGGTGGAGCGCGCCTTCGGCGTTGTGCAACCCGCTCGACACGGGCGACCGCAAGGGTCGCCCCTACCGGAGGACTGACATGCCCGGAAAGAGCAACGATCCTGTCGACGTCCTGATCGTCGGTGCCGGCGCCTCGGGAGCGGCGGTGGCCTATAGCCTCGCCGAAACCCGTATGCGCATCGTATGCATGGAGCAGGGCGACTGGACCAACCCGTCCGATTACCCGACGAACTTCCCGGACTGGGAACAGCGCTTGACGGGCCCGGACCACATCGACCCCAACGTCCGTGGGCGGCCGACGGACTATCCGATCAACAACGACGAGTCGCCGATCTCGGTGGTCAACTTCAACGGCGTCGGCGGGAGCACCGTCCTGTACGCCGCGCACTTCCCGCGGCTGCACCCGTCGGACTTCCGCGTGAAGACCCTCGACGGCGTCGCGGACGACTGGCCGGTGAGCTACGACGTGCTCGAACCGTACTTCGCGGAGAACGATCGGATGATGGGGGTCTCGGGCCTCGCCGGCGATCCGTCGTATCCGCCCAAGCAGCCGCCACTGCCACCCCTGCCGCTGGGGCTCGCCGGCGAAACGGTCGCGCGCGGCTTCAACCGCCTCGGCTGGCACTGGTGGCCGGCGGACAGCGCCATCATCTCGCGGCCGTACGAGGGCCGGGATGAGTGCAAGAACCTGGGGCCGTGCACGTCCGGATGCGCCCAGGGAGCGAAGTCGAGCACCGACATCACCTACTGGCCGGTGGCGCTGCGCAGCGGCGTCGAGTTGTGGACCCGATGCCGGGTGCGGGAGGTCACGGTGAATGGCGACGGCATGGCCGATGGCGTCATCTATTACGACGCGGACGGCGAGGAGCGGCGCCAGCGCGCGGAAGTGGTGGTACTCGCCTGCAACGGCGTCGGCACGCCGCGCATCCTGCTGAACTCCACGTCGTCCCAGTTCCCCGACGGGCTGGCCAACCGCAGCGGACAGATGGGTCGCAACCTGATGTTCCACCCCATGGGCTTCGTGCGGGGGCTCTTCGAGGAGCGCCTGGACAGCCACAAGGGTCCCCAGGGCTGCTGTCTGTTGAGCAACCAGTTCTACGAGACGGACCCGGAGCGCGACTTCGTGCGTGGCTACATGATGCAGATCGTCCGCGGCGGCATCTGGCCCTGGACCACGGCAATGCGGGGCACCTCCTCCGGGGAGATCCCCTGGGGGCCGGGGCACCACGAGGGGTTCCGGCGGCGCTTCGATCACACGGCCAACATCGGAGTACTGTGCGAGGATCTACCGGAAGCACACAACACCGTGACGCTCGACCCGGACCTCGTGGATTCGGACGGCATTCCGGCACCGAAGATCAACTACACGTTGAGCGAAAACAGCCGCAGGATGCTGGATCACGGCGTCGCGCGCGCAACGGAGGTCATGGAGGCGGCGGGGGCGATCGACGTCGTGGGCGGCGGCCCCGTCCGGGTCGGGGGGTGGCATCTGCTCGGCACCGCCCGGATGGGCGACGATCCCGAGACCTCGGTCGTCGATTCCCGGGGCCGCAGCCACGACGTGAAGAACCTCTTCATCGTCGACGGCAGCATCTTCGTCACGTCGGGCGGCGTGAACCCCACGAGCACGATCCAGGCGCTGGCGCTCTACATCGCGGACACGATGAAGAAGAACCTCACCACTTTGTTTGACTGAAAAGGTTTGACTGAGCGCGCAGCCATGAACGACCAACTGATCGCCTCCGACGCACCGCTCACGACGGAGCAGCGGGACATCCTGAACGCGCTGGCCGACACCATCGTGCCCGCGAGCGACGACGGCCTCATGCCGAGCGCCGGCGCACTGGATTTCGTCGGGTACCTCGAGCGCAGCGCGAGCGACTTCCTGCCGGAACTGGCGGACATCCTCGCCCGCTTCGACACCGGGTTCGCGACGCAGGACACGGCGCTGCGTCACGAACGGGTGAAGACGTTCAGCGAAGAAGAGCCGGCGTCGTTCCAGGGGTTGCTGGCGCAGGTCTACGGCTGCTACTACCAGGACGACCGGGTGCTCGAAGCCATCGGCGTCGGCGTCGGTCCGCCCTTCCCGCGGGGCAACACCGTCAAGGAGGGCGACCTGTCGCTGTTGGATCCGGTGCTGAAGAACCCGACAAAGTGGCGGCGCGACGTCCCGTAGGGGCAACCCTTGTGGTCGCCCGTCCCGGCGTTTGTCGTCGCCGGCGGTTCAGTCCCCCGGCGGATCGGCCGCTGTCAGCGCGTCGTAGCCGTACAGGCGAGCCATGGACCGCGCACCGGCCCGTCCGGCGGCGCGATTGCGCAGCCAGGCCTTGAGCCCGCGCATGTGGAAGACCCTGGCGTTGCGGCGCGAACCGCTCTGTACGCCGGCGGTGCGCTCCCGGCGGAGTGCCTGGTAGCGCTGCAGGGCCGTGACCGCGTCGGCCGATGAGGACAGACAGGCTGTGAGGACGGCCCCGTCCTCGATGGCCATGGCGGCACCCTGCGCCATGAACGGCAGGGTCGGATGACAGGCGTCGCCCAGTAACGTGACGGCTCCTTCCCCCCAGCGGTCCATCGGCGGTCGATCGAACAGCGCCCACTTGAAGAGCGCGTCGCGGTCGGCGTTGTCGATCAGGGTCTGCACGGCGTCGTTCCAGCCGGCGAAGTCGCCCTTCAGTTCCTCCCAGACACCGCGCTCGGTCCAGGATTCGACCTCCCAGCCTTCCTTCTCCAGGACGCAGACGCAATTCACGAGACTGCCGCCGCGCACGTAGTAGCAGACGAAGTGTCCGCCGGGGCCCCACCAGACGGTCGTCACGGGGGGCACGAGACCGTCAGGCAGCCGGGAAGCGGGCACGAGCGCGCGCCAGGCGACGTTGCCGGTGAAGTTGGCTGCCTCGGGGCCGAAGAGCCCGGCCCGCACCGTGGAGTGGATTCCGTCCGCGCCGATCAGCACGTCCCCGGAACGGTCCTCGCCGGACACTGTTGCTCGCACGCCGTCGATACCCTGCACGAATCGCTCCACCGGGGCGGACGTGTGGAGCGCGATGGAGTCGACCTCCCGGGCCGCGTCCACGAGCACGGCAAGCAGGTCGCCGCGATGGATGTGGTAGTAGGGGAAGCCGTGGCTTTCCCGCACCGTGTCACCGAGCGGATTGGTGCTGAGCAGCCGGTTCGTCTTCCAGGAACGGAACTCGGTCCTCTCCGGCAGGAAGGCGCACGACTCGAGCCTCGGCGCAAGGTCGAGGTGGTGGAGTACCCGCGTGGCGTTCGGGCTCAACTGAATGCCGGCGCCGGTCTCGCCGAACGCGGACGCCTGCTCGAAGACGTCGACTTCGAACCCGGCCTGCGCCAGGGACAGCGCGGCGGAGAGACCGCCGATGCCGCCGCCGGCGATAAGTACGTGCATTACTTCTTCCGGGAGGTCAGGGGGGTGACTCGATTGAGATATCCCCGGCAAAGGGCGCGAAGTTGCGAACGTTCCAGGTGAGTATCGCGGATGCTCCGGCCTTGAGCGCCGAACTGGCGATGAGGGCATCGTACATCTGTCCGCCCCTCACGCCGCGCCGCTGGGCGCTGCGCACGGCATCCCAGGTTTCTCGCGCCGTAAGGTGCACGGTGGGGGTATCCGACCAGTTGCCCTCGATGAGAGTGATGGCGTCCTCGGTCCGAAATCGGCGCGGCCAGGGCAGTCGGGTCAGGACGGAATAGATTTCGGCCAACGAGTGAGCGGCCAGCACGAGCTCTTGCCGGGCGCGGGCGCGGCGTTGCATCTCCGCGTGCGTTCGGGCGTGTTGTTCGTGCCAGTCGCAGGCGGACGCGATCAAGCCGTTGGTGTCGCAGAGATAGCGCGTCACTCGGGAAGTCGGTCCGACACGCTTTCGGAGCGCGACTGGGTCAGAGTCCGCTCTACCTCCGCCGTCGTCAGTGTCTCGCCATCCCTGGTCGCGACCGCAATCAGCGAAGTCCCCGAACGCTTGAACGTGACCGCCAGCGGGACGGGTTCGATCTCCACTCGGCCTTCGAGCACGCGAAATCGGACCCTGGTCCCCGGGTGCAGTTGTGCCGCCTCGCGGATGGGCTTGGGTACAACAAGACGCCCGGCACTGTCGATGGTTGCATCCATGGGGAGAGTTCTACCATTTTCCTTGCCACTACTCCACCCATTGCTCCCGAACTGCTCCCGAACGATCCGCTTCAGCGGGAGGAAAGAGTCGTCAGGATCCGCCGCTACGGCCGTGCTCCCCATAACCCCCCGGCTAGTGTGCTGGCGGTCCGCCCCATCCGCCGCCCGCGCTAATTTGCTATGGTCGCCCGCACCGAAAAACGGCGACTTGAAGGATGCCATGGGATTCACGCTGACACCGGAACTCAAGAGGGCGTTGGAGGAGGACGGTGTGATCAAGGCCGAGGGCCTGCTCGTATTGCGCTTCTTCGGCGACAAGACGACTTATCGCCCCATCCCGGAAGGAGACGGGCTATTCACCGTGGAGCAGCGCGAGAAGGCGGGCGCCAATATCGAAGACGCCATGAAGGAGGGCGACCTCTTCCGCCATCCCGGCTTCCTGCAGCTCCGTTAGCGACGTACGTCCAGGCACTGGAGAGTGCGGCCAGGAGCTTGCGCCACAGAAGTTTCGCGCCAGCGAAACTTCCAACGCGACCGTCAGGTCGCGCGCGCGGGCACGAAAAAGACGGGGCAACGGGCCTCGGCGAGTTCCCAGAGCCGCCGTGGCTGGGCCGGAACTCCTGTGGCACGGGGTTGCGTCCGGGGGATGGCGCGGCTCGTGCTCACCTGCGCGAGCGCCGTCGCGTTCGCCGGTGACCCGGGAGCGCCCGATTGGCCGCGGGAGTGGTTCGAGCCGCCGAAGACCGCCAGCGAACTCGGCCTGACATCCTTCTCGCAGAGCCCGTTCCTCGACGACCGCGGCCTGCCTCCGGTAGAGGAGCGCCTGCCAGACGACCCCGTCGTCATCCAGCCCTACCGAAGCATCGGGAAGTACGGCGGCAAGGCGCGCATCACCCTCTGGGACTCGTGGCAGTTCTTCAACTGGGAACATGCACTCACGATCTCGGCGGACATGCGCAACGTCCTGCCGAACCTGGCGGAATCCTGGAGCGTCTCCGAGGACGGCCGGGTGACGACGGTGAAGCTGCGCGCCGGGCTCAGGTGGTCCGACGGCGCGCCGCTCACGTCGGACGACTTCATGTTCCGCCTCAATCACGTCCACCTGGACCCGGATTTCTCGCCGGTCACCTACCGCCTGCTGCAGGGCTGCGAGTTCGTGAAGATCGACGACCTGACGTTCCAGTACGTCTTTCCGGAGCCGAACCCGATGTTCGCCAACTTCTTCGCGCAGTACGGGAGCCACATGCTGGACCCGATGCACTTCTTCAAGGAGTACCACGCCGCATACCGGGACAAGGAGGAGCTCGACGCGCTGGTGGAGGAAGAGGGGTTCGTGTCCTGGATGGCCATGTATCAGGCCCTGCGCAACTGGGGGAACGAGGACGCGCGCAAGGTACCGACCGTCCGGGCCTACAAGGTGGTAGAGCGCACCCCGACCAAGCTGCGCCTGGAGCGCAATCCCTACTACTTCAAGATCGACCCGGCCGGGCAGCAGCTCCCGTACATTGACGAGGTCGACGCGATCATCCTGCTCGAGAACTCGCAGATGATCGCGTTCCAGGCGGCGACCGGCCAGCTCGACTTCGCCGCCTTCGCGCTCAAGACGCAGGATATCCCGCTGCTCAAGCTCGGCGAGGTGAAGGGCGTCAACAAGGTGCACATCTGGCGCCGGCTGCACATCAGCGACGTCGCCATCCAGCCGAACTACAATTTCGACGATCCGAAGTATCGGGAACTCCTGTGGGGCCAGGGCGAGCGGCGTTTCATCCGCGCGCTCTCCCACGCCATCGACCGGGAGCAGATGAACGACATTATCTACTTCGGCCGGGGCGTACCGAGCCAGGTGACGGCGCACCCGTCGAGCCGCTGGTACGAGCGCCGCTTCTCCGAGGCCCATGCCCGCTACGACCCGGACTACTCGCGCCAGTTGCTGGACGAACTGGGGCTCGAGGACGTGGACGGCGACGGGCTGCGCGAGTACCCGGATGGCTCGAAGCTGACCATCACGTTCGAGTTCCTGGACTTCGAGACGCCCAAGAGCATCAGCATGGAACTGGTGCGGGACTACTGGCGGGAGGTCGGCATCGACCTGCGGCTCAAGTCCGTGGAGCGCCGCCTGCAGGCGGAACGCGCCCAGGCCAACAAGATGCAGATGACGCTCTGGCACGCGGACAAGATCACCGACATCCTGTTCCCCCTCGTACCCGACTGGTTCTACCCGCACCGCACCGGATGGGACATCGCCATGTGGAACCACTGGGCGCGCTACTACCAGACGGACGGGAGACTCGGCGAGCGCCCGCCGGAGCTCGTGCGCGAGCTGCAGGGCTGGGGAGACGCGCTGCGCATGGCCACCACGGAGGAAGACCGCACGCGGGCGGCCAAGACCCTGCTCGAAGCGGCGGCGGAGAATCTCTGGACCATCGGCACCGTGGGTCAGGCCCCGCATCCGGTCGTGGTGTCCCGGCGCCTGAAGAACGTGGCGCCGACCGGCATCTGGGGCTGGGACAACCGCTGGACCCTCTCCTACCACCCCGCGACCTGGTACCTGGACGAGTCGGACGCGGCGCCGGAGGGATCGGAGTAGCGGCCGATGCGCTCCTACCTCGTCTCCCGCGTGCTCGGGATGATCCCGACCCTCGCGGTCATCTCGGTCATCATCTTCACGGTCATCCAGTTGCCCGAGGGAGACATCGTCTCCTCCACGCTCGACCGTCTGCAGGCGCAGGGCGTCGACGTCACGGAGGAGTACGTCCAGAACCTGCGCGCCCAGTACAACCTCGACAAGCCCCTGGTGCTGCAGTACTTCTTCTGGGCCGGCAATTTCGTCACCGGCGACATGGGGTATTCCTACCTGTTCTCGCGCCCCGTGAACGAACTGGTGTGGGAACGGCTGGGCTACACGCTCTCGATCACCGTTTCCGCGCTGCTGTTCACCTGGATCGTCGCGCTGCCCATCGGCATCTACTCGGCGGTGCGCCAGTACTCCATCGGCGACTACGTCATGACGGCCATCGCCCTGGTGGGGCTCGCGACGCCGCCGTTCCTGCTGGCGCTCATCTTCATGCACGTCGGTTTCGAGTGGTTCGGCGTGAGCACGGGCGGCCTCTTCTCGCCGGAGTTCGAGGACGCGGCCTGGAGCTGGGCGCGCGTGGTCGATCTGCTGTCGCACATGTGGTTGCCGATGGTCATCGTGGGCCTTGGCGCTGCCGCGTTCACCATGCGCATCCTGCGGGCCAACCTGCTCGACGAACTGAACAAGCCGTACGTGGTCACCGCGCGGGCAAAAGGCGTGCGGCCCTGGAGACTGGTACTGAAGTACCCGGTGCGCATCGCCATCAACCCGTTCATCAGCAACATCGGGCTCATGCTCCCCGGCCTCGTCTCCGGCGAGGCGCTGGTGTCCCTGGTGATGGGCCTGCCGACGATCGGCCCGCTCCTGCTGCAGGCGCTGCTGAATCAGGACATGTTCCTGGCGGGCAGCCTCCTGATGTGGCTCGCGATCCTGACGGTGGTCGGGATCCTGCTCTCGGACCTGCTGCTCGCCTGGGTGGACCCGAGGATTCGTTTTGAGTGAAGCGGTTCTCGATACGGGCGCGCCGGCGCCAGGATTGCTGGAACGCACCGTCGGCGCCGCCATTTCGCCGCGCAGACTCATGTGGCTGCGCTTTCGTCGTCACCGCCTGGCGCTGGCAAGCGGCGCGTTCCTGATCGTGCTCTACCTGGTGGCGGCCTTCTGCGAGTTCGTGTCGCCGTACGGCACCACGACGCGCAACGACGACGCCATCAACGCGCCGCCGATGCGCGTGCACTTCTTCGATGCCGAGGGTGCGTTCCACGTGCGGCCGTTCGTCTACGCCTACCGGATGGAGGTCAATCCGGACACGTGGATGCGAGAGTACACGGAGGATACGACCCGCAGGTTCCCGATCCGTTTCCTGGCCGGCGGCGAGCCGTACGAGATGTGGAACCTGTTCCGCATGGAGCGCCATCTGTTCACCACGGACGCGGGCGGCTACATACACCTGTTCGGCACGGATCCCCTCGGCAGGGACATGTTCTCCCGCATCCTCCACGGCGGGCGGATCTCGCTTTCCATCGGCCTTGTCGGCGTGGTGCTCACCATCGTGCTCGGCATCCTTCTCGGCGGCCTCGCGGGTTATCTGGGGGGCCTGGCGGACCGGGTCGTGAACCGATCGATCGAGGTGCTGCAGTGCCTGCCGTCCCTGCCGCTGTGGATGGCGCTCTCCGCCGCGCTGCCCGTGCACTGGTCGCCGCTCCTCGTCTATTTCGGCATCACGATCATCCTGTCGCTGTTCGGCTGGACCGCGCTGGCGCGACAGGTGCGGGGACGCTTCCTGGCGCTGCGCGAGGAGGAGTTCGTGATGGCGGCCCGCCTCATGGGCGCCGACACGCCGCGCGTCATCCGCAAGCACATGCTGCCGAGCTTCTCGAGCCACATCATCGCCACGGCGACCCTCGCCGTGCCGGGCATGATCCTGGGCGAGACCGCGCTGTCGTTTCTCGGCATCGGGCTGCGGCCCCCGGTGGTGAGCTGGGGCGTACTGATGTTCCAGGCGCAGAACCCGCTCGTGATCGAGATGACACCGTGGCAGCTGTTGCCGGGGCTTTTCGTGGTCCTGACGGTGATGGCGTTCAACCTGCTTGGAGACGGCCTGCGGGATGCGGCGGATCCGTACAACACCGGAGGCGCGGACTAGTGACGCGACACTAGATGGAACCCGTACTGAAGATCCGCGACCTGGCCGTCGACTTCAAGACCGACATCGGCTTGACGCACGCCCTGGTCGACGTGGGTTTCGACGTGCCCCGCGGCCAGGTGACCGCCGTCGTCGGCGAATCCGGCTCCGGCAAGTCCGTCACGGCGAACTGCATCATGCGGTTGATCCAGCCCCCCGGCAGGATCGTGGGAGGCTCCATCGACTTCGCGCCCGAGCGTGCGCCCGGATTCGAGATCGTGTCGCTGTCGAAGCGGGACCCCCGGCTGCTGCAGCTGCACGGCGGGTTGATCAGCATGGTCTTTCAGGAACCGATGACGGCCCTGTCGCCCGTGTACACCGTCGGCAACCAGGTGTCCGAGGCCATCCTCTGCCACCGCAAGGTCACGCGCGGCCAGGCCTCGCGGGAGTCGGCCCAGATGCTGGAACGCGTGGGGCTCGACGACATCGACCGTCGCATGCGCCAGTATCCCTTCGAGTTCTCCGGCGGCATGCGCCAACGGGTGGTCATCGCGATGGCGCTGGTGTGCCATCCGGAGGTCCTGATCTGCGACGAGCCGACGACCGCGCTCGACGTGACCATCCAGGCGGAGATCCTGACGTTGATCAAGGACCTGCAGCGCGAACTCGGCAACTCGGTCCTCTTCATCACGCACGATCTCGGCGTGGTGGCGCAGATCGCGGACCAGGTGGTAGTCATGTTCCAGGGCCGCGTGGTGGAGATCGGTACGGTCCGCCAGGTCCTCAAGGATCCGGTGCATCCGTATACCAGGGGACTCCTCGCTGCTATCCCGGGCCTGGCTCCGAAGGGACAGCCCCTCGCGACCATTGCCAGCGTGGTGGGTGACGTGGACATCGTGACGCCTTACCCGTTGCGGAGGCTGGCCGACGGGCGTCAGGTGAGCCTGCCGGAGTCGCCGGGAGCGGCGTCGTGAGCGCGCGGGACGACACGGGGATGCTGTTGCAGGTGGAGGGCCTGTCGAAGCGCTTCGATGGCGTGCCGGCGGTGCAGGACGTCTCGTTCGACGTGCGGCGCTCGGAGACCCTTGGCATCGTCGGCGAGTCGGGCTCCGGCAAGACGACGCTGGCGCGCTGCATCCTGCGGGCGATCGATCCCGACGAGGGCATCGTGCGCTTCAACAGCGCCGGCGGCTGGGTCGAGTTGCAGGACCGCTCCGCGAAGGAACTCATCCCCCTGCGCCGCGAGATGCAGATGATCTTCCAGGACCCGTTCGCGTCGCTCAACCCGCGCATGACCGTGCGCGAGATCCTCGAGGAGCCGCTGGTCATCCATCGCGTCGGGAACAGGGGCGAGCGACTGCAACAGGTACTCGACATGCTCGATCACGTGCAGCTCGAGCGCGACTCGCTGACGCGCTACCCGCACGCGTTCTCCGGGGGCCAGCGCCAGCGCATCGGCATTGCACGGGCGCTGATCCTGCGGCCGAACCTGGTCGTCTGCGACGAGTCGGTGTCCGCGCTCGACGTGTCGGTACAGGCGCAGATCATCAACCTGCTGGAGGACCTGCAGCGCGAACTGGGCCTGACCTACCTCTTCGTGGCCCACGACCTCTCGGTCGTGCAGCACATATGCGACCGGGTGCTCGTCATGCACCGCGGGCGGGTGGTGGAGAGTGGCGCGGTGGACGAGTTGTTCGCCAATCCGCGCGAGGACTACACGCGGCTCCTGCTGTCGGCCATTCCCTCGCCGGATCCGGACGTCCCCCTGCAGCCGCTCGATCGCCGCACGCTCGGTCTGTAGCGGCACCCTCGGCGTCGGCGTGGCACTCGGACTGGACACGACCACCTGGCGCCGCGCTCCGTTGGCGTTGCTGTTGCCGCCGACCGCCGTGGCAGTCGTTCTGGTTCTGGTCGGCGACCCGACCTACCGCTTCCCGCTGCTCGCGTTGCTGCTGCCGCTGCACGTGCGTGGCGCGGCGGCGGCGCTCGGGGTCGAGGCGCGTGGATCGAAGACGCGCCGGCTCTTCGAGGCGATCGGCTTCGCCGGATTCGTTGCGGGCTGGCTGCTCGCGTTCGCGGCGGTGGCCTTCGGGGTGGCGACGGCGCTGTTCTCGACCCCCGCGACCGTGGCGTTGCTCAAACAGACCCTTCTCGTCGGGGCTGCCGGATTCGTGCTTGGTGCGTGGTTCTGGTGGCCCTGGTACGTCGGCGACGCGCTGGCCGCGTGGCCACGGCACGGGGTCCGCATCGCCACGGCGTCCGGCAATCGCCGGGACCGGCTGTTCCTCTCCTGGCGCATGCAACGGATGGCCGCATCCGGGGGCCTGCGCTGGCGCGGTTTCGGCGCGACGGGCCTGGTGATCGGGGTCGTGGTCCTGGCGAGCGTCATGGGGGCCTACGAAGGCTGGCTCGCCCGCGGTGTCGAGGGAATCTGCATCCTGGTCCTGCCGGCGCTGCACCTTGGTGCGGTTGCCGCGGCGCAGGCGCTCTGCGTCGTGTGGTCGGAGCGGGATCGCATGGGCTGACGGCCGGCGAATTGCGATGGTCGACGGTGCCGCGGGCACATCCCCGCGCGGTGGCCGGTGGGGGTCGCCCGGGAGGACTGAGGCGGGGAGGTCGTGGCGCCGGCCGGATCGCCGGCGCCACGTCGACCGGAGTCTCGCAGGGTCTACTTCAACTGGGCGATGGCACGCATCTGCATGTGCGCCGTCGACTTGACCCCTTTTTATAGGGAATTATATACTTTACTCCCAAAGAAATTCTATACTTCCCCCATTGAATCAACGGCTTGATGCAATGGACGACCACGTAACCGTCAGCACCTACGAACTGTTCCGCATGTACCCCGACGCCGACTCGGGACGGCTCTACTTCGAGGAGATGCGCTGGGGGCCGGGCAACCGCGACATCGCCTGTCCGTGTTGCGGAGGCACGCAGAAGATCGGCGCACGCACGGGCAAGCGGACCGGCTACTACCGCTGCGGCGACTGCAAGGAGGAGTTCACCGTGCGCACCGGGACGGTGTTCGGTCGGTCGCACGTTCCCCTCAACAAGTGGCTCTACGCCATGTACATCGTCGTGACGGCGCGCAAGGGTGTTTCCAGCCTTCAGCTTTCCAAAGAGATAGGTGTCACACAGAAAACCGCATGGTTCATGCTCGGCAGGCTGCGCGAGGCATGCGGCGGTGATCCGGCCAAGCTGGCGGGCATCGTGGAAGCCGACGAGACGTTCGTCGGCGGCAAGGAAGGCAACAAGCACCCGCACAAGAAACTCAACATGGGGCGCGGCACGGTCGGCAAGCAAGCCGTCCTCGGGTTGCGCGAGCGCGGCGGTAGGTCCATCGCCATGCCCATCGAAGGCACGTCCAAAGCCACGCTGCACCGCGAGATCGCCAAGCACGTCGAACCCGGTAGCGAACTCCACACCGACGAGCACTCGGGATACGACGACCTCCCCGCCTACATCCGCCGCCACGTCAAGCACGGCGCGGGCGAGTACGTCGGCGCGAACGACATCCACGTCAACAGCGTCGAGTCCATGTGGGCGGTCCTCAAGCGCGGCCTCTACGGAACGTGGCACAAGGCGTCGGTGAAGCACCTGCACCGCTACGTCAACGAGGCGACGTTCAGGCTCAACGAGGGCAACGTCAGTATCCACACCCTTGACCGGCTGGCCTCGTTCGCCAGGATGACGGTCGGAAAACGCATCACCTACGAACAGTTGACCGCATGACGAAGGAACGCAAGCCCCGGTCGCCCCACCCGCAACTCGACGCGTTCACGCGACGTGTACTCGACTACCGCCCCTCGAAGGAAGGCGGCAAGTCCAAGAATCCGAAAGGGCGCTCGCAAAAACGCCATCAAGGTGCACCGGACCCAGGCGCGGGCCAGCATCGACGTGCCGGGGTCGGCGTTCACCGTGACCGCGGAACGGCATGAGAAGGCGAGCCGGAGCCGGTGGCTCGTGGACGGCGCGGAGGTCAAGACGTGGATGCTCAGCCGCCGCGCATTGGAACCGTTGTTCTTTCCGGTGGGGGCGGGGTGATGGACGAACAGCGGCTGCATGGCCTTTAACGGTTTGGGGGAGTCAAATATATAATTCCCTTTTTATAGGCTGTTGGCGAGGATTTGCTTCCAGTCGAACGCCGCGCGTTGGAGCGTTTGGGAGACCTCCATACCATGCCATCTTCGAATGAGCCCGAACGCATCTGGATCTGACCGTGGAGCAAGCGGCCGGAACGGGAAGGCGAAGTCGAAGTCCGGATCGACGGCGCCGGCGGCCTGTTCCTTGACCCTGAGGCGGTAGCTAGCCGAGCTAGCCCTACCCATGCCCCACAACGTAAACGGGGCTTTGGTTTTGGGCGAGGTCGTTCATTGTTGATTCTCCATGGCAAGGCGATAGCCGAGGCACATTCCGGCGAGGGTGGCGGTGCCGCGCCACATGACCTTGGTGCCGGGCGGCGGGCCGCGGGGCCGGTGGATGTGACCACCGATGCGGGCCACCAGCAGGGCAGCCGCGGCGAGTGTCTCGGGCGGGTCGATGCCGTGCTGGGCGGCGAATGCCTTGAGCACCTGTATCTCGAGTTCGGAGAACAGCACGTCGGGCGGCAGGTCGGGCTGGTCGCGACCGAGCAGCGTCATGAGGAAGATGCGCCAGGCGACGACGAGGTTGATGGCGGCGGCGCGGGCCAGGCGCGCGGCGCTGCGGTTGGCGAGTTCCTCAACCTTGCAGCCGGACTTGAGGATGCGATGCCAGTCCTCGATGCGCCAGCGGCGGGCGTAGTATTCGACGATGCGCCGGCAGGCCTCGGGCGTGTCGGCGGCGAGGGTGGTGAGCAGCAGCCAGCGGATTGGCGCGGCGCCTTCGGGGGTGCGTTGCTCCTCGACCAGCACGCCCTGCAGGCGCATCGGCGGCTTGCCGCGGTGTTCGCGACCGGTGGGCGCGAGTTCGACGGTGTCGGCGTGCAGCGCCACAGTGGCACTGCGGCGCGCGCGACCGGGGCGTGCTTGGCGCCCACTGCTCTTCGGGCGCGCGGTCATCCGGTCGATGGCGACCACGGCACGGGCGCGCACGGGCGCGGCGCGCAACGCGTCGAGCAGCGAGCGGCCGCCAGCGACGCGGCGGCGGCCCTTGACGCGCACCAGCAGGTCGGCTTGCGGTCGTGCGCGCTGCTCCTCGAACAGGCGCAAGTCGTCGGCCTCGCGGTCCATCACGCACACCAGCCGGCCGGGTCCGAGTTCGCGGGCCAGGTCGGCGCAGTCCCGGAAGCCCTCGATCCAACGCGCGCTCTTGCGCTCCTGCGGCGGCTTGTCGTGCGCTTCGTCCCGGTCCGCCGCCTTCGGCGCCGGCGCGACGAAACGCGCGTTCAGCACGCCCAACGGCAAGCCGGCCGGGGTCACCGCCAGCGTCGAATGCAGATGCAGCCCCAAGCTCTGCGCGCCGGTCTGGTTGGCGCCGATCACGCCCAGGCCGTCGCAGCCCGGTCGCGTCGCGAAGTTGAGGTCCGTGCCGTCCTGCACGCACAGCACCGTCGGCTCCGAGCGCATGCGCTGCAACGTGCGCTCGCGGTGCGGGCGCAGGATGTTATCCGGCGTCGTCGCCGCGGCGTCCGGCTGGTCCACGAACCGGTAGTAGCCCTTGATCTGCGCCCGCTCCCCCTTCGCCGCGGCCGGCAGCGACGCCATCGGATCCGCCCCCATCAGCGCGGCCGTCGCGACCAACCGGGCGCTCAGCCGGGCATCCCCCAGCGGCGCCCCGCCGAACTCGTTCGCCGCCCAGACGGCGCCGTCCAGACCGTCCCCGGGCGCCAGCGCATCGCTCGGCAGGACCGGCGCCGTGCCGACCCCCAGCCGCCGCCAGTCGACCGCCAGTTCGTAAACATACACCCGCTTGCGCCCCGCCGCCGCCGCGTTGTGCCGATCCTGACGGCCGCGGCCCGCCGTCTCGCCCAGCAGCCGCCAGTTGGCCGCCCGCAGGCTGGCGCCGCGATGCGTGCCGTCGACGAAGGTCTCCACCAGATACGGCGCGTAGCCGTAGCGCGCCTCGAAGTCCGCCGGCAGCCGCCGCAGCAGCTGTCCGAGCACGTGCGAGGCCAGGTTGCGGCACACCACCCCCGGGCGGATCAGGAACCGCGACAGCCCCACCACCCGGTGCAGGTGCGAGCGCCGACCCGCCGCATCCCAGCCGATCCAGCGGTCTCGCGCCGCCAGCTGCAGCGCCGACGCCGCGATCCCCGCCGCGCCCAGCCAGCCGTCCTCCCGCATCAGCGCCTCGACCCGCTCCAGCCCCGCCGGCGTGCTCAGACTGCGCTTGATCTGATGCTGCGCGGCCTGGTTCAACGTCAACTTCGACCATCTGCTGGCGGTCGCCTTCGGTGCGATGAACTTGAAGGGGGAGTTCGTTGCGGACCGGCTGGCGACCATGGTGCCTCCGGGTACCGACCTCGGCAGGAACGCCAGGGTGCTGGGCAGTCGCTATCTGCAGCGCGGGTTGAGTGCCGCCTACCTGGAGCGGCATCTGGCCGATGGCCGGCCCTACCTGTTCGGCGAGCAGCCGTGTGGCGTCGAATTTGCGGTGATGCACCCCCTGAATGCCATGGCCTTTCCGATCGAAGATCCGGCTCCGGACGCCCCCGGTTCTTCGCTGGCCATCGCCGAGGCAGCGGCGGCCGAACCGGTCGACTACCAGGGCGAGCCCATCGTTCCGGATGGCCTGGAGCTTGGCCAGCCGGTGATGATGACTCATGAGGTGTATGGCTCCGGCGAGGTCTTCGGTGAACTGGCTGCGTCGCCCCTGCACGAGATTGCCGTGCGGCGGCGCGGGGAGCGCGTCGGCGATGTCGTTTGTCACTTCCCACGCAACGAGTACCTCTGGCCGCTGCCGAATAGTCGCCGGCGGGCCATGCGGTGCCTCAGCGGCGGTGCTGCCGGCCCGCGCGGGTGCTCAGCCGCCGACCGTGATTTCGATGACGACCAGCGATCTCGAGCACGCGAACCACAACGGTCCGACAATGAGCTTCCCGAGGCGCTTGCGCTTCTCGGGGTCGTCGAGAACGGGTTCGGCCCGCGCCGGGAGGGTCTCGCCGGCCACCAGGACCGCCACGTCCGCGCCGCCCTTGAGGTTGCGCCACCAGTCTCCTTCCGTCCCGACCACCAGGGTGCCTTCCGGCGTGCGCCTGTAGTTCAGCGGGATCGTGTACTGCCTGCCGGACTTGCGGCCGGTTACCGTGATCAACAGATCGCGATTGCTGTGCGGGGCGTGGTCGGGCGAGCGCAGGCGCTCGATGATCCGATCGTTGTTTCTCCTGCCGTACCAGCGGGCTACGGTCTTGAATGCCATGGCTGCTCCTTTCCGATTTGCCTGTAGCGCCTCATAGCTGGTCCGGCACTCGCTCGCAAGCTCGCTACGCACCGGCGGTCACTTCGTTCCCTTGGCGCGTCTTCCATAAAAGGGTCCGCTATTGTCCCTGGATTGCCGGCTGGCGGACGAACGGCGACAGGAGGGTTCGCAAACGCGTTCGGGCATCCGTCTCGAGCACCTCGCCGTGCGCCATGACGATGCGTTCGACGGGCAGCTCGAGCAGTGGCCGGAGGCTGTCTGCGAACGCTGCCTTGGCCGCCACCATCGACTTCATGAACCTGCTGACGGCGAAGCGCCCGTAGGCGCCTCCGGCGCGTAGAAAGAGGCGTGTCGGCAGGTTGTGTGCCGTCGGCTCGTTGAACAGCAGATCGGTGACGAGCAGGGTGCCGCTGGGGCGGTGGCTGAACACGAACTCCTGCAGCCTGGGCCACCCGGAGATTTCGAGGACGTCGATGCCGGGCCAGGGCGAGCCCGATGCCAGCACTTCGTCGATGCGCAGGTCCGGCGCCTTCTCCGCGAGGCCCGGAGCGGCCCACACACGGGCGTCGGGCCATCGGCGGGTCGCCTGCTCCAGATACCGGTGGTGGAGTAGGTTCGGGGACACGAGGTGACGGACCGTACCGAGCCGGTCGATGGCCGTTGCCTGGGCATCGCTCAGCGCGACGGGCGAGTGCAGCAGCAGCGATCCGTCCCCGAGCCGCAGGATGGTCATGCGCGTATCCATGCTGAAGCCGGGACCGGGGTCCACGGCTGCGCGGGACGCCCACACGTCCTTGACGATCTCGCCTGGCGGTTGCCCGCCCGATGGCTCGATGTGCTCGGAGTCCGGGAATTCCTGCCGCTCGAGCTTGCGCGGCAGTCCTGTCAGCGCTGCGACATCCTTGCGCAGACGGATCCCGGCCAGCGCGACGGCCAACGCGCTTTCATGTGCGGCGAAGGAGAGCCGGCTCCGCAAGACCCACAGCGGGAACTTCTGCAGCCACAGGTTCGTGTTGTCGGTCGTGGTGATCTGCACGCGGATCCAGTCCCTCGTGAACTCCGGATGCGGCGCGACCTGACAGAGTGCGTTCTTCGTCTCGTCATCGGCGTAGCGGGTCTCCACGTAGCCGATCAGGGCCGCGCTGAATACCTGCGGCACTGGGACAGTGACTGCAGCGTGATCCGCTCGCCGTCGAACACCGTCCGCGCGTCTCTCCTCGCCAGGCCGTTCGCGCTGCAGTCGACGTGGAGCTTCGTGGAGTCGGTCGGCAGCAGGCCCTGTTCGAGCTCGATGGACGTAGGCCCGATGCGCACCACGCGCCCGAGCCGGACCACGTTCTCGATTCGCTTCAACTGGTGGAATTCGTCCTCGTGGACGGTAGCGCAGCGGTACTTCACGGGCCACACCGAGGGGTCGAGTCGGAACACCTCGCTGGCGGCTTCGCGCAGGGTGAAGATCTCCTCGAGTGTCCTGCCCCTGATCCAGTTGCAGAGGTTGTAGAGGGCGGCCGTGGTCTGGCCGGGACTGATATTCCTGCGGTTGTCCATCCAGGAGTCGTTGGGGACGACCCATTGGATGTGTCGCGGCTCGGGCAAGAACCTCGTCGACGAAAGCGACGCCCACCGCGCCGGCGCCGACGACCAGGTAGTCCGTTTCGAGCGATTAGATGGTGGGCCCTCCGCGGTGCGTTTGTGGGCCAATCGCTCGCAGCATACTGCACATACCAGGAGGCGCCGCATCGGTCCAGGAACGGACGTCACCGACGACCAGCTCGTCAGGCGTGCTCCCGGGCTGCGCTCAACCGACGCCTGCGGGGTAGAGCGCGCCAAGTACCCGCGGTCCAGCGGCTCCGGTGACCGCGGGCGCGTTGCCGGGGCGGCGCTCGACGAACCGATGGGCGAGCCACGCAAAGGCGGCGGCTTCGACCGCGTCTCCGTCGACGCCCAGGGCGTCGGTGGTGGTCACGAGAGCGGGGGCCAGCCGCTTGCGCAAACGCTGCATGAGGTCGACGTTCCATCGTCCGCCGCCGCACACGACGACCTCTTCCGTGCTCTGGCCCCAGGAACGGACCGCCTGGGCGACGCTCGCTGCCGTGAACTCCGCGAGTGTTGCCTGCACGTCGGCGTCCTCCTCGGAACCCTCAAGACGGCGGCGCACGTAGTCGAGGTTGTAGCGTTCCTTGCCCGTGCTTTTCGGAGGTCGCTCGGCCAGGTAGGTATCCTGCTCCAGCCGTTCGAGCAGCGAGGCGATGGCGTGTCCTGCCGCCGACCATGCGCCGTCGCGGTCGAACGGCAGGCCTCTGCGCTCCCGCACCCAGGCATCGAGCAGGGCGTTGCCCGGACCCGTGTCGAAACCGGTCACGGCTGCGTCGGCCAGCACCGTGACGTTTGCGATTCCGCCGATGTTCAGAACGACTCGTGGCCGTCCGGGAACCCGGAACAGCGCGGCGTGGAACGGGGGCACCAGTGGCGCACCTTCGCCGCCGGCGGCCAGGTCACGGCGCCGGAAGTCGGCCACCGTGTCGATGCCGCTGAATTCCGCGATGCGGTTCGGGTCGCCGATCTGAACGGTGTAGGCGGGCTGGCCCCGGGGATCGTGGCGAATGGTCTGTCCGTGACTTCCGACGGCGGCGATTCGGCGATCGCCAGCGAAGTGGCGCACCGCCCGCCCGATGAACTCGCCGAGTTGCGCATCCGCCCGGGCGACGCGCTCGACGCCGTCCTCGCTGGGGGAGGCCAGGGCCCGCAACTCGCGGGCGAGAGCGTCCGGAAGCGTCTTCATCGCGGCCTCGACGATCCTCGGGACGTTTCCGGAAGTGTCGAGCAGCGCGAGATCGAGTCCGTCGACGCTGGTCCCGGAGATCGCCCCGATATAGAGGGCGGTCAAGGCCCCTGTTCCCCGGGTATCGCCGGTGTGGCGTGCCGGCCGGCGACGGGTTGGGTGGCTGGCGGCCCCAAGACCGCAGCTATCGCGTCGCGATGCGAGGCTCGTCGCGGTCGAGCAGTGCGAGGAGGGGCGCGGTGCTGCGCCCGAAACGCTCGCGCTCCGAGGCCGTGATCGGCTTCGCCTTGGGCATCTTGACCGTCCGCGGGTTCCGATGGACGCCGCTGACGAGGAATTCGTAGTGGAGATGGGGCCCCGTGGCGTACCCGGTGGCGCCGACATATCCGATGATGTCGCCCTGGGCGACGCTTCGCCCGCGCTGCAAGCTGCGGGCGAAGCGGGAGAGGTGCAGGTACTTCGTGCTGAACTCTTCGCCGTGCTGGAGGACGACATAGTTGCCATTGGGGCGCGTGCGGCCGGCCACCCTGACCACCCCGTCTCCCGCGGCGAGCACCGTCGTGCCGACCGGTGCCGCGTAGTCGATGCCGCGGTGTGGCATGGTGCGCTTGAACAGGGGATGACGGCGCTTCAGGTTGAAGTTGGAACTGATGCGCGTGAACGCCACCGGCGCGCGCAGGAAGCGCTTGCGCATACTCTCTCCGTCCGGGCTGTAGAAGCTGTCCAGACCGTGGCTGTCGACGTAACGCACGGCGCGATACGGGGTTCCCTGATTGACGAACTCCGCGGCGAGAATCCGCCCGCGATCGACTGCTTGTCCGTTGTGACGGCGTTCCTCGTAGACCACGTGGAACCGGTCTCCGGCCCGGATGTCCAGCACGAAGTCGATATCCCACTGAAAGATCTGGGCGAGCCGGAGCGTGAGGTTGTCGTCCAGGCCGATGCGCTGACCCGCATCGAACAGGGAGTGCTCGATCGTGGCCTCTCGATGCACCCGGACCGTGTCCGTCTCTTCGACCACTTCGCGTCCTGTGAATGCATCGCCGATGCGCTCGAATTCCAGGCGCTCGAAGCTGCTAGGCGCGTAGGCGAAGCGCTGGAGAACGCCATCGGGGTCTCGCACGAAGATGAGCTGGTCGCCGGGCTGGAGGCGACGCAGGCGTTGTGCGAGCGGTCCGCTGTCGAGGATGCGCTGGAGTTCGCGTGCCGGGAGTTGGCGGCGCTGGAAAACGATCGAGAGGTTGTCTCCGGGGCCGACTTGTTCCACATGACTGGAGCCGCCGTTGTCATTGGTCAGGGTCGGCACCGCCTCGGGTTCCGCTGGCGGGACCCGATCCAGGACGGATCTCTCGGCGGCAACCGCGTCGAGGATCCTGTCCGTCGTGACGCGTTCGCTACTTTCAGGGGCTCCCCGGTTTACAACCGCCGCGGCGACGATGACGAGGGTGAGCAGGCCTGAAAGATAAGCGTGCGATGCTGGGAACTGTCTGATCTTCAAACCCGAAGCCCCGCTTGCGCGGGAACCCGCAACGGATCCTTGCAACGCGTGCGAAGCCCCGATTATAGGGGATTTGCCGCGTTTGGGAAGTTCCTGATACGTTGTTCCGATGGGATCGGTTCTGCGAGAGTTGCTCGAGCGCGGGTTGGTGGCCCAGTTGTCCGACGAGGACGGACTGGCGACGCACCTTTCGACCGGGCGGCGCACGGTGTATTGCGGCTTTGACCCCACGGCGGCAAGCCTCCACGTCGGCAACCTGGTACCGCTCCTGGGGCTGCGGCGCTTCCAGCGCGAGGGCCACCGACCCGTCCTGCTGATCGGCGGCGCAACGGGACTCATCGGAGACCCGGGGGGCAAATCCGAGGAACGGATCCTCAACAGCCGGGAGATCGTGCAGGGATGGGCGGCCAGCATTCGTGCCCAGGCGTCCGGCTTCCTCGAGTTCTCCGGAGAGAACGCGGCCGTCGTGGTGAACAACCTCGACTGGACGGCCGGCCTCGATGTCATTGCCTTCCTGCGCGACATCGGCAAGCACTTCTCCGTGAACGCCATGGTGCGCCGCGACAGCGTACAGTCCCGGCTGACCCGGGAAGGGGCGGGCCTCTCCTACACCGAGTTCAGCTATATGGTCCTGCAGGCGATGGACTTCCTGGAGCTCGCGAGACGCCACGACTGCAGTGTGCAGATCGGCGGCAGCGACCAATGGGGCAATATCGTGGGCGGCGTGGAGCTCATTCGACGGGCCCTTGGACGCGAGGCGTACGCGCTCACGACGCCGCTCGTCACGAAGGCGGACGGGAAGAAGTTCGGCAAGTCGGAGACCGGTACGGTATGGCTCGACCCGGCCCTGACGTCGCCGTACGCCTTCTATCAGTTCTGGATCAACGCTGCCGATGCGGACATACCGGGGTGGTTGCGCTACTTCACGTTCCTCGATGTCGTCGAAGTCGATGCGGCGGTGGCCGCCGCCGAGGCGGATCCCGGGGGCCGCGGCGGCCAGCGGCTGCTTGCGCGCGAGGTCACGCGCCTGGTGCACGGGGACGCCGCGCTCGGCGCCGCGGAACGCATCACGGAGGCGCTCTTCAGCGGGCGGCTCGGTGCGCTTGGCGCCGCCGACCTGGAGCAGTTGCGGCTCGACGGCGTGGGTTGCACCGAGGTTCCGGCCGGCGCTCGGTTGACGTCCGTGCTGGCGGACGGCGGGTTGGCCGCCTCGCGCGGCGCGGCGCGGCGGCTGATCGAGAACGGTGGCGTGTCCGTGAACGGCAGTCCGACGCAGGACGTGGATCACGCCCTGAGCTCGGAAGACGCGTTGTACGGGCGATACCATCTCATTCGGCGCGGCAGAAAGGCCTGGCACCTCGCCGTGCATGCTGTTTCCTGACGGCGTCCGGGGCTTTCGCGGGAGCGGGCTCTGGCGGGGCGTCGCGTGCCGGTGACCGGAGTCCCGGTGCCAACCGCAGAAAAAAGTTCAATTTGCCGCTTGCGGACGCGTTTGGGGCGCGTATACTTCGCCCCCCTTGGCCGCTGGGGTACCTCCCGACGGCCCGCTCTTTCAAAATCGGAACAAGCCATTCGTGTGGGCGCTCGTAAACGTGGAGCCTTGGCAAACCTTTGGGTCCGCGGCGGAAGGATCGGCGCGAGCCGGTACGGAAGCCATGGACCGGAAATCTTCAAATGAAGAGTTTGATCATGGCTCAGATTGAACGTTGGCGGCAGGCCTCATACATGCAAGTCGAACGAGAAAGCTCCTTCGGGGGTGAGTAAAGTGGCGGACGGGTGAGTAACGCGTAGGAATCTACCCGATAGTGGGGGACAACCCGAGGAAACTCGGATTAATACCGCATACTATCCACGGATGAAAGCAGGGGATCTCAACGTGTCGGCGTAAGCCGACGCGCGACCTTGCGCTATCGGAGGAGCCTGCGTTGGATTAGCTGGTTGGTGAGGTAATGGCTCACCAAGGCTACGATCCATAGCTGGTCTGAGAGGACGATCAGCCACACTGGAACTGAGACACGGTCCAGACTCCTACGGGAGGCAGCAGTAGGGAATATTGTGCAATGGGCGAAAGCCTGACACAGCCATGCCGCGTGTGTGAAGAAGGCCTTAGGGTTGTAAAGCACTTTCAGTGGCGAAGAACAGTACCGTGCTAATACCATGGTGCCTTGACGTTAACCACAGAAGAAGTACCGGCTAACTCCGTGCCAGCAGCCGCGGTAATACGGAGGGTACAAACGTTAATCGGAATTACTGGGCGTAAAGCGCGCGTAGGCGGTTCGCTAAGTGAGGTGTGAAAGCCCCGGGCTCAACCTGGGAACTGCACTTCAAACTGGCGGACTAGAGTGTAGTAGAGGGAGGCGGAATTTCCTGTGTAGCGGTGAAATGCGTAGATATAGGAAGGAACACCAGTGGCGAAGGCGGCCTCCTGGACTAACACTGACGCTGAGGCGCGAAAGCGTGGGGAGCAAACAGGATTAGATACCCTGGTAGTCCACGCCGTAAACGATGAGAACTAGCCGTTGGGCTCCTTGAGGGCTTGGTGGCGAAGCTAACGCGATAAGTTCTCCGCCTGGGGAGTACGGCCGCAAGGTTAAAACTCAAATGAATTGACGGGGGCCCGCACAAGCGGTGGAGCATGTTGTTTAATTCGATGCAACGCGAAGAACCTTACCACCCCTTGACATCCACGGAACTTTCCAGAGATGGATCGGTGCCTTCGGGAACCGTGTGACAGGTGCTGCATGGCTGTCGTCAGCTCGTGTCGTGAGATGTTGGGTTAAGTCCCGTAACGAGCGCAACCCTTATCCTTATTTGCCAGCGGGTCATGCCGGGAACTCTAAGGAGACTGCCGGTGACAAACCGGAGGAAGGCGGGGACGAGGTCAAGTCATCATGGCCCTTACGGGGTGGGCTACAAACGTGCTACAATGGGGGGTACAGAGGGCTGCGACCCCGCAAGGGTAAGCGAATCCCAAAAAACCTCTCGTAGTCCGGATAGGAGTCTGCAACTCGACTCCTTGAAGTTGGAATCGCTAGTAATCGCGAATCAGAATGTCGCGGTGAATACGTTCCCGGGCCTTGTACACACCGCCCGTCACGTCATGGAAGTGGGTTGCACCAGAAGTAGCTAGTCTAACCTTCGGGAGGGCGGTTACCACGGTGTGATTCATGACTGGGACGAAGTCGTAACAAGGTAGCCGTAGGGGAACCTGCGGCTGGATCACCTCCTTAAACCTGGATGTCCCGCTGGCCTCCGGCACTTGTGCTGGAGCGTCGGAGAGGGACCAGCCAAAGCACCACGCAGACATCGGTTGTCGACCGAGGCGGCGCAAGCCGCACCGGGGAACGGCCGGTGGCCCTTCTCGAAGGGCGCGCCCACACGAATGGTTTGCTTCCAAATGTGCCCGCCTGAATGCCCCGCGTCGCAAGTCGCGGCGGCGTTCGACATCCGACCGGGTCTGTAGCTCAGTTGGTTAGAGCGCGCCCCTGATAAGGGTGAGGTCGGTGGTTCAAATCCACTCAGACCCACCACCCATACTCTCCGAAGCGCCCTATGAAGTGGTTCTCTACGAAGTAGGGAGCCTGCAGGGCCCCCGTGGCTGCGCTGACAGGCACAGCGACGCCGACCCAGGCGGAGAGCCGATCGCCCCGCTGCGCGGGAACGCCGGTTCTGCCCTGGATGGGTCGTACGCGCATAGGCGCTGACCGAAAAACGGGTGGTCCGATGCAGGGGCCGTAGCTCAGCTGGGAGAGCGCCTGCTTTGCAAGCAGGAGGTCAGGAGTTCGATCCTCCTCGGCTCCACCAGTCACAGGCGGGTAACCGCGGGAACACGTTCTTTAAGAATTTGCACGATGAAAGTTCGCACGTCATGCCGAGTCGCATGGCGTGCACGTCGATGGCCGGATCTAGCACCGGCCGTCGAGATCCGATATGTGTCTTGGTATCGGCTGCGGCGCTCAGGCGCCAAGGGCCGATACAAACCGGCGTTATGTTTGCGACCGACCTGATGCTCGCGCGTTGGGTTATATGGTCAAGCGAACAAGCGCGTTCGGTGGATGCCTAGGCAGTTGAAGGCGATGAAGGACGTAGTAGCTTGCGATAAGCCTCGGGGAGCCGGCAAACGGGCTCTGATCCGGGGATTTCCGAATGGGGAAACCCAACCCGCTTGCGGGTTATCGTTGACTGAATACATAGGTCGGCGAGGCGAACCCGGGGAACTGAAATATCTAAGTACCCGGAGGAAAAGAAATCAACCGAGATTCCCTTAGTAGCGACGAGCGAAAGGGGACCAGCCCTTAAGCACCTGGATTGTTAGCGGAAGCATCTGGAAATTTGCGCCACAGTGGGTGACAGCCCCGTACGCGAAAACGATCTTTGTGTGAAATCGAGTAGGGCGGGGCACGTGAAACCCTGTCTGAACATGGGGGGACCATCCTCCAAGGCTAAATACTCTCAACTGACCGATAGTGAACCAGTACCGTGAGGGAAAGGCGAAAAGAACCCCTGTGAGGGGAGTGAAATAGATCCTGAAACCGGACGCGTACAAGCAGTGGGAGCCACGATACCGTGACGGCTCCGCTTCGGCGGAATCGAAGCAGTGTCAGGTGACCGCGTACCTTTTGTATAATGGGTCAGCGACTTACTTTTACTGGCAAGGTTAACCGTTTAGGGGAGCCATAGGGAAACCGAGTCTTAATAGGGCGTTTAGTCGGTAGGAGTAGACCCGAAACCGGGCGATCTAGCCATGGGCAGGGTGAAGGTCAGGTAACACTGACTGGAGGCCCGAACCCACCAATGGTAAAAAATTGGGGGATGACCTGTGGCTCGGAGTGAAAGGCTAATCAAGCCCGGAGATAGCTGGTTCTCCTCGAAAGCTATTTAGGTAGCGCCTCTCGTATCACCATCGGGGGTAGAGCACTGCTTGGGCTAGGGGGTCATCTCGACTTACCAAACCCATGCAAACTCCGAATACCGATGAGTGCAGCGAGGGAGACAGACGGCGGGTGCTAACGTCCGTCGTCGAAAGGGAAACAACCCAGACCGCCAGCTAAGGTCCCCAAATCATGGTTAAGTGGGAAACGATGTGGGAAGGCCCAGACAACCAGGAGGTTGGCTTAGAAGCAGCCACCCTTTAAAGAAAGCGTAATAGCTCACTGGTCGAGTCGGCCTGCGCGGAAGATGTAACGGGGCTCAAACCATGTACCGAAGCTGCGGGCGCGCGAAAGCGCGCGGTAGAGGAGCGTTCTGTAGGCCTGTGAAGGTGTGCCGTGAGGCGCGCTGGAGGTATCAGAAGTGAGAATGCTGACATGAGTAACGATAAAGGAGGTGAAAATCCTCCTCGCCGAAAGACCAAGGGTTCCTGCGCAACGCTCATCGGCGCAGGGTGAGTCGGCTCCTAAGGCGAGGCCGAAAGGCGTAGTCGATGGGAAGCTGGTTAATATTCCAGTACCACTTCTTGCTGCGATGGGGTAACGGAGAAGGCTAGACGGGCCTGGCGATGGTTGTCCAGGTTTAAGCAGGTAGGCTGGGATCCCAGGCAAATCCGGGATTCCTCAAGGCCGAGATGTGATGACGAACCGATCCTATACGATCGGGAAGCCGTTGATGCCACGCTTCCAAGAAAAACCTCTAAGCTTCAGGCAGGAATGTGACCGTACCCCAAACCGACACAGGTGGTCGGGTAGAGAATACCAAGGCGCTTGAGAGAACTCGGGTGAAGGAACTAGGCAAAATGGCACCGTAACTTCGGGAGAAGGTGCGCCGCGGATGGTGACGAGACTTGCTCTCCGAGCTGTCGGCGGTCGAAGATACCAGGTGGCTGCGACTGTTTACTAAAAACACAGCACTCTGCAAACTCGTAAGAGGACGTATAGGGTGTGACGCCTGCCCGGTGCCGGAAGGTTAATTGATCAGGTTAGGCTTCGGCCGAAGCTTGTGATCGAAGCCCCGGTAAACGGCGGCCGTAACTATAACGGTCCTAAGGTAGCGAAATTCCTTGTCGGGTAAGTTCCGACCTGCACGAATGGCGTAACGATGGCCACACTGTCTCCACCCGAGACTCAGTGAAATTGAAATCGCGGTGAAGATGCCGTGTACCCGCGGCTAGACGGAAAGACCCCGTGAACCTTTACTATAGCTTCACACTGGACTTTGACTTAGTTTGTGTAGGATAGGTGGGAGACTTTGAAGCGGAGGCGCCAGCCTTCGTGGAGTCGTCCTTGAAATACCACCCTGGCTACGTTGGGGTTCTAACTCAGGCCCATTAGCTGGGTCGAGGACAGTGTGTGGTGGGTAGTTTGACTGGGGCGGTCTCCTCCCAAAGAGTAACGGAGGAGCACGAAGGTGCACTCAGCATGGTCGGGAATCATGCGTTGCGCGTAAAGGCAGAAGTGCGCTTGACTGCGAGACTGACGAGTCGAGCAGGGTCGAAAGACGGTCTTAGTGATCAGGTGGTTCTGTATGGAAGGGCCATCGCTCAACGGATAAAAGGTACTCCGGGGATAACAGGCTGATACCGCCCAAGAGTTCACATCGACGGCGGTGTTTGGCACCTCGATGTCGGCTCAACACATCCTGGGGCCGAAGCAGGTCCCAAGGGTATGGCTGTTCGCCATTTAAAGTGTTACGCGAGCTGGGTTTAGAACGTCGTGAGACAGTTCGGTCCCTATCTGCCGTGGGCGTTTGAGATTTGAGAGGAGCTGCTCCTAGTACGAGAGGACCGGAGTGGACGAACCTCTGGTGTTCCGGTTGTCACGCCAGTGGCATCGCCGGGTAGCTATGTTCGGAAGGGATAACCGCTGAAAGCATCTAAGCGGGAAGCCCACCTCGAGATGAGATCTCACGAAACCGTAAGGTTTCTGAAGGGCCCTCGAAGACTACGAGGATGATAGGCGGGATGTGTAAGCGCTGCGAGGCGTTGAGCTAACCCGTACTAATTGCCCGTGAGGCTTGGCCATATAACCGAGCGTGCGACGCTATGGTCGATCGCAGGCATTGCCGGAAGGACACGTATCGGAGAACTTTCATCGAGCGAATTTGAAGGCCGGTCGGGGCGAAAGCTTCGGGCGGCCGACCGGTTTGCCTGACGACCATAGCGAGTCTGAACCACCTGAACCCATCCCGAACTCAGAAGTGAAGCGGCTCCGCGCCGATGGTAGTGTGGGGTTTCCCCATGCGAGAGTAGGTCATCGTCGGGCATCAAACGAAAACCCCGGCCCTGCATAGGGCCGGGGTTTTTTTATCCCAAACCGGCAACTTTTTATGGGCAATGTACCCCGACGCCGACTCGGGACGGCTTACCTTCGAGCCGGCTGGGGGCCGGGCAAGGCGGCGCGGCGGCGGCGGGCCCGGGTGAGGGATGGCGTCACGCGGGTTGCTTGCCGAAAAGCTCCTCCACGTGCGCTTCGGGGAGCGGCCGGGTGGCCTTGGGCAACAAGGCGGCGCGGCGGCGGCGGGCCCGGGTGAGGGATGGCGTCACGCCTTGCCGAAAAGCTCCTCCACGTGCGCTTCGGGGAGCGGCCGGGTGGCCTTGGACACACCGAAGGTGATGGCCACGGAGACAGCCTCGCCGATGGCGGCGCAGGAGAATGGGTTGGGGCCCTCGCCGTGAAGCCACGCGACGACGTCGTGCACGGCGCCGGCGGCGAACCAGTTGGGGTCGAGCAACTGCGTGTGCAGTACGACGAACGTCAGGAACCCGCTGATCAAACCGGCGTAGGCGCCGCTTCTCGTGACGCCGGACCATAGCCCGCCGACCACCAGCGGTCCGGCGAACGCGGCCATCATGCCGCCGGTGCCGATCCAGACGATAAGCGCGATGTTGACGTCGATGAGTGCCCATGCGAGGCCCATGCAGAACAGCAGCACGACTCCGGTGCTGATGCGGCTGATGCGGAGTACCTGCCGGTCGAGGGTCGCCTCGTCGGGCACCTCTTTCAGGCGCGGCGCGATGCTGCGCCGGTAGAGGTCGTTGGCGATGATTTGCGAAGAGGACACCACCAGGCCGTCGGCGGTGGACATGATCGCGGCGAGAATGCCGATGCCGATCAGGGCGGCGAGCCAGGTCGGAAACAGCTCGATGAACAGCATTGGCAGTGCCGCGTTGGGGCTGCTCCCTGCCGCGTAGAGTGCGTCCCCCAGCAGCGCGCGCGCCAGCAGGCCGCCGAGCCCCATCATCCCGAGCGTCAGTCCGAACATGAAGGCAAGCTTGATGAACGTCTTCTGCTGGGAGGTGTCGCGCAGGGCCCACAGCTTGTTGCCGAGGTGGGGTAGCAGACCGAGGGGGATGTGGGCGAAGAGCACCGCGATGATGGCCCACCAGGAGTGGTAGAGGGGGGTGTCCGGGTTGAGGGGTCCGACGAGGTTCGCGTCCTGTTCGCCAATGCGGTCGAGCACTCCCGTCAGCCCCCCGTCGAGGCCGATGCCGAACACGAACAGCACGATCACGACGACCGCGAGCCCGAGCATCATCAAACCCTGCACGCCGTCGGTCAGGATGTCGGCATGGGCGCCGCCGAGCGACACGTAGATGAGCAACACCATGGTGGTGATGACGAGCGCCCAGATGGGCGGCAGCCCCAGCATGGTCTCGAACATGACGAGTCCGGAAACCAGTTGCCCCGCCAGGTAGAAGAAGAGGACGAGGGAGAAGATCGAAACCAGGATACGTATTCCCTCCGATCCGTAGCGATCCCCGAGGTATTCGGGAATGGAGCGGTTGCCGAATCGGTTGCCGGCCGTGGCGATGAGCCGCATCGAGATGAGCACCCCGAAGTACACCCCGATGGGATACAGGAAGTTGCCCCACACGGTAGGCAATCCCCACTCATAGGCGAGCCCCGGACTGCCGAGGAAGGTCGCTCCGCTTGCGGTCGTTGCAGCGAAGGCGAGGGCCAGGAAGACGGGCCCGTAGGAGCCGCGGGCCGTTGCGAAGTCGTCCGCATGCTTGATGCGGCGTTGGCCAATCACCCCGAGAGCGAGCATGCCGCCGATGTAGATGACAAGAAACAACCATGACCAGGCGATGAGCGACATCTGGGACTTTCCCTTGCTTTTTCTTTAGCCTACGCGATGGCGAGCAAGCGTGGCAAAAAGGGGCGGCCGGGACGGCAGTGTCGGGTCTGGTGGTGCCGGGCGTGTGTGACGGACGGGCCGTTTCGCTGGCACGAGACTTCGACGGCGCAAGCCCTGGCGACAGATGTCGGCGCGTCCGGCGGGAGGTGACGCCACGCACCCATTGTGGCGATGATGGAACGATGGATCTCGGGACGGTCTTCGAGGAACTTGCGCTCCGGCGCGAAGCGGATGTCCACCTGCTGGATGCGGCCGCGCATCGGCAGTTGGCAACCTTCGGCGTTCGGGTTCACGCGGGCCGGGCGACGCTCGACGCCGCCGTCGAGTTACTCGCCGCCCGACGCATACGCGAGCACCTCGGCGCGGGCACGAACGCGTGGCTCGGCGATCTCGGCGTCCGGGCGCACATCGACTCCACCAATTCGGAACTCGTGCGCCGCGCACTGACGGCTTCCGTCGACGGGACGGTGCTGATGGCCGAGGTGCAGACAGCGGGACGAGGACGCCGCGGTCGGGACTGGAGGAGTCCGTTCGCCCGCAACCTGGCGCTCTCGATCGGGATCCGCATCGACCGGAGTCTCAAGGAGATCGGCGCGGTGAGCCTGGCGGCGGGCGTGGCGGTCGCGAACGCCCTGGAGGCTGTCGGGGTCGGCGGGATTGCCCTCAAGTGGCCGAATGATGTATTGCTTGCCGGCCGCAAGCTGTGCGGCATTCTCATCGAACTGCCGCGGGCTGCCGAACCGCCGGAAATCGTCATCGGCATCGGCGTGAACGTGGGCGGGGGTGCGACGGTAGCAGCGTTGGTGGATCAGGAAGTAGCCGATGTCACGGAGGAGGTCCCAGGCATGTCGCGCAATGTTCTCGCGGGACGGATGATCGACGCGGTGTTCGAGATCTGCAGACGCTTCGAACGGGACGGATTCGAGGCCATCAAGCCGCAATACGATGCGTTGCACCGTTTCCAAGGCAAGCCGGTGCGGATCGTTGCGGGTCAGGAGTCAGTCACGGGAGTCGTGGCCGGGGTCGCGTTCGACGGAGCGTTGCGGCTGGACACGCCGTCCGGCATGCGCGAGTTCAACGGGGGTGAGGTATCGCTGCGGGGGTGACACGGCCGGCGGACTCCGACGTGCTGGACGTCGACATCGGCAACACGCGTACGAAGTGGCGCTTGGGGGCCGCGAATGGAGCGTCCGCGGGCATCGATACGCCGGCCTTGCCGGCGCGGCCGGGGCGGGTTCGGATCGCGTGCGTGGCGGGCGGTCGCGAGGAGGTCGGCGAGCGCTTCGAGACCGCCTACGGCGTTCCCGTCGAGTTCGCCACGACGACAGCGCTGTTGGCCGGCGTGACCTGCGGTTACGACGATCCGTCGCTGCTCGGCGTCGACCGCTGGCTGGCACTCGTCGCCGCATGGGACGCGGTGCGGCAGCCGGTCGCCGTGGTGGATCTTGGCACGGCGGCAACGCTGGACTTCGTCACTGGGGCCGGACAGCACCTCGGTGGTTACATCGTGCCGGGCCTCGGTCTGATGGCCGCGGCCCTGGCGCGCGACACGGCTGGTGTCCGCGTGGCGGGGGACCTGGCCCCGGAACTGCTGCCCGGGCGTAACACGGCCCAGGCGGTGCGTCGCGGCGCAACCGCGATGCTCCTGGATTTCCTCGAGGCGTGCATTGCCCGGTTCGCGCGCGACTGCTTGAGCCCGCCGCAGGTCTTTCTCACCGGTGGCGATGCCGAGCTCGTTGCCGGGCGGCTCTCTTTCGCACCGCGCGTCGAGCCGGATCTCGTGCTCGATGGCCTCGGATTGGCATTACCCTGAAGCTGGCGGAGCACCTGTCGTTGCCGACCGAGCGGATGTTCGGGTACGTCTGCTGGGCGTTGCTGGCGGCGAACCTCGCGGCGTGCGCGGGGTTGATGGCGCGGGGCGTACCGGCGCCGACCGTGGTCCATGTGCCGGGCCTCGCCGTCCCGACGATCCCGCTGCCCGGCGAGGCTCCGGTCACGGCCGCTCGCCCCGGGACCGGGCCGGCGCGGACGGGGTCGCCGCACCCGGCTGGTGGATGGGGCGAATGCGTGGTTGCCGGCCCTGTCGATGGGTTGCGTGACGCCCTGGCTCTCGCGGCGCGCGTGGAAGCGACGGGCGCGCGGGCGGAGGTCCGCGAAGGGCGTGTGCATGGCCGGCCGGACTACATGGTGCATATAGAAGCAGCAGCTTCGCGGGATGCGGCGCGCCGCACGCTGCGCGAACTGCAGGGACAGTCGATCGACGGCTACGTGGTGGCTGAAGGCACCGAGGAGAACGCGGTGACGGTAGGGGTATTCTCCGAGCCGGCGCCCGCGGAGGCGTTGCTGGCACGGGTCGTCGAACTCGGCTACCCGGCCCGGCAGAAGACGCTCGAACGGGCACACTCCGTCTACGTGATCCTCTCGGACGGGGGCGCGGTCGGCGGAGTCACCGGTTTTCCTGGATCCCCTTGCGACGTCGCGCTGCGCGTGCAGGGAGCCGGCCCGGCAGCGCTGCGGTTCGATGCGGCCAGTCGCTGACCCGCCGCGCGGGATCCCCGGAATGGCCGCTGCTGTGCGCGGTGGTAGGGTCCGCCGGAAGGGGAACGGGTTTGCCGCCACGGGTTCTATCCACTAGAATCGCCCGATCTTCGAGCGGGCTTGAGAAGTCACGCGGCCGCCGTAGCTCAGTCGGTAGAGCAGCTCACTTGTAATGAGAAGGTCCAGGGTTCGATTCCTTGTGGCGGCACCAGAAGCGCTCCGCGGCTGGCGGTTCGGTCGGGTCGGCGCAGCAGGTTGTTCCCCGTTCCGTTTGCGCACGCTGCCTTCGGGTGGCACAGGCGCTTGGGCGGCGGGGTCGCGACGTTGATGTCGTTGACACGCGGCCTGCGGAGGCGCACAATCTCGCGCCTTTTGTGTTGGATTCCCGGAGGGGTTCCCGAGTGGCCAAAGGGACCAGACTGTAAATCTGATGGCTCAGCCTTCGTAGGTTCGAATCCTACCCCCTCCACCACCGCCCGTTCGCGCGGGCCGAGCGTCTGTTTCGGGACAGGGTTCGAGCGGGGCGTTTTCGAGCCACGCGGGCGGACTCGTGCCCACGGCCAGGGCGCGACGAGGCGGGCGCCGTCGAGCCGGCGGGTATAGTTCAGTGGTAGAACCTCAGCCTTCCAAGCTGATGGCGCGGGTTCAATCCCCGCTACCCGCTCCATACGATACCGGGGAGCCGACGCGAATGGACGCGAATGGAAGTGGAGAACCTCGTAATCGGGGTGCGCGAGGGGCAGCGCCCTCGCATAAGGGGTGCGCGAGGGGCAGCGCCCTCGCATAAGGAATGCAAACGAACGCTCACATAGCTCAGTCGGCAGAGCGCGTCCTTGGTAAGGACGAGGTCATCGGTTCGAACCCGATTGTGAGCACCAAGTGTGAGCAAGACCGCGGGGAACCGTCCCGCGCGCAACCGGGGCCGAGATTCGGCGTTGCGGAACGACCGCTAACGGCGACGACGCACTTGAGACGCTAAACGACACCGAGTAAGGAGAGGCAGCAGGTGGCCAAGGAGAAATTCGAGCGTACGAAGCCGCACGTGAACGTTGGGACGATTGGACACGTTGACCATGGCAAGACGACGTTGACGGCGGCGTTGACGAAGGTGTGCGCGGCGGCACGGGGTGGAGAGATCCGGGAGTTTGACCAGATCGACAATGCGCCGGAGGAGCGTGAGCGTGGGATCACGATAGCGACGGCGCACGTGGAGTACGAGTCGGATGTTCGGCACTACGCGCATGTGGACTGTCCGGGTCACGCGGACTACGTGAAGAACATGATCACGGGTGCGGCGCAGATGGACGGAGCGATACTGGTGGTATCGGCGGCGGACGGCCCGATGCCGCAGACGCGGGAACACATTTTGCTGTCGCGTCAGGTTGGGGTGCCTCGGATCGTGGTGTACATGAACAAGTCGGACATGGTGGACGACGAGGAGTTGCTGGAGCTGGTGGAGATGGAGGTCCGGGAGCTGCTGGACGACAACGGCTTTCCGGGCGACGACACGCCGGTGATCACGGGGAGTGCGCTGCAGGCTCTGGCGGGCGAGGAATCGGAGGCGGGCACGGGCAGTATCGAGCGTTTGCTGGCGGCTCTGGACGACTACATTCCGGAGCCGGAGCGGGCGATGGACCAGCCGTTTCTGATGCCGATCGAGGATGTATTTTCGATCTCCGGGCGGGGCACGGTGGTGACGGGTCGTGTGGACCGGGGCGTGGTTCGTGTTGGCGAGGAGGTCGAGATTGTCGGCATCCGGGAGACGACCAAGACGACGTGCACGGGCGTGGAGATGTTCCGCAAGCTGCTGGACGAAGGCCGGGCAGGGGAGAACATCGGGGTATTGCTGCGCGGCACGAAGCGCGACGGTGTGGAGCGTGGTCAGGTGCTGTCGGCGCCTGGTGCGATCACGCCGCACACGCGATTCGAGGCGGAGGTGTACGTACTGAGCAAGAACGAGGGTGGACGCCACACGCCGTTCTTCCAGGGGTACCGGCCGCAGTTTTATTTTCGGACGACGGACGTGACGGGGAACGTGCAGTTGCCGGCGGGTGTGGAGATGGTGATGCCCGGCGACAACGTGAACATGGACGTGACGCTGATCAGTCCGATTGCGATGGACGAGGGCTTGCGTTTCGCGATTCGGGAGGGCGGTCGCACCGTCGGTGCGGGTGTCGTTACCCGTATCGACGCATAGCGGCGGCATCCGGACGCGAGACCGCCTTTTCGACAGGGACACAGGCCAGTAGCTCAATTTGGCAGAGCAGTGGTCTCCAAAACCACAGGTTGGGGGTTCGATTCCCTCCTGGCCTGCCAGCACCGGCTTCGCCGGTGGCGTAACAGATGCGCGCCGTGGACTTCGGCTGGCCCGCATCGGGCGGGAATATTGCACAAACGCGGCGAGGGATACGGACCTTGAACACGCGCGTCGACACGAAAACGGGTGGCAGTCAACCGCACCCGGCACTCGATCACCTGAAATGGTTGGTCGTGTTCGCGTTGGTCGGGGCGGGCGTCTTCGGGAATTGGTACTTTCAGGACCAGTCGCTGCTCAGCCGCGTGCTGGCGCTCGTCGTCCTCGCGGCCGTCGCGGGCTTCGTTGCCCTGCAGACGGAGCGGGGGCACGCGTTGTGGGACTTGGCCAGGGAGGCGCGTCGCGAGATCCGGCGCGTGGTCTGGCCGACACGGCAGGTCGCTACGCAGACCACGTTCATCGTCGTAGCGCTGGTGCTCGTGTTCGCGTTGATCCTTTGGGGACTGGACTCGCTGCTGAGTTGGCTGGTTTCGTCCGTCATTGGCTGACTCGTGATCGGGGCTGACGGCAAAGTGGAGCGGAGACAGGCATGAGCGACACGGTGGATGCTACGCAGGCGGTGTTGGACAGCAAGCGCTGGTACGTCGTGCACGCCTACTCGGGCTTCGAGAAGAACGTGGCCCGGGCGTTGCGCGAGCGCATCGATCTCTCCGACCATGGCGACGCCTTCGGAGAGGTGCTCGTGCCGACCGAAGAGGTCGTGGAGATGCGGGCCGGTCAAAAACGGCGCAGCGAGCGCAAGTTCTTCCCCGGCTACGTGCTGGTGCAGATGGACCTCAACGACGACACCTGGCATCTGGTCAAGCAGACGCCGCGCGTCATGGGCTTCATCGGCGGCAAGGCAGACCATCCGGCGCCCCTGTCCGACGCGGAAGCCAACGCGATCCTCGATCGCGTGCGTTCGGGGAGTGAAAAGGCGACACCGAAGACGCTGTTCGAACCCGGTGAAGTCGTTCGGGTCGTCGATGGCCCGTTCAACGACTTCAGCGGCGAGGTCGAGGAAGTGAACTACGAGAAGAGCCGCCTCATCGTGGCCGTGACCATCTTCGGTAGATCGACACCCGTGGAACTCGATTTCTCTCAGGTGGAAAAAGGCTAGCGCTGCTACGGTGGATGTCGACCGAACGGCAACTGCGGTTCAGGCAGAACGGGCGTGGCAGCAGGACAGGCAGGCGGTTGACCAGGCAGGCAGGTTGAGCCGGCAGGCAGGTCAGGTAAGGCAGGTAGGTCAGGTAGGTCAGTAAGGCAGGTAGGTCAGGTAAGGCAGGTCAAAAGTGGCGAAGAAAGTCGAAGCGTTCGTCAAGCTGCAGGTCCCCGCGGGCCAGGCGAACCCGAGTCCTCCGGTGGGGCCGGCGCTCGGCCAGCACGGCGTGAACATCATGGACTTCTGCAAGGCATTCAATGCGCAGACGCAGGGGGACGAGCCGGGCATTCCGATCCCGGTGGTGATCACCGTCTACGCGGATCGGACCTTCTCGTTCGTCACCAAGACGCCGCCGGCCTCGGTCCTGCTGCGCAAGGCCGCGGCGGTGCCGAAAGGCAGTGCCACGCCGAATACCGTCAAGGTGGGGAACCGGGTGACGCGCGCGCAGCTCGAGGAGATCGCGAAGATGAAGGATCCGGACCTGACGGCGGCCGACATCGACGCCGCCGTGCGCACGATAGCCGGAAGCGCCCGCAGCGCGGGCATCGAAGTGGATGGGGTAGTGTGATGGCCGCCAAGAGCAAGCGCATGCGTGCAATCGCGGAGAAGGTCGAACCGCACAAGGTCTATGCGGTCGAGGAAGCGGTCGGCATCCTCGCGGATGTGTCGAAGACAAGGTTCGGCGAGGCCGTTGACGTGTCCGTAAACCTCGGCGTGGACCCGCGCAGATCCGACCAGGTGGTGCGTGGGGCGACCACGCTGCCGCATGGGTCCGGCAAGGAAGTGCGGGTCGCCGTATTCGCACAGGGCGAGAACGCCGAGAAGGCGTTGGGCGCCGGTGCGGACGTGGTCGGCTTCGAGGATCTCGCCGAGCAGGTCAAGGCGGGCGTACTGAACTTCGATGTCGTCATCGCAACGCCGGACGCCATGCGGGTCGTCGGTCCGCTCGGCAGAGTCCTCGGCCCTCGGGGGCTGATGCCGAATCCCAAGACCGGGACCGTGACGGCCGACGTCGAGTCCGCGGTGCGTGATGCGAAGGCCGGACAGGTCCAGTTTCGGACCGACCGGGCCGGCATCATCCATGGCCGCGTCGGCAAAGTCGGGTTCGAGCCACGGCAGATTCGGGAAAACGTCGAAGCGTTGCTCGCCGACCTGAACAAGGCGAAGCCTGCATCGGCCAAGGGCCAGTTTCTGAAAAAGGTGACCCTGTCCACGACCATGGGGCCGGGGATTCCGATCGACCAGACGTCCCTGGAGGTGTGACGGCATGGCGCTGCGACTTGAGCGGAAACAAGAGATCGTCGCCGAGGTCAACGCAGCGGCGCATGCCGCCTTCACGGCGGTTGCCGCGGACTACCGGGGCCTCACGGTGGCCGAGATGACCGGATTGCGCGCTGCGGCGCGCGAGAACGGTGTCCAGTTGCGCGTCGTCAGGAACACGCTGGCGCGCCGGGCGCTGGTGGGCACCGAGCACGAACGCCTCGGCGAGACCTTCGTCGGGCCGACGATGCTGGCCTTTTCCGACGCGTCGGAGGATCCGGGCCTCGCGGCACGGCTCATGCGGCAGTACGTCGCGGAGTACGACGCGCTCGAGGTGAAGGCGCTGAGCATGGGCGGCAAGCTCCTCGAGCCGGACGCGCTGGCGCAGGTGGCGGCGCTGCCGACGCTCGACGGGGTGCGCGCGCAGTTGATGAGCGTGATGACTGCACCGGTGGGCAAGCTCGTACGCACACTCTCCGAGGTGCCTGCCAAGCTGGTTCGAACCCTGGCAGCCGTGCGCGACGCCAGGCCGGCAGGTCCGGACGAGGACGGGGACTAGTGCGCTGACCCGCACACGGGAGTCCCGAAACGGTGCTGGACGACGCGTCGCGGCGCCCTGGTTTCGACATGATTGAGGTCGTTCGCGACCGCAAGGGAGAAGGAAGGAAATGGCTTTATCGCAAGATGACATTCTGAACGCCATCGCGGAGATGAGCGTGATGGAAGTGGTCGACCTCGTTTCGGCGATGGAAGAGAAGTTCGGCGTCTCGGCTGCGGCCGCGGTCGCCGTGGCTCCCGTGGCGGCCGACAACGGCGGTGCCGGGGTGGTGGAGGAGCAGACCGAGTTCGACGTCATTCTCGCCAGCTTCGGGGAGAAGAAGGTGGGCGTCATCAAGGCGGTGCGTGCCATCACCGGCCTCGGCCTGAAGGAGGCGAAGGCGCTCGTCGACGAGGCCCCGAACCCCGTCAAGAAGGGCGTCGGCAAGGATGAAGCGGAGGACATCAAGACGCAGTTGGAAGGCGCTGGCGCAACCGTGGAGGTGAAGTGACGGCGTCGCGCGCGACGACATCGCGTGTGTGCAACCGTGTGTGCAACATGGCGTCGCCCTTGACGAGGTGGGCGGCGGTTCCCGAGGCGGCGTCGGCGCAAACGACATCGCGCGACCGCGGCTCTATGGGCCGTGTTCCCGCGCGTGCGCAACGCCCCCTCGCGGACGCGAGCTGAAGACGCCTTGGCTCGCCCCAAACCCCTGATTGCCCCGCCCGGCTCCAGCAAGCCGGGCGCGGGCGTTCTGTCGCCGCAATAAACGGAGACTCGAATGGCTTACAGCTTCACCGAGAAGAAGCGGATCCGAAAGGACTTCGGTCGGTTGTCGGAGATCATGGAACTCCCACACCTTCTCTCCATCCAGTTGGAGTCCTACGGCAAGTTCCTGCAACTCGACTTGAAGGCCCGCAAGCGGCGCGACGCCGGACTGCACGCGGCCTTTCGGTCGGTCTTCCCCATCGTGAGTTATTCGGGGAACGCCGCGCTCGAGTACGTGGACTACCGGCTCGGCGAAGCGCCCTTCGATGTCAAGGAGAGCGTCTCTCGCGGCGTGAACTACGCCGCCCCCCTGCGCGTCAAGGTCCGACTGATCATCTACGACCGGGAGTCGTCCAGCAAAGCCGTCAAGGACGTGAAGGAGCAGGAAGTCTACATGGGCGAGATACCGCTCATGACCGACAACGGCACGTTCGTCGTCAACGGTACCGAACGCGTGGTGGTCTCGCAGCTGCACCGTTCGCCGGGCGTCTTCTTCGACCACGACAAGGGCAAGACGCACTCCTCCGGCAAGCTGCTCTATTCGGCCCGGGTCATTCCCTACCGGGGCTCGTGGCTCGACTTCGAGTTCGACCCGAAGGATCTCGTGTACGTGCGGATCGACCGGCGGCGCAAGTTGCCGGCGACCGTCATGCTGCGCGCGCTCGACTACAGCACCGAGGAGATCCTCGACCTGTTCTTCGACAAGAACGTCTTCCACGTCAAGAAGGACGGCCTGTCGATGGATCTGGTGCCGGAACGCATGCGCGGTGAGTCCGCCACGTTCGACATCGTCGACCGCAACCGCAATGTCATGGTCGAAGTGGGGCGACGCATCACCGCGCGCCATGTGCGCATGCTCGAGCAGTCGAGGCTCAAGCGCCTCGATGTGCCGCGGGAGTACGTGGTCGGGCGTGTGATAGCCCGGGACATGGTCGACCCGCAAACCGGCGAGATCATCGTGTCGTGCAATTCGAAGATCACCGACGAAGTCCTCGACCGACTCCTCGAGGCGGGGGTCAAGGTCATTGAAACGATCTACACCAACGATCTCGACTGCGGCCCCTACCTGGCGGACACGCTCGCGAGCGACATCACGCGCAACCGCCTCGAGGCGCTCGTGGAGATCTACCGGATGATGCGACCGGGGGAACCGCCGACGAAGGAAGCGGCCGAAAACCTGTTCAACAACCTCTTCTTCTCGGCGGAACGCTACGACCTGTCGGTGGTGGGGCGGATGAAGTTCAACCGCCGTCTCGGACGCGACAAGATCGAGGGCAGCGGAACACTTGCGGACGAGGACATCATCGATGTGCTGCGCACGCTGATCGAGATCCGCAACGGCAAGGGGTCCGTCGACGACATCGACCACCTCGGCAACCGACGCGTCCGTTCCGTGGGCGAGATGGCGGAGAACGCCTTCCGTATCGGTCTCATCCGGGTCGAGCGGGCGGTCAAGGAACGCCTGTCCCTGGCCGAGTCGGAAGGGCTGATGCCGCAGGACATGATCAACGCGAAGCCCGTCGCGGCGGCGATCAAGGAGTTCTTCGGCTCCAGTCAGCTGTCACAGTTCATGGACCAGCACAATCCGCTCTCCGAAGTCACCAACAAGCGCACCGTTTCCGCGCTGGGCCCGGGCGGACTGACCCGCGAGCGCGCGGGGTTCGAGGTGCGGGACGTGCACCCGACCCACTATGGACGGGTCTGTCCCGTGGAGACGCCGGAAGGTCCGAACATCGGCCTGATCAATCGTCTGGCGACCTATGCGCGCACCAACGACTACGGCTTCCTGGAAACGCCCTACCGACGGGTCCAGGACGGGCAGGTGACCGACGAGATCGAGTACCTGTCGGCGATCGACGAGGCGGAGTACGTGATCGCGCAGGCGAATTCGCGGGTCAGTGACGACGGACGCCTCGAGGGTGAACTGGTCGATGTGCGACATCAGAACGAGTTCACCAAGACGACTGCGGCGAATGTCTCTTACATGGACGTGTCGCCCAAGCAGGTGGTGTCGGTGTCCGCGGCGCTGATTCCCTTCCTTGAGCACGACGACGCCAACCGGGCCCTGATGGGCTCGAACATGCAGCGCCAGGCCGTGCCGACGATCCGGGCAGAGAAGCCGTTGGTGGGCACGGGCATGGAAGCGCACGTTGCGCGCGACTCCGGGGTCTGCGTGATCGCGGAGCGGGGCGGCGTCGTCGACAGCGTCGATGCCGGCCGCATCATCGTTCGGGCGGCGGACGACGAGACGGAACTCGGCGAGGCAGGGGTCGACATCTACAACCTGACGAAGTTCACGCGCTCCAATCAGAACACCTGCATCAACCAGACGCCGCTCGTGCGCAAGGGCGATACGATCGGTCAGGGCGACATCCTCGCGGACGGCCCGTCGATCGACATGGGTGAGCTGGCCCTCGGCCAGAACATGCGCATCGCGTTCATGCCCTGGAACGGCTACAACTTCGAGGACTCGATCCTGATCTCGGAGCGCGTGGTGGTGGAAGACCGCTTCACGAGCATCCACATCCAGGAGCTGACCTGCATCGCCCGCGATACGAAGCTCGGGCCGGAGGAGATCACCTGCGACATCCCGAATGTCGGCGAGTCCGCCCTCGGCAAGCTCGACGAGTCCGGGATCGTCTACATCGGCGCGGAAGTCGTCACCGGCGACATTCTCGTCGGCAAGGTGACACCCAAGGGCGAGACGCAGTTGACGCCGGAGGAGAAGCTGCTGCGGGCCATCTTCGGCGAGAAGGCGTCGGACGTGAAGGACACGTCCCTGCGAGTGCCGACCGGCGTGAAGGGTACGATCATCGACGTGCGGGTGTTCACCCGGGACGGAGTCGAGAAGGACCAACGCGCCACGGACCTCGAAACCGCAGAACTCGCGGGCATCCGCAAGGACCTCGACGACGAGTACCGCATCGTCGAGACCGCCATGTTCGAGCGTCTGGCCAGCGCCCTCACGGGCAAGATGGCATCGCGGGCGCCGGGCAAGTCGGACGGCGGCATTCTCGAAGCGGCATACCTGGCGAGCCTGCGGAAGGACGACTGGTTCGGCATCCGCATGGCGGAGGAGACGCTCAACGAGCAGCTCGAAAAGGCCGAGGCGATCCTCCGCAAGGGCAAGGAAGACCTTGAGGCCAAGTACCTGGACAAGCACGCGAAGATCAAGTCCGGAGACGAGATGGCGCCGGGCGTCCTGAAGATCGTCAAGGTATACCTGGCCATCAAGCGGCGTATTCAGCCGGGCGACAAGATGGCCGGACGGCACGGCAACAAGGGCGTGATCTCCGTGATCATGCCGGTCGAGGACATGCCGTTCGACGCCGATGGCGAGCCGATCGATATCGTGCTGAACCCGCTCGGCGTACCGTCCCGGATGAACGTCGGGCAGGTTCTCGAGACGCATCTCGGATGGGCCGCGAAGGGTATCGGCGTGAAGATCGGCCGATTGCTCGAGGCGCAGGCTTCGGTCGCGGATCTGCGCGGCTATCTCGACGGTATCTACAACGGTCTCGACGGCAGGGGCGTGGACTTCGACACCCTTGACGATCATGAGGTGCGTGAACTGGCGGGCAATCTCGTCGAGGGCCTGCCCATCGCAACCCCGGTGTTCGACGGTGCGAAGGAGGAGGACATCAAGCGGCTCCTCACGCTCGCCGAGCTGCCGGAGAGCGGCCAGAGCGTGTTGTACGACGGGCGCACGGGCGAGCAGTTCGATCGGCCCGTGACCGTCGGCTACATGTACATGCTGAAACTCAACCACCTTGTGGACGACAAGATGCATGCCCGTTCCACGGGTTCGTACAGTCTCGTCACCCAGCAACCGCTCGGCGGCAAGGCCCAGTTCGGCGGCCAGCGCTTCGGCGAGATGGAGGTCTGGGCCCTCGAGGCGTACGGCGCGGCGTATACGCTGCAGGAGATGCTGACGGTCAAGTCCGACGACGTGGGAGGAAGGACCAAGATGTACAAGAACATCGTGGACGGTGACTTCCTCATGGAGCCCGGCATGCCGGAGTCCTTCAACGTGCTGGTGAAGGAGATCCGCTCGCTCGGCATCGACATTGAGCTGGAGAGCGACTGAGCGCGTCGCCTTTGGCGACGCGTTCGAGTTGCTGGGCAACTCGGCGCGAGTAGCCGATATGGCGCACGGACGGCGAATGGATGAAAAGAGACACAAAGACGGGCCAGGTAGAGAAGAGATAACCAGATGAGAGACCTGTTGAACCTGATGAAGGCGCAGAGCGAGATCGAGGAGTTCGATGCCCTGCGCATAGGTCTGGCGGCACCGGAGAAGATCCGCTCCTGGTCGTTCGGCGAGGTAAAGAAACCCGAGACGATCAACTACCGGACCTTCAAGCCGGAGCGTGACGGCCTGTTCTGCGCGCGCATCTTCGGTCCCATCAAGGACTACGAATGCCTGTGCGGCAAGTACAAGCGGCTCAAGCACCGGGGTGTCATCTGCGAGAAGTGCGGCGTCGAGGTGACGCTTGCCAAGGTGCGTCGGGAGCGCATGGGGCACGTAGAGCTCGCGAGTCCGACGGCGCACATCTGGTTTCTGAAGTCGTTGCCCTCCCGTATCGGCCTGCTCCTCGACATGACGTTGCGGGAGATCGAGCGGGTGCTGTACTTCGAGTCGTTCGTCGTCATCGATCCCGGACTGACGGACCTCGAAGCGGGTCAGCTGCTGACGGACGAGGAATACTACGCCAAGCTCGAGGAATACGGCGACGAGTTCACCGCCAGGATGGGTGCGGAAGCCGTCCAGCAACTGCTGATCAATCTCGACCTCCAGGCCGAAATCGCCGTTCTGCGTGAGGCGATTCCGGCGACGAATTCCGAAACGAAGATCAAGAAGCTGTCGCGCCGGCTGAAGCTCATGGAGGCGTTCGTCAACTCCGGCAACCGCCCGGAGTGGATGGTGCTGACGGTGCTGCCGGTGCTGCCGCCGGATCTGCGGCCGCTCGTGCCGCTCGACGGGGGCCGGTTTGCCACCTCGGACCTGAATGACCTGTACCGCCGCGTCATCAATCGGAACAACCGCCTGAAGCGCCTGCTGGACCTCAGCGCGCCCGACATCATCGTGCGCAACGAGAAACGGATGCTGCAGGAGTCGGTGGATGCGCTGCTCGACAACGGCCGCCGAGGACGCGCCATCACGGGCTCCAACCGGCGCCCCCTGAAGTCGCTCGCGGACATGATCAAGGGCAAGCAGGGGCGTTTCCGCCAGAATCTTCTCGGCAAGCGCGTGGACTACTCCGGTCGCTCCGTGATCGTGGTCGGCCCGACGCTGCGGCTGCACGAATGCGGGTTGCCGAAGAAGATGGCGCTGGAACTCTTCAAGCCCTTCATCTTCGGCAAGCTCGAGGCGCGGGGTCTGGCAACGACCATCAAGGCCGCCAAGAAGATGGTGGAGCGCGAGACGCCGGAGGTCTGGGACATCCTCGCGGAGGTCATTCGCGAGCACCCGGTGCTCCTCAACCGCGCCCCGACGCTCCATCGCCTGGGTATCCAGGCGTTCGAGCCCGTGCTCATCGAGGGCAAGGCCATCCAGTTGCACCCCCTCGTCTGCGCCGCCTACAACGCGGACTTCGACGGCGACCAGATGGCCGTACACGTGCCCCTCACGCTCGAGGCGCAACTCGAGTCGCGGGCGTTGATGATGTCGACGAACAACATCCTCTCGCCGGCGAGCGGGGAGCCGATCATCGTGCCGTCGCAGGATGTCGTCCTCGGCCTCTACTACATGACCCGCGAGCGGGTGAATGCCAAGGGCGAGGGAATGCGGTTCGCCAATCTCGCCGAGGTACACCGAGCGTTCGGCACGAAGTCCGTGGATCTGCATGCGAAGATTCAGGTGCGCGTCACGGACATCGACGGAACCTCCAGGGTGGAGACGACGGTGGGCCGCGCGATCCTCTATGAGGTCGTGCCGCCGGAACTGCCGTTCGGCCTCGTCAACCGGCCGATGAACAAGAAGGCGATCTCGAACCTCATCAACGCCTGCTACCGCCGGGTGGGTCTGAAGGAGACGGTCGTCTTCGCGGATCAGCTCATGTACACGGGCTTTCACTATTCCACGGCGTCGGGCGCCTCGATCGGCGTGGACGACTTCGTGATCCCCGCGGACAAGGTGCGCATCATCCGCGGCGCCGAACTCGAGGTGACGGAGATCGAGTCCCAGTACGCCTCCGGTCTCGTGACCCAGGGCGAGAAGTACAACAAGGTGGTCGACATCTGGTCGCGGGCCAACGAACTGGTCGCGCGGTCGATGATGGAGGGCATTTCGAAGGAGAGCGTCCGCAGCCGCGAGGGCGTGCTGGTGGATCAGGCCTCGTTCAACTCCGTGTTCATCTATTCGGACTCCGGGGCGCGGGGTTCTCCGGCGCAGATCAGGCAACTCGCCGGCATGCGCGGACTGATGACGCGTCCGGACGGCAGCATCATCGAGACGCCCATCATCGCGAACTTCCGCGAGGGGCTGACGGTGAACGAGTACTTCATCTCCACGCACGGCGCGCGCAAGGGTCTGGCGGACACGGCGCTGAAGACGGCCACCTCGGGTTACCTGACGCGGCGTCTCGTGGACGTGGCACAGGACCTCGTCGTCACCGACCGGGACTGCGGCACCGAGGAAGGCCTGCTGATGAGCGCCATGATCGAAGGTGGCGACGTAGTCGAACCGCTCGCCGCGCGCGTGCTCGGGCGCGTGGCGGCGCGCGACGTGCTGGACGCCGGCGGGACCGAAACGCTCATTCCGGGGGGCACGATGCTCGACGAGGACTGGGTGGAGCGGCTCGACAGCCTGGGCGTGGACGAACTCTTTGTGCGTTCGCCCATCAAGTGCGCGACGCGTCACGGCGTGTGCGCGAAGTGCTACGGTCGGGATCTGGCCCGCGGACACGAGGTGAATGTCGGCGAAGCGGTCGGGGTCATGGCCGCTCAATCGATCGGCGAGCCGGGCACGCAGTTGACCATGCAGACGTTCCACATCGGTGGGGCGGCATCCCGGGCGACAGCCATCGACAACATCCAGGTCAAGCACGGCGGCGAGGTGCGTCTGCACAATCTGAAGACGGTACAGCGCCTGTCCGGCGAACTGATCGCCGTCTCGCGTTCCGGCGAGATCGCCATCGCGGATGAGCACGGTCGCGAACGCGAGCGCTACAAGCTGCCCTACGGCGCCGTGATCCTGGTGAGCGAAGGCGTCAACGTGGACGCGGGACGCATGATTGCGCAGTGGGATCCGCACACCCACCCGATCATCACCGAAGTGGCCGGCAAGGTCGTCTTCGAGCAGATGGAAGATGGTGTTTCCATTCACCGACAGACGGACGAGCTGACGGGTCTGACCAACATCAGCGTGCTTGATGTCAACGACCGCCCGCCGGCGGGCAAGGAGCTCAGGGCGGAGCTGAGGCTGGTGGACGCCGACGGAAACGACGTGAACCTCGCCGGCACCGATATGCCGGCCCGCTATCCGTTGCCGGGAGGCGCGGTGCTGAGCATCGAGGACAACGACGAGATCGGTGTGGGCGACATCATCGCGCGTATCCCCCAGGAAGGCTCGAAGACCCGCGACATCACGGGTGGCATGCCGCGCGTGGCGGATCTCTTCGAGGCGCGCAAGCCGAAGGAGCCGGCGATCCTGGCGGAGGCGACCGGCACGGTCAGTTTCGGCAAGGAGACCAAGGGCAAGCGGCGCTTGGTGATCACGCCCGGCGACGGCGACCCGGTCGAAACGCTGATTCCGAAGTGGCGGCAGATCTCCGTGTTCGACGGCGAGCACGTCGAGCGGGGGGAGGTGGTTTCCGAAGGCCCGCCGAGCCCCCACGACATCCTGCGTCTGAAGGGCGTGGCCGAACTCGCGAAGTTCATCATCAACGAGATTCAGGAGGTCTACCGCCTGCAGGGCGTGACGATCAACGACAAGCATATCGAGGTCATCGTGCGGCAGATGCTGCGCAAGGCGGAGGTGAAGGACCCCGGCGGGTCCAGCTTCATCCGCGGCGAGCAGGTGCAGTACGTGGCGGTCACGGAGGAGAACGAGCGGCTGGTCGAGGAGGGACTTGCTCCCGTCGAGTTCGAGCGGCTGCTGCTGGGCATCACCAAGGCGGCGCTGGCGACCGAGTCCTTCATCTCGGCGGCATCGTTCCAGGAGACGACGCGCGTGTTGACGGAGGCCGCGGTGACCGGCAAGCGGGATGTGCTGCACGGGCTGAAGGAGAACGTGGTCGTCGGGCGGTTGATTCCGGCTGGCACCGGGCTCACCTACCACGAGAATCGCAAGCGTCGGCGCGACGAGGAGACGCTGGCGGACCAGGGTCCGACGGCGGACGAAGTGGAACAGGCGCTGTCGGAAGCACTGTCGGCGAGCGGCAACGCCTGAGGGCCTGCCGGCCGGCGCCGATCCCGATCGTGGGGCCGGGCGGGGCTCGTCCCCGCCCGTGCTGGGTGTGGTGGCCGCTTCGAGACGGGACGAGCCCGTCTCCTACGACGCGCCGACAATCCATCGCCAGGTCGCTTGATGCGCTTGGCGGGGAGCTATAGAATCTCGCGCCTTTCTGGAGGGGGAAGAACGTCCCGCGGGCCGGGCCCGCGAGCAACCCCTCGAACCCTGGAGAACGCATGGCTACGATCAGCCAATTGGTACGCAAGCCGCGCAAACGGCGGGTCACGAAGAACATCGTGCCGGCGTTGCAGAAGTCGCCGCAGAAGCGCGGCGTGTGCACGCGTGTCTACACCACTACGCCGAAGAAGCCGAACTCGGCCCTGCGCAAGGTGTGCCGCGTACGTCTTACCAACGGCTACGAGGTGAACTCCTATATCGGCGGCGAGGGCCACAACCTGCAGGAGCACTCGGTGGTGCTCATCCGGGGTGGCCGGGTGCGGGACCTGCCCGGGGTTCGCTACCACACGATACGGGGCACCCTCGACGCGTCGGGCGTGTCCGACCGTCGCGGTGCGCGCTCGAAGTACGGGGCCAAGAAGCCGAAGTAGTACCACGGCGTGGCGTCCTGGCCGCGACCGACCCGGTGGGATGCGGCGTGGCCGGAACAGGGCGTAGCGTAGGGAATCGCGCGGAACTGCGTCACGCGGTGGAATTTCGAGTAAGGCTGCCCGGGTGTGGCAGGTGAACCTGAAGGAGAGGAGACGGAATGCCAAGGCGAAGAGTCGTCGCGAAACGGGAGATCCTCCCGGATCCGAAATATCACAACCAGACGGTGGCGAAGTTCATCAACCACGTCATGGTCAGTGGCAAGAAGGCCGTCGCGGAGCGGATCGTGTATGGGGCGCTGACGCGGATTGAGCAGCGGGGCGATGCCGTCGCGACGTTCGAAAAGGCTCTCGAGGCCGTCGCGCCGTTCGTGGAAGTGAAGTCCCGCCGGGTCGGTGGCGCTACCTACCAGGTTCCGGTAGAGGTGCGGTCCTCCCGACGGCAGGCGCTCGCGATGCGCTGGCTGGTGGACAGTGCCCGCGGCCGGGGCGAGAAGTCGATGGCCGCCCGGTTGGCGGGCGAGTTGAGTGATGCCGCCGAGGGTCGCGGCACGGCTGTGCGCAAACGCGAGGACACCCACCGCATGGCGGAGGCGAACAGGGCGTTTTCGCACTACAGGTTCTAGGGAGGCTGCGCTCCGGCGCGGCGCTCTCATGGGCGGCCGATTAGGGCGACCGGCGTGGTGGCTCTGGCGGATCGCCGACTCGAGACGGCCTCCACCGTCGCTGAATTCCCCCGAGCCCGATGGGTGGCCGCTGACACATGCGGCGGCCCCCGGTGTCGGGGCATCGGACGAGCGGGAGCGCCGGGAGTGGAAGCAAAGCAGGCCGGCTTGCGCGTAGCGCGGGCACGCCGGACAAGTCGCCGGGGACGAGAGTGCCTGGCGGGAACAGGGAATACGACGCACCACGACGCAGACGGCGTGGAGCGTGCTGGAAGGAGCGTGACGATGGTCCGTAGTACCCCTATCGGACGGTATCGCAACATAGGGATCGTCGCCCACGTGGACGCGGGCAAGACGACGACCACCGAGCGCGTGCTGTTCTATACGGGTTTGTCCCACAAGCTGGGCGAAGTCCACGACGGCGCGGCCGTGATGGACTGGATGGAACAGGAGCAGGAGCGCGGGATCACGATCACCTCCGCCGCGACCACCTGTTTCTGGCGCGGTATGGGCAACCAGTTCGAAGAGCACCGCATCAACATCATCGACACGCCCGGTCACGTCGACTTCACCATCGAGGTGGAGCGATCGCTGCGGGTGCTCGACGGTGCGGTGGTGGTTTTCTGCGGGACGTCCGGGGTCGAGCCACAGTCGGAGACCGTGTGGCGCCAGGCGAATCGGTACGAGGTGCCCCGCGTCGTGTTCGTCAACAAGATGGACCGGGTCGGGGCGGACTTCCTCCGCGTGGTCGGCCAGATTCGCGAACGCCTCGGCTCTCATCCGGTTCCGGTACAGCTCCCGATCGGCGCGGAAGACGGCTTCACCGGCGTGATCGACCTGATTGCCATGAAGGGGATCACCTGGAGCGAGGAGGACCTCGGAACCACGTTCGTCGAGGGCGACATCCCGCCCGAGCTGCGCGCCGAGGCGGAGTCCTTCCGGGAGCAGATGGTGGAGGCGGCCGCGGAGTCCTCCGAGGAGCTGATGGACCGCTACCTCGAGGAGGGCGACCTCTCGCCGGAGGACATCCGGCGCGGCCTGCGGGCGCGCACGCTCAACAACGAGATCGTTCCCGCCCTGTGCGGGTCGGCATTCCGCAACAAGGGCGTCCAGACGATGCTCGACGCGGTGGTGGACTTCCTGCCGGCGCCCACAGAGGTCAAGGCAATCGAGGGCACCCTCGAGGACCACAGCGTCGCGACGCGCACTTCCGACGACAACGAGCCGTTCTCGGCGCTCGCGTTCAAGATCGCCACCGACCCCTTCGTGGGTACGCTGACGTTCTTCCGCGTGTACTCCGGCGTGCTTGCATCCGGCGACCAGATCTACAACTCCGTCAGGGGGCGGCGGGAACGGGTCGGGCGCATGGTGCAGATGCACTCGAGCAGCCGCAATGAAATCAAGGAAGTCCGGGCGGGGGACATCGCTGCCGCCATCGGGTTGAAGGACGTGACCACGGGCGACACGCTGTGTGACACGAATCATCCCATTACCCTCGAGCGGATGGACTTCCCGGAGCCCGTCATCGCCGTGGCGGTCGAACCCCGTTCGGTCGCGGACCAGGACAAGATGTCCGTGGCGCTCGGCAAGCTGGCCCAGGAAGACCCGTCGTTCCGCGTCACATCGGACGCCGAGTCGGGGCAGACGATCATCGCCGGGATGGGCGAGTTGCACCTCGACATCATCGTCGACCGGATGCGGCGCGAGTTTGGTGTCGAGGCCAACGTGGGCCGGCCACAGGTCGCCTATCGCGAGACCATTCGCGACACCATCGAGGTGGAAGGGAAGTTCGTCCGGCAAACCGGCGGGCGCGGCCAGTACGGGCACGTCTGGCTGCGTCTCGAGCCGCTGTTCGGGGAGTCCGGCGAGGCGGCGGGCTTCGAATTCGTCGACGAGATCGTCGGCGGCGCGGTGCCCCGGGAGTACATCAGCGCCGTGCAACGGGGTATCGAGCAACAGCTGTCGAATGGCGTGGTCGCCGGTTATCCGCTGATCGGCGTCAAGGCGACCCTCTACGACGGCTCCTACCACGAGGTCGACTCCTCGGAGGTGGCCTTCCGGGTGGCCGCGTCCCAGGCGCTCCGGGACGGCGCGTTGCGTGCGCGGCCGGTGCTCCTCGAGCCGGTGTTCGCGGTCGAGGCGGTGACGCCTGGCGATTACCTGGGCCAGGTCGTTGGCGACCTGAACCGGCGTCGGGGCATGATAGACGGCCTCGACCAGAACCCGGCCGGCAAGATCGTGCGCGCGTACGTTCCCCTGGGGGAGATGTTCGGCTACGCGACGGATCTGCGCTCGGCGACACAGGGCCGCGCGACGTTCACGATGGAGTTCGCGCGGTACGCCGAAGTGCCCCGCAACATCGCCGAGGGGATCGTCAGCCGGTAGAGGACGGGTCCCGTCCGCCCAGGCGCGGGGCTCTCGGTTCGTTCATCCTGCGAAACTCGCGGGGTACAACACGGGCATTGGACCCCGCCGGGGATAGTGGTGGAGATGGTGATGCCCGGCGACAACGTGAACATGGACGTGACGCTGATCAGTCCGATTGCGATGGACGAGGGCTTGCGTTTCGCGATTCGGGAGGGCGGTCGCACCGTCGGTGCGGGTGTCGTTACCCGTATCGAGGAATAGGCGTTTTTGGGGCGCGGGATGTGGTCCAAAAGAGCCGCTGCGGTCGTTGCGTAATGGTGACAGCGAACGTAGAATGCGCGATCCCGGGTCCGGGGGTGGCGGGTGCGCGCTCGCAAAATCAGCGGGCGCGAAATCACCGAGCGAAAGTACCGCCAAAACAGGCAATTGGGTAGGTTTGAGGTAGTTCGTGGTCCAGAGCCAGCGTATTCGCATACGCCTGAAAGCGTTCGATCATCGGTTGATCGACGTATCGACGGAGGAGATCGTCGATACGGCGAAGCGTACCGGTGCGCAGGTCCTCGGGCCGATACCGTTGCCGACCCGCAAGGAACGCTACACCGTGCTGATCTCCCCGCACGTCGACAAGGATGCGCGCGACCAGTACGAGATTCGCACGCATAAGCGGCTGCTCGACATCATCGAGCCGACGGAGAAGACCGTCGATGCCTTGATGAAGCTCGATCTCGCAGCGGGTGTAGAGGTACAGATCAGTTTGAATTAGGGGAATGCGCCAGCCGTTTTCGAGCCGGCGTTTTCTTGACCATTGCTTTCCGCTGCCCGGAAGGCCTGTCGCTGCAAGGCGAGGGACGGCGGGCGGGGGTCTGGAAGGCAGGGATGCAGGGCGCGGCACGCGGGGCGTGTCGGCCGGGAAGTGACGGATAACGAGATGGCCATCGGGGTCGTGGGGTGATCGGGGTCGTGGAATGATCGGGGTCGTGGGAAAAAAGAGCGGCATGACGCGGGTATTCACCGAGGAAGGTGTGTCGATTCCCGTGACGGTCATCGCCGTGGAGCCCAATCGGGTGACTCAGGTCAAGACCGTTGCAGCCGACGGTTACGACGCCATCCAGGTGACCGTGGGCGCCGCGCGCGCGAACCGGGTTTCCAAGCCCCAGGCCGGTCACTTCGCCAAGGCGGGGACGGCCGCCGGTAGAGGCCTGTGGGAATTCCGCCTGTCCGGGACACCGTCGGAGCCCCTCGAAGCCGGAGCGGAACTCGGTGCCGAACAGTTCGTGGAAGGTCAGAAAGTCGACGTGACCGGAGTGTCCAAGGGCAAGGGGTACGCGGGCCACATCAAGCGCTGGAACTTCGGCGCCCAGGGCTGGAGCCACGGTAACTCCCAGGCGCACCGTGCGCCGGGCTCGATCGGGCAGTGCCAGACTCCTGGCCGGGTCTTCAAGGGCAAGAAGATGGCCGGTCACATGGGTGACGCGCGCGTCACGACCCAGAACCTTACGATAGTGCGTGTCGACGGCGAACGGAACCTGCTGCTCATCAAGGGCGCGGTGCCGGGACCGACCGGCGCCGATGTCACGATTCGTCCGGCGGTCAAGGCCCCCGGAACGGACGGCCCGGCCTGACGGCCGGAACGCGGCAGCGAGCAGCGAGCAGGCAAGTGCAACTCTCTCTGGAAAACGGCGAAGGAAGCGTCGAGTTGGCGGATGCCACGTTTGGGCGTGCGTTCAACGAGGCGCTCGTGCACCAGGTGGTGGTCGCCTACATGGCGGCCGGCCGCAGTGGTACGCACGCGCAGAAGACGCGCGCGGAGGTGCGTGGCGGTGGCCGCAAGCCGTATCGGCAGAAGGGCACGGGCCGGGCGCGGGCCGGCTCCATCCGCAGTCCCTTGCGACGCGGCGGCGGGCGCACCTTTCCGGCGAAGCCGCGCGACCATTCGCAGAAGGTCAACCGCAAGATGTACCGCGGCGCGTTGAGTTGCATCTTCTCGGAACTCGTTCGCCAGAACCGCCTGCTGGTCACCTCTGACTTCTCCGTCGACTCCCCCAAGACCCGGCCCCTCGCCGCACAACTCGCCGCCCGCGGCATTGAAGACGTGCTGATCGTCGCCACGGCGATCGACGAAAACCTCTACCTGGCCGCGCGCAACCTGCGGCACGTGGACGTCCGTGACGTGCCGGCGATCGATCCGGTGAGCCTGCTCAACCACGACAAGGTGCTGGTCACCGTCGACGCGGTTCGGGCGATCGAGGAGCAGCTCAAGTGAACCCGGAACGACGGTACATGGTTCTCGTCGAGCCGCATGTCTCGGAGAAGGTTTCGAATCTCGGCGAGGCCAACAATCAGTACGCCTTCAAGGTGACGAAGGACGCGAGGAAGGCCGAGATCAAGGAGGCGGTGGAGTCCATCTTCGAGGTCTCCGTGCTGCGCGTCACCACCCTTAACCAGAAGGGCAAGGTGAAACGGGGCGCCCGCGGCGTGTCGCGCAAGAAGGACTGGAAGAAGGCCTACGTCCGGCTGGCCGAAGGCCAGGACATAGACTTCGTCGCGGAGCGCTAGACGATGCCGGCCGTCAAGACTCGACCCACCTCCCCCGGACGCCGTTTCGTCGTCAAGGTCGTCGACCCGACGCTGCATCGCGGCGAACCGTACAAGCCGCTCCTCGAGCCGAATCCGAAGACCGGCGGCCGCAACGTACACGGGCGGATTACCACGCGCCACCGGGGCGGCGGTCACAAGCGGAACTATCGGAAGATCGACTTTCGACGCAACAAGGACAGCATCAAGGCGGTGGTCGAACGGCTCGAGTACGATCCCAACCGCAGCGCCAACGTGGCGCTCCTGAAGTATCTCGACGGCGAACGTCGCTACATCGTCGCACCGCGTGGCGTAGCCGTGGGCGACGAGTTGATGTCGGGCAGCAGTGCCCCCATCCGCCCGGGCAACGCGCTCGCGCTGCGCAACGTGCCGCTGGGCAGCGTCATTCACTGCGTCGAACTGAAGCCCGGCAAGGGCGCCCAGTTCGCGCGCAGCGCCGGAACGTCGGCGCAGCTCGTGGCGCGAGAAGGATCCTACGCGACGTTGCGGCTGCGCTCCGGCGAGATGCGCCGCGTGCTGGTGGACTGCCGCGCGACATTGGGCGAGGTCGGCAACAGCGAGCACAACCTGCGCTCGCTCGGCAAGGCCGGCGCAGCGCGCTGGCGCGGCCGACGCCCGACCGTGCGCGGCGTCGCCATGAACCCCGTCGATCACCCGCACGGTGGCGGTGAGGGCAAGTCGTCCGGCGGGCGCCATCCGGTCACGCCGTGGGGCGTGCCGACGAAGGGACACAAGACCCGCACGAACAAGCGTACGGACGCCCTCATCGTGCGACGGCGCACGCGGAAGGGGCGTTGAGGCCACCGCCGATGGAATCGACCCAGCACACCAGGAAACCTCTGATCAAGCCCGTCCATGGGCTTGATCAGGTCGCAAAACAAAACGCGGTTTCGTTTTGCTCCACAAATTCAATGGCTTACGCCATCGAATTTGGCGGCACATCCCTGTGCCGCGCTAGAGAAGCTCTTAATCAGAGCTTCCCTGGCGTCACGACGCCTCACTCCGGTGCGGCGGCCGATACCCCGGGGCGTTCGTTCCAGATCAGCCAGGAGGCGGTCAAGCATGCCTAGATCGTTGCACAAGGGGCCGTTCGTGGATCTGCACCTCGCGAAGAAGGTGACGGCCGCCCAGGACCGCGGTGACAAGCGACCGATCCGGACCTGGTCGCGCCGGTCGATGATCTCGCCCGACATGGTGGGTCTGACCATTGCCGTGCATAACGGTCGCCAGCATGTGCCGGTGTTCGTGACGGAAGACATGGTCGGTCACAAGCTCGGCGAGTTCGCTCCGACCCGGACGTATCGGGGGCACGCCGCCGACCGCAAGGCGAGGCGCTAGAGGCAGCAGGAATGCGAGTCGTTGCGAAAGCGAAGACGCTGCGGATCTCACCGTACAAGGCGCGCCTGGTCGCGGACTTGGTGCGTGGCAAGCCGGTGGAGCAGGCGCAGGACATCCTGTCGTTCAGCCCGCAGAAGGCGGCCGGACTCGTGTCCAAGGTCCTGGAGTCGGCCATCGCGAATGCGGAAGAGAACGAGGGCGCGGACGTGGACGAACTCCGGGTCGGCGAGATCTTCGTTGACGAGGGCGTCACGATGAAGCGTATTCGCCCGCGCGCCCGTGGACGGGCCGACCGCATCTTCAAACGAACCAGTCACGTCACCGTCGCGGTGACGGACGATCAGGCGTAAGGGTCACCCATGGGTCAGAAGGTCAATCCGACGGGAATGCGGCTCGGTATCGTGGCCGCCCATCGGTCGGTCTGGTACGCCGAGCGGGAGACGTACGCAGAGTATCTCCTGAACGACCTCGCGGTCCGCGACTACCTGCGCAAACGCCTTGCCCAGGCGTCGGTCAGTCGCATCGAGATCGAGCGTCCGGCGCAGACCGCGCGGGTTACCATCTATACGGCGCGGCCGGGCATCGTGATCGGCAAGAAGGGCGAGGATGTCGAACGCCTGCGCGCGGAACTGTACAAGATCATGCGCGTCCCGGTGCATATCAACGTCGAGGAAGTGCGCAAGCCCGAGATCGACGCGTTGCTGGTCGCGCAGAATGTTGCGCAGCAACTCGAACGCCGGGTCCAGTTTCGCCGCGCGATGCGCCGCGTCATCCAGAACGCCATGCGGCTCGGCGCCAAGGGCATCAAGGTGCGCGTCGCCGGTCGCCTCGGCGGGGCGGAGATCGCGCGGGCCGAGGTCTACCACCAGGGGCGCGTACCGCTGCACACGTTGCGTGCGAACATCGACTACGCGACCGCTGAGGCCAAGACCACCTACGGGATCATCGGCGTCAAGGTGTGGATCTTCAAGGGCGAGGTCATCGCCGGGGAAGAATCCGCGGACGATGCGCAGCGACGCTAGCGCGCCGGGACACGGACGAGGACGCGAGGAATGTTGCAACCGAAGAGGACACGGTTCAGGAAGCAGCAGAAAGGCCGCAACCGCGGCTTGGCGCAACGCGGCAACAAGGTCAGCTTCGGCGAGTACGGCCTGAAGGCCACCAGTCGCGGACGACTGACGGCGCGACAGATCGAGGCGGCGCGGCGGGCCATGACGCGGCACGCGCGGCGCGGCGGCAAGGTGTGGATACGGGTGTTTCCGGACAAGCCGATCACGAAGAAGCCGCTTGAGGTGCGGCAGGGCAAGGGCAAGGGCGCCGTGGAGTATTGGGTCGCCCAGATCAAGCCCGGACGCGTGCTCTACGAGATGGAAGGGGTACCGGAGGACGTCGCGCGGCGGGCGTTCGCACTGGCATCCGCGAAGCTGCCGGTTACGACGGCGATGGTCACCCGCTCGGCGATGTGAGCCGGGGGTGCGGAAGCCAAAGGGCGGAAGCTGAAGAAAGCAGCACGGGCGACCTGTGAGGCAAGTGGGACGGGAACTGCGCGAAATGAAGGCATCGGAACTGAAGGGCATGGAGCGCGAGCAGCTGCAGGAGGAGCTTGTCCGCCTGCGGCGGGAGCAGTTCAACCTGCGCATGCAGCGGGGCAGCGAGCATCTGCCGCAGACCCATCTGCTCAAGGAAACGCGCCGGGATATCGCCCGGGTCAAGACGGTAATGCGGGAGAAGGCAGGTGAGTGATTCGGCCGCGCACAAGGCTTCCCGTCCGGGTGCCCGCTCGCTATCGGGCGCGGTGGTCTCCGACCGGATGGACAAGACGATCACGGTGCTCATCGAGCGTAGCGTCAAGCACCCGATCTACGGCAAGATCCTGCGCCGCCGTTCCAAGATCCATGCGCACGACGAACAGAACGAGTGCCGGATCGGCGACCTCGTGACGATCGTGGAGTCGAGGCCGATCTCGAAGAACAAATCATGGCGGCTGCGGAGCGTGGACCGCAGGAATACGGACGGCGCCGGGGCGCCAGCTCATGCTGGCGCGCCAGCTCACGCCGGCGCGCCGGCACAGGAGAGCGGCAAGTGATCCAGTCCGAAACGATGCTCGACATCGCCGATAACAGCGGCGCACGGCGCGTACAGTGCATCAAGGTCCTCGGTGGTTCCAGGCGCCGCTACGCGGGCATCGGGGATCTGATCAAGGTGGCCATCAAGGAGGCCATCCCGCGGGGCCGCGTACGCAAGGGGCAGGTGATGGACGCGGTGGTCGTGCGAACGCGCAAGGGCGTACGGCGGGCGGACGGTTCCGTGATCCGGTTCGACCGGAATGCGGCGGTGCTGCTGACGCCACAGCTGCAGCCGGTGGGAACCCGTATCTTCGGGCCGGTGACCAGAGAACTCCGCACGGAGAACTTCATGCGGATCATCTCCCTGGCTCCCGAGGTGCTGTGAGGCGCGGTCATGCGAAAGATCAGACGGGAAGACCAGATAATCGTGATCGCCGGGCGCGACCGGGGCAAGCGCGGCGAGGTGCTGCGCGTGCTCGACAACGACAGATTGGTCGTTGGCGGCGTGAACATGGTGAAAAAGCACAAGCGCGCCAACCCACAGTTGAATCAGCCGGGTGGCATCGTGGATCAGGAGGCTCCGATACACGTGTCGAACGTGGCGATTTACAACGAGGAGAGTGACCGGCGGGACCGGGTAGGCGTGCGCATGGAGGAAGGACAGCGCGTCCGGTACTTCAAGTCGGACGGCACCCCTCTCGACGACGAGTGATGCACGAATGACGGATCTCAGCGCAAAGTACCGGGAAGAGATTCAACCGGCGTTGATACAGGAGTTCTCGTACGGGACGCCCATGCAGGCGCCCCGACTGATGAAAGTGACCCTCAACATGGGTGTGGGCGAGGCGGTGGCCGATCGAAAGATCATGGACAACGCCGTTTCGGACCTGACCCTGATCGCCGGGCAGAAGGCGATCGTGACGCTCGCGAGGAAGTCCGAGGCGGCTTTCAAGATCCGTGCCGGCTGGCCGGTGGGCTGCAAGGTGACGCTGCGGCGGGAGCGGATGTACGAGTTCATCGACCGGCTGATTGGCATCGCGATACCGCGCATGCGGGATTTCCGAGGCCTCAATCCGCGCTCGTTCGATGGGCGGGGCAATTATTCGATGGGCGTTGCCGAGCAGATCATCTTCCCGGAGATCGACTACGACAAGATCGATACGGTGCGGGGGCTCGACATCGCCATCACCACCTCGGCGCGCTCGGACGAAGAGGGCCTCGCGCTCTTGCGCGCCTTCAACTTCCCATTCAGGAACTAGTTATGGCCAAGGTATCCATGCGCGAGCGCGAGAAAAAGCGCGAGAAGACCGTCGCGCGATATGCCGCGAAGCGTGGTGCTTTGAAGGAGATCATTGCCGATCGCAATGCCTCCGACGACGATCGCTGGGACGCGCAGATCAAGCTGCAGAAGCTGCCGCGCAACGCGAGTCCGGTGCGGCTGCAGCGGCGCTGTGGACAGACGGGACGCCCGCGTGGCGTGTACCGGAAGTTCGGACTCGGACGCAACAAGCTGCGCGAGGCGGCCATGCGCGGTGACGTGCCGGGCCTCCTGAAGGCAAGTTGGTAGGCGGGGCGGGGCGATGAGCATGCAAGACCCCTTGGCGGATCTTCTGACGCGCATCCGCAACGGTCAGGCCTCACGGCATCCAAGCGTCAGGTTGCCGAGTTCGAAGATCAAGGTGGCCGTGTGCCAGGTGCTGCATGACGAAGGCTACATCGGGGAGTTCGCGGTCGGCGAGGGCCCGAAGCCCGAGCTTACGATCGCATTGAAGTATCACCACGGCGCCCCGGTCATCGAGGAGTTGACGCGGGTCAGCCGACCGGGGCTGCGTATCTATCGTGGCTCCGGGGACATTCCGACGGTGCGTGGTGGCCTGGGCGTGGCGGTGGTGAGTACCGCGCGCGGCCTGATGTCGGATCGCGCCGCCCGCGGTTCCGGCGTCGGCGGCGAAGTGCTCTGCACGGTCTTCTGACCGGCGCCGAGAAGACCAAGGGAAGGCGCAGAGGAATCTTGCATGTCTCGGGTAGCGAACAACCCGGTCGAGGTACCGAACGACGTCGAGGTCGACGTGGCGCCGAACGAGATCGTCGTCAAGGGAACCCGGGGGAGCATGCAGCTCGCCCTGACCGGACAGGTGACGGTGGAACGCACGAACGGCGTGTTGCGGTTCGCGGCGGCGCACGGAGATCGAAAATCCCGTGCCATGGCGGGGACCGTGCGCTCGCTGGTGAACAACATGATCCTCGGGGTCAGCCAGGGTTTCGAGCGACGTCTGCAACTGGTCGGTGTCGGTTATCGGGCGCAGGCGGCGGGCCGCAAGCTCACGCTGCAGCTCGGCTTCTCCCACCCGGTGGAGTATGTGCTGCCGGAAGGGGTCGACGCGGAAACGCCGACGCAGACGGAAATCGTCGTGCGCGGCGTGGACAAGCAGGCGGTCGGTCAGGCCGCCGCGGAGATACGGGCCTTCCGTCCCCCGGAACCCTACAAGGGCAAGGGCGTGCGTTACGCACTCGAACGGGTGCGGCGCAAGGAAGCGAAGAAGAAGTAGGACGTTGAGCAGGACGTAGGGCAGGACGTAGGGCAGAACGTAGGGCAGAACGTAGAAAGAGCGGCGCGAACAGTCATGAGCGACAAGAAGACTCCCCGCCTCCGGCGCGCGAAACGCGGGCGCCGGAAGATGCGTGAACTCGATGCGACCCGGCTGACGGTGTACCGGTCCGCCCGGCACATGTATGCCCAGGTGATCTCGGGTGACGGCAGACGTGTGCTCGCCCAGGCATCGACGCTCGACGCGGCCCTGCGGTCGGAGACCACGGGCAATGCCGATGCCGCGCGCAAGGTCGGTGCGCTGATCGCGGACCGGGCGAAGGGCGCCGGGGTCACCCGCGTGGCGTTCGACCGATCGGGATACAAGTACCACGGGCGCGTGAAGGCGCTCGCGGACGCCGCCCGCGAAGGCGGATTGGAGTTCTAAACGACATGGCGTATAGCGAACATATCAAGGAAGAGGGCCTCGTCGAGAAGCTCGTCGACGTCAACCGGGTGGCCAAGGTGGTCAAGGGCGGGCGGATCTTCGGCTTCACCGCCCTGACAGTCGTCGGCGACGGCAACGGTCGGGTCGGCTTTGGCCGGGGCAAGGCGCGCGAGGTGCCCGTTGCGATCCAGAAGGCGATGGAAGCGGCGCGTCGGAACATGGTGGATGTCGAGCTGAACGGCACGACGATCTGGTATCCGGTGCGCGAACGCCACGGTGCCTCGATGGTCTACATGCAACCGGCGTCCGAAGGCACCGGCGTCATCGCGGGCGGCCCGATGCGTGCCGTACTCGAGGCGGCCGGCATCCACAACGTGCTGGCCAAGTGCTACGGCTCCACCAACCGGGTGAACGTCGTGCGCGCCACGTTCAAGGCGCTCTCGAACATGCGTTCGCCGGAAATGGTAGCGCGGCGGCGCGGCAAGACCCTTGAGGAGATCAGGGCCTGACGCCGGCTCGGCTGGAGCGGCTTGAAAGGAACGACGCAATGGACGGCGAAAGCGCAAGGAAGACGTTGACGGTCCGGCAGGTGAAGAGTGCCAACGGTCGATTGAAGCGGCACAAGGCCTGCCTGGTGGGCCTGGGCCTGCGTCGCATCGGTCATGTGGTCGAAGTCGAGGATACGCCGGCGGTGCGGGGCATGGTCGCCCGGGTCCGATATCTCCTGGAAGTACAGGAGACGGACGTATCGAACGGGAACGGCGCCGCGGCAGACGGGCGTACGGAAACGGCGGGCAGCGGCGGAGCGACAGGATGACGATGGAACTCAATTCGATGCGTCCCGCGGCTGGCGCGAAGCGCCCGAAGAGACGCGTCGGTCGTGGTATCGGCTCGGGGACGGGCAAGACCTGCGGGCGCGGCCAGAAGGGCCAGAAGTCGCGGTCCGGCGGCAACGTGAAACCGTGGTTCGAAGGGGGGCAACTCCCGCTGCAGATGCGCGTGCCGAAGTTCGGCTTCCGCTCGCGCATCGGCATGAAGACCGCGGAGGTGCGCCTCGGCGAGCTCGGCAAGGTCGAGGGCGACGTGGCGGATCTCGCGTCGCTCATGGCGGCCAACGTCGTGTCGCGCAACATCAAGCGCGCACGCGTTATGCTCTCGGGCGGCATTGACCGGCCACTGACGGTACGGGGTCTCAAGCTCACCCCCGCCGCCCGGGCGGCTGTCGAGGCGGCCGGAGGCAAGGTCGAATAACGATGTCCACTACGCGACAGGGTCTGGCAGGCACGCAAGCGGGGCTCACCGAGCTGCGCGGCCGGCTGCTCTTTGTCCTGTTCGCGCTGCTGGTGTACCGGGTTGGCACGCACATCCCGGTACCCGGTATCAACCCGGACGCGCTACGCAACCTGTTCGAACAGAACCAGGGCGGCATCCTGGAACTCGTGAACATGTTTGGCGGCGGTGCGCTCGAGCGGATGAGCATCCTGGCGCTCGGAGTGATGCCCTACATCACGTCGAGCATCGTGATGAACCTCCTGACGATGATGTACCCCTCGCTGCAGCAGTTGCGCAAGGAAGGGGAGTCGGGACGCCGCAAGATCACCCGTTACACGCGTTATGGCACGCTGCTTGTGGCCATCATCCAGGGCGCCGCGTTGACCGGCACGCTGATGGCGCAGGGCCTGGCCTTCAACCCGGGGGTGGCCTTCTACGCGGTCGCTCTGATCACGCTCGTCACGGGTGCGCTGTTCCTGATGTGGCTCGGCGAACAGATCACCGAACGCGGGGTGGGCAACGGCATTTCGCTGCTGATCTTCTCGGGTATCGTGTCCGGTTTTCCGGCGGCCGTCGGCCAATCCTTCGAGGCGGCGCGGCAGGGCGACATCAATATCATCGCACTGCTCGCGATCGGCGTGTTCGCCCTCCTCATCGTCGGCTTCGTGGTGTTCATCGAACGCGGCGAACGGCGGATTACCGTGAACTACGCGAAGCGCCAGCAGGGGCGACGGGTCTACCAGGCGCAGTCGAGCGCGCTGCCGCTCAAGGTCAACATGGCCGGGGTCATTCCGGCCATCTTCGCCTCGAGCCTGCTGCTCGCGCCGGCGTCGATGGCCACGTGGTTCGGCCAGTCGCCGAGCATGTCCTGGCTGCAGGAGGTGGCCCTCGTCCTGTCGCCCGGCCAGCCGCTGTACATCATGATGTTCGCGGCGGGAATCATCTTCTTCAGCTTCTTCTACACGGCGATCGTCTTCGATCCGAAGGACATGGCGGACAACCTGAAGCGGCAGGGCGCCTACGTGCCGGGGATCCGGCCGGGAGCCCAGACTGCCCGCCACATCGACGACGTCATCACGCGACTGACTCTGTTTGGCGGGCTCTACGTGACGCTGGTCTGCCTGTTGCCCGAGTTCATGATCGTGTTGTTCGACCTCACGTTTCAGTTGGGTGGCACGGCGCTCCTCATCGTGGTGGTCGTGGCCATGGACTTCATGACGCAGGTGCAGGCCCATCTCATGTCGAGCCAGTACGCGAAGCTGATGGAGAAGTCGAACTTGCAGAACTACGGGCGTCGGCGTTAGCCGCGGTCTGGTGCCCAGGATGGAATACGGCGCGGGAGTCACCGCGAAGGCAGCGGGCGAGGAAGCTGGGGAAGCAATATGAAAGTGCGAGCTTCGGTCAAGAAAATGTGCCGCAATTGCAGGATCGTCAAGCGTCGCGGCGTGGTGCGTGTCGTCTGCACGGCAGAACCCCGGCACAAGCAGCGGCAAGGCTAGGCGGAGCGGCAAGGGCAAGGAGCAGAGGCAACCTCGATGGCGCGGATAGCAGGAATCAACGTTCCGGACAACAAGCACGCCAGCATCTCGCTGACGTACATCTTCGGCATCGGCCGCACGCGCGCCCTCGAGGTGTGCGCGGAAGCCGGGGTCGAGCCGGCGCGCAACGTCGGCGAACTTTCGGAGGAGGATCTCGACGCGATCCGTAACGTCGTCGGGAGGTTGACCGTGGAAGGTGACCTGCGCCGCGAAAATTCGATGAACGTGAAGCGCCTGATGGACCTCGGCGCCTATCGAGGCATCCGCCACCGCCGCGGCCTGCCGGTGCGTGGGCAACGTACCCGCACCAACGCGCGCACGCGCAAGGGTCCGCCGCGGCCGATCAAGCGGTAGACGGTCGGTCAGTCACAAGCAGCCGCAAGGAACAATCGGGAAACAGACAATGGCAGAGCCGAGTCGCAAGAAGGGCAAGCGCGTGGTGGTCGACGGCGTCGCACACGTACATGCGTCCTTCAACAACACGATCATTACCATCGCCGACCGGCAGGGCAACGCCCTCGGCTGGGCGACGGCCGGTGGTTCGGGCTTTCGGGGTTCGCGCAAGAGCACACCGTTTGCCGCGCAGATCGCGGCGGAACGGGTAGCAACCGACATGGTGGACAATCACGGGATGAAGAGCGTGGACGTGTTGGTGAAAGGGCCGGGGCCGGGCCGTGAGTCAGCGGTGCGTGCCATGAACGGGGCCGGCCTCAAGATCAACACCATCGCGGACGTGACACCGATCCCGCACAACGGGTGCCGGCCACCCAAGCGGCGGCGGGTCTGATCATGGCGCGTTACACGGGACCCAAGCTCAAGCTCTCTCGACGTGAGGGCACGGATTTATTCCTGAAGAGCGGTATCACGCCGATCGATTCGAAGTGCAAGCTGGATACGCCGCCCGGCCAGCATGGCACGCGCCGCACGCGACTGTCCGACTATGCCGTCCAGTTGCGCGAGAAGCAGAAGGTGCGGCGCCTGTACGGGGTGCTCGAAAAGCAGTTCCGCAACTACTACAAGAAGGCGGATCGCCAGCGCGGTGCGACCGGCGAGAACCTTCTGCGACTGCTTGAATGCCGTCTCGACAACGTCGTCTACCGGATGGGCTTCGGCTCGACCCGGGCCGAGTCGCGACAGCTGGTATCCCACAAGGGAGTGCAGGTGAACGGGCAGACGGTCAACATCGCGTCCTACCAGGTGGGTCAGGACGATTTGGTCGGCGTCCGGGACAAGGCGAAGGGCCAGCTGCGGATCAAGGCCGCCCTGAACCTCGCCGCGCAGCGTGGCATGGTGGAGTGGGTCGAAGTGGACCCGGAGAAGCTGGAGGGAACCTTCAGGCGCCCGCCGGACCGTGGCGAACTCCCTGCCGAGATCAACGAGAACCTGATCGTCGAGCTCTACTCGAAGTAGGACTCGACCGCTTCAGCAGAATCAACCGGGAAGTCCGAGCGATCGGAGGACGAAGGAATATATGGCACAGTCGGTAAACGAACTGCTTACGCCGCGACAGATTCGCATACAGGAAATCAGTCCGACGCGGGCGCGAGTAATCCTGGAGCCGCTCGAGCGCGGCTTTGGGCACACCCTCGGCAACACCCTGCGACGCATTCTGCTCTCGTCGATGCGCGGCGCTGCCATTACCGAGGTGCAGATTGAAGGCGTACTGCACGAGTACAGCACCATGGAGGGCGTGCAGGAAGACGTCATCGACATCCTCCTGAACCTGAAGGACATCGCGGTGCGGCTGCACCAGGGTGACTCGGCGACGGTGACGCTGTCCCGGGAGGGTCCGGGCGAGGTCACCGCGGGGGACTTCCAGCTCTCCCAGGACGTCGAGATCGTCAACCCGGGACACCTGGTCTGCACGCTGAACGAGAACGGCGTCATCCGCCTGGAAGCCAAGGTTACGCGGGGGCGGGGTTACGTCGCCGTGGAGTACACGGGCGACGAAGAGGATGAGACACGCGCGATCGGCGTGCTCCGTCTCGATGCGAGCTACAGCCCGATGCGCCGTGTGGCGTACGAGGTGGAAAACGCGCGCGTCGAGCAACGCACGGACCTCGACAAGCTCGTTCTCGACATCGAATCCAACGGGACCATCGACCCGGAGGAAGCGGTGCGGCAGGCGGCGACGATCCTGCAGCGCCAGCTGGACCCCTTCGTCAACCTCGAGGGCGAGGGCGAACCGGTGGTCGAGGAACGTCACGAGGAGGTGGCGCCCATCCTGCTGCGTCCTGTGGACGATCTGGAACTGACGGTGCGCTCGGCCAACTGCCTGAAGGCGGAGAACATCTACTTTATCGGGGATCTCATCCAGCGTAGCGAGGTCGAGTTGCTGAAGACACCGAACCTCGGCAAGAAGTCGCTGACGGAGATCAAGGAAGTGCTGGGATCCCGGGGCCTGTCCCTCGGCATGCGCCTGGAGAACTGGCCACCGGCGAGCCTCCGGGGTGACGACCGGGTCGCCTGAAGCCTCGGCAAGAGCAGACCATGAGACACAGAAAGAGCGGCCGCCACCTGAATCGGACCAGTTCCCATCGCAAGGCGATGTTTCGGAACATGGCGGTGTCGTTGATCGAGCACGAGATCATCAAGACCACCGTGCCGAAGGCGAAGGAGTTGCGCCGCGTCGCGGAGCCGCTCATCACGCTGGCGAAAGAGGATACGGTGGCCAACCGGCGCCTCGCGTTCGACCGGACGCGCAGCAAGGCGGCTGTGGGCAAGCTGTTCACGGAACTCGGTCCGAGGTACCGGGACCGGCCCGGCGGCTACACGCGCATCCTGAAGATCGGATTCCGTGCGGGCGATTCCGCGCCAGTGGCGTATATCGAACTCGTCGATCGGCCGGGCATCGAGGACGACGACGGACTGCTCGAAGACGAAACGGCGGCCGAGGAAGAGGTCGAAGCCGCCGAGCAATCGGCCTGACGGCGCGCCTGGTGGCGCCCGCGAGGGCGCCGTCGAGCACTGTCAGACATCGGGGCGTCCGGCCCCGCTTGCATCCGACGGATCAGTACCCGGGGGGCGGCGTGAACGCGAAGCCCTCGGCTTCCAGGAGTTGCGCGAGACCGATGGTCCGGAGATCTCCGTACTCCGGCCCGATGATCTGCACGCCGATCGGCAGACCGTCCGCGCCCGGACCGGTGGGAATGACGGTGGACGGCAGGTAGCTGCACACCGCCAGGCCGGCCCAGAACACCTGCTCGAAATAGGGCCGCTCGGCGTTGTCCACCATCAGCGTGCGTTGGCCCTGCGCACGGTGGTCGTGCGGGAAGGCCGGCGTGGCCATGATGGGCGCCACCAGGGCATCGTACCGCTCAAAGAAGGCGTGCCACGCCCAGCGCATCTGCGTGCGCGCCTCGTTTGCGAAGCTGTAGTCCCGGTAACTCGCCACCTGTCGCCGGACCGTGCGCGCGCGTTCGCTGTCGTCGTCGGGCGCGAACTCCAGGGCCTGCTGCTCGAGGCTCCGATACACGTCCTCCGGCTGGCGGGACATCATCACCGACTGCAGCAGCGTCTGGTAGGTGGCCATGCCCTCGATCGCATCGAACGCCGGTCGGGCATCGAAATCGACCTGGCCGCCGGCGGAGGAAACCGCTTCGCCGACCGCGGTCACCCGCTGCTGCGTCTCGCGTGTGACGGGCGCTGCCTCGTCGTTGGTCCAGCAGGCGATGCGGTACCCGGACAGGTCGCGCTTGTCCGGACCGCGCAGGCGCAGCTCGTAGCCAGCGCCCTGAATCTCGTCCGGGCCGGCCATGGCGTGCACGCCCAGCGCAAGGTCGTCCGCCCCTCGGCCCAGCGGACCGATGACGGACAGGTCGGACTGCGACAGCGCCCCGGTCAGCGAATGGCCGCGTGGCGGCAACAGGCCCCAGGTCGGCTTGTGTCCGAACACGCCGCAGAAATGGGCGGGGTTGCGGATGGAACCGCCGATGTCCGAACCACTCTCGAAGCCAGTCATGCCGGACGCCAGTGCGGCGGCGGAACCGCCGGAGGAACCGCCCGGGATCCGCTTCGGGTCCCAGGGATTGTTCGTCGTTCCGTAGATGGCGTTGTAGCTCTGGAAGTCCGCCAGGCCGAGCGGCACGTTCGTCTTGCCGAAGAGCACCACGCCGGCGGCCTTGAGGCGTTGTACCGAGAGGGCGTCTTCGTCCGCGATGTTGTTCTTCATCTGGGGATCGCCCCAGGTCGTCGGTGTGCCGGCGACGTTGTAGGACTCCTTGATCGTCATCGGAACGCCGTGCAACGGCCCCCAGCGCTCGCCCTGCGCGAGCGCCGAGTCCGCTTCGCGCGCCCGTTCCCGAGCGCGTTCGGCATCCAGGACGATGATGGCGTTGAGCGTCGGATTGAACCGGTCCACGCGCTTGAGATAGAGGTCGAGCAACTCCTCGCAGCCGATGTCGCGGCGCTCGATCATGTCGGCGAGTTGCGATGCGGTCTTGAATGCGATGTCGCTCACGGGGTCCCTCCGGCCGGTGCACAGACGATCGAGCGCGAACGGGCGAGTCTACATCGCCACGGTTGCGCAGTGCACGGCACGTCAGGTCGGAGCTGATCGGAGCAAGTGAGACGGCCCTTTGCCGGGTATGCGAAGGGTTTTCGGCGGTGACTCGAGGACGGTGACCGATGCGGCAGGCTCCCCGGCGGGGAACCTCGTCGCCCCGGGGCGGGGCGGATACGCCTCGGCGGGCCGTGGCTCAGGAGCCGCTGTTCTTCGGCATGGGCATCGGGAATGGCGTGATGTTCTGTCCGCTCGATTCGGTGACCTTGGCGGTGCCTTCCTTTTCCACCTCGTCGATGCGAATGATCGCGTGCATCGGCACGAAGCTCCGTTGCACGCCGGAGAACTCGTTGCGTAGCTTGTCTTCGCCCGGATCGATCACGATCTGCGCCTTCTCGCCGAAGATGTAGTCCTCGATCTCGACGAAACCGTACAGATCGCTCTGATAGATCGCGTGGGCATAGACCTCGTAGACCTGCCCCTGACTGTGGAAGTAGATCCGGTAGATGTGCTGCTGACTGTCTGCCATAGCGGCCTTATATATGCGCGGGTCCGTCCGTTTCAAGGTCTGTCGCTTGCCGACGCTTGAGGCCCGGGGCCCGGGGCCCCGGGCGCGTCAGCGCATGCGGCACGACCCCGTATGTGTTCCAATTGGCGCTCCCCGGCATTCAGGACACCGAACTTGGCCGCCGTCAAGCTCTACGTGAAGACGCAGGGCTGTCAGATGAACGAGTACGACTCGTCGCGCATGACCGATCTCCTGCGCGAGAGCGAGGGAGCCGTGCTCGTCGACGAGCCGGAGGAGGCGGACGTCCTGCTGCTGAACACCTGCTCGATCCGGGAAAAAGCCCAGGAGAAGGTCTTCCATCAGCTCGGCCGCTGGAAGCGGATCAAGGCGGCACGCCCGGACGTCCTGATCGGCGTCGGCGGCTGCGTCGCGAGCCAGGAAGGGGAAGCGATTCACAAACGCGCCCCGTACGTGGATGTCGTCTTCGGTCCGCAGACCCTGCATCGTCTGCCCGACCTCCTCGCGCGCGCGCGACGATCCGGGCGCGCGGTGGTGGACATCAGCTTCCCCGAGATCGAGAAGTTCGACGCCCTGCCGGAGCCCCGCGCCGAGGGGCCCTCGGCCTACGTGTCGGTGATGGAGGGATGCAGCCGCTACTGCACCTTCTGCGTGGTGCCGTATACGCGTGGCGAGGAAGTGAGCCGGCCGGTCGCGGACGTCATGCGCGAGGTGATCGCCCTGGCGGAGCAGGGCGTCCGGGAGATCAACTTCCTCGGTCAGAACGTGAACGCCTATCGCGGGGCGATCGACGGCGGCTGCGCGGACCTCGCGGAGCTCATCCACTACGCCGCCGAGATAGACGGCGTCGACCGTCTCCGCTTCACCACGTCGCACCCGGTCGAGTTCACCGAGACCCTCGTCGAGGCCTTTCGGGACGTGCCGGAACTCGTGAGCCACCTGCACCTGCCGGTGCAGTCCGGCTCGGACCGCGTACTCGCCGCAATGAAGCGCGGGCATACCGTGCTCGAGTACAAGCAGAAGATCCGCCGCCTGCGGGAAGTGCGCCCCGAGGTGGCCCTGTCGTCGGACTTCATCGTGGGATTCCCGGGCGAGACCGACCGGGACTTCGAAGACACCCTGGCGCTGGTGCGCGAACTCGACTACGACCTCTCGTTCAGCTTCATCTACAGCGCCCGGCCCGGCACGCCGGCGGCGAGCCTGCCCGACGCCACGCCCCTCGCCGCGAAGCGCCATCGCCTCGCCATCCTGCAGGACCAACTGCGCGCGCAGGCTTCCGCGCACGCCGAAGCGATGGTGGGCGGCGTCGAGCGCGTGCTCGTCACGGGCCGGTCGCGGCGCGATCCGGGTCAGCTGCAGGGTCGCACCGAGAACAATCGGGTGGTGAACTTCCGTGCCGGCGACGACGCGCCGATCGGGACGTTCGTGAGTCTCCGCATCGCCCTTGCGTTGCCGAACTCGCTGCGCGGCATGCCGCTTGGCGACAGTACCCTTGTGGACCCCGTTGACAGCACCGGGATGCCCGATATGCTACGAGCCCGGGCAAGGAATTGAACGACTCTTGAGCGAAGACTCATCGCGGGTGGTGGCACTCACCGCCAGCGTCAACCTGGAACCCAACGACACCCGCCGCCTGGCCGCCTTGTGCGGTCCGCTCGACCAGAACCTGAAGCAGCTCGAGCGGCGTCTCGGTATCCGCATCGCCAACCGCGGGCACGCGTTTCAGGTCAGCGGTCCGGAGACCCGTGTGCAGGCCGCACATGCGCTCCTGTCGAGGCTCTATGTCGAGACGGAGAACGTCGACGCGATCGCGCCGGACACCGTCCATCTGTACCTGCAGGAATCGGGTATCGAGGAGTTGCTGTCCGGCAGCGGTGCAGCGGATGTCGTCCTGCGGACCCGTCGCAAGACCATCAAGTTGCGCGGCCGCAATCAGGTCGGGTACGTGGACGCCATCCGGACGAGCGACATCTGTTTCGGCGTCGGGCCGGCGGGGACGGGCAAGACCTATCTGGCGGTGGCCTGTGCCGTCGAGGCTCTCGAGAACAGCGAGGTGGCCCGCATTCTGCTGGTGCGGCCGGCCGTGGAGGCGGGCGAAAAGCTGGGCTTCCTGCCGGGCGATCTCTCGCAGAAGATCGACCCGTACCTGCGTCCGCTGTACGACGCGCTCTACGAAATGCTGGGTGTCGAGCGCGTCAACAAGTACATCGAGCGCAATGTCATCGAAGTGGCGCCGCTCGCCTTCATGCGGGGACGCACGCTGAACGGGTCCTTCATCATCCTCGACGAGAGCCAGAACACGACCGTCGAGCAGATGAAAATGTTCCTGACGCGCATCGGCTTCGGCTCGACCGCCGTCATCACCGGGGACATCACGCAGATCGACCTGCCCGGCGGACAGCGCTCGGGACTGATTCACGTACTGAACGTGCTGAAGGAGGTCGAGGGCCTGAGTTTCACCCGCTTCGTCTCGAAGGACGTCGTGCGCCACCCGCTGGTCCAGCGCATCGTCGAGGCGTATGCCCGCGAGGACTCCGGTCGCGCCGACGGCGAACGCGCGCACGGCGACGGGGGTTCGGCATGAGCATCGCGGCGCCGGCAAGCGCCCGGTGCACACCGCTGGACGAGGCGCTCGAGTCCGACGCACCGGGTGGCGCGGGTCCTGCCGATGGCACGCGGATCGACGTGCAGATTGCCGCCTCCCCGGCCCCGGAGGCCGCAGCGGTCTGCGCGTGGGCGACCGCGGCGCTCGGCGACGATCGCCGCTGCCTGTGCGTTCGGGTAGTGGACGAGGCGGAGGGCGGGGCCCTGAACGCCCGGTTCCGCGCCCGCTCCGGGGCGACCAACGTGCTCTCCTTTGCGACCGACGAGGCGGACATGCTCGGGGACATCGCGGTGTGCGCCGCGGTCGTTGCCCGCGAAGCGCGGACGCAGGGCAAGTCCCTCGAGGCGCACTTCGCGCACATGATCGTCCATGGCGTGTTGCACCTGCTGGGCATGGACCACGACGACGACGTGGCGGCGCGGCGCATGGAAGCCCGGGAGACCGAGCTCCTGCGCACGCTCGGCTTCCAGGACCCTTACGTGCCGACATGAGCGAACCGAGACAGGAGCAGAAGCGTACCTGGCGCGACTGGGTGACGGATCTGTTCTCCGGCGAGCCCACCGACCGGGGCGAGCTCCTTGAGGTGTTACGGGACGCTGCGGATCGGGCCATCCTGGACGGCGAGGCGCTCAACATCATCTTCGGCGCGTTGCAGGTCTCCGACATGCACGCCCGGGACGTCATGATTCCGCGTTCGCAGCTCGTCTCCGTGCGTGCCGACGCGCCCCTGCAGACCCTTCTGGAGCACATCATCGAGGCCAGGCACTCGCGCTTCCCGGTGATCGGCGACGACCTGGACGACATCAAGGGCATCCTGCACGGGAAGGATCTGCTGCCGCTCCTGCTGCTGGACGACTGGGACGGCTTCGACCTGAAGGACTGCATCCGTCCGGCTGCCATCATTCCGGAGAGCAAGCGCCTGAACATCCTGCTGCAGGAGTTCCGGCAGACGCGCAACCACATGGCGGTGGTCATCGACGAGTACGGGCACGTTTCCGGGGTGGTCACCATCGAGGATGTCCTCGAGCAGATCGTCGGCGAGATCGAGGACGAGTACGACGTCGACGACGACAGCTTCATCAAGAAACTCGATCCGGGCAGCTACACCGTCAAGGCGGTCACGACGGTCGAGGATTTCAACGAGTACTTCCAGGCCAACTTCGATGAGGATGCGAGCGACACCATCGGCGGCGTGGTGCTGCGGAAATTCGGCCGGCTGCCGAAACGGGGCGAGCGCGTGTCCGTCGACCGCTTCGACTTCCAGGTGTTGCACACCGACAGCCGCCGCATCCGGTTGCTGCAGCTGCACTGTCGTTGACCCCCGAGCGTCGCGCGTCCCGGATCCGCTCCGTGCCGCGACGCTTCGCGCTGCCGGCGCTCGCGCTCGGAGCCGGCGCCGTTTTCCCGCTCGGCCTCGCTCCCTTCGACCTCTGGCCATGCACCCTGGTGGCGGCGGGAGCGCTCTTCTGGACGCTCGCGCGCGCGCCCGGGCGACCGCTCCTGCTCGGCTGGCTCTTCGGCGTCGGCAAGTATGCGCTCGGCAGTTCCTGGATATACGTCAGCATCCACGTCCACGGTGCCGCCTCGCCGTTGCTCGCCGGTTTCCTGGTGGGGCTCTTCGTGGCCGGCATGGCGCTGTTCCATGGCGCTGCGGCGTGGCTGTTCGTGCGTCTGCGTCCGCGGGGACCGGCCTTCGCGGCCGTCTGGTTCGCGGCGGTCTGGGTGCTCACGGAATGGTCGCTCACCTGGTTCCTGACGGGGTTCCCGTGGCTCTTTGCCGGGTACGCCATGCTCGACACACCGCTCGCGTCCCTGGCGCCGGTGGGCGGCGTGTTGCTGGTCTCGTTCGGAGCCGTGCTGACGGCGGCCGGCCTGGTCGGGTGGCGCTCGCGGGCGTCGCTCGTCACGGCGGCATTGCCCTGGCTCGCCTGCTGGTCGGTCGCCGCTGTCGACTGGATAACGCCGGCGGGAATCCATCGCGTCGCCCTGGTGCAGGGCAACATCGACCAGTCCGGGAAGTGGGACCGGGCCAGCGCGGACGCGATACTCGATCGCTACGCGACGTTGTCGGACCCGGTCTGGGACCGCGACATCGTGATCTGGCCGGAGGCCGCGATCACGCTGCCGCTCCATGTGGCCGAACCGTTCCTGTCGGACATGGCGGGGCGTGCGCGGGGCGGCCTCGTGCTCGGCATCGTCATCGGCGAGTGGTCGCCGGACCGCGCGCGCTGGTACAACGGCGCGGTCGCGGTCGGCGACGGCTCCGGGCAATATCGCAAACGCCGCCTCGTGCCGTTCGGCGACTACGTGCCGTTCGAGTCGCTGCTGCGCGGCGCCATTACCTTCTTCGATCTGCCCATGTCCGGCCTCGTCCCCGGAGACTTCGACCAGCCGCTGCTGCGCGCGGGCCAGGCCCGGCTCGCGATGTCCATCTGCTACGAGATCGCCTATCCCGACCTCGTGGCCGCCTCCGCCGGCGAAGCCGACGCCCTGGTCACCATCAGCAACGACACCTGGTTCGGCGCCTCCATCGGCCCCTGGCAGCACCTGCAGATCGCCCGCATGCGCGCCCTCGAGAACGGGCGCTACGTGCTGCGGGCAACGAACAACGGCGTGACGGCGATCGTCGACGCATACGGGCGCGTCGTCGCGGCCCTGCCGCAGTTCGAAGCCGGCGTGCTGACGGGGGAGTTCGTGGCCATGCAGGGTGTGACGCCCTTTGGGCGATGGGGCTCGGCGATCGTGATCGTGCCGTTGATCCTCCTGCTGGCAGGGATGGTGGCGGGGCGCTGGCGTGCGGCAAGGCTGCCGGGATCGCAAGGTTGATGCGCGAGTTTCTTCCCGTGCCTGGTTGGCGGCAGTCTGGCTTTGACCGGCCAAACCCCATACCGGATACTAGCGACCAAGTTGCGGATTGAGACGGTCGATGGCATCCATAACGCTCAGGAACCTCCCGCCCGATCTCCTCGAGCGGTTGCGGACCGCCGCCGGGTCTCACGGTCGTAGTGTGCAGAGCGAAATCGTCGCGTGCCTGACGCGCTATGCGGAGACGCTCCCACGTGAGCAGACCGAGGTGATGGTGGAGGCATCGGAGTTGCGCAGCCGGCTGCCCTGGGTTGATCACACCACGCTCGACGCGTACAAGCGTCGATTGTGATCGAAGCTGGGCGACTGGCATTGGATGGACGAGCGCAAGTGTGATCCCGGCCACGGAACTGGCAAGGCGCATCCGGCTCGGGGAGGACTCGACGCTGGAACTGAAACGCGTCGTGCTTGGAGGAGAGCGCGTCTCGAGCCCGAGGAGAAGTGATTTCGCTGACGAGTTGGCTGCCCTGGCGAACGCGCGCGGAGGGACGGTGGTGCTTGGCGTGGACGACAAGACCCGTCAGATACAGGGCATTCCGATCGGCGGCCTCGATGTAGTGGAGGGTTGGGCGCGCGAAGTCTGCAACGACTCCGTGACGCCCGCTCTCGACGCCCACATTCACAAGGTGGAACTGGAGGGCGCGGATGGCCACCCGGTTCCGGTCATCTTCATGGAGATTCCTCGAAGCCTGTTTGTTCACCGGAGCCCGGGCGGGTACTTCCGCCGCCTCGGCAGTTCAAAGCGTGAAATGGCCCCGGAGGTTCTGGCGCGGCACTTCCAGGAGCGCAGCCAGAGCCGGATGATCCGATTCGACGAGGCCCTCGTACCGGACACGGCGCCGGACGACCTGGACTACGCGTTGACGCGACGTTTCTTGCGGGAGGACTCGGCTGAAGACGGTGTAACGGAGGACTCGGCGCGCAAACTACGGGTCGTGGCTACTGACCTCGACGGCACACACGGACTCACGGTCGCTGGTGTGTTGCTTTGCACGCGCAAGCCGCAGCGGTGGTTGCCCCATGCGTATGTCCAAGCGGTCAGCTATGCAGGCGAGCGGACGGACACCCACTACCAGACCGACGCCCGCGATATCGGCGGGCCGCTCGACGAACAGGTGGAGGAGGCACTGCATTTTGTCCGCCGAAACATGATGGTCCGCGCGAGCAAGTCGACTGCGCGTATCGAGCGGCCCCAGTTCAGTGAGCGCGCGGTGTTCGAGGCGCTGGTGAACGCGGTCGCTCACCGGGACTACTCGATGGCCGGTGCTCGGATTCGCCTCCACATGTTCGGTGATCGGCTCGAACTCCATGTCCCGGGCCCACTCGCGAACACGCTCACGCCCGAAAGTCTGCACCTTCGCCAATCCAGTAGAAACGAGCTGGTGGTGTCGCTGCTCGCGCGTTGTCCAGCCCCCAGCGGCCTTGGGCGCATGAACCTGATGGATCGGCGAGGTGACGGGCTGCCGATCATCAGGGGCGAGACGCGACGGCTTGCCGGGAGCCTCCCGGAATACGCGCTGATTGACGACAGCGAGGTACGTCTCGTCATCCCGTCCGCCAAGTCGCCTGCCGAAACCTGAGACAGGGGAAGCAGAATGTACGACCTGAAGCGAATCGTCTGTCTCGCAAATTCCCGCAAACTGCATGGCCGTTGCGTTGCCGGCCGGGAGTGGAGTGACCACCGGGTCGGGTCGTGGATCAGACCGGTCAGCGACCGCGAGCACGGGGAGGTGTCCGAGTACGAGCGCCAGTATGAGGACGGCAGTGACCCCCAGGTTCTCGACGTCATGGATGTTCCCGTTCTGGAAGCGCGTCCGGTCGGTTGCCAGACCGAGAATTGGCTGCTCGACCCCCAGCGCTATTGGGAGAGGGTGGGCAGGTTATCGTGGCTTGAGCTGCCGCTGCTGGCGGACACGGATACGTCACTCTGGGTCGATGGCCACAGCACCTACAATGGCGTGCACGACAAGATTCCGATCGAGACGGCCCAGCGCCTCGAGAACTCCTTGAGGCTGATCCGTGTAGACAAGCTTGGGCTTTCGGTATTCAAACCCGACGAGGCCTTCGGCAACATGAAGCGGCGGGTACAGGGACGCTTCGTGTATGGAGGAAAGCACTATGGTCTGTGGGTCACGGACCCGACGTACGAGCGGCGCTACCTCGCCAAGCTGGACGGCAACTATCGAATCGGAGAGTGCTTTCTCACGGTCAGCCTTGGCGAGCCGTACGGCGGTGCCTGCTACAAGCTGATTGCGTCCATTATCGTTCCATGACCCGGGATTCCATGACGGCCGGCTGCACGGTGTTGACCGTAGGTCACTCCAGGCATTCGTTGCAGGAACTGATCGAGTTACTGCGGCAGCATCATGTGACCGCCGTGGCGGATGTCCGCTCCGCGCCGTACAGCCGTTTCAATCCGCAGTTCAACCGGGAAGCGTTCTCCGATGCCCTGGAGACCCACGCGATTCGCTACGTCTACCTCGGTGACGCCTTGGGCGGGCGATCCGATGATCCGGCCTGCTACGAGGATGGGCGCATCCGCTACGATCGAGTTGCTGCCACGGAGGCGTTCAAGCGCGGTTTGGCTCGTGTCCTTCGTGGCGCTACCAGGCACCGCGTCGCGCTCATGTGCGCGGAGAAGGAACCGCTGGATTGCCATAGGACGCTCCTCGTGGCGCACGCCCTGGATGAGCGAGGAGTCGAGGTCGGGCACATTCACGCGGATGGTGCACTTGAGCCGCACCGGCAGGCCATGGACCGACTCCTGGATGACCAGGGAGTGCCGCGGGAGGATCTCTACCGGACGCGGGAAGAGTTGGTTTCGCTGGCCATCGGCCGAAGGGAGAAGCGGGTGGCGTACGTAGACCGGAAGATGGCCGGGCGCACGGTCGAGCAAGGCTCATGAGGGTCTATACGATCGGGTTCACCAGGAAGTCGGCTGAGCGCTTCTTTGGTCTGCTGCGTGAGTCAGGGGCGCGGCGTATCGTGGACGTACGACTCAACAACGCCTCCCAGCTTGCCGCTTTCGCGAAGCGAGACGACCTGGCCTACTTTCTTACGGAAATCTGCGGAATGGAGTATGTGCATCTGCCCCAGCTCGCCCCCACGAAGGAGATGCTGGATGACTACAGGAAGCGAGGCGGCGATTGGGCGACGTACGAGACCCGCTTCCTCGATCTCATGCGTCGCCGACGGATCGAGAAGACGATCCCCGAGGAGACCGTCGCCGAGGGCTGTCTGCTGTGTAGCGAGGACAAGCCCCATCACTGCCACCGGCGGCTGGTGGCGGAATACCTGAATGCACATTGGGGCGGCGTCGAGGTTACGCATCTGGGGTAGAGCGTCACACGGGCTGCCACAACGGAGGGTCAACAGGTCTCCGGACTCCGGCACTTCATCCGGAGTCGCGGTCTGGTCCAGAGCGGGTCCAGGAGCGAGCCTATTGGCGAAACCGGCTACAATCGCCCGCTTTGCGGCAGCTCCCGGAGTCGGACAAGATGCGTAGCGAAGAACGCCAACGCCTGCTCACCATCCTGAAGCACGGTCTGGATAACGGCGGTGGCGAAGTGCACGGCGAGGGCATCGTCAGGAGCCCGCTCGAGGACTTCACCTGCCCGGACCTCCTCGCCGAGGAACAGCGCATCTTCTCGCCGTTGCTGGAGACCGGCGTCCCGGGCGGGTAGGAACAGATGAGCGCCAGCACCGACCCGTCTCCGACCGCCCTGCGCTCCCCGGCCGAGGCTCGCTACGACGCCGAAGCCATCGAGCGCAAGTGGCAGGAGGAATGGGATCGGCGGGGCACGAACCTCTTTACCGACGAGGAGTTGCGCAACGCCGAGAATCCTTACTACAACCTGATGATGTTCCCCTATCCGTCCGCGGAGGGGCTGCACATCGGCAATGTCTACGCGTACGTCGGAGCGGACGCGAACGGACGCTACTGGCGCCTGCGGGGCAAGGACGTGTTCGAGCCGATGGGCTTCGACGCCTTCGGCATCCATGCGGAGAACTACGCGCTCAAGGTCGGCACCAACCCCAACGAACTCATCCCGCAGAATATCGCCAACTTCACGCGGCAGCTGAAGCGGTTCGGCGGTATGTACGACTGGAACCACACGGTCGACACCACCCACCCGTCCTACTACCGCTGGACGCAGTGGGTGTTCCTGAAGCTCTTCGCGGGGGGCCTCGTCGAGCGCCGGGAGGCGCCGGTGAACTGGTGCCCGTCGTGCCTGACGGTGCTTGCCAACGAACAGGTGATCGGGGGCTTGTGCGAACGCTGCGAGACGACCGTCGAACAGCGGCGGATGCCGCAGTGGTTCTTCCGGATCACGCAGTACGCAGAACGGCTGCTCGGCAACCTCGCCGAGATCGACTGGTCCGACATCACCAAGAAGGCCCAATACAACTGGATCGGCCGCAGCGAGGGCGCCGAGGTGGCCTTCGCCGTGGACGGCGGCGCGATCGAGGTGTTCACGACGCGTCCCGACACGTTGTTCGGCGCGACCTACATGGTCCTCGCGCCGGAGCATCCCGATGTCGATCGCCTGACCACGCCGGAACAGCGGGCGGCGGTCGATGCCTACCGGGTGGAAGTCGCCGGGCGCGACCTCGTCGAGCGCCAGAAGGAGCGCAAGGACAAGACCGGCGTGTTTACCGGCAGCTTCGCGATCAACCCGACCACGGGCCGGGAGATTCCCGTCTGGATCGCGGACTACGTGCTGATGGGATACGGGTCGGGGGCGATCATGGCGGTGCCGGGCCACGATCAGCGGGACTTCGACTTCGCGACCGCTTTCGATCTGCCCATCGTCCGGGTGATCGCCGGCCCCGGCGACGACGCTTCGACCCCCCTGACCGAAGCCTACGCCGGCGACGGCGTGATGGTGAACTCGGGGCGTTTCGACGGACTGACCGTGGCCGAGGGCAAGCGCGCGGTGGTGGACTGGCTGGCAAGCGAGAAGGGGACCGCCCGTGCCCAGGTGAACTACCGCTTGCACGACTGGTGCGTCTCGCGGCAGCGCTATTGGGGTCCGCCCATCCCGATCGTCCACTGCGACGCCTGCGGCCCGGTGCCGGTACCCGAGTCGGATCTCCCGGTCGAGCACCCGCATCTCGACGACTTCCGGCCGGACGACTCCGGCATCAGCCCGCTGCAGCGCGCCACCGAATGGTACGAGACGCCCTGCCCGCAATGCGGTCGCGATGCGCACCGGGAGACGGACGTCACGGACAACTTCCTCTGCAGCGGCTGGTACTTCCTGCGCTATCCAAGCGCGCGGCACGACGACACGGCGCTGGACCCCGCGCTCACGCGGAAATGGCTGCCCGTGGACAGCTACATCGGCGGCAACGAGCACGCGGTGCTCCACCTGATGTACGCGCGCTTCCTCACCATGGCGCTGCACGACCTCGGGATTCTCGATTTCGACGAGCCGTTCGAGCGGTTCCGGGCGCACGGACTGCTGATCAGCGGCGGTCGCAAGATGTCGAAGAGCAAGGGTAACGTCGTCCTGCCGGACGAGATCGTCGCGCGCTTCGGTGCCGATACGATGCGCCTGTACCTCCTCTTCCTCGGCCCCTACGAGCACGGCGGCGACTGGCAGGAGAGGGGCATCCAGGGTCCCTGGAACTTCCTCAACCGACTCTGGCAGAGCGCCCGGGACGCGGCCGCCGGAGCGCCGGAGCCGGACGTCGAGCGCGCGCTGCACCGGACCGTCAAGCAGGTGACCGAGCAGGTACCGGCTCTGCAGTACAACACCGCGATCGCTGCGATGATGGAATACCTGAACGTGGTGCGCGCCAACGGGCGCACGCCGCGTCGCTCGGAGATCGAGCCGCTGCTGGTGATGCTGGCGCCGTTCGTACCGCACATCGCGGAGGAACTGCATGCGCGGTTCGGGTACGACGAGAGCATCTTCGACCGCGCCGAGTGGCCGACCTGGGACGCAGACAAACTGGTCGAGGAGACCGTGGAGATCGCCGTCCAGGTGAACGGCCGGCTCCGCGGCCGCATCTCCCTCGCGGTCGGCGCGGACCAGGACACGGCCGTCGCGGCGGCTGCCGCAAACGAGAACGTCGCCCGCCACCTGGCCGGGAAAACCCTGCGCAAGACCGTCTTCGTGCCCGACAAGCTGGTCAGCCTGGTCGTGGGATGACCGCGCGGCGCGGCTTGTACCCGGACCGGCGCGCAGCCGCGTCGACCTGGTGCGTGTTGGCCGTGGTCCTGCTCGCCTCCGGTTGCGGCTTCCACCTGCGCACCTGGGATCTCGACGGCCTCGCCCGCGTCTACCTCGCGGCGGACGCCTCCGTGTCGCTGTCGCGCGACCTGACCCGGGCGCTCGAAGGGTCGGGCGTGATCGTGGTCCGGGATCGCGCCGATGCGGAGGTCGTGGTGCGCCTCTCCGGCGAGCGGCAGTTGCGCAGGGGTGCGTCGGTGACCGGTGGCGCGCGCGTCGCGGAGTACGAGATGGGGCTCGTGGTGTCCTTCGGCGCCGAGGACGGCGAGGGCGAAGTGCTGGTTCCCACCCGGACCATGCGCGCGGAGCGGACCTATCGCCTGGACATCGACAACCTCATCGGCAGTCGCGAGGAAGAGACCCTGATCGTGCGCGAACTGCGCGCCGACCTGGTGCAACGCGTCGTCAGGAGTCTTGGTCGCGTCGCGGAACGCGCACGCGGTACATCGCGCGGCACATAGGGACCGCTGCCATGCAGGTACGCACCGACGATCTCGAACGCCACCTCGCCAAGGGTCTCGCGCCCGTCTACCTGGTCTCGGGCGACGAGACGCTGCTCGTGCAGGAAGCCTGCGGCGCGATCGTCGAAGCCGCAAAGGGGCGTGGGCACACCGAGCGCAACGTGGTCGACGGCACGGCGGGCATGGACTGGAACGCCGTGTTCGCCTCCGCCGCCAATCTCTCGCTCCTGGCGGAGCGCCGCATCCTGGACGTGCGGCTGCCGCCGAAGGGATTCGACCGCAAGGCGTCGGACGCGTTGCGCGGCTACCTCGCCGCACCGTTCGACGACACGTTGTTCCTCATTCGCACGACCCGTCTGGAGGCCCGCCAGCGCTCGAGCGCCTGGTTCAAGGCGATCGACAAGGCCGGCGTGACGATACTCGTCTGGCCCCTCGGGGTACGCGAGTTGCCGCGCTGGCTCGGGCGCCGCTGCAAGGCGGCCGGGCTCGAGCTCTCGCGAGACGCCCTCGCGCTCCTGGCCGACCGGGTCGAGGGCAACCTGCTGGCCGCCGTGCAGGAGATCGAGAAGCTGAAACTCGCCGGTGTCCGCTCGCCGGTGGATGTCGACGCACTGTCCGAGGCGGTCGGCGACTCGTCGCATTTCGATACGTTCGAACTCATGGATGCCGCCTGTGCGGGCGAGACGGTGCGGACCCGCAAGGTGGTCCGGGTGCTGCGCCAGGAGGGCGTTCCGGTGTTCCTGATCCTGGGCGCGGTCGCCAGTCAGTTGCGACACGCGTTGCGCATCGCGCGGGGCGAACGCCCCCGGCTCCCGCCGCAGCGCGTGCGGGCACTCGAGCGCCTTGCGAATCGGCTGCACACGGCGGGCCTCGAGGCCGCCGTCGCCGAATGCGCGCTCCTCGATCTGCAGGCCAAGGGCATGCTGCGCGGTGACGCGTGGCAATCCCTCGAGCGGTTGTCGCTGTTCCTTGCGGGTGCGCGTTCGCGGGATCTGGGCACGGAACTCGACTATCTCCGCCATCCCTGAGCGTCGGCCGCTCCTGGCGGATGCCCGCTTCCTGCGCCTGTGGCTCGCCGGCGCATTCGCCGCGACCGCACGGTGGCTGGAGATGCTGGCCGTGGGTGTCTTCGTGTTCGAGGAGACCGGGTCGCCCCTCCTGGTCGCGGCCATGCTGATGCTGCGCATGCTGCCCCTGGCTCTCTTCGGGGTGCTCGGCGGGGAAGTCGCCAGCCGGTTGGACCGCCGCCGCGTGCTGCTGGCGACGTTGGCCGTGTTGACGGCGCTTGCCGTGGTGCTGGCGGGCCTCGCGTTCCTCGGCTGGCTGACGGTCTGGCATGTCGGGGTGGGGGCTTTCGTCACGGGCGTCGCCTGGGTGATGGACTTTCCGGTACGGCGCACGCTGCTCGCGGATGCCGCGGGCAGCGCCCGGGTCGGGGCCGCCATGAGCCTGGATACCGTCGCGAGTTCCGGAACCCGCATGCTCGGACCGATCCTCGGCGGTGCGGTATACGCCCTCGCGGGGATGGACGGGGCGTTCGCGCTGACGGCGGGGGCATACGGCGTCGCCTTCGCCATCCTCATCGGCCTGCCCCGTACGGTGCGGCACGCGGTGCGGGCGGCGGGCACGGTAACGGGCCGGATCCGGGGCGCCCTCGCGGGACTCGGCCGGCTGCCCGTCGTGCAGGGCATTCTGGCGATTACGGTGGTGTTCAACGTCTGGGGTTTCCCGGTCATCTCGATGGTGCCGGTCCTCGGGGCCCAGAAGCTGCATCTCATGCCGTTCGAGATCGGTGTGCTCGCGAGCATGGAAGGGCTCGGTTCGCTGCTCGGCGCCCTGGGCATGGCGGCGTTCGCCCGGCATCGGCGGTTCCGTCAGCTCTACGTCCTCGGTGTGCTCGTCTATCTCGTCGCGGCGACGGCGTTCGCGAACTCGACCCACGCCATCCTCTCGGGTGCGTTGCTGCTCGCGCTCGGCCTGGCCCTCGCGGCGTTTGCCGCGATGCAGAGCGCCCTCGTCCTGCTGAATACGCCGGAGGAGAGCCGCCAGCGCATGATGGGGCTGCTCTCGGTGTGCATCGGCAGCGGTCCGATCGGCTTCGCGCACCTGGGTATCCTGGCGTCGTGGCTCGGCGCCGACACCGCCTGCTGGATCATCGCCGTCGAGGGACTGGTCGCGCTCGCGCTCGTGGCTGTCCGCTGGCCGGCGGTGCTCGCGCGGCAGGACGACCCCGCCCCGCGCCCTGCGCAAAGCCGCTCCCGCACGGGGTAGGGCGCGACGCTCAGTTCACATGCGTTCCGGCTTCGCGTCCGAGTTCGAGCAGCGACAGCCGCCCGTCGTCCACGCCGATCTTCGTCACGGAACCGTTGTCCGGCCGGAACGTGATCATCTCGTCCGCTCCGGTGGCGGCGCCGACGATCACGTTGATCGCGATGAAGTGGCAGAAGACCACGCAGTCCTCGCTGTAGCCCGCCACGCAGTCGATCATGTCCCGCCGCCAGGCGTGCAGTTCCTCGGGGAGGTTCGGCCACCGGTCGCCCATCACGCTACCCAGCCATCGTGCGCGTTCGCGCAGGTCGTCGGTGGGCGAGGGGATTTCGGCGACGCGGGTCTCGATGGCCGGCGGCACGCTCCACCGCTCGGCGAGGGGTGCCGCGGTCTCGCGAGCGCGCGCGAGCGGACTCGAATGGACGGGGAGCGGCCCGAGGGGGGCGAGTGCGGCGGCGGTGGCCTCGGCCTGCTCGCGGCCGAGGGCATCCAGGCCCGGATCGATGTGTCCGTCGAAGCCGGCGGCGGCCTTGCCGTGGCGGACCATGTAGACGATGACCAAGGTTCCGTGTCCTGCTTGTGGGGCGGATTAGTGGTTAAATACGCCGCTTGTTTTTCGGAAGCGGCACACGCGATGAATGTGCACGAATCCGGCCTGTCGCCGGACATGATGCCCGACACCACGGTCAGTGTGAGGGAAACGTTCGGCCTCGATCAAGACCTCAAGGTCCCCGCGTTCAGCGCGCGCACGGACTACGTTCCGGACATCGACAACGACTACCAGTTCGATCACGACACGACCCTCTCGATCCTCGCCGGCTTCGCGCACAACCGGCGTGTGATGATCCAGGGTTACCACGGCACCGGCAAGTCCACCCATGTCGAGCAGGTCGCGGCGCGCCTCAACTGGCCGTGCATCCGGGTCAACCTCGACAGCCACATCAGCCGTATCGACCTGGTGGGCAAGGACGCCATCGTCATCGAGGACGGACAGCAGGTCACGAGCTTCAAGGAAGGCATCCTGCCGTGGGCGCTGCAGCATCCGACGGCGCTGTGCTTCGACGAGTACGACGCCGGCCGTCCGGACGTCATGTTCGTGATCCAGCGCGTGCTGGAGGTCGAGGGCAAGCTCACGCTGCTCGACCAGAACCGCGTCGTGCGCCCGCACCCCGCGTTCCGGCTCTTCTCCACGACCAACACCATTGGTCTCGGGGATACGACCGGCCTCTATCACGGCACGCAACAGATCAACCAGGGTCAGATGGACCGCTGGAACATCGTGACGACACTCAACTACCTGGCGCACGAGCAGGAAGTCGAGATCGTCTACGGCAAGGCCAAGTCGTGGCAGGAAGCGGACGACGGACGCCGCGTCATCTCCAACATGGTCTCGGTGGCGGACCTGACGCGCAAGGGCTTCGTCAACGGCGACATCTCCGTGGTCATGTCCCCGCGCACCGTGCTGACGTGGGCCGAGAACGCGGACATTTTCGATGACCTCGCATTCGGTTTCCGCGTATCGTTCCTGAACAAGTGCGACGAACTCGAGCGACCGGTGGTCGCCGAGTACTACCAACGCTGCATGGGCGAGGATCTCGGCGACGCCACGCGCGGCATCACGTTGCGTTCGTAGCACGCGACCATCATTTGCGGCGCACGCACCGCCGGGCGTGCGACACGGGTCATGAACAAGGAAGAGAGCCCCCTCGAGCCCTTCAAGCGCGCGACGACCGCGACCATGCGCGCGATCGCCGAGGACGATCAACTCGACGTCACCTTCGGCAAGGGCAATCCGTTCCTGCGCGGCAACGCCGCACACGTGCCGTTGCCCAACATCGGCTGCAGCCAGGCGGAACTCAACGCGGTGCGGGGTGTGGGCGACGAGTTCGCCCTCAGGCGCCGCTACCACAACGATGCCGTGCACCGCGCCCATGCGCCCAGCGCCGGCCCGGCCCAGGAGCTGTTCCAGTGGGTCGAGGACGCGCGCATCGCGTCGATCGGCACGCTGCGCATGGAAGGCGTGGCGCGCAACCTCGATGCCTCGCTGGAGGCGGTGTGTCGCCAGGCCGCGTTCGACACGGTCACGGCCGAGACGGAAGCCCCGCTCAGCGTCGCCGTGGGCCTGATCGTGCGCCAGCACCTGACCGGCCGCGCCCTGCCGCCGTCGGCGGAGAACGTCGTGCGCTTCTGGCGCGAATACGTCGAAGAACGCGCCGGCAAGCACATAGGGCAACTGCGGGAAGTCATTCAGGATCAGGCGACGTTCGCCCGTCAATGCCGCTCGATCATGGCGGATCTCGGTCTCGCCGCGGAGTTCGACGACCCGCCCGGGGAAGACAGCGACCAGGACTCCGAATCCCTCGACGAGGGGCAGGACCCGGAGTCGGAAATCTCGCCGGAAGACGTGGTACTCGACGAGGACTCGCTCGGCGAGGAGGACGCCGACGGCGAGACGACCGTGATCGAGATGGACGCCGACATGGACCTGTCTGAACTCGCCGCGCAGGCGGAGGACGACGCAGCGCCGAACACCACGTCGGACGACTCCGGTCGTATTCGCGTCGACTTCAACTACCGCCCGTACACCGTCGAGTTCGACGAGGTGGTGAAGGCGGAAGAAATTTGCGAAGCGGACGAGCTGTCGCGCCTGCGGCAACTCCTCGACCAGCAACTCGTGTCCCTGCAGCACGCGACCTCGAAACTCGCCAACCGCCTGCAACGTCGGCTTCTGGCCAAGCAGACCCGTGCCTGGGAGTTCGATCTCGACGAAGGCATCCTCGACACGTCGCGGCTGACGCAGGTGGTCATAGATCCGATGAACCCGCTGGCCTACAAGCAGGAGAAGGAAACCAACTTCCGCGACACGGTCGTGACGATGCTGATCGACAGTTCCGGCTCCATGCGCGGGCGCTCGATCACGATCGCCGCGGTCTGCGCCGACATTCTCGGGCGCACCCTCGAGCGTTGCTCCGTGCGCGTCGAGATCCTCGGCTTCACCACCCGCGCATGGCGCGGCGGGCAGTCACGGGAGGAGTGGATCAACGCCGGCAAGCCGGCGAGCCCGGGCCGACTGAACGACCTGCGCCATATCGTCTACAAGGCCGCGGACGACCCCTGGCGCCGTACGCGGCGCAACCTCGGCCTCATGATGCGCGAGGAGCTGTTGAAGGAGAACATCGACGGCGAGGCGCTCATCTGGGCGCACAACCGTCTCGTGATGCGCCAGGAACAGCGCCGCGTCCTCATGGTCATCTCCGACGGGCTGCCGGTCGATAACTCGACGCTGCTGGTGAACCCGAACAACTACCTCGAGCAGCACCTGAAGTACGCCATCGACCAGATCGAGAACCACTCCGAGGTCCAACTCATCGCCATCGGCATCGGCCACGACGTGACGCACCACTATCGACGCGCCGTGACGATCACGGACGCCGAGCAGCTGGGCGGGGCGATGACGGAACAGTTGGCGGAGCTGTTCGACATACAGCGGTAGGGGCGACCCTTGCGGTCGCCCGGGGATGTGCGTGAATTCAAGACGGGACGCCACGAGGGCGTCCCCTACAGCGCCATCGGCCACGACGTGACGCACCACTATGGACGCCCGGTCGGCTCCCGATTGTGTTATAACGATGTCCTGACGGCGAGGGGGGTACACCATGATCAAGACCTTGCAGCGCCACGGAAACAGTCATGCACTTGTGTTGGACAAGCCCATCCTGGAGATGTTGGCTGCGAGCGCGGACGCGCGGTTCCAGCTCACCGTTTCGGGCGGCTCGTTGATTGTCACTCCCGTCAATACGGGCGTTGGGCGCGCGGAGACAGACCGGATCTTCGACAGGCTCCAGCCCCGCTACGGCGAGATGTTGCAGCGCCTGGCCGAGTGATTCGCTTCCTTGCGGTTGACGATGTCAACCGGTTGCACGAACGTACCATCGAGGCCCACGGTGGCGCGCCGGGGATTCGCGACATCGGGCTCCTCGAAGCCGCGGTGGCCATGCCGATGCAGACGATGGCCGGCGAATACCTCCACGAGGGGATGGCCGAGATGGCGGCCGCGTACCTGTTCCATGTCTGCCAGGCGCATGCCTTCGTGGACGGCAACAAGCGCGCGGCCGTACTCGCGGCGTTGACCTTCCTGGAGATCAACGGCGCCGGGCTGCCGGACCCCGCCGGGTTGGAGCGGGTTACGCTGGCCGTGGCGAGCGGAGCGTTGACGAAGAGGGAACTCGCAAGCTGGTTCGAGTCCCAACTCGGCACCGGGCCGACGGCCTCGTCGTAGGATGGTAGCCCGTTGGCCGGGGAGGTCGTGCCGTGCCTCGGGGCGTGTAGCGGCCGAGGATCTCTCGGCCGCCGGTCGTCTCAGCCGATGACTTCGAACCGCTTGATGTCCGGCCGTCCCGCCATCAGGCCGGCGAACTTGGGCCCGGCGGCCTTGAAGTGATCGCTGGCGCCGTGCGCCGCGAGCGCGGCCTCGTCGGTGTACAGCTCCATCACCGCATAGCCTGCGTCGTCCTTGACGAGCGTGTAGAGCTGGTTGCCCGGCTCGTTCGCTCGCACCTGTGCCGCGAGCCCGAGCATCACGGTTTCGAATTCTTCTTCTTTCCCCGACGCCACGTTCAGGCGCGCCAACAATGCGATCATGAGATAGGGTCCTTGTCCGTGTCCGCCGCGCAGAATAGCAAGGCGTGGAGTGGGAAGCGAAGCCAGGTGGCATGAGGGGCCTGAGGGGGGCAGGAGGGGGGCAGGAGGGGGGCATGAGGAGTGGCATGAGGAGTGGCATGACGGGATCTCTCCACGACCTGATCGATGCGTACCGTCGGCGCTATCCGGATGAGCCGGATGCAGCACAGTTGCAGCGCTTCGTGCTGCGCCAGCCGCGCTGTTTCGAGCGCGACTGCTTCGATGACGGCCACGTCACCGGCTCCGCCTGGGTAGTGGACGGCAGCGGCTCGCGCGTCCTGCTCACGCACCATCGGAAGCTCGACAGATGGCTGCAGCTCGGCGGTCACAGCGACGGCGACAGCGACACGCTTGCGGTGGCCCATCGGGAAGCGGAAGAGGAGTCCGGCCTCACCGTCCGACCGCTGGACGGCGGGGTGCTCGATGTCGACATCCACACCTTTCCGGCCCGTGGCGCGGACCCGGCGCACCTGCACTACGATGTGCGCTTTGCCTTCCAGGCCATCGGATCGGACCGCTTCCGGGTCGGCCCGGAGTCCGTGGATCTCGCTTGGATCGACATCGACAAACTGCCCGGCGTGACGCCGGAAGAGTCCGTCCTGCGCATGGCGCGCAAGTTTACGCGGCGGTGCGCCGGTGCGTCTCCGGCGCCAGCACGGCGAACAGGACGGCGATCGCAATGAGCCCGAAAGCGGACGCCCAGAGCGGCGCGTCGAGCCCCTGCCAGTCCCCCAGCCAGCCGAGCAGGATGGGCCCGACGACGTAGCCGATGTCGCTCAGCGTGCGGTAGGAACTCATGGCCGCCGCATTCGCGCCCGGCGGCGCCGAATCGGCCGCATAGGCCGCCGGCGCGGCGCCGCCGGCGGCGCTGGCCCCACCCCAGACGGTGCAGGCGACCAGGAACCATGCGTAGTCCGGCGCGATGCTGAAGGACAGCATGGAGATGCCGGTCAGTACGGTTGCCGGCACGATGACAGCCTTGCGTCCGAAGCGATCCGCCACCGCACCCGACGGGTAGGTGAAGGCCAACCCGACGACGCTGCCGAGCGCGAACCCGAGGCCGATGCTCGTGGCCGACAGCGCCAGGCGCTCACGGGCCAGCACCGGAACGATGCTGAAGAGCGCGCCGGTGCGCGCGGCGGCTCCGACCAGACTGGTGAGGCATGCGAGCAGAAACCCGGCATTGCGGGCGAGCGCCCGCAGCTGGTCGCGTAGCGGAGCGATCGTGGCGTGCGCCCCACGCTCGGCGGCGCCGATGTGGCGCGTCTCGGCGACGCCGAACCACGCGATGGCCGTCACCGCGGCGCTGGCGATGCCGTACACGAGGAAGGGGACGTCCAGCCCGAACCGCTCCGCCAGGTAGCCGCCGGGCAACGGCCCGATGCCGACCGCGAACAGGAACACGCCCTGGTAGATCGCCATGGTGCGCCCGCGCGTCGCGGCCCGCGTGATGTCCGCGAGCACGATCATGCCGGCGGTCAGCACGATGCCGGCACCGGCGCCGGCGACGAACCGCGCCAGCACCAGTTCCGCGTAGCTCGCGGCGCCGGCGCACCACAGGTTGCCGAGGGCGGACACGCCTCCGCCGATGGCCAGCGCGCGACGCCGGCCGAGCCAGTCGGCGACGCGTCCCGTGGGCACGCTGAGCAGCACGCGCGCCAGCCCGTAGACGGCGACGGTGGCCCCGATGGCGGCCTGGGAGACGCCGAAGGACTGCGCGTACAGCGGCAGCACGGGAATCACGGCCCCGAAACCCAGTTGGTTCACGGCGATGAGTACGCACATCCACGCGAGAACGCGGCGTGCGTCGGGGTCGGCGTATGGGCTCATGCGCGGCGGTGGGATCCGGCGCGATTGACATCGATGCGCCCCACACGCAACGTAGTCGACTCCGCGCAACCAACCAGGGGACGCTCATGAGCGAGGAAGTTGACCTCTCGAAACTGATGGAAGGCAGCGACGTGCCGTACGCGATGTCCAGCGAACCGCCGCTGTCGTTCCGGGCCGAGGGCTACGATTACGACCACGAGGTGCTGGTGACGTTGCCGCCGTCCCACTCCGTGTCTCCCGAGCGCTCGTATCCGGTGCTCTGGGCCATGGACGGCATCATGATGCACAGGATGGTCGTCGGTATCGTCGACATGTACAACCTTGGCCAGCGGATGCCCGAGATGATCGTCGTCAGCGTCGGTCACTCCGCCGACCAGGGCATGGCGGGCTTCGCCAAGCGGGAATACGACCTGCACCCCGCCGGGTCCATTTTCGGGGACGACGAGTTGGCCGAGAGCATCCTCACCGCGGGCGCCGCCAGTGACTTCCCCGAAATGTCCGCGGACTTCAAGGGCGACAGGTTCCTGGACTTCCTCATCGAACAGTTGCGTCCCGAGCTGACGGAACGCTACCGCATGAACGGCGATCACGCACTGATGGGTCATTCGTCGGGCGGCTACTTTACAGGGTACGCGCTGTTCGCCCGGCCGGGCGGCTTCGCGCGCTATCTTATCGGCAGCGGCACGCACCCGCAGACGCTGGAAATGGAGGCGGCGTATGCCGCATCCCACGACGACCTGCCGGCGCGCGTATTCGTCGGAGCCGGCGCCGGCGAGGTGAACAACTTCGAGATGGCCGCGTCGCGCCTCGTCAGCCGTTCGGTGTTCCTGGCGGAGAACCTGCGGCTGCGCCGCTACCCGTCGTTGGCACTCAAGACCCAGCTCTACGCGGACCGCGACCACTTCACCGTGATTGCGCCCATGTTTGCCGACGGACTGCAGTTCCTCTATGCAGACGCGGCGGAGAAGATGACGCCGCTCCTGGCTTGAAGCGGCAGCATGGGCTCAGGCCGTCGCGGGTAAAGGCGACCGGTTTCGGCATGTCGGAATCGGAAGCGGAGTGAACCTCCAACGGGAGGCTACTCGAGATATGACCTTGCCAACCGACGTCCCATCGCTGTCAGGAATCGGCTCGTCACAAACTGCCTCGCAGCCTCCAATTCGCTGTCGATGATTTCGACGCGCGTGCGTGCAAAGGGTGAGGAATCCGGCCAGTCCGCGGCAACGCGTTTCCAGAAGCATCGAAGATTGCCGAACACGTACACCGCATGGATCAGGCCGCGTACGTCTCGGCATTCGTTCTTCCATGGCGAGAAGACCGGTGCTTGGCCTGGGGCATCAACAACCAATGGCTCGACCTTCTCTACCAGAGTGAGCTGCAAATGTAGCGCTTCGTGCACGATGTTCTCGGCCAAGCGTTCAACCTGATTCCGATCCGTCGCCGGAGGACACGATACGAAGACCGAAAACGGCAATGACGGGTCGCTGTAGCTCACGTCGCAGTCCCTGCTTGAAGCAACGAGCAAATGCAGGGAGCGACACAGTCCCGCAACGGTTCCTTGAAGCGGGAGCACCGCGCGAACGAGATCGAGCGAGTTCACCAGTACTTCCGGAAATCTCAAATCGGTCATGTTCGACTCGGTGGCGAACTCGAGATTCCGCCATCGGCATGCAACCGCTTCGGGCAACAATTCGACGTTTACGCCTGAGTTGATCGGAGAATCGGAGATGCCGACGGTATGCAGAACTATTGGATCCTCATCGTCGAGGTATCGGGCAGTCGAGTACTCCTGCCACATGGAGATGTGGACTGCCAGCTGCCTAAGCCGCGCCGGCGCCAGCCGATTCCAGCCGCAAGGACCGTCGATGAACTCGAGCATGCCGATCAGGCATCCTGATAGAACGAGTACACCAGAGTGAATCGTTCGCCGCCATGCACGGTACTGACGGCGTGATATGACCGAGGAGAGATGGCGAACGCCTGCACGGACCCGTGTCTCGGCTCGATGACCTTGCAGACCGTCTGCGGTTCCGGTCCGCTGAAGAGCATGAAGTAGCCTCCTTGCGGGGGTCCCCAACCTCGATTGAGCTGCACCAGAAGCCGATGACTTTCGCCCCCCGGGATGAAGTCGTTGTGAATGCGAATCGTCTGTTCCGGGACGAGCTTGTGCGCCGTCACGTCCACACGTTCGGACAATGGTCGACCGAAGTGCTTGGACATCCAGCCCCGTAGTGCCGTCAGAGTTGCGGTAGACGCAAGACATCCGACGACAGGAGCGAGAGCGGCGTGAAGCAGACTAAATTCGTACTGTTCGTAGAAATCGGTCGTGGCCAGCTTCCAGGGAGCGTCTGCCTGAAGCCAGTCAAGCCACTCCTGGCCAGCACCCGGCCTCATGCTGTGCCCCAAGAAGTGCTCGAAGGGCAGGGCGTCGTACTCGGTAAAACTCAGCTCAGGGAACATTGACTACGAGCGTCTGGCGACGTGTGAGGTGCTTGGCGACTGTGCCTCGCGCCACGGCGTGCCGTTTGAGTTGCTTCGCAACTCGGAGACCCTTGTTCGACAATTGGCTCACTTGTCCTGGTCGAGAACCGCTCAAGAACAAGGGGGTGCGACGAGAGAGTCGTTCAGTCCAAACTCGTGCAGCCGCGTGATGGCGTGTCGAATGAAGACAGCGTGATCGTGGCAATAGACTGATGGATTGTCGTAGCCACGCTCCGCGCTCCAGCGGTAGAGTGGCATTCCGCCACCGCAAACGGCGAGCAAGTTGCAGCTCTGACACCGAGTGGACGTCGGCGCTTGCATGCCTGCATAGCCCACATAGTCGCTCGATGAAAGGACGCGCGACAGAGTGGTAGTGGTGACGTTCCAGCGGTTCTCAAACTGATCGGCGCCCTCGAATGACGCCCGGAGTGTGTCGTTCTTGCGAATCTCACCATTGGTCTCGACTATCAGAATTCCATGCTGGGCCTTCCCTCGACCTTCCTTTTGGCTCGCTCCGCCCAGACACAACTTGACGATGTCGTCGAAGACGCGAATCGGAACCGGTGAAGGATCCGTGAGATACAAATCAAAGAGGCCTATCAGCCACTCTCCGTATTCCGTGCTGGTGAAGTGCGCCTTCCCCGTCGGAAGGCGATCGTGGTTCCCGTCCTGAAGGAGAAAGTCCATGCTTGGAGAACGCAACTCTTTGAGGAAGCCGTACACGAGACCGGGGTCGACGGTTGGCTGGATCACCGAGAGCGTACCCGCGAACAGGAATGCGCTGTCCGAGTGAGAAGCCAGAAGGCGGATGCCCCGCATCGTCGCTGCATGTGTGCTCTCGCCACGATGGTCCAGCCTGGCGAAATCGTTGGCTTCGGCCGGTCCGTCGATGCTGACTGACACGCTTGTACGCGTCTCGGCAAAGAGCTCGAGCAGTTCTTCGCTGAGAAGCGTTCCGTTTGTCTGAACACTGATGGGGTAGCGTTCCGGAGTCAGGTGCGCGCGTAGGCCGCGCAGCAGCGAGGCGAGTTCGTTGAAGCCTAGCAGCAGCGGCTCGCCTCCGTGCAAGACGATGGCGAAACCCGACTCTTGCTGCCCTGCCTGTTCGACCAACCGATCGGAGAGGGCCACCACGACCTCGCGATGCATGCGTTTGGGCTGCAGACGCCACGTGCTGTCCGGTCCGCGGTACACGTAGCAGTAGGAGCAGTCCAAGTTGCACCGGCTTGCGGTCTTGACTAGGACAGTGTCCAAGCGGGCTTCAGTGCCCATGTCGCGGCCGGGCGCTGAGCGATCACGGACCACGATTGTGCCGATTGTGGACGCGGTCATAGCGGGCTTCAACCTGCCTTTCGTTCCGCACCTCCTTTATGAGACGGGAGAGGACAGGGTGCGTCGTCGCGGGATTGGATGCGTCTGCGTTCGACCGGTCATGGGTCGAGCCCCTGAGCGGGTCGGACGAAGGTTCCACGGTGCGATGGTGCATGAGAATGCCTCCAGGTTTCGTTGACGGGGTCCAGCGACCTACGATGGCGAAGCGCCATAATACGCATTCTGATGATGGAATCAAGAGGGACGTTAGTGGATTGAAAATAAACAGTATTATTTTTCATCAGAGACACAACTTATTGATATTTAACGTTTGTAAGTTGTATTTTAGGTCCCGGAACTCCGAGGAGGCCGTGGTGTGCGGTGGCCGGCCCGAGACGTACGCTATCTGGGCGACGATTTGATCCGGCCGGCATTCTGCCGCATGCATCGGAGAAGCTGCACGCTGAGTTGACCGATCTGGAGGTGTCAGTTGACTCGTGTGTGCGCGCCGGAGGTGCACCGCCGAAGTGGTAGCTTAGAATGGTCGTGTGCGGAGTTCGCCTGAGATTCATCTGTTTCGCCAGTAGCGCGAGTTGGAGACGGACCGGCGTATCCGCAGGTGACCCCACGGGCACGCTCGTGAGGGCGAGCGCTCCTTAGCAGAACCGGACCGCTCTGCGGCCGAATTCAGTGTCAGCAAAAAGGTTTGGACATGCCGCGTATCGACGGGGAACTGAGCGAGGTGTGGGACGCGCTACGCGCGAGTACGGGGCAGCGCGACGAGGCACTGGTAGAAGTCCGTATCACGAACCTGCGAGGTATCCAGGACGTGCGGTTTCCCTTCGACTACCCTGTCTCCGTTCTGGCCGGCCCGAATGGTTCCGGCAAGTCGACGGTGTTGTTCGCCTGCGCCTGCGCCTACCGCGTGCCGGGACGCCGTCCGGGTGACCTCGCTCCCAGCCGGCTGTTCCCCAACTTCATCAGCCAGCAGGCGGCCGTACGGTCGGACCCGACGCCCGAGACTCAGCTCGAGTTCCACTACCTGCATCGGGGCGATCGTCGTTCGATGATCTGGAGGCGAGTAAAATCGTGGAGTCGAAGCGGAGACGGCCAGCCGGAGCGACACGTCTATCTGCGCACGCTTGCGAATCTCACCAGTCCGTCTGAGGTGCGAAGCATCCTGCAGCTAGGGAGGAAGCAGGTCCAGACTGAGACCATCAGCCCCGATCTGCTGCGGTTCGCGCATCGCGTGCTGCCTTGGCGGTATCAGAATCTGGACCTGATCAGTGGCCAATCCTCGCGCGATCTACTGTTCGCGGAGCTCGACGACGCCGACGAGACACGCTACTCCGAGTTTCACATGTCCTCGGGGGAACGAACCATCGTACGTATCTCAAAGGATATCTCCCGTCTCGAGAACGCACTCGTCCTGATTGACGAGGTGGACACGGGGCTGCATCCCTATACGCAGCAGCAGGCGATGCTCGAACTTCAGCGTAGCGCCCTGCGGCAGAAGCTGCAGGTCATCGTCGCATCTCACAGTCCCGTAGTGCTGGACAGCGTCCCGCCCGAGGGCAGGATATTCCTTGACCGTGATCGCGAAACGGGACACGTGCGCCGGGAGCCTCTCTACCGCGACATCTTCCAGAAGGCTTTGTATGGACAGTCGCAGGACAGGCTCTCCATACTGTGCGAAGACGAGGTCGCCGAAGGCGTGATCCGCGGCGTACTCGATGTCCTGAACGTGGAGTTGGGGCTTCGCCCGGAAGACGTGTTCGTCGGCAGGAATACAGGGAAGGACGAGTTTCCAAGCCACGTTCGCACGCTCGGAAAGCTGAAGAAGCTCTCTGACTTCGTTTTCGTGCTCGACGGCGACTCCCGTGGGATGGAGAATGCTTTGAAGGCGGTTGCCGACGCGTATGGACACTCGATACAGCCATTGTTCCTGCCGGGCGATGTTCCGCCTGAACAGTGGCTGTGGGACATCCTGTGCGCACGGCCGGGTGATTTCGCCGAGGCGTTGGGCCTGCGTGTCACCGACATGAGGGCGATGACCGGCAAGTTGGCGAACTTGGTTGAAGGTGCCGTGCAGCAGCGCGATGAATCCAAGGCCGCCTTGGGTGCATTCGCCGACGAGATCAAACGAAGCGCTCCGGAAATCGCCCGGATGGTTGGCAGGAGAGAGGCGAAGAACAGCGCGATTCCCGAGTTGGTGCTCGCTCTGAAGGAGCAGATCGACCGCTGGCGAGCATTTTGACGCAGAAGCGCCGCTGTCCGCGCCACCGTTCGCCATGCTCGGGGGGGCGTCTTGTTCGTGAAGGTCCGAGAGGGCTGGCAACCGAAGGTGGCGTCTCGGGTTGGGACGGGCTACATCGGCCCCGCGGGACCATGGAGAAGCCGATCTGGGGAAGCTGGTGGAGGCCAGCGACGTGCCGTACGCGATGTCCAGCGAACTGTGCCGGGCTGGCCGAACTCCCCGCGTGATGCGAATCCGTAGCGTGCCCGGGGCCGGCAGTTGAGCTCCCCGGCGCAACCGCCGTCCGGCCTCCAGGACGGCCCGCCGGCACCCGGTGGCGGCGCGAAGCCCCACGGCATGTTCGCCCCGCTGGCGTTGCGCGACTTCCGTCTGCTGTTCCTCGGGCTGCTGATCGGACAGGCGTTGAGCCCCTTCCAGTTCCTGGCCCAGATCATCTGGATCCAGCTGAGCGCCGAGGAGGACGTGCGCATCCTCCTCATTGGCCTGATCGCGGCGGTGCGCGGCGCGGGCATGCTGGTGTTCGGCCTCTACGGCGGCGCGCTCGCCGACCGCTTCGACCGGCGGCGACTGCTCATCGCGACGCAGCTCGGTGCGCTGGCGGTCAACGTGGCGACCGGCGTGCTGATGATCGTCGGCAGCGCGGACGGCGCGGAGCTCACGCTGTTCTACGTGTTGCTGTTCTGCTCATCGGCCCTGATGTCGATCGACATGCCGACACGACAGGCCATCGTCCCGGACCTCGTCGGACGTCAGTTGACGACGGCCGGCATCGCGCTCAATGCCGCCGGTGGGCAGATCGCGTTGCCGGTCGCGATCGTCGCCACCGGCTACGTGGTCGATGCGTTCGGGCCCGGTGTGGGGTACCTCGTCGGTTCCTGCGGGCACATCGCGCTGGTGGCCAGCCTTGCGCTCATGCGCCATCGCACGCCGCGGGTCGGCGTGGCGGCCCTGGGTATGCGGGTCGCGTTGCGGGACGTCTGGGCGGGGCTGGTCTATACGCGCCGCGAGCCCGTCATCCTGTGGGTGGTGGTGCTGCTGATCGCGATGACGGGGCTCGGCTTTCCGGCGGTGGCGAATCTCGGGCCGACATGGATCACCACCGTGGTCGGCGTGCCCGTGCGGGAATTCGGGCTGGTCGCCGCGACGTGGGGTCTGGGCGCGTTGCTGGCGTCCGGATTGCTGGCCCGCTTCTCCCGCTACGAGCGCAAGGGCCTGATCGTGGGCGTCTCGGCCGTCGGCTTCGGACTCTCGTTTCTCGTCTTTGGCGGGGGCCATACCGTGGCGAACGCGGTGATCGGCAACTTCGGCCTCGGCGTCGGGATGGTGGGCGCGCAGGTGGCCGGCACCGCGTTGATCCAGTTGACCGCCGCCGCCGAGTTTCGCGGGCGCGTGATGAGCGTGCTCAATCTCAACATGGGCCTGGCGCAGATCGTCACGCTGCCGCTGGCTGCGCTCGGGCAGTGGATCACGCTCGAAGTGCTGTTCCCCGCGCTCGCGCTGGTGCTGCTGGCCGTGACGGTGCTGATCCTGGTCACCCGCCCGGTGGTGTGGCGCATTCGGGTGTCGTCTTCCTGACGCCACCTTTCGTCTTCCTGACGCGACCACTCGTCTTCCTGACGCCACCCGGCGGACGCCGTTCGGTTCAAGGGGTCCCGCAGGAGGCGCCCTCGTAGAGCCCGATGTCGTCGATCCACACGTCCAGCGCGCTCTGGGCGAGGTCGAACGCCACACGCGCCTTGAGGTCGGTCTCCCCGATGGTGAACGTATGGCTGAACGACTGCCAGGACAGCGACAGGTTCGCCCGATGCTGACCGCCGCTGAGGTTGCGGTAGGCGTCGAGGTTGGTGTCCACGTAGGCGGTGATGAAGCGCGAACTGCCCTGCGAGCGCGCCCGGTAGCAGAGGGTGTACTGCTGATCGGCGAGGACCAGCACCGGGTGGCTGATCTGGGCTCTCCAGGGATCGTCGTGCGCGCTGTCGACGGCCACGTACACCGCACCGTCCCGCTCGCCGATGGAACTCGTGACCAGTTCGACAGTGTTCCAGTTGTTGTCGAACTGCCCGGCCGTGAACGCCCCGCCGCTGGTGATCAGGTTGCCGGGCCGGGCCGGGTGCGCGGTCTGCTCGGAGAAGAACATCACGTCGTTGCTGAAGAGCCCGAGCGGGTTCTGCAACTGCAGGAAGTGCAGGCCGCCGGACTCCGGGTTGTCGGTCAACTCCACCAGGAGAATCTCGTCGTCGCAGTCCGGCAGGGTGCCGACCTCGCAGCTGAGGGTGCCGTCGACCTTGCTGCCGTCGACGAAGATGGAGGCATCCGCGTCGATATGTCTTCCGTTGACGCGCAGGGAGGACGTGCCGGAGAGGAAGGGGATGTCGACGTTGCGGGTCTGCTGCTCGATGGCCGCGACGGGCCACAGCGCGGGCTGCTCGTGGTCGACGCCGACGCCCGCTCCGGCATGCGCCGTGAGGGTGACGACCATCTCGCCGGCCGCGGCGCGTTGCCGCAGCTTGTGGCTGCCCCAGACGCCGCTGCCGGCGAGCGCTTCGTAGCGGCCGTCGACGTACGCCATGGAGACCGGCGTGACGGTACTTTCCGCGTCCGCCGGCGCGCCTTCGCTGCGCAGCACCGCGCCTGCCCCGCGGAGCACGATCGCGCCGTCGGTCGCGGCCTGCTGCAGCGCGTTGACCGTCTTCACGGTTGCGGACGCCTGGGCGGTGTCCGCGTTCAGCGTCACCTGCCGGCCGAAACTCCCGTGAAACCCCGTGCTGCCCTGGCGCACCATCTGCCAGATGTCGGAGGACGCCCCCGCCAGGATCCACATGTCCCGTTCGGGGAAGGAGTCGTCCATGCGGACGATGGTCATCAGGTCGATGATGTTGAGGCGGCCCTGGGGGAGCATCATCCAGCGGTCGTAGGCGCCGCGCCAGGTCGGGGCGTCCATGCCGGTGCCGGGCGTGTTGGTGCTCACCAGGAACGGTGGAAGGTGGCAGGAGCCGCAGGTCTGCGCCCCGGTCGTCTTGCCGCTGTCGTTGATGAAGCTGAACTCGAAGAAGCCGTCCCGCGCCTCGTCCGTCAGCACGTTGTCGAGCGGGCGGTCGGGCGCCGGCGGGTAGGGCACGCCGAGGAGGAAGCGCGCCAGCGCGTCGCGGTCGTCGGCGTCGAGCAAGCCCGCCTTGTCCTCGTCGTTGGTGGCGCAGTCGCCCTGGTCGCACATCGTGGTCGCCATGCTCCCGTCCACCAGCTGGCGCGTGCAGCTCAGGGGATCGTCGGCGCTGCAGTTCGGCTCGACATCGGCGTTGATGGACGCCGTGTTGCGGCCTCCGTAGGGATCGCCGGGGATGCCGTCCCAGTGGTACGGCGCCGTGTTGCGCAGGCCGCGGACCGGCATCGTCAGGCGGGGCGGAATCTGGGTGCAGCCCGCCACGTCGCAGATCGGCGTCGCGAGGACCCAGGTGAGTTGATCGGTGTGCCCGTCCGGGTGGCAGCTCTCGCAGGAGAACGTGCCCGTCGAGGACGCGTCGGCATCGTTGAAGGCGATGCGTCCCTGCTTGATCCCGGCGTCCGTGGGATCCCCCAGGGTGATCGTGGCCGTCAGGCTCGGGCTGTCGGTCGAGGACACGTCCACCAGCGACACGGTGTTGGCCACGGCGTTCAGCACCCAGGCTTCGCTCGGGGCGCCGTCGCCGTCCGAAACCAGGGCGACGCCGCGCGGGACCGCGTCCACGGACACGCGGCCGAGGACGGCCCCGGTGTCGGCATCGACGGTGAACACCTTGTCCGACCCTGCGGCAGTGACCACCAGCGTCGAATCGTCGTCGCTGATCCGGATCCCGAAGGGCGTGGCCAGCGCCATGCCGTCCTCCGGGTGCGCGGGCGGCAGCGGCTCGAGATCGAAGTACCCCGGGTCCGAGCAGCCGCTGGCCGAACACGCCACACGGGTGATCTGGTTGAGGAACGCGCGGTTCTCCATCTCGTCGAGGCCGTGGCCTTCCGTGCCGGCGCGGCCGTTCTCCACGTTGCGGGCGTCGGTCTGCGCGACGAACACGTTGCCCTCGCTGTCGACCGTCAGGCCGTAGAGCAGCGTGCCGACCCCGGTGACGGTATCCACGGATTGGTCGGTGACCGTGTCGAAGACGAACAGGTCGCGGTCGGGTAGCCGGGAGTTCTTGACGATATCGGCGTCGTAACCGGCGGACAGGACGTTGTTGTTGGTGAAGACATGCTCGACCGCATCGAACGTACAGGTGTCACCGTCGATGCTGGTCGCGAGGCAGCCGGACAGCTGGCTCTGGTTGTTGGACTCGAAGACGGTGACGTAGAGCCGGTCGCCGCGCACGGCGATCGCACGGGGATCCTGGGCGCGGATGTCGAGATGGCCGGTTACGACCCGGGTCGCCACGTCGACGATCGCGATCCGGTTCGAGGGGGACAGCGCGACGTAGGCCTTCGCGTCACTCGCGAAGGCGATGCCGACGGGTTCGTCGAAGTCGGTCGCGAACGTCTCGGGGTCCACGTCCTGAACCGTCGCGATCACCCGGCGATAGGTGGCGTTGTCGGAGTTGGTGTCGATGACGCTGACCGAGTCCGAGATGTGGTTGGCGACCCAGACCTCGTTGCCGTCCGGGCGGACCGCGACGCTGACCGGATCGATGCCGACCGGGATGCGGGCCACGACCGCGCGGCTGGCCGTGTCGATCACGTCGACGGTGTTGGCAGGTGTATTCGCGGCGTAGAGGAAGGAGCCGTGGATGGCCAGTGGGCGCGCGTGGGGACTCAGGAACGTGGGGTGTCCGATGTCTGTCGCGGACATGGGGTCGTCCGTCTCCGCCTCCGCTGCCCCTGCGCCAGCGGCCACGCAGAGCGCGAGCATCGCAAGGGCGGCCGACCACGGGCACCGCGCCCACGGCAGCCACATGTGCCTGGCAGCGGGTGCGGCCGATGCTGCCCGGCGAGATCTGGTGACTCTCCCCATCGTCGGTATCTTCGCGGCGCCCGGCCGCAGGACGGTTCCGCCCGTCGGGAACGTTGGAGTATAGCGAGAGCCTGTCGGCCCCGCTTCCGGATCAGAAAAGCCGATCGAACAGGGGACCCAGGATGCCCGAGGGGCTGTTTCCCCGGAGTTCCTTGCGGTCGGCGAGTTGACCGAGCGCGAACGTGGCCTGGCTGCCCAGCCAGCGGAACGGTTCGACGGGCCACTTCGGTGGCAGGTCGTCGACCCAGGCGAGCCGCACCAGGGGCGTCTCGCGCTCGAGCACGAGGTCCGCCAGGATGCGCGCTGCCAGGTTGGAGGCGCCGACGCCTTCGCCGGTGTAGCCACCGGCCGCGCCGAGGCCCGTGTCCCGGTCGAACGTCACGAACGGCCGACCGTGGCGCGGTACGCCCATCACGCCGCCCCAACCGTGGGTCACGCGGGCGTCGCCGAGCGCCGGCAACAGCGCGCGCATGGAGGCCTCGACGCTGGCGACGGCGGGATCGCCGGGCTCGATTCGCGGGCGTATCCGGGACCCGAACTGGTAGCCGACACGGCCCCCGAAGGCGAGACGCCCGTCGAGGGTACGCTGACCGTAGATCGTGATACGGCGGCCGTCGTCGAAGGTCTCGCGCTGCGCGAGGCCGAGTTCCCGCCAGGTCGCGTCCGACAGCGGCTCGGTGGCGACCATCATGGTGTAGACCGGCAGCAGGTGGCGTGGGTATCCGCGAATGCTGCGCGTGTAGCCCTCGGTGGCACGCAGGACGATGGGCGCGCGCACCTCGCCCCGAGGCGTCTCGACGCGCCCTGCGGTCAGCGCGCGCACGGGCGTACGTTCGTGGATGGCGACACCCCTGCCGCGCAGCAGTTCGCCGAGGCCCCGCACCAGGCGCGCCGGATGAATCGCGGCACAGTGGCTCGTGTAGGCGGCGCCGAAGTTGGGGTGCACGCCGATGCGGCGGGCGGACTCCTCCGCCGGCAGCCAGGTGAAGTCGCGATCCGTGAAGCCGAGTGCGTGCTTGTGGGCGACGTGCCGGCGGAACGTTTCCGCCTGCTGCTGCGTGGTCGCGACACTCAACGTGCCGCCCTTGGCGAAGTGGCAGTCGATGTTCTCCGCCTGGCAGACGCGTCCGATCTCGTCCACCGTCTCCTGCATGGCGTGCAGCAGCGCGAGCCCCTCGGCCTGCTCCGGCCCATGCAGGCGTTCCTCGATGCCCATGGCCATGCCCATGCACCAGCCGCCGTTCCGGCCGCTCGCGCCGAAGCCGACCGTCTCGGCCTCGAACACGGCGATGCCGAGGTCGGGGTTGTGGCGGTGCAGGTAGTACGCGGTCCAGAGACCGGTGAAGCCGCCGCCGACGATGGCCACGTCCACCTGCTCCGGCAGCGCCTCGGGCGGCCTGGGCTCCGGCAGGTCATCCAGCGAGTGGAACCAGAAGCTGCCGTTGTGATGGGAGGGTAGCGACACGGGAACTCCCGGGCCAGGAACGGGACAGCATTGTGGCGCAGACGAGGGATGGTTCGAAAGCGTCGTCTAGGGAAGCTCTGATTAAGAGCTTCCCTGCTTCCCTAGCGCGGCACAGGGATGTGCCGCCAAATTCGATGGCGTAAGCCATTGAATTTGTGGAGCAAAACGAAACCGCGTTTTGTTTTGCGACCTGATCAAGCCCATGGACGGGCTTGATCAGAGGTTTCCTAGCCCGCATTTCTCACCAGGGGCCGTGATGATCGCGGAGGATTTTGGTCCTGTGCGCACGACGCTTGCGTCGCGCTCGCCGACCGAAAGCATAGCGGGGACTACGGTTGAGGGAGCACGTGCGCGAGCACGGGCCCGTGTGTACACGGGGCCATAAGACCCGCGAGGGCGCGGCCAGCGCAGTCCGCAATCGGCACGATGGTCGGTATCGCGATCAACTTCTTGAAACCCATGAGCTTTTTGACGCCGACAAGCGGCCTGGTGAGAAATACGGGCTAGTGCGCTGGGTCACAAATACCTTCACGTTTGCGCTGCGCCTTTTCGCCGCTGGCGGCGTTGCGCCTCCTCCCGTGGGGCCTACCACTGCTCGTCGGACGCGCCTTGCCAGCGACGAAAGTTTCGCGTCAGCGAAACTTCCAACGCGACCGTAAGGTCGCGCCAGGTTCCCCTTCACGCCATTCCCCCGTGGCTGGTTCTTCTTCGACCTCGCCGGGAACATGCCGCCAGGCAAGCTCGTCGCCCGGCAATGGATGGGCCAGGAGGTCGTCGGATGGCGTGACGACACGGGCCGTATCTGCGTGGCGAACGCGTTCTGCCCGCACCTCGGGGCCAAGCTCGCGCCCGAGACCGGCGGCACGGTGCGCGACGGCCGGCTCGTCTGTCCCTTCCACGGCTTCACCTACGACACCACCGGGGCCTGCGTGGCAACCCCCTCCGGGTTCCCCGCGGTTCTATCCGGACGACGCGGACGCACATCCCGGCGAGACGGGGCGGGTGTCCGGAGGCCGGGCAGTACGGCAGGGCGGACGCCCGGAGCGACGTACCACCGCCGGCTCTGCTAGATTGGCCACCCGACGGCACTGCTGGGGACCAACGTCATGCTGAAGATCTACCACGTCGCGCATACCAGGGGCGTTCGCCCCATCTGGCTCTGTGAAGAGCTCGGTTTGCCGTACGAGATCGAAGTGATCGACTTCGGGGCCGCGTTCCGCGCGAGCCCGGAGTGGCGGGCGCTCAGCCCGACGGGGAAGGTGCCCGTGATGACCGACGGCGACCTCGTCATGTACGAGTCCGGGGCCATGGTCGACTACATCCTGGAACGCTACGGCGAGGGCCGCCTGCAGCCGGAGCCCGGCGCGGCCGACAGCGCGCTCTACCGGCAATGGTGCTGGTTCGCCGAAGCGACGTTCGCCCGCCCGCTCGGCGAGATCGTCAATCACCGCCGCGTGGCGCCCGGCGGCGAGACCGTGGAGTTCGTGATCGAGGACTGCAAGGACCGGGCGCGGCTGTGTCTCGGCGCCCTCGAGGGCGCCCTGGCCGATGCCGACTACCTGGTGGCCAACACGTTCGGAGCCGCCGACATCATGAACGGCTACTCGCTGAACGTCGCGTCGGCTTTCGGGGTGCTGACCGACGCCTACCCGAAGTCCACGGCGTACCTTGAGCGCCTCGCCGGACGGCCCGGGTACCAGGTCGCGCGGGACGCCGGCTGACGCCACTGCGACCGGGCGCCGCTTGCCGAACGCCTCCACCGAGTTCCTGCGGCGGTCTCGCCGCCTATGTCCTGCTCGACGGGCTGCGGGCGTTCCTGTGACCCCGGGCCGGCTTCGCGGGTAATTCGAGACGGGACGGGACAAGCCCGTCCGCTACGCCGGATCGGCTTTGGCCCTCAGACCGGGGTAGTGCGAGCGGATGATGCCGCGGCCAAGGCGTCCCAGGGACCGCTGATGGCGAACGTGATACCGGGAGTCTGGATGTTGACGAACAGGGTAGCGCCATCGGGCGAGAACGTGGCGCCCGCCCATTCGGAGTTGCGATAGTCCGCAGGTTCGATCGCTGGCCTGTTCGGGACGGGCGCATCGAACAGGATGTTGTTCTCCCCGACCTCGATCGTTTCGCCGTCTCCGCCGAGAGCGAGGAGCCGCGTGCCACGGAGGAGTCTGCCCGACTCGTCCACCAGTCCTGCCCCGTCTTCGCACGCCAGCACCAGGCCGTTCGGGTGCACGGTGATGTTGTCGGGTGCGTCGGCGACCGCTGCGGCGGGTGAGACGTAAAACGCCCGCAGCCTGGACTGCGCGGGCTCGAAAACCCAGACGACGCCGGCACCGGCCGTACCGCCCGCGGTGTCCACCCAGTAGATCGCGCCGCGGTGGCACCAGGCGCCTTCGCCGCGGGCGAAGCGGGCGGCGCCGGCAGCCTCGCCCTGCAGGTACGGACCCGACTTCCCGGCGCCCATCATGATGTCGCCCCCGAAGGGGTCTGGCTCGAAGCGTTCCGGGTCGTGGTCGGGTTCGGCGATGGGCACCCAGTCGACGGCATGCATATCGCCGGTCGCCGGGGCACGCAGGTCGGCGTTCGGCGCGCCGCGAACGCGCAGCATCTCGAGGCGACCGCCTTCTTCGAGGGCACCGCTCTTCGGTTGCAGATTCCGCGGCAGGAAACGGTAAAACCCCGAGTGCGGTGGGTTGTCCTCAGTCAGGTAGACGATGCCGGTCGTCGGATCCAGCGCCGCGGCCTCGTGCCGGAACAGGCCCATGTCGACAATCGGGCGAGCGCTCGCGCGCGCGTCGGCCGGAACTTCGAAGACATACCCATGATCCTTGCCGCCGATCCGGCTCGTGCGGAGGATGATCTCCTCGCAGGTCAGCCAGGATCTCCAGGCAGTCGGTCCGCCCGCGCAGTTCACGGTGGTCCCGGCAAGCAGGGCCACCGTCATGGGCGCGCGATCGGGAGCGTAGGAGATACCGGTGACGCCGCCGCTGAAACCCGGAAAACCGTCCGCGGCTCCGTCCGTGCCCGGTGGAATCTCCAGGTCGTCGTAGGTGGGTACTCCCGCCCCGCCGATTCGTGCCCCGATGATTTCTTCGTGGTTGCGTAGCAGCATGACGCCGCCGCCTCTGCTCGAGAAGGCTGCCATGCCGTCGTGTCTGGCCGGCGTCGCGCCGCCGCCCGCCATGGCATCGCCCGTCCAGGAAAAGGACCGGTAGCTGAATCCCTCGAGCAACTTGAGCAGCGGCAGTCCCGTGTCGGAGTCCGCAACGGGCGCCAGCGTGTCCGCCACGAGGGACTCCCGGGCCCAGAGTCGGCCGAAGGACGATGCGGCGATCGCTGCCGCGCCTGTCCGAAGCACCCGTCGCCGGTTCATTCCAGCCATGTTCGAGACGCTCCCGCGCGAACCGCCTTGCCGCGTTGTGTCAGCCGATACATCTGGTTGCGTGCCGTCGGCGTTTGCGGGCGGGTCATCTCCACGTATCCGCGCTCCACCGCGGGCAGCAGGTATCTCTCTCGGAACGACCTGCGGTCGCGCAGCCCCAGGGCGTGCAGGATACCCCGTGCGGACATGTCTCCTGCCAGCACGGACAGCAGCCGGAGTACTTGGGGGGTTTCCTGGGGGGTTTCCTGGGGGGTCTGCAACGCCGACAGGATGACCTCGAGCATGAAGCCGATGAACGGCGTACTTGCGCCCTCGGCGGAACTCGCCCGGATGGCCGCGTAGTAGTCCGTCTGCCGTGCGTGGACCAGGCTCTCCACGGGGATGTGCATGAAGAGAGGGTTCCAGCGCGTCAGGATCAGGGTCTGCCACAGCCTGCCAAGGCGTCCGTTGCCGTCTTCGAACGGGTGGATGAACTCGAACTCGTAGTGGAAGACGGAGCTTGCGATCAACTGATGGGCATCCGTGGCGGACAGCCAGCGGAGGAGGTCCGTCATCAGTTGCGGAACGCGCGGGGCCGGTGGTCCAACGTGTTGCACCTCCCCGCCTCCGACCACGGCGACCGGCCCCTCGCGGTACTGCCCGGGCGTATCGAGCAGGGCGCTCATGAGCACCTCGTGGGCGCGCAGCAGGTGAGACCCGTCGGCCGGGTTCCATCGGTGAAACTGGTCGTAGGCCCGGATGGCGTTGCGCGCTTCCTGGAGATCCCGCAGCGGAGCGACGACCGGCTTGCCGTCGAGAAGGGTGGTGATCTCGTCTTCGGTCAGGGCGTTCCCTTCGATGGCGAGGGAGCCGCGAATGCTGCGGATGCGGTTGATGCGCCGAAGTCGCAGGTCCTGCCAGACAACCATGGTCTCGGCGCGGCCGACGGCCTCACCGACTTGCTCAACCAGGGCGAGGATTCCTGGAGTGATGGCGTATGGCGGTTCGAGGCTCATGTCCGATGGACGTCGCGCAGCGTGGGCAGGTCAGGGTGTTCCGTGCGGTGCGGTGACGCAATCCCCTTGGGTCACTTCCGTGTTGTCCGACACCGTCACGCATCCAGCCCGTACGGAACCCGCCCAGCCGCCCGGAACGCCGCGTCGATGAACTCCATCTGCTTCACGGCGTCTTCGGCGTCGGTGGCGAGCGGCGTGCCGTTGCGTACCGCGTCCTTGAACACGTCGAGCTGGTAGCGGTAGCTCGAACGCATGTCCGCCGCCTCCTTCTGCGTGCCGTCGGCGGTCGTCACCTCGATGCTGTGCCCGGCCTGGGGCGCCAGGGGGTTGACCGCATGCAGCCGCCCTTTGCTGCCGGTGACCGTCAGGGACATGTCCACGGCGTCGGCGCCGAGCCAGCCGCGAAAATGCCCGGTGGCGCCGCTCGGGTAGCGCACCTCGCCTTCCAGTCGCGCGTCGGCGCCGAACCGGTTCGGCTCGAACTCGGCGCTCGTCACTTCCGGCTCCTCGTCGAGGATGTGCCGCAGCCAGGACACGGGATAGCAGCCGAGGTGCATCATGGAGCCGCCGCCGACCTCGGGGTTCTTGTAGGTTTCCCACCCCTCGTCAGGAAGGTCGAAATTGTCGAATGCGCCCTGCACGCGCTCGATCTCCCCCAGGACGCCGCTACCGACGATCTCGAGCAGGCGCGCCCACATCGGGTGATAGCGGTAATGGAACGCCTCGATGCAGACGCGATCCGCGGCGCGCGCGGCGTCGGCCATGCGCCGCGCTTCGATCGCGTTCGCGCAGAAGGCCTTTTCGGTGAGGACGTGCTTGCCCGCTTCGAGCGCCCTGACGGTCCACTCGCAGTGATGGGTCACCGGCAGCGGCACGTAGACCGCTTCGATCTCTGCATCCTCGAGAACGGCTTCGTAGCTGGACGCGACCCGGCCGATGCCGTGCCTGGCCGCAAACTCCTGTCCGCGGGCTCGGTCCCGTGCTGCGATCACCGTGATCTCGACCTCCGGGTCCGCCGAGACCGGATCCACGAGCACGGCCGGCGTGATGCGGGCGGCGCCGAGCGTGCCGAACTTGAGTTGCGCCATGGTGTCTGTCCCCTCGCGTACGTTGGTCGATGCGGACCTGGCTGATCCGTGCCCCTTGCAGTATCGGCCAGTGACTCGCCGGGCGTCCAGTTCGGCCACGGTGGCGTGGTGCTTGCCCCATCCCGATCCCGGGCGTCAATGCCCACGATCATCCCCGCGCGATGCGCCGGACACCGGTGTCACCCGCACCTCGCGCTGGAATCGCCCCGTCGTTCCCTGACTTCCCGTTAGACAGTTCGTCGGGTTCTGAAACGAACCATTCGGGAGTACAATACTGATTGGTGTCACCAATACGGAACGTATGGCGGATGAGTTATACTCGAAGGCTGGTCCTGGACTTGCCCGCCGGACAGTCGGCGTTTCTCTGGGGAGCGCGGCAGACCGGCAAGTCCACCTTTCTGCGCGAGCGGTTTGCCGCCAGCGTCCATATCGACCTGCTCGACTTCGACGCGATGCTTCGTCTGCGGGCGCGTCCATCCCGCCTGGGCGAGGAATTGGCCGCTCTCCCGGCGGAGTCATTGGCGCAGCCAGTCGTCATTGATGAGATTCAGAAGGTGCCCGGACTGCTCGACGAGGTGCATCGCCTGATCGAGTCCCGTCGCCTGACGTTCGTGCTGTGCGGCTCAAGCGCACGTGCGTTGAAGCGCAGCGGCGTGAACCTGCTCGGCGGTCGCGCCTGGCGCTTCGAGATGTTCCCGCTCACATGGGCGGAAGTTCCCGACTTCGACCTGTTGCAGGCCCTGAATCGGGGCCTCCTTCCCGGCGTGTACCCGCAGACGCACTCCCGCCGTTCCCTCGCTGCCTACGTGCGCGACTACCTGGCCCAGGAAGTGTTCGCGGAAGCGCTTGCTCGAGATGCCGCCGCGTTCTCGCGTTTCTTCGAGGCGCTTCGCTTCTGTCATGGCGAACTACTCAACTTTGCGTCCATCGGACGGGATTGCGGCGTTGACGCCAAGACCGTCCGCACATACTTCGAAATCCTGGAGGACACACTCGTCGGGTACCTGATTCGCCCGTTCCACCGGCGCTCTCGCCGCCAGAGCATCTCCGCGGCACCGAAGTTCTACCTCTTCGATGTCGGCGTTGCCGGGCATGTGTGCGGCCGGCACCTGCACGATTTGGCGGGCAGCGATTTCGGGCGGGCTTTCGAGCACTTCCTGCTGCTTGAGATCATCGCGGCACGCGCGTATCAGGAGAAGGACTATGCGATCGAGTTCTGGCGGACGAAGACGGGCCTGGAAGTCGATTTCGTGTTGGGTCGAGGAGAAGTGGCAGTCGAAGCAAAGTCCCGCGTTCGCAGCGGCGACCTGCAGCCCATGAGCGCTTTTGTCGACGAGTTCTCGCCTCGGCGAGCCATCGTGGTCACCGCGGAAACGGACCGGCGCCGCGTGGACGCCATCGAGATCGTCCCCTATGGCGAGTTTCTGGCCATGCTGCATGCGGGCGAGTTGCTTTAGCCTGTCGGACTTGCGCCGGTGCAAGCAGGCGCAAGTCCGGCGCAGCGACAGGGCGGCGCAGGGCTGGGCCCGAAGGCGGCGTCCGTTAGGCGTCGGCTTCGGTGGCGCTAGGCGAAACTGACTGATCCGTACTCCTTGCCGTATCAGCCGCCCGCTCGCCGCGCGTCCAGTTCGTCCACGATGGCGCGGTGCTTGTCCCGGTCGAGGCGGTAGTGCATGAAGCACCATACCGCGGGGATGAAGCCGAGCGCGAGGCCGGGGCCCGCGACCATTGCGAGCGCGAACAGGGCGTCCGGGGGGATGTCCGCGGCGGACTGGACGTGCTCGCCCCGGGGCCAGTCGATCAGGTCCAGGATGAAGCCGCTGACGGCGCTGCCGATCCCGCCGGTCGCCTTGTTGACGAATGCATAGGCGCCGTAGAACACGCCTTCCTGGCGCTTGCCGTTGACGAGTTCCTGCTCGTCGGACACGTCGCCGAGTATCGAACCGACGGCCACGCCGACCTGCGAGACGATGAGCCCCGCGAGGAAGGCGCACGCCGAGAGACCCACCACCACGCCGATAGTCCCGGGCGCCGGGAAGAAGCCTGCGTAGTGCAGGCACACGGGCGCGACCGCGAACACCGCCCATCCCAGCGCGCCCAGGATCAGGGACGCGCGTTTCTCCAGATAGCGCGCCAGCAGGGGCGCGAACAGGTAGCCGATCGCCGTGCCGACCGGCGTGGCGAGCAGGATGTAGGCCATCCCGTCCGGGGGCACATCCCAGAAGAACGTGTTCATGTACAGCGCGAAGGCCATGCCGGTCCCGACAGGCCCGGCCACCACGATGAAGCCGAGTGCGATCCAGCGAAACGACGGGTTCTTCAGCGCCTCGCCGGTATCGACGAGCAGTTGCCTGACCGGATGGGCCTTTGGCTTCGCCGGTCGTTGGAGGCGGGGAATGAGGTGATGGGTGCCGGCCGCCGAATAGATGATCGAGACGATCATGATCGCGCCCATCAGGAACGCGAAGGGCGGATAGGCCTCCGCGTTCAACTGGCCGCTGGCGAACTCGTCGCTCGCGGCGAAGAAGATGGCGAAACCGAAGAAGTAGACGAGGAACTGTCCGAGATAGCCGAAGAGCGAACGCCCGGCGACCACGACGGTACGTTCCTCGTAGTCGTTGGTCATCTCGGCGCCGAGGGCCATGTGCGGGACGGAGTACAGCGTCATCAGCATGCGCGAGGCGATGCTGAAGACGAGCAGCCAGACGAACAGGCCCGCCTGCGTATCGACCATGGGATCGAAGGTGAGGTAGACGGCGACGGCCATGGGGACGGCAGCCCCGTACATGAAGGGGTGGCGCCGGCCCCAGCGCGAGCGCCAGCGGTCGGTGATCGAACCCATGAGCGGGTCCGTGACCGCGTCCACCGCCATCGCGATCATCAGGGCGATGCCGCAGAGGCTGCCGGACAGGCCGAGTACCTGGTTGTAGTAGAAGAGCAGGAACAGGGCGAAGATCGCGCCCTTCTGGCCCTCGGCGACCTGGCCGACCCAGTAGGCGAACTTGGTGTGCCGGCTCAGGTCCTTCGTGGTCGCCATGCGTGGTAGGTCGGTTGGCCTGGAGGTCTGCGGTGGGACTGGAGCCGGCCGGAGCTTAAGCGCGTGCAGCCACACTGGCGCGCGACCGGTACCGGGAGATCCCGGCATCGTCAAAGGGGTCTGTCGTCGCGGAAGCCTCGGTCATCGGCGCTCGCCCGTGGAAGCAACCGGTGAGCCTACTATCCGGTCCGGGCTCCTGTCACGGATTCCGACTGTTCAGGCGCTGCCGAACACCTCCTTGACGTGGGCCTCGGGCAGCGGCTGTGTCGCCTTGGACACGGTGTAGGTGACGGCCACGGACACGGCCTCGCCGATCGCGGCGCAGGAGAACGGGTTGGGTCCCTCGGCGTACAGCCAGGCGACCGCCTCGTGCACGACGCCCGTGCCGAACCAGGCCGGGTCCAGCCATTGCATGTGCAGCACCATGAACGTGAAAAAGCCGCTGATCAGCCCCGCGTAGGCGCCGTTTCGGGTGACGCCGCGCCAGAGCGCGCCGACGACGAGGGGGCCGGCGAACGCCGCCATCATCCCGCCGTTGCCGATCCAGACGATGAGCGCGATGTTGACGTCGATCAGGGCCCACGCCATCCCCATGCAGACGAGGAGCACGACGACCGTGCTGAGGCGGCTGATGCGCAGCACCTGCCGATCGAGGGTGGCCTCGTCCGGCACCTTGCGCAGGCGTGGTGCGATGCTGCGCCGGTAGAGGTCGTTCGCGATGATCTGCGAGGAGGACACGACCAGCCCGTCGGCCGTCGACATGATCGCCGCCAGGATGCCCACGCCGATGAGTGCTGCGAGCCAGGTGGGGAACAGTTCGATGAAGAGCATCGGCAGCGCCGCATTGGGCGTCGCGCCGTCGGCGTACAGGGCATCGCCCATCATGGCCCGCGCCAGCAGTCCCGCGAGCCCCATCATGGCGAGCGTGAGACCGAACGTGAACGCCAGCTTGATGAACGTCTTCTGCTGGGAGGTGTCCCTGAGCGCCCAGAGCTTGTTGCCGAGGTGCGGCAGCAGGCCGAGTGGAATGTGTGCGAACAGGACCGCGATGATCGCCCACCACGAGTGGTAAAGCGGGGTGTCGGTGTTCAGGAGTCCGACGAGGTTCTCGTTCTGTTCCTTCAGGTTGCTCATGACACCGGGGAGCCCGCCTTCGACGCCCACGCCGAACAGGAACAGCACGATCACCAAGACCGCCAGCACGAGCATCATCAACCCCTGCGCACCGTCCGTCAGGATGTCGGCGTGCGCGCCACCGAGCACGACGTAGAGCAGGAGCACGGCGGTCGTGATGCCGAGCGCCCAGGGCGCCGGCAGGCCGAGCATGGTCTCGAACATCACGAGCCCGGAGACGAGCTGACCGGCGAGGTAGAAGAACAGGACCAGGGAGAACACCGACACCAGGATGCGGATCCCCTCGGAACCGTAACGGTCGCCGAGGTACTCGGGAATCGAGCGGCTGCCGAAGCGGTTGCCGGCCGTCGCGATGAGGCGCATGGAGATGAGCACGCCGAAATAGACGCCGATCGGATAGAGGAACTTGCTCCACACGCTGGCGATGCCCCACTCGTAGGCGAGGCCCGGCCCGCCGAGAAAGGTGGCGCCGCTCGCCGTGGTCGCCGCGAACGCCAGGGCGAGGAACACCGGACCGTAGGAGCCCCGCGCGGTCGCGAAGTCGTCCGCATGCTTGATGCGACGCTGGCCGACCACGCCCAGGCCGAGCATGCCGCAGATATAGAGAACCAGGAACAGCCAGGACCAGGCGATCAGGGACATGGGGGGACTTCCGGGGTTTTCCCTAGCCTACGCGAGATTGCGGATGGAACAACAGTGTCCGCTCGCTTAAGCTCGCGGAGGGTTGTGCCATTTCGAGGGAGGGTGACCGATGCGAGTCATCAAGATCGTCGGGATTCTGCTGCTGGTCTACGTGCTGATCGTCACCGCGTTCGAGTCGCTGCTCGGCTACTTCCAGCCGGAGGCCGGGGGGAGCACCGTGGTCATCACGACGTTCGACGCGGACGGAACGAGCCACGACCGTGTGCTCTCGGGCCTGGACAGTGGCGGGCAGTTCTACGTGGCCGTCAACCACTGGCCGCGCGCGTGGTACCGCAGGGCGCTGTCGAACCCGGCAGTCCGGATCTCTCGGGGCGACGAGGCGCAGGACTATACGGCCGTTCCGGTGACAGGCGATGAGCACGACCGCGTGCAGGAGGACCATCCGGTCCCGACGATGGTGCGCATCCTGATGGGCTTCGCACCGCGTCACTTCCTGCGGCTGGATCTCTCGACGGGCTGAGAGCCGGGGTCGCGGAGCCCGTCCCTTACAGGCCGCACCGGGTCTGGCGGTTGATTCGCGCGGGCGTTGTAGGGGCGACGCTTGTCGTCGCCCGTCTCAAAAGCGTGCACGATTCCAGAACGGGACGGGACAAGCCCGTCCCCTACGTCGCCCGTTTCGAAGTCGTGCAAGCCCTTGACAACGGCACGGAACAAGCCCGTCCTACGGTCTTCTGTTCCTGGCGCGTGCGTCAGGCCTCCTCGACCGGGTCCCCCGTATAGAAAGCGGTCGTGTTTCTTGCCGCTGCAGCCGCGGCCGCGGGGTCCGTTCCGGCCGCGACCGCCGCCCGTCCCCACCCCTCGCTGCTGCCCCTGATGAGCGCCTTGCCGTCCTCTGATGCGGCGAAAGCGTTTTCGTCCGCCTTGGGCGCCGTCGGATCCGCGAGATGCAGGGCGAGCCCCATGAAACCCATCTCCCAGCCGACGCCGGTGGCCCCCGGCCCGTACTCGTCCCATTGGTCCGCATGGTGCGCGGTGTGCGCGAGCGTGAGCCGCGCATGGCCGCCGCCGTCGCCCGACAGATCGACCTCCACCCAACTGACGTCGCCGCCGAACTCCCAGGTGACGCCGAGGTGCGACGGCGCTTCGCACTCCGTGATCACGCCACCGGCGTTGCCCTCGAACTGATAGCGGCCGCCGAGTTCGAGTTCGCCGCTGATCGGCAGGAACCAGCGCGGAATGCGCTCGCCGCTCGTCACCGCGTCCCACAGGTTCTCGACCGTCGTCGGATAGCTGCGCGAGAGCGTGACCGCGCGGGCGGACTCTCCGTCCCGGACCAGCGAAGACACGCAGCGCTCTACGGCGCCGAGGTGTTCATTGGGGTCGAAGTCCATGGTTTCCTCCGGAGGCGCGTGATACCCGTGAAGCGTAGCGCCTGGGACGTCGTCGGGGCGACCCTTGTGGTCGCCCGCGCCGGGACCGTGCACGAATTCGGCACGGGACGGGACAAGCCCGTCCCCTTGCATGGAAGTCGCGCCAAGGGAACGCAGCAACCGCCGGTGCAACTTCCACGCAAGGACGGCGTGGCTGGGCCGGAGGCGGCGCGACGCAAGCGTCGCGTTCCGGTGCGTAGCGAGCTCGCGAGCGAGTGCCGGACCGGCTATGGGGCGCTACGGTGCGCGTCTCGAAGTGCTCCTCAGGGACAGTTGCGTCGCTGCGCGCGCGCCGGTTCGCGACGCCAGCGCAGGCCGGAGTCGCCCAGGATGATGTCGACGGCGCGTTGGCCAAGATCCCGTGCCCGGCTGGTCCACGCGGAGGCCTCAGGTCGCGCCGCGAACGCGATGCGGCGACTCAAGGACCGCAGTGCCCTGTCGGCGGGAGCCAGTGACGTGGTGACGCGGGTCGCCCAGGCCGCAGATCGCCGCGGTTGCGCGTGTTCACGGTCAGACGCCGGCGTCCCCTCTGTGGTCGCTGAATCGGAACCCTCGCCGTCGTCATAGAACTGCCTGAACCACCCGCGGTACTTGGCGATCGGCCCGTCGCCGTCGCACAGCATCGGCTGCTCCCGGTAGGTCTTGTGCTCCCAGATGGGGATGTCCTGTTCCACCTGCCGCACGATTTCTGCGATCAGGCCGTTGGTCAGCATGTCCTGCTGGGGCGTGACGTTTGCCGGCTTGGTGAAGGCGAAGCGCAGCATCATGCGCTGCGCCGTGATGGGTGTCACGGTGCCGAGCATCACCGCGCGGGCACCGTGTTCGAACGACTGCGTACTCATGCCGGGGCCGCAGTTGCGCGTCACGAGCTCGAACGGCTCGGTGCGTGTCAGGTCGATCGTGCCGTCCGCGTTGATCGCCGGCGCAGGGCAGGTGAATTGGGTGTCGCGACGGTGGCCAACGAGGGTGATCTTCGCCTTCGGCAGCTCGGTGGCGTCGTGCACGGTGATGAAGTGCGCCACGTCGACCGCGTTTTCCCCCGCTTCCTGGATGGGCGTGTCCACCTCCCACTCGTAGTAGTCGGGCTCGCTCCAGTCCGGGTCGTCGAGTTCGGCAACGAGGTCGAGGTCGAACAGCGGCGGGACTTTCCGGGGGTGGTACCAGGCCCAGATCATCCGGTTGCGCTCGAGCACCGGGTAGCTCCACAGGCAGGCGCCGGCGGTGGCGCGCGGGGGCATGGCGCGGGCATACGGCACGCCGACGCAGGTGCCGGAACCGTCGAAGCGCCAGCCGTGGAAGGGGCACACGAGGGCGTTCCCCTCGACCTTGCCGCCGTGGCCGAGATGCGCGCCGAGATGGGGACAGAAGGCGCCGGTGACGTGCGCGTCGCCGTCCTCGGTGCGAAACAGCACGAGGTGTTCGCCGAAGAAGAAGAGCGGCCGTACGTCGCCGGGGGCGAGGTCCGCGGCTTTGGCCAGTACAAACCAGCCGAAAGGAATCGGCAGGTTCGCGCGGTGCCGCATGGTCTCGTCCCGCGGCTCGTGCCTGGTGTGTGTTGCGATGGCTGGACTGCCCAACTGCGTGTCTCTCCCTGCGCTCTGAGGATGGCCGTTGCCGACGCGATTAACGGAACATGTTAAGAGGAAATGTCCCTGTTTCAAGTGCTAAATGGAATATTTTTGTGTTTTTTGTCCCTGATTCTTGCCGGACGGGACAGAAGCCCTGCGAATGACGAGTTCCGGGGGGCGGCAGGGACGACCGGGCGGCATGGCCGGAAACGCGTTGCCGCCCCGGCGTCTCGTGGCCGGTAGCGCCGGGCGCCCGCCACGGTCTGTGGTAGGTTTGCAGCCATGCCGGACAGTCCGCGTACCGGGCGCCTGCAGGCGCGCGCCGAAGACACCCGCCGGATCATCCTCGACACGGCGGTCGCGCTGTACCTGAGCCAGGGTGCGGAGAACACCACCGTCAGCGCGATCATCAAGCGCGCCCGGCTCGGCCGCACCACCTTCTACCGCTACTTCAGGGATGCCGACGACGTCCTCCGTCAGGCCCTGACCCGCGACTTCGATGCCGTGATGGCCGACTTTGACACCCAGCGCTACGAACACGCGGATCTGGAAGAGCAGATCATCGAGGACGTCGTCTGGTTCCTGCGCCAGTTGCGCCGCCGCCCGGCCATCCGCGTGCTGTTCGCCAACAACAGCGCCCAGCTCTACGAGCGCATCGACGAAACCCTGGCCGTCTGCTTCGACGCGGCGCTCGCATGCTCGCGCCCTTCCTTCGAGCGCGCCCGTCGCAGCGGCCGCCTCCGCGAGGGCGTCACCCTGGAAAAGTACGTCGAGTGGTGCATGTTCGTCGTCATGTCCCTGCAGACGGTCAACTTCCCGTTCGCCCGCAACGAGTTCCGCCTGCGGCAGATGCTGAAGGACTTCGTCGTGCCGTCGCTCATCGCCAGTGGCGACGGGACGGAACCGGAGGGAACGCCGTTCGGCAGTGATCGCTCGTAGCGCCCCATAGCCGGTCCGGCACTCGCTCGCAAGCTCGCTACGCACCGGAACGCGACGCTTGCGTCGCGCCGCCTCCGGCCCAGCCACGCCGTCCTTGCATGGAAGCTGCACCGGCGGTCACTTCGTTCCCTTGGCGCGTCTTCCATAAAAAGGGCGACCCTCGTGGTCGCCCGCGCCAGGCTTCGCGGATGATTCGGGTGCGGTCGCCCGCGGTGGGCTTGGCGAGTAATTCGGTACGGGACGGGACAAGCCCGTCCCCTACGGTCGCCCGCGGTGGGCTTGGCGGGTAAGCAAAATGGCCGACGGCAACGGGGCTACACTCTGATCCCCCTGGATGGAACGCGGCCGGCGGTCGCGGGGAAGCGCAGACCATGAACCTCTACACGCGAACGCTCGCGTCCATCGCGGTCGCATGGTCCATTGCGGCATCGGGGCAGAGCGTCAAGAATCTTTCCGGGACGATCGGCTTCCAGTTTGGCGGGCAGGTCTACCGGCAGATCATCTTCTTCCAGGATCAGTCCGCCTACGACGACTTCACCGACGCCAACTTCGAGTTTGACGCGCAGGCCTCGGCCGTTGCGGTCACCGCCAGCGCGCAGGCCTCGTCGGGCACGCAGGGCAGCCAGACCTCCGTGGCCGCGGCCTCTTCCGGTGAGCTGTCTGGCGCCGAGACCTACTACAACGGGATGCGTGGCTAGCTCTGGCTCGTGCAAACACCGCGCGGGCTGGCGAAGAGTTGCGTGGGCGCGACCGCGATGCGTCTCGGCGCCGGGGTTCGCCGAAGCGGCCGGCAATCGGCACGGAAGGTGGAGGCGGTATGGCTGCAGCAGTCCTGAGAGTGTTCTCGTATCTGCCCAATCCCAGGGTCTGGAAGGCGCTCATCGCCGCCGAGCTCTGCGGGATCGAGGTGGAGGTGAGCGGTGACAGGCCGGGGAAACTCGCAGCCTGGCTGTGGGATTACGACGCGCGTCCCCTGCCGGAGGACGAACGCACCGCCGACAGTCCGTACGCGCGGGTGGGTCGCAGGGGCTTCTCCGGCACGCTGTTCAAGACCGACGCGTTCCTGCAGGCCCATCCGTTCGGTACCGTGCCGGCGGCATTCAGCCCCGGTGGCCAGGTCGGGATATTCGAGTCGAACAGCATTCTGCGCGCCGTGGCCCGGGCCGGCGCCCACGCACGCCGGCTGTACGGGCGCGACGACTACGAGGCTTCCCGGATCGACAGCTTTCTCGACGCCGATCTCGTCTTCGCCCGGGAAGCGCAGGTGTACCTGCTGGGGCTGAACAGCCCGGTGGCCGCGGTGCATGCGCGCATGGCAGCGGCCTACGAGTTCTATCTCGCGGGCGTCGAGAACGCGCTTCGGCAAGGCGACTACCTGGCCGGCGACGCCCTCAGCATCGCCGACATCTCGTTCGTATGTGACTTCGCCCAGTTCCTGCGCGAGGGCCACTACGAGGAAGCACTGGCGGGAGCCGGGCTGGGCCTGGTCAGCCAGAATGGAGCGGACGAGTATCCCCACGCCTACGATCACATGCTGCGGCTGAGCGAAACGGACGCGTTCGCCACGCACATGGGGTCCTACCTGGACTGGTACCGCAGCAAGAGGGCAACGCAGGACGCCTGACCCTCCCGGGCGCTCGATCTCGAGAGCTCGTTCAACGCTCCGGGTCAGGGATCCGGTCAGCAACAGCCCGGTACTCGGCCAGTACCGGCGCGTAGTCGTCGATCGTGACCGGCATGACATCTCGTATCAGGAGCGCTCGACGGGCGGGAAGTGTCGCGGGCTCGTGCATTGCTGCCGTGATGAGCGGCGCCAGCGCATCACGCCGTCCCGCCCTGCGCACGACATCCCTGCGCACCACATAAGGGGGCGCGGGAGCTGCGGCGGTGCGTTCCAGCATGTCCAGGCCAAGTACGCTGGCAGGCACATCGCGCTCGAGAATGTGCCAGGTCACGGCGTCGATGGACGCCATGTCGGCCGCACCTTCGCGCACGGCGGCAAGGCTCGCCGCGTGGGAACCGGTCACGATCAGCGACCTCGGCTCGCAGACGGTCAACAGCGCCGACAGCCCGGAACGGGAGGACAGCGAATTGACCGCGGCGATGCCTTCCCGGGCTCCCACCAGGTAGCTGTAGTAACAACCCTCCTCGCAGTCCAGATCGAACACCGGCGCGAGCACCGGCTCTATCGGCGCATCGCTCAGGAACAGATCCAGGCCGCAGGCCTGCGAGACGACCAGGTCTTCAGCCCGCCACTGTGTATCCACCGGCGTGGCACGATCCAGCGCGCCGCCGAGCCCCATCGCTTGCCATAGCGCATCGTTGGCCCAACGCACGGAGGGCAGGTCGTACCAGGGGAAGGCAGCGGTCATGGTCAAGCTGAGGCCTCGGTTCGCTGTACCCTAACCCTGATGACTGCGGAAACGACATTAGGACGCAAGCTGATTGTGCTCGTGTTCGGACTGGCGGTCGGCGCATTGCTGCTGTCGATACTCGGCGGGTCGATGATCTGGATCCTCGGCGGTGCGCACGGGCTCGACGTTGACGGTACCGCGGCGCCGACTGCCCGTCCCGCAGACACGATCGACATTGGCAATGGCTGGCGGCACTACGGCGGCGATTCGGGCGGGCACCGCTACAGCAAGGCGAGGCAGATCACCGCGGACAACGTCGAACGGCTCGCGCCGGTGTGGGAGTACCGGACCGGCGACATGACCGCGCGGGCGGCGCACATGGGACAGGCGGCCACCGAGGGCACGCCGATTCTCGTCGACGATTCGCTGGTTTTCTGCACGCCCTTCAACGAGGTCATCGCGCTCGATCCGGGGACGGGCACGGAACGCTGGCGCTTCGATGCCGGGATCGATCTCGGCCAGGATCCCGCCAACCAGTTCGTCTGCCGGGGGGTCGCCCACTGGCGGGATGCAGACACCTCCATGACGTGCGCGAGCCGCATCTTCATGGGCACCAACGATGCGCGGCTGATCGCCATAAACGCGGCCACTGGCAACCGTTGCGCCGGGTTTGGCGTGAACGGGGAGGTCCGGATCGATCCCGGCATGCCATTGGTCTGGCCGGGTGAGTTCCAGATCACCTCGCCGCCGGTCACGTTGGGCGACACGGTGGTGGTCGGATCCGCGATCGGCGACAACGCGCGCGTTGCGGCCCCCGCGGGTTCGCTGCGCGCTTTCGACACGAGAACAGGCGCCCCGCGCTGGGAGTGGGATCCGATTCCGCGCGCGGCCAGCGACCCGGCGGCGCCAGGGAGCGTGCGCTGGAGTTTCCAGACAGTGCACCACGACGTCTGGGACTACGATCTGCCGGCACAGCCGGGTCTGTATTCGGTCTGGCGGGACGGCCGCCGGCACGACGTCGTGGCCCAGGTGACGAAGACGGGTCTGGTCTTCGTCCTGGACCGCGACACCGGAGAGCCGTTCCTGCCGGTCGAGGAGCGATCGGTGCCGCAAGCCGGGGCCGCCGGCGAGTGGCTCTCGCCGACGCAGCCGTTCCCGGTCGCGACCCCGCCCGTGGTGCCGAACCGCCTGTCTCCGGACGACGCCTTCGGACTGACCTGGTTCGACCGCCGGCACTGCCGCGGGCAGATCGAAGACGCCCTCGCGGACGGTTGTTCACGCCGCCCTCCGAGCGGGGAACCCTGCTCTATCCGTTCACCGGCGGGGGCGCGAACTGGGGCGGCTCTGCCTACGATCCGACGCGCAACCTGCTGGTCATCAACATGAACAGCGTCGCGCACCACGTCCAGTTGATCCCGACCGATCGCGTCGACGAGGCACGCAGGGTGTTTCACGACCAGGAGGTTGCCCCGCAGATCGGGGCGCCCTTCGGGGTGCAGCGGCAAGTGCTGCTCTCGCCGCTCGGCATCCCCTGCACGCCGCCGCCCTGGGGCGTTCTGGCCGCGGTCGATCTCGCCAGCGGCGACATCGTCTGGCGCCGGCCGCTCGGCGATATGGAGGGCGTGCCCCTGGGCCTGCCGAGCTTCGGAGGCCCCATCGTGACCGCCGCCGGCCTGGTCTTCATCGGAGGGACGATGGACGACACCCTGCGGGCATTCGACGTGGCGACGGGAGAACAACTGTGGCGTTGGTCGCTGCCCGCAGCCGGGCAGGCCACCCCGATGACCTACGTCCGGGAAGGCCGCCAGTACGTCGTGATCTACGCCGGCGGCAACCCGGCCGCGCAGGGGCGCCTCGGCGACACGGTGTTGGCGTTTGCCGTCGACTGAGAGGGTTCGCCGCTGCGGATTCCGTTTTACGTGCTCGGTCTGTACGGATGTGGTCGTGCACGAAGGTCGGACACCCACCGAACCTTGAGGGGGATTTCCTGCGCAAGGCGGCTACACTCTGGTCCCATCCGCAATGAACGCGGCCACCGGTCGCGGGGAAGACCAGGCCATGAACCTCTACGCCCGAACGCTCGCATCGATCGCCCTCGCGGGGTCCCTTGCCGCATCGGGGCAGAGCGTCAAGGATCTCTCCAAGGCGATCGACAGCTTCCAGTCGGTGCCGCTCGTCCAGCCGTTCTTCGACAGCGCCTACGGCTACGTGGTGTGGAACCGCATCGCCCGCGGGGGCTTCGGCATCGGCGGGGCGACGGGCCGGGGGCAGGTCTACGTCGACGGCGAGGTGAAGGGGTTCAGCCGCCTCGTCGATGTCTCGATCGGCTTTCAGTTCGGCGGTCAGGTCTACCGGCAGATCGTCTTCTTCGAGAACCAGTCCGCCTACGACGACTTCACCGACGGCAGCTTCGAGTTCGACGCGCAGGCCTCGGCCGTTGCGGTCACCGCGAGCGCGCAGGCCTCGTCCAGCACGCAGGGCAGCCAGGCGTCCGTGGCCGCGGCCTCTTCCGGTGAGCTGTCTGGCGACGAGGTTTACTTCAACGGCATGCGCGTCTTCACGATGACCGTCGGCGGGCTCATGTACCAGGCGACGATCGCCGGGCAGCGCTACAACTTCCGACCCCTGGAGTGAGAAGCGCCGAGCACGCGCTCGGCCAACTCGGCGAGGCTGCCGACGCGGTGCGTCGCCAGCGAGAAGTCCTGTGCTGCCGTGAACGGATTGTGCACCGTGGCGCAGTCCAGCCCGGCCGCGACGGCCGCCCGCAGCCCGCGCTCGGAGTCCTCGACGGCGAGTGCCGCCTCGGCGCCGATCCCGAAGCGGGCGAGCGCGGCGAGGTACGGGTCCGGGTGCGGCTTGCTGCGTCGGTAAGCCTCTCGTGTCAGGACGAAGTCGACGAGCGGCACGATGTTGCGGTCACGGTGGATGAGGGCGAAGTCCTCCGGCAGGGCCGTGGTGACGATGGCGAGACGGTAGCTGCGCCCGAGCTGTGCAAGGACCTCTTCGACACCCTCGATCTCGATGGGCTCGGACACCAGCAGTTCCCGGTACAGCGCGTTGCGGCGCGCGCGCCCCCGGTCGATGTCCGCATCCGTTGCCCCGCGCGGCCGCGCCAGCTCCCATGGGCTGGCGCCGTCGGCCATCAACGCGAGGTACGCGGGCAGGGCGAGTTCGACGCCGAGTTCCTCGAGACACGCCCGCGTCGCCCGGTAGTAGAGCGGCTCGGTGTCGACGAGGACGCCGTCGTGGTCGAAGAGAATGTGGGTGTATGGGGTCACGTGGGCGGGGTGATGCGTGAGGTGCGCGATAGCGGGTCGCCATCTTCCGCTGACCTTCGGCAGCCTGTCCAGACGAGGGTCCCCCACGAGCGCCTCGTTTCGAGCACGCACGGTTGTTGTGGGTCGACGATAGCCGTACGCTGATTCCGCTCGACCAGCCGGAAGTCCTCACGCACCATCTTCGCTCGTCTCCTGGACCCCATGCCGTGAAGGAGACATCGTGGAGCGTACTGCCCTGCAGTCGCTCCACCCGCTTCCTGAACGACTCCCCCGAGGCGGACCAGGCGTCCTTTCGGCCATTCGCCGAGCTGTCTCCCACGCGCACCGCCGTGTTTCGCGCCACACGCGTAACGGCGGCTCACCGTCGATGAGCCTGTCGCCGATGCGGGCGGGAACCAGCTCTTCCGCCCCGGCGTCGATCTTCGCCGCCAGGGCCAGGGCGGCCTGAAGGTCGGCCAAGTCCTCCTCCACGGCGCACAGGCGCTCGTACTCGGCCTTGGGAATCGTCACGGTGCGTCAACTCCTTACAAGGGCCCGGTTGGCGTTCACGCCGGGCGACTGGGACGACGCGCAAACAATCACCGTCGAGGCGGCGGAGCACGACGACACGTCGACGGATCCGGCGGCGACGCTGACGCACCGGGCGTCGGGCGGCGGCTACGATGGCATCTCCGGCACGGTCCGGGTGACGATCACGGAGAACGACCGGGGCGGTGGCAGCGGAGGTGGTTCTGGCGGAGGTGGTTCTGGCGGAGGTGGTTCTGGCGGCGGAGGCGGAGGCTCCCGCAACCGGCCGCCGGTGGTGACGGAGCCTGTCGAGGCACAGGTCCTGGAGCTGGAAGGCAGCGTCCGCATAGACGCGACAGAGCACTTCCGCGATCCCGAGCGCCGCACCATGACCTTTGAAGCGGAGTCGGCCGACGTGGGGGTGGCGACCGTGGCGGTGGACGGCAGCGTCGTGACGGTCGAGGGGGTCGCGCATGGCGTGACAACGGTCACGGTGACGGCCGTGGACCATCGGCGCCTGCGCGTGAGCCAGAGCTTCGAAGTGTCGGTCGGGTACAGCTGTCGTTCGCAAGTGCGGAGGTGTCGGCGCCCGAGGGCAGTACGGCGATGCTCAAGGTCGCGCTCAACCGCCCGCGCGAGGCGGCGACGACCGTCCGTTACGTCCTCGGCGTGGACGCCGATCCCGCCACCCCCGACGCAAACGCCGCCGACCACGACGGCATGGACGGCGAGGTCACCATCGCAACCGGCGCCACCGAGGCACGCATCGGGATAGCGATCGGCGACGACACGGACATCGAGCCGCCACGCGAGAGCTTTATCGTGACCCTGCAAGCGACGCAGGCGCAGGTGCAGGACTTCGGCCTGGGCGTTGCAGCAGTGCGTGTGACCATTGAAGAGGGGGTATGCGACCGCACCCGGCAAGTGCGCAACGCGTTGCGCAGGTCGCTGCCGTGCGCGGCGGTGTCCGAGGCGGACCTGGCCGCGCGGACGGAACTCGATCTCGCGAACAGAGATCTGGGGGCGCTGCAGTCCCGCGATCTGTCCGGCCTGTCCGGTCTCACCGTGCTGGACCTGTCGGGCAATGCCTTGACGTCGTTGCCCGAGGGCCTGTTCGCGGGACTGGGGGCGCTCGGTGAAGTGCAGCTGCAGGACAACCCCGGCGCGCCGTTCACGCTGCGGCTGGATCTCGTGCGCACGGACGGCGCGCTGTCGTCACCGGGCCCGGCGAGGTGCGGGTGCGGGAAGGCGCGCCGTTCGCGATGCGCGCCGCGCTGTCGGCGGTCAACGGGACGCTGTCGCCAGCTACGGCCCTCGTACCCGCGGGTATGACTGCCGGCACGCCCATGGCCGTAGTGCGGGACGCGGCCGGCGCGACGCGGGTCACCGCCGCGGCGCCGACCGTGCCGGACACGCGCTGCGGAGTGCTGGGCACCTACCCGTGCTTGCAGGGGATTACCACGGCGGCTGGCGGGACCCTGGTGCTGTTCGAGGCCCCCCGGAGGTGACGGACACGCCGTCGCGCACTACCCTGGCCGCGGAGGGCGACGCGCTGCGCATCGACCTGTCGGACCTGTTCGCGGCATCCGACGGCGGCGCACTGACGTACGCGGCAGGCTCGAGCGATGCGGGGCTGTGGCGCTGCACGTCGCCGGCGGCGTGCTGACGGTCACCTCGGACCCGGACGGCGCCGACGGTGTAGCGACGGTGACCGTGACGGCCACCGACGCGGACGGCCTGTCGGTGACGCGCACGTTCGAGGTCACCGTCGAGCCCATGCCGGCCGGCCTCATGCGCGGCTGGCGCCGGCTGTTGCTGACCCGCCCCGCACCGGCCGAGCGCAACTGACCCGACGCCGCCCGTGTCGGGCCCGTGCACGCCCCTGGCGACGGGACGGGACAAGCCCGTCCCCTGTCGTTGCCACGCGCCCGCGCCCCGGCTGTCCGACCGCGCATGGGCGATTTCCCACAGGACTTGCAGCCGTCTGCCGCATCCCGGGCCGTCCGGGGCGTCTACGGTGGCCCAATGGACGACCCGATCTACAGGCGCCTGTTCGCGTTCCCGCGCATGGTGGAGGATCTGCTTCGCGCCGTCGCGAGCGGCGGCTGGATCGACGCGGTCGATTTCCGCACGTTGCGCAAGTTGCCGGCCGACCATGTCGGGGACCACGGCCAGCAGCGGCGCGGCGACGCGGTCTGGCGGGTCCGGTTTCGCGACCGTTGGCTGTACCTGCTGATCCTGCTGGAGTTCCAGTCCCGCATCGACGCGCGCATGGCGCTGCGGATCCTCGAATACACCGCGCTCCTGTACCGTGAGCTGGATCGTCAGGGCGAGCTGGGTACGCCGGGCCGCTGGCCGGCGGTCCTGCCCATTGTCCTGTACAACGGCGATGCGCCGTGGACGGCGGCGCTGGAGATGCGCGAGCTGATCGGGCCGGTGCCGTCGACGCTGGCGCCCTGCCAGCCGGCGCAACGCTCGCTGCTGCTTGACGAGCGACGCGTGGCGGTGGACGATCTGCCACTCAGGAACCTGATGCGGGCAGTGGTCGGGTTCGAGCAGAGCCGGAGCCCGGCGGATCTGGCAACTGTCGTGGACCGGCTGCGCGATTGGCTGCGCGAGCCGGCGGACACCGAACTGGGCCGCGCCTTTGCGGACTGGTTGCTGCGGCTGGCGGCCCGCATGCAGCCCGACGATGCCGCCGGGCTGCCGCGGACCGGAACTCTGGAGGAGACGAGGATGACCCTGCTCGAGCGCGTGGCGCAGTGGCCGGAACAGTGGCTGGAACAAGGCCGCCGCGAGGGCGCGGAACAAGGCCGCCGCGAGGGCGCGGAACAAGGCCGCCGCGAGGGCGCGGAACGGGAACGCGCGCTGCTTTGCCATCAGGCAGGGCTGCGATTCGGGTCCGAAGTTGCGGAGCGCGTCGAGCCGTTGCTGGCGCACATCGGCGATGCGGAGCGATTCACGGTTGCCGCGGAGTTGATCGTAAGCGCGCCGACGAGTGCCGAGTTGATCGAACGTCTGGCCGCGTTGCGTCGACCGACCCTTTGAGTCTGACCTGCGGGACGCGCTGTCGAGCCTGGCCGCGCGCCACCGTCTGGACCTGCGCGGCAACCCGGCCGCGGACTTCTCCCCGCGTCGCGGCCGCGCCTGCATTCAAGACGGGACGCCACGAGCGTGTCCCCTACACGTGTCCCGTCGCTGCCGTGGATGGCGACCGCATGGCCAGGCAGCGTCGACCTCTGCATGCTCGAAGGCGGGCGCATACTCGTCGCACCGGTCTTCGGTCACGCCGTTCGCCAATAGCGCACTGCCCCGGCGGGACGAGATGGCCTTCGCCGTCGCTGAAGCCTGACGGCGGGCGTGATCGTCGGCCTGGCTGCTGCTCGATGCCCCCGTCCCCGGGGGGCTCGCCCTCGACGTCGCGGGAACCGATCCGCCCGAATGCGCCGCTCGCGAAGCGCCTACTCCACCGTCGTCTCGTAACGCACGCCGTCCGGCACCGGTACCGCCTGGTGCACCGTGACGCCATGCCCTCCCGCCGTGCGCATGGAGGAGTCCACGGCGACGAAGGACGTATAGCTGGACACCAGCTGGTGCCGTAATGCGATGCGCCGGATCGCATCGCGCAACTCCCCGTGGGGGTCGCCGGCGGTCGCTTGCCGGTCGGCCAGGTCCGCGATGTTCAGCCGGGCCCAGACCTTGGCGATGTACGGTCCGGCGCTGCTGCGGTCGTTCGCCGGCACCGCGAGGGAGCGGCGCGCGTCGCCGGCGGTGCCGGAGAGGGTCACGGTGGTGGGCTCCCCGTCGTACCTGCCCGCCACGACCAGGGGCCGGCCGACAAAGAGGTCGGGGAGTTCGGCCGGGTAGGTGTCGCGCACGGTCATCCCACCCCAGTCGAGCTCGACATCGGTGAGCGCGGGGCGACTGACGCGATCGAAGAAGTTCCCCATCACCTGTTCCGCGGAATCGTGGAGGCCGAGATAGGCTGCCACTCCGCGCCCTTCCTTCGCCATCCGCTCCAGCAGATAGCGATTGACGGAACTTCCAACGCCGAAGCTGAAGATGCGGGCGGCGCCGATGTGCCGGTGCACCGCGGCGAGGACATCGGTCTCGTTGCCGATGTAGCCGTCGGTCATGAACGAGACGAAGCGGAAGTGCGACGGGCTCTGGGGGAAACCGAGGGCCGCCTCGATTCCCCCGAGCATCTCGGTGCCGCCGTCGCTGTCGAGCTCGGCCAGGTAGCGCCGTGCGGCTGCCAGGTTGCGCCGGGTGGCTCTGACCGGCCGCGGGCCAAACAGCGAGGCCCGGTCGGAGAAGCGGATGATCTGGAACGTGTCCTCCGGCTCGAGCCGGGCGAGCGCCGTGGCGACGGCTTCCCTGGCCTGTTCCAGCGGTCGGCCGCTCATGGAGCCGGAGCAGTCGATGACGAACACCAGCTCCATCGGCCGGCGCGCGATCGCGGCGGCGTCGCGGGGCGGTATGACCATCAGCGTGAAGTAGCCGTCACCCGTTTCGGGATCCCGGTACGTCAGCAGGTTCGACTTGACCGTCTCGCCGGCCACCCGGAAGTCGAGCACGAAGTCGCGGTTGGGAATGGTCGTCTCGTTGGCCAGTCTTACGGTCGTGGACCCCGACTCCTCCCGGTCGACGACGATTTCGTGCGTGGAGTTCAGTTCCTCGATTTCCACGCCGGCATCGAGACGCACGGTGATGCCGAGATCGTGGCCGGTGCGCTCCGTCGGTGCCAGGTATTCGACCGCCCCGGTCACTTCCGGAGACGCCGTCTTGCCGCCTCGCGGCAGCGCGGCGATCGGGTCCGTGTGTCCGGGCGGGTTGTAGCGCGGGCCGACGACGGTGGGGAAGACGAAGGAGTACCAGCCGTCCTGGTACGCCAGCGTGTGGAAATACGTGATGTCGACCTCGATCGCGTTGCCGGGCTCGATGTTGGCGACCTTCTGCTCGAAGATGTTCGGCCGCCGCTGCACCAGCAGGCTCGCCCGGTAGCCCTGCGCCCGCGCCTGGCGGTAGATGGCTTCCGCTTCCTCCTTCTCCCGCAGGATGCCGCGAATGGTGCGGTCGCCGATTGTCATCAGGAATTCGCTGACCGCGGCTTTTTCCGGAAGGGGGAAGAGGTACACGGCTTCGATCTTCGTATCGAACGGATTCGCGAAGCGCTGGTTGACCTGAACCGTGCCGATGTAACCGGCGATCGCGGCATCCACGGCGGTGTGCTCGAGGGGCAGCGGCACGAGTTCCGTGCTCGCGGCCGGGTCGTCGCCCTGCCGGCTTGCCATCATCGACCCGGTGCCCGGATCCGAAGACGGCGCCTGACCAGCGGATGGCTCCTCCGAGGCCTTCGCGACGATCCAGAGTTCGTCGGCGGCCAACTCGCGCGGCCTCCCGTGGAACGGGCCGCGGGCGGCTTCGAAAGCCCCGGGGGCGGCTTCGACGGCGCGACGTTGGGCTGTCACGATGATCTCTTCGAACGACTCCGCCGGCGGCGCAGGCGCGGGGAGCTGCGCCGGCTCCGGCGCCGGCTCGGGGGAAGGCAACGGCGGCGGGGCCGGGTCCAGCGCGCACGAAGTGAGCCAGGCAACGCCGAGGAGGAGCGTTGCGGCGAGCAGTGCGAAGCGGGTCTGTTCAGTCATGGTGTTCTCTTTTGTCGATCCGTGCGGGGATCCCCGACGGCAATGGATGCGGCGATCGGCTTGCCCCCGGACGTGGTCGCCGTGACCAGGCGCAGTGCGAAGTCGGGGTCGCCTTCGAGCATGAGGTGCAGGGTGGCGAGGGGGACGCGGCCCCGGGGCAGGGCGCTCTCGCCGGCCAGGGAGTAATCCGCGACGACGATGCGGGAGGCGTCGCCGCGGTCGAGCGCCTCGCGGTCGTAGTACGGCGCACGCGGGAAAGCCTCGTGGCCGCCGCCCTCGACGCCCACCACCTGCATCGCCCCGGCGCGGTCGGCGAGTTCGAACTGCCACGCGGCGACCGGTTCCGGGCTCTCGAGGTAGATCTCGACGGGGACGAAGCGGGGGTGCACAGCTTCGTTCGAGCCCGCCGCGCCGGCGATCGCGGATGCCACCGCGAGGAGCGCGAGCCACGCCCGGGCAACCGGGTTGCTGGATCGGACCTTCATCGTCGGCCGTCCCGGTCCAGCGCGACGACGCGCAGGGCGAAGGCATCGAGTTCGCCCTGCGGAACGCCCTGCCGTGCGAGGGTGAGAACGTCGGCGATGTCGATTTGCCCGGAACCGTCGATATCCCCGTAGGTGGGGACGCCGCCCCGTTCCGAGAGGTAGCTCGTCGACAGCCCCACGGCCACGACCGCGCAGGCCGCCGCGGTGGCCCAGGTGCCGGGGTTCCGCCACCGCGGCGCCCGGGCCGCTCCGAAGTGTGCACGCGCGGCAACGGCCACGGATCGGTCCACCCGCGACGTGATCACGTCGGGAGCCCGGTCGCGACGTTTCAGCTCGTCGATCAGGGCTTCCGGTAGCTGTTCGTCGGGTGTGTTCGTGTCGGTCATGTCGCGCGTCCTCTGTTCCTGTAACGCGCGACGACCGGAAAAGGTTCACTCGATCGAGAAAAAGTCCTGGAGCGCCGGCGAGGACCGCAGGCGCGCGATCCCGAGATGCAGGCGCGACTTGACCGTTCCCAGGGGAATGTCGAGCGCCTGCGCAATCTCGTCGAGCGACAGCCCGTCGACGAAGCGCAGCGTGAGCGCCTCGCGCTGATGGTCGGGCAGGACGGCGAGGAGCTTGCCGAGTTCGTCCGCTGGCGCGGCGTCCGGCGCGGGGACATCGTCCGGCGTCACGTCTGTGTCGGTGGGAAACCGGGCGGCCCTGCGCGTTGCGTCGATCGCGGCGTTGCGCGCCATCGGATAGAGGAGCGTCGTCAGCCTGGCGGTCAGCTCGATCCCCTCGCCGTTCGGCGGGAACCTGCGCAGCAGTTGCAGGAAGGTCTCCTGCAGCACGTCGAGGGCCGTGTCGATGTCCGGGCCGAAGCGCAGGGCGACCCGCAACACGTAGTCCTTGTGCCGCCGGTACAGGACGTCGAATGCGGCCGCGGCGGCGACGGGGTCGCCGCGATTGCAGGTCCGCACCAACGCTGCGTCGCTACGCGGATCCCGGCTGCGGTTCGTGGCTATGGTCCGTCCCCGTCGGGAAGTGGAGCTATGGTCCCTCGGCGTCGTGGACGGAGCAACGGGGCCGCGGCTCGCCACGCACGCGCTGTGCGGGATCAACCTGTGGCCCGGACACTCGCGTGGTCAGGTCGGGAATCCGGTCGGCGACCGCCCGGTACTCGTGCAGCACGGGCGCGTAGTCGTCGAAGGCGATCGAGGCCGTGTGTCCGAGCCCGCAGGGACTGGAAGCGGCAGACGGTCCCTGATCCGTGAAGAGCTCGACTGCGAGACCGGTCAGCCGGCCGCCTGTTGTGCGCCGCCCGGTGCTGCTTTGGAACCCCGAATCAGCCGCCCGGGCATGGCGCCGGTGGCTTCGCCGTTCTCGAACGTCACCTCTCCCGAGTTGATCGTCAGCCGATAACCCTGCGCCTTCTGCACCAGGCGCTTGCCGCCCGCCGGGAGGTCGTAGGCCATCCCGGGTGGCTGCAGCCGCAGGCCGTCGTAGTCGATGAGGTTGAAGTCGGCCTTGTAGCCGGGTGCGATCACGCCGCGGTCCTTCAGGCCATAGACACGGGCCGAATCCTGGGTGAGCTTGTGCACCACGAATTCCAGCGGCATGCGCGGACCGCGTTGCCGGTCGCGGGTGAAGTAGCTGAGCATGTAGGTGGGCACGCCGGCGTCCACCAGTACGCCGCAGTGGGCGCCGCCGTCCGACAGACCGAACACGCTCTGCGGATGCTCGATGACCCGCCGCTGACCTTCCAGATTCCCTTCGTAGCGGCCGAACAGCACCAGCAGCGGCTGGCCGGCGGCCAGGGTATCCATCATCACCTCGCGCGGATCGACCCCTTGCGCGCGCGCCACGGCCGCCACGGTGTCTTCGGGACCCGGTTCATAGCTGAGCCCTGCGTCCATGACGTACATCTGTTCGTGGTCGGTGATGAAACGCACGGCATCGGCATTGCGCGGCAGGACAGGCTCTTCGCTGAGCACCCGACGGCGGAACTCGGGATTCTTCAGGCGCGCCTCGCGCTCGGCGAGGGGCAGCCCGTGAATCTCGCGGTACGCGGGGAACTGCCGCATGGGGTTGATCGTCCCGTCCAGGGTCAGGAGAATCGATGCCGGACGCGCACCCACCTGAGGCCGCAGGTGGAAGCCTTCCGCGTGCAGCTTCTCCGCGAGATCCCACAACGGCGCCGGACCTGCGGTGGTCAGGGGCGTGACGGTGCAGCCCGTGGTGCGGGCGATGTGCTCGATCCACGCCAGCTCTTCGGGTTGATTGAGACTGTCGGAGACGAACTCCATGGTGCCGAAATCGAGCCCCGCGAACGCGCTGGCGATGGTCTTCATCTCCTGCGCCGACGCCCGCGTGCCCGGCACCAGGTTCCCTGCCCGGTCGACGTGTCCGTAGAAGCGCGAGGTGGAGAACCCCAAGGCGCCGGCTTCGAGCGCCGCGCGGGTGAGCTTGCGCATCTCGGCCATATCTTCGGGGGTCGCGTCGTCGTAGCAGCGCTCGCCCATGACGTACAGGCGCATGGCCACGTGCGGTACCTGGGTCCCCACGTCCACCGCGTAAGGCGTGTCGATGCTGTCGAGGTATTCGGCGAACGACTCCCAGCCCCAGGGGATGCCGTCATGGAGCGCGGTACCGGGAATGTCCTCCACGCTCTCCATGAGCTCGACCAGCTGGTCCTCGGCGCCGGGCCGCACCGGGGCAAAACCGACGCCGCAATTGCCCATGACGATCGAGGTAACGCCATGCCAGCTGCTCGGCGTGAGGTGCTTGTCCCAACAGACCTGGCCGTCGTAGTGGGTATGGATGTCAACGAACCCGGGCGTCAGCAGATCGCCCTGGGCATCGATGCTGCGCCGGGCCTTCGCCGGGGCGGCCCGCGCGGACGTGACCTGGGTGATCTTCCCGTTGTCGACGACGACATCGCCGTTCCGTGCCGGACCGCCGGTGCCGTCCACGATGGTTGCGTTCTTGATGACCAGATCGTGCATTACTCGAACTCTCTGCCAGCGGTCCAACCCGCGACCGGACATGATAGCCAACCTACGTGGCGTCGGCGGCAGGGGTTTCGCCCCAGGCGGCAATCGAAATCGATCAGTGCTGCGGCTCGAGAGCGGGGATCCGGTGGGCGACTGCCTGGTACTCGACCAGGACCGACGCGTAGTCGTCGATGGTGACCGGAATGACACCCTGGATCAGGAGCGCTCGGCGCGCGGGCAATGTCGCGAGGTCGTTCATGGCTGCCGTGATGCGGGGCACGAGCGTTTCGCGGGGACCCGCCTGGCGCACGACGTAAGGTGGCGCGGGAGCCGAGCAGATGCGATCGAGCACGCGCAGGCCCCGCACGGAGGAAGGCGCATCGCGTTCGAGAATGCGCCAGGTCACGGCGTCGATACTGGCCATGTCGGCCAGCCCTTCGCGAACGGCGGCGAGGCTCGACGCACCGCCGAAACCAGTGGCCTGCCATAACGCATCGTTGGCCCAACGGACGGAGGGCAGGTCGTACCAGGGGAAGGAAGCGGTCATGGAGCTTCCCTGGACCCGGGAACCATGGTTGGCAGCGCTGCGGAAGCGTCCTCAGCTCGCCAGAAACCCCCCGTCGACCGGCACCGCGGCCCCGGTGATGTATCCGGCATCGTCGGTGAGCAGGAAGGCGATGGTGGCGCCGTACTCTTCCCTGAGCTTGCCCTGCCGTCGTATCGCCAGCCAGCCCCTGCCGCGGGGAAGCTCGGCGGGTGGCGTCTTCGCCCGCTCCCGATCCTCGGCTGAGTGCTTGGGAAAGTTGCTGCCGGCCACCCCCGAAGGCTGGATCGCGTTGGCCCGGATATTGTAGCCGCCGTAATCCACGGCGATCTGCTTCGCGAGCCCTATGAGGCCGTGCTTGGACGCCGCATAGGAAGCGGCGGCGCCCCCCGGGCCGATCACCGAGCCTGCGATGGAGGAGGTCATGACGATGGAGCCGCCGCCGTCCATCAGGTGCGGCAGGGCGTGCTTGCTGCACAGAAAGGGCCCGGTGAGATTGACGTCCAGCACGAACTGCCAGTCCGCCAGGTCGGTCTCGTGAATCCAGCCCCTGCCCGAGGTGCCCGCGTTGGCCACGAGGCCCCAGAGGCCGCCGAATTCGGCGACCGTCCGACCCACCATCTCGGCTACCTGCTCTTCGTTCGCGACGTTGCATTCAACGGCGATGGCTTCGCCCCCGGCGGCGCGGACTTCCGCCGCGGTTTCCTCGGCGAGGCCGAGGCGAATGTCGGCGACCGTCACCTTCCCCCCTTCCTCCGCGATCCGCTGGCAGGCGCCCTTGCCGATGCCGCTACCACCCCCGGTCACGATGACGGGCCGTCCTTCCAGTCGTTTCATTTCTCTCTCCCGTGGGGGACGCCCTTGTGGCGTCCCGTCTCAAATTCACCCCGACCCAACGGGTCGGGAACAACGTTACCCCACGTCGCCCAATCCTGCTCCCGCCCCGCCCCTGATCCCACTCTTCCACCACCTTTGTCCAACCCCGCACCATCCGCATGGGATGCCCTCTGGCACCACGTGGAGACGCTGGATGTGGGCCGACCGGTCGAAGCCGCAGCGCCAGGACGTCTACGTCCGCGCTCTCCGAGTCTACCGGCCCGAGGTCGAGGTGTACTTCGGGCACTTTCTGAGCAACCCGGTCCGAATGCCGCTCGTTCACCCGGTAGGGAAACAGAAAACGGCGGAGGTCACCAAGACCGAGGAATAAAGGGTCCGACGTCAATCTCGCCGTCCATCTGCTCAATGACGCATGGCTGGACGCCTACGACTGCGCGGTGGTAGTCACCAACGACAGCGACATCGCCGAGGCGATGCGTCTCGTCCGGCAGCATACGCAAACCGGGTCGGGCTGGTGACGCCGGGAACTGGCAGACCGTCCCGCCAGCTCATGGCGCACGCGGACTTTTCGAGGCGTGCGCGGCGCAGTGCCTTGGGGAGTTCGCAACTGCCTGACCCGATCCCAGGCACGAGCATTCGCAAGCCCGCAGTCTGGTAGCGGGATGCGCGCCGCCGTTGGCTGCCACCCCACCCGTAGCATGGCGCTGTCGTCGATGCGGGGACCGACGGAATGCGCGACCCCCGTGCCAAAACAGCGCTCGGTCAGTCGTACCAACCCGTCGGGGTTTGCATCATCTTGCCGCCATCAGGTCCTTCGTGCGCCCACCCGTAGGGATGGTTGAGGCCCAGCAAACGCTGGAAGCGCGCATCGTTGGCGTGACGATCCAGTACTTCCTGGGGCACTTCACCCTTGTGGCGCTCCTGCACCGCGACATGATGCCGCGCGAAATAGTGGGCCAGGTTCATCCGAATACCCGGGATCTGCCGTTCGTACGACCCGTGCCAGGTGTGACCGTGCCACACCGCGCAGTCACCGGGCGCCATGTCCAGCGGCATGGCCTCGGAATTGGCCTGATCCCCGCTCAAAGCCATCTCCGAGAGCGTTGGCTGGCGTGCACGCCTGTGGCTGCCCGGCACTATCGCGGTCGCACCGGCTTCGCGGCTGTAAGGGGTGAGTGCGTAATTGATGTTGGCTGTCTGGGCGTAGGTGGGAAACGGCTGGGGTCCCAGGGTATCGGCGTGCAACGGCAGCACACCCGTCGGGCCCGGTCCCTTGAAAAAGCAACTGATGCTGGAGACCAGGCAGCTCTCTCCGACGATGTAGCTGACCATGGTCAGCGGCTTTTCGGCCATCAGGATCTCCTCGAACACTTCACCGTCGTACAGCACGTAACCGACGTGGTCGAGGCTCGTGCCCATGGGGCTCTGAAAATCTTCACTGGTCGCCGTGTCGGGATCGACGCGTTTTCCGATGCGTGCTTCGACGCGTCTTAGAATGGCGTCCTTGGCACGCTCGACCTGGTCCTCGGACAACACACCCCGAATGATTGTGTACCCTTGTGTATCCAATTCGATCAGATTGTCGTTCAACCCCAGCCGGTCGATGGCGGCCAACGTGCGTGCCAGCGCTTGTTGGTCGGGTGTCTGGATCGTTTGTGCAGACATATTGCTATCCTCCTTCAATGGTCAATCCCATCCACGCCCATTGGATGTTCATGCCCTGCAAGACGCTGCCGCGCGCCAGCGGGCCATCGGCTTCGACCCGTTCAAGCGCTCATGATAGGATCGAGCTATAGCGATATCAACAGTCCAGGTAGCGCGAGTCGCCTGGCCTTCGGCATCGGGTTTCATCTACTTCGTCGATTGAGGATACGAGTCGTGGCCGAACCGGAAACATCCACATCCGCTCCGCAAGCGGAGACTGAACCAGACCATTTCATGGCGACCCTCCCACCCTATCAGGTGTCGGAGTCGCTCAAGCCGCGCATCGACGAGCTCGACCTGTGGGGCTGCATCGAAGACCTGCGCGACCGCGGCTACACCGTGGTCAAGGACGTCGCGCCGCCGGCGCTGCTGGATGAATTGCGCGAGGTTATTCATACGTTTGCGGACCAGTCCGAGGGTGCGGCCAAGGGCGTCGCCGCCGCGCTGCTCCTGGGGCGTCATCCTGTGGTGGACCAGGTGGTGACGTTACCGAAGCTTCTCGCGGTCGCCGAAGCCAGTGTCGGCATGGGCTTCCGCGCCGGTCAAATCAAGGGTTCCATCAAACGCCAGGGCGACCCGGCGTTGTTCATGCACGCCGACCAGAGCTGGATCCCGGCCCCGTTTCCCGAGCACAACGTGTTCTTGACGTTCTGCATTCCCTGCGAAGGCATGACCGAAGCCGGAGGAGCGACCCGCGTTGTACCGGGTTCGCAGAGCCTGCGCCGGCATCCACGTCGCGATGAGATCAAGGATCCCGTGACCATTCCAGTCGAGGCCGAGCAGGGTTCCGTCGTCGCCTGGGACGGATCCGTCTGGCACGGCAACGGACCGCGTACGATTCCGGGCATACGCACCGTATTGCACGCCACTTTCCAGCGGCTTTACTCGCAACCGATCGATGATTACACCTATCTTCTCAAGGACGAAGAGTACGTAGCGTCTGCCTCCGAAGCCCTGCTGCGCCTGATTGGCGCGGAGGTCTTCTTCGGCACGGCGACGGCGGTCAGCGGCGGCGTGGACATGAAGAAAATCGTGCAGTGCTCGCTCATGTCCAAGCAATAGCGGCGATCCCGGGGAAAGGGCGAACACAACCAGCAGCCAGTCCAGGGGCAACCGATGGCGAGTGTCCATGACCAGCTCGATGAGCCGCATCCGTCGCCAGGAGGCGCCGTGACCGGGCGTAACAACAAGGTAACGCCAAAAACCAGGATTGCTTTCTCGACGGGGGCACTGGAGGAGGCCGCCGTCGGCGCCGCGAGCATCGCGACGATGCTGTTCTACAATCAGGTGCTCGGCGTGAGCGCTTACTTGTGCGGTGTCGTGTTCTTGATCGCGAGCATCGTCGATGCGGTCACCGACCCGTTAGTCGGCTCTCTGTCCGATAACTTCCGCTCGCGTTGGGGCCGGCGACACCCGTTCATGCTCGCCTCCGTGCTGCCCATGGGGTTGGGGTTCTACCTGTTGTATGCGCCGCCGGGCGGGATGTCCGAGACGTTCTACTTCTGGTGGTTCCTCGGCACGATGGCGCTGCTGCGTATCGGCAAGACGTTCTTCGCGGTGCCGCACGATGCGCTCGGCGCGGAATTGACGGACGACTATCACGACCGCACTTCCATCTTGGGCTTGAATTCGGTGGTTGGCATGATCGCCGGCGTCCTGCTTGCCGTATTCGTGCTCGTAGTACTCTTCCCGACCACCGAAGGGTACGACAACGGGTTGCTCAACCCCGCCGGTTATCCCGCCATGGCACTGATGGGATCGGCGTTCATCTGCCTGACGCTCCTGATCTGTGTGGCCGGCACCCGCGACCAGATTCCGCACCTGCACAACGTGCAGCATCAACGCGTCAAGCTGCGCGACAACCTCGTCGACCTCGTCTCGCTCCTGAAGACCCGGTCGTATGTCTCCATCTGCATGGCGTGGCTCGTCATGCTGGTGTCCTTCGGCATACTCGGCGTGGTGGGCACGTACACGTTCCTCTACGGATTCGACCTTTCGACCGAGGAGATGTCCATCCAGCGTTTCTTCATGATTCCGGGCATGTTCGTGGCGTTGCCGCTGGCCGCCTGGTTAACGCGCAAACTCGACAAGAAACGCACCGTCATCTACTCCTCCATCGTCGGCGCCACGCTGATCGGGCTCCCGCACGCGCTGAAGATGATCGGGTTCTTTCCGCCGAACGATTCGATCTGGATGTTGCCTGGCCTGTTCGGCAGTCTGTTTCTCGGCTTCCTCATCCTGCCGGTGTCCACCATCGTCTTCGACTCGCAACTTGCCGACGTAGCCGACGAGCACGAGTACAGAACCGGCCGGCGCGCGGAAGGCCTGGTCTTTTCGATCCGCACATTTGCGCTGAAAGCGACCGGCGGACTCGGAGGTCTGATCGGCGGCTTCGGGCTCGAGATCATCGGCTTTCCCGCGAACGCCACGAAGGAAATGCTCACCACAGAGATGCTGAACGGTCTGTTCTTCATGACTGGACCGCTGTACTGGATCATCGTCGTGGCCGGCATGGCGTTCATGGCCATGTACAACCTCAACGAGAAACGTCATGGCGGGATGATGGAGGAGCTCCAGGTGAGGCGCGCGGCCGCTGCCGACGTGTCGTGAGCGAGACGGCCGTCTCGAGTTCACAACTTGGCGGTGTGCGCCAGGGTTGATCCACCGGCAACGCGCGTACAACGGGCGGCCACCTATAGCACGTCATGGCCACTGTAGGGGCGACCCTTGTGGTCGCCCGTCCTCGACCCTTGTGGTCGCCCGTCCCCGACCCTTGTGGTCGCCCGGCGATGTGCATGCATTCGGAACGGGACGCCACAAGGGCGTCCCCTACGGTCGGTCGTTCCCTGCCCGTCAGCGCCCCGGCCCCAGGGGGCTCGCTCAGGGACACCCACCACCTCCGCACCATGGCGGTTGCCCTCGCAGGGTGGGTGTCCCTGCTGAGCGCTACTCGCCCGGATCCGCGACCAGTTCGAGCAGGGTTGCGCCGGCGTCGCAGTCGATGATCCAGTCCCCCACCAACGCGAGACGCTCGGAATCCGTCACGACCGCGAGGCGGCGAGTCAGTTCCTCCGCGACCTCGGGTCCGAACTTGCGCTCCGCCTGGCGGCGCAGCAACGCGCGCTGGTCTTCCATGCCGCGCTCGATGCCGCGTTCGATGCCGCGCTCCATGCCCTGGCGCAGCCACTCGGCCTCCCACTCCTTCGCGCGACGCGCTAGCCTTGTCATGCCGTCCTCCCTGTTCCGCAACTCGTCCCGAAGGGCAGCGACCGCAGCCGGGCCGCTCGCCGGAAACATCTTCGGCAGCGCGATCCCGAGCCAATCGAGAAGCGCCGCCAGGACCGTATCCTGCTCCGTCGCGCCCATGGCCGTCGACAGGTTGCCCGCCAGCGCTCGGAAGCACTCGATGGCGGCATCGGTGGACGGCGCGTTGTCCAGGTGGAACACCGCCGCGACGATGTTATCCGTCGGGAGATCGTCTGGCGCGCCGCGTCTGCTGTCAAGCAGCAGGTAGGGCTGCGCGCGCAGAATCTCGCCGTCGCGGTCGACCGTCGCGCGGGCTGCGCTGCCCGGCGCCGTCCAGCGCGCCGTTCCGGAATACACGACCACGGACAGCAGGCGCAGTTCGCCGTCGGCGTCCAGATCCCCCTGGCGCCGCAGGGCATCGAAGGCCATGCTCTGGTAGCGCAGCACGCGCGCCGCCATGTCCCGGTCGACCGTCGACTGGAACTCGAGGAGCAGGACGACGGCTCGCCCCGAACCGTCGCGGTACTGCGCGCGCCACACGGCATCGCCATGGCGCTGCTCGGCATCGGCTCCTGCCCAGCTGGCCGACAGCTCTCGCAGGGTGGCGAAGTCCAGCAGCCCGGCGATCTCCCTGGCGAACCCTCGCAGAAGATGCTCCACCACGATCGGCAGTCCGAAGAGGCGCTTCCATGCGGCGTCGTAGTCCACGGGACCACGCTACGGCGGTGCCGGCGGCCGGGGAAGCGGCGCATCCCGCAATGCCGTTTGCGACATTGGCCTCGGCAGGCGTGCGCCGATGCCTGCAACCGATCGCGGCTGGCCAGGTTGTCCGACACGCGACATCGACGTCTCCGCCGGAAACGGACGGCCGTGTTGAACAGGAGTTCCGGCCCCGGGAGCGGCCCACTCTCGCGGGAGCGCACAGGCAGTGGCTCGCCCGGTCAGTCGGCCGGTCGCGGGATGCCCGGGTGCCGGAAAGCTCGCGGGGCAGTGGGCGTTGCGCTCGATCGTGGTGATAGTGTTGTACGCTCACGGCAGGCTACGGACACCTGCCGGCTGTCTTCCACGTCACGCAGACCGGCAGCTCGATCACCGGAACGGTCGCAGGAAGCATGTTCGAGACGATGCCCATCGAGGGCGGCTCGATCGACGGGAACCGGGCCGAGTGGAAGGTGAGCGCGACCCAGCCGATGCCCATGACACTCGAGTTCGCGGTCACGTTCGAGGGCGACTCGGTGAGCGGTGCAGCAAAGTTCGGGGAGTTCGGCGCCGGCAAGGTCTCCGGTACGCGCCGCGCCCGCACGGATGGCGGCGCAGTGGAGAGCCCCGACTCGATGCCCGGGAGCATCCCTGTCGAGGCGCGGCGCACCACGACCGTGCCACCCCGCGAGATCACGCCGGAAGTGCGCCCGGTGGTAGAGGAACTGGGACTCGTCGAGAACTGCCGACAGCTCGCCGAAGAAGGCTGGACGATCGTCGAGAACGCGGCCGATCCGGCGTTCGTCGCGCGCCTTCGGCAGACGATCCTCGAGACCACCGATCTCGACGACGCCGGCAATGGCAACGCCTACAGCGTGCTCGCGAAGGACCCGGCCTACGCCGAAGCGGTCCTGAACCCGAAGGTGATGGCCTTGGCCGAGTTCTCCGTCGGCCGCGGCTTCCTGCTCGGCAGCCTGATAGCCACCGTCCGCGCGAAGGGCAGCCCGGCCCTGCCCGTGCACTGCGACCAGGACATGTTCCCGGCCCCGCTGCCCGAGCACAACATGATGTTGACGGCGTGCTGGGCCTGCGACGACTTCACGCAGGAGGGCGGCGCCACCCTCGTGGTCCCCGGCACCCGTCCCCTGCTGCGCCACCCCACCGACGAGGAGTCCGCCGCGGCCGTCGAGGGCGCTATCGCGATGGAATGTCCGGCCGGCTCGGTCGTCCTCTGGGACGGCCGTGTCTGGCACGGCAACTGGCCGCGCACCATCGACGGACAGCGGGTCGTCCTGCATGCCACCTACTACCGTGTCCTGCTGCGGCAGGGCGACAACTACTCGGATGAGGCGGAGGAACTCATCGAGCGGTACGGCACGCCGATGTCGCAACTCCTCGGCGAGGAGGACTACTTCTACAAGAAGAACTTCGACTACGTGAAGGATTACGCGAAGTTCGTGCGCACGCTGAACAACGCCAAGAGCTGAGCGGCCACCAGGAGTCGACCGGGAAGGGAGCGGAAGGATGACGGACAACGAGAAGTTCCTGTTGGCCGGGCCCGAGTGGATCGAGCTCGCGGGCCGGATCGTCGCCGATGTGGCGCGGCAGTACGGAGAAGCGGGTACCGCCTTCAGCGTCTGCGAGGTGTTCGTCGACGCGCCCGCCGAGATCGCCGACGAGGACGGCTCTTCGTGCTGGTGCTTCTACGTGGACGGCAAGACCACGCGCTCCCATCCGGGACGATCGCATGACGTCGACCTGTTCATGCAGGCCACCTGGGAGCTGGAACTTCCTGGCGCGCGGCAGGTCTACACCCCGGAGTGGCTGGCGGAGCAGGAGAAGAACCCGACGCCCCGGCCAGAGGACCCCAACATGCTGATCGAGGGAGACCCCGCCATACTCCCGGCCTGGATCATGGAGTTCCACAATCGGCTGGCGGTGCGGACGGCGTAGCCAAAGCGATCCTCCGTCTCCAGCGCCGTCGGGCGGGAACGCCCCGGGGTGCGGGCCGTGGATCCGAGTCAATGAGAGATGGCTGGGGCGACAATGTCGGATGGTCGGGTTAACGTCACGCGTGCGTTTTGACGTTCATGACGTTCCTCGAGACCGACGTGATCAACTTCCGGGGCGCGCACATCCACGCCTTGATGACGGAACTGGACGCGGCGGGGCTGCCTGTCGAGGGATACAACGAACGTGCCTGCCAGCAGCCCCTGATGGTGGACGAAGAGGGCGTGCCGCTCCCGGAGAACGAGTGCGGGCACTTCACCGTGCATGATCCGGACGGGCACGAGTTGTTCTTCAACACGGGGGCTCAGTTGGGGACACCCACCCGCTTCGCACCGCGATGGTTGCCCCCGCGGAGTGGGTGTCCCTCGCCAAGCCAGCGCTGCGCCTTTTCGCCGCTGGCGGTGTTGCGCCTCCTCCCGTGGGGCCTACCACTGCTCGTCGAACGCGCCTTGCCAGCGACGAAAATGCGCTACCGCAAAGACAAAGCTATTTGCGACCCAGCACACTAGCCCGCATTTCTCACCAGGGGCCGTGATGATCGCGGAGGATTTTGGTCCTGTGCGCACGACGCTTGCGTCGCGCTCGCCGACCGAGAGCATAGCGGGGACTACGGTTGAGGGAGCACGTGCGCAAGCACGGGCCCGTGTGTACACGGGGCCAAAAGACCCGCGAGGGCGCGGCCAGCGCAGTCCGCAATCGGCACGATGGTCGGCATCGCGATCAACTTCTTGAAACCCATGAGCTTTTTGACGCTGACAAGCGGCCTGGTGAGAAATGCGGGCTAGATCCAAGAGCCTGCAGTCCTGCCGGCACAGGCCAGATGCACGCGGTGTGAACCGCTCAGGCCGCGTGCACCTCGACGGCTATTCGGCGGCCCAGGGACCGGAGCGCCTTGTCGATGCGGTCCAGTGACGTGCCATGACGCGGGTCGAGCATGCGGCGGACCGCCTTTTCGTCGACGCCCAGTGCCGCGGCGAAGGCCACGCGGGTCAAGCCGCTTTCCCGGAAGGCGATTGCGAGTGCCGCCTTCGCCGCCATGCCTGGCGGTACCGGTACGCTGTAGTCACCCGGCTCAGTCACGCTCGGTGGCGGAATTGGCTCACCGTCGTCGATGCGTCCCGCCAGCGCCTCTTCGAGCGCGTCGGTGCCCGCGGCGAGTGCATCCTCGATGTCCGTGCCGGACGTGAGGCACTCGGGCAGGTCGCGAAACGACACAACGACTTCGTCGGGTGCGGCGCGGGACAGGTTGGCCGGATAGATGAACTGCATGTGCTTCTCCTCGAAAGGTTAGCGGAAGTCGCTCGCGTCCAGGCCGAGTTGGCGGATCATCGCGGATTGCAGGCCTGGTCCGATTTCCTTGCGCCTGTCCTTGACTACTGTCTTCCGATCTCCGTAGTACAAGGTGACGTGGCTGCCCTTCCCCCGCTTGGCGTCGACTCGCACCTGAACGTTCCGCTCGCGCCCCAGCTCGGTGAGGTGCTCGATGAACTCCCTGCCTCTCACGGATTGATTTTCGGACAAGAGTGTCCGATGGTGCAAGCAGTTCGTGACTTGGTCAGGGACACCCACCCGCCCCGGACTGCGACGGTTGCCCCCCGCGGAGCGGGTGTCCGTCGCCGAGCCACTGCGCTCCCCGTCCCGGGGCCGGGATCGTGATGGGTTGGACCGCGAAGGCGCGTCCTGCCGCCGCTACGCATCGTAGGGGACGCCCTTGTGGCGTCCCGTTTCGAATCCGTGCACGGCCCCACCGCGGGCGGAGCGCCGTGGCTTCCCTCGGGCGTCGCGGTACGGTGAAATACCGTCAACCTGGTGAATCGGAAACGCACCGCGGGGCGCAATGAACGGGCACGATCCTGATCTGGCCGTCCGGCAGGCCGCCATTGAGCGGGTTCGATATCTGACCGAGCTCCACGGTCAGTTGTCGTGGGACCATCTGCGTCGGGGGTTCCAATACCAGGGCGAGCGTATCCCGTCGTGCCGAACGGGCCACCCCTGTCAAAGACGCATCACGCGGCCTTCGACGCGCATTTGATCGGAATCGACCCGGACTACCGCGTGCATGTCGCCTGGCGGCTGCCTGCGCAGCGTGACGGACCGATGCTCGAGGCTTTGCAGGGGCTTCATCGGCAGCGGATCCATCTGCCGAAGCGGGAGAGGGGCTATCCGGGGTTTGCCGCGATGAATTCGATCACCACTTTGGCGAGTTCTTCACCCTGATCATCCTGAGTGTAGTGCATGGCATTTTTGATAGTCACGTGGTTCTGGCCCTTGGCTCCCGGTATTTCCTCCTGGAATTGAATATCCATGTTGCCGGGGTCCCCATCACTGAACGCCGTGAGGAACGGCTTGCTGAAGGTTCTTAGAGCTTTCCAGGCTTTGCGATTGGCGGGAACCTCAACGTTGTCGGGGAAGAGGGGAATCAGGCTGGGAAATTGCCTGGCGCCCTGCTTGTATTCCTCAGAAGGAAATGGCGCAGCATAGGCTCGCTGTTCCTCGGCAGAGCAGCTGTTTAGCCACAAGCTCATGATCGCGCCAGGGTCGAGGTCGTCGGAGGCAGCGCAATGTCTGATCCAGTACATGAAGGGAGGACGCGGATCGACGTCAGCGACAGCATTCTTGGCCTGATCCTGAAATCCACCGCGTTCCATAAGGCCCTCCCGCATCGCTTCGTTTACTTCTACCGTGTTCAGCACGGGCGTGTCGGCAAGCAGTTGCCGAAGCTTTCCTGCCATCTCATCAGAGATGTTTCTGGCATCCGCCAGACCGGTGTTACTGACAAGGACCCGGGCGAATCGATCCGGGTCGGCTGCAACGATCCTAAGCGTGATGGGTCCGCCCCAGTCCTGACAGACGAGGGTGATATCTGTGAGCGACATGCGACGAACAAAGTCATGCACCCATTGCACATGGCTGGCGAACGTATAGTCACTTCGCTCAGAAGGTTTGTCGGAGCGACCGAAGCCAACAATGTCCGGCGCGATGACTCGATAGCCCGCGGCAGTGAGTGGCGGGATCATTTTTCGAAAGGAATAGGACCATACCGGCTGGCCGTGCACGCAAAGAATGACAGGAGCGTCTCTCGGTCCTTCGTCCACGAAGTGCATGCGTAGCTGCCCACCTTGGCCATCATTTATTTCCTGGTAGTTGGCGTGGTATGGGAAACCATCCAGGTTTCGAAATCTCTCGTCGGGGGTTCGCAATACTCTCATGGGTTTGATGCTTGCTCGTCTGGCTGCAGCTCGCGGGCAAGACTTTATCTCATCGGTACCGACGAAGTCCAACGCCTGGCTAGCCAGGGTCTGTTAACGCTATCCCCGTCCTGTACTCGCCTTGCAGGGTAGGGCAAGCGGCTCACGCCGACAAGGGCCAGGACGGTAGTCCGACGGATTGTCGTGCGTTGCTTCATTCTGTCGTGTTGGTATACTTCGTCGGGTCAAGGCGAGTTCGAGGACGCATTCGTGGATTACATCAACCGCATGAATGTCGGCAGGATCCTGACCATTCTTGGCTTTGCGATAGGCCTTCGCAGCGTTATGTTCACGTGGGGCCACATAGGCAGCGACATGTTCCTGCTGACCCCTGAGACGCCCCTCGTGCAAACGCATAGCTGGCATCATTTCTTCCGCGAAGCATTCGGCGACTTCGGCGCCATGATCGGCGTCTGCATCCTGCTGTGGGCGCCTGCGCGATACCGGGGGCCGGCGGCCTGGTGGACCATGCTGGTGCTGCTGCTGGGGTTCTATGCGCCGTTCTGGGTCGGCACACCCTTCATGGCCGAACTCGCCGCGCCGAGCCTGAACGCTGAAATTCTGCATGTGGTGATGGCCCTGCCCCCGATGGTGGGCTTGTTCGTCGTCAGGCGAGAGTACTTCCGTTAGTCCCAGGGGCAAACCCTGGGGCAACCAGCGTGGTCGCCCGCCCTGGCGTCGTGCACGCATCCGGAACGGGACGCCACAAGGGCGTCCCCTACGAGTGCCTGCGCGAGCGACACCGGCTGCGCGGGCAGCAACCGGCGTGGTCCGGGCGGGCCGGGTGGGACACCCACCCTGGCCAGGTGGGTGTCCCTTCCCATGCTCCCTTCCCATGCTCCCTTCCCTAGGCCCGGTAGGCGGCTCGGTTAGGGACACCCACCAGTTCCGGACTGCGACGGTCGCCCAAGCCCCATCAGTCGATCCCCGCAATCCACGTCCCGCCCGCGAGAATGACCACGTAGTAGAAGATGGTCCACAGCCAGACGCCGGCGATCATCCAGAAGGCCAGCTTGCGGGTCGGCGCGCCGAGCACGACGGCGCCGACCGCCGTGGCCGCATGTCCCAGGATCATGGGCGCCAGCAGCCCCACCCCGGCGGCCCCGTACTTGACCATGAACCGCTCGGTGCGCGTGAAGATGACGCTGTCCATGCCCCAGCGCCGCACGACCCACCGCCGTATCGGCTGCGAGAGATAGATAAAGAACAGCGTGCCCACGGTTCCCGAGATGCCGATGACCGCAAACGCCGGTTCGATGGGCCCATCCATCACGATGATCATGGGCAGCGGCAAGCTGATCTCCAGGAATCCCAGCAGGAAGACGGTGGCCAAGACCATGATTGCCCGCGCCGCAAGACAACGGGCCGCATCCGAGCCCGGTGGCGTCAGGGTAGCAGCCAGGGGGCTCGGCCAGGGACACCCACCAGCTCCGCACCACGGCGGTTGCCCCGCGGAGTGAGTGTCCCTCGCCAAGCCAGCTCCGCGGCAGAGCCCGCGCCACCCTGCGTCGTTCGACGGTCCCGGCCTGGCTCCGCGGGGTCGGATGGAGGTCGGATGGGACACCCACCCTGGCCAGGTGGGCGCTCGGTTGGGGACACCCACCAGCTCCGCTCGACGGCGGTTGCCCTCGCGGAGTGGGTATCCCCCGCCGAGCCCACGCGCTTTGATGGCGGGTTCGACATCTGACCGAGCTCCACGGTCAGCTGTCGGCGGACCATCCGCGTCCGGGGTTCGACTACCAGGGCGAGCGTATCCCCCTCGTGAACCCCCGGCGCGGGATCTTCAAGCCGAGGCGGATGCGGTTCCCGCTATCGATCAAGACGGTGTTTCCGAAGGCCGGCACGCGCGTGTGGTACGACGACCAGCGGGAGGTGCACCGCCAGATCTTTGGGGGGGCTTGGTAGGGACACCCACCGGCTCTGGACTGCAACGGTCGCCCCCGAGGAGTGGGTGTCCTTGCCCGAGCCCAGACTCCGCAGCCGCCAAGGATCGGGATACCGCTTCCATCGCAGTCGACCCCGATTCGTCCGATTCGTAGGGGCGACCCTTGCGGTCGCCCGCGCCGGCGTCCTGCGCACCAAATCCAGGACGGGACGGGACAAGCCCGTCCCCTACAACGCGCGTCGGGACCGTGCCCGAACTCGATATGGGACGGAATCTGTTCCCTGCGCGCGTCGCGAGCGCGCATGCTACGCTTGGTATCCAAATGAACTCGAGCACGCAATAGGGGGTTGGATTTGCGAGGGGCAATCACGTTAAGAATAACGGCAGCACTCATAGGTTTGTTCGGGTTGGCTGTGCTTTGGCAGGGCGTCGAACTGGCGCTTGTCGGCGGCACCCCTTACTACACTATCGCTGCCCTCTTGATGACCGCCAGCGCCTTTCAACTGCTGCGCCTGAAGCGAAGTGGTTTCTATCTGTTCGCAACGACGCTGCTTGTCACGCTGGGTTGGGCGACTTACGAAGCAGGCACCGAGTTCTGGCTGGTCGGCTCACGAATCTGGATTGTGGGCCTCATCTCGTTGTGGCTCTGTCTACCGATCAACCGGCGTCCACTGTGGCCGGACGGGATCACGCCGCTGTTCAAGGACAGACTGGTTCAGGTTTGCGCACTAGCCAGCGTCGGGGTACTCGTCGCCATGACCGTCAACCTGCTCGACGATCCGATCCTCGATATTCCCGACCAATCATATGGCTCGCCGCAGAACGAAGATGCGTGGTCCGCTTACGGCGGTAACACCGCCGGTACGCGCTACGCGCCGCACGACCAAATCAACTTGAGCAACGTCAATCAGCTCGAAAAAGCCTGGCAGGCGGACACGGGCCGGGTCGGCCAATTCAGTGCTACGCCGATCCAGATTGACGATGCCCTGTACCTCTGCACGTCGCAAAACGTGGTTCTCGCCCTGGATGCCGACACAGGAGAAGAACGTTGGCGCTTCGACCCGGAGAACGATACGCCGCCGTGGGGGATCCTGGGCAACTGCCGCGGGGTGACCTACTACCACATCCCCGAGCGGCAGAAGGATGAACTCTGCGCTGAGCGCATCTTTACCGCGACCACCGACTCCCGCCTGATCGCCATCGACAAGACGACCGGCCAGGCCTGCTCCGAATTTGGCGGCGAAGGTCAGATTTCCTTGCTGGCCGGCATGGGCGAGGTCCTGGAGTTCCATTATCTCGTGACTTCGCCACCCACGATGGCAAGCGGTGCCCTGGTCGTCGGCGGCCTCGTGCTGGACAATCAACAAACCGAAGACGCTTCCGGAGTGGTCCGTGGCTATGATCCGCGCACCGGCTCCCTGCTCTGGGCGTGGGACATCGGTCGCGAAGGCCAAACTGAAGTTCCACCAGAGGGTGGGCACTACACCCGTGGCACCCCGAACGTCTGGAGTCTGACCTCTGCCGATGACGACCTTGGTTTGGTTTATGTGCCGACCGGCAACGCCACACCGGACTACTTTGGTGGTCACCGAACCGAAATCATGGACAAGTTCGCCAGTTCAGTCGTCGCAATTGACGCCAGGACAGGCCTGACAAGATGGCACTTCCAGACCGCTCACCACGATATCTGGGATTACGACGTGCCTTCTCAACCCACGCTCGTCGATTTGACGATAGACGGCGCCCGTCGCAAGGCGGTCATCGTGCCGACCAAGCGAGCGGAAGTCTTCGTCCTGGATCGAGAAACCGGCGAACCCATTTTCGAGGTGACGGAACGCTCCGTAGCGCAATCGAATCTGGATAACGAACGGTCGAGCCCCACCCAGCCGTTCTCGACGGGTATGCCTTCGTTTGCATACCCCACGATCGGGGAACGGGATATGTTTGGTATCACGCCATTCGACCAGATGGCTTGCCGGATTGCCTTCAGGGGATTGCGCTGGGAAGGCACAATGACCCCGCCGGCCGTCGAAGGCGCCCTTCTCTATCCGGGACCGGCGGGCGGCATGAACTGGGGTAGTGTCGCTGTCGATGAGGAACGCCAGCTCATGGTCGTTAACAGCATGCACCTGGCATATACCGTTCATATGATCCCAAGAGAAGAAGATCGCCCAACTTCCGAGGACGGCGGCTTTGCTGGCGGTTACGGCATTGGCGGTCCGCAACGCGGCACTCCGTATGCTGCACGGGTGAACATGTTCGTCTCTCCTGCCAACATCCCCTGTCTGCGACCCCCCTATGGTGAGATTGCGGTTGTGGATCTCACAACCCGGCAAACAGTCTGGCGCCGAGGTGCCGGCTTCTGGAACCTGGGGTTTCCCCACACAGGCGGTTCCGTGATCACCAAGGGCGGTCTCATATTCAATGCCGGTATCGCAGATGGTGCTTTCCGCGCCATCGATGCCTTGACGGGACAGGTCGTCTGGGAAGAATCGCTGCAGGTGCCGTCGCAAGCGACACCAATGACCTACACCAGCCCAACCACCGGGCGACAGTATGTGCTCATGACTGTACCAAGTACTGAGCAACCCTCGGCGTCACCAGACGACTTCCACGAGCTCGCCACTTCAGGCAAGGCAGCCGGCCCCGGCGGTACCGTCATCGCCTATGCTCTACCGGAATAATGGCAGTCGCGAGAAGGCGGAAGCCTCTCTCCAGGGTTGCTGGACGCACAAGTCCGGCGTCTTCCAGGACGTGATCGAGATGCTGCCGCCGCTCGTCTTCACGAAGGAGCACGCGAGCGGCTTTCTCGCGGGGCTCGAGGAGACGATCGGCGAGATGCATGGAGGCGAGATGCATGGATAAGGCGCACCTCAAGAAAGTCTACACGCCGGTGGCGCGGCGAGTGCTCGAGGAGTGGCAGCTCGCCCCCGCCGAGGTCGAGTTCGTCCATGCCGTGGAGAACGTCACGTTCCGGGCGGAGCGCGGCGGGGAGAAGTACGTGCTCCGGTTCCACCGGCCGGGCTACAACACGCGCGAGGAGATGGTCTCGGAGCGACTTTGGCTGCGCGCCCTGGCCGCATCGGGGCAGAACGTTCCGCAGGGTGTCCCGACACCGGATGGCCGCGACTTCGTGGCGACCGAGGTCGACGGAGAGGAGCGGCTGGTCGGCCTGGCCCACTGGGTCGAGGGGCGGCCGCTCGACCGGGTTCTGGCCAGGATCGACGACGTCGAGCGGATCGATGGGTATTTCGAGGCGATCGGACGCCTCGCGGCCGGGATTCACAACGAGGCCTCGACATGGACGCCGCCGCCGGAGTTCACACGGCGCGCCTGGGACGCCGACGGCCTCGTCGGGGAGTCGCCGCTCTGGGGGCGTTTCTGGGAGGTGCCGGACTTCTCCGCCGAGGAGTGCCGGATTCTGGCGCGCGCGCGAGCGGGAATTCACGAGCGGCTCCTCGAGTACGGAGCCGATCGCTCGACCTACGGGCTCATTCATGCCGATCTGCATCCCGGCAACGTGCTCGTCGACGGCGAGCAGACCCGGCTCATCGACTTCGACGACGCGGGATTCGGCTGGCACGTGCACGAGCTGGCGGTCGCGCTCTTCCACAGCCCGACCTCGCCCCACTTCGGGGGCATGCAAGAGGCGCTGATTCGCGGCTACCGCAGCCGGCGCGAGCTCGCCGACGAGGACCTGGCGCTGTTGCCGCTCTTCCTGCTGATTCGGAATCTGATGGTGATCGGTTGGGTCGAGCAGCGCCCGGAGCTGGGTGCCGCATTGCGTCAGTTCCGCGACGGGCTGAAGGCGCGAGCTCTGGTACGGATCGAAGCCCTTGGCCTGCGCTGACCACGATCGCGGGCGACGCCGGGATCGACGCTGCCGGGACCTGATCTCGACCGCCATCGCGACCCGGGCTCGCCGCCGCGTGATCCCGCTGTCGTGGCGCTGTCCTGTCCTTTCACGATGTCGAAACGTCGGGTACACTACGGCGGATCATTCGCTTGAACAAGTTGGAATGAAGCCATCTGGAACGAAATGAAACGAGGGATCAGGCGATGTCTGAGCAAATGACTGAATCAACGGACCAACCGGAAGCGCTGTCGCGCCTGTTAGTCGACGGACTGGACAAACAAGCGCTGGCGCGTACGTTGGCCACCATCAACCGACTGGGCCTGAGCGACAATCTGGTCGAGCTCGATACGCAAGGGTACACAACGATTCGGGGAGCGTTGTCGCAGGACCAGGTCGAGCGTGCCAAACAGGCGTTGTTGAACCGGGTCGAGGAAAATAGCGGTCAGCGAGTCGATATCGAAAGGGCCGCCGGTGAAGATTTCAAGAGCCGCATGGGTGGCAGCATGGATTACCTGCACTACATGCTGTACGAGGATTCGGTGTTTGAAGAAATCCTGATGGCCGAAAAACCCCTTGCCATCATCAGCTACCTGGTGGGCGAGAGCTGCGTGCTGTCCAGCCTCGGCTGCCATTTCAAGGCGCCGGGCCCGACCGGCGTGATCCCATTGCACGCGGACACCCGGGGACCCCAGCCGTTCGCGAGCCACGCCCAGACCGCCAACGTGAACTACGCGCTGACACCTTACAGCCGCGAAGCGGGTGCGACCGCCCTGGTGCCGGGTAGCCACAAGTACGCGCGCCAGCCGACACCGGCGGAGTCGGCATTGTCCAGTGAGCAATGCAATCCCGCGGCAGTGCATGCTGATTTGGCGCCTGGTGATTGCGTGGTGTGGCACGGGCACACCTGGCATGGGTCATTCGAACGGCAGATCCCGGGTATTCGGATGAACCTGGCGGTCTATTTCGCGCGGAATCACGTCGTCACCCAGGAACGCCACAAGGAGGTGGTGCCCCAGGAAGTGCTGAATCGCCACGCCAACGATGAGCGATTCAAGCGTTTGCTGGCCATCGGCCAAGCGTATGGGTGGCAGCGAGAAGGACCCGATTTCACCCAAATGGCGCAACTGCCGACGGGTTGGTACGACTGAGCGAGACAGCAACGGCGTCACGCCCCCGGAAATGCCCGGGGGCGGTCAGCTACACGATGTGTTGGCAAGACACACGTTATAACAGGAGGTCCTGCTCCGGCACTTTACTCCGGCGCTCTACTCCGGCGCTCTACTCCGACCCCAATCGTCCGGCGGTCGTTGAAACCCGCCGATTTCCTCTGCCAATAATCGCGTAAAGTCGATGGTCTGGTAGTCCTGGTAGGCGCCGCCAACAGCTTGCAGACCGATCGGCAGCCCCTGTCCGGAAAGTCCGGTGGGAAACACCGTGCTCGGCAAGTAAGGCGCGGTGACGAGACCAGACCAGAACGCCTGTTTCCAGTAGTCCTGGGGTTCGCCGTTGACCAGAACGGTTCGTTGCGCGATGGGCGTGGTGTGGTCGTGCTCGAATGCGGGTACCGCCATTTGCGGGCAAATCAGGATGTCCCAGTCCTGAAAAAACTCCGCCCAACGCAGACGTAGCCGGCTGCGCCGCGCGTCCGCCCGCATCCAATCCGCGTGGCTCAACACCATCGACCGAGCACTCACCGCGGGATCGGACCTGTCATTGGAGGCGTAGCGCTCGGCATCGCGCTTGTTGCGCTCGTACTGCTCCGGCGGGACGGAGGCGTTCACCACGGAATACGCCAGGTTCAGATAGGTTTCGTGGCTGTGTTGCAGGTCGATGTCCGGGCGCGCCACCTCTGACACCCTGGCGCCCGCGTCTCGCAGCGCCCGGGCCACCATGCGGGCGCGGTCGGCAATCTCGTCATCGACTGGCGCCATGTCGTCGGACGGCCAAACGGCAACGCGAAACTCGTCCAGCCTGGTCTTCGTCGGCGCCGGCAGGTGCAGCCGCCAACCGCTGTTCCAAATGGACTGCCCGGCAACGATGCCGAGAGCCAGCGCCAGGTCCTCCGGCGTCCGGGCGAGCGGTCCGCACACGACCAGATCCATATCCGGTGTCGGGTTCTTCAGTACGGCCGTATGGCCTCGCTGGGACACGATACCCCAGGTTGGCTTGTGGCCATAAACCCCACAGAAGTGGGCAGGGTTGCGGATCGAGCCGGCGATGTCGGAGCCTGCCTCGAGAGGCGTGAGACCGGCCGCAAGCGCGGCAGCCGACCCCCCGGAGGAGCCGCCCGGACTGCGAGCGAGATCCCAGGGATTGTTCGTGGTGCCGTAAACATCGTTATAGGTTTGAAAATCCGCACCGCCGAGCGGCAGATTGGTCTTCCCGGCGAGCACGGCGCCGGCCGCTTGCAGTGCGGCTGCCATGTCGGAGTCCCAGGTGGGTATATTGTGGACGAGTTCCGGATAGCCGAAGGTGGTCGGCAAGCCGGCACGGTGATACGCCTCCTTGATGGTCATCGGCAGGCCGTGTAGTGGCCCCACGCTGTCGCCTTTGGCGAGTTGCCGATCGCGCTCCCTGGCATCGTCCCGAGCGCGGTCGAAGTCGCGTACCACGACAGCGTTGATGTCGGCGTCCTGCGCTTCGATGCGTCCGATGAAAAGATCGGTCGCCTCCAGGCTGCTCAGCTGCCTTGTACGAATCCGTTCGGACAATTGACAGGCGGGCAGGTAGGCGATATCAGCGTCAGACATGTCTGTCTCCATGGGTCAAGACGGGACCTTGTAGGGGCGACCCTTGTGGTCGCCCGTCCCGGAATCGTGCAACCTGCAAGAACGGGACGGGACAAGCCCGTCCCCTACAGCGCCCGCGCCGGGGCCGTGCGCGAATTCGCGCCGCGAGATCTTCGTGCGGACGCCGCCGGCCACGGACGGCGCTATCCCGGGCCGCCCTTCCACTCGGGGAGCGGGGGCTGCGGTGCGCCGGTCAGACGCGCGCGCAGCCGGCCTCCGATGTTCCGGGCCGCGACCTTCGCCATTCTGACCTTCTGCGCCACGGGCATCTCGTGCCCCCAGTTGCTCATCCCCTCCCAGTAGCCGACGGGCCGGTCGTCCTCCACCAGCAAGCCCTCGGCGCCGAGTTCCGCCTGGAAGCCTGACGGCGAAACCACGTAGAACGTATACAGCTCGTCATTCGGATGCTGGCCGATCCGGTGCGCGACGGGAATGCCGGCCCGGGTGACGCGGTCAAACGCTGCGTCGACGGTGGCACGATCAGGCACCTCCAGGAAGAAGTGCTGCAGCCGGCGACCCGGCGTCTCCATCGTGGCGCAGGCCACGGTATGGTGCCGGCGGTTCGCGCGGTAGAAGCCGACGCGCACGGAGAGCCCCGCCGCCAGGTCGACGTTGTTGTAGTCGGTGATCTGCAGCCCGAGGCCCTCCGTGTGGAAACGCTCGAACGCCATCAGGTCCCGCGAGCCGAAGGTCAGGTGGCCGACGCCGAGTTCGCCGGTGACATACCGCTGACCGTGGTCAGCCGGTTCGAAAGCGTTGCAGGAAGCCGTTCGGTCCAGGATGTCGACCACCAGGCCCGTCGGATCTTCGGTCTGCAGGACGCGTCCGGCTCCGCGCCTCGCCACGTACTCCGGGTCCATCCACGAGACCTTCGCCCCGAAGGTGGTGAGTCGCTCGTGCATCCCGTCCAGGTCGTCGGCCCACCAGCCGACCGCCACCAGGTCTTCGGCAGGTCCCTCGCGAAACAGCAGTCGGGACCCGGCGGCATCGACCACCGCCTCGTGTTCGGGGGATCCGGGTACGGGGCGGAGTTCGAGTCCGTAGAGCGTTGCCATGAAGTCGCGCCACTTGTCGAGCTGGGCGACCTCGAAGAGTTTGTATGCCAGGCGGCTTACCTTGGCCATGAGTCGCCTTCTCCAGTCGGGCCGTTGCCGTGTAGGCTCATTGTAGATCAGCGTGGTCTCGGGCAAAGGGGTGCGCGAGGAGGCCTGGCCGGGGCGCTCATGACCCATCACTATGTCCGCTCCCGCGACCTGACCTGGCACGTGGTGACCGCGGGCGACCGGGCCCGACCGGCGGTGGTCTTCCTGCATGGCCTGCCAGAAACCTGGTTTGCCTTTCACCACCAGATGGCCGACCTGTCACGCGATCGTTTCGTTGTCGCCCTGGACGTGCCGCCCTATGGTCAAACCGAAAAGTCCGCCGATATCGACTACTCCTACCCGGCGCTGGCGGCTCGGGTGGTGGGTCTGGTGGCCGACATCGGCGTCGACGAATTCGACCTGGTTGCCCATGATCGGGGTGCGGTGATCGGCGATCACATGGCGCATGTCATCGCCACGGATGCCGGCGCCCCCCGAATGCGTCGTTATGTGCGGATGCAACAGTCCGGTGACCAGCCGCATGGCGAACCCAGGCCGTCACATCGCCTGATGGGCAGCGTCGCGGGTTCGTTCCTGTTCAGCGGCCGGGGGTTCGTACGAGTGGTCTATGAGGGTCGCCTGGTTGCGCACCCGATTCCGGAGCGGGTCGTCGAACGTGCACGGAAGGAATTCGGCATCCGCGGCACGGCCTCGCTCGCGCGCCGCAGCTTCGCGACCACCGACTTCGACGCCGAGCTGGAAGACAGACTGTCGACGCTGTTTGCGGCCATGTCGATGCCGGTGCTGTTTCTGCAGGGCCGGCTCGACCCGGGTCAGCACCCGGAAGAGTATGCCAATGTCGCGACGGCTGTCGCGGACGGGTATCTCGAATTCGTGGAGGCCGGACACTTCCCGCACGTCGAGGCGCCAGACGAGGTCAGCCGCGTGATTCGATCGTTCCTGGTACCGACACCGACGCAGCGGGCGGACTGACCGACGGGTCGCGGCCGCTTCGCGCGCATTGTGGGGGCGACCCTTGTGGTCGCCCGTCTCGAATCGTGTACGGCATTCGAGAACTAGTGGGACCACAACCGCCCCGGCCACCCTGCCGTCCCGTTGAGCGCGTCGAATGCGATATCTTTTGAGACGAGCGGGTAGGAAAGCTCGATGGCCGTCGCCGCGATCAGCCGGTCGAACGGGTCGCGATGCGGCCAATCGAGAGTTCCGGCGCGCGCTGCGATGGCGCGCGTGAGTGGCGCGGAGACTGTCTCTCCGTCCGCCACCAGCGCGTCGAGGTGCGCAACGATCTCCGGCCACTTGCCGAGTCGCGCCTTGCGCACGACCTCGTACACGCTGATCGGACTGACATGGACGGAGTCGGCCTCGAGGATGGCGGTCTTCACGCCTTCGCGAAGGCGCGACGGATCCATGAGGCTCCAGATCCAGGCGTGTGTGTCGAGGAGGACTGCGCTCAACCCTCGCCCTCCCACAGGGCGAGTTCGTCGTCGTCCATCGGCTCGTCGAAATCGGGCACCGCGGTGACCAGGTGTGCGAGCGTGCCGAAGCGGAATCCGCTCGGTTGTACGGGCACGAGCCGGACGGCGGGCTTGCCGTTGCGGGCGATCACCACGTCGTCGCCGGACTCGGCTGCGGCAATCAGTTTGGACAACTGGGACTTGGCGTCGTGGACGTTGACCAGCATGACTTCGGTTCTGGAGAGATAGCTAGATTAGCTATAGTGTGGGGCCCTTGCGCTGGGCGGTCAAGCGCCCCCGCCCGCGCCGGGGCGGTGCGTGAATTCGAATCGGGACGCCACAAGGGCGTCCCATACCCGGTCCTCCGTCTCGAATCGTGTACGGCATTCGAGAACGGGACGGGACAAGCCTGTCCCCTTACAATGCCGCCCGGGGACCGTGCACGAATTCGATATACGGGACCGGGCAGGGTCATTGCGTCGCGCCCGTGCCGACCCCTTGCACGTCCCGCACCTCCGCGGTCGCCGGGTCGAACACCCGCCGCTCTTCGTTCGTCATGTCCACGCCGGTCACCCGAACGAACTTGGCCCCTTCCGTGTAATCGATCGAATGGATCTCGCGAACGTCGAACAGGCCGGCTTGTCCGGCCGCCAGGCGAAAGGTCCGCACCGGCTCGAGGCGTCCAGCGTCGTCCGGCGTCGACCAGACGGTCATGTCCGTGTGCCCGGCCGCCTGGCCATACACGGCCCACGACTCGCCGTGATCGTGGGGTGGCGAGGTGCGCGGCTCCGTCATGTTGTAGGCCAGCACGCAAAAGTGGAGTTCGGGATCCTGGTAGATCTGTTCCATGCCGGCGTCGTTGCCGGGCCCGACGTACTTCGCGCAAAAGTCCCGGTCGCCCAGGAGCGCCTCGAGCTTCTGCCGGACCTGCTCCCGAGCGTCGCGGTCGTCATTCGCCCGGAGTATCGCGCGCACGTCGTGACAAAACTCGATCAGGGAATAGCCCATGCGACTCATGCAACCTCTCCCGCGATGCATGCACAGACTAGCCCGCATTTCTCACCAGGGGCCGTGATGATCGCGGAGGATTTTGGCACTGTGTGCGTACTCGCGACCGAGAGCATAGCGGGACTACGGTTGAGGGAGCACGTGCGCACACGGGGCCAAAAGACCCGCGAGGGCGCGGCCAGCGCAGTCCGCAATCGCGCACGATCATCGACATCGCGGTCAACTTATTGAAACCCATGATCTTTTTGACGCCGACAAGCGGCCTGGTGAGAAATGCGGGCTAGCAGCCTGTCGGACTAGCGTCTGCGTAAGCAGGCGCAAGTGCGACAGAGCGATAGGACGGCGGGCCGCTGGGGCCAAAGGCAGCGCCCGCTTAGGGCGATGGCTTGGTGGCGCTATGGCCGGGCAGCCCGTTCCTGCAACCGAGAGAATGTACGGACGCGGGTCGTTCCGTCGCGCTCGATCGCGGTTCGCCTGACCCGGCCACGGCTCGCGTGCTGGAAATTGCCCGTTGGGACGCAACCTGTTCCCTCGCGTCCGCGCCCCGGCCCCCGGGGTCGAAACTCTCATCTGAGCACGCGCAGCGCGGTCTCCGGCGCCTTGTCGAGCACCCGCAACAGGGCGCGCGCCGCGCCGGTCGGGCAGCGCTTGCCCTGTTCCCAGTTGCGGATCGTCTCGTGCGGCACGTCGATGCGCCGCGCCAGCTCGGTCTGGGATAGCCCCAGCCGCCGCCGGACGCGGCGCGCGTATCGCGCCATGTCCTGCATGGCCTCTTCTTCGTCCTCCCGCTCCTGCGCTGCGATCTCCGCCTCGGTGGTGGCATCCACCCTCGCTGGGTCGATCCGCCCTTCGGGCAGGCTGGACGGATCGTCGGGATCAACCCTGACGCGCGTTGTGCTCATGGTCCGCGACCTCCTTCCGGTTGGCCTTGCAAGCCGAAATGATGCGAATGGCGGAACCCCGCAGCGTGTAGACGATAACGTAGGCCCGTCCGTCGACAGCGCCGAGCAGTCGGTAGCGGTCTTCGCCATAGTCCCGCCGCCGGTCCTGCGCGACGATCCGGTGCGGATCGAGGAAGGCTCGGACGGCATAGGCGAAGTCGAAGCCGCGACGCTCGAAACAGGCACCGTTCTTTGCCTCGTCCCATTCGAACTCCATCCCGAGACCGTAGGCCAAAGGCCTACCCTCGTCAAGCATGCCTCCGGTATGGCGCGCCCGCTTGCATGGGCGGACCGGGACAATCGGCGCCAGGTTGGATCCCGACCGATCAGCGGGCAGCGCCTCCGAGGCCGTCAAGGGCGAAGGCAACCCGCTCCTCCACGGTTGGCGCAAAGGCTTCCCGGGCGAGGACCGCCTGCAGGCGGCTGAGCAGACCGCTGCCATTGGCGATCTGAATGGCGAGGCCCGGGCGCGCGTTCATCTCGAGAAGCAACGGCCCGGCGTTTGCATCGATGACGATGTCACAGCCCAGGTATCCCAGGTTGGTTACATCGAAACACCGGCTCGCCAGGCGCAGCAGTGTCGGCCAGTCCGGAACCTGTATCCGATCCAGGCGCTCGCCGCTGTCCGGGTGGTGGGTGATCGCCCGGTCGTGCTGCACCGCTGCGACGCTCGATCCCGTGCGAATGTCCAGACCCACGCCGATGGCGCCCTGATGCAGATTGGCCTTGCCGTCGGAGGCGTGCGTGCCCAACCGCAGCATCGCCATGACCGGGTAGCCTTGAAAAACTATGACCCGGATGTCCGGCACACCGTCGACGCTCATGGCGGTAAACATCGGGTGCGCCCTGACCAGCGACTCGACGATGGCCGAGTCGGTACGGCCGCCGAGCGAATAGAGTCCGCTGATGATGTTGCTGAGCAGCCGCTCTATCTGGCGAATGTTCACCCGCTCCCCGTTACTCTTCACATACCGGTCTCCGTCCCGGCCGACGATCACCAGAATGCCGCGGCCGCCGCTGCCCTGGGCGGGCTTGATGACGAACTCGTCGAGAACTTCCAGGAGCGAAAACACAGCCTTGACCTCGTACTGGTAGGCCAGGTCGTGAATCAGGTCAGGCGTTGGAATGCCCGCCTTGCCGGCCAGCCGCTTGGTGCGAAGCTTGTTGTCGACCAGGGGATAGGCATCGCGGTGGTTGTAGCGGCTCACGAACCCGAGGTTGCGCCGGTTCATGCCCATGATGCCCCGTTCGCGCAGTACCGAAGGTGCCGTGATCCACTTCACTCGGCGCGCCTGCCCAGGGAGAGGAAACGATGCAGCTCGAGCAGCCGATAGCCGGTATAGCGGCCGAGCAGCAGGATGGCGGCCAGCACGCACAGGTGCAGTTCGGGAAAGTTGAACGACAGGTGGCGGACCACCGGCTGGCTCATCGCCATGTAAGCACACACGGCCACCAGCAGGCTGCCCGCACCCTGGATGACGGCTTCGCCCGCGCCCTCCTCTTCCCAGAGAATCGACATGCGCTCCACGGTCCAGGCGAGTATCACGATCGGGAAGAACGTGATCGCCAACCCGCTGATCAGCTCCAGGCGATAGCTGACCACCGCCAGCATGGTCACCAGCGCGATCACCACCACCACAAGCGTGGCGATACGCGCCACCAACAGCAGGTTCAAGGCCGACAGGTACGACCTGAGCAACAGGGCCGCGGCAACCACCAGCACCAGGCCGACCATGCCGGCCAGGAGCTCCGTCTGCAGAAACGACAGCGCGATGAGCACCGGCATGAAAGTGCCCGCCGTGCGCACGCCGATGAGCAGCCGCATGATCACCACCATCAGGGCGCCGACGGGCAAGGTCATGATGAGCTTGAACATGCCCTGTTCCGCGATGGGCAGGCCATGCAGGGAAATGTCGAACGGGCTGTCCCGGAGCCGCGACAGGCCCAGCGCGGACTGGATCTGGCTCGTCATCGAGAAGCTCACCTGGCTGCGCGTGCCGCCGACGACGTCGAAAACCGACGGGGTGCCGGTCTGCCACAGCAGGAGCCCGGAGGTATCGTCCACTCTGCCCCGCGACGGGTCGTACAGCAGCCACGTGCCTTGGTGCCACACGTGCACATAGTCGCGTAACGGTTGACGGCGGCGGCCGTCCTCCAGGCGCAGGGCCTTGACGGATCGGGCGGCGACCCCGGCCCGGTTCAAGAGTGCGCTGATCAGCGGTCCTGCGTCATGTCTCTGCCGCAGCAGGTTCAGGTTCTGGCTCAACGGCCGCGTATTGGCCGCCTGCACAAGTTGATCGGCGAGTGACTTGGCGCTGGTGGAGCGGGGGAGCAGCGCGTTGAGCACCTCGGACGCGGCCGTGGCGTAGGGGCCGTCAAAGGTCGCCGCGCGCACCTTGCCAGGTGGCCTGGGCGATATCCGGTGGTCCGGATCCTGGATCAGGTCCATCTGGTAGAAGAGGACCTGTTCGCCGGTGGCGGAGCGCTTGGTCCAGTGCGCCCTCCGCTGGGGGCCGGCCCGGTCCACCGTGAAGCCGAACCCTGGCGAAGCGCTGGTTTCGCTCAATACCACGAAGCCGTCCTGGGCCGGCGGCAGCGTCAACAGCACCTCGGCGGGCTCGCCCGTGGCGAGGAACTCGATACGGGCCTCGACCTGCCAGACCGTGCGATCCTCGTCCGGTAGCAGCGGCACGCCGGTATCGGCGAGGCGGTAGGCGGCAATGCCGAGTCCCGCGGCCGCCAGCAAGGCGGAAGCGAGAGCGTAGGACCAGCGTTCCATGGGCCGTGGTCAGCCTTCCGCGTCGGGCAGCGGCTGTACGTATTCCTGCGAAACATCCACCATCATCAGGTCCTTGAGCAGGCCCCGGCCCAGGATCACGGCGTGCTTCAGATGGGTGCGGTCCGAGAGATTGAACTCGAAGTTGCCCAGAACGGGCCCCAACTGCACCCGCAATTGGACCACTGGGCGACGGGCGCCGGTAGCGTCCGACTGCTGAAACACCCGCACAAAACGGCTCACACTCCGCTCCATGGGATAGGTCTCACCCCCGGCGTGAAGCTCGAAGCGGACCCAGTCGTCGCCGTCGCGCTCAAGAAACACCAGATTCGTCGCACTCAGCGAGTTGGAGTCCGCCCCGGTGTCGATGCGGGCGGTAATGGTGATCCCGGGGGGAGTGATGCGGATCTGTTCCAATGACCCGACGACCATTTTGTCCGTGCCGGTGTCGGTAACCACCTCGACCGGAACCTCGCAGGCAGCGCCCGCCTGATCGGTCGGCGGCGCTTCCGGCAACTGGCAGGTCCGCAGCGGGAGTTCGATGGGCTTCGCCAGTTGCTCATCGATGCTGTCCAGACGGGCCTCCATTCCCTGTTGGAACCGATGCATCTCTTCGGAGACGCCGTTCAGGGATCGCTCGACTGCACCCAGGTCTCCGGCGATGCCGTGCACTTCATCGCGCAACGCCTCCAGTGCCAATTGCTGGTCTTGAAAGGCGGCGCAGCCGCCCATTGCGACAGCCACCAACAGGATAAGGCAGTGCCTCAAACGTATTCCGCTCCCCGTCCTATGCTGGGCATTGTATCCGCCGTCCAAACGAACACGTACTTGATGCCGCGCGCGGTCTCCACGGGGGCCTCACCAAGTGCCGTCCCTAGCCCGCATTTCTCACCAGGCCGCTTGTCGGCGGCAAATTGCTTGTGGGTTTCAAGAGGTTGATCGCGATTGCCGATGATCGTGCCGAGTACGGACTGCGCTGGCCGTGCCCTCGCGGGTCTTTTGCGTGCCCGGCACCAGGTTCCCGGCCTTGTCGACGTGCCCGTAGAAGCGCGACGTGGGGAACCCCAGTGCGCCGGCCTCGAGCACCGCCCCGGTTCAGCCTGCGCATCTCGACCATGTCCCCGCGCGTCGCGTCGTCGTAGCAGCGCTCGCCCATGACGTACAGGCGCATCGCCACGTGCGGCACCTGGGCGCCCACGTCCACCGCGTAGGGGGTGTGGCGTCGGGACGGGCGACCGGGCGGCCAGACGGTCGAGCCAAGGGTCGCCCCCACACCTCCCATCCTCAAGTCGCCAGAAACCCCCCATCCACCGGCACCGCGGCCCCGGTGATATACCCGGCATCGTCACTCAACAGAAACGCGATCGTCGCCCCGTACTCCTCCTTCAACTTCCCCTGCCGCCGTATCGCCAACCACCCTTTGCCCCGGGGCAACTCGGCCCTCGGCGTCTTCATCCGCTCCCGATCCTCCCCCGCGTGCTTGCCGAAGTTGCTGCCGTCCACCCCGGAAGGCTGAATCGCATTCGCGCGGATGTTGTAGCCGCCGTAGTCCACCGCGATCTGCTTCGCGAGCCCGATGAGGCCGTGCTTGGACGTGGCGTAGGACGCGTTGGAGCCCCCGGGGCCGATCACCGAGCCCGCGATGGACGAGGTCATGACGATGGACCCGCCGCCGCCCTCCATCATGTGGGGCAGGGCGTGCTTGCTGCAGAGAAACGGCCCGGTGAGGTTGACGTCCAGCACGAACTGCCAGTCGGCGAGGTCCGTCTCGTGGATCCAGCCCCATCCGGCCGTCCCCGCGTTCGCCACGAGGCCCCAGAGGCTGCCGAACTCCGAGACCGTGCGCGCCACCGCCTCGGCCACCTGCGCTTCGTCCGCGACGTTGCATTGAACGGCGATGGCTTCGCCCCCGGCGCCGCGCACCAGCTCCGCGGTCTCTTCGGCGATGCCGAGCCGGATGTCGGCCACCGTCACCCGCCCGCCTTCCTCGGCGATCCGCAGGCAGGTGCCCCTGCCGATGCCGCTGCCGCCACCGGTGACGATGACGGGACGTCCTTGCAGTCGGTTCATGGCTCGCTCCAGAGGTTGGCTTGGGATAGGTTCTCACACTGGCCGCCGCGTTCCCGATTGCATCTCGTACGGGATCAGGGGAGCCCCGGGGACCTCGATCACGCCGGCTGCCCGGACCATTTGACCTGCCTTTCGCGAGGGAAACTTGCAGGCTTCGGCGCACCCGCCCGGTCGCCCACGCCAGCAGGACCAGGCGGGAGGGCGAACAAGCATCATTGAAAACATCAAGTGTAATGCCTATAGTAACGTCAACTCCGATTGGCGTGACGTGGAGATCTCCGACATGCCGACGATGCAGGCGCATCTCCCTCGCGCCGTCAAGGCGACCCCTGAGCCGTTGGGTTCGTACCTCCGGCCATCGTTAGTCAATCACCGGGGGATTGCCGCTCGCCGTTGAGTGGTGCGCGGTTGAAATGTGCCCTGTGAAGGGCGAATCGGGTTGGAGGCAAGGTATGACAGATGTTGCAGTGGGAAGGAACGCGGTGTCGGAGAAGCTGGAGCTGTTGAGGACAAAAGCGGCGATACGCTCGGTCGACGTCGCCAACATGCTGGGAACGACGCCGGAGACGGTTTCCAGGTGGAACCACGGCCGTGCGTATCCGAGGCCGAACAAGGAGAACCTGCTCGTCGACCTGGAGTACATCGTGGAACGGCTCTCGGAGTTCTATTCGGACCCGAGGACGGCGCGCGCATGGCTGTACTCGCGGCATAGGTATTTCAGCGGTCTACGGCCCGCCGATCTGATACAGGAAGGCCGCATCCAGGAGGTCCTGGAAGCCATTCAGGCGATGTCGAACCCGAGCCATACCTGATCGTTCAGGGGCCGGGACGGAGCCCGGACGCTTGAGAAGCGGAAGGAACCCCGGGCGTGGGTGCAGGGCCTCGCATCCGAACGTCGGCGTGAGCTTGCCCTCCCGCCGTAGGGCGAGCCACCCCCCTGCCGCGCGGCACGCGATCCGCAGACAGGTGCCCCTGCCGATGCCGCTCCCGCCGCCGCCCCGGGGACCTCGATCACGCCGGCTGCCCGGACCATTGACGTGCCTTCGCGAGGGGCGGCGTTGCCTGTTCGCCGGGGACGGCATCGGCGCTGTGGATTGGAGTGGCGCTCCTCGAGCTGCTGCAGCACGCGGTCGAGTGGCACCTGGGAATGTTCACCCCGGGAGACGGGATCGAAGCGGGCACGGAGTCTCGCATACGCATGGGGTTCGGATTGGGAAAGGTCGCGGCGGTAATGGTCTGCACCTACCTCGTGCCGAGATATCTGTACCAGGATCGTGACTGGCAACGGGTCGGGCGGCTGGACAGGACGTTTCTACGGGGCGCCGCCGTCGTTGCGGGCATCGCGGTACTCGGCTTTGCGATCCCCGCGGCATTGACGGGGACAGCGAACCTGGTCTTCGTCATGGACCCGGTCGTGGCCGCCATGTGGGGTCAAGGGCTCGGTCTGGTCCTGACGATTCCGTTCATGGCCCTGTTTCCCTGGGGCATTGGTCTGATCGCCGGCGACCATGCCATGACACTGCGCCGGTCCGTGCGCGCGATGCATCGACGGTGGGTCTGGGCAACCCTGCTGCTCTTCGCTTGCGCCATCCCCACGCTGGTCCCGCATATCGCCCTGAACGAAATGGCGGTCGGCACATCGCCTCTCGTCCTGGGCACGATACTGCTGCTGGACTCCGTGCTGGTGGGGTTCATGGCCCTGGTTCTGGGCTCGTCGTCCTGGACCATCTACCGCATTCGCGTACTTGAAGCACCGCGCGATCCGTAGGGTGCTCGGCATTCGCGGTCTTCCCGTCGGATGCATCGAAGGTCGGTTTGCGAAGGCGACTCTCTGGTCCCGGAGCGATCGACTGCTAACATCGCCGCGGATGCGGCCGCTGCTGACTGGTAGGAGGCCACCCCGACGCCCATTTCCTGGCTCGCGGCCAACGCGCACACTCGTCGCTCGGTCTGTCCATCAGCCACCAGGGCTTCGCCAGCAACTCCACCGCCTTCTCCTCCGGGATGAACCTGTGCCCGTCGCTCCGCCAATAGGCCCAGAACTCGTCCTCGTAGCTCTTGTCCAGAATCGTGAACGCGCCGCTGGCTTCCTGCTCTTGGAGGAACTGGATCACGGCGTCGAACGGTTGCACGCCTGCCTGCTGGTGGTGCGCCCGACCGCCGTATCTGTCGAAGAGCGCCTTGTCCAGCTTCCAGCGCTCTAGCCATGGCCTCGCTCTGGGGCGCCAAAACTCCAGGTCGGTCTGCTGGCTCGCTGACATGTTTTCGATGCGTCGCTCGACGGCATCAGACGGTCCTGGATTCCCCGGCACCGTTCAGGGTCAACCGCTTCATTGAGAGCCTCGGTCAGTTCGGCTCTGTCGGCTTCGCCCGGCAGCCACGATCCCGTCGGCGATTGCCGCGATCTCCTCGTCGGTCGCCTCGATACCGTTGTCTTGCGCGAACTTGCTCATCAGCAAGCCGTTGATCAATCCGTCGATCCCCGACTCCGCCGCGTCCGCCACGGTGATCTCCTGCCCCAGGACGACCGCGATGACATCCGTGGGATCCCGCTCGCCATGGGCGGCGATTGCCAGTAGCAGCAGGGGAAGTGCGGCGAGCGAGCGTCTCATGTTGTCTCCTTGAGCAAATTGCTTCAGGCTGGCGGGCGTCCGGAACCGCTGCCCTTCGGCACGGGCGCGAAGTACCCCACGACCAGCAGCAGCAGGCCCACACCGAGGAAGGACACGACCCGGCTCAACGTGTCGACGTTGCCGAGTTCCACGACGAACAGCTTGACGATCACGAGACCCATCACGACCGCACCGCCGATCCAGACCTCGCGCCGTTCCCGCATCGCCCCGGCCACCATGCCGGCGAGCCCCGCGGCGCCCCAGACCAGCGACAGTCCCGCCTGGAAGATCGCCGATCCGGCCAGGTCCGCGGCCGTGAACGGGACGCCCGCGAAGTGGTGGACGCCACGCGCCACTTCCATCGACAGGAGGACGAGCCCGGCGACGACGACCAACGCGAGCATCCCGCGCGCATCCGTACGCCCCGTGTCGATGTCGAACGCACGCCAGGCCGCAACACCCGCCACGACCGCTGCGATCGTCAGCGGGTTGAGCAGCGGGAGATAGGGCAGCGGCGCGGCGCTCCCGCTGGAGGTCAGGCTGACGGCCAGGACGGACACGGCCGCCGTACCCGCAACCACCGGGATTCCCGCGGTGGAGAACCAGCGCCAATGCTCCTCGAGCGGCCAGGGCAGGCTCCCGCGCACCCTCCCGGTCGCCCACGCCAGCACCGCTGCCGACACGACGGCGGACGCGAGGGGCCAGTCGCCTCCCGCCACGTTGCCCACGAGCCAATGCACTTCGCGCGCCACCAGCCACGCCAGGGCCCAGTAGGTGCCGACTTGCAGGTACGGCGCGAGCTTCGGATAGTCGCCTTCCCGTGCGTAAAGGAATCCATACTGGATGCCGAACGCCAGCGGCCACGCGAGCCAGCCGTAGTGCTCCAGGGGATGGGATTGCGTGTCCAACGGGACGCTGCCAAGCACCACGACCATGACGGGCAGCAGCACGAGACCCAGGGAGGCGAGCTGCCGCCATGCCAGCGCCCGCGCAACGAGCGTCGCCGCGGCGGCCGAGAGCGCGGCCGCGGCGAGCCAGGCGCTGCGCACGCCCTCGTCCGGGAGGTCGGCAATCTCCCCGCCGACCGACAGGAACCACCACGCACCCGCCCAGACAAGCGCGATGCGCGTCCACACGGTCTGCGCACGCGGCGAGAGCGTGCCGTGGTCGAAGCTCCAGGCAACCGTCCAGCCGGCGAGCGCCAGCAACGCACCGGACAGGAAAGGACCGTTCAGCACAGGCACGGCCGTGTCGCCGAACGATCCCGCAGTGAGATGCGCCGCCCCCGCGACCACCTGCAACGCGGCGCCGCCGAAAGCCAGGAGCTTGCTCCGTAGAAGGTTCGCGCCAGCGAAACTTCCAACGCGACCGTCAGGTCGCGCCAGCAGCGGCGACCCGTTGCGCATGCCGAACCACGCCATCGTCGCGCCCTGCATCGCCCAGGCAGCGCTCGTCCAGCGGTCGTCCAGCGCAAGCGGAAACGCCACCGCCAGGAACGCGAGCGCCAACCCGACGAAGCACATCGCCAGGATGCGCAGGTCGTTGATCCGCCACACCACGGCGGCAAGCACGCCGTACACCGCCGCCAGGCCCCCGGCCGACCACGCGAGCCCGGTGTCGCTCTCCACGAGGCGCGTCTGCAGGGCGAACCCGACCAACGGCGTGCCGAAGACCACGGTGCTGTCGACGAAGCCGCGCAGGTTGGGCGGGCGGCGCAGGGCGAACAGCACCGCGACGCCGATGTACATCAGCACGAACAGGATGAGGAAGGGCTCCGTCGTCGCGAAGTGCTCGGGCCGATAGCCCTGGTAGCCCCACCAGCTCGCGATGACGAACGTGAACGCGAAGCCGAGCAGGTTGAGCAGCCGCCACGCCTTGAACCAGGCAATGCTCAGGATCGCGGCGTTCAGCACCGCGTAGTAGCTGAACAGCGCAACGTGATCCCCGGTCTCCGTGGCGGCGAGCAGGGGCGCGAGGAATCCCCCTGCGACGCCCAGCACGATGAGCGTACGGGAGTTCTGGATCACCGCGAGGAGGCCCGCCGCCACCGTGACGACCACCATGGCGCCAAAGGCAACCGTCGCCGGCAGAAGCGCGTAGAACTCGAACGCGGCGTAAGTCGTGAGATAGAGGATGCCGAGGCCTCCGCCCTGGAGACTCAGCGCATAGATCTCTCTCCGCTCGCGCAGCCGCCAGCCCACACCGAGCATGGCGAGGCCGAACAGCGCCAACCCGGCCAGGCGGGCCCACACGGGCAACGTGAACAGTTCGTGGTCGATGGCGTACTTGATGAAGAATCCGACGCCGAACAGAACGACCACGACACCGACTTTCACCGGCACGTTGCCAGTCGTGAACCACTCTTTCGCTGCCGCGAGAACTCGATCCACGGGGGATGGGCCGGACCGCTGCCTTGGCCCCCACGCGTCGTCTTTGGGCTGGGGACGGGCAGGGGAATCCCACGTCGGGCTTGACGCTCCCGCCGTGTCCGTCGCCGCGACGTCTGCCACGACCGTGGTGACGCTGGACGGAGCCACCTCCGGGTCGTCCGCGGCCGGATCCGGCTGCGTGTACCGACCCGTCGACGCAGCGGTCTCCCGTGTCGCTTCCAGTTCCTTGAGGCGGCGACTGAGGTGCAGGACCCAGCCGCCGAGACCGCCGATCAGACCGCAGTAGAGGATCCCCGGGCCGTACCCGCCGATGAGCGTCCCCGGCCCGTACGCGCCGATGAGCATGCCGACCAGCAGCCCGCCCGCCAGGCCCATCAGAACGTGGGGGGTCAACTCGCGGCCTCCAGGGCTTGTGGACGGACGATTCTAGCTTGCGGACGGCTTGGGGAGGCGGAGTTCCCGACCCGATTGCGCTGGTGTGATTGGGCGATAGCGTCGTTGCGTACCGCACGCCTCACAGGAAGTGTGGAACGGTCGGTTGACGAGTCCGGAATCAAGACGCGTTTGCCGAACAGCACGTCAACGACAGACGGCGGGGCAATCTCGTCAAGCCCCGCCGGCGTCAGAACGGGTCTGATCGAACATCTCTTCGCACCTCGCCCTGAACGCCGCGATCGCCGGCCTTCCGCCTGCCAGGTCGAAGCGCACCGGCGGGCGGTGGAACCAGCGGATCGTCATGGCACGCCCTGCCTCGAGAACACCGACCAGATCACGGACCGGGTTCTCGTCCGGTGGAAGATCGAAGGTGCCCCACCGGTCCGGGTTCGGCGCCCTGCTGGCCATCGCTATCGCGCGCACGGAGCCGTCGTCCACCTGGATGCGGAGGTCGCTGGTCGAACCGCCGGCATCTCGGCCGGCCGCAGCGGTCTGGGCAGGTCTTGTAGGGGCCGTCCTTGTGGCGGCCCGTCCCCAATGGCGTGCACGATGTGCCACCAGGTCGACGCTGTCGGTGCCGACATGGCGTGCGTCGTTGCCGCACGAGAGCTGGAACCTCGGCTGGTTGCCTCCGTCGTGGCTCGCCTCGTGGAACAACTCGAGGGACAACGATGGCTCGCCCGTCAGCGGATCGGGGTCCCGGAAATCCAGCTCGGCCCACCTGTGTCGCGGCAGCATTCGGTTCGCGTACATCCGGTCGCATGCCGCCTTGAACTCGACGATGTCGGGTTTCGCGGCGGCGACGTCGAGCGAGAGGATGGGCAGTTCGCCGATCTGGACGATCAGTCGTTCTCCGGCCGCCAGCTCCCAGTGGAAACCGCGACGGAGCGTGACGCCGTACGCGACGGTTCCGCGCCCGTCGTCGGTCTGCGGCACGTCCGCCACCGCGACGGGCCCCAGGCGCCACATCGGTTGGGCGTCAACATGGATTCTCAGCGTCTCGCTGGTGTGCTCGGCCAGTCGTTCCGCCGAGCGCGGCTCGTACACCAGGACCATGAGTTCGGGCGCCGGCTGGTGATCGAGGCAGGTCAGGCTCGCGTGCCCCGTGCCGTCAGCGTTTCGATCGAAGAGCATGATGCCGGCCGTGTGCGGTTCTCCGGTGGTCTCGTCGTGGGTGACGTGAAGCCGGGACACGAGGCGTTGCGCGATGCCCTGAAGTGAGGGACCCAATCTCACGCTCGAACGCGGGCCACGGGCGCACCATGCGGCGGGACGGGCACCCTCGCTGAGGGGCATCGCAGCGCGTTCAATGGGAGCGGGAGAACCTGCCGAGCACATCCTCGAGGACGAACTCCTCGTGGACCATGAGCCGTCGTTCTTCGTACGCGGCCTGAAGCGCACTATCCCACGGCGTTGGCCCACAGCCCTTGGCATCGCGTTCAAGCCGCACATGGCGGCGCGCGGCCAGGTCGATCGCGTGCTCGTAGGCGCGGGCGTCCATCATCCAGGGCGTGCAGCCAAACTCGCGCATACGGCGACAGATCGCGATGCCGGCCGCGTCGAAGTCGCCGTGGTACCGCACCGATGCACCCGACTGAATCAGTTGCGCCAGAAGCGTGGTGACCGCTGCCGACGGGTTACCGTTCGACGCAACGACGCAGCCCGGCAAGGCGCGTTCCGCCGCCGCTTCGACAAGTCGAGGGTTCTCGACCACCAGGACGGGAGTCCCTTGCCGGACAGTAACAGGGTAGCGCTGTAGGGCGAACAAGCTGATATGCACCGGCAGTTCGCCCGCTGCTGCGGCTCGAATCTGTTGGTCGAGGAGCGATCCTGCGGTCGTCGGAATAGACCAGGCCAGCGCAGGTGCAGAAACCCGGTCCCGTGCAATCCCCGCCTTCTCCCATTGCTCTCGTTCCGCCGCCTCGCCGACGCGATGGCGCAACATCCGGGATACTGCAGACGCCAGCGGCGTCCCTCGATCAAGAGCGTGTGCCGAGCCGAACAGGCTGGCCGCGAGTTCGGTCCTGCTCGTGCCTTTGGTTCCGAGCTGGTCGAGGTGATCGATCAGGCGTCGCACGTCGGCCACCATGGTCGTTGCCGCGGGGCCATCGAGACCGCCCAGCAAGCCCGCCTTGCGGATGCCGCCCGCCCACTCCGGTGCCCACGGCTCAGGCCAGCACCGGATGGCTTCAGCGAGCGCGGCGCGGGCTTCGTGCGAACGCGCGCGGTCTTGGCGTCGCCGCAGGGCCTTCTCCGACATCGGGTAGCCAAGGCGAGTCAGCGCGGCGCACAGGTCGCCCCCGACTCCTCGCTCCACCAGCCCCCGTTCAAGTTCGGCGAGGTCTATCCGCTTGGTGGGTTTTCGTCCGAGCAACGTTTCGAGGACGAGCATGCTGGGCGCGTCCGATACGGCCCGGGCAACGGTCCCCCGACGATCCGGTCCAAGGCGGTCGAGTTGTTGGCGGACGGTCGCCCAGACCGGTCGCAGACCCGGAGACAGCAACGACTCGGGAACCGGACGTGTCACAACAACGAGGCTTGTTCGTACGTTGCATCAACGGCGTAGCGACAGGCGGCGGGTAGCAGGCGTACGTCGTCGTCGACGACCTCGGCCATGCGATGGTCCCCAAGCAGTTCCAGGACTTCGCGCGTGAGTCTTTCGGCGTCGTCCGCCACGCTCGACCAGTATCGACGATGTTCGATGACCAGTTCCGCGACCGCAGCGACCACCGCATGGCGCGACACCGGGTTCGGTCCCAGCGCACAAAGTCGCTCAACAAGTAGCAGCGCCGCATGCCCTACCGTTCCCGCCCCGGGAAATCGGATGTCGGTCATTTCGCCCTCGGGGTCAACCATCATGACGCCTTCCGCGCGAGCTTCGATGCGCATGCCGAACATTTCCTCGAAGATGGCTGCCTCTTCGCCGAGCCGACGACGCAGTTCCGTCCACTCGCCGTCCGACATGTCGTCGTGGTACAGGACGGGCTCCTCGAGCAGCATCGCGCGCGCCCAAGCGCGATGCGAGGCGCGCTGGCTCGACCGGTCGAGAAGCTGCTCGACCGTTGCGGCCCGCGCCAGCACGGGCAGTGGCAACAATGCCGCACGGTCCTGGCGAATCTTCAGCACGGCGTCGGACGCTGCGTCGGTTGCGTAGCGTTCGACGCGACTATGCATCTCCAGAGCGACGCCGTGGGCGATCAACCAACGTAGCGCCGCGACCAGCGCGCGGCGATCCGCCGGGGTCTCTGTCAAGGCGATGTCGGCCTCGGCCGCTGCGGAACGGATCTGCTCGACAAGGTCGCGCAAGCTGACGACGTCGGGGCCGGCAGTGACCGCAGCCAACGCGAGGGCCAGCATGGTGTACTCGCGCATGGAGAACGGTCGTCTCTGGCTGGTCGCACGCAACGGACGTCGGCTGACGACGACTGTCGACTTGAAGAGCCGCGCCGTGTCGGCAGCCACTTGCAGGCGATAGCCGAGACGCTGAGTAAACCAACGGTCGAGTTGCTGCTCGTGCCGGCGGATCAGCCGGAACATGTCGGGATTCTGTTCGGCCAGCACAAGCGGATGGCCGACCAGATGGCGTGCGGCTTCGCGCAATTCGGGCACCGCCGCCGGTGACGTCTCGGCGCTCATTTCGACACCTGTGGGATCGCCTCGGCCGCCACTCCGAGCCCGGCAAGGCCGTCATCAGCGGTCACCGTGACCACCAAATCCCACAGTACAAGCCTTCCCGCCGGGCACGCGACCGCCGTTTGCGCGTCCGCTACCCGCCGTACTTCACAACGGATCCCGGCTTCGGTTGACGCGCGAACTTGCGCACCGGGTCGACGTCGATGCCCGGAGCGGCCAATCAGGTCGCGCAGCAAGCCAAAGGCCGCGGCGGATAACCGCGCGCCGTGGATGGAGCCGCCGGCCCCTGCACACGCAAGCAGCTCGGTGGCGGCCACGTCGAGCGACACGCGCTCGCGCAAGCGGATCTGCTCCAGGTACCTGCGCTCCTTGCCTCTGTCTCGGATCGGCGTTGCACTGCCCCGTTGATTGGTCTCGCCGCGTTCCCGAAGCGCCATGGGCACCACCGCGCGCGGTGCGTCCTGCCACGGTGTAATGGTGGCAACGGGATCGTCGGCGTCGGACGATAACGTTCCGACATGGCGACAGGATCCCAGACCGAATGCCGCGGCCGCGATCCGATGCGTCTCGTCGTCGGTGGCCGCTCGGTTGAAGAAGCCAGCCAGACGCACAAAGTCCGCACGCCGAGACACAGCCCCGAGGCCGAGGCGCGACAGGCGGCTCACGTTCGCCGTCAGCGTGCGCACAGCCGCCAGGGCTTGGCGCGCGAGATGATCGAGACGTGCGGCGCGGCCGTCCGACGCGACGTACCAGACCGTGAGATGCTCCCAATGGGCAAGTTCGGTACCCGATGCCCGACGCACGGCGACATGCTCCTTGAGGCCGGCTTCTTCAACGCGCGTCGCGAGGCCCGACCGTAACGCCGGCAGCAAGTCACCGATGTGCGGGCGGAGGCGCTCCAGGGCGCGGGCGACCGGTCGGATCATGCGTTCGATTTCTGTCAGCTGCTCGCTCACATAGTCCACCAGGACGCTCGCGAAAAACTGGATCTCGTCCTCCTCGAGGTCGTAGCGGCTCTGCCATTGATTCAGCTGCGCGAAAAATCGCGTCAGCTCGCTGGCGAACGGCTCGTGCAGATCGAAAATGCTGCGCACTGCAGCCGCGAGGTCGTCACCGGAAGCGTGATCGAATCCAGCTTCGGCAAGCTCGGCCAACTCCGTCAGGGCACGGTGCAACTGCCGCAGGCGACCGGCCTGTACGTCGCCAATCTCATCGGAACGCTCAAGCACGCCCTCGACGAGATCGAATACCTCCTGTCCCGCACGGGTGATGAGGTAGCGGTTGCGCCGACGGTAGTAATCCTCAAGGCTTGACGGGTTGCCTACCGATGAAGACACGGCCAGATTGCCCCAACGGCGCAGGCTTTCGAGCCGATCCTCGACCACGTCTTGGGCAATTCCGTCTGCGGCGACCTCTGCCGCGACTGCATGCGGCGTGAATTCCGCAAAGGAGGTTCCGACAAAAACTCTCAGGATTGCCCGGTATTCGCGCCATTCCTCGCCCGCCAGGTAGCGAAACAACTGCCTCGAGCGATCCCGGTCATCGCCGAACATGGCTTCGCGGCCTCCCGCTTCGGCGCTCATGCCGCGGCCACGCGTTCCAGCGTCGCTCCGTCCCATCGATAGTGTTCGAGGAGGATGGCGCCGAGCGTGACGTCGCGAACAACCTCCGTGATGGCGAGCGCGGGCACGCTGCCGTGCATGCCCCACAGCCGTTCGCTTGTAGCGATCAGGTCGAGATCGAGTTCAACGAGCAGGCCAAACAACTGCTCGTGATTGTCCTCGGATACCTTGGCGAACGCATCGTCGAGCAGAACAAAGCGGGCGATGCCGGGCGTCTCGCCATCGCGCAGGGTGTGCTGCTGTTCGGCCAGCGCATCGGTCGACGCGGCCACGGCAGCAAACAGCGGCAGATAGGTGACGAGCTTCTTCTCGCCTTCCGACAGCGGCGTGCGACGACTGAGCTTCGCTTGCTTGCCGTCGCGGTTCAGCATCACCGCCATCTCGTACCACTGCTTGTAGTCCAGCGTCTCCGCGATGAGCGTCCGGTACGGCGCGTCCGGCTGCTCCGCGCGCACCAGGTCGAGTCGCTGGGACAGCGCCTGCCGCAGTTCGCGCTCGTCATCTTCGCTGCGCAGGTCGGGCACCTTGGCGAGCAGCTGCATCAGCCGCGCGGTGTGCGAATCGAGGTCTTGGCGGCGCCGCCAGCGTAAGCGGACACCGACCTTGTGGGCTGTCGTGACAGTGTCGAGACGACGATTCATCAAGGCGACCAAACGTTCGGCGCCGGCTACCTTGGTTGCCATTTCCTTGGCGACCATGCCTTGCAGCAGTTCGCGCAGGGCGTCGGTCTGCTTGCGGTTGAGCAGGCCGGCCATCTGTCGGTGCTGTTGGGTTACCGCCAGCAGGGAATCCGTCAACGACGCGCGCCCGGACGGGCCTGCTACTTCGACGACGAGCGGCAACGCCGTGTCTGGCTGGCGTGCTTCCGCATCCCAACCCGCGCCAATGGTATCCCGGCGGCCTAATAGCGATTGCCGGACGCCATCGGCGTTCGCGGCGGCAGCTTCGATTGCACCATCGTCGGATGGCAACAATCCGTCAATGGCGTCGACTAGCAGGCTCAAGCCCTGTGCGCCCGGCGCCCGCGCGACGATCACCTCATTGTCCGCGGCTTCATCCTTGCCCCGAACGGCGTCGATGTAGCCGGGCGCCGCAAGCACCGCCTGCCACGAGAACAGTTCCGCCTCGCAGGCTTTCCCCGCCTGCTCGCGCTTGTCCACCGCGACCTTCAGGGCGGCCATCGTCAGCGCATGAGCGTTGACGGCTACCTCGCGCAGTTCGCGCTGCGTAGGCAGCCGCGTCTCGGCAACCTTGAGGCTTTGCCTACAGCGGTCCCGCCTCGCAACGACCGCCGCATATTCCGCGCCGATACTGTCCAGGATGGTGCGCAGCCGCGCCTGCTCGGCCGCGTGTCTGGAAGCGACCTCGGTCAACTCAGCACGGGCGGCTTCTCGGTCAGCGCCCACCAGTTGCCAACGGCCAACGACCTTGCGCCACTGAGCCACGGAACGGTTTAGCGCTTCGAGCAACTCCCGGCAACGAGCGAGCAAAGACGAAAGTTCGGTCAGATTGCCGCGCACGGCGGACAGTTCGTCGATGTCGCGAGGCAGCGCCAGCGTGGTTGCGAGCCGTTGCAGCCCGTCGTCCGCCACGCGCTGGGCGCGCTCCGCTGCCGTGGCGGTGTCCGTCGCGCCCTCGCGCTCGGCCTGCGCGCGAGCGTGGGTTTGCGTGGCGGACCTGACATCGGCACGCGCGTCTGCGATGGCTTGGGTCGCGGGTAGCTGGTCGCGCAGCACCTGCGCTTCAGCCAGTGCCTCGCCGTTGCTGGCCAGTTGTCCGCGCGTGCGGGCGACAACGTTGCCGGCTTCCCGCAGACGTTCGCCCGCTTCGGCGCGAGCGCGCGCTAGCGCCGCACGGCGCGCAGTCACACCGATGAACTCGGCACGGGCCTTCGCATGCCGCCCTCGGAGCGCACCGACCCGAAAGTTGCCGTCCATGTCGACAGCGTTGGCGGCATCGCCCGACGCGTCCATCGAAATCGAAAGGAGCAGCCTCGCCACTGCACCTTCGTCCAGCTCGCCGACCAGTCGATCCGGTACTGTGACGGTGAGGCATTCGCTGAGTGGATGTTGAACGCGGTCTGCTGAGACCGCGATGAGTTCGCCGTCCGCCAACTCCAATGAGCCGTCGCCAGCCAGACGCGCGGCCAGCAGGCCTGAAGCCTGCAAGGCCCCCTCGAGCCGGCCGCGCTGCGAGTCGTTCAAGTGCGGCGCGAAGTCCACCAGGTCAGCAATGCAATGATCGGCATCGGCTTGCCAGGCCAACCCGGGGGGATCCGGCTCGGTCATCGCTGCAAGTCGGTCTACCTGCGCTTGGGCCTCCTCCTGGAGTCGCTGTTCACTCGCGAGTCTGAATTTGGTGGCACTGACGGTTTGCTGCCAGTGGTCCACAAGCGCGTGGACGTCTGCCAACAAGCCGGCCCGCAACGTGGCAAAGGCGATCTCCGTATTCTCGTCCGTGCGGCTTTTGGCCAAAGCCGTTACGTTCGGCCCTTCCAGGGCAACTGCGTGCATATGCCGGTGTACGTCAATGCCCCAGCTGCGAGCCGCAGCCGTCCACTCCCGCCTCGCAACCACCAGGCTCCGGTGCCGCTCTGCCAATTCGTCAGCCGATGTCTTGACCGCCATCGTGGAACGCTGCAGCGCGAGCTCGGCTTGCTGCAGCGATTTCTCGGCGCTATCGAGATCGCGTTGCGCGGCAGCGACCTCTTCTACGTCTTCGCGCCGGCGGGTTGCGGCGGCATTCGCCGTCAAGATTTGGCGGTCAATCCCGGCGGCGTCCAGATCGCCGGGCAAGGCCGTATCACCGTCCCCGAGCGGCGATTCGCGCACTTCGATCGGTCCCGGTGGGCGACCGGCTATTCGGCAAAGGCTGCCCAGTTCGTTTGTCGCCAGCAGGTCTTCGTTGAGTTTCTTCAGGTCACCGCGGCTACGCATCTGCATCTGATCGAGCTCTACGGAGGTGTCCTCGGCGCGAGACTTGAGATCAGCGACCCGTACCTCAGCACGGGACCGCTGATCGGAGAGTTCCGCCACGAGTTCGCGCAGAGGTTCGAGTTGCTGGCCTTCCCGATACGCCCCTGACTCCTCGAGCGCGGCGATTTCCCCCCGTCGTTGCCTGATCTGCGCTTCGAGTTCGTCGACTTGGTCGCCGAGTCGATGCAATTCGACCTGTGCGGCTTCGGCCGCCTGCCGCTTGCGTTTCTCGTCGCGCTCGCTGTCGCGCAATGCCGCCAATCGATCGCGCGCGGCCTTGACGCGTTGCCGCAGATCGCCGTGGCAATAGGAACGGTAGACGTGCAGAAGACCGGCCACCGCCACGCGTGTTTGTTCAAGTGCCGCAACACTGCGGCGGTGCTCTTCCAGGTCCTCCAGGGGCTGGGCGGCCTCGGTCAAGGCTTCTTCGGACAACTGCGGCAGCGCGTCGACGAGATGCGCCGCCAGCTCCACGTCGATGCGGTCGCCGACGCGCGGATGACGCACAACGTTGATGAGCTTGATGTGCTGATCGATCGACGCCCCGTTGAACAGGCGCTGTTCCACGGCATGCCGGTAGTCGGATCGACGGTCATGGACGAAGACTTCGTCGCCGTCGAGCGCGGCGCGTAGCGCTTCAGTCGATAGCGGCACAGCGCCATCGACCAGGGAGAGGTCGACGCCGGGGCGTTTGTCCGTCACGAACCACCAGGTTGTGACCGTATCGGATTGCCGATTGGCTCGGATGCCGCACCCGCAGACGAGGAATTCACCTTGGCGTGCAAACTCGATCCAGAGGTAGCCGACCGGTTGTGCGTCGTCACGGCCGTCGAGCATCCATGCCTTCAGAATCCGGCTCTGCTCGCCGGCGGCGTCTATCCGGACCTGCCGCGCGGTCAGCAGGAACGGCAGCAGCATGTTCATCGCCGTGGACTTGCCTGACCCGTTCACGCCCCGCAGCAACAGGCGCCCACCCGCGAAGTGGAGCACTTCGTTTTCGTACTGATAGATGTTGACAATTCCGGCACGGTTCAACTGCCATCGCGGTGGCGTGTCGTCGATGGCCGTACCGTTGGTTGCCTCACCTGTCACGTTGCTTGGCATCTCTAGCTTGGCTGGATGTGCGAGCGGCCCTCAAGCATATTTGCCAGTGGTTTCTTTAGCAAAGTCATCCGGTCGCCCTGCGCCTTCTGCACCAGGCGCCTGCCGCCGGCCGGGAGGTCGTAGGATGCGCGCTACGCGGACGTCTACCCCTGCGGAAGGGCCAATAGTGCCGCTTGACACTCAACGGCGCCAAACCCGTACACTTCTCCGCCAACGGTGACGGGCAAGGAGGGCCGGCACTGTGACCTTTGACCCCTTCGTGAAATTTCGGCATCCGGAAGTCGCCGAGCGACAGATCGACACGCTCATCGGCCTCTGCAAGGGCGTCGTAGCCGACGGCGTCGTGAATCAGGCCGAAGCCGAGTTTCTTCGCGATTGGCTCGCGGCCAACGAAATCACCGTGAGCAGCAACCCGGTCACGTACGCCCTGCTGAAACGGGTCAACGGCATGCTGCGCGACGATCACCTCGACGCGGAGGAGTCCGCGGAGCTACTGGCCACGCTGCGCACGTTCGCGGGCGAGAGGCCGGGCCAGGGCGAGTTCATGCCGTCCACGGATCTGCCACTCGACAGCCCCCCTCCGCCCATCGTGTTCGAGGCGCACTCCTTCATGTGCACCGGGACGTTCGCTTTCGGCACGCGAGAACAGTGCAAGCAGGAGATCACGGATCGCGGTGGAGCGTACGCGAAGTCCGTGCGCCGAGATCTGGACTACCTGGTCCTGGGGAGTTACGTGACGCCAAGCTGGATTCATGAGGCGTTCGGGCGAAAGATCGAGAAGGCGATGGAGTGGAGAGACGTCCGGGGCATGTCCCTCGCGATCGTGTCCGAGGAGCAGTGGCTGACGGACGGGCGCATCAGCTGCTGAGGCTACGGACGACCATGCAAGCGGCTACGCTCGAGAAGCGCCTCGATTACTGCGCACTGCCCCTCATCGTCCTGTCGGTTGTCCTCCTGGCGGCGGATCCCCAACAAGGGCCCGACCAACACCTCGGATGGCTCCAATACCTCGAAGTGGCACTGTCCCTCCTGTTCGCTGTCGAATACGCGACGCGCCTCTTCATTGGCGGCAAGCGCTACGCATTCAGTTTCTTCGGTGTCATCGACCTGCTGGCGATCGTCCCGGCCCTGGTCGTCCAGGATGCACTTGCCCTTCGGATACTGCGGCTGTTGCGTATCTTCACGCTGTTCAAGCTGGGCCGCATCGGGGGTGCCGCGAGGAGACTGGGGGAGGCGCTGCGGTCGGTGAAGGAGGAGTTTCTCCTCGTGGGCGTGAGCGCGGTCACCGTCCTGTTCGTATCTGCATTTGGCATCCGCTACTTCGAGGCCGAGGCGCAACCGGAAGCGTTCTCGAACTACGGAGACTGCCTCTGGTGGGCGGTCGCATCCCTGATCACGGGCGAGTACGGAGACGTGTCGCCGATGACCACCGGCGGCAAGGCGTTCGCGACCGTCATCCTGATCCTCTCACTGGCGATCATCGCGGCGCCGGCCGGCCTCATCGCATCGGCGCTGTCACAGACGCCGCGGGAGCAGGCACGAGCCGACGCCGGGCAGGGAGGCTCGTAGCCTGCCGTCAGGACCAGACTTCGCCCCCGCAACAAGGAGCCCCATGACCACCCTTGACGACATCCTGGCCTCTGCCCATCGGGCGAGGCTGATCCCGACTGTAGCGACTACGCGCAAGGAAGAACGCCTTGTCTCGGTGCTCCTCGCCGCCATGAGCGTCGTACGGCCGCTCGCGGAGTCGATCCTTCAGCAGTGTGGTACGCGCATGGGTAAGCGGGCGTCGCTGGAGACGTACACGGAAGTGACGTTTCCGACCGCCGACGGCAACGAGAACAGGCCGGACGGCGTTCTGCGCCTGACAGCCGGCAGGTCCACCTGGACGGCCCTCGTGGAGGCCAAGGTAGACAAGAGCGACCTCGACGCAGAGCAGATGGATCGGTACGCGCGTACGGCAAGGGAGTTCGGCGTGAACGCGATGCTGACGCTCTCGAACCAGCTGGTTGCGCTGCCCACCCATATCCCCTACGGCCTCCAGAAACGGCTGGCAAGACACGTCGACTGCTTTCACATCTCCTGGGTCAGCATCCTGACCGAAGCCTCCATGCTCTTGCGAGATAAGGAAGCAATGGACCCGGAACAGCTTTGGACGCTGCACGAGGTGGTTCGCTACCTGGAGCATCCGAGTTCCGGCGTGAGGCGTTTCGATCAGATGAACGAGGCGTGGCGTCCCCTGGTCCTCGGCGTGAACAAGGGACAAGCGCTGGACCGATCATCGCAGGACGTGGAGCGTACGGTCGCCGGTTGGCATCAACAGGAACGCGACGTGTGCCTGATCCTGAGCGGGCTCCTTGGGGAACGGGTCCGGCTCAGGCTCTCCCGGCGGCATCAGGCAGAGTCCGAGACGCGCGTGGCAGATGCCTGCCACGAGTTTGTCGACTCCCATGAACTCCACTCGAGCTTCATCGTGCCGAATGCAGCCGGAGACATCGAGGTGCGCGCCAACCTTCAGCGCCGGACCATCACTTGCGCGATGCGGCTCGACGCGCCTGGCGACCGGAAACGCGCCACGGCGAGAATCAACTGGCTCGCCCGTCAACTGCGGGGCGTCGATCCTGCCGACATCGAACTGCGCGCTTTCTGGCGAGGGCGGGGGAGCCCGACACAAGCGTCGCTGTCCGACGTGCTGACCGACCCCAGGAGTCTGGAAGGCGGCCGTACCGGGACGGCCCCAACTTCGTTCGAGGTATCCATCGTCAAGGACCTCGCCGGCCGATTCTCGGGTCGGAGGACCTTCGTGGAGGATCTCGAGAAGCTGGTCCCGGAGTTCTACGAGCGCATCGGTCAGCGCCTGCGGCCGTGGACGCCGCCACCGCCACCGATCGAGCGGCAGGACGTGGGCCGGGGAGCTGAGCCAGCGCCTGGTGATCCGGCGTCCGACGGCGGAGAGGGTGCGCGCGAGTGATCACGCAGTGTGTTCGCTCGCCTCTCGCGAGTTGATTGTCATCCGGTAGCCCTGCTTCTTCCGTACCAGGTGCTTGCCACCTGCCGGGAGGCGGGAAGTAGCTGCGTTACGTGGAAGGGAGGAAAGGGAACTTCGATGGTGCACTGGAAAACCGATTCGCAAGCTGCCAAACAGAGAGTCGACCAGGCCCTGGACATCCTCCGTGGCGTGCTTGTCGACCATCTGAGCAACTTGCCGCACGGCAGTCGCAAAACGTATGGCAGCTCGGACCTGCAGGCGCTTCTCAAGGCGTTCGTGGACCGATTCCCGGAAATGCTGCTTCCGAGTGGGGCGAGAAGCCTCGCGTTCTCGGCCAAGGAGGCGCGCAACGAGATTGCGCACTACACGGGGGCGATGGGCCCGGACGACGCGCTGCGTCACCTCGCCAACGTGCGAAGACTGGTCAAGGACCTCGGTGCCGAGAAGGCCCTTCAGAACGTGGACAGGCTCTACAACGAGCACCTGGACTCGCGCCGCGTACCGTATGGTGGCCGCCCGCTCGTTGTCGCGCCCGCACCGGACCCTGCGCCTGCCGCCGGGGCTCCGTCCACACCGGAAACCCTGGGAGCAAGGGGGAAGTACGCGCCGCTGTTCCGGCATCTTGCTGGCGTGGCGGAGAGCCGGTGGGACGCGACCTTTCGCGACGTGGAGGCCATTCTCGGCCACGCCCTTCCTCCGTCTGCCCGCAAGCACCAGGCTTGGTGGAGCAATACCACCAGCCTCGCCGGTGGCCGGGCCTGGCTCGCTGCGGGCTGGCGAACCAGCAATGTCAGGATCGCTCAGGAGACGGTGTCGTTCGTGCGCGACCGCGGCCAACAGCGGGACGAATCCCCACGCAACTCCTCCGGGGGTTTGGCCTTCTTCGACAACGATGCAGCGTACCGCGACTGGCTGGCAGGCAATAGAGACGGCTACGTCGTGAACGTACGCCGGTCGTTGTCGTCCGACTACGTGGTGCTGCACCGGGCTACGTGCCCTCATGTCTCGGGGCCGCGGGAACCAGGCGCCTACTCCGAGCGGGGCTACCGCAAGCTCTGCGGCGAAATGCTTGCGGACGTGCTCGAGGCCCCCACGTGGTGCGGCAGGGCCAAGGGGTCCTTCACCATACGGTGCTCGCACTGCGGTCCGTGACGGTCGGCAATGCCGACGGCCCCCGACATCCTCGACTCGCGAGCAAACAACGTGCACCGGCAGCGTCGGCCGGCTACCGTGTCCGGCACTGCCTGCGGTGCCTCGAACCGGGCACGCCAAACGGGCGGTAGACTGTACCCAACCACCCCGGAGGAAATGATCGATGCAGGCGCGCACCCTGGGCACTCTCGCGCTCGCCCTTGCCCTGTCGGGTGTGGGGGCGGCGGGACAGGCCATCGAGGGTGAGGCCATCAGCGTCGTGTTCGATGACGAATGGCGGAAGTTCCCGGCCTACGTCGAGGGCCTTACACTGCCAGAGGGGTACAACCGGGACTTTGGCTACGGCTGCGTCCGGGCTTTCATGGCCGCGCGAATGCACGTCCGCCGAAGCTGCGCCGCAGGAGGAGAGGTCATCGGCCGCCGAACGGACGGAAGCGGGTTCGACTTACGCCAATGCGAGTGCTGGGTTTTCGACACCTCGGCGGACAGGCCGGGCGTGAGTACGTGCATCGCCCGCTGGCGCTGCCTTACGGGTGCCCCTGACGAGCGGTGGGGCGAGCGACCGTGACCCAAGAGCGCCACGGGGGCGAAATCCGCCCTGCGTGTGATGTGTCGGGATTCAGCCCTTCCCGGAGGGCTTGGTCAGGGACACCCACCCGCCCCCGACTACGACAGTTGCCTCCCGCGGACTTCCGCCGCTACGGATCGAGGGGACGCCCTTGTGGCGTCCCGTTCCGGATGCGTGCACGGCCTCACCGCAGGCGACCACCCGGGAGCGCCGCTGCTTCCCTCGGGCGTCGCGGTACGGTGAAATACAGTCAACCTGATGAACCGGGAACGCACCGCGGGGCGCGATGAACGGGCACGATCCTGATCTGGCCATCCGGCAGGCCGCCATTGAGCGGGTTCGACATCTGACCGAACTCCACGGTCAGCTGTCGGCGGACCATCTGAGTCCGGGGTTCGACTACCAGGGCGAGCGTATCCCGCTCGTGAACCCCCGCCGCGGGATCTTCAAGCCGAGGCGGATGCGGTTCCTGCTATCGATCAAGACGGTGTTTCCGAAGGCCGGCGCGCGCGTGTGGTACGACGACCAGCGGGAGGTGCACCGCCAGATCTTTGGGAGTGACGAGTCGGTCGATTACGCCTTCATGGGCGAGGACGCGGAGGCCGCCGACAACCGCTGGCTCCGTGAAGCGTGGGAGCACCGCATTCCCGTCATCTACTTTCTCGGCATCGCGCCCGGTCGCTACGAGGCGCTGTTCCCCGCGTTCGTGGCGCACTGGAGCCGCCGGCGGCTCATGGCCGGAATCGTCTTTGGCGAGTTGGACCGGTCGGAGGCGGCTCTCCCGGAGACCGCGCTGGAGCGGCGCTACGCGCTTCGTTCGGTGAAACAACGGCTGCACCAGAACCTATTCCGGGAGGCGGTCATGACCGCCTACAACGGCCGCTGCGCCGTATCCGGGCTGCCGGAGCGACGCCTCCTCGATGCCGCGCACATCATTTCCGACGGCTCGGAGAGAATGGGCCAGCCCGTCGTGCCGAACGGGCTACCCCTGTCGAAGACGCATCACGCGGCCTTCGACGCGCACCTGATCGGCGTCGACCCGGACTACCGCGTGCATGTTGCCGAGCGGCTGCTTGGGCAGCGTGACGGGCCGATGCTCGAGGCTCTGCAGGGGCTTCATCGGCAGCGGATTCATCTGCCGAACCGGGAGAGGGACTATCCGGATCGCGAGCGGCTGGCGGTGCGGTTTGAGGAGTTTCGGTCTGTGGCTTGATGGCGTGTTGCCGAGGGGGGCGGTGGTGGCGACTCTAGGCCACCGCTAGGCGGTGCGCATCCGACCAAGGCGTGTTGGTCCTGGTCAAGGCTATCAAGCAACTTGCACTAACGGTCGCTCGAAAGCTCGTCAACCACTACGTGCAGGCGTTCTTCCTCCACCATCCAGCGCAGGTGCGCCTTGAAGTCGTTCTTTGGCATTCTCCTCTTGCGCATTGGCATCCAGTTTCCGGAGTGATAGAGCTGTTCGCCTGTTTGAGGGCCGTCTCTCAGGGCCGCATATGTCTTGCCGATTCGACTTCCCGGTTTCGGAGCGTACCCGGTCTTCCTTGTCCGGTACTCTTCCAGCGCAACGTATGTGGCCGCCAGTTCGCGACCACGAATCTGAAGTAATCCTTCGGTCCCTGTGACGTACGTCTCGTTCACTCTGACTTTCCTTCGGGGGCGACTGTTCGTCGAATGCTATCCCAACTCTCGGATCGACCAGTCAACCCTGACGAACGAGGTAGCGGGGGCTGAGGAATGGGGCATGGGGGCTCGGTTAGGGACACCCACCAGCTCCGAACTTCGACGGTTGCCCTTGGGGAGTGGGTATCCCTCGCCGAGCCAGCGAGGAAGTCACGCTGTCAACCGAGGATCTCCGCTACCCGCCGATCAAGCGTCGCTACAAGGCACTGACCCTGGATCTCAAGAGGCGTTGGGATGGCGTGTTCTGCATCCGGGGCGCCCACACCCTGTCGAAGAGCTACGGCAACTACGAAAGGGACGGTGCGCAGCGACACCGGCGAGGCATCAGCGGGCCGCGGACGCCGCGCAGCGGGCTCCCTCAGCCGTCGGGGGGGAAGCGCCCGCGCACCGCCTGCGAGGGAGTGAAGATCCGTTGGCTCGTAGGAGATCGCGGTTCTTCGTCGGCACCACCCTGCGGGGCGATCCCGCGTTGGTCCGGTGGGTGAATGCGCAGGCACCGCCGTAGACGGTGCTCGCGCACGCATTGTGAGCGTAGTCGCGTTACGCTTGGCTTGGCGTCCGCTCGACCGGACGCTACATTCCAATTGCGGTTGTCGCTGAACGCCGGGAAGCAGGCGGCACCGGGACTCAGGCGTGGTGGGACTGGACATGGCAACGACGGGGCGAAAGAACAAGGCTGGAAGCTGGTTGCAGCAGGAAGCGATTGGGCGCACGGCCGGGGTCATCGGGGTGGTCGTATGCCTGTTGGGTCTTGTGGCTGGGTTCTTGGTCCGCAGCGTGCGGGGGGTCGACGAGGTCGCTCCTGAACTGACGTGGTGGGTTGCGTTACTGGGGCTGATAGCGGCGTACGCGGTTGCGCATTGGGTCGTGCAGCTTTTCGTACGCGGGATGGAGTCCACCTGGGGCCGCGGGTTTCTCGCGGAACGCCGCGTGGGCGACCTCATCGAGTTCGCCGTCGCGGATCGAGGGTGCGCCTTCGCCCATGACGTGAAGGAAGCACTGGACGGGCACGGCAACGTGGATCACGTCGTCTTGACGCCGGCGGGCGTATGGGTCGTGGAAACGAAGGCCAGTTGGCTCAGGCAGGACCGGTTCCATGCCGCCAGGCGTCAGGCCGTCCCAAGGGTGGTCCTTCTCATACGCTTTCACGGATTCATCCGCAATCACCAGCGCCCCGCGTACTGGCAGAGTCGTCCGCAGATGTTGGCGCACCCGACGAACGTTCTCGGCCGTCGAGACGAACGCGACCAGGGCGGCGCAGTGGTGGATGCTGCCGAGGTCGCCAAAGTGCAAAGGGCGATCTGGAGTCTGGGTTCCACCGGTCACCTGTCCAACTAACGCCGACAGCTCCTGGGGGGGGGGGGACCGTCCCCGACGTTCGGGTTCCCCATTCGATTTCAGCAGCCGCTGACGGTACAGTTTGGGTCTTGAGTCGGCCAACTCAGACGCGTGGCTTCTCACTTGCCATCGCGCCAGCGGAAGATTGAGTGTCCCGGTCCGTCCAACCCCGAAACTTGTACGCGATTCCCCTTGTTGTCGAAGCAGAAGTCTCCGACGTTCTGATGAGAGATGAAGCCGCCTTCGACCTTCGAGGCGGGATCCTTCGCCACCTCGGAGAGGAAACGAGCAATTCGCTGCGTCAGGCTCTTGCGCTCGCCGGTTCCTTCGCGCGATTTCGTCCAAAAGGACGCGCTTCCTCGGTCCGCATCTCGATCGCGGCTCGGTCCATTGCCAGCCAACTACCCGACCACCGCAAACCACCTACCCGCCAAAGGTGTTCCCGGCACCGTGCCGCACGGCGAAGCTCGCCGCCATGGTCACGAGGATAGGCGTCGACGTCGGTGGCACGAACACGGATGCGGTCGTGGTCGTGGATGGCGCCGTCGTCGCCTCGCACAAGACGCCTACCACTGCGGATGTGACGGATGGGATCGTCAGCGCGATCGGTGCGGTGCTCTCTTCGCGCGCTCGCCCTGTCGCGGATGTCGATGCCGTCATGATCGGCACCACGCACTTCACGAACGCCGTGCTTGAGCGCAAGGGCCTGTTGCCGGTCGGCGTCATCCGGCTCGCGCTGCCGTCGACGGCGGCGATTCCGCCGCTCACCGACTGGCCGGAAGACCTGGCGGCCATCGTGGGCGGGCGGGCGTACCTCGTTCGCGGCGGTTATCAGTACACCGGCGACCTGGCCGACGCACTCGACGAGAAAGGCCTTCTGGACGCCTTGCGCGACATGAAGTCGCACGGCGTCCGCTCGGTCGCCGTGACGGGACTGTTCTCACCCGTCAACGGCTCGATGGAAGTTCGTGCGGGGGACATCGTCCGCAACGAGCTGCCCGACGCACACCTGACGTTGTCGTCGACCATCGGACGCATCGGGCTACTCGAGCGCGAGAATGCCGCGATCCTGAACGCGAGCCTGGCGGATCTCTCCCTTCGTGTGGTCGAGTCGTTCCGTGCGGCGCTGGCATCACTCGGCATCGACGCACCGCTCTTCATCAGCCAGAACGACGGCACGCTAATGAGCGATGCCTTCGTCGCGCGCTACCCGGTGCTGACGTTTGCCTCGGGCCCCACCAACAGCATGCGGGGTGCGGGGTTCCTCTCGGGCCTCGACGACGGGCTGGTCGTGGACATCGGCGGCACCACGACGGACATCGGCGTGCTGAGCCGAGGGTTCCCGCGCGAGTCGTTCCTCGAGAGCGACATCGGCGGCGTGCGGACCAACTTCCGGATGCCGGACCTCCTGGTTCGCGCGCTCGGGGGAGGCTCGTTCGTCCGGGAAAGCAACGGCCAGGTCGAGGTAGGGCCGCGCTCGCTCGGTTACCGGATGGCGACCGAGGGCATGGTTTTCGGGGGGCGGACCCTGACGGCCACGGACCTCGCCGTCGCCGCCGGACATGCGGACATCGGGGACCGGGCGCTTGTCAGGCACGTCTCGGAGCGCGTCGTGCGGCGCGGTATGGACCGGATCCACGCCATCGTCGAAGAAGGGGTGGACCGTATGAAGACGAGTGCGGAACCCCTGCCGCTCGTACTGGTCGGCGGCGGCGCGGCCCTGATCGATCGCGACATCGCCGGCGCCTCGGAGATCGTCGTTCCCCAGCATGCGGGCGTCGCTAATGCGGTGGGCGCCACCATCGCCAAGATCAGCGGCGAGACCGACCGTGTGTTCTCGTACGAGAAGACGGACCGTGACACCGCCATCGAGATAGCGACCGAGAAGGCCAAGGCCCGCGCGACCGCCGCCGGCGCCCTGCCGCACAGCATCGAGGTGCTGGAGGTGGAGGAACTGCCGGTCGCCTACGTGCCGGGCGGTTCCGTGCGCGTGCGGGTGAAGGTCGCCGGCGACCTCGGTGCCGTGGCCACGGCGGCTGTGTCATGAGGCTCGCCGAGAACGATCTTCGGCATCTCGCCACCGGGGCTGCGTTCCTGGGCGCCGGAGGCGGGGGCGACCCGTACCTCGGCCGGCTGCTGGCGCGGGCGGCGATCGACGAGTTCGGGGCTCCCGAACTCTGCGACCCGCAGGAACTGGCCGACGACGCCAGGGTGCTCACCATCGCCATGCTGGGCGCCCCGACCATCATGCTGGAGAAGGGACTCGCGGGTGAGGAGGTCGACCGCGCGATCCGCTGCCTCGAGCAGCATCTCGGGGAGCGGGCGGACTACCTGATGCCACTCGAGATCGGCGGCATCAACTCGCTCGTGCCCATCATGGCGGCCGCGCGCCTGGGACTTCCCCTGGTGGACGCGGACGGCATGGGCAGGGCGTTCCCGGAACTCCAGATGACGACGTTCAACGCGCACGGTGTCGGGACGACGCCCCTCGCACTCACCGACGACCACGGCACGTCCCTGCTGCTGGAAGCGCCCGATGCCGCATCGGCGGAGGGGATGATACGCACGGTGTCCGTGGCGCTCGGGTGCAGCGCGGTGCTCTGCAGCTATCCCATGACCGGCCGACAGGTCCGGGAGTGCGCCGTGCACGGGACGCTGTCCGTGGCGCGGGATGTCGGCCGGACCATCGAAGCGGGTGCGCGGTCCGCTGACCCGGTAGCGTCCCTGATCGAACATCTGCGTGGCACGCCGTACTACGCGCAGTGCCGGCTGCTGTTCGACGGCCGGGTGATCGACGTGCGCCGCGAGGTGGAGGGCGGGTTCTCGGTGGGTCACCTGCGACTCGCCCATCTGGAGGATCGGGACCGGTCGATGGACATCCTGTTCCAGAACGAGTTCCTGTCCGCGCGGGAGGATGGTCGCCTCAAGGCCATCGTTCCGGACCTGGTCTGCCTGGTGGAGCGGGAAACGGCCCAACCGGTGCCGGCGGATTCCGTGCGTTACGGACAGCGGCTGAAGGTGCTCGGCGTGAGCGCACCGCCGGTCATGCGCTCACCGGAGTCGCTGTCGATATTCGGTCCCCAAGCGTTCGGGCTCGACGATGCTTTCGTGCCGTTGGAGCGGCTCGCCGATACGTGACGGGGCAAGCAGGCGCGAGTGAGGCGTCGCCTGAAACAGAGCTAACGAGGGAGAACCATGAAGACGATCATTCACATCGTGACGCCAATCGTCACCCGGGGGGTCCGCACGCTCGGGGACGTGGAGCCCTTCCGCCGACCGGATCTCGAGTTCCGGCACAGCCTGATCGACAGCGGACCCGCATCCATCGAGTCCGCGTTCGACGAGGCGATCAGTCTTCCGGGCACCATCGAGGCGGTACTGGAAGCGGAGCGGGACGGCGCATCGGCGGTGATCATCGACTGCATGGGCGATCCAGGCTTGAGCGCCTGCCGGGAACTCGTATCCGTGCCCGTGGTGGGCCCCTGTCAGGCGGCCATGCACATGGCGGCGATGCTCGGCCACCGGTTCAGCTTCATCACGGTGCTCGATCGGCTGCGCCCGATGATCGCGGACCTCGCGGCGGCCTACGGATTGACGGGCAGCTACGCCTCCTTCGAGGCGGTCGACATCCCGGTCCTCGATATCGGCAAGGACGAGTCGAGGCTGCACCAGGCACTCGTCGAAAAGGGGATGAAGGCCGTCCAGGAGGACCACGCCGGCGCCCTCGTGCTCGGCTGCACCGGATTTCTCGGCTGCGCGGAGGCCATGTCGAGTGCGCTCTCCGACGCGGGATGTCCCGTGCCCGTGATAGACCCGATCCCGTTGGCGGTACATCTTGCGGACGCGCTCGTCCGGACCGGTCTCAGCCACAGCAAGCAGACATACCCCGTGCCGAGGGCAAAGCCGGTAACGGGCTACAGCCTTCCATTGGCCGCCCACGGCGCCGCCCCGGGCTGAAGCAGGCTCCGCCCGAACGCCGCCTGGCCGCCCGCCAACGGGCTGTCGGACCGGTTTGGGCACGCGCCGGTTGGACAGTGGGTCGGTGTTTGGGTCCACGGGAGTTTCGCGCCAGCGAAACTCCCAACGCGAACGAAGTTCGCGCGCTACGCTACGGCGGATGAGTGGCGAACGCGACAAGTCGGCCTTTCTGGTCCGATCCAAGCTCGCGCCGGGGATGGCGCCAGGCGAACGTGTCGAGCGCCGCCTCGGAGCGGACGGCATTCGCGGTCTGCGGGCGGCCCGACTGACCGTCGTGCACGCACCGGCCGGATACGGGAAGACCACGCTGCTGGCTCAATGGTTCCACAGCTTGCGCGCGTACGGCATCCCCGCGGCGTGGCTGTCCCTCGACGAGTTCGACCGGGCTGTCGACCAGTTCGCCGGCAGCCTCCTCGAAGCGTGTGCCGAAGCAGGTTTCTTCAGGCGGCGCCAGTGGGTCGAGGCGGAGGATCCGGACTCGTTGCGCCGGCTGCTGCTCGCGACCCTCTCCGCCGGCGAGGGGGAACACGTGCTCGTTTTCGACGACTTCCACCGAGCCGCCAGTGCCGCGGTCGTGGATTGCCTGAACCATCTCGTGGAAGACCTGCCGCCGGATTTCCGGATCGTCTTGGGGACGCGGGCGCTACCGAGCGATCTCGTCACCGCGGACCTGCGCCTGCACGAGCGACTCCTCGAGGTCTCCGACAGCGACTTGCGCTTCTCCGTCGAGGATGCCACCGCGTACTTCGGTGACCGCGTTCCGCAACGCGAAGGACCGGCGCTGATCGAACGCCTGGTCGATCGCACCGAGGGGTGGCCGGCCGCGCTGCAGATGGTGCGACGCCGTCTCGACGAGGGCGACGACCTGGAAGCGACGATCCGCGAACTGTCCGGCCGCAGCGCCGATCTCGCCCGGTACTTCCTCGAACAGGTACTCGGTCAGCTCGACGTCGACCAGCAACAGTTCCTGCTGCGCACGTCGATCCTCGAACGCGTCAACGGCGATCTCGGCACGTGCCTGTACGGCAAGGCGAAGGGCTGGCAGGTGCTCGAGGAGCTCGAACGGAGGGACCTGTTCGTGCATTCGGTGGACCAGGACCGGGAATGGTTCCGATATCACGGACTGTTCGCCGAGTTCCTGTCCGAGCGGCTGCGACGGGAAGGCGCGGACCTGGACGACCTGCACGCGCGGGCGGCAGCGTGGCTGTATGAGCACGACCACGTCCTGGCGGCGCTGCAGCATGCGCAGAGAAGCGGGGACGGCACCCTGCTGGCCACGATCCTCGAGTCCGTGGGCGGCTGGCAGTTCGCCGTGCAGGGCAATGTGGGCCTGGTCGAACGTGCGCTTGCGGCCCTGGACGAGACGGCGATCCGGAGCTTCCCGCGCGTCTGGCTGGCTTCGATCTACATGGCCGCGCGGCGCGGGCGCCTCGAACAGGCCACACACGGCATGGCGGCGCTCAGGCAGACGGCGCCGGCCAACGACGCGCTGCTGATGGGCGAGATCGAGATCATGTCTGGCCTGCTCGCGCGCTATGGCGACGAGATCGACGGCCATCAACTACAGATGCTCGAGCGGCTCAGCGAAGAGTTGCCGGCCCATCACCACGCGATCCACGCGGTGCGCTGCAATCTGCTCTGCGCCTTCTACGTGAGCACCGGCCGCTATGCGGCGTGCTTCCCCAGCGGCGACCAGGCCATTGCCCACTTCCGGGCGTTCGGGTCGGTGTTCGGCGAGGTCTTCATCTATTTCCATCAAGGGTATGCCTGCATCCAGCAGGCGCGTCTGCGCGATGGGGAGGCGCTGTTCCTGGCCGGCCATGACATGGCGCTGGACCGCTTCGGCCCCGCGAGCGACCTCGTCGCGATCGGCCGGGTCTTCCTGGCCCTCGTCCACTACGAGCGCAACGAGATGGCCCGCGCGCAGAAGCTCCTCGATGCATCGCTCGAGCACATCGAGCGATTCGATGGCTGGCTCGAGGTCTACGCGGCGGCCTACGGCATCGCCCTGACGGCTGCCGGGCTGACCGGGAACGACTGGCTGTTCGAGGAGCTGGCGGGACGCGCTTCGGCGACGGCGCGCGAACGGGGCCTGCCGCGTCTCGCGCAGTGTGTGTCGGTCAGGCGCGCGGTGCGGGAGTTCGGGATTGCGGACACCCCGTCCGTCGAAACGCGGTGCGAGGAGTGGCTTGCGATGCTTGAGGACTGCAACCATCCGCTGGTGCGGCACGAGCTCGTACTTGGCGCGTCCCGGGGGCTGATCCGCGCGGGAGCTTGCCAACGCGCGGCGGCGGTGCTGGAGGTGGAGGAAGCGCGGGCGCGAGCCGAGGGCCGCATTCGGACATCGCTCAACTGTTCGATCCTGCTGGCCGGGGTGCTGTGGCGGCTCGGCCTCAAGGAGCGCGCTGTCGAAGCGTTCGAGAACGCGGTATCGACCTGCCTCTTCGAGGGCATCAAGCAACCGTTCGTCGAGGAGAGTGCGAATCTGCCGGACATGCTCCCCGAGCTGATCGGAGCGGCTTCCGCGCGGCGTACGAACCGACTGCGCGACACCTACCTCGCGGAACTCCGCGTCGAGATGTCCGCCGGCGTGGGCCGAGACGCGAACGCCGGCCCGGGACTCCTGAGCCACCGGGAAAGGCAGGTGCTGCAGTTGCTGGTCGAGGGTCTGACGTATGGCGAGATGGCCTCCGAACTCGCCCTCTCGGTCAATACCGTGAAGTTTCACCTCAAGAACCTCTACGGAAAACTCGGCGTCCAGAACCGCAGGGCCGCCATCCACGCCGCCGCGAAGATCCGCGTGCTCTGAGCCGTTTGCAGCCGCGTGCCGGTTGATGCGAACACCCCGCGTGTTCCCGACCTACCCGCACGGTTCGGGATGCCTACCCGCTTCGTGTGTTCACCGCCCCCATGACGCTGGCTATGTTGCATGGCGAGGATGGGACACCGCGACTGGTGGAGGTGGCAGATGGGCCGACATCGCATCGTTCGAAGGGCCATGTCCGGCTGGGTCATGGCCTGCGCACTCGCCGGAGCGACACCGGGGTTCGCCGAGGACTCCCCGACGTCCGACGAGGCGGTGATCGATGAGATCGTCGTGACGGCGCTGAAACGCGAGCAGCCCCTCGTCGACGTGGGCGTCTCGGTGACGGCCTTCACCGGCTTGGACCTTGAGGAACTCGGACTCGCCGAACCGGCGGATCTCGCCGCGCAGACGCCCAATCTCAACGCCAACGTGGTGTTCGGCAACAGCATCCCCAACATCAGCATCCGCGGCATTGGTCTCAACGACTATGCCGTCAACAACAACGCCGCCGTGGGCGTCTACTCGGATGAGGTGTACCTGGTGTCTCCGGCGATGCTGTCGTTCCAGCTGTTCGACCTCGAGCGGGTGGAAGTGCTGAAGGGTCCCCAGGGGACGCTCTACGGCCGCAACACGACGGCAGGCGCGATCAACTTCGTCAGCCGCCGCCCGCAGGAGGAGTTCGACGGCTACTTCGACGTGGGGTACGGCAATCTCGACCGCACCCAGATCGGCGGGGCGGTGAGCGGCCGCATCGCCGACGGCGTTTCCGCGCGGCTCGCCTTCCGGACGGACCGGCAGGGGCGCGGGCACCAGCGCAACCGGGCCACCGGCAAGTCGGTGGGGCAGGTGGACCGTGTGTCCTGGCGCGGCATGATCCGCTTCCAGCCGGTGGAAGGCGTCGACATCCTCGGCGAGTGGCACTCGGGCCGCGACCGCTCGGACACGCTGCTGCTGAAGGTGAACAACATCTTCACGCCCGCGGACGACGCCTTCTTCCCCGGCGACCCGTTCAGCTCCGCGGGCCGGCCGGACACCTTCATGGACGTCGAGAGCGATGGCGGCGTGCTGACCGCCCGCTGGAGCCCGACCGACGGGCTCACCTTCACGTCCATCACGGCCGCCGAGGAGTTCTCGCGCCGCCACGTCGAGGATCGCGACGGCACCACGCTCAGCCACCTCGACGGGACGTTCGCGAACGAGATCGAGCAGTTCTCGCAGGAAGTGCGGCTGACGTGGGAGCGGGACGACCTCGTACTGATCGCCGGCGCCATATTCGCCAGCGACGAAGTGGAGACCCGGGATCTCTTCGAGACCGACGACTTCTTCGCGGCGGGCATCTTCCCGTTCCGGGCGGTCGGCAACGAGTACCGCCAGGAAACCGACTCGAAGGCGGCGTTCGTCAACCTCGAGTGGCAGTCCACCCCGGCCTGGCGTCTCACCGGCGGCCTGCGCTACACCGACGAGGACAAGGACTTCTCGAACGCCTTCACGTTCATCTACATCGATGCGCTTCCCGGTGCCGGGGGCTTCGAGATCGGGATCTTCCCGCCCGTGCAGGAGGAATACGCGGCGAGCGACGTTTCGGGCAGGATCGGGCTCGACTACACGGGCTGGGAGAACGCGCTCCTCTACTTCAGCCTCGCCAAGGGCTTCAAGTCCGGCAACTTCCAGGGGCAACTGACGTTCAATCCCGCGGATCTGGCGCCGTTCGAGGAAGAGGAAGTCCTCTCCTACGAGTTGGGGTTCAAGGGCCGGCTGGCCGACAACGCGCTGCTCCTCACGGGGTCGGTGTTCTTCTACGACTACAGCGACCTGCAGATCTACGGATCCATCTACACGGAACCCATCGACCCGCTCTTCGGCATCGACAACGTCGGGGACGCGGAGGTCCGCGGCGCCGAACTGGACCTTTCCTGGCAGTTGAACGCTGATCTGGGGGTCCACGTCGGCATCGGTCTGCTGGATACGGAGGTCACCAAGTCCGTGCTCTCGCCGGTCGCGTCCGGGAGCCGGCTGCCGAATGCCCCGGAGGTGAACTTCAACGTCCGGCTCGACTACTCGCGGAACCTCACGCCCGGACTCACCTTCGAACTCCTGGCACACGCGAGCTACAAGGACGAGGTGGCCTACGACATCGTGCGTGCGCCGCGGGAGACGATCGAGGACGGCTACTGGCTCGCCAACCTGCGCCTGGCGCTACGGCCGTCCGGCGAGCGAGAGGGTTGGGAACTGTCGCTGTGGGGCAGGAACCTGTTCGACGAGGAGTACCGCGCGCAGGTCCTGACGTCCACGGTCGGCTGGGGCGAGACCTGGGGCATGCCGCGCACCTACGGCGTGAACCTCTCCTACCGCTGGTAGTCCCGTGCTGTCTGTCCTCCCCCTCGGGACCGCGGGCGTTCCGCGCCATGAGAGTGCGCTGAACGTTCCCGGTCCCGTTCCGGGGTGGAGCGGAAGGGCTGGGCGGCGCTGATGTGAGCGCACAGTCCCGATTGCATGTGCCCCGGACCCCGGCGCGTCCGGGCGATGCGCCGGACTTCACCTACGTGCACATCTCACCGGCCGGCGCCGTAACCCGACCGGAGATAGATGCCGCGGCGCAGGATCTGGCGGACAGCAGCGAGGCCATGGTGCGGGTGCTGGACGATCAGCACGTCGCCACCGGGCCGTGGAATCCCGGCTTGGAGGAGGACCAACTGCGGGCGGCGCTCGGTCACATGCTGCTCACGCGCATCTTCGACGAACGCATGCTGCGCACGCAGCGGCAGGGCGAGATCTCCTTCTACGTCAGTTCCCGCGGCGAGGAGGCGGTATCCGTCGGAGCGACCATGGCGCTGCTACCGGAGGACATGCTGTTCCCCTCGTACCGCAACCAGGGCGTGCAGTTCGCCCGCGGTCGGGCGCCGGTGGAACTCATGTGCCAATGCCTCTCCAACGTCGCGGACATGTGCAAGGGCCGCCAGCTCCCGACGCTCTACCACTGGAAGGCGGGCAACATCTTCTCGGTATCCGGCAACCTGGCAACGCAGTTCCCCCAGGCCGTGGGATGGGCCATGGGCTCGGCCATCATGGGCGAGAGCACCGTGGCCGCGGCCTGGATCGGCGAAGGGTCCAGCGCGGAGGCGGACTTCCACCATGCACTCACCTTCGCGGCGGTCTACCGGGCTCCGGTGATCCTGAACGTCGTCAACAACCAGTGGGCCATCTCGACGTTCCAGGGTTTCGCCGGCGGAGAGGAGCGATCCTTCGCTGCCCGCGGGCCCGGATACGGCATCCCCGCGTTCCGGGTGGACGGAAACGACTTTCTGGCGGTGTACGCCGTCACACGCTGGGCGGCCGAGCGCGCCCGCGGCGGCCACGGTCCGACGTTGATCGAGCAGGTGACCTACCGCGCCGGTCCGCACTCCACGAGCGACGATCCGAGTCGATACCGGCCCCGGGACGACCACGCCCACTGGCCCCTGGGCGATCCCATCGAGCGTCTCAAGCAGCACCTGATGGTACTGGGCCAATGGGACGAAACCCGCCATGAAGCGCTGGAGGCTGAGCTTGCGGGACTGGTGGCGGACCACTGGACGCAGGCGATCGACAACGGATCGGCGAACGGCGGCCCGCGCCTCGACAGCGCGCTGCTCTTCGAGGACGTCTACCGGGACATCCCCGTTCACCTGCGCTTGCAGCAGGACGAGCTCAAGCGGCTGGAGGGTGGGGCCTGAGTCGTGGCGCGCATGAACATGGTCCAGGCGCTGAACTCCGCCATGGACGTGATGCTCGACCGGCACCCGGAGGTGGTGCTGATCGGCGAGGACGTGGGCTATTTCGGTGGCGTGTTCCGCTGCACCGACGGCCTGCAGCGGAAGCACGGAGAGAGCCGGGTCATCGATGCCCCGATCGCGGAGGGTGGCATCGTCGGCGTGGTGGTGGGCATGGGCGTGCACGGCCTGCGACCGGTCGCCGAAATCCAGTTCGCCGACTACATCTACCCCGGCTTCGACCAGATCGTGAGCGAGCTGGCGCGGCTGCGTTACCGGACAGCCGGGGACTTCTTCGCGCCGGTCACGATCCGGGCGCCCTGCGGCGGCGGGATCCGTGGCGGTCAAACCCATTCGCAGAGTCCTGAAGGACTGTTCACCCACGTGTGCGGCCTGAAAGTCGTCATGCCCTCCAATCCCTACGATGCGAAGGGACTGCTCATCGGCGCCATCGAAGACGACGACCCGGTGATCTTCTTCGAGCCAAAACGTCTCTACAACGGGCCGTTCGACGGCGACCCCGAGAAACCGGCGGTGCCCTGGAGCGCCCATCCCGGCTCCGAAGTTCCCGAGGGCTACTACAGCCTCGCCATCGGGCCGGCCGAGGTGCTGCGCGAGGGCAGCGCGGTGACGGTGCTGTGTTACGGCACGATGGTGCACGTCGCGGAAGCGACGGTCGCGGACATGGGCGTGGACGCGGAGATCATTGACGTGCGCACGATGTCGCCCCTGGATGTGGAGACGCTCACGCAATCGGTCTTCAAGACGGGGCGCTGCGTCGTCCTGCACGAGGCGACGCGCTTTTCCGGCTTCGGAGCGGAGCTTTCCGCCACTGTTCAGGAAGCCTGCTTCCACTATCTCGAGGCGCCCGTGGTACGCGTGTGCGGGTGGGACACGCCCTATCCGCATGCCTTCGAGTGGCAGTACTTCCCGGGTCAGAAGCGCCTTGCGGCGGGATTGGAAGCAGTCCTCTCGGAGTAGCGAGCCACCTCCTCCATGGCCGAGTTCGTCTTCAAGCTGCCTGACCTGGGTGAAGGCGCGGTCGAAGCCGAGATCGTGGAATGGCACGTGCGTCCCGGCGAGGTCGTTGCCGAGGGCGATGCCATCGTGGACGTGATGACCGACAAGGCGAATGTGGAGATCCCGGCGCCTGTTGGCGGAACGGTGGTACGGACCAGTGGGAGTGCGGGTGACCGGGTGGCCGTGGGAGCGGAGTTGGCGGCGTTCGCGGTGGATCGTTCGGTCGAGAGCGCGATGGATGGTGCTCCGGTAGCGCCGACCGCACTTGCCGGGGGAGAGGCGCACAGACGGTCTTCGGATCGTTCGGTGCTGGCGAGGGCATCCGGCGCCAAGGTGGCGGCCTCGCCGGCGGTGAGGCGGCGCGCGCGGGAAGCCGGCGTCGACCTGTCGGAGGTCACCGGAAGCGGATCGCGTGGGAGGGTTCTCGAGCGGGATTTCGAGGCCTTCCTGCAGGAGCGTGTCGGACCGGCGGACGACGGCCGGGCGGTGGACGAAGCGGTGGCGCCAGAGGGCCAGCGGGTCATCGGTGTGCGGCGCCTGATCGCGGAGCGGATGGCGCAGAGCAAGCGCGAGATTCCGCACTTCTCCTACGTCGAGGAGGTGGATGTGACGGAGCTGGAAGCGCTGCTGCGATTTCTCAATGGGCGCGCTACGGACTCAGCACGGTTGACGCTGCTGCCGCTCATAGCGTTCGCACTGATCCGCGCGCTTCGGGCACATCCCGAGTGCAACGCCTGCTATGACGCGAAGAGAGGGCTGCTGCTTCGCTCCGCCGCCGTCCATCTGGGGATCGCCACGCACACTCCGGAGGGCCTGATGGTTCCCGTGGTGCGCGACGCACAACGCCTCGACCTCTGGCAGCTGGCCGATGCCATGCGCCGAGCCGCGGAGGCGGCCAGGGGCAAGCGCCGCAACCGCTCGGACCTGACCGGCTCCACGATCACGATCACGAGCCTCGGACGTCTCGGCGGACTGGCCGCGACGCCCATCATCAACTATCCGGAAGTCGCGATCGTCGGAGTGAACAAGGCCGTCCGACGACCTGTGGCGATGGACGGGGGCATCACGGTGCGGACCGTGATGAACCTGTCGTCCTCGTTCGACCATCGGTTCGTGGACGGGTACGACGCCGCGTCGTTGGTTCAGGAGTTGAAGGCGCTGCTGGAGCATCCGGGGGCGATGTTTGTGGGGGCCGCGCAAGGATGACTGCGGGCCCGGACGTGACGACGGTCCGATTCGGCCGCGTTGCTGAGATGGGCCCAACGTCGTGGCGTCTCCGCGGGGTGGTCAAGCGGCCGCTCGTCCGCGACGCTGCGGGGAACGGCGAGGGCTCGCCCCCAGGCAGCGCGGACTTCTTCCGCGGTCTCCGCGGCGCCGGGCTCCGCCGCCGCCGCGCGCGCACTCCTCAAGCCACGCCGTTCGGCCCAGCCTTCGCCCCCCCGAATTGGCCGCCCGGGTATCGCGCCCGTGGCTTGGCCGTTCTCGAAGGTCGCCTCCCCGGAGTTCTCGACTGCGGTTTGTCACCTCCCGGGCTACCTACCCGGCCCACCGAGAGCTGCGTACCGCTGAAGGTGTCTCGCTGAGCCCATCTCGCGTCAAACGGTGACACGCGCGCATTCGGGCGGGCGTGTTGAACCGCGTTGTCGGGTGGGGCAAGGTTGGCGGGCATCGTTTGCGGAGTTGAACCATCGCCACGTACAAGGAAATCCAAGGCTGGGTGCGGCAGGAGTACGGCTTCCAACCGAAGACGTGCTGGATAGCGCATTGCAAAGAGTCGAAGGATTGCCGCTTGGGATGGCGTGGAACCGGACGGGCGGCCGTCAGGAGCCCTGTCCCGAGGAGAGGCAGCCCATGATCTTTGCGGCCTTCCGGCGGTTCGGGTTGACGGAATAGCGGGTAGATGGGCGTGACTGGCGAGGATCCGGATGGGGCAATCAGAGCGCAAGCGTTCGCGGCCCTGGAGCGGATAACCGTTGAGAGGGGCGGCCGAATACCGTGGGCGGTGATCGACAAAGGGTTCGAGCACGGTGCCGAGCGGATCGAGTTCGCGAGCAAGGCCGGGGGAATCTTCAAGCCAAGGCAGATGTCGGCGGCGTTGAGCATCAAGACCACGATGCCCCGTGCTGGGCGGCCGTCGTGGTATCGGGACCAGGGCGCCGGTATTGACGGCCAAACGGGTTTGCTGCCGTACGACCTGGTTCGGAAAAAGAGGCATTGGACGAACGAGGCGCTGAGACGCGCCTATGAGAGGCGGGCACCGCTCATCTACTTTCGCGCGGTCGAGTCCGCCTGCTACGAAGCGATCTGGCCGGTGTGGATCGAGGAGTTCGGGTACGAGGCAGGGGGGGTTCTGCTGGCGGCTGCCGACACCGAGCGCAGGGAAGTGAGTTCGGCGCAGGCGGCGGAAGGGGTCGCGCCGATGATGGTGCGGGAGAGATCCTACACCTGGGGGACAAGCAAGCACCGGAACCACCAAGCCTGGTTCAGTAGCCAGACTCGATCGGCGTACGGTTACCGCTGCGCGTTCAGCGGGCTTGCCCTTGGGAAGCTGCTGGTCGGGGCCCACATCAAGTCGGATGAGGACGGCGGGCCTGCCTTGGTGTCGAATGGCATCTGCATGTCGACGCTGCACCACACGGCGTTCGACGCGCATCTGATTGGAGTGGATCCGGAGTTGGGGATCCATGTGGCTCGGACGGTCATTGCCGCCAACGACGGCCCGCTGCTGGCGAGTCTCCAGGGACTTGATGGCAGCGTGCTGAAGGTGCCGGAGGATCCGTTGGCCCGACCCGATCCGATGTTCCTGGACTGGAAGTTCGCGAGATTCGAGGCCGAGCAGCAGTGACTGGTGTGGGCAAGCGGCCGTTTTCCAAGGCGGGCTGCTGAACGTCGAGGGCGTGGGCGCGGCAGCACGAGGCGGCTCGGTCAAACTCCGGACTGCGACCGTTGCCCCGGAGGAGCGGGTGTCGTTGCCCGAGCCGGTGCAAGCAAAGCGGTCGGTTATCGCGTCGGGTCACAACACCCCCTCATGAAACCCGTACAATCGGGCGGCTTGGCTAGTAAAGGACTGCAAGGGATGCCGCACAGCACGGTCAGGTTCTCGGATCATGCACTGGACGCCATGCTCCTGGCGGCCACGGAGGCGTACTGTTTGGGCGTTCCGCAGAAAACTCCCCGTGGGCGGCGGAAAGCACCAGTGTCTGTGGAAGTGGATGGCTATCTTTGGGGGTACCGGACAACGAAGCCAGGAGGGGACACGTCCATTTTCGTCGACCGATTCGGGCCCAGCGTTTCGTCCGAGAAGGCATCGGGCTGGGTCAGGCCAGCAGAGGGCTCCGCTCGTCTGATGAACGCCATCATGGAACGTCGGGCTCCCCAGATGACGTTCTTGGGCACTTTCCATACCCATCCGTATCGTTCCATCAAGAAGGTCGAGAGCGTCAATGGATGGCAGTTCTCTGACGGTGATCGCAAGTGTTGGTCTGAGCTCGACACCGGGACCGATTTCGCAGACGTCTATGGCGATGACGCAGCGCTCTGGCTGGTTATTGCGGTTGCGCGTTTGCAGAAGGTGCACATGAAAGTCATGGCCGAGCAGCTGCGCCCCAACATCCCCAACATCTGGAAGTTCGACGTTGGAGACATGAGGTTCTGGGTCAATGCCGAACTCGTCCGACCGGACGAGGAGGGTGTCGCCGAGTCACAAGGCGGGGTCGTGCTCGACATGGATCCGGCGTTTCTGAACTGGACAGGTGATCGGATTACGTCGACCTAGTACGCGCGAGTACTGAGTGCGGAAACGTTGCCGGATGACGCACCGGGCGAGCGGCCGAAGCATGCACGCCGCGACCGACAGGTCGGCGCGCACGTCGTCTGCGGCTTGCGAGAGATGTGCGAACGGAAGCGCCGCAACGCGCCAGGACAAGGGTCCAGCGGGCAGCTCCCGATGCAGGCCGTGGCGCGAGGCATCGGATAAGTTCACGGAACCACTGGCGCGCAGGATCGCGCTGGCATGCCCGCACCAAAGCCGGAAGGTCGCGAACGAAAGGAGGCCGTAGCCTCCGGGGGTGAAGATCCGTTTGACGCCACTGGCGCAGAGCGGATGGGCGGTCGGTGAAGCTCATGCCGGCGCGCACGGGGCAGCGATGGGTCAGAGGGGGGTGAGCTTCGACAGGACGGCGTGTAGGCGCTCCACCAGGATGTCCTGATGCTGAACTGCGGCATCGTGGGTGACTGCCCATGCGCTCACGCCCTTGCTCGAAACGTCGCGGGTAAAGCGGTCGCGCGAGAATTCGCTGGTCCACGACTCGAGTACAGCGCGTAGGCTCTCAGGGACGCCGCCCTCGTTCAGCACGCTCGCTCCGAAGGAGAAATCACGCGGGCGCATCCATCCCTTGTCAGGCTCGGAGTACAGCCAGGCGACACTGACCGGCCGCGGCCAGGACGAGCATCGGGCGCGGACGCTCAGCCCGGAGTCCCCGTAGGAGACATCGCCGCCCGCGGCTACCGCGGCATCGAGAAGGCGCGCCGCGACGCCCTTGACGCTGTCGTCCGCGAACCTCTCCATGAAAGATCCGCGCGTCAGACGGCGCCCGACGCGGCTCGCCAACGCCGATGTCCTGCCTATGACGCGAGGCACCAGCGTCTGGGCGCCTTCGCGATGGAAACGCTTGATCTCGACCGCCAGCACCTCGATGTTCGGCATCTGGGCGTTGAGGAACTCGACCACGCGCGCAAGCGGGTCGGGGATCCGGTCAGCGACGAACAGCAGGCGCGGGCGTTTTGGCCGCAAGGTTCGTCGACACGTCCTCCCAGAAACCGTCCGCATCGGGCTCGCCATCGCTTTGCAGCAGCCGGGCGAGCTCATCTCGCGGTTCGCGCCCACGGGCTTCTGCCGCGCCCTCGAATGCCTCGCGCAGTTCGGTCGCCGTCCAGGTTTCCGAAGCATGGGCCGCATACTCAAGGAGCTGCCCGACGATCCCGCGCCGGACTTCCGGGTTTGAGCCGCGCTTGAGCTCGGCGAGCGTCCTGATCGATGATGAGGTGGTCGACGGCCCATCTGGCCGGCTCGCCAGAGGACTCCGCAATGCCCTTCTCGCGCCTGACGAGGATCCAGCGCCGGGCGTCCCCGGGACGAATCTGCTCTCCGTCGAGCAGTTCAGGGTGGGCGGCGACCAGTTCCTGGAGTTCGTCTTCCCTGGAGAAAGGTGTCTCCTCGAGAGCTTCCAGGGCGCTATCCGCAGCCGACGTATAGATGCGTTCGGGCAAGGCCTGCTCCTCACGTGGCATCGACGAGCGGCAGGATACTGCATCTGGCGGCGGGGGCGTCCGGGCGACCACGTTCGAAAAGGCGCGGAGAACCAGGGACTCGCTTTAGGCCTCGGATGCCTCATCGAGGGAAACGGCCCATCTTGATCCTGGCGGCGCCAAGGCCGATACGGCTCGGGCTCAGGGGATGTCCGACGACCTGTGCGCGTCGCGGCCGGGGCGGGAGGTTGGCGCATTGCGACTCAATGGACGCGGCGTTTCGAGCCCGGCATACAATCCGCTGAGTTCGCTGAGACCCCAGTCCCAGACCCGGCGCTTTCAGATCAGATGTGGACAGCGACAATTAGAACTTTCGGCGAAAGAAACAGTTGACGCCGACCACGCGTTTGCCGAACAGCACGTCAGGGACAGACGGCGGGGCGATCCCGTCAAGGCTCTCCGGCGTCAGATCGCGTCTGATCGAGCATCTCTTCGCACGTCGCCCTGAACGCCGCGATCGCGGGCCTTCCGCCTGCCAGGTTGAAGCGCACCGGCGGCAACTGGAACCAGCGGATCGTCATGGCACGCCCTTCCTCGAGAACACCGACCAGATGACGGACCGGGTTCTCGTCCGGCGGAAGATCGAAGGTGCCCCACCGGTCCGGGTTCGGCGCCCTGCTGGCCATCGCTATCGCGAGCACGGAGCCGTCGTCCATCTGGATGCGGAGGTCGCTGGTCGAAGCCGCCGGCATCTCGGCCGGCCGCAGCGGTCTGGGCAGGTATGCCACCAGGTCGACGCTTTCGGTGCCGACATAGCGTGCGTCGTTGCCATACGAGAGCTGGAACCTCGGCTGGTTGCCTCCGTCGTGGCTCGCCTCGTGGAACAACTCGAGGGACAGCGATGGCTCGCCCGTCAGCGGATCGGGGTCCCGGAAGTCCAGCTCGGCCCACCTGTGTCGCGGCAGCATTCGGTTCGCGTACATCCGGTCGCATGCCGCCTTGAACTCGACGATGTCGGTGTAGCGCGTCAATCAGGATGAGAAGTCCGCGACAATCAGGATGAGAAAGTCCCGCGGCTACCAGGTTGACGACGCGGCGGGCGGCGAACGCGGCAACGGGCGCGCCTTTCGCGGTCCTGCAGGGCCGGTCCTCCTTCTCATGGGTTGCTCTCCGTGGCGTCGCTGTCCGGGACGAGCGGCAGCCGCGGTGTGACTTCGGTGTTCGCGGACGTGGCGCGTTCGGCGGTTCGGCCAGGACCGCGCTGGAGTTGAGCCGACGCGAGGGCAGCGCGCCGACGATAGCTTTCGACGTTGAGTTCGAAGATCGTGGCGCGGTGCACCAGGCGGTCGACGGCTGCGAGCGTCATGGCCTGGTCGGGGAAGATCGAGCCCCACTCGCCGAACGGCTGGTTGGCGGTGACGAGCATCGAGCGATACTCGTAGCGCGAGCTGATGAGTTCGAACAGCACGCTGGTTTCGGCCTGATCCTTCCGTACATAGGCGATGTCGTCGAGGATCAGGAGGTGGTACTTGTCGAGTTTCCGGATGGCGGCTTCGAGCGCCAGTTCGCGCCGAGCGACCTGCAGCCGCTGGACGAGGTCGGTGGTGCGCGCGTAGAGGACACGGAAGCCGTTCTCGACAAGCGCCAGGCCGATCGCGGCCGCCAGATGGCTCTTGCCGCCACCCGGATTGCCGATGAGTATCAGGTTGGCACCCTGGTCGAGCCAGCGGTCGCCGGCGACCAGCGCGTTGACATGGGCCTTGGAGACCATGGGGACGATGTCGAACTCGAAGTTGGCCAGCGTCTTGCCCGGCGGCAGCCGGGCTTCCGCCAGATGGCGTTCGAAGCGCCGTCGGGCGCGCTCGGCGATCTCCTGTTCGACCAGGGCCGCGAGCAGTCTGGCCGCCGGCCATCCTTCCTTGTCGGCGCGTTCGGCGAGCGGCTGCCACACGGCTTTGACGGTCGGCAGCCGCAGTTCCGTCAGCATCAGATCGACCTGCGCGGCATCGATGGCGCTCACGACGCACCCGCGGCCGTAGCGTGCGTGGTCGCGACCGGTTCGCCCGCGAGCAGGACGTCGTAGTCGGCGAGGGATCCCAACTCGACGTTCACCGCGGGCAACGGACTGGAGCGCTGCGCGAACAACGCCGCCAGCGTCTCGGGGTCGGGCAGCGCACCCGCTTCCAGGCAGGCGTCGAGTTCGCTGGCCAGGGCGGCTTCGCAACCGCGCTCGTGGGCCAGCGCCAGGAGAGCCACCGTGTCGCGGCAGGCGGCACGTTCGCCGCTGGCGTCGAGCAGCGCTTCGAAGGCGCGCCGGTACGCATCGCGGGGGAACAGCTGGTCGCGGTAGACCAGGTTGCGTAGCGCCATGGGCTTGCGCCGCAAGGCATGTATCACGTGCCGGTAGTCCACGACATGGCCGTTGCGGCCGTCGGGTCGCGTCCTCCCGCGCGGCAGCGTCATCAGCGGTGTCGTGCCGAGGAACAGCTGCAGACGGTCGTCGTAGACGCGCGCGGTCAGTTGGTGGCCGACCAGGCGGGAGGGCACGGAGTAGAACACGCGCCGGAGGATGAAGCCCCCGGACGACGTGACCCGCACGCGGACCGTGTCGAAGTCGTCGGTGCGTCGCGGCGGCAGCGGTCTGAGCACCGCGCGCTCGGCATCGATGCGCACGCGCAGATGGCTGTTGCGGCGGCTGACGACCTCGTCGACGAAGGCGCGGTAGGCACCGAGGGTGTCGAAGTCGCGCGCGCCGCGCAGCAGCAGGGCGTCCTCGAGGGCGCGCTTGAGATGGCCGTGCGGCCCCTCGACGGAGCCGTTCTCGTGCGACTCGCCGCGGTTGTTGCGTGTCGGCGCCATGCCGTAGTGCGCGCATAGCGCGGCGTAGCGCTCGGTGGCGTCCTGCCGCTGATTCTCGTCGAGGTTGCGGTAGGCGGCGGACAGACTGTCGCTGTGGTGCTCATGCGGTGATCCGCCGAGGGTCCACAAGGCGTGCTGGAGACCTTCGGCGAGGGCGGTGAAGCTCTCGCCGCCGAGCACCACATGTGTATGGGAAAAGCCGGAATACGCCAGTCGGAAGTGGTACAGAAGGTGTTCGAGCGGCTCCCCGGCGATGCGGATCCGAAGGCCGCCGCCGTCGGTGAAGTCCGATAGACCGAGCTGGCCCGGGGGATGCGTCTGGCGGAACATGAGCTCGCGCTCCGGTCCGTGCAGCGCGCGCCACTCGCCCACACGGCGCTCCAGGGTGCGGCGCACGCCGCGCCCGAGGTCGGGGTGCCGGCGCATCAGTTCGTCGAAGATCGCCACCGTGCGCAGGTCCGGCGCCTGGTCGAGCATCGGGACGACTTCTTCGTCGAAGATCCCCTCAAGGGGGTCCGTCCTGCGCCGGCCGCGCTGCTTCTCCCTGACGGACGGCAGACGCGGATCGTCCTCGATCCGGTACGCGGTGGCGGTGCTGAACTCCGCCTTGGCGGCCGACGCCTGCGGGCGGTTGTGTTGTCGAAGGTGCATGTAAAGCCTCATCTGGTGATCGGTTATGTGTCGGCCTGGCATCGGGTTCCGTCCCGGAAGAAGACGGTGCACCTTAGCCAGAGATCGCCGCGATCCACCCGCGGGGCCATTCGGCCCCGCGCCGCGCGGCTGGCTCGGTCGGGCTACGCCCTCCCTCCCCAGCCGGCGACGACCACGAAGCCACGCTGCACGACCTCTCTGGCCGCAGCGCGGACCTCGCCCGGTACTTCCTCGAGCAGGTCTTCGGTGGCATGGACGAGGACCAGCAGCATTTCCTCCTGCGCACGTCGATCCTGGAGCGCGTCAACGGCGACCTAGGCAGTTGCCTCTACGGCAACCCCGGGGCGGCCCAGGCCTACCCTTCGGAGCTCCGGGTGGAGATGTCCGCCTGTCGAGCGGGGACTCCCGCGGCGCGCGAAGGGGTCCTCAGCCCCCCCCCGCGAGAACCAGGTGCTGCGGCTCCTGGTCGAGGGCCTCACCTACGGTGAGATGGCGGCGGAACTCGGCCTCTCGGTCAACACCGTCAAGTTCCACCTGAAGAACCTCTACGGGAAGCTCGGCGTGCATAACCGGCGCGCGGCGATCCGCGCGGCGGCGAAGACGCGTTTGCTCTGACTGCGTCACGGAAGTCGCGGCGTCAGCGCAAAGGGTTGGCCCTACGCGTCCTGCCTTGAATTCACGCACGAGGTCGCAACGGCGCGCAAGGGAGGGACTCCCGGATCGGGGTGTTGCTGCAGCGCCGCGCCCGCGCACCCGGCGCGGCCCCCACCTCGTCCGTTACTCGTCAGTAGTTCAGTCGGAGTTGGCAGATGCCTACCACGCACTCCCGGCAGAGCAGGAGGCCAAGGCAACTGCCGTTGCAGCTGGCCTGAGTTCAGGGCTGTAGCCCGAGGATACGATGATCTAGACATTCGGCTGCGCGAACAGCGAAGCGCCAGCCGCGCAATAGAGAGCCACAGTGAATCACCGCGCCATGCTGCGCCTGATCTCGAAAACCTCTGCGGCCCAAGCCCCGTCGTCCCGCCGACGTGTCCGTCCTCCGTGACGGGTGAACGCCATCCGCTCACGATGCACCACATTCTGCGCCTCGGTCGCCAGACTGTCCGTCCGGTCGCGCACTCGGTCGCGGCCCTGCTTCTCCATGCCATCACCCCATGCATAGATGAAAGCGACCAACCCCCAGCCGATACCTCGGGCGTTCCGGATGGCGGCGCAGACCCGCGCTACATCCGCTCGCAACGTCGCGTAGCCGCGTGTCTTGACCTCGATCACACCGATCGGCTTTGACCTTTCCCACACGACGATGTCGAACCGCCCCTGTTTTGGCAACACCGCCGCCGGACGCCCCATACCGCCGCCGGCCAGTCGCAACGTGTCACGTACGTTGTGTTCCGGCGTCACCCACGCCACATCCTCAAGTCGATAGACGGCCTGTGCGATCTCTACAGTCGCCACATACTCTGGGGGTGCCCACCACCAGCCCGACCACGCCTCGTGACGCTCCTGCGCTCTGACCAGCGCCCGTCTCGTCGTCTGTGCCACCACCCGAGAATCGATCGTCATCCCACTTCACCCGTCCTTGTTCGCAAGCACGCACCTTTGCGGTGTCGAGATCGACGCCGTCCCGCATGGCTTCGATCCAGCTTAGGCGACTGGGCTGCCAAGCGCACTGACCCCTCGCGGCCCGCCAGCTCGCCTTGGCACCCGCCCACAACGACCGCACCGAGGCGGGGTCCGCAATGTACCGATACGAAGAGCTGGTTCAGCGTCTGGACTGGTTTGGCCGAGCGGTTGCCACGCGAGTTCCCTCGCGGGGGGCTCCGGTCCACTACTCTCTCCGGAGCAAGGCGTCCTCGAGAGCGGCGAGCGCGCTACGGTGTGCTGCCGCGTTGCGCGCAGCGCGAAGCAAGTCGATGCTGGCTTGCTCCAGTTCCTTCAAATCCTGTTCGACATCCTCGGTTGATGGGTCGAGTGCCAACTCGTCACGCGTAGATTCGAGCAACTGGCCAGCGTGCGTGGCGGCATCCTCGTACCGGTCATAGACGGAACTGTGAGCATGGCCAAGAATGACGGCGATGGTCGCCTGTCGCAGGAGGTCGTTGGTGAACAAGGACCGATCGGCGTTGCCTAACCACTCCCGCGCCTCTACGGGGTCGTCCAGCGCACTCACCGCGGAAACGATGACATCACCTGCATCGCCAGCGAACTCTCGACACCAGGCTTGTGCGCTGGCCCCCTCAAGCGATTGAACTGGTATGTAGCGGTGAGACGTGCCGGGACTGTTGCTGAGGTGGACCTGGCCCCCGGCGTTGACTACGGTGGGTCAGTTTGAATACCGACTATTGCGGTTTCCCGATTGATCGCAGCATCACGGCTATCCCACGCATCGTCTAAGACGCGAGTGATGACGTCCTCCAAGAACTCCTCGACTTTGTCAACGTCGGCTTCGGCTTCCAAGCGGTTGTCGCCGACGAGATCGGTCAAAATGCCGGACCCGGCGACATACTCCATGCCCTCGATATCGTCGAGCAGACGGTAGAGGGCTGCTACAGCACGTCTTGCTGCTGCGGCAGATGCGGTGATGTGGTTCAGGGCGACGCCGTCTTCGAGAGCCTGTCCGAATTCCTTGAAGATCGGCACGTCGCGTTCGAGTTTGGCCAGTGAGTCGGCTGCGGAGGTGCGTTCGCCTTGGAGCCACCAGCTCGCTTCCCAAAGTGGCACTTCGGTCTCGATCGCATCTAAGGCGCTCGCAATGACGTCGACTCTCGCCATCGCCTTCCGGATGTGTGCAGGTGTGCGCCCGGTTGAGCGTTTCACTCTTCTTCGGCTTCGAGCCACTCAACGAGATCCTTCCAGGTAGCAGCGATACTGTGGCCTTGGTGCGTTCTTCCGGCACACCACTCTAATCCGTGACTGGTGAGATAGAAGTCGCCGATAGTGCCGTCTTTGAGCAGGGGGCCCCGCGCCCTCGTGGTCGCCTTTCGCATTGCGAACTTCGAACTCGACTCCCCGTCCGTATCGAGAGCCATGTCTTGGATGCGAGTGTCGATGGCGGGCTCCCCGAGCAAAGAGCAGCGGCTGCCACTATGCCACAGGCAGGAGGGAATCCGAACTGCTGGCGTTGGAACGGAAGCGACCCCATACTTGTTGGCGGCCATGGCAACGCCGTCGCCGAGTCCACGCGTTGACCCGCCTCGTGCGTTGCGGACCTGTCGGGTGACAAGGCGCCATCGACGGACAAGAGGTTGTCCATGGCCGGAAGCGATGTTCCGGCCACTGCCGCTGGACCGCCTGAACACCGTCGTCCTGTCCACGCGGGGGGAGACGGCTGTATCATCCAGTGCTTGGGGAGACGTTCGAGGAAGGCGATGAGTTCATGATTCGCCGCCGGTCAATCTGTAACGGCCACCGGTTGGCCGCGAGCACATCCCTTGTGAGCAAGGAGGCACCGCATGACATTCAGAGACCGCGAGAAGAGACGCCTTGAACCGTTGAAACCGAGGTTGCTCAGTGAGAATGCGCGGCCCCCCGGTATGTATCGGAAGGCGCGCCGAGCGTTCTGCGTGCATGAGGACCACGCGGACGAGAACCTGCTCGCCGGAATTCGGGACGCCGCTCTCGAGTACTTCGCCGCCCGGGACATCGGCTGGCACGACGGAAAGCGGGGGATGCCCAGCAACCACATGTGCTGCTCGCAGAGCTGCTGCGTGAACTTTTGGTTTCCGTTCGTCCAGGCTCCGCAGGAACTGGGGGCCGTGCTTCGCGGCCTCGGTTACGACGCGGTTGAGATGCTTCCCATCGAACTGGACGACCCGCTGCCCGACAGGACTCTGCCTTTCGTCGCGTTCGAGTGGATCGGGGAACGAAACTACCTGGGAGAACTGAGCCGCGGCAAGGTGGCCGCAGACGAGGCCCGAACGCGCGGCGCGGGATTCACGAGCCTGGACTTCTGCGTCCGCTTCCGCCGCGGCGACGGTCGCATCCAGATCGTCGCTGGTGAGTGGAAGTACACGGAGCACTATCGCAAGGAGGCGAGTCTGCGATTCAGTCGGGCTGAAACGGATCGGCTGGACCACATCTATCGGCCGCACCTAGAGGAGCCGGGTTGCCAGATCACTGGCCACGTCGCTCACGAAGCCCTGTTCTTCGATCCGTTTGACCAGCTCATGCGCCAGCAGTTGCTGTGTTCGGCCATGGAGCGGCACCGCGAAATGGGAGCCGAAATCGTCTCTCTGCTGCACGTGGCGCCGCGGGCGAACAGGGAACTGATGAATCGGGTGACATCGCCGGGGCTCGAGGGCTTCGGGTCCGACCTGCACGAGATTTGGAACGCGCTCGTCGCGGCGGATCGCTTCCACGGAGTGGCCGTTGAGGACCTGCTGCCGTTGGTGCGCACGAATGCGCCGACGGCAGACACCCCCGAATACCTTCAAGTGCGGTACGGGGGCATGGCGTGATGCCCGCCCGAATCTGTTCAGTTACGCGACCAAGGAGCTGTCCCAGGATCTGGTGATCTGGCGGCTCATCGCGTGGGCCGGTGTGGACACGACCGAGACCCCGGAGGACGAGTCACTGCGACCGCTCGCGGGGCGTTCGTCGACGCACTCTTCGCCAAGTGGAAGGACTGGCCGGTCGAACTGGGCGAGACCGGTGCCAACGCACACGGCGGCCAGATTGAGAAGTACTACAAGGCTCGTGCGACGTCGAAACGGGCGACCAAAAGGGCTGGCCCCCCAACTCGCCCGCACCTACCTTCCCCCCGTCCAACCCCTACCCACCCGGTGTGTTCACCGTCCTTCCCCCGCTGTCTATGTTCAGGCTCCGTCAGGGCCATCTGTCAGCGGAGGAGGGACAGATGCTCGGACTGCGCGTTCTTCGACGGGCGCTCCCCGGCCTCGTCGCCGGGACCGCGCTCATCCCGGGACCCGTTGCGGCGGAGGAGGGGGACGCATCGGAGGCGCCCGTCATCGACGAGAACGTCGTGACCGCCCTCAAAGCGCGAACAGCCGCTGAGCGACGTGGGCGTCTCCGTGACCGCCTTCACCGGCGCGGACCTCGATGAACTCGGCCTCGGCGAGCCCGCGGACCTCGCGGCGCAGACCCCCAACCTCAACGCCAACATCGTGTTCGGCAACAGCATCCCCAACATGAGCATCCGCGGCGTCGGCCTGAACGACTACGCCGTCAACAACAACCCGGCGGTCGGCGTGTACGCGGACGAGGTGTATCTGGTCTCGCCCGCGATGTTCTCGTTCCAGCTCTTCGACCTCGACCGCGTGGAGGTGCTCAATGGTCCCCAGGGCACGCTCTACGGCCGCAACACCACCGCGGGGGCGATCAACTTCGTCAGCCGCCGTCCCGACGACGAGTTCGAGGCGTACGTGGACCTCGGCTACGGCAACCTCGACCGCACCGAAGTCGGCGCGGCGCTCAGCGGACCGCCCGGCGAAGCCGTCTCGGCGCGCATCGCCTTCCGTGCCGACCGGCAGGGCGATGGCCACCAGCACAACCGCGCGACCGGCCGCAACGTGGGGGAGGTGGACCGCCTCGCCTGGCGCGGCATGATCCGCTTCCAGCCGTCGGACGCCGTCGACATCCTCGCGGAGTGGCACGCGGGCCGCGACGAGGCCGACACGCTCCTGCTGAAAGTGGACAACATCTTCACGCCGGAGGACGACGCCTTCTTCCCGGGCGACCCGTTCAGCTCCCCCGGCCGCCGCGACACGATCATGGACATCGAGAGCGACGGCCGCGTGCTCACGGCGCACTGGAGCCCCTCGGCCGGCGTCACGTTCACTTCCATCACGGCCATGGAGGAGTTCTCGCGGCGACACTGTGGAGGATCGCGACGGCACGTCGCTCAACCACCTCGACGGCGCGTTCAAAAGCGAGATCGAGCAGTTCTCGCAGGAAGTGCGGCTGACGTGGGAGAGCGGCGAACTCGTGTTCATCGCGGGCGCGATCTTCGGCACCGACGAGGTCGACACCCGGGACCTCTTCGAGACCGAGGACTTCTTCCTGGCGGGCATCTTCCCGTTCCGGGCCGTCGGCAACGAGTACCGCCAGGAGACCGACGCGAAGGCCGCCTTCGTGAACGCGGAGTGGCAGTCGAGCCCCGACTGGCGGCTCACCGGCGGCCTGCGCTACACCGACGAGGACAAGGACTTCTCGAACGCCTTCACGTTCATCTACGGGGACGCGCTGCCGGGCGCCGGCGGCTCGCAGATCGACATCTTCCCGGCCGTCGAACAGAACTACGCGGCGAGCACGTGTCCGGACGCATCGGCGTCGACTACACGGGCTGGCAGAACGCGCTCGTCTATCTCAGCCTGGCGAAGGGCTTCAAGTCCGGCAACTTCCAGGGCCAGCTCACGTTCAATCCCACCGATCTCGCCCCCTTCGACGAGGAGGTAGTCCTCTCCTACGAGGTGGGCTTCAAGGAACGCCTGGCCGACAAGGCGCTCTTCCTGACGGCGGCCGCGTTCTTCTACGACTACCGGGACGTGCAGATCTACGGCTCCATCTACACGGAGCCGATCGACCCGCTGTTCGGCATCGACAACGTCGGGGACGCCGAGGTCCTCGGCGCGGAACTGGATCTCTCCTGGCAACTGACCGGCGACTTGGGCGTGCACCTCGGCGTCGGCCTGCGCGACACGGAGATCACGAAGTCCGTGCTGTCCACGGTCGCATCGGGGAGCTGGCTGCCGAACGCGCCGGAGACCAACTTCAACGTCCGCATCGACTGCGCCCGGAGCCTGGCGAACGGCATGACATTCGAACTGCTCGCACACGCGAGCTACAAGGACGAGGTGGCCTACGACATCGTCCGGGATTTCTCGGTGTTCTGGGCTCTGGCCGCTGGGGCCGGTTGACGCTGCACGTACTCGACTCCGTGATACTCAGCTACTCCGCCTGGCTCCCGGTGTCGCTGATACCGGCGGGCGGAGTGGCTCCAGGCGTGACTGTTTCGGCCGTGCTCCGTCGGCTCGACATCGCCGGGGTTGCCCGAGAGTGAGTGTGTAGGCGCTTCTGGGTGGAGTAAAGCGTCGTAGCCGTCCGTACCGTCATGGCGCGAGGTCGGCGTCTCCGGGGCTTCGGATCGGCGGAGCTAGGAAGGCTACCTCAGAGATCTGACCATCGCGGAGAGACTGACCGCGACCCTCCATGCCCAGCGTCCTGCCTGCACGACCTGCGGCTCTGGTTCTTCAAAATACTGTGGTACCGAACAGTACGCCGGGCACGGTAGCAAACCTCGGCCGGGCTCCGCCGCCCCCCCCCGAGCGTTTTGGGACGCATTGGCCTAGATCGCACGACCCGCCCAAGTCGTTAGGCCGGCAACCACACTGCCGAAATAGTCCCCGTCCACGAGCCGAATCTCTCCGAGGTGTTCCTGCAGCAGCGCTCGTAACACCGGGGACTGGGCCATGCCTCCGGTGAGATAGACCTCGTCCGGATACACGCCTGCCTCGTGGACGACGTTGTCAATCATGGCGAGGAAACTGCGATGAATGTCGGCCGCCAACTCTGCGTAACTTACTACATCGATCGCCGTCGACCAACCCGCCTCGACGCGGTCGAGTCGCACGAGTGTCGTATCCGACGTAGACAACTCTATCTTCGCCCGCTCTGCCTCAAGGATGACGTAGTCTCCTAAGCGCTCCCGCTGGAGCCGCTCGAGGCGCCGCATGCACTGCGGTGAGCACGACCTGCTGGCTACCAACCTAAGCCTAGCGGCGCCACGCGGCGAGTGGAACGCATTCCTCCGGGGGATGTGTGAGGTCAGTGCGTCTTCGATATAGGTCAAGGGGAAAGGGAGTCCGTCCCTCAGCTTCGTTCCTAGTCCCAGAAGGGGGCCAACCTCCCGATAGGCCAGCTGATAGTCCAGATCCCTGCCTCCTATCCGCATACCATCCGTGCCCAATACGCTCGACTCTCGGTCGGTCTGGTCTCGGTAGGAGGGACCTATGCGGATCATCGTGCAGTCGGTGGTGCCACCCCCAACGTCCAGTACCAGCACGGTCTTGTCGTTCTCAAGCGAGCGCTCATAGCCAAGGGCGGCAGCAACCGGCTCCGCGAGGAACTCGACATCAGGGAAGCCTGCGTTGTTTGCCGCAGTGCGCAAGACGTGTTCTGCCTGCCGGTCCCCGTCGACTCCCTTGGTACCGCGAAAGTGGACCGGCCGGCCCACCACTACCAGCCCAACCGCGGGGAACCGCGCTTGCGCAACTGCTCGCATGTACATGAACATGCGGGTGACGACATCGGTGAATGTCGTCAGTTCGCGCTGGGGCACGTCGGAACCGAGGAAGCTCTTGGGCGAAACCACGAACGTTCCTGGGTCCCCGGCCAAGTACCGCTGGACAGCGTCCGACCCGACGTGCGTTCCGGAAGTGCGCGACAGCCGCTCGCGAAGACCGCGTTCGGCAGCAGCCGCGAGATCCCTGCTAAAGGCCTCGCGCCTGAGAATCCCACGCTGCTCTGTGCGCAGTTCGCTGTCTGAGCGAGACATGGCCTCGACCTGCCGCTTGCGAAGGTCGCGTGTCGCTTCCCGCGTTTCGAGTTCACGCTGAAGCGCAGTGTGCTGCCTCTCGAGCGCGTCCGCTTCCGATTCGGCATTGGCGTCGTGGCCGCCGCGATTGGCCCGGCTTGCAGCCGGCGCCTGCTCGGATTCCCTTATTCGACGTCTCGTCTGCCTAAGGGCTCGCTCCGCCTCTTCCAGTGCGGACCGCCTCTTCGGTCGTTCGAGGGTCTGTTGCTGCTTGGCAATCTGAACGCGCCGCGCCAGGTCGCGGTCACTGACGGGAGCCCTAGTCGCTTCGGCAGCAAGGAACAGGACAGAGGGCATCCGCGCACTGGTGCCGTCCAAAGGGAGCAGCGACGCTTGGCCGTCTTTCCAGATGCCTACCGAGCAGTTCGAAGTACCAAAGTCGATGCCTGCTGCCATGGGCTTAGGCTCCTTGCTGGCCACGTCAGACGACGGGGGCGCCTAGGTGAACCGCTCGGAACGATCGGTCAGGGAATGCCCCCGAGACGCTCGGAATTGGTACGCATAGCAAGGGGCACCGTCGGAGTGGTTCCACGAAGCTGCGACTTGAACGAGAAATGGACTCGAATCTAGGTCGAGGAGTTTGCACGCACGCTCGGCTTCGCCAATGACCCTGCTACTGGGGCGCCGTGCGCTCGACTGCCCGATGAACACGTCACCGCCGCGGATTTCGACCTGCCCGTGCACATAGTCGAGCTTTGCAAGTTCGACCGTCTCGCGGTCGGGTGGCCCGGTGACTTTGCCGAATACCGCCCACTCGAAGCGATGGAAGTGTTGCTCTAGCTCTCTCCGCAGGTCCGTTAACTTGCCCCGGGTGCGCACACTCGTTGCTTTCGAAACGTCCGCTTCCAACGCTTCGATCTCGGCGACTAGCGCATTCTTTGCCGTTCTGAACGCATCGAAGTCGTAGGCGAATCGCCTGCTGTCCGCATCACTAGGAAGTGCTCGTTCGAACGAATCCATACGGCTCCGGAGCTGGCGGAGCCAACCGCCTGCTCGGTAGGTCAGGGCTGCGGTCTTGGTCCGTACCGCGGACCAATCTCCTGCGTCCGCGCTCGTTCGAATCTGGAAGATTCGGGCCGAGAACTCCTCGACCTGCTCTTGCATGGGTGCGAGATGACGTCTCACTCAGAACCTCGTGCGTCTAACGATGGCGTGCATTGCCGTACCTCAACTCCTCCAGCGTAGCACGTACCCGTTTTCTGCGAGACGTCCACGGACTTGGTCGCCGCGGTGCGGCGTACGAATCAGTCCACGCGAACGCCACCCGCAGACATCCAGACTCAACCGGAGGCGTCGCACGCTTGCCCATTCTCGCACAAGTACGCCGCCCTCGGCATTTGTTCTTGATCGTGTGCTCGAACGCCGCAAGGCGGTGTTCGAGGAGAACTGCGACAAGCGTTGCGAGAACGCTTCTAAGACGCTAACGGGTAACGTTCGGTCGTACCGTGATCGCGCGGGATTCGCCCATTCGGCAAAGCCGCGCCGCGACCAGGCAACTTCAAGTTCGAGAGATGGATTCCGCTGCCTGACCGACGATTTCCCCGGGGTTACGGGACGTCTACATGAATTCGTAAGACCGTGGTGCTTTGCCGCCGAGTCGTGCCGCGGATTGCGGGAAGTCTCGGTTGCTGGAGGTCGGCGCTCTACACACTTGCCGACTCGATAAAGGTGTCTCTGGCAACATTGCCGACCCCGTTCGTGGAGATGGCGTCGAGTGTCGCTCCTATGACGCCACCGACCACGGGCACGGCCTTCCCGAGGTTGATCACGCCTTTTTCGCCAAACTTGGTCAACAGGCGGAATCCTACAGCGCGATTGATCGCGACCAGTGTCTCGCGTGTGATGCTCTTGATCGCGCTGATGGTCAACTTTTGGCCCACCTCTATCCCGACTTGGCGGACAATCTCCTTCGCAGCGTTTCCCGCCAGACATGCGTATACGAGCGTTCTCACGCGGTCTTCGTGGACATCGTGACCACCCATGATGGCTATGGCGGCGATCATCCGAACTTGGACGAAGAGCACGGAGCTGACGTTTGCGGGCACTGCTACTGGGAGCGTGATTAGGCCGCCAACCCCCGTCACAAATCCGCTTGTTGCCGCTTTCGTGTTCTGCCAGCGGATCAGCGAGTTGACTTGCTCCAAAGGGCTCGCGTCCCCTTTCTGGTAGTCGCGCGCGAGGTCCAACGCTGAATCGAGCCCCGGTGGCCCCTCAAGCGCCTTTTCGTACGCCCAATCCAGAATCCGCACAATCGTGTTCTGCGTTAGCTTCGGCTGATCTGTAGGCATGGTCGAAGTGTGGGTGTCCGATTTCGCGACATTGTGCCACAGCGTTTCGAAGAGTGTTCGCTCCAAGGCCGTAGTCCCGAAGGAAGCTGCCGATGCGTGTTCTGGAGTGCCTGGCCCGGCATAGGAAACAACGCATATGCGTCGGTACGGATCCGCTGCTCCTGGACTGGAAGTTCGCAGGATTCGAGGCCGAGCAGCAGTGACTGGCGTGGGCAAAGCGGCCGTTTTCTGAGTCGGGCTGCTGAGCGTCGAGGGCCTGGGGCGCGGCAGCGCGAGGAGGCTGGTCAAACTCCGGACTGCGACGGTCGCCTCGGAGGAGCGGATGTCCTTGCCCGCGCCCCTGCAAGCAAAGCGGTTGGGTGTTCCGTGATGGGTCCGCCGACGATCTCCCGCAGCGTCGCTGCCACCGTCTCCGGTCTACCGACGTCAACCGTGGCGACCTCAAGCACCGTTTCCGTCCGCGGCACTTGCCATCGTCGTAGAACCCCCGCTCCGGCCAGTGCCTGATGCCAAGGATAGAGCAACACCAGCCGCCGGGCTTCATACGCCCGCCCATAGGCCAGCATCTGATACACATCGGCCTGCGACACCCCGAGAGTGGTCTCCCCAGCCTTGAGCGGCTTCCACTTGGTGTCGATGACGATGTTGCCATCCACGACGATGTCAGGTCGGAGCGCAAACAGGCGTTGCCGATCGCCTTCGAGGGCAAACTTGCCGGTGTCCTGGAGGCTGACCGGGCGTGGGGCCAGCGCAAGCCTGAGGGTCCGCCCGACGAACTCCTCGAACAGGTCGTTCATGGGGAACAACAGCCCGAAGCCATCGCTCTCGCCGGTCGTCGTGCTCTGCCAATCGCCGGCGAGCAACACTCGGGCCAACCTGTAGAGTCGATGAAACGCAGTGTTCGTACGGTCGAGCCGCACGGGCTCTGCGAAGGGGTTCGGACTGTCGCCGACGAACTCGAAACGTGCGGTGAGTTCGGCCAGTCGACGCTGGTTCGCGTCAGACCTCGAGGTGGATGCAAGACGCCTGACCGCGGCCTTGAGTACGCGGTTCAACGGAGTGTCTACCGACAGCTCCTCGAATCGGCATGCCAGCAGATCGGACCGAGTGGCGTGACGCGTGAACTGACGCTTGATGTCGAGCTTGCCGCGCAGGAACCGTAGATCCTCTTCTCGCGGGCGGTAACGGTGGGGTAGCCCGCGGCGGACGGCGACGAGCAGCCGATCCGCGAAGAGACGTACAAGCACCTCCAGGAGATCGTCGCGTTGTGTCGCGAGCATCGCCGGTTCGCTGGCGGCGATTGGGAGGCCCCACGCGACGGCGAGCATTCTTGTCAGCGCGTACCGGACAGCGCTGTCTCCCTGACCCTCGATCTTGGGCAGTATCTCAACGGAAGCGCCCGGTATCGCAACGACGCCCACGACCTGTCCGGCTTGAAGGCTCGGTAGCGCGGTTTGGGCGAGGATGGGCTGGGGTACCCGCAGGCGCTGGGTCTCGCGCTGGGCCAGGGCGTGGAGCCTGCGCGCGCTACCCACAGAAAGCCCGTCCTCTCCAATGGGGACGTGTCCCCACTCCGGAACCGTATGTATTGTGGGCGCGCCTGTCACTCAACGCTCTCGTCGCGCACTACTTGGCGCACGAGATGGTCGTAGGCATCTGCCGGAAACGCGTCTCTGACCGTCCATCGATAGCGGTCTTCGCCCAAATCCGACTCGATCCCGGGCGGAAGGCTGAGTCGCTGTCCGTGGACGAGATGATCGGTTCCCCCAAGGACGGCCCGCACTTTGCTCCAGTCATCATAGAAGTACTCGGCCATCAGCGGGATGATCTTGCGACGCATCACGATGTCCACGTCCTGCCGGGTCTCCGCATCCATGAACCATGCGTGGCCGATGAGGTGGTCGCGGTCCACCAGGTACTCCAGGCGCTCGTTCATCGCTTTGAGAACCCGCGGCAGATCAACGCCTGTTCGTCTGCCGGCGTCCGCAAGCAGGTTCGGCTCCGGAGCCACCTCCTCGAACTGGAAGCGGCGACGGAGCGCGGTATCGAGCAAGGCGATGGATCGGTCGGCCGTGTTCATCGTGCCGAGGATGTGGAGGTTGGCGGGGAGCGTGAATCGGTCACCCGAGTACGGGAGCGTTACGGTCACTTCGTTCTCGGCGCCTTCGCGCTTGTCGTCTTCGAGCAGGGTGATGAGTTCGCCCATCACCTTCGAGATGTTGGCCCGGTTGATCTCGTCGATCACCAGTACGTGAGGCCGCGGGCTCCCAATGTCCGCGACTCCGGTCAGATACGGGATCAGCCCGGCGGGATTTGCCGGAGTCATCTGGTTGATCGGGCGCCACTGAAACACGCCTCGCTTGAAGACCGAGACCGAATCGCCTTCGCGTTCGCGGACGGACCAGTGCCACCGCACGCCCCGCCGATGGTGGAAGCCGCCTTGGTGCCGCCGGAACTCGTAGTCTCCGGTCACCTCCCCTACACCCCGGAAGTGTCGATAGCCGTCGGACGCGACCACGATGTCGTCGGGCCTCATTTCGGTACGGAATCGCCACATGGCCTGTATGTCGGTGTCGTATGCCGTTGCGTCCGGATTCCTGTCCTCTTTCCAGCGTTCCCAAATCTCGTTCCAACCGTCGTAACGCGAGGCCGACCAGTCGATGTCGCCTCCGTACTCCAGGAGTACGCAGCCGTTGTCGATGCACTCGGCGAAGATCGCGCCGGTCTGCGGCGTCCCGCCCCAGGACTTCGGATCGCCGAGGGACATCTTGAAGATGCGTCGGACGCCCATCTCCGGCAGCTTTCGGGCCCGCTCCGCGATCCGCTTCAGAACGCCGTCCACTTCAGCGAGGTGCATGCCGCCTGCTTCTGAAGTGCGCGGACGAAGTCCTTCCACGAATTCCTCGTAGCCGTACGACTGGTGGAACGTGACGAACTCGATGCGGCCTTCGTCCATCAACGCGCCGTAGCGGGCGCGAAGTTCCTCCCCTTGCTCGGGGGCCTGGCCGTCACAGATCTCGACGCAGCGCCGTACCGTCGTGTAGGTCTTGCCGGTTCCTGGCGGGCCATAGAGGATCGTGTTCAGAGCATGGGCTGACCGTGTGGGTTGCGCGGGCTTGCCTGCGGGCGGCTCGGCGTCGTCCTTCGGGTCTGCGTCCGCCAACTGATAGCTCAGTGACCACATCACGGATTGCGCATCAAGCCGCGTACTCGGCCGGTCCATATCTCTCTTCTGCGCTTCGGCTTGCAGGTCATCGAGGAACCGAAGGGCGTGTTCGTACTCGCCCCCGATGTCGTCGGTCGGCGGCTGCGGATAGCCGAGCCACGTGTAGGTATCTCGGAACCTGTTGCGCCGATAGGGTGGGAGCCGCTCCGCGTCGAGCCCCATCATGAGATACGACGCAACGTCCAGCCGGGCGCTAATGGCGCCCTTGCCGAACACCTCGTCCGGTAGCGCTTCGTCCAATGCGAGAATGCGGTCCCCGGGTGTTCGATCGTCGTCCGCCCACATCTCCAGAAGGGCTAGTCGCACGTCGCGCGGGTTCTCGTCCACCCAGCGCACGAATCTCGCCTGATTGCTCTCATTTCCTTCGGCGTACGCCCGCCCGTCGATCAGGTTGTTCCTTCGGTCGGTGATGGCGTCCTTCAGCAGTTGAGGCCAGTCCTCGGAGTCGGTCAGAACTGAGGACCGAGCCGTGGAGACCGCGTCCGCGAGATCGCTCTTGTAGCCCTCGTCTCGGTCTAGCGCGCCGTCGTCGAAGGTCTGCTTGGCCCGGCGGAGGTACCGATCCCAGGAGCCTTGACTCGATGTCGGCTCGCCCGCCGCCTCTCGGAAGTCGCGGTACGATTTCAGTGCGCCTCGGTAGGTGGAAAGGCCATTGTTGAGGTTGCCGTCGATCTCGAGCCTGGATGGGTTGGGTCGATTGCGCTTCTCGTCGTCCCTGGAGTATTGGAGCGCGTTGAGCGTGCCGGCCAGTCGGTCCTGGTCGTAGAGTTCGTCCAGGTCGCCGTAGTGCTCCTCCACTCGCCTCGCATCGGAGATTCGGGTCGACACGCTCGATGGTTTGAGGCCGCGGCTGGCGAGCCATTCACGGAAAGCGGGGTTCATCTCTTCTCCTTGTTTCGTCCAACTCGAGATGTGCGGTGCGTTGCTCGGTGTGCAGCAACTGATCGGAGCCCAGGAAGGCTATCGCGATCGTGGTCGTTGTCGCCAGTGACCGCGAGAATGGGAGTCGCCCGGACACAGCGTGGACTGGCCGGTTGGTCTCTGGCGGATGCAGAGACCTCAAGGCAGCTTTGGCTGCCGCGCCCCGTTGGATGGAAGACGCACTTCAGTTCGCTGTACGCTGGCGCAGATGAACGCAGAAGCGGTATTCGAACACGCCAACGCCGGTGGCCGTTACGTTGCACGTCGCCAGAAGACCGGCTTCCAGCTCCGATTCGATGGCAAGCCTGCCGGGGGCTGGGACGCTCGAAATCGCCATTGGTACGTCCTGAACCCGTTCGCCTCGCGGACCGACGACTACAGGACCGTGCTGTCCCGGCTCGGGTTCGAGCAACAGGACCGCCATCGATGGTGGCGGCTACGCGGGGAGGCTAACGCGACTACCTTCCGCCGTGCCGTCGAGGAATTGACCGGCGTACGGTTCGGTACTGGCGACTGACTTGCGGCCCTCCGGGGCACGCTGTCGCCCAAGGGTCGGAGAAACGCGCGATGCAGGACCGCTACGCAGGGGACATAGGCGACTTCGTGAAGTACGCTCTTTTGCGCGCGGTTGCGCCTGGAAGGACCATCGGCGTTGCTTGGTACCTCCATCCTGATGAAGGACCGGCGGGAGACGGTCGCCACGTCGCGTATCTGCGCGAGGTCGAAGGGTGGCGGGAACTGGACTCTGACCTCTACGATGCCCTCCGGGCGATCGCGTTCTCCGACAATCGGTCGGTGCAGGCCGTTGAGAGAGCCTCGCTACTACCGCACGCGGTCTTTGCAGACGAACGGCTTGATGTCGCGGACATCCCGGTCCGGCATCGCGCATCCTGGAGGCGAGCATGGTTCGATCGGGTGCGCCGAAGGCTTGGGGATTGCAGTTTGGTTTTCGCCGACCCGGACAACGGGCTCTATCCGGACAGCCGTTTCCGGCCGACGGTCAGAAGGAGCGCGAAGAGCATTCCCGTCCGCGAGGTCGTGGCGCTTAGCGACGGTCGTCCTCTGATCGTCTACCACCACAACACCAGGCGCAAGGGTGGACACGAGGCGGAGATCCTCTCCTGGCAGGAGGCATTGCCTGGCAGCGTCTACGCGTACTACTGGCGGCGATGGAGCAACCGGACCTTCTTTCTCGTCAACGCCGACGATCAACTCGCTTCTGACATCCAAGCTTTCGAGGGGCGCTGGGCGCGAACGAAGGGAAAGCTGATACCGCCTCCGTGTTGAGTCTCGGGCGGGGTTGCGCGGCGGCGAGGGCCCGGCTGGTGGTTGCGACGTGGAGTGTCTGGAAAACGGTCGTTTTCTGGACCGTCCTTTCTGGCGCCTCACAAACCAGACACGTTTTCTGGACGGGTAAGCTCGCTGCCCCAGTTTCGCGGAGTCTGCTCCGCCACTCATCCGTTTCAATGGGTGATGATCAAGACAACGCCCATCCGACTGCGACGGATTAGGGTGGAATGGCGTTCACTGATGTGATGGTCGATCTGGCCGCTCGCGACTCGTCGTTGAGGGCGCTGTGGGCGCACTTCCGGACCGGAGGCGGTCGGGCTGGCGGCGGACGCGGACGCCTATGAGTTCAAACGGCGACAGTGGCTCCTCCGGCAGGTCTTGGATGTAGGCGGACACCTCGTCCAAGACGGCCGCTGAAGGCGCCGCATCCCAGACTCTGAACGCAGCGAGATATCGGGCCTGAATGACGACGAGCTGGTCCAGTTCGGCGATAGCGAGCGGCCCGCGGTGTCCGCCTTCCACCCCGGGAACCACGTTGCGCATGTTCGTCTTCCAGATCTCGCGTAGCGCGCCGGCGTCGATCAGGCGGTCGTCAGCGTAGTCGCCCCGCACCCGAAGCCAGATGCCGACCTGCTTCTGCGGAATGCCTTCCAGCCTTGGGAGGGAAGCCTGTTCGGAGCCGCACCATTGGGTCCAGTGCCCCCCGGATTTGATATCGACGGCGGTTGGACCGAAGTCGAACAGGCTGATGGCGCCGAGCGACTTGCAGAGTCCGTTATAGCCGCAACGTATCTCGATGGCGCCCTTGTCCACGATTCCGCGCAGTCCGTCGAGGGGGGTGGCGTGCCACCGATGGCCGGAGAGGACGGTCCAAAGAGCATCGGGTACATCGTGTTCGCGGTTCGTACCGGAGTTGTCCATAGGTCGGGAGAAGGACTGCTGGCGGGCCGATGGTCGGTTGAAACACGAAACGATGCAAACGCAGGGCTTTTGCAGGCAGGGCTTTGCCCGGGAGTCCGGTCCTTGCACAGCGTGGACTACTCGCGACTGCGCATGTCCATGTGGCGCGTGGCGTCGTCATACGCGCCGACTCCCCGGAGCGGCCGGCGGAAGGGGTTCTGCGGGCCTGCAATGGTCGGGCAGTCGTCGTACGTGATCGCCAGCAGGCCGAGGTCGGAGGCCTTGCTGTGGACACGCTGCTCGGCGATCAGGTTGTGCTTGCTCTCGACCGCGATCTGGACGCTGTAGCCCACTCCGACTCGTGTCCCGGAGTGCATTGACCGGGAGTCCGGATCCGTAAGCGACAGCTGGGCTTCCCCGGTCTCCTCCAGCTTCTGCCGATGGCCCTCCAAGGTCTCCTTGCGCTTGCGGATCGTCGCGATCTTGTCCTGAAGATCAGCTACGGAGTTCCCGCCGCCGCTGGCTTCATTCGCATCGGCCTCGTTCATCTGTTCGAGGTAGCGTTCCAGCCGGTCGTCGATACGCTGCAGGTCCCTCTTCAACTTGGCTCGCGTGAAGTTGCGGTCACGGTTGTTCACCGCCTTGATGCGCGTGCCGTCCACAGCGATCAACTCGCGCCCGTACAGGTCAAGTTCTCGGCACAGCCGCACGAACTTCCGAAAGACCTGCCGGAAGGCGCTCCGGTTGTCGCGGCGGAAGTCGGCGATCGTCTTGAAGTCCGGCGCCAGCCGCCGAAGCAGCCAAATCGCCTCGAGGTTGCGGTGCGTCTCCGCTTCCAGCCGACGACTCGACCGAACACGGTTGAGATACCCGTAGATGTAGGTACCCGCAAGGCGCCGCTATCGGAGACGAGTCGCTAGGCCGCAGCCACGCCCTCAGCGCTTTCGTCAGCGTGCTGTTTCGGGAGCTCGCCAAGCGCTCCGGAGATCCGGGTCTGATCGCCACGCGTCTCGACGAAACCGTCCGGGACCTCACCCCCAAGCGATCGGATGCCTTCCACAAAGGATTCACGGAGACAGCGTCCCGCGTGGTCAGCGAGCTCATGAGCATCGAGCATTATCGTCCGCCTCGAAGAGATGTCTAGACGTCCGTACCGTACACGAGAGTCGCCGGATGAATCCTGTCAGCCCAAACCCGGATGAACCCTTGACACCGTCAGGGTGTCGGGGAAGCCTGCCGCGCCCATGACGACGACCCGCCACGAGGGCGGGTGCGAGATGAGGAAGGAACCCCCATCATGGCTGAGACAACCACCTTCCTCGGGACGAGCGGAAAGTCCTACACGTTCGAGGTGTACGACATCTCCACCCTGGGGAACTTCAACGCAGTGCGCGGCGTCTACGTGTTCTCGAAGGGCACCCGAACGCCGGTGTACATCGGGGAGACGGGCAATGGCAAGGACCGGCTGACGGAGAGCCATCCGGAGCGAGGCTGCGTGCGGCGGAACGGCGCGACCAAGATCTGCTTCCGCCAGATGGCCAACTCTACCGCTGCGCAGCGACGCGTCGTGGAGAAGGACTTGGTTGACCACTACCAGCCTGCCTGTAACGGATAGACGCCGTCACCCAGCAGGGGGTTCTGATGGCCCACGACGACCTTGCAGCAGCAGATCAACGACCTACAGCGACGCGTAGAGGCGTTGGAGCGCGCGCAAGGCTCGCGAGCGGGCGGTACCCGTCCGTATCCCGCCACTTTGGCAACCCCAAGTTGTGGCGCGGTCACAGTGGCTGGCTGTAGACGCCGAGAGTCAAGGCATCGTAGCGGTTGAAGAAGGTCTCGAAGTGGAAGGCATGGGGATCCCCATTGTCGTCCGTGAGCAACAGCTCGGATTCGCCGAGCGGGCCGCCACGCTGCATGCCGCAGTACTGGGCAACCTGGTGGAATACTTGGGTCTGCGAGGTTGAGGCAAATCGCTCAGCGAAGGCCGGCGACCGAATGAAGTGCCGGCATGGCCGCGTCGGATCGAAGCTGTCAGGCCTCCGCAGCACATGGGGATGGCGGGAGATCATACCGAGGAGCGGCACGTCGGAACCTGCCGTCTCCACGAAGTGGTACAGAGTGGCCGACAGGGTGTTGCCGAAGATGTCGCGGAGGGATCGGATCAAAGTGATCGAGGGATGAGCAGAGCGGGCTTGTTCGGTGAACCGGTCGCGCAGGAACAGCATGCGGGCGGCTGCGAAGTTGGCTTCGGCCTCTACTTCTTCCCGGCAGTCGGGCGACAGCGTCCGAAGATTGTCGCCCATGATTGCCTGATGCCAGGGAATGATGCTGTGGCCGATCTCGTGCGCCTCGTTCCAGCGGTGCTTGATCGCCGGGAGGGACTGGTCGAGGAGGATGCGCTTGCGGTCGGGCAAGTAAAGTGCCTTGAGCGAGAGCGAGCGAATGGCGTCGGCGAGGAGTGTAGGGCGTTTGTGGATCTGTTCACCGGCCACGCGCAATCGGTGGACGACGAGGTCAATGAGGCTGGGATCGTCTGCAGTGTAGAATGTCTTGTCGATTTGAAGGAGATCGCGCACCTCCTCAAGTTGGATGGGCGGTTCCGGATTGCCCAATCCGCGGAGGAGGCGGTCAACACGATCGTCGATGTCCGATGCGGACGAAACGGGGATTAGCCGATTGACTGACATTGGCACTTCACAGTGGTCAGGGCCGCTCGTTGAGTTCGCTGATCAACGCTTCGAGCACGGCGAGCTGCTCGTCGGACAGTTCCGAAGATGGATCTGAGTTGGCGGCGAAACGCACTGCGCGGTCGGCGAGGCTCGTGTCGGACGGCGTGGTCAGCCCGGCGAGCTGCAAGAGGAGGGACACCTGCAGATTGAAGTACCGGGCGATCTGGTAGACGGTGCGCAAGTGCGGCGTGTGGTCCGGATCGCGTTCGATGGCCAGCAGGTCCGGAAGGTCGACGCTCGCGCCGCGCGCCAGCTGCTCGGGCGTCAGGTCGTGCTCGCGTCGCAGGAAATCCACGACACGGGCGAACGCGACGGAGGGCGCCGTAGTCGGCTGCACGGGACTGGTGCCCTGATCGATGGAAAGGCAACCGGCTCCAACCTCTAGGTCGCCTTCGAGGCGCGCCATCTGCAGACACCAGTCTTGGGGGATGTTCACCTTCATACGCTTCTCCTCGCCTGCGCCGGCCCCTTCGGGCCGATGAGTGCTCGGGCTTGCTGTGGGGTCGTCTCGAAGTACCGCAGATTCTGGAATGCGGGGTCCTTGTCGAGGTCGGTCATGCCGCAGACGATGTAGAAACCCTCAGCTTGGGGCAGGGAGTGCAGGGCAATACGGCCTTGGAACTCCATGTCGTGACTGAGGGCAGCGGCAGCCCTGATGAGGATGCTGCCGATGCCGCGGTAACGAGGGCGTTCCGCGAAGGTCGGCCGGTTCCAAGGGGCGATCTGGAGATAGCGGACATAGACTAGATGCAGGTTCTTCTGTTCCTCGATCCGACAGCGCTTGGTCGCGGTGTCGAGGATCATCAGGCCTTGGGTGACGCCGTCGCAGACGACGCAGAATCCGGCGTTGGCGAGCAACTGGGGGCCAGCGAGTTTCCGGTCCCAGTCCCAATGCGTATCCTGAGGCCACTCGCTGCGGGGTACGCCTGCGTTCCTAAGGCGCTCGATGCCCTCACGCATCGTCGGCACCCACAGGTTTTCCCAGTCCGCGATCTGCTCACCTGCGATGACATCGTAAAGTTCTGCCGGCCGAGCCACGTCTCCAGCCACGTCCAGAAGATGAACGGTGGAGACGCTGGCGCTCACAGGATCATCAACTCGGCTTTGTCCTTCGTCTTCTCGTCTTCGATGAGGAGCTTGTGGCCGGCTTCGAGTCGAGCGTCGATGACCTGATAGACCCGCAACGCCTGACGCAGCAAGGCCGTTTTGCTCAGTTGCTTCTTCTCGCAGAGGGCGGCGAGAACGCCCATCTCCGCTTCGGTGAGGTTGAGTGTCATGGTCCTTCTGCCAGCCATGCCAACGCTCCTCAAGGCCGTCTAGCCGCTTAGCGTACAAGGAAGGAATGGTGGAGTCCACGAGAAAAAACTTGCTAATAGCTATTGACCAGCTAAAATTTAGCCGTACAATGCTGCCTCTCACTGGCTCAGAAGGAGCGGATCCGATGAAGGATGTAGATGCAGGGGCGGCACCGCAGTCCCAGTTCGAGGAAAGCGTCAAGTACTACGTGAACGGCGAGGAAGAGGTCCACGAATACGACAAGGGCCCCGACCGCGAGGAGTTCTCGCTGTCGGTGCGAGAGATACTGGCGGAAGCCGGCTTCACGCCCGTCGAGGACTACGAACTTACGCGCGACTCGGACAATCACGAGTTTGAGTCTCTGGACGAGCGCGTGCCGATAAAGTTCGGCGAGAGGTTCACGGCGACGTACAAGGGCGATACGCCCGTATCCTGACGATGAAGATCGGCGACTTCGAGGCGCATTTGCGCTCGCTGGGACACGCGGTCGAAGACATCGAAGGCGACGATAGTGTCGCCTACCTCGTCGCGCGGGACGTCGAGCTGCCGAAGGGGGCTCTGAGGGGCCGGCGCTGCGACATCGCGATCCAGCGGAGCGAGACGGTGCCCTTCGTGCCGCCTGCGGCGATTCACACTCGGCCCCATTTGGTCCCGATGGTCGGAGAGGCACCGCTCAAGACCATGAATAGCGGAATCGGGAACGACTGGCAGTACTGGAGTCGTCGATACGATCACCGGCCGACACCGAAGGACCTCTGGACGCATGTGCTGACAGTGCTGTGTGACGAGCGATGGCCTACGAGCTGAAAGACTTCGTCGGGCTGGAGACCTCCGTGGCGATGACTGCGAAGGTCGACACGGTCCTAGCCGACCACCTGCACAAAGAACTCCGGCAGGAGGACTTGACGTTCGCGTACTGGAAGCCGAGCGTGGGCGCGAGCAGGTTCACGGCGGTGGTGACACGGCTCGTGCTGCCCGAGCGAGGAGATCGCGCACTCCATGGAAACGCCTCGTTCTCGCCTCAATACCTGCATCGCGTGCTCAGGACAGTTCCCGAAGGAAGTGGTGTCGCGTTTCTGCACGGCCACCCATTTCCTGGGTGGCAGGGCATGAGTGCGGATGACGTCGTGGCTGAGCGCGATCGCCTGGCGGGTGCCGTCGCGGGCAGAACGGGACTGCCGCTGGTGGGCCTGACTAGAGGGACAGATGGTTCCTGGAGCGGCAGGCTGTGGCTGCGGCGGACGCGCCGGGTCTACGAACGCCGTTGGGTTCGTTCGGTGCGCGTCGTAGGGTCAAAGCTCGGGATTACGTACCACCCTGATGTGGAGGAAGCGGGCGTGGAGGACAGCCAGGTGGCCACCGCGAGCGTGTGGGGCGAGGCCGCGCAGAAGCAACTGGTGCGGACGCGTGTGGGCATCGTGGGGCTCGGTAGCGTGGGCAGCCTGGTGGCAGCGGGCTTGAGCCGAATCGGAATGGCGGATTTGACGTTCATCGACTTCGACGGGCTCGAAGTCAGGAACCTCGACCGAACGGCCGGCGCGACCGAGTGGGATGTGGGTCTGCACAAGGTTCAGGTCGCGAAAAGGGAAACGTCATTGAATTCGACGGCACGATTGCCAATCGTGCGGGCCGTGCCGCACAGCGTGTTGAAACCCGAGGGGCTCGCGGGGGCGCTCGACTGCGACGCTTTGGTGTGCTGCGTCGATCGTCCGTGGCCGCGACACCTCTTGAACACGGTCGCCTATAGCCACCTGATTCCCGTGATTGACGGAGGGATCTTCGCGAAGGTCAAGGCGGACGGAACACCGCAACACGTGACATGGCGGATCCACACGGTCGGGCCGGGAAGCGCGTGCATGGTGTGCTTGGGCAATCTCCGGCGAAGCGACGTGGCATTGGACCGCGAAGGGAAGCTGGACGACCCGGACTACATCGCAGGGCTCGGTGCCGAAGAGACGGCTGCCATCTCGAGGCGTAACGTATTCCCGTTCAGCATGAGCGTCGCGGCCCACGAAATTCTGCAACTGGTTGGCTTGGTGACGGGCTTCCAGCGCATCGGCGGCTGTGGGCCGCAACGGTACGACGCGTATCCAGGGACCATGAAAGTGGACGTGGGCACCATGTGCGAACAGGATTGTGAGTTCACGGAGCTGGAGGCCACGGCTGTCGATCTTGTGCCAAACCTGAAGGACGGCGGCTGCGGCGCGTAGGGCGTACGCGTGCGCTCAGATTACGGTCCAGCTACGCCGACCTCGATCCAATAGTGGACGAGGAGCCGAATCACGCCACAGCGCCGCGACAGATCTGCGTTCGACATTCCCAGTTCGAGGTCGTGCCTCAATCGCATCCTCGTTGCCCAATTGCACATGTCGTTCCGTGGCTGATGGATTCGCTGACGCGGCCGGTACCGGCAACATGGATTGTGCAACTTTCGGTAGGATCTCCTGGCGTGGTGTAGGACGGCTCGTCGATCCTTTCAGGCTGAGCGGTTCGGCCACGCCGCGGTGACCCGCCCCACCGACCGATCCTTTCAACCGATATCGGCCAACGGCTCAGGCTGAAGCGCCTTCAACTTCTCAAAGATCCCCTCAATCACACTACTCTTCCCCTCGAACAACGCCTCGGGCCCCCCGGCATGCACGGCACTAAACGGCGCCTCGTAGAGCGCGGATGGCTCCATGACGCCCCGTGCCGTGAGTTGGTCGATGACCATCTCGATGAAACGGATTTGCGGCGTGGTCAGGCTTCGGTTGGAGAGGAACTCCGAGAACGCCTCCTGCGCGGCCGTGCGGTCCATCCCCACCATGCTCCGCACGAAATGGGCCAGTGAGGGGGCGTCGTTGCGGGCCAGGAGGCCCGTCAACAGCGTCTGGCCGTCGTCCTCGCCGATCTCGACCAGCGTCTGTTCGAACCCCCGCAGATCGGTAACCGTGAGCGGCTGGTTGGTCCGGAGGCGATGGATCACGATGTGGTCGAGATGGTTCTTCAGGTACTCCTCCACCTTTTTCTGGTACTGGATCCCGGTCATCCTCGGCAGGTAGACGGCGGCGTCCTCGCGCACACCCGTGATCTCGTCTTGGAAGTTGGTGTAGACGACGGTGCGAGTCTTCTTGTCCAGGAAGGGCACCAGGCCACGCAGGCGCAGCCGCAGTTCCTCAAGATCGTTCAGGGCGATGCCTTCCCAGAAGGCGTTCTCCTGCACCGAGGCCAGGTAGGCGAGCTGAGCCGTCACGGCTGGAATCGCGCTTTTCTCTTCGAGCAGCATGGCGATCTCCACGACGCGCCGGCGGTGCTGTTCGAAGGCGCCGGTGTCGCCCTCGGCGAGGGCCAGTTGCATCTTCAGTGCCGTGAGATCGAACAGGCGCGACTCGATGTCGTCGGTCTCGATCTCGCTGGGCAGCCTGGCAACCTCACTCTGCAGGATCTCGACGTCGGACGCGGTGAGCTGCTTCCATGACTCCCGCTGCTGGAAACGCTCGACCGCTTCGAGCTGCATCCGTACGATGAAGTTCTCGCGATTCATCGCCGCCACTTGTCCGTGGAGTTCCTTCGTCAACGCCCCGGCAAGCGCCCCCTCCGGGTCCAGGTCCGGCGTGGCCTGGACGGTCACCAGCAACTGAACCCGCGACCGAAAGAGTCGGGCGCGGAGGGGAATGTCGCCACCACCCTCGATTCCCTCCGGATGCTGGCGGAAGAAGTCGAAGTTGAAGCAGAAGTCGAAGACGCGGAAGTCGCCCTTGTCGTCCCCGGGTCCGAACAGATCGGGGCACAGGCGCGTGCCACGCCCGATCATCTGCCAGAACTTGATCCGCGAGTAGACCGGCTTGAAGAAGACCAGGTTGGCGACCTCGGGCACGTCGATGCCGGTATCGAGCATGTCCACGGAGATCGCGATGTGCGGCGCTTGGTCCTTCCGTGCGAAGTCATCGAGCAGGCTCTGCGGATATGTCGCGTAGTGATCGATGATGCGGGCGAAGTGCCCGGCGTACCGCGGGTAGTGGTGGTTGAACCGCTCTTCGATGAACGTCGCATGGTCGTGATTGCGCGCGAAGATGATCGTCTTGGCCAGTCGGTCTCCACCGTCGACCGCGTGACCGTGCTCCATGAGATGTTGGAGCACCTTGTCGACCGTGTCGCTGTTGAACAGCCAACTGTTGATCGCGGACGCGTTGACCTGTTCCGGCAGCCCGCCGCTGTCCTCGTCGTTGCCCCAGTCGAGGCTCTCCCACTGCGCCTGCTCTTCCTCGCTGAGCGAGTCGTAGTCGATGCCCTCGCGTGGGAACCGGAGATCCACTTGCTGAACCTTCGGTGGTACGAGATAGCCATCCGCCACCGCGGTCGCGAGTTCGTACGCGTCCGTGGGCACGCCCGGCTCCAGATCGAAGAGTTCGTAGGTGTTCCGGTCGACCTGATCCCGAGGCGTCGCGGTCAGGCCCACCAGCAGCGAGTCGAAGTACCGAAAGATGGAACCGTACTTCTGATACACCGAACGATGCGCCTCGTCGATGATCACGAGGTCGAAATGCCCGACCCCGAAGCGGGCTTCTGTGCCCGCCGTCTCGTTGATCAGCCCCATCATCGTCGGATAGGTGCAGACGTAGACCCGCCCCGCCTTGTCCTTCTCGGTCACCAGATTCGCCGGGCTCGACTCTGGCAGGTGGGCCTTGAACGCCCCCACCGCCTGGTTCACCAGCGATATCCGGTCCGCCAGAAACAGCGCCCGCTTCACCCAGCCCGCCCGCTGCAGCAGGTCGACCAGTGCGATTGCCACGCGTGTCTTGCCGCTGCCGGTCGCCATCACCAGCAGCGCCTTGCGCCGCGCCTGTGAGAACTGCTCGCCGATGCTCCCGATGGCCCGCTTCTGGTAGTACCGCTCAACGATCGCGTTCTTCACCCGCGCCACGTCCAGCGGCTCGCGGTGAACTCGGCGATGGAGCAGTGACGCCAGCTCGTCCTTCTTGTGGAAGCCGGCCACGGCTCGCGGCGCGTAGGCCTGGTCGTCCCACAGATGGGTCTCGTACCCGTTCGTGTAGAAGATGATCGGGCGCTGGCCGTGCATGGCCTCCAGGCAGTCCGCGTAGAGTTTGGCCTGCTGTCGACCCTTCGCCGGATCGACGGTGGTCTTCTTCGCCTCCACCACCCCCAGCGGCTTGCCGTCATCTCCCCACAGGACGTAATCGGCGTAACCGACCCCCGAGGCATTCGGCATGCCCGTGACTTCGTATTCGCGGTCGTGTTTCTGGTCGAGCGGCCAGCCGGCACGTTGCAGGGCCAGGTCGATGATCAGCCTACGGGTCGTGCTCTCGTTCCAGTCACGGGTCTCGGGGACGGCCTCGTTCTCCGCCTTGATGGCGGCGAGCCGTTCACGTAGCGCCTCCAACTCGCCTTCGACCTCCTTGCGCGCGTCTTCGGCCGAGTCCAGGTCGCGCTTCAGGGCGTCCAGTTCCTCGACGCTCGCCGGCGCGGCACCCGGTTCGAGTGTGGGGACAAGGGACTCGTCGAAGGTCTTTCCGTGAAGGTTCTCCGCCCCCTTCCGCAGATAGGTGCGACCCGCCCAGTAGAGGACGTGCGCCAACTCGCGCACCACGTTCAACGCCCGCTCCGGCGCGGGCGCCTTGTTGCCGTGCACCGCCACGTTGCCCGCCTGCCGGATGTACTCCGCCTTCTGCCACACGACCTCGGGCACGACCGCACGGAAGGCGGGCTCGCTGAGGTAGGCGTCCAGATTCGTGACCTTCGGTGGGTTCAGGGTCCTCTCGACCTTGTAGACGCGCTTGACCAGACGCTCCAGCGCATGCCGTGCATGGAAGCAGGACGCCCGCGGGTCGCCGTAGACGTGGTGCTCCGCATAACTCGCGCTCTCCGCCGCATGCGGGAACTCCTGTTTCAGGAACGCGAAGTTGGCGGAGATTTCCATGGAGGCTCAGAGGTCTCCCCGGAAGGCGCGGGATTGCAGGGAGGCGAAGAGGGTGTCCAGTTCGGCGAGGTGGGCTCGCTGGCTGGCTTTCTGTTGCTCGACGGCTTCCACGATAGCGGCGAAGCGGTGTTGGAGGTCGAGCGGGGGCTTGATCAACTTCAGCGTCTTGAGCTTCGCTTTAGAGATATTCGGCATTGAGCCCGCTGAACCGCCCGCAAATTTCTGAATGACCTGGCGCTGCTTCGGCTGGATCAGCAGTTGCCACAAGAAGGCTGGCTTCATTTCGATTCCAGACTTGAGGCGTAGTCTGAAAATCAAGTCTGAAAGCATGAGTCTCGGCCTTACCTTGTGCACGTAAGCTACTGCGGCAACCAAATCGCGAGTATTTTTCCGCGTAAATAGTAAGTCCCCCGGAGCAACTTCCAGTTCTGGGCGAGGAGCAAGACTTGGAGGCAGTGCTTTCTGACCAGAATCATCGAATTCGCACCATGTAACTGCACCCAGCTTTAGCACTCCCCATTCACCAATAAGTGCTTGTCTGTTTAAGCACTTGGGACTCCAGCCACTGTCAATATTGTCCAGCCAATTGTCGAACCCCTCGATCTCCCACCCCATGGGATTGGTGACGGGGTCGCCGAACATGTCGAGGAAGGTGGACTGAAGGAGGGTGTCGAGCTGGGCGAGGGCCTCGCGTCGCTTGGCCCGCAAGGCGTCCGCCGTATGCAGAATCCCCGCAATCCGCTTCTGCTCGGCGAGCGGCGGGAGGGGAATCGTGGTGGCCAAGAACTCGCCGCGATTCACGTGCTTCATCGTCGCGCCGTGAAGGTGCTGCTCCATCTGAACCAGAGCATCTGAAAGCATGTGTCTAAGATAGCAGGGGTCAATGCGCCCATGGTCCGGAACGACACGGAAAATGTGCTGGTTGACCAAGGCTGTGTCTGGTCCTTCCCAGACGAAGACCCCAAGCGTTGCGGACCATGAGACAAGAAGGTCCCCAGGAGACACTTCATATTTCTTCGCTACGACACGATTGGTCCGGTTGAACGGTTTCGTTGAGTCGGTGAGGTTCTGGATGCGGAGGATGCGCTTTCCGGATTCCTCCCAATCGTCAGGCTTGAACGCAACTCCGTTGACAAAGTCTGCGATGTCACCGAGTGGTACGCGCGACGGACTCATCCCAACAACCCCTCCAACTCCACCCGCCCCTCCGCGAGCTCCGCCTCCAGCTTCCCCATCCGCCTCAGGATCACCTTCGGCGGGTCGTACTCCACCGCCTCGTATTCGACGTCCTTGTAGCGGTTGATCGACAGGTCGTAGTCGTTGGCCGCAATCTCGGCTTTGGACACGAGGAAACTCTGGTCCGTCCTCGCCCGCTTGCGTTCCGCCTCGCGGTTCCGCCAGCGGGCGAGGATGTCGGCAAGGTCGCTGTTCTCCGGTTGCGGCGTGCGCTTGTCATCCAGCGAGTAGCCGTCGGCCTGCATGTCGTAGAACCAGATGTCGTCCGTGCCGCCGGAGTTGGTCTTGGTGAAGAGCAGGATGGCGGTGGAAACGCCGGCGTAGGGTTTGAAGACGCCGGAGGGCATGGAGACGAGGGCGTCGAGCTTCTGCTCCTCGACCAGGATCCTGCGCAGGGTCCGGTGGGCTTTGCTCGACGCGAACAGTACGCCGTCGGGTACGATAACAGCGGCGCGGCCGCCGGTCTGGAGCAGGCGCAGGAACAGGGCCAGGAACAGCAACTCCGTCTTCTTCGTCTTGACGACCTGCTGCAGGTCCTTGGCGGTGGACTCGTAGTCGAGACTGCCCGCAAACGGTGGATTGGCTAGGACGAGCGAGTACCGCTCGGTGTCATCCCCGGCGGCCGTCAGCTCGGTCTGGGCCAGCGAGTCCTTATAGCGGATGTCCGGATTCTCCACGCCGTGCAACAGCATGTTCATGCTGCCGATGCGGAGCATGGTGTTGTCGAAGTCGTAGCCGTGGAAGGTGCCCTCGTTGAACCGGCGTCGGGCCTTGGCGTTCTTGTAGATGCGGTCGCCGTGGTGCTCGACGAGATGCTCGGAGGCGGCGACGAGGAAGCCGGCGGTGCCGCAGGCGGGATCGCAGATGACGTCCTTCGGGGTGGGTGCGGTCATGTCCACCATCAGCTTGATGATGTGGCGCGGCGTGCGGAACTGCCCGTTCTGCCCGGCGCTGGCGATCTTGCCGAGCATGTACTCGTAGAGATCACCCTTGGTGTCGCGGTCGGCCATGTCGATGTCGTCGAGCTGGTCGACCACGTTGGCCAGCACCCGAGCCGTGGGCATCATGAAGAGGGCGTCCTTCATGTGATGGGTGTAAGTTGATCCCTCGTCCGAGTCGCCGGTCTGGCCCAGCGATTTGATGAACGGGAACACCCGGTCCCGCACTGTCTCGAACATCCGTTCGGGCGCAAGCTCCCTGAGATGCGACCAGCGCAGAGCGCCTTGGCGAGCGGTGAATACCGGCTCCGCGATCGGGTGGCCGGTGCGGGCGGCCTTGCGCTCCTTGAGCGTGTGCAACTCGTCCAGACGCTTGATGAACAGCAGGTACGTGAGCTGCTCAATGACCGAGAGCGGGTTCGAGATGCCGCCGGACCACATGGTGTCCCAGATTCGGTCGACCTTGGACTTCAGCTCACCGGTGATCATGATTCCATCTCGCCTGTCTCCATCGAGTCCTCGAACCGCCTGGACCTTGAGGTGAACCCCTCCGGGGATGTGCCCCTCGCTGGTGGTCCCCAGGAGCGACGGCTCCTTCGGACACTATTTTATCAGGCGACTTGTCGCCCCGGCTTCGATGGTGGGTCATGGCGCGCTGCTAAACGGCGTCGGTCAGGGCCGGCATCTGGCGGAACCCTCGGACGCGACGAAACTTGAGCCTGCGCAAGAACGTGTCGGTAGGGCGGGGCCAGTTCGATGCCTCCCGCAGGACACGGGGAATTTGCCGAATCCGGCGCATCGTATGGACTTAGCGCGTGCCGGGGCGTTGCCGGCAGACCCCGAGCCCTGCAACGGGACTCCCATAACCCTTTTCCTGAGCGGATCGTAAGGTACTCGCGGATGTCGCTTTCTCGGTCGCAAAGTCGCCCCTCCCTCGCGCATGACCGTCCTTCCGCCATCGGTGACTTCGACGCTGATAACCTCCCCGGGCTGCCTGCCGTCCGAGATCCCCTGAGTCCGGACAGCGGGTGGCGCGTGGGCGGCCTTGAGGCTACTATGTGGGCCGGACAGTGGACCGGCTCGATGCACCTACCCGGACGAACAACGTCGCCGATCCGCGTCGAGCCACGCGTGCGGGCGACGGACTGACGATGGCTCGCGCGGATCTCATCCTCAATCTCGTCAGAGCTAGCCGCCAAGGTGACGAAGCGCAAATCCGGAAAACCGTAGAAGCGCTGGCCGCCAACGAACGGGCCAAGAACCACACCATCCTCGCGGACCGCCTGTTAGCGCAACTCCAGGTCGAGAACGGGCGCAACACAAGCACCATTCCTGCTGCAAAACCATCGGATACATCGATGGTGGCCGAGAAGATCCCGTGCCGCCGGCTCGACGAGCTGATACTGGCGCCGCTGGTTGGGGAGACCGTACGAGAGCTGGTGGCGGAACACCACAGGGCGGACCTGCTTAGGTCGTACAACCTGGAACCGCGCAATCGCGTGCTGCTGGCAGGACCGCCGGGGAATGGCAAGACGACCCTCGCCGAGGCGCTGGCCGACGCCCTAGGCGTCTCGTTGTTCGTCGTTCGGTACGAGGCCGTGATCGGCAGCTATCTGGGGGAGACGGCACAGCGCATCGCCAGGGTTTTTGAGCATGCCCGGTCGCGACAGTGCGTCCTGCTGTTCGACGAGTTCGATGCATTGGGCAAGGAACGGGGCGACGCGCACGAAACGGGAGAAATCAAACGGGTGGTGAGCTCGCTGCTGCTGCAGATCGACGCGCTGCCGAGTTACGTGGTCGTAGTGGCGGCCAGCAATCACCCGGAACTGCTCGATCGAGCGGCGTGGCGGAGGTTCCAGATTCGCCTTGAACTCGACCGGCCCACGCAACGTCAGATCGAAAAGTGGTATCGCGATTTCGAGCGGCGGACGGGGCACTCGTTCGGCATGCAGCCGAGGGATCTGGCCCGCAAGCTGCGGGGGCTGAGCTTCGCGGAGGTGGAGGACTTCTGCACGGATCTCCTGCGGAAGCTGGTCCTGAACGGGCCAGATGCCCGCCCCAGGGAAATCCTCGATTGCCGTCTGCGGCAATGGAAGAACCGGTTCGGAGTAGAGCCAGCCGATGGAACCGAATCGAACGCCTAAGCCATGGCGGAGAGCGACTACCCGATTCTGGTGTTTCCTGCGCCTGCGCTTGCGGAGAGGGCCAGGAGGTTTGGCGGGGGCGGACGGCCGAACCGCCCCGGAGCACGCAGGCAGGGCGAACGGCTAGCGCCCCAATTCCGGCGCTTGGAAGAGGCGTTGGCGAACCGCCGCCTGGCGCTGCAGGGCAGTTCCCTCGGGATCGAGCCCGAGCAGGTGCTGGTGCTCGAGACGGTCGGGCCGGTAGCGAACTTCATCCGGGCGGTGGAGAAAGTCGAGGGGCTCGAGTGGCTCGCCGAGTACGAGCTTGAGGACATCGCGCCGGGTGACGGGTTCGAGGATGCAAAAGACCCCGAGAAGGGGCTGGACGGCCAGCTCTTCCTGATGATGTCCGACGGGCGCGCCCTGGCGGAGCTCCGGAGTCTCTTCGATTCGTGGCGCGGGGACCCGGAAGCCCGGTTCAGTCGTGGTCTGGCCCCGCTCAAGCATGCGTTCGAGCATCTGCGCGAAATCCGTCCGTGGGACGTGGAGGACCGGCTGGCCGACACCGGCCTTCTGGAGGACTGGAACGAGCGGGCGGGGTTCGGTCAAGAGACGGTCTCGTTCGAGGCTGAACTCTGGTATCGGCGCAGCGAGTCACGGCGCCGGGCTGCGGCCGAACAGCTCCGCCAGCTTGTCGAGGCCCTGGGCGGAGGCATCGTCGGTGAGTGCGTCATAGAGGACATCGCTTATCACGCGATGCTCGGCCGCATCGACATCACGCGCGTCCGGGAACTGCTGGATCGGCCGGAAGCTCGTCGGGAATTGGAGTTGTTCCGGTGTGACGACGTCATGTTCCTGCGGCCCGTAGGGCAATGTGCGGCACCCATCGCGGATGAAACGGAGGAATCGGACGCGGCCGAGCCGCCGGAGGCGGAGCGGGTAACCCAGGGGACGCCGGTGGTGGCGTTGCTAGACGGAATGCCCTTGACCGGGCACGTCTTGCTGGACGAGCGCCTCGTGGTGGACGACCCCGACGGCTACGAGGACGCGTACCAGGCCGGGGAGCGGAGCCACGGGACGGCGATGGCGTCGTTGATCTGTCACGACGATCTCGACGTTCGGGGGGCGGCGATGGGAAGGCCGGTGTACGTGCGGCCGATCATGCAGCCGCGCCGGTGGTTCGACGGCCAGTTCGAGGAAGCGGTGCCGGAAGACGTTTTGCCGGTGGATCTCGTGCATCGCGCGGTGGTTCGGCTGTTCGACGGCGAGGGTGGCGAGCCGCCCGCGTCGCCGGGCGTTCGCGTGGTGAACCTCTCGATCGGCGACCCGGCGCGCCCGTTCGTGCGGGAGATGAGTGCATGGGCACGGCTGCTCGACTGGCTGTCGTGGAAGTACGACGTCCTGTTCGTGGTGAGCGCGGGGAATCACGTGCGGACGATCTCATTGGATGAGCCAAGCCCGGGGGTGCGGGCACTTGCAGCCGACGCCCGCCAGCGACTGGTGATCGCGGCCGTGGCGGAGGACACGAGGAACCGACGCCTGCTGTCGCCGGCGGAAACGCTGAACGGGGTGACGGTGGGTGCCCTGCACGCGGACGGATCCGGCCCGGGACCGGGCTACTTGGTCGATCCGGTAGCGACCGGAATGCCGAGCGTCATCTCCGCGCACGGTCCGGGCTATCGGCGGGCCATCAAGCCGGACATCCAGCTGCCTGGGGGCAGGCAGCTGTTGTCGGAGGACCCGGCACCGCCGGCGGGGACCGTTGTGCTTCGACCGGATGTATCGAGGCGAGCGCCCGGACAGCGGGTGGCGACGCCGGGCCGGACGGGCACGCTGAATGCCACGCACCACACCCGAGGAACGAGCAACGCCGCCGCGCTGGGGTCGCGCGGGGCGTATTTCTTCTACGAGCTCCTGGAGACGCTGCGGACCCGGCCCGAGGGGGCGATCCCGGGGGCCTTCGATGCGGTGTTGATGAAGGCGCTGCTCGTGCACGGATCGGAATGGGACGGAGTGTTCGGCTCGTACGAGGACGCCCTCGGCCGGGACCACGACCGGCGGACCTTCCGGGACTACGTGGCGCGGTTCCTGGGTTACGGTCGCGCGGAGTTCGGGAGGGTCGCGACAGGTGCGGAGCAGCGGGTGACTCTCCTGGGATTCGGGTCACTGGCCGACGGCGAGGCGGCGGAGTTCGCCCTGCCGCTGCCACCGAGCCTCTCCGGCGTGAACGTGAGAAGGCGCGTGATCGTGACGTTGGCGTGGTTCTCGCCGATCAACAGCCGCCGGCAGAACTACCGCGTGGCGCATCTGTGGTTCGGCGGGGTGGGGAACATCGCAAGTAGGCGTTCATGTGCGGATTTCCGTGCTGTCCAGCGAGGAACGGTTCAACACGAGGTGTTCGAGGGGAGCGATGCAGTCGCGTACCAAGATGGCGACGACCTGATCGTCCGGGTCAGCTGCCGCAGCGACGCGGGTGACATACTCCAACCGGTTCGGTTCGGCCTGGCGGTGACTCTGGAGGTCGCCGAGGACGTGCTGTTGCCCATTCCTATCTACGAGGAAGTTCGGGAGAGGATTGCAGTCCGCGTTAGGCCGACAGTGGGGGCCCCGTAGACCGCGGGTTGGCCGAGAGCCGACAGGTCGCTAGCTATAGCTAAGCTAGTGTCGTGTCCCCGGAAATAACTGAACAAAGCCGTTCGATTTTGGCGAGGATTGATTCGGCTGTTGCGACCCAAGTGAAAGGGCTTGCCTGTGCATTATAGTGCTCCACGAAGGCGTTGATTGTTCTAACTAGTTCTTTGACATTGGAGAATGATCCGCGACGGATGGCCCGTTCGGTAATGAGCCCGAACCAGCGCTCTACCTGGTGGATCCAGGAGGCATAGGTCGGCGTGTAATGCATGTGGTATCGCGCTCGCCGGGCCAGCCAGTTCTTGACCTTGGGATGCTTGCGGGTGGCGTAGTTGTCGACGACGAGATGGATCTCGAGGTGCGCGGGCACGCTGGCGTCGATGTGGCGTAGGAAGGCGAGGAATTCCTGGTGTCGGTGGCGGCGTTTGCACTGCGTCAGCACCTCGCCGGTGGCGATATCCAAGGCGGCGAACAGCGTCGTGGTGCCATGACGGACATAGTCATGCGTCACCCCTTCGACGTAACCAAGTCCCATCGGCAGCATCGGTTGGGTGCGCTGAGGCGCATGGATCTGAGTTTTTTTCGTCCACACGTAACACCACGGCATGGTCGGGCAGATTGAGGTACAGCCCGACAATGTCGCGCACTTTCTCGATGAAGAACGGATCGTTGGACAGTTTGAAGTGGCGTTGGCGGTGCGGTTGTACGCCGAACAGATCGAACCAGCGTTGCACGGTGGTTTTTGGAGATGCCGGTATGTTGGGCCATGGTGCGCACGCTCCACTGCGTGGCATCCGGCGGCTTGATCTGCAGCGCTGTGTTGATTACTTCGGCGACGCGCTCGTCGTCGTGGGTTCGCGGCCGCCCGGGACGCAGTTGTCGTGCAGGCCTTCAAGGCCGTGTTCGCGGTAGCGGCGGCGCCACTTGCCGACAGTGACGTTGCTCAGTCCCATGCGCTTGGCAATGGCGGTTTTGGGCTCGTCTTCGGCACAGGCCAGCACGATCTGTGCCCGTTGCACCACCCTGTGCGGGAGTGAGCGGGAGCGGGCGATGCTGAGCAGTTGGTTCTTCTCTTCAACGTTGAGGGATACGGGGACAACGGGGCGACCACGAGGCATGAGCGAATTCCATGGAATGAATACGCTCTTAATTATGTAAGGTATTTGCGGGACATCACTCTAGTAACGTCCTTAGTTTAGCGACAAGCTCGTCAGGATAAACCCATCGAACATCATGGTCGAATCTTCTGATCCACCACCCACCGTGGACGCAGATAGTGGATCGTCCTTTGCTTCACTGCCTGCACTCGTTTGTCCCCCCTAGAACTTTCCGTTGGCCTCGAGCAAGGCTGGAACCCTGATTGAAATATAGGCGCACGCCGCGCGCCGCCACCGGCGTCCGAACAGGCACGTGTCCACGAATCTAAGGCAGATCAACATCCCCGCTGTAGTGTTCATTTGGTCGCCAGGGCGGTGAAGACACACGACCAACTTCTAGAACAGCGGATCCACATTGCACTACACAACAATTGGCCCCTCATCGCCGATCCCCTTGAAGGTATAGAATCTGGCGCCATCCTTCCTGTACGCGAACTTTTGCCGCGCCAACTTCAGCAGCTTCTCGTCGCAGGTGGATACCACAAACTGTCGTCCCCCGGCTTCTCGATCATTCAACAAACCGTCGATCAGATCCAGGAACGCGTACGTGTTTAGGTCGTCGAAGTGGGTCACGGGGTCATCGAGAAAAATCGGTGCCATCGCGGACCAGGTCTGGGAAACCGAGGCGGTCAGGAACAACCCCAGCAAAAGCGTCTGTTGCTGAGACTGGCTAAAGTAGTCCGTTGGCCGGAGCTGTACGCCCTGCCGCGATACCCGAACCGATATCCTGGATTCCTCACTGCGTATTTCGACATCGTCGAAACCGTAGACCGAGCGTAGTCGCCGCTGAATTGCCGAGGTTCGTGGGCCGTAATCCTGCGTGAATCTGGACACGGCCTTGTCCTGCTCAGACGACAACAGCCCCAACAATCCCTCGAAGTACGCCAGCCACCAGACGTGGGATTCCCGAGTGTCCCTCAACTCCGACAGCCTGGCTCTCCGCAGCGTCACTCTCCCCTGAAGTCTCGAAAAGGCGGCCTTCGTCGTCACAGAGTCGACAACCAGCTCCGCACCAATGATGGCCCTGATCAGCGCGTCGTTTGAGTTCCTCTGCTTCTCCAACACCTCTATCCGACGCAACACCTCGCCCTCGCTGTCGTCTTCGCCGATGCCGACTCTTGCCAGCGTCGCCTCCAGCTGGCGGCACGAGGCGCTCAGAGCCGCAAGTTCCTCGATCAGCGATGCGAGTTCATCTTCCTTCGATTCCATTTCGGCGGTCGATTCCTTCAGACGCCCCCCATCCGCCGCTACCGCCTGACGCGCTTGTCCCAACGACTCGCGCACTGATCGAATCTTCGCCTCAACCAACTTCCTACGTTTCGATACCGTTTCTAACGGTGAGTCCAACCCAAGATCGCCTTCCGCCCTCAGGTCATCCGCCAACTTGCGGAGGGACGCCGATGTCCGGTCACGATCCGACTCCAGCCGCCGAAGCTCGCCGCGCTCCGTGTTGCACTTCTCCGTCGCCTCGCCAAGATCCCGCCGGGACTTCTCTATGTCCACCAACACGCTCGAAGCCTTTGACTCCTCCTCCAACGCCACCCGCTCCCACGAGCTGCACAGCCCTTCCAACTCCTTCCTTACACCATCACTCGACTGCCGGCCAGTGACCCCCATCCCGGCAAAAGACCGTTCGTACTCCCCGATAGCCGTCTCTAAGGCCTCTCTCTCCCGAACCAATTCCCGGCGCCTAAGGTCAGAATCGCTTCGGGACGACTGCGCTCGTTCCATCCTCCCGCGTAGTTCCTCGAGTCTCCGCCGCACGACATCGAGCCGCAAGCGTTCCTCCTTTGCAATCTCTTCCCCAAGATGCTCCGCAATGCGGTCAAGCAGCTTCTCTGGGTTCCCGTGATCCTCTCCGCACACGGGGCACACGCTCCCATTGATGTGATCCCCTATCCGCGTTACCAGTTCGCCCAACTCGCTGCGCCGCTCCTCCAGCGCCCCAATGCGATACGCAACTCGCTTCTCCTCCTCTGCGACCACCTCTATGGTCTCTGAGAGGACCTTTTCCGACAATGCCGCCTCGACTGCCAACTCATCGATCCGCTGCGTTTCCGCAACGGCCTCCACCAACCGAGTTCTCCTCGCCGTCCACGCGTCGTGACCCGACAGCAGCTCCCGGACGCCAACGAGCCGCCTGCCAACCTCTTGCGCGCGGTTGAGGGCGTCCAAGCTTTCCTTCTCTTGCTCGCGCAGCCGCCCAGCTACAGCGCGTTGATGCCGTTCCGCCTCTTGAACGCTAGCTTGCGCGATTGGCAGCCGATTCCTCGCATCCGCCTCTTCGCGGGCAAGCGCCGAATGCCGCGGAAGGCTCTCCTCTAGCCACCGAAGCCGCGAAACGCTTTCCTCCAATACCGCCAATTCCCTCCTGACTGGCGACATCTTGTCCAAGCTGGCCTTGTGCCGTTCCGCCACCGCTTCCCGACGCCTGATCGCCTCCTCTAGCGCCGCCCTGCCACTATCAACCCGAGCCTCCAAAACCGTCAGGTCCGCCCGCCTCCGTGCGAGCCGCTCCACAACACCGAGGCATCTGCGCAACTCCTCCATCTGCTCTCGCACGCTGGCGCCACGCGTCTCGAAAGTCATGCGCCAATCCCTCAGCGTCTTCAGCTCTGGCATGCCATTCGGTACGTCCAAACCCTGCGCCGCGACCCTCTCGTATAGCGACGAGACGACGCGCGCCCAATCGGTTGATGCGCCGCCGCCCTCTTTCACGCGCCCCAACGACTCGAGTTCGACCTCCTCGGCCGCCAACTCGTCCCGCAGCGATTCCCTCTCCCTCTCCAGCGTCTCGATCTCGCCCCGCGCAACGGCGCAGACAGCTGAGACCTTGCTTCGACCGGCATGGTAGTCCTCGAACGCCAGAAGCCTGGATACCACGTCCGACGACAGTTCACAGTCCGAACGGAAGTTGCTCGCCAGCTCCTGGTGCTCTTGGCTGAACAAGTGCGTCGCTCGAAACAAGCTCACCATGTTCTCCACACGATCCGCCGTGGACCCTCGCCAACCCGTGAGCTTTTCCAGCGCCGACTTCCGGTCCAGCCGAACCCCGTCGAATCTCGCCGATTTCCTATCGTTCACGTGTCGCACAAGACCATGCCGTTCGCCATCCACGGAGAAACGGAGCGTCACAACGCCTTCGGCACCATGGGCATCCAAGTGATTCGCCACACGCCGAAACCTATCCTCCGGCTTGACGCGCAGACGACCAATGTCGCCAGTGAATGCGAAGTCCACCGCGTCGAAGACTGACGTCTTTCCGAAGCCGTTCGGGCCGTAAAGAACAGTCAGATCCTCCCCGAAGCGAATCTCCGCGTTTTTCCGATACGCCCGGAAGTTCTCGATTCCCAGCGACTCAACCCGCATCGGCGCGGCCTTTCCGGGCGCCTTGGACGTCTCCAATCCGCCAGTCCGGGTCGGACCTGCCGGCCTTCCGAAACTGCCCGTCATGCAGTCATCAACGATCCTGGCCGGGCTACGTTCGCCTTTTGCAACCACATATCTAGCCAACGTTGGTGGTACTCCACATTGCTGCAGAAACGTCTGCGCGGAGGGTGGCCGTATCGTCTCCTGTTCCCCCGAGAACAGCGGAACGAATGGCAGTCGGGCTAGAGCGTTCCCCACCGAGCCACCGTTGAGGGGCACCACGTATTTCCGGCAAAAGTAGACATCGGTTTCCACGGCCGGGCCGAACCGGTCCAGTCCGGGCGAGTTCGCCGGAACGCACATGACAAAAGCGAGTTCCAATTTTTCCCAGTCACGACGATTCGTTGAGTACATGCCCTTGAACACGTTGTACAACTGGCTGTACCCGGCCTCAATGTCGCTGCTCACGAAACCAAATCCCGCCACCAACTGACGCATCGTCAGCAGCAGCAGCGGCTCCTCGCCACCGTCGGACGTGACCTCGTCCAACCTGGAGCCCGGAAGCGCCTGGTGCAAGTAATCCCGCACGTTCTTCGAAACCGGCCTCACGTCACCCTCCAGCACTGGCTTCGATCCCCCCCTCAATGTCATCCAGGTGGTTTGCATTGCGGAGGAAGCCCAAAACGTCCTGATAGCCCACATGGTACGTAGGCGTACCGGCCTCCGTGAACCTTCTATCACCCGCGACCTTCTCAGGTGCCGGTTTTAGATAGCTCCCGAACTTAGGATCCCAGGGCGTATTGTCCTTATCTCGCGAAACTAGCAACAGCTGACTACGCTGCCGCCTCAGTTGACGTTCCTCCAAATGCTCTATGCAAACCTCGTGAGAACTACCCCTTATCGCAATCACATCGATCGACCCTCTACTGAAACACATCACCCCGTGAACCATGTCCCTGCCTACGGACTCCAGTCTGTCGCCCGCGCCCAGTATCCGCAGTGTTTCGAGTACATGACGCAGCCCTGACTCCTCCAAACTATCCCAGGCTTCGAGGTTGCCGTTGCTGCGCGGCGCCGCTAACCGCACGAGGCCGGTCATATCCACCGACCCGATCCGCCGGAGAGCTTCCATGACGGTCTTGTGCGCCTCCTCCAACGCCTTCGCAAGGGCAGGGGCATGCTTTGGCAACTCGTCGCTGGTCTGATCAAGCACGTCATTAGCCCACTTTACCGCCGCCGGTACCCCTCCGCCCGGTGCCAACACATGCTCGACCTCCAACGCTCCGTGCACCTCGGCGTTGTCAACCGCAAAGCTCCGTTCCGCGGCACCCCCCTTTACCCAACTCGGGTTGATCTGCTCGAATAGATGAATACATTCCCCGCGTTCCCGGAAAAATACGTCCGTACATTGGGCCGACGTCAGCAGATCCGGGTTTTCCTCGCGGTACCTGAAACCCTCGTATGACAGCGTTGGCATCGCACCTTCGGTCATGAACGAACTACTCGGGCCCAGGACCAGGCTCGACCCGAACGAGTCGCAATATCCAGGATGCCCCAGACCCGCTGTATTAGCGAACACGATGCACGTGTTGGTACGCGTCGCGTTCGGGTACGACTTTTCACGGAAGAGGGAGACCACGTTATTCAGGAAGTCCGGGTGCGATGGCCTCTTATTGCGTTGTATAACGAACAGCCACGTCAGCGGAAGTTGCGCTTCCCCCGCTGCGCCGTGCGTCGCCTCCAGGATACGTTCGTACACCCTAGGACTGATGGGCCCGATCCAATCCATACAAACCACCGTCCCGAAAATGAACGCCTCGCCGTTCGTGCGCAGTCCTTTGAACAAATAGATCGAGCCGCCTTTGAAGATACTCCCGTCCTCGCCGCTTGCTTCGGGCCAAGCCGGCCAGAGCTTCGGCTGCACCCATCGCAATACTTGTCCGTCGCTGGACTTCACCCACGTGATCGAGCAGTTCAGCCATTGATCGTCGCCAACCTGAGCGGCACCGTTTAGTTCCTGATCGTGGTGCGTGTGCTCGGGCTCAAGCAGCAGTAGGTATTCCGCCTTCGATATCCCATCCAGTCCACCGATCAACACGGTCCCATTGGCCCATGTACTCTCCTGAAGTCTTTTCTCAATGAACTCCACCCCTTCTAGCCCCGGAATGCAGTATTCCGGCAGGATCGTGAACTGCGTTACGCCACCGCCCGGCGCACTAGCTATATCCATCGTCCGCCCGAGGACCTTTAGTTGACGCGGCCTTACCCGCTCCGCCAGGCTGTAGGGTACGTTAGGCGTGAAAGCGTCAACCGGCACGTGCGGCTGCGCAATCACCATGCGAACCCTATCCGGCCGAGGCCGAATGCCCCATGTGGCCAAGTCCACGAATCTGATTTCAACCATAGTGCCGCGCTTCCTTGGATATTCCAAACCTCGACTGGATCGGCGACCACCAAAACGAATCCGCTGGTTCCAACCCAGCGGTGCATCGAGCCCAAGGGAACGGCTCGGTTCCACTAAACCGGTCAGTCCCGTGCGCCCATACCGGCTAGAGACGCCCGCGCTAGCCGACGGTCTTCAGCGCGAAGACCACGGCTGCTGGAAACACGGCCTACTTGACAACATCCAGAACCAAGCGGACCCGGCCACCGCGCATACAGGCCTTGATGGCCGCTTTCTGCGCCCGCAGGACCTGCGTTTCCAGCTGGACAACTGGCCCTTCCGCTCGAGAACACCCGCTTCCCGCCGTAGCTTTCTCGCCTCCGCGTCCGCTCCGCCGGCCTCAAGCCGGGACTTGGTGGATTCGCCCTTCACCGCGGCATCCTAGCACGCGGCGGTGCCGCGCCCAGCGCGTCCGGTGCCGGACCGGCTCACTCTGCACGAGCCTGCGCCGACGTTTTCCGGGAACGGGAAGCGGAACCTGTCAACGACTTTGAGACACTGACGATCGCGATTTGCTGAGCAGTGTGTCCGGTTGTGGATGTCACGGTTGGATTGATCCAGACCGCTTCGGGAAGGGGATCCGGTTTCGGGATGCCTCGAACGAAGCGTTCGGGATGACGGGTCCAGGCGGCTTGAAGGGTGCGCCCGCGCTGGTCGAGCACGCTCTGGGTTCGATGATGATGGACGTCGTCCGGGGTGAGCATCGCGATCCCGCCATGGCGATGCTCGGTGTTGTACCAAGGGAAGAACGTCTGGCAGAAGGCGATTGCGGCGGTGATGTCGTGGAAGCGGCCAGGGAAGCCGGGGTGGTACTTCAGGGTCTTGAACTGCGCGTCGGAGAACGGGTTGTCGTCGGACACCTGGGGGCGGCTCAGTGAGCGGGTCACGCCGAGATCGGCGAGCAGTTGTGCGGTGCACTTGCTGGTCATCGGCGCGCCGCGGTCGGAGTGCAGGGTAAGCACTGGGGGCTGGACGCCCTGTTTGTGGCAGGTTTCTTCGATGAGGTATAGCGGGATCGGGCTCCGGATTCGACCCGAAAAGCATCTCCGCATACGGATGCTTCGGATGAAAGAACACCCGGTCCGCGGGCCCCAGTTCGATCAGCGACCCGCGATACATCACCGCCATCCGGTCTGAGATGTAGCGCACCATCGACAGATCGTGCGCGATGAACAGCATCGTGAGCCCGAGCGACTCCTTCAGCTCCCCGAGCAGGTTCACCACCTGCGCCTGCACGGAAGCGTCCAACGCCGAGATCGGCTCGTCGCAGACGACGAACTCCGGCTCCATGATGAGCGCCCGGGCAATCCCGATGCGCTGGCGCTGCCCGCCGGAGAGTTCGTGCGGATAGCGGGCAATGTGGCCGGCGTTGAGCCCCACGCGTTCGAGCCAGTTCGCGACGCTCTCCCGAATCTCGCGCCCGCCGAGGTTCGTGTGCAGTCGTAGCCCCTCGCCGACGATCTCGCCCACGGTCATGCGCGGGTTCAGCGACGAGTAGGGGTCCTGGAAGATCATCTGCATCGAACGCGCGAAACGCTGGAAGTCGCCCGGCGCGTAGCGGGTTTGCAGGGTCTCGCGCTTGAACAGCACCTCTACCGGCGGTCTTGTCGTGCAGCCCCAGCATGGTCTTGCCGAGGGTGGATTTGCCGGAACCGCTCTCGCCGACCAGGCCCACGATCTCCCGCGGGCGATGTCGAGGCTCACGTCGTCCACGGCGTGCACGATCTGGTTGCGCCCGAGGTCGAAGTGCCGGGTGAGGCCGCGGATCTCGACCAGCGCGCTCACGCTCGGTCCTCGCGCGACGTCCGGGCGGCGTCGGGCGTCCCGGTCGCGTAGTGCAGGCCGTGAGCCCGTTCCGGGCAGTCCGCGTGATGCAGCCAGCACTGCGAACTGTGCGAGCCGCCGAGCGTGAACGGCTCGGGGTGGCTGTCCTCGCAGATGCGCATGGCGTGCGGGCAACGCCTGAAGTAGGCGCATCCGGCCGGCGGTGCGAAGAGGTCCGAGGGGATCCGAGGATCGGTGTCAGGTCCTTGGCCGCCTCTCGCGGTTGGTCAGCGTCCCGTGCTTGAGACCGAGCGTATGGGGGTTCGGTTGTGGCCACGCACCAGCTCCGCACTACGACGGTTGCTCTCGCCGAGTGGGTGTCCCTCGCCGAGCCCACACGGAAACCGCGACCTTCGGGGGCGAGGATGCCGTGAATACGGTTCGCGAGCTCTTCGGCCACGTCGCGCGATTCGACTTCGGCGAAGTGTCGAAAAAGATCCCGAAAGTGGACCTGCCGCAGCTGGTGCCGTTCATGAAGGCGATGTTCGCTGTGAGGGGGAGGCGACCTACTCAGGCTGACGCGTTGCGGTTGAGCGTGCGAACGCCGGTGGAATGGCAGGATGATTTCGGTGTCGCTGATCAATACGAGTTGCTGTTTGCGCGCGAGCCGCGGCCAGCGAGAGGTGAGGATGTCGCCGGTGTCGGACATCGGGTCGTTGACCGGGCTCTGCGGGACGCGGCTGACCTGCCGGCGGCGTTCGGGGTGGTTACGGGCCTTGACGGCATACTTTTCGTGTTTGTCGTACGAGACCGGATCACCGGCTCGGACGGACCAGTCCGGTCGGTAGTCGTGGGCGTGACGAGAAGCGGCGACGGAGAGTGGGAATTGATGCGAGACTGGGAAGTCATTCTGCGGCTCAGTCCCTTGGCTGACAAACCGCGGAGTCCAGCGTTGTCACCAGAGACGCGGCTCGCGCGGGGTATGGGCCGTACTGTCGAGTCGGCCCAGATATACGTAGAGGGAAGGTTGGACGCATTGGAGTTGCCGTTTACGTTGCCAACCGTTGAGCCGCTCTGTTGCTTGGTACCGGGCTGACGGAGAGGGGTTTGGGCGCAGTCTGCCGATCGGAACGCTGGGACTGTTGATCGGCACGAGGAGGTGCAGGCTCCATGGGGCAGCAAGTTCACGGTTTGTGGCCTGCGCAGCTCCGCATTGTCAGGTTAGGAAAAGAGGCAGATCGCGACAGCGGAAGATTGAGGCGACACGGGGCACATGCATCGAAACACGCTCTGGATCCCCTGCACGAGCAGCGATTCTCCACCCAAAACGGTTCCCGGATGGGGGACCTCCAAACGGACTGGAAACGAGTTGCTGGCCGCGACGCTTGCGAAGGGGCCTCGGAATGCAGACGCGTATTCTGGACGAGTTCCTATGCGCTGAGAGTGTCATCAGTCTATTGTGAGCGTCGCAGAGTCGCCAGGAGCGCTGTAGGAGTGGGTGCGCCCGAAGGGGTCGGGCCCAGGATCGGTGGTGCGCCGATGGTCGGGTTGGAGGGACGTGTGGCAACGGCCATCGGAGGAAAGCCGGGATCCGCAGGAGGCCGGATAGTGGAGTGTGGCAGGCCCATGGTGGGCGCCAAATAGCTGAGGTAGGAGGAACGAGTACTGAGCGCTGGAACTAAAGGGACGTTTTGGATCCCGTTTACGAGTCGGGACTTCCCGGGGCGGATGGTCGCGCAGGGCGGACGCCTGGCGGCGGACTGGGGTGATCTCCTCTGGGCTGCTCTGACGGTCGGGAGGCCCAATACGGCTTACGTTCTGGGGCATGGGGACGCGTCGTACCACGAGGCTCTGTTCCGGCTATCGCTGGTGCGAATGGCACTCGAAGAGCGGCCGTCGAGCGAGGGGCTGCACCGGACCGAGGCGTTCCGTTCGCTAGACCCGACGGAGAAGGGCGCCGTGAGCTACTTCCTGGGGATGGCGGTGTGCAAGCTGTTCGCGGAGGGGTTGCTTCGCACGACGTGGCTTCTACACCTGGACGTGTTCCGGGACCAGCTGGACCCCGAGGTGCTGGGCGGGCGCTCCCGGCCGGACCTGGTCGGCCTGGACGATTCAGGCGCGTGGCACACTTTTGAGTGCAAGGGCAGGTCGAGCGTTCCCACCGCCGAGGAGCGGCGCAAAGCGAAGGCGCAGGCGCAGCGGCTCGTGCGGGTCGGTTCGACGGACTGCACGTTGCATGTGGGGGCGATTTCATACTTCCGGCAGGACGGGCTTGAGTTCCACTGGCGCGATCCGGATCCGGAGGAACCGGCGGTGGTGGAGCCGCTCGAGGTGAATCCGCCGGAGGACGCCTGGCGCCATCACTACGCGCCGTCGTTGGCCTTGTACAACGCCGGTGGGACCATCGCCATGTCCGAGGCGCGGACCGACGCGGACGTGAACATCGAGATCCATCCCGAAGTCCACGAGCGCCTGTCAGCGGGGGACTGGGGTGGGGCGCGGTTGCGCGTGGATGAAGACCGGGGCGGGCTGGAGGAAGGCGGATTCCGCGCGGACGGGCTGAAGGTGACGGCGGGCGAGTCGTGGTCCAGGGAGCGGGAGGCGCAGCGGGTCGACATGTAACGCGATGGCGTCGCCAGCGGACGTTCTGGATCCGGGACCGGGAGCGAGGGGCTGGGCGGGGTAGACAGATTCGTCTCCGCAAGGTGCCGAGCCGGCGCTAAGGCCTCGCGATTTGCTTGGCGAAGGGCCGCGAAGTGGATCGACGGCCGTGGGGGACTGAGGAGACAAAACGGAGCGATGGGGATACATGACCGAACAACTTGAACTGACTATTGACGAATTGCTCCTTGACCAGGAGAACCCGCGTCTGGGGTCGATCGCTTCGCAGTCGGAGGCGCTCGCGGGAATCGTCATGCTCAATCCGGGGCACTTCCGCAACTTGATGGTCAGCATCAGGGAAGGCGGGCTGGATCCTGGCGACAGCTTGTACGTCGTGCGATCGGAGGATGGCCAGGACTACGTAGTCCTCGAAGGCAACCGGCGCCTGTCCGCGTTGAAGGTGCTGAGCAACCCGGAACTGCTGGCGGGCACCGATCTGGCGGAGTCCGTGACGAATCCGCTTGTCCGTGAGGCGACCGGGTTCGACCGGACTGACGTGGAGCCGATCCGTTGTGTCCGCTTCGATGATCGCGACGCGGCCAACGACTGGATCCGGCGGCGCCACACGGGCACCGCGGAGGGCGAGGGGCGGATCGTCTGGAGGCCGTTGGAAATCCAACGGTTTTCGAGCGACTACACGACCATTGACGTGATCGATTTCGTGGGGAGGAACGCCGGCTACTCGAAGGAAGAGTGGGGCAAGGCGCATGCGGCGCTCGGCGGCGGAAAATCGACCAATCTGACGAGGCTGTTGGAGTCGGCGGCAGGGCGGCAACACCTCGGGATCTCGGTGGAGACGACGGGCTCGCGCCGGACCCCGACGCTCGGAACGGACCCGGAGTGGGCGCTCGCGGTGCTGCGACGGATCGCCGCCGACATCGTCTCGGGGGCAGTGAACTCCAGGCGGCTGAACCGCGCGACGGACATCGAGAAGTACTTCGCGGACCTGTCGCCGGAACTGCAGCCGAGCGAGAAGACGACGGCTTCGAAGCGGAAGGCCTTTCGCGACATCAACCTATCCGGTAGCCGGCCGACGCCGCGGAAGCCCGCGCCGAAGACGAAGCGCGCGCCGAGGAAGCGCAAGACGCTGGCGCCGAAGAGTCATCCGTTCGACATGAGCAGTTCGACGAAACTGGGCATGCTGGTCGGCGAAGCCGGATCGCTGGATGTCGGTAGATTCCCGTTGTCGAGTGCCTTCGTCTTGCGCGCGATCGTCGAACTGGCGGTGAACGACTACATGAAAGCGAACGGATTGCCGCTGGGGCCGCAGGGAGGACCGGAATTCGATCTGACCAAAAAGGCGAGCGACGTCGTCGATGAACTGAGGTCGAGCGAAAAGGTGGCGGCGAAGGACTTGCGCGCTTTCCGCAACCGGCTGCTGACCAGAACATCGGCGTGTTCGATCCAGTCGCTGAACGGATTCGTCCACAATCCGTATGATCTGCCGAGCGCGGATGACCTGAGGGCGGGATGGGAGGCGTCCCTGCCGCTGCTCATCGCGACGTACGGAAGCGCATAGTGCCGTGCGGGCGCATCGGACCGACCGACTCCAACTCGCCGCTTCGGTATCCAGGGGCAAGGCAAAGCTCGCGAAGTTCATGGCGCGGTGGTGCGCGCCAGCGGGTTGTCCGACGGGAGGCATATAGAGGCCTACGCGAGCGGCGCCGGCATCGCCTGGGAGTTGCTGATCACCGGCGTCGTGCGGGTGGTCAATGACATCAGCCCGCATGCAGTCGCCCTCTGGAGGAGCGCTCAGCCACACTGAAGAGTTTGTGCCGGAGGATCCGTGACGTGCCGCTATCGGTCCAGGAGTGTGACCGCCAGAGGGAAGTTTCAGCAGGCCGGAGGAATCATCGACGCTGGTTCTGGGAGTGTCGTGCTTCTACCTGAACCCGGAGCAATCGGTCACGGATTCTCAAACGGCGGCCTGATCGGCGGGCGGAGGCAGGAAGCCGTGCATGGACGCGCGGTGCAACCGGGAGGACCTCGTCCACCGGATCACCAGGATCGGCGACCGCCGCGCCCGCATCGAGGTGACCTATGTGGACGCCGCGGAGTTCCTGCGCGAGCGGTGGGACACCTTCGGGAAGAAGGACCTCATCTATGAGGACCCGCCGTATTTCGAGAAGTGCCGCATGCTCTACTACGATGCGGACGGGCCCGACGATCATGCGGCGGTGGCAGAACTGCTGGCGGAGTTGGACGGACCGAGATGGGTGGTGTCGTACGACGATCTCGAGGCGACACGCAGGTCTGCGAGTTCGTCCCCGGATCGAGTACACGAATTGGATACAGCGCGAGGCGCGGACGCGGGGCCGCGAGGTGATGTTCTTCAGCAAGGGCATGTCCGATTCCCAAGCTCGTGGCGCCGATGCGGGAGGCGACGCTCGCGGCGGGGACCGCGAGTCCCTGACGACCCAGGACTACCTGCGCGAGCTCCTGCTCGAACAGACGGAACTGCGCGACGAGGACATCACGCTGTTCCGGGGCAACAACGACTCGCCGCGGGCCCGGGCAGCCCTCGACGCGTGGCGCGAGGCCAACGGCCACGGCTCCCGGGCGCCGAGCGCGTCGGTTGCCGTGCGCCTGGCGCTCATCGACGAGTTCCGGCAGCGCTCCACGGTCCTGATCTCGTCGGAAGCGGGGGCGAAAGGGCTGAACCTGCAGTTCTGCGACACCGTCATCAACTACGACCTGCCGTGGAACCCGCAGCGGATCGAGCAGCGCATCGGCCGCTGCCACCGCTACGGGCAGACGCGCGACGTCACCGTCATCAACTTTCTCGTCCGCGACAACCAGGCGCAGCGCCTCACGTTCGACATCCTCAGCACGAAACTCGATCTGTTCGGAGACGTCCTCGACATGTCCGACGTCGTGCTGCAGACGCCGCGGTCCGACGCCTCCCAGGAGCTGGTCTCGCCACCTTCGACGCGGAACTCGAGCGGATGCTCACCGCGTACCTGGACGCGGCCGAGGTGCCCTGGAGCGCCGACGAGCGCGACGGACGACGGGTCGTCCACATCGGTGCATCCGCACGCCTGCCGGCGGCCCTCGCCGGGGGCGTGTCGGTGGCTGTCGGCGGCACGCCCTGCAACGGCATGGACACGGTCCACCTCTCGCACCCGCTGATTGCCGCGGCCGTCGCGGAGGCGCGGGACGCGGGAACCGATTTTCGGGTGCGGTTCGACCTTGGCCCCAATGCGCCGCCGGCGCTGCGGGAACGCAGGGGCCGCCGCGGGCGCCTGGCGCTGACGCGGATCGCGCACCACGGCTTCGAGCGGGAGGACCGGCTGCGGGTGACCGCGGTGTTCGAGGACGCCGAGGTGCTGCGCCCCGCGGAAGCCGCCCTCGATCTCATCCGCCAGCCATGCACGGACGTGCCGCCGTTCGATGCACCGCTGCAGGTGACCGAAGCCGACCTCGAGGAAGTCGTGGACGAGGAGCTGTTCTTCGACCGCCACGAGTTGGCGAGCGCGGACGAGTCGAACTTTCGTGGCACGATGGACCAGCTCGACCGGTACGTCGCGGACCGGACACTGGTGCTCCGGCGTGCGCGCGAGCGACAGCAGCAACGACTCGCGGCGGCGGAGAATGCCCGCGACCGGACGATGGGCGCCGAGCAGCGCGGCCGGGCGGACACCCAGGTGCGTGCCGCGGAGACCGAGCTCGAGCGCATCGACCGGCAGATCGACGCGCTGGAGGCGAGGAACGACGATACCTACGAACGTGCCCGCCGACAGGCGCACCGCCGGCGGTATGCCGCACCCAGGGTCGAACGCCTGCTCGTTGCCGCGTTCGAGATCGCGTGACCGACCTTGCACCCGCACAGGAGCACGACGTGGCATTGACGCTGCTGCACACCGCCGACTGGCACCTCGGGCGCCGTTTCCCCGCCTTCGAGCGCGACCAGGAACAGCAGCTCACCCGCGCGCGGCTCGACGCCGGCGGCCGGATCCTGGATCTCGCCGAGAGCCGCAACGTCGACGCGGTGCTCTGCGCGGGCGATCTCTTCGACGACCCGTCGCCCGACGAGCCGTGGTGGGGCGGCGTGCTGCGCGGTTTCGCGCGCCGCGACTGGACCCGGCCCGTGATCCTGCTGCCGGGCAATCACGACCCGCTCACGCCGAACTCGCTCTACGACCCGTCCCACCCGTTCCGCGCCGGCCTGCCGGCGTATGTCCACGTCGTGGACCGCAAGGGCTGGGAACTGTCCGTGGGCGAAGGCGCGGTGGTGGTCGCCGCCCCGTGCACCTCGCGGGCGGGACAGACCGATCTCGCGGCCTCGCTGCCGCAGCGCGAGGAGGGTGACGACCGCATTCGGATCGGCCTTGTACGCGGCCAGACCTTCGACATCGAGGGTCACCAGACGAACTTCCCCATCGCCAGCGGCACCGCCGTGGACCGTGGTCTCGACTACCTCGCGATCGGCGACACGCACGCGTTTCGGGAGGTCGAACCGGAAGCCGCGGCGCCCACCGTGTATCCGGGCGCGCCGGAAGCCACCAACTTCGGCGAACGCGACACCGGCAACGTCGCCCTCGTGTTCTTTCCGCGCGACCGGCGCCGGCGCGCCATGGTCCGACCGGAGTCCGTCGGACGCTGGACCTGGCGCGAGGAAACCTGCACGTCGCTGGCAGCCTTGAGAGTGCTCCTCGCGGACCCGAACCTGCGTCGCACCGTGCTGCGCCTCGTCCTCGACATGGAGGTGCCGATGGCCGGGTACGACGAGGCGGAGCGCCTGCTCGGCGCGCTGTCCGGCTCCATGGCGGCGAGCCCGCGCGCGGGCGTGCTGACGGTGGACCGCGAGCGGTTCCGGCTGGCGGCGGACGCGCCCATCGAGTTCGGGGCGCACCTGCCCGATGCCGTCCGCGCCACCGTCGATCGGCTGCGGGCAAGGGCGGAGACGGAACCGGAGGTCGCCGGACGCGCCCTGCATCACCTCTACCGGCTCGTGCAGGAAACGGAGACAGCCTGAGCCATGTGGATCCGCCGTATCGAGGTCCGCCATTGCGCGGGGATCGCCGCAAGGGCGGTGGACCTGCAGCGGGGCTTCAACGTCCAGCACGGCCCCAACGAGCTCGGCAAGTCGACGCTGGTGACGGCCCTGCGCGCCGCGTTCCTGTTGTCCGCCACGTCTTCCCTGGCGAGCGCGCTGCAGGACTGGAACGCCCAGGAGCCGCCCGAGGTGAGCGTGACGTTCGAGGACGGCGACGGCCGCGTGTGGCGCATCCGCAAGACCTTCTCGGGCAGCGGCGGCAAGGCGTTCCTCGACGCGTCCCGCGACGGCGAGGACTTCGTTACCGATGCACGGGGCCGCGAGGTCGACGGCAAACTGCAGGAGCTCCTGCGGTGGGGCATCGAGGCGCCCGGCGGTCGCGGTCGTCGCGGCATGCCGTCGTCCCTCATCACCACGGCGCTGCTGCCCGATCAGAGCGAGGTCGAGGCCATCCTCGGCCGGAGCCTCGCCGACGACGCCGACGCCTCCGGTCGCGATCGCCTGACCGAGGCCCTGCACGCACTCGCCGAAGATCCCCGCTTCAAGCAGATGGTCGATGTCGTCCAGGCGCGGGTCGACGAGGCGTTTACGCCCACCGGGCAAAAGCGTCGCGGCCAGGGGTCGCCGTGGCGGGGCCTGGCCGACGACCGCCGGCGGGCCGACGAGTGGGAGCGGGAGGTGCGCCGCCAGTCCGACGAGACCGCGGGCGTCCGGACACGCATCGACGAGGTCGGTCGGCAACTGTTCGATGCGCGGGCGGAGCGCGAACGACTCGTTGCCGCCATCGCCCTGAACGATGCCCGGGTCGCCGCTGAAACGACCTTCGAGGCGGCCGAGGAGAGGTTCGTGGCGGCCGAGTCGGCGATCGGCCGGCTCACGGCGAACGAGAAGGCCACTGCCGAGGCGAAGGAGCGGCTTCAGTCGTTGGAGGGTGAGCGCAAGGAGCTTGCCGAGGCACTGGCCGACACGGCTTCCCGCGTGGAAGCTGCACGCGCCAGCCTGCAGGAGCTCGAGTCGGGCGACGCGGAACAACGGCGGCGGCTGCGCGAACAGGAACGCGAGAACGTTCGCCTTGAGTTGCAGCAGAAGGTGGCCGCCCAGGCGGCACGGGTCGAGAAGGCGACGGAGATCCGCGACCTCGGGGCGGCGGTCGAGGCGGGTGCGCGGGACATCGAAGACCTGGAAGCGGCGCTCGACCAGAAGCGCGAGCTGCTTGCGCAGGCCGCTGACGCCAACGCGCAGGATCAAGAGAAGATCGATAGCCTCCGACTCGAACGCCTGGTCGCCCGTTACCGGCTGGCCGCGGCGTCGACGGCTGCGCTGGAGAAGGAACGGGCCGACTCGCTCGCGCTCGAAAGGCACGCGAGGGAAGCTGAGAAGCAGGCCGGGGTCCTCCGCGACGAAGCCGCTTCCCTCAATGCGCCGGACGAGGCGGAACTGGGCCGCCTGCGCGCCGCGGAAGAGGAGTCGCGGATCGCCGCGGCGAAGCTCTCGGTCGGGCTCACCGCGGAACTGACCGTGGAAGCCGCCATCGATGCCGCGGTGGACGTGGACGGGGACGTACGGACGCTGACTCCGGAGCCGGGCAGGCCTATCGAGTTGGAGGCCACACGGGAACTCGCCGTCGAGCTTCCCGGCGTGGCCAAGCTCCGCGTGCGCGGAGGCGGCCGTGACCTCAAGGAAGAGGCGGATGCCGCAGAGGCCCGCTGGCAGGCAGCATCGGGTCCGGTGTTTGGCCGCACCGGCTGTAACAGCCTCAACGAACTCGGGGCCCTGCGCCAGCGCGCCGGGGACCTGCGGTCGCAGGCCGACGAACTGATGCGCGAAGCCGAAGCGGACGCGCTCCGCGCGGAGGGACGCAACGTCATCGAACAGCGACTCGCCACCGCTCGGGCGGAGCGCGACAAGTACGCCGGTGACCTCAGGGAGTACCTGGATGCGGGGCAGACGGTCGATGAGCTGGTCGCGAGCTTCGACGACCCCCTCGATGACGCCGCCCTCGGCAACGAGATCGACTCGCTGCAGGCAGGCCTCCACGAACGCCGGTCGCTGTCCGAGCAGATGGGTGTTCGGATCGAGGGCGATGCACGCGTTTTGGAGGGCGAGCGAGCGCGGCTGATGGAACGGGAAGAACAGTTCGCCGAGCGGTCGGCTGCGCTCGAGGACTGGCAGGCCGTGCTGGAGAATGCCGGTGAGGAGCGGGAGCGCCTCGAGCGTGACCTCGCCGCCGTTGATGCCGAGCTCAAGGCACTGCGTACCGAAGCCGCGGACGAGGTCGGGGAGGCGAGGACGACTCTTGAGGGCTTGTTGGAGACACAGACCGAGCAGCAGCGCGCGCACGACGGCGCCGAATCGGCGCTCGGCGAGGCGCGCACGGAACTGGCCCGGCTGGAGGGCGAAACGCCGCTCCTGAGAGAGCGCGCCGCAGGTCTCGATCTCGACGCTCTGCGAACCGCCCGCGACGCAGCACGCGAGGCGCTTGCCGCGCTGCCGCCCGTGGAGGAGGGCACGGATGCCGATGCTCTGCGGGAGGAGGCCGGTTCGGCGGATCGGAGCATCCGGGACCTCGAGTCCGAGCTACGCAGGGCCGCGGGCGCCCTGGAGCAGACCGGCGGTCAGCACCTCGACGAGCAGCGCGAACAGGCGCAGGAGGCCGCGCAGGCACTGGCCCGGCGCGAACAGGAACTCGAACTCGACTACCAGGCCTGGCAACTCCTCCAGGAAACCTTGCGCGAGGCGGAGCAGGCTGGATCAGCACACCTGGGCAGCGCCCTGGTCCAGCCCGTCAGCGAACGCATCGCCGGCCTCACCGCCGGCCGCTACGGCGACCTGGCACTCGGCCCCCAACTGGATGCAACGGGGATCGAACTGGCCGGCTCAGAGCGAGAGTTCGGCGCCCTATCGGTCGGAACCCGCGAACAGATTGCGCTCGTGCTACGCCTCGCGATCGCGGAGGCCCTGGGAACCTTCGTGGTCCTCGACGACCAGCTCACCCAGACCGACGAGACCCGCATGGAGTGGATGCGACGGCTTCTGGCGCAGGCGGCGGAAGAGGGCTCACAGGTCATCGTCCTCACGTGTCATCCTCTCGACTACGAGCCCGAATCGCCGGATCACGTGGTGGACCTGAGTACGGTGCTGTCGCGTAGCGATCAGGCGTCGCCCACCTCCTTTCCGGGTTCGGAGGCATAGCAGGCGGGGAACCCTCTGCCGCGAACCTCAGCCCGGCTAGGTCCCGACCATCCGGGCAGCCCGTGAACCCGTGCTGGCCGGCCCTGGAGACGTGGGCCGTGCCGTGCGGTCGACGGCCTTCACCGGCCCACCCTTGGCACGTCCGACAGCAACACCGAGACAGAGTTCACATCGCTCTCCAAATCGGGAACGCGGCTCGCTCACATAGCCGGCTCGAACCGGTGTTGGCCGGAGCGGGTCTCCTACGGACCCACTCGGCCTGCTCTCGCGTGGGAGATTCTCCGGAGGTCACGCGAAGTCGGCCGGCACGCGTGCGAAGCCTGAAGTGGTCTGTGCTCCGCCCCCCCTTCGACCCCAGAGGACAGGATGACGGGAGGACGGGGAGCACGATGAGAACGTGGAGTACCGGTAGGGCATTAACTTCCTGTTTGCGCGGCCCCCGAGTGGCGCATATACTTCATCCTAGCTGTTGAGTTGCGCTATATCGTGTATACTTCGTGGGGGCCTTCCACCCGCTATTGGCTGTACGCGCCAGCCAGATACGTGAAATAACTCGTTGTTTTTTATTGACTTATACTCTCAACTGCGGAGAATCGTCCCCTGACAGGCCAGTATTCTCTTTGCCCTATTTTGGACCGGAGCTAAGGACGATGACGAAGAAGGAGACTAGACGCGGAGACACTAAAGTCGATAAGGCCCAGAAGCAACTGCGGCAACGGCTTTGGCCCGGCATTGACGATGAAGAACTGTGGCACAGAGATCGCCATGTTGGCTTCACCACCATTCCGAGGGGCCTTCAACACGTCATGCAGATCATGGACGCCCTATCCATAGGCAAGCCTCTCTCGGCCACGTATTTGACACTGTGGTGCTGGGTACGCGAAGCATCAGTCGTCGACATCAAGAGTCCCGCCGAGTTCGCCTTCGAATCCGGGTTCACGGGTCAGCGTGCCGAGTCGACATGGCGCGAACGGATGCGAATTCTTGCGCAACTCGAGTTCATCAAGGTTGAGGAAGGCCGGTACGGGCCTCTTTCCCATGTGCTGATCATGAATCCTCATTTGGCGGTAGAACGGCTGTACGACAAAGTACAGTCTGTCCGATTCAATGCACTTGTCGCCCGTTTGGAAGAGATCGGAGAAACCGATCTAACCGGTGCTTGATCGACTCTGACTTGGATCGAAACGGGTCGGCGCGCGATGTCCTCAATGCGAGCCAGGCGGATTTCTCCCCGCGAGGTAGTCGACTCGCTACGGACTGCGCTGGCTTCGCTCGGCATTGACCGCGCGGCTCCTCATCAGCCAGAACGACGGCACGCTCATGGGCGATCCGTTCGTCGCGTTCGCCGGTGCTGACGTTGGCCTCCGGTGCCACGAACAGCAAGCGGGGCGCCGGATTTCTCTCGTGCCTAGACCGATGGGCTTGTGGCCTAAATCGGCGGCGCCACGACCGAAATCGACGGCGCCGATAGCCGGCGAGCGGACCTTCTTGACGGAGAACTGACTCGTGTTCAAGCCTGCGGAGGGTTTGCCGACGGACGATCTGCTGTTGGCTAGTACCGACGATACCAAACGATAGAGCGGCGACCTGTGAGTCAGCCAGGTGCTCTTGCCGAGCAAAGGTACTTCCACGTCCACGGGCTCAAGGCCGTGGCGCCAGAACAGTTGAACGACGCGCTTAAGATGGCTATCGACGAACTCGAAGTCGCGTTGTACCGACCGAGCAGGACTGAGCTTACCGATAGCGCGATCGCCATGTTGGAGCGCGCCGGCGTCGATCTCGATGAGCGCCCGGACGCCGCGGACCCGATGCTCGGCTACGCCACGGAGTTCGCCGTGAATCCGGGCGACGAGCCTGACGCCGGCGGCGCTTGCCCGGACCCTCGGTGTCACGCCGGGCCGGGTGCCGCAGATGATCCGGGAGCGAAGCCTCTACGCGACTCGGATCGAAGGGCGCCTGTACGTCCCCGTCTACCAGGTCGCCGGACAGCGGCTCGTGCCGAACATCGGTCGTGTGAACCAGGCGATTGCCGACCTCGACGCGGTGTCGGTGCAGCGCTGGATCACCACGGCAGACCCGGACCTGGAAGGCCTGACGCCCCTCGGGTGGCTGAACTCCGTCCGCGACGTCCACGCTGTGCTCAAGGTCGTGCCGGAGCGCTGACGCGACGCGAGTGCCGAAGGTCCCGCAGCACCCGAGCCTCGGCAGACTCGAGTCCGTGGAGCCCGAGCGGTATCGGGTCGAGCCTGGTGACGAAATGTGGCATCGAGCCCAGTCACCTGCCTGGCGGAGCTCTTCCAGAAGATGCCGGATGCGCGGGCCAGAGTGGACTGCGACGGCCCGCGATGCCCGCGCCGGCACGAAGCCTGAGCAGACCGCCGCCCGGCAGCCTCAGGCGGTCTGCTCCTCGACGGCCCGCCATGCGGCGTCGAAGGCTGCGTCCATCAGCGCCGTGGCCTCGGCATCCGTGTTGGCGATGGAGATGCGCCCGAACTGCGCCCGGCCGATCTCGTGGGGCGCCTGTCCTTCCTCCCACTCGGGGTCGTCCAGATCCCGGTAAGGATAGGCGTAGCCGTGCGGGATGCGGTTGACGGGTTGGTCAGCGTCAACCATTTCTTCGCGCCCGAAAGGCCGACCGCATAGATCACGACGTACTGCTGATTGCGTTTGGGTTCACTGAAGCCACGGGTGGCAACCGCTGCCAGGGAACTGGCGTTGACATATTCGTTTCAACCCATATAGTGTATGAAACCAATATGCGGGAGGCACCGTGACTGCAGAACTGATCCAGTGGCCCGGGCCCGCGGTGTGCACACCCGTTGGGCATGTAATCAGGACCGGGGACTGGGCGCACCGCCGCCTTGAGGACCTGCATGCGGAGGGCGGTTTGCCCGCTCGCGCTGTGATCGTCGATGGATCGGTCGCGGACGGCCAGGCGGCATTCGTTCGCGCTCTGCGCGACAGTGGCGCCGACGTGATTCTGGACACGAAGGTAGCCGAGCTCAGTGCGGTGGGTAAGTGTCGTGGTGCCTCGATGCGGGCACCGTGGTCGGGTGGTGGAAAACCGCTGGAAGCGGCGGACTTCAAGCCGGGGGCCAATGCGGCGTTGTTCAGCGGGATAGCGCGTTGCGCGGTGAGGCTGGGAGTGTCTGCGGTGCTGGCGCCGAGCCACTTCCTTCGCGAGGGCGCCAGCGATCCTTGGCTGACGATCGATCTCGAGAGCGTAGAGGCGCTCCGCGAGGCGCTGGATCGCGAAGGAGGCCATGCGATAGCGGTGGACTATGCGCTGATTGTGCCGCGCGCCCGACTGCCAGACGCCGACGAGGGGGCGGGTGGCTTCGAGGTCTTGCGAGGTCTGCCGGTGGAGAACCTATTCTTGCGGCTGTCGGGTTTCGGGGCGGACTCGGGGCCATTCACGGTGCAGCGCGCGTTCCAGGGGATCGTCCGCCTGCACGAATTGGGTATGCCGAGTCGTGCTCGATTGCGTCGGTGGGCTGGTGGGTCTGGGGGCGTTGGCGCTTGGGGCGGTCGGCGGGATTGCGCACGGGATCGGAGAGCGCGAGCGGTTTGTTGCGCGGGACTGGGACGTCGAGCCACCGCCCCGGAAACCGGGGAAGCGCTTCGGAAGGGCGGTGCTGCTGCCGGTTCCGGGCCTCGACAGGTCGTTTCGCCACGATGACTTTAGCGCCATCGCGACGGCGCGCGGAGGCCGGAGGCTGGTCGCGTGTGGAGACCGGTCCTGTTGTCCGCAGGGACTGGTTTCTATGCTGGCAGATCCACGTGCACACATTGCTTGGCAGAGATTCCGGGTGGTTAGAGAACTGGCCAGGGTACCGGACGCGCGGCGCCCAGAGCACTTTGTGGAGGTAGAGGTCCGCAAGGCTGATCGGGCGGCACGCGATCTGGCGGCGTTGAGGACCGGCAAGCAGTCGGTGGACAAGGCGCTTGCGAAGTGGAGAAAGCGCATGGATGGCATGAGCAGGATGTTTGAGACGCTGGCCGAGGAGGCGCGACCGTCGCCGCTGCCCCCGCACCGGGGTCGGGCGGAGGTGCGGAGAAGCAGGGGGAGCGGAACATGAGCCAGGCGGCGAAGGCGAGGCCGGTTGTGCAGTTCTTGACGCGGCTGCAGGAGGCCGGGGGGTTGAAGGGCACTGACATTGCCAACTTCACGGGCGTGTCGAAAGCGACCGTGTCGCGCTGGGGCAGCGGCCAGAAGTCGCCCCATCCGCACACGCAGTTGATCATGTCGGACCTCTCCTACGTCGTGATGCGGTTGAGCGAGTACTACGGTCACGAGGAAGTGCGCGCGTGGTTGTATGCCCGCCACCCGCAGTTGGATGGGGCGCGCGCGATCGATCTGATCCACGACGAGCGCACGGAAGAGGTGATCGCGATACTCGACCGGCTGGACGCTGACGCGTATCTCTAGGCATGGGAGGGCAACGCCGACGGAGTCCGGGAGGGATCCGCGATCAGTCGCTATTGGACGCCCTCGAGGCCGTGCCGATGGCGCCGTTCGAAGGCACGGTGTGGCGGTCCGTGCGGGCCGGCCAGGATCCGCTCATGTGCGGACGGCCGGGTGGTCGGTGGGACGACGGGACGCTGGACGTGCTGTACACGTCGGAAACCAGGGCGGGCGCTTTGGCGGAACGGCGCTTCCACCTGTTCCAGGGGCAGCCGTTCCCGCCGTCGCGCGTGCGCTATGAGATGTTCGAACTGATGGTCTCGTTGGGGGCGGTCATGCGTTTCGCGGGACTCGAAGCGCTGGCGGCGGTCGGGCTGCGCATAGCGGGGTACGGGCGGCTCAGCTACCTCGAGCGCGAGCAGGAATACCCCCGCTCGCAGGAGATCGCCGAGGCGTGCGCGTTCCTGGGCGCAGACGGATTAGGCGTGCCGAGCGCGCGCGATGCCACGCAGGGCAATCTGATCGTGTTCTGCGAGCAGCCGACGGTGGTCGAGAGGCGGATCGTCCGGCGCCATGGCCCGGTGGACTTCGCAGCGGGGTGAGTTGCGCGCTACTGTTGGCCGACTCGCTGTCACTGGTCGTCGTGCTCTGCGACTCGCCACCGAGACGGGCCGTTCGACGGCGCCACGCTCGGCGACGAGATCGAAGCCCTGCGAGAAGGCGTCCACGAACGCCGGTCGCTCTCGGAGCGGATGGCGGCCCAGATCCCAGGGGGACGTAAGCGAACCGGAAGTAAAGCGAACGCGGCGGAACGAGCAGGAAGAACACCGCCCAAGGGGGAAGGCACGGATCCCACTGCCGTGCGGGAGGAGGCCGAACTGACCGATCGTCGCGTCCGGGAGTTCGAAGCCGAGCTACGCAAGGCCGAAGGCGCCCTCGAGCAGACCGGCGGACAGCAACTTGACGAGCAGCGCGAGCAGGCCAAGGAAGCCGCGGAGGCACTGGCAAGGCGCGAGCAGGAACTCGAACTCGACTACCAGGCCTGGCAACTCCTCCAGGAAACCCTGAGCGAAGCGGAGAAGGATGGCGCGGCCCATCTCGGCAGCGCCCTGGTGCAGCCGGTCAGCGAGCGCATCGCCGACCTCACCGCCGGCCGCTACGGCGAACTGGCGCTCGGGCCGCAACTCGATGCGACGGGCATCGAACTGGGCGGGTCGGAGCGGGAGTTCGATGCCCTCTCGGTCGGAACCCGCGAACAGATCGCCCTCGTCCTGCGACTCGCCATCGCCGAGGCCCTGGGAACGTTCGTGGTCCTCGACGACCAGCTCACCCAGACCGACGACACCCGCATGGAGTGGACCCGACGCCTCCTGGCCCAGGCGGCGGAAGCCTCACAGGTCATCGTCCTCACCTGTCATCCGCTCGACGACGAGCCGGAGGCGCCGGATCACGTCGTGGATCTGAGTGGGGTGCTGCGGCGTAGCGATCAGGCGCGGGCCACGTCATCCCAGCCGAGGTAAACCTTTAACTCAAAGGGTTACGATTCTGCGCTTCGTAGGGGCGACCCTTGTGGTCGCCCGTTCCGGAGTCCTGCAAGCCGCAGGAACGGGAAATGGGCTCTTGCGCGAGAGCGTCATGCTGCTTCCGGCTCCGCGGCCCGCTCGAACGCGATCGGGCTACCCCGGGCACGCCGGGGAACGCGTCCGGGAGATCCGCGATATGAGGAGGCCGAGGGAAGACATTTCGGTTGGCGAAAATAACGTTAATTAATATATTTTGCGATTAATGTGTGCGTTGAATGCAACCCGCGCGAGAGATCTGGTGGTGGAGCTCGCCGCACGCGGGCAATACCACTTCACATCGTCGGAGGTCCGCTCAGCACTCGGCGTATCGGCAGCGGCGGCGAACCAGTCGCTGTGGCGGCTGTCGAAACGCGGCGAGATCGCAAGCCCCGGACGGGGTTTCTACGTGGTCGTACCTCCCGAGTACCGCGCGCTCGGGTGCCTGCCGGCGGACCAGTTCATTCCGGCACTCATGGAACAACGCGGCATGGGCTACTACGTGGGCCTTCTGTCGGCGGCACAGTATCACGGCGCCGCCCATCATCGTCCGCAGGTGTTTCAGGTGATGGTGGACAGGATCCGGAGGCCGATCCGCTGCGGTGCGGTACGGGTGGACTTCATCGCGCGGGCCAGGTTGGCCAACGTGCCGCTGACCACATTCGACAGCCCGCGCGGACCCGTTCTCGCCTCGACGGTCGAGGCGACGGCGGTCGACCTGGTGGGTTTCATGGGCCGCGCCGGTGGCGTCGACCGGGTGGCGGGGATGCTCTCGGAACTGTCGGAGCAGATGGATCCGCGACTGCTGGTCGACGCAGTGCGGTCCGCTTCGGTGCTGTGGGCACAGCGGCTCGGGTTTCTGCTCGAGTTCGTCGGCGCGGGTGCCCGGTGCGGCCCGCTGAAGGACCACGTTCGACAGCGCGCCCGCAACTACACAAGGCTGGTGCCGTCCGCGCCGGCCGAGGGTGCCGCGCGTTCGGGCGACTGGAGGCTGTTCGTCAACGCGGGCATCGAGGCGGAAGCGTGATCCCGCGAGATTACGTTACGGCATGGCGCGCCACCGCGCCGTGGGTCGAGGATGCTCAGGTCGAGCCGGACCTGGTGATCAGCCGCGCGTTGGTCGAGATGTTCTCGCACCCGCTGCTTGCCCGGTCTCTTGCCTTCCGCGGCGGGACGGCGTTGTACAAGCTGTATCTCGGGCGCGAGTGGGATTCGATCGTAGCGGCGCGGGTGGTCACGGAGATGCTGCTACCGCGGCTGCCCGGCCAGGCGTGGCAAGGTCGGAAGCTGGCGGCGGGTGCATCGGCTCCGGGGCGGTCTGCGGGAGGCCCGAGTCCTCGCGGCGGCTGACCCAGGCAGTGCGCCGCACGGTTCCCCGCTTCGTGTTCCAGATGGGATGCAGGGCCCGCGTCGGCGATATCGACCACCTCGTCGCGACCCCGGTCCGGCTGTGGCGAGCGCATTGGCCCACGTGTTTCCGGGGACGGCACACCAGGTGAAAACGCCGGCTGAATCGTTTATAAAGATTGGAGGGGGAGAATCCGAGGGGTGTCCGTGGGCGAAATTCGCGACGTCTTTCTGTCGATGCGGCTGCAGATCGCTCGTGTCGTATCAAGGATCGTCCCGCCTCACGAAGTCGAAGACATCGTGCAGGAAACCTATGTACGGCTGTGCCAGGTTGCCAAACCTGAGCACATCCAGCATCCGAAATCCTATTTGTTCAGAACGGCGCGTAACCTTGCGCTCGACAGCGTCAAGCGCGCGGAAAATCGCCTGAGTGACCCGTGGAATGAACGTTCGGAGGAGGGTTTTGGCAATGCGAGCGCCGAGGTCGATGAGGTATTCGAGCAGGCGGCATCCAGCGAGGAGTTCGGTCGCTTTTGTGAAGCCGTGCAACGGCTGCCGGCGCAAGCCCGTCGCGTGTTTGTATTGAAGAAAGTGTATGGCTATTCGCAGCGGGAAGTCGCCGATGAGCTAGGGCTGGCACAGAGTACTGTGGAAAAACACGTCGCTCTGGCGGTCAGACGGTGCGCGGAGTATATGAGCGCACATGGCAGGGTTCGGCGAGGACCGGATCGGGTGGAGGCCCCATCATGAGTAGTGTGTATGACATCGGCAGCAAAAGGCGTCTGAGAACGACCGTTCTGTAAAAGCGAACAGAAGCGAACAGAAGCGAATAAAAGCGAACAGAAGCGAACAGTAACCCGAGCTGGCCGATTCGAAACCTGCAAGCCGGAGAAACGTCCCCATGGATATCCAGAGCCTCTTCAGCGTCGAGGGCAAGGTCGTATGCGTCACCGGCGGCGGCCGTGGCATCGGCAGGACGATCGCGGACGGCTTCGTGTCCGGCGGAGCCCGCGTCTATATCGCCTCCCGGCGGGACCTCACTGGGGTGGCGAAGGAGCTCTCGGAGCAGGGCCCCGGCGAGTGCATCGGCCTGCATGCCGATCTGTCTCGCGAAGAGGACATCGTCGGCCTGGCCCAGACCCTCAAGGAGCGAGAGGGCAAGCTCGACGTCCTGGTGAACAACTCCGGTACCGGCGTGGTCAGCCACCGCTTCGACGAGTTTCCCCTGGACGACTTCGACGGGATCCAGGCGGTGAACGTGCGCGGGATCTTCGCCCTGACGAAGGAGTGCCTGCCGTTGCTCACGGAGGCCGGCAGCTCCGGCGACCACGCTTCGGTCATCAACATCGGCTCCATCGACGCCCTCCGCATCCCGGCGGACAACCTCTGGGCCTACGGCCTCGGAAAGGCCGCGGTGCACCACCTGACGCGGCAGTTGGCGGGCCGGATGGGCAACCGGGGCGGTCGCAGGGGCGGCCGCAACATCACGTTCAACGCGGTGGCGCCGGGGCCGTTCCCGGGGATGCTCGACAAGGCGCTCAAGGACCCGGAGACCCGCGCCGTCATCGCCGGCGTCACCAGCGTGGGCCGCATCGGCGAGCCCGAGGACATGGCCGGGGTGTGTATCTACCTGGCGAGCCGCGCCGGCGGGTACGTGACCGGCGTCGTACTACCCGTGGATGGCGGGGTGCTGGTGGGCCGCGCCGCGAACTCCTGATCCGCCGGGCGCAGCCCGCGCCTGCCTGACGAGCGCGGTGCCCGGCTCGTCGCTCAGCCGCGCACCGGCAGGTAGCGTGCCAGGCACTCCGGGACCGCGACCGCCTCGCGCAGCCGCATGTTGAAGATGACGCTGGTGGCGGCTGCGTCGATGGCGACGCTGTCGTCCGGCTTGAGGATTTCGTGGCCAATCACGAAGCTTTTGCTACGCATCGAGACGGGCCGGGTGACGACCCGCAGCCGCTCACCGAGGAAGCACTCCAGCTTGTAGTTGATGTTGATGTTCACCACCACCGGCGCGAGGGTCCCGTCCTTGCGGCTCTCGCGGTAGAGCCCGGCGTCCACGTACCATGCCTCGCGCACGGTTTCCAGATAGCGTACGGCCTCCACGTGACTGAGGTGCCCGAGCTCGTCGCAGTGCTCGGCGGTGACCTCGATGATGTTCTCGGTGTCCATGGGCCTCTCGGTTCCGCGGCGGGAGAACGGACAAGTCTCGGGCAGGAGACGGACGGAGGCAACCCGAGGGAAGATTCGAGGAAAGAGGAGCTTGAGGACATGACAGACTGTATCAGCAACGAATACCACGGACTTCTGCCGATGCTCGCGGCCGCCGTTCTCCTGGGCGCGGTCTCGGCGACGGCTGCTACACCGGACCTGGCGGCCGTCGAGATCGAGACCACCCCGCTCAGCGAGCGAATCTACCTGCTCGTCTCCGAGCCGCCGGAGGCCGGTAATCTTGCGGTCTCGGCCGGCGAAGACGGCATCATGCTCGTCGATGACACGATGATGCCCATTACACCCAGGCTCAAAGCGGCGATAGCCAAGATCCAGCAAGGCGAGATTGCTTTCGTGATCAACACCCACTATCACTTCGATCACGCCGGTGGCAACGCGGCGTTTGGCGAGGAGGCGACGATCGTTGCACACGGCAACGTGCGCAAGCGCCTCGAGGAAGGCCGCCAGTGGGGCTCCGAGTTCATCGAGGGCGCGAGACCTGCTGCGGCGCTGCCCGTTATCACGTTCGATGAGAGCGTCACCTTTCACTGGAACAACGAGACGGTCGACGTCATCCACTTCCCAAACCCCTCGCACACCGATGGTGACTCGGTCATCTTCTTTCGCGATTCCAACGTCATGCACACCGGCGACCAGTACATCAAACTCAGCGGTTTCCCTTACATCGACCAGGACGTGGGCGGCAGCGCCACGGGCTTGCGCGACAACCTCGCAAAGATGCTGGAGCTCGTTGACGACGAAACGACGATCATCCCCGGGCACGGGCCGCTCGCGCGCAAAGCGGAGATGCAGTCGTTTCACGACGTCGTGGCGGAGACGATCGCGTACATCGAAGGCGAGAAGCACGCCGGGAAGACGGTCGAGCAGATTCAGAGCGCCGGCCTGCCGGGAAAGTCCGAGGAAGTGGTGGGCAAAGGCGGATTCATTCCGGAAGCGGCGTGGATTCAGACCGTCTATACAAGCCTCGACCCGTAGGAAACGGAGCGCTTCGCCCTCGGCGTTCTATGCCACCAAGCGTTTCGGTGGCGTGAAAGCCTCTCCTGTTCCCAACTGGCGGAAAGATCGCCGCCACTCGTCTGATCCCCCGGCAAGCAGTTCTCTTGCGGGGGAGACGTCCTGCTTGGCTCTGCCGCAGCGACCTGTTTGACCGGCATCCATTTTCGGTGGCTTACCAGCCGCCCGTCCAAAAGGGGGAACTACGATGTCTATAACGGACGATCAGGCGCAGAGAGTGATCGATGCAGCGATCGCGAAGAGCGAGGAACTCGGGTATGCGATTACCGTCGCCGTGGTGGACAGCGCCGGGGAAGTCACGGCGGTCAGGCGCATGGACGGAGTCGGTCCGATCAACTTCGATTTTGCGTACAGTTGCGCCTATACGGCGGCGGTCACCTCCCGCACCGGCGTGGAACTCGACTGGGTCAAGGACACGAACTGGTGGCGCGCGGCGAGCGTCATGCGCGGTGGCAAGCTCATGGTGGCCCGGGGTGCGCTGCCGCTGCGCGACAGAGACAAGGTGATCGGCGGGATCGGGGTGAGCGGGGCTCCCGGGGAAATCGACCTGGCGGTCGCAGAGGCCGGCGCAGCAGCACTCCAGTAGGGGCCTGCGCCGCAGGACGGCGCAGGCTCGTAGGTTGGTGGGGGGCCAAGCTCCTGGCGGGAGCCTGCGTTCCGGGTGTTCATGGTCGGCATGCTGCTATGCATCCGATCCATCCGGCAACGCGTAAGCAATTACCCTCCCGCCCGTTTCCGGCGTGCCTTCGCCGTGACCCGCGGGCAGGTCTTCGAAACTGCCTTGCGGCGCCACGGTACCCGGCACGGTGACTACAACATACTGGCGGCCGGTCTTCGGGCTCACGTAGCTCATGGGTGTGGCCTCCGAACTACCACGCAGTGGGCCCTTCCAGACCACTTCGCCCGTCAGCACATCAATGGCCCGCAGTTGCCCGTCTGTGACACCGCCATGGAAGATCAGGCCGCCGGCCGTGACGATGGAACCCGCCGCATAGGCGAAGCCCAATCCAAGCGGACCCATGCCCCGTCGCCAGACAATTTGCTGTGTGGTGAGGTCGACCACTGCGATTTCTCCATAGGGTGGTTTGAGGCAGGGCAGAAGAAGCGGCGAGGTGAACATCTCCACGACGGCCGCAAACGGTGTGCCGCGCTGCGGACCGCCAACTCCATAACCGGTCGAGAACATTTCCGCAGAATCTTGCGACTGCAGCAGATCTTCTTCCCGGGGAACCATATGAACGACCCACGGTAAATGCAGGTTGTTCACGACCATCAGCTGGCGCTCTTCATCGACTGCGACGCTTCCCCAGTTCATACCTCCGGCCGGCCCGGGATAGAGCAGCGTTCCCTGCACGGAAGGTGGGGTCATCGGGCCTTCGTAGCGCAGCCCGCGAAAAGTCATTCGACACGCCATCTGATCGAACGGCGAGATGCCGAAGAGGTCCTGTTCGCGGATACGCGGGTGCGCAAAGGACGGCATTCCCGTGGAGAACGGTTGGGTGGCGGCCGTGCGTTCGTCCGGCAGATCCGACTGCGGCACCTCTCGCTCGGTAACTTCGGTCAGCAGCTCGCCGGTCGCTCGATCAAGCACAAAGAGCTCACCGCGTTTGGTGGGCACGATCACCGCCTTGCGCCGCACGCCGTCGAGCGTCAGATCCACCAGCGTGGGTTGCGACGGAACGTCGTAGTCCCAGATGTCGTGGTGGGTGGTCTGAAAGTGCCAGCGCGTCAGCCCGGTTCGTGCGTCGATTGCGACAATGGAGCTGGCGAACTTGTCCATGACTTCGGTACGGTGGCCCCCGAAGTAGTCGGGCGTGGCGTTGCCGGTGGGCAAATAAACGAGACCCAGCTCGTCGTCGGCCGACGTCAGGCTCCAGACATTGGGTGTGCCGCGAGTGTAGAAGCCGCCTTCCGGTGGCATGACGGTTTTGCCTTCGCGGCCGACATCCCAGGCCCATAGCAACTCGCCGGTGCGCGGATCGTAGCCGCGCACAACACCCGAGGGCTCCTCCGCTTCCTGGTTGTCCGCAACCCACCCGCCAACCACCAGCGAGCCGCTCGCAACCGTAGGTGGCGAAGAAACAAAATAGTAGAAGGGTTTCACCTCGCCCATTCCGGCCAGCAGTGAGATCTGCCCGGCATCGCCGAACTCGTCGCAAGGCCTGCCGGTCGCCTTGTCCACCGCGATCATGCGTGCATCGGTTGTAGCCGTATAAATACGTTCGGCACAGCGTTCGCCCCTGGGGCGCTCGGGAATATGATAGTAGGTCACACCGCGGCAGTTGGCGGTCATGCCGAACGCTGGCGTGTTGTTTTCAGGGTCAAAACGCCAGCGTTCGGCACCGGTATCTGCGTCCAGCGAGATCATGACGTTCTGGGCGGTACAGAGGTAGAGTCCATCGTCGATCTGGATGGGTGTACCGCTGAATCCTCCAATTCGGGAGGTATCCGCCTGCCAGACCCGGGTCAGGTCGCCAACGTTCTCCCGGTTGATCCGGGAATGGGGCGCATAGCGCGTTCCGGCGTGGCTCGCGCCATAGGCTTCCCAATCCGGCGAGTTCTGGGGCGGACCGTAGCTGACATCTGCCACGGGCAGCACATCGGTACTGACCAGATTGAATGTCATCGCGGAGAGCACAAGAACGCTGCCCGTCGCGCAAACCTGCAGGGTACGCGTACGCAACGGTGCAGGCATATCATCGCCCCACAGGCGGCGTCGAATGGTCGGTGTGCAAAGCACGAGCCAGAATATGCCGACCAACCAGATTCGTGATCCGACCAACCAGAATTCGGCGCCCGCCTCATAAACCGCCCAGGTGAGGGTCAGCAGCAGTACCGCGGAAAACAGAAAAAACCCTCGGCGCTGCTGCCGCCACAATTCGACCGCACTGAGCGACATCAGGATGCCTGCGCACACGTAATATGGCGTCCCGCCCATGAACGCCAGCTCTGCGCCCAACCAGGTCATCGGCAAACCGATGGCCCCGATCGCGATCGCGATAACTCTCAGCGGCCACTTGCCTTTTGTTGGCATGCGTCCCTCGATTTACTGTCTTGCCAGACGCTACAGGATAGCATCCCTATGATTAAGCCTCATATTCATCGGTGACGACGAAACCGTAGACGTGGATGACGACGGCAAGGAGGCTCTTTGCAAAACGAACCCCTGCGCGGTACGCTCGATCGGGCCCGAATGGGAGGGTCACCAGATGGTCCGATTCACTGCCATTGGCGCCGCGTTGCGTGCCGCCCCGGTCGCTTTGATCCTCGTAACCACAACGCCCGTCTTCGCAGCCGGCTTCGAGGGCGTGGTCACGGACAATGACGGTGACGTCATCCCGGGCGCGATGGTCACCTTCCGCTTCGGCGAACCCTTTCAGGAGCGCACCGTATTCACCGATGACGACGGTCACTATGCCGTTGCGGGGCTCGAACCTTCCGCGAGCCACCTCGTACGCGTGCGGCGTATCGGTTGGGCGGACGTCCGCTCCGCCAATCATCGGGCGCCCGAGCAAGGGCTTGCCGAGCTCGATCTGAGCATGATGCGACACACCGATCCCGCAGCGGTCGCTGAGCAGCTACCGGCAAATCACTGGTACGCCCTGCTGCTCGCCAAGCTCACCGATGAAGGCGAACGGGAGCAGTTCGTGCGCCAATGCACGTTCTGTCATCAACAGGGCAACGCAGCCACGCGGCTGGTACGCGATCCCGCGGAATGGCGCAAGGTGCTCGCACTCATGGCGCGCATGGGCGCAGGGCTTGATGCGGAGTTCAGCGCGCGTGTGCCCGATCTCATCAACGCCGCTTACGACCCGGAAACTGCGATTCCAGCGCTCACCAAAGGTTGGCAGGACCCGGAGTTTGCCCCACCGCCATCGGCGCACGTACGCCGGTCCATCGTCGACGAGTATCAGCTGGGGGAGCGATCTTCGATGCAGCACGACATGATCGTGCACCCGAGCGGGCACATTTACTCCGTAGACATGACCACCGACACCCTCTTCCGACTGGACCCGAGTGTGCCGGGTGGTGCGCGGGAGTGGTATGGCATTCCCAACGAGGACGTGCCCCTGGGCGGGGTCATGGGAAATAACGCGCTGCTGCCCAACACGGAAATGCGGGTAGGTCCGCATTCCCTGCAAGTCGACTCCAGGGGTGCGATCTGGATAACGCTGGCCGACGGCAATCGACTGGCGAAGTTCGACCCAGCGGACGACTCGTTCACCATCGAGCCGTTGCCCGACGGCATTTACCCTCACACGCTGCGCATCGACGATCGCGATCGCATCTGGTACACGATCGCCGTCTCGAATCACGTCGGCGTCTACGACCCGACAACAGGGCGCCACGAGGTGCGCAGGGTGCCGGCGCGCAGCTTGGGCGAGGAATTTACGCTCAGGTTACAGCCGTTCCTGTTCTGGTTGAGCCAGTACGTCGATCTCGATCTCGAGGGCGGTGAGGGAGGCGGACTGCCAATACCCTACGGCATCGACATCGCGCCCAATGGCGATATCTGGTTCAGTCAGCTCAACGCACATCGCATCGGCCACATCGATCCCGAAACACTCGACATCACCATGATCGACACGCCGTTCACCGCACCCCGCAGGATGCGATTCGATTCCGTTGGCAACCTCTGGATACCGGGGTTTTCCTCCAACGTGTTGTCGCGCTTCGATCCGGCAACCCATGAGTTCAAGAACTTTCCGATACCCATCGAGCCGCTGGGCACCGAAACACCTTACGCGCTGAACGTCGACCGCCGTACCGATACCGTGTGGATCTGTGGCACCAACAGCGACACGTTGATCAGTTTCGACACCGCAAACGAGACATTCACCGTATATCCGCTACCCACGCAGACCACCTATACGCGCGATATCGATTTTGACGCCGACGGCGGTGTGTGGACGTCGAACTCGAACCTTCCAGCCTGGCAGATCGAGACCGGGATTCCGCGTGTGCTGCGGCTCAAGCCGCCACAAGATCCTGCGGTCAGCCTGCGCACCGCCAATCTGCAATGACCCTGGCCTGCTCGCGCGCCCTCGCCGCCGTGATTTCGGTGGCCGCACTCCCCGGGTGTGCCGACAGCCAGCAGCAAGCGGCCGCCGTAGCCACTCAGGTTGACCGTTTGGTCGCCGAGCTGCGCCAGCAGATGCCCGCGAACCCGAGCAGCGTCGTTGTCCAGCTTGCGTTCGGCGAGGAAGCCGATCTCGACCTCTACGTCACCGACCCGTTGTTGGAAACGGTGTACTTCGCGCGACACGAGTCGCGCACCGGTGGACGCTTCGCAACGGACGTTCGCTGTGACACCTCGGGGCCTCGTATCGAGGAGGTACGTTTCGCCGCGCCATGGCCTGGACGCTACCGGGTGGGTATCGACCACCCGGAGCGTTGCGACGGCATGCCGGCACCCGCCCCGGCCGCTTACGCTGTCGTGGTACACGCCGACGGCAAAACCTCGCAGACCAGTGGCTCCATCGAGCTTGAGAGGTTTGAAGTTGTCGTGCTCGAATTCGAAGTGGCAGGAGAAACCCTCGATGCGCCAACGGAAGTCGCGGCGGCAGGCACTGCGCAAAGCGGCGCCATGCTCTACCAGCAGCTCTGCGCGTCATGCCATGGTGCCGAGGGTCGCGGCGACGGTGATGTCGAGCACGAGCTTCTGCTGGGGCCCAGGGACTTTCGCCTGAATGCTTTCAAGTTCGACACCGATGCGGACTGGCAACGCGGCACCGACGCAGACCTCGCCAACGTGATCCGCCACGGAACCAGAGCCTACGGAGGTTCGTCCCAGATGCCACCCTGGCAAAACCTGTCCGAGGAGGACATCGCAGCACTGGTCGCGCACGTACGCAGGTTGCAGGACTACTAGGGAACCTCTGATCAAGCCCGTCCATCGGCTGGCGGAAAATTCCAGCCCAATCGTCTCACTCCCTAAGGGAATGGTCATTTGCTGCGGACGTGTTCGGCTCTCTCAGGGCTACATGTCCTACCGGTCGTCGGGGTATGTGACGCATCTGCCCTGGCGTTCCCGGCTTTGCGGTGGCGGCCGACGGTTGGCCGGAGGAAACAAGATGTCGCACGAAACATGTAACCACAACCCGCGTCTCGTCAGCGTTGGACTCATCGCCGTTCTGGCTATCCTCGCGCTGCCGGGTCCAGCATGGTCAACGGAATACGAACCCGAGCGAACCGCATGGGGATCGCCTGACTTGCAGGGAGTGTGGGATTTCCGCACGCTTACTCCGCTGGAACGCCCACCGGAACTGGCCGACAGGGCGGAATTCACGGCTGAAGAAGCGGAGGCTTTTCGCAAGACAACACTGGAGCTTTACGACAGCGACAACCGGGGTGACGATAGGGGAATTGTCGATGTGGAGCGCGCCTACAATGCTGTCTGGCTGGATGTTGGTACAGAGCTGAGCGAAGATCTGCGGACCTCGCTGATCGTCGATCCCCCCGATGGTCGTTTACCGGCACTTACCGAGGCCGCGGTCGCCCGCAGGAAGGAGCAAAACGACCTGGGAACTCCACCCGCGCGCGATCTGTTCTCCTCGGCAAAGGTCCTCGCCAGCCCCGAGACTTTTCGACCCCCCGATCCAGAGTCCCTGGGGCTTTCCGAACGTTGTCTGGTCGGATTCAACGCCGGCCCGCCCCTGAGTCCAAACGTCTACAACAACATTCTGCGAATCGTGCAGACTCCGGACCACGTGGTGCTGGTGACGGAGATGATCCACGACGCGCGTATTGTGCCCATCGATGGGTCGGCACACCTGCCGGCCGACATCAGGCGTTGGTCCGGCGACTCCCGCGGCCACTGGGAAGGCAATACGCTGGTCGTTGATACGACCAATTTCACGGACAAGACCGCCGCCTTTCAACTCCCCTACAACCCGGAGAACGACCCTGTGGAGGGCCCCGTGGGATCGGGCCTGCACCTGCACCTCACCGAGCGGTTCACCCCCATCGGCGAGGACCGGCTGCGCTACGAGTACACCATCGATGATCCCACTACCTTCGTACAACCCTTTACGGTGGCGATTACCCTTCGGGCGACGGATGACCGGATGTACGAATTCGCATGCCACGAGGGCAACTATTCGGCCCCGGCCATACTGAGAGGCGCCAGGCTGCTCGAGAAGGAAGAGTCGGGTAGCTAGTTGCTACCCAACTTCCAAGGTAAGAGAGGGCTCGAAATGGAGAGCACGTGAAGAAGACCCGCTTGATGCCCGCCGACCATTGGGACTGGTCGATCCCCGTGTCCTTCTCACAGGGCTGGCGCGTAGGTGATCTCGTGTTCGTAGGCGGTCAGGTCTCGCTTACGCCCGACGCGAAGGTCGTCGCCCCCGGCGACATCGAAACCCAGACGCGGAACACCTTCGAGTTCATCCGCAAAGTGCTGCACGAAGGGGGCGCCGACGACCGGGATCTCGTGAAGCTCAACACCTGGTACGCGTTCGAAGGTCAAGGCGCTGCGCTCAAGGACTACTGGGAGCGTATGACCCGCGTGCAACTGGAGTATCTCGCCAGTCCCGGACCGGTGGATACCGCGCTGCGCATCGCCGGCCTTGCGAGCGACGCGATTCTGATCGAGATCGATGCAATCGCGGCCTGCGGGGGCGAGAAGATCCGGCTGATGCCCTCGGGGCACTGGGATTGGAGCATGCCCGTGCCTCTGTCGCAGGGATGGCGCGTCGGTGACCTGGTTTTCGTGGGCGGGCAGGTTTCGATGGACGCGCAGGGTGTGGCCATCGCGCCCGCCGACATCCTCACTCAGACCCGCAATGCCTACGACTGCGTGGCCCGGGTGCTCGAAGCAGCGGGGGCTGCTTTCGAAGATCTGGTCCAGGTGAACATCTTCTACCGCTACGATGGACCTCAGGGAGGAATCGGAGCGTATACCGATCAGATCCACGGAGTGAGCGCCGAGTACTTGAAGGCGCCCTATCCAACCGGCACTACGACTCGCGTCAACGGACTCGCCTATGAGGGATTGCTGGTGGAGATCGAAGCGATTGCCGCCGTGGGTGGAAACAACCGACCCGTCGAGGTCGCCGACGCGTGGCGGTGGCCCGGCCAGAGGCCCTTCTCCCAGGGCATGGTCGCCGGGGACTTGATCTTCGTCAGCGGGCAGCTCTCCCTGGATGGCAATGGCCAGGTCGTCGCCGCTGACGACATCGCCGCCCAAACGGAGAACGTCTTTACCCAGATTCGAAAGATCCTGAACGCCGCGGGTGCGGATATGGGAGACCTGGTGAAGCTCTACACGCTTTATCACCGTGATCCGGGGCGCCACGGGCTCCGCGAGTACTGGGAAGACATGACGCGCGTGCGCATGCGGCACCTTCCCGCACCCGGCCCGGTGGGGACCGCGATTCGCGTCAACGGTTTTGCGCAGGACGGTCTGGCCATCGAAGTCCAGGCGATCGCCGCTCGATCGGATTGAAGCGCCCCAAAGCCGGGCCAGAGGGAACGGATTCGGTCCCGTATCGAACTCCATGCACGGTCCCGGGGCAGGCGTTGTAGGGGACGGGCTTGTCCCGTCCCGCCCCGCGGCCTTGCACGGCATCGAGACGGGCGACCACAAGGGTCGCCCCTACATGTCCCGTCCCGCGGCCTTGCACGGCGTCGAGACGGGCGACCACAAGGGTCCCCCTACCCGCGCGTTTGCGCAATCACTCGAAGCTCCGCTCTGGCCCCCGGAATCGCCAGTTCCGCCACACCTATTGCTGTCCAGGCGGGATAGGGCTCCTTCACGAACTCGTCTTTCACCGCCATGAAAGTCCGCAGGTGCTCCTGCATCCCTACGTGGTAGCTCGTGAACTCCACGATGTCCCCGAAATCCGCACCGGCCTCTTCCAGCACTGCGCCGACAATCGTCCAGGCGTTGCGGAACTCTTCCTCGGCGGAGTCCGGCACACCACCCTTGCCCACACCGACTCGCCCGGAGCACAGGATCAGATCGCCGTGCTTCACTGCCGAGGGGAAGTGAAAGTTCTCATAGGCGCGCTTGTCTCGCTCCGCTACGACGATTTCTTTGGCCATCACATCCCCCCTCGATTCGGTGTTCGCGATCTGCTAACTCAGAAACGATACGTGAACTCAAGCCCATAGGTGCGTGGTGGGCCAACATGTGAGTAGACATAACCGATGGGGTCCCGGGCATCAGCCCAGAAACGGGAGTATTCCTCTTCGGCAAGATTCTTACCCCAGATGCTGACAACCCATCGATCGTCCAAAGATGCAAAGCTCAGGCGCCCGTTCAGGACGGTGTAGCTGTCGGCTTGTCCTGTGAAAAACACGTAGAGGGTTTCATCCTGATACGTGCCACCCAGATGTAACGTCAGTGTGCCGCTTTGGTTGGAAAACAGGCTCCAGGCCACAGCAGCATTCACGTTCAGGTCGGGGGAACCGGGCAATACTTCCCCGGCGAGATCCGCGCCACCTAGATTGCCCTTCTTGACTTCCGCATCGAGCATACCAACCCCGAGTTGCAGTAGTATCGCCGGCGTCACCTGAGCTAAAACCTCGATCTCCAGCCCGGTAATATCGGACTCGTCGATATTGATCAGCGTCTGAAGAAACGTAGTTGTGTCAAAAGCAATAATCTGTTGATTCTCGTAGCTGTAGTAAAATGCCGCTCCGTTGAGCCTGACGCGGCCATCCCACAGCGTGGTCTTGAAGCCAATTTCAAAACTGTCCAGATACTCTGGGTCGGCCGCACTGAGTTCACCCGGGTCGAAGAGAGCCTGGGCCATGAATGCACCGCCGCGATAACCCTGATTAAAGCTGCCGTAAATAAGCGTGCCGTTTCCCGTTTTGTAATCCAGCCCGATTCTGCCAGTCACTTCGGTGTCCGAGAAGCCCTGACCGGGTACGGTCGCCAACGGATCGGCCGAGCCGCCGTTAATCGTACCGAATACAGGTGTGCTACCGGCACCGGCGAGGTGTGCGTTGAAATTGTTCTGCTCGGCTTCGTCGTCGGTAAAACGCACGCCAAAGCGCAATACGAAGGAGTCGGACAGGTCGTAGCTGCCATCGAAGTACGCTGCAATACTGGTCTTTTCCTGGTCAAAGGAATTGGTCGCGGTACAACCCAGGGTCGCAAAGCCCGCAAGGCTGAACCCAAAGCTGTTGAACAGGGTTTCCGTCGCGGCACCAGCGGCACTCGGCGGAAAACCAAAAGCCACGGCGACCGGGTCAAGGCAATCGTCGGGGTCAACGACACCATCGAGGTTGAAATCCACATCCAGAAAAAAGAAGGCTTCGTTGGAGTTCACGAGCTCTTCCTTCGAATAGTACAACCCGGCAGAAAAATCAAAGGGACCATCCAAATTCGATGCAAGCCGCAAGTCCTGAGTAAACTGTTCTACCTCGACGAAATAGGCACTCCCGGAGGCTTGGTTCAACGCGCCCTCACCATCTTCCGGATTAAGCGCTGCTCCTTCGTCATAGGAGGTAATTGACGTCACTGTATAGTTTTCGTTCAAAGCCCAGTTTGCCGTGAGCGAAACGGAATCCGACTCCACCAGGCGCCTTAAATCCTGATCCGAACCATTTTCAAAGAAACCGAGACCCGCCTGGGTCGGGTCGGAAAGCGGCGTTCCGCCAAAGGCATTGTAGAGCCCATAAATGCCAAACCAGGCAGGCGGCGCCTCTATGGCCATTTTGACACCAAAATTGGTGGGATCGGATTGGGCGGTCGCGGCGCGCAGTAGTACTTCAAGATTGTCCTGGGGCTGCCAAAGCACACCTAGGCGTACGCCATACTCATCGAGGGAATTGGCGTTGTCCACGCCTGGAGTAACAACCTTCAACCAGCCATCTCGCTCGGCGTAAGTAGCCGCCAGGCGTACAGCAAGCGTATCACTGAGTGGCACGTTGAACGCGCCGTCGACTTCATACAGGCTATAATTACCTGCGCCCACTGTCAGATAGTGCTCGTTCTCCATGACGGGCTTTTTGGTAATGAAATTGATCGCGCCACCCGTTGTGTTCTTCCCGTACAGAGTGCCTTGCGGACCGCGCAACACTTCGACTCGCTCCAGGTCATAAAAGGGTACCGCAAGCAGGGATGGGTTACCCTTGTAGACCTGATCCATGTACGGTGCCACCGGGCCAGCCTGATTGAAGCTCCAGTCGTTCATGGATACGCCTCGCAACCCAAATACCGGCGTTCCGGCTCCCTGAACGGGTTGAGCAGACATATTTGGCGTCTGTGCCGCTATATCGCCCGGGTCGCGAAAGCGATAGGTGTCGATGTCGTCGCTGGTCAAAGCGGTGATGGATATCGGAACCTCCTGCAGGCTTTCCGACCGCCTTTGGGCGGTCACCACAACTTCTTCAATAACATCGTTATCAGGTACCGCTTCGGTGCCTGATTGTTGCGCCATGGCGCTCGAAGCAGCCAGCACGCCGGCCAGGACGGCGGTGATTCGCCCCAAGACAGATTTTGGTCTTTCCACAACGATCTCCCCAATTGAGCCCGCATCTTGGGCAACTGTAAGTCGCCCCTGAGTGCCCATCGATATCGAGAGTCCGGTACCGGCCAGGAGGTGTTCAAGCGCTTCTACGACCTCGTACCGCCCGCTTAACCGATTGGCGATCTTCGTACGCGTCTCGTTGAAGGAGAACAGCAATGTCCGGTCTGCCTGCTCCGCAAATGCGATGAGCGCAAGGTCGGCACGTTGCTGGGTGATGTCGAAAGCACGTGTATCGGCTGCCTGAGTTTGCGCACACGCGCAAAGCACAATCGTCAGACATGCTTGCCTCGACCAAATGCCTGTCGCCCTGAGAGGGCGACGGGTATCCGCAGCGAATGGCGAACCTGCTGTCAAGCTAGACGATTGGAGCCGATTTTTCCGCCAGTCGATGGCGCACGATGAGCCAGGCACTTGGCGGCCTAGTGCGAGACATCCGTGGTGGGGTTCTCCTGAGCGGAGAGGACGATGGTCGTCCTGTCAGCGCGTTCGGACACGACGTCGAAGTTCGCCTGCAACGTCGACAGAAACCCGGCGACATCGCCAGCCTTGAACAAGCCCGCCACGCGGATCGTCTGCAGATCGCGGTCCGGTATCGCAAAATCAACGGTGGTGTAGCGGCTCACTTCCTCTACGGCAGCCGCCAGGGACTCGCCTCGGAATATCAGGTTGCCGTTGCGCCAGGACAGCCGCACTGCGATCTCTTCGGGTTCAAGCGCTTCGACTCTCTCGCTGTCCGTGTTCAGCACCACGCGTTCACCCTGGGCGACGAGGAGCGATTGGCCATCGAATACGCTTCGAGACTCCAAATGACCAAGGTCGGCTGTGCCTGGCTCGTGCACGCCAACTCGAACCCGGCCGTCAGCGACGAGCACCTCGACTCGCCGGGAGCCGTCAATCTTCACGCTGAACGCGGTACCTACGGCTTGCACGATACGCCCGCCGGCAACGACACTGAGTGGCCTTGTTCGATCATGCGCGACATCGATATGCATCTCGCCGCGCTCCAGTTCGACGATACGTTGCCGCTCGGTAAAGCTGACGACCGCACGACTGTTCGTATTCAGAGTGATCCGGGATCCATCCGACAGCTCAATGGTCGATATGCCACCAATGGCGGTCTCATAGGCCGGGGCGTCGAAGGCCAGATTCGGTACGGCTTCACCCTCGTCACCTTCGTCCATATTCATGATGGCGGCCGTGAACACGGATGCTGCGAGTACGAAAACGAAGGATGCCGCTATCGCCATGAATTGGCGTCTGTGGCGAATAGGAGCTGGGCGAGCTTCGGAGGCACGCGGAAACACTTCCGACAACCGCGCCAATGCGTCCATCTTGTCCCACATCCGCGCCATCTCGAGCAGCTCTGCTTCGTTTTGGGGATCCGCTCGCATCCAGGCACGCAACGCATCGGCTTCAGCGTCACGAAGGCCGTTGTCCATCTTCGCGATCCAGGCGCTGGCCTCCATCCGGCGCTGGTGCAGTGCTTTGCGCTCTTGGTCGATATCGTAGATGTTGCTCACCCGGGAGCCTCCGTTCGGTCCGACTTCCGGTTCTGGGCGACGCCGACTGACCTGGTCCTGGCGGGCCTCGCGCCGCGGTCAGGCGCCGTCGGTCGCGGAATGGCTATTGCCCTGCACGCTCGGGTCCGGCAGACGCGTGTTGCTCGAACCAATCGCGTTCGAGCAGCCGGGCACCGCGCAGGATGTTCCCCATCGCGTAGTTGCCCTCGTGGCAGGCATATTCGTAGCTCTTCTGGTCCGATTTTGGCCACGGCAGCTCGCCGCTGTACGGCGCCGCGTAATCCGGGTCGTGCACCGTGAACTTGTACAGCAGTGTGTCTGCGTCGATCGGCGAGAAGCGTTCGACGATACGCAACCCTTCCCAGGGAACTCCGGGTTTCTCGAGGAAGTTCGTGGTCTCGACGACCAACGCATCGCCCTCCCACCAGCCGATCGAATCCCCCGCGAGCGAGCGGATCTCCGGGGGGACGTGCTCGGCGTCGAGCCGGACGATACGCGCCCAATGCATCCACTCGATGTTGATCAACAGGTGACTGTCGGTCTGCACGACGGTCTTCATGTTGTTGTACATGGTGGGTAGCACCGGGATGGTCGCCCCGGCATAGAGGATGCAACGGTCGAGTAGCGGCAACGCCTCCGGATCGTCGTATGGATGGCTGCCCTCGTCCAACCACCACGCCGTGCCATCGTTCTTCAACAGGTCGTCTGGTGGTTCGATCTGATTCTGGTCCTGTGGTTGCGCGCCCCGCGGGCTGGGCCCCGCGTCGCGGCGTGCTTGCCCGGCTTCCGTCAGCGGAGGCATCCGCCCGTCCGGCGGATCGACGAGAATCGATGACCGGTAGCGTCCGTCGAGCTTGAAAAGACTGTCGCCCATGTCGAGCCAGGCGTAGTTGTAGAAGCCGACATCAGCACCTTTCTCCGGCGCAGCTCGATCCGGGTTGCTTGGCGCATCGCCCGCTGCCATTTCATCCGCTGCCGCCTTCTCCCGGTCGCGGACGAGATCGTCGCTGAGGTACAAGTTGTCGCCTTGCGCCGTGGAGCGCTGGAACGGCGTGAGGCTTGCGATGTCGTAAGTTCCTGAAAAATCGGGCTTGCCATCCGGCATTCTCGGGATGTCGTCACCGGCCGACACGGACAACGCGACACCGAGAAGCGCGCAGATTGCGACGTTTTCGATCTTCATGGTTGCTCTACCTCCCGGGGCGAACACACTGACCTGACCAAGCACACACTATGCCAGAAGGGACCACGTAGTCCGAGCTTGGCACGACGTCTTCCTCGCAACGTGGCTGCTGCGGGGGGAATAGACGAATGGGTGCGATTCTTCCGCCAGTTGGGGACGAATATCAGGCCGGCGTGGCCGTTTCGCCGAGATAAGCTCGGCGGACGCCGCTTGCCGCGCCGTTCCCTATTGTCTAGTATCGACGATATCAAACGATAGCACGACGACGTCCCATGAGTCAGCCAGAACCTCTTGCCGACCAAAGGTACTTCCACCTCCACGGGCTGAAGGCGGTGGCGCCAGAACAGTTGAACGACGCGCTCAAGGCGGCGATCAACGAACTCGAAGTCGCGTTGTACGGACCGAGCCGCAGCGAGCTGACCGACGCCGAGATCGCCATGTTGGAGCGCGCCGGCGTCGATCTCGATGAACGGCCGGACGCCGCGGATCCGATGCTCGACTACGCCACGGAATTCGCCGCGATTCGGACAACGAGCCTGACGCCGGCGGCACTGGCCCGCAACCTCGGCGTCACGCCGGTCCGGGTGCGGCAGATGATCAGGGAGCGAAGCCTCTACGCGATGCGGATCGAAGGGCGCTTGTACGTCCCGGTCTACCAGGTCGCCGAACAGCGACTGGTGCCGAACATCGGTCGTGTGAATCAGGCGATTGCGGACCTCGACCCGGTGTCGGTGCAGCGCTGGATCACCACGGCCGATCCGGACCTGGAAGGCCTGACACCACTCGGCTGGCTGAACTCCGGGCGCGACGTCAAGGCCGTGCTGAAGGTCGTGCCGGAGGGCTGACGCGACACGCGTGACACGACACTCGTGCCAAAGGTCCCGCAGCACCCGAACCTCGGCAGACTCGAGTCCGTCAAGCCCGAGTGGCATCGGGTCGAGCCCGGTAACGAACTGTGGCGCGTGTACTTCCGCAGCGGCGAGCACCCGTCCCGCTGGAATCAGTTCCAGGCGTACGGCCCGACCGACGCACGGTTCGATCACCACCTGGAGGACCAGGCGGACACCGGGCGTGCAGTCATGTACCTGGCATCGAGCCCGGTCACCTGCCTGGCAGAGGTCTTCCAGAAGACCCGAACCATCCACCGCACACATCGCATGCCCGCATTGGCCGGGTTTGCGACGACGTCGGCGCTCAAGCTCGTGGACCTCACCGGCGCCTTCACCACACGCATCGGTGCGTCGATGGGCCTGATGACCGGCGCACGGTCGGTGGGCCGCAACTGGGCCAGGGGGCTCTATGCCGCGTACCCCGAGGCGCAGGGGCTCGCCTACCCGTCCTTCATGCACGCGAATGCCGTGGCGGTGGTGCTGAACGACCGGGTGGCACCCGCGTTGCCGCCGTCCCCCAGCCTCCACAAGGCGCTGGACGACCCCGGCATGATCACCGTGTTGAAGAACGCCGCACGGGAGATTGGGTATGTGATTCGGTAGGTGTAGTCACGCGGGACTCGGTCTGTGCGCGTCGGATTCTGTCAGCTTGTCAGGTGCTCGGCCAGCACCGTGTTCCTGAGTTCTTCGATCAGGCCGGCATGTGCCGGTTCGTTGACGAGATTATGCAACTCGCCGGGATCGTCGGTCAGATCGAACAGTTCACAGGGCGTGTCGGATTCGACGTCGACCGTCAGCCGATAACGTTCGCCGCGCAAGGCCGCGAACGAGCGAATCCGCGAAAACGCATGCTCGCGCCCGGATCGGACTGAGCCGGATACGCGCGGCAACAGCGATTGCCCCCGGCACGTCGGTAGCGAGGCGCCACCGATGTCCGCCAGGGTCGCGGTGACATCCGTCAGCTCCGTGAGCCCGACATCCGTGCGGCCCCGGATACCACCGGGTGGCCGGATGATCAACGGCACCTGCACCGAGCCCCGGTAGAAGTTCAACTTGGCCCACAGGTGGTGTTCACCGAGCATCTCGCCGTGGTCGCAGCAGTATATGATCCAGGTGTTTTCAATCTCGCCGCTGTCTTCAAGAACCCGAATAACGTCACCGATCCGTTGATCGATGAGCGAGACCATTCCGAGGTAATGGCGAATGCCCTCCCTGACAAACGCTTCGTCCATCACCTGGACTTGCGAATGACCATTAAGGGAATCGAGGTACTCGCCCCAGACCGGGTTCGGGGTCTCGATCACGGTCTGGTCCGGCAGCTCGATGTCGGCGTCCCGGTAGTGTTCTGCCCAGACAGGGTCGTCGATCAGGGGTACATGGGGCTGCACGAAGCCCAGCTTGAGTAGAAACGGCTTGTCGCTGGTCCGGGCCGCAAGCCAGTCGATGGCTCGATCCGCCAGGAAAGAGGAGAGGTCCAGTTCCTGTGGCAATACGGACGTGCGTGCACGCCAGTGATCCGGCGTCAGGCGATATACGCCCTTGATCATGTCGCGGTATTGATCCAGCACCCCGTGGTTCGCCAGGTGATCGGTGTAAGGGGATCTGACTTGCGTGTTGACATGGGCGTAACGGTCATACTCTTCTAGCACATGGTCCCAGCCGAAATCTGCCACGAATGACTCGAACCCACGCATGTCGAAGGGACCATCGCTGTCCTCGACCTGTTGAGGAGTCGGCCTACCATGGTAGTGGGTCTTGCCGATCGTGGCCGTCTGGTAGCCTCTCGCCTGTAGTGCCTTCATCACCGTTGGCCACGCTGGGTCCAGTGGCCCGGAATTGCTGAACACGTTGAGTTGATGCGTGTATTGCCCCGTGGTGACCGACGCCCTCGATGGCTGGCATATCGGGCTCTGACACCAGGTTTCGGCAAACCGTACGCCCTCGGCGGCAAGTCGGTCGAGATGGGGCGTCTGGACCACCGGGTGGCCGGCGCAGCCGAGCACGTCATGGCGGTGCTGATCACTGAAGATGAACATGATGTTGGGGTCGCTGTTGCTCATGGGTCCGCTCCCTTTACGAGACATCAGAACGCATCGCCTAGGATACAAGATATGGAAGTGGGGTTCGGTGCCGATGTTGCGCGTCCGTCAGCCACCCGGATCTCGGCAGGCGCCGCCGGAACTTCCATTGTTCTTCCCTTCTCCCTTCCATAAGCACTGCTAGTGTGGGCCGTGCATCGCAAGGAAGGCGTCCATGAAGCTCTCGATGTTGGTCGCGGCAGCGTTGGGCGAGTTCTCCTGGCGGCCCCCGGCGTGGCTGCGCCGCGCGGGTTCGCGGCGGGTGGGGTACGGCGCCGCGGCGCTGGTCGGGGCGGCCGCGCTGGCCGGGGGCGGCTATCTCTACTACGCGAGCTTGCCGAAGCCCCTGCAGGTCCAGGTGGCGGTCGAGGCCCCGGGGATCTCGCGCATCGACCGGGACGAACTGGTCGTCCCGCCCCTCCGGCTCGACTTTGCCTACCCGGACCACCAGGACGAGACTCCGCCGCCGCTGTCGGCGGCGCGCCTGGATCTCGTCGGCAACGTCGTCGAGGAGGGTGTCGAACTCGAGCCGCCGATGGCCGGCGAGTGGAGCTTCGTGACGGAGAACCGACTCGTGTTCACGCCGGCGCAGGATTGGCCGGCGGACCGCAAGTACCGGGTACGGCTGTCCCCCGACCTGTTCGCGCCGCACGTCGAACTGGCCAGCCGCGTCGTCGAGTTCGCGACGCCGCCTTTCGTTGCGGAGATGCTCGAAGCGAGCTTCTACCAGCACCCGGAGATCGTCGCGGAACGACGCGTGACGGCGAGTTTCGGTTTCTCGCATGCGGTTGCGCGAGACGACTTCGAGCGACGCCTGACCGTCGCCATGCGCGAAGGACTCGAAGAGACGGCCGCGGCCGAGGCGCGCGAACTCGGTTTGCGCGTCGAATACGGGCCCCACGACCGCACCGCCCACGTCCATTCGGACATCGTCGCCATCCCGGAGCGCGAGAACTTCGCGACCGTCACGGTGGATGAGGATCTCGAGCCCGCAAACGGTGATGGGGTGTTCGAAGAGCCGCTGTTCGCACAGGTGCGCGTGCCTGATCGCGAGAGCTACTTCCGCGTCGAGCGCATCGCGGCGTCGATCGTCAGGGACGCCAGCGGCGACCCCCTGCAGACTGCGGTGCTGTCCTTCACGGACCAGGTGAATACCGAGGAGTTCGGCGGCGGGCTGCGGGCATGGCTGCTGCCACGGGACCGTCGCGCCGGCGACTCGACCTGGCGGAACTACCGCTGGCGTTCGCCGGGCGAGGCGACGGCGGAGGTGCTCGCGCAGTCCGAGCCGCTGGCGCTGACGGTGAATCCCACCGAGCGCGATGCCGCCATGCTGCAGAGCATCACCTTCGATGCGCCGCCCGGTCGCTTCGTCTACCTGCGCGTCGCACCCGGCCTGACGTCGGCGGGGGACTTCGTGCTCGCAGCGGGCCACGACGCGGTGGTGCGCGCCCCGAATTACCCCAGGGAGGCTGCCATCGCCCGGGACGGCGCCCTGCTGCCGCTCACCGGCAATCGGCTGCTCACGTTCTCCGGGCGCGGCGTGTCGGCCGTGCGGGTGGACATCCAGCAGCTCCTGCCCGACACCCTCAACCACCTGGCGAGCCAGACGGGCGGCGACATCCGGGATCCCTGGTTCCGGAACCGGTACGCGTTTGACGCGGACAACCTGTCCGCGCTGACCACGCGCATCGTCGAGCTGAACCCCGCCCATCCGCGCGAGCAGGTCTTTGCGACCCTGGACCTGGATCCGTTCCTCGGCGCGGGCGGCGTGTTCTTTGTCGAGGTCCAGGGTTGGGATCCGGCAACGGAGCGCGCGATCGGCGGTTCGGACCGGCGCATGGCGCTCGTTACGGATCTCGGCCTCCTGGTCAAGACCAATGCCGACGGGAGCCAGCACGTCTTCGTGCACTCGATAGCGACCGGTGACCCCGTGTCGGGCGCGGCGGTGCAACTCCTCGGCAAGAACGGACTTCCGGTCCTGACGGCCACGACCGATGCCCAGGGGCATACCCGGCTTGCTTCGGCAAGCGACCTTGAGCGGGACCGGGCACCGACGGTCTTCGTGGTGCGCCATGGGGCCGATGTCACGTTCATGCCCTATCGGCGCGACGACCGCCGCTTGACCTGGTCGGGGTTCGACATCGGCGGCGAACACACGACGGAAGACGACGCCGAGCGTCTGCGGGCTGCGCTCTACACGGATCGCGGGTTGTATCGGCCGGGCGAGACCGTGCGCCTGTTCGGCATCGTGCGCGAGGGCGATTTCGGGTCCGTGCCGGGCGCGCCGATCGAGATGCGGATTGCCGACGCGCGCGGCAACAGGGCGCTCGAGACCCGGGTCGTCCTGCCGGACGACGGGCTGCTCACCTGGGACTTCGAGACCCGTCCGGAGTCGCCGACCGGCGTCTACCGGGCGAGTGTCTACCTCGTGCACGAAGACGGACGTCGGCGTGGCCTGGGAGACACGTCGTTCCGCGTCGAGGAGTACCAGCCGGATCGGCTGCGCATCCGCGCGGCGATCGTCGAACAGGTCGCGGACACGACGGACCGGGTCCCGTCGACGCGTGAAGTGCCCCGTCGCGCGTGGCTCCAGCCGGGGGCGCACCAGGCGCGGGTCACCCTGCACAACCTGTTCGGCACGCCGGCGCAGGGTCGCCGGGTACGGGCCACCGTGCGGCTGACGCCCGTTTCGCCGAACTTCGCGGAGCACCCCGGGTTCGTGTTCACGGATCCGTTCCGCGATCCGGGCACGACACCGAAGGCGGTCACCCTCGAGCTCGAGGAGACGACGACCGGCGCCGACGGCGTCGCCATGCTGCCGTTCGACATCGGCCAGTACGACAACGGCATCTACGCGCTGCTGCTGAACGCGGAGGGGTTCGAGGCCAGCGGTGGGCGCGGCGTCAAGGCGCTGGCCGGAACCTTCGTCTCGTCGGCGCCGGCGCTGGTCGGCTACCGGACGGGCGGGGCACTGGATTTCGTCACCCTGGACAGCGCGCGCACGGTGCGGTTCCTGGCCATCGACCGTGACCTGGGCCCCGTGGCGCTGGAAGGTCTGCAGTCGGTGCTCGTCGAACGCCGCTACGTGTCGGCGCTGGTCAAGCAGCCGAACGGGCGGTTCGCCTACCAGTCGGTGGCGAAGGAGACGGAACTGGAACGGACCGCGTTCGCGTTGCCGGCGGGGGGCGCCGAAGTAGCGCTGCCGACCTCCCGCCCGGGGCGTTTCGCGATCGACATCGTCGATGCCCGCAACACGAGGCTCAGCCGGGTGGAGTTCGCGGTGGCCGGGACGGCCAACATCGCCGCCAATCTCGAGCGCGACGCGGAACTCGATCTCAAGCTTGACCGTCGCGAGTACGCGCCCGGCGACGAGATTCTGCTGGAGGTCACGGCGCCCTACGCGGGCACCGGCCTCGTGACGATCGAGCGGGACCGCGTGCATGCCTTCGGGTGGTTCAGAACGGAAACGAACAACGCCCTGGCCCGCATCCGCGTACCCGCAGGTCTCGAGGGCAATGCCTACGTCAATGTCGCGTTCGTGCGCGACATCGACTCGGAGGAGATCTTCGTCAGCCCCTTGAGCTACGCCGTCGCGCCCTTCGCCGTCGACCGCGCGTCGCGCCGCCTGGACATCGATCTCGCGGTACCGGACCTCGTCCGTCCGGGGGCCTCGCTGACGGTCGGCTATACGGTGTCGGAACCCGCGCGGCTGGTGCTCTTTGCCGTGGACGAGGGAATCCTCCAGGTGGCGGACTACGCCACCCCGGATCCGCTCGAGGTCTACCTGCGCAAGAAGGCGCTGCAGGTGGACACACACCAGATGGTCGACCTGATCCTGCCGGACTACGACGTGCTGCGCCGTGCGGCGGCGCCGGGCGGCGGGGACCTGGCCCGCCTGCTCGGCGCGAACCTGAACCCGTTCCGGCGGCGCTCCGAACCGCCGGTCGTGTACTGGTCGGGCATCCTCGAAGCGGACTCCGGGCAACGCCAGGTGGCCATCGACATCCCCGATTACTTCAATGGCGAGCTGCGCGTGATGGCGGTGGGCGTCGCAGCCGCCAGGCTCGGCGTGCAGGCGGAGCCCGTCACCGTGCGCGGGCAGATCGTGCTCACGCCGAACCTGCCGCTGGCCGCCGCGCCGGACGACGTGTTCGACGTCGCGGTCGGTGTCGCGAACCACGTCGAGGGATCCGGGGCGGCGGCGCAGGTGACGGTCTCTGCCGAGGCGTTGCAGCGCCTGTCGGCGGACGAGGCCTCCGAACGGGTGGTCGCCGTAGCCGAGGGGGACGAAGGGCGGGCGCTCTTCCGCCTGCGTGCGGGCGCTGCGCCGGGGGCGGCGTCGGTGACGTTCGCCGGGCGCGTGAATGATGTGTCCGTGCAGCGGCGGGCGACGTTGTCCGTGCGGCCGGCGAGCCCGTTTCTGACCACGGTGGATGCCGGTTTCGATGCCGACGGCGAGACCTCGGTGGCCCTGCCGCGGCGGCTGCACGAGGCCTTCGCGGACCGGCGGGTGACGGCCTCGGCGAGCCCGCTTGCGCTTGCCGACGGCCTGCTGGCGTACCTCGAGTCGTTTCCGCACGCCTGCGCGGAACAGATCGTCAGCAAGGCGTTCCCCCAGCTGGGCGTGCTCGAGGCGCAGTCCACCGGGCTGGACCGGCAGGACTACCGGACCCTGTTTCGGGACACGATCGCTCTGCTGCGCCCGCGCCAGAACGCCGACGGCGGTTTCCTGTTCTGGGCGACGTCGCGGGAGTCCGCCGCGTTCCCCTCCGTGTACATCGCGCACTTCCTGACCGATGCCCGGGAACTCGGGATGCCGGTGCCCGACGACCTGTACACGCGTTCCGGCGGCTACCTGCAGCGGATCGCCGGCCGGCGACGGCGACGGGCGGGCGCCCTTCGATCTCGCCGCCGCACGTACCCGGGCCTACGCCATCTACCTCATGACGCGGCGCGGCCAGGTCACCACGAACTACCTCAACGCGCTGCAGGAAGCGCTGGAAGTCGGCGCGGCGGAGGAGTGGCGCGGCGACGTCGTGAGCACGTACCTGGCGGCGAGCCACGCACTGTTGCGCAACGACCTGCTGGCCGAACGCCTGGTCGAGGGCTATCGACTCGGCGAGTCGACGCGCCCGGACACCGACTTCGACACCGCCCTCGGCCGCGACGCGCTGTACGTCTACCTCCTCGCCCGGCACTTCCCCGAGCGCATGGCGCGGCTGGACGGCGAGGCCCTGCGGCGACTCGTGCAGCCGGTCTTCGAGGACCGCTTCAACACCCTGTCGGCGGCGTACACGATCCTGGCGCTGGGCGCGATCCACCGGAACCTCGAGGCCCGCGGCGAGTTGTCGCCGCCCGCCATCGCGGCGCAGACAGCGGACGGTCCCGTCGAAGTCGACGTTGCGCCGGGGGTGTTCGCCAGGGCGTCCCTGCCGGTGACGGTCGAGCGGCTGGACATCTCGGGTGCGGCGCCCGGCGGCGTCTACTACACGGCGAGCGAGTCGGGATTCGATGTCGAGACGCCCACGGAGCGCATCGCCGAAGGCATCGAACTGGACCGCGTGTACCTCGACGCGGACGGCGAGCCGGCCGGGCGGATCCGCGTCGGGGACGAACTCACGGTACGTCTTCGCGTCCGTTCCACGAGCGGCCGGGTCGGCAACGTCGCGGTCACGGACCTGCTGCCGGGTGGCTTCGAGATCCTCACCGAGTCCGTGCGCAGGCGCTACGGCGGATGGTCGTGCGACTACCTGGACGTACGCGAGGACCGGCTGGTGTATTACGGCAGCTTCGACGAGCGCATGGTCGAGCTCCGGTACCGGGTCAAGGCGACGAGTCCCGGCGAGTTCGCAGCACCCGCCGCCCACGCCGCCGCCATGTACCACCGCAGCGTGCGCGGGCGTTCCGCGGCCGGCCGGCTGGTCGTGGAGAGCATGTGATCGCCGCGCTGCGCAGGCGTTCCCGCGCGTTCGCGGCGCTGTTCGCGCTCCTGGTCTGCGCGTTGCTCGCCTGGGTCCTGGCGCCGAAGCCGGCGCTCTACGGTGCCATCCCGTTCTCGACCCTGGTGACGGATCGCGAAGGCCGCCCCCTCAAGCTCGTTCCGGCGCAGGACGGCCGCTATCGGCTGTTCACCGAACTCGACGACGTGGCCGCGGTGGGCCGGGAGGCGACGCTGCTCTACGAGGACCGCAGCTTCTACCGCCACCCCGGGGTCGACCCCCTCGCCCTCGCGCGTGCGGCGTGGACGACCTACGTGCGACGCACCCGGGTCGTCGGCGGCTCGACGATCACCATGCAACTTGCCCGGCTGCGGTTCGACCTGGACACACGCACCGTGTTCGGCAAGCTCGTGCAGTCCGCCCGCGCGCTGCAGCTCGAGCGCCACTACGGCAAGGCGGAGATCCTCGAGGCCTACCTGAACCTGGCGCCGTACGGCGGCAGCATCGAAGGTATCGGCACCGCCAGCCGGGTCTATTTCGACAAGCCGGCCAGCGCGCTGAGCCTCGGCGAGGCGCTGGCGCTGGCCGTCATTCCGCAGAACCCGACGGACCGGTTTCCGGTCCGGGTGGCCGGTCGCGCGGAGCTCCTGGCGGCGCGCGAACGGCTCCTCGCGGCCTGGCTGTCCGCGGCCGGCGATGCCGATCCCGGGACGATCGCCCGAGCGCGGCTCGTACCCGGGTTCCGATCACCGGCGCGGTTGCCGTCGCATGCCCCGCATTTCGTCCGGGACCACGTCCCGTACGACGGGGGTGCACGCATCCGCACGACGCTGGATCTCGACCTGCAGGGCCTGGTCGAGGCGCGCATCGCCGAGCACGTGGAGCGGCGCCGCCGGGACGGTATCGTGAACGCGGCCGCCATGCTCGTCGACGCGCGACGGATGGAGGTGTTGGCGCTGGTCGGGTCGGCGGGATTCTTCGACGCGGCGATCGCCGGCCAGGTGAACGGCGTGCGGGCGCCCCGTTCGCCGGGATCGACACTCAAGCCGCTGCTGTACGCGCTGGCGCTGGACGCGGGCCTGATCCACCCGATGACCCTGCTCGAGGATGCGCCCCGCCGCTACGCCGCGTACACGCCGGAGAACTTCGACCGCGGGTTCCTGGGACCCGTGTTCGCGCGGGATGCCCTGGTCTACAGCCGCAACGTGCCGGCCGTCGGACTGCTTGCGGAGCTCGGCGTGGAGCGGTTCCGGGACTGGCTGCACGGTGCGGGGGTGGCGGACTTGCGACCCGCCGCGGACTATGGCCTGGCCCTGGCGCTCGGCGGCAGCGAGATCACCATGGAGGAGTTGACGCGGCTCTACGCGACCCTGGCGGGCAAGGGCGTCTGGCGCGACTTCACGGTCGTGCCCGGCACGCGGGAACTCTTGCGAGGGGCGGCAAGCCCCTCGCGCTCCCCGCGCCTGCTGAGCGAGGAAGCCAGCTTCCTGGTGCTGGACATGCTCCGCGATGTCGCGCGGCCCGATCAGCCCGTGCGGGGTTTCGAGGAACGACCGGACGTTGCCTGGAAGACGGGCACGTCGTTCGGCTTCCGGGACGCCTGGAGCGTCGGGGTCGTCGGCCACTACGTGCTGGCGGTGTGGGTCGGCAACTTCGACGGCAGCGCCAATCCGGCCCTGGTCGGCCGGGAAGCCGCCGCACCCCTGTTCTTCGCCATCGCGGACAGTCTCCCGGCACCCGCGGGGGGCGGCGAGTCGCCCCGCGAGGCCCGCCCCTGGTGGGCCGTGCAGGACGCGTCATCGGGGACGCTCGGCGCCCTCAACCTGCGGCAGGTAGAGGTCTGCGCGACCACGGGCGACCTGCCGGGACCCCACTGCCCGCGCACGACGCGATCCTGGTTCATCCCCGGGGTGTCGCCCATCAGGGTGTCGACCGTCTACCGGGCCATCGACATCGACCGGCGGACGGGTCTGCGGAGTTGTCGGGCGGATGACCACACGGAACGGGTCGTCTACGAGTTCTGGCCCTCGAACCTGCACGACGTCTTCCGCCGCGCGGGTATCGCCATCCGCCGGCCGCCGCCCTGGTCGCCGGATTGCGGACTGGACGAAACCTCGGCCACGGGATTGGCGCCGCGCATTCGATCGCCCCAGCGCTCGCTCGTCTACCACGCCGCCGCGCCGGGTGTCGTCGACGGGACCGTGCCGTTCTCGGCCGTGGTGGACGGCGACGCACGCGGGATGTTCTGGTTCGTCGACCACCGCCTGGTCGCCAGTGCGCGGCCGGGCGAGAGCTACTTCTGGACGCCGCGACCGGGACGGTTCACCGTGCGCGTCGTGGACGACCTCGGTCGCGCCGCCGCCGAAACGATCCGGGTGCGCGCCTTCCCGGGACAGTGAGCCGCGGAATCGGGTGTGTCCCGATCCCCGCCGGAACAGCCTCAGGCGGTTTGCTCCTCCACGGCCCGCCACGCGGCGTCGAAGGCAGCATCCATCAGCGCCGTGGCCTCGGCATCCGTGTTGGCAATGGAGATACGCCCGAACTGTGCCCGGCCGATCTCGTGGGGTGCCTGTCCTTCCTGCCATTCGGGGTCGTCCAATGCGAGGTAGGGATAGGCGTAGCCGTGGGGAATACGGTTGACGGTTATGGCGCGAATGTCGCTCTCGTGGTGGAAGCCGTGTTTGCCCAACAGTGACTGCAGCTGGTCGCGGATCTGCTGCTCGTAGCTGGCGAAGGGTGTGGCGTATATCTTGTGGCGACCCAGGCGCAGCTGCTCGCGTCCTGATATCTGGCCCTCCGGCGCCGTCATGGGAGAGTGCATCATGAAGACCACCATGGGGTCATCCGGCCCCCTGGGCGGTTCGTACCCGCCGACGGTCATGGCCGGCGCGGCACTCACCCACTGAAACGGATCGTATGGACACTGGAAGAACGCGGCGCCCAGTTCAGAGTAGGCGCGACCGTTCTCCAGCAGCACGTTGGCGTAGACAGAAGGCGTCTTCACACCGTAGCGCAGGCCCTCTTTCTGGGACTCCGGCATTTCCGGACACAGGTAAGGTATGAAACTGTTGTAGCAGGCCAGAACACAGTGATCGGCGGTGACACGCAAGGGGTTCCCCTGCTGAACGTAGTCGACTTCCACGCGCGCGCCGCCGACTTCGCGTACTCCGACCACCGTGCTGTTGAGCCGCAGCCGGGTCATCTGGTTTTCCCGATCCAGGGCGCTGTAGTCGAAACGGGCGATGGCGACATCCTCGGGTCCCTTCATGTCAGGGGCAGCCCCGGGTATCAGTTTGTGTACCAGCAACCTGGCGACAGAGGCGTTGCCATCCGGGAACATCCTGACCTCCAGGAGACTGTCCAGCAGGGCGCCCCCCAGCGAAGTTGCCATCCTTCCCAGCCACCCCATCGCCCGAATGCCGCTGGCGCCGGAACCGAGTGCCTCCAGCACCGTGAGGTTCCATCCGGAGAAGCCGGTCAAGTGGAGGATGTTTGCATTCAATATCGGTACGGTTTCCTCAGCGAGACCGACACCTTCCACCAGAAACCGGTTGTAGCTGACGGAGTTGACATAGTCCCATTTCTCGCTGAGCGACAGTCCCTCCAGGAAGTCCCGTGCGCCTCCAAAACAGGCGATCAGCTTGTCCTGTTCGGCCACGGGTACAGGCAGTGCGCGTACCGTCTCCCGGTAGCCGTCCGCGCCGTACATCACCGCGTTCCAGTTGCCTCCTACCGTCACGTGGCCGCCCGGTCCCGGCAGCGCCACGCCATTGTCTGCTTCGAGCTTACCGGCCAGTGTGTAGTTGTCCGGTGTGTTGGCGTCCATGGCGTCAACGAAGTCCCGATCGATTCCGATATCGACCATCAGGCCCCCGGCCGCCTTGCTGTAGCTACTGACACTTTCCAGATTCTGGGCGCCGGCCAGGCTCAGCAGCATTCTTCCGTCGTGGTGAAACTCGTTGCGTTTCGCATGGCCGCCGAAGTCGTCGTGGTTGTCGAGCAGCAGGATGCGGGCGTCGGGCCCCATTTTCTTGCGGTAGAACCAGCCCGCCGCCAACCCGCTCATGCCGGCGCCGACGACGACCAGGTCGTAGTGCTCGTTCAGCGCCTCGTAACGGGCCGGCTTCTCGCCGCGCCAGGCCAGGGCATGCGCCACCTCGAAGGATCCCTCGTGACTGCCCCGCATGCCGGTGAGAGCAGGGGGGTAGTAGGCGGAGGGGTCTGGAGGGCTGAACCTGGTGGGAGCCGTAGATGACATGTCCGCAGGAGGCTCAAGGTCGCTGCCACAGGCCTGCAGCAGGACGCCTCCCGCACCGATTGCCACGCCGTTCAGGAAGTCCCGCCGTGTCACACGAGTAGTCATCGGGTTCTTTCGCATGCTCTGCATGTCCTGTGGCTTGGTCGCGATAGCATTTACCGCTGCCCTCGACCGCCGAGCACATCCCGCCCGATGTCCACCGCGCGCAAGATCCTATTGTCCGCCATGACCGTTGTCGTTGTCACAGCCCTGGTCTCCACGCCGCCCGCTCAGTGCGGGTGTGCGAGCAGGTGCTGTCCGAGAAGGTCCTTGCCATAGTCGTTGCCGTTGGGCGTGCGCACCACCGTATGCACGTGGATGCGGCTCGGTAGCTCGGGACCATCGAGCGCCGCCGGCGGCTGGTGGTCGTACTCGATCATGATCACGGGCGAGTGGATGCGGTAGTAGAAGACCGCGTCCGGGCCCGTATCTCCGACCCAGGCGAAGTACGTATCGTCCCAGTGGCACACCACCTCCGAGAGACGGACCTCGGCGTGCCCGCCCCGCAGGTTCCCGGTGTACAGCCCGACGAGCTCGAGGGCGAGCTCCCGCTGGGCGTCATCGAGTTCGCCGAGGCGAAGGCCCTCGTACGGCACCACCGCGTTGTCCTGGAACTGCTCGGCGCGGTTGTTCTCTCCGGTCTTGCTCGCATCAATGATGGCGATCGCGCGTTGCCCGTCGTCCAGCGCGTTGATCAGGGCGAGGCCCGCCGCCAATTCCTCCTCGAGGATCGCCGTCCCGGCGAACCGTCCCGTGTCGGCCCGTGTCGGCTCGGAGCCCATGAATATCGGCGTGAGCACGACCTGGTCGCCCAGGACGAAGCAGTTCACGACGAGATGGTGACCGTCGAGCTGCCAGCCCCACGGCCCGCTCCCTGACGGCTCGCCCATCACCGTGAACCAGTAGCGGTCTTCACCGTACCGATCGTGGTTGTCCACCAGATCGGCCAGGTGCCCATCGAGACGCATGATGTCCCGGGAGGTCTCGAATCCCCGGGCGCTCAGCGTCGCCGCCATCAAGCCGAACGCGGTCGCGGTCTGCCCCGCATCCATCTCGAGGAGGCCGACGCCCTGCCGCACCGCGCCGCTGACGTTGGACCAGCGTCGCCATTCCAGATCATCGACGGGGAACAGCGTGCGGCCGCGCTGTTCCGGGGTGAGGGTCGCGAGAAACGCGACCGCGGCGTCGCGGATCGGTGCGGTGCTGACGCCCGTCGCCCTGATGCCAAACAGGTCGGGCCGGATTTCGCCGTCGGCGGTGATGCCGCGAAACGGCTCGTCGAGCCTCACGTTCTCCACCATCGGCCAAATGAGGCGCGACGCTCCACCGCTCCAGGCCGCCAGTCCGATCAGGACGGCCAGCACGGCCATCCCGACTCCGACCCACTGCAGTAGTCGACGCATCGTTCTCCCTTTCCTCGGCCCATCCGCAGGCGTTCGCCTTGACTCGCAGTGTAGAGAGGAAGTGACCACACGGCACCAGGAGACCCGCACCGTGACTGGAATATCGGCGGATCGCCGCGATGCTCGCTGTCGCGACGCGCGCCGGAGTGGCTACGGGCAGCCGATCGACTCTCAGGTTGAATGGCGTCACGGCGCCTGCGAGAGTGACCAGGTGCAGACGCCGTATTGACGCTTGGTGCCTGCGCTGGACACACAGCTGGTCCGCCGATCGTCGGAGCGAGACGTGCGCGTCGAGACGGAAATCGAGAAGTGGGGGAACAGCCTGGCGTTGCGGGTCACTGGCGCCATGGCGGAACTGCCCCGATTCGCACCCGGCACCCGCGTCACGGTCGACATCGACAGCGAGGGCCTTGTCGTCAGGCGCGCGGCCGGCAGCCTCCGGTCCTTCCGCTTCCCCGAAAGCGAGCGCGCACTGCGCGCGGGCATGACGGCGGAGAACGCCCACGCCGACTTGGTCGCGGATCCCGGGGGCCGCGAGTTCGGCCTCTAGCGCGACCTTCGCAACCCCAGGCGTGCGGCCTCTCGACGCGAAAGCTGCCGCTTGCTCACGGCATACACGCGCTCCCGGTCGTAAAGCTCGTTGGGTGGCAACGCTGCGAGCCCGGAGGAAAGGACGACATCCATCGGCGGGACCGCATCCGGTGCGCGGGCTTCGACATGGCGTGCGAGGATGACTTCCCACCATGCGCCATCGGCCAGGAGGTGGTATTGCACGTCGCCTTCCCCCGGCACCATCCGTGCTCGCAGTGTGCGCTGGGTCCGTTCGCGGCGTTGCCGCAAGGTCTGACGCCATGTCACGCGATGGCGGTTGTGGCGCAGGATGCCGCTTCGCGGGTCCACCCAGAGCTCGTGGTAAGACTCCCGCAACGGACGTTCGCGTCCGAACTCGCGCAGCCACGGATCGTGTCCACGCAGGAATACGTCCCTGGCGACGAAATCGAAGACATGGTCCCGTACGTGTTGCTGCACCGTCGAGGTGCCGCGCAATCCCGCGGCGATGTCCGACCACACCTTGTCCCAGGGGCGCCCGACCTGCGTGTGCAGGTAGCGCCGCAACGGTTGCAGGTGCTCGTTGAGCGTCTTGGCGTCGGCTTTCGCCAGGGCGAGGGCGCGCTTCATGCCCACTCGGGAAGGCAGGTTCTCCATGGGGTACGCGCGACCCTTGCGGCGGACCTTGCCCCCGAGCCGGGGCCGCGTGACCAGTACACGGTCCATGTCGTGGCGCATGGCGTCTCTCCTCGGCGGGGAAACGCAGTGTAGCTGTATTGCCGGCAGCGGATGGCGGAGTCGGTGCAACGCGGCGTTTCGGAGGCGAAGGATGCGCCACCCACCCCGTCGACACGTCCGTGTGCGATGCGGGACATGCCGTCGAGCGACTGGACCAGGGCGGAGGTCGAAGCCGCCGTTGCCGACTACCTGGACATGCTCGCCTGCGAAGTGCGCGGAGAGAAGGTCAACAAGGCGCAGCGCAACCGGTTCTCAGAGGAATACGCGGAGTCCTATCACCTCTACCGCCTGTTCGGGTTCCGCAAGACCCCCCTGCTCTTCACGTTGCCCGGCGACGTGGGGCGGCACGTCCAGCTCCAGCCGGTCAACTACCGCGCGCAGTTCTGAACGTCAGGCAAGGCATGGTCCGGCAGGGCAGGCGTCCCGGGCCTGTACTCGGTCTGGCTGTGACGCTTGTGAGGAAGTCCTTTCCGTGCTGCCCGGTGTCCGGCTGCCGGGCGGCATGTCCATCGATCGCGTCCTCCTCGTTGTCGGAAAGCGAGGGTCGGCGTATAAGTCTGTCCAGGAGGAATGCGCGGCAGAGAGGCTGCCCTGGAGATCTGGATGAAGGTGACGGTACAGGTCGAGGTAGACAAGGACGTCCGGGACGAGGCCGCGAAGCAATTGGCGGAAAGCGGCCTGACGATCGATCAGACCATGCGCATCGTTCTCGAACAGGCGGCGGCCGGCTGCGGGCCGGACTTTGCGGCCCTGGTCCCGAACCGCACGACTGTCGAGGCGATCGAGGCGGCGCGCCGCGGAGAGCTCGTCGACCTCGGAACGCCTTCGCAAGCGCTCGCGGAACTCAACGACGGAGAGTGAGGGCTCCTGCGAGTTCGGGCCGGGGCGGACGTTGTAGGGGACGGGCTTGTCCCGTCCCGTCTTGAATTCCGCACATGGCCGGGACCGGGCTTGTCCCGTCCCGTTCTCGAATGCCGTACACGATTCGAGACGGGCGACCACAAGGGTCGCCCCTACAATCCGTGCCGAATCGGCCGCGAGCGGATTTGTCCCGTGCGAGGCTGGTCAACGGCAGGCATAGGCCCCGACATCCTCCGCATCCCCGGACACATACACCGCCTTGCGCGGCCAGGCGCAGATCTTCCGGGAGCCCGGTCGGTCGACCCAGGTCGCCGCGAGTTCGTCCGGCGCGACCCCCGTGTCGTGCCAGCGCTCGAGCACGCCCAGCCAGTCCACCCGAGACGGTACGCGCTGGCCCGTGCAGTGCTCCGCCCCCGGGATCATGAAGAGCCGCACGTCGCTGGCGGCGGTGGCGTCGAGCGCAAGGACGCGGTTCACGTAGTCCGTGCTGCCGTGTGCGGCCAGCAGGGCATCGGCCCAGCCGTGGTACAGGAGCAGCTTGCCGCCCCGGGCACGGAATGCGCCGAGGTCGGCATCGGTCGCGTTCAGGAGCCGTGCCAGCGGCTCGATGTCCTCCTGCCACCGGCTCCAGTCGTGGTCGTCGTGGCGCCACTCGGGGTCGTGATGGAGGAAGTAGCGCATGGCCCCGAGGCCGATGCGCGTCGAGTTGTTCGGAAAGCCGGCCGCCGGCGCACCGTCCGTGAGGTAGCCGCCCCAACCCCCGGAGTCGAGGTCTTCGGCACCGAACGGGAAGCCGAAATAGAGCCGGGCGCCGTCCTCGACCGGGCCTTCGTACACCTCGCGGATGGCGGCCACCTTCTCCGGCGCCAGGCAGGCGGCGGCGCCGGGGGTCTCGTTGGCGGCGCAGGCGAGCGTGCCGGGGTCGAAGTCGCACGCGGTGGGGTCGTGCAGGATCCCGTCGTGCAGTCCGTCGAGGGCGTCGCAGCGCGCGAGGATCGCCCGTCGGAGCAGTAGCCGGTCCTCCTTCGTGACCAGCGCGGCGCTCAAGTTCTCGGGGTCCGGGAACATCTTCTGCGCGATGGCGATGAAGGCCGCCACCTGTCCGGTCCAGTCGAGCCAGGGCGCGCCGGCGACGATGCCGTCGAAGTCCTCCGGGTAGCGCTGGGCCTCCATGAGCGCCTGTCTGCCGCCGTTGGAGCAGCCGAAGAAGAAGGACTTCTCGATGGAGCGGAGGTAGTGCCGCTCGATGACCCGCTTGGCATGCACGACCGCCCGGTGCATGCCGAGATGCGCGTAGTTGACGATCGCTTCCAAGTCGCCGAGCGCCCAAGCGCCGTCGCGCGCGTTGGGCACGGCATGGCCCGTGTCCGTGGATGCGGTGGCGTATCCCTCGGCGAGGATACGGTCGCCGAAGAGATCCAGGGCCTGGTTGGAGTCCGTGTTGACGAAGCCGCCCGCGCCTCCCATCACGAAGCGCCCGTTCCAGGCGACGGGCAGCCAGACCTTGAAGTGGATCCTGCCGCCGATGAGCCCGGTGGCCTTGCAGTGATCGGTGGGTTCGGCCTCGCGGGTCGCGGAGAGGATCCTGGCGTCGGGAAGGTCGAGGCTTGCGAGAGCGGAGCAGTGGGTCTCGGGGGCGTCGCCCGAAGCCTCCGTTCGCGATGGCTCCTGTGCCGCGGGGTTGGCGCAGAGCAGAGCCGACAGGCCGCCGGCCAGGAGCAGGCGGAGCGCTGCTGGCGCACGGGCGACGCGTCGCGTGTGTCCGGGCATGGGGGAAGCGTACCAGCGTACCGGATACCAGCGTACCGGACACACGCGATTCGTTCGCGGCATCGAGTGTTTTACCGCAGCGTACCGGACACACGCGATCCGTTCGCGGCATCGAATGTTCAAGATTCCGGGGCACCGCACCGCACGACCGACGAGGAGACGGCCATGGACGCGGTCCGCTATGCCGTGGTCGGCTGCGGGAACATCGCCGAGGGTTACCACCTGCCCGCGCTCACCGCGCTGGACGGCGGCGCGTTTGTCGTGGCCTGTGACGTCGAGGCGGAGAGGGCCGCGGGGGTCGCCGGGAAGTTCGGTGCGCTCGAATGGGGTCGCGATTACCGGGAGGTGGTGGCCCGCGAGGACGTGGACCTCGTCTGCATCTTCACCAAGATCGACAGCCATGCCGAGATTGCCGTCGCGGCGGCGAAGGCCGGCATGCACGTGTTCGTGCAAAAACCCCTGGCCGGCACCCTGCGGCAGGGCCGCGCCATGGCGGATGCGGCCCGGGCGAACGGCACGCAACTGATCACCAGCTTCATGCACAACCACTTTCCGGAATCGCTCGCTGCCGTCGAGCTGATCCGGGCGGGCCGGATCGGGCGCATCGAGCACATCCGCCAGCGCAACGCGACCGCCAACCCGCGGGCGTCGGCGCCGTCCTACGGTGGCGCCCTGATGGACATCGGCGCGCACGGCATCGCGCTGATCCAGGCGCTGTCCGGGCAGGACATCGTGCGGGTCGCCGCGCGTATCGCGGAGGAGGAACCGTCCGCGGGCGGCGCCGGCGCGCCCGAGGACCGGCGTCTGGAGGGCAACGAAGTCAACGCCTGGCTGCTCTACGAACTGTCCGGAGGCGCCACGGCGAGCCACGAGGTGCAGTGGTCGCAACCGGGGGGCACGTCGAGGTTCCAGGCGGAGGTCTACGGCTCCCTGGGTTCGCTCCACCTGCGGGTGCCACGGACGGGCGAACGGCTCATCATGACCCGGCATGCGGACGCGACCGACGGGTCGAATTACGACCCGGGGTGGACCCTGCCGGAGGTGCCCGACACGCCCATGGGCATCGCGCACCACCGGGCGCTTTTCGACCGGATACGCGGCGGCTCGGACGCGCCCCCGGGGCAGGAGGGGCTGAGCGTGCTCGCGGTGTGCGAGGCGGCGCGACGGTCGGCGGCGACGGGCGCTTGGGCGGAGCTTTTGACGAGGGCCCTGACCGGAGGGCGCTGACGGGCGAACGCCTGTTCCCAGGAACGAGACACACACCCAACAACGAGACACACGAAGGGAAGACCCGCAATGAAGAGCGCATTCATCATCCAGCCACAGCAGGACTTCGCCGACTTCGTCGCGTTCGCGCGCGACGAGGGGATCGATGGCGTGGAGCTGATGTACTACCGGCCGACCGCGGTGGAGGCCTTCTCCCATGTCGCCGAGCGCAAGCGCGTCCTGGACGACCACGACGTCGCGGTTTCCGCCGTGGCGACCTGGCACCTGGGGCTGGCGGACCCGCCGGGGTCGGGCAGTGCCGACATCATCGAGCGCGGCATGGACTATGCCGCGGAACTGGGTGCGTCCTGCTTCTTCACCGGCGCCGGCGAACCCGGGCGCGACCACCCCGCCGCTGCGCTCGCCGACTGCTACGAGGCCTGGCGGGCTCGTGCGGAGGAGCGCGGTCTCGACTTCTGCGTCTACCTCGGCCACGAGGGCAGCTACATCGACAGCGAAGACGTACGACGGGAGCGTAGCGACCGGCGGCGGTTGGTCCATGTAAGGTCGGTGTGGCTGGGCCGGAGGCGGCGCCGATGCCGAGCGCGCGCGAACTGGGTTCGCGGTGCGAGGCACCGGACCGGCTATGGGGCGCTTACATGGGAGGCGGCTGACCGGGCGCGGTAGCGCGCGTCGGCCTCAGCAGGTCATGCGGGAACGAGGTCGTCCGCCTCGATCCCCCGGCACCCTGGGGATCGTCACGGTGTCCGTCATGGTCTCTCTCCGTACGGGTGCTGCCGCGGCTTGCGACGTGCGGGATCTCAGGCGTTCGCCGTCAGGAAATGAAACGCCTCCGGCCCGGTGACGGAGCGGCTCGCCGACACGGCACGGTGGTCGTGAAGTCGCCCCGTTACTGCGCAACGAGCGATCTCCAGGGCGGACGATGTAGCTGGGGAAGTCTGCGCAGCCACCCTCAGTACAAATGACAAGCCACAATCCGCTCCCCCTCCCCGGCATCCTCCACCACCCGCAACTCCGGCGTCACCCCCTGACACACCTCCATCACCTTCGGACACCGATTCGCGAACCGGCACCCCGGCTGCACGTTCACCGGCGACGGAATCTCCCCCAGAATCGCCGTGGGCGGCCGATTCCGCTCCGTAGCCGGATCCGGCTCCGGGTTCGACCCGACCAGCATCTCCGTATACGGATGCTTCGGATGAAAGAACACCCGATCCGACTGGCCGAGTTCGATCAGCGAGCCGAGGTACATCACCGCCATCCGGTCCGAGATGTAGCGCACCATCGAGAGGTCGTGCGCGATGAACAGCATCGTGAGCCCCAACGACTCCTTCAGCTCCCCGAGCAGGTTCACCACCTGCGCCTGCACGGAGACGTCCAGCGCCGAGATCGGCTCGTCGCACACCACGAACTCGGGCTCCATGATGAGCGCCCGGGCGATCCCGATGCGTTGGCGCTGCCCGCCGGAGAACTCGTGCGGATAGCGGGCCATGTGTCCGGCGTTGAGCCCCACGCGTTCCAACCAGTTCGCAACGCTCTCCCGAATCTCGCGCCCGCCGAGGTTCGTGTGCAGGCGTAGCCCCTCGCCGACGATCTCGCCCACGGTCATGCGCGGGTTCAGCGACGAGTAGGGATCCTGGAAGATCATCTGCATGGAACGCGCGAAGCGCTGGAAGTCGCCCGGCGCGTAGCGGGGCGGCAGGGTCTCGCCCTTGAACACCACCTCGCCGGCGGTCTTGTCGTGCAGCCCCAGCATGGTCTTGCCGAGGGTGGACTTGCCGGAGCCGCTCTCGCCGACCAGGCCCACGATCTCGCGCGGCGCGATGTCGAGGCTCACGTCGTCCACCGCATGCACGATCTGGTTGCGCCCGAGGTCGAAGTGCCGGGTCAGGCCGCGGATCTCGACCAGCGCGCTCACGCTCGTTCCTCGCCCGACGTCGGGGCGGCATCCGGCGTCGGGTTCGCGTAGTGCACGCCGTCGACCCGTTCCGGGCAGTCCGCGTGATGCAGCCAGCACTGCGAGCTGTGCGACCCGGCGATCGCGAACGGCTCGGGGTGGCTGTCCTCGCAGATCCGCATGGCGTGCGGGCAACGCGCGAAGTAGGCGCATCCGGCCGGCGGAGCGAAGAGGTCCGGCGGCGAGCCGAGGATCGGCGTCAGGTCCTGCGCCGCGTCCTCGCGGTTGGTCGGCATCGCCTTCTTGAGGCCCAGCGTATAGGGGTGCGCGGAGCGGTAGAACACGTCTTCGGCGGTGCCGGTCTCGAGGATCTCCCCGGCGTACATCACTGCGACCTGGTCCGCCATCCGCGCGACCACGCCGAGGTCGTGCGTGATCAGGATGATGGCCATGTCGATGTCGCGCTGCAGGTCGCGCATCAGGTCGAGGATCTGCGCCTGGATGGTCACGTCGAGGGCTGTCGTCGGCTCGTCCGCGATCAGGATGGCGGGTTGGCAGGCCAGCGCCATGGCGATCATGGAGCGCTGCAGCATGCCGCCGGAGAACTCGAACGGGTACTGGCGCGCGCGCTGCTCGGGCTCGTTGATGCGCGTCATCTCGAGCAGCTCCACCGCGCGCGCGAGCGCCTGGCGGTGGCTGTGGCCGCGGTGCACCTGCAGGGTCTCGGCGATCTGGTCGCCGATGGTCATGGTCGGGTTCAGCGACGTCATCGGGTCCTGGAAGATCATCCCGATCTGCGAGCCGCGGATCTCCTCGCCGTTGATGGTCTTGGCGCCCAGGATGTCGTGGCCCCGGAACAGCGCCGTGCCGCCGACGATGCGTCCGGGCGGCATCGGAATGAGCCCCATCACGCTCTGCACCGTCACGGACTTGCCGCAGCCGGATTCGCCGACGATCGCCAGCGTCTTGCCGGCGTGCACGTCGAACGACACGCCGCGCACGGCGTGCACGGTGCCGCCGTAGGTGTCGAACTCGACGGAGAGGTCGCGCACCTCCAGCAGTGCCGGAGCGCTTTCCGTCGCCGGGCCCACCGTATCCACCGCCGTCATTCGCGTGACCTCATGCGCGCATCGAGCGCGTCGCGCAGCCCGTCGCCGAGCAGGTTGAAGGCGAGCACGGTGATGCTGATGAGCAGCGCGGGGAACACCAGCTCGTGCGGATGCGTCAGCATGGTCTTGATGCCCTCGTTGCACATGCTGCCCCAGGACGGCGTCGGCGGCGCCACGCCCATGCCGATGAATGACAGGAACGCCTCGGTGAAGATCGCGCTCGGCACGGCGAAGGTCAGGGTGACCAGGATCACGCCCATCGTGTTCGGGATCATGTGACGCAGCACCAGGTAGTTGGTCTTGGCGCCGAGCAGGCGCGCCGCGCTGACGTAGGCCTCCTCGCGGATCTGCAGGATCTGGCCGCGCACCAGGCGCGCGGCGGCGGGCCAGGCGAGGATCGCCATCGCGATCATCAACGGCCCGATGCCGCTGTCGCCGCCCTCGAGCCCGAACAGGACGCGGAACAGGATCATGAAGAGCAGGAACGGCAGGGCCACCACGAAGTCCGCGAAGCGCATGAGCAACTGGTCGGCGCGTCCGCCGAGGAACCCGGCCGCGCTGCCGTAGAGGATGCCGATCAGCACGTAGATGAAGGGGGCCACGATGCCGATGAAGAGCGATATCCGGGCGCCGTGCATCAGGCGCGACAGCATGTCCCGGCCGAGGTAGTCCGTGCCGAGGGGATGCAGGGCCAGGCGCACGCGGTCGCCCGCCCGGAGCGCCTCGGGGCCTTCCGCGAGCCCGCGCTTGACCGCGTCCGCCGCCGTGATGACCCGTGTCGGGAGCGTGGCGACGGTGCTGTAGGCGGGCGCCTCCATGACGTTGTAGTCGAGCGCCACGATGGAATAGAAGTAGCTGCGCGGCTTGATGTCGAGGCGGTCCTCGAAGCTGACGCGCTCGGCGTTCAGGATGTCGGCCAGCGGCAGGCCGAGTGCGTCGTCCGGCGCCGGGTCGGCGATGTTGCGGTAGACGCGGTAGCCGCTCGCGCCGGGGACCGGGTCCCACTGCAGGCGCACCGCCTGGGTGGTGGCGTCGCCGACCAGGGCGACGGAGAGCGCCGGCGTCGTCATCGTTTCGGCCGGCAGGGCGGGTCCGTCGACGCGGGCGGTGGCTCCGGCCCACGGCGCATAGGGCGGGACGATCACCGCCATGCGGTCGATGCCGGGCGGTGCGGAGATCTGGTCGAGGTCCTGCGCGGAGGGATCGACGGACCAGACCAGCGGTCCGGCGACGGTGAACACGCCGAGCGCGATCACGATGTAGAGGGAGATGAGCGCGCGGGTGTTGGCCTGCAGGCGCACCCAGGCGTCCTGCCAGTACGACAGCGACGGCCGCGAAATCGTCTCGACCTCGCGCGTGGCCGAGACCCGTTCGAACGAGAGTGCCGCTTCCGCCATTACTCGAGCCGCACCCGTGGGTCGACCAGGCCGTAGAGGAGGTCGACCACGATCACCATGAAGACGAGGAAGGCGCCGTAGAACACGGTCGTGCCCATGATCACGGTGTAGTCGCTCTGCTGGACCGCCTCCACGAAGTAGCGGCCGAGGCCGGGAATGGCGAACACCAGTTCGACGACGAAGCCGCCGGTGGTGATGGCGGCGATGGACGGGCCGAGCACCGTGATGACGGGCAGGATGGCGTTGCGGAGCTGGTGCTTCAGGAAGATCCGTGTGGGCGGCAGGCCCTTGGAGTTCGCGGTGCGCACGTAGTCCGAGTTCACGATCTCGAGCATCGACGAGCGCATCAGGCGCGTCAGGAACGCCATGGTGCCGAGGCCGAGGACGAGCGAGGGCACGATCATGTGCGTGACGCCGCCCCAGCCGGCGACGGGCAGTATGGACGTGCCGAAGAGGTCGTTCAGGTTGACGATGGCGAGCTGGCCGAGGGCCGCGAACACGAAGCTCGGCACGGATATGCCGAGGATCACCAGGAACATGATCGCGACGTCCGGCAGCCGGTTGCGGTACAGCGCCGTCAGGGCGCCGAACAGGATGCCGCCGAGGCCCGCGAACGCGATGGCGAGGATGCCGAGGGTGGCCGACACCGGGAAGTGCTCGCGGATGATGTCGTTGACGCTGCGGTTCTCCTGGGAGTAGGAGATGCCGAAGTCGCCCCGCAGCATGTTCCAGAGATAGATGCCGTACTGCTCGACGATCGGCTTGTCGAGGCCGTACTTCGCCTCGAGGTTCTGGCGGATCTCCTCGGAGACCGCCTTGTCGCTCGAGAGCGGGTCGCCGGGGATGCTGTGCATCGCGAGGAAGGTCGCGGTCGCGATGAACCAGACGGTGATGACACCCTGGATCAGACGTTTGATGGTGTAGCGGAGCATGGATCGGGCGGCTACAGCACGACCGTGCCGACCCGCGCTATGGCCCGAAAATGGGCGTCGAAGGTCAACAGCGTCGCACCGACATGCACGGCCGTCGCCGCGATCCAGAGGTCGTTGGTTGGCAACGGACGCCCCTGCGTTCGTAGATCGGCGAATACCTCGCCATAGATGCGGGCAACGTTGTCGTCCGTCACGAGAACCTCCACCGCCGGATGGGCGAGGAATTCATCGAGTTGGGCTGCGTTTTTCTCGACGCGGTTGCCGGCGAGGAAGCCGGCCCACAATTCGCCGAGAACAACGGTGGGGACACCGACCCAATGCGCTTGGTCCAGGTGGGCGGCGACGCGTGGTTCGCCCCGCTGGAAATTGCTGTACGCGGACGTGTCGAGACAAAAGCGGCTCATCGCCAGAGGTCTTCGTCGACTTCTTTGAACGGGGCGACCGCGTCCTCGAACTGCCGAAACTCCTCTTCGCTCCAGATGCCCGCGAGACGACCCAGGCCGTTGCTGCGGGTCTTGCCGCTGACGCCGAGGGACTCCTCCATCAGCGCCAGCACGGTACGGTTGAGCGACAGCCCGCGACGGTGTTTCTCGGCATCCAGTGCGGCGCTCAATGCTGCCGTGACGTTGCGTATCGTCATGGTTCTCATCGGGCGGTGTCCGGTTGACTGCATGTCTGGGAAATCTATGACTGCACATTGGTGATGTCAAATGGGCTGTGCAGGACCGGCACGACCGGGACCGGCAGGACCGGGGCAGGACCGGGACACGGCAGGACCGGGACACACACACGCGGGACGCACGACCGGGACCGGCAGGACCGGGACACACACACGCGGGACGCACGACCGGGACCGGCAGGACCGGGACACACACACACACGACCGGGACCGGCAGGACCGGGACACACACACGCGGGACGCACGACCGGGGCAGGACCGGGACACACACACGCGGGACGCACGACCGGGACCGGCAGGACCGGGACACACACACCCGGGACGCACGACCGGGACACACACACCCGGACGACGCCGGCGATTCGGGCGTGGCATGGACACACACGACTTGGACACACAAGGTACGCGCGACCGGGACACACGCGCGCCGCCGACGACTTGCACGATGGCGAGACGGGGCCGGCTTGCACGATTTCGATAGGGGCGACCACGAGGGTCGCCCCTTATATGGAACAAACGACGACGGGAGCGCTGCGACCGGCGGCGATTGTTCCATGGAAGGTCGGCGTGGCTGGGCCGCGGGCGGAGCCGTTGCCGAGCGCCAGCGAGGCGGCGGGCCGGCCATGGGGCGCTACGAGCGGTGTCGTTCGCCACCGCCGTCACCCCTCGATCCACGAGCCCGTGTAATCCGGATCCGTCCCGACCGCCCGGCGCACCACGCCCTTCAGCCTGGGGTCGCGCACGTACACGCTGCCGCGCTCGTAGTTCGGCAGGATGACCACGTCGTCGTGGATGATCTTCTGGATCTGGTCGAACGCCTGCATGCGCTCCTCGGGGTCGAGGGAGCCCTGCGCGACGGCGACCCACTCGTCGAGGACGGGATTGGCGTAGGCGCCGCGGTTGTTCTTGTTCCACGAGGCGAACAGGTCGCCGAAGGTGAGGGGGTCGGAGTAGTCCGGGCCCCACCCCGCGAGCACCAGGTCGAAGTTGCCGGCGGTCATCTTGGCGAGGCGCTGCTTGAAGATCTGCCGGTCGATCTTCACCTCGAGGCCGAGGCGCGACTTGTAGACCTCCTGGAAATACTCGGACTGCTTGTTGGAGGCGGGGTTGTCGCCGGTCAGGAAGATCAGCGGCGGCAGTTCGGTGACCCCCAGTTCCGCCTTCGCCCGCGCCAGGTGCTCGCGGGCCAGCTCGATGTCCACCACGGGGCGCGGCGCGGGATATTCCTGGCGGAAATAACCGTTCACGCCTTTCAGCCAGACCGGGAACAACGATTCTCCGGGCAGGTTGCCCGGCAGCTTGATGATCTTGTAGACCAGTTCGCCGGAGTCGGTGACGTACTGCATGGCCTTGCGCAGGTTACGGTTGGACGTGAGCCGCTCCGGGCGGTGGTTGAACTCGATGAAGTAGACGGAGCCGTCGTTGAAACGGTGCAGGTTCCAGCGGCGGTCGAGAGCGTCCTCCAGCGTCTCCGAGTTGAGGCCCGCGGTCGCGATCTTGCCGTCCTTGTAGAGGTTGAGCGTCGCGTTGACGTCGGAGGTGATGTAGGCGTGGTCGATGGCGTTCAGGTGGATGCGGTCGCTGTCCCAGTAGTGGGGGTTGCGCTCCATGCGCAGCGACGCACCGTGGACCCAGCGCGTGATCGCGAAGGGGCCGTTGTAGAGGAGGTCGGTGGCGTCCGCGGCGTAGCGTCCGTCCGTGCTCTCGTAGAAGGACTGTTGGATCGGGAAGAACGTCGGGAACGCCATCAGCTTCTCGAAGTACGCCGTCGGCCGTTCGAGGTCGACGACCAGCGTGCGGTCGTCGACCGCTTCGATACCGATGGCCTCAAGGGGCAGTTCGCCGGTGTTGGCGGCCTGTGCGTTCTTGATGGCGTACAGGATGAAGGCGTACTCGGAGGCCGTGTTCGGGTCGAGCACGGTGCGCCAGGCGAAGGCGAAGTCGTGTGCCGTCACGGGGGACCCGTCGCTCCAGCGTGCGTCCTCGCGCAGGTGGAAGATCGCGCGCTCGGTGTCGATCTCCCAGCGTTCCGCGACGCCGGGGACGATGCGGTTGAACCGGTCGTAGCGCAGCAGCCCTTCCATCGTGTGGCCGAGGACCTGGCCGCTCACGGTGTCGGTGGCGCGGGTGCTGTCGAGCTGGGGTGGTTCCGTGCTGAGCGCGACGGTGATGGTGCCGGTGACCGGGTCGAGGGCGTCTCCGGAGGCGCCGTTGCCGGTGGCGTCGGAGGCCCACGCGAGTACCGCCATGAGCAGCACGAACGCGGCGACCGCGGCGAGGCCGAGGAGCAGGAGGTCCCGGCCGGCGGTCTTGTTGAAGACATCGGGCCCGGCGCCCGGTCGCGACTTGCCGTTGAGGGTGTCGGTGCCGCCGGCGGCGAGCAGGGTGCGCGGTCCTTCGCGCCTGAAACGGTGCCTGAAACGGTTCCGAAAACCGCGGGCGCCGGTCATTACACCGTGCGCAGCAGGTTGCCGACGACGCGCTCGAGGTGCATGAGCGAGTTGCACTCCTCGGCCTGGTGTACATAGGCGGTGTACTTGCGCATCTCGGCGTCGCCGACGGTCCACGTGGTGCGGGACTCGGGGTTCAGCCAGATCACCCGCTTCGCGCGGTCGTACATCTCCTTCAGGATCTCGGTGCGCGGGTCGCCGTAGTTGTTGCGCGCATCGCCGAGGATGATGATCGTGGTGCGGTTGTCGACGTCGTCGAGGCAGTTCTTCTTGAAGTCCTGGAAGGCCTGGCCGTAGTCGGTGGAGCCGCCGCTGTAGTCGCGCAGGGTCTTGGCGATGGCGTCCTCGATCTTGTTGCGTTCGAAGAGTTCCGTCACCTCGGCGAGGTCCGAGGAGAACGCGAACGAGCGCACCTTCGGCATCACTGCCTCGAGGCTGTAGAGGAACATGAGCATGAAGCGGGCGTAGTTCGCGACCGAGCCGCTGACGTCGCAGATCGCGAACACCTTCGGGCGGTCGATCTTCACGGACTTCCAGCGCAGATCGAAGATCGCGCCGTCGTAGGCCATGTTGTGGCGCAGCGTGCGCGGCACGTTCAGCTGGCCGCGCTTGAAGACCTTCTTGCGGCGGGAGTGCAGCGCCACCAGCCGCTTCGCCATCTTGTAGACGACTTCCTGGATCAGGCGGAAGTTGCGGTGTTCGACGTTGCTGAGCTTCACCTTGCGCAGCAGTTCCTCGCGCAGCCGCTTGCCGGAGGCGTCGGCATGGAGGAGGAACTGGCGCTCCACGTAGTCGCGCACCTGCTCGCGCAGCCACTCGCGGCGTTTCTTGAGTTCCTGGCCGAGACGGCGTTCCGGCACCAGGCGGCTCGTCTTGAGTTCGCTCATCTCGCGCTGCAGGTCCGCGAGGCCCATCTCTTCCATGATGCGGCGCGTGTAGAGGCCTTTCTGGGTGAAAACCTGGATGTCCTGGAGGTTCACCGCGCGGCCGGCATCGGCCATCTGCACGGTAAGTTCGATGCGGCTGTCCTGCATGAGGAGCCGGCCGAGCGGGGAGTGGGGCGACGCCATGTCGCCGGGCCCGAGGTCCTCTTCCTCTTCTTCCTGCTCGATGGACATGAAGCGGTTCTTCTTGTTCTTGCCCTTGCCGCCGCCGGCGCCGCGGCGTTCGCCCTGGGCGTTGCCGCCGCCCTGACCTTCGCCTTCGCCGTCCTCGGCGTCCTCGCCTTCCTCACCCTCGAGGTCGATGGCCAGGTTCTCGCCGGCGACGTCCTCGAAGGTGAAGAAGCGGTCGAAGGTGTCGTCGAAGGTGTCCTTCTCGTCGATCGTCTTCGGCAGCATCAGCGCGAGGGCGTTCTTCAGGAGCCGCCGGTCGCGATAACCCACCAGTTCCACCGCGTTCAGGGCGTCCAGCGTCTCCGCCGGCGAGACGCGGACCTCGGCGTTGCGCAGCGCGGCGATGAAGTCGGTGAGGGTGCGGTCCATGGGGTCGGTCGGGTGCCGGAACTCCGTCGGCGGGGTGGAACGGAGCCTATCGCACCTGTGGGGTTTACTCCACGTCCCACTCGCATGGCGACCCTGCCAGCGATACACTGCGCGCCATGACGCATGCCGTCGCACAAGACATTGTTGTGGAACGGGGCGCACCCTGGGAGCGCGAGCCGTGCGGCCTGTTGCCCCCGGAAGCGTTTTACGGCGCGGACGCACCGCGTCCCTCCCCAGACCTGCTGCGGCTCTGCGGTGTCGATGGCGATATCCCCACTGGGCCGGAGAGCCGTTGCGTGGAACTGCGTCTGTTCTCCGAGTGTGCGGGGTGGCGCACGCCGCCGGTGGCTGAGGATCTGTACCACGCCATGCGCGCGCCAGAGCCAACCTCGAGACAGTTGCTCGTAATGCGGACCTGGCTCCGCTCCGCATCCTTCAGCGAGCTGCTCGGCGGCTGGATGGAGTACGCCTACACTTGGCGTGAGCTCGTGCGGGCCGCACACCTTACGGGGCCGCATCGCAACGAACTCAAACACTGGCTAAACGACTTCGCGCGCCCTGCCCAGGGGGGATGACCAGTCCCTTGATCCTTCCGGAACCTGCGGGGCGGCTGTGCGCGCGCCAGAGCCAACCTCGAGACAGTTGCTCGTAATGCGGACCTGGCTCCGCTCCGCATCCTTCAGCGAGCTGCTCGGCGGCTGGATGGAGTACGCCTACACTTGGCGTGAGCTCGTGCGGGCCGCACACCTTACGGGGCCGCATCGCAACGAACTCAAACACTGGCTAAACGACTTCGCGCGCCCTGCCCAGGGGGGATGACCAGTCCCTTGATCCTTCCGGAACCTGCGGGGCGGCTGTACCAGAGCACCCGGGAAGTCCTCGAGGAGCTATTGCCCACCGTCATAGACGATGAGCGCGGCTGGTGGCTCGGCGGTGGGACGGTCCTCGCTGCGCAGTGGCAGCATCGCCTGAGTACCGACCTGGATATCTTCCTGCCGGCAAGTACAAGCCTCGCCCCCTTTGATCCGCGATGGGCACCGGACTTCCGGGACGCCATGGCACGGCTCGGCGCGACCCGTATGGAGATACAGCAACGCTCCATCAAGACTTGGTTCCCGAAAGGACGCCTCGAAATCACGGCTCTTGACCCGGTGCCGGCGCTGCCCCCGCGCAAGGTGAACATTGACGGCCACGAGGCCCATGTTCTCGAAAATGCGTCGATCATGTGCGGGAAGCTGTTCGGTCGCGGTCGGCGTCTACCCGAACGCGACATCTTCGACATCTGCGTCGCTGCGGAGGAGGATGTCGATGCCCTGCGCTGTGCGGTCAATCATCTGGGCCCGGACGCTCGACGCGAGATAGTTCATCTGTTGGAGATCGGCGCTGACGGGTTCCGGGCTTCCGCCCCTGATGTGGTGCTTGAGCCTGCTGCCCGCTATGCACACCTACTGCAGGAAGCGCCCGCGTACGCGGCGACGATCATCCGCGACGAAACCTACGAGAGCACGCACATCGCGCACACCTCCACCCGCACTGTCACTGTGCAGGCGCGGACCGTCGGGGGGCAGATGGTCTCACGGCGGTACACATCCGGGGAAGCGCTTGCGGAAGGCATGCTCCGAATGGGGCTGGAAGAGGAAATGCTGGCACGCCATGGCACGCGGCGTGCGTTCGTCGAGCATGCGAATGCGCAGATGGTCTCCTCTTCTGGCGACGGGCCTCCGCAGGCGGTTCCACAGGGTGGTGCGGGCACCTGAGGTCAGGGCATGCGTGCCTACGCGAACGACGCGCGGCCGCACGCCGGTGTCGGTCCGGAACTCGCCGGGCTCAAAGAAGAAGTAGACGCCGGTGTCCCCTGCGGTCGGCCGGGGCAGGTCGTTCGGGGCGGCGCGTGCGCGTACGTCAGGCGTACGGGTCGGTGCCCGTCATCATGAACGGTGCGACGGTCTCCGGCTTGTCGATGTTTTCACGAAACGGATAGGTGTGGTCGCCCAGGACGCGCTGGAGCTCGGGGTACTTCTCCATGAGCTGCGGCGAGATGTCGTCCCACATGTGGATGGGCCGCATGTGCATGCGCATGAACACCTGCACCAGCGTGATGCGCAGCCCCGGGTTCGTGCGCGGCGTCGTGCCGTGCCAGGTCGCTCCGTGCCACAGCGCGAGGGATCCGGCCTTGCCGATGAGTGGGAACACGTTGAAGGGCGAGTCGTCCCCCAGGCCCATGGCCGACTCGTGGGGCAGGGTCGCGCGCCCGTAGTGGTGACTGCCGGGCACGAAGACGGTGGGTCCGTCCTCGGCGCCGTTGTAGTCGGTGCAGAGCCACGACGCGTTGCAGACGTGCGCGATGTGACCGCCACCGGGCGGGATGCCGTGGGCGTCGCTGTGCAGGCCGACGCTCGCGGCCGGGTCCACTTCGTCCTGGGTGGGCGGCTTGATGATCCAGTTCTGCCCCGTCAGGCAGACGCTCTGGCCACACAGCCAGCGTATCAGCGTCAGCATGCGCGGGTTGGTCGCCGCCTCGACGAAGGCCTCGTCCTCCTGCAGCAGGTACCACGAATTGCTCTGGACCAGCTCCAGCCTGGGCTCGTCGGTGGTGTGGTCGTTGATCTTCTCGCCCTGGCGCTTCTCGAACGTGCGGAGAATGGCATCGCGCAGGCGCGCGCCGAAGGTCTCGTCGCCCATCTTTTCGGGCGGTACGACCGTCATGCCGTAGGCTTCGAGTTCCACCGCGTGTTTCAGCAGGTCGTACTTCACGAGATCGCGGACGATGGAATCCGCGTTGGGGGAGACGCCGTAGTCGCTGATGTCCATGGTCTTCTCCTGTGTCGGTCGGCTGTCGGTCAGGCGAACGGATCCGTGCCCGTCTTCATGAACGGGGCGACGGTCTCCGGGTTGTCGATGTTCTCCCGGAACGGGTAGGCGTGCTCGCCCAGGACACGCTTGAGCTCGGGGTACTTCTCCATGAGCTGCGGCGAGACGTCGTCCCACGTGTGGATCGGCCGCATGTGCATGCGCATGAAGACCTGCACGAGGGTGACGCGCAGGCCCGGGTTGGTGCGGGTCGTCGTGCCGTGCCAGGTGGCCCCGTGCCAGAGCGCGAGCGACCCGGCCTTGCCGATCAACGGGAACACCTTGAAGGGGGATTCGTCACCGAGGCCCATGGCCGCCTCGTGGGGCAGGGTCGCGCGCCCGTAGTGGTGGCTGCCGGGTACGAAGACGGTGGGACCGTCCTCGGCGCCGTTGTAGTCGGTGCAGAGCCAGGACGCGTTGGCCGCGTGGGCGATGTGGCCGCCGCCTGGCGGGATGCCGTGCGCGTCGCTATGCAGGCCGACACTCGCGCCCGGCTCCACCGCGTCCTTGGTGGGCGGCTTGATGATGTAGGCCTGTCCCGTCAGGCAGACGCTCTGGCCGCACAGCCAGCGCAGCAGCGTCAGCATGCGCGGATTGGTCGCCGCCTCGACGAAGGCCTCGTCCTCTTCCAGCAGGAGCCACGGCTTGGCCGAGATTTTCTCCGGGTCGGGCTCGTCGATCGTGTGATCGCTGATCTTGACGCCGTGGCGCTGTTCGCACGTGCGCAGGATGGCGTTGCGCAGGCGCTCGACGAAGTCCGCGTCGACGCCCATCTTCTCCGGCGGCACCACCGTCATGCCGTAGGCCTCGAGTTCCACCGCGTGTTTCAGCAGGTTGTACTGCACGAGATCCCGAACGATGGGATCCGCGTTGGGGGAGACTCCGTATTCGCTGATGTCCATTGCGCTCTACTCCCTGGGCCGGCGTGCAGCTACCTTCGTATGACAAACATAGCATGTCGCTGCAGGGCCTGGGCTTGTCCGCGCCGGGACAGGACACATGACGGGTGTTTCGGTACGGGACGGGACAGGCCCGTTCCCTACGGCGACGGCGGGTTGGAGGTCAGGCGTACGGGTCCGTGCCCGTGTTCATGAACGCGAGGACGCCCTCCATGTTGTCGATGCTTTCCTTGAACGGATAGCCGGGATCTCCGAGTACGCGCTTGAGCTCGGGGTACTTGTCCATGAACGGCGGTGGGACGTCCTCCCACAGGTGGTGCGGCCGCATGTGCATGCGCATGAACACCTGCACCAGCGTGATGCGCAGCCCGCGGTTGGTGCGGGGCGTCGAGCCGTGCCAGGTCGCACCGTGCCAGATCGCGAGCGAGCCGGCCTTGCCGATGAGGGGGGCCAGCGGGAAGGGGGCGTTGTCTCCCATGGTCATGGTTGCCTCGTGGGGCAGCGTCGCGCGGCCGTAGCGGTGACTGCCCGGTACGAAGACAGTGGGTCCGTCCTCCGCGCCGGCGTAGTCGGTGCAGAGCCACGAAGCGTTGCAGACGTGGGCGATGTGACCGCCGCCGGGCGGGATGCCGTGGGCGTCGCTGTGCAGGCCGACGCGCGGATTGGGCTCCACGTTTTCGGCGGGAGGCTTGATGATCCAGGTCTGGGCGGTCAGGCAGGCGCTCTGCCCGCACAGCCAGCGCACCAGGGCGAGCATGCGCGGATTGGTCGCCGCCTCGGCGAAGGCCTCGTCCTCGCCCAAGAGGTACCACGTTCTCGCGCCCATCTTCCGGAGGTCGGGCTCGTCGGTGGTGTGGTCGTCGATCCTGACGCCGCTGCGCTTCTCGCACGTGCCGAGGATCGCGCTGCGCAGGCGCTCGACGAAGCCGTCGTCGACGCCCATCTTTTCGGGCGGCACCACGGTCAGGCCGTATGCCTGGAGCTCCACCGCGTGCTGCAGCAGGCCGTACTCCTCAAGGTTCCGGACGATAGGGTCCGCGTTGGGGGAGACTCCGTATTCGCTGATGTCCAAGTGCCTTCTCCTGAGGCTGGCGGGCGTGCGGCCGGTTATCTATACCACAGGTAGTATGGTGTTCAAGGCGATTATGGTCGGCGAAGCCCAGGGGCGCGAGCCTGACGTCGTGCAGGCGGTTCCGGGGGATGCCGGAACCGGCATATCCTATGCGGAAGAGGGGAGGACTCATGCTGCGACGAGAAAGCCTTTGGTTGGACCACGGTGTCCCGCTGGCTGCTGTGGCCGGAAGGCCAGGCCGCGCAGTGTTGCCGAAACTGTTCCTGGCGTGCGCGGTGTGCGTGGGTGTCGGCGCGGATGAAGCGGCGGCGCCGGAGGGCTGGCTGGAGTCCGCGATAGAAGGCGAACACCGTGGAGCCGAGCGCCGGGCTCGCGACGCGTACCGGCACCCTGCGGAGGTGCTGCGGTTCTTCGGCCTGCGGCCCGACTCCACGGTCGTCGAGATCTGGCCGAGCGACGGCTGGTGGGCGGAGATCCTCGGGCCTGCGCTACGCGATGAAGGCGCGTACTTCGCGGCGGGATTCTCCATGACGGCGGATCGCACACCGGGGTGGCGCAAGGGTGTGCAGAAACGCTTCGCGGAGAAACTCGAGGCGCGGCCGGACCTGTACGACGCGGTGGTCCTGACGGAGCTGAGCGTCCCGGAGCGCACGACGATCGCACCGCCCGGGTCGGTCGACCTCGTGCTCACGTTCCGCAACGTGCACAACTGGATCAACGGGGACTACGCGCCGGTGATGTTCCAGGTGATCGCCCGGGCGCTGCGTCCTGGGGGCGTGCTGGGCCTCGTCACACACCGGGCGCCGCCTGGGCGCACCGCCGAGGACACGAAGCGCGACGGATACGTCGCCGAGGCACTCGTGGTCGAGATGGCCGCGGCCGCCGGGCTCACGCTGGAAGCGTCATCGGACATCAATGCGAATCCGCGGGACACACACGACCACCCGGCCGGTGTGTGGACGTTGCCGCCGTCGTTCGCGCATTGCCGGGGGATGCAGGATGCGGAGGAGCGCGCCGCCTGCGAGCGTCACTACCGCGCGATCGGGGAGTCGGACCGCATGACGCTCAGGTTCCGCAAGAAGGCGGCGGGCGCCGAGGCGGACTAGCGTGGAGGGTCGCGGCGAGACGGTCTATCTCGTCTCCTGCGTGAAGGAGAAGCGGGCCACGCGGTCCCCCGCCAAGGACCTCTACACATCGCCCTGGTTCCGCAAGGCTCGCGAGTACGTCGAGCGCCAGGGGCGACCTTGGCTCATCCTGTCCGTACGGCACGGTGTGCTCGAGCCGGACGCGATGATCCGACCGTACGACCGAGCTCTGGAAGACATGCCGCGCGCCGAGCGCGGTGCCTGGGCGGACAAGGTCCTGGCGCAGCTCGCGCAACGCCTCGAAGCCGGGGATACGCTGGTCGTTCTCGCGGGCCGGCTCTACCGCGCTGTCATCGAGCCGGAATTGCGCGAGCGAGGAGTCGACGTGCAGGTTCCGCTGGCGGGGATGCGCATCGGGGAACAGATGTCCTGGTTCGACCGGCAACGCCCGCAGCCACCGGAAGTCGAAGGCGAGCCGGCGGACGACCTGCTCACGTAGCGTTGGCCTTTCGCACCAACGGCCGGAGCATCGGTTAGAGTAGTGGTAGATATAGCTATGGAGGTGGCGGCGTAGCTTACACATGAAGACCATACAGATGACCATGGACAGCGAACTCATCGAGCGCGTCGACGCCCGGGTGAAACGCCTTGGCACTACGCGTTCGGCGTTCGCCCGGGAGGCGCTGAAGGATGCGCTCAGGCGTTATGAAGAGAGGGAACTCGAAGAGCGTCACGTGGCGGGCTATCGGCGCACTCCGACCAGGCCGGGAGAGTTCGACATTCCGGAAGCCGATCACGCCTGGGGTGACGATGCCTGGAGCGATGACTGATGGTCCGGGGTGAGGTGCGCTGGTATAGATTCGCCGCGCCCGACAAGCGTCGTCCGGTGGTGATCCTGACTCGCGACTCGGTTATTCCAAACCTTGGCGAGGTGACCGTCGCGCCGGTCACCACGCACATCCGGGACATTCCCAGCGAGGTCGCCCTGTCTCGGGGCGACGGGATGCCTCGCGACTGCGCGGTCAACTGCGATCACGTGCAGACGGTCCCGCGCGGGCGATTGGGCGCAACGATCGCGCGGCTCTCCGAAGAGAGGATGACAAGGGTGGCAGCGGCGGTGCGCTTCGCTCTTGATCTGGGCTGATTGCGACGCGCTGGCCCGTCCCGCTTCGAATTCATGCACGGTTCGGTGGGACAGTGTCCTCGCGGCTGGGACACACACGGGCGCACGTCACTGGGACACACACGGATCGCACGTCACGCGGGGGGGATGGATGGGGGGATCATCGATGGGGGGGGATGGATGGGACACACATCCCCGGGGTCGCGTGGATGGATGGGACAGTGTCCTCGCGGCTGGGACACACACGGGCGCACGTCACGCATAGAGGATCGCCGTCTGGATGACGCCAGGGAGAAATCAGGGACGAAGCGGTGGTCGGATCGCGACGTGGGGCCGTGGGTTCATCGACTGGCCCCGGGGGGACCAGGCGGTCGGGACCGTCATCCGAGCTTTTTGGCCCCCGAGGAGGCGTCGATCTCCGTTGAGGGCCTCAAGCGGGCAGAGGAGTCTCCCGGAGACGCATGCCCCGCGCTGCCGTCCAGGTCTGTAGCTGCTCGGTCGAGCCGTACGCCCGCTGTCGTTTCCGAAACGATGCCACCCACGCAATCCAGCGGGCGACGCGGTCAGGCCGGTCCTGCGTGCCGGTCTCGGCGTCAACCATGTCCTGCAGCAGTTCGATGTACGCCCCGAAAGTGGCCTGCAGCGGCGCCGTGGCCGCAGTTTCGCTGTCCTGCAGACCAGACGCCAACGGCGCGAGGTACTCGGCGAGAGCCTCCTCGTTGTGCTCCTGAAGCCGCTCGCCAATCGAAGTGTCGCGACAGTCGATGAGTTCGCGTACCTTGCCGGCTCGGATCGGATTGAGATCCACGTAGACCATCGCCGCCAGCAGCGCCTCTTCACTCAGCAAAGCACCGGAGTAGAAGCGCTGTTCGAAGAAGTGCCCGAGGCAGTCATCTTCCTGGTTGGCGCGCCGGGCGATCGGCTGCTTCAGGTGCTTCATGAAGTGCGACAGCGAACCGAGCGTCCTGCGGGCGCGTTCAAGGCCGTCGGCATCCTCCATGAGCAGTTGCCGCGCTTCGGTCTTGCGTTCCTCCAGCATCTCACCCTTCGCGGTGGGCGGGAACGCCTCCACCCAGCGCCGCGCCACTTCCTCGTCAGTCCACGACTCGCAGGCCTTCGGGTCGTAGCGCAGCACCATGTGGAAGTGGTTGTCCATGACCGCGTAGCCGAAGATCTCCACCGCAAAGCACCGTGCCAGGTGCTTCATCCGGTCGACCAGCCAGCGCTTGCGGTAGGAGTAGTCGCGCTGCGTGAAGTCGTCGTAGCCGCACAGCCACGCCCGGCGTACACAGCGCGACGTGACGTGGTAGCAGGCCGCATGCTCCTCGTCGACCAGCTTGTAGCGGGGGGTGGCCATGACGGCGAGGCTCCCACGTCCTCCGGCGCCGCCGCATCTCGACGTTTTCCGCACTTCCGGACAGATATTCGCCCTGCTTCACGTACGCCCCCGCCAGCTTGGTGTAGGACAGATTCGGCGTGTGTCCCTTTGCGCAGATTCGGACGTACGCCCCCGCCAGCTTGGTGTAGGACAGATTCGGCGTGTGTCCCTTTGCGCAGATTCGCCCTGCTTCACGTACGCCCCCGCCAGCTTGGTGTAGGACAGATTCGGCGTGTGTCCCTTTGCGGATAGGGTCGCGGCACCCGACAAGCATCGCACCGTCGTGATCCTGGCGCGCGGCTCCATCATTCCGAGCCTGGGGGAAGTGACCATCGCGCCGGTCACGACGCACATCCGCGACATTCCCAGCGAGGTCGCGTTGTCTCGGGACGACGGGATGCCTCGCGAGTGCGCCGTCAATTGCGATCACTTGCAGACGGTGCCGAGAGGGCGCCTGGGCGCAGCTATCTGTCAGCTCTCCGAAGAGAAGATGAGGACGGTGGCTGCGGCAGTACGCTTCGCCCTTGATCTGGGTTGAATGCCCGGGCTCACCGCTATCGGTGACGGGTCAGCGGTTCGCTCTAACTCTTCAGCGCCTTGTTCGTCAGCGTCGTGATCTCCACGTCCACGTTCTCGATGTCTTCCTGGAACTTCAGGATCACGTTGAGCGTGTCGCGTACGAGCTGCGGGTCGAGGGACTCCGTGTGCAGCAGCAGGAGGGTGCGCGCCCAGTCGATGGTCTCGCTGATGGCGGGCACCTTCTTGAGGTCGAGGTCGCGCAACTCCTGGATGAAGGTCACCAGCTGACGGCGCAGTTCGGGCGGAATCTCCGGCACCCGGGCGTGGATGATGCGCTGCTCCAGATCCGCGTCCGGGAACGGGATGTAGAGGTGCAGGCAGCGGCGCTTCAGGGCGTCGGAGATCTCGCGGGTGTTGTTGCTGGTGAGGAACACGATCGGCGGCTCGCGGGTCGCCTTGACGGTGCCGATCTCGGGAATCGACACCTGGTAGTCCGAGAGGATCTCGAGCAGGAGCGATTCGAACTCGTGGTCGGACTTGTCCACTTCGTCGATCAGCAGCACGCAGCCGTCCTCTTCGCGCAACGCCTTCAGCAGCGGTCGCGGCTCGAGGAACTCCTCGGAGAAGAAGATGTCGCCGAACTCGTGCAGGCGGGTGACGGACTCGGCGAACCCCTTGGCGCCCTGCAGGACCTCGTCGAGGGTCTCCTTGAGGACCTGGGTGTAGAGGAGCTGCTTGCCGTACTTCCACTCGTAGATGGCCTTCGCTTCGTCGAGGCCTTCGTAGCACTGCAGGCGGATGAGGGGGAGATCGAACATCTCGGCCGTCGTCTTCGCGAGTTCCGTCTTGCCGACCCCCGGGGGGCCTTCGATCAGGACCGGCTTGCGCAGGTGATAGGCCAGGTAGACCGCGGTCGAGATCTGGTGGCTGCAGATGTAGCGGTGGCTCTCGAAGCTGTCCTTCAGGGCCTCGACGGACTCGGTCAGTTGTGCGATGTTGATGGCTGGCTCCGCCACGTTCCCCCCGCGCCCTGCTTGAAACAAAGCGTGCTATTATCGTCGCGCGGTTGTCGTATGTATACCGACAATCTCGTTTTTTCCTTGTTTTCAACAAGTTGAGTGTGGTTCTCGGCCCTCTCGAGTTCGTGCCGTCCAAGCTCGCCGGGACGCTCCCGCGGGGGCGGCCAAGTGCCTGCCGCGGCGCCATGAACGTCCGGCGTCGCCTCGTGAGATCCGCCACGTGAGGGGCCCGATCGGAGTCCTGTTGCGCCGGCTCTTCGACGCCGTGCGCGACCTCGCCCCCATCGTGCTGGTCATCGCCTTCTTCCAGATCGTCGTGCTGCAGCAGCCGTTTCCGAACCTCGGCAGCGTGGCGGTGGGCCTGGTCTGCGTGGTCGTCGGCCTGACGCTCTTCATCCAGGGACTCGAGAGCGGTCTGTTTCCCCTCGGCGAGAACATCGCCCACGCCTTCGCGCGCAAAGGCAGCGTCGCGGCGTTGCTCGCGTTCGCCTTCTGCCTGGGCTTCGGCACGACCGTCGCGGAACCGGCCCTGATCGCGATCGCGGCGGAAGCGGCCAAGGTCGCGGCGGAAGCCGGCGTGCTCGCGGACGACGACGCGGCGCGCGCGTCCTATGCCTCCAACCTGCGCCTGGTGGTCGCCGTGGCGGTGGGCGTCGCCATCGTGCTCGGCGTGCTGCGCATCCTCAAGGGCTGGCCGATTCATCGGCTGATCATCGGCGGCTATTGCCTGGTGACGGTGATGACGGTGTTCGCGCCGGACGAGATCGTGGGCGTCGCCTACGACTCCGGCGGGGTGACGACCAGCACGATCACCGTGCCCCTGGTCACGGCGCTGGGCGTCGGGCTCGCGACCTCCATTCGGGGACGCAACCCGATGGTGGACGGCTTCGGTCTGATCGCCTTCGCGAGCCTGACGCCGATGATCTTCGTGCTCGCGTACGGGCTCGCGTACGGGCTCGGGTAGGGGATGGGCGTCTGACCGTGGAGTTTGTCCTCACGTTTGTCGACACAGCCTTCGCCACGGCCGTCGATGTCGCGCCGATCGCGGGGATCCTGGTCTTCTTCCAGGTGGCGGTGCTGCGCCGGAGCGTGCCGAACCTGGGCCGAATCCTGGCCGGCTTCGTCGCCGTGCTGCTCGGCCTCACGCTGTTCCTGATCGGACTGGAGAAGGCGCTCTTCCCGATCGGGGAGACCATGGCGCGGCAACTGACCACCCCGGAAGCGATCGGCGCGACCGGCGACACGGTGGACTGGCGCGACTACATGCTGGTCTATGCCTTCGCGTTCGCGATCGGCTTCGCGACGACCATCGCCGAGCCGGCGCTGATCGCCGTCGCGCTCAAGGCGGAGGAGGTCTCCGGCGGGGCGATAGGTTCCTGGGGACTGCGCATCGCGGTCGCGGTCGGCGTCGCGGTCGGCGTGTCGCTCGGCTCCTTCCGCATCGTCACGGGTACGCCGCTGCCCTGGTACATCATCGCCGCCTACGCGGTGGTGATCGTGCAGACCTTCCGTTCGAGCCGCAGCATCGTCCCGCTCGCGTACGACAGCGGCGGCGTCACCACGTCGACCGTCACCGTCCCGGTGGTCGCGGCGCTCGGTCTCGGTCTCGCGGCAAGCGTGCCCGGACGCAGCCCGTTGATCGACGGCTTCGGGCTCATTGCTTTCGCGAGCGTCTTCCCCATCATGTCCGTACTCGGCTATTCCATGGCAGCGTCCTGGATGACCCGCAGGCGGCAAGCCAAACGAACCGTGGAGCGTGCAGCATGAAGCTGAAACTGATCTTTGCGCTGGTCGACGACGACCGGACGGACGCCGTGGTCGACGCGGCGCGGGCGGCGGGCGCGACCGGAGCCACCGTCGTCACCGGGGTGCGCGGCGAGGGACTGGAACCGCAGAAGACGTTCCTGGGCCTCGATCTGAGCGCCAGCCGCAACGTCCTGATGTTCCTGGTGTCGGCGGCGAAGGCGCACGAGATACTCGTCAGCATCGGCATGGCCGGCCGCTTCGACAAGGAGCCGGGAGCGGGTATCGCCTTCCAGATCGACATCGAGGACGCGATCGGCATGGGCACCCAGTTGCCGTCCATCATGGCTCACAGGGAAAAGGCATGAAGAAATCTGCATGGCCGGGGTGGCGGACCCTGGCTGTCGGCGCGCTGTGCGCCGTCCTGGCCAGCGGCGCATCCGCGGACACTCTCATTCATGCCGGCCGGCTGCTCGACACGGCGGCGGGAGAGGTCATCGAGTCGGCAACGATCCGCGTCGCCGGTAACCGGATCGCCGGCGTAACACCCGGCTACGTCGAGCCCGGCGAGGGCGACGAACTCGTCGATCTCACCGCAGCGACCGTCATGCCGGGCTGGCTCGACATGCACGTGCACCTGGCCTGGGAGGGCTCGCCCAATACGGCCATCGAGCGCTTCCGGCTGGACCCGGCGGATGCGGCGCTGCGCGCGACGCGCTATGCCCGCGTCACCCTGATGGCGGGCTTCACCACGGTGCGCGATCTCGGCACGGATGCACGCGTTGCCCAGGCGCTGCGCGACGCCATCGCCGGGGGATGGATCGTCGGTCCGCGTGTCTACACGTCGGGCAAGAGCCTGGCGACCACCGGCGGCCACGCGGACCCGAACGTCGGGGTGAACCAGGCCCTGACGCGGGATCTCGGTCCGGCGGACGGCGTCGTGAACGGCGTGGACGATGCATACAAGGGCGTTCGGGCGCGTTACAAGGAAGGCGCGGACCTGATCAAGATCACGGCCACCGGCGGCGTGCTGAGCGAAGCGAAGAGTGGCCGCAACGCCCAGTTCACGGTGCCGGAAGTCGAGGCGATCGTCGCGGCGGCAGCCGACTACGGTTTCAAGGTGGCGGCACACGCGCACGGATCCGAGGGTATGAAACGGGCCGTCCTCGGGGGCGTGCACTCCATCGAGCACGGCACCTTCATGACCGACGAGATCATGGAGCTGATGAAGGAACGCGGCACCTTCCATGTGCCCACGATCACCGCCGGCAGGTTCGTGGCGGAGAAGGCGGAAGTGGACGGCTACTTCTCGGAGACGGTACGTCCCAAGGCGGCGGCGATCGGACCGGTGATCCAGGAGACCTTTGCGCGCTCCTGGCAGGCGGGTGTCCCCATCGCGTTCGGCACCGACACGGGCGTCTCGCCCCATGGCGAGAACTGGCGCGAGTTCGTCTTCATGGTGGAGGCCGGCATGCCGCCGATGGAAGCGTTCCGTTCGGCCACGGTCGTGGCGGCGGAACTCCTGGGTGCGGATGAACTCGGCAGCATCGAGGCCGGCAAGCTGGCCGACATCGTCGCCGTGCCGGGCGATCCCCTGGAGGACATCTCGCTGGTCGGCCAGGTGCACTTCGTCATGCACGACGGCGTGATCCGCCGACGCCCATGAAACTCGACTGGCGCGTCTGGTTCGGCGTCTCCGCGACGGTCGTCTACCTGTTGCTGGCGCTCGCCTATGTCCTGGCGCAGGGCATGGAGCAGATCGTCTCCCTGCCGGCGGAGAACCTCGGCAGCTTCCTCGAAGGGGCCTTCGCGCCGCTCGCGTTCCTGTGGCTCGTGATCGGCTACTTCCTGCAGCGGCAGGAACTGCACGAGGCGAGCAACGCGCTCCGGGCCCAGCACGAGGAGATCAGGCTCGCCAACCAGCAGGTGACCATCCAGACGGAGAGCCTCAAGACGAGTGAGGTACACGCCCGGCAGCAGGCCTACCTCGACCTGGCGGGTCAGATGCGTGCACAGCTCGGGATGATCGCCGGGTTCCTCTATATCTCGAGCCAGGCGGAGGAGGCCGGCGGGGGAGTGAGCCTCGAGGAGCAGGGCGGCATGTTCAAGGCGCTGAGCGCCAACGACAACGAGGTCTTCTCGCGGGAGATCATCTACTACTACCTGGGTGCGGAGCACGACGAGGCAGAGCGTTACGACTTCTTCTACGGTAGCCCGATCCGTGCGCGGCACTCGAATCACTTCGCGCTGACCTTCGAGAACCTTCTGCACCGCGCCGATCAGGCCGACGCCGAGCACGTGTTCCGCAACGCCCTGCTGTACAGCGCCCATGGCATCGTCTACCGGGTGCTGAAGGACTACCGCGAGCGGGCGCCGGCCGAACTGTCGTCGCCGGAGACGACGGGGACCTATTTCGACATTCGCTTCGGCGGCGACCCGGACTGAGGCGGGCGTGGCGGGACCCCTCGACGGCATCCTGGTCGTCGCGCTCGAACAGGCGGCGGCGGCGCCCATGGCGTCGTGCCGGCTGGCGGACGCGGGTGCGCGCGTCATCAAGCTCGAACGGGCCGAAGGGGACTTCGCCCGCGGCTACGACACGGCCGCGAACGGCCAGTCCTCGTATTTCGCCTGGCTGAACCGGGGCAAGGAGTCCCTCGCGGTCGACATCAAGGACGCGGACGACCGGGCGCTGGTGCATCGCATCTTCGTGCAGGCGGATGTCTTCATCCAGAACCTCGCCGTCGGCGCGGCGGCGCGGTCGGGCCTGGGTTCCGATGACCTGCGGGAGCGGTATCCGCAACTCGTCACCTGCGACATCTCGGGTTACGGCGAGGAAGGCCCGTACGCCAACATGAAGGCCTACGACCTCCTGGTACAGGCCGAGTCGGGGCTCGTCTCGGTCTCCGGTCCGCCGGGAGAGTACGGTCGTGTCGGGGTCTCGGTCTGCGACATCGCGACGGGGGTCTCCGCCGCGCTCGCTGTCACCGAAGCGCTCTTCGAACGTGCCCGCACCGGGCGTGGCAAGGGCATCAAGCTCTCGCTGTTCGACGTGATGGCGGAGTGGATGGCGGTACCGCTTCTACACCACGATTACACGGAGCAGGGCCCGGAGCGGGTGGGGCTCGCGCATCCTTCGATCGCCCCCTACGGCGGCTTCGTGACCGCCGACGGGGTGACGCTGGTCATTTCCGTACAAAGCGACCGCGAGTGGCGCGATCTTGCCGGCAAGGCGATGGGCCGTCCCGACCTGGCGGACCATCCGGATTTCGCGACCAACCAGGAAAGGGTTCGGCGCCGCCCCGAGGTGGACGGTGCCGTCGCGGACTTCTTCTCGAAGCACGCGCGCGAGGATGTGGAGCAGCGGTTGCGGGACGCCCGCATCGCCTACGGCGCCGTGAACGATCTGCACGGCCTCTCGGCGCACCCGGCACTCCGCCGCTGGACGGCGGACAGCGACACCGGCGCGGTCGCCATGCCGGCGCATCCGGACGCCGCCCGTAACGCGCCGCAGGGCCTCGCGATCCCGGCCCTCGATGCGCACGGCGCCGCGATTCGAGCGGAGTTCTCTTAGCCGTCCCGGGCTCGTACGGAATAACCGCCCTGTTGTCGCCCGCGCCGGGCTTTGGCGCCTGATTCGGCCCGGGGCGTTGTAGGGGCGACGCTTGGCGTCGCCCGTGTCGAGCCTGCGCAAGCCTTGGCGACGGGACGGGACAAGCCGGTCCGTTACGGTTCGGAGGCTATCGGCTGCGTATAGTTGGAACCCGGGTCCGATGGACGAGGAAGTGGTGCAGATGCGGAAGGCGATCGCGCCCATGCGCCGGGCAGCCGGTCTGTAGGGGCGACCCTTGCGGTCGCCCGTCCCTTGCGGTCGCCCGTCCCTTGCGGTCGCCCGTCCCCCGACCCTTGCGGTCGCCCGTGCCCCGACCCTTGTGGTCGCCCGGCGATGTGCGAGAGTTCGAGAACGGGACGCCACAAGGGCGTCCCCTACGGTCTCCCGCGCCGGACAAAGGCCCCGCGTTTCGGGTAAGTTCGCACCCGTCGCACCACAGGGGAACCGCTCATGCCGTCGCGCCGCGAGATCATTCAGCTCACCGATTCGGAGGTCCGGGAGTACCTCGGCTCGCAGAAGACCCTCATCATCGTCTCGAACGGGCCGAACGGGTATCCGCATGCCATGCCCATGTGGTTCTGGGTCCACGGCGACGGCTGCCTCTACTGCACGACGTTCGGCAAGAGCCAGAAGGTCGTGAACTGGCGCCGCGACCCGAAGGCCACGCTGCTGGTCGAGAGCGGTGAGGAATACGCGGAGCTGAAGGGCGTCCTCATCTACGCGACGACGGAGATCATCGACGACCCGGAGGCGATCCTGGACACGCTGGTGGACGTCAACGCCGGCGACCGCGAACTGGATGCCGAGGCGCGGGCGGAGCTCCGCAAGACGGTGGCGCCGCGGGCGCACAAGCGCGTGCTGCTCAAGTTCATCCCGGAGCGCTACGTGACCTGGGACCACGCGAAGCTCGGCGGACGCTACTGAGAGACAGGGGGACGGACCATGTCGGCAGTGACGGAGCGCGACTACTTCGACGTCGAGACAGGCTTCCTCGACCGCAGCATGTACGCGGACGAAGAGATCTACCGGGAGGAACTCGCCAGGATCTTCGGGCGCGCCTGGAACTTCATGTGCCACGAGTCGCAGGTGCCCGACCCCGGCGACTTCTTCATGAACTGGATCGGCGAGGACCAGGTCATCGCGGTGCGTGGCCGGGACCGCGTGATCCGCGTCCTGCTCAACACCTGCCCGCACCGGGGCAACTCGGTGTGCCGGGCCGAACTCGGCAACACGCAACGCTTCCTGTGTTCCTACCACGGGTGGCACTTCGACCTCGACGGCAGCCTCCGGGGCATGCCGGGCGAGGACGTTTTCTACCGCGGCAACGTGGACAAGTCCGCGTGGGGCCTGAAGCAGGCGGCGCAGGTCGACAGCTACCACGGCTTCGTGTTCGCGACCCTCGACCCCACGGCTCCCCCGCTGCCGGAGTACCTCGGCTGGGTGGGCCGCCTCGGCATCGACTTCATGGCGTCGCAAGGCGAAATCGAGTTCCTGGACGGCGTGCAGAAGAACCGCGTCCAGTGCAACTGGAAGATCGCCGTCGACAACCTCTACGACTGGTACCACGTGAAGGTCACCCACGGCTCGGCGCTCCGGGTCGGGCTGTTCCCCGAGGACACGCTCGCACCGATGGAGCAGATGGTCCTGCTCGGCGAGTTCGGGCACGGCATCGGCGGGCCGGGCATCAGTGAGGAGAGGTTCCGCGAGGCGGTGGCGCGCGTGGAGGGCGGACCGGGCGAGCCTCGGTGGTACGACCGGACGGTGCGGGACCGGATGAAGCCGGACGTCGCCGAACTGCTCGGGCCGGTCGGGCGGCGCTCGTTCGGACACCCGAACATTTTCCCGAACCTCTGGGTCTCGACGAGTCCGCAGGTCTGCCTGCGCATCCCGCGGGGGCCGGGCGAGACGGAACTGTGGTGGTTCACCTACCAGCCGAAGGAGGCGAGCGACAACCACAAGCGGCGCAACGTCTACATGGCGAACCACTGGTTCGGACCGGGTGGCATCCTCGAACAGGACGACGGCGAGAACTGGAGCCACGCGACGCGGGGCGCCCGGGGAACCTTCTCGAAGACGCTGCCGTCGAACCTGAGCATGGGCAAGGGCATCGACCGGATGGTCGAGGATCCCTCGGGCCAGGCGGGCATCGAGACGGTGGTCAACGAGCACGGGCAGCGCTGGACGTACCGGTCCTGGCAGGAGTGGATGCGGGCCGAGAGCTGGCAGGAACTGATGGCGAACCACTCGCTGCCGCCGACGGGGACGGTGTGACGGGGAACCCCGGCGCCCTGGAGCGCCTGCTCCTCCACCACGCCGTGCAGGAGTTCCTGTTCATGGAAGCGGACATCCTGGACTCGCGCCGCTACGAGGACTGGCTGGGTCTTCTGACCGGGGACATCCACTACTGGATGCCGGTGCGCCGCACGACGACGGCCCGGGAAGTGGATCGCGAGTTCACGAAACCCGGCGGCATCGCCTTCTTCGACGACGACTTCGACATGCTCAAGATGCGCGTCGACCGGATGCTGCTCGGCCGGGCATGGGCAGAGGATCCCCCTTCCCGCACCCGCCGCCTGATCAGCAACGTGCGCATCGTCTCGGGCGCCGCGGACCGGGAGGGCGACGAGGTGACCGTCGCCTCGAACTTCCAGCTCTACCGGACGCGGCTCGACAGCGAGGAGGACAGTTGGATAGGGCGGCGTGAGGACGTGCTGCGTCGCGTGGACGGCGGCTTCCGGCTCGCGCGGCGGCACGTCTTTCTCGAACAGACGGTCATTCTCTCGCAGAACCTGAGCAGCCTGTTCTGAGAGCGGACCGCGTCGAGCGGCTCAGGCAGCCTGCCGCTGACCCTTCGGGAGGCAAGGGCCTGGGCCGTTATCCCACAGAGTTGGCTGAGACATCTCCCCCTCGCTTCGCCCCGGTCTTCAATGCTATGGTCGCAGCCGTTCTGAACCAGCGCGAGCCCGTACCATGGAAGTCTCCATCACCTACTGCAACGCCTGAAACTACAAGCCCAAAGCGGTCAGTCTGGCTGCCGGTCTGAAGCAGGCGTTCGGCGTCGACGCCGAGTTGATTGCGGGCGGAGGCGGCATCTTCGACGTGAAGGTGGACGGCGACCTCGTCTATTCCAAGCACGAAACCGGGGAGTTCCCGGACGAGAGCAGGCTCATCGGGGAGCTGTCCGAGGCGCGTCCCGCCGACGTATTGGGATAACCGCGCGGTACGGCGTTTCCAGGGCTCGGCCGCCGCACGGCCTGAGCCCGCGAATGCGGCGGGCATGCGCCCGCAAACCAGGCTGTCCACCACAACGATGGGAAATCCTGTCGGGGGGGGCGGCTGAGAAAGAAGAACTGACTGAAGGAGGAGAGAGCCATGAAGGAGCGCAAGTCTGTCCTGGGTCGAGTGGGAGCGACCCTCGCCGGCCTGCTGCTGGCAGGCGCCGCGACGGCGGAGGACACGCCGTCCGGGGCCGACGGTGACGCAACCGTCGTCGAGGAGATCGTCGTCACCGCGAACAAGCGGTCGCAGTCGATCCAGGACGTCGCCGGTTCCCTGAGCGCGCTCGGCGCGGAGGACCTCGATGCGAAAGGCATCAAGGACATGTACGACATTCAGTTCGCGGTCCCGAGCCTGCACTTCGGGCAGTTTCTCGGCACGGGGAGCCTCGCGATCCGCGGCATCGGCGAGTTCGCGAGGCAGCCGGGCGTGGCGGTGAGCCTCGACGGCATCTACCAGTCCAGGAGTAACACCGCCCAGCTCTACCAACTGGATCTCGAGCGGGTAGAGGTGTTGCGCGGGCCCCAGGGCACGCTCTACGGGCGCAACTCGAACGGCGGAGCGGTCAACTTCATCTCGGCCGCGCCCACCCGGGAGGTGGAAGGGATGCTGCGCGTCGGTTACGCCGAGTACGACGAGACCAAGATACAGGCCGTCTACAGCGGGCCGATCGGTGACCGGGTGGCGTTGCGGATCTCCGCGGACCGCATAGATCGCGGCGAGGGCTGGGTCGAGAACCGGGTGCCCGGCGCGGAAGACCAGATGCAGGGCGAGTACGGGAACGTTCGGCTCAAGCTGGCCGCCGAACTCTCGGACACGGTCTCCGCGGACCTCATGTACGCCAAGGGCACGATGGAGGGGCCGCTGGACCACATAAGCTGGATCACGTCCGAGCCGGAACGCGCCGCGGACCCGAAGTTCGCCACCGCGGCCCACACGACCGAGCCGCACGAAGTCTTCGTCGACACGAAGAGCGACTCGGACCGCGACTTCGAGCTGTATGGCCTGACCGTCGAGTGGGACATGGGATGGGCCACGCTCAGGTCCGTCACCGCGCAGCAGGAGTTCTACGACTTCTTCCGGAGCGACCGGGACATCACGGAGCTGCCCCTCTTCGATGTTCTGGACACCTCGAGCCACGACACGTTCACCCAGGAGATCAACATCCTCGGCAGCAGCGACAGGTTGGACTGGGTCCTGGGCGCCTTCTACCTGCGGGACGAGTGGGACCGCCACACCCTGTTCCACAACGCGCTTCCCGTGTTCACCTTTCCCGTGCCGAGCCGGTTCAACTTCATGCTGCCGAAGTTCGACACGGACTCCCTGTCCTGGTTCCTCGACGCGACCTGGGAGGTCACCGACCGTGCGCGCCTGAGCGCGGGTGTGCGCCGCACGGAAGACGAGATCGACGAGTATCACCGCAACGAGTTTCTGGTGCTGGTTCCGGATCCCGTGATCGCTTTCGTGGCCTGCGACCAGGCCACGCAGGAGGAGTGGGGCGCCACGACGGTCAGGGCGGTGGGTCAGTACGACGTCCACGACACCGGCAACGTCTACGTCTCCTATTCGGAAGGCTACAAGGCGGGCGGGGTCGCCTATTACGAATGCGCTCTCCCCTATAGCCCGGAAACCGTGGGCGCCTACGAGCTGGGGTACAAGGCGACGTTCGGCGGGGGCCGCACCACGCTGAGCACCGCCGCCTTCTACTACGACTACACGGACTTCCAGGTGGTGCAGGTGATCGGGCTCAGCGCGGTCACGCGCAATGCGGGCGATGCGGAGATACGCGGCCTCGAAGTCGAACTGTCGTCCATCCTGAGCGAGCACTGGATGGTGTCCGGGGCTGTCACGCTCCTGGACACCGAGTACGGCGACTTCATCAATCTCGATGGCATGCATCCCGAGCTGGGCTTCCAGAACGCGAAGGGGAACCCGCTCAACAAGGCGCCCAGGACCGCCATCAATCTGGGTGTCGCATACAGCACCCCGGTGCAGTGGGGCGGGCGCCTGACCCTGCGCGCCGACGCGGCGTTCCGGTCCCGCACGTACTTCCGGGAGTTCAAGGACAAGGCGGACTCGCAGGGCGCCTACACGGTGGTGAACCTGAATGCCAGCTGGGAGAGCGAGGATCGCGGTTGGGAAGCGCGGCTCTACGCCAGGAACGCGACCGACGAGGAGTACATCACGTTCGTCCTGGGATCGGGCACGACCGGCGCGCGGCTCGGGAGCTGGGGCATGCCGCGCCAGGTGGGACTGGAAGTGACGCGCCGATTCGGTGCGCGCTGATCGGCGCAGCGCGCGCCGGACCGGACCGGCGCGCGACGCGGGGCGCCCGGGGAACCTTCTCGAAGACGCTGCCCTCGAACCTGAGCATGGGCAATGGCATCGACCGGATGGTCGAGGATTCCTCGGGCCAGGCGGGCCTCGAGACGGTGTGGCATTCCGGATCTCCGCGGACCGCGTAAACCGCGGAGAGGGCTGGGTCGAGAACACTTCACAAGGGGTAATACCGTGAGATCGGTTTTCTGCGTGGTTTTTGTTCTATTGGCGCTCGGCGTTCACGCGGCCGATCACGCCGTCTCGATCGACAGTGGCACCCTGTCGGGAGCGGTCATGGACGATGGCGTCCGAGTATTCAAAGGCATTCCCTACGCGGCGCCACCGGTCGGCGAGTTGCGGTGGCGTGCACCCGCAGTCCCCGAAAGCTGGGAGGGGGTTCGATCAGCCACCGAGTTCGGTCCCATCTGCCCTCAGACATCCGGGCTGGCAGCCATGAGTGGCGGCGTTCTGCCGACGACTGACGAGGACTGCCTGTTTTTGAACGTCTGGACCCCGGCGCTGTCGGCCGATGAGTCGCTTCCGGTGATGGTCTGGATTCACGGCGGTGCCCTGAGTCTCGGCTGGAGCAACCAGTCAGTCTATGACGGGCATGAGATCGCAAGGCGAGGCGTCGTGCTGGTGAGCATCAACTATCGGCTTGGACCGCTCGGTTTCCTGGCGCATCCGGCACTGACCAAGGAGGCAGGCGTCTCCGGTAACTATGGCTTTCTGGATCAGGTCGCCGCGCTGGCGTGGGTAGAGCGCAATATCGCCGCGTTCGGCGGCGATCCGAATCAGGTCACCATATTCGGGGAGTCAGCGGGCGGCACCAGCGTCGTGACGCTGCTCAGCTCGCCCTCGACGAAGGGTCTGGTGGATCGCGCTATTGCACAGAGTCCCTGGTTCTCCGAAGACAACGTTGCCGAGTTGTCGAGTGCCGAAGCCATCGGATCCACATGGACCGAGGCCATTGCGCCCGGCAAGGACCTCGCAGCGCTCCGACAGATCCCCGCCGATGATCTCGTTGGCGATGGCAAGGTCGAGCTGCCCATGTACGTCACCGTGGACGGGGATTTTCTGCCCCGTTCCGTCGAGTCGATCTTCGCCCGGGGCCAGCAACTGGACGTTCCCCTCGTCGTGGGTACCAACGCCGATGAAGGCACCATGTTCGTGATGATGCAGGGGTATGCCACCAAAGCGGATTTCGAGCAAGGTCTGAGGGATCGTTACGGTGATGCCGCAGGCGCTATGCTCGAACTGTACCCAGCGACGCAGGACACGGAAGTTCGAGGAGCCGTCAGCCAGTGGCTCACCGATACGTGGATCCTGAGAGCTGCCCGAGTCTTTCTCGACGGCATGTCCAACAGCTCATCTTCTGCCTACCAGTACCACTTCACACGGGCCGTGCCAGGCAACCCTCTTGGCGCCCATCACGGGGCTGAGCTGCGTTACGTGTTCAACACGATGGGTGGCCAGGGCCGTACCACGGCGGCGGAAGACGTGGCACTGGCGGAATCGATGATCGCGTACTGGACTCGGTTCGCGAAGACCGGCAATCCCAACCTCAACGGCTTCGAGCGCTGGCCGGAATACGGCGCTGCTCGATCCTATCTGGAGCTGGGTGACTCGATCAAGAGCGGTCGAGCGCTCGGAGCTGAGCGGCTCGACCGCCTGGAGGCCATCCGCGGGGGTACGGAGTGAGCTCACCCCAATCCACCTTCGTGAATAGTCCGGGCCAGGAGCTTGCGCCGTAGAAGTTTCGCGCAGCGAAACTTCCAACGCGACCGTCAGGTCGCGCTAGCAGGAGGCAGAGATGTCGGCGTACCACCGACGCTATCTCGACGCCCTGCTCGAGCAGCTCGGGGTCGAGCGGAACGTGACCTTGGTGGTTCACGACTGGGGCTCCGCACTCGGCTTCGACTGGGCGAACCGGCACCGCGATGCGGTGCAGGGGATAGCGTACATGGAGGCGATCGTGTGTCCGATGAACTGGCCCCGGTCCCCGAAGCCGGGCACCACGCTGTTCCAGGCGTTCCGCAGCCCCGAGGGCGAGAAGCTGGTCCTCGAGCAGAACGCCTTCATCGAGAAGGTGCTGCCGGGCTCGATCTTGCGGAGGCTCGGTGACGCCGAGAAGGACCGGACCGGCGCGCGCAGGCGCTCGTCGTCAGTACTTGTAGGTCTCCGGCTTGAAGGGCCCTTCCGCCGGCACGTTGATGTAACTCGCCTGCTCGTCGGTGAGGGTTGTCACGACGCCACCGAAGCCTTCCACCATGAGCTGCGCGACTTCCTCGTCGAGCTTCTTCGGCAGGACCTCGATGCTCACGGGCGCGCGCTGGTCCGCGGGCTGGTCCGCCCAGCGCTCGCCGAAGATGTGCATCTGCGCGAGTACCTGGTTGGCGAAGGAGCCGTCCATCACCCGTGACGGGTGGCCCATCGCATTGCCGAGGTTCACCAGGCGCCCCTCGGAGAGCAGGATGACGTAGTCCGACGGATCGTCGCTGCGGAAGATCTGGTGGACCTGGTCCTTGACCTTCAGCCAGCGCCAGTGCTCGCGCATGTAGGCGGTGTCGATCTCGTTGTCGAAGTGGCCGATGTTGCACACGATGGCGCCGCGCTTGATCGTGCTCAGCATGGCCGAGTCGCAGACGCCGGTGTTGCCGGTGCACGTGACGAGCACGTCGGTGTCTGCCAGCAGCCGCAGGTCGATGTCCTCTACGCGTCCGGTGTTGCTGCCGCCCGCGTAGGGCGAGACGACCTCGTAACCGTCCAGGCACGCCTGCATGGCGCAGATGGGATCGATTTCGACGACGCGCACGATCATGCCTTCCTGGCGCAGGCTCTGCGACGAGCCCTTGCCGACGTCGCCGTAGCCGATCACCAGCCCGCGTTTGCCGGCCATCAGCATGTCGGTGCCGCGCTTGATCGCGTCGTTCAGTCCATGGCGGCAGCCGTAGCGGTTGTCGTTCTTCGACTTCGTCACGGAGTCGTTGACGTTGATGGCGGGGACCCTGAGTTCGTTGCTGGACAACATCTCGTAGAGGCGATGCACGCCGGTGGTCGTCTCCTCGCTGACGCCGTGGATCGAGTCGAGCATGGCGGGATGCTTCTCATGGATCATGAGGGTCAGGTCGCCGCCGTCGTCGAGCAGCAGGTTGGCGTTCCACGGGGCGCCGTCCTGGAGGATGGTCTGCTCGATGCACCACTCGTATTCCTCCTCGGTCTCGCCTTTCCAGGCGAATACCGGGATGCCGGCGGCGGCCATCGCGGCGGCGGAATGGTCCTGGGTCGAGAAGATGTTGCACGACGACCAGCGCACCTCGGCGCCGAGCGCCACGAGCGTTTCGATCAGCACCGCGGTCTGGATCGTCATGTGGATGCAGCCGATGATGCGGGCGCCGGCCAACGGCTGCTCGTCCCGGTACTTCCGACGCAGTGCCATCAAGGCCGGCATCTCTCCCTCGGCCAGGGCGATCTCGCGACGCCCGAATTCGGCCAGGCCGATGTCGGCGACCTTGTAGTCGGTCATGGGTGCTCCAACTGGGGCAAACGGCGAATTATACGGCCCGTGCTCCGCATCCCGGGATACGGACGCGCCGTAGGGGCCGCCCGTGTGGCGGCCCGTGCCCAAATCATGCACGGTTTCGAAACGGGCGACCACGAGGGACGCCGCGAGGCCCGCCCCTACGCCCCCAGCTCCGCCCGAATCCGCGCCGCGTGCTTCCGTAGCTCCGCCGGGTCCGCCATCGACCGTGCATGGAACGTCAAGCCTTCGCCCTCGTAGCGCGGAACCACGTGGAAGTGCAGGTGGAAGACCGTCTGCCCGGCGTCGCGGCCATTGAGCTGCATCAGCATCATCCCGGCGGGCTGGAACGCGGCCTGTACCGCCTGGGCCACGCGCCGGGTGGTCGCGGAGAGGGTCTGCCACGCCTCGGGACTGAGGGCGAACAGGCTCTCGGCGGGTTCGCGCGGGATCACGAGCGTGTGTCCCGGGCTCTGCGGCATCAGGTCCATGAACGCCACGCAGTGCTCCTCGTCGAGCACGACATGGGCGTCCGCTTCCCCGCGGAGGATCTTCGCGAAGACGTTGTTCGGGTCGTAGGCCATCGGCGGTCAGCCCGCCGCCGACATCTCCATGCCCCTCGGCACGCCCGGGGTCTTGACCGCCTGTACGCGCGCCAGGATGTCCCGGAACTGCTCCTCCTGCTCCGGCGTGTCCCGCGGGATGCCGCCGAGGCTCGCGCGCGACGCGTATTCGCGGTGCTCGCGGAGGAAGTCCGGCAGGCCGTCGTAGGTGGCGGTCTGGGCGAGGGTCAGGATGTCGTCGACGGTCACGGTGTCACGCATCTCGTCCCACTTGCCGCGCAGCGAGAGGGCGTGCAGTTTCATGCCGAGGTCCGTGAGCCCGTGCAGGGCCAGGACCTTGTGGTAGGTGCGGGTGGAGCCGTAGAAGGACAGCGTGCGGCGCATGTCGAGCGCCTTCTGCTCGATCTCGCTGTCGTTCTCGCCGAGGATGAGGTAGCCGCTCTCGGCGACCTCGATGTCAGCCCACGTGCGACCGGATCGCTCCAGCCCGGTCTGGATGCCGGGCAGCAGCACCTCGCGCATGTACTTGTCCGACATGATGCCGCCGTGGGGCATGGCGACGTCGGCCACTTCGCCGGTCACCCGGGCCATGCCGGGGCCGACGATGGCGAGCCCGACCTTCGGACGATCGAACTCGATGGGTCCGGCATTGAAGTTCGGCGTCATGAGCGTGTAGGTGTATTGCTTGCCGAGGAACTCCGCCGGTTTGCCGTCCTGCCAGGAGTCCCACACGGCATGCATCATGCGGATGTACTCGCGCATGCGCGGCGCCGGCGGCGACCAGGTGCCACCGAAGCGGCGCTCGTTGTGGCCCTTCACCTGGCTGCCGAGACCGAGACAGAAACGCCCGCCGGAGAGGTGCTGCAGGTCCCAGGCTTCCATCGCGAGCACGAAGGGACTGCGCGGGAAGGCGATGGTCACGGAGGTCTGCAGGCCGATGCGGCTAGTGGCCGTCGCCGCCACGGTCATGATCATGATCGAGTCGTGGTCGAGTTCGCCGCAGGTGATGCAGTCGAAGCCGGCGGCCTCTGCCGCCTGCGCCTGTGCGGGGATGGTGGCCGGCCAACCGCCGACGCCGGTGATGACTTTCATGGATGCTCCTTGAAGTGGTTGTGTTGCGGGCTGGCTCAGGCCACCCCGAGTCGCTCGAACTGGTCCGCCGGCGCTTCCACCGCCTGCAGCCCCTCGCGCAGCAATTCCACCATGTCGGCCTCGTCCGTGCCGCCGAGACGGTTCTCGTCTTCGGTGGGGTCGAGGTCGATGTCGTACAGGTGGTGCTCGCCCACGCGCGGCCGCGCGCACCAATAGGGGAGCGGGTCGCCTTCGGCGAAGGGCTGGCGCAGCACCGGAATGTCGCTGCCGGGCATGAAGTCGAGTCGGGCGCGGCGGTCGGGCTTCGGGAAGGTCGGGTCGAAGCGGTGGATCGGCATGGTGGACCAGCGGTTCGACCACATCGACAGGGGGAACGGGGAGGTCGCGGGTGCGCGCGCGTACTTGCGCCGCCCGTCGTGCACCTGCACCCAGTTGCCGAAGATGCCGCCCAGCGCCCACTCGCGCACGGAGTCGGCGCTGCCGTCCAGCAGGGGCACGAGCGATTTGCCGTGCGTGCGATGGTTCGGGTGCACGCCGAAGACGTCGCACAGCGTCGCGTTGATGTCGACGTTCGTCGTGAGCGCGTCGACGCGATGGGGCTCGATGCCGGGGTAGTGGATGTAGAGCGGTGTGTGTCCGAGCGGCTCGTACTGCGGGACCATGGGTTTGCCGAACAGGTCCTTCTCGCCGAGGTAGTGGCCGTGGTCCGTGCACAGGACCACCATCGTGTCATCCCACAGGTCCTGCCGGTCGATGGCATCGAGCACCTTGCCGAACCAGTGGTCGATCATGGAGAGCTTCGAACCGTAGTTGCAGCGCACGTGGCGCGCCTCGCGCTCCGTGATGACGCCGCGCTCGACGCCGCGCACCGTGTACGGCGGCCAGATCATCACGTCGCCCTGCCAGGTGTCGTCGTAGCGGTTGACCCAGGGCGCGGGGGTGTCGAACGGCTCGTGCGGGTCGAACTCGTCGACGAACAGCAGGAAGCGGTCGAAGTGCGCCGCGTTCTCGTCGACCCAGTCCGCCGTCGCCTGCATCGTCCTGGGGCCGGGGAAATCGAGCTCCCGGCGGAACCAGGTGCGCGACTCGTCGTAGTGGAACTGCGCCCGGGTGGCCGGCAGGGCCGGGGCGCCCATCCATGTGTTGTCCGGGCGCGACTTCCACGGGTCGCCCTCGTGGCCGCGCAGGTAGTTCCAGGCGTAGAAGTCGGCGTGGTAGTTCTCGCCGCCGGTCTCGAACAGGTGCGGATGGTCGGTGACGAGCATCGTGGTCACGCCGTCGCGCCGCAGTTGCGCGGTGATCGGTTCTTCCCAGAGTTCGATGGAGCCCCACGGCTTCCAGAGAAAGTCGAGCGCCCCGCAGAGGATGTCGTGGCGGGCCGGCATGCACGGCAGCGATCCCGTGAAGTGGCGATCGAAACGCACGGCGCGCTGCGCAAAGCGGTCGATGTTGGGTGTCTCGAACTCGGTGCCGCCGTAGTCCTCGATCATGTGGCGGTTGAGGCTGTCCAGCAGGATGACGATGGCGCGCTGGGGGCGCCTGGCCGGTTCGTTCATGCGTTCCTCTCCCACGGATTCCCGCCCATGCTACGACGCGGTTCCGCGGTGCGCCATGTACGGGACGGGCTTGTCCCGTCCCGCTTCGAATTCATGCAAGGATGAGAGACGGGCGACCACAAGGGTCGCCCCTACATTCCACGGGACATCCGGAGGTCAGATGAACATCGATCCGCGATCTGTCGCCGAGCGTCTTGCCGGCATCTACGGTCACGCCGTCGAATCGCCGCTGATGTACCCCACGGGGGTCGCCTTTCTGGGTCGGCTCCGGCTCGCGGGTCCTGACACGGAGGTCGTCGACGACATCGCGCGTCTCGCGGAGCCCCTGCTGGCGGCGCCGGATACCGTGCCGGACTGGGCGCCCTGCCTGGCGGTGGCCTGTTTTGCGGATGAACTCCTCGCCGCCACGGGGGACGCGCGCTACCGCGACTTCCTCGTCCGCCAGGCCGACCGTTTCGTGCCGGACCCGGACATCCGCGTGGAGGACTTCTTCTTTGCCGGGACGCTGCTCGGCCGTGCCCATGCCGTCACCGGCGAGGTGTCCTACCGGCGCCGGCTGGTCGACTACCTGCGCGCGGTCGACACCCGCCAGCCGGACGGCCTCTACTGGCACTGCCATGCGTCCCCGTACTACTGGGGCCGCGGCAATGCCTTTGCCGCCCTTGGCTTCGCGGAGGCGCTCTCGCACCTCGGCGCTGCCGGCGCGGAGGACCTGCTCGCTACCCACGTCGAGCACCTGTCCGCACTGGCCGGCCATCAGGATGGCTCCGGTCTCTGGCGACAGCTCAGTGACGATCCGGCGACGTATCTCGAGCACAGCGCGACGACCATGATCGGCGTCGCCGTTGCCCGGGGCCTGCGCGAGGGGATTCTGGGGCGCGATCCGTGGCTGGGCGTGGCGGAACGGGCCTGGGCCGGGGCCGCGGCCCGCATCGGCGCCGGCGGCGAGCTCGAGCAGGTCTGTGTCGGCACGGGCCCTCTGGAGTCTCGCCAGGCGTATGTCGACCGGCCGTTCAGTACGGGCACGGACGCCCGTGGCGGGGCCATGGCGCTCTGGTTCGCGGTGGAAATGGCCGGCTTGATCGAAGGGGATTCCGCGTCGTCGCCAGGTTGACTCCGGTGATAGAGTGTCGCCCCCACGCGCCGCCCCAACCCAGGAAAGACCCGTGACCACACCGTATCCGGAGCATCCCCAACTCACCGGCAACTTCGCGCCGATCCGCATGGAGTGCGACATCGACGACATGGTCGTACGCGGCGAGCTGCCGGCGAGCCTCGACATCACCTACTACCGCAACGGCCCCGATCCGCAGTTCCCGCCGCGCGGCGGACACCACTGGTTCGCCGGCGACGGCATGCTGCACATGTTCCGGATTCGCGACGGGCGCGTGCGGTACCGCAACCGCTGGGCGCGGACGGTCAAGTGGACGCTGGAGCGGCGGGAGGGCCGGAGCCTGTTCAGCCCGTTCAACCCGATGGAGAGCGACCCCATTGCGCAGGGGGTCACCGAGGACGGCCTCGCCAACACCAACGTCGTCTGGCATGGCGGCAAGCTGCTGGCCCTCGAGGAAGGACACGCGCCGTTCGAGATCGACGCGGAAAGCCTCGAGTCGAAGGGCTCCTGGCGATTCGACGGCCGCCTGGAAGGTCCGATGACCGCCCACCCGAAGATCGATCCGAAAACCGGCGAGATGCTCTTTTTCGGCTACATGGCCGACGGCGTGTTCTCCCCGGGGATGAGCTACCAGACGGTGGACTCGGAAGGCGTCCTGACCAGATCGGAACGCTTCCAGGCGCCGTTCGCCAGCATGGTGCACGACTTCATCGCCACCGACGAACACGTCCTGTTCCCGATCTTCCCCCTCACCGGCAGCATGGAGCGGGCGATGCGCGGCCAGCCGCCGTTCGCCTGGGAGCCGGACAAGGGCACCCACGTGGGCGTCATGCGACGGGACGGGTCGGTAGAGGACATTCGCTGGTTCGAGACGGACCCCTGCTACGTGTTCCACCCCATGAACGCGTACACCGAGGGCGACCGCATCGTCGCCCACGTCATGCAGTTCGAGGAGGCGCCGCTCTTTCCGAACGTGGACGGCACTCCGACGGACCCGGCGAAGGCGAACGCGCGCCTCTGCGAATGGGTCATCGATCTCGCGGACAACTCGAACGGCATCCGGCGCCGCTATCTCGACGACGTCACCGGTGAGTTTCCGCGGCTCGACGAGCGCTTCGCGGGCAACGGTTACCGCCATGGCTACTACGGCGCCGCGATCGGAATGGCGCCCGGTATGGGCTTCAACGCCGTCGCGCACCACGATTTCGCCAAGGGCCGGCGCAACGAATACGTGCTCCCCGAGGGCGATGTCACGGGCGAGCCGGTGTTCGTGCCGCGCTCGGAGGACGCCGAGGAGGGCGACGGCTACCTGGTGAGCGTCGTCTACCGGGCTGCGGAGAATCGCAGCGACCTGCTGTTCCTGGATGCGACCAACGTGGCGGACGGGCCCATCGCCTGTGCGGAACTGCCCCATCGGGTGCCCTACGGCTTCCATGGCAACTGGAAGTACAACGGCTGACACGGCCGCCGCCCGGGACGGTTTGGAGGGAACGCACGCCTTGCGGATCGCGAGCAAGCTGCCCGACGAGGGCACGACGATATTCACCGTGATGTCGAAGCTCGCGGCGGACGAGGGGGCGATGAACCTCTCGCAGGGGTTCCCGGACTTCGATGCGCCGCCGCAACTGCTCGAACGGGTCGGCTACTACCTGACCCACGGCTACAACCAGTATCCGCCGATGGCCGGCATCGAGCGGCTGCGCGAGGGGATCGCCGGCAAGGTCCTGGATCTCTACGGCCGGCGCGTCGATCCCGAGACCGAGGTGACGGTGACCTCCGGGGGTACGGAAGCCCTCTACTGTGCCATGACCGCCGTCGTGCATTCCGGCGACGAGGTCATCCTCTTCGACCCGGCGTACGACGCGTACCGCCCGGTGGTGGCCCTCAACGGCGGCGTGCCGGTCCGGCTGCCGCTGACGGCGCCGACGTTTCGACCGGACTGGGACCGGGTGCGCGACGCGGTGAGCGACCGGACGCGGCTGATCGTCGTCAACACGCCGCACAATCCGACCGGCGGCGCGTGGACGGCCGAGGACACCACAGCACTCGCGGACATCGTCGCGGAGCGGGACATCTACATCGTCTCCGACGAGGTCTACGAACACATCGTCTTCGACGGGCGCCGCCACGAGAGCATGATCCTGGACCCGGTGCTCTTCGAGCGCAGCTTCGTCGTGTCGTCGTTCGGCAAGACCTACCACGCGACGGGCTGGAAGGTCGGCTACTGCGTGGCGCCGGCGGCGCTGACCCGAGAGTTCCGCGGCATCCACCAGTGGGTGAACTTCACCACGCCGACGCCGCTGCAGCACGGCATCGCGGATTTCCTCGAGCGCTGCCCCGAACATCACCGCGAGCTCGGCGGCTTCTATCAGGGCAAGCGCGACCTGTTCAACGGCCTGCTGGCGGAGTCGCGTTTCGGGTTGACGCCCTCGGCGGGAACGTTCTTCCAGCTGCTCGACTATTCCGCGGTCAGCAACGAAGCCGACGTCGACCTCGCCCGGCGTCTCACGGTGGAACACAAGATCGCATCGATCCCGGTGTCCGTGTTCTACGCCGAGCCGCCGAACCAGCGGTTCCTGCGTTTCTGCTTCGCGAAGGACGACGAGACGCTGGCGCGCGCGGCCGAGATCCTCTGTCAGCTGTGAAGATCGCCCTCGTCCAGACCGCAACCGACTGGCACGACGCCGCGGCGAACCGCCGGCGCTTCGATGCCTGGTTCGAGCAGGTCGAGCCGGATACGGACCTCGTCGTGCTGCCGGAGATGTTCAGCACCGGCTTCACCATGGACTCGCGGGAAGTCGCGGAGACCATGGACGGCCCGACGGTGGGCTGGTTGCGGGAGCGCGCGGCGGCGCTCGACGCGGTGCTGGTCGGCAGTGTGGTGATCCGCGCGGGCGAGCGCTGGTTCAATCGACTCGTCTGGATGGCGCCGGACGGCACGGCGACCACCTACGACAAGCGGCACCGCTTCCGCATGGCGGGGGAGCACGAGCACTACGACGCCGGCGCGGAGCGCGTGGTCGTGTGTCTCGAAGACTGGCGTGCGTGCCCGCTCATCTGCTACGACCTGCGTTTCCCGGTCTGGTCGCGCAACCGGGGCGACTACGACGTCCTCATCTACCCGGCGAACTGGCCGGCGGCCCGGCAGGCGCACTGGAACGGCCTGCTGCGGGCGCGGGCCATCGAGAACCAGTGTTTCGCGATCGGCGTCAACCGCGTGGGGACCGACGGCAACGGCGTGGTCTACCGGGGCGGTACGGCGGTGTACGACTTCGAGGGGACGCCGCTGGTCGAGGTATTCGACGACGAGCAACTGGTGCATGTGCGGTTGGACAGGGCAGGCCTCGATCGCTATCGTGCCGCGTTTCCCGCGTGGCGGGACGCGGACGACTTCGAACTGCAGGGGTAGGGGACGCCCTCGTGGCGTCCCGTCCCGAATTCGTAGGCAACGGGCGACGCGGCGCCGGTCTCCCGCGTCATCAAGGTGCGGAACAATGCGCTGATGAAGACCACGATACAGACCCTCGTTCTGGCCGCGCTCCTCGCGTGGTTGCCGGCTTGCGACCGGGACGCCCCCGCCGAGCACCCCGGCAAGCGGACCTACGAGCGTTACTGCTTTTCCTGCCATGCGGCGGGCGTTGCGGGAGCCCCGGAGTTCGGCGACCCAGAAGCCTGGGCGCCGCGCCTGGCCAAGGGCGAAGACGCGATGCTGCGATCCGTGATCGACGGGATGCCGCCCGGCATGCCGGTCATGGGCCTCTGCATGGCGTGCAGCGAGGAGCAGCTCCGGGACTCGATCGACTACATAGTCCAGGCGCTGCCCGAGGAGTCTGTGCCAGGCGGCGTGCCACAATAGTCGGTGGGGTGCCGCACGGACCGGGCGAAGGCAATGAATGCACCGCTCGGGAAAATTCCGTTGACGTGGCGGGGCGAACGGTGCGATATTCCCGATCGGGAAATATTGCATGTCGAACAGAGTCCTGACGCCGGCCGAGATCGGCGATGTGGTGCGGACCGCCCGCAAGGCCGCGGGGTTGCGCCAGTATGAACTCGCCGGGGCGGCAGGGGTAGGTCTGCGCTTCCTCGTGGAACTCGAGCGGGGCAAGGCCACCGCCCAGCTCGGCAAGACGCTGGAAGTGCTCAGGGCGCTTGGCTGCACGCTCGACATCGCGCCGCCGGCGGATACCTGAAGGGCGGGCGCGTGGCCGGTACGCTTCACGTCTGGTGGGACGATCAACTGGTCGGCAAGCTCACGCAGGATCGGCATGGTGACCTGCGCTTCGGGTACGAGCGGGATTGGGTGCACCGACCGGACGCGCTGGCCTTGTCCGCCTCGTTGCCGAAGCGCGAAGAAGCCTACACGCGTCGCGAGTGCCGCCCCTTCTTCGCGGGTCTCCTGCCCGACGAAGGGCAGCGCGAGGCCGCTGCGCGCGCGCTCGGCGTCTCACCCGGCAACGACTTCGCCCTGCTCGAGCGGCTCGGGGGCGAGGTTGCCGGGGCGCTGCAACTGCTGCCGCCGGACGAGTCCCCCGCGCAGACCGCGCCGAACCCGCAGCCCGAGCCGCTCGACGACGAGGCGCTCATCCGCGTCCTCGACACGCTGCCGTTACGGCCGCTGCTGGCGGGAGACGCGAACCTGAGGTTGTCGCTGGCTGGCGCTCAGTCGAAACTCCCCGTCGTTCTCGTTGGGGGCTGCGTCGCGTTGCCCTCGAGCGGACAACCCACCACCCACGTCCTCAAGCCGGCGATCGACCGCTTCCCTGGCACGACGGAAAACGAAGCCTTCGCCATGCGCCTCGCGGCGGCGATCGACCTCGACGTCGCGCCCGTTGAAGCGCGGGCGGTGGGCGGCCGCACGTTCCTCCTGGTGGAACGGTATGACCGGGTGGCCGCAGCGGAGGGCGTGTCGCGAACCCATCAGGAGGACTTCTGCCAGGCGCTCGGAGTGCCGCCGGAGCGCAAGTACGCGGGGGAAGGCGGACCCTCCTTCAGGGACTGTTTCGCGCTCCTGCGGCGCGTGGCGGCCCGACCGGCGGTCGAGCTCCTGAAGCTGCTCGACGCCGCGGTGTTCAACCTGATCGTCGGCAACACGGACGCGCACGGCAAGAACTTCTCCCTGCTTCATGACGGCCGCGGCCCGCGCCTCGCACCCCTATACGATCTGCTCGCTACGGTGGCGTACTCCGAACTCTCGCCCAGGTTGGCCATGAAGATCGGCAGACGCAGAACGCTGCAGGAGATGGATGCCAGGGGCTGGGCAGCGTTCGCGAGCGATGGAGGCATGAGCCTGCCGCTGGTCCGGCGCCGCGTGGTCGAAGTCGCCGAACGCGTGCAGGGTTGCGCGGAGGAGGTCGCCCAACGGCTGGTACAGCCGGACATGGATGGAGCCGTGCTCGCCAAGCTGGCCAGGACGACAGTCTCCCGCGCGACACGGTGCGCCCTCACCACGTGAGGCATCCGCGATGGGACACCCACCCTGATCGGCATCCGCGTGGCATCCGCGATGGGCATCCGCGATGGGACACCCACCCTGATCGGCGTCCGCGAGGGCGTCCGCGAGGGGACACCCACCCCGGCGGCACGGAGCTCCGTGTGGCGACGTCCGCGATGGGACACCCACCCCGGGGCTCGGTCGGGAGGCGTCCGCGATGGGACACCCACCCCGGGGCTCGGTCGGGAGGGGGGCTCGGCCGGGACACCCACCCCGGGGCTCGGCCTGGGACACCCACCCCGGGGCTCGGCCTGGGACACCCACCCCGGGGTTCGGCCGGGACACCCACCCCCGGCGGCACGGAGTTCCGAGTGGCAGGTTCCGCCACTTGTTGGCGCAATGCGCTGGGAGCGAGCGTCGCGGAGTCTCCAATGCCTTGATTTCTGAAGGCCTTCCACGTTGGAACGATTCCTGCTAATAAGTCGTCAGACAACGTAGGGAATCGAAACGATGACACAGTGGCTCCCGGGCGACATCGTCTTGCGCCGCAAGGGTCCCGTGATGCACCAGGGCGTAGTCCTCGGCGACGGTCGGGTGCTGCACAACACGCCGCTGCGCGGCGAGCACGTCTCCACGGAGGCGGACTTCCGGCGCGGGAGGCGGTTGCACGTGCGGCGTCTCGATGCGGTGCAGCGGCAGCGCGCGTTGCACTATGCCGAGGATTCGGATCGCCGCCGCTACAACCTGTTCACCAACAACTGCGAGCACACGGTGTCGCGTGCTGCCGAGGGCCGGGCAGAGAGCCCGCAACTGGCGACGTGGGCGGTCGGGTTCGGCGTTGCGGCGGTGGCCTTTGCGCTGACCCGTCATCCCCTGGTGGCCGCGGCCGGCTACGCGTTCGGCCGACAGGTGGCCAGACGTCTTGGTCAAACGCCGCAGCAACGCCCCGGTGTCCGAGAGGAGTCCCTGACATGAACAGACGCTATTCGGTGGATTGGGAGCCGCGCGGCATGACCGTCGACGGCACGCCGGTGCGCAGTCCGTTGGCCCGGTTCCTGGTTGCGGCGTGCACGCTGGCGGCGGGCGCCGCCGTCGTGTGGTTCGCCGTCTTCGTGGTGCTGCCGATCGTCGGCGTGACGGTGGGTGTCCTCGTCGGGATCGTGCTCGCCGTGATCGGCGGGGTCCTGGCCCTGTTGTTCGCCGTGCCGTGGGTGATTGCGCTCCTGGCCGGCATCGGCTTGCTGAGGTGGCTGTTCGGGCGTTGAAGCCCGCATTTCTCACCAGGGGGCCCGTGTGTACACAGGGCCAAAAGACCCGCGAGGGCGCGGCCAGCGCAGTCCGCAATGGGCACGATCGTCGACATCGCGGTCAACTTCGTGAAACCCATGAGCTTTTTGACGCGACAAGCGGCCTGGTGAGAAATGCGGGCTAGGCGCTTGCGCCGTCGAGGACGCTGCCGGAGGCCGATGAACGCCTTGTCCGGCAAGGCGGCCGCCGTCCTGGCCCTCGCCGCTGGCACGGCCTGGCCGGCGGAGCAGCCGTGCGGCGATCCGCAGTACCGCCACGGCATCTCCTACGTCATGCCGCTGCGTTACGGACCGGACTTCGCCCACTTCGCGTACGCCAACCCCGAGGCGCCCAAGGGCGGCACGATGCGCGTCGCGAAGATGGGCACCTTCGACAGTTACAACGGCATCGTCGAGATCGGCCGCATCCCGGACGGCTACGACGCCATGGGAGGCTTCGTCTACGACCGGCTGCTCGAGGACAGCCTCGACGAGCATGCGAGCGCTTACGTGCGTCTCGCGGACGGCGTCGCGGTCGAGCGGGACTTCCGGTGGACCGCGTTCCGTTTGCGCGACGGGGCGCGCTGGCACGACGGGCGCCCGGTTACGCGCGAGGACGTGCTCTACACCTTTGACGCCATCCGCGAGCACGGCTCGGTGGTGCTGCGCACGGCGCTGGCCGACCTCGACCGCATCGTTCCGTTCGGCGAACGCGAGCTCTGCTTCGTCACCCGCGCCGGCGTTGAACCGCACCCGATCCTGCCGTTCGTCTACGGACGCATCTCCATCCTGCCGAAGCACTACTGGATGGCGCACGACATCAGCAAGACCGCGACCGAACCGCCACCCGGCAGCGGGCCCTACCGCTTTGAGGGCGTCAACTTCGGCCGCACCCTGACCTTCCGCCGGGTCGACGACTACTGGGGCCGCAACCTGCCCGTCAACCGGGGCCGCTTCAACTTCGAGCGGGTGAAGTACGACTACTTTCGAGACGAGAACGCCATGCTCGAAGCGCACAAGGCGGACGTGGTGGACGTGCGCCACGAGCAGTCGGCCAAGAACTGGGCAACGGCGTACGGCTTCCCGGCCGTGCGACAGGGCCTCTTCAAGACGGATCTGCGGAAGGGGACGCGGGTCTGGGGCCTGTGGTGGCCTGTCTTCTGGAACCTCGACCGGCCGCGCTTTCGCGACACCCGCGTGCGCGAGGCCCTGTGGCTGCTTTACGACTTCGACTACCTCAATCGCGTCTACTTCCATGGTTTCTTCGATCACGGCGTGAGCCTCTTCCAGAACTCCGCCATGGCGCACAGCGGCCGGCCCTCGGCACGCGAGCTCGCGTTGCTCGAGCCGTGGCGCGGCCGGATTCCGGATCGGGTGTTCACGGAGCCCTTCCACCATCCCCGGAGCGACGGCTACGGCCACAACCGGGAGAACACCAAACGCGCGCTCGCACTGTTCGACGAGGCCGGCTGGCACATCCGGGAAGGCGCGATGGTGCACAAGGAAACCGGTGAGCCGTTCCGGATCGACTTCATCTTCGTCCTGACCTCCAGTGGCCGCTCGATCATGCCGCTCGTCGCGCGGCTCAGACAGGTCGGCATCGCCACGACGGTGCGCGTGCTGGACGTCTCGCACTGGCTCTACCGCAGCCGTGCCGGGTCGTTCGACGGCACCAGCGTCAGTTTCGTGCCGACCTACATGCCCGGTCCCCAGCTCGAGGCCCGTTTCGGCAGTGCGAGCGCCGACATCGGCTACGGGACGAACTGGGCCAGGATCAGGGATCCGGCCGTCGACAGCCTGACCGAGTCCGTAAACCGCGCGCGGACCGCCGAGGACCTTTACGCCGCCACGCGCGCGCTCGACCGCGTGCTGCTGTGGAACTTCTACTTCATCCCCGGACCGTCGACGCCCGGCCTGCGCCTGACCTACTGGGACCGTTTCGGCCAGGTCCGCAGCGAGGGTCTCTCCTTTGTACCGTTCGTGGAAGCCTGGTGGTGGGACGAGCGGAAGGCGGCGCGGGTACGCGCCGGGATCGCGTCCGTCGAGGACTGACGCGGGCATTGTCGGGGACGGGCTTGTCCCGTCCCGTTCCTGCAGCTTGCACGACTCCGGGACGGGCGACCCCAAGGGTCGCCCCTACAGCCGGTAGACCCGCTCCGCCGTGCCGTAGAACATCGCGTGCTTCTCGTCCTCGCTGAAATCCGCGACGATCTTCTTCATGCCGTTCCACATGACGTGGTAGGAGATCGACAGCCGGTCCACCGGGAAGTTGCTCTCGAACATGCAGCGGTCCGGGCCGAAGCACTCGATGGTGTGCAGGTAGTAGCGCCTCTGGGCGTCTGCGAATTCGTCCGAAGTCGGGGGCAGGTCCCGGTCGTGCCAGCCGAAGCCGTTGTCCGGCATGGCGAGCCCGCCGAGCTTCGCCACCACGTTCGGGCACTCGGCGATGGCGGCCATGTCCTCCTTCCACTGCGAAAAGATCTCTTCCTGGCGGCCGGCGTACGCGCCGGCGCCCAGCGGTGTGCCGAAGTGGTCGAGGACCATGGTCGTGTCCGGCACCGCACGGGCGAGGGCCAGGTAGTCCCGGTTCTGGTGAAAGAAGTGCCAGGTGTCGTAGGTGTAGCCGAGGCGCCCGAGCGTCCGCATGCCGGTGCGGAAGTCCTCCTCTCCGTAGGGACAGGGACGTCCCCGGCCCATGTTCGTCAGCGTGCCGGTCGTGTCGTGGGGGCCGGCGTGCCGGATGCCCCGGAACAGGCCGTTGCCGGCGGCTTCGTGGGCTTCGAGCACTTCCTGGACGGCATCGCCGAGCAGCAGGTCGGCATGGGAGACGATCGCTGAAATCGTAGCCGTCCCCTCCCGCGCTGCGCTCTCGGCGGCGACGCCGGCGATGAATTCGGTCTCGCCAACCGGTCGCAGATGCCGGGGACCCTCCGTGCGGTAACCGGAGCGGCAGTCGACGAACACGGTCTTCTCGATGTGGTGCCCGGACTCGGTGTCGGCCCACAGGTTCTCCAGCACGTAGCGGCCCCACAGCGGTGTCGTCACTTCCCAGAGATGGTGATGGGTGTCGATGATCGGGCGGTCGGGCTCGACGATCTCCTCGGCCACCGCGGCGTACCACTCTTCGGTCTGTGGGGCGGGCATCCGTTTCCTCCTTGTGCTGATCGTGCCGGGACGCGGTCATTCTGCCTGCCTACGTCCGTAGGGGCGACCCTTGCGGTCGCCCGGGGGATGTGCGTGAACCCGAAAACGGGACGCCACAAGGGCGTCCCCTACAATGCCCGGCAACGATTGGGACCGGGAGTCAGCGGTGCACGCAATACGTTTCTTCACCACGCCCGAAGGGGGCTCGGCGTTCGACGAACTGGAGATTCCCTGGGGCGACTTGGCCAAGGATCCCTGGGGCAACGCGATGCGGGTCAGCGCGTCGTTCGCATCGCCGGGGGTGCGGCTGTTCGAGATCGCCGCGGGCGCCTTTCAGGACTGGCATAACGCGCCGCGCCGGCAGCTCTGCTTCATGCTGGAAGGCGTGTGGGAAATCGGCACGTCGGATGGCGAGAAGCGGCGCTGGGGCCCGGGCGAAGCGTTCCTCCCGGACGACGTGGACGGCCAGGGCCACACCAGCGAGGTGATCGAAGGCCCCGTGTGCATGGTGTTCATCCCGCTGCCGGACGATCTCGACATCGAAGCGTGGCGGACGGGCTGACCGCCACGGCGTCGCTTCAGGACAACCCTTCCACCGGAATCGACGCGCCGTGGACCGCGCTTGCCGCGTCTGAGGCGAGGAACAGCGCGACGGCCGCGATCTCGGAAGGTGCGACCCACGCGCCGAAGTCCGCGTTCGGCATGTCGGAACGGTTGCGCGGCGTGTCGATGATGCTCGGCAGGATGCAGTTGACGTTGATGCCGCTCGACTTGAGTTCGTCCGAGAGGGTTTCCGTCAGCCGGAGCACGACGCTCTTCGAGGCGCAGTAGGCACCCATGGCTCCGGTACCGCGCAGCGCGGCGCGCGCGCCGATGTTCACGATCTTGCCGGATCCCCGCGCGCGCATCCCCGGCACCGCCGCCCGGACGGCGTTCAGCACCGTGCGCGCATTCAGGTTGAACATGAAGTCCCAGGTCTCGTCGGAGGTGGTGTCCACCGTGTCGCCCATCGTGAAACCGCCCGCGATGTTCGCAAGCACGTCGATCTCGCCGGCCTGCTCGATCGCGGCGCCCGTGGCGGCCGGGTCGGTCAGGTCGGCGATGAGCACGGGCCAAGGTGCGTCGGCGGGCACGACGTCGATGCCGGTGACCGACGCGCCGGCGTCGTGAAACGCGAGGGCGACGGCCGCTCCGAGCACCCCCGAAGCGCCGGTGACGACCGCCCTGCGGCCCGCGAGAGCGCTCATGCGAGCGCCTCCAGCGTCTCCCAGTGCAGCGGTCCGAAGGCGCCTTGCGGATGGACGGGCTGGATGCAGACATGGGTCGCGCCGGCGTCATGGTGCGCCTGAATCCGCGCGCGGATCACGTCGGCATTCCCCCAGGCGAAGGTGGCGTCCACGAAACGGTCGGAGCCGCCGTTGTCGAAGTCGGACTCCTCGAGTCCCATGCGTAGCCAGTTGTTCCGGTAGTTGGGCAAGCCGATATAGACCTGCGCCGTCTGCCGGGCGAGGTCGCGCGCCTTGCCCGGGTCCTCCTCCATGATCACCTTCTGCTCGACGCACAGCCACGCGTCCGGGCCCAGCACCTCGCGCGCCATGGCGGTGTGCTCCGGCGAGGTGAAGTACGGATGCGCACCCTGGCAGGCGTCGCGCGCGAGTTCGAGCATGCGCGGTCCGAGCGCCGCGATGACCCGGGGCGGAGCGGACTCCGGCTTCGGTCCCGAGTAGGGCGAGGCGTCCATCTTCTCGAGGTATTCGCGCATGGTCGTGACGGGTTTGCCGTAGGTGAGGCCGCGCACGCCCTCGACCATCGGCTTGTGCGACACGCCGAGCCCGAGCAGAAACCGGTTCCCGGACTGCTCCGCGAGCGTGTTCTGCGCGGCCAGCGTCACGCCGGGTTCGCGGTGGTAGATGGAAGCAATGCCGGTGGCCACGACGAGTTCGCTGGTGTTCGCGAGCAGCCAGGCGGCGTGCGCGAAAGGGTGCCGGCCGACGGTTTCCGGAATCCAGAGAGCGCTGTAACCGAGGGATTCGATGCGCTGGGCGGACTCGGCCGCCTCGGAGGCCGACATGCCGTCGGTGAAGTACCAGACGCCGGTTTTGGTGAGATCCATGGTGCTGTCCTCCTGGTCCGGGCCTCCCCTCGTCCAGTGACGCCGGTGGTGTCGGACGCGATGTTCGCCCTTGGGCGGCCTGGGAAGTCCCGGAGTTGGCAATTCGGGAGTGCGCGCGATGATACAGGACGGTTGGGGTGGAGGATGCCGAGCCGCTGGCCCTGGAGCGTGGCTCGGACGGAACGCTCGATGCTCCGCCGTGGCGGAGACACTGTGCCAAATATACGAAATCCCCGGGATGGTCGAGATTACGTATACATTTTGATCGTTTTTCGGTGTAAACCGTATACTTGCAGCGAACAACCGCGCGGTTGTCGCTCGTAGGGGCGACCCCTTGTGGTCGCCCCCGCCGGGCTTGGCGGCTGATTCGGCACGGGGCGGGACAAGCCCGTCCTACAGTCTTCTTTTCCTGCGCGTCCGCGCCCCAGCGCCGGAGTGGAAGCCTGCAGGGGAAGGCCCATGGCCGTTCCCCGTAAGCACGGCGCGTCAAGGCTACGCATGTGGACAGAAGGGACTTCCTCTCCCGGGTAAAGGAGCTCAAACCGTGGAGCGCCAACGGTAGACGTGCGCCGCACAAACCGCTGCTGCTCCTTCTCGCCCTCGGTCGCCTGCAAGGTGGCGAGAAGCGGCTTGCGCGCTTTGAGGAGATCGAAGGCCCGTTGAGGAGTCTGCTACGCCGCTTCGGACCACCGAGCAAGGCCTGGCATCCTGAGTATCCGTTCGGGCGCCTGTCCAGCGACGGTCTTTGGGAGATCCCGAACGACGACAGATTGCCACGGACCAGGTCGGGAGACCTCCTCAAGAGGTCGCTGATCCGCCACAGAGCGGAGGGCGGATTTCCAGAGCGTGTCCACCGGATGTTGCTGGGCAACCCGGAACTCGTGGCGAGTGCGTCGCAGTTGCTCCTTAAGGGCCACTTTCCGGAGTCCCTCCATGACGACATTCGCGAGGCTGTTGGTCTACGCGCGGAGTGGGTGGTACGAGACTCGCAGGCGCGGGATCCGAGTTTCCGCTCCGCCGTGCTGCGAGCGTACGAGCGTCGCTGCGCCGTATGCGACTACGACATCCGCCTCGGCGAGGAGTTGCTTGGGCTCGAGGCCGCCCACATCAAGTGGCACGCGGCCGGAGGGCCGGACCAAGTCAATAACGGCTTGGCGTTGTGCGGGTTTCACCACAAGGCTCTCGATCGCGGCGCATGGGGCCTGGAGCCGGTCGACCGCGGGTTTCGGATTCTCGTGTCGAGCGATGTGCACGGGCAAAGCCCGGCGTTGCGGTGGCTCCGTGACTTTCACGGCGAGCGCCTGCGGCCACCTCTGCTCGTTCCCGACATCCCGTCGGCCGAGCACGTTCAGTGGCATCGTAGGCAGGTGTTTCGGCCTCCGCCGCTGACCACGGCGTAGCTGGCGCCCTGCCTCTGGTGAGTGATCGAGTCGTTAGCCTCAGGGACGGCTCAGGTCAGTCAGAGAGCTTGATTTCGCCGTCTCAATGGTTTGCCATTGTTCGCGTTGCAGCGACACAACCCGAGGGATGGTATGGAACGGAGGTACACTCTGGCCAAGGCCAGGCAAGCCGAAGTTGACACCGCGGAGTACGCCTACTGGCAAACGCTGACGGACGCCACCCGCGCGCGATACTACGATGCAGCGGTATATGAGGTGCGCAGCGCGGCCATGCAGGAAGCGCGTTTTGGCGTGATCGTCGCCGGGACCCGCGGCCGCCAGGCGGCCTTGATCGAAGCCATCACCAAGGCGTACTTCGATTCCCCCATGCGACGCGCGCTGCGCAAGGCCGAGGCCGCCGCCGAGTCGGCTGCATGCGAGGCCAAGGCTCGCGCTCTGTGGGAGGCGGGCTACGTTGAAGTCAACGATGAACTGTTCGATCTTGCCCAGTTGAGCGAGCGCCAACGAGCCGTCTTCGAGCCGAAGTGAAATAGGATCGGCGAGGCTCGATGCGCATGATGCTCGGCGCCCGGGAGCGCGCGTAAACGAGCTTGTTCGCGGTGTAGCGACCTTGGCTTTCGCGTCGATCGCTTGGACGGGTTCCCAGAAATAGTCAGCCCGACACTCTCGAGGTTGGCCAGTCGACCATGGGAGAGCATCCTGGGAACGACTGTCCGGTGTACACGTATCCGTGTATGTTGGCCCTCGATGGAGCGGCGGGATCTGGAAGCTCGCGAAGGCCATCCTCACGCGTGCAACAGGGCGGAGTTGACATGCGACTGTTCGGCAGGATGTACGAAGACGGCGGGTTCTGGGTGGTGGAGATTCCGCTTCTTGAGGCCATGACGCAGGGTCGCAGCAGGGAAGAGGCTCTCGAGATGGCGAAGGATCTCAGGGGGCTTCCGTGCCGACCGTCGAGAAGCTGAGCCAACTGATCGAAGCCGTCTCGCCCGAAGGAGACTTCGTGCTGCATCGCAGTAGCGCAACGCAGACATCGCGTTCCAGCACATAGCGGTCACATGCCCTGCGCCGGCGCAGCACTTGTATTCTCTACACACATCAAAAATGCCCGCGAGTATTTTTGCATAAGGTGCAAGAAGGCCGTATCGTGGCCCCGATGACCTCGCTCGTCCGCTACCTGACGGCCCAGGTGGAAGGCGACCTCGAACGCAAGATGGTGTTCGTCGCCGGTCCGCGCCAGGTCGGCAAGACGACGCTGGCGCGGAGCCTGCCCGGAGCGTACCAGGGTTACCTGAACTGGGACGCCGAGACGGACCGGGAACGCATCCTGCGGCGGGAGTTGCCGTCCGCCGATTTCTGGATCTTCGACGAGATTCACAAGTACCGCCGCTGGCGAGGCTTCCTCAAGGGGCTGTGGGATGCGAGGCGAGAGGGTCAGCGGATTCTCGTGACGGGAAGCGGGCGGCTGGAACTCTTCGGTTTCGGCGGCGACTCGCTGCAGGGCCGCTATCACATGCTGCGGCTGCATCCCCTGTCGGTCGCGGAGGCGGGCATCACGGACGCGGAGGGACTCTCGGACCTGCTCCGCCTGGGCGGGTTCCCCGAGCCCTGGCTCGGCGGGAGCGAGGTCGAGGCGCGCCGCTGGTCCCGCCAGTACCGCACGCGCGTGCTCGAGGAGGACGTGACGGCCCTGACGAGCATCCGGGATCTCGGCCGACTCGAAGAAATGATGCTGCGTCTGCCGGACCTCGTCGGCTCCCCGCTGTCGATCAACGCCTTGCGGGAGGATCTCGAGGTTGCGCACCGGACCGCTTCGAGCTGGCTGGACATCCTGGAACGACTGTTCGCGGTCTTCCGGTTGGCGCCGTTCGGTGCGCCGCACATCCGCGCGGTCAAGCAGGAACGCAAGCACTATCATTTCGACTGGAGCGTGGTACGGGACCCCGGCGCGCGCTTCGAGAATCTCGTCGCCTGCCATCTCCTGAAGTGGGTGCACTTCCGGCAGGACACCCTCGGGCGCGATGCGGAGTTGCGATACTTCCGGGATGTCGACCGCCGCGAGGTCGACTTTGTCGTGACGGAGGATGGGGCTCCTACATTGCTGATCGAATGCAAACTGGCGGATCGCGACGTCGACCGGGGATTGCGCTACCTGAACCGCCGCTTCCCGGAGGCGCAGGCGATCCAGGTCGCGCTGGACGGGCGACGTGACTTCGTGACGCCGGAAGGGATCCGGGCGATGCCGGCGATCGACTTCCTGCGTACGCTGGTATGACCATGACACCGACCCGAAACGACCCCGCCGAACGCCCGAGCATCCTGCAGCTCGCGGTTCCGTCGATCCTCGGCAACCTGCTGTATTCCGTGGTCGCGATGGTGCAGACCAAGTTCGTCGGCGAGCTCGGCACACAGGCGGTGGCGGCGGTCGGGGCGGGTCAGCGCGTGTTCTTCGGCCTGCAGGCGGTGATGATCGCCATCAGCGCGGGCACGACGGCGCTGGTGGCGCGGGCGTGGGGCGCACAAGACTACGACGAGGCGGGCCGGGTGACGATGGCGAGCCTGGTGCTCGCCTCGGCGTTCGGTCTCGCCCTGACGATGCCGGGCGTCCTCTTCGCGGGTCAGTTGGCGACCGTGTTCGGTCTCGACGAGCACACGGTGGCGATGGCCGCGGACAACATCCGCTGGCTGTCGGTGTTCAACGTGGCTTTCGCGGCCAACTTCATCCTGGGCGCCGCGCTGCGGGCCGCGGGCGACGCCTGGACACCGCTGTGGGTCGGCATGGGCGTCAACGTGATCAACATCCCGCTCCTGTACGCGTTCATTTTCGGGAACTGGGGCTTTCCCGAGATGGGCGTCGGCGGCGCGGCAGTCGCGGCCGGGCTCTCGTTCACCGTCGGCGGCGTCGTGCTGGTGGGGCTCTGGTACCGGCAGGCGCTGGTGGTGAAGTACATCGTCGCGGGCTGGTTCACGCGCGCGCGGCTCCGGCAACTCATGCGCATCGGCTATCCGGCCGGCGCCGAGATGGTGGTGTTCCAGGTGGGCTTCTTCGCGTTCCTCATGCTGATCGGCAACTACTACGGGACGGAGGCGTTCGCGGCCTACAGCGTCGGGGCCAACATGCTCATGCTCTGCATGGTGGTGGGCTTCGGGTTCTCGATCGCGGGTTCCACACTGGTCGGGCAGCACCTCGGGGCCGATGACTTCGAGGCCGCGGTGGCGAGCGGCTGGCGCGCGGCGCGCTACGCCATCCTCGCGATGTCGAGCCTCGGTGCCGTGGTCGCCCTGTTCGCCGAACCCCTGGCGCGGTTCTTTCTGGGCGACGAACCGCTGACGGTACGCTACACGGTGCAGATGACATGGCTGCTCGCCGGGATGATGCCGTTGCTTGCCGTGGAATTCGCCATCGGCGGCAGTCTGCGCGGGGCGGGGGACACGCGGGCGCCGCTGATCGCCACGTTCGTGGGACTGATCGGCGTGCGGTGTACCTTTGCCGCGCTCTTCACCTTCCTGGGGTTGCCGGTTTTCTGGGTCTATGCCACGCTGATCGGCGAGTATGTGGTCAAGAACGTCATGCTCCTTCTGCGGTACCGCTCGGGGCGGTGGAAGACCATGGCGCGACTTGAGCCGGGGTTCGCCGAGACGTCCCGGTGAGCCGTTGCGGACGGCGTCACTCGCGTTGCCTGGCGCCGCCCGATAATTGAAAACCATCGACAGGGAGGGGTCATGCCATCCGTATTGATCGTTGCCGATCGAGCCGGCGAGAAGCCTGTCGCGTTGCCGCGCGGTCTCGCCCTCGCCGAGCGCATGGGTTGGGCCGCCGACGTGGTGGCTTTCTGTTACGAGTCGCTGGGCAGCATCCACGATCGGAGTCAGCGCATCGAGGCCAGACAGAGCATCCACGACCGGCGCCAGGCCGAGGTGACCGCGGAGATTGAGCGTCTCAGGCCAACCGGCGTGGCGGTCGAGTGCACCGTCGCGTGGGAAAAGGACGTGCATCTCTGGGTCGATATTCGCTGTGCCCGCAAGCCCTACGCGGCGGTGGTCAAGACGGGCCATCGCACGGAGTCGTTTGCCTACACGCCCACGGACTGGCACCTGCTGCGCGAGGCGGCGGCCCCGGTGCTGATCGTCGCGGAGGACCAGTGGTGGCCCACGCGCACGATCGTGGCCGCGGTGGACCTGCACACGCGCTCGCGGGTCAAGCGGGCCCTGAACGCGAGCGTCATCGAGACGGCGCAGCGGTACGCCGAGGCCGGGAACTGTCCGACGCACCTCGTCTACGTCATCCATGTCCCGCACGTCCTGACGGAACTCGGCCTGATCGACGGCGCGGCGCATGCCCGCAAGGTCGCGGAGGACATGCACCCGATCACGGACAAGCTGTGCGACGAGCATCGCATTCCGCGGGAGAACCTGCACATCCACGAGGGTGTGGTCGAGGAAGTCATCGCGGACGAGGCGGAGCGTCTGCTGGCGCAGCTGGTGGTGATGGGCACGGTCGGGCGTCATGGCGTCGGGGCGAAGGTGCTGGGCAACCTGGCGGAGCGCGTGCTGACCGGCTTGCGCACGGACGTGCTGGCGCTGAAGCCCGGCATGACGGCGCCATGAGCGGACCGGCGCAGGCCAGACCGACGGCGGCAGCGAACCCCGCTTCCTGAGCGGCGCAGGGACGCACGATCCATGCCGGAGCTGCCGGATCTGACCGTCTACCTGGAGCACCTCGACCGGCGTATCGTTGGCGAGACGCTGCTGGACATCCGGCTCGCGAGCCCGTTCGTCCTGCGCTCGGTATCGCCCTCCGTGGACGAGGTGCGCAACCGGACGGTCACCGGTTCGAGGCGTCTGGCGAAACAACTGGTGATCGCGCTGGAACCGGACGTGTTCATGGTCGTGCACCTGATGATCTCCGGACGCCTGCGCTGGTACGAGCAGGGTCGCGCGGTGCCGAAACGCGCCGGGCTCGCCGCGTTCGACTTCTCGTCGGGGACGCTGATCTTCACGGAGGCGAGCAAGAAGAAGCGCGCTGCGCTGCGTCTCGTACGGGGCGAGGAGGCCCTCGCCGAGCTGGACCCGGGCGGTCTGGAAGTGTTCGACATCGACCTGTCGGCTTTCCGGGTACGGCTGGCGTCCTCGCATCACACCCTGAAGCGCACCCTCACCGACCAGCGCATCTTCGCCGGCATCGGTAATGCCTACTCGGACGAGATCCTGCTGCACGCCGGGCTGTCGCCGTTCAAGCGTGCGCGAGACATGAGCGCCGAGGAGGCCGAACGGCTCTTCAATGCCTGCCGGAAGACACTCACCGACTGGACCGACATCCTGCGCGGCAAGGCGGGCGATGCGTTTCCGGACAAGGTGACGGCGTTTCATGACGAAATGGCCGCGCACGGCAGGTATCGCCAGCCATGCCCGGTGTGCGGCGCGCCTATCCAGCGGATCGTGCACGCGGAGAACGAGAGCAACTACTGCGCGCGGTGTCAGACCGGCGGTCGGATGCTCGCCGACCGATCCCTGTCGCGGCTGCTGAAGGACACCTGGCCGAAGCGGATCGAGGAACTGGAGGGCGACTGAACCGCTGGCGCCGGCGCTGCGAGGGCGGCGCGCTTGTCGCCCGCGCCGGGGATGGCGGGTGATTCGGCACGGGACGTCGCAGGGGCGACGCTTGTCGTCGCCCGCGTTGCGCCCGTGCACGATCTCAAGACGGGACGGGACAAGCCCGTCCCCTACGACGCCCGCGCCGGGGATGGCGGGTGATTCGGCACGGGATGTCGTAGGGGCGACGCTTGTCGTCGCCCGTGGCGAGCGTGTGCAAGCCCTTGGCGACGGGACGGGACAAGCCCGTCCCTACGGTCTTTTGTTCCCCGTGTTTCCGCACCCCGGCCCCGGGTGGGAACTTCAGGTGAACAATTGATCTCTCGTGATGACCAGCTCTCGAAGCCGGTCGTGATGGGCGTTCTTCATCTCCACCGAGACCGCGTGAAATTGGTGTTTCCGTATCAGCCGGATGATTTCCGGCGCGTTGTCGTAGGTCATGAGGAAGTTGGCGCGTGTCTGCGCCAGCGTCTCGAAGATGCGGGCGGGATCGATGTCCTTGTGGGCGTACAGGCGGGTACCCGCCCGTTTTCCCGTCGAGGCCGTGTACGGCGGATCGACGAAAGCCGCGGCATGAGCCCGGCCGCGGAGTAGTCCGGACAACACCTGGCTCCCGTCGCCTCGATAGAAGACGATCTTGTCTGCGTGCTTCCTGATGGCCTCGAGCCTGTCCGAGAGTGTTTTCGGGTACCAGCGGGACAGGAGGCCCTTGCCGTTCTCTCCGTCCTTGATGAAGGAGGCGCCCTCGGCCAGAACCCCGGCGCGTCTGGTCCGGTTCAGTGCGAGGGTGCGGAAGCCTTGCTCCACCAAGGTGTCAGGGGTCTGGGCTTGCAGGTTCCGTAGCCGCGCGAGGGTCGGCTGGAAGTGTGTAACCCGCCGTGCCAGAGCGTCGCCTTGAAGCAGTGCCGCGTGCCAGAAGGCGGCCACGTCGCGGTCCAGTTCCAACATGATCGCCTGCTTTACCAGCCCGTCCATGACGGCGGTCAACGAAGCGATGCCTCCTCCCGCGAAAGGCTCGACGAGTATTTCGGGCGTTGTTGCCTTCAGCCACGTCCGAATGTGTGGCACCAGCCAAGTCTTACCACCCGGGTATCGCAGTGGACTGCGTTGCTGCACGGTCGAGACGTTGGCCGCTTGCAGGCAGGAGAGAGGTATCTCGCCGTCGGCGGCGTGGGCGTCCTCAGGGGCTCCGCCGATGGCCTCCGACTCGCCGGGCGGTTCCCCGCTCCCAGTGTTGGTTGCCTCGCTCGTGCCCATGCCCCACCTATCCCTCGCGCCGCCGCATCCTAGCCGCGTTGCCCTGCAATCGCCTGCACCTGTCGGTGCTTCTTGCGCATGTTGGAGTGCACGCTATCGGCCAGCTCCTTCACGTCGGCTGCGATATTCACCAGCGATGCGTCCTCTCCGTCGTATCCTCTTAGTGACAGGCTGGCGTCGCTCATGTTGTCGCGCGCCCGAATCAGGGAAGCGGTCAGGCGCTTGTCTGCCGCCTCGACTCGCGCGTGGGCGTCATCGAGACTTCCCTTGGTCTCCAGCACATGGAGGGCTTCGGCGTGTGCCAAAACCTCTCCGAGTCGCCTGATGTCCGGGTTCTGCGAGGCCACCACTGGCTCATCGTCCGGACGCTCTCCATAAATCCAGACGAGGACGTTTCTCAGTTCCCCAAGTTTCTCGTTCGGCACCGGCTCTGGGGTTGGGTCGAATTTGGCCCAACTGGACTCGAGCCCCAGGTACGCCATGAACTGCGATCGTCCGAGGGCGGTATAGAGGTGTGAGAAGTTGAATTTGCGGCTGTATCGAACGGCGATCCGATAGAAATCGTGCTTCTCGGCCTGTTCCAGCACGAAGATCGCGGACACCATGCGCTTGATGGTGTCATGCCGGTCCCCGATGGACCTCGCGATCTCCGCGAGGCTTGCACTTCCGGAGCGGTACCAGTCGGCTGCGAACTTGCCTTTGGCGTACGCGTTCCAGCGTGCCGGGCCGTTGATGTGCTTGAAGCCGAGAAAGGCCCGTGCCTTCTCTCGATTCGCTACGGGGTAAACGGATACCGCGTCGAGGGTGCTCCGTACCTCGGCGTCGATCTCGGGGGGCCGAATCCTGAGTTGATCCGCGAGCTTCGGATCTCGCAGGAGCCTGAGGGCTGACAGTCTTCGGTTGCCTTCCAGGACGACCAGATCCTCACCGTCGCCCGGGCAGACGACGAGTGGCTCGATGTCGAGATAGCCGTTGGCCGAGATCGATTGCAGCAGTTCGTCAAGCTCAGCGCTTCGATGCAGGCGCCCGATGATCTCGGCTTCCGACTCCCTCTCTGCCTCGCCGATCAACCTCGGATTGTGCCGGTCCAGGCGCAACCGGTCCACGGGGACTTTGGTCGCCTCCTCGAGTCTCACAGGAGCGCCTCCGCTGTACGCGCCAAGTTGGGCAGAAAGCACGCTGGATGTCGAATCGTTCGGTGCCGAGACGATGGCCGCGCTGCTCGGAGACCATTCTAGTCCGACTCGCTGGACTTGGCCCAAGGTGCGCTGGGCCTTCCTGCGCGCCTAATGGCTTTTGGCGCACACAGACGTCCTGCGGGCCTGGCGAGCGTGTCGGGAAACGGCGGTCAATGAGACTGCGCGACGTTCAGCCGGCGTTCACCTGCGGCCACTTCGACCAGGCGGGCGGGATGTACAATCCGGTCGATCCCTCTTGCCAACCGACCGATGGTGAAAAGATGAGAGCGCCGACTTCAGGAGTGCTTGCACTGTGCACGGGTCTGCTGATCTGCGGGACCGCCCAGGCAGAGTACCTGGCCTACGCGGTGGGCCAGCAGTCAAAGCTGCCGCTGCCGGAATCCATCGACGCCGTTGAAGCGAAGTACCTCGTCAACCTGGAGTGGGGCGATTACGACGGTGGACGGTCGCGTGTGGCCGTGCTTCCGGTGGACAACACCAGTTCCGCGTCGAGCTTCCAGATCGTCGGACCGGAAGGGGAAAGCGTGACCTGGGAGACGGATCACGCCAACCTGGTTCCGGTCAACGGCATCGAGGCGATCGTCACCGATGTCATGAACCGCACGGGTCGGTTCCGGCTACTCGAGCGCCAGGCGCTGGACTCGGTGCTGCAGGAGCAGGATCTGGTCACGTCGGAACGGGTCTCCAGGCCGTCCGGGGCGAAGACCGGGAATGTCCTCGGCGCCCGATTCCTCGTGCAGGTGGTCGTCACGGACTACGAAGCCAATGTCTCCAGCAAGAAGGGCGGCGGTCTCGGTGGCCTGGTGTCCAACCGCCTGCCGGCGGTGCTGGGCGCCGTGGGCATGAAGTCCGGCGAGGGTCGCGTCGGCATGAACTTCCGGCTGGTCGACGCCGAGACCAGCGAGGTCGTCTACACGCAGCAGATCGAGTCCATCATCCGCGAGCGGAGCCTGACGTTCGGTGGCCTCGTGATCGGCGCGGGCGGCGGTCTCGGCGGCTTCTTCTCGAGCTACTCGAAGACGCCCATCGGCCAGGCCGTGATCGCCGGGGTCAACAAGGGCATCTACGAGCTGGTCAAGGAAATCGGCGCGGAACCGGCATCGGGCAGCGTGGTCAGAGCGGACGGCGGCCAAGTGTGGACCAACCTCGGTCGGGGCGTCGTGTCGGTGGGCGACGTGCTGACCGTGGTCTCGGTGGGCGAGGAGTTGATCGATCCGGAAACGGGAATCAGCCTCGGCTCCATGGACAGCCAGATCGGCACCGTCCGGGTGGCCTCGGTGCAGGAGAAGTTCAGCATTGCGGAAACCCTCTCCATGGACGGCACCGCCAGTCGCGGCGACCGGGTCGTTTCGACGGCCACACCGCCGAGCATCGAGTTCGCGTCGGTCTGGGCGCCTCCGAAGCGCGGGAAGTTCTAAAACGGAGTGATCAGCGCGACCGGGAGCGAAGCTCTGTTGACGACAGGTCGTTGCGAAAATCGGCCTCTGCCACCCCCTCGCAGAGCCCGCGCAACACGTCCGGCAGCGCGAGGTCGTCTAGCGTGACGAAGCGCGCGCCGTCCTGGCGTCCGAAGACGAGGAAGCGGCAGCCCCGTCGCGCCATCTCTTCGACTGCGGCCGGCATAGCTTCGGCCCCGTAGTACTTCGGGTCGGCGATGCGCCGGATGGTGTCCGTGCCGACGATGAACGTGACGCCCTGGAACAGGCGCGCCTTTTCGACGAACGTCGCGGCGTTCGTGAAGCAGACTGCTTCTTCGGTGAACTGCGCGGCCCGCTCCCGCATGTCGTGGAAGTTGAGCGGTGGCTTGTCGACGTTGCGGATGCAGATCTCGTAGGTGACGGGGACGCCAAGCCGTTCGGCCGCGATTTGCGCCATCTGACGGTGTCCCGCGTGCAGGGGGTCGAATGCCCCGGGGAAGACGGCGCGGGCGTCGGCGGCGCCGACGAGTTGTTGCCGGTCGGCCAGCAGTTCCTGCCACCCCGCATCGCCGGGGGCCGCGTCGGCCTGAAGGGTCTCACCGTCGAGCAACTCGGGCGTCGCCCCGGGGATGTCGCAGGACTCTGCCAGCGCGTGCAGGGCCACGTCGGCCACGACACGCTCCTCTGCGGCCCTGTCGCGCGCCCCCTTGGCGAGGTAAAGGGACCAGGTACGCGTGACGGACGAGGTCTGCATGGCGAGGTGAACGCGGTGTTCGCCGGCCTTTGTCCGGTTCGTGGCGAGGCTCGCCGTGATCGCGAAACCGAAGCGCTGCGGGCCCGGGTCCAGGCTCGATGCCTGCAGGAACGCCCGCATGGCGAGGTCGCGTGCGGTGGTGGGACTGCAGGCGGCGTCAGGCTTCGCCCCGATGAACGCCGCGAGCGCTGCCCGGGAATAGGGAACGGCCCCGTACACGACGGTGGCGGAGGCGCCGGGTACGCACAGCAGGTCCGAGAGAAGCAGGGAGCCGCCCCCCGACACCGCGAAGACGCCGCGCTGCGGACGCTCGTGCAGCGCGCGGACGACGTCTTCGCGGGTCACTCCTGTTTTGCGAGGGGCTCGCCCCTCGGGCTGCTCTTCTGCGAGGGGCTTGCCCCTCGGGCTCCGCTCTTCTGCGAGGGGCTTGCCCCTCGGGCTCCCCGGCTGAGGGGCCTGTGTCATGCGAGGAAGTCGCGCACGATGGAGAGGAAGGTGTCCAGCTGGTCGTGGTGCGCCCAGTGGCCGGCGTCGTCGATGCGCTCGACGCGCACCTCGGCGAACGCGTCGGCGCGCCCGTCCGCGGCGGGATTCGAGGCCCAGGATTCGGCGCCGTGGATCAGGAGCGTGGGGCAGGCGATGCGCGCGTACAGCGCCTGCGTCTGCTTCGGGGAGAGGCCGATCGGCGCGAACGTGCGGACGTAGTTGTCGAACTTCCAGCTGTAGGTGCCGTCCTCGTTCTGGTTGCTGCCGTGGATGGTCAGGTGACGGGCCTGCGCCTCCGAGAGGTGCGGGTTCTCCGTCTGCATGCGGTGGAACGCCTCCTCCAGCGTCGGATAGCGGCGTGGCAGTCGGCCCGCCAGCTGACGCAGGTTGTTCACCCAGTCCTGGAGACGCGAGTGCATGTCCCATTTCTCGCGCCCGCCGGTGATGCTCGGTGGCGGTCCCATGCCCTCGATGGAAACGAGCTTCGTGACGGTCTCCGGGTACACGCCGCTGTAGGCGAGGGACACCGAGCCCCCCAGGGAGTGCCCGATGATGGTCACCGGCGTCGTCTTTGTCTGGTGCAGCAGCTGGGCGATGTCGTAGATGTAGTCGATCTGGTTGTAGTCGCCGCCGATCATCCACTGCGAGTCGCCGTGGCCGCGCAGGTCCGGCGCGATGATGTGGTAGTCCCGCGAGAGATCCTCGGCGACCCAGTCCCAGTTGCGGCAATGGTCGCGGCCCCCGTGTACCAGGAGCATGGGCGGCGCATCCTCGTTGCCCCAGTCCACGTAGTGCAGACGCAGGCGTTGCGAGAAGTAGACGTGGGAAGTGGGACCGCTACGGGGCATGGCGGCGGATTATAAACGTCGCCGACGGCATGACGCGCCCCCGAAAAGACTGTTCGGGGACCTGGACGGGGACCGTTGCGCGGAGTCCGCGGCGGAGCGCCTCGCGTCAGGCGCGGCCCTCGGTCGAGTAACATGGGCGGTCATCCCATCGCGGTACCCGCCCGGCAACATGCAAGCGTCCCGGCTCCGCTGCAGAAGCACCCCCGTCCGGATTCCCGGCGAGGCGGGGAGCGGGCGCGGGGTGTGAGAAACGAGTTCCGCGTTCCGGGTCCGCGACGGGAGCCTTCCTCGGCGCGGCATCTCGGCCACCTGAAACGCCTCCTGCCGTATGCAGGGCGCTATGCCTGGGTACTCGGGGCCGCGCTCGCGGGATTGCTGGTGACCCGGCTCGCCGATGCCCTCGTGCCGCAGTTCGTGAAGACGGCCATCGACAGTCTTGTCGACGACGGCCTCGAACCGAACCTGGCCATGCCGGCGCTCGCCATCCTCGCCATCGTCGCCGCTCGATTCGCCATCTACGTGCTGTCGCGGCGCGTGCTGCGGCGGATATCGATATCGATCGCGTATGACCTGCGCAAGCGGCTGTTCAACCACGTGCAGTACCAGGGCCCCGCCTTCTTCAATCGTTTCGGTACCGGCGACCTCATGTCGCGCGCCGTCAACGACATCGCCATGGTGCGCATGGTGGTGTCGTTCGGTTGGGTCACGATCATCCTGGTTGCGTTCACGCTCGTGGCCGGCCTCTTTTTCATGATCGACATGTCGCCGGAGCTGACCGCCTGGGTCGTGATCCCCCTGCCGGTCGTCGCGCTCACCGCCTTCGTGATGGCGCGCCGGATGTTCCCCTACTACCGGGATCGGCAGGAGGCGATGGCGGACGTCACCGCCTTCACGCAGGAGAACCTCAACGGCATTCGCACGATCCAGGCGATGGCACAGGAAGAGCACGAGATCGCGCGCTTCCGGCAGGTGGGCACCCGCTACGCGCAGAAGGTGTATCGCGCGACGCGCTTCCAGGGCTTCATGAACCTCGCCCTGTCCGTGCTGGTCCCGATCTCGCCCGTCATCATCCTGTTTCACGGCGGCTCGCTCGTGCTGGCCGGTGCGCTGACGCTGGGTGAGTTCACGGCCTTCTCCGCCTATCTCATGATGGTCTCCGGGTCCATCACGTCGATCGGCTGGTCCCTGTCCCTGTTCACCGCGGCGGCGGCGGGGACGCAGCGCATCTTCGAGGTGCTCGATACGCCGCGTGAAGTGTCGGATGCGGCCACGGGGACGGCGCCGGCGGAGGTGCGCGGACGCCTCTCCTTCGAGGGGTTCCGATATGCGCATCCGGGGGCTGCCCGCCCGACCATCGACGGTATCGATCTCGTCGTGCACGGCGGCGAAACCGTGGCGCTGCTCGGCCGCGTGGGGTCCGGCAAGTCCACGCTGCTGAAGGCGGCCGCGCGACTGCTCGATACGCCGCCGGGCATGCTCTTCCTGGACGGTCAAGACGTGTGCGACCTGCCGCTGGCGCGGCTGCGCGAGGCGATCACGCTGGTGCCGCAGGATCCCTTCCTGTTCTCGACGACGCTGCGTGACAACCTGACCTACGACGACCCGACGCGCCGCGACGGCGAGATCGTGGACGCGGCCGACGCAGCGGGGCTCGGCGACACGCTGCGGGAGCTGGCCGAAGGCCTCGACACGGTGGTCGGCGAGCGGGGCATCACGCTTTCCGGCGGCCAGAAGCAGCGCGCGACCCTCGCCCGCGGGCTGATCCGCAACGCCCCGGTGCTGTTGCTGGACGACTGCTTCTCGAGCGTTGACACGGAGACCGAGGAGCGCATCCTCGGCAACCTCAAGCGCCTGCGCCACGGGCGCTCGACGCTGCTGGTTTCGCATCGCGTCTCCACGGCCCGGCATGCCGACCGGATCTATGTCATCGACAACGGCCACGTGCTGGAGTCCGGTACGCATGCCGAACTCCTGGCGCAGGGGGGCTACTACGCCGACCTCGAGGCCGTGCAGAGCAACCAGGACAAGGACCGTGCACGCAAGAGCCGGCTGCTGCACGACCTGGAAGCGGACACGCCCGTGTTCCGAACCGCCGCGGGGGGCGAAGCGTGACGACGGCCGCCGGCAGCGCACGGGACGCGGCGCGGGATTACTCGGCGTTCGATGCGGAGCTGACTCACCAGGCGCTCAACCTGCGGCTCTTCGCGCGACTGCTCGGCTGGATGAAGCCCTATCGGGTCACGCTCTTCACGAGCCTCGGCCTGGTCGTTGGAGCCGCCGCCATGAGCGTGCTGCTGCCGGTCATCCAGGGACGCGTGGTCGTCGACACGATCCTCGTCCCGAACGCCGCAAGCTCCGACATGCCGGACTACGGGCTGGTGGACGCCACGCAGTCGCTCGCGGGGACGCTCGCCGTGGAGCCGCTGACGGCCGCGGTGCTGCTGTTCGTCGCGCTTGTGCTGGGGCAGGCGGTCCTCATGTTCGCCCATCGGCTGACGCTGGCGAGCAGCGCGCTCAAGGCGCTGCGGGACCTGCGGCTCGACCTGTTCGCGGCCCTCGAGCACAAGCCGGCGTCGTTCTACGACCGTGTCGCGGTCGGCCGGGTGATGACGCGCGTGACCAACGACGTGGAGAACCTCTTCGAGCTGCTGCTCGGCTTCGGCATGCTGGCCGGCGAGTTCGTGCCCTTCTTCCTGGCGCTGTTTCTCATGTTCCACATCAGCTCGGAGGTGACGGGAATCCTGCTGCTGGTCATCCCGGTGGCGGCGGTGGCGACGTACGCCTTCCGGGTAGCGATGCGCGAGATCTTCCGCCTCGTGCGCGACTCGGTGTCGGGCCTGAACCAGTACATGCAGGAAGACCTGATGGGCATCGAGGTGGTGCAGCTGTCCGGGCGCGAGGCGGCGAACGCGCGGGAGTACCGGCGGCGCAACCAGGAGAACCGTCGGCAGGAGTTCCGCGCCATCGACCACGAGGTCGTCTTCGAGACGTTCAACACGAGCCTTGCGAGCGTCGCCACCGCGGTCATCGTCTGGTACGCCGGGGGCGAAGTGGTGCAGGAGGCGATGTCGCTGGGATCGATGATCCTGTTCAATCAGTACATCAACATGATGATCAACCCGGTCGTGGCGGTGGGGCAGCAGTTCAACACGCTGTTCCGCTCCATGGCGTCTGGGGAGCGCATCTTCCAGGCCCTCGACTGGGACGAACGCATCCACGAACCGGAACGGCCGGCGCCTCTGCCGGACCGGCTGCGCGGCGAGATCGAGTTCCGCCACGTGCACTTCGCCTATCCCGGTGGGGAGGACATCCTCAAGGACGTGTCCTTCCGCATCGCGCCGGGCGAGAAATTGGCCATCGTCGGCCCGACCGGTTCGGGCAAGAGCACGGTGATCCGGCTTCTCGCGCGGTTCTACGACTTCGACGACGGGATGATCTTCCTCGACGGGCTGGACGTGAACGCCATCGCGACGCGGCTTCTGCGCCAGCGCATCGGAGTGGTATTGCAGGACTTCCACGTCTTCTCGGGGACGGTGCTCGAGAACATCGCGCTGAACGACCCGGCCATCACGCCCGAGCGCGCGCAATGGGCTGCGCGAGCGGTGAATGCGGACCCCTTCATCCGCCGCTTGCCGGACGGCTATGACACGGTGCTTGCGGAGCGTGGCCACAACCTGTCCCAGGGCCAGCAGCAACTCCTCGCGTTCGCCCGGGTGCTCGCCGCGGACCCCGAAATCCTGGTGCTCGACGAGGCCACCTCCAGCATAGACACCGGGTCCGAACTCGCCATCCAGGACGCACTGCACCGCATCACCGAAGGGCGTACGTCCATCGTCATCGCGCACCGGCTGCAGACCATCCAGGAGTGCGACCGCGTGCTGGTGCTGCACCGGGGGGCCGTGCAGGAGCACGGCACGCACGACGAGTTGATCGCGCAGCGCGGCATCTACTACACGCTGCACGAACTGCAGTTCCAGGACAGCGCGGTCGCCGCGGAACTGCAGGGCGGCGAAGATGCGTCGGTGCCGGAACCGTCGGCCCGCTGGCAGGGACCGCCGGACGACGAGGGCGGCGCGCCCGGATTTGGTCCCGGGGGCGAACGGGAAGGGGCGCTGTAACCGGCCTGTCCGTGCTCCGGGCCTACTTGCCGGCGCCCGCCGCGATCTGCCGGACCAGCGCTTCGTAACGCGCCCCGAACGTGTCGACCAGCCGTTCGGCGTAGGGCAGGGCGGCGTTGGCCTCGCCAAGGTCCCGATGGATCGTCGCGAGCGCTTCCAGGGTGGCCCGGTGGTTGCCGAATCTCTGCAGGCTCCGTTCGAGAACATCGACGGCCGAAGGACCCTCGCCGACATTGTTGAGGGCGAGTGCATACACGTACGCGTTGCGCAGGTGGTCGGGGTCGAGTTCCCAGGCGCGCTGCAACTGTTCGAGGGCCCGCGCCGACTGGCCCTGGCGGATGAACCACAGTCCGTACGCGTAGGCAGCGGCGCTGTTCGGGGGGTCCGTCGCGGCGGCACGTGCCAGATACGGTCCGGCCTCCACGTCCCGGTTCGACGCCCGGTACAGGTCGGCGAGGTTCACGAGCGCCGGGATCCAGTTCGGTTCGATGGCCAGCGCGTCGTGCAGGGCGGCCTCGGCCGCATCCGGGTTGCCGACGGCGGCATGGATGGCCGCGAGATTCGTGTGCGCCTCGGAGCGTTCGGCGTTCAGCGCCTGTACCTGGCGGTGTTCTTCGAGCACGGCTTCGATCAGCGTACGGTCGGTAGCCGCGATGGGGCCGGCCAGGTAGGGCGCGGCGAACGGGACCGCGGCCACGCGTACGGCGCGTAGCGGATCCTTGAGCAGGCGCCTGATGGCCCCGAACCGGGGTGCGTCCGGCAGACGCGCCAGGTTCTCCAGCGCACCGAGCCGGACCAGCGGGTCGGCATCGCGCAATCCTGCCGCGACGGCGTCCTGCGAGAAGCCGAATTCGTAGGGCCCGAGCCCGAGCAGAGCGCTGCGGCGCACGATCCCCGGCAGGTCCGGGTCCGTCGCCGCGTCCGACAGCGTGCGCTCCGCGTCGAACCGTTGCGTGGTGGCGAGCGCCAGGATGTCGGCGGCTCCGGCGGCCGGCGGCTTCCCGGTGCGCTGCGCGATCTCGGCGCGCGCCCAGGTCGCCGGGCGGTCTTCGTGACAGCCGTTGCAGGCGTTCGGCGTGCCGTAGGCGACGGTCAGGTCCGGCCGCGGCACGCGAAAGCCGTGGTCGCGGCGGGGATCGACGCCCATGTAGGTACGGCTTGGCATGTGGCAGTCCACGCACTGCGCGTCGGCGTGAAAGTGATGGCTCAGGTCGTCGTAGACCGCGGGCTCGAGCGTGGGGAAGTCGGCGCGCGGGGTCTCGGAGTGACACTGCGTGCACAGGGCGTTGCCCGCGAGGCGCAGTTCGGCGGTGTGCGGATCGTGGCAGTCGCCGCACACCACTCCTTGCTGGTGCATCCGGCTTTGCAGGAAGGAACCGTAGACGTAGACCTCTTCGAGGATCTGCCCGTCGGCATGGTAGAGCGGCGGCGCGATGGCGGCCGGCAGGTAGTGATCGAGGAAGGGCTGTCCGGGTCGGTACCCTTCGGCGAGTTGCGCTCGCCGGCTGTGGCAGGGGGCGCAGGTGTCGACCTGTGCCGCCGCGGCGCCGTACGGATCGCCAGGTGACTCGACGTGGCCCGATCCCGGCCCGTGGCACGCCTCGCAACTCACGTTCACCGCGGAGTAGGAGGTGGCGAACGTGCCGGTGCCGGCGTCGAAGTTCTTGCGGACGTTCGTCGAATGGCAGTCCGCGCACATCGAGTTCCAGTTCTGGGAGTCCGCGGTCCAGTGCAGGATGTCGTCGTGCCCGATCGTTTCGTCGGGGTACAGGTGGAACCAGCGTTTCCCCTCGGGCCTGGCGTCCCACGCGGCGCCGAGGGCCTGCAGGCGGCCTGGCTCGGTTTCGATGAGGTACTGTTGCAGCGGCTCGATGCCGAAGGTGTAGCCGATGCGATAGGTCTCGGTCGTCCCGGCAGGGCCCTCGGTGTCGACGAGGAAGGCGTCGCCGTCGCGATGCAAGCGGGTCGTTGCGCCGTCCTTCACGAAACGGGCTTCCTCGAAGTCGCCGACCACCGTCGCCTCGGAAGCCGGCTGCATGGCGAGCGCGTGGTGCGAGCCGGACCATCGCTCGAAGGCCTCGGCGTGGCAGGCGGCGCACGACTCGGTCCCCACGTAGTCCGTCGCCGCCGGGGGCGCCGCCGGCGGCTCGGACTCGGGAACGTCGCAGGCGGCCAGCAGCAGGAGCGCGCTGGCGGCCAGCGTCCGGGATGCGGTTCGGCGCTGTTCGAATGCCGGATCCGGGCTCCGGCTCCGACCGTCCGTCGGCCGTTGCGCGCTCACGCCACGCCGCTTGCGCTCACTCGTTCGCCAGCGCCCGGCGCGCCGCCTCCAGCGCTTCGGGGTCCGCCAGGAACGGATCCGGGCGGGCCAGATCGAGCCTTGCCACCTCCTGCACCAGGATCGACGCGACGGCCAGGCGCGCGAACCACTTGTTGTCCGCCGGTACCACGTACCACGGCGCGAGGGGTGCTGCCGTCGCGCCGAGGGCGGCTTCGTAGACGTGCGTATAGGCGTCCCAGTCCTTGCGATCGCGAATGTCCGACGGCGAGAACTTGAAGTGTTTCGCCGGCTCGTCGAGGCGCTTCAGGAAGCGGCGCTTCTGTTCCTGCTTCGAGATGTTGAGGAAGATCTTGACGATCGCCGTGCCGTTGCGCGTCAGGTAGTCCTCGAAGGAGGCAATGTCGTACAGGCGCCGGTCCCAGATGTCGTCCCCGATCAGCGTGGGATGCAGGTGCTGCGAGTGGAGATGCTCCGCGTGGACGCGCACCACCAGCACTTCCTCGTAGTGGGAGCGGTTGAAGACGCCCACCTTGCCCTGTTGCGGAAGGTGGCGGTGATAGCGCCACAGGAAGTCGTGACGCAGTTCCTCCGCGTTCGGCACATCGAACGGTGTGACCTCGCAGGCCTGGGGATTGAGCCCGGACAGGACGTGGCGAATCGTGCTGTCCTTGCCGGCTGCGTCGCGGCCCTGCAGCACCACGAGCACCGCCCAGTGCCCCTGCGCCGCCAGCGCCCGCTGTCGTCCTCTCAGCCAGTCGTTGTGGGCGGTCAGCAGCTTTCGTGCACGACGCTTGTCGGACGCCTCGAAGGGGCCGGTCCCGGCGGGATCGTACTCCGCCAGCCGCACGGGCCCGACCCGGTCGATGCGGTAGCGCAGGACGGCCGTGGCGAGTTCGCGCATCACACGACTGTCCGCGCCGTCGACCCCGAGATCGGCGGGGATGGAGTTCTTGGGCATTCGTTTTCGCCCGCAGGCGTCTCCCCAGTTGCGGCAGGTATTCTAGCCCCACGGAAACCTTCGCCCGGCGGGGCACCGCCGGCGGCCCGCTGCAGGCCGCTCACGTCGGTGCCGGGGAGGATCGCAATGCGCTGTTTCGTGGCCGCCTTCGTTGCGGCCCACGCACGGGGCTCTCTGGTCGGAGCGCGTCCGGAAGTCGACGGTGTCCGGTGGGTCGCGCCCGCGAAGTCACGCTCGGGCGTGCGCGCCGGCGTACGGTGACGCTGCCGTCTTCGCCGGCGCTCGGAATCTCCTTTCGACTGCAGGACGCGGCGCTGTACCGGAGCCTGGAGGGGCGCTACGAACGCGTGGTGATGTGAGTCCCGGCGAGGGTCCCGCGGCGGACTCCGGGTGTCATAAAGGTTTCATGTTCGCGGCGTAGCCTCGCGCTCCAATGAAAACGACTGCCCTCACTGCGCTGTGTCTGGCCGTCTCGCTGCCCCCCGCCGCCACTGCCGCGGATCGGGAAGGCGAAGCGCGTCTTCTGGATCCCGGCGCCGCCGAGCCGTACTTCACCGCGAGCAATCTGACGAACGCAGCCGAGGACGCCCTTGCCGTCTCCGAGCGGATCGAGAGCGATGTGGCGATCAACATGCTCGATTCGGAGAGCATCTCGCGGGCCGGCGACAGCACTGTCGCCCAGGCTCTGCGGCGTGTCCCCGGGTTGACCGTTGCGCGCGGCAAGTTCGCCTATGTGCGCGGCCTCGGCGAACGCTACTCGAGCGCGCTGCTGAACGGTGCGATGGTGCCCTCGCCGGACCTGACGCGCAACGTGCTGCCGCTCGACATCTTTCCCACGGCCATCATGGAGACCCTGACCGTGCAGAAGGGCTTCTCGCCGGATATGCCGGCGGCCTTCGGCGGCGGCACCGTGGGCATGCGCACCAAGCGCGTGCCCGAAGACCGCGTCTTCAGCGTGAAGATCAACACCGGTTGGGACAGTGGCAGCAGCGACGACGGCCTGTCCTACCACGGCGGCGACGACGACTGGATGGGCGAGGACGACGGGACGCGCGCGCTTTCGGGCCAGATCAGCGAAGCGATCCAGACCTATCGCGGCAACTTCTCCGAGGTCAACATCCTCAACACGCTACGCGGCGCCGGCGGTGAGGCGACGCTGGCCCAGGCGCGGGAGATCAACCGCCGGCTCGCGACCGCGCTGCACCGCGACATCGACATCGGCCCGCAAGACCTGTCGCCGGACGTGAAGGGCGAGATGACCGGCGGCTACCGCTGGTTCCTGGGGGAGAACTGGGAGTTCGGCTTCCTGGCGCACGGGTCCTACGCCAACAAATGGCGCAACAAGAACCGGACCAAACGCAAGGTCGCGAACCCCGAGACGGACTTTTCACGCCGGCAGCGCACGGTGGAGTCGGTCAACATCAACGGCACCGCCAACTTCGGGCTGCGCTTCAGGGCCGACCACGAGATCGGCACGATGAGCATGGTCCTGCGCGACACCGACGACGGCGCGTCGTTTTCCCTGACCTGCCGGCAGGGTCAGTTCAACGACTGTGCGGACGACAGCCCGACCCAGGGCCGCGTCGCGGACATCCGCTTCGAGCAACGGGAACTGATCGTCAACCAGATCCAGGGCGAGCACACGCTCGGCGACGACACCCTCGAGATGTTCCCGTTCCTCGAGAAGCTCTACTTCATGCGGGATACGACGGTGACCTGGTACTACTCCGAGGCGCAGGCCACCACGGACATACCCAACGAGGTACGCATGGGTTCGCTGGACGTGCTCGACGCGCCGTACGGCAACGTGGTCAGCACCAACGTCCGGTCGTCCGGTACCGCCGGGGACTTCCGTTTCTCGGACCTCGACGACGACGTCGAGACCTGGGGCTCGGACGTGACCGTGCCGTTGCGCGCGGGAAGCTGGGACATCGAGCTCTCGGCTGGCTACGACTACGCCCGCAAGGCCCGGTTCTACGAGCAGATCTCGCTCGGCATCGGCAGCACGGCGCCGGGCTTCCACAACGTCAACCAGGGGACGCCGAGCGAGGTGTTCTCGGATGCGCGCCTGATGGACCCGGAGAACGGCTTCGTCACGCTGCTCGGCGGCGGCGGCTTTGGCCTCGAGAGCTACCATGCGGCGCAGATCACGGAAGCGACCTACGGCAAGTTCGACATCCTGATCGACGAGACGTGGCGGATCTCCGGCGGCGCGCGCCGGGAGAGCTTCATGCAGGTATCCGTGCCGATCGACCTGCTGGAGTTCGGCGGCAGCCGGATGCCGCTCTCGGCGCAGGCAATCGCGGACTCCACCATCGATGTGGACGACATCCACCCGTCCCTGGCGGTCACGTACATTCGTCCCGGCTTCTGGTCGGACGAGTTTCAGCTCCGCTTCGGCTGGGGCGAGACCGTCGCCCGCCCGGATATCCGGGAGGTTTCCCAGTCGACCTACATCGATCCCCTGAGCGACTCGAGGGTCCGCGGTAACCCGTTCCTCGTTCCCTCTGCCCTGACCAACTTCGACGTGCGCGCCGAGTGGTTCTGGGACAACGGCGACAACCTCGCGGTGTCCGCGTTCCACAAGGACGTGTCGGACCCGATCGAGACCGTGCAGGGCGCGGCGACCGAGGACAACCTCCTGTTCAACTTCGTCAACGCGGATGCGGTGGAGATCTACGGCATGGAACTCGAGGGTGTCAAGAGCCTCGGCTTCATGCAGGGGTTCCTCGGCGGGTGGATGGACCAGTTCTACGTCGCGGGCAACGTCACGATCTCGGACTCGCAGCTCGACATTCCGGCGAGCGGCCTGGCGGGGAACATCACGAATACGTCACGCCGCATGATGCAGCATTCCGAGTGGGTGGTGAACGTGCAGGTCGGGTTCGACTCGTCTGACGGCCAGCATGGCGCGACCCTGGTCTACAACAGCTTTGGCGACCGGATCTTCTTCGCGGGTATCGAGAACTTCGACGACGCCTACGAGCAGCCCTTCCACTCGCTGGATTTCGTCTACAGCTGGTTCGCCACGGAGCACCTCTCGGTCAAGGTGCGCCTCAAGAACCTGCTCGACCAGAACGTGGAGATCGAGCAGGACGGCGTGACGATCCTCGAGCAGGACGTGGGCGCGACCGCGCTGTTGGACATCAAGTGGAAGTTGTGACCTAGCCCGCACTTCTCACCAGGGGCCGTGATGATCGCGGAGGATTTTGGCCCTGTGCGCACGACGCTTGCGTCGCGCTCGCCGACCGAAAGCATAGCGGGGACTACGGTTGAGGGAGCACGTGCGCGCACAGGGCCAAAAGACCCGCGAGGGCGCGGCCAGCGCAGTCCGCAATCGGCAAGATCGTCGCATTCGCAGTCAACTTCATGAAACCCAAGAGCTTTTGGACGCCCACAAGCAGCCTGGTGAGAAATGCGGGCTAGTGCGCTGGGTCACAAATACCTTCACGTTTGCGCTGCGCCTGTTCGCCGCTGGCGGCGTTGCGCCTCCTCCCGTGGGGCCTACCACTGCCCGTCGGACGCGCCTTGCCAGCGACGAAAATGCGCTACCGTAAAGACAAAGCTATTTGCGACCCAGCACACTAGTGTCCGCATCGAATTCGATTGATTCCTCCGACCGTCCGCGGGACCGGCTGGAGCGGGCCCGCGACTTCATTCTCCGTCACGCCCGCCTGATCGACCGATACCTGTTCGCCTGTCTGTTCGAGGGCGGTGCGCGCGAGCCGGTCATCGGTGCGCTGCGCGCCTATCGCAATCCGGACGGAGGCTTCGGCAACGCGCTCGAACCGGACAAACGGTGTCCCGCCAGCCAGCCGGTGGACGGGGAGGTGGCCCTGGCGTTCCTGGATCTGGTCGACGGCTTCGAGGAGCCCATGGTGAGCGATCTCTGCGACTGGCTGGCGGCCAACGTCACGCCGTCGGGCGGGTTGCCCTTCGCCTTGCCGAGCGTGAATGATTATCCGCACGCCCCCTGGTGGAAGACATCGCCCGACCCTCCGGGCTGGATCAATCCGACCGCGTCGATCGTCGGCATGCTCACGCGACATGGGGTCGAGCATCCCTGGATAGACCGTGCCACCGAGTTCTGCTGGCGTGACCTCGAAGCGAAGACACCGACCGGCTTCGACGATCTGCGCTGCGCCATCGCATTCCTGGAGCATGCGCGGGATCGCGGGCGAGCAGAGGCGCTCCTCGAGAAGGTGCGCGCGTACCTGGCGGCATCGGACGAGATCGCGTCCGACCGCAGTGCCGCCGGCTATGTGCACGCACCGCTCGACTGGGCACCAATGCCGCGGGGATTCTGCCATCGTCTGTTCTCCCGCGAGGTGCTGGCGGCGGACCTCGACGCCCTTGCGGGGCTGCAGTGCGAAGACGGCGGCTGGCCGATCGGGTGGCAACCCATCAGCCCGGCGGTCGAGCTGGAGTGGCGCGGCCGGGTGACCATCGATGCGCTCGGCACGCTGCATGCCTACGCGGAGGCGGGTTTCGAAGCGCCGCCTGTGCCCGGCTGACGTTGCCGAGTCCCGCTTTGGGACCGTTCGCTTTCCGTAGTACACTCGCCCGTCTCAAATCGAGGTCCGACACGCTGCGGGCCACACCACGAATATGGACGAAGGGGGAAGAAGATGCGCGATGTAGTAGTGGTAGACAGTGTTCGGACGGGCCTCGCGAAGTCCTTCCGCGGCAGCTTCAACCAGACGCGGTCCGATGACATGCTGGCGCATCTCATCGACTCGTTGCTGGACCGGAATCCCAACGTCTCCCCGGACGAAGTGGAAGATGTGGTGGTGGGTGCCGCCAGCCACTCGGGCGAGCAGGACGGGAACCTGGCGCGGCTCGCGGTCGTGTTGTCGAAGCTCCCGATCACGACGGCCGGCCTGACCATCAACCGCTTCTGCTCGTCGGGCCTGCAGTCGATCGCCATCGCGGCGAACCAGATCGCGTCCGGCAACACCCAGGTGGCGATCGCCGGCGGTGTGGACTCGATCTCCATGCGCACCCGGCAGGAGCCCGGCAAGTCGAAGCCGAACCAGCGTCTGGTCGAAGAGAAGCCGGATATCTTCATGGCGATGGGCACCACGGCGGAGGTGGTCGCGCGCCGCTACCAGGTAACGCGCGAGATGCAGGACGTCTACGCCCTGCAAAGCCAGCAGCGCTACGCGCGCGCGGCGGAAGCCGGCTGGATGGCCGAAGAGATGTCCCCCATGCCGGCGACGATGCTCAAGACCGACAGGCAGACGGGCGAGGAAAGTCAGGCGGACGTCGTGGTGGACCGCGACGAGTGCAACCGGCCGACGACGACGCTCGACGGCCTCTCCGCTCTCGCGCCGGCGTTCGAAGAGGACGGCACGGTCACCGCGGGTAACGCCTCGCAGCTCTCCGACGGCGCGTCGATGACCTTGCTGATGACCGCCGACCGCGCCGCGCAGCTCGGCATCCAGCCCATGGGCATCTACCGTGGCTTCACCGTCGCCGCGTGCGAGCCCGACGAGATGGGCATCGGCCCGGTGTTCGCCATTCCGCGACTGCTCGAGAACGTCGGCATCAAGCAGGACGACGTCGACCTGTGGGAACTGAACGAAGCGTTCGCCTCGCAGTGCGTCTACTGCCGCGACCAGCTCGGTATCGACAACGAGAAGTACAACGTCAACGGCGGCAGCATCGCCATCGGGCATCCGTTCGGCATGACCGGCTCCCGGCTCACGGGATCGGTTCTGCGCGAGCTGAAGCGGCGCAACCAGCGTTATGGCGTCGTCACGATGTGCATTGGCGGCGGCCAGGGAGCCGCTGGACTGTTCGAGGCCGCTTGACAGAGCCGCTTGACAGAGCCGCTTGACAGAGCCGCTTGACAGAATAGTAGCGGCCTGAAACGGGTAGTCGGCCGAATCCTCCCGCAGCGTCGGGCGGATTCGGCCCAGGCCCGAGTCGCGGCAGCGGAGCCGATACGGCGCCGCGGTCCGCGCAACCCCATCGCATGAGGGTTGATCGCAACACATGCTTCACAGGTTGGATGAAGGGTTGCATGAAGCGCTGCCCACAACGGGATCCGGTATCGCCATGACCGTGCGTCGGCGCGCGTGGCGCGTGGCGCGTGGCCGCGGTGCGGCCCGGGGGTTCCGGGCGGTCTGCGTGGTCTTCGCCATGGCCGCCGCATCCCTTGCCATGGCCGCCGCACCGAACCCCTTCGCGCAGTATTCCGACCAGCAGCTGACACGGCTGGCTTCGGACTGGCAGGCGCTCAGCCCCGAGGAACGCCGGGACTTCTTCCTCGAGGTGCGGCGGCGCATGGTCGCCAACGGACGCAAGCAGGCCATCCCGGTAGAGGTTCAGCGGCGTTTCGGCCGCACGGTGCGCCGCCCGGACGGCTCGGTCGTGCGCATCGAGCAGGTCGTGCGGTACCGCTCGCGGGCATCCAATGTGCCGGCGCCCGAGGAGGAGCGACCGGACGACTATGGGAAGGGATTCGAGCGTCGTGTGGAACAGGCTGCAGAGCCTGAACGCCGGCTTCGAGTTCCGGTGGTGACGGTCAAGAAGACGGTCGACAGCGATTGACCGAGTCAGCGACAGGCCGTGAAAAGGCGACGTTGCTGGTCGTCGACGACGATGTCGAGTTGCGTGACCTGGCGCGGCAGTACCTCCAGCAGAAGGGCTACGATGTCGTCTGTGTGGAAGACGGCATCACGATGGACGCGGCCCTCGAGGCGCACGATGTCGACCTGGTCATTCTCGACCTGATGCTGCCCGGGGAGGACGGCCTCTCGATCGCGAAGCGGCTCAAGCGAAAATCCGCGATTCCCATCATCATGGTCTCCGCGCAGGGGGAAGACGTGGATCGGATCGTCGGCCTCGAAGTGGGCGCGGACGACTACATGACCAAGCCCTTCAACCCCCGGGAGCTCCTCGCGCGGATTCGCGCGGTGATGCGTCGAACGTCGGGCCAGGAGAGCACGAACGACTCTCATCTGCTGGAGTTCGGTGCGTTCCGGCTCGACCTGAACGCCCATCGACTGACGCGGGAGCAACGGACCGTGCCGTTGACCACGGGGGAATTCGACCTGTTGAGCGTCCTTGCCCAACACCCGAACAGGGTGCTGGACCGGGACCGCATCCTCGATCTCCTGACCGGCGCGGAGCGCTCGCCGTTCGACCGCAGTATCGACGTTCGGGTCACCCGCCTGCGGGGCAAGATCGAGCCCGATCCGTCCTCGCCAAGCTATATCAAGACCATCTGGGGCAAGGGGTACATGTTCTGCCCCGACAGCGCCTGACGGCGCACACGGATGGCTACGGTCGCCGAGCCCGGGGAGAAGCCGCGAGGCTTCGGTCTGGGCATACTGCCGACTTCGCTCCTCGCACGCACGAACGTCATACTCGGAATCAGCGCCGTCGCCATTGTCGGGACGGCCCTCGCCGCATCGCAGTTCTTCGTGATCGGGCCCATGACCGAGCGCTCCGCGGACGACGAAGCCGGTCTCGTGGTGCTGTCCGCGCAGACGTGGGCGGAACTCCCGGACTATACCGACGCGCGCCCCGCCTTCGAGCTGGAGATGACGCGCATGCACGATCTGGTGATCAGTTCCGACGTTCGCGATCTGCCCGCTGCAGACGAGGACAACGCCTACTACGCGCTCCTGCAGGCGAGGATCTCCGAGCGTCTCGGCGCTCCGGTACGGCTGCTCGAAGGAGACGAACTCCTGTGGGCCGAGTTGCCCATCCCCGGCGGGCGGCTGCAGATCGGTATTTCCCCGGGAGAACAGGGTGTCGACTTGCCGTATGTGGGGCTGACCATCGGGATCGTCGGCGCGATCATCGTCTTCGGCACTTCGTTCCTGGTTGTGCGGCGCATCGCCAGACCGCTGGCCGAGACGGCGGCGGCCGTGGAAGCGTTCCGGGGCGCGGAGGGTTTCTCCCCGCTGCCGGAGAAAGGTCCGCGGGAGCTGGTGACCCTCGCGCAGAGCTTCAATCGCATGGCGCGCGAGATCAGCGAATTGCTCTCGAGCCGCACGACGCTGCTCGCCGGCATCTCCCACGATCTCCGGACCCCTCTCGCGAGGATGCGGCTTGCCGTCGAATTGCTGCCCGAGGACGTCGATCCGGAGCTGGTCGGGCGCATGGCCGGCAACCTTGAACGGATGGACGAGCTCATTGGGGATGCCCTGCGCTTTTCCAGGGGTGCCGGAGAGGCGCCGCAGGAACTGCTGCTGAAGCCGTACGTGGAGTCCATCGTCGCGGAGGTCGACGAGACGATCGCGGTGGACTGGCACGGGGACGAGCAGGTGCGGGGCATGGTCGCCCCCGGTGCCTTCGCGCGGGTGCTCGTCAACCTGATCGACAATGCCCGCGAGCACGCCGAGGCGGCGCGTGTGTCGGTCCAGGTCGGCGCCGATGTGGCGGTGCATGTCCTGGACGGAGGACCCGGAATACCGGAGGCGGACCGGGAGAAGGTGTTCCAGCCGTTCTTCCGGCTCGATCGCGGGCGTGGCGGGAGCAGGGGCGGGAGCGGACTGGGTCTCGCCATCGTGCACCAGTTGTGCAGCGCCCACGGCTGGCGGGTTGGCATCGACGCGAGCGACTCCGGCGGCGCGGACGTGTGGATCGCGTTCAGCACCCTGATACAAACGGACACAAAACCGGCCGTTCGGGAAATCACCGAGAAACAGCAGTTTGGCAGCATGTCGGCGGGGTGAGCCAAGCCAGCCTCCAAGGCTGGGTGCCGAGGATGAGTGGCCGGAACGCATAGGGCCGGTTCTCTTCCGCAGGACGCATCTCCATCCCGATGAGACCTCGGCTTCGAGGTCCCTGGCCCGCCAGCTCCCTCTCCAGGCTGGCGGGCTTCCTATTTCCGGGTACTGGAAACGCGCCGCGGTGGGTCGTGGAGCCGAACACACCGGGACATTACACTGCCGGTCGTTCTCAAGACGTCCCAACGGAGACGCGCCTACATGGACTTCGAGGAAATCCGCTACGAGGTGGATGGCCCGCTGGCCCTCCTGACCATCGACCGTCCCGACCGGCACAACGCCATCTCGCTGGATACGCTGGAAGAGCTGCACCACGCCGTGCGCCGGGCGGCGCTCGACGATGACGTGCGGGTCATTGCGATCACCGGCGCGGGCGGCCGTGCGTTCGCCTCCGGCTCGGACCTCTCCGAGGTACTGCATCGGGACTTCAGGAAGGCGCTCGAGCCGATCGTGCAGGGTCTTGCCGACCAACTGGAGCGGACGCCAAAGCCCACCGTGGCCGCCATCGACGGTATCTGCATGGGTGGCGGGCTCGAAGTCGCGCTCGGTTGCGACCTGAGGATCGCGACGCATCGGTCGCGGTTCGCGACACCGGAAGGGAAGCTCGGCATCATCCCGGGTGGCGGCGCCACGGCACGCCTGCCGAGAATCGTGGGGCGCGGCTGGGCGATGGAAATGTTGCTGATGGGCGAGCCCATCGACGCGCAGCGGGCGCTCTCCATCGGCCTGGTGACGCGCCTCGTCGAGCCGCAGGAACTGCTTCCGGAAACGCGACGCGTCGCGGCCCACCTCGCGAGCTTCGCGCCGTTCGTGCCGCGGACCATGAAGGCCATGGTGAACTTCGGCATGGAGGCGAGTCTCGCCGGCGCGTTGATGCTGGAGAAGTATGCGCAGGGCGCGCTGGTGCAGACGGAAGACAAGACCGAGGGCATCTCGGCGTTCCTCGAAAAACGCAAACCCGATTTCAAAGGCCGTTGATACTTGATACCTTTGCGGGTTTTCCACCATTGGCAGGGGGTAGGATGGCCATAGACAAATTCCCGATCGAGGCAGGACACATCATGATGTTCGCGCGCTCGGTCGGCGACGACAATCCGATATACCACGATGCGGACTACGCGGCGGGCACGGAATGCGAGGGCGTCGTGGCGCCGCCGACGTTCGTGCAGGCGAGCGCCCAGTTCGATCCCGACTACTTCCTGCGCCCGAAGGTGGGTGAAGCGTGGTTCGGGTCCGGCGGCAAGCCGACGGGCGTCGTACGCGAGAAGAGCGAGGGCGGCGGTGGCGGCGGCGGTGGCCTGCATGCGGAACAGCGCTACGTCTACCACCGTCATCCACGCGTGGGCGACGTGCTGACCGCGACCAACAAGCCCGGCAAACGCTGGGAGAGGGAGAGCCGGCGGGCCGGCAAGCTGACGTTTTCCGAGACGGTCACGGAGTATCGGGACCAGAACGGGGAACTCGTCGTGACGGCGACGGGAGTGGGCGTCCAGACGGAACGTCCGGTCGATCAGGGCTAAGCGGAACACGGAGAAGACAATGGCTTTGAAAGCAGCAGACCTGAATGTCGGCGACACCCACACCGAGCGGCTCGTCGAGGATCTCAAGCGCACGCAGATCGTGCAGTACGCGGGCGCGTCTGGCGACTACAACCCCGTGCACACCGACGAGCTCTTCACCCGCGAGGTGGCCAAGTACCCCACCGTCTTCGCCCACGGCATGCTGACCATGGGCATGACCGGACGCATGGTGACGAACTATGTCGGCGACGGGCGCCTGACGGAATACGGCGTGCGGTTCACGAACCAGGTGTGGCCGGGCGATACGCTCGATGCCACGGCGACGGTCAAGGCCGTACACGACGGGCTCGTGGATCTCGACATCGCGACCGTCAACCAGGACGGCGCGGTCGTGCTGATGGGGAGCGCCCAGGCCCGCGTCGACTGAGCGGGCGGGACCTGCGGTCCCGTTGGAAGTTTCGCTACGCGAAACTTCCGCGTGGAGTCCTCATGTCCACCTCGAAGGACCAGGCGTTGCGCGGCTCGTTGTAGGGGCGACCCTTGTGGTCGCCCGTCCCCGAAATCGCGGAACCTCGCCGTCAACGCGCAGTTTCGCGCCAGCGAAACTGCAACGCGACCGTAGGTCGCGCCGGGACGCGACAAGCCCGTCCCCTACCAGCGCTCGAGCGAAGTCCTCACGTCCACCTCGAAGGACCAGGCGTTACGCGGCTGGTTGTAGAGGAACTCGTAGGCATCGACGATGCCGCCGATGTCGATCATGCCGCCCTCGCCGAGACGTTCGGCGTATTCCGGAAAGCCCTTCTTGATCTTCTCGCCGCCGATTGGTCCGTCGACGATCACGTGTCCGACATGGATGCCGTCTTCGGCGCACTCCTTCGCCATGGCCTGCGCGAGGTTGCGCAACGCGCCCTTCGAGGAGTTGAAGGCGCCGAAGTTGGCGCGTCCCCGCAACGATGCGCTGGCGCCGGTGAACAGGAGCGTCCCGCCGCGCTCCCGCATTCGCCGCACGGCCTCGCGGCCGAACAGGAAGCCGCCGAACGTGACGACCCGCCAGGCGCTCTCGAAGTAGCTCGCCTCCATGTCCGCGATGCGGCCGGGCGTATTGTTGCCGGCGTTGTAGATCGCGAGCGTGAGTTCGCCCTCGGCGGCTTCGGCGGTATCGAACAGTGCCGCTACCTGGGCTTCGTCGGTCGCGTCGGTAACGACTGGCGTGGCGTTGGCGCCGATCGTCGCCGCGAGCGCTTCGACCTTCTCCGCCGTGCGGCCGGCGATGAATACATGGTGTCCGCGCTCGGCGAAGCGCACGCACAGTTGGCCGCCGAGTCCGTCCTCGGGACCGACTCCGATGACGATCGCGTTGCGCCTTGTTGTCTGGTCCGACATGCCGTTGCCCTCCTCAGGCTCCAAATGCCGCCTGCAGCGCGGAGCAGGCTTTCGCCATGCCCGGGCGGCTCGCGGGGATGGTGGACCCGTGGGCGAAGAAGCCGTGGATCATGCCGTCGAAGCGGACGCATTCCACGGTGTTGCCGGCCGCTTCGAGCAGGCCGGCGTAGGCCTCGCCCTCGTCGCGCAACGGATCGAACTCCGCCGTCATGACGAGCGCCGGCGGCAGGCCCGACAGGTCGGCTGCCCGGGCGGGAGAGGCGTAGGGGTTCTTGCGCTGGTCCGCGTCCGCGTACAGATCCCAGAACCAGTGCATGGATTCGGTGGTCAGGAGGTAGCCGTCGGCGTTGTCACGGTAGGAGTCCGTGTCGAAACTTGCGCCGTCCGTCACCGGGTACACGAGCACCTGCAGGTCGATCGCGGGACCGCTCCGGTCGCGCGCCATCAGCGAGACCACGGCCGCCAGGTTGCCCCCGGCGCTGTCTCCGGCCACGGCAAAGCGATCCGGATCACCGCCCAGCGCTGCGGCGTTCTCCTTCGCCCAGCAGGTCGCCGCGTAGCAGTCGTCGGCGGCCGCCGGGAAGCGGTGTTCGGGAGCCAGCCGGTAGTCCACGGAGACGACGATGCTGCAGCTGCCGTTACAGAGCTCGCGACTCTGGCTGTCGGCGGTGTCGAGGTCCCCGATCACCCAGCCGCCGCCGTGGAACATCATGGTGATCGGCAACGGGCCGTCCCCCGGAGGCGTGTAGATGCGTAGCGGCAGCGACCCGCCGGGACCGTCGATGGTCAGGTCCTGAACGCTGCCAACGGGGATGTCCACCGGTTGCTGCATGGCGCGGAACATCTCGCGCGCGGCCGGCGGCGGCATGTCGGAGAGCTTCGGCCCCTCCATCTCGGCAAGGGCGTCGAGCATTGTCTGGTATTCGGGGTGCAGCGGCATGATCTCTCCTCTCTGTTCGAGTTCGATGGGCCCGCCTGCTCCACCTGTGCATCCGCCCGGCTTCGGATGGGCATGTCCAGGATGGGTCGAAATCTGGCCGTGTTCGGGCGGCAACGCGGGCGCTCCCCCCCGGCTGCGATGGCCGGCTTCCGGGGCGGTTTCCGTTCCGCCGCGCGCGCTCGCGATGGTACCATCGCCGCCTTTTCCCGGATGAGACAACCCATGTCCCGACTGGTCGGCGCCGAGGAAGTCGCGGAAGCCGCAAAGCAGTTCGCGTTCCTCGAGAACACGCTTCTCAAGAACCGCACGCTGACGATCTTCGGCGAGATCGACCAGGTCGCAGCGCAGCGTAGCGCGGAGCGCCTGCTCGCGCTGTCCTTCGAGAGCGACGACCCGATCACGCTCTTCATCGGATCGCCCGGCGGACACGTCGAATCCGGCGACACGATCTTCGACATGATCCGCTACATCAAGCCGACGATCCGCATCGTCGGGACCGGTTGGGTCGGCAGCATCGCGACGCACATCTATCTCGCGACGGACAAGGCAAACCGCTTCGCGTTGCCCAACACGCGCTTTCTCATTCATCAGCCGGCCGGCGGCTTCGGCGGAGACGCGTCCGACATCGAGATCCACGCGCGCGAGATCCTGAAGACCCGCGAGCGCATCAACCAGATCATCGCGGAGCAGACCGGTCAGCCCCTCGACAGGGTGCAGAAGGACACGGACCGGGACTACTGGATGAGCGCCGAGGAATCCGTCGAGTACGGCCTCGTGGGGCGGATCATCCAGTCGGTCGACGAACTGGCGCCGTAGCGCTCGTCGCGGCGGAACGCATGGCGGAAGAGCTGCGCATCGGCGTTCCGTCGGGGCCGCTCTCCGAAGTCGGCGCACTCTGGGTGCGCGCGCCGGAGCCTGTCGCCACCCTGGTGTTCGGCCACGGCGCCGGCGCCGACATGCGTCATGCCAGCATGGCGGGTATCGCGGAAGCGTTCGCGGCCGCCGGTATCTCCACACTGCGTTTCAACTTCCCCTTCATGGAAGCGGGCAAGTCGCGGGTCGACTCGAAGCCGGTGTCGGTGGCCACCGTGGGCGCCGCGGTGGACTTCGCAAAGGAACATTGGCAGGGCCCATATTGGCTCGGTGGACACAGCTTCGGCGGCAGGATGGCGACGCATGCCGTGGTGGACCTGGGGCTTGCCGTCGATGGCCTGATCTTCGGTTCCTTCCCGCTGCATCCCGCCGGGAAACCGTCGATCCAGCGTGCGCATCACATGGAGGCCATCGATGCGCCGATGCTCTTCCTCTCCGGGACGCGGGACGGTCTGGCCAACCCGGAACTGCTGAGGCAGGTCGTGGAGCGGCTCGGGGCCACGCTGCGGTGGCTCGATACGGCGGACCACGGCTACAAGGTGCTGAAGCGCACGCGGACACGTCCGGACGATGTCTTCGCGGAGATGGCGGGCCATGCGCGCGAGTTCGTGTTGGGGAGATAGCCTAAGCTACTGCGTCCTCGACGGGTTACCACAGAAGTTTGGGGCGCACTTCGCACGGCAAGCAAGATACTGTATATTCGAACAGCATTCGGAGATTTGGCATGGCTGAGCACAGTTCCATCGAGTGGACGAACGCGACCTGGAATCCCGTGACCGGGTGCACGAAGCTCAGCGCTGGGTGTGACCACTGCTACGCGGAACGTTTCTCGGAGCGATTTCGCGGAGTGCCTGGCCATCCGTTCGAGCCAGGGTTCGACCTCACCTTGCGTCCGGAACGTCTGCTTCAGCCGACGCGCTGGCGGAAGCCGAAGCTGATCTTCGTCAACTCCATGAGTGACGTGTTCCACAAGGACATCCCGGTCGACTTCCTCGACAGAGTCTTCCAGACGATGGAGGAGGCGGATTGGCACGTGTTTCAGGTGCTCACGAAGCGTAGTTCGTTGATGAGGGACTTCGTGAACCGGCGCTATGCCGGGGGTCAAGCTCCTGCCCACATCTGGTTGGGCGTCTCTATCGAGAACGCGTCGACACTAAGCCGGCTCCGCCACTTGAAGCAGACTGATGCCGCGGTCCGCTTTGTCTCTTTCGAACCCTTGTTGGGTCCCTTGTCCGCGAAAGATCTGACCGGAATCGACTGGGTCATCGTCGGGGGTGAGAGCGGGCCGGGCGCTCGGCGGGTGGAGATCGATTGGGTGCGGGCAATTCGGGATCAGTGCCGACGGCAGCAGGTGGCGTTCTTCTTCAAGCAGTGGGGTGGACGGACGCCCAAGTCCGGGGGCAACGACCTCGACGGCCGACAGTGGTTGGAGTACCCAGTAGGCTGCGGCGAGCAATCGGGTCCGGTACTACGCGCTGCTGATGATGGGTAACGGGACGTAGGAGCAGACATGGAAGTCGGACCTTGGGCAACCGAGAAGCTGGAGTGCCTTCGGAAGTACCTGCAAGCCTATACAAGAGTCTTGAGCAAGCGGCAGTTTCGCGGCTACTTCTACATCGACGCGTTTGCGGGTCCTGGGTCGCTGAAGGTGCGCCGGGACGGAAACGCGGACTTGGGGCAGCAAGTGCTTCTCGACGTGGCCGAGTTTGCCGCTCACGATTCTGATGAAGCTGAATACATCTCAGGCTCGCCGAGGGTCGCGCTTGAGGTCGAGCCGCGCTTTACGGACTACGTCTTCGTCGAGCTGGAACCAACTCGGATTCAGGAACTCCAGCAGTTGGCGACGGAGTTCGCGTCGCTGGCGCGTGTTCACGTACGGAGGGAGGACTGCAACACCTACCTGCGACACCTGTTACGAGAGATGGAGGGTCAATGGCGGAATTGGCGGGGTGTCGTGCTCCTTGACCCGTTCGGCGTGCAGGTTCCTTGGCAGACGCTCTCCGCGCTTGGGGCTACGGGCGCTGTAGAGGTTCTCATCAACTTCCCCGTAGGCATGGCAATCCAGCGTCTGCTTAAACGCAGCGGGGAGTTCACTGCGAAGGAGAGGGAGAAGCTTGATGCGTATCTTGGGACGGGTGAGTGGTTCGACCTACTCTATCGGAGACACGAAAACCTGTTCGGGCACGACTCGACGGAAAAGGTGCGCGAGGCCGGCGATGTCCTGGTGCACTGGTATCGCGCCCGCTTGAAGAAGGCCTTCGGATACGCGAGCAGCGCCCGCGAGATCCAGAACACCAGAGGCGCGCCCGTGTATTACCTGATCTTCGCGGGTCCGAACCGGACGGGATTGCGAATCGCGAACTACGTGCTCGAGCAGGGTGCCCGGCGGGTGGCATAGGCACGACACCGACGTCCCCAGCCATGCACGACTGAACGGGATGGAAAGTCGCCCGTGGGCGAAGTCAACCCCTGCGTGAATCAGTCCGGCAAGCTGCCGCGGATCGACGATCGCCGCGGGACCGCGCTGTATGATCGTGCGCGTAAACCGCACGTGGGAGCTTCCGAGACATGCCAGATTCGACCGTTCACCTGCCCGGGCGACTGGGCAATCCCGACATGACGATCCGCACGGACCCGCGCCTCGACCCGCGCGTGCGGGCGACGCTCGAGGGCGGGCTGGGAGAGCTCGCGCAGGCGCCTCCGATCGGTCCGGACGCTCCGGTCGCCGACATCCTGGCGTTCCTCGAGGCGTTCGAGGCCGAGGCCGCCAATATGAACGAAGGGTACGCGGACCTGCCGCCGGTGGACGGGGTCGTCCGGCGCACGGAGGTCATCGACGGCGTCGACGGCAATGCGATCACGCTCCACATCGTCGCGCCGGCCGAGCGCGGCGGTGCGCTGCCCGGCATCGTGCACACCCACGGCGGGGGCATGGCCTTCCTGACGGCGGAGGATCCGCCGTACGTGCGGTGGCGCGACGAGCTGGCCGCGACGGGGCTGGTCGTGGTGGGCGTCGAGTTCCGCAACTCCGCCGGCCGGCTCGGCTGCCATCCATTCCCGGCGGGACTCGACGATTGTGCGAGCGGCGCGCGCTGGACGTACCGGAACCGTGAGGCGCTGGGCATTTCGCACGTCGTGGTCTCCGGGGAGTCCGGGGGCGGCAACCTTTGCCTCGCAACGGCCCTGAAGGCACGCCGCGAGGGCTGGCTCGACGAGATCGCCGGCGTCTATGCGTGCTGCCCGTACATCGCCGGCCAATACCACCCGCCGCTGCCGGAGTTGACCTCCTGGGTCGAGAACGGTGACTACATGATGAACGAGGTCATGGGCAAGCTGACGGCGACCGCCTACGATCCGACCGGCGGGCACGCGAAGAATCCCCTGGCCTGGCCCTATCACGCGGCGCCGGACGACCTGACGGGCCTGCCGCCCCACGTCGTCTCGGTCAACGAACTGGACCCGCTGCGGGACGAGGGCCTGATCTACGCCCGCAAGCTCATGGCGGGCGGGGTGCCGACGCAAAGCCGGACGGTCAACGGGACCGCCCACGGCGGCGACACCGTGAACCCGCAGGTGACGCCGGAGGCCTACTACGCGACGATCCGCGACGTGCACGGGTTCGCGGCGTCGCTGTGATGCGCGTCCTGTTTCGTACTCGGCGACGGAGCCTGCATAATGTCGTCTTTGGTCCACCTGGAGCGTCCACAACATGAAACTGGTCACCTTCACGCACGCCGGACGGACGCGGATCGGCGCGGTCGTCGGAGAACTCGTCGTCGATTTTTCCGCGGCGGCTCCGGAGTTGCCGACGGACATGGTGGAGTTCCTGGCAGCGGGCGACACCGCCATGGATCGGGCCCGGGAAGCCCAGACCGACGCGGACCATGCCCTGGCGCTCAACGACGTGGAGCTGCTGGCGCCGGTCCCGCGGCCCGGCAAGATCCTGGCGATTGGCCTGAACTATCGGGACCACATCGAAGAGTCGGGCATGGAGGCGCCGAAGACCCAGGTCTGGTTCAACAAGCAGACCACGGCGACGAACGCGCCCTATGGCGAGATCGCCAAGCCCTCCGTGTCCGACCGGCTCGACTACGAGGGGGAACTGGTGTACGTGATCGGCAGGCGCGCCAAGCACGTGCCGGCGGAGCGGGCGAGCGAGGTGATCGCGGGTTACTGCTGCGGCAACGATGTCAGCGTGCGGGACTGGCAGATGCGCGCCCCGACGATGCAGATCGGCAAGTCCTTCGACACGCACGCGCCGTTCGGGCCCTGGATCGTCACGCCGGACGAGGTCGGCGATCCCCACACCCTCGGCCTGCGTACCTTCGTGAACGGCGACAAGCGCCAGGACTCCAACACGAAGCACCTCGTTTTCGACTGCTTCGAACAGGTCGCGCATCTGACGCAGGCGTTCACCCTCGAGCCGGGCGACGTGATTTACACCGGCACCTCGGCCGGCGTCGGCCTGGCGATGAAGCCCCCGGCCTGGCTCAAGGTCGGCGACGTGGTGCGCATCGAAATCGGCCATGTCGGCCACATCGAGCACACGGTGGTCGAAGAGGACGCGGCGACGGTCGTCGCGTAGGGGACGCCCTTGTGGCGTCCCGTCCCGAATGCACACGCGGGTCGGGGACGGGCGACCACGAGGGTCGGGGACGGGCGACCACAAGGGTCGCCCCTACGGACGTCAGCTGGCGCGTACTGCCGCTTCGAGCGCGAAGACGTGGGCGTCGTGCGCCTTGAGTCCGCGTAGCGCGTCCGCGAGTTCGAGCAGGTAGTCGATGTTCCTGCCGCTCGGCCCCGCGGCGGTTCGGATCTGGCGGGCCATCTCCTCCATGGGCGCGTCCCCGAGGAAGGCGTGGTTGTCGATGGCGGCGATGTAGACGACGCCGTCCACGGCGTGCGAACCATCGAGGATCATGGAGACGGGCACCCGTTCGTAGCCGTTCTTTTCCCGGTAGTCGAGGTGCTCGAAGACCTCGGGTTCGACGCGATACGCCATGCCGACGCAGGTCTCTCCCGGCACCCGGACCAGGGTGACCACGCGGCCCGGGGCGTCCGGGACACCGCGATGGTCATGGGACCCCTGCCAGAATCGGCGCGCCCAGCCGGCGAGAGCAGCCGGTCGGCGATCCAGAAAGGGGAAGTCCGGCCGCCAGATGAGCGAACCGTAGCCGAAGACCCAGACCGCCGTGCGCACGCCGTGTCCTCTTGTCGTGGAACCCGTCGAGGCGCTCAGGCGTAGATCGCGAGTTCTTCGCGTTCCCGCACGCCGCTCGGGTCGCGCACCGCGGCCTGCCGCGCGATGTGGGCGACGTAGTCGTCGGGCAGGCCGGCTTCTCGCGCCCCGGCGAGGACATGCTCCCTGTACCAGGAGTACGGCTGCAGGGACGCGTCCACGCGGATCGCGCAGTAGGTGAAGGCGTCCGCGATACCTCCGTCGAGATCGCTGACTTGCACGTACTCCTTGCGGTAACCCCAACCCAGTCCTTCGATCCTGTCCAGGGGCGCCTCGTCAGCCGGGTCGATGTCGTACAGGACCCCGACCACGCGGTCGCCGGCGTCGCCGGTGTGGCAGGCATCACACTTCCCGGAGCCATCCCTGCCGACCTTGTGGAACCGCAGTGCGTAGCCGGACAGCGTGCAGACGCCGACCGCGCGGGCGCTCTTCGTCCGCGCGGCGAGACGCTTCGAGGACATGTTGGAACCGTACGCGAAGTACTTCATGGTCCCGTCGGGCAGGGCCTCAGGAAAGCCCCTTGGACACATCGAACGCCCGGGTCGCGGCGGCACGCAGTGGGCCGTCGGTCAGGTAGTCGGCCGCGGTGAGCGCGAGCGCCTTCGCCCCGTCGAGCGCGGCCCGGTCGCCGAGGTCCGACGCCGCCCACCTGGCGAACTCCGGGTTGTGGATCACGACATTGGGCGGCGCCGCGGCGAGCATGGGATGGATCGACGGCACCCGATGGCTGACATTGCCCATGTCCGTGCTGCCGCTGCCGGACCACGGGTCAAGTTGGATGAACGTGCGCCCGAGGCCCTCGGCGTGCCCCTGGAACCGCTCGGCCAGGGGCTCGTTGGTGTTGAGGTCCAGGTAGTCGACATCGGCCCAGATGACGTCCACCTCGCAGCCGGATCCCCTCGCGCCCGCTTCGAAACAGGCCTGTACGCGCGGCTTGAGTCTGGCGAGCGCCTCGGCGTCTTTCGCCCGCACGTAGAACTCCCCGGCGGCCCGCTCCGGGACGATGTTCGGCGCTTGCCCGCCGTCGGTGACGATGCCGTGGATGCGCTCGGTAGGGCGGATGTGCTGGCGCAGGTTGGAGATCGCCTGGTACGCCAGCAGCAGTCCGTCCAGCGCGTTGACGCCGCGGTGCGGCATGGCGGAAGCGTGCGCCGACCTGCCGTGGTAGACGGCCTCCACCTCGGCGACACAGATGCACGGCATCGTCGCCAGGTTCACACCGGCCGGATGGATCATCATTGCCGCATCTATCGCGTCGAAGGCCCCGGCCCGCGCCATGACCTCCTTCCCGCCACCCTTCTCCTCGGCGGGCGTGCCGAGAAACGTGACGCTCCCGCCGAGCCGGTCCTGCACGGAGTCCAGCGCCAGCACAGCGCCGAGCGCGGCCGTCGCGATCAGGTTGTGCCCGCAGGCATGGCCGATACCGGGCAGCGCGTCGTACTCGGCAAGGACGGCGACGTTGGGGCCGTCGGCCGCTCCGATGCGGCTCTCGAAGGCCGTGTCGAGCCCCCAGACGCCGCGTTCGACCGTGAGGCCGAATCCCTCGGCCGTGTCCGCCAGCAGCGTGCTCGCCCGCACCTCCCGGAATGCGAGTTCCGGGTGCGCGTGGATCTCGTGGGACACGGCGAGCAGGGTGTCGGCGTGTGCGTCGATGAAGCTCGTGATTTCGTTTTTCATGGCGGCGAGCGTACCAGATGGAACGGGCGGGATGCGGCCCGGCGGGGGGCGGCCACACGGGCGGCCAGATTCACACGATGCGCGACCCCGTCTTGCCCCAGTATTCGTCTTTCAGGAGCCGCTTGTAGAGCTTGCCGGTCGGCAGCCGCGGCAACTCGTCGCGAAAGTCCACGCTCTTCGGGCACTTGTAATGGGCGATGTGCTCGCGCGCGTAGGCCAGGAGCTCCGCCTCGAGCGGGGCTCCCGGGGTTGCGTTCGGTGCTGGCTGGACGATTGCCTTCACTGCTTCGCCCATCTCCTCGTTCGGCACCCCGATGACCGCGACGTCGACGACCTTGGGATGCATGATCATGGCGTCCTCGATCTCCTGCGGATAGATGTTCACGCCGCCGGAGATGATCATGTGGGTGGCCCGGTCGGTCAGGTAGAGGAAGCCGTCGTCGTCCATGTAGCCGACGTCGCCGAGGGCGCTCCAGTTGGGATGCTCCGGGTGCTGGGCCTCCTTCGTCTTCTCCGGGTCTTTCAGGTATTCGAACGGCATCACGGGCAGCTCGAAGTAGACGATGCCGGGCTCGCCAGTGGGCAACTCGGTGCCGTCCTCGTCGCAGATGTGGAGGACGCCGAGCACCGGCTTGCCGACGGTGCCGGGATGCTCGAACCACTCGTCCGGACCGGTATGCGTCAAGCCGTTCACCTCGGTGCCGCCGTAGTACTCGTAGATGATGCGCCCCCACCAGTCGAACATCTGTTCCTTGACCCTGGGCGGACAGGGGGCGGCCGCGTGGATGGCGACCTTGTGGGAGGACAGGTCGAAGCCGCTGCGCTCGTTCTCGTCGAGCTTCAGCATCCGCGAGAACATGGTCGGCACCCACTGGCTATGCGTCACCCGGTACTCCTCGATGACGGCCAGGGCACCGATGGGGTCGAAGCGGGGCATCATGATGACCGTGCCGCCGAGCGACTGCGTGCCCGTGCAGAAGCCGAGCGGGGCGGAGTGATAGAGCGGGGCGGGTGACAGGTAGACGCTGCTCTCGTTGAACCCCCAGAGCATGCTCTGCAGTGCGCCCACGAGATTGGAGTCCTCCTCGATGGAGGTCTCGGGCAGGGCACGCAGGATCCCCTTGGGGCGCCCGGTGGTTCCGGAGCTGTAGAGCATGAACGTTCCCGCGGGCTGTTCCGCGAGCGGCTCCGCCGGATAGGCGGCGATGGCGGTCTCGAGGTCCTCGTATCCGTCGACCGCGCCGTCGATGCTCAGCCACGTCTGGCAGTTGGGTGCGAACTTCGGGATGTCCCGCGCCACGTCCGCCCTGGCGCGGGTCGTGACCAGCACCTGCGACTCGGAGTTGTCGACGATGTAGGCGGCTTCCTCGTCGGTGAGATAGCGGTTCACCGTCGTCAGGTACAACCCGGAGCGCATGGCGGCCCACACGACATCGAACCACGCGATGTGGTTCTCCGCGAAGATCGAGATGTGGTCGCCGCGGCGCAGGCCCTTGTCATGGAGGAACCGGGCCAACTGGTTCGAGCGGTCGTTCAACTCGCCGTAGGTGCGCCGCGCGCCGGTTGCGCTGTCGATGACGGCGGGTTTGTCGGGAAAGATCTCGGCCCACTTGCCTGGATACATGCGTTGCCTCGCGGCTGACTCCGTTGTCAGGTCGCCAGTCTGTCCGATGTGGCTTCGGGGCTGCAAGTGCGGGCTGCCCGGTCAGGGGCCCAGGGCGCCGATCGGGATGACGCCCACATCCGCCTTGCCGGCGCTTCCATAGCCGCTCGGAACGATGACACCCAGCATCGCGGGCCGGCCATGGTCGCTGCCTTCCAGGCGCGCGGCCAGCTTGCGCAGGTTCTTCGCGCCGGCCTCCACCCAGCGCTCGCCCAACCTGGTCTCGAAGGCCGCCCAGCGCCCGTCGGCGGCCTCTACCACAGCATCCACTTCGAGACCGTCCTTTTCGCGGTAGTGGAAGACTCGCGCGTCCGCAGCCTGGGCGTATACCCGCAGGTCTCTTATTGCCAGGCTTTCGAAGAGAAGACCCAGAAACTCGAGGTCGGAGACCAGGCGGGCTGGCGTGATGCCCAGTGCAGCCACGGCCAGGGACGGGTCTGCGAAGTGTCTGACGGGGGCGGACCGGAGCGTCTTGCGCGATCGCAGGTGCGGAGACCATGCGGGTTGGTTCTCCACCACCATGAGCCGCTCCAGGGCACGCAGATACTCGGCGACGGTATCGACCTTCAGGGAGGACAGGCCCTCGTCCGCCTCGATCGCCAGCTTTGACATGGCAACGGGTGTGGCGATGTTGCGTGCCAGCGAGCGAAGAAGGCGGCCCACCCGGACGGGATCGCGGGTCTTGCCATCGACGGCCGAGATGTCGGTGCGGCGGATCTCGTCGAGATACGCCCGGTTGGCGCGCAGGGTTCGCGCCAACGTATTGCCGACGTTCCCCGGCCAACCGCCGGCGCACACCAGTTCGGCGATTTGCGCGACTCGTAGTTCCCTGCGCTCTGCCCTCTGGTCCGTGCCATTCAGCAGGGCCCGTAGCGAGATCTGTCCGGTCGATTGCCCGCTCTCGTAGAGTGACAGCGGTCGCATGCGCAAGCGCGCGAAGCGGCCGGCGCCGGTGTGCCGGGTGATGTCGTCTGTGGGAACGGCGGAGCCGGTGAGGATGAACTGACCGGCAGCGGCACGACGGTCGATTGCCCTGCGGACGTGGTTCCAGATACGGGGCTCCACCTGCCATTCGTCCAGGAGCCGCGGTGTCTCGCCTGCGAGTACGACTGCGGGATCCACGCCGACCATGCTGCGGGCGCTGTCGTCGACGTCGAGCAACACCTGGCTTCTGGCGGCCCGCATGGCGGTCGCCGTCTTGCCGGAGGCCTTCGGTCCTTCCACCACCACCCCGCCCATGGTGTGCAGCAGTTCCGCGAGTTCGGTGTCGACAATCCGTGGCAGGTATTTCATGAAGTCAATGGGACAAGCAGAGCATGTGGCGTTGCGCGGCAGTGAGGTGCCGGCAGCTTGTTGCTTCCAGCCTTGAAACGGTTGATTAGGAGAAATTATAGAGGGTGATTAAGCGGAAATATAGAGGGTTATTAAGAGTATTTTAGAAGGGTGTTTCGGACAATACAGGACGGGTGATTCGGCGGATACCAAGGGGTCGTTCTCTGCGATGTGGGTGCACCGTTCCGGCGGCTGCATCAGGGACTGCTCCCGGACGAAGCGTTCACGGCTCGCATCGCTTCGTCGGTCGTGAGGTACACCTCGCCCGACAGCTCCGCTGTCAGACCCGTGGTCGCGAGTTGATCCCGTACCGGTCCCTTGACGTCCGACAGGTGCAGCACGACCCCGCGCTCGGTGAGCGTGTGGTTCAGCCGGTGCAGCATTTCGAGGCCGGTGGTGTCGATGAAGTTGATCGCGCTGCAGACGAGCACGAGGTGTCGCGTCTCGCCGTTGTCGTTGACGATCTCGAGCATGCGGTCCTCGACCTCGTGGGCATTGGCGAAATAGAGGTTCTCATCGACCCGAATCGCGGCCGCATGCGGGAAGGTCTGGGTGTCGTAGCGGTCGACGTTGCGGAAGTGTGCCGAATCGCCGAGCCGCCCGAGCACGGCAATGTGGGGACGGCTCGACTGCCGCAGGAACAGCGCGACCGCGGCGCCGGCGCCGAGCAGGAGTCCGCCCTCGACGCCGAGCAGCAGCACGCCGGACAGCGTCAGCACGTGCACGAGCACATCCGTCCGGTAGAACCGCCAATGTTCCCGCAGCATCGAGAAGTCGATGAGCCCGACCACCGAGGCCATGACAATGGCGGCAAGGGTCGCGTGGGGCAGGCCCGCGAACAGCGGTGTCAGCCACAGCAGCGTCACGACGATGGCGACCGCACACACGAGCGTGCTGAGCTGCGTGCGTGCGCCGGCGGCATGGTTGACGCTCGACCGCGTGAAGCTGCCGGCCACGGGGTACGCGCCGGTTACCGCGGCGCCCAGGTTGGCGGCGCCGAGTGCCAGGAGTTCCTGCGCTGCGTCGACGCGCGTGCGCTGACGGGAGGCCAGGGTGGCCCCGATCGAGTAACTCTCGACGAACGCGACCAGCGCGATCATGAAGGCCGCCGGCGCCAGCTTCAGCCAGAGTGCGGGATCGAGGGGCGGCAGGGTCAGTTCCGGCAGGCCGCCGGGCACGAAACCCACGGTCGAGACCGGGAGGTCCAGGGCAACCACGAAGATCGTTGCCGCGATGGCGACGACCATGGGTCCCGTCTTCGCGATGGGATGCTCACGGTTGCCGAGGGCCATGCCCGCCAGACGCCGCACCGCCCACAGTCCGACGAGACTGGCGACGCCGATGACGAGGGCTCCGGGCGAGAGGTCGGCGACGGACGCCGCCAGCCGGGTGAGTTGCTCGAACGGGTTGCCGCCAGTGTCGACGGCCAGCCCGGCGAACGCCGGCAACTGGCTGACGACGATGAGGATCGCCGCGGCGTTCACGAAACCCGCGATGACGGGATGGCTCAACAGGTTCACGATGCCGCCCATCTGCAGCAGCCGCAGCAGCCACAGCACGATGCACACCTCGAGACACAGGATCGAGGTGATCGAGAGGTAGGCATCGGAGTAGGCAGGGGCGTACTCGCCGACCGTCGCGGCCACCATGAGTGCGGCGATGGCGACCGGGCCCACGACCAGTTGACGCGAGGACCCGAGCACGGCGTGTATCACCATGGGCGCGAGGCAGGCATAGAGCCCTGCCTGCGCGGGGAGCCCGGCGAGGAATGCATAGGCCACGGCCTGCGGCACCGTCACCACCCCGAGCACCAGTCCCGCGACCAGGTCGTGACCGAAGTCGTCGCGACGATACGACCGCAAGGTCGCGACGATCGGCACGAAACGCGCCCAGTCCTTGACACCCATGAACATGGGGCGCAACTCTATCAGTCTGTCGGCCTTTGAGATGACCTTGGCCGCCGCAAGGCCGACGGGGTTGGTGGCGCTATCAGCCTGTCGGGGGCGGAGCCTTCGCCCGGCGTTGGGGAAAAAAGGAGGAAGCAATGGACACGCAAGCCGCGGTCGCGTTCGAGGCGGGCAAGCCGCTATCCGTGGAGACGGTGCAGCTCGGCGGCCCGCGTGGCGGCGAGGTGATGGTGGAGATCCGCGCAACGGGGATCTGCCACACCGATGCGTACACGCTGTCCGGCGCGGATCCCGAGGGGCTCTTCCCGGCCATCATGGGACACGAGGGCGCGGGAGTGGTCGTCGAGGTCGGCGATGGCGTCACGAGCCTCGCGGTGGGGGACCACGTCATTCCGCTCTACACACCGGAGTGCCGCCAGTGCAAGTTCTGCCTGTCCGGCAAGACGAACCTGTGCGGCGCCATCCGCGCCACGCAGGGCCAGGGGCTCATGCCGGACGGTTCGTCCCGCTTCTCGCTGCACGGCGAGACGATCTTCCACTACATGGGCACGTCGACGTTTTCGAACTACACGGTCCTGCCGGAAATCGCCGTGGCGAAGATCCGGCAGGACGCGCCGTTCGACAAGGTCTGCTACATCGGCTGCGGCGTCACGACCGGCCTCGGTGCGGTGATGAACACGGCGCAGGTCGAACCCGGTTCGAACGTGGCCGTCTTCGGGCTCGGCGGCATCGGGCTGAACGTCATCCAGGGCGCGCGCCTGGTCGGGGCCGACCGCATCATCGGCGTCGACATCAACGCGGACAAGCGCGTGCTGGCGGAGCGGTTCGGCATGACGGACTTCGTCAACCCGACGGCGGTCGACGACGTCGTCGGGGCCATCGTTGACATGACCGATGGTGGAGTCGACTACTCCTTCGAGTGCATCGGCAACGTCGAGGTGATGCGCCAGGCGCTCGAGTGCTGCCACAAGGGCTGGGGCGAGAGCATCATCATCGGCGTGGCGGGGTCCGGCCAGGAGATCGCGACGCGGCCGTTCCAGTTGGTGACCGGTCGCGTCTGGCGCGGTACGGCCTTCGGCGGGGCGAAAGGCCGCACGGACGTGCCCAAGATCGTCAACTGGTACATGGACGGCAAGATCAACATAGACGACCTCATCACGCACACGATGCCCCTCGGTGAGATCAACGATGCCTTCGACCTGATGCACGAGGGCAAGTCGATCCGGTCGGTGGTGGTGTATTGAAGCGAAGAAGCCTCCCTCTCGGGAGTGTCGCATCGGAGTCGATTTGTGAGAACGGGAGCAAGACATGGATAGGGATCAATGGCTGGCGCAGGTGCAGGAGGAAATCCTGGAGCCCGACCTGCCGATCTGCGATCCGCACCACCACCTGTGGGACCATCCCGGCAACCGCTACCTGCTCGACGAGCTGCTCGCGGACACGGGCAGCGGACACAACGTCGTTTCCACGGTGTTCATGGAGTGCATGTCGATGTATCGCGCGGACGGTCCCGAAGCGCTGCGGCCCGTCGGCGAGACGGAGTTCGTGAACGGCATCGCCGCGATGAGCGCGAGCGGCGGGTACGGAGACGGCCGGATGTGCGCGTCGATCGTCGGCTTCGTGGACCTGACGTTGCCGGAAGCGGGGCACGCGCTCGACGCGCATATGGCGGCGAGTCCCCGGTTCCGGGGCATCCGCCACGCATCGGGGTGGGACGCGAGCGAGGACGTGCGCAACTCGCACACCAATCCGACCGAGGGTCTGCTCGCGGACGCCGCCTTCCGGGCGGGCTTCGCGGAACTCGGCAAGCGTGGGCTGACGTTCGACGGCTGGCTGTACCAACCGCAGATACCGGAGTTGACGGCGCTCGCGCAGGCGTTTCCGGACCAGTCCATCGTCTTCGACCACTTCGGCGGACCGCTTGGCATCGGTCCGTACGAAGGACGGCGGGCGGAGATCTTCGCGGCGTGGAAGAGCGACGTGGCGGACCTCGCCAGGTGCGAGAACGTGGTCGCGAAGCTCGGCGGGCTGGTCATGCCGATCAACGGCTTCGGCTTTCACAAGGGCGACACGCCGGCCACCTCAGACGAACTGGTCGAGGCTACCCGCGACTATTACCTGCACATGATCGAGTGCTTCGGCGCCGACCGCTGCATGTTCGAGAGCAACTTCCCGGTGGACAGGCAGAGCTGCTCGTACCACGTGCTCTACAACTCCTTCAAGAAGATCGCGGCGGGCTGCTCGGACGGGGAGAAGGCGGCACTCTTCCACGATACGGCGGTGCGCGTATACCGCGTTCAGACGTAGGGGCCGCCCTCGTGGCGGCCCGTCCCCGTGTCCTGCACGGTTTCGGGACGGGCGACGACAAGTGTCGCGCCGACGGTTGCCCGTCGGACCGCGGGGTCGTCAGTCGTTGTCCGACGGCGGTGCGCCTGGCCGCTCCAGCCACCGGAACAGCAGCATCGCGACCGCCGCGCCGACGAACTGCGCCAGGATGAAGGCCGGGGCGTGCGGCGGCAGGATGCCGGAGAAGGTGTCGGTGAACGACCGCGCGACAGTCACGGCCGGATTGGCAAAGGACGTCGATGCCGTGAACCAGTAGCCGGCCGTGATGTAGAGCCCCACCATGGCCGCGACGGCGTTGGGCCGCACCTTGAGCGTGCCGAGAATGGCCGCGAGCAGACCGAACGTCGCGACGCCTTCCGCAAGCCACTGACCGCCGCCGGAACGCTCCTTCGACGATGTCTGCAGGAGTTCCAGGTCGAACATGCCGTGGGCGAGCAGCGTGCCGAGGAGACCCCCCGCGACCTGCACGGCGACGTAAGCCAGGGCGAGGGGGACGCCGATCTCCCGGCGCAGGGCGAAGACGAACGTCACCGCCGGGTTGAAGTGCGCCCCCGAGATGGGGCCGAAGACCGTGATGATGACCACGAGGATGGCCCCCGTCGCGGCGGTATTGCCGAGCAGGGCGATCGCGTCGTTACCGCCCGCCAGCGTTTCGCCCATGATCCCGGAGCCCACCACGGTCGCGAGGAGGAGCAGCGTGCCGACGAACTCGGCGGCGAGCTTTCGCGGAGTGTCCACTCAGTCGCCGCGCGGGAGGTTCGCAGATGGCGGCCGCGGTGGGGGACGCTGCGGGTGGCACGGCGCAGGCATCGCCGAAGGATACCCGCTCCGCGTTACTGTTTGACTACGCCGGGTCGCCGGCGGCGCGGGCTTCGAACTGCGTGGTTGACATGTGCCATGCATGTTTTCATCCTTTGCACATGACCACGATGATACAGATACGGAACGTTCCCGATGGGTTGCACCGGCAACTCAAGGCGCGCGCGGCGCTGGAGGGCATGTCGATGTCTCTCTTTGTCCTGCGCGAGTTGGAGCAAGTTCTCGCTCGGTCGAGGCGCCGCGAGTTGGTCGAGAGGATCGGTCGCCGACCTGAGGTCACGCTGGATCCGTCCGCGGCGGACATGGTGCGCGGGGCGCGGGAAGAGAGAGATTTCTAGTGGTGCTCGACGCCTCGAGTGCGATCGAGTTGTTGATGAACACGGCGTCGGGAAAGCGGCTCGCAGGGCGACTTGGCGAGGTGGAACCTCTTTGCGCACCGCACCTGATCGACATCGAAGTCGCCCATGTGCTACGCCGTGCCGTGGCTCGCGGTGGGCTGGGCGCTGAGCGCGGTGCCCTGGCGCTCGAGGATTGGCGTGCCCTCGACGTGGAACGCTATGCGCACGCCCCCTTGCTGGAGCGTATTTGGCAACTGCGGGAGAACGTGAGCGCGTACGGCGCGGCCTATGTCGCCCTTGCCGAGTCGCTGTCCATGGTGCTGGTGACTGCAGACCGCCGGCTGGCTGGCGCGCCGGGACTGCGGGCGCGGGTCGAGTTGCTGTAGCGCGGTCGAACCCGCGTCAGGTCGGACAACGCGGTATTCTCCGTTTTGCCCAAGACGGAGTGCCCTCACCCATGACCGACATCCAGCACCGCACCGTCCACAGCAACGGCATCGACATGCATATCGCCGAGATGGGCGAGGGCCCGCTCGTCGTGCTGTGCCATGGTTTCCCGGAGTCCTGGTACTCCTGGCGCCACCAGCTGCCGGCCCTCGCGGAGGCCGGCTACCACGTCGTGGCGCCGGATCAGCGAGGTTACGGCGAGACGGATGCGCCCGCGGACATCGGGCAATACACGCAGTTCCATCTGGTGGGCGACATCGTCGGGCTGGTGTCGGCGCTCGGCGAGGAGCAGGCGGTGATCGTCGGCCACGACTGGGGTGCGCCGGTGGCGTGGAATGCGGCCATGTGGCGGCCCGACGTGTTCCGGGCGGTGGCGGCGCTTTCGGTGCCGGTGTCGGACCGCGGCCCGGTGCCGCCCACCGCCATGATGCAAGCGAACTTCGGCGAACGCTTCTTCTACATCCTCTACTTCCAGACGCCCGGCGTGGCCGAGCACGAGCTGCAGCGCGACCTGCGCGCGACGATGCGCAAGTTCCTGTTCGGGATCTCCGGCGATGCGTGGACGGAGGGCGCGTCGCGGGGTATCGGCATGCTGACGGATCCGCCGCACCGCTCGGCGTTCATGCTCGAACAGCTCGATGACTGCGAGGCACTGCCCGCTTGGCTGACGGAGGCGGATCTCGACTACTTCGTCGACGCCTACCGGAAGAGAGGCTTCCGCGGGCCGCTCAACTGGTACCGGAACCTGGACCGCAACTGGGAGCTGGGGGCTGCGTTCCAGGGGCGCAGGATCGAACAGCCGGCGCTCTTCGTCAGCGGCGACCGGGACCTGACCCGGGGCAACCCCGCTTTCGAGGAGGCGATGCGACAGGTGGCGACGAACCTGATCGACGTGGTGATTCTGCCGGGTATCGGCCACTGGACGCAGCAGGAGGCGCCGGCGCAGACCAACGCGGCGCTGATCTCGTTCCTGAACGGTCTCTGACGCGCGTTCCGCCGAACCGGCTCAGCCCTCGGGGTATTCGAACGGCGTGCGGTCCGCGAACCGTGTCAGAACGTTGCCCGTGATGCGCGCGATGTCGTTGTCGTAGTCGTGGTGCGAGAGCGCCCCGGCGTAGGAGATCGAGCCGGTGGAGAAGACCGCGCCGCCGGCCGGCGTCTCGTAGAACACCAGGTCCGCGCGCACGTCGGGATCCTCCGGGTCCGGGAGCCTGGACTCGTGCAGTTCTTCGATGACGCGCAGCATGCCGGGGCGGTGGTTTTCGGAGGAGGCGATCACGACGGCGTGCCGCGGCGAGCCGAGGGCCGCGTCGTGGCGGTCGATCTCCTCCCCCGCCGCGCCCCCGCCCTGGGTACCGTAGTTGCCGACGATGTCCACGCTCTCGACACCTTCCAGGACGAACGCGACCCGCGGATCGAGCGCACCCTCGAGTAGCCGGTAGTACGTACCGCCGTCGAACCCCTGGGCAGCAAAGCCGACGCCCGCGACATGGTTCGGTGGACGCCCGAGCCGCCGCCAGAGGCCGCCGTACTCGCCCGTGAACGCGTGGTAGTACTCGCCCGGTTCCGCGATCCAGCTGCGCGTGCCGCCCTCGGCGCGGCGCACCTCGATGACGGCGGGATCGTCCGGGTCGAAGGCGATGCGCCAGTAGAACCCGTTGCCGCCCATGTACATGAGCCGTCCGCCTCGCTCGAGGTAGCCCGTGAGGCCGTCGAGCATGGCCGTGGAGTAGTACTCCGGGTGGGCGCCGGTGACGACCACCGCGTAGTCTGCGAGTAGCGCCGCCCCCTCCCTGTGCAGGTCTTCGTCGGTGACGACGTCGTAGTCGGCGCCGATCCGCTCGAGCCACGCGATCAGGTTCGTATCGGCGTTGAACGACCACATCAGGGTGCGCGGCTTGAGGTTCAGCACGGGTCTGCGCCGCGAGGAGTAGATCACGCCGGTGCCGTCGCCGTGGTATTCGTAGAGCGACTTGCCGACCTCGGGACGGGACAGGAAATACGCGTCCGACGCGGTGCGGTTGCGCGAAAAGGAAAGGTACTGGTTCGCGTAGGCGAGGTAGGTGGCGGTGGACGCGAGGAACAGGATCGGCGCGCGCCTGGCCCCCGGCCGCGGGCGCACGTAGAAGACCGCGTGGTCCTCGCTGGTGTCGGTCGTCAGGCGCACGGCGTAGAGCCCGCTCGGAAGATTGGCCGGCACCTCCCACTCGAGGTCCGGTTCCCAGCCGGCGTCCGTGATGTCGTCGGCGTGGAAGTGGATTGCCGCGTACTGCGAAGGATCCTCGGTCCAGCGTTGCGTGGAGCCGTCCCAGCGGGCGCCCTTCACGGCGCGGGCCGGATGCTGATGGATGGAGCCTTCGAAACGGCCGCCCGCGTCGGCGAGCGTCCTGCCAGCCATGTCCCGGCCGAAGTCCCAGGTGGCGACGGTCCGGCCGTCCTCGGCGAACCGCGGCGCCTCGATCCGGCCGTTGAAGCCGGCGGCTCCGTCGCGCGCGGCCAGGTACCAGTCGCCGCCGGGCGCCGCGAGGCCCAGGGCGGCTTCGGCCGAGCGCTCCCGGCTCGCGGGTTCGGCCGGTGTCAGCCCGCGTGTCGTGCAGGTCAGCACTGTTCGACCGGGCGTTCCGACGACGCGTACGTGGTGCCAGCGGGAGGCGGTCACCGGCTCGGTCAGACGGATCTCCGTCTCGCCCGCTGTCAGCACCAGGTGCCGATCGAGAATCTCGAGGACCACGCCGGGCCCCGAGAGGATCGTCTGTCGGGGCAGATCCGGCGTCGTCGGCAGGAAGTCGCATTCGAAGGACAGCGCCTCGAACGCCGGCAGCGCATGGAGCTGGACATACGACCCGGGATGGACCGGTTGCTCGCGGCCGGGGTAGACGCCGTTCAGGTCGGCATCGAGCACTTCCTCCTGGAAGCCCGTGCCCCGCGGTCGGTCGTCGCCGCACACCAGCTTGACCAGTTCGGCACGAAAGCTGTCCCCGACGTGGCAACTCACCATGACCCGCAGGCGGTCGCCGGCGGTGACCGACAGCGGATCGGCGTAAGAAACGATGGTTTTGGCTTGCATGGACTGTTCCCGGCAGGCGTGAAGAGGCAACTCGCATCCAGGGGCGTGGAACGCCCGGCCCGCAGGGCTTGGCTGGAGGCGACAGGGATGATATGGCATCGCGCCGGCGGGGTGTCCGAGGCGACGCGCATGGACCGGGCGCGCGAGGTCGCATACCCTCGGAGCCGGTAGTCCGGTGAGGTGCTGCGAGTGGAGAGTCGGCCCAACATCGTCCTGTTCATGACCGATCAGCTGCGGCGCGATGCGCTCGGCTGCTACGGCAACACGATCTGTCGCACGCCGAACCTCGACCGCATTGCGGAGCACGGCGTGCGTTTCGACAACGCCTTCACCGTGTCCCCCGTGTGCTCGCCGGCCCGCGCCTCGATCATGACGGGCCTCTATCCGCACAACCACGGCGTGATGCTGAACACGCATATCGCTCCGGCGTGGAGTCCGGGGCTCGCACCGGACACGCCGACGTTCTCGGGCCTCCTCGCACAGGCCGGATACGCCCTGGACTACGTCGGCAAGTGGCACGTGCATGCGGAACTGACCCCCTGCGACTTCGGCTTCGAGCGCCACGAGACCGCGCCGCGTCGATACCGGCCGGTTCCGGGATCGGAGGTGGAGGTGGACTTCCGCAACGGGGAGCGGCAGCTGGTGGCCGGGATCGACGGGACCGACCCGGGCGACACGGCGCCGTCCGTGCTGACGCGCACCGGCATCCGCATGCTGCGGGAGCGCGCCGCGCAGCGGCGGCCCTTCTTCCTGCGCGTCGACCTCCTGGAGCCGCACTTTCCGTGCCTTCCGCCGCAGCCGTACGGATCGATGTATGCGCCCGGGGAGATCCCGCCCTGGCCGAACTTCCGGGACGATTTCGCGGGCAAGCCGCCGGGCCACCTGCGCAAGCTGCGCGAGTGGAACCTCGAGGGCAGGGAGTGGGATTGGTGGAGCCGCGTCGTCGCCGCGTACTACGGCGTCGTCTCCCACGTCGATGCCTGCGTGGGAGAGATCCTGGCTGCCATCGAGGATCTCGGCATCGCGGAGCGGACCGTGTTCGTCTTCTGTACGGACCATGGCGACGCCCTCGGCAGCCACGGCCACTTCGAGAAGGCGGGGACGATGTACGACGAGATCTTCCGCATCCCGCTGCTGATGACCGGTCCGCAGGCGCTGCTGGCCGGCAGCGAAGTCGGCCACTTCGCGCGCTCCCTCGACCTGATGCCGACGTTCGTGGAGTGGGCCGGCGGCGACCTGCCTGCGGGTCTCGACGGGCGCAGCCTCGCGCCGCTGCTGCGGGGCCAGCGTGTCGAGCGTTGGCCCGACTCCGTCTACTGCGAACACCACGGCGAAGTGTGGGGTTACCAGTCGCAGCGCATGGTGCGCACGAAACGGTGGAAGTACGTCTACGATCCCCATTCGGTGGACGAGTTGTACGACCTCGAAGGCGATCCGGGGGAGCTGGTCAACCGGGCCGAGGAGCCGGGATGCCGGGAGGTTCTGCGCGAGATGCAGGCGCGGCTGCTGGGCTGGAACGACGCCACCGGGGACATGTTCCAGTGGCGCTGGGTGCGCTGGAACCTGCCGCAGCCGCTGTCGCCGGAAGACGCGGCGGACGGCAAGGCGCCATGGACGTAGCGCCAGTTTCGATGGCGTAAGCGATTGAATCTGTGAGCAAGATGAAACCGTGAAAATCGTCTTCAGCCGCAAGGGTCTCGACAGTGCGGCCGGCGGGATGCCGAGCCCGCTCCTTGCGGGCCGGCCCTGCTCGCTACCGATTCCCGCGAACGGGACACCCTCCGACGCCCGCTACGCCGATCTCGTCGACCCGCTGCCGGACATCGTGCGCGACCTCGGTCGCGGCATGGACGAACACACACCCTGCCACCTGGACCCGGACATCGATGCCGGCGTCGTGCGGGCATCGCGCGGGCCGGGTTGGCGCGGCAGCCTCGGCCAGGTCGGCGCCGCACAGTCCCACCTGGCGAACCAGGGGGTCGGCCACGGCGACGTGTTCGTCTTCTGGGGACTGTTTCGGGCGGTGCAGAGGAGCGCTGCCGGCTGGCGCTTCGAAGGCCGCCCGGAGCACCGCATCTTCGGCTGGCTGCAGATCGGCGAGATCCTGCCGGTCGGCTCGGACCTCGAAGCCATACGGGAACGCCGACCCTGGCTCGAAGCGCATCCGCATCTGCGTTCCGGTTGGGCGTCCAACAACACGATCTATGTCGCGGCGGACAGGCTGCGACTGGACGGCTCGGACAGCGGTTTGCCGGGTTTCGGACGCCTGCCCCGCGGGCGGCGCCTGAGTGCGTGCCAGGACGGTCCGCTCTCCACCTGGCGCGTGCCTGCCTGGCTCGATGCGTCAACGGGCGGCACCGGCATGACGTACCACCCGCCGCCGCGTTGGCTCGGCAACGGCCTGCTGCGAGCGGCGCCCCGGGGCCAGGAATTCGTGGCCCGGGCCGGTGTCCGGAGGGACGCCCTGGATTGGCTCGGGGCGCTGGTGGACGCCGGCAACGCCGGCCCTTGATCGGGCGCCTGCGGCTCCTGCGGCTCCTGCGGACAGGGCCTTCGTGTAAGCTCCGCCGGTCATGCTCACGATCACCGCTCTCTGCAAGACGTATCCGGGCGGTATCCGGGCCCTCGAGGACATCACCCTCACGATCCCCAAGGGCATCTTCGGCCTGCTCGGCCCGAACGGCGCGGGCAAGTCCACGCTCATGCGCACCGTCGCGACCCTGCAGGACCCGGACAGCGGCGCCATCCGCTTCGGCGAGATCGACGTGTTGCGCCAGAAGGACGCCCTGCGCCGTCGCCTCGGCTACCTGCCGCAGGAGTTCGGCTGCTACCCGGGCACCTCGGCCGAGACCATGCTGAACCACCTGGCGGTACTCAAGGGCATCGTCGAGAAGCGCGCGCGGCGCGAGGTGGTGGAGAGTCTGCTGGAACGCTGCAACCTGGCGGCGGTGCGCAAGCGCAACGTCGATACGTTCTCCGGCGGCATGCGCCAGCGGTTCGGCATCGCCCAGGCTTTGATCGGGGCGCCGGAACTCCTCGTCGTCGATGAGCCGACGGCCGGCCTCGACCCCGCGGAGCGGCGGCGTTTTCAGAACCTCCTGGCGCGCGTGGGCGAGGATGTCGTCGTGATCCTCTCGACACACATCGTGGAGGACATCACCGACCTGTGCCCGCGCATGGCGGTCCTGGGCGCCGGTCGCATCCTCCTGGAGGGCGAACCGCGGGCATTGACGCGGAGCCTCCGGGGCCGGCTGTGGGTGGGGAGCGTGGGGAGCGTGGGGGCCGCGAACCTCGATGCCGCGCTCTCCGACCTGTCGGCGGTCTCTGCCCGAACGGTCGGCGGACACCTCGAAGTGCGCGCGGTCGCCGACACGCCGCCAGCGGGATCTTTCGCTGCCGCCGAACCGACACTCGAAGACGTCTACTTCGCGACCCTGCAGGCGCATGGCCTGCGCGGCGACGTCGACTGACGCGCCGGCTCGTGCCGTACCTGCGCGAGGTCTTTCGGCTGGAGTGCCGCAACCAGCTGCGCGGCATGCTGTTCCCGTCCGCGACACTGGTGCTCTTCCTGCTCGCCTTCCTCGCGACGGCCAGCGAGACCGTTCGGGTCGCCGACATCGGTGCCAACGTCCACCTGAACGCGCCGTTCGCCGTCATCGCCAGGCAGTACGTGTTCAGCATCATCGCGATGCTTGCCGGGGTCGCCTTCGTCGCCACCGCGATCACGCGGGACCGGGAGACGAAGACCGAGGAGATCCTGTTCGCAACGCCGCTGCCGCGCTTGCAGTTCCTGTTCGGGCGGTTCGCGGCGGGTGCATCGGTCGCCTTCCTGTGCGCCTGTGGAGCGCTGCTCGGGACCCTGGTCGGGAGTTGCATGCCGTGGCTCGACCCGGAGCGGCTCGGCCCGTTTTCGATGGCTCCATACTGGCACGCCGTCTGGGCGGTGACGGCGCCCAATGCCTTTGTCGGCGGCGCCGTCTTCTTCACCGTAGCCGCGCTCACCCGCTCGCTGTTTGCCACGTACGCGGCCGCCTTCGGGCTCCTGGTGCTGGTCGTGGTCGTGGGGCTGGTCACGGATCCCGAATCCCTGGACACCGCGGCGCTGTTCGATCCGTTCGGGACGACGGCGTTTGGCGAGGCCACCCGGTACTGGACGGTCTTCGAGCGCAACGAGCGCGTCCCGGAGTTGTCCGGCACGTTGCTCCATGCACGACTGGTGTGGATCGCCGTGGCGCTGGCGGCGCTTGGCGGCGCGGTGTGGGGCTTCCGCCGGGACGTCGATCCGCGGGGACGCCGTCGCGCAAGTGCCAGGGTTTCCGCGCCGGCGGATGTCGGAGCGGGGCGCACGGGAACTCCGCCGGGACCACGCACGACGGCGTGGGCGCGGCCCGGGTCGGCGGCCTTCGGCAGTCGGGCGGTCCTGGCCCAGTTCGCCTCGCAGCTACGCATCGAACTCGCCGCCGTACTGCGTGGCGTACCGTTGTACGTGTTGCTGGCTTTCGGCGTGCTCAATGTCGTGGGTTGGGCCAGCGCGGTGCCTTCCCAGGGCTATGGCGCGCCGGTGCTGCCCACGACGGAACTGCTGGTGCAGGGCATCGCGGAGACCTTTCTCCTGCCGGTGTACCTGATCGTCATCTACTACGGCGGCGAACTCGTGCATCGGGAGGTGCGCAGCGGGGTCGCCCAATTCGTCTACGCCATGCCGTTTCCGAGCGGGGTGCTGGTGGCAGCGAAGGTCGTGGCGTTGTGGAGCGTCATCGCGGTGCTGCTCACGGTGGGGGGTCTGGCGGCGATCGCCGTGCAGGTTGCGGATGGGTACTACGCCATCGACCTGCCGCTTTACGCGAGCGGGCTGTACGTCAACCTGGGCTGGAACCTCTTCCTGCTGGCGGTGGTGTCGGTTTTCGTGCAGGCGGTCGTGGGCAACAAGTGGCTGGCCATGCTCGCGATGCTGCTCGTCTACGCCTGGCAGGTCGGTGCCGCAGGCCTGGGATTCGAGCACGTGCTCTACGCACTCGGTGCGCCGCAGGTGCCGTACTCGCACATGAACGGTTATGGCCACTTCGTCGAGCCGCTGGTCACCGTTGGCGTCTACTGGTCGGCGTTCGCAGGGCTGCTGGGGCTCGCGGCGCACGTGGTCCTGCGCCGCGGCACGGGCCTCGGCAAGGGCGCGTGGGTTGCAACGGCCCGGGAGCGGTTCACCGCGAACGTGCGCAGTGCGGCCGCGCTGGCGGGGGTCGCGTGGGTCGGCCTGGGCGTGTGGATCTTCTACAACACGAACGTGCTGAATACCTACGAGACGGAGGCCGACACCGAGGCGTGGCGGGCCGAGTACGAGAGGCGTTTCAAGGGCTACCGGCATCTGGGGCGTCCGCAAGCGCTGTCCATGGACCTGGCGGTGGACATTTTCCCGGCGCGGCGGGGACTCCGGAGCCGGGGCACCATCCTGCTCGGCAACACAAGCGCTGCGCCGATCGCCGAATTCGTGCTGTCGCTGCCCCGTCCGGTGCAGGTCGAAGCACTCGACATCCCGGCCACGCTGGTGGAGCGCGCCGACGCGTTCGGCTTGCGCCGCTACGCCTTCGAGCCGCCCCTGCGGCCGACCGAGCGGGTCAAGATGTCCTTCGACCTCTCCTGGGAATACGCCGGTTTCTCGAACAGCGGGTCGTCCACCCGCCTCGTCGGCAACGGCACCTTCGTCGACAGCCGGGACATCCTCCCGTTCACCGGTTACAACGCCGGCGTCGAGTTGACCGACAACCATGCGCGGCGCCGCCAGGGGCTGGGTCCCGCCGAGCGTCTGCCCCCGTATGGCGACGGCATGGCCGCGCGCCGCCACAACCAGCTGGACGTCGCGGAGCGGACGCGCTTCAAGGCCCGGGTGGGAACGAGCCTGGACCAGATCGCCATTGCGCCCGGGCGGCTCGTCCAGGAATGGAGGGAGAACGACCGACGCTACTTCGAATACGAGACGGAGCAGCCGATCTGGCCGTTTTTCTCGTTCCAGTCGGCGCGCTACGCGCTGGCTCGTGATGCATGGAACGATGTCGCGATCGAGGTGTTCCACGATCCGGGGCATGCCGGGAACCTGCCGTCCATGTTCGCCTCCGCCAAGCGTTCCCTCGACTACTTCACGCGCGAGTTCTCCCCCTATCAGTACGACCGGTTCCGCGTCGTGGAGTTCCCCTACGCACTGTTCGCCCAGTCGTTTCCGAACACCGTGCCGTACTCGGAGCGGTTGGGCTTCACGGCGGACCTGCGCGACGACCGGCACATCGACTTCGTCTTCTACGTCACCGCGCACGAGATGGCGCACCAGTGGTGGGCCCACCAGGTCATCGGCGCGCGCATGCAGGGGATGACGTTCCTGGTGGAAACGCTGGCCCAGTACTCGGCGCTGATGGTGATGGAAGCGGAGTACGGGGAGCGGCGGATGCGGCGCTTCCTGAAGCACGAACTCGACGGTTATCTCACCGCGCGCGGCGGCGAAGCCATCGAGGAGTTGCCGCTCATGCTGGTGGAGAATCAGGACTACGTCCACTACCGCAAGGGCAGCCTCGCGATGTATGCGCTGCAGGACGCGATCGGGGAGGATGCCGTCAACCGGGCGTTGCGGGAGTTCCTCGGGCGCTACGCGTTCCATGGGGCGCCGTTCCCCAACTCCGGCGACCTCATCGCGCTGTTCCGGAAGGAGGCGGGGCCGGAACAGGAAGGGCTCATCACGGACCTCTTCGAACGTATCGTCCTCTATGACCTGCAGGTGGCCGACGTGTCCGTGGAGGAACGCGAAATCGGGGGCTACAGCGTGGCAGTCACGATCCACGCGCGGCGGCTCCTGGCGGACGGGCAGGGGCGCGAACGGGAGGCGCGGCTCGACGCCTGGCTCGATGTGGCGCTGTTCCCGGAGACGTCCGAGACGTTCGGTGACGACCTGCCGGAGCCGATCCTGATCGAGAAGCACCGCATCGGAAGCGGTTGGCAGGTGCTCCGTTTCGAGGTGGATGAGCGTCCCGCGAGCGCCGCCATCGACCCGTACCACAAGATGATCGACCGGCACCCGGAAGACAATCTGAAGCGGGTCTGACCAAGGGCGTCCAGGGCATGCCGAGCCGGCGATCTGGCGGACGTGGCATGGCCGTGGAGGGGCGTGTAGAGTCCCTTGAAGACACACACCCGCGAGAGTCCCTTGAAGGACACCCGCGAGGCATCCTGGGCTCGGGAGGAGGGGATCATGCGTACACTGGTGTGGGTTGCCCTGGCCGCTCTCGCAACGGCCGCCGCCGCGGCAGCGGAGAAGCACGCCTGGTTCGGCGACCTCCACGCCCACACCCGCTACTCCTACGACGCCTTCTTCTTCGGCACGTTCGCCTCGCCGGACGACGCCTATCGATTCGCGAAGGGCGAACCCCTCAAGCACCCCGCCGGCATCGAACTGCAGCTCGAGCGCCCGCTCGACTTCTACGCCGTCGCCGACCACGCCTATTTCCTCGGCATGTGGTGGGCGGTCAGGAGCAATCCGGATCACCCGCTGCGCTCGGATCCGGCCGCGGTCGAGATCGTCGCGGCCGAGACCCGCTACGAGCGGGGCGTGGCCTACCGCAAGGCGTTCCGTTTCCCGCGGGAGAAGTTCCAGCCCGACGACATGCGCAGCACCTGGGCGGACATCCAGGCCGCCGCCGGGCGGCACTACGACCCCGGGACCTTCACCACCTTCATCGCGTTCGAGTTCACGCCGGAGCCGAACATGGACGGCCTGCACCGCAACGTCCTGTATCGCGGTACCAGGGCGCCGCCGGAGGTGATCGGCCGCAGCGATACGCTGAACCCGGAGTTTCTCTGGGACTGGATGGACCGGTATCGCGCCGCAGGCATGGAGGCGCTCGCGATCCCGCACAACATGAACCTCTCGAACGGCAGGATGTTCGAGGGCAGCTACTTCGATGGCTCGCCCCTCGACGCCGCGTACGCAGAACAGCGGATGCGCAATGAACCGCTCGTCGAGATCACGCAGGTCAAGGGCACCTCGGACACGCATCCGGCGCTCTCGGTGAACGACGAGTGGGCGAACTTCGAGATCGTGCCCTTCAAGCTCGGCTCCGGCTTCAACAAGAGCCAGCCGCATGGCAGTTACGCGCGCGAGGCGCTGTTGAACGGCCTGCGCTTCGAGGCACAGCTTGGCGTGAACCCCTACCAGTTCGGCTTCATCGGCTCCAGCGACACGCACAACGGCGGGCAGCGGTACGAGGAGTCGAACTTCATCGGCAAGGTGGGGGACTTGACCAGCGACCCGATCGACCGCGGCTCCGTGCCGATGCCTCCCGGTGGTCGCGGCCAGCCGTACCCGAAGCCGGACGAGAACCTGTCCGCGGCGGAACTGGAATACCTGCAGCGTGCGCCGCAGCTCGGCCATCTCGAGACCGCGCGGCGCTACTACAGCGCGGCGGGCCTGGCCGGCATCTGGGCGCCGGAGAACACCCGGGAAACCCTGTTCGATGCGTTACGGCGCAAGGAGACCTTCGGCACGAGCGGTCCGCGTATCACGGTGCGCTTCGTGGCGGCGGATGCGCTCGGGGGCGATCCGGACGCGGACTACCGCGACACGCCGGCCGGTGGTGTGCCGCAGGGCGGGGACCTCTCGCTGCCGGCCGGGGCGTCGCCGCAGTTCCATGCCTGGGCGATGGCGGATCCGTCGAGCGCCCGCCTGCAGCGCCTGCAGATCGTCAAGGGCTGGGTGGACGACGGCTGGCCGAAGGAAAAGGTGTTCGACATCGCGTGTGCGGACGGGCTGACAGTCGAACGGGACACGCACCGCTGCCCCGACAACGGCGCGACGGTGGACCTGTCGGACTGCAGCATCACCGAAGGCAAGGGAGCGGCCATGCTGCGGGCGACCTGGGAGGATCCGGAGTTCGACCCGCACCAGTCCGCGTTCTACTACGTTCGCGTGCTCGAGAATCCGACCTGCCGGTGGTCGACCTGGGATGCGGTACGCGCCGGCGTCCTGCCGCGGCCAGACCTGGAAGAGACCCTCCAGGAGCGGGCGTGGTCGTCACCGATCTGGGTGGACGCGGCGCGACCCTGATGGAGTCGAGGCGCGACCCTGACGGGTCGCGTTGGAGTTTCGCTGCGCGCAACTCCCGGGGTGGGCGGAGTCAGTCGGCCGCGACGGCTTGGCGTGCCGCGGAGCGCTGCGAGACAACCGCGAGCAGCAGCATGCCGGCCATGGCCGGCGCGACCGTCCACAGCACCACCTGCCAGCCGAACCCGTGCAGCAGCGTGCCCGCCAGCAGGCTCGCCAGCGCCGACATCCCGAACACGCTGAAGTCGTTCACCGCCTGCGCGCGGAAGCGTTCGCTCGCCCGGTAGGTCGATACGAGTTGCGTGGTGCCGCCGATGAACAGGAAGTTCCAGCCGACCCCGAGCAGCACCATGCCCCACCAGTAGTGCATGACCTCGCGCCCGGACAGGCCGATGGCTACCGTCGCGCACATCGTCAGCGCGCCCAGCGCCATCAGCCGGGTCGTACCGAGTCGTGCCACGAGGGGGCCGGACAGGAGGGACGGCAGGTACATGGCGACGACATGGGCCTGCACCACGCGCGCGGTCTCCTCGATGGAGTAACCGTCGACGACGTGCATGCTGAGCGGCGTCGCGGTCATGACGAAGACCATGGCGCCCTGTCCCACCACCGCCGCGATCATGGCGACGAGAAAACGCGGCTGGGAGATGACCTCGGTCAGCGGACGCGCGGGCAGGGAGGAGTCCCCCAGCGCATCGCCGACCACGTTGCGGTACCCGAGCAGGATGATGCCTCCCACGACGTAGAGCGCCGCCACGGCGAACATCGCGCCCTGGTACGGAGCATCCGGGTTGAGTGCCGGACTGCGGGCGACGAGTTCCGGTCCGATCACGGCGCCGCCGATGGAGCCGACCAGGATGATGGAGACGGCCCAGCCGACGCGGTCGGGAGACACGCTCTCGGCCGCGGCGAAGCGAAAGTGTGCGCTGAACGCGAGGGTCATGCCGATCAGCGCAGCACCCAGCGTGAAGCCGAGGAAGCTCGCAGCGCCGAGCGCGAATCCGGCGATGAGTGCACCGCACATGCCGGCCGCGGCGGCGCCCAGGAATGCGGCTCGCCGGCCGATGCGCTGCATGAGGAGGGCCGCGGGTACGGTGGCGGCGGCGGTACCGACGACCATGACGGACAGGGGCAGCGTGGCGAGTGCCGGTTCGGGCGCGATGTGGCTGCCGACGATGCCGCCGAGGGTGACCACGATCACGGTACCGGTGAGGAAGACCACCTGTCCCGCGAACAGGACGACGAGGTTACGGGGCGGTCTCATCGCCCACGATAGGATCGTTGGCCGTCCGGTTCGTTGACGGTCCGGCTTGGAAGGTCACGATCTTCCCGGCCGCGTCGTTGGCGCCGACACGATCCGGCCGCAGTACGAGTTCGCCGACCCTGAGATCCGGCATGGCGGGTTCGACGGTCCCGATCGTCCCGTGCCGCAGGGCCTTGCCTGCGTCGAGCCCCAACCCCGTCAGTGCCGCCAGGCTGTGGCGATTCCACTCCTCGCCATGTTGGCGGTACAGCGTCCCCCAGACGTAACCCGCGGGGCGGTCCCCATCCGCGTGCAGCCACGCATACTCCGGTACGCCGTCCGCGTCCATGTCGATCCGGATCAGCACCATGGTGCCCCCGTCGCCCGCGTACCACTCGCGTTCGGCGATCGCGCGCAGGCCGTCCGGCACTTCGAAGGGCTCGGGACGCAGGGTGACGAACTCCCAGATGCGCTCGCCGCGCGTGGCTCCCGGGCTCGGCCGCATCAGCGCGGCCAACTCCGGATCCGATGTCTCGTACTCGTCGGCGAGGGCTTCCATGCGTAGCCACGCGGGGCGCGCCAGATGTTCCCTGGCATACCGGAAGTCGAACTCGCGCAAGTCGATCTCACCAGCCTGGACCGGTCCGAACTGGCTCGCGAGCGAGATCGCGCGGAAGTCGAGGAGCGGAGTGTTGACCAGCAGCATCACGCCGAGGACGCCCCAGCCCATCGCGACATTGACCCGGCCAAGCCCGGCTGGCCAGCGATCGCGCTGGCGCACGATGCTCCACGTGTAGCCGATGGAGAAGGCGGCCAGCAGCAGCGCCAACGTCAGCGCCCAGCATCGCTCCACCGTCCAGCCGTACTGGGCGACGCGCAGGGAGAGTCCGTACACGGCGAGCGCGGACACCACGGGCAGGAGAGCGACGCAGACGAACAGCGGCCGGTGGACGAGGAGCGGGTAAGGGTCATGCCGGTCCGCCTGGTAGACGGCGTTGACGGCGAACAGCACGATGGCGTTCAACGCCATCAGCAGCGCGGTACCGTTTCCCGTTTCCCACAACGGCGCGAGTCCGGTGAACGGCAGCGCCGCGAGGAAGATGGCCACCACCAGGCCGGCCAGCGGCAGCAGCAGGCGCATGAGGCCTTCGAGGAGGCTCGTGACGGCGTCGATCACGCGCGTCAGCCGCCGAAAGATGAAGACCCCGAGCCCGAACGCCACGGCGAGAACGGGGAACAGGAACCAGTCCTTCCTGAAGAGTTCCTGGAAGAAATCGATGCCGATGACGGAGAAGAGTGCGCCCCACAGGGTGAGCACGAGCGCCACGCCCCCGGTCAGCGCCCAGGACAGGCCAAAGACCCCGAAGTTGCGCCAGGAGCGCGTGAAGAGCGCCCGGTAGCTGAGGGGCTCCCTGGCGGCGAGCTGCTGCAGGTACATGGCGCCCTTGAAGCAGGCGACGAGCATCGACAGGGCGAAGACGGCGACGAGCGATTCGGTGGGGAAGGCCCCGATGGGAGAGGCCTGCCAACCGATGTAGGCGGCCAGCAGCGCGAGCACGCCGCAGAAGACGCTGACCAACTTCCATGTCCGCTTCAGGTTGTCGGCGTCGACGCTCAGCAGGAAGAGCGTCGGCCAGGTCACCGCGAGGGTCCACAGCGGAAAGTGGATGGCGGGTGTCTGGCTCGGCCATGCGTTGTCGGTCAGCGCTCGCCACAGCAACAACAGGACGAGGCCCTGCCCGAACGCCACGACCAGCATCAGGTTGCGCGGCAGCGGCAATGGGTCCCGTGCTGCTTCGGCCATGTACCTCCCGGCGCTCCGCGGCGGCGGTTGCTGGAAGTTGCTAGAAGCTGAAGGCGTCTCCGGTGAAGGCACGGAAGGTCGTGAACGCCTCTTCCGCGTCGAAGGTTCCGGGGCTGCCGAGGGGTGCCACGATCGTGGTGTGGATGCCGCGGTCCGCGTCGTCGCGGACGCGCTGCTGCACTTCCTCCACCGTGCCGATGGCCGCGATCTCGTTGATGAGTTCCTCGCTGAACGCGCCCGTCGTTCGGGCGCGGTCGCGGTTCGCCCAGCCTTCGGCGATCTCGTGGGCGGCGTCCTCGTAGCCGGCCCAGGCGAGGAAATTGTTGTACACGGGGTTCGCGTAGTACGGCGCGAAGTTGGCCCGGAAGCGTTCGTAGCCGTCCTGCCTGTCGTCGGTCACCAGGATCATCTTGCGGTTGACGACCTCGACGTCGCGCCAGTCCTTGCCGGCGCGCTCGGCGCCGATCTTCACATGCTCCATCATCCTGGGCAGCGCCGCGTTCGGCCACAGGTTGAAGATCACGCCGTCGCCGTGTTCGGCGGCCATCTCGATCATCTTCGGTCGCAGGGCCGCCAGGTAGATCGGCGGCGGATTGTCCAGCGGCGCCTGCCGATAGCCCTGGCTCGAGAGCGTCGAGAGCTGGAAGTTCGTGCGCTCGCCGGCGAGCATGTGGCGCACGATCGTCGCCGTCTCCTTCACACGGGTGAGTGGCTTCTCCAGCGGAATGCCGTTGAAGCGGGTCATGATGGTCTCGCTCGAGGAGCCGAGGCCCATGATGAAACGTCCGGGGTAGACCTGCCCGAGCACGTTCGCGGTGGCGGCGAGCACCGACGGGGCACGCGTGTACACCGGCGTCACCGCGCAACCGACCCGCATGTTGCGGATGTGCGGTGCGAGGGCCGCCGCCATCGTCAGGGAATCGGGGGCGCCAGAGTCCGCGAGCCACACGTCCGGATAGCCGTTGGCCTCCGCCCACTCGACGAGATCGATGGTGTCCTTGAGCCACGGCCCCATCGGTAGCGTGACCGCCATCCGTTTCGCGAGCGCCATGTGTCCTTCCCTCGGGGTCTGTGTTGCGAAGGCGGAAGCGTCGCATTTTGCGGCGCCCGTTAGCAACCGTATATGCTTGCCCACCCTGCTGTGGACGGAACCGAACCGCACGACATGAGCGACGTGGAAATCACGGCGGTGCGCGACACGCACCGCTTCGACGAGGCGGCGCTGCACGCCTACCTGGTGGAGAACGTGGCCGGCTACGAGGGGCCGCTCGGCGTGCGCCAGTTCGAGGGTGGGCAGAGCAACCCGACGTTCCTGCTCGAGACGCCCGCGGGCAACTACGTGATGCGCAAGCAGCCGCCGGGGGAGCTGTTGCGCTCCGCGCACCAGGTGGACCGGGAGTACCGCGTGATGGACGCCCTGTGGCCGACCGACGTGCCGGTGCCGAAGATGTACGCGCTGTGCGAGGACACGAGCGTTATCGGTACGAAGTTCTACGTCATGGAGCATGTCGAAGGACGGCTCTACACGAAGACGCGCCTGCCGCTGCTGTCCCCGGAGGAACGTCGCGCCGTCTACCTCGACATGGTGCGCATCCTGGCACGCCTGCACACGGTGGACGTCGCGGCGGTGGGCCTCGCCGAGTTCGGCCGTCCCGGCAACTACTTCGCGCGCCAGGTGAGCCGCTGGTCGAAGCAGTACATCGCCTCGGAGACGGAGACGATCGACGCGATGAACGCGCTCATCGAATGGCTGCCGGAGAACCTGCCGGACGACGTGCCGCCGGTGATCGTGCACGGGGACTTCCGATTGGGGAACCTGCTGCTGCACCCCGACGAGCCGCGGGTGGTCGCGACGCTCGACTGGGAGCTGTCGACGCTCGGCGACGGCCTGGCGGACCTCGGCTACTGGATGCAGGAGTACCAAGGCGACAAGGACCCGAACCTGGGGCTTGCGGGTGCGGACCTTGCAGCGCTCGGCATCCCCACCGAAGAAGAACTGGTCGAGGCGTATTGCCGCGAGGCGGGCCGGCCGCCGATCGACAACTGGCAGTTCTACATCGCCTACAACATGTTCCGCTCGGCCGGCATCAGCCAGGGCGTCTACAAGCGCGGCCTCGACGGCAACGCGAGTTCCGAGCATGCGCTCGAACATGCCGGCGCCGCCCGGCGACGCTCCGAGCGGGGATGGGAACTCGTACAGGAGATGCTGGGGGCCTGACGCGGCGCGCTCCTGCGCCGTAGTCGGCCGGCCGCGATCAGATTGACGATGACTCCCGGCGGCCCGAAGGGCGACAGCAGACCCGAGACCAGCACATTCGTGTCGACGACCAGCCTCACGCGGGCCGCTGACTTCGTGCCTCGGCGATCTCGGCGTTGATGTCCGTGAGGGTCAGCCGATCGGCACCGGATTCGCGCGCGCGAGCCTGCATCGCCGCCACCGCAAGCCGTGCACGTGCCTGGCGCAGTGCCGCCAGGGACGCCTCAAGCGTCTCCGCGGTCGTTGGAGAGAGGATGGCGATCGGTTTGCCGTTCGACGTGACGACGAGATCGCCCTGCGTGGCCAGAGCGTCCCATACGGCGGCCGACTTGCCACGCAACTCGCGGACAGTGACGAAGCTCATCTCTCAACCTCGGCGACATCTCCTGGCACGATTGTGTTCGCAATCGCGTACACGCTCAAGACGCGCCGCGCAAAGGTGCGCCGCGCAGGGGCAATGGGCCTGTTGTGGAGGCTGTGGAGGGCGTCCCCACCCGTCCCGAGGAGCGCTCAACTCGGAGCGGGCACAACCCGAGTTCTGTCAGCGGGAGGTCGTGATCTATTGACACGATTTTCGTGTAACACTAGATTCGTGTCTTGTGGGAGTCGTCCATAATGGTTTCGGGATGAAGAATCTGACGATCACGTTGCCGGAGGATATCGCCCGCTGGCTACGGGTACGGGCCGCCCAGGACGACCGTAGCGCGTCGCGCTGGATCGCCGAGTTGCTCGAGAGGATGCGGCGCGAGGAAGACGAGTACGAGGCGGCAATGCGAAGGGCCTTGGCTAGAAAGCCCCGCAAGCTGGAGTGGCCGGAGGGCCACCGGCCCACGCGCGAGGAGCTGCATGACCGATCCCTGTTTCGTTGACACCAATCTCCTGGTCTACCGACACGACAGTTCGGACGCCGGCAAGCAAGCGCGCGCCGACGCCTGGTACGCGATGCTTTGGGAACGACGCCTCGGTCACCTGAGTTATCAGGTTCTGCAGGAGCTGTACGCAACGTTGACCCGGGGTCGTCAGGTGGACCTCAATCCCCGCGAGGCGCGCGACGTCGTTGAAGATCTGCTGCGTTGGCGGCCTGTCGGAATCGACACGGGGTTGCTGCGGCGGGCCTGGGTGATCGAGGAACGCTTTCGCCTCTCGTGGTGGGACGCGCTCATCGTGGCGGCCGCCCAGGTGAGCGCATGCCCGGTCCTGCTGACCGAAGACCTGCAGGCCGGGCAGCTATTCGACGGCGTTCGCGTCGTGGATCCGTTCGCGGCCCCGGATCGCTCGCCGCTGGACGTACTGGAGAGGCTTGGCTCACCCCGTCGACAGTAGCCCACGCCAGCGAGCCATCAGAGCTTCCCTACAGCATCTCCTCCGCCACCAGTTCCAACGCCTGCGGCGAGCCGCCGGCGATCATCATCGTGGAGACGCGCCCACTCGCCGCGGCAGCTTTCCAGCGCTGCAGGCGGTCGCGGATGCGGTCCGCCGGCCCGATCAGGTGGCAGGCATCCATGAGTTCCGCCGGCACTGCGGCCATCGCCTCGTCGCGCCGGCCGGCGAGATAGAGGTCCTGGATCTTCAGCGCCTCTTCCTCGAATCCAAGGCGTTTCGCGTAGTTGTTGTAGAAGTTCTTGTCGCGCGCGCCCATGCCGCCGATGTAGAGCGCCATGTTGCCGCGGATCGGTATCATGCATTGCTCGACATCGTCGCCCATGACAACCGTGACGAACGGGGCCACGTCGAACTCGGTGCGGGAACGGCCTCCGGCCGCGAGCCCCTTGGCGATGGACTCCTCGAACACGGTGTCGTTCTCGGGGTCCATCCAGATCGGGAAGAACCCGTCGGCGACCTCGGCGGCGGCCGCGACACCGCGCGGAGTGATGCTCGCGGCGTAGATCGGGAGATCCTCCTCGCAGTGCAGGATGCTCTTCAGGGGCTTGCCGAGTCCCGTGGCGCCCGGGCCGGCGTAGGGCAACTGGTATTGATCGCCCTCGAAGGTCGCCGGGGCTTCACGCGCGACGATCTGCTTGACGATCCTGATGTACTCCCGCAACCGCGTGACCGGCTTGCCGTACGGTACGCCGTGCCAGCCTTCGACCACCTGCGGGCCGGAAGCGCCGAGACCGAGCATGAAGCGCCCCCCGGAGAGTTCCGCGAGCGTCATGGCGGTCATGGCGGTCATGGCCGGGGAGCGCGCCGGCATCTGCATGATGGCCGTGCCGACCTTGAGCTTTTCCGTCTGCGCGAGGATCCAGGCCGCCGGCGAGACGGCGTCGGAGCCGTAGGCTTCGGAGGTCCAGAACGAGTCGTAGCCGAGACTCTCCGCGTGACGGACCTGGTCGATGGGGATGGAGATCTTGCGGCCGCTGTAGCCGCCGAGCAGTCCGAGTTTCATGCGTTGCCTCCCGAGCAAAACGCGAGAGGCTACCAGATTTGAGGGAGGTGGCAGCGCACCGTTGCCTTCTGCCGTCTGAAGCGCTCGGAAGCGTGTGGCGACGCGCAAGCAGGCCATTTGTCCTGTAACATGAGACATATTGCCGCTCGCGAGCGAAGGGGTACTCCAATGTCGTCTCCTGCTTCCGGAAGAGCTGCCGGCTACACGGAGGTCGTCGCGCAAGTGCGAACGGGCATTCCCGTGGCCGACGCCGTGTCGCTCATGCACGCCTGGTCCGTGCCGGTAGCACGATTCGCGGAGGTGCTTGGTGTGTCCGAGCGCAAGTGGAGTCGCGTGCGGGTGAGGACCGACGCGTTGCTCTCTCCTGTGGAGTCGGACAGGCTGATGCGTGTGAGTCAGGTATTCGAGCACGCGAAGAAGATCTTCGAAGGCGACCTGGACGCGGTCGGATGGTTCTCGATTTCCAACCCCGCTCTGTCTGGCGAGGCGCCGCTCGCGCTACTCGATACCGACGCTGGCGTTCGTGCCGTGGACGAAGTGCTCACGCGGATCGAATTCGGCGTGTACGGCTGAGGGCAGGAAGCGTCCGGGTACCGCGCCGTGCACATACACCGGCTGACGTTGCCACGCTACGCGGACAGTGCGATGTCGGGCGAAGGAGCGTTGCGTGTCGGCGGCCGGTGGACACCGGTGGGATACTTGGCGGTCCATGCCTCGAGCTCCATTGCGCTCGCGGTGCTCGAGACGCTGGTGCATGCCCCTTCGCAGGTCATTCCATCGCATCGAGCCATTGGGATTGACGTGCCGGAGTCGATCCCGATGACCACGTTCGCGACGGACGATTTGCCGAGTGACTGGCGCGAGGTCCCTGCACCGCCATCCTTGCGGGAACTCGGCAGGGCTTGGCTTCAGGCGGCCGAGACGGCCGTGATGCGTGTGCCATCGGCCATCGTTCCGCCCGAGTGGAACTACGTCCTGAACCCACTGCATGAGGCGTTCGGTAGAATGGCCGTCCTTGCACCGGCCCCCTTTGAAATCGATGTCCGACTGTTCGGTCGATCAGGTCGCCCGGCCCGATGATCGAGGCTGTGCGTATCGCGCGCCCGCGCACGCTCGGCCAATGTGAGCAAGGTCATGCTGCCAGGTGAGTTCATCGCCAAGTGGCGGGCGTCCGAACTCAAGGAGCGCTCGGCGGCCCAGGAACACTTCCTGGATCTCTGCCGGCTACTCGGAGAACCGACGCCCGCTGAAGCCGATCCGACCGGAGAACGCTACTGCTTCGAACGAGGTGCTCGCAAGGATACGGGCGGCGGCGGTTGGGCCGATGTTTGGAAGCGACACTGCTTCGCGTGGGAGTACAAGGGCAAGCACGCCAACCTCGATACTGCTTTCAACCAGCTGCGCCAATACGCGCTCGCGTTGGAGAACCCGCCGCTGCTGATCGTCTCGGACATGGCGCGCTTCCGGATCCGCACCAACTGGACCAACAGCGTGAGCGAGACCCACGAGTTCGCGCTGGAAGACCTGGCGGATGCAAGCGCGCGGGATAAGCTCAAATGGGCACTGTCCGACCCGGAGCGGCTCCGTCCGGGGGAGAGCCGACAGGCGTTGACGGAGCGTGCTGCGGCGACCTTCGCGGAGCTGGCGCAGTCGTTGCGGGAGCGTGGCCACGAGCCGCGGGCGGTGGCGCACTTCGTTAACAGGCTCGTGTTCTGCATGTTCGCGGAGGATGTAGGACTGCTACCGGACGACATGTTCACGCGGATGTTGGAACACTCCCATCGGCGCCCGGGGGATTTCGCGGAACTGGCCCGCGATCTGTTCGGCGCGATGGCCACCGGAGGCAGGATCGGTTTCGAGACCGTGGAGTGGTTCAACGGCGGGCTGTTCGACGATGACAGCGCCCTGCCGCTCGGCAAGAGCGAGATCGAAACTACGCTCAAGGCCGCCGCCCTCGACTGGTCGGAGATCGATCCGTCCATCCTGGGCACGCTGTTTGAACGGGGCCTCGACCCAGACAAGCGCTCCCAACTCGGCGCGCACTATACGGATCGCGAGAAGATCATGCGTATCGTCGAGCCGACGGTGACCCGACCGTTGCTCGTGGAGTGGGAGAACGCCAAGGCCGAGATCGCCGGGACCCTCGAACGGGCCGACGCGAGCAAGGCCCGAGGCACAGCCACCCGCCTGCGGCGGGAAGGGGAAGGGCAACTCAGGCTCTTCCTGGAGCGCCTGCGTCGGTTCAGCGTGCTCGATCCCGCCTGCGGCTCCGGTAACTTCCTCTACCTGGCGCTTCAGGCGCTCAAGGACCTGGAACACCGAGTGCAGTTGGAGGCGGAGGCTCTCGGCCTGCAACGGTCGTTCCCGGCAGTGGGTCCGGCGAACGTACGGGGGATCGAAGTCAACGCCTACGCGGCCGAATTGGCGCGCGTGTCCGTCTGGATTGGGGAGATCCAGTGGATGCGTCGCAACGGCTTCAACGAGTCGCGCGATCCGATCCTGAAGCCCCTCGAGACCATCGAGTGTCGAGACGCGATCCTTGATCCGGAAGGTGGCGAACCGGACTGGCCGGAAGTGGATGTGGTGATCGGCAACCCGCCGTTCCTTGGCGGGAAGCTGCTCAACGCCGGTCTTGGGGAGGACTACGTCTCGAGCGTCTTTGGCGTCTACGCGGGGCGCGTGCCTGCGGAGGCGGATCTCGTCTGCTACTGGTTCGTGAAGGCCGGGGAGCACATGGGGGCGGGCAGGGCGCGGCGCGTCGGTCTGGTGGCGACCAACTCCATCCGGGGTGGAGCGAACCGGCGTGCCCTGCAAACCGCGACCCGGAATCGACCGATCTTTGAGGCCTGGAGCGACGAGCCGTGGTTTGTCGACGGCGCCGCGGTGCGGGTTTCGCTAGTGTGCTTTGCGCGAGCCGACGATGAGCCCGCTGGAGAGCGCCGACTCGACGGAGCGCGGGTAGATGCGGTGCATGCCGATTTGACGGCCCGGCGCGGAGCGAGCGGAATTGACTTGACGGTCGCCCAAAGGCTGTATCGCAACCTTGGCGTGGCGTTCATGGGTGACACCAAAAGCGGTCGATTCGATGTTCCTGGAGAACGGGCGCGCCAGTGGCTGGAACAGCCGGCCAACCCGAACGGACGGCCCAATTCGGATGTGCTTGCACCATGGATGAACGGGATGGACGTCACGCGACGGCCTGCGGGCAAATGGATCGTGGACTTCGGGTCGGAGTTGGCGCGAGAAGAAGCCGCCCTCTACGAAGCTCCATACGCGCATGTCGAGGCGTCCGTGGAGCCGGCACGGCGTAAGAACCGTGTGGAGAAGCTCAGGGAGTTCTGGTGGCGTCATGAGCGTCCTCGTCCGGGGATGTGGAGGGCGCTCGACGGCTTGTCTCGGTACATCGCTACGCCTCGCGTCGCCAAGCACCGGCTGTTCGTCTGGCTTGACGCGCGCATCTGCCCGGACAGCCAGCTGATCGTCATCGCGCGAGACGACGACGTAACCTTCGGCATCCTGCACAGCCGATTCCACGAGGTGTGGTCGCTACGTCTCGGGACTTGGCTCGGAAAAGGCAACGATCCGCGCTACACGCCAACCACCACGTTCGAGACCTTCCCCTTTCCGGAAGGCCTGTCTCCGGACGTGCCCACACCCCGTTATGGGAGCGACCCGTGCGCGAGGCAATCGCAGGCGGGGCGCGACGACTCGTCGAACTCCGAGAGCGCTGGCTCCACCCCCCCGAATGGGTCGAGTGGATCGAGGAACCTGCCCCCGGCTACCCTGCTCGACCGGTCCCGCGAAACGACGGGGCAGCGGAGCGGCTCAAGGACCGGACGCTGACGAAACTGTATAACGAGCGCCCGCAATGGCTCGCGGACGCCCACGCGCGCGTTGACGTAGCCGTCGCAGCTGCGTACGGGTGGTCGCTGGGCCTACGGATGAGGTTCCTCCGAATCTGCTTCGGACGTGGTTGCGACGCAAGTGATCGCCACCGTCCCGCGCGACCGTGGGTCTCGGATTGCCTGCCTACGAAAGATGGGCATGTTGGCGCCCCTCTCCCGCCTGGCAGAAGGAGTCACCAGACCGTCCAATTCCGAGCGGATCGCCTCGGCGCCGAGGCGATTGCAGAACGTGTAGTCGTCATCGTGAACCAAACCTGGCCAGTCGGGCTGTTTCGGATGGAGGTCCTTCTCGAGACCGTCGAAGGTGCAGCAGAATCGCTGGTAGTACGCGGTTCGAGGGCGTCCTGGGGTCCCGGCGAAGGCGGGGAACCAGTGTTCCACCTCCGCCTCGGCCGTAGCAAGTTCGAGAGCGCTGTAGAACACGGGGAACGAACCGTCAGAGAAGCGCGTCTGCCGGCGGAATCTGCGCTTCGGTCGGAATGGGGCATCGCACAGTTCTTCAAGGTCGGGACGGTAGCCGGCGGCATCGAGTAACTGCTGCATCTCCTGCTCGCTATGCACATCCAACCCGAGGGAGGCAAGGAAGTCCTCTGCCTGGAGGCTGGCCAAGCGATACACGGTCCGACGTCCATGCCGGCTCGCAATCCCCTCCAGCAACCCTATCTCCCTGCCGCGGCGTCAACGTACTCTCTGACCAAGAGCAGATCCTCCATGGAACCGCCCATCAGCAGGGCCATCGGGGACTCCCCGTCCAGCATCGGATGCGACTCGCGCAACCAGTCGTTCTCCACGTCGAGATCTCGGAACAGCGCCGACAGGCTGCTTCGAATGTGGAACAGGTGAGCGATTCTGTCTCGCACGTCCCGGCCGCGGAAAAGTTCTCTTCCGGCAAGCACGTTGTTCACGTGGGGTGCGTCGCCCTCGTCGAAACCGAGCAGAGGGGTAGCTTCATCAATGCCTAGCCGCCAGAACTCCAGGAGCTTCATTGCGAACTGGATTGGGCCTGACGGTCCCTTGACTGTGGCCGATGACGTGCCAGGCGCCTCGGACGCTACGAAACCTGGATGGAGCACGATGTCTTTGCCCGTTTCTCCTTCTTCTTGCCCCGCCGAAGGGAGTGACGGCCGGTCACCGTAGGTTTCGGCGATCATTGCTGGCAGGTGCTCAAGAAAGTCCTCTGACTCTCCGCAACGGATTCGAACTGCTCCGTTGAGCCCTTTGAAGTGGTCCCAGCGTGGTGGCTGGAGTTCGGGCGGACTTGGCCGTTTCCCAGCCTGACCCGGCAGAGCGCTCACTAGTCCTCCACTCCTTCCTCGAATATGGCTACCAGAACGACAGAACCGTTCATTCCGATGAGCCCATCTTGCCCGTTCTCAAACCCTTCGCCGCCACCCCCGCCACCTCCGCCTTGCCCAACGCCGATTTCGAGCGGACTCCCGAGCTGAAGCTCGGCCAACTCAACCACAACGGTCTCCCCGGGAAACCCACGCCCTCCGCTTCCGCCACTTGACACGACTCGGTCGTCACTGAGGGGCGGAGTCGCTCCCGGACCTCCTTGGCCGCCACCGCCGAAAGCGCACCCGCGTCCGTCCGGCCCCGACTGTGGCACGCCGTTCGTGATGCCGCCGCCACCACCACCGTCGCCGCCTGCTCCACCGGACGCTTCGTGAACGTTATTGCCGACCTTTACGCTGGTTACGTCGCCACCACCACCACCGCCGCCGCCGCCTGCGCCATAGAGGTTCAGCCCCTCCATGCAGAACGCGCCGCCGCCACCGCCGCCGCCGCCGGAGCCACCAGTGAGGATGGCGAGTCCACGGCTGGTTCGCCACGGCCAACCGAATGTGCCCGTTTCGACGATCTTCTGCAGACCAGTGTTTGGCATCCGTGTTCCTGTGTGAGTGCTGGCGGTATGGAACGTGAGCATGGGTTACTCGCTCCCATGGACGATGTCAACCGCGCTTTGTGTTGGAGGTGTACTCGGTCCAGAAGCCGGTCTGTCTCGCTTTCGCCAGCTACTCGGCAGCCAGGCCATTGGCCCGGTGGCTATGGACTGGCGTGCGCCCCGAGATACTCGATGATGTCCCCGGACTCGTACATCCAGCGCACTTCGCCGTCCCCGGAGGTGATCTTCAGGCACGGTACGGTGGCGCGTCCGCCCCCTTCGCGCAGTTCCCGATCCGCTTCCCGGTCGAACATCGTGTCCCGGATCGGGATGTCGATGTCCGTCTCGGTCAGGAAGGCCCGAACCCTGCGGCAGAAGCCGCACCAGTCCTGATAGTAGAGCACGTACTGTTCGTTCATCCGGGCAATTGTGACACACTCAGCGCCGTGGCCAGCAGAAGACACCACCAGCGCAAGGCCTCCGAGCGGCTGCGGCTGATCCGCATCGGGATCATCGCTGCCATCGGAGTCGTCGTCGTGGTGATGGGGGGCTACGGCATCTTCTACGGCGCGGCCGTGGATGTCGCCGGAGAGGCGCGGGAGGGCGACCACTATCGGGTGGTCGCCGGAGTCGAAGGCAATTCGCGGGTCCTCGAGGTGGTGGAGTACTTCTCCTACGCCTGCGTCCACTGTCGGAACTTCGATGCACTCATCGACGACTGGCAGGAGACGCTGCCTGACGGCGTGCGGTTCCGTCGCGCGCATGTGGCATTCAGCCCGGCGATCGCGCTGCTCGCGCGCGCCCATTTGGTGCTCGAACAGAGTGGCGCCGCCGAGGCGAATCACGATCGGCTGTTCCGGGCGATTCACGACCGCAATCGGCAGTTCACCACGGCCGAGGTGCTGGCCGACTACGTGGGCGGCTTCGGAATCGACCGGGAGACCTTCCTCACGGCCCTGCGCTCGCCGCGTGTCGCCCGGACGGTCATGGAGAACGACCAGGCCTTCCAGGCCTTCTCGCTCGTCAGCGTCCCGTCGCTGACCGTGGCCGGAAAATACGTGATCAACATGGACGTGGGGCGCAAGCAGGCACTGGAGATCGTCGACCGGTTGCTGCGGCGGGAGCTGGCGAGCCGTGGCGGGGAACGCGTCCCGGCGGAACCGGGCGGGTAGGAAGTCGGCGCGTCCGCCTGGTGGCGGGTCTGTCATAGAATGTGCGTTTCCTCCTCCACGGTGGTCTCATGCCATGTCGCGCATCGCTTGTCTTCTGTATGTCCCCTGCTTCCTCGTGTTCGCCGTCGGGTGCGGGGACGGAGGAGTGTCCGAGCCTGCCGAGCCCTCCTCCGACGCGGCGCCGGAGCCCGTCCTGGAGGATGCGGTGATGGCCGGCCCCACTGACGGCGCTACGTTCCTCGCCGAGAACGGTCTGCGGGAGGGCGTGGTGTCGCTGCCATCCGGCCTGCAGTACGAGGTGATGGCCGAGGGAGACGGGGCGACCCCGGGGCTCACGAGCACGGTCACCACGCACTACCACGGTACGCTCATCGACGGCGCGGTCTTCGACAGCTCCGTGCAGCGCGGCCAACCGGCTTCGTTCCCGGTCAACGGCGTCATTTCCGGCTGGACCGAGGCCCTGCAGTTGATGCAGGTGGGCGACAAGTGGCGGCTCTTCGTTCCGCCGGACCTCGCCTACGGCGAGCGTGGTGCGGGCGGCCTGATCGCGCCGGGTACGACCCTCATCTTCGAAGTGGAACTGCTCGAAGTGCGCTAAGGCGCTGTAGGGGACGCCCTTGCGGCGTCCCGTTTCGAATTCATGCGCGACCCCACCACGGGCGACCACAAGGGTCGCCCCTACGGGTCTGTTTCGAATCCGTGCACGACTCCGCTACGGGCGCCGCAAGGGCCGCGCTTACGCCGTGATCGGCGCCAGCCGGTTGTGCAGTTCCACGATCCAGGGCGGCAGGACGCTCGTGTCGCCCTGTATGTCCGGTGGCGGCGCGTCCGGGTCCGGCTCCTGCTGCGCGCGCTCGGCGAGGTACTCCGGCGTGTACACCGTGCGGGCGCCGGGCAGCGTCGACTCGTAGTCGCCCCCCATCCTGAGGTCGACGTCGTCGCGCTCGCCGACGCCGACCGTCACCGACTCGCCGTCGACGTACAGATACCAGGCGGCGGTGCCCGATGGCGCGATATGGGTCGGCGCGTCACTGAACACCTCGCAGACGCTGAATTTCGTGTCCGCGTCGCCATGCGTGGCGACCAGGTCCTCGAGCACCTCGCGTGCGGCATCCACCCAGGCTGCGCTTGCGAAATCGACTTTGGCGGTGGTGTTCATGCGTTTCTCCTTTCTGTGCGGTCGGCGTGGCCGGTTCCCTGGGCGCTGCCGGGGATCAGGCAAACGGGTCCGTGCCCGTGTTCACCATATCCCCGACGCGTTCGTAGTCGGGGCTGTCCTTGAACGGATAGAGGTGCGTGCCGAGCACCTGCTGCAGCGCCTCGTGCTTCTCCACGAACTGCGGGGACAGGTCCTCGTTCCACATGTGGATGCGTTGCATGTGGCGGCGCATGAACACCTGCACCAGCGTGACCCGCAGGCCGGGATTCGTCCGCGGCACCGAAGCGTGCCACGTGGCCCCGTTCCAGAGGGCGAGGGAGCCGGCCTTGCCGATGAGCGGCACGGTCTGGAAGGGGGTGGTGTCGATGTTCTCCTCGTGGGGCAGGGTGGCCCGGCCGAACCGGTGACTGCCCGGCACGAAGATGGTGGGTCCGTCCTCCGCGCCGGCATAGTCCGTGCACAGCCACGAGGCGTTGGCGACGTGCGCGATGTGCCCACCGCCGGGCGGTATGCCGTGCGAGTCGCTGTGCAGACGCAGCTGCTGACGTTCGTTGTCGCCGTTCTGCTCCGCGGGGGGTTTGATGATCCAGGTGTGGCCGGAGAGGATCGCGCTGTTGCCGAGGAGCCAGTGGACGAGCGCCAGCATGCGCGGGTTGGTGGCCGCCTCGACGAAGACCTCGTCCTCTTCCATCAGCAGCCAGGAGCGCTTGCCGGCCGCCTCCTGCGGCAATGTCGCGGTCCGATAGTCACCGATCTCGACGCCATTGCGTTTCTCGCAGGCGCCGAGGATCGCATTGCGCAGCCGAGTGACGAAGTCGTCGCCGACGCCCATCTTCTCGGGCGGAACGACCGTCATCCCGTAGGCTTCGAGTTCGACCACGTGTTTCGTGAGTCCGTATTCGTCGAGTTCCTTGACCAGAGGATCGACGTTGGGCGAGGTACCGTACTCGGAAATGTCCATGATCGTTGCCAGTGGTTCGGGACACGAAGATACTACCGTACATTCAGCAGGATGGAGTGTCCATGACCGGTCCCCTGAGTCCCTGTCGCATCGTTGACCTGACCTCGATGGTGTCCGGTCCCTACGCTACGCAGCTCCTCGGCGACCAGGGCGCGGACGTCATCAAGGTGGAGTCCCTGAGCGGGGACCTGATGCGTCATGCCGGTCCGGCGCGGGGTGGCATGACTGCGGCGTTCCTGACGAACAATCGCGGCAAACGTTCCGTCGCCCTCGATCTCAAGCAGCGGCAGGGGATAGCCGTTCTCGAGCGTTTGATCGAGACGGCGGACGTGTTCGTGCAGAACTTCCGTCCCGGGGCAGCAGAGCGCATGGGCCTCGGCGAGGAGCGCGTACGGGCACTCAAGCCGGACATCGTCTATGTATCCATCAGCGGCTTCGGCGAGTCCGGACCGTACACCCACAAACGCGTCTACGATCCGGTGATTCAGGCGCTGTCCGGTGTCATGGACATGCAGGGCGGCAGGGAAGCGCCGCGTTTCATGAAGACGATCCTGCCGGACAAGCTGACCGCGGTGACGGCTGCCCAGGCGATCACGGCGGCGCTGCTCGCACGCGAGCGCACGGGCAAGGGAGATCACGTCCGGCTCGCCATGCTCGATGTCACGGTGGTCTGGATGTGGCCGGACGGGTTCCTCAATCACACGCTGATCGGGGACGACGTGTCGGCCCCGATCCCGCTCGATGCCTACGACCGGGCGTTCCAGACCGCGGACGGCCACATGGTCGCGTTTGTCGCGTCGGACGACGAGTGGCGCGGGTTCGCGCGCGCGGCGGGCCGGCCGGAACTCCTGGCGGACGAGCGGTTCAGGGACCTGCCGGCCAGGGCGGCGCACTTCGACGAGGTCTTCGAGGTCATGCGCGAGACGCTGCGTTCCGGGACGACGCAGGAGTGGACGGCGAAGCTCGATGCGGAGCAGGTGCCCACCGCCCGGGTCAACACCGTGCAGGACGTGTTTGACGATCCGCAGATCGTGCGCAACGCAACCATCCGCCAGATCACGCACCCCCAGGCCGGCCCGGCGTGGGAGGCACGTCCGGCGGCCCGCTTCGACGCACACGTGCTCGATCCGGGCGCGCCCGCGCCGATGCTCGGCGAGCACACGGAGGAAGTGCTCGCGGAGATCGGGATGCAGGACTTCGCGGCGTTGCGGGAAGCTGCCGTGATCCGATAGCCGGGCATCGCGCCGCCCGCGCGCCACTCGACCGCGGCCGCAATGCGTGGTGCCGAGGGTCGCCTATTCCAGCAACTGCACCCAGTGCAGCACCGGTACGTCGACACCGTCCCCGAGGTGCATCTGGCAGCCGATGTTGGCGGTCGCGATGGCGTCCGGCCGGTGCTCGGTGAGCGCCGCGGCCTTGCGGTCCCGGAGTGCGGTGGAGATCTCGGGCTGCAGCATGGAATACGAACCTGCCGAGCCGCAGCAGAGGTGCGCGTCGCGCACGGGAACCAGTTCGTAGCCCGCATCGGTCAGGATTCCCTCCACGAGCCCGGTGATCTTCTGCCCGTGTTGCAGCGTGCAGGGGGCGTGCCATGCGACGCGGTCGATGTCGGGGCGCTTCTCGAAGCGGTAGTCGGTCAGCAGTTCCGCGACGTCCTGCACCTTCCCGGCAAAGGCGCGCGCGGGTCCCGCATAGGCCGGGTCGTCGCCGAGCACCCGGCCGTAGTCCTTGAGGGTCACGCCGCAGCCGCTCGCGGTCGAGACGATACGTTGGGCGTCGGCCCAGTCCAGGGCGTCGAGGTTGCGCCGCATCGCGTCACGCCCGTCCTTGCCGTTGCCGAGGTGCAGGGCCAGGCCACCGCAGCAGGACTCGTTCACGTCGGTGCGCAGCGCGATGCCGCGGGCCGCGAGGATGTTCGCAAGATGGTCGTTCGTCTCAGGGGTCATGACGCGTTGCACGCAGCCCTGCAACAGCAGAACGTCGCCGCCTTCGCGCGCCGCCGGCTCCGGGGCGGGGCGCGCCATCATCGCGCGCAGGCGTCGGGGCGCGAACGCCCGGAACGCGCTGCCGAGCCGCAGCCAGCGACGCAGCGAAGCGGGAGACGGGATCACGCGGGTGAGCCATCTGCGTACCAGGCGTTCGATCCAGGAACGTTTGAGTCCGTCTTCGATGAATTCCCGCCCAATCTCCAGCAACTCGCCGTAGCGCACGCCGGAAGGGCAGGTCGTCTCGCAGGCGCGGCAGGTGAGGCAGCGGTCGAGGTGCGTGCGTGCGGTGTCGTTCGGCGCGCCGGCCTCGAACATTTCCTTCATGAGATAGATGCGTCCGCGCGGCCCATCGAGTTCGTTGCCGAGCACCTGGTAGGTCGGACAGGTGGCATTGCACATGCCGCAGTGCACGCAACTGCGCAGGATGGCGTCCGCACGGGGACCTTCCGGCGTCAGCAGGAAGCTCTGCGGGAGTTCAGTGTGCATCGGTCATCGCGCCGGGGTTCAGAATGCCCGCCGGGTCGAACGCGGCCTTCAGGCGCCGCATGTACTTGGCGATCGGCGCAGGAGTCGGCGCGGCTTCGGGACCTCCGAAGGATGCCGCGAAGCCCTGGTGGGCCCTGGCCCTGGCGTGCACCGTCCGGGCGTCCGCATCCGTGCGCCACCAGACCCGTGCGCCGGCCCACTCGACGAGGGTGTCGGGCTCGTTGAACGCGGCGCCCCGCGGCAGGGACAGGCACCACATGGGCCCGTCGGAGTGCGCCCCGGCGAAGAAGGGATGGGCGTGGTCGCGCACCGCTGCGAAGAACCGATCGTGTTCCGCTTCGAGATCGAGGCCCAGCACCTCGCGGGCGTGACGGACACCATCCGCGCTGCCGGCCAACCGGATCCGCAAGACGCCGTCGACGTGGCAGGTCGCGGTGACCGGCAGGGGTGCCCGAAGCAGATCCCGAGCGATCTGCGAAGCGTCATCGGCCGAGCAGGTCTTCGCCAGGACGGCCACGGATTCCGGGGCGGGCTGCACGCGCACGCTCGCCTGCAGCAGCACGCCGAGCGTGCCGAACGCCCCGGTCATGAGCCGTGAGACATCGTAGCCGGCGACGTTCTTCAGCACCTGCCCGCCGAAGCGGAGTCGTTCGCCGAGACCATTGACGATCTCGACACCGAGCACCGCATCGCGTACCGAGCCGAGCCAAGGCCTTCCGGGGCCGCTCAGGCCGGCGGCGACGGCCCCGCCGAGGGTGCCGTCGCCGCCGAAGCGGGGCGGGTCGAAGGGCAGCGCCTGGTCCTGGACCTCGATCGTGCGCGCCAGATCGACGAGTGGCGTTCCGGCACGCGCCGTGGCGACGAGTTCGTCCGGCCGGTAGTCGACGATGCCGGTGTGACCGAGCGTCGTGAGCGATGTTGCCTCGGTCGGTGGCACCAGGAATGCCTTGCTGCCACGACCGTGGATGACCACGGGGGTGCGGTTCGCGTGCGCCGCCTCGACCGCCGCGCGCAGGGGCTCGGAGTCGTCGCGATCCGGCACGCTCGTGTCGGCGCCGGTGGCGTCCCCGTCTTGCGCGCCGGCGGGCATGTCAGAACCGTTCCAGCTCGGGATGCGGCAGCGCGCCGTCATGGACGTGCATGCCGCCGAGTTCGGAACAGCGGGCAAGTGTCGGGATCGCCTTCCCGGGGTTCATCAATCCGTCTGGATCGAACGCGGCCTTCAGGCGATGGAACTGTTCGAGTTCCGCGGTGTTGAACTGGACGCACATCTGGTCGAGCTTCTCGATGCCGACGCCGTGTTCTCCGGTGACCGTGCCCCCCACCGAGACGCACAGGGTGAGAATGTCGCCGCCGAGGGCTTCCGCCTTCTCCATCTCGCCCGGCCGGTTCGAGTCGTACAGGATGAGGGGGTGCAGGTTGCCGTCACCGGCGTGAAAGACGTTGGCCACCGGCAGGCCATACCGCTCGGAGAGGGCGCCGATCTCGGCGAGCACGGCGCCGAGCTCACGGCGCGGGATGGTGCCGTCCATGCAGTAGTAGTCGGGGGCCAGCCGTCCCGCGGCGGGAAACGCGGCCTTGCGGCCGCGCCAGAAGGTCTCGCGTTCGGCATCGGTGGCGGCGAGGCGCGTTTCGGTGGCGCCGGCCTGGTCGAGTACCTGGCGGACGCGATCGATGTCGGCCTCGACCTCCGCTTCGACGCCGTCGAGTTCGCACAGCAGGATCGCGGCGGCATCCCTTGGGTACCCGGCGTGGGCGAAGTCCTCCGCCGCCTGGATGGCGAGGGCGTCCATCATCTCGAGTCCGGCCGGAATCACTCCGCCCCGGATGATGGCTGCGACCGCGTCGCCGGCGCGCCGGATATCGTCGAACGCGGCGAGCAGCACGCGCTTCGTGGCGGGCTCCGGCAACAGCTTGACGACGACCTCGGTCACGACACCGAGCATGCCCTCGGACCCGATCATGGCGGCCATCAGGTCGTAGCCGGGCGCGTCCAGCGTCTTGCCTCCCAGCACCAGTTCGTCCCCCTCGATGGTCTGCACGGTGATGCCGAGCACGTTGTGCACGGTCAGCCCGTACTTCAGGCAGTGCACGCCACCGGAGTTCTCGGCGACGTTGCCGCCGATGCTGCATGCCAGTTGCGAGGAGGGGTCCGGGGCGTAGTAGAGCCCGTGGTGTGCGACGGCCTCGGTGACCTTCAGGTTCGTGATACCCGGTTCGACGCGCGCCGTGCAGGTCTCGGTATCCACTTCCAGGACGCGGTTCATCCTGGTCAGGGTGAGCAGGACGCCGTCCGCCAGGGGACGGGCGCCGCCGGAAAGGCCGGTGCCGGCCCCGCGCGTCACGACGGGAACGGCGTGCTCGCGGCAGATGCGCAGGACGGCGCGTACCTGCTCGACGGTTTCGGGCAATGCGACGACCCAGGGCTTCTGACGAAACGCGGTCAGGCCATCGGTCTCGAAGGGCCCGAGTGCCCGGGTTTCGGTGATGACACCGGTGGGCGGCAGGCTCGCCTTGAGACGTTCGATGACGCGACGATCACGCATGGCGTTTCGGGTCCGTGCAATCCGGACATTGTACGTCCTGCGTCGCGAGGCGGGCGCGGTGCGGAGTCCGGTGGCCGCCGTGAATCCGCTATGCTGCAACCGAATCGGGAAGGTCCTTGGGAAGGGTGGTGAGAACGGTCATCAAGAATGCCCGCATGGTGAACGAGGGCAGGGTCACGGAAGGCGATCTGGCCATTCGCGATGGCCGCATCGATCGCATCGGCGGGGTCATCGACGGCGACCGGGAAGTCGACGCGGGCGGCGCGTGGCTGATCCCCGGCATGATCGACGACCAGGTGCACTTCCGGGAGCCCGGATTCGAGCACAAGGCGGAGATCGCGACGGAGTCCCGTGCGGCCCTCGCCGGCGGCATCACGAGCTACATGGAGATGCCGAACTGCCTGCCGCAGACGGTGACCGCGGGGGCGCTCGAGGACAAGCACCGCCGCGCGGCCGTGAAGTCCGTCGCGAACTACGCGTTCTATTTCGGGGCTACCAACGACAATCTCGAGGCCATCAAGGCGGTCGATCCGTTCCGGGCCTGCGGCGTGAAAGTGTTCATGGGTGCGTCGACCGGCAACATGCTGGTCGACGACGAGACAACGCTCGAGGGCATCTTCGCGTCGACGCCGCTCGTCATCGCGACGCATTGCGAGGACACGCCGACGATCCTGGCCAACGAAGCCCGAGCCCGGGCGCGCTACGGCGACGCGATCCCGTTCGAGATGCACCCCGAGATCCGCTCGGAGGAGGCGTGCTGGAAGTCCTCGAGCCTGGCCGTGGAACTTGCGCGGCGACACGGCAGCCGACTGCACGTGCTGCACCTGACGACGGCACGGGAACTTGATCTGTTCGAAGCGGGGCCGGTCGAGGACAAGCGCATCACGGCCGAGGTGTGCGTGCACCACCTGCACTTCGACGCCAGGTCGTACGGCGAGAAGGGCGCCGACATCAAGTGCAACCCGGCCATCAAGAACGCGAGTGACCGGGACGCCCTGCGCAGGGCCGTGGCGGAGGACCGGATCGACATCGTGGCGACGGACCACGCCCCGCATACGCGCGAGGAGAAGGCCGGGCGCTACGACGAGGCGCCGGCGGGTCTGCCGCTGGTGCAGCACGCGCTGCTGACGCTCTTCGAACTCCTGCCGGTGACGACGATCGTTCAGAAGACCGCCCACGCCCCGGCGCTGCGTTTCGACGTGCGCGAGCGCGGCTTCCTGCGGGAGGGCTATTGGGCGGACCTGGTACTGGTCGACCCGCACCGCGGCACGGTCGTCGACGAGGAGCCGGTGTTCTCGAAGTGCGGCTGGACGCCGTTCGCGGGGCTGACCTTCGGGGCGCGCATCACGCACACGTTCGTCAACGGTCGGCTGGCCTACCGGGATGGGGAGGTGCTGGCCCGGAAGCCGGCGATGGCGCTGGAGTTCGAACGCGGGTAGCGCGCGCGAACTTCGTTCGCGACGGGAGTTTCGCTGGAGCGAAACTCCCGTCGCACCAAGTGTTGGTGCGCCGTCCAGGCTGTGTGCAGGACCCAAAGTCCGACGGCCTGGTAGCGCGCCCCTTCGGCTGGTTGCAAGCGCGCGTCAGGTTCCAGCGCTCAGGTAACTGACCTGCAAGGGCCCGAAGCGTGCGAAGTCGCGGTCGTTCGTGACGATGGTTCCAATGCCCTGCTCTCTGCAGAGGGCGGCGATTTGGGCATCGAAGATGAGATTCCCCCGCGCGTCTGCTTCACGCACCACACTTTCGAGACGAGACAGGAACTGGCTCTCGGGGTACGCCACGGTGCAGCCGGGCGCCTCGAGGAGGCCCTTGATGACGGAGCAGATGGGACACCCACTCTTGACGGAGCAGATGGGACACCCACTCTGGCGGAGCAGATGGGACACCCACTCTGGGGGGCAGATGGGACACCCACTCTGGTGACGGAGCCGGAGCAGATGGGACACCCACTCTGGTGGGTCCCATCCGGCGCTACTCGGGTGGGTGTCCCATCTGGTGGCCCAATTCGGGTGGGTGTCCCATCTGCCGCATCTGCCGCACCAGCACATTCGGGTGGGTGTCCCATCTGCCGCATCACCTGGTAGGTCGCTGCCGTCAGAGAGCCGAGCGGGATTCGCACACCCGCCATGGGCGTCCTCTGATAGAGACCCGACGCCTCCCGGTCGAAACTACGCCAATGACACGCCCAAGATCCCAACTCATCGACCGCGAAAACGGCGGCTTCTACCACCTCGGCTCGCGCTGCGTTCGACGCGCCATGCTGTGCGGCGAGGACCCCGTTACCGGCCGCGACCTCTCCCACCGCCGCGGCTGGATCGAGGACCGTCTGCTCGAACTTGCCGAGATCTTCACCGTGCACATCTACGCCTACGCCGTGATGTCCAACCACTACCACGCCACCGCCGACTACCGACCCCAGGAGCGCCTCAAGTTCACCGACGAGGAGGTCGCCCGCCGCTGGCTGCGCCTGTTCCCACCGCAACACGACGAGGAGCTCGAGCAGGCCGTCACGGCGCTGCTCGACGACCCCGAGCGTCTCGCCGTCCTGCGCGACCGCCTCGGTGACCTGTCCTGGTTCATGCGCTGCCTGAACGAGCCGATCGCGCGGCGCGCCAACCGCGAGGACGACTGCACCGGCCGCTTCTGGCAGGGACGCTTCTGCTCCAAGGCGCTACCCGACGACCGCTCGGTATGGGCCTGCATGGCCTACGACGACCTCAACCCGCTGCGCGCCGGCATGGCGGAGGAGGTCGACGCTCCCGAACACACTTCGCTACAGCGCCGGTTGGAAGAGGCTGCCGAGGAGCCCGAGCGTCTCGACGAACCTCTCGCACCGCTGGTGTGCCGCGCCGGGAAGGTCGTGAGCGCGCCGCCCCCGGCGCCTCGGCTCGACATGATGCTGCGCTCTTATCGGGCCCACGTCGAATGGACTGCTGGCAGCCTGCACGACGCGTCCGTGGGGAAGGGCCGCGCACCCCCCACCCGTCTGCGCGACCCAACATCGTGGCTCGTCCTCGTGGCTTCGTACCGCCAGCGCGCCCCTACCACTACGCTGGCACGTTGGGTACGCGCGGCCGCCTGAGCCGCTGCGCGCCAGACCGGACGCACCAGCCCGGGCGTCGCGAGCTCATGTAGCCACCGCGTGCGTTCCAGCCACGGGCATGCGCGGTCCCGCGCTCGCGGCTGCCCGCCTGTGCGTCCCACTCCCTCCCTTGCCGCGTGCGACGCGCGGCTCCCATCTGGTGACTCGGCTGAGTGTCCCATCTGGCGCCCCCTCAGGTGGGTGTCCCATCTGGAGTGCATGGAGTGGGTGGGTGTCCCATCTGGAGTGGGTGTCAAATCTGGAGTGCCTTCTGGCGCCACCATCTCCGGTTCCGCTTGAGAACATCGTGTTGTCGTTCTTCGATGACTCGGGAATCACCTGAAGCACATCCCAGTGCTCGACGATCTTGCCGCCGTCGTCGAAGCGGAAAATATCGATCCCCGCGTACTGGTGGTCGCCTGGCCACGTCTGGTGGCAATGCAGTACGACGAGGTTCGCCTCCGCGACCGCGCGCCTGAACTGGACGGTCTTCCCCGGGTACTCGGCGGCCATGCGCTCGAAGTACTCGATGAACGCATTCTTCCCGTCGCCGACTTCCGGGTTGTGCTGGATGTATACGTCGCCCGCGTATGCGTCCATGGCCTCGCGCGGTCGGCACTGATTGAACATCAGGTCGTAGAACGCCATGGCGTTCCGCTCGTTTCGGTCCTGCCTGGTATCCATCTCCCGTCAGGGGCGGTCGGCAACCGGCGCAGCAGGCGTGGTTCGAGCGCGCCGCACCTACGACGCCGTCACCTGCCGCAGGTCCGGCAACTCGTAGCCGTCTGCCTCGAGGCCCGCGCGTACCGTCTTCTTGTCCATCTTGCCGGTGGAGGTGAGCGGGATGGAATCCACGTAGAGCACGTCGTCGGGCAGTTGCCACTTCGCGAACTGGGTTGCGCAGTGGGTGAGGATGCGCTCGGCGGGGACGTCCGCGCCAGTGTCGAGGATGACCAGCGCCACCGGGCGTTCGTCCCACTTCGGGTGGGGCTGCGCGACCACGCAGGCCTGTGCCACACCGGGCAGCGCGACGATGTGGTTCTCGAGATCGACCGACGAGATCCACTCGCCGCCGGTCTTGACGAGGTCCTTGGAGCGGTCCGAGATGATGAGGTAGCCGCCTTCGTCGATCTTGCCGACGTCGCCCGTGATCAGCCAGTCCCCGTGGAAGCGGTCCGGCTGCGGGTTGCGGTAGTACTCGGAGCAGATCCACGGGCCGCGCACGAGAATCTCGCCCACCGCCTCACCATCGTGGGGCAGCCGGTTGAAGTCCTCGTCGAAGATGTCGAGTTCGAGACCGGGCATGAGCTGGCCGGCCTTGGCGACATTCTCGAACTGCTTTTCGAGGGAGAGGTCGGCGTGGGCGTGCTGCATGACGCGACGCGACAGGGTGGCGAGCGGACTCGTCTCCGTCATGCCCCATCCCTGGATCATCTCGACGCCGAGGGCGTCCCAGTACCAGCGGATCAGCGACGGCGGCGGCGCGGAGCCGCCACAGGTGAGGCGCGAGAGCCGCGACGTGTCGTAGGCGTCGGGATTGGCCTCGTAGACCGCTCTCACCCCCTGCCAGATCGTCGGTACGCCGGCGGACAGCGTCACGCCCTCGTCGACCATCAGTTGCAGCAGGCGCGCGGGGTCCATGAAGCGGTGCGGCATGACCTGCTTGCAGCCGAGCATCAGCGCGACCCAGGGGATCCCCCAGCCCATCGCGTGGAACATGGGGACGACCCCGCAGACGGTGTCGGTAGCCGACAGGGCCATCGAATCCGTCATGCAGAGGGCCATCGTGTGCAGGTACTGCGAGCGGTGTTCGTACTCCACGCCCTTGGGGTTGCCCGTCGTGCCGCTCGTATAGCAGAGGCCGAGGGCTGCGTTCTCGTCGAGGTCCGGCCACTCGAAGCGGGTGGGATGGCCGGCGAGGAACGTTTCGTACTCGACCGCATCCGCTACCGTTGTCGACCAGTTCTCGAAGCCCTCGCTCCCGACGACGACCACCTTCTCCACGCTCGGGATGCGCCCGGCGAGTTTCTCGAGGAGCGGCAGCGCGTCCGCATCGGCGATGATCAGCCGGTCTTCGGCGTGATTGATGATGTACTCGAGGTCGTGCTCGGAGAGCCGGATGTTCAGCGTGTGCATCACGGCGCCCATGCCAGCGGTCGCGTAGTAGGCCTCGAGATGCTGCGACCCGTTCCACATGAACGTGCCCACCCGGTCGCCGATGCGAATGCCGGCGTCTGTCAGTGCGTGGGCGAGCTGGTGCGCGCGGTCGCGGGTCTCGGCGTAGCTCTGGCGCCGCGTGCCGCTCTCGGTCGCGGTGACGATCTCGACGGCGGGCGCCAGCGTCGCGCCACGATCGATGATGCGCGACATGGACAGGGGAGTGTGCTGCATACCCACGGGCAGAGTCTCCGACAACATCAGGGTTGGGGCACGGATTCTAGCAGCCAGTCGGACCTGGGCCTGCATGGCAGAACCATGTCCGAGCGGCCCCGTGGGAACGGCCTCCGGCCGAACCGCGCCGAGACGGAGTGGATGTCCTGTATGTCGTGTACATACAGGTCATCGTGGACGAGGATCCACGCCCGGGACGGTTTGTGATCACGGGGTCCCAGAATCTGCTGCTCATGGAGTCCGTCTCGCAGACGCTCGCGGGACGGACGGCCTTGCTGCGTCTGCTTCCGTTCTCGTTGCAGGAACTGCGGGGGCGGGAGCCGTTCGATCCCGCGCACCCCCCGACGACAGCGGCCGCGGAGCCCGCGCTCGATCGTTGGGAGACGCTCCTCACGGGCTTCTATCCGCGCATCCACGACCGCAATCTGTCGCCCGGGGCGTGGCTCGGCGACTACTTTCGAACCTATGTCGAGCGGGACTTGCGGGAAGTCATGGCGGTATCCGATCTGCTTGCCTTCGAGGATTTCGTCCGGCTCGCGGCTGCCAACACGGCGGGGGAACTGAATCTCAGCCGGTTGGCGAGCGACGTGGGTGTGGGTCAGCAGACCGCTCGCCGCTGGCTCAGTGTCCTCGAGACCGGGTTCCTGACCGTGACGCTGCCGCCGCACCACGCCAACTTTCACAAACGCTTGAGAAAGCGCCCGCGACTGCACTTCCTGGATACCGGCCTTGTCTGCTACCTGCTGGACATCCCCGATGCCCACACGTTGGCGCGACATCCGTTGCGGGGGGCGATCTTCGAGTCGTTTGTCGTGTCCGAGCTTCTCAAGAGCTTCGCGAACCGACGTCTTCCAGCGCCGCTTTACTTCTGGCGCGACGCTTCCGGCCACGAGGTCGATGTGCTGATCGATCTCGGCAGCCGACTGATCCCTGTCGAAGTCAAGTCCGGCGTCACCGTACCGGCGGATGCAGTGGGAAACCTCGAGTGGTGGCAGGGCCTACCGGACAACGCGAACCGCGGCGGACTCCTCGTTCACGGGGGAGAGGAGCGGTTCCGACTCAAGGGATTCGACGTGCTGCCCTGGTTTCTCGGCTGACGGACGCCGCGGGGTCGTGGCCCGCGACGGCCGATCGGACCGCGCTCACCAGTCGAGAACTTTGACCGGTCGGCGTGTCCGGCATTTCCTCGGCCAGCAGCCGCCATAGAATTGGCGGTACATCCCAAGTGCCACACGGGAAGCTCTGATAAATCAGAGCATCCCTAACCGAAAGCCCGCTCCGCCTGGTTCCGCGCCCACTTGTAGTCGGCCTTGCCGTTCGGCGCCCGCCGCACTTCTTCGACGAAGAGCACCTGTTTCGGGAGCTTGTAGCCGGCGAGGTGATCGCGTGCGAAGTCGATCAGCCCCTGCACGTCGACGGCCTGCCGTTCTTCGATGGAGGCGACGGCCACGACGCGTTGTCCGAAACGCTCGTCGGTGAGCCCTACGACGAGGCAGTCATAGATCGACGGGTGCCGTTTGACCGCTTCTTCCACTTCCTCCGGGTACACCTTCTCGCCGGCGGTGTTGATGCAGTTGCTACCCCGGCCGAGCAGGGTGATGGCGCCGTCCTCTTCCACCGTCGCGTAGTCGCCGGGGAAGCTGTAGCGGACGCCGTCGATCTCCTGGAACGTGGCGGCGGACTTCTCGGGGTCCTTGTAGTAGCCCATGGGCACGAGCCCGCTGGTGGCCAGCTTGCCCATCTCGCCGGAGCCGGGCACGACCTCGCGCCCGTCGTCGGTGATGACCTTCACGCCGGGATTGATCTGGAACCGGGCGGTCTGCGTGTGCTCGGCACGGGTCGCGACCGAGGAGCCGATGCCGCCCTCGGTCGAACCCATCGCGTCGACCAGGCGCATGTCGTGGTGCGCGAGGAGGCCCTCCTTGATCTCGGCACTCCACATGACGCCGCTCGAGACGATGCGGTCGAGAGATGAGAGATCGTAGGGATTGCCGCGCCTTGCCGCGTCGTCGAGTGCGTCGAGCATCGGTTTCGCGAACGCGTCGCCGACGATCGTCACGCTGGTGCAGCGGTTCCGTTCGACCTCGCTCCAGATGAGATGCGGGTCGAGGCCGAGCTTCGACACCGTCACCACCGTGCCGCCGGTCAGGAGGGGCACGATGGAGCCGAGCCACATGCCGGTGCCGTGCATGAGCGGACACGCGGTGAGGCTCACCGGCAGGCCCTCGGCCGCCGGCATCGCCTCGATGACCGCCGGGATGTGCTCGACGCGCGACGGCACCTCGAGTCCGAGGCTCGCGACCGCGCCCATCATCACCGAGATGAACTGCCCGTGCTGGTACATGACGCCCTTCGGCATGCCGGTCGTACCGCCCGTGTAGAGCATGTAGGTCTCGTCGCTGCGGCGCTCGATGCGCTCCATCGGGGCGTGGTCGCGGATCGAACGCTCGTAGTCGACGGCGTCCGCGAGCAGCGACTCGGTGCCGTCGTCGACCTGGACGTACAGCTTGACCTTGGGCAGTTGCTTGCGAATCTCCCAGATGCGCGCCGCGTAGCAGGCCTGGAAGAACAGCGCCTCGGCGTCGGCGTTGTCGAGCAGGTAGACGAGCTCGTCCGCCTTGTAGCGGTAGTTCACGTTCACCGGCACGCCGCGCGCCTTGAAGATTCCGTACTGCGCTTCGAGGTACTCGTTGGAGTTGTGCAGGTAGATACCGACCTTGGAGTCGTGGCCGATGCCATGGGCATCCAGCAGGGCGGCGATGCGGGCGGCGCGGTTGTCGTACTCGCGCCAGGTGCGCGTGGTATTGCCGCAGATCAGCGCCGGTCGATGCGGCACGAGGTCCGAGACGGCCTCCCAGACGGATGCGAAGTGCAGTTCCATGATTTCGGTACCCAAACCCCCAAGCGCGAGGAAGTTAATGAATGTGGCGGGCCATGTCATCCACTTTGGTGCCGCGCTGCTGATCCGGGCTGGGCGCGGCGCAACTTATACCGAATCGTGGCGCCTTTCGCCACCTTGCGCCGCATTTTGCCGCGAATATGGGTTGCGGCTCGTCAGACGGTGGAAAAACCCGTGCGTGTTCAATGCGTTGCGCAAGCGAAGAAACTTGGCACGGTGTTTGAACGACAAGGGAGGTGCAATCTGCTGAAGTGAGTGCCGAAAATGTTCAGGCTTTCAAGAATCCATGCTCCTCGCGCCACGTTGGCCGCCGTGGTGTTGCTCGCCGGGGTGCTGGTCGCGTTCGGTGTCGTGGCCAACGCGCATGTCGAGCCGTCGCTCGTGACGCTGCTGCCGGAGGGCGTCGTGCCCGACTGGCGCACCGTCCTCGGCCTCTGTTTCTCTTCGTTCGGAGCGTGAGGGCCATGGATGTGGACGGCATGGACTCGGTCGCTACGCCAGGTCGTCGCCTGCGGCTCGACCACGACGAGGGTTGGATCGCCGGCGTGTGTGCGGGCTGCGCGCGCTACGTCGGGATCGATCCCGCCTTCGTGCGGGTCGGTGCCGTGGTGACGGCGCTGTTCCTCCCGAAACTCGCCATCGCGGCGTACCTGGTCACCTGGCTGGTGCTCCGCAACCGCTGAGTCGGCGGGACGCGTCGCGCGCGGGCTCGAAGAACTCAGGTGCCTTCGGACTCGCCTGGCGGGGCGGCGCCGTCCCGCGCGAGGAAGTTGACGATCCAGCGTCCGACCAGCGCCTGGTCCGTGCGCTGGGCGAGTGATGCGATTCCGGGCGTGTACGCGTCGCCGAGCAACGTTTCGCGGAAACGCATGAGCGCCCGGGCATAGCCCTTCTCGAACTCCGGGTGTCCCTGGAACGTGAGGAAGTGCTCGCCGATGGCGAACGAGCCGATCGGGCAGAAGTCGTTCGAGCCCAGGAGCCGGGCCCCGGGAGGGGTCCGAACCACCTGGTCCTTGTGGCTCGACAGCAGCGATACCGTCGGCCGCGCCGGTTCCATCCACGGTTCCTGCGCGTGCATGCGCATGCGGTGCACGCCCACGCCCCAGCCGGCATCCGCGGCAAGTGTCTCGCCGCCGAGCGCGTGGGCGATGAGCTGATGCCCGAAACAGACGCCGACGGTGCGCTTGCGCGCGTCGTGCAGCGTCCGGACGTAGTCGGCAAGGGTCGAGATCCAGGGCAGGTCGTCATAGACGCTCTCCCGCGAACCGGTGATGACGTAGCCGCCGCACGCGTCGATGTCTGCAGGATACTGGCCATGCTGCACGTCGTAGACGGCGCACTCGACGGCCTCGGAGGCGCTCTCGAGCAGCGACCGGAACATCGCGGGATAGTCGCCGAACGCGTCCTGGAACTCCTCGCGCACGGAGTCCGTCTGGAGTATGCCTACCTTCAACTTCAGATGATCTCGAGGTAGCGCGCGAGCTGCCAGTCCGTCACCGCGCGCTCGTATTCGCGGGTCTCCCAGTCGCGGCTCGTGACGTAGTGGGCGGCGAACGCATCGCCGAACAGGTCGCGGGCGGCGGCCGAGGCGGCGAAGCGCGCGGTGGCGTCGCGGAGCGTGGACGGGAAGCGGCGGTCGTCCGACAGGGTGTCCTCGACATCGTAACCGTTGCCGATGACCGCTTCCGGCGGCTCGATCCCCTCCTCGATGCCGAGCAACGCGGCCCCGAGCGTCGCGGCCGCGGCGAGGTACGGGTTGCCGTCGGCGCCCCCCACGCGGCACTCGATCCGTTGCGAGGATGCGCTGCCCGTGATGACGCGCAAGGCGGTGGTCCGGTTGTCGATGCCCCAGGTCGCGGCCGTCGGCGCCCAGGCGCCCTTTACCAGGCGGGTGTAGCTGTTGACGGTGGGCGCCAACAGGGGCAGGAGTTCGGGCACGTAGCGGATGAGTCCGCCGATGGCGTGGCGCAGCCGCTCTGGCAGAACGCCTTCGCCGGCCGCGCCGGCGAAGGCATTGGAGCCCTCGTCGTCGAGCAGGGAGAAGTGGAAGTGGCCGCTCTGGCCGGGGTAGTCCATGGACCACTTGGCCATGAAGGTGGCCATCGCTTCGCGCTTCGCGAAGAACACCTTGCAGAACGTCTTGAAAAGCGTCGCGCGGTCCGCCGCGTCGATGCCCTCCGAGGCGGCGAGGGCACCCTCCCACACGCCGGGGCCGGTCTCGCAGTGCAGGCCCTCGAGTGGCGTGTCGATGTGCTCGCAGTAGTCCATCAACCCCTGGAACAGCTCCGAGTTGGCGGACGCGCGCAGCACCGAGTAGCCGAAGTTGCCCGGTGTCAGCGGGCGCAGACCGCGGTAGTGCTTGTCGCGCACGGAATGTGGCGTCTCGTCGAACACGAAGAACTCGTACTCGAAGCCGGCCTTGAGCGTGAGCCCGTGGTGGGCCGCCCGCTCGAGCACCCGACGTAGCGCGGAACGCGGGCAGACCGGGTGGTAGAGCGCATCCGCAGTCGCGAACTCGCCGATGAAGTAGGGGACGTCTTCGTCGGGCAACCAGCGCTCGCTATCGACGAGCAGGCGGTATTGCGCATCCGGAAAGCCGCTGTGCCAGCCGGTGAACGAGCCGCGGTCGTAGAGCTGGTCGTCCACGTCCCAGCCGAACACGCAGTCGCAGAAGCCGCCCCCCTTGGCGAGCAGGCCGGCGAACTTCTCGAGACTCACGTACTTGCCGCGGAGCACGCCGTCGATGTCCGTCAGCCCCAGCTTGACCTGTCGGGCGCCTCGCTCCCGGTAGGCCGCCAGTCTCGCCGCTATCTCGTCCGCCATTGCCGTTCCTCTCGTGTGCGCCGCGTCGGTCGCGGACCGGACGGGCACGTCCTCGGTCTATGATGCCGCCTCATGTCGTCGGGACCAGAAGCGGGCAGGTAACCGAGGAGTTCCGAGTGCCCGCTTTTTCCCGAAAATCTGTGGATAACTCTTTGGATAACCGATGCACATGTACTCGAAGCCCACGAAATACGTGGGCATAAGGATTTGTTCAAGATGTGACCAAAGAAGCTGTTATCGTTACTTTTCAATGGATTAGCGGCAAATATTGAACCGGCGTTTTGAGAATCGCGCGTAAATGGCAAGGATGTAACGCAATGGCTGGCCTGTGCATAATCGCCGGGGTGCGCGGGGTGTCAAAGGGCCGGAAACCGCCGTGGCGTGGGACTATCGCGTTGATGGCTGGTGTTTGTAGTCCCACTTCTGGCCGTGCCAGTGGCGGCGTCGCGGAGGCGGGACACTTCTCCAACGGGCCGGCCCCGGGAACACTAGTGCAGGAACGCGAACATGCGGCGACGGTACCGTTGCGCGACGTCGGAGCCCTTGCCCATCGTGGCCATGATCCGAATCATCGTGGTCCGACCGGCGTCGTCCCGGAACTTGCGATCCGTCTGCAGGATCGCCATGCACTGGTCGAGGGCGTCGACGTAGTTCCCGTCCACGGCATGGGTGACGGCAACCTGGTAGCGCGCCTCGAGGTCGTCGCCGTCGTCGGCGATCCGCGCGCGGGCCGCCTGCCGGTCGAACGGCGCCGCTTCGCGGGCAAGCTCCAGCCGGGTTGCCGGGCGCTCGCGCTCCGGAGTGTCCTCGGCAATGATGGCGAGCACCTTCCCGGCGTCGTCCAGGTCGCCCTTGCGCGCCAGCACGTCCGCCCACTCGACGCGAAACGCCGCGTTGTTCGGTTCGGCCTCGAGTGCGGCGCGTAGCAGCGCAATGGCGCCGTCCCAGTCGCGCAACTCGATGTACTGGCCGAGTTGCTCCTTCAGGCGCTCCGCATCGGAGAGCGTGAGGCCCTCGATCAACTCCCGCAGGACCGCCTCCCCTTGCGGACCGTCGAGCTGGTCGGCGATCTGGCCGTCCAGAACCACCCGGATGCTGGGAATCCCCTGGACCCGCAACTGCTGTGCGAGTTGCGGGGTCGTTGCGACATCGCAGAGCGCCAGGGCGAACTTGCCCTGGTACTGACTCGCGAGCGACTCCAGGGCCCGTTTCGTCTCTGCCGCGGGAGGAACCTGATCGCTCCAGAAGAGGAGGATGACCGGCACCTCCCGCGAGCGATCGACGACATCGCCCTGGAAGGACTGCAGCGCGACCTCGAATACGGCCGGGCGGGCATCCAACGCGCCGTCCTCTAAGACGGTTGCGGCACGATGCGGATGTACGGCTTCGGCGCCTTCCAGCCGTCCGGATAGCGCTTCTTCGCTTCCTCGTCGGAAACCGCCGGGACGATGATGACGTCGTCGCCCTGCTGCCAGTTCACCGGGGTCGCCACCTGGTGGGACGCCGTAAGTTGGCACGAGTCGAGCAGCCGCAGCACCTCGTCGAAGTTGCGGCCCGTGCTCATGGGATAGGTGAGCATGGCCTTGATCCCCTTGTCCGGTCCAATGACGAACACGGAGCGGACCGTGGCGTTGTCGACGGGCGTGCGACCTTCCGAGGTGTCGCCGGCTTCCGCCGGCAGCATGTCGTAGAGCTTCGCGACCGCAAGTCCCGGATCGCCGATCAGCGGGTAGTTGACGGCATGGCCCTGGGTCTCCTCGATGTCCTTCGACCATTCGCCGTGGCGGTCGACCGGGTCCACGGACAGCCCGATGATCTTGCAGTTGCGCTTTTCGAACTCGGGCTGCAGTCCCGCCATGTAGCCGAGTTCGGTCGTGCAGACCGGGGTGAAATCCTTCGGATGCGAGAACAGGATCGCCCAACCGTCGCCGATCCAGTCGTGGAAGCTGATCTCGCCCTGCGTGGTCTGCGCGGTGAAATCCGGTGCCTGCGCATTGATTCTCAGAGACATGGTCGTCCTCCTTGGGTCGGGAGCGGAAGGCTATCACTCTTTGGTCGGATTTTGACCGGGCCGGGGTTCGCCCGGATCGTTGCGCATCCCGGCGCGCGCGGTCTCCCGCCACTCCTCGATCGAGGCCGGGCAGCGCAGGCTGTCGATCTTCGGGGCGGCATGTGCGGACGGCGGGTAACGCCGCGGGTTGGCGCTGTGTACCGTGCGGTTGCAGTACGCGAGCATCCGTTCGTAGGGCATTCCCGAGTCGCTGTCGGTCTCGAATTCGAGGGACCGGCAGAGGCAGCTCTCGACGTTGCGGTCGTAGGACACGCGGGCCGCTTCCTCGCTCTCTGCGGGGGAGCAGGAAGCGAGGAGCACGGCGAACATCGCCGGTGCGGCGGCTCGCAGGGGCAAACGTTCCGGCATCGGTGCCCCGTCAGGGTGTATGGGCTTCCAGGAAGGCGATGACCCTGGCCACGGTGCCGTCCTCGGCCGGCGAGTTCCAGTGCTCGACCAGGGTCGCGTTCGGGGCGATGGCCGCGATCTCGCGAGAGATCTGCTCGGGGTGGTAGGGGTCGCTGCCCATCAGCACGAGCATGGGCGTCGCGCACGAGGCGACGAATTCGCGTCCGACATTGAAGTCGAAGTCCCCGTCGTACAGGTTCGACCGGAAGCTCCGCCAGGCGGCTTCGTCGGCCTCCGGATGGTCCGGTGCGATGGCGTCCGCCCACCCCTGGAACATCTCGTAGAAGAGTTCCCGGTTGTGGTCGAAGCCGATCGACTGCTGCAGGACGGCGGCCGCGACCCGTTCGGGAGCGGCTTTCATGAGCCCCAGGCAGTAGGGGCCGCCGATGCAGCCGCCGAGGACATGGGTGCGCTCGATGCCGAGATGGTCGAGGAGTGCGAGGTGATCGGCGGTGTAGGTGTGCCAGCCGTCGCCTGCGGTCACCGGCGCGCGTGAGCGTCCGGCGTTGCGCTGGTCCATGGCGATCACGCGGAAGCGCGTCGACAGTTCGACAATCGGATTGAACGGGGCGCTCTCCCAGAACGTCGCGGCGGAGCGCATTCCCCCGGGGGCGAACAGGAGCACCGGGAAGCCCGCGCCGTGGTCCTCGTAGTAGAGCGAGACGCCGTCCCGTTCGAAGATCGCCATGTTGTCCTCCCGCTTCCGATCTGGCGCGCAAACTACCACACGACACTGGCGGCCCGTCGGACCCTGCGTCCGGCAGATCGCCTGGAGCGCCCCAAAGCCGGTCCGGCGCTTCGCTGCCGCTCCGCGCCGGCGCCGCCTCCGCCCAGCCACGCCGACCGTCCAGGAACAATCGCCGCCGGTCGCTGCGCTCCCGTCGGCGGATGTTCCATAAACGGGTGCACCAGCACATGGTCTACGGGAGTTCGCGTCAGCGAAGCTCCCAACGCGAACGCAGTTCGCGCGCAGTTCGCGTCAGCGAAGCTCCCAACGCGAACGCAGTTCGCGCGCAGTTCGCGTCAGCGAAGCTCCCAACGCGAACGCAGTTCGCGCGCAGTCGTCAGGCTTCCGGCGGAACGTATCCGGCAGGTCGTTCGTAGGCTTCGCCGGCCAGGAACTTCTTCATCTGGTCGGTCAGGAAGCGACGCGCTTCGAGGTCCAGCATGTTCAGATGCCGTTCGTTGATGAGCATCGTCTGCACCTCCTGCCACTCGCCCCATGCCCGGGCGGAGACGTTCGCGAAGAGATCCTCGCCCAGGGCGCCGGGCACCGGTGGGCGGTCGAGTCCGGGCAGCCGGGCTCGGTACTTCCTGCAATAGACCTCTCGGCTCATCTCACCTCCCGCGTGTCGGTCCGTGCGCAGCGGCAGGGTGCGACAGTTCGAAGCCCCCGTCGAGTCCCGCGAGCAGTCTGCGGGCCACCGCGGACAGGCCGATCTCTCGTCCGTCGCCGGGTCGGTACCACGCGAGCGGTTCCTCGCCGGTCCGGGGTTCCGGGCGCTGTCGGACCCACAGGTAGTGCGGCGTGACGTCCAGGTGGTAGTGCGTGAAGGAGTGCCGGAACGGCGGCGGTGCGCTACGCCGTGCGACTTCCACCCCCCACTCCCGCGCGAAGGCGTCGGCGTCGGTGTCGATGGACCGCTCCGGGACGGACCACAGCCCGCCCCAGATGCCCTCCGGAGGACGGCGCTCGAGCAGACAGGCACCCTCCGGATCGACCAGCAGGAACATGCGCACCGCGCGTGCCGGCCGTTCCCTGCGGATTGCGGGGGTCGGCCAGTGGTCCTGCATGTCCTGGGCGAACGCCTGGCACCGCTCGCCGACGGGACAGTCGACGCACGCCGGCGCGACGCGCCGACAGTGGGTGGCGCCGAAGTCCATGATGGCCTGCGCGTAGTCTCCGGGGCGCTCCGCTGGCGTGTGTGCGTGGGCGCAGGACCAGAGGGCCTTTTCGGCATCGCGCTCGCCCGGATGTCCCGCCACGCCATGAAAGCGAGCCAGCACACGTTTCACGTTCGCGTCGAGAATGGGCGTCGGCTGGCCGCCGGCGATGGCGAGAATGGCGCCGGCGGTGGAACGCCCGATGCCGGGCAGCGCGAGGAGACCCTCCAGGGTGTCGGGGAACCGCGGCAGCGTGTCCGACGTGTCGCCGGCGGCGGCAAGCAACTGCCGGGCGGCCGCGTGCAAGTTGCGGCCCCGGGCGTAATAGCCGAGACCGGTCCAGACGTGCAGCACCTCGTCGAGGTCTGCGCGCGCGAGTGCCCCGACATCGGGAAACCGGCGCACGAAGCGCTCGAAGTAGGGTACGACCGTGGCGACCTGGGTCTGCTGCAGCATGACCTCGGAGACCCAGACGCGGTATGGGGTCTTGTCCAGTTGCCAGGGCAGATCGTGGCGGCCGTGGCGGTCGAACCAGGCGAGCAGCCGCTCGGCGAACCAGCTTGCGGGTTCGTCGTTCGCGGCGGGGGAGCCTGCTTCGGGACTCTCGGGAACGTCCACCCCGGAGACTATACCGGGTTCGGGCGCTGGGACACCCACCGGGTTCGGGCGCTGGGACACCCACCGGGGTTCGTTCGGGCGATGGGTTCGGGCGATGGGACACCCACCGGGGTTCGGGCGACGAGACATCGACGTGCCCACCTGGATGCGGCGGACACCGTCCGGAGGGACCGTGCCGGTGGGCATCCGCCTATACTTGCCACCATGAGCGACGTAGGGAGCTGGGACCCGAGCGAACGGATCGTGCTGGACGCGCGGCATCTGGAGTGCGTTCGCCGGGCGAGTCTGCGTCTCGAAGAGGCGGACTTCGGCCTCGACGAGGCGGAGCGCCGGCTGCTGGCGCCGGTGATGTCCCTCGATGCAGAGCAATGGTCGGCGGCGGCCCGGGACCGGGATGCCGCCGAGCTCGTCGCCTGGATACGCTTTTTCACCCTGGCGGAGGCCCGCCTGCCGGGCTTCGAGGCGGGCGCCAAATCCCCTGTCATCCCGCTGGCGCGCGCGCTGCGCGAGCGCGGCGAGTACCCGGCGGACCTGACCGCCTGGATCAAGGCCAACAGCGAGAACCGTTTCCTGCCGCACGGTAGCGTGCTGGACCGGCTGGCCCGCTGACGTCCCGCGCCGCGCGCGCCTTGGGAAACCGCTGAACAAGTTCAGGGATGAACTTGCTCAGCGGTTTCTTAGTGAATCACGCCCTTGAGACGTGGATCGAGCACGTCGCGCAGGGCGTCGCCGACGAAGTTGAACGCCAGCACCAGAAAGAAGATCGCGACGCCGGGCACGATCGACAGCATGGGCTGACGGTCGAGCATCGGGAAGGCCTGTTGCAGCATCGAGCCCCAGGTAGGGGTGGGGGGCTGTACCCCGACGCCGATGAAGCCGAGCGCGGCCTCCGTCAGCACGGCGTAGCCCATGCTGAGCGTCGCCTGCACGATGACCGGCGCCACGCTGTTCGGCAGGATGTGTTTGAGGATGATGCGCAGGTGGCTCATGCCACCGGCCTCGGCGGCCGCCACGAAGTCGAGCTCGCGGATCGTGAGCGCCTGGCTGCGGACGATGCGCGCCATCCAGGGCACGTTTGCGATGCCGATGGCGACGATGACGGTGGTGAGCGAACCGCCCATCGCGGCAGCCAGCCCCACGGCGATCAGGAGGCTCGGGAACACCACGACCGCGTCCATCGCGCGCATGATGACGTCGTCCACGAAGCCACGGAAATACACCGACACCAGACCCAATGGGGCGCCCGCGACCACGCCGAGGCCCACCGCCCCGATGCTCACCATCAGCGCGACCGCGGCGCCGTCGATGAGCCGCGCAAGGGTGTCCCGTCCGAGCCGGTCGGTACCGAGCCAGTGCTCGGCGGTCATGCCGGAGAGAAGACTCTCGAAGTCCATCTCCTGCGGGTCGACGGGCACGATCCACGGGGCGAACAGTGCCGCGAACAGCGTCAGGGCGATCACGACCACACCGAAGACGGCCTGTGGAATGCGGGCGAGCTTGGCGAGGACTTCGACCGCGGGATGCCGGTGCCGGTCCTGCGCAGGAGCGCTCCCGCCGGCCTCCGCACCGACGCCCGGCGTCGCGGGTGGCGCCGCGAGGTGGGTGTCCCTATCGGTCATCGGCGAGGTGGGTGTCCCTATCGGTCATCGTACTTGATGCGGGGGTCGAGCCACGCGTAGGCGATGTCGGTCAGGAGATTGGCCAGCAGCACCGCGAGCGCCATGAGCAGCACGGCTCCCTGGGCCGCGAGGAAGTCGCGCATGAAGATGGCCTGCACCAGGAACTGGCCCATGCCGGGAATGCCGAACAGCGTCTCGATGACCACGGCTCCGGCGAAGATGCGCCCGGTCTGCAGGCCGAAGACCGTCACGACGGGCAGGAGGGCGTTGCGCAGCGCATGCCGCCAGATGACCGCCGGCTCGCGCAGTCCTTTCGCACGGGCAGTGCGCACGTAGTCCTGGGCGAGGACCTCGAGCATCGCCGAGCGGCTCTGGCGCATGATGAGTGCGCAGCTCGTGATGCCGAGCGCGAATGCCGGCAGGATCATGTAGCGGATGCCTTCGACCGGGTCGTCGAAGATGTCGACGTAGCCCTGGGTCGGCAACCAGCCCAGGGTCACCCCGAACAGGAGGATCGCCATGATGCCGAGCCAGAAGTTGGGGATGGCGACCCCGCCGATGGACAGCACGGTGGCGATGTAGTCGATGGGCCGGCCGCGATAGACGGCCGACGCGATGCCGGCCGGCACGGCGATGAGTACCGCCATGATCCAGGCGACGACACCGAATTGCAGGGTGACCGCGGCGCGGGTGCCCAGTTCCTCGACCACCGGCCGCTGGTTCTGCGTGGAGCGGCCGAGATCGCCGCGTAGCGCCTTGCCGAGCCAGATGGCGTACTGGACCAGGATCGGCTTGTCGAGGTTGTGTTCACGGCGGATGAGTTCGAGCTGCTCCTCGTCGAGGGACTCTCCCGGCCCGACGAGCGCCCGCGCGGGATCGCCCGGGATCGCGTGCATGAGGCCATGCACCAGGAACGTCACGATGAGCAGCACCGGGACCATCTGCAGGAGCCGACGCAGGAGGTAGCGCCACATGGCGGCGATCGCTAGCGGGGGGCCGGGATCATCGATCGCCGCCCTCGCCGTCGGCGATCCAGATCTCGCGCAGATTCATCTTGCCGTCCCACCCCATGAGGCGGTCGAGGTTCCGTACCCGGAGCGGCGCCGTGGCGTAGTTCACGCCGTAGATCAGCGGCACGAACCACGCCTCGCGCAGCACGATGTCGTTCAGTTCGAGGTAGACGCGCCGCCGCGCCGGGATGTCGTAGAAGGACGCGCCGCGCTCGACCAGGGCGTCGATGTCCGGCCGCGGCAGGTTGCCGGCGTTGTAGTACCCGTCGCTCTTGTAGGCCAGCGACGCCAGCCAGTCGGGCTCGGGGTAGCGGCTCCATGCGGTCATGTAGAGCGGGTACTGGCGGCCGTGGAAGAAGCGCTCGGTGGCGACTCCGGCGTTCAGCACCTCGATGTGCATCGTGATGCCGACCCTCTTCAGCATGGCGCGGACGATCTCCGCGGCGGGGATGTGCAGGGCGTTGTTGTTGGTCACCGCGGTGAACTCGAAGCCGTCCGGCCGGCCTGCCAGGCGCAGGAGTTCGCGTGCCTGCTCGGGGTCGTAACCGGGGCGGGCCGAACTGGGTTCGTATGCCCACGCCCCCACCGGCCACATGCCGGAGTCGGCCAGGATGGCGTTGTCGAAGTAGATCGCCGTGTTGATGGCGCGGGGGTCGATGGCGTGCACCACCGCGCGCCGCAGGCGCAGGTCGTCGAGGGGCGGCTTCGCCACGTTGAAGGCGAACACGTGGGCGATGCCGCCGCCCGGCATGGTCTCGATGCGGAAGCGCCGGTCCCGGCGGAATGCGGAGACGTCCTTGTAGGGCAGGTAGGCGACGTCGATCTCGCCCGTGCGCAGCGCCGAGACCAGCACGGTCTCGTCGCGAATGACCCGGATCGTCACCTCGTCGAGGTAGGGCAGGCGGTTGCCGGCGTCGTCCACGCCCCAGTAGTGCGGGTTGCGAGCGAGGTGCACGGACGTGCCGGTCACCGCCTTGACGACCCGGAACGGACCCGTGCCGGACGGGTTCCAGCCGTAGTCCCGGCCGAGTTGCCGCACGGCGGCCGGGGAACTCATGACGCCGCCCCGGTCGGCGAGCATGTTGAGTCCGGCGCCCCAGGGACGCTTGAGGTTGAAACGCACCGTGTGCTCGCCGAGCACCTCCACCGACTCGATCACGGTCATGGACGCACGCGGCGTGGCCATCGTGGCGGGGTCGAGGATGCGCTCGACGTTGAACTTGACGGCCTCGGCGTTGAAGGGCGCCCCGTCATGGAAAGTCACGCCGCGGCGCAGTTCGAACGTGATGGCGTGCGGGTCTTTCGATATCTGCCAGGAGGTCGCCAGCGAGGTCGCGGGGCGCGGCGTGAGGTCGGGGTCGGCGTCGACCAGCTGATCGAAGATCTGCCGCCAGTAGTAGGCGTCGCCGCCGGAACGACCGAGTACGGCATCGAGCGACATGGGTTCCAGCGTGTAGCCGACCCGGAGGTGGCCGCCGTATTGCGGTTGCTCCCCGAACGCGCTCGATGCGAGCGCCAGTACGAGTGGCCAGGCCCAGCGGCGCGCGGTCTTTGCCGGTACGTTCATGGTGTCGTCGTCGCTCTCGTGCCGCGCAGCGGTTGCCGCGGATGCCCGGGGCAGTATAAGCAACGCCGGCGACGGGATTTGACCCACTGCCGTGCGATCCGACAAGCTCTCGGACTCCTCACGCCGACGGACCCGGGATGGACCAGGCTGCGACGCCCGACAGGCCGAACTTCACAGAGGTCGTTCTGGCCGTGGACGACCTCGTCACGACCTTCCGCACCCCGGATGGCGTGGCGCGGGCGGTCGACGGGGTTTCGTTCGAGGTACGGGCCGGGGAGACGCTCGGTGTCGTCGGCGAATCGGGCTGCGGCAAGAGCGTCACGGCGCTGTCGATACTCGGGCTCATCCCGAGCCCGCCGGGGCGCATCGAGGGCGGCACGGCGTTGCTCGGAGACCGGGACCTGCTCTCGCTGTCGCAGAAGGCGCTGGCCGACGTGCGCGGCAACGAGATCGCGATCATCTTCCAGGAGCCGATGACCTCGCTGAATCCCGTGCTCACGGTCGGCTACCAGATCGCGGAGACCGTGCGCCGCCACGCGGGCGGCACGCGCGCCGGGACGATGCGGCGCGCGGTCGAGATGCTGGACCTGGTCGGCATCCCGGAAGCCGCACGCCGCGCGCGGGAGTATCCGCACCAGCTGTCGGGTGGCATGCGCCAGCGCGCGATGATCGCGATGGCGCTGTGCTGCGAACCGAAGGTGCTGATCGCCGACGAACCCACCACCGCCCTGGACGTGACGATCCAGGCGCAGGTGCTGGACCTGATTCGGGACCTGCAGGCCAGGCACGGCACGGCGGTCATCCTGATCACCCATGACCTCGGCGTCATCGCGGAGACCGCGCACCGCGTAGTGGTGATGTACGCCGGCCGGAAGGTGGAGGAAACGGACGTCGTGACGCTCTTCGATGCACCGCGGCATCCCTACACGCGCGGCCTGCTCGCCTCCGTGCCGACGCTCGATGCGGTGCGCGGCGGCGCGGCCGGGGAACGGCGGCTGGCGGAAATCCCCGGCGTGGTCCCGAGCCTCACGGGACTCCCGGCCGGCTGCGCGTTTGCGCCGCGCTGCGGGTTTGCGGATGCGCGCTGCGCAGCTTCCCGGCCGCCGTTCGAGGAACAGCGTCCGGGTCACTGGGCGGCTTGCTGGCACGCGGACGCCTCGGGGCAACCGTCGCCGTGAGCGAGGCAACGCGCGAAACGCCCGTCGGGGACGACGTGCCGGTTCTGGAAGTGCCGGTTCTGGAAGTAGAGGGACTCCGCAAGTACTTCGTCTCTCCGCGCAGGCTGCTCGGTCCCAAGGCGGGCGTCGTGCACGCGGTGGACGGTGTCAGCTTCTCCATCGGTCCCCGGGAAACCCTCGGCCTCGTGGGCGAGAGCGGCTGCGGGAAGTCCACTGTCGGGCGCACCATCCTGCGCCTGCTGACACCCACGGAGGGCGTGATCCGTCTGCTGGGGGACGACATCACGAGGCTCGACAGCCGCGCGCTGCGCCCGTACCGGCGCCGCATGCAGATCATCTTCCAGGACCCGTACTCCTCCCTGGATCCCCGCATGACCGCCGGGGACATCGCCGGCGAGCTGCTCGGCGTGCATGGGGTCTCGAGCCGGGCCGAGCGCGAGGAGCGGGTGGCGGAGCTGTTCGCGCGCGTCGGACTGCGTCGGGACCAGGTTCGAAACTACCCGCACGAGTTCTCCGGCGGGCAGCGTCAGCGGCTCGGCATCGCCCGGGCGCTGTCGCTGCATCCGAGCCTGATCGTCTGCGACGAGCCGGTGTCCGCCCTCGATGTCTCCATCCAGGCGCAGGTGATCAACCTGCTGAGGGACCTGCAGGCGGAATACGGACTGTCCTATCTCTTCATTGCCCACGATCTCGCGGTGGTGGAGCACATCAGTCACCGGGTCGCGGTGATGTACCTCGGCCGCATCGTCGAGTTCGCCGACAAGCGCGAGCTGTTCGCGAATCCGTTGCACCCGTATACGGAGAGCCTGCTCGATGCCGTGCCGGTGCCCGATCCCCGGCGCCCGCGCAAGCGGCGGATCGTGGGCGGCGACGTGCCGAGCCCCATAGACCGACCGTCGGGATGCCACTTCCACACGCGCTGTCCGTACGCGGTCGAACGCTGCCGGCGCGAGGACCCGACGCTGCGGGAGGTCGCACCGGGGCACCGGGTGGCCTGTCACCTGCGGTGAGCGCGGTCGAGGTCGGGCGACGGTCGCACGCGCTGTCCGGCCATTGGCTGACAGCTGAAACGCTGCACGTGGCTATACTCACTCCTCAGGAATTCACGGGGTTCCGTTGAGGTGAATCCGGCCCTGAAGGCCAAGGCTACGCGGCGTGCCTCCCAGGAGGCACTGGATGCGCTCGTCTGCGACGCGGCGCCGCGCCAGGGTTGCTGGACCGAGGCGGACTACCTGTGGTTGACCGATCGCGCCGACGGCCTGATCGAGTTCACGGACGGACACATCGAACTGTTGCCGATCTCGACGGTGGCGCACCAGGTCATCCTTGCCTTCCTTTACGAGGCCTTTGAGGCCTGGGTCCGCCCACGTGGGGGACTCGTGCTCTTTGCGGCGCTGCGCCTGCGCGTGCGGGAGAACAAGTTCCGCGAACCGGACCTGCTCCTCTTGCGGGACCGGCACGATCCCCGCAACCGGAACCGGTTCTGGCTCGGCGCGGATCTGGTGGTCGAAGTTGTCAGTCCCGACGGCGAGGAACGGGACTGGATCGAGAAGCGCGCCGACTACGCGGAAGGCGGGATTCCCGAGTACTGGATCGTGGATCCTCCGGAGGAGACCGTCACCGTCCTGACGTTGGATGGTGAAGCCTATGTCGAGCATGGCGTGTTCGGTGACGGCGAGGCGGCCACTTCCGTGCTGTTGCCGGGCTTCTCCGTGGACGTGGCGTCCGTCTTCGGCGCCGCAAGGGATTCCGGCGCGACCTGACGCACTTCTGACCGCAGGGGCCGGACGTGGATGCTTCCCCGGTATAATCGCCGCGTGAACCGTTCCGCCTCCATTTCCCGCGACACGCTCGAGACGAAGATTCGCGTCGGGATCGACCTCGACGGCTCCGGCGCGTCGCAATTCGACACCGGGCTGCCCTTCTTCGAGCACATGCTCGACCAGGTGGCCCGGCACGGCCTGGTCGACCTCACGGTCGCAGCCGATGGCGACCTGCACGTCGATGCGCACCACACCGTGGAAGACGTCGGCATCGCCCTGGGCCAGGCGACGGCGCAGGCGGTGGGAGACAAGAAGGGCATCACCCGCTACGGCCACGCCTACGTGCCGCTCGACGAAGCCCTGTCGCGCGTGGTGCTGGACTTCTCGGGCCGGCCGGGACTGACCTGGTCCGTCGACTTCGTGCGCCCGCGCATCGGCGAGTTCGACGTGGACCTGTTCCACGAGTTCTTCCATGGCTTCGTGAACCACGCGCGGGTGACGCTGCACGTCGACAATCTGAAGGGTTCCAACGCGCACCACCAGGCGGAGACGATCTTCAAGGCCTTCGGGCGTGCGCTACGCATGGCGGTGGCGCTCGATCCCCGCAGCGCGGCGCTGCCGAGCACCAAGGGCACCCTTTGATCGTCATCCCGGCGATCGACATCCAGGGCGGCCGCTGCGTCCAGCTCAAGCAAGGGATCAAGGATTCGGCATCGGTGTACGGGGACGATCCGGTCGCCATGGTCGAGCGGTGGACGAGCCGCGGGGCGCGTCGCATCCACGTCGTGGATCTCGATGGCGCGTTTGCGGGAGCGCGCGTGCACGCCAACGTCGTGGAGCACATCGCGGCAGCCGCGGGCGACGTGCCGGTACAGGTCGGCGGCGGTGTGCGCACCGCGGAGGCGGTCGAACGCTACCTTGCGGCGGGTGTCGGCCAGGTGATCGTCGGGACGCGTGCGATCGAGGATCCGTCCTTCCTCGCCGCGATGGCCGAGCGCCATCCGCGCCGGGTGATCCTCGGTCTCGATGCGCGTGGCGGGCGGGCCGCGACGGCGGGTTGGGACGAGACGAGCGGTGCGGCCGCGCTCGAGTTCGCGGCCAGTGTGGCCGGATTGCCGCTGTTCGCCATCGTCTTCACGGACATCGAACGCGATGGGATGCTGACGGGCGTGAACGCGGCAGCGACGGCGGCCGTTGCCCGCGCAACGGGTGTGCCGGTGATCGCGTCCGGCGGCGTGCGCGACCTGGACGATATCCGCCGGCTGAAGGCGCTCGGTCTCGCCGCACGGGAACTCATGGGAGTGATCGCGGGGTCCGCTCTATACGAGGGGACGCTCGATCTCGAGGCGGCGCAGACGCTGCTCGACGCACCTGTCCAAGGTCGCCAGGGGATCTGAAAGAAGACGGAATCCCACCCGCCGCTTGCGCGGCGGGCGGGGACAGCATCCGTCAGTGGACCTTCACCTCGATCTCGCGCGGCTTCGCCTTCTCGCGCTTCGCCACCGTCACGGAGATCACGCCACGGTCGGCGGCGGCCTCGATGGCGTCCTCGTCGGCGTCTTCCGGCAGGCGGAAGTTGCGCGTGAACTTGCCGAAGCGCCGCTCGGTGCGATGCACCTTCTCCGACTCGTGCGTGCGCTCGTACTTGCGCTCGCCGGTGATCGTCAGGACGCCTTCCTTGAAGGTGACGCTGATGTCCTCCGGCGCCATGGCCGGCAGTTCCACGTCGACGCGGTAGGCGTTGTCGTCCTCCCGCACGTCGACCGGTGGCAGCCAGTCGTTGTAGCTCTCGCCGAGGAAGCCCCGCGCGAACAGATCGTCGAATTCCCGGATGGGATTCCAGCGGACCAGTGCCATTTTCATCTCCTGAATAGTTGCCGTTGACAGTTAGGTAAGGGCTCTTTCAGGAGTTCCAAGGTCTTGAAATCAATCGCGCAATCCCCACGCCCGCCGTTTTTTTGCCAGGTGACTGCCGCCCCCCACGAGTTGGGCAGCAACTCGAATGCGAACCGCAGGTTCGCGCAGTTGGGCAGCAACTCGAATGCGAACCGCAGGTTCGCGCAGTTGGGCAGCAACTCGAATGCCACGCCGAACGGCGTGGCGCGCGCTCAAGCCGGGTCTTCGTTGAACATCGAGGTGCGTCCGCCGTCCACCACCAGGTCGTGACAGTTCACGAACCGGCCCTCCTCGCTTGCGAGATACAGTGCCGCCGTCGCGATGTCGCGGTCGAGGCCTGACACCTTGAGCGGCGTGGCCCGCGCCAGGTTGCGCTGCAGCTTCTCGAGCTTGCGGGCGTTCTCCTCGTCGGGCAGCGTGTTGGCGCGTTGCGACCCGCCCCAGAAGATGGGTGTGGCGATGGCGCCCGGCGAGATGACGTTCACGCGGATGCCGCGCGGCCCGAGTTCGACGCCGGCGAGTTTCGAGTAGTGGGTGAGCGCCGCCTTGACGGCAGAGTAGAGGACGTTCCCCTGCAGGTGCCGGATCGCCGCGACGCTCGAATTGTTGATGATCGAGCCGCCACCGCTTGCCAGCATGGCCGGTACGGCGAAGCGCATGCCCAGCACGCAGCTGGTGAAGAGCAGGCGGAAGCCGTAGTCGACGTTGTCGGCGGTGATGTCCGATACGCTGCCCGCGGTCGGGCCGCCGGCGTTGTTGAAGAGGATATCGAGCCGCCCGAAACGCTCTGCGGTGTCGTCGATGACGCGGCGGATGTCGTCCTCCACCATCACGTCCTGGCGCTGGTAGGTGACGTTGCCGCCAAGCCGGTCGGCCAGCGCCTGGCCCTTATCTTCCGAGCGCCCGGCGATGACCACCTGCGCGCCTTCGGCGGCAAAGAGTTCCGCCGTCGCGGCGCCAATGCCGCTGGTGCCGCCGGTGATGATGGCGACCTTGTCCTGCAAACGGGTTCCCATGGGTGCTCCTCTGTCGGGGGTCAATTGGACTGGCGGCGAGACTATAGCGCGGTTGCCCGGGCGCGCTCAGAAGCCGACGGCGGCGCCTTCCGTCCGTGGATCCGCGACGCCGAGCAACTCGCCGTCCTTGCGCATCACGGAGTTTGCGTCCCCGATGCCGCGTCCCCACTGGATCGCGTCGATGTTCTGGTGCCCCATGGCGGCCAGGGCGGCCAGCGTGTCCGGGGAGAAGCCGAACTTCTCCACCATGACCCGGTCCGGCTGCCACTGATGGTGGAAGCGGGGCTTGCCGACGGCGTCGGAGAGGTCCCATGCCGTGGTCGATGACGTTCATCAACACCTGTAGCACCGTCGTGATGATGGTGCTCCCGCCCGGCGATCCGGTGACGAACACCGGTTCGCCGTCGCGCAGGACGATCGTTGGCGTCATCGAGCTCAGCATGCGCTTGCCGGGCGCGATGGCGTTGGCCTCGTCGCCGAGCAGTCCAAAGGAGTTGGGCGTGTTCGGCTTGACGGAGAAGTCGTCCATTTCGTTGTTGAGCAGGAAGCCGGCGCCGGGAACGACGATCTTGGCGCCGTAGCTCAGGTTCAGAGTGGTGGTGTAGGCGACGGCGTTGCCGGCGGCGTCCATGACGGAGACGTGCGTGGTGTCCGGCGACTCGTTCGGAATCGTCCCTGAACCGATGTCCGCCGACCGCGATGCGCGCGTCGGGTCGAAATCGGCGAAGCGGTGCGCTGCGTACGCCTTGTCGATGAGCGCGGCGACCGGCGTCGGGTAGAAGTCCGTGTCGCCCAGGTGATGTGCCCGGTCCGCGTACGCCCGACGTTCGGCCTCGATCATGCGGTGCATCGCGGCGGCGCTGCCGTAGCCGAAACCGGGGATGTCGTGGGGCTCGAGCATGTTCAGCATCTGCACCAGCAGGATTCCGCCCGATGACGGCGGCGGCATGGAGACGATCTCGTGTCCGCGATAGGTGCCGCGGATCGGTTCGCGCCACACGGACTCGTACGAGGCCAGATCCTCGAGGGTGATGAGTCCCTCGCCGCGCTCCATCTCGGCGACCAGCAACTCGGCCGTCTCGCCCCGATAGAAGCCGTCGTGGCCAAGCTCCCGGATGCGTTCGAGCGTGGCCGCGAGGTCCTCCTGCACGAAGCGGTCTCCGGTGGCGAACGGCGCGCCGTCCGGCTTCGCGAATACGGCGCGGCTAGCCGCGTACGGCTCCAGGCGCGGCAGTTGGCGGCGGAACTGTCCGGCGAGGTCGTGGTCGAGGGGGAAGCCGTTCCGCGCCAAGGCGATGGCAGGGTCGATGACTTCGGAGCGCGGGAGCTTCCCGTAGCGTGCGTGGACGTCGAGGAGCCCCGCGACCGTCCCCGGCACGCCGACGGCCAGGTGCGAATGCGTCGAGAGCCCCGCGATCACGTCGCCGTCGGCGTCGAGGTACATGTCGTGATCGGCGCCGGCGGGTGCGCGCTCGCGGTGATCGTTGGTCACCAGCGTCCCATCGGCCAGTCTGATTACCATGAAGCCGCCACCGCCGATGTTGCCGGCGGATGGGTAGGTGACGGCGAGGGCGAATCCGGTGGCCACCGCCGCGTCGACAGCGTTGCCGCCGCGCCGGAGCACGCCGGTCCCGACCTCGGAGGCGAGGGCGGAACGTGACGCGATCATGCCGGTCTTGCCCCGGACTTCCGGCGGACTGGCCGCCTCGAGGCTCTGAACCGCCAACGTCGAAGTGATGCAAAGAAGCGCGAAGTGGCGCACGGGGTCTCCGGTCACGGGGCCGCGCGATTATAGACGTGCGCTGGTGGACGAGGGCGTTTCGCGCCCTCGTCCCGCATGTTAGGTTGCCGGGGCCAGGAAACGTCGCAGGGGGTGCGGTGCAAGTGGGAGCGGACGAGTGGGGTGGGGGCGAATCATGCGCTTGGCGGGGAGCCGTGTGGCTCTGTCTGTTGCTGGTGGCTGGCGCCACGATGACGAGCGCACAGGAGACCGACTTGAACGAGATGGACGCGCAGGACGTACGGCGTCTGATGACCGAGTTTCGTGAACGGGCGCGCGTGCAGGCGGTGCAAGCCGAAGCCGTGATCGAACGCGCCGAAATCGAAGTCCGGCGCGACATCGTCTACCAGGCGATCGACGGCGTCGACGCGGAACGTCTGAGCCTCGACCTCTATCTGCCGGGCCCGGACCACCCGCCAGCGACCCGGGCTCGCATCGTGCTCTACCTGCACGGCGGCGGGTGGATGGCGGGCAGCAAGGCGCAGTCCTTCCTGCAACCGCTGGTGTTCCTCCCGGAGGGATTCGTTTTCGCTTCGGCCAACTACCGGTTCCGGCCGGCGGCAACGGTCGCCGACATGGCGCAGAGCGCAGCGGACGCGGCCGGCTGGCTGGTGCGGAATGCGGCAGAGTTCGGCGGCGATCCGCACAACATCTTTCTCATTGGCCACTCCGCCGGCGCGCACCTCGTGTCGCTGCTCGGCACCAACGCCACGTTTCTCGAGAACGCGGGTGTGCCCCCGGCGGCGGTGCGGGGCGTGATATCCCTCGACACGGCCGTGTACGACCTGCCGAAGCTCATGGCGACCACGGCGGGTCCCATCCACGTGGATGTCTTCGGCGAGGATCCGAGCCTGCAGGAAGCAGTCTCCCCGTGGCACCACGTGCGTTATGGGGCACCCCAGGGAGCGTTCCTGATCTTCTACTCGGACGGGCGTCCCGAGGGACTGACCCAGGCCATCCCGTTCGGCCGGAAACTACGGGACGCCGGACACCTCGCGACCGTGGTCGAAGCCGTGGACCACGATCATGGGCAGGTCAACGATCTGCTGGGGACGGACGGGGACGTGCCGACGGCGCAGATCCTCGACTTCGTGCGGCGACGTGCGGGCGCGTCGGACTGATCCGGGTCGGTCCGCCAGGGTTGTGAGTACGCGACCACCCGGTCCGGCGGCGCTGCGCCGCATCGCCCTGTCGCACCAGGGCCTCCTGGGCACGAGACGGCTCGGGAGCGGTCTGGCCGGCATGCGCAGCACGCTCGAGCGCCTCGGTTACGTGCAGATCGACACGATCTCCGTCGTTGCACGGGCCCACCATCACACTTTCTGGTCCCGGGTCTCCGGATACCAGGACGACCAGGTCAACCGGCTCATCCGGCGTGGCGAGGCCTTCGAGTACTGGGCGCATGCGGCCGCGTTTCTACCCATGCGCCACTACCGGTTCGCCCTGTCGACCATGAACGCCTACCGCAGGGGCGAGGAGCGCTGGGTGCGTTCGCGCGACGGAAGGCTGATGGGGGTCGTGCTCGACCGGATTCGCGAGGAAGGGCCGCTCAAGGTGCGCGACTTCGAGACGCCGGGGCAGCGGGGCTCGAAGGGGTGGTGGAACTGGAAGCCCGCGAAGGGCGCCCTGGAGCAGCTTTTCATGCAGGGCGACCTCATGAGCGTCGGGCGGGACGGCCTGGAGAAGGTCTACGATCTCCCCGAGCGCGTGCTGCCGCGGGACGCGGTGACGGTCGAGCCGTCGGTCGAGGAGCAGGCGGCGTACCTGATCGAAGGGACGCTCCGCGCCCACGGATTCGCCGCGGCGCGTGCGTTCACCTACGGCATCCGTTACGGGGCGTCGCGCCGCGGGGCGACCAGGGCGGCGGTCAAGGCAGCGCTACTGGAAGGCCTGCGCAGCGGCGAGCTGGGGTGCGTCGAGGCTTCCGGCGGAGATCTCCTGTTCGGCCGCCGGGACGTGCTCGCCCAGCGTCCGCGCCGGCCGGCGGACGTCGTCCGCATCCTCTCGCCCTTCGACAACAGCGTCATCCATCGGGACCGCGCCCGGGGGATCTTCGACTTCGACTTCCTGTTCGAGTGCTACGTCCCCGAGGCGCAGCGGCGCTGGGGGTACTACAGCCTGCCGATCCTGTTGGGCGACACGTTCGTCGGGCGCATGGACTGCAAGGCGCATCGCGACGTGGGCCTGTTCGAGATCAGGCATCTCCACGTCGAGCGGCCGTTGCCGGAAGCCTTCGACGCGGCGTTCGCGGGCGCCGTATGGGAATATGCGCGCTACACGGGCTGCGACGATGTCCAGGTGTCGGCGGTTACGCCCGCGCGCGACCAGACGAGGATCGAACGATGTCTTATGCACACCCCGAATACCTGATTTCGCCGGCCGAACTGGCCGCCGACCTCGACAACGGGAACCGCCGCATCTTCGACGCGACGGTGTTCCTGCGCCGCGCGCCGAGCGGGGGTTATCGGGCAGAGTCCGGTCTCGCGAAGTTCGAGGAAGGCCACCTGCCGGGCGCCGCCTTCCTCGACCTGATCGAGGCCGCTTCGGACACCACGACCGGTCTCGGCTTCACGCTGCCGCCGGCCACGCAGCTCGAAGCGCTGTTCCGGAGCCTCGGCGTCTCGAACGACACCGAGGTCGTCCTCTACAGCACCGGTCACATGATGTGGGCCACACGGGCGTGGTGGCTGTTCCACTACTGCGGCCACCCCCGGGCGCGTGTGCTGAACGGCGGCTTCCAGGGATGGCGGGAGGCCGGGCATCCGGTCACGACGGAGACGACGGCGTACCCGCAGGGTTCGTTCACCGCCCGGGCGAGGCCCGAGCTGTTCGCGGACAAGGACGCCGTGCTCGCGGCCATCGGCGATGGCGACGTGTGCACGGTGAACGCCCTCGCACCGGCGATGCACTCCGGCGAGTCGGACATCTCGTACGGGCGCAAGGGACACATCGCGGGCAGCGTCAATGTGTTCTATGACGATCTCATGGAGGCCGGGCGGTTCAAGGATGTGGACGGCTTGCGGACCGCCCTCGAAGCGAAGGGCCTGCTCACGGCGCCGCGGGTGATCGCCTATTGCGGCGGCGGCATCTCCGCCACGGTGGACGCCTTCTCGTGCCTGCTCGCCGGCCAGGAGAACGTGGTGGTCTACGACGGCTCCATGTCCGAGTGGGTACGCGACGAGTCGTTGCCGATGGAGACGGGGGCGTAGGGGCGACCCTGGTGGTCGCCCGTCTCGGCGCTGTTGCAGGGTGATTCGACACGGGACGGGACAAGCCCGTCCCCTACATTCGCCGGGTCGAGGTGGTGCAAGCTCCGGCCCATCGAACGCTGGCTCGGACGGCACGAATTGGCGGCGACCGGTGTGTCAAAGGAGGGAAGTCGCACGAACCCATGAGAGATCTCGCCCCCGGACATCGTTGCTGTTTCGGCAAGGTGCTTGGCATCAACCCGATACGGCGCACCTCGGCCTGAACGGGCTGGACGTTCTTGAGCTCATCGTGATGACGTTCGGTGCCGTGGTGGCCGCTGTGACGGCAGCCAAATCTCCGGGATACGCGCGCCATTGACCTTGCGGGCGGTCGGGACCGCTTGCCACGTCAGATCTCAATCTCGATCTCCGGCCCGACCTGCCCACGCATGAAGAGCCGTCCGTCCCGCCGGTATACGGCCAACGCGTCCAGGAACTCGACCGGGCCGAAACGGTCGGAGTGCGGCAGCAGCCGGTCGCGGACCATGTGCACGGTCAGGTCGTGGGTGACGCAGAGGTCGATCTGCTTTCCTGCCATGGGTCGATCCAGTTTGCCTGCGACGATGTCGAGCACCAGCCGCGCCGCCTGATCCGCGGGAATCAGGGCGTCGCGGGGCAGTGCGCCCTGCACCCACTGCTCGATGAAGCCGTCCATCCCGTCCGCGTCCTGCAGGGCACGGAACATCTTCATCTGGTCGAGGATGTAGAAGACGCCGAGGCCCTCCACGGGTCGTACGCGGGTCGCGTTGCCGCCCTTCGAAGCATGGCCGAGCAACGCGAGCTGCGCGGTCTCGATGCACCGTTCCGGAGGCGATGCGTAGCCCCGCAACGTATGGGACTTGGGCAATTCTTCGCCAAGCCGACGCGACAGGTCGCGGCCCTCCTCGGTCAAGGGGTTCACGAGATCGTGCACGTTCGGGTTGAACTCGCGGGCCGAGTGACGCATCAGCAGCGCGACGTGGTCCACGCCGCTTGCGACCAGATCGCGGACCGTCTCGATGGTGGCGTCGCCGTACATTCCCCTTTAGTATCCGATGCCTTTGCCCATCTCAAGTGCTTTTGCGCCCGACGCAGGGTTGCCGGAGTGCGGGCCGTGGTACGTGAAGGAGGATCGCATGGGACGTTTGGACGGCAAGGTCGCGGTGGTGACTGGCGCGGGTCGGGGGATCGGACGCTCGATCGCGTTGCTCATGGCCTCGGAAGGCGCGCAGGTCGTGGTCAATGACCTAGGCGGCGCGACGGACGGCACCGGCGGCGGCACGATCGCCCAGGAAGTGGCGGACGAGATCCGCGCCGCCGGTGGTGAGGCGGCGGCGAACACGCAGTCCGTCGCGACCGTCGACGGCGGGGCGTCCCTGCTGGCGACGGCCGTCGAGCACTTCGGCGGCATGGACATCCTGGTCAACAACGCCGGCATCCTGCGCGACAAGTCGATCTTCAACATGGAAGAGGCGGACTGGGACGCCGTACTGGCCGTGCACCTGAAGGGGCACTACTGCTGCTCGCGCCCGTTCGCGAAGTACGTCCGGGAGAGCGGCCGAACCGGCGGCCGCATCATCAACTTCTCGAGCGTGTCGGGACTCTTCGGGAACTTCGGCCAGGCCAACTACGGCGCGGCCAAGGCCGGCATCGCCGGTTTCTCGCGCGTGCTCTCGATCGAACTCGCGAAGTACGGTTGCACCGTGAACACGATTTCGCCGGGGGCCCTGACGAGGATGACCATTCCGTTGCGCGACGCGCGCGGCGAAGAGACGAGCCAGCAGGATCTCGACAGCGGCGGTCCGCAGCACATCGCACCGGTCGTGGCGTGGCTCTGCACCGATGAGGCGGCGGGCATTTCCAACCAGATCATCCATTGCGCGAGCGGTCTCATCGGCATCATGCAGCAGCCGGCCATCATCAAGAGCTTCAGCAAGCCGGACAACGGCCTGTGGACCCTGGACGATCTCGACGACTACATGCCGCAGCTGGTCGAAGCCCGGCAGACCAATGTCGAGGCGGCCCAGCAGTCGGGCGCCGCGCTCGAGGTCGGCTGACGGGGCCGGGGCGATGGAACGGGCGCAGGACTATCGGCGGGTCCGGACCAACGGCGTCACGCTGGCGGTACACGAGCGGGGCGCCGGAAAACCGGTCGTGCTGTGCCATGGCTGGCCCGAGATGGGCTGGTCCTGGCGCCATCAGGTCGGTCCGCTGGTGGGCGCCGGCTACCGGGCGATCGTGCCGAACCAGCGGGGCTACTGGCTCTCGGACCGTCCCGCGGAGGTCGAGGCCTACGACATCAACGCTCTGACCGGAGATCTGGTCGGGCTGCTCGACCACTACGAGGAAGAGCAGGCCGTCTTCGTCGGCCACGACTGGGGCGCGATCGTGGTCTGGGCGATGGCGCAGTTGCACCCGGACCGGGTGGCCGGCGTCATCAACCTGAGCGTGCCGTTCATGGAGCGCGGTCCCACGGAGTGGGTCGGCTTCTGGGAGTCCCAGCTCGGCGGCGACTTCTACATCGTGCACTTCAACCGGCAGCCGGGGGTCGCGGACGCAGCGTTCGAGGCGAACACCGGGCAGTTCCTGCGCAACATCTACCGTGCGGAACAGTGGATGGATGCCGCGCCCGCCGCGCGCCCGGGGATGCCGCTCATCAATCTTGCCCGGGAGGCCGAACCGCGCGGCAAGGCGTTCATGGGCGAGGAAGAGCTGACGGTCTTCGTCGCCGGGTTCGAGGAGAGCGGCTTCGCGGGCGGTATCAACTGGTACCGCAACTTCACCCGCAACTGGACGATCCTCGGCGACGCGCCGCAGGTCGTGGAGGCCCCGAGCCTGATGATCTACGGCACCCACGATGTCGTTCCGCAGTCGGCCAGTCTCGACAGGCACGTACCGAACGTCGAAGTGCATACCCTCGATTGCGGCCACTGGATCCAGCAGGAGAAGCCGGCCGAGACGAATGCGCTGATGCTCGACTGGCTCGCACGGCACTACCCCGTGTAGGGGACGGGCTCGTCCCGTCCCGGCGCGACCTATGGGTCCCGGCGCGACCTATGGGTCCCGGCGCGACCTATGGGTCGCGTTGCAGTTTCGCTGGCGCGAAACTGCGCGTTGACGACGAGGTTCCGCGACTTCGGGGATGGGCGACCACAAGGGTCGCCCCTACGATCTCTGGCGCGGGCTGTAGAGGACACCCTTGTGGTGTGCCGTCTCGATTACCGAAAATACACGAACTGCAGGAATGCCTGCGTACCGCCGCCGCTGGTGACGCCGTCCACCACGGGCACGCCCCCGAACTCCTCGCCCTCGTCGCCGAGCACGGTCGTGATCCCCAACTGCATGCGCGTGAAGTCCGACGGTTCGTAGCTCAGCGACGTCTGCACGAGGCTCGAGCGGTCGTCGAGGTTGACGATGGTGACGAGGCTCTGGGTCCACAGGGCGCTCCACTGGTACGTCGCGCCGACGGCAAGGTAGTCGCGCATCAGGTTGAACAGTTCGCCGCGGGTGAGGCGGGTGACCAGCGGTGACGGCAGTTCCGAGCGGCGGCCGGGCAGTTCGCGCACGCCGAAGTCGTTGTGGTAGTACTCGACGAACCCGAATGCCGCGCGCCCGAACAGGTCAAAGGCCCAGTCGATGTTGACGATGCCCGACACGTACCACTCTTCGTCCGCTTCGAGGCGCGTGCCGGTGACGTCGGTGCGCAGGATCGCGCCGCCGATGGGGACGCGCACGGTCAGCCCGAACACGTCGTCGAGGTAGTGGCGCGCACCGAGCACCTCGATCTCGCTGCCGCCCAGGAAGCCGTGCCACTTGATCGCCCGGCTCGCGCTGTCCGTGCCTACCTTGCCGCCTTCGTTGCGCCGCGCCACGTACAGGAACTGCAGGTCGCTGCCGCCGAAGGCCTGCTCGACGAGGAAGACGTCATCGCCGGGCTTGTAGTCCCGGTCCACGGTGGTCGGGGCGAAGGGGTTGAAGAGATCCATCGGCTGGAACACGCGCCCGCTGCCCCAGCTCACGGCCTGGCGGCCGACGGTCACGGAGAGATTGCGGCGCCGGTACTCGAGAGCGAAGCGGTCGAAGCGGTGCACCGCCCGATGGCGACGGCCGTCGTCGATCTCCCAGGTGAGGCGCATCAGTCGCCGGGCGTCTTCCGTGGGGGTCTGGTCGAGGGTCTGTTGAGAGGCGCCGCTCGCAAGAGCGAAGGAGTCCCCGCTCAGCCAGGAGAGGGAGTAGTCCGCGATGAATCGCAGGCTGCTCTCCCGGTCGCCGCCCTTGCGGTTGGCGTCGGCGCGCACGAGCACGCGGAGGCTCCCCGTATGGTCGTAGGCGGGCGTACCGTTCGCCTGACGCTGAAAGTCTTCGGCGGGGAGGACGGCGCCGGCGGTGAACCACTTGAGCCGTCCCTTGATCTCGGAGTCCTGCGCGTGCGCGGAACCGCTCGATACGCAGCACGCGGCGGCGAGAAGAGCCGCGAACGCGCGCCAGCCTGTGGACTCGCGCCGCTGACGTACCGGTCGTGGAGTGTCGGCAGAGCGCACCGGACGGCTCCACCGAACGTGGACTTTCGCCGTGGACGGTTCGCCGACGATCAAGCGTCCGGCGACGCGTCCGTCGTGGACCCGTCGCTCTCGATGGCGCCGTCCCGCAGGTTTACGGGCCGCCTGGCATAACCCATCACCATCGGGTCATGCGTCGCGGTGACGATGGTCACACCGTGGTTCTCGTTGATGTTGCGCAGCAGTTCGAGCAACTCCTTCGTGGTCGCGGTATCGAGGTTCGCGCTCGGCTCGTCGGCGAGCAGGAGCACGGGATCGGTCACGATGGCGCGCGCCACCGCCACGCGCTGCTGCTGCCCGCCGGACAGCTCGCCTGGCCGCCGGTCGCCGATGTCGTCGAGCCCGAGCCGGTCGAGGATCTCGAGGGCCCGCGCATGCCGTTCCTGCGCGCCGACACCCTGCAGCTGCATGATGAACTCGACGTTCTCGACCGCGGTCAAGACCGGGATCAGGTTGTACGCCTGGAAGACGAAGCCGATCTTGCGCAGGCGCAGATCGGAGAGCTTGGCCTCCGAGAGGCCCTCCAAGTCCTGTCCGTCGACGGAGACCGAGCCGTCGTTGGGCCGGTCGAGGCCCCCGATGATGTGCAGCAGCGTCGACTTGCCGGAGCCGGACGGCCCGGCGAGGCTGACCCAGTCGCCCTTGTGGACGGTGAAGTCGACACCGCGCAATGCATGTACCGGCACGGCGTCGTCGGCATAGACACGCGTCACCCCGCGGCAACTCACAACCTCTTCAGACATCCGTTTCCTCCTTGCTGCACTATCGGCGCATGGCTTCGAGCGGACCCATCTTCATGGAACGCACCGCCGGAGAGGCGCTCGCAACGAAGCCGAGAATCAGGCTCAGGACCACCACCAGGATGACGTCCCCGGCGACGAGCTGCGGGACGAGCACGTTGCTGAGCCCGAAGGTGTCCATCGCCTCGTCGAAGCCCCCGAGGTCCACGCCGTCGGCGATGGGAATGAAGGCCAGCAGGCCAATCAGGACGCCGCCGGCGATGCCGGCGCCCATGATGAGCGTCGACTCGAGCACGACCTGCACCAGGACGGCGCGGGGCCGCATGCCGATGGCCCGCATCATGCCCATCTCGCGGGTGCGCTCCATGACGGCCGTGACCAGGGAATTGACGAGGCCGAAGGACAGCGCCCCCATCATGATGAAGAAGTAGACCAGGATGACCACGTCGATGATCGCCGTCATGGCCGCGGCCGTCGGGTCGAGCTGCTGCCAGCTCAGCACGTCGAGGCCGGCGAAGACGTTCGTGAGGCGTTGCACGACCGTGGGACTGAAACGCTCTTCGGTGAGACGCAGCGACAGTTCCGTCACCACGTTGGTCTCGAGCAGGTTCTGCACGGTGTCGCGTCCCGTGAAGACGAAGATCTTCTCGAGGGAGGGGCTTTCGGCGCGGTAAAGGCCGGCCACCCGGTAGCCGGCTTCGCGGTTGCGGCCGTCGGCGCCCTGGGTGATGAGCACGATGCGCCGGCCGACCTGGGTCTCGATCCGCTCGGCCAGTGCCGCGCCGACGATGACGCGCCGGTCGGCGGCGTCCGCGAGCGGCTCGCCGGAAATCCCGAGCTTGCCGACGAACGAGATGTTCTCGCTGGCGGGATCGATCCCCACGAGCTGAATGCCCCGGGTCTCGCGCTCGCTCATGATGACCGCCGGGACCCGAATACGGGACGCCCACCCGGCGACCATGTCCGGCGTGATGCCCTCGAGCGCATCGGGCCGCCAGTCCTTGGCGAGTTCGAAGCTCTGCGCGACGCCCGGGTCGTCGAGGTAGCCGGGCGCCAGGATCTTGATGTGTCCGTTCATGAGGTCGACGGCGTTGTCGACCATCTGCACCTGCATGCCCCGGATGAAGGAGTTCGCGAGGATCACGGCGGCCACCGCAAAGGTGATGCCCCCGAGCAGGATCCCGTTGCGTCGCTTGTGGCGCCACAGGTTGCGCCAGCCGAGTTGCACGAGTAGGCGGAGCTTCATGGGATCACCCTCGGCATCGGGATGGGACGCGTCCCGGAACGCGCAATCACAGGGGGCGTGCGGGTGACCGCACTGCCGTTGCCCGCGCTCATTCTTCGCCCCGCAGCGCCTCGACGGCGTTCAGGCGCCAGATGCGCCGCGCCGGGACGGCCGCGGCGAGCTGCACCGCCACGACCATGGTGGCCGTTATGACCAGCGCCCCCGCGGCGTCGAAAACCGGCATCAGCGTGTCCGGCATGGCCAGTCTTGCGTACATGCGATCGAAGTCTCCGAACGCGGAAATGGGAATGCCCTCGATGGCGAGGGCGGACACGGTGGCGAAGACCACCACCAAGCCAAGAGCCACGCCCAGGAGGCTCATCCAGAGCCCCTCGAACTGCACCATACGGAAGATCGCGGCCGGCGTCATGCCGATCGCCTTCAGCATGCCGAACTCGGCCGTGCGTTCAAAGACCGTCATGACGAAGGTGCTGACGACCACGAAGGTCACGATCACGACCAGGAAGACGGCCACCAGGACGCTTCCGCCGAGCTCCATGGTGACAAACTGCTCGAGCTCCGGCTGCAGTTCCTGCCACGGGCGCACGCGCGGGGCGCCGGCCGCCGCGTCGTGGCCGGCGGTGGCGTTCCCGACGGCCGCGGAGACCTCGGCCGCGAAGTCGCGCGCGCCGCCCGGGTCCCGCGTCAGCACGGCGATGGCGTGGGCTTCGTCCTCGAGCCCGAACGCCTCCGAGAAGTCGTCGAAGTGCATCAGCATGACGCCGCGGTCGAGGTCGGGGACACCCGACTCGAAAAGCCCGACGAGTGATACCGCGGTCGCGGCGATGCCGCCCTCCTTCCCTGTGCCGAGCACCACGACCTCGGTTCCCACCTCGGCGCCCAGATTCCGTGCGAGGGCGCTGCCCATGAGAGCTTCCCCGCTCCGCTCGAGCGGCCGCCCGCCCGGCAAGGCCCGTTTGGACAGCGTGGCAAACTCGACCGCGGGGTCGATGCCGACGACCTGGGCGCCGAAGCTGCGCTCGCCGGTGGAGCCCTCAGCCGGGGAGCGCGAGGGGCTTGCCTCTCGCATGAGAGACTCCGCGGACACCAGCGCGAAAGCCGTGCCCCGGGGCGCCACCGCGCGCACGCCGGGACGGCCGGCCAGCGTCTCGGTCACCGCCGCCAGCCCTCCGACCGTGTGGCGCATCCTCGGATCCTCCAGGTAGTCGGGATGCTGCACCTGCACGTGACCGGTCAACTGCCCGGTCCCCATTTCGACCATCGTGGCCAGGCTCCCAATCTGTATGGAGCGCGTGAACACGACGAGGAACACGGCGAACCCCACGCCGCTTGCCGTCAGCCAGGTGCGCCGGCGGACACGCCACAGGTTGCGCCACGCCATGGTGACGAGGGCCGCACCGACGGCGCGGCGCGCCGGCTTCGAGGCGACTCTCTTGCGAGGGGCAAGCCCCTCGCGCTGCTCTTTTTTGCGAGGGGCAAGCCCCTCGCGCTCCCCGGGGGCTACGGTCAGTTCGGACATGTCACCCCTCGTCTCACTCCCGGTCCTTCACTCTTCGTCCCGCAACGCCTCGACCGCCTTCAGGCGCCAGATACGCCGGGCGGGGACGGCCGCGGCGACCTGTACGGCCACGATCATGATCGCCGTCATGAGCAGCGCTGCCCCGATGCTGAACGCGGGCACCAATGCCTCCGGCAGACCCAGCTGGTCGAACACCGCCAGGTCCTCTCCGAACGCGGCCACGGGAATGCCCTTGACGGAAAGGGCGGACACGGCCGCAAAGGCTGCGGCCACGCCGAGCGCCACTCCTAGCAGGCTCATCCAGAGCCCCTCGAACTGCACCATGCGGAAGATCGCGCCGGGCGGCATGCCAATGGCCTTCAGCATGCCGAACTCGGCCGTGCGCTCGAAGACCGTCATGACGAACGCACTGACGACCACGAAGGTCACGATCACGATCAGGATGACGCCCAGAACGACCAGGCCGCCCGCCTTCAGGACGATGAACTGCTCGAGTTCGGGCTGGATGTCCTGCCACGGCAGCACGCGCGGGGTCCCGTCCGTCGCGGCGTTCTCGACGGACGGGGCGATATCCGCTGCGAAATCGCGCGCGCGGTTGGCGTCCTGGCCCAGGACGGCGATGACGTGGGCTTCGTCCTCGAGCCCGAACGCCTCCGAGAAATCGTCGAAGTGCACCATCAGGAGGCTGCGGTCGAGGTCCGGGTTGCCGGACTCGAAGAGTCCGACGAGGGTGACCGCGGTCGCCGCGACGCCGCCGTCCTTCCCTGTGCCGAGCACGATGATGTCGCCCCCCACCTGCGCGCCCAGGTTGCGCGCCAGCAGGCTGCCCATGAGACCTTCCCCGGCCCGCTCGAGCGGGCGGCCGCCCGGCAGGGCCCGTTGGGACAGCGTGGCGAATTCGACCGAGGGGTCGATGCCCATGACCTGGGCGCCGAAGCTGGTCTCGCCGGCTTGGGAGTCCGCGGACACCAGCGCGAAACCCATGCCCCGCGGCGCCACGGCCCGTACGCCGGGGTGCCCCTTGAGCGTCTCCGTCACGGCCGCGAGGCCCTCGACCGTGTACCGCATCCTCGGATCGTCCAGGTACTGTGGATGCTGGACCTGTGCGTGGCCGGCCATCTGCTTCGTCGCCAGGTCGACCGTCGTGCCGAAGACGCCCTTGTGCATCGAGCGCGCGAACACGAGCAGGAACACGGCGAACGCCACGCCGCCGGCGGTCAGCCAGGTGCGCCGGCGGACACGCCACAGGTTGCGCCACGCCATGGTGACGAGGGCCGCACCGACGGCGCGGCGAGCGCGCCTCGAGGCGACTCTCTTGCGAGGGGCAAGCCCCTCGCGCTGCTCTTTCTTGCGAGGGGCAAGCCCCTCGCGCTGCTCTTTCTTGCGAGGGGCAAGCCCCTCGCGTTCCCCGGGGGCAGCGGTCAGTTCGGACATGTCATTCCACCTCGCGCAGGGCGGTTACGGGACGAATTCCCCGCAGTCGCAGGGAGACCAGGAGAGCGGCCATCGACGTGAGCGCGCCCAGCACCGCCGGGGCCAGGGTCAGGGCGGGGGCATCCAGCGTCAGGTGGATCCGCTCTGGCAGGATAAATGCGTTGCCCAGCTCCTCGAATTGCTGCGGGATGCCTATTCCGTAGGTCCCGATGGTCGAAACGAAGAGGATGGCCGCGGCGAGGCCGATGACGGCCCCGACGGCCCACATGCACAGCGCTTCCACCTGCAGCATGGCCATGATGGAGCCTGGCCGCATGCCCACGGCGAGCAGCATGCCGAACTCCCGCGTACGTTCGAGCACGGTCATCACGAGCGCGTTCACGACCGTGAAGGCCACGACGATCACGAGGGTCCAGAGCAGGATCACTCCCGCTCCCGAGTCGAGCTGAATGCTCTCTTCGACCTCGGGCATGAGTTCGGCCCACGGCAGCACGCGTGCGGTGTCCGCTGCTCCGCTGCCGGCCAGGGCGTTGTCCACCTCGTGGACCATGGACTCGATGCCGGGGATGGAATCGGCGAAGAGCACGATGCGATGGGCGTCGTCGCCCAGCTCGAAGGCTTCCTGCAGCGTGGAGAGGCGAACCTGGAGGAGCACCCGGTCCAGCTCCGTCAGACCGGACCGGAAGATCCCTCCGACCCGGACGGCCAGCGCGGCCACGCCGCCCTCCCGCGTGGAGCCGAGCACCACGAGTTCGTCGCCCACGGAGACCCCGAGGTTGCGGGCCAGCCTCGAGCCGAGGAACGCATCGTCCGAACCGGTGAGGTAGCTGCCGTCGACCAGACTGGCGGGCAGTAAGGACACGTCCTGTTCGCCCCGCGGGTCGACACCGACGACCATGGCGCCGAAGCTGCGTTCCTCCCCGTCGCCCTGGTCGGCGGACACCAGGGCGAAGGCCTCCGCCCGCGGCGTGGTGGCCGCCACGGTGGGCAGGTCGGCGAGACTTCGGGTCAGTTCGGTGGCCGCCGGCACGGTGTAGCGCAGCCGCGCGTCGTCGAGGTACCGGCGGTGCTGGACCTGGGCGTGCCCGCTGCCCATCCGCGCGGCGAGGTCGCGGACGTCGTTGTACATGCCGGCCTGGACCGACATGAACAGGATCACGAGCCACATCGAGAAGGCCATGCCGCCGGCCGTCAGCCACGTGCGCCGGGGATTCCGCCAGAGGTTTCGCCACGCGACCAGGAGAAACAGGCCGCGCCCCGCCCCGCGCCCTCGGGCGGCCGCCGGAGCGAGCGCGGTGTCGGCCATCAGCTCGCGCCGGACTTGAGCGCGAATACGGTGAACGTGCGGTCCGGCAGGTCGATGTCGAACTCCGCCGACGTGATGACGATCTCCGTCCAGTGGTCGGCCTCGTCGAGCTTCTCCATGCGCATGCGCGTGGGCACGACGCGGCCGCCGATCTCGCGAACCTCGAGCGTCGTCATGCGCTTGAGTTCCTCCATGCCCTGGTCGTAGAAGGCCTGCTTCAGCATGATGTAGTCGTCACGGATCACCCAGATTTCCTTGCCCCAGACGACGGGGGCATCGTCGTGGGGGACGGCCTCGACTTCGTAGACGATATGGCCGTCCTCCTCGCGCGTCTCGGCGATGCGCAGAGCGTAGTACTGCAGCAGGTTGTCGGCCCGCGACAGGTCATCGTAGGAGAAGTCCGAGCCGGCCCAGCTCTGCGAGCGCATGCTGTAGGGCAGCCGGATGGTGCGATTGAGCTTCGGTGTGTAGGTCCACATCTTCTCGCCCTGCTTCAACAGGGCGTTGCCGGCGTCCTTGGCCGGCGCCGTGAACCGCATGAGGGCGTCTTCCCGGCCGCGGCTCCAGGAGACCATCGACGAGGAGCGCTGCCAGTCCGGACGGTGGACCGTCATCGACATTTCCTGGTACGACGACTCATCGCCGCGGACCAGGTCGAGGGCGCCCGCGATCAGTGTGTAGGCGTCGATTTCCTGGGCGCGCAGGTCGGCGGAGGCGAACAGGAACAGGGCGGCTGCAACCGCGGTCGCAAGGGATGGGAGGCCGCGTGCACACATGTCTGAAGGTTCCCTTTTCACACCAGGGCAATTAGACACCTTCGACGGTTGGCAGTAAACGGCGCGTGGTAGCGAGGCTACGCAACCGGCGGTTGCGCACGGTGGGGCGTCGCGCTCCGGTCAGGTCGCAGTGCGCGGGCCAAGCGGCCGTTCGGCATCGTGCCGCGGCTCCCTTACAATCGCGCGGAACCACGGGGTGAGGCAGCCATGGACATCGACACGTACTACACCGATCACTGGAAGCACATCGACGACGACCGGATGGCGCGCTACGAGCGCATGTTCGAGTGGCGTGAGGACCGGGGCGCACTGCTGGCCCCGGCCACGATCGGCCGGGGCCATCGCGTGCTCGATTTCGGTTCCGGGCCGGGTTTCATGGCGTTGGCCATCGCGGACATCGTCGGCGAGACGGGCCACGTGCACGGTGTCGACCTCAACGAGCGGTTCGTCGCGGCCGCATCGACCCGGGCAGCGGGGCGCGCCAACGTGTCCTTCCATCGCGTCACCGGTCCCGAGATCCCGCTCGCGGACGGCGCGGTGGACCGGGTGGTGTGCAAGAACGTCCTCGAGTACGTCCCGGACCTCGACGCGATCCTGGCCGAACTGCGGCGCGTACTCGCCCCGGGCGGGCGTATCCACATCATCGACAGCGACTGGGGGTTCGTCGTCGTCGAGCCCTGGGGCAAGGAGAACGTCGACCGTTATTTCGCGGCCGCTTCGATCGCCTTCCGGGAACCGTACATCGGGCGCAAGGCGCCGGGGTTGCTCGTGCGGCACGGCTTTGTGGATGTCGACGTGCGCATCTCGGCTTTCGCGGACACCGCGGGGCGCTCCCTGTCGATGATCAGCAACATGCGCAGCTACATCGACGCCGCCCTCGCGGCGGACGATGGCGATACCGTCGGACTGACGAGCGTGGCGGCGGATCGGCTCGTCGCCAGCGCGGAAAGCGCGGTCGAAGAGGGGACGTTCCTGTTTTCGCTGCCGCAGTTCCTGGTCAGCGGGAACAAGGCGGCCTGACGCGCGCCCGGTCGCCGGTCCCGGCACCGTAGGGGACGCCCTTGTGGCGTCCCGTTTTCGATTTCATGCACATCCCCGGGCGACCACAACGGTTGCCCCGACGCCGATCAGCCGGTGTAACGCAACCCGCTCGCGATCCCCGCCATGGTCCCTCGCAACGCCTGCGCCACCTGCTCGTCCTCGGCTTCCCGCAGGCGCGCCAGCAACTCGGCCTGCAGCAGGTGGAGCGGGTCGAGGTAGGTGTTGCGGATGTCCATGGAGTCGCGCGCCATCGGCTGGTTGCCGAGCAGTTCGGACTCCCCGGTCAGCGCCAGCACGTCGTTCTTGAGTACGGCGAGCCGTTCCCGGACGATCTCGTGTACGTCGCGGTGGCCCTTCGGGGTCAGCCGGTTGGCATAGAAATCGGCGAGTTCGATGTCCGTCTTCGCGAGCATCGCCTCGAGGGTATTCATCTGCATGCTGAAGAACGGCCACTCCATCATGGATGCAAAGGTGTCGGCCGCCGGCCCGTCGCGCAGGGTGCGCAGGGCGCGATCCGTGCCGAGCCATGCCGGCAGGATCAGCCGCACCTGGGTCCAGGCGAACACCCAGGGAACGGCGCTCAAGCTCGCGATGTCGAGACGTGCGCGACGGTTCGCCGGGCGGCTGCCGAGGGTGAGGGCGCCGAGTTCTTCCTCCGGCGTGATCTCCTGGAAGTAGTCGACGAAGTCGGGCGTCTCCAGAACCAGCTCGCGATACCCCTCGAGGGCGCTCTGAGCCAGACCGTTCATGGCGTGCCGCTGTTCGTCCGTGGGCGACGCCGGAGGATCGAGGCTCGCCTCGATGGTGCCGATCAGGTAACGCATCAGCGTGTCGCGCGCGAGCGCCGCGTCGCCGAGCTTGAAGCGTACGGCCTCGCCCGGCTCCGTGACCCGCAGGCGGCCGGCGATGCAACCGGGGGGCTGCGACAGGATGGCGGCGCGCGCGGTTTCCCGGCTGCGCCCGACGGCGCCGCCCCGGCCGTGGAACAGCACGAGCTCTACACCGTGCCGGCGCGTCACTTCGGTGAGCTGCTCTTTCGCCTGGAACTGCGCCCAGGCAGAGGCGAGCTGTCCGGCGGCCTTGGCGGAATCCGCGTAGCCGATCATCACGCGCTGTTCGCCACCGGCATGGTCGTGGTACCACGGGATCGACAGCAACTCGTCGACGGCGCCGGCCACGCGGTCGAGGTCGCTCAGCGTCTCGAACTGCGGTGTCACCGGCACGCTGGCCGTGACGCCGCACTCCCTGAGAAGCAGGACGGTGGCGAGGACGTCGGTGGGGGACTTGGCCTCGGAGACGATGTACGACGAGACTCCTGCGCCGTTCAGTTCGGCGATGACTCCGCAGGTGTCCAGCACCTCTCGGGACTTGGCCGTAGCCGGCCACTCCTCCGGAAACAGCGGCCGTCGGTTGTCCACCTCGCGCAGCAGGAAATCGAGACGCTCGGCTTCGGTCCAGTTCGCGTAGCTGCCCCCGGGCCCGTCGATGTCCAGATACTCGGTGATCTCGTCGAGCACCGCCGTGTGGCGCGCGGCATTCTGGCGGATGTCGAGGGACACCAGCGTCACGCCGAACGCGTGCACGCGCCGCAGCGTGTCGCGTAGCGGTCCGTCCGCGATCACGCCCATGCCACTGTCCTGCAGGGAGCGGTAGCACAGCTCGAGCGGCTCCAGCAGCTCCGCGTCGGTGAAATAGATGCCAGGCGTCGGCGTCGGGTCCAGGCGCTCGGCCCAGTCGCGCGTCAGGGACAGCCGTTCGCGTACGGACTTCAGGAGGGCGCGGTACGGTTCGGCGTCGTCGCCGACCCGGTTGCGCAGCGCGCCGTTGCACTCGTTCATGGAGAAGTCCGCCTGCAGCGCTTCGATGTCGCGGAGATACAGGTCCGCGGCCATCCAGCGGGCGAGCATCAGGACTTCCCGCGTGACGTCGGCGGTCACGTTCGGGTTGCCGTCCCGGTCGCCGCCCATCCAGGAGGCGATCGAGACGGGAGCGGCCTCGATGGGCAACGGCGGCAGGTTGCGTCGTGCGAGGGCATCGTCGATGTCCCTGAGACAAGCCGGCAGGGCGTCCCACAGCGAGTTCTCGACCACGGCGAAACCCCACTTGGCCTCGTCCTGCGGAGACGGTCGCTCGCGCCGGATCTCGTCGGTGTGCCACGCCTCGGCGATCAGCCGCTCGAGGCGTCGCTCGCTGGGGCGCGGCCGCTTCAGTTCGGCGGCGATGGCGTCGTACTTCAGGACCAGCGTGCGTCTCAGCACCTCGGTGGGGTGTGGCGTCAGGACCGACTCGATGCGCATCGTGCCGAGCGCCGCGGCGACGTCCTCCGGGGACAGGCGGTCGAAGAGGTTGGCCCAGGTCGTCTGCGCGTCCTCCTCGAGGTTCCGGACCTGGTGGTCCTGCTCGGCGATGTTGGCGAGGTTGAGGAACTGGTTGAACGCCCGGGTGACGTCGATCACCTCGTAGCTCGGTATGTCCTCCAGGTAGCGATAGAGGTCGAACCATGCGCCCTGGTTGCGGGCCGCCTTGGCCAGCGCCCGGATGGTCTCGATGCGGTCGAGGAAGTCGTGTCCGCGGTCCTCCTCGATCACCCGTCCGAGCAGACGGCCGAGCATGCGCACGGTATTCCAGAAGCCTGGCGCTTCGCGTCTTTCCGGCCCCGGGGGCTGACCGCGCGGACGCTCCGCTGCGAGAGAAGTGGCGGGATGGGCCGGGGCGCTCATGCGGGCGCGCGTTCCACCAGTTGCCGGGCGATGATGATGCGCTGCATTTCGTTCGTACCCTCGCCGATGGCGAGCAGGGGCGCATCGCGATAGTAACGCTCCACGTCGTTGTCCGGCGAGTAGCCGTAGGCACCATGGACGCGCATGGCCTCCATCGAGTTCTCGACGGCCGCTTCCGTCGCCGCGAGCTTCGCCATGCCGGCCTCGAGGTCGCAGCGCTCGCCGGTGTCGAAGATGCGCGCGGCGCGCTCGGTCAGGAGGCGGGCGCTCTCCACACGCACCGCCATGTCGGCGAGCTTGATCTGGATGGCCTGGTGCTGCGAGATGGGCTGGCCGAAGGTCTTGCGCTGCTGGGCGTAGGAGAGGGCGGCGTCGAGAGAAGCCTGCGCCACGCCGACGCCACGGGCCGCCACGTTGATGCGTCCGAGGGCGAGTCCGGAAAGGATCTGCTGCAGTCCCCGCCCCTCCGTTTCTCCGACCAGGTGGGTGGCGGGTACGCGCACCCCGTCGAACTCGACCTCCCCCGTATCGATGCCGCGGTAGCCGAGCTTCTTCAGCTTGGTGGCGCGGTAGCCGGCGTCCTTCGGCACGACCAGGAGGCTGATGCCCCGGTGCCGGGGACTGGCGTCGGGATCGGTCTTCACGAGGACGGCGAGGACGTTGCCCTCCACCGAGTTGGTGATCCACTGCTTGGTGCCTGTCACCACGTAGTCGTCGCCGTCGCGCACGGCACGGGTCCGGATCGCCTGGAGGTCGGTCCCGCAGTCCGGCTCGGTCAGGGCGATGCCACCGCGCAGTTCGCCACGCGCAAGGCGCGGCAGGAACGCCTCCTGCAGCGCCTCGGTCCCGAAACGCTCGATGGCGTTGCACATGACCAGGTGCGAATTGAAGATGCCGGAGACCGACATCCACACGGCCGAGACGCGCTCGACGATCTTCGCGTACACCGCGGCCGGCAGCCCCATGCCGCCATAGCGCTCGCCGATGGTCGCGCCGAAGAGTCCAAGCGTCTTCATGCGCTCGACGATCTCGTGCGGGTAGGCGTCGGCCTGCTCGAGGTCGTGCGCCACGGGTGCGACGTCCCGTGCCAGGAACCTGTCGACGGCATCGAGGATGAGATTCTCGTCGGACATGGGCTGTTTGAGACTCTCGTCGGACATGGGCTGCTCCGTGCGGGACTCAGTGGATACGTTTCGGGATCAGCATGCTGCGCTCGAACTCGATCACCACGTCGCCGGTCTGCCTGGTCCCCGTGGTGCGTACCGTGACCACGCCCTGACCGGGGCGCGAGGCGGACTCGCGTACGGCGAGCACTTCGGATCGGGCGCGCAGGGTGTCGCCGATGAACACCGGCGCCGGCAGACGCACCCGCTCCCAGCCGAGGTTGGCGATGGCGCTACGGCTCACGTCAGCCACGGACATGCCGGTCACCATCGAGAGGGTCAGGCACGAGTTCACCAGCACCTTGCCGAACTCCGTTCCGGCCGCGAACTCGGCGTCGAAATGGACGGGGTGCTGGTTCATGGTGAGGAGGGTGAACCACGTGTTGTCGGCTTCCGAGATCGTCCGTCCGGGCCAGTGCTCGAACACGGCGCCGACATCGAAATCCTCAAGGTAGCGGTCGGACATCCAGCCTCCCGGTGGCACCTTCTGCGAAGGTGCGAAATACTAACGCTTGACGAAGCGCCGCGTTTGGCATCGGGGGGCGCTCCCGTCACCGCGCCGCGACTTCCCGTGGCAACCCGTCCGACGTCACCTCGAGGAGCTTGCAGTGGATTTCAACCTGGCCACCGTGAACGAGGCGATCGCCGAAGTCATCCCGGAGCGGGAGGCGATCGTGTTCCGCGACCGGCGGTTCACCTACGCCGACTTCAACGAACGCACACGGCGCTTGGCGAACGTGCTGACGGGGCACGGGCTCGGCTGTCACACCGAGCGTTCGGCCCTGCGCGACTGGGAGAGCGGCCAGGATCACCTCGGGCTCTATCTCTACAACGGCAACGAGTACCTCGAGGGCATGCTCGGGGCGTACAAGGCCCGCGTCGCGCCGTTCAACGTCAACTACCGATACGTCGACGAGGAGCTGGTCTATCTCCTGAACAACGCGAAGACCCGGGCGCTCCTCTATCACAGCTCGCTCGCGGAGCATGTCTCTCACGTCCGCGACCAGGTGCCGAGCCTCGAGGTTCTCATCCAGGTGAACGACGAGGACCTTCCGCTGCTGCCAGGCGCCATCGACTACGAGACGGCACTTGCCGCGGCATCGCCCGGGAAGCCGGACCTGCCGTGGTCGCCCGACGACCTGTATGTCCTCTACACGGGCGGCACAACCGGCATGCCCAAGGGTGTGCTCTGGCGCCAGGGCGACATCCTCATCGCCAGCCTGGGCGCGCGCCGCACCGGGGGCGAGGTGCTGCAGACCATCGACGAATACCTGGCGCGAGCCCAGGGCGGCGACCGCCGCCACCTGCCGGCGCCGCCGTTCATGCATGGCGCCGGGCACTGGGTGGCGCTGCAGGCGTTCCACACCGGCGGTACCGTGGTCATCCAGAGCGAAGTACGCCGCTTCGATGCCGCCGACATCCTCGATCTGGTGGAGGGTGAACGGGTCAACAATCTGCTGCTGGTCGGCGACGCCTTCGGGCGGCCGCTGGCGGACGAACTTGCGCGCAAGTCGCGGGATCTCTCCACGCTGCGCAACGTCATCACGGGCGGCGCCATCATGACGGCGAAGCTCAAGGCCGAGCTGATCGAGGCGCTGCCGGGGATCACCATCATCGACTCGGCGGGTTCGTCCGAAACGGGCGGCCAGGGGACGCAGGTCAGCAACGCCGCCACGGGGGCCTCGACGGGGCGTTTCAAGCTGTCCGCGCACAACGCCGTCCTCTCCGAGGACCTGACGCACACGCTCGAGCCGGGCCACGAGGGGCTTGGCTGGTGGGCGCGCACGGGCAATATCCCGCTCGGCTACCTCGACGACGAGAACAAGACCCGGGAGACGTTTCCGGAGGTGGGCGGCCAGCGGTACTCGGTGCCGGGCGACAAGGTGCGTCTGCTCGACGACAACATGCTTGAACTGCACGGGCGCGAGTCCGTGACGATCAACTCAGGCGGCGAGAAGATCTTCGCCGAAGAGGTCGAGCAGGCCCTGAAGCATCATCCGGCGGTGTTCGATGCCGTCGTCACCGGGCGCCCCTCCGAGCGCTGGGGCAACGAGGTGGTGGCGATCGTCAGGTTCCGCGACGGCATGCAGGCGCAGGAGGAGAGCCTGCTCAAGGAATGCGGCAAGCACATCGCGCGCTACAAGCTGCCGAAGGCGTTCCTGTTCGTCCCCGAGATCGCCCGCAGTCCGTCCGGCAAGGCGGACTACCGGTGGGCGAAGGCGCAGGTGGGTTAGCGCGCGAACTTCGTTCGCGTTGGGAGTTTCGCTGGCGCGAAACTCCCGTGGAACCAACCCTGACGCGCCCTCCAAGTGGCGTGCCAGACGCAAAGTCCGACAGGCTGCTAGCCCGCATTTCTCACCAGGGGCCGTGATGATCGACCCGCGAGGGCGCGGCCAGCGCAGTCCGTACTCGGCACGATCATCGGCATCGTGGTCAACTTCTTGAAACCCAAAAGCTCTTTGACTCCGATAAGCGGCCTGGTGAGAAATGCGGGCCAGGGGCTTGCGCCCCGGATGGGATTGCGGGCCAGTGCCTCGGCCGTGACGGTTTCCTGGAAGCCCTCCTGGTGCCGACCAGCTCCCTCTCGCTCTCTCTTGTGCTTCCGAGATCCGCCGACGCTGCGCTGAAGACGCTACGCGCGCCGCTGAAGAGGCGGACGATCAGGGTTCCTGCCGCAGTTCGAACCCGTTGCCTTCGCAGTCCAGGAACGATGCGACGCGTACGGGCACCCCGCCACCGGGTTCGCGCAGCTCGACCAGGCGCCCGCCGAGGCGTTCGATGTCGCGCTGCACGGCCTCGATGTCGTCCACCAGCAGGTTCAGGCCCGCGTGGGGCAGGGGCGCCTCCGGCTGTTCTATGCGAGGGGCAAGCCCCTCGCGCTCCCCGGCTGAGGGCTCTCTCATGCGAGGGGCAAGCCCCTCGCGCTCCCCGGCTGAGGGCTCTTCGGACCGCGGGTGAAGAATGTGCAGGGCGAGCTGGATGGCTCCCAGGTCGAGCGTCGTCCAGCCGGGCGACTCGAACGACGGGCTGACGTCCAGCGCCTGCGTGTAGAACGCCTTCGCACGCTCCATGTCGTGCACGTAGTGGATCACCAGCGGGTCGCGGCCGCGCATCGTATGTCTCTCCTCGCCGGTGGCGCCGCTAGCGTCGCGCCTTGTGGATTTTTGCCATCAGCGCGAACACGTCGCCCGGCTCGGGTGCGGAGGTACCGGCGCCGAACTCGCGGTACAGCGTCGCCACGTTGACGACGATGCGTTCGGCATCGCCCCACGAGTCGTAGTCGGCGAGGGAGATGTCCATGGCCGCGTCGTAGACCGGCATGCCCGCGTCGAACCGCTGGCGCGCCTCGTCCCGGATGTAGGCGAGGTAGTCGCGCACGGCGCGCACGCCGCGGTGGTCGGTGATCGGACCGTGCCCGGGAACGATCGTCTCGAGGTCGAGCCCGAGCATGTGGTCGCACGCGTCGATCCAGTTGGCGACCGGCCCGACCCACAGGATCGGGTGGCCTTCGATGAACAGGATGTCGCCGGTGAACATGAGCTTGTCCGCGGGGACGTGGACCAGGATGTCCCCCTTGGTGTGGCAGGGTCCGACCTCCTTGAGCGTCACGTCCTTGTCGCCGCAACGAATCCGCAACTCGTTCTCGAAGGTGCGTGTCGGCAGCGTCTGCCGGATGTTCTCGAAATCGAAGGCGCTGAAGCAGTACTCGAAGAATGCGCCCACCTCGCCCATCTCGGGGGCGCGGCGCATCATCTCGGCGAGCCGTTCGGGGGAGTCGTTGGCGAGTTCCTTCGCGGTGGCCACGGAGGAGATGATCTCGGCGTCGGCCACGAGTTCGTTGCCGTTGCAGTGATCGCCGTTGGCGTGCGTGTTCACCAGCCTGTCGATGTCGGCAGCGGCGGGCTCGGCGGCGCGCATGGCCTTGAGCATCCCGGCCGTCAGCTTGACGTCGAACAGCGTGTCCACGAGCAGCGTCTCGCCTTGCGAGGCGATCAGGCCGGCGTTGCTCCAGCCCCAGCCGCCATCGGGTTGCACCCAGGCGTAGCCACCCGTTCCGAGGTCGTGCAGACCGTGTTCGAAGGGCCGGATTCCAAGGGACATGGCAACTCCTCGCGGCTCGGGTGCGGCATGGGAAGGTCACGGATAATGCGCTAACTTAGCGGGTCGTGGAAGGCTTCGAGGACATCCGCCCCTATCGCGACGACGAGGTTCGTGACGTCCTGCGTGGCGTGGTGGCCGATCCGGCCGCCGTACGCGGCGCGGCCAGGTTCCTCGTCCCGGGTTGGTATCGGCGGGCGCCGGGACTCACCTGCCGGGCGGTCGCGCTGGCCCTCGCGTGGCGTACGCGCAACCTGCGCTCCGTCGACGACCTGCACCACGAACTGGCGATCTGGTTCAGGCACCTCATCCGGCGGACGACCGCCGGCCTGACGTGGAGCGGGCTCGGGGCGCTCGACCCGGGGCGCCGCTACCTCTTCGTCTCCAACCACCGGGACATCGCCCTCGACTCCGGCTTCATGAACTACGCGCTGTGGTCGTCCGGACACCGGACCTCGCAGATCGCGGTGGGCGACAATCTCTTCACCCACGCGTTCGCCAACGACTTCCTGCGGTTGAACCGAGGCTTCGTGGTGCCGCGCACGCGCGGTGGCGCGAAGGCGCAGTTCGCCGGCTTGCGCAAGACCTCGCGCTACATCCGTGCTGCCCTCGAGAGCGGCGAGTCGGTCTGGATCGCACAACGGGACGGACGCGCGAAGGACGGCATCGATCGTACGGAACCGGCGCTGCTGAAGATGTTCCTGCTGGCGTACCGGGGGGAATGCGGGACGCTCGGCGACTGGTTGCGGCAGGTGCGGCTCGTCCCGGTGTCCATTTCCTATGAACTCGATCCCTGTGCCGGCACCAAGGCGAAGGAGTTGTACTTCACGGGCAGGGACGGGCGCTACGAGAAGCCCGAGGGGGAGGATCTCGCGAGCATGGTGCAGGGTATCCTCGGCTTCAAGGGCGCGGTCCACGTGGCCTTCGGCGCGCCCGTGCATGGGGACTTCGAGAGCGCGGAGGGGCTGGCGGATCACCTCGACCGGGTGATCGTCGGCAACCTCCGCATGTACTCGACCCACGCGTTCGCGTTCGACGGGTCCGCTGAACTCGAGCCGCATGTCGCCGCGGCGTTTCGCGAAGCTCTCGAAGCGTGCGCGCCGGAGTACCGGGACCATGTCCTGCTGCAGTACGCCAACCAGGTCAGGAACCAGCGGTGCCTGATGGGGTCGGGCGGCTGAAGCCCCTCGCCGGTCAGTCCATGACCCGCAGCCACTCCGCGATGCCGCGCCCGATCTCGTCGGGCGAGTCTTCCTGGACGAAGTGCAGGCCGCGCACGGTGATCTCCGTCTGGTTGGGCCAGGTGCGGCAGAACTCCCGTTGCCGGCCCGTCAGGATCGCCCCGGGCTCCGCGTTCACGAAGAGCTTCGGCACGTCGCTGGCGGCCAGCCAGTCCGCATAGGCGCGGGCGATCGCGCAGACGTCTTCGGGCTCCCCGGCGATCGGGATCTGGCGCGGCCAGGTCAGCGTGGGTCGTCGGTCTTCGCCCGGCGTCATGTAGGGGCGCCGGTAGGCGTTCATCTCCGCGTCGCCCAGCTTGCGCAGCACGGAGCCCGGCAGGACGCGTTCGACGAACATGTTGCGTTCGAGGACGAGTTCCTCGCCGGCGTCGGAGCGGAAACCCTGGAAGATGCCGGCGGCGGCCGCGGGCCAGTGGTCCCAGCTCTCGACCGGGCGGACGATGGCTTCCATGTAGGCGATGCCGCGTACCGCGTCGGGGTGGCGGTGCGCCCAGTCGAAGCCCAGTGCGGAGCCCCAGTCGTGCACCACCAGCGTGACCTTCTCCGTGACGTCGAGTTTCTCGAGCAGCGCATCGAGATACTCGCGGTGCTCGACGAAGCGGTAGCTGCCGGGTCCGGAGTCGTCGAGCTTCCCGGAGTCGCCCATGCCGATCAGGTCCGGTGCGATGCAGCGGCCGAGTCCCTCGAGATGCGGCATCACGTTGCGCCACAGGTACGAGGAGGTCGGGTTGCCGTGCAGCAAGACGATGGGGTCGCCGCTGCCGGCCTCGACGTAGGCCATGCGCTTGCCGAGAACGTCCGCATGGCGTTTCGGGTAGCGCTCCAGGCCGGAGACGTCGGGGCCCGGCTCGAGGCCGGGAAGGAACATGGCGTTCGCGCCCGGCGCGTGTTCGAGGCGGATGGGAACGATCTCGCCGTACTCCTCGGAGTCCCACCAGGCCTGCGCGTCTGCCATGGTCGGGAAGCGGATGATCACGTTGTGGTTGGGCGGTTCTTCGCCGTCCGCGCGCACGCCCGGACCGGCCGCGAGGATCCAGCCCCCGTGGGGCTTGATGGTGCTCAGGATGCCGCGCTGGTAGGCGCGGAACGCGTCGCGGTTCTGCACTTCGAGGTGGGCGATCAGGAATGCGGCCATCGGCTCTCCGGGGTGTGGTTCGGCAAAAAGGAGCGAATGATTTCACACGCGGAGCCGCCCGTCACGTCGTGGGCGTGCGTGCGACCGCCCACACCCGGACCTCCCGGGCGCCCGCTTCGAGCACCGTCCGCGCGATTTCGGCGGCCGTGGCGCCGGTGGTGAGGACATCGTCCACGATGGCGACATCGCGTTCCGCGAGGCGGGTTGCGGCGCGGTATGCGCCGCGCAGGTTGCGCCGGCGCGCGCGCGCGTCGAGGGTGTGTTGCGGCGCCGTGTGTCGCACCCGGACGACGCTGCGGTAGTCGACCGGTGTGTCCACCATGCGCGCGATGCGCGCGGCCAGCAGGGCGGCCTGGTTATAGCCCCTCTGTACACGGCGCCGCCAGGTGAGCGGCACCGGAACGATCACGTCGGGCGGCGGCTCTGCCCGAAAGGCCGGCGCGGTGAGGTCGGCCAGGACGCGCGCTTCGAGCAGCCCGTTGCCCTGCTTCAGGCCGTGGATCAAGCGGCTCATCGGCGCTGCATACAGGAACGGTGCGAGCGCGCGGGTGTAGGGCGGCGGTTCCAGGAGGCAGGCCGGGCACGTGCCTGCGGGGACCGGTGTCGCTCCGGCACAGCGCGGGCAGGGATCGCGATTGCGTTCCAGGTCGGCCTCGCACGCGGTGCAGAGGTCCAGGCGGCGGTGGGTACGACTCCGGCACAGGACGCAGATGCCGGGCAGAAGGCGCCAGAGAAGCATGAAGCATGTGGATAAGGGTGTGGGGACGCGCACCAGTCTTGTGGGGTCGCCTCCTGCCGACAAGCCGTGCCCGTCGCCGGCGCGGCGCTGTAGGCGCCTGGCCCGGTCGTCGTGGGGAATGCGGCGCTCGGCGTCAGGCGTCGCCGCGTACGGCGCGGATCAGTAGATGCTGGCGACGATGTCGTGAACGAACGCGGCGGCGCCACCGTCGACGAATCCGGTCAGGAAGGTCGTCCGCGTGCCCGGCAGACTGGCGTCGGTTTCCAGCCACTGGATTCGGGGGTCGTCCGGCGACGGTGCGAAGCGCCAGCCACGTTGCTCCTGGCGGTAGCGCCCGGGATGCAGCAGCCAGTCGATGGCGGCCGAGTCCCAGGGATGGAAGCCGTCGTCTGCCGGGAAGGTGCGCTGCCAGTAGTCGAGCCACGCCAGGGTGCGCTCGAGGAAGTGATCGCGGATGGGCGAGGGCGGCATCGCATCGAGGTGCGCGCGGGAGAGCGCCACCTGGCTGGTGAGTTCGAAACCCGCCATCCTGACCGGGACGCCGTGTTCGAGGAGGGCGCGGGCGCCGGCGATGTCGTTCTCCACGTTGAAGTCGTTCACCGGGCCGTGGCTGCCGATGTAGAAGCGTCTGCCCAGGCTCCTGCCCCCGACGATGACCACCGAGGCGGCGTTGGCCAGGCGCTCCGGGTACCGGGCGGCGAGCAGGCCGATGTTGGTCAGCGGACCGACGGCGGCGATGTGGGCGGGTTCGCGGCCGAGCACGTCGGCGATGAATTCGACCGCGTCGTTGGTCTCCCGGCCCGGGTTCGCGCTCGGTGCCGCGGCGCCGGTGGCGACCGGAACGCGGTCGCCCTTCATCGCGACGATCTCGCGGGCGACGGCGTCGGCGAGTGCCAGGGGCGCGTTGCCGTACACCGTGGTTACGCCGAGGAGGTCGATGTCCGGGCTGTTGAGCGCCGTCACGATCGCGTACGCGTCGTCCACGTCTCGCGGACGCCCGTCATGCACGACGCCGAGGGCGACATCCGTGTCGATGATGAGCGGCAGGGTCACGCGGTCACCAGCTCCATCGCCGCGTCGATCCACCGCCCCTTGGCGTGGATGTCGGCCTCGAGGGGGAGTTGAGCGACGCCGAGCAGACGCCGCAGGATCTCGATGCCGGCGTAGCCCCTCGCCGCCGCGTGATCGAAGCGGCGTGGGGCGTGGTAGGTCGCCGGCACGGACGCGGCGTTGCCGCTCAGGACCAGGTGCGCGAGCAGCACGCCGACGTCGAACTCGGGCGGGCCGACGAAGGCGAACTCGGGGTCGATGATCTTCGGGCCGTCCGGAGTCCGCAACCAGCTGCCGGGATAGAAGTCGCCGTGCAGCAGGACGCCACTACGGGTTTCGAGGTAGACCGCGCCGAGTTCGCGGGTGCGGGCCATGAGCGCCCGGTCCTCGGTCACCACACGGCGGAGCGCGCCGAGACCCAACGTGATGCCATCGAGATCGAGGCCGTTGTCCGCCACGAAGGGCACCTCGAAGATGTGCGCGTGGTTGAGGGCGCGCATATCCGCGTTCTCGAAGACCGGATCGTCCGATGTGCAGCGATGGAGTGCGCTCAGCCAGCCGCCCAGCGCGTCGAGGCCGTCGAGATCGCTGTCCCGGTACGCGGAGGTGAAATCGGCCGCGGCCCCGAGATCCTCGAAACAGAGCAGGTGATGCTCCGCCACGTGACCGAGGCAGGCCGGCATCGCGGCGGCCAGTTCGGCATGGGCCGCGACTTCATCGTAGAAGGCGGCCTCCACGCGGTCACGGTCGACGGGTGCCGGGATCGTCGGGTATTTCGCCACGAACGGCACGGACTGTTTGAGCACGAACGAACACTCGCGCGTGACGATGCGCAGCGTGCGGTTCATGTTGCCCTCGCCGGCCGGCGCGGCGGACACGACCGCGTCGTCGGAGCCCAGCCAGCCGGCGCGGCGGGCGACCTCGACGACGGCGTCGAGGTCGTGGCTGCCGAGTTCCATCAGCGGATGGCGACCGGGTTGATGACCGCCTGCACCGCGCCTTCGAAGCGGGGTTGGCCGAGGACGAAGAGGAACTCCCAGCCCGCGTCGGCCGCGAGCGCGCGGACATCCATGTTCTCGAGAATGTAGATGCCGTTCTTCGCCAGCAGTTCGGGGTGCACCGGAAAGACGAGCTCCGGGTCCTCCCCGGGGACCGCTTCGAGCCCCCAGCTGTCCGCCCCGACGGCGACGACGTCGAGGCTCGCGAGATACTGCGCGCCATTGACCCCGAGCCCGGGCTCGCCGCTCATGAAGGTCGCGTTGTCCACGCCCGAGTGGGCGAGCCAGCCGGTGTGGAACAGGACGACATCGCCCCGGCCGATGCCAACGCCCTGCGCCTGGGCCTGCGCCTGGATCTCTTTCGAGTTGAAGGCCGTGCCGGCCGGCACCGGGTTCTGGCCGAAGTGCCGCGTCATGTCGAGCAGCACGCCGCGCGTGACAATTGGCGGGAGCTTGTCGATGGAGAGTGCCGTAAGACCTCGCGGCGCGACGAAGTCCTTCGCCTGGAGGCCGTTGTAGTAGACGTGGTCGATACCCATGTGGCCGAGCCCGTCGATCTGGCTGCCGATGCCCATCCAGGTGTAGAGCAGATCGTCATTGCCGGTGGCGCGGTTGGCGCCCATCGTGGGGCCGGTGTCCTGGCCGGGCTGGATGATCGTGATGGCGTAATGCCGTGGTGGGTAGGCGGGCGACTCCCACCCGGTGACGACACCGAGGGGGTACGCCTTGCCCGTCTTCACGAGGCTGGCGGCCTGTACCACCTTGTCGGGCGAGAGGAAGTTGATGGCGCCGAGGGTGTCGCCGGCGCCGTGCCTGGAGGGGTACCAGTCTGCGCCGCTGGCGGCCCCGGCCGTCAGTACGAGCAGGAGGAGGAAGATGCGCATGGTTGGTCTCCGATGACGGTCTGCCTGGATGCGCGGGATGATACGGCAGCGGGCCTTGCGCAGACGACATGCGGCCTTACCGGGAGCGGGTCCGGTGCCTCTCCAGGGCGCGTTCGAAACTGACCAGGCGACGGAGCAGCGCGTTGTAGCGTGCGTGGGCGTCTGCCGGGCCCGCCGCACAGATGGCGGCATGCAGTGCGAGTTCCGGCTCGTCCGGGCGTCCCGGGGCATCGGGCACGTCCAGGCCGGCGCGGCGCAGGCGGCGCGCACCCACGCAGACGAGCAACGCTTCGACGCTGAAGTCGCCCTGCCGCAACGCCGCGATACCGGCCGCGATCAGATCGCCCCCGGGCAGGCCGGGTGGCAACGCTGGCGCCGTCTGCGTGGGATGGCGCCGTTCGCTCATGGGACCGAGCCCACCATCCGCACGGCCTCCTCGAGCTTGTTGCGAAAGGACGGCGGGTCGACCGCCGGGTACCGCAGCAGCGCCGGCGCGATGGCGTCGAACAATTCCCTGAGTCGCGTTGTCTCGAACAGCCTCAGGTCATGCATCGCGCACACATCCCGCAAGTCCTGTTCGTGGCCGCGTTCGATCTTGGCGAGCGCCTGCGCGTAGAAGTCGTAGTGCAGGAAGTCGACCGCGCCGTGTCTGTCGATGAAGGGGCTGCGCTCAACCCAACCCGGCAGCGGAGGAATGAAATCGTCGGGGGCAGCCAACTCGACGTTCATGTCGAGGGCATCCTTGGCACGGGCGATTGCCTCGAAGATGCCAGCGGGTTCCGGCGCGAGCTTGAGGTCGACGTCGACGGTGGATTCGCGCCAGCCCACGACGACGGCAGAGGCCCCGCCGACGAGGTAGATTCGCCCCACGCCGTGTGTCTCAAGGCCGAGGCGCCGCATCAGTTGCCGCACCTTTTCGGCGTTGCTCGTTGCTCCGGGCATGGGGCACGTCCGGCGTGTCCGTGCATCTTCTTCGGGCCAGTATGGGCGTCTGCCCATGTGGCGGCAACCGTGCCAATGCGCGGACCGGTCGTGCTGTTTGCGGCGCTGCCGCAGATGAGTAGTTTGTCCCTACCCGCTTCGCGCGAGTGCCGGGCTCCGGTGGATGGTGACTCGAAGTGCCGCACGCGGCCGACACCCGCACTTCACTCCGCGCCGAGCGCAACGGTCAGCTTGCTCCGGATCCCGGCGAAGTTCCCGTTCGACATGATCACCACGTGGCGGTTCCTGCGTGACGGCCTGGTGACCATGGCGACGATCTCGTCAATGTCGTCGCAGAGGGTCGCCGGCACGACGCTCTTGCGCACCAGTTCGCCGAGGTCCCAGCGGATGTTCTTGTCCCGGTACCAGACGACCTCGTCGGCCGGCGCGCAGCAGTTGGCGAGGTCCTTGCGCAGGGCGCCGAGGGACATGGTGTGCGTGCGCGGTTCGACGATGGCGACGATGGGTTCGGCGCCGACGCGGTTGCGCAGCGCCTGCAGGGTCGAGCGGATTTCCGTCGGATGATGGGCGAAGTCGTCGTAGACCCTGAGCCGCCCCTTCTGAGCGAAGAGTTCAAGTCGACGGCGTACCCCGGCGAACGTCGAGAGGGCCTCGACCGCCTGGTCCCCCGATACGCCCGCGTGGGTCGCCGCGGCGATGGCGGTCAGCGCGTTGGACACGTTGTGTGCGCCGATGAGCGACCATTCGACGCGCCCGATTTGCTCCTTGTTCAGATGGACGTCGAATGCGCTGCCGTCGCGCTGCACGCGTCGTGCGTGCCACAGGTCGCCGCTGTCGAGCTCGGTCGGCGGGGCGGGTTGCCTGGTGTCGCCGAAACGGGTGACCGGCGTCCAGCAGCCGCGGCTCAGTACCTCCTCCACGGCCGGGTCGTGGCGTGGCGCGATGATCAGGCCGTTGGCCGGCACGGTCCGTACCAGGTGATGGAACTGGGTCTGGATCGCGCCCAGGTCGTCGAAGATATCCGCGTGGTCGTACTCGAGATTGTTGATCGCGAGCGTGCGCGGCCGGTAGTGCACGAACTTGGACCGACGATCGAAGTATGAGGTGTCGTACTCGTCGGCCTCCACGACGAAGAACGGCTTGCTGCCGATGCGTGCCGAGCAGTCGAAATTGTGCGGTACCCCCCCGATCATGAAGCCCGGACGGAGGTCCGCGCACTCGAGGATCCAGGCGACCATGCTCGAGGTTGTGGTCTTGCCGTGTGTGCCGGCCACGGCGATGACCCAGCGGTCCGCGAGGACGCTCTCGCCGAGCCATTGGGCGCCGGATGTATAGGGCAGGTTCTCGTTCAGGATGTACTCGATGGCCTCGTGGCCCCGAGGCAGCTGCGCATTGCCGATGACGATGCGGTCCGGGGGCGGATCGAGGTGCTCGGGCTGGAAGCCTTCGAAGACTTCGATCTCGGCCGCTGCGAGTTGCTCGCTCATGGGCGGGTAGAGCGCGTTGTCCGAGCCGCTCACGACGCAGCCGCGCGCCTTGGCGATCTGCGCCAGGCCACCCATCAGTGTGCCGCCGATGCCCAGGAAATACAGACGCTCGCTCAACTACCCGATCCGGCCTGCTCGACTCCGGGGATGCCGATGGCGACACCCGCGACGATGGTGGTGAGGACGGATATGCCGAAGGCGATGAGAATGCCGAAGGCAAGTGTGGTGTTGAAGGCGTGCCGGAAGATGAAGCCCCAGACGACGATCAGCCAGATCTGGAAGACGGCGATGATCACCACGGGCTGCACCACCTCGATCGGGGCCAGTGCCGCCGGGATCACCGTCAACAGGAAGTCGCTGCCCGCCAACGCGGACAGGGTGGCCGGAAATCGCCCGGCGATGCCCTTCAGATGGAGTGCAAGCCAGGCCACCGTTGCGACGGTTGCGAGGGACACGACCGCATATCCGAGCGCCGTGGCGGTCCCGACGCTGCCGATAGTGGCATTGACGAACGCGGAGAGCGCGATGTCCGCGAGGACGACCGCCGCGACGAACCAAGTCTGGTCGGGGACCGCCTCGGGACCGATTCGCAGCAGACAGAGGTTCCAGAAGATCTTCAGGACCGACGCCATGGGAACATTGTCGCACAGGATTTCGGCGCGAACATCGATCGTACCCTCGTTCTACAATCTCGAACGATGGTGGGAGGAGGAACGCGATCCATGCCCCAACGCGAACGACCCAAGCAGCCGCGCAAGGCGCCGGCCAAGGAGCCGAGGCGCAACGCCTTTTATGCCCAGTCGGGCGGCGTGACCGCGGTCATCAACGCGACGGCGTGCGGCGTGATCGAAACCGCGCGCCGGCTCGGCGACCGCATGGGCAAGGTCTACGCGGGCAGGAATGGCATACTCGGCGCCCTGCGCGAGGAGCTGATAGACACCAGCATCGAGTCGACGAAGGCCATCGCTGCGCTGCGCCATACGCCGAGCGGGGCGTTCGGGTCCTGTCGTTACAAGCTCAAGTCCCTGGACGACAACGAGCGCGAGTACCGGCGCCTCATCGACGTGTTCCGCGCACACGATATCGGCTACTTCTTCTACAACGGCGGGGGCGACTCCCAGGACACCGCGTACAAGGTGTCCCAGTTGGGGGCGCGGCTCGGCTATCCGTTGGTCTGCATCGGCGTACCGAAGACGGTGGACAACGACCTGCCCCGTACGGACACCTGTCCGGGGTTCGGCTCCGTCGCGAAATACGTGGCCGTGTCGGTGCGCGAGGCGGCACTCGACGTGGCTTCGATGTGCGAGACCTCGACCAAGGTCTTCATCCTGGAGGTCATGGGGCGTCACGCCGGGTGGATCGCCGCGTCGGGCGCGCTGGCGCAGGACCGGTCGGGCGACCCGCCGCACGTCATCCTGTTTCCCGAAGTGCCGTTCGACGAGGGGTCGTTTCTTGCCAAGGTGCGGGAGACCGTGGACAAGGTCGGCTACTGCGTGATCGTCGCCTCCGAGGGCGCGCGCTACGCCGATGGCACCTTCCTGGCCGAGTCGGGCAGCCGTGACGCATTCGGGCATGCGCAGCTCGGCGGGGTTGCTCCGACGCTGGCCCGCATGATCGGGGAGGCCCTCGGCTACAAGCACCACTGGGCGGTGGCCGACTACCTGCAGCGTTCCGCGCGCCACATCGCATCCGCGACGGATGTCGAGCAGGCGTTCGCGATAGGCAGGGCGGCGGTCGAATTCGCCCTGTCGGGGCGCAACGCCGTGATGCCGACGATCGTGCGCGAGAGCGACGAGCCCTACCGCTGGCGGATCGGGGAGGTGCCGCTCAGGAGCGTCGCGAACGTCGAGCGGAAGGTGCCGAAGTCCTATATCTCGAAATCCGGCTACGGGATCACCGCGGCGGGCAGACGCTACCTGAAGCCGCTGATCGCGGGAGAAGACCCCCCGCCCTACCGGGACGGACTGCCCGACTACGTGACCCTGCGTAACGAACTCGTGCCGAAGAAGTTGCCGCCGTTCGAGCTCTGACGGCGGCCCCCATCAACGTTCGGGCCACCCATCGGCGCCGGGATCGCTTGCTTATCCCATGCCCGGCAACGGCTGGCGCAACAGTGCCAGGAGTTCGTTCGCGTCCAGGCGTGCCGCCGCGTCCGAGCCTTGCAGCAACCGGTCGGCGAGGTCGCGTTTGCGGTGGTGCAGATCGACGATCTGTTCCTCGATGGTGCCTCTCGTGACCAGACGGTAGATCGTGACCGGGCGTGTCTGGCCGATACGGTGGGCTCGGTCGGATGCCTGATCCTCTACCGCGGGATTCCACCAGGGGTCCATGTGGATCACGTAGTCGGCGGCGGTCAGGTTCAGCCCCACACCGCCGGCCTTGAGCGAGATCAGGAACACGTCGCCCTGGCCCGCCTGGAAGGCGGCGATGCGCTGTGCCCGGCTCCTCGCCGGCGTGGCGCCGTCCAGGTACTGGTAGGCGACGCCGGCGCCGTGCAGGTACTCCTCGATGAGTTTCAGGTGCCTGACGAACTGCGAGAAGACCAGCACCTTGTGGCGGTTCGCGAGCAGTTCGTCGAGGGTCGCTGCGAAGGTTTCGAGCTTGGAGCTCGCCGGTGCCAGCGTGGCATCGTCGACCACCAGCCTCGGGTTGCAGCAAGCGAGCCGCAGTCGCATCAGGTGCGCAAGGATGCGCACGCGGTGCTTGCCGTGGTGCTGCTCGGTGCCTTCGGTCCGGGCGCCCTCGAGTTCCTCGACCGCACGTTGCCGGAGTACCTCGTAGAGCGCGGCTTCCTCGCTGGACATCTCGACGTGCAGGGCGACCTCCGTGCGCTCCGGCAAATCGTCGAGCACTTCGCTCTTGAGGCGGCGCAGGATGAACGGCGCGATCAGGCGCCGCAGCCGGGCGCGGGCAACTTCGTCGCCGTCCCGTTCGACCGGCAGGCCGAAGTTGCGGCGAAAGCGTTCCACGGACCCCAGCAGCCCCGGATTCGTGAAGGCGAACAGGGAGTGCAGATCCATCAGGTTGTTCTGGATGGGCGTGCCGGTGGTGACGAGTCGGAAGTCCGCGGTCAGTCGGCGCGCGGCGCGTGCGCGCTTGGTGGCCGAGTTCTTGATCGCCTGGGCTTCGTCCAGCACGGCGCTGTGCCAGGCGACCTCCGCCAGTTGCGCGGCGTCGTTCTGCAGCAGGCCGTAGGTCGTCACGTACAGGTCGAACGGCGCCGGGTCCGCGAGCAGGCGTGTCCGAGCAGCCGCGGCGCCGACATAGGCCTTGACGTTCAGCGTCGGTGCGAAGCGATGCGCCTCGTCGATCCAGTTTGCGATCACCGAGGTGGGCGCCACGACCAGGGCCGGACCCGCGGGCGCCCGGTGCACGAGCAGGGCGAGGGTCTGCACCGTCTTGCCGAGGCCCATGTCGTCCGCGAGGCAGGCACCGGCGCCCCAACGGCTCAACCGCGCCAGCCAGCGAAAGCCGTCGAGCTGGTAGGGGCGCAACTCGGCCTGCAACGTGCTCGGCAGTTCGGGCTCGAAAGACTCGGCCGCATCGAGGCGCGCGCGCAGTTCGCGCCAGTCCCGGTCGGCAGTCAGCTCGGCGCCCTCGACGAGTTCGTCGAGTGCCAACGCAGCGAACGGGTGCAGGCGCATCTCGCCACGCGCCGTCGGCGCCGCGAGGCTCGCGAAGTCGTCGAGTTGACGTCGAAACGCGGCCGAGAGGGCCAGGAACTCGCCGTGTTCGAGTTCCAGGAAGCGCGAACCGGGCTGCGCTTCGAGGAGCGCGAACAGGCCCTTGAGGTCCAGCACGCGCCGCTCGTCGACGGCCAGCTTGCCGGATGCCTGCAGCCAGTCGGCAGCCGACTTGACGGTCAGCGCCAGGGAAGAGGTGGTCGCCTGCCCGACGATGCGGAACGGTTCGCCGCGCGGCCACTTGCAGCGCGCGCCGGCGGAATGGAGTTGGTCCAGCAACTCCAGGCAGTCGCCAGGCCCGGGCAGCAGCAGGGGTTGCCGTTCGGTGGGTCGCGGCGCCAGCAACCCGCAACGTTCGAGCAGCCGGTCCACCGCCTGCCCCTCGGCGTCGAGGTCGCGACGCGCGCGCACGCTCGCTCCGTCCCGGCTGGCGAACACGGTGGCGGCGCCGGTGGAGGGCTGGTAGCAGATGCCGGACTCGGGAATGGGTTCCACGACCAACGCGGCGCTCAGGCCGGCGTCGTACGGTTCGAGGCGGACCCAGGGCTCGGCGTCGGCTTCGACCTGCGCGGTACCGGCGTCTCCGTCGACGGTGCTCTGCACACGCACCTCGGACGCCAGGGCGGACACCGCTTCGAGCAGGCGCCCCCTGGCCGCGGCGGGGAGCCTCAGGCCACCGTACGGAACGATTTCGAGCAAGCGGCGGTGGGCGGGCGCGAAACGGGTGACCTCGCAGCGCCTGTCGCTCGCCATCGTCCACAGGTACTCCCCGTTTGCTCGGTGACCGCGGGGTTCGATGGCGGCGAGCAGCATGCCGTCGTCTTCGTCGATGGTCAGTGCCGGCTCGCGGCGGACGATTTCCACCGTCTCCCCGCGAGCGTTGAAGACGTGCGGATGGCCGGCGAGGGCGTACGCCCCCTCGGCTGCGAGAACGTACTCCTGGCCGCCGTACCAGCCGCGCACAACGCCGATCGCAGCGGCCGCCGCGCGGTCCTCGTCGCGCAGGTGGTCCATGCTCGCCGCCTCGTGCGAGAGCCGTTGCAGTGCCACCTTGCGGCCCTTGGTCCACCTGCCGTTCTTCTGCTGACGCTGCTCCCGGGGGGACAGCTTGAGGTCGTCGAACTCCGTGTCGATTTCCCACACGAGTCGTCGCGCGCCGCTGGCCCTGGTGGAGCCGGCGCCGGCGGCCTTGTTCACCGTGTCATAGGTGTACTGCTCCAGCGTTCTGAGGGATCTCTCCCAGGCAGGGATCGGCATGGCGAGCGGCGCCAGCGAGACCGTGCCGAGGCGCGCGTGGGCCTCGGCCCCGCCCGACAGGTCGTCCTCGGCTTCGCCCCTGGACGAACGTCGCAGGAGTTCTTCGCACTCCGCCGCTACCCATGCGAAGCCGTGCGCCGCCGCGCGTTCGCAGTGTTCCAGCAAGGCCTGACGCCACTGTTCGTCGCGGAGCCTTGGATGTGTGCGCCAGCTGAAGGCCAGCCCGTCGAACAGGAGGTGGAGACCGGCCCCTTCCGGGCCACGGCCATGGAACCCGTCTTCGTGTCTTGACTGCAGTGCATTGAGTACCAGGCGGATTTCCGCGGGACGGGCGATCTGCAGCCGGTCGGCGGCCTTGAGCAATCGCTGGAGGAGATCGGTGCACTCCGGTGTATCCATGCGTACGAGGGCGAGCAGGGACAGGGCGAAGGCACGCGAATCCGGGAACACGTTGCGTCGGCGCGTACCGGCCCTTTGCGCGGCGATGGCCGCGTCGATGTGCGCGCGCGCACCGGGGTCGTCATTGCGCAGCAGCGCGATCAGCGCCCGGGTGGCCGCCAACGCGGTTGTCGCCGCGCGGTCCTCTCGGCTCGTCGGAGGCAACTCCGCGAACACCGCCTCGGCGGCGGTGAAGCGGCCTTGCAGGATACGGATGAAGGCGATGTCCGCCGCGTGCGAGGACGGCGTGCCGCTCAATGCCAGGCAGGCTTCGACGGTCGCCTCGGGGGGTGCCGTGGTCTCGATGACGTAGTCGAGACAGGTCGCGAGCGCACCCTCGAGATAACGTGGCGGCAGAAGTTCCAGGAGGTCGATGGCGAGCGGGTCGACGAGGAACCACCAGCTTGGCGAGAACCCCTCTTCGGAATCCACCAACTCGTCGAGCGCGGCGTAGTCGCCGCGGACGACGTGACAGCGGACCAGCATCTCCGCCCGCAGGAGGTACGCGTCGTAGTAGCTCCGCTGGTCTGTCGCGAGAAACGCGGTCAGGAAGGGCACCAGGTTGCCCGTCTGACCCGCGAGGCGGGTCAGTGGCAGCATCCAGTTCCGCAAGAGACGGACCCCTTGCCGCTCTCGGACGGCGAAGCCGGCGTCCAGGAGTTCCGCGATCGCCCTGCGGACCTCCTGGTCGGTCAGCCTGTGCCCGGACAGACTGACTCCGGCATGGGATAACAGCTTGCGCAGGCGCGACGCGCCCAGGGCGTGTGGCGCCACCACGCCCAACACCTGCGCGACCAGGCGAGCGGCAGGAGAAAGGGCGGCGTATGGATCGGCTGGAGCGCTCGACACCGGGTCAGAATGCCAACTGTCGGGGCGCTCGGTCAAATCGGAGCGCGCCAGGGCGGTCCGGCGTGTCGCTACCGCTGCACGCCGGGGGCGGCCGCTTGCGGCGCGCTGCCTCCGGCCCGGCCACGGTCACGGCATGTACGGCGTCGGGCTCGGCCCGAGTTGCGTCTTGAGGACGGACTGCGCGATCTCGACGAAATCGCAGAGCATCGGACGCGTTTCCCGCGGGTCGATGATCTCCTCGATGTTGAACGCTTCCGCGGTGCGGAACGGTGAAGCCAGCGCCTGGAGGCGGTCCTCGATCTCCCGCTGCTTGGCTGCGGGATCCTCGGATTCGGCGATGATGCGACGATAGGCCGCGGATACGCCCCCGGAGATGTGCATGGAGCCCCAATGCCCGGAGGGCCATGCGACACGCTTGAACATGCCGCTTGGCCGGTCGTGGCACTGTCCCGCGACGCCGTAGAGCTGGCGGGTGATGATCGATATCCAGGGCATGCGCGTCCTGAGGGTCGCGCAGACCATCTTGGCGCCGGCCCGGACGATGCCCTGGCGCTGCTGATCGGGGCCGACCATGAACCCGGGTTCGTCGGCGAAGTAGACCATCGGCAGGTGGAAGGTGTCGCAGAGCTGCAGGAAGCGGATCACCTTGACCCCGGCGGAGACGTCCATGGAGCCACCGAGACGTTTCGGGTTGTTGATCATCACGCCGACCGGATAGCCGTTCATGCGCGCGAGGCCCAGGATGCGCGAACGTCCGTAGTGCGGCGTGATCTCGAAGAAGGAGTCCTTGTCGAGCACCGCGGAGAGGATCCGGCGGGGGTCGTACGTGCGCCGCTTCTCCCGCGGGATGACGGACAGCAGTTCCTCGTCGCGCCGGTCGGGGTCGTCGCCGGTCTCGACCCGTGGCGGCATTTCCCAGACGTTGTTCGGCAGGTAGCCGAGGAAGCGTTTGATCATGTCGAAGGCTTCGGCCTCGGTGTCGGCGAGGTTGTCGATCACGCCGCTGTCGAACACCTGGCTGCGCTCGTCCCCGAGGTCCTCCTTGGTGATGTCGATGCCGAGGGCCGCCTTGACTACCGGAGGGCCGCCCGGAAACACCTGGCTGATGCCCTTCACCATGACGTTGAAGTGTGCCAGGCACGCGTCCACCGCCGGCAGGCCGGCGACGGAGCCGAGCACGGCGGCCACGACCGGTACGCGGCACAGCAGGTCCTGCACGCCCGGAGTGACGGGGTTGGTGGGGATGTAGGTGCGGCCGATCTGCTCGAAGGTCTTGACGCTGCCGCCGGTGGCGTCGAGCAGCCGGACGAAGGGTAGCCGCCAGTCGAGCGCCATGTTCTGGGCGTGCCCACCCTTGTTGCCGATGGAGGCATCCGAGGCGCCGCCGCGCACGGTGAAGTCGCCGGCGGTCAGCACGGCACGTCGTCCGTTGAGTCTGGCGAGGCCGATCACCATGTTGGAAGGCGTGAGATCGACGAGCTCGTTGCCCTCGTAGGTGGCGGCCCCGGCGAGCTGGCCGATCTCCTGGAACGAACCGGCGTCGGCGAACAGATCAATGCGCTCGCGCACCGTCAGCTTGCCGCGGCGGCGCTGTTCGCGGATGCCGGCTTCGCCGCCCATCCGTTCCGCCAGGCGCCTGCGGCGCTCGAGTTCCTCGATTTCCGGTTGCCAGACCATGGTGTCCTCCACCAAGACGTGAGCGCGGTATCTTAGGGCACGCGCGATTTGCGACCAAAGGTGGTGGCCGCCCGACCCCGGGAAGCCCGCGGCGGCGGGCGTCTGGTAACCTTGGTTCGGCAATCCGGGAGACTGGACACGATGCGCTGGTGGAGGACGCGAGTCGCCGGGTGGGTGGCGCATGCCGCGGACCGCTCCGGGGCATCCGGGGGGCTCGCAAGCGGGCCCGCGACGAGGGTTTCGCGCGAGTCGGGGACGCGCAACGCCACAGGAAGGAGAGGTCGGAGTGATCGAGCGCGCGAGTTGCACGAAACGTGCAGTGGCCACGGTCTTGCTCGTCTCGGCGCCCTGGGCGTCGGCCGGATTCGCGGAGACAGCCGAGGCCACCAAGCCGCAGTTCTCCGTTCGCTATCGTCTGGAAACCGTCGACCAGGACGGTATTGCCGAGAAGGCGCGGGCCTCGACGGCGAAGGCGCGGGCGTCCTGGATCATGGACGCTGTCGAGGGCTTCTCCGTCGGCCTCGAAGCCGATCACGTGTTCGTCGTGGGATCGGAGGACTACAACTCCACGGAAAACGGCCGTACCGAGTTTCCCATCGTTGCCGACCCGACCGGCACAGACCTCAACCAGGCGTTCCTGCGCTTCCGTAGCGGCGCCACGACTGTCACGGCCGGACGACAACGCATCCTCCATGGCGAACAGCGTTTTGTTGGCGGCGTGGCCTGGCGGCAGAACGAGCAGACCTACGACGGCGTACGCATCCAGTCGTCCGGCGAGCGCACCGGCATCGACTACGGCTACGTGGCCAACGTGCGCCGCATCTTCGGTCCGGACGACGGGCTGCAGCCGGCCGAGTGGGAAGGGAACGCGCACCTGCTGCGGGCTACCTACGCGCCGGCCGAGGACCACGTCCTCGCCGCGTTTGCCTACCTGCTCGACTTCGAGAACGATAACGGCCCGGCGAGTTCCAACGCGAGCTACGGCCTCAACTACAACGGCACCTACGGGCCGGTGAGTCTTGCTGGCCGAATCGCGCTGCAGCGTGAGTGGGGAGACAATCCGCTCTCCTACGACGCACCGTACTACTTCGTCGAAGCTAAGTGGCCGATCGAGCGCATCACTGTCGTCGTGGGGCACGAGGTGCTCGGCAGCGACGGCGGGACGGCGCCGTTTCGAACCCCGCTCGGCACGCTACACAAGTTCCAGGGCTGGACCGACAGGTTCCTGTCCACACCCCCGGCCGGCGTCAAGGACACCTACCTGACCTTCTCCGGCGCGGTCGGGCCGGTGGCGCTCACCGCGGCCGTCCACGAGTTCGCGGCGGCGAAAGGCGATGACAACTACGGTCGCGAGCTCGGTGTCACCGCGTTGTATTCGAACGGCCCGCTCGGCCTGCAGTTCAAGTTCGCGCGCTACCACGCGCGGGAGTGGGCGGCGGACATCAGCAAGGCCTGGTTCGTCGTCAGCTACTCGATCTGACGGGCCCCGTTCTCGAATTCACGCACGTCCTCGGGCGACCACAAGGGTCGGGGACGGGCGACCACAAGGGTCGCCCCTACAGCAGCGGGGCGATTACCAGGCTGACGATGGCCATCACGTTGATGAGGATGTTCATGCTCGGCCCGGACGTATCCTTGAACGGGTCGCCCACGGTGTCGCCGACCACGGTCGCCGCGTGTACGTCGGAGCCCTTGCCACCGAGGTTGCCCTTTTCGACGTACTTCTTGGCGTTGTCCCAGGCGCCGCCGGCGTTGGCCATGGTCAGCGCCATGAGCACGCAACCGAGCAGCGCGCCGCCCAGCGCGCCGCCCAGCGCCTGGGCGCCGATGCCGAAGCCGACGACCGGTGGCAGGGCCACGGCGATGGCGCCAGGCAGCAGCATGCGCTTGAGCGCGGCGGACGTGGCGATGTCGATGCACTTCGCATTGTCGGGTTTGGCGGTACCTTCCAGCAGGCCGGGGATCTCACGGAACTGACGGCGGATCTCCTCGATCATTTCCATCGCCGCGTCGCCCACGGCCGTCATGGTGATGGAGGCGATGAGGAAGGGGGTCAGGCCGCCGATGAAGAGCCCGATCAGCACTTCCGGATTGCCGAGGTGCAGCGAGAAATCGCCGCCGCGGTTGTAGGCGACGGTTTCCACGAACGCGGCGATGATGGCGAGCGCGGCCAGCGCGGCGGCGCCGATGGCGAAGCCCTTGCCCATGGCGGCGGTCGTGTTGCCGAGTTCGTCGAGGGAGTCCGTGATGGCGCGCGTCTCCTCGCCGAGGCCAGCCATTTCCGCGATGCCGCCGGCGTTGTCCGCAACGGGGCCGTAGGCGTCCACGGCCATGGTCATGCCGACCGTCGCGAGCAGTCCGACCGCCGCGATGCCGACGCCGTAGAGGCCGGCGAGCTCCGTCGAGACGAAGATGATCGCGCAGATGGCGAGCACCGGTATGACTACGGACTGCATCCCCACGGCGAGTCCGGTGATCATGACCGTTGCCGCGCCGGTCTTGCCGGCCTCCGCGATCCGCACGATCGGCTTCGAGGAGGTGTAGTACTCGGTGACCAGCCCGATGACGACACCGCCCACGGACCCGGCCACCACCGACCACCATATGGCGTGGGAAATCCCTGCATTGCCGATCACGAAAAACGCCGCGACGATGAACAGGATGGGCGTGGCGATCATGCCGATGCGTAGCGCGAGCGCCGGGTTCGAAGCCGAGCGGCTGCGCACGATGGCGATGCCGATGATGGAACACACGAGGCCCGTCGCGGCGAGCAGCAGCGGCAACGACATGAGCGCGGCGCGCCCGTCTTCCGTGGCCGCTTCCGGAACCAGTCCGCCGAGGGCCACGACGCCAAGGGTGGCCGCGATGGCAATGGAGGCGATCATCGCCCCGCAGTAGGACTCGAAGATGTCGGAGCCCATGCCCGCGATGTCGCCGACGTTGTCGCCGACATTGTCCGCGATGACGCCGGGGTTGCGTGGATCGTCCTCCGGAATGCCCTGTTCGAGCTTGCCGACCAGGTCCGCACCGACGTCGGCGCTCTTGGTATAGATGCCGCCGCCGACACGGGAGAACAGCGCGACGCTCGAGGCGCCCATGCCGAAGCCGTGGATGTGGTGTGCGGTGTGCGGGTCGCCGCCGAAGTAGTAGTAGACGATGCCGAGCCCGAGCAGGCCGAGCGACGCCACGGCCAGGCCCATGATGGAGCCGCCGAAGAACGCCACGGACAACGCCGCCGGCGCGCCCTGCGTATAGGCCGCCGTGGTCGTGCGCACGTTCGCCTTGGTCGCCGTGTACATCCCGATCCAGCCGGCGCCGGCGGAAGACAGCGCCCCCGCGATGAAGGCGAGCGCGGTCGGGGTGCCGAGGCCGGGCGAGAAGAACAGGATGGCGATCAGCACCGCGCCGAAGAGCGCCAGCATGGTGTACTCCCGGCGCATGAATACCATCGCCCCGAGGTGGATCTCGTCCCCGATATCGCGGACGTTGTCGCCGCCTTCCGGGTAGCGCTTGACGAGTGCGTAGACCACGAAGGCCGCGACGAGCCCGACGACGCCGAGTGCCGGCGGAATGATTGCTTGCTCCAACATCGATTTCCCCGAAACTTGTATTTGTGCCGAGTAACGCTCCGCGCCCGAGCCCCTCGGCCCGGACCCGACTCCCCGTATCGCTTGCGCTCTCGTGGGCGCTCGATCCGCCTTGATTCGGCTCGATCAGCCGTGATCCGCCTGTGATCCACATGGGCGGGCGGGGAGGGCGTCCATGGCGTGGGCTCCGACGTGCCCGGCGTGTCTGCCGGCCGCGTTATTTCTCGAGAAGCCTCGTGCGCGCCAGGAAGGAAGCCCGCGTTGGGGCCGCAATGATACCCGGACCGGCGCGCAGGACAAGAACGTGATCTGCGGCGTGGGAGAGTGCGGCGTGGGAGAGTGCGGCGTGGGACAGACTGGCGGCGGCCTGTTGGCGCCGCCTGTCCGGCGGCCCCGCTATCGGCCCGGCCCCAATCCGTACGGAGCACCCCAACTCAGGCCCTCGAGCGTGGTGGTCTTCGGACGGTACTCGCAGCCGATCCAGCCGCGGTAGCCGAGCCGGTCGCAGAGGTCGAACAGGAAGGGCAGGTGCACTTCGCCGTGCTGCGGCTCGTGGCGTCCCGGAACGCTCGAGAACTGAATGTGCCCGATGATGTCGAGGTGGTCGGCGAGCCCCCGGCCGAGGTTCCCCTCCATGATCTGGCGATGGTAGAAGTCGAACTGCAGACGCACGTTGGCGCGGCCGGCGGCTTCGATGCAGCGGCGGGCCTGCGCCGCGCGCGTGAGCAGATAGCCGGGCGTGTCTTCGTCGTTCAGCGGTTCGAGCAGGATGCGAATGCCATGCGGGGCGGCGCGGTCGGCCGCGTAACCGACATTGTCGGCGAACACGGCGAGGGCGTCCGTGCGCTCGTCGTCGCCCACGACGCCGGCCATGACGTGGATCATCGAAACGTCCAGCTGACGCGCGTAGTCGAGCGCCCGTGCGAAGTCCTGGCGGAACTCCGCCTCCCGTCCGGGCAGGGCGGCCAGGCCGCGCTCGCCGGCGGCCGCGTCGCCGAGCGGCGTGTTGAGCAGGATCATGTCGATGCCGGCGTCGTCCAGCCAGCGGCGGATCTCCGCGGCGTCCTCGCCGTAGGGAAAGAGGAACTCCACGGCCGTGAATCCGGCCCGCCGGGCGGCCGCAAAGCGTTCCGCAACCGGGACCTCCGGGAACATCATCGAGACGTTGGCGGCGAAGCGGGGCAAAAGGTCCCCCTAACCGGTCAGCGCAGCGCGAAACGCGGCGTCGGTCTCTTTCAGGTGCCGCACCCGGTCGAGCCCGCGCACCACGGTCGGATGCTCGAATGCCCCGATGGCGGCGGCGTAGCTTGGCCGTGCCTGCAGAGCCTTCCAGTAGGCGGCGACGCGCGGGCGCGCCTCGGTGAGGAACGTGTCCAGCCAGTCCACCTCGTCCTCCGGGGTCAGCAGTTCGCTTTCCCCCACCGCGGCCGCGGCGTAGACGATCTGCTCATGGGACTCGTAGATCGGGTGTCCCCGGTGCACCAGGAGCGGCACCAGCGCCGCGGGATTGATCGCGAGATACCGACGGGAGACGTTTTCGTATGCGCCGGTCTCGATCAGGTCCACGTGGTGGCTGCGGTACTCGATGCCGAGTTCGGCGAGACACACGCGGGTCTTCTTCGAGCACAGCGAGAAACTGTTGTGGTAGAGCTCCCAGGCGCCTTCGTGGGGCAGTGTCCTGCCTTCGTCGATGCCGCCGGGCATGGCACGGGTCCGGTGCCGCAGGAACTCCAGGCCGTACCACGCGAGGACGAGAACGACGAGGGTGATGCCGATCGCCATGGCGTCGATTACGGGCGCCCCTCCGGACCCCAGAAGGTGGCCAGCAACTCCGCGACCGGCACCTGGTGCGAGCCGGAGTCGACGTTGAAGAGGTCGCCGTCCGTGAAATGCTCCAGCGTGAAGCCGTGGGGATCCTTCCAGTAGTCGAACACCTGGCTGCCGAGGACATGTTTCCCGACGCCCCAGCGATGTTCGTAGCCGGCCTGCTGCAGGCTGTCATGGCCGAGCATCAGGGTGTCCCAGTCGGCCACCTCGAAGGCTGCGTGGTTGAAGGCGAGTTGCCCGCCGCCCACCAGGAAGAGCGTGTGGTGGTCCACGTAGTGCGCACCGCGGTCGCAGCGCATGAAGGCTCCGAGCGCGTTGCCTTCCTCGCCGATGTACACCTCGTCGCTGGTGAGGAGGCCGAGACGCTCCTTGTACCAGGCTTCGGACGTTCGGAAGTCCGTGACGTTGATGACGCAGTGGCCGAGGCGCTTGACCGCAGGCGGCGTTTTCTCGAACGAGACGCGCTGCCCGAGCCGGGCGCGGTCTTCCCCGGAATTCAGGGGGCTGCGCCGGGGTGGGGGGACGGCGGCCGGCCTGTCCACGCCGTGCACGATCTCGACCGGCAGCCCGTCCGGGTCATGGAGTTGCGCCATGTTGCCGCCGCAGGGCAATTCGCAGGGCCGGACCTCGGCATCGTCGATCGCGGCAATACGCTCGAGGTCGCCCGCGCTCAGGGCTTCGAAGCCGAGGGCCAGGAAAGCCGCTTCGCCCTGTTCGGCAATGTAGACGAACGGGTTCGGGTCGGTGCCGCGGGCGAGGAGCGTGCCGTTGTCGCGTTCCGTCAGGAAGCCGAAATCGTCGAGAAACCGCTGCTGGCGGTCGAGGTCGGGGATGCGGAAGCGCACGTAGAGGATGTCTGCGATGCCGGTCATGTTCGATGTCCTCGTGGTTGTGGAACCTTGGCGCGTGTCGGTCCGGAGTGTGGACTCACCCCTGGGCCATCAGTGCGCGCAGGTCGATGATCGCAGCGTTCGCCCGGGAAATGTAGGAGGCCATGACCAGCGAGTGGTTGGCCACGAACCCGAACCCCGTTCCGTTCAGGATCATCGGGCTCCAGACGGTTTCCTGCGTCCCTTCGAGTTCGCGCACGATCTGCCGCAGGCTGACGCGGGCGTTCTTGTCGTCGAGCACCGGCCCGAAGTCGCGCTCCACGGCGCGCAGCAGGTGCAGCAGGGCCCACGCCTGCCCGCGGGCCTCGTAGAAGATGTCGTCTATCTCGAACCAGCTGGTCTTGAGTTCGTTGTCCCCCGGGACAGGGGTCGCCCGGCTCGCGGAGGGGTCGCCGGAGAGCGCGGTGTCGAGTTGGCGTTTGCCGACACTGGCTGACAGCCGTTGCGACAGGCTGCCGAGGCGCGTTTCGACGGCGGTGAGCCAGGCACGCAGGTTGTCGGCGCGGGCGTAGAACTGGGCATCGGGCTGGTCGGGGTCGGTCAGGCGCCGGAGGTAGCCCTCGAGATACTCGGTACCGTCGCGATACTCCCGCTCCGTGCGGGGCAAGATCCAGCTCGAGTTGTCGAAGAAGAACTTGGCTTCGGCCAGCGACAGGTCCGGGTCTTCCGTGGACTGGCTCTGCGAGCGGCTCAGGTCGGCCCGCAGCACGCGGCTCATGTCGCGCATCTGCACGACGACGCCGAACTCCCATTTGGGCACGTTGTCCATCCACACGCCCGGCGGGAACAGGTCGTTGGACAGGTAGCCGCCGCGCTTGTCGAGCAGTGTCCGTCCCAGTCGGATCATCGCGGCGGTCGTATGCGAGCCGGTGACCGTCGTGCCGGCGCCATCGCCCGCTGCGGTGAGGGACTGCACTTCCCGCTCTACGTCGAAAGCGTCGGGTGTGCTGTCCCACCACCACCAGAGGAACGTCACGAGCACCAGGTACACGCCCGCCAGCGCACCGCCGATGCCGGCGGCGAGACCGGCATTTCCGGTGTCCCCGCCCCGTCGCAGTGTCCATGCCATGTGGGTCTCCTCGGCTCCGCCCGTTCAGGGTGCGCGCACGTCGAACTCGACACGCGTACGCCGCCCGTCCGCGAATTCGAACACGAACGGTGCGTTCGGAACACCTCCCGTCTCGGCATCGTAGAGCATCAGGTGCATCCCGCCGGGCGCGAGCCGCACCGTGGACCGGGGTGGCACCACCAGCCGTTGCACGGGCCGCATGCGCAGCATGCCGTCTTCGTCGCGGGTCTCGTGGACCTCGACCGCGCGCGCCACCGGGGTGGTGACGGACGCCAGAACGGCCTCTTCCTGACTGTGGTTGGTGATCTCGCAGTAGGCGGCCGTGACGGCCTGGCCCGGCAAGGTGTCGCGCACGTAGCCGTTCGTGACCACCAGCGCGGCTGCCACGGCTACGAGGCTGTGCCGTCTGGTCTGTCCGCGTCGCCGGGAAGGCATCGTCACGGATCGGCCGTCGGGAGCAGTACGACGACCACCTGTGGGGGCCGCCCGATCTCCATCTCGGCGCGGATGCGGCGGTCTCCGGGCGCCCGGTTGAGCTGCGCGTACATCCACCGGCCCTCGACATCGCTGCCCGCGCGGATGAACACGCGCGCGTTTGCCTGCCGCGCGTGCCGCCCGAGTTCGGCAAGTCCGTCCGCTACATCGGGAGCGCGCGCCCGGACCGCAGCCGGGGACAGCTCCAGCTTGAGTCGCCGGGCGTCGCGCAGATCCTGCAACTGTCGATAGAGGGCCGGCAGGGAGGGGTGCTCGCGATCCGCGATGCGCGCCCGGTCGAGCATCGACCGGGCGGCGCCCCAACGTTGCTGCCGCATGGCTCGCTGTGCACGCTCGATGAACGCTTCCACGATGCGCTCAAGACCGTGGAGGGCATCCGGCTGATCGGGCACGAGTTCGAGGACGGCGATGTAGTGCGTCAACGCGCTGTCGGGGGCGGGGTACAGGAGCCGGTCTTCGGCGAACGCGTCTTCCGCCGCGCTGAGCAGCGCATCCACACGCTCGGTCGGAATCGGGTCCGGCTCGCTGGGTACGGCCGTGGGAGGAGGCGCTGGAGCGGATCGGGGCCCGGGGTCATCGACCTGGCAGGCGACCGCGATGGCGAGCGTTGCCATGGCCAGGAGGGTTCTCGCGAGTTGGAAGCGGCGCAATGGGCAGACTCGTTTCGACGCGCGCCGCATGGGCGCCCTGGGGCCGGTCAACGCTCGACGGGCCCGTGCACGACGATGCACGATGTTGCACGATATAGAGACACCAGGCGAGCCGCAATCAAACCCATGGGATCGTTTCCTTGCATCCGTTGGGCCCGGAGCCACCGGGCCGCCTCGCGTTGGGTGGGTCGCGCCGCTGCGCGGTCCTCGGCGTGGACGGCCGGGGCGGCGGGTCTTGCGCTGGTCTGGGCGGCCACGGCACTCGGCCAGATCGAACTGCCGGCCGGTCCGAATGCGCTCGAGGCACCGGATTTCCTGCCCGTGGACGAGGCGTTCGTGCTCTCGGCCCGGCTTGCGCCGGACGGCGCCCTGGTGGCGGACTGGCGCATGCCGGAGGGCTATTACCTCTACAGGCACCGCTTCCGCTTCGAGACCCGGGACGGCACCCGGCTCGGGGAGGCGGTCCTGCCGCCGGGCACGCGGAAGACGGACGAGTTCTTCGGCGATGTCGAGGTCTACTACGACACGGTCACCGCGCGCGTGCCCGTGGTCGAGCCGGCCAGCGACCGCTTCGAGGTCGGCATCGAATACCAGGGATGCGCCGACTACGGGCTGTGCTATCCCCCGGAACGCAAGTGGTTGCAGTTCGCGAGCGTGGCCTCCGACACCGGCGGTACAGGCGCGTCCGGCTGGGCGTGGGCGGAGCTGGTCGCCACGCTCGGCGCGGCGCTGCTCGGCGGGCTGATCCTGAACCTCATGCCGTGCGTCTTTCCGGTCCTGTCCATCAAGGCGCTGTCGCTGCTCGGGGACCCGGCGGGTCGCGTGCGGGACGCCGTCGGGTTCTCGGTCGGGGTGGTCGCGACGTTCGCCTTCCTCGGTATCCTCCTGGTCGCGCTGCAAGGCGCCGGCGAAGCCGTGGGATGGGGCTTTCAGCTGCAGTCGCCGGGCTTCGTGACCGGGATGGCGATGCTCTTCTTCGTGCTCGGACTCAATCTGCTCGGCGTCCTCGAAACGCCGCCGTTCGGCGTGGCGATCGACCGCGCCGGCCCCGTGGCCACGGGCGTACTGGCGGTGGTGGTCGCGACGCCCTGTACGGTGCCGTTCATGGGCGCTGCCGTCGGCTACGGCCTGAGCCAGCCGGCGCCGGTTCTGCTGGCGGTCATGGCGGCACTCGGTGTCGGCATGGCGCTGCCCTACGTGCTGCTGGCTGCCGTGCCCGCGATCGCCCGGCGCCTGCCGCGACCGGGTGCGTGGATGGCGACGCTGAAGCAGGTCATGGCGTTCCCGATGTTCGTCACGGTGGTCTGGCTCGTCTGGGTGCTGGTTCAGCAGTCCGGCGCGGAGGGCGTCGCATGGGTGCTTGCCGCGTTCGTCGGAGCGGGGTTCCTGGCGTGGCTCGGTACGCGCCGCCCGGCGGCTTTGCGGACGGTCTGGCTCGGGATACTCGCCGTTGCCGCGCTCGTCGTCTGGACGGTTCCCCCGCAGGGGGTGGCGCAGCGAGTCGCCGGGGTCGGCTTCGACATGCAGGCCGTCGAGGCGCGCCGCGCCGCCGGCGACCCCGTGTTTCTGAACCTCACCGCGTCCTGGTGCATCACCTGTCTCGCAAACGAGCGGTCGACGCTCGGCACCGATCGCATTCGCGCCTACTTCGAGCAACGCGGCATCGCGTACGTCAAGGGCGACTGGACCAACGCGGACCCGGCGATCACCGAGGTTCTGGAGCGTTTCGGGCGCAGCGGCGTGCCCCTGTACGTGTACTTCCCGCCGGACGGAGAGCCCGTGGTACTACCCCAGATACTCACTCCCGGGATCGTGATCGGCAGGATAGAAGGGGCTACATGACGCCCTGGCCGTCAGCGATGTGCCGGGAACTGGCAGCTAAAGAACCTGAAATCGGGCTAACGTGTCGTTAACTTGCGGGGTTCGTGGCATACTGCCCGGACTCGCCCGGCAGGGCGACCATGGGGACAGCCGCCGGTGGCACGCATCCTGGTCCTGAACGGACCGAACCTGAACCTGCTCGGCACGCGCGAGCCGGAAATCTACGGGGCGCAGACGCTGGACGACATCCACGCCCGGCTCGTGTCCCTGGCCGCGTCCCGCGGTCACGAGATCGAGGCGTTCCAGAGCAACGCCGAGCACGAACTGGTGGAGGCGGTGCAGCGCGCGGGCAGCGACGGGGTTGGCTACGTGATCGTCAATCCCGGTGCGTTCACGCACACGAGCATTGCCTTGAGAGACGCTTTTCTGGCGGTCGCGATCCCGTTCATCGAAGTGCATCTGTCCAACGTGCATGCCCGCGAGGCGTTCCGTAGCCACTCCTACCTGTCGGACGTGGCGCGTGGCGTCGTCTGTGGCCTGGGTGCGGCGGGATACGAGTACGCGGCAATGGCCGCGATGGACGCGCTCGAAGCGTAGCAAACTCGGACTTGTGCCGGCGAGGCCGCTCGTGGGCAGCACGGAGGCAACGAACTTGGACCTGAGGAAGATCAAGAAGCTCATCGAACTCGTGCAGGAGTCGGGCATCTCCGAACTGGAGGTGCGTGACGGCGAGGAGTCCATCCGCATCGCGCGGAGCGCACCGATGGCGGCGCTGCCGGTCGTCGCAGCCGCGCCCCCGGCGCAGGAGACGGCCGTGGCCAGCGCCGCCCGGGGCGAGCCGGCCGGGCGGGGGCAGGTCGTACGCGCGCCGATCTCGGGCACGTTCTATCGCTCGCCGGCGCCGGGCGAAGCGCCGTTCGTGAACGAGGGCGATGCGGTGGCGCGGGGCGATGTCCTGTGCATCATCGAGAGCATGAAGATGATGAACCGCATCGAGGCCGAGCTGACCGGTACGGTCGCCGAGATATTGCTCGACAACGGGCGGGCCATGGAAGCGGGCACGGCGCTCTTTCGGATCGTCTAGCCGGGGACACGACACCAGCATGCCCTGGATCCAGCTCTCCGTGGGCGTCTCAGGTGCGGACGCGCAGGTGGTGGGCGAACAACTCGTGGAGCTTGGAGCACTCGCCGTGACCTGGGTCGATGCCGGCGACGATCCGCTGTTCGAACCGGCTCCGACGGGGGCGCCGCAAACGGACGCCTGGCAGGACGTGCGGGCGGTGGGACTCTTCGCGCTCGATGCCGACCTCTCCCGTGTGCACGCCCGTCTGCGGGGACATGCGATGGACGTCGACTTCGTGGAGGATCGCGACTGGTCCGGCAGCTGGCGACGCTACACCTCCGTACGCCGGTTCGGAAGGTTGACGATCGCACCCTGGGACGCCGCAGTGGAGGCGGCCGCCCGCCCGGTGTTGCGTCTCGATCCGGGTCGCGCGTTCGGCACGGGCGGCCACGCAACCACGCGCCTGTGCCTGGCGTGGCTGGCTTCCCTGCCGCTGGCTGGTCGCTCGGTGCTCGACTTCGGCTGCGGTTCCGGCATCCTGGCCATCGCGGCCAAGCTCCTCGGGGCCGCCCGGGTGATTGCGGTGGATCACGACGCAGCAGCGCTCGCGGTGACCGCGGAGAACGCCGGCCGGAACGGCGTCGAAGTCGGTGTCGAGTCCGCCGAGGTGTTCGCCGCGAACCCTTGTTTTGACGTGGTCGTCGCCAACATCCTCGCGCGCACCTTGATTGAACTCGCACCCCGCCTCGGCGGCAGCCTGCGCCCCGGCGGGCGAATCGGGCTGTCCGGTGTGCTTCTTGACCAGGGCGACGGCGTCGTCGCCGCGTACCCGGACATCGCGTTCGACCGCGTGCGCAGCATGGAAGGCTGGGCTCTGCTCGGCGGACGACGGGCGTAGCGCCTGATGGCGCCGCGCTGGTGGAAGGAGCCGGAGGGGCGCCGAACCGGTGCGTGGGCGGGCGGGTGCGTCCTGGCGGTGATCTGTCTGCTCGGGCAGATGCTGTGGTATCGCTTCGACCCCTGGGCCGGCGATGCGGACCTGCGGTTCCTGTATCGGTGGGGGTGCGCAGCGGTGGGTTGCGAGTTGCCGGTCATGCGCTCCCTCGCCGACCTCTCGGTGCGGCGCATGGCGGTCCGTGCGCATCCCGACGTACCGGACGCGGTGGTACTCGACGCGGTGATCGCGAATACCGCGCCCTACGCACAGGCGTTCCCGGTCGTCGAACTGCGGTTTGCCAACGCTGCGGGCGAAACGGTCGCCGCGCGCCGCTTCGAGCCGGCCGAGTACCTCGGAGAAGAGTTTCGTGGCGGGGCATTGATGCCCGCCATGGCGCCCGTGGCGGTCTCGGTGGAACTTGGCGATCCGGGGCGCGATGCGGTCAATGCGTCCGTGATCCTGCATTGACGGGCAAACGCCTGCTCCACCGCGTGCCGCGATCCCGCCGTCGTCCCTGCCGGGTGCCCGTGACTGGCTCGCGACCGGACAGTCGACCTGAAATGGCGTCGCGCTCCTTTGCTCGCCCGCGCACGCGGGGTAGTATGGACACGGTGTCCGTCGAGGAAACCGGCGATGGCGATGGAACCCCGTCTACGCTTCCCACCGAGCCACGAACCAGGATTTGTTCCATGCATGTCGAGCCCTTGAGGGACCTCGTGCAGCGGTCGGTCGAGCGGTTCCTGAACGACCTCGACGATGCGCCGGTGACGGGTCTGTACGACTTCGTGCTCGAACAGGTCGAGCAGCCCCTCCTGCAGACCGTCATGGAGCGCAGCGGCGGCAACCAGACGCGTGCCGCCGAGACCCTCGGCCTGAGCCGGGGCACCCTGCGCAAGAAACTCCTGCGCCACGGGCTGATCTGAGCGATGGCCGGACGGACGCCGGTGGGCCGAGCGCTGCTCGCCGTCTCGGACAAGCATGGCATCGTCGAGTTCGCCCGGGCTCTGCACGATCTGGGCGTCGAGCTGCTGTCCACCGGCGGTACCGGCGCGGCCCTGGTCCAGGCCGGCATCCCGGTCCGTGAGGTCGCCGAGCACACGGGCTTCCCGGAGATCATGGACGGCCGGGTCAAGACGCTGCATCCGCTGGTGCACGGCGGCATCCTGGGCCGGCGCGGCGCCGATGCGGAGACGATGCGGCGCCACGGCATCGCCCCCATCGACCTGGTGGTCGTCAACCTCTACCCGTTCGAGAAGACCGTCGCGCGCGCCGACTGCACGACCGAAGAGGCCGTCGAGAACATAGACATCGGTGGACCGACGCTGCTGCGCGCGGCAGCGAAGAACCACGCGGACGTCCTCGCGGTCGTGGACTCGCAGGACTATCCGCGGGTGGTCGAGGCGCTGGCGGCGGGCGGCACGACGTTGGCGGAGCGCCGTTCCTTCGCGGCAAAGGCGTTCGCGCACACCGCCGGTTACGAAGCGGCCATCGCGGAGTGGTTCGCGAACGGCGCGTTTCCCGAGCGGTTGACGCTCGGCTTCGTCAAACAGGCGGATCTCCGCTACGGTGAGAACCCGCACCAGGACGCCGCCTTCTACGTGTCCGCCCGGCCGGTGTCCGGCACTGTCGGGACGTTGCTGCAGCACCAGGGCAAGGCGTTGTCTTACAACAATGTCGCGGACGCCGACGCCGCGCTTGCCTGCGTGCAGGCCTTCGAGGGGCCGGCATGCGTGATCGTGAAACACGCGAATCCCTGCGGTGTCGCCGTCGCGGAGGACGTCGGTACCGCCTATGCGCGCGCCTTCGCAACGGACCCGACGTCGGCCTTCGGTGGCATCGTGGCGTTCAATCGCGAGCTCGACGGCAAGACGCTCGCGGCGCTGCTCGACAACCAGTTCGCGGAGGTGGTGGTCGCGCCGCGGGTGGCGCCGGACGCGCTGCACGCCGCGCGCAAGCGGAAGAACCTCAGGTTGCTCGAGGTCGGCGAAGCGGCACCCGGGTCCGGCCGGGACTTCAAGCGCGTCGGGGGCGGCTTGCTGGTGCAGGATGCAGACGCGCTGTGCCTGGACGAGTCCGCGTTGCGTACCGTCACGGCCCGCGCCCCGACTGCCGCGGAGATGGCCGATCTCCTGTTCGCCTGGAGGGTCGCCTGGTTCGTCAAGTCGAATGCCATCGTGTACGCCCGCGACGGACAGACCGTGGGAGTCGGCGCGGGGCAGATGAGCCGCGTCGTCAGCGCCAGGATCGCCGGGATGAAGGCCGCTGACGCAGACCTCCCGGTGGCCGGGGCCGTGATGGCCTCGGATGCCTTCTTTCCGTTTCGCGATGGGGTGGATGCCGCGGCCGAGGCGGGTGTCACCGCGGTCATTCAGCCGGGGGGCTCGATGCGCGACGGCGAGTCGGTTGCGGCGGCCGACGAGCACGGGATGGCGATGGTGTTCACGGGCGTGCGCCACTTCAGGCACTGAATATGAAGGTACTCGTGGTCGGGGGAGGCGGGCGCGAACATGCGCTCGCCTGGGCGGTGGCCCGTTCGGCGGATGTGGAACGCGTCTTCGTGGCGCCCGGCAATGCCGGAACGGCCCATGAGGACAAGGTCGAGAACGTCGATCTCGCGGCGGATGCCTTCGAGGCGCTGGCGGACTTTGTCCGGGACAACGGCGTTGCGTTGACGATCGCCGGTCCGGAAGCGCCCCTGGTCGAGGGCCTGCGGGACTATTTCGATCGCCGCGGCCTGCCGTGTTTCGGGCCGTCGAAGGCGGCCGCCCGGCTCGAAGGCTCCAAGGTCTTCGCCAAGGAGTTTCTCGCGCGCCATGGCATTCCCACCGCCCGTTACGAGTCGTTCACGGCAGTGGCGCCGGCCCGCGCGTATATCGAGGAGGTGGGGGCGCCGGTGGTGGTCAAGGTGGACGGTCTGGCCGCCGGCAAGGGCGTCACCGTGGCGCGGGACGTCGAGGAGGCGATCGAGGCCGCCGAAGAGATGCTCTCCGGCGAGCGCTTCGGCGCGGCGGGCCGCGAGATCGTGGTGGAAGAGTTTCTCGAAGGCGAGGAGGCGAGCTTCATCTGCATGACGGACGGCACGCACGTCGTGCCGTTCGCGTCTTCCCAGGACCACAAGGCCCGCGACGATGGCGATCTTGGCCCGAATACCGGTGGCATGGGGGCGTACTCGCCAGCGCCGGTGGTCACGCCGGAGGTGCACGAACGCATCATGGGCGAGGTGGTGGGTGCGACGGTCCTCGGCATGGCGGCCGACGGGGCTCCCTACCAGGGCTTCCTCTACGCGGGACTGATGATCACGCCCGACGGCACCCCGAAGGTCATCGAGTTCAACTGCCGTTTCGGCGACCCGGAGGCGCAGCCGGTGCTGATGCGCCTGCGCGGCGACCTGGCGGCGCTCTGCCGGCGCGCGCTCGGGGAAGGCTTGGCGGGCGTACGGCTCGACTGGGACCCGCGAGCCGCCGTGGGGGTCGTGATGGCGGCCGGCGGGTATCCGCTCGACTATGCACGGGGCAAGCCCATCTCCGGGCTCGCGGACGACCTCCCCGACACCAAGGTGTTCCATGCCGGCACGGCGCTCGATGGCGACCGGACGGTTACCAGCGGGGGGCGCGTGGTATGCGTCACGGCGCTCGGTGAGTCGGTCACCGAGGCGCAGGCCAGGGCGTACGAACGCGTCGCACGCGTGGGTTGGGAGGATGTGTACTACAGGCGCGATATCGGATATCGCGCGGTAGCCAGGGAGAAAGGCTGACAGGCAGGTGCCAACGGGTTTGAGACGATCGCTCCATGCTTGCGGACGTGCTCAAACGGTTCCCCCCCTTCGCCGAACTGGACGAGCGCACGCTCACCATGGCGGCGGAGCACGCTCGCCTCATTGAACTTCCGGCCAACCGGTCGCTGCTGCGTCGCGGCAGCCGCCTCAACCGACACCTGTATCTCGTGGAAGGCGAAGTTGACGCGGTCGACGCCCGAGGTCGGCGGCGCCGCCTGGGGGAGCAAGCCGAGATCTATCGCCCGGGCGACGACGTGGCGCTCGAAACGCGCACCGCGACGCGGGTGCTGTCCGTCGACATCGCACCGATTCGCTTCGCCTTGCAGCCGACGGACATCCCCAAGCCGGAAGTGGCCACCGTCGACGCCTGGCTCGACCGGCTGCTGGCTTCGCCGCTGGTGCGGGCGTTGCCGGCCGTAACCTGGCAGCGACTGCTGCGCGGCGCCGAAGAGTTGCGCGTGGCCGGGGGAGACTGGCTGACGATCGAGGATGCCGTCTATCTGATCAAGAGCGGTGTCCTTGCGCGGGGCGAGGCGACGTTCGAGGCCGGGGACTTCCTGGGCGAGGACGTCGCCTTCGCGGGGGACCATCTTGCCGCGCGCACATGCCTGGTGGTGGAGGATGCGGCGCTGCTGGTCCTGCCGGGAGATGCGGTGCGCGCGCTGATCGCGGAGTACCCGTTTCCGGAGTCGCCACCGGAGGGGGCACAGACCCTCGACCTCGATGCCGTTCCGATATCCAGGCTTGCGAGCGAGGCGCGACTGCTGGCCAGGGACCGGCCCGTCGTCGTCGGGGGTGGGCGTGCGGGACAACGCGCCTATGCGTTGATTGCGCTGACGCGCATGGGATTCTCGGCGACACCCGTGACCTCGCAAGCCGCGGTCGGCAAGGTTGCCGGTCGGTTTGAAACGCCAGCGCCGTGATACGGCCGGAGCGGCTCCGCAACTCCTGCGGCCGACGCCTGATCGTTTATAGTCATCGGACCGTCGCCGGAGGTTCCGCACCATGCCCGATTGCGTCTTTTGCAAGATCGCCGCGCACGAGATTCCATCCGGGATCGTGTACGAGGACGACGACCTCGTCGCCTTCAACGATCTCGCGCCGCAGTCGCCGGTACACATCCTGGTCATTCCCAAGGCGCATATCGCCAGCGCGAACGAGCTGACGGACTCGAACGTGGACATCGTGGGCCGGATGGTGCTGCGGGCTCAGGCACTCGCCGCCCGGCGCGGTATCGACGAGACTGGCTATCGACTCGTCGTCAACTGCAACGGCGAGGGCGGGCAGACCGTCTATCACCTGCACCTGCACCTGCTGGGCGGGCGGCAACTTGGAGCCCTCGGATGAACCTCGACGATCTGATCGGTGTGTTCGATCGGGGCCTGCGGACACTGGCGGGGGTCGGCGGTGCGACCCGTGCGGCGCCGGACGCACCGGACGCACCGGAAGCCGCACTCACCGATGAGGAACGCACGCATGCCGCAGGGCTCATGCGCGTCAACCACACCGGAGAGGTCTGCGCGCAGGCGCTGTACGAAGGGCAGGCCCTGACGGCGCGGCGGACGGAGGTGCGTGACGCGCTCAAGCAGGCGGCCGAGGAGGAAGTGGATCACCTTGCCTGGTGTCGGCAGCGGCTCGAGGAACTCGAAGCCCGCCCGAGCGTGCTCGATCCGGTGTTCTACGCCGCGTCGTTCGTCGTGGGTGCTGCCGCCGGGGCCCTGGGCGACCGCGTGAGCCTGGGCTTCATCGAGGCGACGGAGGATCAGGTCGTGCAGCATCTCGACCGGCACCTCGACGACCTGCCACCCGGAGACGCGCGCAGCCGCGCGATCGTCACCGAGATGCGGGCCGACGAGGCGCGCCACGGCGTCAACGCGTTGAAGGCGGGCGGCGCGGCGTTCCCGGAGGGTGTCAAGCAGGCCATGACCGTGGTTTCGCGTTTCATGACGGAGACCGCGTACCGGATCTGAACCCGCGGTAGGGGACGGGCTTGTCCCGTCCCGTCCTCAAGGCCTTGCACGGGCTCGACACGGGCGACGACAAGCGTCGCCCCTTTCATGGAACATCCGACGACGGTCGCTATGCTCCCAACGTCGTTTGTTCCGGGCAGGGCGACTTGATGCACGCTGCCGCTCCATTGCATACGCGCCCATGACCGGTTTGGCAGAGCGCTACGGAGTTGGGCCGTGGTGGCCGGGGCGTCGGAGGGTCTCGGGGCGGCTTTGGCGTCCACCCTCGCCGAACGCGGCTTGCACCTCGTGCTCCTGGCCCGTCGGGAGGCGTTGCTCGCGGAATTGGCGGACCGGCTGCGCGAGGCCCATGCGGTGCAGGTGCGTTGCCTGGCGTGGGATCTGGCGGACCCCGGGTTCGCCCAGGCGCTGGCGGAGACGACGGCCGATCTCGAACTCGGCGTGCTCGTCTACAACGCGGCGTTCGTCCCGGTCGGTCGCTTTCTGGACGTCGACGCGGACCTGCTCGAACGGGCCGTGGACGTGAACGTGGCCGCGCCGGTGCGCTTCCTGCGGACGTTGCTGCCCGGCATGCGCGCACGTGGGCGAGGCGCGGTCGTGCTCATGTCGTCGCTGTCGGGCCTGCAGGGCGCCCCGGGCCTCGCGACCTACGCCGCCACCAGGGCGTTCAACACGATCCTGGCGGAAGGACTCTGGCACGAGTCGGCGGAAGACGGCATCGACGTCACGGTCTGCTGCGCCGGCGCGATGCCCACCCCCGGGTAGCTCCGGGTCACCGACCGGCAGGCGCCTGGCATGCTGGCGCCCGAAGTGGTTGCCCGGCGGACGCTGGATGCGCTGGGGCGCGGTCCGCGCGTCGTACCGGGCCTGGTGAACCGGCTTGCCGCGCAGGTCATCCAGCGTCTGTTACCCCGCAGGGCCGCGGTGCGGCTCATGGCCGCGAACACGAGGTTCCTGTCGTGACGAACCCGTTGCTCGGCTTCTTCGCTGCCTGGCTCATGTGTGCGGGGATGCTGGTCCTGCAGGGCATCCTCCCGGCGCGTAACGTTGCGGGATACGTCCGTGACGAGGAGACGGACGCTGCGCTGCGCTATCGCCTCAACGGTCCGCTGGTGCTGGTCGTCAGCGTGGGCCTCTGGATGGCCGCGGGCTACGGGGGTGTCATGCCGTGGGACTGGCTCTGGCAGCACCGCTGGGCCGGCGCCGCCGGCGGGTGCGTCCTCGGGCTGCTCGTCTCCGGGGCGGCGGTGTGGACAGCGCCGGCCGAGGGGCGCTCCCCGCTGATCGAGTTCTACCTCGGGCGCCGTCGGAGCCCGCGCATGTTCCGGAGGCGCGTGGATGCAAAGATGTTCCTGTACGTGTTCGGGGCCTCGCGCCGGCGGCGCTCTCCGACGGCGAGCGGAGCCTGCTCTGCAGCGGCTTCTGGGCGGTGTCCCGACACGTCAACTACCTGGGCGAGATCCTGATGGCGACCGGACTCGCCCTCGCCCTCGGCTGGCCGATGCTGGTCGGTCCCTGGCTGTACGTCCTCTACTACGTGCTGCTGCTGGGCTTCCGGGAGCGTGACGACGACCGCCGCTGCGCCGAGAAATACGGGGCGCTCTGGGAGCGCTACCGGGCGGCGGTGCGCTGGAGGATCGTGCCGGGGGTGTACTGAACCCGGTCGCTGCGTCGCCCACGAGGCCGGGACGGAGGACCGCGCGCCGCCTACGCCCGGCTGAGCGGCGGGTGATAGATGATCTGCACGGCAGTCCCCTCGGGGTCGCTGCAGTAGAAGCTCCGGGCACCGTCGCGATGGGTCTTCGGCGGCTGCTGGATGGGCACATCCCGCTCCGAGAGGAAGGCGTGCCAGTCATCGACGTCGTCCATCCGGTCGACGATGAAGCCGATGTGATCGAGCCGCTGCGCGGCGTCGTCGAGCTCCCCGGTGGCCCGGTGCAACGCGAGATTGTCCGTCCCGGAAGTGAGGTAGCAGTTGTCCGCGTCGGGCTGCCACTCGATGGCCATGCCCATGAGGTCCCGGTAGAAACCCACCGTGTCGTCGAAGCGACGCGCGTGCAGTGCCACGTGGTGCAATCCGGCGGTGGGGCGCGGTCGTCTTGTCACGATGTTGGATGGGGAGGGGTCATTCGAGGTCGAACCCATGGCTGATCGCGACGCCGGCGCGCCGCAGCATGATCGATGCCGGGCAGTACTTCTCGGCCGAGAGCTCGACCGCGCGGGCGACCTTCCTTTCGGTCAGGTTCTCGCCGGCGACCGCGAAGTGCAGGTGGACATCCGTGAAGACCCTGGGATCGGTGGCCGCCCGGCGCGCCGTCACCCGTGCCGAGCACCTGGAGACGGTTCCCCGCCCCCTGCGCAGGATGTGCACCACGTCGGTCGCCGCGCAGCCGCCGATGCCCATCAGCATCAACTCCATGGGCCGAACTCCGCTGTTGCGTCCGCCGAGGTCCGGCGGCCCGTCGATCGCCACGGGGTGGCCGCTGTCACCCACCGCATCGAACGCGGCGCCATCGCGCCAGTCGATGCGCGCCGCCATGTCACCGGCGCGCTGCGCCGCGTTTCTGGTTTCGCCTGTGTCGGCCATGCACGCGCACCGTTCCCGGGGCGGGCGAGTGTAGGGGCAGCGCCGTTGGCGTGGCAAGGTGCAGCCTTGTCCAGCGCATGCTGGGCATCTACTGGCAGAATATTACTAACATACTGATTTATAATATGAAATATTCGTATGGGCGGGAACTGTCTACTTGGCGGGCGGATACCGAGCGCCGAGCGCGCGGGCGCGCTGCACGGCGTCGGCGCACGCCCAGCTTCCGGAAAATGCCTCGGATGTGGTGGTGCACGCCTGTGGTCATCTGGAGCTGAGCGGTCAATGCGCCACTTCCGGCGCGATCCTTGATGGAGAGTGGTCCGGATGAGATCGTTTCAAGTCCTATATATAAAAACAAGCTATTTATATATCTTTATGATATTACAATGATTTCGAGACAATAGCTCCGTTTGAATGGGTTCCCTGGCGATGCCCGATACGTCGCGTACCTGGTGTCCGATCGCAAACCGCCCCGCTCGCGCTATCGCCTGGTTTCTGTGGCCGTCATGACAGGGCGGGGATAGAACCGGCCCGCCTCTGGCCCGGCCGGGGTACCCGGCCCGGTATCCCGGGCGGTCCAGTTCTGCTATGTTCCACGCCGTTTCGAATCCCAGCATCGGCGAGGCGCCCCCGAATCGCATCATCTCCTCGTGCGGAGTACAGGTATGGCAAAAGGAAGTGGACAGGCTGGGCCGGGCAACGGCGGAAGGCCAGGTCCCGCAGCGGTGGAGACGCTGCCGGTCGAGGCGTTCGAACCGTCGGCGGTGCGCCCCTGGAAGTTCCACAACCGGACGGGATCCGGCATGGACGAGGGTTCGCTTGAGGCGCTGGCAGCGTCGATCAAGCGCGATGGCCAGCAGCAGCTCGGTCTCGCCCGTCGGCTGGCGCCGGGCGATACGCATGCGGTCGAGGTGATATTCGGCGTTCGACGGCTCGAAGCGTGCCGGCGTGCCAGCGTGCTCTGGCGCGCGGAAGTGCGGGATGCGTCCTTCTCGGACGCGCAGTGCGCGGCACTCATGCATGGCGAGAACGCCTGGACCGAGGGCGTGTCACCGCTCGAAAACGGGGCACAGTGGAAGGCGATGCTCGATGCCGGGGTGTTCGAGACCCAATCAGCGCTGGCGGCGGAACTCGGTTGTCACCGCGCCACCGTGGCGCGCGCGGTGCGCACGGTGACGGCGCTGTTCGCGGAGGAATGGCTCGGGCGCCTCATAGCTCCGGTGATGCACGAGTTCAGCGGACGCGCCGCGGACCGGCTGGCGGACGCGTACGGGGAAGGGTCCAGGCGTGCCGCCGCCCGGCGGCGTGCACAGCGACTTGAGCCGGGCCAGGTGCCGGCGGACGGTCTGTATGACGCGCTGTACGGCGAAGTGCGTGGCCGGACGCCGCGGGAAACGGTCTTCGTGCGGCGCGTCGGGACAGCTGCAGGGAAGGGCGCCCCGATGGTGGCTGCGAAGATCGAGCGCGACGGCAGCGGTGGTTTCTCTGTGAGCGTGCGTCCCCACGAACAGACGCCGGGGGAACTGGCCGAACTCGTCGAGCACATTGAGGCGCTGCTGGCGACCGAAGCGTCCGAAGCGGCCGCGGTACGCCTGGGGCGGCGGCTGGTGGCGTCGCTCTCGCCCGAGGAGGCGCAGTCCGCGGATCGCTCGTGGCTGGAAGGCTGCATCTGGTCTGCGGCCCGCGCGAGCGGGCTCGAGTGGGACCGTCTGCGTTGCGCGGTCGTAGCGGAAGTGCTGCGCACGCAGCGCGAGGGCTGGGAGTTGGCCGTGGTCCGCGCCGTCGGCGGTGGGCAGGCCGACCCGAGCGGCACGCACCAGTCGGTGTAGAGGCTCTCTCCATCTTCTCTGGCCACTCGTACCGCGTTTGGCGGGTGATTTGGCACGGACGCAGGGGCGACGCTTGTCGTCGCCCGTGTCGAGCCCGTCCCCTACAACGTCCGTGTCGAGCCCGTGCAAGCCTTGGCGACGGGAGGGGACAGGCCCGTCCCCTGCAGCTTGCCGTCGCGGCTGTAGTGCATGCACTACAGGACGGTCTCCCCATGGGGGTCGCGAGGCATTCCGGGCCGTGGCTCGGCCACACCGGCGTCCGCCGGGCGTCACACCGGGCCGATGCGGCGCGGACCACAGTCGACGGTAGAGAGTGGTAGCCAGGAATCAGACAACAAATCGCGGAATCACCACTACCAACTACCACTAGCGGTACCGGATTTGATCCCAAGAACGCCGACGGGATGCTTCGCAGGGCCTTTAGGACCGGGTTGCCATGCTGCTGCGCGGGATCAAGGCGCCCGGCGGACGGTGCGCGCTGGTGCTGGACGAGGTCGAGCGCGTCAGCGATCCGGCGTGTGTGGACGTACTCAACGTGCTGATACGGAGGGCGCCAGCGACCCGGCACGTCGCGATGGCGTGTCGCGAGCTGCCGGCAGGCCTTGATGTCAGCGGGCCGGCATTCGGTGGCGACGCCCAGTTGGTGACGACCGACGACCTGTGTTTTTCCTGCACGGAGATTGACCGCTTCTTCCACGGTCGACTCTCACGGCGCGAGCGGGCCGTCGTGACGGCGGACTCCGCGGGTTGGCCGATCGCCCTGCGCATCCGGTACAGCCTCGGTGAGGACGTGGCCGGGGAGTCCGGCCGGATCGTGCTGCGCAGCACCGCCCATGCCGTGCGCGCGTTCTTGTTCGCCAACGCCACCGCCGCCAGATTGCCGCCGCGGCGTTGCTCCACACCAACCGCCCACCGACTGCGACGGTCCTGGTGCCGCCTTGCCCGCTGCAGTGCCGGGCGGACACCGTGGATCAGCAGCGTGCGCAGATAGCGGTCGCCGTGCTTGCTGATGCCGAGCAGCTTCGGCCGACCACCCGTCGTGTGCTGCCGCGGCACCAGCCCCAGCCAGGCGGCCATCTTGCGACCGTTGCGGAACTGCGTCGCGTCGCCGAGGCGCAGCCATCCCGGCGATGGCCGCTCTCTGTCCGGGACAACATCGTGGATGGAGGTCAGAAACCCGTCCGGGGAGCGCGCGTACGCCAGGACCTCCACGGCCTCTCAACCCTGCTTTCGATACCAACATCTATAACTACCACTACCCTATGGACAAGATCCGTTTCTATGTGCGAAAGGTCAGATCTCGGTTGCCGAAATCGACGCGCTATGCGGCGAACAGCGGCTGATCCAAAGGGTTTTCGGCCAGTGGCGTATGGAAAGCTCCAGCCAGACGATTAGTAACATTATTGATAGTCCAGATACCATGCGTTAACCGGTCTGGAGAGCACGGGCGGTTGCGTCTGGAGCAGATCGGGCCGTTCCAGGGATTTGCACCATGGGAGGTCGTGTGGTGGAGTATTCGTGGTAGCCGAAGTTTGTAGTGGCGCCTGTGGTAGCAGGCCGGGTAGGTGCGCGTGACCGATCGTGTCGCGGTAGGAACGGGCGCCGAGGGCCGGTAGATGCGAGACGGGGAGCATGCATACGGACGACGCTGGGCCAGTGAGCAATCCGGGGAGGGACCCGGCAGGGGCACCGAAGCCCGGCGACGACGGGCCGGCCAGGTTGCAGGAGAGCATCCCGTGGTGGCTGTCGGAGCATCGGGTCACCATCCCCGGTCGCGTGATCGGCTATCTCGGCCGATCTGCGCTGAACAACCGTTGCATGCCGACCAATCGCCGGATCACGGTACTGATGGCGCCTGGTGGATTCGGCAAGACGGTGCTGATGGCCGAGTGTTGCCGCATCCTGGCCGCGCGCGGCGTACCGACCGCCTGGCTGACGTTGGACGCGCAGGACGAGACCTCGCTGCTGGACACGTACCTGGCTTTCGCCTTCCAGCGCGCCGGCCTGGATATCGTCGATCCGCCGCCCTCCGCCGAGGCACGATTGCCGGCCCATCAGCGGATCGAGTTTCTGTTGCGCGCGCTCGAAGGCCGCGGCGAACCGTGCGTGCTCGCGTTGGACGAACTGGAGAGAGTGACGAATGCCGAGTCGGTGGCGCTGATCAACCGGCTGGTGCGTAGCGGGCCACGTGGACTGCACCTGGTGGTGGCGTGTCGGGAGTTGCCGCCGGGACTGGATCTCTCGCAGCCGGTGTTCGGGGGCGATGCGGAGATTCTCACGGTCGAGGACCTCCGGTTCTCGAGACAGGAAATCTCACGGTTCTTCGGCTGGAAGCTGTCGCGGCGGGAACTGCAGGCCGTGGCGGCGGAGTCTGCCGGCTGGCCGATCGCGCTTCGCGTCGACCGCAACGCGCGGGCGCGGCGGGGACGGGCACAGGCAAAGGTCGTGCGGGACGTGGTGGATAACTGGGTGGCGTCGCGGCTGTGGAACGATCTTGCCGACGAAGACCGCGAACTTCTGCTCGATGTGGGCCTGCTTGACTGGGTGGATGCCGAGTTGCTCGACGAGGTGCTGTCCGGAACGGAGTTGATGGCCCGGCTGGAGAGGATGACGCACATGCAAGGTCTGTTCGAGCCGGTACGCGGCGCGACGACCAATGTCTGGCGCCTGCATTCGCTCCTGCGGGAGTACTGCACGGAGAGACGTCGGCGGGAGACGCCGCGGCGCTACCGCTCGATCCACCGCCGATTGGCCATCGCCCTGGTACGGCGGGGGGAGACGGTCGCTGCCCTGCGGCATGCCGCCCATACGGAAGACACGGGTCTGGTTGGCCGGATCCTCAGCGACCAGGGCGGCCTGCGCATGTTGCTTCGAGAGGGGCCCGACCGGCTGGTCGCCGCCGACCGGTTCCTGACGGAGGCGACGTTGGCGAGGAATCCGCGGCTGACACTGGTGCGTCTGGTCGCTTATGTGATGCGAGGGAAGCTGCGCGAGGCACGGCGGATGGTGGCTGCGGGGGTGCGGGACAGGCCCCCGTCCGATGCCGGAATAGACTGGGATACCGACTGGTGCCTGGCGCGCGGACTACTGGCGCAGAACGGCTGTGACCCTATGGGTTCCGAACTGATGCGGCAGGTGCGCTCCGAGATGGAGCACCTGTCGGAGTCGTCGAAGGTCGAACCGGGGGTACGCGTCGCCTTCGAGTACGGCCTCTGCGAGATGCATGAGATGAAGGGGGAGTTCGACCGCGCGCTGGAGCGGGACGCCCGCGCGAGGCAAGGGCTCGGGCCGGAATCGGCCTATGTCAGGATGGCCCTCGACTTCACCGTCGGCCAGGTCGCCATGGCCCAGGGACGCGTCCAGGAGGCACTCGCGTGGTACGGGCGCGGGCAGGACGCCGCCAGGCGGAGCTACCTCAACGACCCTCGCCTCGCGGTGTTCGGCGAGGTGCTGACCCTGGAGTTGAACCTCGAGCGCAACGGGATACATGCCGACGGCAAGGCCGCGCGGATACCGCGGGAATTCTGGCAGCGGGGCGCCCAGTTCTCGTCGTACGCAGCCGCCAGCGCCATGGCGGCCGAAATGGCGCTGATGCGTCAGGGGGTGGACGCGGCGTTGTCGCTGGTCGACGAAATGGTGGAGTTCGCGCACCGGGCGACGCTGACGGCCCTCGTGCGATACCTCGGTGGGCTGCGCGTCGCGCTGCTGGCAGGGGCCGGGCGGGTCGCGAAAGCGGAGGAGAGCTGGCGGATCTCCGCGCTGCCGTCGTCATCGGATGGGTGTCTGGACCTGACGGGGCAAGGTTGGCGGGAAATGGAGATGCTCTCGTGCGCGCGACTGCGTCTGCTGTTCGCGCGCGGCGATGTCGACGCCGGTCGGCGGCTGGCGGGCGAACTCGCGCGTACCGCCTCCGACCGTGGCCTGCGGCGTACCGAAATGCGGGCGCGGGCCCTGTGCATGGCACTTCAGGAGTCGGCCGGCCAGCGGACGGCCGCGCTCGGGAACCTGAGCGCTTTCCTGGGGCTCTACTCGGCAACCGACTACGCCGGGGCAGTCGTGCGCGAGGGGGACACCGCCGTAGCGGTGCTGGAAGCGATGATCGACAGCGGTCCGGATTCGGCTCAGAGGGCCTCGGCGGAGGCTCTGCTGTCGACGACGAAGCCGGCCGGAGCGGTCTCGCCCCCGGCACTCGGCAGCCGTACGATCGAAGTGTTGCGACGTCTCGAGACGCAGACGGACAATGAGATCGCTCGGGCACTCGGGATGACGCGGGACGGCGTGCGGTATCACGTCCGGGCTCTGTTCGCCAAGCTCGACGCGCGTGACCGGAGAGAGGCAGTGCAACGCGCCCGGTCCCTTGGGCTGCTGTCTTCCGACCGATAGGCCGAGCATCCCGTCCGGCGGCGCCATGCCGCCCGTCAGTCCCTCCCCTGCGGCGGCCCCGGGCGGACCCGGCTCACAGGTCGGCGCCGATCGCCTCCCCGTGCTGGCTGTAGTCGAGCCCCTCCTCCTCCTCCTGCGGCGTGACGCGCAGGCTGGTGAAGACGCGAATGACGTAGAGGATGACGAAGGTGCACAGGGCGCTCCAGGCGCCGACCACCAGCACGCCTTCGATCTGCACCCACACTTGCCAGAAGTTCCCTTCCACCGCGCCCGGGGCGTTGCCGACTTCCTCCAGGGCGAACACGCCGGTCAGCACGGCGCCGAGCAGCCCGCCGATCCCGTGTATGCCGAACACGTCCAGGGCATCGTCATATCCCAGGCTGTACTTGAGCCATGCACAGGCCCAGCAGCAGCTGAAACCGGCGATGACTCCGATGGCGACGGCCCCGGCCGGCGAGACGTAGCCAGCGGCCGGCGTGATCGCCACCAATCCGGCCACCGCACCCGATACTAGCCCCACGATGCTCGGCTTCTTGAGTACGGACCACTCGTAGATCATCCAGGTCATGGCGCCGGCGGCGGCCGATGTCTGCGTAACCAGCATTGCGAGCCCGGCGTTGCTGCCGGCGCTCAAGGCGGAACCCGCGCTGAATCCGAACCAGCCAATCCACAGCAGCGATACGCCGATCACACTGAACAGGGGATTGTGGGGCGCCATGTTCTCGGCCCCGTAGCCCGTGCGCTTGCCCACCACCAGGCAGGCGACGAGCCCCGCGATCCCGGCGTTGATGTGCACGATGGTTCCGCCGGCGTAATCCAGGACGCCCTCTTCGTTGAGGAAACCGCCCCCCCAGATCCAGTGGACGACGGGCGCGTAGACCAGCACGGACCACAAGCCGACGAACCACAGCATGGCCGAGAATTTCATGCGGTCGGCCACCGCGCCCGTGATCAGTGCCGCGGCGACCACGCCGAATCCCAACTGAAAGACGACGTAGACCGACTCGGGGAAGGTGCCCTTGAGACTGGTGAGGTCCAGATTCGCGAGCAGCAGCAGATCCAGGTTCCCCAGGTAGTCGTTGTCGCCGGAGAAGGCGAGGCTGTAGCCGGCCAGAATCCAGATGACCGAGACCAGGCAGCAGATGGCGAAACACTGGCCGGCGATGGAGAGCATGTTCTTGCGCCGCACCATGCCGCCGTAGAACAGGGCGATGCCGGGCACGGTCATCATGAGTCCGAGGACCGCGGCCATCAGCATCCACGCCGTATCGCCGCTGTCGAGGCTGGAGGGGGAGGCCGCGAGCGCCGGCGCAGCCAAGAGGAGAACGGCTGTTGCGGTTGGTGTTTTCACGGCAATGGGTTCCTGTTCCGTCGTCCGGTCAGTGGGCCAAGGCGCACAATCCTGGCACCCGAACCGTGGTAGATGAGCGCCTGGGCGACGCGATCGAGTTGGTCCGCAACTCCCACGTGCCCATGGCGGGTCCGGCCCGTCTGCCAACGCCAGGGCTGCTCAAGACAGGCTGTGGGTCATTTCTTGGGCCTGTCCGGTCCCCGCCGCGCGGCAAACATCCGGCCGCGAGGCCCCTTCGGCACGTCGTCCGCCGGACGCCCCTTCGATGCCGGTGCCTCGCCGACCGGGACACCGCGGTACGTTCGCTGCGAATGCGCCGCCGGCCGAGCTTCTGTTGCCGGCTCCGGCTGGGGCGGCGACGCGACCGCGGATGGCGGCGGCTCCATGGGCGGGGATGGGGCGGCACGTGGCTCGGAAACCCGCACCGATGACGGCGGTGCCTGGCTCGCGGGGGGTCGCTTGGGTCCGCGACTCGCGGCGGCAGGAGGGGTATCGGGAGCGGCCGGCCGGGGCCGGCGCAGCGTCGGTGCCCCGTCTGCGGGCGGCTTCGCCGGTGTGGAATCGTACCGCGCGGCCCCGGCCCCGGCGTCCACAGGCCCGGCGACGTTCTCGAGCTGATCGAGTGCCTGATGCACGGACATCCATCCCAGGCCGAGGCTGACGGTCCGGTCCGTGATCAGTACGAACAGCGTATCCATCCGGGCTGGCACGACGGATATGAACTGGTAACTGTTCGCGGTCGCCATCTGGACTTCGCGGACGAAGTGTTCCGGGACCGAGTTGCCACTCGACCATGCCCGGTGGAACTGGCGGATCAACCTGCCACGGAACATGTCCGTCACGGCGACCGACACCAGACCGATCCGGTTGGCGTTCAGTTCCGTGTCCGGGCCGTAAGCGGCCGCCACGGTGGCGCCCGTCGTGAGGTCGACCACAGCGCATGCGAGCGACCCCTCCGACGATGCGATGACGTCTTCGCAAACTTCCTGTACTTCCGGCATCACGTTGCCTCCTGTCCGCCCGCGGGCGGTGCCCGTAGCAGCCGCGCGCAGTTCCGTTCCGGCCTGCACGTGGGGACCGGGGATGATGCAATCCGGACCGCGCGCCGGTCAAGCCCGTGTCCCGGCCCAGCCACCCGGCTGCCCGTCCCCCCTTTTCGAGCGGCGGTCGGCTCTACCTCGGCGAGAACTCCGGGTAGGCTTCGATGCCGGTTTCAGAGATGTCGGCGCCGATCTCCTCGTCCTCGTCGGAGATGCGGATTCGCATGGCAGCGTCGAGCAGGCCCCAGACGATGAGGCTCGCGATGAACACCCACCCGAAGATGCTCACGACGCCCAGAAACTGGTCGGCGAGCGAAGCGCTGTCCTTGGTGAACGCCACGGCGAGGACACCCCAGATACCGCAGCTGCCGTGCACGCTGATCGCGCCGACCGGGTCGTCGATCTTCAGGACATCGAGCGTCACGATCGAGGTGACGACGATCAGGCCGCCGATGATCCCCACCAGCAGCGACCACAGCTCGGAGCCCGCGACAGGCTCGGCGGTGATGGAGACGAGACCGGCAAGAGCGCCGTTCAGGGCCATCGTCAGGTCCGCCTTGCCGAACCAGATCCGCGCCAGTACCAGCGCCGCGATCAGTCCGCCGCAGGCGGCGATGTTGGTGTTGACGAACGCCTGCGCGATGGCATTCGCTTCGTCGACATTGGAGAGCCTCAGCTGGGAGCCCCCGTTGAAGCCGAACCAGCCAAACCAAAGTACGAACATGCCGAGGGTCGCCAGCGGCATGTTGCAGCCGGGCATGGCGTTGATGCGCCCGTCGTCGCCGTACTTGCCGGCGCGCGGTCCGAGCACCAGAACGCCGGCCAGCGCGGCCGCGGCGCCGCACAGGTGCACGACGCCGGAACCGGCGAAGTCCGAGTAGCCCGCTTCGGCGAGCCAGCCGCCGCCCCAGGTCCACATGCCCTGCACGGGATAGATGATGGCGGTCATGACGACGGCGAAGCCGAGAAACGCCCACAGCTTCATGCGCTCCGCAACGGCGCCGGAGACGATCGACATGGATGTCGCCACGAACACGACCTGAAAGAAGTAGTCCGAGCGCAGCGAGTAGTAGGCCTCGCCACCGCTCGCGACGACGGCTTCCGCGGTGTTCTCGTCCTGCAGCAGGAACCCGAAGCTCGGCAGGATGCCGCCGGCCCCGGGCCCGCCGATATACATGATGTGGTAACCGATGAGCAGGTACATGATGCAGGCGATCGCGTAGAGCGAGACGTTCTTGGTCAGGATCTCGGCCGCATTCTTGGACCGGACCATGCCGGACTCCAGCATCGAGAAGCCGCAGGCCATGAACATCACGAGGACCCCCATGACCAGCAGGTAGAAGGTGTCGATGGCGTAGTTGGTTTGAATCAGGTCTTCCACTTGGCTCTCCTTGAGCATCTCTTGCGAGGGCCTGCCCCCGTGCACTCCGGCTCGCCGCGCCGCCGCCGGGATGGCGACGGACCCGGTTTCACCTGTGAGGCGAACGACTGCCCCGAGTGTGTTGCTGCGCGGGCATTGTTACCCGAATCCGGGTCGACTTCCCACCAGCCGACCGGTCCCGCAGGAGACGAATCGCGCCGAGGATTGCAGGGGCGACGCTTGTCGTCGCCCGTCCCCGACCCTTGTGGTCGCCCGCGCCGGGCTTGCGGCCCATTCGGGACGGGACAAACCCGTCCCCTACCGCGCCCGGCGGCGCTTGCGGATCTGGGGCTTCGGCTTCGATGGCTCGCGGGGAACGGCCGGCGGCGCTTCACCGAGGCGCTTCAGCCGCGCCCGCGCCGCGTGGGCGTATGGACTGGTCGGGAAGGTGTCCACGAACGCTTCGAGCAGTTCCGTGTCTCCCGAGTCTTTGACTTCGCGCCACATCTCCAGGGCCGGGTCGGGGACTTCCGGAGCCGCGTCCACAGCGCCTTCTTCGGCCCCCGACGCGAATGGGAACGGTGTCAGCGCGAATGCCGCGAGGAGCGCCAACGCGTGGCGGCGGGATACCCAATGGGGGCTGCCGAGTGAAGGCGCAGTCAGGCTCCGATGTCCCGACCTGCATGATGACTGCATTGGATAACCCCTTCCTGCCGTGCCCGCCGTGCTGGAGATGGGCGGCGTGATCATTTGTCGATCCTGCGCCAGGTCGCCGGGAACGAATCGCCCGAAGATTAACCGCACGGGCGCGCGGCGCAAAACCATCGTCACCGGCCAGGGCCGGCCAGGGTCGCTCCTCGGGACCAACGTGATGCGGTGTCGAGTGTCCCCGTCCACGTACACCGTGCGCCATTCCGGCAGGTAGCCGGCCGCGTGACCAGCATGCGATAGGACCCCGCGGGCAATCGCATCCCGGGGCTATAGGGGAGCGTGCTCTCCGTAAAGCTCACCTCTGCGTCCGGCGGCATCAGCTCGAGTGTCAGCGAGTCCAGGGTGGCGTGCGGCTGGGCCGGCGGTGGGACGTACGGTTGCGCCACGATCTCGGCGGCGGGGCTCGCGGACGCCGGCTGCGTTCCGGACGACGGGGCATCCGGGTGATCGGCGGGCGAGCGCAGCACGCCGGTATCCACCCAGGTCAACACGCCCACCGGCGAGCGGCGCCATGGCTCCCGAACCGTGCCGCGTGGGGACCGGCGCCGGCCCGGCGGCGCGATGGCCCGCGAGCAGGGGAGAACCATGTAGGACGGGCTTGTCCCGTCCCGGATCAGCCGCCCAGGCCCGACACGGGCACCGTAGGGGACGCCCTTGTGGCGTCCCGTGCCAAAATCGTGCACGGCCCAACACGGGCGACGACAAGCGTCGCCCCCACAGTCCCGCGTTGGATCGACCGCCCAAAACGCGCAGGGGCGGTTCCGCCGGCGGCTACGCACACAAAATCCTGCCCCGGTATTGACAGTCTGTGCGACGTGGCTATGATCGTCCGTCGATCGCAAACGATCGGCAGACCCGAGGGGTCGAAAGTGGTGCGCACCGTTCTCCTCCCCCGTCTTGCCGGTTTCCCCGGGCCAGTACCTGGCCGGGGCGATCGTAGCTGTACCCCTGGCCGAATTCGTGCAGGACGCCGACTGCAGGATGCTGCAGTCGAGGAAACGTGCGGAGTGGCGGCGCGCCGCTGTGTCCGGCGTGGTGTCCGGCCGTGCGTAGACCGCTGCACCCCGCGTGCCCGGCGTTCGACTGACGGTGTTCGACTGATAGAGGAGCTGTCGGATTGAAGCAGTTTTTCGTGCCTGTCGCCGGTAGGTCGGCGGCTTGGTGGACGCGCGTTCCGGGGCTCGTCCGGCAGGCGCGCGTGCGCGCGTCCGAAGTCGCGTCGCGTAACGGCGCGCCCTCCGTCCATCACGTTGCGAGGCTATCCTGGCGCCGCGTGGTGCGCGGCCTCGCGCTCTGGGCCGGTTGCGCGCTCTCCGCCGCTGGCTATGCCAGCGAGCCCATCAAGCCGATACCCGCCGCCGTCGGAACCGATCCCGCGAAAGTGGCCCTCGGCCGGTTGCTGTTCCACGACCCCCGGTTGTCGAAGGACAACACTGTTTCCTGCGCGAGCTGTCACGACCTCGCCGCGGGCGGCGACGACAGCCGCCCGGTGTCCGTTGGCGTCGGCGATAGGTCCGGCGCCATCAACTCACCGACCGTCTACAACACGGCGCTCAACTTCAAGCAGTTCTGGGACGGTCGCGCCGACACGCTGCACGAGCAGATCGACGGCCCCATCCAGTCCGCGCTCGAAATGGCAAGCCTGTGGCCCGAGGTCCTCGCCAAGCTGTTCCAGGACGAGCAGTACCCGGCGCTCTTCGAGGCGCTCTACCCCGACGGCATCAACCGGACGAATGCCAAGGACGCCATCGCGGAGTTTCTGCACTCGCTGACCACCCCCAACAGCCGCTTCGATCGCTGGCTGGGCGGCGACGCGACCGCGATCACCGAGCACGAGCGGCAGGGTTACGAGCTGTTCAAGTACTACGGCTGCGTATCCTGTCATCAGGGCGCGAACGTGGGCGGCAACATGTTCCAGGTGTTCGGCGTGATCAACGACTACTTCAGGCGGCGCGGCAATATTACCGAGGCGGACATGGGCCGCTACAACATCACCGGCAACGAGGCCGACATACACGCATTCAAGGTGCCGAGTCTGCGCATGGCTGCGCACACCGCGCCCTACCTGCACGACGGCAGCGCAGCCACCTTGCGCGAAGCGGTCGACGCCATGTTCGAGTTCCAGCTGGGGCGGCCAGCCCCGGAGGAGGACAAGGCGGCGATCGTTGCATTCATCAAGACTCTCGTCGGAGAGTCCGAGGAGCTTGCACAGTGAAATCCTTCAGCCTGCTTGGCATCAACATCGCCTTCTCCGTTCTCATGCTCGGCGTCGCGATCGCGCTGTTCCTGCTCGCCCGCGGCAACGATCCGGACGACTACCGCCGGTCCGTCTCAGGCGTGCGGGAGATCCAGCAGCTGGCGTCGGACTGGAGCGTCGAAACCGCGCGCGTGCGCTCGAATCCGCTGGCCGACTTCGATTCCCTGGCGGCCTTCATCCCGCGCATGGATCAACTCAAGGATCTGCTGATGACCACGATTCGGGGCATTCCCGATGTCCCGGATCGACTCGCCAACGACGTGAGCGCCTACGTGAACGCCGTCGAGGCGCGCGAGGAACGCATCGAGCGCTTCAAGACCGGCTACGCGATCATCCGCAACTCCGCGCGCTACCTGCCCCTGGCGGCGGCGAACATCCTGCAGTCGGAGAACGTGGACGCCGACCTGTCGCGCGAGGTCGCAGCCCTCACGAACGACATCAACGCCTACCTGACGGCGCCGACCGATGCGGCCAAGGGCCGCCTGACGGTGGCCCTCGAGCGCCTCGACGATCGCGCCGACGGGCTGCCCGCGCCGCTGCCCGACCACATCGCCAACTTCATCGCGCACGCCGACGTGCTGCTTGCCCAGCAGGCCCCGACCGGGGAGTTGTTCTCGCAGGCCACATCCAGCGAGATCTCCGATCTCTCGGCACAGCTCGTCAATGACCTGGGTGTCCAGCTGACCAGGAAGACCACCCTCTCCAGCTACTACATGAACGGCATCCTGGCCGCCGCCGGCGCCATGATCCTGCTCTGGTTCGTGTCGGGCGCGGTCCGGCTGCGTTCCGCCGGCAGGGTGGCCGCCCCGTCCGTCGTGCAGGCGAACGAACGCGTCGGCGCGTCGGCCACGGACGCCGGCCGGCCGGCCCCGCGACTTCGCGACCTCGACGGCGATGCCTCGGCCAAGGTGCTGATGGCGCACCGGATCACGGCCGAATGCGTGGCCGCGCGCGTCGCCGAGTCCGCGCGCGGCATCTCGTCGACCCTGGAGACCTTGCGCGACGTCCACGAGGACGTCCGCGCCGGCGAGCGCGCCAACGGCGCGGACCCGGCCCATGCCCTGGCACAGGGCGAGAGCATCGTCGACGAGGCACGCCGCCAGGTAACCGAGATCGCCGACACGGCTGAACGCCTGGCCTCGTTCTCGAAGGGCCAGAGCGCTGTGAGCTACGCCCTCGTCGATATCAACGCCTGTGTCATGGACGTCGTCGACAGTACCAGCGCGGAAGCCGCCGCATCCGTCGTCACCGAAGCGGGTGCCGTACCGGACGTATTCGCCTCCCGGGCGGAAGTCTGCCTGATGCTGGAGAAGGTGGTGGAGAACTCGCTCCAGGCCATCGCGGAGGCCGACCGGGAAGACGCGGAGATCCGCATCTCGACGAGCGCCGAGAACGACCGGGCATCGGTCACGATCATCGACAACGGCGTCGGCATGACGCCCGCGGTGCGAGGCCGCATGTTCGAGCCCTTCTACACCGCAAGTGAAGGGCGCACGGGGGTCGGCCTGAGCTCCACGAGCCACCTCGTCGAGAAGTACGGCGGCACGATCTCGGTCAGTTCCATGGCCGGCGGCGGCACCGTCACCCGCATCCAGCTGCCCGGCATGTCGGAAGGCTGACCGCCCATGTCGAAACCACCCACGAATCGCTGGAACATCCGTCCGCTGGCAAGGACACCGTCGACGTACGGCAGACGCAGTCCCGGCAAGGCCGCCTCGTGGAGTCTGCTCGTACTCCTGCCCATCGTCGCGGTCGTCGTGGCGCTCGCGCTCGAGGTGCAGGACACCTTGCAGGAGCCCCGGACCGTCGACCTCTGCCAGGCCGGCAGCGACGACGCGACCGGGCATGGCGTGTTCCTGCTCGACCTGCAGAAGCCCCTCGCGCGCGGCCATGCGCCGCTGCCCGGGCGGCTGCTGCGGGACGTGACCCTCGACCTGGCGGCCCACACCGAACTCGAGGTCTTCACCCTGACCGACTATGCGGAAGCGCCCAGGATGCTGCTCGGGCGTCTGTGCAAGCCCTACGGTAATGCCGACCTCGCGGTCGGAACCGCGAAGGACCAGGGCGAGGCCACGCGCGACTGTGACGACCTGCCGGCGCAGATACCCGCCACGGTGCGCGAGAGCGCGGAACTCTTCTGTGCGGAGCGGGAAGCACTGGTGGGTCGCATCGACGCGCTGGTCCGGGCACGCCGGAGCGGGCTCGTTCGGAACGCTTACCTGGTCGAGGCGCTGGAAGAGACCGCGCGGGACTTTGACCGGCTGCCCGGCGCGAAGTCGCTGTACGTGTTCTCGGACATGATGCAGCACGCCCGGTGGTTCTCCCATCTCGACACCGGTTGGGGCGGCTGGGACTTCGAGGCGTTCGCGGCACGGCGCGACGAGCGCGCGGTCCTGGCCGGTGCAAGCCCCGCGCCCGGACCCGACTGGTACACCCGGATCTTCTACCTGCACCGCAAGGACGTCACCGAGCGTCCGGAGGCCCAACAGGCCCACCGGCAGTTCTGGGAGCGGTACTTCAACGAGCGGGGCCTGGCCGAGCCGCAGCTTGCCGCGTCGCGTCTCCACTTCGAGGCGCAGGCGCCGGTGCTGGACTACGCAGCCGAGTCCCTGATGGCCGTGCCGACCCAGGCGGAACTCGTCGCGCAGGAACGCGAGCGCGTACGGTACGAGCGCGCGGCCCTCGAACGGATGCGCGACGAGCTGGAGAGCAGCCGGGCGGCCCTGGATGCCGGCCGCGAACGACTGGCTGCACAGCGGCAGCAGTGGCAGGCTCGGGAGTCGGAACTCGCGCGCGGACGGGCCCGTCTGAAGGAACGGGAGACCGAACTCATCTCCGAGCGCGAACGCCTGCAGGCCCTGGCGGCTGCCGCGGCGACCGGCGACACGCAACCCCCGGTCAACGCGGGTGGCCCGTGAGGGGTGCGTCGATGGCCTCGCCAGGAGGCCCCAGCGCATTCAGTTTCCGCGTCCAACCGGTGCGCCCGGTCGGTTGCGTGTCGAGTTCGCCTGCCCGTAGAATGCGGGGCAGCGGGGCTTGGGCCGTACCGCGACTTTTGACGATTGAAACCTTCCAAAAAGGGGACCCATGCATGGACTTCTTGAAGAGAACCCTCGGCCACGCGATCGTGTCCGTAAAGTGCTTCCTGCTTGATCGACGCGGCGTCTCGACGGTCGAATACGCCCTGATCGTCGTCGCGATCATCGCCATCGTCGGTGTGGTCGCGGGGCAGCTGAGCGGGGCGTTTGGCACGCTGATGGAGGGACTTACGGAGGAGCTAGCAGGTGCGACCGAAGAGGTCGGCCAGGCCGTCGACGGCGCAGAAGCAGCCCCCGACGAGTGATAGCGATCCAATTCGCCCCCGTGCCTCGCGATCGCGGACGCGACGGGGCTCGTGCACTGGTTCGGACCCGCGGCGCTGGGCGGGACCGTCGCACTGGCGCTGGCCGCCGCGTGGACGGATTGGCGACGCCGCGAGGTGCCGCACTGGACGGTAGCGGGCCTGCTCGGCGCCTGGCTGCTGGCGGTGGTCCTCGCGCCGGAAGCACTCGGCTTCGAGCCTTGGGCCGGCCTGCTCTGCGGCGGCGTCGGCCTGGTCACGGGGCTGGTCTGCCATGGGTTCGGCTGGCTCGGCGGCGGGGACGCCAAGCTGCTCGGCGTGCTCGCCCTGTGGCTCGGACCGCGGGAACTGCCGATCGCGTTGCTTGGCATCGCGCTGTGTGGCCTGGCGCTGCTGCTGGCGGCATGGCTCGCCCCCAACGGGGACTTCCGGCGACGGGGCATCCCGTTTGCCTGCGCGATCGTGCCGCCGACGGTCGCGCTGCTCGTTGCCCGGGTCGTGGCGCCGGGCGGCGGGATGGGAAGCTGAAGCCGCTGCAGCGATGGTTGGCGAGGGAGTGATCGGTCGTGGCGCTCGCAGACATCCTGGACTCGGGGTTCTTTCGCCCGCGCAACCTGGTACCGGCGGTGCTGGCGCTGGTCGTTGGGGTCGTCGCCTGGTTCGGCATCCGGCCGGCACTGACGGGGGCCGGGGAAGACGCGCCGCCACCGCAGGCCACCGTGGTCGCGCCGGTCCCGGCCGCCGAGCCGGCGCCGCCGCCGGAGCCCGAACCCGTGTATCCCTTCGTGCTGGTCGCGAAGCGCGATGTCCAGTCGGGGGTGCTGGTAGTCGCCGATCTGACGGAGTGGCGGGAGTGGCGCGATCCGATCGACATGAACGTGGCTGTCGTGCAGGACGCGGTGCCGCTGCAGGCGGTGCTCGGCGCCGTCACGATGCGGCCGTTCGATGGTGGCGACATGTTTACCTGGGACGGCCTGATCATGCCGGGCAGTCCCGGCTTCATCACGGCCGTACTCGATGTCGGCATGCGCGCGGTGACCGTGGAGGTCGACCGGGCGACGACCAACGCGAACATCATCTATCCCGGTGACCACGTCGACGTCATCATGGTGACGGGTGCGGACTCGGGCGCCCTGGGAGCGGCGGCCCAGAGCATCGTGCGGGGTGCACGGGTGCTGGCCGTGGGCTCGACGATCATGGCCCTCGGCCGCTACGGCAGGACCAGCCTGACCAGTGCCGGCGTCATCGAGAGCGTGACGCCGCCGGCCGGCGAAACGTATACGCTGGAGGTGACGCCGAAGGATGCCGAGCGTATTTCCCTGGCGGCGAACACGGGCCGCCTGACCCTCGCCATCCGGCCCATCTTCGCCATGCCGACCGGGCGGGAGGACTCCGAGCCGGTCCGCTTCGGCGAGGTCATGAAGCCGCCGGCCGCGCCCGACGAACCCAGCAGGGTGCGAGTCATGCGTGGCGGCGCGGACGACGAGACCGTGACCCTGGGGGGCGCATGAGGACGTTGTGCGCGCAAGACCGCCGACCCCGCCGGCTGCTGGCGACCGCCCTGCTCGCGGCGACCCTGAGTATTGCCGCGACGCCCGTGGACGAGTCGATCGATCTCGCCCCCGGCACGTCGAAGACCCTCGCGTTTCCCGGCGAGATCGGTACTGCGTTCATCGCCAATCCCGAGACGGCGGACGTCGAGATCCTCGACAGCCGGCGCGTGTTCGTCCTCGGCCGCGCCTACGGCGTGACCAGCCTCAAGGTCCATGACACGGACGGTGCGCTGCTCGGGGCCTACGCGGTCCGGGTGCAGGTGCAGTCCGACTACGCCCGCACGGTCGCCGCGCGTCTGGCGGGGGAGACGGGCAGCATCGAGGTCGAGTCTGTCGGCGGCGCCCTGTTCGTCACCGGCACCGCCTCGAGCCCAGCGCAGGCGGAGCGGGTGCTGCGGGGCGTGCGCGCGGTGTCCGGCGAGACCCCGGTGGTCGACGCGCTCGTCCTGCAGACGCCGGCGCAGGTCAACCTCGAGGTACTGATTTCCGAAGTGTCGCGCAATGTCACGCAGCAGCTCGGCATCGACTGGTCCGTCGACCTGAACCCGTTCGAGAACCCGCTGCGGACCTGGGTGACGGGCACCGGTGCGCGGCTCGCGACGGGCGCGCTGGGCCTGGATGACGTGGTGGAACAGAACGTGCAGTTCTTCCCCGTGCTCGACGAGATGGGACAAGTCGTGCTCGACGAGATGGGACGAGGGGAGTACTTGCCCGTGCTACCGGACGGGATGGTGGGTTCGGAGCCATACTTCGTCAACCAGGTGCGAGAACTGGCCGTGGTCCAGCCGGTCGTTCCCCGCGGCGGCGACGGCAGCCTCGTCCTGTCGCACACCAAGGAAATCAACAGCTCCAAGTACCGCGCGTCGGCGTTCCTCGAGGCGCTGGCCGAGAGCGGCCTTGCGGTGGTGCACGCGCGCCCCAACCTCACCGCCGTCAGCGGACAACCGGCGGAGTTCTTCTCCGGCCTCGAGATCCCGGTTCCGACCATCACCGACCGCGGCACGATCGGCACGGAATACCGCGAGACGGGTGTCAGCCTGACGTTCACGCCGACGGTCCTCGACCGCGATCACATCTCGCTGGTCGTGCGACCGCGCATCCGCGAGATCGCGGCCGGCGGGGCGACCATCGCCGGCACCATCGTGCCGAACATCAACGAACGCTCCGCGTCGACGACGGTGGAACTCGGCGACGGCGAGTCCATCGCGATCGCCGGGCTCTTCCGACGCAGTGCGACGGGCACCGAGACGGGCATCCCGCTGCTCAAGGACCTCCCGTTGTGGGGAGCGCTGTTCCGCCAGACGCGGGAGACGGCGGACTCCGTCGAACTGATCATCGTCGTCACGCCGCGCATCGTGGCGCCGGTAGGCGGCGCGGCGGTCGCGGCACTGGACGATGCGCCGGGCGCTTCCGCGCGACAACTCGACAACGAATTCCATTATTGACGCCCCGGTGCGACGGTTCGGCTGGCGCCGCTCGTACGATCGCCGACCGGTTGCCGTGGCGACAGGCATGGACGGGAGACTTCATGAAACAACGGTTCCTGATGGCCATGGCGATGTCCGCTATCGTTGGCGGTTGCACCACACCTGCCCGGGAGGACGGCGCTTACGTGTCCTTGCTGCGCGATGCCATGGTGGAGGCCGCGCGGGTGGCGGAGGATCCCTCCGGGGATTCCGCCGCGGCCGTGCGCGCCATCGAGGCCTGGCGTACCGGCGCAGACGGTTCGCAGTCCGCCGGACCTGCCGCTTCCGGCCGCTAGTCCGACGGAGTGCGATGTCGGTGTGGCGGCGTGGCGCTGACCGCGACCGGTCCCAAGACAAGACGACTTCGCTGCGGGGCATCGGCCCACGGCGCGAGGCCGCGTGGAGCATATGGCGGAGACGGCATTTGACGCCTTCCTGAGCGACGCCGGCAGTCGGCGGCTCGTCGGGGAGATGGATCGGGTAGCGAGGGTGCATCGCGGAACGGTGCGCGATGCCGTGCGGTCGTGCCGCGGCGGTCGCTCGCCGGACGTACTTCTGGTGGATCTGGACGGCGAACAGAATCCGATCGTGCATGTCGCGACGCTGTTGCAGGTCTGCCGGCCGGAGACGGTGATCCTGGCCACGGGATCCGAGAACAACGTCACCCTCGCCAACGACCTGTACCGGGGCGGCGTCTTCCTGTACCTGCCGAAGCCCCTCGATGCGGGCAATCTGCAGCGCGCCCTCGACGAGGTGGACTCCGTACACGACGAGGAGGCGCGACCGCAGATTCAGACGAGTCGCCTGCTGCTGGTGCTCGGCGACGGCATGGGCACCAACACGGTGACGGTGCTGCTGGCGCGGCTGGCCGCCGAGCGCGGGCGCTACGTGAGCTGCGTCGACCTCGACCGCAATTTCGGCTCGCTTGCCCTGGCGCTGGATACCGCGCCGCAACGGGGACTGGTCCAGGCGCTGCTGCGACCGGACAGCGGCGCGATGCCGGTGGAGCAACTGCAGGCGCGGGTGGCGCCGCGGATCGGGTTGGTGGCGCATCCCGTCGACCACGTCGACCCGGAAACGTCGGAGGAACCCGGCCTGCCGGGGTTGATCGACGCGCTGTCCACGCAGGCGCACATGATCCTGGCCTGCGGCGCGTCGCCGCAGCAGGTCGCGGCCTTGCGCATGCTGACGACGAACCATCTGCTCGTGTTCGAGCCGACGCCGGCGGGCATGTCGGTCGCCATTCGATGGATGCGCATCCTCGACGGCGCCGCGTCCACGCTGGTGGTGAACCACGCGCGTCCGCTGCCGAATCTCATCGGCGCCGATCAGTTGAGCGATGGGCTCGGCGGGCGTTCGCCCGATCTGCAGATCCCGTACATCAAGGGCATGGCACGCGCGATGGCCCTCGGGGAGCCGGAAAAGGCGCTGTCGCGCCGGGAGCGGCAGGCGCTGGAGCGATTCCTGCAGCCGCTGCTCGGCGTTGGCTCCGTGGATGAGGCCAACTGACCCGGCACGGGATTGTAGCGCCCCATGGCCGGCCCGCCGCCTCGCTGGCGCTCGGCAACGGCTCCGCCCGCGGCCCAGCCACGCCGACCTTGCATGGAACAACCGCCGCCGGTCGCTGCGCTCCCGTCGTCGTTTGTTCCATGCAAGGGGCGACCCTTGTGGTCGCCCGGGGATGTGCGTGAATTCGGGACGGGACGTGTAGGGGCGACCCTTGCGGTCGCCCGGGGATGTGCAGGATTTCGAAGACGGGACGGGACAAGCCCGTCCCCTACCGACGGCGTGCGGTGTCGATGGCGTCCAACCAGCCGTCCATCGGCTGCCCGGGATTGACCGGCCCGATGCGCACGCGATAGATGGGCTTGCCGTTGCGCATCGTCTCCGTCACGCGCACCGGCTCCACGCCGAGGTCCCGTAGCCGGGCAGCGAGGCTCTCGGCGGCGGGCCGGGCGGAGTAGGCGCCAGCCTGCAGGTAGCGCTCGCCGCCTTCGTGCAGCAGGAGAGGCGGTGGCGCGAGTGGCCCCGGCGCCGCGTCGGGTTCCACGGCCGGCTCCTCCCCCGGGGCCGGCAGGTCCATGGGGTCGTAGCCGCCGCGCGTCAGCGCGTCCGCCAGTTCCACCAGCGCTTCGTGGGACGGGACGGGCCCGATGCGCACCCGGAACAGCGACGCGTCGCCGGGTCCACGCGTCGGGCTCAGTACGACCGGGCGGTCGGTCAGCGCGCGTAGACGGACCGCGACTTCTTCGGCCGTTGCCCGACTGGCGTAAGCCCCGGTCTGTACGAACCGTGCATTCCCCTCGCGCACCATGACAGGCAGCGTTTGCGATCCGGCCGGCGGTGGCCCCGGGACCGCCGGCGCGTTCGCGTCGTCCGGGGGCGTGATGTCCATCACACCGTAGCCGGTGACCTCGAGCCGGTCCGCGAGCGCCACCAGGGCTTCCTGGGTGGCCACGGGTCCGATGCGCACCCGGTACAGCGGACCGTGGTCGGGGGCGGCGCTTGCGGAGACGTGGGTCCCGTGACCGGTCAGCGCCTGCAGCCGGGCGGCCAACTCTTCCGCCGCGGAACGTGCCGCGTACGCTCCGGCCTGGACGAACCGGGCACCGTCCTCCTCGATGACCATCGGCGGCGTGGCGGCCGACGGTTGCGAACCGAAGTCCTCCTCGGGCACCACCAGGGAGCCGAAGCCGAGGTCTTCGAGAACCGTGGTCAGTGCGGCCAGGTCGGCCGCCGACGGTACCGGCCCAATGCGTACGCGAGACCAGATCCGGCCGTCCACGCCCTGTGCTTCGCTCACCCAGACCGGGTGTTCGGAAACCTCCCGCAGGCGTACCGCCAAGGCTTCGGCGGGGGCCCGCGAGGCGTAGCTGGCTGCCTGCACGAAGCTCCAGCCGTCTTCATGGAGGACCCGCGGAGGCGTGGCCACGGGCGGGTCGTCCGCACCGGGCTCGGTGGGGGATGGGGATGGGGTGGGGGATGGGGTGGAGGCGCGGGATGGGGAGGGGACACGGACGGCGGTACGGGACGCGGCGCGGGAAGCGGCCCGGGACGGGGGGCGGGAAGCGGCCGGGGAAGCGGCGCGCGAGGCGGTCTCCTCCGATGCCTGTTCCGCCTTCCCGTCGGCACTCGCCACGGACGCTTCCGGAGCGGGCGTTCCCGGCATGTCGACCTGGGGCGTTGCGGCTTGCGGATCCTCCTCGCGAGGCTCGGCAGATGGCTCGGGGGGGTTGGCAGACGCCGCGCCCGGCGCCGCGGATTCGCGCGCGGCGGTCGCGGCAAGAGTCGACGGCTCGGCCACCGGTGGCGCGTCCTCGTGCGCCGGCTCCGCGGGTTCGGTCACCTCCTCGAACTCCTCCAACGCGGTTCGCAGGGCTGCGTCGGGTTCTTCCGCGCCGTCGTGAGCGTCATGTGGGACGTCGGGCGACGGTGCGGGAGGCCGCTCCGTCGCGTGCGGCACGGGCGCCGCGGTCGTCGGGACCGCATCCGGTCCGCTGGCCTGCTCCTCGCGTCCGGTGTCCGGCAGCGCGGCGGACGACGGCTCGCCCGGAACCGGCGGGCTGGCGGCCGCGCGCACGCTCGGCTTGGGCGCCGGCAGCAGCTCCGCTTCGAGACTGGCAAGGGCGTCGTCTCGCGTAGCGCCGGGTGCTCCCGACTCGAGCTCCGTGAGCATGGCCAGAGCGCGTGCCAGGTTGCCTCGAAAGCGGGGCTCGTCGGGTGCGCGCAGCACGGCCTGCTCCATCGCGGCCGTTGCCCCGCGCAGGTCCCCGGCGAGGAGCAGCGTCAGTCCGAGGCCGTTATAGCCCCATGCGACATTGGACTGCGATGCCTCCGCGAGCGGGTCGGTCAGCCGTGCGAAGCTCTTGCGCGCCGGCTCGAGCTGGCCCGCCGACAGGGCCGCGCGGCCGTGCGCGAGGAGCGCCGCGTAACGCGCTTCGGGACTGCGAGCGTTCGCCAGCGCCGCCAGGTACCACTGGGCCGCCGCGGCCGGTTCGCGGCTCTCCACGGCCGCGTCGCCGAGCCCCATGCGGGCGTCCACGGAAGCGGGGTCGATCTGCAGCAGGCGGCGGTACAGGCGGCGGGCGGTCTCGATCTGACCCGCGTTCAGCGCGGCCCGCGCCATCGGCAGCACGGCGCGTTCCATTTGCTCGGAGCGAGGCTGATCGTGCTGCTCGGGCAACAGCGAGCAGGCGGCCCCGAGCGTCGCGAGCATTGCACAGGCAATTACGCGGGACACGGGGCAATGTCGCAACTGCAAGAGACACCGGTCAAGGTCGCAACGCGGAGTGTTCTGGACGAGTCAGGGGTTCCAAGTATAATCGAAACGAGCGGTTTCAAGATTTCGCACGCCGGGCAGTTGGGCGGGCCGGGTACCGTAGCGAAGGTGCCGAGACCGATTTCCGAAGTTGTTGGAGTACTGGAATGCCACAGCGGCGCTGGCCGTCGTGTGCGTCTGCCCGTGGCGCCGAGGGAGCGATGACGGTGGAGTTCGTATTGATCCTCATGACCTCGATCCTCGTGCTGTTCGCGCCCGCCGGCGAGTTCTTCCGCCTGTCCTTCATCGACCAGACGCTCGCGCGCGCCACGCACCTGGCCGCCCGCGCCGCGGGGTCGGACCCGTCGAACTGCCTGGCGGCCATCAAGCGGGCCTTCGAGGACGACGGCGCGGCGCGCTGGCTGCTCGATCTCGACGGCAACGGCGAAATCGGCATGGCCTCCGGCAACAAAGGATGGCCGGACAGCTCCCCGACCGAGGAAGTGCAGGTAGGCGTCAGTTGGGACGGGGATCTCTCGGATGACGAGGAGTGGAGCGAGACCGGCTGCGGCGACCCGGGGAGCTGGATCCGCGTGCGGGCGCGCGTCCGGGTGCAACCGTGGTTCGGTCCGGCGCGTGTGCTCTGGGACGAAGGCATCCGGCGCGAGCACGAGAGCTGGGCGCGGAACCAGGGATGATGGCCAGCCGCAATTCGAGAATCCGGGGCTCCGCGACCGTCGAGCTGCTGGTGGTGGTCCCGTTCGTGCTGGCCCTGACGGCCCTGGTGTGGGATCTGCGGGAGTTCGTCAGCTATCGAACCGACCTCGCGCGGGAGATGTACACCGTCGCCGAGGTGATTGCCAACGAGACCGACGCCGATCTCATCGAAGAGGTGATCGCCCAGGCCATGGCGCGGTTCGAGCGGCGCAGTTCCGGGTCGTTCGCCGTCGCCGTCGTCACGCGCGGGACCGAACGCGGGTCGGGGACACCGTGTGTCGATGACGCGGCGTGGTGCCTGCCCCGGGTGGCCGTCGCCTGGCCGCCTACGCCCCTCGAAGGGCGCTGGAACGAGAGTGTCGTCTGTGCTGCACCCAGCCCTCCCGGGGAGTTGGCGCTACCGTCGCCGGGGCAGCACTTCGCGGCCGATCAGCGCGTGCTGCCGAACGAGAATCCGGACGGAGCGGAATCGCAGGCGGAGTGGATCAGCCGGAACATGCGGCCCACGGAGTGGTGGGTGGTGGTGGACAGCTGCTTTCACCCGAACCCGGGGGTGTTCGCGGGCCGGCTGGTGAATCTGGGCGTGGAGCTGTTCGATGTCTCCCAATTCGTCTTGCGCAAGCGCGCGGCCTGGGGGTCGGTCCACGACCTCGTCGACTGTGCCTGGTGCACGTGATGGTCATGCAACGCTCCACCGCTCGCGCGATAAGCCTGCTCGTCGCCTTCCTGCGGTCGCGGCACGGCGGCGGCATGCTGGTCGGTGGCGCTCTGGCCATCTCGCTCCTCGCCGGGATCGGCGGCACCATGACGAACTACGCGTGGCGGGAGGCGCAAATCGAGGAGCTGCGGTCCGCGCTGCGGGCGGCCGTGTCTGCCGCCGGACCCCTGCTGGCCGGCGCCGGAGGGTCGGCCGACGCGGCCATCGAGGAGCGCGTGGGGGCCTTCCTGGCAGGGCTGGTGCCTGGCCTGTCGTTGGACAGCGTGACGGTGTCGCACGATGCCGAGACGGGTATCACTACGGTGTCGGTCGCCGGCGACTACCTCTTCGAGTCCCTCTGGGAGACAGGATCGGACGAGCCGGAGCCGGTCGAGGAAACCGTCGGCGCGAAGCTGGAGGTGGACCGCTACGAGGTGGCGGTCGCGCTCGACATCTCCTCGTCGATGCTCCGCTCCATGCCAAGCGGCACCCCCGGGGTCAGCATCGTCAAAATGGAAGGCCTCAGGGACGCCATGGGTTCCGTCCTGACCGTGGTGGAAGAGGCATCGAAGAACGATCCCGGCAGCATCATGGTGTCGATGGTGCCGTTCGGCGTGGCCGTGAACGTCGCCGACACCTGCAATCCCGACCCGGACTCCGGGCTCTGCCGGCCGGAGCAGTCGCCGGCGAAGGAACGGTACCTGCGGATGCTCGCGGGTCCCCACGCCACCACGGCCGCGACGCTCGCCGCGGCGCGGAACGGTGGCCGCCACTGGGTGGATACCTTCCACCACTACGGCGCCGGCTCCAACCTCGGTCCCCTGTGGGCCCGGAGCCTGCCGGACGATCTGCTCGATGGCAGGGACTGGAACCTGCGCCGCGAAGACGTGGAAGTCGACGTTTCCGCGGTGGCGCCGAGTCTCGACACCGGCGCGGGGCCCGGCATCTGGGCCGTGGACGACGAGGACTTCTGGAACGGTTGCGTCATGGCGCGGTGGGGCGCGTACTGGGATGCGCAGGCGCGGCCCCCGGGTTGGACCGCGGATGCCGCGGACGTCAACTGGCCATCGACCCAGGCCGTCCCCGGCTGGTCGCCGGCCGCGGCGGGCCTGCCCGCCGACACGCCGTTGCACTTCTCCGACGCTGCGCCGGACGCCGCGGATCCCAATACGCTTTTCACCGCCTATTCCTACCCGGACGCCCGCATCGGCAGCACCGCGGATCACCGCTTGCAGAGCGTGATGCTGGACCTGCTGGAGCCGGGTTGGTGGGGGGGAGTGGTGGCCGCGACGCAGGGCGACAACGACTGGTCGGTCGGCGCCGACCGGGGTGGCGCAAGCATGTGTCCGCCAGCGCCGCTGATTCCCCTGACCGAGGAGGTGGACGTCCTGCGGTCCGCCATCGATCGCCTGGAAGCGGTACCCCGACATGGTCCCAACAACGGACTCAGTGCGAACTACCTGCATCTGGGTGTGGTCTGGGGGCTGCGCACGATCTCGCCGTTGTGGCGGGACGTGTGGCAGGTCGAGGACGCCGCCGCGCGCCCCCGCCCGGGGACGCCCTGTGCAGCGGGCGAGACGGCCCTCGGCTGCGACACGGATCTGCACAAGTCCATCCTGATCGTCTCGGACGGCTCCAATGACTTCGGCACTGTGAATCGTGGCCGGCTGCACCCACCGAGCCCGCCGGACAATGCGCGTTTTGACCTGGACGCGCTCGGCGGATGCCTCGCGGGGTGGGTACCGGCCTACACGGCGGCGGCCGGGGAGCGCTCGGAAGACGCGTTCAATGCTCACTTCTCCGACTTCGCCGAAACGGACGGCCACTTTGCAGCCGGCGGCATGACGACGGTTCTGGACGCGTTTCACGCCCGCGGGGATCCGTGGCCCGACGACCCGGCACGACGGAGCCTGCGCGAGCACGTCATGACGGGGGTCACGCCCTGGCAGATATTCCGCGGTGTCGATCGGGCCGGCGCCATCGACGCGCTGCTGGACCCCGACAACGAGTTCGGTTTCTCGGGGCGGCCCGTACAGCTCCACCATTTCTGTGGCTGGTCGAGCCTGTTCGGTGCCTATGGACGGCTGGACGATGCGATCCGGGTCGGCGAGTCCGGCGCGCTGCCCGCCACGCTGCTCGATCCGATGCACGGGGCGGCACCCTTCAACGTCGACCCCGGGTTGGTCTCCTCGTTGGACATCCAGACCGGACTCTCCGGTCAACTCGACGACTGGCTCTACGAGTCCTGCACACTGGCGGGCCAGCGACGCGTGCGCATCAACGCCATCTACATGGGGCCCAGGGCCTACTCCGAAACACCGATCGAGGTGCTCAAGGAGTGCGTACGGCGCGCCGGCGGCGACCCCGAGCGGGACGTCTACGTCACACCCACGGCGCAGGGTCTCGCCGACGCTTTCACCGAACTATTCACCATCCGCCGCAACCTGCGGTTCCTGGACTGACGGAAGCCCGGCTATGGCCCAGTCCTTTCGACACCGCCGCGGCGCGCAGTACCAGCAACGGACCACCCGACCAAGGGCCGAGGAGACGGTAGCGCCCGAAGCCGCCGCGCTCAGCCGTTTCGAGGCGATCGTGCCGTGGTACCACGCCCGCGTGCTGGAGTCACTCGATTCGCAGACGGCCTCGAATCTGAGCGACGAGGAGTTGACGGAGCTGGTGGCGACGATCCTGCACCGGCTGGAAACGGTGCCCGACGCGCCGCCCATCGCCGGGGCCCACCACAACCTCGCGATGCGCCTGGTCGACGAGATGCGAGGCCTCGGCCCCATCGGCCCGCTGCTGCGCGACCCGGAGGTCAGCGACATCCTGGTCAACGGCCTCGGTTCGGTGTACGTGGAGCGTCGCGGCAGGTTGTCGCGGGTGGATATCCGCTTCCGGGATGCCGATCACCTGACGCGCATCGCGCAACGGATCGCGCAGGGCGTGGGGCGCCGGGTGGACGAACTGAGCCCGATGTGCGACGCGCGTCTGCCGGACGGCTCCCGCGTCAACATCATCGCTCCGCCGCTCGCCATCGATGGCGCGGCGATCTCCATCCGGCGGTTCCGCAAGGGCGGCTTCACGGTCGAGGAACTCGCGCGCAACGGCGCGATGCATCCGGCCATGGCGACGTTGCTCGAAGTCGCGACCAAGGCGCAGCTCAACGTCGTGGTGGCAGGCGGTACGGGCGCCGGCAAGACGACGATCCTCAACGCACTGTCGGGCAACATCGGCCCGGAGGAGCGGGTCGTGACGCTGGAGGACGCGGCGGAACTGAGCCTCGTGCAACCCCACGTCGTGCGCCTGGAGACGCGTGCGCCGACCTCGGAACACGTCCGCGAGATCTCCATGCGGGACCTCCTGAAGAACGCGCTGCGGATGCGGCCCGACCGCATCATCGTCGGCGAGGTGCGCGGGCCGGAGGCACTCGAGGCGTTGCAGGCCATGAACACCGGCCACCCGGGCTCCATGTTCACCGTGCACGCCAACAACCCGCGCGACACCATCAGCCGGCTCGAGTACCTGGTGATGATGGGCTCGGGCGAGATGCCGCTGTCGGCGATTCGCAACCAGGTGATCTCGGCCGTCGACCTGATCGTGCAGGCGGCGCGCTTTCGCGACGGGCGGCGACGGATCGTCTCGATCACCGATGTCGTGGGCCTCGAGGGCGATGTCCCGGTGCTCGAAGACATCTGGTCCTACGACGTGGCCAAGGACCGCTTCTCCTGCGACAGCGCCCGGCCCTCCTTCACCGACCGTGTCGAGGAGCAGGGACTCGGCCAGCTGCTCAATGCCGGGCTCGGGCGTCCCGGCGTGTCGGTCGGTTAGCTGGCGGTCGATTGCCGGGAGCGCAAGATGAATGTGGTCTGGCTCGCAGCGATTCTCGCGGTCACCGTCGCCCTCGGGACCGTCGGGGTGTCGCTCATGGATACGTTGCGCACCCGGTCGCGGGTTCGCCGCCGGGTGCGGCTGTTTGCGCACATGCTCGAAACCGAGGACATCGCGGTGCCGGTGGCTTCGACCGCGACGGAGTCGGCGCCGCAGAGCCGCCTCGCCGCGGGTCTCGATGCGCGCTACCCACTGTCCGGGGGCGTCCGTACGGCAGCGATTGCGGCGGGGACGGGTATTGCCGCGTGTGTTGCCCTGGTACCCTTGCTGTCGTTCTTCGGCATGCCGGCCCCGCTGGCGTTCGGGCTGTCCTTCGCGGTGTCCGGCAGCTTCGGCTGGAGCGTCGGCATGATGCTCGAAAGCGCCAAGCGGGCGGCCTTCAACGACCGTTTCCTGACGGCGATGGAGGACTTTCAGCGCATGGTCCACTTCGGCATCGCCACCGGCCAAGCCTTCGCATCGATCACGGCGGCGGCCGAGGAGCCGCTGCTGGCCTCGCTGCGCAAGGTGCAACTCGATGCCGAGTTCGGCGTGCCGCTGCCGGCGGCCCTCGAGCGCGAGGCGCGCCGCGTGCGCATGAGCGAACTGGCGATGCTCGCGGCCATCATGGCCACGCAGGCGCGCACCGGGGGCAATCTCTCCGAGGCGGTATCCAACCTGGCCGGATTGCTCCGCGAACGGCTCGACAACCGGGCTCGCATCAAGTCGTCGACGGCCGAATCCCGCGTCACCCTGATCATCCTCTCGGCGGTGCCGTTTCTGGCCATCGCCATCCAGTCCTCCCTGCAGCCGGAGATCCTGTCGGTCCTCCTCGGCGATGCGCGGCATCTGCTCGGCATCGGGGGCGCCATGATCGTGGGCGGCCTCGTGGTGTCGTGGCTGATCATCCGCAGTGCGCAGCGATGACCTCCAGTTCCGCCATCCTGCTGACCGCGCTGCTGGCGGTGGCCGGCGTCACGTTCTTCCTGATCAGCGTCTTCATGGAACGCATGCGCATGACCCGACGCGTCCGGCTCGCCGTCGGCGGCAGCCGCGAGGCGGGCGCGGAGAGGCGCGTCGGGGCGGGGATGAAAAGCGGGGTGAGTCGCCTTGCCGCCAGCCTGGGTGGGCTGATGCCGCTCAGCGAGGACGACCGGGAGAAGATTGCCGTCGGCCTGCAGCGCGCGGCGTTTCGTTCCGACAATGCGGTGGCCGTGGTGCTCGGCCTGAAGTTCGCGTGCCTGCTGGTCGGCGTCGCGGTCGGACTGACCGTCCTGCCGCCGATCTGGCCGGGCCTGATGGGCTGGGGCATCGGCATCCTGGGCGGCATGCTGGGTGGCGTGGTGCTCAACCTGCTCCCGGAATTCGCGGTGTCGCGGCTTGCCGCGGCGCGCTTCCGGCGCATTCATGGCGGCCTGGCGGACGCATTCGACCTGCTCATCGTCTGTCTCGAGTCGGGCCTGACGTTCGATCGCGCGCTACGGCGCACGGTGGACAACCTCAGAACGTTCCAGCCGGACCTCGCCCGGGAACTTGGTCAGGCGTCCCTCGACATGAGCGTGCACGGCCGCACGCGGCAGGACGCGCTCGGCCGGCTGGCGGCCCGCCTGGACAGTCAGAACTTCAAGGACCTGGCGGTGACCGTCGCGCAGAGCGAGCGGCATGGCACCCCGTTGGCGGACTCCCTGCGCAAGCTTGCGGGTTCCATCCGGGTACAGACGATCGCCCGCATGCAGGAGAAGATGGGCCGCCTGCCGACGCTCCTGATCCTGCCGTCGATCGCCTTCCTGCTGCCTGGCATCATGGTGATCGTCGGCGGGCCGGCGATCATGCAGATGTCCCTGAGCCTCGGCGCCGGCACCCCGTGAGGAGACGACGGCCCTGTTGATCGGAAGGCGCGCCCGGCGACCGCGGGCACCCGGCGTTGACCCGGATCAGCGGCCGCGGAGACCGCGTCTCGTCTTCCAGCGGGCCGCGTTGCCCGACCTGCCGTCCGGCATGGGCGTCGTGATTTCCGCCAGCCCCGAAGCCTGCGGGTCGGGGGCGGGCTGCGGGTCGGTCTGCGGGCCGGCCGACGCCGGCCTGGAACCCCCCGAACTCATCTCCTGAACGCGAGCCAGCGTCCTGCGCATCGCTACCCAACCCAGGCCCAGGTTGGCCGTCCTGTCGGTCACCAACATGAGGATGGTCTGTTCCTTGCCCGGAATGACGGACATGAAGTGGTAGGTGTCCTCGGTGGTGGTCTGGATCTCCTGGACGAAGCCATGGTCGCCGGAAGCACCGCCCATCGCGGACTGCAGCTGATGATTGACGTCGCCGCGGAAGTACTCGGCGCCGGCGGCGGAGAGGATTTCCATGGCGCCGTTGTCGATCAGGGCATCCGACGCGACACGCATGGCAAGCGGCAAGCCCGTTCCGAGGTCGACGAGGGCGCATCCGAGCGCACCGTCGACGTCCTCCATGATGTACTCGCAAATGTCCTGCAATCTCATGGCACGACTCCCTCTTGTGGAGCGCACATACGCCCTCACTCGCCGACGAGTCGTGGCTAACATGCGCTCGCCGCCCCGGCCTGTCAAGGGTTTGAACCGGGCTCAGGGGGTCTCGGGCGTCAGGCAGGGTCCATGGCCACAGATGAGTGGTGGCGCTGGGTGTTGGAGTATTGGAGGTAGGTATGAAGGGGTGCTTGGTGTTGGTGACCCTCGACATCGGCGCCAGGCCCGCTGCCCTGCCGAACGGTATCCTCGTTGGTCGGCGACTCCTCGACCTCCTTGCGCCGGCCCGTAAGCAAGGGCCGGCGTGCAGGCGCGCGACGTGTACGCCCACTCAATCATCCTCTGGTCATCGGTCCCGGGTCACCTTCAACCAGTGTTGAACAGGAAATTCGCGCCCCACGTGTCTGGGCTCCAGTCCAGAGTGCGCCTATCGCGTACCTGTGGAGGCAGCCTCGCGCCGATCCCTCAGCAACGTTCGATCCATCCGGCGCAGCGCTTGCCGCATTCGATTCCTGACGGCGGTCTGTCACGACCGGGCCGCCCGCCCATGGGCGGCGATGGCCTGGCGCGTCTGCAGGGTCGGGAGTGACGTGCCGGGCTGCCGCTCGAAGCTGGACGGGGAGCCGAGGCCGCCGGCGCGAGGAGAGCGCGAAGCCCCCTCCGCGTCGGCGCGTCGTCAGATCAGGCCGCGCGCGGCCATGCTGACAGTCTCGGAACGGGACACGACGATGTGGTCCAGGAGCCGCACGTCGACCTCTTAGAGAACGTGTTGGACGCGTCCTGCTCCGACATCAGTCGGTACTCTTTCCTTGCTTCGTCACCCTCGAGCAGCGTGCCGCAGACGGTCCTCCAGTCCGAATTCGCCCGACGATGGCTCACCTTCTCCGTCTGGCATTTGGAAGCTACGTCCCCCGGGAGGGGCTCAGCGAGGTGGGCTAGACGGCAGATGGTCTGGACAGTTCCTGTCTATAAATATATAACATATTGATTTAATTAATAAAATATACCGTATAATCTGGACTCGAGCCGATTCGAGAAGACGAGCGAGTTGGCCGGTGGATGTCCTGAGGGACGGAAGTCGACGTGCTCATCGGGCGTCTGCGCGCTGTGCCTGTCCGCGCGACCACCAGGGGTCGTCTCTACGTCGACATCCCTTTGGTTGTCGGAACGGAGCGCAAGGGCGACAGTCGCCTGCCGTTCTCCAGGCGCAGCAAGCCCGGCGCCGGTCACGTTCCGCGATGATATCGGCGCCGGGTCACGGTCGGGCAGGACACGCGGAAATGCGAGAAACTTGCGGCTTGGCGCCAGAAGCAGCCCATGAACTACCTGCGAGCGATCTCGATGACATGCGCCGTCGCCGGAGGGTGCCTCACGACACCGGGGACGGCCGCCGAGGAGACCCGGCCGACGTCCACGCCGGCCGTGCAGACGTGGGAGATCGACGCCCGCGGCCAGGACATCCGCCACTTCGTCGCGCAGGTCTCGCGGCTCACCGGGCGGCCGTTCGTGATCGGCCCGGGGGTCCAGGGGACCGTCACCGTCGTGTCGACCACGGCACTCGATCCGGACAGCGTGTACGAACTGCTGCTGTCGGTGCTCCGCGTACACGGCTTCGGCGCCTATTCCGTCGGCGACATCGTACACGTCGTGCAGAACCCGGCACTGGTCAAGCAGACCGGTGACGGGGGCGACAACGGTCTCCGCCGGGCGCGGCAGGCCATCGTCACCCGGGTGGTCCCCGCCCGGAACGTCGCCGCCGTCGAGCTCGCCGAGGTCTTGCGGCCGCTCATCCCGCGATACGGACACGTCGCGGCGGTGGCGAACTCCAACATCGTGATCGTCTCCGACCACGCGGACAACATCGAACGTCTCATGCGGATCGTCGCCGAGATCGATGTGGCCAGCGAATAGGAGTTCGTTACCACTCTCTGCACTTCCTGTCTGGAGCTGCCTGACACTGGAAACCGCCGCCCCGTTGGGCGATGCTGGAAACGTCACGCCGCCGGCCATCGTGGTGGAGTGACGCATCGATTCAATCTGCAAGGATCGACGAGCCGGTCTCCATCGGAGAGCAAGCGATGCCGTTCAAACCTCTCGTTGCGGCCGTAGTCGGCGACGTCTCGTGGGTCCCGCCGAGGGTGGCTCAGGTGCATCGGATTGCGCCGGTTCGGGTATGGCGTGGCGGCCCTGGTCGGCGTGTTCGCTGCAGCGCTCGGTGTCTACCTCTACGTCCAGACCCTCCCCGAACTCTTGCGCGTCGCGGCTGACGTCGCGCCCCGGGCATCTCGCGCATCGAGGACGGCAACCTGATACCGGATCCGCTGGGTATCGACTGCCGCTATACCGGCTCTGCCGCGGGCGAGTCGCCGCTCGAGCTTTCCGCCGCGAGGCTGGACCTCGTAGGCGAACGCGTCGCAGAGGGGGTCGAACTCGCGCCGCCGCTGCCCGGAGAGTGGCACTTCGAGACCGAGAACCGGCTCGTCTTCGAGCCGTCGGAAGACTGGCCCGCGGTTCTTCGGTCGTGGCGTGCAGGCGATCAGGGTCGAAGTCCAGCAGCTTCTGCCGGGTCCATCAACCACCTGGCGAGCCAGACGGGCGGCGGTGTTCGCGATCCCTGGTTTCGATACCCGTTCGATGCCGATAACCTGTCGAGGCTGACCAGCCGCATCGTGGACCTGAATCCCGGCCACCTGCGGGAGCGCACCTTCGCAACGCTGGATCTCGATCCCTACCTTCCGTCCGGTGGCCTGTTCTTCGTCAAGGTCCAGGGCTGGGACCCGTAGACGGAACAGGTCGTCGGCAGCTACGACCGGCGCATGGCGCTGGTCACCGACCTCGGGCTTCTGGTCAAGACGAACGCCCACCGGAGTCAGCACGCGTTCGTGCACTCGATCGCATCGGGCGAGCCGGTGCCGGGCGCCGCGGTGGAAGTCCTCGGCAAGAACGGTCTCGCGGTGCTGTCCGCCACCACCGACGACGATGGCCATGCCCGCCTGGCCTCGACCGCCGACTTCGAGCGGGATCGTGAACCCACCGTCTTCGTCGTCCGGCACGACGGCGACGTGACTTGCATGCCCTATCGGCGGGCCGACCGTCGCATCGTCTGGTCGGGGTTCGACATCGGGGGCGAATACGTGCGTGCCGACGATGCCGAGCGTCTGAAAGCGGGGGTCTACACGGACCGCGGCCTGTACCGGCCGGGCGCAACGGTACATCTGCTCGGCATCGTCAGGCGCGGCGACTTCGGCCCGGCGTCCGGGACCCCGATCGAGATTCAGGTCACGGACTCTCGGGGCACCCGCATCTTCAGGACCCGGATCCGGTTGCCGGACGACGGGCTGCTTGCGGGGGACGTCGAGACCCGTCCGGAGTCGCCGACCGGCGCCTACCGCGTCCGCGTCTATCTCGTCGACGAGGACCAGAGCGTTCTGCGGCCCCTGGGCGGTGCCTCGTTCCAGGTGGAGGAGTACCGGCCGGACCGCTTGCGCATCCGGGCTGCGATCATGGAGCGGCAACATGCGGCAGAGGAGGAGTCGACCCCCCGTGAAATGCGTCGGCGTGCATGGCTCGGCCCCGGCGAGCACCACGCCCGCGTGACCCTGAAGAACCTGTTCGGTACGCCCGTCCAGGGCCGCCGCGTCATGGGCGCGCTCGAACTGACGCCCGTGTCGCCGAGCTTTCCGGAGCACGCGGGGTTCGTGTTCACGGATCCGTTCCGGGACCCCGACACGCCACTGAGGACCGTAAAGCTCGACTTGGCGGAGGCGCTCACCGATACCGAGGGGGTCGCGGAACTTCCGTTCGACCTGGTCCAGTACGACAACGGCATCTACCGGCTCCTGCTGACCGCCGAGGGCTTCGAGGCGAGCGGCGGGCGTGGCGTCAAGGCCCTTGCCTCGACGCTCATGTCCCCGGCCGATGCGCTCCTGGGCTACAAACCCGACGGCGACCTCGACTTCATCGCGCTGAATGGCGAACGCAACGTGCGCTTCCTCGCGATCGATGAGGACCTCGAACCTGTCGCGCTCGATGGCCTGGAAGCCGTGCTCCTCGAGCGGCGTTACGTGTCGGCCCTGATCAGAATAGATCTCAAGATACCGAGTCGCAACCGTCCCGGGGAATCCCTGCGCCTCGGATACGCCACCTCGGAATCCTCGCGGCTGGTCCTGTACGCCGTGGACGAGGGGACTCTGCGCGTTGCCGAGCGACGCTCCTGTACGAGGATCGGCGGTTCGACCGCCACTTCGGCATCGATCCGGTCGCGCTCCTGCGTGCGGCGTGGACGACCTATGTTCGCCGCACGCGGGTCATTGGCGGCTCCACCGTCACCATGCAGCTTGCCCGGCTCCGGTTCGGCATCGAGACGCGCAGCCTGCCCGGAAAGCTGCATCAGTCGTTTCGCGCCCTGCAACTGGAGCGCCACTACGACAAGGACGAGATTCTCGAGGCGTACCTGAACCTCGCTCCCTACGGCGGGAGCATCGAGGGCGTCGGGACGGCGAGCCGCATCTACTTCGATAAGCGGGCCAGCGCGCTGGGCTGGGGCGAGGCGCTGGCCCTGGACGAGGGTCTCATCCACCCGATGACGTTGCTGGAGGATGCGCCCGAGCGCTACGCGGCGTTCACGCCGGAGAACTTCGATCGCGGATTCCTCAGCCCCGTGTTCGCGCGAGACGCGCTGATCCACAGCCGCAACGTCCCCGCGGTCCGGCTGCTTGCCGACCTCGGCGTGGAGCGCTTCCGGGACCTGCTCGACCGGCTGGCGTCGCGGGACTGCGACCCGCCAGCGAGTATGGGTTGGCCCTGGCCCTTGGCGGCCGTCGGGTGCAGGTCTGTGCCACCACCGGGGGACCTGCCCGGCCCGCACTGTCCCCGTACGACACCGTCCTGGTTCGTCCCCGGCGTGTCGCGGATCAAGGTGTCCACCGTCTACCGCGCCGTTGCGGTAGACCGGGAAACCGGCCTGCGCAGTTGTCGCGCAGACGCGGGTACGGTCCGGCGCGTGTACGAATTCTGGCCTTCCAACCTGCGTGCCGTCATTTGCCGCGCCGGTATTGCCGTCCGCCAACCGCCGCCGTGGTCGCCCGAGTGCGGCCTGGACGAGGCGTCCGCCTCCGGGTTGGCGCCGCGCATTCGTTCGCCCCAGCGAGCCTTGGTCTACCACGCGGCTTCGCCCGGTGCCGAGCGGGCGAACGTGTTGTTCTCGGCCGTGGCCGACGGCGATGCCAGAGAGCTCTATTGGTTCGTCGACGACCGCCTGGTAGCGACCGCCGCTCCCGGCGAAGGCCTGTTCTGGACACCTCGGGTCGGGCGCTTCACCGTGCGCGTGGTCGACGACCTGGGGCGCGCAGACGCCGTGCCGCTACGGGTGGCCGCGGCCCCGGCGAACCGATCGGGGTAGGAGCTCCGCCGCGGAACATCGTGTCCCGGCACGCGTGCGATCACCGCGGCAGGGATGCGACCCAGTCCTGCGATTGCTCCCACAGTCGGGTCGCGGCCAACGGGTCGCAGGCGTCGGCCGAGGGCCGCGAGACGGCGCATCGTTCGTAATAGCAGCCGCCGCGGATATTCGGGGCGCTGGCGCAGTGAATGGCTGTCTGGGCCCCTTGCGCCGGTTTCAGCAGGACCAGCGAAGACAACCGCGCGGCCAGGCCGCGCAGACGCCGGATGCCGGGTGTCGTGGCGATCCCCCCGGCGATCATGTTGGTGTGCACGGAGCCCGGGTGGACCGCCACGGCGCTCAGTGGACCGGCTCCGCCGTGGCGGCGCTGCAACTCTGCGCTCAGGTGGATGAGGCCCAGCTTGGACTGCCCGTATGCGTCCCAGGAGTTGTAGGGGAGGGGGGGGAGGGGGAGGGGGAAAGGAAGAGGAGGGGAGGGGGAAGAGGAGGGGAGGGGGAAGGGGAGGGGAGGGGAGCGGTCGCCGAACAGGCGCGTGTTGCGGCCCCGCGTGTGCTGGTACGAGACGATGTTGACGACACGGGCATCGCCGCTGCGTCGGCCGCTCTCGAGCAGCAGCGGCAGCAGCCCGGCCGTGAGCTGGAACGTGCCGAGATAGTTGACGCGCCAGTGGATCTCGAAGCCGTCGGCACAGAGCCGGGGCTCGCGCCAGCGCGCGAACGTGTCCAGCAGGATGCCGACGTTGTTGACCAGAACGTCCAGGTGCCGGTGGGTGTCCCTATACCAGGTGACGAAATCGGAGACGCTGCGGGCGTCGCCCAGGTCGAGGCCTCGCGAGGAGACCCTGGTCGCGTCGTGGCCCCGGGCGCGGAGGTCCTCGCGCAGGGTGTCTTCGAGTCCCCGCCACTCGTCGACCGCTGTCACCGCCACGTGTGCGCCCCAGGCGGCGAGGGTCCTGGCCGTTTCGTAGCCGAGGGACCCGCTGGACGCGCCCGTGACGACGATGTGCCGCCCGGACAGGTCGACGGCCCGGGCCGCGGGCTTGGGCGCCAACAGGTAGGGTGTGCAGGACCCCGTTGCGGATCATGTCGCCCAGATGACTGTCCGTCATGCTCTTGGGCCCTGCCCTGGTGTCGCGGGTCAGGCGGCGCCATCGGGAGCGTGCTGGCGCAGCAGGCGTGCGCTCGCGTCCCACAGCCGCGCCCCGTTCGACGGGTCCGTGGCCAGTTCCGATGGACGCTTCTCGCGCATCATGTGCAGGTACATGCCGCTGCGGGCGCCCGTATCCGCTGCGCAACACAGGTAGCTCACCGGCCGTGCGGCCCTGGCGGGGCTCAGGAAGAAGAGCTTCATCGTCGGTTGGAGGATCGGCTTCAGGAAGGGCGGCGCCTCTCGCGCGATGTCGGACGCGACGGGTCCCGGGCACAGTGCGTGCACGGCGACGGCGGTCTCGTCGCCGGCGTTGAGCCGACGCGAGAGTTCGGTCGCGAAGGTGCACAGGTGCAGCTTGCTGTGGCCGTAGTGTTTGAGTCCGTCGCGGATGCCGTAGTCGACGAATGCACCGAAACGGTCGAAGTCGATGGGTTCGGAGGAGCGGTGCGCCTCGGAGGCGACGAAGACGATGCGCGGGACCTCTCCGGGCCGGGTGGACGGGCGTATGACGCCGTCGCCGACCCACCGCTCCACCAGGACGCGATTGGCCAGGAAGTGGACCACAAACATCAACTCGAAACCCTGGCGGGATCGGCCGGCGCGGGCCGGCATCAGCCCGGCGTTCAGAACGGCAATGTCCAGGACCGCGCCTCGGTCGCGCAGCGCATCGCAGAGACCGTGCACCGAGTGCAGGTCGGAGAGATCGACCGTCAGCATCTCGACCCGGTCGGACCCGGAGGCGCGCCGCACGTCCTCGCCGGCCTCGGGGTGTCCGCCGCGGCATGCCATCAGTACGTGACCGCCCCGCCTTGCGAGGTCGATCGCGACGGCCTTCCCGAGCCCGGTGTTCGCTCCGGTCACGAGGCACAGCTTGCCGTCGATCCGTACGTCCGGGGACAGTGGCGGGATGTCGGCGTCGAGCGGCGCGTTGCCGTGAGAGGCCTTGTCGCGGAGCGCCTGCACGATGGCGTCGAGAATGCGGTTCATGAGACGGCGAAACTTCGCAAGGTGCCCGAGCCGGTGTCGACGCCGTGACGGGTCGCTACTCCCACGGAATGTCGTACTTCTCGCGATAGAAGCCGAAACATCTTTCGATCGAATCCCTCGTCATGCCGAAGCTCTCCAGCGCGTAGACGTGCCGGCCGTAGCGGTGCTGCACGTTGTTCCTGGCGGTGGCCTGCGCGGCGCGCAGTGCCCGCTCGCCGAAAGCGATACCCGAGCGGGTGTAGATCCTGCGCAGTTGTGCGATCGGGTCCGCCAGCAGGTCATGGTAGGACACATCCAGGAAACGGTCGGCGTCGGCGCTCTCGCGCACGGCCATGGCGCGCTCGACGAGGCGTCCTGCCTTCGGGACCCAGTGTGCGGCGATCTCCCGCGTGTGCACCCGGTCGCTGAAGATGCCCCTGCCGTGCGCCACCATGCTGCAGAACGAGACCACCGATTTCTGGGGATCGCGGTGCGTCTGCACGACCGTCGCTTCCGGGAAGACCTTGAGGAGGATGTCGAGGTACTCCAGGTGATGCGGCGTCTTGAGCACCCAGTGTCTGCCGGGTCGCTGCCACTGGAGAATCTGCAGCAGCGTGCGGAAGTACTCGTAGGTCCGCGTGTGGTCCTGCCCCTCCAGCCAGCGCGCATAGGTGGGTACGTGCATGGTGGCTTCCGCCGACTGGCTCATGAAGCATACGTCGAGCAACAGCACATCCTCTTCGGGGGCGTCGTGCTGCGCGGGATGGACGGCAAAGAACGCCGGCGCGAGGTAGGCGATGCCGCGCTCCGTCATCCTGGCGCGGCGTTGGCGACCCCGGATGTCGTCCGGGCCTTCGCCCGGCAATGGCAGGGGATGCAGTCCCTCCCAGGCGCTGAGCGCGCGCACGTCCGCGTGCGAGGCGATCAGACGATGCAGCGTGGTCGTCCCGGTGCGTTGCAGCCCGGCGATGACGACCACCTGCCCGAGGCCCGTGTCCCGGATTTCGGGGTGCCGTCGCAGGAGTGCCTCGACGCCGAGGCGGGTCGCCAGTGCACCCTGCAGGCGCTGTCGCTGGATCCACCGGCCGAGCGGCGTGAGATCGGCCTCGGTGTTGATCGAGTCGATCAGCACATGGAGCGCTTCGCGAAACCGCTCGTCGCCGAAGTCGGATAACCCGGTCTGCTTCCGTGCGGCGGCGACCATGGTGTCTACATCGAGCCCGACGGAGGAACGGAACCGGTCGACCGCCCGCGCACCGGCGTTCAGCAACGCGACCGGCAGGGGCCGGTAGGGCTGTTCGTAGCGGGTCGGTGTGTCCGGCGCCCTCGGTGCCACGACTCACGCCCGGCCGCGGAACGCGTCGAGGTCCCGGACACGCACGACGGAGGTCCTCGGCTCGGGATGCGTGTCTGCCCGAACCCACCGAAAGCACATCGTGCCGGACGTGTGTCCCGCCGTCTCGATCCAGTTCGGCAGGCCGGGGTCCTGGTGCGCAACGATCAGCCGGATGGATCCGTCGGCTTCGTACGTCGCCAGATGCTTGTTCGTGTGGATGGTGTGGTAGCGGTAGTCCAGGGATTCCATCCAGTGGTTGTTCAGCTGGAAGTTCCAGTACTCGCAGGCGGGTGGCAGCGCCTCGATGAGCAGGGCCTCGTCGGCGTCCAGCGCCCAGTGGCTGTGGTAGTAGGCGATGTTCGGATCGCCTCCGGCGGCATTGGATACCTCCTGGTCGAACCGCGGCAGCGTGTTGCTGTGCTTCTGGAAGTCCCGCGCCCACTTGGCGAACAGAAGGGAGGCGCCCGCCACCAGCGTGCTGACGGAGCGCAGGCCCTGCTCGATCTGTGCCGGGGTGAGTGGGGTGGGGCTGCGCTCCTCCTCCGTGCAGTCGATGCGCTCGATGTGTAGATCCGCGGGGATCTCGGTGTGCCGGTCCAGGAACGTCTGGCGCACGATCAGCGTGCCGCTCTCGGCGGTCATGGAAAGCCAGTTGCCGGCTCGGGGTTCGGTGCTCAGGATCAGCTCGAACCGTCCGTCCGGGTCCATCTCGATCTCTCCGGCCTCGATGTAGCCGGTGGGGGGCAGGCCGCCGCCCTGGCCGTAGTGCCCGGCTTGCGTGCCGAAGCCGAGGTACGTCACCGTGTTGCGCTGGCCCGTGATCCGGTACGTGTACGCGCCGGAGATCGCCGCCGTCTGGTAGTAGTTGTCGGGGTTGTCGGCGCCGAGCTTGACGGTCTCGTGGGCGACGCGATGCAGCACGGGGGCGCGCGGGTCGGCGTGCTCGACGAAGGCCATGAGCCCCGCGCGGGTGAGACGGGTCAGGTATCGATAGCCCTCGGCCTGGTTGAAGGCGTCCCGCGGTGCGCCGGGGAAGTTGAGGGACGCCCCGGCCGCCTTCAGGGTGTCGCAGAACTCGTCCCAGGCCTGGCCGCTGACCACGCGTCGGGCGGCGAGGTCGTCTTCGGTCGTACCGCGCATCCGCCGCACCGCGAGCGCAATGCGTCGAAACAGTGCGAGCAGGCCGATGACGAACCTTCTCATGGTCTCCTCGCCCGGGCGCCAGACGACGGGATGCTGTCTGCGGTGCACAGACCGGCAGGCGGAGAAGCGGCCATGGCGCCGCTCGCCGCCCAGCCTGACCGACCTACGAGCCTGCGCCGTTCCACGGCGCAGGCCCCTAGGCCTGATCGGCCGCGGCCTTCAGCGCGGCGATTTCCGCACCGACCGCGACCTCGGCGTCGGTCGGCAGGTCTCGTCCCGCCTTTCGGTACCAGTAGCCGGCGTTCGGGAGGTCGCCCTCCAGAATGTGTACGATGCCGTGAGCCCAGCTGCCGTGCGTCGATGAATCCTGCTGTACGATCGCGTGGGCCGCGTCCCAGTCGCCGGCTTCGAGCAGACTGATAGCGTCTTTGAGAGTAGCCATCGGGCAACGGTAACATCGGCTTCGCGGCGATGCCAAGTCGCGGCAACGAAGCGAGGTGTCCTGTGCAATGAACAAGCGACTCCACGAGTTGCCTGGCGGCACTGCGATTCGATGGTCCACGCGTTTCGGGTTCCTGATGGCCTCCGTCGGATTTGCGGTGGGTCTCGGCAACATCTGGCGTTTTCCGTACGTCACGGGCGAGAACGGTGGAGGCGCCTTCGTCACGGTGTATCTCGTCTGCGTGCTTGTGATCGCGCTGCCCATACTGATGGCGGAGATACTGGTCGGGCGGCGGGGGCGGGCGAACCCGGCGGACGCCATGGCGGCGGTCGCCGAGTCCGAGGGGCGGAGCAGGAATTGGGGCGCCGTGGGTGGGCTCAACCTCGTCGCGGTGTTCCTGATCGTGACGCTCTACTGCGTCATTGCCGGGTGGGTGCTGCACTACCTGGCCCAGGCCGTGCTCACCGGCTTCGCCGCGGTGGATGCCGGCGCGGCCGCGACGGAGTTCGAGACGCTCGTGGGCGATGCGCCCCTGCTGGTCTTCTGGACGGTCATCGGCCTGGCCGCGACCGCCGCGATCATCGCGGGCGGCGTGCAGACCGGCATCGAGCGCGTGGTCAACGTCCTCATGCCCACGCTGTTCGGCCTGTTGGCGATGCTTGCGGTCTACAACGTATTCGCCGGGGGCTTCGCGGAGGCGGTGGCCTATCTCTTCACGCCGGACTTCGGCAGGGTCACCGGTCCGACCCTGCTGGCGGCGGTCGGACAGGCGTTCTTTTCGATCGGTGTCGCGATGGCCGGCATGATGACGTTCGCCGCCTACCTGCCGGCGAGCGTCTCCATCGGTCGCAGCGCGACCGTCATCGTATTCCTGGACACCGCGGTCGCGCTGGTCGCCGGTCTGGTCGTCTTCCCCATGGTGTTCCGCTTCGGGCTGGACCCGGCAAGCGGCGAGGGACTGATCTTTCGCACCCTGCCGGTCGCGTTCGCGCAGATGACCGGTGGCCACGCGGTGAGCGTGCTCTTCTTCCTGCTGCTGTCCGTGGCGGCGATCACCTCCATGGTGGGCATGCTCGAGCCCGTGACGGCCTGGCTGGAACAGAAGACGGGCCACGGCAGAGTGCGCTGCACGGCTGTCGCAACCGGGGCGGTGGGTGTGGTCAGTGTTCTCGCGGTACTCGCGCACAACCTCTGGTCCGGCGTACGCCTGTTCGGCGTGAGCCTGCTGACCGTGTTCGACTACGTGCCGAACCAGGTGCTGCTGCCGTTGGGAGGCTTGCTGATCGCCGTCTTCGTCGGCTGGCGCGTCGCTCCCGACAGTGCGCGCAGGGAACTGGCCCTCGTGTCGCCGCTGGCGTTCCGGCTGTGGCTCGCGCTGCTCCGGTACCTGGCGGCGCCGGCGATCCTGTTGATACTCATCTTCGGCATCCTGGGGTAGCCACTGATGATCCAGAGCGAATTGAGCCCCATCGCCTTCCAGGACGCGCTCCCGGAGAGTGTCGATGTGGTCGTCATCGGTGGCGGCGTGATCGGGGTCTCCACGGCGTGGTTCCTTGCGCAGCGGGGCGTGCGCGTAGCGGTATTGGAGAAAGGCCGGGTGGCGGGCGAGCAGTCGAGCCGCAACTGGGGCTGGATCCGCAAGCAGGGCCGGGACGCGGACGAACTGCCGATCGCCATGCAGAGCCAGGACATCTGGGCAGGGCTGGGCGAGGAGATCGGGGAGGACGTGGGCTTCGTACGCCGGGGCGTGGCGTACCTGGCCGACACCGAGCGGCAACTGGCCCGCCACGAGGCCTGGCTCGCGATCGCGGAGCAGCATCAACTGGACACGCGGTTGCTCGGGCCGCGTGAGGTGGACGAGTTGATCCAGGGTCCGCCGGGACGTTACGCGGGCGCCCTGTACACGCCGAGCGATGCGGGGGCCGAGCCCTTCCGTGCTGTCCCGGCGCTGGCGAGGGCGCTGCAACGCGGCGGCGGATGCGTAGTCGAAAACTGTGCCGTTCGGGGCGTCGACTTGCAGGCCGGCGCGGTGTCCGGTGTGGTCACGGAACGGGGCCCTGTCCGTGCGCAGGCGGTGGTCTGCGCGGGTGGAGCGTGGAGTTCGCTGCTGCTGCGCCACCTCGGGCTCGACCTGCCGCAGCTCACCGTGCGGGCGACGGTCGCGCGCACGGCAAGGGCTCCGGACGTCTGCGCCGGGAACGCGTCTGCCCCCGACCTCGGCGTTCGACGGCGCCAGGACGGCGGCTACACGGTTGCGTCCATTGGCAACAACGAGCACTTCGTGGGGCTCGACTCGTTTCGATACCTGCGCCCCTTTGGCGGCAGCCTCGCGGGCAACGCGCGCGGCATCCGACTGCGACTGGACGGGATGTTGGACCGCATGAAGCCGCAGCGGTGGAGCGACGAGGGCGAGAGCCCCTTCGAGCGAAACCGCGTGCTGAACCCGGCGCCTTCCACGCGGGCACTGGCGCGGGCCAGGGACGCGCTGGACAGCAGGCTGCCCGCCCTCGCTGGCATTCCGTTCATGGAGTCCTGGGCCGGGATGATCGACGTGACGCCGGACGTGGTGCCTGTCATGGACGCGGTCGCCGAACGCCCCGGACTCTTCGTCGCCACGGGCTTCAGCGGACACGGCTTCGGCATCGGGCCCGGGGCCGGCAAGGTCATGGCCAACCTGGTACTGGGGGACGCGCCGGGACACGACCTGACGCGGTTTCGCTTCTCGCGGTTCAGCGACGGTTCGCCGATGCGGCCGGGGCCCGGGCTGTAGACGAGGGCGTGCCGGCGGCTCCCCGTCAGTCCTCGAACAGCGATCGGAGGGCGACGCCCGGGTCGGGCTCGCGCATGAGTGCCTCGCCGACGAGAAACGCCTCCACACCGGCCCGTCGCATCCGCTGCACGTCCTCGCGGGCGTGAATGCCACTCTCCGTGACCACGGTGACGCCCTGCGGGATGGCCGGCAACAGCTCGAGGGTCGTGTCGAGGGAGGTCTCGAATGTCTTCAGGTCACGGTTGTTGATGCCGAGGAGGCTGGGCGTCAGGATGAGGGCGGTGTCGAGTTCGTCGGCGTCGTGCACCTCGATCAGGACGTCCATGCCGAGTTCCCGGGCGAGTGCGTCGAACTGCCGGAGCCGGTGGGCGTCGAGTGCGGACACGATCAGCAGGATGCAGTCTGCACCGAGGGCGCGCGCCTCGAACACCTGGTAGGCGTCCACGACGAAGTCCTTGCGCAGCGCCGGCAACGCGGTCGCGTCCCGCGCCGCCACGAGGTATGCGTCCTGCCCCTGGAAGTAACGTTCGTCGGTCAGTACCGAGAGACATGCGGCGCCGGCGTCCTCGTAGGCGCGGGCGATCCCGACGGGCTCGAAATGCGGGCGTATGACGCCCTTGCTGGGGGATGCTTTCTTGATCTCCGCAATGACGCCGGGCCTTCGGCCCTGCAGCGCGTCGGTGAAGCCTCGGGCGGGGGGCGCGGCTTCGGCGGCGTTGCGGACGTCTGCAAGGGATCTTCGTGCCCGGCGTTCGGCCACCTCTCCTGCCTTGTGCGCGAGGATCTCCTCGAGGATCGTCATGTTTCGGCGATCAGCCGCGAGATGCTCGCGAGTTCGCGCAAACGCTCTCGCGCCTGCCCCGTCCCGATGACATCCTGCGCCATGGCCACGCCGTCGGACAGGCTGAGCGTCACGCCGGAAGCATAGATGGCGGCGCCGGCGTTGAGCGCCACGATGTCGGCGGCTGCCTCGTTCGTCCCGTCGAGGGCCGCTTCGATCAACGCGAGGCTTGCCGCCGGGGAGTCTGCGCGCAGACCCTCGATGCGATGGGTGGTGAGGCCGAAGTCCGCCGGTTCGACGTCGTATTCGGTGATCTTTCCGGCGTCGAGCTCCACGACGTGGGAAGGACCCGCGACAGACAGTTCGTCGAGGCCGTCCGAGTGCACCACGAGCACGCGCTCCGCACCGAGCAGGGCTGCCACCTCGGCCACCCGCCGTTGCCAGTCGCGTGCGAAGACGCCGATGACCTGGCGCTTCGCGTTCGCCGGATTGGTGAGGGGGCCGAGCACGTTGAACACCGTGCGTACACCGAGTTCGCGCCGCACGGGCCCCGCGTGACGCATCGCTCCGTGGTGCACCTGGGCGAACAGGAACCCCACCCCGACTTCCGTGATGCAGCGGGCGATCTGCTCCGGCGCGAGGTCGAGCCGCACGCCGGCCGCTTCGAGCACGTCGGCGCTGCCGCTCTTGCTCGTCATGCCGCGGTTGCCGTGCTTGGCGACGTGCGCCCCGGCCGCCGCCGCCGCGAAGGCCGCCGCGGTCGAGATGTTGAAGAGCTTGGCCGCGCCGCTGCCGCCGGTTCCACAGGTATCCACGAGATGCGGTACGTCCACGGCGACCTTGGTCGAGACCGCGCGCATCGCTGCCGCGGCGCCGGCCACCTCGGCGGTGGACTCGCCGAGCATGCGCAGGGCCATCAGGACGCCGCCGATCTGGGCCGGTGTCGCTTCGCCCGCCATGACGATGTCGAAGACCGCGCGGGTCTCCTCCCGGGTCAGGTGATCGCCGCCGCTCAGCCGTTCCAGCGCGCCCTGCATGTCCATGCTGCACTCCCGGTGGGTGGAGCCGTCAATTATCTCCCGCGTCGAGGAAGTTGCGGAGCACGTCGTGGCCGACCGGCGTCATGATGGATTCCGGATGGAACTGCACGCCCTCGACGGCGTGTTCGCGATGTCGCACACCCATGATCTCGTCCGGCGACCCGTCCGGCAGGGTGGTCCATGCCGTGACTTCGAGGCAATCGGGGAGCGTATCCCGCGCCACGACGAGCGAGTGGTAGCGCGTCGCCTCGAACTCGCCGGGCAGACCGGCGAAGACGCCCGCCCCGCGGTGGTGGATGGTGGAGAGCTTGCCATGCATGACTTCGCGGGCCCGCACGACGTCCCCGCCGTAGGCCTGGCCGATGCTCTGGTGTCCGAGACAGATGCCGAGGATCGGGATGGAGCCGCCGAAACGCCGCACGACGTCGAGCGAAATGCCGGCCTCGTTGGGCGTGCAGGGGCCAGGCGAGAGCACGATCCGCTCCGGCGCCATGCGTGCGACCTCGTCGGGGGTGATCTCGTCGTTCCGATGCACCACGACGTCCGCGCCGAGTTCGCCGAGGTACTGCACGACGTTGTAGGTGAAGGAGTCGTAGTTGTCGATCATCAGCAGCATGAACGTGTCTCCGGTCTCAGGCGCGCGCCACCAGCAGGGTGACTTCCTGGCTCAGCACCACGGCTCCGGTGTCGTCCGTCACCGTGTCGGCCAGGGTGACGATGCCGACATCCGGTCGGCTCCCGGAGGCCCGCTTGCCGATGCAGCGGGTCTCGTAGGTGAGCGTGGTCCCGACGCGTGCGGGGTTGGGGAGCCGCAGCTTGTCCTTGCCGAGCATCGCCACCGTCTGGATGCGGTCCTCGTGGTCGAAGAAGAGGCGCGTGCAGATCGCGAAGAGGTGCGCGGAAGAGGCTACGAGACCCCGGAACACCGACTGGCCGGCCGCGACCGGGTCCGTGTGGAACGGTTGCGGGTCCCACGCCCTGGCGAAGGCGATCAGGCTGGCTTCTGTCAGGGCCCACGTTCCGACCACGGACCGGTAGTCGTCCGGAATGTCGTCGTAGAAGCGCATTGCCTGCGCCGCAGCTATAGCGTCTGCGCGGCGATCCCCAGGTCGTCGAACATCTCCATGTCGTCGTCGAACCGGGGATTCGGTGTCGTCAGCAGGCGGTCGCCACAGAAGATGGAACCGGCGCCGGCCATGAAGCAGAGCGCCTGCGTCTCTTCGCTCAGTTCGGTGCGCCCGGCGGACAGGCGCACGACCGAACCGGGCATCAGGATCCGCGCGACAGCGATGCAGCGGACGAGTTCGAGGGGCGGCAGCGGGTCGCACCCGTACAGGGGCGTGCCCTTCACCTGGACCAGGTTGTTGATGGGGACCGACTCCGGGTGTTCGGGGAGGTTCGCGAGTTCGACCAGCAACCCGGCGCGGTCCGTCCGGCTCTCGCCCATGCCGACGATGCCGCCGCAGCACACCTTCATGCCGGCGTCACGCACGTTCGCGAGCGTGTCGAGGCGATCCTGGTAGTTGCGCGTCGTGATGATCTTCCCGTAGTACTCGGGCGATGTGTCCAGGTTGTGGTTGTAGTAGTCGAGGCCGGCGTCGGCGAGTTCCTGCGCCTGCCCGGGGGTCAGCATGCCGAGGGTCACGCAGGTTTCCATACCCGTCGACTGCACGGCGCGCACCAGTTCGCACACCTTGCGCGTCTGGGCATTGGTCGGCGCGCGCCAGGCAGCGCCCATGCAAAAGCGCGTGGCGCCGGCCTGGAGCGCCTTGCCCGCGGCCGTGATCACGTCGTCGATCGGGAGGACGTTGTGCGTGTCCACGCCGGTGTCGTAATGCACGCTCTGCGGGCAGTACTTGCAGTCTTCCGGACAGCCCCCCGTCTTGATGCTGAGCAGCGTACTGACCTGCACTTCGTTGGCGGCGTGGTGGCGCCGATGGATCGCCTGTGCTTCGAACAGGAGGTCGTTGAGGGGCCGGTCGAACAGGGCCAGCACCTCGTCGCGGGTCCAGTCGTGCCGGATTTCTTGAGCGGCCAAGCTATAGTCCCCCGAATGCGGATTGCGCAGCCTACCGAAACGCGGCATCCAAGGCCAATCGACGGCCAACGTCCGGCCCGGTGTGGTCGATGAAGGGACTGCTCCAGGTACTGGTCGTCGGCGCGGCGGCGTACACCGGGATCTGCGTCCTGCTGTTCCTGGTCCAGCACCGCCTGATCTTCTACCCGCGCCCGGTGGGGGTGGAGCCCGTGGGACCGCACGTCGCGCCGGTAGCGCTGCCTCGGGGGGAGATCACCCTGCGCGGCTGGACCGTCAACGAGGCGTCGGCCGGACCGCTCCTGATCTATTTCGGCGGCAACGCGGAAGACGTGTCGGGACGGGTGGAAGATTTCGCCCGTCTCGACGCCACGACGGTGCTGATGTGCTACCGCGGTTACGGAGGGAGCGACGGGACGCCGACCGCTGCGGATCTGGTCGCGGATGCACGCGCGCTCGTGGGAGTCATGCGGGACCGGTTTGGCCAGGAGCGCGAGACGATCCTGTTCGGCCGCAGCCTGGGCTCGGGGATCGCTGCGCTCGCGGCCGCTGCAACCGCCGTGGACGGGCTCATCCTGCTCAGTCCCTACGTGAGCCTCGAGCGCGTCGCGCGCGACCGTTTTCCGGTGTTCCCCGTGGGCTGGCTCCTGCGGCACGACATCGATGCGTCGCGCTCGGTCGACGGGCTGCCGCGGGATGTGCTCGTGTTGTACGCCCGGCACGACAATGTCATACCGGCGGCGGAATCCCGGGCCTTCGTGAGCCTGCTGCCGGTCCCGCCGCAGGTCGTCGAGTTCGACGGGAGCCACAACGCACCGCTCTCGACGCCCGAACTGCGGGACTCGATCGAGCGCTTCGTGCACGGACGCGGGCGCTGAGCCACGTCGGGCCAACCCGCGCCTGAACGCTGGCGTGGAGCGCGGTTCCCCACTATTCTCGAACCTGCGGTGACTCGTTCCGAACGCACTGAACGTGCAGGGGGATTTGACCATGGCGACCGCCAACGAACTGCGCGCCGCGCGCAAGCGCGAAACGGCGCTGGGGTACCGCCTCTTCGGCAAGTTCGGCTGGGGCGACCTCGGCGACGGTCACATCAGCGCCCGGGACCCGGAGCGGACGGACTGCTTCTGGCTGCTGCGGACCGATGTCCCCTTTACCGAGGCGCGCGTCGCCGACCTCGTCCTGGTCGGGCCGGACGGAACGCTGGTGGAGGGCGACGGCGACACCAACTGGCCCGCCTACCACATCCATTGGCCGATCCTCGCGGCGCGTCCTGATTGGGTCAGCGTCGCACACACGCACACGCCGTTCGGAACGCCGTTCGCGTCGGAGGCACGGCTCTTCGAGCCAATCACCCAGGAAGCCTGTGTCTTCTTCGAGGACCACGCGGTGTTCGACGACGAGGAGGTTCAGGTGCAGAGCCTCGACTGCGGGGCGAGGATCGCGGCGGCGCTCGGTCCGCACCGGGCGGTGGTGCTGCGCAATCACGGGCTGCTTGCTGGGGGGGCGTCGGTCAGGCAGGCGGTGACGTGGTTCGTGATGATGGAACGGGTTGCAGAAGCGCACCTGAGGGCGCGCGCGCCGCGGCCCATCTCGGCACAAGCCGCGCGCTTTGCCAAGGCGGATCTGGCGACAGAGGAGCAGGCGCATGGCGCCTTCGAGTTCCTCGTGCGCCACCACCTCGGCCACGAGGGCGTCGGCGAGGCCGAGTACGCGGGGTCGGCCGGGGCGGTGCGGGCCGTGGGAGGCTGACGGCGAGATCCAAGGTGGCTTGTGCCCGGGTAGTTGGTGGCCGGCTCGCGGTGGCCCCGCTGCGGTGCGCTTGGTAGCCTTCGGCGCGTGAAGATCCGATCGCAACCGGTACTCGTGCGCCTGTGCATGGCGCTGCTCGTCCTGACGGGCAGTGCCCATGTGGCGGCTGAGCCCGTGGTCGAGGGCCCGGCACTCAGGTGGGACGTCTCCCTGTGGGGCAAGCAACGCGCGGGGACGGCAATGGCCGACGAACTCGCGGCTCGGGTCGAAGCCCGTACCGGCGGCAGCTGGCGCATGCGGCTGCACTACGGGGAAGCGCTCTCGAAGTCCCGGGAGAATCTCGACGGACTCGCGATCGACGCCTTCCAGGCGGCCATGTTCTGCAACTTCTATCACCCGCGGAAGAACCCGGCACTGATGGTGCTGACGATGCCCTTCCTGCCGATGAGCGATCCGGAGCAGGATCGTCGCATCCGGGAAGCCGTGTACGCGCATCCGGCGGTCGAGCGGGAACTCGCCCGCTGGAACGCCATGGTCTACACGTCGACCTTCCTTCCCCAGTACGAGTTCCTGGGCCGGGGCGAGCCGCCGACGGAGCTTTCCGGCTGGAAGGGACTGACGGTCCGCGCCGGCGGCGGACTCGGGCAGGCCATGCGGCTCCTCGGTGCGACCCCGGCGAGTTCCACGGCCACGGAGGTCTACACCGGGGTGCAGCAGGGCACGATGGACGCGGCGTCGTTCCCCTTCACCTACGGCCATGTGTCCTATCGCATCCACGAAGTGGCCGACTGGTTCACGGGTAACATGGCGCCGGGCACGTCGGACTGCCCGCTGGCCTTCTCGATCAGCGCCTACCGGGCGCTTCCCCCGCAGTACCAGGCGCTCCTGGCGGACCTGAAGGAAGATGTCATCGCGGCCCAGTTCCGGGCGTATCGGGACGTCGACGCCACGAACCTGCCGATGCTGCGCGGGCGTCTTGCGGAGATCCGCTACTCGGACGAACAGTTGGCGGAGTTTCGCACGCGTGCCGGGAGACCGGTGATCGAGGCCTGGATCGCGGACAACAGCGATCGATTCGATGCGCGGGGACTGGTGCAGGCGGTGTTCGCTGCCGCCGGACACTCCTACGAATAGCCGGCTCGGATCGGTGCGGCCGTCGCTCCCGCGTGGGCCGGCGCTGCCGACGAGGGTGGAGGACTTCACATGAGCCTGCACGACCATGCCTGACCTCGCCGGACGCGTGCTCGAACGGTTGGACCGGCTGCTCGGGCGGCTGGAGAACGGCCTCAACTTCTGCGCGGGGCTACTGATCTCGGTACTCATGCTGCTCGGCGTGGTGCAGATCGTCCTCCGTACGGTCTTCAATGCGCCGATCTTCGGCTACATCGACATCGTGGAGGTGTTGATGGTGGGGTTCGCCGTGCTGTCCATCGCGTTCGTGCAGCGCCTCGGTGGACACGTGCGGATGGAAATGCTGGTGCTGAGGCTCGCCGGGCGCCCCAAGTGGCTGATGGAGGCCCTCGGCACGGGGCTCGCGGCGTTCATTGTCGCGGTACTCATTCCGTACTCCTGGGACCATTTCGGACGGGCGTTCGAATTCGGCGACAGCACGATCGACATCGAGATCCCGACGTGGCCGGCCAAGCTGGTCGTGCCGGTAGCGCTGTCCGTTCTGCTGGCCAGGCTTGTGCTGCAGCTGGGGGGATATCTGCGCCTCGTCGTGACGCCGGGGCTCGAGCCGGTGGCTGTCCCGTCGATCAAGGATGCGGCGGAGCGCGCGCAGGAAGAGATCCTGCTGGCCGGCGGTGACGATGCCGGCGGGCTGACGGGCGACGACGGTGTCCCGCGATGATGGGTCTCGACGACTTCTGGATCGGGATCCTGGGCGTCGGCCTGCTGGTCGCCATGGTTGCGCTCGGGGTGCGCGTGTATGTCGCCGCGGCGTTGACCGGCTTCCTGGGCCTGCTGGTGCTGAAGGGCTGGACCGTGGCGGGCGCCATTGCCGGGACGATCCCCCATTCGAAGACCGTGACGTACCCCCTCTCCGTCCTGCCGCTGTTCATCCTGATCGGCTTTCTCGCGTTTCATGCGGGACTCACGACGCGCCTGTTCGAAGCGGCCCGGCGCTGGGTCGGCTGGGTGCCCGGCGGACTCGCCGTTTCGACCGTGTTCGCGAGCGCCGGGTTCGCGGCCGTGTCCGGCGCTTCGACGGCGACGGCGGCCGTGTTCTCCCGCGTCGCCGTGCCGGAAATGCTGGGCAGCGGGTACGGCAAGCGCCTGACGGCCGGCGTGATCGCCGCTGGTGGCACGCTGGCTTCGCTGATCCCGCCGTCGGCGATCCTTGTGATCTACGCCATCATCGTGGAGGAGTCGGTGGGCAAGCTGCTGCTGGCGGGCCTCCTTCCGGGGGTTGTCTCGGTCCTCATCTACACGGCCCTGATCGTCGGGATGTGCGCGGCGCGGCCGGAACTCGGGCGTCCGGTCACGGGCTTTACCTGGCGCGAGCGGTTCGCCAGCGTGCCGGGCGCGCTGCCGATCTTCCTGGTGGTCGCGATCGTCTTCGGCGCGCTCTACACCGGCGCCGCGACGCCGACGGAGGCGGGTGCGCTCGGAGCGATGGTGGTGTTCTGCCTGTACTTCGTGCGGGCGTACCAGCAACGGTCGCTGCGCCAGATGCGCGGCCGGCTCATGGAAGCTCTGATGGAGACCGCGAAGCTCACGGTGATGATCTTCACGCTGGTGTGGGGCGTGTTCCTGTTCGTGCGCTTCCTGGGCTTCGCGGGCCTGCCGGAGGTGTTCGCGGACTGGGTGGTGACGCTCGACATGCCGCCGATCGTCATCGTCATCTGCATCCTCCTCGCCTATGCCGTGCTCGGCATGTTCATGGACGCCATCGGCATGCTCGTCCTGACGCTGCCGGTGGTCTTTCCCGCGGTGGTGGCGCTCGGCTACGACCCCATCTGGTTCGGCATCGTGGTGGTCAAGATGGCGGAGATCTGTCTCATCACGCCGCCAATCGGTCTCAACTGCTTTGTGGTGGCGGGCGTCTCGCGGGAGTTGCGCGACGCGTCCGGCCGGTCGCTGGAGATCCCCCTGCAGGACGTGTTCCGTGGCATCGGGCCGTTCTTCGTGGCGGACGTGCTGACCGTCGCCGTGCTGCTCGCCGCGCCCGACATCGTGCTGTGGCTGCCGAACACGATGGGCCGGTAGGGGGCGCGACCTGCGGTCGCGTTGGGAGTTTCGCTGGCGCGAAACTCCCGCGGAACCAACGCTGAGGCGCGCGACCCTGGTGGTCGCCCGTGTCGGCGCCGTGTTGAATTCGAGACGGGACGCCACAAGGGCGTCCCCTACAATGTGCGGCTTCGTTGAGTCGCCAGGGGATCGACATCCATGACAGCCATCTCTCCCAACGACGGTCCCGTGGCCGTCACCGGATGCTCCGGGTTCACGGGTGCCCACATGGTGCGTGAACTGGCCATTCACGGTTACCGCGTGCGCGCCTGTATTCGGGATGCCACTTCCTGGCGCGGCCAGGACGCGGTGGCGTACCTCGGGCGTCTGCCCAACGTCGAGATCGTCGACGGCTGCGACCTCTTCGTGGCGGGTTCCTATCATGCGGCGTTCCGAGGGTGTGTGGGGGTTTTCCACACCGCGGCCGTGCTCGGCAACTCCGCGGACGGCAAGTCGCAACCGCTCGGCAGCGGCGACGTGGCGCAGGACGTGTATGACGGCGGCCTGGTGGGTACGCGCAACGTGATCGACGCGGTGAACGAAAGCGCGAGCGTGCGGCGGCTCCTCTACACGAGTTCCATGGCGGCGGTCGCCGGGAGCCGGGCGATGCCGCTGCCGAAGGGGCAGAACAGGGTGGCGTCGCTGCCGGTGGGCTACGAGTGGACGGAGACGGACTGGGCCAGCGACGGCGTGGATGCCGCGATCTGGGCGCATCCCCGCAACTCCTACTCCCGCAGCAAGGTGGATACCGAACGGCTCATCAGCGACGCGGCGGACGAGGGTGACGGGCGCTGGGACGCCGTCACGATGAACCCGGCCATGATCTGCGGCCCGATCCTCTTCAAGGCGCAGGTCGGACAGTGGATCGAGCAGATCGGCCGCCTCGCGGGAGGCATGCAGCCCAGCTGGCCGTCGAAGCAGGACATGTTCTACAACATCATCGACGTGCGGGACCTGGTGAAGGCGCACCGACTGGCGGCGGAGTCGGCGGTGGACCACGCTGCAACGCACGGCGGCCCCCGCTACCTGATGCACGGCAGCGGCGGCCGCTCCGCACTGCGGCTCGGCACGGAGGTCGTTCGGATCATCCGGAACCACTTCCCGGCGTTCGAAATCGGCGCGCCGGCAACCGTCACGGACAGCGGCGACCCGGTGACGCCGGATTCGCGCGTCGTCAACGACTGCAGGAAGGCGAAGACGGTGCTCGGTGCGACGATACGGCCGGTAGAGGAGACGATTCGCGACGTGGTGGAGACGTCGATCGAGCTCGGGGTCATCGCGCCGCGATTGGCTGCCTCCGCCTGATTGTCCCTGTCGCGGCGGCCTCGTTGGTCAGTCGCCGCGGACATGAGGGAACGGTCCGCCTCGGCGGCGCGCCCCGGAACGCGTACACTTGCCGGTTTTCGCCAGGGGCAAGGACATGAAACTGGGATTGGGCATCGGTCCGTTCGGACCGCCGGGCGGCGCGCGCATCGTCGAACTCGCCAGGGAAGCCGAGGCACTCGGCTACGACACCGTGTGGGCATCGGAGATCTACGGCGCGGACTGTTTCACGCCGCTGACCTGGATTGGCGCGCACACCGAGCGCATCAACCTCGGCACGTCGATCATGCAGATCTCCGCGCGCACTCCGGCCGGCGCCGCGATGCACGCGGTGGCGCTCGATTACCTCTCCAATGGCAGGCTCATCCTCGGCATCGGCGTGTCCGGGCCGCAGGTGGTCGAGGGCTGGTACGGTCAGCCCTATCCGAAACCGCTTGCCCGCACGCGGGAGTGGGTCTCGATCTTCCGCAAGATCGTCTCGCGCGACGAGCCCGTCGCCTTCGACGGCAACCATTACCAGTTGCCGCTGCAGGGCGGTACCGGCCTCGGCAAGCCGCTCAAGCTGATCCTGCACCCGGTCCGTGAGCACATCCCGGTCTATCTCGGCGCCGAAGGCCCGAAGAACGTCGCGATGGGCGCCGAGATCTGCGACGGCTGGATTCCCATGTTCCTGTCGCCGTACCGGATGATGGACCAGTACAAGGACGCCATGGCGATCCGCAACAGCGACTTCGAGATCGCGGCCTCCGCCACGGTCATCGTGGACGACGACGTGCAGCGGGCCATCAACCAGGTGAAGCAGAACGTCGGCTTCTACGTGGGCGGCATGGGCGCGAAGAGCTTCAACGTGCACAAGGACCACGTGACCCGCATGGGCTTCGGCGAGGCGGCCGATCGCATCCAGGAGCTGTTCCTGTCCGGACGTCGGGACGAGGCGATCGCGGCGGTGCCCGACGAACTCTGCGACGAGATCTCCCTGCTCGGCCCGCGGGAGCGGATTCGCGAGCGGCTGCAGGCGTGGAAGGACAGTCCCGTCACGATGCTGAACGTGGGCGCGGCGGACAAGGACACGCTACGCATGATGGCCGAAGAAGTCCTGTAAGGAGGGTGGGAACTATGTTGCAGATGCAGTCGACCGTTCGTTCGGACGGTCATCTCGAACTCGCCGTGGCCGAAGTGCCGCAGCCCGAGCCGGGCGCGGACGAGGTACTCATCCGCGTCGAAGCGGCGCCCATCAATCCGTCGGACCTCGGGCTGCTGCTCGGGCGCGCCGACCCGGCGTCGGCGGAAGCGTTGGCAGACGGCTCCGGCGTGCGCCTCGAGCTGCCGCCGGAAGCGGCGGCGATGATGGCGGTGCGCACCGACCGGCCGATGGCCTGCGGCAACGAGGGTGCGGGCGTCGTGGTCGCGGCCGGTGAAAGCGCTGCGGCGCAGGCGCTGCTCGGCAAGACGGTGGCCACCTGGCGCGGCGCGATGTACTCGCAGTTCAAGCGCAGTCGCGCAGACGAGTGCCTGGTGCTGCACCAGGGCACGACGCCCGCGGAAGCCGCCTCCTGTTTCGTGAATCCCCTCACCGTGCTCGGCATGGTGGAGACGATGCGTCTCGAGGGCCACACTGCGCTCGTGCACACGGCGGCGGCATCGAACCTCGGCCAGATGCTGCAGAAGGTCTGCACCGCGGAGGGCATCGGGCTCGTCAACGTCGTGCGCCGCGCGGAGCATGTCGAGCTGCTGCGCGGCATCGGCGCCGCGCACGTCGTGAACTCAAGTCTCGACTCGTTCGAGAACGACCTCGTCGAAGCCCTGTCCGAGACGGGCGCGACGCTCGCCTTCGACGCGACCGGTGGAGGACGGCTGGGCGGTCAGATCCTGGCCGCGATGGAGGTCGCGCAGGCGCGCGCCGGCGGGCCGGCAACGCCTTACGGCACCGCCGTACACAAGCAGGTCTATATCTACGGCGGCCTGCAGCGCGGTACGACAGTCTTTGAACGCGCGTTCGGCATGGCCTGGGGCATGGGCGGGTGGCTGTTGCCGCTGTTCCTCAATCGCGTCGGCCCGGAAGTCGCGGAGCGGCTGCGGCAACGGGTTGCCGACGAGATCGGGACGACCTTTGCGAGCAGCTACGCGAAGACGGTGTCGCTGGCGGAAGCGGTGTCGCCCGCGGCCGTCGCGGCTTATGGCCGCATGGCGACGGGCGAGAAGTACCTGGTGGATCCGCAACTGTAGGGGACGGGCTTGCCCCGTCCCGTCTCGAATTCATACAGGGTCCCAACGCGGGCGACCACAAGGGTCGCCCCTACGGACCGGTCGCTGTCGTTCCTCTGTAGCGACGGTCCGCGGTTTCCAGGCGCAGCAGCTCGAGCTCCGCCCGCAGCGCTTCGCGACCCGCCTCGGCTTCGGGATCCGAGGGGAAATAGGCAAGCTCGCTCTCGGGATCGCCCGCGACGCGAGTGCCGATGAGCACTCGCGGCTCCCCATAGTCGTAGGGCCTGGCCCGGTGCGCGATGGCGCGATTGTCCCAGAGCAGGGTGTCGCCCGGCCGCCACCGGTGCGTATAGACGCGGGTCGGGTCCGAGACCACGAACTCCAGCAGGGACTTGATCAACCGCTTGCTCTCGGAACGTTCGAGACCCGGAATGCCGAAGGCGTGCCGCCCGACGAACAGGTTCCTGACGCCCGTTTCCGGATGCACCTTGACCAGTGGCCGCAGGTAGGCTTCGCCGTGGTAGATGCCGTTCCCGTCCTGGGGTGGAAAGTCGCCGACATCGTTGGCCTGCGAGTACTGGGTGGAGTGATAGGCGCTCAAGCCCTCGATGCGATCCCGGGTGCCCTGGTCGAGGGCCGCATAGCCGGCTCTCAGGTCGGCGAGTTCCGTCTCGCCGCCGGCTTCGGGAACGACGACCGCCGACAGCATGGCGCACTTGCTGCTGATGGGCTTGTAGGTCGAGTCGGTATGCCACGTTTCGTTGCCGACGTTGGTACGCATGCGCTGGGACTCGATGTCGAAGATGTTCCCCAGGCGACCGTCACCGAGTCGCTCCTGATTGGACATCGGCGCGGCGCCGAACTCGAGCTCGCCGAAACGCGTGCCGAAGGCCACGTTTTCCGCGTCGGAGAGGAACTGGCCGGGGAACAGCAGGAACCCGTAGTCGAGGAAAGCCGCCTGGATGGCGGCGAAGTCGGCATCCGTCAGCTTGCCGAGCGCGACACCGGTGACGGCCGCGCCGAATGGCTTGTCTTCGATGGGCGTGATGTTCATGCGCTGTATGGGACGGGCTCTTCGCGTCCCGTCCTAAAATACCCTCATCGGAGAGAGACGGCGACCGTAGGGGACGCCCTTGTGGCGTCCCGTTTCGAATTCATGCACGAGCCCGAACGCGGGCGACCGCAAGGGTCGGGGACGGGCGACCACAAGGGTCGGGGACGGGCGACCACAAGGGTCGGGGACGGGCGACCACAAGGGTCGGGGACGGGCGACCACAAGGGTCGCCCCTACAGGTTCGAGAAGTCGGGCTGGCGTTTCTCGCGGAACGCTGCGAGCGCTTCGCGGTTGGCCGGTGCGCCGAACATTTGCGCGAGGGTGGCGTTCTCAGCGGCTGCCACCTCGTGGAGGCGTTCCCGGCCCGGCCCGGCGATCAGGCGCTTCATCTCGGCCAGCGACTGCTTCGGGAGCGCCGCGAGGTGTGCGGCCCGCGCCTGGACGGTGTCCAGGAACGCGTCGTCGGGGAAGACGTCGAGGACCAGCCCGGCGGCCTTGCACTCGGCGGAACCCATCCACTCGGCCGCCATCAGGAACCACATCGCCCGCTGACGTCCCATCAGCGCGGGGAAGGTGTGCGTGCTGGCCGCCTCCGCCACCAGTCCCAGCTCGGAGAAGGGGCACCTGAGGCGGGCGGTCTGGGCCATGAACGCGAAGTCCGCAGTCCCGACGATCGTGGCGCCGACGCCGACGCCGAGACCGTTGATGGCGACGATGAAGGGCTTCGGGAAGTCGAAGACCACTTCGAGCAGGCCGGCGAAGCCGTAGCGCGGCTGCGGCCCGCCGCCGGCCATCTCTGTCAGATCCGCGCCGGCGCTGAACGCGCGTCCGGTCCCGGTCAGTACCACCACGCGGCAATCCGCGTCGTCCTGCGCCGCGAGCAGCGCCTCCGTCAGATCGTCGTACTGTTGGCCGTTGAAGGCATTGAGTGCCTCGGGCCGGTTGAGGGCGATGGTGCGTACGCCGGTGTCGTCGCTGACCTTGACCATGTTTGCTGCTCCTTGCAGTGCGTTCCCCGCGGCCGATTCCGGCTTGGGGAGCGTCTCGCTCAATAGTAAACCGACGGGTTGCTGCCGCCGTCGGCGGGGATCGTTTCGCCGTTGATCGCCCAGGACTTGTCCGAGCACAGGAAGACGGCGAGGTAGGCGACCTCCTGCGCATCCACCATGCGGCCGATGCTGTTTCCCCGGCCCCCGGCGTAGTCCGCGGCTTCCACTTCCGCGGGTGTCGTGCCGCGCCGGTCCGCGCGCGCCTGCAGCATGTCGACGGTCCGTTCCGTACGCGTGATCCCCGGATGGATGCAGTTCACTGTCACCCCGTCGCGGCCGAGCTGCATGGCGAGGGTGCGCGTGAAGTGCACCAGCGACGCGTTGCGCGCGCCGCCGCTCATGTTGCCGGCGATGCGGGCGTTCAGGCCGCTGATGTTCACGATCCGTCCCCGGCCGGAGGCCTGGAGATGCGGGATGGCCGCCCGTGCGCAGCGCAACGCGCCCATGTACTTGACGTTGAAATCCTCAAGGAAGTCTTCGTCGACGATGGTGTCGATGCGGCCGACCGCCGTGCGCGAGCCGCCGGGATAAGACCCGCTGTTGATGAGGATGTCGAGGCCGCCGAGTTCCTGCGCCGCCCGCTCGACCGTCTCGTCGACGCGCGTGCGCTCCGTCACGTCGCAGGCCATCGGGAGCACGCGCCGGCCGGTCTCCCCGGCGATCTCCCGGGCCGACGCCTCGAGGGTGTCGGCGTTGCGGGCCACCACAACGAGGTCGACTCCCTCGCGTGCGAGTTCGAGTGCGATGGCCTTGCCGATGCCGCGACTGCCGCCGATCACCAGGCCTCGCGTGTTCGTGAGTCCCGTATCCACCGGCGCGCCTCAGTAGTCCATCACCGTGTTCTGGAAGTCGAAACCGCCCTTGGCCATGACGAGCCGGTGGCGGGCGCCGGCGGCGTTGGCGTGGTTGGTCTCGTAGCCGGCGTCGCCGCGCCACATCGCCACCCGGGTACCGTCGTCGCATACGCCGATGTGGGTTTCGTAGACCGTGGCGTCGGTGGTGCGGAAGCGTTCGAGCAGGCCATCCACCGTGTCGTAGCGCGAGAGGTGATAGAGCGTCACCCAGGTGGGCGGGACGAGATCGATCTCCCCGGCGGCATGCCGCTCCAGCGCGACGGACGGAGAGATCCACTGGTGTTCCTTGATCTCGCCGTCGTCGATGCTGACCGCGTGTGTCCCGGCGCGGGCCGCGAAGAACCAGGTGGCGAAACGCTTCGGCGTGCTCGGCGGTGGTGTCCAGTGGGCGAACCAGACGAAGTCCTCGGGCGCGGATTCGATGCCCGCTTCCTCCTGGGTTTCGCGGGCTGCCGCGTTGCGAGCGGTGCCTTCCGGATCGCCGTCGGTGGCGCGATCCTCTGCGTCGATCCGGCCGCCCGGAAACACCCACATGCCGCCGAAGGCGATCTTCGAGTTCTTCCGCAGCATGAGCACCTCGACCTCCGGGGACTCGCGCAACAGCACTACGGTGGCGGCGGGGACCGGCGGCGGCGCCTGGGCCGGATCGCGGTCGAGGTCGCCGTACATGTCGTTGCGGTGTCGCGTGCCGGGATCGCTGGCCATGGGTACCCTTGTCTTGCTGCGCGATTTCGCGGAAGCTGGCCAGCATACCGCGCCATGGCCTCCGATTGCGCCGGCGCGGGATGGTATTGAGGAGAGCCTCGGACATGGACGGGAGGGGACGCCGCGTGAAATTGATGACGCTGGCGGCGTTGTTGGCGCTGCTGGGGGCTGCTGCCGCGGCCGCGCCGCGCCTGCCGAACATCGTGCTCATCGTGCCGGACGACCTCGGCCGCCACGACGTGAGCTTCCTCGGCGGGGACATCGCGACGCCGAACATCGACCGCATCGCGCGGGAGGGAACCGCACTCACGCGCTTCTACACCGCCCCGGTCTGCTCGCCGACGCGGGCGGGTCTCATGACGGGGCGCTACCCGATCCGCTTCGGCCTGATGCGCGCGGTCATCGCCCCGTGGCGCGACTACGGGCTGGACGTGACGGAGGTCACCCTGGCCGAGGTGCTGGCGCAGGCCGGCTACGAGCATCGCGGGATCTTCGGCAAGTGGCACCTCGGGCACTTCGAGCGCAAGTTCCATCCCTTGCGGCGCGGCTTTACCGAGTTTGTCGGCCACAACACGGCCGTGGACTACTTCACCCACGAACGCGAAGGGGAGCGGGACTGGAGCCACGACTACGCCCCGGTGCGCGAAGCCGGCTACGTCACGGACCTGCTTGCCGGGTACGCCGCCGCCTTCATCGACGAGCACGCCGGCGACGACGCGCCGTTCCTCTGCTACGTGCCGTTCAGCGCTCCGCACAGCCCCCTGCAGGCGAAGGAGGAGGACCTGCCGGCGTATGCGCATCTGGATGCCATAGATCCCCCCCGAAACTGGGAGGACGCGACCGCCGGCCGACCGCTGCCCGATGTCGAAAGGCGGCGCGAGGGCCGGCGGATTCACGCCGCGATGGTGCACGCGCTGGACCAGGGCGTCGGACGTGTCCTGCAGGCGCTGGACGAGAACGACATCGCCGACGAGACCCTCGTGCTCTTCTTCAGCGACAACGGCGGCTCCGTCGGCATCGGGGATAACGGTGCCCTGCGCGGGTCGAAGGGGACGGTGTTCGAAGGCGGCATCCGGGTCGCGGCCGCCGCGCGTTGGCCCGACGGGGGCATCGCCGGTGGGGGCGAGGTGTCCGAGCCGCTCGCCTATGTGGATGTGCTGCCGACGCTGATGCGCGTGGCCGGGATCACCGACCACGGCGGCAAGGCCTTGGACGGACGGGATGTCCTGGACACGCTCATGGGCGACACGCAAGGACTCGAGCGTGACGTCTATGCCTTCATCGCCCAGCTCGACCCGGAGTGGGAACAGGTATCCGTCACCGAGCCCGGATGGAAGCTGGTCGTGATCGGACCTCCGCTGACGCGTCCCGGCGCGGCGGCCGCGTCCACGAAGCATCTCTTCAGGATCGAAGAGGATCCTCTGGAGGAGACCGACCTCGCCGGCGGGCATCCGGAAGTCGTCGCGCGCCTCCTCGAGCGGGCCGTTGCGTTTCGCTCGCTGCAGCCCCCGAATCCGGTGGCGCCGTTCCTCGAGGGCTACGAGGGATTCCGTCCGCCGCCCGACTGGCAGTTTCCCGAACGCTGATCGCCGGTTGACTTTTCCCGGCAAGCGGCCAGTATTCCGCGCTTTCTCCTGAAGGGATGTCCTCTATGCCCCGCGCGCTCATCGTGGGCGGTACCGGTCCCACCGGCGTACCGCTCGCGAACCTCTTCCTGCGTCACGGTTACGACGTGTCGATCCTGCACTCGGGCGCGCACCCGGCCGACTTCGACGGGCCGGTCGAGCGCATCATCGGCAACGCGCGGGACGGGGAGGATCTCCAGGCGAAGCTCGGCGGACGGGAGTGGGACGTGGCCGTGTGCATGTACGGTCGGCTCCGGGCGCAGGCGGAGGTACTCACCGCCAGAACGGGGCGACTCGTGGGGATCACGGGCCAGCCCGTCTATCTGGGCGCGCAGCCGCCGACGCCGGAGGGCCGCATCCCGCTGCCCATTCCGGAATTCGCACCCCGGCAGTACGACGCGAAGGACTACACCGGCAAGGTCGCGGCCGGCGAGGATCAGCTCTTCGAGCAGCACGGCAAGGGCGACTTCGAGGTGGTCATCGTGCGCTACCCGGGCGTGTTCGGCCCGCGCGCGCCGATGAACCACGAGTGGGCGGTGGTCAAGCGGATCCTCGACCGACGTCCCTTCATGATCCTGCCGCACGACGGCATCACCTACTTCCAGCGGGGCTACGCGGACAATCTCGCGTACCTCGTGTTTCTCGCGGCCACCCGTCCGGAGGCGGCGGGGGAGGCGTTCAACGCCGGCGACGAACGCGTCCTGAGTTCACGCTACGTGGCGGAACTGATCCGCGACGAACTCACCGCGGAGATCGATTTCATCGGCATTCCGGCCGAGTTCTGTCGCGGCGTCTTCCCGCTCGCGGAGAAGTCCAACCAGATGCTCGACATGTCCAAGGCCCGCAACCTGCTCGGTTATCGCGACGTCGTGGACGTGGAGACGGCGACCCGGCGGACGGCCGCCTACCTGCGGGACAATCCCCCTGACCCCGCCGACCTCTATCGGGCGGGGACCGGCAGATTCGACTACGAGCGTGAAGGTCGCATCCTGCGGCAATGGCGTCGCGCGATGGCGGTGATGAACGAGACTTGAGAGCAGACACGACACACACCACAGACACCTCAGACACCACAAGGGAAGGAGACAGGCGATGTCGCTGAAGATTTACGGACCGGCCCAGACGCGCGTCGCGCGCACGCTCTGGATGGCTCGCGAGCTGGGGCTCGAGTTCGAGCGCGACACGGGGTTCGACGAGGATCAGACGCCAACGGCGGAACTCCTGGCGGCGAATGGCATGGGACAGTCGCCGACGATCGACGACGACGGGTTCACGCTGGCGGAGTCGATGGCGATCAACCTCTACCTCGCGAAGAAGCATGGCGAGCTCGCGCCGGCGACCCTCGAGGACGAGGCGCAGACCCTGCGCTGGAGCTTCTGGGCGATGACGGCGGTGGAGTCGGGCCTGCTCGACATGCTGAAGCACAAGTTCGGCATCATGGGCTATGCGCAGGACGACGCGGCCGCGGCGGCGGCTGCCGAGCCGCTCGAACGGCCGTTCAACGTACTCGACCAGGCGCTCGAGGGACGCGACTACCTGGTCGGAGACGACTTCAGCGTGGCGGACCTCAACGTGGCGAGCGTGCTCTCGTGGGCGTCGATGGGCGGCATGGACTTTGCGGCGCAACCCAACGTGGCCGAGTGGCTCGGCCGGTGTCTCGGCCGCGAAGCGGCTCGCCAGGCGCAAGGGTAAAGAGCGGTATGATCCCCGGGATTCGGGGTCCGAACCGTACTGGAGAAAGCAATGAAAGCGACCTGGAACGGCGCAGTTCTGGCCGAGAGCGGCGACACGGTGGTGGTCGAGGCCAACCACTATTTTCCTGCCGACGCCCTCAATCGTGGGCACTTCGAGGAGAGCGACACGACGTCGTACTGTCCCTGGAAGGGAACGGCGAACTACTTCCACGTGGTGGTGGACGGCGAGACCAACCGTGACGCGGCATGGATCTACCGGACCCCGAAAGACGCGGCGCAGGAGATCACGGACCGCGTCGCGTTCTGGCACGGCGTCGAGGTCCTGTAGGGGCGACCCTTGTGGTCGCCCGTCTTGACCCTTGTGGTCGCCCATCTTGACCCTCGTGGTCGCCCATCTTGACCCTCGTGGTCGCCCGCCTGGACTCGCGCGCGAACGGACATGTGAAACAGCCCCGGCAATAGGCAATGGACGATGACAACGGAACTCGACATCCGCGACCTGATTCCGGACTCGGTGGAGGCCGTTGGCGCGTTCGATTTCGACGACCGCGGGAGCGGCCTTTCGCCGCGCCGGCTGCCGTCGTGGACCCGGCGGCAACTGCCGGCGTTCGTGGACATCATGGCGCGCATGCCCTCGGGCGTGCGCCTGCGGTTCGCCACGGACTCCGCGCGGGTGGGCGTCGCGTTCCTGGCCACCACGATGGTGCTGCCGGGACGCCCGCGGCCGCCGATCGTGTTCAACCTGGAGACGGGCGGCCGCATCGCCACGGCGGCGTCGACGCTCGGCAATACGCTCAAGGTCGACCTCGGCCGCGCCGACGGCTTCGATCTCGAACGCGGGGACCCCGATACGCTCTTCTTCGAGGGCCTGGGCACGGGCACGAAGACCTGCGAACTCTGGCTGCCGCACAATGCCTATGCCGAACTGCGCGGCCTGGTGGTCGACGACGGGGCGAGTGTGGGCGCGGCGCCGGCGGATACGCGGCCGCGCTGGATCCATCACGGCAGTTCCATCAGCCACTGCATGGAGGCGGAGGAGCCGGCTTTCACCTGGCCGGCCGTCGCCGCCCGGCAGGGGGGCATGTCGCTCGTGAGCCTCGGCTTCGGCGGCCAGTGCCACCTCGACCAGTTCATCGCCCGCACCATGCGTGACGCGCCGGCGGACGTCGTCACGGTCAAGGCCGGCATCAACATCGTCAACATGGATTCGATGCGCGAGCGCGTCTTCATCCCGGCCCTGCACGGATTCCTCGACACGCTACGGGAGGGCAAGCCGGACACCCCGATCGCGGTGATCTCTCCCATCTACTGCCCGAGCGCCGAGACGCGGCCAGGACCCACCATCCCGGACGAGCAGGGCAAGTTCGTCACGGTGGACGGCTTCGAGCAGCACCGGATCGGCTGCCTGACGCTGACGCGGATCCGGGAGCTCATCGCGGAGGCCGTGGCGACGCGTCGGTCGGCCGGCGACACGGCCCTGCAATACGTCGACGGTCTCGAACTGTTCGGAGCCGGGGACGCCGGCGACCTGCCGGACGACCTGCACCCCAATCCGGCGGGATACGTGCGCATGGGCGAGCGTTTCGCGCCGATACTGCGGGAGCTGCACACTCTGTAGGGGCGACCCTTGCGGTCGCCCGTCCCGCATTCGTGCAAGCCGCAGGAACCGGACGGGACAACCCGTCCCCAACCGTCAGATCTTCGCCGCCACGCCCCCGTCGATGTTGACGATCTCGCCGGAGATGAAGCGCGCGTCGTCCGAGGCGAGGAACGTCACGAGGTTCGCCACGTCCTGCGGATAGCCCGGCCCCTGCACGATCTGGTGGAAGTCGAACATCTTCTCGAAGACGTGGTGGCCGCCGTCGGGATCGTTGATCGTTCCGCCTGCCGCCATCGGGGTGAGGATCTGCCCGGGACGGACGCAGTTCACACGGATGTTGTGGCGCCCCCCGACGCCGGCCATGTAGCGCGTCAGGGCGTCGACACCGGCCTTGGCCGCGTAGTAGGACGATGCCGCCGTGCCGTACTCGTCCTGCATGCGCGAACTGAACCCGCGCTGCGCGGCGAGCGAGGACATGTTCACGACCGCGCCGCCCCCGGCCGCCACGAGATGCGGCCAGACGGCGCGGGCGACATAGAACGTCCCGGTCAGGTTGACTCCGATCACGCGGTCCCAGTCCTCGTTGGACTCGTTCGGGAAGTTCCCTCCCGCACCGGCGCCGGCGTTGTTGAACAGCACGTCGATGCGGCCCCAGGTCTGCGCCGCCCGGGCGACCGCCGCTTCCACCGATCCGTGGTCCGCGACGTCGCAGGGAATGAACGTCGCCTCGCCGCCGGCGGCCCGGATCTCCTCGGCGACGGCATTGCCCTGCTCCTCGCGCCGCGCCATGAGGATCGTCTTCGCGCCTTCGGCCGCGAACTGGCGCCCCGTCTGCGCGCCGATGCCGCTGTTGCCCCCGGTCACCACCGCAACCTTGCCTTCGAATCTGCGTGCCATGAAATCCTCCCTCCTCTCTGGTCTTGCGTGTTTGAACCTGCGCGTGACGCTGCTCAGCCGATCGCCGTCGATCCGCCGTCGCAGGCGATGACCTGGCCCGTCAGATAGGACCCGGCCTTCGACGCGAACAGGATCGTCAGTCCGGCGGCGTCCTCCATGGCGCCCCAGCGGCGCATGGGGAAGTTCTCGATCATCTGCCGGTCCATCTCCTCCGTCGCGTACAGCGGCGCTGTCATCTTCGACTTGAAGGGCCCCGGGCAGATTACGTTGATGTTGATGTGGTCGTCCATCAGGTCCCGCGCGAGCTGTGCGCTCAGCTGGTTGAGCCCGGCCTTGGCCGCGACGTAGGAATAGTTGCTGAGGCCGCTCGGCTTCAGCGCATTGACGGACGAGACGTTCACGATAACCGCGCGCTGTTCGGGACTCGCGGCGGCGCGCAACTGGGGCAGCAGGCGCTGGATGAGAAAGAACGGTCCCTTCACGTCGAGGTCCATGACACGGTCCCAGCCCTTCTCGGGGAACTCGTCGATCGGCTGGTTCCAGGTCAGGCCGGCGTTGTTGACGAGCAGGTCGAGGCGTTCCTCGCGGACTGCGATCTCGGCGGCGAGAGCGTGGCAGCCCTCCATCGAGCCGACATCGGCGGGCAGGGCGATGCACTCGCCGTATTCGGAGAGGGCCGCTTCGGCCGCTTGGCAGGCGTCGACCTTGCGCGACGCGACGTAGACCCGCGCGCCGGCGCGCACGAGCCCCTCCGCGATCATCAGCCCGATGCCACGCGTACCCCCGGTCACGAGCGCCGCCTTGCCGCGTACGCCGAACAGGTGCTCGTAGAAACCCTCGCCCATGTCGTCGTCCTCCCTGCGGAAGTGGCGCATGTTATCTCGAATGCGGCGCGCGTCTGCTACGCTGAACCGTTCCGGGAAAAGCAGGGACACGGCATGGGCAGACTGGACGGTAAGGTAGCGCTGGTGACGGGCGCCGGCAGCGGTATCGGGCGCGCCAGTGCGCTGCGGATGGCGGAGGAGGGCGCGGCGGTGATGTGCGCGGACATCGACGAGGCCGGCGCCCTGGCCACGGTGGCGGCCATCGCGGCGACCGGGGCCAACGCGGCGGCCGAGATGGCCCTCGACGTCAGCGACGGGGACCAGGTGCGGGCCGCGCTCGACCGGACGGTGGAAGAGCTCGGCGGGCTCGACATCCTGTTCAACAACGCCGGCATCGGCGGGGGGGAATACGGCTGGGACCGGACGATCGCCGTGAACCTGACGGGCGTCTACCACGGCCTCTTCCACGGGGCTCCGTTCCTGGCGGCGCGTGGCGGCGGTGCGATCATCAACACCGCTTCCGTCGCGGGACTGGTCGGCCTCGCCGGACCGTCGATGGTCGATCCGAGGGACATGAGCGCCGGCGTCGGCGCCTACGTCGCCTCCAAGCACGGCGTCAGTGGGCTGACGCGGCAGTACGCCATCTCCTTCGCCCGGCACGGCGTGCGGGTCAACGCCATCGCGCCCGGCTACATCGAGACGCCGATGACGGCCATGGCGCGCGAGGTGGAAGAAGTGGGGCGGGGCATCGCGGACATGCACCCCATGGGCCGCTTCGGGCAGCCGGAGGAGATCGCGGCGGCTGCGGCGTTCCTCGCGAGCGACGACGCGAGCTTCATCACCGGCATCGTGCTGCCGGTGGACGGCGGCTACACGGCGCGCTGAGGGCGCGACCTGCCGGCCGCGGCACGACTGGAAAGTCGCGTTGGAAGTTCCGCCGCGCGAAATTTCTTCGACAGAGGGAGGGGGGGCATGTTCGGATCGCAACTGCACAACCAGAGAACGAGCTGGGAGGACATCAAGGCGACGCTCGCCACCATGGAGCGCGGCCGCTGGCACAGCGCCTGGTTCTACGACCACTTCCTCCCTCCGGTCTCCCGCACGGACGAGGTGCTCGCGAACGACTCCTTCCCGACGTTCGAGGGCTGGTCGCTCCTCACCGGCGCCGCGGCCGTCACGGAGCGGCTGCGCCTCGGCGTGCTGGTCACGGGCAACACCTACCGCAATCCCGCGCTCCTCGCCAAGATGGCGGCGACGGTGGATCACATCTGCAACGGTCGCCTCGAGATCGGCATCGGGGCGGGCTGGAACGTCCGGGAGCACCAGGCCTTCGGCTGGGAGTTCCCGTCCATGCGGGAGCGCCAGGATCGGCTGGAGGAAGCCTGCGAGATCATCAAGCTGCTGTTCACCGCGGAGGAGCTCTTCGACTACGAGGGCAGGTATTACCGGCTGAAGCAGGCGCCCTCCTGGCCGAAAGGCATCCAGCAACCGCATCCACCCATCATGGTCGGCGGCAAGGGGCGAAAGCGCACGTTGAAGACGCTCGCGAAGTACGGCGACACCATGAACGTGATCGCGGGCCCGGACGAGCTCCGGGAGCTGATCGGCGTCCTCGAGGGACATTGCGAGGCCATCGGCCGGGACCCCGCGGAGATCCGCAAGTCCGTCCACGTGCCGATGCGCATCGAGCGTGACGAGGGGAAGGCGCGTGCGCTGCGGGGCGACATGGACTGGCAGATGATCGGGCCGCCGGACTACGTGATCGACCGCGCGCGCGACTTCATCGCCGCCGGCACGCAGGAGTTCATGCTGCAAATGATCCCGAACAAGCCGGCGGTGTACGACGAACTCGACCGTGAGGTATTGAGCGCCTTCGACTGATTGTCGAAGGGCGTCACGGGGCCCGGGTTTCGCCGACAACCCTGTCCTGCTGTTCGTCCCGGCGGGATCGATGGAGACGTAACGCGCGACCTGTTAGGGTTCGCGTTTTTTCGACAACCCCGCAAAGGTGGAGAGCTCTCCGATGAAGCTATACGACAGCAAACTTGCGCCCAACCCGCGCCGCGTGCGCATCTTCATGGCCGAGAAGGGCGTGACCTGCGACAACCAGCAGGTCGACATCATGAAGGGTGAGAACCTCAGTGAGGACTTCCTCGCCGTGAGTCCGCGTGGGCTCCTGCCGACGCTCGTCCTCGACGATGGCACCGCGATCGACGAGTCCGTCGCGATCTGCCGGTACCTCGAGGAGACGCATCCGGAGCCGCGGTTGATGGGCACGGACCCCGTCAGCAAGGCGCACGTCGAGGCGCGCCAGCGGCACATGGAATTCGACGGGCTCATGTCCGCGGCGGAGGCCTTCCGCAACGCCTTCCCCGGGTTCAAGGCGCGCGGGCTGGGCGGTAACGTGGGCACCGTCGATGCCATTCCCGAACTTGCGGCGCGCGGGAAGGCGTCCGTGGGCCGATTCTACGCAGCGCTGGACGAACATCTCGCGAAGTCGCAGTACGTGGCCGGCGACACCTTCACGATTGCGGACATCACCGCCCTGTGCACCGTCGACTTCGCCTCGGGCGCGGCGCGGTCGCCGGTGCCGGACGAATGCGCCAACGTGAAGCGCTGGTACGCCGAGGTGTCCGCACGGCCGAGCGCGGTCGCCTGACGGGTTGAGGGCCGCCCGGTCGGCCGGCCCGGCCGGGCGAGTCGCGTTCGCCGGCGAGGTTCAGAGGAACTCGCCGCTCCACAAGCGCTCGAGAAACAGCTGCCAGGGTAGGACTTCGACCCCACCGACCCGGCGGGGAGCGGGTTCTGCGCACACGACGATTGCGAATGCGGGCGCGTGCTCGTCAGCGAAGGCACGGATGCCCGTGAGATCGCCCGTTCGCGCCTGTGCACCCTTGACCTCTATTGCGACCTCGCCCGTGCGGCCAAGCACGAAGTCGACCTCGAGGCCGGACTTCGTCCTCCAGTAACGGATGGGGAAATCTGCCTCGCGGTAGCTTCGCCAGGCGATCAGTTCCATCAGGATGAAGTGTTCGAGGGCGCGACCGAAGTCCGGGCCCGCGGGCCGGTCGATCCTGCGACCGCCGAGGTGCCCGGCGACCCCCACATCGAAGAGGTAGAACTTCGGAGCGCGCGTGACGATGGCGCGCGAGCGACGGCGGGCAAAGGGCTCGACCAGCATGCCGAGGAGGGTGTCCTCAAGGATCTGGAAGTACTCCCGGACCGTCTTCGAGTCGACGCCGCAATCCCGGGCCAGGCTCGAGAAGTTCAGCAACTCGCCGTGACTGAAGCCGAGCGCGTCGAAGAAGCGGGCGAAGGCGGCCACGTTGCGGGTGAGCCCTTCTGCGAACACTTCTTCCTTGAGGTAGTCGTCGACGTACCCCGCCAGGGAGCGACGGTAGTGGGCACTGTCGTAGTGCGTGGGCACGAGGCCCCGGTTCAGGGCTCTCAAGAGGTCGAACTCCGGTACCTCGCGCCAGGTGAGCGGATGCAGGTGGAACCGCCAGGCGCGGCCGCCGAGCAGGTTGCCGCCGCCGCGCTTGAGCTTGCGGGCGCTCGAGCCGCAGAGGACGAAGGACAGCCCTTCGCCTTCGATCAGGCGATGGACCTCGTCGAGGATCGCGGGCGCCTTCTGCGCTTCGTCCACGACGACCGGCAGCCGACGCTGTTGGTCGGTCAGCGCCATCACCCGCTCGGCGAAGGTCCAGGGGGTTCCGGTGAACTCGATGAGCGTGCGGGTATCGAGCAGGTCGAAGCGGGCGGAGGCGGGGAAGCGTTGCCCGAGAAGCGTGGATTTGCCGACCTTGCGGGGGCCCCAGAGGAACGCGGACTGGCCCTGCGGCAGGTCGAGAAGCAAGCTGCGTTCGTATTGTCCCATCTGGAGTTAGTTCCGAAATGGATCGACTATTTCGGATCATACTCCGAACTGGATGGATCGGGAATCGACTGTGACTCGCCGGGAAGCAGGAGGTTACCGACACGGGACGGGGCAAGTCTGGCGCTACAGCTGCGTTTCGACGGAGATGCTGAACAAGCCGTTCGCGTAGTCCGGTACTTCGCGGCCGAACGAGATCACGTTGCGGGCCGCCGCCATCCCCACGCCATCGAGTGCCCAGTCCGCGGCGCCGTAGTCCTCGAGGTAGTAGCGTACGACCAGTACGGTGCGGCGGTGCACGCGATAGCGCGCGCGGATGTCCACAGCGGTGTGTTCGGACAGAAGGTCGGGGAACCGCGAGTCCGCGGCGGCAAGTTCCGTCCCGTAACGTCCGCGGCCCATGGACCGGATGTAGGCGACAGAGAGGTTCAGACCCTCCGTTGCGACGTTCCGCAGCTCCAGGGTCACTCCGTCCGTGTCCACCGTGTCCTGCGTTCCATACCACCAGTCGGCCACTCCGAAGGCGCTGCTGCCGGCCGTTCGGGCGCCGGCCTCGCGCGCCGTGCGGAAGGCGGAGACCGCCATCCTGGCGCTCGGTGCGTAAGTCAGGTCGGCGCTCCAGCCGCGATCCTCGTCGCGACGCAGGCCGAGGACCGAGTCCGGATAGTCGTTCCGTCGGTAGTCGGCGTCGAGCCCGACGGACAAGCCCGTGGCGGGAAAGCGATAGTCCAGCGCGAACGTCCAGGAGCGCTGCTCGCGCTCGGCCTGATGAAAGCGGCGCGTGCGCGGATTGTTGACCGTCACGTCGCGGAACGCGGAGGCGTCGCGGCTCCCGTCCGCGAACCGGACCGCCAGTCGGAACCCGCGGAGATCCGTCGCCAGGAGCTCGACCCAGCTTTTGCGAGCGTCGTTGCGTGCGATCTCCGCGGGAGCCCGGCGGACGCGGGAGGCCTCCGAGCCCAACCGGAGCTTCATGCGCCGCGAGAGGCGGTAGTCGAAGCGCAACCCGGTGAGCGTCTGATCGAAGCCGTACACGCGGCTGTGGCGCGGCGTCGTTGCGAACAGGTCGCCAAGCACCGGCGTCAACAGCAGTGTCCGGGTGTCGTTGTCCCGCTCGCTGCGGCGATGCCTGAGGCTGACCCGGAGCCGGTCCGTGGGACGACTGACCACGGCGAACGTGGTCGCCAGCGTGCGTGCCTGCCCGTGCAAGCTGTCGGAAGGTGGCGGATCGACGTCTACGCCGGGGTTACCGCTGTATGGGAGGAACGGTGCATCCTGCCGGTGGCGGCCCCAGGTCACCGAGCCGTTGATCGATGTACGTCCCCGGGTCCAGCGCGAGACCAGGGACGCCGAGCGAGCGTCGTTGCTCGGCGCGAGGCCCTTGCGGCCGGTCGCCGGCAGCGTCCCGAAGGCGTTATCCCACTCCAATGCAGGATCGCCGTTCTCGAAGCGGGACCCGCGAACGCTGCCCGCGAGGAGGAATGTCCCGGCCTCGAACCGTACCTTGCCGCCGAGTTCTTCGGTTTCGTGGTCGATGGGCTTCGGCAGACCCACGGTCTGGTAGAGGAAGTCGGCGTGCGTGTCCGCGGTCCCCTTCCTGGTCTCGCGCGAGTAGTCGGCCTCGATCCGCCAGCGCGGATGCGGACGGAAGTTCGCCGTGGCCGCCGCCATGCGACGCTGTGTCCGGTGATCGAACGCGTGGCCGGTGTCTCCGAGCGCCGTCATCCGCGCCGTGTCGAAGGCGCGTACCCAATGCTCCGGCAGGGACAGGACCGTCCTTCCCGCGTATGGGGTGCGCCCGTCCGTCGCCACATTGCGTGGAATCTCGCGCCAGCGGAACGCGATCCCGCCGCGGCGGCTGTCGGCGTAGTCGAGGACCAGGTCTCGTGAGTCGAGACCCAGGTTGTCGCCCCGAACGGTCACCGCACGGCCGTCCGTACCGCGATGACGGTACCCGGCATGGAGATCGAGCTGCGTACCCTCCTTGTCGAGCCCATTGTTCCGGCCGAATCGGGGCTCGGCATCCTCGACCGAGACCGCTCCGACTCTCCAGCTCCCTTCCCGCTGCGAAGCAAGCTCGAACGGGCAGAGGCGGCACCGCCAGCGATCGCTCCTGACCTGGTCATAGTTGGCGACTGCCTCGGCCGCGGCGCCGGACAGCGCGCCGAAGCCGATGGCCAGGACCAGCGGGGCGGCCAGACGTCCGGGTGTACCCTGTCTCATCGGCGCAGGTAGCCGCCGGAGGGATGGTTGGAGCCATGCACTTCGGTGTGGCAGTTCAGACAGGCCTGGGCGATGAGGAACTCGGACGCGGGTCCGGGCGGAAGCTGCGCGGCGACCTGGGGAATGCTCCGGTGTCCCGCGGAGGAGTGGCAACCCTGGCACAGTTGCGGCGCCCGGCGCACGAGCAGAGCCGGCTGGTTGGAGCCGTGGGGCGCATGGCAGATCGTGCAGTCCTCGACCGCCGGCGGGTGTTCCCAGAGGAACGGGCCGCGCATCTGGGCGTGGCACCGGAAGCAGGTCTGGTTCGTCGTGGCGTCGACGGTCAGCGCTTCGCCGCGGCTGCCGTGCGGGTCGTGGCAGTCGCGGCAGATCAGTTGGTTCTCCCGCATCGGATGGGACGAGCGCTTGAGCGCATCCGCTGCGACGTGTCGATGACAGCTCGTACAGACCGCCGCCTGGGCCGCCTTCGTGCGTACCGGATCGGTCGCGTCGTGGATCCGGTGACAGTTGGCGCACGCGAGTCCCGCCTCCTCATGCGCACTGCCTGTCCAATGCGCACGCTCGTAGGTCGCGTGGCACGCGAGGCACATGCCGTTCTGCAACTCCGGATCCGCATTGCCCCTCGCGCCGAAGTTGAGGATCGGTTCCCGCGTTGCGCCGTCCGGCAGGATCGGCCGGCCGTGTTCTCCGATCGGCCCGTGACAGGACTCGCACTGCAGTCCGGCCGGCGGTTTCGTTCCGGTCCCCATCTCGAAGGGCGAACCCGGTACGGCGGGGTGCCCGTGGACCGTTCGAAACACCTCGAGCGTCGGGAACGGCTCCTCCTCGTCGTGGCAGGCGATGCAGGTGTCCGCACCCCGGCGGGAATAGTTGCCTTCGGCCAGCTTGCCTGCGAGTTGGCGGTGGGTGTCGTCGCTCGCGGGCATCGACGAAGTCGCCCACAGGAACGCCGGAAGCGCGAGCAGGAACGGCACGGGAACCAGCAGCGTCCGCCCGGCTCTCGTCATCCGTCAACCGGCGAGGATCTGATGCGGGAATCGCATCCCCCGGATTGTAGCGGATCGGCCGTTCGGCGCCGGGTCAGGCGTGCCGCTCGCGACGCGTGCCGCCAGCGCGCGGCAGCGTCGGGAACAGGAACGCCACCGTTCAGCGGCGCACGCGCGCATGCTCGTCCGGTGTCCTTGGCGCGGGCGCGGAACGCGGCCACCACATCCCCGTCGAGGAGGACGGTGATACGCGTCTTGCCGGGGTGCTTGACGGCTGAGCCCCGGGTGGCGTCGGTGAAGTCATGTTCGTCTCGCACAGGCGTCAGTCTCCTTTCGTGTGGCGCGGCGGGCGGAAATCAGCCTGACCTCCGTCCCGCGGTAGGTGTAGACAACGGTCACGATGCGCCCAGGGGCATCGGTCCCGACGGTGACGAGCCGGCGCTCGCGGTGGGCGTCGGGGTCCTCGCGTGTCAGGAGTCGCCGGGCCGGGCCATGCGGTAGCCGACCCCGCGTTCGTTGAAGATCCAGGTCGGGCTGACGGCATCGTCGCCGAGCCGGTTGCGCAGCCGCTTGACGTAGGCGCGCACGATTTTCGGGTTGGCTTTGGCGCGTCCGGCCCAGACATCACCCAGCAGGGCCTCGTGGGTGAGGACCCGGCCCGCGCCCTGCGCGAGCGCGCGCAGCAGCTCGAACTCGGTCGCCGTCAGCGTCACCGGGCGCCCGGCGACGCTGACCCGGCGCCGGTCGTAGTCGATGGTGAGGTCGCCCAGTACGAACGGGACCGGGTTCGACCGCCGGCGCAGGGCCGCCCGGACGCGCGCCGTGAGCTCGGTCGGCGAGAACGGCTTGACCACGTAGTCGTCGGCGCCGGCCTCCAGCGCCCGCGCGATGGTCTCGTCGCGCCCGTAGCCCGAGATAAAGATGACCGGCAGGCTGGCGAGCCCTGGAACGGTTCGCATCAATTCGATGCCGTCGGTCCCGGGCAGCATCAGGTCGAGCAGCACCAGCCGGGGATTCTCGGCCCGGATGATCCGCGCCACCTCCCTGTGGTCGCCGGTGACCAGCGGGGCGTAGCCGGCCGCCGCCAGCGTGTCGCGGAGATGGCGCAGCGTCTGCGGGTCGTCGTCGACCACCAGGATGGGCACCGCCTCCGGCGCTTCGCCCGGCGCGTCGGGGCGCCCCGAAGTCGGAGCGGCGCCGGACTCCGCGGTCACCGGGATCGTGAAGGTGAAGCGCGCGCCGAGGCCGACGCCGCCGCTCTCCGCCCGGATGCGCCCGCCCTGGGCCTCCACCAGGCCCTTGCAGATGGCCAGTCCCAGCCCGCCGCCGAGGCCGCCCTCCCGGTCCCCGGCGGCGTACTTGCGGAACAGCTGGCCGAGATGCTCAGGCGCGATGCCCCGCCCCTCGTCGGAGACCGAAACCGCCACATGCAGCCCGTCGCGCTCCGCCGCGATCCGGATGGGGGTGGATTCCGCTGCGTGGCGCGCCGCGTTGGCGAGCAGGTTGTTGAGCACCTGCACCATGCGCTGGCGGTCCGCCATGACCGGTGGCAGGTCGGGTGGCAGGTCGATGCGCACGGTGTGCCGCCCGCCGCCGCTGACGAACGTGCTGCGCGCCTGGTCCACCAGCACCGCGACCTCCGAGGGTTCGGCCGCGACCGACAGCGTGCCGGTGTCGATGCGCCCGGCGTCGAGCAGGTCGCCGATCAGGCTGTCCATGCGGTCCGCCTGCTCGTCGATGATGCGGAAGAACTGCCCTACCTCGGCCGGACCGAAGATGCGCGAGGCGCGCAGTACCGTGGCGGCCGAGCCCTTGATCGAGGTCAGCGGCGCGCGCAACTCGTGGCTCACCATGCCCAGGAACTCCGCCCGCATGCGCTCGAGCTCCCGTAGCGGCGCCAGGTCCTGCAAGGTGACCACCACTGAGGCGAGTGCGCCGTCCGGGCCGTGGATCGGGGTGGCGTTGATGAGCGTCGTGACGCTGCGCCCGTCCGGGACCGAGAGCTCGATCTCCTCGGCCCGCACCGTCTCGGCGCTGTCCAGCACCCGCGCCAGCGGCAGCCGATCCAGGGCGAACTCGCGCCCGTCCGCGCGTCGACAGGTGAGAACCTCGAGCAACTGCTCCGCCGACTGGCCTGAGCTGCACAGGCTCTCGACGATACGCCTGGCCTCGCGGTTGAGCGAGACCAGGCCGCCGGTGCGCGCATCGAACACGACGACGCCGACCGGCGAGGTCTCGACCAGGGCCTCGAGGTCGGCCCGGGCGCGCTGCTCGGCGCGGTAGGTGCGCGCGTTGGCGATCGCCGTCGCGGCCTGCGAGGCGAACAGCACCAGGACCTCCTCGTCCCCGTCCGTGAACGCCTCCCCGCCCTCCTTTTCCACCAGGTAGAAGTTGCCGACATGTACGCCCCGGCAGCGCATCGGCGTGCCCTGGAAGGCCCGCGACGGCAGCCGGTCCGGCGAGAAGCCGAGCGAGCGCACGTAGTCGGGCACGTCCGCCAGCCGTAGCGGCCCCGGCAGATCGCGGAAATACTCGAACAGCCGCGGCCCGTCGGGCCATTCCACCAGCAAGCGGTGCTCGTCGGCGGTGAAGCCCGAGGTGACGAAGTCCTCGGGTACGCCGGCCTCGTCGATGGTGGTGATGGCGCCGTAACGTGCGCCGGTGAGCGCCCGCGCGCTCTCCACGACCTCGTCCAGCACAGTCTGCAGGTCGAGGCTCGCGCTGATGCGCAGGCTCGCCGCGCTCAACGCGGAGATGCGTGCGCGCAGCGTCGCGTTCTCGGCCGCCGTCCGGTCTCGATCGGTCATCCGTTCTCCTCCTTGTCGCCTTCCGCCCCAGCCCTGACCGCCGCATCGGCAGTGCGGTCCAATTCCGGCATTTCGCACATAAGTCGCCATATATTCGCGCAATATTGCCTTAAGTTTGCGTCAAATGAACACCAACTTCACGAAGAAATGACTTAGATTGCAGGCAAGGCTGTCTGCGCCCGCCGGGGAGAGCGGACAGGCCGAGAGGTGGGCTCCGGGAGCGCCGCCCGCTGCAATGGTGCGGTTCGGTTTCGGAGCATGCGGCGGCCGGGAAGTCAGGGAATCGGAGGACCAGGTAACAGTGAATTGTTCTTGAGGAATGAATCGTACTTCGGAACCGCGCGCCATTGCCCACGGGGACACAACCGCGCAGCGGGCCGTGTCCGCGGGGCGGCTCGTTCCTGACCTCCGGCGGCAGGCCCGGCCGCTCGTCCGCTATGCGCGGGGGGCTCCCATCGACTTGCGTGCGCCTGGGATATGCCGGCTGCCCGCAAGGGCCAGTACCGCACCCGCCGACCCTGGGGGCCGGGGCGGCCGGCTGTTCCACCGGCGACATTCTCGACTCGTTGGCGTCGACGATGGCGTACCGCCGCGCGCCGACCGAGTGCAGGCGCTGATTCGACTCGGATGGCGCGTGACGCTGGCCACGCTGGTAGCCGTGGTTCCGGCGGCTTCTCATGCCCAGGACGGCGCGTCCCATCTGGAGCGCCAGATGGCAGCCGCGGAGGTACGCCAGGCGCGGGAGTCGGAGCGTGCGCAGGTAGCGCGGCGACGCTGGGAGTACGGAGCGCCGGCGTTCAGCGGCGCATGCGCGCATGCCGGACACGATGTACGCCTCGACGCCGAGTGCGCCGGCGGTGGAGTTGAGCTGTCCGGTAGTGACGGACGACGATGTGCGGCGCGCATTGCAGGGGTGGGGAGAGCAGTTCTCGAGCTCCGCCGACCCCGGTAAAGACCTCCTGAGCGCATACGACGGCGGGGTCTTTCGGGCGCCACCCCTGCAAGGATTGCATGGAGGTTTCGGATCGAGCGGCGCTGGCGCGTCGGCGGAGTGGGCCGCGCACGACGGCTGGTCGCCGGCGTTTGCGACGAGCAGCGGTTCCAACGCCACGACACACCTGGTGCCGATGTTCCCGTCGGCGTCGGACGCGACGCTGCAGGGCTTTGTGCGGGTGGTGAACCACTCGTCGGAGTCGGGGGAAGTAAGCGTCCTGGCGATCGACGACACGGGTGTGTCGTACGGTCCGCTGACGCTGTCGATCGATGCCGGGCAGACGGCGCCGTTCAACTCGGACGATCTGGAGACCGGCAACGCGGACAAGGGTCTGAGCAGCGGCACGGGTGCGGGCCAGGGCGACTGGTACCTGGAGCTGGCCAGCGACCTGGACATCGAGGTGCTGTCGTACATCCGCACGACGGACGGTTTTCTGACGTCGATGCACGACGTGGCGCCAGTGGAAGAGGGCATCCACCGGATCGCGATCCTCAACCCCGGAAGCAACGACCGGCAGGTGAGCCGGCTGCGTCTGATCAACGTGGGGGATACGGAGGCGCAGGTCACGGTCGAGGGCGTGGACGACAGCGGCCTGTCGCCGGGCGGTGCGGTGCAGGTGACAGTGGCGGCGGGTGCGGCGCGGACGCTGACGGCGGCGGAGCTGGAGTCCGGTGGTACGGGTCTGACAGGCGCGCTGGGGGACGGTGTCGGGCAAGTGGCGCCTGACGGTGACCTCTGAAGGATCGCTGCATGCGATGAGTCTGTTGAAGAGTCCGACGGGGCACCTGACGAACCTGTCGACGGCGCCGTCGAGCGAGGTAGACGGAGTACACGGGGTATCGATGTTCCCGTCGGCGTCGGATGCGAAGCTGCAGGGGTTCGTGCGGGTGCGCAACCGCGGGGACACGGCAGCGCAGGTGACGGTGCAAGCGTATGACGACACGGACTGGGAGTACGAGCCGCTGACGCTGACGGTGGCTGCGGGAGCGGTGGCGCCGTTCAACTCGGACGACCTGGAGCAGGGCAACGCGGGCAAGGGGCTGGCGGGCAGCACGGGAGCGGGCGAAGGCGACTGGCGTCTTGCGTTGACGAGCGAGTCGGACATCGAGGTGCTGGCGTACACCCGCACGACGGACGGTTTCTTGACGGCGATGCACGATGCGGCGCCGGTGGCGGGTACGCGGCATCGGGTGGCGATTTTCAACCCCGGCGCCAACGACCGCCAGGTGAGCTGGCTGCGCATTGTGAACGCGGGGGACGCGGCGGCGGCGGTGACGATCACGGGCATCGACGACAGTGGTGGGTCACCGGGCAGCGCGGTGCAGGTATCGGTGCCGGCGGGTACGGCGCGGGGTTACACGGCGGCGGAGCTGGAGTCCGGCGGCGAGGGACTGGAAGGCGCGCTGGGCGACGGGGTGGGCAAGTGGCGTCTGGAGATCGCCTCGGATCAACCCATCCGCGTCTTGAGTCTGCTGTCGAGTCCGACGGGGCATCTGACGAACCTGTCGACGGCGACGGCGCGGGACAGTCGCATGGAAACGGCGGAAGAGGTGTTCGGCACGCTGATCTCGCCGATCGTGCAGTCGAAGTGCATCAATTGCCATGTGGAGGGGGGTGTCTCGGGGACCACGCGGCTGGTGTTCGTGACGGATGACGACGCGGATCACTTGGCGAAGAACTTCTCGGTGTTTGAGAAGTTCGTTGCGGAGGTAGAGGACCCTGGGGAGTACATCCTGAACAAGGTGCAGGGGGTGAGTCACGGGGGCGGGATCCAGCTGGCGTCTGGCACGGACGAGTTCTCACACATGGAGCGGTTCCTGGGATTGCTGGAAGGAGAGCAAGTCGGACCGGTGACGATCACGCCGGCGAATCTGTTCGACGGGGTCGAGATGGCGTCTCGCCGCAAGATCCTGGGGCGCGCGGCAATCATCTTTGCGGGGCGCGTTCCGACGGACGGAGAGTACGAGTCGATCGGTGGAGCAGACGCGGAGGAGTTCCGGACGGTCATCCGCGGTCTCATGCAGGGGCGGGAATTCCACGAGTTCCTAATCCGAGGTGCCAACGATCGGCTATTGACCGACCGCGAGCAAGACGGAGTGATTTCTGCTTCGCTCGTCAACTACACCAACACCATCTACGACCTCACGGTGCACGCCCAGTCAAGCGACGACGCAACGTTACGCCACTGGGACAATGGCGCCCATCATGGTGTCACCCGGGCACCGCTGGAACTGGTGGCATACGTCGTCGAGAACGACCTGCCATACACGGAGATCCTCACCGCGGACTACATGATGGCGAACCCGATGGCCGCAGAGGTCTACGGTGCGACGACAGAATTTGCGGACGCAACCGACGTTCACGAGTTCCGGCGATCTAGGATCGTGGACTACTTTCGTCAGTGTGAAGGGAGAGTGATAGAAGAGCGGGAACTTGGGGACTACGTGGTGGACCCGGGACCCTGCGCGACGCAATACCCACACGCAGGCATCTTGAGCGACAAGATCTTCCTGCGCCGCTATCCCACGACGGCGACAAACCGAAACCGCGCGCGGGCACGCTGGACTTACTATCACTTCCTCGGGTTCGACGTAGAGAAGTCTGCCTCAAGAACAACGGATCCCGTGGCGCTAGCCGATACGAACAATCCGACGATGAACAACTCCGCCTGTACAGTTTGCCATAGTGTTTTGGATCCGGTGGCCGGCACCTTCCAGGACTTCGGTGACGAGGGTGACTATCGTGATCAGCGGGGCGGAATGGACTCGCTGGACGAGTTCTATAAGTCTGGCCTCCATGGTGAGGAACACGAGGTGCTGGCGGAATCTTGGGAGGAAAGGGAGACAATAGCGGTCAGGGCAGCGCTAAACAGCGGTCAGAACACGGTTCGCCTGGCGTTCGTGAACGACGATGGGGGGGAAGACGGTGATCGCAATCTCTATCTGGACCGACTCGACATTCGCAACGGGGAAGGTGAGGTGGTCGAGAGCTTCGAGCTCGAAAACGCCGAGCCGACGGATGCCTGCAACGGTGGTGGCGGCGAGCGCTTCAGTTTCTTCTGCTCTGGCTGGGTAGAGGTGACGGTGAGTGTCAGTATGGGCGGAACCCATGACGTCGAAGTCGTCGCTTGGGCGGACCAGTACGGAGGCGAGAAAGCCAAACTGTCGATCGGAGTGAACGCGGCTTCGTACCAGATCGGCGACACGTGGTACCGCGACATGCGCACGCCGGGATTCGACGGCGAGCGCGTGCCGGATGCCGAGCCCAGTCTGCAATGGCTAGCGCAGAAAATCGTGTCCGAGCCGCGCTTTGCGGAAACGACCGTGGAGTTCTGGTGGCCTATCATTATGGGAAGCGAGGCGGCGGAGCCACCGGAGGATCAGGGCGACCCTGGGTTTGAAGGGCTGCTCTTGGCGTCTAACGCCCAGCGCTCGGAAATCAAGCGTCTCGCGAGGGGCTTCCGTCAGGGGTTCAGAGATCGTTCGCCGTACAATCTGAAAGATCTGCTGGTCGAGATCGTTCTCTCCAGGTGGTTTAGGGCGGACTCGACCGGTGTCGATGACCGCGTTCGTGCGACTGCTCTGGCAAACGCGGGGGCGAAGAGGCTCCTCACACCGGAAGAGCTAGCGCGAAAGACCTTGGCGCTTACCGGATTCCAGAAGGGAAGACAGCGAAGAGAACATAGCGCCAATTTGCTGGTCATTCACGAAAACGCCTGGAACTGGTTGACGGATCACGAGGACGGCCATGGGCTGCTGTACGGCGGAATCGACTCGGACGGCATTACGCGTCGGGCGTCCGACATCAACTCGACGATGGCCGCAGTTGCTCAAAGCCATGCACTGGAGACCAGCTGCCCTGTGGTGATGAAGGAGTTCTACTTGTTATCGACCGACGATCGCCGGCTGTTCCGGGGCATCGATACGGAGACTACTCCAGTTCTCGAGTTTAGCTCCACCTTCGAAGTTGAAGCACCTTCGGAGTTCGACAAGCAGACGCTATCGGTTGCAGGCTCGCTGTCGGAAGGTACACAAATTGCGAAGCTAACCTTTACCAATTCAACTTGGGATGAAGAGAGCCAGACATATAGGAAGTTGAGAGTTGATCGATTGGAAGTTCGAGACTCGTTCGGTGCACTGGTATACACGAAGGAGCTTGAGGAGCTGGATGCGGTTGGCGAGTACAACGGGCCGGCGGGAGACGTTTACTGGTTCCACGTATCAGGGTCTCTTGATGTTCCGTTCTCGATAGCTGGTGGGGGTCAATACAGCGTAGAGGTGGTAGCGTGGGGGGACCAAGCCGGTGACGAGTTGCCGGAGCTGCGAATCGACGTGGAGTCAGATGCTGAGCGGTCCGCTGGGTCGGCGAGCATTAGGGGAAAGCTGGTTGAGCTCTACGAGACGCTGCATGGGATCGAAGTGGCGGTGGACTCACCGGAGGTGATGAATGCGTTTGAGCTATTCGTTGATGTGTGGAACCGTAGACGGGTATCTGAGAACGCTGAGTACTTCGGGTGGAACGAGAGGATCGAATGTGACTGGCGTAGCGATCAGTACTACTTGGACGGTATCGTCGATGACGCCTTCGTGTGGAGAGATGACTGGGCGTGGGGTGAAGGGTACTGGTGGGACTGGGATCGGATAGAACCTCACTTTGAATCGATTGATTGGTCGGATCCCCATGGTGTTGCCGAAACCTGGAGCATGGTTCTGGCCTACCTGATGATGGACTACCGCTACCTGTATCTGTAAGGAGGATGCGATGAGAAGACGCGCGATCCTGAAGGGGGTGATTTCGACGGCTGGGGTGGCCGCAACAGGCTTCCGCCTGCCCCTTGCCCACGCCGCCGACTACAGCGGAAAACTGTTCGTCTTCATACAGGCGGACGGCGGCTGGGATCCGACGAGCTTCTGCGATCCGAAGGCGAACACCGCCGCCGAGCCGGTGATCAACCACTGGGCGGAACGCGACGAGATCCGCGAGGCGGGCAACATCCCTTACGCCCCGTTCGCCAACAACGCGACGCTCTTCGAGAAGTACTACGACCGCATGCTGGTGATCAACGGGGTGGATGCACAGACCAACTCGCATACGGTGGGGATCGTGCACAACTGGAGCGGTCGCAACTCGGAAGGTTACCCGGCGATGAGCGCGCTCTTGGCGGCGCGCTACGGCCCGGATCTACCGGTGGCGTACCTGAGCTTCGGCGGCTATTCGGACACCGGCGGCGTGGCGCGCTATACGCGGCTGAACAACGCGGACCTGCTGCGCAACATCGCGCGGCCGGCCGAGAACAGCGACGATCCGGAGCGGCGCTACATGAGCGCAGCGGACTGGACGGCGGTACGTGCCCGGCAGGCGCTGGATGCGGCACGGCTGGTGTCGGAGCCGAACCTGCTGCCCGGCGACCTGCGCAACCGGATGCTGTACCAGTCGGCATTCGCGTCGTCGGAAGGGTTGACCGCGTATGCGGATGCGATCCCACCGGAAGAGGAACTCGAGCAGCGGGAGGAGTACGAGACGTCGAGCGGCAACGAGTTCCATAGCGAGCTGCGCCGCCAGGCGCAGCTCGCGGTGCTGGCGTTCAAGACGGGCGTGGCGGTGAGTGCGGATCTGTGGCTGGGCGGGTTCGATACGCACGCGACGCACGACCCGGACCAGGGCTGGCTGCTGGGCAACCTGACGGACTCGGTGGACTACCTGTGGGACTACGCGGAGCAGCACGGCGTCGCGGACCGGATGGTGGTCGTCATGGGCTCGGACTTCGGTCGCACGAACTTCTACAACTCGCAGGACGGCAAGGACCACTGGCCGATCGGCAGTTACGTGATCATGGAGAAGGGCCAGCGCTGGACGAACCGGGTGGTGGGGGAGACGGACGGCCTGCACTTCGCGCAGCGGATCAACCCGAGGACGCTTCAGCGCGACGACACGAACGGCACGATCATTTACCCGAAGCACGTGCACAAGGCGCTGCGGCGCTACCTCGGTATCGAGAACTCCCTGGGTGCGCAACGCTTCCCGTTCAACAGCACCGAAGACTTCGCGTTCTTCGGGTAGGGAGGGGCTGAGAGCGCCATGCGCAGGTCGCTCTGGTTGAGGGTTCTGTCGTGGGTGACGCTGGCCACGCTGGCCGTTGTCGTCCCGGCTCCATCCCATGCGCAGGACGGCGAGTCACGTTTGGAGCGTCAGATGGCGGCGTCTGCTGCACGCCAGGCCCGGGAAGCGGAGCGTGCCCGTGTCGCACGCCAGCGCTGGGAGCAAGAACGTCGCCGGTCGGCGGCGCACGCGCGTATGCCGGACACGATGTACGCCTCGACGCCGAGTGCGCCGGCGGTGGAACTCAGTTGTCCGGTGGTGCGCGACGACGACGTGCGGCGCGCGGTGCAGGGATGGGGCGACGAGGTCTCCAGTTCGCCGTACTTCAGTGAAGACCTGCTTGCCGCAAGGAACGGTGGCGTGTTTCCCGCCCCACCGCTGCAGGGGATGGTCGGGGGTTTCGGGTCGAGCGGGGATGACGCGTCCGTAGAGTCGGTCCCGCACGACGCGTGGTCTGCGGCCGTTGCGACGGCGTCCAACGCGGACACGCCGCACCTGGTGCCCCTGTTCCAGTCGGCGTCGGATGCCGCCCTGCAAGGCTTCGTACGGGTGATCAACCACTCCGGCGATTCTGGCGAAGTGCAGATCGACGCGGTGGACGACACGGGTGTGTCGTATGGCTCGCTGACCCTGTCGATCGACGCCACCGAAACGGTGCACTTCAACTCGGACGATCTGGAGGGCGGTAACACAGGCAAGGGTCTGACGGGCAGCACGGGCGCTGGAGAAGGAGACTGGCGCCTGACGCTGACCAGCGACCTGGACGTTGAGGTGCTGTCGTACATCCGCACGACGGACGGTTTTCTGACGGCGATGCACGACCTGGCGCCGGAGTCGGAAGAGGGCGTGCACCGCATCGCGATCTTCAACCCCGGCAGCAACACTGCGCAGGTGAGCCGGCTCCGGCTGATCAACCCGGGAGAAGAAGCGGCAGAGGTCGCGATCGAGGGTGTGGACGACCGTGGCATGTCGCCGGGCAGTGCCGTGGAGGTCACGGTAGCGGCGGGTGCAACGCAGACACTGACGGCGGCGGAACTGGAGTCCGGCGGTACCGGCATGACGGGCGCACTGGGCGATGGCGCGGGCAAGTGGCGCCTGACGGTGCGCTCGGACGCATCCATCCATGCCCTGAGTCTGCTGTCGAGTCCGACGGGACACCTGACGAACCTGTCGACGGCGCGGTCGAACCTGGTGGACGGTGTGCATGCAGTAGCGCTGTTTCCGTCGGCGTCGGACGCCTCGGGGCGGCAGGGTTTTGTGCGGGTGATCAACCGTTCGGAGTCGACGGCGGAGATCACGATCGGGGCGCATGACGAGACGGACTGGACGTACGACCCGCTGACGCTGTCGCTGCAGGGCGGACAGGTAGCGCACTTCAACTCGGACGACCTGGAGCAGGGCAACGCGGGCAAGGGGTTGACGGGCAGCACGGGTGCCGGAGAAGGGGACTGGCGTCTGGAGCTGTCGAGCGACTCCGACATCGAGGTGCTGTCATACATCCGCACGACGGACGGTTTTCTGACGGCGATGCACGACGTGGCGCCGGTATCTGGTACGCGACACCGCGTGGCGATCTTCAACCCCGGCAGCAATACCGCGCAGGTGAGCCGGTTGCGGCTGGTGAATGCTGGAGAGGAAACGGCGGCGGTGACGATCGTTGGCACGGACGATCAGGGCCTGTCGCCTGGTGGCGAGGTGCTTGTCACGGTACCTGCTGGAGGTACGCGGACGTACACGGCGCAGGAGCTGGAGGAGGGCGCGGAAGGACTGGAAGGCGCGTTGGCAGACGGTGCGGGCAAGTGGCGCCTGGAGGTGACGTCAGACGTCCCGATCCGGGTGCTGAGTCTGCTGTCGAGTCCGACGGGACATCTGACGAACCTGTCGACGGCGCCGCAGCGCGGGGCGGGTCCGGTGGCGACGGCAGAGGAGCTGTTCCGGACGCTGATCTCGGGTCCGATCCTGCAGACGAAATGCATCAACTGTCACGTGGAGGGCGGTGTCTCGGGGAACACGCGGCTGGTGTTCGTGACGGATGCGGATGCCGATCACCTGGCGACGAACCTGTCGGTGTTCGAGGACTTCCTGGCCGAGGTGGAGGACGGGGCTGACCTGATCCTGAACAAGATTCAGGGGGCGCTGGGCCACGGGGGCGGCATTCAGGTCGCCGCCGGTACCGATGAGTTTTCCGGCATGGAGCGCTTCCTGGGGCTGCTCGCGGGTGAGGAGGTAGCGCCAGTCACGATCACGCCGGCCAACTTGTTCAACGGGGTGAAGATGGCATCGCGCCGCAACGTCCTGCGGCGAGCGGCGATCATCTTTGCCGGGCGCATACCGACAGACGAGGAGTACGCGTCGATCCGCAGCGCGAGTGCTGAGGAGTTCAGGGCGGCGATCCGCAATCTCATGCAGGGGCCGGAGTTCCATGAGTTCCTGATCAGGGCCAGTAATGATCGGCTCTTGACGGATCGGGATCTGAATGACGAGATCATTGCTCGAAACGGCCTGTTCGTGGACCTCACCAACAAGCTGTACCGCCTCATTGAGGCCGCGGGTGGCGATGTCGAGGCCCCTGAGGCATGGAGTTGGATGGGCAACGCGCAACACGGTGCGGGTCGAGCGCCTCTCGAACTCATTGCACACGTCGCGAAGAACGACCTGCCATACAGCGAGATCCTGACCGCTGATTACATCATGGCAAATCCGATGGCGGCGGAAGCATACGGCGCCGAGACGATCTTTGACGACCTCGACAACGTCAACGAGTTCAAGCCGTCCGAGATCATTAGCTACTATCGGGATGACGAGTCGAAGAAAACGGTCGTCGCGTACGAGCAGTTTACAATTCTACATGTCCAGGACCCAGGAAACCTGATCACCGACTACCCACATGCGGGCATTCTGAACACCACGGCGTTTCTCTACCGTTATCCGACCACAGCAACGAACCGCAACCGGGCTCGGTCACGCTGGACTTACTATCATTTTCTTGGCGTCGACATCGAGAAATCCGCTTCACGAACGACAGATCCAGTTGCGCTCTCCGACACCAACAACCCGACAATGCACAATCCGGCTTGCACGGTCTGTCACACTATGCTGGATCCAGTCGCGGGCGCCTTCCAGAACTATGGTGACGAGGGGCTTTATCGGGATCAGTGGGGGGGACTGGACTCACTAGACGGGCACTACAAGGATGGCACTGAGAACGAGGCACTATTTTCGGTCAGTGCGCGATCGATGGACGACAAGGAGACGCTAACGCGAGCAGCTTGGCTTGCTCAAGGAAGACGTGCCGTGGCGTTTGCAAAACGCTCCAACCATAACATCCATGTGGACTATCTTACTGTTCGGTCGAATAGTGGCGTTGTCATCAGCCATCACGAGCTAGAGGAGTCTGACGACGAAGAGTGTGGAAGCGCATGGACGGGAATTGACTACGAGGTTATTCATTGTCCGCTTGTGGTGTCCGTGGACATTGCTTTGAGCGGTGTGTACCATCTGGAAACGGCGGCATATGTTGGCTATGACTATGCCGACGTGCCGGGTCAGGCAGCTACGCTGGCAATCCTGGCTCCGTATCTCTACCAGCAAGGCGACACCTGGTACCGAGATATGCGCGCGGCTGGCTTTGCCGGAGAGTTGGTGCCGGACGCCGACAATAGCCTGAAGTGGCTGGCCAACAGAATCGTGGCGGACGAACGGTTCGCGGAGGCGACGGTCAAGTTCTGGTGGCCCGCCATCATGGGCAGGCCAATAGCGGAGGCACCCGAGGGCGCGGCCGATGCCGGCTTCGACGGGCTATTGTTGGCCTCCAACGCTCAGTCGGGAGAGGTTGCGAGGTTGGCTCGCGGCTTCCGGCGCGGGTTCGACTTGGGCACGGCACGACCATACAACCTCAAGGACCTATTGGTGGAGATTGTCTTGTCGCGCTGGTTTCGGTCTCACTCGGTCGGTGAACGCAATCTGAGCCGTGACCTGGGGCTGTTGGATGCAGGTGCCCAAAGGCTGTTAACGCCGGAGGAGTTAGCACGTAAAACGCTTGCGGTGTCGGGTTTTCGATGGGGCCGAGAGGGAGCTCAGAAGCGGCATGCAGCATGGCAATCGAGCCTGCTGACGGACGTGGAAGACGGCTATGGGCTACTCTTTGGGGGTATCGACTCGGATGGGGTGACGGATAGGGCTGGGGACCTGACCTCAATGATGGCGGGCGTCGCCAGCACCCACGCAGTGGCGACAAGCTGTCCGGTCGTGATGCGCGAGTTCTTTCTGCTGGAGGAGGAGGATCGGCGACTGTTCCGCGGGTTGGAGGAAACAGTGAGCCCGGTGCTGGAGTTCAGCGGGAGCTTCGAGATAGTCGCTGTGACTGACTCCGAGGCTGAGACGGTCTCGGTCGAGGGGAACCTGCCGGGGGGGGAGGCGATGGTAGTCCTGGCGTTCGTCAACGACTTCTATGACGACGAGTTGGGCGACCGCAACGTCGTCCTTGATCGCTTGACCATGTGGAGTGGAGAGGAGGTCGTTGGCGAATGGGAAGTCGAGGATCTGGTGGTGCGGGAGGGGTGCCACCACAACGTCGGGGATGACGCGCTCACTCTGTATCACGGCGACGGCCTGTGCACTTTGATTGTGCCAGTTCACGCTCCGCTGGCAGGCGTCTACCGATTCGACGTCCGAGTATGGGGCGACCAGGCAGGCGACGAGTTACCGAGACTGGAGATCACCGTTGGTTCTGACACGGAGCGGTCGGTTGGGTCAGCCAGGATTCGGGCAAAGCTGGTCGAGCTCTACGAGAAGTTGCACGGCATTCGGGTGACAACCGAGTCAGCGGAAGTCGCAGGGGCCTACGATCTATTTGTCGACGTGTGGACCCGCAAACGGGCGTCGGAGTACAGCGAGTTCGACAATTGGAGGGAAGGCATCGACTGCGACTGGCCAAGCGACCAGTACTATCTGGACGGCATCGTGGAAGACGCCAACTGGGACTGGGAGCGCATCCACGCCCACTTCGAGACGATCGACTGGTCGGACCGGCACGGAGTCGCGCGCACCTGGGTCGTTGTGCTCGCGTATCTGATGATGGACTACCGCTACCTCTACCTATAGGAGCGATGGCATGAGAAGACGCACCATCCTCAAGGGCCTGCTGTCGGCCGCCGGCGGAGCAGCAACGGGCTTCCGCCTGCCGCTTGCCCACGCCGCCGACTACAGCGGCAAGCTGTTCGTCTTCATACAGGCGGACGGCGGCTGGGATCCCACAAGCTTCTGCGATCCGAAGGCGAACACGCCGGACGAGCCGGTGATCAACCACTGGGCGGAGTCTGGCGAAGTTCGTGAAGCGGGCAACATCCCGTATGCGCCGTTCGCCAACAACGCGGCATTCTTCGAGAAGTACTACGACCGGATGCTGGTGATCAACGGCGTGGACGCGCAGACCAACTCGCACACGGTGGGGATCGTGCACAACTGGAGCGGGCGCAACTCGGAGGGGTACCCGGCCATGAGTGCGCTGCTGGCGGCGCGCTACGGACCGGAGCTGCCGGTGGCCTATCTGAGTTTCGGCGGTTATTCAGACACGGGGGGCGTGACGCGCTACACGCGAGTGAACAACGCGGACCTGCTGCGCAACATCGCGCGACCCGCGGAGAACAGCGAGAACCCGGAACGCCGCTACATGAGCGAGGCGGACTGGGCGGCGGTGCGGGCGCGGCAGGCGCTGGACGCGGCGCGCCTGGTGTCGGAGCCGAACCTGCTGCCGGGAGATGCGCGCAACCGGCTGCTGTACCAGTCGGCGTTCGCTTCGTCGGAGGGTCTGACGGCGTATGCGGATGCGATTCCGCCGGAAGAGGATCTGGAGCAGCGGGAGGAGTACGAGACGTCGAGCGGCAACGAGTTCCATAGCGAACTGCGACGCCAGGCGCAGTTGGCGGTGCTGGCGTTCAAGACCGGCGTGGCGGTGAGTGCGGACCTGTGGCTGGGCGGGTTCGACACGCACGCGACGCACGACGCGGACCAGGGTTGGCTGCTGGGCAACCTGACGGACTCGGTGGACTACCTTTGGGACTATGCGGAGCAGCACGGCGTCGCGGATCGGATGGTGGTCGTAATGGGCTCGGACTTCGGCCGCACGAACTCCTACAACTCGCAGAACGGCAAGGACCACTGGCCGATCGGCAGCTACGTGATCATGGAGAAGGGCCAGCGCTGGACGAACCGGGTGGTGGGGGAGACGGACGGCCTGCACTTCGCGCAGCGGATCAACCCGAGGACGCTTCAGCGCGACGACACGAACGGCACGATCATTTACCCGAAGCACGCGCACAAGGCGCTGCGGCGCTACCTCGGTATCGAGAACTCCCCGGGCTCGCAACGCTTTCCGTTCAACAGCACCGAAGACTTCGCGTTCTTCGGGTAGGGAGGGGCTGAGAGCGCCATGCGCAGGTCGTTCTGCTTGAGGGTTCTGTCGTGGGCAACACTGGCCACGCTGGCCTTTGTCGTCCCGGCTCCATCCCAGGCCCAGGACCGAGGAGTGCATCTGGAGCGTCAGATGGCGGCGTCTGCTGCACGCCAGGTCCGGGAAGCGGAGCGTGCCCGTGTCGCACGCCAGCGCTGGGAGCAAGAACGTCGCCGGTCGGGGGCGCACGCGCGCATGCCGGACACGATGTACGCCTCGACGCCGAGTGCGCCGGCGGTGGAACTGAGTTGTCCGGTGGTGACGGATGACGACGTGCGGCGGGCGGTACAAGCCTGGGGCGACGAGGTCTCCAGTTCGCCCTTCTCCAGTGCAGATCGCCTCGCCGCACGAGACGGCGGCGTGTTCCGAACGCCGCCGCTGCAAGGGGTGCTGGGGAGTTCCTGGTTGAGCGGAGACGATGCATCCGCGGCCCCCTACGACGCGTGGTCCGGGGCGCTCGCAACCGTATCCAACGCGAACACGACGAGCCACCTGGTTCCCCTGTTTCCGGCTGCATCCGACGCCGCCCTGCAGGGCTTCGTGCGGGTGATCAACCACTCCGGGGATTCCGGGGAAGTGCAGATCGACGCGATCGACGACACGGGTGTGTCCTACGGACCGCTGACACTGTCGATCGACGGCGATGCGACGGTGCACTTCAACTCGGACGATCTGGAGAGCGGTAACGCAGGCAAGGGCCTGACGGGCAGCACGGGCACTGGGGAAGGCGACTGGCGCCTGACGCTGACGAGCGGCCTGGACGTTGAGGTGCTGTCGTACATCCGCACGACGGACGGTTTTCTGACGGCGATGCACGACCTGGCACCGGAGTCGGAAGAGGGCGTGCACCGCATCGCGATCTTCAACCCCGGCAGCAACACGGCCCAGGTGAGCCGGCTGCGGCTGATCAACCCGGGAGAGGAAGAGGCGCAGGTCACGATCGAAGGTGTGGACGACCGTGGCGCATCTCCCGGCAGTGCGCTGGAGGTCACGGTAGCCGCGGGTGTGACGCAGACGCTGACGGCGGCGGAGCTGGAGTCGGGCGGTAGCGGCATGATGGGAGCGCTGGGCGACGGTGCGGGCAAGTGGCAGCTGACGGTGAAGTCGGAGTCTTCGATCCATGCACTGAGTCTGCTGTCGAGTCCGACGGGACACCTGACGAACCTGTCGACAGCGCCGTCGAACCTGCTGGACGGTGTCCATGAAGTGTCGCTGTTTCCGTCGGCGTCGGACATCTCGGGGCGGCAGGGTTTTGTGCGGGTGATCAACCGTTCGGAGTCGACGGCGGAGATCACGATCCGGGCGCATGACGAGACGGACTGGGAGTATGAGCCGCTGACGCTGTCCCTGGACAGTGGACAGGTAGCGCACTTCAACTCGGACGACCTGGAGCAGGGCAACGCGGGCAAGGGGTTGACGGGCAGCACGGGTGCCGGAGAAGGGGACTGGCGTCTGGAGCTGACGAGCGACTCCGACATTGAGGTTCTGTCGTACATCCGCACGACGGACGGCTTCCTGACGGCGATGCACGATGTGGCGCCGGTATCTGGTACGCGACACCGTGTGGCGATCTTCAACCCCGGCAGCAATACGGCGCAGGTGAGCCGGTTGCGGCTGGTGAACGCGTGGGAGGAAACGGCGGCGGTGACGATCGTCGGCACGGACGATCAGGGCCTGTCGCCCGGTGCCGACGTGCCTGTCACTATACCTGCTGGAGGTACGCGGACGTACACGGCGCAGGAGCTGGAGGAGGGAGCCGAAGGACTGGAAGGTTCGCTGGGAGACGGTGCGGGCAAGTGGCGTCTGAGGGTGACATCGGACCAACCGATCCGGGTCCTGAGTCTGCTGTCGAGTCCGACGGGACATCTGACGAACCTGTCGACGGCGCCGCAGCGCGGGGCGGGTCCGGTGGCGACGGCAGAGGAGCTGTTCCGGACGCTGATCTCGGGTCCGATCCTGCAGACGAAGTGCATCAACTGTCATGTGGAGGGGGGCGTCTCGGGGAACACGCGGCTGGTGTTCGTGACGGACGCCGATGCCGATCACCTGGCGGCGAACCTCTCGGTGTTCGAGGACTTCCTGGCCGAGGTGGAGGACGGAGCCGATCTGATCCTGAACAAGGTTCAGGGGGTGAGTCATGGTGGCGGGATTCAGTTGGCTTCCGGTACCGAGGAGTTCTCGAGCATGGAGCGCTTCCTAGGGTTGCTTGAGGGAGAGGAGATAGCCCCGGTCACGCTCACGCCGGCAAATCTGTTCGATGGGGTGAAAATGGCGTCGCGGGGCAACATCCTGCGGCGAGCGGGGATCATCTTCGCGGGTAGGGTACCTACGGGCGAGGAGTACGAGTCGATCCGTGGCGCGAGTGCCGACGAGTTCCGATCAGCGATCCGCAACCTCATGCAGGGACCCGAGTTCCATGAGTTCCTGATTCGAGCGAGCAACGACAGATTGTTGACGGATCGGGACGACATCCAGGGCGTCGGCGTCATCGATCCGATTTTTGCCTACTTCGTCGACTACAACAATCTGAACCATGAGAAGCTCATGGCCGACGATCCGAACTACTGGGGATGGCGAGGCGAGGTCGACTACGGGATCAGGAGAGCACCCCTGGAATTGGTCGCCCATGTCGCCGAGAACGACTTCCCCTACACGGAGATACTCACCGCCGACTACATCATGGCAAACCCGATGGCTGCGGAGGCGTATGGCGCAGCGACCGAATTCGGCGATCTCGACGATGCGCATGAGTTCCAGCCGTCGGAGATCGCAAGCTATTACCGCGACGACGAATCGAAGGTCTCGGAGTACACGCTGGATTTCGGTACGCATGTCAGCAACCCCGGCGACTTGTCGACCGACTACCCGCACGCGGGCATCCTCAACACCACCGTGTTCCTGAAGCGGTATCCGACGACGGCGACGAACCGGAACCGGGCGCGCTCGCGTTGGACGTACTACTACTTCCTCGGACTGGACGTGGAGAAGTCTGCGGCGAGGACGACGGACCCAGTCGCTCTTGCGGACCTGAACAACCCGACGATGAACAACGCGGCGTGCACGGTATGTCATCGGGTGATGGACCCGGTCGCTGGGGCTTTTCAGAACTACGACGCCGACGGGTACTACCGAAGCGGCTGGGGAGGTTTGGACTCGCTGGATGAGAAATACAAGTCCGGCGAGTTGGCTACCGGGCGGCAGAACGTTGCGATCAACGCTAGGTCGTGGGAAGAGCGGGACACCGTATCGGTAGCCGCCTGGATGGCGGCCGGCGAACAGACGGTGGCCATGGCAACTGCGTCGTCGCACAACATACTCGTGGACCATCTGACGATTCGCAGTCCGAACGGATTGATCGTGAGCCGGACCGAGCTGGAGGACTTCGACGGAGGGGATTGTGGCCATTCGGTTGCGGGACAGGGCATGGAACTCATCCACTGTCCGCTCGTTGTGCCTATCGAGGTTCCGGCGGACGGTGAGTACGAAGTAGAGACGGCTGCCTACGTCTGGTACGACTACGACGAAGTTGCGGGGCGAGCAGCGTCGCTGGCGATCTGGGCACCCTACGGAGAAGCGTATCAGGAAGGCGATACGTGGTATCGCGACATGCGGGTGCCGGGCTTCGACGGCGAGTCGGTGCGGGACGCGGATCGGAGCCTTCCCTGGCTCGCGGAGCAGATTGCCGCCGACTCGCGCTTCGCTGAGGCGACGGTGAGGTTCTGGTGGCCGGCTATCATGGGCCGCGAAGTCGTGGTGCCGCCGGAAGAGGGCGATGCGGACTTCGAGGGCCTCCTCCTCGCCGCGAACGCGCAGGCGGCGGACGTAAAGCGACTAGCTGCAGGCTTTCGGAAGGGCGTCGGCGGACGTCCTTCCCACAGGCTCAAGGATCTGTTGGTCGAGATCGTGCTGTCGAGGTGGTTCCGCGCGTTGTCCACGACGGACGGCGATCCCGTGCGTGCTGTGGCGCTGACGCGCGCCGGTGCGAGCCGACTGCTGACGCCCGAAGAGCTGTCGCGCAAGACGCTGGCCCTCACCGGTTTTGGGTGGGGGCGGCGCCGTCCGTCCTATCCGTGGGGGGGCGGTCCCGTCGAACGCACGGACTGGACCGCCAGGCAGGCCTACGGGTTGCTCTACGGCGGTATTGATTCCGGCGGTATCGCGGAACGTGCAAGGGACATCACGCCGATCATGGGGGGTGTCGCGAAGCGCCACGGCTCTGCACTCGCGTGCCCGGTTGTGATGAAGGATCTCTATCTGGTTGGCGACGGGGACCGGCGACTCTTTGGCGGCCTTGACCAGAGCGTGTCGCCGGCCTACGAGTTCGACGCAGTCGTCGATGTCGAGGCAGAGTCGGAGGATGACAAGGAGACGGTGTCGGTGAAGGGATTCCTTAGGGCGGGGCAAGCGACGGCGTTTCTGACGTTGACGAATGAACTCTGGGATGACGACATTGGCGGCCACCTCCGGCGGCTGTATCTTGACAGGATCGTGCTCCGTGACAGCACGGGAAACGCGATTCAGACCCGGGAGCTTGAGGATGTGGACCATGACTGCGTGTGGGGCGCGGGCAACGCCATCGTCTTCTGGGACAGCTGTCCCGTCGCCGTGCCGCTAGACGTGCCCTCCGACGCCACCTATGAGGTCGAGATCACCGCGTGGGCCGAGCAGGGTGGCGACGAGTTCGCGGAGCTGGAGATCTTGCTGGAGGGCGACACGGAGCGGTCCGTCGGTGCAGCCGCCGTGAAGGCGAAGCTGGAGGAGCTTCACAAGAAGCTGCTCGGTGAGGACGCATCCGCCGAGGTGGAGGCGACCTACGGTCTATTCGTCGATGTCTGGGAGAGCAGCCGGGCGTCGGGGGGATCGCACTTCGAAACGCGATGCGACTGGGAGGCGGATCACTACTACCTCGATGGGATTGTCGACGGGGTCTGGCTGGACCCGGCGGACGGGGAGGACTGGGACTGGGAACGCCACGGCTGGAACCATGAGCGTTTGGAGACCTTTTTCGAGGTGATCGACTGGTCGGATCGGCACCACGTCGCCCGCACATGGGTAGTGGTGCTGGCTTACCTGCTCACCGACTACCGGTACCTGTATCTCTAGTCAGTTAAGTTGGGGCTGAGAGCACGATGCATCGACGCGGATTCTTCAAGGTGATCGCTGCGGCAACCGCCGGCGTGGGGACGGGATTCCGTCTGCCGCTCGCCAACGCCGTCGAGTACGAGGGCAGACAGTTTGTCTTCGTGCAGGCGGATGGCGGCTGGGATCCGACGAGCCTCTGCGACCCTAAGGTGAACACGCCCGGCGAGCCGGTCATCAACCACTGGGCGGAGCACGACGAAGTCCGCCAGGCAGGCAACATCCACTTTGCCCCGTTCGCGGACAACGAGGCGTTCTTCGAGAGATACCACCGTCGGATGCTGGTGATCAATGGGGTCGACGCGCAGACTAACTCCCATAGCGCGGGGATAGTCCACAATTGGAGCGGGCGCATTGCCGAGGGCTACCCGACGCTGACTGCGCTGTTGGCCTCGCAGTTGGCCCCGGTTCTCCCGATGTCGTACGTCAGCTTCGGGGGTTATTCGGAGACGGGGGGATTGACTCGATACACTCGTCTGGACAACCCGGACCGGTTGTCTTCGGTGGCGTATCCCAGGGGAGAGAGGGATCACCCTGACATTGACCCGTACATCACGGAGCAAGCCTGGAGGGCAATCGAGATGCATCGCGCGGCGCGTGCTGAACGGCTGCGGGAAGCTGCTGGCGTGCTGCCAGGGGAGGCACGCAACTTGGAGTCCTACCGTGTGGCCATGACATCGAGCGACCTTCTCAAGGCGTTCGCCGATGCGATTCCCCCAGAGGAACAGTTGGAACAGTCGGTTGACGCTGCAATCGGAAACGACGTCTATGGGAGCGCGCTCCGACGGCAGGCGCAGCTAGCGATTCTCGCGTTCAGGACGGGCGCGGCCGTTAGCGCCGACCTCTATCTCGGCGGTTTCGATACGCATGCCCGTAACGACGTTGGGCAGGAGTGGCTCCTGGGCAACCTGACGGATGGGGTGGACTATTTGTGGAGGTACGCCGAGGAGCAGGGCGTGGCCGACCGGCTGGTCGTGGTGATCGGCTCGGACTTCGGCCGGACCAACCACTACAACGCCGATGACGGCAAGGACCACTGGCCGATCGGCAGTTACGTGATCATGGAGAAGGGCCAGCGCTGGACGAACCGGGTGGTGGGCGAGACGGACGGTCTGCACTTCGCGCAGCGGATCAACGCGAGGACGCTCGCCCGGGACGACACGAACGGCACGATCATCTACCCGAAGCACGTGCACAAGGCGCTGCGGCGGTATCTCGGTATCGAGAACTCCCCGGGCTCGCAACGCTTCCCGTTCAACAGCACCGAAGACTTCGCGTTCTTTGGATAGGAAGAGGCTGAGAGCACCTTGCGCAGGTCATACTGCTTGAGAGTTCTGTCGTGGGCGACACTGGCCGCGCTGGCCGTTGTCGTCCCGGCTCCATCCCATGCGCAGGAACGTGAGTCGCGCCTGGAGCGCCAGATGGCGGCCGCGGCGGCACGCCAGGCCCGGGAGTCGGAGCGTGCGCGCGTAGCGCGGCAGCATTGGGCGTTGGACCGCCGGCGTTCGGCCGCACACGCGCGTATGCCGGACACGATGTACGCGTCGACGCCGAGCGCGCCGGCGGTGGAGCAGAGTTGTCCGGTGGTGACGGACGACGAGGTGCGGCGCGCGGTGCAGGGCTGGGGCGACGAGGTCTCGAGTTCGCCGTACTTCAGTGAAGACCTGCTTGCCGCAAGGATCGGTGGCGTGTTTCCCGCCCCACCGCTGCAGGGGATGGTCGGGGGTTTCGGGTCGAGCGGGGATGACGCGTCCGTAGAGTCGGTCCCGCACGACGCGTGGTCTGCGGCCGTTGCGACGGCATCCAACGTCGCGGACACGCCGCACCTGGTCCCCCTGTTCCCATCGGCGTCGGATGCCGCCCTGCAAGGCTTCGTACGGGTGATCAACCACTCCGGCGATTCTGGCGAAGTGCAGATCGACGCGGTGGACGACACGGGTGTGTCGTATGGCTCGCTGCCCCTGTTGATCGACGCCACCGAAACGGTGCACTTCAACTCGGACGATCTGGAGGGCGGTAACACAGGCAAGGGTCTGACGGGCAGCACGGGCGCTGGAGAAGGAGACTGGCGGCTGACGCTGACGAGCGACCTGGACGTTGAGGTGCTGTCGTACATCCGCACGACGGACGGTTTTCTGACGGCGATGCACGACCTGGCGCCGGTGGTGGAGGGCGAGCACCGGATCGCGATCTTCAACCCCGGCAGCAACGCGGCGCAGGTGAGCCGGCTGCGGCTGATCAACCCGGGGGAGGCAGAGGCGCAGGTCACCGTCGAGGGTGTGGACGACCGCGGCATGTCGCCGGGCAGTGCCGTGGAGGTCACGGTAGCGGCGGGTGCGACGCAGACGCTGACGGCGGCGGAGCTGGAGTCAGGCGGTACGGGCATGACGGGCGCACTGGGCGACGGCGCGGGCAAGTGGCAGCTGACGGTGAAGTCGGAGGCTCCGATCCATGCACTGAGTCTGCTGTCGAGTCCGACGGGCCACCTGACGAACCTGTCGACGGCGCCGTCGAACCTGGTGGACGGTGTCCATGAGGTATCGCTGTTTCCGCCGGCGTCGGACGCAGACGGACGGCAGGGTTTTGTGCGGGTGATCAACCGTTCGGAGTCGACGGCGGAGATCACGATCCGGGCGCATGACGAGACGGACTGGACGTACGACCCGCTGACGCTGTCGCTGCAGGGCGGGCAGGTTGCGCACTTCAACTCGGACGACCTGGAGCAGGGCAACGCAGGCAAGGGGCTGACGGGCAGCACGGGTGCCGGAGAAGGGGACTGGCGTCTTGCGTTGTCGAGCGACTCCGACATTGAGGTGCTGTCGTACATCCGCACGACGGACGGTTTTCTGACGGCGATGCACGACGTGGCGCCGGTATCCGGTACGCGACACCGCGTGGCGATCTTCAACCCCGGCAGCAACACGGCGCAGGTGAGCCGGTTGCGGCTGGTGAACGCGGGCGAGGAAGCGGCGCAGGTAACGATAGAGGGCACTGACGATCAGGGCATGTCACCGGGTAGCGATGTGCTCGTCACGGTACCGGCGGGAGGCACGCGGACGTACACGGCGCAGGAGCTGGAATCTGGTGCGGAAGGTCTCGAAGGCTCGCTTGGAGACGGCGCGGGCAAGTGGCGCCTGGAGGTGACATCCGACGTCCCTATCCGGGTGTTGAGCCTGCTGTCGAGTCCGACGGGACATCTGACGAACCTGTCGACGGCGTCGGAGCGCGGGGCGGGTCCGCTGGAGACGGCAGAGGAGGTGTTCCGGACGCTGATCTCGGGTCCGATCCTGCAGACGAAGTGCATCAACTGTCACGTGGAGGGGGGCGTCTCGGGGAACACGCGGCTGGTGTTCGTGACGGATGCGGATGCCGATCACATGGCGACGAACCTGTCGGTGTTCGAGGCCTTCCTGGCCGAGGTGGAGGATGGAGCCGATCTGATCCTGAACAAGGTTCAGGGGGTGAGCCATGGTGGTGGGATCCAGTTGGCTGCAGGCACGGATGAGTTTTCCAACATGGAGCGCTTCCTGGGGTTGCTCGCGGGTGAGGAGGTGGCATCCGTCACGATCACCCCGGCCAACTTGTTCGACGGGGTGAAGTTGGAGTCGTGGCGCAGCACGCTACGGCGTGCCGCGATCATCTTCGTCGGAAGGATACCCACGGCGGAGGAGTACGAGACGATTCGTGGGGCCACGGTGGCCGAGTTCCGCGCTGCTGTCCGCAATCTAATGCAAGGGCCTGAGTTCCACGAGTTCCTGATACGGGCGAGTAACGACAGATTGTTCACGGACAGGCAGCTTGACGGCCATACGATCCCGAACGATGGCTTCTTCGTCGACTTTGACAACACATTCTACCGGTTGGCGTCAAGCGATAGAGAAGCCCATCGGAACTGGGAGCACCGAGTGCAGTACGGCGCCGGCAGGGCCCCGCTCGAACTGGTTGCCTACGTCGTCGAAAACGACCTTCCGTACACAGAGGTTCTGACGGCGGACTACATCATGGCGAACCCGTGGGCGAGCGAGGCCTACGGGTCATCGGAGTTTCGCGATGTCGCTGACGTTCACGAGTTTCAGCCGTCCAGGATCGTCAGTTACTACCGGCAAGGGGATGGCCATGAATCAGAGTTCACGCCCGGGATAGGGTTGCGCGTGCTTGATCCCGGTCCGCTGGCTACGGACTATCCGCATGCGGGCATCCTGAACACCACGGTCTTCCTGAAGCGATATCCGACGACGGCGACGAATCGAAACCGTGCCCGTTCGCGATGGACGTACTATCACTTCCTTGGCGTGGACATCGAGAAGTCGGCGTCGAGAACAACCGACCCCGTTGCGCTGGCTGACACCAACAACCCGACGTTGCACAACCCGGCCTGCACCGTTTGCCACAGCGTGCTGGATCCAGTGGCGGGCGCGTTCCAGAACTACGGCGACGAAGGGCTCTATCGGGACAAATGGGGAGGGATGGACTCTCTCGATGACCACTACAAGGAGGGGTGGGCGAGTGCGCGGGGCGAGTTCGAGATTACGGCTGGGTCGTACGCAGAAGCTCAGACGATAGCCTTGACGGCATGGCTCAAGCCGGGTGGGGAAGTACTTCGGCTGGCCCCCGATCTCGATCCGCCCCCTGACGAAAGTCTCGAACTGTGGTGGAACATGGGCATTGATCGGGTTAGCGTGACCAATGCGGATGGACAGGAGGCTGTCTTCGTCGAGGTGGAGCAGCTTGGGCTCGAATGCGGTAATGAAGATCCGGTGGTGGACGAGATCTCAGGTGACCAATACTACGAGGCGTGGTTCTGTGATCAGGAGATCTCTATTGAAGTGCCGGTGGAGGGACACTATAGAGTCGCGGCTTCGCTTTGGAAGGAGCATCAGCACGAGGACGTGGATGACCAGCGCCGGATTGTGACCATGTCCCTGGGCGGCTATCAGGAGGGTGACGCCTGGTACCGGGATATGCGCGACCCCGGCTTGGGTCAGGAACGTGTGCCGGATGCGAAGCGCGGCCTACGGTGGTTGGCAGACCGGATCGTGGACGATTCACGATTTTCCGAGGCCGCAGTTCGGTTCTGGTGGCCGCCCATCATGGGTGCGGAAATATTGGAGACACCGGAGGATAAGGACGACGCGGACTTTGAAGCTCTGTTACTTTCATCCAGTGCGCAGGCGCTGGAAGTTGAACGGCTTGGGCGCGGTTTCCGCCAAGGGTTTCGTGGCGGGGCGACTTACAACCTGAAGGACCTTCTTGTGGAGATCGTGCTTTCGAAGTGGTTTCGGGCCTACTCGTTCGATGATGCTGAGCCAGTCCGTGCCAGGGCGCTCGCGGGGGCTGGGGCCAACAGGTTGCTGACGCCGGAGGAACTTGCGCGCAAGACACTGGCACTCACGGGGTTTCAATGGGGAAGGGAACGTGAGGGTAGAGAGCCTTGGCGCTTGGTGCACGAGCAAGGGTTGAGCGCACTCACAGACACGGCCGGGTACCGACTACTTTACGGAGGGATCGATTCTGACGGCGTGACGGATCGCTCGGAGGACATTTCTTCGGTGATGGCGGGCGTGGCACGGGCTCACGCGTTAGAGACGAGTTGCCCGGTGGTCATGAAAGAGTTTTACCTCGTGGAGGAAGAAGATCGGCAGCTCTTTTCGAGTGTGGATGAGGGCGTATCACCCATATTCGAGTTTGGCGGTAGCTTCGAGGTCCAAGCCGCTTCCGCGGACGGAAAGGAGAAGCTGTCTCTTGGTGGCCGGCTTAGTTCCGGCTCGGCTGTGGTGAACTTGAGCTTCGTCAACGACTACGGCGACAACGCGGGGGATCGTAACCTGCGCCTGGATCGCTTGGACCTGCGGGACAGTGATGGTCGAGTGGTGTTCACTCAGGAACTCGAGGAACTGGAAGCTGTGTCGGACTGCAACGGGCCGGTTGGCGACCATTTCGCACTCCACTGTTCGGGGTCCGTAGATGTCCCTGTCGATATTCCGGCCGGTGGATACTATGACGTGGAGGTGATCATGTGGGCGGATCAGGCTGGCGACGAGTTGGCCAAGGTATGGATCGTCGTCGGGTCCGATGCCGAACGGTCAGCTGGCTCACGGGCGATCAAGGATGAGCTCGTAGAACTGTATGAGAGGCTTCATGGAGTTCGTGTCGTCGTGGATTCGCCTGAAGTCAAGAGCGCCTATGATCTGTTCGTCGACGCTTGGGATCGGAAGCGAAAGAGTGGCAATCACTTTCTTTGGAACGAACAGGATCTTGCCTGTGACTGGCCCCGCGATCACTATTTCTTCGATGGGATCGCGGATCATCTTTGGCTTGACGAAGTTGACGAAGATGGCAAGGCGTTGGGTTGGGACTGGGATCGCGTAAGCGAGTTCCTCGAAGACACGGACTTCTCTGATCCGTCCGGTGTGGCACGCACGTGGGTAGTCGTCCTGGCCTACCTCCTGATGGACTACCGCTACCTCTACCTATAGAAGCGATGGCATGAGACGCCGCATCATCCTCAAGGGCCTGCTGTCGACCGCCAGCGTAGCCGCAACGGGCTTCCGCCTGCCCTTGGCCCACGCCGCCGACTACAACGGCAAGCTGTTCGTCTTCGTTCAGGCGGATGGCGGGTGGGATCCGACGAGCTTTTGCGATCCGAAGGCGAACACGCCGGACGAGCCGGTGATCAACCACTGGGCGGAGTCCGGCGAAGTTCGTGAAGCGGGCAACATCCCGTATGCGCCGTTCGCCAACAACGCGGCGTTCTTCGAGAACTATTACGACCGGATGCTGGTGATCAACGGCGTGGATGCGCAGACGAACTGGCACACGGTGGGGATCGTGCACAACTGGAGCGGGCGCAACTCGGAGGGGTACCCGACGACGACAGCGTTGTTGGCGGCGGACTATGGGCAGCCCTTGCCAACTCCCTATCTGAGCTTCGGAGGTTTTTCGGCGACCGCCGGGATCGCTCGGTTCACGCGCATCGACAATCCGGAACTACTGCGGAATATCGCCGAGCCCGACGTTACGGCTTGGGACCCTGGTGAACGGTATCTGGACGACTCGGATTGGGGAGACCTGGAGGCTTATCGGAGTGAGGCCATGGAGCAGTTGGTGTCGGAGCCCGGTCTGCTGCCGATGGATGCACGAAACCGTTCGTTCTACGGTTCTGCCTTCGCGAGAGCTGAAGGTTTGCAGGCCTACGCTGCCGCGATTCCCCGGAACAACGAACTGGAGCTGCGGGTGGAGCATAGATCGCGGAGCGGCAACACCTTCCATAGCGAACTGCGCCGCCAGGCGCAGTTGGCGGTGCTGGCGTTCAAGACGGGTGTGGCGGTGAGTGCGGATCTGTGGCTGAGTGGGTTCGATACGCACGCCACCCACGACCCGGACCAGGGTTGGCTGCTGGGCAACCTGACGGACTTGGTGGACTACCTGTGGGAGTATGCGGAGACGCACGGCGTGGCGGATCGCATGGTGGTGGTGCTGGGCTCGGACTTCGGCCGCACGAACTTCTACAACTCGCAGAACGGCAAGGACCACTGGCCGATCGGCAGTTACGTGATCATGGAGAAGGGCCAGCGGTGGACGAACCGGGTGGTGGGCGAGACGGACGGGCTGCACTTCGCGCAGCGGATCAACCCGGGGACGCTCGAGCGCGATGACACGAACGGCACGATCATCTACCCGAAGCACGTGCACAAGGCGCTGCGGCGGTATCTCGGGATCGAGGACTCGCTGGGAGCGCAGCGCTTTCCGTACAACAACACCGAGGACTTCGGTTTCTTTGGATGAAATGCAGCCCACTAATGCGTGTAAAGCAGGGCAGGCGGCCTCGATGGAGGCCGGTCCCTGGTTGCATGGGACTGAGTGCTGTCGTCGCTTTCCTCGTCTCCATGACGACAGCCCACGCCTCGGCGACGGGGGAGCAGATCGCCGAGCGCGAATGCGCCGAGTGCCACGGCCGCGGAGGCCGCAGCGAACAGCCGGACACGCCGTCCATCGGTGGTTTCTCAGAGTTCGCGATCATGGACCTGCTGGAGAGTTACCGCCTGGGATTTCGAGCGGCGCGGTCCGTGGAACGTGATGACGGCTCGGAGACGGACATGGCGCAGATCGTGGAGTCGCTCCCTGATGAATCCCTGGAGGCCGTGGCCATCTACTACTCGGAGCAGGAGTGGATCCCGCACGAGCAGCCGTTCGATCACATGCTGGCCTCGCGAGGTGCCCGCGTTCACTCGGTGAAGTGCGGCAAGTGCCATCCACGCGGCGGCAGCGTACCGGAGGCGGACCATGCCCTCCTTGCCGGCCAGTGGCGCGAGTACCTGGCGGGTGAATTCCTGGACTTCGACAGCGGCGCACGCCGTATGGCGGACAAGATGAAAAAGCGCTACGACACGCTGTCGGCCTCCGACAAGGCCGCGCTGCTGGAGTTCTACGTGAGCGCCGGCGGGTACTGACTCCTGCGTCCCCGTGCGCATCAATCCCTGCAAAGCTGCCGCTCCACCACCTTCTCGTCCAGCTCCACCCCGAGCCCCGGTCTCTCCGGCGGCACGATGAATCCGTCCCGGAACTCGATGGGGTCGACGAAGATCTCGCTGTGCAGGTCGTTGCCGTTGTACTCCTGGATCAGGAAGTTCGGCGAGCAGGTGTCGAGCTGCACGGCGGCCGCGGCGGCGACCGGTCCGACGTACATGTGCGGGGCGATCAATGCGTAGTGGGCTTCGGCCATGCCGGCGATCTTCTTGGATTCCAGGATTCCGCCGCACTGGCCCACGTCGAGCTGGATGATCTGCGCGGCCTGCTTCTCCAATAGTTCGGCGAACTCGTACTTCGTGACGAGGCGTTCGCCGGACGCGATCGGGATGCTGGTGTGCGCGGCGACACGCGCCATCTCGTCGACGTTCTCCGGGGGCACCGGCTCCTCGAACCAGAACGGATCGAACTCCTCCAGGATCTTCGCCACGCGGATCGCCCCGGCGGTGCTGAACTGCCCGTGCGTGCCGATACCGATCTCGAGTTCGTCGCCGACGGCGTCGCGGATGCAGCGGAAGATCCTGGCAGCGTGGCGGATGGTCTTCAGTGGGAAGTCCCGGGGCAGGGGGTAGTACGGCATGAACGGGTCGAGCTTGCAGGCGCTGTTGCCTTCTGCGACGAGTTGTGCGGCCACCTCGCCGGCCTTCTCCGGGTGCTCCCAGATCCCTTCCGCCGGCATGTAGGCATAAGCGCGCAGCCGCTCGTGGCACCTTCCGCCAAGGAGGTTGTAGATCGGCTGGTTCACGGCCTTGCCGACGATGTCCCAACATGCCATCTCGATGGCGGAGATGGCCGGGGTCGAGTCGAGGCTCGGGTGGCGGTAGTCATGGTTGGAGGCATACATGCGCTGCCAAAGGTTCTCGATGTCGAAAGGGCTCTGGCCGACGACGAAGCGTTCGCAGAGGTCGTGCAGCAGCGCGATCTGGGACTTGAGGTTGGTGAGGTGGCCGGTGGGACGTTCGCCGAGGCCGACGATCCCTTCGTCCGTGAAGAGCCGGAGGAAGAGCCACTTGCGGCCGCCGCGGTAGGGCTCGATGTTGTCGAGGAGGAGGGTTTCGACGTGGGAGACTTTCATCATGGGGCCTCTGGTTGCCGGGACGTGCCCTTGTGCGAGGAGGATCGGGTGACGTACTCTGATCGAAAGACTATACGGCATGGCACGATGCAAACGAAACTCACTCTGCGCATGGACGATGAGTTGATCACCGCCGCCAAGGTCCATGCGAAGGGCGCCGGCAAGTCGCTCTCGCAGATGGTCGCGGAATACTTCGAGGCGCTGACGAAGGTCGGGCGCGAGCCCGTCGAGATGACGCCGACGGTGGCGCGGTTGCGCGGATCCTGGAAGGGAGCGAACGTCGACGAGCAGGACTACTACGCCCATCTCGAGGACAAGCATCTTCGGAGGAGTGACCCGTCCGGGCAATGAGGGCTGTATTCGACACGAATGTCCTGATCGACTTTTTCCTCGATCGGGAACCCTTCGCAGCGGATGCTACGGACCTTATCCAGCGGGCGCAGCGCCTCGAGTTCCAGGGCGTGGCGTGTGCGACCTCGTTCACGACGGTCGACTATCTCGCCCGCAAGGCGGTGGGTGCGGAGGAAGCCAGGGCTCAGATCGCCTTTCTCCTCTCGACTCTCGAAGTGGGGCCCGTGAACGGCGCGATCCTCCAGGCTGCGTTCGAAAGCGCCATCCGCGACTTCGAGGACGCTGTCGTCGTGGAATCTGCCCGCAGGACCCATGCGGACTACATCGTGACCCGGAATCTGAAGGACTTTGCCAGTTCGCCGATCCCCGTCCATACGCCGGAGTCGTTCCGGAAGCTTCTCGATCTCATGCACTGAGGTCCTGTAGGGGCGACGCTTGTCGTCGCCCGTGTCGAGCCTGTGCAAGCCCGTCCCCGACACGGGCCCGTCTCGATACCGTGCCCGGCGTCCCACGTCACCCCACGCACCGAAACCCCGCGTTTCCCGTCGTCGAGTCCGGCGTGTTCGCGTACCGCGCCGCGACGCGGTAGCGGTTGCAGTAGCTGTCGTGGCAGAGGTACGAGCCGCCCTTGAGCACCTTGCGGTCGCCGGTCTCCGGCCCGGTCGGATTGGCGCCCGAGCGGGAGCCCGGGGCCTGCGCCGAGTACCAGTCCGCACACCACTCCCAGACGTTCCCGGCCATGTTGTAGAGGCCGTAGCCGTTCGCCGGGAAGGACTCGGCGGGAGCGGTGCCGAAATGACCGTCCGCCAACGTGTTCGTCTCCGGGAAACGCCCCTGCCAGATGTTGCAGCGATGCCGTCCGTCGACCAGCAGCCGGTCGCCCCAGGGTAGCCGCTTGCCCTCGAGCCCGCCGCGCGCCGCGTACTCCCACTCCGCCTCGGTCGGCAGCCGCTTTCCGGCCCAGCGGCAGTAGGCCACGGCGTCGTTCCAGGAGACATGCACGACGGGATGGTCGCGTCGCCGGCGCACGTGCGAACCGGGACCCTCGGGCTTGCGCCAGCACGCGCCTTCCACCGCGAGCCACCACGGCACCGGTTTCACGTCGAGCGTGCGCGCGCGCCGGCGCGCGGCCTTGCCGAGCAACCCGTCGAAGACATACGACCAGCCGATGACCTCGGCCTCGGTGCGGTACCCGGTTGTGGCGGCGAACTCGGCAAAGCGGGCGTTGGTGACGGCGGTCCGGTCGATCCGGAAGGCGTCGACGTGGACCTCCCGCACCGGTCCCTCGCCGTCGTCGGCACGGGCGTCGGCGTCCTCGGAACCCATGAGGAAGGCACCGCCAGGCAATGTCACCATGTCGCGGGCATGGCCTCGGACCCCGGGGTCCGACGGTCGCCCGGCGGGCAGGATGCGCTCTCGATGTCCAGTACTCTGCGTCGGACCTCGTGGCGCCGCGCTCGTCGGTCCGCAGCAGGCGGACGGTTCGTCAGGTCCGCCGGTCACCGGGGTCCTGCGATCGAGCCGGTGCTCGGCGCGCCGCGCGAGGAGTCGTCCGCCATCATCATGGCGTCGGCGAGCGCCTCGAGCATCCGCGCCCGCGCGTCGCGCCGGTCCCTGACGTCGTGCATCTCGTCGGGATCCGTGCCCAGGTCGAACAGTTGCTCTTCGCCCTTGGCATTGCGGGTGTAACGGTAGTCGCCCATGAGCAGCGTCCGGGTGCGCGCCGGGATCGGCGTGAGCTGCGAGAGGATGACGGGCACGTCGTCCTCGATGAGTACCGATTCCCGCGCGGAGGCTTCGGCGTCCCGGACGACGGGTTCGAGACTCACGCCCTGGATACCGTCGTATCCCGCGATTCCGCAGAGATCCAGCAGGGTCGGGCCAAGGTCTATGGAGGATGCGAGCGCGGCAGTCCGGCCGGCAGTGTATCCGGGCACGTCGATGACCATGGGTACCTGCAGCGTGCCGCGGTAGTGCATGAATCCCTTCAGGAAGAGCCCGTGGTCGCCCATCATGTCGCCGTGATCGGAGGTGAACACGACGATCGTGTCGTCGCGAACGCCCAGCTCGTCGAGTGCTGCCAGGACGCGGCCGACGCCGTGATCGATCAGGCCGATCATCCCGTAGGTGGCCGCGGTTGCCTCGCGGAGCAGGTCGTCCTCCCCGAACCCGCACGGGGACACCCAGTTGCGCTGCTCCCGCGGATGGATGCCGGCGAAGGTCCTCAAGTGCTCCGGCGCCCCCGCCAGGGGATCGTGGCGGCTGTCCGGCAAGGGCATGTCCGTCGGGCGGTACCGGTCGAACCACTGGCCCGGCGGCGTCATCGGATGATGCGGATCGGGGAACGAACACCACGCGAGCCAGGGTCGTCCCGAACCCTCGGCTTCTTCGATGAACGCGACGGTGCGTTCGGCGACGAACGTGCTGGAGTGCAGTTCCTCCGGATAGGGCGGCCGGTAGATCTGGCGCCAGTGCGGCGAGCGGTCGCTGCCCGGCGCGGGGGCGTCCTGGTCGATCAGGAGCTCCTCGAGGCGCCCGCCGCGCGCGAGCGCCCACTGCAGGTGATGTCCGGCGACGCGGGCGCCGTGATCGATGCTGAACTCCACGTGGTCGAACCCGTAGAAGTTGTCGGGATCCTCCAGCCGGCCGTCGAGGTAACGTTCGAAGTCCTCGATCTGGTCCCACCCGTCCGGAAACGGGAGTGTCCCGGAGGGCTCGCCTCGAAAGGGCACGACGGCGTTCTTGCTCATGCCGTGCTGGAGATGGGACTTGCCGATGAGCCCGGTGTGGTAGCCGGACGTTCGGAAGCGGCGTACGAACGTGTTGGCATTCCGCTCCAGCGAGCGGTCGTTGAAGATCACCCCGTGGGCGCTCGGCATGCGCGCGGTCATGATGGTGGACCGGTTCGGCATGCAGATGGGGTTCGACACCCACGCGTTGTCGAACACCATGCCCGACGCCGCCAACCGGTCCAGGTGGGGGGTCTCGAGCGTCGGATTGCCCATGAAGCCGTTGTGGTCCGCGCGCTGCTGGTCGGTGATGACGAACAGCACGTTGGGGTGCTCACGCATCGGACCGGACCTCGCTGGAAGCAGCCGTGTCGTAACGTTCCCAGAACGTCGAGCCGCGCCCGGAATGACCGGCTTCCCACGCGTCCCGGTAGCGCAGCAACTCCTCGCTCAGGTCGGCGAGCACCGGCTCGTGGCCGGGTTTGCCGGCGAGGTTGTCCATCTCCCAGGGATCGTTGACGAGGTCGAACAGTTGCGTGCGGCGCTCCCTGCCGCGCACCGCGTACTCGATCAGCTTGTGGGTCCGGTTCTTGACCGCGCGTTGCGAGGAGATGTAGGCGAAGTAGAGCGTTTCGCGCACAGTGGCCTCCGGGTCGCGTATTGCGGCCAACAGGCTCTGGCCCTCGACGGTATCCGGAACCGGCGCCCCGATCAGTTCGCACAGCGTCGGGAAGATGTCGAGCAGGTAGACGTAGGCCGCGCTGCGCTGTCCCTGCGGTATGCCTGGACCTGCGAAGACCAGCGGGACGCGCACGCTGTGGTCGTAGCAGTTCTGCTTGCCCATGAGCCCGTGCTGGCCGACGGCGAGGCCGTTGTCTCCGGCGAAGACGATCAGGGTATCGTTCAGCTGCCCTGTCTCCTCGAGCGCATCGAGAACGCGCCCGAACTCGTGGTCGAGATGGGTGATCATCGCCCGGTATTCGGCGATGTGGCGGCGCACCTCCTCCGGCGTGCGCGGGAAGTCCGCGAGCAGTTCGTCGCGGATCTTCTGCGAGCCGTTGTCGAAGGGATGCGCGCCGAGGTAGTTCGGCGGCAGTTCGACGTCCTCCGAGGCGTACATCGACCGGAAACGCTCCGGCATCGTGCGCGGGTCGTGCGGGGCGAGCAGGGAGACGTAGCAGAAGAACGGTTGTTCGTCTTGCCCTGTGCGAGGGGTTTCGTCTCGCGCTCCCTGCCTGCGCAGGAAGTCGATGGCAGCGTCGCACAGCAGTTCGCTCGAGTGGCGGCCCGCGTGCACGTGGTCGGCTTCCCGCCACAGAACCTCGCTGGTCTCCTGCGGATGGAGGATCTGCGGCAGCCGCGTGTCGTAGCGCCCGCTCGGGTCGTAGTGGTAGACGGGCACGTTCCAGTGGTCCGCCATGCCGCCGAACATGATCTCGTCGCCATCGTCGAAGGAGCGGTTGAACGCGCGGCGGCCGTTGTGCCACTTGCCGGTGCCCCAGGTGCGGTAACCCGCGTCGCGCAGCGTTTCGCCGAGCATCGTGTGCTCGTCCGGGATGCTGCTGCCGGAGTCGTGCAGGTGGAACAGGGTGCGCCCGGTGTGCAGCATCGCGCGGCTCGGCATGCAGATCGCCCCGTGTGTGCCGCAGGGGATATGCGCGTGGGTGAAGGTGGTGCCGCGCGCGACGAGGCGGTCGATGTTGGGCGTGCTTACCGGGGAACCGAATGCTCCGATCGTGTCGAAGCGCTGGTCGTCGGTGAAGAAGATGAGGATGTTGGGTCTTGTCATCGGAAGGTCCGGCAGAAAGGGCGTATCGGGCTTATAGCATGAGGGCGTGCACGGTGACTGCTAGCGCTATCGTGGTGCACGCTCTGCATCAGGTTGGTGCACCGCGGCGCGGCTGACCTTCCTGAGGGCGATGTGGCGGGCGCCAGGGGGCTTGGCATGAACCTTGCTTGGATGACTGCGAAGGGAGAGCACGCGCTCGAACTGGTGACCAATGGAAAGCTAGGGTTCCGGTCCCGATGGGGATGCCTGGTCCGAGAGCTTTCGACCCGCCGCACGCGCCTCGCGCACGGCAGGTTACACGGAGGGATAAAAGCCCGGGAGAGCAGCTTGCCTCCCTGTGTCACCAACTCCAGGAGGCCATCATGGCAAATCTCTCCATCCGCTCGATCAAACGCGCGCTCCTCGCCGCCGCGCTCTGCGTCTTCTCCCTGACCTCGTTCGCCAAGGACGACTACCGCATCGCCTGGAGCATCTACGTTGGCTGGATGCCGTGGGACTACGCGGCAAGTTCCGGCATCGTCGACAAGTGGGCCGAGAAATACGGCATCACCATCGAAGTGGTCCAGTTCAACGACTACATCGAGTCCATCAACCAGTACACCGTGGGCGCCTTCGACGCGTGCACCATGACCAACATGGACGCGCTGACGATTCCCGCCGCGGGCGGAGTCGATTCGACGGCGCTCATCGTCGGCGACTTCTCGAACGGCAACGACGGCGTCGTCCTGAAGGGCGAGGGCAAGTCGGTGGCGGACCTGCGCGGCCAGAACGTCAACCTCGTGGAGCTGTCCGTCTCCCACTATCTGCTGGCACGGGCACTCGAGACGGCGGACATGACCGAACGCGACCTGACGGTCGTCAACACGTCGGATGCGGACATCGTCGCCGCCTTCGCCAGCGAGGACGTCACCTCGGTCGTCACCTGGAATCCGCTCCTGGCGGAAGTGCAGGCCATGCCCGGGGTGAGCCCGGTGTTCGACTCGTCGACGATACCGGGCGAGATCATCGACATGCTCGTCGTCAACACCGAAGCGCTCGAAGATCCGCGGCTCGGCAAGGCGCTCGTCGGTGCGTGGTACGAGACGATGGCGGTCATGGCCTCGGCGGGTGCCGCGGGCGATGCGGCGAAGACCCAGATGGCGGAAGCCTCGGGTACCGACCTCGCCGGCTACAACGCACAGCTCGCGGCGACGCAGATGTTCTACGAGCCGGCTCCGGCGGTCGAGTTCGTGCACTCGGACGCGCTCGGCGACACGATGACCAACGTCGCCGCCTTCTCGTTCCTGCACGGCCTGCTCGGAGAAGGTGCGCCTGGCCCGGGATACATCGGTATCGAGTTGCCGGGCGGCACGGTCCTCGGCTCCGAGACCAACGTCAAGCTGCGCTTCGACGACGCTTACATGCAGATGGCCGCAGACGGCGAGATCTGAGCGGAACCCGTTGAGACCGGAGAGGGACCGGACTCATGCGCCTGATCAATCGCCGCCCTGGCGGCATCGGCGTCGTCGCGAGCGCGGTCGTGCCGTTCGCGCTCGCGCTCGTCCTGTATGTGGTCGCCTCCGGGATGCGTCTCGCGGAGAACCCGGACGACAAACTGTTGCCGGGACTGTCGACCATCGGAGCCGCCATCGAGCGGGTCGCGTTCGAACCGGACCGGCGCACAGGCGACTACCTGTTCTGGGGCGACACGACGGCCAGCCTGACGCGGCTCCTGACGGGGGTGTTCGTCGCTGCCGTCCTCGGGTTGGCGGTGGGCGTTCCAAACGGTCTGTTGCCGTGGTTCGGCGCCTTCTGGTCGCCTTGGGTGCGGGCGCTGTCGATGATCCCGCCGCTCGCCATCCTGCCGATCCTGTTCATCGCGTTCGGCATCGGCGAACTCGCGAAGGTGATGCTGATCGTGCTCGGTACCGCGCCCTTCCTGATGCGTGACATCGAGCAGCGCGTGCGGGAGCTGCCGCGCGAGCAGATCGTCAAGGCACAGACGCTCGACGCGACGAGTTGGCAGATTGCGCTGCGCGTGGTCCTGCCGCAGGTGTTCCCGCGCCTGCTGGATGGAGTACGCCTGTCGCTCGGCAGTGCCTGGCTGTTCCTGATCGCCGCCGAGGCCATCGCTTCCACGGACGGTCTCGGCTACCGGATCTTCCTCGTGCGCCGCTACCTGGCGATGGACGTCATCCTGCCGTATGTCGCCTGGATCACGTTCCTGGCCTTCCTGCTGGACTATGGGCTGAGGCAGCTCAACCGGCGCTGCTTCCCGTGGTACGGAGCGTAGCGGATGATCGAAGTGCGCAACGTCTGGAAGCGGTACCCGGGCAAGACCGTGCTCGAGAACGTGCGGCTGCGCGTCGAGCCGAACGAGTTCGTGACCATCGTGGGCGCCTCCGGATGCGGCAAGACCACGTTTCTGCGCATGCTGCTCGGCGAGGTGGAGCCATGCGAGGGCGTGATCGAAATCGACGGTGCGCCGCTCGTGCCGGAGCCGCGGGCCGATCGTGGTGTGGTCTTTCAGCGTTACTCGGTGTTCCCGCACCTGACGGTGCTCGGCAACGTCCTGCTCGGCCTCGATCTCGGGATGTCGCGGCTGTTCGGGCGCACGTTTGGCAGCCGCAGGGCCCGCAACCTTGCACGCGCACAAGAGATGCTCGAACGGGTCGGCCTGCTGTCGTCCGCCGGGAATTACCCGTCCGAACTCTCCGGCGGCATGCAGCAGCGCCTGGCGCTCGCGCAGACGCTCATCATGGAGCCGCGCATCCTGCTGCTCGACGAACCGTTCGGCGCGCTCGATCCCGGCATCCGTTCCGACATGCACGAACTCGTCCGGGAACTGCATCGGGAACTCGATCTCACCGTGTTCATGATCACCCACGATATCGCGGAAGGCTTCAGCCTGGGCTCGCGCCTGCTGGTGTTCGACAAGCCGAGGATCGATCCCCACGAACCGGACCTGTATGGCGCGACGATCACCTTCGACCTGCCGGTGGGAGAGCGCAGAAAGGTCGATTCGATCGTCGACCACATCAACGTCAAGCCCGACAAGGGATAGGGAGGCGAACATGGCTAGCGCGGGGCCGAGCGCCGAAGTGCTCTACGAAGACGTGCTGCCGGGGGGCAGCCACTGGTCCTTCGTGGCCAACCCCGGCGTGCAACTGCAACTGGTCGACGTCGAGGGCGGCGGCAATGCCGCCATGCTCGCCTACAACCCGGGCAACCCGCTGGAACGGCTCAACCTGCCCGATACGCTCAAGTGCCAGCACACGTTCCGGCTGACACGGGGCCACTGCCTGTACTCGGACATGGGCCGCATCTTCTGTTCGATCGTCGACGACGACGTGGGCTGGCACGATCCCGCGAGCGGTACCTGCAACGCGGACATCGTGCGCAGCAAGTGGGGCACGCTGTCCTACCAGGAAGCGCGCAACGCGTACTACCGCAACGGCCGGGAATGCTTCCTGGTGGAACTCGGCAAGTACGGACTCGGGCGCCGGGACTTCGCGGCGAACGTCAACTGGTTCTCGCGGGTCGATGCGGCGGCCGACGGGACGATGACGTTCGTGCCCGATCACTCGAGTGCCGGCGACACCGTCACGCTGCGCTTCGAGATGCCGACGCTGGTGGTGCTGCACACCTGCCCGCATCCGCTGAACGCGGCGCCCGAGTATCCGCGGCGGCCCATCGGCTACCGGCTGAGCCGCGCGGAGCCGGTGGTGGAGAACGATCCGTGCCGCATCTCCAGGGAGGAGAACGGACGCGGCTTCATGAACAACTACCTGTATTCGCTGGGCACCTGAGCCGAAAGGAAGCCGAAGGGAGGACACCCACGATGCTGAAGGCAAGCAATCTGTCCCCGCACGTTGCGGACTGGCGGGAAACCGTGCCGGCCGGGGAGTATTGGCTCGGCACCGTCGCCGCCGGCGAGACGTTGCGCATCACCGACCTCGAGGGCAACCAGGCGGTCGACACGCTGTTCTTCAATGCCAACCACCCCCACGAGCGCTACAGCGCCTTCGACACCATGCGCGCGCAGGGCAACCTGTACCTCTCGGCCGGCACCACGCTGCTCTCGGACGAGGGCAACGCGATGCTGACGATCGTCGCGGACACGTGCGGGCGGCACGACACGCTGGGCGGCGCCTGCGCCGGGGAGAGCAACACGGTGCGCTACGCGCTCGACAAGAAGAGCATGCACTCGTGTCGGGACAGTTGGCTGCTGGCCCTCAACACCCACGAGGAGTGGGGTCTCTCGAAGCGGGACATCACCCACAACATCAACTTCTTCATGAACGTGCCGGTGACGCCGGACGGCAGCCTCACCTTCGAGGACGGCATCAGCGCGCCGGGCAAGTACGTGGAACTGGTCGCGCACATGGACATCCTGGTCCTGATCTCGAACTGTCCCCAGCTCAACAACCCCTGCAACGGCTACAACCCGACGCCGATCGAGCTGGCGGTCTGGAGGCAGGACGCCTGAGCGGGCGACCGCGCGAGGCCGGCAGAAACGGGTCAAGGCTGTGTTCCGCAAGGTACTGATCGCGAACCGGGGCGAGATCGCCGTGCGCATCTGCCGCACGCTCGACGAGATGGGCATTGCGAGCGCGGCCGTCTATGCGCACGCGGACCGCGGCGCGCTGCACGTCGAGACGGCAGGAGAGGCGTGGCCCCTCGGCGCTGGCGGGGTGGCGCAGACGTATGTCGACATCGACCGGCTGCTCGACGCCGTGGAGCGCTCCGGTGCGGATGCCGTGCACCCGGGATACGGCTTCCTGAGCGAGAACGCGCGTTTCGCCCGGGCGCTTGCGGAACGCGGCGTGGCGTTCATCGGCCCGCGCCCGGAACACCTCGCGCAGTTCGGGCTCAAACACGAGGCGCGGCGGCTCGCCGAAGCGGCGGGTGTCGCGCTGTTGCCCGGGAGCGGGGTGCTGGCGAACGTCGACGATGCCCTCATCCGGGCGCAACAGATCGGCTACCCGGTCATGCTGAAGAGTTCGGCCGGGGGCGGCGGCATCGGCATGCAACGCTGCGAGAGCCCGGAGGAACTCGAGGTGCGCTTCGGGGCCGTCGAGCGCCTGGCGGCCAGCCAGTTCGGCGACGCGCGGCTGTTCGTCGAGCGATGCGTTGCCCACCCGCGACATGTGGAGGTGCAGGCCTTCGGGGACGGTAGGGGCGCCGTCGCAATCCTGGGCGACCGGGACTGCTCCCTGCAGCGCCGCCATCAGAAGGTGGTGGAGGAGTGTCCCGCGCCGAACCTGCCGCCGGCGGTGCGGGCCCGGATGCATGCCGACGCGCGAGCCCTGCTTGGCAGCGTCTCCTACCGGAGCGCGGGCACCGTGGAGTTCCTGTACGACGCGGACCGCCAGACGGCTGCCTTCCTCGAGGTCAACACGCGGCTGCAGGTCGAGCACGGGGTGACCGAACTGGTGTACGGCGTGGACCTCGTGCGCTGGATGATCGAACTGGCGGCCGGCGAACTGGCGCCGCTCGACGACTTGACCGCAGGCCTCTCGGCCACGGGATGCGCCATCCAGGCCAGGCTCTGCGCCGAGGATCCGAACCACGACTTCCGTCCGACACCGGGCTGGCTGTCGGTGGTCGACTTCCCCCGCCGGACGGATGTGCGCGTCGATACGTGGCTGCGCTCCGGGACCGAGGTGTCGCCGCTCTACGACTCGCTGCTCGCGAAGGTGATGGCGCACGCACCGACCCGGGAAGTGGCGCGGCGGACGTTGCGCGAAGCGCTTTCGACGAGCGTGGTGCACGGTGTGGAGACGAACCGCGAGTACCTGGGTCAGGCGCTGGCGTGCGAGGCGTTCGTGTCGGGCGAGCACGACACCGGAACGCTTGCGACCCTGGACTATCGACCGAGCACCGTGGACGTGGTCTCTCCGGGGGCGCAGACCATGGTGCAGGCGTGGCCTGGCCGCGTCGGCTACTGGGCGGTGGGGGTCCCGCCCTCGGGGCCGATGGACGATCTCTCATTTCGGGTCGGCAACCGCGTGCTCGGCAACGACGAAGGAGCCCCGGGACTCGAGATCACGGTCGCCGGCCCGACGCTCCGCTTTCACTGCGAGACCCGCGTCCTGGTCGCCGGCAGCGTGCAACTCGGCCTGGAGAAGTCGGAGGACGGGGCGGGAGACCCGGAGACCCCGCGGCCCTGGCGGGCGTTTTCCGTCGGGCGCGGCGACATCCTGACGGTCGGACGCGTCACGGAGGGCGCTCGGGCATACGTGCTCCTCGCGGGAGGACTCGATGTCCCGGAGGTGATGGGGTCGGCGGCGACCTTCACCCTCGGACGCATCGGCGGCCTGAACGGGCGCGCGCTGGTGGCCGGTGATGTGCTCCACGTCGCGGCGGGCGGCGCAAGAACATCGCTGCCGGTCGCCGTCGGCGACCACGGCGCTGCGCAGGCACCCAGCCTGGATGCCCGCCGCGTGCTGCGCATCACGATGGGTCCGCACTGTACGGACGACTTCCTGACACCAGCGGATCTCGATGCCTTTCTCGACGCCCAGTGGACGGTGCACTATCACTCGAGCCGCACGGGCGTGCGGCTCATCGGACCGCGCCCGGAGTGGGCGCGCCCGGACGGCGGGGACGCCGGGCTGCATCCCTCGAACGTCCACGACAACGCGTACGCGTTCGGCGCCATCGACTTCACCGGCGACATGCCGGTCATCCTCGGTCCGGATGGGCCAAGCCTCGGCGGCTTCGTGTGTGCGGGAGCCGTGATCGAGGCGGACCGCTGGAAGCTCGGTCAGCTCGTTGCGGGGGATCGCGTGCGCCTGGCGGCAGTCACGGAGGCCGAGGCCCGACGCGTGGTACGCGAGCGCGACGCCGTGCTGCACACAGGTTCGACGTCCGTGTTCGCCACCCCGCCCGCGGCGCGCCGGCACGTCGAAGACCCGGTGGTCGCGGAACTCGGAGATATCCGTGTGCGCCGGGCGGCGCAGGATGCGCTCCTGGTGGAGTTCGGCCCGAACGTCCTCGACATCGCCCTGCGGCTGCGTGTGCACGGACTGGAAGCCGGGATCGCGGCGGAGGGCATTCCGGGTGTCCTCGAGATGACCGCCGGTATTCGTTCCCTGCTGGTCCGCTTCGACTCGAGGCGCTGGTCCGCCCCGGACCTGGCCGCGTGTCTCGAACCGCATTTCGAACGGGCCCGGCAGGTGGCGCCCCGGGTCGCTTCCCGGACCGTCCACCTGCCGCTGTCGTGGGACGATCCGGCGTGTCGGCAGGCCATCGACCGCTACGTGCAGAGCGTGCGTCCCGACGCGCCCTGGTGTCCGGACAACATCGAGTTCATTCGCCGCATCAACGGGCTGCCGGACCGCCAGGCGGTCAAGGACATCGTGTTCGGCGCGGAGTACCTCGTGATGGGGCTCGGGGATGTCTACCTGGGCGCGCCGGTCGCGACGCCCGTCGATCCGCGCCACCGGCTGGTGACCACCAAGTACAACCCGGCGCGCACCTGGACGGCTGAGAACTCGGTCGGCATCGGCGGCGCCTATCTGTGCATCTACGGCATGGAGGGCCCAGGCGGCTATCAGTTCGTCGGCCGCACGTTGCAGGTGTGGAATCGCCATCGTCGGGGACGCGTCTTCGACGAACACTGGCTGCTGCGGCCGTTCGACCGCATCCGTTTCCACGAGGTCGATGCGGCCGAACTGGCGGACATGCGCGAGGCGTTCCCGCGTGGCGCGCTGGATATCGAGATCGAGCCCGGCGTCTTCGATCACGACGCCCACCGCGCTTTTCAGGACACCCACCGGGAGCCGATCGAAGCGTTCTCGACCCGGCGGCGGGCGGCGTTCGCGGCGGAACTCGAGGATTGGAAGGCGCGGGGGGTGCTGACCTTCGAGAGCGTCGAGGGGGACGCTGTCAGCGAGTCGCCGGCGGACGGCGACGGCGAGCCGTTCGTGGCGAGCCCGCTCGCGGGTGCGGTCTGGTCGGTCGGCGTGCGCGCCGGTCAGCGGGTCGAGGCGGGCGACGTCCTGTTCGTCGTGGAGTCGATGAAGGCGGAATTCGAAGTGACCGCACCCGCGGCCGGTGTCGTCGGCGAGGTGCTCGTGTCCAGGGGACAGACCGTCCGGGCGGGGCAGGCCCTGGCCCGCACTTCTCACCAGGGGCCGTGATGATCGCGGAGGATTTTGGCCCTGTGCGCGTGCTCGCGACCGAAAGCATAGCGGGGACTACGGTTGAGGGAGCACGTGCGCGCACAGGGCCAAAAGACCCGCGAGGGCGCGGCCAGCGCAGTCCGCAATCGGCAAGATCGTCGGATTCGCAGTCAACTTCATGAAACCCAAGAGCTTTTGGACGCCCACAAGCGGCCTGGTGAGAAATGCGGGCTAGCCCTCTCGCAAGCGCAAACGTGACCGGGCCGCTGACCATCGCGGGATTGCGGCGTGCCTATGCCGAGGGAAGGCTGGTGCCCGGGGACGTGGTACGAGACCTGGTGCGCCGCATGGCGGACAGTGACCCCGCGATATGGATACATCGCCTCGACGATCGGGCGGTGGCGCCCTATCTCGACCGGCTGCGGTCCCTCGACGCGGCAGAGGCGCCGCTATGGGGCGTCCCGTTCGCGATCAAGGACAACATCGACCTCGGCGGCGTTCCGACCACCGCCGGCTGCCCGGACTTCGCCTATGTCCCGGAGCGTTCGGCGACCGTCGTCGAACGGCTCATCGACGCGGGGGCCATCCCCATCGGCAAGACGAACCTCGACCAGTTCGCCACGGGGCTGTCAGGCACGCGCTCTCCTTATGGCGCGGTGCGCAACGCGGTCGATCCGGACTATATCGCGGGCGGTAGCAGCAGTGGCTCGGCGGTGGCGGTAAAACACGGTCTCGTTGCGTTTGCCCTGGGCACGGACACGGCCGGCTCCGGGCGCGTTCCCGCCGCCTTCAACGGGATCGTCGGTTTCAAGCCCACGCGCGGCTGGTGGTCCGCCCGGGGTGTCGTGCCCGCGTGTCGAACGCTCGACTGCGTGTCCGTCTTCACCCGCAGCGTCGATGATGCCGGGACCGTGGCGAGGGTGGTGGGGGGCTTCGATGTCGGGGACGCGTTCTCGAGACGCGTCGACTTCCACGGATTCGACGCGAGTGCTCCGCGCCTGGGATACCTCGCGCCGGACCGACTGCCCTTCTTTGGCGACGACACGTACCGCGGCCTGTACGAAGGCTTCGTGTCGAGTCTCCCAGGATCGCCGCGCGCGGTGGACCCGGAGCCGTTTCTGGCGGCCGGCCGACTGCTCTACGAGGGACCGTGGCTCGCCGAACGGGTCGCGGCGCTGGGGGAGTTCCTGGACACACACCCGGACTCCGTACATCCGATCACCCGTGCGGTGATCGCCGGCGGCGGCGATCCTGGCGCCGTGGATTTCTTCCGCGCACGCTACCGGCTGGCGGAACTCCGCCGTACCACGGAGGCGATGTTCCGGGACGTGGACATCCTCGTGACCCCGACCGCGCCGACGCACTATCGGCTGGCGGATGTGGAAGCGGACCCGCTCGGTACCAACGCACGTCTCGGCACCTTCACCAACTGCGTCAACCTGCTCGATCTCTGCGGCGTGGCGATACCCGCCGGGAGTACCCCGGCCGGCCGGCCGTTCGGCGTGACGCTGCTCGCTCCGGCCGGCCGGGACCATGCGCTGCTGCGCGCCGCGGCCATCCTGGGTGGCGACGGCGACGTGCCGACGAGCACGCCGCTCCCGGGCGAGCTTCACCTCGCGGTGTGCGGGGCGCACATGGACGGCCAACCGCTCAACCGCGAGCTTACGGCGCGCGGCGCCTACCGGGTGGCGGTGACGCAGACGGCGCAGCGCTACCGGCTGCTTGCCCTGCCGGACGGCAAGCGGCCGGCCCTGCTGCGTACGGACACGGGTGGCGCCTGCATCGAGGTGGAGGTCTGGTCGCTGCCGAGCCGGGAAGTCGGGGGCTTCCTCGCAACCGTTGCGCCGCCACTGGCGCTGGGCTCGGTCGAACTCACGGACGGAACCTGGGTGCACGGCTTCGTGGGAGACGCCGGCGCGGCGTCGGGTGCGACGGACATCACGCGCTACGGGGGCTGGCGGCGCTATCGCGAGGCGTTGCCGGCCGCGTGACCGACGGCGGTATTACGGCGGTATAGTAGGGCCCCGTCGGCCGACTCAAGAGAACAGATGGAGGTGACCATGGTCAGGTTTCATGACCCGAGAGGAGAGATTCGAACCGAGATGGAGAGCTACGAGCTCTCCCGCGACATCCGTCCGAACGGTGGAGCGGGCGTGAACGTGGCCTTGGTGGCGAACGGCTTTCCCGACTCGGAGCTGTTCGTCGCCAAGGTGGGCGAAATATTGAAGGAGCGACTTGGCCAGGTCCGGACGAGGATCTGGAACAAGGGCAACCCCGCACTGGTTGTGGGTGACGAGACACTCGCGGAGATCGCCTCCGACTGCCAGGTCGCCATTGCGGCCTACGGCCACTGAGGCAGTTGCACTTCCGGCACCGTGCGTGACGGCATCAACATGGCAAGGCGGGGCATCCCCTCGGTGTGTCTCATTACCGACGACTTCTGGCCGCAGGCAGAGTTTGTGGCGGAGTCGGTAGGGATGCCGGACATCCCCATGGTGCGGCTGCCGCACCCGGTGGCCGGCACCGGCGAGGTGCGGATCAGGGCGATCGCCGACAGCATCGTGGACGAGGTCCTGGAGCGGCTCGCGGCATGAGCGAACTGCTGCAAGCGGCCAGCGAGGAGGCGGCCCTCGAGCACCTCCACACGCTGGACTGTACCGACGGGCTGCCGGTCGTCGTTCCGACGCCGGAACGCGTCGAGCGGCTGGTCCTGGCGTCCGGGCTCGACGCGGACATGGTCCTCGGCGAAATGGGCCCCGCCATGGGCATCGCGACGGTCGAGAAGGTCGCGGTGGCGGCGGTCATGGCCGGCTGCCGGCCGGACTACATGCCCCTGGTCGTCGCCGCGGCGCGCGCGGCGGTGGATCCGGCCTTCGACCTCAGGGAGCTGCAGGCCACCACCCACTGCCTCGCGCCGCTGGTCATCGTGAACGGGCCGGCGCGCTACGACTGCGGGCCGGTCGCTTCGGGCTTCGGCGCACTCGGCCCCGGGCACCGGGCCAACGCGAGTATCGGCAGGGCGCTCAGGCTCTGCATGATCAACATCGGCGGCGGACGCCCGGGAGTCTCGGACATGGCGCTGCTGGGGCATCCGGGCAAGTTCACCTATTGCCTGGCGGAGGACGAGGAGCATTCGCCGTTCCCGCCGCTGCACGTCAGCAGGGGGTACCAGGCCGACGACAGCGTGGTCACCCTCATCGGCTGCGAGGCGCCGCACTCCGTCCTCTACAGCGACGATGCGGACGACCCGGAGAACGCCGAGAACCTGCTGCACGTCCTGTCCATCGGGCTCGCGAACCTCGCCACGAACAACGCGATCCTGTGTCAGGGGACCGCCGTCGTGGTCCTCAATCCGATCCATGCCGACGTGCTCGCGAAAGCCAACATGAACCGCGAGACCGTAGCCCGGCGACTATGGGAGTTGACGCACCTGCCGAGCGCCGATCACACCCGCTACGGTGGCGGGTTCGGGGGCAGGTTCTCCACCGAGCGGTACGCCGCCTTCCAGTCGCCCGAGAACTTCCTGATCCTGGTGGCGGGCGGCAGCGGGCTGTATTCGATGGTGATGCCGTGCTGGGGCGGTGGCGCCCACAACAACTGCCCGGTGAGCGCGCGCGCGGAAGTTGACCAGTTCTGCGAAGTGCCCGGCGTGGCTGACGGCTGAGCGCGATGGGGTCGGCGCGGCTCCCTGCGGGCGAACTCGCGCTTGGCGTTTGAATCGCCACGGAACTTGTAGGGGCGACGCTTGTCGTCGCCCCCGTCGAGCCTGCGCAAGCCCTTGACCGCGGGACGGGACAAGCCCGTCCCCTACACGCCCGCTCCGGGCTCGGGGAGTGGTTCGGCACGGGCCGGGCCTTGGCGGCACGTCCCAGTTTACCGGGTCAGGGCCTGTTGCAGTGTCTCGCTGCGAACGCTCAGTTCGTGGACCAGTCCGTGGTGGTGGTCCTCCAATCTCGCCAGGTCCCTCACCAGTTCGCGAATCTCGCGGCGGAGTTCACGGCGTTCGGCCGTGCCGAGATCCTCACCGTCCAGCAGCTCTTCCCGTTCGGCAATGCCGTCGTCCGTTTCTGCCATCAGCGCCTGGACGTCCGCGATTTCTCTTTGGACGGCGTATACAGCCTGTTCGAGTCGATGGATCTCGAGCCCTTCCCGGTACCCGTCCAGGAACGCCGGCTCCAGGTCGGGCGGACACACGCCCTGGTAGGGCGCTCCCCGGCGGCCCTCGGAGAAGCCGTTTCCCGGCCGGCAGAACTGCTCGAGGCCTTCGCGGCGGCCCGTCCGGTAGGCGGCGAGATCCGGCGTGACGCCGGCCTTCGCGCACGCCTCCCGGTGGCGCCCGATGCGGTCGCCGCCATGACCCTGAACGCCGTCCTCATAACCGATGATGCGCCAATCGGCGGTCAGGCATTCGTCGGTGCTGAGCGTCGCGCAGCCGCCCGCCAGGCACAGCAGGCCAGCCAGCGCGAGGGGGGTCATCCGGTGCATGCAGGGCCTCTTGGCGTACAGGCTTCCCAATATGCAGGTTACAGGATGAACGCGGGGTGAATCCTGGCGCGGCAGCTACTGCAGCGCGAGGCCGTCAGACCCACACCTCCAGGTTGTTCTTGCGGCCGATATCGCGCGTGAGCTTGAGGTCCAGCACTTCCTCCATGTCACAGGCGCGCAGCAGGGCGCGCGCCGCGTTTCGGTCGGCTTCGCCCAAGGCCTCGAATTCGTCCTGCACACGCTTCAGCACGTGGAAGCGGAACGGCTGCGCGATGACTTCGATCTCCGTACCGACGAGGTCGAATGCGGTCATGCCGATGCCGCGCTCGGCGGTGGTGCCGGGCCGCAGGTCGGCCTGCTCGGCAAGCCATGCGTTGATGCGGTCGCACGCGGCGCGCGTTTCGGGCACGTAGTCGAGGGCGAGGTGCCGGAGTACGTCGATCAGGGAGTCCGGTACCTCGTCGTCGGGCAGGTAGCCGTCGGGGTGCCCGTCGAATTCGCCCACATCGGGTTCGGGTCGGTTCATCCGCTCGACCCAGCGGAACGTCCGCACGGCCTGGGTCTGCAGCATGGAACGCGGCCTCGGATCGCGGCCGAGATGCCCGTACATGGGGGCGATCATGCCGAAGTCCCCGATGCAGGGCCGGCCGCCAAGCAGGTACGGATGGTTCGAGAAGTGGGCGTTCAGCTTCTGCAGCAACTCGACGTACAACTCCTCGATGGCGGGAATCGACTCCGGCGCGATACCGAACGCGGGGTTGGTTTCCCCGCGGATCGCCTGCATCCGTTCCTCCGCGGAGGGCGAACCACCGGGCGGGAAAATGGTCTCGAAGTGCCACCGGAGGTAGTCCAGGTGTTCGTCGTCGAAGTTCCAGCGATAGTGCATCGCGGGCCGCAGCATGCCTTCCGCCCCGATGGCGTCGAACAGCCGACTGACGATCCGCTGCTGCGGCGTGATCGGCGAGAAGGGATGGCCCCGTTCGTTCTCGAAGTGGTCGACGATCGCCACGCCGTCGCGGATCACCGTGCCGTCCGGCAGCTCGACGGTGGGCATGCTCCGGCGACCGCCGGCCTTGTGCAGGACGGTCCCGTGGAAGTGCCGGGACGTGGGCGGGACTTCCCGATACGGCAAGCCTGCCTTGATCAGATAGCTGCGCGCTCGTCCGGTATAGAGGGAGAACGGTGAGCCGTACAGGACGATTGGCGTCATGGGCGTTGCCAGGTCGGATCGTGATCGTCCATCGTACGCCAGGCGTGGAGGAGCGATCCATGCTTGGGTGGGACGACGAGGTTTGGGTCCCGCACGGGCGCAGGGCGGAGACGGCGCGGCGCTCGCAAATGACCCTTGCACACTCGCGGCGCGGCATTACAATCCGCGCGTAGCCCGATTTGTTGGGCCAGATCCGCTGCAAGGAGGAAGTATGAAGCGGTCCATCTGCCTGGTAGTACTGATTGGTGCCTGTTTCTCGCTTGTTCAGTCCAACGCCTTCGCTTCCGGCTCCGCGGGCCCGGGAAGCGGCAAGGGGAGTGCGCGTGGCGCCTACACCATAGGCAAGGCGCTCACACACCGCGAGCTCGTCTGCAGCGCCTGTCCCATCGAGCGCAGCGAACTCGACCGCACGCGTGCCCAGTCGCTCAAGGCGAGCCTCGAGGCGGCGTTCGAGCGCGATAAACCCGGTACTCCCGACGACGAGCACATCAAGGTGCTCTGCACCGGGCAAGTGCAGAGCGCACGAGAGTGCGCCGAGAGGATGCAGTTGGTCCTCGCCTACCTCGACCGACGTTACAGGCTTTGATCATGATGAACGGAACCATCAGGGACAACGTGCGCCAGAGCGCGGTCAAGGTCGCCGCGCTCGGGATGGCGACGCTCGCGGCGGTGGTCTGCATGGCCCCTCGCACGGCGTTTGGCGACGGCACCGTGTGGCTTCCCGATCCGGCAACCGGGTACGTGAACGTCTCCTACGTCTTCCAGACCGCGGACGAGTTCTACCGGGTGGAACAGAAGCGCCCGACACCTGCCGGGGGGGAAGATCTCTCGCAGGGCACGCTGTGGCTCAACGTCAACTACGCCATGAGCGACAGCGTCGCGCTGGACGCGCAGGTGGGCTGGGCGAAGAGTGACTTCGTGGTCATCAATCCCGGGCCGGCCCCCGACGACAGCTACAGCGGCTTCGTGGACACCACCGTCGGGCTGACCTGGAGGCTCGTCGACGAGGTGATCAGCGACGCTCCGAGTGTCGCGGTCCGCATCGGTGGAATCATCGCCGGCGACTACGACACGGGGTACATCAACTCGCTCGGAGACGGCGGCAACGGGTACGAGATCTCGGTCATCGCGGGCAAGTTCCTGGGCGACCGCGTGGGACTGAGCGGCGAGCTCGGGTACCGGGATCGCGACAGCGACATCCCGTCCGAGGTCTTCGCCAACGTGTCCGCTCTCTGGGTTCTGAACGATCAGGTCACGCTGGGTCTCGACTACCGGCAGGTGAACGCCGAGTCCGGTCTGGACATCGGTGGCCCGGGTTTCTCTCCGAGCCGCTTCCCGGAGCTCGAGGAAGATGGCCAGAGTCTGGGGCTCCGGCTGTTCTGGAACATGGGAAGTCTCGGCCTGAACGTGTTTCACGCCAGGGTACAGGATGGCCGCAATACCGCCGCTTCCAACGTGACCGGCGCCACCGTGAGCTACTTCTTCGACACGCTCTGACCCGGAGCCTCGCGTCTGAAACCGTGGGGCAGGCTGCTCTGACGGCCTGCTCCCGCCCAACCCGTTGCGTCGTGCCTCAGGGGCCGGTGGGTGGATCCACGAGGGTCCACTTCACCCCGCACAGGACCAGGGTGTCGAACTTCCGGTAGCCGCCCGGGGCCGCCCACAGGTCCACGCCGAGCACGCCGGTCGGGCCGCCCGGCTCCGGCTTCACGAACCGCATGGTCTGGCCACCGGCCAGCAAGAGCGTCGCCGGCTCCGCGGGGTCGATCGAGCACCCTGCGCCGAGGCCATGCATCCACCGCTGACACACCTCCTCCGGCTGTGCGTCGCGCGGTGCGATCTCGACGGCCGCGAAGCCGGTCGTGACGCCGCCGTGCGGCCGCGCGTCCACGCCGTTCTGCCAGGTGTTCCCGGCCGGGTAGTAGGTCCCCTTGTTGTCTGGAAAGTCGCCATGCCCGGGCCAGTTCTCCTGAATCTCGGCGAGCGTGCCGAAATCCCTCGGGTGGAACTGAACGTTGATGCCGGAGACCGTGCCAGGCTCCCTGGGCAAAGGGTCGCCGAGCACGTAACGCCCCGATTCGACGCCTGCAAGCCCTGAGCCCGGCACGCCCGGACAGACGTTCCAGTCCCCCGCGACGATGCCCGTCCCGGTGCCCTGGACCGACATGGAGCGTGAAGCTACGGACACCTCAGGGACCTGCACGATGGCCATGTATCCGCAGTCGCCGTTGCGTTCCAGAAGCCTGGTTTGCGTGGTGGACCGCTGCCAAGCCAGGTCCGTTGGGCACACTGTCTCGAGAAACGAGTCGCCCAGTCGGATGTGCGTGTTGGTGAGACTTCCACCGGCGGCCATGCGTGGGTCCCGGAAGACCACGGGCGCATCGAACGCGGTACACAGCAGGCTCGATGTCCACTCCAGATCGCGGGCGAGCAGACAGATCTGACGGAGGCGCAGTACGGGGTCGATCATCACAGGGCGTCCCTTCGATCTCTTTGCGTAACTCTAGGAAACCGGACGGTCCGGTTCCAGTGTTTGTTTGGAGACGGCCTCCTGTCGAAGCGGGGCCCGGATTGCGATGGATCGGTCAGGGGGAGCCGCGGTCCCGGGACAGGCCGCCCGGTTCCCCGCCTGTGGCGAAGTCAAACCCCTCGTCCGCCCAGCCGGTGACGCCGCCGATCATCTCCTTCACGGGCCTGCCGAGGCGGGCCAGACGCACCGCGGCCTTGTTGGCGCCGTTGCAGTGGGGACCGGCGCAATACACCACGAAGACCGTGTCTTCAGGCCATTTGCGCATGCGTTCCGCGTGGATCTCGGCGTGGGGCAGGGAGGTCGCGCCCGGGACGTGGCCGGCTGCATAGGCATCGCGCCCGCGCACGTCGAGCACGACGAAATCGGTGGCGCCGTTCGACAGCGCATCGTGCACGTCCCAACAGTCCGTCTCGAAGGACAGGCGCCTCGAGAAGTGGGCTTCCGCCTCGGCCGAGGGGGCGGGAGCGACGTGGGTGACGCTGCTGGTCATGGGATCTTCTCCGAATCTGACTGCGACGATGCGCGGGCTGGGGATGTTATGCGACAGGGGGCTCGATCTCCTGGGGAACCTCTGACCAAGCCCCTCCCTGGGCTCGATCAGGATCGCAAGAGCCTAGTCAACTAACTCCATGTAGCAGGTTGCAGCTAACCCCCGCCAACCCTATGATCGAGTCTCCCCTGTCAAACGAGTGGCTCCGATGGCGGAAGCGGCTGCAAGACCCAATCCCCTGGAGCTGATCTGGAGCGAAATTCACGAGCACAAGATCGAGCCCTGTGTGGCCGAACTCGATGCTCAGGGCTACACGGTGATTCCTCCGGAACTCGCCGCACCGGAGGGTCTGGCCGACCGCTTGCTGGACGCGTGCCTGGATGTCAGCGAGCGCCGCACCGGCGTGCGTCCCGATCTCGAGACCGGCGAGACCCACCGGAACTTCAAGACCACCATATACTGATACACCTCAACGGATGATCTCCGGAGGAGCACGAAATGCAACCTGAAAGCGCCCCAAAGCCGGTCCGGTGCCTCCGGCCCAGCCACACCGACCTTGCATGGACCAACCGCCGCTGGTCGCTGCGCTCCCTCTTGCGTTTGTTCCATGCGAGGCAAAAGCGAACGCCCGTACCAGCTCGAATCGGCGCGGCCCTGGCCGGTGTGATACTCGGGGGTGCAGCCGTTGCGGAAGATACCGGTGTCTCTTCGGGGGACGCGCAGCAGGTGATCGAAGAGATCGTGGTGACAGCCTTCAAGCGGACCCAGTCACCACAGGATATCCCCTCGTCCATCTCGGTCATTGGTCTGCAGGAAGTGGATAGCAAGCGTATCGAGGATATGTATGACATTCAGTTCGCCGTGCCTTCCCTGCACTATTCGCAGTATATCGGCGGCGCCAACATCAGTATCAGGGGCATAGGCGACTTCCTCGGAAACCCGGGTGTCTCGGTCAGTACTGACGGGGTCTATCAGTCCACCGCAAGCACCGCCGCGCTTGCCCAGATGGACATCGAACGCGTTGAAGTACTGCGTGGTCCACAGGGCACGCTGTACGGCCGAAACTCCAATGGCGGTGTAGTGAATTTCATCAGCAGGGCACCCACTTCCGAACCGGAAGGATACGTCCGTCTCGGCTACGCGCAGTACGATGAGTACAAGGTGGCGGCGGCCTATGGCGGACCGCTCGGCGACCGCACCTCGTTCAGAATCGCCTTCGATCACACGGAGTCCCACGAGGGCTGGATCAAGAACCTGGACCCCGTCCAGGACGATCTGATGTTCGGTGAAAGTACCCTGGTGAGGCTGAGATTGACGTCTCAACTGACCGAGGAGCTTGAACTCGGCCTGCTGTACGCCAACAGCGCCTTCGATGGCTCGCTGTCTCATACCTCCATCTTTACGGACAATCGTGAGCTGACCGATCCAATGATAGGCGCCACGAACATCTCGCTCGATGCCCACGAGACGTACGCTCCCCTGGACGACGACTTCGAGAAAGACTATGAGCTGTTCAGCATCAGCGTCAGTTGGGACCTGCCGTTCGCGAGGCTGGACTCGATCAGTGCGCTCCAGGAGTTTGACGACTTTCGCCTCCACGATGGCGGCGCGTTCGATACTCTGCTGATTATTCTGGACAGCACTACGACAACCGATACCTTCACGCAGGAGTTGCGCCTCAGCAATAGCGGTGAAACGCTCGACTGGATCGTCGGTGTTTACTATATGGACATCGATATCGAGCGGCTTCACCCCATCACCTTTCCGAGGGGTTTGGTCGGCCTGCCTCCCGCCACGTCCCTGGTCTTCGACACCCCCGAACAGGCTACGGAATCCACGGCCTTCTTTGTCGATGGCACCTGGAACATCGCCGACCGAACGCGAGTGAGTTTTGGCGCAAGACGAACGTCGGACGACCTCTCAGTCACCCGCCACAATACGATCGCTCATCCGCTCTTCGGGGTGTTCTTCACGACTTGCGACGCGGCAACGGACTTTGACTATTCGTCCACCACGATCAGAGCCGCCGGTCAATACGACCTGTCGGACAATGGCATGGTCTACCTGTCGTACTCGGAGGGATTCAAGGCTGGCGGACTGAATTTTACCGACTGCAATCCCGCCTACGAGCCAGAACAGGTCGACGCGTACGAATTGGGCGGCAAGTGGACGCTCGCCTCAGGCAGGACCACGGTCAACGCCGCGCTATTCCACTACGACTACTCGGATTTTCAGGTGGTACAGATCATCGGGCTGGCCGCCATCATCACGAATGTCGGCGATTCCAGTATCGATGGTCTTGAACTGGAAGTGTCGTCGAACCTGAATTCACATTGGTCGATCAGCGCGGGGATCACGCTGCTTGACAGCGAGTACGACGACTTCGTCAATCTCGACGGACTTCATGCGGAGAAGGGATTTCAGCAGCTCAGAGGCAACCCGTTGAACAAGACGCCGGAAGAAGGTGTCAATCTGGGTATCGTCTATCAGACCACCTTCGGGGACGGTTCTTCACTGCGACTGGGCGCCCACGCTGCGTATCGGTCCCGCACATACTTCAGAGAGTTCGAGGAACGCGAGGATTCGCAGGGGCCGTATACGGTTGTCGACTTCAACGCGATCTGGGAGAACTGCGATGGCAGTTGGACAAGCCGCCTGTTTGCGAGGAACCTGACCGACGAGGAGTATCGGCAGAGTATTAGCGGAGAAGCCACCACCGGCGGTCGTTTTGGCCTGTGGGGAATGCCGCGTCAGGTCGGCGTTGAGGTGACCAGGCGGCTACTCTAGTGCTCTGCGCCCTGCCCTTTGAGCCTCGCTGCCCACGCGGACGATGAACCTCCCCAAGGATCATTACTTCGAATCGGCAGGCGTGCCGATTCGGTTCTTCGACGAAGGCGAAGGTGCGCCGGTGGTGCTCATCCACGGCGTGACGAGTTCGGCCGAGTTCTGGAGTGAGCTCGAGGTCATGCAGAGCCTCGTGGCAGAAGGGTTCCGCGCCATTGCGCTGGACTGTCGGGGTCACGGCAGGAGCGGCAAGCCACACGCCACCGCGGACTACGGCAAGCAGATGGTACGCGACGTGGCCGCACTGCTGGACTTCCTGAACATCGGGGAGGCTCATCTCTTCGGGTACTCCATGGGAGCGGAAATCGCGCTGAGGCTGGTCACGGAATACCCGGAAAAAGTTCGGTCGCTGATTGTCGGCGGTTCAGGCTGGTCGGATGAACTCATGGTCGAGACCTACACCCGGATTGGCGGATCCCTGGAAGAGCACGGCAGCATCGGTCCGGTCATGAGATGGATGTATGCAGAGAGTCCGGGCGGGCCGTTCCCGGCGCCCACCGATGCGGAGATTGCTCAATTCGACGAGTTCTTCAAGAGCCAGGATGTGGCGGCGCTGGTGGCGGTGACTCAGTCCATGCCCGAGATCATCAACTTGTCGGAGGACGAGGTGGGGGCCATTCGTGTCCCGGTCCTCGGGATCAGCGGCGAGAACGATCCGGAAAGACACAATCTCGAGAGAATGGTCGGTGTTGCGCCCGACTACTCCTTGAAAGTCATTGCCGGGGCGGATCATGGAACCGCCCTCGTGGACCCGCAGTTCATGGACAGTGTGTTGGGCTTTCTGAACGAACAGCGCGGTGACGGCTGATTCGGCACGGGACCCGTAGGGGCGACGCTTGTCGTCGCCCGTGTTGGGACCGTGCACGAATTCGGCACGGGACGGGACAAGCCCGTCCCCTACGGTCTGCTATTCCCTGAACCAGGGTACTCAAACGGGTCAGGGTCAAGAAAGCGGCGCAGGACGTTCCCTGTGATGCGGGCGATCTCGTTGTCGTAGTCGTTGTGGGCCAGGGCGCCGGCATACGATATCGACCCGGTGCTGAACACGGCACCACCCCCGGGTACCTCGAAGAAGACCATGTCTGCTTTCACTTCCGGGTCCTCGCCCAGCGTGTCCCCCATGAAAGCGTGGAACTCCTCCTTGGTCCGCACCAAGTCCGATCTGCGATTCTCGCAGGTCGCCAGGATGACGGCATGCGCGGGCGAACCCAGCGCCGCATCCCAGCGGTCGATCTCCTCTGCGATGCCGCCCCCGGCGCTGAAGTCACCCCAGGTATCGGTCGCGTCGACGCCGTCCACAATGAAATCGACACGGGGATCCGACGCCCCCGGCTGTACCCGGTAGCAGGTACTGCCATCGTCCAGCCCCTGGGCCGCGAAACCGATACCCACGAGCTCGTTGGGCGGCTTGCCCAGGCGCCGCCACAGGCCGCCGTACTCGCCGTTGAACTGCTGATAGTACTCGCCGGGTGCAGACATCCAGGCTCGCGTACCGTCTTCGGCGCGGCGGACTTCAACGATCGCCGGATTGTCAGGCGCATACGCAACACGCCAGTAGAATCCGTTGCCGCCCATGTACATGAGCCGTCCGCCCTGGCCGAGCCAGGCAGCCACGCTCTCGCGCATGGCCGTGGAGTAGTACTCGGGATGCGTGCCGGTGACAACCGTACGATAACCCGCAAGCGCCTGCGCACCCTCGAGATGCAGATCTTCATCGGTCAGGACATCAAACGGCCGGTCGATGGCATCCAGCCAGGCGGTGATACGCGTGTCGGCGACAAACCCCCAGGCGCCTGTCTTCGCTTTCATGTTCAACACCGGACGCAGACGCGAAGAAAAGTGTACGCCGCTCCCATCGTGATGATGTTCGTAGAGCGAAAGACCCACCTCTTCATGCGCAAGGAGAAACGCATCGTTGGCATTCCTGATGGGGCCGGCAAAACCTAGCAGTTGGTTGGCATCCAGAGCCAACCGCTGGTTGGCATACGCCAGATAGCTCGCCGTCGGCACCAGATAGAGCAGATCGGCGCTACGTTGACCTTGCGCGGGCCGCACAAAGAAGGGCACATAGTCGTCCGAGCTTCCTTGGACAACTTTCAAGGCGTACTGGCCACTGGGGAGCTCATCCGGCACGACCCAGGACGCGCTATCCGCCCAACCCGCATCGGTGAGGTCGTCCTCGTGAAAATGAATGGCGCCATAGTGAGACGGCGCGTCGCGAAAGCTCTGTGCCGAGCCATCCCAATGCACACCGGCCACCCCACGCGTGGGAGTCTGGAAAAGCGCACCATGATGCTCGCCACAGACATCCACGATGGTTTGACTATGGATTTCCCGCCCAAAATCCCACGCCGCGATCACCCTCCCGCGGGACTTGAGCGCAGGTGCTTCGAGCCGCCCGTTGAAATGTCCGGTCCCCGCACCGGCCGCCGCAAAATACCAGGGGCCCGGGGGCAAACTGAAGCTGCCCTCGGTATGCGCGCGCCAGAGCCTGGTTTGCTCGGCCGTGCCAGCCGCGGCACGCTCGACTTCCAGCACCACTTCATCGCCGAAGTTCAGGCGCAACCTGTACCAACGGCGCTCTCGCAGTCCCGCGGCCACGCGCAGGTTTCCGCCGGGCCAGTCAACGGCAAACCCCGCCGAATCCACCGCCAGCCTGATTCCGGCCAGATTGGCAACGATCTGGGCTTCTTCCCGCAGCAGGGTCGGATACACCCACAGCTCGAATTCACCTCGCTCGACGCCGGGCATGTCGGGCACCGTGGCGCACGATCCGCAAATCAGGGGCTGGGTGGTCAGCTCCACTTCTGTCGGGAGGTCGGCCGCAACTTCCCGTTCCATGAGACCCAGGCCATGAGGTCCGTCATCGCCGCAGATGAGTTGGACGATGGCAAGTCGCGCGGGGCCTGGCTGATAGCTACTGAGCTTGAACCCCAAGGTGGCGCCCGGGCGCACGGACAGGGGGTCGCAGTAGCCGACCACGTCTTTCTCGAAACCGTTCGGCAGGTCGTTGCGCACCTCGACGAACCGATCGCTCATCGTCCTTTTTCTCGCCTGATTCCACCAGGCAGGCACGGTAACACGGCGGCCACCGGCCTCGGATACGCGGGTGCCTCAAGGGCGATGGCGCGTAACAGCGGATAGGGGGCGAACCCCCTGTCCGAGTCCCAGTTCCATGGAGATGTCGAGACGCCCACCCGTCGTCGGTCGTCCGCTCCGGGCGCGCGTGAAGCCGCGCTGCTTCATGCTCAGCAGTACTTCCCGCCAGGGATGCCCCAAGGGGCAGGGCTTCGATGGTCGACTCGAAGCCACCCTGGCGGCGCGGATCTCAGACCGAGCGGCCTCAGCTATGGCGCACCAAGTGCACACCAAGGGCGTGCCCTCGGGGAGCGCCGCCGCGACCACGCTCATGCGCGCCGTGCGGCCGGCGCTCGATGTCGCCAACGACCCGCGACGTCACCGCTATCTACGGAAGGCGCCGCGGAGCCGCTGGAACAGGCGCTGCCGGGTGGCTGACGCGCCCTTGCATGCGGGAGATGGGCAGTACCCAACCTGATCCGCGTTCATCACCACCGTCGGGAAGAACGATCCTCGCGCGGACGACTCTCGCGCGGCCGGGCCTCGTTGACCGTGAGCGTGCGACCGTCGAGTTGTGTCCCGTTCAACGCCTTCATGGCGCGTTCGGCATCCGGGTTGTTGTGCATTTCGACAAAGCCGAAGCCCTTGGAGCGACCGGTCTCGCGGTCCATGATGACCGTGGCTTCCTCCACGTCGCCATACTCCTTGAACATGTCCGAGAGACCCTCGGACGCGATGCTGTACGGCATGTTGCCGACGTATATCTTCAAGTGTTGAATCTCCTATAGCAGATGTTCACATGTGGGCCGCGCCCCCGGATTAACGGATTGGAGGCAGCCACATGCGATGCATGTCGGCTCCGGCTTGGGCTCCTGGCGGGCTGCCAAGGAAAGCGCATGCCGGATTGCAGACAGGCACGCGTATCATACCTGAGTATGCGCCCCGGCGTGAGCGTGGCGAGCGGGCTCACCAGATCCGGCACTTGTTTGCCGAATGACACGATGCGGGCCGCCCGGGCGACGCCTTCGCCGTCGAGTGAAGATTGGCATGGACTGGAATCCTGTCCAACCGGCCGCGTACCCCTCAAGGGAGCGCGGGCGCGCCTCCTCAAAGGGAGGCGCAGGATGCATGCTGCCGCCGTCTTACGCCGGCAGCATGACCACGGAGGGTGACGGGATTCGCTTGAGCCTCGCCGCCGCCATGGTGCTCCCGGCGAGGGGAAACACTGCGCGGTCGAGGCGGGCGGCGGTGCCGGAATACGCCATAATATAGATTAAAAACAGTAAGTTATAGTAATTATTGGCGGAGAGGCAGGGATTCGAACCCTGGGTGCCCAAGGGGCACACCTGATTTCGAGTCAGGCCCGTTCGACCAACTCCGGCACCTCTCCGGGGGGCGGCATTGTGGGTGAGAAAGCCTGGCGCGTCCACCGGGCGCGCGTCGATGCGGCGTCCCTCCCTGGGCGTGCGGTGGCCGGCGTGTGCCCGCTCGGCGGTGCGGTCATCGGACTTCGATCCAGTCGATCCCGTCGACCTGCGTCGCGAACTGCAGCTTCGTCAATCGATCGGCGAACGGCCCGAATGCCGCGTCGAGGTGCGCCCGGGCATTGTTCTGCTCGCTGACGTGTCCCACGACGACATGTGTCAGCCCCTCGTGCAGCACCCGCGCGAGGAAGTCGGCGGCCTGCTCGTTCGACAGGTGGCCGAGGTCGCCGGCGATGCGCCGCTTCAGTCGCTGGGGGTAGTCACCGCCCCACAGCATGCCGGCGTCGTGGTTGCTCTCCAGGAAGAGCGCGGCACAACCCTGGAAGCTGTCGGCCACGTGCTTCGAAATGTGACCCACATCGGTGAGCACGCCGATCCGCACGTCGCCGCGCTCGAACAGGAATTGGGTGGGTTCCCGCGCGTCGTGGGGTACGGTGACGCAATGGACGGTGATGCCTGCAATCTCCACCGCTGCGTCGCTGTTGAACGGTCGCGCAAGTTCGGGGTCCAGATTCGGAAGGCTGCGCAGGGTGCCGTGGGAGAGGTAGACGGGCAGTCGGAAGCGGTGCGCGAGAGCGACGATGCCGGAGGCATGGTCGGAATGCTCATGGGTGACGAGCAGGGCGGTGAGGTCCTCGGGCGAAAGGCCGCGCCGTACCAGCCGCGCCCAGGCCTCCTTGAGCCCGAAGCCGCAGTCCACCAGGAAACAGGCGTCCCCATAGCCGACGAGGGTGCCGTTGCCGGAACTGCCGGAGCCGAGGGATGCGAGGCGGATGCCGCCCCGGGGTTTGTCGGCGCCGACATCGGCGCCAGGCGCCTCAGGACGCGAATTCACGCAGCATGACCAGGATCTGCTGGCTGAGGTCCTGGGGGGCGGGCGCCCCGCCGGGTTCGAACACCTGCACGACCTGGGACTCGCCACCGGCAGCGATGCGCACGTCGAAGGACCGCAGCGTGGCGCCGCCGCGGCCGGGAAGGATGCGGGAGAAGAAGCCGGGCCTGTCACCACCGAGTTCCCCGACATCGACTTCCACGTGGAAGGAGCCGGTGGATCGCTCGAGGTTCCTGACCTCCAGCTCGGCGCGCTGCAGCGCCTGGCCGATGACGGCCCACGCCCGCTCGAAGTCGACGTTCAGCCGCAGTAGCGGATAGCCCTGCTCGTCGCGTTCCACGACCGCCTTCTCCCGGGAGGAGATGTCGAGTGCCACCATGGAGATGGACTGGGCCGTGACGCCGGCGCCGTAGTACGCGCCGAGTTCGTGCAGGAGTTGCTCTTCCACCTCGACCAGGGCCGAGGTGTCGGGCCACGCTGCACCGGTCGCGCCCAGCGCGTCGTTTTCGTGACGGATGTGGACTTCCGAGGAACCGTCGCGGATCCCGTGTTCGATCTGGAAGCGGATGCGGTCGCGGCCGCCGTGCGTCGCCTGCTCCAGCTTGACGTCCCGGATGGTGTCGCGCACGACATCGCGGTAATCTCCGTCGCCCTCTACTTCCAGCCAGCTTCCGTCTACCCGGCCGCCGGCCGGCGATTCCGCGGCGACGACCACGCCGTTGTCGCCGAGGAACTGCTTCACCACCGGCCAGACCGTAGCCGGCGGGTCTGCCACGACCAGCCATTGCCGGTCGCCGAGGCGCTGGATCTTCACGGCGTCGCCGCTCGAGTCGGCGAAGATGGCGTCGGGGCGCGGGGCCCGCTTCGGGAAGTGCCGGGCGAGCGGTTTGGGTGCGATCTCCGGGATGTCCCAGGTGTCGCGAAGGGGCGAGGCTGCCATGTCCTCGGGAATGATCAGCGGCCGGTTCTCCCGGGCATCGAGGTAGTCGTCGGACGTGTTGCGAATGAACCCGCGGTCGTCGTTCATCCAGCCGCAGCCGGCGAGCCCGCAGAGCAGTGCGCCGGTACCGAGCGCGGCGAGCTGCATGGAGCGGGTGTGGCGCCGGTTTGGAGCGACTTGCGGACGTTCGGACGGTCGCACGTTCAGAGGGCCCCGAACGGTTCGAGACGGCGCCGCAGCTCGTCCACGTGGACGGTGGACAGTGGCACCAGGGGCAGTCGGATACCGCTGTCCACCCGGTCCATCATGTGCAGCGCCCACTTCGCCGGGGCAGGACTCGTCTCCACGAAGAGGATGTCGTGAACGGGCTGCAGTCGCGCGTCGAGTGCGCGCGCCCGGTCGGTGTCGCCGGCCAGGAAGGCGTCGCAGAACTCGGACATTTCCCGTGGCAGCACGTTGGCTGTGACGGAGATGGTGCCAACCGCACCGAGTTCCATCATGCGCAGCGTCTGGGCGTCCTCGCCGGACAGGAGCACGAAGGTGTCGTCGTGCACTGCCTTGCGGATTTCGCCGATGCGCTCGGCATCGCCGCAGGCTTCCTTGATGCCGGCCACGCTCGGCAGGGCGGCGATGCGGGCGACCGTGTCCGGCTGCATGTCGCACGCGGTGCGGGGCGGCACGTTGTAGAGGACGATGGGGACGTTGACCGCCTCGGCCACGGCGCGGTAGTGCTGATAGAGGCCCTCGGGAGTGGGCTTGTTGTAGTACGGCGTGACCAGCAGGCAGGCGTCCGCGCCCGCCGCCGCTGCCGCCGCAGTGAACTCGACCGCCTCTGCCGTGGAGTTCGACCCGGTGCCGGCGATCACCGGAATGCGGCCGTCGACGCGCGCGATGGTGCGCTCCACCACGCGCTTGTGCTCGTCGTGATCCAGGGTCGACGACTCGCCCGTCGTTCCGACCGGAACGATGCCGCGCGTGCCCGACTCGATATGCCAGTCGATGAGGCCGTCGAGCGCCGCCCAGTCGACCGCGCCGTCCGCCTTCATGGGCGTGATCAACGCCACGATACTCCCGCGCAGCATGCCGGCGTCCAGAGGATGAAGTCGGTTTATGGTAAAGGTGCGTGCCGCCCGTCACAAGCGGGATGCGTTCCGCGACAGTTCCGTGACGGGTCCTTGCGATGTGGTCTCAGGGCTCTTCCGGGAGCGCCGGAGGGTCGCCCGTCAGCCGGCGTGGCCAGGCGTTGAAGACGGCCTTGACCAGTGTCGCGAGCGGGATCGCGAAGAACACGCCCCAGAAGCCCCAGAGCCCGCCGAAGGCGAGCACCGCCACGATGATGAGGATAGGGTGCAGGTCGGTCGCTTCCGAGAACAGGACCGGCACGATGACGTTGCCGTCGATGGCCTGGACGATCCCGTAGGCCGCCATCAGCCAGGCGAAGTCCCAGGACCAGCCCCACTGCAGGAACGCAACGGCCGCGACCGGGATGGTCACCACCGCGGCCCCAAGGAAGGGCACCAGCACGGACAGCCCCACCAGCAGCCCGAGCAGGGCGGCGTAGCTCAGGCCAAGCACGGCGAAGACGACGTAGCTCGCGAGTCCGACGATCACGATCTCGAGGAACTTGCCGCGAATGTAGTTCGCGATCTGCACGTTCATCTCGTTGCCGACCCGGTTGAGCAGCGGCCGATGTGCCGGCAGCAGGGAGACGACGCGGGCGATCAGGCGGTCGCGGTCCTTCAGGAAGAAGAACACCGTGATCGGCAGCAGGATCAGGTAGATCATGGTGGCGAAGAGATTCGGTACCTGCGTGACGAGTCCCTGCAGCGCGGAAGCCCCGAGTTCGGTCAACTGCGCGTTCAGGGTCGCGACCCAGCCGTCGATGGCGGTGGGCGAGAAGAGGCCCGGATAGCGGTCCGAAACGCCCACCAGGACGTCGCCGAGACGGTCTATCAGGGCGGGCATGGCGTTGACGGATTCGTAGAGCTGCCGCCAGATCAGGGGCGCCACAACCGCCACGATGGCTACCGCGCCGCCGCCGAACAGCAGGAACACGACCCACACCGCCAGCAGCCGCGGGACGCGCCAGCGCGTCAGGCGGTCGACGAAACCCTGCAGCAGGAAGGCAATGACGAGTCCGGCGAGAACCGGGGCCAGGATGGCGCCGAGCGTCAGCAGGACAAGCAGTGCGATGGCCAGCAGTACGACGAGGTAGATGGCCTCTTCGTTGGAGAAGTAGTCGTTGATCCAGCCGCTGATGACCTCCAGGAAGCGCACCGGGATCAGGCGTCTTTCTTGCGCAATACGTAGAAGTAGGTGCCGTCGCCGGCGCCGGATTCGAGCAGCGCGTTGCCGCTTTGGCGCGAGAACACATCGAAGTCGCGCACCGAGCCCGGGTCCGTCGCGATGACGCGCAGGAGGGCACCGGCCGGCATCTCGTTCAGTGCCTTCTTCGCTTTCAGCAGCGGCATCGGGCACTGCAGGCCACGCGCGTCGACCAGGGTTTCCTGTGACTCCGACATGGCCGGAGAATAGCAGTTTCGCTGCTGCGGAGTGGGTGTCCCCTGGAGCGTGCCTCCGGACTTCCTCGCCCTTGCGAACGACGGCGCCGTGCGACGCTTCGGGCGGGACCTGACGTTCGGTGCTGCGCTTGAGCCGGAGGTGGACGGCGAACTCTGGACGGCGTCTCTGCCGGACACCCTGGGCCGGACACTGGCCCAGATGGTGGCGGACGGCGTCTACGACGTCGAAATGGGCACGATTCGCGAACTGCGCGAGTTGCCCCCGCATCTGCAGCGCGTGCACGCGCAGGCGGATGCGCTGGAGGGGGTGTGGCGCACGGTCGCGGGTTACGATACGACGGACTCTCACCTGCTTGCCTTCTCGGCCTTCCAGCTCGCGCAGTGCGGGCACCTGTTCGCGGCCAGTGCGCTGGCTCTGTTCGCGAGCCTGGCGCAATTCGTGGTCCCGAACAGCCTGCCCGTCCTGCTGCTCCTGATCTCGGAGGGCTGGCGCCACGGCAAGGAGACACCCTCGCTGCTGCCCATCACGTGGCGACCGCACTGGGGCGAGCCCATCGAGCCCATCCGGGCACGGACGCCATCTGAGCCTGTTCAACAAGAATCTGATACATGCCCTGCGGTTGGACACTCCGCCGCTGGAAGAGGATTCCGGCGAGTAGGCGGGCGACCGCTGCCGGTTGGGTCGCGCCGGCGGGCGGGGTCCGCGGCAAGCAAGGGCGCGGGCGGAGCAGGCCGGTCCGGCACGAGATTTCGCGGGAGATATTGGGCGCTCGCCTGGCTAGAGGGTGACTGCGGGGTGGGTGTCCCCTGGAGTGTGTGCCGGCCGGCATCTCGTGCAGTGCCTTCTTCGCTTTCAGCAGCGGCATCGGGCACCGCAGCCCGCTTGCGTCGACGACGGTTTCGTGTGCCTCGGACATGGCTTGGCAGAATAGCAGCGTCGTTGCCGGAGAGTGCGTCGCAGGGCGCGCGTCACGACTGCATCCGCATCGCGACGAGGCCGATTCCGACGTCCCTATAGCTGGGGCGTCGCGTCCGATATGATGCGAACCATGTGGACCCGCATGGTCGTTGCGTTGCTTCTGGTCGTCGTGTTGCCGAGAGTGCAGACGTCGGCGGCAGAGGCGCTGCCGGAGCTGGGTGACGCCTCCTCGGCCATCGTCTCCCCGGAGATGGAACGGCGCATCGGTGAGATGTTCCTGAAGCAGGTTCGGGCCAGCCTGCCGACCGTGCGCGACGAGATTCTCAAGTACTACGTGGCGACGCAGCTCATGCAACTCGCGCAGTACTCGGAACTCCGGGAAGCGGTGCTTTCCACCGTGCTCATCGACAGTTCCCAGATCAATGCGTTCGCGGCGCCCGGCGGCGTCCTCGGCATCAATCTCGGGTTGATGGTCCACGCGGAGGACGTGCACGAGTATGCCTCCGTGGTGGCGCACGAACTCGCCCACCTGAGCCAGCGTCACTTCGCGCGCGGCATCGAGGCGCAGCAGCGCGGCGCCATCCCCATGCTCGTCGGTTTCCTGGCCACGGCCATCCTCGCGATGACGGTCGGTGGCGATGCGGGTATGGCGGCGATGGCCGGCGCGCAGGCGGCTGCCATCCAGAACCAGCTGCGCTACAGCCGGAGCAGGGAACAGGAGGCCGACCGCATCGGGCTCAACACGGTGGTGCGCGCCGGGCTCGATCCGCACGGCATGGCGCGGATGTTCCAGCGCATGCAGCGGGTTTTCCGCTTCACGGAACAGCCCCCGGAGTTCCTCCTGACGCACCCCATTTCGGAGACGCGCATTGCGGATGCCCGCAACCAGGCGGCGCGGTATCCCACCGTGGCCGTGCCCGGCTCGCGTGACCACCAGTTGATGCGGATGCGGGCGCTCGTGCACTTCGCCGAGACGCCGAAGCGGGCGCTGGCCGAGGCGCGGGACACCGACGGCACGCCGGATGCCCGTGCCTATCGCCTGGCCCTCGCCCGTTCGGGTGTGGGGGAAGACCTGGAGGCCGTGATCGGGATGCAGGCGCTGCACGAGGCGGATCCCAGGAGCATCCTGCTGTCCGCGTCCTATGCCGACGTGCTGATCGAAGCGGGCAGCCACGAGGAGGCGGTGCGGTTCCTGTCGCACCAACTCGTCATCAACCCGGACAATCAACCGTTCGCGATGCTCTACGCGAAGGCGCTGACCGGGCAGGGCCGGCACGCGGCGGCGCAGGAAGTCCTCGCCCGTCAGAGCCGCGTGCACGCGAACGACATCGACGTCTGGCACGACCTCGCGGAGGTGGCCGGCCTCGCCGGCGACATCGTGGAAGTGCACCGTGCCCGTGCCGAGTTCTTCGCGCTCTTCGGAGACTACCGCAAGGCCATCCAGCACCTCGAGTACGCGCGCGGGCTCGTGAGCCCGGACAACCGACGGTCGATGGCCGGCCTCACGCAGCGCATCCTGGACCTGCGTACGGAACTCGAGTCCCTGAAAAGCTGACGCCCGCTCGCGTGGCAGCGTGTGGGGTTCACGGTCGGCCCGGCGACGTGCGTGAACCCGACCACGGGACGCCACAAGGGCGTCCCCTACACTGCCGGCGGATTTTTGGAACCGGCGCGGGGGCGCTACGGGCTGATCACTGTCCGTCCACTTCCCGGCGCGCCGTCTCGAAGATCAGGTCGGGGGACTTCAGGGTGATGAAATGACCCCAGCCCTCCAGGGCGTGAAACTCGCAGTGGGGGGCGTTGTCGGCGATGTACCGGCCGAACTCGAAGGGCACGAGCCCGTCCTCGGTGCCGTGCAAGAGCTGGATCCTGCCCGGCATGTCGGCGAGCCGGAAACCCCAGTCCGAATACTGGATCATGGTATCCACGGCAACACCGCGGCCTCCCTGCGCGAAGGCCTCTGCCGTGACGCGTCCCATCTGCGCCATCTTCTCGGGGTTCGCGCGCGCCACCTCACCGTCCGGGCCCCCGGTGGCGCTCGCGGCCGTGGCCGCCCATTTCTCGTAGCGCCCTCCGACCCCGCGGATGACCAGCCCCAGCAAGCCGCACATCGCGAAGACCAGGACGGGCGAAATCCGGGCCATCCTCCAGGTGACCGCTTCGGCGCCCGACAAGAGCGCTTCCGGCGCCGGGAACTCGGCGAAGTTGGCGAACGGACACATCGTCAGGTTGACGGTGAGGCGCTCGGGAATTGCGTAGGCACAAACCGCCGTATGGGCTCCGCCGCCGGAGCTGCCCATCACGCCAAACCGCTCCAGGCCAAGAGCATCGGCCAGGGACGAAATGTCCTTCGGATAGTCGAGGAACCTCCGGCCGGGAAGGTAGGTCGACTGGCCAATGCCGGGGCGATCGGTGGAGATGACGCGGAAGCCGTGCTTGCACGCCGAGTCATGCAGGAGCGCCCCCTCGAGCCGGGAGCTGGGCACGCCGTGGGCGTGAAAGATCGGGTCGCCATCGGGATCGCCGAATTCGCAGAACGCGAGAATTCGGCCGTCGGGCAGCAGGTGGGTCCTGAGCTCTCCTTCCACCGTCATGCCCTCAAGGAGAACGCGCCGGGCCGCTCCAACGTTCGGTCACAGCAATAGGCCGCCATCTGCAACGAGGACATGCCCGGTAATATAGCTCGCGGCCTCCGATGCGAGGAAGGCGACGAGCAATCCGAGTTCGCGCGGACGAGCCCAACCTTCCGTATCGCGTTGCAGCGGAATGTGTGAATTGATCCGGTGAAGGGCCGCTTCATGTTGTTCCTGCGTAATGTTCCACTCCGGGTGCCAATAGATGGGCGTCGGGCCGAAGGCACCGGGAGCGATCGCGTTGACATTGATATTGAATCCGGCCCACTCCTGGGCGAGGGATTGGGCAAATCGGTGCACCGCGGCTTTCGAAGCGGCATACGCCGTGGTGTTGGCGCCAAACCGCATAGCCGCTATCGACCCGATGCCGATGATCTTGCCGCGTTTTCGCTCGATCATATGCGGACCCACGGCGCGGGCACAGCGCACGAACCCGTGCAGGTTGACGTCGAAGGTCTGGTTCCAATCTTCTTCTTCCAGGCCTGATTCCAGGTTGACGTCGACGCGCATCCGCACGGGTGGCTTGCCGTCCACGAGCAGCAGCGGTTTCACCCATTCGACACCGGCGTTGGCCACCATGATGTCGACCTTTCCGAACTCGGCAAGGGCGGCCTGCACCATGTGCTCGACCTGCTCGGCCTCGCGCACATCCGTGCGGACCGCGATACTCTTGCGACCGAGCTCTCGAATTTCCCTGGCAGTCTCCTCGACCTCCTCGCGGAAATCCGCCACCGCCACATCGGCGCCGGCTTCCGCCAGCGTCAGCGCGACCGCCTTGCCGAGGCCGCGGGCAGCCCCCGTGACGATCGCCGAGTTTCCTCCGATGTCGAATTCCTTGAGAACCATGCCTGGCGTTGTCCGTTGTGTGGATTATGTGGAGCGAGGGAGGGCAAGCAGCGTTGTCGGCGCTATCGATGGGAGGAGTCTGCCAGATCGATCTACAGGATCCAGCACGGATACGTACGAAGAATCCTCGACTCCGTGCCGGGTTTCGACCGTCTCGCGGTCTGGTACATCGGCCACAAACGAAACAGCGCCTGGACGCCTAGACCTGGACGCCTACATAAGGTACGCCGGCATGATCGCCGCGTTGTCGTACCCGTCCCAGAGTGCCCGCTCCGTGCCCCACGGGTCCTCCTGTACCTCGCAGAGTTCACCGATGAGCTGCGTCGATCGGGTCTCGCCGTACGCAGGCCAGCAGCCGAGCGCCGGGGTGGACGGATCGCCGACCCGCGCGAACGCGACCCAGGCGTCCTGCATGGCGTTCGACAGGGCATCCGCAGCCGGCCCGGCGCCAAACATGCGGCGGGTCTCGGCAGACAGATCGTGGGTGCCGAAAACGAGCGCGATCTCGCCGCCGTGGGGCGCGCCCGTGCTGCCATCGCCCTGCGGCGAGGTCCAAGTGAACACGTAGTGGTGCACGGTAGCGTGTGCGCGCTGGGCTTCGAGCAGACGAATGACCGGAAGCCGGGCGTTGAGGTCGGTGTGTACGGCGGCTGCGACGAGCTGGGTCGCATTGCTCGGTGCGACGGTCATGAGGGCCGGGTCGACCGATCGCGCCTGCCGATAGCGGTCCATCAACAGCGGCCAATCGCCGCGTGGGACGCGTGGGAAGATCGCGCCGAGCAGGCCGTGCACGGTTTCGTCGGACGCATCCGGCGGCATCGCGCGCATCTCGTCGCGCGTCGTTCCGGCCAGCAGGGATACGCCGGCCGCGGAACCCGCGGCAATGGCATCGAGCGGGGCGGCCGGGACCAGCTCGCCGTCCGCTGTGAGCCACGGGCGGCGGGTTGCGAACACGGCGTCCGGACCGGCGTCTTCCGTGAACGAGTCGGTGATGTTCGGGACCGCTCGGACCAGGTCCCCGGTGCTTGCGCCGAGCAGCGCGTCGGCGCCGCGGCCGCGTCCGAGGCGCTCGATCGCCGTCTCCCCCAGCGCGTTCGCCTCGTCGACCGCGCGTGCGTACGGGGGGCCGCTCTGTACGATGGCGCGCGCGAACAGGCCGCGCGCGCGGGACATGGCCAGCAGGCCGGCGATCGCGATGCCGCCGGCGGACTCGCCAAACACCGTGACGTTGCCGGGGTCGCCGCCGAAGCCGGCGATGTTTCCGGCCACCCATTCCAGCGCCGCCACCATGTCGAGCATGCCCTCGCTGCCGGTGGCGGGTACGGCGCCTGCGGTGGCGTCCACCAGTCGCAGGAACCCGAACGGTCCCATGCGGTAGTTGATCGTCACCACCACGACGTCGCCTCGCAACGCAAGTCTGGCCCCGTCGTAGATCGCCTGCGACCCGGCCCCGATCTCGAACGCGCCGCCATGGATCCACACCATGACCGGCCGTGCGGCGTCGTCGATGCCGGGTGTCCACACGTTCAGATACAGGCAGTCCTCATCGAGCGGTTCGGCGACGCCGAGAATGCCGCCGGGCAGCGGGCTCTGGGCGGCCGCGTTGCCGAAGGTCCTGGCGGGCCGCACGCCGGCCCACGCCATCGGCGCCTGCGGCGGCCGCCACCGCAGCGCCCCGGTGGGCGATGCGGCGTAGGGCACACCCAGGAACGCCGACACGCCGCTACGCTCGACGCCTTCCAGCGTTCCGGACTGCGTGTGCGCGAGCATGGTCACGGCGGCCTCACCGTGCATGGATTCGAGACGGGCGCCACCAGGGCGGCCCCTACGGCCCTGCCGCGATGGCGGTGAGCAACTCCGCAAAGTCCGGCCTGGAGCGATAGTCCGGCACGGCGGCCTTGTAGCGAATCGTGCGGGCCGCGTCGATCCACATCACGCCGGGATGGGGCAGGCCGAAGGCCGGGTGGTCGGGCCCGTATTCCTCGTTGCGGATGCCGAGACCGTGCATATAGGTACCGGAGGGGTCGGACAGCAGCGGGTATTCGATCCCCCGGTCGGAGGTGAATTCCTCCAATACCGCAACGTCGTCGAAGGTGACTGCGGCGACGGCTACTCCGGCCTGCCGGAACTGTTCGCGATGCGTATTCAGCTGCACGAGCTGACGTTGGCAGTAGGGTCACCAGTCCGCGGAGCGATTGAAGAAGATCAGGAGCCCCCGGGGTCCCAACAAGCCGGCGAAGGTTTGCGGCTGGCCGGACTGGTCCATGAGGCTCGCTTCGGGGATGGCGTTGCCGACAGGTGGGCCCCAGCCATCGCTGTAGTCGGAGGCCAAGACGGCCGGGACAGCGAGAAAAGCGGCAAGCGCGAAGGCGCCGAATCGGGCGCGGCGCGAAAAGGGCTGTAGTGGCGTATTCATGGTTTGGGGAAGTCCAGCATCCGTTGCAGTGGAATCATCGCCCGCCGGCCGATCTCCGGATCGACGAACACCTCGTTGTCGAACCGCTCGAGGGTCGCGGCCAGGTTATCGAGCTCGTTCATGGCCATCCACGGGCAGTGCGCGCAACTGCGGCACGTTGCGCCGTCGCCGGCCGTGGGCGCCTCGATGAAACGTTTGTGGGGGGATTGCCTGCGCAACTGGTGGAAGATCCCCCGGTCGGTCGCCACGATGAACGTGTCGTTGGGCAGGTCCCGGGAGGCCTGGATGATCTGGCTGGTCGAACCGACGCAGTCCGCGATCCCGACCACGGCGGCGGGCGACTCCGGATGCACGAGCACGCCGGCGTCCGGATAGACGTTCATCAGGTCATGGAGGGCCTGGAACTTGAACTCTTCGTGCACCACGCAGGCGCCCGTCCAGAGCAGCATGTCCGCCCCGGTCTCCTGGCGGATGTAGTTCCCGAGGTGCTTGTCGGGCGCCCACAGGATCTTCTCGCCGCGGGCCGCCAGGTGCTCGACGATGCGCAGCCCGACGCTCGAAGTCACCACCCAGTCGGACATCGCCTTCACCTGCACAGAGGTGTTCGCGTAGACGACCACCGTGCGGTCGGGGTGCTCTGCCGCGAAGGCCTCGAACTCCCCGGGGGGACAGCCGAGGTCGAGCGAGCATTCGGCCTCCAGCGTCGGCATGAGAACGCGCTTCTCGGGCGAGAGGATCTTCGCGGTCTCCCCCATGAAGCGCACGCCGGCGACGACCAGTGTGGAGGCCGGGTGGTCGCGCCCGAAGCGCGCCATCTCGAGGGAGTCCGAGACGCAGCCGCCGGTTTCCAGGGCGAGATCCTGGATGTCGCCGTCGACGTAGTAGTGGGCGACGAGGACGGCATCGAGTGCGGCGAGGCGCTCGCGGATCTCGTCCTTCCTGAGCGCCCGTTGCGCCGCCGACAACACCGCCGGCTCGTGTATCGGGATCTCGGCGGGCGCCAAACTGTAATCCGCGCGCATCGGTGGATAATAGCGCAGTCTCAAATCCGCGGGGGGCGCCTCAGGTGCAGCGCAACAGCCTTCGCGCGCCGCTGGGTGCGGCGCGCATCGAGGAAGTACGGACAGGCGGCGTCGACGGCCGGCAGGGATGGCCGTGGACGCTACGGGGAGCAGGCATACGTCTCGCCGCGCTCGGTCTCGTGGGGGGATTGGCGATGCCGGCGGCGCCGGCCGACGCCGACGCGGAACCCACCGCGGCCGGCGAGGTTTCCGAAGTCGTCGACGCGGCTACTGGCGGCGCGGCGTTGCGTGCCGATGGGTCGCGCGTCGCGGCGAGCACGTTGCGGTACCGGATCTCGGTGACGGTCGGCGCAGAGGAGTACGCGTTCCACTCGAACGTCGAGAGGTCGCGCCAATCCTGGAACGGAGCGCCGGTGTGGCGGGTGGAGACCCGGGCGCGGGCGCCGGCGGGAGATCTCGTGGACATCGTCTACCTGAGAGAGGCAGACCTGATCCCGGTGCACCGCACCGTGCAGGTCGGGCAGGGTCACGTCGTGCTCGATGTGGGGTCGGATGGCGTGTCCGGCGTGATCGTCGAGCCCGGCGCAGACGACCGGCCCGTCGCGATTCCCTCCAATGGACCGGTGGTTGGGCACCTGGCGACCGCGTTTGCCGGCGCGGCGCTCGCGCCCGGCTTCGAGGCGCGCTTCCGGACGCTCGACCTGCAACGGCAGCAGGTTCACGAGTGGCGTGCCACGCTGAGCGGCGTCGAGTCGGTGGAGGTGCCGGCCGGGCGTTTCGGCACCTACCGGCTGGAACTGGTCGATCTCGACGGAGACGGACTCGCGGGGACGGTCTGGATGACCCGCGAGATGCCACACCGCATGGTGCGCAGCGAACTGACGGGAGGCGCGGCGGGCGGCAGGATCGTCGCCGCACTGGCGCTCGCTCAGGACTGAGCCCGGCAACTGCCTTGCGCATCGCGTTACTCTCCTCTGGCGTCGGGGAGCCGGCCAACGACAATCGCGAGCGGCTCGCGCGGGCCTTCGTCGACGCCGGTTGGGGAATGGCCAGCCTGACCTGGGAGTCGCTGTCGCTGACGGGGCGTGGCGTCGCGGCTGCCGATCGGGACGGCAACGCGACTCCTCTCGACGTCTTCGATCTCGTCTGGCTGCTCGGCTTCGGCGGACGGGAGACCTTTCTCGATCGGATGCAGATGCTGCGCACCGTGGCGCAGGATCGTTTCGTGAACACCGTGGATGCGCTCGTCTTCCAGCACGGCAAGTTCGGCCTCACCGAGTTCCAGCCGGAGACATACGCGAGCGCGGACGCGGAGGCCCTGTTGCGTCGCGTCGCTCATGGCGGCGAGTGGGTGGCGAAGCCCGTCGCCGGGAGTTTCGGGCGCGACGTGCACCGGCTGTGCGCGGCGAGCCCCGATGCACGCGAGGTGCTGCTGCGGCTCACCGCGAACGGCAGCTACGGCGTGCTGCAGCGCTACGTCCCCGAGGCCCGGGACCGGGAAAAGCGCGTCATCGTGGCCGGCGAGACCGTGATCGGGGCCTATGCCAAGACGGGCAACCTGCGGGCCGGCGCCACGCCCCGACCGACGGTGCTGAGCGAAGCGGAGCAAGGGCTTGTCGGGCGTGTCATCGCGCGGCTCAACGCCCAGGGCGTGCGCTTTGCGGGCATCGATCTCGCCTGGCCGTACGTGTTCGAGGCGAATGTCGCGAACCCGGGGGGCCTCGCCACGCTCGAAGCTCTGACGGGCGTCGATCCCGCCCCGCGGGTGGTGGAGGCGCTCCTGTCCCCCGGGGCTACGGGGAGCCTCCGTCCACGCGAATGACGGCGCCGGTGGTGAAACTCGCCGACGGACTCGCAAGGAACAGCGCGGCGCCGACGATCTCGTCCGGCTCGCCGCCGCGGCGCAGGGCAAGGCGCGTCTCCATCGATTTGAAGGTCTCCGGCGGCCAGGCCTTGGAGATGTCGGTGAGGAAGGGACCCGCCTGGATGCAGTTGACGCGCACCTTCTCGCCGAACGCGAAGGCGAGGGACCGGGTCAGCGAGTTGAGGCCGGCCTTCGCGGCGCCATAGGGCTCCGAATTCGGGCTCGCGTCGACAGCGGCGTTGCTGCTGATGTTGATGATGCAACCGCCGTCGCCGGCGGCCATGCGCTCGCCGATCAGCGCCGAGAGGCGGTAGGGCCCCTTGAGGTTGACGCCCACGACCTTGTCGAAGAGGTCCTCCGTCACCGCCGAGAGCTTCGGATAGAGCGGCGACATGCCGGCGTTGTTGACGAGGATGTCGACCTTGCCAAAGCGTTCGTAGGCGGCCTCGACCAGTGCGTCGCATTCGTCCCAGTGGCCCACATGGCAGCCGTACGCCAGCGCCTGGCGGCCCTTCGCCTCGATCTCCGCCGCCACCTGCTCGCAGTTGTCGAGCTTGCGGCTCGTGACGATCACGTCCGCGCCATGGTCCGCGAACGCCAGCGCCATCTCGCGCCCGAGGCCGCGGCTGCCGCCCGTGACGAGCGCCGTCTTGCCGGTCAGATCGAATAGCTTATCCATGTCCTTCCCCGTAAAATCGCCGGTTTCCTGAGTGTCGTGGGCATAGCAGCACGACACCATCGCCACCAAAGTCATCGATTCTAACGGAGGGCACACGGCTCATGGGAATGCTGGACGGTAAGGTCGCGCTCGTCACGGGCGCCGGGGGCGGTCTCGGCCGCACGCACGCGCTGCTGCTCGCTGCGGAAGGCGCGGCGGTGGTGGTCAACGATCTCGGCGGCGCGCGGGACGGCACGGGTGCCGGCAGCGCCATGGCCGATCAGGTCGTCGCGGAAATCCAGGCCGCCGGCGGCAAGGCCGTGGCGGACTACGGCTCGGTGGCCGACCAGGATCAGGCGCGCGGCATGGCGCAGGCAGCGGTCGACAACTTCGGCAAGCTCGACATCTGCATCTGCAACGCCGGCATCCTGCGGGACAAGTCCTTCAAGAACATGGACAACGAGATGTGGGACGTCGTGGTGGACGTACACCTGCGGGGCACCTATCTCTCCGCGAAGGCCGCCTACGACCAGATGCTTGCCCAGGGACACGGCGGGCGCATCGTGGTCACCAGTTCCACCTCCGGACTGCTCGGCAACTTCGGCCAGACCAACTACGGCGCCGCCAAGGCGGGGATCGCCGGCTTCGCGCGCTGCCTGTACCTCGAAGGCATGCGCTACGGCGTTACCGTGAACATCCTGGCGCCCACCGCCCTGTCGCGGCTGACCGATGACATCCTGCCGCAACAGGCCAAGGACCGCTTCCCGCCCGATAAGGTCTCGCCGTCCGTGGTGTGGCTCTGCACGGACGAGGCCAAGGACGTCACGGGCCGCACGTGGATCGTGGGCGGCAACCGGGTGTCCCTGCTGTCCTGGCAGATGGAGACCGTGGCCGAGAAGGACGAGTCGGACGAGCCCTGGGACGTCGAGGACGTCGGCGAGGCGATCCTCGCGACCAAGGACTCCTGGCCGCCGATCAACCCGATGCGGTTCTGACCCACGTCCGGCCGCCCGCACCCCGCAAGGGTGTCGGGCGGCCAACTGCCGCACCATGCCAGCCCGCCCGATCAAGATCGTACACACGTCCGACGTTCACCTGGACGGCCGCTACGTCGCGGACGATGTCGATGGCTTCCGGAACAAGGCGGAGCGGGCCTTCGCGGCGGTGATCGATGCCACCATCGAGGAACGCGCGGACCTGCTGCTGATCGCGGGAGACCTGTTCGACAACAACCGGGTGCCGGACGACGACTTCGACTTCGTCCGCGACCAGCTTGCCCGCCTCCCGTGCCCGGTGGTCGTCCTGCCGGGCAACCACGACGTACACGACCATTACTCGATCTGGCGTCGCATCGCGGCGAACGACGTGGGCGGGCACGTGCACCTGCTCCTCGAGACCGACGGCGCGAGCATCGAGTTCGACGACCTCGGGGTCCGGGCCTGGGGCAGGGCCATGGCCGAACACGCGCCCGAGAACGAACCGCTGGAAGGTGTGCCCGGCCGGCGCGACGGGGTCTGGAACATCGGCCTTGCCCACGGGTTGGTGGTGTCCGAACGGGAGGGCATCGGCTCGTCGCAGATCACCCACGAGGAGATCGGCGCTTCGGGCTTCGACTACCTGGCCCTCGGACACGTGCACGTCTGGCGGGACGAGAGCCAGGGGGCCACGACGGCCTGCTATCCGGGATCGCCCGTCGGCAGCTATGCCAGCGCCGCGGGGGGGCACGTCGCCGTCGCGTCGCTGTCCCCGGAGCGGGGCGTGGAGCTCACGCGCCGCAAGGTGGACGATGCGCCGGAACGGCGAAAAGGGATCTGGTAACCACTGACATCAGGGAGCTTCTTATGACGCATCCGAACATCCTGTTCATCATGACCGACCAGCAGCGCTGGGATGCGATGAGTTGCAGCGGCGACTGGGTGCGCACGCCGCATCTCGACCGGATCGCGGCCGAGGGCGTCCGTTTCAGCCACTGCATCACCACGACGCCGATCTGCATTCCGGCCCGCGTGACGCTCGCTACCGGCTGCTATCCACACAACAACGGGGTGTGGAACAACGTCCACTACGCGATGCCGCCCGACGTGCCGACGTGGATGCGCACGATCCGGGATCTCGGCTACCGCACGAGCCTCTTCGGCAAGACGCACCTGCACCCGCACGAAGGGGACCTCCGCGAGCGCGCGCACCTGCTGAACTCCTACGGCCTGGACGATGTCAACGAGATCGGCGGCCCGCGAGCCAGTGCGCAGGTGATGAGCCACATGACGGAGATGTGGGAGGACAAGGGGCTGCTCGCCGGCTACCGGGCGGATTTCGAGGAACGCTTCGGCAACAAGCCGCACATGGCGCGTCCGTCCGTGCTGCCGCTCGAGGACTATGCGGACGTCTACGTCGGGCAACGCACGAAGGAGTATCTCGCGGCGTACGACCGCGACGAGCCCTGGTTCTGCTGGATGAGTTTCGGCGGCCCGCACGAACCGTGGGACGCGCCCGAGCCGTACGCCAGCATGTACGATCCGGAAGCGATGCCACCGCCGGTCCCCCGTCCGGATGACGATATCCCGCGTCCGCGCGGTTGGCTCGACGCCTTCATGGAACGCTCGCCGAAACTCGATCCGGGCGACGAGGGCGCGATGCGGGCCAACTATGCCGGCAACGTCACGCTGATCGACGACCAGATCGGCGAGGTGCTCGCGACGATCGAGGAACGCGGCGAACTCGACCGCACGGTCATCGCCTTCACCTCCGACCACGGCGAGATGAACGGCGACTGGCGTCTGATCTACAAGATGAACTTCCTCGACGGCGCCCTGCGCGTGCCCCTGCTGGTGCGCACGCCGGAAACGGCGGCGAACGGCGGCGGCAAGGTGATCGACGACCCGGCGGAGAACTGCGACCTGGGCCCGACGCTGGTGGAACTGGCCGGGGGAACCATCGACTACCAACAGTTCGCGAAGTCCGTCGTGCCCGCCATGTCGAACGGCGCGACGCACCGCGACGACGCGATTTCCGAGTACCGCGCCGAGTTCATGCTGACGGACGGAAGCTGGAAGGCGGCGCTCAACCGGGACGGTCAGGTCTATCTGCTGTTCGACCTCGAAAACGATCCGCGCGAGACGCAGAACCTCGCGGGCCTGTCCGAGTACAGGCACCAGGCGGACGAGTTGCGACTGCGCCTGCTCGAGCGGATCGCCGCGAGCCAGTTCGAGGAAGGGGCGAAGTGGCGCCCGCGCCTGTAGCGTGGCTGTTGCCGAGCCGCCGAGCGAGCGTCCGGACCGTCACGTGTCGGAAGCCATCGAACAACGCAGCGTCACCTACGCCCGCATGGACGGCATGGAGCTGCGGGCAGAACTCTATCGTCCGCGTGATGCAGCCGACCGACTCGGCAAGGCGATCGTGATGGTGCACGGCGGCGCCTGGACCGTGAACGACCGGCTGAGGCCGCAAGTGGTGTCCGTGGCGTTGGCCGAGCGGGGCATGACGGTGTTCTCGCTCGACTTCCGGGATGGCAGGAACGGGAAGCATCCCTGTGCCGTGCAGGACATCGCGGCCGGGATTCGCTACGTCCGCGCGAACGCGGACCGGTTCGATGTCGACCCGAAGCGCATCGGGCTGATCGGCAGCTCTTCCGGCGGCCACCTGGTAATGATCACGGGGATACAACCGGACGTTGCCGAGCACCGGGGTACGCCGTTCGCCGTCGACGGCGAGTTCCGTGACGATCCGGTATCGGCCGAGGTCAGTTACGTGATTGGCCTCTGGCCCGTGTCCGACCCGCTGGCCCGGTTCCGATACGCGCAGACTGCGGGCCGCGAGGAGCTCGTCGCCGCGCAGCTGCGCTATTTCCGGGACGAGGACCACATGGCCCGTGCCAGCGTGCAGCGGACGCTGGCGGATGGGGAGGCGCAGGCGCTGCCGCCGTTATTGGTGGTGCAACCGGGGGCCGACCGCAACGTTCCGCAGGAGATGACCCTGGACCTGCTGCGCGAATACCAGCGCGCGGGCGGCGCGCTGCAATACCTCTTCTACCCCGGCCTGCCCCACGCGTTCGCGTACCAGCCTTCGCCGGAGACCGATCGGCTGCTCGAGGACTTGTGGCCGTTTGTCGCAGGGCCACTCCCGCGGGGACGCGTAGGGGCCGGCCCTTGTGGCGGCCCGTGGCGACGGGACGCCATTGTACCGGGTCGTCACAGTCCCAGGGTGTCCAACAGCTCCTGCAAGGCTCGATCATGTCGGGCGACTCGGCAGCAGGTCGTCCACGCCGAACCGATCGGACGGTTGCGCTACGGTGGGTGCCGTTTGCAGTATTGGGGCCAAGCCTTCCGCAGCTCCGTCAAGGCGTCTCGCGCCGTCGACCTGTCGCTGGTCCTGGCCTGCGGCATAGCCTGAGAATCAACCCTTCCAGATTGGATTTCTGCAGGATCAGCCCTGAAGTTCCACGAAGGCGGGTTCCTCTCCCCTTCGGTCCCGACGAGCGATGGCCCGTCTCGGGGTGACCCGTTGGCGCCGAGGCAACGTGCGTCAGCCGAGTCTGGGGATGCCGCCGAGTACGCCTGCCCGATACTTCGGATAGAGGCGGGCGTCGCGGCGCAGCCCCGTCACGTCCTGGGCGCCATGGACGCGCGTGACGCCCGCATGGTCCTTCTCGACGACGAAGACCTCTTCCTTCTCGAGTTCGTCGAGCAGGCCGACATGCGCGCCGTTGTGCGAGGTGGCAAGAAGCTGAGCGTCGCGTGGATTGCGTTCCCGTGAGCGAAACCAGCGGACTATCTCGCCCGCGATGTCCACATGGAGGTCGCCGTCGAGGTCGTCGAGTATGGCGAGCCCGACCTCGTCGAGGGCCAGGCCGATTCGGGGCAGTAACCCAAACAGCCTTCGCGTTCCGCTGGACTCGAGGCCCAGCGGGATCCACCCGTCGACGCCCTCGTGCCTGAACCAGATGGCCACACCGCTCGATGGGCCGTCCCGCACCTCCAGGTCCAGGATTCCGAGATCGCTGCACTGCAACTCGGTGCGCAGACGCTCCCGCAACCCTTTGGCCTTGTCGAGCGCGGCAGTCAGCTCGTCCGTGCCAAGCGTTCCGGTCGTATCGAGGGCGGCCGACACACCATGCAAGTAACCGCGAAAACGTTCGGCCACGCGTGTTGCAAAGGGGACGTTGAACCCGTCGAGTGTCGCGATGACGGAAGCATCGGTGCGGACGGCCTTCAGACGATCGTCACTCGGACGGACTCCCAACTCCGGAGCGACGTGAATTGGCGTGCCCGGCTCGGCTCGCTCGAATAGCCGGCGCGGGCGCCCCTTGGGAAAGTGGTACAGAGCCTCGTGGCGAATGGTTGCCGGACTCATCAGGAGGCTCTCGAGATCACGGGCGTCGACGTGCTCCGGTTCGCTACGCCCAACCTCCAGCACGTAGCGGAACATCTCCGGTTCGTCGGCTTTCAGCCAGTCGGCCTCCGTATCCACACAGAGTCGAGTCGGCGCGTTGCGGCTCTCTTGAGAGAGGAATGGCAGGACCCTCCGGAGCGGTTGGTTGTCGCCGAGCCTGGTTTGGTCGAGGAGCAGCCTCGGTCCGGGCCCGTGAGCGGGCGCCCCTACGTGCCCGTGTACTTCGGCGCGCGCTTCTCCCGGAACGCCGCCAGCGACTCCTTGCGATCGTTCACCGCCCGGCTGGCGTGGGAGATCCCCGCGAGTTCGTAGCGCAACGCCTCCTCGAGTTCGCACTCCTGGTTGTGCTGCAGGACGCGCTTGGACATCCGCAATGCCAGCGGCGGCCAGGCCGTCATCTGCTCGGCGAGTTCGACGGCGGTGTCCAGGAGGTCGTCGTGATCGACCAGGCGGTCGATCAGCCCGAGGCGGTATGCCTCGTCGGCCTGCACCATGCGGCTGCTGAAGATGAGGTCTGCCGCACGGGAGTAGCCGACGATGCGCGGCAGGAAGAAGCTCATGCCCGTGTCCGGCGAGAGGTTGCGCTCGATGAAGACCGTCTTGAAGCGCGTCCTGTCGGAACCCACGCGCACGTCGCAGCCGAGCGCGAGGCTCATGCCGGCGCCGGCCGCCACGCCGTTCACGGCGCCGATGACCGGCTTGTCGAGGCCGTGGACGGCGAGGGCCAGCCGGCCGACCCAGCCGAGTTCGTCGAGGTGGTCGTTCTGCGTCGGTGGCGGCGCTGCGTCCGGGGCGCCCGTGAGGTCGGCGCCGGAGCAGAACCCGCGACCCGCACCGGTCAGGATCACCGCGCCCACGCCGTCGTCGGCCTTCGCCTCTGCGAAGGCGTCGAATATCGCGTCCCGGAGGCCGGCGTTCAGCGCGTTCAGCTTCTCGGGCCGGGACAGCGTGATCACCGCCACGTTCCCGGTCTTCGCCAGCGTCAGCACGGAGTCCTCGCGGGGCCCTCCGTCCGTGTCCACGGCCGTTGCCGTGCGCCCGCTGCCTGCGTCGCTCATGCGATTTCTCCTGTCGCCGTCATGCGATCGTGTCGCGAATGGTCCTGCGCCCGAGCTGCGACATGTGCACCTCGCTCGGCCCGTCCGCGATCTGGCAGTAGCGGCTCGTCATGTAGATGTGGTTGATCGGCGTGTCCTGCGTGACGCCCATGCCGCCGTGCGCCTGCAGCGCCCGGTTCGCGACCCGGTTGCACATCTCCGGCGCCGCGACCTTCACCATGGAGATGTAGTCTCGTGCCGCGCTCGGCCCGTGCTGGTCCATGGCGTCCGCGGCGCGCAGGACGAGCAGCCGGCACTGCTCGATCTCCATGCGCGAGCGCGCCACGTCGTGCTGGATGCTCGTCTTCGCGGAGAGCTTCTCGCCGAAGGCCTCGCGCGCGTCGACCCGATGGCACATGAGGTCGAGACAGCGCTGGGCCATGCCGACGAACATCATCGCGTACTGGAAACGTCCCGGCCCGAGCCGTCCCTGCGCGATCTCGAAGCCGCGGCCTTCGCCGAGGAGGAGGTTCTCGGCGGGGACCCGCACGTTGTCGTAGAGCACCTGCGCGTGGCCGCCGGGCGACCCCAGCGTGCCGAACGTCCGCAGCGGTCGCTCCAGGGTTACGCCGGGCGTGTCCTTGGGTACCAGGATCATCGAGAACTGCTGGTGGCGGGGCGCATCCGGGGCGCTCTTGCCCATGACGACGAATACCTTGCACAAGGGATTGAACGCGTTCGACGTGAACCACTTGCGGCCGTTGATGACGTATTCGTCGCCGTCGCGCACGATAGAGGTCTCGAGGTTCGTCGCGTCGGAGGAGGCGACCGCCGGCTCCGTCATCGAGAACGCCGAGCGGATCTCGCCGTTCAGCAAGGGCATGAGCCAGCGCTTCTGCTGCTCTTCGTTGCCGAAGCGGGCGAGCACTTCCATGTTGCCGCGGTCCGGCGCGCTGCAGTTGAAGACTTCCTGCGCCCACGGGATCCGGCAAATGCGCTCCATCACGGGCGCGAATTCGAGGTTGGAAAGCCCGGGGCTGAACTCCTCGTAGTCCTTGTGCAGGAACCAGTTCCAGATGCCGGCGTCCCGCGCCTTCTGCTTGAGCCCCTCGAACCACGGCGGGTACTGCCAGCGGTTGGCGTCGTCGTCGACGAAGTGCCAGAAGTCCAGTTCGCGGGGGTAGATGTGTTCCTGCATGAACGCGTCCACGCGTGCCTCGAGTTCGAGAATCCTGTCGGTGGGTTCGAAGTCCATGCGCGTGTTCCTCCCGGGCGTGTCGGGCGTTGCTAGTGGCGAAGGATTATTGTGGGTTCGCGGCGCTCGCCGCAAGCGAGAGGGATCTCCGGCGTCAACTCAACGTGGGCGCAAGCAAGGCGTCCACGATACGACGGTCTTGCGTGAGGAGCGTCGCGCCGAGGACGCGAGCGGTCGCCACCAGAATGCGATCGGCGGGGTCGCGGTGGAACGAGTCTGGCAACGCTGCGACTTCAGCGGCGACCGCTGGCGAGATGCCCTGTCTGCGTACGAGGGGCGGTGCGACAGCCTTGGCGAGCCACTCGCGTAGCGGCAGCGCAAGCCGAATCCGGCCCAGGCCCTGCAGCATGGCCACTTCCCATAGAGAGATGTCTGACACGTACACCGGGGCGTCCGGACTGGCCGCTTCGATGGCTTCCTGTTGGGGACGGGAGAGCCGGGTTCTGTCGTTCAGCCACCAGATCAGCACGTGCGTATCGAGCAGGGCGATCACACTACCGGTTGCTTTCCCAGTGGTTCTCGGGGACTGCCGGCCCGACGATGTCGTCCAGCACGGTCACGGTCCCTTCCAACTCCAGTTGGGGATACCGTTCCCGTGCCTCGGTTGTCGGTCCGAGTTCGGCCACGGGTTTGCCCCGCTTCAGGATGACCACGGGCTCGCCGGTCGCGTGCACCTGATCGAGTATCGCGAGGCAGCGGGCCTTGAAATCCGATGCGTTGATCTTCTGCATATCTGACTAGTATTCAGGACCAGTCATGGGAGGTCAATGGTCGAACAGAGCGAAGATCGCTCGGACAGTGGCCCGACTGCGGTGTGGGCGGCTTGTTGACCGTCTCCTACCACGCCGACCATACTCGTGCGACTCCTTCGGAACCGGGCGATCCTCCATGGCGGAAACACGATCGGGTCCCTACGTCGGCAAGCTCCTGAGCGTGCGCGAATTCGTGGTGGACGATGTCGTGCTCGACGACTTCCACAAAGGTCTGCAACTGACGCGGACCGATGGCCGGGTTCCCTCGACCATCGCCGACGGCGCCGACAACGGCTACTTCAACGAGATCGCCTACGGGAACCACTTCGGTCACCTGTGGATGCGCCAGGAGTGGGAATTCCTCGGGGCCCTGGCGGATGGCGGCTCGTACACGGTCAGCGGTCGGATTCGCGACATCTACCGGCGCCGCGACCGCTCCGTCGTGCAGTACGAGGTGGACCTGCACGACCCCTCCGGGACGCTCGTCGTGCGCAGCCAGCACCACCAGAGCTTTCTGCCGGATGCGGACCCCACGGGTGCGGTGGCCTTCCGGGACCCGGGCAAGAAGCCGGGAGCGCGGCGTTTTGTTGTCCCGGACGGCGAGACGTTCGGCGGCCTCGCGCGCACGATCACGGTCGAGATGTGCGGCGAGTTCTTTCATGGCGACGCCAACTACCACACCGACAAGGACGCCTCGAAGGAGTTGGGATTCAGCGATGTCGTGGTGGGTGGGCGCATGACGATGGCGTACGCGGCGCACGTCCTGGAAGAGGCCTTCGGCGAGGCATGGTGGACGAGCGGTCGGTTCGACGTGAAGTTCACGAACCCCGTGTGGGCCGGCGACACGGTGAAGGCGCATGGCGTCATGACCGGTCCGCTGGGGGAGGACTCTTCGCGCCAGGGAGCCTTTGTCTGGCTCGCCAAGCAGGACGACACGATCGCGCTGGTCGCCAACGCGAGCGTCGTCGCCGGCTGACGCGCGACGCCCATTCCGCTGCCTGCCGGGGACATACCTGCCATGGACGACACCGTGAAGCCCTACCTCCTGTCCGGCCTGAAGGTCGTCGATGCGGCCACGGTCATCGCGGCCCCGGCGGCGGCCATGATGCTCGCGGACTTCGGGGCCGACGTGATCAAGGTCGAGCAACCCGGGTCCGGCGACATGCTGCGCATGATCCCGACGATCGCCGCCACGCCGGGATCGGGGGATAAATACCTGTGGCACATGGACGCGCACAACAAACGCAGCATCACGCTGAACCTGCGCACGGAAGCGGGCCTCGAGGTCATGCGGAAGCTGGCGGTCGAGTGCGACGTCTTCATCACCAATCAGCCGCATCCGGCGCGTGAGCGGCTGGGGCTCACCTACGACGCATTGCGCGAAGCCAACCCCGGCATGATCTATGCGTCCCTGACCGCCTACGGCGAGAACGGTCCGGAGCGCGATCGCAAGGGCTTCGACCAGCTCGCCTACTGGGCGCGCAGTGGCCTCATGGAGCTGATGCGCGAGGACGGGACGATGCCGACCCAGGGGCTCCCCGGCATGGGCGATCACCCGACGGCGGTCGCCATCTATGCCGGCATCGTCACCGCGTTGCTGCACCGGGAACGGACGGGCGAGGGCGGCATGGTGCATACCTCGCTGCTCGCGAACGGACTCTGGTCGGTGTCGGGTGTCGCGCAGGCGGCGATGGCGGGTGGGGACATGTCGGTCTATCGGGAGAAGCGACGGGTACCGGGGTTCCTGATGCGCCCGTACCGGTGCAGCGACGGACGCTGGCTGCAGTTCAACATGGTGCGCACAGAGGAACTGCTGTACCTCCTGCTCGCGGCCATGGACGCGATGCACGTCCTGGCGGACGAACGCTTCGCCACCTGGGAAGCGGTGAACGAGCATCGCCTGGAACTCGGGGAGGTGATGCGGGACATCGTCGCCCAGCGGCCGTCGGATGCGTGGCTGGCGGCGTTCGAGGCCATGGAGTTGCCGGTGAACCGGATCGCCCTCGTGGAGGAGTCGGTGACGGATCCACAGGTGCTGGAGAATGCCATGGCGGTGCCGGTGGACGAGGCCGAGTTCGAGATGCCGCTCCTGCTCACCCACCCGATCCGGGTATCGAGCGTGCCGCAGGTCGAGCCGCGGCGGGGGCCGCAACTCGGCGAGCACTCCGAAGAGATCCTGCGCGAACTCGGCTACGACGCCGAGGCGATCGCCGCGATGCGGGAGCAGGGTGCGCTGTAGGGGCGACGCTTGTCGTCGCCCGTGCTGGGGTCGTGCACGAATTCGAATCGCGTTGTTGGGGCGACCCTGGCGGGCCCGTCCGGCCCCGCTCAGCGATTCGATTCCGTCAGCGCAGCGTAGACGAGGTTCTGCAACGTGCTCTGGATCCATGGCGGCGTGCCGATGCGCTGCGGCATGAACAGACCGATCAGTTCTTCGGTCGGGTCGATCCAGAAGAAGGTGCCGGCGGCGCCGCCCCAGTAGTAGGACCCGGGCGTCAGCGTGCGCTGGTGGATCCCCGCCGGCGCGATGCCGAACCCGAGCCCGAACCCCGCGCCCTGTCCCGAGTCCAGGCCCTCCGGCAGCAGGTTGCTCGTCATGAGCGCGATGGTGGCGGGGCTCAGGATGCGCGCGTCGTCGAGCGCGCCGCCGTTCAGCAGCATGAAGCAGAAGCGCATGTAGTTGTCGGCCGTCATGACGAGACCGCCGCCGCCGGACAGGAACGTGACGCCGATGAACTCGGGATCCTCGCCCGGAGTGTCCTGCACGATCACCTCGCCGTCTGCGCCGATGATGTGGTCCGTGCCGAACCGTTCGACGACTTCCGCGGGTACGTCGAAGTACGCATCGGTCATCCCGAGCGGCCCGAACAGGCGCGTCTCGAGGTAGCGGTCGAGGGGGTCGCCGCTTACCCGCTCGATCAGGTGTCCCAGCACGTCGCTTGAGAAGCCGTAGTGGTAGCGCGTGCCGGGCTGGAAGAGCAGCGGAATGTCGGCGAGCTTCTCGACCAGCTCGCGGGTGTCCCGCGTCAGGTAATCCCAGTCGTCGATCAGGCGCGCTTGCTGGTACATGCGGTCGATCACGCTGTTGCCGTAGTACCCGTAGGTCAATCCCGACATGTGCATGAGGAGCTGCCGCGGTGTGACGGGGGAGGCCGCCGGGACGACGTTGCCGTGTTCGTCGAGCGCCCGCAGGTCCTTCCATTCGGGGAAGAACTTCGTCACCGGTTCGTCGAGCAGCAGCTTGCCCTCCTCGACCAGCATCATCGCGCCCACGCTGGTGATCGGCTTGGTCATCGAGTAGATGCGCAGCAGCGAATCCGACTGCAGCTCGGCGCCCGTCTCGACGTCGAGCAGTCCGGTGGTGTGCTCGAATACCACCTTGCCGCGCCGTGCGATCATGGCGGTCATGCCGGGGAACTCGCCGGTCTCGACGAGACGGTCGATCTCCCCCCTGACGCGTTCGAGTCGTTCGGGGGACATGCCGGTTGCGGCGGGCCTGCCACGGGGCAGGTCGGCCGCGAAGGCCGTTGCGCATACGACGGTGGCGCAGAGTGCTACGGCGAGTGCTCGATACCCGCTCCGCTGGATGGCGTGCCTGGTCGTTGCCATGTACCGTTTCCCCCGTGCCGAGATACTCCGTCAAGCCTATGCCATGAGCTCCGCCGTTCACAAAGGCACGCCGCGCGAGGCGTTCGAGTGAATGCGCTGCGTTTGCTGGGCGTGCTCGAGGCGCTGGATCTCGCGCGGGTGTACGAGCGTACCGGGCGGGGCGGCGGGCTTGTCCCGTCACGTCGCCAAGGGGCTTGCACGGGCTCGACACGGGCGACCACAAGGGATCGCCCCTACAACGCCCGGTGCTGAATCAGAGCCGTAGGGGACGGGCTTGTCCCGTCCCGTCGCCCAGCGGCTTGCACGGCCCCGACCCGGGCGACGACAAGCGTCGCCCCTACACGGTCGCCGTCAGCGTGAAGATCAGCGGCAGCGCGTCGTGCTTGCCCGGCAGCCGCCAGAGCCCGTCGTCCCCGCGCACCATCCCGCGGAACTGCTCGAACATCGTCACGGTGTGTTCGTCAAAGGAGGTCAGACGCAGACCGGCGTCGAGCAGCGCGCCCAGGATCTCTGCAAGGCTGTGCTGCCACTCCCAGGTCGGGCTGGGGATCAGACCCTCCCCGGCGTACGAGGGCTCGTTGCCCGGGAACATTCTCCCCGCGGAATCGGGGAAGTACCCGTACCGTATGCGGAGGTCCTCGGGCGCTCGCACGGGCGTCGTCTCGTCGAAGACCTGGGAGAGGGGGTGGATGTCCAGCAGATAGAAGAGTCCACCCGGTTTCAGGTGGTGGGCGACCACGCTTGCCCACTTCGCCAGATCGGGCAGCCACGCCAGCACGCCCATGGCCGTGTAGACGACGTCGAATGTCTCGTCGAGCACGTCGGGGAGCGTCAGCACGTCTGAGCGGATGAAGCGCGCGCGCAGGCCGAGTTCGTCGTTCAGCTCGCTCGCGAGCGCGATGGCCTCGTCGGAGATATCGACACCGGTGGCATCCGCGCCGAGCCGTGCCCAGGACAGGGTGTCCATCCCGAAGTGGCATTGCAGATGCAGGAGTGACCTGCCGCGCACGTCGCCAACCCCGCTGCGTTCGAGTTCGCTGAGGGTGATGCGCCCGTTCCGAAAGCCCTCGATGTCGTAGAAGTCGGACGCAGCGTGTACGGGCGTGCGCTCGTTCCAGTTCCGGCGGTTGGTTTCGAGGCGGGGATCGGCGGGCATGCGGGCTCCGGCTGATGGGTGACGAGGGGAACGCCGTCCGTGACGCGGCGCGGTATCGTTACGGTCCCGGTGCGCGGCGTCAACCCGGTCTGGCGAATCGGGTGTGGGGCGACGCTGACAAGGTACAGCGGCGGGGTCGGACCGTCGCCGGACCCATCCGGATCGCGTCGGGCATGCACGCGACGGTGCCGTCCGGTTCCAGTAACGTTGTCGGCGTACACTATTTGATATACATTTCGTTTCGAGTATATCCATCGGGATGATGAGGTGCAGGTATCACGGTGGGGCAACAGTCTGGCGGTGCGGATTCCGGCGTCCGTCGTCGCGGCGATGCGTCTGCGCGAAGGGGACGAGATCGAGATACGGGCGGCCGGCGGTCCGGCGTTCGAGTTGGCGAAACTGCCCACGGCGGAAGAAGTCCTGATCCGCGTTCGCAGCTATCGGGGACGCTTGCCGGCGGATTTCCGCTTCGTGCGCGAGGACGTGCATGAGCGAGGGTGAGCCGCAGCGCGAAGCCGGCGCGGAGCCGTTCCTCGACACCAACGTCCTGGTGTACCTGCTGTCGGACGACTCGGCGAGGGTCCGGGTAGCGGAGCGAGTGCTCAGCGCCGGCGGTGTGGTGAGCGTACAGGTGCTCAACGAGTTCGCATCGGTTGCCATGCGCAAGGCGGGCCTCGCCCCGCCGGAGGTTCGCGAACTGCTGTCGGCGGTTCGGCGTTTCTGTCGGGTCGTGCCCATGACGGTCGAGACCCATGACCTCGCTCTCGCGCTCTGCGATCGGTACGGCTACGCGACATACGAATCGGCGATCCTGGCTGCCGCCCTGTTGGCGGAGTGCCCCGTGGTCATGAGCGAGGACATGCAGGCGGACCAGATCGTCATGGACGCGCTGGTCATTCGGAATCCGTTCCTTGCCGCAGCTTGAGCCGGCGGCTGGCGCGGTCGCGCGGATGGAGCGCGTTCCAACGATCGAGGAGAATGAAATGTCCCTGCACACACGAATGGCGCGTCTCGGCGCCCTCGCCCTGGCGGTCGTCGTCACGGCGCCCACGGTCTTCGGTCACGGCCGGGCCTGGTGGAACGTCGAGTACGACGAGCAGGTCATCGTGTTTCCGGACACGGAACGCCATGTCACCGTGGTCGCGGACCTGCACACCCACACCGTCTTCTCCGACGGGCACGTGTGGCCGAACGTCCGCGTGGCCGAAGCGCTCCGCGACGGCCTCGATGCGGTCGCCATCACCGACCACCTCGAGTACCAGCCCCATCGCGCGTTCGTGCCGAATCCGGACCGCAACGCCGCGGTGGCCGAGGCGCGCATGGCCGCCGCCGGCGAGGACCTGCTGGTCATCGCGGGGTCGGAGATCACCCGGAATCCGCCGGCGGGGCACATGAACGCCGTGTTCGTCGAGGACGCCAACGCGCTATGGCCCGTCGGCGACCGGTCCGGCGCGGAGCTGGCGCGCTTTCGGAGCGAGTGGCCGGCGCAGGACGCCGTCGCGGCGGCCAACGCCCAGGGCGGCTTCGTGTTCTGGAACCACCCCTGGGGTTCGCCGCGCACGCCGGATTACCGCACGGAACTCACGGAACTGCACGAAACGCTGATCGACCGCGGCCAACTGCACGGCATCGAGATCGTGAACGGCACCCGCTACAACGAGGAGGCGCACCGCATCGCCCTCGAGCACGGCCTGGCATTCATCGGGACATCGGACATTCACAACCTCATCGACTGGACCTACGACCTGCGCCGGGGCGGACACCGGCCGGTGACGCTGGCGCTCGCGGACGAGCGGTCGGCGGAGGGGCTCAGGGAAGCCCTGTTCGCACGGCGCACGGTGATCTGGTTCGAGGAACTGCTCATAGGCCGTCCGGAACACGTCGGCGAACTGCTCGATGCGGTCCTCACACTCGGCGCAGTCGTGCGCGACACCGGTGCGGAGATCGTGCGCGCGACGCTGCAGAACGCCTCGAGTGCGGTCCTGCGCCTGCGCCATCTCTCGACCGCCGCGCAGTCGTTCCACGGCGCCGCAGACCTCGTGAACGTCGCACCGCGCGGCCGGACGGAACTGGTCCTGAAGCCGGCCGAGCCGAACGACGAGGTCGTCCTGGAGTTCGAGGTACTGAACGCCCTCACGTCGCCGAACACGCATCCGCGGGTCGTGCTGCGGGCACCGGTCGAGGCGCCGCCGGGTCCGATGTCCTTTCGGCACGAAGGCTCGCCGGCGTTCACGATCGAGTTTCCCGTCGGCACGCGCGAGGTCGCACCGGACGGCCCGAACCAGGTCTTCGCCGCATCGACGCCGGATGGCGTCACGTTCCAGGCGTCCGTCACGGACTTCCCGGCCGGCATCCTGCTGCCGATCGAGAAGGCCGCGGAGTACTTCGTCCAGCTCACCACCGCCGCCGGCGTCGGCTCGGACTTCGCGGTGACCCGCAACGAGGAGATCACGCTCTCGGACGGCTCGCCGGCGTACCGGTCCGAAGTCACCTGGCTCTATCTTCCCGCGGCCGTGAGCCTCGAGACGCAGATCGTATCCTCGTACAGGGGCGGCCGGCTGGTCTCCATCACGGCGCACCCGAGGCAGAGCATGGAGCACATCTCGAAGCTCGTGGAGAGCCTGCGGTTCCCGTAGGGGCCGCCCTTGTGGCGGCCCGTGCCCAAGTCGTGCAAGACATCGATACGGGCGACCGTAGGGGCCGCCCTTGTGGCGGCCCGTGCCCAAGTCGTGCAAGACATCGATACGGGCGACGACGAGCGTCGCCCCTACACAACGTCGCACACCCGTTCCAAATACCCGGTCAAAACGGTTGCATATGACCGGTTGAAAGAGTTACAAATACCGGGTCGTTTGAGTTGCATATGCTTGGTTGATTGGGATGACACGGTACTTCCCGAGGATTGCCGACGCGGAACTCGCCAACCGGCTCGCTGCCGCCGGAGCCGTGCTGATCGAGGGACCTCGAGCCTGCGGCAAGACGGAGACCGCCCGCCGGCAGGCCGCCAGCGAGGTTCTACTCGACATAGACGAAAACGCACGCCGCGCCATGGACATCGATCCTGGCCTCGTGCTCGCGGGCGACGCGCCACGCCTCATAGACGAGTGGCAGGTCGATCCGCGCATCTGGAATCACGTTCGTCGTGCGGTCGACGCGCGCGAGAACCGCGGTCAGTTCATCCTGACGGGTTCCTCCGTACCGGAGGACGACATCGCGCGCCACACCGGGGCGGGGCGCATCTCACGCTTGCGGTTGCGCACCATGACTTGTCGGGAGATGGGAGTCTCGACGGGCGAGGTTTCGCTCGGAGACCTGTTGCAGGGACGGTTCGACCGCTGCGCGCGGTCGGAGTTGCGCGTGGAAGACCTCGCGGCGCACATCTGCCGAGGGGGATGGCCGAGCGATCGGGAGCTGTCCACGAGCGCGTGCCTGACCGCCCGGGTCGACTATCTGGAAGAAATACGCCGGGTCGACGTATACCGTGTCGACGGCGTTGCCCGGGATCCGGAGAACGTCGGCCGGCTGTTGCGTTCGCTGGCGCGCAATGTCGCGACGACCGTCAGCGCGAGGACGCTGGCCGCGGACGTTGGCGGGGCCGAGGCCCCCCTCGATCCGGACACGGTTCGAAGCTACCTGCGCGCGCTCGCCAGGCTGATGCTGATCGAGGAGCAACCGGCCTGGTCCCCACGCCTGCGTTCGCGTTCGCGCTTGCGCAGTGCCCCGAAGAGGCACTTCGTCGATCCTTCGCTGGCGGTCGCGGCGCTGGGGGCGAGCCCGAAGCGGCTGCTGGGCGAGTTGGACTTCCTTGGCTTCCTGTTCGAGTCGATGGTGTACCGGGATCTCTCGGTCTACGCGCGGGCGTGGGATGCGCAGGTGTACCACTACCGGGACAACACCGGCCTGGAAGTCGACCTGGTGGTGCAGGCGCGTGGCGGCGACTGGTGCGCCTTCGAAGTGAAGCTCGGGGGAGGGCGGGTCGATGCCGCGGCGAAGGCACTGCTGCGATTCCGGAACCGCCTGGACCTCACCGCGGTGGGCGAGCCCGGGACGCTTGCCGTCATCACGGGTTCCGGGTACGGCTACCGGCGCGAGGACGGCGTTTGCGTGATCCCCCTGGAGGCGCTCGGCCCCTGAAGCGGGCGCCGGGCCGGCCGCCGTGCCCGCGCGAACTTCCCCCTGGCACCCCGTTGCGATAGGAAGAGACTACCGGCGGTCGGGTGTCGCTGCTCGTCGGGCCTGCGCTTCCAGAACTCCGGCTACTGCGACCCGCGCATCAGCACGAACCAGCCGCCGGACCTTCGGCGTTCGCGTGCGGTTCCGAGGTAGTCGAAGCGCCCGTCCCGCCCCGACCTCTCCCGTGTCTCTTGCAGACGCGGGAGAAGGTCGGTTGAATGCGATGCCTCACCACGTTGAGGCCGCGTCGATGAAACTTCGCTCGCTTTCCACCTGTGCGTTGGGCTGCGCCTTCCTGGCCGGCGTCGCGTCGCCGGCGGCCACCGCACAGAACATCGTCCTGATCCTGTCGGATGACCAGAGCTGGACGGGCACCTCCGTGCAGATGGACGCCCGGGTGGCGAACTCCATGAGCGACCTGTACCGGACGCCCAGCCTCGAACGCCTGGCGGCGGAGGGCATGACCTTCTCGAACGCCTACTCCCCGGCGCCGAACTGCTCGCCGACGCGGATGAGCATCCAGACCGGCAAGACGCCGGCGCGCCTGGGCGCCACGGACATCATCGACGTCGTGCCCGACGAGGAGGGTCGCGCCGGCATCCAGTTCTTCTACGACGCGATGTACGTCAACAAACCCATGAACGTCCCACTGCCGATCCGCGAGCTGCCGGACGAGGAAGTCACGATCGCGGAGTTCCTGAAGTCGCACAATCCGAACTACGCGACGGGCCACTTCGGCAAGTGGCACATGGGCGGGGAGTCGCCGGAGCGGCACGGTTACGACGCGCACAGCGGGCCGACGACCAACGCACCCGGCGACCAGGGTGCGCCCGACCCGAAGCGTAGCGGCGAGGTCACCGACGAGGCGCTGCGCTTCATTGCGGAGCAGGCCGAGGCGGGGCGGCCGTTCTTCGTGCAGGTGTCCTACTACGCCGTGCACACGCCGGTCCTCGCAAAGGACGACACCGTCCAGGCGTTCAACGATCTCATCACGCCGGAACCGCCGCTCGGGGGCCCGTTCGGACGCTTCGTCAACCTGCGGCACACGAGCACGGTGTACGCGGCCATGACCACGGAACTCGACGACGGCGTCGGACGCATTCTCGACACCCTCGACGAAAACGGCCTCGCGGACTCCACGTACGTTATCTACACCTCGGACAACGGCGGCGAGTCCGATGTCCCCGTCACCAACAACGTGCCGCTTGCCTGGGGCAAGACGCACGTCTGGGAGGGCGGCATCCGCGTGCCTCTGCTTGTCCGCGGCCCGGGCATCGCGGGCGGCTCGCGCAGCAACCTCCCCGCCATCGGCTACGACTTCTTCGCCACCATCGCCGACTGGGTGGGGGCATCGGGACCCCTGCCCGAGCACCAGGACGGCGGCAGCCTGCACGGCGTGCTCACCAACGGCGGAGTGGGCGAAGTGCAACGCGGCACGGAGCCCCTCGTCTGGTTCTATGGCGCCTATCGCAACATGAAGCACGTCGCGCCGCAGACCGCGATCCGCCGCGACAACCACAAGCTGATCTGGGAACTCGACTCCGGGCGCACGTACCTGTACGACCTCGACCTCGATCTCTCCGAGACGACCGACCTGTCGCGCTTCCGCCCAGAGGTCGCGGCATCGCTGCACGAGGAATTGAAGGCGTATCTCGCGGCGGTGGGCACGCCCATGCCGACCCACAACCCGGACTACGACCCGGCTGCGGACCGGGCGCTGGTGTCCCCGGTGCGTCCGCCGCCCACGCCGGGTACGCCGCCGGGACGCCTCGCGCCGAGCGAGTGAGGCTCGAACGCTGATGTAGGGGACGGGCTTGTCCCGTCCCGTTTGCAGGGATGTGCGTGGCCGAAGGACGGGCGACCACAAGGGTCGCCCCTACAAGATCCCGTCTCGAATTCACGCTCGGCGTTGGGTCCGGCTTGTAGGGGACGGGCTTGTCCCGTCCCGCGGTCGGGGCTTGCACGATCTTGACACGGGCGACCACGAGGGTCGCCCGACAGGGGCTGCAAGGACAGGCTCAGACGAACGTGGCCAGCTCCTCCAGCGTGTAGCGCTCCAGCACGGGCACTGTCGCGTCGGGTGCCGGGTAGCCGGCCACCAGGAGCAGGTACGGGCGCTCGTGACGCGGCCGGTCGAGCAGTGCGTTCAGGAAACGCATGGGGCTCGGACGGGTGTGGGTGAGGGTTGCGAGGCTGGCGTTGTGCAGCGCGGCGATCATGATCCCCGTGGCGATCCCCACGGACTCTGACGTGTAGTAGTTCTTCACCCGGGCCGGTCCTTCTCCCTCGCCGCCGTCGACGAGCGTGAAACGCTTGAGGAACACGGCGATCAGCACGGGCGCGGTCGTGAGGAAAGGCTTGTTGGCGTCGGTTCCGAGCGGCGCCAGCGCTTCGAGCCATTCCCTGGACGCGCGCCGACCGTAGAACTCGCGTTCCTCCCGCTCGGCCGCCGCGCGGATCTCAGCCTTTTTCGCGGAGTCCGTCACCACCACGAAGTGCCACGGTTGCCGGTGTGCCCCGCTCGGGGCACTGCCCGCGGTGCGTACGGCGTATTCGATGATGTCCGCGGGCACCTCCCGGTCGGAGAAGTCCCGCACCGTGCGCCGGCGGCGCATGAGGTCGTAGAAAAGCCGTGCCCGATCGCGCATCTCGGCCACGGGGCGCTCCTCGAAGTCGAGGGGCAGGAATGCAGCGGCGGCCTCGTCCATGGACACCTTCAGGCTCTCTTCGGAGCCTGCGGCGGGTGATGACGAACCACCCGATTGACGCCGCGCTGCGCGTCGGACCAATCGAGAATCTCGGGAATGTCGCTCGTGTCGATCCGGTCTTCCGGGAGAGCGGCGAGTGCCTGGATCTCGGCGGCCTGTCGATCAGTCGGGGTCTTGGAAGCTCCCTTTTTCAATAGCTCTCCTTTCGTGTGCCGTTGCGTCGTCGGGATGCTACTCCAGACAGCCTGAGCCTGGGGTAGTGGTTGACGTCCATGCCGGGTCTCCGGGGTTCGTCGGGCGATGAGTGAGGCTGCGTGCGGCTGTCAGCAGTTCTGCGAACCGGCACTGCCGATGTAGGCGACGAGGCGCCAGATGTCGTCGTCGCCCTCGGGAAGCTGCCCCCCGAACGCGAGCATGGGGGTCTCCGGCACGCCCTCGGAAATGACCCGGAACAAGTCCGCGTCGCGTCCCCCGTGCAGCCAGGCGCAGTCGAAGAGGTAGGGAGCGTCGCGGGGCCCGGGCGACAGGCCGTGGCAGTAGCCGGCGCATACGCCGGTGAAGAGTTGCCGGCCTCGGGTCAGTGCCGCGGGGTCCGCGCGGAACGCGTCGGCGGGGCTCGGCGGCGCGCCGGGTGTGCAGGCCGCCAGCGTGCAGAGCGTCGCCAACCCCAGCCCGAGGCGCGTGCCGACGGGACCGATGCGGCCGAGCGCCCGCGTCGGCAGGCTCACTGCGGCAACGCGAACACGAACAGGTGGCCGCCTTCGGGGAGGTTCGTGGGGCCGCCCGCGTGCCGCGCGAAGCCGGTGGAGTTGCCGGAACCGATCGCGACGTAGCTTCTCCCGCCGGCGCGGTAGGCGACGGGCTGACTGCGCACGCCCCCGCCCATGCGGAACTTCCAGAGCAGTTCCCCGGTCTCGGCGTCGAGGGCCAGGGCATGGCCGGACTGGTTGCCGGTGAACACGAGCCCGCCGGCGGTCGAGAGGGCGCCGGCCATCATGGGATGCTCATCGACGTACCGCCAGCGCACTGCGCCGGTGTTCTTGTCCACCGCGACGACGTTGCCGTGCGCCTTGCCCTCGTTGACGTCCACCGTGATCGGCGAACCGCCCGTGAACTGCTGCCCCTTCACGAAGACGACGATGCCTTTCTGATAGAACTGGCAGCCCTCGACCGACGGGACGTAGACGAGGCCGAGATCCGGGTTCATGGCGCCGGCCCAGGCGCCGTTCATGCCGCCGAGGTTGCTCGGGCAGACCCGGTAGTCCGGCTCTTCCGTCGGCTTCGCGAGCGGATTGACGATCGGCCGGCCGTCCTCGCCCATCGTCGCCCAGTTGAGTTCCTCGACGTACTCGGAGGCATGCAGGAACCCGCCGGAGGCGCGGTCCAGGATGTAGAAGAAGCCGTTCCGGTTCGGCTGCAGGATCGCGGCGATCGTCTCGCCGTCGCGTTCCACGTCCGTCAGGAAGAGGTGCGTGTTGCCGTCGTAGTCCCACACGTCGTGCGGCGTGAACTGGAAGTGCCAGAGCCGTTCGCCCGTGTCCGGGTCCACGGCGAGCAGGCTGTTCGAGTACAGGTTGTCGCCGGCGCGCAGGTCGCCGTTCCAGTCGGGGGCGGGGTTGCCGGTGGTCCAGTAGAGGATGTCCGTCTCGACATCGTACGCCCCGCTCGTCCACGCCGGAGCCCCGCCGGTTTTCCAGGAGTCGCCGGCCCACGACTCGACACCCGGCTCGCCCTCGACCGGGACCGTGTAGTGCCGCCAGCGACGCTCCCCGGTGTGCACGTCGTAGGCGTCGAAGAACCCGCGCACCCCGAACTCTCCGCCGGCGATGCCGATGATCGCCATGTCCTTCACGACCATGGGCATCGACGTCGCACTGAAGCCCTCGCTGTAGTCCGCGAGGGTGGTCTGCCACAGGAGTTCCCCGGTCAGGCGGTGGAAGGCGAGCAGCTTGGCGTCGAGGGTCGCCATGAGCACGGTGTCGCCCGTGATCGCGGCGCCCCGGTTCACCCGACCGCAGCAGAGACGGAGGTCGTCAGGCTGCTGGTGGTCGTAGCGCCAGAACATCTCGCCCGTCTCGGCATCGAGCGCGAACAGGCGGTTGTGCGACGAACTCACGTACATCACCCCGTCGTAGACGGTCGGGGACACCTCGAACTGGTGGCGCGTCCCGGTCGGGAAAGCCCAGGCCACCTGCAGTTGCGCGACGTTGCCGCGATGGATGTCGTCGACGGGCGAGTGGCGCAGGCCGTCGTAGTCGCCGCCGTAGTGCAGCCACTTCTCGGGATCGGAGGCGCCGGCCAGCAGGTGCGCCTCCGTCACCGGCCCGCCGCCGTCCCCGATGTCGCCGGCGCTGGTCCAGTGGGTAGGCCTGGGGGCTCTGGGGATCTCGGCGTTCTCCACTGCCTCCGCGGCGGGCTCCGCCGGTGGCTGCTGCGCGGGTTCACACGCTGCCAGCAGTCCCGTCATCGATATCGCAGCGATCCAACCTCGCATGGCCAGTCCCCCCGTCCTCCCAGGTACTCCCGTGCCAATATAGTCGAATTCGAACGCCTGCATGCGGCGATGCGGGCGTCGTAGGGGACGCCCTTGTGGCGTCCCGTCTCGAATGCATGCACGGCCGCGACGCGGGCGACCACAAGGGTCGGGGACGGGCGACCACAAGGGTCGCCCCTACAACGGCCCGCCGTTGCGCAGCAGCTGTCCCGGCATCGCGCCGGTGGACTCGCCGTCCTCGAAGGTCACTTCGCCGTTGACGAGGATCCAGCGGTAGCCCTCCGCCTTCCGGACCCGGCGCCACTCGTTCGCGGGATAGTCGCGGACCACCTCGTGGCCGTCCTCCGGAACGATCTTCAGGTTTTCAAGGTCGTAGACCACGATGTCCGCCGGCGCGCCGGCGCGCAGGTAACCCCGGTCGATGAAGCCGGCTGCCTGCGCGGGCAGGTAGGACAGGTGGTAGTGCGCCTCCTCGAGGGACAGGGTCTGCGTGTCCCGCACGAGCCAGACCAGGAGATCCGTCGTGTAGCTGCCCGCGCTGAAGAACTTCGTGTGCGCGGCGCCGTCGGACAGGCCGGCCATGACGTGGGGATCGGAGACCATCTCGGCCACGGCCTGCGGGTCCGTCATGCTCGAACCTACGGAGTCGGTCTTGAAGAGCGGCTTGAGGTCGCCCGCCACCGCGATGTCGAGGATGGCGTCAATGACATGCTTGCCCTCGGCTTGCGCAATCTCGCCGATCGTGCGGCCGACGTAACGCGCGAGGTTGCCCTCCGCCTCCTTGACGGTGATGACTTCGAGCGGCCCGCCGGTGCCGATCCGCGCGCTGAAGTCGTAGAGATTCCAGTCCTCGAACGTGTACTCGAACCAGATGCGGCCGGTGAGGCCCAGCGCATGCCGGCCTTCATGGTCTGGAACGGAATCTGCTCCGTGCGGGTCATCATGAGCAGTGCGCGGTCCCGATCCTCGGGTTTCACCGGCGCGAAGCCGAAGCCGAAGCCGCAGTTGCCGAGCACGAGCGAGGTGACGCCGTGCCAGCCGGACACGGTGCAGTACGGGTCCCAGTGGATCTGCGCATCGTAGTGCGTGTGCAGGTCGACGAACCCCGGGGCCACGATCAGGCCGGTCGCGTCGAGTTCCCTCGTCCCCTGGCCGGGGCCGATGCGGCCGATCTTCGCGACCTTGCCGTCGGTGACACCGACATCGGCGCGCAGCTTGGGCAAACGCGTGCCGTCCACCACCGTACCCCCCCGGATGAGTAGGTCGTATGCCATGGCGTGGATCCTCTCCCCTCGTTGCCGCTCGGGTCGCCCACCTCCCCTGTGGGCGTTCCGGACCGTTATCCGCCGGCGGCCAACCCCAGCGCCGTCGCGGCGATCTCGCGGTTGCGCAGCAACTGACCCGGCATCGCACCGGTGGACTCGCCGTCCTTGAACGTCACCTCGCCGTTGACGAGGATCCAGCGATAGCCTTCGGCCCTCTGCACCCGACGCCACTCGCCTGCCGGATAGTCATGCACCACCTCGTGGCCGCCCTCGGGAACGATCTTCAGGTTCTCGAGGTCGTACACCACGATGTCCGCTGGCGCCCCGGCGCGCAGGTACCCGCGGTCCAGGAAGCCGGCCGCTTGTGCCGGCAGGTAGGACAGGTGGTAGTGCGCCTCCTCGAGCGACAGCGTCTTCGCCTCGCGCACGAGCCAGATCAGGAGGTCCGTGGTGTAGCTGCCGGCGCTGAAGAACTTCGTGTGGGCGCCGCCGTCGGAGACGCCGGCCATCACGTACGGATCGGAGATCATCTCCGCCACCGCCTGCGGGTTGGTCTGGCTGGGTCCGGCGGAGCCGGTCTTGAAGAGCGGCTTGAGGTCGCCCGCCACGGCGATGTCGAGGAGCGCGTCGACGACGTGCTTGCCCTCGGTCTCGGCGATCTCTCCGATCATCCGCCCGACGTAACCCGCGAGGTTGCCTTCGGCCTCCTTCACGGTGAGGCCCTCGAGTGCGCCGCCGGTACCGACGGTCATGAAGTTCGGGTACTCGTCCTTCATGGCCTGACGGATCGCGGGATCGGAGAGCTTGGCCAGTTTCTCGTCGTGCGTGCCCAGCGTCGCGTGGTTCCACACCGGGCTGAAGTCGTAGAGATTCCAGTCCTCCAGCGTGTACTCGAACCAGATGCGGCCCGTGGCGCCCTGCCCGTAGATGCGCAGTCCGCGCGCGTTGCAGTCGCGAATCCACTCCATCGACTGGCGATGCGCGTCCGGATACGCGTCCACCACCGCGATCGCGTTGTGGAGCACGGGTCGCCCGGCGCGTTCGGCCAGCGTTTCGAGGAACTTTAGATCCTTCGCGATGTCCTCGGGCGGTGCCGTGATCGGGTTGCCCGCCTGCGCTTGCGTGATCTGGATGAAACCCTCGTCGCGTTCGTGCAGCACGTCCGCGAGCACCAGCACGTCCTCGTCCGCCATGCAGTCCGTCGGCATCGGCGTGCCGTCGTGGTCGGCCTGCAGCGAGTTGGCGCCGAGGCGTTGCACCGAGAAGCCGCACGCGCCGGCGTCCATCGCTTCGTGCAGCAGGCGCTGCATCTCACGGCGTTCGGCGGGCGTGGCGGGCCGCGACTTGGCGGCCTCGAGGCCCATGACGTAGACCATCAGCGGGGATACGGGCACGTAGCTCACGCAGTTCACGCCCTTTGGAATCCGCTGCAGGTTGTCGAGCCACTCCGGGAAGGTCTCCCAGGCCCACGGCATGCCAGCCTTCATGGTCTGGAACGGGATCTGCTCCGTGCGGGTCATCATCAGGAGCGCGCGGTCGCGGTCCTGCGGTTTCACCGGCGCGAAACCGAAGCCGCAGTTGCCGAGCACCAGCGACGTGACGCCGTGCCATCCGGATACCGTGCAGTAGGGATCCCAGTGGATCTGCGCGTCGTAGTGCGTGTGCAGGTCGACGAAGCCCGGCGCCACGATCAGCCCCGTTGCGTCGAGTTCCTTCGCGCCCTGCCCGGGGCCGATGCGGCCGATCTTCGCGACCTTGCCGTCGGTGATGCCAACGTCGGCGCGGAGTCTTGGCAGGCGGGTGCCGTCCACCACCGTGCCACCTCGGATTACGAGATCGTATGTCATCGCGCTTGTCCTCTTCCCTCCACGTATCATTCGATCTTGCGCTTTGCGAAATCTGCTTGTCAACGCAAGGCAGCAGGCTCCGGGTGAGCATGCAGGGGGACTTCAACGCGGTGGATGTTCACGAGATCGTCGTGCCGCGACACCGCGTTGCAGGGGACACCCTTGTGGTGTCCGCACGAACAGCAGTTCCGAGGACACAGCAAATGCCGGCCATCCACAAGATCGACTTCATCAACGCCTTCGAGCACCCGTTCGACGGCAGCTACAGCGCTCGGCAGTTGACGTATGTGGACAGGGACACCGGTGATGTCCTGTGGGTGTACGAGGAGGACGAGGAAGCGTGGGACGAGGCCAACATACCCGCGGAAGAGAACCGGGAAATATGGGAGAGGGTGATGGCCGACCGCGCACGCTACCTGGAGATTGACGCCCTCGTCTACACCGACCAACGCGACATCCTCATACGCTTCCTGCGTTCCAACTGGACCGATGACGAGTTGCGTTGGGAACGCGCGAGCGTGGCCTGGTCCGGCGCGATAGGGAGATGGAAACGGGACGTGCGCGACGAAGAAGCCGTGCGCGCCTACTTCGCGTTCCAGGAACAGGAGGTCCTCGAGATGGCCGAGGAGTTCCTTCGCGAGAACGGTATCGAGCCGCAATGGAGATGATGAGGCCGGGCCCGACGCCCGGCTCCAGGCTCGGCGGTCATTCCCGCTGGCCGCGACTGGACGGCGGCCGAGGCACAAGCGGCCTGTTGCGGCATCCGGGCTATACTCTGTCCATGCATCGAGCTTCGCCTGACGAACGCGACCACTTCCGGCGGGTGGCCGCGGCCAATGGCCGCCTGGAAGACGCGGCGCCGCCTGGTTCGCTGGCCGAGGTCTTCGATCGACTCGACCGCATGGAGGAGCGTCTCGGGGCCCTCGCCGAAGCTGGTGTGGACGGTCCCGACGACGGCGACCTTGCCTCGCACCTGGCCTATCTTGAACGACTACGAAGGATCGACCCGGCGTACCGCACTTGGTGAGGTCGCGCGACTGCTCGATGGCCTTGCCATTCGGTGGGCGCTCATTGGTGGTCTGGCCGCGAATCGTTATCGGCGGACCACGCGATACACGGTCGATGTGGGCCTGTTGCTGGCGGGCCCGGGTTCGGGAATCGATGCTCTGGAGACCGCCTTGCTGTCGTCTGGATGGTCGGTCCGGCGTGGGGACGCGGATGGCACCCTGTTACGGGCGAGCCATCGGGAGTTCGCCCCCGTCGACCCGCTCATCGCGGGGACCGACTACCAACAGGAGGCCTTGCACCGCGCCCGGGTCGAGACGCTCGAAGACGTTGGCGCCGTCCCTGTTCTCGCTGTCGAGGACGTCATCGTGCACAAGCTGATCGCGGGTCGGTACCAGGACCTGGCGGACATCGAGGCGATCCTCGATGCCGAGATATCTTTCGACAGATCCTACGTGGAGCGGTGGGCGGAGTTCTGGGAAGTGCTTGACCGCTGGCGTGCCTTCGAGCGGTAGCCGGCGCGACCGGCGGCCCCTGGGTAGTGACGCCGGACCCGTACTTCGCTAACCTCGCGGTCGGTCCGTGACTTGGCGCATCAGTCCAGGGGGAACACGATGCACACCCTGACCCAGGAGCAACGCAAGCAATGGCAGGTGGACGGCTACCTGCATCTCGAGCAGGTATTCGACGCCGACGAGGTCAACTTCTACTGCGACCAGATGGATCGCTTCCGCAAGGTGCCGGGCTACGAGCCGGACCGGGCGCCACACCTGCCGATCGGTCACTACAGCTGGATGGATCACACCCCGGACCTGGACCCCGACGGCTTCATGGACCGCCGTGAACTCCTGACCTACGACCAGGCGTTCATCGACCTCATCGACCGCGCGCTGGTCTTCGACTACATCGTCGACGTCATGGGGCCCAACATCCTGCTCAGCATGACCCAGGCGATCGTGCGTCACTCTGGCGAGGACTCGCACTGCTACACGCACACGGACGGGGGCGAGTCCCTGCGCACGATCCGCGTGAGCGAGTCGAGTCCGCCGATCGCGATGAAGGCCATGTACCTCCTGACCGACGTCACGGAGCCGGACAGCGGCAACCTGACCGTGTTCCCCGGCAGCCACAAGCGCCCGATTCCGCTGCCGGGCGAAGGCGCCATGACGCCTTACTCGCCGGGCGCCGCGCAACTCATGGGCAAGGCGGGCGACGTCTACCTGTTCCCCCACGCCCTGTGGCACGGGCCGAGCCGCAACCTGTCGGGAAGGGCGCGCCGATGCCTGCTCTACAACTACTGCCAGCTCTGGGTGCGCTGCTACGACTACCACACCGTTCCGGGTGTCGCGCAGCGGTGCACGCCACGGCAACGACGCCTGCTGGGGGATCTCGGCTACGACTTCATGCCCGGGTCGTATTTCTACGTGCCGAAGGACCAGGAAGAGGTGATCGGCGCGGTCTGATGGACCCGGTCCAGCGCAACCTGGTCCGCCGCCTCTGCCGGGAAGCCGATATTCCGGAGGAACGGGCCGTATCGCTGGTGCGGGATCGAGGTAGTTGCGCGTACTGTGGCCGGGACCTGCTGGTGGATCGGCTCGGCTACGCCACCGCGCAGGTCGACCGCCTGTTGCCCCGGTCCAACTATCCGGAGTGTGCCGACGTCGAGGACAACTGGGTCCTGGGCTGCAGTCTGTGCATCGGGACGAAGCGCGACTGGGACCCCCTCGACCCCGACGAGAAGAAGAACGCGGCAGGCGTCCTGCGGGACCAGCGCCCGGAGCTGATCAGACGTGCGACCTGCTACATCGAGGTGCGCCGCATGGATGCCGGCGACCGCGAGTGGCTGACCGTGCGCAGGGTACTGCTGGCCCGCTCCCGGGCCCAGGCGGGCACTGCCCGGCTGAAGGTCGTTTCAGCAGAGCCGCCTGACTCCGTCTGACGCCTGTTCGCTCGCAGGAAGCCGAGCCAACAGCCGGCCCGGGTATTCCCAGGCTACCAGCCGACGCCTGCCGGCACGCCGCCGACGCCAACCTGTGGGAGGTGTGGTCGTAACCCGGTTCGAGCGCGTCGAACTGGACTCCTCCGTGGACTGCGACGCGAGCGACGCCGTCCGCACGAAGGACTCGCCGCTGACGACCAGGCTGGCGCTGTCGGTGCCGGGGCCGGGGTCGTGATGTGTTGGGCGGCAACGGCGCGTCCCGTCCCGAATGCACGCACGGGCCCTACGGTCCCGCCTCGAATTCGTGCATGGTCTCACCGCGGGGTTGTAGGGGACGCCCTTGTGGCGTCCCGTTTCGGATGCGTGCACGATCCCAACGCGGGGGGAAGGAGCGCTACGAGACGGTCAACGCGACAGTCACGTCCCCGGTGGCCGGCGGCGACGCCGGAACGCTACGTTGCCCACTCTCCTGGCGACCCTGCCATGGGCGAGTTCGTCTTCGATCTGCCTGACCCCGGGGAAGCATCGGTGGACACCGAGATCGTGGAGTGGTAGGTGCGCCCGGGAGAGGGCGTTGCCGAGAGCGATGCCATCGTGAATCGCCAATGTGGAGGGGCTGGAGCCCGTGGGCGGCGGGGTGGTGCGGGGCATGTCTGGAAAAGGGTCGTTTTCTGGACCTTCCTGCTGGCGCCTCAGAAACGAGACACGTTTTCTGGACGTGCGTAGGTTGGAAGCTGCGAGTCCGGTGCTCGGCACCTAGTGGCGACGAACCCGAAACCTGGAAGAGACGCGCGTTCTGGTCGACGGGGTGGATCAAGAGCGCCGGATGGCGCCCTCGAAAGCCCGAAGGCGTTTGTTGACCTCGGCGGTCGGCAGTCTGCAACGCGGGTGGTCCCGAATCCGGGACAGAGCCGCGTGCAACTGTTCCGCCGTCGCGGAAGGGCATTCGAACATCTGGTCGATGAGCCAGAGAACCCCGTGGCAGGCAACATGCTCTTCGTGGGCCAACTGGCGGAGACGGGCGTCGCCTGTCAACAGCGTGCTGGCAGTCTGGCGCGCGAGGGCCAGCGCGAAGGCGTCGGACAGCGAGATGGCGCGGACAGACCGGTGGTAGCGGGCGGCCCGCGCGACGCCGTCGCCGTCGAGTTCGAGCACGCGTAGGCCTTTGGCGATGAGTCGCTGGCCGCCGTACGGCTCGAGCTCCAGCCCGTAAAGAAGGTCGGGGACGCAGAAGTCGAGTGGGAGGGCGAACGCGGCGTCGAACAGGCTGCCCCGTTCGAGGTCGATGAGGACCGAGGAGTCCGATACGACCACTCGATCGGACATTCATTACCCTACGACCGACAGCGCGGGGTGGGTTCCGCGCATGTAGTCGTCGACTTCAACGATGCCGATGTCGAGGAACTCGGCCGCCTTGGACTCGCTGATCGCTCCTTCGGCGAGGGCGCGCAAACAGAGCCGGTTGAAGCGGCTGGGCTGTTCGCCGGACATGGAACCGTATTCCTCGTAGGGGGGCGTGCGCCAGCCGAGGCGGTCGAACTCGTTGAACAGGGCGCGGTAGGTGGCGGGGCCGATGATGCCGAGGTCGCGACAGCGGTGGGTCAGCGCCTGAATACTGACGCCGAAGACGTGTTTCAGGGCGAGCAGTTCGCCGAGGGGGATGGCGCTGCGGTGCTTGCCGACCTCGAGCCACAGTGCCTCGGCGGGCATGAGGAAGGCGCCTGCGAAGCGGTGTGCGACCCGTTCGGCGTTTAGACTGCGCGCGACGGCGAGCAAGATGTGGCCGAGCTCGTGGGCGATGGTGAATCGCTGGCGCTCGCCCCAGTCCTTGGCGTTCACGACGACGAAGGGGACAGGCGGCCGGCGCGGGCGTCCGGCTCTCGCGACGAGACCGCCGACGCTCCCGAGCGGCACGACGAATATCTTGATACCTCGTTCTTCGAGGAGTTCGACGAGGTTGGGTATGGGCTCCTGGCCGAGACCCCAATGGTGGCGGAGAGCGTCGGCGGCGCGGGCGGCTTCGATGGGATCGCGGTGTACGGGATAGGGCGCGTCCCGCGGCTCGTCCCAATGGGCGCTGGGTAGTCGCAGGATCTCCTCGATAGCGAGATAGCGTTCAAGGTGGGCCAGCACGGTGGCTTCGACCTGCGCTTCGCCGCGCTTGGTCGCGAAGGCGTTCTTCCTGAACTCGAGGTCTTCGAGGACCAGGTCCGGATCACCGAGCAGATAGTCGACCGACGTCCGCAGGGCATCGGCCAGGGCGATGAGGACCCCGCTGCCGGGCATCGCCTCGTTGCGCTCGTATTTGCCGATGGCTTGCGCGGAAACGCGGTGGTCGATGGCGGCGGCAAGCGCGCGAAGCGACAATCCGGCGGCCCGCCGCGCGAGCTTGAGTCGTAGCCCGATCATCCGTAGCCCCTCTTCGCATTAACTCAAAGGTTTACAATCTGACAGAATTGGTGCGTTTTGTAAACGTCGGACCGGCGGAGTGCCGGGGCGCGAGATAGAGGTTCAGCCGGCTGCTGCGGCGATCATCGTGGCCTTCTACCGCGAGCTGGGTTTCGAGAGCGTGGTGCCGAGCATCCGAACTGGCTGACCGTCGAGAGCTTACCGGCCGACGACGGCGTCGATCCGCTCCTCGAGAAAGCCCGCCAGCTCCACGCACGACCCGTCCCCGGAGGCGCTTAGCAGGCGCGCGTACTCCTCGTACGTGGTGTGCCGAATGGAATCCGCGTAGCTGGGGAGTAGGATCTGCGACCGGAACGCGGCCACTTGCTTTCTCAACAGCCGGGAGGTCGCGGCCGGAGCGATGGTGACGACACCGTGCATTGGGATGTCCGCCTTGCGCGAGCGGGCGGCGGCGAACAGGAAATTCCTCATCAGCTGGTAGTCGGCACCGCGCAAAGGGCACGGTTCCCCGTCGTGCTGCATTCGGAACACTTCGGGACGGAAGTACTCCTTTCCGAGCGTCCAGTAGGCCCGAGGCGAGCGGTCGCCGCGCCAGGTTTCCAGTTGGCACCAGGCCTGCGACGATCGATCGGAACCGGGTCCGTAGAACCCGGCGCAGCGGCCGTCGGTGAATGCGCTGCACTGTCCGAAGCCCTTGGACGCATCCGAGACGAACTTCGCCTCCACCGCGACCACGGCCTTCGACGAGACCAGTAGCGCGTCCACGCTGGTCGGCTGTGCGCGAGTTCCCAATTCGTTGAGGAGCGCGGGCTCCTCGTGTTCGAGGAGGATGCTCCAGCGGGGAGCTCGGCGGCCCGGACGGTAGGCCGGCAGGGCCGTCGCCACGAAGCGGTCGAGGACCTTGTGGCGGGCCGCGGCGCCCCGCAGAGCCCCGAAGGCGCTGATGCAGAAAGCTTGGGACGAACGTGGCGAGTCGGCGGAGTCGTGCCACCGTATCCTGCCGGGAAGGCGCTCCTCCGCCGCAAGCGCGTTGCGGTGAAGCGTTGGGTTCGCGAGGATGCGCTGCAGGCGCTCGGTCATGTGGCTGCTCTCCGTCAAGGGCCGGATTCATCAGGTGGCCCGAACCGAAGGAACATAGCAGGGCCGGCGTCCCGCTTGCGACCAAACGCGCGGCCCGTGGCATCCACGGTTCGCGGCCGCTACGATGGGACGGACGATGGCCCGGCGAGGAGGCCGCATGGCGATGGTGTCGTATTTTACTTCGGGCGGACCGGCGGGAATCCGGACTCGGGCGGCCTACTTGCGCGAAGCCTGCACACGGTGGATGGGTCGGTGAGTCGCGTGCGGCCGCTTCTGGGGCCAGGGTGCGGTTTCGGGCGCGGCCGACGGCGGTGTACAGTGCGAGAGCGTCGCGGGCCCGCGCTCGAGGCGAGAGGGGAGTCGACGCGTCTCCCCGAGCCCGACAGCCACAGAACATGGACCCTGGGAGTGGCCAACGACACAACCCTCTTCAGTTCAGACTGTCGGCAATGAACTCGCGTCCTTCAACCTTTGCGCGTCGCACTCGATGTCGGCGCCGGCCGCAAGCTGACCTCCCGCGGGCGGGTCGACGCGCGCCGGCCCGGTACGGCTGATCAAGATTCATGGCTTAAGGTGCACTCGAACATGCGGCAGACCTCCACCACCTTGCTTGCCGGCAAGAGCGCGACGATCGCCACCGCCGATTGGGCCGATTTCATGGAATGCTTGGATTCTGAGAGCGTGGACCTGCTTGTGACATCACCGCCGTACTTCATTGGGAAGGAGTATGACGACTCAACGGAACTCGCGGATTTCGAATGCACGATCTCCCAGCTATTGCCTTCGGTCCAAAGAGTTCTGAAGCCATCGGGCAGCCTCTGTTGGCAGATCGGTAATCATGTACACAAGAATCGGGTAATGCCGCTTGATTACACGGTAGCTCAGGTAATGGATGTCCATTCCGGTTTCGTGCTACGTAACAGGATAATCTGGGCCTATTCTCACGGCGCACATTCACAGAGGCGGTTCAGTGGTCGACACGAGACTATCTTGTGGTATACGAAAGGTGATGAGTACTACTTCGATCTTGATGCCGTGCGAGTTCCCCAGAAGTACCCAGGGAAGAAGCACTACAAGGGCCCAAATTGGGGCAAGTACAGCGGGAACCCACTCGGGAAGAACCCCGGCGACATCTGGGAGGTCGGTGCCATCTGGGACATACCGAATGTCAAGGCGTTTCATGTGGAAAAGACGGAACATCCCTGCCAGTTTCCAATAGCTCTTGCTCGACGACTGGTTGTTGCGTTGTGTCCTGAAGGCGGAACCGTCCTCGACCCGTTCTTCGGGTCTGGAACCACCGCGATTGCCTCTTTGATTGAGAGCCGGAATTTCGTGGGTTGCGATATATCGCCTGAATACACAAAGCTCGCGATCCAGCGACTCGACGCGCTAGCCAAGGGAATACTACGGTACCGAGAGGACACTCCGGTCCGTTCACCGCGCCCAACCGAGGCCGTTTCGATCGCGCCTCCGCATTTTAAGGATCGCTAAGAAGAGAACCCCGATGGATACCGTTCATGCTGACGCGAGCCCGGAGAAAAGGCTATTCATCTCGCTACTGACACGGGATATTGCACTGAGCGCCGCTTTTCTCGATTTGATTGACAACTCGGTGAATGCTGCGCTGGAACCGTACGCGGCGCGTCTCCAGACGGCAGATGACTACCTGGAGATTCTTGACGACGAGGAAGTAGAGCCGGAAGCGGAGGTCAGAATAGCTATCTCGACGAATCAGATATCAATTGTAGACACCGCCCCGGGTATACCCCTTGCGACCGCGCGAGATCACGTTTTTCGGTTTGGCCGCGCGGCTAGTGAAGAACATGATACTGATCGTCTTTCTGTGTATGGTTTGGGCCTAAAACGGGCGATGTTCAAGGCGGGCAAGCACGTTGTAATTCGTTCCGACCATAGATCCGGCGGGTTTGAGCTTGACTTGGACGTGGATCGATGGGCCAGGGACACGCGCACTCGCTGGCGATTCGACCTTTCGCCCCGCGATGCGCAATCTCGGGAATCATGCGGGACGAATATCACCATAACAGAACTGAACGATGAAACCGTTAGGCGGCTGGGTGACGGTATCTTCGAAGGCACCCTCAAGGAACAAATCGGTCGTACGTACGCATATTTTCTAGGGAAATTCGTAAGGATCTTCGTCAATGACGAGGAGATCGCCGCCACCAATCTACGAGTTGGAGAGAACACTGCTGCGGATAAGTTCTCAAGTGATGGGGTCAGCTGCGCCATTACGGCGGGCCTCGGCACGCCGGAAGGAGGGCAGTACCGAGACCAGGGGTCTGGCTGGTTCGTTTTCTGCAATGGTAGAACGGTAGTTAGCGCAGACAAGACGCCATTGACGGGATGGCAGGGCAACGGCTTGCCCATATTTCAGCCAAAGCACAGACCATTTCTTGGGACGGTTCATTTCGTGTCACGGCACGCGGATCGGCTCCCGTGGGATACGACGAAGTCGGGAATCAATGAAGATAGCAGTGTCTGGCAGCGAGCGTTACCCCGAATGGTAACGGTGGGGAGGTCAGTGACTTCGTTTCTTGATAGCCGTTACTCGGATGAGGGAACGGAGGTTGACCATGCTGACTTGAGGGAGGCAGGCGGGGAAAGGGTCGACGTGATTCAGACCGTGTTGAGCGAGAGCCGGTCATTCCGGGTGCCAAAGCCGCCCCGTAGGACTACGGTACGAATTCAATATAGTGCCAAGCGGGACCATGTTCGGGCGATCGCCGAGTATCTTTCGCGAGCCAGTATGAGCGCGTCGCAGGTAGGGCGTCATACGTTTGATTTCTTTCTTCGGAATGAGGTGGGAGAGGACTGAGATGGCGTCCCAATCGAGCGCGAGGGTGGTCTCATACGATCTTCGACCAGCGAAGCAGTCCGAACGTAAGATGATGGTTGACGGCTTGCTCACGGCGATCGGTGTGGGATTGCCCATCCTTTCTTATCGATATGTGGGAATGGGCGCCAATCGGTTCTACGACTTCATCATGATGCACAGATATCTGGGCATTTCGAACATGGTTAGCATAGAAAGGGATGCGAAGATGTTCGAACGCGCCGCCTTCAATCGGCCATTCCAGTTCATTGCGGTGGAAAACAAGAAGGTGCACGACTTTCTGCTCGAGGACCGGTACGTCGGAAATACGGTCTATTGGCTTGACTATGATGGCGCGTTGGACACAGCGATTACGGATGACCTCATGTCTGTGGCCGGTAAGGCAGCAGTTGGCGACTTCGTGTTCGTAACGGTAAGTGGAGCCCCTCCTCGACGTTTTCGCCGCCGGAGCGCGGCTGAGAGGCTATCCGACTTTAAGGAACTGTTCGTGGGCCTCGCGGGCTCATTGGTCTCTGAAGATGTTGAGGATGCTTCGTTTCCGGTCGCAGTTCACAAGATTCTGGCCGCGGTATTCCGGAAGGGGTTTAGTCCGCGGCGCGAGGGGGTTTTCCGTCCATTTTTCCGAATTCGTTATGCGGACAGCACGGAGATGGTGACCTTTGGCGGAGTGTTTGATGGCGCGACTAGATCGGAGGAGTTGTTGAACGTGCTGGAGGACCGTATGCCGTTCTTGCAGCCAAGAGGCCAGGACCTGTATCGCATCCGGCGTTTCGATCTGACGGACAAGGAGCGCCGGCTTTTCGATCTCGCGGTTACGGCGCGGCAGCCTGATGTCGCTGAAGTCCGTGAGCTTCGTGGGTTGGGATTCGCGCGAGATCAGATTGACCGCTATCGGGAGCTACTGCGGTATCACCCGCGGTACGTCGAGACGTTCCTTTAGGCGGCGCTGGCGGCTGCGCCGTGGGGGCTCGGTAGGGACACCCATCGGCAGCTCCGCACTACGGCGGTCGCCCTCGCGGAGTGGGCGCCCCTGCCGGAACCAATTCCTCGGCAAGGCCGGGGGCGCGTACCTCTTTCCCCACGCGCTGTGGCACGAGGCGAGCCGTAACCTTTCGGGCAAGGTCCCTGCGGTGCCTACTCTACAGCTACTGCCAGCTCTGGGTGCGCTGCTATGACCACCACACGGTCCCGGGTGTCGCGCAAGGGTCCACCCCACGGCAACGACGCCTGCTGGGAGAGCTCGGCTACGACTTCATGCCGGGCTCGTGCTTCTACGTGCCGAAGGACCAGGAGGAGGTGGTGGGCGCGGTCTGACGAGCCAGGGCGAGGCCGGCGAGAAGCAGGACGCGATGTGCCTGCGGTGGGTTTTAGCGGCGACGCTTGTCGTCGCCCGTGTTGCTGGCACGATCTGGAGACGGGACGCCACAAGGGCGTCCCCTACGGGCGGTCCGGATCCAGACGCACCGGCGTCCATTCGCATGCGTCGACACCACCGCCGACCATTGCCACGAGCCGGTCGGCGAATCCGTACCGCTCCTGGCGCAGCCTGTGGTAAAGCGCATGTGAATCCGGCTCGGCCGACGCGCGGTACTGCCGTGATGTCCCGTTCCGTTCGAGGGTGATCACCGGATCGCGTGCCAGTCGCGAGATCCAGCCGGCGTCCGGACTGCCATGTTCGATCCACGTGCCCGTGCCGTCCTCCACGATCCAGAGTCGCACCCGGTCGATCGAGCCGTCCTCGGACGTTCGGTGCAGCACCACGACCTCGCCGCCCAGCTCGCTGGCCGCATACATTGCCGCGAAGAACGCGAGCGGAACGCCCACCAGGATCCCGATCGCGATGTACAGCCGTTTCATGCGTCAGTCACCGTCTCCGGCTACCAGCCGAGCCCGACCGGTACGCCGGAAATCCAGACGTGGCCCCACCACAGGGCGACGAACACCCCCGCCGCCAGTACGGGCGCAAGCCAGCCGATTTCGGAGAGCGCGAGCGACTGGCGGCCCGCGACGATGGCGGCGAACGGGACCGACGAGGTGGCCTCGCGAAACGCGGACCAGCTCTCTCCGAAGACGCCTTGCTTGCGCTTGTCGATGAGTCTCATGCCGCAACCCGAGACCAGCGCGAACGCCCCGAAGAAGAGCAGCGATGGCAGGTCGCCGTTGGCGAGCATATGACTCAGGGACCAGATCAGGATGCCGCCCTGCACCGGGTGGCGGGTGATCCGCATGACGCCCGTCACGGGCACTTCCTCACCGTCGTCGAGGACCATGCCAACGGTGCTCGGATTGCGCGCCAGGACGCCGCCGATCACGAGCAACAGCGCGAGCGGCATGAGCAGGAGCGGGATCCAGCGCAGAAGTTCGTGGGTCGGCCATAGGAGCACGCTGGGCGCCGTGGCGTTGTAGGCGCGGATCAGCAGCACCAGGACCCCGATCGACACGACGGAGTAGAGGCCGAGGTAAGCCTTCTCCCCGACCGCTCCGACCAGACGTGCGCGCAGGCCGGAACTGGTGACGCCGAGATGCTGCGCCACGAACAGCGCCGCCCAAAGTGCCAACCAGGCAAGCTCGCTCATGTCCTTCCCGCATCCGGACTCACGGCATCGATTCTATGCCCTGACGCGGCGCGAGTGGGGTACGCCCAGCCGGTGCCCTCCTGTAGCTCGACACAGCGCATCAGGCACCAGCACCGGGGGGCGTTGTCATGGACGGCCACCCCGCCCCGCCGCTAGAATGCGCGCTCCTGGCGCGGGCCCGGGGCGGCGCTTGATATGGCGCGCGCCCCTAGCGATCTCGACGCATGCCGGCAAGGTGATATGCCATGGACGCACAACTCGACCCCCTGCTCGTCGAGCACCGGGAGGCGCTCCTCACCATAGCCAAGCGCCGCGGGCTTGCCAACGTGCGCGTGTTCGGGTCGATGGCCCGGGGGGATGCGCATGCGGAGAGCGACGTGGATCTGCTGGTCGAACTGCTGCCAGACGCCAGCGGGCTGGCGCTCGGCGGAATGATGGGCGACGCCGAGCGGCTGCTCGGACGGCGGGTCGACGTCGTGACCATCGCCGCGCTGGCACCAGCGATCCGCGCGCGCGCGTTGCGGGACGCGGTGCCGCTGTGATCCCCGGACCAGAGGCGGACAGCACCCTACTGGACGATATCGCCGAGCGCATACGGCGCATTGACGAGTTCACCGGGGGCAAGGCACAGACCATCGAAGACTCGCTGCTCGTGCAGGACGCGGTGCTCCGCAACCTCCAGACGCTCTCGGAGTCCACGAGCCGACTGAGCGATGCGATCAAGGATACCGAGCCCGACATCCCCTGGGACGACATCAAGAAATTCAGGAATGTGGTGACGCACGACTACCTCAAGGTCGACCTGGACATCGTCCGGCGCGTGATCGAGAACAACTTGCCGCCACTGGGGGAGGCGATCACGAGGATGGCCAGGCGTGTTGCTAGGCAACTCAGCGCACGGCGTAACAGCCCCCCCGCCCCCTAGCGCTCATGCACACACCACGCCGCCGACAGGACGTCCTGCGCGAGCGCCTTGCTCGGGGCTGCCGGTCTTAGTGCGCCGCGACCCCGACGGCACCGAATGGGTGCTGCTGCGATCATTGGTCAAGTCGCCTCAAATGCCACCCAACAACGAACGGCTGGCACAAGGGAGCCCCCTACCCCCCGAACGCCCGCACCGCGTCCCGCGCCAGGTCGATCACCGGCGTCGGGTAGATGCCGAGTACGACGATCGCGAGGCCCAGCACGCCGGCCGTGGCGAGCCCTTCGATCGACCGGCCGGAGGCTTCGTCGGCGGCTTCGTCGTCCGAAGTTCGGATCATGCTGAACACGATGCGCAGGTAGTAGTAGATGCCGATGGCGCTGCCGACGACGAGTGCCCACAGGAGCGCCCAGAGACCGCCTTCGACGCCCGCCGCGAAGAGATAGAACTTGGCGATGAAGCCTACGGTCAGCGGGATGCCCGCCAGCGACAGCGCGGCCACGGTGAGGACGGCCGCCAGGACGGGCCGGCGCCAGAAGAGTCCGGCGTAGGCCGAAAGGCCCTCCGCGTCCGCAGAGGCACCGGTGGACAGGACGGTCATCACCCCGAACGCGGCCAGCGTCATCAGGAAATAGCCGGCGAGGTAGAACATCCCCGTCTCCAGCGCCATCGCGGGGCTCGCCAGGGTGGAGACCACGAGGACGGCGATCAGCAGGTAGCCGATGTGGGCGATGGAGGAATAGGCCAGGATGCGCTTCAGGTTGTCCTGCAGCAGCGCGAGGAGGTTGCCGACGACCATCGAGACGATGGCGATGAGCGAGACGGCCAGGAACAGGGTCTCGTGGGAGAGCATGTCGGTTTCCACGACGTAGCGCAGGAGCACCGCGACGACGCCGCCCTTCGACACGGTGGCCACGAATCCGGTCACCGGGGCCGGAGCGCCCTGGTAGACGTCCGGCGTCCACATGTGGAAGGGCACCAGGGAGAGCTTGAACGCCACGCCGGCCAGGATCATGACCTGTCCCGCGATCAGCAGCGGATCGGTGCCGGCGCCGAGGGCGGGACCGAAGGCCATGGTGCCGACGGAGGCATAGACCAGCGCCATGCCGAACAGCATCGTGGTGGATGCGACCCCGGAGAGCACCAGGTATTTCAGCGCCGCTTCGAGAGGCGCCTGGCCCTGCTCGGGATAGGCGATCATCGCGTAAAGCGATATCGAGACGATCTCGAGCCCCAGCAGGAACGCCGCGAAATGGGCGGCCGACGCCATGGTCATGGCGCCGAGGGTGGCTGTCAGGAGGAGGATGTAGAACTCCTCGCGGTGTGCGTGCGTCGAGCGGCTGTCGAGATAACGGTAGGCGAGCAAAGCCGTCACGATGCCCGCCAGCGCGAACAGTCCGTTGAAGAAGTTGGCGAAGGCATCGATCGTCAGGAAGCCGTCGATGTGCTGCGTCCCCACCGCGTTTGCGCCCGGCAGCATGGCCAGGGTGGCGACCAGCGCGGCCACGGTCAGCCACATCGCCAGTGCGTGGCTGCGCCGGAACGACACGACCAGCAGCAGCACCAGGAGGCTGCCGGTCAGGACCAGGTAGGGAACCAGGGCGCTCAAGCCTGCGGCGGTCATGGCGCCTCCCACAACGTCTCGATGACGGGGCCGGACAGGTCCAGCACGTGCTGCGGATACACCCCGATCCAGACCAGCGCCAGCATCATCAGCACCATCACGATCATCTCGCGCCAGCCGAAGTCACGCATGGTCGGGATATCCGGGTTCGGCGTCCCCTGAAACGAACGTTGCAGCAGGTACAGCCCGTACACGGCGGCGACCACCACGCCGAGCGCGCCGGCGACGGTGAGCGGAACGCTTGCCTTGAAGGCGCCGACCAGCACCAGAAACTCGCCGACGAAGTTGCCGAGTCCCGGCATGCCGACGGACGCGATCACGAAGAACATCGTCATCGCCCCCATGCGCGGCGCCCGCACCCAGAGTCCTCCCATGCGCGACATCTCGCGCGTGTGCAGCCGTTCCTGCAGCGCGCCCGCCATCATGAACAGCGCGGCCGTGGAGAAGCCGTGCGCGATCATGGTGACCACGGCGCCCTGCATGCCGAGATCGTTGGTGACGGTGCGTCCGTCCACCTCGTGGAACGCGAACACGCCGAGCAGGATGAAGCCCATGTGGGCCACGGAGCTGTAGGCGACGAGGCGCTTGAAGTCCGACTGGCTGTACGCCATGTAGCCGCCATAGAGGATGCTGACGGCGCCCAGGAACATCGCCCACCAGGCGAAATCCGCGGACGCCTCCGGGAAGAGCGGCACGACGAAGCGGATGAGCCCGTACGCGCCCGTCTTCAGCAGGATGCCGGCCAGGATCACGCTGCCGGCGGTCGGCGCCTGCGTGTGCGCGTCCGGCAGCCACGTGTGGAACGGCACGGCCGGCAGCTTCACGACGAAGGCGACGAAGAAGCCGAGCATCACGAAGAACGCGACGTCGGCGGGGAGTTCGGCGTCGAGCAGGTCGTGGTAGTTGAACGTCAGGATGCCGGACGCGGCGTAGTTGAAGTACACGAGCGCCAGGATGGCGAACAGCATCAGGAGGCCGCTGATCTGCGTGAACAGGAAGAACTTCATCGCCGCGTAGGCGCGCTGCTCGTGGCCCCAGATCGCGATCAGGAAGTACATGGGGATCAGCATGACTTCCCAGAAGAAGAAGAAGAGGAACAGGTCGAGCGCCGTGAACACGCCCACGACCCCGGCCATCACCCACAGGATGTTGAACTGGAAGAAGCCCCGGCTCTTCTCGGTTTCCGTCCACGACGAGACGACCGCCACGACGCCGAGGAACAGCGTCAGCGCGACCATCATCAGCGACAGCCCGTCCATCGACAGGATCACGTGGATGCCGAAACGCGGGATCCACTCGATGTACTGGTTGGCGTAGGCGTAGCCGCCGGCCCATGCGTTGGCTACATAAAGCCCGGCCGCCACGAAGGACAGGAGGCCGACCCAGCGCGGCGCGTTCGGGTGGATGCGTTCCGAGGCCCAGGCCGCGACGCCGCCGAGCAGCAGGAAGACGATCAGCGCGAGGATGTTCACGACAGCACCCCCAGGGCGATCGCGAACGCGAGCAGCAGGCCGAGCGCCATGTTGGCCGCGTACCAGCGCAGGCTGCCGCTCTGCGACAGTGCGGCGACGTGGTGGAACGCGCGCGCGACGGCTGCGGTCCCGACGTAGAGGAAGTCCACCGCGTCGCCCTTGTTGACCCGTGCCAGCCACATGAACGGTCGCACGAAGACGCGGTCGTAGAGCGCATCGAAGCCCCAGCCGCTGAACCAGAAGCGTCGCGCGGCGTCGCCGGCGCTGGATTGCACGAGTCCGTCCACGTTGACCTGTCGGCTGTGGAAGATGAGGTAGCCGAGGCCGACACCGAGCAGCGGCGCCGCCATGGTGATGATCGCGACCACGGAGAAGTGATCCGCTTCGCCGATACCGCCGTCCGGCAGCACCGAGGCGACCGGCGCGAGGCCGAACCAGCCGCCTGCCACCGCGAGCACGGCGAGGACCAGCAGTGGCCCCCACATGTTGATGCGCGAGTGGTCGTGCGGCTCGGTCTTGGCCTCGCCGAAGAACGTCAGCACCATCATGCGTGTGGTGTAGAGCGCGGTCATGAAGGCGGCGACCGCGGCGCCGGCCCAGAAGAGCCCGCCCGCGTACTCATACTCGAAACTCGCGAGCACGATGGCGTCCTTGCTGTAGAAGCCGGAGGTGAACGGCAGCGCGGCGAGCGCGATGGAGCCGATCAGCATGCTGGCGAACGGGATCGGCAGCTTCTTCCAGAGCCCGCCCATCCTGAACATGTCCTGCTCGTGGTGCAGCGCGAGGATCACGGAACCGGACGCGAGGAACAGGAGAGCCTTGAAGAACGCGTGGGTCATGAGGTGGAAGATGGCCGCGGACCAGGCGCCCACGCCGAGCGCCAGGAACATGAAGCCGATCTGGCTCATGGTGGAGTACGCCAGCACGCGCTTGATGTCCCGCTGCGTCAGCGCCGTGAACGACGCGATGAGCAGCGTCACGAGGCCCACCGTCGCGACGGCCAACTGCGCTTCGGGCGACAGCAGGAAGAGGTCGTGGGTGCGCGCGATGAGGTACACGCCGGCGGTGACCATGGTGGCGGCGTGAATGAGCGCGGACACCGGCGTCGGGCCCGCCATCGCGTCGGGCAGCCAGGTCTGCAGCGGCACCTGGGCCGACTTGCCGACCGCGCCGCCGAGCAGCAGCAGGGCGATGATCGTCACGGTGGTCGACCCTTCCGGCCAGAGTTCGCGGGCGCCGGTCATCGCTGCCTGCACCTCGATGGAGCCCACTTCCCGGAACAGCAGGAAGAGGCCGAGCAGCATGGCGGTATCGCCGACCCGGGTGACCACGAACGCCTTGCGCGCCGCGTAGCCGTTCTCGGGTTCCGTGTGGAAGAAGCCGATCAGGAGGTAGCTGCAGAGTCCGACGCCTTCCCAGCCGAGGAACAGCACCAGCAGGTTGTCGCCGAGCACCAGCATCAGCATCGCGAACACGAACAGGTTCATGTAGGCGAAGAAGCGGCTGTAGCCCTCTTCCTCCCACATGTAGCCGGTCGCGTAGAGGTGGATCAGGAAGCCGACGCCGGTGATGACGCCCATCATCACCAGGGACAGGCCGTCCAGGTACAGGCGGATGCGGGGTGCGAACCCGCCGACATCGATCCAGGTCCAGAGGAAATACGACGTCGGTTCGGCGCCGGCGGCGTAATAGTCGATGCCGACCAGCAGCGCCACCAGGGCGGACAAACCGATCGATCCCGCGCCGACGATGCCGGCGAGCCACTTGAGCGGCCGTTCTTCGGAGACGAACAGCCCCGCGACGAACAGCACCAGGAAGCCGAGCAGGGGCAGGGTGGGGACGAGCCAGAGGAGATCCATCGTAGTTCCTTGGACCCCCGGCTACCCGTTCAACTCGCTGGCGGTATCGACGTCCAGAGTGTCGAAACGCCGCTCGAGTTGCAGGACCAGGGCCAGCGCCACGGCGACCTCGGCGGCCGCGAGGGCGAGGATCAGCATGAACATGATCTGGCCGTCCGGCTGTCCCCAGCGCGCACCGGCGGCGATGAATGCGAGTCCGCAGGCATTCATCATGATCTCGAGCGACATCAGCAGGAAGATCGCGTTGCGCCGCACGAGGACACCGGCGAAGCCGATGAGGAACAGCACCGCCGCGACGAACAGGACGTGCTCCAGGGGGATGGCGGCGGCGATCACGAGGACGGGTCCTCCCTACGGTCGCTGAGATACCGGCGCCCCAGGTGATAGGCGCCGACTAGTGCGGCGAGCAGCAGGATGGCCGCGAGTTCCACGGCCAGCAGATACTCCTGGAAGAGCGCGGTGCCGACGGCCTTGGGCCCGACGGCCTCGGTCCCGGTGGTCGCGGTGTTGCCGACGATGGCGTACATCATTTCGAAGAAGAGGATCGCCGCGAGCACGCCGGGGCCGATCCAGGCGCGCGGCTCGAGCCAACGCCGTTCGCGTTCCACGGTGCGCCGCCCGAGGTTCAGCATCATGACGACGAACAGGAACAGCACGACGATGGCGCCGGCGTAGATGACGACCTCCAGCGCCGCCGCGAACGGTGCACCGAGAAGGTAGAACATCACCGCGATCGCGAGCAGGGACACGACCAGGTAGATGAGCGCGTGCGATGCGTTCAGGCGCGTCACCACGAGCGCGGCCCCGGCGACGGCGACGGCCGCCGCGATGTAGAACAGCGCTAGCTCCATGATGCGGCCCGCATGCGGCACCCCTTCCGATTCACGGCATCAGGCTCCTGACACTTTCCGGTGGGGCCTCGTTCTGCGCCTCGCCCTTGTCCTTGCCGGCGATGGTCTTGCCGGCCACTTGCCAGTAGCTGTAGTCCGGGTACTTGCCCGGCCCCGAGATGAGCAGATGCTCCTTCTCGTAGACCATGTTGTTGCGATCGAACTCGCACAGTTCGAAATCCGGCGTCAGCTGAATCGCGTACGTCGGGCAGGCTTCCTCGCACATGCCGCACATGATGCAGCGCGAGAAGTTGATGCGGAAAAACTCGGGGTACCAGCGGCCGTCCTCCTCGCGCTCGGTCTTCTGCAGGGCGATGCAGTCCACCGGACAGGCGACGGCGCAGAGGTTGCACGCCACGCAGCGCTCTTCTCCGTCGGGATCCCGCGTCAGCACGATACGGCCCCGGTAGCGCGGCGCGGCGTACGGCATTTCTTCCGGGTACTGGACCGTCTCGTTGCGCATGAAGGTGTGCTGCAGGACGGTCCAGATGGTTCTCAGTTGGCTCCACATGTCAGTTTTCCAGGGCGAGGGCGATGGCGCCCGTTACGAGGAGGTTCACCAGGGACAGCGGCAGCAGCACTTTCCAGCCGAGAGACATGAGCTGGTCGTAGCGGGGGCGGGGGATCGATGCCCGCAGCAGCACGAACAGGTTGATGACGACGGCCGTCTTGAGCCCGAACCAGACGATGGGCGGCAGGAAGCCCGGCCCGAGCCAGCCGCCGAAGAAGAGCGTCACCACGAGTGCCGATATCAGCACCATCGCCAGGTACTCGGCGGCCATGATGAAGCCGAACTTCATGCCGGAGTACTCGGTGTGGAAGCCGGCGGTCAGCTCGTGCTCCGCCTCCGGCAGGTCGAACGGCAGGCGATGCGACTCGGCGAGCCCGGCGATGAGGAAGATGCCGAGCCCGACGCACTGCGGCAGCGCGAACCAGACGCCGCGCTGCGCCTCCACGATGTCCACCAGGCTGAAGGAGCCGGCGTGGATGACCACCCCCATCACGGACAGCCCCATGAACACCTCGTAGGTGACCATCTGCGCCGCCGCCCGCAGGCCGCCGAGCATGGAGTACTTGTTGTTGCTCGACAGGCCGGCCAGCAGCACGCCGTACACGGCGAGCGAACTCATGGCCAGGAAGAAGAGCAGGGCGATGTTCGAGTCGGCCACGTAGAGGTCCGGACCGAACGGCACGACGACGTAGGCCATCAGCATCGATCCGGTCACGATGGCCGGTGCGAGTATGAAAAAGGTGCGGTCGCCGAACGGCGGCAGCCAGTCGTCCTTGGTCAGGAGCTTGATCAGGTCGGCCGCCGCTTGCAGGACACCGAACGGGCCCACGCGGTTCGGCCCCTGGCGATCCTGCCACCAGCCCAGCAGACGCCGTTCCCACCAGACGAGGAACAGGGCGAACACCAGCGCGCCGACGGCGAGCGGCACGATGAGCACGTAACTCCAGTTCCAGGTCCAGTCCCAGGGCATGTCTTCAGCCCCTCGCGATCACGTTCGGGTCGCCGCCCGGATGCGGCACGAAGTCGGGATCCGCGGCGAGTTCCACCGGGCCGGTCGGCAGCGGCGCGGGGGCCTCCCCGTAACCGACCACGATGGCGGCGGCGCCGCGGGCCATGGCCTCGTCGGTGCGTACGCCGAAGGAGACGGGCAATGCGGGGCTCGCCACGCCGGCGCCCGGTGCGACGCCGATCTTCTTCGCGTCCGCCGGATGCAACACGACGTACGGAGCGGGTCGGCGTTCCAGGATCGGCCACGAGCGGGCGGACAGCTCGTCGCTGCCGAATATCGAGTGGGACGGAAGCAGGTGGAAGCCGTCGCTGCGCCGGCTCGCCGGGGGCACGTCGCGGAATGTGCTGGCGCGGTCCGTGTCGGCATCGTCCGCGTCGAGCAGACGGACACCCGGATCGCCGCCGCGTAGTGCGCCGCCGACTTCCTGCTGGAACTTGAACACGGACTGGTTGGAGTTCCAGCCCGGCGTCCATACGTACGGCACGACCGCGCCGGCTTGACCGCCGGTGTTCTGGCCTTCCATCGAGTAGGAGAACGGCGTCTCGGTATCGACGGTCGTCTTCGGCTCATGGATGTTCACATCCGCGCGCATGGCCGTACGACCGCTATAGCGATGCGGCTGCCGGGGAATCTTCATGCTCGCCGCCACCCGGTAGTCCGCGGCGGGAGCCACGGCGCGGATCCCGGACAACCCCGGTACCGCACCCGCGCACGCGTGCAGGAGCGCGTCGATGCTGTCCCAGTTGCAGTTCTTGCGCCCGGCAGCCTGCGCCGCGTGCGCGATCCACTCCCACGCGGGCGCTATGTCGCCGTCCGGCTCGAATACGCGATAGAAACGCTGCGCGCGGCCTTCCTGGTTGACGAAGGTGCCGGTGGACTCGGCGTAGGTCGCCGCCGGCAGTGCGACGGATGCGGCCTCGGCGGTAGGCGTTTCGAGCGCGTCGAGCACGATGACGTTGCCGGCGGCAGCGAGCGCGGCGGAAACCTGTTCGGCCTCGGCGCGCCGGTAGAGGTCGTTCTCCAGAACGACGAGCGTCGCGCCGGCGTCTCCGGCGGCGGCCAGCGCGTCCTCCATGGACAGTCCCGCCGGCAGGGACGCTGCACCGAGCGTGTTCGCTTCCGTCGAGGCGATGAGCAGAGCGGGATCGCCGCCCCGGGCCTGCAGTGCCCAGGCGACGTTGGCGGCCGCCTGGATCACGGCCGCGTCGCCGCAACCCGCGCCGGTCACGATCAGGGGTCGCTCGGCGCCCTGCAGTGCGGTGGCCACGCGTTCGGCGAAGGCGTTCTCGCTGTCTTCGGAGTTGGCGAACGCCGCGTCGATGCGGTGCGCGATCGCGAACCCGGTGCGTGCGATGTCGGCCGGTGCGGCGTGGAAGGTCGCCGCGGCGATGTCGTCGATGCGCGTCGGCAGCACGGAGGCCAGGAACACGGGGCTCCTGTTGTGCTGCGCGTGACCGCGGATCCCGGCGTCCTGCCAGTCCGGAATGGCCGCGTCCGACGCCATCGAGAAGCTCTCGACACGGGCGGTCTGGCGCAGCGCCAGCGCGACGCGCGCGGCCGTGTTCGAGACGTCCTCCCCGAGCACCAGCACGGCGTCTGCGGTTTCGACGTCGGTCAGCGTCGGAATGCGCGCGCCGCCGGCGCGGTGCACGGCCAGGGTCAACGCGGCGAGTTCCGCCTCCCGCAAACCCAGTCCGTTGCAGAAGTTGTCTTCGCCGACCAGCGTGCGCAGGGCGAAGTTGGCCTCCACGGAGGCTCTGGGCGAACCGATGCCTACCACGCGGTCGGCGCCGAGTGCGTTCGCCACGGCCTCGAGCGCCGCGCCGCTGCCGCGAGCTTCGAACACGCCCTCGGCGTCACGCACGCCGGCGTTCCTGATGCGCTCGTCGGCATTCACGAAGTGCGAGCCGAAGCGCCCGCGGTCGCACAGGAAGTAGCCGTTGACGTCGCGGTGGAAGCGGTTTTGGACGCGCTTCAATGCCCCGTAGCGCTCGCTCGGGAAGATGTTGCAGCCGACCGCACAGTTCGGGCAGACGGACGGCGCGGACTGGAGATCCCACTTGCGCGTGTACTGCTTGTTGAACGGGCGGTCGGTGAAGACGCCCGTCGGGCAGACCTCGACCAGGTTGCCGGCGAATTCGCTCTCCAGCGTGCCATCCCCGGTGCGGCCAAAATACATTCTGCCGCGCGAGCCGAAGGCCTCGAGGTCCGTCCCACCGGCGTAGTCCCGGTAGAAACGCACGCAGCGGTAACAGGTGATGCAGCGGTTCATCTCGTGGCCGATGAAGGGTCCGAGGTCCTGGTTCTCCCAAGTGCGCTTGGTGCCCTGGTAGCGGCGCGTGGAGTGGCCGGTCATCACGGTCATGTCCTGCAGGTGGCACTCGCCGCCTTCCTCGCACACCGGGCAGTCGTGCGGGTGGTTCTCCATCAGCCATTCGATGACCGACGTGCGGAAGTCGCTCGCGTGCGGCGCCTCGATCGAGAAGCGCATGCCGTCGCGGACGGACGTGATGCACCCCATGACGAGGCGCCCGCGCTCGTCTTCCTCGTCCGCGTACTGGATCACCGCGCACTGGCGGCACGCGCCGACGGAGCCCATCGCGGGGTGCCAGCAGAAATAGGGGAGGTCGAGGTGGTGCGACAGCACGGCCTCCAGGAGGTTCTGGCCTTCCGTGACCGCGTAGCTCTCGCCGTCTACGACGATGTGTGCCATGGATGCTTCCGTTGCCCCTGTTGCCCTGCTGGTTGCGCCCTACGAGTGCTTGCCGTACGGGCAGCCGCCGTGCTCGATGTGTGCCTCGAAGTCTTCCCGGAAGTACTTCAGCGCGCTCGACAGCGGTTCGATGGCGCCGGCCGCGTGCAGGCAGAAGGTATTCCCGGGCGCGCCGATGAAGGCGCCGTTCTTCTCCAGCACTTCGATGTCCCCGGGTTTGCCGCGGCCTTCCTCGAGGTCCAGCAACAGTTCTTCGAGCCACGGCAGGCCTTCGCGGCAGGGGGTGCAGAAGCCGCAGGATTCCTGTGCGAAGAAGTGCTGCAGGTTGCGCGAGAGGTCCACCGGACAGATCGAGTCGTCCATCAGGATCATGGTGCCGGTGCCCATGCGGCTGCCGGCGGCGGCGATGGCCGCGTAGTCCATGGGCAGGTCGAAGTGCTCCTCGACCAGGAAGTCCGTGGAGGCGCCGCCTGGCAGCAGCCCGCGCAGTTGGTAGCCGTCCTGCATGCCCCCCGCGTGGACTTCGACGATTTCCCGGATCGGCGTGCCCATGGGCAGTTCCCAGAGCCCCGGATGGTTCACCCGGCCGGAGACGCCGTAGATCTTCGTGCCGGCGTCGTCGGTGAGACCCAGGTCCCGGAACCAGGTGGCGCCTTTCTCGACGATGCACGGGACGTTGCACAGGGTCTCGACGTTGTTGACGATGGTGGGCCGTCCCCACGCGCCGCTCGCCGGCGGGAAGGGCGGCTTCAGGCGCGGTTGTGCGCGCTTGCCCTCGAGGGCGTTCAGAAGCGCCGTTTCCTCACCGCAGATGTAGCGGCCGGCGGAACTGTGCACGCGCAGGTCGAGATCGAAGCCGGAACCGAACGCGTTCGCGCCGAGATAGCCGCGTGCCTTGGCATCCGCGATCGCCTCGTTGAGCGCACGGCAAGACTCGAAGTACTCCCCACGGAGGAACACGTACGCCACTTCGGCGTCGATGGCGTACGCGCCGATGATCATGCCCTCGATCAGCAGGTGCGGGTCGCGCTCCATGAGGTAACGATCCTTGAACGTGCCGGGCTCCATCTCGTCGGCGTTGCAGACGAGGTACTTGGGGCCTTGCCCCGCGGCGTCGCCCTGGGGCACGAAGCCCCACTTGACGCCGGTCGGAAAGCCGGCCCCGCCGCGGCCGCGCAGGTTCGCGTCCTTGACGAGCGCGATCACCTCCTGCGGCGTCATCTCCGTCAGCGCCTGGCGCGCCGCCGCGTAGCCGCCGGCGGCCTCGTAGTCGTCGATGCCGACGTGGCCGTGCCGGGCGATTCTCTCGGTGAGGGGTTGCTGCATGTCTCCTACTCGAAGCGCCCGAAGATCTCGCCCAGGTTCCCGGCGCGCACGTTCTCGATCAGCTCTTCGTCGATCAGCATCGTCGGCGCCTTGTCACAGGCGCCGAGGCAGACGATGGGCAGCAGCGTGAAGCGGTCGTCCGGCGTCGTCTCGCCAAAGCGGATGCCGAGATGGGTTTCGATGTCCCTGGCGAGGCCGTCGGCGCCCATGATGTAGCAGCTCACGCTGTCGCAGACCAGCACGACGTGCCGCCCGACGGGCTGGCGATAGATGCGGTTGTAGAACGTGGCGATGGAGTCGAGTGCCGCGACCGGCATGTCGAGGACCCGCCCGATGGCCGAGAGGCTGGCGTCGGACACCCAGCCGCGGTGCTTCTGCACGATCATCATGGCGTCGATGGCGGCGGATTGGCGGTCCGGGAGGTGCGCGCACTCGCCCTCGATGAGCGCCAGCTCCTGGACGGACAACTGCTCGATCGGCTCGAGTGGCGCCGCTTCGCTCATCGGTCCACGTCCGCCATGACGAAGTCGATGCTCGCGATGATGGCGATGAGGTCCGCCACCATGAAGCCGTTGCTGATCAGCGGGATCATCTGCAGCGCGGGGAAGGACGGCGTGCGAATACGCGTGCGGTAGGCCATCGTGCCGCCGTCCGAGACCGAGTAGTAGGAGTTCCAGCCCTTGGTCGCCTCGATCATCGTGGACGACTCGGCCGGTTTGATCACCGGACCCCAGCTCACGTTCAGGAAGTGGTGGATGAGCGTTTCGATGTCTTCCATCGTGCGCTCCTTCGCCGGTGGCGTGGTGAGGCGATGGTCCGCCTTGTACGGGCCGGAGGGCATGTTGCGCGCGCACTGCTCGATGATGCGCAGGCTCTGGCGGATTTCCTCGGCGCGCACCACGGCCCGGTCGAAAACGTCGCCGTTCTGCGCCGTCGGAACGTCGAAATCGACCTGGTCGTAGCCGCTGTAGGGGCGCTTCTTGCGCAGGTCCCAGTCGTGGCCGGTGGCGCGCAGGGACGGGCCGGTGATGCCCCAGTCGAGGCCCTCCTCGGTGGTATACGCGCCGATGCCGACGGAGCGCTTCTGCAGGATCTTGTTCTTCAGCGCCATCCTCTCGTAGTGGTCCATGCGCTTGGGCATGTACTGCACGAAGTCGAGGACCATCCTGTCCCAGCCTTCCGGCAGGTCCTGCGTGACGCCGCCGATGCGGAACCAGCTCGGGTGCATGCGGCCGCCGGTGATGGCCTCGATGATGGAGAACAGTCGCTCCCGGTCGGCGAACATGTAGAACACCGGCGACATCTGGCCGATGTCCTGGGCGTACGTGCCGTAGAACAGGAGGTGGCTCGCGATGCGGAACAACTCGCAGAGCATGATGCGGATGAACCGGGCGCGTTCCGGCACCACGATGCCGGCCATCTTCTCCACGTTCATGACGTAGGGCAGGTTGTTCATCACCCCGCCGAGGTAGTCGACGCGGTCGGTATAGGGAATGTAGGTGTGCCAGCTCTGGCGTTCGGCCATCTTCTCCTGGGCACGGTGGTGATAACCGATGTCCGGTACCGCCTGCACGATGATCTCGCCGTCGAGCTGCAGCGCGATGCGGAACACGCCGTGCACGCTCGGATGGTTCGGCCCGAGGTTCAGGAACATGAAGTCCGTGTGCCTGGCGCCGCGGCTCATGCCCCATTCCTCGGGGACGAACCGCAGTGCCTCCTGCTGCGACTCCTGGAACTCGGGCGTCATCGTGAACGGGTCCATCTCGGTGGCCCGCGCGGGATGCTCCTTGCGCAGGGGATGGCCTTCCCAGTTCGGGGGCGTCAGGATGCGGCGCAGGTTCGGATGTCCGGCGAAGTCGATGCCGAACATGTCGTAGGCCTCGCGCTCGTACCAGTCGGCGACCGGGTACACGGAGGTGACCGTGGGCAGCGATGCGGCGCGCTCGGGGAGTGCCGCCTTGATGCGGATGTCGCTGTCGTGGCGCAGCGAGATGAGGTGATAGAAGACGGTGAAGTCGGAGTCCGGCTGGCCGTCGCGGAACTGGCGCGTGCGTTCGTCGATGGCGGACAGGTCGTAGAGCAGCTCGAACTGCTCCTCGTGTTTCAGGTGCCGGAGCACATCGACGACCTGCGACTTGTCGACCCACAGCGTGGGGATGTCGTCGGCGGTCGGCTGCGTGACGCAGTCGTCGCCGAACAGGGCCCGCAACGCGGTGACGGGGCCCGGTTCTGCGAATCCGGAGGTGAGAGCCGCTTCGGTCATGTTGCTGCTACCGCCGCTTCAACAGCTCGTCCGAGAGTGGCGCGTCCCCCACGGTCGTCGGCTGGGCAAGGTCCGAGACCTGCATGCGCGCGGCGTTGCGCTTGTCGCGCTGGCTCGGTGCGTACTGCGCCGCGGAGCCGTCCTCGCCCATCACCCAGGACAGCGGGCGGTGGGTGTTCCTGATCGACTCCTGCAACAGCATGAGCCCCTGCATGAACGCTTCCGGCCGGGGCGGGCAACCGGGGACATAGACATCCACGGGCAGGAACTTGTCGACGCCCTGCACCACGCTGTAGACATCGAACATGCCGCCCGAGTTGGCGCAGGAGCCCATGGAGATGACCCAGCGCGGCTCGAGCAGCTGTTCGTAGAGGTGCTGCAGGACGGGCGCCATCTTGCGGAACACCGTGCCGGACACGACGATGAGATCCGCCTGGCGCGGGGTCGCGCGGATGACCTCGGCGCCGAACCGCGCGGCGTCGTGGCGCGAGGTGAGCGCCGTCGCCATCTCCACATAGCAGCACGACAGGCCGAAGTTGAACGGCCAGATCGAGTTCGCCCGGCCCCAGGCGACGAGGTCTTCGAGCTTTGCCGTGAGCACGCCGCGGGCGGCGTCCTCCTCGTACGCGGCGTCCACGGCCGCCATCGGGGCATCGGCTTCGGTCTTGATCAGGCGCCACTGCACGGCGTCAGGCTCCGGCCTGCATGCCAGCGGCGTCGCGGTTCGCCCGGGCGTAGCGCGGCGTCCTCGCGAAGCGGCTCTTCACGCCCCAGTCGAGGGCGCCGGTGCGAAACTCGTAGACGAGGGCGATCAGGAGGATCGCGATGAACACGGACGCGCCGATGTAGCCGCGCCAGCCGAGCTCGAAGAACGCGACCGCCCAACCGATGATGAAGATCGTTTCCAGGTCGAAGATCACGAAGAACATCGCGATCAGGTAGAACTCGACGGAGAAGCGGCTCTCCTCAGCCTCGCCGACCGGTACGACACCGGACTCGAAGGGGAGGGTTCGCGCTCCGCCGTGGCGTGCTTTCGCGCCGATGAACCAGGCGGCGGTGAGGGTCACCGCGATGAGTGCCGCGACGGTCAGGGCATAGAGCAGGAACGGCAGGATGTCGTGACCTTCCGTCATCCGCGGTCCGCAGTGGCTCCTTGTCGTCGTGATGGCAGCAATGGAAATGCCGGTCGTTCAGGGTGGCCGGCGACGGCGCGCGTACTATACAGGCGCCACGTTGCGGACGCCAGAACCGGAGGCCCGAAACGGGGCTGCGGACGATGCGTTGGCGGCTGCACCATTTCCCTGGCGCCGACCGGCGTCACCGCCTGTTCCCGCGTCCACCAGCACCTCCTTGCCGCGCCTGCCTCGGTGGCAGCGCGACTGTATATGCGTTCAGGGAGATGCGGCGGTCGGAACCTCATGAGCATCGCCCGCCATGCTATCGGCGGGCGTAGCACTGAAAAAGGTATTTATCATCTATAATGGGAAAACGAAAATCGTGGACAGGCTCATGCACTATCACCTCCACCTCATCGGCGAAAGCCCGATCCTGCACCGCAACGCCGCCTCTGGCCTCGACACCTCCTCCGTCACGTCCCGCGCCATCACGGAACTCGCCCGCAAGCGGGCGCGCTCCGAGTCGGAACACGAACGGCTGCGCGAACTGGAGTGCCAGCGTTCGCTGTGGCTGTCCGACGACGGCCGGCCGATGATTCCACGCGCCGCCCTGCGCGCCTGCATCGAAGGCGCCGCGCGCCGATCGAAGGAAGGTCCGGGGGTGCGCAGCGGCCTGGTCGTGGACGACACGACCTTCCACTTCGATGTCGAACGCTACGGCGACACGCTCGATGCGTGGGGCAAGCGGTGTCAGTACACCGTGCCGGTTGTGGTGCAGCGCAACCGCATACTGCGCACCCGGGCGCGCTTCGAAACGCCCTGGGGGCTGGAGGCGCGCCTGTTCGCGGCGGCAGACCTGATTGCCCCGGAGCGGCTGCGGGAGTGGCTCGAGTTCGCCGGCCAGCGTATCGGGCTGGGCGACTGGCGGCCCGAGCGCTCCGGCAGTCACGGACGCTTCCGTGTGGCCGCGCTCGACCCGATCGGCGACCGGGAGTCCGGCGCCGAGGACGGCTAGAATCCCCCGTCGCGATCCGGATACCATGAACGCACATGGCATGGCGAGGCGAGGCAAGGCGAGGCATGGCAGGGGAGTCCGGCGGCCGTGAGGCCGCCGGGCTCATATCGAAAGGTCGCCGCGAAGCCCGGGCGACAGACAAACGAACGCCGAGCTTTTCTCCGCGCGGCTCGGGCGCGTGCAAGGTCGACGACTTGCGTTGGCGGTCTTGAGTCATGCTGGTTGCCTCGTCGGGGTTCGCCAGGACGTGCCTTGTTGTGCATGCACAACAAGGCCGGCCGGCTCCGCAGGAGAGTCCTCCGGGGTGTCTCTGGGGTGTGGAGGTGTCAAGGACCGTCGATCGGAACCCTGGCGCCCGGACGCCGCCGACACGACGGGCCTTCAGCACGGTCCCCTGGCGGTCCGAGGCGCGGATCCGCTGCATCGGCGCCGACCGGTTGAAGCCGCCGGCCACCCGTTCGGGGACCACGCCCTTTTCGCGCATCAACCAGGGCGGTGCGGCGGTCGCAGACTCAAGGGCACGCTGGTCGGGGAGGTTCCGCCGGGCCTCGTGCGGCGCGCACGCGTCCGTCCGGTCCGGTTGGGTGTGTTGACCTTGCGCCATGCCACGACCCCCTGGCTGGGCTGTCCCGGCTCCCCATTCGTTACATGGGAGCAGGCGGACCGCGCGTTACTATTAATCAATAGCCGAGATAGAACCATCGATCTGCTATCAGGCCGGTATGTATGAATTACACTGGCCAGAGTGGTTCTTCTCTTCGCGTCGGCGGTTCGTTGGATCGACGTTTTGGGGGCGCAGGATGATAGTCCATGATCAGTGTGGTGTTAGTTATAGAGATGCTAATGGACATTTCAGATCCCTATTAGCGATGACCGCTGGGTGGGTGTCCCCGGAAGTGTCGGGCAGCAGCCGACCGTACGCGTCGTCCGTGGGGCGACTGTATTTCCGGCTCTCGGGAGCATGGCCGCGGCTTCCCGGATCCGGCCCAGGAGTTCGCCGGATGGTTTCCGAAAAATCCCCGCGAGCCCCAGTGGAGCGCCCCCTCAAGCGCATGCACCGCACCAAAGGCCGCCGCGCTGCTGCGCGGCGCAACTCGCGCGTCTGCAGCAGCACAACCGAGCGCGAACCGTTGCCGACCGACCGGATCGCGGTGCGGTTGTCGAGAGCGAGCGAGCCGGAGCGAGGTCGCTGCACGGCAGCGCAGGAGGCCGTCCGCGGCGCGTGGCCAACGGCAAGATACAATTGGTTATCAAGAGGTTGCCGGGCAACCAGGGAACGCGGCGGGCTTGCCCCGTAGGGCCTGCTCAGACCTCGCTCGGGGCACCCGACGGCGTATTGACCTCGGAGCTCCCGATAAATACAGTTATCGCGAGCAAACGCGAGCAAGTCAGTAGCGTGTCTGCCGGCGCCACGGGCGGGAATCCCGTGGGCGGCAGGCGCCGGCGATGGCCTTTGGGAGTAAAGTATATAATTCTAGGCCGTCGCGGTGCATAAAAAGGGGGTGTTTTGGACCAAATGGAGAGGGTCGCGCACGCGGCACACCCGCGTGCAGCGCGCGGACCGGGCGCCCGTCGGGGCGCGCTACGGAACCTGCACCCGCGTCGGCGTCGCGCCGCGCTCGGCGCGCTTGCCGCCCTGCTGCTCGGCGCGGCGCTCGCGGCGCCGGCGTGGGCGCAGGACATCGTCCATCCCCGCGTGCTGATGGACACGCAGATCACCGTCGGCGGTTACCGGGTCGAGAATCTGACCGACGTCGACCAATGGGGATATGCGGCCGGCCCGGCCATCGGCGGAACGGACGTGGCCGAGATCGTCCACGACGGCAGCCTGGGGGATGCCGGGTTCGTGTACCAGGGGGTCGAATACACCGTCAAGAGGCTGACGATCTCGAGCAACTCACCCGGCGTAGTCGGATTCGAGATCGAGGACGCGGATGCGGCGGCCCTGCCGGCCACCGCCGCGGTCGGGATCGAGCTGCAGGGGACCGGCGGGACCGTCCTGGTCGACTGGCGGCAGCGGGCGGAAGAGGCGGTGGATGACGAGGTCAAGACACTGCTGGCCGCGTGGCGCAACGCCCCGGGGACGGTACTGCCGGTGCGCATCCTCAACCTGGACGCGTCGGACGTGTGGAGCGCGGATCTGCACTACGGAACGGAAACGTCGATGACCGTGGGCTACGGCGCCCCCGCGACGGGGACGCTCACGGCACTACCTCGTCTTCGACTACCTGGCCTGCAAGCTCGCCGAGATGCCCGCCGGACGTTGGCTGGACAGCGACAACCTGGTGGCGCGCGTCAACCTGCCGAACATGCGCAGCCCCGCACGCGACCGGGTCGACGTCTACGCCCGCGCGGTGCAGGGCCTGCTGACGCTGGAGACGGACGGCGCCAGGCGAGCGAAGTACATGGAGTTCATCGACATCTACGCCGGCCTGACGGACAATGAGTTCCGTCGCTACCGGCGGCAGCATCCGCAGGAGAGCAGCATCGTGACAGGACTCATTCAACGGGCCCGCGCCGAGGGCATCGAGCGAGGCATGGAGCGGGGCATCGAGCGGGGCATGCGGCAAGGCCGCGCCGAGGGCGGGCGCGCGGTGCTGGAGCGACTGCTCCGGCAGCGCTTCGGCGGGCTGTCGCCCGAAGCGGCGGAGCGGCTGCGGCGGGCGCCCGAGGCCGAGTTGGAGACCTGGGCCGACAACCTGCTAGACGCCGGAACGCTCGACGAGGTGTTCCGCACGACACCGTAGGACGGTGCTGGCGCGACGGGCGCGGCCCGGGGACACCCACTCTTGGGCGCTCCGCGACCGACATCTGACCCGCTCCGGCAAGGTTGCCGCTGTCCTCACCCCTCGCGGCTTCCTCGTCTCCCTCCTCGCGTGACAACCACCGTGTCCACCTCTCTGTCCGCTGCACAACGCACGACGATGACCGTCGCGTTGTCCTGGCGGGGGCGGGCGGCGGCGTTTACCTGACGGATCAGCGTCTCCGCGATCTCCCCGGCGCCCTCCTCGCCGGGCTCGACGCAGGTGGCAGCGATCCGGTCGTCCGAGAGCGTCGCAATGCCATCGCTCGCGAGGATCGCCACGTCCCGGGCGTGAGCTGCAGCGTGCCCTGCGCCCCTTCTTCGAGCACGGTGCCCTGGACGGCGCTGGTGATCACGGAATCGGGGACGCACAAGTGGCCTTGGCCCGATGTAGGTGGTGGACTGGTGATCGTCCGCGGCGGCGCCGGAGGTGATGGCGGGTACGGGAGCGCCACTGAGGGCGGTCACGGCGGCGAGGGCGGGGAGGCTACGGCGCGTGCCGGGGACACCCACCCGACGATGCCCCGGCGCGGCCGCCGCCACAGCGCCCGGAGGGGCCGCACTACCTCCGCTACCGGGACGGGGCTGCGACCGCGCCCGGCATGAATCACCAGCTGGCCAACCTCGCCTGTCTGCTGCGGGAGGCGGACGCGCTGGGGCGGAGCGGGCCCGGGACGCGGGCATCGAAACCGTCAAGAGCTACGGCCCAACGGCAAGCGTGAAGGACGAAACCTGAGCAATTCGCGACTTGGCCGGCCTGGGCGACTGTGGGTCGGCATACCGCGGATCGCGCGCTGGTACTGTCCCGAGAGCCACACCACATGCAGCCTGCTGCCGGACTGTCTGGCGGCGCGGCTGCCGCACCCTCCAGGTCAACCACTGTCGGTCCCCGCACTGCGAGAACTACGGTCTTCCTGCGCAGGTCGAGCCGGTCAAGCCCGGTCCTTCGAAAGGCCGGGATCCCGGCTACGCACGACGGCAACAGGCGTCTCGCTGCTGACGTGTTCGGCCGCAGCGGCGCGGCCCTGGACGAAGGTGTTGTAGTCCACGATGTCGTAGGACCTGCCGTCGTGCCGGAGCCGTCGCGCTTGGTGGAGGAGAGGAAGAGGAGGCGGAATTGGTCGCCGAGGCTCAGGCCGGAGGGCTGCGCCGTCGCCATCACGGGGATCATCCGAAGGCACATGCTGCAAGTGCACACCCTGCGTCTGAGCAAGGCCGACCGGATGAAGAAGATGGCCGCGATGTACGACTTCGTCACGTCCGAGCGCTGCACGCATCTGCTGGAACGAGTCGAGTCGGAGTCAGGCAAGCTCCTCGACATGCGTAAATGTAGGGGCTGTGCTACAGTCCTGTTCGAGTTGTGGAGGCCGAAAACAGCCGAGGGAAGGAGAGCCCTGGAGACATGACGCCGAATGGACGGAACCGAACCATGTCCGATGCGGACCTTCCGCGATTGCCAAAGCTGCGGGCGAGAGTGTGAGAGTAGTGTTCCACGGCGAGGACTTCATCAACCTGGTCGCGAACATCATTGATGGCTCGCTGGACGTCAAGCTGAAGCCGATTCGCGAGCGTCTCGACACGATCCAGGGCGGACTGCGAGCGGCCGGGGGAGAGCCATCATTCGCCCCGTCGTTGCCATGTCCAGTCCCATCACGCCTGCGTCTCGCTGCCCGGCTGCTTCCTGACTGTTCAGCGACAATCGAAATCAGAAAGTAGCGTCCGGTCTCCGTAACGCCAGTCCAAGTGGCGCGCGCCGGGGACACCCACCCGACGACGCCCCGGCGCGGCCGCCGACACGGCGCCCGCAGGGGCCGCACTACCTCCGCTACCGGGACGGGGCTGCGACCGCGCCCGGCATGAATCACCAACTGGCCAACCTCGCCTGTCTGCTGCGGGAGGCGGACGCGCTGGGGCGGAGCGGGCCCGGGACGCGGGCATCGAAACCGTCAAGAGCTACGGCCCAACGGCAAGCGTGAAGGACGAAACCTGAGCAATTCGCGACTTGGCCGGCCTGGGTGACTGTGGGTCGGCATACCGCGGATCGCGTACCGGGCGGGGTCTTGCCTGCGTAGGTGCCGTGCCGCGCGAGTGAGCAGCTGCCGCTCGGATGATGCGGACAGCGCGGCAGGGTTGCATCACGCCAGCCTTGGGCCGTAACGTATTGCTCGCCGGTAAGCCCCGTCCTGAAACGAAGCTGCACCCGGCCGTGGCCTCGGCGGAGTACCGTCCGCGCGGGCCAACTTCTCCTTTTCTAAAACGGGGTCAGCTTACCGGGCCGGCGAGTCGTCATGAACCCGCTCCGCCCCCGCGCCGCTCCGGGGGCGGGTCGAACGGCTGTTCAACGCAGGCGACTGCCCACCTTCGAGCCACGCCCCCTCCGCGGCGCGGGAACTCCGCTACACCTGGCGAAACAACCCCATACACCAGATTTGACAATAGCTCGAGTCGAATCGCGCAGGCGCTTAACCGCCTCCAAACGACACCGGCCTTAGGCCCCCCTCGCCAAACGGGCCTCGCGCGCCAGGCGCCACGTGCCCCACCCACCGGACGCATAGCGCAGGGCGGCGGATGGCCCAGGCGGATTCGTCCGGAAACGGGGCGCGCTGACCTATTCCGCTCTGGTTTGCCACACCGGTGGGTGCGCCAAGCATCCTCACTCCTGCTAAGCTCGTTGCTCTTCGACTTCATGGTCATCCGCGCACCCCACTCATTCCAGACTGCCGATTACGTCGCCTGCCGCGCTTAGCGGATGGGGCTGTTTCGCACTACGACCTGACCACCGCCTTCACCCGCGTGCTGCAGGACGCCTCCGAAGTGGGCGGAAACAACTATCTTGCTCTTCTTTCGGGTTTGCTTCGGGACATTCAGTCGCACCGTCCCGTCCGTCAGCAGGGCTGAGTAGGTGTCGGCGTCCCGAGCGATGTCCTCGTCTATCCCCGGGACCTCCGCCGCCCATGTGGGTTCCGCCCTCAGGAAGAGTTCGTATGCCCAACTCCGACGAGCGAATTCGTCTCGCTCCTCCGGTGTGAAGTCGATTCGCACGTGCCGAAAGTCGCCGACTTCCTCTATCCAGTGGTCGGCGTAAACGACGCACTCCCGTTCAAGCGTCTCAAGATCCTGCCTCACGTGCTCCGGTACATGGGTGAAGGTCCGGCCGAACGCGACGGTCGGGTGGCGCTCGTCGCCTCCCAATCATGGCCGTCATCTCCGAGCGATTCGCAATCGTTGTCACACATTCTTCTCTCGCTCCGCTTTCTACCGGTGCCCGCCTTAGCTGCTGAACATCAAGGCGCCGCTTCTCTGGTTGAGATAATCAGACACCACCACGCCGCCGACGTAGCGGCCCTCCTGAACATCGTAGTAGCGGTACTGGAGTTCCTTTAGCTGTTGCCGGTAACGGCGCCTCAGCCGGGAGGCCCCCGGTTGTACATGGACATTGTTCACATGTCCCGTGCAGTAGGCGTAGCACGCGATCGGGTACAGCAACCCCGAGCACACGATGTCGCAAATCTGGAGGCCGGCGTGGTTGTCGCTATGGCCAAAGGTCGGGAGTTCGACCCGGCGCTCGTAATTTGGCACGGCGCCGAACTTCTGGGTGAAGATCGAGTGGGAGACGCTGAGGTTCTTGCTCTTGCTGCGGCTGTCGGCGATGCACAAGCCGCTGCTATCGCATCGGGTCAGATAGTGCTCGAAGTACGTACACAGGCCCTGAATCGAGGACGTGTATACGGCTGTCCCCTTGAACGGTGAGCCTGGAGCCTTGATCCAGATACGCGCGACCAGTCTGACATCGTGTCGCCGCAACAGTCCCACGATATGGTCGAGGAAACCGATCGCATGTGCTTTTTGCCTCGCGTTCCCGCGGGTTGCGTTGTTGCGGACTTCCGCTCCCTTGATCTCCGGCAGGATGCGGTCCAGGCGCAGAGTCGAGGAATAGTCCAGGTTGGGAAAGAAACGGTACTTGAGATCGAGGTAGTCGTGCGTCAGGGTTGCCAGCCTGGCGGCGTCGACAAAGAGTCCAGCTACGACGAGGACGGGTTGGTCGTTCGGTGCGGGTGGGTCGCGAAGTGCTCCCAGATCCCCGGCTTCGTCGATGAAGCAAAACTCTCCGTCAAGTAGTTCAGGGTGCTCGGCGATCAGCACTTGCAGCTCGTCCTCACTGGAAAACGGGGTCTCTTCGAGGGCCTCAAGGGCACCATCGTCGCCTGATGTGTAGATGCGTTCGGGCACTGTGCACTCCTCCCCAGGACTCGACGCCCCGCTCAAGCTCTGCGAACTCGCCCTGGCGCACGTCCACAGCGATCAGGTCGAGGCCGCTTACGGGCCTTCGGGTCTGGTCGAGAAACGCCTTGAACTCATGGGCGCACTGGGCAGCCTATCTCACCCAGCTGCCGGATAGACTGCCACTTGGTTGCCCGCGGGTCGCTTGCCCGCGCTCAGCCACGCGTAGACGGTCGCGACATTCCGCAGCGCCCAACTGGCTCCCTCAGCGGATCAGTCGCCCGAGTTCGGACTCCTCGATCACCGGCCTATTGCCGCGCCACTCGAAGGCGAGCACAGCGACGCCCACGGACCGCAGTGCCTCCCGAGTCTTCGGTTTTGGGTTTCCGGGCACGACCAGAACCATTCTTGGCGCATCCCGTCCGGCGCCGCCGTTGAGCAGTAACTGCCCCACGGCCGTATAGATGGACGTCGTCGTCAGGTCGGTCTTCACCTCGAACAGGACGGACATCCGGTTGCTTTCGTCAAGAACAAAGAGATCCCTGGCTCCGTCGTTGTACGGTACACACCCGACATCCTTCACAGCAGCGGCGAGAGCGTCGACAACCAAGCCATGATCTGCGGACGCTTCAATCTGATGCGCCAGGGAGAAGGCTGCCCTTCTGCCAGAGAACTCCGGCGAGAAGATCGGCATCCCCCGGGCGACCGTGCCGCGGTCCGGAGCTTTGCCGTCCTCGGTCTCGGCGCACACTACCTTGATGCGCGCGACTTCGCGCGCGAACCACGCCAAGCGACGAGGCAGCTCTGGGCTCGTGACAGGGCCCAAGTCCACCACGTCGGCGTGCTTCCCCTGATAGAGCATCTTCTTCAGACCACCAGGGTCTGAGAAGTGGCGAAAGAACGCTGACTTGCCCACCCCTTTGCGCCCGCCCCCGATCTTCCCGTTATGACACAGGTGAACCGCGCCCCTCGCGTCCTTGGCGAAGGCGCCCGCCACGAGCAGATCCGTTCCGTGGTGCCGAGGGTTGATCTCCACCGCTATATCGACGCTCGTCGCTTTTCGGGGATCGTCGACGCCGAAACAACACCAAAAGCGCCGATCTGCCTGTTCCGAATCCAGTAGCGACCACATGCCGACCGAACCGTGCCAGGTAACATCGGAGTCAACGAATCCACCCTTGTAGCCGACCCTGCCTCTGACCGCAGTCCCGTTTCTAGCCAGCGTTGCAGCGAGCACGTCGAACGCCTCACGGGCATCGTCGTCAATCCTAAAGGCCAGCAGCATCAACCCTCCTCAGCCGATATGGCGGCGCTGCTCTGTGGCGGCGTCCTCTTGTCGTTTCGGCGCTCGTTGGCGGCGCGGAGTAACCTCAGGCCCCCGCGTCGGCTCGATCCCCCAGCCCTCTGGTCGGGCTGACGGTCCCGCTGCGACCAGCAATGCCCCGGCAACCGTTGCATGCACGCCACGTCCGCGTCAACATTTCCGCGCCCAGCAGGCTCCTCGTCGCTACAGGGATGGCTCGTCGGGTCGAATGCTGGTCTAGGATCCCGAGGGGGTGCATCGAGATCGAGGCGCAGGGCAAGCGCATCGCGTTCGATGTCGGGTTGCCGCTAGATGCGCCGGACGAAGGTCACGAGAGGCGGCTCCCGGACGTGGCAGGACTCCCTGAACGCGACGACAGCCTGCTCGGCGTTCTGATCTCGCACCCGCACCAGGACCACTACGGCCTCGCGCGGTATCTGCTGTCGAGCGTCAAGCAGGATGACGCGTTCTCATCTTGATTGTCGCTGCAGAATCTGCAGAGGCTCGACGGCGCCGACACCGGAGTTACCGCGCATAGAGAGTCGGCATGTTAGCTGGGGATGGTCACGGGCTCGGAGGCTGTGCTGATCTCGTTGGCAAGGACTGTGCCCCATGTGACCTTGGCCAACGCGACGGCCAGGGGATCGATGTCGAAGCCAGTCACGACGTTGCTGAACGCGTCAATGCTGCCGTAGTCGAAGCGGGCTCTAGCTGCGCGCAGAACCTCGGCGAGAATCGCTCCTGAGCCACAGCAAATGTCGACGAGTTCGGGATGCGTTCCACGCGGCAGATGATCGAGGCAACGCTCGGTCAGGAGCTTCGCCAACTACCCAGGGGTCCACTCCTGGCCGAGCAGCTTGCGGCGGCTGCGACTGGCTACCTGCGTCATGAGGCGACCGAACAGGTCCTCACCGACGGGCAGGCCGAAGTCGTACGCGTAGAGGTCGCGTTGGATCTCCCTCGCAACGGGCAGCAACCCAGGGCAAGGTGGGGTCGCGTGGTGATCCGAAGTAGTCCTGTTCGACGAGGTTGTCGATACGGTATTCGCTGCGGAAGTGCGAACCGTCGAGAATGGACGCAAGCTCTTCGTCGTCGCTGCTGATCGCCAGCCGCCGGAGCCGTTGACGGTCAGGAGATGGGCCCGTCTGAACCGCTGCTTGCGGCGAACAGCGGTTCCGCTCGGAGGCCGAGGCGCGGTCGGCGGGCTGGCGATAGGCGGGCCGGCAGTGGACAACACGGCGTCGGAGGAGCGATCCGGCGAACAGATTCTGCTGGCTTGGGAACCCATCCGCGAGTCATCGGAGGGCCGTTCCGATCGGTCGGTTCTGGTACGCTCTATTGGGATCCCGGTGTGCCGCGCGCGCCGAGGAGTTTCGCACGGAAGGCATGGCGACGGGTTGGCCCACGCCGGATTCGGTCGATGCAGGAGCGGAATTGGCCAACGACGAAAAAAGGAAGCCCGGAGGCCGATCGCCCAAGCCGATTTGGCGCTACGCCGGCGACTACCTCCAAAACGAATTTCTTGGGGAGGCGCTCGCACCATTTGCGCCCGCGTTGTTTGGGATCGGGATGCTGCTGGGCGTTGCCATTGCCTTGTGGCTCGCCGCGAACGTCACCGTGGTCGTCGGCACCACCGCCGTAGTCGGTTCGCTGTTCCTGTGGGGCTGGCGTAGGCGCCGACGGGACGCTCTGAGGAAGGGGCACATCGCGGAACGGCAGATCGGCCGAGCACTGGAACAGGCCATCACGGCCAAGGGCTGCGCGATCGCGCACAACGTGACTTCGGTCATGGACTCCGGTGACATCGACCACATCGTTGCGACGCCGCAGAGCGTGTGGGTGATCGAGACCAAGTACCGCCGCGTTCCGAACGACAGCTTTCCGAAGGTTCTGTCACGCTCGCATGCTTGCAGAGGGAGGGTCGAAGCGTTGCTCCCCCGCGGCACCCCTGTGAGGTCGTGCCTGGTGCTGGCCTACGAGGAGGACGGTGTCAAACGGGAGCGGGACGGCATCCTGGTGTACAACAACGAGACGTTCGGGGATGAGTTCTTGGCACGCCTGAGAGAAGAACGCCAGGCGCCCATGGCCGTTGACCAGCGAATCTCAGGCACGATCTGGCGACTGAGCCGGGGCGAGACCGTGGCCGAACTCGGGGTGGCTGGCCGGCAACAGGCTATCGGAGACCGCCAGTCGGATCCCGAGCCAAGCCCCATGGATGAGACTCACAACCGGTTCCCGAAGGCGTACGGACGGTGGACGCCGGACGACGACCGGACACTGGGGCGTCTGCACGACGCGGGCTGGGACGCGGCCAGCCTTGCGGACCGCTTGGGAAGGCGGCAGAGCGCGATAAAGTCAAGACTTCGAAAGCTGGGGTACGGCTGAGAGCAGCCTTCTCGTCGACAGGGGGGAGATTCTCGAGCGGCTGCCGGGCGGACCCGAGCCGCATCGCCCGCGTTTTCCCGTCATCGCCGACAAAATCCAAGTTGTTGAGCGTGCGGAAGATTGTCAGGTATTTCTCCACCATACGGGGGCGCGATCCCGATCTCCATCCCAGAAGGGATGGGCCCCGCCCCGTCCTCGCCGGCAAGGATCTGCCCCAGCGTCCGCTTCGGCACTTCCGGCGATGGCATTGAAGGCCGAGTAAAGGTCATTCGGCTCGACTTCGAGCGAATTCAATCGGGTTGCGGGGTCGTCGGGCAACAGCGGTGTCGCCGAGCGCTGCAGCTGAATGAGCAGATGTCGGTAACCCAGCGTGACCGCGGAGATCTCGTCAGGGGTCGTCGGAGGGCCCGCAGAACCGAAAGCCCTGCATGGCCGTGACGGTCTGTCGGATTCTCTCGATCCGAGCTTTGTCGATGGCGATGGTCACTTGTCGACTGGAGCCTTGCGTTCATAGGCGTGGATGCATAGTATTATTGCAATCTTTGATTCGCAAGAACCATGTAGTTCGGAGGTAGCGTGGCGAGAGACCACATCGGGAGCAGGATGAAGGCGCTGCGGCAGGCGCGAGGGCTGTCGCAGGACGAGATGGCGCGTCTGTTGGGATTCAACGATCGGCAGACCGTCTCGACGATCGAAACGGGAACGCGGCGCGTGACGGCACAGGAGCTGCTGCTCGCGATGGAGAAGCTAGGTGTGCCGCTGGAGTACTTCACGGATCCATTCCGTCTAGATGGTGAAGGCCGGTTCTCGTGGCGCCAGAGCGGTGTGCCGGCGGAGCGTCTGAACGAGTACGAGCGGAGCGCGAGCCGGTGGATCGGGGCCTACCGCAGTTTGGCGCCGCAAGTCGGGCGGGAGACTCGCCTGATGCGGCAGTCGCTGGGGCTGACGCGTCGGTCGCGCTACGAGGAGGCCATCGAGGCCGGCGAGCGTTTCGCCGTGGAATTCGGGTTGGGGGAGGTTCCGGCGGAAGGCCTCGGGAAGGCTATGGAGGAGGCGTTGGGCATCCTGGTGCTCATGGTGGACGCGGAGGAGGGAATCTCGGGCGCCGCCTGCCGCCTGCCGGAGTTGGACGCGGTACTCATCGCTCGCCACGAGATCGCAGGACGACGACACTTCGATCTGGCGCACGAACTGTTCCACGTCCTGACTTGGGAGGCAATGCCGCCCAAGCACGTTGAAGAGGCGGTGGAGACCGGGGGCGACCGTGTCGAGCAGCTGGCCAACAACTTCGCCGCGGCGCTGTTGATGCCGGAACGGGTGGTGGCGGGTGTCGGGCGCTGGGAGCAGTTGGATTCGGACGCGTTGGTTGGCCAACTGAATAGCGTCGCGTCGGAACTCAAGGTGACGTCTTCGGCGCTGCGGTGGCGCCTCGTGACGCTGGGGAAGTTGCCGGCCGCGAGAGCACGGGAGATACCGGAGTCGTCGCTGCGCAACAACGGCGGATTGCAGACGGGGTCCAAACCGGCTTTGTTCTCGAAATCGTTCGCGGAGGTATTGGGGATGGCGCTGGAGCAGGGCTACGTATCTGCGCGGCGTGCTGCGGCACTGGTCGACGCGGAGATGGCGGAATTGCCCGCGTTGTTGGCGGCGCACAGCGTCGAGTACGAAGTTGAGCTATGAACGACAGCGTCAGACCGGGCGCGGTCGTGCTCGTGGACACGAACGTGATCATCGAGGCGCACCGAACGGCAGCATGGGCGGCGCTGGCGGGGGCGTATCGCGTTGAGACGGTGGAGGATTGTGTGACGGAGACGCAGACAGGATATCAACAGCGGCCCCGGGAGCATTGGATAGACGTAGGTGACTTGCGGGACTCGCTGGTAGCGGTGCACGAGGTGGAGGACCGGGAACGCGCGGAACTGGCGCTTCGCGTCGGGACCATCGCGCTGGACCGTGGCGAGGAGTCGCTGTGGGCGCATGCGCTGGAGCGGTCGGGAGCGTGGTTCTTGTCCGGCCCGGACCGGGCGAGCTTGCGCGCGGGCGTCCGGTTGGGATTCCGGGACCGGCTCGTGTCCGTCGAGGAACTCCTGTCTGCAGCCGGGCACCGACTGCGGACGGCACTGAAACGGGCGTACACGAGGAAGTGGATGAGGAACGTGGTAGGCGAGATGGTGGTTGCCGAGACCGGAGTGCGGTGAGGGGCAGGACGTTTCGCGTGGAAGTGGCTGGAAGCGGTTCGATGGCGGAGAGGGTCGAACGGGCCGAGTGAAGGGATTGCACGGGGGACAGTGGTGGTTGCGCGCGACAACACGCGCACGGCTGAGGCGCTGGGCCTGCTGAGGCGATCAATTGGCTGGGGAATGGCGTCATCTGGAGGGTGGCATGGGCGGCTTGCTGTCGGAGATGTGGAGGAGATTGCATTCGGCTTGGCGGTCGTGGCGCCGTACGCCGCCGTCGCGGGACGTGGTTGACGCCGGGATACGCCAGGGCGAACCGGAGAACGGCGGCCCTTCGGAGGGGGGATGCCAGGAGGAGGGTGTGCGCGAAGTTGACACCGGGGCGGCGCAAGAGAAGGCCGAGCAAGGGGGCGAGGACGGTGGCGGCTGTCGACCGGTGGAGACAGAGCCTTGCGGGGTGGCGGCACCGGGTGACCGGGCGCCGTCCGGGGAAATAGCGGCGAACGACGGAGAGTTGGCTGAACAAGAGTCGGTGGAACAAGAAGGAGCCAAGCGAGAGCCGGCGGAAGAGGAGCCAACCGAACAGGAGCCTTGGGACGAGGAGCGGGTACAAGGCGAGATCGTGGCCGGGCAGGAGGACACAGCGCAGCCGGAGGCCGGTTCAACGCCGACCCGTAGGCGAATAAGGCGGAAGCCCGTCAAGAGAGGGGGTGCGCGCGGCGGTGAGAAGGAAAAGCCTCCACCGGGCGACAGCGGGCGGTCACGAACCCCGGTGCGTGTAGCGCGGGCGCGGATCGTCTGCCGGAAGAGAGCCGGGAGGTGGGAGGTCGCAGTGGTTCCGGCGCCGGGCGTTGTCGTGCGGGGCGAGACGGAGGGCCCGTCGGCGGCGGCGAATGGCGAGTTCCTGCCGAATGCGTTTCGGAGCGTTGCGCAGATCGAGGATGAGGCCGGGGGCCGGACGGAGCGGGTGCCGTTGTACGTGGACGAGCCAATGGTCTTTCGGTTGGGGGCCGAGTGGCAGGGCGAGGGCCGGAAGGTGGGCGGCGTGGGCGGCGGCCACTTCATCGTGATTGCGCCGGCGGAATGGACGCGGCTAGGTGATGCGCTTGTGGATCCGGAGACCTGCGTCGACGCCGGGTTCCGCGCACACTACTTCGTCGCTGACCGGGGCGATGGGCTGGCCGTCGAAGGGTTCGCGGAGCGGGGCGTATCGTCTTCGATCATCGCGTTGGACGGCGATCGTGTCTTCGACGAATCGGACCAGGGGGAACTCTTCGTCGGTGAGCCGCCGGCGCTAAAGGCGCTGGGCATGGCTTTGGTCCGGGTGGGCGAGGAGGGGAAGCAGGGCTGGGGCGAGAGCTTCGCGCTCGACGGCGAACGGTCCCTCGCGGATGTCCTGGATGGACGGGAAGGGCGGTTCTTCGTGCGCGTGTACCGGGAAGGCACGGGTGTGGAAGCGGACAGCGTGCAGTTCCGCTACCTGGGCGACCTGCGCGAGATTCGGATGAAGGGCGAGGCGTACACGGCAGACACGGTGCTGCTGCCGACGACGCGCGGAAATGCGGCGGTGGAGGTGCAGATCGTCGCCGCGGAGAAGACCGGGGTAGCGGTGACGGGTGTCACGGACGGGACACGCGAGTTCGAAGTAGATGCAGGGACTGTGGTTTGTCCAGCGGATCCAGAGGCGAGACAACTGCGGCTTCGGGTGGCCGGCAAGCGCGGCGATGTCGACGTCGTGGTGGGCCTGCCGCGGATGTGGTGGCGCCTGGCCAGGCCCGGCGAATCCCCTGAGCCGTGGCGCGACCAGGCCCAGACGATGACACGGGAGGAGTTTCGGACCCTGGGCCTCGCGGGGGCGGAGATCTCGATCGATGTGCCGGCACGGGTCCCGCGGGTGGGCGTGGGCTTCGGGGACGAGGGCGGCATGAACTACAGGGCGAGGAAGGATGGGCCGCGACGCTGCTGTACCGTCCCGTTGGCGCACTACCTGGACCACATGGAGATCGACCAGCGGCTCTTCCGGGATGTGGCGCTCGGAGCGCGTTTAGGCGAGGCGGCGGTCGATCTGATAGGCATCACGGCGGATCCTTTGCCCCAAATCATCGATTTCTCGGTGGGGTGCGGTCGGGTCTCGCCGGGCGACTCGGTCGTCGTGCAGTGGCGGGTCGAGGATCGCGAAGGTGTCAGCGTGTCGCTGGAGCCGGGCGTCGGCCCGGTGGGCGCGGAGGGCAGTCGGGAGATCCGGGTGGAGCAGACGATGGCCGTGACGCTTACGCTCTCGGCCGCGGGAATGGAGGATGTCGTCGAGGAACGCGCGATCGAGGTGGAGGAACCGGGGCCGGCAAGCGCCGGGGGGCCGGTTGCGCAAGCAAAGGCGCTTGCGGGTTGGCGGCCGGCGAAGGGATTCAGCGCGGGCGAGGTGGCGGCGGTCCAGGGAGCCGCTGGGTTGACGATCCGCGCCGACTGGCGAAGACGGAGTGTGCATGCGATCAACGTCGCGTCTCTTGAAAGGTGGATGAATGGACAACGGTGAAGAGCTGCTCGCCTGGACGGAGAAGATCCGGCAGCGATACGAGAACTATCTGCGGACGTCGTTCTTCTTCAGGGAGCCGGGGCTGCGTGCGTCGTTCCGGGACGCGCTTCAGCGGGAGGAGGAGCTGATGAAGGGCCCGTTCGAGGTGACGGGGCGGGCATTTGCGCGCGGCACAACGGCGAAAGGGCTGGCGCGGGAGTCGTTCCTGGACGGTTGCGATGGACTGGAGCCCGCGCTGCTCGACGGGTCGCTGTACACGCACCAGGAACGCGCGATCCGGATGATGTTCCAGGAGGAGCGGAACGTGGTGGTCGCGACGGGGACCGCGAGTGGCAAGACCGAGGCCTTCCTGTACCCGATCCTGTTCGAGCTCTACCGGCAGCATCTTCGCGGGGAACTGGGGGACCCCGGGGTGCGGGCCCTCGTGCTGTATCCGATGAACGCGCTCGCGAATGATCAGCGGCAGCGGCTTGGGGCGATTTGTCGGAAGCTGCAGAGCGCGGGGTCGAACTTCGTGCCGACGTTCGGACAGTACATCGGCGAAACGCCGCACTACGAGGCACGCGGCGTCGAGGGCGCCCCCGGCGAGCTTCTTTCCCGCGAGCAGATGCGGGAGACGCCGCCGCACATCCTGCTGACGAACTACTCGATGCTTGAGTACCTGCTCATGCGGCCGGAGGACAGTCGCCTGTTCGACGACGGCCGTGCCCGTCACTGGCAGTTCCTCGTGCTCGACGAGGCGCACCAGTATCGTGGGGCGAAGGGGATGGAGATGGGCATGTTGCTTCGTCGTTTGAAGCAGCGGTTGCGCCAGGGGGGGCGCGAGGGCGGATTCCGGTGCATCGCAACCAGCGCGACGATGAGCTCGGGCGAAGGATTGAAGGAGAGGAACGCCGTGGCGGAGTTCGGGGAGGCGTTGTTCGGCGAGCCATTCTCCGAGCAGGGGGTGATCTTCGGACAGGTGGATTCGGAGGCGGAAGAAGCGGGCGCGCGGCGCAGCCATGCGTTCCTGCGAGCGCTCGAAGGCGCATTTCTGGTGTATCGAGACGGCAACGACGCGGTGGTGCTGAATCGCAGCGGCGGTGAAGCGCCCGGCGAGCCGCCCGTGCCGTTGGAGATCGCGCTGTGCCGCGAATGCGGGCAGCACTACTACGTCGGGCAGGAGGCCGACGGCCGCCTCGTAGAGGGAATTCGCGATCCGAGTCAGGAGTCGTTCGGGGTGGACTACTACTTGCCGACGACGGGAGACGGGGCGACGCACTCGTTGTGCCGTCGTTGCGGCGCGCTGTCGGGAGCGGAGACGACCTGCGACTGCGACGCGAGCGTGCGCGTGATGCGCTGCGACTCGCACCCGGATCGACCCGACCAGTTGAAGGAGTGCGTGGTGTGCGGGTACCAGCGCGGGAGCTTGGGGGATCCCGTGCAGGAGATCGTGCACGGCTCGGATGGGCCCAATGCCGTGATAGCGACCGCGCTCCACGAGGTGCTGCCGCCGGAGCGTCGCAAGGTATTGGCGTTCGCGGACAGCCGGCAGGAGGCGGCGTTCTTCGCTTGGTACGCACAGGACTCCTACGAGAAGCTGCGTGACCGGAATTTCATCCTTCGCGCGATGCGCTCGGGTCGGATCGACCCCGAGGGGCTATCGATGGCGGATCTCGGCAGCCGACTGGCGCATGAGTGGGACGCATCGGGGTTGTTCAAGGAGTCGGACACGAGGGAGAGTCGGGAGCGCGCGGTGCTGGGTTCGGTATTCGCCGAGGCACTGACCGAGGAACGGCGGTTGTCGCTGGCGGGCGTAGGCCTGGTGAAGTGGGCCGTAAAGATCCCGAGCGACGTGCGGATGCCGGCCGTGCTGCGGGAAGCGCCGTGGGACCTGACGGACCAGGAGTCGGTCGAACTCGTGGGGTACCTGCTGGAGCAGATGCGTACGCGGCGGGCGGTGGAGCTGCCGGTGGGGCCTGGGTGGCCCGACTGGAGCCAGGTGGCGCAGTGGCCGGCGCAGTCGTTTTCGGTTGGCCCCCCCGGGGGCAAGAGAGGCGTGGTGCAGTGGGGCGGGCCGCAGTCGGCGGTCGTGAGGCACTATCTCGGTCGGCTGCTCGCCGGGATCGCGCTCGGCGAGCGCGCACAGGCTGCTCAGGAGTTGATGACGGCGGTCTGGCACGTGTTGAGGGATCGGGACAGGGGACATCCCGCGCAGGAACAGTTGCTGGCGGCGGGCACCGGGAAGCTGAACGGGACGTTCCGTCTCAATCCGCGCTGGCTGCGGGTCACGCTGGCATCCGCAACGGACCTGTGGGAATGCGACCGGTGTGCGGCCCTGAGCGCACACAACGTGCGGGGCATCTGCCCGCGGAACGGGTGTCCGGGCACGCTCGGGCCGGTCGACGGGCGACGGTCGACGGAGAACCACTACCGCATCCTCTACGAGAGCGCTGATCTGCCCGCGGCGATGGTGGCGGAGGAGCACACCGCGCAGATCGAGAGCGGGGAGGCAAGGCGCAGGCAGGACGAGTTCAAGCAGGGGTTGACGCACCTGCTGAGTTCGTCGACGACGTTCGAGGTGGGGGTGGATCTCGGGGACCTAGACGTGGTGTTCCTGCGCAACGTACCTCCTGAGCCGTTCAACTATACGCAGCGGGTCGGAAGGGCCGGCCGCCGCGACAGACCCGGGCTTGCGGTGACGTATTGCCGCCGCAACCCGCACGACCTGTACCACTATGCCGATCCGGAGAACCGGGTGATTGCCGGTCGGGTGGAACCGCCGCGCCTGCGGATGCGGAACGAGAAGATCATCCTGCGTCACATGGTTGCGGCGTCGCTCTCGGCGTTCTTCAAGGAGGAGGGGAACGGCGGTCGGTTTCGGGATGTAGAGGCGTTCCTGGGGGATTGGTCGAGTCCGCGAGCGGCGGCGGATGTGAAGGAGTTCTGTCTTGGGAACGAATCGCTGAAGGAAGCGCTTTGCTGGATCGTGCCTGAGGAAGTGCACGAGGCCGTGGGCCTGTCGTCGGACGGGTGGATCGACCGGATCTGCGGACCGGAGAGTCGTTTCGCACGGGTCGAGTCGGAGGTGTGCTCGGATTTCGCGGGCATGGAGGATTTGAGGCTGGCGTTGTTTGCGAAGCGACAGGGCACCGGCCGCGTCGAGGCACGGATGAGGACCGTGTCGGGGGAGCGGACTTTGAACTTCCTGTCGCGCAAGGCGGTGATCCCGAAGTATGGATTTCCGGTCGACGTGGTCGAACTGGACACGCAGTCATCAAAAAGCGGGGGTGTGTCGCTGCAGCGGGACCTGTCCCAAGCGATCGCCGAGTACGCACCCGGCGGGCGGGTTGTGGCGAACAAACTGGAATGGGCGTCGTATGGCGTGAAGAAGGTCGCGGGGCGCGAGTGGCCCGTGCGTCACTACCAGTACGACGACGCCCGGAGCTTCACGCAATGGGAGGAAGGCGATCCGTCGGTGCCGGAGGGCGCCCGGAAGTACCTCATCCCGGAGTTCGGGTTCGTGACGGCATGGTCGAATAAGGCCGTGCAGCCGCAGGGTCGTGCACAACGCTTCTACACGACGCGGCCGTTTTTCCGGGGATTCAACCGTGGCGATCGGCCCCTGACGCAAACAATCCTCGGGTTGGAAGTGACGCAGGCGATGCCGGGGACGCTAGTGATTCTCTGTGAAGGGAAGAACCGGTCTGGGTTCTACATCTGCCGGTCGTGCGGTGCGCATGCCACGAAGCCGAAGAAGGCGCATCGGACAGCGTCGAACATGGAGTGCTCGGGCACATGGAGTTCGTTTTCGCTCGGCCACGAGTTGGTGACGGACGTGGTGCGGCTGAAGTTTCCCGGAGTGGAGGACGAATGGCACGCCTACTCGCTGGGGTATGCGGTTCTTTTGGGTGCGTCGGAGGCGCTGGACGTCCCCAACACGGACTTGAACGTAACGATCACGGGGGTGGGCAACTCGGGCGCTCCGGCGATCGTGTTGTACGACGCGGTGCCGGGCGGCGCCGGGTTGGTGGCGCAGTTGGAGGATTCCAGCGTGTTGGCGCGCGTGCTGGATTTCGCGCGGCAGCGCGTCGGGGACTCGTGTGGCTGCGACTCGAGCTGCTACGGCTGCCTGCGAAGCTACCGGAACCAGTTCGCGCACCCGTTCCTGAGTCGCCTGCGCGCAGGGCAGACGTTGGAAGCGTTGGGGAAGGCCTGAGGAGCTCTTTCGGAGATCCTCGACATTGGTGGGTTCGGTTCGGTGCGGTTGGCTCAAAGAGGTGTGGACCGTGGCGATAGGGCAGTGATCGTTCGGGTGAGCACGTGAAGGAATGGGGGTGGTATCGTCCAGCAGTCTTCAAGACGGAGCGACGTTCGCGGTGTTCGCCCTAGCCCGGATCCGTCACCGATTTACTGTTCGACGGCGCGTTATTGAGGTTTAGGACACGGCCGCCTGCGCGTGGGCCTGCGGGAACGACAGCCACACGCGACGCGCGGTGATGCGGATGCGCACCGCCACCTTCAGCAGCTTCAGGCGCAAGGTGCCGCACTGCGCGCGCGCCAGGTCGGTGCGGCGCGTGCCGAGCCGCCGTAGCGCGTCCAGCAACACGTAGGCGAACGACGAGAAGTACAGGCGCAGTTGGTTGGCGCGCATCTCGAGCGCGCTGGTGCGGTCGGCGAACAGGTCGAGCTGCTGCTCCTTGATGCGGTTCTCCATGTCTCCATGTCCCCGCGCGCGCAGTACAACTTCTCGTACAGGCGCCTGGCGGACACCTTGCGGCGCGCCAGGCTGGTCACCACGAAGCGCGGGTTCGACCCCTTGGCGAGATGCTCCGCCTTGCCCACCACGCGCCGCGTGCGCGTCCACGACTTGCGCGTTTATTCCGGACGCCGATCCGTCGATTCCACGTTGACGCCGCCGTCAATGATCGGCAGGCAGTTGCTGTACGCCAAGTGGTTGAGGACGTCCCGCGCCTCGGCGTTGTCCACACAGCACACGATCACGTCCGCATCGGCCGCCGCACGGTACGCCCGCTCCGTTCGAATCGACAGTGGCACGGCCCGGACCGCGACGTTTGCCGCCGTCGCGACCCGCCGCACGCGGGCCGCGGCCACATCCGCCTTGCGCAACCCCACACAACGGCCGTCCGCATAGATGAGCCGGTCGAGGTTGTGCTCCTCCACTTCGTCCGGTTCGATGATCGTGATCCGCTCGACCCCAATCCGCGCGATCGACTCGAGAACGATCGACCCCACGCTGCCCGCGCCGACCACACATACGTGCGTGCGCGCCAGCCGGGCCTGTGCCTCGATTCCCCAACTGTCCAAGGTCCGCCTCAGCCTCCGGCGGCGGTTGTACGTGGGATACGCCCCTGGCGCCCAATCGGCCCGCGAGTGCCGCGTTCCGACGCGACGCACGTCCGTGCAATGAGCAGGCACGATCCGTCCCAATTCCGGTTCCTGCCAGAACCGCGCGCTCCAGCACTCGTCCACGCCCATCGTCAGCCCCAGCAGCGGCAGCCCGGTCTCCCGCACGAGCGGCGCGATAATCCTGCGCTCCGTCCTGTCGTCCATTCCACTCATCGCCTGCCACCCGGATGCCGGGTGGCTGTGCAGCACCGCCACCCCCGCCTCCGACTGAACCGCCTGGTCTACCGCGCGATTCAGGTAGCGGCCTCGCACAGTCACGTTCCCGTGCAGGTCCCGGTCGTCGTCTCCGGGAAGCAGCACTTTGTTGACAATACCCGTGTAGCGGTCCAGGCCGTCCCCTCGATGCCAGAGCGCCAGGCATGCCTCCTCCTGCCACGGACCCTCCGCAAACCCGCTCAGGAGGTGGCCCGCGAGTTCCCGGTGGATCGCTTCGCGAATGACGACGCGGTGACTCAAATCTGTCTCCACAGACGGCGGACGTGCCTTGTCATGTAGGTCTCCATGCACTTGCCGTTCACAGCCTCGATGCCATCCCAGAAGTCGTTCGGCGGCGCGCTGATGATCAGCCAAGCCGTACCGTCCTCTTCGTCGTGGCGTCTCGCCACTCCGGGCTTGGCTGCGCCCTTCACGAGCGCCTCGAGCGCCTCGTCGGGTGGAGACACCAACACCCAGTGGGGAGGGATCTCCGGCCATTCCCCGTCGCGGTCGCGCATCGCCATCCCGAGCATCACCACTTCCCCCTCGCGACTCCCGTCCCCAATCCGATACTCGAACTTGACCCCGTCCCCTTTGGGCGTCGAGAACAACACCGGGTCGTAGCCCAATCCCCGCAAATCCTCCGCCATTCGTTCGGCGTTGCCGCTCACGCAAAGCCGCCCTTGTCCGGGTCTGCCCGAAACACCGGGTACTCGTCGAGATCGACCGTCTGCCCAGCGACGAAGGTCACCCCTTCCTTGTGGGGCACCCGGAGCACGTAGGGCGTCTTGTCCGGGTCCTCGAGGATCGCCTTCCCCTTGAATGCCAGCCGTAACAGCACCGCAGCATCCGCCTGGCGCTCCTTCGATACCAACGTCACTCCGTTGACCTTGAATTCATGCCCTTTCATACAGTCCTCCAGTTTCTTGTCCTACTCGCCTACACCGAAGCTCCTTGACCATTTCCTTGGCGGGGCTTAGGCGCTTGGTTGTAGTATCGTAGGAAATTTTCGATAATATCAACCCTGGGTTTCACAAATGAGCATCGAATATGTTTCCCAAACGACTTCGGCTAGCTCGCAAACGCATGGGCCTTTCCATGCAGGCCCTTGCGGCCAAGGTCACCCCCGCGGTAACCGCCCAAGCCATCAGCAAGTACGAAACCGGCAGGATGATGCCGTCCTCCGCCGTCCTCGTCGGGCTCGCCGAGGCCCTCCAGGTATCCCTCGACTTCCTGATGAGCGCCCAGGTCGAGGCGCTCGACGGCCTGGAGTTCCGCAAGCACTCCGCGACTTCCGCGCGCGACCGCGCACTCGCGGAAGCGATCGTCATCGACAACCTTGAACGCTACTTGGCAATCGAGGACATCCTCGGCGTCCCGCCCCAGGTCGACGGGTTCGACGAACTTGCCACCGACCGCATCGCGTCGGAGGACGAGATCGACGCCAAGGCCGACCAGCTGCGAGACTTCTGGCAGCTCGGGATCGACCCTATCCCGAGCATGTGCGCCCTCCTTGAGGACAATGGGATCAAGGTCGTCGAGGACGACCTGCCGCAGCGCATCAACGGCCTCGCCTGCCGCGTTCTGCGCGGTGGGAAGCCGGTCGCCGATGCCGTCGTGGTCTCCACTCAGACCAACGTCGAGCGCAAGCGCTTCAACCTGGCACACGAACTCGCGCATCGCATCATCCACTCTACCCAGAACCCGGAGATTCGACTCGAACCCGCGATGAATCGCTTCGCCGGTGCCTTTCTGGTCCCCCGCCAGCATCTACTGCTCGAGGCGGGCGCCCACCGGCACCGCCTCACCTACTACGAGATCATTCGCCTCAAGCACACCTACGGCGTCTCGGCGGCCGCCATGCTCATGCGCCTCGGACAAGTGGGCATCCTGCGCCCAACCAGTGTCCGCCACGCGTTCTCGACCTTTGCGCGCTCCTGGCGCGCGGACGAGCCCGACCCGATCCGTCGCGGCCATGGCTTCGGAGCCTTCGAGAAACCCCGCCGTTTCCAGCGCCTTGTTTGGCATGCGCTCGGCGAAGAACTTATCTCGCCGGTACGCGCCGCTGCGCTCCTCGACCAACCCCTGTCCACCATCGAACTCCGCATCAGTGGTCCCCAGCCCCAGTGACTTCGATCATCGTCAACGACGCGTCGTGTCTCATCGACCTGCGCAAGGGCGGTCTCCTTCCCCTTCTCGGTTCCCTCCCGTACAGATTGGTGGTGCCGCTCCCGGTTCGACGCTCCGAGATCCTTGACTTCACCGACGACGACTGGCGTCACCTCGACAGCGGTGGACTGCTCACCTACGACCTCGACGCGGACGCAGTCCGCGCCGCTTTCGCCGTCAAGGAGCGCCACCCCGCCCTGTCCGCCAACGACTGCTTCTGCTACGTAACCGCACACTCACATTCCGGTGTCCTTCTCACTGGCGACGCCCTGCTTCGCCGTGTCGCGACCGAAGACGGATTGCGGGTACACGGGGTTCTTTGGGTAATTGACCAACTACTCAACGTCCAATCATCTCAGCGCTCGTTTCTTGTGCACGCTCTCGAAACGTGGCGCGCCGACGACACGGTGTTCCTGCCGAGCGATGCGCTCTCCGCGCGCCTGCGGCTACTCGCGGGCCTGCCCTGAGCCCGCCGACGACAACCCGCCCCATTCGTCGCGACCTTCTCTCAAAGTAGCTCTGAATTCGGCTGTCCAACCAACCGCCGCCGAGCGACTACGTCCCGGCACCACCAACATGCCGACCAGCCGCCCGCCCGCTGCTCATCGGAGATGGTCAGCGCCATGCCTTCGGGCGGCCTAGCGCACCGCGCGTTGGCAAACTGCTCCTTCAACCTACCTCAGCGCGATGGGCAAGACGGCGTCGTACACCTTCGTCCTTTCGACGTGGCCGCATTGCCGGATGGGTGCATGGAGTGCCTGCGACACGCTTCCGTGCCCAGGTACCTGAGGTAAACGCCACAACCTCGCCCGACCCACCAGGACGGTTCAACACGCTCCCCGGGGAGGCAACAGGCGGCCCGCCGTCCGCCGAGTCCTCCGGGGACGTGGCGCCGCTCTTTCGGTTGGGCCTGCGGTCAAGGACATGGGCCCGAGGGCCGGCAGGCCTGAGACCGCGAATGACTCCCCAACGGCGGAGGCAAACATCCGGTGCGCTGCCGGCCCACACTTCGCACGTGGCATGGATCGTGTCGATCACGCGCGGAACCTCGTTCCCTGTCACGGCCCGGTCGACATCGAGGCGTTCGAGGCGGCCGATCCGTCGGTCGACGCCGAAGGGGAGGGCGTCTTTCTCGCGGGGCGCGAGTACGCCGGTGGCGAGACGGGGCGTCGCGCCTCGCGGCCGCACCCTGGGACCTCTGCCTGATCGATGAGGCGCACGAAGTCTTCGCCGGGATTCACCGCCGTTACGACCGGGCCGGCATCTACGACGAGGAGAGCCCGCAGGCGCAGATGGCGCACCGCGTCCGCCGGGTGATCGGCGCGTCGCCCGTTCTGCTCCTGACGGCGACGCCGATCCAGAACTCCCTGCGCGAGCTGTGGGGGCTCGTCCAGTACGTCGACCCGAGCGGCACGCTGCTCGGGGACAAGCCCGTGTTCGAGGACGTCTTCTGTGCCGACGACGGCCGTGGCGTCGCCGCGCACCAGGCGGAGGAACTGAGGCGGCGGCTCACCACCGTGGTGCAGCGCACGCTACGCCGGCAGGCCCAGGAGTGTCTGGACCGGCCCTTCGTCGGGCGGCGGGCGCAGCTCTTCGAGTACCGCATGAGCCCGGCCGAGCGCGCCCTCTACGACGACGTCACGGACTACCTCCTGTCGCCGACCCTGCAGGCCTTCCGGGGCAACGCCCGCCGGTTGCTCCTGCTCGGCTTTCACCGGCGCATGGCGTCGTCGATCCCGGCGCTCGTCGAGAGCCTGGACCGGGTCGCGTCGAGGCAGCGCGGCATGCTCGGGGAGGGCGATGCCGGTACGACGGCCGCGGCGGAGTTTGCGCGCGACCTCGAGGAAGAGGACGACATCGGCGAGGGCGGGGCGGGGACGACTTCGGCTCCGATGCCGCCTATGCCACTGGAGGCCGAGGGGATCCGGGACGAACTCGCACGGGTCGAGGACTTCGTGCGCCGCGCCCGTGCGCTGCCGCGGGACAGCAAGGCGGCGAGCCTCATGCAGGCCGTGCGCATGGTCATGGACCGGCCGGCGGACCGGCGCAAGGTGGTGATCTTCACCGAGTCCCTGACGACCCAGGACTACCTGCGCGGGCTCCTGCTCGAACAGACGGAACTGCGCGACGAGGACATCACGCTGTTCCGGGGCAACAACGACTCGCCGCGCGCCCGGGCAGCCCTCGACGCGTGGCGCGACGCCAACGGCCACGGCGCTCGGGCGCCGAGCGCGTCGGTGGCCGTGCGCCTGGCGCTCGTCGACGAGTTCCGGCAGCGCTCCACGGTCCTGATCTCGTCGGAAGCGGGGGCGAAAGGGCTGAACCTGCAGTTCTGCGACACCGTCATCAACTACGACCTGCCGTGGAACCCGCAGCGCGTCGAGCAGCGGATCGGCCGTTGCCACCGCTACGGGCAGACGCGCGACGTCACCGTCATCAACTTTCTCGCCCGCGACAACCAGGCGCAGCGGCTCACGTTCGACATCCTCAGCACGAAGCTCGATCTGTTCTATTCGGAGAAGCTCGAAGAGACGAAGGACTTCTATTGTCAGCTGCTGCGGCGTGACGGTGCACGCGTCAGCAAGCGCTACCACGCCCCGCGACCCCGAGCCACCGGCTGCTGGCGGACCCGAGGACGCCTGCGGCCGTGTGCGAACGCGTCGCCGAACTGTCGACGTCGCTCGATCCGATCCGGGTGTCCCATCTGGCCATCTGGCCGCCGCTTCCGCGCATACCCGTCCGCGCCCCGCCGGCTCGGGTGGGTGTCCCATGCAGGGAGCCCCCCATGCAGGAGCCCCATGCAGGAGCCAAGGCGCGACGCGACGAGAACGCTCCGCGCGTTCTCCCACCGACGTGGCAAACGCAACCCAAGTCGGCGGTCGCTCGGCAGCATCGCCAGCCCGACGCACGAATGGGTGGATCTCCTACAGGCGTTTCAGCCATTGCCCGTCGCGCCTCCGACGCAACCTGCCCGATGCTGCACTCCCGGGACGCATGCCGGATGCAGCACATGGCGGACGCCGTCAGCCACGACCAGAACTTCAAGAACCTGATCGTCGACTACCCGCGCGAGGCGCTGGCGTTCTTCGCCGCCGAGGAAGCGCCGCGGCCGGAGGACGACGTGCGCATCGTCCCGGTGCGCCAGGAGCAGCTCAAGGAACGCCTCGGCGACCGCTACCGGGCGCTCGACGCGCCGCTGCTCGTGGACTGGGCCGACGGCCGCCGCGATGCGGTCGTGTTCGCGCTGGAGGAGGAGTCGGACTGGCGGCGGTTCTCGCCGCATCGGCTCGCCCGCTACTGCCTGGACCTCGCCGAGATGTTCGACACCGACCGCGTGGTGCCGGTGGCGATCTTCCTGCGCGCAGCCGACCGGGCTCCGGCATCCCTGGTCCTCGGCACCGGGCGGCGACACTACCTCGTCTTCGACTACCTGGCCTGCAAGCTCGCCGAGATGCCCGCCGGACGTTGGCTGGACAGCGACAACCTGGTGGCGCGCGTCAACCTGCCGAACATGCGCAGCCCCGCCCGCGACCGGGTCGACGTCTACGCCCGCGCGGTGCAGGGCCTGCTGACGCTGGAGACGGACGGCGCCAGGCAAGCGAAGTACATGGAGTTCATCGACATCTACGCCGGCCTGACGGACAATGAGTTCCGTCGCTACCGGCAGCAGCATCCGCAGGAGAGCAGCATCGTGACAGGACTCATTCAACGGGCCCGCGCCGAGGGCATCGAGCGGGGCATGGAGCGGGGCATCGAGCGGGGCATGGAGCGGGGCATCGAGCAGGGCATGGAGCGACATCGAGCAGGGCATGGAGCGAGGCATCGAGCAGGGCATGGAGCGAGGCGTTCAGGGACACCCAGCGCGAGGCATCGAGCAGGGCATGGAGCGGGGCATGCGGCAAGGCCGCGCCGAGGGCAGGCGCGCGGTGCTGGAGCGACTGCTCCGGCAGCGCTTCGGCGGGCTGTCGCCCGAAGCGGCGGAGCGGCTGCGGCGGGCGCCCGAGACCGAGCTGGAGACCTGGGCCGACAACCTGCTGGACGCCGGAACGCTCGACGAGGTGTTCCGCACGACACCGTAGGCGCGGCGCGTTCTCCCACCGACGTGGCAAACGCAACCCAAGTCGGCGGTCGCTCGGCAGCATCGCCACGCCGACGCACGAATGCGCGGATCTCCTACAGGCGTTTCAGCCATTGCCCGTGGCGCCTCCGGCGCAACCTGCCCGATGCTGCACTCCCGGGACGCATGCCGGATGCAGCACATGGCGGACGCCGTCAGCCACGACCAGAACTTCAAGAACCTGATCGTCGACTACCCGCGCGAGGCGCTGGCGTTCTTCGCCGCCGAGGAAGCGCCGCGGCCGGAGGACGACGTGCGCATCGTCCCGGTGCGCCAGGAGCAGCTCAAGGAACGCCTCGGCGACCGCTACCGGGCGCTCGACGCGCCGCTGCTCGTGGACTGGGCCGACGGCCGCCGCGACGCGGTCGTGTTCGCGCTGGAGGAGGAGTCGGACTGGCGGCGGTTCTCGCCGCATCGGCTCGCCCGCTACTGCCTGGACCTCGCCGAGATGTTCGACACCGACCGCGTGGTGCCGGTGGCGATCTTCCTGCGCGCAGCCGACCGCGCTCCGGCATCCCTGGTCCTCGGCACCGGGCGGCGACACTACCTCGTCTTCGACTACCTGGCCTGCAAGCTCGCCGAGATGCCCGCCGGACGTTGGCTGGACAGCGACAACCTGGTGGCGCGCGTCAACCTGCCGAACATGCGCAGCCCCGCCCGCGACCGGGTCGACGTCTACGCCCGCGCGGTGCACGGCCTGCTGACGCTGGAGACGGACGGCGCCAGGCAAGCGAAGTACATGGAGTTCATCGACATCTACGCCGGCCTGACGGACAATGAGTTCCGCCGCTACCGGCGGCAGCATCCGCAGGAGAGCAGCATCGTGACAGGACTCATTCAACGGGCACGCGCCGAGGGCATCGAGCGAGCGGGGCATGGAGCGAGGCATCGAGGGCATGGAGCGGGCATCGAGCGCGGGCATCGAGCGGGGCATCGAGCGGGGCATGCGGCAAGGCCGCGCCGAGGGCGGCCGCGCGGTACTGGAGCGACTGCTCCGGCAGCGCTTCGGCGGGCTGTCGCCCGAAGCGGCGGAGCGGCTGCGGCGGGCGCCCGAGACCGAGCTGGAGACCTGGGCCGACAACCTGCTGGACGCCGGAACGCTCGACGAGGTGTTCCGCACGACACCGTAGGCGCGGCGCTGGCGCGACGTGATCGAGAACGCTCCGCGCGTTGAGCAGTGCACGTCCCAGGGACACCCACTCTGGTCGGTCCCACTCGGCGCTACTCGGGTGGGCACATTGACCTCCTGCCGCCAATGACCCTGCCGCCAGCCCGCATTTCTCACCAGGGGCCGTGATGATCGCGGAGGATTTTGGTCCTGTGCGCACGACGCTTGCGTCGCGCTCGCCGACCGAAAGCATAGCGGGGCTCCAATCTTGCGAGGGGCAGGCCCCTCGGGCTCCCCGGCTGAAGGCTCCTCTTGCGAGGGGCAGGCCCCTCGGGCTCCCCGGCTGAAGGCTCCGGTTGAGGGAGCACATGCTCGGGCGAGCCTCTTGCGAGGGGCCCGGGCTACACGGGGCAAAAGAGGCTCCGGCGATGCGCGAGCACGCCCGTGGGTACACGGGGCCAAAAGACCCGCAGGGCGCGGCCCAGTCCGCAATTGGCACGATCGTCGACATTGCGGTCAACTTCGTGAGACCCAAGAGCTTTTTGACGCCGACAAGCGGCCTGGTGAGAGATGCGGGCTAGCGGGCTAGGGCAGGACGGTGACGCCCGGATACCGCATGAAGCCCTGGTCGAAAGTCAATGCTCGAGACACCCCGTTGCTACGCATCACGGCAAGATGCAGGCAGTCCCGGGCTGACAACGCGGGACGGTAGCAGATGGGACACCCACTCTTGTGGGTCCCATCTGGCGCTACTCGGGTGGCTGTCCCATGCAGGAGCCCCTCCGCGCGTTCTCCCACCGACGTGGCAAACGCAACCCAAGTCGGCGGTCGCTCGGCAGCATCGCCACCCGACGCACGAGTGGGCGGATCTCCTACAGGCGTTTCAGTCATTGCCCGTCGCGCCTCCGACGCAACCTGCCCGATGCTGCACTCCCGGGACGCATGCCGGATGCAGCACATGGCGGACGCCGTCAGCCACGACCAGAACTTCAAGAACCTGATCGTCGACTACCCGCGCGAGGCGCTGGCGTTCTTCGCCGCCGAGGAAGCGCCGCGGCCGGAGGACGACGTGCGCATCGTCCCGGTGCGCCAGGAGCAGCTCAAGGAACGCCTCGGCGACCGCTACCGGGCGCTCGACGCGCCGCTGCTCGTGGACTGGGCCGACGGCCGCCGCGATGCGGTCGTGTTCGCGCTGGAGGAGGAGTCGGACTGGCGGCGGTTCTCGCCGCATCGGCTCGCCCGCTACTGCCTGGACCTCGCCGAGATGTTCGACACCGACCGCGTGGTGCCGGTGGCGATCTTCCTGCGCGCAGCCGACCGCGCTCCGGCATCCCTGGTCCTCGGCACCGGGCGGCGACACTACCTCGTCTTCGACTACCTGGCCTGCAAGCTCGCCGAGATGCCCGCCGGACGTTGGCTGGACAGCGACAACCTGGTGGCGCGCGTCAACCTGCCGAACATGCGCAGCCCCGCCCGCGACCGGGTCGACGTCTACGCCCGCGCGGTGCACGGCCTGCTGACGCTGGAGACGGACGGCGCCAGGCAAGCGAAGTACATGGAGTTCATCGACATCTACGCCGGCCTGACGGACAATGAGTTCCGCCGCTACCGGCGGCAGCATCCGCAGGAGAGCAGCATCGTGACAGGACTCATTCAACGGGCACGCGCCGAGGGCATCGAGCGGGGCATGGAGCGGGGCATCGAGCGGGGCATGGAGCGAGGCATCGAGCAGGGCATGGAGCGAGGCATCGAGCAGGGCATGGAGCGAGGCATCGAGCAGGGCATGGAGCGGGCATCGAGGGCATGGGGGCATGCGGCAAGGCCGCGCCGAGGGCAGGCGCGCGGTGCTGGAGCGACTGCTCCGGCAGCGCTTCGGCGGGCTGTCGCCCGAAGCGGCGGAGCGGCTGCGGCGGGCGCCCGAGACCGAGCTGGAGACCTGGGCCGACAACCTGCTGGACGCCGGAACGCTCGACGAGGTGTTCCGCACGACACCGTAGGCGTGGCGCTGGCGCGACGTGATCGAGAACGCTCCGCGCGTTCTCCCACCGAGCAGTAGAGGAGAGCAGCATCATGACAGGACCCATTCAACGGGCCCGCAACGAGGGCATCGAGCAAGGCCGCGTCGAGGGCACAGGACTCATTCAACGGGCCCGCGCCGAGGGCATCGAGCGAGGCATCGAGCGAGGCATCGAGCAGGGCATGGAGCGAGGCATCGAGCAGGGCATCGAGCGGGGCATCGAGCGGGGCATCGAGCGGGGCATGCGGCAAGGCCGCGCCGAGGGCGGCCGCGCGGTGCTGGAGCGACTGCTCCGGCAGCGCTTCGGCGGGCTGTCGCCCGAAGCGGCGGAGCGGCTGCGGCGGGCGCCCGAGACCGAGCTGGAGACCTGGGCCGACAACCTGCTAGACGCCGGAACGCTCGACGAGGTGTTCCGCACGACACCGTAGGCGCGGCGCGTTCTCCCACCGACGTGGCAAACGCAACCCAAGTCGGCGGTCGCTCGGCAGGATCGCCACGCCGACGCACGAATGGGCGGATCTCCCACAGGCGTTGCAGCCATTGCCCGTGGCGCCTCCGGCGCAACCTGCCCGATGCTGCACTCCCGGGACGCATGCCGGATGCAGCACATGGCGGACGCCGTCAGCCACGACCAGAACTTCAAGAACCTGATCGTCGACTACCCGCGCGAGGCGCTGGCGTTCTTCGCCGCCGAGGAAGCGCCGCGGCCGGAGGACGACGTGCGCATCGTCCCGGTGCGCCAGGAGCAGCTCAAGGAACGCCTCGGCGACCGCTACCGGGCGCTCGACGCGCCGCTGCTCGTGGACTGGGCCGACGGCCGCCGCGACGCCGTCGTGTTCGCGCTGGAGGAGGAGTCGGACTGGCGGCGGTTCTCGCCGCATCGGCTCGCCCGCTACTGCCTGGACCTCGCCGAGATGTTCGACACCGACCGCGTGGTGCCGGTGGCGATCTTCCTGCGCGCAGCCGACCGCGCTCCGGCATCCCTGGTCCTCGGCACCGGGCGGCGACACTACCTCGTCTTCGACTACCTGGCCTGCAAGCTCGCCGAGATGCCCGCCGGACGTTGGCTGGACAGCGACAACCTGGTGGCGCGCGTCAACCTGCCGAACATGCGCAGCCCCGCCCGCGACCGGGTCGACGTCTACGCCCGCGCGGTGCAGGGCCTGCTGACGCTGGAGACGGACGGCGCCAGGCAAGCGAAGTACATGGAGTTCATCGACATCTACGCCGGCCTGACGGACAATGAGTTCCGCCGCTACCGGCGGCAGCATCCGCAGGAGAGCAGCATCGTGACAGGACTCATTCAACGGGCCCGCGCCGAGGGCATCGAGCGAGGCATGGAGCGGGGCATCGAGCGGGGCATCGAGCAGGGCATGGAACGAGGCATCGAGCGGGGCATGCGGCAAGGCCGCGCCGAGGGCGGCCGCGCGGTACTGGAGCGACTGCTCCGGCAGCGCTTCGGCGGGCTGTCGCCTGAAGCGGCGGAGCGGCTGCGGCGGGCGCCCGAGACCGAGCTGGAGACCTGGGCCGACAACCTGCTGGACGCCGGAACGCTCGACGAGGTGTTCCGCACGACACCGTAGGCGCGGCGCTGGCGCGACGTGATGGAGAACGCTCCGCGCGTTGAGCAGTGCACGTCCCAGGGACACCCACTCTGGTCGGTCCCACTCGGCGCTACTCGGGTGGGCACATTGACCTCCTGCCGCCAATGACCCTGCCGCCAGCCCGCATTTCTCACCAGGGGCCGTGATGATCGCGGAGGATTTTGGTCCTGTGCGCACGACGCTTGCGTCGCGCTCGCCGACCGAAAGCATAGCGGGGCTCCAATCTTGCGAGGGGCGCCCCTCGGGCTCCCCGGCTGAAGGCTCCTCTTGCGAGGGGCAGCATAGCGCCCCTCGGGCTCCCCGGCTGAAGGCTCCTCTTGCGAGGGGCAGGCCCCTCGGGCTCCCCGGCTGAAGGCTCCTCTTGCGAGGGGCAGGCCCCTCGGGCTCCCCGGCTGAAGGCTCCGGTTGAGGGAGCACATGCGCGAGCACAGGCCCGTGGGTACACGGGGCCAAAAGACCCGCGAGGGCGCGGCCAGCGCAGTCCGCAATCGGCACGATCATCGACATTGCGGTCAACTTCGTGAGACCCAAGAGCTGTTTGACGCCGACAAGCGGCTTGGTGAGAGATGCGGGCTAGGGCAGGACGGTGACGCCCGGATACCGCATGAAGCCCTGGTCGAAAGTCAATGCTCGAGACACTCCGTTGCTACGCATCACGGCAAGATGCAGGCACTCCCGGGCTGACAACGCGGGATGTGTGGCGACAAGCTCCTGCGCCAGGCCGACATCCGGGCGACCGATCGGGAACACGGTGGCGACAAGACCGTCCAACACCCGGAATGCGTCCTCGATGGCTTCGCGCCGATCGATGGACGCATATCGGTGGATCACTTCCTGATAGACCTCGGCACTGGTGACGAGTCTCTCGGCGGGATTCCGCTGCAGGAACGAAACCGCCCGGTCCCTGTTCGGGTGCGGCGCCCCAACAAGATACATGGGAATGTTGGAGTCAACGAAGATCACGTCCGCGCTCGATGTCGGCCAGCATTTCCTCGATGTCACCCGTTGGATGATTGCAGGCGAGCGCCTGTTCGACCGCGTCCAGGCGGCGTGCCCGCACGTCGTCCCTGCTGCGCCACAAGCCTGCTTCTTCCTCGAGCTCCGCCGTACGACCTTCGACCAGATCGACGATCTCGCTGACCATCCGTCGATTCGTGGCACTGCAGACCGTCTTGAAGCGCATGTGCAGGCTCTCGGGCAGGTTGACGCTGAGGCGCTTGACCGGCTCGACGCGATCCGCTTGCCGGGGATCGCGTTTCCATGGGGGCGTCATGGGCGTCTGATCACTCTGTTTGAGATGGTTGCGTTTCCGGTCACCCATTGACGCTTTGGAGCATAAACGTGAATGTACCTTTATGCAATTGGGGCTTGAGGACGGATTTTCGCCCTCGGGTCATCGGGGCGAAACGGGTTCGCAGCGTCGCGGAGAGATTTCGCAACGGTCGAGGACAGCTTCTGCATGTCCGGTCCGCATGACCGGGTGGCATCTCCCTGGGTCGACTGTGGAGCGAGCTACACCCGTGCGCTATGCTCGCGGCAGAAGGCCAACGAGGGGAGAGGCTGATGAGTCGATGGACCGGGCTGCGCGCCAGCCTGCTGATCCTCGGGTGCCTGCCCGCGTTGGGCGTGCTTGCGGAGACCCGCAACGCCTACTTCGGCGACCTGCACATCCACACCCGTTATTCGTACGATTCCTTCTTCTTCGGCACCGTCGCCTCTCCCGACGACGCCTACGAGTTCGCGAAGGGCAAGCCGCTGGTCACGCCGGCGGGGGTGACGATTCAGCTCGACACGCCGCTCGACTTCTACGCGGTCACCGACCACTACTTCTTCCTCGGCCAGTGGTGGGCGTCGAAACACGATCCGGACCATCCCTACCGTGACGATCCGGTGGTGCAGGACATCATCGCGCGCAACGACTTCTACGGTGCGTTCCGCTTCCCCCACGACCGCGTCCTCGAGGCCGACCTCAAGACGGCCTGGCAGGACATCCAGGCGGCCGCCGAGCGGCACAACGACCCCGGCGCGTTCACCACGTTCATCGGTTTCGAGTTCACGCCCGAGAAGGACATGGACGGGCAGCACCGGGTGGTCATCTATCAGGGCACGCGCGTGCCGGAGTTGCTGATCGGACGCATCGAGACGCTGAACCCCGAGGATCTCTGGGACTGGATGGATCGCCATCGGGCGGATGGCATGGAGGCGCTGGCCATTCCGCACAACACCAACCTGTCCGGCGGGCGGATGTTCGAGGGCACCTACTTCGACGGCGCCCCGCTGGACGTCGCCTATGCGGAGCGGCGCATGCGCAACGAGCCGCTGGTGGAAATCGCGCAGCAGAAGGGCACGTCGGACACGCACCCGTTCCTGTCGCCCAACGACGAGTGGGCGGACTTCGAGATCCGACCGTTCAAGCTCGGCCCCCACGCGCGCAGCAATCCGAGCGGCAGCTACCTGCGCGATGCCCTGCTGCGCGGCCTCGAGTTCGACGAGCGCCTGGGTGTCAACCCGTACCGCTTCGGCATCGTGGCAGCGAGCGACAACCACTCCGGGGGGCAGACCTACTCGGAAGAGAACTTCAGCCTCAAGGATGGCGGTCGCCCGGCGGCCGAACGGAACGGGTCCGTACCCGTGGACGAGGCGGGTGTCGGTTATCGGGAAACCTCCAGGCGTTACCACAGCGCCGCCGCCCTCGCCGGCGTATGGGCTCCGGAGAACACCCGCGAGGCGATCTACGAAGCGTTCCGGCGCCGGGAGACGTTCGGCACCAGTGGACCGCGCATCAAGGTGCGCCTGACCGGCGGGTTCGAGGCGCTCGTGCCGCAGGGTGGTCAGGTGACGGCGGGCGAGGGGAAGCCGACCTTCGAGGCATGGGCGGTGGCGGACCCGGCCGGGGCGAAGCTGCAGCGCCTGCAGATCGTGAAGGGGTGGCTCGAGGACGGGGCGGGTCGTGAGGAGGTCCTTGACGTCGCCTGTTCGGACGGCTTGCAGGCGGACCCTGACACCAACCGCTGTCCGGACAACGGGGCGCGCGTCGATCCCGCGACATGCGCCTACGATGGCGACGTGGGGGCGGGTCAACTCGAGGCCACGTGGCAGGACACCGCCTACGAGCCCGGGCAGCGCGCCTTCTACTATGTACGCGCGCTTGAGAACCCGACCTGTCGCTGGTCGACCTGGGACGCGATCCGGGCCGGCACGCCACGGCGACCGGACCTGCCGGCGACCATTCAGGAACGGGCGTGGACGTCGCCGATCTGGGTGCGCCCCGGTTGAGCGGTTGCTGTCAGACGAGCAATGCCGCGCGGATCGCGGCCGCCGTTTCTGACCCGACACCGATCGTTTCGACGTAGCCGAGGGGCGATCCGTATCGCGTGCGCAGGTCGTCGAAGAACGCGGCCATCGTCTCGGGCCGGCACCGGCAGACCTCGATCCAGTCCGCTTCCGAGAGACCGAGAGCCGTGAACTGCCCGGCGAAATGGCCTGTGTGCGGTTCGAGCTGTGCGCCGGTGAGCGCGTAGTCCTCGCAGATCGTCCGCTCGTCGACGCCGAGCACCGTCAACGCCAGTGCCGCCGCGATGCCGGTCCGGTCGCGGCCGCCGCTGCAGTGAAAGACGGTGGTCCCGGTGGTCGGCTCCGCGAGCCGCTCCAGGAACGCCCGGTAGGCGCGTTGGCCAGCCTCGCCGTTGACCAGTTTGCGATAGAGATAGCGGTCGAAACCCGGTCCCTCCTTGGCCGGCTTCCAGTTCGCCATCTGCTCGGGGGACAGCGCCTTCTGCTGTGCGAGAAAGGCGGCTTCGGAAAGGGGCGGCATGCGGAGGCTCGTGATGCCGTGCGGGGCCCAGTGCACTGCGCCGTCGTCCGCGCGTTCGTTCGCATCGCGAAAGTCGATCACGGTCCGCACCCCGATGGCGTCGCGCAGGGTCGCGAGGCCAGCGGGCGTGATGGCATGCATGAGACCGGAGCGCAGCAGACGACGGGGCCGGACCCGGTCGCCGTCACGCGTTGTGAGCCCGCCGAGATCGCGCAGGTTGACCGCGCCTTCGACGACGCCGTCGAGGGAGCGGTCGCCGCCGGCCGCTGGCTGTCGACCTGGCACGGGGTTGCCGATGGCCCGGGCGGGTCAGGACGCCGGGCGCCGAGCCGAGATCACGCCGGTGTCGAACCCAGCACGCCCATGCGCCCGATGTAGCGTGCGTGCTCGATCTTGAGGCACCGGTCCATGACAACGTCGAGGCCCGCCTGTTCGGCGATCTCCGCGCCCTCCGGGCTGATCACGCCGAACTGCAGCCAGAGGGCCTGCGCGCCGATCGCCACGGCCTCGCGGGCAATGGCGGGCACGGCCGGGGGTGCTCGAAATACGTCCACGAGGTCCACGGGCTCCGGCACGTCGGTCAGGCTGGGATAGGAACGCGCGCCGAGCACCTCCTCCTCGCGTGGATTCACGGGGATGACGCGGTAGCCATGGCGCGCGGCGTAGAAGCCGACGAAGTGGCTGGCCCGCAGTTCGTTCGACGAGAGGCCGACGATGGCGACCGTCCTTGCGCCGTGCAGTACGCGCTGGATGACCTGGGGATCCTGGTACCGTTCCATGCCGCTCATGAGGCGCCTCCGTGAATGCGCTCGAAGCCCTGCTCGAGGTCCCACATCAGGTCGTCCGGGTCCTCGATGCCGATGGACAGGCGAATGGTGCCGGGACCGATCCCCGCGGCAGCCAGCTCTTCGTCACCCAGCTGCCGATGGGTGGTGCTGGCCGGGTGGATGATGAGGCTCTTCGCATCGCCCACGTTCGCCAGGTGCGAGAAGAGCCGCACCCCGCGGATGAACTCCTGGCCCGCCGCCCGCCCGCCGTCGAGATCGAAACAGAACACCGCGCCGGCGCCCCGCGGCAGGTACTTCTCGACCAGGGCGCTGTACGGGCTGTCGGGCAGCCCGGGATGGCGCACGGACGCCACGTCGCTGCGTTCCGAGAGCCACCGGGCCACCGCGAGCGCGTTGGCCACGTGGCGCTCCATGCGCAGCGGCAGCGTTTCCAGGCCCTGCAGGAAGAGGAACGCGTTCATCGGGCTCATGGCGCCGCCGAGGTCGCGCAGCGTTTCGGCGCGCAGCTTCATCAGGTAGCCGTAGCTGCCGAAGGTCTCGTGGAAGGCCAGCCCGTGGTACGCCGGGGAGGGCTCCGTCACGATCGGGAACTTGCCGTTGCCCCAGTCGAACTCTCCGGAATCCACGACGGCGCCGCCGATGCTCGTGCCGTGGCCGCCGACGAACTTCGTCACGGAGTGCACGACGATGTCCGCGCCCCACTCGAAGGGGCGGCACAGGTACGGGGTCGCGAAGGTGTTGTCCACCAGCAGCGGGACGCCGGCGTCGTGGGCGATCGTGGCGACCGTCTCGATGTCCAGGATGTTGCCGCCCGGGTTGCCGATGGTCTCCGCGAACAGCAGCCGCGTCTCGTCGCGCACCGCGTCGCGCCAGTGGGCGGGCGTGTCCGGGTCCACGAAGGTCAGGTCCACGGAGAGCTTGCGGGCCAGGTGCTTGAGCTGGGTGACGGTGCCGCCGTAGAGCGCCGCGGAGGCGACGATGTGGTCCCCGGGCACGAGCAGGGTGAACAGCGCCGACGACTGGGCCGCGAGGCCGCTCGCGAAGGCGACGCCCCCGATCCCGCCCTCGAGGTTCGCCAGCCGCCCTTCGAGGGCCGCGACCGTGGGATTCATGATCCGGGAGTAGGTGTTGCCGTACTCCTGCAGGTTGAAATAGGCCGCGGCCGACTCCGGATCCTCGAACACGTAGCTCGCGGTCTGGTAGATGGGCACGGCGCGGGCGCCGGTACCGGGTTCGGGACGCGTCGCCGCGTGGACGGCGCGCGTGTGGAAGCCGAACGCGCGATCCGGCTGGTAGTCGTCGGACATGGGGTGCAGCCTGTCGCCGGGACTGCTCCCTGTCAATGGAGGCAAGCTCGGCGGATAACATTTCCCGGAGTGCCTGGAATCCCGAGATGCCCGGACCGACGACCCTGACCCCCGAACAGAAGCGTGACCTTGTGCGGGACGGCTTCGTTGTCGTTCCGAACGCCGTCCCGCCCGAGCAGGTAGCGCGGGCGCGGGAGCGCATCGTGGCAGGCATGCCGCCGACGCAACGCCGCCTGCTCGCACCGCCCGAACTGGCCACGCATCCGGAGGTGGTGGGCCTGCTTCGGGACAGTTGCCTGGCCGACCTCCTGCGCACCGGGATGGGTCCGTTTCCGGATGTCGTCAGTTGCCAGATCGCGGTGACGCCGGCTTACGACACGCTCGGAGGCAGGCCGGCAGCGCACGTGGATGGCAGCTGGTCGGGTCCGATCCCGACGCGTGCGGAGGAGGTCGAACCCGAGCGCGGCCGCCCCCGGGACGCGGCGCGCTACTTCGGCGACCACGACGACCTCCGGGGCAGCAACGACGGGCTACTCTGGCAGGATCCGGAGCGGAGGATATCGCTGGGCAGCTACACCGTCGCTGGTCGGGGTGGCGCTGAACGATCAGTTGCAGCCGGGGAACGGCCAGTTCGCCGTGTTGCAGGGCCTGCACGAAGAAGTGGAGGCGGCGTTCCGGTCGCAGCGGGACAGCGGCGGCGTGATCGGCCCCGAGGGCCCCGGCTGGCCGCGCATCCGCGTTGACGAAGACGGTCGCCCTGCCCTGAACGGATTGCCCGCGACGGTGCGCGCCAGGTCCCGGGCGGCGGCGCGCGAGGCCCCGGCCATCGAGGGTTGGCCGTGGCGGGAGCTGACGCCCGTGTTGCTGGGGGCGGGTGACGCGGTGATCGCGTTGCACTCCTGCCCGCATACGTCGACCCCGAACTTCGGGCCGAACCCGCGCATGAACGTCTACTTTCGCATTCGCCGCCGGCGGGAAGGCAATCCGCACGAGGGCAGCCGACGGGTTGGCCATGGCGTCAGCGACCACCCCGACCGGGGGTATTTCGGCCAGTTCCTGGAGTATCCCGAGTCGTACGATCCGTGGACCACGTCGATCGACAAGCTGTGCAACCACTGGTCGGAGTGGGACTTCGCGCGCACGGCGTAGGGGACGCCCTTGTGGCGTCCCGTGTTCGGATTCCGGCACATCCCCGGGCGACCACAAGGGTCGGGGACGGGCGACCGCAAGGGTCGCCCCTACAGTTGGTACCGAAGCCCCGCCAAACCCGGCGCGGGCGTTGTAGGGGACGGGCTTGTCCCGTCCCGTTTTGAGATCATGCACGAGCCCAACACGGGCGACGACAAGCGTCGCCCCTACAAGGTCCCCGTCCCGAATTACCCCCCCGAGGCGCGACACGGCAATGTAGGGGACGGGCTTGTCCCGTCCCGTTTTGAGATCATGCACGAGCCCAACACGGGCGACGACAAGCGTCGCCCCTACAAGGTCCCGTCCCGAAGCGTCGCCCCTACAAGGTCCCGTCCCGAATTACCCCCCGAGGCGCGACACGGCAATGTAGGGGACGGGCTTGTCCCGTCCCGTCTCGCATTCGTGCACGGTCCCGGCGCGGGCGACCGCAATGGCCGCCCCTACTCCACTCGCCGGGTAACCGCCCGCGTCGAGTGGCCGAAGGTGGGCAGCACAGAATTGGAGAATTGGAATGACATCCACCGAGACCTGCTGGCACTCGTCGAAGCCTGATGCCGGTGCAGCGTCATCGCGTGGCGGTTGAGTTGGCCCGTGAAATGTGACTGGCGTTGGCCCGCGTGCAAGCGCAGGTGGGAGCGCCTATAGCCCTTGTCTGCCAGCTTCTCCAAAGCGCGGCGGCCGGGTTGCCTGACGACTTCGTCGAAGTCGCCGGGTTCGCATGCCGGTGCAACCCGAATCACGGTGTTCCACCCCGGCTCTCGACGAACGCGTTCCACCGCACCCGGAATGGGTCGATGTCCGGCAAGGTTCCGGCCAACTTGTCGTGGACCGTCATGATGTCCTCCAGCGGCGGCTCGGACTGGAGGAGCAGCTGTCTTGCGTGGAGAATCGCCTGTTCCGCTTCCCGGCTGCGGTCCGTCGCAAGGCGAAGGCTTCGCTTGTGAGCCACGCGCCGGTCGTGCCGTGAGGTGTGTAGACAGGGTGCCGCAATTGCATCCTGGGCGGGTCTCCTTGCAGGTCGAGGTCGAACCATGCGTCCTGTTGTGGGTCGAACCACGGTTCGGCGGACGCCATCACCAGGGGCGAATGTGTGGACACGACAAGCTGGAGTTGGCCATCGTCCAGGAGTACGGACCCGAGACTGCGCAGAGCACCGAGTATCGACCGCTGCCAGTGTGGATGCAGGTGGCTCTCGACTTCATCGAACAACATGACGATCTGTGCGGAGGGCTCCTCGCCTGGCATTTGGGCCGTGACTTTGTGCTCGCTCCATGTCCAGGTCAGCATGTACGCGAGCGCGACAGCTCGGCGCACACCGGATGATGCGTGCAGGATCGGCACGGGGCCCGCGTAGCCCGTTTCGATGGTCGGGATGTCGCGCGCGTCGTCGACGGACAGACGCATGGGTGGCCCCGGCGTGATCGCCTCGTCGGGCTTCTGGCTTGGCGACAGGGCCAGCAACGCCGAAGCCATGCCTCGGGCATTGTCGTCATGTGCCTGGATCCACGTCGACCAGTCGTACAGCAAGCCGTTGCAGACGGGGACGGAGCGTCCGTTTACATCATCCCGGAGTCCGTCCCACACCTCTTCCTCGGTAAACACATAGGCCGGTCGCCGCTCCGGTACGTCGCTGTTGACTGCCTGAGTCCAGTAGTTTCGGGCGGGGTCCCACACGGAGAACGAGCCGTCAGCATGCGCGTAGACCACCAGGCCCGGAATCGCCGGCCGTCCCGGTCCGCCTACCCAGGCTTGGTCCGGCTTGGAAAAGGTGGCTGTGTAGGAGGTCGTTACGGTTTTCCCACGCACGCGAAACGTGATACTCGCTTCCCTTTCGGGGTCATGCGGCCGCGCCGGAAACCCCGACGTCATGCGCCGATTCACTTCCCGCGGCCAGCGCCGCGTCAACGCCCACCAGGCCACGTCGAGAAGGAAGCTCTTGCCCAGACCGTTGTCGCCGGTGATCAGGTTCACCCCGGGCCGGAAATCAAGGGCCATTTCCGGCGCAGGTCCCACGTTGTTCAGCGCGAGACGCTCAAGCATCGTTCCCTCCGGCGCCGTCCTTCATCGATTGAACTGCCACACGGTGAATCCTACGCTGTCGAGTGCGAGGAGTGACGAGGGCGGATTGCCAGGGGTTTCCGCTTTCATCGCGTCCCTGTTGTCGCCGAGCCAGGCCCGGCGCATGCCCGGCGCAGCGCATGCGGGACTCTTGTGGCATCCCGCGTTCGAATTTGTGCATGCCATCGGGACGGGCGACCACAAGGGTCGGGGACGGGCGACCACAAGGGTCGCCCCTACAGCACCCTTCGGGTAACCGCCCGCGTCGAGTGGCCGAAGGTGGGCAGTATGGCGGAGTGCCGGCCGGCGCCGCCGGCAACGAGCACGATGAGTTCGTCGGGGTCGGTGACGAAGCGGACGCCGCCGCTGCCGCGCTCGCCGATCAGGTGGTGCGGCAGGCGTTGCTCGAGCACCTCCAGCATCGCCTCGGAAACGAGGTCGCGGGGTACGACGGCATGGGCGGAGAGAAACCGCTTCACGTCGGCCTTCGAGAAGCCGTCGCCGGCGATGACCTCGGCGTGCTCCGGACCGAGTACCACCACGGGCTGTCCCGCGAGGTAGAAGTTGTTCGCGCCGGGCGACGCCAGCGTGCCGGCCACGGTGAGCAGGATCTCCTCGGCGGTGCGCCCGTAGTGGTCGTTGACGTTGTGCGGGCCCTCGACGCCGAACACCGTGACGTGGCTCGCGCCGGGATCGAGCCCCAGCTCCTCGTGCCAGGACGGCCAGGGGCTCGCTGCGACGTTCTCGGCGAAGCAGAACGCGTACTTCGCGGGCGAGCCCATCGTGGAGCGGTCCAGCGCGCCCGGAGAGGCGCCGCCGATGTTGATGAGAATCAGTCGGACGGCGCGACCGATCGCCGCGTTGGCGCGGTTGCCCTGGCCGAACGCGTTGTAGGCCCCGTTGATGCCGAGGGCTTCGCACACCGGCCCTCCCACCAGACAGGCCACGGTGCAGGGATGCGTCGTCGACTGAATGGCCTTGAGGTTGAAGGCCGGATCGCACATCGCGCGCGTGGCGGCGAGCACGACCGGAAAGTGCCCCGGCTCGCAACCCGCCATGACGGCGTTCGCGGCCATCCTGCCGAGCGTCGCGCGGCCCAGCCGCGGCTCGACGATCGCCGCCAGCTCGTCGGCGTCGCGGCCGCCCAGCATGGCCTGCGTGCGCTGCGGCGTCGGCGGCAGTACTGGCAGCCCGTCGGTCCAGCCGCGGGCGGCGAACAGGCGGTTCAGCGCCTCGATGGTGTCCGGAGCGCGGATGCGGTCGGGGGCGTCCGGCGCGTTGAACTCGCTGTCGAACAGGGCGTGATAGCGGAGGCGCCGGTCGCCATCCGGACGCCTGGCGCGGTACTTCGCCTCGAGGGTCTCGGGGTCGCCGGTCAGGGCGTCGGCGATCTCCGCGAGGATCTCGCCCGCAAACCGCCCGCACGCGCCGGCGTCGCGGTTCGCGAGCGGGTGCGGCACCACCGCCATGGGCAGGCCGGGCAGGCCCCAGCCGGTCGCCTCCGCCTTGGCAAGCGTGAAGAACTCGTCCGTGCAGATCGCCACCGACGGAATGCCCTTGCGCTCAAGCTCGATACAGTCATGGATACACCACGACGTGCAGGAACCTCAGTCGCAGACGGCCGCCACGACCGCGTCGCATTCGCGGACGAACTCGTCGGTGAACGCGGCCGGCTCCGTAGCCTCCTTCATGAACCAGCGGAAGTCGCGCACGCCGCACGAGTCGGCGAGGCCCCGCCGGACATGATCGAGCAGCACGTCGGCATTCTTCTTGTCGTTCGCGAACAGGCCCACGGTAACGTCGGGGCCCAAGACGACGCGGCGTGCGAGCGGCGCCGCCGCGCTCCGTAGCCTCGCCTTCGATGAACCAGCGGAAGTCGCGCACGCCGCCGAAGTCGGCGAGGCGTACCCGCCGCGACATGATGACCGAGCAGCACGTCGGCATTCTTCTTGTCGTTCGCGAACAGGCCCACGGTAACGTCGGGGCCCAAGACGACGCGGCGTGCGAGCGGCGCCGCCTTCGTCTCGAAGACGCCGCAGGGATTCATCACGTGCGTTCAGCATCGGTTCTCCATCCGGTCGAACTGCCGTCGCAGGTAGGCGCCAAGGTATCGCGGTACCGGCCCGCGGCCAAGCGCGCACTAGCCTGGCTAGGGGCTTGCGCCGTAGAAGTTTCGCGCCAGCGAAACTTCCAACGCGACCGCAAGGTCGCGCCAGGCAGGGCGGATTCGCGGCGCCGCAGCGCTGGATGGGATCCGGGCGCACCGGGTACAGTTGTGCAATCAGGCTGTTTTAGACGAAATAGACGTCATGCGCTACGTGTCGGCTTCCGAAGCGAAACAACGGTTGGCGGCGGTCCTGGAGGCGGTGCAACGGGAACCTGTGACAATTCGCCGACAGAATCGTGAAGTAGCGGTCATGCTGTCGCCCTTCGACTATCGGCGGCTCACCGCGACCAATATCGCGGAGTTCCAGCGCTTCTGCGACCGCGTCTCCGAGGCCGCCAGGGCTCGTGGGTTGACCAGGGAGGAACTGTGAGGAGTTCCTGCGACGCGTCCTCCAGGTAGCGAGGATTGCTCCCGTGCTGTCTGTCGTGGAGGACTGCCGGGACCCGGACGATAACGACCTGCTGGCATTGGCCCTGGACTCGGAGAGCGCCTGCGTCGTGACGGGCGACCGCGACCTGCTCTCGCTGAATCCATGGCGAGGGATTGCGATCGTTACTCCGGCGAGGTTTCTCGGCGCGGGCGAATAGGCCGCCGGCATGCGCGGGGCTTTCCTTTCCCTCCACACCAACGTAGCCTCGCCCACCAAACCCGAAGGAGAGTGCCATGCGAACCATCGTCGCCGTCGTCGCCCTTGCCGTCGGACTGGCCCTGGGCGCCTCGTTGGGCGTCGCGTACGCCGAGAGTCAGGCTGCGCCGGCCGCTTACGTCGTCGTCGGCGGGCGCACCATTGACGCGTCCGGCATGGAGGCCTATGCCGAGCTCGCCGGGCCGCCTGCGCAGGCAGCGGGCATCGAGTTGCTGGCGCGCGGCGACGGGGACGGGGTGCACCTGATGGAGGGGACGATGCCGACTGACGGCTTCATCGCCGTCGAGCGTTTCCGGTCGCTTGAGGAATTCCTGGGGTTCTGGAACTCGGACCAGTACCAGGCCGCCATCGAGTTGCGCAGGGGCAAGGTCGAGCTGGACTTCGTCGTGGCCCTGGAGGCCGCGGAGTGAGCGTTGTCGCCATCCATGTCCATCCGCAGCGGGGCGGGCACCCGGTCGCGCTGGAACGTGGCACGCTGGTTCCCGGGCGCGGCATCGAGGGCGACCACCATTACGCGCGGCCGAGCGGAGAACCCGCCAGCGAGGTGACGTTCATCGAGGCGGAGACGGTCGAGGCGTTCAATACGGAAACCGGGCTCGGCATCGAGGCCTGCGACACGCGGCGCAACGTACTGACGCGGGGCGTCGAACTGAATCCCCTGGTGGGACAGCGCTTCTCCGTGGGAACGGCGGTCCTCGAGGGCATTGAACCGTGCGACCCCTGCATGAGTCTCGGGAAGCGCCTGGCGACGGATTCCGTTGCGGCGCGCGCGGTGGTCAAGGCCCTGGCACAACGGGGCGGCCTGCGTGCGCGCGTGGTCGAAGGCGGTGTGATCGCGCCGGGCGACGAGATACACCTCGACTGAGCGGACACCGGAGACACCGACATGCTTCCGCCAGATCTGCCGGAGCGTCCCGCGGTGGTGTTCGTGGCCGCGGGACTCCTGCTGGCCTCCGCGGCCATCCTGCTGTTGAGTTGGGCCGTCTGGCCGGACAGCGTCGTGAGCAACGGTGCGCGGGTGTTCTTCGTGATGCTCTGGACGTTGCTGGCCTACGCGGCGTACCGCGGGCTGGGGTGGGTACGGTTCGCTATCGGGTTGATCTTCGTGGCCTCCGCGTGGGGCGTCACCAATGCGGAATCCATCGCGGCGGCGATCTCGGACACGGCGATCTCGGAGATCGTCTGCTCGGCGCTGCAGGTGGCTGCCCTGGTCCTGCTGTGCCTGCCGGCCGCGAGCCGCTGGTTCGTCGTGGTGCGGGAGGTGGAGGCGAACCGCTAACGCGCGGGACCGCGGGAGGCGGCGTCGCCGCCCGGCCCCCACGCAAGGTCAAACCCGGGCCGAGTCGTGTGGGTCCGGGTGCGCCCTCAGTCGGATTTCGCGGACAGCTGCAGCAGGATTCCGTGCGTGGACTTGGGGTGCACGAACACCTGCGGTCCGCCCTCGCCGATCAGCCGCGCGCCGGCCTCCCGCATCGCGGCGGCGGTTTCCGCGACATCGTCCACCTCGAAGGCGATGGTGTGAATGCCCTCGCCGCGCCCCTCGAGAGCGCGTCCGACCGCTCCGTTCGGATCCGTGGGGGCGACGACTTCGATGAAACCGCCGTTCGGCAGGTTGAAGAAGGCCTGCTTGATGCCGAGGGCCTCGCTCTCGTCGATGCGATCGAGGGTGAGTCCGAGGGTGTCGCCATAGGTCTTGATGCCGTCGTCGAGATCGGCAACCCGCACCACCAGGTGATCGAATCCAGTCAAAGCCATTTGTGCGTCTCCAGCAGTGAACGATGAACGAGCGCCTGCCGAAGCCGCCCTCGACACGCAGCGGCGGAGCTTATCAGAACCGCCTCCTGGCGGGACCCGGCTCGGGTTCGCGGACTGCGGTCTGGAAAGACCTCGCGCCGGCGCATAAGGTATGGGCAACGGTAGACGCGGAAACGGCCGATGTCCGACGAACGGGGCCTCACCAACCACGAAATCACGATCGCGCTGGAAGGCGGCGCAGTGCTCGGTCCCTTTCGGGCGACCTGGAGCACGGAGATCGTCAGCGACGTGCGTGAGTTGACGAAGGACTACGACGCGTTCCTGCGGGGCGAGCGGCAGAAGCGTTTCAAGTACCACCTGCACGACACGGACAATCCGCATCGCCCCGTCTCGCACTCGTTGATACTGAATTTCGCCCGCATCACGGCGATCTACGACCGCGTCCTGCTGCACGAGCACCCGCACGAAGTCTGACAAGGCGTGCAGCGACGATGTTCGCTGATGCCCAATCTTGCGCGCGGCGGCCGCTCGATCGGCGACGCGTGTGGGCCCGGTCAGGCAGGCCGCTCTGCGTGGACCCGCGCATCGCGGTCGCTTAGGCTCTGCGCTCGGGCTTCCCCAGGCGTCGGGCGGTGTCGGATGCGATGGGTGCGGCCGCTACCGAGAGGAATCTCAGGATGCTGCACTGGGGATACGTCGGACTTCAGCTCTCCATCCCCGAGGTGATCGGGCCGGCCGGAGGCAGGCAGGCGCCGTGATCGAGCCGGTCAGGGTCGGCCTCGTCGGCTGTGGAACGATCGCACCCGCCTACCTCGGGGCGGCGCCGACGTTCGGGGCGTTCGACATCGTGGCGTGTGCGGACATCGTTGCCGAGGCGGGTCGTCGCACGGCGGAGAACTTCGGCATCGAGGTGCTCCCCGTGGACGGCCTGCTGGCGCGAGACGACATCGAGGCGGTCCTCAACCTGACGGTGCCGGCGGCGCACGCCGAGGTGAACCGCGCCGCCCTCGAAGCCGGCAAGCACGTCTATTGCGAGAAGCCGTTTGCCCTCGACTTCGCGTCGGGATCGGCAGTGCTGGCGCTGGCGAACCGGGTGGGGCTGCGCGTCGGCTGTGCCCCGGACACGTTCCTCGGCGGCGGCCACCAGACCGTCCGCGGGCTCATCGACGCCGGCGAGATCGGCGCGCCGGTGGCCGCGACGGCGTTCATGATGAACCACGGCCACGAGTCCTGGCACCCGAACCCGGACTTCTACTACCAGGCCGGCGGCGGGCCGCTGTTCGACATGGGGCCGTACTACCTGACGGCGCTCGTCCATGCGCTGGGCCCGATCCGACGCGTCGCCGCCATGAGCGCCCGCGGCCAGGATGCGCGCACGATCGCCTCGGAACCGCGGTTCGGCGAGCGCATCGCGGTGGAGGTGGATACCCACACGGCGGGGGTGCTGGAGTTCGAGAGCGGCGCGGTGGCGACGGTGGCGATGAGCTTCGACGTGTGGCGTCACTCGAATCGCTGGATCGAGATTCATGGCGTGCGCGGGAGCCTTTCGGCCCCCGACCCGAACCGTTTCGGCGGGACGGTCCGGGTGTCGGATGGCGGGCGCGACTGGCGGGATGCGGCGCTGACGCATGGGTACACGGACAACATGCGCAGCATTGGCCTCGCCGACCTGTGCACCGCCGTGCGGACCGGCCGGCCCCATCGTTGCAGCGGCGCGTTGGCGCTGCACATCCTGGAAGCGATGGAAGCGTTCGGGCGTTCCTCCCGCGAGGGCGCGCATGTCACGCTGCAGAGCACGGTGGAGCGGCCCGCGCCACTGCCGGTCGGCCTGGAACACGGAGCGCTGGATGACTGAACCGCATGTCTTCATTACCTGGGGCGGCTGGGACGGCCACGAGCCGGAGGCCACGGCGGACCTCTTCGCGCAGATCCTCGGCACCGACGGGTGCGCCGTGACGGTCTCGGACTCGCTCTCGCCGCTGGCCGACGAAGCGTTCATGGAGGGCGTGGATCTGGTCGTCCCGGTCTGGACCATGGCGCGCATCGCCGCCGAGCAGGAGCGCGGCCTCCTGCAGGCGATCCGGAACGGCACCGGCTGCGCCGGCTGGCACGGCGGCATGGGCGACGCCTTTCGCAACAACGTCGAGTACCAGTTCATGGTCGGCGGGCAGTTCATCTGCCATCCGGGCGGCATCATCGACTACACGGTGCGCATCGCCTCCGACGATCCCGTCGTGGCCGGACTCGACGACTTCGAGATGCGCTCGGAGCAGTACTTCATGCACGTCGATCCGTCCAACGAGGTGCTCGCCACCACCACCTTCGACGGTGCGCATTGGGGCATCGACTGGGTGCAGGACGTGGTCATGCCCGTGTGCTGGAAGAAGCGGTATGGCCAGGGCCGCGTCTTCTACAGTGCGCTCGGCCACGTCGCGGCGGACTTCGCCGTGCCGGAGGCGCGCGAGATCATGCGGCGCGGGTGTCACTGGGCGGTGCGCCGTCGCGACGCCACGCCGTGACCGCCATGGCGGCGGGCAAGCGCGTCCTCTTCCTGTGTACGGGCAACTCGGCGCGCAGCATCCTCGCGGAAGCGGTTGCGCGCCGCGCCGGCCTGATCGCGGAGAGCGCCGGAAGCCGGCCCGCCGGCACGGTCCATCCCGAGGCACTGGCGCTACTGCACGCCCAGGGGTTCCACACGGCCGGTCTGCGCAGCAAGAGTTGGGACGAATTCGCCGGATGCGACTTCGACCTGGTCGTCACGGCATGCGACAGCGCGGCGCGCGCGGCTGCCGAGGAAGGGTGTCCCGTATGGTCCGGGGCGCGAGACACCCGGCACTGGAGCCTGCCGGACCCGGCCGCCGCGGACGATGTGCAAGGCGCGTTCCGCGAAACCTATCGAGAGCTCGTGCGGCGCATCTGCGCGCTCACCGAACCGGATTGAGTTCCATCGTTGGTCGTTCGACCGGTGAGCGGACAGAACCAAACGCTCCGCACGACCGACTTATCCGGTGCCGAGCCGGTCCGCTACGTTCATAATGCGTAACCCGGAGGCGCCGATGGGAGATTTCGGCTCATCTTGTTCACGGCACCGCTACTCGAAGTTTCCAGGAGGTACAACGATGTGCACTGATTTCCGTGCCCCGATCCGATGGGCGCGCTGCTGGCGCGCGCTGCTGCTGGCGATCGCGTGCGTCGCGTTGCCGGGGGCAGGGGCGGCTGCCGAGAAGCTGACGGTCGCCCCGGTGCTCAAGGAAGTGACGCCGGCGGTCGTGAACATCTCCGTACGGGGCCGGCGCATGCGGCAGAACCCGTTGCTGGACGACCCGGTCTTCAGACGGTTCTTCAACGCGCCCGGGCGACGCAGCGTGCCGGTGCAGGGCATCGGATCCGGCATCATCATCGACGGCGACGAAGGCCTGGTCGTCACCAACCACCACGTCGTCAACGGGGCCGAGGAGATCGTCGTGACCCTGCGTGACCGGCGCGAGTTCGAGGCGACGCTGGTGGGCAGCGATCCGGGCACGGACGTGGCGCTCCTGCGCATCGATGCGCAGGACCTGGTGGAGCTGCTGCCGGGCGACTCCGACTCGCTGGAAGTAGGGGACTTCGTGGTCGCGATCGGCAATCCGTTCGGGCTCGGGCAGACGGTGACCCTCGGCATCGTGAGTGCGCTGGGCCGTAGCGGCCTCGGCCTCGAAGGGTATGAAGACTTCATCCAGACGGACGCGTCGATCAACCGGGGCAACTCCGGGGGCGCGTTGGTCGACCTCGATGGACAACTGGTCGGCATGAACACCGCGATCAGTTCCCCGAGCGGCGGCAGCGTGGGAATCGGCTTCGCGGTACCGACGCGCATGGTGACCGCGGTGGTGGAACAGTTGCTGGAGTTCGGCGAGGTGCGGCGCGGGCAGTTGGGCGTCGTCATCTCGAACGTCGATCCGGACGTGGCGGAGGGACTCGGCCTGGGCGAGGCGACGGGCGCGCTGGTCTCGCAGGTGATGGAGGGCTCGCCGGCGGAGCGGGCGGACATCCAGCCCTACGACGTGATCGTGAGCATCGACGACGAACCGGTAGAGGGTGCGACGGACCTGCGCAACCGGGTCGGCCTCGTCCGGGTGGGCGACGAAGTGGTGGTGGGACTGCTGCGCGACGGCGAGCGCCTCGAGAAGCGCATTGTCATCGGCGAAGGCCAGTTCGCGGCGGCCGACGGCGGGGCGACCTCGGACCGCTTCGCCGGCGCGGAGTTCCGGGACATCGGGCCCGAGCATCCCCTCTACGGCGATGTGCGTGGCGTGGAGGTGGTGCGCGTGGATCCGGAGAGCCCGCCGGCGCGCGCCGGTCTGCGTGCGGGGGACATCATCCTGGCGGTCAACCGGCGCGGCGTCGCCAATACCCGCGAGTTTCTGGACACGGTCGGACAGCACGAAGGTGTGCTTGCCCTGCATGTGCAGCGCGGCAGCATGCGGACCTTCATCGCCCTGCGTTGAGCCGCGCTCGGATGCGGCTTCGGGCCGGCTTGGATGCTGGCGCCGGGGCCGCCCGGACATGGGCGTCAGCCGTCTTGAGCGGTCGCCACCTCGCCCGCCTTGCGCCTGCGTTCAGGGCAGAACGGGCCGCTTCCGTCGCCGCTGTCCGTCGCCGTGAATCCGTTTGTCACCGGTACGCCATTGGTTTAGGGTGCATGCATGGACCTTGAGCAGCGCGGCCGCGAGCTCCTTGCGCGGCGAGCCGAGTTGACCGACCGCATGGCGCGTGTTGCGAGCCACACGCAGCATCGTTCCGAGCCCCTGCCGGCGGACTTCGCCGAGCAGGCGGTCGAGCTTGAGAACCAGGGGGTGCTGATGGCCCTTGACGGCGAACTGAGCGCGGAACTGCGCTCGATCGCCATTGCGTTACGGCGCATCGAATCGGGCGACTACGAACACTGCATGCGTTGCGGTGACGAGATCGGCGAGGCTCGGCTCAACGTGCTTCCCTCCGTGACACTCTGCATCCGGTGCGCCGAGGAGCAGGATCGCAGCTGACGGCGCAACGCCGACGGGTGGCCCGGGACGGTCACTGCATTTCGAGCACCCTCACGCCCTCGGGTCGAACTCCGAGGCTTCCGCCAGCGACTCGTACAGTGCCCGCTCGCGCGCCGTGACACGCGCCGGCACCGCTATGCACACCGTCGCGAAGTGATCGCCGCGGGGCGCCCCTGGCAGTCCGCGCCTGGCGAGCCGCATGCGGGTGCCGGCGGTCGTGCCGGCGGGAATCTTGAGCTTCACTCGACCGCTCAGCGTTGCGACGGGAACTTGCGTGCCGAGTACCGCCTCCCAGGGCGCGACCTTCACTTCCGAGTGGATGTCGAGGCCCTCGGCCCGAAACTCGGGGTGAGGCAGCAGGCTGATCTCGACGTACAGGTCTCCGGCCGCGCCGTTGCCACGGCCGGATTCGCCCTGGCCGCGCAGACGGAAACTCTGGCCGTCCGAGAGACCCTTCGGTACCTTGACCTTCAGCCGCTTGCAGTCACGCTCGCCCGACGCGCCGAGGGTGACCTCCACCGGCTCTCCGACGGCCAGCTGTTCCAGAGAGACGTGCAGGACCGCCCGGCCATCCTGGCCGCGTGTCTCGCCGCCAAAGCCGCGTCCGCCGCGCAGGGGATCGACGAATGGACCGCCCTGCGGCCCGGCTTCACCGAACCTGCCGACATCGCCGAACATCGCCTGGAAGAAGTCGCTGAAGGCGTGGCCGCCATCCATGCCGCCCGCGAAACGGAACTCGCGATTCCACCCCGGGGGCGGTCGGAATTCCTGGCCGGTGCGCCAATTGCTGCCGAGTTGGTCGTAGGCCGCCCGCTTCTCGGGGTCCTTGAGTACTTCGTACGCCTCGCCTACTTCCTTGAAGCGGGCGTCGGCGTCGGCCTCGCTGCTGACGTCGGGGTGGTACTTGCGTGCGAGCCGCCGGTAGGCGCGCTTGATGTCGTCCTGGGTGGCCCCGCGTTCGACGCCGAGGATGTGGTAGTAGTCCCGGTATTCCATGGCGGCGTCAGGCGGCGGCGCCCTCGTGCGATGCCTTCGAGAAGGCGAAACTGCCGTCGACTACGCTCGCCTCCACGGTGTCGTGCGGCCCGAACTCGCCGGCGAGGATCGCCTTCGACAGCGGGTTCTCCACCTGCTGCTGGATGGCCCGCTTCAGCGGCCGCGCACCGTAGACCGGATCGAATCCGGCTGCACCGAGTCGATCGAACGCAGCGTCCGACAGTTCGAGACCGATGTCGAGCGCCTCGAGCCGTTCCTGCAGACGCCGAATCTGGATCTCGGTGATTGCGCGGATCTGATTGCGGTCCAGCGAACGAAAGACGACCACCTCGTCGATCCGGTTGATGAACTCGGGCCGGAAATGCTGGGTCACGAGTTCCATCACGCTCGACTTCATGGCCGCATAGGCCTCCTCGCGCTGATGCCACGAAGCGGACCCGGCCAGCTCCTGCACGACGGAAGAGCCCAGATTCGACGTCATGATGACCACGGTGTTGCGGAAGTCCACGGTGCGCCCGTGTCCGTCCGTCAGCCGCCCGTCCTCGAGGACCTGCAGCAGGACGTTGAAGACGTCGGGATGCGCCTTCTCGATCTCGTCGAGCAGCACCACCGAGTAGGGCTTGCGACGCACCTTCTCGGTCAGGTAACCGCCCTCCTCGTAGCCGACATAGCCGGGCGGTGCGCCAATGAGCCGGGCCACCGAGTGCTGCTCCATGAACTCGGACATGTCGAGCCGCACCATGGCGTCCTCGGTGTCGAACAGGAACCCGGCGAGGGCGCGGGTGAGCTCGGTCTTGCCGACCCCGGTGGGCCCGAGGAACAGGAACGACCCGTTCGGGCGGTTCGGATCGGCGAGGCCCGCGCGGGAACGTCGGATGGCGTCCGCGATCGCCGCGACGGCCTCGTCCTGACCGACCACCCGCCGGTGCAGCGCGGACTCCATTTCCAGGAGTTTCTCGCGCTCGCCGGCCAGCATCTTCGCGACGGGAATGCCGGTCCAGGCCGAGACCACCTCGGCGATCTCGTCTTCCGTCACCTTGCTGCGCAGCAGGCGGAAATCGGCCTCGTCGGTGTCGGCCGCCTGCTCCAGGCGTTTCTCGAGCGCCGGGATGGTGCCGTACTGCAGCTCGGACATGCGTTGCAGGTCGCCGGCGCGCCGCGCGGTGTCGAATTCGATGCGCGCGCGTTCGAGCTCCTCCTTCACGTGTTGCGTGCCCTGCACGATCGCCTTTTCGGCGTTCCACACCTCCTCGAGGTCCGCGAACTCGCGCTCCAGGGCGTCGACCTCCTCGTTCAGCTTCTCGAGGCGATCGCGCGAGGCGTCGTCGGTTTCTTTCTTCAGCGCTTCCTGCTCGATCTTGAGCTGTACCAGTCGCCGTTCGAGGCGGTCCATGGGCTCCGGCTTGGAGTCGATCTCCATGCGGATGCGGCTCGCCGACTCGTCGACCAGGTCGATGGCCTTGTCCGGCAGTTGCCGGTCCGAGATGTAGCGATGCGACAGCGTCGCGGCAGCCACGATGGCGGGGTCGGTGATCTCCACGCCGTGGTGGACTTCATAGCGTTCCTTGAGCCCGCGCAGGATGGCGACGCTGTCCTCCACCGAGGGCTCGTCGACCTGGATCTTCTGGAAGCGCCGCTCGAGTGCCGCGTCCTTCTCGATGTTCTGGCGGTATTCGTCCAGCGTAGTCGCACCGACGCAGTGCAGTTCGCCGCGCGCCAGCGCCGGCTTCAGCATGTTGCCGGCATCCATGGCGCCCTCCGCCTTGCCGGCGCCGACCAGGGTGTGCAGTTCGTCGATGAACAGGACGATCTGGCCTTCCTGCCTGGTCAGTTCATTGAGCACGGCCTTCATGCGCTCCTCGAATTCGCCGCGGTACTTGGCCCCGGCGATGAGCGAGCCGAGGTCCAGGGCGAGCAGCCGCTTGCCTTTCAGTCCCTCCGGCACTTCGCCGTTGACGATGCGCTGTGCGAGGCCCTCGACGATGGCCGTCTTGCCGACGCCGGGTTCGCCGATCAGAACGGGGTTGTTCTTGGTGCGGCGCTGCAGGACCTGTACGGTGCGGCGGATTTCGTCGTCGCGCCCGATGACCGGGTCGAGCTTGCCCTGTTCGGCGCGCTCGGTGAGGTCGATGGCGTACTTCGCGAGCGCCTGCCGGTTCTCCTCGGCGCCGGCGTCGGCGACGGATTCGCCGCCCCGGACCTGTTCGATGGCCTGCTCGATCGCCCTGGCATCGCCACCGTGTGTGCGTAGCGCGTCCGCGACGGGGCCGCCGGCTTCGAGCACGGCCGGCGCGAAGAGTTCGCTCGAGATGTACGCATCGCCCCGTTGCTGGGCGAGCTTGTCGGTGACATTGAGGGCCCGGGCGAGCTCCTTGCCGACCTGCACGTCGCCGGCGGCGGCGCCGGACACCTGCGGCGTCCGGTCGAGCATGTCGCCGAGCGCCGAGCGCAGGGCATTGACGTTGACGCCCGCCCGCCCGAGGACGTGTCGCAAACTGCCTTCGCGCTGGTCGAGGAGCGCGACGAGGAGGTGCGCCGGCTCGATGAACTGGTGGTCGCGCCCGACGGCGAGGCTCTGCGCCTCGGCGAGTGCCATCTGCAAGCGGGTCGTCAGTTTGTCCATGCGCATGGGCTGTTTCCTCCGCGCCGTGCCCTCGGGCGCGGCAGTTCGTTCATACCGCTAACGTGGGGTCGGGCGGCGACTTTGCAACGTCAGGGAAGAGCGTGGTGGCCCTGCGCCGTCAGTCCACCACGGCAAAGGTCGCCGGGAGGTTGCGGGGCCGATAGCGGTTGTCGGACCGCTTCCGCCGCTCGATGGCGCTGCGGTGGACCGTTGCGCCCTCCGGGATCTTTCGCGTGCGGGTACCGCGCATCTTCCAGAAGCCGTGGAACGACTGGTGGATGCGGTCGTGGGGGTCGGGGATGCGTCGGTCCAGCGCGCTCCTGTCGATGCGCAGTCCGCACGCGGCGGCCTTGCCGAGCATCCAGTGCAGCGCGACGTTCGACAGGCCGCATTCCGCGTAGGAACCGCCCACGTCGCAGTGGACGCCCGCGAACCAGACCTGCTCGATGGTCTGTCCGGGAGAGATGTCGGCCTCGTCCCAGGGAAACGGCGCGAAGTCCCTGCGCCTCTCGTCGATCGCGAGCGCGTGGTAGCCGAACCCTACCTCCGGGTTCAGGCGGGCATCGTGGAAGCGCTTCCCGGCATTGAGGGCAAGGGAGGCGACCGTGTCCCAGACGCAGATGCAGTGCACGGGGCACGCGCGGGCGAACGTGGCGCGGAAGCCCGCGGCGATGGCGTCGTTGTCCTCCGTGTTGTAGATCTTGGATGCGTACTCCGCGAGGTTGTCCTGTCCGGGCTGGAGCAGTCCGCACTTGTGCAGCATCCCGGCCAGGGAGCGCACCGTGAACGCGCCGCGGCTGAAGCCGAACAGGAACACCCGGTCGCCGGTCTCGTAGCGATGCATCAGGTACCGGTAGGCCTGCTCGACGTTGCGCTGCAGCCCGTAGCCGGTGGCCTGGTCGCTGAGCGAGCGCAGGTTGCCGGTCGTCTCGTCGTACTCCCAGCCGCCGGTGCCGACCCCGGGGTCGTAGTAGGCGATCTGGCCGGCGTCCTGCGGCACGATGACGTAGGTCTCGACGACGTTGGTGTTGTCGTGACCGTATTCGTTGCCGGTGCCGTCGCAGCAGACGACGATGTTCTTCATGGCGTGTCCTCGCCCATGGTCCGAGTGCGTTCGGTGTAGGCGATCCGATAGATCACGCCGCCCTGATCGTCCGACACCAGCAGGGCGCCGTCGGGCATCTCCAGGACATCGACGGGCCGGCCCCAGTTGGACTGGCCCTCCAGCCAGCCGGTGGCGAAGGGCTCGTAGCTCGTCGCGACGTTGCCCTGCAGGCGCACCAGCATGATTCGATAGCCGATCTTGCTGCCGCGGTTCCAGGAGCCGTGCTCGGCGATGAAGACCTGGTTGCGATACTCCGCGGGGAACATGTCGCCGGTATAGAAGCGCATGCCGAGCGCCGCCACGTGCGGACCGAGACTCTGGACCGGGGCGACGAAGTCGCTGCAGGGGCGGTCGTCGAAGCCGGGGTCCTGAATGTCGGAGCCGTGGCAGTAGGGGTAGCCGAAATGCTGGCCGTCCGTGCTCAACCGGTTCAGTTCGTCCGGCGGACGGTCGTCGCCCAGCCAGTCGCGACCGTTGTCGGTGAACCAGAGGTCCGCCGTTTCCGGATGCCAGTCGAAGCCGACGGTGTTGCGGACGCCGCGCGCCACGACGGTGAACGCCCCGGTCGTGACATCCAGCTTGCCGATGGACGCGTACGGATCCTCTCGCGAGCAGATGTTGCAGGGTGCGCCGACGGGAACGTACAGGTCTCCGTCAGGGCCGAACCGGATGAACTTCCAGCCGTGGTGGGTGTCCGTCGGCAGCGCGTCGCTGACCACCTCGGGATCGGGTGGGTCGGCCAGGTGCGCCTCGATGTCGGCATACCGCAGTACGCGGCCGATCTCGGCCACGTACAGGTCGCCGCCCTGGACGGCGATGCCGTTGGGGGTATTGAGACCGTTCGCGAGGGTGAGCACGCGCTCCGCCCAGTGGTCGCCGTCCTCGTCGCGCAGGGCGTAGACGCGGCCGCTGCCGCGGGAGCGGGTGCCGACGAAGAGCGTACCGTCGGCGCCGAGCGCCATGGAGCGGGCGTTGGTGACGCCCTCGGCCCAGGGACGAATGGCGAAGCCCTGCGGGACTGCGATCCGGGTGACGCGGCCCGACTCGGACCAGGGACCCGTTCCCTCGGCATTGGTTGCCCGCACCTGGACCGCGTAGCTCCAGCTCGAGGTGGTGGGCGTGACCTCTGCACCGGTGTCCACCCCGTCGTAGCCGGCGTCGCGGAAGGTGTCCCCGGCGTTGCGGCGGTAACGGAGGTCGTAGTCCGCGATCGGCGGCCCCATGTTGGGGGGAGGACTCCAGGCGATCGCCAGGCGCTCCGCGGAAATCATCGCCACCGTCGGCGGGGCCGACATCCCGGGCGCCTCGTTGTCGGCGTCGGTGACGGCGACCGTGATCGTCTGCCTCGCGGTCAGAGCGCGTCCGGCAGCGCCGCTGGATACCTCGACGGCTACGACGTAGGCGTTCCCGCCTCCGGCGGCCGTCGGGCGCTCGAAGTCGGCGGCGGTCCGGAAGGCCAGCGCTCCGGTTCCGGCGTCCATCTCGAACCCCGCACCGTCGGCGCCACCGGCCACCACGTACCGCGCTATGCGGTCGTCCGCGTCCGGATCCTCGGCGGTCAGCGTGGCGACAACCAGCTGGTTCTCCGGGACGGTAAAGCGTGAGGGACTGGTGAATGCGGGGGGATGGTTCGTCGGGGACACAGCGCCTCCGTCTCCGTCATCGCCGTCCCCATTGCCGCCGGCCTCGGCATGAGTGCGCCCACGACCGGGCCTCGACCAGCCGCCCGGGCCGAACGCATGGTGTGCGCGGACACGCACTTCGTAGTCCGTATCGGCGGTCAGACCGGATAGCGTTGCGTGCGTTGTGGTACCGACGTGTTCCCGGTCGCGGAACGGTCCGCCGGCCCCGCTGCGGTATTGCAGGTCGTAGCCGCTGAGGTCCGTTGCGTCGTGCGGCGGTGCCCAGCGGACGGAGAGCGACGTCGTCGACTCGGCCGCCACCGTCGGAGCTGCGGGCGGTTGAGGGCCTTCGGGAGTGTGCCGCTGCAGCAGCCAGACCACCGCAGTGAAGTGGGGGTTGGTGTCCTCGTCCTGCGCGTCGCTGGCGCCGTTCGCGGCGGTCGACATCAGGAACAGCGCCGCGACGTGGAGGGTCGCCAACGTCAGGCGCGAAGGGTTGAAAGCCCGGCCCGTCATGGATCTCGTCTGGAATCGGCCCCGGGAATGGTACGCTCTCGGCCCGTCGATGTATCCGTTGCAGCCTGTTGGCACTGCATCGCTCGAACGGCGCACGACCCGGGCCGTCGTGTTCCACCAGGTTGGCGTCCGGCGGCGCCCGCGGGCGGCTTTGACGATCGAGGCACGAACGGCGCATGGCACCACCGGCGCCCGCGCTCCTACAGGCGCGAGGTCGCCCTCGAAGAACGACGAAGAGGAAAGTCCATGACCTTCGATGCCCTGCTCATCGCCAACCGCGGTGAGATTGCCATCCGCATCGCGCGCGCCGCCGGGGAACTCGGCTTCCGGACGGTGGCCGTGCATTCGGAGGACGATGCGGAAAGCCTGCACGTGCACGCCGGGGACGGGTCCCGCGCGTTGGCGGGTATCGGCGCCGCGGCGTACCTCGATGAAGAAGCCGTGATTCGCGCGGCGCAGGCCGCCGGCTGCGGGGCGATCCATCCCGGCTACGGCTTCCTGGCCGAGCGCGCCGGTTTCGCCCGTCGCTGCGCCGCGGCAGGAATCGTCTTCATCGGCCCGAACCCCGCGCATCTCGAGCTGTTCGGCGACAAGGGCCGCGCCCGCGCCGCGGCAGCAGCGGCCGGCGTGCCGGTGCTGGGCGGTATCGACGCTGCGGTATCTCTCGAACAGGCGCGGGACTTCTTCGCGTCGCTGTCCGGTCGACCGATGATCGTCAAGGCCGTGGCAGGTGGCGGCGGACGTGGTACCCGGGTGGTCGAAACCGCGGAGGATCTCGAAGCCGCGTACGATCGATGCCGCTCGGAGGCACGGGCTTCCTTCGGCATCGCGGACGTATATGTCGAGGAGTTCCTGCCCCGTGCGCGCCATGTGGAGGTGCAGATCCTCGGCGATCTGCACGGCGGCGTGACCCATCTCGGCGAGCGCGAATGCAGTGTGCAGCGGCGGCACCAGAAGATCGTGGAGGTGGCGCCCGCGCCGGGCCTCGCGGAGGAACTCCGCGACGCCGTCATCGAGGCGGCCATGCGCTTTGCCGGCAACGAGCGTTACACGAACCTCGGCACCTTCGAGTTCCTCGTCGACGCTTCGGGGACGGCCGGGGACCGGCCCTTCGTCTTCATCGAGACCAACGCACGCCTGCAGGTGGAGCACACGGTGACGGAAGAGGTGACCGGTGTGGACCTCGTGCAGGCGCAGATCCGCCTGGCCGACGGGGCGTCGCTCGAGGAACTGGGCCTGGAAGACGCGTCCGCCCACACGCCTCGCGGGTACGCCATCCAGGCCCGCGTGAACATGGAGACCATCGGCGAGGACGGATCGGTTCGCCCGGCAAGCGGGACGCTGACCGCGTACGAAGCGCCGAGCGGGCCCGGAGTGCGCACGGACGGCTTCGGCTACGCCGGCTATCGCACCAGCACGGCCTTCGACTCGCTGCTGGCCAAGGTGGTGGGGTACTCGCCGTCGAGAGACTTTTCGCGGGCCATCGCCCGCACCGCGCGCGCCCTGTCCGAGTTCCGTCTCGAGGGCGTCGGCACCAACCTGCCGTTCCTGCGCAACGTCCTGCAACACGAGGACTTCGCGGCCGGCCGCGTGCACACCCGCTGGGTGGACGAGCGCCTCGCGGAACTGGCCGTGCCGGGCACGGAAAGCCCGAATCGCTTCGTCACCACGGCTCCCGCGGAGCCGGAGAGCGGCCCGGGCGGCTACGCCGGTGCGCGCGTCGACAGTGCCGACCCGCTCGCACTCTTCGACCATGACGCCAGGGTCAAGGCAGAACAGGCTCCCTCCGCGCACGTCCCGGAAGCGCCCGAGGTGGTGGGTCCGGAGGGTGCGGTGGGGCTCAGTTCGCCGATCCAGGGCACCATCGTGTCGGTCGACGTCGCCGTGGACGATGCCGTGCGCAGGGGCCAGCAGGTCGCGGTGATCGAGGCGATGAAGATGGAACATGTCATAGCCGCCGACCGCGACGGCATCGTGCGTCGCATCACGATGGCCGCCGGGGACGTGGTGCGCGAGGGATACCCGATCGTCTTCGTCGAGGAAGCCGAAGTGTCGGGCGAGGGCGCGACGGCAGCCGAAGAGATCGACCCCGACCACATCCGCGACGATCTGCGTCAGTTGTACGAGCGACACGCGCTCGTGCTCGACGAGAACCGCCCCGAAGCGGTGGAGAAACGTTACGGACGTGGCTACCGCATGCCGCGCGAGAACATCGACCAGCTCATGGACCCCGGCTCGTTCAAGGAGTACTGGCCGCTCATCGTCGCCCGCCAGCACCGGCGCTACGACATGGAGACGTTGCGCAGAACCACCCCGACGGACGGGCTGATCGCCGGTATCGGCACCATCAATGGCGACCTGTTCGACGATGAACACGCCCGGGCGATGGTCGTCCACTACGACTACACGGTGCTCGCGGGGACCCAGGGAGGCCGCAACCACTACAAGCAGGATCGCATGTTCGAGCTCGCCAGCCGGTTCCGCATCCCGGTAGTGCTGTTCGGCGAAGGCGGCGGGGGTCGGCCCGGCGACGATAGCATCGGTCCGGGCGTCGCGTTCGATACACATACGTTCACCCAGTTCTCAAAGCTGTCGGGGCTCGTGCCCATGGTCAGCGTGATCAACGGGCGCACGTTCGCGGGCAACACGGCGTTGGTCGCCTGCTGCGACGTGATCATCGCCACCGAGCGCACCACGGTCGCCATGGGGGGGCCGGCGATGATCGAGGGCGGCGGTCTCGGCATCTACACGCCCGAGGAAGTCGGCCCGATGTCGTTTCAGGTCCCGAACGGCGTCGTGGACATCCTGACGAAGGACGAGGAGGAAGCGGTCGAGGTCGCGAAGAAGTACCTGTCCTACTTCCAGGGACCCATCGACGGCTGGGAGGCGCACGACCAGCGGCGGCTGCGCCACGTCGTACCGGAGAACCGCCTGCGCCTGTACGACATGCGCGAGATCGTCCACACGATCGCGGACGTGGGTTCGGTGCTCGAGATTCGGGAGAAGTTCGGCATTGGCGTCATCACCGCGTTCATCCGCGTCGAAGGCCATCCGATGGGCGTGATCGCCAACAACCCGCACCACCTCGCCGGCGCCATCGACTCGGACGGCGCGGACAAGGGCGCGCGTTTCATTCAGCTTTGCGACGCATTCGACATTCCGGTGCTGAGCCTGATGGACTGCCCGGGGATGATGGTTGGCCCGGATGTAGAGCGCACTGCCCTCGTGCGCCATTGCGTGCGGATGTTCAATGCCGGCGCCAACCTGACGACACCGCTTTTCGGGGTGGTCGTGCGCAAGGCCTACGGGCTCGGTGTGCAGGCCATGTGCGGCGCCAGTGCGCTGATGGGATTTTTCACCGTCGCGTGGCCGACCGCGGAGTTCGCGGGGATGAACATCGAGGGCTCCGTGAAGCTCGGCTATCGCAAGGAACTGGCTGCCATCGAGGACCCGGAGCAGCGCCGCCTGGAGTTCGAGCAGCGCGTCGAGCGTGCCTACGAAGGCGCGAAGGCCATCAACGCGGGCGTCGGCGGAGGCCTCGACGACGTGATCGACCCGGCCGACACGCGCAGCTGGATCGCGAACAGCCTGCGGCGCCTGCCGCCCACAGCCCCACGGACGGAGAAGAAGTACCCGTACATCGACACGTGGTAGTCGACGGGCGGCCCCCCGCGTTGGACTGACGAGACACGTCTGCCGCAGGGATTATGCGTCTTGGCATTATGCCTTGTTGCATAATATGGCCATGGACTTCGTGGACCGTGAAGACGGTGGACCTGGTGCGGCGCGAGATCCCGTTCGGCAGCAACCCACGGTCGGACAAACGCAGCCTCTACCGTATTGCCGATCCGTTCCTGCGCTTCTGGTTTCGCGTCGTGGCGCCCCATCGGGCGGCGCTCGCGGAGGCTCCGCGGGAGACGCGCCTGAATTACTGGCATCGCTACCGCGCCGGCCTGGAGGCGTACGGGTGGGAGGAGTTGTGCCGGATGGCGGTGCCGTTCCTGCATCGACACAACGGTCCGCTGGCGGACCTCGGACCTTGGGAGCCCGCTCAACGGTACTGGCGTGGCAACGATCCCGAGTTCGACATCGTCGCCAGGTCGGTCGATGGGCGGCGGGTGCTGGTTGGCGAAGTCAAGTGGTCCCGGGAACCGTTTCGGTCCGGCGCTGCGCGGTCGGCGGCGGCTCGCCCGCGTTCGGCGACCCCGACCTTGCCCGGCATCGGGGATCGCCAGGTGGTGTACGCGGCGTTCGTCGCGCAGCGGGGTCAGCGTGCGCCTGTGGACTCCGATCTGGTCGTGGTGGACGCGGGTTCGGTGATGCGGATGTTGCGTTAGGGAGGCTCTGATCAATCAGAGCCTCCCGTGCGGTACAGGGATGTACCGCCATATCAAATGGCGTAAGCCATTTGATATGCCCGCAAAACGAAACCGCGCTTTTGTCTTGCGCGGCTGAACACAGGACCTCGGATCGGGTCAGGAAGCCCCGGTCGGCACCTCGTTGAACGGAATGCCCTTGTCGACGCGGACGTCCTGTGGCAGCCCGAGTACCCGCTCGGCGAGGATGTTGAGCATGATCTCGTCCGTGCCGCCGGCGATCCGCCCGCCGGGCGCGCCCATGTACGAGTCCTGGAACAGGCCGGCGGCATCGGCGAACTCGGGGTCCGTGATGGCGCCGGACATGGCCAGCAGGTCCATCGCGAAGGACGCCATGTCCTGGCCCTTCGATGCGCCGACATACTTGCCGATCGAGTTCTCGGGCCCGGGAATCTCGCCTCTGGAGAGCGCCGACAGGGACCGGTACCCGGTATAGCGGAGCCCGGCTTCCTGCACGTACCAGTCCGCGAGCTTCGCGCGCACCATCTTGTCCTCGATCGCCGGACGGTCGTCGAGCTGCACGCGTCTGGCCAGGTCGAAGACCTGCCGGAAGCCGGCGCCTCCGCCGCCGCCGCCGATGGAGGCGCGCTCGTTCATCAGGGTGGTGATGGCCACCTGCCAGCCCTGCCCGACGGCGCCCAGTCGCTGCGCGTCGGAGACCCGGACGTCGGTGAAGTAGACCTCGTTGAAGCCGGACCCACCGGAGATCTGCTTGATGGGTTTCACCTCGATCCCGGGGGACTTCATGTCGATGAAGAAGTAGGTCAGGCCCTTGTGCTTGGGCACGTTCGGGTCGGTGCGCAGGACCAGGATCGCGTAGTTGCTGTAATGGGCGCCGGTGGTCCAGATCTTCTGGCCGTTGATGACCCACTCGTCGCCGTCCTTGACGGCCCGGGTACGCAGTGCCGCGAGGTCGGATCCGCCCGCCGGCTCGCTGAAGAGCTGACACCAGATGTGTTCGCCCGAGGCCAGCGGCGGCAGGTGGTGTCGCTTCTGCTCCTCGGTCGCCCAGGTCATCATGGTGGGAGCGGCCATGCCCTGGCCGATGCCGAAGACGCCGAAGGTCGTGCCGACCTTGGCCTCCTCCTGGTTCCAGATCACGTTCTCGATGGCCGATGCGTCGCGGCCGCCGAATTCCTTGGGCCAGCGGATGCAGGCCCAGCCGGCGTCGTACTTGCGCTTCTGCCAGAGTTTGGCCCGTTCGATCTCACCGAGCCCGGCGAGTTCCGCGTCGGTCGGCGCGTTGACTTCGAGCCACGCGCGGGCCTCTGCTCGGAAGGTGGCTTCGGCGGGAGTGTCATTGAAGTCCATGGTGTTCTCCTTTTTCAAAGCGAGGGGCTTGCCCCTCGCGCTGCCTGTCTTTTGCGAGGCTCCTCAAGCCGCCTGGCTGCTTTCGATGGCCGAGATCAGTCGATTCTGCCAGACGCCCTCGCTGCCGATGTTCACGGACAGGAGTTTCGCCCGGCGGTAGTGGAACTGGCAGTCGAATTCCCAGGTGAACCCCATGCCGCCGTGGGTCTGAATGTTCTCCTTCGACGCAAAGTAGTACGCCTGGATGGCGCCGACCCGGGCGGTGGCGGCCGCGACCGGCAACTCCTGTGCGTCGGTCGAGAGTGCCCAGGCGCCGTAATAGCAGTTGGAGCGTGCCAGGGTGTTCTTGACGTAGATGTTCGCGAGTTTGTGCTTGATGGCCTGGTGGCCGGCGATGGGTCTGCCGAACGCATACCGGCCCATGGCGTATTCCCTGGCCTGCTCGAGCGCGGCATTCGCGCCCCCGACCTGCTCCCAGGCGAAGAGCACGGCCGCGCGGTCCATCAGCCGGCGCGTGATCCCCCAACCCTCGCCGTCCGCTCCGAGAGGTTCGGCGTCGGCGCCGTCGAAGTCGATCTTCGCGTGGGACCGCGTCGGGTCGAGTGTCTGCACGGCGGTGCGCGCGACGCCCCGGCCGTCGAGTGCCACGAGTTGCAGGCTGGCGCCGTCCCCGGCATCGCTGCGGGCGACGACCACGGCGAAATCGGCGATGTCACCATCTGCCACCGGGAGTTTCGAGCCGTTGAGCTTGCCTGCGGACGCATGGGCCGTCAGCGTGCGGGGCGATGGCTGTCCGGCGCCTTCGGCGAGGGCGAATGCGCCGATCGCCTCGCCGGTGGCCAGCTTCGGTAGCCACGCTTCCTTCTGCGCTGCGCTGCCGGCGAGCAACAATGCCTCGGTCGCCAGATAGGCCGACGAGGAGTAGGGCACCGGCGCCACGACGCGTCCGAGTTCCTCGGCGATCACGCACAGTTCCAGATAGGACAGGCCAAGGCCTCCGTGCGCTTCCGGAATGGTCGTGGCCATCCACCCCATTTCCGCAATCTTCTTCCACAGTTCGGCGTCGTATGCGGCATCGCCTTCCAGGATCGCGCGCACGGCACTCGGCGGGCAGTGGTCCGCCAGGAAGCCGGAGGCCTGTTCGCGCAGCAGATTCTGGTCGTCGGAGAACTCGAAATTCATCTCTCTCCCCCGGGTGATGGGTCTCGCAAGGAGCAAGGGACGGGGAGCATATGCGACTGCGCACTTCTGGTCCATGCGGCTGCCCGGGCTGTCAGGCGCGGGTGCGGCCCTGGGGTCTCCCGCCACCATCGTGCGCCGGCGGGGCGCGGCTGGCGGGTCTGGCGGGAGCCGCGGCGTCGGATGGCGCCGGCGCCGCTTCAGCCGTGCGCGGGACGGAGGGCTACAATGCGGCGATGGACTACACGCAGCACGGCTTCTTTCGCGTGGCGGCGGTTGCCCCACCGGTGGAAGTCGGCAATCCGCGCGCGAACGCGGCAGCGCTGCTCAGTGCCTGCGAGGAGCGAGCCCGCGCCGGCGCGTCGCTCATCGTGACGCCGGAGCTGGCTGTCACCGGCTATACCTGCGAGGACCTCTTCACCACCGACCAGCTGCTCGAGCAAGCCCGCGAGGCCGTGGCGGACATCGCGCGGGCGAGCGGCCCCGCGGCGCTGGTCGTGGGCGCCCCCTGGCGGCTTGCGGACGGCCGGCTCGTCAATGCGGCGTTCGTGTGCCTGCGCGGGAGGGTGCTGGGCGCCGTTCCGAAGACCGCGAATCCGAACTACGAGGAGTTCTACGAACTGCGTTGGTTCGCGTCAGGCGAAGGGGTTGCGGTCCAGATCGACGACGAACGGCTCGGCCGCTTCGAGATGCGGCGCGACCAGATCTTCGACCTGTGGGGTTTCCGCGTCGGCATCGAACTCTGCGAGGACCTGTGGGCGCCCATCCAGCCCAGTGTCGGGCACGCACTGGCGGGGGCCGACATCATCGTCAACCTCTCGGCAAGCAACGAACTGGTCGCCAAGGCGGACTATCGGCGCGACCTCGTGCGGATGCAGAGCGCGCGTCTGATCTGCGGATACCTCTACGCGGGCAGCGGCCCCACCGAGTCGGTCAAGGATCTCGTCTTCGGCGGGCACCTGATCGCCGCGGAGAACGGCCGGATGCTCGGGGAGTCCGAACGTTTCCTGCTCGACGGGGCGCACCTCGAGGTCGACTTCGACTGCAAGAAGCTGCGCCATGATCGCGCGCGCAACGCCACGTTTGCGCACAGCGCCCGCAGCGGGACGCATGCCACCGTCGCAACGGACAGGGCGTGGGCCCGCCCCATGCACGAGACCCTGCGACACTATGGCCGGCATCCGTTCGTGCCGGCGGACGAGCACGAGTTCGATGCGCGGGCCCGGGAGATCCTGGCGATACAGGCGACGGGACTCGCGAGTCGTATGCGCGGGACCGACATCGGGGACCTGGTGATCGGGCTGTCGGGGGGTCTCGACTCGACGCTCGCCTTCCTGGTGTGTATCGATGCCCTCGAACTGAACGGACTGGAGCTCTCCGCGCTGCACGCGATCACCATGCCGGGTCCCGGCACGTCGGAGCATACGAACGTGTCCGCCAAGGAACTGGCTCGGGCCGCGGGCGCCGCGATCCGCGAGATTCCCATCGACGCGGCCGTGGAGCAGCACCTCAATGACATCGGCCACGGCGGCGCCCACGACGTGACCTTCGAGAACGCCCAGGCGCGTGAGCGCACGCAGGTGCTCTTCGACATCGCCAACGATGTGGGTGGCCTGCTGGTTGGCACCGGGGATCTGTCGGAACTGGCGCTCGGGTGGTGCACGTACAACGCGGACCACATGGCGCATTACAACGTCAATGCCGGCGTTCCGAAAACGCTGATCGCCTACCTGGTGCGGTGGTACGCGCGGCACCGGGCGGCAAGGGCCCTGGCCAGGGTCCTGCGCCGCGTGCTGCAGACCCCGATCACCCCGGAACTGGTGCCGTCCGCGGACGGCGGTATCGGTCAGCGGACGGAAGCCATTCTCGGGCCCTACGAGTTGCACGACTTCTTCCTCTACCAACTGCTGCGCACGGGGGCGGGTCCCGAGAAGATATTCGCCGTGGCAGGACTGGCGTTCGGCACGGATTACACATCGGCGGAGATCAAACGCTGGCTGCGCGTGTTCTTCCAGCGCTTCTACGGATCGCAATTCAAGCGCACGACGCTACCGCCGGGCCCCAAGGTGGGCACCGTGAGCCTCTCGCCGCGGGGCGACTGGCGCATGCCGGACGAGGCGGACGCGTCCATGGCCCTCGCTGCCATAGACGCATTGCCCTGACACACGGAGGGAGGAAGGAGAGTGAATACGGATGCGCTACGTGGGACGGTCGCAGCCGGGGCCCCTGCGGCAGCCGGGGCTCCTGCGGCAGCTGCCGCTGACCCTCGCTGCAATGTTCCTGTCCTGCATGGCAAGCGCGATGGACGCGCCGTATTGCGGAGACGAAGGCGTCTGGATCCAGGTCCTCGGCTCCGGCAGCTACGAACTGAACGATCGCGGGGCGGCGAGTTATCTGCTCTGGCTCGACCAGCGCCCGGTGTTGCTGGTCGACCCCGGGCCGGGTAGCGCGGTACGGTTCGGCGAGGCCGGCGCGAAGTTCGCGGACCTCGATGCCATCGTGTTCACCAACGTGGGGGCGGACCGCACCTCGGACTTCCCGAGCTTCGTCGCGGGGTCGGATGGACGTACGCGGTCGCTTCCGGTGTTCGGTCCGGACGGGAACGAGAGCTATCCGTCGACGCGCGAAGTCATCGAGCGTCTGATCGGTCCGGCGGGCGCCTTTCCCGCGCTCTCGGATTACCTGACGTTTCGCGATCCGGACGGCTACCGGATCAACATCCGCGACGTTCCGGTCACGGGGCAGCGGCGGTGGGCCCGCTTCGGCTCCCCGGACCTGAGCCTCTTCGCGATTCCCGTGCACCATGGAGATGTTCCGAGCATTGCGTGGCGCGCGGAGCTCGGCGGACAGGCGGTGGTGTTTACCGGCAACTTCAGCAACCGCAAGGATGTCGTGTCGAAGTTCGCCAAGGATGTCGACGCGCTGGTGATTCACCTCGCGATACCGGAGGGCGCGCGCGGCGCGGTGCGAGACCGCTACGTGCGGCCGTCGCAGATCGGGCGGATCGCGGCACGGGCCAATGCGCGCATGGTGGTGCTCGGCAATCGCACCTCGCGCACGCTCGGGCGCGAGACGCCGAGCCGCCAGGCGCTCGAGGAACACTACGCCGGCCCGCTGGTGTTCGCGAACGAGCTAGAATGCTGGGGTCTTTGATCGTCGGCCGCGGGTTCGAACAAGGACCGCCGGTCTGCGGCACACCGAACAGACAGGGAACGAACGCCATGGGCAAGGGCGACATCAGAACGCGGCGCGGCAAGATCATCCGGGGCACCTATGGCGTGCGCCGACCGAAGAAATCGAAGAAGCCGGCCGGGGGCGGCGCCCGGGGGCGGCGCTAGGCGCGAGGCGCGAGCGCGACCTTCGGTCGCGTTGGGAGTTTCGCTAGCGCGAAACTCCCGTGGAGCCAAAGGCTCGTGCGCCGTTTTGGGCGGTGGAGGAGCCACCGTCGGCCTGTGCGACCCTCGGGGTCGTTGGGATTCTCAGCCGAGCGCTTGGCGCACGGCCCACAGTCGCTGCCCGACCGTCACGAAGGTGACTACCGTGAGCGCGTATACGGCGACTTCGGGCAGGTGGATCACGATGCCGATGCCGAGGATTGCGACGCGCTCCAGACGGGTGCAGATTCCCACGCGGCACTCTGTACCGGCCGCCTCCGCGCGGGCGCGCACGTAGCTGGTCAGATTCGCGCCGGTCAGGGCCAGTACGGTGGCGACCGCGGCGAAGGTGTCCCCCGATCCGGCGAACCAGGCCGCGAGTGCCGCGAACGTCACCCCCTCCCCGACGCGGTCGGCGGTGGCGTCCAGCACGCCGCCGAACGGCGAAGCGCCTTGCCCCTCGTCGTGGCGGGCGAGTTCTCCGTCGAGACCGTCGAGGGCGCTGCCGAACAGGAAGACGATGCCTCCCAGGACCAGCCATCCGTTCGCGATCAAGGGCGCCGCGGCAAGGACCACCAGGAGGCCGGCCACGGTCACATGGTTGGGCCGCGCGCCCCTCGCGGAGAGCCAGTCCACGGCGAATCGCGCACGCCGGCGAAGCTCCGCGTCGATGGCGGATCGGGTGCGGTACACGGCGTCTTCGCTGCCGGGCGGAATCGAGGCCATGGCGTTCAGAATACACGCACCGCGGGGATTTTTGGGTCATCGCATCCGTGGCATCGGGGCGAGCCGCGCGCCGAGGCGCCGTGATGTAATGGTCTTCTGATCGTCAGCGGGAGACAGGCATGGAATTCGATCTGGCAGTCTGCGATGCATTGCTCGCAACCACACGGGCGGTGCGCCGGCGCCTCGACCTGGGCCGCCCGGTTGCCCGGAATGTCATCGAGGAGTGCATCGGGCTGTCGATGCAGGCCCCGACGGGTGGCAATAGCCAGGGATGGCGTTGGGTGGTGGTGGAGGACGCCGATCAGCGGCGTGCGCTGGCGGATCTCTATCGACGGGCGGGCGAGGACTATCTGACGACTGCCGGGGCGCAGTCGGCCGCATCGGGAGACGTGCAGACCGAACGCGTGTTCGGCTCCGCGCTGTACCTGATGGAACATCTGCACGAAGTGCCGGTGCACGTGATTCCCTGCATCGAGGGGCGACCGCCGGAGAACGCGCCGGGCGCCATGATGGCCGGGCTCTTCGGGTCGATCTTGCCGGCGGTGTGGAGCTTCCAGCTTGCACTGCGGGCACGCGGTCTCGGCTCGTGTCTGACGACACTCCACCTCCTGCACGAACGCGAGGCGGCCGAATTGCTCGGCATCCCGGAAAACGTCATGCAGGTGGCGCTGCTGCCGGTGGCCTACACCGTGGGCACCGACTTCAAGCGCGCGAAGCGGCCCGCGGCATCCACGATCACGCACTGGAACGGCTGGTAACCGGTCGGGCTTTGGGTCTGGCGCGCCGCTTGGGCAGCGCGTCAGGGTTTGGCACCACGGGAGTTTCGCGCCAGCGAAACTCCCAACGCGAACGAAGTTCGCGCGCCTAGCGTCGGTGCAGCCGGCGGTCGACCTCGGGCTCGAATTCCGGGAAGTCGGCCGCGAGCGCGGCCAGATCGAATTCCGGCGGCAGTTCCACGCCGGGTTCCTGTTCGAGCAGGAATTGGAAGGCTTGCACGATCACCCATTCGTGGGTGAACGCGCCGCCCGAGAGCCGCCGGTAGTAGTCGGGCTGCATCCGTACCCGGTGCACGGTTTCGCCGTTGCCGACGACGACCTCGTAGGCATTCGCGTCGACCAGCGTGACACTGATCACGAGCTCATCCGGGCTACGTCTTCCCGAATCGCCCGGAGAGCCAGGCGACGGCTTTCCTGGCGATCAGCGGAAACACCCCCAGCAGGGCGAACGACAGCAGCAGCGTCGGCGACAGGATGCCGGACAGGGACTCCAGCTGACCGATCTCGCGCCCGGCATTCACGAAGACCGCGGTTCCGGCCAGCATCCCCACCTGGCTGACCCAGAAGAAGGTCCAGACGCGGATGGGCGTCAATCCCATGGCGAGATTGATCGCGAAGAACGGGAACGCCGGCACCAGCCGCAGTGCGAAGAGGTAGAAGGCGCCGTCCTTGCTGACGCCCCGGTTGACGGGCTCGAGCACCTTGGGGAAACGTCTCTGTACGGCATCGCGGAACAGGTAGCGGGCAGGAGCAAGGCGAGGGTGGCGCCGATGGTACTGGCGAAGGACACGATCACGAGGCCGACCGCCAGGCCGAAGATGGCGCCGGCGGCCAGGGTCATGATGGCGGCCCCGGGCAGCGAGAGCCCGGTCACCGCGATATAGAACGCCAGGAAGGCGAACGCCGACAGCCACGGGTTGGCATCGCGGAACTCGACCGCGGTCGCGCGCTGAGCCTGCAGGAGCTCGAGACTCAGGTACAGGTGCAGCTCGAAGTAGAAGAAGAGCGCGACCAGAAGGACGACGCCTGCCAGTAGCAGCAGTCGATTGCGTGTCATGAGCGGTGGTCTCCGGCGGTGCACCGCGGTCAGGGGGCGTTGAGACTCCAGTCGTATTCGTCGTCGAAGTCGCTGTAACGGTCGAGGGTCTCTGCCAGTTCCGGCGTCGCATGGCGCTTCAGATGCGTGCAAACACGCCGGCGTCCGTGCCACCGAAATCCTCCTGGAACCAGTCGTAGATGCTGGAGACGAGGAGGCCGTCTGCCGTTTCCCGTGCGCCCCGGGGATGGTTGATGTAATCCGTGGCGCCCTGCTTGAGGAGCGCCTCGAGGTTGTCCGGGCGGTAGGCCTGCGTTGCGAGGTTCGGACAGCCGAGACTCGCGCAGTTCACGGCGTAGTGGATGCGCGGGTCGCGCCAGATGGGACGCAGGATACCGTGCTCGATGTCATCGAGCGTCAGTGGCTGACCGGCCACCGTGACGAGCTCCATCGTCCAGGGGCCGAAGGTGAAGAGGCTGTCGCTGATGTCCTGGATGGACTCCACGGGATAGTGTTTGGTGACCACGGACACCGTCACCGCGTTGTAGAGGTTGATCCAGTAGGCCATCTGCTCGGCCTTCGCCAGTGTGCGCGGATCGATCGCGGCGAGTGCGCCGATATAGGCTGCGAGTTGTTCTCGGTGTTCGCCGCTGGCCTGCAAGGCGCCGTAGTCGAGACGGTTGATGCCGGAGGGATGCTCCGAGAGATAGGCGTCCAGGATCTCCTGCCAGGCGCCGTGATCTACCGTCGTGCCACTTGCATCGTCGCTGACGTCCCACATGGGAATGAGCTCGGCCTTGGGAGCTGCCCAGGCGACCCCGGCCGAGAGAACCTGCGCCGCCGCGAGCGAGGCCGCCAGGAAGTAACGCGTGATCGGGATCATGCCCTGTCCCTCTTTCGGGTACTGCGAGTACTGGTTGTGGAGCGCGCCGCTGCCAGCGCAACCTGGCGATCGTTCCGAGAATGCCGGTTCCTGCACCGACCGCGCCGCGCAGGGTTCCGCTGATCTTCGACTCGCCGATGCGAGCCCGCGTGTCCACGGGCACCTCGACGGTCGTCAAGCGGTGCTGGATGGCCTTCACCTGCATCTCCACCGTCCAGCCGAAGGCCGGGTCCGACATGCCGAGTCGGGCAAGCGCTCCCGCCCGGATGGCGCGGTACGGGCCGAGGTCGGTCACGCGTTGGCCGAACAGAAGGCGGATCAGTATCGCTGCGACGCCGTTGCCGACGGTCTGGCTGCGTGTCAGTGCGCCACGCTCGCGCCGCCCCAGGGTGCGCGAGCCGATGACGAGATCGGCCCCGTCCACGATGCCGTCCAGGAGACGGGTGGCCTGGCTTGCGTGGAACGCGTGGTCGCCGTCGGTGAAGACGACGATGTCCGTGGGGTGCAGCGCGGCCAGGGCAGCCAGGCACGCGCTGCCGTATCCGGCCCGTTCCTCGCGCACGACCCGCGCGCCGGCTGCCGTGGCCCTTGCCGCGGTCGCGTCGGTGGAACCGTTGTCGCACACGACGACATCGTCGATGACGGGGGCGCCGTCTGCGTTGCGCAAGGCCAGCAGGTCCCGCACCACGATGCCGATGGACCGCTCTTCGTTCAGCGCGGGCATCACCGCGCCGACCGTCATGTTCCGGTACATCGAAGTCGTGCGGAAGCGCTGCGGGATGTCAGGCGTGGGCCCGGCGCATCGGCGACAGCGAACACTGGCCTCGCTCCGGGTTCGGTTCCACCTGGTCCAGGCCGAGCGTTTCCTGCAGGGCGTCGGCGCCGCCCACGTACTGGCCGTCGATCCAGATCTGCGGGACGGTGACGGGTGTCTTGGGCCCGATGATCGGCTTCACCCGGGCCAGCATCTCGTAGAGCGCCCGCGTGTCCTCGATCACGTCGTGGTACTGGTTCTGAACGCCGGCCGCCTCCAGGTAGCCCTTGGCCCGGACGCAGTGCGGGCACCCGGGCTTGCCGTAGATGCGGTTGCCTTCCAGCGGCGTGTCGGCCGTTGCTGCCTCGATGACCGTCTGCACGAGTACACCCCGGTTCAGCGCGATCCCCTGGGAGATGACCTGGCCGTTCACCATGACGATGGGTGCGTGCCAGCCGCCTTTCACGAGGGGGCGCCACCATTCGCTCAACCAGTCGCGCAGATCCAGTTCGATGTCGATCCCGACCAGATCCGTCTCCATGCAGTTGCGGATGATGTCGCCCGTGAGCGCGCATTCACCGCACGGAATGCTGACCTTGAACGGGCCCCAGGCGCCCGCCCAGCGATAGACGGTGATATTGACGGGATGGCTCATATCGCCCCTTGTGTCGACTTGGCTGTGTGTGGCGTGCTGTGGCGAGTATCGCAGAGAACCGGGAGCCACCGATAGCGACTCCGGGTACGTGTTCCGGGGGCGATGGGGCGGGGTGCCGAGACGTCCTCCGGTCCCCCTCCCGTCCGGCAGGCAGTTGACTTGCGGGCTCTCCGTGACCACCATCCGACACCCTTGTCCGAGGCCGTGCGATCTCCGATGGCCGACATCTATCGTTGGAGCAGGACCTTCAGAGAGGAGGCGACGTTCTCCCACGACCTGGGCTCGGTTGGTGCCTGGGTTGGCCCGAGAGCGGGACCAGCACGTCGGACGCAGGATCAGAAGGAGGACTACGTTCTCCGTCGCCTGTTGATCGCCTGGAGACGTTGCGGAAGGCTCCGATTCCCTTTCATGGTACACGCCTCGGCGCAAGCGCCGCGGCAGCCCGACTTCCTGCTTGAGGATGCGGAAGGAGGGTGGGGGCTTGAGGTGACGGAGGCAGGATCCAAGCCGCACCAGCAGCGGATGACGGCGATGGCTCGGGAGCCGGGCGAACCGTATCTGGTGTCGGACGACGGCTGGAGTCCCGCGAGCATCGTCTCGCAGCTGCGGACGGCGATCGAGAGCAAGGTCTGCAAGTTCGACGGGGGCTGGTACGGGCCGCGGTGCGAGTTGGCCGTGTTCAACAACACGGAGGACGTGCTGAGCGACGAGATCGTTGCCGCGGTCGACAACGGGAGCCTCAGCGGGCGGTTCGAGGCCGTCCACCTGGTGGACAGCGACGGCAAGCGCGTATACGCGGACATTCTGAGCGACGCTCCCAAGCGGATCGACATCGCAGCCGATTACGACGTGGACTTTGCAGATTGGATCGCAGACCAGGTGGAACTGCTGCGCGCAAGCCAATGGAGTCGGCTCGACGTCGACAACCTGATCGAGGAGGTAGCCGCCTTGGCGAGGCGCGACGACAGGGAGTTGGAGAGCCGCCTGAAGGTCCTGTTTGCGCATCTGCTGAAGTGGGAATACCAACCTCGCGCCCGTAGCGGGAGTTGGGTAGGGACGATCAACAGCAACTGCGATGAGTTGGCCGGGATTCTGCGGGACTCGCCAAGCCGCCGCCGGCACTTTGATCCTGATGGCCGAGTAGTCGAGCGAGCATACGGTCGTGCGCTACGGGATGCCCTGGACGAAACGGGATTGTCCCGTGGCGACTTCCCGACGGACTGTCCGTTTCGCGCGCAACTTGAGGCCGTCTGTCGCGGTCAGGGCGACCCCGAGGATTCACTCGCGGGGCTGCGCCGCCGCCTGTCAGCCGGGGCGTGACGGGGGTTTCGAGAAGAGTCGGCTTCGTCCGCGCCAGAGATCCACGCCGAGGGCCGCCAGGATCGCGCCAAACTCCACGGGCCGCACCCACCAGGGCTGGACGAACGGATCGAGTTCGACCGAGTCCAGGTTGAGGCCCGTCACGTAGGAGAGGAGCACCGCCGAGGAGGCCGTCCAGGCCCAGCGGCTGGGGTAGACCACCGCGAACGGCAGGAACCAGATCGCGTACCAGGGGTTGATCACCGGGGCCGCGACGAGGAATGCGCCGAAGATCCAGTCTCCTCGGGGTATCTGGCCGGGCGTGTGGCGCAGATAGTGCAGCCCGTACGCGGCGCCGAGCCCGAGCAGTGCCGCGCCGAGCGCCAGGCGGGCCCCGCCCGGCGACAGCCATGGTTCGAGGAGTGCGTAGAGCGCGGCGTTGAACTCCCAGGTGGCGGCGAAGAACGCCAGCGTGGGCAGGTCCGTGCCGCCCTGCAGGACGAACGGCAGGTACAGCCACGCGAGGGTGGCGGCGAATGCCAGCCAGGTGCGGGCCGGGGCCCGGGCAAGCACGAAGGGAACCAGGAGCAGTGCGAAGATCTTGGCGCCCACGGCGACGGCCAGACAAACCCCGGCGGCGACGAAGAGTTCCCGCCGGCGCAGCACGACCGCCGCGAACGCGAGGCAGACTCCGAGACCGTCCGGGTGGGCGGTGAACGCGATCTCCTTCACTACGAGCGGGCACCAGGCGTACAGCAGGACGAGCCCGGGCGCGGCGACGCAGAGCAACAGGCGTATCAGGACGATGTCGGCCGCCACCAGCAGGAGTTGCAGGGGGACGAGGGAACCGGGACTGATCAGGTAGCCGAGGCCGAATACGTACTCGGCCGTGGGCCCATAGATGGTGGGGATGTCCGGATAGTTGACCCCGTCGAGGACACGCTGCATCGCGGCGGGCACGTCGGCATCGAGGAACGACGCCGCCGGGGGCCAGCCGTAGGGGGTTCCGGTCTCCACGAAGCGGTAGCCGTCCCACAGATAGCGGAACCAGTCGTCCTCGAACAGCGGGATTCCGAACACGCCGCATGACCGGAACAGGACCGCCCAGAGGATGAGCCGTCCGACCGGCAGCGCGTGCGGACAGTGTCGAAAGCACGCGAATACGAACAGCCACGGCAGCGAGACCCAGGCCAGGATTCCGAAGAAGCCGGTCAGGCCGGGCCCACCTGCGAAGCCGTGGGAGGTCCACGCCAGCGCCGCGTAACCCGCCAGCCCGAGGACTCCGCCGAGGTCCACGATCCCGTTCGGTCCGAGCCGCGACAGGGTTGGCTGCCCGGCGAAGAGGGGCTCGTTGCCTGACAAGTGGCGAGGCCGCTACCGGAGCAGGAACGGCGTCGCCAGGCAACCGTCCGTTGCCGGGCGGCTGCCGCGAAGCCGATGGACGCGAAGCGTGCCTATGCCTGACCGTGCCGCAGCAGGCGTCCCGGCGTGCGCCCGGTGCACTCGCCGTCCTCGAAGGTCGGCTCGCCGTTGACCAGGATCGCCCGATAGCCCTGCGCCCGCTGCACCCGTCGCCATTCGTTGGCCGGGAAGTCGTGTGCGATGTCTCCCACCCACCGCGGCGTGACTTCGAGTGCGTCGAGGTCGTACACCACGATGTCCGCGGGAGCGCCTTCGCGCAGGAATCCGCGGTCGCGGAAACCGGCCGCGAAAGCGGGCAGGAAACTCAGGCGGTAGTGCGCTTCTTCGAGGGACACCTTGCCTTCGTCGCGCACCATCCAGGCCAGGAAGTCCGTCGTGAAGGCGCCGCCGGTGAAGAACTTGGTGTGGGCTCCACCGTCGGAGACGCCCGGTATCGAGTACGGCGCCGTGATCATCTCGGCCATGTACTCCGCGTTCTGGCCCCGGTCGCGGCCCAGGAACTCGACCTTGAGCCCGCCCTCGACGGAGAGGTCCAGCATGGTGTCGATGGGGTGCTTGCCCCGTTCGTCCGCGACCTGCTGTACGGTCTTGCCGACGTGGCACGCGAGTTGGTCGGCGTTTTCGCACGCGTCGACGGATTGGATCAGCAGTTGCTCGATCGGTCCGCCGAGGGCCTGCGTACGGCCCAGCTTCTCGATGGCTGCGTCGGTCTCGGCTCGGATTGCGGCGCGGATCTCGGGATCCTGCATCTTCGCCATCTTCTCCTCGAACGTGCCGGTCGTCGCACGGTTCCACGCCGGGCTCGAGTCGTACAGGTTCCAGTGCTCGAGCGTGAAGGCAAAACCGGTCGCGCATGGTGAAGCTCTGACCGAAGATGCGCAGGCCCCTGGCGTTCGCGTCTTCGAGCCACTGCAGCCGTTCGCGGTGCACCGCGGGCTTCCTCGGAACGACCGCGACGACGTTGTGCAGGATCGGCCGGCCGCTGATGGCGGCGAGCTTCTCCTGGAACGCCAGGTCCTTGTCCAGATCGCCCGTGAACTGGGTAATCTGGATGAAGCCCTCGTCGCGTTCGGCAAGCACCTCGGCGAGCGCCAGCACGTCCTCGTCGCACATCGTATCCGTGACCATCGGCGTGCCGTCGAAGTCCGCCTGCACGGAGTGCTCGCCGAGTCGCTGCAGGGAAAACCCGCAGGCGCCGGCGTCCATCGCCTCGTGCAGCAGGGCCTTCATCTCGGCCTGTTCCTGGCGGGTGGCGGGACGCGTCTTGGCGGCCTCGAGGCCCATGACCCAGATCATGAGCGGGGCTATCGGCATGTAAGTGAGGCAGTTGACGCCCTTCGGCATGCGCTCGAGAGAGGCGAGCCACTCGGGAAACGTCACCCAGTCCCAGAGCATCCCGGCCTTCATGGAATCGAAGGGGATGGCCTCGGTGCGCGACATGGTCAGCATCGCCCGGTCGCGGCCGTCGGGAGGCACCGGCGCGAAGCCGAATCCGCAGTTGCCGAGCACCACGGACGTGACGCCGTGCCAGCCCGAGATGGTGCAGTACGGGTCCCACTGGATCTGGGCGTCGTAGTGCGTGTGCAGGTCGACGAAACCGGGGGCGACGATCAGCCCTTCCGCATCGATCTCGCGGGCCGCGGAACCCTGGGCGCGACCCCCGATCTGCGCGATGCGGCCATCCTTGATCCAGAGATCGGCCTTGAAACGCGGGACGCGCGTGCCGTCGACGATCGTCCCGTTCTTGATGTGCAGGTCGTATTGCGTCATGGAAACCCCTCCTCTTCGGCCCGATGCTGCGCCTCACGTCAGGTGTTGTCAAAGACCCGCGCAGGCATGCGACCATGGCCGGGCGAGGCTGGTAGTCTTGCGCCACCCGGCGAGTCCGGCGCGCCAGTCGCGGCGTCCGGCACTCGCCGTTGCCCGTAGCCTGCACAACACTGCCGGGAGTAACCAGATGACCGGGTCGACCGACCTCTGCCTTCTATCCGCGGTGCAACTGCGAGACCTGCTCACGTCCGGGGAAGTGTCGCCCCTCGAGGTTCTCGACGCCCACATCGATCGGATCGAGCGCCATGACGGTGCGCTCAACGCCATCGTGACCCGATGTTTCGAAGAGGCGCGGGACCTGGCCGCTTCGGGACGGCTCTCGGGACCGCTGGCGGGACTGCCCATCGCGCACAAGGACCTGACGGCGACCGCGGGCCTGCGCACCACCTACGGATCGCCGCTGTTCGCCGACAACGTGCCCGGGCAGGACTCGCTGCTGGTGGCCCGTATCAAGGCGGCGGGCGCGGTGACGATCGGCAAGACGAATACCCCCGAGTTCGGCGCAGGTTCGCAGACCTTCAACCGCGTCTTCGGGGCGACACACAATCCCTATGACCGCACGCGCACCTGCGGCGGCAGCAGCGGCGGAGCGGCGGTGGCCCTGGCGGCCCGCTTCATCCCGATCGCCGACGGCAGTGACACCGGCGGCTCGCTACGCAACCCGGCGGCGTTCTGCAACGTCGTGGGTTTTCGACCTTCCCCGGGGCGCGTGCCGTTTGGCTGGAACGAACACGGTGCCTGGACGGACCTCAGCACGCAGGGGCCGATGGCGCGGAACGTGGACGATCTCGCGCTGCTGCTGTCGGCGATCGCCGGCCCCGATCCGCGGGTCACGAACGTCCTGCCCGAAGCGGGTGAGACCTTCCGCACGGTGACGCCGGCGCCGCTTGCGGGCTTGCGGATTGCCGTGACGGAGGACTTCGGAACCCTGCCCGTGGCCGCGCCCATCCGTGCGACCCTGCGGTCGTTGCGCGACACGCTTGCCGACGCGGGCGCCGTCGTGACGGATGCGGCGCCGGACCTCGCGGACGCCGACCGCATCTTCCACATCCTGCGCGCCGGCCGGTTCCGCGCCCGTTTCGGGCCCCTCCCGGATGCGCAAAAGGCGGAACTCAAGGACACGATCCGCTGGAATACGGAGGCAGGAGAGCGTCTGACCCACGCCGACGAGGATTGGGTGATCGGCGCGCGTTCGGCCCTGGTGGCCCGGGTGGCCAGCTTTTTCAAGGACGTGGATCTCCTCATCGGCCCGACGACGCAGGTGCAGCCGTTCGACATCGAGACGGATTGGGTGCGCGAGATCGAGGGTCGGGCGATGCAGACCTACATCGAGTGGATGCAGAGCTGCAGCTGGATCACCGTGACGTGTTGCCCGGCACTCTCGCTGCCGTGCGGTTTCGCGGCGGGATTGCCCGTGGGCGCGCAGATCGTGGCGCCGATGCGCCAGGACGCCTTTCTGCTGTCGGCGGCCAAGGCGGTCGAGGTGGTGGCGGGTTCGGGGGACGTCGTACCCGACCTCGACTGAGTCCAGGGGCTTGCGTCGTCGGACGGAACGTTCCGGCGCGGGCATTGTAGCTTTCCACGGTGGGTCCACCGCGCAGACATGCAAGGAACATGGGTCCGAAACAGCTATCGAACCATCGCGGAGAAGCGCCGGCGTGCGGGACGTTAAGTTAATAAAAACAAAAGGTTATCGTCGGATAGGGAGCGATTTTTCGCCGGTGATCGATACGGCGGGAGGGGTGGGCAGGTTTATTCTCTTGCGCTTGGGTTGCCAGACTTCTCTCTCGTCGATCTCAGATTCTCCAACATGTGCTCCCACGACTTGACGCCGCAACGCTCGGCCCACGCATCGTGGATGGCACCGAGTTCTCCCACGATCTCCGGATGCCGCTCCGCCAGATCGTGCGTTTCCGTGCGATTCGCGACGATGTCGTAGAGTTCCCATTCGCCGGGATACTTGCACACCAGTTTCCACGGTCCCCGGCGTACCGCCTTGTTGCCCTCGTGCTCCCAGATCAGCGCGTCCTTGTGATTGGGTTGATCGTGGAAGATCGGCGCCAGACTCGTCCCCTCCAGGGGCGCGATGTCGTGGCCGTTGAATCGCGTCGGGTAGTCGGCACCGGCCACGTCCAGGCAGGTCGCCATGATGTCGGTGAGTTGGCCAGGCTGGTGCCGCAGGGCGCCGCGGTCGTCGATGACGGGCGGCCAGTGCGCGATCAGCGGCGTGGCGATGCCGCCCTCGTGAACCCAGTGCTTGTATTCCCGGAACGGGGTGTTCGACAGGTTGGCCCACGGGACGCCGTAGCTCTGGTAGGTGTCCTCGGGTCCGGGCATGACGGCGGGATCGTTGCCCCGCAGAACGATTCTGCCGTCGCGCGTGTGCGTGGTGCCCGAGGGGTAGGTGGGTGGGAGCGGTTGGACTTCCGCGGCGAATTCCTCGGCGCAGGCGCCATTGTCGGCGAGGAAGATGATCAGGGTGTTGTCGATTCGGTTCGTTTCCTCGAGAGCCGCGACGATGCGGCCGATGCCCTGGTCCATCCGGTCGATCTGCGCGGCGTACACTTCCATGCGGCGCTGTTGCCACGCCTTGTGCGGCGTCTCGTCCCATGGCGGCTGCGTCGGATCCCGTTTCGTCATCGGCCACGACGCATCGAGAATGCCCATGGCGCGCATCCGTTGCAGGCGTTCTTCGCGGAGACGGTCCCAGCCGGCCGCAAATCGACCCCGGTACCGGCGGATATCGTCTTCGTGGGCGTGCAACGGCCAGTGCGGCGCGGTGTAGGCGGTGTAGAGGAAAAAGGGGGCATCGCCATGGGTGGCGGCGTGTTCCCGGATGTAGTTGGCCGCCTGGTCGCTGATCGCGTCGGTGAGGAAGAAATCCGCAGGCAGGCTCGCCATGTCCACGGGGTCGTTGTCCCGGGTCAGCGTACGCGGTTGCCAGTAGTTGGATGCGCCTCCCAGGATTCCGAAGTAGCGGTCGAACCCGCGTTGGCACGGCCAACTGTGCTTGGGACCGTCGGGCGCCATTTGGCGGCTGACGTGCCACTTCCCGCTCATGTAGGTGGCGTAGCCCGCTAACTTCAAAGCCTCGCCGATGGTGACGCACGTGCCGTTGAGGTCGCCCCGGTAGCCGTCCTCGTCGAGATCCGTGGTCATCCAGCCGACGCCGACCTGGTGCGGATGCAGCCCGGTGAGGATCGACGCCCGGGTGGGACAGCAACGGGCGGTGTTGTAGAACTGGGTGAAGCGGACACCGTTGGCGGCGAGCCGGTCGAGGTTCGGGGTCCGTACCTCGCCGCCGTAGCAGCCGATATCGGAATAGCCCATATCGTCGTTCATGACGAGCAGGATGTTCGGTGCGTTCGTTCGCATATGACTCCCTGGTCTGCCTGCCGTACGGGGATCGGCGCCAACAACGTTGTGGTGTTTGGGCGTAGCGGCTCGCCGCTGAAACCAGCTCACTCCGGTCGGCTACGTCCTGGCCGTGGCGGCTCCTTGTGCCAGTTCCCGTCCTTCATGATCCCGACGAGGTTGTCGTGATCCTGCAGCACCGTGATGTCGCTGGACGGGTCCCCGTCAACCAGCAGGAGGTCCGCCAGGTAGCCCGGCGCCACGCGGCCCAGCTCGTCGGGACGCTCGAACATCTCCCCCCCGAGCACCGTGGCGGCCCGGATCGTCTCCATGGGCGTGAAGTCCAGCAGGTCCACGAAGTGCTGCAGGTCCCGGGCATTGGTGCCGTGGGGTGTCCAGGCGAAGCCGTAGTCGCCGCCGGGCAACACGCGCACACCCCGCTTGTGGAGTTCCTTCAGCCCGATGATCGAGTGATCAAGTTCGTCCTTGTAGCCGACGGCCTCGGCCGCCTCCTGCGGGTAGCCGAACTCTGCCGCCTCGTACAGGGTGGCCCACAGCCAGTGCAGACCCGGCGCCACGAACACCTCGTCGCGGCGTTCCTCGAAGAGGTCCGCGGCCTCGTCGTCGATGTAGCTGGCGTGGTAGATGATGTCCACACCCTGGTTGAGGCACTGCTTGATGGATTCCGCGCTGCGGGCGTGGGCGGCCACCCGCTTGCCCACCCGGTGAGCTTCCACGACCGCGGCCCGCACTTCCGCGTCGGTCATGTAGGTATCCTTGGCCCAGACGCGCTCGGTGATGGACTCGCCGGAGAGGATCAGCTTGACGATCTCGACGCCCATGCCGCACATCTCCCTGACGGCGCGCGACATCTCCTCGGTGCCGGAGACGATGCGGCTGATCCCGTCGACGAGGACACCGGCGGGCGTGGCCAGCTCCTGGCCGCTCGCCAGGTAGCGGGGGCCCGGGATCATGCCGGCGTTGATGGCGTCGCGACAGGCGATGTCGATGCGCTCCTTGGCCGAGGCGGCGCCGACGCACATCGTGTAGCCGGCGTCCAGCACGATGCGCGCCGACTGCACCGCCACGATGGTGTGGTCCTCCACGCGCATGCTCCCCAGCGCGTCGAGGCTGCCGCCGCTGTTCCAGGTGAAGTGGGTGTGGGCATCGCACAAACCAGACATCAGCGTCATGCCCCCACCGTCGATCACCCGCATGCCATCCCGGGACAGCCCCCCTTCCTCTGTGGCGACCTCCTGAATCCGGCCGCCAGCTACGCGAACCTCGCCGGCGACCGGCCCCTCGGCATTGCCGTCCAGGATGTTGACGTTCGTGAAAAGCGTGTTGCCCATGTTTCCCCTCCCTTGTCTTGATGGTGTCATTGATCGGCTGTCGAAGATCCGACAAGTCGGCGCATCGGGCGTCGTCTGCCGGATAGGGCTTTGCTCAACCGGTGCCGACGCCTTGATCGCGCGCGGCTTCGCTCCGCGATGGGCAACTTCGCCCTGTGTCCCCCCAAAGGTCTTTCGGGGTACCGCCTTACGGCGTCCTTATACGCCTAAGTTATTGTTTTTAGAAGTATATTAGGATGATAACGGAAGTGATATCGTCAACGCCGATGAAACGCCCCAAGCGACTCTCCGCCACCTTCGTCAACACCGTCAACGTTCCCGGCCGGTACGGCGATGGACGCGGCGGACACGGCCTGAGCCTTCTTGTGAAACCAGCCTCCACCGGCGGCTTCTCCAAGTCCTGGGCGCAGAGGATACGCCTCGACGGAAAGGCCGCCAACGTCGGCCTCGGCGGCTACCCGGTCGTTACCCTCGCCCGCGCGCGGCAGAAGGCGCTCGCCAACGCGCGGACCGTCTCCGAGGGGCGCGACCCCCGCGACCGGACCAGCCGGGCGCCGACCTTCGAGCAGGCCGTTGAGAAGGTCATCGGAATCCACGCCGACACTGGAAGGACGGCGGCAAGTCCGCCGCCCAGTGGCGCGCCAGCCTCCGGGACTATGCCGTACCGAAGATCGGCACGAAGCGCGTGGACCGCATCAGCACCGCCGACGTCATGGAGGTGCTGCTGCCGATCTGGGCCACGAAGCGGGAGACCGCGAGGCGCGTCCGACAGCGCATCGGCGCGGTCATGAAGTGGGCCGTTGCGCAGGGCTACCGCGAGGACAACCCTACCGGGGACGCGATCTCCGCCGCGCTGCCCAAGAACAGCGACCGTCGCCAACACCAGAGGGCGCTGCCGCACGCGCAGGTCGCCGAAGCGCTCGGGCGGGTGCGCGCGTCGAGGGCGCACCGCGCGACGGCTCTCGCCTTCGAGTTCCTGGTGCTGACCGCCTGCCGATCGGGCGAAGTCCGCGGGGCGCGGTGGGACGAGGTGGACGACGACGCAGCCACCTGGACGGTGCCGCCGACCCGCATGAAGGCGAAACTGGAGCACCGCGTGCCGCTCTCGACCCGCGGGTTGGCCGTGCTCGACAAGGCGCGTGAGCTCTCCGACAGGAGCGGACTGATTTTCCGTCGCCGACCGGACGCGTGCTCAGCGACAGTACGCTTTCCAAGCTCCTCCGAGAGCTCGGCATCGGCGCCGTGCCACACGGCTTCCGGTCCAGCTTCCGGAACTGGGCCGCCGAGCGGACCGACGTGCCGCGGGAGGTCTGCGAGCTCGCCTTGGCCCACGTCAACAGCGACCGCGTGGAGGCCGCCTACAGGCGTAGCGACTTGTTTGAGCGTCGTCGCGCACTCATGGCCGATTGGGCCAAATATGTTGGAACCGGCGACACACTGCTACGCCAAGCCGAATCGGCTTCGCATGGTTAGCTGCAGTTCGGCCAATCCGTCCCGCACTACTGGCAGGTCCAGCACGTCTGCGAACGCATCGGCCAGATGCGCAGCGCCCGTTCGTCCTCTTCCAGCACTGCCCAACATTCTCACCAGAACTCAACGCTTGCGTTTCCACACGGGCGCTTTCAGCATTGCGACAACGCTAGTGCGACAACTCCGGGCTGAGGGCTAACGGCACCACTTCGTGGCCAACGTAACAAAGAAAACGGTTCTCACGACCATCGACGGCACGCCCAAGAAGCGCGTGTTCCTGTCCATCATCAGCGATTACGACCTCAAAACGGGTGTTTGCGAACTCATTGACAATGCACTTGACGTCTGGCGCTCGAGCGGCGCCGAAGCGAACCTCGAGATCAGTGTCGTGCTCGACGTAGACCGGCAGTTCATCCGCGTGAAGGACAATGCTGGCGGCGTCGGCGAAGACGACGCCGAGCTGCTAATCGCGCCGGGAGCTAGCCGCAACGACGCCGGTCAAGCCCTGATCGGCGTCTTCGGAGTCGGTGGGAAAACGGATGCGGCGCCGGACCTCGCGGACGCCGACCGCATCTTCCACATCCTGCGCGCCGGCCGGTTCCGCGCCCGTTTCGGGCCCCTCCCGGATGCGCAAAAGGCGGAACTCAAGGACACGATCCGCTGGAATACGGAGGCAGGAGAGCGTCTGACCCACGCCGACGAGGATTGGGTGATCGGCGCGCGTTCGGCCCTGGTGGCCCGGGTGGCCAGCTTTTTCAAGGACGTGGATCTCCTCATCGGCCCGACGACGCAGGTGCAGCCGTTCGACATCGAGACGGATTGGGTGCGCGAGATCGAGGGTCGGGCGATGCAGACCTACATCGAGTGGATGCAGAGCTGCAGCTGGATCACCGTGACGTGTTGCCCGGCACTCTCGCTGCCGTGCGGTTTCGCGGCAGGCCTCCCGGTCGGCGCGCAACTGATCGCTCCGATGCGCCAGGACGCCTTTCTGCTATCGGCGGCCAAGGCGGTCGAGGCGATCGCAGGTTCAGGGGACGTCGTTCCGGACCTGGACTGAGTCTCCCCGCGCGTTACGGCGAGAACCAGATCGGCGACGTGTACGCGCGTTCCTGGCTGACCATCCGAATGCCCTCTGGCAACTCGCGGATGCCGAAGAACTTCGCGTCGTACGCCGTCCAGCGCGGCGTCGGGATTTCCAGCACGCGCACGTAATAGAAGGCGGGGCGCTCGCCGTCGAAGTCGGGGTCGGTCCAGGTCACGCGCAGCTCCGGATCGCCGATCGCGTTGGTGTAGGACGCGTCGGCCACGTCGACCGTGGAGCCGACCGGTTCGCCGCTGCCGTCCGGGCCGACGGCGCGGCCGTCGGATAGCGCGACGTCGTGCACGCGCTCGTGCGTCGTCCCGTCCTCGGCAAGCCAGCCCTTGACGATCTGGACACGGTCGAGATTCGCCCCGTCAGGGTCCTTCGTTGCCACCACCACGAACGTGGGTACAGGGCCGGAGGCTGGCGGGAGGTCACCGCCCATCGGCACGCCGCGGGCGTAGCCGGGTCGGGCGACGTCCGCAGCCAGGGCGTCGGCGGGTGTGAAGTCCCAGCCGCCGAAGAACCGCACGGTCATGCGCGGCCCGGTGGTGGCGTACACCTCCCGGCGCTGCAGGGCATCGAAGACCGCCGCGCGTGTGTTTTCGCGCGCCCACACCCCCGCATAGCCGGCCGCGCCCGTCTCCCAGTTCATCGGGCTGGGCCACGTGGGCACCATCGGGTCCGAAATGCGCGTCGGGGAGGGGAACGTCATCGAATACTTGCCCCAGAAATTCTCGTTGTCGGCGGTTGCGAAGGACGTGTGCGCGTCCGTGCTGCCGATCAGGCCGTACTTGAAGGGATTGACGCCGAGCCGCGCCTGTTGTGCGAGACCGCTGCGCAGGGCGGAGCGCGCGTACTCGCCGCGCTTGCGCGCCTCGAAATCGGCCGTCTCCCAGTCCGGGCAGCACGGGTGCGAGCCGGGCTCCATGGTGCCGCCCGCCCAGCTGTTCCAGGTCTCGAAGTCCGCGAACTCGTCGGTCGGGGAGAGCACGGGATGCGTCTCGCTGTCGCCCTTGATCTGGGTGACTTCGTAGACGGGTTCGAAGCGGCTGCGCAGGGCCGCGTAGTCTGCGTCCTGGGGTCCGCCGTGGGAGTCGGTCAAGGCGAACATGGCCCCGTTGCTCACGTTTCCGTTGTGTGGAATGGCGAGGGCGCGACCGCCGGTGCGGGCCTCGTAGCGCTCCAGGAAGCCCCACAGGTCTTCGGGATGACGGCTGTCGTAGGCGCTGAAGGGGAGGATTCGTCCGGTCCGGGCGGCGGCGTCGCGAAACACGACGACCCGGTGCAGGTTGCCGAACACCCCGTCGACCGTACCGAGGGACGACCACTCGTAGCCCGAAAACGCGGTGAACTGGCCAGGGTCGTTGTACGCGTCCGCGGTGGCGACGACGGTACTCCAGATAGAGCGGATGTAGTCGTTGCCCAGCGTGTGGGGCGGCAACCGCAGCCGTCCGGCGTTCGGGTCCGCCTGGTGTGCGCGGAAGAGGTCATGGAGCGCCTCTCCGCCGGGCGCCGCGAGCAGGTTGGGATCGCCGGCCCGCAGGCTCGCAGCGACGCCCAGGTTCTCCGCGTGGTCCGCGATCACGAGGAAGTCCAGCGGCCTGCGGATGCGCACGCGCATGCCGTTGTTGGCCGTGACGGTCTCCCCGCGGGCGAAGCGGTAGGCGATGGCGGGGCTGACCACGTTGCCGCCCATGAGATTGGCGTCGCCGGTGGAGTAGCTGGTGTGGACGTGCGTGTCGCCCCAGTAGACCGTGTCAGGGTATTTCCGGTCGGCGTCCGGAGAGTAGGACTGGGCGGCGAGGGGGATCGTGGCGGCAAGCATGGCGGCGACGCCATGGCGGGCAATGCTCTTCATCACAACGCGAGCTTCGTGGAGGTCGACGCACGAGTGTCGCACGGATCGGGTCTGCCGCCGGCCGGTCGCGGTGGCGGCCGTGCTCCGCGGCAGCCGACGCCGGTATACTGGCGCGTTTTCCATCCGGGAACAGGACATGGCACTGCTGGGCACGGTTCACTACGAGGTGCGCGACCGCGTCGCGCTCCTCACCATCGACAACCCGCCGGTCAACCCGATGAGTTCGGGGGTGCGGTTCTACCTGTCCCGGCATCTCGAAACCGCCCTCGCGGACGACGGCGTGGATGCGGTCGTCATCACGGGCAAGGGACGTGCCTTCATCGCCGGTGCGGACATCCGCGACTTCGGCAAGACGCCGAATCCGGACGAGATACCGAACCGACCGGCGGGAGAGATCGTCGAGGGCAGTGCCAAGCCCGTGGTCGCGGCGATCAACGGCACGGCTTTCGGGGGCGGTCTGGAACACGCACTGACCTGCCACTACCGCATCGCGGCGCCCGGCGCGCCGACGGGACTGCCGGAAATCAAGATCGGTCTGCTGCCGGGCGGGGGAGGTACGCAGCGCCTGCCGCGCCTGATTGGCGCCGAACGCGCCATGCACGCGATCCTCTCGGGCGATCCGTTCGACACCGACGAAGCGCTCGCGCTCGGCATCGTGGACGAGATCGCGGCCGGCGACCTCGTCGAGCGTGCCCTGGCCTTCGCGAGGAGCCAGGGCCGCGGCCGGCGGTCCCCATCCGCTGGTGCGCAACCGGCGCGACAGGGTGGAGGCGGACCGCGCCAATCCGGACGTCTTCAAGGCTGGCGAGGCCTACCTCGCGCGGCGCATGCGCGGCCAGATCAATGGTCTGATGGCGTTCGAGTCGGTCAAGGCGGCCGTCGAGATCGACGACTTCGACGAGGGCATCCGCGCCGAGCGCGCGAACTTCCAGGTCTGCCACGACCATGAGCAACGCGCGGCGATGATTCATGTTTTCTTCGCGGAAAGGCAGGGTGCGCGGATCCCGGACGTACCCGCGGATACACCGAAGAAGAGCATCGGCAGCGCGGCCACCGTCGGCGGCGGCCTGATGGGCGGTGGCATCGCCATGTCCTTCGCGGATGCCGGCATTCCGGTGAAGGTGCTGGAGATGAGCGAGGAAGCGCTGGCTCGGGGACTGGGCGTCATCAGGACGAACTACGGGCGCATGGTGCGTAGCGGACGTATCTCGCAGGAGGAGATGGACGCCCGCGTCGCGCGGGTCGAGGGCGTGCTCGAGTACGACGCCATCGGCGCTGCGGACGTGGTGGTCGAGGCGGTCTACGAGAACCTCGACCTGAAGAAGCAGATCTTCGAGCAGCTCGACGCAACGATGAAGCCAGGCGCCGTGCTCGCGAGCAACACATCGGCGCTGGATGTCGACCAGATGGCCGCCATGACGCGGCGGCCGGCAGATGTCGTCGGCATGCACTTCTTCAGCCCGGCCAACATCATGCAGATGCTCGAGGTGGTGCGCGGCGCGGACACGGGCAAGGAGACGCTGGCCACCGTGATGGCGCTTGGCAAGACGATCGGCAAGATCCCGGTGGTGTCCGCCAATGCGCCCGGATTCATCGGTAACCGCATGCTCGGCGGCTACACCAGCCAGGCCGGCGAGATCATCCTGCACGGCGCCCAGCCCGAGCAGGTGGACAAGGTGATTCTCGACTTCGGCTTCAACATGGGGCCGTTCGCGATGAACGACCTGGTAGGCCTTGACCTCGGCTGGCGGGCGCGCAAGATGTCTGGCATGGCGCCCGAGGACAGACCGTTGACCGCGGTGGTGCCCGACAAGCTCTGCGAACTCGGCCGCTTCGGGCAGAAGACCAACGCCGGCTATTACGCCTACCCGGAAGGCAGCCGTCGCGGACAACCCGACCCGGACGTGGCGAAGATCGTCGAGGAGACGTCGGCGGAGCTCGGCATCGCGCGGCGCGAGATCGACGACGCGGAGGTGCTGAAGCGCTGTCTGTATCCCCTGGTCAACATCGGAGCGCAGCTGCTCGACGACGGCATCGCACTGCGGGCGAGCGACATCGACGTGGTGTATGTCTACGGCTACGGATTCCCGAAGTACCGCGGCGGACCGATGTACTACGCCGACCAGGTGGGCCTCGCCGAAATCTACCGTGACATCCTGGCGTTCCACCAGGAGTACGGCGACGCGTGGCGGCCCGCGCCGCTCCTGAAACGTCTTGCCGAAGAGGGCGGATCGTTCGCGGCGTGGGACGCCGGGAAGGCTGCGCGCGCCTGACGCTGCCGGCATGCTCCCTCCTGCGTGTGATCTGCAGGTTCGGCGGCGGCGTCACCATGCGTGGTTGACCGAGTCACGTTCACTTCGTTGCGGTCAGCCGGTCGATCCGACCGGTCCAGTTGAGCATGCGATTGTCAGCGGTGATCAGGCGATGCCCGGCCAGGGCCGTGGCAACGATCAGACGATCGGCAGGGTCGGGGTGGAAGTCGGCGAGGCCGACCGCGCGGATGCCGATCTCGCCGTCAACCGGAATCTCGATCAGGCCCTGTTCCAACTGTTCCCGGCGCCACGGCCCTACGTCTGCGGTGAGCCTGATCCTGCCCTTCTCCTGGAGCAAGGCTGTCTCCCAGAACGATATCGAGGAGACGCCAACTTCCCCGGATTGCCACGCGCGGTCTATCTGGCGCCGGGCCTCGGGCCCCAGTCGGGCATCACCGGCTCTAAGCCACAACAGGACGTGGGTGTCGAGAAGAATCATCCGTTGGCTTCCCAGTCGACATCTAGCGGCGCGATGATGTCGCCGAGAATCTCGATCCTCCCGTGGTCGATGCCGAACAGGCTTTTCGGCTTCTCGCGGTACGGCACCAGCCGCGCTATCAGACGGCCGTTCTTGGAGATGACGATTTCCTGCCCCGTGTTCGCCACCTCATCCATCAGTTTCAGGCACTTCGCCTTGAATTCGGAAGCCTTGATCGTGTGGATGCCACCGCTCGTATCACCATTCATCGGCTCGGCCCGCGCGCTTTGCAGTAATTGTTCAGGGGATAAAGTACCATAGTCACGACCATGGTCAAGAAGCCCTTACGTCCGATCACTGGGGCTAGCGCGACCTTGCGGTCGCGTTGGAAGTTTCGCTGGCGCGAAACTTCTACGGCGCAAGCTCCTAGGAGTCTGATTCCCCATGCTCGGCTCGCAGACCAGCGGGCAGGCGCTTCGGCTTGCCCCCGCGCTGGCGGAATTCCGCACGCTCGGCGCGCTCGCGCTGCCCATCGTCGTCACGCAGCTTGCGCAGATGGGGATGGGTGTCGCGGACGCCATCATGGCCGGCCGGGTGAGTGCGACGGACCTCGCCGGCATCACCCTCGGCGCCAACCTGTACTGGCCGCTGATGCTGTTGATGTCCGGCATCGTCATGGCGGTGACGCCGTCGGTGTCGCAACTGCGCGGCGCGGGACAGATCGGTGCGGCCGGCGCCGTCGTGCGACAGGCGCTCTGGATCGCCGTCTCCGGAGGGATCGCGCTCGCCATCCTGCTGCAGAACGTGGAGCCGGTGTATCGGCTGCTCGGCGTGGACGAGCGGGCCATTCCGGTGGCCCGGGACTACCTCCGCGCGGCGAGCCTCGGTCTGCCCGCCATGCTCGCCTACGTGTCGCTGCGCTGCCTGTGCGAAGGCATGTCCTGGACACGGCCGGCGATGTTCATCGGGATCAGCATGCTGGCCCTCAAGGTGCCGCTCAACTGGCTGTTCATCTACGGCGATCCGGCACTGGGCGTTCCGGCCATGGGCGGCGTGGGCTGCGGCTGGGCGACAGCGATCGTGATGGCGTACGGGCTCGTCGCCATGGTCGTGGTGGTGTCGCTCTCGAGGGTACGCGCATCCGGCGTCTTCGCCGCGTTCTCCCGGCCCGAAGGTTACGAGATCGGTCGCATCCTGAAGCTGGGGTTGCCGATCGGGCTCGCGCTCTTCGCGGAGACGGCCTTCTTCGCCGCGGCGACGCTGCTGATCGGGCGCCTCGGCGTGGAGACCGTGGCCGCGCATCAAGTTGCGTTCAATATCGTCGGCGTTTCCTTCATGGTGCCCCTGGCGCTGGGCATGGCAGCGACGATCCGCGTCGGCTTCAACGTCGGCGCGGACAATACCGCGGGCGCGAGACGGTCGGCCTGGGTGGCGGCCGCAACGACGGTCGTCTGGGGCATCACGTTCTCTACCGTACTGCTGGTCTGGCGCCACGATCTGGTCGCACTCTATACGACGGAAACAGAGGTCATTCAGGTCGCGGCGGGACTGCTGCTGATCGGGGCGCTGTTCCAGGTGTTCGACAGTACCCAGGCCACGGTCATGGGCGCGCTGCGCGGCTACAAGGACACGCGGGGCCCGATGACGATCGCGCTCGTCGCTTACTGGGTGATCGGTCTGCCGGTCGGCGCCACGCTGTGTTTCGGCCTCCCGGGTGTCGACGCCATCGGCATAGACGGCATCTGGTGGGGGCTCGTCACCGGCCTTGCGGTCGTCGCGTGCGCCCTGTTCGCGCGCCTGGTGCTGATTTCCAACGATCCCGTGCGGGTCTCCCATCTGCGGCTGCGCTGATCCAGTATGCTTGGCCGTTCGCGCAAGCGGATCTCCGGGGACTTCTGTGGCGGAAGCCTCTCGTTTCCGGGGACGCGAAGATATGAGAGGACAGCATGACTTCGAACCACGAAATCGAAGTTTCGCCCCATGGTCGAGGCGGATCTCGGCAGCTACCCGATCGGCTGCCAGGGCCCGCGGCAGGACATCGCCGCGCGCATCGGCGACCTGGGCGCGAGTGCGATCCTGGCCTTCGACGGGACGCGCCACGTCGGCCAACTGCAGTTCCGGCGTTACGATGCGAGCCGGCGCTCGCCGAAGGGCGTGTACGAGCCGGCCTATTGGGGGGACTTCGGCGCGCACGCACCGGATCTGGGCGACAACGCGCTCGCCGTCTTCTGTTACCACGTGGGGCAGACCGAGGACTCCGAGGCGCGCGATGCGGCCTACTTCGGGCGTGGCATCGGCCTCGCCCTGCTCGACTACCTGCTGGACTGGGCCCAGGGGCGGGGCTTCGACTCCGTCGTTGCCAAGGCGACGCCGGCGGCACGTCCGATCATGACCATGATGGGCGGACAACCGTCGGCCGCGTACCGCGAACGGGGCTTCGAGATTGCTTCGAGCTGGCTCGACGAGCAGGTGCGCGAGATGGTCATCGAGCGCGGCCTGGCGACTCCTGACGCAGACCCCGCCGACGCATTTGAAGTCAGCTGCTGCATCAAGCAGTTGCGCTAGCCCGCCCCAGGGTAGCTGACCTCCGACAGGACTTGCTGAAACGGTCATGAACGATACCGTCGCCGCACACATGGTCTTCTTCCCCTTCTTCGGAAACCGGCGGACCGGTGCGCCACGTGGACCTGCGCGCGCCCTCCGACGAGGTCGTCAACGTGGAGGCCACCGAAGTGGCGGTGATGAACGCCCACGACCATGCAGATCTCGGCATGCACTCGAGCGGCTTTGAACTGGTACGGAGCCCCAGTGCGGTAACGGACTTCTACGACTGCGATCTGGTCATGGGCACCTACTACGAGGAGTGCAAGGCCATCGCACGAACCCTCACGGGCGCCCATACGACCTTTACGTTCGATCACATCATTCGGGAACCCGAGCTGCAGTTCTCGGGCGGCGGTCTGGACGGTTCGCAAAAGGAGTCCGGTGTCGAACGGGGCGGCGGCTATATCGCCAGCGTGCACATGGACTACACCGACAACACGACGTGGCATCGGTACCTGGCACTGCATGGTGAACGCGTTCCCGCAGGCGCAAGCCGTGTCTACGCACTCAACTTCTGGCGTCCACTGAGCCCTTCCGTCGACGATCATCCCCTGGCGGTATGCGATGCGCGCACGGTGCGGGTTGAGGACCTCCAGGAAACGGTGGTGTACGGATACGGGGCGGACAACTACAGCTGGCATGACATCGGCATCGAAACGTTCAGCGTGAGCGCATCCGGGCACCAGCGATGGTATTACTACCCGGGCATGACGCCCGACGATGTGCTGGTCATCAAGTCCTTCGATTCCGAGGGCGTGATCGGCAGAACGTGCCCGCACGCGTCCTTTCCGCATCCGAATCCGAAGCCGCATCCGAATCCGCAGCCGAAAGCAGAACCGCGGCGTAGCATCGAACTGCGGGTGCTCTGCTTCTGTCCGCCCTGAAGCTCGGCGGACCACACCAGGCCATCACCGTGCGAAGCGCTGCCCCCCGAGCCCCCTGGCGCCTGGGTGTCGATGTCGGGGGGACCTTCACGGACCTGGTACTCGCGGACGCCGACGGCCACACCTGGGTGGCCAAGGTGCCCTCGGTCCCGAGCGATCCGAGCCGCGGCGTGCTGGCCGCCGTTTCCCGGGTGGCGGCAGACCTCGAGCTCCCCGTCGGGCAACTGCTTTCGGACTGCGCGCTCTTCGTGCACGGCAGCACGGTGGCCACGAACACGATGCTCGAACACAAGGGCGCGACCGTCGGCCTCCTCACCACCCATGGCCACAGGGACGCGCTCGAGATCCGCCGCGGCCTGCGCGAGGACCAGTGGAACCACCGCGAGCCCTACGCTCCGGTCCTGGTGCCGCGCTACCTGCGCCACGGCGTCGCCGGACGGATCGATGCCTCGGGCAATGAACTCGAGCCGCTCTCGGCCGAAGACGTGGAAGCCGCGGTGCAGCACTTTGAGGCCGAAGGCGTCGAGGTGGTCGCCATCGCGCTGTTCAACAGCTTCGTCAACGAAGGCCACGAGGTGGAAGCCGAGGCTGCCCTGCGCAAGCACTGGGATGGCGCCTGGGTGACCCGCTCCGCCCAGATCAGTCCGATGATGGGGGAGTACGAGCGGACCTCGACAGCCGTCGTGAACGCCGCGCTCGCTCCGCGTGTCGTCTCCTACCTGCGAGATCTCGACGCCGAACTCGCGCGACTCGGCCTGCCGCGGCCCATCCTGCTGGTACAGAGCAACGGCGGTGCGGCATCGGTCGAAGCCGTGGGGCTGCGGCCGGTGAACCTGCTGCTCAGCGGGCCCGCTGCCGCGATCGGCGCCCTGAATCGCTATCGGCGCCCGCTGGACGGCGCGAATACCGCTCCCGAGGACGCCGGCAACCTGATCTCCATGGAGATCGGCGGTACGTCCTGCGACGTCCTGCTGATGTCGGCGGGACAGGTCGCGATCCGCGACGATCTGCAGATCGCCGGCTACCACGTATCGACGCCGGCGGTGGACATCCACACCATCGGCGCGGGCGGCGGCACGATCGCCGGAGTCGACTCCGCGGGCCTGCTGTTCGTGGGTCCGAATGGAGCCGGCGCCGATCCCGGCCCGGCCTGCTACGGCCTGGGTGGCACGGAGCCGACGGTCACCGATGCGCAGCTGGTGCTCGGGCGACTCCGACCGGGACCCTACGCCGGGGGATCGATCGACCTCGATCTCGCCGCCGCCCGGGAGGCCATCCGCAGCCGGATTGCGGAACCCCTGGGCCTGTCGGTGGAGGACGCCGCCGCCGGCATCATCACGCTCCTCGAACAGAACCTCCTCGGGGCGGTGGAGTACATCTCCATCGAGCGCGGCCACGCGCCGCGGCGTTTCGCCCTGGTCGCGGCGGGCGGCGCGGGACCGATGCATGGCGAGGCCGTGGCCCGTGGGCTCGGTTGTCGGCAGGTCTTCGTGCCGAGAGACGCCGGAGCCTTGTGCGCGGTGGGCATGCTGCAGGCCGACATCCGTCAGGACTTCCAGCGATTCCTGCGCGGATCCCTCGACGGGATCGAATCCCGTCAGGTATACGAAACCCTGACCGAGCTGGAAGGCCACGCGCGCGAGGCACTCGCCGCCGAGGGCTTCAGCGGCGACCAGGTCGCGTTGCGCAGGGAACTCGACCTCCACCACCCCGGACAGATGTGGTCCATTCGTGTCGAGGTGCCCGGCAGCGAAGGCGACTTCGCCCCGGCGGTGACGCGAGCCGCCTTTGAAACGGAATACCAACGACTGTACGGGCATGTGCAGGATGGCGGAACCATCATGATCGCGTCCGCACGGGTGGTCGCCAGCGCTTCCACCGGAGCGATGGCCGATCCGACCAGTGGTCCGGTCTCGCAATCTCCTGCTCCGTTCGAGCTTCGCAGGGTGTGGCACGGAGAACAGGGTTGGCTGGACACTCCGGTCTTTCGGGGCGCTGACCTGCGGGGCGGGCACAGACTCGCCGGCCCGCTGCTCGTGGAAGAAGTCACCACCACGCTGTTGGTCGGTCCGTTCTCGGAGCTCATCGTCGACCGCAGCGGCGACTTCGTGCTGGACACCAGCAGGGAGGCCTCCGAGACCGCAAGTCAGACGGCCCGACCGGAAGCCGATGCGAACGCCCGCCACGATCCGATCCTGCTGTCGCTGATGCAGAACCGACTCGATCAGATCAGCCGTCACATGGGATGGGTGATGACCCGCACCGCCCGTTCGACGATCTTCAGCCAGAGTCACGACTTCTCCTGCTTCATCACGGACCCCGAGGGCACGCTGGTCGCCAACGCCGACGGGATTCCGATCCACACCGGCGGCGGAGGCTTTGCGGCCCGGGCGATCGTCGCCCGCTGGGGAGACCGCATCCGACGCGGCGACGTGTTCCTGCTTTCGGATCCCTACGTTGCCGGCGGGAACCATCTGCCCGACTGGGTGGTCGGTCGCCCGATCTTCCTGCCGCCCGAAGCCGGCATGCACGTCGCTCCGGAGGATCCGAACGAGGGTTTTCGACTGGCCGGGTTCTGCTGCAATCGCGCCCACCAGTCCGACATCGGTGGCGGCCTCGCCGGCACCTACAACCCCGAGGCTACGGAGATCTGGCACGAGGGCATCCGTCTTCCGGTAATGAAACTCTACGACCGGGGAGAAGTCCGCGACGACCTCTGGCAGATGCTCCTCATCAATTGCCGCACGCCCGAACTCCTGGACGGCGACCTGCTGGCCATGGTGGGCTCGACCCGGATCGGCTCAGAACGGGTCGCCGCACTGGCGGAAGAACTGGGTCTCGAGTCGTACTTCTCACACCTGGACGGCATCCTCGACCACGCCGACCGGCGCATGCGCGAAGCCATCTCGGCCTTGCCCGACGGCGTCTACCTGGGGGCCGACCTCAACGATAACGACTGCTTCGAGAAGGTGGACACGTGGATCCGGCTGCGGCTCACCGTGGCAGGGGACGAAATGACCCTCGATTTCTCGGCGTCCGACCCGCAGATGCGGGGCTTCAAGAACTCCTCCCTGGCCAATACCTACTCCGCCACCTACATGGCGCTCTCTTCGTTCTTCGATCCCGACATTCCGCGAAACGAGGGGACCTACCGGCCGTGCCGGATCATCGCGCCGGAGGGGACGATCGTGAACGCCAGGCCGCCGGCCCCGATGACCATGAACACCGTCTTCGTCGCCCACGAAATCGTGAGCGCCGTCTGGAAGGCGTTGGCCCTGGCAGACCCGAGTCGCGCTCTGGCCGGCTGGTCGAAGACCGTGCACGGCCACGTGGCGGGAACCGACGACGAGGGCAGGACCTGGGTGATGTACCACTGGCACGCCATGGGCAGCCCGGGCGCCACCCGGGAGCGCGACGGTTTCAACCAGATGGGGCACCTGATCTCCCTCGGCGGTCTCGACATCGCGAACCTCGAGTTCCACGAACAGAACTTCCCGGTGCGCTACCGCCGCTGGGAGTTTCGCACCGATGCCGCGGGGCCAGGCAAGCGCCGGGGCGGCAGTGGCGTGATCTACGACGCCGATGTGCTGCGCCCCGCCGCGTGGTCCTTCCGTGCCGAAGGCCTCGATACGCCCTCGGGTTACGGCGTCCTGGGAGGCGGTGACGGACAGGCCGGCGAAGCCTGGATCGAACCCGCCGACGCCGGCGCCGACGGCCCGCGCTTCATTCCGCCCAAGTACGGGATTCGGCGCCAGGGACCCGCTCGCATGCTCGCCTGGACACCGGGAGGCGGTGGCTGGGGAGATCCCTTCGAGCGCGAACCGGAACGCGTCCTGCGCGACGTCCGCGACGGGATCGTGAGTGTCGAGGCGGCCCGGCGCGACTACGGAGTCGTCGTCCAGGGCACGAGCATCGACCGGGCGGCGACGGCCGAGCTGCGTCAGCGCAACTGACCGCTCCCCTGGCTCGGGGTTGCGATGGGCGAGCGCTTCGCCGGCTCCGGCCCGGTAGCGGCCAGCGCAGGATCGTTGATTCGGGGGACAGCCACCGATGTTCGGAAGACTCGACGACAAGGTTGCGATCGTCACCGGCGCCGGCCGGGGCATCGGCGCCGGCATCGCAAGGGTTTTCGCGGCGGCTGGCGCGAAGGTCATGGTGGCCACGCGCACCGCAAGTCACGGCCAGGCAACGGTCGAGGTCATCGAGCAAGCCGGCGGCACGGCGGCACTCTGTGCGGTGGACATCGGTGAACTCGCAAACGTCGAACGCGTCGTCGCCGCAACCGCGGAGCAATGGGGCGGCATCGACATCCTGGTGCACAACGCGGCCGCGTTCCTCTTCGGCCGGGTGGAGGGATATTCGGAAGACGATCTCGAGACCGTCCTGGCCGTGAACCTGAAGGCGTGCTTTCGTCTGTCGAAGGCCGTCATACCCTTCTTCAGGGAGCGGGGCGGTGGGCGCCTGCTGTTCACCTCGTCGATCAACGGGCCGCGCGTGGTCATGCCGGGCACGTCCTACTACGCCGCATCGAAGGGCGGTATCAACGCGTTCATCAGAACCGCCGCGGTCGAACTGGCGCGCGACCGCATCACGGTCAACGGCGTGGAGCCCGGGTACATCCATACCGCGGCGATGGACGCACAGTCCGACGCGGACAGCCAGGCGCGGATGGCGGACATCATTCCGGTGGGCTACATCGGCGAGCCGGAGGACATCGCCTACTGCATGCTCTATCTCGCGAGCGACGAGGCGCGTTACCTCACCGGCCAGACGATCTGCGTCGACGGCGGCGCGACACTGCCCCCGAGGGGGTACGAAGGGATCCGGCCGGCCGTCTCGCTAGGCTGATTGGCTCTGTCGTCGTTCCGCGAGTTCCGCCCGCAAGGCGCGCTGCTCTTCGCGGCCGATGGGAAAACGCCACATGATCCAGGCGACGCAAAGCGTGATGAGGGTCGGCGAGCCGGCGACCAGCCATCGAACCCCATCCAGCGTCTCCGGGTCGTTGGCGCCGCCGACCGTGAAGCCGATGAGATCGAGCACCGGATAGACGATCCCGACCGCGAGCGCCAGGCCGATCTTGCTCGTGAGGGACAGCGCCGAGTAGTAGAGGGCACTGCGTTCGGCATCGACGTTGACACGATCCTGGTCGATCACGTCGGCCATCATCGAACGCAGGAGCAGGTCCTTGGCGCCGAAATTCACGCCGACCATCACGTAGATCAGCAGCACCCAGCCGAAGCTCTCGGCCGGCACCACGAAGAACGCTCCTGTCGCGAGGGACGATTGCAGCGCCGCATAGCACAGGGTCCGATGCTTGCCGAAGCGCTCGCTCAGACGGACGAAAACCGGCACGCACAGGAGCCCCGTGAGAAACAGCACCACCAGGTACAGGCTCGCCGCCTGCGGCAGCAGGAGCACCTGCGCGATGAAGAAGAAGTGCACCGATCCGTTGATGCCCCCCTGTACCCCGAGCAGAAGATCGGCGAGCAGGATCCGGCGCAGGCCGCGGTTCTCGAGAATCGAACCGACCGCACGGCGCCAGTCGAGCTTCGGCTCCCGTCGGATCGCCGGTTCACGGGTGCTCGCCAGCGCCACCGCAAACAGGACGGGCAGTGAGACGATGATCAGCCAGCCCATCGCCTCGGCGCGCAGGCGCATACCGCCGGCCGGCCACAGATAGTCCATCAGCGCGGGGATCAGGATGACCAGGACCGCGCCCGCCAGGCCCCAGGCTTGCAGCGCTCCCATGATGTGCGAGCGCTGATCGTAGTCGTCCGACAGCTCCGCGGCCCAGGCCGTGTGCGAGAGCGTCAGGAGCGTCCAGCCGAGATACAGTACGAGCAGTGACGCCAGCAGCATGAATTCGCTCGGGGGATCCGACGGCAGGAAGAGCCCGACCGCGCCCAGCAGCAGGACGGGCATCCCGACGACGATCGCCGGGCGGCGGCGTCCCCACGGCGTGCGAACCCGATCGCCGAGCACGCCGAAAACCGGATCGGTGAACACGTCGAAGAAGCGCGCGACCATGAAGATCGTGCCGACGACGGTCAGACTGATGCCGAGTTCGGCGTACAGCGGCGGCAGAACCACGACGACGGGCAGCCCCAATGCCGCCATTGCGAAGGCGGGGGATGCGAACCCGGCCAGGCGGGCGCCGCGCGGCGGCGCAGCCGGCGAAGATTGCACGTCAGGGCGTTCCGGTTACGCCGTGCGCCCGTGGCGCAGCAACGTTCCGGGCGTCGCGCCCGTGCACTCGCCGTCCTCGAACGTGACCTCTCCGTTGACGACGGTCAGGCGGTAGCCCTCGGCTTTCTGGGCCAGGCGCCAGTCGTCGGCCGGGAAGTCATGCAGACGCTCCACGGGCAGGGAGCGCAGCGCGTCGTAGTCGTAGACCACCACGTCCGCGGGGGCGCCCTCGCGCAGGAAGCCGCGGTCGACGAAGCCGGCCGCCATCGCCGAGTACCCCGAGAGCCGCCAGTGCGCCTGCTCGAGGTCCATCAGGCCGTTGTCGCGGACCAGTCTGGCGATGAAATCGGTCGGATAGCGCCCGGTCGTCAGGAACTTCATGTGGGCGCCGCCGTCCGACAGCCCCGGCAGCACGAACGGCGAGTTGATGACCTCCCGCATGGTCTCCATGTCGGTCTCCGCGGGGTAGTGCGAGAAGAACGTCCCAAGGTCCTCGGAAAGCGCGATGTCGAACAGGGTGTCGACCGGATGCTTGTTCTCGCGGGCGGCAATCTCGCCGATCGTGTAGCCCTCGAGGGCGCGCCCTGCCTCCGTCCGGGTTTCCGTGATCAGCATGTCGGGGAGGCCCAGGAAGCGTTCCCCGCCACGGACCGGCTTGTCCGGACGGGCCTCCCGCTGCGCCACGAAGCTGTCGTAGACATCGCGCACCGCCCCGCGCAACGCGGGGTCGCGCATCTTCCGCATGCGCTCGGGAACGCTGCCCAGGGTGATCTCGCGCCACGCGGGCATGCCGTCGAACAGGTTCCAGTCCTCCAGCGAGAACTGCGTGTCGATCTGGCAGGTAACCGCGTGCCCGAAGAGGCGCAGGCCCCGCGCGTTGCCCTCCTCCAGCCAGCGCAGGATGTCCTTCCAGTGGCCGTAGGTGTTGCCGTGCTGGTCGTGCGCGAACTCCAGCGTGTTCCAGATGATCGGCCGGCCACTGATCTCGGCGACCTTCTCGAAGAGGTCGAAGTCCCCGCCGAGCAACTGGATGAAGCCCCGTCCCTTGTCCCGCAGCACGCGGGCGAACGCGATCAGGTCGTCCGGGGCCATGATGTCCGTGATCATGGGCGTGCCGTCGTAGTCGCGCTGCACGCTGCCTTCACCCAGGAGCTGCGCCGAGAATCCGCAGGCCCCCGCATCCATGGCCTCCCCGAGGAGCGCGCACATCTGCCGCTGCTCGGCCGCGGTCGCGGGGCGTCCCTTGGCGTCCTGCTGACCCATCACCCAGGACATGACCGGGGCGATCCCCATGTAGGACAGCACGTTGACGCCCTTGGGCGTGCGCTCGACGCTGTCGAGGTATTCCGGAAAGGTTACCCAGTCCCAGGGCATGCCGGCGGCCATCGTGGTGGCGCGCACGGCCTCGTTGCGCTCGAGCGTGAGCATCGAACGCTCGCGGTGTTCGGGTTTCACCGGGGCGAAGCCGAAGCCGCAGTTGCCGATCACGACCGACGTGACGCCGTGCCAGCCCGACATCGTGCAGTACGGGTCCCAGAAGATCTGCGAGTCGAAGTGGGTGTGCAGGTCGATGAAGCCCGGCGCGACGATCAGGTCCCGCGCGTCGAACACGCGGGCCGCGTCGGACTCGGAGACGCTGCCGATCCGGGCGATGCGCCCACCGGCGATCGCGATGTCACCCGTGTAGCGGGGGGTGCGCTGTCCGTCGATGACGGTGCCGCCCTTGACGAGGAGATCGTAGCGGGCCATGGCGTCCTCCTGCTCAGACCGGCGACCAGGCCGCGTCCTCGCCGTCGTCGCGCTGCCAGGTCTGCATGCGGTCCGGCTTCAGGGCCACGAGCACGCGGTTCTCGTTCGGTCCCTTGGCGATTTCGTCGAAGTACGCGCCGCCGGTCTCGGCGCCGAAGTACTTGACCAGGATGCACCTGGTCAGCTCGCCGATGTCCCCGTCGAGGATCTCCGCCCTGCCGCTGGCAACCACAGCCCGGTAGTCGTCCCCCTGGTCCACGACGAGCGTCATGCGCGGGTCGCGCCGGAGGTTCTTCCGGACCCAGTACCGCTGCCGGTCCGCGATGGCGTAGAAGGCCTCGCCGTCCCAGAGGAAGCCCACGGGCGTGACCCGGGGCGACCCGTCCGGGTTGGTCGTGCCGATGATCGCGTGGCGCGTCTCGGCCAGGAACGCCTCGAGCTCTTCCGGCGCGAGCGGCTTGTTGCCCCGGACCGGCGGCCCGTAGGTGATGGTGGAGTACTCCATGCGACCGGAAGACCCGGCCTCAGCGGCTGAACCCGGCCAAGTGATGGAAGTACTGCGGCGTGGACTCCCCGGAGTCCAGCCTCTTGCGGAGCGCGTCCGAGACGGCGCCGAGGACCTCCATGCGATCCAGCGTATAGGGGTACGGCGGCATGAACCGCTGCCGGTCGGCGCCGCCGCGCGACATGTAGTCGAGCATGGCTTCCGAGTTCGCGTAGAGCTCCATCACCTGGACCTTCATCTCGTCCTCGCTGGTGAAGAACCACTCGTAGGCAAGGATCTCCGGGGTGTTCTTCTCGTGGTACGCGATCCAGTCGTTCGCCATGGCCCTGAACTCGTCGAGCATGCCGTCCTTGACGGTGACGTACACGTTGAACCAGACGCGATCGGACATGTCATTGCTCCTTCACGAGGGGGCCATCTCCGTGGGAGGGGACCACGAGGGCGTTCAGACTACACGGTCCGTCCGTGGCGCAGCAGCGTGCCGGGAGTCGCCCCGGTGCACTCGCCGTCCTCGAAGGTGACCTCGCCGTTCACCACCGTAAGCCGGTAGCCCTCGGCCTTCTGCGCGAGACGCCAGTCGCCCGCCGGGAAATCGTAGATGCGTTCCGGCGGCAGCGAGCGGAGCGCGTCGTAGTCGTAGACGATGACATCCGCCGGCGCACCCTCGCGCAGGAAGCCCCGGTCGGTGAAGCCGGCAGCCATGGCCGAGTAACCGGAGAGCCGCCAGTGCGCCTGCTCGAGGTCCATCAGGCCCTTGTCGCGCACGAGCCTGCCGATGAAATCGGTCGGGTAGCGCCCGGTCGTCGCGAACTTCATGTGGGCACCGCCGTCGGAGACCCCCGGGAGGACGAACGGGGAGTTGATCGCCTCGCGCAGGGCGTCCGGCGAGGTCTTCGGCGCCTCGGACGTGAAGAACGTCCCGAGGTCCTCGGAAAGCGCGGTGTCGAGGAGCGTGTCGACCGGATGCTTGTTCTCCCGCTCGGCGACCTCGCCGATCGTGTAGCCCTCCAGCGGACGGACCGCAGGGGTCCGAGCTTCGGCGATCCGCATGTCGGGGATGTAGAGGAAGGGGGGGACCGGCTTGTCGGGGTGCCGGTCCCGTCGGGCCGCGAGGCGGTCGAACTCGGCGCGCAGCGCGTCGCGCCGCACGGGATCGCGCATCTTCGCCATGCGCTCCGGCACGCTGCCCAGGGTGATATCGCGCCAGATCTCCATCGCGTCGAACAGGTTGAAGTCCTCCAGCGAGAAATGGAAGTCGATGTCGCAGGTGACGGCGTGCGCGAAGAGGCGCAGTCCCCGCGCGTTCCCCCGCTCGAGCCACTTCAGGATGTCCCGGTAGAAGCCGTAGGTGTGCCCGTGCTGGTCGTGCGAGAACTCCAAGTTGTTCCAGATGATCGGACGGCCGCTGACCTCGGCGACTTTCTCGAAAAGATCGAAGTCCCCGCCCAGCAACTGGATGAAGCCACGGCCCTTCTCGCGCAGCACCCCGGCGAAGGCAAGCAGGTCGTCGGGCGCCATGATGTCCGTGATCATGGGCGTGCCGTCGTAGTCGCGTTGCACGCTGTCCTCGCCCATGATTTGCGCGGAGAATCCGCAGGCGCCGACATCCATCGCCTCGGCGAGCAGCGCGCCCATCTCGCGCCGCTCTTCGGCGGTCGCGGGCCTTCCCTTCGCGTTTTCGAGCCCCATCACCCAGGACATCACCGGGGCGAGGCCCATATAGGAGAGGACGTTCACGCCCTTGGGCGTGCGCTCGATGCTGTCGAGGTACTCGGGGAAGGTGACCCAGTCCCAGGGCATGCCCGCGGCCATCGTGGTGGCGCGGACCGCCTCGTTGCGCTCCAGAGTGAGCATGGCGCGTTCACGGTCCTCCGGCCTCACCGGGGCGAAGCCGAAACCGCAGTTGCCGATCACTACCGACGTGACACCGTGCCAGCCGGACATCGTGCACCAGGGATCCCAGAAGATCTGCGAGTCGAAGTGGGTGTGCAGGTCGATGACGCCGGGCGCGATGATCAGGTCCTTCGCGTCGAACACGCGCTTCGCGTCGGACTCGGAAACGTTCCCGATCTGCGCGATGCGGCCGTCCGCGATCGCGACATCGCCCGTGTAGCGGGGGGTGCGCTGCCCGTCGATGACGGTGCCGCCCTTGAGGAGAAGATCGTAGCGGGTCATGGAGTCCTCCAGTTCAAAGTCGCCCCGAGCCGGTGCGCCCGATTACGCGCTCCGTCCGTGGCGCAGCAGCATGCCGGGGGTCCCCCCGGTGCACTCGCCGTCCTCGAACGTCACTTCGCCGTTGACGATGGTCAGGCGGTAGCCCTCGGACTTCTGCGCCAGGCGCCAGTCGTCGGCCGGGAAGTCGTGGATGCGCTCCGGCGGCAGCGAGCGCAGGGCGTCGTAGTCGTAGACGATGACGTCCGCCGGCGCACCCTCGCGCAGGAAGCCGCGGTCGGTGAACCCCGCCGCCATGGCCGAATAGCCGGACAGCCGCCAGTGCGCCTGCTCGAGGTCCATCAGGCCCATGTCCCGGACGAGCCGGCCGATGAAATCGGTGCCGTAGCGCCCGGTGGTCAGGAACTTCATGTGGGCACCGCCGTCGGAGAGCCCCGGGAGCACGAACGGCGAGTTGATGACCTCCCGCAGGGCGTCTTCCCCGGTCTTCGTTGCGTCGCTGGTGAAGAACGTTCCGAGGTCGTCCGAGAGCGACGTGTCGAGGAAGGTGTCGACGGGATGCTTGTTCTCGCGGGCCGCGACCTCGCCGACCGTGTAACCCTCCAGGGCGCGCACCTCGGGGGTCCGGCCTTCCGCGATGCGCATGTCGGAGATCTTCAGGAAAAGGCCTACCGGCTTGTCCGGATGGGCGTCCCGCCGAGCCGCGAGCCGGTCGAACTCGTCGCGCAGTGCCTGGCGACGCTCGGGATCGCGCATCTTCGCCATGCGCTCGGGAACGCTGCCCAGCGTGAGGTCCCGCCAGATCTTCATCGAGTCGAACAGGTTGAAGTCCTCGAGGGAGAACTGCATGTCGATGTCGCAGGTGACCGCGTGCCCGAACAGCCGCAGGCCCCGCGCGTTCCCCTTCTCGAGCCACTTCAGGATGTCCTGGTAGGAGCCGTAGGTGTTGCCGTGCTGGTCGTGCGAGAACTCCAGCGTGTTCCAGATGATCGGCCGGCCGCTGACCTCGGCGACCTTCTCGTAGAGGTCGAAGTCCCCGCCGAGCAACTGGATGAAGCCCCGCCCCTTCTCCCGCAGCACGCGGGCGAACGCGAGCAGGTCGTCCGGCGCCATGATGTCCGTGATCATGGGCGTCCCGTCGTAGTCGCGCTGCACGCTGTCCTCGCCCAGGATCTGGGCGGAGAACCCGCAGGCGCCCGCGTCCATCGCCTCGCTGAGCAGCGCGCCCATCTTCTGCTGCTCCTCGGCGGTCGCGGGGCGTCCCTTGGCGTCCTCCTGACCCATCACCCAGGACATGACCGGCGCGAGCCCCATGTAGGAAAGGACATTCACGCCCTTCGGCGTGCGCTCGATGCTGTCGAGGTATTCCGGAAAGGTGACCCAGTCCCACGGCATGCCGGCGGCCATCGTGGTGGCCCGCACCGCCTCGTTGCGCTCGAGCGTCAGCATCGCGCGCTCGCGGTGTTCGGGACTGACCGGCGCGAAACCGAAGCCGCAGTTGCCGATCACCACGGAAGTCACGCCGTGCCAGCCCGACATCGTGCAGTAGGGATCCCAGAAGATCTGCGAGTCGAAGTGCGTGTGCAGGTCGATGAAGCCCGGCGCCACGATCAGGTCCCGTGCGTCGAACACGCGCTTCGCGTCGGATTCGGACACGCTGCCGATCTGCGCGATACGGCCGCCGGCGATCGCGATGTCGCCCGTGAAGCGCGGCGTGCGCTGCCCGTCGATGACGGTGCCGCCCTTGAGCAGGAGATCGTAGCGGGGCATGGGAATCCACCCTTGATGCGCGTGAGACGGTACAGTATAGCCCGCGCCTTCCGCCTCTCGCGTTTCGCTGCGCAGCCGCGCGTCAGACCGGCGCTTCAGACCGGGACACCCACCGTCGCTTCAGACCGGGACACCCACCGTAGGGGACGCCCTTGTGGCGTCCCGTCTCGAATTCACGCACGGCCCAGCGGAAGCGGTCGCTCGCCCAGCCCGTCGCACGCGGCTATAGTCCCCGCACCGCCCGATACGGAATCGACGCCATGTTTTACGAACTGCGCCAGTACAAGGTCTTGCCCGGCAAGATGGACGCGTGGCTGGAACTGATGGAGGGCGAGTTCATCCCGTTTGCCGTGGCGCAGGGCATGAACATCACGGCCGCCTTTCGCGGCGAGGAGGACGAAACCGTGTACGTCTGGATGCGGCGCTTCGAGTCGGAGGCCGAGCGGGAGCGCGTGGACGCCGCGGTGTACGGCAGCGACACCATGAAGAACGACATCGGGCCGCGGGTCTCCGACGTCCTCGCTGCCGACGGCCACATCGTGCAGCGGATCGTGCCGACACCGGCATCCCTCACGCGCTAGCGGCCCATGAACCACACGAAAATCCTGCGCGATCGGGTCACCGCGGACTACAAGCGCAAGACGCCGGGCTCGCGTGCGCTCTTTGCACGGGCGGCCCAGGTCCTGCCCGGTGGCGTGTCGGGGAATCTGCGCTTCTTCCCCCCGTATCCCCTCTACATGGCGTCAGGCCAGGGATGCTGCACCATCGACGTTGACGGCTCCTCCTACATCGACTGTTTTTCCTGCAACGGTCCGCTCCTGCTCGGTCATCGCCATCCCGCCGTGATGTCCGCCGTGGAGCGGCACGCAGGGGTGGGCTCGCTCGTCCTGAACCCCGAGATCGCGATCGAGTGCGCCGAGAAGCTCAAGCAGGTCATCCCGAGCGCCGAGCGCGTGCGCTTCCTGAACAGCGGCACCGAAGCGGTCATGACCGCGGTTCGCTATGCGCGCGCCTACACGGGTAAGCCCAAGGTCGTGAAGTTCCACGGTCAGTACCATGGCCAGGACGACCAGTTCCTGCTCGGCATTTCTCCTGCGAGGGGTTCCCCCTCGCGCTCCGCCTCTCCTGCGAGGGGTTCCCCCTCGCGCTCCCCGGGGGCAGACCGGCGTGCCTTCAGTGCCGGCGTGCCCGAGTCGGCGCAGGAAAGCACGCTGACGCTGCCCTTCGACGATATCCGCGCGCTCGACGACCTGCTGTCGCGGGGCGACATCGCCGCCGTGATCGTCGACCCGGCGATGCACGCCGGCGGGCTCTGGGGGGTCACGGGGGAGTATCTCGCGGCGTTGCGCAGCCGGACACGCGATGCCGGCGTCGTCCTGATCTTCGACGAGGTGATCACCGGCTTCCGGCTGGGACTCGGCGGCGCCCAGGCCTACTACGGCATCACGCCCGACCTCACCACGCTGGCGAAGGCGCTTTCCGCCGGCGACCGGCTCGCCGCCGTCGTCGGCAGCGCGGAGATCATGGAAGTCGCCAACCCGGGCGCCGGCGCCGACGTGCCGCGGGCGTTCCAGTCGGGTACCGGCAACGACGGCACGTCCGCGCTCGCCGCGGCACTGGGGGCGATCGGCGAATACGAGCGTCTCGAACAGGCGGGAGAGTACGAGGCGCTCTGGAGTCGGGTCTCGGGGCTCGAAGCCACCGTTCGCGCGGCGTTCGAGGAGCATGGCATAGCCGTCGGGGGAAACGGCGTCTGCTCGTTGATGCAGTGCTTCGTCACCTGGCCCGGGTCGCCAGGCGAGCGGGACCCCGCGCTCAACAGGGCCGTGCTCTACCCGTTCCACCTGGCCCTGGTCAACGAGGGCGTGATACTCGCGCTACCGGGCTCGGACCACAGTTTCTTTTCGTTCATGCACGACCAGGACGCCTTCGACGCGATCGCCGCTGCCGTCCAGGCGGTCCTCGCGAAATACCCGTTCGCGGAGGCCTACCGCGAGCAGACGCTGGCGCCCCGAGGCCGCCCCGGCGCCGCGGCGTCGCGCCGTGCCCGGATGGACGCATGACGATCTCCGTACGGCCCGCCGAGGCCGCGGACGTGGATCGCTGCATAGAGCTGCTGTTCATCGCCCGGAACGCGCCCGCGGGTCCGTCCGCAGGGGAGCGCGCCGTCTTCGAACGCCTGCTCGATCACGAGCGGGGGCAGGTATTCGTGGCGGTCGACGGCGACAGGTTGGTCGGCATGGCCACCGTCAGCTACAACCTCGCGATGCGCTATTGCGGCGAGTACTGTCAACTGGAGGAGTTGATCGTCGAACCGGCGGCGCGTGGCCGCAACGCCGGCGGCATGCTGGTGCAGCACACCATCGAGCACGCGCGGCAACGCGGTTGCGCGGAATACGGCCTCTACATCGATCGCACGGAGCGCACCCGGCCGTTCTACGAGCGCTACGGCCTGGTCGTCGTCGGCCCGGAGCTGCGACAGAAATTGTAGCGCCCCAAAGCCGGTCCGGCGCTTCGCTGCCGCTGCGCGCCGGCGCCGCCTCCGGCCCAGCCACGCCGACCTTGCATGGAACAATCGCCGCCGGTCGCTGCGCTCCCGTCGTCGTTTGTTCCATGCAAGGGGCGACGCTTGTCGTCGCCCGTGTCGGGCCTGTGCAAGCCCTTGGCGACGGGACGGGACAAGCCCGTCCCCTACATCGCCCGTATCAGGCTTCACGGATCATTCGGCACGGCACATTGGAGGGGCGACCCTGGGGCGACTCTTGCGGTCGCCCTATTGCGACAGGTCGACGATTCCCAATCGGTCGCCGAGGAACGTACCGAGGTAGTACACGCCGTCGCGCTGCAGTGCCACCGTCACTCCGCCCATGGGCGCGCCTTCGCCGGCGATGAGCACCTGTTGCGAGAGATCGTCGGGATCGAGTGCCACGATCTCGAATGGCATCCCGCAGGAGCCTTCCTCGATCGCCTGGCACGCCATCATTTCGCTCAAGCCCCCGGTGTGGGAAGCGACGAGCAGGCGGCCGTCTTCCCCCCAGGTGCTGTTGTCGACCGGATCGATCTCGGCGTTGGCGACGGTCTCGCCGGTGGTCGCGTCGATCTTGCGCACGCCCTGCGAGGAGTACGAGTTGAGATAGATGTAACGCTCGTCGTCCGATTTCTCGATGCCGTTCGGCATCGGCGCGTCGGTGCCAGGCATCTTCTCGAACCCGGCCGCGGGCGACCAGGCGTAGACCCAGCCCGTGTCCACGCCGAGCGTTACCTTGAGCAGGGAGACCGCCATGCCTCCCGGCGGGAACATCTGCGTCACCCAGAACCCGCCATCGCGCAGCAGGACGACATCGTTGAAGAACCCTTCCTCCGGGGCGACCACACAGCCGCGCCACGCGATCGTGCTGTCGTCGAACACCTCGAAGAGTTCGACCGACTCGCGCCCGCCGTGATTCACGACCGCGAGTTCCCGCCGGCCGTCGACGCGCATCTCGACATCGATGCCGTGCGGGGAGAAGCGGGCCGTATCCGGAGGCGCACAGTCAGGTTCGCCCCACTGCGGAGCTTCGCCATCGGCCGCTGCGACCTCGGCCGACGGGAAGAGCACCGACAACGTGCGTGATGCAGGGTCATAGCGCGCCAGGCTGCCGCTGAGGGTGCCCTCCATGTCGCCGAACTGGCTGACGAGGATGCGTCCGTCCGGGCCCAGCGCCAGGTCCTCGGGGTTCTGGAACTGACAGTCCACGTCGAAGCCGAAAGCGGATTCGCATCCGAGGACCGGCGACAGCTCGGAAGAACACCCGGCCGCGAGCGTCACCGCAGTGGCGAGGACGAGCCCCGAGAGGGCGGATCCTCTACTCCCATGGGTATCAAAAGCCTGCGTAGTCATCGTTTTCTCCAAGCTGGAAGCGCAAGGTGCTTACCCGGTCGGGTGCGGGAACGGCCTGCCCGCCCTCGATGCGTGGCCGGAAACGCCACTGCGAGAGGGAGGCGAGGGCCGCCTCCTCGAAGGTCCCCTCGGGTTGCGACTCGAGGACCCGGGCGTTGGCCACGGTGCCAGCGACGGTGACGTCGTACCGGACGACCACCTGCCCCTCGATGCCGGCTTCCTTCGCGGCGGACGGATAGACGAGATCGGGGCCGGAGAGGAACTGCAGCGGGCGCGAGGACGAAGCACAGCCCGTGACGAGGGCCAGGATGGCGAGCGTCGCGGCTGTCCGGCCCCACCGGCCGGTCGCACCGAGAGGTTGCATGGACGGGAGACTACACGACCGGGGCCGCCTGAACATTGCGCAATTGCTGATGGAAGACGGGTTCGAGCGCGTCGAAGCGCCGCGCGGCCGCGAGTTGGGAACGGGCGCGCTCGAGGTTCTGTCCCCGGTAGTCCACACGGAAGTACCGGTCGCCCTCGAAGTGGTCGGTCAGAAAGCGCACGCCGAGCATGAAGCTCATGTGAGCGGGGGCGGCGGCGAAGGCACGGGCATCCGCGATGCCGGCCGCGCCCCGGGCAAAGCCGTGTGCCACGCGGTCGAACGTCTCGGGGGAGATATGGAGCGTAGCGCCCGCCTCCTCGGCGCCGCTCGCCACGGAGCGCACGAGGTCACCGAAGTCCCAGGCGGGATGCCCATACATGGCGGTGTCGAGATCGATCAGATGGGTAGCACGGGGTTCGCTCGGGTGAAAGAGGAGGTTGTTCACCTTGCAGTCGCCGTGAATGAGTGTGCGCGTGCCCTGGAAGTCGAACGGCTCGCGCTCCCGCAGGTAGTCCAGTTCCGGCGTCGTGTCGTCTGCCGCCCGCCACAGGGCGTCCAGGTAGTGCGGCAGGTGGTGGAAGCCCTCGATCACGGCTTCGATCTCGTCGTCGAAGTCGGCGACGGCGGCGTGGAAGGCGCCGAACGCGAGGCCAGCCGGTTCGAGGAGATCGTCCGGCAGCTTCTGGAAGCTGCGTGTACCGGAGGCAAACGGAGACAGGCGCCAGAGTTCGCCCGCGGCGTCTTCCGCCCACAGCGCTCCGGACCGCGTTGGCAGGGGCGCGACGATCGGGTCGTGCCGACGAACGAGCTTGGCGAGGTTCCGCATCACGCCCTCAGGGTTGTCGAAGACTCGACCGTTGATGCACTGCAGGACGAAACGGTCCTCGCCCACGGCGTAGGTTCGGTTGACGTGCCCCCCCGGCAGCGGCCGCAGGTCGAGTGCCGCCGCCTCTGGCCAATGGGCCAGCATGTCTTCTGGCTTCATGGACCGAATCGGGCGACGAGGTGGATGGCGATCGGGAGCATGTACTCCCCATGCGGGCGCAGTGCGTACGCGGGGACCGTGGCCGTCTCTCCGTCGAGATGGCGGTCCAGTTGCTCGCCGAGCGCATGCAGGGCCGCGGCAGCGGCATCGAGCTCCGCGATGGCAGGATGGCGTTCGGCGAGCCGTGCGACGCAGGCGCGCTGGCGTCCCCAGCCGGCCGCGGTGGCGCGCAGTGTCGGGATGTCGGTCTCGGCAGCGAGACGCCGGGCCGGCAGGCTCTCCGGCGGCAGGAAGTCGATCACGCGGTCGAGCGGCGTGGTGGCATCGTAGGGCCGCGCGGCCGCAGCCTCCGGGACGCCGGAGGCGCGCCGGTCCATGACGGCCGACCCCAGGAGCCGCGCGTACCACTTCACGGGCTCCAGCATGTCGACCAGGGGTGCGAGGTCGCGGAGGTCCTCCTGCGCAAGCCCGAGTGCCTGGAGACCGTCGGAGGTGGCTGCCGCCAGGTCGGCGATGCCGCCGGCGGCGAGGGTAACGTGGGTCGCCGACAGGCGGCGATACATGTCGTCCACGTCGCGCACGGAAGCGTCGGACCAGAGGCGTTCGGCGATGGCGGGCATGCGGCTCCAGACGCGCAGCGCCAGCGACTCGTCGGTGACCAGTTCGGTCCACATGCACGCTTCGCCGCCCAGGACGCGGCCCGGGGTGTGTCCGGGGGAGCCTGGCCCGCTTACCGCACTCCAGGTGCTGTTCAGCATCGCGAGGCCGGGACGCACGTGCGCCAGCCGTGGATCCTGCAAGAGATCCGGGTCCTCGTGCGCGGGGTCGGACAGGTAGTGGAGGTCTGCCGGATAGCAGAGGTCGAGGTAGTAGGGTGCCGACTGGACGGTGTCGAAGCCGGCTTCGATCGCGCGGTCGCGTGCGGCGGACCCGCGCCAGGCCTGCACGGTCACGTCGCGCGACAGGTCGGGATGCAGCGCTTCGTCCCAGGCGATCGGCGTCTTGCCGAGTGCGCGCACGCTCGTCACCACCCGCCTGTTGAAGTTGGCCTGCAGGTTCGCGACGTCCATGCCGCCGGGCAACTGCACTTCGTCCCCGCCGAAGTGGACGTGTGTATCCGGGAATACCTCGGCAAGCTCGCCGAAGAGCGTCTCGACGGCCCGCATCGCGTCGGCGTTGTCCGGGTCCAGGCAGCACCGGTGGACGCCGAATCGTGTGCTCGCGCCGCCCACTGCCTCGCCCAGGCCCCACTCCGGGTGCACCGCGAGCCAGCTGGCGACGTGTCCCGGTACGTCGAGTTCCGGCACGACGCGTATGCCGCGGTCGGCGGCTGCGGCAACGAGCTCGCCGAGTTCGTCCCGGGTGTATCGCTGGCGCGGGTGGGCCAGTTCCGGGTAGGCAGCGGAGTGGAAGCGAAATGCCTGGTCGTCGCTCAGGTGCAGGTGCAGCACGTTGAGCTTGTAGAAGGCCATGATGTCGAGGGTGCGCTTGAGTGTGGCCAGTCGGATGAAGTGACGCGCCGTGTCGATCATCAGACCGCGCCACGGGAAGCGCGGCGCATCGTCGATCGCAAGGGTCGGCAGGTGCGGCCCTTCGGCATCCGTGCGGACGAGTTGGACGAGCGTCGCGAGGGCCCGCAGGACGCCCCACTCGGTCGGGGCTTCGATGCGTACGGAGCCGGCGTCGATCACGAGCCGATAGCGCTCGTTGTCGTCGAGGGCGGGGAGTTCCGCGGCCGGCGCACAGGCGAGCGCGATGCGGCAGCCGAGTTCCGGCGTTCCGGTCAAGGCCGCGAATTGCGTACGCAGTCGCTCCGTGGCGCGTACGAGCCGCGGAGTGTTTGCGCCCGGGATTTCCCAGCCGGTAGCGCGTAGCGGCAAGCGCCCCGAACGTCGTCGGATGTGCCGCGGCAACGGCATTGCGTCCATGGGGTCGGGCACTCTGTAGAAGGCGACAAGTCTTGTCAAACGCCCGCCTTACCGGCGACCATCCCCACGCGCAATCACGGCGCTGACGCGCGGGGAACGACGTTGGACATCAAGGAAAGAATGCAGGCGGTGATCGCTGCGGAGGCGTTGGCGGTTTCCCGCATCGCAGTCACGGACGAGTATGTCTCGGCCGTCCACCTGCTGGAGGCATGCCAGGGCAAGGTGATCGCCACGGGCATCGGCAAGGCGGGGCATATCGCGCGCAAGTTTGCGGCGACGCTGTGCTCGACGGCTACGCCGGCGGTGTTCGTGCACCCGGCGGAAGCGGCTCACGGCGATCTTGGCCTCGTCGATCGCAACGACGTCCTGGTTGCGTTCTCGACCAGCGGCAAGTCGAAGGAAGTGCTGGAGATCCTCGAGTTGTCCCGTCACCTCGGCGTGACGGGGATCGTCGGCGTCACTTCGCACCCGGACTCGGACCTGCGCCGCCTGTCCGACATCGTGCTCGACATGGGTTTCGTGGAGGAGGCCTGTCCGCTCGACCTCACGCCGAGTTCGTCCATGGCGGTGATGCTCGCGATCAGCGACGCGGTCGCCCTCGCCCTCATGGAGGTGAAAGGCGTGACGCGACGCGATTGGGGGATGCGACACCACGGCGGCTACCTCGGGCGGGCGGCGCGCACGGACAACATGTAGGGGCGACCCTTGTGGTCGCCCGTCTCGACGCCGTGCATGAATTCGAGACGGGACGTCGTAGGGGCGACCCTTGTGGTCGCCCGCGTCAGCGTCCTGCATGAACTCGGAACGGGACGGGACAAGCCCGTCCCCTACAAGGCCTGGCGAGTCCGTGCACGCATTCTGGCCGGGCCCGTCCCCGACCCTCGCGGTCGCCCGCAGGTGCGGGCGACGGACGCTACGGTTGGCGTTTTCCGAGCACCCTGTCCAGGATCTGCTCGACATCCTGCCAGCCGCTCTCGTCCTGCAGTGTCCGGCAGCGGGCGAGCAGCTCCCCGAAACGGGGCCCGGGCGAGAGTCCGCGGGCGATGAGGTGCCGCCCCTGCACGACGTCCCGGGGGGCCTCGTGCACCACTTCCAGTTCTCGAGCCCGCTCCAGGAAGCGCTCGCCGGCGGAGAAGTCGCGGGCCAGGGCGTCCGGCGTCGTGCGCCCGAAGTGATCCGCGCGGGCGACCCGTGCGAGCAGTTCCATCGTGACGCCGGCGCCGCCGAGCTTGCGTGAGAGGCGGCGATAGGCCTTGGCCTTCGCCCCGTCCTTGTCGAACAGCGCCGGCGCCAGGTGATGCTCGACGAGGGCGCAGGTGCGCTCGACCGCATCGTGCGGTGCGCGCATGTCTTGCAGGAAAGCGCGCGTCGGCGCGATGCCGGCGTGCGCGTGGGCCGGAGAGCGGACCCGGCCGTCGACCAGGACCGTGGTGGCGGGCTTGCCGAAGTCGTGACAGAGCGCTCCGAGCATGAGGGGCCAGTCGTCCGCATCACCGCGCCGCAGCTGCGCTGCTTCGTCGATGACCATCAGGTTGTGGGTCCACACGTCGCCCTCGGGGTGCCACGTCGGGTCCTGCGGGACGCCGACGAGGGCCGCCAGCTCCGGGAAGTGACGCAGCAGGTCGGACTCGCGCAGGAACGCGAGGCCGAGGGAAGGGCGGACGCCTTTCAGCAGGAGCTTGCGGAACTCCTCGAGGATGCGCTCCGGTGAGACTTCCGCGAGGTCGAGTTCGCGACAGAGCCGAATCAGTTCGGCGTCCGGAAGCATCTCCAGGCGGGCGCTGAACTGCGCCACGCGCAGCCCGCGCAACGGGTCCTCCGGGAAAGTATGCGGGTCGACGGCGCGCAGCGTTCCGCTCTCGAGGTCGCGGCGTCCGCCGTGCGGATCGAGCACTTCGCCGCTGAGCAGGTCGAGGCCCATGCTGTTGACCGTCAGGTCGCGTCGCCGCGAGGCGGTCTTCGAAATCCAGCGTCGGGATCCACCTCGACATCGAAGCCGCGATGTCCCGGGCCCGACCTTGCTGTCTCGTCGCGGCAGCGAAAAGTCGACGTCGAGGTCGGCGAGCCGCAGCACGCCGAAAGCGCGACCCACCGCCAGGACGCGGCCGAAGCCCTCCAGCAGTGCCTGCAAGGCTTCGAGTTCCAGGCCGAAGACCTCGATGTCGCAGTCCTTGGACTCGTGGCCGAGCAGGCGATCGCGCACGTATCCACCCACGGCGAGGGCGCGACCGCCGGCGGCGTGGATTGCGCGTGCGATTTGCAGCGTGTCTTGCATGGTCGCGCCTCGCACCATCAAAACAAGTTGGTCTCCGGTCCTCTCAGGACACTGCGACGGTCTCGCGGCACGAGTCCGGGGTCTTCACCTGGACCTTTTCGGGTGCCTGTCAGTGGCTGACTTCACGCCGGCGTCAACAACCCCGGATAGGTCGAAAACCGGGTCTCCTGCCGAGTCGCGATCTCGATCATCGCCACATGCCCTTCGGCGTTGTGGCGCATCGCGGACTTCAGGGCCGGCCCGATGCGCTTCGGGTCGTTGATGCGGACCGAGCGGGCGCCGAGTGCCTTGGCGACGCCCGCGTAGTCTCCGGACTGGTTGCCGACGCCGTAGCGTTCCATGGCCACGGGCATCTTCTCGTCGTAGCCCCCCATGGTGCGGTTGTTGATCACGACGGTGGTGATGGGAAGGCCGGCGCGTACGGCGGTCTCGAGTTCGAGGCCCGTGTGACCGAAGGCGAGATCGCCCATGAAGTTCAGGCAGAACTTCTCCGGCTGGGCCATCTTCGCGCCGATGGCAAGCGGTATGCCGTAGCCGAGGTGGGTGGTCTTGCCCCACCCGATGTAGCCGTGCGGGGCGCTCGCCCGGTAGAAGGGCATGATCTGGTCGCGCGGGTTGCCGGCGTCGTGCGTGACGACGCTGTTGGCGTGGTCCAGGTAGCCGTTGATCTCCTGGATGACGCGGTAGGGGTTGATCGGGGTCTCGTCGGAGTCGAGCAACGGCGCCCACTCGGCGCGCCACTCCGCGTGCGTGGCCGCGATGGCCTCGGCCGTGCGGGTGTCCTCCGGGCGACCGTCCTCTCCGACCGCGGCGCGCACTTCCTCGATCATCGCCTCGAGCGTCAGCTTCGCATCGCCGACGAGGCCGAGGTCCGCCGCATAGTCCTTGTTGATGTCCTCGGCCGAAGCGTTCGAGTGGATCAGGAACTTGCCGTCCGGGATCGGCAGGCCGAACCCCGTCCGGGTCAGCCCGGAACCGATGGCGAGCACGGTGTCGGCGGCGCCGAGCCACTTGAATACGGCCTTGGGCGCGGTGCGGTTGGCGGAGCCGAGGGCCAGCGGATGGTCGTCGGGAAAGGCGCTCTTCGCCTGCATGGTGGTGATCACGGGAATCTGTGCCAGTTCGGCGAAGGTCCTGAGCTCTGCGCAGGCGTCTGCATAGAGCACGCCCTGGCCCGCCCAGATGACGGGCCGTTTGGCCCGCAGCAATGCCGCCACCGCATCCTGAATGTCGCCTCGGGCCGGGGCGGAGCGCATGGTGACGGACGGCCTGTACCGCTCGGCGGCGCCGGCCGGAACCTCCTGGCCGAGCACGTCACCGTGCATCTCCACGAGGACGGGCCCGGGCCGGCCCTGACGCGCCGTATGGAAGGCGCGCCGGATCTGCATGGTGACGCGGTCGATCCGGTCGATGGAGAGGGCGAGCTTGGTGACCGAGGCGTAGTTCCTTGTCGCGGAGAAATTCGGTTGCACGTCGTAGCTGCCGACCCCGCTGCCGCCCGGGAGGAACACGAGCGGGACCGCTTCTCCCCAGGCCTGCGCGATAGCGCCGAAGGAGTTCTCGACGCCCGGTCCCGACTGCGAGGCGAACACGCCCACGGGTGTGCCCCGGGTCTGGCGGCTGTAGCCGTCGGCCGCGTTGATGGCGCCGCGTTCCTGGCGAAAGACCAGCGGTCGAATGCCGACACGTGCGGCGGCTTCGATCAGCGGGTTGGCGGGAAAACAAGGCATCCAGGTGACACCTTCGGCCTTGAGGCAGTGAGCAATCAGGTCGTAACCGTTCATGGGGTTCCCCGGGGGCTGGCTGGAACCGGGGAGTGTAATGGATGCGGCGCCCTGCATCGCGTGGAGCCGTGTCCTGGTCGTGCACGACATCAAGGCGACCCGTCGCCGGCGGCGTGCACAGCACGGAAACGGGCGACCACAAGGGTCGCCCCTACTCCGGCGTCAGTACCAGTACCGACATGTCGGGCGCCGACTCGTCGCCGGGCGGCGGGAATCCGTAGCGCGCATAGAACGCCATACCCGCGGGCGCCTCGATCTCACGTGCACCCTGACTCTCGGCGGTTCCGATGGCGTGCCCGAGGAGCCATCGGCCCAGCCCGTTGCGGCGGCGGGCGGGGTCCACCCACAGGGCCACGACGCGGAAGCGAAACGTCGACAGCCGTGCGATCTCGTACGCTCCGATGACGGCGTCGTCGAGCTTCGCGACGCGCGTCCACTGCGGGTCGGCGTCCGGCCACGGAGCTTCGTCGGGATAGGGTCGAAAGATGCGCGCGTCGCGGGGCGTGAAGCTCACCACCACTCGCTCCCCGGCGCACCCTTGATCGGTCCGACCACCTCCGCCGTGAGCCAGCCCCCGTAGTAACCGCCCGGCTGCGGGTGGACGCGCTCGCCGTCGACGGTGCAACGCACCCGCGCGGGATAGAAGGAGAAGAAGCCCGCGATGGCATCGAACTCCGGGAAGGTGTCGATGTAACTCCAGGCGACCCCCGTCCGGTCCGCGAGATCGAACTCCCGCGCGAGGCCCTTCCACTCGCAGAACGTCGTACGGGCGGACGGGTGGAGCGACGTCTCGCACACGTCCTCCGGGGGGATGTAGAAGGTGGGAGGCGAAGCGGTTTCCAGAATGCGCACGGCGCGCGCGGAGTCCGCGAGCGGTCGTGCCTCGCATGCGACACGAACGTGCCGGAAGTCAGGCACCAGGCGTGGTGGCCGGGGATAGTCCCACACGGACTCTTCGCCGTGGCCCGTCACGTGGGCGAAAGCGGGGCGCCGGTTGCCGCGGAATCGCCACTTGGTGCGCGCCGCGAGCACTGCCGCGGTCACTTCCGCCACTTCCAGGGCCTCCACTCGAACCTGCGCCGGGGGCGCCGTCCCATGTAACGCGCGGTCAGCCAGGGCGCTACGCGGTCGTAGGTTGCCCACTTGTCTTCGACCGGCGCGTCGATGGAAGCACGCACGAACGAGTCGAATGCCGCGTAGTGCCTGCGCGCGAACGCGATGCCTGTGTCGGACAGCGCATGTGCGTCGAGGGAACCGCCGCAGGCGGCGACGAGGAACTCGCCGCCGCCGATCTCGCGGAACTTGAGGCGCACGATGGCGCGGCTTTCGTCGCGCGCGAGGACGTCGCCGACCAGCCCCATGTTGACGCACCACGCGAGGAAGAGGCCGGGCACCGCGGCGGCGCGTTCGATGGACCCGGCTTCCCGGAGGCGGCGTCCGATGTCATCGATGACCGGCACATCCCGGTCGTGCCCGGCCACGATCAGACCACCGCCAGGGCGTCGTCCAGATCCCGCAGAAGGTCCGCCTCGGTCTCGATACCCACCGACAGGCGGATCAGGTTGTCGCCGATGCCGAGGGCCGTGCGCTGCTCCGGTGGCACGCTCGCGTGGGTCATGATCGCCGGGTGCTCGACCAGGGACTCCACGCCACCGAGGCTCTCCGCGAGCGTGAACACGTCGAGCCGCCCGAGGAACCGCTTGGCGGCGGGCAGGCCACCGCGAATGCGGAACGAGACCATCCCACCGAAGCCGTCCATCTGCCGGGCGGCCAGCGCGTGTTGGGGATGGGAGGGCAGGCCGGGGTAGATCGTCTCGTCCACCTTGGCGTGGTCGTCGAGAAAGCGGGCGACCGCGAACGCGTTGCGCTCGTGGGCCTGCATGCGCACCGCGAGGGTCTTGAGACTGCGCATGCAGAGCCAGGCGTCGAAGGTGCTCTGCACGCCGCCCACCGAGTTCGACAGGAACGCGAGCCTGGCGGCCAGATCGTCGTCGTTCGTGACCACGGCGCCCCCGACCAGGTCGCTGTGGCCGCCCACGTATTTCGTCGTGGAGTGGGCGACGAGATCCGCCCCGAGGGCGAGCGGTCGCTGGAAGTACGGGCTCATGAACGTGTTGTCCACGGCCAGCAGCGCGCCGCGGGCGTGGGCGGCTGCCGCGACGGCCTCGATGTCGATGAGCTTGAGGAGCGGGTTGGTCGGCGTCTCGATCCACACGAGGCGCGTTTCGGGCCGCATCGCGCCCGCAAGGGCCCCGGGGTCGGCGAGATCGACATAGCTGAAGCGCAGGCCATGGTCGGCGAGCACGCGGTCGAACAGGCGCAAGCTGCCGCCGTAGAGGTCGTCGCACGCCACGACGTGCTCGCCGGCCTTGACGAGGTGCATGACGGTGGTGGTCGCCACACAGCCCGAAGCGAACGCGAAGCCATGGCGCCCGCCCTCGAGATCGGCGAGGCATCGTTCGAAGGCGCCCCGGGTGGGATTGGCGGTGCGTGAATAGTCGTACCCCTGGTGCACGCCCGGGGCCGATTGGGCGAACGTGGACGTCAGGTAAAGGGGCACGTTGACCGCGCCGGTCAACGGGTCTGGCGGCTGGCCGCTGTGTATGGCGCGGGTCTCGAACCCGTGGTCGGATCGGGGGTCGCTCCTCTCGGTCATGGGCCGCCCTCAGCCGAAGTAGTTGCCGCCGTCGGTGTTGCGCAGCTTGTCCCGCGCGATCACCATCCGGTGTACCTCCGAGGGCCCTTCGCCGATCCGCTTGACACGCATCTCGCGGTACCAGCGTTCGAGCGGCATCTCCCTGGCGACGCCCATGCCACCGAACATCTGGATGGCGCGGTCCACCACGCGTCCGGCGGTCTCGGTGCCGTAGAGCTTGCAGATGGAGGCATCGACCTTGCCCGGCAATCCGGCGTCCACCTTGGAGGCCGCGTCGTAGACGAGCATGCGGGCGGCGCGCAGTTCCACCTCCGAGTCGGCGATCATCCACTGGATCGCCTGCTTGTCCGCCAGCATGCCGCCCCGGGTCGGACGCTGCTTCACCCAGCCGCAGGCCATGTCGAGGGCCTCCTGGGCGATGCCGATGCAACCGGCTGCATAGGGGATGCGTGCGTCGACGAGCCAGGTCTGCGCCACGCCGAAACCGCGGCCGACGTCGCCGAGCACGTTCTCGGCCGGCACTTCGCAGTTCTCCAGGACGATCTCGTACGGGGAGAGAGCCCGGATGACCTTGATCTCGTTGAACTCGATCCCCGGGAAGTCCGGCTCCACGATGAACGCCGTGATCTGCGGCGGTCCGCCGTCGCCGCCGTCGCTCGTGCGCGCGAAGACGATGCCGAAGTCGGCGCCCCCCGCTGCCGTGATCCACATCTTGCGGCCGTTCAGAACCCACACGTCGCCGCGCCGCTCCGCCCGGGTGGTGATGTTATTACGCGGGTCCGAGCCACCCGTCGGCTCGGTGATGGCGACGAAGGCGCGTTTCCTGCCTTCCACGCACGGAATGCCGTATTGCTCGATCTGCGCCGGCGTACCGCCCCAGATGATGTTCGGCGGGCCGCCCCCGAACGCTCCGAGCGCGGGGTTGTACGCACCGAGCCGGCACTTGGCGGACTCCTCCGCGATGATGGCCCGCGCGAGGGCGCTCACGGGGTTGCCGCCGTACTCCTCCGGCACCGTCAGGCGCGTGAGCCCCATGCCCTCCGCGATCGCGCGCAGGTGGGCGCGGTCCTCGGGCCCGCAGCCGATGGCGTCGTGGGGCAGCTTGTCCTCGACGGGCTTCACTTCCTCCCGCATGAAGCGCCGTATCTGGTCGCGCAGCAGGATCAGCTCGTCCGGCAACTGGAATCCGTAGTGGTTGTCAGGCCCCTCGCTCATCGGTCCTCCGTCCAGGTGAGTTTCCGTCCGCCCTCTGGTCGGGGCCGCGACTGCTCTCGATGCGACGCCAATATACTCTGCCGCAAGGAGACACGTTCACGGTGCAACTGTCCCGCATGGTCGATATCGTCCTCTACAAACCGGAGATTCCGCCCAACACGGGGAGCGTCATGCGCCTCGCGGCGAATACCGGTGCGCGTCTCGCGCTCATCGAACCGCTCGGCTTCGAACTCGACGACGCCCGTCTGCGCCGGGCCGGGCTCGACTACCGGGAGTACGCGGATGTGCGCGTTCATCCGAACCTCGATGCCTACCTGAACGAGGCCGGTCCGGAGCGGGTGTTCGCCTTCACCACCCGGGGTGAACTGCCGCATACGGCGCCGGCGTACCGTGCGACCGACGCGTTGTTGTTCGGCCCGGAGTCCCGCGGCCTGCCGACGGAGATTCTTGCCGCGTTGCCGCCCGAGCGTCGTCTGCGCATCCCGATGCGTCCAAATTCGCGCAGCCTGAATCTTGCCAATGCAGTAGCCGTGGCGGTGTACGAGGTCTGGCGGCAACTGGACTTCGGGTCCTGATCAAGCCCAGGGAGGGGGCTTGATCAGAGGTTTCCTCAGGCGCGTCGCTCCCCGGGCGGCTCAGTTCTCCTTTTCGCCGGCCATCGCCTCGTGCCGGCGCAGCGCCTCGCGGTACAGGGCGGCGAAGTCGACCGGTGCAAGCATGAATGGCGGGAAAGTGCCCTTCACGACCAGGTTGTCGACGGTCTCTCGCACGTACGGGAAGAGGATGTCGGGACACGCCATCGCCAGGATCTGCTGCAACGGCGGCCCCTCCACGCCCTCGATCGAGAACACCCCGGCCTGCTGTACCTCGACGATGAGCCCGGTGGGCCGCTCGCCGCCATCGACGGCGTCGAGGCGCGCCGACAGGGTGGCCGTGAGCACGACCTCGAAGCGGCTGCCCTCGAGGCGGTTCGCGCGGGTGTTGATGTCGAGCTGCACGTCCGGTTTCCATTCCCGGCGAAAGACCTCCGGCGCCATGGGGGATTCGAACGACAGGTCCCGCAGGTAGACGCGCTCGACCTGGATGCGGGCAGAGGGTGGTGTCGCGCCGGGCGCGATGCCCGGGTCGTTGCTGGCCATTCAGGGGCTCCGGGGGTCGGACAACGGGGCTGCTGGTTCGGGCGCGCGCTTCATCCCTTGACCACCGGGAAGTTCTGACCGCGCCACTCCGTGACGCCGCCGCGCAGCCGTACGACGTTCTCGAAACCCGCCTTGCGCAGCACGGTCCCGGCGGTGCCGGAGTGCTGCCCCATCTTGCAGGTGACGACGACCGGCTTTGCCTTGTACTTCTCGAGTTCACGCAACCGGTCGCCCAGGGCCGCATGAGGGATGTTCAGGGCATCGACGATGTGGCCTTCGCGAAACTCCTTCTTGTCGCGTACGTCGAGGACCAGCGCGCCTTCACGGTTGATCAGCCCGACGAGCTGCTGCGCCGTCACGGTCTGCCCGCCGCGCTGCATTTCGTTGCGTACGAACAGGCCCAGCAGCACCACGAACGCGCCGCCGAGGAGGGGGTGGTTGGCGATGAATTCGAAGAACTGTTCCATGTGCGGCGTGGGCGGTCGATCGGGGCATACCGTGGCGGGCGGCATTATAGGCGACGGAGCAGTCGACCGGGGCGTGGGTCCTGGCCCCGGGTACTTGCCCCGGGTACGGGGGCGGCGCTGTCACGCGCCGGGGTTTCGCAGGATAATGCGCCGTCACGCGGAAGAGTTTCCGGGAACTTCGATGGCGGCAGCGCTGCTGGTGGTGCTTGACGGCTGGGGCCATGGCGAGGCGGCGCCCGACAACGCGATCCATGTCGCCACCACGCCGCATTGGGACAGGCTCTGGAGGAGCGCGCCGCACACCGTGATCTCGGGGTCCGGGCGCGATGTCGGGTTGCCCGACGCCCAGATGGGCAACTCGGAGGTCGGGCACATGAACCTCGGCGCCGGGCGAGTCGTCCACCAGGACCTCACGCGCATCGACCGGGCGATCGAAGACGGCAGTTTCGTCGCCAACCCGGTGCTGTCGGGCGCGGTCGAGAAGGCGCGCGGTGGGCGGCTCCATGTTCTCGGACTCGTTTCGCCCGGCGGCGTGCACAGCCACGAAGACCAGATCGCGGCGTTGATCGAGATGGCCGGGCGCGCCGGTACACAGGTCTGCCTGCACGCGTTCCTGGACGGACGCGATACGCCCCCCCGCAGCGCGGCGCCGAGCCTCGCGCGTTTCAAGGCGCACATCGCTTCGATCTGCGGGCGTTACTACGCGATGGACCGGGACGCACGCTGGACCCGGGTGCAGGCCGCGTACGATCTCCTGACGCGCGGTGTGGCTCCGTTTCGCCACGCGGATGCGGCAAGCGCCCTGCAGGCGGCGTACGAGCGCGGCGAGAACGACGAGTTCGTCCAGCCGACGGCGGTCGGCCGGCAGGCCCCGATTCGCGACGGCGATGTGGTGGTGTTCATGAACTTCCGGGCGGACCGCGCGCGGCAGCTCACCCGTGCCTTCGTGGACCCGGGTTTCGACGGTTTTCCGCGGGTCGCGCGCCCCCGGCTGGCGGACTTCGTCATGCTGACGCGCTACGCGGAGGAACTGGCCGCGGCCTGTGCCTTCGAGCCATACCCGGTGTTGAACTCGTTCGGGGAGTATCTCGCCGGCCTCGGGAAGCGCCAGCTGCGCATTGCCGAGACGGAGAAGTACGCGCACGTGACCTTCTTCTTCTCGGGAGGCCGCGAGCGGCCGTTTCCGGGCGAGGATCGGATCCTGGTGCCGTCGCCGCAGGTGGCGACCTACGATCTGTTGCCGGAGATGAGCGCGCCGGAAGTCACCGACCGGCTGGTGGAGGCCATCGCTGCCGATACCTACGACGCGATCGTCTGCAACTACGCCAACGCCGACATGGTCGGCCATAGCGGCGACTTCGACGCGGCGGTTCGGGCGGTGGAGGCCGTGGATGCGTGCCTCGGGCGCATCGTCGAGGCGATGGGCGAGGCGGGTGGGCCATGCCTGGTCACCGCGGACCACGGCAACGTGGAGCGGATGCGGGACCACACCACAGGCCAGGCGCACACGGCCCACACCTCGCAGCCCGTACCGCTGGTGTACTTCGGGCCCGACGCCATCCGGCTGGATGCCGGCGGCTCGTTGTCCGACGTTGCGCCGACGCTGCTCGACCTGATGGGTCTTGGGGCGCCGCCCGAGATGAGCGGACGTTCGCTGGTCGCGCGCGAGCGTTCGCGCCGCGAGGCTTGAACCTCCCGGTCCTGGTTGGCAACGGGCGCTTTCGCGAGCGCCGCCGGGCCAACGGCGCTGCCAGGCGCGCCTTCTCGCCTGGCCGCGTCGTTCTCGCAACCTTCCTCGTGTGGGTGTGTCCCGTCGGGCAGGCGGCTGAGGCCGCTGGCATCGCCGAAGAGGCGGCTGGCACGGAACGACGGCTCGGCGAGTTGGTGGACGAACTGAATGCGCTGGACGCGTGGCTGGACGATGCGGGCGAGCGCCTCGCCGGATTCGAGCGGGATGTCGCGGCCGCTGACCGGGAGGTGGCGTCCACAGCCCGGCGCATCCGGGATCTCGAGAGCGAGCTCCGGTCGACTCGGGCGACGCTCGCGGATCTCGCCGAGGAACGCCGCGTCTTCGACGCGCAGCGCAGGGAGCAGGCGCGGCGCATCGCCGGCCACGTGCGGGGCGCCCACCGCTTTGTGGGGCACGACTTCCTCAAGGTCCTGCTGAGCCAGGACGATCCGACCGCGTTCGAACGGATGATTCGCTATCACGGATACTTCAGCCGCGCGCGTCTCGACGCCGTGGGAGACTATCGGCGGGTACTCGTTACGTTGGGCGAGCACGAACGGGTTACTACGGAACGGCGTCGCGTGCTGGCGGAGCAGCAGGAAGACCTGGCCCGGCGCGAGGAAGCGCTGGTCACGCGGCGCGAGGAACGGGCGGGTCTGATCGACACGCTGTCCGGTGAAATGAGCGACCGGGTCGGCCGGCGTGAACGGCTTGCCGGCGACCGGGCCCGGCTGGAGACCCTGCTGGTCGAGTTGCAGCGCCGTGCGAAGGCCGCCGAGGCCACGCGTTTTGCCCAGAGCAAGGGGCAGCTGAACTGGCCGGTGGCGGGCCGGGTCGTACGGCACTTCGGCCAGCCGCGGGCGGGTGGACGTCTCACCTGGGAGGGCGTCTACTTCGAGGCGAATCCCGGCGCGGAGGTGACCGCGATCCACGGTGGACGCGTGGTCTTCGCGGACTGGCTCCGGGGCTTCGGGCTACTGACGATCGTCGACCACGGGGACGGCCACATGTCGCTGTACGGCAATGCGGACGTGCTGTTCAAGAACATCGGCGACTGGGTGGAGGGGGGTGAGCCGATCGCTGCCGCAGGCCGTAGCGGGGCGCAGTCGGAGAGCGGGCTGTACCTGGAGATCCGGGCGGACGGTCGCCCGACCAACCCGATCGCGTGGCTGGAGAAGAACCAGTCGGGTCAGTGAGGTCATCGGGCCAGGCGAGTGCCCTCTGGCCGGTCCGGCCGAGCCGCCCGCGCAGGGAAGCGCCGTGAGAGAATGCCGACCGTGGGGCACTGGGCAGAAAAACTCGCTCGCGGCGAGGTCGTCGTGATAGACGGCGGCACCGGGTCGGAACTCGAATGCCGGGGTGTGCCGATGAGCCGCGACGCCTGGTCGGGGCTCGCGGTGCGGACGCATCCCGACATCGTGCGCGAGGTGCACGAAGCATACATCGCCGCCGGTGCGGAGGTGATCGCGACGAATACCTTCGGGACCGTGCGTTTCCTGCTCGAGGCTGCCGGGATCGGTGACGCCTTCGAGCAGATCAATCGCCGTGCGGTGGAACTGGCCGTCGAAGCGCGCGACCGGTCCGGCAAGGACGTCGCCATCGCGGGCTCCATCTCAAACCTGCCCCCCGGCATGCTGGCGGCCAACTATCCGCCGCCGGAGGTCGAAATGGCCGCGCTGCGGGAATTGGCGAAACTCCTTGCGGACAGCGGCGTGGACATCATCGCTCTGGAGATGATGCAGGACAGGAGCCACGCGGCACGCGCGATGGAAGCGGCGCTGGAGACCGGCCTGCCGGTCTGGCTGGGGGTGAGCTGTCGGCGCCGTGCCGGCAGCGGCGGCCTCGTGAGTTTCGATCTGCCGAACATGGACTTCGCCAAACCGCTGGACACGCTGATCCCGATGGGTCCGAGCGTGGTCAACGTCATGCACAGTGAGATCGAGGCCGTTGCGGAAGCGATCGCGATGGTGCGGGAACGCTGGGCCGGCCCCGTGGGTGTGTATCCGGAGATCGGCGAGTTCGAGCCTCCGCACTGGCGCGTGGACGAGGAGATCACGCCGGACCAATTCGCCGCCTGCGCACGCGACTGGGTTGCCCAGGGTGCGCTCCTCGTCGGGGGCTGCTGCGGAACCACGCCGGAGCACATCGAAGCGCTGAGCAGAACCTTCCGTTCGCTGCCGACTCCGGACTGACCAGGTTTCACCGCATGATGCAGGCTCCCGATCCGGACTCCGAACAGTGATGCTTCGTCCGTTTACCTTGTTGGGCCTGGTGGCAAGCATGGCGACCGGAGTGGTGCTCGGCGTCGCGGTCTTCGTGGTCCTTCGCGATCAGGGTTACCTTCCGGATCGGCGCGAGGTCTCGTCGCTGCCGGCCATCGTCAGGCATGTCCGCGACGCCTACGTGGAGTCGATTCCCGAAGAGACGCTGGTCGACAACGCCATCCGCGGCATCGTGCGCGGCCTCGACGACCACTCGACGTTCCTGGACGCGGACGCGTTCGGGCATCTCCAGGACGAGACGAACGGCAAGTTCGGCGGCATCGGCGTCGAGATCGCGCTGGTGGAGGGTTACATCACGGTCATTGCGCCCGTGCACGGTACACCGGCGGCGCGGGCCGGGGTGCTGGCGGCGGATACGATCATCGAGATCGACGGCGTCTCCCTGAAAGGGCGCCGGCTGTCGGAAGCGGTCGCCGATCTGCGGGGCGCGCCGGGAACCACGGTACGACTCCGGGTCCGGCGCGAGGGCGTGGCGCGGCCGCTCGACTTCGACTTGACCCGCGATGCGATCCGGGTCGTGAGCGTGCGCGCACGGCTGCTCGAGCCCGGCTACGGATACCTGCGCATCTCGCACTTCCAGCGCGCCACGCCCGACGACGTGCGGGAGGCCCTCGAGAAGCTCGAGGGAGAGACGGGGGGCAGGCTCGACGGCCTCATTCTCGACCTGCGCAACAATCCGGGCGGGATTCTCGGCGCTTCCGTCGACGTCGCCGACGCGTTCCTCGAACGTGGATTGATCGTCTACACCGAGGGCCGCGATGCCGCGAGCGAGGTGCGCTTCACCGCGAGCGGCAGCGACATGCTCGACGGCGCGCCGCTCGCCATCCTCATCAACCGGGGGTCGGCCTCGGCCTCGGAGATCGTCGCCGGCGCCTTGCAGGACCACGGCCGCGCGGTGCTGGTCGGCACCCGCAGCTACGGCAAGGGCTCCGTGCAGTCGGTGCTCCCGCTCACCAACGAACGCGCCATCAAGTTGACGACAGCCCGTTACTTCACGCCGAGCGGTCGTTCGATACACGCCGGCGGCATCGAACCGGACGTGACCGTCGCGCGCGCGGACGCGGGCACGCCGGAGGCCTATGACGAGATGCTGCTGGCCGAGGCGCTGCGGCAGCTGAAACGGGGTTGATCGCGTCTGCGCAAGGGTGGAATCTTGGAGAAACAATCTGTCCCGGCGGAGCGCGCGGCGACGCAGGGGTGTCCCTGACGGTTGCCCCTACGCGTAGGCGAGGATGTGCTCGGCCACCTGGCCGGGCGTCTGAAACTCCGTCACCAGCACGTCCCGGCGGGACGCTTCGTCCGCGATTTCGTCAATAGCTTCCCGCACGTTGGCATCTTCCCCTTCCTTTGGAGAGTCCGCTCCGGCCAGGAGTTCTCTCCGTTGCGGTCGGAAGATGTAAGGTGCATCGGCCAACAGGCTCAAGCTCCAAAGATCGGCGCGCGCCTGCTCTAGTCGGCGCTTGAGGTTTGATCTCGAAAAGGTCACCAGGTTGGCGGCAAGAGATGGGTTCAGGAACGTGAACTGCGCGGGTGCGTCGTGGCCGCCAAGCGGAACACGCACCTGCAGGTGGTCGCTCAGTCGTTCGTTTCTCTCAAGCAGTATGGCAAGCACCTCCTCGGTCCATTGTCGCTCCTTCGGGACCTTCGACTGAGCCTGGAAGTAGTCGGTGTGGAACACGGTGGACATCGCTCCCGCCCGCCTCACCAATTCATCGATGTCGGATGAGGTGGTCTGCTGCTCCGAGCCAAGAAACACGGTCTCCATGGGTGGGGGCCATGCCGCAAGCGAGGGATTGTGGGTGAGATGCTCGCGGAGGCTCTGGGTTGCGAGCCGGATGACGTCTGTCACGTAACGACGATCGTCGCGGAAGACCGCGTTGAGGATGGACGGATCGATAGTCTGGATGCACCTCGTTTCGGTTCCGTCCACGGCCGCGATGGCAATGACGACCCGTTCCTCGGAACCAGGAATCGGTTGAAACAAAACAGGAGCCCACTGTGTCATCGCACCCTCCGAACTATGCAAGGAGCTGCCCTTGACCAAGGCGAAATTCTTCTTCAATCAATTCCGGGAGCCTGTTCAGGCGCGCCTCCAGCAGTCGAAGGCACTCCGCGAACTGCGGAGTCCCATCCCAGGCTCCCGAGTGTGACGCTACGGCCAGTTGCGCGAAATCTGCATGACCGAAGTCTGCACAAGCCGTCTTGACACGCCGGGCGAGGTCATGCGGGTTGGTTGATGTCTCGCTGGCGACCAGATGCCGGGCAAGACCGTTGCGGAACTTCGTTGCATCGCTCATGTGATTGGGCAAAGACTCGCCGTGGTCGATGAGTAGGAAGTTGCGCGGCCCTGCGAGCAAGAGGTTGGACAGGGTCCGATCGTCGTTCGCGATCCACTCGTCGAAAGCAACGGTGGCGTGGAACTTTGGCCATCCTGCGAGTCGTTGCACCGTGCTTGGCGACTGGCGAGCGCGACCGAGGAGGCTGCTGTACCCCTCGTAGTCGGTCGCAAATGCGAACGGATGCTCGCCGTCGTTCCAGTCGGATCCGCGAGTGTCGAGTACGTAGGGAGTTGGGACGGGAAGTCCGACGATCTGAGCCAATAGATTGCATATCACTTCCCGCACGAGTTGGAAGTGCGGCACACGCTTGACGACCACCTGCGACGGGCGGGTGGTCGTGATTGCCCAAGCGCGCGCGACAGCGTGGGAGGCGGTGGCGTCTACCGGCATCATGGGGCCTTCCAGAGTGCCGATCTTGAGGCCCTTGATCATTGTTGGCTGTCGAACTCCATGGGCGCGAAGACAAGCGTACCGCAAATCGACACGGGCCCATCGACTATGGGGGGCCGGTTGGACCCGCGGCCGCGACCAGTGCTTCGATCTCCTCCTCCCCGTAGCCGGCCTCTTCCAGGACTTCGCGGGTGTGCTCGCCGAACGAAGGCGTCGGGCGCCGGACGGCGAACTCGCTGTCGCTCATCCTGATCGGCTGCGCGACCAGTTCGATGTCGCCGAGTTCCGGGTGACGCAACGGGGCCGCCATGCCGAGGTGCCTGACCTGCGGGTCCTCGAATACCTGGTCGATGGAGTAGATGTAGCCGGCCGGCACGCCGGCGGCGTTGAAGGTCTCGATCCACTCCCGACTCGTCCGGGTACGCGTGATGGCCTCGATTTCCGCATTCATGCCGGCGCGGTTCCGTGAACGCGCGCCCGCGGTCGCGTAAGCCTCGTCGGTCATCCACTCGGGGTGGCCCATGACCGTGCAGAAGCGTGGATAGATCGCATCGCCGGTGGCGGCGATGTTGATGTGTCCGTCGAGCGTCTCGAACACTCCGGTGGGAATGGCCGTGGGATGGTCGTTGCCCGCCTGTCCTGGAACTTCGCCGTCGAGCAGCCAGCGCTCCGCCTGGAAGTCCAGCATCGCGACCTGCGCCTGCAGCAGGGAGCATTGCACCCATTGGCCTGCGCCGCTGCGTTCTCGCGCGACGATTGCAGTGAGGATGCCGGTGGCCGTGTACAGGCCGGCGCACAGGTCGGCGACGGGGATGCCCGCCCGCATCGGCCCCCGCCCGGGCGCCCCGGTGATCGACATGAGGCCGCCCATGCCCTGTGCGACCTGGTCGAAGCCGGGAAGGTCGGCGTACGGACCGTCCTGGCCGAAACCCGAGATGCTCGCGTAGACGATGCGGGGGTTGCGCGCACGCACGGTGTCGTAGTCGATGCCGAGGCGGTGCTTCACGTCCGGCCGGTAGTTTTCGACGATGACGTCGGCGGTCTCTGCCAGCCGCAGGAAGACGCCTCGCCCGGCCTCGGACTTCAGGTCCAGGACGATGCTGCGCTTGTTGCGGTGCAGGTTCTGGAAATCGGGGCCGAGGCGCTCGCCGCCCATCGTGCCGCCCGTCTCGCCGGGCCGCTCGATCTTGACCACGGCGGCGCCCCAGTCGGCGAGCTGGCGCACGGCCGTCGGCCCGGCGCGGATGCGGGTCAGGTCGAGGACGCGGATGTGTTCGAGGGGCAGGTTCGCCATGGGTCGGGCCTCCAGGAACGCGGTTGGGATCGCCCGGCTTTGCGTGCGACCTGGGCGGGGCAGCTTCGCCAGCGTGCCGGCGACAAAGCGTGTCAAGCTGCCGATTAGACGCCCGCGCGCGCCGCCGCGCAACGGCGCCAGCGCGGCGCTCGCTATCCGGGCACCGGGAGACCACGCGCTCCGCCCGCTGAGGTCACCCGTGCGGTAAGCTCGCCGCCCATGGCTGACCCCACCGCCTTCCACGAGAACCCGATCCTGAACTCGCCGTACGAGACGCCGGCGCGGCATTGGGTACTCGATGCGGACCGTCAACCGACGAGCACGATCGGCGAGGGCCGCCGCAAAGTCTCGTTCGTCACGCCGATTCCGGCGACCCGCAAGGCCGGCGGCCCGGACCAGCGCCGGCTGTCGCTCGACGATGCGGGCCGTGCGCTCGAGACGGCCGACCAGCAATACGAACTCGTCGCCTTGATCGATGGGCTGCGGCGGGAAATCGCCGCCTGGCGGGCACTGCCCGAGGACCAATGGCGCGTCACGCCGGAGACGGCGCGGCTACTCAAGCACTGGCGGCATCATGCGTTCAGCGACCTGCGCCCGTTCTTCTGTCAGTTGGAGGCGGCGGAGACGATCATCTGGCTCACGGAGGTGGCGCCGCGCCTCGGCGACCGGGGCAGAGGCTTTCTCGAAGACATCGAGCGGGCCAGCGAGGAGGCGAACCCGGAACTCTCCCGCATGGCGCTGAAGCTGGCCACCGGTGCCGGCAAGACCACGGTCATGGCCATGCTCATTGCCTGGCAGACGGTGAACGCGATCCGCCGGCCGTCCAGCCCGCGCTTCACGCGCGGCTTCCTGATCGTCACGCCCGGCATCACCATCCGCGACCGCCTGCGCGTGCTCAAGCCCAACGACCCGGACAGCTACTACGCCAGCCGGGAACTCGTCCCCCCCGACATGCTCCGCGACCTCGACCGGGCAAAGATCGTCATCACCAACTACCACGCCTTCCAGTTACGGGAGGCCGTTGGCCTGGCGAAAGGAAGCCGCGCGCTCCTGCAGGGCAGGGGTCCAGCGCTCGCGACCCGGGAGACCGAAGGCCAGATGCTCGCCCGGGTCTGCCCCGAGCTCATGGCCATCAAGGGCGTGCTCGTCTTCAACGACGAGGCGCATCACTGCTACCGGGAGAAGCCCGGCGACAGCGACGAGGGCCGGTTGACCGGTGACGACCGCGCGGAGGCGAAACGCAACCAGGAGGCCGCGCGGGTGTGGATCTCCGGGGTGGAGGCCATCGGCCGCCATCTGGGACTTCGGCGCGTGATCGACCTTTCCGCGACGCCGTTCTTCCTGCGCGGCTCGGGGTATCGGGAGGGCACGCTCTTCCGCTGGACGGTGAGCGACTTCTCGCTGATGGACGCCATCGAGTGCGGCATCGTCAAGCTCCCCCGCGTGCCCGTCGTGGACAACGTGCCTGGCGCGCAGACGCCCGTGTACCGCAATCTCTGGGATCACATCGGCAAGCAGATGTCGAAGAAGGGGCGGAGAGATGCTGCCGTCGGTCCCCCGAGCCTGCCGCCGGAACTCGAGGGGGCGCTGGAGGCGCTCTACGGCCACTACGAGCAGACGTTCCGCATCTGGGAAGAGGCCGGCGTCAACGTGCCGCCCTGTTTCATCATCGTCTGCAACAACACCGCCACCTCGAAACGCGTCTTCGACTATGTGGCGGGCGCGAGGCACGAGACCAAGGACGGCCGCCGTACGTTCCAGAATGGCCGCCTCGAGTTGTTCCGGAACTTCGCCGCCGCCGGCGAACCATTCGCCCGGCCCCGCACCCTGCTCATCGACAGCGTGCAACTCGAGTCCGGGGACGCGCTCGACCGGAGCTTTCGCGTCGCCGCCGCGGACGAGATCGAGCGGTTCCGCCGCGAGAGCGTGGCTCGCACCGGCGACCGCTCCGCGGCAGCGAACCTCACCGACGAGGATCTTCTGCGCGAGGTCATGAACACCGTCGGCAAGACCGGACGCCTCGGCGGCGGCATCCGTTGCGTGGTCTCGGTCGCCATGCTGAGCGAGGGTTGGGACGCCAGTACCGTCACCCATGTGCTCGGCGTGCGCGCGTTCGGCACCCAACTGCTCTGTGAACAGGTCATCGGCCGAGCGCTGCGGCGGCAATCCTACGAACTCAACGAGACCGGGCTCTTCGGTGTGGAGTACGCCGACGTGTTCGGGATCCCGTTCGACTTCACGGCCAAGGCCGTGCGCGCCCCCGTCCAGAAGCCGGCCGACACCGTGCACGTGCGGGCGCTGTCCCCGGAGCGCGACCTCGCCGAGATCCGCTTCCCCCGGGTGGCGGGCTATCGGGTCGAGCTGCCGCCGGACCGCCTGCGGGCGACCTTTACGGAGGACCACGCGCTGATCCTGACGCCGGAGGTCGTCGGTCCGACCATCACCCGCAACCAGGGCATCATCGGCGAAGGACACGACCTCACCGTTGACCACCTCGATGCCGTCCGCCGGTCGACGCTCGTCTACCACCTCACCAGGCGCCTGCTCCTCAATCACTGGCGCGACGGAAACGGCGAACCCCGGCTCCCCCTGTTCGGCCAGTTCAAGCGCATCGCGGGGGAGTGGCTGGACACCAGTCTCGTCTGCAAGGGCAACACGTACCCCGCGCAACTGATGATGGCGGAACTCGCCGACAAGGCCTGCGAGAAGATCTCGGCGGCCATCACGCGGGCCGAACTCGATCGGCAACCCGTCAAGGCCGTGCTCGATCCCCACCAGCCCATCGGCACGACCCGGGACGTGAACTTTCGCACCTCCCGCACGGAGCGCTACGCACCCTCGCCGCGCTGCCACCTCAACTGGGCGATTCTCGACAGCTCCTGGGAAGGAGAGTTGTGCCGGGTCGCGGACGCCCACCCGAAGGTCCTGGCCTGGGTGAAGAACCGCAATCTCGGCTTTGAGGTGCCCTATCGCCTGGGCGGCGTCCCGCACCGGTACGTGCCGGACTTCATCGTCCTGGTGGACGACGGCCTCGGACCGGACGATCCGTTGTACTTGGTGGTGGAGGTGAAGGGACGACGCGGCGAGGACGCGCAGGCGAAGGCGGAGACCATGGAGACCCAGTGGGTCCCCGGCGTCAATGCCCTCGAGTGCCATGGCCGGTGGCACTTCCTGGAACTCGGGGATCCCTACGAGATGCAGGACGACTTCGAGGCCGAGGTAAGCGCGAAGCTCGAAGAGGCCGCCCGCGAGGGTCGTGCCCGGGAGGCCGCGCGGTGGTTGGCCGACGCGGGCGGCTCAATGCCGGACGCCGAGTACATTCCCCGGCGCCGCAGCAGCGGACACGCGGAGTGATCCTCGTGGACACGTCGGTTTGGATCGATCACCTGCGCCGCCCGATCGCACGCTTGCGCAGTTGCCTGGCGGCCAAGCGCGTCCTGTGCCACGACATGGTGATCGGCGAACTCGCGTGCGGCAATCTGGCGGAGCGGGAACAGGTGCTACGGCGGCTGCGGGGCTTGCCGCGTATCGAGCCGCTGCCGGCGGGTGACGTGCTGGACCTGATTGAGATGCGGCGATTCATGGGTCGCGGAATCGGCTACGTCGATGCCAACCTGCTCGCCTCCGTGCTGGCGCGCAAGGACGCGGCGCTGTGGACGCACGATGCCAGCTTGGGTCGACTCGCCGAAGAACTCGGCGTCGCGCATACCGCCCAGGGAGGTTCATAGGCGAATGGCGAAGAAGAAACAGGGCAAGCGGGTCGAGACGCTGACGCATGACGAGGCCCGGCGGCGGAACATCCCGACGGCCGAGTATGAGCCCGTCATGCGTTCGGACGACCGCCATCCCGTCCAGATCGCCTACGAACGCCGCAATCCGGATCTCGATCCGCAACTCGTGTGGCGCGGCAAGGACCTGGCGGACTGGTCTGACCTCGTCGTGCCGGCGCCGCCGCTCTTCATCCAGGAGAAGGTGCACCCCAAGGTGCTGATCGACGATCTCGTTCGCCGTTCCCGTCGGGCGCGGGACGCGAAGGCCGATGAGCCCGGCTACGCGCCCGATCTCTTCGCCGACTTCAACGGCCTGCCGGACGGCGACGCCCGCACCGAGTTCTACGAGCATGACGCCCACTGGTCGAATCGGATGATCCTCGGCGACTCGCTGCAGGTGATGGCGTCGCTGGCCGAGCGCGAGGGGCTGCGCGGCAAGGTGCAGTGCATCTACCTGGACCCGCCGTACGGCATCAAGTTCAACTCGAACTTCCAGTGGTCTACCACCAGCCGCGACGTGAAGGACGGCAAGGCGGAGCACATCACACGCGAGCCGGAGCAGGTCAAGGCGTTCCGCGACACCTGGCGGGACGGCATTCACTCCTATCTCACGTACCTGCGGGACCGGCTGACGGTGGCGCGCGAACTGCTCACGGAGAGCGGGAGCATCTTCGTGCAGATTGGGGATGAGAACGTGCACCGGGTCAGGGCGGTGATGGATGAGGTGTTTGGGGCGGAGAACTTTGTTCGGCTGATCACTTTCGTAAAGACCTCAGGCCAAACAGACAATCTGTTGGCATCCGTTTCGGATTACATCGTTTGGTACGGGAAGGAACGCTCCAAACTCAAGTACCGGCAGCCGTGGAAGGCCAAGTCACTCTCGGGAGACGGAGGAAGTGCCTACAACAAGGTTAGGCACTTGGATGGCCGCACGCGTGCGCTGACTACAGAAGAGCGGGCCGGACGTGCGCTCCCAGACACGGAGAGTGTATTCCGAATAGACAATCTGACGAGCCAGAGTCCAGGTACGCGCTATGACGTGTTCTGCGAGGGATCTCGTTTCTTTCCCAAGGGCTACTGGAAGACTCAAGAGTCCTCCATGGGTCGGTTGCTGCGAGCCAACCGCGTCCAATCCGCATCACGGAACGTGTACTACATTAGGCACTTCCGGGACTTTGCCGCGTTCCCCATCGCCGACAACTGGGACGACACCGCGATAGCCGGGTTCACGGCGAACAAACAGTATGTTGTTGAAACCACGTCGAAAGTCATCCAACGCTGTATCCTGATGTCCACCGATCCTGGCGACCTCGTCCTCGACCCCACTTGCGGCTCCGGCACCACCGCGTACGTCGCCGAGCAGTGGGGCCGCCGCTGGATCACGGTAGACACGTCCCGCGTCGCACTGGCGCTCGCGCGTTCCCGCGTCATGGGCGCGCGCTACCCCTACTTCCTCCTCGCCGACAGCCCCGACGGTCAGCGCAGGGAGGCTGAACTCTCTCGCAGGGCGCCCCCGGAGACCCCCACCTACGGCGACATCCGCCAAGGCTTCGTGTACGAGCGCGTCCCGCATATCACGCTCAAGTCCATCGCCAATAACACCGAGATCGATACGATCTACGAACAGAAGCAGCCCTCCGTCCAGGAGGCGCTCACAGCCCTCAATCAAGCTCTCGAGGACCATCCAACGGCTATCGTAGTTGCAGCGGGGGCACGCAAGGGCGAGAAGGTGGACTTCACGGCCGCGCCAGGCACTACGGTCACTCTTCCTTCTGGTGAGGCCGCCCCCGTCAACGGCTTCCTCGAGTGGGAGGTTCCACAGGAGCCCGCCGAGGATTGGCCCGATTCGGCAAAGAACATCCACGACCGCTTCTGGGAGGCCCGTATCGGGCGTCAGCGGGAGATCGACGCCTGCATCGCCGCACGTGCCGAGTACGAGTATCTCTACGACAAGCCCTACGAGGATCGGGGCAAGACCCGCGTCGCAGGCCCGTTCACGGTCGAGAGCCTGTCGCCCCACCGCATCGCCGCCCTCGACGAGAACGACGAGCTGATCGCCTCCGAGGCCGGTACGGCGTGGGCGGCGGACGTCCCCCGACAGGACTTCGCCCACATGATCCTGGAGAATCTGCGTACTGCCGGCGTGCAGCAGGCCAGCAAGGCCGACCGCATTGAGTTCTCGTCGCTGGAACCGTGGCCAGGCGATCTGGTCTGCGCCGAGGGCCGTTACCTCGAAGGCGGCGACGGCGACCGGGAGCAGCGTGCGGGCATCTTCATCGGCCCGGAGTTCGGCACCGTCTCCCGGAACGACCTGGTGCGGGCGACCCGCGAGGCCGCAGACGCCAACTTCGACAGCCTGATCGCCTGCGCCTTCAACTACGAGGCGCACACCACCGAGTTCAACAAGCTCGGCCGGATCCCCGTGCTGAAGGCGCGCATGAACGCCGATCTGCACATGGCGGAGGACCTGAAAAAGACCGACACGGCGAATCTCTTCGTCATCTTCGGCGAACCCGACATCGACATCGAGCCGGCCACGGGCGACGACGGCGAGCCGGACTCGTTCCGCGTCCGGATCAACGGCGTGGACGTATTCGATCCGTCGACCGGCGAAGTCCGCAGCGACGGCCCGGAAGGGATCGCCTGCTGGTTCGTCGACACCGACTACAGCGAGGAGAGCTTCTTCGTCCGCCAGGCCTACTTCCTCGGCGCGGGCGACCCCTACAAGTCCCTCAAGACCACGCTGAAGGCGGAAATCGACCCCGATGCATGGGCCACCCTCAACAGCAACACGTCCCATCCCTTCCCGAGGCCCTCGACCGGCGCCATCGCCGTGAAGGTCATCAACCACTTGGGTGACGAGGTGATGAAGGTATTCCGTGTCCCGACGAAGGAGGTCTCATGAGGAGCGCCGCGAGCTGACGCGCCGGTAGCGCCCGGTTGTCCGTGTCGGAAGGCAACAGCCTCGCGCGACTGCGATCTAGGGTGGCGACCTGAGCCCCGTGTGGGAGCTCGTAAATGGGGAAGCGAGAAGTGACCACGGCCAAATGCGTTGGAAGACCGCCACGACCATTCGCGGTTCGTCGTTCACCTGACGCCGGACGATCGCCCGGCAGTCTGGCCGCCCGGCAGGGTCTCGACGGGATCGCCGGCGGACGCAGGATCTTGGCCGTGCACCCGTGTCGCCTCCCCAGGGATCAGCAGCGCCACGGCCACGGGCGCGAGAACGGGGGAACACCGTGATGGCAACCTACAAGGACGAGATTCTCGGTCTGCTGGCCACGACGCCCGGACTCACGGACCGGGAGATTACCGACCGGCTCCGCGGCGAGCGGGTGCGCCACCAACCGACGAGTGTCGCGTGTCGCGAACTGGCCCGGGCGGGCGAGCTCGAGCGACGGCGTAGGGACGACCGTCGGATGGGCAACTATCCGACCCGGGCGCCGCCGGCTGCCGGTCGAGGCCTCGCGGAAGAGTTCAGCGAGGACGAGGTTAAGAGAGCGCTGGTCGCTTGGCTTGGCCGTCGCGGCTGGACATCGGAGGTTGCCTGGGGCACGCGTCCCGGGATCGACCTGGAGGCAACCCGGGACGACGAACGCTGGGTCATCGAGGCGAAGGGCGGCGGCTCGTACGATCAGATGCGCCGCAACTACTTCGGGGCGGTCTTGGCCGACACGCTCCAGCGTATGGACGACTCCAAGGCAAGCTATGCGATCGCGTTGCCAGATATGACGCAGTATCGCCGGCTTTGGGACCGGCTGCCGGCGCTGGCGAAGAAGAGAACGCGGGTCGGTGCGCTGTTCGTGGACGGCGCGGAGACGGCCCGGCACGAGACCGAGGATTTGAGGAAGGCGAAAACCTCCCGCTGCTACGTGCCGAGCGGGGGTCCGCTCGCGTGGCGGGACTTCCTGGGCGACCCGCACAAGCAGTGGAGGACGGGGTACTCGGCCAAGGCCCTGGCGCATTCCTGGGAGGCGCAGGACGGGCTTCCGCCGGAGGTGACGTCCCTGATAAGGACGGTGCGTCGCTACGCTGTGGAGGAACCGGAGCTGCTCGTCGCCCTGCCCGAATGGGAGGTGCCGCTGCCGGGCGGGTCGCAGGGTAGCCACAACGATGTGCTCGCGCTGATCGGCGTGGGCAGGGACCTCATGGTGGCTGCGGTGGAAGGCAAGGTCTCGGAACCCTTCGACAACACGATCAAAGACTGGTTCCTGCACGCAAGCCCTGGGAGGAAGAAACGCCTCCGGTACCTGTGCGACCTGCTAGGGATGGTCTTTCCTCCACCCGATCATCTGCGCTATCAGTTGTTCCACCGGGCTGCGTCCGCCGTCAAGGAACGCACGCGGTTCCGCGGCCAAGCGGCCGCGATGATCGTGCATTCGTTCTCTGCCGAGAGATCGGGGTTCGCCGACTACCAGGCCTTCGTCGAAACGCTGGGCGGTTCGGCAGCTCCAGACCGGATGACCGAGGTCGGGCTGCCGGATGGAACGACACTGCTGCTCGGGTGGGCGAGTGGCGAGAAGGCCTTTCCGAACGTCTGACTTCCCTGCTGGAGTACCCGAGAATCTGGTCGTCGAACCCGACCCGCCTGATCTGGAATGGAAGTTTGCGGGGTTGCAGGCCGAACAGACGCCAAAGGTTGGATAGGAGGACCTTACCGTTGTGATGAGTTGCGTACCCGGGGTTGGAGTCTGGCGTGGTGGTTGCGAGTGAGAGGCCTTGGGACGGGGGCAGGGAGGTCACAGCCAATGTCGAGAACCCGCCGTCGTAGAGTGACGTGAGCCGTGGTCGATAGGGTCAGCCCAGAGTCACGGTCGAAGATGATGGCCGCGGTTCGCCAGAAGGACACGGGACCGGAGATGTCGGTTAGGCGGTTGATTCATGGCATGGGATACAGGTACCGGCTTCATGTTCGAGGGCTGCCCGGGAAGCCTGATTTGGTTTTCCCGGGCCGGAGAAAGGTGGTTTTCGTTCATGGGTGCTTTTGGCACGGGCACACCTGCCGGAAAGGCCATCTACCCGCGTCGAACATCGTCTTCTGGCGTGTGAAGATCTGCCGGAACAAAACGCGAGACGCGAAGGTCGTGGGCGAGCTTGAACGCGATGGCTGGGGCGTCCTTGTCGTGTGGGAATGCGAAATGGACGATGAGGAGTGGCTCAGGGCTAGGCTAAGCCGGTACTTGGACGGGGTGTAACGTCGAAGGCGACGCATGTGCACGGTCTCTGTGGACTAGCCCTTGGCGTGGCGCCTCTGCCACTCGAACTCGTCTAGCCCGATGCGAGAGAGAGTCGAGGCAATTCTCTGAACGAATCGTTGTGCAATGGGGTCGCGTAGATCGCAAAGCCAAGTGAATGACCGTCCCTCGGCGTCGGTGAAACGCCGGTTCGTGGCGGCCAACACGGTTCGCGTATCAGGGTCGGGATCAAATGTGTAGTACCGAAGCCCGGCGACACTTTCTTCCAGCTTCAGCGCAACATCCGAATCGCCGTCTTGGACGATTAGGTCGAAGGGCGAGTCGGATTTCGTCAGGTGAGCGAAAACGAACCTAGTGGGGTCATCGAGGCGCACGGCGTCGCACCGCGGCTGAATGCAGAGCAGGTAGCATTGGCCGGAACGGACGACGGCACCCAAGTCGAGTTTGGCGCGGAAGTCGGCGCGAACCGTCGCATGTTCGCGCGCGCTCGAACTAAGCCTCGCGAACTCGCGGTGAGTGGCGCGTCCGGCTTTGAGATCTTCGGAGAAGAGAAGCTCGACCCGGTGATGGAGTTGGTTCATTTGGTTCTTGCTAGCCTGTCGCTCCGGTACGTCGGCTAGACCCGCCGGTCCCCGTTCTACCAAGTGCATGAGTTCATCGACGGAGATCGGCTGCGCGTTGGTTTCGATGTCCTTGTCTCTCATGAGCCGGAGCTGACATCCACCGGACGTGAGTTGGCTGAGCAGCGCGCGGATGGCTTCCTTTCCAGCGAAACGAGGACCGGCATCGCTGTCCTGTAGCAGTACGGCAAGTTCTGAGCTCAGCAGGTCGAGGGCGTATTGCTCGGCGTCTTCGGGAGTCTCCAATAGGATTCTGTGGGAGACAAAAGGTGCATCCAACGCGGAGCGGAAGCGGGCGAGGAGGTGATGGGTGTCCCGACGTATGGCCGCGATGGAGCCGAAGGCAACGTTGGCGAGCAACCCTTGTCCGATCCCGGCGAACTCGTCGATTAGTCGATCGGGAAGGTCGGCTTCTTCGACGGAGCCGACGTTCGGCGCGGTGCTGCCCTTTGCGATGAATAAGACCTTGGCGTGGTCCGCTACGAGGGAGGGGGAAGGGGCTGAGCCACGTTTTTCGAACGCGGGAAGCTGAGTGGCCAAACGGTCGCAGATGCCGCCGAGATCTGGTTCCGCGGTGTATATGACGAAAAGGCGCAGGCGTCCGGCTGAAGCTGCGTCATCGGCCGCGATCTGGCGAATTATCTGAGTCGCCCGCTGTCCTTGATCACCGAGACGCCAGTCGAGGATGACGATGTCGGCTCGGCGTGACGCGTTGATCGTAGTGCCTTTGCCACCGTCGTCTTTCCAGGGGGTGAGTACGGCGCAGACCATGCCAAAGTCCGCGAACGAGTTGATCAGCGCCTGGGCGTCGAGCGAGTTTCCAGAAGGTCGGTCGGCGGTCTGGTCCAGAGCTTCATCGTCATCAGGCAGGGACTCTGAGGTGCTAATCTCGGGATCCGGTTCGACGAGAGCGTCGACGGTGGGTTGAGGCGAGAAAAACGCCTCATCGTCGAGAACGACGGCCGTCTGGAGGAATCCTTGGACTACCTCGCGTGAAAGCGCTTGAAAGGACTGGGGTGCCGGTACGTGGTGTGGGGTCATTTGGTTTTCTTGTTGTGGACGGGACGTTGCTATGCGTTCTCGGTGGAAGGGGTGATTCGAAACGTAGCGCCCTTGTCTCGCTGGAACGGGTCGAGGGACAGGTCGAATCCAGCGTCCCGGAGGGTTCGTCGCGAGATGTATAGCCCCATGCCGCGCCCTGCGGGGCGGCGGGTGAACCCCATCTCGAACACGGCCTCAGCGTCCCGCACCGGGATTCCCGGCCCGTTGTCGGTGACAGTCAATGCATCGCCTTCGGCGTCGAGCTCTATGAACCGCTTGGCCGCGGTCTCGCGGCGACTGGCGAGCCAGAAGACGGCGTTGTCGACGAGATTGACGAAGCAGGGGTAGAAGGAAGACGGAAAACCGAACACGGCCGCGGCAAGGAACCGGGGCGTGGCCCGCAGTTCGACGCGGTGGCGGGCGAGTCGGTCGGCGAATAGATCCGTCAGGAAGGTGTGGATGTCGGAACCAGTGATCTGAACACGCGTTCGCTGCAGCCTTCGGTCGAGCGGAGTGAAGAGCGTGAGGTAGCCGTCGAGATGGTCGAAGTTGGCCCGGATTTCGCGGTAGAGCTGTTGGAGAGGCTGGTTGGCGTCGGCCCACCGGCTGAGTTGGCGGATGCTGTTGCGAATACCGTTTATGGTGCTTGAGAACTCATGGTGAACGATGCCGAGTGCCATTCCGACCTGAGCGAGTTCGAGTCCTGCGTTTTCACGTTCGCGAAGCGCTTCGAGTTCCTCCTCGAGCGCATCGGTGACTTCTACGGGGTCGACGCCGTCAGCCGTGGCAACGGATTTGAGCTGTTCTTGGAGCTGCTTGAGCTGTTCACTCTGGGCGTCCGCAACTGTGAGGATACGTTCCTCGAAGTCTGTCCTCATTCGGTCGAAGTCCTTGCGGTTCAGCACGGCGGTTTCGGTCCGCTCGAAGTCGCTCACTGTCTCGCGAATGGCCTGTTCCAAGGCCGTCAAGCCCGCGCGGCTTCGGGCCAGGACGCGTTCACCTAGCTGTGTCAGCTCGCCACGGGTTTCGCGCTGGAGGGAGCCTGTCCGCTTGCGCTGGGTCTCGCTTGTGTCCTTGATGGCGTGGTCGAGCCGCCGTCGCTCGTCGAGGTCCGCGCGGACTAGCGTCGCATGGAGGGTTACTATCTTGTCCAACCGCGGGCCCGCGGGACGAAAGACGTCTTGCTCCAAGCGCTGGCGTTCGATCCTGTAGGCATCCCAGTCTCGCTGCAGCTGTCGAGTCAGACCGAAGCCGCGGGGCTGGGTGACGCGGTGCTGCTCGCGGATTGCGGCCAGCTCCCGGCGCGTCTCTGTCTCGAGATCCAGGAACCGCTGGCCCATGTCGTCGCCGCGGCGGGGTCGGGAAAGTGAGGAGAAGCGGTCCTCGGCTCGGGTGAGCACGCCGTCGACCGACCTTTCCGGGACGCGGCCGTTGACAGCCTCGAAGAAGGCGTCCAGTTCCCGGCCGAAGGTGGATCTGCGGACTCTGACCTGTCGGGCGCGTTGCTTGCGCAGCTTATCCTTGTGCTCCAGTTCTGCGCGGGCGGCGAAGAACTCGTCGGCTTGGTATCCGCCTTCGCGGAAAAACTCGGCGGCGAGCTGGACAAGGAAATGCTCCAGGAGCCTCTTGAGTTGGCGGTAGGCGCTGTTCTCCCTGAAGCCTTCCCGACCCGCCTTCTCCACGAGATTTGGATTGTCGGCGCGCGTGATGTCGATCACGCCGAAGATGCGGCGGTACGAGAAGAAGTAGTAGCCCGCGCCCTTGGTGCGCCTCTGTTCGATGTTGAGGAAGTCGTAGTCGGAGTTGCCATAGGGCAGGATGCGAATTCCGTCGCGGTAGATGTAGAGGCCGCCGATGCGGTTGAGCTTGGCGATGAGGCGGGCGTGGTCTTCGGGCGGCAGCTTGGTTGCGGCCGCTTCGCCCTGAACGTAGCCAAAGTTGATGCTGAAGGGACCGCATCTGAGCGGCCTGCCTGCCGCGTCGGGCCACGGCAGCAGGTAGTCGAGGGCTTCCCCACCATACACTTGGACGCGCCCGCGGAACTGGCCGAACTCGTCGAACGCTCCCGTGACATGGTGATCGGCTTGGCGGAACTCCTCGGGCGTGAAGAAGGCCGAACCGGCGATGCGTTCCGTGACGATGCCGTCGAGGCCGTGGTCCCTAAAACGGGCGTCTATTGTCGGCCGTTGTTCCGCCGTCATGGTGTTGACGAAACCGATGAGCATCTTGATCAGCGCTGGTTCGGTGACGTCGCCGGGCTGTCCGTCGATGTCGTCGGGAAGAGTCTCCTCGGTGGGTTGGATGATGAAGTGCGTGCCACAGCCGTCTCCCAGCAGCGACGGGCCGTCGGGGAGCTTGTCGTAGAGCTCGTCGGGAGCGACGTCGAACTGGTCGAGGTCGTCGGTGATAGGCGAAATCAGATCTGCGGGGAGTTCCCCGGAGAGCCCTTCGAGGTTGACGCGCACATCGGCCAGCATGGTCCGCACGTCATCGCCCGAAGGAAGCGTGCCCCCGGCGAGGCGTCGGACAGGTATGTGTATGTCGCTCAGGTCCACGCCGGGAAGGGTGAACGTACCCCAGTGGATGAATGCGACGACTAGTTCGTCGGAGGGCTCGGGGGCTTTGGCCCTCGTCAGCACGAGCACCTGAGGTCCGATAGCGGCGATCGCCAAGCGTCCGATGCCCTTCTCGCCGAGAATCGGACGGACGGCCTGATGGTGGTCCGTCGGAGGCGGACCAATGCCGAGGCCGCCGCTTAGCTTGCTCTCCGTGCCGAGCGTTAGCCAGCGATCGATGAAATCCGTGTAGGACATGCCGAGGCCGTCGTCGCGTAGGACGAGAAGGCTGGTCCGGCGGCGGAAGTCGACCTCCACTCGGTGTGCGTAAGCGTCGTGTGCGTTCTTGAACAGTTCGCTGATCGCGGTTGGGATGCCAGCGATCTGCTGGCGCCCGAGCATGTCGAGGGCACGGGCTCGGACCCTGATCTGCGGCACGTTAGAGGGCTAGCTGCGCCGCGTTGGACGCGAGGTGGGCATTGATCGTTTCGCCGACGCGGCGGGCGAGTAAGACCGGTACGGCGTTCCCCACTTGGATTGCCATGGATGCAAGGCTGCCGGAGAAGACGAAGTCGCGCGGGAAGGTCTGGAGACAAGCGGCTTCACGGACGCTGAGCGCCCGATCCTGTATCGGGTGACCGAAGCGTCCATTAGACAGGCTGATGCAGCGCGTGGTGAGCGTGCTGGCCGGCTGGTCTCGTTGAAGTCGGCCGTAGACGTCGGTATGTCCGGCATGATCTTCATGGCACGGAAGGATCAGATCCTGCGGCCAATCGCGTCGGTCGCCTCCCTCGGGGGTGTTGGCGATTCGTTCGAGGTTCAGCGGGGACAGACCGGCGCAATAGTGGTTCGGTACGGCGTCGCTGCCTCCGCCGGCCGGAATGGCTGGAAGATCTCCGATCCAGTCCCAAACCGTTGCGTGGGGGGCCTTGTTCTCGGCGGTGCCGTGCGTGGCGTCCGGTAGATCGATTCGGCCGAAGAGCGAAGCGGCGAGCACGAATCTGCGACGGGTCTGAGGCACGCCGTAGTCCGAGGAGTTGATCACATCCGAGGCGATGCAGTAGCCGAGGCCTTCGAGTAGGCGCCTGAAGCGACCGAGGGGACCGTCGGTCGGATCAAAGCGTTGTATTCCGGGCACGTTTTCGAGGAAGACGTACTCGGGGCGGAAGCGCCGGATGAACCTGTGGAGTTCGTCGAGCAGTACGGCTCTCTCGTCAGCCTTTGACTTGCCGCGGCTTTGTTTCGAAAAAGGCTGGCACGGTGCGCAGGCGGTGAACAACACAGGTTGTTCCCTGGCACGGGAGAGATAGCGTTCGAGTTCCCAAGTAAATACCTGACGGATGTCACGGCAGACGAAAGCCGCCTCGGGGAAGTTCTCGCAATAGGTTGCGGCGGCGTCTTCGTCCTTGTCGATGCCGAGGAGAATCCGCATTCCCGCTTGCTCGAGACCGGCGCTCGTGCCGCCACAACCGCTGAAGAAGTCGACTACGTCGACGTGGAGGTGGTTTTCGCCGTCCATAGCGGAAGCCGGTTAGACAGGGTGGTCGCGGGACGGTTCTGCAAAGTTCGTCTGGGGGAGCTGGCGGGAAGCGGTGGCCTATGGGGCACGAGGAAAGGCGGAAACGGGGTAGCGGCACGCCCCGGCCGCAGCTTACGGTGCGGGCCCATTGCGAGGAGGCGGGCATGGAAGCCCGCCACTGCGTTGCTGCTACGGCATTTCACAGTCAGAGACGCCATGCCCCTCGGTCTGCAACTTGTGTACGGCGCGCAGATCATACAGAAGCTCGCGTGCGGTGGGAACGGGTGGAGAGCGAGGACACCGGGGCCCTGGTCGCGCCGAATCAACGGCGGTGGCTTCGCATGAAGCGGTGCGTTGGACGCTCGGTGGGTGGGGCCTCACGGCGGCAGGATGGCGTTGTCGGGGCCGGTTATTGGGATCGCTTTTCGGAGCATCGATCGGGGTCCGCTGGGAAGATCTGCACGGTGCCTATGTGGGATTCGCAGGCCGGTACGTGTCGTCGTCGGACCTACGGCGCAGAGTGCCGTCGGTCTTCGACTCCGCAGCCCGCCCCGCTGGTCATTCGTGCAACTGCACGTTCCTTTTCCACCTCCTGGAACGGCTCTCGCTGACCATCGGGGGCTTGCAGGGCCGGGGGGTCGCCGGGAGCCCATTCGGCGTGAAGCTGAAGGCTCTCGGAGGGAAGTAGGTCCCGGTTCACCAGGTTGCTGTGGCGGGTAGGGCGTGCCCACTTTGCCCCGCGGACAGTTCAGTTCGTCGCCGCTTCCGACTGCTCGGCCGAGTGGGGCTTCGCGATCCTGGCAGGTAACGACGGTCACGCTTCCGTCTGGCGATAGGGAACGGGCGGAGAGAGCCGCAGCGCGCTTTACAAACTGAACACTGTGGGCAATCATCCGGTGGTGACTCGGCAGCGGGACAGGGTGTGATGGCAAGGTCGACGGGAGCGGTGATGGGCTTCCTGACGCGAAGGCCCCCAAGGCTCTCGATCGATGCGCGGGAGTTCATCCGAGAGCATCCCGAGGAGGCCCGGATGGCGGTGGCGGTGGCGCTCGAGACGGCCGCGGCGCAAGCGGAGGCGGGCGCCGGGCGACTGCGCGAGGAAGTGTCGGAGCAGCTGAGGCCGTTCGTGGCCAGCCGGGGCAGCGGGGCGATCCTCGGCGCCAGCGAGGCGGCGGCGAGGCTCGGCGTGTCGCGCACCACGGTTTATGACTGGGTGGACAGGAACACGCTGATCGCCTGGCGGTCGACCAAGCGGGGGCTGAACATTCCGGCAGAGCAGATCGCGGGACCCGGCCGGGTCGTTCCCGGACTGGCCGAGGTGGTGGGGGTCGTCGGGGATGCCGAACTCGCCTGGGCGTTCCTGAGCCAGGAATGGCCTTTCGACGAGACGACGGCGCGGCCGCTCGAAAGGCTGAACGCGGGACGACTCGACGAGGTGTTGGCTGCTGCGGCGGGGTTCGGCGCGACGTTTACGTGAGCGGAGACCGCTATCCGCGGAGCCTGATCGAGCCCCTCCTGGTCGAAGCCGCGCTTCCCGAGAGCTACCGGATCATGCCGGACACTTACGGGGGTTCCCCTTTGGGAAGCTCGAGGCGAGGGGCTCGGGGGCGCTGCAGACCCACCAAGCCCTCCCGGCGATCCTGGCGCGCCAGGCGATCAAGCTGATCCGGTGATGCCGGCCACCGCGGCACCGAGCGGACGGCCGGCGAACTGACGTGGCGGGACCCGAGGGACCGGAAGCGCGAGAACGCGGGTGCAGGCGGCGCAGACCGCCGACGGTGACGTCTGGGAAGAGATACAGTCCCGTGTGTTCTGGGCGATCATTGCCCACCTCGGGCAAACGTGCGAACTTAAGTGGGCTGCGCGTGCGCTGGAATTCGCGCCCTGGACGGCTGCAGCGGCAAGGGGCTCGACGGGGCGATCGGTTGGGAGGGCACGTTGGAACAGTCGGGCGAATACCGGATTGCGGCGCCACGCGAACGCGTCTGGGAGGCGCTGAACGACCCCGACGTCCTCTGCGCCTGCATCGATGGCTGCCAGTCCCTGACGCGCGTTGCGGACGACCGGTTCGAGGGCGTGGTCAAGGCGCGCATCGGTCCGGTGAGCGCGACGTTCCGGGGTACGGTATCGCTGGTGAATCTCGTGCCGCTCGAGAGTTACGGGCTGGTCGTCGAGGCGCAGGGCGGTGCCGCCGGATTCGGCAAGGGCGAAGCGTCGGTGACCCTGACCGAGACTCCGGAAGGAACGCTGCTCGGCTACGGCGCGCGCGGGAACGTCGGAGGCAAGCTGGCCCAGATCGGTTCGCGCCTGGTCGACGCGGCCGTGCGCAAGATGGCGAACGGGTTTTTTGCGGCCTTCAGCGAGCGGCTCGGGGCGGGCGGGGAAGCGGAGGAAGGGCCGGTCGGAGTGGCTCGGGGCCGGGGAAGCGGAGGACGGGCCGGTCGGAGTGGCGCCGGGAACCGGCGCCCGCCGCGCCCACCCAGTGGGGTCGGCGGATCTGGTGGGTGGCCGCGGGGGTATTGCTAATCGCGGCAATCGTTGCGATCTTGGGCTAGAGTCGGGTCGTCCAGGCGAGAAGCCGGGCGACACGGAGCAGGGGACGGCGGTTCCCGACGGGCGAGCGGAACATCGAGGAGGACATTCGCGTGGAAGTTACGTTAACGGTCAACGGCGCGGCGCATACGCTGGACGTGCCGGACAACGCGCTGCTCGTGGAGATGCTCCGCGAGCGACTGAACCTGACCGGCACCCATGTCGGTTGCGATACCAGCCAGTGCGGCGCCTGCGTCGTGCACATGAACGGTCGCGCGGTGAAGTCGTGCACCGTGCTTGCCGGGCAGGCCGACGGGGCGGAGGTCACGACCATCGAGGGGATCGGTGCGCCGGACGCGCTGCACCCCATGCAGGCGGCGTTTCGCGAGTGTCATGCGCTGCAGTGCGGCTTCTGTACCCCGGGCATGATCATGGCCGCGATCGAGCTGGTGCAGACCGGCGGCGATCTGGACGAAGCCGCCGTGCGCGAGGGGCTCGAGGGCAACCTGTGCCGCTGCACCGGCTACCACAATATCGTGCGCGCCGTGCTGATGGCGCGCGACAACATGGCCACGTAAGGGGGCTCTCATGTCCGAGACAGGCATCGGCGCCTCGGTCAGGCGCAAGGAAGATCTCCGCTTCATCACGGGCGGGGGCCGCTACACCGACGACATCAATCAACCCGGACAGACCCATGCGGTCTTTCTGCGCTCGCCCCATGCGCGGGCGAAGGTGGGCGCGATCGATGCGAGCGCGGCCCTTGCGATGCCCGGGGTGGTTGCGGTCTACACCGGCGCGGATCTGGCGGCCGACGGCATCGGCGACCTGCCGTGCGGTTGGCTGGTGAAGTCGAGGGACGGCTCGGACATGATCCAGCCGCCGCACCCGCCGCTCGCGGTAGAGTGCGTCAACTACGTCGGCGAGCCATACGGGATCGTCATCGCGGAAACGCCGCAGGCGGCGCGTGATGGAGCCGAGGCGGTGAGCGTGGACTTCGACGAACTGCCGGCGGTGGTCGATGTGGCGGGCGCGACCGGCGCCGACCAACTCTACGAGTCCGCGCCGAACAACCTCTGCTACGACTGGGAATTCGGCGACCGGGCGGCGACGGAGGCCGCCTTCGGACGCGCCGCCCACGTCACCTCTCTCGACATCGTCAACAACCGCCTGATCCCGAATGCCATGGAGCCGCGCGCGGCGCTGGGTTGCTTCGATGCGGCGTCCGGCGATTACACGCTCTACATGACTTCGCAGAACCCGCACCTCGAGCGGCTGGTGCTCGCGGCCTTCGTGCAGGTCGCCCCGGAGTCGAAGCTGCGGGTGGTGTCGCCGGATGTCGGCGGCGGGTTCGGCTCGAAGATCTTCATCTACGCGGAAGAGACGGCGGTCATCTGGGCGGCCGGCAAGCTGCGACGGCCGGTGAAGTGGTGCGCGGAGCGGTCGGAATCGTTCCTGGGCGACTGCCACGGCAGGGACCATGTGACGCGGGCGGAGCTCGCCCTCGCGGACGACGGGGAGTTCCTCGGGCTGCGCGTGGCGACGACGGCCAACATGGGCGCCTACCTCTCCACGTTCGCATCGAGCGTACCGACCTATCTCTACGGCACGCTGCTGGCCGGCCAGTACAAGACGCCGGCGATCTACGTCGAGGTCCAGTCGGTCTTCACCAACACCGCTCCCGTGGACGCGTATCGGGGCGCCGGCCGGCCGGAGGCGACCTACGTGGTGGAGCGCCTCGTCGAGACGGCGGCCCGGGAACTGGGCATGGACCCGGCGGCAATCCGGCGGCGCAACTTCATCCAGCCGGAGGATTTTCCCTACGAGACGCCGGTGGCGCTCACCTACGACACGGGCGACTACGAGGCGAGCCTCGACCGCGCCCTCGAGCTCATCGACTACTCGCGGTTCGCCGCGCGCCGGGCCGAATCGGAAGCCCGGGGCAGGAAGCGGGGCATCGGCATATCCGCGTACATCGAAGCGTGCGGACTGGCGCCCTCGCAGGTGGCGATATCTCTCGGCGCGGGGGTGGGGCTGTTCGAAAGCGCCGAGGTGCGCGTGAACGTGACGGGGTCCGTGACGGTGATCACGGGTTCGCACAGCCACGGCCAGGGGCACGAAACGACCTTCGCGCAAGTGGTCTCCGAAAAGCTCGGCGTGCCGTTCGAGAGTGTGGAGTTGGTGCATGGCGATACGGGCCGGTCGGACTACGGCCTTGGCACCTACGGCTCGCGCTCCATCGCGGTGGGTGGGTCGGCGCTCGTGAAGGCGACCGACAAGATCATCGCCAAGGGCAAGAAGATCGTCGCGCACACGTTCGAGACCACGGACGACCGCATCGACTTCGCCGACGGCGTCTTCTCGGAGAGAGAGTCGAACCGCTCCATGGCATTCGCCGAGGTGGCTTTTGCCGCGTATGTGCCGGCCAACTTCCCCCTGGACGAACTCGAGCCCGGTCTTTCGGAAAAGGCCTTCTACGACCCGGGCAACTTCACCTACCCGGCGGGGACGCACATCTGCGAAGTCGAAATCGACCCGGACACCGGCGTCGTGGAGATCGTCCAGTTCGTGGCGGTGGACGACTTCGGCCACGTGATCAACCCCATGATCGTGGAGGGCCAGGTACACGGTGGCCTGGTCCAGGGCATCGGCCAGGCGCTCCTCGAGCACGGCATCTACGACGAGAGCGGCCAGCTCGTGACCGGGTCGTACATGGATTACTGCATGCCGCGCGCGGACGACGTACCGAGCTTCGTCGTGGACACCACGGTGACGCCCTGTACGCACAATCCGCTCGGCGTGAAGGGCTGCGGCGAGGCCGGAGCGATCGGCTCGACGGCGGCGGTGATGAACGCGGTCACGGACGCGCTGGGCGTGAAGGAACTGCCCATGCCGGCGACCTCGCTGATCGTATGGAACGCCCTGCGGGGCTAGGGGCGAGAGGAGACAGCTATGTATCGCTTCAACTACCACAAGGCCGCAAGCCTCGGCCACGCGGCGGAACTGCGCTCCGGGGCGGAAGACGGCGTGTTCCTTGCCGGCGGCATGACGCTGATTCCGACGCTGAAACAGCGTCTTGCGGCGCCGTCGGACGTGGTCGATCTGGCCGGCATCGAGGGCCTGAACGGCATCGAGGTCGGCGCCACGGTGCGCATCGGCGCCATGACGCCCCATGCGGACGTCGCGGCCTCCGCCGAGGTGCGCGCCGCGATTCCCGCGCTCGCGGACCTGGCCGGCAGCATCGGCGATGCGCACGTGCGCAACCGCGGCACCCTCGGCGGCTCCATCGCCAACAGCGACCCGGCGGCGGACTATCCGGCGGCCGTCGTGGCGCTGAACGCGACCGTGCACACGGATCGGCGCGACCTCGCCGGTGAGGACTTCTTCGTGGACCTGTTCGAGACGGCGCTCGAGGACGGCGAGATCGTCACCTCGGTCGAGTTCCCGATCCCCGCGCGCGCGGCGTACGCGAAGTTCCCGAACCCGGCGTCGCGCTACGCCATCGTGGGGATCATGGTGGCGGAACTGGGCGGCGCGGTGCGGGTCGGCGTCACCGGAGCCGGGCCGTGTGCGTTCCGCTCCGCGGAGCTGGAAGCGGCGTTGGCGGGGGGACTGTCCGTCGCGGCGCTCGACGGCGTGACGGTACCGGATACGAACTTCAACTCCGACATGCATGCCTCCGCGGAGTACCGGGCGCACCTCGTGACGGTGATGGCCCGGCGCGCGGTGGCGCAGCTGGCGTCCGGATAGAGCGGGGCCGGCAACCGGGGGGAAGCCAACGAAGGTCTGCGGCGAGCAGGAACTGAAGACGCTCCTGAGCATGCGGTTGCCGGGCGACCTGATGCCCGGCGAGTCACCGGTCGCCCTGACAGGCAACGCTCAGTTCTGGCTGTAGACCTCGTGCAGCCGCCGCATCCCCTTGAGCCAGCGGTCCGGGTCGGTGGCCTTGCGCCGCATGTACTCCTGCACGGTGTCGTGCGGCAGCGCGAAGAAGCGCTCCTCGGCGATGGCGTCGATGCAGACCTGCGCTACCACATCCGGTTCCAGCATGCCGTCCACGCCGGCGACGCCCGGGCCGTCTCCGGTCATGCCGGTACGCACCGCCTGGGGACACAGGACCGTGCAGCGAATGCCATCCCGGTGGTGGGTGATCGAGATCCACTCCGCGAGTGCGACCGCGGCGTGCTTCGTCACGGTGTAGGTGACCGAGCCGATCTGCGCCAGCAGGCCAGCCGCCGATGCGGTGCTGAAGAGATAGCCGCCGCCGCGCAGGGTCATGCGCGGGACGAGATGGCGGGCGGCCCAGATGTGGGACATGGTGTTGACCCGCCAGATCGTGTCCCAGACGTCGTCCGGCTCGTCGATGCCCTTGCCGAGGCCGATGCCGGCGTTCGAGCAGAAGAGGTCGATGGGCCCGATGTCCCCTTCGGTCCGCTCGATCAGTTCGACGAGGTCGGATTCGACGCCGACATCCACCCGCATGGCGGTTCCCCCGATCTCGTCGGCGACGGCTTGCGCGCCGTCTCCGTCGAGATCCGCGACGACCACGTGCCCGGCCTGCTCCGGTCCCGCGAACGCGCGTGCGAGCTCGCGCCCGATACCGCTGGCGCCGCCCGTGACGACGACCACCTTCCCTGCGACTCTCATTGCTCGTACCTCAGGCCATGCGAAGGCGCGAAAGTTAGTCGGTTTGCGCCGCCGATACCACCGGCAGGCGATCGATGGCGCCAATCTGAACGCTGCATGAACGTTGCGGGCGCGGCGCGCGCGCAGCGGGCCGCCGTGCGTATACTGACCGCGTCCGCCCGCCCCTGGAGGTGACGCGATGCGAAAGTCCGTGCGCTGCGCGATGCGCATACTCATAGTCCCGCTGCTCGGGTTCGCCCAGGCGGCTGCCGCGCTCTCGTTGCTGGATATCATCGAGATGAGCCGCAACGGCTACTCGGAGAGCGAGATCGGGCGCATCGTCGATGTGACCGGTGCGCGCTTCGAGATCGACGCGGTGGGTATGGTCGCGTTGCGGGAAGCTGAGGTGGCCGATGCCCTGGTCGAGCGAATGCTCGACGAGGGCGGTCTGCCACCGAACGAAGTCTCGGAGATGACCGCAAGGGAACTGCTCGAGCTGCATGAAGCAGGGTTCTCCGAAGGCACGCTCCTGAAGTACGTCCGCCACCGCAATGTCTGCGCGCCCCTCTCCGGGGACGGCGTTCACCTGCTCGAACGGGAGGAATTCACGCCCGGGTTCTTCGATGCGTTCGACGAATTGGTGGCGGCCTGCGAGAGAGCGCAGGTGGCACGGACACCGATCGAGCCGCTGCCGGAAGGCGCCTATGCAGGCGTACGCGGCGCGGCAGACGATCCGTCGGAGGGGGACCCGCGCCACCACGACACGCAATACAACACCTATTCCAACACCGTCTATCACTACGATCACTACGGCTACGACCGGTATCACGACTACTACCACCCGGCCTTCCTGTACAGCTACTACCACTACGATCCGCGGCGACGCGTCTACCCGATCTACCTCTACCGCGACCATCGGGTTGGCGATCGTCGGGCGCACGACCGCAGGGACCGAGACCGCCGGGGTCGCGGGCAGCGCCCGTCGCCGCGCAACGACATCGACGCGCCGGAGGAACGCAGCGATAGCGGCGCGCCGCGGACCGCCTCGCGCCTCTTCGACAAGCCGCGTCCCTACATGGGCGGGCGCCCCGGCTCGGCGACTGGCGGCGCGTTGCCGAGTGACTCGCCGCGTAATCGCTCGCCGGGTACCGTCCCGGTACCCGGCGGGCCCGTGCTTGTACAGCCGGCCGCGACGTCGCCACCGGCGGTTCCGCGCGTGCCGGGAGGCGTGCGTGTGCCGGCGCCGGAGCGGAACCGTGCCGCGACACCGAGTCCGGTCGTACCGCGGGCACCTGCCGTGCGGACGGCACGTCCGACACAGGCCGTTCCTGCGGTGCCCGGAAGCACCCCGCGGTCGGTGCCCGTACGTCGACGTCATGTCGAAGCGCCGGTTCGGGCTACGCCTCGCGCCGTGTCGCCGAGACCTGTCACGCGGCCGGTGCCGGTGCCTCGCGTCGCGCCGAACGCCACGCCGGCGCGTCCTCTCGCAGTGCCGCGTTCGGTGGCGCCGAGACCGGCGCCGGCGCGGCGGGCCGAGCCGGTGCGCCGAAGTGTCGCGCCCGGCAGTCCGGTGCGCGCCGCACCTCGCCGCGTGACGCCCACGAGGTCGGCGCCTCGCGTCGTGGCGCCAGCCCCGGCCGCACCACGGGCGGTTGCCCCGCGAGCTCCCCGGCCGCGAGCGGCGGCACCACGGGCGGTTGCGCCGCGCACGCCCGGCCCGCGAGCCGTGGCACCTCGCGCGGTGGCGCCGCGAGCGGCCCCGCCGCCCCGGGCCGTCCGGCAGCGCAGTGCCGCACCGCCGCAGCGCCAGGCGGCGCCACGGATGCCGCGTCAGGCCCCCCGGGTCACACCACCCCGGCCGAAGCGGCGGGTGGAGCGCTGAGGGGCTTGGGGACGGGCGGCTGTAGTAGGATTGCCGGCTCGATACACGCGGGCGTCGTATAACGGTCATTACCCCAGCTTCCCAAGCTGGAGACGTGGGTTCGACTCCCATCGCCCGCTCCATTGCTCCCTGATCCGGCCAGCCGTCGAGCTTCCTTGAAGAACGCGCCGACGGTCGCGGCCGGGGCCACCCGGTACGACGATGAGGCTTGATCGCGGCACTCGGCTCGTGGCTGGGGTCTTCGTGGTGCTGGCGGTCTCCTCGGGGTTCGGGTTCTACAACCTCGCGGTGTACATGAGCGCGCTGTCGGAGCAGCGTCCGTTCGACGTGGCGGACGTCTCCGGTGCGGTCGGGCTGTTGTTTCTGGCCAGTGGTCTCGCCGGTCTCGGCATCGGGCGCCTGCTCTCGCTGTGTGACGTGCGCTGGGTCATGGTGGGCGGGGCCATCGTCGGGGGAGCCGCACTGTCGCTCTTCGGCCACGCGCGTGAGGTGTGGCAAATCTGGCTGCTCTACGCGGTCTTCGGGATAGGCAATGCAGCGGTTTCGCTGATTCCCGCCACGACCGTGGTAACGCGCTGGTTCCCCGGGGCGAACCGTTCGGTGGCACTGTCCATCGCGTCCACGGGCCTGTCCATGGGCGGCGTGCTGCTCACTCCGCTCTGCGCATTCGTCATAGACCGCGTTGGCATCGAAGCGGCCATGCCCTGGTTCGGCGTGGCGTTTGTCGGCGTGATCGTTCCCATCGCGCTCGGGACGGTCCGAGACTGGCCGCCGGGTGGCGGCCCGACCGGACGGGACCACGTCACACCCGACGAAGCCGCGGTCAGACGTGCGTTACGGTCGCGGTTCTTCATCGGGGCGGCGTTTGCCTACGTCCTGATGATGGGCGCCCAGGTGGGTGTGATCTCCCACAGCTTCAACCACGCGGACCAGGTCGCCGGCCAGCCGGTCGCATCGTCGGCCGTCGCCCTGCTCGCGCTGTGCTCGATCGTCGGGCGGCTGCTCGGCGGACTCGTCGTCAGACGGTTTCCGATTCGCGCCTTCACCATGCTCAACGTCGCCGGGCAGTGCGTGGGTATCGCGATCCTGGGTTCCGCACAGACGGGCACCGTCCTGCTGGCCGGCGCGGCCTGTTTCGGCGTGACGGTGGGGAACCTGCTGATGCTGCAGCCGTTGCTGATGGCGTCCGCGTTCGGGGTGCGGGACTATCCGCGGATATACTCCGTTGCGAATCTGTGGATGACGGTGGGCATCGCCGGCGGGCCGTTGGCGATGGGGTTGCTCTACGAGCAGTCTTCCTACGAAACAGCATTCCGCGTGGCGTCGGCAGCCTCGGCCGTCGCCCTGATCGTTTTTTTCGTGGCCGGCGCGCTGCCGGCGTATGGCCGTTCCAGTGAACAGGGAAGAACCGCGGCATGAACATCCAATCGCTTGTCTCGATTTCCGGTGCGCTGGCTTGCGCGCTCGCGGCGTTTCCGGGCGGTGCAGCGCTGCCGGTGGAGCTCCCGGACGGCGACCGGGTCCCGAGTCTCGCGCCGATGCTCGAGCGCACGACGCCGGGTGTGGTCAACATCGCGACGTACGCGTCGGTCCGAATTGGCAACCCACTCCTGGACGACCCGTTCTTCCGCCGCTTCTTCTCGATTCCGGAGGACCGGCGGCGTTATCGCCGGGAGCAGAGCGCCGGGTCGGGCGTCATCGTGGATGCGGAGAACGGCTACATCGTGACCAACAACCACGTGGTCGGCCGTGCCGACGAGATCAGCGTCGGCCTGATGGACGGCCGTACGCTGCCGGCCCGGTTGGTCGGCGTGGACCCGCAGGTCGACCTGGCGGTGTTGCAGGTCGAGGCGGAAGGGCTTACGGCGCTCGAGTTCGCCGATTCGGCCGCGGTGCGTGTCGGCGACTTCGTGGTGGCCGTCGGCAACCCGTTCGGCCTCGAACAGACCGTCACTTCCGGGATCGTCAGCGCGCTCGGTCGGAGTGGCCTCGGCATCGAGGGTTACGAGGACTTCATTCAGACCGACGCATCGATCAACCCGGGCAACTCGGGAGGCGCGCTGGTGGACCTGTCGGGCCGCCTGGTCGGCATCAACACGGCGATCGTCTCACCGGGGCGTTACGGCGGCAGCGTGGGAATCGGATTTGCGATTCCGAGCAACATGGTCAACGCGATCATGACGCAGTTGGTGGCCCACGGCGAAGTACGCCGGGGCCGGATCGGCCTGGCGGTGCAGGGGCTCAACGCCGAACTGGCGGCTGCGCTCGGGGTCCAGGCGGTCGAGGGCGTGGTTGTCGTGGATGTGGAACCGGGGAGTGTTGCGGATGCCGCGGGGATCGAACCCGGAGATATCGTGACCGCCATGGGCGGCCGCGAGGTACGGCGCGTCTCGGACTACCACGGCCAGTCGGCCGTCGTCATGGCCGGCGACACGGTGGAGCTGCGGGTCGTCCGCAGCGGGGGCGAACAGACGTTCGCGCTCGAGGTGGACGACCAAAGCATGATCAGCGTGTCGGGCGCCCGCGTTGATGCGCGCCTGGCCGGCGCCGTGCTGTCCGACTTTCGCGAGGACGACGACCCCGGGAGCGGGGCGGGGGTGCTGGTCGCGGAAGTGGAGCCCGGCAGCGTCGCCTGGCGCCATGGCCTGCGCAGCGGGGACATCATCATCGCCGCCAACCGGCAGCAGACGCGGGGTATCGGTGACCTGTGGCAGCGGATTCGCTATGCGCGGGTCGTGCGCTTGCGCATCTACCGGTCCGGGCAATACGGCAATATCGATCTGCAGTAGGGGGCAGTAGGGGCGGGGCTTGTCCCCGCCCGCGCATGGCCGGTGCATGAATTCGAGACGGGACGCCACGAGGGCGTCCCCTACTCGAAGATGATCACGTTGCGCGCCACTTCGCCCGTCTTGAGCTGCTGCAGGGCGTCGTTGACGTCTTCCAGCCTGATACGGCCCGAGATCATGTCGTCAAGATGCAGCTTCCCCGCGAGATAGAAATCCACGAATCGCGGCATGTCGACGCGGAAGCGGTTCGATCCCATGTTGGAGCCCTGCAGCGTTTTCTCACGCAGGAATTCCGGGCCGTGGATCTCGACCATCGTACCTACCGGGATCATCCCGATGACGGTGGCGGTGCCGCCGTTCCTGATCATCTTCCAGGCCTGCTCCGTGGTGCTCTTCAGGCCGATGGCTTCGAACGAGTAGTGCACGCCGCCGTCGCTGAGTTCGCGCACGGCCCCCACGGGATCCCCGGCGCTCGCGTCGACTGTGTCCGTGGCGCCGAACTTGCGAGCGAGGTCGAGTTTGCTCGGGGTCGTGTCGATCGCGATGATTCGTGACGCGCCCGCGATGGCCGCGCCATTGACGCAGGACAACCCGACGCCGCCGCAGCCGATCACGGCGACGGTGGCGCCCGGTTCGACGGCAGCGGTGTGGATGACGGCGCCGATGCCGGTCGTGACGCCGCAGCCGATGAGGGCGGCCCGGTCGAGGGGCATGTCCTTGCGAATCTTCGCGATGGCGTGTTCGTGCAGCAGCATGTACTCGGCAAAGGACGACAGGTTCAGGAACTGCGCGATCGATTCGCCGTGCGTGCTGAGCCGCGGCGGCTCGTCGGCGCCACGCTGCAGTTCGGGCTCCTGACACAGCGACATATGCCCGGTGAGGCAGAACTCGCAGTGCCCGCAGAATGCCGACAGGCAGGTGATCACATGGTCGCCGGGCTGGACGTAGGTCACGTCGGAGCCGACCGCCTCGACGACGCCGGCCGACTCGTGGCCGAGAACCGTCGGCAGGAAGTACGGATAGGAACCGTTCTGAAAATGCAGGTCGGAGTGGCAGACGCCCGCGGCCGCCGTCCGTACGAGCACCTCCCGGGGTCCGGGATTGCCGAGTTGTACGTCCTCGATCTCGAGCGGCTGGTTGACTTCCCTCAGTACGGCGGCTTTCATTTAGCACTTCCTTGAGTCGCATGGCAGGTTGGGTCGATTTCTACCATGGCTGTTCGGGTTCTGGTAGGCCTCGGTTCGAACCGGGGTCCGAGCGTGGACATCGTGGAGCGGGCGCTTCACGAGTTGCGGGCGTTGTCCTGTGGGGCGTTTCGTGCCTCGTCCCTGTGGCGCACGAGCCCCGTCGACTGTCCGCCCCAGGCCTCCGACTTCGTGAATGCGGCGGCCGCGTTCGTTTCGGACGCGCCTGTGCCGGAGACGCTGCTCAAGGAACTGAAGGCCCTGGAGCGACGGCATGGCCGGACATCGGCGCCTGTACGGAACGCACCGCGCGAACTGGATCTCGATCTGCTGCTGTTCGGCGACGTCGTGTGCGACACGACGACCCTGACGCTGCCCCACCCGCGTGCCCTGTCCCGGCGCTTCGTCATGACGCCGGTGGCGGAAGTCGCACCGGATTGGCATTGGCCGGGCGCCCGCGGCACGATCGCCGAAATCGCACACACACTTCGTACCGACGAGACGCTGGCCCGCCTGCCGCGTCTGCGCAACGGCGCGCCGGACGGGACGCGATGAGACAGCGCCGGATGGTCCGGCCAGTCGCGCGACTGGCGGGCTTCGTGTTGGCCTGCGCCTGGCCATGGACGACTGCCGTGGCATACGACGGGCGGTTGCACCAGGAACTGACCTTCGTTGCGGCGAAGCATTTCAATCGCTGCGCGGCCGAGATCAACCTGCCGCGCCTGACGCCGCTGCAGGTGCGCTATGTCGCCAAGGCGAATGTCCGCCAGGCGGAGGCGAACCTCTTCCGGAGACTCACCCGCTGGAACTACTACGACCGTGAGAGTCAGAAGCCGAAGAGCCTCCTGTGGGTGATCCAGACGCGCATGCATCAGCACTTCGGCCGGCTGGTCGAAGAACTGGACAGGGCCGAAGCGCTTGCCGACCGGTACTCCGGCCTCGGCCGTATCGTGAACTATGTGCAGGACATGACCTCCCCGGCACACGTCGTACCCGTCTACACGGCGCGCTGGTGGCGCTGGGACGTGAGCGACCGTTTCGACCGCTATCCGCCCGATCCGGACGCCCTGTCGGCGGCGCTCGGTGAGGACTGCTCGCCGCTCGCGGACGATATCGAGAGCTATCCGAGGCTCCTCTCCGGGACAGCCGAGGAGACCCTGTCTGCGGTGCGGGCGCCGATTCCCGGGATGCCGGCGACCTGGCAGGTGTTCTGGAGGATCGACGCGCCCGGTTCGTTCGGCGGCTATGGCGGGGCCGGCAACAAATTCGGACAGACGGCGGAATTCGATTGCGGCGGCAGGACCCGGGCGGAACGCTGCGTGCTGCTTGCCCGGGATCCGCTCTACGAGACGTTTGCGATCGCGCGTCACCTCGATGCGGTCCGCGCGACGATGGCCGCGATGTGGATGCTCCAGAGCGGCTTGCCGGGACTCTCCTCCATCGGTACCCCCGCGGCTTCCTCCGAGCAGCCGTGAACTCCCGCGGGGCAGCACCGGACCCGTGATCGGGTAAGCTGGGCTGCCCCCGTCGAGCCGTCTGCGAGGCAATGAGCACGCTGCACCTGGGACTCACGCCGTGGATAGTTTCCGGCATGGCCGACGCGGCCACGCTCACCCGCCAGGGTGCGCTCGCGGAGGCATGGGGCTACGAGTCCTTCTGGTTGCCCGAAAACCACTTCGGCGGGGAGGAAGCGATTCCGGAACCGCTCATGCTGCTTGCGGCCGTGGCCGCGCGTACGCAGAGCATTCGTCTTGCCACCACGTCCTACCTCCTGCCGCTGCGCAATCCGCTCCAGGCCGCCGAACAGGTGGCGGTGCTGGACCGTCTTTCGGGCGGGCGTGTGACCCTCGGGGTTGGCCGTGGCTATTCGACACAACTGCTGGGCGCATTCTCCGTCTCCCCGAAGGACAAGCGGCGCATCTTCGACTGGTGCCTCGAACACATGATGCGCGCCTGGCGCGGCGAGCCCGTGTCCGTGGTGGAGGGGGCGGAGCCGGTGACAGTCGCACCGCTTCCGGTGCAGCGGCCCCACCCGCCCATCTGGGTGGCGGCGTTCGGTCCCAAGGCGCTGGCCCAGGCCGGACGCCTGGGCGCCCCGTATCTCGCCTCTCCGATGGAACCGTTGGCGCGGCTCCGCGAGAACTACCGCCGCCATGCCGAGGCTTGCGAGGAAGCCGGACGCCCGGTGCCACCGGAAGTCCCGATCATGCGCTCGGTCTTCGTCTCCTCGGACGCGCGGCTCGTCGCGCGGGTGCGGGAGAGTCTCGAAGAGCAGGCGCGGCGCATGGCCGCGGCATCGGACACCCGCATGGCGGCTCGTTTCTCGAGCGAGGTGGACGACTGGGCGATCGTCGGCGAACCGGGCGCGGTAAGGGAGCGTGTGGCGCAATACCGCGAAGAGCTCGGCATGACCCACCTGGTGGTCACGCGTCTGCGCATCGGTAACGTGGATACCGAGCTTCTCGAACGCTCCGTCGAAACGATGGCCGGCCTGTTTGGCAGTCCGGACGCCTGACGGCTCAGTAGGTGCTGAGGTTGTCGACGTCGAGGTAGCGCTTGAGGTAGTACGTTCCGGCATAGAACGGCGCCGTGTCCGCCAGCGCGACGATGACCTTGAAGACGTAGTTGCTGCCGATCAGTACCAGGATCGTCGCGATCGTGAAGTCGCCGGCGAGAAACGCCGCCCCGAACGTCACGGAGATGACGGTCACCGAGTCCACGAGCTGGCTGGTCAGCGTCGAGAAGCAGTTGCGCACCCAGAGGTGTTTTCCGCGCGTCAGTCGTTTCAGGAAGTGGAATACCTGCACGTCGCAGAACTGCGCGGCGATGTAGGCGAGCATGGACGCAAAGACCGCCCCGGACGTGCACGCGAAGATGAGTTCGAAGAGTTCGACGCTGCCGGAGATCATGTCGCCGTTGGGCAACGCCACTGCTTCGGCGAGTTCGAGGACCTGCCAGGGCGGTTGGGCCTCGGCCGCGGGCAGGGAGTTGCCGAGCCACAGGCAGCCGAGGATGAAGAAGTTGAGTATGAAGCCGACCAGGACCAGGAAGTTCGCGCGCCGCCGGCCGTACAGCTCGCTGATGAGGTCCGTGCAGAGGAACGTCAGCGGATAGGGCAGCACGCCCACGGCGAGCGTCATGGGGCCGAGTTCGATGAAACGCGTGATGCCGATCACGTTGAGCAGCGTCATGGCGCACAGGAAGAAGCCCGCGAGCACCAGGAATACGCGTTCGCGCCGTTCCGCCAGGTCGACTCCGGGTGCGTCGAGAAGCGCTTCGGTCATCTGGGGCCGCGCCGGAGGCCGCGCGGCCCGGACGGCAGGATCACCGCTCGACCTGCCCGAGATTGGCGTGTACCACCGCGCCGTTCAGCACGGGGTGCGTGGCCGCGAACAGCAACGTCGCGGCAATCTCCGCCGGCTCGATCAGGCGCCCGAGTGCTGACATGGCCGCCACCGCCTCCAGCGCCTCCGCCGGGACGTGTTCGCGCAGCATCTGCGTGTCGGTGAAGCCCGGACAGATGCAGGCCGTGTGGATGCCCGTGTCCGCGAGGTCCTGGCAGGTGGCGCGCATCATGCCGACGATGGCGTGTTTGGAGACTACGTAACTGAAGCTCCCCGGCACGGCTTTCTCCGACAGCGTGGAACCGACGTACAGGATGGACGAGCCGCGGTCCATGTGCGGGATGACATGCCCGTTCAGCGTGTTGGCCGCGACCACGTTGGTCTCGAGGATGCCGCGCAGGGCGTCGCTCGCGGTGCCGTGGGCCGTGTCGTTGACCAGTCGCGAGGCGTTGTGTACGAGGGAGACTTCTTCCGCCGCCTGCAGTGCGGCGCCCATGCGACCGGTGATGTCCGCCAGGAAGTCCGGTCGCGACAGGTCGCAGCGGATATGGGTGACTGCATCGACCGGACACGGCCGCCGCGACAGGTTGACCACCTCGTAGCCGGCTTCGAGAAACGCCTCGGCCGTGGCGGTGCCGATACCCGCGGAGGCGCCGGTGACGATCAGGAGTTTCACGATGGCCGAGTCCAGGTCGCGCGCGCCCACTGTCCGTGGCCCGACGAGACGCGCAGGGTCATTGCGGAGATGGGCAGCCCGGCGATCTCCGCGTCACTGCGGAGCTGTTCGATGAACCAGTGCGCGAGCTCTTCGACGGTCACGTTGCGAATGGGAAGGGTCTTCACGTCGCGGTGGGGGAAGGTGAGCCGTTCTCCGGCAAACTCGACGACGGTGTGGGGTCCGTCGGCCGACACCGACAGGTGCGGGCTGAACTCCGGTAGCAGCAGAACCTCGTCCAGGTCCTGGCACAGGGCCCTGAGCTTCGCCTTGGGGATGTTGTAGTCGAAGCACAGGCCGCCGTCGCCGACGGCACCGTCGAAGGTTGCCTCGACCCGGAAGTTGTGGCCGTGCAGGTTCTCGCGCTCGGTCGCGGAAAAGACGGTGAAATGAGCGGCGGAGAAGTGCAGCGACTCCTTGGCGATCTCGATGGTGACGGTGGCGTCCACGGTGCCGGGGTCAGGCGAGTGCCGCGTCGGCAAAGGCGCCCAGCGTGGGAAAGGTCCAGGTGGGTTCCGCATCGGCAGCGGGCGCCGCCCCCGGAGCGCCGCCGGTGCGGTCGATCCACACCGTGGAGAGGCCGAGCGCGCTCGCCGGCGCGATGTCGTGGTACAGGCTCTGGGCGACGTGCAACACGCGGGAGGGCTGGCCGCCGATCGCTTCGAGGGCGGCCTCGAAGGCGCGCGGGTCGGGCTTGTAGGCGCCGCTGCGTTCGGCCGTCGCGATGTAGGCGAACTCCACGCCGAGTGTCTCGTTGGTGCGGGCGAAGAGCGCGTCGTCCGTGTTGGAGATGACCGCCAGCTCGAATCGTTGGGCGAGCCGCCCGAGCGCTTCGAGCGTGTCGGGGAAGGGTGGCCAGTTCGGCAGGCTCCCAGGGAACCCGTCGAGGTCGTCCTCGGTGGGAACGAACCCCAGGCGCGCACCGAAGCGATGCAGCACGGTGCGCAGCACGTCGTCGTAGCGGCCGCCTTCGGCCTGCACGGCCGTCTCCGTCTCGGAGAAGAAGTCGAGGATGAACTCGTCGATGACATGGACGTCGTGTCGCAGCAGTACGGGTTGCAGGTAGTCGACGATGCCCCGCTCCCAATCGATGAGGGTGCCGTAGCAGTCGAACGTCAGGACGTCGAAGGAATCGGCGTCGAATTGCGGCACGGCGACATCTCCCCGGGGAAGCGGGCGATTCTACTCGATTCGTCCGGGTCGACAGACGACCGGGACGCGGGCAACCGCGGGAACGCTACTCCGTTCGTATCTGCGTAACGATCAGGCCGCAGAAGCTCTCGGTGGCCCGTTCGAACACCCAGCCCATGTGACGGCTGCAGCCCTCGCAGTAGGCGAGGCGCCAACTGAAGCCGGGAAACCAGGTGTCGGCGGCGTTCGGGCCGCCGTGCACCTCGACCCCCGGCGCCTCGGAGTAACAGGCGAAGCGGTGGGTGACGCCGTAGGGATTGGTCATGGCGTGTTCGTGCGTGCCCATCACCTCGATGCGGTCTGCGACATGTCCGATGACGTGCTCGCAGGTCGCACAGTACAGGTACCCCTTGCGTGGACGCTCGTGGGTCTCGACGAGGTCCTTCAGCTTCGGATCGAGCGTTTCCTGTGTGGTCTTGTCCAGAACGTCCGACATGCTCCGCCTTCAGCGCATAGGGTGTCGCGATTGTGTCGTCGTCGCCCTCGGTATGGCAACCGCGGTTGCGAACGGCGTGGCGTCAGGTGATCAGCGTCTTGAGGTCGACCAGGGGGTCCGCCAGTTGGCCGGGGTCGAGGCGCCGGCCGACGAGTTGGCGGGCGGCCATGAATTCGCGGGGCGAGTTGACGGCATCGGCGGCGACCAGCAGGTCGCCCTTCAGGTGGAAGACCGCGAACCGTCGCGCGTCCGGGTCGCCGCGCACGACGCTGGTATCTCCGTCCGCGGAGAACCCCACCATCTGCAGCTTGAGATCGTATTGGTCCGACCAGAACCACGGCACGCTGGCGTAGGTCCTGTCCTGGCCGGCCATGTTGGCGGCGCCGACCCGGGCCTGTTCCATTGCGTTCGGGACCGATTCGAGCCGCACGCGACGGTCGAGCACCGGGTTCGGGTGGTTCGTGCAATCGCCGGCGGCGAGGATGTCCGGATCGGCGGTCGCACAGCGTTCGTTCACGACGATACCGTCGCTGCAGGCGAGGCCGGCCTCGGCCGCGAGTTCCACGTTCGGGACGACGCCGACGCCGACGACGACGATGTCCGCCGGGTGCTCGGCGCCATCGGCGCAGCGGACGGCGGCCACCGAGCCGTTGCCCGCGAACGCGGCCGCGGTGGCGCCGGTGTGGATCGCGACGCCCTTGCCGACGTGCAGCGTGCGGTAGAACTCCGACATCGCCGGTGTCGTCACGCGTTGCAGGATGCGCTCCTCCATCTCGAGAACGCTGACCGAGAGGCCCGCGTCGACGGCTACGGCCGCGACTTCGAGGCCGATGTACCCCCCGCCGACGACGACCAGCCGCTTGCCGGGGGCCATCTCGCCCTTGATGGCGTCCGAGTCGCCGATCGTGCGCAGGTAGTGGATGCCGGCGAGGTCCGCGCCGGGCATATCGAGGATGCGCGGGCGCGCTCCGGTCGCGAGCAGGAGTTTCTCGTAGCCCAGCGTCGCGCCGTCATCGAGAACGACCGTCTTCGTCGCTCGGTCGATGCCGGCTACCCGGGCCGACATACGCACCTCCACTTCCTTGTCCACGTAGAACTTTGCGGCCCGCAGGTAGACGCGCTCGAGGCCCTGCTCGCCGGCCAGGTACTGCTTCGACAGCGGCGGGCGCTGATACGGGATGTGCGGTTCGTCGGCGACGATCACGACTTCGCCTGCGTACCCTTCCTGCCGCAGGCTCGCCGCGGCCTGTCCCGCGGCGTGCCCGCCGCCCACGATCACGAATGCCATGGTGTCTCCGAAGCGCCTTGCGAGGGCAGTATTGTAGGGAACCTCTGCTCAAGCGCCTTCCAGCGCCGGCACAGGTGCACCGAACGTCCGGAACGCTATGCCCCGTTGGCGTGCGCGTGTGCCTTGAGTACGCGCTTGAGGAACCTGCCGGTGTGCGACTTGCGATGTTTCGCCACTTCCTCGGGCGTGCCCTGCACCACGATCTCGCCACCGCCGGCGCCGCCCTCCGGCCCGAGGTCGACGATCCAGTCGGCCGTCTTGATGACATCGAGGTTGTGCTCGATGACGACGATCGTGTTGCCCTGGTCGCGCAGGCGGTGCAGGACGGCCAGCAGTTGCTCGATATCCTGGAAGTGCAGGCCCGTGGTCGGCTCGTCCAGGATGTAGAGCGTGTTGCCGGTGTCGCGCTTGGAGAGTTCCCGGGAGAGCTTCACGCGCTGCGCCTCGCCGCCGGAGAGGGTGGTCGCGCTCTGGCCGAGATGGATGTAGGAGAGGCCCACGTCCGTGAGGGTCTGCAGCTTGCGGGCCAGGACCGGCACGGGGTCGAAGAACTCGCGGGCCTCCTCGACGGTCATCTCGAGCACCTCGTGGATGTTGCGGCCCTTGTAGCGGACGTCCAGCGTCTCGCGGTTGTAGCGCTTGCCCTTGCACACGTCGCAGGGAACATAGATGTCCGGCAGGAAGTGCATCTCCACCTTGATGACGCCATCTCCACGGCACGCTTCGCAGCGCCCGCCCTTGACGTTGAAACTGAATCGTCCGGGCCGATAGCCGCGCGCGCGCGCTTCGTGCGTCTGCGCGAAGAGCTCGCGGATCGGAGTGAACAGGCCCGTGTAGGTCGCGGGGTTCGAGCGCGGCGTGCGCCCGATGGGGCTCTGGTCGATGTCCACGACCTTGTCGAGATGTTCGAGGCCGAGGATGTCGCCGAAAGGCTTCGGTATGAGGGTGCTCGCGTTGTTCAGGCGGCGGGCGGCGATCGGATAGAGGGTGTGGTTGATCAATGTGGACTTGCCGGAGCCGGACACGCCGGTCACGCAGGTGAACAGTCCCGCCGGGATCTCGAGGGTGACGTTGCGCAGGTTGTTGCCGGACGCCCCGATGAGTCGGACGACCCGCTCGGCGTCGACGGCCTTGCGTCGGCTGGGCACGGCGATGCGCCGCTTGCCCGAGAGGTACTGTCCGGTCAGGGACGCCTTGCACCGCTCGATCCGTTGCAGGGAGCCCTGGGCGACGATCTCGCCGCCATGCACGCCGGCGCCCGGGCCGATGTCGATGATGTGGTCGGCCGTGCGGATCGCTTCTTCGTCGTGTTCGACGACCAGCACGGTGTTGCCGAGGTCGCGCAGGTGGCTGAGCGTGCTGAGCAGGCGCGCGTTGTCGCGCTGGTGCAGGCCGATGGAGGGCTCGTCGAGGATGTACATGACGCCGACCAGCCCGGCGCCGATCTGGCTGGCGAGACGGATGCGCTGGGCTTCGCCGCCGGAGAGGGTCTCGGCGCTGCGGTCGAGCGTCAGGTAGTTGAGTCCGACGTCCACGAGGAAGCGCAGGCGCGCCCGGATCTCCTTGACGATCTTCTCCGCGATCGCGCCGCGTGCGCCTTCGAGTTGAAGACCGGCAAAGTAGGCCAGCGTGTCCTCGACGGAAGCCGACGTGATCTGCGGCGCCGTCACGCCGTCGATGTATACGTGCCGCGCCTCCTCGCACAGGCGCGCGCCGCCGCACGTCGGACAGGACCGCACCGTGAGGTATTTCTGCAGGCTCTCGCGTACCGCGGCGGACTCGGTCTCCCGGTAGCGACGCTCCATGTTCGGGATCACGCCCTCGAAGGTGTGCCGGCGGTGGATGGTGTCGCCACGGTCGTTGACGTAGCTGAAGTCGATACGTTCGCTGCCGGATCCGAACAGGATCGCTTCCCGCTGCTTCTTGCGGAGTCGGCGGAAGGATGTCTCCACGTCGAAGTCGTAGTGGCGCGCGAGGGACTTCAGCAGGTGGAAGTAGTAGACGTTGTGGCGGTCCCAGCCACGGACCGCGCCGTCGGCGACGCCCAGGCCCGGGTCGGTGACGACCAGGTCGGCGTCGAAGTACTGCTTCACGCCGAGGCCGTCGCATTCCTTGCAGGCGCCGACCGGATTGTTGAAGGAAAAGAGCCGGGGTTCGAGTTCGCTGATGCTGTAGCCGCACTTGGGACAGGCGAAACGCGACGAGAACACGAGATCTTCGCCGTCGACGTCGTCGTCGATGAAGCTGACCGTCGCAACCCCCTCGGCGAGATCGAGCGCGGTCTCGAAGGACTCCGCGAGGCGCTGCTGCGCGTCCGGCCGCACGCGGAGCCGGTCCACCACGGCCTCGATCGTGTGCTTCCTGTTCTTGTCGAGTTCGGGCGGGTGATCGAGGTCGGTGACGATCCCGTCGATACGGGCGCGGATGAAGCCGTTCGCGGTCAGTTCGCGGAAGACGTGCTGGTGCTCGCCCTTGCGGTCGGTGATCACGGGCGCGAGCAGCATGATGCGGCTGCCTTCCGGCAGTGCCAGTGCCTGGTCGACCATCTGGCTGACGGTCTGGGCGTCGAGGGTCTCGCCATGGGTGGGACAGCGCGGCTCGCCGACGCGGGCGAACAGCAGGCGCAGGTAATCGTAGATCTCGGTGATCGTGCCCACGGTCGAGCGGGGGTTGTGGGAGGTCGACTTCTGTTCGATGGAGATCGCTGGCGAGAGGCCCTCGATGTGGTCGATGTCCGGCTTCTCCATCATCGACAGGAACTGGCGCGCGTAGGCCGAGAGGGACTCCACATAGCGCCGCTGCCCCTCCGCGTACAGGGTGTCGAACGCGAGGGAGGACTTGCCGGATCCGGACAGCCCCGTGATGACCACGAGCCGGTCCCGCGGAATGTCGAGATCGATGTTCTTCAGGTTGTGGGTGCGCGCGCCGCGCACCGAGATCGACGTCATCGGCGATTGCATTCCTGACTTTCCCGGAGCCGCGCTAAACCGACCAAAATACGCGGTCCACAGCGACCAGGCAACCACGTCTTGTCACGTTTTGTCATCGGAGCGCCGTCGATGGATGGCGCCGCCCGGGGTCGATTTCGCGCGCGCAGATGGGGCGGAAACGGTGCGTGGGTGGGTTACGTTGGGCTATAGTGGATCGACGAGCACGAACAGGCGAGGCAGTCATGGCGCGCGGGATCAACAAGGTCATTCTCATCGGCAATCTGGGGCGCGATCCCGAGACCCGGTATACGCAGGACCAGCGTCCGGTGACGAACTTCAGTGTGGCGACGAGTGAGTCCTGGCGGGACCGCGAGACCAACGAACAGAATGAAAGGACCGAGTGGCACGACATCGTTTGTTTCCAACGCCTGGCCGAGATCGCCGGCGAGTACCTGCGCAAGGGGTCCAAGGTCTACATCGAGGGTCGCTTGCAGACGCGTTCCTGGGAAGCACAGGACGGCCAGAAGCGCTATCGGACGGAGGTCATCGCCCGCGAGTTGCAGATGCTCGACAGCCGCGGTGCGGGGGGCGGCGGCTACGACCAGGCGCCAGCGCGCGAGGCCGGCATGAGCGCGCCGCGCGGGTCGGGCGGGTCGGGCGGAACGGACCGCGGTGCCCCCGACCAGGGCGGCTCCGGCAGCAGCAGCCCCGCCGGTGACCTCGACGACGGATTCGACGACGACATCCCGTTCTAGGGAAGCTCTGATTTATCAGAGCTTCCCCGCTCGGCGCTCGGCGCTCGCAAGTGGTCGTCGAACAGCCGCGCACCCTGGATCGCGACAGGATCGGCGCAGGACCCCTTGCGGCCCTGTCATCCGAGGAAATGGGTCGGGTGGAAGAAAGCCTGCTCGCGGTCCTCGGAGTTCTCGCCCTCCAGGAGTTTTACCCCCGGTCCTGGCGCGCTGACGCGCAGGGAACAGAAGACCGTAGGGACGGGCTTGTCCCGTCCCGTCGCCAAGGGCTTGCACCGGCGCGCAGATCGGTCAGGTTGGGCGACAAGTGGCGCCAACGGCGACGGTTGCACGTCCCCGTGCCGTACGGGAAGCCCAGGAAGTCGGGGCTTCCCTGGCCCGGGTCAGGTCGCCCAGGAGTTGGCGAATGCGATCAGTACCAACCCAAGAGCGATCCGGTACAGCACATACGGAGTCATGCCGGTACGGTTGACCAGCGCGACGAACGCCGCAATGCAGGCATAGGCGCTGACCGCTGAAACGGTGAAGCCCGTTGCGAGGTCGGCCCAGGGCAGGGCCGGGCCGCCGGCCGTCGCGTCCATTCCGGACAGGAGCGCCGCACCGGCAATGGCCGGTATCGCCAGCAGGAACGAAAAGCGCGCCGCACCCTGGCGTGACAGTCCGAGCAGCAGGGCTGCCGTGATCGTGATGCCGGCACGGGAGGTGCCCGGAATGAGCGCGACTGCCTGGGCGGCGCCGATCAGGGCGGCCTTCGCGAACGTCGCCGAGTACTCGTTTCCGCCGGAGCCGGCGCGACGGTCCGCCCACCACAGGGCGAGGCCGAAGCCCATGGTCGTCGCGGCGATTACCCCGGTCGCCCGCAGTTCCGACTCGATCCACGGCTTGAACAGGAAGCCTGCCACCACGACAGGCACGGTGGCGACCATCACCTTCGCCAGAAGAGTCGTTGCCGAGTCGCGGCGCAGGTGCAACGCACTGTCGGCAAACGCGCCGAGTTCGCGCCGGAAGTAGGCGAGGACCGCCACCAGGGAACCGAGATGCACGGCCGTGTCGAACGCCAGCCCCTGGTCCGGCCAACCGGCCACGCGCGAAGCGAGGATCAGGTGTGCGGAACTCGAGATCGGCAGGAATTCCGTCACGCCCTGGATCAGGGCGAGCACGAGGACTTGGAGCAGGTCCATGGAGCGCCCGAGGATCAGTGCCTGGCTGCCGGGGGGTGCTGGGCGGGCGCCCGACCGGCTCCTGGGCGCGCACCCTGGCGACCGGCCATTGACCGCGCGGCGAGTCCCTCGGGCGTGTGTTCCATAAAGGCTCCCTGGTAATGACTCCCTGTGCTGGGTCACTGGAGCGTACTCGGGCTGCCGGCAGCGGCAACGTGCTATCGTTCGGGCATGGAGGGTACACGGGAAATCCCGCTCTTTCCGCTCGGACAGGTGCTCTTTCTGGGTGGCTGCATGTCGCTGCGGATCTTCGAACCTCGCTACGTCGACATGGTCAGTCAGTGCCTGCGCGAGGAAACCGATTTCGGGGTCGTGCTGATCCGCGAGGGCCGGGACACCTGGTCGGGCCAGGAACCTGGGCAGCCGGACATTTTCAATATCGGCACCCTGGCCCGGATCGTGGATTTCGACCGCACGGAGCAGGGGCTCTTCACGATCAAGATCCGTGGCGAGGGCAAGTTCCGCATCCACGGTACGCGCGAGCGACCGAATCACCTGCTGTTCGGCGACGTGGAAGTGTTGCCGGAGGAACGCGCGGCGCAGGTCGGCGAGGACTTCGAGTGGCTCACCACCCTGTTGCAGGATTTGATGCGGCACCCGCTGATGGACGAGCGCTGGGGCGGCGAACTCGATCTCCACGATGCCCGTGCCGTCAGTTGGCGGTTGTCGGACATGCTGCCCTTCTCGCCCGAGATCAAGCAGGGGCTTCTGCAGATGCACCTGCCACGGGAGCGGTTGACCGAAATCCGCAGGCTGGTCGACAAGCTGCGCGGCTAGCGCGCGAACTTCGTTCGCGTTGGAAGTTTCGCTGACGCGAAACTCCCGTGGAGTCTCTCACCACCGTCTCTCCCGTCCGGGTAGCGGCGGTGGGATGCTTGGCTGGAGGACGTATAATCCACGGCATGGACGCTCCAACTCCCATGCTCGAAATGGGGCAACGTGCGCGGGCGGCATCGCGCGCGGTTGGCGCCGCGTCGGCCGGCGCCAAGATGGACGCGTTGCGTGCCATCGCCGATCGGCTGGACGCCGATCGGCGTACCTTGCAGGCCGCCAACGAACAGGACGTGAACTGGGCTATCGAGAGCGGCGTGGACACGCCGCTGATCGATCGGCTCGTACTCGACGACCGGACCGTCGATCGCATGTGCGAGGGGGTGCGGGAAGTGGCGGCGCTGCCGGATCCGGTCGGCGCGGTCACCGAACTCGACTATCGGCCCACGGGCATCCAGGTGGGGCGCATGCGGGTGCCGCTCGGTGTCATCGGCATCATCTACGAGTCGCGCCCGAACGTGACGGCGGATGCCGCGAGCCTGTGCCTGAAATCCGGCAATGCCTGCATCCTCCGGGGCGGTTCGGAGGCGCTGCGGTCCAACACGGCGATTGCCGGCGCGATTCGCGCCGCCCTGGCAGGCTCCGCATTGCCGGCGGACGCGGTGCAGCTGGTCCCGACGGCGGACCGCGCGGCGGTGGGCGACCTGCTCGGGCTCGACGACTACGTGGACGTGATCGTGCCGCGCGGCGGCAAGGGCCTGATCGAACGCGTGACCCGGGAGTCCCGCATTCCGGTCATCAAGCATCTGGACGGCGTCTGTCACGTCTACATCGACGATGGCGCGGACCTCGACATGGCCGTTGCGGTCGCGTTCAACTCCAAGACGGAGAAGTACGCCGTCTGCAATGCCATCGAGACCCTGCTGGTGGCGGACGCCGTGGCGGAAGCGACGCTGCCCCGGCTGCAGGCGCGCTTCGACGAGGCGGTTGTCGAACTGCGCGGTTGCGAACGGACGCGCGCGATCATCGATGCGCTCCCGGCGGCGGAGGAGGACTGGTACGAGGAGTACCTGGCGCCCGTGCTCGCCATACGCGTCGTCGCAGGACTGGACGAGGCCATCGAGCACATCAACCGCTACGGATCGGGCCACACGGACACGATCGTGACCAACGACTATGCGCGCTCGCGGCGCTTCCTGGCCGAGGTGGACTCGGCATCGGTCATGGTGAACGTCTCGACGCAGTTCGCCGACGGCTTCGAATACGGCCTGGGGGCCGAGATCGGCATCTCCACGGACAAGCTGCACGCGCGCGGCCCGGTGGGCCTCGAAGGGCTGACCACGCGGAAGTTCGTCGTGCTCGGCAACGGCGAGATCCGCCACCGTTGATCACGCGGCTCGCCACGCCAGGCGCCGGGCCTTGACGCCGCCGCATGGCCGTGCGGGCGCTCCTTGGCGGCACTTTCGACCCGGTGCATATCGGTCATCTGCACGCGGCGCGGGCGGTGCGCGCGGAGCTGGGCCTCGCCTCCGTCACCCTGGTGCTGTCGGTCCGACCGCCGCACCGCGCTGTCGCGGCGTCCGCGGCCGCGCGGTGGCGGATGTTGCGGCTGGCGGTTGCCGACGAGGTTGGGCTCGAGGCGTCGGATATCGAGCTCGAGCGGGGCGGACCGTCCTACAGCATCGACACGATCGATATTTTCGCCGCGGCCGGCGACACGGTCGTCTGGATACTTGGCAGCGATGGTCTGGACGCGTTCACCACATGGCACCGGTACGACGCGTTCGCTACGCGGTGCCATGTGGCGGTCGTCGCGCGCCCGGAGTCCGAAGTGCAGGCTTTGCCGGGTTTTCGGCAGGCTCTGCAGGCGGACTGCCTTGCGCGACAACCGGCGGGATTGGTATTCGTGGCGAGGAGCGCCATGCTCGATGTTTCCGCGACCGCGGTCCGCAGGCTTGCGGCGCGCGGGGAGGACGCTTCGAGATTGCTAACCCCCGCCGTGTGGAACTATATTAGGCGCCGTGGTCTCTACCGTCGCTGACTCGCACACCGAGCGCCTGTCGCCAGCCGAGTTGCGCGACCTGATCGTCGCCTCGCTCGACGAATTGAAGGGGCGCAGCATTCTCTCCCTGGACGTCACGAAGCTGACGGACGTCACCGACTACATGGTCCTCGCCAGCGGAACGTCGGTACGACACATCCGCGCGCTGGTCGACCATCTCCGCGACACCGCGCACCAGTGCGCCGTGCACATCCTGGGTGTCGAGGGTCAGGAGACGGGCAAGTGGGTGCTCGTCGATCTCGGCGACGTGGTGGTGCATGTCATGGAGGCCGAAACGCGCACGTTCTACGATCTGGAGCGCCTGTGGAGCGACATTGGCGCGCCGCTGACGGAGCCCGCGGCGGAGGGGTCGGGCGGTCCGGGTCGGGTGGCGGGTGAGCAGCCCTCGGGCGGGGGCGTGCGAGGGGGGAGCCCCCCTCGCATGAAGACATGAACGCGCGCCTTCTGGCCGTGGGCGCGCGTCAGCCGCGCTGGATAGAGGACGGGTTTGCCGACTACGTCCGGCGGCTGCCGCGGGGCAACGCCCTCGCGCTGGAGCCCGTGCCCGCGGCGCCTGGCGACATGGCCGCGCGGCGGGCCCGCGAGGTGGAGGGCGCCAAGCTGCTCGACCGGATCGGTGCGCGGGACCGCGTGGTGGTGCTGGACGTCCGCGGCGAGGCGCTGTCCACCACCGCGTTCGTCGGCAAGCTGGAAGCCTGGCGCATGGACGGGCGCACGGTGACTTTCGTCATCGGCGGCGCGAACGGGCTGTCCGAACCCGTCCTGACGCGAGCCGACTTCACGTGGTCGCTGTCTGCGCTGACGTTCCCACATGGGTTGGCGCGGGTTCTGGTGGCCGAGCAGGTGTACCGCGCGTGGGCCATCCTGGCCGGCCATCCGTACCACCGCGGTGGGGACTCGTGAGCGCCCCGCTGGACCTCAAGAACCTGACCCTGGAGGGCGAGTCCTTCACCGCAAGGGCCACGGTCGTGTTTCTCATGGCGCTCGTGCTGGTGCTCGTGCTCGTGGCGCGCCTGGTGCAGCTGCAGGTGCTGGAACACGACTCCTACAGCATCCGTTCGGACGACAACCGCATCCAGGTCCGGACAGTGCCGCCGGACCGCGGCCTGATCTTCGACCGGCGCGGCGCGCTGCTGGCGGACAACCGGCCCGTGCGCTCCCTGAACCTGGTCACGGAACTCATCGACGAGCCCGAAGCCGTCATCGAGGAATTGCGCGCGCTGGTGGAGATTTCCGACCGGCATGTGGAGGAATTCCGCGAGCGGCACCAGCGCCGCAGGCCTTTCGAGCCGGTAGCGCTCAAGATGAACCTCCCGGAGGAGGAGGTCGCGCGCGTGCGCGTCAACGGCCACCGTTGGCCGGGCGTCGAGATTACCGAAGAGAACCTTCGCTACTACCCGCTCGGGGATCTCATGGCGCACGCGGTGGGCTCGGTGCGCAGGGTGACCGAGGAGGACACGCAGCACCTCGACAAGCGCCGCTACCGCGGCGTCAAGTTCATCGGCCGGCTGGGGGTGGAGAAGTCCTACGAGGACCTGCTGCACGGCGAGGTTGGCTGGCAGCATATCGAGATCGACGCGCGGGGCCGCATCCATCGCATCCTGGAGGAGACGCCGGCGGTGGTCGGGCGGGACCTGACGCTCCACCTCGACAGCTACCTGCAGGCGGTGGCGCGCGATGCGCTGGACGGACGGCGCGGCGCCGTCGTCGCCATCGAGCCCAAGTCCGGGGGCATCATGGCCCTGGTGAGCAATCCCGGCTACGACCCGAATCTGTTCGTGACCGGGATCGCCCGGGCGCTGTACGAGGAGTTGGCGACCTCCCGTGACGCACCGCTCTTCAACCGGGCGGTCATGGGGCGCTATGCGCCGGGGTCGACCTTCAAGGCGGTGGTTGCCCTCGCCGGCCTGGCCGCGGGTGTCACGGATTGGGAGCGCACGATCGTCGACAACGGCGAGTTCCGTTTGCCGGGGCGCAAGCGCGTGTATCGGGACTGGAGCTGGCAGCAGGGCAATTCCGGGGGCCAGGGGATCGTGCACCTGCGCAAGGCCATCTATCGTTCCTCCAACGTGTATTTCTACGATCTCGCCTCACGCATGGATATCGACGTGCTCTCGGCGTTTGCGGCGCAGTTCGGCTACGGGGAGGTGACCTCCCTCGACGTCGCCGACGCGGTGGCCGGCGTGTTGCCGTCACGGGCGTGGAAGCAGAGCCACAAGGGAGACCGCTGGTATGCCGGCGACTCAGTGAACGTGGGCATCGGGCAGGGCGACCTGCTCGCGACGCCCTTGCAGCTCGCGACGGTGGCCGCGGTCATCGCGAACCGGGGCCGGTGGGTGCGTCCGCGCCTGATGCTCGCGACCGACGGCGCGCAACCCGGCTTCGACCTGGCCGACCCTCGACCCCGCGTCGCCGGTCCCTCCGACGAGGACTGGGAGATGCTGGTCGATGCCATGGAAGATGTGGTCCATCGCGGCAACCAGGGGTTCCGCGAGAACGGCACGGCGTGGTTCAACATCGGCCGCGACATCGCCTATCGGATGGCTGGCAAGTCCGGGACCGCGCAGGTCGTCGAGATCGCGCAGGGGCAGGAGTACGACGAGGAGGCGCTGGACGAATACAGCCGCAAGCACGCGTGGTTCATCGCGTTCGCGCCGGCGGACGACCCGGCGTTGGCGGTCAGCGTGCTGGTGGAGAACGGCGGCGGCGGCAGCTCCGTGGCGGCGCCGGTGGCGCGGGCCGTCCTGGACGCCTATCTCGCGCCGCAACTGGCCAAGCTCTGACGGGCGACGGAGCGGCTCGCCTTGGCCACCACCTACGTTCGAAGCCTCGGCATGCGGGCCATCCGCCCGCGGACCTGGCTCGAGCACTTCGACCCGTTGCTCGTGGTTCCGCTACTCGGCGTGATCGCCTTCGGCCTCGTCATCCTGTACCGCGATCAGGACCTGCTGATCGCTCACGGAATACGCATCAGTGCCGGAGTGCTGGCGATGGTGCTGGTCGCGCAGGTGGACCCGCGCGTCTATCTGCGCTGGACGCCGCTTCTGTACTTCGGTGGCGTGATCCTGCTCGTGGCGACGCTCTTCGTCGGAGTCACCGTCAACGGCTCGCGGCGGTGGCTCGAAGTGCCTGGCGGCCTGCGCCTGCAACCGTCGGAGCTGATGAAGATCGCGATTCCCATGATGCTGGGCTGGTATTTCCAGAAACATCGGTTGCCGCCGCGCTTCAGGCACGTGGTCGTCGGGTTGCTCATCATTGCGGCGCCGGGGTTGCTGATCGTGCGCCAGCCGGATCTCGGGACGGCCGTGTTGCTGACCACGGGTGGGCTCGCCGTCATAGTGTTGGCCGGGGTGCGCTGGCGCTGGATCCTGGCATCCCTGGGCGTGGTAGCGGCCGCGGTGCCGGGGCTCTGGATGGTGATGCGCGAGTATCAGCGCGACCGGGTCCGGACGCTGTTCGATCCCGAACACGATCCGATGGGGGCGGGTTGGAACATCATCCAGTCGAAGACGGCAGTGGGCTCCGGCGGCGTGTTCGGGAAAGGTCTGGACCAGGGAACGCAGAGCCGCCTCGACTTCCTCCCGGAAAGCCACACGGACTTCGTGGTCGCGGTGATCGGCGAGGAGATGGGTCTGGTGGGCGTCGCCCTGCTGCTGGTTCTCTATGTTGCCATCCTGGCCCGGGGACTGTACATCGCAACCCAGGCTTCGACGACCTTTGCGCGGCTGGTGGTCGGAGGGCTTGCGCTGACGTTCTTCGTCTACGTCTTTGTTAACATCGCCATGGTCTGCGGTCTCTTCCCGGTTGTCGGGGTGCCGTTGCCGCTGGTGAGCTATGGAGGGACATCGGCCATCTCGTTGTTGGTCGGCTTCGGTATTGTCATGTCCGTCCACACCCATCGAAACTGGTAGTGGAGGATCAGTGCGCCCTCAAGCCGAAACCCGAACGCATCCCAGGGCCCCGCAGGTTGGAGCCGTGTTCGCCTTGCTGCTCGCCGTCGCCGGCTGGGGCGATTACGGCGAACGCACGGACGTGCTCGCTTATGTGGACGAACTCGTCGAGCGTCACGGGTTCGACCGCTCGGCGCTCGTCTCGCTCTTCGAAGGGGCAGAGCGCCAGGGCCGGATCATCGAGGCCATCTCCCGCCCCGCGGAGCGCGTCAAGTCGTGGGGCGAGTACCGGGCTCTATTCCTGACGCCCAAACGGATCGACCAGGGCGTGGAGTTCTGGCGCCAGCATGAGTCCACGCTGGCGCGTGCTGCCGAGGAGTTTCGGGTCGCGCCGGAGATCGTCGTCGCGATTCTCGGGGTCGAGACGAGCTACGGGCGCATCACGGGCGGCTACCGTGTACTGGACGCGTTGATGACCCTGGCCTTCGACTACCCGCCCCGGGCACCCTTCTTCAAGGGGGAGCTGACGCAGTTCCTGCTGCTGGCGCGCGAGGAGAACAAGGACCCGGAAGATCTGGTCGGATCCTACGCGGGCGCCATGGGCTACGGCCAGTTCATCCCGTCGAGTTACCGGGCTTACGCGGTGGATTTCGACGGCGACGGCCGGCGTGACATCTGGAACAACGTGGCGGACGCGGTCGGCAGCGTGGCCAACTACTTCCGCCGCCATGGCTGGCGGGGGGACGGTCCCGTGGCGCTGCCTGTCGAGGTCGAGGGCGACGCGGCGGAAGCCGCCGCGAACGAGGGCCTTGCGCCCAACTACGACGTGGCCGAACTCAAGCGCCTCGGCGTGCGGGTCGGCACGCTGGCCGACGACGCCAAGGCGGCGCTGTTCCGCATGGAAGGCGACGACGGCACGGAATACTGGTTGGGCCTGCACGACTTCTACGTCATCACCCGATACAACCGTAGCGCGATGTATGCCCTGGCGGTCCTGCAGCTCTCGCAGGAACTGCGGCGTCGGATGGGGCGCGCGGGGGAGTCGCCCGTGGCGGTGTCGGGCAGCGAGCCGGACGACGCGCGAGGCTTGTACCGGCGTGCGCCCGGGAGGCCGGTACGCGAAATGGTCCTGGCGACGGCCAATCGATCCGGTGGCGCCGCGGCAAGGCGCGGCGGCGATTGATGCCGCGCGCGGAGAACGTACGACCGCACGGACGCCGCCGGTTGGGCCAGCCGGCGCAGCGCCTCGGGAGCCCATCGCGGGCCCTGGTGTGGACCGCCGCGCTCTGCGCCCTGCTCTCCGGTTGCGTCGGCTTCGATACATCCGATGGGGCGCCGTCCCGACCCCGTCCGGGGCTTGAGCGCCTGCCGGATCCGGTGGTCAGGAACGAACCGCGCAGCCGCTACGGCAACGACGACTACGAGGAGGGGGGACAGAGGTACCGAATCCTCCCGACCGGGGCCGGGTACGACCAGGTTGGCCGGGCGTCCTGGTACGGGACAAAGTTCCACGGCCGCCGCACGTCCAGCGGGGAGACGTATGACATGTACCGACTCACGGCCGCACATCCCACGCTGCCTGTCCCGGCTTACGCGCGGGTGAGAAATCTCGACAACGGACGCGAGACCATCGTGCGCATCAACGACCGGGGTCCGTTCCATGGAGGCCGGTTCCTGGACCTCTCCTACGCGGCCGCGGTCAAGCTCGGGTTTGCCGCCCAGGGTACCGCCCGCGTGCGCATGACGGTCGTCACGGAGGCGTCGGCGAAGCCGGACGTCGCCCGCCACCCGCCGTCCGCGCCGACCCCCCGGCGTTATTTCCTGCAGGCGGGTGCGTTCTCGGAGCGCCGCTGGGCGGACGCGCGGGTTGCGGCATTGCGCCGCATCGTCGCGCGGGGCACGGTGGAGTTGCTGCACGACCCGGCCGACCGACTGTATCGCGTACGCGTCGGGCCGTTGGCCAGCCGCGAGGCGGCCCGACGGCTGCAGGCGCTGTTTGTGCAAGGAGCCCCGGGCGACAATTCCTTCCCGGTGATCGTTGAGGAGTAGGGATCCGATGAGCGCCCCCAGGCCCGAGTCTTCGGGCTCGCAGAAAACAACCGTGTCCGCTCGTTTGCGTACCCGGAATCGCTTGCTCCAGGCGGTCGTCGCGGGCGCGGTCGCCCTGTGCGTGGGCGTGTCTGCACAGCAGATCGTTCCGGAACCCCCGCAGGTTGCGGCGCGCGGTTACGTGTTGATGGACGCGGACACCCTGGAGGTGCTTGCCGAGAGCAACAGCGAGGAGCGGCTCCCGCCGGCGAGCCTGACCAAGATCATGACGAGCTTCGTCGCAGCCGCGGAGATCGAGAGCGGCCGTATCGGTCTCGAGGACATGGTGCCGATCAGCGTCAACGCCTGGCGGACACCCGGTTCGCGTACGTTCGTGCGCGAAGGTACGGAGGTCGCCCTCGGCGACCTGCTGCGCGGCGTCATCATCCAGTCCGGGAACGATGCGAGCGTGGCGGTGGCGGAGTACATCGCCGGGGCGGAAGACGCCTTCGCGGACATGATGAACGGTCATGCAGAGGCGATAGGCCTGACGAATTCGCACTTCATGAACGCGACGGGATTGCCCGACGAGGCACAGTATTCGACCGCGACGGACATGGCGCTCCTGGCGCGGGCAATGATACGGCGGTTCCCGCAGCACTACGCCATCTACTCGGAGCGGGCGTTCACGTACAACGACATCGAACAACCCAATCGCAACAGGCTGCTGTGGCGCGACCGCACGGTCGATGGCGTCAAGACGGGCCACACGGACGCGGCGGGATACTGCCTGGTGGCGTCGGCGAAACGCGACGGCATGCGGTTGATCTCCGCGGTCATGGGTGCGGACAGCTCCGGTGCGCGCATGCGCGAAAGCCAGAAGCTGCTGGCCTACGGCTTCCGGTACTTCGAGACCCGGGAACTCTACACTCCGGATACGCCACTGAAGACATCCGAGGTCTGGTACGGCGAGACGAATGAGGTGTCGATGGGCGTCCCGCACGCCATCCACGTGACGATCCCGCGCGGTCGGTATGCCGATCTCAAAGCGACACTCGACCTGCCGCGGGCGATCGAGGCGCCGGTGGCGGCCGGCCAGGAGCTGGGCGAACTGCGGGTCAGCCTGGACGATCAGCTGGTCGTGCAGGCCCCGCTGGTGGCGCGTGCGGCGGTTGGCGAGGCCGGCTTCTTCTCCCGCCTGGTGGAGGGTATCGCGATATTTTTTCGGGAACTCGTCACATGAGAACGCCCGCCATCCACCGGACGGGCCGGCTCGGTTGAGGGGTCGTGGGTCCGCTTCGCGAACTTGGCGTACGGGATCTCGGCACGACGGACTACCGGGCGGTGCTGGCGGCGATGCGCGGATTCACCGATGGTCGTGACGCCGCGACGGCGGACGAGCTCTGGATGACCGAGCACACCCCGGTTTTCACGCAGGGCCAGGCCGGCAGGGACGAACACGTGCTCGCGCCCGGCGACATCGCGGTGGTGCGAACCGATCGCGGCGGACAGGTGACATACCATGGTCCGGGCCAGATCGTCGGCTACCTGATGTTCGACATCAGGCGGCTGGGCCTCGGCGCGCGGGATCTGGTGGCGGGGATCGAGGCGGCGATGCTGGCCACGCTGGCGGGCTTCGGCATCGCCGCGGGGGCCCGCCCGGACGCGCGCGGCGTCTATGTGGGCGGCGCCAAGGTCGGCGCGCTCGGGCTCAGGATCCGTCGGGGTTGCTCGTACCACGGCCTGGCGCTGAACGTGGCGATGGACCTTGAACCGTTTGCACGCATCGAGCCCTGCGGACTGCGTGGGGTGGCGGTCACCCAGGTCGCGGACCAGGGTGGACCGGCGGATCTCGACGTGGTGCGCGAACGGCTGGTCAGAGAGCTCGTGCGGGCGTTCGCTTTCGACCGAATCAGGTCGCTAGCGCGACCCTACGGTCGCGCCTTGTCCGCAGGTCGGACAATGAGGATTTCTGGGTAGGCTGAACTTGCGCCAATCCATGCGCTTGGCGTCGAGATAGAGCACGTGGCCGACGAGCGGCTCGCCCACCCCGGCGATGAGCTTCACCGCTTCCATCGCCTGCACGGCGCCGACGATGCCGACGAGCGGCGCCACCACACCGTTCTCGGCGCAGTTCAGGGCTTCCTCGCCGACTCCGTCGTACAGGCAGCGATAGCAGGGCGAGTCCGGGACACGGGGATCGAATACCGCGACCTGCCCTTCCATGCGGATTGCGGCACCGGACACGAGCGGGGTGCGTGTCGCCACGCTGCAGTCGTTGATGGCGACGCGGCTTGCCATGTTGTCTGTGGCGTCCAGCACGACATCGGCCGCGCTGACGGCCGCTTCCAGTTGCGCCCCTGCGAGGCGCCGCGCGACGGTCGTCACGCGCACGGTGGAGTTGAGGCCGGCGATGCAGCCGGCGGCGGAGGCGACCTTGGGCTGGCCGACGGTCGCCTCGCCGTGCGCGATCTGCCGCTGCAGGTTGGACAGGTCGACCACGTCGTCGTCCGCGAGCGTCAGGTGTCCGACACCGCTCGCAGCCAGGTACATCGCCGCCGGCGAGCCGAGGCCGCCGATGCCGACGATCAGCACGTGAGCCGCGAGCAGTCGCTCCTGTCCGGCGACGTCGAAGTCGGGCAGCATGATCTGCCTGCTGTAGCGCAGCAGCTGGTCGTCGTTCATGGCCGACGTCCGCCGGTGACGCGCGGGATTCCCGCGAGGTCGCGGGAGGTTTCGATACGGTCGAAGCCACTGGCCGCGAACAGCTGCTGCACCGGCGCACGTTGGTCGTGGCCGTGTTCCACGAACAGCCAGCCGCCCGGCACGAGACGTTCGGGCGCGCCGCTCACGATGCTCCGCAGCGCCTCGAGCCCATCGGGTCCTGCCACCAGCGCATGTGCCGGTTCGAAACGCAGGTCGCCGCAATCGAGGTGCGGGTCGCCGGCGGCGACGTAGGGCGGGTTGGCCACGACGACATCGAATCGCGAGGTCCGCCGCGGACGGTCCGCGTCACGTGGGGCCGTCGGGTCGACGGCAGAGTACCAGTCGGAGACGCCGAACGTCGCCGCGATCCGCAGACGTGCTGCATTCTCCTGCGCGAGTTCGATGCAGCCCGGATCGCGGTCTACGCCGAGGATGTATGCGGTGGGGCGCGAGGCGCCGAGGGCAAGCGCCACGGCGCCGGAGCCAGTGCCGAGATCGAGTACGCGTGCGCCTTCTGCGATCCGCGGCAGCGCCGCGGCGACGAGACATTCGGTTTCCGGTCGGGGAATCAGTACCCGCGCATCGACGCGCAGCGCCAGGCTCCAGAATTCGCGTTCTCCGAGGATGTAGGCGATGGGCTCGCCCTCGGCGCGCCGCTCGAGCAGACGGGTACAGCGGCGCGCGCGTGTGGCAGACACCGTGCGTTCGGGGAAGGCATACAGGGTGCTGCGTCGGCAACCGAGGGCGCGGGCCGTCAGCAGATCGGCTTCCAGGCGTGGCAGACGGGCACGGGCGGCTGCCAGGCAAGCGCCGACGGTCGGCCTCGGCGCAGTGGGGGTAGCGCCGCCGGTAGATGCGCTCGTCGGGCTCACCAGGCTTCCCCGAGGGCGGCGAGCTGGTCGGTCTGGTGTTCCTGGGTGAGCGGATCCACCAGCGCGTCGAGGCGGCCGTCGAGAATCTCGTCGAGTCGGTACAGCACGAGGTTGATGCGGTGATCGGTGACCCGGCGCTCGGAGAAGTTGTAGGTGCGGATGCGCTCGGAGCGGTCTCCGGAACCGACCAGGTTGCGCCGGGCCGCGTCCCGCTCGGCGCGTCGCTCGGCGCGTGCCTGGTCGAGGAGCTTCGCGTGCAGGTGGGCCATTGCCCGGGCGCGGTTCTTGTGTTGCGACCGCTCGTCCTGGCATTCGACGACGATGCCCGTCGGCAGGTGTGTCAGCCGCACGGCCGAGTCGGTCTTGTTGACGTGCTGACCGCCGGCGCCGGACGAGCGGAAGGTGTCGACCCGCAGGTCCTTCGCGTCGATCTCGATGGGCTCGATGTCGGCCTGTTCCGGCAGCACGGCGACGGTACAGGCCGAGGTGTGGATGCGCCCCTGGGACTCGGTCTCGGGAACCCGCTGGACGCGGTGGGCGCCGGACTCGAACTTGAGGTGCCGGAACACGTTCCGGCCGACGATGCGCGCGATCACTTCCTTGTAACCGCCGTGCTCGCCGGGACGTTCGCTCAGGGGCTCGAGCCGCCAGCCGTGCTCCTCGGCGTATCGCCCGTACATCCGGAACAGGTCGCCCGCGAACAGTGCCGCTTCGTCGCCCCCCGTGCCGGCGCGGATCTCCAGGAAGACGTTGCTTTCGTCGCTGGTGTCCTTCGGGATCAGGAACCGGGTGAGATCGAGCTCGGCCTGTTCGACAACGGGGCGCAGCTCCTCCGCATCCGAGCGCGCGAGCGTGCGCATGTCGGCGTCGTCGTCGTCGAGGAGTTCCTCGGCCGCCGCGAGGTCGCCCATCTTCCGCTTGAGGTCCCCAAAGGCTGTCACGACGGGAACGAGTTCGGAGAACTCCCTCATGAGGTTCGCGTAGCGGCGGCGGTCGGAGACGACCTCCGGCTCGGCGAGGAGCATGGCAAGCTCCTCGTGACGCCGCGCGAGGTCGTCCAGCTTGCCGAGCACCGAGGTGGGCAGCATCGGTTTACTCGAGCCCGTACAGCGACCGCAGGGACTCGAGGAACTCCACGCGCTCGTCGGCGCTTGCGTCGCGGATCGCGACGGTCGGGGCGTGGATGAGCTTGTTCGTCAGTTCGTACGCGAGTCGCTCGACGACCTCGGCTGACTCCTGCCCGCTGTCCAGCCGCTGCCGCGCGCGGGCGAGCGCCTCCTCCCTGATCCCGTTGGCGCGGCCGCGAAACTGCTGCAGCAGGTCCTGGTTGCCGCGCAGGCGACGGGCGCGGTCGTAGCCGACGACGCCGGCGTCTATGAGCGGTTCGGCCTGGGTCCCGGCGTGACGCCTCGCGGCGGCATTCTCCTCGACGATGAGGACGAGATCGTCGACGGAGTGGAGGAAGACATCGTCGAGCAGCCCCGCTGCGGGTTCGATGTCCCGCGGTACGGCGATGTCGACCAGGAACATCGGTCTGCTGCGGCCGCGCATGGCCTCCTCGACCATGGCAGCCGTGATGATGTGCTCGGCCGCGTCGGTCGAACTGATGACCACGTCGTACTCGCCGAGGCGCGAGGCGATGTCGTCGAGACGCATCGCGACCGCGCCGACGCTGGCGGCGAGCTGGTGAGCGTGGGCCGGCGTGCGGTTTGCAATGGCGATTTCGCAGACGCCGGCTTTTCGCAAGTGCCTCGATACGAGTTCCACGGTTTCCCCGGCCCCGACGAGCAGGGCCCGGGTTGCGCCGAGATCGCTGAACACCTGTTGGGCCATCGTGACCGCGACGTAGGCGACGGAGACCGGGTTCTTGCCGATGTCCGTCTCCGTGCGCACGCGTTTCGCTACCGTGAGAGCGCTTTGCGACAGGAGATTCAACTCCGGCCCAAGCATTTCCGTGTCCCGGGCGAGGTCGTAGGCGGCCTTGACCTGTCCCATGATCTGGGGCTCGCCCAATACTTGAGAGTCGAGGCCGGAAGCGACCCGCATGAGGTGCCGGGCCGCCTCTCGGTCCCACAGCGCGTAGGCCGTGCCGGCGAGCTCGCCGGCGCCGATGGCGCGGTGTCCGGCAACCCAATCGGCGAGCGGGTCGTGGTTCCGGTCCGCGAGCGCGCAATAGATCTCGGTGCGGTTGCAGGTCGACAGGATGGCCGCTTCGGAGAGCCCATCTACGTCGCGTTGCAGTCCCGACAAGGCCTCCGCCAGCTCATGCCGCGGGAAGGCAATGCGTTCTCTGATGTCGATGGCCGCCGTGCGAAAGCTGACGCCGTAAGCCAATAGGGGCATGAATTCGAAGGATTGGTCGCGTGGAGGGCGATGGAGCGCAATAATATCAGAACGCTGCCCGGCGCCCGACGTGATTGCCTTGTTGCCGCATGGAGATCGAGCGAACGCTGCACGCTCTGACCGCGTGGTCCCGCGTATCCTGTCGCGGCGGCTTGCGTGGCTCGTCCCATGTGTCCTGGCCGCTGGCGTGCTGTGCGGCTGCGTCTCGCGCCCATCGGCGCCCGATGGCCTGGAGTTTCGTGTCGCGGGACGTGTCAATCTCGTCGCGGGGGAACGGGCCGCCACGGCGAACTACCTGTGGCGGCAATACCCCCACGGCGTCGAGATCGACCTCTGGGGACCGCTCGGTCAAGGCAGGACGCGGGTGGTCGGACACGACGCCTCGCTGACGGTGTTCACGGCCGATGGGACGCGTCTGGAGGGCGTCGAGGCCGAGGCGCTGGTGCGCCGAGAGTTTGGCTTGGCGGCGCCGGTCGGGCTGCTGTCGAACTGGATCCTGGGTCGGCCGGCCCCGGAGTGGCCGGCCGATAGCGTCCGGGACGCCTCCTTTACGCAACTCGGGTGGCAGGTCGTGTTGTCGCGGCCGACCAGGGTGTCGGGTCGACGCGTCCCGGGCAAGGTGGTTGCCACGCGGGGCGATCGCCGGTTGACGCTGCTGTGCCGGGAGTGGCACTTTGGGCCGTCGACGGCGAATTGACACCCCTCGACCCCGACAGCAAAATACGCGCCCTCGCTTGCAGGCAGAATCGCAGTCGGGGGGCGCAGGCGGGACGACGCGCTGCGGCGATCCGTGTTCCGGCGCTGGACAGCTCGATCACGGTCGACAGGGCTAGCGCCGACCGTCGGGGCATTCTCTTTGGGATTTGGGGTGTGGCCAAGCGGTAAGGCACTGGGTTTTGATCCCAGCATTCGCAGGTTCGAATCCTGCCACCCCAGCCATCCGCGGCATTTTCGCCCAGGTAACCGGACTCTTGAGGACCATGTCGGACTTGATCGTCTTTACGGGCAGTTCCAACCGGGAGTTGGCCCGACGTGTGGTCTGCCAGCTCGGCATCGAGCTTGGCCGCGCGACGGTGGACCGGTTCAGCGATGGCGAGGTGAGCATAGAGATCGACGAGAACGTGCGCGGCAAGGACGTGTTCGTCATCCAGTCGACCTGCGCGCCCACCAACGACAACCTCATGGAACTCGTGATCATGGCGGACGCGTTGCGCCGGGCGTCGCCGTACCGAATTACGGCCGTCCTGCCGTACTTCGGCTATGCGCGCCAGGATCGCCGACCTCGTTCGGCTCGGGTGCCGATCAGCGCCAAGGTGGTCGCGGACATGATCGGCGGCGTGGGCATAGACCGTCTGCTGACGGTGGACCTGCACGCGGACCAGATACAGGGTTTCTTCAAGATACCGGTGGACAACGTCTACGGTTCGCCCGTGCTGGTGGAGGAGGTGCTGCGGCTTGACTACGAGCGGCCCGTGGTCGTGTCGCCCGACGTGGGCGGGGTAGTGCGTGCGCGGGCGATCGCCAAACAGATGAACGGTCTCGACCTCGCGATCATCGACAAGCGTCGCGCCCGGGCCAATCACGCCGAGGTGATGCACGTGATCGGGGAGGTCGAAGGCCGCACGACCGTGTTGGTGGATGACATCGTCGATACGGCCGGAACCCTGTGCGCGGCCTCGCGGGCACTGAAAGAGGCGGGCGCGGTCCGGGTGGCGGCGTACATCACCCACCCGGTGCTATCCGGCCGCGCCGTCGAACGCGTGGCGGACTCGGACATCGACGAGATGGTCGTGACGGACACCATCCCGCTGTGCGAGCCGGCGGTGGCCTGCGCCAAGATCCGCCAGTTGAGCCTCGACCGACTGCTCGCCGAGTCGATCCTGCGGGTCAGCAAGGAAGAGTCGATCAGCGAGATGTTTCTTTGATGCCCGGCGCATCCTCGTGCAATTGTGTTCCGCTTGGGCAATGGGATTGATTGGAGACAGAACATGGCAGAACAGATCCTTCTTGAAGTCGAGCCGCGAACGGCCCTCGGTACCGCTGCGAGCCGACGCATGCGGCGCGAAACGGACATGGTGCCGGGCGTCCTCTATGGCGGAACCGACGCCGCGGCACCCATCGCGGTTGCGTCCCCTGCGCTGGCCAGGGCGATGCAGCAGGAGGCGTTCTTCTCGCAGATTCTCGACGTGTCGTTGAACGGGGAACACCACGCGGCCGTGTTGCGGGACTTGCAACGCCACCCGGCAACCGAGCGGGTGCTGCACGTGGATCTGCTGCGTATTCGCGCGGACCAGCCGATTCAGATCTCCGTCCCCTTGCACTTCTTGAACGAGGACAAGTGCCTGGGGGTCAGGATGGGCGGGGGCACGATCACGCGCAACCTGATCGAACTGGAGATCTTGTGCCTGCCCGCTGACCTGCCCGAGCACGTGGAGATAGACCTCGAAGACCTCGATGTCGGAAGCGCCCTGCATCTGTCGGACCTGTCGATACCGGAAGGCGTGACGATCATGGCCCTCGCCCACGGGGCGGACCGCGACGCGGCGGTGGTCAGCGTGCAGATACCGCGTGGCGGACTCGGCGACCTGGACGAGGAACAGGAGGAGACTGCCGGGGTCGGCGACGAGGAGGGCACGTCAGCGGAGGCGTCGGATGCCGGCGACGAGGAATCCGACGACCGATAGGAACCCTGTCGGGGCATGGCGCGCATCCGACTGATCGCAGGTCTTGGCAACCCGGGTCGCCGTTACCGGGACACGCCGCACAACGTCGGTGCGCAGTGGGTGGAAGGGCTTGCAGAACGATTTCGCCTGGTGCTCGCCGAACGATCGCGATTCAAGGGGCGGGTCGCCCGCGGTGAGGTGCTCGGTCGCGAAGTGTTGCTGCTGGTGCCTTCGACCTACATGAACCTGTCCGGCGAGTCCGTCGGTCCGCTGGCGCACTTCCACCGGATCGAACCGGACGAACTCCTGATCGCCCACGACGAAGTGGACTTCCCCTTGGGCGTCTCGCGTTTGAAGGTGGGCGGCCGGCGCGCCACCCACAATGGCCTGGCGAATGTCGCCGCGGCACTCGGCAACCGGACCGACTTTGCGCGCCTGCGCATAGGCGTTGGCCATCCCGGACGGTCGCGCATGGTCGGCTTCCTGACAGGCTCCCGCCTGCCGGAGGCGAGCAGGACACGCGTTCTCGAGAGCGTCGCCATGGACGACGAGTTGCTGGCCCTGGTGCTCGATGGCGCGTGGCAGCAGGCGATGAACCGCCTGCACGCGCCGAAGGCTGGCGACGAAGCGGAAGAGGGAGTCGATTGAGTGGGATTCAGATGCGGGATCGTCGGACTCCCGAACGTCGGCAAGTCGACGCTGTTCAACGCGCTGACGAGCGCGGCGGTAGATGCACAGAACTTCCCGTTCTGCACCATCGCACCCAATACCGGTGTCGTACCGGTGCCGGACCCGCGCTTGCGCCGCATCGCGGAGCTGGTACGGCCGGCACGCGTGGTGCCGTCGACGGTGGAATTCGTGGACATCGCGGGGCTGGTACGAGGCGCGTCCAGGGGCGAAGGGCTCGGCAACCGATTTCTCGCCCATGTGCGCGAAGTACAGGCGATCGCCCACGTCGTGCGCTGCTTCGAGGACGACAACGTCGTGCACGTCTCCGGAGCGGTTTCCCCGGTGGAGGACATCGAGGTGGTCGACACCGAACTGGCGCTCGCGGACCTCGACACCGTCGAGCGTGGCCGCGATCGCGTCCGCCGGGTGGCCAACGTCGGGGACAAGGACGCGCGCGTACGGGCGGAGTTGCTCGGACGGGTCGGTGCCGGGCTCGAGGCGGGGATACCGGTGCGCGCGCAGGACCTCGCGGAGGCCGAGCGCACGGCGTTGCACGACCTGCATCTGCTCACAGCCAAGCCGGTCATGTATGTCGCCAACGTTGCCGAGGACGGGCTCGAGAACAATCCGTTGCTCGATGCCGTCCGGGCAGTCGCCGCCGCGCAGCGCGCTGTGGTCATACCGGTCTGCGCGCGCATCGAGGCGGAGATCGCGCAACTCGATGCGCACGAGCGGGCCGAATTCCTGGCAGAGATCGGCATGCGCGAGCCGTGCCTCGACCGGGTGATCCGCAGCGGTCACGCATTGCTCGGCGTGCAGGACTTCTTCACGACATCCGCAAAGGAGGCGCGCGCATGGACCGTGCGCTGCGGCGCGACCGCAAGCCAGGCCGCCGGGTTCATCCACACGGATTTCGAGCGCGGGTTCATCCGCGCCGAAGTCGTCGGATACGAAGACTACCTGGCCTGCGGGGGTGAGCAGGGCGCGCGCGACGCGGGACGCTGGCGGCTCGAAGGCCGGGACTACGTGGTCGCGGCCGGCGACGTGGTGCAGTTTCGCTTCAACGTGTGACCGGCCGGGCGCGGGCGACGGCCCCGGGGAGCGCTCAGGTGATCTGGGTGACCGGGATCAGCCGCGGCTTGCCCAGCTGCCGGCGCGCGAACACGATCAAGCCGAAGAATGCGGCGCACGTCAGGGAGGCGATCGCGACGATCCACAGGGTCGATGTCGTCGGGTGTGCGGTAAAGCTGCCGATCTGGTAGCAGAGCACCGCGGCGCCGTAGGCGGTCGCCACCGACCAGGCGGTACTGAACACGGCCCAGCCGGCGCCGATTTCCTTGTAGATCACACCGATGGTCGCGACGCAGGGCATGTAGAGGAGGATGAACAGCAGGTAGCTGAACGCGCCGAGCTCCCCGTGGAAGAGCCCGCGCATGGCCTGGATCGTGGTGATCTCGACCTGCTGCTCGGAGGCGGCGGCGGCCGTATCCGCCACGTTGCCCACGTCCATACCCAGCGGGTCGGTCACCGCTTCGCCAAGGGACGCGAGATTGTCGCCGATGCTCGTCCAGGCTTCGCCGAGCTCGCGGCCAAGGTCGAACGGGGCCGCATCCGGCAGTTGCACCGCGTAGAGGGCATCGAGCGTGCCCACCACCACCTCCTTGGCGAAGATGCCGGTGAATATCCCGACGGTGGCCGGCCAGTTGTCCTCGTCGATGCCCATGGGGTGAAACGCCGGCGTGATGGTCCGCCCGATCGCGGACAACACCGACTTCTCCTGGTTCTCGTTGCCGAACGAACCGTCGGTACCGACCGAGTTCACGACGTTCAGCACGATGACCACGAGGACGATGGCCTTGCCGGCGCGGAGCATGAAACCCTTCAGTCGCTGCCACGAGTGGATGAGGATGCCGCGCACGGTCGGCAGGTGGTAGGGCGGCAACTCGATGACGAAGGTGGACACGGGGCTCTGCAGCACGTAGCGGCGCACAGCCAGTGCAGAAAGCACGGCGACGGCGATGCCGATGAGGTAGAGCGCGAAAACCAGGTTCTGACCGTTCGATGGAAAAAAGGCGGCGACGAACAGGGCATAGACCGTCAGTCGGGCGCCGCACGACATGTAGGGGGCCATGATGGCCGTCAGGATGCGGTCGGGCTCCCGGTCGAGGCTGCGGGTCGCCATTACGGCGGGCACGTTGCAGCCGAACCCCACGATGAGCGGTACGAACGACTTGCCCGGCAGGCCGACGCGTTGCATGACCCGGTCCAGGACGAACGCGACACGGCCCATGTAGCCCGAGTCCTCGAGGAACGACAGGAACAGGAACAGGCAGGCGATGACGGGGATGAACGTACCCACGAGCTGCACGCCGCCGCCGACGCCGTCGGCCAGCAGTGCCGTCAGCCACACGGGCAGCCCCAGCCACTCGTAGACGGTGCGGGGTCCGTCCACGAAGAGCGCGGCGCCCACGATGTCGAAGAAGTCTATGAACGCGGAGCCCACGTTGATGGTGAACATGAACATCAGGTAGATGGCCGCGAGAAAGACGGGGAAGGCGAGCACGCGATTCAGCACCACCGCGTCAATGAGGTCGGTCGCCGTGCGGCGCACCGGGTCGGCACGCACGACGTTCTCCAGCAAGCGGTCGATGCGGCGATAGCGGTCGACGCTGGCCTCGGAACCGGGTGTCGGGTTCGCGGCCGGGGAAGGCACAGCATGCGGGAGCGGGCCGGTATCGGCGGAACCTGTCCTGGTTTGGCGGGTGCCCGGTGTCGGCGGCGCGTCTTGTGTCGCCTGGCCCATTGCGACCCGGGCCACGGCGTCCTGCAGGGCACGTACCCCTTTGCGCCGCGATGCCACGAGTGGCACCACCGGGCAGCCCAGGGCGCTCGACAGGGCCGGCGCGTCCGCGCGCATGCCGTGCCGTCCGGCGACGTCGATCATGTTGAGCGCGACGACTACCGGTGTGCCGAGTTCCAGCAGCTGTGTCGTCAGGTAGAGCCCGCGCGACAGGCTCGATGCGTCGACGACGTTCACCACCACGCGGGCCTGGTTTCGCTTCAGGTAGTCGCGTGCGATGCGCTCGTCGAGTGCATCGCCGGAATCCGCGTCCGCGACGCTGTAGGCGCCGGGCAGGTCAACGACCTCGCAGGCGTGTCCGGCATGGCGATACGAGCCGGTCTTGCGTTCGACGGTCACTCCGGGCCAGTTACCGACGCGCTGGCGTGCCCCGGTCAGGGCGTTGAACAGGGTGGTCTTACCGCAGTTCGGGTTGCCGACCAGGGCGATCTCGAAGCTGGCATCGGTCCCGTCCCGGCGCTCGGTCACCTCCGCTGGACCTCGAGCGACCGGGCTTCGGACGGTCTGAGCGCGAGGCGGAAGCCGCGAAAGTGGATTTCAACGGGGTCGCCCAGGGGGGCGAAACGCTTCACGACGAAATCCGTGCCAGGGATGAGGCCAAGGCTGCCGAGACGCTGCACCAGCGTACCCGTTTCGCGGTAAGCGACCACGCGCGCGCGGTCGCCGACGCCCAAGTCTGCGATGGTGAGCGGCATGCACCGATACTAAGTGACAATCATTCTCATTTGCAAGGACCGCATGCCGGGCGTGGACGATCTGGCGGGTCCCCGGCGGCGCGGTCGACCCGCGCCGGCGCCTGGTCGGAGATCGCTTGCCTGGGGGGGGACGTTCGGGTGTGCGGCGGAACGATCAGCGATCGCGCAGCTTGCGCACGTACAGGACGAGTTCGTGGTCGACGAGTTCGTACCCGTGCTCCTCGACGATTACCTTTTGCAGGGCCTCGATGCGCTCGTTCATGAACTCGGTGACCGCGCCGGTGTCCACGTCCACCATGTGATCGTGGTGCATCGTATTGGCGAGCTCGTAGACGGCGTGCCCGTCGTCGAAGTTGTGCCGGTCGACGATGCCCGCGGTCTCGAACTGGGTCAGCACGCGGTACACGGTGGCGAGACCCACGGATTCGTCGGTCTGGATGAGGTGTTTGTAGACGTCCTCGGCACTCAGGTGGTGGGGCTCGGCGCTCTCGAGGACTTCGAGGACCTTGAGCCTCGGCAGCGTGACCTTCAGCCCGGCGCTCTTGAGATTGTGTTGCGGCACTGTGGTTGCTCCCGGCCCGTCCCGATCTGCATCCCGCCAACACGGCGGTTTCCCTCGCGCCTCGCAGCCGCCTTGACGGCCGCGTCCTCCCCCTCGCGTGTCACCGTACTACCTGGCCCATGGCGCGTCCAGCATTGTCGATTCGGGGTCAGTGGGGCCAGTCCAGCCAGGAGGCAATGCCGCGCCCCATGATCCAGTCCAGATCTTCGCCCGACAGGAAGGTGCAGGCCTCGGTGAAGAGCCTGACGTTGTCGCGCAGCGGACAGGGCAGGCGCGAGACGTCGGAGCCCCAGAACGTACGTTCCGGGCCAAAGGCGTCGACGACCTCCGCGATGGCGCGTTGCAGCGTGGGATACGGGTAACCCTCGGTGACCAGGCTCGGCATGCAGCTCGCCTTCACGGCGACGTTGGGGTAGCGGGCGAGGGCGAGCACCTTCGGCAGGTGCGTGAAGATCGCATCGTCCAGGCGCCCGATCAGGGACAGGTGGTCGATCACGAGTCGCAGGCCCGGGTAACGCTCGGCGACCCCGGCCATGGCGGACAGGGAGCCGGGCACGAACACCATGACCGGAATCCCGCGCCGCTCGGCCGCCTCCCAGAACCAGTCCGCCGTGCCGTCGTGCAGCCACGCACGCTGAAAGTCGTTGTGGAAGGTCAGCCGGACGCCGAGCATGCCGGGGGTCGCCCGCCACGTCGACAGCGCATCCCGGCTGGCTTCCTCCTCGATGGCGAGGCGCCCCATGACTGCGAACCGATCGGGAAAGTCCCGCGCGGCGGCGAGGCATACATCGTTGCGGTCGCCCTCCCAGGACGGCGGTACCAGGACCGCGCGGTGGACGCCGGCGGCATCCATGCGTTCGAGCACTTCCGTGGCGGGCAGGGCGTCGCCGTGGGCGTATGCGCGACCATAGCTGGGCCAGGGGCGGTCGGGCGTTTCCGGCTCCCACAGATGGATCTGCGCGTCGATGATGGTGCGTGGCATGGCATCGAGACCGAGGACAATCGCCTGAGTATTCGACATGGCGGTGGTGGCTGCAACGCCACGGGGTGGCGCGCGGACGCCCTGGCGTTGGGGCAACGGGTTGAAATTCCGATACAATCCCGCAGTCAGCCGGAAACGCGGCCACACATCGCGGCGCAATTGAGTCGTAGGCGTCGATGACCGGGCGCGCGGCGGTGGCGTGGAGAAGCGAAGGCTATTGGCCAGCACCGACGTCATTCTCACGGCGAGCGATTGCCGGTCCCCGGCTTCCCCTTTTCCCGAGGGTTGGTACTTCGTCGCAAGCCGTGACGAGATTCGCAAGCGCGGCCTGATCGAAAAGGTGTGGCTGGGCCAGGAGATCGTCGCCTGGTGCGACGACGCGGGCACGATCTGCGTGGCCGACGCGTTCTGTCCGCACATGGGGTCGCATCTCGGTCCGACGGTCGGGGGGCGGGTGCGCGACGGCTGCCTGGTCTGTCCCTTCCACGGGTTTACGTACGAAGATGTTCGCGAAAGTCCTCGTCGACCAACAGGCGAAAGATGTCGAGCAGGACATCCCGATCTGGGAACGCAAGCGCTATCGGCCACGGCCGATCCTGAATCGGACCGACGGAGAGATCATGCTGTTCCGTCGCTTCTGCAGGCAGTTCTACCCCGAGCGGCCGGAAGCGTTTGCGACGGATCGTCCCCGGCGGGAGGTCGCGTCGTAGCATGGGCGGCGGACGTTCCGTAACGGCGTCCCTGCGGACGCCTGGTTTCCCGGACGAGGTGCTCGCGGCGTGAATTCCGGCGGACGCGGCGGCCGCTACGCGCACCGGACCTTCTGCGCCGGGGTGCTCGTGTTCCTGATCGCCCCGATCCTGGTGATCGTGCCGCTCAGCTTCAACGCCGAGCCGTATTTCACGTTCACCGAAAGCATGCTGCGACTCGACCCCGACGCGTGGTCGCTGCGCTGGTATCGCACCGTCGCCGACGACGAGCAGTGGCTGCAGGCGGTGGTCAACAGCCTGGTGATCGGCATCGGCGCGACGGTTCTCGCGACGGGCCTGGGTGTCCTCGCCGCCCTGGGGCTGGCCGATCCGGCGATGCCGGGTCGACGGCTGGCCATGGGGCTCCTGATCTCGCCCATGGTGACGCCGGTCATCGTCTCGGCAGCCGGCATGTTCTTCTTCTACACCAGCATCGGGCTTGCGCAGACGCACTTCGGCCTGATCCTTGCGCACGCGGCGCTCGGCACGCCATTCGTGGTCATTACGGTGACGGCGACGCTGGCGGGGTTCGATGGCAACCTGCTACGTGCCGCGGCGGGCCTGCGCGCGAGCGGGTGGACGAGTTTCTGGCGCCTGCAGATGCCGCTCATTCTGCCCGGTGTCGTCTCGGGCGCGCTGTTCGCGTTCGCCACGTCGTTCGACGAGGTGGTGACGGTGTTGTTCATGGGCGGCGTCGAACAACGAACCATACCGCGCCAGATGTGGTCGGGCGTGCGCGAGCAGATCAGTCCGGCCATCCTGTCCGTGGCGACGCTGCTGGTGGTGTTCGCGGTACTGCTGATGGGCACCGTGGAATGGCTGCGCCGGCGTGGCGACGGGCGCCGCGCCGCCGCCGTCGCCGATTGAAGGAGGAACCCGTGGCGGATGCCGACAAGACGGTTGCGGGGCATCTGGCTGGCCAGGAGCCCGTGTCCGGGACCCCGCACGTCGAGTTCATGGGCGTGGGCAAGAGCTACGACGGCGTGACGCAGGTGGTGCGCGACCTCGATCTGACCGTATACGAGGGAGAGTTCCTGACGCTGCTTGGTCCCTCGGGGTCGGGCAAGACCACCTGCCTCATGATGCTTGCCGGCTTCGAGACGCCAAGCGCGGGGCGCATCCGCATCGGTGGGAGGCGGGTGGACGACGTGCCGCCGCGGCGGCGGAACATCGGCATGGTGTTCCAGAACTATGCCCTGTTTCCGCACATGACGGTGGGCGCCAACCTGGCGTTTCCGCTCGAGGTGCGTGGCATCGAACAGGCGAGCGTGGTTTCGCGGGTGCGACGGGCCCTGCAGCTCGTGCGCCTCGCGGGTTTCGAGGACCGCAAACCGGGTGCGCTGTCGGGCGGCCAGCAACAGCGTGTCGCCATCGCCCGGGCGTTGGTGTTCGAGCCGAGCCTGGTACTGATGGACGAACCGCTCGGTGCGCTCGACCGTCGTCTGCGGGAGGACATGCAGTACGAGATTCGTCGCATTCAGCGCACCCTGGGCGTGACCGTCATCTACGTGACGCACGATCAGCAGGAAGCGATGGCAATGTCGGATCGGGTCGCCGTCTTCAACCGGGGCCGCATCGAGCAGGTCGCGGCCCCGGAAGTGCTCTACGAGGAGCCGGAGCGGGGCTTCGTCGCCACTTTCATCGGCGACAACAACCTGCTGCACGGTCGTATCGCGTCGTCGCGGGGGGACATCTGCGTGGTCGATACGGGGCACGGCCTCGTGCAGGCGTTCCTGGTGGCGCCGCGGGACGTCGGGGATACCGTCACGTTGGCGATCCGTCCGGAGCGGGTGGCACTTGCGGCCACGCCCGGCCTCTACAGCAACGAGTTCGAAGCGCACGTGGACGACATCGCCTTCCTGGGCGACCACCTGCGCGTGCGGTTGACGGTCTGCGGCAGTTCGGATTTCGTGGTCAAGATTCCGAACACCGTAGGCCATGGCGCGGTACTCAAGGACGATCGGGTACGAGTGGGCTGGACACCGCTGGATTGCCGGGCGCTGGCGCCGGACGAAGAGGGAGAGTCGACATGACACGGCGGCAGACCGCGCCGGGCACGAGGTAGTGGTGCAAGCGGCCGCGGAAGCAACGCTGCAGGGCACACGCGCACGGCCCCGTGCGGGTCTGCGCGCCTGGCTCCTCGTGCTGCCGCTGGCCGCCTTCATCGCCGTGACGTTCGTGGCGCCGCTCGGCACCATGCTCACGCGGAGTGTCCACATGCCCGTGGTAGCCGGAGTGCTGCCGGAGACGCTGCGGCTGCTCGATGACTGGAGCGGCCAGTCGCTCCCGGACGAAGCGGTCTTCCGCGCGCTTGGACACGAGCTGTCGGCGGCGCGTGAAGACCGTTCGCTCGGACAGGTGGCGAGCCGGGTCAACCGGGTCCAGGGCGGACTGCGCAGCGTCATGACCCGCACGGCGCGCCGGCTGCCCAGCGTGGAAGCGTCGCTCGGGGGCGGGGTGGCCACGGACGGTGCCGCAGAAACGCCGGTATTGCAGCGGACGCTCTCTCCGACGCCGTGGCGCGACGCGCTGCTGGACATCGACGATGCCTGGGGGGAAGCTCCGACCTGGCGAGCGATCCAGCGCGCGGGTGAGCGTTTCACCGCCAGACACTATCTCCATGCGCTCGACCTTGAGGGAGCGCCGGACGGGGCCATCGTCGCCCAGCCTGTTGAGTTGCGCATCTACCTGCCGCTGCTCGCGCGTACGCTGGGTGTGAGTCTCGCCATTACGGCCCTGTGCCTGCTGCTGGGCTACCCGGTGGCCTACCTGATCGCCCACGCGCCGCCGAACCGGGCTCCCCTGCTGTTGCTGCTCGTGCTCGTGCCGTTCTGGACCTCGCTCCTGGTACGCACGACCTCCTGGATCGTCCTGCTCCAGAGGGAGGGCGTGGTCAACGATCTGCTCGTGTCCGTCGGCCTGATCGGCGAGGAGGGGCGCCTCGCGATGATCTACAACATGACCGGCACCATGGTCGCGATGACGCACGTGCTGCTGCCGTTCATGGTATTGCCGCTGTACTCGGTGATGCGGACCGTGCCTCCCGAATCCATGCGGGCGGCCGCGTCACTGGGGGCCAACTATCAGCAGGCGTTCCGCCGTCTGTACTGGCCCCGCACGCTGCCCGGCGTCGCCGCGGGGTCGCTGCTGGTGTTCATCCTGGCCATCGGCTACTACATCACTCCGGCTCTGGTCGGGGGGCGCACGGGTCAGCTCATCTCCAACATGATCGCCTACCACATGCAGCAGTCGCTGAACTGGGGACTGGCCGCGGCCCTGGGGGGCATCCTGCTGGTCTGCGTTCTGGCGCTCTACCTGCTCTTCGATCGGCTCGTGGGTGTGGAGCGGATGCGATTGAGTTGAGTCCATGAGACCCGCTCCCGCGGGCGTCGCCGTGAGGTGTCCGTGCGGGCTCGACGAGGTCCGGACGGGTGAATCCTGGTCCGGGCGTTCGGTGTAGACTCGGGCGATGACTCCCGACCTGTGGACGAGGGCCTGCAAGGGTTTGGCAAACGTCTCCCTGTGCTGCGCTCGAGGGGGCACCCCCGGCACGGAAACCGCCCCGGGGTCGGGCAATATCGTGGCCATCATCTGGAAGTCAAGCTGATCGGCGAGCTGATCGCCGATTCCGATCCACCTGTCACGCGCGCCTCCACCGCCATTGGCATAGGCGCCGCCCCGCTCTCGATCAGCGCGGCGCCCCCGAATCGCGCCTGCGATGATCCTCCACCCACTCGCGGAACTCCCCCCGAAGTCGATGCCACTCCATCCTCAGCCACGGAGTAAACGCTTCCGGCGAGTTATCGAGTTCGCGGTCCAACTCGACCGGCGAGACCCAGCGCCATTCGGAGACCTCCGTTGCGTTCACGCATGGCGTTTCTGCGCCGCTGTTGCAGACGAACACGGAACAGAGTTCGAACTCCGAACCTGCACCGCCGAAGGCAACACGGTACTGGAACTTGAAGACAAACCGGGGGGCCACGGCGAGCCCGAGTTCCTCTTGCGCGCGCCGCCGCACCGCATCGGGGGTGGCCTCGCCTGGGCGCGGATGTGAGCAGCACCCGTTGGACCAATACCCCGGCCAGAGCCGCTTCCCGGCGTGCCGACGCTGCAGCAGCGTCTCGCCTTCCGCGTTGAAGACAAACAGCGAAAAGGCCCTGTGCAGAACACCCTCGCCATCGTGACAGGCGGCCTTGTCGAGCGATCCGATCTCGCGGTCTTCCTGGTCCACCAGAATCAGCGGTTCGGAGTCGCTTGAGACCGCCTGCAAACGCGACGGCGGTTCGGCCCGGGACGCGGACGCAGTCGCCACGACCGTCCCGGCGGCGGCCCCGACTCGCTCATCACCCTTCATTGCTGTCATCTAGTCGCCAAGTATGGTGGGAATGCCGTCCAGAGACGGACTCGTCCTCGGAGAGGGGGGTGGACAGGTCTCGCCCATGTCGCGCTACGCCGGCAAGGACGAATTGGGAAGCGATCGGTTCGTCAACCACACGCCGATGGTCCCTCGACGCCCAGTCGCGATTCGCGTGGGTGGGCAGTGTTTGGGCCGCGGCATCGAACAGCCACCGCAGGACACGGTTGGAGCGGACCGCAGCACTCGTCACGACCGCCGTCGCACGGACTTGACGACGCGGGATCTTCACCTCGTTGCCGCTCGCGAACCCTGGATTCGCGTTGATCCGCCGGAGCGTCAGGATGGCCATTCCCAGCGTCCACAGGAGGAAACGCCGGACACCGGTTTCGCGTCGCGGGATCAGCAGGGTGTACTGCATCGCCCGCGCCAGGTATGCGCGTGCGACACCCACCAAAGCCAACACGCCGTCAGCAAACGCCGGTCCTCCATAGGTGGCCGTGGACGACAGGTCCATCCCGGCCGCGAAGGCTTCCCGGGGCAACCAGCAGACCCCGCGTCGCTGATCCTCACGGGCGTCCTTCAAGATGTTCACGAGCTGTAGCCCCCGTCCGAAGTCCGACGACAGCCCGTACAGCGACTCCCGGCGCAACGCGATTTCGGCCGAGTAGTCGCAGAGCAGATCAGTGATCATCTCGCCCACGACGCCTGCCGCGTGGTAGCAGTAGCGGTCGAGGTCGCGGATGCTGTCCAGCCCACTGCCCCACCCCTTGTCAGCGAACTCGGCCATCCCCGCGGACATCACGTTGACGCACCGTTCCAGCGCATCGCGCTGGGTGCGCCGGAAGCCGTGCGTGAGATGCACAACGAGTTCGGTATTGGCTACCAGATTCTTCTCGGCGTCGATCGTTGCATCCGATAGCAACGGCCGTAGCGCATCCGCGAACGGCCCTGGCCGCGCCCGCTCGGCAACGACATCGGCGAATTGACTCAGGAACGCCTGTTTGCGCGATGCGGGCAGCGCGGGTTCGTCCTCGATGGTATCGGCGATGCGGCACAGCAGATAGGCGTTCCCGACGACCTGCCGAAGCGGCCCGGGCAGCTGCGGAATCGTGAGGGCGAAGGTCCGCGACACCTCCGGCAGGGCTGACAACTGGAAGGCGAACGCGGCAGCGGTCAGCGGATGTCGATCCAGACTGTTCAACGACGGGCCGAGCCGTGGCGAAGAGACTGCACGCGACCATAGGGCACCCGAGTACCGGACGCAAGTTGTGTCCGGGCCCAAGAATCAAACACTTGTAGACGACTCATGGATGGCCCTGCCGGGCCTGAGGCAACTCCGGCCTCAGGCAGCATTCACCCTTGCAGGGAAGGGGGACGTTTCTGCCTTGCGTTGACAGCCTGGCCGCTTGGGGCCGCCGTTGCGGCGCATGCTGCGGTAAGCTTCTGCCCAAGCTGAGGAGGTGTGTCATGTCCATCACCGTGAAACCCAATGATGGCGCTGCCGGCGCCGTCGTGACCGACGTGGATCTCGCGGCGCTCGACGATCAGACGTGGGCGGAAGTGCACAGTGCCTTCCTGGAGTACGGTGTACTGGTCTTTCCCGAACAGCATCTGGACGAAGAGGCGCAGGGCGCCTTCGCCCTGCGCTTCGGCAACATCGAGAAGTTGCATCCGAAGCAGGAGCGCCCGACGCTGCAGTTCGGGAACGTCAAGGCGGATGGCACGCTCGCGCAGCCGAGCGAGGAGCAGTACAAGGTCCTGAAGGGCAACGAGGGCTGGCACACCGACAGCACCTACATGCCCCTCGCCGCAAAGGCGTCGATGCTGATGGCCCTGGTCGTTCCGCCGGAAGGCGGCGCCACCGGGTTCGCGGACATGCGTGCGGCGTACGACGCACTCGACGAGTCGACACAGAAGCGGCTCGAAGGCCTGTCCGCGTACCACTCCCTCTATCACTCGCAGGCGAAGGCCGGCTACACCCACAACACGGACAACATCTACGGCTTCCACGACAAGGGGGCGCCGTTGCGGCCGATCGTCAAGACCCACCCGGAGACGGGGCGGAAGTCGATCTACACGGGTCGGCACGCCTTCCGGATACAGGGTATGAGCGCCGCGGAGTCCGAGGCGCTGCTCGACCAACTGATGGCGGACGCCTGCCAACCTCCGCGCACCTACCTGCATGCGTGGGCCGTGGGCGACCTGGTGGTCTGGGACAACCGGCGCATGATGCACCGCGCCCGCCCCTACGACACGAGCCATCCGCGTGTGCTGCGGGCGTCGCGGATCTCCGGCGAACCCGAGTCGGAACTGGCCCCTACTTTCGTCGACCCGATGGCCGAGGCGTTCCATCCGACCTCGTCGAACGAGTCGTCGCTGAGCGCGGCCGCGCCGCGCCGTGAACCACGTCTCTCGGAGTCCGTCAGCGGCACGGACATATACGCGTGACCGGTAGGGGACGGGCTTGTCCCGTCCCGTGCAGCGCGGGCGACCACGATGGTCGCCCACACGGTCCCGCCGCGAACAACCTCGACATTCGGTGCGAGGGACATTCCCCGCACCACGGGCCGCCGCCAGGCGACGAGCCGATTGGTTCCATCCGAAGGGTACAATGCCGGCAGACTTCCGGGGGGAACCACCATGCTGAACCTGTCGATTCCGGATAGCGTTGCGCCGTTGCGCGCCAAGGTGCTCGACTTCATCGAGAGGGAGATCTATCCGATCGAGTCCGAGATGTACGACGCGACGCCGGAACGTCGACGCACCCTCATGCGCGGGCTGATGGACAAGGCGAAGTCGGAAGGCCTGTGGGCGCTCGGTCATCCGGAGGAGATCGGCGGCGGCGGCCTGCCCTTCATGGACTACGTGTTCATCAACGAGGTGGTCGGGCGCTCGTCCATCGCGACCTCTGCCCTCGGCACGCACTCGCTGCAGGACTCGATCATGCTGCACATGTACGCGAGCGACGCATGGCGCGAGAAGTACCTGGCGCCCCTGGTCGCCGGCGAGGTGTTCCCGAGTTTCGGCATGACCGAACCGGACGTCGCGAGTTCGGACCCCACGCAACTGCAGACCCGCGCCGAACTCGAGGGCGACGAGTGGGTGATCAACGGGCGCAAGTGGTTCACCTCGGGAGCCGCCAACGCCGCCTACACCACGGCCATGGTCCGCACGGAACCGGAAGGGACGCCGGACCACTCGTCGTTCTCGATGATCGTGGTGCCGACGGAGACACCGGGCTACGACATCGTCCGCGACGTCAAGGTCATGGGTCAGTACGACGGCCACTACGAGGTCGCCTACAACGATGTCCGCGTGCCGAAGGACAACCTGCTCGGCCCGCGCGGCCAGGGTTTCCGGATCGCCCAGCACCGCCTCGGCCCGGGCCGCATCTTCCACTGCATGCGCTGGCTCGGGCAGGCGCAACGCGCCTTCGACCTGATGTGCCAACGCGCCAACACGCGCGTCGCCTTCGGCAAGACCCTCGGCCAGCACCAGCAGATCCAGAAGTTCATCTTCGACACCGCCGCCGAGATTCAGGCCAGCCGGCTGCTGACGCTGCACGCGGCGCAGAAGGTCGATCAGGGCGACGAGGCGCGCGTCGAGATCGGCCTCATCAAGGTCTACGGCGCGTCCATGCTGCACAACGCCATCGACCGTGCCATCCAGGTGCACGGGGCGAAGGGCGTCACCGAAGACACGCCCCTCGAGCGGATGTACCGCCACGCCCGCTACGCGCGTATCTACGACGGCGCCGACGAGGTCCACGTGCAGACGACCGCGCGCCGCATCCTGCGCTTCTACGGCGAGGGCGGCACCTTCGACTTCGGCACCCGTTGACGGACGGCGCAAGCACCGGTTGGGGATGAGAAACCGGGGCGTCCCGGCCTGCAGGAGGCACGCATGATCGAGAGACACGTCGACATCCAGACCCCGGACGGGGAGATGAACTCGTTCGTCGTCTATCCGGAGGAGGGCGGGCCGTTCCCCCTGGTGATCTTCTACATGGATGCCCCCGGCAAGCGGGAAGAACTGCACGACATGGCACGCCGCATCGCGGCGGTCGGCTACTACGTCGTCCTGCCGAACCTGTACTACCGCAAGGTCCGCGAGTTCCACTTCAATATGCCGGGCGCGACGCGCGAGCGCATGGTCGAACTGATGGACCACCTGACCAACGCCATGGCGTGTGCGGACACGCGCGCCGTGTTCGACTTCACGGCCGCCGAGGAGGCGGCGGCGGAAGGGCCGGTCGGCGCCGTCGGCTACTGCATGAGCGGACCGTTCGTGTTCGCGGCGGCCGCTGCGTTCCCGGAGCGGATCCGCGCGTCCGCTTCCCTGCATGGCGTGCGGCTCTGTACGGACGCGCCCGACTCTCCGCATCGGACCGCCGACCGGATTCAGGGCGAGATCTACTTCGGGTGCGCCGAAACGGACGACTGGGCGCCGCCGGAGATGGTCGAGCGGCTCGATGCGCACCTGGCGTCCACGGGCATCGACTATCGCATCGAGTGGTACCCGGGCACGCGGCACGGATTCGTGTTCCCGGAGCGGGACGGCATGTACCACAAGGAGTCGGCGGAGCGGCATTGGGAGCGCCTGTTCGCCATGTTCCGACGGCAGCTTTGAACGATCGCGCTGCCGGCGCCCGTCGGTCGCGCTTCCGAGAGATGCCCGCAGTGGCTTCCTCAAGGGTGCGAGACGCACCGCGAGGAAAGGATGCGAGACGCGCCGCGAGGACATCGACAGGGGGGAAGCCTGATGGACAGGGGGGAAGCCGGATGAGTTGGGGAAGCGAACGCGCCTCGAAGGGCGTGATGGAGCGGAGCTTCGCGGTCGAGGTGGAGGGCCGCCGCATACCGGGGGCGTTCTGGCGGCCGGAGGGCTCCGGCGACGTGCCGGGTCTGGTCATGCTCGGCCACGGCGGCACGGCCGACAAGCGCGCCCCGTACCTCCTCGCGGTGGCCCGCTGGCTGGTCCGTGACCACGGGCTGGCGGCGTTTGCCATCGACGGTCCCGGTCATGGCGAGCGCATTCCCGCCGGCGCGCAGGTGGACTTCAAAGACGCGTGGGGCGCTCCGGATGCAACGGACGCGGTCATTGCCGACTGGCGCGGCGCGCTGGACTTCGTACGGGACACGGTGGGCAACGTGCCCCTCGGCTACTGGGGCCTGTCCATGGGCACCATGATGGGGCTGCCGCTGGTGGCGGCGCTTGACGACATCCGGGTGGCCCTGCTCGGTCTCATGGGGATCTGGGGGCCCACCGGCGACCGTCTCGATGCGGACGCACCCCGCGTCAGCTGCCCGGTGCGGTTCCTCGTTCAATGGGACGACGAGATCGTGCCGCGGGACGCCGCACTCGCGCTTTTCGCGCGCATCGGAAGCGCGAAGAAGACCCTCCACGGCAACCCCGGGCGCCACGTCGAGGTGCCGCCGGACGAAATGCGGAACTCGGCCGCTTTTCTGGCGCGCCACCTCGCCCGCCCGCTGCCGCGGTGACTCCGCAGCCAACGCGTCGAGGCGCGACGCGGCAGGTGCCGACGCGTGGCTGAGCGACTCCTTGCCGTCCGGGATCTGCACGTACGCTTCGGCGATGTCGCCGCGGTGCGGGGCGTCTCCTTCGAGATCGAGGCGGGCGAGACGGTGGGGCTGGTCGGCGAGTCCGGCTCCGGTAAATCCGTCACCGCGCTGTCGATCCTGCAGCTGTTGCCATACCCGTTGGCCAGCCATCCCGAGGGCAGCATCCTCGTCGACGGCGAGGAGATGATCGGCGCGGACAAGACCCGCCTGCTGGACGTCCGGGGTGGGAAGATCAGCATGATCTTCCAGGAGCCGATGACCTCGCTCAATCCGCTGCACACGATCGCGAAGCAGGTGGGCGAGTCGCTGGTGGTCCACAAGCGGCTGCAGCCGAGGCAGGCCCGAGCGAGGACGCTGGAACTGCTCGAACACGTCGGACTGCAGGATGCGGAGGAGCGCCTCGGCGACTATCCGCACCAGTTGTCCGGGGGGCAGCGGCAGCGCGTCATGATCGCGATGGCGCTGGCCAACGAGCCGGACCTGCTGATCGCCGACGAACCCACGACGGCGCTCGACGTGACCATCCAGGCGCAGATCCTGAAGCTCCTGAAGGAACTGCAGCGCGAAATGGGCATGGCGATGCTGCTCATCACCCACGACCTCGGCATCGTGCGCACCATGGCGGATCGGGTCTGCGTGATGACCGACGGCGAGATCGTGGAGACGGGACGCACGCGGCGCATTTTCGAGGCGCCGGGTCACCCCTATACGAAACACCTGCTCGCGGCGGAACCGAAGGGCGAGCCGGCGCACGACGACACGACGGCTCCGGTGGTGGCGGTGGCCGAAAGCCTTACGGTGCGCTATCCCGTCGGCAAGGGCTGGTTCGGCGGCAAGCGCTACTTCACGGCGGTGCGGGACGTGGGGGTGACGGTGCGGGCCGGACAGACCGTTGGGGTGGTCGGAGAGTCGGGGTCGGGCAAGACCACGCTGGGTCTCGCCATGCTGCGGCTGCTGCCGGCGGAGGGCGCGATTCGGTTTGACGGCCAGGACATCGCCGGCATGAAGCAGCGCGCCTTGATCGGCCTGCGCAAGGACATGCAGATCGTCTTCCAGGACCCGTACGGCTCGCTGTCGCCGCGCATGACTGTCCAGCACATCATCGAGGAGGGGCTGCGCGTCCACTATCCGGAGGTCTCCGGCACGGACCGTCGCGCCCGGGTCGCGGAGGCGATGACGGAGGTCGGCCTCGACCCGGCGCTCATGGACCGCTACCCCCACGAGTTCTCCGGCGGTCAGCGGCAGCGCATTTCGATCGCGCGCGCGATGGTGCTGAAGCCCCGCTTCCTCGTCCTCGACGAACCGACTTCGGCCCTCGACATGTCCGTGCAGGCCCAGATCGTCGACCTGCTGCGCGCACTGCAGAAAGCCCACGACCTTGGGTATCTTTTCGTCAGCCACGACCTGAAGGTCGTCCGGGCGCTGGCGAACTGGATCATCGTGATGCGCGACGGCGAGATCGTCGAGCAGGGCCCGGCGGACGATGTCTTCGATCGCCCGCAGAGCAGTTACGCGAAGGCGCTGTTTGCGGCGGCGCTGGACCTGGCGGTGGACGAGCAGGTTGTGCGGCAATAGTCGGCATGGAGGCCGTCGGAAGCTTCCTGAACGTGCTGGACGGCCATCTCGGGGCCGCCGTCTGGTTTCCGTTCGTGCTGCTGGGCGTCGGCGTCTTCTTCACGATCTATCTCGGCTTCCCGCAGTTACGCTATTTCGGGCGCGCCTGGGGCGTCCTGTTCGGGCGGCACACTCCCGCCGACGCGGAGGGCGATACGTCGCACTTCCAGGCCCTGTCGACCGCGCTCTCGGGGACCGTCGGTACGGGCAACCTCGGCGGCGTGGCGCTGGCCATCTTTCTGGGCGGCCCCGCGGCGCTGTTCTGGATGTGGGCGACGGCCTTCGTGGGCATGACCACCAAGTTCGTCGAGGTGACCATCTCGTACAAGTACCGGGTGAAGGACGACCAGGGGCGCATCGCAGGCGGGCCCATGTACTTCATGGAGCGCGGCTTGCCGAAGCTGCGGCTCGGCGGACGTTCCTGGCACTACGGCAAGTGGCTCGCCGTGTTCTTCGCCGTCGCCACGGTGCTGACGGCAGTCGGTTCGGGAAACATGCCGCAGAGCAACAACATGGCGTCGGGGTTGCATGCCTCTTTCGGCATCCCGCCGTGGATGTCCGGCATCGTCCTCGCGACGCTGCTGTTCCTGGTCATCGTCGGGGGCATCAAGCGGATCGCGGCCGTGGCGGGGACCGTCGTACCCTTCATGGGTGTGCTGTACACGTTCGGGGCACTGGCCGTCGTCGTCTCGAACCACGACGCGGTGTTGCCGTCCTTCCTTGCCGTGTTCCACGACGCTTTCACCGGCAGCGCGGCCAGCGGCGGGTTTCTCGGGGCCACGTTTGCGTACGCCTTCAACCGGGGCGTCAACCGCGGCCTCTTCTCGAACGAGGCGGGACAGGGATCGGCCCCGATCGCGCACGCGGCGGCGCGCGCCGACGAGCCGGTGTCGGAGGGCATGGTGTCGATCCTCGAACCGTTCCTCGACACGCTCGTGATCTGTTCGCTGACGGGGCTCGTCATCCTCTGCAGCGGCGTGTGGATGGAGAAATTCGAGACGGACTTCGAGGCGGCGGACACCGAGTTCCTCGAGGGCGTGTACACGGACACGGATGCCGCCGACGTGACGGCGCTGTTCGGCCATCTGAACGGATTGGACGCGGGCGTGCGGGGCGCCACGGGGAGCTATCGGGTCGAAGGGGGTCGGCTGGCCGGGGCGGATGTCACGGTGCTGCACAACCGCTCGGTCGCGGAAGACGTCCGTTTCGAGATCGACGGCGCACCGTACACCGGCGTCATCCGGATCGAGGACGGCCACCTGGCAACCGCCCTCGGGCTGCGCGGCCGTTCGCGCCTGCACTCCGTCCCCCTTACCGTCGAAGCCTTCAAGCGTTCGTTCCTCGGCGCATACGGTCAGTACGCGGTCACGGTCGGCCTCGTGCTCTTCGCCTTTACCACGGCAGTCGCGTGGTCCTACTACGGCGATCGGGCCATGACCTATCTCTTCGGGACGGCGTCGCTGCTGGCGTTCCGCCTCGTCTATGTCGTCGCGTTCTTCCTCGCCACGGTGATGGACACGTCGCTGGTCTGGAAGGTCTCTGCGATCACGCTCGCGCTCATGGCCTTGCCGAACCTGCTGGGGATCATGTTGCTGCGCAGGGAGATGAAGGAGGCGATCGCGGAGTATTGGGAGCGGTTTCGGTGATGGCGAGACGGCCCTTGCCCACGTGCGCTGGCGAATGTCAGCAGGTCGTGTCAGCGGTCGCCGTGCCGGAACAGCGCCCCGCGTCACTGACCTGCCGTTGTGGCCTGGCCGCGGAACCACATCGAGAACGGCAGTGACCTGCTGCGCCGGGCGAGGCTTCGAGACGATGCGGGGAACCACGCCAGCTCACGGCCGCGACCGTCGACGGTTTGCGCCGAGCGGGCGTCGATGCCGCGCAGGCCGGCTGACCGGGCTCAACCGGCAATGGGCGCAATCCGCCGACAACCAGATCTACTTTCAGGAGTTGCGTTACGTCGCGGACGGCACGGACCAGTTCCATTGGATGGTCGGCGGCGACTATTTCAGCAACGACAACCTGGAGCGCCTCGTCCAGCAGGCGGGGGTTCTGGGGCTGCCCGCGGACGCCGGCAGGTGGGGCAATGCGCAGAACCGCTGGCTTGAGGTGGACATGAAGTCCTGGGCGCTGTTTGGCCAGGCCGAGTACACGTTCGCCGACCTGCCGGTTTCCATATCCGGGGAGGTGCGTTACGCGGAAGATGAGGTCGGCGGCAGCGTGCTGACGCTGCGCACGCGATTGGCCGAGCCGGAAACCGACTTCACGGAGCCGCCGAAGAGGTTCACGAACCTGCCGTGGGGCGTCACCGTCTCCTACAAGTTCCGGGACGGGATCGGCGATCTCTTCGAGGAAGCCCTGGCCTATGCCAAGGTCGCGACGTCCTACCGGCATGGTGGCCTGAATGCCGGTGCGGGCAGCCCGGGCCTGGATCGCTACCCGGTGATACTCACGTATGGCGAGGAGGACTCGCTCACCTACGAGCTTGGCTGGAAGTCCACCTTCGCGGGCGGGCTCACCTTCAACGTCGCGGCCTTCTTCACCGTGTACCAGGAGTTCCTGAACACCACCAACAACGGGTGTCCGGGCCTGTGCACGCTCCTGGATATCGACGACAGCACACCCTTGGGTTTCAATGCCGACGGCACGCGCATCCTGTTCGATGCGGACGGCAACATGGGCGAGGAGCTGCCGACGGCCTGGTTCATCGACAATATCGGCGCAGCGGAGGCCTGGGGCCTCGAGGCGGAATTCGCCTGGCGCAAGACCTTCGACAATGGCGCCCTGCTGCATCTGCGCGCCGGTTGGGCGCGGCAGGTGGGCGAGGTCACGGAGATCGATTCCGGGGCCTCACCGGCGACCCAGTTCGCCAAGGGCAAGCGTCTGCCGTTCATGCGGCCGGAAGAGTACAAGGCCTCTGTAGTGTATCGGCTGCCGCTACCCGGACTCGCCGGGGCGGGGAGCCTGCTGGACGGCGCGACGCTGCTCGCCACCGCCAACCTGACGATCGAGAACGGCGGCGTGCGCAGCCTGCCCCGGCCCGGCACGGTCCCCGCCTTCCAGGATGACGTCCAGCGGCTGGATGCGCAGTTCGGACTGGAAACCGATCGATGGGCGCTGCTTCTGCGCGGCAGCAACATCCTCGACGAGGATTACCAGACCTGGTCCTTCGGCACGACCTCATTGTTGACGGCCAGCTTCTATCGCCGTGTCGATCCGAGGTACTACTCGCTGCAGTTTTCCTGGCGTCTTCGTTGACTCAGGCTGTGCCAGGAGTTGTAGGGGACGGGCTTGTCCCGTCCCGGCGCGACCTACGGGTCGCGTTGCAGTTTCGCTGGCGCGAAACTGCGCGTTGACGATGCGGTTCCGCGACTCCGGGGACGGGCGACCACAAGGGTCGCCCCTACAAGATCCCGTTTCGAATTCGTGCACGGCGTTGACGCGGGCGACCACAAGGGTCGCCCCTACAAGATCCCGTTTCGAATCCACGCCCGGTGTTGAGACGGGCGACCACAAGGGTCGCCCCTACCAGGTCCCGTTCGAATTCATGCCCGGTGTCGAGACGGGCGACCGCAAGGGTCGCCCCTTGATATGGAACAAACGACGACGGGAGCGCAGCGACCGGCGGCGATTGTTCCATGCGAGGTCGGCGTGGCTGGGCGGCGGGCCGGCCATGGGGCGCTGCATGGGAACCTCTGATCAAGCCCGTCCATGGGCTTGATCAGGTCGCGAAACAAAACGCGAGTCGCTCCGACAGGAGCCGCGCCGCCACCTTGACTCGTGCCCTGATCGGCGCTAAGAAACCCGATCACCCTTCCGACCGTCGCGGACCGACCTCTGGGCGATGGCGACGCGATGACGATCAGTCTAAGGAGACCGACATGCAGATCAAGGACTGGGCCTCCTGTCCGAACCAGGCGAAGCTCTACCGGGAACTCGCGGAACTCGACCTGCTCGAGAACATCGCTGAACTCGACGTGTTCGGATTTACCGTGGTTCCTCCGGAGAAGGTCGCGCCGCCGGAGTTCCATGCACGGGTGAAGGAAGCGTTGATCGACGTCATTGAGGGCCGGTTCGGGCCGTTGGGCGACGACGGCATGGCCTGGCAGGACCGCAACCAGATCTTCCGCATGATTCTCTGGGAGCATCGCGTGTTCGAGGAGCTGGTGCTGAATCCCGCCGGGCTCGGGCTGGTCCAGTACCTGGTGGGCACGAACTGCATCCTGTCCCTCTTTGACGGATGGGTGAAGGGTCCGGGCGAGGGCCGCACGGCGCTGCACCGGGACAACTGGGATTTCACGCGCCAGGCCTCGGCCCCGGAGCCGAACAGCGCCAACTTCAACTACCTCCTGACGGACTATTCCGCCGAGGATGGCGCCATCACCTTCGTGCCGGGCAGCCACAAGTGGCGGCGCCCGCCAACGCCGGCGGAAGTCGCGGAGTGGGCGGACAAGGCGGCGGTGGTCGAAGCCCCGGCCGGCTCGATGGTGATCTGGGGCGACCTGACGTGGCATGGCTCCACGCAGCGTTCGACCCCGGGAGAGCGCCTGATGATCCTCGGCACCTTCCATCGGCCGTTCATGCAGACCCAGGGGCCGTACCGGCAGGTGGTCACCGGGGAGGCGCTGGCACGCAACCCGCTTCGGTTCGCGGGGTTGATGGACGTCTATGGCGCCTTCCCGTTCGGCAAGCAGGACTTCGACCTGGATCGGGCGCAGGAAGGGGGCGCAGTCAGCAGCGGAGTCCTGGACGCATCTCCCTATCTCAGCCTGTTCGACCGCGAGCCCGCCGGCGAGCGGGTGTCGCCGCGGCCCGACTACGACTACCACGCGTTCGACCTGGCCGCCTACCGGCAGAAACAGGAACGGATGCTGGCGCTGGCGCGGGAGACGGCGAAGGAGACGGAGGACGGCGCGGGCGAGTAGAAGCGGCGCCCGCGGGTCGACCATGGTGACCGGGACCGGCTACAGGACGCTGTGCGCCGCGGTGGCGGCCGGCGACGTCGAGACGCTGCGCCGAGCCGCGGCGGCGGACGGGGAAGGGGCCCGACACTGGAAGCCGCTCATGGACGCCGCGTTCGCGGGCCGGGCGGACATGATCGAAGCGCTGCTGGACGCAGGCGCGGACCCGAACGTCGTTGCGGGTACGCCCGGCCGGCACACCCCGCTCGTGCGCGCCCTGCAACCACACCTCAGCATTCCGAAACACGCCGGTCACGAGACGGCGATCGGGATGCTGCTGGCGCGGGGCGCGGATCCGGACCTGCCCGCCGGCCCGCACGGGATGCCGCCGCTCCTCTACGCCGCCAAGGGTGGCTTCGAGCGCTTCGCCGGAATGCTGCTGGATGCCGGCGCGACCCTCGACATCCACGCGGCGGCCATGCTGTACGACATCGAGGCGCTGCGTCGCGAGATCGACCGGGTCGGCGTCGATTGCCTGGATGGGCGTGGACGAACGCCGCTGCAGCACCTGGCCTGGTCCGGCATGTGGAAGCTTACGCACATCGGGTCGGAGCGGGCTCTGGCTTGTTTCGAGGCGCTGCTGGATGCCGGCGCCGACGTTAACCTCTTCGAGAGGATGGCGGAAGGCGACGAGATCTTCGCGGCGACCGCGTTGTGGCGCGCCGTGTCCTGGCAGCAACACACGGTGCTCGTCCGGGCCTTGCTGGCGGCCGGGGCGAATCCGGCGAGTTCCGTGTTCGGTGCATGCTTCGCGGGTAACGAGGAGATCCTCGAGGCGCTGCAGGCGTTCGGCGCGGACTGGAACGTCAGTCTGAACGGCAGGACACCGCTCCTCGACCTCATGCATTTCAGGAAACCCGGTGCGGTCCCGTGGCTGCTCGAACATGGAGCCGACGTGCACGCGCCGGACCGCGAGCGGCGAACCGCATTACACTTGGGCGCGCTGCAGGGCGTGAAGGTCGACTACCTGGAGGCTCTCGTCGCCCACGGCGCCGACCCGGCGGCGCGTGACGACGCCGGCCATACGGCGCTCGACCTCGCCCGACGGAAGCGGCGGGCCAGGGCCGTCGCCTATCTTGAGAGCCTGTAGAACCGGAGGAAAAAGGAAGTGTCCACATGCTGAAAGCCATACAACTCGGCCGCAACAGCGGCCTGCGCGTCTCGGAGCTGTGCCTCGGCACGATGAATTTCGGGGAGCCGGGCCGGGGCCACCAGGGGGACTGGACGCTCGGACTCGATGCGGCCCGCCCGATCTTCAAGGCCGCCCTCGATCAGGGTCTGTTCTATTTCGATTGCGCGGACACGTACGGCGTCGGCGCCTGCGAGGAAGTCGTGGGAGCGCTGCTGCGCGAGTTGCTGCCTCGGGACCAGTACGTCCTCGGGACCAAGATCGCCATGCCGATGGGACGCGGCGCCAACCAGGGCGGGCTGTCGCGCAAGCACGTCATGGAAGGGGTGGATGCGAGCCTCAGGCGCCTCGGCCACGACTATGTCGATCACCTCGTGATCCACCGTCACCCGCATGGCGTGCCGGGCCATGTCGCGACGCCCATCGAGGAGACGCTGGAAGCGCTGCACGACGTGGTCAAGGCGGGCAAGGCACTGTATCTGGGGGCCTCCTCCATGTTCGCCTGGCAGTTCACCGAGTTGCAGATGACGGCCGAGGCGAATGGCTGGACGAAATTCATCTCCATGCAGAACCACTACAACCTCATCTATCGCGAGGAAGAGCGCGAGATGAACCCGTACTGCGCGCGTACCGGCGTCGCGCTGACGCCCTGGTCGCCGCTGGCGCGCGGCATTCTCGCGGGGTCCTACAAGGGCGGCTTCGACGCGGGCTCGACGGACCGCTCCAAGGGCGGTGACCGCCGGCGCACGGAGAGCCTCTACCGGGGCGCCGCCGACTTCGCGATCGCGGACCGGGTGGTGGAGATCGCGGAGAAGTACGGCAAGGCCCCGGCGCAGATCTCGGTGGCATGGCTGCTCAACAAGCCGGAGGTCTACTCGCCGGTGGTCGGCGTGTCGCGTGTCGAGCAACTCGAGCAACTCGTCGGCGCCGCGGAGATCGAACTCGCGGACGAAGACGTCACCTACCTCGAAGAGCTGTACCAGCCGGTCGAGAACCTGCTCTCCATCGGGTACTCGTAGGGGCGACCCTTGTGGTCGCCCGCGCCGGCACTTTGCACGCACTCGAGTCGGGACGCCACAAAGGCGTCCCCTACGGCTCCTCGTACCGGCGGCGGTGGGCCGTGCCGGTCGCGCTCTGTGGCATCGTCTTCCTGGCGGGTTGCGCCACCGCGCCCACACTCGCCACCTTCCGCATGACCGACCCGCCGTGCTACGACCGGGCGCGGCAGCCGAACACGGCGGTGGTGGATTCGCATGTGCACTTCCGGCCGTTCGGAGGTCCGGCGCGGCCGTTCGAGGAAGTCGTCGCGTACCTCGAGCGGTCCGGCGTGCTGTTCGCGAACGTGTACGGCATCGGCCAGACGCTGCCGATCGCTTCGGGATGTACCTACTACTTGGAGTGCCCGGGAACGCCGGTGGCGCCGACCATGAAGAACGACTTCGTCAATGCCGTGGCGCATGGGCTCGCCTCACCGCGGGCGGTGCACCTGACGCTGTCCATGACTTTCCCGGACCTTGAGCATCCGGAGACCGTTCTGTCCCGCATGTGGCTGCTCGAAGAGGAGTTCCCCGGCCTCTTCGGCTGGATGGGCGAGGTGAACCTCGTCAAGCAGGCGCTGTTCGAGAACGGGCATCGTCCCGTCCCGCCCGCGAAGATCCGGGACTGGGCACCGTTCATGGATGGAACTGCGCGAGCGCGGCATTCCGCTGGCCGTGCACGCCGATCTCGGCAACGACGCGGAACCGACTGCGTATCTCGACTGGATCGAGGCAGTGCTGCGCCGCTATCCGGACAACATCATTGTCTGGATGCACCTGGGACTGTCCCGCGAGCTCGTCACGCTGGACGCCGGCAATCACGTGGCCATCCTGTCCTCGGTCCTCGAGCGTTTCCCGAACGCCATGCTCGATATCTCCTGGCGCGTTCTCGAGGATTTCGTCTTCTCCGACCCGGCCAGGCGCGCCGACTACGTGGCCTTCCTGAACGCGCACTCGGAACGCATCCTGCCGGGCACGGACTTCGTCGCGTCCGCGAGCCTCGGCCTTGAGGACTACCGGTCGGACCTTGATGCGACCAGCCGCATCCTGCGGTACCTCGACGATACGGCCTTCCGTAACATTGCCCTGGGACGGAACTACTTCCGCCTGCTGAACCTGGACTACGAGGCCCCCGCCGTTTGCGCGGCGGCGGAGAATGGAGGATAGCGATGCACATCGACGTCATGGTCGGGACGATGACCTGGCAGGAGAGCGCGGACCTGGCCGTCCGCCTGCAGGACGCCGGCTTCTCCGGCATGCTGTTCACGGAAACCGGCCAGGTGCCCTGGATGAGCATCGCGGCCGCGGCCACCGCGGCGCCGAAGCTCGAGTTCGCGACGGGCATTGCCGTGGCGTTTCCCCGCAGCCCCATGATCTCCGCCCAGATCGCCTGGGAGCTCGCGCACAATACCGGGGGACGCTTCCGGATGGGGCTCGGCAGCCAGGTGAAGGGCCACATCGTGCGCCGTTACTCCGCCCGGTGGGACAAGCCGGCGCCGCAGATGCGCGACTACGTGGCGGCCTTTCAGGCGAGCATCCGGGCCTTCCGTGGCGAGGAGCGCCTTTCGCACAGCGGGCCCTATTACAACCTGAGCTTGCTGTCCGGCAACTGGATGCCGCCCCGGCACGACTTCGAGGACGTGAAGATCGACATCTCGGCGGTCGGTCCCTTCATGTGCCGGGTCGCCGGCGAACTGTGCGACGGACTGCACGTCCACCCGATGCATTCGATGCCTTACCTCAAGAACCGTTTGCTGCCGGCCGTGGCCGAAGGCGCTGCCCGGGCGGGCCGTTCGCCGGATGCCGTCGACCTGATCGTGCCGGTGTTCGCGATCACCGGCGACACGCCGGAGGAGCGCGCACCGAAGGTGCAGCGGGCCAAGACGCAGATCGCGTTCTACGGGTCGACGCCGAACTACGCCTTCCAGTTCGAGGACCTGGGCTTTCCCGGTACGGGCCCCACCCTGAACGGGATGATGCGCGCAGGGGACCTTGCGGGCATGGCGGAAACCATCACCGACGAAATGCTGGACGCGTTTGCGCTGGTCGCGAAGTGGGAGGACATGGCCGACGCGCTGATCGCGCGCTACGCCGGCGTGGCCGAACGGGTGGTGCTCTATCTTGCGCTCGACGACATGCGCCGCGCGCCTTCCGCGATGGGCCAGTGGGGCGAGATCGCCCGCGCGGTGCGGGCGGCTTGAGGCAGGCTCGGACGACCTGTTCGGTGCGTACCGGCCGGGTGGCCCGTCAGCCGTTCACGAACGTCAGCGCGTCGTCCCGGGATCCGTGGATGGCGATGATCTTGTCGAATCCACTGACCTCGAACACCTCCCGTATGGGGGCGGCGAGGGAACACAACGCGAACTTGGCGCCCTGGTTCGAGAGGAACTTGGCCGTCAGCAGAACCGCGCGCAGACCCGCGCTGCTGATGTAGGCGAGCTGCTCGAGGTCGACGATCACGGCACGGTCGTCATCCTGCACGGCCGTCCGGAGCGCCTGCTCGAACTCCGCGCTGTTGGTTCCGTCGATGCGTCCGCCGACGGCGGCTGCCAGCACACCGTCTTGTCGCTCGGTCGTCATGTCCATGGGGTTCGTGGTCCTGGCGCTGTCAATGTCGTGGGAGGGCCGCGAATCATACCCGACTTTAGGACCGGATTACCGTTTCGTCGCGGGTCTCGGCAGCTCTGACACAAGGCGAAGTCTGATGGTCCGGGCCGCGCCCCGCGGGCGACCCGGCGCCGTGCCGTACTCCGGGGCGACGGTGGGCGGCGGCAAACGCCTGCCTGGGCGCGGGTTACACTCCGGCCCTTCCGGGCGCCCCACCGAGCGCCGTGGAGCGAGCGTTGGCGGAGTCCAGGAAACTGTCAGTCCCGACCATGGCGGCCTTCGGCGTCGGCGAGGCCGCGGGCGCGTTCATGGGCATGGCCTGGGGCGTGCTGCTGCTCTTCTACTACCAGCAGGTAGTGGGGATCGAGGCGTGGATGGTCGGCCTCGCGATCGGGATCTCCGTGGCCATGGACGCGATCACCGACCCGCTGATCGGCGCCTGGTCGGACCGCATCCGCACCCGCTGGGGCAGGCGCCACCCGATGCTGCTGGCGGCCGCGCTGCCGCTCGCCATCAGCTTCGTTCTGCTCTTCAACCCGCCGCGGGGGATGTCGGATCTCGAGGGTTTCCTGTGGCTGGCGACCTTCGGGGTACTCGTGCGCGCCAGCTTCACCTTCTACAACATCCCGCACCTCGCCCTCGGTGCGGAGATGGCCCACGACTACTACCAGCGCTCGACGCTCTTCGCCTACAGCGCGTTCATCGGCGCCATGTCGGTTGCGGTGTCCTATGGCCTCATCACGGGCTACTACTTCCCGACCGTCGAAGGGGTGTACGACCCGGGCTTCCTCAATCCCGACGGCTATCCGGCGATGAGCGTGACCTTCGGGATCGTCATGGTGGCGGCGATCCTCCTGTGCGTCGCCGGCACGCGCAAGGAGATTCCCCACCTCCGGAAGACGCAGGAGCGGGCCCAGATCCGGTTCCAGACGCTCTTTGCGGAGATCTGGGAGGTCCTGAAGAACGCCTCGTTCCGCGCGGTGTTCTTCGGCCTGCTGCTGGGGTCGATGGTGGGTGGGGTCGAGGGGGCGTTCACCCCCTTCATGGGTATCCACTTCTGGGGACTGCGCACCGAAGAACTCTTCTACCTGAGTTTCGTGGGCATCTTCTCCTTCCCCGTGGCGTTCGTGCTGATCCCCGCTCTCACGCGGCTGCTCGACAAGCGCATGGCCGTCATGCTGCCCCTCACATGCTGGATCACCGCGGTCAACATACCGATCTGCCTGCGGCTGTTCGACATCCCGTGGTTTCCGGAAAACGGGACTGTCTGGGTGCTGGGCATCTTCCTGGCGGCGTCGACGGTGGGCGCCCTGGCGGCTCCGATCATCGGCGCAAGCGCCAACTCGATGCTGGCCGACGTCGCCGACGAGCACGAACTCGACACCGGGATTCGCCGCGAGGGTGTCCTCTACTCCGTGCGTGCCTTCTCGGCCAAGGCCACGTCCGCATTCGGCACCGTGTTTGGCGGCCTCCTGCTCAGCATCATCGACTTTCCGGAGAACGCGACCCGTGGGGAGGTCCCGGCCGAAACGGTGTGGAACCTCGGCCTGATCGCGGGTCCCGCCACGTCGATCTTCTCGCTGCTGGCGCTCCTGTTCTACCTGCGTTACCGGATCGACCACCGGCGCCACGTGGAGATCGTGGCCGGCCTGACCGCGCGTCGAGAAGCCGGACAGAAGGGTCCCTCGGGCACCGGCGCACTTGCGGGCGATGCGAGGTAGGTATAGCGTCCCTCCTTTGGGATTTCGCGCCCGGAAGGGCGGAACGGCAGCCCGCCTGGCCGGCAGGCGGCTCTGGGCGAGGAGACAACATGAAGATCGGAGACTGGAAAGCCACGCCGGAACTGGGTCCCCTGTACCGCGAAATTCGCGAACTGGGTCTCGAACAGAACATCGCGGAACTCGACGCGTTCGGGTTCACGATCCTCGAACCGGGCAAGGCGGCGCCGGTCGCCTGGGTCGAGCAACTGCGTGACACTCTGCTGGCCGTAGCGGAACGCCGCACGGGGGTGAAGCACGACCTCGCGACCGGCACGCACGGAAACCTGGACGTGCAGCCGCCGTTCAAACACCAGTACATCCTCTACTACCTGCTGCTCGAGGACCCGATCTTCCAGCAGGCGATCTGCAACCCGTACCTGCTGGCGTTGCAGACCTACATGCTGGGCTTCGACTGCCGCATATCGAGCTGCACTTCGTTCGTGAAGTGGCGCGACGAGGACGGCTACGGCCCGACCCTGGGCCTGCACGCGGACACGCCCGTCATGCACTCCATCCCGATCGGCAAGGACACCCACACCGGCAACAGCGCCTTCCTGCTGACGGACTACACTCTCGACAACGGCGCCCTGGCCATGGTCCCGGGCAGCCATCGCTACGCGCGTCAGCCGCGGGGCGGGGAGGGGGCGGACGCGGCCATTCCGATCGAGGCGCCGATGGGTTCCCTCGTGGTGTGGAACGGCAACATGTGGCACGGCGCCTTCCCGCGCACGGCGGAGGGCCTGCGGCTCGTCTTGACGATGTACTTCAACCGCTCGTACCTGTATCCGCAGGAGGACTACCGCCGCACGGTCACGCAGGAGATCCTGGACGCCAACCCGAAGCGTCTCGCGGTGCTGCTCGGGCTCTCCAATCCCAACATGTGGGAGAGCACCGACGGTCCCGATTTCGTCGGCGCCGCGGCGCTGATGCAGGCCGCGCGCGAGGAGGCCGGCACGCGCACGGAGCACCGGTTCCTGCCTGCGGGAGTCGACGGAGACGCAGACCTGGCAGCGGGTTAGCGTGTGACGGGTGCAACCGATCCCGTGTCCGGGGCGAGCGACGACGCGGCCTCCGCGTTCGCGGCTCTGATGGATCTGGAAGCGCTCGGGGAGGACCGGTTTGCGGCGCCCCCGGCGCCGGAGCGTACCGGTGACATGTATGGCGGCCAGTTCCTGGCGCAGGGACTGGGAGCCGCGCACCGGACCGTGGAGCGAAACCGCGCCGTGCATTCGCTGCACGCGTATTTCCTGCGGCCGGGCGATGTGGGCCAAGGGCTCGAATACGCGGTGGAGCGCGTTCGCGACGGGCGTTCGTTCAGTTCGCGGTCCGTCGTGGCACACCAGGGGGGGAAGGAGGTGTTCCGCATGACGGCGTCCTTTCACGTTCCGGAGCCCGGCCTGGCCTATGCCGCCAGTGCGTTGCCCACCGTCCCTCCACCGGAAGACGTGGAGCTGACCTACAACACGTTCAGTCGGGCCAACGGCGAGGCGCCGGACTGGGACGGTGAGGCCCGGCCGATGGACATCCGCTACGTCAATCCGCCGACGGCGCCGGCGGGCGAGCCGGTGCTGGAGGACCAGCGCATGTGGATGCGCGTGACCGGCGTCCTGCCGGAGGACCCGGCGCTGCACAGCGCGGGTCTCGCCTATCTTTCGGACAGCACGCTGATCGATCACGTGGTGCTGCCGCATGGCGGCCGCTGGCAGGACCCGCGCCTGCAGAGCACGAGCCTGGACCATGCCATGTGGTTCCATCGTCCGGCGCGTGCGGACGGCTGGCTGCTGTTCGACCAGAGTGTGGAAGCCACCGGTGCCGCGCGGGGTTTCGCGACGGGACGACTCTTCGACCCTGAGGGTCGGCTCGTGGCGACCTGCGCACAGGAGGGGTTGATTCGATGGACATGAAACGACCAGAGGATCGGTCGCGGCACGTCGTTGCGGCAACGCTCGCCGGCGGGCTGGCGCTCGGACTGCTGACGTCCGGCGCGGCGGCGAACGGCATCGACGAGAGGCGCTGGACAGGCGATCTGGCCCCGCTGCCGGCGCCGGCCTGGAGCGGCGCGCGAGCCGCTCATCTCCTGGAACGCGCGGGTTTCGGCGGCAGTCCGGAGGAAGTCGAAGCCCTTGCGGCACGCGGCCCCGTCGGCGCGGTGCGACACCTCGTGTACTTCGAAGGCGGGGTGGCCGATGCGGTCGTGCCGGAGTTCGATCACTCGGGCGTGTTCGACCCCGGTCTCGACCCGTTCCCGCCGGGCCGTCCGGCTACCACGGCGGCCGCCAGGGCCAACGGCGAAGCGCTCGGCATCAAGGTCAAGACGGGCGGCAACCGGCCCATCCAGCCCGTGGTCAACGCCTTCTTCTACTGGCTGCGCGCCAGCCGCCTGGAGACGGACCGCGTCGCCTGGTGGTGGGCGGACCGGATGCTCGCCACGCCGCGTCCGCTGCAGGAGAAGATGGCGCTCTTCTGGCACGGCCACTTCGCCACCAACGAGGACAAGGTCCGCGACTACCGCAAGATGCTCAAGCAGGTGGAGCTGTTCCAGCAGCAGGGGCTCGGCGACTTCCACGAACTGCTGGTCGCCGTCGCGAAGGACCCGGCCATGCTCGCCTTCCTGGATGCGGGCATCAACGTCAAGGGTTCGCCGAACGAGAACTTCGCGCGCGAGATCATGGAACTCTTCACGATGGGTCCCGGCAACTACACCGAGACCGACATCCGCGAGGGCGCGCGCGCCTTCACGGGATGGAACTTCCGCGGCACGGACTTCGCTTTCAACGCCGAGGATCACGACGAGGGCGAGAAGTCCTTCCTGGGCCGCGTGGGGAACCTCGACGGCGAGGAGGCGATCGCGGTCATCATGGAGCAGCAGGCCACGGCGCGTTTCGTGGCGGCGAAGTTCTACCGCTATTTCGTGCGCGACGATCTCGACCTGGCGTTGGCCGAGGTGCTGGGCGAACGGTTGCGCGCGCTGGATTTCGAGATCGCACCGTTCCTCGAGATGCTGTTTTCGAGCCGGGACTTCCACGCGCCCGCGTCCGTCGCGACGCGCGTCAAGAGCCCGGTGGAGCTGGTGGTTTCCACCTATCGGAAGCTGGGCATGTCGGAGCTGCCGGGCGTGCCGGACTTCAACTCCGTCACCGGCGCCCTGGGGCAGCATCTCCTGCACCCGCCGACGGTGGCTGGCTGGTCGCAGGGTCGTAGCTGGGTGACCCCGGGACTCCTGTTCGAGCGCGGCAACTTCGTGCTGGACGTGGTGTTTCCGGACATCTCCTTCATCCCGCCGGACCGCTACCCGGCATACGGACAACAGATCCTCGCCGTGCACGAGCGACTGCGCTCGGGGATGGACATGACGGCGGCCACCATGCCCGTCGGCGTGGACACGGGCGAAGACTCGATGGCGGCGTCGAACCTGCTGGCGGACCGCGACGAGGCGTTCAACACCCGCTACGGCAGCTACCGCGGCTGGCAGATGGCGATCGAGCGCGTGAAACCGATTCCGCGCCACACGGCGCGGCTCGACCTGGCCGGTATGGTGCGCGGCGCGGGGCTGGCGACGTCCCGCGAGGTCGTCGACTACCTCGCGGAGCGGTTCCTGTCCGTGCCGCTCGACGAGGGGACCGCCGAGGCGCTGGCCGAGCTCCTCGCCACGGAACTCGGTACGGACGATGTCGCGGCGGCGGCGACCTGGCTGGAGGATCCCTTGCGGATCGTGCTGCACGCGCTGCTCAGCCTGCCGGAATATCAACTCGGGTGAACATCGTGAAAGAAACAGGACGGACGGCCATCAACCGACGGCGGCTGATGCAGGGTGTCGGGGTCGGGGGACTGGCAACCCTGGCGCCATCGTGGGTGCACGCTGCCAACGCGTCTGGACAGAGCGACGACCGGATTCTCGTGGTCTTCGAGCTGTCCGGCGGCAACGACGGCCTGAACACGGTGGTGCCGTACGGGGACGACGCCTACTACCGCCAGCGGCCAACCATAGGCATCCGCCGCGAGGACCTGCTCGAACTCGACGACCACTACGGCTTCAACCCGGGCATGCTGGGCTTCGAGCGGCTCTGGCGGACCGGCGACCTCGCGATCGTCCACGGCTGCGGCTACGACAACCCCTCGTACTCGCACTTCACGTCCATGGCCTACTGGCACACGGGTGTCCCCAACGGCGGCGACGAGTTCGGCTGGATGGGGCGACTGGCCGATGCGCTCGATCCCGGCGGCGCGCCCAACTTCCTGATCAACGTGGCGTCTTCGCAGTCGCTGGCCGTGAAGAGCCGACTGCACGCCCCGGTCGTGTTCGACGATCCGGAGCGTTTTCGGAGAAAGGCCTTCGCGTCGACGCGCGCGGTGATCGACGGGCTGCCGGAGCCGGGAGACGGCGGCAACGCGACGCGCGGCTACCTGCGGGACGTCGCCCGCAGCGCGCGCGAAGGCGCGAAACTGGTCCGGGCGGCCTGGTCGAAGTACCGCTCGCCGGTGGACTACGGCATCGCGCCCCTGGACCTGCAGAAAGTGGCCGCCTGCATCGACGGCGGCTTGCCGACGCGGCTCTACTACGTCTCCTTCCGGAACAACTCGTTCGACACGCACGTGCAGCAGCCGGCGCTCCACCAGCGCTTGCTCTCCTACGCGTGCGACGCGATCCACGGGTTCATCCGGGACATGGAGCGGCTCGGCCACGGCGACCGCGTGGCGGTGATGGCCTTCTCGGAGTTCGGCCGCCGGGTGCCGGAGAATTCGAACCTGGGCACGGACCACGGTGCCGCCAATCTCATGTTCCTCGCCGGCAAGCCGGTCCGGGGTGGGCACTACGGCGAGGCGCCGAGCCTGACCGACCTCGAGGAAGGCGACAACCTGCGGGCGACGGTGGACTTCCGGCGGGTCTACGGGACGGCGATCGACGGTTGGTTGGGGGCAGGGCGTGCCGAGACGGTGCTGAAGGGCCGCTTCGAAACGCTGCCGGTATTCTCGTAAACGCAAACAGACTGAAGGAGGCCGCCATGAGCGATACATCCATCTCGTTCGACCACGTCCACGTCATCAGCGAGGACCCGCACGCGGCCGCGCGCTGGTACGAGGAGATCCTCGGCGGCACGATCAAGGGGCGTACGTCCTGCGGGATGCCCCGCAGATCAACGTCGTCGTGGCTGGCATGTCGGTCCTGATCCGGGGCCGGCGTCCCGGCGAGGATCCGGGGGAGCCACGGGCGATGCGTCATTTCGACGACTATTCGAGCCACGACGAATGGGGTACGGATCACTTCGGCTTCCGCTTCCATGGGGACCTTGCCGCGTTCTGCGAGGAGATTCGGGGAAAGGGGGCAACTTTCTCCGTGGAGCCCTGGGAGTTCGGGCCGGGCGCGCTGATCTGCTACCTGGCGGCCCCGGACGGCGTGAGCATCGAGCTGGTGCAGGCGTAACGCTGCCGTTCGATTGACGGGGTCGCGGACTTCGCCGCGCCACCAGCGTCAAAACGCCGGTCATGGTCCGGGCCAACTTGCATCCGGGCGAATACGCACCACTGGGGCGCACGGCCTCTTGCCCGAGAAGCACATCGCGTACGCTCGCGGCTGATTCGGCACGGATTGTAGGGGCGACCCTTGTGGTCGCCCGTCCCGGAGTCGTGCAAGCCGCAGGAACGGGACGGGACAAGCCCGTCCCCTACAGCCCGCGCCGGGACCATGCATGCGTTCCCGGGACCGTGCACGAATTCGATACGTGGCGGAATCTGTTTCCTGCGCGTCAGCGCGCCGGAACCCGGGGTGAAAACTCCTGGCTGCTTGGGATCAGTTCCACCGACTTCGTAGCCACCCGGTCGACGAACGCCGCATCGTGTTCCACGAAACACGAGCGTCGGCGCGTCGGCGTCAGGGCGTCCAGGGCGTAGGGCGTTAGCGCGCCGGGCGGCCAGTGCCGCCGCGTGCGACGACATGACGCCACTTCGGTACCCCTGCCGCCTGTTCGTGCCGACCGACGACTGCCATACCCGGCGCCCCGCGAGACTCAGGAGGAATCCAGCGAGACGTGGTAGATGCGCTTGTGCACGGTGCCGGACAGAACGTCGACCACCTTGGGGACTAGCGGACGTAGTTCGTCGAGCCGGTTGCGGACCGCGAGCATGATGACCACCGGCACCGGCAGGTCGTTCAGGTTCTGCTCGTGCGCAATCCCGCGGTCGACGGTGACCAGTGCATCGAATCCGCGGTCTGCCGCAAGGCGGGGCAGTGCGCCGTTGCCGATCCCGGCCCAGCCCATCCGGGGTACCGTGCGCACCTCGTAAGCGGCGGGAAAGAACGTCCCGAGGCGCCGGGGTACGGACTCGTCAAGCAGCAGCCTCATTTCGCCCGCCGACAAGAATCGCCTTGGCCCGTTCAAGCACCCCAACCGCCTGATCCCGCGAGACCGAGGGGTAGTCGTCCAGAAAATCGTCGAGGCGGTCACCTGCCTCAAGATGCTCCATGAGCATGCGCACCGGAACCCTTGTGCCGGCGAACACGGGGGTGCCGCCCAGGATGTCAGGATTCCTGTCTATCGGTGTGCCGCTCATCGTTGTCTCCGTCGCCGTACCCGGTCTTTCGTCCATGAGGCTAGCCGTTCGACGGTAGATTGCCAACCTGCTGTTGCTTCTTCACCGGCCTGTGCGAAGCCCAGTCTCCTTCCCCCGGGGCGAAAACTCCTGGCTGCTTGGGATCAGTTCTACCGACTTCGTAGCCACACGATCCACGAACGCGGCATCGTGTTCCACGAACACGAGCGTCGGCGCGTCGCGCAGCACCGCTTCCTCCGATCGCTTCGCGTGCGTCGATGTCGAGGAAGTTGAGCGGTTCGTCCCAGAGCAGCAGATAGGGGGTACCCCGCGGACCGGACGAACAGGCCGGCCAGCAGGCAACGCGTCCGTTCGCCCCCGCTCAGGCGATCGAATGGGCGTGTCCAGTGGGAAGGATCGAGGTCCAGTGCGCTCAGTTCACCGTGGAGGTCCGCATCGATTTCGTAGCCCCCGGCTTCCTGGAAGCGGGTCTGCAGGGTGCCGTATCGCGCGAGTGCCGCTTCGTCCGGGTGCCCCTCCAGCAGGCCGGACATCTCGCGTTCCCACCGGCGAAAGGGGCCGGCGGCGTCCTTGGCGACCTCGAAGGCGGGGATCGTGGCGTCGGCCACGGCGACCGGGAAGCGGCGCGTTGCGACCGGACACTCGATGTGGCCCCGGTCCGGGGCGAGTTCGTCGTGGATCAGCCGCAGCAACGTGGTCTTGCCGCGTCCGTTGCGGCCCGTCAGGGCGGTGCGCGAGCCCGTGTCGATGACGAGGTCGAGGTTCGTGAAGACGTTGCGTTCGGTGCCGTCGTATCCGAACGACACCTTGCGGCAGAGAATGTTGGGCATGCGGGCCAAGCTCCGGAAACCGAGGGGAGGGTCTCTGAACTCAGTCGCGCATCGTGTCCGCCTGACATGCGCCCGGGGTGGGCGACTTGTGGTGCGATTTTACGCTAAAGCGGGCGCTGGGCAGGCTCATGCCGGTTTGCCAGGCGTCAGGGTGCTCCTCGCAGCGCCAGAATCAGCCCGAGTCCGTCGTTCACTTCGTTCATGATCCGGTCCGGCGCGCGGCCAGCCCGTTCGGTGAGGAAACGTCTGTCGAGGGTGACGACTTGCGAGACGTTGATCACGGAGGACCTGTTCAACCCGGTTCCGCGTCCTGGCAGGGACACGTTGCCAGGCGCCGCGGCCAGTCGCAGGTTGGATGTGATGGCCAACACGAGGACGGTCTGAATGCGGCTTCTGTTGAAGTCGTCCGATTGAACGATCAGGACAGGGCGCCGGAACCCGGGCTCGGAGCCCGCGGGAGGCGGCAGGTTCGCCCACCAGATCTCGCCTCGCCTCACTGGTGTGGTGTCCCGCAAGTTTCTGGTACTTCAGCGCGTCCCACGGGGTCTGTGGCAAGGCGCGTTCCCCGCAGGGAATGGTGGGGCCCATTGCCAAGGGGCGCAACGCGGCCACAGGCCCCGTGGGGCGCGCCCTTCGGGAGATCGCCATGCGCGCCACTGCCGCGTTGTGGTCCTTGCCAATATGCCCGATATTCCCTGCGGACCACGCCTTGCATTGACGCGCATGGCGAACTCTGAAGTACCAGAAACTTGCGGGACACCACACTAGTCTTCGGCCGGCAGGGACAGCGACTGTAGAGCGGCGAGCGTCGTGTCCAGTGTCGATGCGGTCTCGTCGCCGCCGTAGACCGCGTCGAGCCGCTGCGTCACTCCGTCCCGCTGATGAGCGGCAACGAACTCGCTTACCGCCCTGGTGTAGAGCTGGCTGCGAGATAGTCCGAGCGACCGGGCGGTCCGCTCCGCGGCTTCAAAGACTTCGTCGCGAATGGAGATTGCCGTCTTCATGGCGCGAGTATGACACTGGTTATACCGAGCGGACAAGCGCGTGCGTTGCCACGGCCGGGCGAGGTTCCTTCACTCCTCCGTCTCGGCGGCTGCCGTCTGCGCCGCCCAGTCCTCGTTCGCCCGCGCGATCACGTAGTCGTGGATGCGGCGCGCCTCGTTCGCATCGATCAGGTCGTCGAAACGGGCCATGCCGCGACTCTCGAGCATGCCGCCGAGGACGATGGCGAGGAAGGCGTCGTGCGCGGCGCCGTCCATGCGGCGCAGGTCCGCGATGAGTTCGCTGCGCGCGCGGCCGCCGTGACAGATGCTGCAGTAGAGGTGGTAGAGGCGTTCGCCCTGCGCGACCTGTTCGGCGGATGCCGCAAGGGGTGGAGGGCGCGGCAGTGTCCGATCGCGCAGGGGCGGTTCCGGCAGTCGCTCCGCGCCGCCGAGCTTGAAGGCGATCAGTCGCCCCGTCGTCTCGTAGCGCCAATGCGCATTCACGAACACGGCGACGTACTGTTCCCCGTCGATCTCGTAGGTGACCGGTGGCGCACCGATGGAGCCGTAGGCATCCATGCTCCAGAGCAGTGCCCCCGCGTCGGAGTCGTAGGCGGAGAGAATGCCCGCGCCATCCCCCTGCAAGACGAGCCCGGCGGCGGTGGAGAGGAGTCCGCCGTTGTAGGACGCATTGTTCTTCACCGACCAGCGCAGCTCTCCGGTCACGGGATCGAACGCCTTGAGGAACGCCTGGCGCGGCGGCCCTTCCGGATCGTCTGACGCGGCGATCAGCTCCGCGTAGCGACTGCCGCGCTCGATACCCAGGTTCCAGGTGTTGAAGCGCGCCTTGTAGACGCCGGTCTCGGTGAACTCCTGCGGCAGCGCGTAGAAGAGCGCGAGTTCCTGGGTCGGGATGAACACCAGGCGCCGGGCCGCGTCCCAGGTCATCGGATGCCAGGTGTGCGCGCCGGCGTTGCCGGGCAGGATCCACTGGGGATTGTCCTCGTAGTACGCCGCGGGGTCTTCCACGGGCCGTCCGGATTCGAGGTCGACATGGGTCGCCCAGTTGAGGGCGCCGTAGGCGAAGGCGTTCAGCAGCTTGCCTGTCTCACGGTCTAGCACGTAGAAGAAACCGTTCTTCGGGGCCTGCATGAGCACCTTGCGGGACACGCCGTCGATCTCGAGTTCGTCGAGCACCATGTGCTGGGTCGCGGCGAAGTCCCAGTTGTCGCCCGGCGTCGTCTGGTAGAACCACTTCATGACGCCGGTGTCCGGGTCCACCGCGACGATGGAGGACAGGAACAGGTTGTCGCCGCCGCCCGACGAGCGGATGGCGCGCGGCCAGGGCGCGCCGTTGCCGGTGCCGATGTAGACGGTGTGGAGTTCCGGGTCGTAGACGATGGAGTTCCAGACCGTGCCGCCGCCGCCCATCTTCCACCACTCGCCGTTCCAGGTCTTCGCGGCCTCTTCCAGTTCCGGGTGCTCGAACGGCTCTGCGGGGTTGCCGGGTACCGTGAAGAAGCGCCACGCCAGTGCGCCGGTCTCGGCGTCGTAGGCGGACAGGTAGCCGCGGTGCCCGGCGGTGGTCCTGCCGCCGAACTCGGAGCTCGAGTTGCCGATGTAGACCTTGCCGGCGGCGGCCAGCGGCGCGCCGCTGATCGTGTAGGAGAACTCGTCGGGAGCGTAGTTCGTGTCGACGTCCCAGAGTTTCCTGCCGTCCGCGGCGTCGAGGGCCACCAGGCGCGCGTCGAAGGTGGCGACGAACACCCGGCCGCCGTAGACCGCGACGCCCCGGTTCATCGGCCCGCCGCAACAGGAGAAGCGCACGAACTGGCCGCGGATTTCCGGGTCAAAGCGCCAGATCGTAGCGCCCGTCGCCGCATCGAGCGCGTAGACGACGCTCATCGGATCCGTGACGTACATGACGCCGTCGACCACCAGGGGCGTCGCCTGCAGCCGATGGATGGTGTCGAGGGGTTTCACCCACGCGATGCCGAGGTCGACGACGGTGTCGCGGTTGACGGCGGTCAGGGACGCGTGGCGGTGCTGTTCGTACGTGCGCCCGTAGGCGATCCACGCGCCCGGTTCGTCGCTAGCCGCCCGTATGACGCGCGCGTCGTCCACCGCGCCGGCGCGGGGCGTGAAGACGGATCCGTCGGGACGCTGGTCGGGTGCCGGTGTGTCCGGCGCCGTGACGAGCAGCCAGCCGACCATCGCCACGCTGACCAGTATCGCGACGATGATGGGGATCGTCCTGTGCATCGCGTCCGTGTGTCCCGCCGGCGGCGTGGGGTGAGGGTGCCGGTCAGGGGATGCCGATCATCTGGGTGCCGGCGCGCAGGACGAGCGCGCTGTCCACCCACTTCTCCATCCCGTCCGGTCGGATGATTTCCCGGTAACCGCGCCAGCCGTCGGCGCTCGGAAAGTAGAGCTCGGCCATGCCCGCGCACGGCTCTGCATTGGGATCGAGACTGTGGCTGACCACGTAGCGGAAGCCGCCGACCTGCTCCATGGTGGAACGCACGTTCGGGACGTGCACGTCGAGCCAGTGGGCGAAGAACGCGTCGAAGTCGGTGTCCGCGCGGGCCTTGACCAGGAAGGTCACCTTGAAGAACCCCGAGCGCGTACAGGGGAACGGTGCATCCAGCGTGTTCGGCTCCACCGGGAGCGCTCCGTCCATGACGACGTACTCGCGGGTGGCCCAGGGCACGTACGGTTCGGCTTTCTCCTGGAAGGTGTCCCCGGGGACCGTGCCCTGCGGCGTCTCGGGCCTGGGCAGGGGCTTGCCGAACCAGAGCTGAGCCATCCCGTCCCAGGGGTGCTCTCCATCGGCGTTCGCGTCGAACAGGGTCACGATGTAGCGATTGGCGTGCCACTTGCCCTCGGCGGCCCGTGCGTGCTGGCCCTCGATCACGGCTGACATGTGGTTCCCGAACCAGTGGACGAGGAGCTCCTCGCGGGAGACATCGGCGCGGCGCCTGATGAGGTAGATCATCTTCGCTTCGGGGGTCGGTTGGAGATCGGTCATGGCGCTGCCTCCGTAGTTGGCGCGAGGAGAGGTCCGTTGATTGTATCCTTGGGTGGAACCAACGACGGGCGGAAGCAAGGCGGGCGGACGGAAGGCCGCCGAGCGGCCTGCGCGCCGCCGGAGCCGACCTGCGGCTTGAACCCACCACCACGGAGTACCCCGGACGATGTCCGCCGATACGGACCTGAACGCTCGCACGGGCCGGTACCACTACGGCTGGAACGTCGTGGCGCTCACCCTGGTGATGCAGGCGGTCAGCATCGGCGTCTCGATCTACAGCTTCGCGCTGTTCGTGGTCCCGTGGCTCGACGCCTTCGCCGTGGAGCGGACGGAGGTGATGTTCGCGATCTTCCTCGCGCAGATCGCGCTCGGCGCGTCGGCTCCGATCTGCGGGCGGCTGCTCGACCGGCTGTCCATCCGCCTGCTGGTGATCGTCGGCAGCCTGTGCCTGGCCGGCGGTTTCCTGGCCATGTCCCTGGCGACGGCGTTCTGGCAGGTCGTCCTCGCGTACGCGACGCTGATACCGATCGGCATGGGGTTGGCGGGAACCCTCGCCTCGCAGACGCTCGTCACCCGCTGGTTCACGGCACGGCGGGGCATGGCCATCGGCCTTTCGGCCATGGGGACATCGCTTGGTGGCTTCGTCTTTCCGCTCCTGATCGCGCCGCTGATCGCGAACGTGGGCTGGCAAGACACCCTCGGCGTCCTGGCGGCGCTGACCGTCGTCCTCATCGTGCCCGCGGCGCTCCTGGTACTGCGGCGTTCGCCGCCGCCACCCGCGCACGTGACGGCGGGGGCGCCGGCTCCGCGGCAGTGGTCCGTGCGCGAGGTGCTGTCGACGCGCACGTTCTGGATTCCGGTGGTCGCGTTGGTGCCGGTCAATGCGGCGTTCGGAGGCGTGCAGTTCAGCCTCGGCGCCTACGTCTTCGACCTGGGCCTTCCACAGAGTGTCGCGGCGACGCTGATCGCGATCACCTCGGTCAGCAATATCGTCGGCAAGTTCCTGTTCGGCAGCCTCGGCGACCGGGTGGACCATCGTGTCCTGTTCTGGGCGATGGCCGCCCTGCTCGCGGTGTCCCTGGGCTTCTACATGGCGGCGCCCGGGTTTTCCGTGCTCGCGGTGGCCGCCGCGCTGCAGGGACTGGCGACCGGCGGCGTGCTGCCGCTCATGGGCCTGGTCTATGCGGGCCGCTTCGGCGTGTCCTCGTTCGGGCAGGTCATGGGGCTGGTCGGCCTGTTCACCACGATCGGTAGCGTGGGCTCCCTGTATTCGGGGTGGATGTTCGATCTCACCGGCAGTTACATTCCCGCGTTCGTGACGTTTCTCTTTCTCCTGCTGCCTGGGGCAATATGGACGCGGTGGCTGCCGACATCGGGCACCAGGAGCGGGGAACACGCCGCATGACGGATTCGACCAGACCGGACGCGTCGCCGCGTCAACCGCCGGTGGACTACATCGAACGCACTCGCGAGCAGTACTCGGCGCTCGGTTACCCGACCTACCGCTGGGTGGAGGAAACGGAACCGCCGGCGTTTGCGCGGGTCGACAAGCCCATGCACGAGTGGCGCGTGGGCCTGGTGGCCTCGGGCGGCATCTACGTGCAGGGGCAGATCGCGTTCCACCATCGCGATGACGTGAGCTATCGTGAGATCGACGTCGAGACCCCGATCGAAAAGCTGCGGGCCACGCACTTCGCCTACGACCTGACCGATGCCCGGACCGATCCCAACACCGTGTTTCCGCTGGAGACGCTGCGCGGTCTGCGCGACGCCGGCGAGATCGGCGACCTCGGCCCCCGGGCGTACACGTTCATGGGCGGCATCTACTCGGTACGGATGGTGCGCGACACGCTTGCGCCGGCGCTCGCGGAACGCCTCGTCTCCGACTGCGTCGATGTCGCGATCATGGTCCCGGTCTGACCCGTCTGCCATCAGTCCGTGGGACTGATCGCACGGGAGGTCGAGCGGCGGGGTATCGCCACGGTCAGTTGTTCGAGCGCTTACTCGATCACGCGCGCGGCATTCGCGCCGCGAGCGGTCTACCTGGACTTTCCGCTCGGCCGTACCGTGGGGAAGGCCGGCGACATCGCGATGCAGCGCGACGTGATGCGTGCGGTGCTGGCCAGACTGCGCGACGCCGAGACACCGGGCGAGATCGTCGAGTTGCCCTACCGCTGGGCGGATACCGACGACTGGAAGGATGGCGTGATGCGGCCCGGGACGGGCGGCAGCGGGGGTGGGCAGGAAGACGACCGGGGTGAGCGTCTGGCCACGCCGCAGTACCAGACGGAAGAAGACGCGGCGCTCGCGGATCCGGAGTGCGCGACGTGCGTGTTCCCCGAGGCCGCAGGGGGCTGAAGAGGCACGGACGACCGGGCCACCCCGGGGGCCTGTAGGGGCGACCCTTGTGGTCGCCCGTCCCCGGAGTCGCGGAACCTCGTCGTCAACGCGCAGTTTCGCGCCAGCGAAACTGCAACGCGACCGGAGGTCGCGCCGACCCGGAGGTCGCGCCGGGACCCGGAGGTCGCGCCGCGAGGTCGCGCCGCGACTGCGGAGGTCGCGCCGGGACGGGACAAGCCCGTCCCCTACGGCCCGGACAACGCCTCCAGCACTCCGTCGGCGATCAGCAGTTCCGCCGCGGCGACGACGGCTTCGCGGACACGCTCCGTATCCGCATCGTTCGCGATCGCGATGCGCGCTGCAATGGTATCCAGGGTGTCGCCCCGGGCGTGGTGGCCGAGGCTCGCCACGAGCGGGCTGACCGGCAGGTCGTCGCGGTGCGGGCCGGCGATGACGTAACCGGGTTCGAAGCATCCGTCGCCCAGGACGGCCGCCGCGCGTACTTCGAGGCCGGCCGCCATGCGCACCCGCGTGCCCGCGTCGGGGCGCATGCGCCGGGCGTCCCGTTCTGCCAATTCCTGCTCCAGCGCGGTTGAGAAGTCCTCCGGGAGTACGCCGTGCCGCAGCACCGACCGCTCGTAGCCGGCCGCCGCCTGTCCGGAGACGGCGCGCACGAATGCGCTCGCGCGGATCTCCGATGTGTCGCGCCGGTGAGCCGACGCGCTTCCCAGAAGTAGGAGTCCCTGCGCCCGGTTCGACGCAGTAGAAGAGCATCGGCGAGTTCGTGGAAGTGCCGGTACTGCGTGCGGTATAGCCGTTCGTAAGACGTCCGCGGCGGAGCTGCGCGAGCGACGGTGTGCGCAGTGCGGTCGTGACGTAGGCCGCCGCGAGATGTGCGCCCCGGTCACGGCCAGGTGTACGCCCGTCGAGAACAGCGGGTCGATGAAGCACGCCGCGTCCCCGACGAGCACGAACCCGGGCCCGGTCATCGCGCTGGCGCGGTAGGACCAGTCGCGCACCGCGAACGGACCTTCCCGCAGTTCGGCTTCGCGCAGCAGGGCGGCGGACCGGGAGGCCATGGCCACCTGGTCGCGAAAGAAGCCTTCGAGACCGGCCTCGCGGATGGCGGCCGCCCCGAAGTCGCGGTCCACCACCGCACCCACGCTGGAGACACCGCCGGTCAGCGGGATCTTCCACAGCCAGCCGTGCGCATAAGCCTCGATGAAGATGTTGCCGTCGTCCGGCGGATCGAGATGCGCGCCTCCGGCGTAGTAACCGTACACGGCGAGGTTCCGGAAGAACGGATCCCACTCCTTCATGCCCCGCGCGTTCGCGACGAGGGCGTTCTGTCCGGTCGCGTCGACCACGAGCGCGGCATCCACGTGCTTCCCGTCGGCGAGCCGGACACCATCCTCGTGCACGCTCTTCACGGCGATGCCCTGGTGCACGTGAACGCCGCAGCGCGCGCTGTGCTCGAGCAGGATCTGGTCGAAACGCGGCCGCCAGACCTGGTAGGAGTGCGGATAGCGCCGGTTGGTCTCCGCGAAGTACCAGCTCCAGGGCGCGTCGTTCCGACCCCAGGACATGGTGGCGCCGGCCTTCCTGACGAAACCCTCGGCCTCGATGGCCGGCAGGACGCCGATGTCGTCCAGGATGGCGAGCGTCGCGGGGAGCAGCGATTCGCCGACATGGGCGCGCGGAAATGTCTCGCGCTCATAGAGCGCCACGTCGAAACCGGCGCGGGCGAGGAGCGTGGCGGCGGTGCTGCCGGCCGGCCCGCCGCCAGCGACGACTACGTCAATCCGCGACCGCCTGCCGGGTCGCTTTCGAGTCGTCGGACGGCGTCTCGTCGATCGGCTGGTTGGTGCGGGGATCCACCTCGAACGGGCCCTTGAGATCGAGTTCCTTGCCGATCTCGCGCACCGCGGGGATGACTTCCTCGCCCATCAGCCGCAGCGACCGCATCGTGTCCTCGTGCGACATCGCGCCGTCGCCGTCCCAGAAGAAGATCGTCCCCGGGCGCAGCGTCTCGAGCACGTGCCGGACCTTCGGAATGACGGTCTTCGGCGTTCCCGAGATGATGCTGTATTTCTCGGTCTGGTCGGCGTACGTGTCCTTGGGTGGAGGCGGAGGCTCGGCCTTGCCGCCCGCGGTCTTCTGGTCCGCAAGGTACTGCTCCGTCCGGCCCCGGGCCGCGGCGGCCGCGAAGCTCTTGATCGTCGGCAGCAGGTTGTTGCGCTGCGTCAGCCCCGGCAGGTTCTGGATGAACGGCCGGACCACGCCCTGGTTGCCCTCGAGGAAGGGGTTGCTCGGCCCCTGCACGTACTTGCGCCCGGCCTGCTCGGCGAGCTCCTCGGTCTCGTCCACATGGACTTTGAAGAGGTAGCCCCGGTGCTGGGTCCCGGACTCGTAGCCTTCCTCGCGCGCCACCTCGTCGTAGTAGGCGTAGGAATCCTTCGTGGGTTCGAGTTCCGTCGCGAGCATGATGTACGGGTAGCGGTGGCTCGCCGCCCACTTGACGGTGTTGCGGCTCATCACACCCGGAATCCAGATGGGCGGGTGCGGCGCCTGGTACGGGCGCGACCACGGGTTCACGTAGCGGTAGTTGTAGTGCTCGCCCTCCCAGCGGAACGGTCCGTCGCGCGTCCAGGCGTCGATGATGAAGTCGTGGGCTTCCTGGAAACGCTCCCAGTTGTAGGGAGCGGCTGCATTGTGGGCGACACTCTCGCGGCCGGTACCCCGGACCCAGCCGGTCACCAGGCGCCCGCGCGAGATCATGTCGATGGTCGCCAGGTCCTCGGCGAGCCACAGCGGGTCGTCCCAGATCGGCAGGATGTTGCCGAGCAGGACGATTTTCGCGCGGTGCGTGATGCGGGCGAGGATGGCGGCCTCCAGGTTCATCACCTGGCCCATGCAGAACGGCGTCGAGTGGTGCTCGTTCAGCATCAGGCCGTCGAAGCCCATCGCTTCGGCGTAGAGCTTCTCGTCGAGGTAGCGGTTGTAGAGGTGCGCGCCGAGCCTCGGGTCGTAGGAGGCGTTGGACATGCCGAGGTCCGTGATGTCCCGGCCGGCGGCGCCGAAGTAACCCGAGTTGGGGTCCTGGTAGGGACGTTCGGTGAAGTAGCCGATGAACATGGGGTTTAGCCTCCGTTGGCGTGTGCGCCGATGAGGGCGGCAACACGTTTTGCTTCTTCGATCTCGACCAGGTGGCCGGCGCCCTCGATCCTCTCGACGCGGCAGTTCGCCAGGGCGTTGGCGTAGAGGTCCGCGCATTCGACGGGGACGATCGCGTCCTGCGTGCCCCAGACCACCAGCGTCGGGGTCTGCATGTCGCCGAGGAGCGGTCCGAGGCGCCGGTTGAACATGTAGGGCTTCCAGCACACGCGGGCCGTCATCTCCCGCGAGAAGTCCCACAGGTTTCGCACGTCGGCTGCGGGTTCCTCTCCCACCCACGCGGCGTAGGCGTCGTGGTCGCGGAAGCCGGCCTCGATGTAGGCGCGGTGGGAGACGAGCATCTGGTCGAGGATGTCGCCGTGTTCGGGTTTGAGCCCGGCGGCGCCGATCAGCACCAGGGCATCCAGCGGCCGCATGGTGGCGAGTTCCGCGGCGATGAAGCCTCCGAAACCGGTGCCCACGAGCGTCGTGGATTCGAGGTCGAGGGCGTCCAGGATGCGTCCGGTGAGGATCGCGATGTCGCGCGGGTCTCGCGCCCAGACGGGGCGCTCGGAGCCGCCCCATCCGGGCAGGTCCGGCACGACCACCCGATGGTGTTCCGCCAGTGTGGCATGCACGGGCAACCAGCCGGGACTGCCCCAGGAGTGGTGCAGGAAGACGATGCCGTCCCCCGTGCCGCCTTCCAGCAGGTGCACCGTGCCCGTGGCGAGCTCCATGTCGCGTTCGTGGTATGCGTCGCTCAAGTGACTTCCCCCTTCGGCGTTCGAGTGTATCGGAGCGCGGTTCCAATGCAACGCTGCGGCCCGCGCCAAGGTCCCGCGCCAAGGTCCCGCGCCGGCGCGGGGTGGCCGTGACCGCCAGCTTTCACTACCCTGACGCGGATTGCTTGTGGCTCCCGTCCGCCGGCGCCGTTCGGGTGTCGATGGTCCTGCGGGCGCCCCACCACCACAGGGAGAAACCATGCCCAGAGAAATCGTGAATACCGAGAGCTTCGGGCGCATCGCGGACCGGATGCACTTTGCCCAGGGCGTCCGGGCGAACGGCTTCCTCTTCTGCTCCGGCGTCATCGGCTTCGACAAGGCCACCGGCAGGGCGCACGCCTCGGCCGAGGACGAGTTCCGCAGCGCCTTCGAGAGCATCGGGGAGCTGCTCGGGGAAGCGGGTGTCGGTTTCGACGAGATCGTCGAGATGACGACCTACCACGTGGCCGCCGCCAGCGCGGAGGAGCACGGCGCCAACATGGCCGCATTCGGCAAGGTGAAGGACGAGTACATCGGGGCGGAGCCGCCGTTTCCCGCGTGGACCGGCATTACGATCAGCGGCCTGGCGCTGCCGGGAGCGCGGGCGGAGATCCGCATCGTAGCGCAGCTCGGAGATTGAGCGCATCGGAGCCGGCGCGGCGCCTCGCTGGCGCCACGCTCCCTCCGGGCCAGCGGGACCAAGCGCCGCCGGTGGCCTGTACAATTGCCCGCAGGCCTTTGCGGAGCCTTCCATGACCGTCATCCGTGCCGAGGACCTGACGCAGAGCGTCGCGGACGCGCTGCAGTACATCTCCTACTACCATCCGCCGGACTTCATCCGCGCGATGGCCGCCGCGTACGAGCGCGAGGAATCGCCGGCCGCGCGTGCGGCCCTCAAGCAGGTGCTCGTCAACTCGCGCATGTGCGCCCTCGGCAAGCGCCCGATCTGCCAGGACACGGGGATCGTCAACGTGTTCCTCGACGTCGGCATGGAAGTGCGCTGGGCCGGCGGCGCGAGCGTCGATGACATGGTCAACGAGGGCGTGCGGCGCGCGTATCTGCACCCGGACAACATCCTGCGCGCCTCCATCACAGCCGACCCCGACGGAGTACGCGGGAACACGGGGGACAACACGCCGGCCGTCATCCACTACCGCATCGTGCCGGGCGACAGACTCTCCGTGGAAGTCGCGGCGAAGGGGGCCGGCAGCGAGGCGAAGGCGAAATTCGCGATGCTGAACCCGTCGGATTCCGTGGCCGATTGGATCCTCGGCGTCGTGCCGACCATGGGCGCGGGCTGGTGTCCGCCGGGGCTCCTCGGAGTGGGCATCGGTGGGACGCCGGAGAAGGCGATGCTGCTCGCCAAGGAGTCGCTGATGGAGCCTGTCGACATCCATGACCTCATGGAGCGGGGCCCGTCGAACCGTGCCGAGGAACTGCGCCTCGAACTCTTCGAGAAAGTAAACGCCCTCGGTATCGGCGCCCAGGGGCTCGGGGGCCTGACCACGGTGCTCGACGTCAAGGTGAAGGACCACCCGACCCACGCGGGGAACAAGCCGGTCGCGGTCATTCCGAACTGTACCGCGACCCGACACGTGCACTTCGTGCTCGACGGTTCCGGCCCCGCGGAGTTCGTGCCGCCGGACCTCGACGACTGGCCGGACATCGCATTCGAGCTCGAAGGCGATGTGCGCTACGTCGATCTCGACACGGTGACGCGGGCGGACATCGCCGAGTGGCGTGCGGGAGACACGCTGCTGCTGTCCGGCAAGCTGCTGACGGGCCGCGACGCCGCGCACAAGCGCCTCGTCGACCTGCTCGACAGGGGCGAGCCGCTGCCCGTCGATTTCCGGAATCGCTTCATCTACTACGTGGGCCCGGTGGACCCCGTACGAGACGAAGTCGTGGGTCCCGCGGGGCCGACCACGGCGACGCGCATGGACAAGTTCACCCGCGCCATGCTGGAGCAAGCCGGTGTGATCGGCATGATCGGCAAGGCCGAGCGAGGCCACGAATGCATCGAGGCCATCCGGGACAATGGGGCGGTATCGCTGATCGCCGTCGGTGGCGCGGCCTATCTCGTCTCGAAGGCCATCGTCGGGGCGCAACGGATCGCCTTCGAGGACCTCGGCATGGAGGCGATTCACGAGTTCGAAGTACGCGACATGCCCGTGACGGTCTCCGTCGACGCGCGCGGCGAATCCGTGCACATCGAGGGGCCGAAGGTGTGGTCCGCGAAGATCGTGGACCGGATTGCGGCGGTGCAGGCTTGAGGGCTTGGAGCGCCGGAGCATCCCGGCGTACGACCGGTCAGGAGAGAATCCCGGACCGGATCAGTGGTCCGAGCCCCACGACATCGATGCGATCCGCGAGAGCGTAGGTCGCATCGCCGGGGTAGACGATCTCGATACGGTCGACCTCCAGGTCGGCGAGCGCGGAATGCAGTGAGCGCGTGACCTTCGGGGCGGAGGAATACTTGAACTCGAAGGCGCGCCGGGTCGTGCCGCGAACCAGAAGGAGGTCGAGTTCGGCGCCCCGGTGCGTTGCCCAGAAGAAGCACTCCTGCGCGTCGGCCTGGGCGGCGCGGATCACCTGCTCCAGGGCGAATCCCTCCCACGAGGCGCCGAGTCTTGGGTAGGCATCGAGGGCGTGGCGGTCCGGAAGGTTGAGCAGCGCGTGCAGGACGCCGCTGTCGCGGAGGTAGATCTTCGGGGATTTCACTTGGCGCTTTGCCACGTTCGCGAACCAGGGTTGCAGCGTGCGTACGGCGAAGGTTCCTTCCAGGATGTCGAGGTACCTCCGCACCGTGGGTTGCGAGATGTCCAGGGAGCGCGCGAGGTCCGAGTAGTTCAGGACGTTGCCGTGCCAGTGCGCCAGCATGGTCCAGAGGCGACGCAGTGCGCTGGGCGCGAGGCGGATGCCCAGCGCCGGGATGTCGCGCTCCAGGAAGCTCGTCACGTAGGCCCTTCTCCAGTTCAGGCTGTCGCGATCGCTCGGCGCGAGGTAGGACCGGGGGAATCCGCCTCGCAGCCACAAGCGCTGGCTGTCGTCGGCCTCGAATGCACTGAACGGGGGAAGTTCCAGGTAGGCAATCCGGCCAGCGAGGGTCTCGGACGATTGCCGGATGAGCTCGCGGGAGGCGCTGCCGAGTATGAGGTATCTCTGGCCGTCTTCCGCGCGATCGACCAGTACCCGAAGGAGCGGAAACAGATCCGGGCGTCTCTGTACCTCGTCGATGACAATCAGGCCGCGCAGGGGAGTGAGCGTCAGTTGAGCTTCCTCCAGGCGGTTGACGTGCTCGGGGTCCTCCAGGTCGAAGTAGTGGACGGGGGTCCCGCCGGCAGACGACTGGATGTAGGTCCGAGCCAGCGTGGTCTTGCCGCACTGCCTCGGGCCGAGGATTCCGACGATGGGATGCGAGCGGAAGTACTCGGCGATCCGGTTGTGGAACAGTGATCGTTCCATTTTTTTGGTGAAAATTAATAAGCTACATTTATGATTTTCACCTTCTGAGAGCGCAAGATCAACGTCGCGAGAATCTTGGGCACAATGAGGGGGCAGAAGGAGTGGCCAGCGAAGATCGTCGACCGGATCGCGGCGATCGAGGTGTACAGGTCGTCCTTGTGGCGGCCCGTTTCGAATTCGTTCGCCGCCTCGATACGGATACGCAGGGGACACCCTTTTGGCGTCCCGTCTCGAATCCGTGCGGGCCCCGCGACGGGCGACCACAAGGGTCGCCCCTACCGCGCGGGTGTCCGCAGCGTCTCGAACTGCGCCAGCGCCTCGGGATTTGCGAGCGCCGTCGTGTTCCCCGGCGTGCGGCCGTGGATCACGTCGCGCACCGCGAGTTCCGCGATCTTCCCGCTCATGGTGCGCGGGATGTCGGCCACCTGTTGGATGACGGCGGGGACATGTCTGGGGGACGCATTGTTGCGGATGCGGGTGCGAATCTCGGTGGTGAGTTTCCCATCCAGCACCATCCCCTCGCGCAGCACGACGAACAGCACGATGCGTACGTCCTCACGCCAGTCCTGGCCGACGCACAGCGCCTCGACCACCGCATCGAGGGACTCGACCTGGCGGTAGATCTCCGCCGTGCCGATGCGCACGCCGCCGGGGTTGAGGACCGCATCGCTGCGACCGTGCACGATCATGCCGCCGTGTTCGGTGAACTCGGCGAAGTCGCCGTGCGCCCAGATGCCCGGGAACTTCTCGAAGTAGGCGTCGCGGTACTTCCTGCCGTCCGGATCGTTCCAGAAACCGATGGGCCGCGACGGGAACGACTTCGTGCAGACGAGTTCGCCCTTGCCGCGCGGCAGCGGTGCGCCGGCTTCGTCGAACACGTCGACCGCCATGCCGAGGCCCTTGCTCTGCAACTCCCCTTCGTGGACCGGCAGCATGGGGTTGCCAAGGACGAAGCAGGACACGATGTCCGTCCCGCCCGAGATCGAGGCGAGGGCGATGTTCCCGGGGAAGTTCCGGTACACCTCGCGGAAGTTCTCGTGCGTGAGCGGCGAGCCGGTGGAGAGGATGGTTCGCAGCGAGGACAGGTCATGGCTCTTCCGGGGCACGACGCGCGCCTTGCCGAGTGCGGAGAGGTACTTCGCGCTCGTGCCGAACACGGTGATCCGCTCGGCGTCGACGAGGTCCATGAGCGCGGCGGGCTTCGGATAGAAGGGCGACCCGTCGTAGAGCACGAGCCGGCAGCCGCTCGCGAGCCCGGAAACGAGCCAGTTCCACATCATCCAGCCGCACGTCGTGAAGTAGAAGAGGGTGTCGTCCGGAGTGAGATCCACGTGCAGCCGGTGCTCCTTCAGATGCTGCAGCAGCGTGCCCCCGATGCCGTGCACGATGCACTTCGGCTTGCCCGTCGTTCCGGAGGAATAGAGGATGTACAGGGGATCGTCGAAGGCGCGTTGCTCGAAGGCGGTCTCGGTCTCCGATCGCTCGCGTACGATCCGTTCGACGTCGTCGGTCCAGAGCAGCGCCTCGATCGAATCCACCTGGCGACGCACGGCCTCGGCCTTCTCCGACACGTCGAACGTCTTGCCGCCGTAGTTGTAACGCTGGCACGCGATGAGGATCCTGGGTTCGATCTGTCCGAAACGGTCGAGCGCTCCGGCGACCCCGAAGTCCGGCGAGCACGCCGACCACACCGCCCCGATACTTGCCGTCGCGAGCATGCCGATGACGGCTTCGGGCCCGTTCGGCAGCCAGCCGGCGACCCGGTCGCCGGGCGTGACGCCGCGGGCGCGCAATTCGGCGGCCAGTCGTGCGGTGGCCCGGTTGAGTTCGGCATAGGTCAGGGTACGGCGGCTCCCGGCCTCGCCGATCGCCACGATGGCCACGGCCTCGTCTCGGCGGCGCAGCAGATTCTCCGCGAAATTGAGCCGCGCGCCTTCGAACCAGCGGGCGCTGTGAAAGTCGCCGGGCTCGACGAGAGCATCGGCCGCCGTCGCGCTCGCGACCACGCCGCAGTCGTCCCACACGGTCTGCCAGAACGCGCCGCGTTCCGCGACGGACCAGGCGTGCAGGGCGTCGTAGTCGTCGAAGCCGGCGCGCCGCATCAGCTCTCCCATCCGGCAGCGGGCTGCGGCTTCGGGTGCGGGTGTCATCAGCGGCGTGGCCATGGTGTGTCCTGCGGTCGAAAGGCGCCGCGAATGCGCGCCCTCGCGTCAGCGCTTGCGCGACGCTTCGATCGTCGCGATGGAGTCGCGCTCGCCGAGCTTCTGCATCATGGTCGTGAGTTCCGGCCAGTCCGCCATGAAGTCCCATTCGAAGAGGCGCTGCGCCACCAGGTTGGCGAGCGGGATCGAAAAGTACGCGACGAAGTCCGCATAGCTGACCTCCGCGCCCGCGATGTAGGGGTCGAACCGGGCGCGCTGCTTGAGCGCCTTGACGCCTTGCTCGAGATCGGCCCGCGACTTCTCCTTGATCGCATCGGGGACCGTGCCGCCGAACAGTGCCTCCCCGAAGCAGGGGCGGGTGGCGAGGTCGATGTAGAGATCGACGTAGCGCATCAGTTCGCGCACCTGGGCCTTCGCGACCGGATCGGCGGGATAGAGGCTGCCGCCGAGGTTCTCGGCCACGTAGTCGACCATCACCGAGGCCTCGGTCAGGCAGGCGCCGTCCACCTCCATCGCCGGCACCTTCCCCATGGGGCTGACTGCGAGGAAGTCGTCCTTCTGCGACGGCACCGTGCGCACGTCCTCGAACTCGGCGCCAGCCTCGAGCAGGGCCGCCTTGGCGATGTTGTAGTAGTTGCTGATGGGAAAACCGTAGAGCTTGATCATCTGGGGGCTACCGTCTTGGGAACACGCGATTCTTTGCGAAACGCCCCGGCGATTCAAGACGCTTGCCCTCGGGCGGGGCAAGTGCGCTTGCCCTCGGGAGTGCAAGCGGGGACGATGCGCGTCGGCTCGGCCGCATCGAAAGACGGGACAGTATGAGCGGAAACCTCTACACGCACTTCGAGACCCGGTTCCGCGCCCATGGCGGGCGCCCGTGCCTGCGACTTCCGGATGCGCCGGACTGGACCTACGCGGAACTGGAGGCGCGGGTAGCTTCGGCGGCCGGCGCGCTCGCGGCACTCGGGGTGCAGCCCGGCGGCCGGGTGGTGGTGCAGACTGCCAAGACTCCCGAGGCCGTTGCCCTCTACCTGGGTTGCCTGAAGAGGGGAGCCGTCTACGTGCCGCTCAATACCGCCTACACGCCACGGGAGGTGGAGTACTTCCTGTCAGACGCGGAGCCGGCGCTCTTTGTCTCCGGAAGCGATGCCCCGCTCGGGCCGGGCGTGCCGGTGGCAACGCTCGATGCCGCGGGCGGCGGCTCTTTCACGGACGCCGTGCGTGCGGCTCCCGCGGTGACGGAGGTAGCGGCCCGGCGCCCGGACGACCTGGCTGCCATCGTCTACACCTCGGGCACGACGGGCCGCTCGAAGGGCGCCATGATTTCCCACGCGAACCTCGTCAGCAATGCGCAGACGCTATGCGAGATCTGGGGCTGGCAAGAGGACGACGTGTTGCTGCACGCCCTGCCGATCTTCCACGTGCACGGGCTGTTCGTGGCCATGCACTGCGCCTTCCTGACGGGCACGTCGATGGTATTCCTGCCGGGCTTCGATGCGGACACCTTTGTCGAGCACCTGGCCCAATCGACGGTGGCCATGGGCGTACCGACCTTCTATACGCGGCTCCTTGCCCGGGAAGACTTCGGTCGGGAGACATGCGCCAGGATGCGCCTGTTCATCTCGGGTTCGGCGCCGCTGACCGAGCAGACCTTTCACGCGTTCGAGGCCCGTACGGGACACCGCATCCTCGAGCGTTACGGCATGTCGGAAACGCTCATGAACACCTCCAATCCCCTGGACGGCGAGCGCGTCGCGGGGACGGTGGGGTTCGCGTTGCCGGGGGTGGAGGTACGCCTCGCTTCAGAGGAGGGCAACGCCCTGGATCCGGGCGCCGTGGGCGAGATCGAGTTGCGTGGCCCGAACGTCTTCTCCGGCTACTGGCGCATGCCGGAGAAGACGGCTGAGGAGTTCCGCTCCGACGGGTTCTTCCGAACGGGCGACATGGGTCTCATGGACGCCGAGGGGCGCGTGTCCATCGTCGGCCGCGCGAAGGACCTGGTCATCTCCGGCGGCTACAACGTCTACCCCAAGGAGGTCGAATCGCTCATTGACGAGATGCCGGAGGTGGCAGAGAGCGCGGTGATCGGCGTGCCGCATCCGGATTTCGGGGAAGGCGTGGTCGCCGTGTTGGTGCCGGCCGCCGAGGACGTGACGCTCGCCGCCGTGGAGGACGCCCTGCGGGGCCGGCTGGCACGCTTCAAGCAGCCGAAACAGGTGGCCAATCTCGATTTTCTGCCGCGCAACGCCATGGGCAAGGTGCAGAAGAATGCACTGCGGGAGCGCTTCGCGCAGCTGTTTGACCAGCACGTCGACCGGGACGCGACAGGGGACGCCGGCCGAATCGGTTAGCATGGCGCGCGCTCGCAGGGACTATTACCGGAGAGGATTCAGGATGATGAGCACACACAGGATTTGGGCGGCGGTCGCGGCCGTCACGCTGCTGGCGTTCGCCGCGACGGCACGCGAGTTGCCGAAGGTCCGCCCGGATCGTGCGGGGATGTCCGCCGAGCGTCTGGACCGCATCGCCGAGCTGGCGCGCGGCTACACGGAGTCCGGCAAGCTGGCGAGCGTGCTGACCATGGTCGCGCGGGATGGGCGGGTCGTGCATGTCTCCGCCGTGGGCCAGCGGGGCGTCTACGACGACCGCCCGTTGCCGGAAGACGCGCTGTTCCGGATCTTCTCGATGTCGAAGCCAATCACCGCGGTGGCGGCGATGATGCTCTACGAGGAAGGCAAGTTCCAGCTGGGGGATCCGGTGTCGAAGTTCATCCCGGAACTGGCGGAACTGGACGTGCTGGTGGACGGCGAGCGCGTGCCGGCCAAGAACGTCATGACGATGCAGCAACTGCTCACGCACACCGCCGGCTTCTCGTACGGGTTCGCCCCCGATGATCCGGTGGACAAGCTCTACAACGAGACACAGGTGCTGCGGGCGAAAGACCTCGACGAGTTCATCGAGCGCCTCGCCGCCCTGCCGCTCAAGTACGAGCCGGGCACGCAGTGGCACTACAGCGTCGCGGTCGACGTCACCGGGGCGGTCATCGAACGCATCAGCGGGCAGTCGTTCGGCGAGTTCCTGCAGGAACGCCTGTTCGACCCGCTCGACATGCACGACACCTTCTTCCAGGTGCCGCCGGACAAGATGGACCGCTTCCTGCCCAATCACGGCTGGGACGCGGAGAACAGCAAGCTCGTGGCGTTCGACGACAGCGAGTTCGTGGACTACACGGGCGGGACGATGATGGAGTCCGGTGGTGGCGGCCTCGTATCGACGGCCCGCGACTACCTGCGTTTCGCGGAGATGGTGCGCGCCGGCGGTGAGTTGCACGGCGTCCGGATCCTGAGTCCGAAGACGGTCGAGTACATGGCCGCGGACCACCTGCCGGGGTCCATCGACGCGGGCGGGGAGGGCGAACGCCCCGTCGTCAACCTCCTGAACCTGGGCAGCGGGTTCGGGCTCGGCTTCGGTGTGGTTCGCGACCCGGTTCTGACCGGCGTCATCGGCTCGCCCGGCGAGTACAGCTGGGGCGGCGCCGCGGGTACGATCTTCTGGATCGATCCCGTCGAGGAGATCGTCGTCGTGTCGATGATCCAGCTCATGGGCTCGCCCTGGCCGCTACGGGCGGAACTCAAGGTGCTGAGCAACGCGGCGATCATGGAGCTGAAGTAGCGGTTCCGCTGTCCGTCCGGCTGTTCGCGCAGCCGGGCGGGCGACCTCTCACCCCCAGTTCGGCATCACCTCTCGTGAGAAGAGGTCGAGGGAGTCGTGTATCTGCTCGGGGGTGTGGATGCCGGCCGGGATCAGCAGGAACGCCTCGTCGATGGGGACGGCCCGGGAGACCTCCTCGATCTGGCGGTTCAGCGTATCCGGCGAGCCGACCAGGAGTTGCGGCATGCCCTGGCCGAACGGGATCGCCCACTGGTTCCAGAACCAGCGCATGTCCTCGAGCTGGGCCTGGGCCTTCGCGTCCGTCTCGGCACAGATCATGACGCCGCCCCAGCAAGCCTCCTGCCCGGGCGGCACGTCGTGGCCGTACGCCTCGGCCTCCTTGCGCCATTCCTGCCACAGGAGCTGCAGGAACTCCGTATTGTCGGAGAGGACGATCGGCCGGCCCTTGTAGCGGGCCCAGAATTTCGCCGTGCGCAGGCTCGCGGAGAAGCCGCCGTAGAGGGGAATCTCGTCCTGCTTCGGGCGCGGCGCGATGCCGATTTCGTGGACGCGCATGTCGGCGTCGACCCCCTTGCCGTAGTTCACGTACACCGGGTGCTCGTGGGGATTGACGAAGTCGACCGGGGGGAAGTTCCAGAACCTGCCGCGGTGGGAGAACGTCTCGCTCTTGAGCGCCTTGACCACGACTTCGACGAATTCGGTGAAGTACTCGCGGTTGAGCTCGTCGTCCGCGGTGTTCTTCGTCCACGGTCCGACCGCCTTGAGCTCGGGCCGAATCTTGAAGTTCTCCACCCAGCGGGCCTGGTAGCCGCGCACGAGGCCGACGCCGAAGCGGCCGTCGAGCATGTGGTCCATGGTGGCGATCTTCTCGGCGGTGGCGAGCGGGTTGTTCACCGTCGAGACGAACCCGCAGGTGACGATGCGCATCTTCTCGGTGTGCCGGCCGAGCCACATGGCCATCAGCGCCGGGTCGTTCGATATTTCGAAGCCCTCGATCTGCAGGTGGTGTTCGGGGTGCCCGAAGGCGAAGTATCCGCGCTCCTCGGCGAAGCGGGCGTAGTCCCCGAGTTCGTCGATCATGCGCCGGTAGAGCACCGGATTGCGCCCCGCCATGCCCGCCTCGAGCTCGCTCCTGCGACCGACCGTGCAATAGACGAAGAGACCGAACTTCATGGCGGCGCCTTGACCTCGGGGACGATGAAAAGAGCGTAGCACGACCGTACACTGGGCCCATGGACACGGCCTGCCTCGATCATCGGCTGACGGAGGACGAGCGGCGCCAGTTCGACGAGCGCGGCTGCCTCATCGTGCGTGACGCATTGCCGCCCGAACTCGTCGAGCGCCTGGTCGCCGGGGCGGATCGGCTGGACGCGGAATACCGCCCCTTGCGCGGTCTCGAGCCGACGCGTCCGCTGAATCACCTCGACTGCATCGGCTACGACGACGCCTTTCTGGAACTCCTGGAGTGGCCGAAGACGATTGCTCGGGTCATCGACATCCTGGGCTGGCACATCCAGCTCTATCACAGCCACCTGATGATCACGCCGCCGCTGCCGCCGGAGCACGAGTCGAAGTCGCCGCGGCTGCATTGGCACCAGGACAGCGGCCGCCTGAACCTCGATCTCGAGACGAATCCCCGCCCGCGCGTCTCCCTCAAGGTGGGCTTCTTCCTGACGGACACCTCCGAGCCCGATCGGGGCAACTTCCACATCGTCCCGGGCAGCCATCTGCGCAACGCCATGGACTTCCCCGAGGACGGCGCCGAACACCCGGAGGCGACCCCGGTATGTGCGCGGGCTGGAGACGCGGTGTTCTTCGACCGGCGCCTCTGGCACGCCGGCGGGCGGAACCGGTCGAACGTCACCCGCAAGGTGATCTTCTTCGGCTACAGCTACCGCTGGTTGCGGCCACGGGACGACATGACCGTGGACCGATACCTGGCGGACGCCGGCCCGATCCGCCGCCAGTTGCTCGGCGCGAGCCCGACGGGCGGTTTCGGCTACACGTCGCCGAGCGCCGAGGACGTGCCGCTGCGGGCATGGCTCGTGGAGCACCTCGGCGAGGACGCGGTCGTCGCCTGACTGCCCACGACTCGACCTTGACACTGTTACGGAAAGTGACATAGTTGCCGGCAGCACCTCCACCGGCGCAGTCCGGGTGCGGGCGCGAGTGAAGCTTGCACGCAGTACGCAAAGGAGGACGCGAACATGTCGGGAAGTGGTCTTTCTGCGGCGGCATTGGTGCTTGGACTGGCCGGCTGCTCGAGCGTCGAAACAGTACCCGACGCCGCCGAGTCCGAGCATCCCATCGTTCAGGAACCGGGAACGGAAGTCGGTTTCCATCGGGACTGTGCCGATGCCACGCCGTACCGGGTGGAGGCGTACGCGGCGCTGCGCTCGGAAGACGGCCGCGCACGTGCGCTGGCGAGGTTCTATGCGCGGCGTCACGCCGTGCAGCGCGAGGAGGTGTTCGTCGGGATGGCGCTGATCGCCATGGAGGTCGACGCCGGGCCGGCGTGGGCGGACGTGCCCTTCGCCGTACGCATGGATGCCGGCTCCAACGGTCGCCGGATCATCGGCGCGGATCACACCCGGTACGGGGCGAACCCCACCCCCGGTGTCGGCGAGCGCCGGTCGTTCCGCACCGACGCCTTGGGGAGGATGTCCTGGCTCGACTTCATCGAACCCACCGAACCCGAAGCCGCGAACGATCGGTCGCGCAACCACGCGCCGGAGATGGAGGCGAGCGCCACCGAACTGGGTCTCACGCAGTCCGAGCGGCGCGTGCTGCTGGGCCTGACCCTGGCGCATCGGAAGGCGGACGACGAGATCCGTCTCGAGGGCCCCGCGCTTCACGTTCCGGACCGGATCTGGAACGCCACGCCGCCCGAACCGAGGGCGATGGGCTTCCTGGAGACCGTCAATCCCCTCGACAAGGGCAGCGTCTGGGCGTGGTTGGCGAACTCGGCACGCTACCGGCACTGCATCGAGGAGCGCCGCGAAGCGAAGCGATGGTTCGGCGCAGGCGCGATGCCGGAGAAGAGCGGCCGACACTCGCGGCCGGCCGCCGGCGGCGGTCACTCGACGGTCACGAACACCGGGTTGGAATAGAACCAGAGATCCGTCCAGGGGTCCTCGCCGGGCGGGTCCGGCTCGGGCTCGAGTTCGGTGGTATTCGTTCCGCGCACGCGCACGTACTGGTCGCGGTCCGCTACCAGGGGCAGCGACATCGCGAGGTACTCGCCGTCGCGCCGCCAGTCACCCTCCCGCACGCGCAGGACGACCCGGGTCGTGTCGTTGCGGTCGGTCGTCCGGTCGGCGACGGGTCCGGCAACGTCGCCCACGATCACGTCTACGCGGGCTACTCCCGGGTTCTCGCCGTTGCCGTTGCGTGTCTCGGGGTCGCGCAAGCGGACTTCGACATGGACTCGGGTGCCTGGGGCGACCGTCAGGACATCGCCCATTCGCGCCGCGCGGCCTGCGCCCGAGACGGTGAGCTCGAGCTCGCTGATCAGGTCGCCGGTCGTGACGAACATGCGCCCGGCCCGAAGCGCGGCGAGCACGGCGTCGGCGCGGCGCTCGGCGAACACGTACGTCTTCGAATACTCGCCGGGCCAGAAGTCGAAGCCGTCCTCGTCGGTGAAGTGAACGTGAAAGTCCGAGTTTGCGGTGATCCACCAGCGCCTGCCTTCCCCGAGCAGCGAGTCCCAGTAACCGCCGAGCCGCGCTGTCATGGCATCGAACCCCCCGAGCGTGAGCGAGCCCTGGAACAGGCCGCGCGGCAATAGCGCGCGCCCGGATTCCGCCGCACGGATGGGTCCGAAATAGCTCTCGATAGCACTCACGATCCCGTCCGAGAGGTTCTGCGCCAGGGCTGCCGCCTGGTGCCCGGGCGCCCCGGCCATGCCGACGGCGACTTCCGGAGCGGTGTCGTTCCAGAGGCGCAGTTCCGCCGGGGAATACGCCCCGTACTCGCCGGGGCCGGGTGCGGTCCGCGAGGGGTGGTTGACGATCACCACCGGGGGTACGGGCAGTGCTCGCATGGCCCGGAGGGCTTCGATCATTTTCGGTTCGGTATCGCGGGCTGGATCGGGCGGATCGGCGTCCCGGACGTCGTAGCCGGCTTCGAGAGCGAACAGGACCTCGGCCTCGTCGGACGTGTGGGGCACGATGAGGCTGCTGTGCTCCCCGCCGGGGGTGTTGAGTTCCAGGCCGAGAAACTGGATGACCTCGGGCAACGCGGCCCGGGATCGCAGCAATTCCGGGTAGGCCTGCTCGAGTCCGATGCGGCTGTGGTTCGGCCCGCCGTGGTCCGTCGTGACCATCCAGGCGAGACCGAATTGCCGCGCCATCCGTGCGTTGTCGCCTATCGGGTGCGAGGCGTCGGGACTGAAGTGGCTGTGGACGTGGTGGTCGCCCGCCAGCCAGCCCTCGGCCGCGGCGCCGGCGACCGCGCAGAGGACGGACGCGAGGGCAGCCCCCGAGGCGAGGTGCCGTGTGCGCTTTCGGTTGCGGACCTGGCGCCGGCGGGCGCGCGTGTCCGGGTCTCGCTCCGTGATTGCATCCGTCATGGCTCCTCCTTCCTGACTCCTCTCTCCTGACTCCTCCCTGCTGCCCGCGCGCGTCGTACCGGTTGGTTTCGACGGATGCGAACTCCGACCCCGTATGCGCCACGGCGGCGTGCTCGCGGCACCGACAACACCCTCCCTAGCGTATTCGCAGCATCAGGCCTTCCGGTTCGAGCCCGAGCAGGACGCGGCCCGCGTCCTCGATGTGATGGGGGGCCACGGTGAAATGCTGGCGCACGACACGCACATCCCGGGCAATGCGCTCCAGGGGGTGTCCCAAATTGTTCGCCGTGGTTCCTGCGGCCTCGACCACGGTGTCCACGGCGTCGGAAGCGGTGCGGACCGCATCCGAGCAGACGATCTGCAGCAACGCCCGTTCGCGCATCGGCACTTCCTCGCCGGCGACGACCCGGTCCCAGACGGTCTCGACGATGTCGAACACGGAGCCCCGCACGCCGCGCAGGCGCGCTTCGGCGTTCGCGAGAGCACGCTGCACAAACGGGCGTTCGCGGATCTTGCGGTCGGAGAAGCGCGGGTGCTTCTCGGTCGCGACCTCGACGAAAGTGTCGATCCCCGCACGGGCGATGCCGAGGGCGACCGCGACCTTGTTGTAGGCCAGGCGTGTGCCGAGGGGGATGTGCAGCAGCGGGGATGCGGAGCGCGTGCCTCCCATGGCGGAGATGATGTGCTCCTCGGGGACGACGACGTCGGTCAGACGCACGTCGTGGGAGCCCGAGCCGCGCAGCCCGGCGACGTGCCAGGTGTCGAGGATTTCGATCTGTTCGCTCGGCACGATGGCGTAGCGGTTGATCGGGTCGATCTGCTCGCCGTCTTCGTAGAGCCGCACGGTCGCGCCGAAGATCTGCGCGTTGTGCACGCCGCTTGCGAACTGCCACCGGCCGTTCACCAGCCAGCCTTCGGGGATGCGTTCCGCCTTGCCGACGGCGGCGGTGGAACTCGCCATCACCGTCATCGGGTCGGCGATGAGGCTCGGGCACTTGTGGAAACCGGCGGAGATGATGCCGAAGGTCTCGATGCCGATCATCAGGTTCCAGCCGGCGCTGCCGTCGGCCCGGGAGACCGCCTCGATGACGCGGATCTGCGTCATGGGGTCGGCCTCCGCGCCGTGGAACTCCGTGGGAGCGCCGACGCGGTAGAGGCCTTCGCGCGCGAAGGCTTCCGCGACGGCGGCGGGCAAGTGGCGCTCGCGTTCCGCCTGGTCGGCGTGCGCGGCGATCAGGGCAGCGAGCGCTACGGCCCGCTCGACGAATCTCTCGGCATTCAAGGCGGTATTCAAGGGACACCCTCCACAACGTCAGTTTAACCCGGTGTCGAGGCGGACCATGGAGGGGAGTCGGCACTGTCTCGGTGGACAGCAAGGCGCGGGCCGTCCCGCTGGGATAGCATCGGACGCTTGGCCCGATTGGAGAAGCGCGTGGCGGGGACAGGAAGAGACGCCGTCGCGTTTCGGACGAAGCTGTGGTTCGGACTCGGGGCGAGCGGCGAGTCCGCGACGAACTGGATCTTCAACGCGCTCACGTTCTTCTACTACCAGCAGATCCTGGGGCTCTCCGGAACGTTGGCCGGCATCGCCGTCACGGTGGGGATCTTCTCGGACGCGATCACCGACCCCCTCATGGGTTCGATCTCGGATCGCTTCCGCTCCCGCTTCGGCCGCCGCCATCCGTTCATGTTCATCGCCCCGCTGCCGCTCGCGGCGACCATCTACCTCATCTTCCACCCGCCGGACGGGATGCTCGATTCGCAGGCGAGCCTGTTCGTCTGGTTCCTGGTCTTCACGGTGCTGATGCGGACGTTCACGACCCTGTTCGCCGTGCCGCACCTGGCGATGGGGGCGGAGCTCTCCGACGACTACATCCAGCGCTCCAAGGTGATGAGCTACAACAACCTCTTCACCTTCTACGGCGGCTTCCTGATGCACTGCTTCGTCTGGTTCGTGGTGTTCAATCAGTTCTTCGGCGACGAGGGCGGACAGCTGCACCGGCCGGCGTACGAGCCGATCGTGTGGTTCTGCTGCGTCCTGGTGGTGGTTGCGATCCTGGGTTGCGCCTGGTTCACCCGTGACCAGATTCCCACTCTCAAGGCACCGCCGGACGACGGGGAAGGCTTTTCGCCGCGCCGGTTGCTCCTCGACATGTGGGACGCCGTCAGGAACCGCCACTATCTCTTCCTGCTGCTCGGGCTCTTCTTCCTGTCGGTGATGATCGGCACACACGAGACGCTCGGCATCTACATGGCGACCTTCTACTGGGAACTCACGCCGCTGCAGATCGGCTGGCTGATCGCCAACAACGTGATCGGCTTCCACCTGGGTTTCGCCCTGACGTCGGCCGTGCATCGCCGGTTCGACAAGCGCTGGACGATCGTCGCGACGGCGGCCGGCCTCAGCGTCTTCTGGTCGCTCGCGGTGACGCTGCGGCTGTTCGGTCTCGCCCCCGAAAATACCACCTGGGACCTGGTGCTCTTCATCGTGGGCATCGGCTGCTTCTCGTCGGCGTGCGGTTCGGTCCTGAACATCAGCGTGATGTCCGCGCTCGCCGACATCGCCGACGAGCACGAGTTGCGCACCGGCCGGCGTCAGGAGGGCATCTTCTACTCCGCGCGCACGTTCTTCGCGAAGACAACCAACGGCATCGGCCACGTCGTGGCGGGGGTGGCCCTCGACTACTACATCTTCCTCGAGTCGCACGCGAAGCCGGGCGAGGTTGCGCCGGACGTGCTGTTCCGGCTGGGTATCGTGGACGGGCCGTTCGCGATGGTGTGGGGCCTGATTGCGGCCGGCCTCTATGCCGGCTACCGCATCGACAAGCGCTACCACGCCGAAATTCGCGAGCAGCTGGAGGCGCGGCGGGCCGCGGCGGCGAGGGCCGATCCCTTGCGGAGCGCGTCCTAAAGCCTGCAAAATCGAGCTTGACTCGGCAACAGGGACGGAGAGTGCGGTGAAGACTGTCAACGACGTGTTGCGGCACAAGCCGAGCGACAACATCTATTCGATCGTGCCCATCGCCAGCGTCTACGAAGCCATCGAGATGATGGCCGAGCGCCACGTCGGCGCGTTGCCCGTCCTGCAGGACGGCAAGCTGGTCGGGATCGTCTCCGAGCGGGATTACGCGCGCAAGGTGATTCTCAAGGACAAGTCGTCGAAGCGGATGAAGGTCTCCGAGATCATGACGCGCGACGTGGTCAAGGTCGCGCGGGGCGACCGCATCGAGCGGTGCATCGAGAAGATGCAGACCCACCACATCCGCCACCTCGTGGTGGAAGACGCGGGCGTGGTGACCGGCATGCTGTCGCTCCGGGACCTCTTCAGCGAGATCATCGCCGAGCAGGCGGAGACGATCGACCACCTGGAGCATTACATTCGCGGGGAACCGTAGCCCGCCTGCCGTCGGGTGGATTCTGCCCGGACCCGCGGCCTGGGCATTGTGCAGGCCGGCCCCTGTCGTTGCTCAGGCGAGAGTCATGTCGGCTTTGGCAGCCTTGGCGTCGCGAGAGATGCGGTCGAAGTCCTCGGGCCGCTCGGCCGCCTGGACCGAGCCGTACACGGATTTCAGGGTGTAGGACGCTGGCTTGAGCCGGACAACGCCCTCGTCGATGGTGAATGTGACCTTGTCTCTCGGCTTGAGACCCAGTGCTCGCCGTACCTGGACGGGAACGGTGACCTGGCTCCGCTGCGTGATCGTCGTCGTGAACTCCGGCATGGCGAACAATGGTAGGAGGTCAATGCAACGGCTGCACAGAATTCCATTGAATCAGTCAGGTCACATTGCGCGGGTGTCGTCTCATTGCGACGTCTCGGGCGGCCTGCTACGCGAGACCATAGCCCTGAATTGGCTGACCCCGGTTTGCGGCGTCAGGCGCCGGCCGAGGCGTCACCGCCTACCGCTTCTTCGGCACCCGCACGTCATGATCCCAGATGCCGAGTTCGTTGACGGCGTAGACGTAGCGGTACTCGGCCGGCTTGTGGCGCCGGTAGATGTGGTTGTCCGTCTCGAGCAGCCAGGTGTTCTCGGCGTCGAAGCGGATGGCCACGACGGCGTGGTGCGCCCGGTAGCGCCGGTCGTAGACCACGACCACGCGCAGGTCTTCGGGCACGAAACCGAGGCGGCGCAGGAGGAAGTACTTGGCCGTCGCGTAGTCCTCGCAGTCGCCGCCCTTCTCCATGAACTCCCACAGCGTCTTCCAGTGGGAAACCCGCACGACCCTGCCCACGTCGGAATGCGTGGTCTGGCGCCGGTCGTAGCGGTAGCCCTTGCGGTTGACATAGCGGTTGACGAGCTGGATCTGCTGCTCCCGGGACAGGTCGGCGCCCTTGCTCACGATGGCGTGCAGCGACTTCGCGCGGCGCGGGCAGGCGTCCTGGTGCTCGATGCAGGCTTCGACGCTGTCGCGTTGCGTGTCATGGCGGGCGAGCATCTCGGACCAGGCCGGCCAGGAGCCCGGCGTGGCCAGGAGTTCCCCCGAGTCGAAGGCGTAGGCGGCGAGTGCCGTCGGCGCCGAGCAGGCGACCCACAGGGCGGCGAGGGTCATGGTCCGGGCACGTCGCTGCGCAACGCAAGCCTTGCGGCTCCTGCGCCGGGGTTCGTTGTGTGCATGCGACGGCGGGTTTAGCATGGCACCGCGATGTGGATCATGCGGCGCACGATTGTAAATCAGGCGCCTGCCGCCCGTTTCGGAGCAGGTATGGATGCCCGGAGCAGCACGGGGACACCGGTGCGGGTGGCGCCCGCCGTGGCCGTCGTGGCTGCGCTTGCCCTCTGCGCCTGCCAGACACTCCCCGACGATCCGACCAGAGAGGCGATCTCCTCGGAGCGCCTGCTGTCCGGCGTTGTCGTGTTCGGCGAGGCCGTCGCGAGCGACGAGGTCCCGGATGCGCACGTGCTGGAATCGAGCGAGGCCATGCACGCCTTCGTGGACCCGCACATCCGCAGTCGCAGCACCTCCGTCGCGCGCGCGGCGCGACTGCTGCGCAAGCTGGTGGAGAACGGCTACTTCGAGCGCGGCTACGAACGGCACCTCACCCAGACCGCCTCGGACACTTTCGCGACGAAGGCCGGCAACTGCCTGTCGTTCACGAACCTCTTCGTGGCGCTCGCGCGCCTGGCGCGCCTCGATGCCCGCTACCAGATCGTCGACGTACCGCCGAGCTTCGATTCGGATCTGGGCCTCCTGTTTCGCAACACGCACATCAACGTGCTGGTGCCGAACGCCGAGCTGCACGGTCCCGCGCGCGGCGACCTGACGGTCGACTTCAACCGCGTGGACACCCAGGACTACGACTCGACGCTGGTCAGCGATGCCTACGCGAAAGCACTCTATTTCAACAATCTCTCGGTGAATCACTGGCGGGCGGGAGACCTCCGCCGCGCGTTCGCCTACCTCGCCAAGGCGCTCGAGACCCACGCGCGCAACCCGGACCTGTGGGTGAACCTCGGGGCGTTCTATTCGAAGCAGGGCGCGTACGAACACGCGCTCTCCGCCCACTACCGGGCCTTGCGGATCGACAGCCGCAGTCGGCCGGCGATGGCGGGTCTCGCGGCCGCCTACGCCAGGCTCGGGGACATGGCCCGCTCGGACGCGTTCACGCGGCGCGTCGAGCACTACCGCAGGCGCAACCCGTATTATCACTACGCGCTTGCGCAGGTGGCCTATGAGGAACTCGACTATGTCGACGCGCTGGCGGCGGTGGACCGGGCGCTGGGGCTGAAGGCGGACGACCACCGCTTCCACTACCTGCGCAGCATGGCCCAGTTGCAGCTCGGCGACCGGAGCGAGGCGCGGGCGAGCCTCGCGCGGGCGCAACGCCATGCCACCGGGCAGAACGCCAAGCGGCACTATGCCGAGGTCGCGGAGACGCTTGCCGGGCACGGGGCCCCAGGCGCCGGTTCGGGTCACGCGAGCGGCTCCTGATCGGGGTGGATGGAGAGGGGCGACGGGCTTGAGGCTTGCATGGATGCGATCGGCAGGGGGAGAAGGGAGAGCGTAGTGCGAACCATGGCCGTGTTGGCAGGGCTGCTCGTCGGTGTCGCCGGGTGCGCCGAGCAGGAAACGCCGGATCTGAACGGCATCTGGCAGACCCCGTCGAGCGCGCACTGGAACGTCGAGCCGCACGCGGCCCACGCGGGCCCCGGAACGGCGCCGGACGCGCTCGCCGGCGCACGCGGCGGGCTCGGCATCGTCGCGGGCGGCAGGATTCCGTACCAGCCGTGGGCGCGGCTCCGGCAAAACGAGAACTTCCGGGACCGGGGCGCGCTCGATCCGCTGCGCAACTGCTACCTGCCCGGGGTGCCGCGCGCCAACTACCTGCCGTATCCCCTGCAGATCCTGCAGACGCCGACCTACGTCCTCATCGCATACGAGTTCGCCCAGGCGAGCCGCACCATCTATCTGGACCGGCCCGACTTCGAGGCGCCGATCGACGGTTGGATGGGTCATTCGCTCGGGCGGTGGGAGGGCGACACGCTGGTGGTCGATGTGACCGCACAGCTGCCCGACACCTGGCTCGATCAGGCGGGGAACTTTCACGGCGCGGCGCTGCACGTCGAGGAACGCTATACGCTGGAGGGCCCGAATCACCTGCGCTACGAAGCGACGCTGACGGATCCCGAAGTCTACGAGCGGCCGTGGACCCTCTCCGTGCTGCTCTACCGGGACAGGGACCCACGCGCGCAACTGCTCGACTTCAAGTGCGTGGAGTTCGTGGAGGAGCGCATGTACGGAGATCTCACGAGGGAGAAGCCCGATGACTGAACGATCGATTGCGCTGGCGGTATGCGTGGCGTGCCTGGCGACCGCGGCCCTCGGTGACGCACCTCGGACGCCCTGGGGCAAGCCGGATCTGCAGGGCGTGTGGACGCCGGCCACGCTCACTCCGCTCGAGCGGCCGGACACGATGACCGACGCCCGCTTGACGCCCGAGCAGCGCGCGCAACTGGAGGCGGAGGCGGAGGCCACGTGGGCGGCGATCGACCAGCCACCACCGCCGGGCAGCGTGGGCGGCTACAACCGCGAATGGCTCGACCCGGGCATGAAGGCGCTCCCCGACGGGCGCGTTGCGCTCGTCGTCGATCCCGCCGACGGGCGCATTCCCTGGCGTCCCGAGGCGCTGGCGGATTCGGATGCCCAACGCGGGCGCTATGGGGTCGGGCCGTATTACTCGTACAGGGACATGGATACCGGCGAACGATGCCTGTCGGACGGCGTGACGATGGCGCCGTTGCAGCCCTACAACATGAACTACCAGATCTTCCAGACGGAGGACCACCTGGCGATCGTCCACGAGATGTACCACGAGTACCGCATCGTTCCCCTGGACGGCCGGCCGTTCATTCCCGAGGAGGTCGGGCAGTGGCTCGGCGACGCCCGGGGACACTGGGAGGACGACACCCTGGTGATCGTCTCGAAGGGGTTCGCGGACAAGGCGGACTACTACTGGGCATGGCCGTGGCGCGCCGCACGTCCGTCGCTCACCGTGGTCGAACGCCTGCGCCGGGTGGACGAACAGACAATCGACTACTCCTTCACGGTGGAGGACCCCGAGATGTTCACGAGCGCCTGGATCGCGTCCGTCCCGATGACGACGGACCAGGCGTCCCGCGGCGTCACGGCGGGGCCGCTGTACGAGTACGCTTGCCACGAAGGCAACTACGCGTTGCCCAACATACTCCGCGGCGCGAGGCTGGAAGCCCGGCTGGCGCGGGAGTGACGGCGGCCCGACACGACAGACCCGGAGAGCCTCCCCATGCCCATTGAATTCGCCACCGCCGTCTTTGCGACGCCGGGCAAGGCCGTGCCCGTCGCAGTGGCCGCCGAGCGCGCGGGATTCGACATCCTGCACGTGACGGACAGCCAGTGCCTGCGCGGCGACGTCTACACACAGCTCATGCTGTGCGGCCAGGCGACGAGCACGATCAAGCTCGCGACCGGCGTGACCAATCCGCTTACGCGCCATCCCTCCGTGACGGCGGCGAGCATCATCAGCGTGCAGGCGGAATGCGGCGGGCGCGCCATCCTCGGGATCGGACGGGGCGACAGCGCCGTGCTGCACGTCGGCAGGAAGCCCGCCTCCATGCGCGTGTACGGCGACTACGTGCGCGAGCTGCAGGCCTACCTCTCGGGCGGAACCGTCGATCAGAACGGCTTCCCGAGCCGGCTGCGCTGGCTGGAACAGATCGACGTCCGCAAGGCCCCGGTGGACATGGTCGGCTCCGGTCCGAAATCGCTCAAGCTCGCGGCGGAGCTTGGCGACCGGGTGACCCTGGCGGTGGGCGTCGATCCCGAGCGGATCGCGTGGGGCCTGGGACAGGTGCGCGACGCCGCGGTCGCCGCCGGCCGCGACCCCGGGGAGATACCGGTCGGCGCCTACGTGAACGTCTGCGTCGACGACGACGAGGCGGCGGCACGCCAGGCGATCCAGGGTGGCATCGCGACGTTCGCCCACTTCAGCGCATCGGTCGGCGCGGATTTCGAACACCAGCCGGACATCATGCGCAACGTCACCGAGAAGCTCGTGACGGAATACGACACCAGCCACCACACGCGGGGCGATGCGCCCCACGTGGCCGTGCTCGACGACGCGTTCATGAACTGGTTCGCGGCCGTCGGCAACGCCGCGCGCGTGATCGACCGGCTCGCGCCCCTGGTCGAACTCGGCCTGAATCACCTCTATTTCGTCGGCCCCTGGACGGGACTCGTCGAGGAAGTCATGCCGGCGCTGCGCCGGATGCGCGCGTAGGGGCGACCCTCGAGGTCGCCCGCAGGGCGTCGTGCATGCATCCGGAACAGGGACGCCACAAGGGCGTCCCCTACATCGCCCGCGCGGGGCTCGGGCCGGTTACCAGCGCAGCACTTTCTGTGCGGCGGGACGGGCCCGGTAGCGCTCGTCCCAGGCGCGCAGCAGGGGACGGTCGCCGCGGACATCCGCTTCCATGAAGCGCAGGAACTGCAGGGACGCCTGCATCGTGCAGTCGGCGATCGACACCTGCTCTCCGAGCATCAGCGGGCGACCGTCCAGCAGGAGATTCTCCAGGTAGTCGAGGGGCACCTGCAGGTTTGCCTCCATCTGCGCGGCCTTCTCGGGGTCGGGCGGCAGCCCGAGGGGCGAGTTGGTCGCATGTCCGTATGCGCCCATGGGACCGGCGACGCGCAGGTCGATGATGCGTTCCACGTCCCGCGCCTTGCCCCGGGCTTCGGCGCTCCCGTCGAGCAGCGCGCCGTCCGGGAACCGGTCCTCCAGGTACCCGATGATGGCGAGGGACTCCACGAGGTAGGTGCCGTTGTCGAGTTCCAGCACCGGCAGCGTGCCGAACGGGTTCCTCGTCAGGTGTTCGGGCTCGCGATTGCGGCGCTTCAGCGTGTTCACCACGATCTGCTCGATGCCCATGTCCGTACCGAGTTCGGCGCGCTCGGCAATGTAGAGCATGACTTTGGTCGGGTTCGGCGCCAGCGGCACCATGTAGAGTTTCACTGGATGTCCTCCACCAGGTCGACAATGTTCTCCAACAGCTCGAAACGGGCAGGACCGAGCGGCGCACTGTCGAGGCCGAGCTTCAAGGTCGTCACGCCCGCTTTACGATACCTGCGCAGGCGCTCCCGGACCATCCTCCGCGTCCCTACGGCCTGAAACTCGGTCACCATCGCGTCGGGAACGCGGTCGGCGGCCGCTTCGCGCTCACCGGCGATCCACAGGGACTGCACGGCCTGCGCGTCTTCCGTGTAGCCGGCGCGCTGGAACGCGTCGTTGTAGAAGTTCGTGGTGGCCGAGCCCATGCCGCCCATGTTGAAGGCGACGCCCGGCTTGCGCCGGCGAATGATCCCCTCGACGTCGTCGCCGATCTCCACCCGCACCGACACGCAGAGGTCGAGATCGTCCAAGGTCCGGCCCGCGGCTTCGGCGCCAGCCCGGATGTAGTCCAGGTGCGCCCCGGCATGGTCTGGCGAGAACGACGTCCCGAGCCACCCGTTCGCGGCGTTGCCGGTGTAGCGAAGCGAGTTCGGCCCCAGGGTGGCCAGGTAGATCGGAATGTCCACCGGCTCGTGGGCGATGCGAATGGCCTTTCCCTCGCTGTCGGGCAGGGGCAGCCGAAAGACCTTGCCGGCGTAACGCACCTTTTCGCCGGCGAAGATCATCCGGCAGATCTCCACCGTTTCCTGCAGGCGCGTCAACGGCGTGCGGTAGGCCACGCCATGCAGCCCTTCGACCAGCTGCGGTCCGCTGGCGCCGAGTCCCAGCACGAAGCGGCCGCCTGTGAGGTCGTGCAGAGTGAGTGCCGTCATGGCCGCCATGGAGGGCGTCCGGGCCGTGATCTGCATGATGCCGGTGGCGAGCCGAATGCGCTCCGTCTTGTCCGCGAGATGGGCCAGTGGGGTGACGGCATCGCTCCCCCAGGCCTCCGCCGAGAACACCATCCCAACACCGAGGCGCTCGGCATGACGCACCCAGTCCACGAGCAGGCCGAGACTGTCGGGGCGCGTGCCGCCGATCTCGATGGCGAGCTGCAACTACGTCACTCCTCGGGCGCAAGGCCGGGCGCATCGGCGCCCCGGGGGTCTGGCTGAACGGTCGTCATCGGTGCCTGTCCTGCAGCCACTTCTCCTCCCACCCCGTGTCGGGCTGCTCCTCCGCAAACGCCCACTTCTTCCCGAACCCGCCGTCATAGACCACCTGCTTGACGGGCTTGCGCCCCAGCGGCCCGTGTCGGTCGGTCGGATAGCCGATCGGCAGCGCGCAGTAGATCTGGTTGTTGTCGGGAATGCCGAGCATCTCCCGCAACTCCTCTTCGTGCGACAGCGGCAGGTTGAAGATCGAGCCGGAGAGGCCGAGGCCGCGCGCGGCGAGCAGCAGGTTCTGCACGGCCGGAAACGCGCTGCCTCCCGGCGTGCTGTGCCGACCCTGGAGTCCGAGCACAAGGACGATCGCCGGCGCGCTCGCAAGGTGACCGACGAGGTGCTCGACGCTCCTCAAGGACAGCCGCTGCGACCTCGGCAGGGCGTCCAACTCCTCGGGTCTGTCGGCGTAACGCCGCTGGTAACGCTGCCACGGGATCTGCGCCCACTCCTGCATCTTCGCCTTGTGCTGCGCATCGCGCACCAGGATGAAGCGCCAGTCCTGGGCGTTCTGGCCGGTGGGAGCGCGGATGGCCGCGTCCATGATCTGGAACAGCACTTCCTCCGGGATCGGGTCCGGCTTGAACCGACGCAGGGCGCGGGCGCTGTACAACGTTGCGAAGAGGCCCGGATCGGCTTGGGTGGCGTTGCTCATGGATGCTCCGAATCGTCGTGTGCGCGGCGCGTCAGGCGGCCATCTCGTTCAGGACACCGAGGGTCACGTCCGGCCCCGTCACGTGCAGCGTGCGCATGCCCGCGGCAGCCGCCCCTTCGATGTTCTCGCGGCTGTCGTCGAGGAACAGGATGTTGGCCGGGGTGACGCACATGTCCGCGGCGACCCAGACGAACGAGGCGACATCCGGCTTGCGGCGACCGATCTCGGAGGACACGTAGATCTTCCTGAAGGGCGTCAGCAGGTGTCCGTAGCGGGCCTGCCAGGCGGCCTGGTGCTCGGCGTTGGTGTTGGTGTAGCAGTAGACGGGCATCTGCGCGGCGGCCCTCGGCAGGGCCTCCGCGACCTCGCCAAAGGCCCCGGCGAAGAGCTTGTTCCACCCGGTTCGCCAGTCGTCCACGGTCAGCGCGATGCCGAGCCGCGCCGAGAGACGCTCCGTGTAGGTGGCGAAGTCGATGGCGCCGACCTCATGCGCCCGGTAGGCATCGTCAATGCCTCCCCAACGTGCACCGATGTCCCGGACATCGACACCGGCCCTGTCCGCCCAGTACTCGAAACAGGCACGCGGGTGCAGGTCGATGACGACCCCGCCGAGATCGAGTAGCAGGGCCTTCGGGCGCGTAGCCGTCAAAATCCGGCTTCTCCCGCCCCGATGGCGGCGTAGAGGTCGGCATCGAGGGGCCGGTAGGTGTCCGTGCCCGGTGCGAGGACGTAGATCGGGTCGTCCACGGCGTCGATGTCGTAGGCTTCGCGTTTGAGGTCGCCCTTGACCATCTTCAGCGTGCCGGTGACCTCGATATCCCGTTGCACGCGCAGGAAGACCGGCCGCGCGTAGGAGGGCAGTTCGCGGGAGACGTACTCGGTGAAGCCCTGGATGTCGAGTTCCTCGACCCCTTCGTGCAGTCGCAACGCCGCCATGCCGGCCCGGCCGTCCGCCTTGGGGACCGCGACGCCGTACACGTTGCAGAACTCGACCTGCTCGAACCCGTTGACGATCTCGCCGACCTCGTTGGTGGACACGTTCTCGGACTTCCAGCGGAACGTGTCGCCGACCCGGTCCACGAACTGGTAGTGCGGGTAGCCGAGCGTGAAACCGGCGTCGATGGTGCGCAGCAGGTCGCCCGAGTTGAACCAGGCATCGCCTTCCTTGAAGACGTTGCGCACGATCTTCTTCTCCGTCGCCTCGGCGTTGGTATAACCCTCGAACGCCGCCTCGGTGTTGATTTCGCCGAGCAGCAGGCCTGGCTCGCCGGGCTTCACTTCCATGCAGTGCCCGGCGTCGTTGTGGACGATCTCGTCGGCGTCGACGTCGTACCGGATCAGCGCGATCTTTGCGGAGGTCATGCCGATCGTCTGATCCTTGTTCAGCAGGTTGACGAAGGCGACGTTGCCTTCGCTGGCCCCGTAGAACTCCGCGATCCGCTTCACGCCAAAACGTTGCTTGAAGTCCATCCACACGTCCGGGCGCAAGCCGTTGCCCATCATCCGGGTGAGCGGGTTGACATGGTCGTCGTCCGCGCGCGGGGTGTTGCAGAGATAGCGACACAGCTCGCCGATGTAGATCAGGCAGGTCGTGTTCTGCTCGCGAACCTCACGCAGGAAATTGCTGGCGGAGAACCTGCGCCGGATGAACATGGACGCCCCGGACGCGAACGACGCGCCCACGCCGATCATCAGGCCGGTGCCGTGATAGAGCGGCAGGCAGAGGTAGATCCGGTCGTCCGGCTTGCACATGAGCCCGGCCTGCGCGGACAGCGCCGCGCTCATGAGGTAGCGGCGGTTGGAGAGCACGGCCGCCTTCGGCAATCCGGTGGTGCCGGAGGTGAAGATGTAGCAGGCGGTGTCGCCGAGCGTCAGGTCGGCGGTCTGTGGCAGGTTGTCGTCGCGCGCTGCCCGGCTCGTGGCGTCGAGGTCGCGCGCCCAGTTCGGTGCCGACATCTCGCCGTCCGGCACGAACAGGTAGTCCGAGCCCTCGGCCAGGTGGAGTTCGGACTTGACGCTCTGGATGGCTTCCGTCAACTCGCCGCCGAAGATGCACTTCGTCGACTCCGTGACCGTGATGCAGTGGATGAGCGGCTGCTCGCGCAGGTTGGTGTTGATGAGCCCCGCGGTGGCGCCGAGCTTGTTCAGCGCGACGACGGCGGCGAGGAACTCGATGCGGTTCTCCATGAGGATGCTGACCGTGTCGCCGCGCGCCACGCCGAGCGACTCGAGGGTGTGCGCGTAGCGGTTGGCCTGGCCGTTCAGTTCCGCCCAGGTGACGGTCCGGCCTTCAAAGACTACCGCCGTCCGTCCGCCGAGCCGGGCCGCCTTGTCCTCGACGAGGCGAGCGATGCAGTCCTTGTCGGTCGAGGGACGGGGCTGCATGCCCTTCTTGAGCTTCAGTAGTGTGGGGACCTGTACCAGCGTGGCTGCAATGTCGCGGATTCCCATAAGAGGCTCCCTCCTGGCTGGAGATAAGATACTGCTGCCAAATGGTTTTTCAGATCGAGCCGCGCAATCCCCGCCATCCTTGTGCGCAACCGCGCGCCGCCGGGGGACTCGTCAGGCCATGCCGGAAAAGCGGGACCGGTACGACCGACCCGGAGCGGCCGCCGAAGCGGCGTGAGTCTAGCAGGGCGTCGGACCTGGAGCGACCGCGCCCCTTGCCGGCACGTTCTCCCGGGCTGTAGGAGGGTCGCCCTGGCCCCCGACTACCGACCGGAGCCGACGCGACCACCGGTCGGCGACGCATACCGGTTCCCGCTGCGACTCAGTTCAGGGGATCACTCAACCTTTCGCGTATCTGGTCAACATCTTGTCCAGATGGTTGGCAAATGACTGTCGGTCGCCTTTGGTCAACGCCGGTGGTCCGCCGGTGTATATCCCGCTGCCGCGCAACGTATCCATGAAGTCGCGCATGTTGAGCCGCTGACGGATGGTCTCCGTGGAATACAGTTCGCCGCGGGGGCTGAGCGCATGGACGGAGTTCTCCATCACTTCGGCCGCCAGCGGTATGTCGGCGGTGATGACGAGGTCGCCACTCCCGGCTCGCTTCACGATTTCGTTGTCCGCGACATCAAACCCCGGGCTGACCTGTACGAACTCGATGTGTCGGGACGCGGGAATACGAATCGGTTGATTGGCGACCAGGGTCACCTTCACCCCGGTCCGTTCGGCCGCCCTGAACAGGATTTCCTTGACCACCACGGGGCATGCATCGGCGTCCACCCATATCTTCATGTTGCGATGCCCCGCTACCTGACAGGTCGGAAGCAACATATCATTCCGGCCGTGCGGAGGTCGGGTCGCGCCGGGGCCACGATGTGCCGGGCGACGCGTCGAGCAGAGAACGAGGAGAAACGGAAGCCATGTCGAGTGCCAGCGGATTCGTGAAGCGGTGGGAGATCGGCGGTGTCGGGATCTCGCGGATCGTCGAGATGGAGGTGGCCGGCGGATCCCGCTTCATCCTGCCGGATGCCACCCGCGATGCGTGCCTCGAATACCCGTGGATGCAGCCGCACTTCATGGACGAGCAGGGCAACCTCATCATGAGCATCCACGCGCTGGTGGTGGACACCGGCCAGCGCCGCATCCTGGTCGACACCTGCATCGGCAACGACAAGGAGCGCGCGATTCCGACCTGGAGCCACCTGCAGACGGCGTTCCTCGACGATCTCGTCACCGCGGGCTACCCGCGCGAGTCCATCGACACGGTGCTCTGCACGCACCTCCACGTGGACCACGTCGGCTGGAACACCATGCTCGTCGACGGCGCATGGGTGCCGACGTTCCCCAACGCGCGCTACCTCATCGGCGCACGGGAGTGGGAATACTGGGACGCCAACGAGGACGAAGGCGGCTACGGTCCGGTGCTTTCGGACTCGGTGCGGCCGATCGTCGAGGCCGGCCTCGCGGACTTCGTCGAGATGGAGCACCGCCTGTGCGCCGAGGTGCGGCTGGAACCCACGCCCGGACACACGCCGGGCCACGTCAGCGTGCACATCGCGTCGCGGGGCGAGGAAGCCCTCATCACGGGCGACTGCATCCACCATCCGGTGCAGATGACGCGCCTGGACTGGTGCAGTTCCGCGGACTACGACCAGGAACAGGGCCAGAAGACGCGCGAGACGTTGCTCGAGAAGTACGTCGACGAGGACATCCTGGTGATCGGCACGCACTTCGCGACGCCGACCGCGGGGCATATCCGGCGCCTGCCGGAAGGCGCGTACTGGCTCGACGCGGCGGTCTGAACGCACGCGCTCGCCCGCTTCTCCGGGCTGGAACGGGACGCGGCATGCTGGCCTGCCGGATTGCCTCCTTGCTCCTTGGGGTTGGACGTGGTCGGCGCGGATGCGGCCGTGGGTATGCTGTCTGTCGCCCGCGCACGGTCCGGGGCGGCCGGCGTCCAGTGTGGTGGCTGGTTGATAGCAGTCGCGGGTCCACAAGCCGACGAGGGCGTGCGGAGTGGATTGGATCGAGGAGAGGCGATGAAGCGGTCCCCCACAGAGTCGTGTTGGTGGAATGGGCGCGTCGCCGGGCTGTTGGGCTCGCTGCGGCGTGGCGCGTTCTCGGTCTGTTTCGGAGTCTGTTGGACGGCTGCCGCCGCGGGAGCCGAAGCCCCGAACGCCGAGCCGGACGAAGAACTGTCCGGGCGCTACCACATCGAGGAAGTGGTCACGATCGGCACGCGCGTTCGCGCGCGCGCCGCCGCCGACACGGCCGTGCCGGTGGACGTGTTCGGCTCGCAACAGGTGGACAGCGTCAACTCGTCCGACCTGGTGGAGGTGCTGAGCGCGATCGTGCCGTCCTTCAACGCACGCCGCCAGCCGATTTCGGACGGTGCCTCGTTCATTCGCCCGGTACATCTGCGGGGCCTCGACTCGCATCACATCCTGGTGCTGGTGGACGGCAAGCGCCGTCATCGTGCCGCGTTGATGCAGCTTGGCGGCTTTGGCGCGCACGGGGTCGACGTGGGCAGCATCCCCTCCATCGCCATCGACGCCGTGGAGGTGCTGCGCGACGGGGCCGCGGCGCAGTACGGCTCGGACGCGATCGCCGGCGTACTCAACTTCCGGCTCCGGACGGACGACGCGGGCTTCGACCTGCGCGCGCGCGCAGGCGGTTACACCGAAGGGGACGGCGACGAAGCGACCCTGGAGGGCAACGTCGGATTCCCGCTCGGGGCGTCCGGGTTCGCGAACGTCAGTGCGCAGTTCTCGCGGGCCGATCCGACCAGCCGCTCCGAGCCGTACGACATCGGCATCGGCGGTTCGGGCCTGACGCCGCTGCAGGCGACGGGCAGCAGCCTGACCGTCGACGGCGTCACCTACCACGGGCCGGATGCCCTGATCTATACCTACTCGCCCACGGGCGAGATCCTGCAGGCGGCGCTCGGCAGCGACGGTATTCCGGACGACCTCGACACGCGCTTTGCGGACAACTTCCACCGGATCGGAGGTGGACGGAGCTTCGGGCGACCGGCGCAGGTCTGGGGTCAGCCGGAACGCGAGCAGGCGATGTTCTTCGTGAACGCCGCGCTGCCCCTGGGGCCGGACGTGGAGCTGTACGGTTTCACCAGCCATGCCACCAAGGACCAGACCGGCGGGTTCTTCTACCGGCGCCCCGGCGTGGCCCAGCTGCTGCCGGTGCGTCTCGCGGACGGCTCCATCCACGACCCGCGCGCGGCGCTGTACCCGGCGGGCTTCACGCCGCAGTTCTCCGGGGACGTCATCGACTACGCGGCAGTGCTCGGAATGCGTGGAGAACGGGCCTCCGGCTTCACCTTCGACCTGTCCGCCGGCTACGGGTCCGACGAGATCCGCTACCGCATCGCGAACACGATGAACCCGTCTCTCGGTCCCGACACGCCCACGCGCTTCCGCCCGGGCAACCTCGTGAACGAGGAAGTCTCCGTCAACGCCGACTTCACGCTGGCGCTCGACGCGGGTCTGGCCACCCCGGTCAACTTCGCCTTCGGCTTCGAGTATCGGGAGGAGGGCTATCGCATCGAGCGCGGCAATCCGCAGTCGTACGCGGTGGGACCGTTCGCGCGTCCCGACCCGTTCAACTTCGAGATCACGCGGGCGGAGGTGGACGCGGACCCCGCGGACGGCCTCGTGGCGGTCGAGTGTCGCATCCCGGGCTTCGAGGCGGTTGGCGCGCTCTGCCCCGAGGGTGACCCGATCAACAACGCGGTACCCGTCGGGTCGAACGGTTTTCCGGGCTATCCGCCGACGTTCGCCTCGGACGTCGAGCGCCGCAGTCATGCGGCGTACGTGGATCTGGAGGCGGACCTGACCGACCGGTGGCTCGGCAACGCGGCGGTACGCTACGAGGACTTTTCCGACTTCGGCGCCGTCACGATTGGAAAGGTCGCGACCCGGTTTCGGCTGACCGGGGATCTCAACGTCCGCGCCTCCATGGGGACCGGCTTCCGCGCGCCGACGCCGGGCCAGATTTCAACCACCAACGTTTCCACCCGCGTCAACGCCGAGGGACTTCCGCAGGCGGAGGGAATCTTTCCCAGCACCCACCCTGCTGCGGCGCTGTTCGGCGGCATTGCCCTCGACGCCGAGCGTTCCCGGTCCTTTACGCTCGGCCTCGCGGCGACGCTCTTCGACGAGCTCGACCTGACGCTCGACTACTATCGCATCCGCCTCGACGACCGCATCGTGCTGTCCTCGCAGTTCGCCGTCGGTCCCGTGGAAGCGGCGCAGCTCTCGGCACTCGGCGTGCCCGGGGCGACCGACATCGCGCAGGTTCGTTTCTTCACCAACGACGTCGACACCCAGACCAGCGGCCTGGACCTGGTCGCCAACTGGCATATCCACTCGCGCCTCGGCATCACGACCCTGCAGGGGGCGTTCAACCTGAACCGGACGAAGTTGCTCGCGCGCGGCCGCTACGTGGACGCGGAGGCCGAGCACGACATCGAGCAGGGCGTTCCGGCCTTGCAGGGCGTACTGACGGCGAGCCATACCCGCGGCCGGCTCGACCTCATGCTGCGCGCGCGCTACTACGGCGAGTATGAGAACACGCTGGACACGAGCCTCGCGACGACGCAGGACTTCGGGGCGGAGGCGCTGGTGGACGTGGAGGCTGCCTGGACATTCCGGGACCGCTATGCCGTGAAGCTCGGGGTCGAGAACGTCTTCGACAACTATCCGGACAAGGGCGCTTTCGAGGTCTGCTGCGGGCGCATCTACCGCAGCGATTCGATCATGCCGTGGCAGGGCACGTTGCTGTACCTGCAGCTGGGAATCGGGCCGCGGTGACCCACCAGGGGCGCTTTGCGAAGGACCGTAGGGGACGGGCTCGCCCCGTCCCGTTCCGAATTCACGGACAGCCCCGGGCGACCACAAGGGTCGCCCCGACGAGACGACGGCGCCTCTGTTCCATGCGAGCCGGAGTGAGCGTCATTGGGCCCAGCCGACATAGAGCAACACGGCCGCAATCACCGAGAAAGCGGCGCGAAAGAACAGACACCAACGCTGGAAATGGTCCTCAAGCACCTTGGCCGCCCATTCCCAGTGCATCCACCTGCAGAATCGAATTCTGAGTCGCACCACATTGGGGGCCAGCGGAATCAGGATCAGAAACAGAACCGCGAATAGAAAAAGTAACCAGTTATCCATCAGATCTCCAGATAGCCGCCGGCGCATTGCCAGGACATGGTCGTCAGCTCTTGCGATGCCTTGCCCGAAGCTCCCGAATCTTCTCCCGGTTGATCTGGCGCGCGAGCTGCTCGACCTCTGCGTCCAGCTGCCGGTGGCGTCGAGAATCGCCAGATGGACGCCGTCGTCCCGGTCCATCCGGTCGAGGGCATCGAGCGGTTCGGCGAAGGTCTCGTCGGTCAGGACGTTGTTGCGCTCCGGCCGGTCGAGGGTGATCCGGGCGGTCTCGCCGGCCACACGGTAGGCGATGGTGCGGTAGGAGGGTGGTTGGTCCGGGCTCGTCATGGGAGTTGCCGCGACGTCAGTCGCCGGCCTTCCGGGTCCCGCGTCTCATGGTCGCGATCCAGTCGGCGTAGGAGTCGAAGCCGTCGGGCGCCGGCAGGTTGCGCAGGTCCACGGGAATGAGGCCACCGTCGACCAGGAGGGTCTGGCCGGTAATGAAGCGGGCGGCGTCCGATGCGAGCAGCAGCGCGGCGTGGGCGATGTCCTCAGCTCGCCGAGGCGCCCGAGAGGCGTCATCTTCTCGTAGAACTCCACGATGCCGGGCAGGCTACGCATGCCCGCCGTCATGTCCGTCATGATCACCCCGGGCGCGATCGCGTTGACGCGCACGCCGTGCGGGCCGTAGTCGGTGGCCGCCGCCATGGTGATGTCGATGATCGCGCGCTTCGCCAGGGAGTAGGCGCCGGCGCCGCGGTTCAGAAACGCGCCCATCGAGGAGAGGTTGACGATGCAACCACTCTGGATGTTGCTTCTGAAATTGCCTTCGCTCATGCGATCGGTCCGTGCTTCTTAGACCATCCGGCGAGGCTGCCGGCCGCTGGGTTGCGCCCCGTGACGTCCGTGTCGCGAGGACGTGTGCATGCGGCGGGGAATCAGGGCAGCACCACGACCGCGTGCCCCGGACACGTCGCGAGGCCGTCCTGGTTGACGACGTTGACGATCAGGTGCACGCGCTGTTCCCCGCCTTCGCGGGTCTTCTCCGTGACTTCGCCCACCACCGACAGCACGTCGTCCTTCTGGTTGATGGCCCGATACTGGCAGCCGACCTCGCGCAGGAGACCCTCGTCGCCGATCCAGTCATGCAGGGCGTTGACGATGTAGGCGTAGCGCAGGTTGCCCATGCCGAACGCGCCCTGCTCGTTGCCGGCGCGGCGGCCCGCCTCGTCGTCCATGTGAAACGGCACGAACTCGTAGTTGACCGCCGCGTAGCGGTTCCACTCCGCGAAGCTCGTCTTGCGGGACCACTCGGGCAGTCGGTCGCCCACCTGGATGTCGTCGAAACGCACGCTCATGGAATCTTTCTCAATAGCGGATGCCGATGGACAGGCGCGTCTTGACCAGTTCGTCGTTCTGGTTGCGCCACTCGATCTCGTTGCGCACATACAGCGTGTGCCCGAGGCGCCCCTCGCGCTCCCACCAGTCGACCAGCCGCCGGCGCTCGGAGACCACGTCGCCGGCGCGCATCGGCGCTCCGTACGTGTCCGTCTGCCCGCCGTTCATCCCGGTCAGCGGCTTGCTGTCAGGACGGGCGCCACCGAGCCCGGGCGCGGCCGGACTCGACTGCTCGAGGGGCCAGGCGAAGGGATTGAAGTCCGGCGGCGCCACGATGCCGCCCCAGCGTGTCGTCGCCGCGTACTCGGCGTCGCGGTAGATGCGTGGGGGCTGTTTCGGATAGAACGTCGCCATCGCCCAGCGCCGGATGTCCGTCTCGGAGATGGGCGGCGCGGCGCGCGTCTCGCTCCACTGCCCCCGGGCGGTGCGCATCGCTTCGGTGACGTAGGTCGGGCTGGTTTCGCTCATGGCGGATCGGCGGGATCGGACGTTCCGGGAGTGTAGCAGTCCGTGGCGGCGCTTCGGGACATGGCCTCGCCCTATAATCCCCGGTCCGATTTGGGAACCGGTACGAGTCCATGGCCGAAGGCGCTTCTCACAATCCCCCGGCGTGGGAACAGCATGCCGAGCGCGAACTGCGCGGCAAGCCCGTGGCGGACCTCACCTGGTCGAGCCCCGAGGGCATCGACGTTCGGCCGGTCTACACGGCCGCCGATCTCGCGGGCATCGAGCACCTCGACTCGCTCCCCGGCCTGCCCCCCTATACGCGCGGCCCGCGGGCGACCATGTACACCAACCGTCCCTGGACCGTGCGTCAGTATTCGGGCTTCTCCACCGCGGAGGAGTCGAACGCCTTCTACCGGGCCAACCTCGCCTCGGGGCAGAAGGGCCTGTCCATCGCCTTCGACCTCGCCACCCACCGGGGCTACGACTCGGACCACCCGCGTGCCCGGGACGATGTCGGCATGGCCGGAGTCGCGGTCGATTCCGTCGAGGACATGAAGATCCTCTTCGACGGTATCCCCCTCGACCAGATGTCCGTCTCGATGACCATGAACGGCGCCGTCCTGCCGGTGCTGGCGAACTACATCGTGGCAGGGGACGAGCAGGGCGTCGCGCGCGCCGGCCTCTCGGGCACGATCCAGAACGACATCCTGAAAGAGTTCATGGTGCGCAACACCTATATCTACCCGCCGGCGGAGAGCATGCGCATCGTGGCGGACATCATCGGCTTCTGCGCGGACCACATGCCGCGTTTCAACTCCATCTCGATCTCCGGCTACCACATGCAGGAGGCCGGGGCCGACGCCGTGGAGGAACTCGCGTTCACCCTCGCGGACGGGCTCGAATACGTGCGTGCGGCGCTCAGGACCGGCCAGGATGTCGACGCCTTCGCGCCGCGGCTCTCCTTTTTCTTCTGTATCGGCATGAACTTCTTCATGGAGATCGCGAAGCTGCGCGCGGCACGCATCCTGTGGGCGGAACTCATGCAGCAGTTCGGCCCGAAGAAGCCCGCGTCCAGCATGCTGCGCATGCACTGCCAGACCTCGGGCGTCTCGCTGCAGGCGCAGGATCCGTACAACAACGTCGTGCGGACCACCATCGAGGCCCTCGCCGGTGTCCTCGGCGGCACCCAGAGCCTGCACACCAACTCCTTCGACGAGGCCATCGCCTTGCCGACGCCGTTCTCCGCCCGCATCGCGCGCAACACGCAGACGATCATCGCGGAAGAGTCGCAGGTCACGCGCACGGTCGATCCCCTCGGCGGCAGCTACTTCATCGAACGCCTCACCGCGGACATGGTCGATGCCGCGCGCCGCCTGATCGAGGAGGTCGAGCAGCTCGGCGGCATGACGGCGGCGATCGCGAAAGGGATGCCGATGCGGCGCATCGAGGAGTCCTCGGCGCGGCGGCAGGCGCGGGTGGAAAGGGGTGAGGACACGGTGGTCGGCGTCAACAAGTACCGGGCGGAAGAAGACGGCCAGGTCGAGGCCCGCGAGATCGACAACTCGAAGGTCCGCGACGCGCAGATCGAGCGCCTCGCCGAGGTCCGCGCGAAGCGGGACCAGGCAAGCGTGGACCGGGCGCTGCAGGCGCTGACGAACCTGGCCCGCGCGGGCGAGGGCAACCTGCTCGCGGCAAGCATCGAGGCTGCGGAGCGGCGTGCGACCGTGGGCGAGATTTCAGACGCGCTCGAGGCCGCGTGGGGACGCCACAGTACGCGCCCGGCGCTGGTTCCTGGCGTCTATTCGAGTGCCTACGGCGACCACGAGGGCTTTCGAACGGTGCGCGACGAGATCGGCGAGTTCGCGGACCTCGAAGGGCGCCCGCCGAGCGTGTTCGTCGTCAAGATGGGCCAGGACGGCCACGACCGGGGCGCGAAGGCGATCTCCAACGCCTTCAACGATCTCGGCTTCGCCGTCGAGATGGGCCCGCTGTTCCTCACGCCGGGCGAAGCTGCCGAGCGGACCGCCGAACTCGGCGCGGACGTGGTCGGCATCTCGACCCTTGCCGGCGCACACAAGACGCTGGTGCCCGAGCTCATCGACTCGCTCCAGGCACGGGGCAACGATGCGGTCGTCGTCTGCGGCGGCGTCATTCCGGAGCGTGACTACCAATTCCTGCTCGACTGCGGCGTACGGGCGATCTTCGGGCCGGGAACGGACATCCTGGCGGCGGCGAGCGCCATCATGAAGATGATTCCGGGCAGGAACCGTTGAGGCGCCACCGTGGTCTGATGGCCTGTCGATGCCGGGTCTGGCGGGTCGGCGCCTGCCCTCAGGTCGGCGCTTCCGCCTGACCGGACGAGGGGCCTGCCGCGCGTGGGCCGTGGAGGCCCTGGATCATCCCCTCCAAGCGGGCGATGCCAGCCGCCATCTCGCGAAATCGCTCGTCCATGCGGCGATCCATCCGCTCCATGCGCTCTTCCAGCTGGTCCAGTCGCCTCTCGACCTGCTCGAAGCGGGCATCCACCTGCTCGAAGCGGGCATCCACGATGGTCAGGTTGACGCCGATGATCGTTGCGCCCACCAGCAGGACCGTGGCGATGAGGGTGAGGAACTGGTACTTCATCAAAGGCGGTTCCTTCACGAGCCACCGCCCCCCGCCGCGGCCGCCGCGCGCCGCACCTCCAGCACCGACATCATCTCGTCATGCCTCTTCTTGTCGATGTCGTAGAGCACCATGAAGAGCATGCCTGCGGCGACGATGATCCAGTAGAGCGGCCCGGTCATGAACAGGAGGCCGGTCAGCATGTCGGGCGTCAGGTTCTCCTGGGTGGCGTGTTCCGGGAAGTCGATCAGTTCGAGCCCGAACCCGCCGATGAGGCTGCCGATGCCCACGGTCGCCTTGATGGCGAAGGTGCGGATCGAGAAGACGACCCCCTCGGAGCGGCGCCCGGTTCGGAACTCGTGCTCGTCGGCCACGTCCACCAGTTGGGAGTCGATGACGATCGGTACGACCGGCAGCGCCAGAAAGCCGAGGAACAGCAGTCCGAAGAGCGCCGGCAGGAGCCACATGGAGTCGTTCTCGGGGAACCAACCGAGCATGCGCAGCACATGCGGCAGGCCGACGAGCGTGGCGCAGACCATCGAGGTGTAGACGACGGTCATCTTCTTGTCGAGCCGCTTCGTGAACCAGGTGGCGAGGGGCAGGGCGATCAGCGCGCCAGGCAATATCGCGAAGCGCTGCAGGGTGATCTGCTCGGTCGACAGTTCGTAAGCGAAGATGTAGGTGTAGGTCGAGACCACCACCAGCACGCCCCCCGACGTGGCCATCACGAGCCAGGCAGCGCAGATCGAGATATAGGAGCGGCTGGTCAGCAGGCTGCGGAGGTCGCGCCAGTACGTGCCCGGCGGCAGCCGCTCGCGGTTCGTCCGATGCAGCTTCGGGATCTGGTCGCGCGTGCCGTAGACGCAGACCAGCAGGGTCAGGCAGATCCACACGGCCCCCGCGCTCGCGAGGATCGGATAGCGCGTCGGGTTCAGCAGGCCGTTCTGGTAGCCTTCGACGGTCGGGAAGATGACCACGAGCACGAGCACTGTAAGCAGGATGCCCGAGCTCATGCCGATGACCGAGTTGTATCCGAAGACCGACGTGCGCTCGTGGTAGTCGTCCGTGAGTTCGGCGCCGAGGGCGTCGTGCGGGATGGCGTAGAACGTCTTGCCGAGCCGCAGGATGGTCATCGTGCCGAGAAACCACCAGAAGTACTGCAGCTCGCTCAGGCCGTCCGGCGGGGCGTACATCAGGTAGAAGCCCAGGGTGAGCGGGGCGATCGAGAACAGCATGAAGGGATGCCGCCGGCCCCAGCGCGAACGGAACCGGTCCGACCAGGCGCCGACCAGTGGGTCGGATATCGCGTCGATGATGCTGGCGATCAGGAATACCGTGCCGCAGAGCCCCGGGCTGACGCCGAGCACCTGGTTGTAGAAGAGCATCGTGGCGATGCTGGCGGCGCCGATCATCGCTTCCTCGAGCGCGCCGCTCGAGAAGGCGAGCTTGGTGCGCAGCGGAACCTTGCCGCGCTGGGTCGAACGGGTGTCCATGGCGTTCGCCGGCACCGGGGGTGGGCAAGCGGCGAATGATAGCCCGGAACGGGTGCGTGCACGGCTGGCGCCCGCCGCCCGGGGCCCGGGGCCCGCGACGGGGAAAGGAAGACGGCTTCGTACTCCTGCGATCGAGGGATCCGCGCCTGTGCCGGCTCGCCGACCCGCAGGTCGCGGGTGGCCTGCTGGGAGGTCGACCGAATTCTGCGAGATATCCGCGTCGTCTATAGTACTCTACTTTACTCATGAGTAATTCAGAGTTAAGGTGATTTTGACCACGCTCTCGGAGGCGATCATCGATGGCGAGCAAGTCCGGGTTCGTCCCGCGTTATCTCACGACCGCGGTGGAGGACGATATCCGCCGCAAGATGGTGTTCCTCGGCGGTCCGAGACAGGTCGGCAAGACCACCCTGGCACGCTCGCTACTGGGCACGGACGATAACCGGCATCCGGCGTATCTCAATTGGGACGATCCACTCGTACGTCCGGATCTTTCCCGAGGGAAGCTGCCGGCCGGCCAGGACCTGCTGATCCTGGACGAAATCCACAAGTTCCCCCGCTGGCGGAACCTCGTCAAGGGACTCTACGACGGGCAGGGCGGCGACGTTTCCTTCCTGATCACGGGCTCGGCTCGACTCGACCACTACCGCAAGGGCGGGGACTCTCTGCAGGGCCGCTACCACTACCATCGTCTGCATCCGTTTTCCCTGGGGGAGCTCGGCAGGGGGCCGGCGACGAGCGCGGACGTAGATGCGCTGATGCAGTTCGGCGGCTTTCCGGAACCGTTCCTCTCGGGTAGCACGCGACTGTGGAGGCGCTGGCAGAGGGAGCGTCTCGCCCGGGTGGTCTACGAAGACCTGCGGGATCTCGAGAGTGTCCGGGAGGTCGGTCTGGTGGAACTCCTGGTCAACGCGTTGCCGGATCGTGTCGGGTCGCCCCTGTCCATCCGCAGTCTCAGCGAGGATCTTGGCGTGGCGCACGCAACCGTCGCTCGTTGGCTCGGGATTCTCGAGGCGCTGTACGTCTGCTTCCGCATCGCGCCGTTCGGCGCCCCGCGCATACGGGCGGTGAAGAAGGAGGCCAAGCTCTATCTTTGGGACTGGTCCGAGACCCCGGGCAGGGGGGAGCGCTTCGAGAACCTGGTCGCCTGCCAGCTCCTGAAGTACTGCCACCACGTGGAGGACACGCAGGGGTACGGCATGGAACTTCGCTTCATCCGGGACACGGACCGCCGGGAAGTGGACTTTGTGGTGATCCGGGGCGGCACGCCCCTGTTTGCCGTGGAATGCAAGTCGGGGGAGAAGTCGCCGAGCCGGGCGATCGACTACTTCCGGCAGCGAACGGCCATAGCCGATTTCTACCAGGTCCATCTCGGCGAGCGCGACTACCTGTCGGGCGGCACGCGCGTCCTGCCGTTCCGCACCTTCTGCGCCGAACTGGCGTTGCCGTGACGGCCGCGACCGCGGCCCCGCTCAGGCCAGGCACTTGGGCGCCCCGGCGCTCGACCCGGCCGTCGCTCCGGCAGCCCCCTGGCGCGTCCGAACGCGCGCGCGCTCATGCCCCATTCCTGGACCTCCGCGCGGGCGCCGTTCGCCGCCTGCGTATAATGCCGCCGGAGGTGACCGGCCGTTGGGGGGCCGGGAAAGGAAGCGGGGGAATACGTCGTGATCGGAAGGCTCAACCACGTCGCCATAGCGGTGCCGGACCTCGGCGCGGCCGCCGCGCTCTACGCCGACACGCTCGGCGCCACCGTCTCGGCGCCGAAGCCGCTGCCGGACCAGGGCGTCACCACGGTGTTCGTGGAACTGCCGAACAGCAAGATCGAGCTCATCCATCCCCTCGGCGAAGGCTCGCCCATCGAGAACTTCCTGGAACGCAATCCCCGCGGCGGCATCCACCATGTCTGCTACGAAGTCGGCGACATCGCCGTGGCCATCGAGCAACTCCAGGGTGACGGGATGACCGTGCTCGGCGGCGGTGAGCCGAGCATCGGCGCCCACGGTCTGCCGGTCGTGTTCCTGCACCCGAAGGACTTCTGCGGCACCCTGATCGAACTCGAGGAGGTCGCGGCTTGAGCACTCCGCGCGACGACCTCGTCCCGATCCTAGACGAGCCGTTTCGCGCCGCCGATGGCGCCGCCGACGAGGCAGCGCTGCCCTACGAGAAGACCCTCAACGAGGCGCGCGCGCTGCAGGAACGGCCGCGCATCGCCGGCGGCTACCGCAACATCTCGCGCCAGCACCGCAAGAACCGGATGACGGTGTGGGAGCGCATCGGCGTCCTCTCGGAAGAACGCCCGATGGTGCTGTTCCAGAACTGGGGCCCGTCTCTCGACGGCGCGTCGCTGGTGACGGCCATCGTGAAGATCCACGGCCGCGACGTGGCCGTCTACGGGCACGACTTCACCGTGCGCGCCGGTTCCATCGACGCCACCAACGGCCGCAAGCTGGCTTCGCTCTACAAGCTCGCCGCGAAGCAGGGCATGCCGGTCATCGGGCTGAACGACAGCGCCGGCGCGTTCGTGCCGGCGGGGGTCGGCGGCCTCGACGGCTATGCGGAGGCGTTCACGGCGCTACGCCGGATCAGCGGCATCGTGCCGAGCGTGATGTGCATGTTCGGCTTCAACGCCGGAGGCGGGTCGTACCTGCCGCGGCAGGGCAGCTTTCTCATCCAGCCCAACGACACGTTCTTCGGGCTGACGGGCGTCGGCGTCGTCAAGGAGGTGCTCGGCGAGGACGTGACGCCGGACGAACTCGGCGGTCCGCGGGTGCATGGTGCGTCCGGCGTTGCGGACTTCACGGTCGAGGACGAGGTCGACGCGCTCAAGCTCTCGATGCGCCTGCTGACCTTCCTGCCGGACAACAACCACTCGAACGCACCGTACGTGGCCACGAGCGACCCGGTCGGGCGCGACACCGAGAACCTCGACGTGCTCTTTCGCACCACCTTCAACTCCCCGACCGGATTCAACACCCCCTTCGACATCCGTCTTGTCATCCAGGAGGTCTGCGACCACGGCGAGTTCCTGGAAGTGCAGCCGGAGCGTGCGCGCAGCACGGTGACGGCCTTCGGGCGGCTCGGCGGCCACGTGGTCGGTTTTGTCGCGAACAACAGCGGGTTCTCCACCGGCTTCATCGACGTGGACGCGGCGTACAAGAACGCGCGCTTCATCCGCTTCTGCAACATCTACAACATCCCGATCGTCTTCATGGAGGACACGACCGGGTTCCTGCCGGGTACGGAGCAGGAGCGGCGGGGCGTCGTGCAGGCCGGCCGGGCGATGCTCGACTCGATCGTGGACCTGCGCACGCCGCGCATCCTGGTGCTCGTGCGCAACGCGTTCGGCGGCGCCTACGCCTCCTTCAACAATTACCAGACCGGCGCCGACTTCGTGTTCGCGCTGCCGGCGACGCGGGTCGCTGTCATGGGTCCCGCAGGGCGCGAGTTCGTCTACAAGGAAGAGTTGCAGGCCCTCTCACGGGAACGTGCTCAGCGTTTCGCCACGGCCGTGGAAGAGCGCAGCGCCGCGGGAGCGGACGAAAGGGAAGCCCGCAGGGAGGCGGAACGGGAGGTGTCACGCTGGTTCGCCGCGGAAGACGCGAAGCTCGTCGCCCGTTACGAGGGCGAGATCATGAATCCCCGCGAGGCGCTGAGCCTCGGCTCGATCTCCCAGATGGTGCTGCCGCGGGACCTGCGCCGTCTGCTGGCGGACACCGTGGATCTCTGCATGCGCCACTACGAGCCGAGCGCGATGACGGGGCCGCAGCGGGAGTTCCACTGATGGTCACGGTCATCGGCGACGGCGTCGCCGTCGGTACGTACACGCGCAACCCGGACGTGTTCCGCGACCGGCGCTGCTCGACCAGCCACTCGGCCTGGATCCGCCAGTTCCAGTGCGAAGACATGCACCCGCTCATCGTCTGCCGCGGTCCCGTGCGCAAGGAAGCGATGGACGTGTTCGAGCAGATGGGTGTCCGCGACTGCGGCATCCTGCTCTCGGACAAGGACACGGTCGTGCACACCAACGCCGTGGCGCCGGAGCTGCGTGGCATGCGCAACCGGGATCGCGTGCACCGGGTGGCCGACTACAGCGGCGCAGACCAAGCCGAGCGGGAGGCGCGCATCGCCGAGATCGTCGGCATCGCGGTGGACCATGGCTACGACTCGATCTTCGCCGGCTACGGCTTCATGGCGGAGGACGCGGCGCTGGTCGAGGCGATCGAGGCCGCGGGACTGGCCTTCATCGGTCCGGGTTCGGGCACGGTGCGTGCCGCCGGCCGCAAGGACGTGGCGAAGCGTACCGCGCTCGCAGAGTCCATCGCCGTCACGCCGGGTGTGGACAATGCCACGGCCCTCGCGCTCGTCGCGCGCTGCCACGATGCCGCCGGGCTCGCGGAACTGGCGGAGCAGCGGGGTCTCCCGGCACCGCCGGACATCGATCTCGAACTCGCCGCGGATGCCCTGCTCGACGAGGCGGTCGCCCGGGGTGTGGACGTGCTCACGAACGACGAGATCCTGGCCACGGTCCGGGCCGAAGCACGCCGGCTCCTCGCGCGCTACCCCGACCGGCGGCTGCGTCTCAAGGCGGTGGGCGGCGGCGGCGGCAAGGGTCAGCGCGTGCTCGACGCGGCGTCCCGTTACGATGGCGCAGACCACGCAGCGAGGCTCGACGCGGCGGCTGACGACGCGGCCACGCGCGCGCGAGAGATCTGGTCCGAGATCAAGGCGATGGAGCCGGGCGCGAACAAGAACGTGCTGCTCGAGCTCAACATCGACACCAACCGCCACCAGGAAGTGCAGGTGCTCGGCAACGGCGCCTGGTGCGTCGCCCTGGGCCTGCGGGACTGCTCCGCGCAGATGCACGAGCAGAAGCTCGTCGAAGTGTCGGTCACGAGCGAGTCTCTCGAGGCCGAGATCGCGAAGCGCCGCGGACGGGGCGATCTGGCCGGCGCGGAAGCCCTCGAGACCGACCTGCGCACGCTGCTGTCCATGGAAGCGGAAGCCGCGCGCTTCGGCAAGGCCGTCGGGCTCGACTCGGTGTCCACGTTCGAGTGCATCGTGGACGGCGCGGATCACTACTTCATGGAGATGAACACGCGCATCCAGGTGGAGCATCGCGTCACCGAGCTCTGCTACGCGCTCGAGTTCGCCAACCCGGACGATCCGAACGACGTGCTCCGCGTCGAGTCGCTGATCGAGGCCATGACGCTCGTCGCGCGCCACGGCGAGCGGCTGCCGGAACCGTTGCGCGTGCCCAGATACGCGGACGCCGTCGAGATTCGCCTGAACGCGACCGACGCGGCGCTGAACCCGGCTGCGGGCGGCCTGATCGAATCCTGGTCGAACGCCGTCCCCGGCGAGATTCGCGACGACCAGGGCATCTCGGTGCACAACCCGGATACGGATCTGTTCATGCCGTACTACCTCGCCGGCGCCTACGACAGCAACATCGCGTTGCTGCTCACCGCCGACGAAGGCCGCGAGGAGACGTTTGCCGCGCTCCTCGAAGTCCTGCGCCGCACACGCATCAAGGGCCGGAACCTCAGGACCAATCTCGACTTCCACTACGGGCTGTGCCATTGGCTGGCCGCCCGGGACGTGCGCGCCAAGATCGAGACCCGCTTCGTGCAGGGTTACCTTGGCGCTGTTGCGCGCCTGCACGAGGTGGCCCGGGAACTCGATGTCGAGGCGGCCTTCGAACATGTCAAGCGACGCTCCGTCGAGGGCATCGAGGACGCCTCGGTACGGGGCGGTTACGCGCGTGCCATGGACCTGAAGGCGTCCCTGCTCGTGCGCCCCTTGCAGCGCCTGTTCGAGCGACCCCACCTGCTGGCGGGCTGGGTCGCCGAGAGCCGCCCGTACTGCGCAGCCGGGTCCGAGGGCGTCCACTGGCTCGTCAACCCGGTGGATGTCCTCGCGGAGCTCTACCGTTACCTGGACATGGACCGGCCGTCGGGACCGGCGGCGGAGGCGATCTGGGATCACGACCGGGAACTGCTCGACGGCGCGCAGGCGCTCTACACCCGCCTGCGCGCCGGCCTGAGCCCCGGGGGTTTCGACGAGTTGGACGCGCTGTTGCGCGCACCCGACCCGCCGCCCGGTACGCCGGCTGCACTGGCGGGGGATTGGGACAACCTGCGCGCCCGCCACGTCGGCTACCAGCACGGACTGCAAATGCTTGCGTTGCCGAGCCAGGTCGCGCACGAGGCGGGCTTCGACCGGCTGCGGGTACGCCCCGACCTCACCGTGGACGTGCCGGCCGAGCTCTACACGAGCGACGCCCTGGCCGCGGCCCGCAAGGTGCTCGCACCGCCGCCGAGCGCCGGCGCCGACGAGATCGTCGCGGAACTCGGCGGCATGTTCTATCCGCGCGAGGCGCCGGGCATGCCGCGCTTCCTCGAGGTCGGAATGCACTTCGACCCCGGCGACACGCTCTATGTCATCGAGGTGATGAAGATGTTCACCAAGGTGACGGCGAATTTCGCCGGCACGGTTGACGAGTGCGTCATGGGCGACAACGAGGGCGTCGTCGTGAGCCAGGGCGAAGTGCTGTTCAAGGTCACCCCGGACGAGAGACCGGTCGTCGCGGACCCGGAGGAGGATCGGCGGCGCCAACTCGCCCGCACGGCGGAACTCGCGGAACGGTGCCTGTAACGAAAGATGCGCCAACGCAGCGTATTGACCGCCGGATCGACGCCCTGAGCCCGGATACCGTCTGTTCCGTCCGCGGGCGCTCCGCTATCATTGCCGCCTTCTTTCCGGAGGCGCGTCGATGCAGCGGCTGTTGTGGATCGTGTTGGTGGTCCTGGGCTTCGGGCCGGCCAGCTGGGCCGCCGAAGTGGACTACGAAGGTCGACTCCTCGACCAGGTCGAGATGACGGCCGTCACCGAAGCGCAGTACGACGCGTTCCGGGAGGTGCTGCGGGATTATCACGAGGCGCGCAACGGCGCTGTCCGACGGGTGTCCCGCCAGGGCGGCGATATCCCCACCCGGGTGCGCCGGGACCTGCGCCGCCTCGCCAAGCGGACGGTGAAGGAGATGGGCGAGGTGCTCATGCCCGAGCAGCTGCCGCACGTCGAGAAATACCTCGAACTCGCCAACGAACAGTACATGGTGCAGGCCGGGCTGCTGTAGCACGGTTCCGCCCCACCGAGGCCATTCAGGACGTGAACCGGGCCTTCGCGATGGCCCTGGACACGTCTGCCGGCTCCGTCAAGGTGCAGGTTTCTCCGTGAGGCCGGACCGATGCGGATAGCGACCTGGAACGTCAACGGGCTGCGCGCGCGGCTCGACTTCGTGCGCATCTGGCTGGAGTCGCGCAAGCCGGACATCGTCGGGATGCAGGAGCTCAAGCTCACCGACGACGAGTTCCCGGCGGACGCGTTCGAGGACCTCGGCTACGAGGCGGTCTGTCATGGCCAGAAGGGTTGGAACGGCGTAGCGATCCTGTCGCGCCATCCGGTGGACTGCGTTGCACGCGGACTGGCGGGGCAGGGTGCATTCGGCGCGCGGCTCGTCGGCGTGCGGATTCGGGGACTCGCGTTCACCACCGTCTATTGTCCGAACGGCAAGGATCTGGCGCACGAGGACTTCCCGGCAAAGCTTGCCTGGTACGACGACCTTGCGAAATCCTGGACGCATGCCGCCGACGGAGCAGCCGTGCTCTGCGGGGACTTCAACATCGTGCCCAGCGCGGTCGACAGCTGGCACGGCGCGAAAGGAGACGGCCGGCTCTTCCACACCGTCGAGGAACGGCAACGCCTCGATGCCGTGCTGGGGCTCGGCCTGCACGACCTGTATCGCGAGATGCACCCCGAATCGCAGGCGTTCTCCTGGTGGGACTACCGCGGGGGCGCCTTCCATCGGGGGCAGGGCCTGCGCATCGATTTCCTGCTCGGGACGCAGTCGGTCCTCGACCGTGTCACGCATGTCGAGATCGACCGGGACTTCCGCAAGAAGAAATCGGGCATCACGGCGTCGGACCACGCGCCGGTGATGGCGGACCTCGACTGGCCCGAGTGATCCCCGGCGCCACGCTTGCTCACCCGTGGGCGCGCGACTAGGCTATACGCACCACGAGACGGTGAAGGGGTGCGGCATGGCCGAAGCGGTCGAAATCCGGGAAGAGGTCGACGTAGAGCAGGAGATTGCCGGCGAGGGCGTCAAGGTGCGCGAGTCGGAGCGCGGACCGTTCGTCATCTGGGAGAACCCGGAGATGGGGCCGGCCGCGCATCTGGACCAGGCCCTGGCGGAGCAGGTCGCCGAAGGATTCGAGTTCAGCGCCCTGTCCGAGAAGTACGGCGAGGGTCCCGCGCGCCGGAAGCTGGTCGAGATGCTCCAGTGCCTCGGCCCCGGGGTGGCCACGACGCTCCTGTTCTCGCAGCCCGGCCCGAACGGCATGATGCTCGCGCACGTCTGGTTCGGCGCCAACTTCCCGCTGTTCCGGCACAGCCATCCCAAGTTCGGGGACTGCCTCTACTACGTGATCGCCGGCGAGATTCTCGTCGGCAAGCGACGCCTGGGGTCGGGCTCCGGTTTCTTCGTGCCGAACGGCATGCCCTACAAGTACACCGCGGGGCCGGCCGGCGTGGAGCTGCTTGAGTTCCGCGCGGGTGGCGGCGATGCCGAGGCGCCGGGCATGAAGTTCGACGAACACTCCCTCGACGGGATCCAGCGGCTCATCGACCGGGGGAACGAAGCCCGGCCGGGCTGGGAACGGCCCGAGAGGATCGGGGACACGGCGCTACGGCAGGCGGAGCTGGATTTCGGGTAGGGACGACCCTTGCGGTCGCCCGTGTGGGGGGTCGTGCACGAATTCGAATCGGGACGCGTAGGGGCGACCCTTGTGGTCGCCCGCGTCGGGACCGTGCATGAATTCGAGTCGCACGGGACAAGCCCGTCCCCTACACCAGCGCTTCGTCTGGCACGGGACAAGCCCGTCCCCTACACCAGCGCTTCGTACGTCAGCTTCTCGAAGCGCTCCGCCAGGTCCGCCGTCGGCAGGAACTGGTACATGAACACGTGGGTGAAGAAGAGCCCCGCGAGGTCCTCCACCGGGTCGACGAAGAAGTAGGTGCCGGCGGCGCCGCCCCAGCCGAACTGGCCGGCGGAGCCGGGCATGAATGAGCCGCTGACCGTCTTGCGCACGGAATAGCCGAGGCCGAAGCCGTAGTTCGGCCCTGCCGCCAGGTCGATGTTCCGCGCGCCGATATGGTTGGTGGTCATGAGGTCCACCGTCTTGCGTCCGAGCACGCGGACGCCGTCGAGTTCGCCGCCGTTCAGCAGCATCTGGGCGAAGCGCGCGTAGTCCGCCGGCGTGCTGAGCATCCCGCCGAACATGCCGTTGCCGGACATGAGGTCGCGATTCGACCTGCCCGCCTTCTCGGCGTTCTCGGGCCGCTCGCGGACGACGAGGTTCGACCTGCCCGCCTTCTCGGCGTTCTCGGGCCGCTGGTCCTCGTCCCATTGGTACTCCGTCACCAGTCGGTCCAGATCATCCGCGGCGCAGTAGAAGCTGCTGTCGTGCATGCCCAGGGGCTCGAAGATGCGCTCGCGGAACAGTGTCTCGAGATCCTGGCCGGTCAGGCGGGTCAGAAACAGGCTGAGGACGTCGAAGTCCGACCCGTAGTTCCAGGTCTCGCCGGGCTGCGCGTAGAGGGGTACTTCGGCGATGGCCAGCACCTTGTCCTCGTAGGAGTGTTGCGGCTCGTTGACCCGTTCGTCGGTTCCGAAAAACCCCGTGCCCTCCCAGGTGGGCTCCATCTGGGGCCAATAGGCGGCGGGCGTGCGGCTGATCCCCGGCAGCCCGGAGGTCATCGTCAGCAGGTCGAAAAGGGTGATCTCGCGGCGTGCCGGCACGGTTGCGGTAACCGCGAGACCGCCACGGACGCTTTCCTCGGCGCCCGGATAGGCGATGACGCGGGGATTCTCGAACTCGGGCAGCCACTTCGACACCGGCTCGTCCAGGAAGAACGCGCCGTCCTCGAAGAGCGACATGATGACCGCCGCCGTCACCGGCTTGGTCTGCGAGTACATCCGGAACAGGGTGTCCATCGCGACCGGCGCTTCCCGGCCCATGTCCAGTCGGCCGCTGACGTGCCGGTGCACTACCTTGCCGTGGCGCAGGATCACGGTGGCCGTGCCCGGAATCTCGTGGGCCTCGGCGGCCGCATCCATGACGCCTGCGATGCGTTCAAGCCGGTCCGGACAGAAGCCGGCGTCTTCGGCGTCGGCGACGGGCAGGCCGGCGAATTCGGTGGTCATGTGGATCCTCCCTGGAGTCAGTTCCGGCTGGGCAACGCGACGGTCACCCGCGACAGCGCGGTCACAAGACCCGCCTGGTTCTCGTTGCGGATGTCGAGTTCCACCAGATGCTGGCCGTCCTCGACCCGCTTGCTGATGACCTGGCCATAGATCGTGTTCGTGTCCCCGACGATGTTCGGGTGGCGCACCTTGGTATCCATGCGCAGGAGCGTGCCGTCGTCGCCCATCCAGTCCGTCGCCATCTGGCCGAGCCAGCAGACGCGCTGCGGGCCCCAGTCGAACTGGCCGGGCATGTTGCGTCGCTTCATGGCGTGGTCCTTGTCGAAGCGGCCGCCACCGCCGAGGTCCTTCGATTCCTCCGACTCGAGGGCCGCGCGGGGGCTGCGGCCCGTGCCGACTACCCCGTGGGTGAAGAGGAAGAGCTCGGTGACCGTGTAGGTGCCCTTCTCCAGGACCGGCATTTCCTCGCCTTCGGAGACGTCTTGGAAACACCGTGCCTCGCCGCCGCGTCGCCGGCGTTCCCAGACCAGGGCGTCCGGCGACTGCTCGACCGCCTGCGTCTTCTTCTCGCGGTCGTACTGGATGACGCCGCGTTCGCGCAGGTTCTCGTAGCGGGCCATGTTGGTGCGCTTGGTCGCCACCAGTTCCTTGCGCTGGTTGTAGTAGGAGACGCCCGCCGTGCAGATGCAGAAGTCGCCGATCCGGTCGCTGTGCTTGCGCTCGATGCCGAGGATCTCCTCCTCGGCCGAGATCCGGTCGCCGGGCCAGATCGTCCGGTGGAACTCGATCTCCCCGCCGGCGTAGTTCATCGGAAAGTTGGCCGACGACAGCCGCGCCCCCGGGATGTTGCCGTTGATCGAGGCCATGATCCCGAGGCTCGCTCCGTAGACGAACATCGGGTGCGCGACGAGCATCCCGAAGCGGCTGTCGGCGGCGTAGCCTTCGCTGCGGTAGAGCGGGTTGTAGTCGCCGATGCCGTCTCCGAAACGGACGATGTTGTCGACGTTCGCCTCCCGCGGTCTGCCCCGGGGCGGCAGCGTCACGCCAATGCCCTTGGCGTACTCCGCCTGGAACTCGTCGAGGGTCGTGATCGGCGTGGTATCGGCCACCATCGTTCTCCTGAATCAGCCATGCGAAGCCGGACAACCTAGCGCCCGGTGTGTCGGGTGTCAAAGTGCCGCAGCGCGGGCGGGGTCGCCCGGCGGCGCTACTCCGCCAGGAAGGCGCGGATGTATTCGGCGGTTTCCTCGGGCCGGGCCTCGACGAAGAAGTGGCCGCCGCCCCTTCATGGGTCGACCATGGCCGATCAGCAGTTGCCGGGCAGCCGACGTACCGGTAGCCCCGGCGTAGCGCCCGTGCCCAGGACGGCGTGCCAGTATGCCCAGGAACGAGGATCGAAGACGCCGGGATGCGCGTGGCGCAAAGCGTGCCGCAAGACATCGTCGTTGAAATGCCGCCGCATGACCGCGATGTCCTCGATGTCTCCCCATGTCATGACGTGATTCAGGAACAGGACCGTGTCCTGCAGTGCCTCCTCGGGTGGCTTGAACCAGACGACCCGACTCGCCACCTCCAGCAGGTCGCTCCTGGCGGGGTCGATCGGGTCCGTCATCGAAGTCCTCCGTCATCGATCTCCTCTCGCGTCAGCCCCGGGCGACTGGCGAATCGGGGCAGATCCGTGGGGTCCACCTGCGCAACCGCTCTGGAGAGGCGCTCGCGAACGGCCGATGGGAGCGTGCGAAGGTCGCCCTCGTCGTAGTACGTGAGGGCTTTCAACGGCACGAGCGGGTTGAATTCGGATTGCCCGTAGATGGCCGCTGCGGCGGCCAGAGCGCTGCGTAGCGGTACGCCGGCCTGAATGATCGCATCGATGTCGACGTAGTCCTTGGCGCTTGCACGGTTCTGCACGACGCCAGCCTTGGTTCCGGCAAGATCGATGAGCGACGCCACGAGCAGGCCGTTGTCCGCCGCCCGGTCCGGCGGCTCGACGGAGCGGAGGTGGACCCCGCCGAAGAACGAGACGCGAACGGGACCACCGGCGTCGACCCTGCAGGTCAGGGTGTTCGGCGCGCTCTGGATCACCCTCGCGCCAACGAGGTACGGAATGCGGGGGGGCAGGTCGGCGGGGGAGAACGGGGCAGTCGAAAAGAAGTCGAAGTCCACGGATTCCCGATGGCGCAAGCGCAGGGCGAGGGCGGTGCCGCCGTAGAGCACGAAGTCCCCGGGAGTGTCGCGTAGCCGAGGCCACAGGACTCTCTGCGGCTCCGGAAGAATGTCGGTTGCCAGTGCACACACCGTGCTGCGGACCCCACGGAAGGGCGCGACACCGATTGTATCCCGTGTCGCCACGCGCCGCGCCTTTCGTTGCCCTTGGGACCTGGCTGGGAGGGCGGCCAGGGAACACTCCGACTTGACGCGCCCGGATGTGCGCTGTAATGCTAGCGAGATACTACGTTGGAGGAATGCACGCATGGCGGAAGCCACCGACATCCGCAAGGAAGACTTCGATCTGCAGGACGAGGACAACCTGCTCATGCCGACCGGGCATGGGGACTACGACGCGGAGATCCGCGAGCTCGGACTCGAGGAGTACTGCAGGACCTGCGACGAGCAGGGATTCGTCGTCATCCCGCCGGAGAAGGTGGCGCCCCCGGAGTTCATCGAGCGGTTGCGCAACCGCGTTCTCGAGGTGGCCGAACGCCGCACCGGCAACAAGTTCTCGCTGGACGCCAACGGCAACTCGGGCAAGTACGCATCCGAGCCGCAGTTAGACGGGCAGTTCCTCCTGTACTACATGCTGTTCGAGGGCCGGGTCTTCGAGGAGTGGCTCAACAACCGCACCATGAAGGCCATGGTCAACCACTACATGCGTGGCGAGGGCCAGCTCTCGTCGCTCACGTCGTTCGTCAAGTGGAAGGGCGGCGACTACGGCGAGACGCTCGGGCTGCACTCCGATACGCCGCGGCCGCCGTCCGGCAAACTGCCGGAGGGCTGCAATGACGTCTGCAACTCGGCGCTGTGCCTTACGGACTACACGAAGGAGGACGGCGCCATCGCGTTCGTGCCGGGCAGCAACAAGCTCTGCCGTGCGCCAGAGCCGGGCGAAGGCGTAGACGAGGCGGTGGCCGTCGAGGCGTCCGTCGGCTCGCTGATCGTCTTCAACGGCAACGTGTGGCACGGCGCCTTTCCGAAGCACACCGACGGCCTGCGGCTCAACTTGACGACGTACGTCTGCCACCAGCGGCTGAAGACGCAGGAGCAGTACCAGCGGCATGTGCCGAGGGCCATGCTCGAGCGGAATCCCCCGGAGTTCGCCCGCTTCCTCGGCGCCGGCGATCCGATGGGGTGGAGGGAGATCGGTCCGCAGTTCAGCGTCTACGCGAAGTGGACGGACGAGACGCATCCGGTGCCGGAGGAAGTGCTCGCACTGCACGGCTAGGGGACGGGCTTGTCCCGTCCCGCTCTCACGGTCGCCGGTGCGATATCCGGGCCAGCACCAGTCCGGCGATCCAGACAGGCAGACTGAGCACGAGCGCGACGACCACGATCGCCACCGGACCGAGCAGTCCCGCGAGGACGGATGTCGCCACCGTGACGGTGCCGAGACCGATCCCCGAACCCCAGGCGGCGCGGGGATAACCGAGCCGCCACAGCCGACGGCAGCCGAGGGCCAGGGGCAGGCCGCAGGGTGCGACGAACACCAGCGAACCGGCGGCCATCAACAGCGTTGGCAACATGATGGGCTCTACCAGTCCTCCGAAACGGACCGCCGCCTGCAGGACCAGTCCCGCCGGCAGCCATAGCAGGGCCAACAGCCAGAACTTCCACCGCTCGCCGGCGAGTGCGTCCATGCCGTCGGCCCCGCCGGGGCTCTAAAGAATGGCGATCGGGTTGATGATCATCTGCACGGCGCCCCGCACCTTGGCCTGACCGAGCACGAACAGGAACTCGAACGCCCCGTCGCGCACCAGCGGCCCGGTGTTCATCGTCTCGAGGATATAGATGCCGTTCTCCTGCAGCAGGATCACGTGTCCCTGGAACGGTCGGTTTGGATCGGGCGGCGGCACCACGTCCAGGCCCCAGGTGTCGGCGCCCACCGCCACGACTTCCTTCGAGGCCATGTACTGCGCGACCTCCTCGCTCTGTCCGGGCTGGGTCGCGACCCAGACGTCGGGCTCGGCGTTTAGCTTGGCGTCGGTCCAGCCGGTGTGGAAGAGCACGACGTCGCCCTTCTGCACGGGCGTCCCCTGCTTCTCCTCGACGGCCTGCACGTCCTCGACCGTAAAGAACTGCCCCGATTCCATGTGCGGCACGCCAAAGTGTCCCGCCATGTCGAGCACGACGCCGCGCGCGACGATGGGCGGGATCTTCTCGATGCCGAGCTTCGTGAGTCCGGTGAGGAACGCGAACTCCTTCGCGTCGTTGCAGTTGTAGTACATGCCGCCCGGACCGCCGAGGTGGCCGAGGCCGTCGATCTGCGGGCCGATGCCGAACCAGCCCTGGAACACGTCGTCGTTGTAGCTGGCGTTCGGGAAGGCGACGCGGCCCTCCTGCTGGTTCGGCTGCACGACCTGCAGCATCAGACCGCGTGGTGCGAAGGCGGGGGTCGTGCTGTCGATGACGATGCCGAGGCTGTAGGTCTTGCCCGTCCTGATGAGCTTCGACGCGGCGAGCACGGACTCGGCGCTGATCAGGTTGGCGTTGCCGATCTCGTCGGCGGCGCCCCAGCGGGACGGCTCGCAGGCCTCCTCCGCGTGGGCAGCGATGCCACTGCCGATGGTGGCGATCGCGAGCAGGCAGACTGCGATGCTGGGTCGTTTCATGCTGTGTTCTCCCGTCGGGATGGTGGATTGCGCGGTGCCGGTCCGCTGTCGAACACGCATCGTCCCGGATTTCGCTGTCGCGTTCCAGTGGTCGCGGTGTCCTCGATGGCGAGGTCCGCGACCGTGAAGTCGGGCTCAGCGAGCCGCTGCCTGCTCCTCACCGTCGAGCCGCGCCATCCACGCCTCGTCGAGGTGCGGCGTCCGGGCGCGCGAACGCGCTCTCACCGCGTCGAGCGCCTCGTCGCGTGCGCCGATGTGCAGCCGGGCGGCGATCAATGTATCGACGAACACGTCGCACTGGGCGTGGCTGCCGCCGATGCGGAAGATCTCGGGCTGTACGGCGATGAGCATCCGCGCGGCGCCGGTGTGGTCGCCGGCGGCGTAGGCGGCGACGGCGTCGCAGAGTCGCGCCGCCACGTCGCCGCAGGCCTGCCGCCCGGCGGCCGCGGCCGCCGAGACGTTCCGCAGGGTCTCCGCGAGGGCGGCATGTTCGCCGGCGGCCGCCAACGCCAAGGCGGCGTGCACGTTGGCGAAGGGCACTCCGGCCTTCCTGAAGCGGTCGTCGGTGAACGCCGCCAGATCGCGGAGTTCCTCCGGGCCGAGTGGGTGTCCCTGCAGCGCGGCGCGCCATGCGAATGCGGCACCGTCGATCATCGTGAACATCGGCAGCGTCAGCGAGACGTCCGGCGCGATGCCGTCGCGGTAGATCGCAATGGCCCGCTCGGGCTCGCCGAGTTGCAGCGCGAACACGGCGCGGTGCCAGCAGAGGTGACAGTGCAGGATCGCGCTGCGGTCGTAACACGGTAGCCAGTGCTCGATGAAGGCGTCGCCTTCCGCGGCGGCGCCGGTCTCATGGTAGCCATGCGCGCGCGAGTGGGCGGCGTTGGCGTTCGTGGGCCGTGCGGCGAGGGCCCGGTCGACGAGCGGGATGCCCCGGGCACAGTCGCCGGTCTCGACGTAGGCCCAGCCCAGGTAGGTGTCGAACCACCAGTCCTCCCCCCAGTGCGGCGCAACGCGCTCGAGCAAAGCCAGTTGGCGTTCGTAGTGGTCCACGAAGCCGCCGAATCCAAGCAGCCCGTAGACCCCGAGCGCGAGCGACAGCGGCAGCGCGTCACGCGGATGCTCGTCGACGTGTTCCTCCAGCAGGGCGAGGGCTTCGGCGGCCGCGCCCTCGGTGGCGCGCGCGACGATCTCCACGTGGGCCCGCTCGCGCGGCGTCGCGATATCCGCGAGGGTTCGGGCGCGCCGGACCGCGGTCCGGGCGTCACGGGTTCGGCCCTCGAGCAGCAGCGCGCGGGCATGCACGCAGTAGCCGAGTGCGAAGTCGGGGTCTGCCTCGAGCGCCGCCGCGATGCGTTCGGACGCTCCGGGTTCGGACGCGAACATCCGGTCGAGGGCGTCGATGTACGCGTCGGCGGCTGCCTGCGAGGCGACGGTGAGAGGTTGGTCGAATCGGTCCGTGATCATGCCGGCTTGAGTCCTTGTCCCTGCGACGCGGCCACGGCGCGGTGGGATCAGGAAATGCGGCGCGCAAGGCCCGCCTGGGCCAGGTCGTCCCACAGTGCTTCGGGCAGTGCTGCCGCCGCGAGGGCGAGATTGGTACGTACTTCCTCGACCGACCACACGCCGGGGATGACCGAAGCGACCGCGGGGTGGCGCAGGGGGTACTGCAACGCCGCCGCCCGCGGGTCCACGCCGTGGGATTCGCATACGCGTCGGATGTGCTGTGCCCGTTCCCAGCGTGCGTCGTCGACGGGCTGGTAGTCGTAGGTCGCCCGGCGCCGCTCGGCGGTGGCGAGGAGCCCCGAGTTGTACGGACCGCCGATGATGACCGAGACGTTGCGTTCCAGGCACTCGGGAAGCAGGGTGTCGAGTGCGTCCTGTTCCAGCAGGGTGAAGCGCCCGGCGAGCAGGAAGCAGTCGACGTCGAAGTCGGCCAGCACGCGGGAACACACTTCCCAGTTGTTGACGCCGAGGCCGAACGCGCCGATCGTCCCCTCGGCGCGCAGGTCCGCCAGCGCCGGCAACGCGCCCCGGGCGGCCGTTTCGAAGACCGCGCGTTGCCCGTCGCCATGGGTCCAGAGATCGATGTCGTGACACAGCAGGATGTCCACGCGGTCCAGGCCGAGGCGTTCGAGGCTGGCTTCGAGCGACGCGCGCGCGGCCCCGTAGCTGTAGTCGTAGCGGAAGTCGACGGGTTCGGCGTCGCGCATGGCCGCATTGCGTTCGCCTTGGCCGGCCGGGACGAGCAGGCGGCCTACCTTGGTGGACAGCACGAAATCGCGACGCTCGAGGTCCGCGAGGTGGCGGCCGAGACGCTTCTCGCTGAGACCGTGTCCGTAGAGCGGTGCCGTATCGAAGTAGCGGATGCCGCCTTCCATGGCCGCCTGGACGATCGCGGTGACGGTCTCGTCGTCGATGCGTGCGCCGACGGCGCCGAGCGGGGCGCCGCCGAAGCCGAGTGTCGTCACGGCGACATCCGTGCCGCCAAGGTTGCGCGTTTCCAAGACCGTTCCTCCTGAACTCTGCGGCGGGCATCTTGCGGTTTTTGCTGCGCGGGCACAATCGTTCCGGCCCGCGGCCACAGGCTGGGTATACTGCCCGCTTGCCCGCGATCAGGAGGTATCGATGCCCGCCGATACCGGCGCATCCGTGCCCGACATCCAGTACCAACCGGACGAGAGCCCGCCGCACCTCCTCGCCCTCGGCTTCGGAGCCCAGGCCACCCTCATGATCGTGGGCGGTGTGGTGCTCACGCCGGCGATTGTCGTGCGCGCGGCGGGGGGTACCGAGGCGTTCCTGTCGTGGGCGGTCTTCGGCACGTTGCTCGTGAGCGGTCTGGCCACGGTGTTGCAGGCGTTCCGGGTCGGACGCGTCGGGGCCGGGTACATCCTCTTCATGGGCACGTCGGGTGCGTTCATCGCGGTCTCGATCACCGCGCTCGCGGAGGGCGGCCCGGGCCTGCTGGCCACCCTGGTCGTCGTCTCCTCCCTGTTCCAGTTCCTGTTCGCCGCGCGGCTCTCGTTCCTACGGCGCGTGGTTACACCGATGGTGGCGGGTATCGTCATCATGCTGATCTCGGTCACGGTCACCCCCATCGCCTTCGACATGCTGGACGACGTTCCGTCGGGATCCCCCGCGGCCGCCGCGCCAGTGAGCGCGGCGGTGACGCTGGTCGCGATCCTGGTCGTCGGAGCCGTTGGAACGGGGCGCGTGCGCCTGTGGGCGCCGCTGATCGGTATCGGCGTGGGGGGCGTCGCCGCCGGCTTCTTCGGCCTGTACGACCTGACGAGCGTGATCGAGGCGCCCTGGTTCGGGATGCCGACACAGGGGTGGCCCGGCCTCGATCTCGGCTTCGGGCCGGATTTCTGGGCGCTCCTGCCGGCGTTCGCGTTCGTGACCCTGGTGGGTGCGGTGGAGACGGTCGGCGACTCCCTCGCCGTGCAGCGGGTGTCCTGGCGCCGGCCGCGTGCGGCGAACTTCCGGGAGGTGCAGGGCGCGGTGAATGCGGACGGCGTCGGCAACCTCCTGTCCGGCCTGATCGGTACCGTGCCGAACACCACCTACTCGTCGAGCGTCGCCGTGGTCGAAATCACCGGGGTCGCGGCGCGGCGCGCCGGTGTGTACGCCGGCGGGCTGCTTGCGTTGCTCGCCTTTCTGCCCAAGGTGACGGCGCTCCTGCTCGCGGTGCCGAACCCGGTGTTCGGCGCCTTCACGCTGATCATGATGGGCATGCTGTTCGTGCAGGGCATGCGGCTCGTCATTGCCTCCGAGATCGACTCGAAGCGCGCCATGGTCGTGGGACTCGCGTTCTGGCTCGGCGTCGGCTTCCAGGGGCAGGACGTGTTCCACGACCTCATGGATGCGCGCTGGAGTTCGCTGCTCGGCAACGGCATGACCGTGGGCGGATTCTTCGCCATCGCCGCGACGCTCCTGCTCGAACTGCTCGAGCCGCGCCGCAGCCGTCTGCGCATTCCCCTGTCGCGCGCTGCCTTGCCGGACCTGCATGCCTTTCTGGACGGTCTTGCCGCGCGCGCGGGCTTGAGCGCCTCGGCCACGGCTCGGCTGCGGCTCGCGGGCGAGGAGGTGCTGCTGCGCCTCGCGGAACTGCGTCCGGATTCGGACAGCGCGCTCCTGGTGCTCGCGCGGCCGGAACGCGGGGCTACGGAGCTCGAGTTCGTCGCGGCGCCGAGCGACACGAACGTCGAGGACCAGATGCTGGTGCTCGACGGCAAGAAGGAGTTCGCCCTCGACGAGGTGTCGTTGCGGCTCCTGGATCATGCGGCGGAGTCCGTGCGGCATCAGCAGTACTACGACACGGACTTCATCACCGTGCGGGTGCGGGGCGGGGCGGACTCCTGACGGCGGGACTGCCGCGAGGGCACATTTGTGGCAAGCTTTACCGCTGGCCGGGACTGACTCTATCGGGGGTTTGAAAGTGGAAATCCGACCGACGAACGGAGGCTGCGGCGCCGAGATCGCCGGAGTCGACCTCAACGCGCTGACCGATGCGGAGGTGGAAGCCGTGCTGGACGCGCATGCCGACTACGGCGTGGTGTTCTTCCGGGACCAACGCCTGACGCCAGACACCCAGCTTGCCGTCGCCGAGCGCTTCGGTCCGATCAACGTCAACCGGTTCTTCAGCCGGGTCGCCGAGCAACCCCGCGTCGCGGAAGTGCTGAAGGACCCCGACCATCCGAACAACATCGGCGGCGGCTGGCATACCGATCACTCCTATGACCAGTTGCCGGCGATGGGTTCGATGCTCTACGCGGTCGAAGTGCCGGAGCATGGCGGCGACACGATGTTTGCCAGCATGTACGCGGCCTACGAGTCGCTCTCCGACGGTCTCAAGCGCATGCTGGAAGGGCTGTCGGCCGTCCACTCGAGCCGCCACGTCTTCGGTCGGGGCGGCTACCACCAACAGCGCGGCGACGACCGCTACCAGAACGCGGGGGAGGCGACCCAGGACGCCGTGCATCCGGTGGTGATCCGGCATCCCCGGTCGGGTCGCCCGGCGCTCTACGTCAACGGGGCGTTCACGTTGCGCATCGACGGCTGGACGGACGAGGAGTCGCAGCCGCTCCTGCAATATCTTTACCGGGTGGGCGCCCGGCTCGAGCACACATGCCGGTTCCACTGGGAGCCCGGCAGCGTGGCGTTCTGGGACAACCGGGCCACCTGGCACTACGCGCTCGACGACTACCCCGGGGAGCGTCGCCGGATGCATCGCGTGACCATCGACGGCGACGAACTCGAGGCGTACGCCGCGTAGGGCGCTGTTGAAGAAGAGAAGGAAACACGACAGGCCGGCAAGTAGTCTCGGGGTTGCGGCGCTCCGCTGGATCGGCCGGCTGCCTCGCTTCTGCCGCCGTCCTGCGATTTCGGCACACCGCGAATTGTGGCAATCTGCCGTGCACGCACAGTGAGGGGGAGAACCGCATGAGCAGGCTCAAGTTCGGGGCGTTCCTGGCGCCGCACCATCCCATCGGCGAGCATCCGACGCTGCAGTTGCAGGGCGACCTCGAACTGGTGGCGCAACTCGACCGCCTCGGCTACGACGAGTTCTGGTGCGGCGAGCACCACTCGACGGGCTGGGAGGTCATCGCATCGCCCGAACTCTTCCTGGCGGCCGCCGCGGAGCGGACATCGCGGATGCGGCTCGGCACGGGGGTCGTTTCCCTGCCCTACCACCATCCGTTCATGGTCGCGCAGCGCATGGTGCAGCTCGACCACCAGAGCCGCGGGCGCGTGATCTTTGGCTCCGGACCCGGTGCACTGCCGTCGGACGCCCATACCCTGGGCGTGGATCCCATGCTGCTGCGCGACCGTCAGGACGAGGCGATGGGCGTCATCAAGCGCCTCTTCGCCGGCGAAGAACGCTTCGACTACGAGAGCGACTGGTTCACCCTGCGCGACGCCCGGCTGCAACTGCTGCCGCTGCAGGAGGAGATGGAGTTCGCGGTGGCCTCGCTGATCAGCCCCTCGGGCATGACGCTGGCGGGCAAGCACAGCACCGGCGTGCTCTCCATCGGGTCGACGACGACCGCCGGTATCCAGGCGCTGCCGCTGCAGTGGAGTTTCGCGGAGGAGTCGGCCGCGAAGAACGGCGGCACGGTGGACCGCGCGAACTGGCGGCTGGTCCTCTCCTGGCACATCGCGGAGTCTCGCGAGGAGGCGCTTCGCCAGGCCGGCGCGGGCCTCCTGCATCACAGCAACGACTACCTGGTCGGCACGCTGGCCGCGGGGCAGGGCGCGATCTACAAGACGCCGGAAGAGGCGGTGGAGGCCACGGCCTGGGGCGAGCACTCGGTCAATGTCGTCGGGACGCCCGATGACCTGGTGGCGCGTATCAGGGAGCTGCAGGAACTGACCGGCGGTTTCGGCGCCGTCATCGGCTTCGTCCACGACTGGGCGAACCGGGAAGACATGCAGCGCAGCTATGATCTGATCGCGCGCTACGTGATCCCGGAGACGAACGGCATGCTCGAGGGGTACCGCGAGTCCAACCGCTTCGTCATCGACCATCGGGACGTGTGGAACCGGGCGGGCGCGGCGATCATGAGCAAGATCGGTGAGAACAAGCGGGCGGCAGCGGCGATGCAGGAGGCGGACGAACGCAGACCGGCGTTCCTCGCGGACGTGTCGGCGACGATGGACAAGGACCAGGCAGAGGAAGCCGCGGCGACGGGCGGTGACTGACAAGGGAGCTGCCGTGCGTAGATCCGGCCGGTGGGCCGGCCCCCGGGAAGCAGGAGGCGATGGCCCTCGCGCAAAGAGCCCTCGGCCGGGGAGCGCGAGGGGCTTGCCCCTCGCACGAATGAGCAGCGCGAGGGGCTTGCCCCTCGCACGAATGAGCAGCGCGAGGGGCTTGCCCCTCGCACGGGGGAGCGCGAGGGGCTTGCCCCTCGCATAAGAAGATGCTGCGCTACATCGCGAGGCGCCTGCTGCTGATCGTGCCGACGTTGATTGGCATCGTCACGGTCAATTTCTTCATCGTGCAGCTGGCGCCGGGCGGGCCCGTCGACCAGATGATCGCGCGTCTGACCGGCCAGGACATGGCGGCGACGGCGCGCATCGCCGGCGCCACGGATGCCACGCCGCAGTTCTCGGACGCCGATCGGGCCATGCGCAGCCAATACGCCGGCGCCCGCGGGCTCGACCCCGAGCTGATCGCCGCCATCGAGAAGCAGTTCGGGTTCGACAAGCCGATCCACGAACGCTATTTCAAGATGGTCGGGGACTACGCGCGGCTCGACTTCGGGCAGAGCTACTACCAGGATCGTCCGGTGATCGAGCTGATCGCCGAACGCCTGCCGGTCTCGCTATCCCTCGGTTTCTGGTCGATGTTGCTCATCTACACCGTCTCGATTCCTCTCGGGGTGGCGAAGGCCGTGCGGGAGGGAACCCGCTTCGATGCGTGGACGAGCGGCATCATCTTCGTCGGCTACGCAATGCCGAGCTTCCTGTTCGCGGTCTTCCTGATCGTCCTGTTCGCCGGGGGCTCGTATGTCGACTGGTTCCCGTTGAAAGGCCTCGTATCGGCGAACTTCGACGATCTGTCGCCCCTCGGCCAGGTCGCGGACTACTTCTGGCACCTGGCGCTGCCGGTGACGGCGCTCACCATCGGCGGCTTCGCGACGCTGACGATGCTGACCAAGAACTCGTTTCTCGAGGAGATCTCGAAACAGTTCGTGCTGACGGCTCGCGCCAAGGGACTGAACCCGAGACGGGTGCTGTACGGTCATGTGTTCCGCAACGCCATGCTCATCGTCGTGGCCGGCTTCCCGGCGGCGCTGGTCGGCATTCTCTTCACCAGCGCGCTCCTGATCGAAGTGATCTTCTCGCTGGACGGCCTGGGACTGCTGGGATTCGAGGCGATCCTGAAACGCGACTACCCGATCATGTTCGGGACGCTGTTCTGCTTCACGTTCCTCGGGCTCGCGCTCACGCTGGTGGGGGACATCGCCTACACGTTCGTGGATCCGCGCATCGACTTCGAGGCCAGGGAGGGCTGATGGCCGCGGTGACGGAAGCAGCGCGGGTCCGCGGCCGCGCGGCCACAGACGGCTTCGTGGTGGTCGTGGCGCCGGGGCGCCTCTCGGCATCGCCGCTCATGCGCCGCCGCTGGCGGAACTTCAAGACGAACAAGCGGGGTTATCTGAGCCTGTGGATCGTGAGTGTCCTGGTGGCGGCCAGCATGGTCGCGGAGTTGATCGCGAACGACACGCCACTGCTCCTGCGTTACGAGGGCTCCTTCTACTACCCGGTGCTGTTCAACTATCCCGAGACAGAGTTCGGCGGCGTGTTCGAGACGGAAGCCGAATACCGCGAACCGCCGGTGCAGGAGCTGATCGAGGCGGGCGACGGCTGGATGGTCTGGCCGATCATTCCGTTCAGCTACGACACCATCGATCTGTACACGGCGGGCGCGGTGCCGGAGCCGCCGTCGTCGCGTCACTGGCTCGGCACGGACGACGTCGGGCGCGACGTGGCCGCGCGCATCATCTACGGGTTCCGTCTGTCGGTACTGTTCGGCCTCGCGCTGACGTTGTTCAGTTCGGTGATCGGCATCGCCGTGGGCGCGATCCAGGGCTACTTCGGTGGCCTGGTGGACCTTTTCGGGCAGCGACTCGTGGAGATATGGGCAGGGTTGCCGGCGTTGTTTCTCATCATCATCCTCTCAAGCCTGGTGGAACCCAATCCGATCGCGCTGCTCGTGCTGCTGCTCGCGTTCACCTGGATGGCGCTCGTCGCGGTGGTGCGAGCGGAGTTCCTGCGCACGCGCAACTACGACTACGTGCGCTCGGCGAAGGCGCTCGGCGAATCGGACTTCACCATCATGACGAAGCACGTGCTGCCGAACGCGATGGTCGCGACGCTCACTTACCTGCCGTTCGTGCTGAACGGATCCATCACCACGCTGACGTCGCTGGACTTCCTCGGCTTCGGCCTGCCGGCGGGATCGCCTTCGCTCGGCGAATTGCTCGCCCAGGGCAAGGCCAACATCCAGGCGCCCTGGCTTGGACTGTCCGGTTTCTTCGCGCTGGCAACGATGCTGACGCTATTCGTGTTCGTGGGCGAGGGCGTGCGCGATGCGTTCGACCCGAGGCGATCGGCGACATGAGCGGCGTCGTCCTCGAGATCCGGGACCTCGCGGTCGCATTCCGTGGCGAGGAAGTGGTGCGGGGTGTCGATTTCGATGTGGGCCGGGGCGAGACCGTCGCCCTGGTCGGGGAGTCCGGCTCGGGCAAATCGGTGACCGCGCTCTCCGTGATGCAGTTGCTGCCGTATCCCCAGGCCAGCCATCCGCGCGGCTCCATCCGGGTCGACGGCCACGAGGTGGTGGGCGCGTCGGACGACGCGATGCTGAAGATCCGCGGCGACCGGGTCGGCATGGTCTTCCAGGAGCCGATGACGTCGCTCAATCCCCTGCACCACATCGAGAAGCAGGTCGCGGAGATCCTGTTCGTGCATCGGGCGATGGGCAAACGTGAGGCGCGCGAGCGTACCCTCGAACTGCTCGATCTGGTTGGCCTGCAGCGGGCGCGCGAGCGGTTGCGGGCGTACCCACACGAGCTCTCGGGCGGGCAGCGGCAGCGCGTGATGATCGCGATGGCGCTCGCCAACGAACCGGACCTCCTCATCGCCGACGAACCCACCACGGCCCTCGACGTGACCGTGCAGGCGCAGATCCTCGCGCTGCTCAAGGACCTCAAGCAGAAGCTCGACATGGCACTGCTCCTCATCACCCACGATCTCGGCATCGTGCGCAAGATGGCGGACCGCGTCTGCGTCATGACCGACGGGCAGATCGTCGAGCAGGGACCGGCCGCGCGGATCTTCGGCGCGCCGGGCCACGCCTATACGCGCCGGCTGCTCGCGGCCGAGCCGCAGGGCGAACCGGCGCAGGGCGATCCCGATGCGCCCGTGGTGATGCGCGCGGAACACCTCGGCGTACGCTTCAACCTCGCCAAGGGGCTCTTTGCCCGGCGGCGTACCCTCAAGGCGGTGGACGACGTGTCGGTGACCATCCGCGAGGGGCATACCGTGGGGATCGTGGGGGAGTCGGGCTCCGGCAAGACGACGCTCGCGCTCGCCATGCTGCGGCTCATTGCGAGCGAGGGAGAGATCCGCCTCGGCGAGCTGGCGCTGCATACGCTGAAGGGGAAAGCCCTCAGACCCCTGCGCAGCGATATGCAGATCGTCTTCCAGGATCCGTACGGAAGCCTGTCGCCGCGGCAGTCGATCAGCCAGATCGTGGGCGCGGGTCTGCGGGTCCATCGCCCGGAACTGACGGTGTCGGAGCGGCGTGAACGCGCGGCTGCCGCGCTCGCGGAAGTGGGTCTCGACGCGAACATGCTCGACCGTTACCCGCATGAGTTCTCCGGGGGTCAGCGACAGCGGGTCGCCATCGCACGCGCCATCGTGCTGCGCCCGCGGCTGGTGATGCTCGACGAGCCGACCTCGTCGCTCGACATGTCCGTGCAGGCGCAGATCGTCGACCTGCTGCGCGACCTGCAGGCCCGTCACGGCCTCGCCTACCTCTTCATCAGCCACGACCTGAAGGTCGTGCGGGCCCTCGCCGGCGAACTGATCGTCATGAAGGATGGGGCGATCGTGGAGCAGGGGCCGGCAGAGAGAGTCTTCACGGCGCCCGAAACGGCGTACACCAGGGCGCTGATGGCGGCAGCGTTCGACCTCGAGGCGGTGCCGGGCGGATAGGCGCCGGCACGGCTCCATGTGTGGAGTGCATTGTTGGGCAGATGCGTGGACAATCGGGCGGGCTGAGGGGAAGGACCTGCCCGCGGAGGGCGTTGCGATGCTCGAAGTGTTCACCGACTCTCCAGCCCTCGACGAGGCGATCGTCAACAGTCAGTTCTGGAGCGACGAGCGGTGGCTGCACGAGCAGTTCGCGTGGCTGCGCGCCCATGCGCCCGTGCGCAGGATGACCCCGGGGGGGTTCGACCCGTTCTGGTCGCTGACGCGCCACGCCGACATCAAGGCCGTGGAGGCGAACAATCGCCTGTTCATCAACGACCCCCGCCCCATCCTCGGGCCGAGGCTGTTCGACGCGGTCGTCCAGCAGATGTTCGGCCGCCGCCACCTCGTCCGCTCGCTTGTGCAGATGGACGATCCCGAACACGCGAGGTACCGCGCGCTCACGCAGCAGTGGTTCCGGGGCGAGAACCTGCACAGGTTGGCCGGGCGCATCGAGCAGCTGGCGGCGCAGTACGTGGACCGGCTGGGGGAACTCGGGGGTGAGTGCGACTTCTTCAAGGATGTCGCGGTCTGGTATCCGCTACGGGTGATCATGTCGATTCTCGGGGTGCCCGAGACCGACGAACCGCTGATGGTGAAGCTCACGCAGGAGCTGTTCGGTTCATCGGATCCCGACACGGCACGCTCCTTCGAGACTACGGCGCTGCCCGAGGTGGTGGCGGACTTCGAGGCGTACTTCTCGGCGCTGAGCCGGGAGCGACGTGCCCATCCGACGGACGATGTCGCGAGCATCATCGCCAACGCGCAGATTGACGGAGAGCGCATCCCGGAGCTGGAGTCCAACGGCTACTACATCATCATCGCGACGGCCGGTCACGACACGACCAGCTCGGCGACCTCGGGCGGGTTGCTGGCGTTCATCGAGAATCCGGACGAACAGGCGCGATTCCGGGCGGAACCGGACGCCCACATGACGACGGCGCTGAACGAGATCATCCGCTGGGTTTCACCGGTGCGGCAGTTCACCCGCACTGCAACGGAGGATTGCACGGTGGGTGGAGTCGACATCGCCCAGGGAGAGTCGTGCGTCCTCTGGTACCCGTCGGCCAACCGGGACGAGGCGGCCTTCGACGAGCCGTTGGAGTTCCGCATCGACCGGCCCATGAACCACCTGGCGTTCGGCTTCGGCGTGCACGTCTGCCTCGGCCAGCATTTGGCCCGCATGGAGATGGGCGCGTTCTACAAGGAGCTGTTCCGGCGCGTCGATCGCATCGAGCTGAACGGCGAACCGAAGTACTCGCAATCCGCCTTTGTCGGGGGACTGAAGAGCCTGCCGATCCGCTATCGCATGAAGTAGGGCGGCGCGCGAATGGCGTGGTCTCGTGGCGCGTCGCCGTCGGACGGAGGGCTGCAACGCGCGGGCGCGCCTGATCGAACCTCGGCCAATCGCTGGCTGCTGCGGAGGACGATGTCGTTGATGGCGAGGCACATCTGCATTACATTTGCATAAATTTGTTTATTTCGTAAGGACGTGGGCGTGGATACGGCAAAGGTCACGGCCAAGGGTCAAATCACCATCCCCAAGGCGGTCCGGGAGGCGTTGTCGGTCGGCCGCGGGGATGTGTTGGCCTTCCAGATCGATGACCGGATTGGCGTGAGGGTCTTCCCGGTCCGCAAGACACTGAAACCGCTCAGGGGATTCCTGGCTGATGCGGCGGACGCGGGGCAGCGCGAAGACGCCTGGGTGCGGGCGATGCTTCGTCGTCGGGCCGCGGCCAAACACGGACCGGGGTGATTGCACTCGACACCAACGTGCTGTTGCGGTTGCTCCTGGACGACGACCCGCGCCAGGCGGGACAGGCACAGCGGCTGGTTGGAAGGACGGTCGCGACGGGCGACCGCGTGCTGCTGCCGGACATCGTTCTCTGTGAGTTGGAGTGGGTCCTCGACTCCGGCTACGGCTTCTCCAGGACCAGGGTAGCCGAGACCTTGCGGCGGCTGCTGGACGCGGATGAGTTTGCGTTCATGAACCGGCCAGCGGTCGTGCGCGCCGTCGCCAGTTACGAAACCGGCGCGGCGGACTTCTCGGACTACCTCATTGGAGAGTCCGCCGCGGCTTGCGGAGCGCCGACGACGTTCACGTTCGACCGCGCGCTACTGGTGCACCCCGCGTTCAGCAAGCCGGACTTGTAGGGGACGGGCTTGTCCCGTCCCGTTCCCAGGGCTTGCACGGGCTGGACACGGGCGACGACAAGCGTCGCCCCTGTACGACGGGACGCGATGACCGCCGGCCGGTCTACTGCGCGCCCGCTGTTATCAGAACCGCCGCGGTCGCGCTCCGGCGCCGGCGGCTTCAGACGTTGCTGGACGAGCGGGACGGATCGCCGCATCACGCGCGAGCCTTGGCGCAGCGGGCGCGGGTCCCTCCTTGCGATCGCCGCAGCACGGGCTCCAATGTGCATCCCTTGCAGGTGAGCCGGTTTACAGGCTTGATCTTCGCCGCGCCAGCCCCAAGAATATGGGCCGCCCCGGCTCCGGGGCGGATACAAGGGATTTGCGAGAGGACTTTCGGAACGTGATCGAAGCCGAGAATCTGACGCGCCGCTTCGGCGACAACGTCGCCGTGGACGCGGTGAGTTTCGAGATCGGGCACGGCGAGATCGTCGGCCTGCTCGGTCACAACGGGGCCGGCAAGACCACGGTCATGAAGATCCTGACCGGCTATCTCGAGCCGAGCGACGGCTCGGCATGCATTGACGGACAGGACGTGACGGAACACCCGGCCGAGGTGCAGCACAAGATCGGGTATCTGCCCGAGAGCGTGCCGTTGTATCTCGACATGGAGATCCTGGACTACCTCGAATTCGCGGCCACGGTGCGGGGCGTCCCGGAGGCGGAGCGTCCCGGGGCGATACGGCGAGCCGTGGAGGCGACCGGCCTCGCGGACCGGGCGCTCGACGTCATCGGCACGCTCTCGCGCGGCTATCGGCAGCGCGTAGGTGTGGCGCAGGCCATCGTGCACAGCCCGCGCATTCTCATCCTCGACGAACCGACCAGCGGCCTGGACCCGGGCCAGACCGAGGGTATGCGCAGTCTCATTCGTCGCCTGGCCGAGAACGCCACGGTCATCCTGTCGACGCACATCATGCAGGAGGTCGACGCGGTGTGCGATCGGGTGATGATCCTGCGCGCGGGCCGGCTGGCCCTGGACACCAGGCTGGCGGACCTGCAGCAGAGCCAGCGCCTGACGATCGGGACCACGGCATCGCGGGACGCCGTACAGGCTGCCGTCGGCGACCGTGCGCGCGTGGCGGGGGGGACGTTCGATCGCGCAGCTTTCCTCTCGTTCGACGAGCCGCTGACGGACGCCATGTCGGCGGAGGTGGCCCGGTGCCTGGTCGAAGGCGGTGTCCCGTTCCACACGCTGCATCGAGAGCAGCGGGACCTCGAAGCGGTTTTCCGGGAAGTGAGCAGCGGGGGACGAGTCGATGTTTGATACCGTCGGCGCCATCGCGCGCAAGGAACTCGCGCTGTTCTTCGGCTCGCCGATCGGCTACCTGTTTCTCGCCGCGTACCTTGGCGTCACGCTGTTCGTGTTCTTCTGGGGTGAGGCTTTTTTCGCGCGGAACATCGCCGACGTGCGGCCGATGTTCGAATGGCTGCCGATCCTGCTGATCTTCCTGTCCGCGGCGCTCACCATGCGCATGTGGAGCGACGAGCGCCGGGTCGGCACGCTGGAGTTCGTCATCACGGTCCCGGCGAGCGCCTGGCGCTTCGTGGCGGGAAAGTTCCTCGCCTGCTGGATACTGCTGGTCGTCGCGCTCGCGATGACGGTGCCGCTGGCCATCACGGTGGCGGCCATCGGCGACCTGGACTGGGGTCCCGTCTTCGCGGGCTACGTCGCCGCGGCGCTTCTCGGCGCCGCCTACGTGTCGGTGGGCCTCTACGTCAGCGCGCGCACCGACAACCAGATCGTCGCCCTGATCCTCGCGACGTTCGGCTGCGGCATGCTCTACCTGGTCGGAAGCCCGTTCGTCGCGGAACTCTTCACCAACCAGATTGGCGAGGTGCTGCGCAGCCTCGGTACCGGGGCTCGCTTCGAGTCGATCGTGCGCGGCGTACTGGATCCCGGGGACCTCTACTACTACGTCTCCATCGTCGGCGTGTTTCTGGCGCTGAACGTGCATGCGGTCGAAAGCCATGGCTGGGCAGAGGGCTCGTCGGGGCGGCATCGCATGAAACAGCGCGTCACCGCGTTGCTGGCGCTCAACTTCGTGGTCGCCAACGTGTGGCTCGCCGGCCTCGGCCTGCCGCGCTGGGATGTGACCGAGGGCCGGCAGTACACGATCTCGGACGCCACGCGGGCGTACCTGATCCAGCTGCGCGAGCCACTGCTGCTGCGGGGGTATTTCAGCGCCAAGACGCATCCGCTGCTGGCGCCGCTCGTGCCGCGGATCACCGACCTGCTGCGCGAGTACGAAGTGGCCGCGGACGGCCGACTGCATCTCGAACTCATCGACCCGGCCGACGAGCCGGAACTTGAGGACGAGGCGAACACGAAGTACGGCATTCGGGCGGTGCCGTTCCAGGTGGCGGATCGCTACCAGGCGAGCCTGGTCAACTCCTATTTCGACGTGCTGGTGCAGTATGGCGACGAGTACGAAGTGCTCGGTTTCCGCGATCTCATCGAGGTGAAGGTCCGTGGAGAGTCCGATCTCGACGTGCAGTTGCGCAATCCCGAGTACGACATCACGCGCGCCATCAAGAAGGTGCTGTTCGGGTTCCAGGGTGGGGGCAGCGTGTTCGACAGTGTCGCCGCTCCGATCGCCTTCACGGGCTACATCTCGGCGGACGACCGGCTCCCGGCCGCGCTGGTCGAGCTCAAGTCCGAGCTCGGCGGCGTGCTCGACGAGATGGCGGAGGCTTCGGGAGGGAAGTTCACGGCGGAGATCGTGGACCCGGACGCGGGCGACGGGACGGTGGCCCGAGCGATCGCCGAGCAGTACGGCTTCTCGCCGATGGCCGCGAGCCTCTTCGACCTCAACACCTTCTACTTCTATCTGACGCTCTCGGACGGGGAGACGGTGGTGCAGACGACACTGCCGGAGTCGCTTGACGCGGAAGGTCTCAAGCGCAGCCTCGATGAAGGTCTGAAGCGCTTCGCGGAGGGGCTGCTGAAGACGGTGGCGGTGCACGCACCAGCTGCGCCGAACCCGTACATGCAGCAGCAGATGCCGACGCCGCCAGGCAATCAATACGAGGATCTGCGCCAGTTCCTGGCCGTGGACTTCGATGTCGAGTCCGCTACGCTCGATGCCGAGGGCATCGGCGCGGATGCCGGCGTGCTGCTGGTGGTCGATCCGGGCAGTCTCGGCGAGGAGGAGATCTTCGCGATCGACCAGTACCTGATGCGTGGCGGCACGCTCGTGATCGCCACGGGCGCGTTCGACGTCACCTCCACCGGTCAGTCGCTGATGGCCGCGCCACGGGCCACCGGCCTCGACGCCTGGCTGGCCCATCACGGCGTCACGGTGGACAAGACGTTCGTCATGGACCCGAACAACGCGGCCTTCCCGGTGCCGGTCCGACGCGAGGTCGCCGGATTCAGCTTTCAGGATCTCGTGATGCTCGATTACCCCTACTTCGTGGATGTGCGGGGCGACGGTCTCGCCGAGGACTTTCCCGCTACCGCGGAAATGCCCCAGGTCACCGTCGCGTGGGCGTCCCCGGTCGATGTGGACGAGGAACGCAACGCCGCGCGCGCGGTGCGTCCGCTGATGAAGAGTTCGCCCGGCGCATGGCGATCCGCGTCCACCGAGGTGATGCCGCGCGTGAGCGAGACGGGTCTCAGCCCCTTCGCCGCCGACGGACCGGTGGGCGAGAACGCGCTTGCGGTGGCGATCGAGGGACGTTTCGAGTCCTTCTTCGAGGAATCGCCGCTTCTCGACGAGGTCGCGGACGAAGCCGACGAAGACCAGGGAGAAGCCGACGAGGACGGCGCGGACCCGGATGAGGCGCCGGCCATCGGCGCGGTGACGAGCGTCATCGAGCGGTCGCCGGAGTCGGCGCGCCTGGTCGTCATCGGTTCGAGTTCCTTCATTGCGGACCGGACCATCCGCATGGTGGGCTCCGCGGACGGCACGCTGTACACCAATTCGGTCCAGCTCATGGCCAACCTCGTCGACTGGGCGGTGGAGGACCAGGCACTGATGACGATCCGGGGCCGCGGCCACTTCAATCGCACGCTGCCGTCGATGCCCGAGGACGAGCAGCGCGTCTGGGAATACGTCAACTACGGTGTGGCCGTGCTGGCGGTCCTCGCCGTGTTCGTCATCAACCTGCAGCGTCGCGCGCGTCGGCGCAGGAACCAGGCAGCCTGGCTGGAGGATACGGCATGAGGCAGTGGCCGCTCACCGTGCTGCTTGGGGTGCAGGTGCTCGTGGTGGCCCTCGTGTGGGGCCTGCAGACGGGTGCCAGCGACGAGCCGGAACCGTTCCTCCACTTTGCGGCGGACGCGGCGGACTCGATCACCCTGTCGGACGACGAGAATTCGGTGACCCTGGCAAAGGTGGACGACGCCTGGACGCTGGCCGACGGGCTCCCGGCGGATGGGGGCAAGGTCGACCGGGTTCTGGAGAAACTGGCCGACGCCGCCGGTGGATGGCCGGTGGCGACGAGCGAGTCCGCCATGGCACGCTTCGAGGTGACCGACGACGCGCACCAGCGCCGCGTGCGGGTCGAGGCCGGCGGGGACACCCTTGCCGACGTCTATCTCGGTACGTCGCCGACCTTCCAGAAGGTGCATGCCCGGCACGCCGCGGGTGGACCGGCCTACGCCATCGACTTCTCGAACTACGAGGCGGGCACCAAAGCCTCGGACTGGCTACGAAAGTCGCTCCTGCAGCCGGACGGTGCCCTGCAGGCCGTCGAACGCGTCGGCGCAGCGGGATGGACGCTCGAGTCCACGGACGACGGCTGGGCGATGGCCGACGTCACGGTCGATCAGGACGAAGCGGCGGAGTACACGGCGCGTTTCACGGGGCTCAGCATGCTGGCACTGGTCGATGTCGCACTGCCCGAGTCGCCCACGGTGCGCTTCGTCCTCACGGACGACGCGGGCGGGCACGAACTGGCCCTGTATCACCTCGAAGAGGAGGATGACTACGTCGCCACCTCGAGCCGGTTCGCGGGCGAGTTCGAGATCGCGAAGTACGTCGCGGAGCGGCTCGACGCCACGGCCGAGGACTTTGCGGTGGACGAGGCGGAAGCTGGGGACGGTGCGAGCGAGCCGGACACTGCCGTGGAGGAGCCCGCGGCGTCGTAGTCGGTCCTGCGCCCCATGCATGGGTCAGAGATAGGCGTCGTTGCGGGTCGACGGCGGGGAACGCGGTGGACATGTGCCGTGTGGCCGCCTCCCAGGCGGCGCGTTCCCCAGGATCCCAGGTTCCCCGCAGCCGGTACTCCTCGCCGCCGAACAGCCGCGACTTGAACGCGAGCATTTCCTGCCGCCTGAACACGATCGCCCCCGGTTGGCCCCAGCGTGAGCACACAGGATGGCACGGATCGGTACGCCGCGCGGATGTCAGCGGAGCGGCGGGGTGGCGGCGTGGGTCCGGTGCTTGACTTTGGGCAGCGTCGTGCGAGAGTGCCGCCCTTTCACGACGCAGGCGCCGGAGCCGACATGAAGGGATACATCAAGCAGACGATCGCATGCTGCGCGGCATTGGCCGCGCTCGCCCTCGGGCCGGGGATCCAGGCGGACCTGGCCGGCGCGCTCGCCGACGAGGGTCGCGCGGCAGAGGATCGCGCGCGGGACGCGGGGCGCAAGCCGGCGGAGGTGATCGCATTCCTCGGCATCGGCTCCGGCATGACCGTCATGGACCTGATGGCCTCCAGCGGGTATTACACGGAAGTGCTGTCGCTGGCCGTCGGCCCGACCGGCAAGGTCTACGCGCAGAATCATCCGATGTTCCTGCAATTCAGGGACGGCATGTACGACAAGGCGATGGTGGCGCGGCTCGCCGACGGCCGTCTCGGCAACGTCGAGCGCGTCGACCGCGAACTCGCGGAACTCGGCGTGGAACCGGGCTCGCTGGACGCCGCGTTCACCGCGCTCAACTTCCACGACGTCCACAACGGCCTGGGCGAAGGCTCGGGCGGGGACGACGCGGCGGTGGGGTACCTGCAGGTCATCAAGGCCTTGCTGAAGCCCGGCGGGGTGCTCGGCCTCGTCGATCACTACGGGGATTCGGACCAGGACAACGCGAGCCTGCATCGGCTGCACGTGGACGCCGCGTTGCCGATCCTCGAAGCCTCCGGCTTTGAAATCGAGTCCTCGGATCTCCTGCGCAATTCGGAGGACGACCGGACGACGATGGTCTTCGATGCGGCGATCCGCGGACAGACCGACCGCGTGCTCTACAAGCTGACGAAGCCGGCCGAAGCCTCCGAGGACAGCGCTCCGGCGGAGTCCTGACGCGGGGCGCCGTGTGTTTGGAACGGCTGGCAGGATGATTGACGCCATGGGGAGCCTTGACTTTGCACCCTGCGGTGTCAATGTGAGGCCGGAGTTTGCGCGCGCCAGGGAGACCGGCCAGCCGTGACCATCGATCTCTACACGTTCCCCACCCCGAACGGGCGCAAGATCTCGATCGCACTCGAAGAGTTTGAACTCGACTACGAAGTGCATCCCGTGCACATCGGCAAGGACGAGCAGTTCGAGCCGTCGTTTCTCGCGATCAGCCCGAACAACAAGATTCCGGCGATCGTCGATCGCGACAACGGCAGGTCCATGATGGAGTCTGGCGCGATCCTGCTCTATCTCGTCGACAAGACCGGCCGCTTCGGCGGGGCCGACCGCTGGACGACCCTGGAGTGGCTCATGCTGCAGATGGGGGGCATCGGGCCGATGCTCGGTCAGGCGCACCACTTCCTGCGCTTCAACGTCGGCAAGGCGCCCTACGCGGAGGAGCGCTATGCCGCGGAAGCCAGGCGACTCTACGGCGTTCTGGACCGGCGCCTGGCGGACCGGGCGTACCTGGCGGACGAATACTCGATCGCGGACATGGCGACCTGGCCGTGGATCTCGCGTTACGAGTGGCAAGGCATCGACTGGGCGGACTTCCCGAACCTGAAACGCTGGTACATCGAGATCGCCGGAAGGCCGGCCGTGCAGCGGGGCTACGACGTGCCCATGAAGGTCAACGACATCCCGATCCCCGACTGAGCCGGGAGGCTGCGGCGTGGTCAGACGGTTCCTGTGCATCCTGTCGACCGCCGCGGTGCTCGCGACCGCCGCGGTGCTCGCGACCGCCACGCTACTCGCGACCCCCGCGCACGCGCTCGAACTGGAGTATCGCGGCCACATCGCGGGTGCGGAAGCGGGCTCGGCCCGGGTGCATGTCGAGCGCGACGGAGCGCGGTACGCGGTCCGGGGCAGGATCAGGACGCGCGGCGTGTGGGACATACTGTCTCCCTGGAACGCGCGTTTCACCGTGACCGGACGCATCGAGGACGGGCAGGCCGCGCCGGAGGAACTGGTGCTGCGTGAGGAGGACCGTCGCAAGGACCGCACCGTCCGCGTTGCCGCCGGGGTCCTGCACCAGGTCAAGAACGGCGCCGAGCGTCCGGAGCGGGCCGCTCCGGACGGGGTCGACCTCGTATCCGCGTTGTGGGTGACGCTTCGCTGCGACGCCGAGCAGGTGCTCAACAACGGGCGCCACACCTACACGATGACGCGTACCGATCACATGTTGGGCGAGAACGGCACGGAGCGGTGCCTGTACGACATCGTGGACGACGACGGGGAGCGCTCGACCGGACGCATCGAGTTCGGTCTGCGCCACGACCGGCGCGTGCCATTGAAGATCGAACTGGTCGACAGCGTCAGGAGAGGCCTCGAACTGGTCGCGGCGCGGGTCATGCCGGCGGCCGCAGAAGCCGACGACGAGACGCGGGACGTCACGGCGTCCGAGGGAGAACCCCTCTCCCTGTCAGTGCAAACCGACTGACGTCTTCAGCGCCAGGCTCTGGCGGCTCTCGTCGGCGACCCGATCCTGCGGGCGTCAGTCGTCGTGTGGACCGGTAGCGAGTCTTTCGAGTTCCTCGCTGGACGCCACGGTCTTCCCCGAGAAGTCGACGTTGCGGAACACCAGATCCGAGGCGTGGACGTTCGCGAAGGTCGTGCCGGCGAAACGGCAATCGACAAACTCGCAATTCTCGAGGTCCGAACGCTCGATGCGCAGGTCCCGGACACGGAACAGGTCGCGTCGGTCGAGGCCCCTGACCCAGTCGGCGTGACGCAGGACGCAGCCGGCGAGCCGGGTCCCGAGACAGGTGAAGCCTCCCACCTGAAGTCCCGTCAGCGTGACGTCCGAGAGTGTGGTGTCGTCCAGCACCCAGTTCCTCCCGGCCACACCGTTGAGCGAGAGGCCCTCTATCGCGGCGCCGTTGCGCAGCACCATCGCGGTCAGCTGCACGCCGTTCCAGCGCGCGTCGCGGACCGTCGCGTGCGACCACGCGATGCCGGAGGCCTGCACGGCGTTGAGCCGGCTGGTCGTGAAACGCGACGAGACCAACCGCCAGTCGGCCAGTCGTACGGCATTGCACTGGTTGTCCGAGACCTCGCCGTCGTCGATGCTCACGCCGTCGAGATACGAGGCCCGTAACCCGTTGCGGGCGAAGACCGCCTGGCCGCACTCGAGCTTCTCCAGCGCGCCCGCCTGCAGGTCGTTGTCCGTGAACTCGGACTCCGACAGTCGCAGTCCGGCGATGCGTACGAGGTGGAGCCTGTTGCCATGGCATCGAAAGTTCTCGCCGACCGGCGGTTCGGCCCTGGACAGGGTCGCGGAATTGCTTTCGTTGACCCATTCTTCGGTGCGCAGTGCTGCCCCGAGGGTCTTCGAGGCCTGCTCCAGGACGTTCTGTATATCGCGGCCGATGCCGCCGAAGGGGCGCCGCGGGTCGTCGGATGTCTCGCGCGACGATCGCTGGCGCGCGAGGGCTTCCAGCCTCGAGGCCGCCTCCTCCCGCGTCAACTCGCCACGTTCGCGCATCGCCAGGATGCGTTCGATTTCGTCACGCATGGATCGTCTTCCCGTCGCAAGTGGACATCCTCCGGCGTTCCGAAGGAACCTCTGATCAATCAGAGCTTCCCTAACCTATCTCAACCATCTCGAAATCGCTTTTTGGGGTGCCGCATTCGGGGCACAGCCAGTCTTCGGGTACGTCCGCCCACGCCGTGCCCGGCGCGATGCCGTCGTCGGCGTAGCCGGCGGCTTCGTCATAGATGAACCCACAGGTCATGCATTGCCACTTCTTCATGTCTCGATTGCCTCCTTGATCCGTTGTGCGCGTGCCGCGAGTTCGGATCCGGCGAGCGGAGCGCCGGCCGCCGGGGCGCTCCAGACGGGGTCCGGCCACGCGGCGTCGTCGGTGCGGCGCGCGATGATGTGTACGTGTAGTTGGGGCACCTGGTTGCCGAGTGCGGCGACGTTGATCTTGTCGGCCGCCACGATGCGTCCGAGTGCCCGTGAAACCCGCTCGATTTCCTCGAACAGTGTGCTCCGGTCCGGGGCCGGCACGTCGTGCAGGTCGCGCAGACCGGCGATACGCGGGACGAGAATCACCCAGTGGAACCGTGGATCCCGCGCCAGCAGCGCCGTGCAGAGCGACAGCTCGCAGAGCTGCTCGCTGTCGGCGACAAGTCGTGGGTGCAGTGTAAACGTCATCGCGGGTCGATCCCCGGTTGCAGCGCGTCACCGGTGCCTCGCGAGGCGTTCCGATAACCTGGTTGAGAATCCTGAACCGGGCGGTATAGTACTTGGGTTCAGGGGCCGGCCTCGACCTGGAGAGGATCGGCGAGGCCTCGATATCCTTACGGAGCAACTTTCATGAGCGAAGCCGTGCAGCTCGATGCCGGGCACGACCTTGATCTCGGCTGGATGGACCGGCAGGGCCAATGGGATACGCGGGCCGAGCAGAGCAAGTACGGCCTGACCCTCGCCGACATTCAGGTCGGCGACTATGGCGACCCGCCGGCAGAGAGCGACAACCAGACCGGACGTCCGCGCGGCGCGGTGCCACGGCCCGGTTCGTACCGTATCGGCAACTACGCGATTCGCACCAAGAGCGAGATCTGGCTGGACAACGCATCTTTCCTCTACGAGGAAGCGCTGCAGCGCCAGTGGAGTTCGGCAACGGATATTCCGTGGCACACCATCGAGCCGCTGCCCGACGACATCGAGCAGGCGCAGTGCACGATGGACACTTTCCTGACGGAGGTCGAGTTCGTGGCGGGGGACGTGCCGGCGCGGTGGATCGCGCAGACGACCCCGGACTTCTTCGAGGCGCGCAACGTGCTGCTGTGCCAGGTGATGGACGAGTCGCGCCACATGGATGTGTTCCGCAAGCGGGCGCTGGCGAATGGCGGTGGGCTCATGAAAGCGACCGGCGGCACGGCTGGCGTCGTCGGCAGTATCGATCTGTCCCGCGACTTCACCGAGATGTCCTCACGGCTGCATATCTCGGGCGAAGGCGCGGTGCTGACCATCTTTCGCATGGGCGAGTTGATGGCATACAACGACGCGGAGAAGGCCATCTACCGTCTCTGCGCCCAGGACGAGGCGCGCCATGTGGCGTTCGGTGTCATGCACATGCGCTACATGGCCGAGACGGCGCCGGAGCGGCACGAGGAGATCCACTGCTATCTCGACGAAGCCGAGCGCGGCATTCTGGCGGGTTCGCAGAACCCGGCGGGGCAGTTCCCGGCCACTTCGGAATCCATGGCCATCCTGCTCGGCGGCGGCAAGGACAAGTTCGACGAAGGCCGCAACAAGCTGATCGCGATCCGTCGGCGGCAACTGCAGGAGTACATCAAGCGCGTCAAGAGCGCCGGCTTCGGCGACCGTTTCGAGAACGGACGCTCGCAGGTCCCCGAGATGCTGGCCGAGATCGCCGCCTGAGGCGAAGACGAAAACCATGGCCCGCCGGTCCAGCGGGCGATTCCCCCTTACCTGACACACGGGGCAACCCACACGTGGCAAAGAAACGCGCACAGGCGAAGTCCTCGTCGAAGCGGGTCGAGTCGCTCTCGACGGACGGCACCAACATCCTGACCGAAGTCCCGAAACCCAGTCTCGACTGGATGAACCAGTCCCGGCAGTGGGGTGTGCGGGTGAAGCCCGGCAAGAAGGGTCTGACGCTCGGCAGTCTCAACGTCGGCATCTACGGCGAGATTCCGACGGAGTGGCACGATCAGACGCGCAACCCGCGCGGCGCGATCGCGCGGCACGGGTTGCCCCCGGTGGGATACGCGATCCGCGAAAAGTCCGCGATCTGGGCGGAGTGCGCGGCGGATCTCTACGAAGAGGCGATCCAGCGGCGCTGGGCGCCGGCCACGGATGTCCCCTGGGAGACCATCGAGCCCCTGCCCGAAGATGTCGAACGCGCGGTGTGCCAAGTGTGTACCGAGCTTTCCCAGTACGCGAACGTGGACATCGAGACGATCTCCAGCTGGCAGCACCAGATGGCGTATGGCTATCACGAGGTCAAGCAGTTCCTGGCCACGGCGACTTTCGATGCGGCGCGTCACTACGAAGTCTTCCGCAAGCGCGCCCTCTACAACGGCGGTGGTCTGGGCCTCGAGCCGACCGGCGAAGTGAACCGGATGATCCTCGAGAGCCGCGGCGGGTGGACGGAGGCCGTCGTGTACCTCTTCCTGCTGCGGGGCACCTTCGCGATGACGGTCCTGCGCTACCTCGAGCGGTTCGCCCACAACGACGCGGAACGCTTCATCTACGGACACGTCATCCAGGACCGGGCGCGGCACATGGCCTATGCGCTCGACCACCTGCAGTACTCCATGGCCCACGTCGATCACCAGGCGCAGGTCCTGTCGACGCTGCTCTTCATCGGTGACCGGATCTTCGCCCGTGAACTGCGGGATCCCGTGCTTCGCGAAGCCCTGGCGATCGTCTTCGGCGGCGGCGTGGCGGGCGCGGCGACCACCGGCATGGCCACGTGGGAAGCGCTGATGCGCGAGTTCATGGCGCGTTACGAAGCCTCCTGCGCCTGGCTGCGCGTGCCGCGCATGCGCGAGGCGATCCCCGAGGAGATGTCGCGGTTCCTGCCGGAAGCGGCGTAGGAAGCGGGATAGGAAGCGGGATAGGCAGCGGGATAGGCAGCGGGATAGGAAGCGGGATAGGAAGCGGGATAGTGGCGAAGTTTCCTTCGGAGGAGTGGTTCGGCGCGGTGGCGCGCGTCTACAACGGCGACGAGAGCTACCAGGGCGCCGGCGGCGGGCAGTGCAACTGCACGGCCGGCGTGGTCGTGGAGGACGATGACGAGACGTCGAACGAAGTATTCCTGCTGACGTTCGAGGGGTTCGAGTGCAGAGGCGGCCTGCGCGTGGACGACACGGCGCTCGCGGACGTCGACTTCTACATGCACATGCCGCTCGGGGACTGGCGTGAGATGCTCAAGGACATCGGGGCTCACGGTCACGCGACCGAAAACCACACGCTGAACAGCCTCGACCTCGAGCGGCACGACGGCCTGTCGACCTCGAAACACGGCGACCAGTATCGGGAAGACCTGTTCTTCCGTTACAACCAGACGCTGCAGTTCTTCTTCGACGCGTCGGCGCGCGTCAAGACCACGTTTCCCTGAGAGGATCCGGGACCATGGCACAACTCGACTGGCTCGAAGACGCGAAACAGGCGGTCAACGCCGACCCCGCTTACCGCCGGCTCGGCAGCGCGGACGTGGTGATCGGCTTCAAGGCCGGCAAGACGATCCGCAAGGTGACGCTGGAGGCGTTCGAGGTGGGGTCGATCGAGCCCATCGAGGAGGACGACCTGCGCGACGTCGAACTCGTCATCGACATGCCCGCGCGGGACTGGACGAACTACCTGAAGCGGCGCGGCAAGGGCACCGGACCGTCGCTCCTGTCCCTCGACCTCGATCGGGACATCGTGCGCGCGCCCAACGTCCTCGACAGGGCCAAGTTCGAGCGCTACCACCTCTCGATCCAGGCCCTGGTCGACAAGGGGGCGGAACTCGCCGCCTGACGGTGGCCCCATGCCGATCTACGAGTACCGGTGCAGCGACTGTCAGGCGGTGACGTCGGTGCTCGCGCCGGTCTCCCGCGCCGGCGACGCTTGCCCGTGCGAATACTGCGGCAGCGCGCACACCCACCGCATCGTGTCGCGGCCCTCCGTGCACCTGTCCAATCTCTCGAAGGTCGAACGCCTCGATCCGAAGTACGACAAGATGGTCGACCGGGCCATGCACAATACGCGGGACGCGGATCCGGACCGGCTCATCAATCGTCGGGGAGACATCTCCAAGGGCCTGCCGGACAAGACCTGACCGAAGCCTCCAACGCTTCGCAGTGCGGGCGCTGGGCATCTGAGGCGACCCCGGATTCCCCACGGAATGATGACCTCCGTGAGCGGTGGCTCACGGCGATGCGGGCAAGGCACTGAGCGACCATGCCACGAGCTAGCGCGACCTATCGGTCGCGTTGGAAGTTTCGCTGCGCGAAACTTCTACGGCGCAAGCTCCTAGCCGACGATCGGCCAGGACCAGCCTGTTTTGGACCGATGTCGGTCCTGTCGACGGGCGGCAACGCCCCCGACGTGGTCAAGCCGCCGTCCACGCTCCCATCGCGAACAGCAGCGCCACCGTGAACGCCGCACCGATCACGAGGATCAGAAGGAACGCCGGTGTGGAGAGGATGTCGCTGCCTTCACCGGAAGCGGATCGGGTGGCGCCACGCCGGCTGCGGGCGATGACCCAGATCACTCCCAGTAGGATCAGCGCGGGGATGAGCAGTTGCACGAGGTAGCGCATGGATCGGGCGAGGTGTCCTTCGTGGATCGAGCATACCCGCGCCTCCACGTAGGGAGCAAATCGTGACCTGGCTTGCCGAGCACTGGTTCGCCGTGGCGCTCTTTGCCGCCTATACGGCGTTCCTCGTCGCCCATGCCCGGGCCGGGATGCGGCGGGGGAGGGCCGTCCGCGACTTCTACGTGGGCGGCCGCTCGATGGGTGGCGTCGTCATCGGCGTGTCGTTCTACGCGACGTTCGCGAGCACCAACAGCTACATCGGCCACGCCGGCAAGGGCTACGAATACGGCGTGCCCTGGCTGACCATGGCCGTGATGCTGGTGGTCATGGCGTTCGTTTCCTGGCGGGTGGTCGCGCCGCGGCTGCGCCGCTTCACGGCCGAGTGGGATTCCGTGACCGTGCCGGACTTTCTCGCGGTCCGCTTCGCGAGCCGTCGGGTCCGCATCGCGGCGGCGTTGGTCATCGCGTTCTCGAGCCTCCTGTACCTGATCGCCATCTTCAAGGGCGCCGGCAACCTGTTCGAGGCGTTTCTCGGGGTGCCGTATCCGGCTGCCGTGGGCATCACGCTGGTCATCGTGATGTCCTATACGACCCTGGGGGGATTCGTGTCGGTGGTGCGCACGGACGTCCTGCAGGGCGTCCTGATGGTCGTCGGCGCGCTGCTGCTCTTCGGTTTCGTGACGCACGCCGCCGGCGGCGTGGGAGTCATCGGGCAACTGGGAACCCGTCCGGACACTACGCACCTTACGGAACTCAACGCGGCCATACCCTTCGTCGTCCTGGTTGGCATCACCCTCGCGGGCTCGCTGAAACTGCTGGTCGATCCGCGCCAGGTCACCCGGTTCTACGGCCTGCGCGACGCGCGCAGCATCCGCACGGGCATGTGGATCGCCGGCATCGGCATCCTGGTGGTGCAGTTCTCGCTGCTGCCGGTCGGGCTCTACGCGCGCTTCCTGCTCGATGGCGTGACGGACACGGATGTCATCGTACCGCTCCTGGTGACCGACCCCGACGTGTTTCCGGCGCTCGTTGGCGACTTCCTCGTCGTGGCCATACTGGCCGCGGCGATGTCGTCCCTCGACAGCGTCCTGCTGGTCGCCGCCTCGGTCGTGGTACGGGACATTCGCATGGAACTGGGTCCGCTCCCGGACCGGTCCGCCATCGCCTGGACACGCTGGGGCGTGATTGGCTTCGCTGTCCTCGGCGCCGCGATCGCCCTGGATCCGCCGGGCGGCATCGTCGAGATCACGATCTTCTCGGGCAGCTTGTACGCGGTGTGCTTCATCCCCACGATCGTCATCGGCCTGCATTGGCGCCGCGGCAACGAGACCGCTGCGCTCGCGGCCTTCGGGACCGGCATTGCCGTGCTGGTCGGGTGGCTGTTGCTCGGCTGGCAGGCGCACCTGCACGAGGTCTTTCCGGCGCTCGCCGCGTCGACCCTGGTCTACATCGGACTGGCGCGGATCACCCCATCGGTAGAGGACGCCCGGGTCGCGGGTTTCTTCCGCCCGTAGCCGGGAACAAGTGGCAGTAGCACAGTATCGTGCGGTAAAATTTGCTGGTTCGCGCGCTCCGAGTATCAGCGCCACACGGCGACCGTAGCGAAGGGCACGAAGGGGAACTTTCCAGAAGTGTCGTTGGTACTGCCGCTCGTTCTGGCCGCCGCCGTGGGTGGTGACAGCACGCCGCCCCTGCACCTGACCGAAGTCCCGCCCGGTACGTCCATATCCATCGATGGCCGGCTCGACGAGGAGATCTGGCAGTCCCTGCCCGCGTCGACCACCTTCACGGTGGTGCAGCCCGATACCATGCAACGTCCCCCGCTCGAGACCTCGGTGCGGTTCTTCTACACGGCCCGCGGCATCTATATCGGCGCGGACATGGAGCAGCCCCCCGACACGCTGGTCGAACGCCTGAGCCCGCGGGACCAGGGGTACCTCACCCGGGACGCGTTCACCTTCAACCTCGACACGTCCGGAGAGGGACGCTACGGCTTCTGGTTTCAGGTGGCCCTCGGTGGGAGCGTGTCGGACGGCACCCTGCTGCCGGAGCGGGACTACAGCACGACCTGGGACGGAGCGTGGCGTGGGGCGACGGCGCGCACCGGGAAGGGGTGGTCGGCGGAACTCTTCGTGCCCTGGGCCGTCGTCAGCATGCCCCGGACCGAGGGCGAGCGGAGGCTGGGTTTCTACGGCCAGCGCTCGGTGGCGCACCGGAACGAACGCTGGGGCTGGCCGGCGCTGCCCTGGTCGCGGCCGAAGTTCATCTCGGACTTCCAGCAGCTGGTGGTCGACGGCGTGAATCCGCGCCATGAGTACAGCGTCGTCCCGTACGCCTCCAGCACCTACGACCGCCTGGAGGACACCGTGTCCGGCAAGGTGGGGCTGGACCTGCGGTGGCGCCCGTCCACCGACTTTCAGATGACGGCCGCCCTGAACCCCGACTTCGGCAACGTCGAGGCGGACGACGTGATCGTCAACCTGTCCGCGTTCGAGACGTTCTACCCGGAGAAACGGCTGTTCTTCCAGGAGGGCCAGGAGATCTTCGTCACTTCGCCGAGGGCGAGCCCCTTCCGGCGCAGCAGCGTCCCCCCGTTCCTGCTCCTGCACACGCGGCGCATCGGCGCGCCGCCGCAACGGCCGAGGCTTGCGGACGGCCGCACGGTGGAGGACGCGGCGTTCGCCCGGCCGACCGAGCTGCTCGGCGCCGCGAAAGTAACGGGCCAGAACGGTGGCCTGCGCTGGGGGGTCCTTGCCGCGGTGGAGGACGAGACGGCACTCACGGCTGTCGATTCCGCCGGGCGCCGCGAGCGTCTCCGCCAGGACGGCCGGGACTTCGAGGCGGTTCGGCTGTTCTACGAGCGTAGCGAGGGTCCGTACCGGGCCATCGGCTGGATGTCGACCCGCGCGGACCGACTCGACGGCGAAGCCCGTGTGCAGGCGTTGGACGGCCACTTCCAGAATGCCGACGGAAGCTGGCGGGCGGACGGGCAGTTGGTGTCGTCGGACGTAGCCGACAGGCGCGGCTACGGCGGTTTCGTGGATCTCGTGTGGGCGCCGCGGCAGGGTTTGTCGCACTCGCTGTCCATGGACCACTTCGACGCAGATCTCGAACTGAACGACATGGGGTACCTGTACCGGAACGACCTGACCCAGTACCAGTACCGTCTGCGGACGCAGCGCTCCGACCTCGGCTGGGTCCGCGACCGGTGGTCGGGGCTGTCGCTCGAATGGGGACAGAACGAGCGGGGCGAGCGGGTGGCGTCCGGGGTCGGGGTCAACCAGACGTACCGGCTGAACAACCGGGCGGAGCTGAGGTGGCGGGGCGGTTTCGAAGCCGCCGGCCTCGACGACCGAGCGGCCTTCGGTGCGGGGAGCTTCCAGGTCAGGGACCGCTGGGACATGACGACCTCGTACGAGTCCGACAGCGCCAGGCGCTTCTCGTACGTGCTGGGCTTCGGCTGGGAGGACGAACCCCTCGAAGGCGGCAAGGCCACCTACCAGGGCACGCTCACCTGGCGTCCGACGGACCGCTTGACCCTCGAGGCAGGCCTCGACTACGTGACGCGGGACGGCTGGCTCCTGTACCGAGGCGGCCGCCGCATGACCTCCTTCGAGGCGGAGCAGTGGATCCCGCGATGGAACCTGGACTACTTCCTGAGCGCGCGTCAGCATTTCCGCGTGGCGCTGCAGTGGGTGGGGGTGCACGCGAACGACAACGCCTACTACCGGTTGCCCGAGCGGGCCGGCGCCCTGGTCACGGCAACCGATGGGGCCCAAGCCGACGACGCCTTCACGATCTCGGAGCTTGCCCTGCAGGTACGCTATCGGTGGGAGCTCGCCCCGATGTCCGACCTCTTCGTCGTCTATACCCGGCACGCGAGCCTGCCGAGCGCCGTGGGCGAGGGCTTTGGGGGCCTGTTCGCGAACGCCCTCGACGAACCCGTCGCCGAGCAGCTCGTCGTCAAGCTGCGCTACCGCTTGGGCACCTGACCCGGGCGCCGTAGGGGACGGGCTTGTCCCGTCCCGTCTCGAATTCATGTGCGGGCGACCACAAGGGTCGGGGGGACGGGCGACCACAAGGGTCGCCCCTACACCTGAGTGCCGGGAAAGCGGACAATTCGGGCACACGCACAGGCAGGACGCACATCGATGGCCGCTCTCGACGGACTCCGCATTCTCGACATGACCCAGTGGGAGGCGGGCACATGCTGCACGCAGTCCCTCGCCTTTCTCGGGGCCACCGTGGTGAAGGTGGAGCAGCCGGGGACGGGCGATCCCGGTCGTCGTCTTGGGGGACGGGAGACCGACTCCGAGTATTTCGTCAACTGGAACAGCAACAAGCGCAGCGTGACCATCGACCTCGGTACGCCCGCGGGCCGGAAGCTGCTGCTCGCCATGGTTCCGCACTACGACGTTTTCGTCGAGAACTACGGTCCGGGCGTGGTGGAGAAGCTCGACATCGGTTACGACGTGATGCGCGCGATCAAGCCCGACATCATCTACGCACGCATCAAGGGGTTCGGCACCAGCGGACCGTACGCCGACTACAAGTGCATGGACATGGTCGCCCAGGCGGCCGCGGGGGCGTTCTCGATCACGGGGTACCAGAACGGACCTCCGTTGCGGCCGGGGCCCACCATGGGCGACGCCGGCACGGGCATGCAGGCGGCCCTCGCCATCTCCGCGGCATGGGCGCAGAAGCTGCGCACCGGGGAGGGCCAGCTCATCGAGCTGTCGATGCAGGAGGCCATGACCTACTACATGCGCACGGCCGTCTCCTACAGCGAGTACGGCACGGTGCCCACGCCGCGTCTGGGCGACAGCGACAACGCCTTCGTCGCGCTGTATCCCTGCGCACCGGGCGGAGCGAACGACTACGTCTTCCTGATGGCCGTCAACCCGCGCATGTGGGCGGCGGCGTGCCGCGTGATCGGCAAGCCCGGCCTGCTCGAAGACCCGCGCTTCAGCTCGCGGGGCGCACGGCGCGAGTACCGGGAAGCGCTCGGTGACGAGATCGCGGAATGGACGCAGCAGCACACCAAGGGCGAGGCGATGCGGGCGTTCGCGGAGGCGGGCATCTGCGCGAGCCAGGTCTACGAGACGCACGAGCTGTTTTCGGATCCGCACCTGCTGGAGCGCGGGTTCGTGCACGAACTCGAGCATCCCGAACACGGCAACATCCGCCTGCTCGGCTGGCCGGCGCGCATGTCCGCGAGCAGCGTGCCGATCGCGGCGGCGCCGCTGCTCGGCGAGCATACCGAAGAGGTCCTGGCCGAGGACCTCGGTCTCGATGCGGCGGCGCTCGAACGGTTGCGGGAACAGGGCGCCATCGGCCAGGAGCAGGTCCGGCGCACCGGGAACCACGAAGCGGCGGCGGGCTGAGCCGCGGTGGGTACGAACGAACGACCCGCGGCCGGGGCGGGCCCGCTGGCGGGCATCCGCGTCATCGACTTCACGAATGTCGTCGCGGGTCCTTACGCGGCCATGATCCTCGCCGACCAGGGCGCGGACGTCATCAAGATCGAGGGACCGCGCCGCCGCGACTTCGCGCGGGGTGCGGGAGAAGGCGCCTCGCAGTTGAACTCGGTGTTCCTGAACAACAACCGCAACAAGCGTTCGCTCTCGGTGGACGCGACGACGGCCGCCGGCCGGGAGATCCTGCTGCGGCTCGCGAAGACGGCGGATGTCTTCGTGCAGAACTATCGTCCGGGGGTGATGACGCGCCTCGGCATCGACGAGCCGGCGCTACGGGCCGTGAACGAGAGCATCGTCTACGTGTCCATGAGCGGTTTCGGCGAAACCGGGCCGTTCGCGCACAAGCCCGTCTACGATCCCCTGATCCAGGCGCTTTCCGGCCTCGCGACGGTGCAGGCCGGCTCCGACGAGGAGCGTCCGAAGCTCATCCGCACGATCCTGCCGGACAAGCTGACCGGCATGACGGCCGCGCAGGCGATCTCGAGCGCGCTCGTGGCCCGTGCGCGCACCGGCGAGGGGCAGCACATCCGGCTCTCCATGCTCGACTCCGTGGTGGCCTTCATGTGGTCTTCCGACATGGGCGCGCAGACGTTCCTCGACCGGGAAGTCTCCGCGCAGGCGGCGGCCACCATCATCGACCTCATCTACGAGACGCGGACGGGTTACGTCACCATGTCGACGATGACCAACGACCAGTGGACGGGGTTCTGCCGCGCGGCGAAGCGCCCGGACCTGCTGGCGGACGAGCGGTTCAGGACCGCCGGCGGGCGGCACCGCAACGCCGACGAGCGGCTCGCATTGATTCAGGAGGTCCTGCTGACGGGCACCGCGGACGAGTGGCTCGAAGCCCTCGACGCCGAGGGCGTCCCCTGCGCTCCGGTGCTCACGCGTAGCGCCGCCGTCGAGCACCCGCAGGTGCAGGCGAGCGGGATTCTCGTCGAGACCGAGCACCCCCATGCCGGTCGCCTGCGTCAGGCCCAGAATGCTGCGCGCTTTGAAGGTGCGCCGATGGAGATCCGCCGCGGCGCGCCGGTGCTGGGCGAGCACACGGTGGAGGTGCTCGACGAGTTGGGCTACTCCGGGAGCGAGGTCGCCTGGTTCGTGGAGACGGGCGTCGTGAGCGTCCCCACCGATGGAGGTGGCTCAGGCCCGTAGGGGCGACCCTTGTGGTTGCCCGCGCCGGGGCCGTGCGTGAATTCGGAACGGGACGTCACAAGGGCGTCCCCTACAGTGCCCGCTTGTCGGGCCGCTGCGGACACGGGGCGTGCCCCGGTCAGGGCCGGTACCTCTCCGGATCCCGCTTTACCACCGGCGCCATCAGATACAGCCTGATGAGGTTCGGAATCGCCGCCCGCAACATGGGCTGCTTTTGGCCATCAACCTCGTTGACGATACGCTTCGAGCCACCGGGCAGCCTCCGGTAGACGGTCGAAGGCTTCAACCTGAACGCCGCGGCGCGCCAAGACCGCTGCTTGATCGACACGGCGCGGGACCCGCAGCCGATGGAGCAGGTTGCCAAGTACTGGCACTTGCCTGACGAACTCCTCGCGGGAAAGCGCGAAGGGAACAATGTGATAGCACACGACTTGGGATGTCGGATGCGGGCTGAACCAATCGTTCCAAAAGACGTTGTCCAGCTGATTGCGGATCGATTTCGAACGCCAGTTCTTGCCCGTCGCGACTTGCGCAGCGGCCAGCAAGCAGCCAAGTAGTGTGTCCGGATGGCCACCCTAGGCAAAGACATCCACGCCTGCATCCTGGGGAAAAGTCGCCACTTCCTTCAGTCCGACTTGTGCAAGCGTTCGAACACGATCTCGGCCTGCGCCTTGATGTCGCTGGCGATGTCCTTGAGGAACGTCTGGTCCGGGTCGACTGCGGAAATCTCGCGGACGGCTTCGTTCAGGTGACGCCGCGCATGCACCAGCGAGGCGGACAGCTTCTCTGCGCGGGATACCGTACTCGAATGCGCTTCGTCCAGGTCTCTGTTGACCAGCAGCACCTCGCGTGCTTCCTCGTTTGCGATCACCTCCCCAAGGCGTTTGATGTCGGGGTTCTGTGCGCGCACCACGGGCTCAAGATCGTCGATCCTGGATCCGTAGATCCAGACAAGCACGTTGCGTAGCTGCGGGAAGTGGGAAGGGGGTACCGGATTGAGGTGGGGATCGAACGGCGACCAGGAGCCTGTCAGCCCGAGGTAGGCCCGGTAGTCCTCGCGAGGCAATGCGGAGTAGAGGTGCGAGAAGGAGAAGCGGGATGTCGCGCGCTCTTCAATGTCGTACACGTCCTCGCCTCTGGCTTGATCCAGGAGGTACACGCCGGCGACCATTCGCTTCACCGTGTCGTGTTTGTCGCCGACGCGCTCCGCGATTTCGTCAAGCGAAACGCCAGTGGTCTCGTGCCAATGGGTGGCGAATCTCGCCTTGGCATAGGGGTCCCACTTGGCGGCGCCGTTGATGTGCTTGAAGCCGATGAAGGGGCGGGCCTCCTCCCGGTCGTCGACCCGATACACGGACACTTGCTGGACAGTCGCAAGGAACTGCGGCGGTAACTCCGGTACGCTGATTCGTGGCCCCCCGATTTTCGCGATGCGGTCTGTCAGACTCGGGTCACGGAACAGACGGATGGTGGCCAGGCGACGGTTGCCTTCGAGAACTGTCAGCGAGTCGCTCCCGTTGGCCAGAACGATCAACGGCTCGATGTCGAGGTAACCGTTGGCGGCTATGGACTGCAGGAGCTCGTCGAGCGACTCGCGACGATACAGTTGCCCGATGATTGCTTCGTCCGAGGTCTCGGGGTCATTGCCGAGCAACCTCGGATTGTGCTTGTCGAGGTGGAGGTGGTCGACGGAAACCTTGGCGGTGGTGCGCAAGGCGAGGTCGGTATTGGGCATGGCACACACCTGCTTTCCTGGCTCCGGAGATCGGTTCGTTGGTCCGGAGCCGATTGCATCTTAGGTTGCGAGGGGCTGTATCGCCACGGTCGCTTGACACAATGCGACTTGGCTCGCACGCCATAGGGGATTCGGCTCGACGCATGGAGTGCGTGAAGCTGGCAGCATGTCGGACTTGTCGTGGGGCGGCGAGTCCGACCGGGGCGTTGGCTCGCGCCGGGAGTGTGCCCGACGCCCGGGACGATGGCGGTCCAATGGCTGGCCATTCGCGGGCCGGCGGTCGTGACTTGCACGCTACATGGGCGGTAGTTGCCCATACATCTGGTCAGGGTTCGTAGCGCGCAAGTTCCCGCTTCACCACCGGCGCCAGCAGGTACAGCCCGATGAGGTTCGGAATCGCGACCACGAACACCAGTGCGTCGGACAGGTCCACCAGGGCGCTGAGGGTGATGCTCGAGCCCACGATCGCGGACAGGCAGTAGAACGTCTTGAAGCCGAGGTCGCGCATGCGCCCCTCGCCGACGAGATAGGTGAACGCCTTCAGACCGTAGTAGCCCCAGGCGATCATCGTCGAGAACGCGAACAGCACGGTGGCGATCGCGAGGGGAATCGGAGACCAGGAGAGCGTCGACGCAAAGGCGCGCGTGGTCAGTTCCACGCCGCTGACATCGCCGTTCGCGAGCGCGGGGTCGTAGACGGTGGTGATGATGACGAGCGCCGTCATCGTGCAGATCACGACGGTGTCGATGAAAGGTTCGAGCAGGGCGACGAATCCCTCGCTCACCGGTTTCGGCGTGCGTGCGGTCGCGTGCGCGATGGCCGCGCTGCCGAGTCCCGCCTCGTTCGAGAAGACCGCGCGCCGGAAGCCGATGATGATGACCCCGACGATACCCCCGGCGACGCCTTCGGGTGCGAAGGCGCCGTTCCAGATGGCCACGAATGCCGCCGGCAGACGGTCGGCGTTCAGGGCGATGATGACGAGGGCGGAGACGACGTAGAGGAGCGCCATGGTGGGTACGAGGCGCACCGTGGTCTTGGCGATGGACTTGATCCCGCCGACGATGACGAGGCCGACCAGTGCCGCGAGGATCGCGCCGACGAGCCATGCGTTGTCGGCCAGCAACGCGCTGCCGGTCACGTCCACCACGATGGCCGTCGCCTGGTTGGACTGGAACATGCTGCCGATGCCCAGGCAGCCGATCACCATGCTCCCCGCATAGAACGCGCCGAGAGCCTTGCCGAGCCGCGGCCAGCGACGCTCGGCGAGGCCCCGTTCGAGGTAGTACATCGGCCCGCCGGAGACCGAACCGTCCGGGTTGTCCCGTCGGTAGAGCACCCCAAGCGTACACTCGGCGAACTTGGTGGACATGCCGAGCAGTCCCGAGGCGATCAGCCAGAACGTGGCGCCGGGCCCGCCGATGGAGATCGCGACCGCCACCCCGGCAATGTTACCGATGCCAACGGTGCCCGAAACCGCGGTGGTGAGCGCCTGGAACTGCGACACCTCGCCCGGGTCTCCTGGCGTCTTGTAGCGGCCCGAGACCACGCGGATCGCGTGCATGAAGCCGCGGATGTTGATGAAGCGCAGATAAACCGTGAAGAACACCCCGCCGGCGACCAGCCACACGACGATCAGCGGCACGTCGGCGCCGAGTATCGGAATGCTGAAGAAGATGAAACCGGACACGAGGTCCGCCAGGGGCCGCATTGCCTCGTCGATGAAGCGGTCCATGCTGCGATCCGTACGGAGCGACGTCGGGCGCTGGATGAGTGGCATCATAAACAGGCGCTCGGGTCGGCGCACACGCACATGTCCGAGGGTCACCGCATGGGCCGGGGACCGGTCCCCGGAGGTTTGCCCATCGGCCCGCGTTGTCGTCGCCGCGCCGGGCGGTTTACCATCGGATGGATGAGCGAGCGTCGCTACTGTTCCGATCTCTGCCTGGACGCCGGTGAGCCGATGCACGGTACGGCGCCGCGGGTCGATGCTTGGCTGCTGCTGGAGTATGCGCCGGTGTGGCGGGCCAAGGCCCTCGCCGACAACGACCTGGCGTCGCCGATAAGCCGGTGGTTGCACGCCCAGGTGGCAGGCTTCGAGGCGCGGGGGCTCGCGGCGCGGCCGCAGTTCGTGCGCCGTCCCGAGATCGACACGGACCGGACGACGCTGTTCGTCGCCGTTGCCGGCGGGTTGTTCCGCTTCGAGTGCGTCGGCTACGACGACATGCTCACGCTCGATCTCGGCCGAGCCGACACCCTCGAGCAACGTTGTACCCGCGTCGAGGAACCACACTATTTCGTGTGCACCAACGGCCAACGCGATCTCTGCTGCGCGCGCTACGGCCTGCCGGCCTATGCCCGCCTGCGGGAACTGGTCGGCCGACGCGTCTGGCAGACGACCCACGTCGGCGGGCATCGTTTCGCACCCAACGTGGTGGTGCTGCCGCAGGGCGTGCTCTATGGGCGAGTACGCCCGGAGGTCGCGCCGGACTTCGTCGCCGACGTGGAGGCCGGGCGCGTATCGAAGACGCACGTGCGCGGCCGCTCCGCATTCCCGCCGCAAGCACAGGCCGCCGAGGCCCTGCTCGACGAGGTCGTCCTCTCCCTGGTGGACAGCGGAGATGCGGGCGTGGTGCTGCGGACCCCGAGCGGCGAGCGGCGCGTCGGGGTCACCGAAGGTCGGGCATTCGACATCGTGGCGAGCTGCCGCGACGGCGCGACCAAGCGCGTGCGCGCCTTCAGCGAGCGGCTTTCGCCGCCTCCCGCATCCGCTCGGTAACGATCCGGCACAGCGCGTCGGTCGATTCCCGCGCGTTCCCGTTCGGGGTGAAGGTCGGACCGATCGATATGTCGTAGACCGTGGCGTGCTTGTTCAGGAGTTCCCGGAACAGCGTGATGTCGCGCAGTTCCGCGTGGATCATCCAGAAGCAGTAGAAGAGCAGGGAGTTGCGCGCCAGGATGTGCATCGGGATGACCGGGGCGTCGAACCTGCGCGCAAGATTGACGGCGGTCGGCTGCCAGGGCCGCTCCTGCAGCCCCCGGAGGGAGGGCCGGGCGAGGCGCCCCGACGGGAAGATGACGATGAGTCGTTCGCGCCGGAACGCCTCGATGGTGGCCCGCAGGGTTTCCCGGTTGCGCGCGAGGGTGCGCCGCGCCTCGATCCACTCGACGGGAATGATGTTGTCCGCCATCCCGGGTGAAACTCGGATCGCATCCCGGTTGGCGAAGAACGTGATGTCGGTCCGGCGCTCCTTCAGCGCGTCGAACACGGCCACTCCGTCGGCGATGCCCGTCGGGTGGTTCGGTGCGACGATGGCGCGTCCACTGGGCGGCACATGCCGCGTGCCCCGCACGCGGACATCGAGGGTGAGGGCCGCGCTGAGGTAGCGCAGCACTTCTTCGCCGGTCATGGAACTGATCGTGTCCGCCATCTCGACGGCGCTCCGGTAGCCCAGCAGCGGCCGCAGGGTGGCGAGCAGGACACGCCACAGGCCCGGGTATTGCATGAGCCGCGTCGCGCGCTCCTCGATCAGGGTGTCGACGATGTGCGTCATGGCGCCGCGATGGCGGGGGTGACGCAGTCCGTTGCGCAATCTTCGATAAAGCTTGCCACGGCACGGTTGAAGCGCGGGGCGTCCTGCATGTTCACGGCATGGCCGGCGTCCACCTCGACGACGCGCAGCCCCGGCATGTGCCGCTCGGCGAATTCGCGGTGCGCGGCGAAGCGTTTCTCGAAGCGGCCGCAGGCGAGCAGGGCGGGGACCCGGTTTTCATGGATGTCGCCCCGGACCGAGGCCTGCGGTGTGGTGCGGCGAATCGTGTTGGCGACGCCCGCCGGATCGAGCAGGGCGGCGTCGCGCAGCAGGGTGTCACGGATGTCGTCGGGCAGGCGTCGCGCGTGCCGCGGATGGACGGGAATCCGCTCGATGGCGGACAGGCCGCCGGCTTCGATCCGGTCGCCGGATTGCCGGCCTGTCGCGGTCCATTCGCGGACCTGCGTCTCGTCGGCGAAGGCCGACATCGAGTTGGTGAAGATGTGTCCGCGCACGCGGCCCGGATGGGTGAGGGCGTAGCGGATGGAGAGTGCGCCGCCGAGGGAGTAGCCGCACACGAACCAGGACTCCGTGTCGAGTTCCGCGCGAATGGCTTCCATGGCCGCGACGTAGCCCGCCGGGGTGTAGGCGTCGCCGTCGTCGGGCGCCGGAGAGCGTCCGTGTCCGTACAGTTCCAGGGTCACGGGACGGCAGACGGCGCTCAAGGGGCCGAGGTTGGGCGCCCACTGCGCCCGACTCGACAGGAATCCGTGGACCAGCAGCAGGTAGGGGCCCGTACCGGGATGCACTTCCCAGGCGGGTGTCGTCGTCACAGGGCGTCGGCCACCGCGCGGCAGAACCCGGTCGTGCTCGTCGAACCGCCCTGGTCCGGCGTCAGGGCGCGTCCGTCCCGGTACACGCGCGCCAGGGCCGCGCGAATGCGTGCGCCCTCCCGTTCGAAGTCGAGGTAGTCGAGCATCATCGCCGCGGACAACAGCGCCGCGGTCGGGTTGATGATGTTCTGTCCCGCGATGTCGGGCGCCGTGCCGTGCGCGGGTTCGAAATACGCGTAGTCGTCGCCGTAGCAGCCGCTCGCGGCGAGACCCAGGCTGCCGAGCAGGCCGCCGGCGGCGTCGGAGAGGATGTCGCCGTAGAGGTTCGGCATCACCACGACATCGAAACGCTGCGGTTCGCGGATCATCCGGCAGGCAAAGTCATCGACGATGAACCAGTCGAACTCGACGTCCGGGTAGTCGCGCGCCGTCTCCTGTGCGACCTCGAGAAAGAAGCCGTCGCTGCCGCTCAACATGTTGTGCTTGGTTGCGCAGGTCAGGTGCCCGCGCCGCTTGCGGGCGAGTTCGCAGGCGAAGCGCACGACGCGTTCCGTCCCCTCCCGGGTGATCGCCTTGATGGCGTACCGGCCGGTGCCGAGCTCGTGTACGGGTCGCCGGATCGTGCGGCCGACGAGGTTCAGCGGCGCGAGATCCTCAAGGGGGCCTTCGCAGCCGACGTAGAGGTCTTCCAGGTTTTCGCGGACGATGGCGAAGTCGATGCCGTCGGGATCCTTCAGCGGCGTCGCGCAGCCGGGGATATGCCGGCAGGGCCGTACGTTGGCGTAGGTCTGCTTGCCCCAGCGCAGGTACATCAGCGCGGCGCCGGAGGAGCCGCTGGTGGAGCCGAAAAAGGTCGTGTCGGCGCGATCGATCATCTCGCGGGCCGCATCCGGGAAGATGTTGCCGGTCTTCGCCCGGGCTGCTTCGCCCACCTCGGGATAGACGAACTCGAGGCCGATGTTGAGGGACGCAAGGAGTTCCACGACGGGGCGCATCGCCTCCGGGGCGGCGTCGTCGCCCTCGATGACGGCAATTGTCTTGATCATGGCGGCGTTTTAGCAGAATGGCCGGGATCCCGCCAATTTGGCGACGGGATGGGTCAGGTCGAAAGGCAGGTCGAAAGGCGGTCGAAAGGGACACCCACCTCGCCTGCGGACGCCTGATCTGAGTCCGGAGACATCGGTCTCGATGCCGCCGGTGTAGACTCCCACAGCGAAGGAGGTCTCCATGCACGATCTGGTAATCCGAAACGGTTGGGTGGTGGACGGCGGCGGCGGTCCCCGCTTCCGGGGTGACGTGGCGGTCAAGGACGGCAGGATCGTCCGCATCGGACGCATCGCGGAGCGGGCGCGGCGCACCATCGATGCCGAGGGCCACGTGGTGGCGCCGGGGTTCGTGGACGGCCACACGCACATGGACGCGCAGATCTTCTGGGATCCGCTGGGTTCATGCTCTTCGTACCACGGCGTCACCAGCGTCGTCATGGGGAACTGCGGCTTCACCCTCGCCCCCTGCGCGGAGCAGGACGCCGGGTTCGTGTTCCGCAATCTCGAGCGCGCGGAGGACATCGCGCCGGAAGCGATGCAGGCCGGCATCGAGTGGTCCTGGGAGACCTTTCCGGAGTTCCTCGACACGATCGACGCGCTGCCGAAAGGCATCCACTACGCGGGTTACATCGGCCACTCCGCGCTGCGGACCTACGTGATGCGCGAGCGGGCTTTCACGGACCAGGCGACGCCGGACGAACTGGCGCGGATGTGCGCGCTGGCAAAGGCAGCGGTCGAGTCCGGAGCCATCGGGTTTTCGACCTCCCGGACCCCGAATCACGTCACCGCGGACGACCGTCCGGTGGCGAGCCGCGTCGCGGACTGGGACGAGGTGCGGGCCATCGTCTGCGCGGTAGGCGAGACGGGGCGCGGTGTCTTCGAAATCGCCGGCGAGGCGCCGGGGCGCAGTCCCGAGCGCCTGCGCGATTATCACGAACGCCTGCGTGACCTCGCGGTCGATTCCGGCGTCACGCAGACCTGGGGCATGTTCAGCACGCGCCGGGCGCCGGAGTACTGGCGTCCCTACTTCGATCTCGTCGAGGAGACCGCGGCCGCGGGCGGGCGCATGTTCGTACAGGTGCACTCCCGGGCGCTGAACACGCTGCTCTCCTTCGAGACGCAGATGCCGTTCGACCACTGGGACGTCTGGCGGGACATCCGCGGCCTGCCGCTCGCCGAGCAGCAGGCGAAGCTGCGCGACCCGGCGCTGCGCGCAAAGCTCGTCGAGGTGGCCAACGGGCCGCGGCCGGACCGCAGGATCGTGGGGGTGGAGGCGCGCCCGCCGGACTGGGACTGGTTCTTCGTCCTGGATTCGATGCTCGGTGAGCCGCGCCGCCTCGCAGAGGTCGCCGCCGAGCGCGACATGGACCCCGTCGATCTCATGATCGAGCTCGCCTTGCAGAAGGACCTCAAGCAGTTCTTCTGCCAGCCGGCCGCGAACGAGGATCAGGACCACGTCCTCGAGATGATGCGGCATCCCCGCTCGGTAGTGACGTTCTCGGACTCGGGCGCCCACGTCTCCCAGATCATGGACAGCTCGCTGCAGACGCACCTGCTCGGCTACTGGGTGCGCGAGCGGGAAGCGATGACGCTGGAGGAAGCCGTGCGGCAGCTGACCTCCATCCCCGCCGCGCACTGGGGCATGCACGACCGCGGGCTGTTGCGTGAGGGGATGAACGCCGATCTCGTCGTCTTCGACCCGGACACCGTGGGTCCGCGCATGCCCGAAGTGGTACACGATCTGCCGGGCGGGGCGAAGCGCCTCAAGCAGGTGGCGAACGGCATCCGGAACACGGTGGTCGCCGGCGAGGTGTTCCTCGAGAACAACGAACACACCGGGGCGTTGGCCGGCCGGTTGTTCCGCGGGATTGAGCGATGATGGTCCTCGCGTTCGTGACCGTGGTCCTGTTCGGGACGGTGGCCGGTGCGGTCGCCTGTTTCGCACTCCTGCCGCTCTGGCCGGCCGTCGTCGCGGTCGTCGTGGGTGTCCCACTCGTGCCCTGGCTCGCCGTGACGCTCTACGGTCTCCGGAGGAGAGCGCAGGGACTGCGCCCGTTCGACGCGGCCGAGCAGCAACGGGATGCGGCGCGCCTCGGAGGCGAGGGGCGCCACGTCACGACCGCCGACGGGCGGATCGTCGAGTACCTCGTGTACGGCAGCAGACGCCCGGACGCACAGACGATCGTCCAGATCCACGGCGCGGCTACCACCGGGGGCTTGATGTGCCGGATGAACGCGTCCCTGTGCGAGGAACTCAACCTGAAGGGGATCGCGCCATCGATGCCGGGCTGCGGTTACAGCGACGTGCATGTCGGACGCAGGATCGTGGACTTCCCGCGCGACCTCGAAGCGATCCTCGAAGCCGAGGACGTGGGGGAGTTCATGGTGGAGGGCACCTCCCTCGGCACGTCCCATGCGATGGCGGTCGCGCGGCACTTCGGACCCGACCGCTGCGTCGCACTGGGACTCAACGTGCCCTACCTCTCCGAGCAGATCTGCAGGGAGTTCGACTTCCAGCACGACGCGGACAACCTGCCGAAGACCGACGCCCGAGCGTGGTACCAGGCGTGGAACTTCGTGGCGGCAGACCTGATGTTCCTTGCACCGCTCATTGCTCCTCCGGCGCGCCATATGGGCAGGATCGGGGGAGGCGGCAAAGTGGAGGCGGAGCGGCCCTGGGTTTTCGAGTCCATGGCCGCGGACCAGAGGCGACTGGTGGTGCGCGGCACCCAGGGTCAGGGCTGGGAGCAATTCTCATACGAGATGAACGCCCTCTGGGGCTTCGACCCGCGCGACATCGAGACCAGGAACGTTGCCGTGTGGTACGCCAGGGACGACACGGCCTGCCCGCCGTCCCACGGGGAGTGGCTTGCGGCGCTTTTCGAGTCGAGGGAGGACGTGAAGACCAGCGTTCGGTCCGAGGACGCAGGCTTCGCCCACTTCACCTACCTGCCCTCCCTCGGACCCGAGTTCCGCACCTCGGAGAAGACGATACCGGCGGCGCTACTGGAGCTCTGCGCCCGGTAGGGGCGACCCTTGTGGTCGCCCGTCCCCGACCTTGTGGTCGCCCGTGCCGGAGTCGTGCAAGCCGCAAGAACGGGACGGGACAAGCCCGTCCCCTACAACGCCCGCGCCGGGACCGTGCATGAATTCGATGCGGGACGGAACCTGTTCCATGCAAGGTCGGTGTGGCTGGGCCGGAGGCGCCGGACCGGCTTTGGGGCGCTACGAGGGTCGTTCGCTGGATGCGTCCAGCAGCTCAACGTCGGCGGCAAGCGCTGCGGTCCGCAGGCGGTCGTCGAGGGTCGCGAGGGGCACTGATCGACGGAGCGCTACCTCGAGGTAGGCCGCATCGTATACGGACAAGCCGTGCCGACGCGTGAGTTCCATCACGACCCCGCTGTCGTGGTCGAAGTCGAGTACGAGACGCATGGCGCTCAGGTTTGCGAGGGTGGCCCGGGTCTCCTGGGCGGTCAGGCGCCCGCGCCGTTCGTTCATGGCCAACGCGTTGCGGACCTCGTACCACCAGAGTTGCGGGACGACGGCGCCACGGTCGACAGTCAGTCGCATAGCGTGGTCGGCCAGGGGGTGTTCCTCGTCGTCGAGACACCAGGAGAGGACCACCGAGTTGTCGATGACGAGCGCTGTCAGAAGCGGTGCCCTTCGTGGATCGTGTCGATCAATTCCGCGACGGACGTTCGGCGGAGCCGGGCTCGACGCTCCCGAATCTGTTGGGCCGCTTCCAACGCGCGCTCGCGGTCGTCATCCTCCACGGGCACCAGCCTCGCTATGGGCCGGCCGTGGCGGGTGATCGTCAAACTCTCGCCACGGCGAACCCGCTCGAGCAGCCGAGGCAGATGCGTCTTCGCTTCGTACGCTCCGATTCGATCCATGCCGACAACGAGATTCAGACCTGTCGATCAGACTAGTCTAGCATCGACAGACAGGAAGTGCAGGGCCTCGGAGAATGAGGCCTCAGAGAATGAGTGCCACGACGCGCGCCATGGTCCGGAAGTGGTCATCGGCATTGTCGCGGAGGGCACTGGTGTGCTCCTCTATGCCGAAACCCATGGCTCGCGTGCCGTTGACCCGGGCGACGGTTGCCGGAAACAAAGGAGGGTTGGACATGTAAGTCGTACTCATTACAGGTTGCAGTACGGGAATCGGGCGTGCGCTCGCGCAAGTCTGCACCGCGGCGGGCGACCGCGTCTGCGCCACGATGCGAAGGCCGGCCATGGCCGGAGACCTGGAAGATCTCGATGGCGTGACGGTCCTCCCCCTGGATGTGACAAGCGATGCATCCGTATCCGCATGCGTCGACGCAGCGCTTCGCAGCGAGGGACGGATCGACGTGATCGTCAACAACGCGGCCATCGGCTTTCCCGGCGCCGTCGAGGATGTCCCGTTCGATCAGGTTCGCGCCGTCATGGAAACGAACTTCTTCGGGGCGTTGCGGGTCACCCGGGCGGCGCTGCCAGCCATGCGGGCCCGGAGGTCCGGCACGATCGTGATGGTGACCTCCCTGGGGTCGATTTTCACCGGCTATGGGGAGGGTATTGCCGCGGCGAGCAAGCGCGCCCTGGAGGCGGCAGCCGAGGCGATTCAGATGGAGACCGCGCGTTGGGGATTGCGCGTGCAGGTGGTGCGACCCGGTTATGTCGCCACCGCGCTTGGGGACAAGTGGGTTCCCGGCTCCGGCTCGCCCCCGGGCTCGCCCTATCGCGACTTGATAGACCGGAACTGTGAACGGGCTGTAGCGGCGATTGCGGGCGGCGAACCCGCTCTCGACATCGCGCGCGAGATACGGGACGCCTACACGGGCGGCACGGACGACTTCTACGTACCGGTCACGAAGATGGGACGGCAGGTCATGCCCTGGCGCAAGGAGTAGGACGACCGCCGGATGCTCGAGCAGGTCGAGCCGGCTTTCGAGTGGTGGGTAAAGGGAGAGAAGGAGCCGCCCGGGAAGTAGGACCGCAAGCAGCCTGATCGGGGCGGTTGCTTACGACCCTTGAGATCCGGGCTCCGGGGACGCGTCCGGACCGGCGCCGTCCTTCAGCAGGTACCGCGCGACCGCGTCCACGAGTTCGTTCACGAGGTTCTCGCCGCCCAGTTCCCGCGGCGAGTGCATCGCGAAGCCGTGCACGGTGGTGCTGACCCAGCGGGCCAGGAACTCCGCAACGAAAGGGACCGGCGCTTTCGGACGCAGAAGCTGGCGGTTGCTCTCGAGGTAGGCGCTCGACAGCGTCAGGAAGTCGTCGTGTATGGCGCCCTGCACGTCGGCGACCGCGGCGCGGGGCACCTCGGTCTCCAGGGCGGCGTAGAGCCTCGGGTTCTCGCCGGCGTAGCGGACCTGCGTGGTCACGATGTGCCGGATCACCTCTCTTGGCGACCCGGATCGGGGACCCGCGCGTAGCTGCGCGTACCACTTTCCCATTTCCCGGCGCCGGAGCTCGGCGAAGATCGCTTCCTTGCCCGGGAAGTACTCGTAGAGGGACCCGATGCCGACGCCGGCGCGTTCGGCGATCCGGTTGGTGCTGGCCGTGGCGTAACCGGTCTCCACCAGAATCCGAGCGGCGGCTTCCAGGATTGCGTCCACGGTCAGCGCTGCCCGGCGCTGTTTCGGCAGCTTGCGCATGGCGTATGGGCGTTGCGCCTGGGGAACGGTCTCAGCGTAGAGCATCCGGGAATCCGAGTAACAAATCAGAGCGATCGCTCGGATAATATCCCCATGCCGTCCAGTCGAACCAGAGCCGCCGAGTCCGCCTCCAGGCACATCGCCCGGATCCCGGTTGCCTCCGACGACCTGACGCGGCGAGCAACCCGCGATCTCGAGCACCTGCCCGGTCCTCCGGGCCACTGGCTGTGGGGCAACAGCCGGGACTTCCTGCCGAATCCCGGCAAGTACATCCGTGGCCTGCGGCGTCGCCACGGCAACTGCTTCACGGTGGGCGTGTTGCGCAATCGGCGGCACGTGGTCCTGGCCGGGCCGGCCGCCAATCGCCTCGTCCTGCTCGACCCGGACGACAGGTTCTCCTCGCGCCGGGGCTGGGAGGTGGTGGACGCCTACTTTCCGGGGTTCGTGCTGCTGCGGGATTTCGCCGACCATCGCCAGCACCGGCGCATGATGACGCCGCTCTTCAAGCCTGAAGCGCTGCAGCGCTACCTCGCCGAGATGCAGCCCGTCGTCGGTGAATCCGTACGGACGTGGCCGGAAACGGTCGACATCTACCCCGCGATGAAACGGTTGACCCTGGAAGTAGCGCTGCGCGTGTTCGCCGGCTTCGGTCCCGGCTCGGCCGGCGAAGCGGTGTACGGGCACCTCGCGACCGTGCTCGACAACGTGCTGGCGCCGCCGGGCGTGCGCCGTTGGCGCGGCCTGCGCGCGCGGGATCGGCTGCGGCGTACGCTCCGGGCGGTGCTTCCCGAACGCCGGTGCGGGACCGGTGTGGATCTTTTCACGCGCCTCGCCGTGCAGGCGGACGAATCAGGGCGGCGTCTGTCCGATCGGGACGTCGTCGACCACGTGCTGGGACTGCTCTTCGCGGCGCACGACACCACGACGTCCGCCCTCACCACGATATGCATCAAGCTGGCCGAGGATCCCGTCTGGCAGGGGCGCCTGCGTGAAGAATGTCGGGCGGTACGGGAAGACTGCGGCGAGCCGCTGGACTACGAGTCCCTGGACCGGCTGCCGCTCACGGACGCGTTCTTCCGGGAGACGCTCCGGCAGTACAGCCCGCTGCAGATGGTGCCGCGCCGTTCGGTGCGCGAGTTCCGCTTCGAGGGGCACCGCATCCCGGCGAACGCACCGATCCTGCTGTTTCCCCAGGCGACGCACTTCGATGCCGAGTTCTTCCCCGACCCCGAACGCTTCGACCCGCTGCGGTTCGTCGATGCGCCGGCTCCGGAACCGTTCGCCTTCATCCCCTTCGGCCGCGGCAGCCACATGTGTCTCGGCATGCACTTCGCGGCGATGGAGGTGAAGGCGGTCCTGTACCGGCTGCTGCTCGACCGGGAGCTGCGTCTCGAGGAGCGTGGCGAGCGGACGCTGAACTACGTGCCGGTCGTGCGGCCGGCCCGGCCGGTCCGGCTGCACCAGCGTCCCGTGTCATACTAGGCCGAGGCCCTCATCGCGGTTCATGGAAATGGCCGCGTGAGTCGTTACAGGGGATCGGGTGGACAAACAACGACGCCCCTGCCGAGGAGCCACATGGCGGAGTCGGGTCGGCTGATTGACAAGTTCCTCGCCCTGCGCGACCAGCTCGCGCGGCTGGTGATGAGCATCGTCCCGCCGAAGGAGGTCGAGGACATCGTCCAGGAGACCTACGTGCGCGTGTGCCAGGTCGAGAACCGGCACCATATTCGCGATCCGCGCGCCTACCTGTTCCGAACGGCCAGGAACCTGGCCCTCGACCACGTCAAGCGCTCCGAATCGCGCCTGACCGTCAGTGCGGACCTCGATGCGCTGCCGGAGGAGGCCCTCCTGTCGCCGCCGGAGAGCGATCCGACCCATGCACAGGTCGCGTCCGATGAGGAGTTCGCGCTGTTCTGCGAGGCTGTGCGCTCACTGCCCAGGCAGTGTCGGCGCGCTTTCGTGCTGAAGAAGGTCTACGGTTATACGCTGAAGGAGATCATGGCCGAGATGGACCTCGGTCGACCCACGGTCGAGACGCACATCGTCAACGGCACGAAGAGGTGCGTGCAGTACCTGCGGGAACGGCAAGTGGAGCGTGTACTCCCCGCGGAACGCCCTTCGAGGGGTACGAACCGACATACGGCGAAGGGACGACGGGAAGACGCATGAGCAAGGTAGTGCCGATCTCGCGGGACGACGAACTGCTCGAGGCTGCGAGCCGCTGGGTACTGAGAATCGACGAGGGTCCGTTGAGCGCGGGCGAAGAGGCTGCCCTTGCCGCGTGGCTGGATGAACACCGCAGGCAGCACGAACTGCTGGTCGAGGCTGCCGCGGTGTGGGACAAGACCGACGCGCTGGCGCGTCTGGCCGAGCTCTTTCCGCACGACTCCGCAACCGATCGGATGCCGCACCGCCCCTGGCAGCGGCGGGCACAGGTGGCCGGTGCTGCGGCGGGGCTGGCGGCGTTGGCGCTCGTGGGTCTGTTGCTGCTCAATCCCGCTGGCGACGGAGCGCCCTCCACGATGTCGGCCGCATACGCGACCGCGGTCGGCGAGCGAAAGACGGTGCTGCTTCCCGACGCCAGCGAGGTGGTGTTGAACACGGACAGCCAGGTCGCGGTGACCTTCACGCCGTCGGCGCGCGTGTTGCGCCTTGCGCGGGGCGAGGTACTCGTGCGGGTCGCCGCGGATCCTGCCCGGCCGCTGTCCGTGATCGCGGGCGACCGGATCATCCAGGCCATCGGAACGGAATTCGTGGTGGAAATCACCGAAGACCGGCAGATCGAACTCCTCGTGACCGAAGGCCGGGTCGTCATCGGTATTCGACCACCGGCGGCGCCGTCGGCGCCAGGTCGCGGCAGCGACGGGCTGGACACCGTTGTCCCGCCGCCCGTGCTGGCCCCGCACGAGGACAACATCGTGTCGACCGGCGAGTCGGTGATCCTGGCTGCCGCGGGCCCGGTCAGGAAGACGCTGCTGTCCGACGATATCGAGGTCGAACTGTCCTGGAGAGAGGGCCGGCTCATCTTCCGTTCGGACCCGCTCGAGGAGGCGCTCCGCGAAGTGGAGCGCTACACGACGGTCGAGTTCGTGATCCTTGACGAGTCGCTGCGAACCCGTACGCTGTCCGGGCGCTTCCGGGCCGGCGATGTCGAGGCGTTGCTGCTGTCCCTGCGGGTGAACTTCGGGATTACGCACGAATTCGATGGCGAAAGACGGGTGTTGCTCAGTAGTCGCTGACCGCGCGAATCGTCCCTGTCTCCACGGGGCGAAAACAGCGCACCGTTTTCTTTGCTCTGACGGCCTTTCCGTCGCTCCTCCCACGAATCCCACACCCGGCATTCAAGGAAAAGTCGTTCCGAGTCGTCATCAAAGGGAGCGCGGAGAAGCCTGTGCTGCCAAGGTGGGGGTCCGTCTCCTGCTCTCCTCGGTGCTTGTGGCCCTTGGCTCAGCGGTCCTGGCGCAGGAGGCCGAACGAAAGTTCGACTTCGACATCCCGCCCCAGGCAGCGCACACCGCGCTCACGGAGTTTGCTGAGCAGGCCGACCTGACGCTGGTGTTCCCGGACGAGGTGGTCCGCGAGAAGTCCGCCAACGCCTTGGTCGGCAGGTACACGCTGCAGGAAGCTGTTGACCTCCTGCTTGCGGGTACCGGGTTGACCCCGGTGTTCAGCAACGATGTCGTCCTGAGAGTCTCGGCTCAAGCACGGCTCACGACTGGCGGGACACGGGAGGAAGGCACTGTGGAGAGCAAAACGGGATCCAACCTGAAAGATGCGCACCGGAACGAGCGGAGGTCCCTGTTCGCCCGGATTGCCGCAGCTTTGGCTGGTGCGGTATTGGGTACTGCCGCGTCCGGGGAAGAAGGAGCTTCTGACCGGGAGGCACGCGAGAGCGTGATATTGGAAGAGGTGATCGTGACCGCGACGAAACGCGGCGACCAGAGGTTGCTGGACGTGCCGTTGTCGCTGCAGCTTCTCGAAGAGTCCACGCTGATCGACTCGAGCCTCCGCGACATCGGCGAACTGATCAGTTTCGTCCCGGGGGCATCGGAAGGCCTGAGCTTGGCCGTGGGCCAGCGGTATCTCCAAATCCGTGGCCTGTACCCGGCCGCAGGCAGTCCGATGGTTGGGTATTACGTCGATGACACGCCGATGTTCGGGACGCTATACGCGCCGCTCGGACGTGTCTACGACATGCGCCAGGTAGAGATTCTCCGTGGACCACAGAACACGCTGTATGGCAATGGCGCCATGGGGGGCGTCATTCGCTACGTTCCCAATCCGCCCGCTTTCAACGAACTTCAGGCAGGTGTGCGAGTGGGTTACTCGACGACAGAGGACGGCGGTGACGGCCGATACGCCGATGTCCTCGTGAACGTCCCGCTGATTGACGACCGGCTTGCAATGCGCGTTACGGGAAGCGTGGAGAGACTCGCCGGCTGGGCGGACAGCCTGGTCGGAGTCGAGGACTTCAACGACGGAGAACTGGCGGATGTCCGCGCGCTACTGCTGTGGGAACCGACAGACGACTGGCGAATCAAGTTGCACTATTCCCACAACCGGGCGGACCAGGACGGCGGGGGAACCTTTCTCTCGGGGCTGCACCCCGGCGAGACGATCTCCCTCGCCGACACCGGTGATTTCGGCAATGTCGACCTGACCGTCTATTCGGCCACAGTGGAATACAGCGGCTGGCGCTTTGCCGACCTGGTGTCCAATGTCGCCCACACGAAGCCGGGAGACGAAACGCGTCTCTTTCTCGAGTTCCCGCCCCTGACCAAGGTGAGCGCGTTCGGCGGACGCTCCATCAAGAACTGGAGTAACGAAACGAGGCTCGTGTCCAAAGGCGATGGACCGCTGCATTGGGTCGCCGGGATATTCGTTACCGATACCGAGAACCGGTATGTGTCAGACGTGGCTTGGGACCCCGAAATCCCGCCGTTTTTCGTCAACGCCAGCGACGTGAGGGTGGACGAGCGCGACTCCCTGGCATTGTTCGGCGAATTGTCGTATGAACTGTTGGACGGTCAACTGATCCCGACCGTGGGAATCCGCTATTCCGAAGAAGATCTCGAAGGCGACTCGGTCGAGGCGGCCGGCTTCACCGATGGTGAGAGCTTCGATACGGTTAACTTTCGCTTCAACCTGAGCTGGTTCCCCGGAGAGACTTCCCACTACTACCTGAACATCGCGGAGGGCTTTCGTTCGGGCCGATTCAACTCCCAGACCTACTGCCCTATCCACAATCTCCTGTTGATTGAGGGTCAGTGCGAGTTGGTACAGGAAACCGACGAGGTCCTGAGCTACGAAGTCGGAGCCAAATACACGCTACTGAACGGGCGGTTGTTCATCGATGCGGCTATCTACTGGCAGGACTGGAAGCGCACGCCCCAGCATTTGGCGATCGGTGGTCTGTTTCAGGCCTACACCGTCGGTGATTCAGAGCTGTACGGCTTCGATCTTGGCCTGCAGTATCGGCCGGCGGCCATCGACGGGCTGGCCCTCACCCTGACCGGAAACTGGAACAGTTCGGAATTCTCGAACGTAGTCCCCATCGTCGCCGCGACCCTGACGCCGCCGTTCACGCCCGAGTCGATAGGCGCCGAGTCCGGCCAGCGTCTGCCGTTCGTACCCGCATGGAACGCGACCGCCGCCGTCAACTACGTCTGGTCCGTCGGAGCCGGCTGGCAGGGCCACTTCAACGTCACGCTCAACCATCTCGACGGCCAATGGGGACAATTCGGCACCAACGCGGTTCGGGGTGACTCGAGGAGTCTGCTACGTGCCCGTTTCGGGTTTCAGCGCGAGCGATTCGGCATCTTTCTCTTCGGACGCAATCTCCTGGATGAAGACGCGATCATCTACAACCAGCAACCGAGCGGTGGGCTGCCGGTGTTTACCCGGGACGCACCGCGGCAGATCGGCCTGGAGTTGACCTTCGACACCCATTGACTCGAAGGGTATCTGCGGGCCAACCGCAAGCGTACAGCCCGACCAGCTCTGGGGCGACTGCCCGTAGCGCCGCTAGAAGTTCGCGGCCAAGGTCACGCCGACCACCCGGGAGTCACCGGCGGTACTGGATCCATCCAACCGCACCCGCGACAGGTACTCTCGGTCTGGCAAGCACGGGGTACGATAGGTAAAGTGCTGAACAGAAAACTTCAAGAGCGTTACGCCAGCTCACTCGCAGAAACTCAAAGGAGAATCGGGAATGCGCGCAATGGTCATCGGTGAGGGAGGGATTGAAGGGCTGGAGTTAGTCGACCAGGACGATCCCGTACCTGGCGCCCATGAGGTACTGATCGAAATGCACGCCACCTCACTCAACTACCGCGATCTGGGAACGGTTCAGTATGGCGCCCCATCAGGTCTGGTGCCGAATTCCTGCGGTGCGGGTACCGTTATCGCCGTTGGCGAGGGCGTCACACGATTTGCAACCGGCAACCGCGTGGTACCGATTTTCTTCCAGAAATGGCTGAACGGACCGCCCACCGCAACGGCACTTTCATCCGCGCTGGGCGGTCCTATCGACGGCTGCCTGCGCGAGCAGATGACCCTGCATGAAGACGGGCTGTTGCACATTCCGGACTACATGTCTTTCGACGAGGCGGCAACACTACCTTGTGCCGCACTGACGGCCTGGCGTGGCTTGGTCGAAGAAGGTCATCTCATTGCCGGTCAGAGCGTTTTGGTACAGGGCACCGGTGGTGTGTCCATATTCGCGCTGCAGTTCGCCAAGCTCTTCGGTGCAGAAGTGATCCTGACTTCATCATCGGATGAAAAACTCGAAAGAGGTAAAGCCCTGGGTGCCGATCACACCATCAACTATCGTGCGACGCCCAACTGGGCCGAAGAAGCCCGACGCATCACCGGCGGACGTGGAGTCGACCACATCGTTGAAGTGGGCGGTGCCGGAACCTTGCAGCAATCTATCGAAACGGTTGCCCTTTACGGTCACATCCATCTGATCGGCGTGCTCAGTGGATTTTCCAACGATTTGAACGTCGCACAGATGTTTAGTACCAATGCCCACTTCCATGGCATTACCGTCGGCAGCCGGTACATGTTCGAGAACATGTTACGCGCTATGACGCTGCACGAAACTCATCCGGTAATCGACTCGCGATATGAAATTAGCGACGCACAGACTGCGTTCACACAAATGGAGCAAGGTGGCCACTTTGGCAAGATTGTCATCAATCACTGATTGGCGGACCTCCTGAGACACTTCGTTTGACGCGCTACCTCAACAAGCTCGTATGAACAGCAAGATCCAGTGGATCAAGCGAAAGGCGTGTGGGTATCGCAATTGCCGCAGAGGCCACAGAACACTCACCCCGGACGACGCGCATGCGCAACATTCGTTTCCAGTTTAGAGAGGGCCGCTGATGAACATCGCAGCACTGAAAGCGATGCCGAGCCTCGATTCGATCATGTCCGACATCGAGCGCTACGGGATCGCCCAGAACGCCGTGGAGCTGATGACCTACGGCTTCACCGTGGTTTCACCCGCGAACCTCGGGGCCACCGACGCGTGGGGCGAGCGACTGCGCAACGCGGCCGTGGCCGCCTACGAGAGCAGGAACGACGTCTCGATCGATTATCGAACCTCGACGATCACCGCGGCCTTCGACGATCCGTTCTTCGACGAGGACGACGTCTTCATCGAGGCAGCGACCAACCCAGCGAAGCTCGCGCTGGTCCGCCTGATGCTGGGCGAGGGAGCGGTGCACAGGAACAACCTGCTCATCCTGAAGGGTACGACCGCCGACGCCCCTGCTGACGACTCCGCAGTTTTCCACAATCTACCATTGCACATCGACCAGTTCATTGAAGGCATCCCGATGGGCGCCGGTCATATCTGCCATCGGTTGAACTGTACGTGGATCTGCACCGACGTGGTCGATGAAGCCGACGGTCCAACCCTTTTAGTCCCCGCCAGCCAGCACTACGGCCACGGAGTCTTGCCCCACGACACCGACGTCACCAACTCGCCCTATCCGCTGGTGCGCCTCGAGGCGAAGGCCGGCTCGGTGGCGATCTGGCAGGGGGGAACCTTTCACTCCACCTTGCCGCGCACCCGCCCCGGGCTGCGAATCCATCTGAATGAGAACCACACCCGGCCCTACGTCCAGGGCAGAAACGCCAGCAGCTACATTTCCAATTCGCCCCGGCTATCGCCAGAGCTGCTCAATCGTCATCCGGAGCTCAAACGCGTGCTCGGGCTCTCGAAAGTCGAAATCTTCCCCGGTCCCGAGCGCGGGGAAGATGGGATCACCCGCGTCCCCCACGACCCCACGACCGACCCGTACGCGTAGGGGGCATGTCCCAAGCGCCAACCCTGAACCACGAGAAGAACCATCACGAGAGGAACCTTCGAATGGAATTGGAAGAGCTCCAGGAACGAATCACGCGGCTCGAAGACATCGAAGCCATCAAACGACTCAAAGCCCGATACTGCGAGATCTGTGACCACGACGACTACGATGCGGATGCCATGGCGTCTCTGTTCACCGAAGATGGCAGCTGGAAAGGGGAAGGAGTCGGACACGCCGAGGGTCGAGAAGCGATTCGAAAGCTCTTTGCCGGCTTCCCGAAAGGGATCGCCGGGGCACAGCACATCGTGGCGAACCCTCTGATCGAGGTCGATGGGGATAAGGCACACGGCGTCTGGTACGTCATCGCGGGCGTGGCCCCGAGCGACGGAACGAAGAGCGAGTGGGGCACCGGGCGGTACCACGAGGATTACGTCAAGCAGAACGGCGAGTGGAAATTTCGCCGTGTGCACGCCAAATGAGGCCGGCCAGCGCCTCTTGCCAGAGCCGCGCTGCGAGCGACGCACCAGGGTGCGACACGTGACGGAGGAAAGACGATGAACGAGAGCCTGAAGGAAGTCCTGCGAGATTTGGAAGCCAAGCGGGCCTACGTGGGCGAGCGCATGAAAAGCGAGCGGTTGCCCAACCGCAATCAGGCGGCCGACGCCGTCCGCGAGGAAATCGCCGCACTCGGTCTCGAGCGCCACGTGGTGGCGCTCGAGACCAACGGCTACACGGTGCTCACGCCGGAGGAGGTCGGTTGTGGCGACCTCGTCCAGCGCGTGAACGAGGCAATCGACCGAGTCGCCACGCGGCGCAGTCCGCAGGATGCCGACCTCGCGGGCGCGTACGGCGGCTTCCTCTTCCACCTCGTGCCCGAGGACCCCGTGTTCGAGGAGGTGCTCTTGCAGCGAAAGCCCCTTGCGCTCCTCACCTACCTCCTCGGCCACCACTTGAAGCTCAACCAGTCCACGGCGCTGCTCAAGCCGAAGGAAGTACGTTCGCCGCCGATCCATGCCGATGCGCAGGGAAAGTTTCCGCTGCCGTGGCCCGAGACGGCACAGGTGGCGAACGTCAACTGGCTGCTCAGTGACTACACGCGGGAGGGCGGCTGCCTCTGTGTCGTCCCACGCAGCCACCGCATGGGCAATCCCCCGCTCCACACCCCACTCGAGTACGACGACCCGTCGGTCGTGCCGATCGAGGCGCCGGCCGGATCGGTCGTCGTGTGGCACGGCGGCCTCTGGCACGGTGCCCTGCCCCGCACGATCGACGGCGTGCGTCGCACGCTCATCCTCTACTACGGTCGCGCGCACCTCGAGGCGCAGGAGCCCTACAAGTTCACGACCACGATGGAGATGCTCGAGCGCAATCCGGTGCGATTTGCTGCGATGATGGGCGTCACGGACCCGGTCCCGTGGAGTCTCCGAGGTCCGGTCGGGCCCGTGGCGGCGTCCGTGAGTGGCATCGACCCGTTCGAATGAGCGGAGACCTGCTCGTCGACCGGCGGTCCCGGGCTTCGCTGAGGATGTTCCGGGCTGGAAGCCTCGCTCAGAAAAGTCACCCCAAGATCTGTGGGGCCTGGGCATATACCCATGAGGCCGGGCAAGGATTTCGGAACGCAGATGGAGCAACGAGAGAAGTCGTGGAATCTCGGGTGCCTCGAAGAGGAGAGAGCGCCAGATGAAGGAACACCTAGAAGGTGCGCAGAAGAGCCCAATTCCGACTCCCGACGAGCTGGGCTTCGACCCTGCGGCCATCCGTCGGAAGTACGACGAGGAGCGGGCGAAGCGGATGCGGCCGGACGGCAACGCGCAGTACCTCGAGGCGAAGGGCGAGCTCGCGCACTACGACGACGTCGATCCGTACGTAGAGCCGGGATTCACTCGTCCGGCGATGGACGAAGAGCTCGACGTGGTAGTGATCGGGGGCGGCTTCGGTGGTCAGCTGGCGGCGATTCGGCTTGGGCAGGCCGGCGTCACCGATGTGCGGATCATCGAACGGGCGGGAGATTTCGGCGGGACCTGGTACTGGAACCGATACCCCGGCGCCCAGTGCGACATCGAATCGTACGTCTACCTGCCGCTGCTCGAAGAGACGGGCTACATGCCGAAGGAGCGGTACTCGTTCGCGCCGGAGATCCTCGAGCATGCGAAGCGAATCGGAAGGCATTTCGGCCTCTACGAGCGAGCCTGCTTCCAGACGAAGGTCACCGAGATGCGCTGGAACGCGGAAACCGGGCGCTGGAAGATTCGGACGGACCGGGGCGACGTGTTCCGGGCCCGCTACGTGGTGACGGCCCTCGGCCCGCTCAATCGTCCGAAGCTCCCGGGAATCCCAGGCATCGAGACGTTCCGCGGCCACTCCTTCCACACGTGCCGATGGGACTACGAGTACACGGGGGGCGACTCGAGCGGAAACCTCCACAAGCTGGCCGACAAGCGTGTCGGCATCATCGGCACCGGGGCGACGGCGGTGCAGTGCGTGGTGCATGTCGGTGCTTCGGCCGAGCAGCTCTACGTCTTCCAACGCACTCCGTCGAGCGTCGACGAACGGGGCAACGCGCCGACGGATCCAGAGTGGGTGAAGTCCCTCGAACCCGGTTGGCAGCAGGAGCGGACCGACAACTTCAACAAGCTCCTGAGCGGGATTCCGGTCGAAATCGACATGGTCGCCGACGGCTGGACCCGCGCCTTGAGCTACCACGAGGATCTCATGCGGCGGATCGAGGATCCCTCCAGCCTCACCCCGGAGGAGACCGAGGCGTTGGCGGAGATCGCCGATCACCAGCACATGGAGTACATCCGCAAGCGGGTCGAACGATTGGTGGACGACCGGGAGACGGCCGAGGCGCTCAAGCCGTGGTACGGTCAAGGGTGCAAGCGGCCGACGTTCAACGACGGGTATCTGCCGACGTTCAACCGGCCGAACGTGAAGTTGGTCGATACGAACGGCAAGGGTGTCGAGCGAGTCACCGAGAACGCCGTGATCGTCGACGGTGTAGCCTGCGAAGTCGACTGCTTGATCTTCGGAAGCGGATTCGAGGTCGGAACGAAGCTTGCCAGGCAAGGCCAGTTCGAGGCGTACGGGCGAGACGGCGTGTCTACGAGCGAAGCCTGGGGGACGGGCAGGCGGACGCTTCACGGCCTCCTCAGCCACGGCTTCCCGAACTGGTTCCACGTGGGCCTCAGGCAGACCGGGGCTTCGTTGAGCCTCACCTACACGTACGACACGCAGGTCCTGCACATCGCGTATCTCGTTGCCGAGGAGCTCGCTCGCAACGCGGAGGCGATCGAAGCGACGGCCGAGGCCGAGCGGGCATGGCTCGATCTCGTGAACCAGCCGGGCCCGCTTCAGGAGTACCAGAAGCGCTGTACGCCGGGGTTCTGGAACTCCGAGGGGAAACTCGACGGCAACGGCTTCTTCGATGAGTTGTATCCGGACGGTCCGGTCCGCTTCCGGGAGATGCTCGAAGAATTGCGCAACCGGGGCGACTTCCAGGGGCTCACCATCGCCCGTGCCTCCGATTGATTCGACCGAGGCTACTCGGGAGAGGTTCGCGCCCAGGGTACAGGAGGGGCGGGGTGGGAACGCCCCGCTGGCTGCGAGGAGGAAGCGAGACGATGCCGATCATCATGGAAGCCGAGCACATGCTGGGCAATGCGACGGCCCGCCACCTTCGCCAAGTTCGTCGAGGTGTACGGCGACAGCGCGATTCGGGCGTTCGAGGACGTGGGGGTGAACGTACTCGGCGCGTGGCGCCAGACGACCGGGCCGCTCGGTCGGGACCTGCTCCTGACCGCGAGCGAATCGATGGCGGAGATGGAGGCGCTGGGGTCGAAGCTCTCAGCGGCCGAGGCCTTGGTGCATGGAGGCCGCTGGCCAGGCACTCTCCAACCTCGCCGACGGCCTCGAGGCGGCGGGAAGCTGGAAGCTCTTCACCGCCTACCAGACGACCACCGGCGACCGGCGCGAGATGAGCGAGATCTGGATCACCGACGGCTTCGTGGGAGAGTGGTTTCCGGAGGCGGCCCCCGCAGAGGCCCTCGCCGCGCTCGCCGCCGTCACGCAGGAAGCCTCGCTCCATCTGCTCGAACCGCTCCCGTACTCGAAGGCGCGCTAGGAACGAGCCTCGTGCGAGTCGACCCCGACGGGTCGACGTCGGTCGCCGCCGCCGACCTCATCTGCCGCACCATTGGCCTGGAATTCGTCTACGATATGGGGCGGTAGCTAACGTTGACACCGCCTATTCCCACAACCATTGCATCAGCCGCGACCCGCTGGGGCGCGATCCAGCGTTTTCCAATGAGAACATGAGCCTGAACAGGCCGTCCTCGCATATGAGCGCGGTGCTGGTTCGGACGTGATGTTGCAGGCATCGTAGGTGCCGGGAAGAGCGGGGGCAACTCGCGTTGTCAGGGGCATCTGGGGAGCTGAGGGCGTTGGCGGCGGGTCAAGGGCGATCGCGACGCGTGCACGGCGGTCGGGCTGGCAGGTCGTGTTGGGCGGCGGCAGGCGTCGGGTCAAGGCACGGCATCGAAGCGTCGCGGTCGGCGTAGCGGACCCTTGACGCGCCTTGGCGAGATTACCCTGATGGGCAGGGATCGGCGGTCGCCGCAGCCTGACCGGGCGATGCTGCCAGTCGTTTCCGCGCTCCTTGCCCAGACCGACATCCCGAGACCGCCGATCCCTGCCTCCCGGCGAGGGCGGGGGTCCGGGGGCTGGCCCCCGGCGTGCGGTTCAGGTACGGCGCCAGGCCCGGCTCACGCCGCAGTGGCAACGGCGCGGCCGATGGTCCGGAACAGCTCGTCCCGGGCGCGGTTCGCGCGGCGGTTCGCGTCGAGATCAGACATCGCGTGGGCGACCACGTCGAGGTCGGCGAAGGTCGTGCCGGGCTTCAGGAAGCGCGCCGCGTCTGGCAGCGACTTGAGCTTCTCGTAGGGCGTCGCGACGTCCTGGCGCCGGTAGCGGCGGCGCACCTTGCCCTTGGCGTCGCGGACCTCGGTGGCGAACAGGCAGGGATGGTGGTAGTTCAGGTACGGCGTCAGCACGTCCTGGGTGAAGGCGTTGACCTCGGGCGCGAAGCGCTGCGGGATGTGGTCGTGGCCGAGCCACTTGCGCACCACGCTGGCGTTCTTGCCCTCGACCAGGGCGTTGTCGTTGGAGCGCCGCGCCCGCGACTTCGTGAAGTCCGGCACGTGCAGCTTGTTGAGCATCGCGGCGACCTGGCGGTTGACGTACTCGGAGCCGTTGTCGGCGTGGAAGCCGAGGACGACGAACGGCAAGGTGACGAGCATCTCCTCCAGCACCGGGACGAGGAACGTCTCCGCGATCCCCGCCACGGCGCCGACATGCTCGAACTGCGTCACCTCGTCGACCAGGTTGATGTCGTAGACGCCCTTGACGCCGTTGCGGTCGCCCTGGTGCACCGTGTCCACGCGCACGTAGCCGGGCTTGCCGCCGGGATCCGGCCGCCGGCGCTCGCCGATGCGTACGGTCGTCGGCCGCGTGTGCTCGACGGTGGTGCGCCGCGCGCGGTAGGTCTTCGACCGCCGCAGGTTGTACAGGTGGGACGGGGACAGCCGCGACAGGCGCTCGAAGCGGGCATCACCGAACACCTCGAACTCGCGGCGCAGCACCTCGCACGCCGCCGGACCGCAGAGCTGGCCGCCGATCTCGTCGGCCTCCGCCAGCAAGCGGATGTCCGCCGGCGTGTACACCCGCTGGAACGACCGGCCGCTGTTCGCCGCGCGGCGGTCCTCGATCCGTCCGGTCGCCCGGTACTGGCCGATCAGGCGGGTCACCTGGGCGCGCGACAGCCCCGTCGCCTTGCCGAGGAACTCGCGCACCGTGCCCTTGCCCGCGCGGCCCAGCGCGTCGTAGTCCAGGCGCACCAGCGTCCGGCGCACGAACCCGTACGCCTCGTCCCGGTCCAGCGGCCTGAAGTCCACTTCCCCATTGCCGTCGAGAAAGCCCCTCAGCTGCTCCACCGTGTGGAGCCGTTCGGTCTGCAGCGTCACGATCATCCTCCCAATGATCGTCCGAACCGAACGCTTCAGGCTCACTTAGCGTTGGAAACCCGGTGCCCCTTCAGGCTCACTTAGCGTTGGACAACTCTGATCCTTGACGCTCACCGATGACGGGGCGTAAGGTGGGTCGACGCCCGTTGGTCGCCAAGTGAGGTAGAAATGAGCCAGTCAGAAAAGGCGACGGCGAAACCGATAGTACGTCCGCCCGCACCGCCCGAGCCAGCAGACCTCAAGGTGGTCGACAATCGCCCCGGGATGTACCTCACCACGCCCGGGGCCCTGGATGCCGGGGACGCTCATCTGGCGCGGATCCGGGAGCTGGGCCTGGAGCCTTACCTTCTCGAGATCGAGGTCCGTGGATACACGGTCATCCCTCCGGAACTCGTGGCGCCACCCGAGTTCACCGCGCGCGTTCGGGATGCCCTGCTTCGAGTGGCGGAAAAGAGAACCGGCGTAAAGCACAGCATCGATCAGAATGGCTGCGCCGGGAAGGCAGCCTACCTGTCCAGCCCGGGTTTCTTCGGGATGTTATATCTTCTGCTCGAAGATCCGGTGTTCGAAGAGTGGATCGAGAATCCGGTCCTGGGGGCGTTGGTCGACTACACCCTGAAGGGGCAGGGGCGTCTCTCGAGCTTCGACGCGCTGGTCAAGTGGAAAGACGCTGCACAGCTCGGCTACGAGGAAGCCGCGGCGCAGGGCCTGCTGGCCGATCCCGACCTCCTGAACGACGCACTTCACACCGATTCGCCACGCTGGCCTGACGGGAAGCTGCTGGACGGCGGTAATCTCATGACCAACAGCGCGTATATCCTGACGGATTACTCGAAGGAGAACGGATCGATCGCGATGGTGCCGGGCAGCCACAGGCTCGGTCGGCTGCCTTATCCGGGTGAGGGCCTGAAGGACATGGTCCCGGTGGAGGCGCCCGCGGGCTCGCTCATCTTCTGGAAGGGTGCGACGTGGCATGGCGGCGCCTACCCCAAGCTGACGAACGGGCTGCGGCTCACCATGAACACGACCTTCTTCAATCGCTCTCTCAAGACGGTCGAGGCATACCAGCGTGCCGTACCGAAGGAGGTACTCGATCGCCGCAACAGGCAGTTTGCGCTCTTCGTCGGCGCGGACGACATGTCCGGCTTTGGGCCCGAGGGTCCCCGGCCGGCGTATCTCGAGCCTTCCCACTTCTTCTAGAGACACCCGTCCGCCCGTCGAGCTGCATCTCGACCGCGCGGCGGGCGCCCGAATATCGGCCGGCTTTCATCTCCAGATCAGAGAGGGACGATGATGAACATAGCAGAGCGGAAAGCGATGCCGAGCCTCGATTCGATCGTGTCCGACATCGAGCGCTACGGACTCGCCCAAAACGCCGTGGAGTTGATGACCTACGGCTTCACCGTCGTCTCACCCGGGACCCTCGGGGTCACCGATGCGTGGAACGAACGACTGCGCGACGCGATGGTGGCCGCCTACGAGACAAGGAACGACGTCTCGATCGATTTTCGAACCTCGAGGATCACCGCGGCCTTCCACGATCCGTTTTTCGACGAGGACGAAGTGTTCATCGAGGCAGCGACCAACCCGGCGAAGCAGGCGCTGGTCCGGCTGATGCTGGGCCAGGGCGCGGTGCTCAGGAACATGCTGATCATCCTGAAGGGCCCGACCGCCGAAGCCCCTGACGACGATTCCGCACTCTTCCACAATCTGCCGCTGCACGTCGACCAGGACGTGGAAGGCATCCCGATGGGCGCCGGTCAGATCTGCCACCGGTTGAATTGCACGTGGAGCTGCACCGACCAGACCGACGAAGCCGACGGCCCAACCCTGTTCGTCCCCGCCAGCCAGCACTTCGGCCACAGGGTCCTGCCCCACGACACGGACGTCGCCAACACGCCCTATCCGCTCGTGCGCCTCGAGGCGAAGGCCGGCTCGGTGGTGATCTGGCAGGGGGGAACGTTTCACTCCGCTTTGGCGCGCACGCGCCCGGGGCTGCGAATCTCGCTGAATCAGAACTACACCCGGCCCTACATCCAGGGCCGCAACGCCAGCAGTTACATTCCAAACTCGCCGCGGCTATCGCCCGAGCTGCTCGATCGTCATCCGGAGCTCAGACGCGTGCTCGGGCTCTCGCGAGGCGAGTACCGCGATATTGAGCGACGGGAAGATGGTGTCACCCCCCTCTTCGACCCGTATGCATAGGGTCTAGCCCGAAGCGCAAACACTGGCACACGAGAGGAACCGTCGGATGGAATTGGAAGAGCTTCAGAAACGAATCACCCGCCTCGAAGACATCGAAGCCATCAAGCGGCTCAAGGCCCGGTACTGCGAGATCTGTGACCACGACGACTACGATGCGGACGCCATGGCGTCCTTGTTTACGGAAGACGGTACCTGGAACGGGGAAGGAGTCGGCAACGCCGAAGGTCGAGAAGCGATTCGAGCGCTCTTTGCCGGGTTCCCGAAAGTGATCGCCGGGGCACAGCACATCGTTGCCAACCCTCTGATCGAGGTCGACGGGGATCGCGCACACGGCGTCTGGTACCTCATCGCGGCCGTGACCCAGAGCGACGGAACGACGCAGAGCAACTGGCCGGGCACGGCCGCGCGGTACCACGAGGATTACGTCAAGCAGAACGGCGAGTGGAAGTTCCGCCGCGTGCGCGTCAGATGAGGCCGGTACGGCCGGTGAAGCTCGCGCGCGAGGGACCGTACCGCCACCGCGAGGTGGCGATCCAGGGTCACTGGGCTGACCGCGTGTCCTTTAGCCACTGATGACCGTATAGTAGGCCACCGCAAAGCACTGTCGGCTGACAGGAGGGAGTTCATGCAGGACAGGAGAACGAGAGCCGGTGACGCGTGGGGCTCGGTCCTCGCCAGGCTCGGTGCGGCTGTGGCGGCGGTCTTCCTGATCAGTGGTCCGGCTGCGGCGGAGGACGATGCATCGGCCGGGGCGGACGCCGAAGTGCTCATCGAAGAGATCCTGGTGACCGCCGAGAGGCGCTCGCAGAGTGCCCAGGACGTGCCGATCTCGATCACCGTGCTCGGCGCCGATGACCTGTGGGACTACGGCCTCGAGGGGTCGAAGCAGCTCGGCGATGTCGCGCCGAACCTTAACATCGTGTCGGGTTACGGCGAGCAGGGCGCCCAGGTGATCACGATTCGCGGCATCACCAGCGCCAACTACTCCTTCATGGATGGGCAGACCGCGGCGGTTTACGCCGACGAAGTTCTCCTGGACAGCTACTGGTTCAATTCCTTCGCCATGTTCGACCTGGAGCGGGTGGAGGTGCTTCGCGGACCCCAGGGCACGCTGTTCGGCCGCAACTCGACCGCGGGCGCGCTGCAGTTCATCAGTGCCGGGCCGGGGGACGAGGTCGATGGCTATGCACGTGCCACCTTGGGAAGATTCGACAGACGCCGGGTAGAGGCGGCGATCGGGGGACCGGTGTCCGACAGCTTGGGCGTGCGTATCGCGGGCGTGATCGAGGAGGACGACGGGTTCCTGGAGAACATCCACACCGGTGAGGACGGCCCCTGGGTAGATACGCGCACCGTTCGGGCGGTCGTGGACATGGCTCCCAGCGACGCTGTCTCGGTCCGCTTCAAGGCGCAACTCGGGAGAGACGACTCCGGCCCGGCCTATCTTGTCAACAGAACGCCGAATCCGCACTACTACGGAGGCTTTGCGGCTGGCGCCGGAATAGATTCCGCGCTCTTGTACAACCCGGGGCCGGAAAGCGGTCAGCGCAAGATCAACCTGAGTTTCACGAACGACGAGATGAAGGCGGAGATCGATACCTCCATATACACGCTGTCGATAGACTGGGATCTGGGCAGCGTGGCGCTCACGTCCGTAACCGGCTACACCGATCTCGAACTCGTGGATATCAGTGACTGGGACTCGACGGCGGCAGCGATCTGGCACGGGTACGAGTATGGAGACCACCGCACGGTCACCCAGGAGCTTCGGTTGACGTCCACCGACGCGTCACCGTTTCAATGGATCGTCGGCGGCTATTTCCTCGATCAGTCGGCGGACTGGCGGGCGGCGTTCGAGTATACGGATTTCTATCGGCTGTTCGATCCGGTTACGTTCCCGGCGGGAACCGGCTGGGGCGAGCGATACCTGGCGGAGCAGGAGCTCTCGAGCTGGGCCGCCTTCGCGCATACCACGTATGCCTGGACCGAGAGGCTGACCACTACCCACGCGATACGATACACCAGCGATGACGTCGAGGCCCAGAGAAACCATGCGGCATTCACGTATTTCCCGAAGACGTCGGAGTTGTCGGGGGGTGATCTGTCGCTGCACGATGACTTCGGGTTCGCGGAGCTGACGGACGGCGACCTCTCTTCCAGTGAAGTGACATGGCGCCTGGCGGTGGAATACGCACTCCAGGACGGTGTCCTGTGGTACGGGAGTGTAAGTCAAGGCTACAGAGGCGCCGTGTTCGCGATGTTCGGGCCGTACAAGGAACTGGATCCGGAATTGGTCCTCGCCTGGGAAACGGGCATCAAGAGTTCGTTGTTCGACGGACGCCTGCGGCTGAACGCGTCCGTCTATTACTTCGACTACACGGACTTCCAGTTCTTCGACTTTCTGCCGGAGGAAGGCGGGCAGGTCCTGGGCGAGTTGCAGTACACCTTCCAGGGATCGAACATTCCGGAAATGATGTTCCGGGGTTTCGAGATAGAAGCGGTGGCCCGTCCGGTCGACAACCTGGAGGTCAGGTTGAGTTACGGGTATTCCGATAACGAGATCGAGAAGTATATTCCGGGGGCGCTGGAGGACAACACGGGCAATCGGCTGGCGCACTCGGACGAGAGCGATTTCAGCGGGTCGATCCGGTACGAGCTTGCGTTGGGGGCTTCGGGTGTTCTGGCGCCGCAACTGGAGTGGTTCTATCACGGCCCGCGTCCCGTCGACAGCACGGGGCGATCGGGTAACTTTGGAGGGGACTTCTGGAGCTGGTCGGCGCGGCTGCGCTACGAGAACGAGGCCAGCGGGTTCAGCGTGAGCGTCTTCGTCGAGAACATCTCGGACGATGTCAACTTCGTGCGCGCGGTCTTCCCCGGACCCGAGGCGTTCGGCACGGACGGCATGTACGTAACGCATCCGCGGAGCGTTGGCGTGACGATGGGCTACGTGTTCTAGGTCGGCCCGGCCACGCACAGGCAGAAAGAGCATGGCCACATCGGTCGAGGTGCAAGGGCACTGCGACGCGCGTTTCGCCGCCGTGCGGGATGCGTTCGCCAACAACTTCCGGGAGGGCAGGGAAGTCGGTGCGTCCTTTGCGGCAACCGTCGACGGGGAGTTCGTCGTGGACATCTGGGCGGGACATGCCGATGCGGCGCGGACCCGGCCCTGGGAGAGAGACACCATCGTCAATGTCTACTCGACCACAAAGGTGATGCCGGCCATCGCGGCCCTGATCCTCGTCGACCGCGGCTCGATCGATCTGGACGCCCCCGTGGCGAAGTACTGGCCGGAGTTTGCCCAGGCCGGCAAAGAGAAGCTGCCCGTGCGCTATCTGTTCAGCCACATGTCCGGGCTGGCGGGATTTGAAACGCCGATCACGTTGGAAACGCTCTACGACTGGGACGAATGCACCAGTCTGCTCGCCGCCCAGGCGCCCTGGTGGGAGCCGGGCACCCAATGCGGATACCAGGCCATGACCCATGGCTACCTGCTCGGTGAACTCGTTCGGCGGGTAACCGGGAGGAGCCTCGGTACCTTCTTCAGGGAGGAGGTGGCGCAGCCCCTGGGCGCGGATTTCCACATCGGTCTGGACGCAAGCCTCGATGCCCGGGTGGGCGAACTGATTCCACCGCCGGAAGAGGGTTGGGCGGAGGAACCGGAACCGGGGTCGATTGGCGCGAAGCTCGGCAACCCTGCCGTCGGCGACGCGCTGGTAGCGGCGTCCCGCACCAGGGCCTGGCGCGCCGCGGAGATCCCGGCCGTGAACGGCCACGGCAATGCCCGCTCCGTTGCCCGCATCGCGTCCGCGATGGCCTGCGGCGGCGCGGTGGACGGCGTGCGGCTGATGGCCCGGGAAACCGTCGACCAGGCGATCGAAGAGCAGATCGAGGACTTCGATCTCACGGTGCCGGAGATGCGCGTGCGCTACGGTCTCGGCTTCGCGCTGCGATGCGACAGCATCTGGATGCCGAACCTCGGTCCCAGTCCGCGCGCCTTCTTCTGGGGCGGCTACGGGGGCTCCTTCTGTGTCATGGACCCGGACGCCCGGGTGAGTTACGGCTACGTGATGAACAGGATGCTGAACGAGTGGACCGGTGGGTTTCGTTCCGACCCGCTTGCTGCCGCCCTGTACGAGTCCCTGTAGGGGCGACCCTTGCGGTCGCCCGTCGCGACGCCCTGCAGGAATTCGAGGCGGGAGTTGTAGGGGCGACCCTTGTGGTCGCCCGTCGCGACAGCTTGCAGGAATTCGAGGCGGGACGGGACAAGCCCGTCCCCTACGGTCGCCTCAGGGCATACTGGGTGACTCCACGTCGGCGCAACGGAGCTGAAATGGCGACAGAAGAAAGCGGCGTCGGCGAGTTTCGGTCGGTCGTCACCCTGGTTTCCCTGACCGTCGCGGGCGTCGCGTACTGGAACGCCATGCCGTTTCTCGTGGGCGGTTTTATCGACGATTACGGGTGGTCCCCGGAACTGGCGGGCAGGATCTCGTCGCTGCAACTGTTCGCAACGATGGCGATGCTCTGGGTTGCCGCCATGACGGTACATCGCTGGAACCTGCGGACGATGGTGCTCGGCGCCGCCCTGGTGGCCGTTCTCTCCGACTTCTGCGCCGCGTGGCTCGAGAGCGCGACGCTGATCGTCCTGACGCGTGTTGTCACCGGATTGGCGGCGGGCGTACTCCTGGGCGCCGTGTATGCAGCCGTTTCCAGGGTGGAACGGCCGACGCGGGTCTACGGCATCGTCCTGGCCAGCATGTCTCTGTCCGGTCTCCTCTGGTTCCTGGGAGTACCTCCCCTTCTTGAGAGCTCCGGGATGACCGGGCCGTTCCTGGGCATGGCGGCGGTCTCGCTGGTGGCCCTGGCCCTGGCCCTGGCGTGGTTTCCCCGATCCGGCGGGCAGGGAGATGTCCCCTCCGAGCAACTCGGCCTCCTGGGCCTGTTGACGGTGCCGGTGCTTCTTCTGACGGTAGGCCTGCTCATGCAATCCACGGTTGCCGGCGCGTACTGGGCGTACTGGGAGCGGATCGGCGTCGGCTCCGGGCTGAGCGCCCAGGGCATTGGCATTGTCCTTTCCGTGGGGGCCGTCAGCGGTATGCTCGGGGGCGTACTGGCCGCCTGGATGGACGGCAAGGTGGGCGACGCGACCGCCCTGATCGGCAGCCTTGCGATCATGGCGATCGGCTATGCCGCGGCGCTGTTCTACAACCCGGCCGCCTACGTGGCGGCGACCGTGGTCTCGTACGTCGCCGGCAGTGTCGTCCTGGCGTTCTTCTTCGGTGTGTTCGCCAAGGTGGATGCCTCGGGCAGGCTCGTCAATGCGGCCAACCTCCTTTGGTACGCGGGCGGGGCCGTGGGACCCGCGGCCGCAAGTCTCGTGCTCGTGTCGGGGAGTTACAGTCCGATGATCTACGCCGGCTCCCTGGGGTTGCTGGCAAGCCTCATCGTGATCGTCCCGGTCCTGAAGCGGTGGGCATCAAGTGGGCCGGCGGCGGGACTAGGCTTGAAGGCGAGGTGATAAGTCGGAGGCGGACATGCAACGGAAGAAGCTGGCAGGCGCACCCCTGCGCGTCGACCCGGTCAAACTGGCCGGCACAGACTTGCGGGAGGTTCCCTTCGCGGTAGCGAACCCGGTCGGAAACCCGAGGCGCATCGTCGTACCGACGGAGCGCAAGCCCAGGGTGAGCGTGGTGTTCCAGGGCGACGTGATCGTGATCGTGTACGAGTCCTCGCCGGGCAAGGTCGAGCTCGAGGATTTCGGTTACGACGAGTTCATACACGTGCTCGAGGGCAAGCTGATCGTGACGCCCACGGGCGAAGGGCCCATGGAAACGGAAGCGGGAGGCCACGTAGTCTTGCCCAGGGGCTTCAGCGGTACCTGGGAAATGGTGGGCGACCCGTATCGGGAACTCGTGGTCATGGAGTACGAGACCTGGCGCGCGGCGGAGCTCCCCGATCCCTGACCCTTGAGCCCCAGGGGGATACTCAGCTATTCGGTCCTCAACGGAGGGAGAGCACGATGAGACCAGAGCTTCAGAAGATCCGCGAGTCGCTCGAAGCCTATCTCGCGACTCCGAGCGATCGACCGCGGACGCCGGACCCCTTTCACTACTACTCACCCGAGGTGTACGAGCTGGAGCTCACGCACGTCTGGAGGAAGGAGTGGATCGCGGTCGGGCACACCGCGTGGCTGAAGCATCCGGGCGACTACTTCGCGTGGGAGATCCTGGGCGAGCCGATCGTGTTCGTGCGCGGTGAGGACGGCAAGGTCCGGGCCCTCTCGTCGATCTGCCGGCACCGCGCCGTGCCGGTCACGGAGGACGGCGAGCGGGGCAACGTGAAGCGCTTCCAGTGCCCGTACCACCTGTGGACCTACGGGCTCGACGGCAAGCTCACCGGGGCGCCCTTCATGACGGACAACAGGGGCTTCGACAAGACGCGGATCGCGCTCCCCGAGTTCCGGTTGGAGGTCTGGAACGGCATCGTCTTCGTGAACTTCGACGACGACGCGGCGCCGCTTGCGCCGCGGCTCGAAGGCCTCGCCCCTTACTTCCGGTTCTGCGACCGGGACGATCTCGTCTGCAACAATGTCTTTGTCGACGTGTGGAACACGAACTGGAAACAGGCGATGGAGAACGGCGACGTGTACCACGGCCCGGGGGTGCACCCGGAGGCGATGCGGGTGTACGACCCGATCTCCATGACGCAGCCCACGACGTGCGGCGACTACTGGGCGAGGCAGGTGCTCGGGCTCGATCTCGAGTACTTCAGGAGGAAGTGCGGCTTCGAGCCCGACAAGGACGAAATCGGGATGGCCGGGCGGGAGCGGCCCGCGTTCGAAATGACCATTGCGTTCCCGGCCAACTTCCTGATGCCGACACCCGCCATGCTCAACATCCAGGCGAACTGGCCCATCTCGGCGGACAGGACCCGGGTCGCCATGTTCAGCGTGGCGCCCCCCGAGTTCGCCGCCGGGAAGTACACGCCGCAGGAGTACGCGGATCCGGAGGGACCGAACAGGATCAATGTCCAGGACTCGGTGGTGTTCGATCGGGGCATCTCGCGGGCGGTCCGGTCGAGTCGCGCCGCGGCCGGCCTGATGAGCCCCCTCCAGGAAGGGCCCGCCATCGCCACGCACCGGTGGTTGGCACGGCGGCTGCTCACCGCGATCGACGAGATAACGAATCGGTAAATCACCACTCGGAGAAGAAAGCACATGCAAGACGAAGGCAACTCCCCAAGCCTCGGCGCCAAACACCTGACACCCGAGCTGACAGAGCAGATCCTCGAGACCCAACGGGAATGTACGATGATCTGGAATACGCGGGACGGCAACAGCGCCGCGACGATCGTCACCTTTCTCTGGCACGGGGGCAGCATCTGGATAGGCTCCCCGCGCCAGCTGCCACGGACGGCTGCGATACGACGCAACCCCAACATGTGCATCGTCGTGTCGGTCTTGGGGACGGGGCTCGGTCGGGACCGCTGCATCAGCATTCGTGGGACGTGCACGATCCACGATGACCAGGCGGTGCGCGAAGAAATCATACCGCTGTTCTCGCGAAAGCAGGGGACGTACAAGCTGGAGCGGCGGATCGCGGGGATGCTGGCGGGCGATGACCTGTGGCTCGAAATCAAACCTGAGCGCCTGTTCACCGCCGACTGGAATGACCTCATGATGAGAGCCCTCGGGCTTGAATCGCCGGAACCCGCTGTGATGTAGTAGGTAGTGCGAATCTGTACGACGGTCCAAGTTCCTGACGGCATTTCTGAAGAGGTACCGAGATGGCCCCATCCTCACCCAAGCTTCCCGGCAGACTCGGCGATCCGACCCTCACCCTCGCCACCGACCCGCGGCTCGACCCTCGCCTGCGCGAAGTTCTCGACGTGTACGGGCTCTCCGGCTGGGGCGAGACGGCCGCCGCCGATCGCGATCCCTCGCTCGAGGAGATCCTCGACGGCATTGTCGAAGCCGAGTCCATGAGCGATGCGCTCTATGCCGGGATATTCGCCAGTCTGCCGCCCGTCCCTGGCGTGGCCCGCCGCAGCGAGGCCACCAAGGGCGTCGACGGCAACGAGATTCGTCTATACATCCATGAACCCGAGCAGAGGACGGGACCGCTGCCCGGCATCGTGCACACCCACGGCGGCGGCATGGTGTTGATGACCGCACGCGATCCCCAGTACGTGCGATGGCGGGACGAGCTGGCGGCCAGCGGTCTGTGCGTCATCGGTGTCGAGTTTCGCAACGGCGGCGGCAAACTCGGCAACCATCCCTTCCCGGGCGGCCTGAACGATTGCGCGAGCGGCGCGCAGTGGGCCTACCGGAACCGCGACGCGCTAGGCATCGCCAATGTCGTGATCTCGGGGGAGTCGGGCGGGGGCAACCTGTGCCTGGCCACGGCGCTCAAGGCCAATCGGGAAGGCTGGATCGATCAGGTCGCCGGCGTCTATTCGTGCTGCCCCTACATCGCGGGAACCTACGATCCGCCGCCCGCGGAGCTGGTTTCGCTGGTGGAGAACGACCTGATGGGCGCCACGAGCCTGATGCAGCAATGGGTCAGGGCATACGATCCAGGCGGAGCCAACGCGCGGAACCCACTGGCCTGGCCCTACCACGCAACGCCGGACGATCTGGCCGGCCTGCCGCCGCACACCGTGTCGGTGAACGAACTCGACCAGTTGCGCGACGAAGGGCTCGTCTACGCGCGCAAGCTCATGGCGGCGGGGGTCCCGACGATCAGCCGCACCGTCAACGGCACGCATCACGGCGGCGATACGGAGTACTGGGGGGCCTTGCCCCACGTCTGCCACGCGACGGTTCGTGACATTCGGAGCTTCGCAGCGTCGTTGTAGCGCCCCATAGCCGGTCCGGTACTCGCTCGCAAGCTCGCTACGCACCGGCGCGCCTCCGGCCCAGCCACGCCGTCCTTTCATGGAAGCTGCACCGGCGGTCACTTCGTTCCCTTGGCGCGTCTTCCACAAAAGGGGCGGGGCTTGTCCCCGCCCGTCCGGGGCTTGTCCCCGCCTGCCGGTAACGGGGCTCGGAGCAGCGAGGTTCTCGTTGTCACGCCTGTGTCTCGACGGCGGACGCCAGCGGCTGCTTAAATGCCGTCTCTCCGGATCGACGAGCCGGGGGAGGGGATGACCAGATCGACCGCCGTGATCGCGGCGCGCAAGCCAGTGGGTCGGGAACAGGTAGCCCGGGTGACCTGGCGACTCCTCGCGAAGTACGGCTTCGAGTCGACCAGCATGCGCGAGATCGCGAAGGAACTCGGCACGACGACCGGAACCCTGACGCACTACTTCCGCAACAAGGACGATCTCGTCGAGTTCACCAACCAGTACATGTACGAACTGGTGAGCGCCCGGTTGAGCGGCGCGGAGCTCGGGGGCCGGGAGACGAGGCTCTGGCGTTCGGTCCGGGCACTGCTCCCCATCCGCAAGGCCCACCTGGACAACCACCGTGTCTGGCTCAGCTTCATCACCTCGGGATTCGGCAGGGCGCGGCTACGGGCGAGGAACCGCAAGATCCTGGAGGCGCACTTCCGCAACATCGCGGGCATCGTCGAGCGGGACCGCGAGGCGCGGGGCAGGAACTCGGGTATCTCCGGGGTCGACGAGACGGCCCTGCTGATCGCCTTGACGGAGGGTCTCTCGACGCTTGCGGCCGTCGATGCGAAGGCGTTCTCGCCGCAGCGCGTCAGCGAGCTGGCGCGGATCGCCTTCGACCGGATCGTGGAGACGCCACCGGGCTGAGTCGTCCCGGCGTCATCCGGCGTTCTGCCGGGCCAGCCTTTCCGCCTTGGCCTCGAGGCGTCGCCGAATGCGTGCCTGGCGCTCCTCGGTGAGTGGATAAGTCCACAGGAACGGCAGCGTGGTGAGTTTGACGAGGCTCGGCACGACCGAATAGAAGAGTGCGAGCGCCATCAGGGCCCCAAACGTGTTGCCGCCTTCCTGCCCGGCACGCGTGGGGTCGGCGGTCGCGTCGAAGCCGAAGATGGCCACCGCGAACAGTCCGAGGGACGCCGCCAAAGCGGTTGTGGCTTTCCGGACCAGGCCCCACACGGCGAAGTAGAGGCCGGTGCGTTGCTCACCCGAGCGCGCGGTGTCGATGTCCACGACGTCGGCGGCCATGGAGGTGGTGAGCATGCCGAAGGCGCCCGAGGTCATCCCCTTCATCACCTGCAGAAAGACGAAACCCGCGGCGGCGTACTCCGGGATGAAGTAGAGCAGGGGCATCAGCATGGCCCAGGCGCCGTACCAGAGGATCGCCGTGACCAGGGCCATGTGCTTGCCGATGCGCACGGAGAGTCGCCGCCATAGCGGCACGCACGCGACTCCGGCGATGATCATCAGGAACAGGGCGAGAGAGTAGGACGACTCCGCGCCGAGGACGTGCTTCGCAAAGAAGTACGACAGCCCGCTGTCCATCGCGAAACCGAAGACCGAGCCGGTGTAGCCGATCACGACCCGCACGAACGGTCCGTTCCTGAGCATCAGCCTGAGACCCTGGCGGTACTCCCGCGCGCCGAGCGTCCGGGAGCGCACCCGGGGGACCGGGGGTTCCGGAACGAAGGCGACCGCGGAGCCGAGCACCACCGGCAGCGCGAGGCAGATGAGCAACCCGGACAGGGACATCGCCGGCCTGAGATCGTCCTGGCCGAGGAAGGAGAAGATCATCGGAATGGAGACGGCGAGCAGGAATCCGCCCAGCGAGAACTGTTCGCGGAACGCCGTGATCCGGGAGCGCTCGTTGTAGTTCCCGGACAGCTCCGCGCCCCAGGCCTCGTAAGGGATCTGGAGAACCGTGAAGGCCAGATAGATGGCCACGGTGCACAGCGTGAAGTACCACGCGCCCGCGCCGTCGGGCGGCGCGAACAGGAGGTAGGTGGAGACCATCATCGTGGGGACGCCGAGCACCAGCCAGGGCTTGCGGCGGCCGAACCGCGACCGCGTCCGGTCGGACAGGAGGCCGATGATGGGGTCGGTCACCACGTCGGAGAAGCGGGCGAGCATCAGGACGGCGCCCATCAGCGCGAGATCGACGCCCATCTCGCCGTAGACCGCGGGGATGTAGACGGTCAGCGGCAATCCGACGACGGCAAGCGGTGCGCTGACGGAGCCGTAGAGTGTGAGCCGGAGCGTATCGAGCCGGGGCTCGCTGGCGCCTTGCGCGGCGGCTTTCATCCTGGCGTCCCCTGCGTCCCGAAGCCTGAGGTGCGGGCATTCTCGCATGCGTTGTGCGGCGCGACTTGACGCGGCAACACCCCTCCACGATCATGACATAACAACCGTTGTGTGTTTGGGGAGGGGTCTCGATGGAACATGGCACAGCGTTGCGCACGCTCGTCCTGGCGGCGCTCCTGATCGTGCCGGCAGCGACTGCCGCCGCCGAGGATGCGGACGAAAACCGGGCCGACGAGACGATCGAGGAGATCGTCGTCACCGGCACGCGCGTGCGGCGGTCGAGCTTCGACTCGGCATCGCCGCTGTCGGTGATCACCGCGGACGACTTGGCGTCCCTCGGCATCTCGGGCCTGTCCGATCTCACGGCGACCCTGCCGTTCACGCTGGGCAACATCACGAACAGCGGTCTTATCGCCGCCGCACTTGGCGGCGGAGGCTGCTGCGTCTACCTGGCGGACAACCCCATCAACCTCCGCGGTCTCGGCAGCGAAGGTACCCTGCAGCTGATCAACGGCAAGCGCACGCTCATCAAGAACATCAACCTGCTGGCGCCCATGATCGCCGTCGACCGGCTGGAAGTGCTGAAGGACGGGGCATCGGCGCTGTACGGCTCGGAGGCGGTTGGCGGCGTGGTCAACCTGATGACCGTCAGGGAGTTCGACGGCATCGAGGTGTGGCTCTCCGCGGACGCAACCACCGAAACGCCCAAGGGCGCGTTCAACCCGAACCGGCAACGGGACCAGATGTGGCAGAACGCGGCGGAGGTCATGTGGGGACAGACCGGCGACCGGTCCTCCTTCGTTGCCGCCATCTCCTACTTCGAGCGCGATCCGCTGCACAACGGTGACCGGCCGGAACTGACCGGACAGGCGTTCGGTACGTCGAGCTCCGGTCAGCCGGGCACGTTTTCCGTTGCAAACCGGCTGCCCCTGCCACTCGATGGATCCGCACCGGGCCTGTCGGGTACGGCGCGTTCTCTCATAGACCCGGAATGCGAGAACCCCAACTTCGCGGGGTCGAACGTTCCCGGGACCTTTCAATGGAAGGAGTCGGGTATCAGGATGTGGGGCGCCTGTCGCTTCGACTACAACCCGCACCTCGTGATCTTTGGCGAAGAACAGCGCGTTCAGACGTACATGTACTTCAAGTACGAGTTCTCCGACTACGTCCGCTTCGATACGGAGCTGAGCTACTCGAGGCTCCACAGCGTCGTGGCGGATACCGGCTCTACCGGCGCCCGGGTGAGCTTCATTCCCGGCGACCATCCCGCCAATCCCGGCCACTTCGCGCCCCTGGTCGACGACGGCAGCGAGGCGTTCGGCTTCGCGGCGCATACGCCGGGCAGCCTGGCGGACGCGGACGGCGACGGCGTACCGGATGTCGATGCGAACGGCAACCCCATCGTGTCAGGGCCGAGACGGCGGCTGTTCGCCCAGGACGTCCTCGACGTCAACGGCAACCCGGTCGTGGGAGGCGATGGGCGGCCGGACAGGGGACCGGACGGCAAGGTGATCGTGGTCGGGGCAGACCCCGGCGCCACCGTCGCTGACGGTTTCGGGAATCAGGTCGGCGTGATGCCGTTCAACGACGACATCGTCGGCGCGCAGATGCGTACCATCGGCAAGCAGTTCCTCAATCCGAATTTCCCCCAGGATTGGAACGTTGGTGATCTGTACACCGAGAGCAACATATTCAGGATTGCATCGAGCCTGCAGATCGACGTGGCGGACACGGGCTGGTTGATCGATCTGTCGACCACCTATCACAGTCACAACTACGATGCCGGCGAGAAGAACAAGATCACGTTCACCTCGCTGCTTGCCGACGCCCTGGTGGGCAAGGGCGGAGCGACCGGCGACCAGTGGTTCAATCCGTTCGGCAACTCGCGCTACCTCGGTGATGCCGAAACGGGGCCAGGGAGCCCTCTCTACAACAGCCCGGAGATCTACGACTGGATGATGGGCGACTACGAGGATTCGCTGAAGGATACGTTGCTCGTTGCCGAGGCGTACGCGACGGGCGACCTGTTCGAAGGCTGGGCGGGACCGATCGGCGTCGCCATCGGTGCGCACTGGCGCCGGGAGTTCCAGGAGCTCCGGTTTGGGGTGCCGCGCGAGGTCACCGGACCGGTGGGCGGTGGCCAGAGCGGCGAGTACCGGTACGAGAGGGACATATCGGCAATCTACGCCGAAGCGGTGGTCCCCCTCCTGACGACCGACACACAGTCGGTGGAACTGCAGGTCGCTGTCCGGTACGAGGACCTGGGCGAAGTCGATACGACGGACCCGAAGATTTCCCTGCTCTACAGGCGCGACACGGTCAATGTCAGGGCGTCCTTCGGGACGTCTTTCCTGGCGCCCACGCCGGCGGACCAGTTCGCGGCAGCGGACAGGCAGTTCGAGACGCTCATCGACCCGATCAACGGGGACTTCGCCGGCACCTTCCGGGCGGCTATCTTCTCGGGAGATCCGAGCCTGGAGCCGCAGAGCGCCGAAATGTACAACATCGGCGCGTCCTGGGTACCGCAGGGCGTGCTGGACGGACTGCTGCTCGAGGCGGACTACTGGCGATTCGACTACACCGATCAGATCGTCACGACCACCTCGCTCGAGATCGTCACCGCGGAGTACGACCGGTTCCTCGCGGCGGGATACACCCCCGGCGATCCGGACGACGTCGCGGCCTTCCTGGCATCGCCCGGGAGGGATCCGAGAATCGCGCGCGACGGCCGCGGAGGCATCACTACCGTCAGGGTGTCCAAGATCAATGCCGCCGCGGTACTGACGAGCGGGGTGGACCTGCATGCGCGGTACGACCTGAGCCTCGGCGACGTCGGCGACCTGGTCTTCGACCTGAGCGCGGTCTATGTCAACGAGTTCGACTACCAGGCAAAACCCTCCGACTCCGCGGTCGACGGCGTGGGCAAGCGAAACGCCCGCACGGCCATCGCATACCCGACTCCCGAGTGGCGGTTCAACCTGAGCGCCGGCTGGAGCAGGGGCCGTCATGCGGTGACCGCGGTGGTGCACTACTTCTCGGAAATCGAAAACCTGAATGCGATCGGCTTCCCGACGAATCCTGCCCAGATCAAGTCCAATCCGACACTGGATCTGCAGTATGCGATCACCCTGCCGTTCGGGCTGACCGGCCGTGGCGGCGAAAGCCACCTCTCCGTGGGCATGTTCAACGTGACGAACGAGAGCCCGACATCGCTGATCAACGATCTGCAGGGATACGACTGGTACCTGGAAGATCCGCGCGGACGGCGCGTCTACGTGCAGTTCCGCCAGTCGCTGGGTAGTTGAGAGCGAGGACGCAACCGGAGGGTCGATCCGATGGACGTGCAAGCCTTCTTTGACGAGCTGGACGAGAAGCGCAACTACGTCGCCGAACGGCTGGCCGAGGACCCGCTGCCGAAAGGGCGCGCGGCCACGGCCGCCGTGCGCGCGGAGATTCAGCGGCTGGGCCTCGACAAGCACGTCGCGGATCTCGAGACCGACGGTTTCACGGTGGTGCGGCCCGAGACCGTCAACGAGCCGGGACTGGTGGAGCGCCTGATCGCCGCGACGGAGCGCGTCGAGGCCGTGCGCCTGCCGAACACCTACAACCGGATGAGGGGCGGCGCCGAGGGCGGTGTCGCCACCGGCACCATCACCTTCGACATGCTGGAGGAGGACCGCGCGTTCGAAGAGGCCCTCATGGCGCGGGTCCCGCTGGCCCTGGTGACCTACCTGCTCGGCTACCACGCCAAGGCGGGCATGGTGCTGACGCTGACGAAGGGGCAGGGAGGGACGCCCCTGCGCGTGCACGCCGACTCGCGCTGTCGCTTCCCCGAACCCTGGCCGACGTACGCGCAAGTCTGCAACGTGACGTGGCTGCTGTCCGACTACTCGAAGGACGAAGGCGCAACGTGTTTCGTCCCCGGGAGCCATCTGCTGGGCCGGGGACCGAGCGTCGAGGAGTTCCCGGAGGTGCTGGCCGAACGCGAGGAGCTCTACACCGTCGAGGCGCCCGCCGGCTCGGTGATGATCTGGCACGGGGCCACCTGGCACGGTGCCCATCCGCGCAAGGCGCCGGGGGTGCGCCGCTCCATGGTGAACGTCTTCATGCGGCAGTACCTCATCACCGAGGAGCCCGTGTACCTGACCACGTCAGTCGAAGCGCTGCAGCGGAACCCGGCCCGGTTCGGGGCGCTCGCCGGCCTTGCGGACTACCAGCCGTACGACCGGCGCGGGCCGCAGGTGCCGGAACAGCGGATCTCGGGGGTCTGGCTGCACGATTAGCCGCGCTGGGACCGTGCACGAATTCGCGCGGGACAATGTAGGGGCGACGCTTGTCGTCGCCCGTCCCGGGGCCGTGCACGAATTCGAAACGGGACGGGACAAGCCCGTCCCTACGGCCTTCTGTCAGCCACCGAATTCCGGCATGACTTCCTCCGCGAACAGTCGCATCGACTGCATGATTTCGTCGTGCGTCAGGTCGCCCCAGCCAAAGGCAAAAGTCAGGTACTCGATCCCGGTGGCGGCGGCCACGCGCTTGATGGTTTCGACCGCGGCCTCGGGGGAACCCGCCAGTAACGCGCCGTGTTCCATCGCTACACGGAAGTTGCCGCCGAACGTCGGATCGATATGGTCGATCGGTACGTTGTACTGGCGCCAGAGCTTCGTCAGATTCCGGTGGTAGGCCGCATAGGCCTGCCGAACCCTTTCAATGGCGGCTTCCTGCGTGGCATCCAGAAAGATGTGCGCCTGCGCGCCGAACATGGGCTCGGCCACGCCGGGATTCCAGTCACCGTCCGGCTGCGCAAGGCCCTTCCGGTAGATCTCCATGGACCTGTTGATTGCTCTCGCGGGACCTCCGACGATCGTGTGGAGCCGGTGTCTGCCCGCGTAATCCGCGTTGCCCGGATACCAGAAACCGGGTCGCGGCTCCTGCAACGTTCGGAGTGGGCGCGGGATGCTATCGGCACTGCCCGTTCTCCGATATCGCTCGGTTGCCGACTCGAGCACGCCATGCTCATCGGCCTGCGAACCGGCCTTCGAAAGCCCGATCCGAACGATCTCGAACGCTTCCTCGAAGCGCTCGCGCGCGGTGTTCGGATCCCGGCCCCACAGGGCGTGCTCGGCCGGGGATATACCCTTGCCCACGCCCACTTCGAGACGCCCGCCGCAGAGATTGTCGAGCATGCAGATCTCTTCGATGAAGCGCAGCGGTTCGTAGAACGGGAGCAGCATCACCAGGGACCCGAGGCGAATCCGCTCGGTGCGTTGGGATGCCGCGGCCAGAAATACGGTGGAGGAAGGAGCGGCATCCAGCGGCGTGAAGTGATGTTCGGCCTTGTGGTAGCACCAGAAGCCGGCCTCGTCGGCGTACTCGAGCATGCGCAATCGTTCCTCGTACAACTGTGCAAGGCTGTCGGTGCTGCATTCCATGTGGTCGAAGATGCCGAAACGCATGGGTGATCCGTAAGAACCAGTCGTCCGGGTCAAGTGTCACGACACCCCGGTCAGGGACATCCCGAAGCCGCGGCATGTCTGCGCAACCCTGCGGCCTTGCGGATAGAGCGGACGGATCAGGCCGAGGCGTAGCGCTCGATGCGCCGTTCGCTCCGCGATATGATCGCGAGTCTCGTGTTCAGGATGGTGGTCGAAACCCCGAACCCGATGATGAGTCCCCACCAGAAGCCGGACACGCCCGACGGCTCGAACCCGAACAGACCGTAACCCAGGACGCTGCCAACGGGAATGCCGATGCCCCAATGGGCGAAGAGCACCATGAGCATCGGGATGCGCACATCCTTGTAGCCGCGCAGGCAACCGATCGCCGTGGTCTGCGTGTCGTCGACGAACTGATAGAGGGCGAGGATGACCAAGAGCGCCGAGGCACTCGCGATGACGCTGGTGTCGGTCGTGTATACCGCGGCGATCGTATCGCGCAGCAGCAGGAGGGCGCTCGCGGCCATGAACGCGAACATGACCGCCGCGCCAAGCGCGACATAGACCGAACGCCGTGCGCCGGGGTAGTCCTTTGCCCCCACGTTGTAGCCGGCACGGATGGTCGCCGCCACGCCCAGGGCGACCGGAATCATGGAGGTGACGCTGCCGACGTTGAAGACGATCTGGTGTGCCGCCACCGCCTCGACGCTGATGCGTCCAATGAGGAGGGTCACGATCGAGAAGACCGTTCCCTCGAAGAACATGGTCACGCCGATCGGCAGACCGAGCTTCACGAGTCGCCAGATGACGGTGAAGTCCGGCAGGGAGAAACGCGAAAATGCCCCCGCGCGCTGCACGCGCGAGTACCGGACGATGAAGATCATGGCGCCGAGCTGCAGCCACATGACGATGGCCGTGGAGACGCCGCAGCCGGCGCCGCCCATCGCGGGTATGCCGAATCCGCCGTACACGAAGAGGTAGTTGAGCGGCAGCTTGAGCAGCAGCCCACCGAACGCCACGATCATCGACGGCGTCGTCCAGGACAGTCCTTCGCAGAGGTAGCGCAACACGAAGAAGGCGAGCGTCGGCACGACACCGAAGCTCATGTAGGTGAGGTAGGCGGTGGCGATGGGAATGGCCGCCTCGTCGACGCCGATCAGGCGATAACCCGCCTCGCCGAACTGCAGCATGAGTCCCATCGCCAGCAGACCGCCGAGGACCCCGATCCAGAGGGCCTGGCGAACCACCGCACCGCCCCCTGCTTCCTTGCCCGCGCCGTGCATCTGGGACACGAGGGGCGTGACGGCCATCGCGACGCCCGACAGGAGCACCACGGGCGGAAAGTAGAAGTTGCCCCCGAGGGCCACGCCGGCGAGATCCGTGGGACTGACACGCCCCGCCATGATCGCGTCGATCACGCCGATGCCCATCTGCGAGAGCTGCGTCAGGATGATCGGCACGCCAAGCGTACCGAGAAACTTGAGATCGGTTACAACGCCGGGTTGGGCGCTCATGGTGGGTCCCGTAGCGGGTGCTGGCAGCAGCAGTCTACACCGTAAGGGCCGCGCCAGACGCGGAACCCGAATCGCTGGCCACCGGGGCCGAGGTCACATTGGGCTTGTGGCCCTCAGGAGGCGCCCTGCGCACGCGCAGTCACCGCCCGGGCCACGCCCCGTGCCGCTTCTCCAGGAACGCCCGTGCCCCTTCCCTGCGATCCTCGGAGTTCATCACCCGCGTCTGGACGTGCTCCGTGATCTGGTCGAGCGCCCGGTAGTCCAGAGACGATGCCTTGACCATGGACTCCTTCATGCCCTGCACGGCCGCGGGGCTCAACTCGCAGAACCGTCGGGCGATCTTCTCCGCCTCCTCCAGCAACCGGTCGGCCGGCACGATCCTGTTGATCATGCCCACCTCGTAGGCCCGCTGGGCGCTGACGCGCCCGGCGAGGAGCAGAAGTTCGGAGGCGATTGCCCAGGGCATGATCTTGGGGAACCAGGCGGCGGGGATGGTGGCGATGCCCCATTGCGGCTCCGGCAGCCAGAAGGAGGCGTCTGCCGTCGCGATGCGGATGTCGGCGTCGAGCGCGATCCACAGCCCATAGCCCACGACGTGACTGTGCAATGCCGCGATGACGGGCTTGTACAGTTTCCGGGTCTGCGTGATGTCGGGAAAGTCGCCGGTGTATCGGTAGGGGCCGGTCGCTCTCTCCGTCAGGTCGGCCCCGGCGCTGAAGCAGCGGCCGTTGCCCGAGAGGATCGCGACGAGCAGCGATTCGTCGTCCCGGAAATTCACCCACGCCTCGGCCAGTTCCCGGTGCAGGGTGCCGTTCATCGCGTTCAGCTTCTCGGGCCGGTTCAGCGTCACGTAGGCGACGGAGCCCTTCCGGTCGTAGGTGATGGTTTCGAATTCCATGATGCGGCGATCTGATGGTTTCGCGTCAGTCTATCGAGAAGCGGGAATGGCGTGCGACCGGGAACCCTGCCGTCGAGTGATACTCTGAGTTGCGCCCGCCGTGTGGTTCAGGGAGAGGGGCTCCTGGAAGAACAACTCCTACGTCAGATCGCCGAGGCCCGCGGGCGTGGCCGCGACGATGCCCGCGCGGGAGCGGTCGATGGCATCCACAAGCGCGGACGGCTGACCGCCCGGGAACGGCTTGCGGCGTTGTTCGATGAGGCGACCCTGGTCGAGTACGGGGCCCTGGCAGGTGCGACGACCCGCCCGCAGGACGCAGCGCATGCCGACGCGCTGGTGGCCGGCGTGGGCCTGGTGCACGGCCAACCGGTCGCAGCGGCCAGCTACGACGAGAGCGTGCTGGACGGTACGCAGAGCGACCGCAACCAGCGCAAGATGGCCAAGCTGCTGTACTTGGCGGTGGAGCATCGATGGCCCTTCGTGTGCTTCGTCACGGGCGGCGGAGCGCGTATGGACGATGCCCTGCCGGGACCGCCGATCGCGGTGACGCCGCGGGGCCGGTTCGAGCTCTACGACGGGCTGGCGGAACTGAACGGCTGGGCGCCGACCGTGGCGATCGCCAATGGCCGGTCGGTCGACGGCCACGCGGGGATCGCCATGCTGTGTGATCTCGTGATCGCGACGACGGCGGCGGAGTTCGGCACCCGGGAGGGCCATTTCCGCGGTGCGCAGGCGTACGCGAAGAGCGGCGACGTGGATGTGCTGGTCGAGACCGAGTCCGAGGCCATCGCAGCGGCGCGGCGCTACCTGCGGTTGTACCTGATTGACGACGTTCCCGGAGAAGCGGCCGCGGATGCCGCGGCCATCGCCGATGTGGTTCCGGAGAACCGCCGGCGACCGTACGACATGCGCAGGATCATCGCGGCGTTCGCCGACGCCGACAGCGTCTTCGAACTGGGCGCGCGTTGGGGCCGCTCGATGCTGACCGTGCTGGCTCGCCTCGAGGGACGCGCCATCGGGATCTATGCAAACCAGCCGAAGTCACCGCTCGCCGGCGCCATCGATGCGGCCGCCGCGGACAAGGCCGCGCGTTTCGTGGAGTTGTGCGACGCCTACGACTATCCGATCGTGAGCTTCGTGGACAACCCCGGCTACATGGTCGGTCCGCAGGCGGAGCGGGAAGGCATTGCGCGCCACCACGCGCGCCCACTCGGGGCCCTGCACCATCGCACCGTACCGCTCTACTCGGTGCAGATCCGCAAGGCCTACGGGCTCGGCCCGTATGCAATGTCTGGTTGGGGCGCCGCCCGGCGGATGCCGGAGATGCGACTGGCATGGCCGTCGGTCGAGTCGGGCGGGATGTCGCTGGAAGGGGCCGCCTATCTGGTCAAGCGCAAGGAAATCCTCGCGGCCGCGACCCGCGAGGAGGCAATGGCCATCCGCGACGGCTATGCGGAACGAATGCGTGACGCCGCCTCGGGACTGCGAGCCGGCCGCAGCTACCAGTTCGACGACATCCTGGAGCCCGCGGACACCCGCGCGACGGTCAGCGCGATGTTGCAGCGGGTTCCGCGCGAGCGCGGTTCCGTCAAGAAACACGCCATCGATCCACGCTGATGGAACGCAAGGACATTGATGCGTTGGAAGCCGCCCGCGGCGCGCTGCAGGACGCGGCGCGCCCGGACATCGTCACGCGCGTGCACGGCACGCAAAAGCTGACCGCGCGGGAACGTGTGCAGTGGTTGATGGATGCCGACTCGGAGGTCGAGTACGGGAGCATCGCGGCACGAAGCGCCGAGGGCGAGTGGATTCCCGAGGCCGGCGGCGTCGACTTCGTCGGTACCGTCGACGGCCGGCCGGTGATCGCGTCGTCCACGGACTACACGGACCACGGCGGCGGCTATGGCGCGGGAAGACTGGGACGACTGTTCGGCCTCGCCTGCGAGCAGCGCTGGCCGCTGGTCCTGTTCGTGGACGGCGGCGGCAGTCGCGCGCGTCATCCCCGCGTGGGCATGGGCCACATCGAAACCAGCGGTCCCATCGGCCGGTTCTCCTTCCTGGACGGCATCCCCGAACTATCGGGTTGGGCACCGGTGGTAGCCATTGTGTCCGGTCCGTCGTTCGCCGGACACGCGAGCCTTGCGGGCTTTTCCGATTTCCTCATCAGCACGCCCGGATCGTCCATCGGCATGGGCGGACCGCCCATGGTCGAAGCCGCGCTCGGACAGCGCCTTACCCCGAACGCACTCGCCGGCTCGGAGATGCACGAGGTCAGCGGCGGTATCGACCTGCTGGTGCAGGACGAGCACGCCGCCATCGACGCGGCGAAGCGATACCTCTCGTTCTACGACAACGACCTGGAGTCGGGGCGGGCGCCGGAGGCCGACCTCGATGCCCTGGCGCCGGATGCGGGCGACGTGTACGACACGCGGGATATCGTGGCGGGACTCTGCGACGCGGGCAGCGTGTTCGAGCTGCGGCCGCAGTTCGCGCGGTCGTTGCTCACCTGCCTCGCACGGATCGGGGGCAGAACGGTCGGTGTGCTGGCCAACCAGCCGCTGGTGGACGACGGCGCGATCGACCACGGCGCGGCGACGAAAATCTCCCGTTTCGTGGAACTGTGCAACACCTACGAATATCCGATGCTTGCGCTCATCGATACGCCGGGGTGCGTTGCCAACTGGACCCTCAAGGGACAGCCACCGACCGTCGAGCCCGGCCTCACGCGGTGGCACGCGCGGCCCCTGATCGCGCACCAGCAGCGCACGGTGCCGTTGCTCAGCGTGCAGATTCGTCGCGGACGCGGACTCGGCGCGGCACTGATGACCGGTGTGTCGACGACGCGGGGCGTTCCGGCGCTGCGGCTTGGCTGGCCCGGCGTGGAGATCGGGCATCGTGACGGCTTTTCGGCCGTCGTGGACCACAATGCCTTCGACGACATCATCGCCCCCCGGGAGACGCGCGAGCGGCTCGAGCGGGTGCTGCGGCTCCTGGGCAGGACCCGGCAACGATCGGAGAAGAAGCACCCGATCGACACCTGGTAGCGCAGCGGTGTGGTTGCGTCGCCGCATTCCCTTGCCGGCGCATCGACCGGGGCGCCGACGTGTGGACATGTCCTGCGCGATGGCGCGCTGTTGGCGCACGCTGGGATGGGCTTCACACGCACGGGCGGCGCTCCCTCCCCGGGCTTCGGCGGCGGTACACTACGGCGAAGGGAGAGGCGCTGCCGGCGAACACTGAAGGAGACCCTATGGGCGCCACTAACATTGCTGTGACCGTTGACGTGACGATCCGGAATCCGGCCGAGCCCGAGCGGTCCTGGACGGGTCCGTTTCTCGTGGACACGGGCGCGTACGACTCGCTCGTACCGAAAGCGCGTCTCGAGGCGATCGGGCTCCGGCCGCGGGTCAACCGCGAGTACACCCTGGCCGACGGCCGAAAGGTCTCGCTGGACATCACCGTCGCCGAGATCGAGTTCGAGGGCGAGCGCGTGGGGGGAACGGTCGTGTACGCCGAAGAGGGGGCGGAACCGCTGCTTGGCGTGACGGCACTGGAGTCGGGAGGCTTCGAGATCGACCCGCGCGCGGAGGGGTTGAAGCGGCTGCCGGCCGTCCTGCTCAAGTGGCTTGCGGCAGGCCGTGACGCAACTGCGACCGGAGCGGTGGCCGCCCTGGGCGCCTGAGTTGCCGGGCATGACCCACGCATCTGCCCTGGAGCCTCGCCGGAGCTCGGAGTTCTGGGCGATCGTTGGCTCCGCCATTGCGATCGGCGCACTGATCCTGACGGTCTCCGGGTGGCAGCGGAGCGACATCCGCGAGTTGCGCGGCGACATTCGCGGTGTGGACTCCAACCTGCGCGGCGAGATTGCGACCCTTGAGACCAACTTGCGCGGCGAGATTGCGACCCTTGAGACCAACCTGCGCGGCGAGATTGCGACCCTTGAGACCAACCTGCGCAGCGAGATTGCGACCCTTGAGACCAACCTGCGCGGCGAGCTCCAGACGGTCGAAGAGAAGCTGAGCAGCAAGATCGAGAGCCTCCAGGAAGGCCAGGCGCTCATCGGCGCGCGGCTGGCTGTGGTGGAGAGCCACCTGCTGGGCGCGTCGTCGCTTGCCCGGTCGGGCACGGGCTCGGAAGTCGTGCCCTGACTTGATTTGGCACGGGACGCAGGGCGACGCTTGTCGTCGTCCGCGCCGTGCACGAATGCGACACGGGACGTCGTAGGGGCGACGCTTGTCGTCGCCCGTCCTGGGAGCGTGCCTGAACTCGGGACGGGACGGGACGGGACGGGACAAGCCCGTCCCCTTGCATGAAAGTCGCGCCAAGGGAACGAAGTGACCGCCGGTGCAACTTCCATGCAAGGACGGCGTGGCTGGGCCGGAGGCGTGCCGGCGCGTAGCGAGTTTCGCGAGCGAGTGCCGGACCGGCTATGGGGCGCTACAACGCCCGCGCCGGGGCCGTGCACGAATGCGACACGGGACGGGACGAGCCCGTCCCCTACGGGAGAATCTCCACGGGCCGCGGCACCGGCCTGACAACAGGCTGCAGCGCGCGCATCTGCGGTCCAAGCGCCGCCAGCGTCTCGCGCCGGTTACCGGGACTGGGATGCGTGCTCAGAAACTGCGGCATGCCTCGGCCGCCCTGCGCCTCCATCTTCCGCCACAGCGTCACCGCCGCGGCCGGGTCGTAGCCGGCGCGCGCCGCCAGTTCGATCCCCATGCGGTCCGCCTCAGTCTCGCCGACGCGGCTGTTCGGGAGCTGGATGGCGAGAATGGCCGCGAGTTGCGCCCCCTGCTGCGTGCGGGCGTTGTCGGTCGTCGACTGGACGGCAAGCAGCCCGAGGTTCTGTGCGATGGCCATGGACATGCGCTCCGCCGTGTGGTTCGCGACGGCGTGCGAGATCTCGTGGCCCATGATCTGCGCGAGTTCGTCGTCGGTCAGGCCCAGTTTCCAGACGAGGCCGCTGTAGACCGCCATCCGTCCTCCGGCCATGCACCAGGCGTTCACGGTCTCCGGTTCGTCGATCAGGGCGACGCTCCACTTCCAGTCGCGCGTGCGGGGATAGCGTGCTTCGGTCACCGCGACCAGCCGTCCGGTCACGACGGCCACGCGGTCGGCCAGGATGGGATCGTCGAGCAGCTTGTCGTCGCGCCGCAGATCCAGGACGGTTGCGAGGTAGGCCGTTTGCGATTCCGCGATGGCGGCTTCCGGGGAGATCAGCAGCAACTGCGTGCGTCCGGTCGGACTCGTCACGCAGCCCGTCAACGCGGATGCGAGAACCAGGCAGGCGAGGCAGCGACGTGTCACGGCATGTCTCCGTCGGATCACGGGTGCAATTTGAGCGGACGGACACGTCGTTTGCAACGGTCAGGGGCTGTAGTGGTCGAGTCGTGGCTGTCCCGAGGACGACACTTGCGGGGACATCGGGATCGTCGCATGCTCTTGGGCGAACACAGGGGGAGAGATCATGTCGCAAGCATCCGATCTGCGCGCGGGCCTCGGGCATCCGGTGATCGATGCCGATGGCCACTGGCTGGAGTTCGGTCCGGTGATGGAGCAGGCCATGAAGAGGATCGGCGGCGAGCCGGCGGTGCGCGGACTGCGCGCCGGGGGCGCACGTGTGCGCCGTGCGTTGTCGATGAACGTCGCGGAGCGCCGTGCGGAACACGTCGCCCAGGAGGCGTTCTGGGGTGCACCCACGAAAAACACCCGTGACCGTGCCACCGCCATGATGCCGAAGCTCCTCTACGAGCGCCTGCCGGAGTTAGGCATCGACTTCTCGATCCTCTTTCCGACGGCCGGCCTCGGCATGCCCCGCAACCCGGACGACGAGTCCCGCATCGCGGCATGCCGGGCCTTCAACCGTTACCAGGCGGAGTTGTTCGCGCCGTATGGAGACCGCATGACGCCCGCCGCCGTGATCCCCATGCATACGCCGGACGAAGCCCTCGCGGAGCTCGAGCACGCCGTCGGCGGGCTGGGCATGAAGGTGATCATGCTGAACAGCATGATCGAACGGCCCGTGGAGAGAGGGGCCGAGGCGAGCGAGTGGTACGACGTGATCGGGCTGGACAGCGCATACGACTATGATCCCGTCTGGCAGAAATGCGCGGAACTCGGAGTCTCGCCGACGTTCCACCGGGGCTCCAGAGGTCGGGCGTTCCGCATGTCCCCCTCGAACTTCTGCTACAACCACATCGGGCACTTCGCCGCCGCCTCCGAAGCGGTCTGCAAGGCCATTTTCCTCGGCGGCGTAACGGCGCGGTTCCCGCAGCTCAACTTCGCCTTCCTCGAAGGGGGCGTGGGATTTGCCTGCCTGCTCTACGCGGACCTCATCGGCCATTGGGCGATCCGCAACCGGGAGGCCCTGGCGTTCACGGATCCGGGCAACCTCGACGTCGACCTGCTGCGGGAGCTGGCGTCCGACTACGCCGACGAGGCGTTCGCCGGCGCGATCGCCGAGGGGCGCGGCATTGGCACGCAAAACGGTTCGCGCACCACGGGCCAGCTCGAGGATTTGGACGACTACGCCGCGTGCGCCATCGAGGCGGGCACGGACTTCCTGGACCGGTTCGTGAAACCGTTCTACTTCGGTTGCGAGGCGGACGATCCGACCAACGCGTGGGCCTTCAACCGGGACTTCAATCCCTACGGTGCGGAGCTCAAGACGCTGTTCGGGTCGGACATCGGCCACTTCGACGTACAGGAGATGGCCGGGGTGCTGCCGGAAGCCTACGAGCTCGTCGAGGACGGCAAGATCGATCACGGCCAGTTCCGGCGCTTTGTCTTCGACAACCCGGTGCGATTCTGGGGCGAGGCCAATCCGGAGTTCTTCGAAGGAACCGTGGTAGCGGACGCCGCACGGAAGGCGCTGGCAGGGTAGGCGGAGCAGTCCCGTGTCCGGTGGGGAAATCCTCGGCGTCATCGTCGCCTACCAGGTGGCGCTGATCGCGATCGGCCTGTGGGCGCGGCGCCGCACCCGGAGCCACGCCGACTATTTCATCGGCGGGCGCAATCTCGGCGGCTTCGTCGCGAGCCTCTCCTACGCCGCGGGTTCCTCGTCCGCGTGGTCCATTCTCGGCGTCTCCGGCATCGCGTACGTGCAGGGCATATCGGCCGTCTGGCTGCTGCCGGGCACCCTGGCCGGGCATGTGATCGCCTGGTTCGTCATCGCCCGTCGCCTGCGCGAAGCGAGCAGCGCGAACGGCTGGGTGACGCTCACCGATGTCGTCTGTCGCGATCTCGACGGGAGCGCGCGGCGGTTCGCGACCGTGTTTGCCGGCATCGCGGTGGTCATCTCCTTCGTCTTCTACGTGGCGGCGCAGTTTCAGGGTGCGGGCAACACCTTTGCGGAGACCTTCGGCCTGCCGGTCGGGCCGAGCGTGGCCATCGGGGCGGCCGTCATCCTCGTCTACACGCTGCTCGGCGGGTTCTGGGCCGTCAGCGTCACGGACGCGTTGCAGGCGGTCGTCATGCTGGTGGGTGCCGTCATGCTGTGCGTCGCCGCGGTGGTCGCCTGCGGTGGATTCGGACCGTTGCTCGCGGCGGTGCCGGCGGAACAGATGGCGCCCCTCGGGGCGAACGTCGGCTGGCTCGCCGTCGGGTTCTTCATCGGCATGGTTTCCATCGGGTTCGGGCCGCTCGGTCAACCCCACCTCCTGAACCGCATGATGGCCTTGCGCGACGACGCGGCGCTGCGGCGCGGACGCATCGTGGCGCTCAGCTGGTTCGTCCTGGTGCTGTGCAGCATGTTCATCACGGGGCTCGCCGGGCACGCGCTGGCGACCGACGTCGTAGACGGGGAGCGCCTGTTCTTCCAGTTGACGTCGGACCTGCTGCCGGCGGCGGTTGCCGGGATCACTATCGCCGCGGTGCTTTCCGCGGTCATGTCCACGGCGGACAGCCAGTTGCTGGTCGCAGCGAGCGTGGTTTCCCACGACATGGGGCTCGGCCGCGAGCGCGTGTCGGTGTCGCGCTGGATCATCGCGGCGATGGTCGTGGTCGCGGTCGTCATCAGCGTATGGCTGCCGGAGGCGATCTTCTCGCGGGTCCTGTTCGCCTGGAACGCCCTGGGTGCGACCTTCGGCCCGCTGGTCCTGTTCACGGTGTTCCGGTGGCGCTACGCGCCGGCGGCGGCACCGGTCGCGATGGTCGTGGGGTTCGTGGGGACGGTAGTGTTCTACGTGCTCCCGGACACGCCGGGGGATTTCGCCGAGCGCTTTCTGCCGTTCGTCCTGGCGTTCGGGCTGCTGGTGGCGTCCCGGTGGCGTGCGGGGGCCTTGCGGGCCTGAAGGCGCCGCTCAGGCGGGTACGACCTGGATATCGGGGCAGGCGAGCAGGCGCGCATCCGCCGTGACCAACTGCAGGCCGAACGCCTTTGCGCGGCCGCGATGAAATGGTCCGCCGGGTCCTGATGGGGCAGGTCGATGGAGCGGCCGGCCAGGGCCACGTCGAAGGTGACCGGCACCTCGACGACCGGGCTTTCGGAGAGGGCTCGGCGTAACCAGCTTCGACCGTCCGTCTCGAGGGCGAGCCGGCCCCGTTCCGCCAGCATGAGCGTCTCCCACAGGCTGATGGAGGAGAGGTGCAAGTCGGCCGTCGGCGAAGACAGAAGGGTCCGTGCATGGGACGAGAGGCGGGCGGGGTCGAGCAGGGACCAGAGCCAAACGTGGGTGTCGAGCAGCACTTCCCAATCGTCCGGCGAGGCGGCCGGCTCGATCTGGCCGCCCAGGATGGCGCCCTTGCCGCGCATGGCGCCCAGCCATGTCTCGCCCTCGGCTGTCGGCGGGGGAGCGGTCTGGGCGACCGGTTTGCCGAAGCGCGTCACCAGGACCGGCTTGCCTGTCTGGCCGACCCGTGCCAGGACGGCCAGGCACGTCGCCTTGAACTCGGAAATCTTGATCTCTTCCATGGGGCCGATCGTCCATGGTCAGAGACTATGGTCAGAGATTGGGCTGAGGCGATCTGAGTAGAGCAGTCGAAGCCACCCGGCCCGGGACGCTACAATCGTTCGGACAACAGCTCGGAGCACAGCAATGAAGGTCGATGGTGGAGTGGGTTGGGACTTGGCGAAAGTCGGGGCGCAGGCGCGCGAACTCGAAGAGATGGGGTACAGCGGGATCCAGTCCGCCGAGACCGGGCACGACCCGTTCCTGCCGCTGGCGTTCGCCGCGCAGACTACGTCCCGCGTCGATCTGACCACCGGCATCGCGGTGGCCTTCGCGCGCTCGCCGATGACCCTCGCGAACATCGGCCACGACCTGAATGCCGCCTCGAAAGGCCGCTTCGTGCTGGGCCTCGGCTCGCAGATCCGTCCTCACATCACCAAGCGCTTCAGCATGCCGTGGTCGCACCCGGCGGCGCGGATGCGCGAGTTTATCCTCGCGATGCGGGCGATCTGGGCGAGCTGGCACGAAGGCGAACCGCTGCAGTTCACGGGGAAGTTCTATACGCACACGCTGATGACGCCGTTCTTTACGCCGACCAACACGGAATACGGCCCGCCGCGCGTCACGCTGGCGGCGGTCGGTCCGTTGATGACGGAAGTGGCGGGAGAGGTGGCGGACGGCATGATCGTGCACGCCTTCACGACCGAGAATTACCTCCGGGAGACTACCCTGCCGGCGCTGGAGCGCGGCTTCGCGAAGGCTGGCAAGAAGCGCGAGGACTTCGAGATCAGCTATCCATGCTTCGTCGTGACCGGTCGCGACGAGCAGGAACTCGATCAGGCGAAGCAGGCGGCGCGGCAGCAGATCGCGTTCTACGGCTCGACGCCGGCCTACAAGCCGGTGCTGGACAGCATCGGCGCCGGCGAATTGCAGGGCGACCTCAACGCCATGTCGAAGCAGGGGCGCTGGCAGGAGATGGGCGGGCTCATCACGGACGACATGCTCGGCGCCTTCGCGGTCGTGGAAGAACCCGCGAACATCGCCCGCAGCTTCAAGGCCCGCTATGGGGATCTCGTGGACCGGACGTCCGCGGCCTACGCGAACCTGGCGAAGGAGGAGCGCGCCAACATCGTCCGGGAATTGACGGCGGCCTGATCGCGCGGGGATCGCGGGGCTCGGTTCTGCGCCGCAACTGCGGTCGGGTTGCCAACCGGCGAGCGGGGGAGGTAATGGGGTGAGGCTTTCCAGGCTCCACCAGGTCGCGTTGCGTGCGAACGACCTCGATGCGTCGGTGGCGTTCTACCGCGACGTGCTCGGGGCGACGTTCATGGCCCGCTTCGACCCGCCGGGACTGGCGTTCTTCGACTGTGACGGCGTTCGGCTGATGCTCGACAGGAATGCTGCCCGGGGGACGGTGTATTTCCACGTCGAGGATGTGGATGCCGCGGCCGGGGAACTCTCCGACCGCGGTGTCGTCCTCGACTCGGGACCGGTCCTGATCCATCGGGACGACGCCGGCACGTTCGGTCCCGCCGGAAGCGAGGAGTGGATGGCCTTCTTCAAGGATCCCGCGGGCAATACGCTCGCGGTGGCGACACGCAAGTCGCCGTCCGCCTGAGCGGAAGATTACCCGCCGGAGGCCACGTTTTAAGACGCTCTGGAGAGAGACAGGAACATTGGTAAGAGCGTTTTGGTCTAATAGGGCTCATGTTTTTCTCCATTTTTCGCGCGTCCGCGGTTTCGATTTCTTGAGAAAGGTGTAAAGTTGCCCGCCCCTGGTCGCAACCCCGAGTGGTTCGGGCATTTTGCATGGACGCATGGTCGACTCTGCTGAAGCGCACGCCGCTGCTCGTGAAGGTGCAGTCGGGGGCGCTTCTTGTTGCGGTGCTCGCCGCCTGGTTCGTTTCCACGGTGGCGGACGCTCACCGTTACGAACGTCTGGCGTTCGCGCTTCCGGCCGCGGAATCGCCCTCCGTCCCCTGGGATCAGGAGCGTGCCGCGTTCGCCGAAAGGATGACCCGGGCGTTCGAGATTCACCCGGTCGTGGCCGGGGAGTTCTCGGAGTGGATCCTGGAGGCCGCCCAGCGACAGGAACTCGCTCCCGAACTGGTGGCGAGCCTGGTGCTGGCCGAGAGTTCCTTCCGCAAGAACGCACGCTCGAGCGTCGGGGCCATCGGGCCCGCGCAGGTGCGTGACGAGTACTGGCGCTCGTTCTGCGGCGGCGACCTCAGCAAGCCCGCGGACAACATCTACTGCGGCGCGCAGATTCTTGCTTCCTTCCGCGACTCCTGTGGCGAATTGCAGTGCGCGCTGCACTCCTACAACCTCGGCGCCACGGGTGCGCGGCATGCGCACTGGGAGCGGGCCGCGCTGCGTTACATCGCCAAGATCGAGAACGGCCTCGCGCGCTTCGAAGGCGTAGCCATGTAGGGGCGACCCTTGTGGTCGCCCGTCCCCGAAGTCGCGGAACCTCGTCGTCAACCCGCAGTTTCGCGCCAGCGAAGCTGCAACGCGACCGCGGTCGCGCCGGGACGCCACAAGCCCGTCCGCTACATCGTCGCGTCGAGCGGCAGCAGGAAGCGCCAGAGCGCGTCGTTCTTCACCCCGGACTCGCGAATCGCCTTCTGGGCTGCCTTGATGACCGCACCCGTCTGCGTCTCGTCGCGGAACCACCGGTATCCGGTCCAGGCGGCCGGCGTGTGGCCCACGATCTCCATCGCGGCCATCTCGTAGTAGCCGCGAATGTCGTGGGAGACCCGGGCCGGTACGCCGGGTATTCCGGCCTCCTTCCACGGCACGCCCTCGGCCACGCGGATGAAGGACTCGATGGCGGCCGGGACCGTGTCGGCGTTCAGCAGCCGCGCGGCGCCGGCCCGATTGCCGTGTTTCGCGACTGCCCGGTCGTAGGCAGCGCGCAGGCCGCGGGCTTCGTCCACGGCGGGGTGCGCATCGGGGTCGTGCCGCGCGGGCAGCGGGCACACGAGCACTTCGGAGGCGGTATCCTCGATGGACTCCTCGAAGTCCTGCACCGTCGGTGCATCCGACTCCAGCAGGCCGAGGGCTCGTGCGAGCACGCGATGCTGGAACGCGGCGTCGTTCGGGATGCCGAGCGGCCGTCCGAGCGGGAAGTCGCAGAACAGGCCGCGTGGCGGCGCCATGCCGTAGAGCTGCTCGCGGATGCAACCGATCGCGACGGTCGCGATGCCGGCGGCTTCGAAGACGTGGGCGAGCGTACTGACCGTACGCGTGCAGAGGGGTCAGACCGGGGTCAGGACGACGACATCGACACCGTATTCCTTGAGGAACGCGGCGCCGGCCGGCCCGCCGTCCATGCGGATGCCGGACAGTTCGAACTGGTTGCCCGCGAAAGCGAGATGCACGTCGGACACGCGGCCGACGGAACCCTGCTCGGCCAGTTCCTCGAGGCGGTCGATGGGGAACACCACGTTGAGGTCGGCGGCGACGCCGGCCGTATCGAAGTTCGGGCTCCAGTGCCCGACCACCACGTCGCGGCGGCCGCGTTCGAGGACGCGATACCCGGTGTCCTGCACCCGGAACCCCTCGTCCTCGGGGTGGGACAGCGAAGCCGACGTCACCAGCGCGACCGTGGCTTCGGAAAGCGGAGGAGGTCGCACGAAGGCCGGATTTTCGAACGCCGGGCATTCGGCACGCGCGGCGCCGGCCTTGATCTTCGCGTCTGTCATGGAGTCTCCCCGCGTGAAGTTCGGGGCGATTCTAAGCGAAGGCCGGGGTGGCGTGTTGATTCGGCGACTCCAAGGGAAGTTGCCATGCTCGTCGCGAAAGGGAGGCTGCATCTCAACCTTGAGGTCGGCATCTGGCTGGACCGGGCGCTCTCGCTGCCCGGGGTCGATCTGCTACCCATCGAACCCGCGATCGCGGCGGACAGCGTGCGGCTGCCCGGCGTCTTCCATGCCGATCCGGCCGACCGGTTGATCGTGGCGACCGCGCGGCACTGGCCGGCGACGCTCATGACCGCTGACCGGGCAATCCTGCAGTACGCTGACGCAGGCCACCTGGAGGCCATCGACGCCGGGCAGTGACCCCCGGCGCCGCCAACGCTCCTCTATACTCCCCCACGCATCCACCAGGCGAGGTCCGGGCATGTCGCTCATCATGGAAGTCATCCACACCGTCCGTCCGGCCACCCCGGCGAACTTCGAGAAGTACGTCGTCCGCTACGGCGAGACCGCGGTTCCCCTCATGGAGCGCTGCGGGTTCGATCTCCTCGGGGGCTTCAAGTGGTCGACGGGAGAGGTGGGTCGCGACCTGCTGCTCGTCCGTTTCGACTCGCTGAGTCACTACGAGACCGCGACCACCCAACTGATGCAGGCGCTCTCCGATCCGGAGGCCATCAAGGGCCTGATGGAACTCGACCTCGACATCGAGGAGTACGTACGGCTCGGCGATACGCTGCCGTACGCGACGCCCGAACGCCTGCAGGCACTGCTCGACAGCGGCCCGGACACGCCGCGCCAGTACATACTGGCCCGACTCAAGGCGCCCCTCGGCGCCCTCGCGAATGCCGTTGGGGCCGTGGCGAAGCTGGTGGACCGTGTCGACGGCCACGGCATGCAGCTCGTGACCGCCTATAGCGCGCGGTCGGGTGCGCGCGGCGAATTCACCGACCTCTGGGCGCTGCCGGGCGGCGTGGGCGACCTGTCCTTCCGCACCGGTGCACCGGCGCTCCCGGACCTTGACGAGGCGCGGACGTTCATCGAGACGGAGGCGATCGACTACATCAACCCGCTGCCCTACTCGCGCCTCCGGTAAGCCTTCCGGAAAGCCCTCCGGTAAGCGTGGCTCCGTTCGCGTGACACGCGGCGTGCTATAACGGCGCGGCGGCGTGCGGGACGCCGCGCGGCAAAGGGGTCCGGCATGGAGGAGGAGGCGGCCACGTCGGGCCGGTCGAAACGCTGGTACCCGCACTACGTCCTCGGTGTCCTCATGCTGGTCTACGTGTTCAACTTCGTGGACCGGCACATCCTCTCGATCCTCGCGGAGTCCATCAAGGCGGACCTCGGCGTCACCGACGCCCAGATGGGGTTTCTCTACGGCACCGTCTTCGCCGTCTTCTACGCCCTGTTCGGCCTGCCGCTCGCGCGCTTCGCCGACGTCTGGGTGCGGCGCAGCGTGATATCGGCGGGGCTCCTTTTCTGGAGTGCGATGACGGCGCTGTCCGGCTTCGCGCGCTCGTTCGCCGAACTCGCGGCATACCGCACCGGGGTCGGGGTGGGGGAGGCGAGCGCGTCCCCGGCGGCCTATTCGCTGCTCTATGACTACTACCCGCCGCGACTGCGCGCGACGGTCGTCGCGACGTACTCGGGCGGCGGCTACATCGGCGTCGGCCTGGGTCTGTTCCTCGGCGGCGCGATCCTCGACTTCTGGGCGGACGCCTATCCGGAGAACCCGCCGTTTGGCCTGAAGGGCTGGCAGGTGGCTTTCATGATGGTCGGGCTGCCGGGGCTCCTGATGGCAGCGTGGGTGCGCAGCCTGCGCGAGCCGGTCCGGGGCATCAGCGAGGGGTTGGTGACGGAAACGCACCCGACCCCGTTTCGGGTCCTCGGTGCGGAGGTCGCATCGATCGTGCCGCCGCTCAATATCATGGCGCTCGCGCGGCAGCGGGCGTCGCTGCGCCTCAATGCGCTCGTCGCGCTGGTGATCGCGGGGTCCTCGGGCCTTCTCATCTGGCTCACGGGAGACTGGGCGCAGTGGATCGCGCTTGGCATCGGCGTCTACGCGGCAGCGTCCTGGGTGCAGGGGCTCGCGCGGCGGGACCCGGCGACCTTCGCCATGATCTTCCGCTCGAAGGCCATGATCTACATGCTGGTCGCGTTCACGTCCGTGACGTTCGTCACCTACGGCATCGGCTTCTGGACGTCGCCCTATCTGATCCGTGCACACGGTGCGAACCCGCTCGAAGTAGGGCTGTACATCGGGATGGGGATCGCGGTGGGCGGGTTGCTGGCGGTGACCACGGGCGGTTACATCGCCGACCGGCTGCGACTGCGCTTCACCACGGGGCGCCTTGTGGTGGGCTACTTCATCGTGTTCGGCACGGTTCCGACGGTACTCCTGCTGCTCTATACGGACAGCCTCCTCGTCGCGTTCCTGGCCAACTTCCTGTACCACTTGCCGAGTGCCTGTTGGGCGGGCATCCCGCCGAGCACCGCGAGCGACCTCGTCCTGCCGCGCATGCGCGCCGTCGCCGGCGCGTTCTATATCCTGCTGAGCACCTTCGTCGGGCTGGCGCTCGGGCCGTACGCCGTTGGCAAGTTCTCGGATCTGCTGGTGGCACAGGGCATGGGTGATGGCGACGCGCTGCGACTCGCCATGGCCAGCTCGATGGTCATGTTCGTCGTGTCGGTCTACTGTCTTGTGCAGGCGCAGCGGCACCTGCCGAGGGACGAAGCGTCCCGGGTCGAACGAGCGCGGGCGTTGGGCGAGGAGGTCGTGGAACTGCCCGTCAGGGCTTGAAGGGGAAAACGGGAGTTCGGGATGGAAGGTCCGTCTGAGACCGCAGCGAAACCGCAGAGCCGGTGGTATGCCCACTACGTCCTCGGTGTGCTGACACTGGTCTATTTCTTCAACTTCGTCGACCGGAACATCCTCTCGATCCTGGCGGAGTCCATCAAGGCGGACCTCGGCGTCACCGACGCCCAGATGGGCTTCCTCTACGGTACCGTGTTCGCGGTCTTCTACGCGGTGTTCGGCATACCGCTCGCCCGGTTCGCCGATGTCTGGGTGCGCCGCAGCGTCATTTCCGTGGGGCTCCTGTTCTGGAGCGTGATGACGGCGGCCTCCGGCCTCTCCCGGTCGTTCGTGGAACTCGCGGCCTACCGTACCGGCGTCGGCGTCGGCGAGGCCAGCGCGTCACCGGCGGCCTACTCTTTGCTGTACGACTACTACGCGCCGCGGTATCGCGCGACGGTGGTCGCGATCTACACGAGCGGAGTCGCGATCGGCATCGGTGCCGGCCTCTTTCTCGGCGGCGCGATCCTCGACTTCTGGGCGGAACTGTATCCGGTCGATCCGCCGTTCGGCCTGCGCGGCTGGCAGGTCGCGTTCATGGTCGTGGGCCTGCCGGGCATCGCGATGGCGGCATGGGTACGCACCCTGCGCGAACCGGTGCGTGGCATCAGCGAGGGACTGGTGACGAAACCGCACCCGCGGCCGTTTCACGTGCTGCGCACGGAACTGGCATCGGTCATTCCGCCGCTCAACGTGATCGGTCTCGTCCGGGACGGCGCTTCGCTCAGGCTCAACGCGCTGATGGCCCTTGCCATCGTTGGCGCTGCCGCGGGACTCATCTGGCTGACGGGAGACTGGGCGCAATGGATTGCCATGGCCATCGGCGTCTACGCGACCGTCTCCTGGGTGCAGTCGCTCTCGCGGCGGGATCCAGCCACTTACGCGATGATCTTCAAGTCCAAAGCCATGGTCTATACCCTGCTCTCCGCCCCGATGGGGGGATTCGTGGGCTACGGCGCGGCGTTCTGGACGGCTCCCTTCCTGATGCGGGCGCACGACACGAGCGCCTCCGAGGTCGGACTGTGGATCGGCATCGGCGCGGCGGCCAGCGGAGTGATCGGCGTCGCCGGGGGCGGCTTCCTGGCCGATCGCCTGCGCCTGCGGTTCACGACCGGCCGGCTGATGCTGGGTTACGTCGCCGTGCTCGGGGCGGTGCCGGCGATCCTGTGGATGATCTATACGGAGAGCCTCGTGGTGGCCTTCATCGCGAGCTTCCTGTTCAGCGTGCCGAACGGCTTCTGGGCGGGCATCGCCCCGAGTACGTCGAGCGACCTCGTGATGCCGCGCATGCGCGCCATCGCCGGCGCCTTCTACATCCTGCTCATGACGTTCATTGGCCTGGCCCTCGGTCCCTACACGATCGGCAAGCTGTCCGATCTGTTCATCGCTCAAGGCATGAGCGATGCGGAGGGGCTGCGCCTCGCCCTGGCGATATCCCTGCTGGTCTTCATCCCGTCCGTGTACTGCCTGGTGCAGGCGCAGCGGCACCTGCCGAGGGACGAGGCGTCGCGGCTGGATCGGGCGCGGGCGCTGGGCGAGGAGGTATCGGAGACCGTGGTGCGAACGTAAATATACATCTAGATCCTATTTGGGTGCTAGTATGGGTATATTCGTTCGGAAAACGCCTTTAAAACAGGTTATATTCGATGTTGATCGAATTTTCCGTGTGCAACTACAAGTCGATCAGGGATGAAGCCACGCTGAGCCTTGTGGCGGACAGCGGAAGCGATCGCCGTGAGACGAACGTATTCGAGCCTGACCTCGTGGCGGGCGTGCCGCCCATTCCACTTGTGAAGGCCGCAGCGATCTACGGAGCGAACGCCGCTGGCAAGACGAACCTCGTGAGTGCCTTGGCAGCGATGGAAGTCATGGTCACGCAGTCGGCTCGGGGCCTTGACGAGCTGCCCCTCGTACCGTTCCTCTTCGATCCGGCCACGAGAGACGGGCCCACTACGCTGGAGGTCACGTTCGTCTCGCACGGCGTCAGGTATCAGTACGGATTCGCCGCGACAAGGAGCAAGGTGGTTCGCGAGTGGCTGTACGCCTGGCCCAGGGGGCGCGTGCAACGCTGGTTCGAACGGAACGACGCGGAGTACCACTTCGGTGACAAGCTCATCGGGGACAGGGAAGTTTGGCGGCGCGCCACCCGACCGGACGCTCTATTCCTGTCGACCGCGGTCGGATTGAACAGCGATCAGTTGCGAAACATCTTCGATTGGTTTGCCCACCGCCTGCGCCCCGCGGGGATGGGTGGCTGGTCCCCGGAGTTCTCCGCCGAGTGCTGCGAGGACGAACGGAAGGAGGGGATCGTCCGTTTCCTGAGTTGTGCCGACCTCGCAATCTCGGACGTGAGTGTCCGCAAGGAAGAATTCAAGCCCGAGATGCTCCCGCAGGAGATGCCGGCGCCGCTCCGCGACAGCTTGAAGGAAGAGCTGGAAGGGCGGCATGTCGCCAACGTACGACTGACGCATGAGACGCCGGGTGGGCTTATGGGCGAACTAGACCTCAAGGAGGAGTCGGACGGCACGCAGAAGGTATTCAGGCTTGCCGGGCCGTGGCTCGATGCCTTGGAGCACGGCTATGTCGTGGTGTTCGATGAGTTGCACGACCATCTCCATCCCCACCTCGTCAGGTTCCTGGTGAACTGCTTTCACGACCCCCGCGTGAACAGGAAGGGAGCGCAGCTCGTATTCTCGACGCATGAGACTTCCATACTGAGCCAGGATGTGTTCCGCCGCGACCAGATCTGGTTCTGCGAGCGAGACGAGGATCAAGCGACAAGGGTCTATGCGCTCAGCGATTTTCGGCCGCGAAAGGGCGTCGTAAACCTGGAGCGGGCCTATCTCGGCGGCCGTTATGGGGCGTTGCCATTCGTGTCTGCCGCGCCGGTTGCGGGCGACAACCGAGGCGATTGACCTGGCGAGGCGATGTTCCAGGCCTCGGCAAGCGCCTTGAGTTCGTCCCATGCATCGGCGTAGTGCACGCCCTGGCCAGCGATCAAACGCCGCTCGGCGGACGGGCAGTTGAGTAGCGCCCCAAAGCCGGGCCGGCGCTTCGCTGCCGCTACGGGCCGACGAGGGATCGCTCCTGCGTCGGCGAGTAGATCTCGGACGCGCGACGGAAGCGATCGCTCCCGAGCAGCCGCGCCTGCTCGGTGCAAGTGAAACCGAGCTTGACGTCGTGCTCGTCGTCGATGCCGGCCGGCGTGGGCAGCGCGTTCGGGTCGAAGCGCGGTGCGCCGATGGTCAGGTAGGCCGCCAGGAAGCCGGCCGAGAGAAGACGATCGGCGGCCAGGCCGATCGCGTCCGCGCACACGCCGAGGGCATGGGTCCCGGTCACCACGTGCAGGGCGAAGAAGTCATGTGTGTCGTTGAACAACGCCAGGCCCAGCTCGGCGAGGCGTCTTCGGTTGTCGGGCACGACTACCACTCGATCAGGCAGTCTGCCCGAAGCGACGGTCGCGTTGTACCGTTGCTCGAACGGCCCTGCGGTAGTGGGGATGGGCGAGGGGAGCAGTGGTTCGTCACGCCGGGACGCGATGTCGGCCAGCGCCTGCAGCATGGGATCAGGGCCGGCGCTCGCGAGGTAGGCGAGGCCGGCCGAGATCTCGCAATCGACGGCGAAACGTATTCCGTAGGCCAACCGGATGATCGGGTGAAAGGCGAAGCGGACCCAGCCGCTGATGAGCTGCGGCAGCCACGTCTCGAGGGTCGCCTGCGGGCCCCTGCGTGCGATTTCCAGGTCGAAGAACGCCAGCAAGCCCCCGTAGGCACTCGGATCGCCGACGGCCCGCACGAACTCTCTCGGTGGACTCCCGGGGTGGCGGACGGGTGGGTCCAGCCGGTCCTGGTAGCCGCTGGCGTAACGCTCCAGGGTCGACCGGTCGGCGCCGGATGCCCACATCGCGAGGAGGGCCATGGGCAAGTGGTCCGACAGATGCCCCTGGTAGTGCGGGCCGTGCTCGTCACGGTGTGTACGAAGCCGGTCGGCGAGCCATTCGGGTACGGGCGCGAGGTTGGAATTCGTGGCATGCGTCATTTGCTGGTGCTTCCGGGAAGGTGCATTGAGGAGAGGGTGGGCGTTACTCGTCGAGGTCGATCACCACGAGATACGCGTCCAGCCACTCGGGCAGCCACTTGGGAACGTTCGGCCGGAGCCGTGCGAACACCTCGCGCGTGTAGTGCGGGTCGTCGAACACGACGCGTGCCTTGCCCTGGAGCGTCTCACCGCGAATCAGCACGGTGACCGGTACGTTGCCCTCGCGTAGCGTGCGCCACCAGCGGCCGTCGGCCCCCGCGAAGACCCGCTTGCCCTCCCGTCGGTAGTTCACCGGCAGGGTGCGTCCGTCCGGCAGGGTCAGGAGCATCGCGATGCCGGCCCGCTCGCCCCGCGGGTCCCGCTCCAACTCCTCGGCGACCCACGCGTTCGTGACCTGGGCGAAGAAGACACGCAGCACCAGGAGTGCGGCGATCAGGACGCCGATCACCACGAGCGACCACTTCAGGAATGCCATCGGAAAACCCTCGGTCGTGCAGCCGCCGGCGTGCAGGTACCCGCTACGCCCTGCCCCGCAGACGCCGCCAGACCCGGCGGCCGCGGGGCGTCCTCCCGAACAGTACGGCGTAGATCGCCGCGTTGACGAGCAGGACGAACGCGGCGAGCGCGAGCTGGACGCCCTGGGTAAGCGAAGCCGGATACACCAGCGGCACGATGTAGTTGTCGACGAAGCCCCCGTGGTAGCCGGCCTCTCCGCCGGCGATGCGCAGTTGGACCTCGAAGGGCGTCAGCGGACAGATCCAGCCGAACGACTCGATGAGGACGGCCCATACAGCGGCGGGGACATGCACGGCCGCGACCCACCGGTGTCGGAAGGCAAGCAGGCCCCCGAGGACGACGAAGGCGATGAACGCCACGTGCAGCAGCACGACGGCGTCCGCGGCAAGCCGGTAACCCATCGTCCGGATCCCGTGCGGCCGTCACTCCGCGGAGATCGAGATCTCCTTGTCCGTGATGAACTCGAGCAGCGCCGGGGTTCCCTCCCGCGTCTTCTCGATGCCCCGTTCGATCGCCGCGCGGATGTCGTTCGGATCCTCCACGCGCTCGCCGTAGCCGCCGAAGGCCCGGGCCATCGCGGCGTAGTCCCCGGAGATGTCGGTCGACCGGTACTTCTCCGTGGCCACCTGCATGATGGGTAACTCGATGGCCATGGAGAAGTTGTTCATCAGGATCGAGAGGATCGGGATGCGCTCGCGCACCGCCGTCTCGAAGTCCATGCCGGTGAAGCCGATCGCCGCGTCGCCCCATACGTTCATGCAGAGCTTGTCGGGCTCGGCGAGCTTCGCGCCCATCGCGAGTCCGAGGCCGTAGCCGAGCTGGGTGGTCTTGCCCCAGCCGATGTACGAGAGCGGCGTCGTGCTCTCCCAGAACGGGGAGACCTGGTCGCGCGGACTGCCGGCGTCGTGAGTGATGATGGTGTTGTCGATGTCCACGGCCTGGTGCAGTTCGTTGAGTACGCGGTACGGATTGAGGGGCGCCTCGTTGTTGTTGCGCTTGGCCTCCCATTCGGCGAGCCACTCCGCCTTGATGGCGGCGATGCGCTCCGGGACCGCGTGCTTGCGGCTGTCCGCATGCGATCGGTCGCGACCGTCCAGCGCCTGCGAGAGGTGCGCGAGGCAGAGTTTCGCATCGCCGATCAGCGCGTGCTGCGCCGCCACGTCCTTGTTGAGGTCCATCGGGTCGAGCGTCGCGTGAATGATGGTCTTGCCGCGCGGCATGGGCACGCCGAAGCCCGTGAGCGCGAAGCTGCAGCCGACGCCGAGGATGACGTCCGCTGCGGCGAGGAACGTCTTCACGGGACGCGGATTGGCGCGGCCGCCGGAGCCGAGGGACAACGGATGGTTCTCGGGAAAGGCGCTCTTGCCCTCGAGGCTCGTCGTCACGGGGATGTTCCAGGTCTCGGCGAGCGCCTTCAGCTCGTCCCACGCCTCGGCGTAGTGCACGCCCTGGCCGGCGTAGATCACCGGCCGCTCGGCGCCCGCCAGCACGGCCGCGGCCTCTTCGACGGCGTCGGGGTCCGGCGCGCTGCGCGTGGCGTAACTCGGCTCGTACACCCAGTCCGCCGGGGCGTCCTCAGCAAAGACGTCCATCGGAATCTCGACCAGCACGGGGCCTGGGCGCCCGTTGCGCAACTGGAAGAACGCCCGGCGCATCACTTCGGGAATAGCGCGGCCCATCGTCAGCGGCTCCGCCCACTTGGTTACGCTCTCCATGCTGCGTGCCGAGTTGAAGTTCGGGTAGTAGTTCGCGATGCGCCGGGGATAGCCCGCCGGTAACACCAGGATCGGCGAAGACTCGGAGTAGGCCTGGGCCACGCCGCCGAAGGCGTTCTCCGACCCGGGCCCGTGCTGCATCGAGAAGACACCGATCTTCTTGCCCGACGACATGCGCGAATAGGCGTCCGCCATGTGCAGGCCGATGCGTTCCTGGCGGCAGATCAGGGTGCGGATGTCCGCGACGGCGCACGCCTCGATGATGGGATTGACGGGGTAGGCGAAGAGAATGTCCACCCCCTCGGCCTTCAGGACGTGGGCGATGGCGTCGGCGGTCTTCATGCGGGGGCGTCTCCGTTCGGCGGGAAGAAGGGAGAACTGTGCGGGAAACGGGGGTGGCGTGCAATCGGCCGGAAGCAATGCGGCTCGCTGGGCGGCCCTCGCGCTGGCGCTACGGATTCGGTCCGCTCGGCGGGCGTGCGCGGTTGTATGGGCGCCCTTGGCGGCCCGTTCCGGGTTCCGTCCGAGCGGCCGGAGCGGGCGGGGACAAGCCCCGCCCCTACATGGCGCGCGGCTCCATGCGGAACACCCACCGGTGCGGCGGAGCTTCCGTGGCGCCGAGGACGCCCAGCAGGCGTCGGCGTTCCTGATCGTCCGTGATCCGCACCGCCCGGCGCGCGTAGATCTCGCCGTCGATCTTGAGCCGCACGTTGGCGTCGCGGGCGACATTCCTTGGCCAGCGCTTGGTTGCGCAGACGCTGCAGGGCACGTAGAGGGCGCCGTCGTCGACCCAGGAGTTCGTCGTTACCGAGTGCGGAATGCCGTACCAGGTGGCGGTCTCGACGAAGATCTGCATCCGTCCGGGCGACCGGAAGGACCAGTCGGTGTCCTGCTCGGCGGCCAGCGGTCCGCCGAGACGCGTGCCGGCGCGACGCTCCTCGGGGTCGAACGGGATGTTCATGGCCGCGACATAGGCGACCAGCAGTACGGCGACGACGATCAGGATGGCTTTCTTCATGCTCGCTCCGGTCCGTGTTCCTTGGGGGTCGCATCTCGCAGGGAGCGCAACACGGCGGATTGTGGCACAAGGTCGAGTCCGCCGGCGTGGGAGCCCGGGCGTTGTCCTACAATGGTTCGTTTCAGTGGACGAGGATCGCGGAGCAATGACCGAGAACCGAAAGATCGTGATAGCCACGTTGCCGCAGGGCAAGCTCAAGGAGTCCGACTACGATCTCGTCACGGAGCCCGCTCCGACGCCGGGGGAGGGTGAAGTCCTGTGTCGGACGCTCGCGGTATCGGTCGACGCCGGTGCCCGCGCCGGTCTGCAGGGCAGCGCGACCTATGCCGGCGCGCCACAGACCGGTGTCGTGATGCGCGGCAGCGCCGTGGCCCGTGTGGCAGCATCGAACGACGCCTCGGTGGCCGTGGGCGACATCGTCTCCTGCGGCGCCGGCTGGCAGGACTATTCGGTGCACGCGGCGAATGCGGTGGAGCGGATCGACTACGACGGCGATCCGGCGGACTATCTCGGGGTGCTCGGCGGCACGGGCATGACGGCGTATTTCGGACTGCTTGCGGTGACGGACCCGCAGCCGGGCGAGACCGTGATGGTCTCGGCGGCCGCGGGTGCGGTGGGGCACATCGTTGGACAGCTTGCGAAGATCCGGGGGTGCCGGGTGGTCGGTGTCGCCGGCACCGATGCGAAGAACGCGCGCCTCGTCGACGAGCTCGGGTTCGACGCCGTGGCGAACTACCGCGACGGCGGCTTCCGCCAGGCGCTGAAGGAAGCGACGCCAGACGGTGTCGACGTGTATTTCGACAACACCGGCGGGACGGTGCTGGGTTCGGCGCTCTTCCGGATGAACCTACGGGGCCGCATCTCCTGCTGCGGCGTGGTGTCCCAATACGACACGTCGAGCCCCGAGCCGGGCCCGCGCGGTATCCCGGGGCTGCTGGTGAACAAGCGCATCCGTATGGAGGGGTTCCTGGTGTTCGACTACGCCGACCGGTACGGCGAGGCCCGGGCGGACATGCAGGCATGGATGGCGTCGGGCGAAGTCACGCCCTGGGTGGACGAGTTCGACGGCCTCGAGTCGGCGCCGCGGGCGTTCGTCGACCTGCTCGCCGGCGGCAACGTCGGCAAGCGTTTCGTGCGCGTGGCGGACTGATTGCCAGGATCGCCCGGTGCGCGGGCGTCGCGACGTCGTTGACGGTCCGGGTCCGTGATGCGAGCATTCGCACCCTCATGGTACGGCCCCGCGCATGGAGCGCGGTGCAGGTGCCCAGTATTTTTCGGGGGGGGGGGGGGGGAAGCCCATGCGTCGCGGATTCATCAAGCTCCTGGCCGGGACGGCCCTCTCGTTGCTGGCCGGTATGTCGGCGGTCCAGCTGGGCGCAGCCGTGGCCGAAGAGGCTCGGTCCGACGTCGCGCCGCGCGGGCCGGGCGGGGTGCATCCCGACCTGAACGGCATCTGGCAGGCGCTCAACGAGGCGAACTACGACATCGAACTGCACCTCGCGCGCCCGTCGATGCAGTCGCGTGCGGGCCCGCACGGTCCGGTCCCGTCGCTCGAGACCTACAAGCTGGGTGCGGTGGTGTCGGTACCGCCGGGCCTGGGCGTCGTCGAGGGCGGCAAGATCCCCTACACGCCCGAGGCACTCGAGAAGAAGCTCGAGAACCAGGCCGATTGGATCAACCGCGACCCGGAGGTGAAGTGCTACCTGCCCGGCGTGCCGCGCGCGAACTACATGCCGCACCCGTTCCAGATCTTCCAGGGCGAGGACACCCTGTTCTTCGCCTACCAGTACTCGGGCGCCGTGCGGGACATCTACACGCAGGACCCCGGCCCCGCACCCATCGACAGCTGGATGGGCCAGTCCTACGCGACCTGGGACGGCGACACGCTCGTGATCGAGGTCACGGGACTCAACGACCAGACGTGGTTCGACCGGGCCGGCAACCACCACAGCAACCAGATGAAGGTCACGGAGCGGTACACGCCGACCGGCCCCGACCACCTGCACTACGAGGCGACGATCGAGGACCCCGAGACCTTCACCGAGCCGTGGAAGATCTCGATGCCGCTGTATCGCCGCAAGGAGGCGAATATGGCCCTGATGGACTTCCGCTGCGTCGAGTTCGTCGAGGAACTGTTGTACGGCGAGTGGCGGCGGAACCCGCTGCCGCGCTAGCGTGTCCGGTGAGGTGGCAACGATGAGCGACAGGTCAGTGCGTGCCGGGACATGGTGGAGCGCGATCGTGGGGTCGGCGATCCTCTGCGCTGCAGGCGTCGTCGCCGATGACATCCCGCGTACTCCGGATGGGCGCCCCGATCTCGCCGGGAACTACGATGTCGCCACGCTCACTCCGTTGCAGCGCCCGGAGATGTTCGGGGACAAGCTGTTCCTGACCCGTGCGGAGGCGGACCGGATCGCCGAAGAGGAACGCGCCCGCATGGCCCAGGCGCAGGAATCGACGGATCCGGATCGCGGAGCGCCGCCGGTGGGTGGCGACGGATCGCCAGGCCCGGCGGGCAACGTCGGCGGCTATAACGCGTTCTGGATCGACCGGGGCGAGGACGCCTTCGCCATCGGTGGCGAGTTCCGGACCTCGATTGTCGTGGATCCACCCAATGGCCGGTTCCCGGCCATGATGCCGGCGGCGCTGAAAGGGGTGATGGCGCGCCGCGCGTTGTTCCGGAAAAACACCGGGGAGGCCTGGTGGTTGACGCTCGACGGACCAGGTCCTTACGACGACCCGGAAGTGCGCCCGCTCGGCGAGCGTTGCCTGCTCGGGTTCGGCTCCACCTCGGGCCCGCCGATGCTGCCGGTGCTCTACAACAACATGAAGCGGATCGTGCAGACGCCGGAGTACATCGTGATCCTGGTGGAGATGGTCCACGACGCCCGCATCATCCGCATGAACGCCGAACACGCGCCGCCGTCGGTGCGCAAGTGGATGGGCGACTCGGTTGGCCACTGGGAAGGGGACACGCTGGTGGTGGACACCACGAATTTCCGTTCCCGGACGGGCCTCTTCGCCGGGTCGGAGAACCTCCATGTCGTGGAGCGGTTCCAGCGCCAGGATGCGGACACCTTGCTCTACAGTTTCACGGTGGACGACCCGACCGTGTGGACCGAGCCCTGGAGCGGGGAGTATCCATGGCCCGTCACCGACGACAGCGTCTACGAGTACGCCTGTCACGAAGCGAACTATGCGCTCGGCAACATCATGCGCGGCGCGCGTCTCCTGGAAGCCGATGCGATGCAGACAACGGCTCAGACAACGGCTCAGACAACGGAGAGAGGCGCCGAATGACCCCTGACAAACTAGAGGTAAACAACATGCGGACGATGTTTCTGATTCTTCTGGGCGGACTTCTGGCCGCGGTGCCGGCGTCGGCTCACCACGCCTTCGGGGCCGAGTTCGATCCGAACCGGCCGCTCATCCTCCGGGGACCGGTGGTCAAGGTCGAGTGGGTGAATCCGCATGCGTGGATCCACCTTGAGCACACGACCGACGCCGGTGAGAAGGAAGCCTGGATGGTCGAAGGCGGCACGCCGAACACGCTGCTGCGGCGGGGTTTGACGCGCAACTCGCTGATGCCGGGGACGCTGATCGTGGTGGATGGGTACCAGAGCAAGGACCGCTCGCAGCGGGCCAACGGCAGGGACATCACGTTCGAGAACGGCGAGAAGATCTTCCTGGGCTCGTCGGGAACGGGTGCACCGCGGGACGGCCGGGATCCCACGGAACCGGCTCGGAACTGACACGCAGGCGTACGCTTCCGCCGCGGCGGGAGCCCGAGTGAATACGCTGCTGGACCTCCTGGAGGGCGTCGGGCGTTCGGCAGACGCCGTCGCCATCCGGGCGCCCCAACGGCTGCCGTTGGCGTGTGCCGGGCTCCTTGCGCAGGCGGAGCGTACCGGCCGCGCCCTGCGCGGCGCGGGCGTCGGGGCCGAAGACTGCGCCGCCATCGTCCTGCCGAACGGTCCCGCCATGGCCAGCGCGTTCGCCTGTATCGCCCCCTGGTGCGCTGCCGCACCGCTGAACCCCGCCTACAAGGCAGAGGAGTTCGACTTCTACCTCGCGGACCTTGACGCGCGCGTGCTGATCGTGGCGGCGGGGGCGGACACTGTGGCCCGCGATGTCGCGACGCGGCGCGGCGCGCGGGTGATCGAAATGGTCGAGTCCGACGCGGCTGGCGCGTTCGCGCTGGATGTTTCGGGGGAAGCCGATGTCGCGCGCCGTGGCGAGGACGCGGTGGCCCTGATCCTCCACACGTCGGGGACGACGTCCCGCCCCAAGATGGTCCCGCTGACACAGGCCAACCTGTGCGCGTCGGCCCGGAACATCGCGCGTACCCTGGCACTGACGGCGGCGGACACCTGCCTCAACGTGATGCCGCTCTTTCACATCCACGGGCTCATGGCGCCGGTACTGGCGAGCCTTGCGAGCGGCGCCTCGGTGTACTGCACGCCCGGCTTCGACGCCCTGCGCTTCTTTGGCTGGCTCGACGACGCCCAACCCACCTGGTACAGCGCGGTACCGACCATGCATCAGGCGATCCTGGCCCGCTCGGGCCGGAACCGGGACCGGATCGCGCGGGCACGGCTGCGCTTCATCCGTTCGTCCTCGGCCGCACTTCCCGCGCAGGTCATGGCGGCCCTGGAAGACACGTTCGATGCGCCGGTGATCGAGGCCTATGCCATGACCGAGGCGGCGCACCAGATGTGCTCGAACCCGCTGCCGCCGGCGCCGCGCAAGCCGGGCTTCGTCGGTCCGGGCGCAGGGCCGGAAGTCGCCATCATGAACGATGCCGGTGACACTCTGCCGACGGGGGAAGAAGGGGAGATCGTCATCCGCGGCGCCAACGTCATGCGCGGCTACCTCGCGAATCCCGCGGCGGATGCGACGGCGTTTCACGGTACGTGGTTCCGCACCGGGGACCTCGGCTACATGGATGGCGACGGCTACGTCAAGGTCACGGGTCGCCTCAAGGAGATCATCAACCGGGGCGGCGAGAAGATCGCGCCGCTCGAGGTGGACGAAGTCCTGCTCGACCATCCGGCGGTCGCGCAGGTCTGCACGTTCGCGGTGCCGCACGAGCGGCTCGGTGAGGATGTGGCGGCGGCGGTCGTGCTGAAAGCGGAAGCGGCGGTCGACGAGAGGACCTTGCGGGACTTCGCGGCCGAGCGCCTGGCCGACTTCAAGGTGCCACGCACCATCGTGTTCATCGAAGAGATCCCCAAGGGCCCGACGGGCAAGATCCAGCGCATTGGCCTCGCGCGGGCGCTGGGCCTGTCATGAGAGTCTGCGTATTCGGCGCAGGGGCGATCGGCGGGTACCTGGCGGTCCACCTGGCGCGCCATGCGGCGGCGGACATCTCGGTCGTCGCGCGCGGCCCGCACCTGGACGCGATCCAGCGTCGTGGGTTGTCGCTCGACGTCGGAGACCGCCGCGTCACGGCCCGGCCCCTCGCGACGTCCGATCCCCGCACGCTTGGCGAGCAGGATTACGTGGTGCTGACCCTCAAGGCACACTCGATACCGGGCGTGGTGGAGTCCATGCAGCCGCTCCTGGGGCCGGAAACGGCCGTGATCAGCGGCGTCAACGGGATTCCGTGGTGGTACTTTCATGGCCTCGACTCGCCCTTTGGTTCCCGTCACGTGGAGAGCGTCGATCCCGGCGGTGCGGTATGGGAGAGAGTCGGCCCCGAGCGCGCCATCGGCTGCGTGGTCTATCCGTCCTGCGAGGTCGTGGAACCCGGCGTCGTGCGCCATCTCTCGGACGACAAGTTCAGCCTCGGGGAGCCGTCCGGAGAACGCAGCGCTCGCGTGCGTGCGTTCGCTTCGCTGTGCGTGGAGGCGGGGATCAAGGCACCGCTACGGCCCCGTCTGCGCGACGAGATCTGGGTGAAGCTGTGGGGCAACCTCGCGTTCAATCCACTGAGTGCGTTGACTGGCGCAACGCTGGACGTGCTCGCGACGGAGCCCGACACGCGCGGCACCGCCCGCCGCATGATGCTGGAGGCGCAGGCCGTCGGCGAGGCGTTCGGAGTGCGTTTCGCCGTGGACGTGGACCGGCGCATCGACGGTGCCGCACGCGTCGGCGCACATCGGACATCGATGCTGCAGGACCTGGAGCGAGGGCGACCGCTCGAGAACGACGCCCTGGTCGGCGCCGTGCAGGAGTTGGGCCGGCTGGCCGGCGTTGCGACGCCGACCATCGACCTGATCCATGGGCTGCTGCGGCAGCGTATTGCCTTTCGGAAGGCGGACGACGAGCGCGTCGCGGCGCTATCATCGGCGTATCGGATCGTCGAATAGAGGTCGAGCGATGTCGTACAAACGAGTGGTGGTGGCAGTGGACGTGGTCTCGGACTCGGCCGAGACCGTCATGCAGCGCACGAGACAGATCTGTTCCGACGCCGACGTCACGGCGGTGCACGTCGTGGACGAAGGCTACCTGTATTTCAGCGACGAGGTGGCGATTCCGGGCATCGCCGACCTGCACGACAAGGTGATGGAGGAGTCCGCGCAACGTCTGGAAACCGTCTGCCAGCCGGCCGACATCCAGGACCGGGCATTGCTGGAGGGCCATGCGGCCAACGAGATCCATCGCTATGCGGAAGAGCACGGCGCCGATCTCGTCATCATGGGCGCGCACGGGCGGCACGGCTGGCGGCTGCTGCTCGGTTCCACGGCCAACGCGGTGTTGCACGGGACCCCGTGCGACGTGCTCTGTGTGCACATCCCGGAGGAGGCCGAGCCGTTCCGGGAAGTGCTGGTGGCGGTCGACTCCACGGAGGAGGCCAACGAAGTACTGCAACGGGCGGTCGAAGTGGCGTCGATCAGTGGAGCGCGGGTATCGGTGCTGTCGGTCGTACGCCCGCTCGAGCACTCCTACGCGGGTGTGGACGTCGCGTCATACGGCGACACCGGAATCCGCTTTGCGCACGAGGCCGAGGAGCAGGTGACGGCGCAGGTCGAAACACTGGCGGACAGTTTCGATGTCACCGGTGAGCGACTCGTGCGGCGCGGTCATCCGGCGGAGGAGATCCACGCGGCAGCCGACGAGTTGTCGGCGGACCTCGTGGTCGTCGGCACGCACGGCCGGCACGGCTTCCGGCTGCTGCTCGGCTCGACGGCCAATGCGGTGCTGCACGGGGCCAAGTCGGACATTCTGGCGGTGCGCCTGGGCGGTTGACGCACTCAGCCAGCGCCCCCCGGGCCGGGCCTGACGGGTAATTCGGGCGCGATGCGTAGGGGCGACGCTTGTCGTCGCCCCTGTCGAGGTTGCGCAAGCCCTTGGCAACGGGACGGGACAAGCCCGTCCCCTACATCGCCCCGTCGGGTTTGGCGAGGCCGGAGAAAGCCAGCCGCGAACGGTTGGGCAACGCCAGTCGGTTACTTTCGAAACTCCTTGAGGTGAGCCAGGGTCTCGCGCAGCACGCCGGCTTGCGCCTCCTGTATCAGCCAGTGCCCCGCGTCGAGTTCCACCAGCCGGTAGGGACCGTCCATCAGGGGCGGCGTGGCGGTGACGCCTGGGCGTCCGATGGCCTGGTCCCGGTTGCCCCACATCATGAGCGTGGGCACGGCGACCTGGCCAACGGGTTGCCGGTCCACGGTCAGTCCGCCGCGATACCAGTTGAGCGCGCCGGTCAGCGCGCCGGGCTGCCTGAGCACGCGCAGGTACTCCTCGACCTGCGCGGGCGCGGATTCGTTCCAGACGTTGCGCAATGCCGCGAAGTCGTTGGCGGAGAGGGCTTCCTCGGCCGTGCCGACCTGGCGGAAGAAATCCATGTACTGACTGCGCTCCCGCTGCTCGGGGTTGTTGGCGATCGCCTGGCCAAAGGCGTCGATGTGGGGCACGGACAGCGCCGTCCAACTGATGAGACGATCCGCGTGGCGGCCCGCCATGTACCAACCCAGTCCCGCGCCGTGGTCGTGACCGACGAGGTGGAAGCGCTCTCTTCCGAGTGCGTCGGCGATGGCCAGAATGTCCGGAGCCATGGCGGCATGGGCGTAGTGCTCGGCCGGGGCGGGTCGTGCGCCGGGACTGTAGCCCCTGAGATCCGGCGCGAGGGCGGTATAGCCATTGTCCGCCAGGTGCCCGAGGAGCGGCAGCCACATGTGCGACGTCTCCGGGAATCCATGCAGGAGGATGACGAGGGCGCCCCCGTCTCCTGCGCGGCGCACGTCGTAGGTGTACTCGCCGGCGCGCATCTGTGTCTGTTCCATCGTCACTTCGGTCACCTCGGGTTCTCCGGTTGGGTCCGTGCACGCGGCAAGCGCCAGTGCGACAAGACAGGCCGTCCAGGCGCGGAGTCGGGTTCTTCTCCTGCTCCGCGAGATACTCCGGCGTGTAGACGGTTCGGGCCCCGGGACCGGTCCGGGGGGTGAGTTGGTGGAGCCGGGGGGGATCGAACCCCCGACCTCGACATTGCGAACGTCGCGCTCTCCCGGCTGAGCTACGGCCCCACAGCAGGCCTATTATCCGTCACCGGGTTGCTTCGACTCAAACTTCCCTCGGTCCCGTCCGTTCGGCCTCGCGGCTCCGCGGCCACGGTGTACGGACACCCCCGGCCCCGGTATGGTCCCCCCGTGGACCTGCGTCACGTCGCCATCGTCGTCTGGCTGCTGAGCTGGCTCGGCGTGCTCGCCGCGTACGTGGTGTCGGCGTCCGGAGATCACGTCCCGACCTGTATCCCGCACGTGACCGGCTGCACCAGCGTGAGTGCCGCCGGCCGCTACGGCGGCGGGTTCTTCATCTTCAAGGCCACCATGCTGCCGGTGGCCGGGTTCTGGCTCGTCTACTGGGTGCTGTGCGGGCACTGGCTGCGTTGCCTGGGAGAGACCGTCCGCTGGCGCTCGGCCGTCGTGGCGACCGGCGTGGTCGGTGCGCTCTTCCTCGTGCTGTACACGACGTTTCTGGGTTCGGAGGGGGACATGTACCGGAGCATGCGACGTTATGGGACGGTCGTGTTCTTCGGATGCACCTTCCTGGCGCAGTTGCTGCTCGCCTACCGCGCCCAGGCCGCCCTCGGCAACACGCGGCTCATGCGCATCAAGGTCGGGTTGTGTCTCGGCACGCTGGTGGAGGGCCTCATCCTCGGTGTGGCGACCAACTTCTTCGAGGACGACGACTGGCTGGAGAACCTGACAGAGTGGCACGCCGCCTCGGCCGTCACCTTCTATCCGTTCCTCACGTTCCTGCTGTGGCGCAGCACCGGCTGGACCGTCGGCTATTCGATCAGACCGGGTTCGTCGGATGGGTGACTGGCATGCGCGCCGCGCGGACATGTCGGCTGCAACAGAAAGTTCACGGTTGCGCGATTGCCTCGCAGGGGGCGATCCACTACAGTCCCCGCCGTCAGGGCGGGCTGAGTCTCGGCTACCGTCCACTGACAAGATGGAGTGGACACGGTGAACACGGTGAAGAAGGGCATCACGTTCGGAGCGTTCGACCTGTTTCACGCCGGCCACGTGCTGATGCTGCAGGAGGCCAAGACGGTCTGCGACCACCTCATCGTCTGTATCCAGAGCGATCCGAGCCTCGACCGGGCGGACAAGAACCGGCCCGTCCAGAGCATCGTCGAGCGCCAGATTCAGGTGGCGGCCTGCCGGTTCGTGGACGAGACCCTGGTCTACGACACCGAGGCGCACGTCCTGGAGATTCTGCGCTGCCTCGACTGGGACGTGCGGATCCTCGGCGAGGAATACCGGGACAATGACTTCACCGGGCGCAAGGAAACCCTCGACCGCTGTCACTTCAACAAGCGCCCGCACGGCTTTTCGAGTTCCGAGCTGCGTGAGCGCGTCGTGGATCGATCCGACCTGAAGGCGGTGGGCTGACCTGCAGGGCTTCCATGAAAGGACGGCGTGGCTGGGCCGGAGGCGGCGCGACGCAAGCGTCGCGTTCCGGTGCGTAGCGAGTGCCGGACCGGCTATGGGGCGCTACCGCGGATGCACCAGGTATTCCGCGTTCACACAATTCTCCAACCGGCCCCCACTCAGGTAGCGCCGCGCCGTACGCGCTGAAAACGCCCGAATGTCCCGTATGCTCTCCGGCGTGAAGAAAGCTGAATGCGGTGTCACGACGAGGCGGTGCCTGATCCATTCCTCGTTGCGGTGCCAGGCGGCGATGAGGGGCGCGTTCAGGTTGGCCGGCTCGTCCGGCAGGACGTCGAGCCCCGCCGCGAGGACGACATCGTTCTTCATGGCGTCGTGGAGCGCATTGAGATCGATGAGGGGACCGCGCGCCGTGTTGACCACGATGATCCCGGGTTTCGCCGCCGCGAAGGCCTGGGCGCCGAGGAGGTTGCGTGTCTCGTCGTTGAGCGGGGTGTGCACGCTGACGATGTCGCTTTGGCCCATCAGTTCCTCGAGGCTCTGGACGCGGCGGATCCCCAGCGCGAGTTCGACGCCGTTCGGCAGGTAGGGATCGTAGCAGGCGACGTCCATGTCGAATGCCTTCGCGCGACGCGCAGCGGCCGTGCCGATCCTGCCGAGGCCGATGACGCCGAAGGTGCAGTCGGACAGGCGCCGACCGTAGGGATTCAGGGCCGGACGCCAGTTGCCGACCGGGTCCGCGCGCAGGCTCTCGTCATGGAAGGCGATGCTCTTGGTGAGGGTCATCATCAGGGCGATGGCGTGGTCGGCCACTTCCCTGGTGCCGTAGTCCGGCGTGTTGCAGACGGGAATACCCGCTTCGCCCCAGCGCTTGATGTCCACTTCGTCGAAGCCCACCGCCATCTTGACCATGATGCGGCACTTGTGGAGTCGATCGAGGTATTCGCCTGGAGGCGTCACGCCGACGATGCCCTCGCAGTTCTCCCATTGCTCGTCGGTGACCTGGTCGACTCCCCGGCAGAACTCCGCCGTGAACCCGTCGCCCAGCGCCTCGATCTCGACATCGTGGTTGCGGCCGAAGCTCCTCGGCCACAGTATGCGAATGGTCATCTTGCCTCCTGAGTGTCGATGTCCCGGTGATGAAATGCGTCAGCGACGCCGCGTCGGTCAGGCTTCGGCCGGCAACGCCTTCAGCATGCGTTGCAGCGCGAAGTGACGGTAGCTCTCGAGTGCCAGTGCGCGGACTTCGTCCCAATACACCTGGTCTTCCACGTCGAGGTGGATCCAGCCGTTGTGGCCGGTGTACCTCGGGATCGAATAGCGCGCGTCGAAAGTGAGCATGGCCTGCCGGTCCCGACCCACCCAGAATTCGAGGTGCATGCGCCGGCCGTAGCGGTGCGCGCCGCAGAACGTCTTCTTGCCGGCCTTGAAGGCGGGGGTACCGAACTGGGTCGACTCGCTGGTTTCCGGCAGTTCGAGACACAGCGTGCGCAGGCTTTCCAGTTTCGCCTGGGCGCGCGGCTCGAGCAGGGGGTCGAAGTCCTCCGGGTCCAGGGTCTCGGTGGGCGGCGCGATCTCGATCGTGGGCCCGAGGGTCCGCGCGAGGGCGGCCGGCGCGGTCTTCTCGTAAGCCTCGCGTACCCGTTTTGCCACCGTGCGCCAATCAAGTCCCTTGTCGAGCTCCACTCCGAGCCATCCCCGGGGACCGACGTAGGGCGGCACGAAGTAGTGTTCCGGCTCGTTTTCCGAATAGAAGCGCTGGGCGCCGTCGGGGGCGTTCAGCCACAGGGCGATACGTCCGTCTCCGTGGTGGTTGACGGCGTAGGTGGCGAAGGTCTTCTCGCGCACGCGGAAGTCGGGGGATCCGCGCGAGGGCCGCTCCTCGCTCTCCGGGAACGACAGGCAGACCTCGCGGATGGCCTCGGTGATGTTCTTTCCCACGGACGCCTACTGCGCCACCGACTTTGGCGTCGGGACGATGCGTTGCACGTGGATGCCGTCCCGGTCGATCAGTTCGCCGACCCGGGGGGCGATGTCGTTCGTCCACTCGTCGCTGCCGTAGACGGCTTCGTAGAGGCTTTCCTTCTCGGCTTCGGATGCGAAACGGCGAATCCAGACATACACCGAGTCGTCCTCCTCCCCGCGGAAGCTGCCCGTGATGACCATGCCGCGGGCGACCTGGAACGGGATGATCGTCCCTTCCATGTACTCGACCCACTCGTCCATCTTGCCGGGGAAGATCTTGTACTGGCGAAGTTCGTAGAACATGCTTGCGGTTTCCATCTGTGCCGTCAGCATGAATGTTCCAACGAAACTCCCGCTCAAGTCCATCGCTTCGCGTTGGGCGGCGGCCGCTCTTGCACTGGTGACCCATATGGCCCTTGCCGATACAGACACCGCCGTTCGCGTCGAACGATTGCTCGACGCCCCGATCGTCGACCCGTCCACGCACCCGAGCATCGGCATGAACATCCAGGGCCCGTCGCTCATCCGGGCGCCACGCTGGGTCGAGGACCGGCTCGGCGAGTACTACCTCTATTTCGCGGACCACAAGGGCAGCTTCATCCGCCTGGCGTACGCCGACGCGTTGACGGGGCCCTGGATCGTGTACGAGCCCGGCAGCCTGCAGCTCGCGGACTCGCTCTTCCCCACGCAGGCGCCCGAGGTGCCACCCGAACTCCTCAAGCAGGTCGAGGCGCGGCTCGCGGAGGCGAACCTGGGCCACGACGTGCTGCACGAGATGACGACCGTGCACATCGCCTCCCCGGACGTCCACGTCGCCGAGGCGTCACAGAGGGTGATCATGTACTTCCACGGCCTCGAGGGGCCGGGCATACAGGTCACACGGGTCGCGACCTCGTCGGACGGCATCCGCTTCGAGGCCCGGCCGGAGATCATCGGCAGGACCTACATGCGCGTGTTCCCGCACGGCGGTATGACCTATGCGATGGCCATGCCCGGGCAGTTCTACCGCTCCGAGGACGGATTCACGGGATTCGAGGAAGGGCCCCTGCTGTTCAATCCGGACATGCGTCACGCCGCGATGCTGAAGCGGGGCGACACCCTGTACGTCTTCTGGACGCAGGTAGGTCAGGTGCCGGAGCGGATCCTGCTCAGCACCATCGACCTGTCTGGCGACTGGATGTCCTGGGAGGCATCGGAGCCGGTCGAGGTCCTGCGCCCGGAACACCGCTGGGAAGGTGCGGAGGCGCCGCTCGAACCGTCCGTGCGCAGCACGGCGTACGGCCAGGTGAATCAGCTGCGGGACCCGGCCATCTACGTGGAGGACGGGCGCGTGTTCCTGCTGTATGCGGTAGCAGGAGAGAGCGGCATCGCCATTGCCGAGGTCTTCCTCGAGGGAAGTCACCAGAGCCCCGGCGCGGCACTGTAGGGGACGGGCTTGTCCCGTCCCGTCTCGAATTCACGCATGGCCGGGCCCGGGCTTGTCCCGTCCCGTTCCTGCGGCTTGCACGGCTCCGGGACGGGCGACCACGAGGGTCGCCCCTTTCATGGAACATAAACGTAAGCCATTGATTTAACTGGGTCACGAAAAGCGGCTCCGCGAGCCGTTAGCGCGCGTCGCCCCACCGATGCCCGATTCCCGATGCACCGATGTTCCTTGCATGTCTGCGCGGTGGACCCACCGTGGACAGCTACAATCGTGCCGGATCAGCGGCGAGCAGATTGGTTCCACGCAAGGGGCGGTCGCGAACGGGGCACTGTTCGCGACCGCCGGGGGGGCGGCCCGGGCTTGTTCAGCTTGCCGGACCGCCTGTCCTGTCGTGGGCCGTGGAGGGGGGGACGGCCAGGGCCCTACTGGACGATTCCAATATAGCGACCGGGCCCGGCTGCGCCCAATATCGTTTTCTTACCGAGCCCATAAGACAATCCGATGGGGTGCGCCCCTGCGGCCGATTCGGAGGTTTGCGCTCGCTGGCTCGCTGGCTGGTGTCGTTCTCGAGGCTACGGCACGGACTGCTGCGCGGTGGGCTCCGGGACGGAGGGTGCGCCGACCGTCTCGCGGGCTTCATCGAGGAGCGGCTGCGCTGCCGCCTTGGCGGCGTCGGCGAGCACCTCGATCCACTGTTGTCCTTCGGCGGCGACGCGGTGCGCAAGTCCGATGCGCCGGGCGGGCTCGGGGGCAGCGAAGCGCAGCAGCTCGAGGCCGGGACAGGCGGTCTGCTCGCACAACGCGGCGGTCTCCGGCAGCAGCGTCAGCCCTGCGTCCCCGGCGGCCAGGCGCGACAGCGTCGGGAGCGACTGCGCGCCACGATGGACTTCTGCGTAGCGCGAGATCGAACACGCGCCCACGACCTGTTGTCCCAGGCAGTGTCCCTCCGCGAGGGTGAGGAGCGGCCCGATGTCGGACTGGGCGAGATCCGACGGACGCGGCACGTCACCCAGCGCGCGAAACGCCGCGAGCCGCTTGGGGCTGCCGGCGAGGAGGAAACGGTCTTCGAACAACTCCCGCTCGGAGAGTTCGAGCAATCCGAGCGGCAGCGAGAGAATGGCGGCATCGAGGCGCCCGGCGAGCAGGTCTGCCATGAGGTCCTGACCCGAGCCTTCCCGTACATCGATCTGGGCCAGGGTCGGCGCGGCGCCGAAGCGTTCGATCAGTCCGGGGAGGAGGTAGGGCGTGAGGGTGGAGACCATCCCCACGACCATCCGCAGCGGACCGCTGCCCAGCCGCTTGCCCATCGTCTCGAGGACCAGTACCTCGTCGAGAATGCGCAGGGTCTGTTCGTGGGCGTCCCGTCCAAGCCGGGTGAGGTGCACACCCTGCTTGTCGCGGTCGAGCAGTCGTGCACCGAAGGCTCCTTCCAGTTCGCGGATCTGCAGCGAGAGTGCGGGCTGCGAGACGAACACCCGCTCCGCCGCCCGGCTGAACGAACCGTGTTCCACGACCGCGTGGAAGTAACGTAGTTGGCGCAACGTGACAGGCATGTCTCACCCCCATCGGCTCGAGCGCGGAGGGAATGCTGGCGCTCCCGGGCGCCGGGACGGCGCGGCCACTTTACGGGACCGCCGCCCGGTCGGTTGGCGAACATAACACACGCCGATCCGGTACGGGTGCGGCGATGGCCGTCTCGAATAGGCTGTAACCTTCGAGGCTTGGGACAGCCACTCGGGATGTTCGTATCGATGCCGTTCGCGGGCGCACAAGAGTCATTGGCGTTGCACGAAGGGTGTGGGGCGTCCGGTCCGGGCTACCCGGACGGTCGTTTCCGGGCACGGGTGCGGCCTTTCGTGTCCGTCCTCGCCGGGGCCCTCGCGCTGGCTGCCGGTGGCGTCCTGGCGGAGCCGGGCGTGGTAGAGGAGGTCGTTGCGACGGCGAAGACCGGCAGCCGTATCGGGCGGCAGGGCGACTCGCCGTCGCCGCTGTCGAACTATGACGAAGAAACCATGCGCGCCGCGGGGCTCAAGGACCTGCGCGACCTGGTCGGAGTGCTGGCGATCAACGCGGGCGCCGAGAACAACTCGGATAATCTGACCCAGAACTTCACGGTCGGCACGGCGAACCTCAACCTCAGGGGTCTGGGCGTCGCCTCGACGCTGGTACTGCTGAACGGGCGTCGCCAGGTGCTCTCCGCCGTGCAGACGGACGACGGATCGAGCTTCGTGGATCTCGCCGCCCTCGTGCCGATGCTCGCGGTGGAGCGGGTCGAGGTCCTCAAGGACGGGGCGGCCGCGATCTACGGCTCCGAGGCTGTCGCCGGCGTGGCGAACTTCATCACGCGGCGTGGCTTCGAAGGGGTCGAAGTCCAGGCCGAATACCGTAGCCGTGTCGGAGACGGATCGCAGGACGATCTGTCGCTCGACGCGGTGGTTGGCGGCAGGCTCGGGGACGCCGGGACCTACCTGTTCGCGACAAGCCACCTCGACCGCACGAGCCTCGTGTTGACGGAGGTGGGTTGGCTGCGGCCGTCGACCAGCGGTTTCGGCAACCCGGGCAGCTTCAACGTTCCGTCCCTCGGACGCACCGTGGCCGATCCCGGGTGCCAGCGCTACGAGGGTCTGCTGCAGGAGTTGACGGACGGCAGTACCATCTGCCGCTTCGACTATGCCCCGCAGGTCACTGCTGTGCCCGACGAGCGGCGCACGCAGGTCTTCGGTCGGCTCGACTGGATCTGGGGCGAGATAGCCGTGGCCTGGGCCGAACTCGGCTATGCACGCAACGACATCAGCCGCGACGTGTCGCCGAGCTTCCCCGTGCTCAATACACCTCGGGTGCCGGCCGACCACCCGGGGAACCCTTTCGGTGAAGACGTCTGGTTCCAGGGTCGACCGTACGGCTACGGGCAGCCACGAGAGGTGAACAACTACCAGCACGATACGGCGCGGTTCGCCGTCGGTCTCGAAGGCGCGTTCTCGGCAGCAGCCTCCTGGGAGGTGGCGGCGGTGCATGCGGTCAACGCGGCGCTGCTCAATCCTCGCGATGTGATCGCCGCGAACTTCCAGGCCGCCCTCGAGGGTTTCGGGGGAGACGCCTGCAAAGCTGGGCGTTCCCCCACGGCATCGGCGCTGGCGGGGCAGGGCGACTGCCGGTACTTCAACCCATTCAGCACGGCGTTCGCGGCAGGTGCCGGGGATCCCCTGTTCAATGCGCCGGAACTGCGCAGGTTCATCATCGGCGACTATCTTGGCGATGCAGAGTCCCGGCTCACGACCCTTGAAGCCAACCTCACCGGGTTTCTGCCGGGCTACCGGGGTGGCTATGCCCTCGGCGTGCAATACCGCAAGCAGAATCTCGACTACTCCTACGATGAGATCACCCGCACCGACGGGTTCGCCTTCCTGATCGGGAATCCCGACTTCTCGGCTCGGGACGATGTGACTGCCGCCTACGGAGAGCTGTGGCTGCCGCTGGGCGGGCGGTTCGAGGCGACCGGCGCCCTGCGGTACGAGGATTACGGCGGGGGCGTGGGAGACACGTTCGACCCGAAGCTCACGCTCCTGTTCCGGTCCACGGATGCGCTCTCGCTACGCGGTTCGTTCAGCACGTCGTTTCGCGCTCCGTCTCCCCTCCAGACCCGCGGCGCGCAGACCAACTTCACCAACATCCTCGACCACGACGGCTCCACGACGTTCGCCGGGCGGCGGACCGTGGGCGAGGAGTCCCTCGAACCGGAGACGTCGCGGGCGTTCAACGTCGGCATCACCTGGCGGGGCGGCGAGCGCTGGGCGCTGAACGCGGACTACTGGCGGTACGCGTTTCGCGATGTTCTGCGCAAGGACAATGCGCAGGCCATCGTGAACGCCGACCCGTTCGATCCGCGCATCGAGCGCACGTCGGCGGGCACCATCTCGATCGTGAACGTGGCCTTCATCAACGCCGACCGGATCGAGACGGCGGGCATCGACCTGTCGTTTCGGATGGAGTCGGACATGGCTTTCGGCACGCTGGCCGCGTGGGGCGAAGCGACCTGGCTGCAGCGCTACGACGTGACGAATGCCGGTGTGGACGTGGATGGCCTCGGCAAGCTCAACCGGGCCAACGTCGGCGCCCCGAACCAGCGATTCAAGGGGGTCGCGGGCGTGTCCTGGTCCCGGGGCGCCCTGCAGGCGACGGGCATGGTGCGTCATGTGGGCAGTTACGAGGACGACGGCGGCGGGGACATCGAACGCTTCACCACGCTCGACTGCAACGTTCGCTGGTCGCTCGGCGAGATCCTGAGGCAGGAAACGGACGCCTGGATCGCGCTCGGCGGCGTCAACCTGCTGGACGAGGCCCCGCCGTTCGTGAATATCGCCGGCAGCTACGATCCACGCTCGGCCGACCCGCGCGGGCGGCGGCTGTTCGTTTCGGTGGGGTGGCGTCTCTGAGATTTTCGCAGGGCGCCTGCGGCGTTGACCGCCGGGGCGTCCCCGGGATGGTCGGTCCGGTCGTGGTTCACGTGGCGACCTCGGTGAGAAAGGGATTTCGCACGGTCACCGTCCCGTACATCCGTCCATGCTGGAAGTCCTCGCTCAGCAGTTCCGCTATGCCGAAGACCTCCGCATAGGCCCACAGATGCGCATCGAACCAGGAGAGGCCGTAGGCGGCGGCTCCACGCAGGGCGGTTCGCAGGACGGCGTCGTTGGGCTACAGCACACGGAACTGCGCCATCATTTCCTCGGCCTCGCGGCGCGCCTCGGCAGGCTCGAGCAAGCGGTGCCGGGGGCCTCCCCGGGTGGCTGCCGCGACGAATTCGACGACCACCTGGTGAGGAATGCGCGCGGTACCGTTCGCGATGCGCTGGCGCAGCAGGTCGGCCGCTACTGACTGCTTGTCTGGAAACCGATGGTCGTAACGGTAGACCAGGATGTTGGTATCGATCAGCACCGCCCCGTCACCGGCGCTACCGATCACGGTCGTAGAGTTCCTCGCGTGTCCAGCCGCGCGTGTTGGCCCGAGCAGGCTGTCGCGTGGCCTGACGTGCTTGCTGACGAATGGTCGCCCCATCGAACAGTCGCAGGCGTGCCTCGACGCCGAGACCCGCTACAAGTGCATCGGCGTGGGGAGGTACCACGCGGATCACATCGCCTGACGCCTCGAAGAGGATGTTGTCTCCGGGCTGGATCCCGTAGCGGTCCGCCAGCGCCTTGGGGACGGTGACCTGGAGCTTGCTCGTGACCTTGCTCATGGTCCTTACGATAGCAAGGACCATTTCCTTGTCAATGGGCTGAGCGGCTCGGGGCCGGCGCCGCCGTCCCTTCCTGGAGGAAGATCCTCAAGTGATCCAGGCTGGATGATCCCATGGAAATGAGGTCGCGAGAGCGCCTGCGGAGCGGTGCCGGGCGGTACCTTACATCCGCCCGACCGCCGGATGCCCGGCAGCCTTCCAGGCGAGCCGCTCCGCCGCGTTGAAGTCCAGCGCCACCGACTGCTCGGCTCCGAGCAGCATGGTGGCCCGCTCGCCGCCGTATTCCGGCCACTCCCCGACGCCGGGCCCGGATGGGTCGCCGCGCCTGGCAAAATTGAGCCACGCGTTCTGGCAGAAGGCGGCCAGGGCGTCCGCCTGCGGACCTGCGCCGTGGTAATCGCGCGAGTCGGTGGTATCGATGGTGCCGAACACGAAGCCGGTTTCGAGACCGTGGAAGGCTCCGTACGCGCCGTCGCGCCAGGGCGACTGCCAGGTGAACAGGTAGTTGAAGACGCGGCCGGGATGGGGCGTCTGGGCCTCGGCCAGCAGGACCGCCTGCATCCAGAAGTTGCGGTCGCCCTCGAGCACCAGGAAGAAGTCCGCCGGTGCCACGCTCAGGTCCTTGGCTTCCCGTGCGCGGCGGTACGCCGCGACCAGACCCTCGACCTCGCGTGTGAGGTCGCGCCCCGCGATGCGCCCGTACTCGGCCGCCGCCATGGCGACGACGGCGCCGTGACCGAGTTCGTCGAGCCCGGGAAACGCGTCGGTGTAGGGCTTGTACTCGTCGAGCGTGGCTCCGACCAGCATGTCGATCCCCGCGGCCGAGCCCTCACGGACCGCTTCGATCGGAGGCCGCGGGATGACCTTGCCGTCGACGTTCGGCTCGAAGGGTGTCACACCGAGTTCGGGGTTCGCCGTCATGGGGTTGGACATCTGCTGTTCGATCTCGACGAGCCGGTCGGTCGCGATCGCTCGCAGCGCTGCCGGATCGTCGGGTGAGACGCCCGCCGATTCCAGGACGTGGGCGGCGATGCGATCGGCGAGATCGGCCGGCTGCACGGTGTGACAGGCGCCGCTCTGCAGGATACCCCGGTGGAAGAGGCCGTCGGCTGCCGGCATGCCGAACATGGAGCCGATGCTCAAGCCCCCCGCGGACTGGCCGAACGTGGTGACGTTGCCCGGGTTCCCGCCGAAGCGTTCGATGTTGTCCCTTACCCACCTGAGCGCGGCGACCTGGTCGAGCAGACCCTCGTTGCCGCTCGCGGGGATCGCACCCCCGGTCAATGCGTCGAGGCGCAGGAAGCCGAAGGTGGCCATTCGATAGTTGAGGGTGACGATCACCACGTCCCCGCTGGCCACGAGATGGCGCGGGTCGTAGAGCGGCATGGTGCCGCAACCCATCACGAAACCGCCGCCGTGAATCCAGACCATCACCGGACGTCGGGCGTCGTCCACGGCCGGCGTGCAGACGTTCAGGTAGAGACAGTCCTCGCTACTGCTTCCTTCGACACGGTCGAGATCGTTGCCCATGCCGATGACGATGGGGTTCTGCGGCGAGTGCGGGCCGAACTGCGTCGCCGGCCGTGCCTCGCGCCAGGGCTCGACGGGCTGCGGCGGCAGCCAGCGCAGGTCGCCCACCGGTGGCGCCGCGAAGGGAATGCCGCGAAAGAACTGCAGGCCGTCTTCCTGCGTGCCGATGACGGGGCCATGGGTCGTCTCGACGGTGGGGCCACTCATGTCCCTGCCTCCTGGAGTGCCGCCGCGACGGCGTCCTTGAGGATCGAGACGATCTCGTCGACGTCCGCCCGGGTCGTGCAGAGCGGCGGTGCAAGCATCGTGGTGTCCTCGCTCGCCCGCACGATGAGGCCGCCTTCGAAGGCCCGGTGGGAGATGCGCTCCAGCCGCTCGTAGCGCTCCGTGGTGCGGCGGTCGCCGCGGCGCCAGACGACGCCGGCCATCATCCCCACGCCGCGTATCTCCGCGACCTCGGGATGTTCCCCGAATGCGTGCCGCAGTTGGGCAAGCAGGTAGCCGCCCGTGTCGCGGCTGTTCTCAACGAGGCCTTCGGACTCGATGATGTCGATGTTGGCGAGCGCCGCGGCGCAGCACGTCTGGTGGTTGTTGAGCGTCTGGCCGGCCATGAAGGGCACGCCCTCGGGCACCTGGTTGCGCAACACGTCGTAGGCCCTCGGGCCGATGCCCACGGCGCCGAGCGGCAGGTAACCGCTGGTGATGCCTTTCGACAGCGTCAGCAGGTCGGGATGTGCGCCGACCCAATCCATGGCGAACCAGCTGCCGGTGCGGCCGAAGCCGGTGACGACCTCGTCGAAGATCAGGAGGATGTTGTGCCGGTCGCAGATCTCGCGGACGGCCTCGAAGTACCCGGGCCGGGGCGGGATCACACCGCCGGTCGCGAGGACCGGTTCGGCGACAAACCCGGCGATGGTCGCGGCGCCTTCGCGGGCGATGGTCTGCTCGAGTTGGTCGATGTCGTGCGTGTCCACCTCTATGTGCAGCGGGTCGGGCTTGTCGAACCAGTGGTACATGTCGAGGCGCGTCGCACTCGCGGCGCCGCGGGTGATGCCGTGGTAGCCGAGCCGGCGGGAGAGGATCTTCTGGCGGTCCGGGTTGCCCTTGATGGCGTGGTACTGCCGGGCGATGCGGAAGTTCATCTCGTTCGCGTCGGAGCCGCACAGGGTGAACAGGAAGCGCCGGATTCCGCTCGCTTCGGGCATCAGATCGGCGAGGCGTTTCGCCAGCACGGCCGCGGGCTCCGACGTGTAACCCCAGAAGGCGGGGTAATAGGGCAGCGTCTGCATCTGGCGCGTCGCGGCGTCGCTGATCTCGCGCCGACCGTGCCCCACCAGGATGTTCCACAGTCCGGAGAGCCCGTCGATCAGCGTGCGCCCGTCCTCGAGATGGATGCGGATACCCTCGGCTGCCACCACCAGGCGACGGTCCTGGTCACGACGCAGTTCGGATAGCGGGTGGACCAGGTAGTCCCTGTCGAGTTCCGCGACGTTCATTGCTTGCTCCTCTCTTCTGCGCCATCAGTCGCCGTCGACAGGACAGAGCGCGGCGTAGGCGGATGGTGCTGCGAACGCAGGCTCAAGGCAGGGAGAGCCGCTCCTCGGGCGCCTTGTGTGTGCCGTTGCGCGTGTTGGACGGGCAACGTTAGCATGACCCGCCGTCTGCGGTGCCAGGAGCACGTCATGGCCCTTTACGATTCGCGTCCCGAAGGCGATGCCCCGGACCCGCTGGCGCGGATCTGGGAGGAAATCCGGACCCTCGGGCTCACGTCCTACGTGGCCGATCTCGACGCCCACGGTTTCACTGTCCTTCCTCCGGATCTGGCCAGCCCGAACGGATTCGCGGACCGCCTGCTCGAAGCCGTGCTGGACGTGGCGGAACGCCGTAGCGGAGTCCGTCCGGACCTCGAGACCGGCTCGACCCACGTGGGCTACAAGCGCCGCTACGCCGGGGCGGGGGGCGACTCGCCATTCGGAGAACTGGTCCAGTCGCTGCTCCTGGAAGGCCGCGTCTTCGAAGAAGCGTTGATGAACCCGGTGCTCCTCGCGATGACGACCTATCTGTGCGGATACGGCGTCGTGCTGTCGAGCATGGGGTGCTTCCTCAAGGGGCGCAACGAGAGTGCGCTCGACTTGCACTGCGACACGCTGCTCCCATCGCCGTACCCGCACGAGGCGCTGGTCTGCAACGCTACCTACGTGCTGACCGATTTCAACCGCGAGAACGGCGCGACGGCGTTCATGCCGGGCAGCCACAAGTGGTGCCGCGCGCCGCACGATGCGGAAGGGATGCTGGGAGAAGGCGGCAATCCCGCGGCGGTCGCGGTCGAGGCGCCGGCCGGCTCCCTGGTGGTCTGGCACGGCAACACGTGGCACGGCGCATTCCCGCGTACGGCGTCCGGCCTGCGCGTCAGCACGGCCGTGCTGATGGCGCGCCCATTCATGCGCACGGAAGAGGACCTCGTCGACCGGGTTCCACAGGAGACGCTCGACCGGCACCCGCCGCGTTTCGCGATCCTCGCCCAGCAGGGCGTCGTCTACGGCTATCGGGACCATACCGAGTCCCCGGGGCGCAACGCCCGGGCGACGAAGTACCTCTCGGCGTACCACGAGGACTGCGGCGGCATCGTGTCGCTGGACCCGTTGCGGATGCACCTGTACGGCTGAGTCAGCGAGTGATCGCCGCTCGTTCGCCTGACCCCTGACGGCGATCTGCGGGGAAGTCGTCTCCGGACCGGCGTAGCAGGATGCGCAGCAAGTGCCAGAGGCGCTTGTTGAGCAGGGCGATCAGAAGGCTGACGGTGCGGAAACCGAGCCGTCCTCGGGAGAACAGGACGAGCGATCGGAGGGGCATGTTGTTGGCCATCTCCTCGAACATGCGCGCATTGGTTTCGTCGCGGGCGGTGACACCGAGCTGGCGCTGGAAGTTGCGCACGGCCCGCTCCTTCAGAAGGCGCCCGAGCCAGGTCTCGGCGACTTCCGTGAGCGTCGAGTTCACGTGGAAGGGCCGCGGCGACTCTTGCGGCGGCACCGGCTTGCCGAGCATGGCGGCGAAGGCGGCATCGGATACCGTGAGCCCGCCCTGGCCGAGCGCAGGGGCACGGTCCGGACCTGAACCGCGCACGGCCGCGTCGATCTCCCGATCGGACTGCACCGGCAGGGTTGCCGTGAGCCGGATGTCGCGGCTCGACGCGCCGACGCGGATCTCGAAGTCCCCGGCCTCCACCACCCAGGCCCCGGCTGCGGCGTCGTAGACGGCGAACGCGTCGTCGCCGAGCGTGAGGTCCACCTGCCGGGTCTCCCCGGGAGCGAGACGCACCTTGGCAAAGGCACGCAGTTCCTGCTCCGGCCGATGGACGCTCGACTCCACGTCGTGCACGTAGAGTTGCACCACTTCCGCACCTTCCCTGGCGCCGGTGTTGGCGATGTCGAAGCTGACGCCGACTGCGCCGCCCTGGTCGAAGCCGTCGGGCCCGATCCCGAGGTTCGAGTACTCGAACTGCGTATAGGTCAGGCCATGTCCGAATGGAAACAGCACCGGTGCCTCGGCGCTGTCGAAGTATCGGTAGCCGACGTAGAGGCCTTCGCGGTAGGCGACCTGCCGGCCGGAGCCCGGAAACCACCGGTCGGCGGGTACGTCGGCCTGGTGCCGGGGGAAGGTCTCTGCCAGCTTCCCGCTCGGACTCGCCACGCCGAACAGGACGTCGGCGATGGCGGTGCCCCCGGCCTGCCCCGCGAGGTACCCCTCGAGGATCGCCGCGGGAGCCGCCACCCAGGGCATCTCCACCGGTGCACCGTTCGCGAGGACCACGACCGTGCGCGGGTTGGCCTCGCAGACCGCCTCGATCAGCCGGTCGTGCTGCTCCGGCAGGCGCATGTGGGCGCGGTCGAAGCCCTCGGATTCGTAGATGGCCGGCAGGCCGGCGAAGACGATGGCGACCGCGGAGCCGCGCGCCGCCGCCACCGCGTCCGTGATCAACGCATCGTCGCGCTCGCTGCGCTGCGCGTCGTAGCCGGGCGCGTAGGTGACCTGCGCCGGGTGGGGCACGAGAGCCTCGATGGCGTCGAAGGCACATTCGAGCCTTGTGGGCGTCACCTGGGAGCTTCCGGCGCCCTGGTAGCGCGGCTGTTTGGCGAAGGCGCCGATCACGGCGATGGCGCTGTCGGTCCCAAGGGGCAGGAGCCCCCCTTCGTTCTTGAGGAGGACGGTACACTCGGCGGCCGCGCGCCCTGCCAGGGCGTGGTGCGCGTCCTGGTTCAGGTCCGTGTCGCGCCCTTCGAGTTCCGCCCCCGCGAGGCTCAGCGCGACGTTGCGGCGCACGGTACGATCGAGTTCCGCCTCCGGCAGCCGACCGTCGCGCACTGCCTGGGCGATGCGGCCATCGTTGATGCCACCGCTCGCGGGCATTTCCAGGTCGAGGCCGGCGGAGAGTCCCAGCACCCGGTCGTTGGCGGCGCCCCAGTCCGTCACGACCAGCCCCTCGAATCCCCACTCCTGGCGAAGCACCTGGTTCAGCAGCCACTCGTGCTCGCTGCAGTAGACCCCGTTCAGGCGGTTGTAGGAACACATGACCGTCCACGGCCGGCTCTTGCGCACCACGGTCTCGAAGCCGCGCAGGTAGATTTCCCGCAGGGTGCGTTCGTCCACGATCGCGTCGACGAACATGCGGCCGGCTTCCTGATTGTTGGCGGCGAAGTGCTTGACGCTCGCGCCCACGCCCTGGGACTGGATGCCGTCGACCAGCGCGGCCGCCATTGCGCCGCTGACCAGTGGATCCTCGGAGAAATACTCGAAGTTCCGGCCGCACAGGGGATGGCGCTTGATGTTCATGCCCGGCCCGAGCAGCACGGCGACGTTCTCGGCGGCGCACTGTTCACCGAGGGCCACGCCGATTTCGCGCAACAGGTCGCGGTCCCAGGAACTCGCGAGCGCCGATGCCGTCGGAAAGCACGTGGCCGGCACGCTCGCGTTCAGCCCGACGTGGTCTGCGGCGGTCGACTGCTTGCGCAGACCGTGCGGGCCGTCGGTGACCATGATCGAGGGCACGCCGAGGCGTTCGTTCCCCTCGAGATGCCAGAAGCTCCTGCCTGAGCAGAGGGCCGCCTTCTCGTCGACGGACATCCGCGCGACGAGGTCCGCCGCCCGGGCGCGTTGCGCGGCCGGCCCGGACGGTGTCGCGTCTTCGGTCATCGGCGGGACACGGTCAGTAGAGACCGTCGGCGCGCAGGTCCTCGAACGACTGTTTGCAGCCGTCGATGATGCGGTCGACGTCGTCGGGGCTGTGTGCACTGCACAGGAAGGCGAGGTGCACGCCCGGGATGATGACGTCGTAGCCGAGCAGATGCAGGTAGAACTCGCGTTCCGCCCACTTGCCGTCCTCGGTGAAGTCGAAGGAATCGTTGATCGGGGTGTCCTGGAAACGCAGGTACACCATCGAACCGGCGTTCATGAACTGGGCGGCGAAGCCGTGTTCGGCGCAGAACGCGTTCACCTCCGACGCCAGCCGGTTGCCCTGTTCCATCAGGTAGGGGTAGAGGGTGTCCTTCGTGTCGCGCATCTCGCGCAGCGCCGCGATGCCGGCGGTCATCGACAGGGGATTGCCGCCGAACGTACCGCCGGAAAACACCCGCGGCGCGCCGTCCTTGCCGGAGAAGCAGTTCATGACCTCCTGCCGGCCGGCCACGGCGCCGATCGGCAGGCCCGCGGCGATGGCCTTGCCGTAGGTGGCGAGGTCCGGCGTGATGCCGTAGTACTCCTGGCAGCCGCCGTAGGCGATGCGGAAGCCCGTGACGACCTCGTCGAAGCACAGCAGCACGTCGCTCTCCGCGCAGACGGTCCGCAGGCCCTGGAGGAAGTCGCCGGAGTCGAGGCGCGGGTGGGAGTTCTGCGACGGTTCGACGATGACCGCCGCCAGTTCGTCCCGGTGCTCGCGGATCAGCTCACAGGCGGCGTCGTTCCGGTACGGCAGGACCATCATGGTCTCGTCCCGAATGGCGTCGGGGATGCCCTTGCCGACGCTCATGCCGATCGGCTCGGACCGCGGGCTGTTCGGATTGGCGTGAATCAGCGCGTAGTCGTGGGCGCCGTGGTAGGAGCCGGCGAACGAGGCGATCTTCGGCTTGCCGGTGAAGGCCCGGGCGGCGCGCATCGCGTACATCGTCGCTTCCGTGCCGGTGTTGCAGAAGACGACCTTGTCGGCGCAGGGCGAGGCCTCTTCCACGAGTTCGGCGAGTTCGACCTGTAGCGCGTTGGGGATGCCGAAGTGCCATCCGTTCTCGAGCTGGGCTGCGAGTGCGGCCGTGACCGCTGGCGGGCGGTGGCCGAGGACGCACGGTCCGAACCCCATGGTCATGTCGATGTAGGTGTTCCCGTCGACATCGGTCATGGTGCCGCCGTCGGCGGAGTCGATGTAGATCGGGTGCGGCAAGCTCACCGTTTCGACGACTTCCTGCGACAGCGTTTCCGCTCCCCGCGACTTGACCGCTGCGGACTTCCGCGTGCGCTCGATCAGCTTGCGGCGGACCGCCTGGGACCGTTCCCCTTCCAGGATGCGTTGCTTGGCTTCTTCGGCTTGCATGTCTTACCTTTGTCGGAGTGAGAAACGGCGCGTAGTGTATTGGAGATGCGGGCCGATGGGCCATCGAGCCCGGCTGCGCGCTGAATTCGACACGGGCCTGCACGATCCCGTCGCGTGCGGCGTCGGCGGACCGGCCAGACGGACGGGGGGAGACCAGATGTATCCAGGCAAGTGGGCGCGCATCAGCCCGGACAAGCCGGCGGCGATCCAGTCGGAGACGGGTGCGGCGATGACGCACCGGCAACTCGACGAGCGCTCCAATCGGCTCGCCCGGCTCATGTGGGAGCGGGGGCTCCGGCCGGGCGACCACGTCGCGCTCTTCACGGACAACGATCTGCGCTTCTTCGAAGTCATGTGGGCGGCGCTCCGCTCGGGGCTGTACGTGACGCCCGTGAACCGCTATCTCACCGCGGACGAGGCCGGATACATCGTCGACGACTGTGACGCGAAGCTCCTGGTGGCGTCGGGCGGACTGGCCGCCGTGGCGGCGGATCTCCCGGCGCGGACGCCGAAGTGCGAGACGTTCCTTGCGTTCGGTGGCGCCGCTGCCGGGTTCGAGGACTACGAGGCGGCGCTCGCGGGCCATCCCGCCGAACCCCTCGCACGGGAGCCCCTCGGCGCCGTCATGTTCTACAGTTCCGGAACGACGGGTCGGCCGAAGGGCGTCAAGCATGCACTGTCCGGCGCCCTGGTCTCCGACGACAACGCCCACCACCGGTTCCACGAGTCGCTCTGGGGCTTCGGCGCGGACACGGTCTTCCTGTCCCCGGCGCCCCTCTACCACGCGGCGCCGGGGATGCTGTCGCTGTCGACGCAGGCGCTCGGGGGGACGGCGGTGGTCATGCCCAGGTTCGAACCCGGGGCGGCGCTCGACGCTATCGGGCGCTATCGCGTGAACCGCAGCCAATGGGTGCCGACCATGTTCATCCGGATGCTGAAGATGCCGGAGGACGAGCGGCTCGGGTACGACCTCTCGAGCCACCAGGTGGCGATCCATGCGGCCGCCCCGTGTCCGGTCGAGGTGAAACAGCGGATGCTCGACTGGTGGGGGCCGATCATTCACGAGTACTACGCGGGCACGGAGGCCAACGGGTCCACGCACGTCGGCCCGGAGGAATGGCTCGCGCATCCGGGCACGGTCGGCAAGCCCATGGGCGGCGAGATCCACATCTGCGACGACGCGGGGAACGAGCTGCCGACCGGGGAGGCCGGAGTGATCTACTTCCAGCAGGAAGGCCACTTCAACTACCACAAGGACGCCGAGAAGACGCGCAGGGCCGAGCACCCGGACCGCCCGGACTGGACGGCGCTCGGCGACATCGGCTACCTCGACGAAGACGGCTATCTCTACCTGGTCGAGCGCAAGTCCTTCATGATCATTTCGGGTGGGGTCAACATCTATCCGCAGGAGACGGAGGACGTCCTGGTCGGCCACCCGCGGGTGCTCGACGTGGGGGTGATCGGCGTGCCCGATCCGGACATGGGGGAGGAAGTGAAGGCCGTCGTGCAGTTGCTGGCGGGGGTCGAGCCGGGACCGAGGGTCGAGGCGGAACTGATCGCGTACACCCGCGAGCGCCTCGCGCACTACAAGTGTCCGAAGAGCATCGACTTCGTCGACGAGCTGCCCCGGCTGCCCACGGGCAAGCTCTACAAGAGCCGGCTGCGCGAACGGTACTGGCCGGCGGACGACGGTGAGGTGTAGCATCGCCGCGCTCGAAAAGAGGCCTTCCTCATGAGTGACATGTTCGACCTCGACGGCCGGGTTGCGGTCGTCACCGGCGGCAGCAGGGGCGTCGGCCGGATGATCGCGGAGGAGTTCGTGCGGCGCGGCGTGCGCACCTACATCACCGCGCGCCACGCCGACGTGTGCATGCAGACGGCCGCCGAACTCGCGGAGTTCGGAGACTGCATCGCGGTCCCCAACGACATGTCGACGCTCGACGGCATCAAGGCCCTCGTCGACGCGGTGCGTGCGCGCGAGACCGGGCTCGACATCCTCGTGAACAACGCGGGGACCGGCTGGGTGGCGACGTTCGACAACTTCCCGGAGAAGGGCTGGGACAAGACGTTCAACGTCAACCTGAAAGGCGCCTTCTTCATGACGCAGCAGTTCGCGCCTTTGCTGCGGGCCGCGGCGAGCCGGGAACGGCCGGCGAAGGTCATCAACATCTCGTCCATCGACAGCATCTACGTGCCCGACGACGAGTCCTACTCGTACGCCGCGAGCAAGGCGGGCCTCAACCACCTGACGCGCCGCCTGGCCAAGCGGCTGGCTCCGGAACACATCCACGTCAACGCCATCGCTCCGGGAGCGTTCGTGAGCGACATGAACGTCATCGCGCGGGACGAGCCCGAGCGGATCGAGGCGTTCGTACCCGCCGGACGCATCGGCCGGCCGGAGGACATCGCCGGGACGGTCGTGTACATGGCGTCCCGCGCCGGGGACTACCTCCTCGGGATCACGCTCGCCGTCGACGGAGGCGTCACGCACGCCCTCTAGCCGGACACCCTGCTGGCCCGGCTCTGCGCTGGGGCCAAAGGCGGCGCCCCAGGCGACGGCTTTGGTGGCGAGCGTCGCGGCTGTCGGCCGCCGCTTGGCGGCCCGGCGTGCTTGTCTGCTACCTTGTGGCCGATCAGGTCAGGGAGTGCGCCCGGAGGTCGTCCACGCAGGTGTCCGCAACGATTCGATCCATGCTCTGCCCGGCAACGGTCGCGATGGCGCTCGCGATGCCGTCGCCGGTTGCCGCCGCCGAGACGAAGCTCCTCTGGGGCGACACGCACCTGCACACGTCGTACTCGTTCGACGCGTTCCTGAACAACAACCTGAGCGTGGACCCGGATTACGCGTACCGGTTCGCGAAGGGCATCCCGGTCATGCACCCGTACCACCGGGCGTGGATGCGGCTGGAGGAACCGCTGGGCTTCCTGGTGGTGTCCGATCACGCGGAGTTCATCGGAGCGATACGGAGCATCTACGTCGACGGGCTGCCGCGGGAGGATGTGGGCATCGTCGAGTCGATCCGCAACTGGTACGCGACCCGGCAGCTCCGTGGGATGATCGACGATGGGCAGGGGCCCGCGTTCTTCCGGGGCATCCTTCCGCCCGGCTCGGATCCGCGCGAGACCGCCCGGATCTGGGGCGACCGTTCGGGCGGGGCGCTTCCTGCTCCGCCCCCGGGCGTGTTTCGCGCGGCGTGGGGCGAGATCGTGGACGCCGCGGAGAAACACTACCAGCCAGGGGCCTTTACGAGCATCATCGGCTGGGAGTGGACCTCGACGCCGGGTGGGGCGAACCTGCATCGCGTTGTGCTGACCGATGCCGGAGCCGAGCAGGCGCGCAGTTTCCAGCCGGTATCGTCTGCCCAGAGTCCGTATCCCGAAGACCTCTGGGCCTGGCTCGAAGAGACCAGCGCCGCCACCGGTGCCCGTTTTCTCTCGATCCCCCACAACTCGAACGTCTCCAAGGGCATGATGTTCCCGGACATCACCCTGCGCGGCGCGCCCGTGGACGCTGACCACGCCCGGGCGCGGATGCGCTGGGAGCGGATCATGGAGGTCACCCAGATCAAGGGCGACTCGGAGACGCATCCGTTGCTGTCGCCGGACGACGAGTTCGCCGATTTCGAGACGTTCCCGTTCCACCTGCAGGGCGACAGCCAGGAGTACCTTCCCGAAGCGGGCGACTATGCACGCTCGGCCCTCGGGCGGGGGCTGGCACTCGGGGCGGCCATCGGGATCAACCCGTTCCAGTTCGGGATGATCGGCTCGACGGACTCCCACTCGGGACTCTCGACGACCGCCGAGGACGATTTCGGCGGCAAGATGGCCACGGACTCGATTCCGGAAACCAAGGACCAGGTCGTCACCTCGGGCGCCGGGACGGGTTGGACGATGTCCGCATCGGGTCTGGCGGCGGTGTGGGCGGAGGAGAACACTCGCGAGGCCATCGTCGACGCCATGCACCGGCGTGAGACTTACGGCACCAGCGGGTCACGCATCCGCGTGCGCTTCTTCGGCGGCTGGGAGTTCTCCGGGACCGACCTCGAGGCGGAAGATGTCGCGGCGGCAGGCTACGGGAAGGGGATGCCGATGGGTGGCGAGCTCGGGACGGCGCCCGATGGCGGCGCGCCCCGGTTCCTCGTGGTGGCGCACAAGGATCCCGCCGGGGCGAACCTGGACCGGGCGCAGGTGGTCAAGGGCTGGCTCGATGCGGACGGCGCCACGCACGAGCGGGTGTTCGACGTGGCCTGGTCCGGGGAACGGCAGCCGGGCGCCGACGGCAAGCTGCCGGCGGTGGGGAGCACCGTGGACCTCGAGACGGCCCGGTACGCGAACTCCATCGGTGCGGTGACCCTGTCGACGCTATGGGAGGACCCGTCCTTCGAGGCGGGGGAGCACGCCTTCTACTACGTCCGGGTCATCGAGATTCCTACCCCGCGCCATACGCTCTACGACGCCCTGGCGCTGGACAGGGACGCACCGGACTATGGCCCCTCGACCATCCAGGAGCGGGCGTATACCTCGCCGATCTGGTATCGGCCGCCGGCGGAGTAACGGGCACGGCGGAGGTGGCGTGCCGCGGATTGCGGCTTGGGCAATCGGGAACATGGGCCGGCACGGCACGGCACGGCGGTTCTCCTCGCCGCATTTTCGCTGGGTGCGCTGACGGGCGCGGCAGAGACCGACGGAGCCGCGGTGGACGACGCTGCGGGAACCCTCGAAGTCGTTATCGTCACCGGGACCTGGATCCCCGGTACACCGGAGGATGCGCCGCTTCCGGTCACCCGGATCACGCGCGACGAGTTGCGCGAGGAGGGTTCCCCGGGGCTCGTCGACATCCTGCGCAACCTGTCGTTCAGCCAGGGCGCCGACGGCGAGTCCGACCAGTACGGATCCCGGACCGGGGCGGACCGGGCAACCGTGAACCTGCGCGGGCTCGGGCCGAGCCGCTCGCTCGTGCTGCTGAACAGCCGGCGCATGCCCTTCTCGCCGGGGTCGATTCCGGACCAGGCGCAGCTCGTCGTGGACGTGAACCTGCTGCCGGAGGCCGCCCTCGAGCGTATCGAGGTGCTGTGCGAAGGGACCGCCGCAACCTACGGCTCGGATGCCATCGCCGGCGTGGTCAACTTCATCACCAGTGCGGACTTCGAGGGCATCGAGGGCGAGGTCCGCCACAGGACGATCGCCGACTCGGACGGCGACAGCCGCGTGAGCCTCGTCGCCGGCCGCGCGTTCGGAGGGCGCGCGGGTCATGTCGTGACGTCTCTCGGTTTCGCGAGCCGGGCGCCGCTCGCGATGGGCGAGCGGGACTGGGCGGTACGGCCCCATGCCAGGACGTGGCGTGGATCAACGGTCGCCACTACGGCCAGGAAGGGCCCGTGCGGGGCTATCCGCGCCGCTCCGCGACCGAGCGCGCCGTGGTCCAGATGGAGGGCGACTGGGGCTCCGCGTCGTGGAGCGCGGCTTTGACGCTGGCCGAGGCACGGCGGCTCGAGGAGGACGGCGACGGTCTCGACTACCGCAGCGTGCGTGCGCACCTTGGCCTCGACGGCTACGAGTGCGAGGCGCTGGTGCCGAACCGGTACGACGCGGCCGGGCGGCTGGATTTCGACTGGGAGACCCTGCGCGATCACGCCGGGCAGGGGCCGTGCGGCTACTGGATCCCGTTCTCCGGCGCGAGTACTCGGAGGAGACCGGTCCGCGAGGTGGCGCGTTGCAGGATCTGGAACGCTATCCGTGCCGCGGAGGCCCGACCATCACGGAGTGCAGTTCCGGGCGCACCGGTGTCTTCATCTACCTCCCGCCTGGCTACGACGCCGAGGCCGACCGCACGATCTACGCCCTGTTCGGCGAGGCCGCGCTGCGACGCCACGGTCTGGAACGCCACCGATCGCGACCCGCCGCGGATGTACCGCCAGCTCAACTACGACCCCCTCGCCCACAACCCGCTCGGCCGCATGATCGAGGTGGGGCTGCGCCGAACCCTGTAGGGGCGACCCTTGTGGTCGCCCGTCCCGGAGTCGTGCAAGCTGCAGGAACGGGACGGGACAAGCCCGTCCCCTACAATGCCCGCGCTGGGACCGTGCACGAGTGTCGCCCAGGGATGTGGGCGAATTCGAGGACGGGACGCCACGAGGGCGTCTCCTGCAGGCGTCAGAACAGTTCCGTGAGCGCTTCTTCGGGGCTGATGGCCCGGATCGGGGAGCGCTGAAAGTCCCTTCCGTTCCTGGTGACGATGTTCTGAGCACCACACGCGCGTGCCGCCGCGACCTGCATGGCATCTTCGAAGTCGGCCATGGGTAGGCCAGCGGCGTACCGTATCGCGTCCGTTCCGGTTTGGGCGACTTCGATGAACCGTGTCAGCTCGACGATGAAGTCACGCGCGCCGGATCCATCGAGCGCGGGCCTCACCAGGTAGTAGAAGTTGGAGACGGTGTGCCACGCGATGAACGCGCGGGGGCCGCCGTACTCGAGCCGGTCGACGATCTCGGCGGCGGGCTCGGAGTGGGGGCGTCTATCGAGTGCGAGATCGATGAGTACGTCGGTGTCGATCAGGATCAGAGGTACTTCTCCTTCAGGGCGGCATATCGCGCGTCATCACCATCCGACGGCAGAAACCGTCCGCGCCATCGTGACGAAAACGATGGACTGTCTTCCCGGACGGCCGCCCACAGCGACTGCTCGACGACCGACGACAGCGAGACGCCGCGAGACCGTGCGTAACGCTTCGCCAACGGGAGGACCTCCGCGTCGACCGTCACGGTGAGTTTTCTCTTCATGCGCCGGTGTGCGTATACGTGTACCTGAGAGGAGTATACGTATCGTGGTATCGCGCCACCACCCCGTGGCAGCTGGTTGCCGGATTCTCGGGCTTGACCGCCTCAGCGCCAGAAGTACCCGTTACCCGTCGCCCGGTAGCTGCGCAGGAAGACCTGCTCCATCTGGACGCCCCGTTCCGCGAACTTCGCGCCGAGGGCGAGGTGGTTCGGATCGTTGGCGTGCTTCTCGGTGGCTGCCATGTCGGTCGTAACCATCACGAACACCAGGTCGCCGGTCTTGAGATCGAACTCGCGGGCGGCGTCCGCCGTCGCCAGGCCGCCGGTGTAGATCAGCGTCTCCGGCTCCTCGCGCCAGCAGTAGTCCGCATGGCCGCCGGAGAGCTCGATGAACGCGGCCCGCATCGCCTCGTCCGGAAAATGCATGCCGAGGAGGGTGACGATGGCTCCTGCCGCGCCCTCGCCGCCGTCGGCCTCTGCCCGCGCCCACCAGCCGTAGTCGGGGATGTCCTCGAACAGCGCGCTCATCACCATGCGCTTGGTCACCCTGCGCTCGCCCATCGTCCGCTGCAGTTCGGCGTGGGCCGGCCGCTCCTGGTGTTTCTTGATGCTGCGCGCGCCGCGCGTGTAGCGTTCGAAGACAAGGACGTTGCGCTCGTCCTCGAGATTCACGGCGGCGGCATAGGCCGAGGTCTCCGGCTCGCCTTCCCAGGCATCGCGGGCGCGCCTGTCCCAGATGTCGATCCAGCCGTCCATGGTGACGTTCTCGGGTCGGATCTGGAACTCGACGATGGCGGTCAGGGGCGCGTCGGACATGGCGGTCTCCGGGAGAGATGGGGGGTGAGCGCAGAGGGTCCATTGAATCGATCGACCGGTCAAGGTCGCCGCGTTGACTGTCAACGCGTTGACGGTCCCGGGCGCGTCCCCTATGTTCGGGTTCGCCAGCCACCTCTTCGCGGACCCGATGCGCGTACTGCCGAGCCACCGCATTCCCGCCACCGAGACCGAGCTGAAGCTGGCCGGGGACCGGCGCGCGTTGTCCGCGGCCTTCGCGGGTCTGGCCGGCGACGCCGTGTGCATCCGGGCCCTGCGCAGTACCTATTACGACACCCCGGACGGCGCGCTCTGGCGACGCGGGTATACGCTCCGCGTGCGCGAGACCGCCGCGGACGGCGGACCGCAGATGACGCTCAAGGAAGAACGTGCCGCCAGCCTCGAGCGGGGCGAGTGGAGCGCCCGCCTGTCGAGCCCGGAGCCGCGGATCGCGCTCCTGCCGGACGACGTCAGGCAGTCCGCGATGGGTGGCATCGACACGCGTGGGATGAGCCCCCGTTTCGTCACCGACATCGAGCGCCACAGCGCCGAGTTGCACACGGGCGGCGCGGTGGTGGACGTCTCCCTCGACACCGGGCGGGTGGTCGCGGGGGATCGCGAGCTGCCGGTGGCCGAGCTCGAGTTCGAGCTGCTGAGCGGACCGGTATCGGATCTGCTCGCCGCGGCGCGAGCGACGGTCGAGGAGCACCATCTCGCCGTTCGGACGCGTTCGAAAGCCGCACGGGGCGTGGCGCTGCTGACCGGGGACCCGCCGGTCGTAACGGCGCGCGTGCCCAGACTCTCGGCTTCCGACACCGTGTCGACGGCCCTGGGCCGGGTGGCCGCTGCTACCGCGGCGCACCTCCTTGGCAACCTGGACGCGCCCTTCGGCGGCGGGCCGGAACGCGTCCACCAGATGCGCGTGGCATTGCGCCGGTTCCGTTCCGCCCTGTACCTCTTCAGGGGTCGCCTGGCGCCGGCGGCGGTCGGTGTCAGGAAGGATGCGCGTTGGGCCTTCGGGCAGCTCGGGCCCGCGCGGGACCTGGACGTATTCCTCGAGGAGTCGCTGCCGGCGGTGCGGAAGTCCGTGGGCTCGAGCGGCCTCGGGCATCTCGACGACATCGGCAGAATGCGGCGTGACGAGGCCTATCGGTCGGTCGCCCGGTTCCTCGGCGAGCCGCGCTTCAACCGCCTGTTGCTCGACCTGCTCGGCGCCGGGGCCGAGCCCGCGACGCTCGCGCGAGAGGCGGACGCACCGCTGGGCGATGCGGCGCCACGAATGCTGGACCGCGGCTATCGCCGCTTCGTCGACACCGGCGAGGACTTTGCGCGCCGGTCGATGACCGAGCGGCACGACCTGCGCGTGCTGCTGAAGCGGTTCGGCTATGCCTGCGACAGCCTGCACGGCCTCTATCCAGGCGCGAAGACGCGACGATATCGGAAGCGCCTCGCACGGCTGCAGCGTGCGCTGGGCGCCGCGAACGACGCCTGGACGGCGGGCCGCACGGCCGACGCCCTGGCCGGCTCGGACGTGGGGGCGCGGTTCGCCGCCGATGTCGTCGAGGCGTGGGGCCGTGACCGGCTCGAGGGGATGGAAGCCGACCTCGCGCGGGCGTGGCGGGAATTCGTGGCGCGCGAGCCCTTCTGGCGGGACGCACCGCATCACCCCTGACACTGCGTGGTCGCGGCGCCGAATCCGGGGTAGGCTGGCCGCAAACCGTTCCAGCACGCATCGGGAGGGAAGATGAAACTGCTTGCGCACCTTGGCGCCGTCGTCGGCGCGACGGCTCTCATTGCCGGATCCGCCTTGGCCATGGAGGCGAAAGCCCCGGCCGTCGACGCGGCCCAGTACCAGCAGTGGTTCGAGGAGATCTCGAACTGGGGACGGTGGGGCGACGACGACGAACTCGGCACGCTCAACCTCATCACGCCGGAGAAGCGCCTGGCCGCGGTGCGCCTCGTGCAGGAAGGCGTATCGGTCTCGATGGCACTCGACCTCAACACGGTGGCGGACGATCAGAACCAGAACCCGTTCTTCCACGACCGGGAGACATCGACGTTCGGCAACCACCAGGTGGCGGGTGACGAGTACCGGGTCTCCTATCACGGCTTCGCGCACTCGCACGTCGACGGGCTGCCACACTTCGCCCACGGCGGTCACTTCTACAACGGGCTGCCTTTCGAGGGCCTGGTGGACGGCGTCGATACCCTCGGCATCCACAACGCCAAGAACGGCATCGTCACCCGCGGCGTACTGGTGGACATGGCGTGGTTCATGGGCGTGGACTTCCTCGAGCCCGGCACGGCGATCATGCCGGAGGACTTCGAGGCCTGGGAGGAGCGGACCGGGATCGAGATCGGCAGCGGCGACGTGCTGCTCGTGCGTACCGGGCGCTGGGAGCGGGTCCGGCAGAAGGGCCAGTGGAACTTCGTGGAGGCAGCCGCCGGGTCGCACGCCTCGCTCGCGAAGTGGCTGCGCGAGCGCGACGTCGCCGTGATCGGCTGCGACGGCGTGAGCGACGTCATGCCGGGCAACGTGGAGGGGCTCGTGAATCCGCTCCACCAACTCGTGCTGGCGGGCCTCGGCATGCTGATCCTCGACAACCTCGACCTCGACGCCGTCGCGGTGGAAGCCCGCAAGCGCGACCGCTGGGAGTTCCTGTTCGTCGGTGCGCCGCTGCGGGTCCGGGGCGGGACCGGGTCGCCGCTGAATCCGCTGGCGGTGTTCTAAAGGTCTCGCCCGGCGCGCGCTACGGCAGTTCGAAAGGCGGCGCGCAACGCGCCATGTCCAGCAGCGCTGCGCTCCTGGCGAAGATGTGCCGGCGCGCGCCCAGCGCTTCCTTCAGGGCAACGTCGCGGTCCCAGGGGTTGTCGATGGCCGCGATGGAGCGCGCGGCGCGGAATCCGATGTGGCGCAGCTGGTAGTACGGGGAGACCAGCGGAAAGAACTGCAGCGGCCAGTCGGTGCCGTAGACCAGCCGCTCCTCGAGACCGGGCACCGCCAGGGCCCGCTTGAGGTAGCCGAGCTTGTTGATCTGCGTCAGGCTGGAGATGTCGGCGTAGAGACTGGGATAGCGGTCGAACAGGGGCAGAACACGCTCGAAGTTGTCCTCCCCGGCGTTCTTCCCGGTCGTCGCGATGTGCGCGGCGATGACGGTGACACCCATCGACAGCGGCAGTTCCAGGCGCAGCGGGTCCCCGAAAGCGTCCACGGCGCTGGCGAACGCGCGCTCCTGGCCGGCGTGCGTCAGGAGCGGCAGGTCGAGCTCGATCAGTCGCTCGTAGAACGGACGGATGGTCGGATCGCCCGGGTCGATGCCCATGATGTTGGGAATCCACTTGATCAGCAGCGCGCCGGCTTCGCGAACCCGCGCCAGCCGCTCCAGCGCGTCGCGACGGTAGGGATTGACGCTCGCGCCGAAGCACAGGTGATCGTGACGGGCGACTTCGCGCGCGACGAACGCGTTCGGAACGTACACCTGGGTGGCCTCGAGATCGAGGACGCCGTCGGCGTCGACGACACCGTCCAGGGCGAGCACGACCGCCTTGTCGACGCGCCGCGATGCGGCAACGTGAGCCGCGATGCGCGCGATGACGGCACCGTCTCCCTGTGCCTCGAGGGTTTCCCGGGTGACCCCGAACGCCCGCAGGTAGATCGACAGGCGAAAGCTCCCCCGCATCTCCGGACCGATGATGACGCCGCTGTCGCCCGAGCCGATTCCCGCGGCATGCACGTGGAGGTCCACGAAGCCGCGCTCCTCCGGGGAGGGGTCGTCCGCTGCGAGCCCCGCCTGGGGCGTCGCGGCGAGCAGTGCCACGACGATTCCGGCTACGTGGACGTGGCGCATGCTCGCGGCGAGGCGGGTGCCCGCCGTGGAGCGCGATGGGCCGAGGGCAAGTTTCACACGTGCCGCTCCACGTACACGCCGCGATGATCGCGCACCAACGTAAGGTTGCGCTCGAGTGCGGGGAGGTAGGGACTCTCCTGCGCCGGTCGATCGTTGACGGTCTCGATGGCCCAGCGCCGGTCGCGTCGAACGGCTTGGGCGAGCTGGCCGATCAGCACGTCGAGCGCAGCGTCGTCCGGCTCGAGGATTACATGCAGGCGTTTGCCGCCATTCTCCGCGACGAGGGCCAGGGCGCCGGCGTGAAAGCCGAGATGGTTGGCGACCCGCCGCTGCGGCAGCGCGTCCCAGTCGAGGCCGAGGCCGGTGGGCGCGATGGGGTCCACGGCCGAAACCGAGAAGGTCGAGCGGGCGGTGTCCAGCCGCTCGAGTTGGCGTAGCGCGATGGGCAGGGCGAACTGCGGTCCGGAGAGATCTTCGAAGAAGAGTCCGGCGACGACTTCGCCGGCCAGTTCCATGATGCGCAGGGCCGGAAACACGGCTGCCCAGCGGAACTCCCCACCCTCACGGTTGGCCAGTTCCCGGCTGACGATACCGTAGCGGTCGAGCAGCACACGGCAGCGGTCCTTGGCCGCTTCCATCCGGGACAAGGCGTCCTGCGGCGCATCGACGGGCCGTGTGAGGAACCAGTTGCCGGGCCAGCCCGTGGCGGCCTGGCGGGCCCGCGCCCGGACGCGGCGGCGGTCTCCGGGCGCCGCGTTCGCGAGCAGCCGGAAGCGCCGTTCGAGCCCGGTGCGCAGGGGGCGGGGATCGTCCGCCGCGACCCGACCTGCCCAGACGGCGTCCCAGAAAACGGTGTTGAACGTCTCCGCATCCTGTTGCGATGCGTCCATGAGCTGGACGAAGGCGTACCGGGCCGCGGGGTCGGCGAACAGGGCGGCAACTTCGGTCTCTGTGTCCGGGTTGGGGACGAGGGCGTCGATCTCGTCCTCGAAACCGAACGTCACGAGTTCGCGCCCGACGCCCCGCCAGGTCAGACCCTGGCTCGCGCAGGCCGCGGTGAGGTGTTCGGGCGCGAAGCCATCGAGCCGCGTGCGCCAGGCGTCCTCCAGCCAGAACGGCAACGGTGCGGCGAACCCGCGCAGGCGATCCATCGCGTCCAGCAGCCGGTTCTCCGAGGCCTCGACGCCCACGCGGTGCCAGGTGGCGAGGAACGGCGGCAGCCACCACGCGGGCCGCGCTTCGAAATGCGGCCGGTTCGCGGCGCGCTGGAACCGGATGAGGATCTCGAGGTTCTCGGCGTCGCAGAACCGCTCGGATTCGTCGTCGGCCAGGAGTGGTCCTTCGACGAACTCGTCATCGTGGAGGAGTGCGGCCAGGGTCGTTTGGAGGGCGCCGGGTTGCATCGGAAACAGTTGTTCCCACTGCGCAAGTGTGCGGGGACCATAGAACCGCGCGAACTCCGCGAAGAGCTGTCCGGCGTCGCGTGTGTCGGACGTCTCGGCGGGAAGGTCCTCCCCGAGGAGTGTCCGTCGCAGGTGGGCCGCGTTCTCCGCGTGTACGAACCAGCTTTCGCGGCCGCTCGCGATGCGCCGTATCGCGCCGGGTGGCTCCAGGGCGGCATCCGGCAGTAACCGCAACTCGGCTTCGGGAATCAGCACCCGTTCCTTCACCCACTCGGCCAGTTCCCCGGTGTCGCGCGGTGCGTAGCCGGCGGCGGTCCGCTGTATCTTCGCCTCGAACTCGGCCGCGACGGCCGGGTCGATGCGCGGTCGCAGGTTGCGGTCGAAGACCGCCTGGCGGATCAGGTCGTCGGACAGGGACGACCGGCCGCCTCGTTCGGGGGTGTCGTCGGCGTACATGTAGCGGCCGATCTGGTTGAAGGTGATCGCCGCGGCGAACGGGCTCGGCACCGAGACGGAGGTGACGGACCAGGAAATGGCGCCGGATTCCAGGTCGGCGAGTACCTGCACGGCCGCCGGCATGTCGAACTCGTCGCGCAGGCAGGTGCGCCAGGTCTCCAGCAGCACCGGGAAGTCCTCGAGCTTCGCGACCGCGGTCATGAGCTTCTTCGCCTGCATGCGGGCCAGCCAGAGCGGCATGCGCTGGTTGAAGCGTTGCCGCGTGAGGAGCAGCGCCCGCCCGGCGCATTCGCGAAAGCGGGAGCCGAAGAAACCGCTGGCTTCGAGGGACTGGCGCAGGAGCGTCTCGAAGTTGGCCGGCGTGACCATTGAGACGCAGGCGGCGGGGTCGACGTCGTCCTTGATCTGGATGGCGATCGCGTAGTTGTCGGCGTGGATTTCGGCTTCGCTGTCAAACCGCTCGCGCCACGCGGACTCGAGCGCCAGCGCGATGGGGCGGTTGACCTGGGCGCCCCAGCACGTATGGAGGACGACCTGCTGTTCCCGGTCGGGACCGCTGTAGCCCCCCGGGCCGGAGCGGATGTGCTCCACCAGCAGGTGGCGCCGGTGGGGCAGGTCGCGGTCGGTCACCTCGCGCTGGCGTTCCAGGAAGTCGACGAGTTCCTCTGCCGAGATCTCGTCGAACCCGAGCTGGGCGTGGACACATTCCAGGATTTCGTCGCGACGGCGCGTGGCGAGCCGCTCGTCGGCGAAAGCCAGGAACTCGCCGATGCGCTGTGCGAAGTGGAAGCTCCGGTTGATCGTCTCGGCGCGCCAGAAGGGTGGCGCGGTGGCGGTGGGACGGGCGGGTTTCACCAGCACGTCGTTGTGGGTGATGCGGTGGATCTGCCAGTTCTGTGTCCCGAGGGTGAAGGTCTGGCCGATGGTCGCCTCCCACACGAACTCCTCGTCGAGCTCGCCGATGGCGGCGCCGGAATCCGCGTGACGCAACTTGAAGTAGCCGCGGTCGGGGATCGAGCCGCCGGCGCTGTAGAGCGCGAACACGGCGCCCTTGCGCGCCCTCAGCGTGTTCTCCAGGCGGTCGAGCACGACGCGCGGCTGCAGGTCGCGTACCCGTACGCCGGCGTAGCGGCCGGCGAGCATCTCGACGACCAGGTCGAACTGTTCGCGAGGCAGCGTCTCGTAGGGTGTCGCACGGCAGACAAGCCGGTACAGGTTGTCGGCGCGCCAGGTTTCGGAGGCGACCGTGGACACGATGATCTGGGCGAGTACGTCGAGGGGGTTCGACATCGGACGGAGCGGCTCGATGTCGCGCTCCGCCATCGCTTGCGCGACCACGGCCGCCTCGAGGAAGTCGTGGGCGTGTGTCGGGAACAGCAGGCCGCGGCTGGTGTCGCCCACCCGGTGTCCGGCGCGCCCGACGCGCTGCAGTGCGGACGCAATGGACGGCGGCGACTGGATGAGGACGACCTGGTCGAGGTCGCCGATGTCGATGCCCATTTCCAGCGAGTTGGTGGCGACGATGGCCTTCAGCTCGCCGTCCTTCAGGCGCCGTTCCACCTCCGTGCGAATCTCCCGGGACAGCGAGCCGTGGTGCGCGTACGCGACTGGCGTCACTGCCTCGTCGTTGAGCTTCAGCGTGATCTTCTCCGCCATGCGGCGACTGTTGGTGAAGAAGAGCGTCGAGCGATTGGCATCGATCACGTCCCTGAAGCTGTCCGAGAGAGGATCCCAGATCTTTTGGCCGTTTTCCGCCGCGACCCGCGCGGCCTCGGGGAAGCGCACGGACAGTTCGATCTTCTTTTCCGCGTTCGACTCGACGACACCCACGGGGCGGGGGCGCCCGTCCGGCGTGTGTCCGCCCACGTAGCGGGCCACGGTGTCGAGGGGCCGGACCGTCGCCGAGAGTGCGACGCGCTGAAACTCGCCGGCGAGGTCGGCGAGGCGTTCGAGGCCGGTCATGAGCGTCACGCCGCGACGGTTCTCGACGATGGAGTGGATCTCGTCGAGGATCACCGTTTCGACCGTCGACAGCGCGTGCCGCCCGCGCACGGTCGTCAGCAGGAGCGTCAGGCTCTCGGGCGTGGTGATGAGGATCTCGGGGGGGCGCCGCAGCATGCGCTGGCGCTCGCTCTGATCGGTGTCGCCGCTGCGGGTCTGCACGTGCAGGCTCGGGAAGGTCTCGGCCCGCGCGAGGAAGGTGGCCCGGAGTTCGGACAGCGGTTCGATGAGGTTGCGGCGGATGTCGTTGTTGAGCGCCTTGAGCGGCGAGATGTAGAGCACGCGGGTGGCGCCGGGTGCGGAAGCCCCCGAGGCGAACGCGTTCAGCGCCCAGAGGAAGGCGGTGAGCGTCTTGCCGCTGCCGGTGGGCGCGGTGATGAGCAGGTGTTCGCCGGCCGCGATACGCGGCCAGCTCCGCTCCTGCACGTCCGTCGGTGCGGGGAAGCGGTCCTGGAACCAGGCGGCGATGCCGGGATGGAAGGTCGCAAGGGCGCTCATGTGGGCGGCTGCCCCGGGCGTGCTACGCGGCATGGAGGACTGGTCGGGTTGACGACCCTCGCGCCAGCGGTGTAAAGGGTGGCAGGGGTCGCGGCGAGGGAGAACCTGACATGATCGAATACGGACGCCTGGTTTGCGTGTTCGCGCTGCTCTTGGGCAGTCTGGGCGCTATTGTGGCCCAAGCGGCTCCGGATCGTCCGAACGTCGTCCTCATCCTGGTCGACGACCTGGGGTACGAGGCGCTTGGCGCATACGGCGGAGTCAGCTACGAGACGCCGGCGCTCGACCGCCTCGCGGCATCCGGGGTCCGGTTCACGCACGCCTACGCCATGCCGCTCTGTTCTCCCTCCCGCCTCCAGTTGATGACGGGCCGCTACAACCACCGCAACTACACGGAGTGGGGCGTGCTGCCCCCGGACGAGATCACGTTTGCCAATCTGCTCAAGGAAGCCGGCTACACGACCTACGTAGCGGGCAAGTGGCAGCTTTGGGGACACACGCTGTTGTGGGACCCGGAAGGTCCCTGTTGCCCGCAACAGGGACAGACGCCTGCGGAGGCCGGCTTCGACGAGTACCTGCTCTGGTTTCTGGATTCGAAGGGCAGCCGCTACGCCGACCCTGTCCTGTCGGCCACGGGCAGGGAGACCGAGACCTTCGAGGGTGCCTACGGACCGGATCTCCTGGCGGACTTCGTCGTGGGCGCCATCGAGACGCAGGTTGCCGAAAGATCGGCACAGCCGTTCTTCGTCTACTACTCCATGGTGCTGGTGCACGACCCGTTCCTGCCGACCCCCGACGGTCCGGGTTGGCAGGGCGATCGCCACGCGGCCGACCCGGCGAACTTCTCCGACATGGTCGCCTACGTCGACAAGATCGTCGGGCGCATCCTCGACACCCTCGAAAAACAGGGGGTTCGTGACGAGACGCTCGTCCTCCTGACCGGCGACAACGGGACACCGCGGGCGATCGTGAGCGAACTTGCCGACGGGACGCGGGTACCGGGCGAGAAGAGCCTCTCCACGGACGGCGGTACACGGGTGCCGTTGCTCGCGTCGTGGCCCGGCGCCGTCGAGGCGGGGCGTGTGTCCGATGCACTGATCGACTTCACGGACTTCCTGCCGTCGCTGGCCGAGGTGGCCGGGGCTGCCGTGCCGGATGACCGGGAGATCGACGGGCGGAGCTTCGCGCCGATCCTCACTGGGGCGGCGGAAGGTGTCCGCGAGTGGGTGTTCATGGACTTCCGGCCCCGCTTCCCGGGCATTCCCGAGGCCACCTGGATGCGTGACCGGCGGTTCAAGCTGTATCAGGACGGTCGCTTCTTCGACATCGGCAGCGACGTGTCGGAGACGGTACCGCTTGCAGTCGAGACCCTTGCCGGCGAGGCGCTCCGTGCCCATGCCGACCTGCAGGAGGCGCTGACGGATGTCCTGGGAGACAGCGGCTGAGCGGCACCGCGTGGCGCCGCGCTATACTGCCGGCGAGCGCTTGCACGGAGCAGTCATGGACCGCATCACCCTTTACCACAACCCCGGCTGAGGCAAATCGCGCGGCGCGCTGGAGATTCTGCGCGAGCGAGACGTCGAGTTCGATGTCGTGCAATACCTCAAGACTCCCCTGGACGAGGACGCCCTCCGCGAAATCCTCGCGATGGTGGATGCCCCCCCGGGCGCATTGGTCCGCAAGGACAAGTATTTCAAGGACCTCGGGCTGGATGCCGGGCACTACACGACGGTGGACGCTGTGGTGAAGCTGCTGGCGGAGCATCCGCGGCTCATGCAGCGCCCGATCGCGGTCCGCGGCGGGCGCGCAGTCATCGGCCGCCCGTCCGAAAAGGTCGAAGGGTTGCTGTAGGGGCGACCCTCGTGGTCGCCCGTCCCCTGCGGTGCCGCGGGTCGGGCGCGGGAAGTGTTGGGAGGCACGTGCATGCGGCGTATCGAGTTCGAGGTCGTCGAGGGCTGGGAGAAGCTCCCGGAAGGGTGGAGCTTCGTGGAGGTGGCCGGCGTCGCGACCGACTCGCGGGACCGCGTCTACGCCTTCAACCGCGGCGAACACCCGATGATCGTGTTCGACAGCGACGGCAACTTCCTCGATGCGTGGGGCGAGGGTGTGTTCACCAATCCCCATGGGCTCTACATCGGTCCCGACGACCGCATCTATGCGGCCGACAACTTCGATCACACCGTCCGGATCTTCAACACGGACGGTGTATTGCTCGACACGCTCGGCGAACGGCACCGGCCCTCGGACACGGGCTTCGTCGTCGGCGAAACGCCGGTGCAATACGGGGGCGGGCCCTTCAATCGCGTGACGAACGTCGCGCTCGATGCGGCCGGCGACCTGTTCATCGCCGATGGCTACGGCAACGCCCGCGTACACAAGTTCTCGGGGGACGGCGAGCATCTGTTCTCGTGGGGCGAGCCCGGCACGGGTCCCGGCGAGTTCCGGCTCCCGCACGCCATTGCGATAGACCCGGACGACCGGGTGCTCGTCGCCGATCGCGAGAACTCGCGGATTCAGCTGTTCGCACCGGACGGCAGCTATCTCGCCGAGTGGTCGCACGTCACGCGGCCGGACGACCTGTTCATCGACCCCGACGGGCTGCTCTACGTGGCGGAACTGGGCGAGCGGGCCGGGCGTAGTCCGGATGTCGAGATCCTGCCGCACATGCCGCATGCGAGTGTGGCGATCCTGGACCTCGATGGCGAGCTGATCACGCGGTTCGGCGGTGCGGATCCGGTACGCCCGGGCAACTTCTTTGCCCCCCACGGAATATGGGCGGACGCGCACGGCGATCTGTACGTCGCGGAGGTGGTCTATAGCGCCGGGGCCAACCGTGGGCTCGTGCCGCTCGACTGCCACGCGTTGCAGAAGTTCGTGCGCATCCGGGCGACGTAAGGGCAGGGGTGGCGAGCGCTACGCACCGCCTTCAATGGGCAACTGCCGGAATCTACGGGCCCTGGTACCGCTCCCGGTCCAGGTCCGCCTCCAGACGGGCCAGTTCGTCCTGCAGCATGCCGGCGATGCGATACACGTGGGACGGGAAGACGTGTTTCGGGTGTTCGATGGGCGGCAGATCCACGTCCATCGCGTCCAGGGTGAGCGTCAGGTAGGCCAGTTCCGCGAGGAGCGTGGTGGCCAGGTGGTAGACGTCAGAGGGCGCGATGTCGCGTCGCCGCAGTTCCGGACGCAGGTTGAGCTGCAGTAGGTCGATGTTGTGGTGGCGACCGATCTCCTGCGTGATCGACAGGCACTCGAGGACACGTCGATACACGTCCGCCGGAACCTTGCCGGGATCGAACGGCGGCAGGGTACCGTAGACGGGCGCGTCCGGATCCACGGTGAGCGCGCCGGCGACGTACGCGGCGGCAAGAGCGAGCCGGTCGTAGACATCCGCATCGGCGATGGGCCGGTCGAGCATCAGGTTCAACTGGCGGTTGACCTGAACGACTTCCCGCAGAACGTCCCTGGGCTGCCGGTCAGGCTCCAGCCGGGGTAATTCGGCGCGATACGCGAGGTCCAGCTCTGCGCGCATGCGGTCTATCGAGGTGCGTACGGTGACCACGACAGCGAATACGTGGCGCGGCTCGATCTCCCCGGTGGGGGGCTCCGGGAGTTCGGTCTCTCCCCCGGTCAGCTGGCGGTCCAGGCGTGCGACCTTCCGGAACAGCGTCTGCATCTGGTAGTAGACATGCCGAGGTTGCGCCTCGTTGACGATCCACGGCTGTGCAGTGAGCCGGGGCCGTCCCATGACCTCGCGGATCAACTCGACGTCCTGGGCGACCTGCTTGACGGCCTGGTAGACGTGCGCGGGCGTGATCTCCTCTGCGCCCCGCGCCGTCAGAAACGATGCAAGACAGAACAGGGAGGCGAGCAGGACGGTGGGTTTCAAAGGGGCTTCTCCCATTCGAGTCGTGGGCGATCATACCCGAGGTGTGCGGTCGCGGGTGCGTGTGTCCGCGTCCTCCGCGTCCTCGGGAGCGCGCCGGAGGGCGCCGAACATCGTCGAGAACACCACCAGTCCCAGTAGCGCGAGAGCGCCCACCCCGGCAGCGTGCGCTGCGTAGCGGGTGTGCGCCTTGCCGCAGACCGTGAACCACTGCGTTCCGTGGGCGGGCGGCGCGGCGCAGGCGAAGGTGAAGTCCTCGTCGAAATCCTCGACGCACAGGAACGTCCCGCGCGTCTGTCCGGTGATGTCCGTGTCCTGCACGTCGCAGGCTCCGGGCAACTGGTGCACGCCGGTGCTCACGTGGGTTTCGGGCGAGAACCCCGCCATGTTGAAAGCGAGCATGACCAGATAGGCGGCTGCCGCGGCTCGGGCGAGCCAGTCGACGGGCAGCGCGCCGCGCCGCACGGGGTGGCGTCCGAGGAAAACGGAACACCGTCAGATGCCCGAGCACGGGACGGCTGGTGGCGGTGACGGCATCCATCGCCCCGAGGTGGCCGCAGTGCACGTACTCGAACCCTTCCGTCGCCATGTCGTCGCCGAGGTACCGGTCCCGGTCGTCACCGTCTTGCTCATGTGCAGCGCGTAGTCCGTCACCTGGACCTTCTGGATCACCGTCGCAGCATTGGTGGCAGGGCGACCGTGACGGACGTGCCGTCGACGAGGGGTTTTCACGGTACGAAATCGGTGCGCAAGGAGTGGATCAATCACGGTCGCAATAGGCCCGTCCATCGTGGCGGTTCGGATCAACCCAAAACGGCCCTGCACACGGGAATCCTGACAGTCTGCCGTGGTGTTCTTCCCGCTCGACCGATGTCGCCGGACCGTGCTCGCGGACTCGGCACTCCTGCGGTCGGAGCTTCAACAACTGGTTGCGGGCGCGCTGATGCGGCCTGATCAGTCCCCCAGGACGTCGAGAGCCCCTAGCAGCGGGAGAAGCTTCAACAAAGTCTCCCTGAACTCCTCTGGTGTCGCGGTGACGATCTTCTCGGCTTTCCGTTCTCTCCAGGCCAGGGTCTGCACCAGGTTCGCCGCAACGACCGATGGCCTGTCGAGATTGGCGATCGGGACTTCCGTCGCCCCGCCGCGAACGCTGGTGCTGATGGGACAGCAGATGAGCAAGCCCGTGCTGCGATTGTATTCCTGACTGCTCAACACCAGCGCCGGACGGTACTTGCCGATCTCCTTGCCCTTCGCCGGTTCGAAATCAAGCCAAATCACATCCCTGCGTTCGGGGACGTAACCTGTGTGTGCCACCTAGATACCCACCTCAACTCCCGTGGGATTCGCCAACACATCAGCATGCGCGGTCTCCGGCGTGATCCCCGTCAACAACGCGCTCTCGCTGTAGGGGAAGCGGAGTGTGCCCAGTCTCCCAACGGCGGGTCTGACGACGAGGCCTTCGCTGCTCACGTCGACCGTGACCCGGGTACCCGCCTTGAATTGCGGCATCTCCGCCATGATGCCGGTGACGCGCAACGCCAAGCTGTTGCCCCACTTCTTGATTTCCGCTTCTACTCGCACAACTCGCTCGACTTGTCATGGACGGCGGGCCGAGTATATCCCGTGTAGACACTTCGTCAACGTGGAACTGCATTCCTGACGACGGCCAGCCGCGACCACAGGACGATCGTGCAGCTGTCCGTACGCAGGATGCAGTCCACGTGACACCGCGGACTTCTGGCGGAAGGCCGCGTGGGCGATCTCATCGAGTTCGCTGTCGCGGATCGCAGGTACGCCTTCGCGTTCTCATCTTGATTGTCGCCGCAGAGCCGGGCGGCGTGGCCGGGTCAGGAAAATCGGCGATCCGCGACAACCCGAGGGGTTGGTGCGGAGAGATGGTCGAGCCGGTTGAAGCGGTTGGTGAGGACTTGGTCCAGCACCCGCCGTGGTCGTAGCGAGCCGCGCCCCAAGCGCGTCGAGCAGAAGCGCCCACGAACACTGCTGGCCACATGGGCTCGGCCTGCGGCGCATTGTTGGCCGCGAGGAGCGCCGGCCAGCGGGCGGCGAACGGCACGTGCAGCCCGCCCTCGAAGTGCGTCAGCTTCCAGCCGCGATACGGCTCGTTCACGTTGGGAAGCCCGATGTAGTTGGCGCCGCCGTTGTCGCTCGTGAACACGACGAGGGTGTTCTCCGCGAGCCCCTTCGCTTCGAGCGCCTCCTGGATGCGCCGTACGCTCCGGTCCATGGACAGGATCATGCCGGCGTAGACACGCAGCGCGTGGTCCTCGATGTGGGCGCCCGCGTCGTAGTCCGACTTCAGCGCCTGCAGCGCCCCATAGCCGGTCCGGCACTCGCTCGCGAGCTATGGTCGAATCTGGTGTACGGATGAGTTGAGCGTGCGGCGTGTCTCTGCTGAAATCGAGTTTGGAAGAACGGTCTCAGCAAGAGGAGCACACCGCACATGGGCAACGATAATGTGGTTTCGCTGGCGGCGCCAGCATCGGTTTCCGATCCGCTCACGGATCTTCTTCGGGCCGGCGCGCGGCGGCTGATCGAGGCGGCGGTGTCGGCGGAGTTCGGGGAGTATCTGTCGGCGTTCGAGGAAGAGAAGTTGCCAGACGGTCGGCGGCGGATGGTGCGCAACGGTCATCTTCCGGAACGGCAGATTCTGACCGGGATCGGCGCGGTGGACGTTCGGGTGCCGAAGGCGCGCAGCCGGTCGGGCTCAGCGGAACCGTTCCGCTCTGCGCTGGTGCCGCCATACGTGCGCCGCAGCGCAAGCATCGATGCGGCGGTTCCGTGGCTGTACCTGCACGGGCGGCAAATCGGCGACACACACACCGCGCGTCCCACGCCCGCAATGGCCAGAGTCCTACAGCGGACGCCTGTCTACCGCGGTCGCGTAATACACTTACGCCAGACACACAGCCGTACGGAGGCGATTCCCATGGCATTTTCCGGCGTCGAAAACGCGCGCTTCGGCATCTCGATCTTTCCCACCGACTACTCCATTCAGCCGGTGCAACTCGCACGCGAGGTGGAGGCGCGCGGGCTCGACAGCATGTTCTTCCCCGAGCACACCCACATCCCGACGAGCCGCGCGACGCCCTTTCCGGGTGGTGGCGACCTGCCGCAGCAGTACTGGCACTCCCACGACCCCTTCGTCGCCCTGGCCGCGTGCGCCGCGGTGACGGAGAGGGTCCGGCTCGGCACCGGAATCTGCCTCGTCATCGAGCGGGACCCGATCACCCTGGCCAAGGAGATCGCGTCGCTCGACATGATTTCCGGCGGCCGTGCGGTGATCGGCATCGGCGCCGGCTGGAACCGCGAGGAGATGGAGAACCACGGCGCGGACTATCGGAACCGCTGGAAGATCGTCCGCGAGAAGGTGCTGGCGATGCGCGAGATCTGGCGCGAGGACGAAGCCGAGTACCACGGCGAGTTCGTCGACTTCGACCCGATCTGGTCCTGGCCGAAACCCGTGCAGGCGGGGGGCCCGCCGATCTGGATCGGCGCGAACTCGAAGTGGGTGTTCGACCGTATTGCGGACTACGCGGATGGCTGGATGCCGATCGGGGGACTTGGCACGGGCAACATGGAACGGTTGACCGAGGCGATGGAGGCGAGAGGCCGCAAGGTCAAGGACCTGACGCTCTCGCTGTTCGGCGCGCCCATGCAGCCTGAACAGTGCGTCGGTCGCATCGAGCAGGGCTTCGACGAGGTGATCTTCGGCATGCCGTCGGAGCCGGCGGACAAGGTGCTGCCCCTGCTGGACCGAGTGGCCGGCATCGTCGAGGCGATTCGCGCCTGACGGGGGCCGGGAAGGCGACGGACTGCCGCAGGGCCGGCCATGGCGAAACGCATCGCCGCCGCGGAGTGGCCCGCGCTCCTTGCGCCCGGCCACCGGGTCTGGGTCAGCGCGGGCAGCAACGAGCCCGTGGCGCTACTGGAGGCGCTGGCGGCGCAGCGCGAGGCCGGCCGGGGCGTGACCTTCATCCAGTTCCCGCTACCCGGCTTGAACCGCTTCGACTTCACGGCGCTGCACGAAGAAGCGGACATGCTCACGTTCTTCATGACGCCGGACCTGCGCCGCTCACGCGCGCGCTTCCTGCCGATGCAGATGCGCTTCGTGTTCGAGTACCTGCGCCGGGGGCCGCTCGATGTGGCCCTGATCCAGGTCGCCCGCGCTCGCGACGGAGGCTTGGTGGTGGGACCCAACGTCGACTTCGTGGGTGCGGTGCTCGAGTCGGCCCGCGTCGTCGTGGCCGAACTGAACCATGGCCTGTCTGCGCCGGCCGGCGGCATGCGACTGGATGAGGATCGCGTCGACTACGTGGTCGAGTCGGACCGGCCGCCGGCAACGATCGAGCAACCGGCCGTGGACGCCGCCGCGCGGCGCATCGGTGCGCACGTCGCGGAACTCATCCGCGACGGCGACTGCATACAGACGGGCATCGGCGCCATCCCGATGGCGATTCTCGGCGCATTGACGGACAAGCGCGACCTCGGGCTGCACGGCGGCCTCATCGACGATGGCGGCATGGCGCTGATCGAAGCCGGCAACATGACCGGCGCGCGCAAGAACGTGGACACACACCGCCACGTGGTCGGCATGGCCCTCGGCAGCGCAGCGCTGCATGACTGGCTCGCCGGTCGTCCCGATGTCGTTCTGGCCGGCGCGGACCATACCCACGAACTGGACGTCATTCGCCGGATCGACAACTTCGTGTCCATCAACTCCGCGGTCGAGGTCGACCTCCACGGGCAGGTGAACGCGGAGGTCGCGGGCGGCCGACAGATCTCCGGGACCGGTGGCGCGGTGGACTTCATGCGGGGCGCCCGGGCGTCGAAAGGCGGCCGCTCCATCGTCGCCATGAACGCGACTGCGCGCGGCGGCACGGTATCCCGCATCGTGCCCCGGGTCGAGATGGTCACGGCGCTACGCACGGACGTCGATCTGGTGGTGACGGAATTCGGCGTCGCCGATCTCGCGACGAAGACCGCGGACGAGCGCGCGGAAGCGCTCATCGCCATCGCGCATCCGGACTGTCGGGAGGGCCTTGCCGGCTGACTTTTCGGGTGCGGCGCGTGCTGGTCGGTGCAGTGTGTGGACCCAATGATCTTCCCGGCGCCGGAATGTCGGGAAACGGGGCGGACCACTCTCCACTCCGGTACCGGACGCCCGGTGCGCGCACCCTGCCGGCGCATGGGGGTGCCGGATCGCCGTCCGACTGCCCGTCGCGCCAGCCTTGGACGGCCGTGTTCAGGGGTTCTGCCATTCTCGGAGCATGGACACTCCGCCCGCAGTCAATCCGTTCGTGCCCGGCCGCGGCCAGCTGCCGCCGTTTCTGGCGGGCAGGGAAGAGGAGCAACGGGCGCTTGGTGAACTGCTGGCCTATCTGCAGGCGGGCAGGGGCGCGCCGAGGGACGCCATCTTGTCGGGGCCTCGAGGCAACGGCAAGACCGTGCTGTTGCGCTGGTTTCAACAGGAAGTAGAGGCAAGCGCCCGCAAGATCGACACCGTTTGGCTCACTCCTTCGGAGCTGGGGAGTCTGGACGCGTTGGCGACGCTACTGGTTCCGCCGCGACAGTTCCGAGCGTTGCGCCCGGATACCGTGTCGTTCTCGATCGGGATCGGGCGGCTCGGCTGGGAATTGGGCGGTCGGTCCGGGTCGCTGACCCGATTGCTGGCGGCACGCTGCGGGCAGCGACCGCTGGTGCTGCTGCTCGACGAAGCGCACACACTGGACGAGAGGGTGGGCCAAGCGCTCCTCAACGCCAGCCAGTCGGTCAGTGCGGAAGCCCCGTTCCTGCTGGCGATGGCGGGCACGCCGGGATTGCAGGAACACCTCAACCGCATGTCGGCCACTTTCTGGAGCCGCGGCGAGAAGCTCGGCATCGGGTTGCTCGACGAAGTGGCTTCCGGGCAAGCGTTAACGCGCCCCCTGTCGGATTTGAACCCGCCGATCACTTTTGCAGATGCGGCGCTGGCCGGGGTCATCGGCGCAAGCCAGTGCTATCCGTACTTCCTGCAATTACTGGGGGCTGCACTCTGGACGGCGACGCGGGACGCCCAGTCGACGCGCATCGATGAAGGCGTGGTCGTTCGTGCCACGAGACGTTTCGGCGTGCAGCGATCAGCCTGCTACGAGGACCGTCGCGAAGAGTTGCAGCGCCAGGAACTCCTTGACGTCGCGGTTCGGGTTGCCGGCGCTTTCGACAGCAGGGCGACGCTGAGAGAGCATGAGTTGGACGCGGTCATCGCCGATGCCCTGCCATCCGATGCCGCCACCGGCGATGTGCACGGACTCCGAGACGGGCTTGCGGGAGTGGGATTCGTCTGGAAGGCCCCCGGCGACGAGGACCTTTGGCACCCGGGCATTCCGAGCCTCATGGGGTACGTGGCGAGTCATGCCGTGACCCGACCGGACGGACACACCACTGCCCGGAGTCGTTCTCGGGGTTGAGCACCGGCGTCAGGCATGGCCTCGGGTCGGATAGCAGGTCGTGACCGTTCCGCCGCGAAGGCAATAGGTCACGCCATGGACCGTGATCTTGCAGCTCGCGTGGCCGGCGAACTCGATCTAATGTGCCATCAACCCCATCGCCATCAACAAGAACCCATACTCCTCCGCCACCTCGTACAGCGCGTCGTACCGCCCGGACTTCCCGCCGTGTCCGGCGCCCATGTTCGTCTTCAACAGCAGGGGGTTGTCATCGGTCTTGAGCGCGCGCAGCTTCGCGACATATTTCGCCGGTTCCCAGTATGTGACCCGGGGGTCGTTGAGGCCGGCCGTCACCAGCATCGGCGGATAGGCTCCCGGAGACAGCTGCTCGTAGGGCGAGTAGGACCGGATCAACTCGAACGCCGCCTTGTCCTCGATGGGATTGCCCCACTCCGGCCACTCGCCGGGGGTGAGCGGCAGGGAGTCGTCGAGCATCGTGTTGAGCACGTCCACGAACGGTACGTGCGCCGCGACCGCGCCCCACAGCTCCGGCGCCTGGTTCACGACGGCGCCCATGAGCTCGCCCCCGGCGCTGCCTCCGGCAATGGCGATGCGCCCGGGTCTCGTGATCCCCGCGGCGATCAGGTGTCGGGCCACGTCCACGAAGTCGTTGAAGGTATTGGTGCGATGGGTGAGCTTGCCCTGTTCGTACCAGTCCCGCCCGAGTTCGCTGCCGCCCCGCACATGGGCGATGGCGTAGACGAAGCCCCGGTCGAGCAGCGACAGGCGCGTGGTCGAGAAGGAAGGCGACAGCGCCGCTCCGTAGGCGCCATAGCCGTACAGATAGAGCGGGGCGGAACCATCGAGGGGCGTGTCCCTGCGATGCACGATCGAAACCGGCACGGCCGCGCCGTCACGGGCCGGGGCCATGAGTCGGCGGCTGGCATAGAGGCCGGGGTCGTAGCCGCTCGGGATCTCGCGCACCTTGCGAGAAGCCAGCCGATCGCTGCGGATGTCGTAGTCGAACACCGTATTCGGAGTCACCATCGAGGCGTAGTGCAGGCGCACCTCGCCACTGTCGAATTCCGCATTGGCCCCGATGCCGACGGTGTGCAGCGGCTCAGGCAATGCGATGTGACGACTGGCGCCGGCGCGATCGAGGATGCGTATCTCATCGATGCCGTCGACGCGCTCCTCCACCACGATCCAGTCCCTGAAACACTCGAAGCCGCCCAGATAGGTGCGGTCCGACCCGTCGATCAGGGTGGTCCATCGAGCCTCGCCGAAGTCGTCTTCCGGGGCGACGGCAAGCCGGAAGTTCCTGTGCCGGTCGTTGGTCCGGATGACGAAACGGTCACCCTGGTGGTCGATGTCGTAGTCGTGGCCCTCCCGCCGTGCCGCGACCGGGACGGGCTCGGTGGCCGGGCGATCGGACGGCACCAGGTGGGATTCGCTCGTCACCTGGTCTCCGGTGGAGATGACGATGTAGCGTCTGGAGGACGCCTCGCCGAGGTCCACCCAGAAGCCGCTGTCGCGTTCCGTGTAGACCACGCGGTCGTCTGCCGCCGGTTCGCCGACGACGTGGCGACGCACCTGGTGTGAGCGCCACTGTTCGTTCATCACCAGGTAGAAGAAGGTCCTGTTGTCCGCCGCCCAGACTGCGTCGCCATGCGTATCCTCGATCTCCTCGGCGAGCACGCGGCCGTCGCGCAGGTCCTGGACACGCATCGTGTAGCGTTCGCTGCCGTTCACGTCGGTGCTGTAGGCGAGGTAGCGACCGTCGTGGCTGACGGACATGGAGCCGAGCTCGAAGTACTCATGCCCGGCGGCGAGCGCCGGCTCGTCGAGAATCGTCTCCATGGCTGCCGGGTCGTTCACGGGCCAGCGTGTCCACGTGGGGTACTGCGCCTGCGCCTCGAAACGCCACTGGTAGAAGTAACCGCCGTCCCGCAACGGGACGGAAGCGTCGTCCGGCTTCTCGCGAGCCTTGATCTCGCGGAAGAGCCGTTCGATCAGGCCCTCGACCGGTTGCATCATCGCGTCGAAATAGGCGTTCTCCGCCGTCAGGTAGGCCACTACGTCGGCGTCGTCGACAGTCGGATAGTCCGGGTCCCGCAGCCAGTGGTACGGATCCTCGATCGTCACGCCATGCCGCGTGAAACGATGCGGGCGCGCCTCGGCGACCGGTGGCGTCGGCGAAGCCGTGCTGTCGGAATGCGCTGGGATGTCCGTGGCCGCTGCCAGCAACGCGGCGGTCGCGAGGGCCGCGCCGGCCGCGTATCGCATCAGTCCGGCAGCCCGAGCACGCGCTTGGCGAGGATGTTGCGCTGGATCTCGTTGGAGCCGCTGTAGATCGAGGCCGCCCGGTTGGCGAGCCACGTGCGCGTGTCCTCGAGAGACTGCGCATCGAACGCGTTACCCGACCACCCGAGCCCCTGCGTGCCCCGCATCGAGACGAACAGGGACGACTTCTCCTGCTGCAGTTCCGTGCCGTACATCTTGAAGATGGAGGTCGCCGGGCCCGGCGTGCCGGCGCCGCGCGCCTCTTCCACCGCCCGACGCTGCGTCAGCCGGAAGGCCAGGTGGTTCATGTTGTGCGTGACGACGTCGTGGCGCAGGTCCGGGTCGGCGATACGCCCGTCCGCGTCACCCGCGTAACGCTTGGCCTCGCCCTCCAGCGTCGGGCCGCTGGCCGCCGCCGCCCCGCCGCCGACGAGGGACGCCATGCTGCCGCGTTCGTGCTGCAGCAGCCGCTTGCCGACCGTCCAGCCCTTGTTCAGTTCGCCGACGAGGTCGTCCTTGCGTGCGATGGCGTCGTCGAAGAACGTCTCGCAGAACGGCGAGCTGCCGCTGATGAGGCGAATCGGCTTCACGGTGATGCCGGGCTGGTCCATGTCCATCAGCACGAAGCTGATGCCCTGATGCTTCGGGACGTCCGGGTCCGTGCGCACCAGCGCGAAGATCCAGTCCGCGAACTGTGCGCCGGACGTCCATATCTTCTGGCCGTTGACGACGAAATGGTCGCCCTGGTCCTGCGCCCGCGTGCGCAGGCTCGCGAGGTCGGAACCGGAACCCGGTTCGCTGTAGCCCTGGCACCAGGCGCGCTCGGCGCGCACGATGGGCGGAATGTGGCGCTGCTTCTGGTCGTCGGTGCCGTATTCGAGGAGGGTCGGGCCGATGAGCGACGTGCCCATGCCGGCGAGCGGCGCACGTGCGTCGAGGCGACGCATTTCCTGGATGAGCACCACGTACTCGTCGTTCGAGAGCCCGCCGCCGCCGTACTCCACGGGCCATGTCGGCGCTGTCCAGCCCTTTTCGATCATGCGCTCGAGCCAGAGCCGCGTGTCCCGGTCCCCGACGGGAATCCTCGTGCTGCCGGTGGAGATGGGCCCGGGTCCCCGCGCGCCGGGCGGGCAGTGTTCGGCGAGCCACTCTCTGGTTTCTTCGCGGAAGTCTTCGATCGCTGTCATGCTCGTTTCCCCGTCGGGGTCCGGTGTGTGGGTTCGGGCGCAGGGGACGTTGGCGGCGGTCCCGTGCATTCGGGCGGCTAAAGTTATCATGGCCCGGGGCAGTGGCGAAGACGGTGTGGGCGATGTGCGGTCGGTTCAGCACCACGCGCAAGGTGGTCGAGGAGGTGTTTCTCGCGATGACGGGGGAACCCTTTCCGGGGGAGGGGAACCTCAACACCGCGCCCACCGAGACGGCCTGGGTGGTGCGCTGGAAAGGCGATGCCTACGAGCCCCTGGCAGCGCGCTGGTGGCTGACGCCGTACTGGTCGAAGACGTCGACGCCGCGCTACGCGACGTTCAACGCGAAATGCGAGAACCTGGAGAAGAGCGGAACCTTCCGCGAGCCGTTCCGATACCGGCGGTGCCTCGTCCCCGTCGACGGCTTCTACGAGTGGACGGACACCGCGCTCGGGCGCCTGCCGTACCACGTCGAGCCATCCGCTGGCGAAGCCATGCTCCTGGGCGGCGTCTGGGACCGCTGGCGGGACCGCAAGACGGAAGAAGTACTCTACAGTTTCGCGGTGGTCACGACGCCGGTCCATCCGCAGCTCGAGTTCCTGCACGACCGGCAACCCCTGATGCTGTCCGGCGCGGACGCGCAGGTCTGGATGGACCACGACGCGCCGGCCGCCGCGCTGCATGAGCTGTTTCGTCCCACGCTGCCAGGCGCGCTCTCGGCCGTGCCGGTCTCGAGTTACGTAGGCAATGCACGCAACAAGGGACCGCGTTGCACGGAACCGATCGGGGATGCGATCGAGATCGCGATCGAGATCGGGGCGGATTGAGGCATTCGAGTGCTAGGCTATGAGCTTTGGACTGGTATCTGGGAGGCATACTATGAGCGACCACGACGTGACCCCCGTAGAGGAATCCTCGACCGCGGAGCTGGCGGGGCGAGGTGCCCGACTCGGGGGCTATCTGATCGACTGGATTCTGGTTGGCGTCATCGCTGGCGGCATCGGCTACATGGCCGGCCTGGTCGAGCGGCTGATGGTGCAGGAGACCGCCGCGACGCTGTGGCTCGCGGCGATTGCACTGGTCGTCTTCGCGGTCATCAACGGACGTCTGCTCGCGACGCGCGGACAGACCGTCGGCAAGCGGCTGGTCGGGGTACGCATCGTCGATGCCAACACACGGGAGATCGTTCCGGTCTGGAAGTCCTTCGGCCTGCGCGTCGCCGTGATTCAGGCCATCGCGTCCCTGCCCCCGGTGGGCGGTATCATCGCGCTGGTCGACATCCTGTTCATCTTTGGCGAGCGTCGGCGGTGCCTGCACGATCACCTGGCCGGTACGCTCGTCATCGAGGCCGCGGCGCGACCACGGGACTGACGAATTCATGAGGCGTTGACCATGTCCATCGAGAATCTCGCAACCACGCACGAGGTGCAGGACGATGCCCTCGCCGCCATCGAGTTCTGCTACGAGCAGGGCTGGACGGACGGCCTGCCGGTAATTCCACCGGAACTCGGGCGCATCGAGGCGATGCTGGCCATGGAGGGCCGGCCTCCGGAGACCGTCATCGCGGGACATCCGGCGACGGGCCAGGAATGCACGATCCTGTCGGCCGCCGTAAACGCGGTCATGGCCGGGTGCCTGCCGGAGTACTTTCTTGTCGTCGTCGCGGCCCTCGAGGCGGCGAACGAGCCGGGCTACAACTTCCATGCCTCCACGGCGAGCACCGGGGGCTCGGCGCAGCTCCTGATCGTGAGCGGACCGGCCGTTGCCGACCTCGGCATGAACAGCGGCGCCAGCACGTTCGGCCCCGGCAACCGGGCGAACGCGACCATCGGCCGGGCCATGCGCCTGGTCGTCATGAACGTCTTCGGCATGATTCCCGGCATCTCGGACCAGTCCACACAGGGGCATCCAGGCAAGTACTCGTTCTGCATCGCCGAACGTGCGGACCGCTGTCCGTGGGCGCCGCTGCACGTCGAGCAGGGCTACGGCGAAGACATCTCGAGCGTCACCGTCTTCGCCGGCGCCGGCTTCTGCAACGTGGAGAACCACGGCGGCAACACGCCGGAATCGATCCTCGACTGCGTCGCGGACGCGATGGCCAATCTCGGCGCGATCACGGGCGGTCAGTCGGTGGTCGTCCTCTCCCCGGAGCACGCGGACATCGTCGCCGGGACCGGCTGGAGCCGGGCCGAGGCACAGGCCTACCTCTTCGAGCACGCGAAGCGCTCGGTTGCCGAGATGCAGTCGGTCGCGAAGTTCGTTCCGCGGGAGTACGAGAGGCAGGGGCGCGAGGACATGCACCGCGGCATGGTGGCCGAGGACATCCTGATCACCGTGGCCGGCGGCGATGCGGGGGGACACTCCGCGTTCGTCCCGTCGTGGAGCCGGGGCCGCGGCTCGCTGATGCAGCACAAGCCCATAGGCGTGTGCATCGATTGCTGAACATTCAAGAAAGGAGGACACATGACCATTCGTCTGATGGACCCGGGCGGCAGCGGAACGACCGTTGAGCGCACCCTGGCGCCGCGCCTTGCGAGCCTCACGGGGCAGAGGATGGCGCTGCTGACGAACGGCAAGCACAACGCCGACGTGCTGCTGCGCGAGACGGCGGCGGTCTTCGCCGAGCGTCACGGTTGTCGGGAGGTGGGCTTCTTCGACAAGCGCAACGCGGGCAATCCGTGCCGTGCGGACCGCCTGGAGGCGCTCTGCGAGGAGGCGGACTTCCTCATCACGGCGGTGGGAGACTGAGGGAGCTGTTCAACGTGCAGTGTGCATGACGGCATCTCCTTCGAACAACTCGGCAAACCCGCGCTCGTGATCTGCACGCACCCGTTCGAGAAGACGGGTCGCAACATTGCGCGTGCCCTGGGAGTGCCGGACTACCCCTTCGCCATGGTGGATCATCCCATCGGCAGCAGGACGCTCGACGAACTGCGTGCGCGTGCTGCGGAGGCCTATCGGCAGGGCGTGCCGATCCTCTGCGGCTGAGTCGTCGGGCATGCAGTGGCTCGCCGGCACCAGCGGGTACAGCTACAAGGAGTGGAAGGGGGTCTTCTATCCGGAAGACCTCGCGGCGGGAGCGATGCTCTCCTTTTACGGCGAACGGCTACCCGCCGTCGAGATCAACAACACGTTCTATCGCATGCCCCGCAGCCATGTGCTCGAGGGCTGGGCGGAGGCGGTCCCGGCGGAGTTCCGGTTCGTGATCAAGGCGTCGCGCCGCATCACGCACCACGCGAAACTCGCGGATGCGGAAGACTCGGTCGAGTTTCTCGCATCCCGCGTCGCAAAGCTCGAGGACAAGCTCGGCTGCGTGCTGTTCCAGTTGCCGCCGTTCCTGCGCAAGGGTGCGGAGCGGCTCGATGCGTTTCTCTCGGCGTGGCCGCGGGAACTGCCGGCGGCGGTGGAGTTCCGGCACGCGTCGTGGTTCGACCAGGAGATCGCGGACGTTCTCTCCAAGCACGGTACCGCGCTCTGCGTGTCCGATGACGGCAAGCTGGAGACGCCGGGGTTCCTTGCCACCACGGAGTGGCTCTACTTCCGGCTGCGGCGTCCTGGATACGACGACGCCGTGTTGCGCGACTGGCTCGCGCGGGGGACGGAAACGGGTGCAGCTCGCGGCTTTGCCTTCTTCAAGCACGAGGACGAGGGTGCCGGTCCCCGCCTCGCGGCGTCGTTCCTGTCGCTCGCTGCCGAGGCCGATGCGGCACAGTCCGGATGAGCCCGCCCGTCAGGAGTCGCCGGGATCCCGTCTGCGTTCGGCCGCCCGCAGGAAGATGGCGACGACCGGAAGCAGGAGCGATATGAAGTACTGGTAGCCGGCGAGCGGCAGGAGATGGTCGGGAACGGTCAGGACCATGACGATCGACGAGATGCTCGAGAGGGCGATGAATCCGAACACCCACAGGTGCCGCATGGCGTTCGCCCGCTCCCGCCGGTTCAACGCCAACGCGTGGCGCTGCGCGAGAGCGTAGACGAACATCGCCACCACGACCCCGGCCAGCTACGCCCAGGAGGCACCGTAGACCGCGAAGATCACGGTCAGTTGCTCCGCCCATAGCAGCGGGTCGAGTTCGAACGGCGAGGGGACCCGGCCGCCGCTCAGGTCGGCAGCGCCGAACGCGTAGACGATCCGCAGCGGGAAGACCATCACGAGCAGCCCCACCACCATCAGGAGCGTCAGCAGCACCGCCACCCCGTTGTCCAGCCCGGTAGACCCGGGCTCCAGTTACGGTGCGCGATCCAGAACACGAACACCTGTGCCGCCGAGACGACGAATACGGGCACGCTCCTGAGCGCGAACTCGAGTTCCTCGAACGAGCGGGGCACGTCGTCCACCGCGATGACGAGGAGCGTCACCGCGAACGCGAAGGCGGCATCGACGAATGTCTCGAGGCGCGTCATCGCGAGGCCGCGCATGTGCATCCCCCGCTCGACGGGCAGGTTGTCCAGGGTGGTAGCCATGTCGGGCGTGCTCCGTGTTTCGCGGCTGCCGCGATGCTAACAGCCTGTCGGACTTCGGCTTCGGCGCGCGCTTGGACGGCGCGCCGGCGTTTGATACCACGGGAGTTTCGCGCCAGCGAAACTCCTACCCACCCGCCGGGATGGGCCGCGACCGAAGGTCGCGCGCTGGCCCTGCCGGCGGTTCGGACATCTCCGGCCGCCGGACGCGTCGCATGGCCCTGCGCGCACCCTCCTATACAATCGGAAGCGAGCGACGAGACGAGGGAGAGGGACGATGACCCTGTACATCCGCGCATTCGCCCTGGCGGCCGCCCTGCTCGCCCCCGCCGTTTCCCATGCGCACCACGCCTTCTCCGCCGAGTTCGACGCGAACCTGCCGATTCGCGTGAGTGGCACGGTCACGCGGATGGAGTGGATCAATCCACATGCGTGGGTGCACGTGCGCGCGGAGCCTGAAGACGGCGCTGCCCGGGACTGGATGCTGGAGGCGGGCTTGGGGGATGATGCCACGCGAAGCAACGTGGTCAGCGCCCTATCCCGCTATGAGCGACAGGGCAAAATCTTCTCGCGTCCAAAGCCGTCCACGTTTGGGTTGCTGAGTTTCGCAGAAGGCTCTGAGAACACGAAGGGATCGCCGGAGGCTTCCCAGGAAGGCCCTTCCCCCCAATGGGAAGCGACGAACGTTGAGGTTCATCAGTCGCCCTGCTAGGAGGCCCGCCCGTCGCGGGTGGAGACAGGGCGCACCTTGCATCGCTAATCGCGCCGCCCGGCTCGCCCGATGCGCGAGGCGTGCGAGGGCACGGGTGGTACGATGGCGCGCCCGCGAAAACGGAGACAAATCGCTTATGAGTGACCTGCGAATCGTCCGCACCACGGAGGGGCGCATCGTCCACGTTCCGGTAGATGGATATACGGTGTCCATCCACCTTGACGACGAAACGACGAACGCGCACGGCAATCCGTGGCCCCGGATTTACGTTGACGGCGTGGAGCGCCCGTTTGCCCATCTTCGACATGATCCGCCGCTGCTATCCGAACGCCGTTCCCGAGCGTGGGACGGCGAGTAGCTAAGGGAGACTGGCGGTCCGGAGCGGTATGGATGGAATGGCACTTAGGATTTGGCGAATTTATCGGGACAGCGGCGCTTGCGCTTTCGGCCTTGGCGCTATGGCTGCGCTATCTCGACCGCCGAGAGCGAGTCAGATCGCAGCGGCGAGCCAGAGTGTCCGCCCAGCCCAAGGGTGACGGAAGCATCTGGATCGTGAACAACGGACCTGCTGACGCTCGCAACGTTCGCATTAGTGTCGGGCAAAACGGACTGGTAGGGACGGAGAGTTTCATCGAAGGCGTTTTTCCGATACAGACATTGTCGGCAGGTAGCCGCTTGGCGCAGCAATTGGCCGTGCGTGTGTACGGCCGACCCCAAACCGCCGACATCACGCTCACATGGGACGACGACGGAGAGGACGGCCGGGAGTGGCAATCTAACGTCCCGCTCTTTTGACGCGAGAGCCCACCGCGCGACGTGACACAAAGGGTTGTGGCAACGGCCAGACCCCGGCCACGACGCATTCCCTTACCCGTCAAATACTTACGCCATTTCCGACCGGGACAAGCCCGCCCCTACTCTTCCCCGCCCAACTCCGACTTCTTCGGCAACCACTTGTACCAGCTCGGCAGCCAGGTGTCGTCGTCGACGTTCTCCTGGTCCTGGCGCCGTGCTGCGGAGAGCATCAGCCGCATGGCGTAGTTGCCCTCGTGGCACGCGTACTCGTAGATGTCGTCGTCGGTGGCGTGCATCTCCGTCTCGACGGACCAGGTCGCCTCGAACATCTCGGGATCGTCGACGGTGTACTCGTAGCGCAGCGTCTCGCCGTCGATGCGCGTGAAGCGCTCCGTCAGGCGCATGTTCATGCCGGATCCGTTGAACGTCGTGTCGGGCCTGAAGTTGGCGGTCTCGACGACGAGGGTGTCGCCTTCCCAGCGGCCGCGGGAATCGCCCTTCCGCAGCCGCACGTTGTCCGGCACGTGATCGCGGCCGTCCAGGGGAATGATGCGGTGGTCGTTGACCATCTCGTTCAGGATCGCCACGTAATCCGGTGTCTGGAAGAGCCGCATGTTGTTGTTGTACCCGCTCGAGGCCATCGGCGGCCCGGCATTGAAACCGAGCAGGCAACGGGTGAAGGGCGTCCGGTCCGCGGGGGTTCGGGGCGCGCGGCTCAGGGCTTCGCGCAACTCCGCGTAGCGGTGCCGGGCGGCGTCCGTCAACGCGGGGAGTCGCCCGTTCGGCGGGTCGACGATCTGGATTCATGGACGCAGCAGCTCGCGGTCATTGCTGTCGCCGCGGCCGCGATGGCGCTCAACGCGGAGGAGGCGGAGCACCCGGAGTATGAGCACTCCGTCGAGATCGAGGAGATCGTGGTCACCGGCTCGCACCTGCACCGCGCACACCTGGTCAGTTCCAGCCCCGTCACGGAGGTGGACGCGGAGGAACTGCTCTTCCAGGGCACGGTGCGCATCGAGGACATGGTACGCACGCTCCCGCAGGTCTATTCCGGTCAGAACACCAGCCAGTCCAACGGGGCGACCGGCACCGCGAACCTCAATCTGCGCAACCTCGGCACGCTGCGCACGCTGGTGCTGGTCAACTGCCGGCGGTTGCCGATCGGGTCGCCGCTGCAGGGCGGGGGCGCCGACGTGAACCAGATCCCGGGCGCCCTGGTCGAAAGCGTACAGGTGCTGACCGGCGGCGCGTCGGCCGTGTACGGCTCGGACGCGGTGGCGGGGGTCGTGGATTTTCGGCTCAAGGACGATTTCGAGGGCCTGCGCATCGACTACCAGTTCAGCCAGTACGGGCACGACAACGACTCCAGCCGCTGGCAGCGGATCGTCGAAGCGGCGGGGTACCCGGTCGCCGAGGGCAGCGTCTCGGACGGGGACACGTCCTATCTGTCCCTCGTCCTCGGCGGCAACTTCGACGGCGGGCGCGGCAATGCCACGGCCTATGCCACGTATCGCGACATCGAGCCGGTCTGGCAGCGCGACCGGGACTACAGTTCCTGCGCGCTCTCCGACGACACGACGTTCTGCTACGGCTCGTCCACCATTCCGCAGGGTCGTTTCACCGACTTCGGCGTGTTCGGTGAGGAAGACACATTCGACTACATCGTGCAGGGCGACGAGTTCGTGCGCAGACAGGGCGAGACCTTCAACTACGGGCCGCTCAACTATTACCAGCGACCCGACGAGCAGTACGCGGCCGGGGCGTTCGCGCACTACGAAGTCGGCGCCGGCGCGGAGGTGTTCACGGAACTGATGTTCATGGACGATCGCACGCTCTCCCAGATCGCGCCGTCCGGCGCCTTCTTTGTCACCAGCACGCTGCAGTGCGGCAACCCGCTGCTGTCGGCGCAACAGTTCGAGGCCGTCTGCGGATCTTTCGGGCTGACCCCCGAGGACGTGCAGACCGTCTATATCGGACGGCGCAACGTCGAGGGCGGGAACCGCCAGCAGGACCTGCGCCACACGACCTTCCGCGGCGTGTTCGGCGTGCGCGGCGACGTCGCGGGTCCCTGGGCACTATCACGCCTTCCTGCAGTACGCGGAGGTCAGCATGGAGAACACCTACATGAACGACCTTGGCATGACGCGTATCCGACGCAGCCTCGACGCGGTGCTTCATCCCGGTACGGGGGAGGTCGTCTGCCGGTCGGCAGTCGACGGCTCCGACCCCGCATGCGTGCCCTGGAACATCTTCCGGACCGGCGGCGTCACGCAGGACGCGCTCGACTACATCGTGCTGCCCCTGTTTGCCCGGGGCACGACGGATCAACTCGTCGTCTCGGGCCACCTCGAGGGAGACCTCGGCGAATACGGGTGGCGGCTGCCGACGGCCAACGAAGGCGTGGCGGTCGCGCTCGGCCTCGAGTTCCGGGAGGAGAACCTGGACTTCAACCCGGACCAGAACTTCCAGGCCGGCGAGGGCGCCGGTCAGGGCGGCGCAACCAACCCGGTCAGCGGCGGCTATGACGTCTTCGAGGCGTTCGTCGAAGCCAACGTGCCCCTCGTCGAGGGTCGACCGTTCGCCGAGGAACTGCGCCTCGACCTCGGCTTCCGTTTTTCGGACTACGACTACGGCATATCGACGGACACGTTCGGCATCCGGGCCGGCTGGGCCGTTACCACGGACGTGAAGTTCCGCGCCAGCCTGCAGCGCGCCCTGCGCGCGGCGAACGTCCGGGAACTGTTCCAACCGCAGGGCTTCAACCTGTTCGACATGTCGCGCGACCCCTGCGGCGGACCGGTGGTCAACGGCGTCACGGAGGCCAACCGTACCTTGGAGGAATGCGCGCGCAGCGGGGTCACGGCCGCACAGTTCGGCAACATCTCCCACTCGCCGGCCGCGCAGTACAACTTCCTGCAGGGCGGCAATCCGAACCTTGAACCGGAGTCCGCAGACACGTGGTCGGTAGGTGCGGTGCTCTCACCGAGCGCCGTGCCGGGCCTCGACATCACCGTCGACTACTTCCACGTCGAGATCGAACAGGGCATTGGCAACCTGACGCCGGAGTTCATCCTGAACGAATGCCTCGACGGCAATTCGCGGCAGTGTGAGCTGGTCCAGCGCGGCATTCCGGGCGATCTCTGGATCGGCTCGGACCTGAACGCGAGCGGGCACATCGTGGCCCTCCAGGACAACCTGGCGATCGAGGAAGTCGCCGGGGTGGACGTGATCGTCGAGTACGGCTTCGATGTCGGCAGGTTCGGCAACGTGCACCTCGCCAACGTCCTGTCCTGGATCGACAGGTGGGATCAGCAGGAACTGGCCGGGGCGCCACAGGAGTCCTGCGGCGGCAAGTGGGGTTTCGCCTGCGGCTTCCCGACCCCGACGCTGCGCAACAAGCTGCGCGTCGTGTGGACGACCCCGTGGCGTGTGACGGCCACGGCGATGTGGCGCTACCTCGGCGAAGTCGACGACCGCAGCCTGGCCGGTGCGGACCTGGGCTCGATCTCTTACATCGATCTGGCGGCCATCTGGGACGCGACCGGGAAGATCCAGCTGCGGGCCGGCATCAACAATGTGGTCGACAAGGCCCCGCCCATCGTCGGCCAGGCGGCGGGACCGTCGATCTTCGGCAACGGCAACACCTTTCCCGGGCTGTACGACGCGCTCGGCCGGTACTGGTTCGCGGCGGCGGGCGTGGCGCTGTAACGAAGATGCCCATCGACGCGGTGCTCTTCGATCTCGACGAGACGCTGCATGCGCGGAGCCGGTCCCTGGCGCTCTTTGCACGCAGGATCCATGCCGCGGCTCCGCCGGGTATCGCTGCACAGACCTCGGAGGAGCGCTTCGTGGAGACGATGCTACGGGGCGACGAGCGCGGGCGTCGTCCGCAGGAAGGACTCTTCACCTGGCTCGTCAACCGCTTTGAGCTCGGGCTGACAGCGACTGAAATCGTGGAGATCTACCGCGCGTGGGAGCAGCCCGTGCTCTTCGGTGACGCGCAGGAGACACTGCGTCGCCTGCGCCCCTGCAAGCTTGGCATCGTGACCAACGGATCGGAGCGGAGCCAGGGTGCGAAGATCGTCAACAGTGGCCTGGACCGGCTGACGGATGCGGTCGCCATCTCCGGCGTGCTCGGCGTCCGCAAGCCGGAACCGGAGATCTTCGAGGACATCTGCCGCCGGCTCGATGTCGCGCCTTCGCGGTGCGTGATGATCGGAGACAGTCCGGAGCACGACGTCGGCGGCGGGCGGGCCGCGGGCATGCGCACGATCTGGGTCGCCCGGGCGCCCTGGCCCGACGGGTTGGCGAGGGACTACGACGCATCGGTCACGCGGTTGTCCGAGATCGTGCCGGTAGTGGATCGATGGGCCCACGAGTGACCGGCGGTGCGGCCGTTGTTACAGCGTCCCGGTCATCTGCTTCTCCACCCCAGCCTGCAGCGAAGGCTCTTGATGGCGGATCGAGGTCGAGAAGACGTGCTGCCACGTCGTGCAGAACAAGGTCTGGGCGCACCAGCCCGAGGGTCTGCGCCGGGAGTGGTACCGGGCGCTCGAGGACGCGTATGCACCTGGGCTCCGGGCTGCCCCCGCACTCGCGATGTACCGGCCGCGACGCGCCCGGAACATCGCGTCACCAGACCAAGGTTACCCGGCCGCGCCGTTGCGCAGTACCCGTCCGGAGCGCGTTCCCGTGTGCTCGTCGTTGCGCAGGATGACCTCGCCGTTGCAGACCGTGGCGCGGTAGCCGTGGGCCTTCTGGATCAGCCGCGGCGCGCCGCCCGGGAAGTCGTGCACCAGCTGGGGTTGGCGTTCGGCGATGCGGTCGAGGTCGAGGACGTTCACGTCGGCCCGCTTGCCGGCCTGCAGGATGCCCCGGTCGTGGAGGCCGATTACCCGCGCTTGGGCGCTGGTCATCTTGCGTACGGCCTCGGCCAGCGTGAAGAGCCCGTGCTCGCGGTACCAGTGCGACAGCAGGAAGCTGGTCCAGCCGGAGTCCATGATCTGGCTGACGTGCGCGCCGGCGTCGCCGATGCCGGGCAGGACCCAGTCCTCGGACAGGAAGCCGCGCAGGGCCTCGAGATCGTGATTGAAGAAGCGCACGTGGAAGAAGGCCTCTCCGTCGGTCTCGAGCATGTAGCGCAGCCACGTCTCGACCGGGTGCTCGCCCGCGGCCCGCGCCAGGCTCGCGAGGCTCTCCTCGGGCCCGCGGGTGTAGGCGGGACGGTCGCCGTCACCGAGCCAGTAGAAGTTCTCGACGCTCGCGTCGATCTGCGCGTTCCCGCGTGCTTCCTCGACCAGTTCCCGACGGAAGGCCTCGTCCTGAATCGCCGCCAGGCGCCCCTTGAAGTCCAGCGCCCGCAGCTTCTTCCACTCCACTCCCGGTAACAGCACGCCGGTCTTGAGCCCCGACAGAAACCCGCCGCTGCGCGGCAGCGTCAGGCCAATCACATCCAGGCCTTCGGCGTGCATCTTCGCGATGGCGTCGTCGTAGCCTGACCGGCCGTTGGTGGTTGGCACCATCGGGGCGCTGAACAGCACCCGGGTCCCGGCGTTCAGCCCCTGTTCGGCGATGAGCGCCAGCTCCTCATCGAGATTCGCGTAGTTCAGGACGAACTGCAGGATGCCGTTGTGCTTGCCGACCGCCCTGCCGATGGCGGCGAGTTCCGCGCTCTCGGCGAACGTGCCGGGGATCGAACGGCCGTCCGGCAGCACGTGACCGGGCAGGCGGTTCGAGGAGAAGCCGATGGCGCCTTCCTTGACGGACTGGCCGACCAGTTCGGCGATCTGGCGGATCTCGTCTTCCGTCGGCTGACCGTCAATGGCGCGCTCGCCCATGACGTAAAAGCGCGAGGCGCAGTGGCCGACGAGGCCGATGATGTTGATGGCGGGATTCAGCTTCTCGATGGAGTCGAGATACTCGCCGTACGAGACCCAGTCCCACGCCAGGCCGTTCAGGATCGCGTCCTTCGGAATGTCCTCGACGGTCTCCATCATGCCGGCCAGGAAGTCGCGGTCGGCGGGCTTGCAGGGCGCGAAGGTGACGCCGCAGTTGCCGAACAGGGCGGTGGTCACGCCGTGCCAGGAGACTGGCGTGAGCAGCGGATCCCAGCCCGCCTGCGCGTCGAAGTGGGTATGCAGGTCCACGAAACCGGGCGTGACCGCATGGCCTTCCGCGTCGATTTCCTCGCGGCCGCGGCCGTCGACTTCGCCGACTGCGGAGATCGCATCGCCGTCGATGGCGACGTCGCCATGGGTCGGCTCGTTGCCGAGCCCGTCGACGATGAGCCCGTTGCGGATGACGAGATCGTGAGCCATGGTGTCCCTCTGTTGGCGCTCGAGAACGCGAGATTATGCCACGCCGGGCCGCGGCGAAGCGGGGGCGGGGCGCGTGTGTTCGGGGCTGGACGGCCTACAGGGCGGCCCACTCGTCCGCGCCGATCTCCCTGCCCAGGATTCCTTCGACCTGACGGTGCGTGGCCCTTCGTTTGCCTGACGACCTCGCCGAGGATTGTAGGGGCGACGCTTGTCGTCGCCCGCGTTGCGGCCAGGCATGAATTCGAGACGGGACGGGACAAGCCCGTCCCCTACAGCGACTCCGTCAGCTTTTGCATCCCCTCGCCGAGTTCCGCGAGCGCCGTGCGCAGGATGAAGCGGTCCCAGCCGATGCAGAAGTCGCGTACGCCGAGATCGATGTAGCGTTGCGCCTGCTCGACCGCACCGATTTCGGCGCGCGGGCGGATGCCGTACTCGAGGGACTTGGCGATGACCAGTTCCTCGAAGGGGCGGATCTCCGGCGTGCCCTGGAGCTTTGGGTTTCCGCGCGAGAAGCTGAAGTCGGCGGGCCCCCACTGGCTCATGTCGACGCCGCGCGCCCGCGCCCGCTCCAGCACCGCGTCGATGTTCTCCACGGTGACGTTCTTCTCGATCATGATGGCGAAGACGACGGACTGGAGGTCGGTCAGGTAGGCGGTGGTGTCGTAGCTTGTCAACGCCGGACGCCGCAGCTTCACGCCCATGGCGCCCCCGGTGTTCGGGGTATCGGGAGCGATCACACGGTGGCAGTCGTCGACGTCCTCGGGCGTGCGGACGTCGGTGAAGAGCACGGCCTTGAAGCCCGCCCCGAGCGCGGCCTGCGCCCAGAACCCCTGGCCTTCCTGGTCGAGCTTGATCATGAGCGGCAGGTTGCCGCCGCACTGGCCGGCACGGGCGAGGTGGTAGAGCAGCCCCATGTCGAAGGTCGAGTACTCGGCGACGAACTCGGCGTAGTCGAAGAGCCCGGTGTCGCCGATGATCTCGGGAATGTCGGCGTCGGCGAACAGGAAGTGCGTGCTGACGGTCGGCCGGTCTCGGTCGAGCTTGTCGCGCAGGGCGTTCGGCATGAGCATGGGCGTTCCTCGGGTGCGGGAAACGGGGAGCATACCGCCAAGCGGCGTCGCGGCGGGAACGGCGAGCCCACGTTTGGCCTATCATCGAGCGGCGCCTACCGGGAGGGAAGGACATGGGAGGACAGGTTCGACATCGTTCCGGCTGGCGGGGTCGGCGCGTGCGTCGCGCGCTCTTCGCCGCGCTGGTGGTTCCGGCGGCGTGGGCTTGGGCAGCCGGAAACGAGGCTTTCGGCCCGCCCAACATCGTCATCGTCATGCCCGACGACCTCGGACGCTACGACGTCAGCATGCACGGCACGGACATCGCCACCCCGCACATCGACAGCATCGCCCGCGACGGCGTGCTGCTGTCGCGCTTCTATTCGGCGCCGGTCTGCTCGCCGACGCGCGCCGGCCTCATGACGGGGCGCTATCCGATCCATGCCGGCCTCATGCGCGCGGCGATCGCGCCCTGGCGGCACTACGGACTCGACACGGGCGAGGTCATGCTCTCCGACGTGCTGGGGCGGGCCGGCTACGAGCACCGCGCCATCTTCGGCAAGTGGCACCTGGGTCATTTCGAGCGCAAGTGGCACCCCCTGCGGCGTGGCTTCACGGAGTTCGTGGGCACAACTTCGCGGTCGACTTCTTTACCCACGAGCGCCTCGGAGAACGGGACTGGAGCCTCGGATACGAGCCGCTGGTCGAGGAAGGCTACGCCACGGACCTCGTGGCGGACCGGGCCGTCCGCTTCATCGCCGAGCATGCCGACGACGCGGCGCCGTTCTTCCTCTACCTGCCATTCGGGGCGCCGCACTCGCCCACCCAGGCGAGAGAAGAGCACCTGCCGCTGTACGACCACCTGTCGGCCATCGAGGTGCCCCCGGGCTTCGCGGAGGCCACGGGCGTTGACCTCGCGATGCCGCTCGAAGAACGCACCAGGCTGCGGCGCATCCACGCGGCGATGGTCCATGCCCTCGACCTCGGCATCGGGCGGGTCCTCGGGGCCCTCGACGAGCATGGCATCGCCGAGAACACGCTTGTGCTCTTCTTCAGCGACAACGGTGGCTCCGTCGGCATCGGCGACAACGGTCCGTTCCGCGGCTGCAAGGCGACGGTGTACGAGGGCGGCATCCGCGTCGCCGCGGCGGCCCGCTGGCCGGCGGGCAACATTGCCGGCGGGCGCGACGTGTCCGTGCCCCTGGCGTACGTGGACGTGCTGCCGACCGTCATGCGCGCGGCAGGCATCCCCGACCACGGCGGCAAACCCCTCGACGGCGTCGACGTGCTGGACGTGCTGACGGGCAGGCAGGAGGCGCTCGAGAGAGACCTCTACTCGTACGTCGCGGTGACGGAGGACCGCGACCAGGTGGCGGTCTCGGAGGGCGACTGGAAACTCGTGATCTTCGGACCGGACCTCAGGGAGGCCGGCGCCGCGGAAGCGTCGACCCGGCAGCTCTTCCGGCTGGACGAAGACCCGCTCGAACGCCACGACGTGGCGCCCGACCGTCCGGACATCGTGAAGCGCCTTACGGAGAAGGCGATCGTTTTCCGGACCCTGGAGCCGCCGAACCCGATGCCCTCGTTCTCCGTGCGCGCGGATGGGTTCGTGCCGCCGCCCGACTGGCAGTTCACGGTCGACTGAACGGGGCCTCGCGGCAGCGCGCCGGACGGGCCTGGGGCGCTATCATCGAGCGGCCACCCACGAGGAGGGGACGCAATGGACGGATACTTTGGGCTGGGAAGCGGGCGCGTGCGCCGCGCGCTTGCCAGGGTGCTGCGGTGGCCCGTCGTATGGGCGTGGTGTGCGGCCGCGGCTTCGGGCCAGGAACTGCCCAACATCGTCATCATCATGCCCGACGACCTTGGGCGCTACGACGTGAGCATGCACGGGGGCGACATCGCGACCCCGAACATCGACAGCATCGCCCGTGACGGCGTGCTGCTGTCGCGCTTCTACTCGGCCCCGGTCTGCTCGCCGACCCGCACCGGCCTCATGACCGGCCGCTACCCGATCCACGCCGGCCTCATGCGCTCGGTCGTGGCGCCGTGGCGGGACTACGGGCTCGACACGAGCGAAGTCCTGATGCCAGAGGTGCTCGAGGGCGCCGGTTACGAGCACCGCGCCATCTTCGGCAAGTGGCACCTCGGCCACTTCCAGCGCAAGTGGCACCCGTTGCGGCGCGGCTTCACGGAGTTCGTGGGGCACGGCTTCGCGGTCGACTATTTCACCCACGAGCGCCTGGGCGAGCGGGACTGGAGCCTCGGTTACGAACCACTGGTCGAGGAGGGTTACGCCACGGACCTGCTGGCCGACCGGGCCGTCAACTTCATCGCCGAGCACGCCGACGACGCGGCGCCGTTCTTCCTGTACGTCCCGTTCGGGGCGCCGCACACGCCCACGCAGGCGAAGGAAGAGGACCTGCCGCTCTACGATCGTCTGTCGGCCATCGAGCCGCCCCGGAGCTGGGAGGAGGCCACGGGGCACAACCCGCTGATGCCCCTCGAGGAACGCACCACCCTCCGGCGCGTCCACGCGGCCATGGTCCATGCGCTGGACCTGGGCGTCGGACGCATTCTCGACGCCCTCGATACGCACGGTGTCGCCGACAACACGCTGCTGCTCTTCTTCAGCGACAACGGCGGTTCCGTGGGCATCGGCGACAACGGCCCGTTCCGGGGCTGCAAGGCGACGGTGTACGAGGGCGGTATACGGGTTGCGGCCGCAGCCCGCTGGCCGGCGGCGAACCTGGCCGGCGGGCGCGAGGTATCGGCGCCTGTCGCGTACGTGGACGTGCTGCCGACGCTGATGCGCGTCGCTGGGATCGACGATCACGGCGGCAAACCGCTGGACGGCGTGGACGTGCTGGACGTGTTGACCGGTGAACAGGAAGCGCTCGAGCGCGACCTCTACTCGTTCGTCGCGCGAAGCGAAGAGAAGGACCAGGTTGCGGTCTCGGAGGGCGACTGGAAGCTCGTCGTCATCGGTCCGCATTTGACCGGCGAAGGGGCGGCGGAAGCCTCGACCAAACAGCTCTTCCGTCTGGACGAGGACCCGCTCGAGCGCTACGACGTGGCCGCGGAACATCCGGACGTCGTCGCGCGCCTGCTGGAGAAGGTGGTCGCCTTCCGGGCGCTGCAGCCGCCGAATCCGGTGGCCATGTACTACGTGGGCGAGGAGACGTACGTGCCGCCGCCGAACTGGCAGTTCGGGGAGGAGTGACGGCGCGCTTGACGCGTAGGGGACGCCCTTGTGGCGTCCCGTCCCCGGGCGACCACCAGGGCCGGGGACGGGCGACCGCAAGGGTCGGGGACGGGCGACCGCAAGGGTCGGGGACGGGCGACCACAGGGGTCGGGGACGGGCGACCACAAGGGTCGCCCCTACAGTTCGTTGCCGTCCGCGTCGAGCAGGACGATCTCGCCGAAGCCGAGTTCGCGAATGCCGGCTTCGATTTTCGCCCGGTCGCCGACCACGACCCAGACCAATGCCTCGGGATGCACGACATCGACCGCGGCCTGTCGGATCTCCTCTTCGGTCAGCCCGCGGATGCGGTCGGCGTACGTGTCCCAGTAGTCCTCCGGCAGCCCGAAACGCACGATCTCGGCGATCGAGCCCAGTACGGCGGAGGCGGTTTCCCAGCGTCCGGGCAGTGACAGCGTGCGCCGGTCCTTGACCTTGGCGATCTCGTCCGAGGAGGGCGGACGCGTGGTCCGGATCTCCTCGATCTCGCGCTTGAGTTCGGCCATCGCGGGGCTGGTCTTGTCGGTCTGTACGGGGGACAGGACGATGAACGGCCGTTGTCCCTCGGCCGGCACCACCTGCGTGAAAGCCCCGTAGGACCAGCTCTTGTCCTCCCGCAGGTTCATGTTCACGCGTGCCGTGAAGTCGCCGCCGAGCACCTGGTTCATGGCGCTGATGGCCATCTCGGCGTCGTTGTTGCGCGGCGGCGCCAGGTGGCCGGCGATGATGACCGACTGTTCGGAGTCCGGCCGGTCGACGAGGTAGACCGTTGCCGCCTCGCGCAGGGCCACCGTCGCGAGGTTCTTCTCCGGCACGTCTCCCGCGGCCCAGTCACTGAACTTGTCGGCGAGCAGAGGCTCGATTTCCTCGCGGGTGACGTCCCCCACGACGATGAGGGTTGCGTTGCCGGGCTTGAACCAGGTCTCGTGGTAAGTGGCGAGATCGGCGGGCGTCAGCGCGGCGACCGATGCCTCGTCGCCGGAACCGGTGAACGGCAGGCTGTAGGCATGTCCTTCGCCGTAGAGGAGCCGCGGGAAGAGCCGCAGGGCGAGCGTGCGCGGCTGCACCTTCTCCTGCTGGATGCCGACGATCTGCAGTTGCTGCACCCGGTTGAAGTCGGACGGGGGGAAGGCCGGGTTCAGGATGACGTCGGCGAACAGGTCGAGCGACTCGGCGAGGTTCTCCTTGAGTGCGGACATCGAGACGGAGGAGACATCGAGGTTGGAGCCGCTGCCGAGGGACGCGCCGAGTCGACGCATCTGGTCGCTGATCTCGAGCGAGGACCGGGTGGACGTGCCCTCCGGCAGCATCGACATGGCGAGCTGCGCCGTGCCGGGCGCGGCGAACTGATCGGCGGCGTATCCGGCGTCGACCATCAGGTTCAGTTCGACGACGGGGATGGCCGTGCGCCGGGCCAGGACCACCTCGAGGCCATTGTCGAGGGTGAAGCGCTCAAATTCCTCGAAGCTGACGGCCGGCGGCTCGCCGTTGTCGGGGAGTTTGCTGCGGTCGGCCATGGCTTCCGTGACGCTGGTCGGCGGAAACGGCACCACCTCCAGCACGAACTGTCCCTGCGTCATCCAGGCGTTTGCGGCGGCCGTCAGCGCTTCGGGGGTGGCGGCGTCCCAGCCCGCCAGGGTCGCCCGGTAGTACGCCGGGTCGCCCATGTAGGTCTCGTTGCGGGCGAGCAGGTCGCTCTTGCCGCCGAAGCCACCGACGCGCTCGACACCCCGGATGAAACCGGCGCGGCGGCCGGTGACGACGCGATCGAGTTCGTCCTGCGTCGGTCCGTCGGCGAGGAACCGTGCGATCTCTTCCTCGATCACGGCGTCCAGTTCGGCCAGGGTGTGCCCCGGCAAGGCGGTGGCGATGATGCCGAAGATGCCGGCGATCTCGAGCGGGAACGCGAAAGCGCTGACGTCCGAGGCGATGCGCTCGTCGTAGACGAGGCGCTTGTAGAGGCGCGAGGTCTTGCCCTCGCTGAGTATTCCGGCGACGAGGTCGAGGCGGGTCGAGTCCGGGTCTCCGAATCGCGGCATGGTCCAGGACTTGTAGAGACGCGCCTGCGGTACGCGGTCCTGCATGGTATGGCGGCGAATGCCCCGGAGTTCCGGTATCCACTCGCTCTGACGTGCGAGCGGGGGCCCCGAGGGGATGTGGCCAAAGTAATGCTCGACCCGTTCCTTGACGGCCTCCGGCTCGACGTCTCCCGCCACCACGATGACCGCGTTGGCGGCGCCGTAGTACCGGTTGAACCACTCACGCACATCCTCGAGGCTCGCTGCATTGAGATCCTCCATGCTGCCGATGACCGACCAGGAGTACGGATGGCCGGCGGGGAAGACGTTCTCGAAGATGACGTTGTAGACGCGCCCGTAGGGCTGGTTCTCGCCCTGGCGCTTCTCGTTCTGGACCACTCCACGCTGTTCGTCCAGCCGTTCCTGATCGACTACCCCGAGCAGGTGCCCCATGCGGTCCGACTCCATCCAGAGCGCGAGGTCCAGCGCGTTCGTCGGGACGACCTCGAAATAGTTCGTGCGGTCGGTGTTGGTGGTGCCGTTCATGCCGGTGGCGCCGACCCGTTCGAAGGGCGCGAAGAACTCGCCGGGGTAGTTCTCGGTGCCGTTGAACATCAGGTGTTCGAACAGATGGGCAAAGCCGGTCTTGCCGGGCTTCTCGTTCTTCGAGCCGACGTGGTACCAGACGTTGACCGCGGCGACCGGCGCCTTGGCGTCCTGGTGGACGATCAGGGTCAGGCCGTTCGCGAGGGTGTACTTCGTGAAGGGAATGTCGATTGCGCCGACGTCGTGCATTGCGGCGGACTCCGCGGGCCCGATCGGTTCCGCGGCACACGCGGCCAGGCCGAGCAGGCAGGCCGCGAGCAGCGGACCGACGATTCGAGTCGGAAGGGACGAGGTCGGGTCGGGATGGCGCTCGCCGGTGGCTCCCGGGCCGGCATTCCAGGTCATGCGTGTACTCCGCCTGCACTGTGAAGGCGGCGACTCTACAGCAAACCGCTGGCGCGTGGGACAGGTTCGGTATCGCGCAGGAACGGCTCCCTTTCGCGGGTCCCGGCAGGCCAATGCACGAGGTCGGGCCCTACTGCGGTCGCGAGGGCGTAGAGGCCCCGGGGACGTTTCCGACGACCGGTCAGGCGACCGCGTTGGTGTCGCGGAGCGCCTCGTCCGCGTAGGCCTCTGCGATGAGTTCGTAGGAGCGTACGCGGTCCTCGAAGGTCGGCGTGATCGTGAGGATCACGACTTCGTCGGCACCGGTGTCCTCGACCAGGGCGTCGATGCGCTGCCTGACCTCCGTGGGCGTCCCGATGATCTGCCGGGAACGCTTGCTGCGCATGCGCTCAAGGTGCTCGTCTTCGAACGGGTACGCGGCTGCCTCCTCGGGCGTTGGTGCCGGTCCCTGGATACCCCGGTCGCGCCGGATGCGCTGCAGTTCCCGGATGCGCAGGAAGACCTCGGCGCGTTCGGCATCCTCGGTGGCGATGGCGAACACCCCGACGGACGAGTACGGCGCGGCCAGGTGCTCGGGCGCGAAGTCGCGCCGGTAACGCTGCATGGCCGGTACCGCGGGACCGGGTGCGATGAAGTGCGCGAACGAGAACGCGACGCCGAAACGGGCGGCATAGACCGCGCTGTCGAGGCTCGAGCCGAGCATCCATATCTCGGGTGTGGTGGCCACCTCCGGTGTCGCCCGAAGCCGCTCGAAGGCCTCGGTGAGTGGCTTCTGTCCGGAAACGAATGCGACGAGATCCTTCACCTTGGCGGGGTAGTACTCGATGCCGAGCGGATTCCCGTAGGCGAGCGCCGCCGCCGTCAGGCCGTCGCTGCCGGGGGCGCGTCCGACGCCGAGATCGATCCGCCCGGGATACATCAGTTCCAGCATGCGGAAGTTCTCGGCCACCTTGAACGGCGAGTAGTGCGACAGCATCACGCCGCCGGAACCGATGCGGATGCGCTCGGTCTCGCGGGCCACCCGGGTGATCAGGATCTCGGGCGAGGAACTGGCGAGCGACTCGGTCGCGTGGTGCTCGGCGATCCAGTAACGGTGATAACCCAGGGTGTCGCAGCGTTGCGCGAGCGCAATGGTGTGCTCGATGGCGGCGCGGGCGTCCTCGCCACGGTGGATGGGTGACTGGTCCAGAACCGCAAGCTTCATCCGCATACGCTACGCGAAAGGCGGTCGGGGCGCGAATCGCGGCCCGGTGTCGCGTGTCCTGCTTGACGCGGGTTGGCCAGTGGGGCTCGTCGCAGCGGGGAACACGGGTGCCGCGCGGTTCGGCCACAAGGGGAGATGTGGGTGGCCACGCCTTGCCGCAATCCGCCGCTTCTCGCGAGAAAGCCGAGTTGGACGGTGGTGCGATCCGAATTGGACGGCCGGCAAGTCCCGATTGGACGGGCCATCATGCCGAATTGGACGACGAGTGCGGGCCATACTCGGCTCACGTCCGCGGAGCCCACCTTGGCGTCCTGTCCCAGAAGTGAGACGTCATTCAGGGCCGCTTCGCGGCGTTTCCGGGCGGTTGACGCCAGTCCACGGCCCTCCCAAAATGGGAGGACATGCGACTTATCGCGATCGGAACCTTGAGGGCCTTTTGGCGCGCTCACCCAGAAAGCGAGGAGCAACTGAAGGCATGGCACAAGGTGGTGCAATCAGCAAGCTGGAAGACCCCGCATCAGGTCAAGAGCCAGTTTGGTTCCGCCAGCATCATTGGTGACAACCGGGTCGTGTTCAATGTCGCCGGCAACAGGTACCGCCTTGTCGTGAAGGTCCACTACAACACGGGAATTGTCTACGTGCGTTTCATTGGAACGCATGACGAGTACGATGCCATCGATGCCGAGGAGGTGTGGAGTGGAGATCGAACCGATCAAGACGACAGGGGACTATCGGCAAGCCCTGACACGGATTGAGGAGCTAATGGACGCGGCGCCCGATTCGGCAGAAGAAAGTGAGCTCGACGTTCTGGCCATCCTGGTCGAAGCCTATGAAAAGAAGCGTTTCCCTGTCCCGGATGCTCACCCTCTGGAAGTCATTCGATTCGTCTTGGAGCAAAACGGCATGATCGACAAGGCCCTTATGCCGTTCATCGGGACCTCCGGCCGGGTCTCGGAGGTCATGTCGGGCCGCCGCCCCCTGACGATCGGCATGATTCGAAAGCTGCATGACGGTTTGGGGATACCAGCCGACGCGTTGATCGCAGAATACGAAGTGGCGTAGGTCGGCAATGTTCGCTGCCGTAGCGCGCGATCGACTCGGACCCGCCAACACCCGGCGGCGGCTATCCGATGCGAGTGTCCGCCAGCGGGACCGGGGCGCGGACGCGCCAGGAACAAACCGGCAGGTCGCCCCGGAAGTGTCGGAACGTCGTGATAGCACAGCATGACCCAGCACTACACCGAACACTGGCAAGTCCGGAAGCCCGCCGTGCGCGGCGACCGGGGCGTGGTGGCCACCCAGCACTACCTCGCCTCCGAAGCGGGCGCGCAGGTGCTGCGCGACGGCGGCAACGCTGTGGACGCCGCGCTGACCGCCGGACTCGCGATCGGCACCGTCGAACCGTGGATGAGCGGGATCGGCGGCGGCGGTTACATGACCGTCTGCCTGGCCCGGGAGAATGCCGTCCGCGTCGTCGAGTTCGGCATGCGGGCGCCCCTCGAAGCGAGACCCGAGGACTACCCCCTTGCGCACGGGACGACCGGTGCGGACACCTTCAACTGGCCGGCCGTGGTGGACGACGCGAACGTCGAAGGGCCGCTCGCGGTCGCGACGCCCGGCTACGTCCAGGGCGTGGCGCTGGCGCTCGAGACCTTCGGGACGCTGTCCTGGGAGGAAGCCATCGAGCCCGCCTGCCGTCTCGCGGAGGCGGGCCTGCCGCTCGACTGGTACGCGGCGTACCGGGTCGCGTCCCATGCGCGTCACCTCGCGCGTTTCGACGAGACGCGGCGGGTCTATCTCCCGGACGGGCTGCCGCGCACGGCGCCGACGGACGGCTCCGTCGCGAGGTTTCCCCTCGGCAACCTCGCCTCGACCTATCGACGGTTGCAGGCCCAGGGTCCGCAGGATTACTACCGCGGCGCTCTCGCGCGGGACATCGCGGCGGACCTCGCGGCGGTCGGCTCACGGATCGGGCTCGCGGACCTCGAGGACTACAGCGCCAGTCTGGCGGAGCCGCTGGAACGCCGTTACCGGGACGCGCGTGTCGCGGCGCCCGGGCACATGACTGCCGGTCCGAGCCTGATGCACGCCCTCTCCCTGGTCGAGGACCACGGGTTCCACGGCGCCGCGCCGGACCTCGACGCGACGGTGGCCTACATCGAGGCGCTGCGCAGGGTCTACGACTTCCGCATCGAGCACATCGGCGAAGGCGGGGAGGGCGTGTTGCCGACGCACACGAGCCATCTCTGCGTCGCCGACGCCGAGGGCAATCTCGTCTCGCTCACCCAGACGGTCATGTCCGCGTTCGGTGCACGGATCATGCTGCCGCGGACCGGGATTCTCATGAACAACGGCATGATGTGGTTCGACCCGCGGCCGGGGCGGCCCAACTCGGTGGCCGGCGGGCGGCGCCCCCTGTGCAACATGTTGCCGACGATCGTCCGGCGGGACGACGGCTCGGCCTTCGCGCTGGGAGCGTCCGGGGGCCGGAAGATCCTCGCGTCGGTGTTCCAGCTCGTCTCCTTTGTCCTCGACTATGGCATGGACCTTGACGAGGCCGTGCACTGCGCCCGTATCGATGTGTCTGGCAACGAGGAGGTCGGCGTGATGGCGCACATGGCGGAAGACACCGTCGCGGCCATCACGGGACGCTATCCGAGCGCGCGCGTGTTCCCGAACGGCGTGAGCCCCAACCTGTTCGCGTGCCCCCAGATCGTCCTGCGCGAAGCGGACGGGGCACTGTCGGGCGGTGCGTTCGTGGCGTCGCCGCATGCGCGGGTAGTGGCGGCCTGACAGCCGGGGCCCGTCGCGTCCGGCGGGTCGCAGCGTCCATAATGGCGAATCGCTCGAGGAACGCCCATGAAGAAGCTCATCCGCGTCCTGCTCATCGTGCTGGCCGTGGTCATTGCGCTGGCCGCCGTCGCCGGGGGCACCGCCTGGTGGTACGTCGCGCGCATCTTCGAGGAACCACCTTTGCCGGTCGTCGCCGCGCAGACGCAGCGCAGTGTTCAAGGGGGCGACATCGCGGGCTATGTGGACCGTGCCGACACCTACGCGTGGCTCGGCATTCCCTTTGCCGCGCCGCCGGTGGGCGACCTGCGCTGGCGGGCGCCGCGGCCGCCGGACGCCTGGACGGACGTGCGGGAAACCCTGGTACGGGGACCGCAGTGTCCACAGAGGCAGCTCCTGGCCGGTGGCGGGGTCGCCGGCGATGAGGATTGCCTGTACCTGAACGTCTGGTCCCCGGCGGCAGTCGCCGACTCGGATCGCCGGGTTCCGGTGATGTTCTGGATACACGGCGGCGGGAATCACATTGGCGAGGGAGGCTCGCCGCTCTACAACGGGGCCAATCTCGCGGGCACCCACGATGTCGTGGTGGTGTCCTTCAACTACCGGCTCGGCCCGCTCGGCTGGCTGCGGCATCCGGCGCTGCGTGGCGGCGAGGATGCGGCGGACGACTCGGGCAACTACGGCGTGCTAGACATCATCCATGCCCTGCACTGGGTCCAGTCGAACGTCGAGACGTTTGGCGGCGATCCGGACAACGTCACGATCTTCGGCGAGTCGGCCGGCGGCTGGAACGTCGTGGCCATGATGGTCTCGCCGCTTGCGGCGGGGCTCTACCACAAGGCGATCGTGCAGAGCGGGGGGCTGCGGCTCGTTCCGGTGGCGGAAGCCGAGGAGTACGCGGTGGGCGACACGACGAGTTCCCGTGACCTGGTCGACAACCTCCTGATTGCCGACGATCTGAACCTGGATCGGGATGCGGCCAGGGGACGGCAGGCGGCCATGTCCGATGCCGAACTCGCCGCGTATCTCCGTTCGAAGACGGCTTCGGAGATCCTCGCCGCCCAGGGTGGCGGGGGTTTGGGCGGCACGCCGACGCTCCTCGGCGACGGGCACGTGCTGCCCGCCGACCTGCGGACCGAGGCGCTCCTTGCCGAAGGGCGCTACAACGTCACCCCGGTGATACTCGGCACCAACCGCGACGAAATGAAGCTCTTCGCGTCATTGTCCGGGCAGGCAACGGAGCGGCTGTTCGGGGTGCTGCCCTACCGCATTCGGGACCCGAAGCGTCACGACCGGGACACCGGATACGGCAGCGACGCCTGGAAGGTGCGCGGCGTCGACAGCCTGGCCGCGCCGCTACGCGACTCGCAGGGGCCGACCGTGTTCGCCTACCGATTCGACTGGGACGCGATGCGTACCGTCGGCACCCTCGACCTGGGGCGCCTGGTCGGGGCCGCCCATGCGCTGGAGATTCCCTTCGTGTTCGGCAACCTGGATTTCCTCGACCGGCTGGCCTTCGTGGACGACGACGACGTGCCCGAGCGCGACGCCCTGTCACGGTCGATGATGTCGTACTGGGCGGAGTTCGCGTGGACCGGTACCCCGGGCCGGGGGCGTGGCGGGGACCAGCTCGCCTGGACCCCGTGGGAGAACGGCGCCGACACGCCTCGGCTACTGGTGTTCGATACCCCGAGCGACGGCGGCATCCGCATGTCGGCCTTCCTGCTCACGATGGACGACCTGCGGGAGCGCCTGCTCGCGGACACGAGCTTCGACAGCCTCGAGGAACACTGTGCGATGTACCGGCAGACATTCCGCTTCGAGGACTTCGTGCCGGCGGAGTACGACGCGCTGGGGGGCGGTGGGTGCCCGTAAGCCCGGGTTCGCCGAACGGCGGAAGTTGCAGTCGGGTTTCGCCATCCCGGACGGCTACCTCCTTACCGCCGTGTCCGGTCTCATGCGGCGGTCACCGGGCGGGCCGCGGCGGTCTCGATGGCCCTCGCGATCCAGCCGAGCAGCTCTCCCACCGGAACGATTCCTTCGTCTCCCCGGTCGTCCGACAGGATGCCGACCAGCCCGTGGGGCGGCGGGTCCGCATCCTCGACGAAGTCGGCACCCGTCACGAACGCGAGGGCGGACTCGGCGTCTCCGGGCTCGTCGTCGCCGCGTAGCGCCGCGATGGCGTCCACGGCCAGACAGGCGGCCGCGACGGCCGGTGCCATGGCCTCCTCGGGGAAGCCGCCGCCTTCGAGCAGCGTCGCCGCCTGGAACTTGCGCCGCGCCCTCTCGGCGAGCGCTTCGGCACGCCGTGTGCGATGGTTGGTGGCTTCGTCGTCCGAATCGGGCGTGGGATAGACATCGCGCAGCCCTTCCGCCGGGAAGGAAACCAGACCGGTCCGGGCCAGACGCAGCATGGCCTCGTAGGCGGCTGGGTCGACCACGCTCACCTGCAGGCCCGATGCCTCTGCGAGCCGGCGTTCCTCCTCGGCGGCCCGCTCCGGCGGCAGGACCATGACCACGAGCACGCCGTCGTGTCCCTCCCGCGTGAAAATGTGGTGCAAGGCCGGTCCGTGTTCGGCCACCAGTTCCTCCCGCAGCAGGTCGATGGCCGCGGGTTCCTCCTCGATCACCCTCGTCCGGTCGTGCAGCACGCTGTCCAGACGTTCGAGAAAGGCGGCGCGGGAGTTGGGCATCTTGATGTCGGCCGCGTCCCCGCGCCCGTCGAGCACTTTGTCGGAGAGGGCGCGCTTCTGGTCGAGCAGCGCCAGCATGCGATGCTCGATCGTGTCTTCGGTGACCAGGTTGATTACCGTGACCGACCGCGTCTGCAATTTGCGCCACGCCCGGGCGACCCGTTGTTCCAGGCGGGCGGGATTCCAGGGCAAGTCCAGGTTGATAACGGTGTCTGCAGCCTGCAGGTTGAGTCCGACGCCGCCGGATTCCGACGACAGGAAAAGCCGGCAATCCGGGTCCTCGCGGAACCGGCGAATCTCGGCGCGGCGGCGGTGCTGCGGAACGTCGCCCGTGTGCCACGCGAACTCCAGTCCGGCGCGGCCCGCGAATTCGCGCACGAGCGAGAGCATCCGTACCCACTCGGAAAAGACGATGATCTTGCGGTCCGGATCGTCGAGGAGATCGGGGACCAGGCGCTCGAACTCGTCCATCTTGGGACAGGCGTGGGGCTTGTCCTCCAGGATGTACGGGGTGTCGCAGACCATGCGCATGCAGGCCAGATAGCGCTGGAGCTTCTCGAACTCTTCCCTGGTCAGGGGCCGGTGGTGGGCCATGGCGGCAAGCCGGGCGGCCAACTGTTCGTAGTCCTGATAGAAGCGCCGCTGCTCCTCGGTCATGGCGACGAAGAAGGTCTTGGTAGTGCGCCCCGGCAATTCGCTCTCCACGTCGTCCTTGCGCCGCCGCAGCATCACCGGCGCGATGCGCGCGGCCAGTCTGTCGAGATTCCGGTAGCCGACAGGGCGGCCCCGGTCGTCGAGTTCGTAGTACTCCCGGTTGAAACGGAACAGCGGCCCGAGCAGTTCCGGGTGCACGAACTGCAGGATGGAGTAGAGTTCGTCGATCCGGTTCTCGAGGGGCGTGCCGGTCAACACGAACGCGTAGCGGCTCTCGAGCTTCTTGATCGCCGCGGCGGTTTTGGTGTGCAGGTTCTTGATGCGCTGCGCCTCGTCCAGGATCACCACGTCCGGACGCAATACCGCGTTCAGTGCGTCGCCGTCCATGCGTATCTGTTCGTAGTTGCACAGCGTGAAGAACGAGGGCTTCTCGTACAGGCGCAGGCGCGCATGGCGGTTGCCGTACACGATGGTCGCGGACAGCCGGGAGAACATCCGAATCTGTTCGTCCCACTCGGCCTTCAGCGATGCCGGCGAGACCACCAGCACCCGCTCGATGCCGCGCAGTTCGCGCAGCAGCGCGCAGGCGGCGATGGCCTGCACGGTCTTGCCGAGCCCCATGTCGTCGGCGAGCAGTCCGCGCTCGCCGAACGCGAGGTGCAGCACGCCATCGACCTGGTACGGCAACAGCGGACGCTTCAGCAAGTCGTCGATGGAACGGGTACCGTTTTGGAGTTCCGCTTCGACAGCCTTGCGGTCGCGGTCGCGCCGGCGCTCGGCCTCGCGGGCGTCCAGCCAGTGGTCCAGCCGGAAGGAGACGCGCAGGCAGGCCGCGTGGTCGTCCGTCAACCGCCGCAGTGCGCCGAGCGCCTTGCGCGAGCCGCGCCGGAGGCCGGCGCAATGGCGTTGCACTTCCCGGACCAGGGTGGGATGGGCGGCCGCAATGGCATCCGGGGCGGTCATGCGCGGCGCCTGTTCGCCGACCTCGTCGAGATATATCTCGATGCGGGCGCTCGACGCCGGCCGCCGGGGGCGGGCGCGCCGCACGACCCCTTCGACGTGCTTGCACGTGCCGAGGCCGTTAGCGCTGAAATCCCGGCACTCGCAGGAGTTGACGCGCTCCGCCAGGGACCGCAGTTCCACCGTGTACTCGCTCCCGGTAGAGGAGGTGACCCGGTAGTCGCAGAAGGGTGTTCCGGCGGCGTCGAGCGCGGCCACCGAGTCGATCTCCGTGCGCCCTCTCCACTGCCGCCGCCTGATCTCGTCCGCGTCGGTGGATAGCCATCCCTGGAACGTCGGGACTTCGGGGCGGCGCTTCCCCGCCGGCTTGGTGCTCCTGGCCATTCGGCGTCTCTCCCCTTCGGCAGCTCATGACAAGGTGCGATTGTACGGCAGCGGGTCGCTGGTCCTCCCCGGACCGGCTGTCAGACCTTCGGCCGGCGCGTCGGTCGCGTCGGTCGCTGTGGACGATCGACTGGCGCTCGCTTACGCTCCGTGGGAGCGATTGCGCCGGGGGGTGAACGGGCGTTGCCGGCGGGTCGCACGGACCGGTCGATGGAGGTCACGCATGCTGACGGCACAAGAGAACGCAACCCTCGCGCAGACGGGCCCGGGAACGCCTATGGGCGACGTCTTTCGCTCGTACTGGATGCCGGCGCTGCTCTCGCGCGAGCTGCCGGCGCCGGATTGCCCGCCGCTGCGCGTCAAGCTGCTCGGCGAGGACTTCGTGGCCTTTCGCGACACCCGGGGGCAGGTCGGCATCGTTGAACCGGCGTGTCCGCATCGCGGCGCAAACCTGTTCTTCGGTCGCGTCGAGGAATGCGGCCTGCGCTGCGCGTACCACGGCTGGAAGTTCGACGTGCGCGGACAGTGCCTCGAAATTCCGACGCTGCCCGACGACATCGCGGAACGGGTGAAGCCGCAGGCGGCCATCCGCGCGCTCGAGGTGCGCGAGTTCGGCGACGTGGTCTGGGCGTGGATGGGCGAGGGCGAGGCGCCGGAATTGCCGCAGTTCGAGTTCGCGACGCTACCCCCGGAACACCGCTTCGTCTCCAAGAAGTTCCAGCAGTGCAACTGGGCGCAGGCGTGCGAAGGCGGCCTCGACACGGCCCATTTCTCCTATCTGCACGCGGGCATGCGGGGTGGAGAGAAGGTCGGTCTGCACGAGGTCGGAGTCGTTCCGCGTCGGGTCGACGGAGACAACGAGCCGGCGTCGCTGGCGCGTTTCCGCTGGATGATCGAGGACGGCCGCCCGGAGTTCACCGCGCTCGAGCACCCCGCCGGACTGCTCCTGTGCGCGGCGCGCGAGGCGGACGACGGCGCGCGCTACTGGCGCATGACGCAGTTCCTCATGCCCAACCACTCCCTGGCTCCGGGCAACTTTCCGGAGGACAACAACCTTGGCAACACCTGGGTGCCGGTGGACGACGAATCCTGCTGGATCTTCTGCTACTGCTGGAACCCGGACCGACCGCTGACGGAACGGGAGGTGGACCGCCTCGCCAAAGGGTCGGGCATCTTCGCGGAGGTCGACGAGCACTACCTGCCGGTACGTCGCCGCGAGAACGACTACCTCATGGACCGCTCGCTGCAGCGGGAACGGAGCTTCACGGGCATCGTCGGCATCTCGGAACAGGACCAGGCCATCGCCGACAGCCAGGGGCGCATCGCGGACCGCACGCGGGAACTGCTCGGGCAGACGGACCTCGGCTTGGTCCGCTTCCGTCAACTAGCGTTCCAGGCAGTGGCTGACCGGGCCGGCGGGGCGACCCCCAAGGGGGCGGACGCGCCGAACGCGTACCACGTCCGGTCGGGGGACGCGATGGGCGAGCCGGGAGCCGCGCTGCGCGACGTCATCGACGGGCGCTTCGGGGTGATGTCGGGACTGGCAGCCGGTTAGGGCCTGATGTCGTAGAAGGCGTTCATCGCGTTGCCGTACTCGAGGACCTCGAAGCGGGAGAACCCGGCGTCACTCGCCATGCCGCGCGCCACTTCCTGGTTGAAGCCGAGGGTGCCGAGGCCGGCGCCGTCCGGCGCGGACATCCCCGACGACATGCACACGGTGACCGAAAAGCCGTAGAGCAGTGCGGCCATGGGATGTTCGGCGAGGTTCTGCTCGAATGTCGGGAAACTGCGGATGTCCGAACAGAGCCACACGCCGCTGTCCTTCAGGGAGGTGCGGATGTCGCGGATCAGGCGCGCGGGGTGCGTCGTGTCGTGGACGACGTCGAAGGTGGTGACCAGGTCGAATGCGGGAGCCTCCGGCATGGGCTCGGCCGACGGGTCGACCAGGCGCACGTTCTCCACGCCGCTGGCGGCCAGGTTCCGGCGCGCGTTGCCGAGGGCGTGCGTCGAGGTGTCGTAGCCCGTGAACGTCGACGCGGGAAACGCCGCGGCCATCGCCAGCAGCGCCGTGCCGGAACCGCAGCCGACGTCCGCCACGGCCGCGCCCGCCTCGAGCTTGCCGACGATGCCGTCGATCTCCGGGAGCAGCTTGGGAACGAGCTCTCTGCGCTGCAGATGGGCATTCATGCGCTCGATGCCGCACGCGCAGGCCGCGCCATGGTCGTCGTAGGTCAGTCCGAGACCCGTGCGGAACGCGTCCGGAAGACGGGGCAGCGAGGGATAGGTGGCTGTCACGGCGCCGAAACCGCTCGCGAAGAAGAACGCGTGGCCTTCCTCGGCGAGCACGATCTTCGCCTCGGGGCTGAGGCCGAAGCGTCCCTCCGCGTACTCGACCTGGCCGACGCAGGCCTGGTGTCGAAGCCATTCGCGCAGCCAGCGTTCGTGCAGCCCGGTATGCGTGCCGAGCTCGTCGCTGTTGACCGGGCCGATGTCGGCGAGGGCGCGGTAGAGACCGAGTCGGTCGCCGAGTGCCGACAGGGAGCAGTTGAACCCTGCCGCCACCTGGCTGCCGACGAGCTTGAGGAATCCCTCCAGCCGTTCCCGGTCGACTTCGCTGGTCTGACTCATGCTGCATGCTCCGGTGGTTACCTGACTCGACGACGATAGCGCCCGCCGGCCGAACCCGCCAGTCGGCGGCCGGTGGGCGTCCGAGAGCGGGATGGAGCGCGCCGATTTCCCGCCGCGGGCCGGCGAGGTTGCGGGCGCCGGCGCTGTTGGCGCCGGCGCCTGCCTCATGTGCCCTCGTTCCTTGGGTTGCGCTGGGCTAAAGTAAACCGGGATACAAGAGCCGGGGGACACGCGACCGGTGCTCACACGCCGATCGATCATCGCAACCGGTCTGTCGGGCCTGGCAACCGGCCGGGTCCTCGGGGCGTCCGCTGCCCCCGGCGCCGGCGTCACCGACAGCGAGTTCCTGCTCGGCATGTCGGCCGCCTTCTCCGGTCCCTCGCGCGGCCTCGGCATCGAGTTGTACCGTGGCGCTACCGCGTACTTCGAGCACGTCAACGGCGAGGGCGGAGTCCGGGGGCGCCGGATCGCGCTCAAGACCTACGACGATGGCTATCAGCCCGACCCTTCGGTCAGGAACACCATGACGCTGATGCTCGAAGACGAGGTCTTCCTGCTGTTCGGCTACGTGGGGACGCCAACCGTGACGCGCGTCCTGCCCATGCTGAAGAAGTTCCAGGATCGCGACATGTACCTGTTCTTCCCGTTCACGGGTGCACAGCCGCAGCGGCAACCGCCCTACGGGGAGTTCGCCTTCAACCTGCGGGCCTCGTATGCGCAGGAGACGGCGGGGCTAGTCGACAACTTCGTACGCGTGGGCCGGCGGCGCATCGCCGTTTTCTATCAGGCGGACGCGTATGGGCGGAGTGGCTGGGCGGGCGTGCGCGCGGCGCTCGGCAGGCACGGCGAGCGAATCGTGGGGGAGGCGAGCTATCGCCGGGGCACCCAGTTCACGGCAAGTATGCGTGCGCAGGTCGAGATCCTGAGGGCCGCCCAGCCCGACGCGGTGATCTGCATCGGCGCCTACGCCGCCTGCGCCGGGTTCGCGCGGGACGCCGTGGACCTGGGGCTGCGCGTGCCCATCGCCAACCTCTCCTTCGTCGGCAGCGAGAACCTCCTCAAGCTTCTGACCGAGGGCCGCGAGGACAGTCGGGAATACACGGAGCTGCTGGTCAACTCCCAGGTCGTGCCGAGCTACGAGGACGTCTCCATTCCCGCGGTGCGCGAGTATCGCGAGTTCATGGGACGCTACGATCCGGAGCCGTCGGGGGAGTTGGGGCTGGAACCCTACACGCCGTTCCCGCAGAGCTTCGTGAGTCTCGAGGGCTTCCTCGATGCGAAGCTGATGGTCGAGGTGCTGTCGCGGTTGGAAGAACCGCCGACGCGGAGCGGTCTGGAGAGCGCGGTGTTCTCCGTACGAGACTTCGATCTCGGCATCGACGAGCGGGTCTCGTTCGGACCGGAGCGCCGGCAGGGGCTGCAACAGGTGTACTACACCATCGTCGACGAGGGCCGTTTCGTAACCCTCGACGACTGGCACAGGAGGTTCTCTGTATGAAGGTGAAGAAGCTCTTCCAGAAAACGCTGTTCGGCGTTTTCTCCCTGTTCGGCTTCATCGGGCTGTCGACGTCGATCCTGTGCGTCTACACGGTCGATACGCACCTCTCGGAGGAGTACCTCAGCAACAGCCAGGACATCGCCAAGACCATCGCGGACGCGAGTGTCGACATTCTGCTGAACCGCGACCTCTCCACCCTGCAGTCGCTGATCGACCAGTTCGTCGAGATCCAGGGTATCAAGTACATCTACGTGACGAACGAGGCCGGCGAGTACCTCGCCCATACCTTCGTCCCGGGTATTCCGGAGGAGATCCTGGCGGGAGACCCGTCGATTACCGAGACCGTGGAGCGCAACCTGCCCGGCATGGGCGACTTCGTCGAAGTCGGCAGCCCGATCCTGGCGGGCGTGGCCGGGGCCGTGCACGTCGGCATGGACACGGACCTGATCGCGCTGAAGATCCAGCGCGCCATCGGCCAGCAGGTGTACCTCATTTCGATCGTGTTCGTGGTCGGCGTGTTCGCGGCGATCTGGCTGGTGAACCTCGCCGCGAAGCCGGTCGGCGACCTGCTGGCCTACGCGGTCGCCGTTGCGCGCGATGTCGGGGGGGAGGGCGAGGAGGCACTCGACCAGAGCCACCGCAAGGTCCTCGAGCGTGACGACGAGGCGGGGCAGCTTGCCCGGCTGTTCCTCCACTGCCTGAGAAGTGGCGACGGGACCCCCGGCGCGTCGCCGGCCGAAGCACGGACCTGACACCCGCCATGCCCCGCTGGGTCATCGCCACCGCCTGCACCGCGCTGCAGCTCTGTCTCGGCACCGTGTACGCATGGAGTTTCTTCCAGACCATGCTGGTGCGCGACTACGGCTGGACGTTCACGGATACGGCGTGGGCATTCAGCATCGCCATCTTCTCGCTCGGCACCTCCGCGGCGTGGGCGGGTCAGGCACTGCCGAAGCTCGGGCCGCGCCGGCTGGCGCTGACCGGCAGTGCCATGTTCTGCGGCGGCTACTTCATCGCGGCCCTCGCCCTGCGCATCGACGTGCTCTGGCTCTTCTACCTCGGCTACGGGGTGATCGGCGGCGCGGGCATCGGCCTCGGCTACGTGACACCTGTGGCGACGGTCGCCAAGTGGTACCCGGACCGCAAGGGGCTGGCCACCGGCATCGTCGTGATGGGCTTCGGAGTCGGCGCGTTTCTCCTGAGCAAGGTGCTGGCGCCGCTGCTGGTGGGCCAGTCACAGACCGCACAGGGAGGAGACCTGTCGGATGTGTTCCTCTACCTCGGCCTCGTGTTCGCCTGTGTTCTCTTCCCGGCCAGCATGGTGCTGCGGGATCCACCGGCGGACTTCGCGGCCGGCGCGGCGTCGAGCGCGGCAGCCGAACCGGACGCGCCGCTCCGCGCGTGCCTCGGCTCCCGCGAATTTGCCGTCATGTGGATCGTGTTCTTCTTCAACATCTCCGCCGGCATCTCCGTGATCAGCTTCCAGTCGCCGCTCCTGCAGGATGTGTGGGGGCTTGCCGATCCAAGCATCGAGCCGGAGACACTGGCGGCCTACGGGGCCACGCTCATCGCGATCAGTTCGCTCTGCAACGGCGTGGGCCGGCTCCTGTGGGGGATGATCTCGGACCGCATCGGGCGCGTGGCCGTATTCCGGATCCTGCTCGCGAGCCAGATGGTCGTCTTCGGCATCCTCATGACCGAGACCAATCCCTGGGTGTTCTCGGCGCTCGTCTGCTACGTGCTACTCTGTTTCGGTGGCGGCTTCGCGACGATGCCGTCGTTCATCCTGGACGTCTTTGGCTCGCAGCGGATGTCGACGATCTACGGAGCGATCCTCACCGCGTGGGCGGCCGCGGGCATTTTCGGCCCGCTTTACGTCGGCCACCTGAAGGACCAGTACCCGGACCGCGCGGTGATCTACTGCTTCCTGATCGGGATCCTGATCCTGGGTCTCGGGTACGTCTTCACCTATCTGCTGAACGACGACCGCCTGCGCGTGGGGCGGCCCACGGTGGAGGAGACGCTACGGCAATTTGGGATTCCGTTACCACGCGAGGCTTGAAGCGCAGATGAACACTCTAAGCCCTATCCGTCCGAACTCACTTGGTGACGTGCGAGCCGAGGTTGACGCAGAGATGCTGCGAAACGCCTTTCTTGAGACGCCAGACTACAGGACCCTAATTGAGACGTCTGATCGATCGGTGGTCGTGGGTCGGCGTGGTACCGGAAAGAGCGCGTTGGCCCTTCAACTGGCCAAGTTCTTCGCCCGTGAACAGCAGGCATCCGTCGTAGAGATCGCACCGTCTGAGGATCAGACTATTGGTATGCGCCCCCGCATCGCAAAATTCGGCGACAGCTTCTCCACGGTGAGAGCTGGAGCACGATTGGTATGGCGATATGCGCTCATGATGGAAGCTGCCAACGCACTTTCCCCGATCTACACGTTTAAGGAGAATACGGCCTATCCTGGATTGAGAAATCGTGTGCAAGATTGGATGGCTTCTGGGACCAACGTGTTCGCGAGATACTTGGCGACGCTTAAGCGAGTCACGACGGAAGCCATGGATCCCGAAGAGCGCATTGGAGAACTATCCGCGGTACTGGAGCTTTCGAAAGTCGAAGAAGCGGTCCTTAGCGGAACCGAACGTGTAAATCACACGGTGGTTCTCTTGATCGATCGGCTGGATGAAGGGTACACCCCCGATGTTTACGGTGCCGCCTTAGTAGACGGACTGGTCCAGGCGTCGATAGACGTGAAGACTCGCCTATCCTGCGTTCGCCCCATTGTATTTCTTCGGGACAATATGCTGCGGGCAGTGCAGCAGTTGGATCCTGATTATTCCCGAAATATCGAAGCGAGTGTTCTCCGGTTACATTGGGACGTTGGCTCCCTTTTCACATTTGCGGCTAAGAGACTTCAGCTGGCGTTCGAGTTGCCACATGAAGCAAATCGGAAGATCTGGGATGGCTGTGTATCAACTGACCTAGCTGGCCAAGCGGGATTCAAACGCTGCCTGCAACACACCCTATACCGGCCTCGAGACGTCCTTGCCCTTCTCAACAAGGCCCTCTTTGAAGCGGGTAAGCGCGGCTCTTCCGGCATCCGCGTGGTCCGACACGATATCGAAGCTGCGGCAAGGCAGATATCGCATATTCGATTCGAGGATTTGAGAAAGGAATATGACGCGATACTGCCTGGGCTGGCGTCGTACATTGGCGCCTTCGACGGTGGCTCTGCAGAGCTGACCTTCGACGAGACGATGGAACTGCTAGGAGGTTTGCTTGAGCGCGGTTCGGACATCCCGATCGTACAGCAGGAATTCGATATTCTGGATAACCCTCTGGATCTATTGAGCGGTTTGTATAGCATTGGATTTCTTGGTATCCGAGAGGGGTCGGAAGGAGCGTTCGTATTTTGTCATGATGGCCGCGCGGCGGATCGAGAGTTCGTGGCCCCGGATAGAGTTCTTGTGCATCCGTGCTATTGGATGGCCTTGAACATCGGGGGGCACGAGTTGGAGGCGTTTGAGGCGGAAGAGATATACGACGAGTACGATATCGAAACTTCGTCGCAAACACCGCAAATCCGAAGCTCAAGAATTGAAGCGCGGCTTGGAGAGCTTGAAGAGATCTCCGTTGGCGCGGGGGGGTCTGCTGCCTTCGAGAGGTGGTGCGAAGGTGCCATTCGGATCTGCTTTGCGAAAGGGCTTCGTAACGTGGAGCTGAAACCGAATAGGAGCGCGAGGCTCAGACGGGACGTTGTCGGAACTAACTTGGCTGACGACGGGGCCTGGAAGCGCGTTAGAGAGGACTACGGTACGAGACAGGTCGTTTTCGAAATCAAGAACTTGGAGACGCTTGAATCAGCGGATTACCAGCAGATGGTCTCCTATCTGACAGGAGATTACGGGCGTTTGGGCTTCTTTGTGACTCGGTCACGAACCACCGATCTCCACAAGAACCGGGATGTGGAGTGGGTCAGGGAGATGTACGCACAACACAACGTCCTGATGATTAAGCTGACGGCTGAGTTCTTTTGCAAGCAGCTGCGAAAACTTCAGCAGCCGCAGAAGCACGACGCGGTCGACAACTCAATTCACTCGTTGCTGGATACGTATAGTCGGCTTTACGTCGCTGGAGAGACCAAGCCTGATCGAGCGGTTACGAAGAGTAGGAGGAAGCGGCAGCGGCGCGAGAAGCGCAGGAGGGGTGTCCACGAGGCACGATGATCCTGGTTGTGCGATGTAGAGTCGCCGGCGAGGAAGAGCATCTCAGGCGGGTGTCAGGGCGGGGCGCGAACGCAGTGGCCTTGAGCGGGGTCGCCGAGCCAATGGGGTGGCTAACATCCTCAGGACTGGCTCAGGCATGAGGGTTGCGAATCACCTCTCCCGCTCGCGCTCCCGTGTGCTCGTCGTCACGCAGGATCACCTGACCGTTGCAGACCGTTGCGAGGTATCCGGCGGCACGCTGCAGGAAACGGGGTGCGCCGCCCGGGAAGTCGCGCGCGATGTAGGGCTGCCGCTCGGCGAGGCGGTCGATGTCGACCACGTTGAGGTCGGCGCGCTTGCCGGTGGCGAGCGTGCCGCGGTCGGAGAGTCCGAGCACCCGCGCCGGCTCGGCACTGATCCGCCGGACGGCTTCCTCCAGCGAGTAGACGCCGGCGTCCCGGTGCCAGTGCGACAGCACGAACGTGGACCAGCCGGAATCGATCATCTGGCTGACGTGCGCGCCGGCGTCGCCGAGCCCCGGCATCGCCCAGTCCGTCGTGATCATCTTCTCGAGTTGCTCGAGGTTCACGTTGAACCCGCGCATGTGAATGAGCGCCTTCCCGTCCGTCTCCAGCATCACCCGGAGCCAGGTTTCGGCGGGATGTTCGCCGGCGGCTTCGGCCAGGTCACGCAGGCTCTCGTCACGCGGCTGCGTGTACACGGGACGTTCGTCGACGCCCATGAAGTAGTGGCGCCCGGCGGCCTTCAGGATCGGGTGGTGGTCCTGGTGTTCCTGGACTTCGCGCACGAGCGTCGCGCGGAACGACTCGTCGCGGATCGCCTCGAGACGGCTTTCGAAGTTCATCTCGCGCAGGCGGTCCCAGGCCGGCGTGCGCCAGAAGTTGTCCGTGCTCAGGCCGCCCACTCCACCGCCGCTGCGCGGTACCGTGACCGCGGTGACGTCGAGGCCCCTGGCGCGCATCGCGCTGACGCGCTCGTCGAGGAGCAGGCCGTGTTCGGCGATCGCGCTGAAGAGGACGCGGCTCGAGCGTGCCTCCTCCTCCAGGATGTCCATCTCGGTGTCGAGGTCCCCGAAATTGGGAACGGTCTGCATCAGGCCGCCGTGGCTACCGACCGCCCGGGAGATCGCCAGCAGTTCCTCGCGGCTGGCGAACGTGCCGGGTATCGAGCGCCCGTCCGGCAGGCGATGGCCCGGGTGCCGGTTCACCGAAAAGCCGACTGCGCCCTCGGCGACGGACCGCCCGGCCAGAGCGGCGATCTGGTGTATCTCCTCGGGCGTCGCCTCGTCGTCGATGGCGCGCTCGCCCATCACGAAGAACCGGGTCGCGGCGTGGCCGACGAGTCCGGCGACGTTGATCATCGGGCCGAGGCGCTCGATCGAGTCGAGGTAGCCGCCGTAGAACTCCCAGTCCCAGGGCAGGCCGGTGAGGATCGCGTACTTCGGGATGTCCTCGACGGTCTCCATCATCCCGGCCAGGAACTCGCGGTCGCTCGCCTTGCACGGTGCGAAGGTCACGCCGCAGTTGCCCATGAGCGCCGTGGTGACGCCGTGCCACGTGATGGACGTCATGGCCGGGTCCCAGCCGATCTGGGCGTCCAGATGGGTGTGCAGGTCCACGAACCCGGGCGTCACGACCGCGCCCCTGGCATCGATCTCTTCGCGACCCGTTTCACGGACGTCTCCGACCGCCGTGATGGCGTCGCCGTTCACGGCGATGTCGCCTTCGAACGGCGCGCCGCCGGTTCCGTCTACTATGAGTCCGCCCCGCACGACCAGATCGTGTGCCATGAGTTCCTCCGGATGGGATCGATAGGCTCGGTCGCGTAGTATGCCGGATTTGTCGGCGGCAGCCAGCGCTATAGCGGAGGGCGAGAACAGGAGCATGAAGGTACAGAACGCGGTCGCGTCCACGCGAGAAGGCATGCAGGCCTTCCTGGCGCAAGACGTCGACGGTCCCGTCTCGATGGTGAACCTGCTGAAGTTCAAGGCGAAAGCGGAGTATGCGGACGGGCGCGAGACGAACCTGACCGGGGCCGAGGCGTACGCGCTCTACGCCCGGGACATGACCCGCTGGGTAACCTCCCACGGCGGGCGGCTAACGTTCTCCGGCCCCGTCCATCACTTGGTGCTGGGGGAAGCGGACGAGTTGTGGGACCACGTGGGGATCATGGAATACCCCTCGAAGGAGGCGTTCGTGAAGATCGTCTCTGCGCCCGAAGTGGCGGAGTGGGGCGTACATCGGACAGCCGGTCTCGAAGGCCAGTTGCTGATCGCGGTGACGGCGACGGGAACGCTGGAGTCTCTCCTCCGTTGAGAGGGCGGGCGACGGCGAAGGACTGAAGCGATGACGATGCTGGAACCCTACCGGGTGCTCGACTTCACCGACGAGCGTGGCGAGATCGGCCCGATGGTGCTGGGCGACCTCGGGGCGGACGTGATCCGGGTCGAACCGCCCGGCGGCACCGCGGCGCGAACGGTCGAGCCCCGCATCGCCGGTGACGATGGCGAGCTCGCGAGCCTGTCCTTCCGTGCCTTCAACCGGAACAAGCGGTCCGTCGTCCTCGATCCGTCCGGCGCCGCGGCGGACCGTGGCGCACTCGAGTCGCTGATCGCGTCTGCCGACTTCCTCTTCGAGTCCGGCCTGCCGAGTACGCTGGCGCCGTTCGAACTGGACGCAGCGGCCGTGCGGGAGATCAACCCGTACATCGTCCACGTCTGCGTCTCGCCGTTCGGCATCGACGGGCCGCGCGCGGAGGACCTGGGCAACGATCTCGTGGTTGCCGCGATGGGTGGACCCGTCTTCCTGCAGGGCCCCGAGGATCGCGCGCCGGTCAGGGTCAGCGTGCCGCAGGTGTGGCGTCACGTCGGCGTCGAGTCGGCCGTGGCCGCGCTGGCCGCGCACGCCCGGATGCTGAAGACGGGCACGGGCCGGTTCGTGGACGTGTCGGCGCAGTGCGCGATGACCTGGACCATGCTGCAAGCGATGGATGCCCACGCGATTCAGGGCTTCGACTTCGAACGTGGCGGCTCGCTCATGCTCGGGATCGAGATCGTGCAGCCGTGCAAGGACGGTCACCTGATCGCACTGCCCAGTTCGGATGTCATCGTCGGGTTGCTCGACTGGATGATCGAGGAAGGCGCCATCGACGCCTCCGCGCGGGAGGTGGACTGGGATCTCTACGATCAGAGCCTCCGGGATCCGGAACTGACCCAGAGGTGGACGCTGGCGGAGATGACGGAGATCCTGCGCGCGTTCTTTGCCCGGCACACGAAACGCGAGCTGTTCGACTTCGGCATCGTGCACGGGATCACGCTGGCGCCGGTCGGGACCGTCTCGGAGATGCTCGAACTCGAACATCTGCAGGCGCGGGACTACTGGCACGAGCTTGTCGTGCCGGGGACGGGGGTCGTCCGCAGCGCCGGTGCGTGGGTGAAGTCGAATGCGTCGTCGCCGGCGCCGGTGTCGGTGCGCCGGGATGCACCGGCGCTCGATGCGGACGGGCCGGCAATCCGCGCGGAACTCGATGCAGGGTCGGGACGTGCCGGCCGAACGGTGCCGCCGGCCGCGGTCGAGCCACGCTCCGGCGACGATGCGCTGCCGTTCGCGGGCCTGAAGGTCGCGGATTTCGCGTGGGTGGGCGTGGGCCCGATCACGTCGAAGTACCTGGCCGACCACGGCGCCACGGTCGTCCGCGTGGAGTCGGAGAACCGCCCCGACGTGCTGCGCGGCGCGCCGCCGTTCAAGGACAACGTACCTGGCATCAACCGGTCGCAGTTTTTCGGCGACTTCAACACGTCGAAGCTGGGACTGGCCCTCGACCTGTCGCAGGACGAGGCGATCGCCGTCGCGAAGCGGCTGATCGCGTGGTCCGACGTGATGATCGAGAGCTTCGCACCGGGTGCGGTGCAGCGCATGGGACTCGACTACGAGCGCCTGCGCGAGATGAATCCCGGTCTGGTGATGGTGAGCACCTGCCTCATGGGCCAGACGGGACCCGCGCGCAGGATGAGCGGATACGGCTACCACGCCGGGGCCATTGCCGGGTACTACGAGGTCACGGGCTGGCCGGACCGGGATCCGAGCGGACCGTGGACGGCCTATACCGACACCATCGCGCCGCGCTTCGTTTCGAGCGTTCTCGCGGCGGCGCTGGACCGCCGGCGGCGTACGGGCGAGGGCTGCTACATCGACCTCGCGCAACTCGAAGCGGCGCTCCACTTCCTGGGCCCCGAGATCCTCGACTACCAGGTCAACGGTCGCTCGGTGACGCGGATCGGCAACCGCAGCCGGTTCGCAGCGCCCCAGGGCTGCTATCCGTGCCTGGGTGAGGACAACTGGGTCGCGATCGCCGTCGACACCGACGATCAGTGGCGCGCATTGGGGGGTGCCGTGGGGTGTGCTGACGAATACCCGACCAACGCCGACCGCCTGGCGGGGCACGACGCGATCGACGTCGTCCTGTCTGCCTGGACGTCGCAGCGCGAGGGTGCGTCAATCGCCCGGGAACTGCAGGCGGCCGGCGTTCCGGCCGGTGTCGTGCAGCGCTCGAGCGACCTGCTCAAGGACCCTCAGTACGTGCACCGAGCGTTCTACCGCGAGTTCGAGCACGGCGAGATGGGCCGCGTCCCCTACGCGGGACACCAGTACCGGATCTCCGACTACGACAACGGCCCCCGGGGACCGGCGCCGCAGCTCGGGGAGCACAGCTTCCAGGTGCTGACCGAGTTGCTGGGGATGTCGGACGACGAGGTCGCGGAAGCGTTCGCTTCCGGCGCGATCTTGTAGGGGCGACGCTTGTCGTCGCCCGCGCCGGGCGCCGGGCCGGCTCCGGGGCGGTCTGATGGGGGGCGTGGTTTGACCAGGAAGGCTCGAGACCGTCGCCGGCTCCGTATGCTCCTCGCCTGGGGGGCACTGGCCCTCGGATGCCTCGCGTGGGGGCAGAGCGGGCCCGGCGTCACCTACGTCGTGACCTTCGAAGGCAACTGGACCAGCGCCAGCACGCCGGACGGCGTGGTTCGGGGGGCGCACTTCACGACGTTGATCGGGGGCATACACGATGCCGGCGTGTCGTTCTGGCGCAGCGGGGAGATGGCGTCCCCCGGGATCGAGGCCATGGCGGAGCGTGGCGCCACGGGCGCCCTGCGCGCCGAGATCGTCGCCAGTTCGCACGCCGTCGCCGTGGTCCGGCAGCCCGTTGCCGGTGGCGGCAGGGGCGGCGCGACGTTTCGTATCGAGGTCACGGCTACCCACCCACGGGTGACGTTGACGTCGATGATCGGTCCGAGCCCGGACTGGTTCGTCGGCGTCTCCGGCCTGTCGCTGCTCGATGACCGGCAAGCCTGGTACGGGGAGCAACGGGTCGATCTGTTCCCCTACGACGCGGGCACGGAGGACGGCGCCGAGTTCAGCTTGAGCAATCCGGACACCCGTCCACCGGGTGTCATCACGAGCATTCGGGGAACCGGCAAGTTCTCCGACGAGCCGATGGGGCGGCTCCGTTTCGTCCTGCGCCTCGGGCAAGTGACCGGGGTGACGGTGACCACCGCCGAGGGTCGGCTCGCCGTGTCCTGGGACGCCGTGCCGGGCGCGGACGGCTACAGGGTGCAGTGGAAGTCGGGCGCGGAGGAATTCGACGCGACGCGCGCACACGGCGTCGCCGGCGGGGCTGTCACCAGCCATGTGATCGCCGATCTCGATCCGGGCGTCGAGCACTCCGTGCGCGTCGTGGCCACGCGGGGCACCCTTGCAGGATCGCCGTCCGGGGTCGAGACAGGGACGCCGCTCCACATCGCCACCGAGACTCCGGTCCGCCAGGGGCCGGCGCGCGAACTCCTCGGCGGCGGCGACCGGGCGAGCGTCTATCTGCCCATGCTGTTCGGAGGTGGGCACGCCTTGGTGTACGAAGTTGCGTCCAGCGCGCCGGCGCTGGTTGCCGTGGCGCTGGACGGCGACCGGCTGGTGCTCGCGTCGGTTGGGGATGCTCCGGAAGGCGTGGCGACCGTCACCGTCACGGCGACCGACCCGGAGGGCCGGATGGTCACGATGTCCTTTCGGGTGCGGGTGACGGCGCTGCCCTCCGGCGTGTTGCGCGGCTGGCGCAGGGCGTTGTTCGGGAACGGAGCGGAGACGGAGACGGAGACGGAGACGGAGGAGCCTCGGCCCGAGTCATCCTGAGCCAGGGGCTTGCGCCGCCCGACGGCACGGCCTCGTAGTCAGGCCCGATGTCTCCAATCCTCGACCGTGAGACCCGGGACGCGGCTGAATTCGCGGACGTTGTTCGTGACGAGTGTCGTGCCGAGCGCTCGCGCATGGGCGGCGATCAGCAGGTCGTTGTGCCCGATGGGGCGACCGAGCCGCTCCAGTTCGCTACGGATCATGCCGTAGTGTCTGTCCGCCGGTTCGGTCAGGGGGAGCGTGTCCAAAGCCGACAGTACGGCTTCGAGTTGGCTTGTGAGACGGACGGATCCTCGCCGTTCCGCCCCATATCGCAGTTCGGCGGCCACGACGATGCTCACGGCCATGGTGCCCGGCTCGACCACCGCCGCTCTTCGGGCGACCGCGCCGTCGGGACGGCGCACCAGATCGGACACGACATTCGTGTCCAGCATGTATCGCAAGGCGGGCACGTCAGAAGAGGTCTTCGGGTCTCGTCGGGGGATCTGCGATGTCCGCGAAGTCCTCCTCCAGGGGCGAGAGCTTCGACAATACCTCGGCCAGGGACGGAGACGCGTCTACTGGCTCTATGACCAGACGGTCGTCTTCCCTGTAGATGAGCACTTCGTCCGCTGAGAGCTCCAGTTCCCGCGGGATTCGCACCGCCTGGTTGCGCCCGTTGCGAAACAGGCGCGCATGACGGGCCGACGATCGAACGCTGGGTCTTGCCTCTGGCATAGGTCTAGCATATGCCCTGGATCGTGCGATGTCACGCGGTGCTTGCGCTCGTAGGGCCACACGGGCGGAACGCTCAACCGTGAGGGGTCACAGTCCGAACCGATACCGCAGCTTCACGACCAGGAAGTCCGCCACCGGGTCGCGCAGGGAGTCCGTCCACAGCGTGCCGAAGCCGTGGTCGGCATCTTCGTAGGTGAAATGGTTGCCCCGGGTGTAGACCACGAACAGGTCCGACAGCGGCCCGATCTCCCACCGGTAGCGGATCTGGGCGGTGAGCCGCGACAGCGAGAAGTCCTCGTCGGAGGCGTCTGGTTCCAGACTGCGGTCGAGTAACTCGCCATGGGTGAGCCGGGTGCGGTAGTAGTCGACGGCGCGCGCCTCCACGCCGGCCCACTGCAGGGTCAGGCGCAGCTGCTGGCGGGCCGTGATGAAGAAGTCGACGGACAGCTTGGGCTGGAGGTCGTCCGCGTCGAAGGTCGCGAAGTTGCGGTCCCCCGTGTGCAGGAGCCAGCCGTTGCGTTTCTTGTAGCGCATGTCGAGGTCGATGGACATGCGGTCGTTCGGCACCCAGGTGAAGCCGACGTCCAGGGCGTGTGACCACGAGCGGTCGTATTCCTCCTGCTCGGCCCCCAGGGTGGCGCTCACGGAGAACTTCTTCGCCGCGTTGGTGCCGTAGCCGACGCGTGCGACCCACTGCGGGTCGATCTTGAACCAGCCGTTGCCGCGGCTGTTGTGCGTGTCCCACCGGGCCGGCGAGTAGTCGAGCTCGAGGTACACCTCGGAGTGGTTCTCGAACATGAAGGTGTGGTTCGTGAACAGCGTCGCCCAGTTGACGAACCCCTCGGTATTGGACTGGGTCACCAGGAAGAACGAGGTACGCGCCTGGCGGAACCACAGCCAGTTGCTGTTGATGAAGATGAGGCTGTACTGAAGCGTCGCCTGGTCGTTCTGCCGGATGAAGCCGAGGTCGCCGATGTCGAGGTGCCTGTCGACGTAGTCGAGGTTCAGGCTGTGAATGATCCCCCGGCGGGGCGAGTACGTGGCGTCGGAGAAGAAGCCGTACCCTCCCGTGCCGTCGCCCGCCACGCCGCCGCCGTCGCTGTACATGAGTTGGCCATCCCAGCGCAGTCTGCCACCCGCGGCGAGCAGGTGGGCATCGATGCCGTGGGTCATCGCTTCGCCGTCCGGCAGCGCCACGACCGTGCCGAGATAGCCGATGGCGCGGCGCCCGGAACCGCCGGCCTCGTAGAGCGCCCGGACTACGCCGAAGTCCCGCCCGTCCTCGTGCACGGTGACGCGTTCGCCGGTCGCGGTACGCCGTCCGGGCAGTTCCACGTCGTCCTCGAAGGCGGCGAGCATGCCGAAGCGCAGGCCGCCGAGGGCTCCGACGGCTTTCACGGCGCCCAGGAGATCGGTGGGTTTCCCCCGTTCGACGCCCGCGACCTCGATCCCGTCCGGAACCTCGAGATGCCGCGGCGGCCCGCCGATGCGTCGCGTGTTGACGAGCGTGGTCGGCTCCACGCGATAGCTGAGCGGCCGCTCCCGTGCGCCGGCGCCGCGCCGGAACGAGCGGTAGCGGTTGACATCCGAGCGCGGCGTCGTGATGAAGACCTCGTTGCCCTCCAGGAAGAACAGGCGCTTCTCGGGGAAGAAGGTCTCGAACGCCGTCAGGTTCACGACGATGTCGTCGGACTCGACGGCGCCGAAATCGGGGTTGACGGTGCCCGTGAGCTGGACGTTGGGCGTCGGGCGCCAGGCGACGTCCACGCCCGCACGATAGTCGACCTCGTCGGCGACACCGTCGTGCGTGGTCGAGGCGTACGGGAAGAACGCGAGCTGCCGCCGGGTCTCCAGGCGTTCGAGGTGCATCGCGCGGAAGGCGGACATGAACCGCTGGCCGCTCCACGGCAACGGCGGCCAACTGTGGCGCTCGTTGAGGTGCGACACCCTGCGGTCCACCCAGAAGGTGAGCTTGCGGGGCCCCGGCGCACCGTCGGTTCCGTTCGACGAGGGCATCGCCATCATCGACCAGGGCAGGAACATCTCCGCGCTCCAGCCGTCGTCGAGCGCGGCGCTCGCGCCGAGCCACGGACCGTCCCATTCCTCGGTGATGGTGCGTTCGGGCGCGGCCTTGCCGTCCATCAGCGAGCCGCCCAGGGTGACGGTGAACCAGTATCCGTACAGGCCTTCGCCGGAGGTATCGAGAGTGAGGCCGAAACTGTCGCGATTGAGGTAGCGGTCGCGCGACGAGAGACGCGACACGAAGGTGTCCGGCGGCTGCTCCATGAACGCCGCGACGTAGAGTCCCTCCCTGGTGTAGAGGAACTTGTAGACGGTGCGGTACTCCGGTTCCTCGAGGGTGTCCGGGTCGATCACGCGCATGTCGTCGTACCCGGCAACTTCGGACCACCAGGCTTCGTCGGCGTAGCCGTCGATCTCGATGTCCGCCGTCTCGAAGTACGGGACGTGAACGGCCGGGCCGGTGTCCGAGTCCGCGGACAGGGTTTCTGGAGGGGCGGTCTCCGTGGCGGCAGCAGCGGTGTCGGGCGTGGGGGACGGCTCCCGTCGGGCGTCAGGGGTCGGGGTCTCGGGCGGCGTTGCGGGTTGGACCGACACTCTGCCTGGTTCGACCGGGGCCACTGGTGACTCGGCCGGCGGCGCGCCCCGGTGCGCCGCCGTCGAAGGGATGGCGGTCGTCGCGGCCGGGACCTCCAGCGGGGCGGGAGTGTCCGGGGTCCGACTTTCCCGGGGCAGGAACCACGACGCGATCCCGCGCGTGGCGAGTTCCGCGATCATCGCGCGCGCGGTGCTCTCGGCCATCGCTGGAGCAACAAGCCGATACCGCCGCTCGCCGTCGATCTCGGTTGGCATGATCTCGGCGTGCAGGCCGAGCCGGTCGCGCAATTCGACCTTGCGCGCCTCGGCCAGCGGCGCTTCCCGCCAGGATCCGAGCACCACGAAACCCGAATCCTCCGCACCGGCGGGCGCCGCGAACGCGAGCAGGAGAGCGGCCGCGCAAGCCGCCAGGCGGGCGCGGAGGCTGTTCGTGTATCGCGGGCACCGCTCGGGCTCTCGCGCGGACACACGTCGCTTGCTCGCGTGCATGAACACCTGCTACCGGGCGCGGTCGAAGGGCCGCGGGAGGGCGGTCGGGAGTCGAGTCATGGGGAGGCCAAGCCGCAAGTGTAGGGTCGGACGGGCCGGTCCGCAATCTCGGCGGCTGGGCAATGTCGAGTGCGAAACTGGGTCATATCAGGTCGTACCCGATGCTGGCGGCCGCCTCGCGCAGCGCATCGATCAGCAGGGCGTCGGCCAGCGCCCGATGCAGCGAGGGCGCGTCGGGAAACGGGGACGACGACAGCACGCGCTCGTAGATGGCCATCGCGGGCGCATTGGTGAGGGAGGACGGATAGTAGATGCCTTCGATGTCGGGGTAGCACTCGTAGAAGGCGCGGGACCAGTTCTGCGACCAGCTCCATGGTCCGCTGACGAGCTTCATGGATGCGCCAGCCTGCAATGCGAAGGTCCCGGTCAGGTCGAGCAGTCGAACGTCGCGTGCCACTACAAGAGACGCCAGCCAGGGCTGGTCCCTGTGGCGATCGACCAGTCGGCCGGATTGGAACGCCTCCGCCAGGGCGGTTGGGATGTCGCCGGCGTAGTAGCCGATCGCCCGTTCCTGACGCTGGGGGACATCGGTGGGATCGGCACGGTGGTGATCGAAGCGTGCGTCGGTCGGACCGAAGTCCCGCAGGGTGTCCCAGGCCGAGCGGTAGGCGCCGCCGCGGCGATAAATGCGATGGATGAGGGTTCCCCTGCGGAGGGCAAGAACCGCTGGTGCGAGTTGCCGCAGCCGGTCGAGGTCGGGTGTACGTGGAAGCTTTGCCTGGCGGACCGTCTTCATCGAAGGCGCCACCTCCGCCCGAGGGAGAGGATCGACGGGGACACGCTACAGTTGCTTGGCGACCCGCAACAGTTGCCCGAGATGGTAGCCCGCGTTGAGCCACTCGAGCGGGGTAGCGATCCGGTCCGGGTCGCCATCGATGATCAGGTCCGGGTTCGGCGTGTGGTACCAGTTGTAGACAGCCACCGGGTGTGCCTCGGGGTCCAACTCCCGGTTTGCCCGCGCAATGTTCGGCAGGAGTCCTCCTGCCGCGAACTGAAAGTCGGGAACATACCGACTGTTGTTCAGGAGAAAGCTGTACAGCGATCGGTCCGAGATCATCTGCCGTACGCGACCTGCAGTGGTACCTAGCCGCTCACTCGTTTCTCTCACCGATAGGCTTCGGGTGACGATCGCCGCGTATTTGGCGACAGTCGTGGCCAACGGATCCTCATCGGGATCTTGGGTGAGTCGCAGGCCGCCAGAGCGCAATACTGCTTGCTCCGTGGGCGTCAGGCCCGTCGTCGCATCGTCGTATGCGGTCGGCGTCATATCTTGCAGTACCGCCCGCAAGGCGTTATTCAGCGTTTTCGGGGTAGCGTTCTTGAGCCCCCGGTCAGTCAGGAATCCCAAGGTGACCCTGTCGGCCATTGAGCACCTTCTAGCGTCGCTAGGAACTGCTAGTGTACGCCCGGAACCGTGGAGTGCAACTGACCTGCCGGGGGATCGGGATTGGCGTGCAGGGTTCTGGGGGCTTGACGTGGATCTACTCCACCCGGACGGCCGCACCGGTGACGGCGAGGTGGATCCACGTGGACGCGGCGGGGCGGCCGGCCGCCTCGAAGACCTGCTGGTAGGCCGCGAGTTGGCCGGAGTGGGAGAGGGCTTGGCTTTCCCACTCGGACCTCGCGAGCGGTGAGGACTTGTGATCGACGATGACGGGACCGTCGTCGGTTTCGAGGACGACATCGACCCGGCCCGCCGTCTGGCGTCCGTCGTCGAGCAGGTACGAGATCGGGTACTCGACACGGACCCCTCGTGGCTGGAAGCGCTCGCGGACGAACGCGAGGAAGCGCTGTCCGGCCGCCACGGCGTCTTCCGCACGTACCGACTCGGTGGCGCCGTGGGCCTCGAGGATGGCGCGCGCGCGTTCGACGTCACCCGCCGCGCCGGGATTCACCAGCACCATGGCGATCACCGCATGCAGACCGTTGCCGACCCGGGTCATGTCGCCGCCGGCCACCGGGATGCGCTGGCCGAACTCCACGATCTCCGCGACCGATGCGGAGGCGACCGGTTGGGCGTCCGACGGTCTGGCCGGTGTGCGCGGGAAGTGGACGCGCGTGCGTTCCTCGAACCGGCGCGGCGCGAACGGTCCGGCTGCGGCGACGCTCGTGTCGGCGTGGAACTCCCGCGCGGCGGCCGGAACCGTGACGCCCTGCGGCAACTCGAGGGCGTCGCCGTCGGGCAGCAGGAACGGCGTGTCGACGGCGTGGAGCCAGGCGGCCGGCCGGAGCCTGGCGTCCGGCAGCGCGATGACCAGCAGGTCTCGCGCCCGGGTCATGCCCACGTAGGCCAGCCGCCGCTGTTCTTCGAGCGACAGCCTGGCGCAACCCTGCCCCTCGTCGGAAGCTTCGATGCGCTGCCGCGCAGGGACGCCGCGGGTACGCCGGCCGAACAGGTCCGGCCACCAGCGCACCGCGCGGCCGGCCAGGGGGGCGGCGATGTCGAAGGGCGCTACCTGCGTCACCCGGGGTTCCCAGAGGCGGCTCATCTCCTCGTAGTCGAAGTCCGTCAGCACGACGACCGGCCACTCGAGGCCCTTCGCGCGGTGGTAGGTCAGGACGTGGACGGCGTCGCCGGCCGTGAGCACCGGTTGCAGGTCGAGCTCGGGGGAACTCGGTTCCTCGAGCCAGAACAGGAAGCCGGTCAGGGTGGCGGCCTCGCGCTGCGCCGCGCAGTGCTCCTCGTAGAGGACGACGAGATCGAGCAGTGCGTCCAGGTTGCGCTGGCGTTGCGCCGCCTTGACGCTGTCCGGACCCCAGGCGGTCACCGTCTCGCGGATGCCCACGTCGTTCAGCACGCGTACGACGGTCTCGACAGGGGACTGCGATGCCACGGAGTCCCGGGCCGCGCGTAGCCGCTGGACCATGGGGTGCCCGCCGCCGTCCCACTCGCGCGAGGCGTGGCCGTTGGCGAGCCAGGTGAGCCGGTCGGCGAGCCAGGTCTCCGGCGGGTCGCCTCCGGCGAGCGCGACCACCTCGGCGACCGCGAGGGTGTCGCTCGCGTCGTTCAGGCACCGCAGGCAGGCCGTTGCCAGTCCGGTCTCGGGGACGGAGAGCAGGCCGCGCATGGTCATCTTCATGGGCAGCCGCCGAGCCCGCAATGCGCGGGCGATGCCTTCCACGTGTGGGTTGGTCCGCGCGAGTATGGCGATGTCGCCGTAGCGTACCGGGCGGACATCGCCCGTCTCGGGGTCCACCACGCGAGACCCGCTGCCCACCAGGTCCGCCACACCCTCCGCGAGGGCGTCGTATCGTGCATCGAAACTGCCGCCCGCAAGGATCCAGCGTGCCACGGCGGGTTCGTCGGTGACCGCCTCGCGCTGGGCCTTCAGCACGACGCGGGAAGGGTCGATGGTGTCCTGGAAAGCGGTCGCGAAGACCGCGTTGACGTAGTCGATCAGGGGCGCCCGGGAGCGCCAGTTGTGTTCCAGGGTGACGCTGTCCGCGTCTCCGGCGGTGAGGCTTTCGAGGGTGTCGAACACGAGTGCCTGGTCGCAGCCGCGGAACCCGTAGATGGCCTGCTTGACGTCGCCGACGAAGATGGCGCGGTCGGCCAGCCGCGCGAGTTTGACGAAGAGCGCGAGCTGCATGGGGTTCGTGTCCTGGAACTCGTCAACGAGGAGCACCTCGAGTTCGTCGGCCAGACGGTGGCTGACGCGCGGGTCGTCGAGGGCGTGGAGCGCGAGTTGCTCCATGTCGCCGAAGTCGATGAGGCCGGCGCGCTGCTTCAGGTCGGCGAATCGGTCAAGGGCGCGGGCGGCGATCTCGAATGCACCCTCGGTGTAGATGCGCAGGTCCTCCTGGAAGCGAGGGTGCGCATCGTAGAGACTCGCGGCGGTCCACACGGGCTCGGCGACGCCCTGGCTCGCCTTGGCCGGCTTCTCCTTGCTGAGGCTCATCCACACGGACCAGGGGCAGTCGCTGCGGTCGAGGCGAGCGGCGGCGCTCTCCAGCCGCGCCACGTACTTGCGCGTGGTCTGCGTCCGGTCGTTGTCGAGGTCGATGCCGGACAGGGCGTCCTGGACGGCCTCGGGGAGCGCCTCGGGCCGGTCGTTGCGAGCTGGCTCGGGGAAGAACCCCAGCAGGGTATCGGCGTTCTCGCGGCCCGTCGCGACGAGTGCCGCGGCGTCGAGGTCATTGTCGCGTGCGAAATCGGCGATCTTCTTGACGACGCCCTGCCACCGGCCGAGTTCGAGCCGTGCCCCGCGGACGTTCATGTCGCGGATCCGGTCCCGCTCCAGGACGTCATCGAGGGCCTGGTCGAAGAGCCGCTCCGAGTCCTCGACGCTCGCGACGTCGAGCCTCGGGGACAGTCCCCGTTCGAACGCGAAGCGGCGCAGCAGCCGTTCGCAGACGCTGTGCACGGTACCGATCAGGGCGCCCCCGGACTGCTCGGCGAGCGTGAAACGGCCGCCCGCGATCAGGCGCTGCCGCACGCGGTCGCGCAGTTCGGCAGCGGCCTTGACGGTGAAGGTGGTGCCGATGATGCGCGCCGGGTCGACCGCGTCTTCGACGAGCAGTCGCTCGAGCTCTTCGGTCAGGCGCCAGGTCTTGCCGCTGCCCGCGCCGGCGCTCACGAAGGTGACGTGCGAGAAGTCCGTTGTCACTGCGACGGGTCGAGGCCGGTCAGAAGGCCGAAATCGTCGAAGCGGTCGGGTCCCGCGGGGCTGCGCAAGCCGTCGTCCGGGGTGCGTGAACGCTCGTCGGGCTCGGCGCCGGCCACGGACACTTCTACAAGGCCCTGGTCGAGTTGCGCGCGGCGCCAGGCGCGCGTGACCTCGGCGCGTTGCCACAATTCCGCGACGGATTCGCCGTTGTCGGGTGGCGTGACGACCGCCTCGGGAAACACCGTGCGGTCGGGCGCGATCACGTTACCGGTAGTGAGGATGTAGTACGCGGGGTAGGGCCATTCGTCGCTCCCCTCGGCGGACCGGTGCAGCCAGGCGTAGGTGCCGAGTTGCAGGTGCCGCCCGGCCTGCATCTCCTGCTGACGGTAGGGTTCGCTGCCCCACTTCATGTCCACCACGATGCGGCGTCCGTCCACGTGGGTCAGCAGCAGGTCGATCGTCCCGCGGAGCTCGAAGGCGGGATGTTCCGCCTCCTGGGCCACTTCCGATCGCACGCGTTCGATGCGGGTGCCGCGCAGGTGGTGCAGCAGACGCGCGAGGCCGCGCTCGATATGGTCGGCTACGTGCTGGCGGTCGCCGCCCCGTCCGCGCTGTAACAGTACGGCGCCCTCGGTCTCGAAGAGTGGGTCGAGGTGGGCGTCGAGCCAGGCGTGCAGGGCCCTGTCCGGCAGGGTGCCCCAGTAGGAGCGGTCAGGGTGCGTGTCGAAGAAGCGCTCGAACAGCCGGTGGGCGAGACTGCCGTAGAGCCGGCCCCGGTCGGCAACGTTGGCGGCCCGCCCCGGTCGCAGGTCGGCCAGGTAGTGCAGCACCCATTCGTGCGGGTAGTCGTAGAGCTTAGAGAGGGAGGTATAGGACTCCTTCGGGCGGGCCGGCAGCCTGACGCTCGACGGTAGCGACCACCAGCGTTGCGGGGGCCGCAGCGGGCGGAGCGGTAGCGGTGGCGTGGCGACGTCGAGGTCTGGCAACGCGGCCGCGTCGTCGCGCAGGAGCGCCTCGTCGAGCCGTAGCTCACGGAACCCGGGACAGCGGTGCTCGATCTCGCCCAGGAGCGGATGGCGTCCGCTCTCGGAGCGGTGTGCCACCAGGATGAGCCTGCGCCGGCAATGCAGCAGCGGCCGGAGCCAGTTGCGCCTCTGTCGCCGTAGCCGGTCCGTTGGCGATGGCAGGTCCACGCCGGCCGCGCCCAGGGCGGAGAGCTCGTCCCGGGACCAGGGTGGCGCCGCCTCGGCAGGCTGCGGCCGGAGGTCCCACCACAGCACTTCGTCCTGCGGGTCCACCACGGTGGCCGGGTGTGTCGTGGCGCGTACGTGGCCGGCCTGTGCAAAGGCCTGCGGGTCGGGCTGCGCGGTGGCGGCAGCATCGATCAGGCGGTCCAGTTCGGCCTTTGGCACCCGCACGTCACCGCCGCCGGACAGTTCGGCGAGCGTATCCCCGAGGGCCTTGCACTGGGCGATGGCCGCCGTGTACACACGCTCCTGCTGATCGTCCGCCACGGCCCGGCGGCGCTCCAGCCAGCGCGCGCAGCGTTCGGTTCGGTCCGCGATCGCGTCGACGGGTGCGCCGGTTTCCGCCCCGAAACGGGGCCCTTCCAGCCAGTAGCGGATCTCGGCGGCGGAGACACGGGAGGAATCGTCGCGCTCCCCTTCCGTGTCCAGGACCCGGGCCATCGCCCTCTGCCAGTCCTGGCCGCCTACGCCGGGCTGCTCGGCGACCGCTGCGGCAAGGGGCCGCCGCACGCGCGAGGGCAGGGGAGCGACGGGATGGAGCAGGAACTGCAGCAGGAGGCGCGGGTCGACGGGCTGCCACAGGAGGGCCAGCGCCAGCGCGGGCACCTGCGACACCGGGCGGAACCGCGACCGGTGCTGGAAGCCGCAGCGCGGCATGCCGGCGCGCTCCAGGGCGTTGTCGAACACGATGCCATCCCGTTCCGCGATCAGGACTCGGTTGGATCCCTTGGCTTCGCGCAGGTACTCGGCAAGGGCGCCGGCCGAGACGTCGCGGGATTCCGCTCGGATGACCAGCACGGTTCCGTCGCCCCGCAGGCGGTCGCCGCCAGGTCGTTCAGTGCCGCTGGTGTCTGCGAGGGTCGCCTGGAGGCGCGCCAGGTCCGAGGGCGGCTCGGCGCCGGGCGCCGGGCTGGCCCCTGGGTGCACCTCGAAACCGATCGTGTCGACCACGCGACGCCATGCCAGGGGCAGGTCCGCCGGATCGTCGAGGAGCACCAGGCGCTCGATCTGGGTGCGGCGGGTCTGGAGTGCCCGCGCTATCCTCGCGAGGCGCTGGCCGACGCATGGGAGGGCGCGTTCGCGCGCGAGGCTTTCGACCGCCGCCATGTCCACGAGGCGCGGGTCCGGACCGTCGAAGCTTCCGTCCCATCCAGCCTCGTACCAGGCCTCTCGCCAGCGCATGAGTTCGCGGGAGACGCCGATGGGATCGACCTCGAACGAGGCGTGGTAGAAGCGCGCGAAGTCGTTGGCGTCGGCGAGGCAGCTCCGGTAGCGGGCGAGCTGTGCAGCCGCGTGATCGAGGACCGGCGGTAATCCGAGATCCGTCTCGAGGGTCTCGAGCAGGCCCCGGGGTCCGAGGCGGATGTCGCCGAGGACCGTGGCGGGTGGGGAGGGGTCGAGGCCGTCCGCGTGCCGGCCGAAGCGGACGATCAAGCGGCGGGCCTGCGCCGGAAGAGGAAGAGGTCGGCGAGGGCGGCTCCCGCCAGCAGGACGAGCGCCAGCAGCAATCGGGGGTCGCCAGGATAGAGTTCGGTCTCGACCGGGAAGGCGATGGTCTTCTCGAGCGCCGCGATCTTGAAATCGTGCTCGTGGGACATGGCGGGATGCAGGGCGATCTCCATCAGGTCGCGTCGGCTCCGGTAACGCATCAGGGCGGCGCGGTCCCAGACGTCGGCGCCCTCGATGCCGTAGAGGTCCACCGAGCGGGACACCGCGGACCCGGAGAACGCCGGGTGACAGGCTCTCTGGAACAGTTGCGGAAACATGTGGGCCATGTAGCGGGCCATGCTCTCCTCGGCGGACCCCACGGGAGGCTCTTCTGGAACCTGCCCGGGGCTGTCGCGCATGTCGATGAGGTTGACCATCAGGAACTGGCGTCCCGTATCCTCTTCCATGAACCGGCGCAAGGTCGCCATCTGCTCGGGAGGCGCGCCGTTCGCGGCCATCACGGTGGCGAACGCCTCGACCTCTTCGGGCGACAGCGCGCCCTCGGTGTTCGTGTACCAGAAGACGAACACGGCGTAGAGCAGGGCGGGAATGCCCCAGAGCAACCTGCGCCCGCTCAGGACGCGTTGCCCTGCAGCCACGGCGGCGTCTTCCTCGGCGCCTTCCTCGGCGACATGAGTCACTGACCCCTCCCGCGCAACGGCGTCACATGGTCACGCCTTTGCAGAAGTCCGCGATGCTGCGGCCTGTTTCGCGGCTCACCTGCGGACAGATCGTCGGGAAGATCTCGGTGCCATGGATGGTGCCCATCACCTGCCGGCATTGCGCCTTGACGCCGGACGCGACCAGCAGGCGATAGAAGTTGACGCCCTCGTCCCGCAACGGGTCGCATTCGTTCACGCTGATGACGGTGGGCGGCAGACCGCGCACGTCGTCGGCGGTGGCGCAGCCCGGCCACGCCAGCGGGTTCCGGTTCTCGAGTTCCTCGATGCCGTAGACCATGGCGCCGCGGTTGTTGTGCAGGTCGAGCAGGATGCCGTTGTTCTCCGTGGAGGACGGGTTCTGCGGCAGCGGCCACTCGCCGGCGATGTACGGACAGAGCGCGTACAGGCCGGCGACCAGGTCGATGTTGCCGTCCTTCTGCAGCTTGAGTCCGGTCGCCAGGGTCAGGTTGCCGCCGCCGCTCTCGCCCGCGACCACGATGCGGCTCGCATCGATCCCCAGGGTCCCGGCGTTCTCGGACAGCCATTTCACCCCGGACACACAATCGTTCAGACCGGCCGGGAAGGGCTCCACTTCGGGTACGGAGGAAGGCGAGAGCGCGTTGCGGAAGTCGACCATCGCCACGGCGACGCCCTGGGCGGCGATGATCTTGCCCCACGCACGGTAGTTTCCGAGGTAGCAGGACATCACCATCATGCCGCCGCCGTGGATGTAGTACACGCACGGCACGGGCTCGTCGGAGTCCGGGCGGATGAACTGGATGTTGATCGTGTTGCCGTCCGGCTCCGAGCGAACCTCGTGGGTCACGATCGAGAGACCGGCCGAGGGCGCGATCTCCTCGTTGTCCGCCATCTCGAAGAACGCGGCCAGCGCCTCGTCCGCCGCCCGGGCTTCCGGCGTGTTGGCTTCCGCCACTGCCGCCTCGCGGCTCTCGACATCCCCCTGCGCGAGCGACGGGAACCCCGCCAGCAGGGCCTGGATGCGCGGGTCGATGCGTGGATCGTTGACGCCCTTCGCCTCGCTCATGGGTCATTCTCCCTCTGTGGTGGCTTGTTCGTAGTCGGCCTCGAGCAGTCGCGCGCCGCGCATGATGTTGCCGAGGGCGTAGTTGGCTTCGTGGCAGGCGTACTCGTAGACGCTCGTGTCGGTCGCGGGCCACGGATACTCGCCGCTCCAGGGCGCATCCCAGGCCGACGGGTCCTCCACGGTGAAGCTGTAGTGCAGGGTGTTGTCGTCCATGCGTTCGAAACGCTCGACGACGTGGAGATCCTCGGTGGCCCCGTAGAGGTACAACCCGGACTTGTCGCGGAAGTTCGTCGTGTCGACGACCAGCGTGTCGCCTTCCCAGTGGCCGATGGAGTCGCCCATCCAATTGCGCACCTGTGCGGGCGGATGTTCGCCGCCGATGCGGATGATGCGCGCGTCGTGCACCATCTCGTTCAGAATCATGACGTGGTCGGGCGTCTGCACGATGCGTTTCACGTTGTTGTAGAGCACGGGCAGCATCGGCGGCCCCGAAGTGGAGCCGAAGCCGAGCAGGCAGCGCTCGCCGAGTGGCCGCGTCTCCGGGTCGTCGTAGGGTCGGACCTCCATCTCCTCCTTCAGCCACCAGGCCTCGCCGGTGTTCTCGCGGAAGGCCCCGAACAGGATGGCGCGGTTGGCCATCCCGCGCGGCGTCAACTGGGGCAGCCTCCCGTTCGGCGGGTCGTGAATGATGGAAGTGCGGTACTTGCCGTCGATGGCGAACGTGTCGTCGCCGTTGTCGATCCAGAATGTGTTGTAGCCGCCGACATTCCCGGCGGGCCCCGGCGAGCCGTCGCCGCCCGTGGGGGGCGCCTCGCGATCGGGGTCGCTGCGGGTCGACGTAGCGGCACGGAAGGCGGCTGCCTGGTCTTCGAAGGCCTTCGCCTGTTCGGGCGTCAGGTACAGGTTGTCGCCGAGCGCCTCGGAGCGTTCGAGCGGGGTGAGCGTGGCGACATCGTAGGTGCCGCTCAGGTCCGGGCGACCGTCCGCGGTACGCGGAATGTCGGCGGTAGCTACCGCGGTGGCCAGCGCCACGGCGGCGGTAGCGATCAGGACGAGGGGTCTGTTGCCCATGGACTTGCCTCCGTTCGCGATTCGTGCCGATGTTACGCTAGCCTGGAGAACGCACCAAGCCGCGCGCGGGATCCGTGGGAGGGGAATCCAGGTGAAGCGACTACTTTTGCCCGCATCCATGCTGGCCGTCGGGCTGTTCGGCTGCGATCCGGTCCCGTCGCAGGACACCGCCCACGGGGGTCCGCCGGCGCACCCTGCCAGCATTCCCAATGCCCAGGCGCCATCGGTTGAGCGTTTCCCTCACCGCGAAGCGCTCTTCGGCGACCTGCATGTGCACACGAGCTGGTCGACGGACGCCTACTTCTACGGCAGCCGGGTGGGGCCGAGGGATGCCTGGCGCTTCGCCCACGGCGAGGCCGTGCGTCTGCCCGTCGGCATCGTCGCGCAACTGGCGGCGCCCCTCGACTTCGCCGCGATCACCGACCACGCCGAGGGTTTCGACCGGATCGGGATGTGCACGGACCCCGAACACCCGATGTACGGGTCACCTGCCTGCGAGAACACGCGGAACCCGCAGGTGGACATCGAGGAGTTCTTCGCCCGCGCCATGTCGCAGGCCGTCCAGTGGCCGCGGCCGCGCAATCCGCAACTGTGCGCGGACCTCGACGCATGCACAGCGGCCGCGCGCGCGATGTGGCGGCGCACGCAGGCGGTGGCGGACGAGTTCGACCGGCCGGGGGAGTTCACGGCGTTGATCGGCTACGAGTTCACGGGCCTTCTGCCGGGTGGAGGCATGCTCCATCGGAACGTGCTGTTCCGCAATGCGCACGTCACGCAGGACGCGATCTCGTCGGTCGACGTCGTGAACCAGGCGGACTTCTTCCGGCAGCTCGACGCCGCCTGCGAGCCCCCGTGCGAGGTGCTCACGATCCCGCACAACACGAATTTCTCGTGGGGCCTGATGTTCGCCCGCACCGACAGGGACGGTTCCGAGTACACGCAGGCGGACATCGAGCGGCGTGTCCGCATCGACCGCGTGGTGGAGGTGACCCAGCGCAAGGGCAGTTCGGAATGCCAGCTCGGTGTGGGGGCCGCCGACGAGGAGTGCAACCTCGGCATCTTCTTTCCCCCTTGCACGGTCGAAGGGCAGACGGGCTGCGCGCACGAGACCTCGTTCCTGCGCGATGCCCTCCTCGACGGGATCGACCTGGCCAGCCAGGGGCGGGCGAATCCCTTCAAGCTCGGCATGATCGGCTCGACGGACACGCACCAGTCCGATCCGGGCAACACGGACCCGCGCCGGCACTCCCGATTCGTCCACGCCATGGAGTCCCCGGAGTCCGCGCGGGAGGTGCTCGACGGTGCGCATCCGCTGGCCCCGTGGCGGCGCTTCAGCGAAGGCGGGCTGGCCGGGGTGTGGGCGGAGGCCAACACGCGGGAGGACATCTTCGATGCGTTGCGGCGGCGCGAAGCGTTCGCCACCAGCGGTTCGCGGCTGCGCATCCGGTTCTTCGGCGGCGACCTGCCGGCGGACCTCGGGGCGCGGCGCGACGCGCTGGAGATCGCCTACGCGCGCGGCGTGCCGATGGGTGGCGACCTCGAGGGTGGGGATCCACCGACATTCTGGGTGTGGGCGGCGCAGGATCCCGCCGCCGCCACGCTGGACCGGATCCAGGCGGTCAAGGGATGGGTGCAGGCCGGCGAGCACCGTCACCGGGTGTGGGACGTGGTGTGCTCGGGCGGACGCGTACCCGGTGAGGACGGGCGCTGCGCGCCGACGTCGGCGTCGGTGGACACGGCCAGCTGCGAGCGGCGCGACGGCGCCGGTGCGGCCGAACTCGAGGCGACGTTCGCGGACCCGGCGTTCCAGGCGGATCAACACGCCTTCTACTATGTTCGGGTGATGGAGAATCCGAGTTGCCGCTGGACGACGTGGTTCGCGAACGGCGCCGGCGTGCCGCCGCCGGACGACGTGGCGCTGACCGTCCGCAACCGGGGCTGGTCGTCACCGATCTGGCGGGAACCGTAGAACACGACCGGCGCAACCGACGAAGGGGACTTTCGAATGACGCAATTGAGCAACCGCAGCCACGTCGCGGCCAGCCGCAGGGAGTTTCTGGTCGGCGCGGCGTCGTGGGCGACGCTCGCGGCGGCTTCGGGCCGTGCCACTTCGGGGGACGGCGCCGGATCGCCGGACGCCTCGGGCACGGACCTGCAGGGAGACGGTTCCGGCCGTATCGTGGTCACGGCCGTGGACGCCTATCCGGTCTACATCAACGAGCGCTCGGAAGGGCTCTTCGACGCGCCGACGTTCTCCTCGGACGAGGATCCACGACGCTGGTACTACGGGGGACCGTTCGAACAGTTGCCTTCCGCGATCATCGCGGTGGTGAAGACGAACCAGGGCATCGTCGGCTTCGGCATGGGCGCCGGAGGAACCGCTGCGGTCGAGATCATTCATGGGCATCTGCGGCACCTCGTGGTGGGAGCGGACCCGCGGGCGGTCGAACGGCTCTGGGACCAGATGTACACCTCCGCGCTCTTCTACGGCCGGCGCGGCCTGTTCCCGATGGCGCTCTCCGCTGTTGACAACGCGCTGTGGGACATTGCCGGCAAGTACGCGGGCAAGTCGGTGCATGCGTTGCTCGGGGGAGAACCGGGCGCGCGGATCGCGGTGTATCAGACTGGCGGCGACGTGGCCCTGGGCAGGCGCGCCGGCGTCCGCCACTTCAAGGTAGGTTTGCCCATCGCGCCCGAGACGTCCGCCGCCGACACCGAGGCCGCCATCGGACGTGTTCTTGCCACCCGCGAAGCGATGGGACCCGAAGGCAACCTGATGACGGACAGCGTGTCGCGCCGGGGGACTGTGGACTGGGCGGTCGGCATCGCGGAGCGGCTGCGGCCGGCCGGGCTCTACTGGATGGAGGAGCTGCTCTCGCCGGACGATGTCTTCGGCTATGCGGAACTGGTGCGCCGGATCGGCGGAGGTGGGCCGGGGTGGACGAAGGTGGCGTGCGGCGAGCACGAGTACACGGAGCATGGCTTCGAGGTGCTGGTCCGCCTGGGGTCTGCGGAAGTGCTGCAGCCGGACATCACCTGGTGCGGCGGCCTCACGGCGGCGCGGCGCATCGCGAAGGTCGTGGAGGACGCCGGGCTCGAACTGGTGCCGCACCGGGGCGGCAGTTCATGGGGTCTCCCTATCGCGCTGACGGCCGCGAGCTGCACGATGGCCGAGAGCTTCGCAGCCGGCTCGCCGCTGCTCGCCGCCATGACGCCGACGATCGAGAACGGCGAGTGCCTGGCGCCGAAGGAGCCCGGTTTCGGAACGGCGCTGACCGAGGAAATGGTGCTGGAGCACCGGTTGCCGAGCTCTTGAGGGTTGGGGCCCACCCGCGCTCAGTGCGCGGTGCTGAAAGGGTCGCGCGTCGTGAGTTCCGGGAACAGGGAGAAGTCGCGATCCCTCGTGAGAAGCTCCGCCACGCCATGGGCGACGCAGATTGCCGCGATGCGAGCGTCGTGGACCACCCCGCCAACGACGTGTGGGCGTTGGACGAACCGTCCAAGGGTCTCCTCGAAGCCGTCGGTTTCGCCGATCAGGTGGCTGGATGGGGAGCGCGTCCAGGCCTGCAGTTGCCGCCAAGCTCGATCGGGAGCGGTTGCCGAGTCCTTCCAGATGCGGCGGTTTGTCACGACGCTCAGGAATTCGTAGCAGCAGGGCCAGGGGATCGCCCACGACGCTGCGCCCTGGGCAAGTTGTGCCAGTGTGGTATGGGCGTCGTCGCCAACGCGTGATTCGCGCCGGTGTGCGTACACCAGGATGTTGGTATCGACGGCGATCACCGGGTGCCGGGATCGCCGTAGATCAATTCCCGCAACTCCGGCCAGGAATATCGCTCGAGCGGGTCGTCGGCGTCGGGATCTCCCACCCTCAGGTCCGGCAGCCGGTAGCCGCCCACAGGCGGCGGGGAGGAGAGCACCGCGCGCAGTCCGTCTTCGACGATCGCGCGTAGCGGACGACCGGTCTTGCGGGCGTACCGCTTGGCGCGCGTGAGCAGTTCGTCCTGAATGTCGATGGTGGTCTTCACGGACCCATACTACCCATATTGATATGTATGGGAAAGCAATATCCGGGATGAGCCGGATCGTGGGGATCAGGAAGTTTTTTTGAACGCGGAAGCAGGAGGCCACCGCGCGCGCGACCCCGCGCGCGACATAGCCCCCATCGGCGCCCGAACGGGCGCCGAACCTCGGCCCGGAGCCCTGGTCGGGCTCCGGGATTTGCCCTCACTGCCGTCGGGCTATCGCGTCACGCCCGTGGCAGGGTCTGCGGTACGTGCCCGCGACTATCCCGCGGCGTGCTGCGCTGCCTCGGGAACGGCGGCGCCGGCGTGCATACGTCGCAGCTCTTCCCAGCCGAAGTAGCCGGTGAAGTTGTTCTCGTCGAAGAAGATCACGGGTCCGTCGCCGAGCATGAGGTAGTCGACGTCCTCGAGCGCTTCGGTCTTGTGGTGAATCATGCCGTTGGGCTCGTACAGGAAGTCGCCGGCCCCGAGGATGGCGTCGCGCACCTGCAGCGTGCCGCTGATGACGTACACATACACCGCCCCGATGTGCTTGTGGGACGGTGCGGAGTAGCCCTTCTTCCAGCGGTAGATGCCGGCGTGACGGCCCGTCGCGCCCTGCGTCCACAGCAGTCTCACCCAGGCCATGCCCGGCTCGGTCTCGAGCCAGTCGTCGTCCGAGGCTGCGACTATGGTGTCGGAAAGATTCTCATCGAACGGAGTGATGTCTTGCGGTAGTGGCATTTGTGCCTCCCTCCTATCAAGCATTGCCACGCGATTGTGGACCTTCCCGAGAGCGTCTGCAATGCATGTCGCGCACTCCCATGGACCGATGGTCCTCGTGCGCGGTACGCTATCCGGGAGGATTCCCCAGCCAAGGCGACTTGCCCATTCCCGACACCGGCACCCGGGAGCGGATCGAACTGAATCCGCCTCCCATGAGCGAGCGCGCCAAGCCGCGGACCGTGTTCGTCATGAGCTGCGTCCTGTTCGGCGTGCACTTCGCCGAGGCCCTCAGCGTGAACCTGTTGCCGCTGACCCTGTACCTGTTCACCGAGAACGCGTTCTTCATCGGGGTGATCCTCGCCATCAACCCGATCTTCGGTTTCGTCGCACAGCCGATCGTGGGGGTCCTCGCGGACCGGACCTGGACGCGTGTCGGTCGCCGGGCCTTCTACTTCATCATCGCGGCGCCCATTGTGGCCGCGACCGAGATCGCCATGCCCTTCGCGACGACGCTCTGGCTCGTCGTGGTGCTGGTTGTCGTGATGCAGTTCTTCGTGGACGTGATCTTCGGGGCGTATCACCCGCTGCTCGCCGAGATGGTGCCACCCGGGCAGCGCAACTTCGTGGCGGGGGTGAACCTGGTCGGCGCCCAGCTCGGGTGGATCGCGGTGCTGTTCATCGGGATGCCGCTGGTGACGCATTTCAAGGGCGACTACGGGGAGCAGTTCTACGGGCTCCCGCTCTACTTCATGGCGGCCGGCGTGATGCTCGTGTTCGTCATGCTCATGGCGTTCATTCTGAAGGAGAGGCGGCTCGACCCGGTGCAGCCGCGCGCGCGGTTGACTCCGAAACAGTACGTGCGGGACTTCGTCGACCACCCGATGCTCCTCAGGCTGGGGTTCGTCAACTTGCTGCGGTCGCTGCAGCGCACGGCGATCGCGGGGTTCGTGGCGCTCTACGCCACCAAGATGCTGCTGTTCGAAGAGGCCCAGTTCGGCCAGTCCTGGGGCTACATGCCGTTCATCGCACTGATCTTCGCCATGCCGGTGGCGCTCGTCATGAAACGGCTCAACCGCCAGCAGGCGATGGTCCTGGGGTTCGTGGTAATGCTGGTGTGTTCCGCGATCGGCTACGTGGCGCATACTCCGGAGATGCTGCTGGTGGCGGCGATCTGCTTCGGGCTCGCCGATGTGGCGATCGCGATGGCCCACAAGACGCTCTGCACGGACTACTTCCTGCAGGGGATGATCGGGCAGCAGTCGACCACGATGAACATCTTCTACGGGATCGGGCGCACGCTGGGGCTCATCCTGGTCGGTGCGACCATCAACTACGTGTTCGACAACGACTACTCCGTCATATGGCCGATCTCGGCCATCCTCGCGGTCGTCGGAATCCTGGTGCTGTTCGGTGTGCGCGACGTGCGCCACGAGGACGTCAAGCGGGTGGAGGGCGCGGCCCGGGCCTGAAGGTGGCCGTATCGGGAAGGCGCCGTCGGCCAACAGTTCGCGGCGCGGTCACGTGCGCAGGGCAAAGCCCTCGTAGCCGTTTGCCGCCACCGCGTCGCACTTCTCCACGTACGGCGGGAAGCCGATGTACGGCATGAAGACCCGGGACTTGCCCGGCACGTTGGCGCCGAGGTACCAGGAGTTGCACGTGGGGTAGAGGGTTGCGCCAGCGACGTCGTTGACGTGGCCCACCCAGTCGTCTTCCGCCGCCTGGGTCGCCTCGATGGTGGCGAGGCCGTGGTCGCGCAGGTGCCCGACGCAGTCCGCGATCCAGGTCACGTGTTGTTCGATGGAGACCATCATGTTGGTCAGCACCGACGGGCTGCCCGGGCCCGAGATGGTGAACAGGTTCGGAAACCCGGCGGACCCCAGACCGAGATAGGTGCGTGGACCGGCCGACCACTTCTCCTTGAGAGCGAGTCCCCCGCGGCCCCGGATGTCGATGCGCTGCAGGGAACCGGTCATGGCATCGAAACCGGTGGCGAACACGAGGCAATCCAGGTCGTATTGCGCGCCGCCGGAGACGAGCCCGTGTGGCGTGATCTCTTCAATGGGCGCGTTGTTGATGTCGACCAGCGTCATGTTGTCGCGGTTGAAGGTCTCGTAGTAGCCCGTGTCCAGGCAGGGGCGCTTGCAGCCGATGACGTTGTCCGGTGAGAGCAGCGCGGCGATGTCGGGATCGCGGACGATCTTCTCGATCTTCTCGCGGACGAACGCAGCGGCCGTTTCGTTGGAGTCCCGGCTGATGAGGAGGTCGTTGTAGCCGGAGAGAAAGGCGAAGCCGCCGATGCCCCAGCGCTCCTCGTATTCGCGACGGCGGGTGTCCTCGTCGTCCGTGATCGCCTCGACGTCGCGCGCAGAGATGTTGGCGCCGAAGCCCCCCGGCATCATGCGGTTGCGCGCCCGGAAGTCCGCGTACTCGGCCTTGATGGCGCGTTGCACGTCCTCCTCCAGGGGACCGTTGCGCGCGGGAATCGAGTAGTTGGGCGTGCGCTGGAAGACGGTGAGGTGCTCGGCCTGGCGCGCAATGACCGGGATCGACTGGATGGCGGAGGAGCCGGTGCCGATGATGCCGACGCGCTTGCCCGTGAAGTCCACGTCCTCGTGTGGCCAGCGCCCGGTGTGGTAGAGCGGGCCCTGGAAGGTGTCGATGCCCTTGAAGTCGGGCAGGTTGGTGGACGACAGACAGCCCGTCGCCATGACGCAGAAACGGGCGGCGACGGTCCTGCCGGTGTCGGTCCTGACGATCCAGCGGTCCCCGGTTTCATCGAAGACGGCTTCCGTCACCCGGGTGTCGAACGCGAAGTGCCGACGCAGGTCGAAACGGTCGGCGACGTGGTTGGCGTAGCGCAGGATCTCGGGCTGGCCGGAATAGCGCTCGGTCCACTCCCACTCCTGCTGGAGTGTCTCGGAGAACTGGTAGGAGTACTCCATGCTCTCGACATCGCACCGCGCGCCGGGGTAGCGGTTCCAGTACCAGGTGCCGCCGACGCCGCTGCCCGCCTCGAAGCCCTGTACCGTGAACCCCGCGCCGTGCAGCCGGTGTGTCATGTACAGTCCCGCGAATCCCGCGCCGACGATCACCGCGTCGACGCGTTCTGTAGTGTCCGACATCATGGCTTCCTCCCCGTGCCGACCGCATTCTACGGTCGGCACGGACTCGCCGCGAGTGGCGCCTGGCGCGGACCTTTGCGCGGCGATGATCTGGGCGTACTGGACTATACTCCGGTGCTCGCGTAAGGGAGGCATCGGATGAAGGCAGCAAGCTGGGCCGAGGCGGCGACGAAGTCGTCGACCATATCGCCGGCCTACAAGACGATCAGGGAGCGTGGGCTCGAGAAGAACCTGGAGGAACTCGAGGCGTACGGACTCACGGTGCTCACGCCGGAGCAGATCGGCGAGCCGCGCATGGTGGAACGGGCGCGGCAGGCTATCCTGCGCATCGCCGAGCAACGCACGGGCGTCCGGCACGACGTCGAGACCGGCCGGCACGCCAAGCTCGAGGGGGCCGGCAGCACCGGTTGCCAGTACCTGCTGTTCGCGTTCCTGGAAGAGGATCCGGTCTTCGAGGAGATGATCCAGCACCCGATGACCCTGCCGCTGGTCGAGTACTACCTGGGCGAGCAATGCCAGGTGTCCTCGATGACCAGCTTCATCAAGTGGGCCGACGACGTCGGCTACGGTCCGGGCCTCGGTCTGCACGACGACTCGGGCCTCTACCGGGCCGGTCCGTTGCCGGCCATTCCGCACGTCTTCAACACGAACTGGATCCTGACGGACTACGACCTCGACAACGGCGCGTTCTGCATCGTGCCCGGCTCGCACAAGCTGTGTCGCCATCCGAAGCCTGGCGAGGGCGTCGAGGACGCGGTGCCGGTGGAAGCGCCGGCCGGCTCGGTCCTCGTCTTCCACGGCAACGTCTGGCACGGCGCTTTCCCGCGCAAGACGCCGGGACTCCGGCTGTCGGTGAACGCTTACTACTGTGGGCCGCACTACCGCACGCAGGAGAGTTTCCAGGGGCGTATCAGCGACGCGATGCTGGCGCGCAACGGCGACCGTTTCCGTGAACTCGTGGGCTACGACGACATCTGGGGGTTCCAGGATGCCCGCGGCCCCGTGCCATGGCACAAAAGGGCGGTCACCCGATAGTCGAACCCGGCGTCGTGACGAAGCGGCGCATCGGTTCAGGGGCGGTCACGGCCCTCGCCGGGTGCACCGGGCTGGGGAGTCTGGTGCTGCTCGCCGTCGAGAGCTGGCCCTTCACCAGCTGGGCGATCGGGGTCTTCGCCCTCTGGATAGCGCTGCCGGCCTGGCTCTTCCACATGACGGCTCGGGTCGCCGAGCGCGGCGACGCGCTGGCCCTGCCGTACGTGGTCGTCGCACCGCTGGCCCTGATCGGCGGGCTCGTGTCCGTGGCGCACGGAGTCTGGACGCGCGGGGGCGATGCGCTGCCGATGGCCTTCATCGGGGCGCCGCTGGCGCAGATGGTGGCCGTGGTGCCCTTCCTCCTGATGACGGGGACGGACAAGCGACGCGACGGGGTGTCTCAGGAGCGTTGATCCCGCGTCGATCCGGCGTACGCGAGCCGCTCGGTAATCGCGATGTGTCGCCGGATGAGGTCCGGCGCGATTTCCCCGGTCGTGTGACGCGCCGCAGCGCGCGCCCGCACGGCGTGAAAGCCGATGCCTGTCAACGAAACGCCACCGAGCAGCACCAGGCTCAGCACGCCGATGCCGGGCTCCCCGGCGAGGTCGAACAGCATCGCCGTACCGGCGCCGGCGGCCAGCAGCACCAGGATCGAGCCGGCCAGGGCGACGCGCGTGTCCCGCCGCAGCCGTGCCGCCCGGCGCGGGCCGGCGCCCAGAGCGCGTTTCAGTTCGCCGACGGAGAAATGGTCGAGAAACCAGCCGGTGTCCTCGTCGAGGCCCCGGTTGTCCGGCGGGTCGACCCGTTGTCCCGTGATCGGGTCGGTCGCCGCTTCGCCCCGGCCGTGCGCGGCGACTCCCTCCAGCGTGGCACGGTGCACGCGCTCGTCTATCGGATAGCGGACCGCGATGAAGATCGCGGCCAGCATCATGGTTCCGGGCACGCCGGCGTACAGCAGCCGGATGGCCCAGCGCACTGCCTCGGGCTGATCCACGTTGGGTTCGAAGCCGAGGGTGGCGAGCACGGCCAGAGGCACCGCCGAGCTTGGGATGATCGCGAACTTGGTCACGATCGACCACAAGGCCCCGAACTGCGCTTCGCGGCGTTTCCCCGTGTAGAGCTCGTCGTAGTCGATGACGTCCGCCTGCATGGACGGACCGAGGAACTGCCCCGTCGAGAAGGCCATGCCGCCGATCATGAAGAAGAACATGACCCAGGGGGCGGCGCTGTCCCCGTAGATGAAGCTCGGCAGCGCCGTCAGCAGCGCCTGGCAGATGAACGACAGCACGAAGCTGAGTATCCACACCTGCTTCTTGCCGAAACGCCGGGCCAGGCGCACGAATACCGGCAGCGTGACCACCCCCGTGCCGTAGCCCAGCAACAGGGCCACGCCCATCCATTCGACCCAGGCTTCGATGCCGAGGGCGTACCGCAGGTAGAAAGGCATCAATACGCCGATGCCGCCGGAAGTGATGGTCGTCACCATGTAGCAGGCGAGCAGGATGCGGAACGGATGGTTGCGCAATACGCGCCGCACCCCGGGGATCAGCGGGTTGGGCTTGCGCGCCGAGAACTCGGGGTTCTCCGGAATGCGCCAGCACATCCAGTAGTAGGAAATCACCAGCAGCACGGACATGCCCACGGCGAACCAGAGGAACACGGTGCGCTCGGCCTCCGCCTGCTCCATGCCCTGCGCCTTGATCCAGACGATCACGATCGCGGGACTTGCCGAAGCGAACGCCTGCCCGACCAGCGAGATGCCGTCGCGCCACGCGAACAGGCTCGAGCGCTCGTGATAGTCGGACGTGAGTTCCGGCCCGAGTCCGTAGTGCGGGATGTAGTAGACGGTGTGGAAGAAGAAATACGCCGTGAAGGCGGTGGTGAACCAGGCAGCGCCCATGAGCGGCGTGATGCCGTCGGGCGGCGCGAACAGGGCCACCATGGAGATGGCCGTCAGCGGCGCGCCGATCAGGATGTACGGGCGGCGCCGGCCCCAGCGTGTCCGGGTGCGGTCCGACATCCAGCCCATGAGCGGGTCGGTGATGGCGTCGAGCGCGCGTGCCAGCACCTGGGCCAGTGCGATGAAACCGATGGCGACGCCGATGGTGTCGGAGTAGAACTTGGTCATGTGGATGCCGATCGGCACGCCCATGGCCATGCCGGCGAAGTTCGGCAGGCCGTAGGCCAGCTTCATGGAGAGGGACAGCTTCGCCGGGCGTTCCGCGGACGTCGGCGCGGCTGGGGGCTGGGGGAGTTCGGCCACGGATCAGGCGCCCGTGGCCCGGGCGTACCGTCCTCGAACCATCGGCTGACGGCGATCGCCCGGGTCGATCGGAACGTTGGACTGGATGGTGGCGTTCCCCCGTCTGCCGCCGGTCCCCTCGGCGGGATGCCGGAGAGCGGGGCGCCCTCCGCGAACCGTTATACCCCGCTGTCGTTCGGGGGATCAAACCGCGGCGGACTCCGGTTTTGCCTTCGCGGCCTTGAAGCCGGTCCGGGCAGGGTGCGAGTATCGACGGCCTCGCGTCCACGCACGCCCCCGGAAGCCCTGGCATGCCCCTCATCGAGGACATCTCTGCCCGCAAGAAAGATCTGGCACGCTGGCGGCAGGATCTGCACGCGCATCCGGAACTCGGTTTCGAGGAACACCGGACCGCGGAAATCGTGGCCGGGAAGCTCGAGAGCTGCGGCATTCAGGTGCACCGGGGCATCGGCGGCACGGGGGTCGTCGGTGTGCTCCGGGTCGGCAACGAGACGGCCTCCATCGGACTGCGTGCCGACATGGACGCGTTGCCGATCCTCGAGGAGAACGACTTCGACCATCGTTCGACCCACGATGGCCGCATGCACGCGTGCGGGCACGACGGGCACACGACCATGCTGCTGGGGGCCGCGGAGTACCTCGCGCGGACGCGCAACTTCCGTGGCCAGGTGAACTTCATCTTCCAGCCGGCGGAGGAGGGCATCGGGGGCGCCCGGGCCATGATCGCGGACGGTCTCTTCCGGGACTTTCCCTGCGACCGGATCTTCGCGATGCATAACGCCCCCGGGCTTGCGGTCGGCAACTTCGCGGTGAAGAGCGGAGTGGTGACCGCCGCCGGCGCCTTCTTCGACATCGACATCGAGGGACGCGGGGCGCACGGAGCCTATCCGGACCAGAGCATCGATCCGGTCGTCGTCGCAGCGCACCTCGTGACGGCCCTGCAAAGCGTGGTGTCGCGCAACGTACGTGCGACGGAGGCCGCAGTGGTGTCGGTGACGCGGATGCAAGCGGGGGACGCATACAACGTGATACCGGCCGGCGCGCGGCTTGCCGGCACCGTGCGGTCGTTCTCCAAGGAGGTGATGAAGACGGTCGAAACGCGTGTGACCGAACTGGCCCACTCGGTTGCGGCAGCCTTCGGCGCCACCGCGGCGGTGGACTTTCGGACCGTCTTTCACCCGGTATCGAACGACCACGAGGCGGCGGAGTTTGCCGGCGGCGTCTGTGACGAGCTCGTGGGCGAGCGCCTCGTCCGCCGCGACCTGTCGGCCGGCATGGGCTCGGAAGACTTCTCGTTCATGCTCGAAGAAGTGCCCGGATGCTACCTGCTCCTCGGCAACGCGGACGACACGCACAAGCATCCTGTGCACAACCCGGGCTACGACTTCAACGACGCTGCCTTGCCGTACGGTGCGAGCTTCTTCGCGAGGGCGGCCGAGAAGCACCTCGCACCCTGAGTGAGGTTCGCTCGCACCGGTATGGCGAGTGCGCGGGCGGTGCCCGTGGCTCGGGCGCGAGCGTTGGCAAGCACTGCCGATTCGCGTCGCGCCGAGCGTTCGAGACCGCGGTCTCGCCGGAAACCAAAGCCTCCTGTGGCGCTTTTTTGGTAATCTCGCGCCCTTCGCTCGTTTGTCAGGTCACCCCCCGGAGGACCGTCCATGAAAACCCCAGTCTGCGACATGCTCGGCATCGACTTCCCGCTGTTCGCATTCAGTCACTGCCGCGACGTGATCGCCGCCGTGAGCAATGCCGGCGGATTCGGTGTGCTCGGCGCCGTGGGCCACACGCCGGAGTCCCTCGACATCGAGCTGACCTGGCTCGACGAACACGTCAACGGCAAGCCCTATGGCGTCGACCTGCTCGTTCCGACCAGCCTCGACAGCAAGGAAGAGGCGCTGACGGCCCAGGAGATCGAGGCGCGCATTCCGCCGGCGCACAAGGTCCATGTGGAGTCCATCCTGGCGCAGCACGGTATCGATACGAAGGGCCTCTGGGATCGCGACCTCGGCGACAACTTCGGCGATCACCTGCGCCCGAAAGGGGCGTCCGTGGTGCTCGATGCCGCCTTCCAGCATCCGGTCAAGTTCGTCGTGAACGCCCTCGGCGTGCCACCGCAGTTCATGCTGGACCGCTGCCGTTCGGAGGGCGTCCCGGTGGGCGCGCTGACCGGCGCCAAGGAACATGCCGTCAAGCACGCGGAGGCCGGCACGGACATCCTCGTCGTCTCCGGAACCGAAGCCGGCGGTCACTGCGGCGAAGTGTCCACGCTGGTGCTCATTCCCGAAGTGCTCGAGGCGCTCGAACCGTATGGGGACATTCCGATCCTGGCGGCCGGCGGCATCGTGACGGGACGCCAGATGGCGGCGGCGATGGCCATGGGCGCCGCGGGCGTGTGGTGCGGATCGGTGTGGCTGACGACGCCGGAGGCGGAGACTGCCCCCGCGGTGAAGGAAAAGATGCTGACGGCCAGCTCGCGCCACACCGTGCGATCCCGTAGCCGCACGGGCAAGTACACGCGTCAGTTGCGCTCCGCCTGGACGGACGCCTGGCACGACCCGGACAGTCCGGATCCGCTGCCCATGCCCTTGCAGCAACTGATCAGCGAGCCGGCGCTCGGGCGCGTGAGCAAGCTTGCGGATGGCGGACACGAGGGGGCGAAACAACTGGCCACCTATTTCGTGGGCCAGGGCGTCGGCCTGATGAACACCACCGTGTCGGCCCGCCAGGTGGTCTACGACTTCATGGAGGATTTCGCGGACGCCGCGGAGCGCCTCTCGGGCATGATGGACTGACACGGCCCCGACGGCCGGAGCCGTCGGCTCCGGCTGTGGCATGGGTCATCGCGCCGTCACTCGACGCTGACGGGCGTCTCGCCCTCGTGCATGCGGCGCCGTACCCACGGCGCCACGACGAGTACCACCGCGCCGACGGCCAGGGCGACCACGGCCAGGTACTCGAACGTGTCCGCATAGATGGCGAGCGATTCCGCACGGTCGAGCCCGTTGCTCGTGTCGACGCTCGCGCCTGCCGCGATCAGGCCGCCAACGTAGCTGGCGCCGGCCGCGGCGAGGAACCATACGCCCATCATCATGCCCGCGATCCGGGCGACCGAGAGCTTCGTGACCACGGACAGTCCGACGGGGGAGAGACAGAGCTCTCCGGTGGTGTGCAGCAGATACGCCAAGGCGAGCCATCCGGCTGCCACGAGGCGATCCTCCCCCGCGACGCTGCAGCCGTAGACCAGCACCGCGAAGCCGAGTCCCACCTGCACGATCGCGAGGCCGAACTTCGCCGGCGTGCCCGGTTCCCATCCGCGCCGTGCGAGCATGGGCCAGAGCCCCGCGAACAGCGGCGCCAGGAAGATGATGAACAGCGGGTTCAGCGACTGGAACTGCGATGCCTGTACGGTCGCTACTCCGATGTCGCGGTCCAGGTTGCGATCGGCGAAGAGGCTCATCGAACTGCCGGCCTGCTCGAACAGCGCCCAGAACACGACGGAGACGGCGGTGAGCCCGAGCAGCACCAGCGTGCGGTCGCGGTCCACGGGCGCGCAGCGGGCCAACGAGAACCAGATCAAACCGATCACTACCGCCCCGGCGCCGACGACGAGCAGACCGCCCACGACGTCGTGGTACTGAAGGATCTGCCAGGCGACCAGGACCGCGACGAGCGCGCCGCCCCAGATCAGTTGCTCGCGCGTGATCCCCGCGAGAATGGGGCGGGCAAGGTCGGCGCCCTCGGGGGGTTCTCCAGCCCCCATCAGCAGCAGCCGGCCACGGACGAAGGTGAACAGGCCGGCCAACATCCCGATTCCCGCAAGGCCGAATCCGTAGCGCCAGCCATAGGTCTGGCCGAGGTAGCCGCAGACGAGCCCGGCGACGAACGCCCCGAGGTTGATGCCCATGTAGAAAAGCGTGAACCCGCCGTCGCGGCGGCTGTCGCCGGGGGCGTAGAGCTCGCCGACCATGTTCGAGATGCTCGACTTGAGGAAGCCGACGCCAATGACGATGAAGGCGAGAGACAGGTAGAGCACCTGCAGGGAGGTGCCGTCGCGTACGACGACGCCATCGACCGTGCGAGCCGGGTCCCCCTCGAAAGCCATGCCGAGATGCCCGAAGCACAGGAGTACGGCGCCGACGATGACGGCCTTGCGGAAGCCGAGGTAGCGGTCCGCGACCATGCCGCCGATCACCGGCATCAGATAGACCATCGCCCCGTAGCTCGCGTAGATCCCGGCCGACATGGCATCGTCGAACAGGAAGTGCTGCGTCAGGTAGAAGATGAGCAGCGCCCGCATGCCGTAGAAGCTGAAGCGCTCCCACATCTCGGCGAAGAACAGGATGACCAGCCCGCGCGGGTGGCCGAGCACGTCGCGCGGCTCGGCGGGTACGGCGACGTTCACGGCGTGGGCTCGGTCAGGGCGCGAAGCGGGCGAGGCATGCGGTTTCCTCGTGGGGGTCGATGGCTCCGCATGTTATCAGCGGCTGGCGGCTCATCCGGACGCCTGCTAGACCGAACGCCCAACGTCAGAGAGCATCGACTGCCGCCAGGTGCGGTACCCCCACACGGCCATACCGAGATAGACCAGATAGAGCAAGGCGTACAGGGACAACCCCTGGCCGAAGTAGACGGCCACCGAGATCACGTCCACGACGAACCAGACGATCCAGTTCTCGAGGTGCTTGCGCGCGCTGAGCCAGAAGGCGGCGAGGCTCATCACCAGAATGCCGCTGTCCCAGAAAGGCAGGGCGGCGTCGGTGTTGCCGGCGAACCACGCGCCGAGCCCCGCCGTGCCGGCGGCGCACAGGACGGCGAGGCCGAGGAGCAGCCGGACGCTTGCGCGCGTGACCGGGACGTCGCCGTCGTCCGCGCCGCCGATCCGCCAGTAGTACCAGCCGTACAGGTTCATCGGCAGGAAACCGACGAGGTGCAGCACGAAGTTCGCGTAGAGGCGCGCCTCGAGGAGGACCGTGATCGACACGAAGACGTAGGCCACTCCGATCGGCCACGTCCGCCAGTCCTGCCGCACCAGCAGCCAGACCGCCAGGGTGCCGAGGACCAGCCCGATCCACTCGTCGGCGACGAGCCAGATCTGCCAGATGTCGTGAAGGAGGTCCATCGCGCGCCCGCTCGCCGCACATGGCGGCGCATGTTACGGCAAGCGGGGTTCGCGCGGATCACGGAGGCGGTTGCGCCGCTTCGTGGCGCGCTTGTACGGTAGCACCCGTCAAGGTTGCCGAGGTCTCGCACATGGCGCTCGAAATCCCGGCCGGCGACGGACTCGACGGCAAGGTGGCCATCGTCACGGGCGCGGGGGCGCGCGACGACGGCATCGGCAACGGTCGGGCGGCGGCGATTCTGCTGGCGGCGAGCGGCGCCCGCGTACTCTGTGTCGACCGCGATGTCGCGTTGGCGGAACGCACCGTCGCGATGATCGAGGAAGCCGGCGGCGTGGCCCACGCCTGTGCCGCGGACGTCACCCGCAGCGCGGACTGCGAGGCCATGGTGGCGGCCGCGGTGGGCCGCTGGAGACGGCTCGACATCCTCGACAACAACGTCGGCATCGGCAGCCGCGGCAACGTCGTCGAGGAAGACCCGGAACGCTGGCGGCGCGTCATGGAAGTGAATGTGGACAGCATGTTCCTGGCGAGCCGGGCGGCGATACCGGCGTTGCGTGAGACCGGTGGCGGCGCCATCGTCAACGTGTCCTCGATTTCTGCGCTCCGGCCGCGCGGACTCACCACCTACAGCGTGTCGAAGAGCGCGGTGATCGGGCTGACCCGGGCGATGGCGGTCGATCATGGCCCGGAAGGCATTCGGGTCAACTGCGTGGCGCCCGGCCCGGTGTACACGCCGATGGTCTATGGCACCGGGATGGCGCCGGAAGTGCGTGAACGGCGCGCGCGTGCCTCGGTCCTCGGCATCGAGGGGACGGGCTGGGACATCGGCCACGCGGTGCGCTTCCTGGCCTCCGACCATGCTCGCTACATCACGGGGCAGATACTCGTGGTGGACGGTGGCACGACGTTGCGCGGGCCGAGTCGCGACACATGAACGGGTTGCACAGGCTGCTCGTAGCCTCTTCGTTGCTGGGGATCGGCATCGTTGCGTCGGGACAGAACGCAGCCTTTCCCTACCCGCCGATGCTTCCGGACGCCAGCGAGCACACGTACAAGACTGTGGGCGATGCGGTCCTCGGACTTTGGGTATTCGAGCCGGACGGCCACAAGGCATCGGACAGGCGTCCGGCGGCCCTGTTCTTCTTCGGCGGCGGCTGGAGGTCCGGTTCGCCCGCCCAGTTCGAGCGCCAGGCAAACGCGTTGCGTGAGCGGGGCATGGTTGGAATCGTGGCGGACTATCGGGTCTCGACGCGCCACGGTACCGACCCCTGGCATGCGGTGGCGGATGCGCACGATGCGCTGCGCTGGGTCAGGTCCCATGCGGCCGAACTGGGTGTCGATGCAACGCGAATCGCCGTCGCGGGTGGCTCCGCCGGTGGCCACCTCGCGGCAGCAACGGCGTCGCTGGAGCACCCGCAGGCGGGAGAGGGCGCGCCTGATCGGCCCGATGCGCTGATCCTCTTCAATCCGGCGGTGGTGATGGCCCCCGTCGAGGGCGTGTTTCAGCCGAACGAGGCACTGGCCCAACGCTTCGCGCGGCCCCTGGAGACCCTGTCGCCCTACCACCACCTCGCAGCCGGCCATCCGCCGACCCTGGTCCTGCACGGGAGCGGCGACACGGTCGTCCCGGCCGATACGGCGGTCGCGTATTGCGACCGGATTGCGTCGCTGGGCGGCGATTGCGAGATCGTGCTGTACGGAGGCGCGCCGCACGGCTTCTTCAACCGTGAGCCGCATTTCGACAGGACATTGCAGCAGATGCTGCGCTTTCTGGAGCGGCTGGGTTGGCTCTGAACCAACTGGGAAATGCGATAAACGTGAAGCCAGATTGCGCAATTCAAGGAAATGCGCAACAATTGCGCAAAACGCGCAAGCAGGCGAGGCGCCTCTCCGGCAGCAATCATGCCCGAAGACAGACTGACCGCGGTGGAGGTCCTCATCCGTGGCCATCCGGACGGCATCGCCATCCGGGATGTCATGCGGCAACTCGATGCCTCGGTGTCGCGACGGACGCTGCAGCACTGGCTCAGGCAACTGGTGGATGCCGGGCGCATTGCACGGGAAGGTAGCGGGCGTGGCACGACCTACCGGTCGCGCATCCTCGAACTGGAAGTACATGCTCAGACGGGTCCTCCGAGTGCGCATGTGCGGATCCATGCGCTTCCGGAAGATCTGGCGAGGCAGCACCACGAACTGAAACGACGGTATCTGTCACTGCCGCCGGATCATCGTCGCCGGGCTGGCTATCGGCGCGAGTTTCTCGACGCCTACCGTCCCAATGCGACGGCGTACCTGTCGACGGCGGAGCGCGCGCGCCTCCGGGCGATGGGCCAACTCGAGAGTCCCCCGGAACCGGCCGGGACGCATGCCCGGCGCATCCTCGGACGCATGCTGATCGACCTGTCCTGGAACTCCAGCCGCCTCGAGGGGAACACGTATTCGCTGTTGGAGACCCAACGCCTGCTCGAGTCCGGGCTGCAGGCCGACGGCCGGGACGCCCGCGAGACCCAGATGATCCTCAATCACAAGCACGTCATCGAGTTTCTCGTCGACAGGGTGGAGGACGGCGCCGGGCTGGACCGGGCGACGATCCTCAACCTGCACGGGATTCTGGCGGACAACCTGCTGCCGGATCCGGCCGCCTCGGGGCGACTTCGGTCGCGGCCCGTTGGCATCGGGCGGTCCGCCTACCGGCCGCTCGATGTGCCACAACTGCTCGAAGAGTGCTTCGACGGGCTGCTAAGCAAGGCATATGCGATCGACGACCCGTTCGAGCAGGCGCTGTTCTGCCTCATTCAGTTGCCGTACCTCCAGGCATTCGAGGACGTCAACAAGCGCGTCTCGCGCCTTGCAGCGAACGTTCCGTTCATCCGCCACAACCTCTCGCCCCTGGCCTTCGTGGATGTCCCCAGGGACTGCTATACGGATGCCCTGCTGCTGGTCTACGAACGCAACGACATCGGGTTGATGAAAGCGCTGTTTCTCTGGGCCTACGAGCGTTCGGCGGCGCGTTACGGCGCCGTGCGGCAGGCTATCGGCCAACCTGATCCTTTCAGGCTGCTTTATCGGGAGGAGCTACGCGAAGTCGTCGCTCGCACGGTAAGGGAACGCCTGGACAGCCGGACAGCCGTGGCGCACATCCGCACATGGGCCGCGGCAAACATCGAACCCGCCGACCGCCATCGGTTCCAGGAGGTCGCGGAGACGGAACTGATGAGCCTCCACGAGGGCAACTATGCGCGGTACGGTGTCACGCCCAGGGAATTCGAAGGCTGGCGGGCGGTCTGGGAAGTAGCTTCCTGAGCGGGGCAGCCCAGCACGCGCTTGCATCCCGCCTCGCCCTATTGCAGTTTGGCACCGCACCTCCCCCAGCTGATCGAGGCGCCAACACACAGCCCAGGACGACCGCGTATGTCCGCCACCGCACCCGACATGCTCCCGGAGCGCACCCACCACGCGGCCCCGTCTAGTGGGGGCCGCTATGGAACGTTCGAGCCGCCCGGTCCGGCTGCCGCGTGGTTCGGGAGAGCGGGGTCGCGAGAGACGATGTCGATAGGCGAGGGCATCCTGGCGCTACCGCGTCACCTGCGCAGTCGGCTTGCGGCCGCCCTTGATGCCGGGGTTCTGACAGAGGAGTCCTCCGAGGCGACGCCGCGCACGACCATCGGGTTGCGGACCGGCGGCGAGGACGTGCTGGCCGAACTCGGCGAACTGGCGCGCATGGGTGTCTTTGGGCGGGCTGAACTCGGCGTCGATGCGACGCGAATCGCGGCGGCGGGAGGCTCCGCGGGTGGGCACCTCGCGGCGGCAACGGCGTCGCTGGAGCACCCGGAGGCGGGACAGGGCGCGCCTGACCGGCCCGATGCGCTGGATCCTCTTCAATCCGGCGGTGGTCATGGCCCCCGTCGAGGGCGTGTTTCAGCCGAACGAGGCACTGGCCCAACGCTTCGCGCGGCCCCTCGAGACCCTGTCGCCCTACCACCACCTCGCCGGCGGCCATCCGCCGACCCTGGTCCTGCACGGGAGCGGCGACACCATCGTTCCGGCCGACACGGCGGTGGCGTATTGCGACCGGATCGCGTCTCTCGGTGGGGATTGCGAGATCGTGCTCTACGGAGGCGCGCCGCACGGGTTCTTCAATCGCGAGCCGCATTTCGAGAGGACGTTGCGGCAGATGCTGGGCTTTCTGGCAAGGATTGGTTGGTTGTGAGCCGCCCGCGCCGGGCTTGGCGGCTGATTGGGACCGGAACGTCGTAGGGGCGACGCTTGTCTTGTTGAGGGCGTAACGGTCGATGGACACGGTGGACGAGGTCCTTGCGGCGGACCACGGAGGGCCATATGCTGGTGGCATATGATGACAAGGAGAGAACGCATGGAAGTCAGGCAAGCGCGGCTCTTCCGCAACGGCAGGAATCAAGCGATCCGCATACCAAAGGACTTCGAACTTCCGGGCAAGCTGGCGACGATAACGAGGTCGGGAGACGCGCTCATCATCCGACCTGCGGTGCGACGATCCTTGTTGGCGGTCCTCAAGGATCTGGAATCCTGGCCCGCCGGAGACGAATTCCCCGATGTAGACGACACGCTGCTGCCTCTTGATGATCCGCTGGCTGGCGAGCAGTGAGGCACCACCGGTACCTGCTCGACACCAACGTCCTCTCGGAGATGGCACGGGAACCGTCGGGCACTATCGCGCAACGAATCCGCGACGTGGGCGAGAACGCCGTCTGCACCAGCATCGTCGTGGCCTGTGAAGTTCACTACGGCCTGGTCAAGCGTGCATCGCCGCAACTCGCGCGGAGAATGCTGGCGGTGCTTGCGTCAATGGACGTTGTGGCCGACTTGCCCGAGGACATGGGCGTCCACTACGGGACGATTCGGGCCCACCTGGAGACCGTCGGGCGGGTGATCGGTCCCAATGATCTACTGATCGCGGCTCATGCGCGAGCAGCCGGACTCACGCTCGTTACCGGAAATGTGCGGGAGTTCGATCGCGTACCGAGCCTGCGGGTGGAGGACTGGCAGGCGCACCCCGAGTCGCACTGAGGCCCGCAAACAGTCAAGAGTGAGAGGGGATCCTGCGCGTGTGCAGGACGACACGGCCAACCTGCGCGCGCCCGAGACAATCGCTTGGCGGGTGTCTGGCGGATCCTCGGCTTGGAGTGTCACCGGTCGCGGCGGCAACCCGGCGAACTCGGCGGCGCCCGCTAATCCGGCAGCCCCAGCACCCGCTTCGCGATGATGTTGAGCTGCACCTCGTTGCTGCCGCCGGCGATGGAACTCGCCTTGCCGGCGAGCCAGGCGCGCTGCATCTCGGCCTCGGCCTCGGCGGAATAGGCGTCGATGTCGCCGGCGCTCGTGCCCATCATCGCCACCTGCAACTCGCTGTTGCGTTTGCCGAGGTTGGCGCCGCAGTACTTGAAGATCGATGTCGCGGCGCCGGGGGTGTTGCCGGACTGCGCCTCCTCGACCGCCCGCCGTTGCGTGAGGCCGAAGGCGAGGGAATCCATCCGGTGCTCGGCGATGTCATGGCGCAGCACGGGATCCACGATCCGTCCGTCCCGCTCGCCGACGTAAGCCCGGGCCATGTCGGGAAGGTCCGGACCGGATTCCCGGCTGCGGCCGGACGCGAGCGACTGGATGCCCGCCCGCTCGTGCTGCAGCAGGCGCTTGGCGATGGTCCATCCGCGGTTCAGTTCGCCGACGAGGTTATCCTTCTGGGCGACCGCGTCGTCGAAGAACGTCTCGCAGAAAGGGGACGCGCCGGAGATCAGGCGGATGGGCTTCACGGTGACGCCCGGCTGGTTCATGGAGAAGAGCAGGAAGCTGATGCCCTGGTGCTTCGGCACGTCGGGGTCGGTGCGCACGAGGCAGAAGATCCAGTCGGCGAACTGCGCGCCGGAGGTCCATATCTTCTGGCCGTTGACGAGGTAGTGGTCGCCCCTGTCCTCGGCGCGCGTGCGCAGGCTCGCCAGGTCAGAGCCCGAGCCGGGTTCGGAGTAACCCTGGCACCACCAGACCTCGCCGCGCGCGATGCGCGGGATGTGGCGCTTCTTCTGCTCTTCGGTGCCGTACTCGAGCAGCGTCGGGCCGAGCATCATCGTGCCCATCCCGACCACGGGTGGACGCGCCCCGATGCGGCGCATCTCCTCGAGAAGAATGAGGTTCTCGTCCTGGGACAGTCCGCCGCCGCCGTACTCGGTGGGCCAGGTGGGCACGGTAAAGCCGCGCTCGGCGGCACGTTCGAGCCAGGTTCGTTCGTCCGCCGTCATCGGGGCCTTCGTACCGCCGCCGGGCATGTCCCCCGGTCCCCGGCAACTGGCCGGGCAGTTCTCTTCCAGCCACTCCCGTGCTTCCGCTCGAAAACTCATGCGTCCTCCCGATCGATCGCCCAACGGGGGAAATACTAACCTTGTTCGGTTGCCCGGACCCAACGGTGGCTGGCGGCGCGGTCTGCCTGGTTCGGCGGGACCGCAAGCGGCTCGATCAGATGGAGCGTTCGGTCACCGGATCCCCCGCGACGCGCACGTGAAACATCGCCCGCGGCTCGGAGAGGTCCCAGGGTCGTGCCCGATGGACGACGCAGCGATTGTCCCAGATGACCGTGTCGCCAACCTCCCAGCGATGCTCCAGGACGCGCGGCGGGCGGCAGGCGAAGTCGATCAGTTCCTCCAGCAGCTGCCTGGACGCTTCCGGCGACAGGCCGGGAATGCCGTAGGCGTGGCGTCCGACGAACAGGGCAGGGCGTCCCGTCGCCGGGTGGACCTTCACCAGCGGGCGCAGCGGCGGCTCGCGCGTTGGCGCATCGGGGGTTGCGACCTCCGCCTCGAGCTCTGCAGGTTCGCTTCCACCCTGGCTGTCGGCGCGAATCTGTGCCAGCCCCTGCGCCATGTCGTCCGCATCCTGGCCGACGCGGGATTGCGAGTGGGCGAGGGAGTGGTATGCGCGGAGCCGCTGGACGCGGTCGCGGAGCGCCGGATCGAGGGCGTCCCAGGCGGCGCGCATGTCGGCCCATCCCGTCTCGCCGCCCCGCACGGGGACCTTGCGGGCGGACAGGATGGACGCCTTGGCGGAGATCGAGAGAAAGGAACTGTCCGTGTGCCAGCCCTCGCTGCCACGCAGGAGTTTCACCACCGGGTGTTTCGGTGGCCGCACGGTCCCGTCGCGTTCCGCGTTGGTGAACGTCTGCCCCTCGATCGAGAGTTCGCCGAAGCGGCGTCCGAAGGCGGCCTGGTCGTCGTCGCTGAGGTGCTGTCTGGGGAAGACCAGCACGGCGTGGTCGTGGAACGCCGCCTCGATGCGCGCAAACTGCGCCGATGTCAGGGCGTCGAGCCGTACGCCCGTGACGATGGCGCCCAGTGTGGCGTTGGTGGGTTCGATGCAGAGGCCAACCGTCATGCCGCACCCCTTCTCCAGGTCGCCTCCAGGTCGCCTCCAAAACACCAGCCCGCATACCAGCCCGAGCGCACGCCGGGACCCGGGTCCGGCAGGCTGTTAGCATACCGGGTTTGAGGCTCGAGACCGGGGGGTTCCTGCACATGACCATCGTCCAGACCGACAGCGGGCCGGTGCGCGGCGCCAGCGAGAACGGACTCGCCGTATTCAAGGGCATCCCGTACGCGGCGTCCCCCGTGGGTGACCTGCGCTGGATGCCGCCGCAGCCGCCGGTGCCCTGGACGGAGCCGCGCGACGCGCTCGAGTTCGGCGACATCGCGCCGCAGGAGAAAAGCCCGCTCTTGCCCCCGGTCCTGGCGATCGACCAGCCCGAATCCGAAGACTGCCTGTACCTCAACGTGTACACGCCGGCGGCCGACGGCGGAGCGTGTCCCGTGATGCTGTGGATCCACGGCGGCGGCTTCTACCTGGGGGCGGGTTCGCAGGACCTGTACGAGGGCAGGGGGCTCGCCTCGCGCGGCGTGGTGGTGGTGACGATCAACTACCGCATGGGGCCGTTCTCACGAACGGCACGATCCCGTCCACGGGCAACGAACGCGCTCGAGTTCGGCGGCACTCCTCGACGGGCCAGGTCGAACTCACGAACGGCACGATCCCGTCCACGGGCAACGCTCGAGTGGGTGCGCAACAACGTCGCGGCATTCGGCGGCGATCCCGGCAACGTCACGATCTTCGGCGAGTCCGCCGGCGGCATGAGCGTCGCCACGCTCCTGACGATGCCGGCGGCGCAGGGACTCTTCCACAAGGCCATCGTGCAGAGCGGTCCGGGCCACACGCACTTCAGTGTGGACGAGGCCCTGGACTACATCGCCAAACCCATGCTGGAAGCCCTTGGCACGAGCGATCCGGAAGCGCTGCGGGCAGCCACCACCGAGGAACTGATGGAGGCGATTCCGTCGTTCATGGATGCCGTGGCCAGCCCCGACCCGGCCAAGCGCAATGGCTGGGCGAAGCCGGTGGTCGACGGCGAGACCAGCACGGACTGGCCCGAGCCGACGCTGGCGACGGGCGCGCACGGGGGTTTGCCGCTCATGGTCGGCACGACCCGCGACGAGATGTCGTCGCCGGTGGTCGCCGGCGTCGCCGAGGACGACCTGGTGGACGGGGTGGCCGCCCTCGTGTCCAAGGGCGACGCGGGTGCGCTCGTCGAGGCCTACCGGGCCGCGCGGGGGCATCGCCTGGCGCCGGTCGACGCGGGTTCTCTCTATTCGGCGATCGAGACGAGCCGCATGATGGGCGTGCCGTCGACGCGGCTCCTGGATGCGCACCGGCCCCATGGCCCGGTCTATCACTACGTGTTCGACTGGATCAGCCCGCAGATGGACGGCGCGAGCGGGGCGCAGCACGGCGTGGACATCGGGTTCGTATTCGGCACCCACGACGTGACCCCGGATGCCGCCGCGATGTTCGGCGCCGGCCCGGCGGCCGATGCCCTGGCGAGTGCGACGATGGACGCCTGGACCGCGTTCGCCCGCACCGGCGATCCGAGCACGGAGTCCCTGGGCGCCTGGCCGCCATACGGCGAGACGCGGGCGACGATGATGATCGGTCCCCTGGCCGGCGTGCGGGAAGCGCCGTTCGAGGGAGAACGGGCTGCCTGGGACGGCATCGCCACATCCGACATGCGCTGACGGCGACGCGCCTGAGCCACCGTTTCGAGAGATTGCAGAGGGAGTATGTGCATTGAAGGCCGACATTGAGGAGTTGCGCGCCGGGTTCCTGAACCGGCAGTTCGACGCCGTGACGTTCGAGATCGACGGGAACACGTTCGCGGAGTACGCGCGGGCCTGCGGGGAGACCGACCCGCGTTTCACGGACCCGGCGGACCCGGACTTCCAGGCTCCCCCCACCTTTGTCTCGACACTGGTCGGCGGCCGTACGCTGCCTTCGGACTTTCCGAAACTCGACGGCGTCGGCATGGATGCCGGCAAGGGGGTCGAGTGGAAGGCGCCGATCCGCGCGGGTGCGACGCTGACGGGCAAGTCCCACATGCACGACATCTACACCAAGACCGGCCGTTCGGGCCGCATGGTCTTCCTCGTGCGGCGCATGGAACTCCATGACGCGGACGGCACACACGTCGCGAATGCCGATACCCGCACGGTGATCCGGGAGCGGTCCGGTGAGTGACGCAGCACAGGAGACGGTCGCGACGATCGCCGATGTCGAGTTCGGGGCCGAACTGCCGACCTTCACGCCGGACACGGGACTCGACAACGTCAAACGTTTCGGCGACCAGGTCGGCTGGGGCGGCGGCCGTTTCACGGACCACGAGGTAGCCCGCAAGGAAGGCTTTCCGGGCGCCATCGTGCCCGGCGTCATGAGCCAGGGCTATCTCGGCGCCATGATTCACCGCTGGGCGCCCAGGTCGGAGATCGTCGCCATCGACACGGTCTTCCGCGCCCCGGTGCTCGTCGACCACCCGCACCGGATCGTCGGCGTGGTCACGGATGTCGACGAGGACGAAGGGACGGTCGAGATAGACATCTCCATCGTCAACGAGCGCGACGAAACGCGGGTCTTCGGAACGGCGACCGTGCGGTTGTCGGCCGGGTAGCCGGCCCCGAACCTCGCGGCGCCAGGCGCAGGAGGGCGGATGGCGCTCTTCGACACCCACGTCGTCGTGGACTGGTCCGCGCGCTCGAAGCCGAGCCCGGCAACACCCGTGCAGGATGCGATCTGGTGGGCGGTGGCGCGCGACGGCGCCGTGGAGTGTCCGCAATACGTACGCACGCGGCACGAGGCCATAGTCCGGCTGGGTGCGTTCATGGCATCTGAGCGGCAGGCCGGCCGCCGCGTGCTGGTCGGGTTCGACTTTCCCTTCGGATATCCGGCGGGCGTTGCGGAACGCCTGACGGGGAAGGCGTCGGCCTTCGCACTCTGGGATTGGATGACGGCGCGCATCGAAGACGGCCCCGACAACCGCAACAACCGCTACGCCGTCGCGGAAGAGATCAACGCACATTACCCCGGTGTCGGCCCGTGCTGGGGAAGGCCCGCGAAGTGGCCGCATCCGGGCGTCCCGACGCGCGCCAGGGACCGCACCCGCGAAGCGTCCCATCCGCCCGAACGCCGTATCTCCGACGCACACGCGACCGGGGCGAAGACGCTTTGGCAGCTTGCCTACGCGGGCTCCGTCGGCTCGCAGGCCCTGGTGGGGCTGCCGGCCATCGCGCGACTGAGAAGCCATCCGGGTCTACGTGGCCATGTGTCCGTATGGCCGCTGGACGGTGGCTTGCGGGTGCCGGCCGAGCCGGTCGTCTGCGCGGAGCTCTATCCGTCTCTTCTCCGCGAAGCGATCGCCCGCGCCCGCGGTGATGACGAAATCCTCGACGCCGCCCAGGTGCGCGTCAACGCGGAAGCGTTTGCGCGCCTGGACGCCCGGGGTGGTCTCGCGCCGCTGTTCGAGGGCGAGCCCGCACTGACTCCGGAAGAGCGGCGCATCGTCGAGACCGAGGAGGCTTGGGTGCTGGGCCTCGGCCACGAAGACGCCTTGCTGGAGGCCTTGTCCCGATGATCCGCTTCCGCCTGAACGACGCGACAGCGGTGCTGCCCGACGAGGCGAGCGAGACGCCCCTCGTCTACGCGTTGCGAGGTCCCCAGGTGGGCGACAAGACGCCCAAGGTCGGCTGCGGACGGGAGCAGTGCGGGGCCTGCCGGGTGCTGGTCGATGGCACTCCGGCATACGCGTGCACGCTGTCCGCCGGTGCCGTGGACGGGCGGCGGGTCGAGACGGCGGCGGGCCTCGATACGGCCGTGCGCAGCGCTCTGATCGAGGCGAACGCGACGCAGTGCGGATTCTGCCTGCCCGGCATCGTGGTGGCTGCGGAAGCGTTGTTCCGCAGCGATCCGCATCCCGGGCCGGCGGCCATCGCCCGCGCCCTGGACCCGCAGTTGTGCCGCTGCGGCAGCCATCCCCGCATCCTGCGCGCCCTCGCCCGGCTCGCATCGGGACGGGACGGGGCCGCCCCCGGAGAAGTGTCTGCACCCGTGCTTCGGCGCGCGCGTTGGGACTCGAGCCGGAAGCAGGCTCGCCGGAGGACGACAGCCCGCTGCCGCCGACGCTCGTCGCAACCCCATCGCTTTCGCGGTGGATCCGGTTGACCGAAGACCGGCGCGTGCTGGCGCTGACCGGCAAGGTGGAGATCGGCCAGGGGCTCTTGACGGCGCTGGGCCTGATCGTCGCGGAGGAACTGGACGTTGCACCGGAACGGGTCTCCGTGCTGTCGGCCCATACCGGACGCACGCCGGACGAAGGCGTCACGGCGGGGTCGATGTCCATCGAGACGAGCGGCGCAGCGTTGCGCCAGGCGAGCGCCTGGGCGCGCCGGCTGCTGCTGGCGCGTGCGTCCGAGCGCCTGGGTATCGAGCCGGAACGCTTGACCGTCCAGGACGGCGAGATCTCTTCGCCCGGCGTGAACGAACGCGTGGACTATTGGGAGTTGGCAGTGGATGGCCTGGAGGCCGAGATCCGCCAGCGGGTAAAGGAGAAGTCCCCGTCGGCGTACACCCTGGTTGGCCGGGAAGGCCATCGCCGAGCTGACGTCGTACGGAAGGCGACAGGCGCAGCGTTCGTGCACGATGTCTCGCCCGAACTGCATGCGCGGGTCGTCCGCCCGCCGTCGCTGCATCACCGCCTGGCCAGTCTTGCGGTAGCCGTGGACGCCCCCGCCCACCTGGTGGTCGATGGGAGTTTCATCGGGTTGGCGCATCCGGACGAGTACCGGGCGGTACTGCTCGCGGAACGCGTGTCCCGCGCGGCGCGGTGGCAGCGGGATAACGAGGCTCCGGGGACGCCCTTCATCGATGGCGCCCGGCGCCGGGCGGCGGAAGCCTTTCCGCTGCGCGATGGTGTCCCGACCCGCTCCGAGTGGCTTCCCGCCTCGACGCAACACCGCGCGCAATACACGCGCCCGTTCCTGATGCACGCCTCGCTCGGGCCGTCCGCCGCGATGGCGCGCTGGACCGGGGAACGCCTGTACGTGGAGAGCGCGAGCCAGGGTGTCGAGCCGCTGCGAAAGGTGCTGGCACGGGTGTTCGGCATGGAGGCTGCAGACGTCGAGCTACGCCATGTCCCCGGAGCGGGCTGCTACGGACACAACGGCGCGGACGACGTGGCGCTCGACGCGGCGCTGGTGGCGCGTGCCGTCCCCGGCCGCCGGGTGCTGATGAAGTGGTCGCGGGAGGACGAGCACGCGTTCGAGCCCCTCGGTCCACCCATGCACGTCGACCTCGGCGCGGACGTCGATGCCGACGGCCGGGTCGTCACGTGGACACACGACGTCTACGGATACACCCACGTGGCGCGACCGTTCCCGGGGGCTCCGGGCGTCGACCTGCTGGCGGCCCGCTGGCTGGAAGAGCCGATCGCGCCTACGCGGCCGCGGCCGGCGCTCGCGCCGGAGGTCGGGATCCACCGCAACGCCATGCCCATCTATCACTTCCCGGACACACGCGTCACCAAGCACTTCATCCCGGACGCTCCGGTGCGCACTTCCGCGCTGCGCGGACTCGGCGCACAGGGCAACGTATTCGCGATCGAGTCGTTCATGGACGAACTCGCGCTGCTGGCCGGCGTGCCACCCGAGGATTTTCGGCGTCGACACCTGGGTGACGATCCCCGTGCCCTCGCCGTGCTCGACGCGGTGCTGGATCTGTCGGGCGGCCTGGCCGGCCCGCGTGGCATGGGCATCGCCCGCTACAAGAACCGGCAGTGCTGCGCGGCGGTGGTCGCGGAGGTCGCAGTAGACGAGGACACGGCGGAGGTCCGTGCGACGCGACTCTGGATCGCGGCCGATGCGGGGCAGGTCATCGATCCCGACGGCTTGCGCAACCAGCTCGAGGGCGGTGCCGTGCAGGCGTTGTCCTGGTGTCTCAGGGAGGCCGTCGAGTTCGACGCCGAGGGCGCGGTGGCGAGCCGCGACTGGTCGGACTACCCGATCCTGCGGTTCGACGAGGCGCCGTCAGTGGAGACGGTGCTGCTCGACCGCACCGAACTTCCGTCGCTCGGTGCGGGAGAGGCGACGGTGGGACCGGCCTCTGGAGCGCTCGCCAATGCGGTGTTCGCGGCCACCGGCCTGCGTGTGCGGGACCTGCCGCTGACACCGGACCGGCTGCGGCAGGTGGCTGCCGGGCTATAGAATCGACGCGACAGACGCGCGGGAGGAGCCATGAGTCACGACAACATTCGCTACGACGTGGAAGACCGGGTCGCCACCATCACGATCGACCGGCCGGAACGGCGCAACGCCATGACCCACGCGATGAACGCCGAGTATGGCCGCCTCATCCGGAAGGCGAGCGACGATGACGCCGTGCACGTGCTCGTGGTCACCGGCGCGGGCGGGAGCTTCTGCGCCGGGACCGATCTCTCGGACCTCGATGCGCAGTCGCCGGAAGAACGGGAGGGCACGGTGACGGACCGCAAACCCGGCATCGGCTGGTGGGCCCTGGCGTCGTGCCCGAAACCGACCGTGTGCGCGGTCGATGGCTTTGCGGTCGGCATGGGCGCGGAGTTCACGAGCCATGCGGACCTGCGCATCCTGAGTACGCGCGCGCGCATCTCCTGGATCTTCGCTCAGCGGGGACTCGTGCCGGACACCGGCGCCGGCAGTTGGCTGCTACCCCGGCTGATCGGAGTTCCGCGCGCCCTGGAGCTGCTCTACACCGGACGCTTCCTGCTCGCCGACGAGGCGAAGGAGATCGGCTACGCGCACGACGTCGCCGCTCCGGAAGACCTGGCTGCCCGGACCCGGGAACTGGCGGACGCGATCCTGCGCGGCTCGCCGTTCTCGCACCGGCTGACCAAGGAGCTCGTTTACGAAGGGTTCTCACGCAGCGTGGAGGAACACATCCCCGAGAGCTTCAAGGCGCTGCAGGCGTGTTTCCGCAGCGAAGACCACCACGAGGGCGTGCGGGCATTCCTGGAGAAGCGGGAGGCGCGGTTTACGGGGCGGTAGGGGACGCGTTGTCCCCCCCGTGTCTTGCCGGTCCCAGTCGCCATCTCGACCAGCAGGTTGCGCCGTCCGCGAGTGATCTCAGAGCAGCAGCGCGTCGATCTTGACGCGGGCGAATGCTTCGGTCGTGCCGCTCACACTGCGGCCCACGGATCGACCAGTTCGACCCCCATGCCCTCGAAGTCGCCCACGTCTCGCGTCGCCACTGTCAATCCCCTTGATCGCGCAATAGAAGCAATCTGGCAGTCGACCGGTGCGACGTGACGCCCGACCGCGCGGCGCATGGCCGCGATGTCGCCATAAACGCGCGCCGTTTCCCGATCGAAAGGCAGCACTCGGTCACCGAAGGCACTGCGCAGCATCCCTTCGATATCCGAGAACAGCGTCTCGCGACGACGGCCCGTCGGCAGTATTGCGGCACCGAAGCGAAGTTCGGCCTCGCTCACCGTAGACAGGAAAAGGTCCTTCGGAGCCTGACCGGCGACCCAAGCCTCGACGGTCGGCTCCGGTGCCGGGCGCATCAGTTCGGACACCACGTTCGTGTCAAGCAGGAACACGTCGCTTTCGACTCAGTCGAAGGACGGTGGCTCGCGTGAGGCGCCCCGCGGCGGCAACTCGAGGTCCACGCCGTTTGTCGGCCCGAAATACGACCGGATGATGCCTGCGACGTCGCTTGTTTCCGGTTCGTCGCCGACAGCATCGCCCAGGATCAAGCGGGCTTCCTCTTCCATCGACCTGCCGTTGCCGGCGGCCCGCACCCGCAAGCGGGTCTTCACCTCGTCGTCGAGATTGCGGATCGTGATGCTCGCCACGGTTCGTCCTCCCGTCGTTGACCACTTAATCTATCTGGTGATTGCGACGCAATCAAGCGAGACAGGGATTCGCAAAGGGTCACCGGGGCACACTCCGTTCAAATTCTGCTTTGTAACGAACGTAGTAACCGAACATGAAAATCAGACCCCTCATGCTGACCCCGACGTTCGCCAGGAACATCAAGATTCCGGGACGCTACGGCGACGGCCGCGGCGGCCTCGGACTGAGCCTCCTGGTCAGACCCGCCTCGCACGGCGGCTTCACCAAGTCGTGGACGCAGTACGTTCGCATCGCCGACAGACCCACCACCCTCGGCCTCGGCCGCTATCCGGTGGTCACGCTCGCCATGGCCCGCGAGCGGGCGCTCGAGAACGCCCGCGCCATCGCCGACGGCCGCGACCCGCGCGGCGGCCCTCCGCGCGACGTGCCGACCTTCGCGCAGGCGCTGGAGACCGTCATCGCCATCCACGCCCAGAACTGGAAGGACCGCAGCGGCTCCGAACACCAGTGGCGGGCCACGCTGACGACCTACGCATTCCCCCGCATCGGCTCCAAGCACCCCGTCACTACCGGATTCCCGCCACGCGTTGAAGGACGCCGCCTCGCGGCTGCGACGTCCTGCGACGACGGCGGGTAGTGACGGGGCGCGGGGGTCGCGCCATTCCCCCCAGCGCCGGCCGAGCGACAGAGCGACATGCCGCCGAGAGGTCCCCGATCCGGACCCCTTCCCCCGCCGCATCGCGCCCGGGATCGCCTCCCAGGGCCGCCCCGTCCGCGGCGCTTCCAGCCGCGCTCCTTTCTCGCCTGCCGGGCCAAGATGGCCGGAAGCCAGCTTCCGGCCATCGTCAACCTTCCCGACGCCGACGGCACCGTGTCACCCGTCAGGGCCGTAGCGCCAGCGAAGGACCCGCGTAGCGGGTTGACTCGGAGACGGCGGTGGCGCTCCCCGGCTACTCCACCGCAAAGCACCCCGGGTCCGCCGCTGCATACACCATCTCCATCCGCAGTCCGTAGTTGTTGGGGGCTAGCGAAAACTGCGCATTCTTGGCGACTGAAAATTGCGCACCTCATGGTGCCGGTACTGTCCCGGTTGGCGAAGCCAACGGGGATGGAACGGCGCGAGATGCACGATTGGGGGACCAGAATGCGATTGAGGTACTACCTTGAGCAGGGGATGTCGAAGACTGAGCTGTCGCGGCGGTTCGGGGTCAGTCGGCGCACGATCCACTACTGGATCGAGTCGGGGCAGCTGGACCGGGATCTGATCGTTGGTGGGACGCGCTACGCGGCCCGGCCAGCGGTGGCACACAAGCTGGATCCGTACAAGCCGATCATCGCCGCGCGACTTGAGGAGTTTCCGAAGCTGTCGGCGCAACGGCTGTTCGACGAGGTACGGGCCGCTGGCTACACGGGTGCCTACAGCGCGGTGCGGGACTACGTGCGGGAGACCCGGCCACGCGAGCCGCTGGAGGAGCCGGTGCGCTTCGAGACGCCGCCGGGGCGTCAAGGCCAGGTGGACTTCGGCACGTTCCGCTTTCCCTGGGGTCGCCGTCACGCCCTGGTGGTAGTGCTCGGCTACTCGCGTCTGCTGTGGCTGCGGTTCTACCCACACCAGACCATGGCGGTGCTGGTCGACGGACTGGAGAGCGCGTTCGCGAGCTTCGGTGGTGTTCCTCGGGAGCTGCTGTTCGATCAGATGCGCGCCGTGGTGGTGTCGGGCGACCGCCTGAGCGGTGGCGGGTTGGTGCTGAACGCGGAGTTCCTGCGCTTCGCGGCGCACTGGGGCTTCCAGCCGCGCTCGTGCCGACCGTATCGGGCGCAGACGAAGGGCAAGGTGGAGCGGCCGATCCGCTACATCCGCGACAGCTTCCATTACGGCCGCGCGTTCGTGAACGACGCGGATGTGAACGATCAAGCCGAGCGCTGGCTCATCGAGGTGGCCAACGTGCGCCAGCACGGTACGACTGGCGAGGCGCCGCTGGCGCGCTTCGAACGCGACGAGCGGACCGCCCTGAAGCCGTTGGTGGAGCGGCCCTACCAGCGCATGGGCGCCAGCCCACCACCCGCCAAGGGATCGCCGGGACTGCCGCAGGTCGATGTGGAACGGCGTTCCCTACGCGCCTACGCGGAGCTGGTGCGATGAGCGCCGCGGGGGACCGACGCAACCGGCTGCGGGCGATGCTGGCGGATCTGAAGATGCCGGGTGCGCTGGAAGCCGTGGACGGCATCCTGGCACAGGCGGACAGCGGCGCGGTAACGGCCAGTGAAGCGATGGAGGAGTTGCTGAACGCGCAGATCGTGCTGCGCAACAACCGGCGCCTGCAGACCGCGATGCGTGCGTCGCGGCTACCGGCGGTGAAGACGCTGGCACAGTTCGACTTCGCCTTCCAGCCGAGCATCAAGCGTGAACAGATCGAGAGCCTGCACGAGCTCGGCTTCCTGGAGCGCAAGGAGAACGTGGTGTTCCTCGGTCCGCCGGGTCCGGGCACATAGTGCACACCTCGCTACGTCACTGATAATCCAGTTCTTCCTGATTCGCGCTGGCTGTTCGCGGACCTGAGCCACGCAACACCGATCCATCCAGGCCTTCCAGCTGCGCTCTGGGGATGGCCCAAGGTGCGCCTTTGCAGACCTGGGCGGCGACGACAGTCCCGTCAGCGATCAGTCGCAGCACGGTCATCGTACTCGTGCCGAGTAGCTCGGCGGCCTCCGTCAGCGTCAGTTCGCCCCGCTCCGCCATCTCGCCTGGCAGGTGCACGGCCACGCCGTGGGTGCTGCGGTGGCTGCGCACACGGGTCTCCGTCCAGTTGTTGCCGCGACCGGTCTTCCGGCCGAGCCGGTTGAGCATCGCGGCGATGGACCCGTCCGGCAGCTGCCGTGCGAGGGCGCGGATCAAGTCACCGGTCTCCGCGTCCGTTCCCCAGCGGTGTTGTCCCGTGCGGTTGCGCGGCACGCGCAGCGGTGTGTGGTCACCACCGCGCCAGTGAAGCAGCAGGTCGATGTGGCCGTCTTCGAGCTTGACGACGATCTCCTCGAGGATCGTGCGCAGGATGCGCTTGCGTGTCTCTGCGGTGGCGCCGGGATGCGACCACGCCGCCGGCAGATCTTCGCCCAGCGACAACAGACGCTGCTTCTCGGCGGCGGACAACGTCGAGGATCCAGCGACAGCAACGTCAGCCAGTCGCTCCTCCTGGCGGCCCACCTCGGCCAGCCGGTCGTTCCAGCGCCGCTCCAGTTCCGCTGCGACCAGCCGGTTGGCGGGGTCGACGACGTCGTACTGGCGGCGCGCGAGATCGGCTTCATAGCGGGCCTGGGTCAGCGCCAGTTCGATCTGCCGAACCGCCTCGGTGCAGTCGGACTCGCGCGCTTCCACGGCAGCCAGCGCAGCCGGCAGGCCCAGCGGATCCAGGAGCCGCAGTACCTCGTCGGAGACCGCGGCGTCCACACGTAACCCGCCGAAGCCGATGCACCGACCGGTGCCGTGGTTGACCTGCGCGCCACGGCAGCCGTAGCGGACACAGGAGCCGCCGATGCCGCTGTAGTGGACATGCAGCCGACGACCGCAGTGGCCGCAGCGCAGCAGTCCGGCCAGCAGCGCGTCACCCCGGCGCACCGCACCCCGGACCATCTGGCCGCGGCAGTTGGCGTTGTCGGCGATCAGCCGCTGGTTCCTCTCGAACTCCTTCCACGCAACGTAACCCTCGTGATGGTCGCGGATCAACACGTCCCAGTCATCGCGATCGCGCCGGTGGCCGCGCACGACGCGCTTGCGGCCGTTCTCGACGGTGACCCGGCTCGCCGTGCGCCCGAACGCGTAGGCGCCGGCGTAGACGGGGTTGGTCAGCATGTGGTGCGCCGTGTTGTACACCGGCGGCTTCCACTCGATGTGGCGCTCGCCGTCGGCGAACCACACGGCCGGCAGCAACACCTCCTCCTGTCGCAGCCACAGATGGACCTGGCGGATGCTGCGGAACTCCGCGAACTTGCGGAACACCAGGCCGACGGCCTCCTGAACACGCTGGTCCGGGTCCTTGGCGATGCGATCACGGCCCACCTTGACGTAGCCCACGGCGACGGAGGTGAACAGCTCGCCGCGGGACGCCTTCAGACGCAGTGCCTCGACCGAGCGCTGGCGCAGCGTCGACAGCTCCATCTCCGATAGCGTGCCCTTCATGCCCAGCAGCAGGCGGTCGTTGGGCAGCCGCGGATCGTAGACGCCGTGTTCGTCACCCAGCAGGCAGCCGACCAGGCCGCAGAACTCCAGCAGCGTGTGCCAGTCGCGCCCGTTGCGCGCCAACCGGGACGCCTCCAGCGACAGCACGATGCCGATACGTCCCTCGCAGATCGCCACCAACAGCCGCTCGAAGCCCGGCCGCGCGGCACCGCCGCCGGACCGGCCCAGATCCTCGTCGATCACCCTCGGCTCGCACCATCCCAGTTCGCGGGCGCGGTTCGCGAGCCCGTACTGACGGCGCCGGCTCTCGTGGTTGTGACGCAGCTGCGTCGTCGTCGACTGCCGCACGTAGACGACGGCCTCGCGCTCTAGGTGGTCAGGTCCGATCCGACTCATCGTCCGCCTCCTTGCCGACCCTGTCCTCGACCGCCGGTGCCTCCGCTGCGGCTGATTCCAGCAGCAGCCGCGCCAGCATCGGAACCAGCGCCGCCCGCATCGCGGCGGACAGTCCCGGACCGGGCTCCACCGGTTCCAGCAGATCCAGTTGCCTTCCCATCCCCGCCTCCTTCGTCCATGTGGGACGTTGATGGTAGGGCCGCGTCCACGACCGAGCGCAGGTCCCGTAACGCATCAAGCGCGACCCGTGGTTGGTCGCGGATCGCCATCGCCGCGGCCTCTGGAGCGAACATCCAGCACGGTACCTGCGCCAACGTGCCGTCCGGCTGGCGCACGACCAGCATCGTCGTGCCGCGCGCCCGATGCTGCCGGACCACCTCCACGGTCGAACCCACGCGCGGGTGGAACGGGTAGTGGATCTTCCTCAGGCCACCCTGTTTACGGGCAGTATGTCGCTGGTCTCCCGGGCGTCGGCAAGACCCACCTCGCCATCAGCCTGGCGATCGCTGCCGCGGAGAGCGGCCGGCGCGTCTACTACGGGACGCTGGCGGGCCTGATCGAGTCGCTGGCCGAGGCGAAGGCCGCTGGCAACCTGAGCCGTCGCCTGCGGGTCCTGACCCATCCGTCACTGCTGGTCGTCGATGAGATCGGCTACCTGCCGGTGACCCAGGAGGACGCGGTGTTGTTCTTCCAGTTGATCAACGCCCGCCACGAGCATGCATCGACCGTGCTGACGTCGAACAAGGGCTTCGAGGAGTGGGGCCTCGTGCTGGGCGACGAGGTTATGGCCGCGGCGCTCATCGACCGGCTGCTGCACCACTGTCACATCGTCAATATGGACGGAACGCAAAGCTACTTCTTGACACCTGCCTGACGCTCGACGCCAGTTCAGCGGGTCTGTACCTCCATCCCAAGCACCGAAGGCGCCGGCATGTCAGACCGGTTGTGTACACTAAAGAACGCCGCAATGTCGAGGAATGAATGCCGCCATCATGTGCTTGCCGTCCGGCGTAGCATCCCCATATCGTCTCAAGTGATGGAACTCGTACAGCGCGCGTCTTTCGGCAGAGCGCCTAGCATTATGCGACATTATATATTAGACAACCTGATCGACATATGGTACGTTGCCCCGGAACTGAGGAGTCACCATGACCACGTCATCTCGCCTTCGCATGCTCGCGGCCGACGGACTGGTTCATCCGCGTGCCGACGTCGTGACCGCGCCGCTGTTCGACGGTCGGCACGCCTTCTTCCTGCCGCAGGACAAGATCCAGGTGAAATACGAGATGCTGCGCGCCCACGTCGTCGGAGGGCTCGGGGCTGCCGTGGCGGCCGAACGGCACGGCTATTCGCGTGCCGCGTTCTACCTCGTCGCGACCGCGTTCGAGGCCCGCGGCATGCAGGGGCTGCTCGATGGGCGCCGCGGGCGCCGCGGCCCGCTCAAGCTGACCCCCGAGATCGCCGAGTTCATCGCCGGCGCCGGCCCGGAGGTCTCCAGCGCCCGTCTTGTCTCGCGGATCGAACAGCGGTTCGCCGTGCGCCTGCACCGGCGCACGGTCGAGCGAGCGCGGCGGTGACGCACCGGTTCTGGCCGGTCGGCGAAGGCGCCCAGGCGGACTACGAGACGTTGCGCGGCGCGGTGCTGCGGGGGGACGCGCTGCAGTCGCTGGCCGCCGCCCGCTTCGCGCGCCGGGGGCTCGCCGGGCTGATCGCCTGGCCGGCCGCCGAACCGGTGTACGCCGCCACGGTTCACGGCGCGGCGCGGATGCCGTGGACGCCGCATGCCGACCCGCGGCTCGCCGCGCTCGCCGCCGGCTACGAACTCGTCCTGAGCCTGCAGGACGAACACCGGGAAACGAGGACGGCATGACGACGAGAGTGGCGATCTACGCCCGGGTCTCCACCGACGTGCAGGAGGCGCGCGGCACGATCGGTTCGCAACTGGCGGTTCTGCGCGAGCGGGTGGCCGGGGAAGCCCACGAGTTGGTCGCCGAGTACACGGACGAGGGCGTGTCCGGGGCGCGTCTCGACCGGCCCGGCCTCGACGCCCTGCGGGACGCCGCCGAAGCGGGACAGATCGAAGGCGTGTGGTGTCTGTCGGCGGATCGCCTGGCCCGCATGTACGCCTACCAGGTCATCGTCCTCGACGAGCTCTCGCGCCACGGGGTTGCGGTGTGGTTCCACGACACGCCGCCGATCGAGGACGATCCGCAGGCGCGGCTGCTGACCCAGGTACAGGGGGTGATCGCCGAGTACGAGCGCGCCAAGATCGCCGAGCGCTACCGGCGCGGCAAGCTGTGGCGTGCCCGCGCCGGCGAGGTCGTCGCCTGGAAGGCGCCGTACGGCTATCGTCGCATCGCCCGCGGCGGTGGGCGGCCCGCGCGTCTTGAGGTCTTCGAGCACGAGGCGGCAGTGGTGCGGCGCATCTTCGACGACTACGTCCGAAAGGACCTCTCGATGCGACGGATCACCAAGGGACTCAACCAGGACGGCGTCCGCTCCCCGGCCGGACGCGACGTGTGGAGCGTATCGACCATCGGGCGGATCCTGCGCAACGAAGCCTACGTTGGCCGCGTCTACTACAACCGAACCGAAGCCGTGCCGCAGCGCGGGCGCACGGGAAGAACCCGGCAGATGACGCGGTCGCCGGACCAGTGGATCGCCATCCCCGTTCCAGCGGTCCTCAAGGAGGACCTGTTCGAAGCGGCACAGCGCGTGAGTCGCGACAACTCAAGGTGGAGTCCCCGGCGCGCGGAACCCGGACACTGGCTGTTGCGCGGGCTGGTCAAGTGCGGACACTGCGGTGTGGGGGTGTCGTGCCACAAGATGCGCGGCCGGAACGGCACGGTCCACCGGTACTACTATTGCCGCAACCACGATCCGCTCAGGGCGGGCGGTGAAGATCGCCGTTGCCCCGAGCGCAACATCCGGGCCGACGAACTCGACGCCTTCGTCTTCGAGCGGGTCCGCGACACGCTGTTGCGCCCGGACGTGCTCCTCGCTGGCGCGCACGCCGTGTCGGCCCGTCGCAAGCCCGACGCCGACGAACTCGTGCAGGCGCAGTTGGCTAAGCTCCAGCGCAGGATCGATGCCGTGGCCGCCGAGCGGCGACGCCTTGCCGATCTCTATCAAGGGGACTTCATCGACCGCGGCGAGTTGCTGCGCCGGGGCAAGGAACTCCAGGAGCGAAGGAAAGTCTTGCACGAGCAAGGCGATGCGCTGCGCGCCCAACGCGAGCAGTTGGCGCAACACAACGCGATGCGCCAGCGGATCGCCGGCTTCTCCTCGGTCGTGCATGCCACCATCGACCACCTCGACTTCGAACAGCGGCAGAAGCTGTTGCGTCTGGTCGTCGACCAAGTCTGCGTATCCGGCTGGCGGGTCGAGATCAAGCTGCAAATCCCTCTGGACGAGCCTCCGGCTCCGCCGGGCCATGGCTTGTCCAGCAAAGACCGTCTGCGTTCCGTCCATGAACATCCGCGGCAACAGCTACCGGATGCGTGCGCACCAGGACCTGCTGAGACCCAGTCCGGCCGACGACGATGTCCGGAGAAGCGCGGCATGAGCCAAGTCGCGCCGCGTGCTCGGAGTTGGACTTCGGTCGCTACCGCTCCCTACGCCAACTCCGAGCACGCGAAGATCAACGGAAGCACGCCGCTTCAATTGGAAGGGTCGGCTTCCAACAGTGCGCAATTTTCGTTCGACAAAAGTGCGCAATTTTCGTTCGCCATTGACACCAGTTCCTCATTCGTTCGTTATACGCCGCTGACTCTGACGTAATGTCCGGTTTCTCCACGGTATCCGGTGACTCCTCCCATAGATGAGACCCCGGGAAGAGGACGGTCGCTCCCCGTGTTGCGAACTAATCCCCAGTGCCATGGTCGCGACCAGGCTGAGCTGCCAGGTGCGCGCGACGATGGAGCGCATGGCGGGCGTGGTGGACCAACGAGGACGTGCGACGCGTACTATAGCGTGCTCGGCAAACAACCCCGCAGGCGCCACGGCGGAGCGTCTCCGGGCCGCATTGACCCCTTGCCGGCCCTCGCTACATTGCCGGGCTCCGCACGGCATCCGATGCCGCCGCCTGCCTGGGTGGCGAAATTTAGACGCGAGACTCAAAATCTGGTAGGGGCGACCCTGAGAGTTCGAGTCTCTCCCCAGGCACCATTCCCCACGTTCCATGCGTTCTCAGTATGACCCGGAAAATACATATAAGTACTTGTTTTTTATCTATTTGATAACGAGACACCGTCTCTGTCAGTAGCGCATGATTTGTCCGCTTTTGTAGCACATAGATTGTCCGCTTTTAAGGAGCCGGGATGGAGGCTCGATGAAGCGGACGGCATGGCTGCAGGAGACGAGGATGCTGAGGTTCGAGGAGGCGTTAGACGCCTGGACGGAGAAGCGGTTGACGCAGGAGGAAGCGGCGCGACTGCTGGGGGTGTGTGCGCGGACGTTCCGGCGCTACGTGGACCGTTACGAGGAGGCGGGCCTGGACGGTCTGGTGGATCGGCGGCTGGAGAAGGTTTCGGCACGGCGGGCGCCGGTGGATGAGGTGTTGCGGCTGGAGGCGCTGTACCGGGAGCGCTACGAGGACTGGTCGGTGGCGCACTTCCACGATCGTTACCGGGAGCGGCACGCTGGCGAGCGCTCGTACACGTGGGTGAAGAACCGGCTGCAGGATGCGGGTCTGGTGACGCAGGGGAAGCGGCGCGGGACGCCGCGGCGGCGGCGGGAGCGGGCGGCACTGGCGGGGTTGATGCTGCACCAGGACGGCTCGTCGCATCGCTGGGTGCCGGGCACGGAGTGGGACCTGATCGTGACGCTGGACGATGCGACCTCGGAGGTGTACTCGGGGTTCTTCGTTGCCGAGGAGGGGAAAGGAGGAGCGCACCGTGACGCGCGACAACTGCGTGAGCTACCGGGGCCGGTCGTTGCAGCTGCCCGTGGCGCACGGCCGACACTACGTGAAGCGGCGGGTCCGGGTGCACGAGCACGCGGACGGTACGCTGTCGGTGTACCACGGCCCACGCCGGTTGGCACAGTACAAGGCTGACGGGCCGGAACTGGGATTGGCAGCGGGATGAGCGCCGGGAACGCCACGGCAACCGCCGTGTCAACCCGCTTCGCGGGTCCTCCGCTGCGCTGCGGCCCTGCGGGTGACACGGCGGCTCCCGCGGCGCACAGGTTTGCGACGACCGGAAGGGTACTTCCGGTCGTCACTGACCGGCTTTCTCACGCCCCTGTTCCAGGGCCATCGATGGACCTCAAAACGGGCGCGTGGAAACCGGACAGTTCACGTGCTAGCAAAAGCGGACAACTCTATTTGCTACCGACAAACGAGACACCGTCTCTTGACAAGAATCTCGACGTCTCGCACAATACTAACCAATTTGTGGTGAAGGTCGTGGGGTTGCCTCAAGGAAAACTAAGCGCTACGCGCGTCCGAGCCATCTCCTCAGCTGGTCGTTACTCGGACGGCAACACGCTGTTCCTGAACGTCACCGAACGCGGCTCCAAGTCGTGGCTCCAGCGTGTGACGGTCGACGGACGCCGCCGCGACATCGGCCTGGGTCCGTTTCCGACCGTCTCACTCGTCGAAGCCCGACGACGCGCGCTGGCCAACCGCCTCGCAGTCGCCAACGGCCACGACCCGCTTGCCGACAAGAAGCGCGCGAGCACCCCCACCTTCCGCGAAGCGGCCCAGGCCACGTTCGAAGCGAACCCACCGCGTTGGCGCGATACCAAGACCGCGCGGAACTGGATGCAGGGCATGGAGAAGCGCGCCTTCCCCGTGATCGGCAAGATGCGCGTCGACCGCATCCGTCGGGAGGATGTCCTGCGAATCCTCAAGCCAGTCTGGACAGTCCATGCCGACGTCGCGCGCAAGCTCCGCCAGCGCATCCGCGCGACGCTCAGGTGGTGCCAGGCCCACGGCTATATCGAACAGAACGTCGCCGGCGAGGCCATCGACGGGCCGCTGCCGCCCATGCCCGCCGTCAGGACGCATCGAAAACTGCTGTTTTTGCAGCACATTGGAATTGGGGAGACCACAAGATGAAACTACGCAAGTCATCCGTCTTTTGCTCGACTTTGTATTGGATCCAGGCATGGTTTACCCGTGTGGCCGGAGTGGCGATTGGCCTGGCATTGTTGGGCACGGGTGTCGCCTATGCCGAGGACGGACAACTACAGCCTGGGATAGTTGAAGAGATCGTCGTCACTGCCAGCAAGCGTAAAGAAGGCCTCATGGATGTCGCGCAGTCCATTCAGTATCTGTCAGGCGAGGAGCTGGAAGGCTCTGGCGTGCAGAATCTGGCTCAGATCGTGCAGCTGATTCCCGGCGTATCGCTGCCGTCCGGCGTCGCGTCCACTCGCCGCTATAATGTCCGGGGTACCGGTGCCGTCAGGACCAATGACAGCGCCGTTGGCTTCTATATCGATGGCATGCCGCACTACATCGTCGATTTACCGTTTGGCCCAGACACCGAGGTCTTCGACCTGGAATCCATTCAGGTGCTGCGCGGGCCCCAGGGCACCCTATACGGTCAAGGCGCGATGGGCGGCACAATATTGATCACCACTGCCCAGCCCGACCTTGAACAGTTTCGCGTGCGCGTGCGCGCCGGCGCTTCGCGCATGCGTAAAGGCGGCGACGGCCATACTTACGATGCCAGCATCAGTGTGCCGCTGATTGAAGGTACGTTGGCGGCGAGCCTGACCGCCGGCGCCTCGCGCGATCCAGGCCTGGCCGAGGGCATTGATTTACCGGGCAGTGATTTGGACGAAGACGATCGCTCGTACGCGCGCCTTAAGGTGCTGTGGCAGCCATCCGATGAACTGAGCGTCACCGGGCTCATTCAGCGCCGTGATCTTGACGAAGGTGCATTCCGCGGCACCTATGCGAGCGTCGATCCGCCACTGCTGGGGGCCTCAGGCGGCATCGAGTCCGGCACGGATACCGAACTGGACCTGTTCGGCCTCAATATCGAGTGGGACGCCGGCTTCGCCACGCTGACCAGCAGCAGCAGCTATATGACCTATGAGTACTCGCATAGTAGTGGCTTTTCCTTCTTTGATCCCAACTTAGGCAACTTTCTCGTTAGCTACACCGCCGATCGTGACGACGTCAAAACGTTTAATCAGGAACTGCGCCTGACTTCCAATGGCGACGGAGAGTGGGACTGGATCACCGGCGTCAGTTACACCCGAGGCGAGCATCCAAACTCCACCGTGCTCAACTATCTGGAGCCACTGGCCTTTGCCGGCACGGCAACGGATCAAATCGTAACCGAGAGTACGCAAATGGCCTGGTTCGGTGAGGTCTCGCGTTCGTTCATGGATGGCTTGATCACACCGCTGATCGGTTTGCGCTATTTCCGTGACGACCGCGACAAAGAGATCATCTCGACGTTCGCAGTGGGTGGCTTCGTGTTTCCACTAGACAACGTTGATGAAGATGAGCGATTCAGTCTGGTCAGTCCCAGATTCAATCTGCGCATCACGCCGTCTGATGAGACCATGTTCTTCCTGAATATCAGCCGCGGATTCCGCAGCGGCACGTTCAACGCACCGGGCGTTGTAGCGGCCGTGGATGTGCTCGGCATAGCTCTAGACGTGACGGTGCCCGAATCTACCGTTTGGAGTTATGAGGTGGGTGGCCGCTTCAGTCTTTTCGATGACAGTCTGCTCATAGAACCCAGCCTGTATCTGGCCGACTACGAGGACTATCAGTTTAGCGGTACACTCGCCGGTAGCGTCGTGCGAATCGGCATCGAAGAAGTCAAAGCCACCGGCGCCGAGCTGTTGCTGCAATGGAACACGCCGGTTGAAGGTTTATCGCTGTCGATGATCGGTTCGGCAAGCAGCACCAAGGTCGAGGCGATCGACGCCGCTGCCGATGCGTTGCTGCAGGGTCTCAAGGATGGTAATCAATTGCCGAATGTGCCGGAATGGGATTTTCGCATCGGTGTCGACTATGAGCGGCCGGTGATGGGCGACTGGACTGCGTACGCCGGGGCCTCCTATTTTCGCCGTGACGGCCAGTCAGACTTCAGCACACCGCTGACCTCCCCCGTCGTTTCTGATTTGAGCCTGCGCCTTGCACTCGCCAACCAGAACTGGCGGGCAACCCTTTGGGGCAAGAACCTCACCGACGATGAAGGTCCTGCTGCGATTTCTGGCGGCAGTTTGTTGTACCGCTGGGATCGGCGTTCGGTAGGTGTGACGTTGGAATACACATTCGATTGAACCAGTTGGGATCAGCGTCCACCTACCTCCAACCCCGGTAACCACAGGAAACTGGCACACGACATCCGCTCAGGGTGAACGTCCTAGCTGGTTGGCGGCCTCACCGAGGCCGTGACTTGCAAGTACGAAATTGACCGTGGAAGGCTAACCTGGCCCACTGTCAATAGTTCAATATGCACACTGACGATTGAAAAGAGAGGGTTAATGGTATGGATTTCGTGGCTGGGGCGTAATCAAAATTGCAGAAGCCTGGGATACCCTGATGCTGCGACTGGGTTACACCGATTACTTCGCTCAAGGGGGTGACTGGGGCTCCGCGGTAACCACTGCCATCGGCCTGCAAAACAGAGGGAATTGCGCTGGCATCCACGTCAATATGCCCAACGCCCGTGCGCCCAGGGCAGTGCGGGAAAACCCCTCCGAGCAGGACCAACATGCGCTGAGCCGCTCACAGTTTTATCAGCAGTGGGATTCCGGGCTATTCCAAGCAGCAAAGTACCCGCCCGCAAACGCTGGGTTATGGTCTGGTTGATTCGCCGGTGGGTCAGGCCATGTGGATTCTGGAGAAGTTCTACGCTTGGGCAGATTGCAACGGCCATCCCGAAAATGCCCTGACACGCGACGAACTATTGGACAACATTATGTTGTACTGGGTGACTGCGAGCGGTGCATCGTCTGCACGTTTGTACTGGGAGAGCTTTAACTCAGTATTCGGCGGCGCCAGTCAGCAAGTCGTCGAATTGCCAACCGGATGTAGCTTGTTTCCAAAAGAAATCGTACCAACCCCAAGGAGTTGGGCAGAAAAACGCTACGGCAATCTCATTTACTGGAACGAGCTGGATAAGGGTGGGCATTTTGCCGCATTCGAGCAGCCGGAACTATTCGTCGATGAATTGCGGGCCTGTTTCCGGCTGATGCGTTATCACTGTCCTGGCGGCCTGGGGCTAGAGTTTTGCGCGCCCCGCAGCAGGCGGCCCGGCAGGTTACCGGTGTGTTCGCCGTTCTCATAGGTCACCTCACCGCTGCAGATAGTATAGCGGTAGCCCTGCGCCTTCTGTATCAGGCGCTTGCCGCCCCCAGGCAGGTCGTAAACCATTTCCGGTTGCTGCAGTGCGAGCCTGCCGTAATCGATTAGGTTCAGGTCAGCCTTCATACCCTTTGCGACAGTGCCGCGGTCATGGAGCCCATAGAGCTGCGCCGTATCACGGCACATTTTCTTCACTACCTGGCGTTTTCTTCTTCGACCTCTCGCAGCCGTTTGAGCTCAGAGGCGCTCATGCCGCCGTACTTGCTCTTCCAGTTGTAGAACGTCGCATCACTGATGCCGTGCTTGCGGCAGACCTCGCACTGCGGGGGCGATCCAGATCGGCGAGCTCCAGGCTCGCTCCTGGATCGTCGCGGGCACCTTCGACGTCGGCTCGACGCCGGCGCGGATCGCGTCCCAGGTCGACCAGCGACAGGTCGGGTTCTGCAGCACCCGGGCGTAGTAGAGAGCCCGCTCGGTCGGATCGAACGTCGGGTCGCTCCACAAGGTCACGAGCTCGACGTCTCCCTTGTCGAGCGATATCGAGCAGTCGTCGAGGTCGACGCTTGCGCCGTTGTCCGGGCATCGATGCGTCCTCGGGTCGGGCGTGAGGCCGTTGGAGCAGGCGACGTCGAAGACGCGCTCGTGGGTCTCGCCGCTTTCGTCGATCCAGCTCTTGACGACCTGCGCTCGCTGGAGCCAGGCTTCCCGCGGGTCGCGGGCGGCCTGGACGAAGAAGCGCGGCGCGTTGCTGGGCTGCGCAGCGAGTTCGCCGCCCATCGGCACGCCGCCGGCGTACGCTCGTTCGGCCGCGTGGTGCTGGTTCGGGAGATCGTCGGAATAATCGTAGCCGGCGAAGAATCGCACGCGTATGTGCGGGCCCGACGTGGCAAACGTCTCCTTGCGGCGCAAGGCCGCGTAGATCGACTCGCGAGTGTTCTCCTCGGCCCACACACCGGTCAGCCCCGAGGAGCCCCACTCGATCATTTCGAGTTCGAGCTGAATCTGGCTCCGTCCTTGTCGCCCGTCGGGCAGACTGCCGCGAGCTGCGGCAGTGCCGTCCATCTTGCCTGCATGGCCGAAGTGCTGGTCCTCCTCCACCGATCCGGCCGCATTGTGGCCGTCACTCGCACCGATGAAGCCGAAGAGGTAGGGGTTCGCCGCGATCTCGCGCTCTATCTCGAGACCGGCCCGCAGCGCGTCTCGGGCGTAGGCCCCGGTGGTCGCACCTTCGGCGAACGACATCGAACCGTCTTCGCCGAACGCCATCGAGTTCTTCCTCCAGATCTCGAAATCGGCCCACTCGTCGTTCGGCGACAGCGCCGGATGCGTCTCCGAGGTCCCCTTGCCCTGTGTGATCTCCACCAGCGGCTCGTTGCGCCGTCGTTGCTCCGCATAGGCCGCATCGATCGGCTCGCCAGCCCAGTCGGTGCGCTCGAACATCTTGCCCTGGCTCCAGTTCGAGTTGTGCGGGATCGCGAGCGCTTCGATCCCGTTGGCGCGTTGCTCGTCGAGCCACGTCCAGAGGTCTTCGGGGTTGAGCGAGTCGACAGCGCTGAACGGCAGCGCGGGCACGTCGTTGCCGGAAAAGATCACGTTGCGGTGAAGGTTCACACCGCCCGGCGTGGGGGAGAATTCGTAGGCCACGAAGGTCGTGAAGCGCCCCGGATCGTCGTGGCGCTCTGCCGCCGCGACCGTCTCCTGCCAGATCGAGCGAACGACCGGCAAGGGGTCGAGGCCCGAGACGGGGTTGCCTCGCACCCACCCGTCGAGTGCGCGGCCCGCTTCCCAGCGGTCCTTCGGGTCGCCGCTCCGCATCTTCACCGCCACGGGGTGGCTGCCCAGGGGATGTCCGGGGTCGGCCAGCGCACGGGCGACGCCGAGATACTCCGCGTGGTCGGTGACCGCGAGGAAGTCGAGCGGCCCGCCCCGAAGCCGGATCGAGTAGCCGAGCGGGTGGGCAAGGGCCTCTCCCTTGGCGAAGCGGTACGCGTCGTCGGGGGTGGCTCGGACACCGAAGGTGTAGGCGTCGGTCGAGTTCTGCGTGTGAATGTGCAGATCGCCGAAGTAGGCGTGGCGCGGCGCGCTCGCACCGGCCGCACTGGCCGGAGCCGCTCGGTGCTCTGGAGTCTTCGCTTCGACGCCCGCCAGCTCGGGTCGTTCCGCTGCTTGCTCGCATCCCGCGGCCAGCAGCGCCATTGCGGCGACCCAGCCGTGTCTTCGAACGAACGTTCTCACGTGTCCTCCCCAGTCCTTGGCGGCATTACCTTCAAGGAGGTGCCGAATCGGATCGTGCGGCCCTGCCTGTCGTGAGGGAGTCGATATCGACAGCGACACCCACTGACGAGCAGCGGCCGTTTACAGGAATGACAGGCCCATCTCGTCCGCAACACCGGTGATGTAGTCTCTGGCGAGGTCGTATTCGTATTCCTGCATGCCCGTCATGGGCTCGGTCAGTAGCGGCGTATCGGGCGGCAGGCGATTCAGCTCGCTCAGGTACGTCCGGTAGTCCACGAGACCGGTTCCCGCCCGGCATTGCTCAATCCCGAGGGGGAACGTGGCGGGCAGTAGTGTCACGTCTTTGACATGGCAGCTGAGGATGTCACGACCGAGCTTGTCGAAGCACTCCTTGATGAGCTTGCCGTTGTTGAAGCAGCGATCAGGCGAGTTCAGGATATTCACCGGATCGAGATGCACACCGAAACTCTCCCGGTCCACCGCCTTCTGTAATGCGACATAGCTGTCGGGATCGCTCGGGTGGATAAAGGGCATCATCTCCAGCGCGAACTTCGTTCGTCGGGGCCGCACCGCGTCGATTACCTCGCGCACCCTTTCCACGATCATGTCCCGGCACTCGTCGGTCAGGTTCTTTGGATGGGGCATGTAAAACGAGTTGGGATCACAGGTTCCGGGCATTTCCAGGAAGCACCGGGCACCGACCTCGTCGGCCAGCGCAAAGCGTTCGCAAAGATGTTCGTGCCATGCCGCACGCTTTTCCGAATCGGGGTCGATCAGATTGCCGGCCTCTTCAAAGGAGATCAGGCCATGAAGTTCCGCAATCAGAACATCCTCCGCGGCGAAAGCTGTCTCGACGGCGCGGATGTGCCCGGGGTCTTTCAGCGAGATGTCGGGGCAAAACGCAGCCCGATAGCCCTTGGCGCGGTGCCCTTTGGCCAGCGCGGCCGGGTCGTCGGTCTCCGCAGCGAACACCTCTGCAGCGAAAGGGCCGCCTAATCTCATCGTCTGTCTCCTTGTGGCAGTTGCCAACGCAGCGCTGCTGCCGGACTCAGGCCGTATACGGGGCCAAGCGGTTGTGGAACTCGATGATCCAGGGCGGAAGCCTCTCCATGTCACCCTCGATCGCCAGGTTAGGGTCCTCGGGCGGAGTCGGGTTCTTCGCCTGCTCTTCGAGAAAGTCCGGGGTGTAGATTCGCCGTGCGTCGGCGGGGTCCCAGCTCCCTTGCATGTAGAGGTCGACGTCCTTCGAATTCCCCTTCTCGCACCGCACGTCCTTACCGTCGATGTAGAAGCACCAGCTCATTGTGCCGTCTTCGTCGGCGTACTCCTTCGGCGCGTCGATGAACACTTCACAGACGCTCAGCTGGAAGCCATCCTCTCCGCACTCCCGCGCCACCTCGGCGAGGATCTTGGTCGCGAGCTCGTACCATTCCGGGCTTGCGAGCTCGACCTTCTTTGGATCGGACATTTGACTACTCCCTTCCCGCTCTGCCCGGCTCATTGCTGCGACATGAGCAGCGTCTTCATCGTCTTGTCGGGGTCGGGGGCGACGCCCTGCGGGCTTTTGGATCCAAAGAGCAGGTCGGCACCGACCAGGCCACGGATCGCCTCGGACGCAGCGGCCATATACGCCTCGTCGCGCAACAGATGCGTGTAGTCCTCGACGGGCTGCGTGTAGAGGCGCTGACAACTCGCATGCAACAGGGTGCGGACGCCCGGAACGGTACGCACACCCGTCTCGTGCCAGGTCGAGCCGGCCCACATGGCAAAGCCCCCTTTCGGGACCACAAGCGGAATGCTCTTCGCCTCCGCGGCTTCCGCCGCAGACGCCAAGCGCCGGTGCCGGTGGCTGCCCGGAACGAAACGGGTCGCCCCTTCCTCTTCGGTCATTCCCTCGCAGGGGAGACAGATGGTGGAGACGCAGATGTGCTCAGGCCAGGGTTGCGGAAGCCAGGCATGATCGGCGTGGAGCGGAACCCCCATGTATTCTCCGCCGGGCTCGGATTGCTGCAGGATCGTCCCGGCCATGGTTCCGGCGCGAAAACCCATCCCGACATTGAATTCCCACATGGCCTGGATCTTGGGCAACGCGACCACTCGATCGACCACCGGTTTCCCGAGCAGCATGGAGCACTCGGCAACGCCTTGCGCATGGCCGGCTCCTGCTCCTGTGTGTTCATGTGTCCCCAAGCGTTCGACCTCCTCGTGGATCACGGCTCGGAGCTCGTCGAGCAAGCCGAGGGGGACGGCGTCGGTGACTACGGTGGCTCCCTGCTCTCGCAACTCCTCGACGTTGCGCCACAGATCGAACTCCTCGATGCGCGGCCGCAGTGAGTCGGACACCGCTCCGGGTGCCAGAGCACGCGCGGCCACTTCCGCGATGAGGTTCCCTTGTTCTGCCATTCTCTTTCCTCGTCCCGGCCCCTCGGCAGTCTGCGGTACAGAAGGTCAGATTGTCAGTGTTGTGGAATCCTGTCAAGGCAAAGTAGAAATGTCCTCTTTTCTCCAAAGTTGAAATGTCCCCTTTTGGCCTACAGCGTTTTCATGGGCTATGACGCCCGAACACCGCCGGTGGGGCGGCCTTGTGCGTAGGGAGCGTAGCGACCGAAGCGCAAGGCCGACGCGCCGCGGCTCACCCCGCGGCGACCCCGGTCGCCTCCGGCTTGAACGGTTGTCGCCAGGGATGGTCCGGGGCCGGCTTCCAAGCCAGCCGCGACTGCTGCTCCGCCTTCGCGCGATCCACCCGCAGCCGCACGCTCTTGCCGTCCTCGAGCGGCAGCGGATCGGCGCCCTCGCCGAGTAGCCGAACCGGCAACTCGCGCCCGTCGCGCAGCACCGTCACCTTGCCGTCGAAGCCCTTGCACACCGTCACCGCAGCGCCGCGCAACCGGTAACCCTTGCCGTGTCCGGTCACCTGGTAGGCGTCCCCCTCGAAGCTGATCGACAGGTTCCGCGTCACCTTGCGCGCATGCTGCTCGCACAGGATCAGATCCAGCTCCCGCGCGTCGTGCAGCACCGGCCGGTGCGCGTCCGCGGGGTTGCGCGGCGGCACCCCGAAACGCCGGTTGTAGTCCGCCATGAACGTCGGCAGGTAGTTGTTGCCCGCTTCGATCCCGTCGATCCCGCGCAGTCGCATCTCTTTGACCAGACGGTCCTGCAGCGTGCGGTTGGCGCGCTCCACCCGGCCCTTCGCCTGCGGGCTCCCGGCGTGGATCGACTCGATGTCCAGCGTCCGCAAGGCCCGCACGAACTGTGTCGGCTCGCCCTCCCGGTCGCGCCGGTTGACCCGGAACACGCCGTAGCGGTCCGAGTAGTACGCCACCGGCCGGCCACAGGCCGCCAGGTGCGCGCGCGTCGTGCGCATGTACGCCTCGGTCGTCTCCGCCGCGAAGAAGCCCGCCGCCAGCAGCCGCGACGTCGCGTCGTCCGCGTACACGATCAGCGTGCACCGCGGCGCCCGGCCCTCGAACCAGTCGTGCGGCGAGCCGTCAATCTGCACCAGGTCGCCCAGACACTCCCGACGCGGCCGGCTCGGATGCGCACGCGTCTCCCGGCGCGCCTTCACCTGCCAGAGCCCGTCCTCGATCAGCCAAACGCGCAACGTCTCCGCCGACAACCGGTGGCCGTGCACCTCGACCAGCTTCTCGCGCGCGAAGGTCGGACCGAAGTCCCGGTAGCGCTCCCGCACCAAGTCCAAAATCTCCCGCCGGACAGCCGCATCGATCGCGTTGTTCGGCCGCCGGCCGCGGCGCGTCGACGCCAGTCCCGCTGCACCCCGCTCCCGGTAGCGCTTCGCAAGACGCTTCACCTGGCGCACGCTCAGACCCAGCCGAATCGCCACCTCCCGCTGCGTCAGCCGGCGCTCTGCAACCTGCCCGATCAACCCCGCCCGATCCGCCTCCGCCACCGTCAGCCTCGCTCCCTCTTCCGCCAATTCCAACTCCTCCGCCACCCCCAAAAGGGGACACTTTAGAATTGGACAAAGGGGACACTACTGCTTTGGCCTAACAGTGTTGTGGAATCCCAGACAGGGACCCGTCAAAGTCGGGGTGCGAGGGCGCGGAGGCTCCAGCGAGGCGGTGAGGTTGGAGCGTTGGGCGACGGAAAACGCGTAAGATTTCGCCCTGGGCGGCATTACCTTCAAGGAGGTGCCGAATCGGATGCCGGCTTCGGAGCGCGCTTTTCGCGCCGAGCTCGCCCGGCCAGATCGCGATCGAGCTGGTGCCGGCGAACGACGAGTGGGCCGATTTCGCGATCTAAGGATAGATTCTTTGTCTGTGATTTCTTTGCTTTTCTGCAAGAAGTTCCTCGAGTCAAGCTGCGGTAGCGAGCAGCTGAGGGAAGTTGAGCTCTCGGATTTGTATGGCGGTGGCCATGAGGCGTCGGCCGAGGGCGGTGGTTCTCCAGCGGCGCGAGTGCGGGTACTTGGCGATGAGGCCATGGCTGTGGAATCGATGAAGGATCCTGGAGACCTTGGCACTCTCCCGTTTGCGCACGCCCTGCTGAGAGGCGAGATGTTGCGTATGTTGGAGCCGCGTTCGCAGGTCGTGGTTGGTGAAGCCGCGCACGGCTTGCGGCATCTGGGCAGCTTGTTGATGCGTTATGCCAGCCATCTGGTTTTCCTGTTGGCGAAATATCCCGCGACAGAAATTGAAGATCGCCGCGCGCCGCGGGTCTCCGCTTGCGGCCGTGTAAGCACCCCCCGCGTGCCAGGTAGCACCGAGCCAGATCACGACTGCTCCAGCTTTCATCTCGACATCGATTGCATCTGTATTCTTGTGTTTTCGGGCCCAGTTGTTGGGGGCTAGCGAAAACTGCGCATTCTTGGCGACTGAAAATTGCGCACCTCATGGTGCCGGTACTGTCCCGGTTGGCGAAGCCAACGGGGATGGAACGGCGCGAGATGCACGATTGGGGGACCAGAATGCGATTGAGGTACTACCTTGAGCAGGGGATGTCGAAGACTGAGCTGTCGCGGCGGTTCGGGGTCAGTCGGCGCACGATCCACTACTGGATCGAGTCGGGGCAGCTGGACCGGGATCTGATCGTTGGTGGGACGCGCTACGCGGCCCGGCCAGCGGTGGCACACAAGCTGGATCCGTACAAGCCGATCATCGCCGCGCGACTTGAGGAGTTTCCGAAGCTGTCGGCGCAACGGCTGTTCGACGAGGTACGGGCCGCTGGCTACACGGGTGCCTACAGCGCGGTGCGGGACTACGTGCGGGAGACCCGGCCACGCGAGCCGCTGGAGGAGCCGGTGCGCTTCGAGACGCCGCCGGGGCGTCAAGGCCAGGTGGACTTCGGCACGTTCCGCTTTCCCTGGGGTCGCCGTCACGCCCTGGTGGTAGTGCTCGGCTACTCGCGTCTGCTGTGGCTGCGGTTCTACCCACACCAGACCATGGCGGTGCTGGTCGACGGACTGGAGAGCGCGTTCGCGAGCTTCGGTGGTGTTCCTCGGGAGCTGCTGTTCGATCAGATGCGCGCCGTGGTGGTGTCGGACGACCGCCTGAGCGGTGGCGGGTTGGTGCTGAACGCGGAGTTCCTGCGCTTCGCGGCGCACTGGGGCTTCCAGCCGCGCTCGTGCCGACCGTATCGGGCGCAGACGAAGGGCAAGGTGGAGCGGCCGATCCGCTACATCCGCGACAGCTTCCATTACGGCCGCGCGTTCGTGAACGACGCGGATGTGAACGATCAAGCCGAGCGCTGGCTCATCGAGGTGGCCAACGTGCGCCAGCACGGTACGACTGGCGAGGCGCCGCTGGCGCGCTTCGAACGCGACGAGCGGACCGCCCTGAAGCCGTTGGTGGAGCGGCCCTACCAGCGCATGGGCGCCAGCCCACCACCCGCCAAGGGATCGCCGGGACTGCCGCAGGTCGATGTGGAACGGCGTTCCCTACGCGCCTACGCGGAGCTGGTGCGATGAGCGCCGCGGGGGACCGACGCAACCGGCTGCGGGCGATGCTGGCGGATCTGAAGATGCCGGGTGCGCTGGAAGCCGTGGACGGCATCCTGGCACAGGCGGACAGCGGCGCGGTAACGGCCAGTGAAGCGATGGAGGAGTTGCTGAACGCGCAGATCGTGCTGCGCAACAACCGGCGCCTGCAGACCGCGATGCGTGCGTCGCGGCTACCGGCGGTGAAGACGCTGGCACAGTTCGACTTCGCCTTCCAGCCGAGCATCAAGCGTGAACAGATCGAGAGCCTGCACGAGCTCGGCTTCCTGGAGCGCAAGGAGAACGTGGTGTTCCTCGGTCCGCCGGGCGTCGGCAAGACCCACCTCGCCATCAGCCTGGCGATCGCTGCCGCGGAGAGCGGCCGGCGCGTCTACTACGGGACGCTGGCGGGCCTGATCGAGTCGCTGGCCGAGGCGAAGGCCGCTGGCAACCTGAGCCGTCGCCTGCGGGTCCTGACCCATCCGTCACTGCTGGTCGTCGATGAGATCGGCTACCTGCCGGTGACCCAGGAGGACGCGGTGTTGTTCTTCCAGTTGATCAACGCCCGCCACGAGCATGCATCGACCGTGCTGACCCCGTTGCCGCATCAGTCCTCGAGGGACGCGACCCCCGCGCTGACGCGCGCCGCCTTGCGCTCGTCCCACCACCAGGCGTTCACGTACGGCACCGAGGAGAGCTCATCGTTGCGGACCTCGCCGAAACGGTCCCAGTACGTCAGGCGCAGGCCGGGTGTCGACGGTCCGGGGACGACGTAGAAGTTCCACATCAGCACGCGGTCGAGCGCGCGCGTGGCGGCGTAGAGATCCTCGGCGTTTCGCGCGCGCTTCACGGACTCGGTCAGGCTGTCGACGGCCGGATCCCTGGTCCTGCCCCAGTTCGCCCCGTAGCCGAGGTCGGCGCTCGCGCTGCCGAAACGGGCCTCGAGATCGGGCCCCGGCATGTAGGTCGGCACGAAACCCACGCTCGTGGCGTCGAAGGATCCCGCACGGCCGCGGTGGAGCCAGTGCGAGACGTCCAGCAGGCGTACCGTCGTGGCGATGCCGACCTGTTCCAGCCGTGCGGTGAACGGCATGATCGAGCGGGCGCTTGAGGTCAGGACGAAGATGAAGTCCACCCGGAACGGCTCGCCGGTTTCCTTGTGTACCACCTTGCCTGCCCGGACGTGCCATCCGGCCTCGTCGAACAGGGCGAGCGCGCGTTTCATTCCCTTCCGGCTGAAGCCGTAGCCGTCGCTCGCGGGATGGTGGAAGGGCTCCGTGAACACCCGGTCGGGGATCTGCCCGCGCCACGGCTCGAGCAGGGCGAGTTCGCGTTGCGAGGGCCTGCCGCTGTGCGCCATGGCGGAGTTCTGGAAGAGGCTCACGCCCTGGTCGAAGAAGCCGTGGAAGTAGACGCGGTTGACGTAGTTGAAGTCGTAGAGCAGCCACAGGGCCTCGCGCACGCGGATGTCGCGGAAGCGCGGCTTGTCGAGGTTCCAGTAGACCGGCCACCAGAGCCCCCACACGCTCGTTCCCTTGCGCAGCTCCGCCTTCAGGAGGCCCTGTTTCGCAGCCGGAAACCTGTACCCCGTTTCCCAGTTCTTGGCGGTCAGTTCCTGGCGCACGTCCACCACGTCCGCCTTCTGCGCTTCGTGCATGATGTTCTCGTCGCGAAAGTAGTCGTACTTCACCCGCTCGAAGTTGAAGCGTCCCCGGTTGACGGGCAGGTCCCGGCCCCAGTAGTCGTCGACCCGGCGGAAGGTGAGGGTGCGGCCGAAGTTGGCCTCCTCGACGCGATAGGGCCCGCTGCCGGGGGGTGGGATGGTCGTGGTCTTGCCGATATCGCGGACCATCCAGTAGTGCTGCGGCAGGATTCCGATGCGGCCGTAGACGAACGGCAGGATCGGGTTCGGCCCCCGGTCCGCGCGGGTGACGAAGCAGAGCTCGCGTTCGCCGAACGGGACGATACGGTCGAGGTCGGCCAGCGCCATGCGCAACTCCACCCGACCGTGCTCGCGGATGGCGTCGAAGGTGTGGAGCACGTCGTCACGCGTAATCGGGCGCCCGTCGTGCCAGCGCGCCCCGTCGCGCATCCGGAACGCGGTCCAGCGGAAGTCCCGCTCGACCGCGACGCCGTCGGCGAGGCGCACGTACGCGGCCGCCGGCTCGTCGAGGCTGTCTTCGAGCAACCTGTCGTAGACGAATCCTTCCGTGGCGGAATACCCGTCCGGGACGCGGCCGATCTCTACGACGCCGTTGTAGTTGTCGAAGGTGCCCATCTTCGCCACGCGCATCGTGCCTCCCTTGGGCGCCTCGGGGTTCGTGTACGCGAAGTGGGCGAAGTCCGGTCCGTAACGCAGCGGCGCGAGGTAGGAGATGCCGTGGCGGTACTCCGGATCGGCGCAGGGGTGCTCCGCGGGCCAGGCCGTAACGGTGGCGAGGGCCAGGACGGCAGCGGCCATGGGGGGCATGACAGCCCCGTTCATCCGATGGTGCAGATCCGTGCCGACGCCTTCAGGCGTCATCCGGTTCGGGCTTGAATACCTCGACCGACAGGGCCACCTCCTTCCCGAGCCAGGCGGCCAGCGAGGTGTGCTCCTCCAGCGCATCGTCGGTCAGCGGATGGACCAGGATGTCGAGGCCGTCGCGGTGCGCGTCGAGCCACGCAATCAGCCGGTCGAACTCACCCGCGTCGAAGCTGAGCTGACAGCTCCATCGCGGGTGTGGGCCGATGGGACGAAGATGGAAGCGGCCAAGCCCCACGTGACATCCCCGCCAGGCATCGATGCACAGGGCGCGGGCCTGGTCCTCGGTGGATTCGTCGAAGTACACATGCGCGTGGTAGCGGTCGTACAGGTTCTCGGGTCGCTTTGGCATGGGGGACTCGCGCGCGTGCGGGTGTCCGTGGGTGGGCGCAGTGTCGCAGTTCACGGCCAGGCATGCGAACCGGGGCGGAGCGCGCCCCATGGCCGGTCCGCAGCCTCGGGAGAGCACAGGCGGAAGCAAGGGTCCGGTGGCGACATCGGCCACGCTGGGGGCTCGAGGCCGAGGCCACCTACCTCCCGCCGTGCGAGCCCACCAAGATCCTCTGCATTCACCTGAACTCGCTGTTCGGCGCGTGGCCCTCGGTGGCGATTTCAGGAAGCGCCCCGAAGACTGACGCGGCCTGTGACGGGCAGGGCCGGAGTGCGCCGACGAACGTACCTCCTGCCATGCCCTTCGGGGTATGTGTCTCGCGCTACTTCAGGCTGCTCTCCATGTAGAGCGTCAGTTCCAGCATCCGGTCGAGGAGCTCCGCCGACGACGCGCCGGGGAAGTTGCGCAGGACGAGTTCCTTGACGAAGAGCCGTGCGATGTAGCGCAACTGGGAAGCGCGCGACCGGGAGGCGAACACGAAGTCGCGATGGCCGCTGTTGATGACGATCAGTTCCCGGGCGATCTCGTAGCGCGAACGCCACAACTGGCCCGGCGCGTTCTCGTAGGTGTAGCCCGGCAAGCCCTGTCGCGCGGCCGCCCCGTCGCGGTCGGCAACCAGCGAGTCGGTGACGGTGATGAGCGCCGTGGCTTCGCAGACAACGTCCCGCTGGCTGGCGACGAGCTTCAGGGTCACCAGCCCGGGCTCTTCGGGCGCCTGGAAGTCGACGATCTCGGCATGAGGATCGGCCAACGCGCCGCCGCCGCCGACGAGTGTCCAGGCGAAGACCACCCCTTCGTCCACCTGCCGGCCTGAACGATCCCGGCAGACAGCTCGCAGCGCGCGTCGCGCGCCCACCTTCGTGACCGATGACGCAGGCGAGATGCGGACACTGTGCAGCGGCCCCGCGATCTCGAAGAAGGCCTGGGGCTGCGGTCCTCCGTCATCGGCATCCTGGCCTTCCCGTACTTCGCCCACCGTCGCCTCACGTTGCGGCGTGGACGGCTCCTGCGCCGGTCCGGCGGACGCTCCTCGTCGCTGTCCGGGACCGCTTCGATGCACCTCGAACCAGTCGTACTCCTCGGCCGGCAGGGCCAGCAGCGCCTCGCGGAACGCGCGCCGGATCGACTTGAGGGTCCGTTCGCTGGCACGTTCCTCCTCGGCCCGTTTGAGATCGCCGATCAGGGCGTCGAGGGGGTCCCGAACGGACTCGATGCCGTCGCGAAGGGCCGCGAAGGCCGCGTCGCGAATCACCCCGGTGCGGGTGCCGGGGGTCAGATGGATGAACGGTGCATCGACGACGCCGTCGATGTAGCCGCTGCTCCACGGACCTTCCTGGAAGCCGTCGAAGGCGGTCAGCTCGGCAACACGGGTGCCGTTGCGGTAGAGCGACACGCCGCGCTCGGGTGACGGGTCGTCGAGGTAGAGCTCGAACTTGATCTCGCCGAAATCCGTCACGGGATTGGCGAGTTCGTGAATGAGCCGCCCGTCGAACTCGCGTGGCGAGACCGTGTAGGACTTGCGGGCGGTGCGGTCGCTGATTTGCACGCGAACGTCGGTCTGGCGGATGCGGTCGCGCAGCTCGGAAGCCAGGTACCAGTTGAGTTTCTCGCCGCTGAACTGGCGAACCCCTGGCAGCAGGGGCCGGATATCGAGCGTCGTGCCCTGTTCCGCTACGATCGCGCGTGTAACCCTGACGGTGTAGCCCTCGTCGCCGCGGCGCATGGACATTTCGTGGACAGGGCCGTCGGAGGCGGCCGAACGGAGCTTGAGGTTCTCGCCGAGCGTCCAGAAGCTCAACAGGCCGATGCCGAACTCCCCCTGGATGCCCTGCGCGCCGCTGCGCTTCAGGCGTTTCTTGATCGAGTCGCAGATGTGCGTCGCCACGTAGCGGAAGTCGGGAGCGCCGTCTGCGCCGCGACGCACGCCTTCGCCGTCGTCGATGACCTTCAGGTACGGTTCGCCGCGTTGGCGGCCGCGGACGATCTGGATGTTCCTCGCCCCCGCATCGATGCTGTTCTCGACGAATTCGGCCACGGCCTTCAGCGGGTTGTCCTGGGACTGCGCGATGATGCTGATCGCCGACCAGTGGTCCCCGATGCGCAGTTTGCCTCCCGCGTCCTTTCTTCGAGCCATGGGCCTTGATCGCCGCGTTCGATCAGGTGCAGAACACTCAAGCGTCGCGGTGCGTCGAGCGAAAGTCAATCGCGCAGGGTGGGATGCGATGGAGCGCCTTCACCGAAAAGGTCTGGTCTCCGGCCTGGTGACCAAGGCCAGGTCGGTCCTATTGACCGATGCCGGTTTGCGCGAGGCCGAGGCCGCGTTCCGCCGACTCTTCGACGCGGAGGACGAGGCCGCCGGATAGCGCGTCAATCAGAAGGACGGCTTTCCCTACCCTGATTGTCGCTGGACGGCGGGCGACGCCTCGGCACGCAACCTCAGCCCCAGCGCGCCGACCACCCTGAGGACGGTGTCGAACGTCGGAACGCGCTCGCCGGAAAGTGCCTTGTAGAGGCTCTCGCGGGACAGCCCCGCGTCGTTCGCCACCTGTGCCATGCCCCGCGCGCACTAGCGCGTCCGGCATCGGGTGGACGCGGTGCCGCGGAAGTGCGATCCGTTCGGCGAAGCCGCCGACCCCGAAGCCTCCGAACACCCGCTCGCCCTCCATGAACGAGAACCCGGGGGACTACGCGGCTGCCGTGAGCGCGGCGCGCCAGAACGCCATCATGTCCTCGTGGAACAGCCGTGCCTGGTCGCCGGCGGAGCCGATGTGCGCGCCGCGGCGACCGTGTCCCGACTTTACGCTGTAGCGCATCAACTCGAGTTCGCTCAAGGCCGGGGCCGCCTCGCCGGTGCGGGGATGGACCAGCGCGCCGTCCTCCCGAATGTAGGTGGTCGGCGCTCCCGGGGCGACGGAGGCGTCTGCAATGAACTCCACCGGCGTGTCCCGGTCGAAGCTGTGCTGCGCCTCGGCGAAGAGGCCGAAGCTGGCCTTGCAGCCGAGCAGCGTCATCGCGTGCATGTGGCCCTGCACCTGTTGCGGCAGGCACCACTTGCGATGACGGAGCGCTCTCTCGCGAGGGGCTCTCAAGCTGCACTGGATGTCGGGCCAGGGGCTATCGTTAGCTGTCGCGGCCGTCTCGGGGCTGGGGTCGATCGGGACGCTGGCGGAGTCGTCGAACCCGTTAGCGGTTGCAGCCCGCACTTTCAGACCGGCAACCGATCGGCCGCCACAGCAAGCATGATCCGCACTGCCTGCCCTAACCCAGAGAGTTGGCGCATTCGATTGGCTACCAAAGCCGCCTCTACTTGACCGTATCATCAAGCCAACTATTCGAGAGGAAAATCGCATCGACCAGCCGCGTAGAGGCTGATGTAGACCGTGCCAACGCTCTGATTTGCTCTCGAATCGGTAGGTATGCTGACTCTTGGGGGTAGTTGATCAGGTGATCGACCTCGCCCCAGACTTCCTCCATGAGCGTCCTTACTTGGACCTCGGCTGTCATGGCGGTGCGGGCGGGTGTCTTTACGACATAGTGCACCGACGTATAGAGCGTCTCGCTACTTTCGGTCTGAACACCCAACTCTTCGAAGTATGCTCTACTCTCATCGTCCCAAGTCCTAGCCCATGGGCCTTCAATAACGCCATAGCCGTATTCATCGAACACGCTCAACAAACCCGCATTGATGGCGTCGAATTGCCGGGTGTGTAGGTGCAATAGCCGAACGCCAACCAAATCATTGATGGATTCGAACAGAGTATCCGGGGTGATTTCGAACACCCTTCCATCTTGCGAGGCTTGAAGGTACTGCCTCTGGAGCTTATCTCTGAGACTCTGCTCGCTCTTCTTCCGTGACCTCCGCGAGTGTATGCGCGACAATATCTCCCGGCTTGACTCGATATGAACTAACAGGTTCCTCTCTGTCGCATTGATGAAGTCACTCTTCTTAGCGTAAAAGGCAACGATGTCGTCAATCGTCTCTGCGATGTCCTCCGGAAGCTCTGACGAAACGCTCACCGCGATCACACCCTATCAAGGATGCGGGACGCGATCTCTGAGAACGCGGCCTCTGCGTTCTGTCGAAGCTGATCGCCTCCAGCCCGTGCCTCGAACATCGGCTTACCGGAGTCCATTGCTTCCGTGGCCAGCTTCCCGAAGTCTTGCACTTGACCTAACTGCAAGTCCGTTCGAAAGGGGACGATATCTGGGCCAACACGGAGCAAGGTGGGGATGAAATCGGTCGTGATCGCACTCTGTATTCGGGTCAGCACCGCCGCCTGGCTGGAAACCATTTCGTTCCTGTATACGCGAAATCGTTGAGGAATATAGCCGATAAAGGCTGTTCGCCCGGCTGGCATCTGCTCGGCAGCGGGCGCCAAGCTGACGATCAGTTGCCACTCCTCTATCCATTGTGCAAGGGTACGTGCCATGGTCCTGATTGCGCGGAGCGAAAGAAGGTCGCAAGATAGCGGGACCGAGAGAAAGTCGGCGTCAAGAACGACGGTCCTGTTGAGTGGCCCGATATTGGGCCCGATGTCGTAGATGACGAAGTCAACGCGAAGTTGCCTTCCGATTTCTTCTGCAAGTCGACCGATGCCGCAGGTTACGGCGAGATCATGTGGTTCTTGTGCCCGGGCACCAGACCACGAGCTCGCCAACGTATTTTCGAACTCGGAGAGTCTTATGTCGCCCGGTAGATAGAATAGGCCGTCTACGTAAGTTTCGAATGGTTCGACGAGGTGGTGTTCACTCTTCCCATTTGCTAGCGGCATGACCGAGGTCCAAATCGTTCTTCCTTTGTCCTCGCTCGAGTGATCTAAGAGTTCATCGAAAACGTCTCCTTCCATGAGGTATGAGGTGAGACTGGCTTGTGGGTCCGCGTCGATAAGGAGTACGCGCTTTCCGGACCGGGCAAGTGAGAATCCTATGTTGACGCTCAGCGTTGTCTTTCCGACACCACCCTTATGGTTGAAGAGCACTAGCTTCTTCACTATTGTTTCTCGCTTAGGGTTTACTCTTATGGTTGAGCACTAGCTTCTTCACTATTGTTTCTCGCTTAGGGTTTACTCGGTTGGGGGCTTGGCCTGGCTGGATCCGCTAGCAGTCGATCGTTTCCTCGCTTTTCTTTTTGGACGTAGGGCGCGAGTGACCTCTTTGGCAGCGTCACGGTCGGGGAGCGCAGAGACGAACTCCTCGCCGAAGGCGCTGATTTGCCGGTGGCCCCGTGGTGCCGGGGCTAAGTAACCGGTCTTCATGGCGTTGGCTGCGGTGTACGAGGCGTTGCTGAACTTAGGTTGCGCAGCCTCGGTGTTGAGCTTCGAGAGGTCTTGGGTCTTGAAGTGTGGAGTGTCTCGGAAATGGGTGAGGTAAAAGGCGAGGCAAGCGACACGTTCCACGTCGGTATTGGGGCCCTTATCCTTCAGAAAAGCCTTTGGATCCTTCTCTTCTTGGGCGAAAGGCTGAATATGTGTCGGTTCCTTTAGGGACCCGGATGTTGGAGATCGGGCGAGCCCATCTGGGCGGTAGTATGCAAGAAGCGTGGCGAGGATGCGCTCTTGCTCTGGCGGCTCTAGTCCGTCCATGGCGGAGATGATGCTCGTTAGAGTGCTCGAAGTGGTGGGCGATTCCATGATGTTCGTTTCGTATGGTTTGACGGAGCCGATAGATGGGTACGTTAACTGGAGGTCGACCGAGGACGCAAGGGCCAAGCGAACTCTGGCGGGGAGATCTCGTGCACGGTCTGCAGGCGTCATGTGCGCGGGGTGAGGTGCTGAGACAGAAGCGGGAGGATACTGGCGTGGGATCGGACGTGCCAGGGGCTGATCGCGTCGGACGTGATGGGAGCGGTCAAGGTGTAGTCCTGCGGAACCTGCTTGGCGAGCCGGCCGGGACGTTTCCGGCGTTGGCTAGACGGAATCGCGTCACCTTGGTCGTACCCTAAACAGGCCGTGGGGCGTGGTCATTCCGGATTTCGGGTGGCGACATGTACGCGACCGCTGGTCAGTGAAAGGGGTGTCCATCGATGGTGCCGCTGACGAGCGTGGCGCGCCAGAACGCCATCATGTCGTCGTGGAACAGTCGTGCCTGGTCGCCGGCGGAGCCGATGTGCGCGCCGCGGCGACCGTGTCCCGACTTTACGCTGTAGCGCATCAACTCGAGTTCGCTCAAGGCCGGGGCCGCCTCGCCGGTGCGGGGATGGACCAGCGCGCCGTCCTCCCGAATGTAGGTGGTCGGCGCTCCCGGGGCGACGGAGGCGTCTGCAATGAACTCCACCGGCGTGTCCCGGTCGAAGCTGTGCTGTGCCTCGGCGAAGAGGCCGAAGCTGGCCTCGCAGCCAAGCAGCGTCATCGCGTGCATGTGGCCCTGCACCTGTTGCGGCAGGCACCACTCGTCGCGCTCCCCGATGACCGACCGCACGATCGTGTCCCCGACGTCGGGCTTCGAGAACTGCATGCCGGACCAGGGATAGGCAGCATAGACGGCGCGCAGTGACGCCGACCGCCCGGCGCCGATCAGCCGTGCCATGCACGCGGACGAAAGGACGGCGGAGCCTCCCCGGCTGTGCCCCTGGGCGCCGATGCGCGTGGCGTCGATGTCCTCCCGCGCGGCCAGCGCCGTAGCGGTGGCGAGCACGTCCCAGGCGCTCGCCGCAAAGGAGTACTGGGCCTGGTTGGCGACCGTGGACGTCACCCCCCGGGTGCCGAACGGGTCGATGACGCAGCACGCGATCCCGGCGTCCGTGAGGTAGTCCGCCTTCGCGACGTGGGAGGGCGCCACCCCGAGACTTCCGGGCACGACGATCACCACCGGCCGCGGCCCGCTTCCCCGGGGCAGGAACAGGCTGCCGAGAATCTCCGTCTCCGGCATCTGCGCAGGCTTGGAGATCGCCTGGTAGTAGCCGGTCGGGTTCGCGGTGGGGATGTGCAGCGCCTCGCCCCGGATGCCGTTCCCGAGGACGACCGGGCCGGCCGTGAGGTCCACGCTCCCGCCGGGGATTTCGTCTGCCACTTCCTGTGCTCCCGTGCCGCGTCGCGTCAGTCGACGATCGCCGAGTAGACGATGTTCTTGAGCTGACCGCGGAAGTTGAACGTCGCCGAAGGCATGAGCTGGGTCATGAACACGGCGGAGAGATCCTCCACCGGATCTACCCAGAAGATGGTCGACGCCGCTCCGCCCCAGTAGAAGTCGCCGGCGCCGAGCGTTCCGGCGCCGACCTCGGAGAGGGTCATCGCGAAGCCGAGTCCGAAGCCGACGCCTTCGTAGGCCGTCTCGGAGAATGCCCCTTCCGCCATCTGCGTCAGATCCTGTCCACCAGCGAGGTGGTTGCGCGTCATCAGCCGGAGCGTCCGGGGTCCCAGGATCCGCTCGCCGTCCAGTTCGCCGCCCCGGCGCAGCATTTCGCAGAAGCGCAGGTAGTCCGCCGTCGTCCCGGTCAGGCCACCGCCGCCGGAGAAGAACGTCGGGTGCACGCGGTACGGGCTGCCCTGCGGGTCGTCGAGCAGCTTGAGGGTCTTGTCGGGCCCCCGCTCGTAGTTGGCCGCGAAGCGTTCGACCTTTCCGGAGACTACGCTGAACGCGGTGTCCTTCATGCCGAGCGGGGCGAATATGTGCTCCTCGAAGTACCGGTCGAGAGGCATGCCCGAGAGGGCCTCGACCAGGTGGCCGCACACGTCCGTCGCGTAGGAGTACATCCAGCGCTCGCCGGGGGTGTAGTGGAGCGGCACCCTGGCCAGCTTGTCGACGAACGTCTGCAGCGTTTCGCCCTGCTCCCGGTGCACGCCCTCGGCCCGGTAGCGCTGGTCCACGGGGTGGTTCGTGGCGCCGTAGGAGAGGCCCGCCGTGTGGCCCAGGACATGCCGGAACGTCATCGGGGTATCGGGCGGGCGGGTCTCGATCCGTTCTCCCGTGCCTCCGACGTAGACCTCCTGGTCGCGCCAGGCGGGAATGACCCGGTGCACGGGGTCGTTCAGCTGGAACATCCCCCGCTCGTAGAGTTGCATGAGGGCAATGGAGGTGATCGGCTTCGTCATGGAATAGATGCGGAAGATCGTGTCGTCCGCCATCGGCAGACCGCGCTCGAGGTCCCGGGCGCCCAGGGAGGCGTGATAGGCGACGTGGCCGTGGCGCGCGACGGCGACCTGGCAGCCGGCGATCTTGCCGGGGTCGACGTAGTGCTGCCGGAGGTGGTCGGTGATGCGTCCGAGCCGGGCCTCGTCGAATCCCGCCTGCCGCGCGCTGGTTTCCATGTTCGCTCTCCGTCCGCTCCGGGTCGATCCGGACGATGTTACCCGGCGGGGCGTCAGGACTCGAAGCGGAAATGCGTCGCGTCCTTGAAGAGCGTCGTTCAGGCATGGCCGGCGGTCGGCCGGAAGCGGCACGCGCCGGTCCGATAGAGGCTGGCGGCGTTGCCGCCGAACTCGTACTTCGCGTTCGCCTCGTCGCCCAGGGCGACCGCGAACGCTTCTTCCGGGACGAAGTGCTCGACCGCGCCTTCGAGGATCACGACGTCCTCGGCGTTTTCGAGCGTCAGGCAGGCGCGGGGGTTCGCGCGCAGGTTGCGGCGCCAGCGCGCGTCGTCGTGGCCGCTGAAGTAGAGCGCGCCGTCGACCCAGACCCCGTCGATGGGCCGCGACAACGGGCTCCCGTCCGCGTCCGCCGTGGAGATCCAGTAGTGGAGGGAAGCCTGGAAGCGCGAGGCCACCGAGTCCCAGGAGCGGGTGGGCGAGTCCTCGGGCAGACCGTAGCCGTCGGGGAGCCGCGCGCGCCGGACTGCTGGATCGGCTGTCATTTCGAAGCCTCCGTAGTTTGTCCCTTGAGGATAGCAGGGCGATCCGACATCGTTTGCCCTTCGCGCTTTCGGCGGCGCCCCGAGTCGGGCATGCTTCGCGCCCACTCGAAGAACCGGAACGGACCCATGATTGCGTATGTCACCCTGGGCACGAACGATATCCAACGTGCGGCCGCCTTCTATGACGCACTGTTCGCGGAGACGGGCATCGGGCGGCTCATGGGCGAGGAGGGCATGGTGGGTTACGGGACCGGTATGGACCAGCCCATGGTGGTCATCGGCGGACCATACGACGGCAATGCCGCGACCGTCGGCAACGGCGTGATGGTCGCCCTGCAGGCCGGGTCGCCCGAAGCGGTCGCACGGCTGCACGCGAAAGCCCTCGAACTCGGCGCCACGGACGAAGGGGCGCCGGGACCGCGCGGCGAGGGCTTCCACGCCGGCTACTTCCGGGACCTCGACGGGAACAAGCTGAACTTCGTCGCGTACGGGTAGTCAAATCCGGGTCGGGTTGGCCGCCCCGACGTTGCGTGTCGCAGGGGGTCGCGATTGCGCTTCTCCCTGGACAATGCCTTGCGCGAGCGCGGAGGCATCAATGAGGTGCGTCGTCGCTGCCGTGGCCATCCCAACCACTTCGGTGTTCGCCTGGACTTCCGCATGCCGGAGGCGACCGGTTGGTATGCCTTCGAGATCGGAGCTCGCCCCAAAGGCCGATACAGCGTCCGCAAGGAGGTTTCACGTGTTCTAGCGGCGCACTCCCTCCCGGGCAGGACCCCGTGGGCGCGGCACGCTCCGTTCACATAAGATAGGGACGCCCCGCTCCGCCATGGAGCCCAGGACATGAGCAATCTTCCGCGGTCGTTGGCCGCCGTGGTTTTCCTGTTGGTCGGCGTTGCCGCGCATGCCGAACTCGCGGGTTCCTGGACCCTCACGTCCAAGGGCCAGCGGACCACGCTACACAGCGTCCTGACCGTCGAGCGGACCGAGGAGGGCTACCGGGGATCCATCAGCGGCCCCCAAGGGGTCCGGAAACTCGACACCATCGCCGTCGACGGCAACCGCTTCGCCTTCGAGTTCCGCAGGCGCATGGGCAGGCGACTCGTCGACTTGCGCTACATAGGGGAACTGTCCGGAGATACCCTGACCGGCGTCGTCCGGACACGGTGGGGGTGGTGGCCGTTCGCCGGGAAACGCAGGGAGTGACGAACCCCGGCCGCGCAGAGCTTGCCGGCCCGCGCCGGCAACGCGTTCGCGCCGCCGGCGTCGGGATCAGAGCTGGGCCTCGAGCCGCGCGAGTTCGTCCTGCAGCATGCCGGCCATCCGAAAGACATGCGCAGGGAAGACGTGCTTCGGACGCTCGACCGCCGGAGCCGGTACGTCCTTCGCGTCCAGCACCAGAGTCAGGTGCGCCAGCTCCGACAGCAGGGTAGTCGCCGGATCGTAGACATCCGCCGGGGCGATCTCCGCTTCGAGCACCGGCGGCGGCGCCATCCGTTCGGCCCCGGCGAGTTCCACCGCGAGTCTGTTGGCCTTGCGGAACAGCGTCAGCGTTTGGAAGTAGACGTGCCGCGGCTGTGCGTCCACCACTACCCAGTGCGCCGTCGTCAGCTCCAGCCGCCCCTTCACTTCGCGGATCAGTTCGACGTTGGCTGCGACTTGCCCGACGGACCGGTAGACATGGGCGGGCGTGACTTCCTCCTGCGCGCCCCCGCCGCAACCCAAACCAAGCGCCGCCAGCAGCGCCATACCCAGCTTTTCCGTCAAGGCCGGGGGGCTCCTGATCTGTTCCGGGGCCATCGGCTTCGACATGGCGACCGGCGTCGTACCGGACGATCTCGCCGAGGAGTTCCGCACCGCCTTCAACATGATCGGCACGCTCCTCGAGCAGGGAGGGCCTCGGCTTCGAGGACATCGTCGAGATGACCACGTTCCACATCGACATGCCGAAGACCATCGGCACGTTCTCGCAGGTGCGGGAGGAGTTCATGAGCAAGCCGTACGCGGCCTGGACCGCCATCGGGATCTCCGCCCTCGCGCTGCCGTCGGCGCGCATGGAGATGCGTGTCAACCCCCAGTTGAAGTAAGCCTGCCTGTTACCCACATGGCGCCGACGCTACGGCCATGGTTACGACGCCGGGGCGAACTGACCGTCGTCCCTCGGAACGCGTCGGTCCTGATTCGCCAACGTCCGCTTGGTGGCGGTCGCCCAGTTCGCGTGCTCGCGACTCATCCTACGGCGCACGCTCCTAGCTGAGTGCATGGCCTGGCATCGTCCGTTTCCTGGTTTTCGAGCGACGACAGCTCGGGCCTCGGCTAAACTCCGCTCGCCATGCAAATTCGCAACGTAGCCATCGTCGCCCATGTCGATCACGGCAAGACCACGCTCGTCGACCGCCTCCTGCAGCAGACGGCGAGCGACGCTCGAATCGAGATCGCGGAGCGGGCGCTCGACAGCAACGAACTCGAGCGCGAGCGCGGGATCACCATTCTGTCGAAGACGACGGCCGTGGAGTACGCGGGGTGCCGCATCAACATCGTCGACACGCCCGGTCACGCCGACTTCGGCGGCGAGGTGGAGCGCATCCTGTCGATGGTCGATTCGGTCCTGCTGGTCGTCGACGCGGTGGAAGGCCCCATGCCGCAGACGCGGTTCGTGACCCAGAAGGCGTTCGCCGCGGGGCTCTCGGCGATCCTCGTCGTCAACAAGATCGACCGGCAGGCCGCGACTCCGCACCGGGTGGTGGATGGGGTGTTCGACCTGTTCGACCGTCTCGGAGCGAGCGAGGAGCAACTCGACTTTCCGACGGTGTTCACCTCCGCGACGCTCGGGGTGGCCGGTCTTGATCCGGCGAGCCTGGCGGACGACATGACACCGCTGCTTGACCTCATCGTCGAGCGCGTGCCGCCGCCGTGCGCCGATACCGATGGGCCGTTTCAGATGCAGGTGAGCACGCTCGACTATTCGAGCTATGTAGGGGTGATCGGAATCGGCCGGGTGCGACGCGGGCAACTGCCGCCGCGCAGCCCGGTCTCCGTGGTGAACGCCGCGGGCGAGGTGCGCAAGGCACGTGTGCTCTCGGTGCTCGCGAGCCGAGGTCTCGAGCGCGTCGAACTGCCCTGCGCGCGCGCCGGCGACATCGTCTGCATCACGGGCGTCGACGAGATGGGCGTCTCGGATACCGTCTGCGACATCAACACGCCCGAGGCACTGCCGCCGCTCGCGGTCGACGAGCCGACGCTGACGATGACGTTCCGCGCGAACACCAGTCCGTTCGCGGGGCGGGATGGCAAGTTCCTGACCGCGCGTCAGATCGAGGAGCGGCTGTTCCGGGAGGCTTCCTACAACGTTGCCCTGCGCGTACGGCACACGCCGAGTGCCGATCGTTTCGAGGTCTCCGGGCGCGGGGAACTGCACCTTTCCGTGCTGATCGAGACGATGCGGCGCGAGGGCTATGAGATGGCCGTGTCCCAGCCGACAGTGATCGTCCGGGAGGAAGACGGCGTCCGGCTCGAGCCGTTCGAGTCGGTGGTCTTCGAGATAGAGGCCGAGCACCAGGGCCGCCTGATGGAGGCCCTCGGTGAGCGCAAGGCGGAACTCAACGATGTCGACCACGATGGCCGGGGTCGCGTGCGACTGACCTGCACGGTCTCGACGCGGGCGCTGATGGGGTTCCGCACCGAGTTCGCGTCGTTCACGTCCGGATCCGGGATCATGACCTTCTCCTCCGCGGGGTACGACCGCGCCCCGCGGGGGCTCGACACCGGCCGCAAGTCCGGCGTCCTGATCTCCAAGGCCACCGGCCGTGCGGTGGGCTATGCCCTCTTCAACCTGCAGAACCGGGGACGGCTCATGGTCGGCCCGGGCGTCGACGTGTACGAGGGCATGGTGGTCGGCGTGCACAGCCGTTCCAACGATCTCACCGTCAACCCGCTGAAGGAGAAGAAGCTCACCAACATCCGCGCGGCCGGCAGCGACGAGAACGTCCTGCTGACGCCGCCGCTCGAACTCTCGCTGGAGCAGGCGCTTGAGTTCATCGACGCCGACGAACTGGTGGAGGTCACACCGAAGTCGATTCGCATCCGCAAGATGGCGTTGCGGGAGAGCGAGCGGCGGCGGGCCTAGGGGACGGGCTTGTCCCGTCCCAAAATACCCGCCACGGCCAGCACGGGTGCTGTAGGACGGGCTTGTCCCGTCCCGTCCCAGGCGCGTGCACGACTGCGACACGGGCGACGACAAGCGTCGCCCCTACGAGTCCCGTGCCGAATCAACCGCGGGCGGAACGAACCACGACACCCCGCCGGCGACCGAATCGGAGGACCGGGCGGAAGTCTGAGCGCCCGGCGCGGCCCGCGTCAGCCGGCGTCCTTCAGGTACCAGCGCACGCCGCACACATCGACGCGGTCGTCCGAGACGTAGCAGCCGCGCTCCTTCGCCGTGGCGAGGATGCGCGGGCGGTCGTTCACCGCGAGATCGACGCCTCCGAGCCCGGGTCCACGTCCGTCGGTAGCCTCCACGAATCGGATGGTCGCGTTGTTGAGCTCGAGGCTCAGCACGGCGCCATCGCGTTCGACGGGTAGTGCCGTCACCTTGCCCCACAGTTCGGCGATCCCCACCGGGTCCACGCCCTGCAACTCGACACCGAGGAAGTCCCGGGTGACCGACTGGTTGACGTTCCCCTCCCAGCCGAGCCCGCCGGCGGGGTGCCACATGCCGTCGAAATCGTTGTTGATGTCCCAGTCGATCTCGAGGAAGGACGCGATCATGTCGCGGGGATGGAGTTGACAGATGGTCCACGTCTCGCGCTCGGACTCCGTGGCGATCCGGACGCCCTCATCGAGCGCGCGCTGCCGCACGGCCTGCTGGGTGGGCTTGTTGCCGGCCTGGCAGATGACCATATAGCCGCCGTCGCCGTTACGCCGGTCGAGGTAGCGCCCACCGGCGGTGTTCTCCTCGACGGGGGCGACCACCTCGAGGAAGTTGCGCCCGATCGGCATGAGCGTGTTCTCGAGCCCGTACACGCCGACGCCCGGGTCGATGAAGCAGGGCTCGATGCCGAAAATGCTGCACAGGTCGTCGATCGCGGGGGCGAGTTCGCGTGCGACCAGCGCGATTTGGCGCAGTTGGATGGCCATGGAAATCCTCCTCGTGAAAATGTCAGGGAAGGGGGCGCAGGGCCCGCGCGCCCGCTATCATCGGACACATGCTGATAGAAATCTATTCCGACGTCATCTGTCCGTGGTGCTTCGTCGGCAAGCGCCGGCTCGACGCGGCCCTCGCCACATCCGCGGGCGAAGACGTGGAGGTGGTCTGGCGACCGTACCAACTCTATCCGAACCTGCCGGCGACTGGCATGGACCGCGACGAATACCTCGCGCGCAGGTACGGGGAACGGGCGGAGCGCGCGCGGGTGCCGAGGCGCATCGTGGAGGAAGGCGAGGACGCCGGCATCGCGTTCGACTACGCCGCCATCGGGCGCGTGCCCAACACGCTGACGGCGCACCGGTTGCTCGACCGCGCGGAGCGGGTGTCGGGCCCCGGTGCGCAACACGTGCTCGCCGAGGTGCTGTTCCGCTTCTACTTCTGCGAGGGTCGCGATGTCGGGGACCTCGAGACGCTCTGCGAGGCAGCCTCCGAGGCGGGGCTGGATGGCGGGGAAACGCGCGCCTACCTCGCGAGCGGCGTGGACGAGGAGGACATGCGCGCCCGCATTCGGGGCGCCTTCGAGGTCGGCGTCGTCAGCGTCCCCTGCTACCTGCTGAGCGGTTTCATGCTTCCCGGTGCGCAGACCTCCGACGTTATGGTCCAGTTCATCGAACGCGCGAAGGCGAAGCGCGCCGGGACCGCATAGCCGGCGGCGCCGTTGCGCGAAATCGTGGGAGTCAGCCCCGCAACACCTCGAGACAGCCGGTCTCCGCCAGCAGGTCGTCGAGGCCGGCCACGTCCCGTGCTGCGGCGTACTTCGCGCGCAGTGCCGCGAGCGATCGCGCGTGGTATTTCTGCGGCTTCTGGGTCCAGTCGACGCCCTTCAGGGAGACGGTGAACTCCTCGCTGCCGGCCGCGAGGGCCGCCGCGTTCGCGGCGCTCCAGGGCAGGAACATGGCGCCGACCTGGTCGGCCAGCAGTGGCAGGAGCGTCGGCTCCAGCGCCGACCACGGCTCGAAATCGCCCTGGACGACCGGCAGCAGCATGCGGTCGAGCCACTGGTTCACGCGCGGCGCCCGCGCAATGACGGCCGCCGGCGTCGGGTCCCGCCGGGCGTTGTAGATCTGCCCCCAGAGCCCGAAGTCCGCGAACGCCGGCCGCGCCCCGAAGAGATAGGGACGCCCGATCAGGTGACGTTCCAGCAGGGGCACGGCGTCCTGGAAGGACTGCTCGATCTGCGCGGCCGTCACCGCGTTCGAGCCCACGAACCAGACCCGGTTGACCATGCGTTCGACGACCGTTCGGGCGGCCTGCTCAAGGTCCTCGACGCTCAGGTCCGACCCACCGCTCGCGGCAAGGCGACGTGCGCAGGCGATCTGGTCGGCCGCGCGCGCCCAGCGGAAATGGAACATCCACTTGTTGCCCCACTCGTCGCCGAACTCTTCGAGCAGGGCGGAGACGAACGCCGCGAGGGGTTCCGACGGGTGGATCTCCGGTTCGGGAAAGTCTGCCTCCATGGCTTCGAGGATGGGGGTCGAGTCCTGTATGCCGCGGTCGTCCGGCGTGACCACCAGGGGGACCAGCGGCAGCCGTGCGTAGCGCTGGTACAGGTCCCCCGCGGCGGCGCGGGACAGCCACTCGTGCGGAATGCCCTTGTAGCGGAAGTACGACCGCACCTTGACGGAGTACGGCGACTCCTCGGCGCCGATCACGCGATAGACCTCTGTCATGCGACCTCCCTTCCCGAGTCTCAAGGAAGCGCGGAGCGTAGACGACCGGGGGCGACGCGTAAATGTCTGGCGCTCGCTCGTTTCCGAGGCATGCGCTCTCGAACCCTCTTTGGCGGCCCCGGAAGGGACACCCACCCTGGGCTCCGGAAGGGACACCCACCCTGCGACCCTGCAGCGACGGTGTGGTACGTTCGGGCTTTCGGCTCGGAGGACGGGGCATGCCAGAAATCCACGGCACATGCGACGAGCGTTTCGGGCGCGTCACGGATGCGTTCGAACGGAACTTCACGGAACTGGAGGACCTCGGCGCCTCCTTCGCGATGACGGTCGAGGGGGAGTTCGTGGTCGACATCTGGGCCGGCCATCGCGACGTAGCGGCGACGGAGCCCTGGGTCGAGGACACCATCGTCAACGTCTACTCGAGCACGAAGACCATGACGGCGCTCTGTGCGCTGCTGCTGGCGGACCGCGGCCAACTCGACATGCACGCACCGGTCGCACAGTACTGGCCCGAGTTCGCGCAGAACGGCAAGGAGGGGGTGGAAGTGCGGCATCTGCTGAGCCACAGCGCCGGCCTGTCGGGACTCGAGGTGGAAGCCTCGTCGCACGTCTGGTACGACTGGGACAAGGTTGCCGAACTCCTTGCCGCGCAGGCGCCCTGGTGGGAGCCGGGCACGGCGAGCGGTTACCACGCCATCACCCAGGGCAACCTGGTGGGCGAGGTGGTGCGGCGCATCTCGGGCAGGTCGCTCGGCACGTTCCTGCGCGAGGAACTTGCCGAACCCTTGGACGCCGACTTCCATGTCGGGGTGGACCCGAAGCACTTTTCACGCATCGCCGAACTCGTCCCGCCGCCGGTGACGCCGGACGAGATGCTCGATCTCGAGCCCGGGTCCATCGCCGCTCGTACGGTCGGGGCCAACGCCATGGTCGATGTCGCGGACACGAAGACGGCGGCGTGGCGGCAGGCGGAGATGCCGGCCGCGAACGGGCACGGCAATGCACGCAGTATCGTGCGCCTGCAGACGTTGCTGGCGAACCACGGGACGGCGTTCGGCAAGACGCTGATGTCGCCCCCCGGATGCAAGGCCGTCCTCGAGGAACAGACCAGCGGCGTGGACCTGGTGCTGGGCATCCCGATGCGCTTCGGCCTCGGCTACGGCCTGCCCGTCGAGGGCCTGCCGGCGGTACCCAACGAGAACGTCTGTTTCTGGGGCGGGTACGGCGGCTCCCTCGTGGTGTGCGATCTCGATGCCCGGGTCGCCTTCTCCTATGTCATGAACCGCATGGACGCGGGCATCCTCGGCGACGAGCGAGGCTTCGGCCTCTGGAACGCCGTTTACGAATCCCTGGAGGCCTGAATCATGTCGGAAATTCGCCCATCCAAGTTCGCGCACGTGGTGCTTCGCACGAACCGCTTCCGGGAGACCGTCGACTGGTACCGCACGGTGCTGCACGCGTGGCCGGTCTTCGAAAACGACTTCCTGGCATTCGTCACCTACGACGACGAGCATCATCGCCTGGCCTTCGTGAACACGCCGGATGCGCCGGATCCCGCGCCGGGCACGGCGGGCATCGACCACTTCGCCTACACCTACGAGACGCTGGGCGACCTGGTGCAGACGTACGGAAGGCTGAAAGAGGAGGGCATCGTGCCGGTGTGGACCATCAATCACGGCCCGACCACGTCGCTGTACTATCAGGATCCGAACGGCCACCGCGTCGAACTGCAGATCGACAACTTCGCGACCGCCGAGGAACTGGCCGCCTGGTTCCGCACACCGGCCTTCGGCGAGAACCCCATCGGCGTGGAATTCGATCCGGACGTGCTGGTCGCCCGTTACCGGGAGGGCCTGCGCCGGGAAGATCTGCAGGACCGGAACGCGCTCGCCGCGTAGGCGATCAGCCGACCGGCCGCCCCGCCGGACAGACGGGACGCTTCCTGCGGTGGAAGTGGCCCGGCGTTGCATGGACAATAGCCGCCCGGCCTGTCCTGCGTCAGGCGCAGTGCGCCGTGGCCGAGCACAGTTCCGACATCTTTGAACAGGGGAGTCAATCGTGAGTAATCGACAGAAGTTCTACATCAACGGCGAGTGGGTGCCTTCGTCCACTGGCGACCTGCTGGAAGTCATCAACCCCGCCACCGAGGAAGCCATCGACACCATCGCGCTCGGCGGACAGGGGGATGTTGACGCCGCCGTTGCAGCGGCGAAGGACGCTTTCGAGACCTTCTCGCAGACCACGCGCGAGGAGCGCGTAGCCCTGATGGAGCGGATCATCGAGGTGTTCAAGACCCGCCTCGGCGAACTGGCGGCGACCATCAGCTCCGAAATGGGCGCCCCGATGGGGCTGGCGAACGCCGCGCAGGCGCCGGCCGGACTCGGGCACTTCATGACGACGCTGAATATCCTGCGCAACTACGAGTTCGAGCAGGACGTCGGCTCTTCGCATGTCATCAAGGAGCCGGCCGGCGTGTGCGGCTTCATCACGCCGTGGAACTGGCCGATCAACCAGATCGCGTGCAAGGTCGCCCCGGCGTTGGCGGCGGGTTGCACCATGGTGCTGAAGCCCTCCGAGGTGGCGCCGTTCAACGCCGTCATCTTCGCGGAAATCCTGCACGAGGCGGGTGTCCCGGCGGGCGTCTTCAACCTCGTGAACGGCGACGGCCCCACGGTCGGTGCGGCGCTCGCGTCGCACCCCGACATCGACATGATGTCGTTCACGGGCTCGACCCGCGCCGGCATCGACGTCGCGCGCAATGCGGCTCCGACGGTCAAGCGGGTCGCGCAGGAACTCGGCGGCAAGTCCGCGAACATCATCCTGGACGACGCGGACTTCAACGCGGCGATCTCCCGGGACGTGTTCGGCATGTGCACGAACTCCGGCCAGTCCTGCAACGCGCCGACGCGCATGCTGGTGCCGCGGTCGCGCATGGAAGAAGCTGCGGCCATCGCGAAGGCGGCGGCCGAGCAGGTCAAGGTCGGCGCGCCGACCGCCCGGGACACCACCATCGGACCGGTGGTCTCCAGCGTGCAGTTCGAGAAGATCCAGAACCTCATCCAGAAGGGCATCGACGAAGGCGCGACCCTGGAGACCGGCGGCACGGGACGTCCGGACGGCCTGAACCAGGGCTACTATGTGAAGCCGACGGTGTTCTCGAACGTCACCAACGAGATGACGATCGCGCGGGAAGAGATCTTCGGCCCGGTCCTGTCGCTCATCGGCTACGAGGACGACGAGGACGCCGTGCGCATCGCCAACGACACGGTCTACGGACTCTCGGGCTACATCTCGTCCGGCGATCCGGAACGGGCGAAGGCCATCGCGCGGCGCATCCGTACGGGCAACGTGCACCTGAACGGCGCCCCGCCGGACCAGCGGGCGCCCTTCGGCGGCTACAAGCAGTCCGGCAACGGCCGCGAGTGGGGCGAGCACGGCCTCGACGAGTTCCTCGAGGTGAAGGCCATCATGGGCTACAACGCCGCCGGCTGACCCCCGGCGGGATCCATGCGACGGCCTCCGAGCCCGGCCGCACGCGCGGCCGGGCCGGGAGGCCGTTCTCTTTGGCCGAAACGCGGGCCGATGTAGGGGACGCCCTTGTGGCGTCCCGTCTTCGAATTCGTGCGCGGTCCCGACGCTACGGCCGGTAGGAAAAGCGCGCCGGCTCCGCGCGTAGCGCCTTGCGCGCCAACCGGATCCACCGGCACAGAACGGGCCGCGTATCGCGCGGGTCGATGATCTCCTCGATCTCGAAGAATTCTGCACTGCGAAAGGGCGAGCGGACGCGGTTCAACCGCTCCTTGATGCGCGCGAGGTGGGCATCGCGGTCGGCCGCTGCGGCGAGTTCCGCCTTGTAGGCCACCTCGATGCCGCCTTCGATGGGCAGCGAACCCCAGTCTCCTGACGGCCAGGCCACGCGCACATGGTGGTCCCCGGGTTTGTGATTCGCGCCGCCGGCGACGCCGAACGCCTTGCGCACCACGACACTGCAGAAGGGCACGTCGGCCTGTCCGAGCGCGGCGAGGGTCTGTGAGCCGAAGCGGATCGTGGACTCCTGCTCGCTCTTCTTGCCGATGAGGAAACCGGGACAGTCCACCAGGTGCACGATCGGCAGGTGGAAGAGTGCAGCGAGGTCGATCAGGCGGGTGAGCTTGCGGCACGCGTCGGCCGTCCAGGCGCCGCCATAGATCGCCGGGTTCTCGGCGAACAGGGCCACGGGGATGCCATCGAGGCGGGCGAGGCCGCAGAGGATCGAGCGTCCCCACTTGCGCCCGATCTCGAAGAACGACCCGCGGTCCACCACCGCTTCGATGACGCGGTGCATCTTGTAGATCTTGCGCGGGTTCTTCGGGACGATGCCGATCAGGTCCGCCTCGCGGCGGTTCGGATCGTCGTTGGACTCCGTGATCGGCGGCAGCTCGTCCACGCTCGACGGCAGGTAGGACAGGAACCGCCGTGCGAGCGCGAAAGCCTCGGCCTCGGACGCCGCTTCGTCGTCGATGGCGCCGTTGCGCGTGTGGATCTTCGAGGCGCCGAGTTCTTCCTTGGACACATCGCCCAGGTTCGCCCAGTCGACCAGCGCCGGCCCGGCAATCATCATCTGGGCGGTGTCCCGAACGATCACCGAGTAGTGCGAAGTGGCGACGCGGGCCGCGCCGATGCCGGCGACGGAGCCGAGCGCCAGAGACACCGAGGGTGCGGTGGCGAGGTGTCCGACCACCGTCTCCCAGCCGCGCAACTCCGGGATGTACGTGCGGCCGGCCATCTCGATGGTCTTGACCGAACCGCCACCGCCCATGCCGTCGACCAGGCGTACGTGCGGCAGGCGCAACTGCAGGGCCAACCCCTCCGCGCGCAGGCGCTTGGCGCCGATGGAGGCATCCGCCGAGCCGCCACGGACCGTGAAGTCGTCGCCGGACAGCACCACGGGACGGCCTTCGATGTCGGCCGTGCCGAGCACGAAGTTCGAGGGCGTGAAGTCCGTGAGTTTGCCGTCGTCGTCATACGACGCGACGCCCGCCAGGGCGCCGATCTCGTGGAACGAGCCCGTGTCCGCGATGGCGGCGATGCGCTCGCGGATCGTGAGCTTGCCGAACTCGTGCTGGCGGGCGACCTTGTCCGGGCCGCCCATCTCAATCGACAGGGCTTCGCGGCGGCGAAGCTCGCGGATGTCCTCTTCCCAGCTCAGCGGGCTATTTCCGATTCGGGCGCCGCACCGCTGGTAAGGCGCTCAGGCGCGGGTGCCCGAGAAGGACGCGTTGCCGAACGCGCCGAGCTTGACGTTGCCGGAAATCTCGTCGCCTGCCACGGTGGCGCTGAACTCGAGGGTCATCGCCATGGGCTGGGTGATGTCAGCCTTCCAGGAGACGGCGTCACCGTCGACGGCGCCGTCCTTGAGGTCGATGGAGCCTTGCGGTCCGGACAACGAACCCGACAGGGAGTCGCCATCGGTCGCCAGGGTCAGGGTGCCCTTCTGGGCGCCCATGGGGGTGTTCATCGTGGTGTTCCAGACACCGTCGGCACTGCTCATCTCGTCTCTCCTGCAGTTGTCCCAGGTCGTGGTTCGGCCGTCGTCTCGGCTAAGGTATCCGCCCGATCGGGCGGCCGGCGCGAGTATGGCAGAGGGTGAGTGCGACTGTATAGTCGACCCGGGTGGGCCGGCTTGACGGCGCCGGGAGCCGGACCGGGGATGACACGACTGGAGCGACGCCGAGATGAACAAGTGGACGTTGCTGGCCGTGCTGCTGATCGTGCTCGGCGTGGCGGACTGGCTGTCCGGCGGGCTCGGGCCGCGACTGGTGTTCGGCACGGCCACGATCGACCTCGGGACCGCTCCGGCAGGTGCTTCGGTCACGTTGAACGGGGAGGGCGCCGGTGTGACGCCGCTGACCCTCGCGGACGTGCGGCCCGGCGCGGTCGTCCTGCATTTCGAACATCCGTACCACCCCGCGGAGTTGCGCAGACTGACGCTCGGTCGCGGGGAGCACCGCACGGTAGAGGTGACCTTCGAAGCGGCGGTCGGTCGTCTCACGGTGGTCACCAACCCGCGCGGCGCGGCCGTCACCCTGGACGGCGAGGCACTCGTCGAACGCACGCCGGTGATGCTCGATGAAACGCCGACGGGCCGCCACGAAGTGGTGGTTTCCCTGCAGGGGCGGGAGACGAAGTCCGCGAGGGTGGAGGTGTTTCCGGAGAAGACCACGAAGCACACTTTCGAACTCGAGCGGCTGCGCATGGGCAGTCTGTCGCTGCAGACGACGCCGGCGAGCGCGTCGATCGAGTTGCTCGAGGTCCCGGTGGCCTACCGGCCGGGCGTCGAGCTGCCGGTGGGCGAGTACCGCATTCGCGTCTCGGCGCCCGGGCACGGCGCGGTCGAGCGGACCGTGGTGGTCAAGCAGGGCAGGAACATCGTCGACCTGGCGCTGTCGCGCGTCTTCGGCCGCTTGCGGCTGAACGTCAGCCCGCGCGGCGCCGACGTGCGCGTGACCTGGCGCGACGAGGGCGGGTCGCGCACGGTCGCCTACGAGGAGGACATGCGCCTGCCGGCGGGGGCGTTCACGGTGCGGGCGACGGCGGTCGGGCACCGCAACCTGCTCCGCAACCTGACCATGTCCGCGGACGGCGTGGGGTTGAAACTCGCGATGCAGCGGTTCGACGTGACGCCGGGCCAACGCTTTCGCGACGCGCTGCGCTCGGGTGGCGAGGGACCGCAACTCATCGTCGTCGGCGCCGGCTCCTTCCGCATGGGGTCTGCTGCGGGTCCCGCGAACGAACGGCCGGCGCGGGGAGTGCGGGTGACGCAACCGTTCGCCATCGGGGTCCACGAAGTGACGGTGGGGGCGTTCCAACGCTACGACGACTGGCCGGGCGAGCCGGACATGCCGATCAGCAACGTCACGCTGCAGGACGTCGGCGGTTACCTCGCGTTCCTGTCCCGCGAGACGGGCTACCGCTACCGCTTGCCGACGGAGGCGGAGTGGGAATACGCGGCGCGCGCCGGCAGCGATACGACGTTCTTCTTCGGCGACGACATCGGGCCGATCTGTCGCTACGCCAACGTGGGCGATGCGTCGATGCAGGAACGATTCCGGCAGTACGCGTCGGTGGAGTGCGACGACGGGTTCGTGCGGGTGGCTCCGGTGGGCACGTTCGCGCCGAACGCCTTCGGGCTCCACGACGTGTTCGGCAACGTGGAGGAGTGGGTCGCCGACTGCTGGCATCCGTCCTACGAAACGGCGCCGCCCGACGCCCGGGAGTGGACACGCGCCTGCTACTCGTCCCGGGTCGTGCGCGGCGGCGCCTTTGACTCACCGCCGGATGACCTGCGCGCGAGCGCCCGTAACATGGGGACGGCGCCGACGGACTCGCGTGGATTCCGGGTGGTCCGGGAACTCTGAGGCATTGTGTGGAGAGCGGATGACAGTCAGGCCGAAGGACAACGTCCAGGGCGTCGCGTGGGACCTGTCCGATGAATACCCGGCAGCCGACGCGCCGGAACTGAAGCGGGACCTCGCGCGCCTCGATGCGCTGCAGGACGAGATCGAGCAGGCCAATACGGTGTTCCTGGCGCTGCTGGGCGCTGCAGATACCCTGACCGTTCCGCAAGCGAAAGCCGGTATCGCGGCGGCGCGCCGCGCCTTCGCGCTGGCGGAGGAGGGCAGTCGCCTGCTGCACGACCCGTACGTGTACGCGAACTGCCGACTCAGCGTCGACAGTGGGGACGCGGCTGCGCTCGCCCTGATGGGCCGCCTGCAGGCGCGGGAGAAGCGCTTTGCCGAGTTGACCGAGCCCTTGTCGCAGTTCCTGGACCGCGTCCCCGACGACGTGATCGAGGCGTATCTCGGCGACGCGGCGACGGCGCATGCCCGCTTCGCGGTGGAGCATTCGCGCAAGCGGCGGCACGAGATACTAAGTCTGTCGGAAGAGAACCTGGTCACCGCGCTCGGCCAGGACGGCATCGACGCCTGGGGACGGCTCCATGACCGACTCGCCGGTACGCTCGCGTGCGAGGTGGCGGTGGACGGCGCGACGCACACGATGGGCGTGGCCGAGGCCGCGGGCCTGATGCAGAAGCCCGACGACGCGCTGCGCGAGCGGGCGTGGCGCGCGATCAACACCGCCTGGGACGCCCACGGCGAGTCCTGCGCGGCCGCGATCAATGCCATCGCCGGCTGGCGGCTGGAGATGTGCCGCAAGCGCTCGCGCGAGCGGACGGTGCACTTCCTCGATGCGCCCCTGCACATGAACCGGATGCGGCGGGAAACGCTGGAGACGCTGCTGTCCGTGGCGGAGGAAGCGCAGCCATTGGCGCGGCGGGCGGCGTTGCTGCAGGCGAAGGCGTACGGCAAGGCGCGCTACGGTCCGTGGGATCAGCGTGCGCCGGCGCCAGTCGTCAGCAACGACCGCGACGGTGCGGTGGCCTATGCGGAGGCGCTCGACATCGTGGCCGGTGCGTACGGCAGCATAGATGCGCGTATGGGCAGCTTCGTGCGGATGATGGCTGAGAAACGTTGGATCGAAGGCACAGTCGGCGCGCGCAAACAGCCCGGCGCCTACTGCACGCGCTTCGCGAAGTCGCGCAACCCGCGCGTCTACATGACGTACACCGGCGGGACGAGCGATGTCATCACCCTGGCGCACGAACTCGGCCACGGCTTCCACGCCTGGGTCATGCGCGACCTGCCGGACAGCCAGCGGCGCTACGGCATGTCGATCGCGGAGACCGCGAGCACGTTCGGGGAGACGATCGTGCGGGATGCGCTGCTCGCGCGCGCCGAGACCCCGGAGGCGGAGTTCGGCATCGTCTGGGAGGAGGCCACCGCTGCCATCGCCTTCCTGCTGAACATCCCGGCGCGGTTCGAGTTCGAGCGTAACTTCTACAAGGCGCGCGCGGAGCGGCCGCAGACGCCGGACGAACTGAAGGAGATCATGAGCGCCGCCTGGACGCGGTGGTACGGGGACAGCCTGTCGCAGCCGGATCCGCTCTTCTGGGCGAACAAGCTGCACTTCTACATCTCGGGGCTCAGCTTCTACAACTTTCCTTACCTGTTCGGCTATCTCTTCAGCCTGGGCGTCTACGCGCGTCGCGAGGCGCTCGGCGACAGGTTCTTCCCGGCATACGAGGCGCTGCTGCGGGACACGGGCCGCATGACCGCCGAGGAACTCGCGGCGAAACACCTGGACGCGGACCTGACGCGGCCCGACTTCTGGCGCGACACCGTGGCGCTGCTCGAGGGTCGTATCGACCGCTTCGAGGCGCTGGTCGGGCAGTGCGTCGCATGAGGGTCCTCGTACTGCAGCACGTCGACGTCGAGCACCCCGGAACGTTGCGCGAGTTCTTTCGCGAGGACGGCGTGCGCTGGGATGTCGTGCACCTCGACCGGGACGAGGCGATCCCGGACCTGACTCCCTACGACTGCATGCTCGTCATGGGCGGGCCGCAGGATGTCTGGGAAGAGGATGCCTATCCATGGCTCGTGCCGGAGAAGGCGGCCATCCGCGAATTCGTGTCGGAGATGCGGCGACCCTTCCTCGGCATCTGTCTCGGCCATCAACTGCTGGCGGACGCCCTCGGCGGAACGGTGCAGCCCGGGATGTCGGAAGTGGGCGTCATGACGGTGGAACGGACGCCGGAGGGCAGGGCGGACCCGCTGTTGCGGGGCATCCCGGATCCTGCGACGGTGCTGCAATGGCACGGGGCGGAGGTGACGCGGTTGCCGGAGGGCGCCACGCTGCTGGCCGGTTCCGCGGATTGTCGCGTGCAGGCGTTCCGCCATGGGTCGCTGGCATTCGGGCTGCAGTACCACGTCGAGATCGGCGCCGATACGGTGGACGAGTGGAGCGCAATTCCGACCTACGCGGACTCGCTGCGGCGGGCGCTGGGTGAGGACGCGCTCCCGCGCCTGCGGCGCGGGGTCGCGGACCGGCTGGCGGACTTTCGCAGAGACGCCCGCACGCTGTACCGCAACCTGCGCGCGATCGTCTCGGGATAGGGGCAGCGGCCCGGCGCTCGGCCGGGCCGCTGGTCCGTCACAGCAGGCTGATCTTCAGCGTCACCCCGGCCGTCCGCGGCGGATTCACGAAGGTGTGCCAGCTACCGCCCTGGAACACGGAGTCGAACACCAGAGAGTTCGTCCGCTTGTCGGTGAGGTTTCGGCCCCAGATCACGGCTTCGTAACGACCGTCCGCGCTGCGCACGCCGAACTGCGCGTTGAGGAGGTTGAACGCCGCGCGCACCTTCTCGGGATCGAGGTCGGATCCGGTGTTGGCCTCGCCGATATGCGACCAGTTCGCGTTGAGCAGGAAGCGCCAGCTGGAGTTCGGAATCTCGCGGTCGAGGAAGATGGAGACGCTGCTCTGCCACAGCGGCGACTGCGTCACCCGGTTGCCCTCGAGGTGCGCGTTGGCCGCGATGAGGCCGTCCCCGTAGCGCGCGTCCGCGTAGGTGAAACCGGCGGTGAGGAACACGCCGCCGCCGAGCAGCAGCATGGATTCGACCTCGAGGCCCTGGGAGGTGGCCTCCTTCACGTTACCGACCGTGAAGCCGAGGCCAGTGAAGGTGTTGAGCTGGAACTGGTCGAACGTCGTGTGGAAGAGGGCGCTGTTCACCGTCAGGCGGCCGTCCAGAGCTCGGGCCTTCAGGCCGATCTCGAACGAGTCCGAGGTTTCGGGATCGAACCGGCTCTCGTCGATGGGGTTCCCGTTCGCGTCCCGGAAGCCGACCGCTTCCTGGTCGAGGTTGAAGCCGCCGGCCTTGTAGCCGCGGCTGTAGCTCGCGTACAGGTTGATCTCCCCGGTGATCGCCCAGGCGCCCTTCAGCGTGCCGGTCACCTCGCTCTCGTCTTCCTTGTTGTTGTAGCTCAGGTTGTCGCAGAGCGATTGCAGGATGGCTCCAAACGGGCCGCAGAACGGATCGTCGATCGACTCCCCGAACGGCGCGCCGTTCATGATCGCGCCGGCGTCCTTCTCTTCGGTCGAGTAACGCAGCCCCAGCGTGATGTCGAACTGCGGGTGGGCGTGCCAGGTGTTGTGGGTGAACGCCGACCAGCCCTCCGTCTCGGAGAAGAAGACGGCGTCGTAGCCCTGTCCGGGTACGCCGCGGCCAGCCGGGTCACCCATGAACAGTGGTGCCAGGGCCGGGTTGCCGAACAGCGCGCCGACGTAGTTGCCGCCGTCGTGGGAGAAGACGATGTACTCGGTGGACTCAAGGTCCTCCGTATACATGTAGCCGCCGACCAGCCAGGACACGCTGTCGGTTTCGCCGTAGAGCTGGAACTCCTGGGAGATGTTCTCGAAGGACTCGTCGGTGTCCTGCGGATGCAGGATGTCGGCGTTCGTGAAGTCGATGTCCTGGCCGCGGGCGACCTCGTAGTCGCGCCGGGCGGTGATCGAACGGAACGTGGTGCCGCTGGGCATGTCCCACAGCACGTCGACCGACAGGCCCTGGTCCCTGACGTTCTCGTAGGGCTCGTAGTTCACGCCCACCCGAACGCTCCCGTCGACCTCGAACGGAGTGATGTCGCCGCCGAGGGCGGCTACGACGGCACTGGTTGGCCCGGGGATCCAGAACGCGGCGGGACAGCAGGTCTCGTCGCGCTCCGTGCGGTCGCCGATGATGCGCACCTCGACATCGTCGTTCGGCGTCCACAGGAGCTGCATGCGGACGTTGTGCCGGCTGCGGTCGTCGTAGGCGTCGCCGGTGTCGATGTCCTCGTAGAAGCCGTCCCGCTTGCGGTAGCCGTAGCTGATCCGCGCCGCGAGCACGTCGGACAGGACGCCGTTGCCGACGACGCCGACTTCCCCGGAGTCGAGGTCTCCCGCGCCCAGGGTCAGATCGAGGCTGTTGTCGAACTCCGGCTTGCGCGTGACGATGTTGACCGCTCCGGCGACGGTGTTCTTGCCGAACAGCGTGCCCTGCGGCCCCCGCAGGATCTCCACGCGGTCGATGTCCGTCAGGTCGTTGAAGGCGAGGCCCGCCCGCGAGCGGTATATGCCGTCGACGAACGTGCCAACCGCCGCTTCGAGCCCGGGATTGTTGCCGGTGGTGCCGATGCCGCGGATACGCACCGTGCCGCCGTTGGACGTGCTGTTGGAGCTGTAGACGGCGATCGACGGCGCGACTTCCGCGAGGCCGTACAGATCCTCGACGCCGCGGGCGCTGAGGTCCTCGCCGGTGAAGGCGGATACGGCGATCGGGACGTCCTGGATGGACTCCTCGCGCTTGGTGGCGGTGACGATCACTTCTTCGATGATGTTGCCGGCGGTCTCGAACGCTGCTTCGGCGAATACCGCTTGCGGTATCGCGAGCAGAAACAGACCTGCCAGACCAGCTGTCAGATACTTCATGAGTTGCTCTCCGAATGGCGATGCGGGGGCAGCTGTCTCGGCCGCGGCAACCTGTGACCCCTTGTTCAGAAAGCGGGAAGATAGGCCGGTTCGACCACGGGCGCCAGTGGTAAATGCACTATTCCCTCGTTGCGCAGAAGTGGCCCCTGGCGAAGGCAAGTCGGGCTTGGCTGTCCCACGTTCCCGCGAAGCCACCCTCGCCGATCTCGCGGACCCGGAGCACGGTGTGGCCGCCGTCGTAGAGCATCTCGTCGCGGCGATTGGCGTCGGAACCAAAGCGCAGCAGGATGTGGCGTTCGCCGTCGCGGTGGAACTCGAGCACCAGCACACCGGGCGCCTGCGGGTCGGTTGCGGCGGGATCCCCGATGGGAAAGGCGCCCACCGCCCGGAGATCGATGTCCGTGGCGCCCTGGAGGGGCGTCGCCGCGGGCCCCAGGGCTTCCCTTCCGGGCGGCGACGGGATCAGGGTGAGCGTGCCGGTAACGTACGTACCGGCGGCGGACGTCGCCAGGGTGAGGCGGTACCGGCCGCGCGCGCCGGCGAGTGTGGCGTCGTGGGGCAGGGTCGCCGAGGTTGGCCGGCACGGTGGCGGCTGCGGGACCGGCGTGTTCGAGCGGGCCCAGGCAGGCAGGCAGGACAGCCCGGCCAGGAGCAGGATCGGCCCGGCGCGCATCGCCCTGCCGAATGGACGGTTCATCAGGGATCCAGGGGCCGGACCGTTACGGTATCCGGCGGCAGGAGGATGCGTCGGGCGTCATCGACGGTGCGGGAGTCCGACGTGACGATGCAGTTCCCCGGCACGGGCTCGCCGGCCCCTTCCAGGGGCGGCGCGAACACTGGTGCGAGAGTGGGCAGTGTGTAGGCCTCGGCCCGCGTCACGTCCACCTCGTAGCCCATGTCGGCCAGGGACTGGATGGTGATGGCGCTCAACGGCTGCGTCCCGCGGGAGGAGAGCGTTGGAGTCATGAGTTCATGCTCGAGGACGGATTCCCGCCAGTGCCCGTCGCGAGCGCCGGTGCCCCCGGTGTGTTCCACCGGGACCTTGCCGTCCATGTAGGCCGAGCCGCCGGCGGCGTCGAACGCGGCCACGGCGAGGGGGCCCACGAAGTGCGTGTCGGGCGGCGGTGAGATCCGGTCTCCGAAGCGGTTGAGGGACGGGTTCCGCAGCAGGCTGAAGGTGTACCAGCGCGTCCCGAAGCCGAGGGCGTGCCCCATCTCGTGCAGGATCGTCTGTCGGTTCGTCGACGCGGACCTGACTGCGAGGTCGTCCGAGTCGAGCGTGATCGTGGAGATGACGGGCAGGCCGGAGGACAGGCGCCGATAACACGGCCCTGCGTACGCCAGCGTGCCGCCGACACCGTCGATGGCGGCGAGGCGCACGAAGATGCGCAGGTCGTCCACCGTATCGCTCACCTCGGGCTGGCCGGTCATGCAGTCGTCGGCCGGTACGGGATTGTCCGAGAAGTCCAGGTCCGCAAGGCTCGTGGTCAGGATCCGCTCCCAGGTACTGGCCGCCGACTGCAGCGCGCTGCGGTAGGTGGAGGAGGCGGAACCCACCACCACCACGTCGATGTCGAAGCTGCTCGAACCGGGGGCCGTCGCGTCGGTAACCCGGGACCATCCTCCGGTCGTGGAGTCGGTGCACGAGGCGCCGACGTAGCGGTAGATCACTTCGTAGGTGATGCCTCGTTCGGAGAAGAACCCGATGGGAACGTCCGTCGATACCTCTCGATCGCCGGCGGAGCCGGTCGTGTTGCGCGCGCTGCTGCAGAAGGTGGCCCAGCCGCTCACCGGCACCTTCTGGCGGATGCGGACCTGGTAGGAACGGCGTTCGTCCAGCGCGAACGAGTCGGTGAACTCCAGTGTCAGGGTGTCGCCCGCAGCGTCGATGCTGGCCGTCGGATCGGTACGGGTGGGTGCGGTGACCGTCACCTGGAACGTGCCTTCGGCGGTCTCGCCCTGCGGATCGTGCGCCGTCACTGCGATGGTCGCCTGGCCGCCGGCGGCGAGCGGGCGCACGACGACGGCGGGACCCTCCATCGACGCCGTGGCCACGGCGTCGTTCCTCGAGGATGCTTCGAGCCAGACGAACTCCCCGTCGGGATCCTGGAAGGCGCTCTGCAGGCGGAACGCCTGTGCGGCGCCGCCGGCGGTGGCGGTCACGCCGGACGGCAGGGCGCTCGAGAAGAGCTGCGGCCGACTGTTGGTCGCCGTGGTCGCCTCGCCGGACGGCGACCAGGGCCCCGCTCCCTCGTCGTTGCGCGCCCGTACCTGGACCTCGTAGGTGGTGCCGGGGTCGAGGCCGCCGAGCCGGGCAGTGACCCTGGGGCTGTCGTGGGCCTGCTCGACGAACATCCCCACGCCCTGTTCCCGGATCTGCAGGTCGTAGTCGTCGATCTCGGGGCCCGTGTTGTGGATCGGCCGCCGGCCCGCGAACACGAAGATGCTCGTGCTCGAAGACCCCCCGACCGTTGGCGTCGGCGGCTGCCCGGGCGGTTCGTCGAGGTCTTGAACAGTGACGACGATCGTCTGCGTCGCCGTACGCCGGCGCGAGCCGACGCCGCTCGCCGCGGTGACGGCGACGATGTACTCGTTGTTGTCGGCGTCGTTGGCCGGACTGCTGCTGCGCACGTCCTCCGGCTTCTCGAAGTCGGGCGGGGCGGCGAAGGACAGCGCGCCTGCGAGCGTGATCTCGAAGCGGTCTCCGTCCGCGCCGCCGAGCGTGAAGTCGGTGATGTCGTCCTCGGGGTCACCGTCGGTGGCGACCACGGTGCCGACGGCCGCGTCGTGTTCGTTCAGCGTGAACGTCGCGGCGCTCGTGATGCTCGGGCTCGTGTTCGTGTCGGTAACGGTTTCGGCCACGGTCACGGCGAGGCTTGCGGTCAGGCTGGCGTAGTCGCCGCCGGTGGCCTGGTGAGTGACGGTGACGTTGTTGTCGGAGGTGTCGGCGTCCGTTGCCGCCGTCAGGGTCACCGTCTGCGGTGTGTCCCAGTCGTCCGCGGTGAAGGTGAGGGGCGACGCAGGGTTCGCGGTGAGGCCGGTCGGCGTGGTCACCTCTACGGACACTTCGGCACTCGGGCGAGCCTGCAATACCACCTGGTAGCCGTTCGAGCCGCCTTCTTCCACCGTCAGGGAAGCGGGGTGCAGCACGATAGCTCGCGTCCCGGCGATGACCTCGAGAGGCAGGTCGTCGGACCGCACCAGCTCGTATCCCATGTCGTCCTCCGGCCGCTCCGGCAGCTTGCCGATGTCGACGGTGACCGCCGTGGTCGTCCCCGGCGACTGTTGTACGGAGACGGAAGCGCTGTCCGTGTCGCCCTGGGAGATCGTGAGCCCGGTGACGCCGCCGGCGAGGGTACCGTTCGTCACCTGGATGGGAACGAACGTGTCGAATGGAGCGCCGGCGGGGATGCTCGCCTCGAGCTGACTCCCGGCAAGTTGCAGCGTTGCCAGGATTGGCAGCGGATCCACCGCGTTGTCCTGCAGGTCGAGTTCCTCGAGTGACGTCAGGCCCGACAGCAGGCCGTCCGGGACGCTGCTCAGGTCGTTCTTGGCCAGCCACAGGGTGTCGAGCGCGGACAATCCGGCGAAGGCGTCGCCGTCGGGATTGACCAGCTCGTTTTCGTCGAGATCGATCCAGGTGACAGTGGACACATCCGAGAAGGCGTTGCCCGGCAGCGTGGTGAAGTCGTTGTTCGCGAGCCAGAGGACCCGGAGCGCCGTCAGCCCGGAGAACACGCCGCTCGGCAGGCTCGAGATGTCGTTGTCGTCCATGTCCAGGAACAGCACGTTGTCGAGGCCGCCGAACACGCCCGGCACGGTGCTGAGGTTGTTGCTCTCGAGGTCGAGCCGCTTGAGGGAAGTCAGGTCGGAGAAGATGCCCGCCGGCAGGTCGCTCAGGGCGTTGTCCTCGAGGGTGAGTCGTTCGAGCGCGGGCAGTGCGTCGAAGTCGCCGTCCTTGAGGGTGCTGACGCGGCGCGAGGAGACATCGAGGGCGGTCATCTCCTGCAGATGTATGGCGGTCACGTCGCCGCAGGAGCCGACACCGGCGGCCCGGACGATGGCGTCCCGCACCGCTGCCGTGCGGGTACACACCGCCGTGATCGCGTTGCTGACGGAGTAGCTGCCGAACGCCGGCGCGGGATTGCCCGCCGTGTCGCGAATCCCGGTGCCGTCGTAGGCGACCGTCACCGTCTCGTCCAGAGCGACGGCGGAGGCGAGGGTGAGGAGCACCGACTGGCCGCGTACGGCTACCGTGGATACGGACCGGCCGGTGCTCGCCACCTGCACGTCGAAGTCCGCACCGGCGGGGGCCGGGCTGGACGCGAGCGTCTCGCTGTAGGCGAGGGTCAGGCCGGTACCGTTCACGACCGCGCCGGACAGCGTCGGTGCGACGCCATCGACCTGGTGGTCGTCATCGTCGGTCACGCCGCCGTGGGCGAGGTTCGCCGCGAGCGTCCGCCCCAGCTTGAGGATCGTACCGCCATTGGTATCGAGGCTGTTCGCGCGGATGCTGGCGCCGTCCGTGTCCTCGTCGTCGCCTTCGATCTCGTACTCGAAGACGAGTTCGTCCGACCCGGAACCACTGTCGTATTGGGCTCCGCGCGTCTGCGATCCGATCACGATGTCGATCTTCGGCTCCCCGCCGGTCGTGTCCACGGTCACATCCTCGCTGAACTTCACGGTCACCTCGATGGTGTCGGCGAGCTTGTAGGTGTCGTCCGAGCCGGGATCGGACGAGAAGCTGACGACTGTCCCCGATCACGGGCACGACGACCAGGCGTCGTGCGCGCGCCCGGAGAGCGACCAGCCGCTCGATCCCTCGGCGTTCCGGGCAAGCACCTGGACCTCGTAGGTGGTCTCCGGCATGAGCCGGGTGATCGTCTCGTCGGTGCCGGTGGAAGTGCGCCGCCAACCGGTGAAGTTGCCGCTGCCGGCGATCCCGTACTGCAGGTCGTAGCTGGTGATCAGCGGGCGGCCGGCGTTGGCCGGCGGGGACCACGACACCTCGATGGCATAGGGGCTCTTGCCGTATGCGTTCGGGCGCCCCGGTGTGACAGGGGGTTCGAGGACGTCGGAGACGGCGATGGTGACGGCGATGCTGTCGGTCGCCTGCCACGCGTCCTCGACTTCCAGGGTGACCTGGTAGGAGGATTTGTCCTCGTGATCGTAGTCGACGCTCCCTCGGGTGCCGAGTTGGCCGTTCGAGGTATCGAGGAAGAAACTCGCGGCGTCGGTACCGCCCAGGCTGTAGGTCAGGTCGTCGTCGTCGGGGTCCGTCGCCTCGACCGGGCCGCCGATATCGACGGAGCCCAGCGTGTTCTCGGGCACGCTGCGCGAGGCACGCGACCCCGCGCGGAAAGCGGGCGCGCGGTTGACGTTCGTCTTGCCCATGCCGGTGCCCGACCAGGGGCTGGTGCCTTCGTCGTTGTGGGCGCGGGCCTCTACTTGGTACGTAGTGTCCGGCGTGAGGTCTTCGATGGTGACTTCGGGGCTGTCGATGGGCGTGTTGGTCACTTCGTTCCAGGGCGGTCCGGGCACGTCTTCGCGGAAGCGATAGTCGTAGTCGTCTATGTCGGGCCCGGTGTTGCTCGGTGCCGGCCACCGCATGGTCAGGGTCGTCGACGTGCCGCCGGCACGGGTCGGCCGCGACGGCGCGCCCGGCGCCTCGTCGAGGTCCGTCACCTCGACGGTGACTGCGATGCTGGCCGTGGCCTGCTGGGTGTCCTCGGCGGTGACCGTGACCGCGTAGCTCTCGTGCTCCTCGTGGTCGTAGTCGAAGCGGCGCGTGCTGAGCTGTCCGCTGTCCGTGTCGAGCGCGAAGCGGGCGGCATCGGTTCCCCCGAGGTGGTAGGTGAGCCTGTCGTCATTGCCGTCGGTGGCGGTGACCGCTGTGTCGAAGTCGGTATCGGCGGCCGTGTTCTCGGGCAGCGCGCGGCTGGCGGTGGCGCCTTCGGCGAAGGTCGGCGCCTGGTTGGCTGCCGTCGTCGCCCTGCCGGACCCGGACCAGTCGCTCGACCCCTCGTCGTTCCTGGCGAGAACCTGGACCTGGTATTCCGTATCCGGATCGAGTTCGTCGATCTCGACCTCGGTAGCCGTCGAGGCAGGGTTGGTGACGGTGGTCCACCGCGAGCCGTCGGTGCCGTAGCGGTAGTCGTAGTCGATGATGGGCGGGCCGCTGTTGTCGGGCGCGCTCCAGCTTGCGCCGAGGCGGGTCGAGGATTCGACGGACACGACGGGCGCCGCGGGAATCGCGGGCGGTTCCCGGACGTCCGTGACCTCTACCGTCACCGCGATGGTCGCGCTGCCGCCCTGGCCGTCCATGACACGCACCGTCAGCTCGTGGCGGGCGGCCTGCTTCGTGGTCGTAGGCTTCGGACGCCAGGGCCCTGAGCTGGCCGCTGTTCTGCACGATGTCGAAGCGTGCGGCGGCGGCGCCTTCGAGGCTGTACGCCAACGTGCCGCCGTCGCGATCGCTCGCCCGGACCGGCGCGCCGATATCGTGCGTTCCGGACGTGTTCTCCGCGAGCCGCCGGGTCGTGCGGGAGCCTTCGTTGAAGGTCGGCGCCTGGTTATTGTCGGTGGTGCCGTACTCGGTGTCGGACCAGCCGCCTTCGCCTTCTTCGTTCCGCGCGCGCACTTCCACCGCGTAGCGGGTCTGTGCCGCGAGGCTGCCGATCGTGGTCCGGGTGGCGGGGATCGGTGTGTCGATGACTTGCGTCCATGGCTGACCGGGCGCGTCGCGGCGGTACTGGTAGTCGTAGTCGTCGATGCGCGGCCCCGTGTTGGCGGGCTCGGTCCAGTCGATCGTGAGGCTGTCCAGGGTGGACGCCGACACGGAGGGTTGCGGGACTTCGCCCGGGGGTTCGAGTTCGTCCGAGACGGTGACCTCGACCTCCGCCGTGGCGCGCCCGCCGTGGCCGTCCTCCGCGGTGACGGTGAGGTTGAGGGTGTCGCGCGTCTCGTGGTCGTAGTCGATGCCGGTGCGGGTCCGCAGTTGACCCGTGTCGTCTTCGAGGTCGACGCGCGAGGCGTCCCGTCCGCCGAGGCGGTACGTCAGCGGGTCGAGATTGGCGTCGGAGGCGGCGACCGGCGCACCGATGGGCCGGTCCGCCGGCGTGTTCTCGGCAAGCGTCCGGGTCAGGGGCGACTGGGTGAACTCCGGCGCGGAGTTCGGATCGGTGGTCGCACGCGCGGACTCGGACCAGGGGCTAGGGCCGTTGGCGTTGACGGCGCGCACGCGTATCTCGTGCGCGGTGGCCGGAGCCAGGTCCGCCAGCGTCGCCGACCGGCCGAGTCCCCGGTGGTCGGCGTCGGAGAAGTCGGCCGCGCGCGCGGGGCGGTAGTGGACGTCGTAGTCGGAGATCCCGGGGCCGGCGTTGTCCCGGGGGGTCCACGAAACCGAAATCTGCGTCGACGACAGGACGCTGACGTCGGAGATGGCCGGCGCTTCGAACGGCGTATCCGTCACCGTGACGGTAACGGTGTGCGTCGCAGTGCGGGCGCTGCTGCCGGAACCCGCGGTCGCGACGACGGAGACGACGTAGATGTTGTTGCCGGCCGCGTCCGGCGGGTCGGAGGTCGAGACGTCCGTGGGCCGTTCGTAGTCCGGTGGCGCCCGGAAACTCAAGGCGCCGGCGTTGTCGATTTCGAACGCGTTGCCGTCGGCGGCGGTGGCGATCGCATGGGCGCTGGCGTTGGACGCGCGGACGGTGCCGACCTCAAGCGTGTTCTCCGGTACCGTGAAACCCGCCGTGGACGGGAAGACCGGGGTACGTACTGTCGTTCCACCACCACCCGTCCCGCCGCCGCTGCTACCACCGCCGCCGCCCCCGCCGCCCCCGCCGCCCCCGCCACCGCTGCCGGCGGTCCGCACGCTGCCGCGGGCAGACCACGGGCCGGTGCCTTCGGCATTGGTGGCGCGTACGCGGACCTGGTAGAGGGTGGCGCGCGTCAGGCCCGTGATGCGCAAGGTCGGGGCGGTGCCATCGTACTCGGCGTCCACGAAGTCCTCGCCGAACTGCCGGTACTCGGCGTCGTAGTCCGTGATCGGGGGGCCGGTGTTTTCTGGCGCCGCCCAGCGGACATTGACGTTCGTTGACGCTACGGACGCGGCTTCGGGCGTTCCGGGTGCGCCAGGTGGTTCGTCCACGTCGGTGACGACCACGCTCACGGCGATGTGTGCCGTGCCTCCGGCGGGGTCCGTGGCCACTGCGGTCAGACCGTATCGCGGCTGGGTCTCGAAGTCGTAGTCGGCATCGCCCCGCGTCATGACTTGACCGGTCGTGCCGTCGATCGCAAAGGCGCCGGCGTCAGCTCCTTCCAGACTGTAGCGCAACGTCCCGCTACCTCCCGTCGCCGTGAGAGGTGCGCCCACCGCCTGGTCGGCGGGCGTGTTCTCGGCGATCTCGCGGGTTGCGTTATCGCCTTCGGCAAACCTCGGCGTTGCATCGGTGGTCGTGGCGGTAGACGCCTCGGACCAGTCTCCCGCCCCGAGCTCGCTCGCGGCCCGCACCCGCACCTCGTAGGTCGTGTCGGCGTCCAAGCCGTGGATGGTGGCTTGTGTGGCGGTTCCTGCATGATCCCAGTCCTGGAAGTCTCCGGCCTCGCTGGCTCGGTACTGCAGGTCGTAGTCGGTGACGGCGAAGACAGTGCTGTCGGGGGGTGTCCAGGTCGCCGTCATCCGGTCGCTGGAGACGTTGTCCAGGATCGGCGGGTCCGGCCGATCCGGAAGCTGGCGCCACCAGCGGGCTCGCAGCAGCCACGGGATCAGGCCGGGGGGGTCGTCGCCAGTCGCCTCCTCGGCGGAGACGGCGTGCGCGGGTGTCGTTGCTTCGGCGCCGGGCACGTCAAGACGCACAGCAGCCTGCACGCCGGTGAGGAGTCCCGCCAGCATGGTGAGCGTCAGGCAGATTCGGCGTCGTCTGTGCATTCAGGGGACGGCAAACTTCGGTCGTGTCGCGGCGCCTTGTTGCGCTACGAAGGGGTGGCGCTGTCTGGTAAGTGGATTGTGCCGCCCCTGCTACCGTCTGCAAGTGCCGGCGGGACGGGCGCCGCGTTGCACATGGCTCAGTGGGGGAGACGCGTGTCGAGGAGGTCGTCCAGGCGCGCCTGTGGGGCGTGTGGCCGGAGCGTTGATCCGAGGTTGGACTGTGCGCCAAGGACGACATTCTCTTCCCACGTGTCACCGGTGCGCATGGCTCTCGGCGCCGGCAGGTTGTCGATGTAGTGTTCGAGCGAGCCGAGGATGTCGGGCTCGCCGGAGTAGATGGTCTGGACCGCCAAGCGAACGCGTTGCACCACGGCCGAGTCGCCGATCCTGCCGCGCTGGCCCCAGGCCACCAAGTTGTCGGACGAGGTGTCGGGGTCGGAGCCCTTGTCCGTGAGGGCGACGTCCCTCTCCCAGCGGAACAGGAAGCTCATCATGACGGCATCGAAATTGTTGGCGAAGTCCTCACGGATCGTGGAGTAGGAGTAGTAGTGAACCGCGCCGTCGTTCGCGAACTCGTTGACGAGACTGGCGGGCAGGAGCGCCTTCTGGGCGGCGGTCGCGGTGTTGCCGTGAAACGAGACTCCCGCCAGACTGTCGAGCGTCTGCGAGGTGAGTGGATAGGAGGCGGTGAGGTCCTTCGACCCCTGGTTGTCAGCCACGTCTTGCGGCCTCTCGCTGTCGAAGAAGTCCGCGATCCGATCCGGATGGATGTAGTCGGCGGCGTGCGCGAGCTCGTGGAGCAACAGGTAGCCGAGGAAAGGTGTCATGGTCTCCATGCTGCGCGAGCCGTCCGGGCCGCTGTGGGCCCGCATCCGGCGGTTCTCGCGCACGAAGCGCCAGGGTATTTCGAACTGGAGATCCCGCCCGAAGTTGCTTCGGTAGTCCGGCGCGTCCGAGATCGCGGCACGCTGTTCCGGGGTCAGCGCCACGAAGGCAGGGTCCAGGTAGATCGCGCCACGGAACGCGCTGTGGTACGCGGGACGGATGTCGCTTGCGATGACGACAGCCCGTACGGACCGGAACAGGAGCCGCACCTCGTAGGGCATGCGCGCGAGCATGTCGCGGAAGTTCTCGCCCATCCAGCGATGCGACACGAGCACGCGCCGCATGATGTTGGAGCGAGAGGGACTGCTCGTCTCGGCGCCGAGGTACGGCAGGCGCGAGAAGTTGCAGTTCCGGGTCGACGGCGAGAAGTAGATGCAGGCCTGGAGATCGTCGGCATAGGTTCCGGACGCGACGAACGGGAATGTCTCGACGACACCCCCGGGGCGGGTGGTCGAGGCGGTGGAGCCGTCGACCTGGTGGGCCGATTGGTCGGACAGGGCGCCGTGGGCGAGGGCTGCGTTCACCGTCGAATCGCGCTTGCGGACGGTCCCGCTGTTGGCCGTCAGGCTGTTCCCGGTGACGGAAGCGCCGTTCGTGTCGGTATCCAACGCGGTGACCTCGTAGGAGAACACCAGCACGGAGCGGGTCGATCCGCGCACGTAGTCCGCCGTGCGCGATGTGGAACCGATGGTCAGCCCGATCTGCGGTGTGCCGTCCGTCGTGTCGACCTCGACGGGTTCGCTGAAGGTCGCGGCCATCTCGATGGTGTCGCCGAGCAGGTACTTCGCATCCGGACCCGCGTCGGAGACGAAGGTCACCCCGGTGACGCTCGGTGTCGAGTCCGCCGTCGTCCCGCGTCCGGAGGGCGACCAGAGGCTCACTCCGTCGTCGTTGCGTGCGAGGACCTGGACTTCATGCTCCATGGCCGATGGGAGGCTGGAGATGGTAGCGACGAACCCGGCTCCTTCGTGGTCCCAGTCATCGAAGTCGCCCGTGCTGCCGGCGACGCGGTAACGCAGATCGTAGTCCCGCACGAGAGGGCCGTCCGTATCCGGCTCCGACCAATGGAGCGTCAGGCTGTCGGCACTCGAGGACGAGACGTTCGGCGCGGACGGCCTGGCGGGCGTCTCGGCAACATTCGTCACCGCGACGGTGATGACCTGGTCGACCGTCAGCGCTCGGGTGTCGATGCCGCCGGTGGCTGTCACGACGATCACGTAGGTATTGTCGAGGGGCGAGTTCGAAGGATTGGTGCTTGTGACGTCCGTCGGAGCTTCGAAGTCCGGTGTGCGCACGAAGCGCAGGGTGCCGCCCGAGTTGATGCTGAACGCACTTTCGTCGGCCCCGCCGGTGATCGCGTAGCCGGTGATGTTGTCACTGGTGTCCGGGTCGTCGGCCTGCGTGACTCCCACCTGCGCCACGTTCTCGGGCACGGAAAAGTGCACGGGCCCGACGAATACCGGCCGCGCATTCGTCCCCGGCGGTGGTGGCGGCGGAGGTGGCGGAGTTCCGCCACCACCACCGCCACCGCCACCGCCCCGTCCGGTGGTACGTCCCGAGCCGCGCTCGGACCAGGCGCCGACGCCTTCGGCGTTGATGGCGCGCACCAGGAACTGATAGCGGGTCGCGCGTTGCAGTCCGGTGATCCGCGCGGTGGTGGTGGTGCCCTCGTGTTCGAGATCGGTGAAGTCACCGCCGAACCGGCGGTACTGGACGTCGTAACCCTCGATCGGCGGGCCGGTGTTCCCGGGCTCCGTCCAGCCGATAGTCAGCCGCGTCGACGACGCGGACAGTTCTTCCGGTGTGCCAGGGGGCCCAGGCGGTTCGTCAATGTCGGTGACTGTGACGAGCACCGCGATACCGGCCGAGCGTCCACGAGGATCGGTCGCGGTGACCCTCAACTCCAGGCGCGGTCGAGCTTCGTGGTCGTACGACGCGCCGGCCCGCGTGCGGAGTTGGCCGCTGTCCGGATCGATGGCGAAGGCATCCGCATCCGCCCCTTCCAGCCCGTACCGCAACGCGCGCGCGCCCGCGCTGGCGTGGAAGGGCACGCCGATGTCGCTTCCGGCCGGGGTGTTCTCGGCGATCTCCCGAACGGTGGTTTCGCCTTCCGCGAATCTGGGCGTCGCTTCGATCGTTGCGGCCACCACGGGCGGCGACCAATCGCCGGCGGCAAGTTCGTGCGCCGCCCGGACGCGAACCTCGTGGGCCGTGGACTCGACGAGCCCGGCGATCGTCGCTTCGGTTGCCGTGCCGGTGTGTTCCCAATCGAGGAAGGTGTCGCCGTCCGCGGTGCGGTACTGCACGTCGTAGTCGATGATGTCGAATACCAGGGTCTCCGGTGCGTTCCAGCTGACGGTGAGGCGGTCGTCGGACGCGTGGGTCAGCAGCGGGGGCTTGGGCGCCGCGGGGGGCTGCCGCCACCAGCGTGGGCGCAACAGCCAGGCGCGTGCCGCGCTCGCCGTCTCTGCTTCGTCTGGTGTGCCGTTCTCGTCGTCGGCGGCCAGCCCTGCGAGTGGCGTGTTGGCCCCGAGGATCGCCAACATCGCCGTGATGGCGATCGGCGTCCACATCGCTCGGCGCTGGAAGAGCCGCTCTTGCTGCAATCTGAGCCGCTCCACGCGATCAGGGTGCTTGGACGACTCTAGCAGGGTATTGCGGGTGGCGCGTACGTTGACGGCGTCACGTACCGAGTGGACGGCTCATCGGGGACGCGCGGGGCGCACCGTGACCGCGTCGGATCGCGGGACGGTGCGCCTGCCGTCGTCGACTGCCGTGCCGCCCGGTACGACGACGCAGTTCCCGGGTGCCGCGATCCCGGCATCGCTTGCGGGCGGCGCGAATGCTGGCGAGAACGCGGGCAACGAGTACGCCTCGGCGCGTGATGCGTCCACGCGGTAACCCATGTCGGCCATGGCCTGGATAGTGATGGCGCTCAACGGCTGGATCTGGCCGGGTGCCACGGAGGGGCTCAGCAGCTCCGAGCCGAAGACGGACTCGCGCCAGTGCCCATCCTGACTACCGGTCCCGCCGGTGTTCTCCACGGGGACGGGGTCCCGGTACGCCGTCCCGCCGGCCGCGTCGAACGCGGCGATGGCAAGGACGCCGGTGAAGTGCGTGTCCGGCGTCGGGACCACCGGATCGCCGGCGGCGTCCAGGGACGGATAGCGGACCAGGCTGTGGTCGTACCATCGCGTACCGAATCCGAGTGCGTGTGCGATCTCGTGCATCGCCGTGCGTTCCGTCTGACGGCTCGATCGCACTTCCAGGTCGTCGGTATCCAACGTGATGGCGGACAGGACGGGCAGTCCGGACGCCAGCCGGTAGACGCAGGTTCGGGCAGTTGCGAGCGTCCCCCCCACGCCGTCGATGGACCGCAGGCTCACGTAGACGCGCAGGTCGTCAACGGTGTCGGTGATTTCGGGTTGTCCTGACAGGCACTGGTCGGCCGGCAGAGGTTGCGTCGAGAAGTCGACGTCCGCGAGGCTCGTCTGGACGATCTCCCTCCACTCGGCCGCGGCGGTCTGAATTGCGGTCCGGTGCGTTGCGGACGCGTCGCCGACGAACACGACATCGATGTCGAACGCGACGGCTCCCGGGGCGATGACTTCCGCCACGCGCGACCAGACACCGGTGGGCCTGGGGACCACGCAGAAGTGACCCGCATAGCGGTACACGACTTCGTAGGCATTGCCCGGCTCGAGGAGCGACTCGACGTCGAACTCGGCGGACACCGTGAAGTCGCCTGCCGAGGTCCCGGAGTTGTGGGTGTCGAAGCAGGCCGTGCTCCATCCGCCCCGGGGCGCCTTCTGCCGGAGAGCCAGCTCGTAGGCCCGCCGCTCATCGGGTTCAAAGAACTCGGTGAACGTCAGCGTGACGGTGTCGCCCGCCTGGTCGACGCTGACGACGGGGTCGGGGACGCCGGGCGTCCGCACGTCGATGTCGAACGTCCCCACCACCGCGTCGTCTTGCGAGTCCGATGCGGTCACCGCGATGGTCACCTGGCCGGCCCTGCGGGGACGCACTGCCACCACGCCTCCCTCGAACGAGGCGCTTGCGATGGACCGGTTCCGCGAGGATGCCTCCAGGTACAGGATCTCCCCGTCCGGGTCTTCGAACGCCCCCTGCACGCGGAAGGTTTCGACGCGCCCTCCCGCCGTGGCCGTGGCCCCCGATGGCAGTGGCGTCGACGATACGCGCGGTGGCTCGTTGGCGGCCGACGGGTCGACGCCTTCGGTACCGCGTCGTGTCGTGCGTCCGGAGCCCTCTTGCGACCACGAGCCGACCCCTTCCGCGTTGCTGGCCCGAACACGAAAGGTATAGCGCGTATCGCGACTGAGGCCGGCAAGCTCGGCCATGGTTTCCGGCCCCTCGTGGCCGGCATCCGCGATTGCTTCGCCGAACGCCCGGTACTCCAGATCGTAGTCCTCGATCGGCGGTCCCGAATTTTCCGGTGCGGTCCAGCTGAGCGCCAGACGGGTGGGGCTCCTGAATTCGATGGTCGGGATGCCGGGTGCGCCGGGGGGTTCGTCGATGTCCGTGATCTGGACGGTCACGGCGATGCTGGCCGTACGCCCCAAGGGTCCCTCCGCGGTGACCGTCAGCTCATGCTGCGGCTGTGACTCGTGGTCGTAGGCGACTCCCTCGCGCGTGCGTAGCTGACCGGTTTCGGAGTCCAGGGCGAATTCCGCCGCGCCCGGGCCGCCGAGTGCGTAGCGCAACGGCCGCCCGGCCGCGGTCGCGACAAGCGGCGCACCGACCGCCTGCTCACCGGACGTGTTCTCGGCGATCTGCCGGGTGGCGGTCTCGCCCTCCACGAACCTCGGTGTTCCGTCCAGCGTGGTCGCGGTCGCGGTTGCCGACCAGTCGCCGGAGCCCAGTTCGGTCACGGCCTGGACCCGTAGCTCGTAGGTGGTGGCTTCGGCGAGACCGTCGATGAGGGCTCGCGTGCCGGCGCCGTCGCCCTTGTGTTCCAGAAAGGCGTCGCTCCCGCTGGCGCGGTACTGGACATCGTACCCGACGATGTCAAACGCTACGCTCTCCGGAGCACGCCAGGTGACGGTCAGGCTGTCGGTGGATGCGGCCACCACCGCGGGTGTGCTCGGCCGTCCGGGTGGCAGGCGCCACCAGCGCAGGCGCGACAGCCAGCGCAGCACCGTGGCGTCCGCCGCGGATGCCTGCGCGGCGGCGTCGTTCGCGATGGGCGCCGTGGCCCCGACAGCCGGCAAACGCTCCGACTGCGACGCTTCGGCGGCGTTCGCCGACCCGAGGGATTGACCGAGCCACCCCCCACCAGCCGGTGTCAGTGCGCCGCCGACCAGGATAATGGCCATCGCGGCCGCGCGTCTCGGGAAGCCCCGCATGCGTGGTCTCAGGGTAGCCGGGTCACTGGAAACCGAGGGAATGACCCTGCGTACCGGGCAGCTGGACGGGCCAGTGTCGCCGGCGGCGCGCTACAGGTCCGGAATCGCCACCCGCACGACATCCTCGAGCCGGTCCACGAGGGTGATCTTCATCTCATCGCGCACCGGCTCCGGCAGCTTGTCGAGCTCCGATTCGTTGTCCCGCGGCAGGATGACGTGGCGGAACCCGGTGCGGTGGGCGGCGAGAATCTTCTCGCGCACGCCGCCGACCGGCAGAACGAGCCCGGTGAGGGTCAGTTCTCCGGTCATGGCGATGTCGTCGCGCACATGCTTCCTGCTGTATGCGGAGGCGAGGGCCGTGGCCATGGTAATACCGGCGGAGGGTCCGTCCTTGGGTACCGCTCCGGCGGGCACGTGCACGTGCACGCCGCACTCCTCGATCTGCTTGCGGTCGATGTGCAGGTTCTCCGCAGCGGACCAGATATAGGAGCGCGCGGCCTTCACGGACTCCTGCATGACCTGGCCGAGGTGTCCCGTGATGGTCACCTTCTCGTCCTTGGGGGTCAGCGATGCCTCCACGTACAGCACGTCGCCGCCCGACTCGGTCCAGGCGAGTCCGGGCGCGACGCCGGCGGCCAGGTTTTCCCGTCCCTTGTCGGACTTGAACTTCTCCGGTCCGAGCAGGGCGCGCACTTCGCCGGCCTCGATGTCCGAAGCCGATGCGTCATCCTGCACGATCTGGCGCGCGCGCTTGCGGGCGATGCGGGACAGGCTGCGTTCGAGTTCGCGCACGCCGGCTTCCCGGGTGTAACGGCGGATGATCTTGCGTAGCGCGCCGTCGTCGAAGGTAAAGCTCTCATCCTGGAGACCAGCGTTCTCCTGTTGCCGCGGGATGAGGTAGCGCCGGGCGATCTCGGTCTTTTCGAGGTCGCTGTAGCCGGTCAACTCCAGCACCTCCATTCGGTCGAGCAACGGCCTCGGGACGCCTTCCAGCGTGTTCGCGGTGGTGATGAACAGCGCTTTCGACAGGTCGAACGGGAGATTGAGGTAGTTGTCGCGGAACTCCCGGTTCTGGGCCGGATCGAGAATCTCCATGAGTGCCGCGGCGGGATCCCCGCGGAAGTCGCGCCCGAGCTTGTCGATCTCGTCGAGCATCAGTACGGGATTGCGCACGCCGGCGCGCCGGACGGCCTGCAGGATGCGCCCGGGCATCGCGCCGATATAGGTGCGGCGGTGTCCCCGAAGCTCGGCCTCGTCGTGTAGTCCGCCGAGGCTCATGCGTTCGAATTTGCGGCCCATCGCCCGGGCGATGGATTGCCCGAGGGAGGTCTTGCCGACGCCGGGGGGGCCGACGAAGCACAGGATCGACGACTTGGCTTCCGGGTTGAGCTGCAGGACGGCGAGGGACTCCAGGATACGTTCCTTGACGTCGTCGAGCCCGTAATGGTCCTCGTCGAGCACCTTCTGCGCGTGGCCGAGGTCCAGCGTGTCCTCGGTGACGATGTTCCAGGGCAGTTCCGCGACAAGCTCGAGGTAGCTGCGCGCCACCTGGTAGTCCGCAGCGTTCGGCGACATGCGACCGAGGCGCTTGAGTTCGCGTTCGACCTCCTTCTGCGCGGCTTCGGGCAGGTTCGCCTGACGCAACTGGTCCTTGATCTCGGCGAGATCCTCGTCGCCGTCTTCCTCGCCGAGTGCCTGCTCGATGGCGCGTTTCTGCTGGCGCAACAGCTGTTCGCGCTGCTGCTTGTCGATGTCCCCGCGGGTCTGCGACGCGATCTCCTGGCGCAGCTGCATCACCGAAGCCTGGTGGGCCAGCTTCCCGAGCATCATTTCGAGGAGTACGCGCGTCGACTCGATCGACAGGATCTCCTGTTGGGCTTCGAGTTCGATGCTCTGCTGCGCGAAGCTTGCGATGCGGTACATCTGGGTGATGGGGTTGTCGTTCGCGCCCATGAATTGCGCGAATATCTGGTCGCCGTTCTCGTTGTCGATGAGGTTGGCGATGCGCCGTGCCACTTCGAGCGTCTCGGACAGCAGGGCGTCGACCTGCGCCTGTTCGGGCTCGCTGACATCGGTGGACAGGGCGGGAAGTTCCTCGTAGGCCACCGCAAGGTACTCGTCGTGCGGCACGAGTTCGCCGAGACGCACGCGACTGATGCCCTGGACCACCACAACCGCTCCGCCCTCGCCCTGCTCGACACGCGTGATCTTGCACACCGTACCGATGCCGTGGAGGTCGTCGAGGTCGGGCTCGTCCGTATCGGGCTTGCGTTGCAGGACCGTGAGCAGGAGGCGGTCGGCCTCGACGGCGTTTTTCAGCGCCGCGAGGGAACCGCGGCGCCCCACCTTGATGGAGACGAACAGCTCCGGAAAGACCAGCGTATCGCGCAACGGTAGGACAGGCAGTTCTTTCAACGTCGTCACCAGACAGTCATCTCTTCCGTAATTTGGGTGCTGACGGCGCGGATTTCAACGGCTTTCGGACGCGCAGGGATCAGAAAACCGCAGGGGCTGGTCCCGTCCCGTCGTCAAGGGCTTGCACGGGCTCGATACGGGCGACGACAAGCGTCGCCCCTGCCTCCCGTGCCGAGTCAACCGCCAGGCGCGGCGCCAACGGCGACGGTCAAGCCCCTAGGCCGCATTTCTCACCAGGGGCCGTGATGATCGCGGAGGATTTTGGTCCTGTGCGCGTGCTCGCGACCGAGAGCATAGCGGGGACTACGGTTGAGGGAGCACGTGCGCGAGCACGGGCCCGTGTGTACACGGGGCCAAAAGACCCGCGAGGGCGCGGCCAGCGCAGTCCGCAATCGGCACGATGGTCGGCATCGCGATCAACTTCTTGAAACCCATGAGCTTTTTGACGCTGACAAGCGGCCTGGTGAGAAATGCGGGCTAGGCCAGGCCCTGTGCCTGCGCCGCTTCCTCGCGGACGCGCTCGGGTCCGCCGAGGATCTGCCGGTTGAAACCGATGCGCTTGAACCAGTAGTGCAGGCCAAGGAGGTCGGTGAATCCCATGCCGCCGTGCACGATCGTCGCGGTTCTGGATACGAACTGCCCCACCTCGGCCAGGTGCGCCTTGGCGTGGCACGCGGTCAGTCGCGCCTCCTCGGGAACCTCGTCGAGTGCGTGGGCGGCGTACCACACCAGTGCGCGCGCGGGTTCTATCTCCGCCGCCATCTCGGCGCACAGGTGCTTGACCGCCTGGAACGAGGCGATGACGCGGTTGAACTGCTCGCGTTGCTTGGCATACGCAACCGACTGGTCGAGCATCTCCTGCGCCGCGCCGAGCGTGTCCGCGGCGAGCATGACCCGCCCGGTGTCGACGACCTGCAGGCCGATGTCCGGGTCGGGGTTTCCTGCCAGCGTGTCCGCCGCTGCGTTGTCGAGCGTCAGTTCGGCGATCCGCTGGGTGCGGTCGACGTTCGACAGGAACTCGAGCTCCACGCCGTCCGCCGTGCGGTCCACGATATGCAGGCGTCGGCCGCGGTCGGCCACCAGGAACGCGTCCGCGTCCGGGTCCAGGACGAAGAGCGCCGTGCCGGTCAATGTGCCCTCGTCCGACGCGGTGACGCCCGCGTCCGCGCGTGCTCCGGTAAGTTCGGAGAGCGCCGCACCGATGCGCAGACTGCCGTCGGCGATCCGCGGCAGGTACTCCGCCTGCTGTGCGTCGTCACCGGCCAGGCGCAACCCGGTAACGGCGAGCACGCCGCTCGCAAGGAAGGGCGCCGGCGTGACGTGGCCCCCCAGGGACTCGACCACCACGGCCGCATCGAGGCCCGAGAGCCCCACTCCGCCGTACGCTTCCGGCACGAGCAGGGCCGGCACGCCGAGTTCGCTCAGGCCGGCCCAGAGGTCGTCGCCCCGGTCGTCGAGGTCGTCGGCGTACTTGCGCACGCGGTCGAGGTCCGAGTGGTCGTCGAGGAAACGTTCGACGCTGTCGCGCAGCAGAATCTGCTCTTCGGAAAGCCCGAATTCCATGGCTTCAGTTCTCCGCCCGGACCACGGCCTTGGGTTCCCGGGGCATGCCGAGGCCGCGTTCGCTGATGATGTTCTTCTGGATCTGCGACGTGCCGCCGCCGATGATGAGACCGAGGAAATACATGTAGTGCGTCTGCCAGCTGCCCTGGTCGCGCAGTTGGGGGTTCTTGCCGTACATGAGTCCGAACTCGCCCATGACGTCGATGGCGAGCCCTTCGAGCTCGTGGCGGAGTTCCGTCGCCTGCAGCTTGGTGATCATGCGGGCGAGACCGGCGTCGGCACGGTTCAGGCGCGCGCTCAGAATGCGCATGTCGTTGAAACGCATGGCAGTGACACGTCCCTGCATCTTCATGACCCGGTCCCGGAAGGTGGGGTTGTCGATGGCCCGCTGGCCGTCCACGGTCTCGGTCTTCATCAACTCGATGAGCCGGTTCATGCGCATGAGCGCCGCGTTGGGGTCGCCCAGGCTGTCGCGCTCGTGACCGAGGATGGCGTTCGCCACGTACCAGCCCTCGCCGCGCTTGCCGACGATCTGATCCTTCGGCACGCGTACGTCGGTGAAGAAGACCTCGTTGAAGTTGTTCGCCATGGTCATGTCCATGAGGGGCCGGATCTCGATGCCCGGCGTATCCATGCGGAACAGGAGGAAGCTGATGCCCTGATGCTTGGGCGCCTCGGGTTCGGTCCGCACGAGGCAGAAGATCCAGTCCGCCATGTGGGCGGTCGAGGTCCAGATCTTGGAACCGTTGATGACCCACTCGTCGCCGTCGAGGACCGCGGAGGTGCGCAGGCTCGCCAGGTCCGATCCGGCGCCGGGCTCGGAATAGCCCTGGCACCAGATCATCTCGCCGGCCAGCGTCGGCGGTATGAAGGTGCGTTTCTGCTCCTCGGTACCGAGTTCGAGCAGGGTGGGTACCAGCATGGAAATGCCCTGGCCGCCGAGCCCCGAGGGCACCTGGGCGGAGGCGAACTCCTCGCCCATGATGCGCGCCTTCAGGATGTCCGGCTCGCCCCCGTGCCCGCCGTACTCGGCCGGGATGGTGCGCGCAGCGTAGCCATGCCGGATCAGGAGCTTCTGCCACTTTCGTACGGGTTCGGAGCGCATCCCCTGCCCGCGCGGCGCTTCGTCGCGGTGTTCGGCGATGAAATCCCGGATTTCCTGCCGGAATTCTTCGTACTGTGGGCCGTAGGACAGGTCCATCGATTGCCTTCCCTCGGATAGAAAGGCGTGAGAGTCTACTGCAAAGCGACGGCGCCCTGCCCGGCGGCGGGCGTCAGCGTGGATGGAGATCTCCGCCGCCGGGGTCGAGCACGACGAGGTCGAAGGCAGAGATCGTTGAGCGAGTACTTCCCGAAGCTGAGGAACATGGCAGCCCTGCAGGATCGGTACAACCGGGAAGTGCACCCGGCATGGCGTACTCGCGGATACGCGTACTACCGCGCGGTCTGGATCGAGTGTGCGGAGCTGCTCGACCACTTCGGCTGGAAGTGGTGGAAACACCAGGAATCCAACCTCGAGCAGGTACGCCTCGAGGTCGTCGATATCTGGCATTTCGGTCTCTCCGATCTGCTGCGGGCGGGGTTGGTGGACGAGGGTCTGGCGGCGCGCATGACCGCGCTCACCGCGCCTTCGGACACGGGTGACCTGCGCGCCGCCGTGGAAGGGTTGGCGCTCGCTACCTTGCGCGCCCGGGCGTTCGACCTCGAGGCCTTTATCGGCGTGATGAACGCGCTGCCGATGTCGCTGGATGAACTGCACGACGCCTATATCGGCAAGAACGTGCTCAATTCGTTCCGCCAGGCGCACGGCTACCGCGACGGTTCCTACGTCAAGACCTGGGGCGGGCGCGAAGACAATGAGCATCTCTCGGAGATCGCGGCGGGCCTCGACGCCGCGCTGCCGTCCTATCCCGATCACCTCAGGGCCGCGCTCGAGGAGCGCTACGCCGCCCTGACCTGACGCGCACCATGGAAGGCCTGTTGCGAATTGAGTCGCCGTACCTGATCTTTGCGGGCGATGCCGGGGACGCCCTGGCGGCGAAGACCGGCCAGGGTATCGTCGACTGGCGCCCGGAGCGCTGCCTGGCGCAGCTGCGCCTGCCGAACTGCCGTGCGGATCATGGTCTTCCCGACATGACCGTGGCCGAAGCCGCCCGGCGGGGCGCGAAGACGTTCGTCATCGGCACGGTCGGTCCCGGCGGCATGCTTCCCGAAGCCTGGCTACCGATACTCGTCGAGGCGGTCGAGCGGGGCATGGACGTGGCGAGCGGACTGCACACGCGGCTGTCGGAGTTCGAGGTGCTGCGCGACGCCGCCGGCCGGCACGGTCGGCGGCTGATCGACGTGCGCAGCCCGACCCGGGGCTTCCCGACGGGGTCGGGGCGGCGACGGCCGGGCAGGCGTCTGCTGACCGTCGGTACGGACTGCGCGGTGGGCAAGAAGTACACGGCGCTGGCGCTGGAACGGTCGCTGCGCAAGGAGGGCGTCGACGCCGACTTCCGGGCCACCGGCCAGACCGGCATCCTGATCGCCGGTGCCGGCGTCGCCATCGACGCAGTGCCGGCGGACTTTATCTCGGGCGCGGTGGAAGTGCTGACGCCGGCCGCTGCCGAAGACCACTGGGACGTGGTGGAAGGCCAGGGCTCGATCTTTCATCCCTCGTTCGCGGGGGTCTCTCTCGGTCTGTTGCATGGCGCGCAGCCGGACGCGTTCGTCGTCTGTCACGAGCCGACGCGGGAGACGATGCGCAACGTGCCGGCGCCCATAGCCTCGGTGGAGGCAGTGATCGAGGCAACGACCGCGCTCGGGCGTCTGACCAACCCGGACATCCGCTGCATCGGCGTGGCGGTGAACACGGCGGCGCTCGGCGAGGACGCCGCCCGCGGGATCATCGAGGCCATGGGCCGGGAGCTGGCCTTGCCCGTGACGGATCCGCTGCGGTTCGGCGTCGAACCGATCGTGGCGCGGCTGTTGGAACTCTAGACGCGAGCGCGCGGCAGCATGGGGATCGCAGTCGAAGCGCACGCGGAGTCCTGGCGACTGGCGGCGCCGTTCACGATCTCTCGCGGCGCGAAGTCCAGTGCGGACGTGGTGATCGCGACCGCCCGGGAGGGCGGCTTCGCAGGCCGCGGCGAAGCGGTGCCCTATCCTCGCTACGGCGAGTCCGTCGCGGGTGCGTTGGACGCCATCCGGACGTTTGCGCGCGAGCGGCGTCAAACCTTGTCACGCGGCGACTTGGGCGCGATGCCGGCGGGTGCCGCCCGCAACGCGCTCGACTGTGCCCTTTGGGATCTCGCGGCGAAACGCACCGGGCGCCCGGTTTGGCGGCTCGCCGGTCTTGCGCCACCCGCAAGCGTGGTGACGGCCTACACCATCGGGCTGGGAAGCGTCCCCGAAATGCGCCGGAACGCTGCCCGGAACGCCACGCGTCCGTTGCTGAAGATCAAGCTCGGGCGCGCGCCCGAAGAGGACATCGAGCGGCTTCGTGCCGTGCGCGAAGCGGCGCCCGCGACGCGTTTGATTGTCGACGCGAACGAGGGCTGGACGATGGCGGGGCTCGAACTCGTGGCTCCCGTCGCGGCCGAACTGGGTGTCGAACTCATCGAGCAACCTCTGCCGGCGGGCGCGGATGCGGCCCTGTCGGACTGGGATGCGCCGGTCCCCCTCGGCGCCGACGAGAGCCTGCACGGAGACGGCGATCCTGCGGGCCTGTCCGGCAAATACGACGTACTGAACGTCAAGCTCGACAAGACCGGTGGGCTGTCGGCCGCGCTGGAGTTGGTGGAGCGTGCCCGGGGCATGGGCTTCGGTATCATGATCGGGTGCATGGTAGCCACGTCTCTGAGCATGGCTCCGGCCCTGCTGCTGGCGCGGGACGCGGCGTTCGTCGATCTGGACGGACCGCTGTTGCTGGCTGCCGACCGGCCCGACGGACTGCGCTACGAGGACGACCGGGTCGCATTCCCGCCGAGCGGCGGGTGGGGGCAGCCGTAACGTGAGCGAAGTCGATCGATGGGTGTGGCGCGACGGGGAGTTCGTGCACTGGCGCGATGCGACCGTGCACATCCTGTCCCAGAGCCTGCAGCGGGGATCCCTCGCGTTCGACTACACGAGCGTGCACGAGGCACGCCGGGGCGTCGCGGTGTTTCGGCTCGGCGATCACATCGATCGGCTGTTGCGGACCTGCGCACTGATGGGGCTGCCCATCGCCTATACGCGCGACGCACTCATCGAGGGCTGCGTAGCAGCGGTGCGGCGCAACGCGGGTTCGAAGTCGCTGAAGATCAGCGCGCTCATTCCTTCCATCGAGGCCGAACTCGTTCCGCAGGATCCCCGCGTCGGGGTTTTCATTTGCGCCTACGACGTGGTCGCCGACGTCATCGAGCAGCACGGCGGTGCGTACCGTTGGGGGGAATCCCTGTCGCTCAAGGTGGAACGCGACATCAGGAATCGGCGCCCGGACATCATCCCTGCGCAGGCCAAGATGGCGGCGAACTACACGTCGGCCATGTTCGCGAAGTGGCGCGCGCGCAAGGAGGGCTTCGACGAGATCGTGCTGCTCGACAGTGACGGGTACGTCGCCGAGGCGCCGACGTCGAACATCTTCACGGTCGGCCCCGATGGCCTCGTCACGCCGCCGGAACACAAGGTGCTGCACGGCATCACGCGGACATCGGTGCTGGAACTGGCCGGGTCGCTCGGCCTCGACTGCGCCGTGCGCGACCTGACGGTGGACGAGCTGCACGCGGCGCGGGAAGTCTTCCTGACGGCGTCCTCGGTCGGGATCATGCCGGTCGTGCGCATCGACCGGCGCGCGGTGGGCAACGGCGAGCCGGGGGCGGTCTCGGTACGGCTCAGGGAGGCGCTCCGGCGCATCTGGCGCGGGGAGGATCCCGACTTCGAGCGGTGGTTGCACTACGTGTAGAGCGTCCCACAGCCGGTCCGGCGCTCGCTCGCCAGCTCGCTACGCGCCGGTGCGCATCCGGCCCCGCCACGCCGACCTTTGGATCGCCGTGACTGCATGAGGCCGCTTGACCACCGCGGGCCCAGGGCGTAGTGTCCGGTAACGTTGCCGGAAACAGGAAGAGGCATGGCGGAAGATTCGCCGGGTCGGGGGTCAGATCAGGGGTCAACGGAACGCGTGGCCCGCCATCGGGTCAGAAGATCGGCCAGCGGACTCCGACGGGTCGAGGTCACGGTGCCGGCGGGCGACGCGGCGGTCATCAAGACCGCTGCGCAAGTGCTTCGACGGGGCGGCAACGAAGCGCGGAAAGTGCGGGAAGCGATCGCGCCCGCGGTGTCGGCCGCACGTACCGGCAGGGAACTGGTTGCCTTCCTGCGCGCATCGCCCCTGGTCGGGGAGGATCTGAACTTCCAGCGGGACACCTCGACCGGGCGCGTCGTGGATTTCGATTGACCGCATTTCTGGTCGATACGAACGTCGTCAGCGAGACGTTCCGGCCACGACCGGCGGCCGCGGTCATCGAGTGGATTGGCGATCAGTCCATCGGGGATCTGTTCCTCTCCTCGATCAGCCTCGGGGAACTGGTCCGGGGTGCTCGCCGCCTCAGGGACGGAGTGCGCAGGAGGCGGATCGAAACGTGGATCCGTCGCGATCTGGCGGGCCAGTTCCGTGGTCGCGTGCTGCCGTTCGACGCCGAGGCCGCGGTGGTCTGGGGCGAGATCATGGGCGACGGCGAGAGGATCGGGCGTGTGAGATCCATGGCGGACGCGCGGATCGCCGCGGTGGCACGACGGCATGCCTTGACGCTCGTCACACGCAATGTCGACGACTTTGCCGGCATGTCCGTCGCGTTGCTGGACCCGTGGACTTCGGGTTGACCATCGCAGCCGGTCGCTCTGCGCCGGCGCCAAGGACGTATGATCGGGGCAAGGACAAACGGGAGGCGATAGTGAACAGGAAGAACGTTCTTTGGGCTGGTCTGGTCGTTGCGTTGCTTGCCGGCTGCACGGTGGAAGCGCCGCCGTCCGAGGCGGAAGCACCGCATGCGGCACCCGACCCGAACGTGTTGCTCACCACCGCCGGACCGGTGCGGGGCGAGTCGACCGACGACTTGCGCATCTTCCGCGGTATTCCCTACGCCGCACCGCCGGTGGGCGACCTGCGCTGGAAGGCGCCCGAACCGCCGCCCGCCTGGGAGGCAACGCGCGATGCGCTCGCCTTCGGCACGCCCTGCTGGCAGCCCATCCTGGAAGGTTTCTACAGCCGCGGTCCCATCGAGCGGGACGAGGACTGCCTCTATCTCAACGTCTGGACCCGCGCCGCGGCGGGCGACGATGCGCCGGTCATGGTGTGGATCCACGGCGGTGGCCTGCGGATCGGCCACGGTCATCTGCCGATGTACGACGGGGCGGCGCTGACGGAACAGGGCGTCGTGCTCGTCAGCATCAACTACCGGCTCGGCCCGATGGGCTTCCTGGCGCATCCGGAGCTATCCGCCGAGTCGCCGGACGGGGTTTCCGGCAACTACGGCATTCAGGACCAGATCGCGGCGCTCACGTGGGTGCGCGACAACATCTCGGCGTTCGGCGGGGATCCCGGCAACGTCACGATCTTCGGCGAGTCCGCGGGCTCCTGGAGCGTCTGCTACCTGTACGCCTCGCCGCTCGCGAAGGCCCTCTTCCAGCGTGCCATCGGTGAGTCGGGCGGCTGTTTCGAGCCGCATCCGCAGTTGGCCCAGGACACGTCGGCCGGGCCGTCCGGCCACGCCGCGGGTGTCGCCACCGCCGAGTTCGCGGGTGCCCGGGACCTTGCGGCGCTGCGCGCCATGTCCGCCGAGACGCTCTACGCGAAGCTCGCGGACCAACCGCCGTCGGGCGTTCGGATCGTCTACGTCGACGGCCACCTGTTCCCGGCGGCGATGGCGGACATCGTGGCCGAGGGCGGGCACAGCCGCGTGCCGGTGCTGCTCGGCTCCAATGCGGACGAGTGGAAGACGATGGCGCTGGGCCAGGATCCGCTTGACGAGGAGAGCTATCGCTCGATCCAGGCGGCGGCCTGGGGCGAATTCGCGCCGGACATTCTCGCCGTCTACGCGGAGGACGCGGCCGTCAGCCCCACGCTGGCCGGACAGCAGATTCTCTCGGACCGCGTCTTCGCGTGGGAGATGCGGACCTGGGGGCGGGCGCACACGGCCCACGGGGACCCGGCCTGGCTCTACTTCTTTACGCACGCGCCGGACGTGGGAGGCGAGTACGGCACGTCCAACGGTGCCTTCCATGCCGCCGAGATCGCGTATGCCTTCGGGAATCCGCACCTTGGGTTCCACCAGACGTCCTCCCTGGAACCGCGTCCGGAGGACCTCGAAGTCGCACGGCTGATGAGCGGCTACTGGACGAACTTCGCAAAGCACGGGGATCCGAACGGAGAGGGACTGCCCGAGTGGCCAGCGTACGGGCTGGATGCCGAACGGGTGCTGGACGTCTCCGCGAATCCCACGGTGATCACCGGGCTACGCAAGGAGAAGCTCGACGTGATGGACCGCTATTTCAAGGCGCCGTAGGGGACGGGCTTGTCCCGTCCCGTGGCCAGGGGCTTGCACACAGGTTGGAGACGGGTGACGACAGGCGTCGCCCCCATGGCCCCGCTTCGAATTCATGCACGGCTCCAGGAACGGGCGTGTAGGGGACGCCCTTGTGGCGTCCCGTTCTCGAATTCGTGCACATCCCCGGGCGACCACAAGGGTCGCCCCTACTAGTCGAACTGTCCCCGGGGTACCTCCGCGAACCTGGTCCAGTCCGGGCCTTCCGCGTGGTAGTTGTACGGCTGCCTCTGATTGAGCAGTCTCAGGAAGCGCGGGTCGTTCGCGTGTCGGTCCAGCACGTCCTGCGGCACCGCCTTGCCGAATTCTTCCTGCGTCACGATGTACTGGCGCGCGAAGTACGTCGCCAGATTCATGCGGATCCCCGGGATCTCGCGGCGGAACGAGCCGTGCCAGCTGTTGCCGTGCCACACGACGCAATCCCCGGGATTGAGATCCTTCGGGACGGCGTCGGGGTTACCGTCCTCGTCGCCCAGGCGCATTTCGTCCGGACGCGGCATCCGGCACAGCCGGTGGCTGCCGGGGACCATGGCGAGGGCGCCGGCCTCCTTGCTGTAGGGCGTCAGCGCGTAATTCGCGTTGGCGACGTGGGAGATCATGGAGAACGGGGCGGGCATGCCGTTGCCGTTGTCGGAGTGCAGCGGGAGCGGATCGCCGCCGCGGCCCTTGAAGTGGCACGTCATGCTCGACAGGACGCAACTGCGTCCGAGCAGGTAACTGAGCAGCGCCAGCGGCTTCGGCGCCATGACGATCGACTCGAAGACCTCGTCCTCGAAGAGCAGGTAGTGGGCCAGTGAGATGCCGTTCCATGCTTCGGCGGTCTCGGACTCGATGTCGACGGACATGCCGGATTTGCGCTCCATCACGCGGACAATCGCGGCTTTCGCGCGTGCGACCTGGTCGGCGTCGATGGCATCCCGCACGGTGGTGAAACCCAACGCGTCGAGTTCGGCGAGGTTGCGCTCCAGTCCCAGTTCGTGGAGCTCGGCGAGCGTCTTCGTGCGCGCGTCCTTGTCCGGGTTCACCACCGCGGACATCCTGCGCCCGCGTTCCTCCCTCGCTGCCCTGGAATACTTCCAGTCGGTCGTTTGCGCTTCAGCCATCCTGTTCCTCCTCGTCGAAACCGCACCAGATTCAAGTTGATGTGCGTGGACTATACCGGACGGGCGCGCGCATGTCCGACCCGGGTCGGGCAGGGGCGATGACCGGTCGTGGCACGGTGCCCCGCGCTCACCCCCACTGGGAGCGCCGCCTGCCGAGCATCGAACATTACCGGGAGCGCTACGAGCACTCCGTTGAGCGTCTACGCAACCAAATGTACACTTTGAAGTGCGTACTCCAGGAGCCGGACGATGGAAGTGACTGCCAAGGCGCTGAGGGGCCGGATCGGCGAACTGCTGGCCTGTGTGGACCGTGGCGAAAGGGTGGTGATCAGCTACCGTGGCAAGCCGCGGGCGGTATTGGTCCCCGTCCAGCAAGGGAGCGGACCCGCGGAGACCGCCGCAGAGCTGCCGGGATTCGGGATGTGGAAGGACCGCGCCGACATGGAGGACGTGGACAGGTACGTCCAGGACCTTCGCAGACCACGCGATGCTGTTTGACACGGATGTCCTCATCTGGCTGTTCCGGGGGCGGACATCGGCGCGGCAGCTCCTCGAGGGTGCATCGCGGGTCGAGTTGTCAGTCGTCACGTATATGGAACTGGCCCAGGGAGTGCGCAACAAGGGGGAACTCCGCCTGTTGCGTCGGAGCGTCGGGATCAACGGGTGGGGCATCCTTCCCGTAAGCGAAGCGATCGGTCAGCGGGCCACGACCTATATCGAGGACCATGCGCTCGCCCGGGGAATGCGACTCGCTGACGCACTGATTGCCGCGACGGCGGTCGAGCGGGGAAGGACGCTGGCTACGGCGAATACGCGCCATTACGAATTTGTTCCGGGCATTACTCTTGAGCGCTACCGGCCCTGAGCCTCGGTCCGCCGTGGTCCGTCGAGGGGGCGTCTGGCCCGCGACGGACGTCGCAATGCCTCGAATGCGCTCAGTCGGAAGGGGACGGCGGGGGCCGTAGCGCCTTTGCGTACGCCATCTCGGTGGTGCCGTCGAAACACACGAACCGCACGAGTTCGATGGAAGTACTACGGCAGTACGCACGCACCGTCTCGACCGCTACGCGTGCGGCTGCAGCCACCGGATACCCGTACACGCCCGTGCTGACCGCCGGGAAAGCTACGGACACGATCCCGTGCTCCTCCGCCAACTCGAGGCTTCGTCGGTAGCAGGACGCGAGCAGTTCGGGTTCGCCATGCTCGCCCCCATGCCAGACGGGACCGACCGTGTGGATGACGTAGCGCGCCGGCAGGTCGTAGCCGCGTGTCAGCCTGGCGTCCCCTGTTTCGCAGCCGCCGAGCGTGCGGCACTCGGCGAGCAACCCGGGGCCGGCGGCGCGGTGGATCGCCCCGTCGACCCCACCGCCGCCGAGCAGTGACGTGTTGGCGGCGTTGACGATGGCGTCGACTACCTGCCGCGTGATGTCGCCTGTTCTGACCTCGAATGCTGTCACATGTTTTCCTCGCGCACCGACACGTTCGGGCTGGTCATGCTCGAGGCGATGGCCTGTGGCACGCCGGTCGCCGCCTTCCCGGCCACGGGGCCCATCGATGTCAGCGGCCCCGGTGCGATGTACGAATGTACCGTTGCCCGGAGCGATGGCAAGGCGTACCGCATCGGCCCGGACCGACTGCTATGCTCGCCCGCCATGGCCCTCATCCCGGACCATTGGCGGCCCGTCGATGCCACGCTCGTCTTCGTGGAACGCGACGACGAGGTGCTCCTCATCCGCAAGAAGCGCGGCCACGGCGCCGGCAAGGTGAACGCTCCGGGCGGTCGCCTGGAGCCGGGGGAGACGCCGGCGGACTGTGCGCGACGGGAGGTACACGAGGAGGTCGGGTTGCGTTGTGCAACGTTGGCGCCGGCGGCGTACCTGCGTTTTCATGACCGCGCGGACGGTTACGATGTGCGCGGCTTCGTCTTTCGGACGGACGCGTTCGACGGGGACCCCATCGAGACCGCGGAGGCGTCACCCTTCTGGTGTGGCTGGGCCGATGTCCCGTATGACCGCATGTGGCAGGCGGACCGGTACTGGCTGCCCTGCGTGCGTGCGCATCGGCCAGTGCGGGGCGACTTCGTCTTCGAGGGCGAGGATCTGGTATGCCGCTCGGTGCGCCCCGTCGTCGCCGGGGCCCTGCGGCGGTTCCTGGTGGACTTTGAGCTGGCGGCGGAGGGCTTTTCGACATGAGAATCGGTATTTCCATGGCGAGCTCGCACCGGGTGCAGGATGTCCGTGCCGGCGCCCGCCACATGGTCGAACGCACACGGGCCGCCCGCTCGGCCGGCCTCGACTCGCTGTTCGTCGGCGATCATCACGCGACCCCGGCGCCTTACTATCAGAACACGGCCATCCTCGGGCGGATGCTCGCGGAGTGGGGCGCGCGGGAGGCCGGAGCGCTGTACCTTCTGCCGTTGTGGAACCCGGTGCTGGTCGCCGAGCAGACAGCGACGCTGGCGAGCATCGCGCAAGGGCCGTTCGTCCTGCAGTGCGCGCTCGGCGGCGACCCGCGTCAGAGCGCGGCGATGGGCGTCGACTACCGGGGGCGGCCGGCGAAGTTCGAGGAATCGCTGGCGATCGTTCGCGCACTGTGGTCGGGTGAGACGGTCGACCACGAGGGCTCGCAGTGGACGGTGCGTCGCGCGCGGATCGCGCCGCTGCCACCGGAACCGATCGAGGTCTGGATCGGCGCTTCCGCCCGGCCCGCCATCGATCGCACGGCGCGCCTTGGCGACGTGTGGCTGTGCGCTCCGGGTACGACGTTCGCCCAGACGCGGCAACAGCTCGACTGGTACCGCGAGGCCTGTGCGATGCACGGGCGGCGCCCGGAGCGCATCGCCATGCGGCGCGACGTCTACGTGGGTGAGAGCGCCGCGGAAGCGCGGGCCACGATGCGTCCTTATGTGGAGCGGGGTTACCGGGGGTTCGATCCCGAAGCGCTGGTCATCGGGGATGTGTCCAACGTATCGGACCAGCTGGCGACGTATGCCGAACTCGGATTTACCGACGTGCTCATCCGCAACATCACGAGCGACCAGGGCCAGGCGCTGGCGACGATCGAACGCCTGGCGCGCGTGCGGGAGCAGCTTCGGTGACCGCGCCCCTTTGGGTCACGTCGCCGTGACAAGGCCAGTCATCGAAGCGCTCGAACAGAACGGCATCACGCGGGTCGCGTTCGGGCGGCTGGGCGACCCGACGGTCATCCCGCTGTGGTTCGGCGAAGGGGATACCGTCACGCCGGCCTTTATTCGGGACGCCGCCAAAGCCGCGCTCGACGAGGGAGAGACGTTCTACGCGCATACGCGTGGTACGCCCGTCCTGCGCGACGCCATCAAACGCTACCTCGACGCGCTCTACGGACTCGACATCGACCCGGCACGCATCAGCGTGCCCGGCTCCGCGATGATGGGCGTCACCATCGCGGCGCAGATGGCGGTCAATCGGGGCGACCGGGCGCTGGTCGTCAGTCCGCACTGGCCGAACATCGAGATCACCTACCGGGTGACGGGCGCCGAAGTCGACGTCGTACGGCAGCGCGAGTCAGACGACGGCTGGGCGCTCTCGGCGGCGGACATCGTCGACGCCGTGCGGCCCGATACCCGCTCCATCTTCGTCAACTCGCCGTGCAATCCGACGGGCTGGGTCATGCGACGTGACGATCAGGAGGAGCTGCTCGCCTTCTGCCGCGAGCGGGACATCCTGCTGATCGCCGACGAGGTCTATCACCGGACGTTCTTCGACGCCGCGCACGCACCGTCCTTCCTGGAAGTAGCGCGCGATGACGACCCCGTGGTGGTAGTCAACGGCTTCTCCAAGGCCTGGGCGATGACCGGATGGCGCATTGGCTGGGTGGTGGCGCCGTCGCGTCTCGCCACGGCCTGGGCGGCGATGTCCGAGTGCTTCAACACGGGAGCGACGGTGTTCGCGCAGGCGGGCGGAGTCGCGGCACTCGACGGTGGCGAGGAGACCGTGGCGCTGCTCCGGGAGCAGTACCGGGGCGGGCGCGCCATCGTCGAGCGTTGCCTGGCGGGACATCCGCTGATCGACCTGCGCACGCCGGTGGGCGCGTTCTACGCGTTCCCCAGGGTGCGCGGCCTCACGGACAGCCTCGCCTTCGTGCAGGGCGTCCTCGCGGAGGAGGACGTGGGCCTTGCTCCCGGATACACGTTCGGCCCCGGCAACGAGGCGCACTTCCGGCTCTGCTTCGCCCAGTCTCACGAGCGGCTCGAGGAGGGGCTGCGACGGGTGTTGCGGTACCTGGAGCGGCATGCGAACGAGCTGGACCGGCTGACACCGTCGCCATGATGACCTCGCGGGAAGGGTGACCGAGTGGCGGAGGACGCATCGGCGACGCGAATTTCCACCCCGGGGCCGGGGCGCGGACGCGCAGGGAACAGAAGACGTAGGACGGGCTTGTCCCGTCCCGTCGCCAAGGGCTTGCGCAAGCTCGACATCGGGCGACGACAAGCGTCGCCCCTACGACGTCCCGTGCCGAATCAGCCGCCAGGCCCGGCGCGGGCGTCTTTGCGCCTGGTGTGGCAGGATTTGCGCGTCGAAGTGGCGCAAGCCTGACTACAGCAATCCCTCCTGCCGCTGGTACGTCGGCGCTCCCTGCGTTGCACTGAGACCCGATCCGGGCGGCAGAGGGGGGCATGGACCTGATCGACACCAACGCAGCGGCCAGCCCTGGGCTCACGGTACTCACCCGCAACCTGCGCCACTTCGATCCGCTTGGCATAGCGGCGATCGATCCGTTCGAGGAGCTGCCGTGAGGGTGGCATGACCGCCTTGGCCGGCGTTCCCCTCGGCGCTATGCTCCGGCGCTCCTGTCTTGCGGAGCACCCCCGATGAACGGAAGCCCCCTTGCGGCCTTGGCCGCACTCCTGGTCGCTGCTTCCTCCGGAGCGGCCGAGATCGCACTGGACGACCTGTCCGCACTCGAGTTCCGCAACGTCGAGGGCAGGGTGACCACCTTCGAGGGCCATCCGGCGCTGCAGGTCCTCGGGCCGATGACGCGCGCGGAGGACAAGCTGGTGATCCTGGGTGCGCAGCTCGGGAACGGAACGATCGAGGTGGAGTTGGCGGGTGGCGTACAGGACGGTGCCGTCGCCCAGGCACGCGGATTTGTCGGCGTCGCCTTCCATGTGCAGGCAGGTGGAGAGAAGTTCGAGGCGTTCTACCTGCGGCCGACGAACGGGCGGGCGGATGACCAGCAGCGCCGCAACCACTCGAGCCAGTATTTCTCGTTCCCCGACCATCCCTGGCACAGGCTGCGCGCGGAGACGCCCGGCAAGTACGAGGCCTACGTCGACCTGGTGCCGGACACGTGGACGAGCGTGAAGATCACGGTGGACGGCGATCAGGCGCGGCTGTACGTGCATGGCAACGAACAACCGACGCTCATCGTCAACGACCTGAAGCTGCCGGAGGCGTCGGGGAGCGTGGGGCTGTGGGTGGGGCCGGGGACACGTGCGCACTTTCGCAATCTGCGGGTCAGCGCGCAGTGACGGGTTTTGGAACCGGGCCGTCAGGTAGCTGCCGGGGCGTCGCGTGATGCGTGAGCGGACCTTCGGCCGTCGCGTCGCCGATGGATCGAGGGCGCGCCGGGGAGCCCGCCATGCGCGTTCTTTCCATCGACCTTGAGGTCGATCGGCGGACGGCGCGGATCCACGCCTTCGCCGCGATACGTGACGATGGCGAGGCGCTGACTCGCAGGGGCGTTCGGCAGGCCGAACTGCCGGATGCGCTGGCGGAACTGGATGCATTCGCCGCCGATGCGCAGTGCCTGCTCGGCCACAACCTGATCGACTTCGACATCCCGCACCTGAGCGCAGCCGCACCGGAACTGGGGCTATTGCGGCTGGCGCGGCTGGATACGCTGCGGCTCAGTCCCCTGGCGTTTCCCGCGAATCCGTACCATCACCTCGTGAAGCACTACCAGGACGGAGGGCTGGTCCGCGGTCAGCGAAACGATCCCCGGCTGGACGCCGAAACGGCGCTCCAGCTCTTTTCCGACGAGCGGGCTGCGCTGCGCGGGTCCGATCACGATCTGCTGCTCGCGTGGCACTGGTTGACTACCGCATCGGCGGGCAGCGAGGGTTTCGACGAGTTCTTCGGCGATCTGCGTGGGCGCGGCCGTCCGGCGGATGTCGAGGCGCGGGGCGCCATCTCGAACTACCTGGCCGGGCGGTCGTGCGAGAACGGGACGGATGCGCGTATGGGCGGGGATGCAGAGGGCTGGCCGTTCGCGTATGCCCTGGCATGGCTGTCGGTCGCCGGGGGTAACTCCGTGATGCCGCCGTGGGTCCGTCATCAGTTTCCGGCGGCCGGGCGGTTGGTGCGTCGACTTCGGAACACGCCCTGCGCCGATCCGGGTTGCGCCTGGTGTCGGGAGCGCCACGATGCGGCACGGGAGCTCAGGCGTTGGTTCGGCTACGACAGCTTTCGGCCGCAGCCTGTCACCGAGGACGGTGAGCCCATGCAGCGGGAGATCGTCAAGGCGGCGATGGCCGGCCAACCGGTGCTCGGCATTCTTCCCACCGGGGCCGGCAAGTCGTTGTGCTACCAGATCCCGGCGTTGTCCGGGTACGACAAGACCGGCGCCCTGACGGTCGTGATCTCCCCGCTCGTGGCGCTGATGGCCGACCAGGTCGCCGGCCTGGAGGCGCGCGGAATCGGATCCTGTGTCACGGTCAACGGGATGCTCTCCATGCCGGAGCGCACCGAAGCCCTCGACCGGATCCGGCTCGGCGACGCGGCCATCCTGCTGACGTCCCCCGAGCAACTGCGCAATCGGTCGGTGCGAAACGCCCTCGCGCAACGGGAGATCGGGGCCTGGGTGCTGGACGAGGCCCATTGCATCTCACGGTGGGGGCACGACTTCCGCCCGGATTACCGCTACATCGGTCGTTTCATCCGCGAATCCGCAGGAGAGATCGTGGCGCCGGTCATGTGCCTGACCGCCACCGCCAAGCTCGATGTGATCCGGGACATCTGCGACTACTTCCGGAAGCACCTGGGCATCGAATTCACCGCCTTCAACGGCGGCGCCCGCCGGGAGAACCTTGACTTCGTGGTGGCCGCGACCGAGTCGGCGCACAAGTTTTCGGACATCCATGGATTCCTGGTCAACGATCTGCCGCCGGAGCGTCCGGGTGGCGCAATCGTCTATTGCGCGACGCGCAGGACGTGCGAAGACGTGGCCGAGTACCTGAACCGCAAGGGGATCGATGCGGCGTACTTCCATGCGGGCCTCGCGCCGGAAAGCAAGAAGGACACGCAACGCCGCTTCATTGCAGGTGAACTCCGCGTGATTGCCGCGACCAATGCCTTTGGCATGGGCATCGACAAGCCGGACGTGCGCCTCGTCATCCATGCGGACATTCCAGGGTCTCTCGAGAACTACTTGCAGGAAGCCGGGCGCGCCGGCCGGGACCGGGAGTCCGCCCGCTGCGTGCTGCTCTACACCCCTGAGGACGTCGAGCGGCAATTCGGCATGTCGGCGCGGTCCCGCCTCACCCGGCGGGAGATACACGGCGTCCTGCGGGCGTTGCGGAATCTGGACCGCAAGGGGCGGCTGGGTGGCGAGGTGATCGCGACACCGGGGGAGATTCTGCTGGAAGACGACGAACAGGCCTTCGAGCGGGATGCCGCGACGGACGACACCCGGGTCAAGACCGGCATCGCCTGGCTGGAGGACGCGGCGCTACTGACGCGAGAAGAGAACAGGGTGCAGATGTTTCCTTCCTCCCTGCTGGTGGACTCGGAGCAGGCAGCGGAGCGCCGCCTTGCCGCGCACCGGCAGCTGACCCCCGAGCGGCGCCGCGAGCTGTTGCGCGTGGTGCGGGCCCTGATCGAGGCGGATCCGGACGAGGGCGTCTCCACGGACGAGTTGATGGGCGCGACGGGGCTCACGTCGGAGGGCGTTCAGCATGCGATGCATGATCTGGAGCACCTGGGCCTGGCCAGGGACGACACCGCGTTGACGGCGTTCGTGCATGCCGGCGTCGCGCATCCATCGATGCAGCGGCTCCACGAGGCTCGGGACCTGGAAGTCGCCCTCATCGGGCACATGCGCGAAGCCGCGCCGGATCTCGACAGGGGAGCCTCCTCGATCCTGCATCGCCGGGTCGCCGCCCAGACGCTCAAGGACGCGGGTGTGCCCCATGCGCTGCCCGACAGGCTGTTGCGCATTCTGCGCAGCATTTCCGAGGACGGCAGGGGAGACCCCCGGGCACAGGAGGGGTCGGGCGGCAGCATCGACTTGCGCAACGTAGGAGCGGAAGCCGTGGCCGTGACCCTGCGGCGCGGCTGGAACGCCCTGGAGCAGACGGCCGAGATCCGCCGCAACGCCGCAGGTGTTCTCCTCGAGCACCTCCTGTCCCGATTGCCGGACGGTCTCCGTGGCACGGACCTGCTGGTCGAAACCAGCCTGGGCGACCTGAGGGGGGCGCTGGCCGGCGACCTGGCGTTGGGTGCCCAGGAACGCAATGTCCCGAAACTGGTGATCCGGGCGTTGTTGTGGCTCCACGAGCAGGAAGTGATCCGGCTGAACAAGGGCCTCGCCGTGTTTCGGCCGGCGATGACGATTCGTCTCGCGCAACCGGGCGGAGCGTCGGCGCGGCGCGGGTTCGCGAGGGCGGACTTCGAGCCGCTGGCGTTGCACTACCGGGAACAGGTCCTGCAGATCCACGTGATGGCGGAGTTCGCTGCGCGCGGGCTCGCGGCGATGGCGGACGCCGTTCGCATGTCGATGGACTATTTCAGTCTCGAGCGCCAGGCATTCCTGGAGCGCTGGCTGCCGCAGGTCGACACGGTGCGTCAGACGACCCCGGAAACCTGGCGGGCCATCGTGGAAACGTTGAGCCCGGCGCAGCGGCGCATCGTCGTGGATGACCGGGAGCAGACCAACGTCCTGGTCCTGGCTGGCCCCGGTTCGGGCAAGACCCGCGTCCTGGTGCACCGCATCGCGTACCTGGTGCGGGTGCGGCGGGAGGACCCGCGTGGCGTGCTGGCGCTCGCGTACAACCGTCACGCCGCCGTCGAGATCCGGCGCCGCCTCGTGGATCTGGTTGGCGACGACGCGCGGCGCATCACGGTGCTCACCTGTCACGCCCTCGCGATGCGACTCGTGGGCGCGAGTTTCGCGGCGGCGGCCGGAGCCGAGGCGTCGCCGTCGCAAGACGTCTTTGCCGAGGTGCTGCGCGAGGCCGTGTCGCTGCTGCGGGGGGAGGGGTTGCCGGCGGACGAGGCGGATGTGCAGCGGGAACGGCTGCTCGCCGGATTCCGCTGGATACTGGTGGACGAATATCAGGACATCGATCGCGACCAGTACGAGCTGATTTCCGCCTTGGCGGGGCGCCGGCTCGAGGACGAGGACAGCAAGCTCAGCCTGTTTGCCGTCGGCGACGACGATCAGAACATTTACGGCTTTGCGGGTGCGTCGGTGGAGTTCATCCGTCGCTTCGCGAACGACTACGTCGCCCGGCCGAGCTGGCTCGTCGAGAATTATCGCTCGACCGGCTGCATCATCGACGCCGCCAACGCCTTCATCGCCCCCGCCCGACACCGGATGAAGTCCGAGCACCCCATCTGCATCGACGGGGAACGGGCCGGGGACCGGCCAGGAGGCGATTGGGAGGCGGTCGATCCGGTGGGTCGCGGTCGCGTGCAGTTGCTGCCGGCCGGAGACGACGAGGCGACCCAGGCGGTGGCCGTGCTCGCGGAGTTCCGGCGGCTGGCGGCCCTGACGGTGGACCCCGAGCATTGGAGCTGGCGCCGTTGTGCCGTGATCGCGCGGCACTGGGTCACCCTCGACCCGGTCCGGAGCCTGTGCGAGAAGGAAGGCATTCCGGTGCAGATTGCCGGCGAAGACCCCAGCTACTTTTGGCGTCTGCGTGAGACGCAACGGCTGCTCGCCTCGTTGGAGCAAGTCCCGGAGGGCCTCGTGGACGCCGGGCGGCTCGAAGCCTGGGTGGGCGGCACGCCCGACAACGAATGGTCGCGGATCCTGGGCGAGGCCATCTCGGACTTCCGTCTCGAGACCGGTGATGCCGAGACGTCGGTAGAGGGCTTCAGGGAATGGCTGGCGGAGTGGGGGAGAGAGTTGCGGCGGCGTCAGACCGGACTGCTGCTGCTGACCGCGCACCGCGCAAAGGGCATGGAATTCGATCATGTCATCGTGCTCGACGGCGATTGGCGGAGTTCCGGCCGGGGCGAAGACCCGGATGCCTGGAGGCGGCTCTTCTATGTCGCGATGACCCGGGCGCGCAAGACGCTCGCGTTGGCACGTTTTGCCCGGCCCGCGGGCGCGGCCGGCCGGGGCGTTCCGGAGCTGCGGGATCGGCCGGCAATGGTGCCGATCCGGGAACTCGAGGGTAGCCGGGCGGTGCTGAGTCGCCGCATCAGCGTCCTGCGGAAGCCCCCTGCGGAGGTGTTTCGCCGCCGGCAGGCGCTGTCGCTCAGGGACGTGGACCTGAGCTTCGCGGGTCGACTGCCGTCGTCCAACCGGATACATGACGACATGCGGCGCCTGGGACCCGGTGACGCACTTTCGGTTCGTACCGACAGCACACCGTGGACAATCACCACACCCGAAGGACGCACGGTGGGCCGTCTGTCCAGGCGGTACGAGCCGCTCGGCCATGTACGGGAGGCACGGGTGCGCGCCATGGTCCACTGGAGTCGGGCCGCCAGCGAACCGGAGTACCGCGACGGACTGCGCTGCGATGCTTGGGAGGTGGTCGTTCCGGAACTCGTATTCGAGGGGCCGGGAGGCTCGGCGTGATGGGAATCCCCGCCCTCGTCGCGGCGCTCCCGAAGGCCGAGTTGCACCTCCACATCGAGGGCACGCTCGAGCCGGAGCTGGCCTTCGCGCTCGCCGAACGCAACGGCGTAAAACTGCCCTACGCCTCCGTCGAGGCCCTGCGCGCCGCGTACCGCTTCGCGAACCTGCAGGACTTCCTCGACGTCTACTACACGGGGGCGAGCGTGCTGATCGAGCAGCGCGACTTCCGCGACCTGACCTGGGCCTATCTGGTCCGCGCGCATGCCGACAACGTACGGCACGCCGAGATTTTCTTCGATCCGCAGACGCATACCGCGCGCGGCGTGCCTTTCGAGGCCGTGGTGGTAGGCATCTGTGAAGCCCTGCAGCAGGCGCGCGCCGAGTTCGGACTCAGTTCGCGGCTGATCCTGTGTTTCCTGCGGCACCTCGATGAAGCGGCGGCCCAGGAGACCCTCGACGCCGCCATGCCCTACCGCGACCGGATCGTCGGGGTGGGGCTGGATTCCTCCGAACGGGGCCATCCGCCACGCAAGTTCGCCAGAGTATTTGGCCGTGCACGCGAGGCGGGCTTCGTCGCTGTCGCCCACGCCGGTGAAGAGGGACCGGCGGAGTACGTGCGCGAGGCCCTGGACGTGCTCCGCGTCGTTCGCATCGACCACGGCAACAGGGCGCTGGACGATCCCGATCTGGTGGCCGACCTGGTGGCCCGCCGCATACCGCTGACGGTGTGCCCATTGAGCAACGTGCGGCTCTGCGTGGTGGACGACATGGCGCGGCACCCGCTCGGGCGCATGCTGGAGCACGGCCTCTTCGTCACCGTGAATTCGGACGATCCCGCTTTTTTCGGGGGCTACATCAACGATAATTACGTCGCGGTGGCCCGGGCGCTGCACCTGAGTGCCGCCGACCTGGTGCGGCTCGCGCGCAACTCGTTCGAAGCCTCGTTGCTCGAAGACCGGGACAAGGGGAAGCTGATCGAGGAACTCGACGCCGCTGCCGCGAGTGCGCCGCGGATCTGACGCCTGCCGCGGAGCCAACGTCGCATGAGCATTCTGTACCGGTCCGCCTTCGATCTGGCGGAGCGGGGCGCGAAGGTGGATCGGGACAGAACGCCGGACATCGATTTCGACGAAAACCTCAGCGTCTACCTGCAGCTCATGTACTCCCACATGAGCGAGGACACTCCCGCGAGTGTGCGGCGGAGCATGACGGAAATGCTGCGTCCGCTGCCTCGTGACGATGAGATCGTGGCCTCGATGGGCAGTTCGCTGACGCGCTGGCTGGCCGTGCACGAACGGCGGCTGCAGCTGCAGCGCAAGTGGAGCGAGTTCTTCGAGGACTACGATGTGCTGCTCGCGCCCGTCGCGCCCCTGCCGGCGTTCGAGCACAACCGGGCGCCGATGGGGAAGAGAACGTGGACGGTCAACGGAACGGAACGTTCCATGATGTTCGACGTCATGTTCTGGGCGGGTTTCTCGCTGGTGACCTACCTGCCGGCTTCCGTGGCCCCTGCGGGCCGCACCCGGGACAATCTGCCGGTCGGCGTGCAGATCGTGGGTCCGTACCTCGAGGACGAAACGCCGCTGGCCGTGGCGGGGATGCTCGAGCGGCATCACGCAGCCTTCGAAGCCCCGCCGGACTATGCGTAGGGGACGCCCTTGTGGCGTCCCGGCTCGAATTCACGCGCGGGCGCCGACGCGGGCGAATGTAGGGGACGCCCTTGTGGCGTCCGGGCTCGAATTCATGCGCGGGCGCCGACGCGGGCGACCACAAGGGTCGGGGACGGGCGACCACAAGGGTCGCCCCTACAGCGAGTTCAGCGGCTTGTTTGCCACCCGAAACGCGGCGCTGGAGCGAGGGCCGCGCACGCCGGCCCGGCGCCGCCACGGGATCAATAGGCAATCTCGAAACGTGTCGCACGCCCGTTACCAACCCGGCGCAGCAAACCTGCCTCTTCCAGGGTTTTCAGGGCGCGTTGCGTCTTCCTTTCGTCAAAGCCCGTGCCGCTCATCAATTCTCGCGTGCTGATCGTGTCGCGCAATGCCGCGACGCGCCAGGACGTCGTCGCCGCGTCACCCAGGTCGTCCATCACTGCAGGGCCCGTCAGGTCCCGCGCCAGCCCCGCCGCACTACGATAGATCGAGAGCTCGAGGTATGGCGCTCGCCACCGGTATCTGGGCAATGGCACTCCCGCGCGTTCGGCCCGGAGGCGCAGCGACTTGAGCCCCAATCCGCGCTCCTCGGCCAGTCTCATCTGCGAAAACACGTAGTGGAGCACGGGGTTGCGACTCAGCATGGGCGCATCGAGCGATTGCATCTGTTTGAGCGTGATCGGTTCGACCGGCAACCCGGGGCTCATGACCGTGACGCTGTCCCGTGTCACCGCGACTTGGCACTTGGCCCCGGCGACTCCGTAGTCTCTGTGGATAATCGCGTTGACAATGGCTTCACGCACCATCTCGAAGAACGGGTCAAGCAAGTCTATGCGTCCGCCGTGCGACCGGTCGATCGGATTCGGGAGCCTCGCGCGCAGCCACCCCATCACCTCCTTGGGGACGAACACTTGCGGGCCATCGAAGTCGCGCACCTCTTCACCGCCGTCGGCAAAGTCTCCGCCGTCGGCAAAGTCTCGTCCGTCGGCAAAGTGAACCGTGCCAAGTACGCCTGCGTGGGGAATCGCCGTTCTCGGCTCGGTCCCGAACAGCAGGTATCCAAATCCCGTGGGCACGGTTTGCCCGGTCCCCGCCTCGCACAAGACGCCGAGCCGCAACAAGCGGCGGGTGAACGTGGCTTCGTCTTCGGCGATCTGCGCGATGTCCCGGTATCGGTCCAGCGCCAACCGGGACAGATCGTCAAGGTGAACCGCGTTCAACTCCGACTCCAGTTCGGACAACCGTTCAGCGAGCGCAGTGGGCTCGTTCTGCCAAGCGTCCGCGCGCGCCACCGCTTGCTCCAGGAACGGTCTGTTCTGGTCGCGGATTTCGCGTTGCAGATCCGGGTCGAAGAGGCGGACGCTGACTCCGTTGTCCTGCAGGTAACGAATGCCCTTGCGGTCTGCTGTTGGATCGGGGTCTTCGATGCCAATCCAAACCTCCTTGATTCGTGCCCGTACGATCCGCTCGGCGCAGCTGACCTTCGGCACTTGGCGTGCTCCCGGCGCACACGGCTCCAAGGTCGAGAACAGCACGGCGTCATCCAATCGAGAATCCTGCAACTTCCGCTCCAGCAGGGTGTACTCGGCGTGGTCGCCTTCCCTCAATTCCCCACGACAAGCGCTCACGTCATCCTCATCTGGTCGCCAGATGACGGCACCCACGCCAAGCGTCGCTGTCCCGTCTGCGCGGTGCTCGGGTGTGGACCGCCGCATGACCTGCACGGCATGCTCCATGAGCTTGCGAGCGTTGAGTTGCGTCGAGTCAGCCATTGCCTGCATTCCCTTCAACCAACGGGCACCGTGGTCGTGCTCAACGACGCCGCACGGCTGCGGCACATGCGGCGCCCGTGACGATGCGGACACCAATCATGCCACATCGTTAGCCTTCATGTCGGGAAGAATTAGTGTTCTCCCATTTACGATCTAATCCCGACATATTTGAGCATACTTTGTCGTGATTTAGGTTATTTCGACGATTGTAGTACTGAATCCCGACAATTAATCCTGTTTAGTGTCGGGATCCCAACCACAACATCTCCGTCACGGAACGACTTCGCGAAATTCTCGCCATCTTTCTGTCGGGATTCCTTGGGCTTTCTAGCCCCGAGACCATAATCCAGACACTCTCGCGCCGTCCGTGTCGGGATTCCCGCGTCTCGCACTCAACCTGGGAGTCTGCGCCGCAAACCGCGCAGACTCCCAGTCGGTCAGGCTGTGCAGGCGTCGCGCCAGCGCGCGAAACGGTAAGATGCGCCTGCCTCGCCGAGGCGGCGCAGGTGATTGCGGCGGGGACTGGCTGTCAGAGGACGACATGGACGACGAGCAACAGGTCACCCTGCGCGCGCCAGACCTCGCGACGCAACCGGTATCCGTAACCCGCAAGATGGCGGCCGCGCTGCCGGAGTTGCGCCGCACGGCCGAAGCCAGCGGACTCACCATCCATCATCTCGGCGCCGGCTATCCGAATCCGGAAGTGACTGACCCCAGGGGCTTCCTGGCGGGGGAGGCCGCGTTTTACGAGCACCTGCGGGCGCGGGAAGGCATCAACGATCCGCAGGCGCTGCCCGAGTTCCTGCGGGAGTCCTACGCGTACACCGATACGCTGGGACCGGTCGGGCCGCGGGAGTCCTTTGCGCGCGTCTACGGGGCGGACTGGGACGTGAAGATCGACCCGCAAAGGCTGATCCCGACGGTCGGGGCCACCGGGGGCATCAGCCTCATGTGCGCGCTGTTCGAGCGTCCCGGAGAGCCGATCGGCTACCTCACGGATGCGCCCACCTACGCCGGGTTTCTCGCGCGGGCGACGCTGTGCCGTCACGCGCGCATCTTCAGCGTGGACATGGACGGGGAGGGTCCCGACCCCGATCGGTTCCGCGCCGCCATCGCCGAGGCGCGTGCCGAGGGCCGCTTCGTGCCGTTCTATTACACGGTGCCCGACGGCCACAATCCGGCCGGGTTCTCGTTCAGCGCGGGCCGGCGCGCGGAGATCCTCGAGATCGCCCGGGACGAGGGCATCCTGATCGTCGAGGACGCCCCCTACGTCTACATCAGCTACGCGCAGCCTCAGGACCGGCCGAAACCGTTCCTGTCGCTCGATCCCGCCCGGACGGTACACCTCTTCACGGGCTCGAAGATCGGACTGCCGGGCCCCCGCGTCGGCTTCGTCTACAGCGAAGCGAAGCTCGAGATCGGGGACGGACGCCGGGAGTCGTTGACGGACCTGCTGCTCACCGAAGCCAGCGCCGACATCCTGTTCCAGAATCCGCAGGCGCTGCGTTCGTTCGAGTCGCTGCTGCACGACGAGTCGGGCTGCCTGCGCGACTCGCTGTGGCCGGTGGCGAATGCCAAGCTCGATGTGTACCGCGAGAACCGCTCCATCATGCTGGACGGCCTGCAGCGCGGCCTCGGCGCCTGGCCGGAGCGTTTTCGCTGGACGGTTCCGGAAGCCGGCTTCTTCACGGTGTTCCGCTTCCTGGACCCGGACATCGTCACCGACGACGAGTTCGTGGCGCGCCTCGTCGCGCAATACGGGGTCGTGGTGATCCCGATGTACGACTTCTATCCGCCGGACGCCCGGGAACGCAATCCGCGCGCGGGGCTCGACGAACTGCGGCTGTCGTTCTGCTTCACGGAGCGCACCGGAAAGGCGCGGGTGGAGGATCTCGGTGCTGCGGTGGAGGCGTTTGCCCGCGCCGTGCGTGCGGAGTCCGGGCTGGCATGAACCTGGATGCACCGCCCCCCGATGCAACGGAGCCCGTCCGATGACCGATGCCCGCGCCGCGCCGGTTGCCCCGGGAGATCGTATCGAGGCCCTGGACGTCCTGCGCGGCTTCGCGCTGCTCGGCATCCTGCTGCTCAACATCCTCGGCTTCGGGCTGCCGTTCCTGTCGTATCTGAACCCTGCTGCCGACGGCGCGACGAGCGGCGTCAACTTCGGCGTGTACGTGACGGTGGAGCTCTTCTTCGAGGGCGCCCTGCGCGCGCTCTTCTCCATGCTGTTCGGCGCCGGCGTCATCCTCTTCTCGAGCGGCAAGGGCGCAGGGCCGTACTACCGGCGCCAGTTGCTGCTGTTGCTGTTCGGACTGTTCAACGCCTTCGTCCTGCTCTGGTCCGGAGACATCCTCGTCCCCTACGCCCTGGCGGGGCTGGTCCTGTACCTCGTGCGCAACTGGCGCCCGCGCAGTCTCTACATCGCATCCGGAGTGGTCTTTGCCTACCTCGCGCTGTTCTATGGCGTGGTGCTGACGGCGGTTACTGTACTGCCTGGCCAGGTCGCCGAGATCCAGGCAGCCGTCGCGGCCGGAGAGTCGGTGAGCGGGGCAGACCGTGCGCTCCTCGTGCAGCACGCGGAACTCAACTTCGTCGTGCATCCGCCGGCGGAGGAACTGGCGCGCGAAATCACGAACTGGCGGGGGACATACCCGGAAGCCCTGGCTGCCAACGCGCGCGGGCTCCTCGGCGCTACCTACCCGACGAACCTCCCGCTGCTTCTGTTCTGGGATGCGCTGGCAGCGATGCTGCTCGGGATGGCCCTGTATCGCTCCGGAGCCCTCCAGGCCAGGCGGTCGCCGCGCTTCTACGGGATTCTCGCGGGCGTAGGTCTGTGTGTCGGGCTGCTGGTCAACGGTCTCGAGGTCGGTCTGCGCGCGATGACGGGTTTCGATGCCCAGTGGTTGCCGAGTTTCTCGTCGCCGCTCTACGACGTGGGGCGTGTGGCGATGGGCCTCGGCTACCTGGGTGTCGTCATGCTCATCTGTCAGCGCGGTCTCTGGGCGGCGGTGCGGCGGGCGCTTGCCGCCGTGGGCCGCATGGCGCTCAGCAACTACCTGATGCAGAGCCTGATCTGCCTGTTCGTCTTCCACGAGATCGGGCTCGGCTGGTGGAACGAGCTGGAGCGCTATCAGCTCTATTTCGTCGTCATCGCGGTCTGGGCGTTCCAGGTCGCGTTCAGCGTGTGGTGGATGGGCCGCTACCGCTTCGGCCCGATGGAATGGTTGTGGCGGGCGCTGACGTACGGGCGTCCGCCGCCGATGGTGAACGCCTGATGGACATCGCGCGCGCGGCGGCGCGCCGGTTGGAGCACTTCGACCGGCGCGCGCCAGACCCCACCGCGGCCGTGGCGGATCCGGAGGAGGGGTACGCCATCCAGGCCGAGGTCGCCCGGCTGCGTCAGGACCGGGGCGAGATTGTCATCGGCTACAAGGTGGGTTGCACATCGCCTGCCACCCAGCGGCAACTGGCGATCGACGGCCCCATCTTCGGCCGGCTGTTCGAGGGCGAGCGCTGGCCCTCCGGCGTGGTGCTTGCACGTGACCGTTTCCTGCAGTTGGCTTTCGAGGGCGAGCTGGCGGTCCACCTCGGCCGCGAGCTGCCCGACGAGCCCGACGCGGCGGCCGTGCTGGCATCGATCGACGCGGTGTTCGCGGTCATCGAACTGCATCACTTCCCGTATCGGGAGCAAGGACCCTCGGCTGCGGAACTCATTGCGAGCAACGGAGTGCATGCCGGCCATGTCTTTGCCGGCGCCGGTGTGGCGGCGCTGGATGACGCGTCCGCCAGCCTCTCGATCGAGATCGACGGCAGCGAGGCCGCGGCGGTATCCGGACCGGAGCTGACACGCACCATAGCGTCCTCGCTGGCGTGGCTTGCCCGCGAACTGCCGCGACGCGGGGAGCGGCTCCAGCCGGGTCACACCGTCCTCTGTGGAACGGTGGCGCCCCTCCTGCCGGCGCCGGACGCGCGCGAGGTCACCGTAACGACGGACCGCTTCGGCTCCGTCCGGTGCACCCTCGAATAAGCGGCGTCCCGTCTCGAATTCACGCAGAGTGTCGGCGCGGGCGATTGTAGGGACGGGCTTGTCCCGTCCCGTCTTGATTTCATGCAGGGTCTCGGCGCGGGCGACCACAAGGGTCGCCCCTACATGGGGATGCGCCGTGTCCGCATGCTTACGCGCCAGTCGCGCTCCGGCGACTCGCAGTCCGCGGTGGCGTAGTGGGTCGAGATGACGCGGCGGCAGGCGTCGGTGCGGTTGTGGCCCGAGCCGTGAATCAGCAGCGGGTGGAACAGGAGCGTGTCGCCGGCCTGCATCTCGATGTGGACATGCTCGCCGACGGCAGCGTCCCCGACTCCGAAGAAACCCGAATTGAGGTGTTCCCAGTCGGGGTAGCCGTGATCGAGCAGTTCGCCCTGATGACTGCCGGGGACCACCGCCAGGCACCCGTTGTCGCGGTGGGTCTCCGTGAACGTCGTCCAGGTGCCGACGATCTTCTCCGGCGGGCGCATGCGGAAGTAGTGCAGATCCTGGTGCAGCGGATGGCGTCCGTCGATGCCCGGCGGCTTGTTGAACACGTTCGTCGCGACGGTGTAGAGGTCGCCGGGGCCGATCAGGCTGCGTACGGCGGCGAGCAGAGCGGGCTCCGTCGTGTAGCCATACAGGTCCGGGTCTTCCTCGAACTGCAGCAGCTTGTTGACGGCCTCCACCGGCGTGCGCGGCCGTACCGCGCCGGTGACTACCATCACGTCGCGCATCATCTTCATGCCGGGCGCGGGCGCAACGGCTTCGCTCGCATACTCGAGGAAGCGCTCCTCGTAGGCCTTCAAGTGCGCCTCCGGGACGAGTCCCGGCAGGAGCAGGAAGCCCTGCGTGCCGTACTGCTGGATCTGCTCGGGGGTCAGGCTCATTCGTCTCGACGCACTGGCTCGCGTGTGAACGGTAGTGTATCCCGAGGGCCGGGGACTTCGCCTGCGACCGCGTCGTAACATCGCGCGGCCGTCGTCCCCACGTTCCGGGACGCGCTACACCAGGAGGCCGAGCGTGACGAAGTCGAAGATCGCATCCACCGTGCTGCCCGCCGTGCTGGCGGCGGGCGCTGCGGCCGAGTTGGCCGATCAGGACCCGTGGCTCTGGCTCGAGGACGTGGGTGGGGAGGCGCCCCTGGCCTGGGTCAAGGAGCGCAATGCGCGCACGGCAGAAGCCTATGCCGGCAGCGCCGCGTTTGCCGCGAGCCGGGATCGGTTCAAGGCGATCCTGGACTCGGACGAGCGCATCCCGTACGTCTCCAGGCGCGGCGACGCCTGGTACAACTTCTGGCGCGACGAGGAGCATCCCCGCGGGATCTGGCGGCGCACGACGCTCGAGGAGTACCGCAAGGAGTCTCCGGCGTGGGAGATCGTGCTCGATGTCGATGCGCTTGCGGATGCGGAGGGCGAGAACTGGGTCTTCAAGGGCGCGGAGTACCGCCGGCCGGACTTCCGTCGCTGCCTGCTCCTGTTGTCGCGCGGTGGTGCGGACGCCGTCGTCGTGCGGGAGTTCGACCTGGTGGAGAAGGCCTTCGTCGAGGACGGCTTCTTCCTCCGGGAGGCCAAGAGCAGCGTGGACTGGGCCGGTCCCGACAGGCTGTTCGTCGGGACGGACTTCGGGCCGGGTTCGATGACGGAGTCCGGCTATCCGCGCATCGCCAAGGTCTGGGAGCGCGGCACGCCGCTCGCCGACGCTCCGATCGTGTTCGAAGGGGCGCTGGAGGACGTCAGCGTGAGCGCCTGGGCGGACCTCGGCGAGTACCCGCGCGAGTTCGTGCGCCGCGCGACCGACTTCTGGAACAGCGAGACTTACCTGTACCGGGACGGGGAGATGGTGCGCATCGATGCGCCCACCAGCGCCAACGTCTCGGTGTTTCGCGAGCGGCTGTTCCTCCGGCTGACGGAAGACTGGACCGTCGGCGCGACGACGCACTCGGCCGGGAGCTTCCTGACGGTGGACCTGGAGCGGTTCCTGGCGGGTGACCGCATGTTCGAGACCCTGTTCGCCCCGACGCCGACCGTGTCCCTGGACAGCGTCTCGCTGACGCGCAATCACGTCGTCCTGACCCTGCTCGACAACGTCGTGTATCGCCTGGAAGTGCTCACCCCCGGCGCCCATGGCTGGCAGCGACGGGCGCTGCCAGCCGGGGACACGTACGACTCGGCGTACGCGGTGGCGGTGGACCGGGAGTCCAGCGATGCCTATTTCCTGCACATCGACGGCTACCTGACCCCGCCGTCGCTTGCCTACGGCACGTTGGGCGGCGAGGTGGAGGGCGAGGCCGGGTCGGAAGCCCCGTCGGAGGTGCTGAAGACCACTCCCGCGCTGTTCGATGCCGACGGGTTGCAGGTGACGCAGCACTTCGCCAGCTCGCGGGACGGGACGCGCGTGCCGTACTTCCAGGTGCGCCCGAACGCCAGCGATGGTCCGGGCCCCACGCTGCTCTACGGGTACGGCGGCTTCGAGATCTCCCTGACTCCGGGCTACCAGACGCTTACCGGTGCGGGGTGGCTGGAAGCCGGCGGGACGTATGTCGTCGCCAACATCCGCGGCGGAGGCGAGTTCGGGCCCGCGTGGCATCGTGCGGCGCTGAAGGAGAACCGTCCCCTCGCCTTCGAGGACTTCGCGGCCGTCGCCGAGGACCTGATCGACAGCGAGATCACGACAGCCGGGCAGCTCGGCATCATGGGCGGCAGCAACGGCGGCCTGCTGATGGGCAACATGCTCACGATGCGCCCCGACCTGTTCGGTGCGGTCGTTGCACAGGTGCCCCTGTTCGACATGCGCCGGTATCACGAACTCCTCGCCGGTGCGAGCTGGATGGCGGAGTACGGAGACCCGGACATCCCCGGGGAGTGGGCTTTCATCCAGGGCTTCTCGCCCTACCACAACGTGGCCCCGGAGGCCGACTACCCGCCGGTCCTCGTCACCACCTCCACCCGCGACGACCGGGTCCATCCGGGGCACGCCCGCAAGATGGTGGCCAGGCTCGCGGCCATGGGCCACGACGTCGCCTACTACGAGAACATCGAGGGCGGACACGCCGGTGCGGCGGACAACGCGCAGAGCGCGTTCATGTGGGCGCTCGCGTACGCGTTCCTCTGGAGGCACCTCGGCACGGAGGAGGACGACGCTGCCAGGATCCCGGGTCCGTAGGGGCGACCCTTGTGGTCGCCCGTCCCCGACCCTTGTGGTCGCCCGTCCCCTGCGGGTTGCGCTTGTCGTCTTCCCGGCTTGCTGATAGCGTCGGCGGCTGACCCTGTGGAACGGGAAGCGAGAGTCCATGACCATACCTGCCAGCGCGGCGAGCCTTTCGCTTGCCGGTGAGACCGCGGTCGTCACCGGCGGTGGTACCGGGATCGGCAAGGGCATCGCCCTGGAGTTCGCCAGGGCGGGTGCGGACGTGGTCGTCGCGGGCCGCAGGCCCGAAGTGCTGGAGGTGGCAGCGGGGGAGATCCGGGCCCTGGGCCGGCGTGCCCTGGCGGTCCCCACGGACGTGAGGAAGCGCGGCGATGTCGAACGACTGATCGAGACGGCCACCGATGCGTTCGGCGGCATCGACATCCTCGTCAACAACGCCGCCAACGGCGGCTCCGGCCCGTCCATGGCCGACAGCGACGAGGAGCGCTGGGACGAGATCGTCGACACGAATCTCAAGAGTGTCTACCTCTGCTGCCGTGCCGTGATCCCGGGCATGATCGACCGCAAGGCCGGCTGCATCATCAACATTTCGTCGGTGGCCTCGATGCGTCCGGAGGGGTGTCGGATCTACGGCATCGCCAAGGCCGGGGTGAACTTCATGACGCGGGGGCTTGCACAGGATCTTGCACCGCACAACATTCGCGTCAACTGCATCGCCCCCGGGGCGGTCCGCACCGACATGCTCACCGTCGACGTGGGCGAGGACGAGGAAAACTGGGAGAGGCTCGCGAAGTACATCCCGCTCGGCCGCGTTGGCGATCCCGTGGACATGGGCACGGTGGCGCTCTTCCTGGCGTCGCCTGCTGCCCACTACATCAGCGCGCAGACCATCGCCGTCGACGGAGCGCTGTTCGCATGACACTGCCGAGGAGGACCGCCACCATGGAGCCATCGATCAGGCGATTCACGCGGGAAGACCCGGCGGCCGGCATCGTAGCGGAGATTCGCGAGAACGGCCTGGCGATGGTCGAGCATCTTTTCGCTCCCGAAGTGGCGGACCTGCTGGTCGCCAGGGTCGAACCGGCACTCGACGAGCAGGAGCCCGGCGGCGGAGCGTTCTTCGGGCGCCGGAGACGGTCGATCGGCGCACTGTTCGCGCGCGGGCAGGAGTTCAGCGAGCACCTGTTGCTGAACGAACGCGTTCTCGAAGTACTCGATGCGATCCTGTTGCCGGAGTGCCCGATGGCGGCATCCACTTCGCGGAGAACGCGAGAAAAGCCGAAGGAAAAGATACCGGTCGGTCCGGACGGAATGCCGGCGGGCTTCCACGAGGCGCCCGATCCGCTCGTCGGTCCCAACTGCCACCACTACCGGATCAATGCCAGCGTCGCGATGCAGGTCTGTGGCGGCGGGGGAAACCAGTACCTGCACCGCGACCAGTGGCGCTACCAGCCCTTCATGCACCGCGACCCGGACGGCCCCGAGCTGACGCTGGCGATCATGGTCGCGGGGACGGACTTCACCGCCGAGAACGGCGCCACGCGATACGTCCCGGGGAGCAATCGCTGGCCGGCTGGTCGCGCGCCGGAGGAACACGAAGTGGTGCAGGCCGTGATGCCGAAGGGCTCCATCGTGTTCTGGCTCGGGAGCGTCTTCCATGGCCTGGGGATCAACCACACGGACACGCCCCGCACCGGATTCATCTATTCGTTCGGGCTCGACCACCTCGCGCAGGAAGAAAACCAGTTCCTGTCCGTGCCGCCGGAGATCGCCGGCACGCTGCCGCCCCGGGCGCAGCAGTTGCTCGGCTACCGCATGAGTCACACGATCAATTTCGTCGCGGGTCGGGACCAGGACTTCGTCCTGCGCCCCGGCGCCGGGAGCGTGCTGGACTAGTAGGGGCGACCCTTGTGGTCGCCCGTCCCCGAAATCGCGGAACCTCGCCGTCAACGCGCAGTTTCGCGCCAGCGAAACTGCAACGCGACCGTAGGTCGCGCCGGGACGGGACAAGCCCGTCCCCTACGGTCGCCCGCTTCGACACCGTGCAAGCCCCTACGGCATGCAACGACCGGCGCTGGTCGCTATGCTCCTGACGGCGTAAGTCCGATGGGAAGGAGAACCGTGAGCGAGATACGCGAGTTTCGAATCGATATCGCCGGGGAGGCGCTCGAAGACCTGAAGGACCGCTTGCGGCGGACCCGGTGGCCGGAGGCGGAGATGCCCGACGCGGTGACCGCGCAGCCGACGTCCGTCCGCGGCGGGGACGCGAGCCGGGCGTGGGCCCAGGGTCTGCCCCTCGCGTACGCGCAGGAACTGCGCGACTACTGGCTCAAGGAATACGACTGGCCGGCGCGACAGGAGTACTTTAACCGGTTTCCGCAGGGGGTCACCGAGATCGACGGCCTCGACATCCACTTCATCCACCTGCGCAGTCAGAATCCCGACGCGGTGCCGCTGCTGATCACCCACGGCTGGCCGGGTTCCGTGGTCGAGTTCCACAAGATCATCGAGCCCCTGGCGGATCCGTCCGCGCACGGCGGGGATGCGGCGGACGCCTTCCACGTCATCTGTCCGTCGCTGCCGGGTTACGGCTTCTCGGCCAAGCCAACGGCAACGGGGTGGGACGTGGACAAGATCGCCGCGGCCTGGGACGAACTCATGGGACGGCTCGGCTACGCACGCTACTTCGCCCAGGGCGGCGACTGGGGCGCGGCGGTGACCACTCGGATCGGAATTCAGGACAGGGGCCGCTGCGCCGGCATCCATGTCAACATGCCTTTTTCGGGGCCGACCAAAGAGGCCCGGGAGAATCCGACGCCACGCGACATCCAGGCGTTCGAGGGCGGGCGGTACTACAACGACTGGGGCGCCGGCTACTCGAAGCAGCAGAGCACGCGTCCGCAGACGCTCGGCTACGGGCTCGTGGACTCCCCGATGGGCCAGGCGACGTGGATCATCGAAAAGTTCTGGGAGTGGACGGACTGCGGGGCGCACCCGGAGAACGCGATCAGCCGGGAAGAACTGATCGACAACGTGATGTTCTATTGGCTGAACGGCAACGGCGCTTCGTCCGGGCGACTCTATTGGGAGAGCTTCAACCGGGCGTTCGGGGGCGAGCAGCCGATGGTCACGCTGCCGACCGCGTGCAGCATCTTTCCGCAGGAGATCATACCGACGCCGCGCAGCTGGGCAGAGCGCCGCTACGACAACATCGTCTACTGGAACGAACTCGACAAGGGCGGCCACTTCGCGGCGTTCGAGCAGCCGGAGCTGTTCGTCGAGGAGATGCGCAAGTGTTTTCGCTTGATGCGTTAGCGACCTCCCGCCTACGCCGGCACAGGCCGTTCGTGCAGACTTGACGGTCCCTGCGCCGGGACGAAGTCCCACGCGAATTGGGGAACGGGCCCATTCGGGTTCGGTTCCGGTGCATCCAGACTACCTCGGAGGTTACCTGGATGCGTACGTATCGAACCCGTGCTACGGTTTGCCGCAACACGCCCCGCGGCGTGTCCACGAGGGAGGGCGCAACGTTCCCATGAAGCCACGGCCCCTGCCGGCGGAGGATCCACTCTATCCCAGTTCCGACGGCAAGCCGTTGGCTGAGAACGACTGGCAGCTCGAGGCGATCCTGTCCGCGGTGGATGTCCTGCGGGGGTATTTCGAGGAACAGCCCGACGTCTACGTGTCGGGCGATCTGCTGGTCTATCACGAAGAAGGGAAGCCGCGGAAGTCCGTGGCGCCCGACGTGTTCGTGGTGATTGGCGCACCCAGGCGCAACCGCATGACCTACAAGCTCTGGGAGGAGCCGAAAGCGCCGGACTTCGTCCTGGAGGTGGCATCGCGGAACACGTGGAAGGAAGACGTGGGCCCCAAGCGCGCGATCTACGCCGCCATCGGCGTGCGCGAATACTGGCTGTTCGACCCGAAGAACGAGTACTTCGATCCGCCGCTGCAAGGACTGTCGCTCGCGAACGGGGTCTACGGGCCGCTGCCGGCGCGTGTGGAAGCGGGCCGGCGCACGCTGTCGAGTGCGGTGCTCGGGCTGGACCTGCAGGTGGAAGGCGGGAAGCTGCGGTTCCGGGAGGTCGGAGGCGGGGATCCGCTGCCTACGTATGCCGAGCAGGGTGCCGCCTGGCGACGGGAGCGGGCCACGCGACGCGCCGCCGAAGCCCGCATTGCCGAACTGGAGGCGCGCCTTGCCGCGGCCGAGTCCGGAGACGCTCGCTGACGCTGCGGTCGGTCGTGCCTGCTGCGAGTAGCCGGGCGGCCCCCGCATGCGGTAGCGGCCCGTCGAATCCGATAGGATAGGTAACCGACAACGCCCAGCGAGGAGGGAAGCAATATGGGCATCACGGTCGAAGAAAACTATTTCACCGACCTCGACGACGCGCGTGCGGAGATCAAGGCGGCCGGGCAGTTCCTGCAGGAAGTGGACGCGCAGGCAAGTGGCGGGACGCCGATTCACTGGCACGACATCGGCATCCACTTCTATGTCAGCGAGGGCATCTTCCGTTTCCAGGATCCGGCGACCGGCGCGGTGCACCAGTGCGGCCCGGGGACCAAGTTCGTCCTCCCGGAGCGGACCCTGCACATCGAGGAAGACCACGACGGCTACAAGGGCGTCGTGGGCCTGACGAAGGAGATCTTTCCGGAGCCGTTCATCCGGCAGCCCGAGGAACTCGAGGCGCTGACCGAGGCGTAGGAGCTTCACGCAGGGTCAAGAGCTCGTACAGGCTCGACCCGGGCGTTGTAGGGGACGGGCTTGTCCCGTCCCGTCGCCAAGGACTTGCACCAGGCTCGACACGGGCGACGACAAGCGTCGCCCCTACCGTCGAAGGCGACAAGCGTCGCCACCGGCGACGTTTGACGGGCGGCGCCAGCGGGCCTCGCGCGACTACACCTCGATCCCGTCGAAGCAGCCGAGTATCCGCTCCATACGCTCGCGGATGCCCTCGGCCAGGCTCGCGTGGGTGAAGATGAAGGGCTTGTTCTTGCGTATGCCGTCGAGGACCTGCTCCCCGACCATATCCGGGTGCAGGCCCTCCGTGGCGAAGCGTTGCTCGACTTCTTCACGTTCCGTGCTCTCGAACATTCCCGTCGAACGCTCGGCGAGCGCGGCCGGCCGGTTACGTTCCGAGCGCAGGATGCGCGTGTCGATCATGCCCGGACACAGCGCCGAGACGCCGATGTCGTACGCGGCGAGGTCCTCACGGGAGGACTCCGAGATCGCTACAACGGCATACTTGGACGCCGCGTAGATGGACTGGCGGGGACCTGTCCAGAGGCCGAGGATCGAGGCGGTATTCACGATGTGGCCGCCGCTGCCGCCAGCCTTGATGATCGGCACGTAGGCCCGCATGCCGTTGACGACGCCCTGGAGGTTCACGCCCAGCACCCAATCCCAGTCGTCGTCGCTGGTTTCGTCAATGGGGCCGCCGGCGGCGACGCCGGCGTTGTTGCAGACGATGTCGACCCGGCCGTAGTGGTCGCGGACGGCGGCAGCCACGTCCCGCACCTGCCGGCGGTGGCTGACGTCGCAGACGAACGGCTGCACGTCCACGTTGGTATCGAACCCGGCTCGGGCGGCGGCGAGCGCCTGCTCCTCCACGTCGAGCATGGCGACATGGACCCCGGCGCCGGTCAGCGCGCGCACGATGCCGAGGCCGATCCCGGACGCCGCGCCCGTCACCACCGCCACCCTGTTCTGTACGTCCTGCACCGTCTCCTCCCCTGACTCGGCCCGCTGGGGCGAAGCCGGTAATGCAATCACGTTGGGGTGGCGATGGGAACCGGGTGGGACATCCGCGAGTTGGCTCGGGTCCGACAGGGTGATGGAACGGCTTTGGTGGCGCTAGGGCGAGTGACGGACGGGACGCGATCGCCACCTCGGGCGCGCCGAAGACGTCGCCGGCGTCTCGATACTGCTGATTTCCCGCGCCGGCGGTTACATGGTGGGCAGCACAGGATCGCAGCTCCCGGGGAACTTGGCGTCGTCGGGAAATGCCGTGCGCGGCCGGCGTGTGGAACAAATCCGCTCGCGGCTGATTCGGCACGGGACTCGTAGGGGCGACGCTTGTCGTCGCCCGTGTCGAGTCCGTGCACGATTTCGAAACGGGACGCCACAAGGGCGTCCCCTACAGCCCGCCCCGGGACGATCCATGCGTTCCCGGGACCGGGCACCAATTCGGCACGGGACGGAATCTGTTCCCTGCGCGTCAGCGCGCCGGAACCCGGGGCAAAACTCCTTGGGAAGACGGCGAAGAAGCTGCGGCGGTGCACCCGCCCATGCCGCGTGAGACACTTTATGTCCGCACAGCCGAAGGACCTGCGAAATGCCCTACGTCACCTACGAGAAACGCGGCCACATCGCGATCATCACGCTGAACCGCCCGGAGCGCATGAATGCACTCGGCCGGGAACTCTCGGGCGAGCTGCGGGACGCCGAGGCGGAGTTCGCGCGCGACGACGACATCTGGCTGGGTATCTATACGGGGGCGGGGGACAGGGCGTTCTGCGCCGGCCTCGACCTCAAGGAGGCGGCCCAACAGGGTAGCGGCGGGGTGGCCGGCGCCAGCTCCGGGACGAGCCCGATCTCCCGCTTCGAGCGAATCGCCCCGGATCACGGCAAGGTCACGATCGCGGCCATCAACGGCGCTGCCTACGGCGGCGGCCTCGAAATGGCGCTGGGGTGCGACATCCGCATCTGTGCCGAGAACGCGCGCATGGCCCTCGCGGAGGTGAAAGTGGGGTTGTGCCCGCCGGGCGGCTCGTTCAATCTGCCGCGTCTCGTGGGCCTGTCAAACTCGATGTGGCTGTTGCTCTCGGGAGAGCCGGTCGACGCCGCGGAAGCACTTCGTATGGGCCTCGTGACCCGTGTCGTCCCGTCCGCGGAACTCCTCGACACGGCGGTCGAGATGGGCGAGACCATCGTCGCCAACGCCCCGCTCGCGGTGCGTGCGACGCGCAAGCTCGCGCACCTGGGGATGGAGATGCCGCGCGACTATGCGCGGCGCATGGGGGCGATGCTGATCGAGTCCGTGTGGTCGTCCGAGGACGCGGTGGAAGGTGCGCGCGCGTTCGCCGAGCGCCGGCCGCCGGACTGGCAGATGCGCTGATGGTCCTTCCTGTCGGGAGTTTCGCGCCTGGCGAAATTTCCGACAGGAGCGAAGTTCGCGCGCTAGCGACACTCGAAGTCCGCCGCGTTCTTCCCGGAACCTCCGACGTACTCCGCCCGGGTCGGGTGCGCACACAGCGGTCGGGCCCCGCTGCCGTCCGCAAACGCGGCGAGCAGGGTGTCCGGCGCCTCACCGCCGGCGTCCCAACGTTCCAGGGCGCTCAGGTAGTCCAGCGTCCAGGGTCCGGGGCCGCCCTGGCAGTGCAGCACGCCTGGCAGCATGAACAGGCGCACGTCCGCCCGGGCGGAAGGATCGCGGGCATAGACCTCGTCGATGTAGCCGATGGTGGCCAGGGCGGACAGCGCGGCGTCGGCCCAGCCGTGGTAGAGGAGCAGCTTGCCGCCGGCGCGGCGGAAGGCGTCGAGGTCTGGGTCCGTGGCGTCGATGGCTGCCGAAGCGGTCGCGGTCCGTGCTCGATAGCCGCGGAAGTCCATCCCCTCGTAGGTCCAGTCCGGGTCGTGCTCGACGATGTACCGCATGTACCCGACGCCAAACGCGAAAGCCCGCGAAGGCAGTCCGGCCGGAGCCTCCCCGGGGACGCCGGTCAGCCATGTGGCCCAGCCCCGCGGTTGGTCCTCGCCGCCGAACGGCCAGCCCGGATGGACGGGGCCGTCTGCCGTGCGCGGGCCGGCGTAGATCGCGCGGATGGCATCGATCTTCGCGGGCGGCAGGTCGAGCGTGCCGGGGTCGAAGTCGCAGTCCCGGGGGTCGTTCAGGATGCCGTCCAGAAGTCCGTCCCGGGCATCGCATCGTGCGAGCACGGCCTCGCCCAGCAGCGTGAGGTCGTCCCGCCTGAGTACCGGGGCCGACAGGTCGTCGATGTCGGGATAGACGTGCATCGTGGCGTTCAGGAACGCGGCGGCGAGCCCGGCGAAATCGAACGCCGGGGCTCCGGAAACAATGGCGTCGAACTCGCTCGGATAGCGCTGGGCGAAGATCAGCCCCTGGCGGCCCCCGTTCGAACAGCCTGCGAAATAGGAGCGCTCGGGCGCCGCCGCGTAGTGCATCGCCGTGACGTGCTTCGATACCTGCGCGACCCGGTGCATGGCGAGGTGGCCGTAGTTGACGATGCGCTCGAGGTTGTGGAGCGCCCAGGAAGCGTCGGTGCCGGCGCCCCGGTGGCCGGTATCGGTTCCCGCCGTGGCGTAGCCGCCCTCGAGCGCGCGCGCTAGCGGCTGGTTCTGGATGGAGCCTACGTAGCCGCCTCCTCCGCCCAGGAGGAACTTTCCGTTCCAGGTATCCGGCAGCCACAGCGAGAAGTTGATCTCCCGGTCGAGCCTCGCTGTGAGCTTGCAGTGATCCACCGGTTCGGTGAAGTGTTCGACCGCCGTCACGGTGAGATCGGGCAGCGCGAGTGTCCTGAGGGACGCACTGGAGGGCGCGCAGGGGTCGTCGGTCGGCGCCGCTCCTGCCGCGGGCGCGTCTTCCGCGTGGACGGCGGCGCAGGCGAGCGCTATCGCTCCGGCCGCGAGAGGGAGTTTCATGGATGGGCCTCCGGTCGAGTGACGGAGGCTGAAGTTTGCCCCAGATGCGTCCCTACATCATCGCCTGATCGGACTCTCCGCCCAGCAGCAGGCTGCCGGCGTTCTCGAACATCTTCGTCTGGGCGACTATGTGCTGGCAGGCGGTCTGGATATCGCGCAGGTGCCGGTCGAGCGGGTTCTTCCGCGTGTAGATGGCGCTGCTGCCGACGGTGTCGTAGAGCAGCGTGACCAGGCGGCGCGCGGCCTGGAAGGCGTTCGTACGCGACAGCCACGCGTCGGCGCGCTCTTCGAGCGTCAATGGCTCGCCCCGTTCGAGCTTCTGCCACTGGCGCTCAAGCGCGGTGAAGACGTAGCTGCGCGCGGCACCCAGGATCAGGTGCGCTTCGGCAACGGCGCTCTGGATCCGCGGGATGTCGCGGTAGGCGCGGCGCAGATTGCGTTCCTGCCCCTCGGAGAACAACCGGCGGCAGACGTCGAGGGTCTCGGCCGCGATGCCGAGAGGCACGCCGGCGGTCTTGCGCAGGAAATGGTCCGGCCGGGCCCAGATGGTGCCCGTACGGCGCGGCGGATCGAACAGGCTGAAGGAACGCTCCTCGGGTACGAAGAGGTCCGTGCAGCGGTAGTCGTTGCTGCCGGTACCCCTGAGCCCCGTGGTGTACCAGGTGTCCTCGATCTGGTAGTCGCCGGGGCGCCCGTACAGGATGCGCCAGAGCGGTCGTCCGGCCGCGTCGTGTGCTACTTCCCCGTCCTCTTCGAACACCGTGCATCCCGCGACGAGCCAGTCGCAGTGTCCGCAGCCGCTGCCGAACATCCACCGGCCGCTCATCCGATAGCCGCCCGCCACGCGATGCGCCTGGCCGGACGGGTAGACCCAGCCGGAAGTGGCCATGTCGAGCCGCGGGTACATGTCGCGGGCCACCGCGTCGTCGAGGTAGCCGGAGTAGATGCCGGAGTCGCACCAGATGAAGGAGCACCAGCCCACGGAGGCGTCCGCCCGGGACAGCGTCTCGATCACCTCGACCTGTTCCAGCGCCGTCATCTCGGGTCCGCCCCAGATTTTCGGCATGTTCATGCGCAGGATGCCGGCCTGACGCACTTCCTCCACGAGATCCGCGGGAAGGTTGCGCAGTTCGTCATATCGGGCGGCCAGGTCCCGCTCCCGGATGCGGTCCGCGAGCGCGCGGGCGTTGGCAAGGATTTCCTGCGCGGACATCGGTCGGCCGGCCTGCGGGTGGGGCAATGTCGGGGACGGTGTGTCGGCGTTGGGCACGTCGGTCTCCCTTTCCGGTCGTCAGGTCCTGACCCCGCATTGTAAGGGCGACCCTTGTGGTCGCCCGTCCCCGAAATCGCGGAACCTCGCCGTCAACGCGCAGTTTCGCGCCAGCGAAACTGCAACGCGACCTCCGGTCGCGCCGGGACGGGACAAGCCCGTCCCCTACCGCAGGAACAGCCGGTACGCGGGGTTCGCCGTTTCTTCCCGGTAGTCGTAGCCCACGTCGTCCAGGAACGCCAGGAAAGCGGCGCGGTCGGTGGGCGGCACCTGCAGGCCCATGAGCACGCGGCCGTACGACGAGCCCTGGTTGCGGTAGTGGAACATGCTGATGTTCCACGGCCGGCGCCCCATGCGGGCGAGGAAGCGGGTGAGCGCCCCGGGACGCTCCGGGAAGTCGAAGCGGTACAGCACTTCGTCGATGGCGCGGGAGGCACGCCCGCCCACCATGTAGCGCACGTGCTGCTTCGCCATCTCGTTGTCGGACAGGTCGAGGACCGGGTACCCGTCCCGTGCCAGGGCATCGAGGAGCCCGGCCCTGTCGCCGTGGGCGTCGCCGATCTCGACGCCCACGAAGATGTGCGCCTCCGCATCGTCGGCGTAGCGGTAGTTGAACTCGGTGATGGCGCGGCGCCCGAGGATCTCGCAGAAACGCAGCAGGCTGCCTGGCCGCTCGGGAATGGTGACCGCCAGCAGGCTCTCCCGGTGCTCGCCGAGTTCGGCGCGCTCGGCGATGTGGCGCAGGCGGTCGAAGTTGACGTTCGCACCGCTCACGATCGCGGCAAACCGCAGGCCGGCGACACCCTCGCGTTCGACGTAGCGCTTGAGTCCAGCCACGGCCAGGGCGCCGGCGGGTTCCGCGATGGAGCGCGTGTCCTCGAAGACATCCTTGATGGCTGCGCAGATCTCGTCGTCCGTGACCAGGACGACCTCGTCGACGCACTCGCGCGCGATCCGGAAGGGTTCGGCGCCGATCTGTTTCACCGCGACGCCGTCGGCGAACGTTCCGACGTGCTCGAGAACGATGCGTTCCCCGGCCGCGAGGGAGGCATGCAGGGTGGGGGTGTCGTCCGGCTCGACGCCAATGATGCGCGTGTGCGGCCAGAGCGTCTTGATGTACGCGGATATGCCGGCAATCAGCCCGCCGCCGCCGACCTCGACGAAGACGGCGTCGAACGGCTCGCTGTGCTGGCGCACGATCTCCATGGCGATCGTGCCCTGGCCGGCGATGACGTCCACGTCGTCGAACGGCGGCACGAAGACCCTGCCGGTTTCGTCGGCGAGCGCTTCCGCCAGCTCCCGCGCGCCGTCGTAGGATTCGCCGGCAAGCACCACTTCCGCGCCGAGCCGCTCGACCGCCTCGACCTTGATACGGGGGGCCGTCTCGGGCATCACGATGAGCGCATGCGCTCCGAGTTTGCGCGCGGCCAACGCCACGCCCTGTGCGTGATTGCCGGCCGACGCGGCGATCACGCCCCGTGCCCGGTCGGTTTCCGACAGGGACGCGAGCTTGTTGTACGCGCCGCGCAGCTTGAAGGTGAAGATTGGCTGCAGATCCTCGCGCTTCAGCCACACCTCGTTGTCCATGCGCGATGACAGCTTCGGGGCACGCTCGAGGGGTGTTTCGCGCGCGACGTCGTAGACGCGCGCCTTGAGGATCTTCGTGACGTAGTCTCGGGGCATCGGAGGGCGCTCGATGGGCGGTTGGCGCGGTTGGCGGCGCGCAATGATAGCGGCTGGGCCAGGGACCGGCATCCGCCGAGTGACGCGAGCCGCCGCCGCGGGTGGAGCGGCACCGGTGGTAGCCGCGCCTGACCATGCACGGGCGCTCAACGCCCGTCAGGGCGCGCCGGCGGAGCCAGTATCGCTCTCGGACCCCGGCGCCAGGAGCCCCCCTCACACGGATCGGAGCCTGATCAGGCCCAGATTCCGTACAACAGCGCGACGACGGTCACCAGGTACAGCAACCAGGTCAGGATGTTGCCGGCCGCCCGCGTCGGCGGCACGCCGTCGACGACCTGCTGAATCCCGTGGGCATGCAGGATGCGCGCGAGGAACAGGACGCCGCCAATGGTGTGAAGGAGCCAAGGCGGAAACTGCAGCAGGGCCAGCAGCCCCATCCCGATCAGCAGGCCCGGCACGTACTCGATGTTGTTGCCGTGGGCGCGGATCGCGCGCTCGAGTTCCACGCTGTCTCCGCTGCCGACCCCGACGCCGACCTTCGCCCGCACGCGGGTCACGTTCAGGCCCAGCAGCAGCATCAGGCCGAGGTTGAGCGCCGCCCAGAGCGCGATTGGGTACATTGCGCCTTCGTCCAGCATGTCTTGATCTCCCTGATTGCCGTGCGGCTGATCGATCCCTGTTCTCTCGAGACGCCGGTTGCCCTCTTCGAGCGCCCGGGCAACTTCAACCTTCGTAGAATGCCACAGACCGGGGGATGCCCGAGGGCGTGTCTCCGGTGCCCCCAAGGGCCTTGTTCGGGCGCCGCGCGCCGCCGCCGAGCGCTCCAGGAGGGAGCCCGGTGTGCCATAATCCAGCGTTTTCAACTTGGGGGCATGCCATGAACCGACCCAACCTCATCGCGGACCCGGTTGCAGCGGTTGCCGAGACGGGTTCGTCCGCCTACGTGCCTCCGTTCCAACTGACGGAGGGGCAGCCACCCCCGTTCGCCGCGAACGGCGGTCTGTCCTACATGTCGTTCGATCGGGACGGGGATGCGGGCACCATCGCGGCGACGGAGGTGGCGCTCGCCCAGATCGCCGGGGGCGAGGGACAGGCGGTCATCGACATGATCGAGAACGCACCTCCCGGTCCCATCGAGACCAAGTGGGGGCCCGGGTTTCGTGAGTACTCCGAGTGCCTCGAGTACGTACGGGCGAACAACATCGAAGCCCCGGAAGGCGGCTTGGCCCTGCCGCTGCGTTATACGGTCTACGAGGAGCCCTCATACTCCATCGTTTCGTCCAACGCACTCTGGCGGGATCCGACACGGGCGGACGAGGCGAATGCAGTCCGCCAATACGAGCGGGACCACGGGCGGCGATGCCTCTATTTCCCCCAGGTGCTGCGCGACGCGCGACGCATGCAGGAGTACTACCCGGGCCTCTCGGCCTCGAGCGCCGAGTGCATGGACAAGCTGGGCGTGTCGCTGGCGCACTGCGAGTCCAAGTGCCGGAACTTCTACGACTCCGCGGAGGTGGAGCGCGTGTTCTACCCGGAGATCGAGAAGCTCCTCCTGGAGTTCTTCCCGGGCGCGACGGACGCGCTGGTGTACAACCACGACGTCTTCGACAAGGACTACCAGGGCGATCGCACGGAGGATCAGGACAACAAGAATCCGGGCGTGAATGCCGGCTACGCCAACCTCGTGCACAACGACCTCAACGACAACAGCGGCCGCGTGCGCTGCCGCGAGTTGCTGACCCACAACCTGCGGAACTTCGGGCGCGAGCAGCACTACACGGAGGCGGAGGCCGACGCGAAGATGTCGCGGCGGTTCATGTCCATCAACCTCGCCAAGCCGATGGAGACCGTGGGCCAGAACCCGTTCGTGTTGTGCGCATGGCCCTCGTTCGCGGATCAGCCGTATATCACCAACTACCGTATCTACGACGACCGCGTCGGCGAGACTACGCGCTTCACCTATCGGCCGGACCACGAGTGGTACTGGATTCCCCAGCAGACGCCCACCGAGGTTTCGATGCTGAAGTGCTACGACTCCGTCACGGACGGCTCCATGTCGCGCTGGTCCTTCCACACTGCCTGCGTCGACCCGACGGCACCGGACGACGCTCCGTGCCGCAAGAACGTGGTGGTCAGAACGTTCGTGTTCTTCTGAGGAGACGCGGTCGGCAGGAACCGGGCGCAGGAGCCACTGTAGTCCGCGGTCGCAGCGTCACAGCTGCGGCCGGTGCTGTGCCCACGGTCGCGCCCGCTCGAACGACGCCGCAGCGCGCAGCACTTGCGCATCGGCGCCGCGTCGGCCGACGATCTGCAGGCCGACCGGCAAGCCCGCCGGGGTGAACCCGCAAGGCACGCTCGCCGCCGGAAGACCGCTCATGTTGAACGGGTAGCAGAACTCCGACCAGCTGATCCAGTCCCAGGGATGCTCCGGCCAATGCGCCGGCTGCAGCCGGTCGGCCGGAAATGCGGCGACGCTCACGGCCGGCGTCAGCAACAGGTCCCAGTCCGCCATGAAGCGATGCTGGCGCTCCACGTACGCGAGCTTGCTGGCCCGCATCTCGATGTAGGCTTCCGCGGAATAGCCGGCGCCGGCACGGATGCAGGCGACCAGCCCGGGATCCATCTGCGCTTCCCAGCGATCGAGCAGGGGCGCGAGTCCCGTTTCGTGGACTGTCCAGAAGAACCTGCCGATTTCGGGTCCCTCGGCGCCCCAGGCCGGCACGACCTCCTCCACATTGCAGCCGAAGGACTCGAATGCGCGTGCGGCGGCGGCGACCAGGTCCGCCACCTCGGGGTCGACGCGAGCGTGGCCGAGGTCGGGGCTGAAGGCGATGCGGAGATCTGAGACATCCGTATCGAGGCCCGCCAGGTAGTCGACGCGCGGATCGGTCAGGCTCGTGTGATCGAACGGATGCGCGCCGGCGGTGGCGTTGAGGAACAGTGCCGCGTCCGCTACGGTCCGGGTCAGCGGACCCACGTGAGAGACGTTGTCGTTGTTGCGCACGGGGATGTGCGGCACGATGCCCCATGTCGGCTTCAGTCCGAACACACCGCTGAAATGCGCCGGCATGCGGATCGAGCCGGCGCCGTCGGAGCCCTGGTGCAGCGGTCCGAAGCCGCCGGCCGCGGCGGCCCCCGCACCGGCGGACGAGGCGCCGGCGTTGAGACCGTAGCCCCACGGATTGTGTGTCACGCCGGTGAGGGGACTGCGGCTGACACCGGTCCAGCCGAACTCCGGCGTGGTGGTCTTGCCGAGGATGACGGCGCCGGCCGCCTTGAGGCGCTCGGCGACAGGGGCGTCCGCTTCCGCGACCTGGCCGACCTGGGTGAGCGAACCCGCCTCCAGCGGATGCCCGGCGAGCTGGTGGAGGTCCTTGATCGTGACCGGTACACCGTGCAGCGGGCCGAGGTCTTCGCCCCGTGTCACCGCGCGCTCGGCGTCCCGTGCCATGTCCAACGCGAGTTCTGGCGTGAGGTGGGCGAACGCATTGACGCGACCGTTGTGGCGTTCGATGTGGTCCAGCACGGCGCGGACGACCTCGACCGGGGAGATGTCCCGGGTGCGGATGCGCGCGGCGAGTTCCGTCGCCGGTGCGAAGCAGAGGTTGTCGTTCGTCATCGCGCGGGGCGGGCCCTGAGGCAGGGGCAGGATCGCTGCACGTTCATTCTTTCAGACCCGCGATCTCGCGATCGAGCTGAGACCGCGGATCCGTGACGATCGCTTCCAGTGCGCGCACGCGGTCCTCGAGGTTCCCGCTCTCCTCGACGGCGGCAAGGCGTTCCTCCAGCTCCGCTATCCGGTCGCCGCCCGACACGAATCTCGACTTGGCGTAGATGCGATAGCCCTCCAGCAGGCACCCGCAAACCACCGCGAGGGCGACGAAGCTCCAGAATCCCATGTGTACTTCTCCCTGGTTCCGTTGCGGGGATCATATTGCAAACGCATTGGGGAAGGGCGGGCCTATACTCACGCCATGAGCCGTGAGCCCGATCCCGTTGCCGTCTATCTCGATACGTTCGAGCGTCTGCGCGCCCGCAAGCGCTGGTCGACGGAGACCGCGACCCTTCGCTTTGTCGCGCTGACACTGGGCGCCGCCGGTGGGATGGTGGATTTCGACACGCTGGAGGATGCGGCGGCGGGTTTGCGCAAGCGGGCCCGGTGGACCAGTCCCTTGCGATCCGAGATCCGATATGTCGTGGCGGCGATGATTCTGCGACGCGGGCTGGACCCGGGCGCAGTCCATCGCTGCGTCATGGAGACGCGCGATGCCTTCAAGGGACATCGCCTGCCGAGCCGCGGGACCGGTCCTACCCTGGCGGCGCTCGTGCTCGCCCTGCAGGGCGAGGGACGGCCGACGCCGGACGGCCATCTCGAACGGCTTGCCGCGATCTATCGCCGATGGCGCGCCGATCACTTCTGGCTCACCGGCGCCAATGACCTGCCCGCGGCGGCGCTCCACGCCGGCCGGGAGCGGGACGTGGGCATGCTGACCGCGGAGGTCGAACGGGCGTACGACCGGCTTGCGGAGCGGGGCTTTCGGTGTGGCGATGCGCTGCAGCTGGTCTCACACCTGTTGGCCGTCGACCCGAGGGGTGTGGACACGGGAGTTCAACGCTTCCGTCAAGTGGCCGAGTGCCTGCGACGCGCCGGCGAGCGCGTGCGGCCCGGACGGTATGACGAGATGGCGATACTCGCGCTGACGGAAGACGACGAAACCGGCGTGGTGGACCGTGTCCTGGGCTACCGGGACCGGCTTCGGGGTGCGAAGCCGCGTCCGTCGAAGGAGGTCGCTTTCTCCCTCGCCGCCGGGATCGAGTTGGCCCGGGACACCGATCGGGCCGGGGAACGCGGCGCCGGCGACCTCGCGGCGCTGCAGTCCATTCGTGCGATCCTCGATGCCCAGCAGGCTGCGATGGCTGGCGCCCTTGCGGCGAGCAGTGCAGCGGCACACTCGTCCGGAGGGTAGCAGGCGTGCGCCCGATGGAATCGTGCATTGGCTTGCGACATTGGCGGCTTGTTGGACTCCAGGATGAGTTTCCCCCATGAAGTTCGGTCTCCACTACGACCTGCGCAACCCGACGGGTTCCGGCCGGCGTACCCCCGATCTCTACCGCGATACGCTCGGGCAGATCGAACTCGCGGAATCTCTCGGCTTCGACGACATCTGGCTGTCCGAGCATCACTTCGTGGAAGACGGATACCTGCCGTCGCTGCTGCCCTTCGCCGGAGCGGTCGCCGCCCGCACCCGGCGAGTGCACATCGGCACCAATATCCTGCTGATGCCGTTCCATCATCCCATCCGCATCGCCGAGGACTGCGCGGTCGTGGACAACCTGTCGGACGGCCGCTTTCTCTTCGGCGCCGCCGTCGGTTACCGGCTGGAGGAGTTCGCCACGTTTGGAGTCGATCGCCGCCATCGGGGAGGGATCACCGAGGAGGCGCTCCAGATCGTGCGCCGCTGCTGGACGGAGGACGAATTCGATTTCGAGGGCCGGCACTTCAGCTTCCGCGGTGTGCGATGCACGCCGAAACCGGTCCGCAAGGAGGGCATTCCGATCTGGGTGGGCGCCCATAGTCGCGCGGCCGTCCGGCGGGCGGCACGGCTCGGTGACGGGCTTCTTGGAGGCGGCCCGTTCGGACGCGCGGCCTACGTCGAGGCCCTCGCCGAGTACGGCAAGGATGCGGCGCACCCCCGCATCGCGTCGGCGGGGCGGTTCATCTTCTGCTCGAGGGAGCCGGCCAGGGACTGGTCGGTGCTCGCCGAGCACGCGCTCTACCAGATGCAGCGTTACGCGAAGTGGTTCTCCGAGGCCGGCGAGACGATCTTCGGACAACCGCCGCAGGACCTGCCCGAACTCGAGTCCCGCGGGATCTACCTGGTGGGCACGCCGGACGAGATCGTCGAGGCACTCCGGCGGGAACATGCCGCGGCCCCGTACGAGCGGTACTTCTTCTTTCCCATCTGGCCCGGCGTCGACGTCGAGATGGCCACGGGCAGCGTGCGGCTGTTCGCGGAGGAGGTGATGCCGGTGCTGCGGGATCTGTAGCCTGCGTCCGCTCGGCTCGGCGCGCCCGCTACCGGGGCATCAGGTCGGGAGAGAGGGGCGGCCGGCGGTAGTCGCCCCGGGGCGGATAGTTGTCTGCCAGGTAGTCGAGGATGCGGGACTCCGTGTCCGGCTCGAAGGACCAGAGGTTCTGAGTCGCCTGCATCCAGCGGATCATGTCCAGCCACGTTTGGCGGTCGGCGCGCTGGTGGGTGACAAGACCGAACGAGTGGCAGCTTCCGCAGTGGGCACGCACGTCCTCCCAGCCAGGCTGCATCACGAGGCCGGTGTCGGCGTCGACGTCGGCCGCCGGCGCGGCAAGGGGCAGACAGGCCAGCAGGACGGCGATCCCCATCGGCATCCCCGACGCCAGCGGCTTACGCCGTAGAAGTTTCGCGCCAGCGAAACTTCCAACGCGACCGTGAGGTCGCGCGCTCGCGCTCATGCGACCGTCACCGCGATCCGATGACAGGCGTTGTTCAGATAACCGCGCGGGTTCCAGGCCGGCAGCACGACGGGCTGTGAGCGACCCCGCTCGTCCACGGCGCGTGCCCAGATCTCGTAGTAGCCCGGGCGCGGGAGCTCGAGGGCGGTCGACCAGTGCTGCCAGGCGAGGCGGTTGACGGGCTCGGTCAATGCCGCGGGCTGCCAGGTCGTACCGAAGTCGGTGGAGATGTACATGCCGGCCACGCCAAGGTCTCCCGCCCACGCATGTCCGCGTACGGTGACGGGGCTGCCGAGAGGCAGGCGTATACCCGACTCCGGGAAGGTGACGAGCGACTTCACGGGCATCGACTCGATGACGCACATGTCCTCGTCGGCCACCGCCGAGCCCGGCGCGACGGGATCGCAGGGCACGCGGTCGGACTGTCCCGTCATCTTCTCGCCGTCGTGCACGCGATCCCGAACCAGGAGACGCGTCAACCACTTGCCGCCCACGGATCCGGGCCAGCCGGCCGCGATCATGCGTAGCGGATAGCCGTGCGGGGGCGGCAACGGTTTGCCGTTGATGGCCCAGACGATCAGGGATTCGTCTTCGAGCGCCTTGCGCACCGGGACGCCGCGCGAGATCGGGCGCTTCGAAGGGTCGCCGGAGAGATGCGTGTCCGCGGCCTCGTAGGCGACGTAGACGGCGTTCGCGCCGATGCCGCAGTACTCGAGCACGTCCCGGATACGGACACCGGTCCACGCGGGACAGCCGACGGCCCCGGTCGTCCACTGGTTGCCCCGGGCCGGCGGATGGAACTCGGCACGTCCATTGCCCCCGCACTCCAGTTGCAGTTGCAGGGTGTGATGCTCGAAGCGTTGCCGGATGTCACGGAGCGTCAGCCGCATGGGCCGCAGGCATGCTTCGCCGGCCACCTGCAGGGTCCACTCCAGGGGGTCGACGCCTTCGGTCGCCGGAGGGATACCGTTGTTCCGGACGAACAGCCGTTCGGCGGGCGTCACCGCGTCGTCAAGCAGGTGTGCCGGGGTCTCCGCGTTGAGCGGACGGTCGTTCAGTACCCGCAACCCGTCCTTGCCCGGAATCGAGAACGGTTCGTCGCTCTGCGCGAACGCGGCCGGGATGAGCCCGGACGGCATCCACTCGGCGTACGGGACGGTCCCTCCGAGGGCTGCCGACATCGCTGCGAGCCCCGACCCGCGCAGAAAGCCACGGCGCGTTACGCGACTGGATTCACGCCCCCAGAGCGCCCGGTCCGCGGTGGTGGAGCCGGGACGCGCAACCAATGGAGAAGCCTTGTCCGGGGAAACCAATCCCGAAACGGCCGTTCCCGGAGAAGCCATACCGGTCACGGTGGAAGCCGTTCGGGTGCTGGGGACCGGGGAGGGTATACCGCTGGGTCTGGTAACCGCCATGCTGAACGGCACCACCGTAAACGTCCGGCAACGCCTGGACCGGTTGCCCGCCGGTGGGGGCCCGCCGGAACTCCCGGACGGCTCGCACCGCGCCCAGCCGGCATACTTGCGGCTCGATGCCAGGCGGCTGGTCACGTACCGAAACGATCGCCTCGTACCCCATGCTGGCTAGCCGAACGTCCACATCGTCCCAACGCCGTCGATGCTGCCACGGCAGGAGCACCGGATTCGGTCCTGGTACGCAATGCGGGCCGGTTGCCGTCTCGGCGATCGAGCACTCGGCGAGCCGCGGGCCGTTCCCGTCCTGCCGCGCCGGAAAGGGGGGCTGACCGGCCATGCGAACCGACAAGGCATGGCTGGGGGTTCTGCCGGTTGTCGTGGTGGTAGCGTTCACCGCCATCGTGCCCCTGATGACGGTGGTCAACTACTCCGTTCAGGACATCTTCGATGTCGATACGCGCATCTTCGTGGGCCTGGACTGGTACCGGGAGACGCTGCGCGATCCACGCTTCATCGATGCCCTGCTCCGGCAGGTACTGTTCAGCGCCCTGGTGCTGTCGATCGAAGTGCCGCTCGGCATCTGGATCGCACGTACCGTGCCGCGCGAGGGCCGCGCGAACTCCCTGTTCCTGATCGTCTTGGCCGTACCCCTGCTCATCCCCTGGAACGTGGTCGGCACCATCTGGCAGATGTTCGCGCGCCCGGACATCGGCCTGTTGGGCGCGGGCGTCGCGGCACTGGGCATTTCCTACAACTACACCGGCTCGGCGCTGGATGCCTGGATCACACTGCTGCTGATGGATGTGTGGCACTGGACCTCGCTGGTGGCGCTCCTGGCGTTCGCCGGCCTCGCATCCATTCCGAGAGCCTGCTACCAGGCGGCGGAACTCGACGGCGCGAACGGCTGGCAGGTATTCCGCTACGTGGAGTTGCCGCGCCTGCGCGCGGTATTGACCATCGCGGTGATGCTGCGCCTGATGGACAGCCTGATGATCTACACGGAACCCTTCGTGCTTACCGGCGGGGGGCCCGGCAACAGCACGACTTTCCTCAGCCAGTACCTCACCACCATGGCCGTGGGTCAGTTCGACCTCGGGCCGGCGGCGGCTTTTTCCGTACTCTATTTTCTGCTGATCCTGCTGCTGTGCTGGCTGTTCTACACCTCGGTGATGAAACGCGATGCCCATGAGCGCTGACGGCCGCAAGGCGCACTGGACGCTGTACCTGTACTGCGCCTACCTGCTGTTGCCTCTGTACTGGCTCGTCACCATGGCGGTAAAACGCAATCAGGACATCACCGGCAGCCTGGAGGTGATCCCGGCGCACCCGACGCTGGACAACTTCTACGAAATTCTCGGTAATCCGGTGTGGTACGAGGCTTTCGGCAACTCACTTACCTATGTGGTCATCAACACGGCGGTATCGGTCGCCTTCGCCCTGCCCGCGGCGTACGCCTTCTCGCGCTATCGATTCCTCGGGGACAGACAACTTTTCTTCTGGCTGCTCACCAACCGCATGGCGCCACCGGCGGTGTTCCTGCTGCCGTTCTTCCAGCTTTACTCCGCTATCGGTCTGTTCGACACTCCCCTGGCTGTTGCACTCGCGCACTGCCTGTTCACCGTACCCCTGGCGGTCTGGATCCTGCAGGGCTTCATGTCCGCCGTACCGCGCGAACTCGATGAAATGGCGCGCGTCGACGGTCATTCCCGGATCTGGTTCTTCTTCCGGATATTCATTCCCGTCATCCGCAGCGGCATCGGCGTGACGGTATTCTTCTGTTTCATGTTCAGTTGGGTGGAACTTCTGATCGCCCGCACCCTGACCGCGAGCGACGCCAAGCCCATCGTCGTGGTAATGACCCGCACCGTGAGCGCCGCCGGGCTCGACTGGGGCGTGCTGGCGGCGGCCGGCGTGCTGACGATCCTGCCGGGGATCGCCGTTATCTGGTTCGTGCGCCGGCACCTCGTCAAGGGCTTTGCAATGGGGCGAGTCTGATGGAATGGATGGCCTGGACCTGGCCGACGGCCATTTTCTTCGCGAGCATCGCGCTGGCACTCGCCGTCATGACGCTGCTGGAGCTGCGCCGGCCGACGGTCGAATGCCGGGGCTGGCTGCCGATATCGACCACCAGGGGCGACCGCTTCTTCATCAGCCTGCTCGGCAGCGCCTTCATACACGCGCTGTGGCTGGCGGCCACCGACCTTCCCATCGCCGCGGCCGGCCTCATCAGTCTTGGTTACGCCACGCTCGTCAGGGCTAAAGGATAGCCGCGGCGCACGCCGTTCCCGCTATCGAATTCCGACACCGCCACCGGGGACGGTTTCGACAGTTCGAAAGCGGAGCCGGAACACGCTCGTTCAAGTCATTGCCAAGGGTGGCCCACAACGCCGTTTGGGGGTATCTTGCGACGTGCGAGCCTTGACAGGAGGAACCGATCCAGTCGCCTTCAGCCACCGGTTCCGATGGGACGCTTCGTCAGGAGGACAGTAGTATGCGGCTTCCCGACAGATTCATCCTGACTTGCATCTTGACGTTACTCGTCACGGCCAACCCTGCCGACGCGCAGCAGACTGAGCCGCGCACCGAGTTGCTCGAGACCGCGGCTTTTTTCTCCAAACGCTCTTTCGTTCGCGATATTTCAATTTCGCCGGACGGCAGGAAGCTGATGGCCGCCGCGGAATCGGACGACGATCAGACGATTACCTTTCTCGATGCGGCCACAATGGAGCCCTTGGAGGTCGTGGAATTCGATTCACGTTGGCGCCTCGGCCGTAGTGTATGGATCGCCAACGACGCGCTGGTCGTCTCTCCGTCCATTCGGCCAAATCGCCGGAATTTCAGCGTGCCGTCGGGAGAACTGACTCTGGTTTATGCAAACGGCAAGCGGCCCAAGGCTTTGTATGGCCAGTTGGCCGGACTCAACGTGACCGGCGCCGTGGCCGGCCGTGTCAAAGACAGATCCGCGGCAGTATTGCTCGATCCGCTGAGAGAAAAGAAAGACTGGGTACTCATCCAGACTTTCGACGCCAACAGCACCGGGTTCGCGGAACTGAACATCAGGTCCGGACGCCTGAAAAGCAAGACCGGCGCACCAAGCAGGTTCTGCAGCTTTTCAGTGGACAACAAAGGACAGGTGCGCTTCTGCTCGATGCAGGACCCGATGACCGATGTGTCCAGAATCTACGAGTTGAGCGAGGGGGAATGGCGTGCAATCCATGCCAGCGAGCGGCCGGCGCGTGCACGCGTTCTGAGCGGCTCGAGCGATGCGGAACTCTCGTTGGTGCTGGCAGCTGCGGGCACCGCGGGCACGCAGAGCCTGTTTACGCTCCGATCTTTTCTGGAAGGTGGTGTCCCTCTGTTCTCGGATCCCGTGTTTGACTTTGCGGGCGTCGAGGGTTTTCGAGCTTCGGGCATGTATGCCATTGCCAATCCGAATCCACTGCCCAATTACATCTACCCCGAAGACGTAAACGGCATCGCCCGGACCCTTGCCGGGATTCACAAGTCGCTGGCAGCCGCCTTTCCCTCGCATTTCATCGACATCGCGAGCCATGACGCGGCCTTCGAGAAGTTCATCATCAAGGTGTCCAGCGATACATCCCCAGGTAAATTCTTCCATTTTGACCAGAACAAGAATGAAGTAAGGCACCTTGCGGACAGCAGGCCGTGGTTGGCCGACCGCCCGCTCGCGGCAAAATCGCCCTTCACCTTTCGTACCGGGGATGATCTGACCTTGCACGGATTCCTGACAAGAGCGGTGACCGATAATCCTCGAGAGGCTCCCTCAATCGTTCTGGTCCATGGCGGACCGCACGGACCCTTCGACTCGTTTCACTACGACCACGAAGCCCAGTTTCTGGCTGCAATCGGCTTCAACGTGGTCCAGATCAACTTTCGCGGCAGCGGGGGCTTTGGCCAGGCCTTTATCGAAAGCGGCTATCGCCAATGGTCCAGGTCAATGGTGGATGATGTGATCTCCGGTTTCACGTCGCTGGCGGGAACGGAAGTCGGCGAGGACGCCTGCATCTATGGCGCGAGCTACGGGGCATTCGCTGCCCTTGGCGCGGCATTCAGGGCGCCGGATAGATTCCTGTGCGCGGCGGGCCACGTGGGCGTCTACAGCCTGCCGCAACTGTTCAAGGATGGCGACGTTTCCGAGACCGTCCTGGGCCAAACATACTTGAAACGCGTGCTCGGTGAAGACTCGCAAGTCCATAGGGCCGACTCTCCTGCCTTCAACGCCGAGCGAATCGGGGTACCGGTATTCCTGTCAGCCGGCCGCGATGATGTGCGCGCACCCGCACGCCAGACGAAGGTCATGGCGGCTGCGCTGCAGACAGCCGGTAAACAGGTCATCGAGATGTACGTCGACAGAGAAGGACACGGCTTTGTGTCGGCAGCGAATGAAACCGATCGCCTGGTAGCGCTCGGCGGGTTTTTCGAGGAGCATCTGACGACAAAGGAGAGATAGCACTGACGGGGCGACGACCGCATTCTCGTCGAGCTGGGGCGTAGCCCCGTCAGCGCTGCGTTGAACTGTCACCCTTCGCGGTGCATCTGCTACGCTCTTGCCACGATCTGGTGGCCTGGAGGGGTCCGAAAACCAATGATTCGACGTTTGTGCCTGCCTGCGGTCCTCGCCGTGGCGCTGACCTCCTGCGGCGGCGAAGGCGGACCAGGGGCCGGCGGCGAAGTCATCGATTACGCCGCCAACGCCGAGCGTTGGACAGATGAGGAATTCCAGCCGTCGACGCTGACCAGGGAGCAGCAACTCGAGGAACTGGCCTGGTTCACGGCAGCGGCGGCGCCGTTGCGCGGCATGAGCATCAGTGTCGTGTCCGAGACGTTGACGACCCACAAGTACGAGTCCGAAGTGCTCGCCCGCGCCTTCGAAGAGATCACCGGCATCCGGGTCACCCACGACCTCATCCAGGAAGGCGACGTCATCGAGAAGCTGCAGACGCAGATGCAATCCGGCCAGAACGTCTACGATGCGTACGTCAACGATTCCGACCTGATCGGCACCCACTCGCGTTACGGTTACGTGGTGCCGCTGTCGGATTTCATCGCCGGGGACGGCGCCGACGTCACGCTGCCGACGCTCGATGTCGACGATTTCATCGGCAGGAGCTTTGCCACCGGGCCCGACGGCAAGCTCTACTAGCCCGCATTTCTCACCAGGGGCCGTGATGATCGCGGAGGATTTTGGTCCTGTGCGCGTGCTCGCGACCGAAAGCATAGCGGGGACTACGGTTGAGGGAGCACGTGCGCGAGCACGGGCCCGTGTGTACACGGGGCCAAAAGACCCGCGAGGGCGCGGCCAGCGCAGTCCGCAATCGGCACGATGGTCGGCATCGCGATCAACTTCTTGAAACCCATGAGCTTTTTGACGCCGACAAGCGGCCTGGTGAGAAATGCGGGCTAGTTGCCTGCGCAAGTACATGGAATGGCTGAAGCGCTTCGCGCCGCCCGAGGCCCAGGGCATGACGTTTTCCGAAGCGGGCCCCGTACCCGCCCAGGGCCACATCGCCCAGCAGATCTTCTGGTACACGACTTTTGCCGCCGACATGATCCAACCCGGAATCGCGGTGGTGAACGAAGACGGAAGCCCCAGGTGGCGCATGGCGCCTTCTCCCCACGGGCCCTATTGGGAAGAGGGGATGAAACTCGGCTACCAGGACGCCGGTTCCTGGACCTTCCTGAAGAGTACCCCCCTCGAGCGCCGCAAGGCCGCATGGCTGTATGCGCAGTTCGCGGTATCGAAAAGCGTCTCGCTGAAAAAGACACTCGTGGGCCTGACGCCCATTCGCGATTCCGACCTGCGATCCGAAGCCATGCGCCGGGAGGCGCCCCGGCTCGGTGGCCTCGTCGAGTTCTATACGAGTCCCGCCCGGGTACTCTGGACACCCACGGGTACCAACGTGCCGGACTACCCCAAGCTCGCGCAACTGTGGTGGCCGAACGTCGCCAACGCAGTGAGCGGAACCGTCTCGCCACAGGTGGCGATGGATACCCTGGCGCGTGAGCAGGACGAAGTACTTGCGCGCCTGGAGCGCATTGGCATCCAGGGCGAATGCGGCCCGCAGCTCAACCCGGAAACGGACCCCGGCAACTGGCTGGACCGGCCGGGCGCTCCGAAACCGCGCCTGACCGACGAGAAACCGCCGGGACGCACCGTGCCCTATGACCGTTTGATCGAATCATGGCGGCAGAGTTGAAATCGGATTCTCGCGGGGCCCCGCACACTTCCAAATCGCAGCGTTTTGCGCCAAGGTTCCAGGACGCATTCGAGCAGAGGACGGCATGAACAAGGTCGAGGGTCTGCATCACCTGGCGGTGTGCACCGCGGACATGAAGGGCCAGATAGAGTTCTTCACCGACAGGCTCGGCATGGAACTGGTCGCACTCTACTGGATGCACGGAGTCGCCAACACCTGGCACGGCTTCCTGCGCCTGAACGACGAAAGTTCGATCGCCTTCGTCTGCAACCCGGATATCGACGGTATCCCGGTGCGGCTTGGGGAGACCCACGCCGGCAACCCGGGCGCCAACTGTGCCAGGGGCGTCATGCAGCACGTTGCGTTGCGCGTGGCTGACCACGAGGAACTGCTCGCGATGCGCGACCGGCTGCGCTCGAAGGGCGTCCCGGTGATGGGGCCCATCGATCACGGCTTCTGCGCTTCGATCTACTTCGCAGGCCCCGAGAACCTGTCGCTGGAACTCTCCTACTCGACCGCACCCATCGACCAGGAAGCCTGGATCGATCCGGAAGTGACCGAGATGGCGGGTATCTCACGGGAGGAACTCGCCCGCTACAAGAAGCCGGCCGACTTCGCCGATGCCGGCGGCGCGGTCACCCAACCGTCCCTCGACGGCCCCGGCCCGCACATGACCAACTACCCGCCCGGACTCTACGAGACGGTGCTCGGCCGGCCGGACGAGGCGGTCTGGAACAGCGTGGACAACCAGCCGCCGGTCAAGCCCGCCGCGCTCTGACTTTCGCCGCCCGCGCTGGCCTCGAGCATGGTCCCAGCGCGGCGATGTAGGGGACGGGCTTGTCCCGTCCCGTTCCTGCGGCTTGCACGACTCCGGGACGGGCGACCACAAGGGTCGCCCCTACAATCCGTGCCGAATCCAGCCGTGAGCGGACGCGCTGGCCTGGCCCGAGTCCGACGGGTTGCTAACCGCGCCCGTGCCGCAAGAGCCGCCCCGGCGTCGCCCCCGTGCACTGGCCGTCCTCGAAGGTGACTTCCCCGTTGACCAGGATGGCCCGGTAACCGAGGGCGTATTGCACGCGGCGCCACTCGCCGCCCGGCAGGTCGTGCACGATCTCGCCGAAGTCCTCCGGCGACACCGCCAGCCGCTCCAGGTCGTAGACCAGGACATCGGCGGGAGAACCCTCGCGCAGGAAACCGCGGTCCTTGAAGCCCGCTGCGTGGGCCGGCAGGGTACTGAGCCGATAGTGCGCCTCCTCGAGGGGAACCTGCCCTTCGTCTCGCACCAGCCAGGTCAGGAACTCGGTCGTGAAGATGCCGCCGTTGTAGAACTTCGTGTGTGCGCCGCCGTCCGAGACGCCGGGGAACGTGTACGGGGACTCGTTGATGATCGCCGCGTAGTTGACGGCGCTGTAGGGGCGTTCGGGCGCGAGGAAGTGGACGTCGAGACCGCCGGCTACGGAGAGGTCGAACATCGCGTCGATGACGTCCTTGCCTTCCTCGGCGGCGATCTGTTCCACCGACTTGCCGACGTAGCTCTCGAGCTCCTCGTGGCCGGGCACGCTCTGTACGACCAGCTTCGCCATGGGCCCGGTGAGGAGGTTCTGAGCCCCGAGCATCATGGGATTCTTCTCGGACTCCTTGATGCCCGCGCGATAGGCGGGATCGGCCAGCTTGCGCAGCTTCTCCTCGCGCGTCCCCGTGGTGGCGTTGCGCCAGGCGGGGTCGCCGTCAAAGAGGTTGAAGTCGGCGAGGGTCAGTCCCAGGTGGACGCGCAGGGTGGCGCCCTGTCCGAACACCGGCAACTCGCGCTCGTGACAGGAGGCGAGCCAGTCCAGCACGGGCCTGTGGGCGTCGCGGTTGTTGTCGTCCCGGTCGGCCATTACCGCGTTGTAGAGCACGGGCCGGCCGGACACGTCCGCCAGCTTCTCGATGAACGCGATGTCTGCCGCGGGGTCGCCGGCGATGGCCCCGGAGACCTGGACGATCTGGATGAAGCCCTCCTGGCGCTCCCCGAGCACCTGCGCGAGGTTCAGGATGTCCTCGTCCGTCATGGTGTCGGTGACCATGGGGGTGCCGTCGTAGTCGGGCTGGCTCGAACTCGGGCCCATGCGCTGTATCGAGAAGCCGCACAGCCCGGCGTCCATGCCCTCGTGCAGGAGACGGGCCATCTCGGCGCGTTCGGCCGGGGTCGCCCCCCGCGCCTTCGCGGCTTCGAGGCCCATGACGTAGGTCATCAGCGACGCCGTCGGCATGTAGTGCAGGCAGTTCACGCCCTTGGGCGCGCGTTCGAGGGAGTCGAGATACTCGGGGATCGTCTCCCAGTCCCACTCCATGCCCATCTTCATGGTTTCGAAGGGGATCGCCTCGTTGCGCGTCATGGTCAGCATCGAACGGTCGCGGTATGCGGGCTTCACCGGGGCGAAGCCGAAGCCGCAATTGCCGAGCACGACGGACGTGACGCCATGCCAGCCGGAACAGGAGCACCACGGATCCCAGCGAATCTGGGCGTCGTAGTGGGTGTGCAGGTCGACGAAGCCGGGGGCGACGATTTGGCCCTCGGCGTCTATGGTCCGTGCGGCCTTGCCCGGTGCGCGTCCCCCCAGTTGCGCGATGCGCCCGTCCTTGATCCAGACGTCGCCGCGGTAGCGGGGCACACGCGTCCCGTCGACGATCGTGCCGCCCTTGATGTGGATGTCGAACTCTTTCATCTTGCGTCTGGTCTCCGTGTCACCGATGCGCCCGCGTCCCGCGACGCGGGTCCGATACGAGACTATACATCGAGAGGCCAGCCGCGCCGACCCGTCTCCATGCAATCACCCTTTGCGTCCGGCCGTTTGCTGCCGTAACCTCAGTATTCCACGACTCGCAGGTCGTCATGTTCGGCTGGGTCCAACGGACGTAGCGGCTGAGCCTCCTCCACAGACCGTCAAGCACCCCGGCGAGCATAAGCGCGAACGGGCGCCAGACCACGAGCACTCCACAATGAACGAACCCCACCAGCACCGCCTTGGCCCCGCTCTGCCGATACTGATGGCCATCAGCATCGCAACCCTGTTCTGCGCCTGTGCACCGGCACCGCCAGGTCAAGGTGACCTGGCCGATGCGCCATTGCCTCTGCAGGGCGCCACCAATCTGCGAGACCTGGGCGGCTATCGGGTCGCCGACGGGGCCAGAATCAAGGATGGCGTCGTCTACCGTTCAGACGCGCTAAGCCATTTGACTGACGCCGACCTGGGGCAGATTGCCGAGCTGAATCTGCGGACAGTAGTGGACTTCCGTATCGACGAGGAGCTGGAGATCGAAGGCGCGGACCGTTTGCCGGAAGACCAGAAGATCCGCCAGATCGGCCTCCCTATCAATCCGGCGGACTCCGCCGGATATATGCAGAAGCTGCTCGCAGGCCAAATCGAAACAGCGGATGAAACGACCGCCTACATGAAGGCTCTGTATGCAACACTGGCGCTGGATCACACGCAACAGTACCAATCGTTTCTGGATCTCCTGCTTCACTCCGACGGCGAACCGGTGCTGTTTCATTGCAGCGCCGGCAAGGACCGCGCCGGACTGGCAGCCGCGTTTCTCTTACGCGTTCTGGGTGCCCCCATGAGTGATATCGAGGCCAACTACCTGGCGTCTCCTCCGGCGCGCATTGCCGAGGATATCGATGTCCTCGATGGCATCGATCCCGCCTTGCTCAAACCCATGCTGGGTGTCAATATCGAGTACCTGCGTGAGGCCTTTGCCGCGATTGACCTGGCTTACGGTTCTTTCGAGACGTATGCAGCCACGGCGCTCGGGATCGATCCGGAGAAACGACGCCGGCTCACGCAGTTGCTGACCGAGCCGGCTGACAGGTAGCCGAGCCGATCAGCTCATGGTCGCTGCTGAACGGCACGCCCTCGTCACTTCCTATCTCAAGTTGTAGGAGAAGGACACCCCGGCAGTCCGGGGATCACCGTAGCTGTAGGCGATCTGCCCCGTCAGTTCCGCCAAGTCCTGGGAAGTCGCGACGTACTCCTCGTCGAGCAGATTCCTGGCCCACACGCTCACCCGCCACCTGTCGTTCCGGCTGTTGAAGCTGACGCTTGCATTCAGCACGTGGCGGCTCTCGCTCTGCAGGTCTGGCACGTTATCGAAGCCATGATACTCGGCATCGCGATATTGCCATTCCCCTCGGACTACGACATCGCCCGCATCAAACGGGCACAGGGTGTACTCGGGGGTCAGCGACCAGGTCACTTCCGGTGCACGGGAAAACCGGTTGCCCTTCTCCGGGTTGTTGGTGATCGTCCCGTCCGTAAACTCCGAGCGCAGCAGGCCGAGATTGGCGGATATCCGAAACTGCGGAGTGACGTTCATCAACAGTTCCGCCTCAAGGCCGTAGGACTCCGCCGCACCTACGTTTTCGACTCGCGTAACAACCGACCCGTCATCCTGAAATTCCCCTTCCTGAACCTGTATGTCCTCGTAATCGTAGAAGAACCCCGTCAGATGAAAACGGGCTGAACCACCCCTCAGCGTACTTTTCAAGCCCAATTCATAGGCAGTCAGTATTTCCATACCATAGGGTCGTGCTGCCTCTTCGGTCGTGACTCCGACGCTGAATCCACCATCGCGATGGCCCTGCGCCAAGCTGCCGAACAGCATCAACGAATCGCTTTGCTGAAAAGTCAGCGCCATTCTGGGGCTGAAGCGACTCCAGCTCCCATCGGGCCGAAGGACAGGGGAAAACGGCACGACTGCTATGGTGTCCGGAACCTCGCCAGCACTGAAGGCGCCGCGGTATTCGTTGGGTCCGAATTCACCCTGCTGAAACATCGTTAAATCCTTCTCGGTGTCCGAATAGCGGCCACCCAGCGCCAGTGCAAGCCTGTCGGTGAGCTCAATATCAACATTGGCGAATGTTGACCAGCTTTGTGTCGTACTATCCAGCAGTACGCGGACAACCGGTACAGAGCCGGGCGGAAGGAACGGACGGAGAAAGCCGTAGGCACTGAAGAAATTGTCGAAGTCTCCTTCATAGTCGAGATAGTAGGCGCCGACGATCCAGGATGTCCTGTCCCCGACGTCAAAAGCAAACTGAACTTCGCTGCTGAAACTTCTTTCTTCCTGCGGGCCCCCCTGAAAGTAAAGATCATGGGGCGTGGAGTCGTAGTCCACTTCAAACGTATCTATCGCGCTGGTCCGGTGCCCGGACAGCCATTTCAATTCACCTGCCTGCAACTGCCACGTGAGGACGGCGCTGACGCCCCAGTTCTCGGTCTCCACTGCATGCGGTGCATCGTAGGACCCCTTGCGGATATCATTGTCGGGCTCAGTGTAGCCAGAAATCGAGGTTCCTATCGGTTGGCTGCCGTAATGAGTGCCCTCGGAATCACCGTAATCGGCGGAGACCAGCGCTTCGAAGGCGTCGGTCGGTGTCAGGCGCAGGGAGCCGCGCGCCACGATGTCTTCACTTGCTTCGGCGTCCGGACCGCCTGGAAACAGGTTCTCGACATAACCGTCATGTTCCGAATGGGCGAGGCCCAGGTTGGCGCTGAGCACGCCCGGAACGAGGGGTCCGGTCGCCGAGGCGCCGACGTCCAGGCGGTTGTAGTTGCCGTAGCCCGCCGACACCTTCGCCGAGAACTCGTCCTGCGGTTTCCTGGTGATGATGTTGATGACGCCGCCGATGGTGTTGCGCCCGAACATGGTGCCCTGGGGGCCCCGAACCACTTCAACCCGTTCGACGTCCAGGACGCTCAGAACATTGCCGCCGGCGGAGTTGGCGAAAATGCCGTCCACCAGGAATCCAATGGACGGGTTCGACGAGATGGTGTCATCGGACGCACCGATACCGCGCATGTAATACGTGGTGTATCCCTGCTTCAGGGAGGACTGGATCGACAGGTTGGGCATGTAGGGGATGAGGTCCGAGGAAAACTGGACGCGGGACGCTTCGAGGTCGTCCGCATCCATGACACTGACGGAGGCTGGGACCGTCTGCAGATGTTCTTCCCGCCGCTGCGCCGTTACCAGGACCTCCTCCAATACCGTCGATTCGGTGTCCTGGGCGACCGCCGTAGTGCAAAGGGTCGAGGAAAGCGCGGCCGCCAGGACTGCGGCGGACAGCGCGCCAAATCGGAGATGCGGGCTTTGCCCCGTTCGATTCCGTGGGTCTGCATTGTTCATGGCGGTGTAGGCGTCTATGGGAATTCGGTAGCGTAGCACTCGAAAGGGTGACAGTCGCCACTCGCGTGCGGTGTCGGGCGCGGAATACCGGTATGCTCACGCCTCGGTACGGCGGGGGGAGCGAGGTTTGGCCGGATTGGCGGCGCTGCGCGGCTTGCGCGGGCGGGAACCGGGATGACCGGGCATCGGGGGGAACCCCCGGCGGTGGCGCGCTCCGGCCCCTGGACGGGCATGCACGCAGGCATGGCGCTCGCGTCCACGGGCATGGTGCTGGCGTTCGTGGTGTTCACGGTGCTGAACGTCGACATGGCGGGAGCGGTGTACTCCGCCATTCGTGGATGGATCGACGCGACGCTGAGCTGGTACTACATGCTGGTCCTGTGCGTGACGTTCTTCGCGTGCTTCTACCTGCTGTGCAGCCGCCACGGCGGGCTGCGGCTCGGGGACGACGACGCGCGGCCCGAGTTCAGCACGTTCTCCTGGCTCGCCATGCTGTTTTCCGCCGGGCTCGGCATCGGTCTGCTGTTCTTCTCCATCGCGGAGCCGATGACGTACTTCGACAACGCGGGGCTGCAGGGGTATCCGAACAACCCCCATGCCGACCACGCCGGGGCACTCGCACTCGACGAGCAGCGCGGGGTGCACGCGTTACAGGTGACGTACTTCCACTGGGGCCTGCACGCCTGGTCGGTCTACGGGGTGACGGGCCTGTGCCTGGCGTATTTCGGATTCCGCAAGAAGTTGCCGCTGACGCTACGCTCGGCGCTGTACCCGGTGATCGGTGAGCGCATCTACGGCCCGATCGGCCACGGCGTCGACCTGCTGGCGGTGTTCGGCACGGTGTTCGGCGTGGCCACATCCCTCGGGCTCGGCGTCAAGCAGATGGCCGCCGGCCTCGAGGTGCTGTTCGGCGTCGGTCCGACGCTCACGACGCAGATCGTCCTGATCGTGGTGATCTCGGCAGTCGCTACGCTCTCCGCGGTGTCCGGCGTGGCGCGCGGCATCCGCATCATTTCCGAGTGGAATATCTACTTCAGCATCGTCCTGCTCGCCTTCTTCCTGTTCTTCGGCCCGTTCGAGTGGCTGATGGGACTGCTGGTGACGAGCCTGGGCGCCTACCTCTGGAACGCGGTACCGATGGGCTTCTGGACTGCGGCGGAACCCGGCGAAGCCGCCTGGCAGAGCGGCTGGACCATCTTCTACTGGGGCTGGTGGATCTCCTGGGCGCCGTTCGTCGGGCTCTTTATCGCCCGCATCTCCCGTGGCCGCACGATCCGCGAGTTCATGGCCGGCACGCTCTTCGTCCCGACGGCCGTGGGCATCCTGTGGATCTGCCTGTTCGGCGGCAATGCCCTCTACATGGAGTTGCACGCCGAGGGCGGCGCGGGCACCGCGGGCATCCTGGAACTCGTGCGCGGCGGCAATCTGGAGGCGGCACTCTACGGCACCATCGCGCGCCTCTCCGACATCTCGTGGCTGACCTGGTCCGTATCGGCCCTCGCGACGTTTCTCCTGGCGACCTGGTTCATCACCTCGTCCGACTCGGGCACCCTGGTGATTGCCACCATGCTCAGCATGGGCGACGAGCAGCCGCCGCGCCGCTTCCGGGTCTTCTGGGGCAGCGCCATCGGCACCGTCGCCATCGTGCTGCTGCTCGCCGGAGGGTTGCAGGCACTGCAGGCCGCGTCTGTCGCGGCCGGGTTGCCCGTCAGCGTCATCCTGCTGGCGGTGCTCTTCGGGGTGATCAAGTCGTTGCGGGAGGACTCGTCGGCGGTGGCTGGACCGCGTTGACGTGGTGGCGACGCCGGAACGAAGGGTCGTTTTGGAATCGTTCCCTGGCCCCCGCGCGCGCTGGCCGGGTCGTGCGATGTCATGTCTCGACCGGGTTGTCGGGATCCGTGATCCATTCGCTCCAGGAGCCGGCGTAGAGCGCGGGTTCGGGTAGCCCGGCGTGCACCATCGCGAGGATGTTGTGCGCTGCGGTGACCCCGGATCCGCAATAGCAGACTACGGGCTTGCCGGATGTCCCCGCCGGGGAAGCGAAGCGGGCGCGCAGTGTCGCGTCGTCGAGGAACGTCCCGTCCGCTCCGAGGTTGCCCTGAAAGGGGGCGTTGACGGCTCCCGCAATGTGGCCGCCCCGCGGATCGATGGTTTCGTTGCTGCCGTCGAAGCGGTCGGGAGCGCGGGCGTCGAGCAAGATCCAGGCATTCTTCGGGAGGCTTTCACGCACCTGGGGCATCGATACCGACGTGGGTGCGGCGGGTGGTCGGTGTCCGCTTCGATCGATCGGCGTGGCCGGCTGGATGGCGCCGACCTCGAGGGCCTGCCATGCGGAATGTCCGCCGTCCAGTACGGCGGTGCGGTGGTGGCCCGCCCATCGGCACATCCACCAGAGCCGCGCGGCGAACATGCCGCCGGCGTCGTCGTAGGCGACGATCTGGGCGTCCATCGTGACGCCGTATCTCCGCACGAGACTCCGGAATGCCTCGCGGTCCGGCAACGGGTGCCGGCCGGTGCGCCCGGGCGCCACGGGCCCGGCAAGGTCGTCGTCGAGATGCAGGTACGTCGCGCCGGGGATGTGTCCGGCATCGAACCGCTGCCGTCCCGCGTCGGGATCGGCGAGATCGAAACGGCAGTCGAAGAGTCGGACCGTCGCGGGGTCGAGAGCGGCCAGTTGCGTGGCGTCGATGAGCGTCGTGAACATTCCCGCGGGGTCAGAGGACTTCGTCGATGGCGCCTGCGAGCGCCGTCACGATGCGATCGATGTCGTTGTCGTCGATGATGAACGGCGGACCGATGACCATCACGTCGCGCACGACGCCCGTGCCGCCGCCGTAGATGAAGACGCCTCGCTTCAGGCATGCCCCGACGAGCCTCGTCGTCACGTTGTCCTCGAGGGGAAAGCATTCCAGCGTGTCGCGGTCGGCCACCAGTTCGACCCCCTGCAGGAGACCGCGCCCGCGGATCTCCGCGACGTGCGGATGGTCGCCGAGCGCGTCGGTCAGTGCCGTCATCAGCTGCTCGCCCATCGTCGCAGCGCGTTCCACGAGGTTCTCGCGCGCCATGATCTCGAGGACCTTGTCGCCGGCGGCGCACGCGGCCGGGTGTGCCGCGAAGGTATGGAACATGACGTCGATGTCCGTCTTGGCGATCGGCGCCGCAACGGCTTCGGTCGCGAAGATGCCGGTCAGCGGGGCGTAACCGCCGGCCATCCCCTTGCCCGCGACGAGGATGTCCGGCGCGCAGGGCCAGTGCTGGTAGCCGAAGGTGCGTCCGGTGCGGCCGAAGCCGGTCATGACCTCGTCGGCGATCAGCAGGATGTCGTGGCGATCGCAGATCTTGCGGATTCCCGGCCAGTACCCTTCGGGCGGGACGAGGGCGCCGCCGCTCGCACCCACGATCGGCTCGCCCACGAACGCGGCAATCGTGTCCGGGCCCTCGGCCTCGACGGTCGCCTCGAAGGCATCGAGGTAGTAGCCGGCGGGGTCGTTGGCCGGACAGCGCAGCGGGTAGGGCGTGGGGGTCGACGGATAGCTCTGCAGGACGTGCTCGAGCCCCCGCTTGCGGGCAGCATGTCCGCCGAGGGCCGTCGTGCCCAGCGTCGTCCCGTGATAGGAGATCGACCTGCCAACGATCTTGTACTTCTCCGGCCGGCCGAGCGCCGCGAAGTGCTGTATGGCGATCTTCATGGCGGACTCGACGCCCTCGGAGCCGCCGCAGGTCAGGTGTATGCGTGACAGGTGCGGCGGCAGCCAATCCGCCACCAGGCGCTCGGTAAGGCGCAGGCGCGAGGGCGTGAGCCAGGGCGGCACGACGTAGCCCTCGTGCTCCGTCGCCTCCGCGACCGCGGCGGCGACCTCGGACCGCCCGTGTCCGATATTCGTCACGATGGCCCCGCCGGCCGCATCGAGGATGCGACTGCCGTCCGCCATGACCAGGTATGCACCTTCGCCGCGGATGACAGTCGGAGGGGTCCAGCCTGGGACGAAGGGATAGTTGCTCATGGGGGAAGCCGTGCCTGAATGTGGGAGCGCGGTCATTCTATCCGACGGCCGCGCGGTGCCCGGCGGCGGCCGTTTAGGACACGTCAGACGCCTCGAACAACTCCAGCATCTCGTTGCGGTACGGACGGGCTCGCAGTTCCTCGTCCTTCGCAATCTCGTAGCCCTCGACGACCTTGCCGAGGAGATCGGTCCGCTGCAGGAAACTCGCCGGGGTGTCGAGCAGGTTCACCTGCCGGAACAGCGCGCGCAGCACTTCGATGTCGGAGCGGGCGGCGTGGCGCAGCCCCTTGCGGAACACCACTGCGCGCCGTTTCCGTTCGTCGACCGAGCCGTCCGCGTTGTGGAAGTCGAATGGGTCTTCGCCGCGCTGCAGGGCCTTGTTGACCTCGAGCGCCCCCTTGTCCTGCTGCACCTGCGTTGTGTACCACGGGACCACATCGCGCTCCATGGCGGTCTCGAACGCGCGCGCCCGGTCCGTCGGATCCTCGTACCCGGTCAGGGCGTCCTTCAGGGCGAACGCCGAGACCCACGCCAGTGCGCAGCCGCGGCCGGCGATCGGGTTGGTGTGCACGTGGGCGTCGCCGATGGCGAAGAAGTTGGCGAGCAGCGGTCGATCGTCGACCAGGAAGTGGCGGCGCGTGTTGGCGAGGTTCCCGTGGCGGTAGACCTTGCTGATCGGTTGTGCGCGGTCGCGGGCGACCCATGGAGCGGACACCTCGATGGCGTTGGCGGCCGCGTCGAAGCCCTCGGCCCGGGCGATGGCGCCCATGGGCCGGTCCTCGGGGTCGGCCGCCAGGGTCAGCGAGAAGGTGCGGTTGTCGCTGCGGAAGAGCCCCGCCTTCAGATAGCCGAGATCGACGCCCTGCACGCCCCCGGCCAGGGATTGCCGACCGTCCATCGTGGGGTAGTCGAGGCCGTCGCGAAGGCGGTAGAAGCGCGAGGTGTAGAAGATGCCGCAAGGATGTCGCTCGGTGCGCGGCGCAGGAAGCCCAGCCTGCTCGAACCAGGTATCGACCCGCGTATGCGCGCCGCTCGCATCGATGACCACATCCGCGTCGAGAAGTCGCTCCCCGTCCGGAGTCTGTGCGGTCACGCCGGTCGCGCGGTCGTTCGCCACACGGAGTCCGCGCACGCGGGACCCATGCAGGTACTCGAAGCCGCCGCGCTCGAGCATGAAACGGCGCAGCAGGTACTCGAACACCACCCGCCGGCAGGCGAGAAAGGAGATCTCGGCGTCTTCCGGCACGATGTCCGGCGCTTCGAAGGTGCTGCGCGCGACATCCGCGAAATGCAGTTCCTCGGCGCCGCTTGCGAGCAGCAGCGCGTGAAAGTCCGGCGCGTGCTCCTTGATGAGGTTGTTGAGCGGCGCCAGCAGCACGTGTGAGTGTCGCGTCTGGCCCGCTCCGACGCGTCGCCACGCGTCCCACGCCGCCAGGTGGTCCGGGGGCATGGGTGCGTGGTCCCGTTCGATGCAGGTGACGCGGAACCCGGCCCGGGTCAGGGCCAGGGTGGCGCCGAGGGCCGCGATGGAACCGCCGACGATGACGGCGTGGGGAGAGCGCTTGCGCACGGGTGAGGTGATCGTGGACGTTGCGTGACGCGGGCAGGTATGAGAAACCATCGCGGGAGAGAACGCAAAGACGCAGGAGGCGCCGCGTGACACGTGACACAGTGCAGGGGATCGAACTGGGCCCGGTGACCGCGTGGGCGTCCGCGCGCATCCCCGGACTGAAGCCGCCGCTCACGTTCTCGCTGATCGCGGGCGGCCACTCCAACCTGACCTACAGGTTCGTCGATGCCGCGGGCGAGGTTCATGTCCTGCGCCGCCCGCCGCTCGACCACGTGCTCGAGAGCGCGCACGACATGGGGCGCGAGCACCGTATCGTGTCCGCCCTGGCCGATACCGAAGTGCCGGTGCCGCCGGTGCACGGGCACTGTGACGACCTGGGAGTGAACGGGGCGCCGTTCTACCTGATGCGCTTCGTTGACGGCCTGGTGCCGCACGACGCCACCACCGTCGCGGGCGTCCCGGACGAGGAGCGCCGCGCCCTCGGCCACCATGTCGTGCAGGTGCTCGCGACGCTGCACGGCATCGAGCCCGAGGATGTGGGGCTCGGCGATCTCGGCCGCCGCGAGGCGTATCTCGCCCGGCAACTCCGGCGCTGGTCGAAGCAGTGGGCCGCCACGCAGACGCATGAGATCCCCGCGATGGAGGAGAGCGAGCGGCTGTTGCGGGAGAACATGCCGGAACAGGTCGGCGCATCGATCGCGCACGGCGACTACCGGCTCGGCAACATGATCGTGGGCGGTGGCCGCATTCGCGCGGTACTCGACTGGGAGCTCTGCACGCTGGGCGATCCACTCGCCGACCTCGGCTACCTGTTGAACAACTGGATGCAGCCGGGCGAGGCCGGAGCCGCGACGGCGCCGACGGGGGCGGGCGGTTTCGGTTCCCGGGAGGAACTCTGCGCGGCGTACGAGGCGGCGACCGGGCGCGACCTGTCCCGCATCGACTACTACCGCGCCTTCTCGCACTGGCGTCTCGCGGCGATCGGCCAGGGTGTCTACAAGCGGTATCTCGTCGGGGCGATGGGCAAGAACCGCGGTGTGGACCTCGAACAGCAGAAGCTGGGCATCGCCGCACGCGCGAGGACGGCGCTCGATCTGTTGACCTGAGCGCCCCAAGGCCGGTCCGACGCTACGCAGCGTCAGGAGTGGTGAGCGGTAGAGCGGCACTCTGGTGGTCGCCCGCGCCTGATACGGCGGGTGATTCGGCACGGGACGGGACAAGCCCGTCCCCGACGGTCTTCTGTTCCTTGCGCGCCGGTTCCCTGCTTGCAGGAACCGAGCGACGCCGGTCGCCAGGCTTCGGTCGTCGTCTGTTCCTTGAGAAGGGGCCGGGGGGTGGAGCGTTGGCTGGGGAGAGGGTACCGTGCGCCCGGAGGGGGTTACCCCGCCGGGCGGTACGCTCTACCCCCCGGCAGGAAGAGAAAGGGCGTGTCAGCCGCTACCGGAGACCGGGAACGGCTGAATGCGGCTTCGCTTGGGGGAAGGACACTCGTCAGGGAGGACGGAGGTCGAAGCCGGTTTGCACGCCAAAAACTGTACATGACGGTATTGTGTACAGGACATAAGACCAAAGTCAACACAATTTTGTAATTTTTTGTAGACCTTTGTAGACCTTTGCGATGCGAAGCAGACAGCGAGAGCCCCACAAGGTGCTCCGGAGGCGTCAGTCCGAGTGGATCAGGGCGTGCCGTTGGACAAACGTCGCCAGGGTCTCCTCGAGTTCCTCCCTGGCGGCGTGGGCATGCGCCGCGGTGTAGGGATGGTCGGGGGCGTTGCCGCCACAGCGTTGCGCGTGCAGGGCGAACGCGTTCAGCGCGTTGACGAGGTCCACCAGTCCTCGCGTGCACTCGCATCCCGTTCGGGAGGCTGCCATCGCGATGTGCAGCAGTTCGTCGTCGGAGAATCGGCGGGGTACCGTGCCGGGCTGCGTCGGGACGTTGGGCTGCGCGCGGCACGCTTCCTCGATCGTGGACCAGGGTGCGGGCCATGCAAGCAGCGTGATGCCAAAGGCGGCAGCCGTCTGCAGATCGTCTTCTGTGGCGTAGCGGTACGCGAACACCAACGCCGCGTCGCGTACGGAGTCGAGGTAATGCTCGATGCGTTGCGGGTCGAGGCTCGGGAACAGGATGGCCACGACGTCGAGTTCCGGCAGGATATCGAGATGTGCCTCGAAGGTTTCCGGGCTGGCCCAACGTCCGTGGATGTCGAGGTTGCCCTGCGCCGCATCACGCTCCGCGAGCACCAGGTCCGCCCCGACCAGGCCGACGCGTGTGCCGGCTCGGGCGCCGGATCGCGTGCGGCTCGGCGCGATGCCCAGACGCCGGTCGATCTCACGCGGTTCGAGCCGGGCGAGTTGGCCGATGGCCTGGCCCCGGTCGAGCAGGGTCTTGATCTTCTTCAGGTGGTCGAGTTGGTCCGTGTGGTACAGGCGGGTTCGGCCGGCACGCTCGGCAGGGGTGAAGCCGTAGCGGCGTTCCCAGGCGCGCAGGCACTCCACCGAGATGCCGGTGAGCTTCGAGACGGCGCCGATCCTGTACAGTTGGTCGTCCATGCATCACCTGGACAAACCCGGACGGTCAATTGTACACGTGTGGAGGGGCTTGTACAGTGTGGCACGCTTGAGAGGCGGTGCGGGTTCGGGTTGCAGAAGCGCGTGGGAGATGCCGGAGCGCGTGTCCGGTCAGCTACTCGACGGAGGTGTCCGCCAAGGCGCGCCGCAGAGCGGAAGGGGAGAGGATCGGGATTGAGAACCCTGGCGCAAGCTCCAGCAAGTCGCGGTCCCCGGAGATCAATGTGTCTGCGCTCGCGGTCGCCGCCAGTTGCAGGAAGATGCGGTCGTTCGCGTCACGACACTCGGGTACCGGCACCACCGTCGGTACCACTACGGATTCGCACCAGGGAAGGTAGTCCGCGAGCAACGCTTCGCGCTCCTTTGGGGACAGGCGGAACTTCGGATAGCCCAGGACTCGAATCAGTTCGGAAGCCGTTGCCCTGCTCACGAGAGGCCGCAAACGCCGTGCCTGCCACGCTTCCCTCAGCCAGGACAACTCCCCCCGCAAGACCAGGGCAGAAACGAGCACATTGGTGTCGAGCACGACGCGCGGATGTCTCAAGGACGCCGGCGAGCCCACGCGACCGCACCCTCCACGTCCGCTTCCGTGATTCCCAACTCCACAAGCTTCTCGCGCACGGCGTCGCCCTGGTTCAGACGCACGGGAGACAGGACGATACGTCCGGCTTCGGTCGCGACGTCGAAGTAGGACACTTCCGGAAACGCCGAAACGATGGCTTTGGGTAACGTCAACTGGTTCTTGGAAGTCAGTTTGGCGAGCATTGTCGGTTCCTTGGAAAGGGTTAAACAAGGAAATCTTACTAGAGGAGAGTGCCTGAGGTCACCCACAGCGGCCGGGGGACCGGCGGGAGGCTGCCGTTTCCGGCTCCATTTGCGACAATCGCCCGTCCGATCAAGAAAAGGGGAGAGCCGCATGCGGCGCAACATCGGTCTGTGGCTCACCAAGCGGGCGTTGATGAACCCGGGGCGGGAGGCGTATGTCGACGGCGACCTGGACGTGCGCCTGACGTTCGCCGAGCTGAATGCGCGGTGCAACCGCATCGCCAACGCCTTCGTCGCCGCGGGCGTCGAGAGGGGCGAACGGGTGGCGCTGCTCCTGATGAACAGCGCGGAGTTCACCGAGGCGTATTTCGCCCTCGCCAAGATCGGCGCCGTCGTGGTGCCGCTCAACTGGCGGTTGGTGCCGGACGAACTTGCCTTCATCCTGAAGGACGCCGGCGCGAAACGGCTCATCTTCGGCGAGGAGTTCCTGGAGAGCACGGCGGAACTGCATGCGCGCGGCGACGCGACGGACATCGTCCATTGGCTGCAGGTGGCGGGTAGCCAGGACACTGCCGTCTTTGCCGAGAGCTACCAGGCATTCCGGGATGCCGCGCCGGACAGCGAGCCGCCCCTCGGCGCGACCGGCGACGACATGCTCTACATCATGTACACCTCCGGCACGACGGGGCTGCCGAAGGGCGTGATGCACACCCACGACACGTCGATCTGGGGATGCGTCACCATCGCGGCCACCACTTACTATCAGGAAGCCGACCGCTTCCTCTCGCCGCTGCCCATGTTCCATGTCGGCGCGCTCACCCCGATCACGCTCAACGTGTACCGGGGCATCACCACGATCGTGATGCGCAGCTTCGACCCCGTCCGGGCGTGGGAGCTGGTGGACCGGGAGAAGGTCACGATTGGCCTGGCCGTGCCCGCCATGCTGAATTTCATGCTGCAGGTACCGAACCTGGAGCGCTTCGACTACTCGCAGTGGCGCTGGTGCCTGTCGGGGGCGGCGCCGGTGCCAGAGTCGCTGATCGAGGCGTACGCGGACCTTGGCCTCGAGATCCATCAGATCTACGGGCTGACCGAGAGTTGCGGTCCGGCGTGCCTGATTGATGCGGAGAACGCGCTGACAAAGATCGGTTCCACGGGCAAGGCGTTCTTCCACACGGACGTCAAGATCGTCGATGGGCAGGGCAGGGACTGTGCGCCGAATACCATCGGGGAACTCATCCTGCGCGGCGACCACGTCATGAAGGGCTACTGGAACCGTCCCGACGCCACGGCCGAGACGATCGTCGACGGCTGGCTGCATACCGGCGACGTGGCGCGCATGGACGAGGACGGGTTCGTCTACATCGAGGACCGCATCAAGGACATGATCATCTCCGGCGGCGAGAACGTGTATCCCGCCGAGATCGAGAAGGTGCTGCAGATGCACCCGAAGATCTCCGAAGCCGCCGTCATCGGACAGCCGAGCGAGAGGTGGGGCGAGTCGTCCTTCGCCATCGTCGTGCGCAGCGACGAGTCGCTCACCGAAGCCGAGGTGCTCGAATTCTGCAACGGGCGCATGGCGCGCTTCAAACAGCCGGCCGCGGCGACGTTCGTGGACGAGGTGCCCCGCAACCCGAGCGGCAAGATTCTGAAGCGCATCCTGCGCGAGCAGTTCCCCGGGCCGGCGGCGGTATAGTTCCGCCCCTGCGACACGGCAACCGGCACAGGAGTCGACCATGGAACTTGCGGAACTCGAACGCCGCCTGGGCCCGTTCTGCGAGGCAATGTACGAAACGGATGCAGTGCGCGTCTTCGACGTACACAAGATGCCTGGGCACGCGGGCTTTTCCTACGGCTTCAGCGTGGCGGTGGACGGGCGCAACGAAGGCTGGTTCATCCGCATCCCGCCGCCCAACGTGAACTGGCGGGGCACGGCTGACGTGCTGCGCCAGGTGGAAGTGCTCAACGCCCTCGACGGAACCGCCGTGCCGCACTGCAGCGTGCGGTGGTCGGGGGCGGACCTGACCTGGTTCGGGTGTCCGTACTTCGTGGTACCGCAACTCGAGGGGGACGTGCTGCGTCTCGGTCAGGGCGAGTGGGGCGCGGAACTCGCCGACGAGGCGCTGCACGACCTGGGCAGCCAGGCCATGGGAGCGCTCGCCCGCATTCACAAGGTGGATCCGGCGCAGACTCCGTACCTCGGCGACCCGGTGCCGTTCGCGGAGGACGTGGAGCGGTGGGACCGCTTCTACCAGCGCGCGGCGGACCCCGAAGCTCTCGCGCGCGCCCCGGAATGCCGGCAGCGCCTGCTCGACACGATCCCGCACGATGCGCCGGTGGGCATCTTTCACGGCGACTTCCAGACCGCCAACCTGTTCTGCTCGAAGGACGCGAAGCTCCTCGCCGTGATCGACTGGGAACTGACGGGCGTCGGGGCGACGCTGAACGATGTCGGCTGGATCTGTACGTTCAGCGATCCCAAGGCCTGGGCCGGGGGACGCGCGTTGGGGCGCCCGATGTTCCTCGATCCGGACACCTTGGTATCGCTGTATACGGAGGCGTACGGCGACCCGTTGCCGGACCTGCGCTGGTTCCGGGCGCTCGCGGCCTACAAGTTCGCCATCATCACGGGGTTCAACCTGGGTTTGCACCGACGCGGGAAGCGGCACGACCCGAGTTGGGAGCAGACGGCGCTGTCGCAGACGCCGTTGATCGATCGGGCGCTGGAGTTGTTGGGATGAAGGTTCTGGCAGTCGGGCTTCCCCGCTGGATCAGGCACAGCGCGCACCGTCGCGGGCTGAAGCGCTTGCCGGCGCCGTTCGTCCCTCTCTTGCTGATGCTGACCATGATGGTGTGCGCCGGATGTCAGGCTACGCTGGTTGCGAACGAGCGGCCAACCGGCGCTGACGTCGTCACCGCGGCTGCGGAATACCTGGGCAGCATGGGTGAAGGGACGTGCGGCGACGAGGGCTGGTCCGCGGCCTTCGTCACGAACAGCGAAGGGACGCTGCGCACCGCGATCACCTGTGGATCGGATATCAGTGTGGCCGAAGTGCTCGTCGAGACCGAGGCGCCGCGCGACCCTGGACCGCCCGGCGCATCCGTGCGCAGAGCGAGGGTTTCCATCGCCAATGAGCGGGAGGAGGAGGGTCTCGACGCCGCGCGAAGCGCGCTGGAACGGGCGCTGGAGCTCAGCGAAGACTGCATGGATGAGGAAGGCCACGCGGTGTCCGAAACGAATGTGGACGACGCCGGCCGGACCATCGAAATCAGGATCGAGTGCGGTCGTCCCTGAAGCCTTCGGGTAACGTTTGAGCAAGGCCCCGCAAGGGATCCCTGACCGGGTGCGTGCAGTATGAGTTCGCCCGTCTTCGATCTGGACCGCTTCGCGGAACTGCTCCTCTTCACGGCGCTCGCCGGCGCATGCATTCCCATCGGCGCCGGCCTCGCCCGTATCGAGCGCATCGGTCCCGACTGGCTGGAAGAGGAGTTCCGGCACTTCGTCATCGCCTTCGGCGGCGGCGTCCTGATCGGCGCGGTGGCGCTCGTGCTGGTCCCCGAGGGCATTGCATGGGTAACCGATCCGTTCGCCGTGACGGCACTGTTGCTGGGGGGCGGCGGAGCGTTCCTGTTGCTCGACTGGCGGCAGGCCAGGACGCACCAGGCAACACCGCAGTTCAGCGCCATGGCCGCGGACTTCCTGCCCGAGTCGCTTGCCCTGGGCGGCATGTTTGCCCTCGGCGGGGAAGGCGCGATTCTGCTGGCGGTCCTGATCGGCCTGCAGAACCTGCCCGAAGGGTTCAACGCGTGGCGCGAACTCGACGCGGCCGGCGTTCGCGCGCGCACGGCGCTCGGTCGCATGGTGGGTCTCGCGCTACTCGGCCCGGTCTGCGGCGCCATCGGCTGGTTCTGGCTTGCCGGACACCCGGCCGTGCTTGGCGCCGTCTTGCTCTTTGCCGCCGGCGGCATCCTCTACCTCACGTTCCAGGACATCGCGCCCCAGGCGCGCCTCGAGCGACGCTGGGCGCCAGCGCTCGGCGCCAGCGCTCGGCGCCGTGCTGGGCTTTGCGCTGGCGCTTGTCGGGGAGTTGCTGTTGGGAGCTTCCGCGGCGTAGGCGCCTTTCGGACCTCAGGCGTCGGGACACCCATCGCGCTCGATCTGGACGGTCGAGTGGTCAATGCCGAAGCGGCTGTTCAGCAGGTCCTTGATCTGGCTGGTGGCGGCCTGGCCGTCCGTTGCGAGATCCAGTCTGGCGTGCAGCGTGAGCAGCGGCTTTTCGTCCGTCAACGCCCATGCATGCACGTGGTGGATGTCCAGCACACCCGTGACATCTGTCGCCAGCGCGGTACGGATCTCCTCGAGATCGACGTTGGCGGGCACGCCCTCGAGCAGGATGTGGCTGGACTCGCGCAGCACCCGCCAGGCGCCGCGCACCAGGATGGCTGCGATGACGATGGCGAGGAGCGGGTCGGCGTACAGCCAGCCGAAGAGCAGCACGCAAGCCGCGGCGGCCATCGCGGCGACGGATCCGAGCAGGTCTCCGAGCACGTGCAGGGCCGCGCTGCGCACGTTCAGGTTGTGCGAGCCGTGCAGCATCCGGTAGACGACCACGTTGATCACGAAACCGATGGACGCGACGATCAGCGCCGGTATCGGCAGCATGGCCTCGGGCGCACCGAGCCGGCTGAAAGCCTCGATCAGAATGCCGCCGGCGAGACCGAAGAGGGCCAACGCGTTGATGAAGGCTGCCAGTACCTGGAAACGGTGATAACCGTAGCTGAGTCGGTCGTTCTGCTCGCGGCGCGACAGGCGCATCGCGTACCAGGACAGGCCGAGGGCGGACGCGTCGAGCAGCATGTGCCCGGCATCGGCGAGGAGCGTCAGGGAGTTGGCGAGCCACCCACCGACCGCCTCCGCGAACATGAAACCGGCGATCAGGAAAAAACTGCGTCGGAGGAGTTGTTCGTTGTGCGTATGAGGGTGCACGATGTCGCCTGCGATCGACTCAGCGCAACCTCTTGCGCATCCGGATGGCGGCTTCGATGCCGCTGTAGTACCTGGGCACGAAGTCGGCCTCCTCGTATCCCCGAGCGCGGTAGAAGGCACGTCCTCCGGTGTTGCGGGCCCGCACTTCGAGTTTCAGGCGGGCGATCCCGGCGACGGAGGCCGTTTCCTCGAGCCAGCGGAGCAGGTCGCTTGCCAGACCGTGCCGGCGCAGCGACGGATGCACGGCGAGCAGGTTGAGGTGGGCGCTCTCCAGATCGTACTGCATGATGCCGAAGCCGCCGATCACGGTGCCCTGCCAACGGCCGTCGGCCGTCCGGTGCCCGGTACGCGCGCCCGCGGTGGGCGAGTGGATGCGGTCGCCAGAGGATCGCCGGCAGCGAGCGCAGAGCACGACCGCCTCGGGGTCGCGGATCATGTTGAGGATCGCGGGGGTGCGCCAGCGCCAGTTGAGGCCCTGCTCGATGTAGTCCCGCGACATCCGGGCGAGCACCGGGGCCTCGTCGCGTTGCGCGAGGCCGAGCTCCTTGGAAACGAGTTCCATGGGTCGATTATTGCAGAAGCTCAGCCAGCGTGTGCGGGGCTCTCGCCTCGATCCGGGCCGTGGCTGGAGGCCTCTGCCGGGCGGTCATGTCCCGTCCCGACGGGCGCGTCGAAACGCGATGTGCAGCACGCGCCGCTCGAATCGCCAGCCGGCGTCGGTCCTGACGAAACGGTCCTCGTAGTGGCCGACGGCCGCCGGACCCTCGAAGGCTATCGGGTCAGGGGCCAGGCTCTCCTCGCCAACATGGCGATAGAGCGAGAGGTAGCTGATCCCTCGGGCGTGGTCCGCATCGACCGGATCGATGAAGATGTTGGTCAACACATGGCGGGAGCGGAGTTCGTCGGGGCGTTTCGCGAGCCAGTTCCGGATGGCCTCCCGGCCTTCGATCAGTGGCCCGGCGGACAGCACGGCAGCGTCGGTGAAGAGGTTCGCAAACGCATCGTAGTCGCAGAAATCGAGAGTGCGGGCGTAGGCGATCGACAACTCCCGGCAATCGAACCGGATCTCGCGTCGCGTGGCAGCGTCCATGGGTCGCCTCCTGGGTGCTGCGTTCGAGTGTAGCGGATGGAAGTGCGCGGCGTGGCCCGTGCAGCCCGGCGCGGCGCCTGTGATAGAGTCTCGCGCTTTTCCGGAAGGGGGGCACGGGCGTGGACTTGAACAGGATTCGGCTCGATTTCGAGGACTCCGTCGCCGTCCTCACGTTCAATCACCCGGAAGTGCTGAACGCCATCGGCCCGGACATGATGGTGGGTCTCGGAGAAGCGATGGCGGAGCTCGAATCCCGCCCGGGAAACGTCCGCTGCCTGCTGATCACCGGCGCCGGACGCGGCTTCTGTTCCGGCGCGAATCTCGCCGGGCGCGGGGACGGCAACAACGCCCGTCGCCCCGGCGCCACCCTGCGCAACTTCTACCACCCGCTGCTGTTCGGACTGCGGGACCTCGACATGCCGATCGTCACGGCCGTGAACGGGGCGGCGGCGGGGGTCGGGATGAGCCTGGCCCTGATGGGCGACATGGTCTGCGCCTCGAAGCAGGCTTTCTTCCTGCAGGCATTCGCGCGCATCGGCCTGGTGCCGGATGGCGGAGCGACCTTCGTCCTGCCGCGGCTGGTGGGTTGGGGCAGGGCCGTGGAGCTTTCGCTGCTCGCGGAGCGGCTGCCCGCGGAGAAGGCGTCCGAGTGGGGTCTCGTCAACCGGCTCTATGACGACAACGACGCGCTGATGGAAGGGGCCATGGAGCTGGCGCAGCGGTTGGGCAAGGGTCCGCGGTCGCTGTCGCTGATCCGCAAGGCCTACTGGGCGACGTGGCACAATTCCTACGAACAGCAACTCGATCTCGAAGCGCAACTGCAGTCCGAAGCCGGTATGTCGAACGATGCGCGGGAAGGCACCCTGGCCTTCCTGGAGAAACGCGACGCCCATTTCCAGGGCAACTGATCCACGCCGGCGCCATGCCGGCCAACACACCGTAGAACTGGAGAACAAGCATGTCATTGAACGGGCGAGTCGCATTGGTCACGGGGGGCGGCCGCGGCGTGGGCCGTGCGATAGCGGTCGCGTTGGCGGAGGACGGCGCCGATGTCGCCATCAACTACCGGCGGGACCACGATGCGGCGGCCGAGGCCGTCGAACTGGTCGAGCGCGCCGGCGGCCGGGCGCGCGCGTATCAGGCTTCCGTGGACGACTTCGAGCAGGACTGGGAGATGGTGGAGGCGGTGCACGCCGAGATGGGCCCGATCAGTATTCTGGTCAACAACGCCGGCATTGCGAGCCGCGGCAACTCCGTGGTCGATACGGACATCGCGGAACTGCAGCGCGTCGTCGCGACGCATGCCTTCGCCCCGCATTACCTCAGCAAGCTGACGATCCCGCGCATGCGTGAGCAACCACGGGGGGACATCGTGATGATCTCCAGTGCGGCGACCCGCGGCCTGGGCGCGAACGGCGCCCCGTACAACATGGGCAAGACCGCCCAGGAAGCGCTCGCGGCGACGCTCGCAAAGGAAGAGAAGCGATACGGTATTCGGGTGAACGTGGTGGCGCCCGGGCTCGTCGAGACCGAGATGGGCCGGCGCCTGGTGCGGGCGACGGCCGGCGTGGAGGACATCCGTACCCTCGATGCCGACAGCCCGTTCGGCCACGTCTGCCAGCCGGAGGACATCGCCAACGTGGTCCGCTTCCTGGTGTCCGACGCCAACTCCTACGTGACCGGGGAGCGGCTGTACGTGGACGGGTCCGGGCCTTACGGCTGAGGCGTAGCGGGCTTGACCCGGCCCGAGCGTTGCAGGACGATCGTGCGAGGTTAGTAACGGAGAGAAGCCCATGGCCGAAGCCGCCCACGACACCGTCTTTGCCGCCAGCCGCGCGAGCGTAGCGCTCGGCGCGCGGGTGGAAGGCCTCGACCTCGGTGCAGCGGACGGGCGCCTCGTCGCCGACCTGCATGACCTGCTGCTGGAACACCACCTGCTGGTCCTGCCGGGCCAGCGACTGTCACCGCTCGAACTGGCGGATTTCGGGCGCCTCTGGGGCGACCTGCTGACGCACCCCGCGACGAAGCACCCGGACACGGAGTACGTGCAGTGGATTGCCCGCACGGGCCGCAAGCACCGGTTCTTCCGCGGCGAACATCCGTTTGGCGGCGGGTGGCACTCCGACATGACGTGGCATCCGACGCCGCCGCGCATCACGGCACTGCACGCCCGCGTCCTGCCGGGCGAGGGCGGCGATACCGCCTTCTCCAACCAGCATCTTGCCTACGAGACCCTGGATGAGGAACTGCGCGAACGCATCGAGGGGCTCGAGGCCTTCCACTCCGGCAAGGTCTTCGGACCGGAGGTGGAGGAGTCCGTACACCCGGTGGTGCGCACGCACGAGGAGACGGGGCGACGGGCGCTGTACGTGAACGGCAACTTCACGAAGTACATCGTCGGGATCCCCGCAGAGGAGAGCGAACGGCTGCTGTTCCGGCTCCTGGCCCACGCGAGCCGCCCCGAGTTCGTCTACCGGCATAGCTGGGATGTGGACGACCTCGTGCTGTGGGACAACCGCTCCGTGATGCACTACCCCGTCACCGACTACGGCGAAGAGCGGGTGATGCACCGGATCGTCGTCCGAGGGGGCAAGCCCGTGTAGGGGACGGGCTTGTCCCGACCTACGGTCGCGTTGCAGTTTCGCGAGCGCGAAACTGCGCGTTGACGACGAGGTTCCGCGACTTCGGGGACGGGCGACCGCAAGGGTCGGGGACGGGCGACCACAAGGGTCGCCCCTACAGACGAAAGCGGTGCGGCCCGAAGTCGGCCTCGTAGAAAGGCGCCACCATCTGTCCCGGCGGAATCAGCGCGTCGATCGCCCGGGTGTCTTCCTCGGTGAGTTCGATGTCGGCGGCCGGGAGGTTGTCCTCGAGTTGCGCCATGGTGCGTGGGCCGATGATCGGGCTGGTGACGCTCGGCTGCGCCATCACCCAGGCCAGCGCGTATTGCGACAGAGTCACGCCGCGGTTCCGCGCGAGGGGTTCGAGCCCTTCGATCACGTCGAAGATGCGCTGGTTGTACCGTCGCCGCTGCATCGCGTTCGCATTGGCGAACCGGGTTCCCGCCGGCGGTTCCTCGCCGCGGCGGTACTTGCCGGTGAGAAGCCCGCCCCCCAGCGGACTCCAGGGGATCGTCGCCACGCCGTAGGTGCGCGCCATCGGCATCAGTTCCCGCTCGACCCGGCGGTCCAACAGGTTGTACGGCTGCTGTTCACAGACGAAGCGGTGGAGTCCGTGCTTCTCCGATGCCCAAAGCGACTCGACGAACTGCCACGCCGCGAACGTCGATGTCCCGATGTAACGCACCTTCCCCTGGTGGATGAGGTCGTCGAGGGCGCGCAGTGTCTCGTCGATGGCGGTGTCCGGCCGGGGCCGGTGGATCTGGTAGAGGTCGATGTAGTCGGTTTGCAGGCGTCTCAGGCTCGCTTCGCACGCGGCGACGATGTGCCGGCGGCTCGCGCCTCGCATGTTCGGGTCGTCCGGGTCCATGGCGCCGTGGAACTTCGTCGCCAGGACGATGCGGTCGCGCTGGCCGTTGCGCACGAGCGCTTCACCGGTGACCTCCTCGCTACGACCGCGGCCGTAGACATTCGCGGTGTCGATGAAGTTGATCCCCGCGTCGAGTGCCCGGTCGATGATCGCGTACGACTCGGCGGCTTCCGTGCGCCAGCCGAACATCATCGCCCCGAGGCAGAGGTTGCTGACTCGGACGCCGGTGCGGCCGAGCAGGCGGGTTTCAATGGGCATATCGTGATCCTTGTGCAGGGTGCAGTGCGCTCGCAGCAATGCTACCCGAACGATGACTGCGGGCCGTTTCCGGCGACTCTGCCCCGCTCGTGTTGCGGCCAGGAGCCTGGCCCGCATTGTTGCGGCCACACTATTACGGCGCAGGCCGCTCCCGCGATGCGGTGCGCAGACGCGCTTCGAGTTCCGCCACGCGCCGCTCCGCGGCGTTCGCCCGGCGCTGGGCGGCGGCGGCGCGCTGGAGTTCGGCGGCGGCGCGCTGCTCCGCGGTGGCGGCACGCCGTTCGGCCGTGTCCGCACGAACAGTCTCCTCCTCGAAGACCGGCAGGTCTCGTCCGCGCCGCGGATTGAAGAGCCGCAGACCGCCGCGTACCAGGTGCAGCTCCACACCGAGGGCACTCGCGAGGCGCGGCGTGCCGTCCGTCTCGGTGATGCCGGCGATCGGCCGGTATGCGTCGTCGACCAGGCGTGCTCCCTTCAGGACCGGGTCCAGGTAGTCGCCTGTGGGGTCGTACTGCCAGTACTCGGTGACCCCGAGCCGTCGGTATAACTGCCGCTTGCGGCCCTCGTCCTCGCGCCGCGTGGTTCTGGATGTGATCTCCAGCACGAAGTCCGGCACGCGTCCTTCGCGCCACACCAGCCAGTTGTCGCGGGGCGGCAGCTTCGGCGCGCCGAGGACCACGAACACGTCCGGGACGACGGACTGGCGCGGGTTGCCCTCGACGAAATAGAGCAGCATGTCCATGCCGACGTAGACGTCGGCACGCTCGGCGAAATAGTGCTTGAGGCCTTGCCAGGCGTTGACCGTGGCGATGGCATGTCGTTCGGTCTCAGCCAACGGCTTGCCATCGCTGGACGGATACTCGACGACGGGTGCGGCGATGGGCGTTTCGGCGCGGGTCATGCGTGACTCTCCGCAACGGGGCGCACGTTGCCGGCACCGTAACACAGGGTAGATCGGTCCCGAGTGTGGCGTGAGCGCTTCACCACCGATGCCGTGAGACCTGGCGCGCTTGCCGTGCGCGACGCGCCGCCAGCTAGCGCGCGAACTTCGTTCGCGTTGGAAGTTTCGCTGGCGCGAAACTTCTACGGCGCAAGCTCCTGGCCCGAGTGGAAACTACTCCTTCTCCTCCTCTTCCCGAGCCCGCGACAACGCCGCGGCAACGAGCCCCGACGGCGCCGCGACGATCCCGAGCCCACACACCAGCACCAGGAACGTGAACACCTTTCCCCCGGCGGTGACGGGATAGATGTCGCCGTAGCCGACGGTCGTCAGCGTGGCCACCGCCCACCAGAGGCTGTGCAGGATCGACTGGAAGTTCTCGGGCTGGGCGTCGCGCTCGAAGTAGTAGATGCCGACCGCGGAGAGGTAGAGGAGGATCCCGGCGGCCAGCAGGAACAGCAGGATCTCCTCCCTCGCGAGTTGCAGCGCCCGCATGTAGCGGTTGATCGCCGTGCTGTAGCGGAACACCTTGAGGATCTGGAATACCCGGAAGATGCGCACGACGCGCACGACCAGGAGATCGACGCCGCCGAGCGAGATGTAGAAGGGAACGATGGCGACGATGTCGATGAGCCCGTAGAAGCTGAAGACGTAGCGCCACTTGCGCTCGGCCGCATAGACGCGCAGACCGTACTCGACCGTGAAGAGCAGCGTGACGACGACCTCGACGAAGGCGAGTGCACGCGTTGCGGCCGGCGGGAGGCCGGGCAGCGTCTCGACCGACAGGGCGATCAGGGCGCAGATGATCAGCGCCAGCACGATCAGGTCGAATGTCCTGCCGGCGCGCGTGTCGCCGCGCTCGACCATCTCGACGAGGCGGGCCTTCATTCGGTGACCCCACGGCACGGGAGCGCATCGCGCTCGATGGGCCCATGGTAGCGCGCCGCGCCGGTTCCCTCAGAGGAGACCTTGCACGTGCAGCGAGGCCGAACGCGCCAAGGCGTCGAGGTCGTAACCGCCTTCTAGCGTGGAGACGATGCGTCCGTCAGCGAAGCGGCTGGCGGCGTCCACGATCAGGGCCGTGATCCACCGATAGTCGTCGTCCTCGAGGGCGAGCCCCGCGAGGGGGTCTGCCCGGTGGGCATCGAAGCCGGCGGAGACCAGTATCAGTTCGGGTCGGTGCGTTTCGAGGGCCGGCAGCCAGTCGCGCTCCACCGCCGTGCGGAACGTGCGGCTGTCGGTGCCGGCGGCCAGGGGCGTATTGACGATATTGGGTCGCTCGACGGTCTGCCGGATACCGGGATAGTAGGGGTACTGGAAGCTTGAACACACGAGCACCTCGGGACGGTCCTGGAAGATCTCGACGGTGCCGTTGCCGTGGTGGACGTCGAAGTCGAGGATCGCGACACGTTCCACTCGCTCAAGTGCCGTGGCAGCGCCCACCGCGATACTGTTGAAGAGGCAGAAGCCCATGACCGTGCGCGATTCCGCATGGTGGCCGGGCGGGCGCACGGCGCAGAAGGCCCGCTCGGCGGTGCCGTCCAGTACCCGTTCCACGGCTTCGCCGACGGCGCCGGCTGCAAGCCGCGCCGCGTGCAGGGAACCGGGGCTCAGCACCGTATCGGACTCCACCCGCACGAAGCCGCTCTCCGGGGCGACGCTGGCGATGGCCTGGACGTAGCGCGGGTCGTGTACCCGCGCGAGGGCGGCGTCCGTTGCCGGGGACGGCGTGCGCACGGCCACTTCATCGAGCAGCCCGTCCGCCCGCAGGCGCTCGAGCACCGCGGCGAGGCGCGCCGGGCGCTCGGGATGTCCCGCCGGCGTGCGGTGCTCGAGACAGTCGTCGTGGGTGAAGAGCTCGGTCATGTGCCCGCTCAACGGAAGTTGAACGCCAGGACGTTGACGCACCAGGGCGGTACGGCGTCCCGGTGCGGCAGGTCCGCGGAGGGCTCCCCGACGATCCACCATACCGCGTCGTCCTGGACCACGTACGCGCGTTTCGCGAACGCCGTCACGTATACCTCCGAGCGGTGGCTGCCCGGCCCCTGTTCGGGGAACGGCACCAGTTGCCCGAAGAGTTCGCTCCGGTCCGAGTAATGCTCGCTTGGCACGCGGAGCCAGTCGAACTCGCTCGCGACGAACCACCAGTCTCCGTGGTGGGTGAGTTCCACGTGTCCGGCCCCGACGATGGCTGCTCCGAACGCGATGTTGGAGGCGAGCGCGTTGGCCGTCACGAGTCCGTCCGGGAACACGCCCGCGGCGCGGCGCCGGATGAAGTCGAGGTCCGTCACGCGGCGGGCTCTCCCGCTTCGCGCGCGCGGCGGGGGGCGTTTCCCTGCTCCTCGAGGCGTTCGAGATGTCGGGCGTGTCGCTCGGGACTGAAGAGGATGAGGCACCCGAGCGCGACGGCGGCAAGGGCCGCGATGAGCAGGAAGTTCTGCGACGAGGTCAGGCTGAGCGACACGGCGCCGGCGAAGAAGGCGCCAGCGGCGCGGCTCAGGTTGGCGAGGGACATGTAGATGGCGAACTGCGTGGCCGCGATCTGTGCCCGACAGATGTTCATGAACAACGCGATCACGGCGACGAAGACAATCTGCGAGGCGATCAGGAAGGCCACCAGGCAGCCGACGACGAAGACATGGTCGTGCCAGAGTGCGCCGAGGCTCGCGAACAGGACGGCCACGAAAGCGGTTGCGGCCATGCCGATGCCGAGCAGCCGCTTGCCTCCAAACCGGTCGATGGCCGGGCCGAAGAAGACCCCGATGAAGGCAGCGACGCCGCTCAAGGGCCCAAACCACGCCGAATACACATGGTCCGCGTAGCCGAGTTCCTGCACGGCGAAGACCGGGGCGATGGTGATGAAGACCCCGCCGGCGACCCGGATGAAGAACTCGGCCGCGATCAGTACCAGGCTCATCGGCAGGATCACCGCGCGCACGATGTCGCGGAACATGCCGAAGATTCCGCCCGCCGCCGGGCGCCCCGGGGCGGCTTCGCCGGGCGTCCACGGGAGCAGGCGTTCCCCGGCCCGTTCCCGGCAAAGCGCTATGAACACGAATATGGCGGCGACGGTGGCGGCGCAGACGAGCGCGGCGACCCGCAGACCGAACTGGGCGAGCAGGAAGCCGCAGATGCCGGAGAAGACCGAGTAGCCGAGGACCTGTCCGAACGCCATGAAGGCATTGGCGCGGCCGCGTTCGTCCTCGGGCAGCAGGTCGATCGCCATGCCGTCCACGGCGACGTCCTGCACGGCGGCGAACGACATGACGATGAAGCCAAGGACGGTGAGCATGCCGATGTCGGTCGCATCGGGGATGAAGGCCAACGCCAGCATGGACAGCGCCAGCCCCCCCTGCGCGGCCATCACCCACGGCCGCCGGCGTCCCATGGACGGGATGCCGAAACGGTCCATGAACGGCCCGGAGACCAGCTTCAGGGCCCAGGGTAGCGTGACGACGCCGATGAACGTGCCAATGTCCGCGGTGGTGGCGCCCTGGCCCGCGAGCCAGGCGACCAGCGCGATCTGCAGGAGCCCGATGGGCACGCCCTGGGCGAAATAGAAGGCGGTGAATGCCCCGAAACGGAGCAGTCGGGAGTCGGCGAGTACCATGCTCAGTGTCCTTGCGGCCCTCGAAGGCGTGCCGTCCCGGGCACGCTGGGCATGTAGTGGAAGTACGTTTTCGCGATCTCGTCGTGGAGGTTTCCCAACTGCACCTGGCAACCGTCGACGAAGCCGTGCAGCGCGTCGCCGGCGAGGTCGCGCACGGCGGCATTGTGCACGAAGTGGATCATCGCGTCGCACACCCGTGACGGCCCTTCGCTACGCGGCAGTCGGCGCAGGCCGAACTTCAGCGATTGCAGGCAGCTGGCATACGAGCGCGGCTGTTCGTCGTTCTTGAACAGGAACTCCAGGACGGCAGGACCCTCCACGGGAGCCTGCATCGAGGCCTGGTAGCTCTGCAGCGCGTACAGCGAACGCAACACGCCCCGCCACTGGATCGGCTCGAAGGGTTCGAACGCATCGCCGCTCCCGATCCTGGAGCGCACGTCGATGATGCGTGTGGTCATCTCGGCCCGCTCGAGGTGATTGCCGAGGCGCAGGAACTGCCATTTCTGGTCGTGGGTCATGTTGCTCGAGAGGAACCCCTCGAGCTGCTGAACGCGCCGGGTGATGCCCTCGAGGACCTCGACCCGGCGGCTGCGCGACAATTGTCCGGGCAATCCGTCCCGGGCGTAGAGGTACAGCTCGTTGACGTACTCGAACGTGACCCGCGGCATGGTGTCGCGCGCCGTACGCATGTTCTCGCGGGCGTTCGCGAGGGACGTCAGGATGGAGGAGGGGTTGCGGGCGTCGCTGGCGAGGTAGCGGACCACGTTGCGTTCCGTGGCCTCGTTGTAGAGCGTCGAGAAGAGCGCGGCCGAGCCGGTAATATCCATCAGCACGCCCCATCCCAGCGGACGGCGCACGGGCAGGTCCATCAGGAGGTCGGCGTGCACGGAGATCAGCCGGGCCGTGCTCTCGGCGCGCTCGATATAACGCCCCATCCAGTAGATGCGCTCGGCGACCCGGGACAGTGTCTGCAGCCTCATGCGTTCACCAGTCCACCACCCACGTGTCCTTGCTGCCGCCACCCTGGGAGGAGTTCACGACCATCGAGCCCTTGCGCAGCGCGACACGCGTCAGCCCGCCCATGGTCACGTAGGTGTCCTCGCCCGACAGGATGAAGGGCCGCAGATCGAGGTGACGCGGCTCCAGCCGTCCCTTGATCAGGGTGGGCGCCGCGGACAGCGTGAGGAAGGGTTGCCCGATGTAGTTGCGCGGGTTGGCTCGGACGCGACGCCGAAAGCGATCCCGTTCCCGCTGCGTCGCGTGCGGTCCGACCAGCATCCCGTAGCCGCCGGACTCGTTCGCGGGTTTGACGACGAGTTCGTCGATGTTGTCGAGCACGTAGTCGCGCGCCTCCTTCTCCACGCAGCGGTACGAGGGCACGTTTGGCAGCAACGGCTCTTCAGCGAGGTAATAGCGGATGAGGTCCGGGACGTAGGTATAGATCACCTTGTCGTCGGCGACGCCGCAGCCCGGTGCGTTCGCGAACGCGACCTTGCCGGCGCGCCAGGCGCGCATGAGTCCCGGCGTGCCGAGCATGGAATCCGGGTTGAAGGTGTCCGGATCGAGGAAGAGATCGTCTATGCGTCGATAGATGACATCCACCCGCACCAGGCCTTCGATGGTCCGCATGTGAACGCAGTCGTCGTCGTCGACGACGAGGTCGGAGCCCTCGACCAGCTCCGCTCCCATCAACTGGGCGAGGTAGGAGTGCTCGAAGTAGGCGGAGTTGTAGATGCCCGGGGTCAGCACTACCACCTTCGGCTGTTCCACGTCGCGCGGCGACAGCGACGCCAGGCAGTTTTGGAGCTGGCGCGGGTAGTCGTCCACGGGATGGATGGCGTAATGCTCGAAGAGCTCCGGGAACACCCGTTTCATCACCGCCCGATTCTCCAGCATGTAGGACACGCCGGACGGAACGCGCAGGTTGTCCTCGAGCACGTAGACGATGCCCTTCTCGTCGCGCACGAGGTCGGAGCCGCAGACGTGGCTCCAGATCCCGTGGGGGGTATCGACGCCGACGCACTCCGGTCGGAATTCGCGCGAGCGGGTGACGTAGTCCCTGGGCACGACGCCGTCGCGTAGCGCGTGCTGCTCGTGGTAGACATCGTCGATGAAGAGGTTGAGCGCCTTGACGCGTTGGATGAGACCGCCGCCGATCGCGTCCCACTCGGTCTTTCTGATCAGTCGCGGGATGATGTCGAAGGGCCACTCGCGGTCGATGGCCCCGGACGACTGGTCGTGGTAGACGGAGAAGGTGATTCCCATCGTGCGGATAGCGAGGTCGGCGGCGGCCTGACGGGCCGCGAGCCGTTCGTCGGTCAGTCGTCCGAGCACGCGAAACAGGGCGCCGGCCCCGGCACGGGCCCGCCCGTTGGGCGCCACGAGTTCGTCCCAGATACCCTGGGCGTTATATGCTTTCCAGTCTATGGCCATGGAGTGCTCACGATGGTAGCAGTCCCCCGGAGCCGCCGCCTGATCGGCCGGCCCGGACGGCGGACGCAGGGCCGCCGGGGACCGTGCCGGGCTCCAGTATCGCCGGCCGGACAGACTGCCAGCCCGTGAGTGATTGCCTGGCGATTCACACCGACCACGAACTGGTGTTCGCGAGCGATTCTCGCACACATGGCGGCGTCGATCAGGTCAACACCTACAGCAAGATGCATCGCTTCGAGGTGACGGGCGAGCGCTTGTTCGTGCTGCTCTGCGCCGGCAACCTCTCGACCAGCCAGACGGTCGTGCACCGCATCGACCGGCAGTTCGAGCGGCCCGAGGGCCACGGGCTGCTACGCTCGGAGACCGTGTTCGAGGCGGCCGAGTACGTCGGTGAACTGAGTCGGACCGTTCGCAACCACCATGGCGCCCACAACGCGGACGCGAATTTCGAGGCCGATTCGCGGTTCTTTCAGGACCTCCAGGCGAGTTGGTCGGCGACGGTCGCCCAGGGTATGCGGGATCTGCCGCGGTTTCCCTGGGAAGGTCCGGACCTGTTCGATTCGCCATGAGCTATGCGGCGCTGCACCGCCAGTTCGAGCGCGTAGGCCACCTCCGCCACGCGCAGGCGATGCTGTCCTGGGACGAGGCGGCGATGATGCCGCCGGGAGGCGGCGCGGAGCGGGCCGAGGCACTCGCCGAACTTGCCCGCCTCGAGCACGAACGGGTCGCGGACGAGCGTGTCGGGACGTGGATCGAGGCGGCCCGGACGGAGGCGGGTCTCGACGCGTGGCAGGCCGCCAATATACGCGAGATCGAGCGCGCCTGGCTGCGCGCGCGTGCGTTGCCGGCGGCGCTCGTGGTGGAGTCGAGTCGCGCCGGCACGCGTTGCGAGCAGGTCTGGCGCACGGCGCGTCCGCGCAACGATTGGGAGGCCGTCGCGGCGCCCCTTGAGCGGGTGGTGTCGTTGACCCGGGAACGCGCGGATTGCCTGGGGCAAGCGCTTGCGCTCGATCCCTACGACGCCCTCCTCGACGGATACGAACCGGCCATGTCGCGGGCCGTGATCGACCCGATCTTCGAACGATTGAAGGAGACGCTGCCGGAGTTGCTGGAGAGGGCGCTGGCCGCGCAACGGGATCCGCTGCCGATGCGCGGGCCGTTCGAGGTGGCGTGTCAGACCGAGCTTGCGCACACCCTCATGGAACGTCTGGGCTTCGACTTCGAACGCGGTCGACTGGACACGAGCCACCACCCGTTCTGCGGCGGGCGGCCCGACGACACGCGCATCACGACGCGCTACAACACGGACATATTCTTGGAGTCCCTGTTCGCCGTGCTGCACGAGACCGGACATGCGATGTACGAGCAGGGGTTGCCGGAAGCCTGGCGCGGGCAGCCGGTCGGCGAATCCGGTGGCATGGCGCTGCACGAGAGCCAGTCGCTCTTCATGGAGATGCAGGTCTGCCGCGGTGCGCCGTTCCTGGCGTTTGCGGCGCCGATCGTGCGTGCGGCGTTCGGGCGCGACGCGGCGGATCCGGCCTGGTCGGCGGACAACCTGCAGCGGGCGGCGACCCGTGTGCAGCGCGGCCTGATCCGGGTCGAGGCCGACGAGGTCACGTATCCGCTGCACATTGTGCTGCGTTACGAGATGGAACAGGCGCTGCTGGCCGGGGACATGGACGTGGACGATATCCCCGCCGCGTGGGATGCCCGGATGCAGCGGTATCTCGGTCTCGACACGACCGGCGACTATCGCAACGGCTGCATGCAGGACGTGCACTGGTTTGCCGGCCTCATCGGCTACTTTCCGACGTACACGCTCGGCGCCCTGACGGCGGCGCAGTTGTATGCGGCCGCCGCCCGGGACGCGCCCGGCATGGCAGAAGCGATCGGGGAGGGCGAGTTCGAGGGGCTCCTCGGCTGGCTGCGTACCCATGTGCACTCCCGGGGGTGCGTCGAGAGCACGCTGGAGATCGTGCGCACGGCCACGGCAGAGACGCTCGGCGTGGACGCGTTCCTTGCGCACCTTGCGCGTCGGTACGCCGCCTGATCGGGCATGGGGCGGATGTTGTGGCAAGTCGCAGGCTGTACACTGCGGCCGTCGGTTGTGGTCACCCCTTAAGGAGATCGCATGCGTAGCGAGGCGCCGAGAATTGCGCTGCTGGTCTGGACGGTCGCGGTGGCGGCGAGCCTCCCGCATGCAGTGGCGGCGCAAGATTCGGACGACGGACGAACGGCAGCAACACAGACGCCGCCGATCGATGTCGAGACGATTCTCTCGACGCCCCTCGATCCCGGCGAGTACCAGCAGGCGACGCGCTGCATCTCGCCCCGGAGGTATCGGACGATCGAGGTGGTCGACGAGTTCAACGTGCTCTTCGTCGGACGGCGCGAGACGTGGCTCAACCGGCTGCGCACGCGGTGTCCGGGTCTGGATTCGCACATGATGATCTACCTCGACCTGAGGGGCAGCCGGGTGTGCACCCTGGATCACTTCCGGGCCGCGGAGCGCTCGGGCTTCGGGCTCCCGACGCCCACCTGCGTGTTGGGCGACTTCGAGCTGATCGACGAGACGCAGGTGGACGGGCTGCGGGCCGCGATCGAATCCGAGCGCGATGGCAGGTCCTCCGGGCAGGGCATCCCGGCGCAGGAGGACGAGGGGTGAGGGTCGCCGCGGCATGGTTGCTGGCCGCTGCGCTCTGGACCCCCGTGTGGGCCGCCGAGAGCGGCGAGCCCACCGAGGTTCCACCTCCGCCGGCGGCCGATGACGGGACGGAAGATCCTGGCGCCGAGCCAGACCTCGACGCCGTCATCGCGGAGATTCTGAGCGGGGATTCGGTGGAGGACTACGACTCCTCCACGGATTGCATCGCCCGGTCACGCATCAGCCGCACGGAGATACTCAACGAACGTTTTGTCGTCTTTCACATGCGCGGCGACGAGAAGTACCTCGTGCAGTTCCGGCGCCGCTGCCCGGGGCTGCGACGCAACGGAACGATGCGCCTCGAGACCCGCTCGTTTCGCGTCTGCGCCATGGACACGATCCAGGGCTTCTACGAGATGGGCATCGGCAGGGGCACCTGGGGGGCGAGTTGCCTGATTCCGGGATTCGAGCCGGTCACGCAGGAGCAGGTGGCGATCATCAAGGAGGAGTTGCGGCGGTCGCGCTAGCGCGCCGCAGCGTTCGGCACATCGCGCCCATGGGTATGTCCGCAGTGCGTACGCGAGCGCGCCACGGTTGGGAATAAGGCCCCTGATCCGGGCGGCAAGGACCGGCGCGTTCGTGGCGGGCCTGGCCCTCGCGACGGTCGCGGCAGCGCAGGAGCGCTGTGGCCCGGCGAGCTACGACATCTCGACGCTCGCGGGCCGCGACATCGAGGAGTTGTCCGGGCACGCCATCGAGCGGGGCCGGAGCTATCGGGTCCGCGACGTGGCGATCGTCCGGCAGCCCATCTTCGCGACCGACCGTCCCGACGAGAACAATGCCCTCTTTCGGGCGGCGAACCGCTACCACATCGACACGCGGGAAGGGGTGGTCGCAGACGTCATCCTCTTCGAGGCGGGCCGGGATACCACGTTGCAGGCGCTCGAGGAGAGTGAGCGGACGCTGCGCGGGAAGTCCTATCTCTACGATGCGCGGGTCTTCGTGAACCGGATCTGCGACGACGGCATCGAGGTCGCGGTGGTCACCAGGGACGTGTGGACCCTCGCGCCGCAGGTCAGCTTCACGCGGACCGGGGGCGAAGACAGCGCGGAGTTCGGCCTGTCGGACGACAACGTCGCCGGTACCGGCTCGCGGCTGGGGGCAAGCTACTACGACGATCTCGACCGCAGTGGGGTCGCTTTCTCCTATGTCGATCCCAACGTCGGACACGGGCGGACGCAACTCGCGGTCACCGTGCTCGACAACGACGACGGCGGGCGCTGGGCGCTCGAGCTGGCTCGGCCCTTCTTTTCGCTGGACACGCGCGGCGCATGGTCCGTACGAATGGACGCCCGGGAGAGCGATCAGGGGCTCTACCTGCTCGATCGCAAGTTTGCGGTCTTCGAGGCCAGGACCCGTTCGTTCGAGGTCTCGCGCGGCTTCTCGCGCGGGCTCGTCGACGGCGTCGCCTCGCGCTGGTCGTATGGCTATCGCTACGAGGATCGCCAACTGTTGCAGCTCCGCGGCGCGCCGCGTGCGCATGGGGATCGCACGCTGGGATATCCCTGGCTCCGCTTCGAGCGGGTGGAGGACGACTACGAGAAGTCGCGCAACGTGGACCGGTTGCAGACCACCGAGGACATCTACCTGGGGCGACGTTTCTCCGCACTCGTCGGCTACTCGGACAAGGCGTTCGGAGGCGACGGCGAGCGCCGGCTGATGCTCGCCGGCCAGTTCCAGGACGGGCTGCGTAGCGGCGCGGCACGACACCTGGTGTTGTTCGGGGCCCAGGCCGACGGTTACGTGGCCCTCGACGGCGGGGGCCTCACGGACTTCCTGGCCGAGGCGTGGGTGCGCTACCGCCACCGGCAGACGCCGCGACTCGCCTTCCATGCGAGCGGCGTTCTGAGCTACGCCAGGAACCTGCGCCCCGACCGGCAGCTACTGCTGGGCGGGGACAGTGGCCTGCGCGGCTTCCCGAACCGCTACCAGGCAGGGGACCGGCGCTTCGTGCTCACCTTCGAGGAACGCTATTTCTCCGACCTGTACCTGTTCCGGATTCTGCGCGTGGGCGCGGCCTTGTTCGCCGATGTCGGGCGAGCCTGGTTCCCCGACGGTCCCGACGACGAACCGCTCGGCATCATCGCGGACGCCGGCATCGGTCTGCGGTTCGAGTCGACGCGCACCCAGCGCGGGCGGGTACTGCACCTGGACCTCGCCTGGCCGCTGGCGGACGGTCCGGGCATCGAAGGCGCGGAGTTGACGCTGACCGCGCGCCAGGCGCTGTAGGGGCGACCCTTGTGGTCGCCCGTCCCCGACCCTTGTGGTCGCCCGTCCCCTACGGGCCGACCAGTCCTGCGAGTTTCGCAAGCGCTGCGCCGAGGTCGGGCTCGTCGGTGAGGACCGGGAGCATCGGGTCACCGACGCGTTTCATGCGGGTCACGGCGTTCTCGATGTGGAACTTCGGATTGCCGAGGCGACCGTTCAGTTCGGACCACTTGAGCGGCATGGAGACGGAAGCGGCCGGCTCGGCGCGCGCCGAAAAGGGCGCCACGATCAGTTGCCCGTGGCGGTTCTGCATGTAGTCGATGTAGACCTTGCTCTCGCGCTTGCGCACCGACCGGACGATCGTGCAGATCTCGCCGCGGCGCGTCACGACGACGCGCGCGAGCAGTTCGCCGAGGGTTCGGGACTGATCGTGGGTGAGGCGTCGCGCGAGGGGGATGAGGATGTGCAGGCCGCTGGCGCCGCTCGTCTTCAGGTAGCCGGGCAGGTCGATCTCCTGGAGCAGCGCACGGATCTCCTTCGCTACCGCGATCACGTCCGCGAACGGCGCGTCCTTCGGATCGAGGTCCAGGACGCACCAGTCGGGGTGTTCCAGGCGGTCGATGCGGCTGTGCCAGGTGTGGATGGGGATCGCGCCCATGTTCGCGAGGTACTGCAGGGACGCGGTATCTTCGACCATGAAGTAGTTGATGTCGCGGTCCTCGGTTTCGGTCCACAGTGCGGCCCGTTTCACCCAGTCCGGCGCGAAGTCGGGTGCATCCCGCTGGTAGAAGGACTTGCCGTGGATGCCGTCGGGGAAACGGGTCAGTACCAGGGGCCGGTGCATGAGGTAGGGCAGCATCCAGGGGGCGATGCGCTCGTAGTAGTCGACCAGGTCGCCCTTGGTGAGCCCCTTCTCGGGAAAGAAGACCTTGTCACGGTTGGTGACGGCGACGCTACGCACCACGACGGGCTCGGCTTCGACGGGGCGCGGATCGTCGAAGGCCCCGATGCACTCCCCGGGCGGCTTGTCGTCGCGCAGGCGTCGAAACGCCGGCTGCCGGAGGCGCCCGTCCAGGGTGTACTCCTTGTAGGCGACCTCGCAGACGAGCCGGGGAGCGACCCACTGGACATTCCGGTCCGCGGCAAGCGCCTCGCCGGGCGGCAGGCGCCGCAGGCGTTCGTCGAGTTCGGCACGAGCACGCACGTGCAGGCCGGCGCCGACACGGCCGCAGAACACCAGTGCGTCGCTCCGGTATTCGGCGAGGGCGAGGGCTCCGAGGTCCTCCGGGTTCGACTTGTTCGGCACCCACCCGGCGATGACGAAGTCGCCGGTGCGTTCCGTGCGGATCTTGACCCAGGCGTCCGAGCGTCCGGCGCGGTACGGACTGTCCGCCCGCTTGGCCACCACGCCTTCGAGGCCCAGTTCGCGCATGGCCGCGAACGTACGGATACCGGCGCCCTCGACATGTTCGGAGTAGCGCAGCGGACCGGTGGAGGGCAACATCGCGTGCAGCAACTCCTTGCGCTGGAGCAGGGGCAGGTTCCGCAGGTCGTGCCCCAGGGACTGCGGGAGGTCGAACGCGTAGTAGGTGACCGGCAACACGTTGACCGCCCGGGTCACACTGATGCTGCCGCGCAGGCGCGCGCGCCGCTGCAGGAGCGAGAAGTTGGGTACGCCCCGTTCGTCGTGCACGACCGCTTCTCCGTCGATGACGAACTGCGAAAACGGGAGGCGGCGGGCGGCCTTCTCCACTTCGGGAAAGTTCGCGGTCAGGACGAGCCCCTTGCGGGAACGCAGCGTCACCTCGTCGCCGTCTTTCTCGATCAGGAGCCGGTAGCCGTCGTACTTGATCTCGAAGATCCACCCGTCGCGATCGAATGCTTCTCCGGTGCGAGCCAGCATGGGCTTGACCGGGTGTCCATCGTTGCGGGGCGGCGCCGGGTCGATCTCCTGGATGCGCTCGGCGAGGCGCCGTTCGACCGCGGCCGGGTCCGTCATGTCGTCGAGCGTGAGGCCGGACAGCACAGAATCGTCCGGCGGCGCCGCCTCGCGCGCCCATTCGTCGCGCTCCTTGATGAGCAACCACTCCTTGCCGTCCCCCGCCTCACGCTGGCGGGGCCCCTTCATGCGCACGAGGGTCCAGCGGCCGCGCAGCTTGTGGCCGCGCAGTTCGAAGAGCAGCTTGCCCTTTTCGAAACCGGCGTCGAACGGTTCGAGTTCGATGAACGTGCCGCGGTCCCAGACGATCACGTAGCCCGCACCGTAGTTGCCTTCCGGTATGCGGCCCTCGAAATCGGCATAGTCGAGTGGGTGATCCTCCACCAGAGCCGCGAAGCGCTTGTCCGCCGGGTTCGGCGACGGGCCCTTGGGCACGGCCCAGGAACGGAGGACGCCGTCGATCTCGAGCCGAACGTCCCAATGGAGATGGCTGGCCTGGTGCTGCTGGACCACGAAGGTGCGCGGTCCGGGCCCGCTTGGCGCTACCTGCCCGGCGTCGGACGAAAAGGGCTCCGGTGTGGCGCCGGCCTTCCGTTTGGCGCGATATGTCGAGAGGTTGTCGGGGGGTGTCCGGGGCATGGAGAGGAGACCGGGCGCGGCCGGCTCAGTCTCCGCGGGACGCGGGAAACGCGTGGTATGCCTGGCCTGGACGCGGCCGCGCGAGGCCTGACGGGCGCCATGAGAACGCCTGCTCGTCCGCCCCGGAACCGCGCGTCGCTCTGGACGTGGGTGCGGAACTGGTGTAAAGGTACGCGCCACGTGAAGGGAGACCGGACGTAGCCATGCCCGCACGCGCCATTGGGACTGGCACCATCTCTTTCGGGTTGGTGGCGATTCCCATCAAGCTCTATTCGACCGTCGACACCACCGCCACGATCCGCTTCAACTATCTGAGCAAGGACGGCTCTCGGCTGAAGCAGCAGTATATCCGCGCCTCCGACGGGCAGATAGTGGACCGCGAGGACCGTATCCAGGGGTACGAGTTCGCCAAGGGTCAGTACGTCACGTTCGCGCCGGACGAACTGAAGGCGCTCTACGTCGAGTCGACGAATGCCATCGACATCGCGGAGTTCATCCCGCTCGCGGAGGTGGAGCGACTCTACATAGAGCGCGTCTATTACCTCGGTCCGGACAAGGGCGCCGCGCGGTCGTACCATCTGCTGAAAGCCGCGCTGGCCGAGACCGGTCGGGCGGCGCTGGCGAGCTACGCCGCGCGTGGCCGCAGCTACCTGGTGCTGGTGCGCCCGATGGGCGAGGGACTCGTCATGGAGCAGTTGAAGTACCAGGAGGAGTTGCGCCCGTTCGACGAAGTACCGCTGGAAACGGTCGATGTGGCCGACGGGGAACTCGAACTTGCCGTGCAGATCATCGAGCAGCGCGCCAACACGGCCTTCGAACCGGAGAAGTACCGCAACGACGTGCGCGCGCACATGCAGGAGGTGATCCAGCACAAGGTCGACGGCCAGGAGGTTTCCGTCGCGCCCGAGGAACGGGCGGAGGCGAAGATCATCGACCTCATGGAGGCGTTGAAGGCGTCGGTCGCGGGCGCCGGCGAGAACGGTGCCGAGGAAGATGACGGCCCACCGCGGCCCGCCAGGCGGGCGCCGGCGAGGGGCGGCACTGCCGACGGCGGCACCAAGACCAGGAAACGATCGAAGGCACGCAAGGCGTAGGGCGCCGCCAACCGTGAGGGCACTGGCAAACGCAGGCACGGAGGAGTCGGGCGGCTACACCACGCGTGAGGTAGCCGGCCTCTCGGGCTTGACCGAGGGTCAGGTCCGTCAATACGTCCGGCGCGGCGTGGTGGAATCGGTGCGCGCCGGTAGCGGCTACCGGTTTTCCTTCCAGGACGTCGTCCTCCTGCGCACTGCGCGGAGTCTGCTGGACGCGAGAGTGTCCGTCGGACGGACGATCGCCGCACTGCTCAAGCTCAAGCACGGACTCGACGGGGGTGGTTCGCTGGCGTCGATGCGCATCCTCGTGGATCGCGACGAGGTCGTCGTGCGCGAAGAGTCGGCGCTTTGGGACATCGACTCCGGCCAGGGACACCTGGACTTCGCCGTCGGGGACGTGGCGGCGGAGGTCGCGACGCTCGCCGAGCAACGGCGCCTTCTGGAGACCGAGGACTTTGACGACCTCGGCAGTGACGAGTGGTACAACTTCGGCCTCGATCTCGAGGAGATGGATCCCGCGCGCGCACCGGACGCCTACACGCGCGCGATCACGATCGATCCCCGGAACGCCGACGCGCACGTCAACCTCGGGCGGCTGTTCCAGCTGAAGGGCGATCTCAGGAGTGCGAAGCGCCACTATCAACTGGCGTTGGCGGCGGCCCCGGACCACCAGCTCGCGAGCTACAACATGGGGACGGTGTTCGACGAGCTCGATGAGGTGGAGACGGCGGCGGAGCACTATCATCGTGCGCCCGACGTGCCGGATGCGCACTACAACCTGGCCAGGATCTTCGAGATGCAGGGCAACGAGGTCTCGTCGCTCCGGCACCTGCGCAAGTACCGACAGTTGCTCGAGCGCAGCGAGGCCTGAGCGCTGCGTCCCGCCGGATCGACCGATTGGCGGCCGAGGCTCGATGGGGCTCTGAGCGGCGCCCGCCCTCAACCCTCGTAGGAAACGCCCGCCTCGAGCAGTTTCGCGGGCGTCATGGACCCGCGCTGGCAATCCACCACGTCCTCGAACCGGAACACGTAGAAGACGTCACGCGTCGACTCCCGTACACGCACCGACAGGTGCTCGTCCTCGGGGAGCGACTTGAGCGTGCCGCCGTAGTCACACACCGCCTGCAGCAGCAACGCCTCGAGGTCTGCACCGGGGACAGGGCCGCTCGCATCCTGCCCGGCGGGCGTCTCGACCTGGCCGCCTGTGCCGCCGGCAGAGAGACGCTGGTATTCGGCGTCGATGCGCGACTCGAGCGCCTTGCGTTCGGCATCGAGGCGTTCGCTCTCGGCTTCGAGCGCGACTACGGTGTCCGCGCCTTCCTCTTCATCCTGTCCCGTCGCGATCTCGAGCCGGGTCTGCCAGACGCGGTGACGCACCGTGCGCTGCTGATTCCGCAGGGCGCGCTGTTGCTCGCGCAGCTCGTTCAACACATCGAAATCGGCCCCGCGATGCGCGAGTCCGGGAATGTTCAGGTCCGCGAGGATCTCGTGCACCATGTGCGGAATGGGGACGCCGATGTCCTCGTCCTGGATGATCTTCACCACCCGCGCGCGGCCAGCCCCGAACCACCCCTTGCGGACGGCCATCGAGAGCAGCACGCCCTGAGCGGCCAGGTAGTCGGCCTCCACGTCCCACACGCGTACCCCCGGCGCGTTGCCGAGCGCCGCCTGGAAGACATCTTCGGCGACCGCCATCTCCTGTTGCAGGGCGTCGAGGTGCGCCGGCGGCGCGGCGCGCGCAGAGCCGGTCGTGGCGGTGGCGGCAAGCGCGAACAGCAGCGCGGCCCGGGGTGCGTGGTCGAGGTATACGGTCATCGTCGATTCTCCGGTGCGTTGCCGCGGGTACTGACGCGCCGGACCAGGTCGTCCAGCCGCCGGCTGTTGCGAAACTGGTCGGTGACGAGGTAGCCCAGGTTCTCGTCGTTCGCGAGGGCCCGACGGTCCATCTCCGCCGTCAGGACGGTGGCCAGCGCGGCGAGTTCCTGTTCGCGTTGTGTGCGCGTGGCTTCCACTACCGCCTGCAGGAGGAGGGTGCGGTCCAACTCCTGGCGACTCTCGAACTCCGCGCGGAAGCGTTCGAGCGCTTCGTTGACGAGCAGTTGCCGGGCCTCCCGATCATGCTGTGCGATGACCGGCGTGGCCCCGGGTTCCCCGGGCGAGCCCACGACTGCGAACACGGCGAGCAACAGCGCCGCCGCGCTGGCCGCGATGGGAAACCACATGCGCCAGTCACGCCAGGGCGGTCGCTCGGGCGGTCGCTCGACCAGGGGCGGTCGCCAGCGCGGCACGGGCACGTCCTGCCACGCGTCGGCGTGGGCTTGCCACGCGCGTATCGCCGCGACATCGGCTGTACACGCGGAACAATCGCTGACGTGCTCGAGCAGCGCCGTGCGTTGCTCGGGGGCCAAATGCTGTGCCGACCGACCCTCGTCCTCGATGAGTTCGAACAGGCTTGAACGTGCTTCCTCACAGTTCATCGTGCAGCTCCGGGAAGGCCTTGAGTTTTCTGAGCGCGGCGTACAGGCGCGTCTTCGCGGTGTTCGGGGAGATGCCCAGCCGCTCGCCGATCTCCTCGAAGGTGCAGTGCTGAAAGAACTTCAGCTCGACGACGTGCCGCTGGGCGGTGGGCAGCGTCGCAAGGGCCTGCATGATCCGCTGATTGGCCCGCGTGGCCATCGCGGCCAGCGCGGGGTCGAAGGCAGGGCAGGGCGGAGCCTCGGTGTTCGCGTCGTCGAGCGGGCTCATGTCGCGGCGACGCCGCAGGTAGTCGGTGCACCGGAAGGCCGCGATGCGGAACAGCCAGGCGGCAAAGGCGCCGTCGCCCCGATAGCTCGCCAGATTACGGTAGACGCCCAGAAGCACCTCCTGCACCAGGTCCAGGGCATCGTCCGGATGCCCGACCATGCGCAGCGCGTAGTTGTAGATGCGCCGCTCGTAGCGTTTGACCAATGCCGTCCATGCGCCGTTGGAACCTGCCAGGGCACGTGTAACCAGCTTTTCGTCCGAAGCGGTTAGCAACATCCCTGCCGCCTGGTCCAATCGTTGGAAATAGTCGCCTTGCAGGGCGAAAAAGTTTGGCCGGCGGGGCCGGAAGTGGCAATGCGGGGTGGTGTGGTGCGTCCGCCGGCAGGCGGAGCAGGTCGGTCAGGCGGCGTTGACGAAGTTGTCGTAGCCCGCGAACGCGCTCTGCTGATCGATGAGCAACTGTGCGTGCTCGCGACAGGAACCGCAGCCGGTGCCCACACCGAGTTGCTCGGCGAGCGCATCGAGGTTGGAGTGGCCTGCGGCGACCGCAGCCTCGATCTCCGAGTCCCGGACGGCTTGGCAAAGACAGACGTACATGACGGACGGGACTCTAAATGAGAACGATTAGCGAATGCAACCCTATTTTGGCCATGGACGCGGGCGGTGAACAGACGACACGCTCATGACGGGGTGGGGGGCGTCGGCGGGGGGTGCTCCGGCGGAAACGCGCGCGCCTTCCACAGGTAGTAGACGGCCGGGAAGAGGATGAGCACTACCACACCGGAAGTGAGGACGCCGCCGACCAGGGGCGTCGCGATGCGCTTCATCACGTCTGCGCCGGCACCGGTGCTCCACATGATCGGCAGCAGCCCGATGACGTCCGTTGCGATCGTCATGAGTATCGGGCGTATGCGTCGCACCGTGCCATCGCGGATCGCGCGGGCGAGCGCGGCACGGTCCGTCAGCAGGCCGCGTTCGCGCTGTTCACGCATCGCCAGATCGAGATACAGCAGCAACACGGTGGCGGTTTCGGCATAGAGACCTGCCAGGGCGATGACTCCGACCCAGACGGCGATGCTCAGGTTGTAGTCGAGCGCGTAGAGCAGCCAGACCGCACCGGTGAGCGCGAACGGCGCGCCGGCCAGGACCAGGAGGGTCTCACCGACGGACTTCCGGCTGGCGTAGATGATCGCGGCGATCAGCAGCAGCGTGAGGGGGATCACCAGCGCGAGTCGCCGCTCGGCGCGTTGCATGTATTCGTACTGGCCGCTCCAGGCCACGGTGTAGCCGGGAGGGAGGGAGATCCGGTCGGCGACGGCCGCGCGCGCCCGCTCGACGTACGTGCCGACATCCACATCGCGCAGGTCCACGTACACCCAGGCGTTTGGCTTGGCCCCTTCGCTCTTGATGCTCGGCGGACCGACAGCGTATTCGATGCTGGCAAGCCGCCCGAGCGGAATCTGGGGCCCGGCCGGCGTGGGCACGAGCACGGCGCGCAGGCCCGGCAGGTCGTCGCGCAGTTCCCGGCTGTAGCGCAGGTTCACCGGGTAGCGCTCAAGGCCTTCGACCGTCGTCGTGACGTTCATGCCGCCGATAGCGGTCTGGATGACTTCCTGAACGTCGCGAACGCTCAGGCCGTAACGCGCAATCGCGTCGCGGTCGATCCGAAGGTCCAGGTAGTTGCCCCCCATCACCCGCTCCGCATACGCGCCGACGGTTCCGGGCAGATCGCGGACGACGGCCTCGATCTCCTTGCCGAGCCTCTCGAGTTCGGCGAGGTCGGGACCCGCGACCTTGATGCCGACGGGTGTCCTGATGCCCGTTGAGAGCATGTCGATGCGCGTCCTGATGGGCATCGTCCAGGCGTTGGTGAGCCCCGGCACCTGGATGGCCGCGTCCATCTCTTCCGTCAGCCTCTCCGGTGTCATCCCCGGGCGCCATGCACTCTCGGGTTTCAGGAGGATCGTGGTTTCGATCATCGACAGGGGCGCGGGGTCGGTCGCGGTTTCCGCGCGGCCGAGTTTGCCGAAGACGTGCTCGACCTCGGGGAAGGTGCGCAGGATCCTGTCCGTCTGCTGCAGGATCTCGGTGGCCTTCGTGATCGAGATGCCCGGCAGCGTCGTCGGCATGTAGAGCAGGTCTCCTTCCCAGAGCCGCGGCATGAACTCGGACCCGAGTCGCGCGAACGGCACTGCGGTCACGGCGAGACCGAGGATGGCGGCTCCGAGGACGACGGCCTTGAAACGCAGCACGACGTCCAGCAACGGCCGGTACAGCCAGACGAGCAGGCGGCTGACCGGGTGCCTGTCGAGCGGGCGAATCCTGCCCCGTACCCAGTAGCCCACGAGTACGGGCACCACGGTTACCGCGAGCAGGGCTGCCGCGGCCATCGCATAGGTCTTGGTGAAGGCCAGCGGCTTGAACAGCCGGCCCTCCTGGGCTTCCAGGGTGAAGACCGGCAGGAAGGAGACCGTGATCACGAGCAGTGCGAAGAAGAGCGTCGGACCCACCTCCCGCGTCGCCTCCGTGACCACCTCCCAGTGCGGCCGTCGGCCCCGGTTCCGGGCGAGATGGTTGTGCGCGTTCTCCACCATCACGATGCCGGCGTCGACCATGGTCCCGATGGCGACGGCGATGCCGCCGAGGGACATGATGTTGACGTTCAGCCCCTGCACGGACATCGCGACGAATGCCGCGAGGATACCGAGGGGTAGTGTGATGACGGCAACCAGGGCGCTCCTGACGTGAAACAGGAAGAGCGCGCAGACGAGCCCCACGATCAGCAGTTGCTGCGTGAGGCTGACCCGCAAGCTGTCGACGGTCCGGTCGATGAGGCCAGTCCGGTCGTAGGCCACCTCGACCTCGACCCCCTCGGGCAGGCCGCCTTGCACTTCGGCGAGCCGCGCCTTGACGTCCTCGATGACCTGCCGCGTGCCGGCGCCGTGCCGTACCACGACGATGCCGCCCACCGTCTCCCCTTCGCCATCCCACTCGGCGACACCGCGGCGCATCTCCGGTCCGATGCCCACGGTGGCGACGTCCCGGAGCAGGATGGGAGCGCCGGCGGCGTCCACGCCGAGGGCGATCTTCTCGATGTCGTCGGAGGACTCGATGTAGCCGAGCCCGCGGATCATGAACTCTTTCTCGCCCGCTTCGAGCACGCGCCCGCCCACGTCGCTGTTGCTGCGCTCCACGGCCGTACGGATCTTCGAGATCGGAATGCCGAAGGCGCGCAGGCGGTTCGGATCCACCGTGATCTGGTACTGGCGCACGAAGCCGCCGATGCTGGCGACTTCGGCCACGCCGGGCACGCTCGAGAGTTCGTACTTCAGGAACCAGTCCTGGATCGAGCGCAGTTCGCCAAGGTCGTGGCGATCGGACTTCAGGACGTACATGAACGCCCACCCGACCCCCGTGGCATCGGGGCCGAGCGAGGGCGTGACGCCGCGGGGCAGCCGGTTGGCGACGTAGCTCAGGGTTTCCAGGACGCGGCTGCGCGCCCAGTACAGGTCCGTGCCGTCCTCGAAGATGACGTAGACGAACGAGAAGCCGAAGAAGGAGTAGCCCCGCACGGTCCTGGCGTGGGGTACCGCGAGCAGTTGGGAGGTCAGCGGATAGGTCACCTGGTCTTCGACGATCTGCGGCGCCTGCCCCGGATACTCCGTGTACACGATGACCTGGACGTCGGAGAGATCGGGGATGGCGTCGAGCGGCGCGCGGTACAACGCCTGCATGCCCACGACGGCGACGATGAGTGCGGCCAGGACCACCAGGATGCGGTTGCGGATCGACCAGCCGATGATGCGTTCGAACATGGCGGGCCTCAGCGGTGGGTGGGGGATGGGCGTGGCGTCGCGGTGGTGTCGTCCTCGGCGCCGCGCAGCAGCTGCGAGGTCGCTGCGCGCAGATTGCTCTCGGAGTCGATCAGGAACTGTGAGGAGACCACGACGCGCTCACCGGGCGCGAGGCCGGCCGTGACCTCCTGCATGCCTTCGGCAGCGAGGCCCAGTTCCACTTCGCGCGGCTCGAATACGCCGGCGCCGCGATCCACGATCACGACTGCGCGGGCGCCGGTATGCAGCACCGACTCCGCCGGTGCCACGACGGCGTCTCGAGCACCCTCCGCCTGTATGGATACGTTGACGTACATCATGGGACGCAGGGCGAGGTCCGGATTGGCGATCTCGACGAATGCCGTCAGCGCCCGCGTCTCGGGATTCACGGCGGAGCGGAAGAACAGGATCGTGCCGGTCCAGCGGCGCTCGGGAAACGCGTCCACCTCGATGGACGCGAGGTTGCCCTCGTGCACGTGTCGCAGGTCTTCCGCGTAGAACTCGGCTTTCGCCCAGAGCGTCGAGTGGTCCGCGATCTTGAGCACGGTCATGCCCGGCGTCAGCTTCATGCCCTCGAGGGAATCGCCCATCTTCTCCACGATGAAGCCGGAGGCGGGGGCCAGGACCTGCACGGTCCGGGAAGCCCTTCCCGCGGCTTCCAGCCCAGCGATCTGGGTCTCGGTGACATCCCAGTGGCGCAGCCGTGCGCGCGCGGCCTCGAGCAGTGACCGGGCCCGTTCCACGGCGTCGGGATAGGCCCCGGCCTGTCGCAGGCGCTCGACGTAGTCGATGGTCGCGATGTATTCCTGCTGTGTCGTGACGAGTTCCGGGCTGTAGATATCGAACAGGACGTCGCCCCGTTCGACGGATTCGCCGACGTTGTTGACCCGGGCTCGCTCGATCCAGCCCTCGAACTTCGTGTTGACGGAGACGACTTTCTCGTCGTTGTGGGCCAGGACTCCGACCGTGCGGATCGAGAGCGGGACCGCACCGCGTTCGACTTCAGCGGTGCGTACCGCGAAGTTCTGCAGGAACCGCGGGCTCACGCGTACGGTTCCATCGTCGGCGCCGGCGTCGTCGTACACCGGGACGAGGTCCATGCCCATCGGCGACTTGCCCGGTCGGTCCGAACGGTAGTTGGGGTCCATCGGAGCCCGCCAGTAGATGACCCTGCGCTCCCCGGATGCCTCCCCGCGTGCGTGCGCCATGCTGCCGTTGGGATAGCTGTCCGGCTCCTGGCGGATGACGCCGGGATGCCATGCCCAGCCGAAAGGGTTCCAGGCGAACAGCGCGGTTGCCGCCACGCCCAGCGCCGCGCCGGCCAACAGGAAGAGGAGACTTCCGGTGGACCGCTTCATGACCGTTCCTCCGGAAAGGCGGAGCCGATCGCACGCTCCATGTCCGCCAATGCCTGCATGTAGTCGGATTCGAGGCGCGCCAGCCCGAGCTGCACGTCGAGCAGCATCTCCTCGCTGTCGAGCAGGTCCAGCACGCCGATGGTGCCGGCCGAGTACGCCTCCTCGGTGGAGCGCAGGGCCTGTTCCGCCTGTGGCAGCAGCGCCCGTTCGAACAGCGCGATCCGCTCGCCGATCATCGTGAGGCGCACGCCCGTCGAGCGCACGGCGGCATCCACCTCGTTGACGGTACGGCGATAGGCTGCCTTGGCAGCCTCAAGGCGCGCGACTGCCTCGCGCACGGCCGCCCGGTACCGGGTTCGGTAGAGCGGAACGTTGATGCCGACCGAGAAGCTCGCGGTGTCTTCACCGTTGTCGCGCGGCGGTGCGAGGCGCCCGGCCCTGTCGCGTCGCTCGCCGACGAAGCCCCAGGCGGCGGCAAGCGTGACTTCGGGCCAGTGTTCCCGCCGGGCGAGGCGCACGGTGTCCTCCTCGGTGTCGACGCGCAGTTGCGCGGCCCGGACTTCCGGTCTCCGGGTGCGGCTGAGTCGATGCAGCCGGTCCTCGTCGAAAGCGGTGACCGGCAGCGACGGGAGCCGCGCCTCGGGGACCGGGTCGTGGTCGGGCACGTCGCGCAGTGCGTTCAGAGCTGTCTCCACTTCGACGCGGCGTTGCAGGAACGTGTCGCGACGGCTCAGCACCCGCGTGATTTCGGCCTGCAGCTTCACGACCGCCTGCTGCAAGCCGACGCCCTGGGAGTAACGTGCCTGCGCCAGGGTTTCGTAGAGACGCAGGATGTCCTCTTCGCGCGTGGCGATGCCGATCGCGCGGTCGAGGTAAGCCAGGTCGTAGTAGGCGAACTTGACCTGGCGGACGACCTCGGCGCGACGCATTGCGACCGTCTCGTCGTGTGCTTCGGCCAGCTTGCGGGCGACGGCGCCCCGGTCGGCCCGCTTGCCGAACCATGGAATCCTCTGGCTGACCGCGATGCCGGCTTGTTGCGGGCCGACCCGTGTCTCGGGCGGCCGACCCTGCCAGGTATAGGACAGGGTTGGATCGGGCAAGGCCGTGACCTGGGGGATGCGGTACCGGGCCGCCTGGCTGTCGAGCAGCGCCTCGCGAATGCCGGGGTTTCTCTCCAGGGCCTCTGCGATCAGGGCCGCAACCGTGTCGTCGCCGTGCGCCGTGTAGCGCGTGCTGTCCGCCCGCGCGATGGACGAGGACAGCAGGAGCCAACCAAGGGCGCCGGCGGCTGCCACTTTCGCGATGGACATGATCTTCCTCCGAAACGTTGGATCGATCCCGACCGACCGAGCGCGGGTCGGTGATCCGCGGGGGCCGGGGTCCGGCCGCGGGATTGCCGCGACGTTTCGGAGTTGGCTAATTCAGCAGCTTGTCGAACCGGTGTACCGGCGTATCAGGCCGGCGCCAGGGAGGGGGAGGCACGCCGGAGTGGCGCATGGCCCCGGCTTGCGGGGACACGGCATCCGCGAACGGCGCCCAGACCTGCACGAGATCGTCCGACGCGTTCGGCGGCTTTACAGGCAGCGGGTCGCGTTCGGAGAGGGCTCCGTCAAAACCGCACGAGCCCGTGCAGTCGACGCGTTCGCAGGCGCTATCGGCGGGGGTGTGCCCCTCGGCGTGGTGGGGACCGTGGGCCGCGGCGCCGATGTCGAGCGGTCCAGTCGCGCACGCGCACACAACGCCGCCAACCGTGACGGCGACGGCCAGGACCGATGCGAGCAAGGGTTGCCGGCGGTTCATCGTGTCACCAATACGCCTCGCCAGGGTCGCGGTCAAGCCCTGCCGGGCCGGCCTTCGAGGAGCTCGCGCAGGGGACCCACCATTCCCGGCGGTCCGCGCCTTGCCACGAAACCGCGTGGCTCACGCTGAAGTCAATTCGGTCAGACGTGGGCCGCGGCCGCGGACACGGACCTGCGTTCCGTCACGCTGGGTTATTCTCTCGCCCCTCGCCGCCGCGTACCGCAAGCGCGAGCAGAGGGGCCCTGCACCGGGACGATTGGCACAATGCTCCACGATCACGGATTCGACGACCTGACGCGCCGGCTCGACGCGCTGCGCCGCGACGACATGTACCGGGTCCGGCGCACCCTGGAGAGTCCGCAGGGCCGGGAGGTGACCGTCGAGGGACGCCAGCTGCTCAACTTCTGCAGCAACGACTACCTGGGCCTCGCGGCAGACCCGCGCGTGGCGGAAGCGTTTCGTGCCGGAGTCGCGCGCTGGGGGACCGGGAGCGGTGCTTCACACCTGGTATGCGGCCACACCGAGGCACACGAGGAGCTCGAGGTCGCGCTCGCCGCCTTCGTCGGACGTCCCCGGGCCCTGCTCTACGGCAGCGGCTACGCCGCCAACGTCGGCGTCATCAACGCCCTTCTCTCCGCCGGGGACTTCGTGTTCGAGGATCGCCTGAACCACGCCTCCCTCCTCGACGGCGGCTGGATCAGCCGGGCGGAGTTCGCCTGGTTCGAGCACCGCGACAGCGCCGATCTCACGCGCCGGCTCCAGCGGACAAGCGGGGCGCCTACGCGCAAGCTCATCGTCAGCGACGGTACGTTCAGCATGGACGGCGACCGGTGTCGCCTCGACGACCTGGTGGCGACCGCCCGGCGGCACGGCGCATGGACCATGATCGACGACGCACATGGTATGGGCGTGCATGGTCCGGACGGTGTCGGACTTGTCGACCCGGCCCGCTATTCCACGGCCGACGTTGCGGTGCTCGTGGGCACGCTGGGCAAGGCTTTCGGCACTGGCGGCGCGTTCGTCGCCGGGAACGACGCGCTCGTGGAGACGCTGATACAGCGGTCGCGCAACTACATCTTCACCACCGCCATGCCAAGCGCGCTGGCGGTGGCGACGCTTGCCAGTCTCGAGATTGTGCGCGTGGAGACCTGGCGACGCGAGCACGTTGCCGACCTCGTCGAGCGTTTCCGCGCCGGCGCCGAGTCCCTCGGGTTTTCACTCACGGATTCCGGATCGCCGATCCAGCCACTGGTCGTCGGCGACCCGGGTCGCGCGGTCGCCCTGAGCGCTGCGCTTGAGCAGCGTGGCCTTCTGATCGGCGCCATCCGACCCCCCACGGTACCGGAGGGCACGGCGCGGCTGCGGATCACGCTGACCGCCGCGCACCGGACCGAAGATGTGGAGCGCCTGCTCGAGACGCTGGCGAGGCTCTCCCGTGACACCGCGGGCATGCCGGTAGGCGCCCCCGCGTGATGTCGCGCCCACCGTTCTTCGTCACCGGCACCGACACCGAAGTCGGCAAGACGTTCGTCGCGGCCGCCTTGCTCGAAGGTGCGCGCGAGCGGGGCCTTCGTTGTGCCGCTGTCAAGCCCGTCGCCGCCGGCTGCGAACGCCGCGCAGGACGACTGGTCAACGAGGACGCGCTTACACTGCTCGCGGCGAGCGGCGCGCCGTTGGACTACGCCACGGTCAATCCGGTCGCACTGGAGCCCGCCATCGCACCGCACGTCGCCGCCGCCAGGGCCGATGTGCAATTGTGTGTCGCCGACCTGGCGGCGCACTGCCGGCGGGCGTTTGGACTGCCCGCGCTGTCGGAGCCTTCTGCCGCTCCGGCCCATCCGTCGACCGACGCACCGACAGGCGGAGGGCGATTCGACTTCGCCCTGATCGAGGGCGCCGGAGGCTGGCTGGTTCCCCTCAACGAGACCGAGACGCTTGCCGACCTCTGCGTGGCCCTCGGCGCCCGACCGATCCTCGTGGTGGGCATGCGCCTCGGCTGCCTGAACCACGCGCTGCTGACCGCCCGGGAGATCGAACGGTCCGGGCTGCAGCTCGCCGGTTGGGTCGCGAACGATCCCGGACCCCGGATGCCCGTGTTCGAGGAGAACCTCGCGACCCTCGACGCCCGTCTGTCCGCGCCGCGCATTGGCATCGTGCCGCATCTTGGTCCCGGCGCCGCGCCGCGCCGCGCCGCGCCGTTGCTGGACCTCGACGTGCTGCTGGCATGAACGACGTGCTCGCTTTCGACCGCCGCCACCTCTGGCATCCGTACACGTCCATGGTGGACCCACTGCCGGCCTACGAGGCGGTGTCCGCCAGCGGCGTACGCATTCGCCTGGTGGACGGGCGCGACCTGATAGACGGGATGTCGTCCTGGTGGTGCGCCATACACGGCTACAACCACCCCGCGCTCAATGCGGTCCTGAATGCGCAGCTCGGGGACATGGCCCACGTCATGTTCGGCGGCATCACGCATCGTCCCGCCATCGATCTCGCCCGGACCCTGCTCGAACTTGCGCCGCCGACGCTCAAGCACGTCTTCTTCTGCGACTCGGGTTCCGTCGCAGTGGAAGTGGCGATCAAGATGGCGATCCAGTATTGGGGCGCGCAGGGACAACCGTCGAAGCACCGGCTCGCGACCATACGGGGCGGCTACCACGGCGACACCTTCGCCGCGATGAGCGTCAGCGACCCGGTGACGGGCATGCACGAACGCTTCCATACGGTGCTGCCCCGACAGCTCTTTGCCGACCGGCCCCGCAGCCGGCCGGGAGAGCCGTTGCACGAGGCGGACCGTGCCGGAATCGAACGGCTCCTGCGCGAGCATGGTCACGAGGTCGCCGCCGTCATCCTCGAGCCGGTGGTACAGGGCGCCGGCGGCATGTGGTTCTACTCGCCGGAATACCTGGGGCACGTGCGCGCGCTGTGCGACCGGTTCGAGACGCTGCTGATCCTCGACGAGATCGCCACCGGCTTCGGGCGTACCGGCCGCATGTTCGCGTGCGAGCACGCTGGTATCGAGCCTGACATCCTGTGTCTCGGCAAGGCCATGACCGGCGGCTACATGACCCTCGCCGCGACCCTCGCAACCACGCGGGTCGCGCATGGGATCTCCGCCGACGGCGGGGTGCTCATGCACGGGCCGACGTTCATGGCGAATCCGCTCGCCTGCTCGGTGTCGAAACGCAGCATCGAGTTGCTCCGCGAGGGACCGTGGCAGGAGCGTGTCGCCTCCATCGAGAGCCAGCTGCGGGAGGAACTGGGAGCCTACGCCGGGCATCCCTGCGTGGCCGATGTCCGCGCCCTTGGTGCGATCGGTGTCGTACAGACACGTCAACCGGTGCCGGTCGCCAAGTTACAGCGCATCTTCGTCGAGGCCGGAGTGTGGATCCGGCCCTTCAATGACCTGATCTACCTGATGCCCCCGTTCGTGATCGATCCGGACGACCTGCGGCAATTGACACGCGCCATCGGGCTCGGGCTCGATGCGCTTGGCGATTGACCGGGCGTGGGCCGACCGCCCGGGGACGGCATGGACTATTGGCATGACCAAGCCGGTTGGTGGTGAGGATTGACATGGAAGCGCCCGCACGGGCGACGAATCTGGTGGCGCTATGCCAACCCGTCGAGCTCGTGCAGGAGCCCCCTGAGGTCCATCGCCTCGATGCCGTCGCCCATGGGAAAGCGCGTCTCGCGGCCGTGGAGGACGATCGCACGATGTGGCCTGACGTCTTGCAGGGCGACTCGCAGGCCTCGGCTTACGGTAGCCAGGCCCCGCTTGATTTCGATCGCCCACAGCTCTCCGTTGGGCAGCTCCAGCAGGAGGTCGATCTCCACCCCGGTCGCTGTGCCGTAGAAGCTCGCTACGGTACGCTCCGGAACGGCGCGCAGCACGGTCTCGATCACGAAGCCCTCCCAGCTGAAGCCTGCTACCGGGTGGCCGAGAACCGCTTCGGCCCGGTCGAGCCGCAGCAGCGTGTGGACGATGCCGCTGTCCCGCAGGTAGACCTTCGGCGCTTTGACCAGCCGCTTCTTGACGTTGGCGTGAAACGGCTGCAGTCGGCGTGCCAGCAGGAGGTCCATGAGCAGGTCGAGATAGCGGCCAACGGTCCTGCCGCTTGTCCCGAGGCTCTGCGCCAGCCGCGCGGCGTTCCACGATGTCCCCTGCTGGTGGGCCAGCATGGTCCAGAAACGGCGTAGCGTTTCGGCCGGAATGCGCGGACCGAGTTGCGGGATATCGCGTTCCAGGTAGGTGCGGATGAAGTTCGCGCGCCACAGAACGCTTTGCTGGTCGCTCGAAGCCAGCAGGCTGCGTGGGAAGCCGCCTCGAATCCAGAGGCGCTCGGTCTGCTCCGGTGCCAGTTCGCCCACGTCGAATGGGCCCAACTCCAGCGTCCCGATCCGTCCGGCCAGGGTCTCTCCCGTCTGTCGCAGGAGTTCCATGGACGCGGAACCGAGCAGCAGGAACTGGCCAGTGGTCTCGCCCTGCCGGATTCGTCTGTCGATGACGCCACGCAAGACTTCGAACAGTGCCGGGAAGCGATGGACTTCATCGAGGATCACCAGACCTTCCTGACGCGCAAGGTAGGCGCCGGGATCGGCGAGCCTCGCGAGATCCGCGGGATCTTCGAGATCGAGGTATACACCGGGTCTCTTGCCGGGATCAGGCGACTCGGCGATGGTCCGAGCCAGCGTCGTCTTTCCGACCTGGCGGGGGCCGATGAGCACTACGGCCGGAAACGTATCGAGGTACTCGCGTACGCGCGGGCCGAGATGTCGGCCGATGTGCATGAACTTGTTTCTTTGTAAATAGTGCACGATGTGCGCGATTTACAAGTTTATGGCCGAACGTACGATGACGCAACGCTCGGCCGGGCGCCCTGCGGAATGGTGGAACGGAACCGACCACGACCGCACTTGTCGAATGGACCGCGAGAGCCTTGACGAGCAAGCGCCTCCGAGTACCTCTATGAGAATCATTTTTGTTTAAATTTCAACAACTTGTATTTGCAAGAGAAGCGCGCTGAGCGCATACTCCGTCGCAACTGTCCGAAGCGAGCCAGCACCATGAAGCCGCAGGATCCGAAGATCATCGAACACCTCAATTGGGCCCTGAAGAACGAGCTCACGGCCATCAACCAGTACTTCCTGCATTCCAGGATGCTCAAGGACTGGGGCATGGGAGAGCTCGGCGAGCACGAGTACAAGGAGAGCATCGACGAGATGCAGCATGCGGATCGGCTCATCGAGCGGATCCTGTTTCTCGACGGGCTGCCGAACCTCCAGGAGCTTGGCAAGTTGCTCATCGGAGAGAATGTCGAGGAGATCCTGAAGTGCGACCTCGCTCTGGAGATGGCGGCGATGCCCGTGCTACGGGAAGCGGTCGCCTACTCGGAGTCCATCTCGGACTACGTCAGCCGTGAGATCTTCGAGGCGATCCTGGAGTCGGAAGAAGAACACGTGGACTGGCTCGAGACGCAGCTCGATCTCATCGGCAAGACGGGCATCCAGAACTACATCCAGTCGGCGATGTAGGGGACGGGCTTGTCCCGTCCCGTCCCAAATTCATGCAAGGCCCGGACACCGGCCACCGCAACGGTCGCCCCGACGATCCGGGACAGTCCACGCCGACGTACCAGTTCAATTCAGACATCATGCCTCCTCGTCGTTGCTTCCCCCGATGCTGCAGGCATGCCGCGATGCTCACCTGTCCCTGTACTGGCGCTCGAGGCGCGGACTGTTACTGGGCGTCCATCGCGGCAGAAAACCGCCGGGGCACGAGTCCTACGTCGGTGCTCGCGGGGCTTGTCCCGTCCCGTCTCGAAGTCGTGCAAGGCCCGTGCCAAATCACCCACGAAACCGGGTGCGGCTGTAGGGGACGGGCTTGTCCCGTCCCGTCTCGAAGTCGTGCAAGGCCCGGACACCGGCCACCGCAACGGTCGCCCCTACCGCCTCACGGCCGGCGTCTCGACGGTCAGGCCCCGGCCCCGGTGGCGCAGGTAGTACTCGAGATTCACGTATTCGGGGCTCCCGGCCGGATAGGGCTCGCTCCGGACCGCCTCGTTGCACCAGCGGAACATGCGGTGCGTGGAGGCCAGCGTTTCCCACAGCAGCCGGTAGGTAGGAAACCCGTTGGTGTGCCCCTGGCTCACGCGCTCGCCGCGCAAGCGCAGGCCGGCGAGGTGGTCGTGGCAGTTCGCGCAGGACAGGTCGAGTTGCCCGCGCCGCCGGTGGAAGAAGGCTTCGCCGGCCTGGCGGAACGGTTCCGCGCGCGGGTCCGGAGCGGGTTCGATACGCGCCCCGCGCTCCCGGTTCAGAAGGAATGCCGTGACGGCCAGGAGCGGCTCGCTCTCGTATGTCCACGGGACCGCCGCTACGCGCACCCGGCAGCGGTTGATCTGTAATTCGAGATTGACCAGCGCCCGGGTGGTTTCGTCGTAGCGGGGAAAGGCCGCCGGGCGCATGTCCGCCAGCGCATGGCAGCGCTGGCATCCCTCGCCGGTCCAGAGCGCCGCACCGCGCTCGACCCACAGGAAGCCCGGGTTGGCGAACGGATCGTCCTGCAGGGCGCGCGTCTCGGGGTTGAGGAAGTCGGCGCCGGACACCGGCGCCACGACCATCAGGAAGAGGAGGGCGGTCATGTCACGTCGATGGTCCGCTCGAGGGATGTCTCCTCGCCGCGGTCCGTGCGCCAGCGGAAGGTGACGCCTCCGGACACCGTGGCGCGCAGGTGGAACTCGAGAAACGGATTGGCGGCGATCGCGGGCTGAAACGCGGCGCGGAAGACCTCGCGGCCGGCATAGGTACAGGTGAACTCCGTGATGATGTGGCGCGGCACGAGGGCGCCCCGAACGTCGCGCGCGTAGCCGGTCTCCATGGGATGCGCGACCAGTGTCTTGACGGTGATCACCTCGCCGGTCCGGGCGCGCACAGGCATGTTTACCCGCGCCCTCACGGGTAGACCTCCTCGACGCAGGCGCCAAGCGTCACCACGACATCTGCGTGGGAGGCCAGTTTGCGCCCGTCGGCCAGCTCGGCGACCGCCGTCACACGCTGTGTCCGCGCAAGACGGATGTTGGTACGCACCGCGGCGACGCCGCAGGCGGGCGTGAAGAAGTACGTTGCGGCGACCGGCTCGGGGTTGCCGGGTACGCGGATCTCGATGCTTCGCACGTAGTCGTCCTCCGTCATGGGGGAGTCGACGGAGATACGAATCGGTACGGAGTTGCCGGTCTCCGCGATAGGCGGCAACTCGACCGTCACCGGGGCGGCCGCAGCGCCGAGGCGCGCCACCGGCGCCGCTGCGAGCATGGCGAGCAGGCGCCGCCGGTTAGCCATCGCCCCTGAGCCCCGCGAGGTAGGCGGTGAGGTCGTCGATCTCCGAGCGGCGCAGGATGCTGCGGTCCCGGAAGCGCGCGCTCACGCGGTGCAAGCCGGCGCGCCGGCCGTAGGCGGGCATCACGCTCGCCGGGTTGTCGAGCTTCGGATCGACGACGTGGCGTCGGATCGCGCGGGCGTCGAGGCGGCTGCCGACGTCTGCCAGCGACGGCCCGACGTTCCCGTGTGCGAAGGTGTCGAGCCCGGGCAACTCGTGGCAGATCGCGCAATCGCCCCGGTCCCGTTCCAGCGCGACGCCGCGCCCGCGTTGCGGGTCTCCGGCACCGAAGGCATCGCGTGTAATGGCGTTGTACCAGTCGGTGGCGTAACGAGCTTCCTGCGCGCGTATGCCGGGCGCCTCCGCGAGGCGGCTCTGTCCTGCCGTGCGCGCCCGGATGGCGCCGTCCGCGACGTCGTAGACCCCCGAGATGGAGAATCCGTAGTCGGACGCGGCCAGGCTGTAACACGTGTTCATCATCAGGGGCGGCGGAGGCGGTCGGTCGCGCAGCAGCGCCACGACGGAGGCCGCACACGCCTTGGCCTGGTTGTTGGCCGAGAACGCGGACTTCGGCATCGGTGTGGCTTCGATGGCGTCGCCGACGATGTGCACGCCGGCAGCGACCCGCGACTCGAACGTCAGCGGGTCGACGCGACACCAGCCGCGGCCCTCGTCGAAGTCGCGGGCGATGCCCGCGGCGCGCTGTGGAGGAATCAGGTTGCCGACATCGACACGGTACTCATCGAAGTCGGTGACGAACAGTCCGTCGCGTACTGCCACTACCGTGCCGCTCTCGCGGCGCGGAATCCACTCGATCATGCCGGGGTACAGGGTGCGCCAGGCTTCTTCGAACAGGGGCTGCTTCGTGAAGCGGTCCTTGGCGTCGAGGATGAGAACCTTCGCGCGCGGGTTGTGCTCCCTGAGGTACTCCGCGACGAGCGATGCGCGTTCGTACGGTCCGGGCGGGCAGCGATAGGGATTGTCGGGCACGGCGATGGCGAATACGCCGCCCTGGCGCATACCGCGAATCGCGTCTCTCAGGGCGCGGGTTTGCGGGCCCGCCTTCCACGCGTGCAGGAAGCCCCCGGGCGCGCCGTCGATGCTCTCGTGGGCCAACTCGATACCGGGCGCCAGGATCAGCCGGTCGTAGGGCACGTTGCCGTCTGCGGTGACGACCTCCCGTTGCAGGGGGTCCACGCCCAGCGCCTTCGTGGTCAGGTGCGCGTCGCCCACGTTTTCGAGGCTGAAGGCGATCACATCCTCGGGTAGCTGGCTCGCGACGACGCGATTGCTCATCGGGCAGGTGACGAACGTCGTCGCTGGCTCGACGAGCGTGACCTCCACGGAGGGATCGTAGGCATGCAGGTAGCGCGCACACGTCGCGCCCCCGAATCCGCCCCCGACCACCACGACCTGCGGTCGCGCTGCGCCGATCACCGCCGGGGCCGCCACGATCCCGGCCGCGCCGGCGAGGAGGCGGCGGCGACTGATCAACGGGCTTCGCCCCGCCCGCGAGCGAGCGCCGCGGCCACGGCCTCGATGTCCTCCGGGGTCAGGCCGGCGACGAGCCGATGCATGATCGTGTTCGCGGCTTTGGTCTGGGCGGCGATCAGCGCACCGGAGACGTTGTCCAGGCTCGGGATGTGGGCGTTGCTCGGGTGATGGCAGGTGACGCAGGTTGCCGCGATCCGGTCGCCGCGCGAGGGATCCGGCGCGTCGCTGCCGTGGCAGTATGGCGCGGCCAGCGCGGCGATGAAGGCGCCGCAGGGCACGGTCAGACCGCATTCGAGGAGGCCGCGTTTCGGTGCCCGCGGCGGCGTGGGGTCCGTGCGCCCGAACCGTCGCCTGCGTGCTTCGAGAAGCCAGGACATGGCGACAGCATAATGCGGGTGGGAGCCCCGTAGATAGCGCTGCTGGTGTGGGCTCCGCGGCCCTCGGACATCGGTTCGCGATGCGTATAATCCGCGTCTTTGCACGCCCGAGACATGAGCGACCACCAGCAAGGCATCTTCCGGGAAGGTGCGAGCCACCACATCTTCCTGGAGTTCGACGTGTCCGGCGCACGGTCCGTCCTGCCGGGCCGAGCGGTGGCCGCGTCGCCCGTCGACGGAGGCGACCAGATCGTCGCGTTCGGGCCGGGTCTGACGGACGGTCTGGCCGGAGTGAGTGCGCCATCCGGCGACTTTGGATTCACGCGGATCGACGGCATGGACGGGATGCACGCCCCGGCGACCCAGCGCGACCTCTTCGTCTGGTTGCAGGGCGAAAAGCGCGACGAATTGTTCGCCCGCGCCCTGCAATGGCGGGATGCACTGGCCGGCGTGGCCGAGGTCGTCCACGAGGAGCACGGCTTCCGTTTCCGCGACAGCCGGGACCTCACCGGCTTCGTCGACGGCAGCGCGAACCCCCGGGACGATGCGCGCATGGCGGCGGCGCTGGTCGACGGCGGCGAGCACGCCGGGGGGAGTTTCGTGTTCACGCAACGCTGGGTGCACGACCTCGGCGGCTTCGGCAGGCTGTCGGTCGCCGACCAGGAGCGCGTCATCGGGCGCACGAAACCCGACAGCATCGAGCTCGAGGGGGACGCGATGCCGCCGGACAGCCATGTCAGCCGGACGGACATCCGGCGCGATGGGCAGGCGGTCAAGATCTATCGTCGCAGCAGTCCGGTGGGCGGGGTCCGCGACGCCGGTCTCTACTTCCTCGCGTTCAGCGCGGATGTGGCGCGTTTTCGCTGGCTGCTCGACTCGATGTTCGGCAGCACCGGCGACGGCATGCGCGACCGGCTGCTCGGCTGGTCGCGCCCGGTCACGGGCAGCTTCTTCTACGCTCCCGGACGGGGCGCCTTGTTGGAGGCGTTCGAGGACTGGGAGCGGCCCCGGCAAGGGTGGCAGGGGCTGGGAAGTGGTAGCTACGGGCGGACTTGAACCGCCGACCCCGCGATTATGAATCGCGTGCTCTAACCAACTGAGCTACGTAGCCACGGGGGCGGTATTGTCCGAGGCGGCCGTGTCAGGCGTCAAGGCCCAGCCTTTGGAGCTTTGGGCACCACGCGTCGTAGGGGCGACCCTTGTGGTCGCCCGTCCTGGACCCTTGTGGTCGGCCGCGTCGGACCAGGCACAGAATCGGGGGACGGGACACCACAAGGGCGTCCCCTACACGCCAAGTTCAACTCACCTTGAAAAGGGCGGGGCGATTCACTATATACGGAGTCAGGAACCACTCGGAGTCACCATGGCAGAGCCAAGATCCTTTGCGGCGGCGCGGCCGACCGTCGAAATCAACCAGGTGCTGCGCAACACGTACATGCTGCTTGCGCTGACGATCGCGTTCGCCTGTTTCACCGGGCTCGCCGCGATCGCGATGAACCTGCCGCCGTTCAACTTCATCGTCTACCTGGTCGGTTTCTTCGGCTTGTCCTTCCTGGTGAACAAGACCGCGAACAGCGCCTGGGGCCTCTTCTGGACGTTCGTCTTCACGGGTTTCATCGGCGTCTCCGCAGCACCGCTCGTGGGGTATTTCACGTCCGTGAACCCCGGAGCCGTCACCCAGGCGTTCGGCGTCACTGCCGCCGCGTTCCTGGGTCTGTCCCTCTACACGATCACGACGAAGAAGGACTTCAGCTTCCTGCGCTCGTTCCTGGTGATGGGATTCTGGATCGTTCTCGGCATCATCGTGTGCTCGTTCTTCTTCGACCTGTCGCCCTTCGCGGCAGCCATCTCCGCCGGCATGGTGCTCATCGCGGGCGCCCTGATCCTCTATCAGACGAGCGCGATCGTGCGGGGCGGAGAGACCAACTACATCATCGCGACGAACAACCTGTTCGTGTCCGTCTACGTGATGTTCATGTACCTGCTGAGCCTGTTCGGGATGGGCGGAGACGACTGACCTTTCGCTCCACCGTATCGCCTACGGTCTTCTGTTCCCTGCGCGTCCGTGCCCCGGCCCCGGGCTGGGCGTCTCAGACCTGGGTCAGTCGCCGGTAGGCCTTCTGCAGCGCGTCCGGCAGTTCCCCGGTCTCCTCGATCACCATGTAGCGCGCGTCGGGGCACATGCGGCGCAGGTAGTCGTGACCGGAGCGGTCGACGGTGATGCAGAAGGTATACACCCCGGCCCGCTCGGCCTCCTCGAGGGCCTTGGCGGTGTCCCGTAGCCCGTACTCGTGGTCTCCCCGCTTCGGGCCGTAATCGCAGTCCTGGGGGAAGCCGTCGCTCAGGATCATCAGCACCTTCAGCGCGGCGCCGCTCGATTGCAGCTTCGTGGCTGCATGACGGATCGCCGGCCCCATGCGCGTGCTGCGTTTCGGCTTCATGGCCGCGATGGCGTCGAGTGCGCGCCGGTCGAGCGCCTGGTCAAGTTCCTTGGCGACGTAGAACTCGACGCAGTCGCGTCCGTAGCCCGAAAAGCCGTAGACGCCGTAGCGGTCGCCGATGCCCTCGAGTGCCGTCGCGAGCAGGGCCACGGCTTCCTTCTGGATGTCGATGATGCGCCGGCGTTCGGCGGCGTCCGGGGGGTTGTCGAGCACGGCGTAGGGGTCGTCATCGTCGTCGAACCAGGGATCGCGGAGGTTCTGCGTCGCCGCCCCGCGGCTCGCCCCCCTGCCATCGGCCGGGTCCGGTGCCGGCTTCTCGACGAGCGGGTCGTCGGTGGACGCGGAAAGGTCGACGAGGAGAGCCGCTCCGACGTCGCGGCGTACCCGATCGCGGCGGCTGTACACACGATCGTCGGGCGAAACGCCGGCGCGCAGGTCGCAGCGGACATCGACCAGGGTGTTGAGGTCGAGTTCGTCCCCATCGGCCACCTTGGCCACGCGCTGATAGCCGGCCGGCCGAATCTGTTCGAAACGCCGGCGTACGGCGCTGGCGTGGGGTCGCACGGCATCGATCAGCTTCCTGCTCTCGGCGTCGTCGTCCGGAGCCAGCGTCTCCTCGAACAGCCGGCACCAGCCGCGCTTGTAGCCGTGGTGCAGATAGTCCCACTCGTCGTAGCGGAAACTGCGGGCGGCCTCGTGGACGTCGCCGAGGCGATGTCGCAGGGCAGAGCGTTCCATGTCGATGCGGCGCTGCAACTGGTCCCGCTCGCGGACGAGATCCCGTCCGATGTCGCGGATGTCGCCGTCTCCCCCGTCGCCGTCTCCGACCTGGACCTCGCCGCTCTCCTCGGCCAGCTCGAAGGCGGCGACCTGGGCCCGGGCCTGGTCGAGGTCTTCCTCCCAGTCCTCGAGGCGTGCCTCGCGCTGCAGCCACTCCATCTGTCCCGGGAACTCGCGGCTTGGGAAGGGCTGTGCTTCCGGGGCAAGCGCCTCGTAGCACGCGACGACCGAGGCGGCCGTCGTGTACACCGTGGCGTTCGGGGCGCGCAGACCCTGCGCGACGTCGTGCAGGAAATCCGGAAGCGGCGGCGTGTGGGGCGCGAGCGCGTCGCGGTACTTGCGGGCGCCGGGGTACTTCGCGAGGGCGCGTGCCTCGATGCGGGCGTGTTCCAGGAGATGAAAGAGGCGCCGCGCGAGGGACGGCGCGTCGAAGTGGTTGAAGAACACCGTCAGGTCGGACTCGCGATGCGACTCCGGCCGCTCGCGTACCCCGAGGTCGGGAATCAGGATCCGGGCCCGGGCGATGTCGAAGTCGAAGGTGCCGAACTCCTGGAAGCCGAGCTGCAGGAGCACCTTCAGACGGTAGGCCCCCGCGTTCCAGTCGTCTTCTTCGAAGAGATCGATGGATTCGGGCAGGAATACGCTGTTGCGGTCGGCGACCTCCCCGTCGCCGATCTTCAGATGACAATAGTGTCCTGCGATACCCTCGGCGAACAGGGCGAGCGGCCGTTCGATATCCACGAGGTCCGTCATGGACAGGCCGCCAGCTCGGACGCTGCAAAAACGGCGGACCTTCTGTGACCCGGCGTCTCAGATATAGATAATGTATTGATTATCGAGGAGATTATGGGTGTCCGCAGCTGAAGCATGCGGCAATGGAACACCAATCGGGGCTGCGCCGCAATGTAGAGGCGAGCGACTTCCCGACCGCAGTCAGGCCGCGAAGCCGGCTTTGGGCGGTCCCACCCGGCTGGCGACCTCCATCAGGCCGGCCGCGTCGAGGTTGTAGAAGGCCACGGCGTTGCCACCGAGCATGGCCGTCACGTCCTCCTCGGGCAGCCCGCGAAAGGTCTCTCGCATCCGCGGCGTCGTGTTCGGCCAGGTGCCCTCGGGGTGGGGGTAGTCGGTCCCCCACATGATCTGGTCCAGGCCCATCTCGTGACGAATCTCGGCGTCCGCCCGCGGCATGCACGACGCGCCGACCGCGCAGTTGCGACGGAAATAGTCCGCCGGCGACATCGACAGATGACTGCGATAGTCGCCCAGCTTGGCGCTGAAGTGGGTGTCGGTATAGTGATGATCGAGCATACGCAGCAGGGGTGGCAGCAGCCAGCCCTGGCCGGTTTCCGTGACGCTGGCCTTGAGCTTCGGAAAGCGCTCGAACACCCCGCCCCACAACATGAAGATGAGCGGTCGGTACGTCCAGAAGAACACCTCTGAGATGTAAGCGCCCATCGCGCCGGGATACTGGTCCTGATCTCCTTCCGGGAAGCCCTGGCCGAAGAAGTCGTCGAACGGCCCGGGTCCGGAGTGGAAGCAGACCACCATGCCGACATCCTCGCAGGCTGCCCAGAACGGGTCGTAGCAGCGGTTGTGGTACGCCTCGAAGCCGGTGGTGATCGCCGGGATCAGCATGCCGCCCAAACCGTTTTCCGCTGCGAAGCGGACCTCCTCGACGGCGCGGTCCACATCCCACAGGAGCGGGCAGACGGCCACGCCGAAGCGGCGCACCGGATCACGGGCGCAGAACTCCGCCAACCAGCGATTGTGGGCGCGTGCTCCGGCCCACTGGAGATCGGGCACGATGTTCTTCGTGGGCAACGCGAGCCCTGCGCCGAACGGTGGGGCGTTCTGCTCCGTCACGCCGTCGGGAAAGACGATCTCGCCGGCAATCCCGTCGCCGTCGAGGACCTCCACGCGCCGGTCGTGGTCCCACGCGCCGCTGAGCTGTGCCTCCACGCCGGCCCGCCATTGCTCGTTGATGTCCTTCAGCAGGAAGATGCGTTCGGCCTTGTCGGTCATGTCCTTCTGAATCGGCAGCACCTGATCGAAGGTCTCCCGATATTGTGGGTCGAGGTAGGGGCGGTACTGCTCTGGCGGCAGCCCGGCGTGGCAGTCGGAAGAGACGACGGTGAAACGGTCCACGTTGCTTGCCTTGAGCTATCCGATGGAGGGGACGGGCGGGTCGGTGCGGTCGAGGATCGACTCCATGCGTGCCTTGATCTGCGACTCCGCGGTCGGGTTCAGGGGCAGAATCCAGAATCGGCCGTCGCGGATGCCGGCGAGCGCCGTACGTGCAACCTCGTCGGGGTGCGTGGTCTTCAGTTCCATGCCGAAGGCTTCCATCATCCTGCGCAGGTCGTCGGAGGAACGGATGCCGGTATCGGGCGCATCGGCGGGTTTCCGGAAGCGCTCCGGCCGCACCCGCCCGGAGTCGAAAATGCCCGTGTCGACGACGTACGGCCCCGGGAACAGGGCGTGCACGCGCACGGGGCTCTGCTGGGCGATCGTCTGATGGAAGAGCGCTTCGGCGACCGCCTGCACGGCCGCCTTGCTGGCGGAGTAGACGGGTTGGTCGGGGTAGACCAGGAAGGCGCCGTTGGCCGAACCGGTAATGACGAAGTGCGCTTCGCTGTCCTGGTCCACCAAACGGGGCATGAAGGCGGTGATGGTGTGCACCACGCCCCAGAAGTTCACCTCGAAACACCACTTCCAGTCGTTCGCGTCGTAGCCCCACAGGGGACCCAGCTCGCCGGCGGCGATACCGGCGTTGGCGAAGACGAGTTGCGCGCCGCCGAGCTCGTCAAAGGCGAAGGTGGCCAGATCGTGGAGGCTCGATGGATCGGTGACGTCGCACGCCCGCGCGTCTGCCGACGCACCCTTTGCCCGTAGCGCTTCCCGTGTCTCGGCGAGCGCCGCTGCATCGATGTCCGCGATGAGCACGCGGGCCCCCGCATCGCAGAGCGCGAAGGCCAGCGAGCGCCCGACCCCGCTCGCGCCACCGGTGATGACGGCCAGCTTGTCCTTGAAGTCCTGCATGTCGGCTGCTCCGGGCTGCGTTACGGCGGTCTATCCGTGCCGGGCAGGCGGACCGCCCCACTCCCCGAGGTAGCGCGAGCCGCCCAGGGTGTCCGAGAACGGCCAGAAACCCTCGGGATCCAGCGCCCCGGTCAGGGTGATCTCGCGAGCGAGGAACTCCGGCCACCAGAGCCGGGCCGTCACCGGCCCCTGGATGGGCAAGGCCGAGGCGAGCGGGTCCCAGGGGCTGTCCCGCAGCGTCAGCTCGCCCTGCAGGGCGAGCTGGAAGGCGGTACGGTACTTCGCGTACACCCGTACCACGCGTGGCGGGTAGTCGTATTCGTTCGGCTGCAGGGTCACGGATCGCGCGCACTTGATCCACCACTCGTTCACTTCGGTGACCTCGCCCGGCTCGTCCTCGCCGGCCACGGTTCCCCGGTACTCGAAGAACGTGTGACCCTTGTGGGTTACGGCGGCCTCGACCAGGTTGCCCAGCCGGAAGTAGCGGACGTCCGCGAGGAACTTGGGTTGTCCCCAGAGCTCGCGGCTGATGAAGACGGCCTGCTCCTGATCGATCGCGTAGGCGAGCGAATACTCGCCCTCGATGCCGTCGTAGGCGGCGGTCACGTTGGTGACCAGGCCCAGCTCCGGCTCGGCGCCGACGGGGAAGTGATACATCGTGAGGCGGACCTCGGCGTCGCTTGCCGGCACGATGCCGGGAGGCAGGAGGGCCGCAATGCTCTGCGGATCGGTCGGGTAGGCGATCTTCAGCATCGGCCAGTTGAAACTGTCGCCCGGGATGCCTTGTGGAGCGCCGTCAGTCATGTCATCCCCGCTGCCAGCGGGTCGCCTCCTCACCGTGGAGGCTCCGACCCCGAGTTGCTGACGCGTTGGTTGTCTTGGTGGAATAAGATACGCGAATCAGTTCCGATGCAATAGGGAAAACAGAACAACTTTATATTTTGTGTTCCGTTTGTTCCCTGACGCATTCTGACGAGGACGTCCTGACGAGCACGGCGCTACGCGGCCGATCGGACGCCTGGGCGGAACGTTCGGGCTACGGCAGGATGACGTCGACGATGTCGGCGACCGCCTGCTGGACGTTGGCGTCGTCCGAGACGGTCTGCACGATGGCGATGTCGCAGGCGCGGCGCGGGGCGATGCCGCGCTCGATGAGCTGCCCCGCATAGATGAGCAATCGGGTGCTCACACCTTCCTCGAAGCCGTGCTCGCGCAGGTGCCGGACCTTCACGCCGATCACGGCGAGTCGCTCCGCGTCGTCCTCGTCCACACCGGATTCGTGGGCGATGATGCGGGCTTCCAGTTCGCTTGTGGGGTAGTCGAACTCGAGGCTGACGAAGCGTTGGCGCGTGCTCGTCTTGAGATCCTTCAGGATGCTCTGGTAGCCCGGGTTGTAGGAGATCACCAGCAGGAAGCCCGGATGCGCGTTCAGCAGCTCGCCGGTCTTGTCGATGGGGAGGACGCGGCGATGATCGGTCAGGGAGTGGATCAGCACGGTGGTGTCCTTGCGTGCTTCGACGATCTCGTCGAGGTAGCAGATCACACCGGTACGGACGGCCTGCGTCAGCGGGCCGTCCTGCCAGACCGTTTCGTCTCCCCGCAGCAGGAAACGCCCGACCAGGTCGGTCGCCGTCAGGTCCTCGTGGCAGGACACCGTGACGAGGGGGTTTGGCACCTCCCGGCGCGGCGCCTCGACCGCTTCGAACAGCCGCCACGTCATGTGTTCGATGAAGCGGGTCTTGCCGCAGCCGGTCGGCCCCTTCAGGAGCACCGGCAGGCGGCTATGGTAGGCCGCCTCGAATACCGGGATTTCGTCGGCGAGCGGCAGGTAGTAAGGCTCGCTCACCCCGGATAGAACGCGTCGCGTCCCTCCCGATAGTTGAAGAAGGTCTGCGCCGGGTTCCGGTTGACGAGGTTGCGCTTGAACATGGGGTGCCAGAGGCTGCGGACTTCGTGTTCGAGTTCGGTGATCGTCTCGCCCGTTTCGGGATCCACCAGCGCCTGGAAGCGGTACTGGTGCTGGTCGGACTCCTCGGTCACCAGGCCGTGCTCCGCCAGGAAAGCATGCGGCGCGCCGAAGTCGGCCACGTAGATGGCGAGGTGGTGTCCGTCGTAGGCCGGGATGTCGTCCTCGGTTTCCTTGTACACGAGCCGCTGGCCGAAGCCCATGGAGACCTCCGCGCGGCGGCCGGCGTTGTCGTCGAGGACCCTGGCGGGTGTCGCGAAGACGCGCTCGTAGAACCGGGCGATGCCGGCGGCGGTACCTGAAGGGATGGGGGTCTCGGCGTAGGGAATCCCGAGGTAGCGTCCGGGGAAACGGTCCGGACCGTACACGCGGATGTCGTTGCCCCAGGGACAGGTCACCGCGATGTGGTCGGCGCGCTCCTGCCAGGCGAACTCGGTGTCTGCGAGCGGCTTCGCGACGAACTGCAGGCGGCGCTTGAGGTCGTCCAGGCTCGGCACCACGACGCCGATGTGCCCGCGCCATCGCTGGGCGGTGCTCTTCGGCAGGTGAAACTGCTGCTCGCCGGTGTTCACCCACATGTTGAAGGTGCCGAAGTCGATGTACGGGTCGCGGGTAAAACCGAGGCCCGTCACGTAGAAGAGCGCGGCAACCTGCTGGTCCGGCACCGTCAGGTTGATGTGCTCCATGTTGAGCACGTTGCCGATGTTCTCGTCGGTGCGGTCGTATTGTCTTGCTTCGCTCATGCGTGCGTGCCCTCCGCTGCAATCCCTGTCGCCCCTGTCGGTCCGCTCTGGTGGAACTTCTCCTGGGGCGTGGCGCAACGCCACGAGCGACGCGCCTCGTGCGAGGATTATAGTCCGGGTTCGGGAGGACACCATGAGCGACGGACAAGGGGCGGACACGGAACGGCTGCTGGACGCGATCACCGCGTTGCTGCCGCCGATCCTGCACGGTATGGAGACCCTGGCGCAGGTGAGTCGACGCCTGCATCCACCGAATCTGGCGATGCTCGCCGCCTCGGTGGCCGGGACGGACCAGCCCATCCGCGACGCGCTACCCGGTTTCCGTGAGATCGACTGGCCAGCGCACCTGCAGGACTTCCGCAAGCAGGTGGAGATTACGGCGGAGCACGTCTGCGAGGCCTTCGAGGGCCTCGCCGCCGCGGGGCGAAGCCCGGACGCGGCCATGCAGGGCTACCGGGCATTGCGCTCGGCGACCCGCGCCTCCGCGTCCCTGTACGTCGTCGCGGGCGCGCTGCCGCCCGTCAGCCGGTTCTTCGTGGAGCCGGGTCTGCGGGACGACGAGGCGTTGCTGGCGAAGCTCGCGCAGGCGGACGCCCACAGGGACAACGTGGGCGTGCTGCACGCATCGAACGGCAGGGGCGAACGCGGCGGCTTCTCGATGTACGTGCCGGAGTACTACGACGGCACGGAACCGTGGCCGCTGGTGATGGCCCTGCACGGCGGCAGCGGCCACGGCGCGGACTTCCTCTGGACCTGGGTGCGCGAGGCGCGCAGCCGAGGGGTCATCCTGGTCAGTCCGACCGCGCGGGACCGGACCTGGGCGCTGATGGGCCCCGACATCGACAGCCCGAACCTCGACTCGATCGTGGACCGGGTCGCCGAACGCTGGAACGTGGATCGCGACCGCATGCTGCTGACCGGCATGAGCGACGGCGGTACGTTCGCGTATGTCAGCGGGTTGCGCGTCGAGTCGCCGTTCACGCACCTGGCGCCGAGCTCCGCGAGCTTTCATCCGATGCTCCTGGACGGCAGCTCGGCCGAGCGCCTGAAGGGCCTGAGCGTCTACCTGATGCACGGCGTCCTCGACTGGATGTTCCCGGTGGAGATTGCGCGCACCGCCAACGCGGCGTTGACGGCGGCGGGGGCCGAGGTCGTTTACCGGGAGATCGAGGATCTCTCCCACACCTATCCGCGCGACGAGAACCCGCGGATCATGGACTGGTTTCTCGCCGGCGAGAGGCCGGCCGGATGACGGCGCGGCAGGGGCGGCTCAGGCTCCGGCGCTGATGGACGAGTTGAGCTTTGCGGCGCTGCGGAACGCCGGCCGCTCGTGGTGGCCGCGCCGGTAGGCGTCGAGGGCCGGCGCCAGTTCGAAACCGTAGCCGCGTGCCCAGTCCAGGCAGGACGTCAACAGGATATCGACACCGGAGAAGGTGTCTCCGACGGCGAAAGGCGCGTCGCCCAGGCGTTCCTCGGCCCACTTGATCTGCTTGTTGAATCCGTCGCGCGCCGCCTGCATCGCGGCCGGCGCCTCACCGTACATTCCGGCGAGATCGCCGTGCTTGCGCATCACGTAGAGGGTGTGGGCATCGAGTTCCATGAGGATGAACGAGGTCCACTCGTTGTAGCGGGCGCGCTCGACGCTTCCAACGGGTGGCGTCAGCCGGCCGTACTTGTCGCCGAGGTAAGTCACGATCGCGGCGCTTTCCGTGAGGACGAGGTCGCCGTCCACCAGCACCGGTACCTTCTCCTTGATGCTCAGCGACCGAAACGCGTCGGTCTGGGTCTCGCCCGTGCGTGGCCCGATGAGCTTCGCCTCGTACTCGACGCCGAGTTCATGCAGTGCCCAGTGAGCGCGAATCGTGCGGCCGGTGGCGCCGCCCCAGAGCGTCAGGGTCATGGGCGTGTCCTCCCTGCCCTCGTGTGTTGAGGGCGCCATGCTGCGCCGGAACCATGACTTGATGTTCCACGATGGCTCCCCGGGCTGCAAGGAGGCTCCGCCGGTCGGCAGCAGCGGACGTCGGGTTGAACTGTATATATACACAGTTATAATGCTCCGTCCATCTGTTGGGAGTGCACATGAACCGCAGGGAAGTCCACAAGGGACGCGGCGCCGTCTCGAATCCGGCGGGCCGTTTCGAGCACCATCACAGCGAGCCGGTGGACGATGGCTGGGCGATGGCGGGCGGCCCGGGATCGGGACCAGGGGACTTCGGTGAGTTCGAGGCGTCCTCTCCCGAGACGCAGTTCTTCCCGGACAAGACGAAGAACCTGATCGCGACCAACACCTCCCCGGACATCCCCTTCAGTCAGTCGATCAACCCCTACAAAGGTTGTGAACACGGTTGCGTCTACTGTTACGCCCGCCCGACGCACGCCTATCTCGACCTGTCGCCGGGGCTCGACTTCGAAACCCGCATCTTCTACAAGACCGATGTCGTGGAGCGGCTTCGGGAAGCGCTCGACCGTCCGGGATACGTGTGTTCCACCATCGCGATGGGCACGAACACGGATCCCTACCAGCCGGGCGAGCGGCATCTGCGCGTTACGCGACGGATCCTCGAGACGCTGCTCGAGTACCGGCACCCGGTCAGCATCGTCACGAAGGGGGGTGCGGTGGTGCGCGATCTCGATCTGTTGTCGGCGCTCGCGGAACAGGGCCTTGCGTCGGTGATGGTCAGCGTGACGACGCTCGACAACGCGCTGAAGACGAAACTCGAGCCGCGTACGGCGTCGCCCGGCGCGCGTTTGCGCGCTGTCCGGACGCTGCACGAGGCAGGGATCCCCGTCGGCGTCATGGCAGCGCCGATGATCCCGTACGTGAACGACCACGAACTCGAGAGCATCGTCGGGGCGGCCGCCGAGGCGGGGGCAAGCGCGGTGCGATACGTGATGCTGCGCCTGCCGTACGAGGTCAAGGACCTCTTCAAGGAGTGGCTGCAGGAGCATTACCCCCTCAAGGCGGAGCATGTGATGAGCCGCGTGCGCGACACCCGCGGCGGACGGGAGTATCGCGCCGAGTGGGGCAAGCGCATGCGAGGGGAAGGCGTGTTCGCGGACTTGCTCGCGAAGCGCCACGAGGTTGCCGTGCGCAGGCACGGGCTCGCCGAGCGAGGCATGCCGCCGCTCAGGACGGATCTTTTTCGGCCAAAGACGGAGCAGTTCGATCTGTTCTGATACGCGCGAACATCCAGACGCCGCCGCCGATGGCCGCCCATCCGATCACCATCCCCCACTCGTACGGCCAGACGAGCGACGACGGGCTGAAGGGCAGGTACAGCGACAGCAGTCCGGCGCCAAGCACGATGGCGGTGCCGCCCACGGTGCGCGGCCAGCGCACGCGAAACGGGCGTGGCAGATCGGGTTGTGTCCTGCGCAGGACCAGGAAGGCGATCGGCACGAAGAGGTAGGCCACCACGACTGCCATGGCGCCGGCGTTGACCAGCCAGACGAGGATGACCCGGCCGAACAGCGGCGAGATGCAGGACAGGGCTCCGATGACCAGGATTCCGACCCAGGGCGTGCGGTACTTCGGATGCAGGCGGGCGAACGCGCGCGGCAGCACCCCGGACTCGGCGAGTGCGAACATCACCCGGCTGCCGCAGATGATGAACGCGTTCCAACTGGTGAGGATGCCGCCGACACCCCCGGCGATCAGTGCGGCGCCGGCCCACGAGCCGCCCCAGAGGGCGGCCGCGGCGTCGGCACTCGCCACGGTCGATGCGGCACGCGCGTCGGGTCCGAGACCCACGGCCACGCCGAAGGAGATGGCGCCGTACCACAGCACCGCCATGAGCAGCGATGCGATCAGGAGCCAGCCGATGCGGCTGGGAGGCAGATCGATTTCCTCGGCCGACTGCGGCAGGACGTCAAAGCCCACCATCAGGGCGGGAACCATGATGAGCACGGTCAGGATGCCCGTGGCGGGGACCCCGATCAGGGGCTCTGCATTGTCCCACTCCCCATGGCCGGCGGCCCCCACGAGGAGCAGGACGCCCGCGACCAGGATCGCCCCGGTGATCGCGCTCTGTACGAATGCGGCGGTGCGGATACCGATCACGTTGATCCAGGTCATGAAGATCGCTGCACCGATGCCGATGGCCACGAAGCCGAGGTGTACGGGCGCCTCCATGACGTGCCAGAGCGTTCCGACCCGGATCGCGGGGGCCAGGTACTCGATGGCCGTCGGCAGGGCGACGGACTCGAACAGGCATACCGCCGCGTACGCCATCAGGAGCGCCCAGGTGCACACGAAGGACCATCCCGGACCCAGTGCGGCGTGCGTGTAGACGTGCTCTCCCCCGGCCTTCGGCATCGCCGCCACGAGCTCGGCATACGTCAACCCGATGAACGCGATGGCGACGCCGCCGGCCGCGAATGCGATCAACGTGCCGAGGGAGCCGGCGTTGTCGACCCAGTGGCCGGTGAGGAGCACCCAGCTCCAGCCGATCATCGCCCCGAAGGAGAGCGTGAGCACCTCGCGGGAGCGGAGCACCCGTTTGAATCGATCCGGAGGAATGTCAGAATCCGCCGCTTGCGGTAGGCAGCAGGCATTCTCCCCGATCGGCATGGAAAGCGACAGAACGATGGAGATCGCGGTCGGCCACAAGTCCGCGCGGCTCGTGGTCACGGCGGACGGCGGTCTCGAACTGTGGCTCGACGGCTGCCTGCGCAAGCGTCGCGAACCGTCCGCGCGGGACCCGCTCTACGTCTGGACCAACGTCGAACTGCACTGGGAGGAGCACCGCTACGTCGAAGCCCGCTACTGGCGCGGAGACGACAGGATCGAGGCGACGATCAACGGGGAGGCGGTGGAAGCTCGGCCGGTCGCCGGGGCATGGACCATGGACAGGCCGCCCGTCACTACGCGCCAGGAGAAATAGCGTCCGGGAAGGGGCATCAGTCCCAGGGCCGGACGATCACCTTGCCGTGCGCATCGGGCCGCGACAGGTCCTCGAACGCCCCGGCGACGCCGTCCAGGCCGACGGTGTGGGTGACGATGGGCTCGACCGGGAGCGTCCCGTCCGCGATCCGGTGCAGCGTATCGTGGAATTCCGGCACGGTGTAGCCGAGCACGTATTGGACATTGAGTTCCTTGTTCACGGCGATCAGCGGCCGTGAGCGGTCCATCTGCAGACAGACGCCGACCACCACGATCCGCGCCCGATGCGGCACGTTGAGGAAAATGTCGTCGATCATGCCGGGCACGCCGACGCACTCGAAGACGACGACGTCATCCCGAGCGGCGATATCCGGGAGCCGGTAGGGATTCTCTTCTCGCGGATCGACCACCAGGTCGGCGCCCATCTCGACGGCCAGTTGGCGTCGCCTCGGGGACAGCTCGGAGACCGCTACCGGTCCGGCCCCACCGGCCTTCAGGTTCGCCGTGACGGCCAATCCGACGGGCCCGGCGCCGATAACGACGATCGCCTCCGCGCCGGTCAGGCGGGCCATGTTGACGGCGTGGAAACCCACGGCCATGGGCTCGGTGAGTGCCGCACGCTCCTTCGACGTTCCGGTGGGTACCGGCATGAGCAGCCGCTCGGACAGCAGCATGTATTCGCTGAATCCGCCCGGCGCATCGGTCGAGTATCCGACGGGGACGGTGGTGGCCCGCGCGAGGGCGGGCACGGAGCAGACCAGATCGCCGGCCCGGAGATCACCGCGGCTCTGCATGACCTCGGCGCAGAATTCGTGGCCGAGGATGACGGGGTCGAACGTCGTGAGCTTGAACGCTCCGCCCGCCTCGATGCTCGTGGCCACGAACTCGTCCGTATGTCTGGCAGCGTGCAGGTCCGATCCGCAGATGCCGCACGCGACGGACTTCACGACCACCTCGCCCGCGGCCGGGGTCGGCTCCGGTACGTCTTCGACCCGGATCTGTCCCCTCTCCATCAATGCCGCGCGCATGTTCCTGTCCGTCTGCCGCCCGAATGCGGAGAGGTTACCAGAGGGTCGCGTTCCGCCCGACGGAAGGGAAGTGGCGTTCTGCCGTCAGTTCTGCGACCAACCGGTCCAGCCCGGTCCGCGCACCACGCGCCCCGGCAGCGCGCCCGTGTGTTCTCCATGGAGCAGCACGGGTTCGCCGTTGACGAGCACATGTACCATGCCGGCGGCATAGCGAAACGGGTCGGCGAAGGTGGCGCGATCCGCAATGCGGGTAGGATCGAAGACCACCAGGTCCGCGTGGTAGCCGATCTTCAGTTCGCCTCGGTCACGCAGTCGGAGATTGGTCGCCGGCAACCTGGTGAGCTTGCGGATGGCGGCGGGCAGGGACATTACCCCCTCCTCGCGCACGTACTTGCCGAGTACGCGAGCGAAGTTCCCGTAGGCCCGCGGGTGGGTACTGACGCCCTCGAAGGGTCCCTCCCCGGCCATCGGTCTCGCATCGGAGCCGAAGCTGACCCATGGCAGTGCCACGCCGCGGGTGACGTTCTGCTCGGACATCAGGAAGTAGATCGCCTTGACCGCGCGACCGTCCTGCAGGATCAGGTCTATGGCCGCGTCGAACGGCTCCTGGTCGCGGAGTGCCGCGATCTCGGTCAGCGTCTTGCCCAGGTACGGGCGCAGCCGGGGGTCGCTGAAGCCTACGAGCAGCACGCCCTCGGGCCCGGCGGCGAGCAACAGGTTCTCCCAGGCGTCCGTCGGCGTCGCCATGTCGCGCGTTGCACGGGCACGAGTGTCCGGATCGCGCAGACGGTCGACCGCCGCGTAGTAACCGCCGGTGCGGACCCACGGCGGCAGGGCTGCGTAAAGCCCCGTCAGAGCGGCCGGATAGGTGTACATGTTCGCCGTGACGCGCAGTCCGCGCGTGCGCGCTGCTTCGATGCGCGCGACGGCTTCCTCGAACTTCCGCCAGTTGTTCGCGCCAGCGGCTTTCAGGTGGTAGATCTCGGCACGCGCGCCGCTGGCCTCGGCGATCGTCAACAGCTCGTCGATGGACTCCAGCAGCCGATTGCCTTCGCTGCGCAGGTGCGAGATGTACATGCCGTCGTAGTCGGCCGCCACCCGGGCGAGCGCGGCGAGCTCGTCGGTCCGCGCGAACAGGCCAGGCGCGTAGATGAGTGCCGAACTGACGCCGAGCGCGCCTTCCTGCATGGCTTCGGAGACCAGACGGCGCATGTTGGCCAGCTCGGATTCCGTCGGAGCGCGGTCGGCGGTGCCGAGTTCGTGGACGCGTATCGTGGTGGCGCCGACGAACGAGGCGACGTTCGGTGAGATGCCGCGACGTGCGAGGAAGTCCAGGTATTCCCCGAGTGTCGTCCAGGGGATGCCGGCGCTCGGATCGTCCTGGCCCGCCGCGCGGTTCTGCTTCATCGCGTCGCTCAACGGCCCCATCGAGGTGCCCTCGCCGAACACCTCCAGGGTGACGCCCTGGCGGATGTCGCTCTGTGCGCGTCCGTCGGCAAGCAGCGGTTCCGCGCCCCAGCTGAGCATGTTCACGAAGCCGGGCGCGACGGCGAGACCGGTGGCGTCGATGGTGCGGCGTGCCCGGTCCGCGTCGATCCGTCCGATCGCGGCGATCCGGTCGCCACGGATTGCGAGGTCCGCCACGTAGGGTGCCCCGCCATTGCCGTCGTGGATCAGCCCGGAGCGAATGACGACGTCGAAGGGTGGTTCGGTCGTTCCCGTCTCGGCGCGCGTGGGCGGCACCGTCGCCAGCAGCAACGCGGCAAGGACCGTCGCCGCCGCTGTTCGCGGCAGGCCTCGACGCATGCGCCGCTTGGTCGTGGCCCTGCCGGCCGGACTCTGGTCAGGGATTGGTGCGTTGCGGAGGGTCGCCCGGGACAGAGCCGGCATCAAGCCTCGACCGCCCGGGGCGCCAAGTGTATTGCGCGCCGGAAGTCGTCGACGATGTTGTAGAGACACGGCACCAGGATCAGCGTGATGACCGTCGCGAAGACGATGCCGAAGGCGAGCGACACGGCCATGGGAATGACCATCTGCGCCTGCATCGAGGTCTCGAACACGATCGGCACCAGCCCGAAGAACGTCGTCAGCGATGTCAGCAGGATCGCCCGGAACCGCCCCTTGCCGGACTCGAACGCGGCATTGGCCGGAGATACCCCGAGCTTCACGGCGCGGTTGACGAAGTGGACCATGATGAGGCTGTCGTTCACCACCACGCCGGACAGCGCGATGACGCCGATGAGCGAGATGGCGTTCAGTGTCAGGCCGAGCAGCATGTGGCCGACCACCGCGCCGATGATGCCGAAGGGAATGGCGCTCATCACGATGAGCGGTTGCACGTAGGAGCGCAGCGGGATGGCCATCAGCGCGTAGATGCCGAAGAGCGCTGCGAGGTAGGCGTAGCCCATCAGTTCGAGCGACACACGCTCTTCCCTGGAACTGCCGGATAGTTCGTAGGTGACGCCGGGGTAGCGGCTCAGGAGGCCGGGCAGGAACTCTTCGGTCACCTGGGCGATGATGCGCAGGGGCTCGGCGACGTTCAGGTCGGCGTTCGACTCCACAGAGACGGCCGTCTGGCCGTCCATGCGCTTGATGGCGTTGTAGCCCTGTACGATCTCGTAGTCGGCGACGGAGTCGAACGGCACCTCGCGTCCGTCGGGCATGCGGATCCACATGTTCTCGAGGTTGCCGACGGACTTCCGCTCGGAGCGGGGGTAGCGGACCATCACCCGCACTTCCTCGTTGCCGCGCTGGATGCGTTGCGCCTCGGCCCCGTAGAAGGCTTCTCGTACCTGGCGAGCAAGGTCCGCCAGCGTCACGCCGAGGCCGTCGGCCTCGGGCCGAATGCGCAGCTTCAGTTCTTCCGGACCGTCGTTCGCGCTGCTCTTGATCTCGTAGAGCCCGTCGTACGTCCGCAGGTGCGCGGTGAGTTCCTCGGCCGCCTGCTCGACCATCCGGTGGTCGGTGCCCTTCAGCGCGATCTGTATCGGTCTGCCGCCGCCCATGTGCATGCCCGAGTAGAAGCGTAGCTCCTTGGTGCCGGCGATATCTCCCACCTTCTCCCGCCAGCGCTGCTCCACGTCCTTGGGCGTGACGGGACGATCCTCGCTCTTGTTGAGTTCCACCTGCATGCGCGCCCGCGTGCCTTCCCAGATGTAGGCGAACAGGGACTCCGCGACATCCATGTCCGTGCCCGATTCGGCCTTGATCTCCGCGTTGACCTCCCGGAGTTCCGCGTCCATCTGCTCGACGATGTCGCGGATCAGGGATTCCGGGGCGCCATCCTGGAGTTCGATTTCCGCCATGACGAAGTCGGCGTCGATCTCGGGAAAGAAGACGAAGCGCACCAGACCGCTCGCGACGAGACCGCCAGCCAGGATCAACAGGCCCACGAAGAAGGCGAGGGTGGCGTAGCGATACTCGATGGCCCGCTCGAGCAGCGGCGCGTACACCCGGTCGATGAAGCGCTTGAGGCCCCGGTCCACGCGGTCCGCCATGCCCACCTTGCGCCCGTGGGACGATTTCATGACCGCCAGGTGGGAGGGCAGGATCAGCTTCGACTCGACGAGGGAGAAGAGCAGGCAGAACACCACCACCCAGCCGATCGCGCCGTTGACCGTCGACATGGGTCCGGTGACGAGCAGCATCGGGGCGAACGCCATGATGGTGGTGAGCACGCCGAACGTGGCGGGGACCGCGACGCGCCGGGCGCCGGCGACGATGTTGTCCCGGGTGTAGCCGCGCTCTTCGGTGTACGTATAGGCGCTCTCCGCGATGATGATGGCGTCGTCTACCACGATGCCGAGGACGAGGATGAACGCGAACAGGCTCATGATGTTGATCGAGACGCCCACGAACGGAAGCGGCAGCATCATGAAGGCGCCGAGGAACGCGACGGGCAGGCCGACGATCACCCAGCTCGCGATCTTCATGTGCAGGAAAACGCCGAGGATGACGAACACGAGCACCGCCCCGATGGCCATGTTCTCGAGCATCATGTTGAGGCGGCCCTTGAGATAGAAGGTGCCGTCGGCCCAGGCCGTGAGGTTGACCCCGTCGGGCAGGGTCACGCTGCGCCGTTCGACGTAGCGGTGCACGGCCTCGCTGATCTCTATCTCGCTCTCTTCCTTGCTCGACATGATGTTGATGCCGAAGCTCGGTTCCCCGTTGAAGTAGGCGAAGCTCTCGACCTCTGCGAAGCCGTCGCGGATCGTGGCGACATCGCCGAGGGTGACACGGGTGCCGTCCGGGCGCGTGAGCAGGACGATCTCTTCGAACTCGGCCCCGGTATAGGCCTGGCCCTTGGTGCGCAGGCGGATGTCGCCCGCCTCGGATCGGATCGAGCCGCCGGGCAGGTCGATGGACCAGTCGCGAATGACGCGCGCCACCTGCTCGAGCGTCAGTCCGTACTGCTGCAGCGTCTGCTCGGTGATGTCGATCGAGATCTCGAACGGACGCGAGCCCATCGTTTCCGCATAGGACACCTCTGGCAGCGACGTGAGCTCGTCGCGAATCCGGTCGGTCAACTGCTTCATGGACGTTTCGTCGAGACCGCCGTGGACCTGCAGGTTCAGGACGCCGCGTCGATGCGTGAACTTGGAAATGACCGGCCGCTCCGTCTCGGCGGGGAAGGTCGAGATGCCGTCGACGGCGAGCTTCACCTCATCGATGACGTCGGCGGCGTCGTAGTCTTCCTCCACCTCGATGACGACCTGGCCCATGCCCTCGAAGGCGAGGGAGTCGATGCGGCGAATCCCCTGGATCGACTTGATGGCCTCCTCGATCTTGATGACGACGCCTTCCTCGACCTCCTGCGGCGCCGCTCCGAGATAGGGGACACGCACCGTGATCTGGCCGAGGTTGAACTCCGGGAAGCTCTCCTTCTTGACCACCAGGAGGCCCCAGATGCCGCCGCCGATGATGAGGAACATCAGCAGGTTGGCGGCGACATGGTTCCTCGCGAACCAGCCGATGATGCCGCCTCCGTCCGCGTCCCACGCCCCCGACGTCGGGCGGCTCTCAGCCATCGAGTCTGACCTTCATGCCGGGCAGGGGCTGGTCGATGGGCGTCGTCACGTAGCGGTCGCCGTCGTTGAGCCCGGTCGCGATGTAGGCGAATTCGTCGTCGTTGCGAACGATTTCGACCACCCGGGGATGGATGCTCAAGGCGTCGTCCATGACCCACAGCGTGTTGCCGCGGGTGAGGGCGTGGCGCGGCACCGCGAAGAGATGCCCGCCGGACTTGCCGGCGATCTGCGCGGAGACGAAGGTACCGATGCGCAGGGGCGGCCGTGGCTGGTCTGGCGCGCGCTGCAGGTTGTAGGGATCCTCGATCTGCGCGACGACGTAGAGCACACGGGAGGCGGCGTCGAACACGCCTTCCGAACGAACGATCCGCGCGTCGCGGGAGAAGGCGTCGTCTCCCAGCTCCGCGTACAGGCTGACAGGCAGCGTGCCGCCGGCCTCGAGGCTCGGCAGGTCCAGGTAGCGCAGGTCCTGCTGTGTCAGGGGCAGACGCACTTCGGCGCGGTCCACGGCGAACGCGCGGGCGAGCTGCGCACCGACGTTCACGAACTGGCCTACGTCGGCGAGTTTCTCGCGCACCATGCCATCGTAGGGGGCGCGGATGACGGTGCGCCGCAGGTCTTCACGGGCCTTGTCGAATTCGGCGTTCCTGGACTCGAGCTCGGCAAGGGCTTGCTGCAACTGCGGCTTGCGCAACGTCAGCTCGGACGCGGGGCCGCGGGCCGCGTTCAGGCTCTGCAGGCGGTTCCAGTCCTCCAGGGCATAGCCGGCGAGCGCGTGCTCCGTGGCCACCCCCGTGCGCGCCTTGGCGACTTCGGCGCGGGCGCGTTTGAGGTTCGCTTCGTAGATGCGTGGATCCATGCGGATGAGCACGTCGCCCTTCTTGAAAAAGCCGCCGCTCACGAACGCCGGAGAGACCGCTACGATCTGTCCGGAGACTTCCGACACCAGGGTGGTTTCCGTGCGCGGCGAGACGGTGCCGCGGGACGTCACCTTGAATTCCACCGGCAGGCGCTCCGCAACGCTCACCGATACCAGCAGGGAGGGCAGCGGAACCGGCTTGTGCATCGCCTCCGGCCGCGACTGGATCATCACGAACGACGCGCCGATGGCGGCCGCGAGGAAGATGACGGGGAGGGCAACCTTCAAGGTGCGGTGCATGGAGAGACGGTCCGGGGCCTCGAAGCGATACGAAAAGTAACGTAGAGTGCACCCATATTAACTGATGGTCCGCGGCAATGCCCGACTCATTGCCGGCGCGCGAGGCGGTCGGCTCGGACATCCTGCTCCCGGACGCAGCGGCCAGCGCGTTTGGCCGTGACGGCTACCTCGTGGTGCGCGGTCTCGCGTCTCATGACGTGTGCGATCGCATGGCCGCGCTCGCGACGGAAGCCCTCGATCCGCTGGTGGGTCCGGCCGAGTTCGAGGCCGATGTCGGCTATCCGGGCGCTCCGGCCGGTCGCGGCGCCAGTGGCGGCGACACGCCCAGGCGCCTGCTGAATGCCTACGCACGGGGCTCGGACTTCCGCCGCTGGGCCACGGACGCGCGGGTCGTCGGGACGCTCGAGCGATTGACCGGCGCACACCGGGTGCGTCTCTCGCAGTGCCATCACAACTGCGTGATGACCAAGCATCCCGGCTTTGGCAGCGCTACGCTGTGGCACCACGACATCCGTTACTGGTCCTTCGAACGTCCGGAGCTGGTTTCGGTGTGGCTCGCGCTCGGCTGCGAGACGGCCGCCAACGGGGCCCTGTGGGTGATCCCGGGGAGCCATCTGCTGCACGTCGGGCGGGGACGCCTGGACCGCGATCTCTTCCTGCGTCCGGAGGCGCCGGAAAACACGGGCCTCATCGCGGCCGCGGTGCCGCTGACGCTGGAGAAAGGCGACGTGGTGTTCTTCCACTGCCGACTGTTTCACGCGGCGGGACGCAACGACGCGGACCGGGTAAAGCTGTCGGTCGTCTTCACGTATCACGATGCCGACAACCGCCCCATTCCGGGCACGCGCTCGGCCCGATTTCCGTCCATCGAGCCATGAACGGTCCCGGGAACCGCGGCCCCTCGGTCCCGTCCCCGACCGGCCCCTGCCCGCCCTCGATCCGGGACGACAGCTTTCGCGAGGCCATGGCAGGCGTGGAGCCGCTCGATGCCGGGCGCCTGCCGAACGAACACCGTGCGGCGCCCACGCCGGGCCAACAGCGTCGGCGCGACGCGGCGGTAGCCGCGGACCTCGAGCCGGACCCGAACGACCTGCATCTCGGCGAGGTGACGCAGATGGACCCGCACGAACGGTTCGAGTGGAAGAAGGACGGTGTGCAGCCGGCCGTCTTCCACAAGCTCAAGACGGGGGGCTATGCGATCGAGGGTCAACTGGACCTGCACCGCAGGACGGTGGAACAGGCGCGAGAGGATGTCTACCGGTTCCTGGGCGTGTGCCGCGGGCGTGGCTGGCGCTGCGTGGTGATCGCCCATGGTCGGGGCGAGCGGAGCCCGACGCCGGCAAGAATGAAGAGTTATGTCGCCCATTGGATGCGGCAGGTGCCGGATGTCATCGCCTGCTCCAGCGCTCCGGCGTACCTCGGTGGTACGGGTGCCGTGTTGTTACTGCTGCGCAAGACCGCGGCGCGCAAGGAGGAGAACCGCGAGCGGCACGGGTTCAAGTCGGATCATGGGGTCGGGGACTGACTGCGCCGACGAGTCCCCATCCCGGCCCATGGAACGCGCCGTGCATCTGCATGGCATTTGCATGGCATTTCGTCATGGCGTTTCGTCGGGGACTCCCGCAACGCGTGTCGCGCGTCAGATACGGCCTTTCTTGAGGTCCAGCCGCCCGCGGGCGAGATTCAGGCGCAGGATGTCGCTCGCACCCTCCGCCAGTCGGAGCGCCCGTACCCGGCGATACAGGCTCTCCAGGGGATGGCCGATCGTCAGGGCCTTGCCGCCGACGAGCTGAATTGCCGTGTCGACGACCTCGCCGACGGCTTCGGTGGCGAACACCTTGCAGGCGATGCCCTCGTTGACGATGTTCTCGCCGGCGTCGGCGAGGCGCGCCGTCCGGTAGACCATGGACCGCGCTGCGTAGGCCCTGATGCGCAGGTCGGCATAGCGCAGCCGGACGCCTTCGCGCGCGCCGAGCGGGGCGCCGCTGCGATGCGGTGCTTCGAGGTGGGCGGTGACGAAGTCGAGTACCCAGCGCATCAGGCCGACCGACTCTGCCGCGAAGGCGACGCGGGTATCGCCGATCTGGCGCAAGGCACGGGGCCGGCCGTCGCCCGGCTTGCCGATGACGTTCGCTACGGGCACGTCGACATCGTGGAACTCGAAATAGGCGTGGTGCGTGCCGTCGAGCGAACCGAAGCGTTCGCGGATGCGTACCCCGGGACGGTCGGTGTCGATGACCACCATGGCGGGTCCGACGTCCTCGACCTCCACGAGCGCGTTGATGAAGTCCGCGTCCGCGCCGCCGGTGACATACGACTTCTGACCGTTCACCGTCAGCGTGTCGCCGTGCCGGCGGCCCCACGTCGCCCGGTCCGCATCGTCGGGCTCGGTGAAGCCGAAGGAGCCGCGCAGCTCGCCGGCCATGAGAGGCGCCAGGTAGCGCCGCGTCAGGGTCTCGTCGGCGCCCGCCAGGACCCCCGGCCCCGGACCGAACACGGGCAGGTGCGACAGGTTGTGGCTCGCGAGGGTGTCGCGCGCCACGGTCAGTGCGAGTGTGCCGGCCTGCGATCCTCCGAAGGCGCGGGGTTGGGTCATGGCGAACAGGCCGGCGTCCTTCGAGGCCGACACGATGCGCGCGCGGTTGCCGGAGACACTGTTGGCCAGCGGCGCGAGCACGTCGCGGGCGAACGTATCCGTGTCGTCACGGAGCTTCGCGAGGTCGGGGGAGAGGGACTCAGGCACGGCGGGAATGTATCACGGCCAACCCATCAGCAGGACGACGATCAGGACGGCCAGCAGAACCATCGCGGCGCTCGCGTAGAACACCCAGCCCTCGCGTCGGGCCGCGCGCCGGACGAACGCCTCGATGTCTTCCGGCGCTGCCGCGGTCGTGCGGCTGTTCAGGCGGTAGCGTGTGAGTCCGTCCCGCTTCGGCAGTTTCACGAAGAGGTCCGGAACACCGTCGAGCAGTGCCACCGCCGCCAGCATCGACATGCCCGTGCGCCGCGCGACCTGCTGGGGATGCAGGCCTTCCCTGGGGTCCTCGAGGAACACCCGGTAGACCGCCAGGATGCGCTGGGTACGCCCACGGTAGCGCGGCCAGGTGTTGGCGATCCGGAACATGCGGCCATGATAACGCCGCCGGTTGGGGACGCACCGTGGCAGTTTGCGTTTTGGTGCTTTTCGCGCCGCGGAGAATTCTCGCCCGTTTTGCGTAGAATCGTTGGTTACAGTCTGGCTGTGAGCGCACCATGCAGGTCATGAAGCGGCCTCGCCTGTTCGGTCGAAGCGCGCCGGCCGAACCCGCCGACGAGTCAGCCGTTCAGCCGGATGCGCCGACTTCCGGGAGGCGCCGGTGGGTGGGTCCGGTCCAGATCGCGGTCGTGGCCGCACTGGTCGCCATGGCGGTGGTCTATTCCCGCGCGCCCGGGGATGTGGTGGCTCCGGGCAGTCGCGCAGCTGCGCCGGCGACCCTCGTACCGCTCGTCAGCGTCATCGTCCCGCAGCCCGTGGCGTCGGTCGTGGAGGTCGAGGCCACGGGCACGATCGACGTGCGCAGTTACGTCTCCCTGACGCCCCAGGTCGGCGGACGTGTCGTGGAGGTTTCGGAAGCACTGCGTGTGGGCGGCGAGTTCGGGGCCGACGAGATCCTCTTGACCATCGAGCCGCGCGACTTCGAGTTGGCGCTCGACCAGGCGCGGGCGGAGGTGGCATCCGCGGAGGCCGACCTGCGGCTGCGGGTCGCGGAGAGCGGGGCCGCACGGTCCAACTACGCGATCCTGCATCCGGGACAGCGCGTGCCGGCGCTGGTCGCGCGTGTCCCGCAGATAGGGCAGGCGCGGGCGCGGCTGGAAGCGGCACGGGCACGGGCCGCGATCGTCGAGCTCGACTTCGAACGTACGCGCTTCTCCCTGCCATTCGCCGGCAAGGTGACGGAGACGACCGCGGAGGTTGGCCAGATGCTGGCGCGCAACCAGCCGTTCGGGCAGGCCTTTGCGTTCGACGCTCTCGAGGCGGTGGTGCCTGTCGCGCAGGACGACCTCGAGCGCCTGGCGCCGGTCGTGGGCCGGAAGGCGACCGTGCATGGATCGGCCGGCGGGCTCGAAGCGACCGTCGAGCGCGTATCCGCCCAACTCGACGAGCGCACCCGCTTCGCAAAGCTCTATCTCCATCTTCCGGGCGGTGTGGAGGCCGCGCCGGGCACCTTCGTGGACGTCACCGTGCACGGGCCGCTCGTCGCAGACACGTTCCTCCTGCCCGAAGCGGCGGAGCAGGCCGGCGGTCATGTCTGGCGGGTGGTGGACGGACGGCTGTCGCGGCAGGACATCTCCATTCTCGGCCGCACGCCAGGCGCCCTCCAGGTGCGGGCATTCGACACGGGAGACGGCGTCGTGGTGGGTGCCGCGCCGGGAGGCCGCGAGGGCCTCGCCGTCAGGATGTCGCGCGCGCCGGCGCCGGGGAGCCTTGCGGCCGACGGGCCATGAGCGACCAGGGCGCCTTGCGCATCGCGGCGCCGGCCGACGAGCGCCACGGGCTGGTCGGGGCCTTCGCGTACAACCCGGTCTCCGGGAACCTCGTGATGGCCGTGCTGCTGCTCGGTGGCCTCCTGTCCGCGCTCGGCCTGACCGCGCAGATATTCCCCACGCTCGACCCGGGGATCGTGACCATTACCGTGCCGTATCCGGGCGCCACGCCTTCGGAGGTGGAGGAGGGCATCACGCGGCGCGTGGAGCAGGCGACGCTCGGCATCGACGGCGTGGACCGGGTGTTCTCGACGGCGTCCGAAAACCTCGGCGTCGTGCGCATCGAGCTCAAGGACCGCGTCGACGAAATCAAGGTGCGTAACGACATCGAGACGGCCGTGGACCGCATCGCCGACTTCCCGCCCCTCGACGCGGAGGAAGCGGACATCGTGGTCGCCGAGACCGTCCAGGATGTCCTTACGCTCGCGGTGTCTTCCGAACTCGGCGAGCGCGCCCTGCGTAACGGGGCCGAGCTGCTCGAACAGGAACTCCTGGCGTTGCCGGCCGTGACCTTGGTGGACTTGCTCGGGGCGCGGGAGTACGAAATCGCGATAGAGGTACGGGAGGAGGCGCTGCGGCGCCACGATCTTTCGATGAGCCAGGTGGCCGGGGCGGTGCGCGCGTCCTCGCTCAACCTGTCCTCCGGCGAGATCCGCACCGGGGCCGGTGACCTGCTGCTACGCACGAACGCGAAACGGGAGCGGGGCGAAGAGTTCGGCGATATCGTGCTGCGCTCGGCCCCCGACGGGAGCATCCTGCGACTGCGCGACGTGGCGGTGGTCCGCGACGGTTTCGCCGACGTCGACCTCATCAACCGGTACGAGGGCCGGGACAGCGTCTTCGTGCGCGTGCGCAAGTCCGAGTCGGAGGACTCCATCGCGATCGCCGATGCGGTCAAGACGTGGCTTGCCGACTTCGAACCGCCGTCGGGGATCGACGTCACCGTATGGGAAGACCAGACCGAGATTCTCGCCGGCCGCCTGAGCCTCCTGCTGCGCAACGGCACGCTGGGTTTCGCGCTGGTGTTCCTGTTCCTCGTGCTCATGCTCGACCTGCGGCTCGCCTTCTGGGTGGCCATGGGGGTGCCGATCTCCTTCATGGGCGCTTTCCTGCTGTTCGAGTACGTCGGGGTGAACATCAACATGGTGTCGCTGTTCGCCCTGATCATCGTGATAGGGATCGTCATCGACGACGCGGTGGTGGTGGGGGAGAACATCGCCACGGAGCGGGAGGCGGGAGAGCACCTCGGCCCGGAGGCGGCCATCGCGGGCGTGCGCGGCGTCTTCTCGCCGGTGTTCATCGGGGTCCTGACGACAATGGCCGCCTTCGCCCCGCTGCTGCTGCTGACCGGAACGTTCGGGCAGATCGTCGGGCAGGTGCCTGTCGTCGTGATCGCGGTACTGGGCATGTCCCTCGTCGAGGCGTTCCTCATCCTGCCCTCGCACCTGTCCCATGCCGGCTCGTGGAGCCGCTGGCCGCTCGATGCCATCCAAAATGCGATCGGCAGCGGCGTGAAACGGTTCCGGGACGAGGTGGTGGTCGCGGGAGTGCGCCGCGCCGTTCGACACCGCTATCTGACGCTGCTCGGGGGGCTCGCGCTGATCGGCCTGGCGGGCTCGCTGCTGGCTACGGGCGCCGTCCGCTTCATCTTCTTTCCCGCACTCGAGTCGGACAGCATGACCGCGGAACTGGAGTTCCCGGTCGGGACGCCATTCGCTATCACCCGGGAGGCTGCCGAGCGCATCGCGACGGCCGTGCGTGCCGTCAACGAGGACGTGGGCGGCACGTCGATCAAGGCGGTCAGCGTGACGGTGGGCGGCCGCATCTCGACGGGCGGCGGCGGGCCGCAGGGTCCGGGTCAGTCGGTCTTCGGGAGCCACATCGCGACCGTGCAGACGCAGCTCAACGCGGAGCCGGCCCGTACGCTGTCCTCGGGCGAACTCGGGCGGCTGTGGCGCGAGAAGGTGGGGCCCGTGCCGGGGGTCGAACGTCTCTCCTTTGCGACGGACTTCTTCGGCGGCAGCGATGTCGAGTACGAACTGTCCCACCGCGACGACGCGACGCTGCTCGAGGCGGTCGAGCGGTTGAAGGCCGGGTACGCCGGCATCCCCGGACTGACGGAAATACAGGACACCGTGAGCCTCGGCAAGCGGCAGTACGACATCACGCTCACCGCCGCCGGCGAAGCCGCGGGTCTGACGCCGGCGGTCGTCGCGCGACAGCTGCGCCAGCACTTCTTCGGCGAGGAGGTGCACCGCGTGCAACGCGGACGCGAGGAACTCAAGGTGATGGTCCGCTATCCGCGGGCGCAGCGCAGCAGCACGCAGGATTTCTTCAACGTGCGCATCCGCCTCGCCGACGGCATGGAAGCCCCGCTCTCCACCGTGGCGGACGTCACGGAATCCCGCAGCTACTCGGAGATCAACCGCGTCGATGGCCGCCGCATCGTCACCGTGTCCGGAGACGTGGAAACCGCCATCGCCACTCCGAACGAGGTCTTCGCCAGGATCGAGTCGGACCTGCTGCCGCGGCTGTTGCAGGAGTATCCGGGACTGCAGGTCACCCAGGCCGGACTCGGGCGCGAGCAGGCACAGGACATCGCGTCGCTGGGCCGCCTGGCGCTGATCGCGCTGCTCGTCATCTACGGCCTCCTGGCGTCGCAATCGAAGAGCTACGTACAACCGCTCATCGTGCTGGCCGCCATCCCGTTCGGTGCTGCGGGGGCCTTCGTCGGCCACTTCCTGCTGGGCTACGACCTGTCGTTCATCTCCATCTTCGGCATCGTCGCGTTGAGCGGCGTGGTCGTGAACGACTCGCTCGTCCTGGTGGACCGGTACAACCGGGAGCGGCGGAACACGGACGCCACACCGCCCGAAGCCGTGGTCGCGGCATCGCGTCACCGCTTCCGCGCCATCTTCCTGACCACGGCGACGACGGGGCTCGGTCTGACGCCGATGCTCTTCGAGACGAGCATCCAGGCGCAGTTCCTGGTACCGATGGCGGTCAGCCTGGCCACCGGCATCGTCTTCGCGAGCGTCATCATCCTGTTTCTGGTGCCGGCGCTGCTGATGATCCGGGAAGACTTTCGGTGGTTTGGAAGGGCCGGCATCACGGTCCGGGGAGGAGCGGGACGGGCGCTTGTACCCGACGCACCGGCGGGGTAGCGGTTCCGGCCAGCGGTCCCGCTGCCCCGTGCCTCGAATCCGCACGGCGCGGTGCTACTATCACCGTCCCGACCAACCGGGCCAGTGTCGAGACGGACAGCCCAAATGGAGACGGCAGACCTCACAGTTCCGGATCTCTACATCAACCGGGAACTCGCTTTCCTCGAGTTCAACCGGCGTGTGCTGGAGCAGGCCAAGAAGGACGAAGTCCCGCTCCTCGAGCGGGTGCGCTTCCTGTGCATCACGAGTTCCAATCTCGACGAGTTCTTCGAGATCCGCGTGGCGGGGCTCAAGCAACAGGAAGCGCTGGGCGCCACCCATCGCGGTGCGGATAACCTGACACCGTCGGAGCAGTTGCGCCGCGTCTCCGAGAAGACGCACGAGTTGATGGCGGAGCAGTATCGGGTCCTGAACGACGTGCTGTTCCCGTTGCTTGACGCCGAGGGGATACGGTTTCGGCGCCGGGCGACGTGGGACAAGCGGCAGCGCCAATGGCTGAAGCGTTACTTCAACCGCGAGCTCGAGCCGATCCTGACGCCGATCGGACTCGACCCGTCGCATCCCTTCCCGCGCCCGCTCAACAAGAGCCTGAGCTTCATGGTCACCCTGGAGGGCAAGGACGCGTTCGGGCGCAGCAGCGGCAAGGCCATCGTGCAGGCGCCGCGGGCGTTGCCACGCGTGGTGCGTCTGCCGGAGAGCCACGCGGACGCCCCGTACGAGTTCGTGTTCCTGTCATCGATCATCCATGCCCACGTGGACGAACTGTTCCCGGGGATGCAGGCGACGGGCTGCTATCAGTTCCGCGTCACGCGCAACAGCGATCTGTTCGTGGACGAAGAGGAGATCGACGACCTGTTGCGCGCGATGGAGGGCGAGTTGTCGTCCCGGCGGTTCGGCGACGCGGTTCGCATGGAGCTCGCGGAAGAGTGCCCGGAACCGGTCGAGCGTTTCCTGCAGGCAAAGTTCGATCTCGACGACAGCGACGTGTACCTCTGCAACGGGCCCGTCAACCTGACGCGGCTGATGGCGATCCCGGACCTCGTCGAGCGGCCGGACCTGAAGTACCCCGGCTTTACACCGCGGATCTCCAAGCGCATCCAGCGGGCGGCGGACGTCTTCAGCGCCATCCGCGAGGGAGACGTGCTGCTGCACCACCCGTTCGACTCGTTCGCCCCGGTCATCGATTTCCTGCGTCAGGCGGCGAACGATCCGAACGTCCTGGCCATTCGCCAGACGCTATACCGCACCGGTACGGACTCTGCCGTGGTGAACGCCCTCGTGGATGCGGCGTCAAGGGGCAAGGAGGTGCTGGTTGTCATCGAGCTGCGCGCCCGGTTCGACGAAGCGGCCAACATCGAACTCGCGACCCACTTGCAGGAAGCGGGAGCACAGGTGGTCTACGGTGTCGTGGGCTACAAGACCCACGCCAAGATGTGCATGGTGATTCGCCGGGAGGCGCGCGAGCTCGTCCGCTACGTGCACCTCGGTACGGGCAACTACCACGCCCGCACGGCCAGGGTCTATACGGACTACGGGCTGTTCACCTGCGACGATGCCATCGGGGAGGACGTGCAGAAGGTGTTCAAGCAGCTGACCACCATGGGCAAGGCGGGTCGTCTCAAGAAGATGCTGCAGTCGCCCTTCACGCTGCATAGCACGATGCTCGAGTACATCGACGCCGAGATCGCCAACGCGGAGCAGGGCCGGCCGGCCCGGGTGATCGCGAAGATGAACTCGTTGGTCGAGCCCGGCACCATTCAGGCCCTGTACCGGGCCTCCCAGGCGGGGGTTTCGATCGATCTCATCGTCCGCGGGATGTGCGCGCTCCGGCCCGGAATCGAGGGCGTCTCGGAGAACATCCGCGTCTCCTCGGTCATCGGTCGCTTCCTCGAGCACACGCGCGTCTTCTACTTCGAGAACGGCGGCGAACCGCGCGTGTATCTTTCGAGCGCCGACTGGATGCAGCGCAACTTCTTCGACCGGGTCGAGACCTGTTTTCCTGTCGAGGACGAGCGCTTGCGGCGCGCCGTGATTCGCGACCTCGAACTCTATCTCGCCGACTCCACGGCCTGGCTGCTCAAGCCCGACGGCGTCTACGAGCAGGACCTCGAGACGAAGCAGGGCATGGCCGCGCAGGAACTTCTGCTCGAGACGCTGCCGGACTGACCCGCCGCGCGGCCCCCGGCCGGTCGGCGTGGCCCTCCTACGGAGCCGAGACACGCAGCCGAATCGGGGCGTTCGCGAGGTACTCCACTTCCTGTTGCAGGTCGAGCTCCGTAAGCGGGTGCGCCAGCAGCCATTTCTTCGGTAACGAGACCAGTACGGTGTCGCCGCGCCCGGCTATGCCGAAGGAGGGCAGCGGCGTGTCGGTACGACCGCGGTGCAGCACGACCGCGAGCCGCAACAGGATGCACAGGCGCAGGATGTCCTCGGCATCGACGAAATCCTCGGCCGGGAACTTGCGCCGGTGCGCGCGTACCAGGAGCGACACCCGGTGCTGTTCGGAACGCGAGAACCCGGGCAGATCCATGTGGTCGAGCAGGTACCCGCCGTGCTTGTGGTACTGGTTGTGCGCGATGTCGAGTCCGATTTCGTGCAGCGTCGCGCCCCAGCGCAGCAGGGCTTCGAGATCGGGGTCGTCCATGCGCCAGGTTGGTCCTACCTGCTCGAGCAGGTTCAACGCGGTACGCGCGACGCGACCGGCGTGGTCGCGGTCTATGTGGTATCGCTGGGCGAGGTCGCGCACCGTTCTCTCGCGGATGTCTTCGTCGTGCACGCGGCCGAGCAGGTCGTGCAGCAGGCCTTCGCGTAGCGCCCCGTCGGATACGGACATCCGCTCGATGCCGAGCGAGGCGAAAATGGCGGACAGGATGGCGACCCCGCCCGGGAACACCGGTGCCCGCTGGATGTTTACCGCGTCGAAGTCGAGGCGCTCGACGTGGCCGGCGTGGAGCAGGCGTTCCCGCACGTGCCGAAGGCCGGCTTGGGCGATCTCGGAACTGCCCGTTTCCGCCTCGACGACCCCGCGCACCGCCAGGGCAGTGCCGGAGGCGCCGATGGCGGTGTCCCAGCCCCGCGCGAGGAAGATCTGTTCGACGGGTTCGAGTTCCAGACGCGCGGCGCGCTCGGCGGCGTCCATGGCCTGCGCGGTGATCGTGCCGTCCGGGAAGTACCGGTCGGACAGACCGACGCAACCGATGGAGAGGCTCTCCATCAGTCCTGGCTGGAAGCGTCGACCGAGGATCACCTCGGTGCTGCCGCCGCCGATGTCCACAACGAGTCGCGAATCCCGGTCGTCCTCAAGCGAATGGGAGACGCCAAGGTAGATCAGTCGCGCTTCCTCACGTCCACTGATGACCTCGATGCGGTGCCCGAGGGCTTTCTCGGCGCGACGGATGAACGAGCGGCTGTTGCGTGCCTTGCGCAGCGTGTCGGTGCCGACGATGCGGACGTTGCGCGGCGGCAGCTCGCGCAGCCGTTGCCCGAGCCGTTCGAGGCAGGCGAGGGCGCGTCCTTCGGTTGCCGGGGAGAGTTCCTGGGTGGCGCCGAGGCCGGCCGCGAGGCGGACCATCTCCCGGTGTCGGTCCACGACCTGCAGGCGCTCGCCCTGGTCGAGTGCGACGATCAGGTGAAAGCTGTTCGATCCCAGATCGAGTGCCGCGAAGGTCTGACTCGAGGCGTTGGGGGAGGGAACGCGGAGGGCGGGGGCGCTGACCTCGGTCATGGGGCGAGCATTCTACCAGCCGGGTGTGGGCACGCGGGTTCGGCGAGGGTCGGGCGAGCGGCGCAGCAGGAGGAGTCGGCCGCGCTGACGTGCATCGGCCCGCTGGGACGATTTAGGATAGTGGGCGTTCCGGAGTCGTGGAGCCGCCCCCGGGGATATGGGCGGCTGCGGCGAAGGGGGCAGTTTCGCCGCAGCGCGTTGACACGGACGGCACCACACGATGACGACCTTCCACGGCCGGGAATTCCGCGACACCATGGGCCAGTTCTGCACGGGCGTCGTCGTGGTGACCGGCGTGGAGAACGGTGACATGGTGGGTTTCGCGGCCCAGTCCTTCGTCTCGCTGTCCCTCGAACCGCCGCTGATCGCCGTGTGTCCGGGCAAGAGCAGCACGAGTTGGCCGAAGATCCGGGACTCGGGTCGCTTCTGCATCAATGTCCTGGGTGAGGATCAGCAGTCCGTATCGGATGTCTTCGCCCAGAGCGGCCAGGTAGCCGATGTCGCGTGGCGCACCGGGGATTCCGGGGCACCCATCCTCGAGGGCGTGCTGGCCTACGTCGACTGCGCACTGGCGGCCGAGCACGATGCCGGCGACCACACCATCGCCGTGGGTCGCGTCCTCGACATCGATATCCTCGACGGCGAACGGGGGCCGCTCCTCTACTTCCGGGGCGCGTACGGCCACTTTGCGGGAACCGCGCCGGAACCGTCCTGACAACACCCGCGGCGGGCCTGCCGGCATGGAACTCTGGATACCGATCACGGTCGCCGCGGCGTTCTGCCAGAGCCTGCGTTCGGCACTGCAGAAGCGACTCACCGCCACACTCTCTGCCGAGGAAGCGAGCTACGTGCGCTTCTGCTACGCGGTGCCGTTCGCGGCGCTGTTCGTCGTCGCACTCGGGCTCGCCGGGGGTTACGACCTGCCGGCTCCGAACGCCGGCTGGGGTTGGAACGTGCTGGTGGGCAGTGTCTTCCAGGTGCTCGGGACAGTGGCGCTCATCCGCAGCTTCGGGCATCGGAACTTTGCGGCGGCAACGGCCTACTCGAAGACGGAAACCGTACAGACGGCGGCGTTCGGGTTCGTGATCCTGGGGGACGCCGTGACGCCGGCCGCGCTTGCCGGCATCTTCGTGAGCCTTGGCGGGGTGGTGCTCCTGTCCATGCGCGCCGTTCCCCCGGGCTCGGATGCCGGGGCATCGGGCGTGCCAGCGACAGCGCCGCGCGGCCGCTTGTCTCCGGGACGCGGCGCGTGGCTCGGCATCGTTGCGGGCGCCGGTTTCGCGGTATCCGCCGTGTCGTATCGTGCGGCATCCCTGGCCCTGCCCGATGGCGAGTTCTTTGTGCGGGCAGGCGTCACGTTGCTCGGCGCCACACTGGTGCAGACGGTCGGCATGGGTGTGTACTTCGCCGTCCGGGAAAGGGGTGCCCTGGCGCGGGTGGCGCGCTCGTGGCGGGTATCCGTGTGGGTAGGACTGACGGGCATGCTGGCCTCGGCGGGCTGGTTCTCGGCGATGACGCTGGAGGCCGCGGCCTACGTCCGGGCGCTCGGACAGGTTGAGCTACTGTTCGCGTTCGCCGCCGGGGCCATCGTCTTTCGCGAGCGCATGCGGGGGCCGGAAGTGGCCGGTGCGGCGCTCCTGGTGCTGGGGTTGGTGCTGCTCCTTGCCTGACGCCGGGGTGCGGCCGGCCCTTGTCGGGCGCGCTACCATGCCGGGCGGTACATCATGGACAAGAAGGGAGGTGGCCGATGGCCGTGGTCGAAATCGTCATGCAGGACGGGTGGGCGGAACTCGTCCTGAACCGTCCGGAACGCCGCAACGCCATCGACGGCGAACTCGGAGAAGCCCTCGCCGAGAGGCTCGGCGAACTCGGCGCGGACGCCGCGGTCCGGGCGATCCTGCTGCGAGGCGCCGGCGGTGCGTTCTGCTCCGGTCTCGATCTCAAGGCCTTCAATGCCGACCCCGAACCGGACTGGCTGCCGCGTTTCGGCGCCATCTGGCGGGGTGCCCACAAGGCGCTGTACGAGTGTCCGAAACCGATCGTCGGCGCGTTCGAGAAGTACGGCATCAACGGTGGCGCCGCGCTGGCGCTGGCCGCGGACCTGCTCGTCGCCGGAGAGGGCGCGTTCCTGCAGGTCGGTGAGGTGCAGCAGGGCCTCGCCGCGCCGTACAACATGGCGTGGCTGCGGCTGCGGCACACGGAGGCGGTGGCCGCCAGGCTCACCCTGACGGGACGCCGCTTCCTCGGCCCCGAGTTGCTGCAACTCGGTGTCGCGTATTCCTGCGTGGCGGACGCCGAGGTCGTGCCGGAGGCGCGGCGCCTGGTGGAGCAGCTGGCGTCCTACCCGGACGAATCGCTGGTGCGGATCAAGGCCACGCTACGCGCCTATAACGCCACACCCGCCGATGCCTGGTTCGATCTCGGCACCCGCGCCGGGGCGGGTCGAGGTCCCGGGCGGATGCGGTCCGTCGATCCCGTCAGCAGGTGAGGCGCGTTCCCTGCGGCGCGGTTTTCGTTGACCCGTCGTGTCGGGTGCTAGATCATATTGGCTGCGGGTGATCGCGTTCGCGATCCGGGCCGTTCAGCAGAGTTCAAGTCGCCGGCACCCTGCCGACGCAAGTTGTGGAGAGACATCATGTTCGATTCGATACGTCGGTCTTCGGGCCGGCTGAGGGTTCCGGTTGTGGCCCTGGCCTTGTGTTTTGGAGTTGCCTCGACCTGGGCGGCCGAGATCGAGGAAATCGTGGTTACCGCCGAGAAGCGCGAGTCCTCCCTGCAGGAAACCCCGATCGCGGTCACCGCGGTCTCCCGGGAGACCATCGAGATCCGGGGGCTCGACGACTTCGCGCAGTTGCAGTTCGTGGTACCGGCGCTCATGTTCAACGAACTCGCCGACATGGCGCAGATGACCATGCGCGGCGTCGGCGTCGACATCTCGGAGATGAGTGCCGAGCCGGGCGTGGCGCTGCACACCGACGGCATGTATCGCGGCGGCCTGGTGTCGTCGTCCTCACTGCTCTTCGATGTGGAGCGCATCGAGGTGTTGCGGGGACCGCAGGGCACCCTGTTCGGACGTAACTCGACGGGCGGGAGCCTCAACGTCGTGACGCGACTGCCGGGCGAGGAACCGACGTTCAGCGCGGTGGCCCTCTACGGTGACTACGACCGGACCCGGGTCGAACTTTCCGGCGACATACCCATCACCCCGGGCACGTTCGCCGTGCGTGCTGCCATTGCACACGACCAGCGCGACGGCTACACGCAAAACCGTCTGCTCGGTCACGACGAGGACGCCGCGACGGCCACGCTCGCCAAGCTCTCGGCGGTCATCAGCCCGAGCGACCGCGTGGAGATCGTGCTGCGCGCCGAATATACCGACAGCGAAGTGACCGGGCCCCCGTGGGTAGTGACGGACGACCACCCGGTGCCGCCGCTGTTGCTGAGCACCGGCAATCCCGGCGGGATCCTGAGTCAGTCCGGCAACTTCTGCGGCGCTGCTTCGTGCGTGGAAGCGCTGGGACTGAATCTCAGCCGGCCCGGTGTCTGGAGCACCGATCCGCGTAACACGTATTCCACCGGCGGCTTTGCTTCCTATCGCGAATCGCACGGCCTTTCGGCGGTGCTGGCGTGGGATGCGAGCGAAGCGGTCGAGTTCAAGTCGATCACTTCCTATTTTCAGATCGAGCAGGACTGTCCGTATCTGAGCCTCGACGGTTCGGACATCGACGCCCTGACGGTGCTCTGTTACCAGGACAACGACGAATGGTCGCAGGAGTTCACGCTGAGCGGCAGCGCCGCGCGCTGGGACTGGATCGCGGGGGTCTACTACTACAGTTCCGAGATCGAGGAGCTGTGGGACTACGAGTTGCCGGCGCTCCAGGCGACCTTCGAGGCCATCTTTGGTATCTTCGGGGGCCTGGGCGGTCCGCTGCCCCCGGGTTCGCTGGCGGCGTTCGGGAGCAAGCTCGACGGCACGCCCTCGGCAGTGCCGTTCCTGCAGTTTCAGATATTCCAGGAGACGACGTCCAAGGCGGTGTACGGCCAGACAACGTACAGCTTCTCCGACCGGCTGCGGGGCACCACGGGCATCCGCTGGACCGAAGACATCAAGGACTACACCCAGAGCGTGCTGAACAACCTCGGCGGGGACTTCTGCCTGGGCCTCCAGGTGACGGACGAGTGGAGCGAGATCACGGGCAAGGCCGGTCTCGACTACGACCTGTCGGCGGACACGATGGTGTACGGCTCCGTCTCCACCGGTTTCAAGTCCGGCGGGTTCAACGGCGGCACCTGCGGCAACGGCTTCGACCCCGAGACGCTGGTGGCGCTGGAACTCGGCAGCAAGTCGCGTTTCCTGAACAACACGATGCAGATCAACCTGTCGGCCTTCTACTACGACTATTCGGACTTCCAGGCGCGGCTGTTCGTCAACAACGCGTCGGTCGCCGAAAACGCCACGGACGCGAAGACCTATGGGTTGGAGGCGGAGTTGCTGTGGCTTGCGACGGATCGGTTCCGCCTCGAGGGTTCCATCTCGTGGCTGAAGGCAACGTTTCTGGACTTCACGTCGACGGACCCGCTCAATCCACATATCGGGATGGACTGCGATGCCGGGGGCCTCTCCTGCCTGCAGCAGCTGAAAGGGAACGACCTGTTGCGGGCGCCGGATCTGAAGGCGACGCTGAGCGCCGAGTACGACTTCCCGCTGGCCGGCGGCGGCATGCTCACGGCCCGCGGCGAATATGCGCACACGGGCGACCACTACCACACCGTCTTCAACAACGATTTCGCCCGCCAGGACGCCTTCGGCCTGACCAATGCGCGGCTGATGTGGGTTCCGGGGGGACGTGGGGCGGGTGCCGTGCGTGTGATGGGCTTCGTGGAGAACATCGCCGACGAGGAGTACGTCGCGATGCACACGCCCAATGCGACCACCGGTGGCACGCTCTCGCACTTCGCTCCGCCGAGGACCTGGGGGGTGTCGGTGCGCTATTCGCGATAAGGGAAGCTCTGATTGATCAGAGGTTCCCTGGCGGTACAGGGATGTACCGCCATATTCAATGGCGCAAGCCCCCGGCGCAAGCGTAGCCCCGAATCTGGCAGGGTCCTCCACCCGCTTCCAGATGTCCCTGACCGAGTACGGACTGTCGAGGGGATCATCGCCCGCCAACAGGGCAATCTGCTCGTCGAGGGCCGCGGCCAGGGTCGTCGTGCCGCTCAGCGGCTTCGACGATCTTCCGCCATGCCCACGAGATCACCGGCTTGCCAGCGATTTCCCCGGCGTCGCCCGTGTCGAGCCCGTGCACGATTTCGAAACGGGACGGGACAAGCCCGTCCCCTACGACTCTCGGCGACATCATCGAGCGGTCCGGCGGTGACGCAATCGGTTACGATCTTCCTGACCAACCGTTCAACTCAACGGAGCCCACGATGGCATCTGAACGTCAGAGACTGCACAACCTCTTTCCCGACCTGGACTTCGATCCGGAAGCCCTGCGCGAGAGATACCGCGCGGAGCGGGACAGGCGGATCCGCGACGACGGCGAGGATCAGTACATCGAAGCGGCCTCGGAGTTTGCCCACTACGCGCATGACGATCCCTACGCGGACCCGGACTTCGACCGGGAGCCGCTGGACATCGAGATCGATGTCGCGGTGATCGGCGCCGGCTTCAGCGGCCTGATGGCCGGGGCCAGGCTGAAAGAGCGGGGCGTCACCAACTTCCGCATCATCGACTCCGGCGGCGATTTCGGCGGAACGTGGTACTGGAACCGATACCCGGGCGCGCAGTGCGACATCGAGTCCTACTGTTACCTGCCGCTCCTCGAGGAAACGGGCTTCATGCCGAAGGAGAAGTACTCCTACGCCCCCGAGATCTTCGACCACAGCAAGCGGGTGGCGGAGTATTTCGGCCTGTACGACCGGGCCGTCTTCCAGACCCGCGTCACGGAGGTGCGGTGGAACGAGGACGACAGGCGCTGGCACGTCGCCACTCATCGCGACGACAACATTCGGGCCCGGTTCGTGGTGCAGGCGACCGGACCCGCCAACCGGCCGAAGCTCCCGGGCATCCCGGGGATCAGCGACTTCAGGGGCCACACGTTCCACACCGCGCGCTGGGATTACGACTACACCGGCGGCGATCACAACGGCGGCCTGACCGGTCTCGCCGACAAGCGGGTGGCGGTGATCGGCACCGGGTGCACGGCGATTCAGTCGGTGCCGTTTCTCGGCGAGCACGCGCAGAAGCTCTACGTCTTCCAGAGAACGCCGTCCTCGGTGGACCTGCGCGGCAACATGCCGACGGATGAGGAGTGGTACCAAAGCCTTGAGCCGGGGTGGCAGCGGGCCCGGCGCGAGAACTTCGCGGCCGTGCTGTTCGGCCAGAACTTCACGGAGGATCTCGTCGCCGACGGCTGGACGGACATCGCGCGACGCATCGGGATTGCGCTGATGAACCGCAGCTCGGAGGATGGCGCTCTCGACATGGAAGAGGTGGCGATGCGTTCGGAGATTGCCGACTTCGGGAAGATGAACGAGATCCGGGGCCGGGTCGACGACACCGTCGCCAACGGCCAGGCGGCGGAGGCTCTCAAGCCGTGGTATCGCCAGTTCTGCAAACGACCGACGTTCAACGACGAGTATCTCGATACCTTCAATCGCGACAACGTGGAACTGATCGACGTCTCCGACGCGAAGGGCGTCGAGCGGATCACCGAGACGGCAGTGGTCGCCAACGGAATCGAGCACGAGGTGGACTGCATCATCTACGCGACCGGCTTCGAGATCACGACCTCCGCCCACCGCAGGGTCGACTTCGACACGATCGGGCGTGGCGGGCAATCCCTCTACGATCACTGGGCCGACGGTTTCCGGACGTTACATGGCTTGAGCAGCCACGGTTTTCCGAACTGGTTCACGATCGGCATCAACCAGAACGGACTCTCCCCGAACATGACTGCCATGTTCGACGACCAGGCCATGCACGTTGCCTACATCGTCGACGAGGTGAAACAGCGCGGCAAGCGGGTGGCCGAAGTCACGGCGCAGGCCGAAGAGCAGTGGGTCGCGGAGATCGTGGCACTGGCCGGGACGGGTGCGGCCGAGTTCCTCGAGCAGTGCACGCCCGGCTACTACAACCGGGAAGGCAGGGGGACGCAGGGCAACATGCAGAACTCCCCGTATGCGCGCGGCATCAACGCGTTCAACGCGCTGCTGCAGAAATGGCGTGAACAGGGGGACATGGAGGGGATGGAGCTGCGTTGAGGCCGGCGCAGCGCTACACCATGGACAGTCCAGTCATGGGCCAGGGGATCGTCATTGCCGATGACCGGATAGGAGGCCTGCCTGTCGGCGGCGTATACACGACCGATGATATCGATCAGTTTCTCGACCTGCTGGAGCACGGTCCGCACGTTCGAGTTATCAGGTTGGCGGACGATACCATCCTCCTTGCGGGCGGACCCTGAATCCGAACCCGAACTCTCAATATACGGATACTTACGATCTCCGGGTCGGCTGGGAAGTGAACAAGTATACCCTGGCCCTGTATGCCCGGGTGAATTTGGATAAGTATACTGTTAACCGTGTTTCGAACACTGTGGCCCCCGGAGCATGGGTTTGAGAGCTGCTTGGTGCTTCGAACAATATATCGTGGTGGGAGTACCGCGGCGATGAACGCGCGGTTGGCCCTGGTACTGTCTTACTCTCGGGTGGCGACCAGTCAAGCTTCCGTCGGGCGGGGCATGACTGGACCTCCGGGAACGATTGGCTGGGAGGGACTGCTCCGAAGCGGTAGCTCCGAGCGTCAGGGCGCCGTGGCGATCCTGTCTTCGGCGCGGAGCCGCACCCACTCGATCCTGAGCCAGGGCGTGAAGCGCTCCGGCCGGTCGGCGAGTTTACGGTCCAGATCGCCGGGTGCGATCCAGCGCCAGGCCCCGATCTCGGACGTGTTGATCACCGGCGTGTCGTCAGGGAGGTAGATGCATGACGATGAAACCGCGTGAGCGGCGCACGACGGTGCGGGGGATCGAACTCGCGAGCTTCGAGTGGGGTCCCGCGGACGCCCAGACTGTGCTGATGGTCCATGCCACCGGCTTCCACGCACGGTGCTGGGATGCCACGGTGGGGGCGCTCGGCCAGGGCTATCGGGTCATCGCGGTAGATCAGCGTGGCCATGGCCGCAGCGACAAGACGGGGCCGTTCAACTGGCAGGAGTTCGGTGCGGACATGACCGAATTCGTCGATGCGTTCGACCTCCGGGATGCCATCGGCGTCGGCCACTCGATGGGTGGACACACGGTGGTGCAGGCGGCCGCGCGACGCCCGGAGCGGTTCGAGCGCCTCGTGCTGGTCGATCCCGTCATCATGGAGCCCGAGGCTTACGACGGGTGGGCGGACGACCGCCCATTCTCGAGCGCGGACGAGCATCCCGTGGCACGGCGCAGAGCCGACTTCGACTCCTGGGAAGACATGTTCGAGCGGTTCCGTGACCGACATCCCTTCAAGCTGTGGCGCGTCGATGTGCTACAGGATTACTGCAGACATGGCGTATTGCCGAAGCCGAACGGCGGGGGCTACACCCTGGCGTGCCCGCCCGTCGTGGAGTCCTCGATCTACATGGGCAGTGGCGGGACGGATATCTACGACTCTGTACGGACGCTGCCGCACCCGGTCCTCGTCGTGCGCGCCAGGCGGCGCGAGATCCGCCAGGGCGAGATGGATTTCTCGCAGTCCCCGACTTGGGAGGGGTTGGCCGGAGCATTCCGGCATGGCAGGGACGTGTACCGGCCGGAGCTTACGCATTTCATTCCCATGCAGCATCCGGAGCTCGTCGCGGCGGCGATCGCCACGCCTGAATCGGTGTCCTGAACGGTCCCGCCAACCGGGATCCCGGAATCCGTCACCGGCTGCGTTTGCCGGGCGTTAGAATGCGGGACCAACAGGCTTTCGGAGGCGGCCAATGGGTTTGCTCAGTTGGATCGTCCTGGGACTGCTGGTCGGCGCGGCGGCCAAGATCATCGTGCCTGGCAAGGACCCCGGCGGCTGCCTCGTGACCATCGTCATCGGCATCGCGGGAGCGGTCATCGGCGGTCTGGCCGGCAGTCAGCTGGGTATGGGGGGCGTCGAGGGCTTCGATCTCAAGAGTCTGTTCCTCGCGACCGCCGGGGCTGTGGCGCTCCTCCTCGGCTATCGCGCGTTGCAGGGCAGGAAGCGCTGACCGCTCACTCCCGGGATCCTCTGCGTGAGCCCGGTCAGAGAGCGACTGCCGGATGCGACACGGAACGGTAGGTCCATAGCCCGCTGCCGAAGGCGCCGGCAAGAAAGATCGCGAGCGACACGGGAATCCCCGGCAACAGCGCCGTAAGGGGGTCGGTGGCCTGCACGACCTGCCCGAGCAGGGCAGCGGACAGGGGCGCGCCCACCATGAAGCTGAAGAGCAGGATCGCCAGCACCTGTGCACGCACGGGCGCCGGAGCGAGTTCCTGGACCGTCGTTCTCACCAGCGTGGTCGTGACACCCATGTTGAGGCCCCATGCGAACACCAGCAGAAAGAACAGCCAGACCGGGGGCTCGAGGAAAAGCGCCGCCAGGATCGCGATGCGGGTCAGTTGCAGAAGCGAGAAGAGTCGCCCCGGACGCAGCAACGGCATCGCGGTGAGCAGCACGACATTGGATCCGATGCTGCCCACGGTGAAGGCGATGAACATGTTCGCGAGGAACGCCGCGTCACCCCCGTAGGTCTGGGTCGCCACGAAGGGCATGGCGATCGTGTAGGCGCCGGCGTTGAACAGGGACGAGAGGAAGTTCAATCCGACGATATTTCGTACCAGGGGGAGGCGTCGGAGCGCGCGGAACCCGGCCAGCAGTTGTGGCGGCCCCGCGCCGTGGGCCGGCAGGGCGGGCAAGCGTTGCAGTGCCGCGATGCCGAGCGCGAACAGCGCCGCCTCGACCAGAAGCACGACATCGAGTCCCAGCGTCTTGATCTGACCGCCAACGGCAAAGCCACCGATGCCGACCAGGGACGTCACGATCGTGGTGACGACGATCGTCCGCTGAATGTCGATGCGGCTGATGCGGCTCAGCATGGCTTGCCGGGCGGGGTCGCTCAGGGACTGCAGGGTGGACATGGCCATCCCGAAGAAGACCACTGGCCAGAAGCCCAGCGACGCCTCGCCGATCAGGAGCGGTGGCAGGCACGCTGCGACACTGAGCACGATCAGGAGCCGGCGGGCGTCGCCCCGGTCTGCCAGAAGGCCGCCGGCGAAGAGTGCGACGATGGGCGGCAACTCGATCAGCACCCGGCTCAGGCTGTATCGTGCAGGGGACGTCTCCATCATGCCCAACAACATCCAGGGGACGAGGACGCCCTGCAGGCTCATGCCGCCCAGCCACAGGCTGGAACTTGCCAGGTACCAGGGGAACGCGGACCGGCGTGGAAGATCATCGGGCATCCGGCATGATAAGCCGCGGCGGGCACGGGGGCTCAAGCCCGACGGAGTCCACGACGTGTCGCCGCCGCGGAAACTCGGCGGATCCAGCGGGGCGCGACGTGCCCGAGGGACGGCCTGTTCCGGGACAGGGGTGGACAGGGGTAGATGGAGGTAGAGGAGAAGCGCGCAATGCGATCGAGCTTGGCGAGTGGACGCGCCGGGCGCACGGACGTGCGGTCGGCGGGTACCCATGGGCCGCTCGCCGAGGCTCGGGCGCTGGCGCGGCTCGGCGCGCCCATGGCGGCGACCCAGTTCTTCATCATGGCCATGGGGTTCATGGACACGGCCATGGCGGGACACTATGCGTCGGCGCACCTCGCGGGGGTCGCCGTCGGGGGCAACGTACTGTGGCCCGTGTACCTCCTGTTCGCAGGCTGCACCATGTCCGTCACGCCGATCGCTGCGCAACTGGTGGGCGGCGGTCGGGTCGGCCAGGTGGGTGCAGTCGTGCGTCAGGCACTCGTGATCGGCGTGGTGGCAAGCGTCGTGGGGGTTCTTGTTCTCCTGAATGCCGCGCCGCTATTCGCATTGTTCGGGATTGACGCGGAAGCCACCGATGTCGGCTATCGTTATCTTCGGGCCACCGCGCTCGGGTTGCCGGCCGGCATCTGTTACATCGTCCTGCGACACGCATCGGAGGGCGTTGGGCGTACGGTGGGACCCATGGTCATTGCCGGTGTTGCGCTGCTACTGAACGCGGGACTCAACTACGCGCTGATCTATGGGAGATTCGGTGCTCCGGAGCTCGGCGGTGAAGGTTGTGGCTGGGCGACCGCGGCCGTGATGTGGTTCGAGTTGGGCGCGATCCTGGTTCTGTCGAGAGCGCGGTATTTCCGGGAGACCGGCCTCTGGCGCCGGGGCGCCACGGCGGGAGCGCGCGCCGGCCTCGACTTCCGCGAGATGGGTCGCATCTTGAGGATCGGCGTACCCATCGGACTGACGTCGTTTGTGGGCATGGGGCTGTTCGCCATTATCGGCTTTCTGGTCGGCAGCCTTGGGGTGGTGCCGCTGGCGGCGCACAGCATCGCGACGCACATCAACTGGGCCACCTTTGTTGCGCCCATGGCACTCGGAGCCGCGGCGGGCATTCGCATTGGCTTCTACGTGGGGGCAGGGGACTACCCGGGCGCCGCGCGAGTGGGACGGGTCGCCTTCGTGATCGCGCTCGGCTACGCGCTCACCGTCAGTGTTGCCCTGGTACTGTTCCGGTATGAGGTGGTCGCGGTGTACAGCAGCGACGGCGCGGTGACGGGCCTCGTGGCTGCCTTGATCCTGGTGATCGCCGTCTACCAGGTGTTTGACGATGCGCAGGCCACGATGGCGGGTGCACTGCGCGGATACAAGGATACCCGCGCGCCGCTGGTCTACTCGCTACTGGGGTACTGGGGGCTCGCGCTACCGCTCGGCGCCGCACTGGGCTTCGGATGGTGGCACTTCCCCGCACTGGGCGTATATGGATTCTGGATCGCCCTGTCGTTGGGGCTTGCCGCGGTCTCGACGGCCGTGGGCCTGCGTCTCTACCACACAAGCCGGAAACCCGAGCGTATCGCCTTGCTTGCGCGATGACGGCTGCGGCTGCCGTTGGACAGTACACCTGCCGCCGTGCGCGCAAGGATGAATACCGCACTGTCGTTGGGTCAGGGCAATCGATGGCCATAGCCGACTTCCACCCGATGTCGAGTACCTGCGAGAGTGCAATGGGGGCGGTACATCGGTGTGGGCAACACGCTTGGTGTGCCCCGCACAGTCCACGCCCCGGCCTGAGGGCGGTTCCCGCCGATACTTCCCATATAACTAGAATAGATAATCCTAAGCTATTGAAATATATGTCATTGAATGTACCAATCTTTGGATCGACAGAGCAAGTGAACGGGGGCCTTCGTAGAGTGCCTTCGGGTCGGACGGGCGAACTGCCTGGCAGCTCCCGCGGCAGCGGACTGCGCGTTTCGGCGGGGCAAGCTCGAGATCGAGGCACCTCGTTCGATCCCGCGGAGGCGCGAGGCATTGGCAGGACGCAGAGGTCTCGGAGACCAGGTCATGAGTGAGGGCTTGTTTCGATATCGGTTCTAACAGTCTGATTTCGGACCATTGTCCGGACACTCCGTATACATGGCATGCGCACCATCCCGGGCCGCGCCGTACCGAAGAAATGCTTGGCGAGACGGCGTCGATATCGGCGGTGAGACCGGTCGCTTTTTTGCGCTCGACATATGTTGGATGTTTGTGGAAAACCGAGCGTTGTGGGGGTATAGTTGTTCCCCCATGAAGTGCATGGGACTCCCCGCCTCCTTCCGCGCCGGCAGGCCCGTAGTCTCCCTCCTCTTTCGGTTGCTCCACTTGGCGCGCGCGGCGTGTCGTGACTACTCGATCCCGGCCAATCGGGACTGTCCGTCCGCCAGTATTGGCGCGCGTAGTGCGGTGCAGATCGTCCTGGCCACCGCGGTTGCCGTGTTGGCACTGCATCCGGCCCACGCCCAGGGGACGATCCCGCACTCCTGTGAGCACGAGGGCGAACTGTACCGCCAGCCGGGAGATACCTTTACAACAACCTATGCCCGCTGCCCGGCGTCCGTGACAGACGACGGCGGCACGCTGCATGAGCCGCCCGTCCTGGCCTGCAAGGTGGGCGGGATACCGCAATACCGGAACGAGTTGCTGTGCACCACTTACGACGACAGATACCCGTCGAACTGCAACTGCAAGGACGCGAACAACAACGTGGTGGACTGCTATACCGACTGCCAGATAGTCGATGGCGGCAACGTCGATGGGGGCAGCAGCGGCAGCGGAAGTGGCAGTGGAAGCGGCAGTGGAAGCGGCAGTGGAAGCGGCAGTGGAAGCGGCAGTGGAAGCGGCAGTGGAAGCGGCAGTGGAAGCGGCAGTGGAAGTGGAAGTGGAAGTGGAAGTGGAAGCGGAAGCGGAAGTGGAAGCGGAAGCGGAAGTGGCAGCGGCAGCGGAGGTGGCGGCGGCGGATCGTCGCGCGCGCGTCCCGAGCTGACCATCGCTGATGCCAAGGTCGATGAGAACATCCGCGAAGCGCGATTCGAAGTTTCGCTTGACCGGACCAGGGCCCGCGATGTCCGGGTGGCGTACAAGACCGTAGACGGTTCCGCCGAGGCGGACTCGGACTACACGGCTACCAGCGGAACACTGACGGTCCCCGCGGGTTCGACGGATGGCGTGATCGTCGTACCGATCCTGGACGATGCACTTGACGAACCCGACGAAACGTTCACGGTCGTCTTGAGTCGCGCCGTCAACGCGACGATTGACGACGGCGAAGCCACTGGCACGATTGTCGACGACGACGAGCCTGCCGCGCCAAACCTTGCCATCGACGATGTCACGGTGGCCGAAGACGCCGGCCCTGCGAGCTTTACGGTTACGCTCGACAGGGCCGTTGGGGAGGCGGTCACTGTGGAATACGCCACGATGGACGACACGGCTGCGGAGGGTTCCGACTACGACGCGACAAGCCGCACGCTGACCATCCCGGCAGGTTCACTGAGCGGCACCATCATGGTGCCGATCGTTGACGACGAAGTTGAGGAAGCGGACGAGACGTTCACGGTGACCTTGAGCGAGGCGGTCAACGCGACGATCTCCGACGGAGAAGGCACCGGTACCATCACCGACGACGACATCGCGAAGCTCCAGATCGACAATGTGACGGTAGTCGAGGACGCCGGCCCCGCAAGCTTCACGGTCACCCTCGACAAGGCCGCACTGAAGGCGGTCACCGTGGAGTACGCCTCCGCTGACGGCACGGCGGCGGCGGGTTCCGATTACACGGCGACCGGCGGGACCCTGACCATCCCGGCAGGGTCTCTGATGGGCACGATCATGGTGCCGATCGTTGACGACGAAGTTGAGGAGCCGGACGAGACGTTCAAGTTGACCTTGAGCGATGCCGTCAACGCGACCATCTCGGACGGTGAAGGCACTGGCACCATAACCGACGACGATGTTGCCACCCTGCGCATCGACGATGTCACCGTCGCCGAGGACGAGGGCCCCGCCACTTTTACGGTGATGCTCGACCAGGCGGCGCCGGAGGCGGTCACCGTCGAGTACGTCACGGCGGACGGCACCGCGGCCGCAGGGTCGGACTATGAGAGCACCAGCGGCTCCCTGACGATCACGGCAGGTTCGTTGAGCGGCACGATCGTGGTTCCGATTCTTGACGACGCCGTTCCCGAGTTGGCGGAGACGTTCCGCATAACCCTGAGCGACGCCGTCAACGCGACCATCTCCGACGATGAAGCTACGGGCACCATCACGGACAATGACACGCCGAACCTGAGCATCGAGGACATCACCGTCGCGGAGGACGCGGGCTCCGCGAGGTTCACCGTCATGCTTGACCAAACGGGGATGGATGCGGTGACCGTGGAATACGCCACTGCCGACGCCACCGCCACCGCGGGATCGGACTACACCTCAACCAGCGGGACACTCACCATCGCCGCCGGTTCCCTGAGCGGGACGATCACCGTTCCTGTTCTCGATGATGCGCTCGATGAGCTGGATGAGACGTTCAAGTTGATCTTGAGCAACGCCGCCAACGCGTTGATCTCCGAAGCTGAAGGCACCGGCACCATCACCGACGACGATGTCGCCACCCTGAGCATCGAAGATGTCACCGTCGCTGAGGACGGAGGGCCGGCAAGCTTTACGGTGACGCTCGACCAGGCGGCGCCGGAGGCGGTCACCGTCGAGTACGTCACGGCGGACGGTACCGCGGCCGCAGGGTCGGACTACGAGAGCACCAGCGGCTCCCTGACGATCACCGCAGGTTCGTTGAGCGGCACGATCGTGGTTCCGATCCTCGACGACGCCGTTCCCGAGCTGGCGGAGACGTTCCTCATCACTCTGCGCGACGCCGTCAACGCGACCATCTCCGACGATGAAGCCACGGGCACCATCACGGACAATGACACGCCGAACCTGAGCATCGAGGACATCACCGTCGACGAGGCCGCCGGCTCCGCGGACTTCACCGTCATGCTCGACCGGGCGGACATGGACCCGGTCACCGTGGAGTACGCCACGGCGGACGCCACGGCCCTCGCGGGATCGGACTACACCTCAACCAGCGGGACACTCACGATCGCCGCAGGCTCCCTGAGCGGGACGATTACCGTTCCTGTCCTGGATGATGCGCTCGATGAACTGGACGAGACGTTCAAGTTGACCTTGAGCAACGCCGCCAACGCGTTGATCTCCGACGATGAAGGCACGGGCACCATCACCGACGACGACGTGGCCACCCTGAGCATCGAAGATGTCACCGTCGCCGAGGACGGGGGGCCGGCAAGCTTTACGGTGATGCTTGACCAGGCTGCTCCGCAGGCGGTCACCGTGGACTACGCCACGGCGGACGGCACGGCCCTAGCGGGATCGGACTACGCGTCAACCAGCGGAACGCTCACCATCGCCGCCGGTTCGCTCAGCGGCACGATCGCCGTGCCGATCGTGGACGACACCCTCCACGAGCTAAGCGAGACGTTCACCCTGACGTTGACCAACGGCGTGAACGTCGATATCTCGGACGGCCAGGGCACAGGTACCATCCTCGACGACGACACGCCTCCGGTGGTCGGTGTCGTGGGCGTCGCCAAGGAAGCCCTCGATACCCGGATCACCGACGCGGCCAAGGTGCGCTCCGTCTTCCGCATCTACGTCGTCAACCTCGGTGACGGGGAGGCGACAGGGCTTCAGGTATCGGACGACCTCTCGAGCGCGTTTCCCGACCCGGCGGTCGTGTCGGTGGTGGAAGGGCCCAACGCCACCGGTGCATCGTTGAGCCTGAATGCTGCCTTCGACGGCATCGACGACACCGGGCTGCTGACCGGGACGGACGCCCTTGCGGCGGGCGCCTCGGCAACCATCGAGTTCACGGTCGAGGTATCGCTCAACGGAGCGGCAGGACCGTTCGAGAACCAGGCTTTGGCGCGCTTCGACGACGGCAACGGCAATGTTGGCGAGGACCTCTCGGACAACGGCCGCAATCCGGACCCGGACGGCGATGGCGACCCGGGCGGTCCCGGCGAGGACGATCCCACGCCGGTGGAGTTCCCGGCGGCGCTGGTCGGTACGGTGTTCGCGGATGTCGACGTTGATAGCGCGCAGGGCGCCAACGAAACGGGCCTCGGTGGTTGGCGTGTGGAAGTGGCGACGACCGCGGGCGAGATCGTGGCAAGCGCGACGAGCGACGCGACCGGCGCCTACGCCTTTCCGAGCGTGGATCCGGGTGAACGGCTGATCCGTTTCCGTCATCCGGAGTCGGCCGCCGTCTGGCGCCAGGAACCCGTCTCCTTCGTCCTGCACAGCCTGACCCGTCTGGACTATGGGGCGGTGCCCGGGGGCCGCGTGTACGACAGCGTGTCCAGGGACGTTGTCCCGAACGTGGTACTGGCCCTGACCGACAGCGCCGGCATCCGGCTGCCAAACGCCTGCCTGCTCGATGGACAGCAGTTGCAGCGCACGGGCAGCGACGCGGCCTATCGATTCGACCTCGTGCATGGCGCGCACGCCGATTGCCCGACCACTTCGACGACCTATGGAGTCGAGGTGGTGGAGGCTCCTGACGATTACCTGCTGCCCCCGTCCTCGCTGATCCCGCCCGCGAGCGCGCCGCTGCAAGTGGGGACCTGCCCCCCGGATGCCGACGTGGAAGCCCCCTGCGTGGTCTTCCCGGAGGCGTCACCACCCGCTGCCCCGACGCTTGCCGACTACTATCTCGACTGGGTCGTTGCCGCCGGGGACGGGACGGTCGTACATAACCACGTTCCGCTCGACCCCCTTGCGTCGGTGATGCGCGACGGCCTCGTGTCGGTGTCGAAGCGAGCGACGGTGCGCACGGCGACCGTGGGCGACCTCGTCGGATACAACGTGCAGGTCGCGAACGCCGCACCCATCAGCCTCAAGAGACTGGAACTGGTGGACGACGTGCCGGCGGGATTCACTTACGTTCCGGACTCCGCATCGCTGCAGGAGCCCGGTCCGGACGGGACGTTGGGCACCGGGGACGACGTGAACACCCGGCTCGAGGCGACGGGTTCGGACCCGGTCACCTTCGGTTCGTTGGACCTCCCTGCGGGCAGAGCCATCGCCGTTCGTTACATGACGCGGGTCACCACAGGCGCCGCGCCCGGACAGCATGTGAATACCGTCAGACCGTTCGTCCTTGGCCGGCTCGTCGGCAACGAAGCCAGCGCAAGTGTCGAAGTGACCAGCGATCCGATCTTCGAGAAGACCACGGTGATCGGCAAGGTCTTCGACGACAGGGACGGCGATGGATCGCAGGATCCAGGCGAGCAGGGTTTACCCGGCGTCAGGCTGGTATCCGTCAGCGGGCTGCTCGTGGAAACCGATGCGCATGGACGTTATCACCTCGCGGATGTAGACGCGGGCGACGCGGCCCGGGGCCGTAACTTCATCCTCAAGCTCGACCCGAGGACGCTCGCCCGCGGTGCGGTGGTGACAAGCGAGAACCCGCGGGTCATCAGACTGACGCAGGCGTTGATGTCGAAGGTGAACTTCGCAGTCAAGCTGCCGGCCCCGGGCCAGCAGGTCATTGGGGAAGAGTCGAGCAAGCTGCGCAGGGAAGTGCACTCCCACCACCTCGAGCGGATCGAGCCGGTGCGTTTCGAATCCGGGAAGTCCAACATCCTGCCGACCTACCTGGACCGGTTGCGGTCCTTGTTGGCGCGATATCACGGCAAGCGCGACCTGCGCGTGCGGTTCTCCGGGCATACGGACGATCAGCCGCTCGGTCCGGCCGCCCGGGCGATCTACGGTGACAATCAGGGCCTCTCCGAAGCCAGGGCGCGAGAGGTCGCCAAATTCGTGGCGGGCGAACTGGGCCTGCCGGATGACATGGTCGAAACGGAGGGACATGCCGAGCGGATGCCGGTGGCATCGAACCGCAGCCTGGCGGGCATGGCCGTGAACCGGCGCGTCGAGACGGAGTTGATCTACGACGACTACACGGAAGAAGAGCATTCGGTGGACAGCCCGCCGCCCACACCGGAGACGACCGAAGAGGTGCGCTTCATCGAGGAGAGGATTCGCCTGGAACCGGCGCGCTTCGCCTCCGGGAGTGTGCGATTGTCGAGCAGCGAAACTGCCAGGATCGACGGCGAGCTGAGAGCGCTTGCAGGATTCGAGGTCATCGCCGCAAGTGTGGTGGGTCACGCGGACACGGTGGCGGTAGCGGACGTCAATCGCCCGAGCAACGAGACGCTGTCGCGGCGGCGAGCGGAGAGCGTGGCGACCTACCTGATCGAGAAGCTCGGGCTTGCCGCCGCGGCCGTCGAGATCGAAGCCAAGGGCTCCTCGGAACCGGCTGGAAACAATCGAACCGCTGCCGGACGGGCACTCAATCGCCGGGCCGAAATAGAATTGTTATATAACCGGGTTGCCCAAACAGTGACGACACGCGTTATAACTGTCGCACAGGTACAAATGGCGCCGACTGTACACGTGGGTACCGGCCGCATGTGGTTGACTGAAGACCTCCTGGCGCACCGCCCGCAACTTGATGTACTTGCGCTCGACGATATAGCCGTCGATGAAAGCGGAAAGATGAAGCGCCCGGTCCGGTTTGCCGGATACAGTAACTATGCGGCATGGATCGACAAGTATACCCTCGAGGTATACAAAGCATCGGATACCGATATGGTGCGGGCCCTCGCGACGTTGACCGCGGACAGGCTCGAGCACGATGAGGCCTTCGCGTTCTTCGACGAGGGTCTGACTTTGAAACCGGGCCAGGAACTGGCGTACGTGCTCAAGGCGAACGATGGAGACGGCCGCCAGGACGTCACCCGCCCGCGCCTGGTAGGTGTGGTCGCTGCAAGGCGCCCTGGACAGTCGCGCAAGGCCGAGGAGATCTGGGGCCAATCCAATCTCGCCAGGCAGTCGATCGACGTGCGCGGCAGCCGCGTCAGGGTCCACGGTGAGGGCTTCGTCCCCGGCGAGCGCCTGCGCGTCGACGGGCAGGAGACGCCGGTGGATGGGAACGGTCGCTTTGTGGCGGAGCTGCATCTGTCGCGCGGTACCAGACAAATCGTGGTGTCCGGAGTCAGCGATGGACGGACGTGGTCGGAAGCGCTCACGGCGGATGTGGATGAAAACTATACCTTCATTGTCGGGCTTGCCAATATAACAATAGGACAGACAACGATCTCCGACAGCTTCGAGGAACTCGGGGCAGACGATGCGTTTGACGATTCGGTACACGTCGACGGACGCCTGGCCTTTTACCTGAAGGCCAAGGTGCGTGGTAAGTACCTCGTCACGGCACAGCTCGATACGACGGAAGACGAGCTGGACAATCTATCGGATAACCTGAAGCGCAAGGATCCGCGGCGGGTATTCCGTCAGCTCGACCCGGACAAGTACTATCCGGTATACGGAGACGACTCGACGACAGTCAGCGACGTATATACTCAAGGTCCGTTCTTCCTGCGGGTGGACTGGGACCGTAATCAACTCCTGCTGGGTAACTTCGAGACCGGGCTGACGGATACGGAGTATATGCAGTACAACCGCACGTTATATGGGGCGCGGTTCGGTTACAGGAGCGGCGGAGCTACCGGTTTCGGTGATGTCAAGCGTTCGTTTACCGCATTCGCGTCGGAGGCGCAGTCCGCCGCGGCGCACGTGACCTTCCGCGGGACGGGCGGGTCCCTTTACTACCTCAAGCACACCGACATCGTCCAGGGATCGGAGAAGGTGGCGGTGGAAATCCGGCAGCGTGATACCGGGCAGGTGCTGGAACGGCAGGACTTCATCGAAGGCCGCGACTACGAAATCGACGCGCTGCAGGGCCGAATCATCCTGAGTGCGCCGCTTTCGCAGGTGGTCCGCAGTCGCGCACCGTCGATCGTTCGCACCAGGCCGCTGGAAGGCGACGACGTCTTCCTGCTGGTGGACTACGAGTACGTTCCCGAGGCGTTCGAAGCCGACGAGATGACCTTTGGGGCACGCGGCAAGGCGTGGGTCGGCGACCATTTGGCGGTAGGTGCCACCAAGATTGTCGATCAGCAGCAAGGCCGGGATTTCGATCTGGAGGGCGTCGATGTCACGGTGCGGGCGGGCAAGGGAACGTATCTGAGCGTCGAAGCTGCGCGGAGCGAATCTCTGCAGAGTTCGGCGGCCTTCGATTCCCTGGACGGCGGCTTGAGTTTCCTGTCGCGCGCCGGCGACCCGGGCGAGCCCATGACGAGCGGCGAGGCCTTTGCAGTCGAGGGACGGGTGAATCTCGCCGAATTCAGCGACGCGGTGACCGGTGACGTCCGCGCATGGTGGAAAGAGCGCGATGCGGGTTTCTCGGCGGGCCGCCTCGGGCATCGGTTCGACACCGTGGAGAAGGGCGTGGATGCCCTGGTCGAGGCCGGTGAGAACGTCACCATTCAGGCGGGCTACGCGGAGCGGCACGAGGGCGACCTCTCGGCGAGCCGGGTAGGTCGGGTGCAGGCCGATGTCCGGGCCGGCAAGTTCACCGTGGGCGGCGAACTACGCCACGAGGACATCCGGCGAAACGGGCTGTACGGCATCGAGATTCCGGACGGCGACGCGCTGCTTGCGGGCGTTCGTGTCGGCTACGACCTCGACGCCGCGAGGACGGTCTACGGGAGCGTCCAGACCGGCCTCGACGAGAGCGGCGCCTATGTGGACAACGACATGGTTGCCGTCGGCATCGATACACAACTGAGCGAAACCACCTCCGTCACACTCGAAGCGAGCGATGGCGACCGCGGCAGCGCACTGTCCGGTGGATTCGAATATAGCCCCGCGGGTCGGTTCGGGCTCAAGCTGAAGAGCGGTATCGGGTCTGGCGCGTTGACACAGTTTTCCGGCAACTACCAGCTCGCCGAGGGTCATGAGCTGTATGGCGGCTATGCGCTGGACCCGGATCGCACGTTCGGGGAGCGCAACCTGCTGACGCTGGGACAACGTCGCGACATGGGCAATCGCTTCGGCATATTCACCGAGTCGCAGATGGGCGATGACGATCGTCATGCAGGGGCAAGCCACACCTTCGGTCTGGACTACAAGACAACACACGACTGGATCCTCTCGGGCCTCATCACCGTTGCCGACAACGAGATAACGCCGGCTTCGATCAAACGGCAGGCCTTTTCGTTCGGCGCGTCGACGCAAACGCCCTCGCGCCGGTTCAGCAGCAAGCTCGAATACCGTAACGACGACGGAGCCGCCACGAAGATAGATCAGTATGTTGCCGGGACAAGTTATACTCATGTGGTAGACGAAAACAGGCGCTGGCTCGGACGTCTCAACATATCGATGACGGATGATCGCCTGCTCGACACATACGACGCCCGCTTCATCGAGTTCGACATCGGACACGCGTATCGCCCGGTTGCCGACGACCGCTGGAACACGCTGTTCAAGTATGGCTACTTCCAGGATCTGGTCAGCATCGGCCAGGACGCGGTACGTCCGGACCAACGCGTGCACGTCCTGTCCGCGGAGGCGCTGTACCGGGTGAACGAGAGCTGGGAACTCGGCGGCAAGCTCGCCGTGAAGGAAGGTCGGATGCGCTCCTTCCGGGATACGGGCGCCTGGCAGGACGCGAGTCTGGCGCTGGCGGTCGTGCGCGCGCGGCGGCACGTGGCCGGGGAGTGGGACGCGCTCGCCGAGTATCGTCTGCTGCACGACCGGCACGGCGAGAACCGACGTCACGGTGCGCTGCTCGGCGTCTACCGCGACCTCGGAGACAAGTTCGAGGTGGGAGTCGGATACAACTTCACGGACTTCAGCGACGACATTCGCGACGCCCGCTACGACCGCCACGGCTGGTTCATCGACCTGATCGGGAAACTCTAGGCCGCCCTCGTCGGTGCGTTCGAAGCCTGGTTGCACGTTCCCGCGCTTTGACCGTACCATGCCATATTATGTCAACGCCCTCGCAAGCCGCCGTGGGATCGACCGCTCGTCGGAGCCAGGCGCGCGGGGCGTGTCGCGATGGTGGCGATGGTGGCGATGGTGGCGATGGTGGCGATGGTCGGGATGGTCGCGATGAAAGGCGCGACTCTGCGCGGCTCATCGATGCGGTAGGTGCGCAGAGCGCAGGCCGTCACCTCCTGATCGAATGCTCCGGCGCCCACGCGACGCTTGCAGCGCCGGCACTAGAGACATTGTTGCGCCGTGCCGCCGAGGCTGGCGGCGCCCAGGTGCTCTCCTGCCACATGCACGGGTTCGGCAGCGGCGCCGGCGTCACCGGCGTCGCCCTGCTCGCCGAGTCGCATATCACGGTCCACACCTGGCCGGAACGGGGCTATGCGGCCTTCGATGTGTTCATGTGCGGCGCTTGCGACCCGGAGGCTGCGGCGTCGATGATCGCGGAAGCCGTGCCTGACGCGACGGTGCACATGCGTGGATTCGACCGACAGGCGCCGACGATGAGGCCGGGAACGGGAAGGAGCGCAAGTGATGAGCGGTGACGACGGGCGTGGCGCGATTCTGGCGTTGGCTGCGCCCACCGGAGTCCTGTTGCTTGTCCTGGGCATCGTGCTCGTCGGGTGCGACGGCGCCGCGGCGTTGCGGGCGCAGGTGGAGGGGGATCTCACACGGGTCGCGGCGTCCGTCGATCGACTCGGTGCAGATCTCGACTCGGAAGGCATCCAGAATGCGGCCCTCATGAAGAGCTACGCCGGCCGCGTCGCGCGCTCGAATCCGGAATTGCGTGCGCTGACGGAAGTGTTGCGGCGGGAGGGGACGCGGGACGGCACCCTCTATCGCGGTTTGCGTACGCGACTCGAGGAGGCCCGGGGCATGCTGCCGGCAGAGGATGCCAACGCAGATGCCTATGGACCGCTTGCGAGGGAGTTGCAGAGCCTGGCAGCGGCAGCGGATCCATTGGAATTCAACCGGGCCCTGAGCGACCCCCTGAACGCGCTCGCGGATCTCTCGAACGGCGAACTGCCGCGCGTCGATGCCATCAGTGCCGGCGCCTCGCAACGCGCCAATGGCGCCACGGATCTGGGTCCGGGCAGCCAGCTTGTTGGCAATCCGCACTACGGGCAATGGCGAGCCGACGGCGGCGGCAACTCGTTCTGGGTGTGGTACGGACAGTTCGCCCTGATGCGTGGCCTGCTCGGCGGCCCGCGCATCGGCTACGGCGCCTGGGCCGGAGGCAGGGACTACAGCTATTACCACGACTACGGACGCGGCAGCTACACGTCGCCGTCCATGCGTCGTCAGCAGGCGCGGGTCGAATCCACGGCGCGGCGCAAGTTCTCGTCCGAGGGCAGGACATTCCGCAGTCCCTATGCGCGACAGCGCACCGGGGCCTCCACGGCCGTCGCTCGCCAGAAGTTTGCGGGAGCGAGCGGTGGATCGCGTGTAGGCAGCGCGTCGATGCGCGGATTCGGGAGCGGCGGATACCGAGGGCCGAGTCGTGGGAAGTAGCCGCCCCATGGCCAGGATTCGGAATGCGGCAAAGGCCCTGGACAGTCGAAGAGAGAAGCCATGATCGATTCACTGAGTTTCTGGATATGGGCCATCGTGGCGTTGGATCTGGCGGTCGCCGTGGCGGCGATCTGCGCGCTGCGGTACGGGTCCGGCGTGCTCTTCGGGGTGGATACCCGGGACGAGCTTGCGGAGAAGGACAACCTGGCCTTCGGGCTGGCCCTTGCCGGCGGTGCCCTGGCCGTGGCGCTGATCCTCGCGGCGGCGGCTGCCGGCGATCCGGCCATCAGTGTGGCCGAGGAACTCGGCGTGGTGGCCGCCTACGCCGCGGTGGGACTCGTGCTGCTCAAGGTGGGCGTGCTGATCAACGACTGGATCGTCTTTCACCGTTTCTCGATCAAGGAGGCGCTCGGCGCCCAGAATGCCGCGGCGGGTATCGTCCAGGCCGCCAACCTGATCGCGATCGGGGTACTCATCAACGGGGCGATCGGCTGGGCAGACGGAGGTCTTGCGCAGGGGCTCGCGGCAGTGGTGGTGGTCTTCCTCCTCTCGCAATTGGTGGTACTTGCGGTGACGCGTGTGCGCTCGGCGATCTACGCGCGTCGGCACGACGGCGAACGCTGGCAGGATGCGATCTCCGGCGGCAACGCCGCGCTCGGCGTACGCTACGCCGGACACCTGGTCGGGGCATCGCTGGCCGCATCCTCCGCCGGCGGGATGGTGGCATTCGTACCGGGTTGGGACACCGTGGCGCTACTCGGCTATGCCACGTGGCTCGTGTGGGCCATCGTCCTCTCAGCCGCACTGCTGGTACTCTCGATGCTCGCGCAGAGGGCGGTGCTGCGGGGTATCGACGTGGTCGAGGAAGTGGACGCGCAGCGCAACGTCGGCGTGGCCGCCATCGAGGCGGCGGTGTTCCTCGGTATCGGGCTCATCATCCGCGCGGTCGTCGGTTGAGGGGGAGGCGCCGGGAACCGAGGGTAGTCACTCCAGGGGCGGAGAGCGCGGCTGGCCGTGGCTAGTGAGACGGCCCGCTTGCGCCGCCACGACGCGGCGTTGATTGGCGCCATGGGGCTGGTCGCGGCATGCGGCCTGGTCTACGAATATCTGCTCGCCCACTACGCCGGCCGCATTCTCGGTGCGGTCGAGCCGACGATCTACGCGATGATCGGTCTCATGATCGTCGCGATGGGCCTCGGCGCATTCGCGGCGAAGTGGGTCGCGGCCATCTACCGCGGTTTCGCGTGGCTGGAACTCGGCATCGCGCTGCTGGGCGGCGTATCGGTGCTGGCGCTCTCGGGTGCGGTCGCATTCGCGTATTCGTTGCCGGAGTGGCTACGCGCCGTCTACAACGTCGACGTCTTCGTCTCCCTGGACGGCGGGGCAGCGGCGACGCTGGTTGCGGTGTCGCGCTTCCTGCCGTTCGTCATGGGGTTCCTGATCGGGTTCCTGATCGGCATGGAGATTCCGCTGATCGCGCGCGTGCGTGAGCATGTCCACGCCCGGCGCCTCGAGCACAACCTCGGCACGATGTACGGAGCCGATTACATCGGCGCGGGCGTCGGCGCGGCGATCTGGGTGCTGGTCTGCCTCAAGCTGCCGATCGTCTACGCCGCTGTCGGTGCGGCCGCCGTCAACACGGCCGTCGGTTTCGGCTTCCTGGTGCTCTACCGCCGGGATCTGGCGCCCGCGGGTTGGCTGTGGGTCGGGCACGGCGCGCTCGCGACGCTGCTCGTGGTGCTGGCCGTGTTCGGCACGGGCTGGATGGCGCGGCTTGGCGATACGCTCTTCAAGGATCGGGTCGTGCACCGCCTGCAGACGCCGTACCAGAACGTGGTGATCACCAAGCGCCACGTCGCCGCGGGGCGTCCCGACGTGCTCAGTCTCTACATCAATGGCCGGCTCCAGTTCGCTTCCAATGACGAGCGGATCTATCACGCCTACCTGACCACCCCCGCCATGCTGGCGGCGTACCGCCGCGAGCGTGTGCTGATCCTGGGCGGGGGGGACGGCCTGGCGCTGCGCGACGTGCTGCGGTGGGACCCTGCGTCGGTCACGCTGGTCGACATCGACACGCAGTTGTTGCGCCTGTTTCGAGGCGAGGACGCCGAGGCTCCGGACTGGCTCGGGCGTGCGCTGACGGAACTCAACGCGCATGCCTTCCACGACGACCGTGTCGAAGTGATCGAAGCCGACGCCTTCGTGGAGGTCGAACGACTGGCCGCTTCCGGCGCCCGGTTCGACGTCGTGGTGGCGGACCTGCCGGACCCGAGTCATCCCGACCTGAACCGGCTGTATAGCGACTACTTCCACGCGCGTATTCGCCAGCTACTCTCGGCGGATGGCGCGTTCGTCACCCAGTCGACATCGCCGTTCCACGCGCGCGAGGCGTTCCTCTCCATCGGCAAGACGCTGGCCGAGGCCGGTTTTCACGTCGAGCAGTACCACGCGAACGTGCCGAGCTTCGGCGAATGGGGCTGGACGATCGGCACCGTCGCCGGCAGGCCGGCGTCGATCCGGATCGCGGCGGCCCAAGCGGGCGCCACGCCGGACGGATGGCTCGACGGGCGCCGGATCGCAGCCGCCTTCGCCTTCCCGAACCGGTTCTTCGAGGGGCTCGACGAGATCCGCGTGAACCGGCTGGGCTCCCATGCGGTGTACGGCTATCACCAGCAAGCCTGGCAGACCTACCAGGGCGTCTTCTTCGTGGAGAGCGACCCCCTGGAGTGATCGGGCGGGGTTGACCTGCGACATAATATGTCATAGGGTCCTGCGTCATGACAGTCCGGGGCATCCGGACGAACGTTTCGCCAACGCGCAGCGCCAGTCACAGCAACAGCCACCAACGGAAAAGGGAGTGCCCGAATGACCCTGGACGACCTCGCCTTCCACCTCAACGACTATTCGGGGGAGGAGGGCACGACGTTCGATGCGCTCGTGACCGAGCGCGACATCCTGGAAGTCGTCTGCTCCAACAACGACGAGTTCCCCATCCACATCACCACGACGGAGACGCAACTCCTTTCGGTGACCCCCCTGTTCACGATCGCGGAAGTGCAACCGGACAAGATCGACGAACTGAACCGCATGTTCCTGCAGTTGAGCCCGGCAGTGCCGCTGTCCTCGCTCGGACTGCAGGGAGACACCTACATCCTGTTCGGCGCGATGGCGCTGTCGACGCGTTTCGAGGTCGTCGCCCACGAACTCGAGGTGCAGGCGGAGAACACCATCGACGTGCTCGAGGCCATCGAGCACCTGTTGGCCTGAACGGACTGGACTGAATTCAATCGGAGGAAAATCATGGGTGTGCTGAGAGATATGCTGACAGCCCTCAAGGGCGGTGCCAACGAGGTCGGCGAAGCCATCGTCGACGCCAATGCGATTCGCATCCTCGAACAGGAGATTCGCGATGCGGAGGCGGCGATTGCCAGTGCCAAGCAGAGCCTGACCCGGATGAAGAGTTCCGAGATACGGCTCAAGCGGGACGTCGCGACGCTCGAGGCCGATGTCGCGGACTACGAGCAGAAGGCCGTCGCCGCGCTGAACGCTGGTGAGGAGGCGCTGGCCACGGAAGTGGCGGAGCGCATCGCGGAGCTCGAGAGCGATCGCGGGGAGAAGGCTTCGGAGCAGACCGCGCTCGATGCGGAGATCAAGAAGATTCACGCGATGATCAAGGCGCGCGAGCGGATCATCCAGAAGAACAAGCGCGAACTGGACAAGGTGCGCACGGTGCAGGAGTTGCAGCGGGCCACGGAGTCCGTATCGCGGAACTTCGCGGCGAGCGGCTCCAGCTCGCATCGGGTGTCGAAAGCCCTCGAGCGCGTCAAGGCGAAGCAGGAGAACTGGCAGGATCGCATGCAGGCGGGCGATTGGCTCGAGGGTCAGGAGGCGGGAGACGACATCGACGCGAAGCTCCGCGCGAAGGGCATCGGCCGCTCCGCGAGCGGGGGTGCGAGCGACGTGCTGGCCCGGCTCAAGGCGCGTCAGGCGGGCTGAGCGTGCTCCGCAAGCTCTTTCGCCGGGGCGGTTCGCGAGAGGACCAGGGGCGGCGCCTCGAAGGCGCCGCCGACCTGCGGGCCGGCGACCTCGTGACCTTCAAGCATCGTCTGGCGCTGCCGCCGAGCGTGCAGGGTCAGACGTTCGAGGTCTCGTCGGTTGCGACCTACGAGTTCCAGGACGGCATGTATCCGGAATTGACGCTCGATGGCGCCGAGGGCGGCAGGATCCATCTCGGCTTCCGGGCGAACGATCCGTCCGAACTGTGCCTGTCCCGCGATCTGCCGCGAGGAGACGTCCTGCGGCTCTTCGACGAAGCCGCATTCGCGGCGTTGTGGGAGGAAGACTTCGTCGACCTTGAAGTGGTCTCGCCGCTCGAGGAGTACGAAGGCTGGCTCGCGCCGCGCTACTCCCAGGTCAAGAAGTGGGCGGAAGGCTACTACCACGACCGGGACCGCCGTGGCGAGGAACTCTCCCGCCACCAGGACGACGACGCCGAGGAATTGCGCTCGCACGAGTGCGAGGACGCAAGCGGTCGATTCGGCGTGACGGTCGAGGTCTGGGGGGACGGCGAAACGGACGTCTCCCTCGAAGTGAACGTGCCGCCGGACGTCATCGACGCGATGTGGCCGGGAGACGGGCCGGGGAAATGAGAGAGCGGCGGACCAGGACCGGTGGCTCCGGCGCGTCCGTCCCGCGGTTCCAGGCGGAGCGGCGGGCGCTCAGGAAGGTGCAGGTGCACTTCGAGTTCCAGCAGTCGCTCATGCACAAGGTCCGGCTGGCTGCGGCCGAAGAGAACCTGAGCTACCCGGACTATGTACGCAAGCTCGTCGGGTTGCCGTACGCCAAGATCCAGCGTCCCCGCATCAGCCTGTCTTTCGGGGAGCAGGATCTCGAGTTGCTCGCCGCACGCTACGCAGAGTTCGACGCCGGGCCCGGGGCACTGAAGCGCCGTGTCATGGAAGAGGTGGAGGCGCACTTCGAGGACGCGCCTTCCGGGCGCACCCCTGTCGGCGAGTGCGACGGGTAGAGGAACATCGGATCGGACGTACTAAAACGCCCGGGCACTGGTCGATCAGGCGATAGGAGGAGGACAGCATGGGTAATCGGATAGTTTCGGGGGCCATCGCAGGAATCGTGGCGCTGGCGGTGGTGTTCACCGCGATCGGGAGCTTCGTCGTCGTGGATAGTGGCCATGTCGGCGTGGTGCGAAGGCTCGGCGCCGTGCAGATGGAGCCGTATCCCGAAGGCTTCCACCTCAAGGTCCCGTGGCTGGACAGTGTCGAACAGATCGACATCCGCCTGCGCAAGGCCGAGAGCGAGGCCGGGGCGGCATCGAGAGACCTGCAGGTGGTGCGTACCCAGGTCGCGGTGCAGTACTCGATGACCGGCCCGGTCATGCCTTTGACCTATCAGCAGATCGGTACGCGCAGCGTGGTGTCGACCACGCTGATCGAGCCCGCGATCATGGAGTCGGTCAAGGCGGTCACAGCGCAGTACACCGCGGAGGAACTGGTCACCAAGCGGGCGGAGGTCAAGGTCAAGATCCAGGAGGCCATCGAGACGTTCATCGACACGACGCTGGAGCAGAAGGGCGTAATCGGCGCGTTGCGTCTCGCCAATGTCGCCATCACCGACTTCGACTTCTCCGCGGAGTTCAACCGGGCGATCGAAGAGAAAGTGCAGGCGGAACAGGACGCCCTGAAGGCGCGCAACGAAAAGCTGCGACGCGTCACCCAGGCGGAAGCCGCGGCGGCGGAAAGGACGCTGGCCGCGGATGCCGAGGCGTACCAGATCGAGGTCGCCTCGAAGGCGCGCGCCGAGGCCATCCGGCGCGAGGCGGAGGCGCTGCGGGACAATCCCGCGCTCATCCAGTTGCGTATCGCCGAGAAGTGGGACGGCAAGCTGCCACAGGTTTCCGGCGGCAACGCCATTCCGCTGCTCAACATCGAGGCCATCAAGGGCGCCGGCAAGGGTTGACCCGACCCGCACCCGTGCACGGCCCCAGCACGGGTGTTGTAGCGCCCCAAAGCCGGTCCGGCGCTTCGCTGCCGCTGCGCGCCGGCGCCGCCTCCGGCCCAGCCACGCCGACGGTCCATGGAACAATCGCCGCCGGTCGCTGCGCTCCCGTCGTCGGATGTTCCATAAACGGGGATGGGCTTGTCCCATCCCGTGTCGAGTTCGTGCACCGTCCCAGCACGGGCGACCACGAGGGTCGACCCTGCAATGTCCCGTGCCGAATTCGTGCACGGTCCCGACGCGGTCGACCGCAAGGGTCGCCCCTACGAGATCCGTGCCGAATCACCCGCCAAACCCGGCACGGGCGAGTCCAGTTCCTCGCGCTCGCGTGTCAGCACCATGCGTTCGATCCGCTCGAACATGAGGATGTAGAAGAGGCCCCCCGCGCCGGCCAGACTGCCGGCGATCGGAAAGAAGACCGCCCATCCGAACCATGACACGACGAACCCGGCGCTCGATCCCGCCGCCCACACGCCGAAGTTCCAGACGCTCGACTGCATGCTGTAGTCCGTCGCCGCCTGCGCCTTGGAGGCCCAGCGAAAGCGGGAGTTGTTCACGACGAACGAGTAGATCGAGGTGACGAAGCCGAGGATCCCGATGATGAGCGTCAGTGTCGGGAGGAGGGGAAGTTCGGGTACCAGGGCGAGGGCGCAGAAGATGCCGCCCTCGATGGGTAGCGCGGCCACCCCGATGATCGCGGTGTTCCGCATGCCGATGCGTTCGACCAGCCAGGGCGTTGCAAGCGCTCCGAGGCCGGCCCCGGCGATCGCGGCGACCGGCGAGAGAATGCCGAATTGGGTGAGCGTCAGGCCCTTGTCCGCGAGGAAGGGGCCGAGCATGGAGCCGAAGAACGCGCCGCCGAAGCCGAACGCGAAGAGGAACGGCAGGATGTAGCGCGACTCCCGGCGGCGCAGCGCCTTGACGAGGTTCGGCCGTTCGCCGCGCTCGCGGCGCTGCCGCGTTGCGATAGGGGGCGGCGGCTCCCGGCGGATGATGGCGGGTGTCGCGGCCACCAGCATGAGGGCCGAGGCGGCGAGCATCGTGCGCGGCCAGCCGAACGTCTCCACGAGGGCGACCACCCCGGATCCCATCACGCCCGCGAGGACCGCCAGGAAGATGATGATCGAGGTGCCCGTCGCCCGCTCGGTATCGCTCATCGATTCGGCCGCGTAGCCGTCTACCGCGATGTCCTGTGCCGCCATGATGAACGACTTGGCGAGCAGGATGCCGACGATCAAATGCACGGCCGCGACGCTCGGCGGGATCAGCGCGAGCAGCGCGTACGCCGCCGCGCCGATGGCGGTGCAGGGAATGATCCAGGTCTTGCGGTAGCCGATGCGCGCGCTGCCGTAGTTATCCACGACGAGGGCGATGAGCCACTTCAGCCAGCGCGGGATGCCCGGCAGGGCGAGCAGCCAGAACATCTCGATCGGCAGCCCCTCCTTGCGAAACAGGAAGGGCAGCGCAACGCCCGTGAAGGCGGCGGGAAAGTACTGCGCCATATGCAGCATGCCGAGCATGACGAGCTTGGCATGATCCTTCCTCTCCTCTGGCGGGCTCGGGGGGTCGGTCATGCGGTGGTCGCGCGTCGCAGCGCTATGTCTGGGGCCGGGATACGGTGCAGCATCTTCGCTCCGCGGGCCTCAGTCCCGGACAGCCTGGAAGTAGCGCTCCGCGGAGGCCAGGTGCGCATCCACGTCCGTGCCGTGACCGGTGTAGTGCGTGACGATTGCCAGGTGCGTGCAGCCGAGGTCCCGCCAACGGTCGTGGTGGTTCTTCCAGCGCTCCGGGTCGCCGCCGCGGCTCTGTGCCTGTGCCTGGATGCCGAAGCCCTCCCACGACAGTCCGGCTTCCTCACGGGCCGCCCGAATGGTCGCGATCGCCTGGCGCGACTTCTCGTTCGGTCCTCCGAGGGGAACCCAGCCATCACCGAGCCGCCCGCAACGCTCGAGCAGGGCGGGGGCTCCGCCGCCAAACCAGATTGGCACCGGGCGTGTGGGTCGCGGCAGGATGCTGGCCTGGGTGACCGTATGGTAGTCGCCCTGGAACGTCAGGCAGTCCTCCGTCCACAGTCGGCGCAGGAGTTCTACCTGTTCCGCCTGCCGCGCGCCGCGCCGGGCGAAGGGTACGTCGAGCGCCTCGAACTCCACCGTGTTCCAGCCGGTGCCGATGCCCATCCGGAACCGGTTACCGGACAGGATCGCGAGCTGCGCCGCCTGCTTCGCGACCAGCGCGGTCTGGCGTTGGGGAAGCACCAGTACGCACGTACCGAACGTGATCTTCGAAGTCACCGCGGCCATGTACGAGAACACCGTAAAGGGCTCGTGGAACGCCACGTCCTTGTCGTACGGCCCGTCCCAGCCGCCGGGGCGGTTCGGATCGGCGCCCAGCACGTGGTCGTAGATCATCATGTGGTCGGCGCCGAGTTCCTCGGCCCCCTGGGCGTAGTCACGGATGGCAACCGGATCGACGCCGATCTCGTCGTGGGGGAAGACGACACCGAGTTTCATGGGGGAGATCTCCTGCGGGGCATGGCACGGGCATGATATACGGACGCCCGCGGGGAGTGGCCCGGATATGCCGGAAAGCGACGTCAGCGTCCGGAGCGAGCAACCTTCGGGGCGACCTCGAATCCCTGGCGGGCGAAGTCCTGGTCCAGGGCGAGGGCCTGGCGCAGTCCATGGCGGCGCATGATCTCGAAGCTGGTGCAGTCGACGAGGGACAAGCCCCGTCTGCCCGCCGCGAACAGCGCGGACAGCGCGGTGGCGTGCAGTGCCTCGTCGACCCACAGGGGACTCAACAACGGCACGAGCCCGCTGGCAAGGTCTCGCGTGGCTTTCACGCCAAAGCGGCGCTGGACGAGGGCAAAGGTCTCCACGAGCACGTAGCTCGAGGTAAAGAGGGGGCGTTCCCCGTCCACCGCGGCTTCCCAGGCTGCCACCACGTCCCGGTGCCGAGGTTGGTCGGCGTCGATCAGGGCCAGGATCGCGGACGTGTCGACGAAGAGACTCACGTGTCGAAGGCTGCGTCGAGATGCGCGTCGTGATTCTCGGCCAGATCGGGGCACTGCGAGCGGTAGCTCCCCACCAGTGCGCGGGCGCGCCCGATCAGTTCGCGCCGGTCGACACCCGGTCGCCGGACAAGGTACTCCGCCACGCTCTGGCGGACCAGATCCGCAACCGAGCGCTCTTCCTGGCGCGCGCGTGCCTTGAGGGCGGCGAGTTGATCCTCTGTGACTTGGACTTGTGTGCGGATCATGATGGCGGTCCAGGCAACATGATGGCATAGCGTCCCCCATCGGAAGCCGGCCGTCAACAGGCGGGCGTGAGCGGGCCGCTGTTGATAAAGTCAAACGAATCGGCGAAAATCGACCGGAGAGTGACGCGCGCGGTGTCACTTCGGACAACACGCGGGCGTGCAGGGTCATCAGCGGGGAGGGACTGGACTTCAACATTGGCAACCGGATGCTACTCGATTGCCGGGGAAGCCCCGGCGCTAGGGTCGAGCACGCCGCGCCTGTTCCACTCGGCGCGGATGGCCCTGACCGCCCGTACCCTGCACCTCCCTGTCAACTACACCCGAAGCCCAACAGTGGAACCCTTGCGAGAGTGCATCGGCGTCATGGGCTATTCGCGGAGCACGCCGTGGCCCGGATGATGGCTCGTACAGTCCTGGAACCATCGACACTGAGCGACCCGCTGAGTTCGGACAACTCATCAGCCGAGCAGCCCTATGCGAGAGTTCGACCCTCACAAGCCGCTAATCTTCAGCCACTTACCAAGACGGCGGGCAGTTCGCTTCAGGTCATCTTTCGGAAGTGGTTCGGAGACCTGTATCATGAGCACTATCAGGGTCATGCTGGTGTTTCGCGCGATCTACCGACCAAGATAGCGTTGAGCGGACGTCCAATCGTACTGTATGGGCACTTCAATGAAGCCTTGGGCTTTGGAATCAGGGACTATTATCCGGACGTAGATCAGTTCCTCACGGTTATGCGGGATTCGTTCGCTCGTGTGGTGTCTGACTACTTCTATAATGTTGGCATGGACATCCCGGTCCCGAATCTAGCGGACTTCGTCCTCTCGTACCCTAAGAACCAGGGCGGCATTCTTAACTACTTCCCATTCCCGGTGACAAGGGAGAACTACAAGGACCTGACTGAGCAGTACTTCGTTGACATTGGCATTACGGAGATGCTCAATGAGACCGTGAGTCGCTTCGCCAGAAAACTGGGAAAGCCGTGTCCCGAGAGCGTTCCAACGGCCAATATTTCCTCCTACACTAAAGCGCCACCGGAGCACTTGCGGGATGCATTTCGCGACCGAAACCCGCTGGATCACGACGTGTACGACTACGTGGCTAGTCGACAGCGTGATGTGGCTTCACCCAAGCCCTCGGGGCAGAGTCGGTTCCCGTAGTGACTTCAAGGTCCACGATTCAGTTTGCTGTCCGTTGCGACGCACCGAGTGGAGGCGCACTTAAGCTCCTTCACTATTATGAGCATGCCTTGGCCAGCGAGTTCGGGCGGCATGTCATTGCATTCATGCCAAGGGACACCGATTGGAGCGACAGCAATCCATGGATTGCGTATCGACGTCGAGTCACGCACTCGATCCATTGGGACAGCGTAGCGGTCGTTGTCATCTCGGGTTGGGGCTGGGATCGGTTCATACCCAAGCGGTTCCATGCGGTGCCTCCATTCCGGGTTGTGTACCTCGTCCAGTCATTCGAAGGAATTGACCCTAGGGACTCTCGGTTCAGGCACCTGAGCAATCCCGCCGTCAGACTGTGCGTCGGTGCTCCGTTGGAGCGCGCACTGCGAGCGACGAGGGCAGCCAACGGACCGGTACACACCATACCGGCAGGCCTTGACTTGAGCGCGGTACCAGCTCGTCGTCACCATGATTTGGACATTCTGATCGTGGGGTGGAAGAGGAGGGACATCGCGGGCAGGGTCGCGAAGTTGCTGAATATTTCGGGCCTTCGCGCTGAACTGTTGACGGAGATGGTGAGTAGAGGGAAGTTTCTTGAGCGCCTGGCCGCCGCACGGGTCGTAGTGTGCCTGCCAGCCAAGGTCGAGGGATTCTATCTACCTGCACTGGAGGCAATGGCTGCGGGCGCGCTGACGGTCTGCCCCGATGTTCGGGGCAACGACTATTGTGTGGGACGGCGTCAACTGCCTCAAGCCCGCATACAGAATAGAGGCATTGGTTCGGGCTGCTAAGGAAGCAGCAGACATGTCCATGACCCAGGCCGCAATGATTCGCGAGGGCGGGCGGGCGACAGCCCTCCAGCACGATTCGGTTCACGAGCGCTCCAAGTTTCAAGCATTGTTGCGTGACCTCATCCAAGATCCTCACAGTGCACTTGGAGCGTAGGCAACCCGACCTAGAGCGAATTGAGAGGAGAGTCTCATGGCCGTGCAGGATAGGGGGATGGTACGGGCGGATAAGTCACGACTTGAAGCGCGCGGCTCCAATCAACCAGCGTCTCGCCCGCTCAAGAAGCGGGGGGCCTGTGTGGTGGCGGGAGGCACCCTCCAGAATCGGCTGGAGTGCCGAGCGCTCTTGTCGGCGATCGAAACTGGTAGCGTCTGCCCTCGCGCACTCAGCCATCGCCTTCTGCTCAGAGAGTGGGAGGCTGATAGCCCTCCTTACGGCATCTAGAATGGCGGGCTCGTCATAGCGTGACGGGACGACGCAGTTGCGCCCGTCAGAACAGTATGTATTGCCGACGACCGAGGGGACGACCGTTAGGCAACCCAATGCCATTGCCTCCAGCGCGGGCAAATACCAACCCTCCACTCTCTGTGGTAGGCACACGACGACGCTGGAACTTGCTAGGTGCCTCAGAAACACGTTTCTGGGAACTCTGTCGTTCAACACGTGGACGCTCTTGCCCAGCGGCTGCATCTTGGCGGCGAGTCTCTGGGCTAGCTTGGGTTGCTTCAGCCCGACTATGAGGATGTCGGTGTGGTTTGCGCTGTGTTGGACACTTGCCCGTGCGACGGCTAGTTGATCTAGATCGATGCCTGCCGGGATCGAATAAACAGGGCCGTTGGCGATTTGCAGACTTCTCAGTGTCTCCGCCAAGCGGTCACTGACGCAGATTCGGATGGCGGGGCATCGAAGGTAGGGGAATCTTGGATCACTTGGTTTGAACTTGTCAAACCCTTGCACCAAATAGATGACCTGAAACGGGGGCTCTTGGTGGAACTGCGTTGGTACGAACCACTCCCAGCCTCGCCCTATGATCACCAGAGTGCCAACAGAGGACCAATCGATACGATGGGTGACTCTCGCGCGATGCGGACGAAACGGGCTCTCCGGGGTTCAGATTGTATCCTCGGGCATGAAGAGACGGGTCCGCGACGGGAACAACGAGAGCGCGTGTTCGAAGTAGTGCCTGATCTTCAAGGCCCCACCGCTAATCTCGGAGGCTTTGGATGCGCATAGAATGATACTGCGTGCCATTGTGGCGAGGATCGGAAGGTTGCGTCCGCGAAAACGTAGATATTAGCATGCGGCTAAATGACCAGAGGTCGGCAAGAGCCCTGGCGCCTTTGACGTCGTTCGGGGGGGCAGGTTACGTGACGAGCGGAGATGGCTGCTCGAAGTAGCTCTTCTGGTGGGTCCCGACCGCCTGTGCTGTGTGGTTGGCGTTCCCGAAGTCGTGTGGGATACGTAGCGGTGGGGACGCGCGGAGCCGCTGGCGAAGCGCATCGTCAGCCTTCGCCCGGGTGGCGAGGTCGAGCAGTGGCACATCCTCCGCACCGACGCCGCCACGCGCCTGTACAGGACGCACCCCCAGAACCCGAGCTATTGTCAAATCTGGTGTACGGAGGGTTGGTCATGCGACGGCCCTGCTGTCCTCGATGACCTCGATACCGTCGTTGAACTTGACCCCCTCGATCACTTTGCCGAGCTGCCGGAAGCCGCGTAGTCGTCGCCAGGACTTCTCGGCGCTCATGCCCATCTTGTAGATCATCGACAGCATGCTCTGACGGCTGACGCAGCCCTTCGCCCGTTTGCTGCGGTGGCGGATGGTGGCGAACGCCGACTCGATCACGTTGGTCGTGCGCAGGTGCGTCCAGTGGACAGCGGGGAAGTCGTAGAAGGCCAGCAGTTCCTGGCGATCGCGCGCCAGGCACGCGGTGGCCTTGGGGTACTTGTCTTCGTAGCGTTCGATCCAGTCGTCGAAGGCGCGCGCGGCCGCGGCGCGGGTCTCAGCCATCCAGATCTCCTGCAGTCCCTGCTTCGCCTTCGCCTGACTGGACTGGGGCAGGTAGTTGAGGACGTTACCGGACTTGTGCATCCAGCAGCGCTGGCTGCGGGTCTGCGGATAGACCTCCGACAGCGCCGACCAGAAGCCCAGCGCACCGTCACCCACCGCCAGCTTCGCCGGCCGCGTGAAGCCACGCTGCTGCATCCCCAGGAGAACCTCGCGCCAGCTCTGCGTGGACTCCCGAACCCCGTCCTCGATGGCCAGGAAGTGCTTGTCGCCGCGGGCGTTTACGCCGATCACCACCAGCACGCACAGGCGCCCGTCGTCACCACGCAGGCCGCTGTGGATGCCGTCCGCCCAGACGTACACCCAGTCGTCGGCAAGATCGCGCCGACACCACTCCCGGTACTCCTCGTCCCACACCCGCTTGAGTCGGCTCACCACGTTCGCCGACAACCCGCGAGCCGCTTCCTCGCCCACCAGCGCCGAAACCGCCGCGCGCATCTGACCCGTCGACACCCCGTGCAGGTACAGCCACGGAACCGCCGCGTCGACGCTTGCGCTGCGGCGCACGTACGGCGGCACCAGCGATGAGCGGAACGGCTCCTGCGATCCCGACCGGCTGCGCGCCTTCGGCACCCGAACGTCCACCGCGCCGATCCCGGTCAGAATCTGCCGTTCCGGAAGATGACCGTTGCGCACCACCCGGCGCCGACCGTCTGGCAACTTCTGTTCCTCGAACGCCGACAAATACTCCCCGAACTCCGCCGCCACCGCTGCCTCGATCAGCCGTCGCGCGCCTGTGCGCAGCAGTTCCGTCAACGCGTCCTCAACCACCGCTGGCGCTGCCAGCGAAACCACTTTATCGTTGCCCATGTGTGGCGTGCTCCTCTTGCCGAAATCGTTTTCTCGCAAACTCGATTTCAGCAGAGACACGCCGCACGACTCAACTCACCCGTACACCACTTTCGACCATAGCTCCCAGAACCCTTGTGCGTCTGGAGGCCGTCTAGTCCCCGTGCCAAAGCCCTTTGGGCCGCACACCACCAGTGGACGTGGCTGTGGACGTGGGTTACGGCCCATCGGTTGAATCGTGGTGGCCCTCCACCCGGGAGAACTCGACGAGAAAGCGAACCTGCCCCTGCGGCTCCACCCGGTGGCGCACTTCCGGCACGATCACCCCGCTGCAACCCGCCTCGATGAGGAACGAGCGCTCGATGGGTGCGTCGATTACATAGCGCAGGGCTCCTGCAAGCACGTGGATGCGCCCCCAGACGCCGCGTTTCGTCGCGTGGGAGGCCAGGAACCCGGCGGGTAAGGTGTCCTGGTCGAACTCGCGCGTACGCCGGTATGCGACCGCGCCGTCCGGCCACTCCATCCGGTCGCAGCGCACGCAGTCGAGCTTCGTACCAAGCCTTCCGACGCGTCCGTCCTCGTCCTCGACCCAGGGCCGCACGATGAAGGGCGGCCGGTGGCGCACGTGCTGGCCGTGGCCGCAGTCGAGGTCCGCGACCCAGTCGCCATGCTCGTCCTGGTGGAAGTCGACTATGGCGCGTCGCATCGCGGCACTCCTGCGATTCGGTGGCCGCTCACGCGGCCGGAGGACATGATGGCAGTTTCGCCGAGCCCCGGGGGAAGGTGGGGCCTTGACTCTCTCTCCAATCTAGCTATGTTGTTAGCTAGATCGTGTCGCCTGCTTCGAGTCCATGTTGACCGTCAACGTACATCAAGCCAAGACCCAGCTCTCGCGACTGTTGGCCAGGGTCGAGGCCGGTGAGGAGGTCGTGATCGCCCGCCGGGGCGAACCCGTGGCCCGGTTGGTCGGCTGCAAGCCCCGGGGCAAGCGCCAGCCTGACGTCCTGAAGGGGAAGCTTGTTGTGCCCGACAGTTTCTTCGACCCATTGCCGGAAGAGGAACTGAAGCGCTGGGAGGGAGGCTGACCCTGCGGGCGCTACTGGACACGCACGCACTTCTCTGGTGGCTGGCGGACAGCAAGCGCCTGTCAGAGCCCGCGCACCGGGCGCTCTCGGACGAGGCGAACGCCATCGTCGTCAGCGCGGCCTGCGCTTGGGAGATCGCCACGAAGCACAGGCTCGGCAAGTTGCCGGACGGTCCGGCAGCGATCGACGTCGGGTTGACCATTGCAGAGCAGGGCTTCGAGGAGCTGCCGATCAGCGTAGCCGATGCGGAGCGGGCAGGTCGGTTGCCCGGCCCGCATCGCGACCCGTTCGACCGAATGTTGATCGCGCAGGCGCAGTCGCACAACCTGGTCGTCGTGTCCATCGACGCGGCGTTTGACGCCTACGGAGTGGTCCGCCTCTGGTGATGCAAGCGCCCCAAAGCCGGTCCGGCTCGCCTCGCTCGCGAGGCGCCTTCGCCTGCCGCTGCGCGCCGGCGCCGCCTCCGGCCCAGCCACACCGACCTCGCATGGACCAACCGCCGCCGGTCGCTACGCTCCCGTCGTCGTTTGATCCATGTGAGGCATCGGCCACGGCGTCATCCGGAGCCTGATACACCCCCCACGATCGGCGCCGTTGGCCACGGCTGTGGCCCAGCCCCGCCGCCCCCGCTAAAATGCGCGCCCTTCCCCCAACGTGGTCCTTGAATCCCATGGCGGAACCGGCGGAGTCGACCCGGTCCTTCTCGTTCGTTGCGATGGAGCACGACATCCTGGCGTTCTGGGAGCGGCACGACATCTTCAAGCAGTCCCTGGAATTCACCAAGGACCGGAAGCCGTACTTCTTCTACGACGGGCCGCCGTTCGCGACCGGCCTGCCGCATCACGGCAACCTGCTCGCCTCGATCATCAAGGACATCGTGCCGCGCTACTGGACGATGCGCGGTCGCCACGTGCTGCGCCGCTTCGGCTGGGACTGCCACGGCCTGCCGATCGAGCACGAGATCGACAAGCAGCTCGGCATGTCGGCACAGCAGGCGGTGCAGAAACTCGGTGTCGCGGGATACAACGCCCAGTGCCGCCAGATCGTCGAGCGTTACGTCGACGAGTGGCGCTCGATCGTGAGCCGCATCGGGCGCTGGGTCGACTTCGACGACGACTACAAGACCATGGACACCTGGTACATGGAGTCCGTGTGGTGGGTGGTCAGGCAGCTCTGGGACAAGGGGCTGGTGTACCAGGGCTTCAAGGTGATGCCGGTGTCCGTGGCGCTCGAGACCCCGCTGGCGAACTTCGAAGCCAACATGAACTACCAGGACGTGCAGGATCCTGCGATCACGGTGATGTTCAAGCTGGCGGACGAGGATGCGTACCTCACGGCGTGGACCACCACACCCTGGACCCTGCCGTCGAACCTGGCGGTGTGCGTGGGTGCGGACATCGACTACGCCCGCGTGCGTGACCGGGACAGCGGCAGGACGCTCTATCTTGCCAAGGGCCGCGTTCCGGCCTACGCCAGGCGTCACCCTCTCGAAGTGCTTGACGAGGTGAAGGGCGCGGCGCTCGTCGGGCGCCGCTACGAACCGCTGTTCCCCTACTTCCGGGACCGGGCCGAGCAGGGCGCCTTCGTCGTCGTGGCGGACGCCTACGTCAGCACCGAGGAGGGCACCGGCCTCGTGCATCAGGCGCCCGCGTTCGGCGAGGACGACTACCGCGTGCTGCGGGACCACGACATCGAGGCGTTCGTCTGCCCGGTGGGCATGGATGGCGTCTTCACGCAGGAGGTCACGGACTTCGCGGGCCAGTTCGTGAAGGACGCGGACGCTGACATCATGGACTACCTGAAGGCCTCCGGCGCCCTCTACGACCGTGACGTCATCGAGCACTCCTACCCGTTCTGCTACCGGTCCGACACGCCGCTCATCTACCGCGCGGTGCCGTCCTGGTATGTGCGGGTGACCGACCTGATCGACGATCTCGTGGCCGCCAATGACGAGATTCTCTGGGTGCCGGAGCACATCAAGGAAGGCCGCTTCGGCAACTGGCTGAAGGGCGCGGTGGACTGGGCGATCTCGCGCAACCGCGTGTGGGGCACGCCGCTGCCCATCTGGGAGAACGGCGTCACCGGCAACCGCATCTGCATCGGCTCGATCGACGAACTGGAGCGTCTCACTGGCCAGCGCGTGGACGACCTGCATCGCGAGTTCGTCGACCCGCTCACCTTCGAGATCGCGGGCGAGGAGGGTATCTACTACCGCGTCGAGGAGGTGCTCGACTGCTGGTTCGAGTCCGGCTCGATGCCCTATGCGCAGCTGCACTACCCGTTCGAGAACCGAAAGGTCTTCGAGCAGGGCTTCCCGGCGGAGTTCATCGCGGAAGGTCTCGACCAGACCCGCGGCTGGTTCTACACGCTCACGGTGCTCGCCGCTGCCCTCTATGGGAAACCGGCGTTCCGCAACGTCATCGTCAACGGCCTGGTGATGGCGGAGGACGGCAAGAAGATGTCGAAGAGCCTCCGCAACTACACGCCCCCGGGTGAGTTGATGGAGACCTACGGAGCGGACGCACTACGGCTCTACCTCATCAACTCGGGCCTCGTGCGGGGCGAGGATCAGCGCTTCGTGGACCGGGGCGTGCGGGACATGGCGCGCCGCGCCCTCATGCCCTGGTACAACGCCTTCGCCTTCCTGCGCACGTACGCGGCCATCGACGGCTGGGCCCCGGACCGGGGCTTCCACCAGGGCGGCAACATTCTCGATCGCTGGGTGCTCTCGAAGCTGCAGACGATGAAGGCGGAGATCGCCCACGAGATGGCCGCGTATCGGCTGTACAACGTCGTGCCCAAGATCTTCGGCTTCATCGAGGACCTGACCAACTGGTACATCCGGCTGAACCGGGGACGCTTCTGGGGCGAAGACATCACCGCCGACAAGATCGCCGCGTACAGCACGCTCTACACCGCCGTCCACGAGTTGTCGGTGGCGATGGCCCCGTTCGCGCCATTCCTGTCGGAGCACGTCTACCACGAACTGGCGCGGCTCGGCGGCGACGCGGAACCGAAGCCGCAGAGCGTGCACCTGTGCGGCTATCCGGAGCCCGAGGAGGGCCTCGTGCAACCCGGGCTGGAGGACGCGGTGGCGCGTATGCAGCAGGTAGTGCTGCTCGGCCGCCGCAAGCGGGAGGAGGCGAGGATCAACCTGCGCACGCCATTGCGGACGCTCACGATCATCCACCGGGACGATGTCCTGCTCGAGGCGATCGCGGAACTCGAGGACTACGTGCGGGCCGAGCTCAACGTGAAAGAGGTGCGTTACGAGCGCGATGAGAGCCGCTACATCGAGCTGTACGCGAAGCCGAACTTCCCGGTGCTCGGCAAGCGGCTCGGTAAGCGCATGCGGTCGTTCCAGGGACTGATCGCCGAGTTGTCGGCCGCGCAGATCACCGACTTCCAGGAGACCGGACGTATCGAACTTGATGGCGAGACGTTCACCACGGACGAGATCCAGGTCTTCCGCGAGCCGAAGGACGGCGCCAACGCCGTCTCGGACCGGCTGATCTCCATCGACCTCGCATGCGACCTGGACGATGAGTTGATCCGCGAAGGGTTCGCGCGCGAGGCGGTCAACCGCATTCAACGTGCGCGCAAGGAAATGGGCCTGGACGTCTCCGACCGTATCCGCGTGGCCTTTGGCGGGGACGCCGAGGTCGTCGATGCGGTGGAGGCACATCGGGAGTACGTCGCCGGCGAGGTGCTGGCGGTGGAGTTCTCAAGGGGTGATGCCGATCCGTTCCGGGCGGAAATCGACGGCAAGTCCTTCACCTACGCGATCGAGAAGGCCTGAGGCACACCCCGGGCCGCAAGGAGGTTCGCCAATGCGTCCATGGATCGTCGGCATGCTGGCCGTGTGCGCTTTCGCCGTATGCGCGGCCGCGGAAACGGCCGTCATCGTCCTGTCCTGGGACGGCCTGCGACACGACTATCCGGACCGGGGGGACTTTCCCGGTCTGGCGCGTCTGGAGCGCGATGGCGTGCGTCGAGCGCTCGTGGGCGTCTATCCCTCGAACACGTTTCCGTCACACGTTTCCATGGCCACGGGTACCTATCCGGACACACACGGCATCGTCGACAACGTCTTCTTCGAAGACGGGACGCGATACGACGTCCGGGACGCGGACTGGATCCAGGCGGAGCCGGTGTGGATCTCGACGCAGCGGCAGGGCATCGACGTCGCCACCTACTTCTGGGTGGGGTCGGAGAGCGACTGGCGCGGGCAGGGCACGCGCTACCGGATCGCGCCGTTCGACGGGCAGAGGCCGGAGTCGGTGAAGGTGGACCAGACACTGGAGTGGTTCGACCTGCCGCCGGGGGAACGCCCGCGCCTCATCATGAGCTACTGGGCCGGGGCGGATTCCGTGGGTCACAACGTTGGACCCGATCACCCGGCCGTCGTGCGCCAACTGGAGGGCCAGGATGCCGAACTGCAACGGCTGATTGCTGCGCTGGACGAACGCGAGGCATGGTCCGAGACGACCCTCATCCTGGTCAGCGATCATGGCATGGCGGCCGTCGGGGAGCTGATCGACGTCGAGGAGCTTCTCGACGACGCTGACGTGGACGCGCTGGCGATCGGCGGCGCGTTGTCGCGTGTCTATCTGGATGACCCGGAGGACATCGCCCGGGCGGAGGAGGTCCTGTCGGAGGTGGACAACATCCGCGTCTATCGGTCCGACGCGCTGCCGAAGGACTTTCGATTGACCTGGCCGGGCCGCAACGGCGATCTGCTGGTCACGACGGTGCCGCCGTACGTGTTGATGGACCGCTACGCGCGACTCGGCGGCACGCACGGGTACTCGCCGCAGTTGCCGGAGATGAAGGCCGCGTTCTTCGCCATGGGTCGGGGCGTCGAGGTTGGCGCCGAGGGTACCGACGTGCGGCATGTAGACCTGGCGGCGACGCTCGCGGCGCTGCTCGATGTGGAGCCGCCGGGTCAGTCGGAAGGCGTGCCGATGGATTGGCTGCAGCTCGCCGACTGACGGTTCGCCGCTCCTGCCGGGTTGCCCGCGAGGCAGCCCTGCCTGCAACGTTGCTCAAGCCGTCCGGCGCACACCCCGCGGAGACAGGGCCTGCGGGGTGTCGATATGCGTGGGCACGCCTTCTTCCTCGAAGACGCGGTCGATGTCCGCGCGAATGCTCTCGGTGAGTTGCCAGCCGGCGGCCGCCACGTTCTCCCGCAGCTCGTGCTCGTTGCGCATGCCGACCAACGCGACGCTCAACGCCGGATGGCCGACCACCCAGGCGAGGGCCAACTGCGCGACGGAGTGGCCGTGATCGGCCGCCAGTTCCTGCAGGCGGTTGCAGACGCGAATCTCGGCGAGGAACGGCTCGCGCTCGAACAGCGGCAGGTCGAAGGCGTTGCCGCGATGGCGCCAGTCGTGCGAGGCGAACGTCGTTTCCGGCGTAAAGGCCCCGGTCAGCAGACCGAAGCCGAGGGAGCCGTAGGCCATGTAGCCGACATTGTTCGCGTGACACCAGGGCAGGACATCGGCTTCCATGCGCCGGTCGAACAGGTGGTAGCCCACCTGGTTGACCGCGACCGAGCCGTGCTTCTGGCACTCCTCGAGCATGGCGATGTCGAAGTTGGAGACGCCGTAGTAACGGATCTTGCCGTCGGCGACGAGCTGCTCGAGGGCGTCCATGGTCTCGTCGAGGGGCGTGTCGTGGTCCGGCCAGTGGATCATCATGAGGTCGATGACGTCGGTATCGAGCCGCTTGAGGCAACCCTCGGTGCGGGCGATCACGTTGTCGCGGGTGGAGTCGAGACCGTTGACGCGTTGCGTTTCCGGGTCGTACCGGAAGCCGACCTTCGTCGCCAGCAGGATGTCCTTGCGACGGGCGCCGAGCGCCTTCGCGAGGAGTTCCTCGGAGTGGAACGGGCCGTAGACCTCGGCGGTATCGAACAGCGTGATGCCGTGGTCGATGGCGAGGTTGACCGCACGGCTCGCGTCGTCCACATCGATGTCGCCGTACATCGTCGTACTCATTTCCCAGGTTCCGAAACCGATGACGGAGGTCATGAGATCCGTGTTGCCGATGCGTCGTTGTTCCATGTGTGTTCCGTTGCGGTACGTGGGGAGCGCGGTTCTGGTGGTCATTCACCCGCAGACAGGCACGCAGGGTGGCGTCTGCGTGCGCAACGGTCAAGCAGGGTGGCAAGTCATATCGGTCAGTTGCCCGACTGGAGCGATGCGGTCCTCGGCGAACGCCAGTCGGAACTCCATGCCGAGGAGGCCCCGGTAGAAATCGACGGTCTACTTCGCGTCCTTGCAGCGGTAGGCGACGTGGTGGATGCGTTTGACGGTCATGCCGCTTGCCCCGCTTCCGTCCGGGCCTGGTGCCGCTCGATCGATTCGAACAGCGCGTGGAAGTTGCCCGCGCCGAACCCCTCGTCCCGCTTGCGCTCGATGAACTCGAAGAAGATCGGGCCGATGAGGGGTTCCGAGAAGATCTGCAGGAGCAGTCGCGGTTCGCCGTCGGTCGTCGTGCCATCCATCAGGATGCCGTGCTCGGCAAGCCGGGCGACGGGCTCGCCGTGTCTCGGGAGACGTGTATCGAGCGCCTTGTAGTAGGTAGGTGGGGGCGGCTCTATGAAGGGGACTCCGAGGTTCGCCAGCTCCCCGCAGACGCGTGGCAGGTCGTCGCACGCCAGCGCGACGTGCTGGATGCCCTCGCCGTTGTAGCGCATCAGGAAGTCGTCGACCTGGCCGCTGTCATGCCCCGCCGCCTCCTCGTTCAGGGGAATGCGGATCTTCCCGTCGGGTGCGGTCATCGCGCGGGATACGAGGCCCGTGTGGTGTCCTTCGATGTCGAATCGGCGGGTCTCGTGGAAGTCGAAGAGGCGTTCGTAGAAGTGCGCCCAGTGACCGATGCGGCCGCGGTAGACGTTGTGCGTCAGATGATCGACATGGGTGAGCCCGACACCTTGCGGCCGTCGATCCACGTCGGGCAGGAACTCGAAGTCGATGTCGTAGATGCTGCCGCCGGGCGCGTAGCGGTCGATCAGGTAGATTGGCATGCCGCCGATGCCGCGGATGGCCGGCAGACGCAGTTCCATGGGTCCGGGTGGGGCGTCCATGGGCTGTGCGCCACGTGCGAGCGCCCGGGCATACGCGTGGTGCGCGTCGCGCACACGAAACGCGAGGCCCGCGGCGCACGGTCCATGCTCCTCGGCCAGGAACCAGGCGGTGCTCTCCGGTTCGTAGTTGACGATGAAATTGATGTCGTTCTGGCGCCACAGTTCCACGGCCTTGGAACGGTGGTGGGCGACCTCCTCGAAGCCAAGCATGGCGAAAACGGGTTCCAGGCAGCCGGGACCGGTGGCGGCGAACTCGACGAATTCGAAGCCGTCGAGGCCCATGGGGTTGTCGGGCATGGCGCGTTCCGTATCCACCCTCTTGCGGAGAGATGACGCGATCATAGTCTCGAGGGAGGGACGGTATCGGTCTTTTGGGCCCGTCATCGAGGGTCGACCAGGAGTATCCTTTCCTGGAGGCGGGTTCCAGTGGAGGGTTCTGCCAAAGTGGTCCTGGATTACACGGACCGGCGCTGGTCATGCAGCGGATTCTTCGGTACCGGGGCGTGCTGCACGTGGAGTCCGAGCTTCAGCCTGAGCCCGGTCAAGGGCTCGCGGGGATTGCCGGCGTAGCGCCCGTCCCTGCCGCGCTGAAGTTCGCGGAGACCGCGATTCCCGCCTCCGGCTTGTAGAATCCGACACTTCGGGCCCGACGGGCTACTGGCGAAGAGGCGGGCAAAGCGTTGGCACAGGCACTCAGGGTCCTCGAACTCGGCACGGGCGTCGCGTCCGCCTACGCCGCGAAGCTGATGGGCGACGCCGGCGCGGACGTCGTCAAGGTCGAGCCGCCCGGCGGCGACCCGGCGCGGCAGCGCGGCCCGTTTCCAGGGAATGTGCCCGATCCCGAACGGAGCGGGATGTTCCTCGCGCTGAATCTGAACAAGCGCGGCGTCACCCTCGATCCCGTGTCGGACCGGGCCGAACTCGATCGCTTGCTCGCCTGGGCCGACGTGCTCGTACATGACCTGCGTGCATCGGCCGCCGGCGCGCTCGGCCTGGATGCGCAAGCCCTGCGTGCCGCGTTTCCGGAGCTGGTCACCCTCGCGATCACGCCCTTCGGGCAACGCGGTCCGTATGCCGAGTACGCGGCGGAAGAACTCACGGTCGCCAATGCGGGAGGCTGGGCGAACCTGTGTCCTGCCACCTCCACCGACCCGTCCCGGCCGCCGCTGAAGGTGTTTGGCGATCAATGTGCCCTCATGTCGGGGATCGTCGGCGCCATGACCGCGCTCGCGGCTGTCCGCGAGACGCGTCGTTCGGGCGTTGGCGAGTACATCGATCTCTCCGAGCAGGCGTATGTCGCGTCGGTCCTGGAGGGCGGATTGCCGATCTATGTCTACCGTGGCGAAGTCATGGCGCGGCACCACACGCGGGGGCTGATCCCGTGGCGGATCTTCGACGCCAAGGACGGTCCGGTCTTCCTCGTCTGCGTCGAGCAGGATCAATGGGAGCGGCTGGTCGAGTTCATGGGCCATCCGGACTGGGCGGACCTGCCGACCTTCGCGGAGCAGGGCGAGCGCGCCGAGAACGCGGACCTGGTGCACATGTTCGTGCAGGAGTTCGTCGGCGAGTGGCGCGCCCGGGAGCTGTACCACCAGGCGCAGGCGCACCGCATCTGCGTGGCCCCGGTGATGGGCCTGGCGGAGCTGGGGGCGAACGAGCATCTGCGCGCACGGGGCTTCTTCGTCGAGGTGGGCGAGGGAGAAGAGGTCCTGGAGTACCTCGCGCCGGCCGCGCTCACCACCCGCGGGCGCGCCCCGATCGCGCGGCGTGCGCCCGGGCTCGGCGAGCACAACGGCGCCGTCGACATCCGGCAACGATCCCCGGGACCGGCCCGCGGCGACCCACGCCTGCCGTTGGCCGGCGTCCGTGTGCTCGACCTGACCTGGGCCTGGGCGGGACCCTTCTGCACGATGAACCTCGCGCATCTCGGCGCCGAGGTGATCCGCATCGAGTCGGCGAAGCGGGCCGACCTCTATCGCCGGATCCGGATCTGTCCCGAGGAGTGGGGGGACGATCTCGACGTCTCGGGCATGTTCAACCAGTGGAACCAGGGCAAGACGAGCGTGTCCGTCGACCTCGCCCACCCGGGGGGCGTCGAGATCGTCCGGCGGCTCGTGGCCGAGAGCGACGTGATCGTGCAGAACTTCGCCACGGGCGTGATGGAGCGGCTCGGCCTCGGGTACGACACGCTGCGCGAGATCAACCCCGGTATCGTCCTTGCCAGCATCAGCGGCTACGGCCAGACCGGCCCGTATCGTGACTACATGGGCTATGGCCCGGCCATGCCGCCGCTGACCGGCCTGTCGATGGCGACGGGATACGTCGGCGGCGGTCCGCAGGAGCTCGGGCTCTCCATGCCCGACCCGACCGCGGGGATCACGGCGGCGATGAGCGTCGTGTCGGCGCTGCTGAAGCGTGACGAGACCGGTGCGGGCGACCACATCGACGTCACGCTCTGGGAAGCTACCGGCGTGCTCAACATGGAAGGCTGGATGCAGTACGCGATGACCGGCACCGAGCCTGCGCGCATCGGCAACCGCTCCACGAGCATGTCGCCCCACGGCTGCTTTCCCTGCGCGGGTGAAGACGCCTGGGTGTCCATCACGTGCAGGAGCGATGCCGGGTGGGCGACGCTGGCGCAGCACATCGATCCGAAGCTCGTTGACGACCGCCGGTTCCGTACCGTTGCGGACAGGAAGACGAACGAAGACGCTCTCGAGGCGGCCGTCGCCGCCTGGACGGCCAGCCGCGATCGCTGGGACGTCACCCGCCTCCTGCAAGGCGCAGGCATCGCCGCCTTCCCGACCATGACGACCCGGGACGTCCTCGAGGATGCCCACCTGGACGCGCGCGGGTTCATCGAGACGCTCGAACACCCCAAGGTAGGCCGCCGCGCGCATGCCGGCATCCCGTGGTTGCTGCACACGCGCCCGAACGGCGTGACGCGGCCGGCGCCCTGCCTGGGCGCGGACACCGACCGTTACCTGAGCGAACTCCTCGGCCTCTCGGCCGACGAGATCGCGGGGCTCTATCGGGACGGGGTGATAGGCGTCTGAGGACGCACGGCCAGGATTTCTGAAGCGACAGGAGGGGAGGACTCATGAGCTGGACGACCAAAGTGATTGCGGAAGCGATGATACGGGCGCTGGAGCGCGGCGAGGGGGCCTCGCCCAAGTATTACGCGGACGATGCAACCGTGTGGCACAACACGGACGAGGTGGATGCGCCGGCGGGGGACGCGCGACGGAATCTCGAGATTCTGCAGACCGCCGTCCCGGACTTCCGCGCGGCCGAGACGCACGCGCACGCGTGGGAGGATGGCTGCGCACTGCAGTACGTCTTCGTCGGGACGCTGCCGAGCGGCGCCGCACTGCGCATTCCTGCCTGCCTCATCGTCACCGTACGCGACGGTCTCGTCGTGCGTGCCCAGGAATACGTCGACTCGGCGCACGCGGCGGCGCTCGCCGAGGTGTTCCAGCCGACCGGTTGAGTGTGGGCTCTTGCGTTATAGTCCACCATAGTCGACAGCGCATTTCGCGAACGATGACGATTGGGAATTGTGGGGGATGGAATGATGAAGTTTGGCGACTGGGAGAGCACTCAGGATCTGAACGATGTCCTGCGGGAGATCGAACGGCTGGGCCTCGAGCGGCACATCCATGAACTCGACGCCTATGGGTTCACGGTCGTCGAGAACCTGATCGACTCGGAGACCGTTCAAACGGCGCGTCAGGCGATCTGCGACATCTGCGAGAAGCAGACCGGCAGGAAACCGGATCTCGAGAAAGGGGAGGAGCACCCGAACTGGCGGTTCGTTCCCTATCTGATGCCGCGCCACGAAGTGTTCCAGGACATCATGCTGAACGAGAAGGGCCTGGCCCTGATCAGCTATCTGGTCGGAAAGAGCGCTCAGCTGTTCAGCATGGGGTGCCACTTCAAGGGACCGGGTGATGGCGGGCAGATTCCCCTGCACGCCGATGCCGGGCTGCCGCTTCCGTTGCCGTCGTATGCGGCGATCTGCAACATCAACTACGCGCTCACGGACTACACGAAGGAAGGCGGGTGCCTGGCCATCGTTCCCGGCAGCCACAAGCTCTGCCGACCGCCGAATCCGGAAGAGTCGTGGCTCGATCCGGAGCGCCAGAATCCGAATGCCGTTGCGATGGAAGGGCCGGCGGGAACCGCGGTGCTGTGGCACGGGAACACCTGGCACGGTTCCTTCCCCCGGCTGATCCCGGGGCTGCGGCTGAACCTGGCGGTGCCCTACGTGCGCCCGTTCATGAAGTTGCAGGAGCGGTACGGATCCGAGCTTCCGCAATCGGTCATCGATCGCAACGCCCACCACCCGCGCTTCCGGCAACTGGCCGGGCTCGAAGACAGCTACGGCTGGAAGGAAGAGGGTCCGAGATTTCTGGATCCGGTAAACGGCGGCTTCAAGGAAGAGCCGGTAAATCGCGCGGCCAACTCTACGCATTACGCGTAGCAAAGCACCGAGTTATCAGAGCTTCCCGTGCGGTACAGGGATGTACCGCCATGTTCGATCGTGGCGCACCCGCAGGGACTCGAACCCCGAACCCCCAGGTTCGAAGCCTGGTGCTCTATCCAATTGAGCTACGGGTGCGGCCGGGCGGCAGTATACCGCCGCGTGGGTGGGAGACTCGCCGGTGTGCCGTGGAGTCCGCGCGCACGATGACGGGGGCGGGGCCCCTTCGCGAAGTGGAGTAGCAGCGCGCTCGCGCGGTCCGTTCCACCGCGCATGGCATACTCTGCCCGTCACCCCGACAAGGAGTTCCAGGTGGGCGAACAGCCCCTGCGAGGCGTCACCGTCCTCGACCTCGGCCAGATCTACAACGGGCCCTACTGCGGCTACCTGCTGGCCATGGCCGGCGCGCGCGTCATCAAGGTGGAATCGCCGATCGGGGAGGGGCTGCGCGGCGCCGCGGCGCGGGGTTCCGAGGGCTACGCGTTCTGGATGCTGAACGGCCACAAGGAGACGGTCACCCTCAATCTCAAGTCCGACAACGGCCGCGCGATGCTGATCGACCTCGCGCGGCAGGCGGACGTGCTGCTCGAGAACTTCGCGCCGGGCACGATGGACCGGCTCGGCGTCGGCAGCGCCGTCCTCAGGGAGACGAATCCCCGGCTCGTCTACGCGGCGTCGACCGGCTTCGGGCGCACCGGGCCGCACCGGGACTACCTGGCGATGGACGTGACGGTGCAGGCGATGAGCGGCATCGTCAGCATCACCGGGAACGAGGGCGAACCGCCGCTCAAATCCGGGCCGGCGCTCTGCGACATGCTCGGCGGCGTGCACCTCTTCGGCGCCATCGTCACGGCGCTCTATCGGCGCGAGCAGACCGGGGAGGGCGCGGTCCTCGACGTCGCCATGCAGGATGCGGTGTTCCCGACGCTCACCTCCGCGCTCGGCGCCTACTACAAGCTCGGGCACAACCCGCCGCGCACGGGTAACCGGCACCAGGCGCTGGGCGTGGCGCCGTATAACGTCTACGCGACGAGCGACGGACACGTCGCGATCATCGTCATCCGCGAAGGCCACTGGCGCAAGCTGCTGCGGGCCATGGGGCGGCCCGAGCTGGGGGAGGATCCCCGCTTCGTGGACATGGCGGCGCGCTGCCGCAACATGGACGAGACGGACGCGGCGGTGGAGTCCTGGACGTCGACGCTGACCCGCGACGAGGTGTTCCGCATCTGCCAGGAGCACGAGGTCATCTGCGCCCCGGTGCGGTCGCTCGACGACGTGGTCAACGATCCCCACCTGCTCGCGCGCGGCGCGCTGGCCAAGGTGATGCATCCGAAGTTCGGCGAGATTTCCCTGCCGAGCACGCCCCTGCGCTTCGAGGATGTGGACCCTCCGGTCCCGACGATGCCGCGGGAGCTCGGCCAGGACAACGCGGCCGTGTTCGGGGAGTTCCTGGGCTATAGCGCCGCGGACCTCGAGGCGTTGCGGGAGGAGGGCGCGATCTGATCGCCTGCGCCCGCCGGTGGCCCCCTGCCACGGTGGCCATCGGCACGGTAGCGCTCGCCTGCACGCTCGTGGCGGGGGGCCAGGACGCCGAGCCGCGCTTCGGCGTCAAGGACGTCATGGACGCCATGGTGGTGCCGGCGTCCGACGCGCTCTTCGGGATCGGTCGGGCGGAACCGGACTCCGACGGGGCGTGGATCGCGCTGCGCTACCAGGCGGTCATCCTGGCGGAGGCCGGCCGTGCCCTGACCGCTCCCGGCCGCAGCCGTAGCGATGAGTGGGATGCCTGGTCGATCGCCATGTCGCAAGCGGCCGAGTCAGCGGCGGGCGCGATCGATGCACGCGACGTGGACGGCGTCCTGTTCGTCGGCGGGGACATCATCGAAAGCTGCACGGGCTGCCACCGGGTGTATCTGCCGATGGACGGCTAGCCGCCGCACACGGTCCCGACGGATTGCCGGAGACCGGCGGGACCCCGGGCGTCCGGCGCCCGGGACTCGCGAGGAGCCCGATGGCGGGACTCTGGTCGATTTCGCACACCATGCATCGATCCGGTCGCACAGGTCTCGTCCGGCAGCCCGGTAGATTGGACCCACTCTTCTCAACCGGCGAGTCGAAACCGTGAACGCACGAATCTCTGCATCCGCTGTGCTACCTTCCCGATGGTGACGCCCGTATCCCAGACAGTCCTCAGTATCGGCAGCTTGGCGCTTGCGGTTGCGCTCGCGGTCGCCGGCGCGGTGTGGGTAGTTGCTGACGAGATCCAGGACGTGCGCAGCGAGGTGAACGACAAACTCGCCGTGATTGACAGCCGCTTGGACGCCATCGCGCAACAGCAGGTGGCCCTCAACGAGCGGCACGCGGCCATGGCGAGGAATATCGAGCGTATCGAACGCCATCTCGACGACTTGCCCAGGATGATCGCTCAGGAACTGAGGTCCGGCTCCATCCCGTAGGCGCGTCGCAGGCTCCGCGCGGTCCAGCACGGAACTAGCCCTGGCACCAAGACCCCGAGATTCAAGATGTAGTCGTGGTGTGCGATGCGGTACAGCCGCATCAGGGGAATTCGCCATACTCGATCTTGCGGAGCGCCTCGCGCACCCACAACCGTCCCTCGAAGGTGTCGCACAAGTCGATCGGTCGCTCGCCCGCAACCGCCGGAAGCGCAACATCCAGCCACTCGCGGGCGTGGTCGAGATCCCCGAAAACCGAGACGGCCCTGGACACGAGGCGCAGCATGTCCAGCGCTTCGGATTGCCCCCGGCCGAGAGTATCGCGTCGGTAGAGACGGTTCAGATTGCCGGCGGTCGTCCCAAGCAGGCGAACGAAAGTGTTCCGATGGCCGAGCACGTGGACGGCTTGCCTGACGACGTCGCCCGGCAGTCCGCGGCGAACCGTGCGGATGTAGGCAGAGCGATCGGCATAGGCGGTCGATGGGAGATCGATACCTTCGATGCCCTCGATCCCCGCCACGCTCGCCGCCCGGGGTTGCTCTTCCACGTGGGCACCTCATGGTGATCTGACTGCATCAAACTGCCGAGCCCTGCCGGCCGCACGCCGCACTCAGCCGAGGCGACGCCCGCGAACGGACGCCGCCAGCCCCGTGTCCCCTACGTGTGGCAGTGCTCCGTGGGCGGCACGTCGATCGACGGGTTGCAGTCGAAGAACCCGGTCGGCATCAGCGTGAAGCCGGCGTATTCCACCGGCATCACCGGCCAGTCCTCCGGCCGCGGCACGTGGGTGACTCCCAGGGTGTGCCATAACACGACGTCGGTATCCTCGACCGACCGGTTCGCGGCGGCGTAGGCCGGTAGCCCGTTGGCGCCGGAGTGCAGGTTCGTGAACACGCCGCCGGCGGCGTCGAGTTCGTCGGGCGCGTATGGGGTCACCCACAGGTTGTGACGGGCGAAGCCGCCGCGCTGCCCGGCCAGGGAGTCCGGTGGCGCGTACATCGTCGAAGACGCCTGCGGCAGGAGCTTGTAGCCCACCGGCTTGCCGAGCTTGTTCATGACGTGGTCGTTGACGACGCGCCAGTGGCGGCTCCGGCCCGGGTGGATCTCCCGCTGTGCTTCCGCCTCGCTGGACAGCCGCCGGGCGACGGACCGGAACGCGCTGTTGTAGGGGTTCGCGGCGCCCGCCGGCAGCGGCTCGACCTCCATCTCGTAGACCGAGTTCGTGCCGCCGTCGAGGTTGAAGTCCAGCCGGAAGCAAAAGATGTGCTGGTGGATGGGCGAAGCGATCGACTGCGCGATGATCGGGGCCATGTCCGAGTCGGCGTTGTCCGCAACGACCGAGACCCCGACCATGCCGGTCAGCTTGATCTCCACCTGGATGGTGCCGTCGAGGTAGAAGTACCAGTAGAAGCCGTACTCGTAGTTGCCGAGCGTCACGATCGAACTTACCACCAGCCGGCGGGAACGCCGCACCTCCGGTTTGGGATGCCGGGTGAACACGTTGGTGTGCTTCCAGAGGATGCCGAAGTCCTCTTCGTGCAGGCACACCACGTTCGGCACCGTGCGGGGTTCTCCGCTCCCCTGCAGGACGACGTTGTCGAAGTAGTGGATCTCGCCGAGGCAGTCGCAGCCGTTGACGAGCGAATTGGAGGCGTGTCCGAGCGCCGCTTCGCCGCCGTCGAAGGCGTGCTTCCAGCCGTGCATGGGCGAGACGTCGCCGTACGGGACGATCATGTCGGAGAGCGCCGCGCGGTACAGGATCGGACGGTCGCGGCCGTCGTCGTCGTAGCGCACGTCGTGCAGCACGAGTCCTTCCGTGGGCTGCACGGAGACGCGGAGCTGCCATTTCTGCCAGCGCACCAGGTTCCCCTCCACTTCGAAGCTCGGGCCCTCGGGCTGGGTGATCTCGATCGGGCGCAGACCTTCGCGCAGGCGCTCCACGCGGTCGGCGGCGTACTCGGCGGGATCCTCCGGGATCGGCAGGACGCCGTGGTCTTCGATGACCACCTGGCCGCTGTCGCAGTCGACGTGGGCACCGAGGCCTTCGAGCGGCCGCGCGTAGTAGTTGTCGGCGCGATCGGCGTGCAGGAAGGCGATCGCGTGCATCGCGCGCGCGTTCGGCGGCAGCTCGGGGTGTCGCGCCCCGGCGACCCAGGGTTCGACGTGCACCAGGGAGAGATCCTCGATGCCGCGCTTTTTCACGGCGGCGATCCAGTCCTCGTTGCTCCAGAGGGTCTGCAGCATGGCGATGTAGTCGTCGGCGCCGACGTTCGCCTGTCCGTCCTCGACCCACGTGAAGGAGGCGACACGTTCGTCCGTGAGGGACACCTGTGCGTCGAAGCTCTGCCCGCGCGCGCGGTCATGGCCGACGAGACGCACGATCCGGTCCCACGAGGCTCCCGGCTCGAAACCGAGGACCACGTCCTTGGGCGGCTCGGCCGCGTAGCCCGCGGTGAAGAACGCCCGCTCGCCCAGGCTGCCGCTGTCGCGCACGAGGGCGACCGCCCGGACCAGTTCGTCCGCGCTGCAGGGGTCCAGGGGGTGCGTCGGCCCGGCGCTCGCCTCGGCCGTCACGGCCAACTCTTCCGCCTGCTGTTCCATCGGTCGTCTCCTCGGTGCTGTGTCTCGATATTCGCCGAGCGCGCCGCCGCGTGCAAGCGACGGCGCGCGCCGCAGGTCTCACCAATGCGTTCGAACGGTCACTCCGATCTGCCGCGGTGCGTTGATCCAGATGCGGTCTTCCTCGATCCAGCCGCCGCCCCGCCACTGGTCGAACCACGTCTCCTCGTTGGACGCGTTCAAGGCGAACACTTCCGCCTCCCAGCGCCCGGTCTGTATGCCGAAGTGCAGGTTGACGAGGTTGTAGCCCGGAACTTTCGCGGCGCTCAGCGCGTTGGGGTTGAGCGTGTTCGAGGTGCTGCCCGTATGGCTCACGTCCGCCTGGAAGTACCAGGAGCGCCCGTTGCGTTCGGGGAACTGGTAGCGGACCGAGGCGAAGGCCGTCAGGTCCGGGCTCCAGGGGAGCTCGTCGCCGCTCTTTGCGTTCTGCTGCTCCAGGTCCTTGGTGATCTCCGCGTTGTTGTAAGAGGCGGACAACAGCAGTTCCAGGTTGGGCGTCGGGCGCGCGACCAGCTCGAGTTCGAGCCCCTGTGTTCTCGCCTCGCCGGTGTTTTCCGTGAAGAACCAGCCGCACGCCAGGTTGCGCGTGGTCTGGATGTCTTCCCAGTCGATCCGGTACAGGGTGGCGTTGAGCGTCAGTCGACCGTCGTTCCAGGTGGTCTTGGCGCCCAGCTCGTAGTCCCACACGAACTCCGAGTCGAAGCTGCCGGGTGGCTCGGTGAGACCGAGAGCATCGAAGTCGGACTGGCAGGGGCCGTAGGGGACCGGGTCGCCCGCTCCGCCGAGCCGGAAGCCGCGTGCGGCCTGGGCGAAGAACAGCTGGTCTTCGTTGGCCTGGAACGACAGCAGCAACTTGGGATGCACGCCGTCCTCGGCAGTTTCCCCGGGTTCGGCGAAGGCGCTGCCGGCGTAGAGGCCGGTCGCGCTGATGAGGGTCTGCTGATCCACGTCGAACCAACGCGCCCCGACCGTGCCCTCGAGGCGGTCCGTGAACTGGTAGCTCAACTCGCCGTAGACCGCGGTCTGCTGTTCGTCGAAGTTCGTGATGAACGTCACGAGCACGTCCGTCTCGGCGCCGAACCAGGCGGCCGGGAGGCCCGTGGCGGCGTCGAAGCCCGGGGCGAAGATGAGTTCGTCGTGCAGCTTGTCGCCGTTCTGGTAGTAGGCGCCGAGGATCCACTGCAGCCGGCCCTCGCCGCTCGAGGTGAGACGGAACTCCTGCGTGACGTTCTCCACCGTGACCGCGTCGAGGATCCACGTGTCGAGGTAGAGGCCGAAGAAGTGGTGGGTCGCCGAAGTGAGATCCTGGAAAGTGTCGTTCTGCCGGTCGAGATACGACGTCGAGGAGAGCAGTTCGGCGCCCCCGAAGTCGTAGCGGAGTTCGAGACTGAAGAGCGACCACTCGTCGGTGACGTACTCGTCCACGAAACGCAGCTGCTCGTCGCGGCCGGTGGCGAGCGGCTCCTCGTTGACGCGCCACACCCCGGTCCCGGACTGCGGCGCGCCGGTCTCCATGTCCTGGAAGGAAGCCGTGGCGGTCGCTTCGAAGCGCTCGCTGAAGTGGTGCCGGTAGGCGATCCGCCCGCCCTCGATGGTGGTCTCGTTCACCGCGTCCTTGCCGAGTTGCAGGTTATCGATGAAGCCCCCGGCGAGATCGTGGAAGGCCGTGATCCGGACCGCGGACTCGCCCTCGATCACGGGCAGGTTGAGCACCGCGTTCACCGAGTAGCCGGGGTCGCCGTCGTCCTGCGTGACGGCCCGCGCCGCGACCTTGCCTTCGACCGTCTGCGGGTTCGGCGGATTCGTGATCACGCGGACGGTCCCCGCCATGGAGCCGGAACCGTACAGCGTGCCCTGTGGACCTCGCAGCACTTCGACGCGGGCGACGTCGAAGAGATGGCTGTCCAGGTAGTTGCGGGCGGACGACACCGGCACCTCGTCGATGTAGATGCCGACCGTCTCCTTGATCCTCGGCGTGTCGAAGCGCACCGATTGGGTCGTCACGCCGCGGACGATCACCTGTCCCGCCCCGGGGCCGCGGTCGATGAAGGATACGCCCGGGACGGCGCGGGCGTAGTCGACGAAGCTGTCCGCCCCCATGTTCTCGAGTTGCCGCTCGCCGAGGGCCGAGATGCTCAAGGATACGTCCTGCAGGGACTGCTCCCGGCGCGTGGCCGTGACGATGATTTCCTCGATGGCGCCGCTGTCGGCGCTGCTGTCGGGGTCCTCGCCGGCGTCTTGCGCCGTGGCTGCGCCCGACGCGAGCAGGGCGATGCAAACGGCGAGCATGCCGCCCGCTCCGGTTCGTACGGTCATGTCGGGTGCCCCTGCTGACGGTGCGGACGGACGCCGGCGCGGCCGCGCGTCGGAATCCGTCTGGAAACGTGGACGATAGGGTTATACATTGTTGTCGTCAAATCTGAGTCGGCCGAACCGCCGTCAGGGAGCCTCGGCTCGGGTGTCGGTCGGGCAACAGTGATACCCTGCGCACCCCAATTCAGCAGGCGGGGAGCCCCCGTTGAGTACGAACTTCGACACCGTCGAGGAAGCCATCGCGGCCATCGCGGACGGGGAACTTGTGGTCGTGGTGGACGACGACGACCGCGAGAACGAGGGCGACCTGGTCATGGCCGCGTCGCACGCGACGCCCGCGAGCGTGGCCTTCATGATCCGCCACACCAGCGGCATTCTCTGTACGCCCGTGACGGAGGATCAGGCCAAGCGGCTACACCTCGACCCGATGGTCGCCCGCAACGACGCGCCGCTGTCCACCGCGTTCACGGTCAGCGTGGACTACCGTCACGGTCTCTCGACCGGCATTTCCGCGGAGGAGCGGGCGAATACCGTGCTGGCGCTCGCCAACAGCAATGCGGGAGCCGAGGACTTCGTTCGCCCGGGCCATATCTTTCCGCTCGTCGGACGGCGCGGCGGTGTCCTGGTGCGCTCCGGACATACCGAGGCGACCATCGATCTGGCGACCGCCGCCAACTGCCCGCCGGTGGGCCTGCTCGCGGAGATCGTCAACGACGACGGCACGGTGAAGCGGCTGGAGAGCCTCTCCGAGTTCGCCGCGGAACACGACTTGCGGATCATATCCATCGCCGATCTCATCGCGTTCCGGCAGCGGCGGGAACGGCTCGTGGAGCGCACCCGCGAGTTCGAGGTCAACACCAGCGTCGGGCGGGCGCGGGCCTACGCCTATCGCACCAAGTTCGAGGATGCGGAACACCTCGCGCTTGTCTTCGGGCGCATCGACGCGGGCACCGTCCCGGTGCGCATCCATCGCGAACGCCTGGTCGAGGACATCTTCGGTCCACAGACCCATCGCGAGACGAGCCTCCTGAACCTCTCGCTCACGCGGCTCTCGAGCCTCGGCGGCGGCGTGCTGATCTACCTGCGCAGCGGGTTCGTCGGGGTGCCCCTCGACAGCCTGGACGACTCGACGCCGGCCACGCGCGAGCATGCGCGCAAGGCGGAATGGCTGGAGGTGGGCGTCGGCGCGCAGATCCTCAAGGATCTCGGGCTCTCGAAGATCCGGATCCTGTCGGCGCGTCCCATCGACTATGTCGGGCTCGAAGGGTTCGGTCTGACCGTGGAGGCGACGGAACTCTTCACGGGTGGAGACGCAGCCGACGGCGCATGACCGCACCGCCCGTCATCGGCGTCACCCTCGGCGACCCGGCCGGCATCGGCCCCGAAGTACTGGTCAAGACCCTGGCATCCATCGACCGCAACGCCATGCGCGTCGCGCTGTACGGCACGGCGTGGGCGCTGGAGCGCGGTGCGGCGGCCGCCGGAAAGGACATCCCGTACCGACGCTGGGACACCGTCGGCAGTATTGACTGGACCGCTCCCGAATGGCCGCTCATCGATGTCGGCATCGAGGCGCCGGCGGACTTCCGCATGGGTCGGGTGTCCGCCGTGTGCGGCGACATTGCCGTGCGTGCGGTCGAAGCGGCCGCGCGCGACGCGCTCGCGGGCCGGATCGCCGCGATGATGACCTGTCCCATCAACAAGGAGGCGATCCACGCCGCGGGATACGTTGCGGACATCGGCCACCAGGAGATCCTGGCGCGTCTGGCCGGGGTCGAGTGGACCGCCACGATGCTGATGACCCCCGGGCTCAAGGTGGTGCATCTGTCGACGCACAAGCCCCTGATCGAGGCCGCTCGCTACGTCACGCGGGCCAACGTGCTGTCCAAGCTGCGGCTTGCGCACGAGACGCTCACCGGGTGGGGTCTGGCGGGACCCCGGATCGCGGTGGCGGCGCTCAATCCCCACGGTGGCGAGGGCGGTCTGCTCGGCCGCGAGGAGATCGACGAGATCGCGCCGGCGGTGGCCGACGCGCAACGCGCAGGAGTCGACGCCGTGGGGCCGATACCGGCGGACTCCGTGTTCAACCGGGCGATCGGCGGCGAGTTCGACGTGGTGCTGGCGCTCTTTCACGACCAGGGGCACATCGCCATCAAGGTCCACGACTTTCACCACAGCGTGACCGCGACGCTTGGCATTCCCTTCGTGCGCACGTCCGTCGATCACGGGACGGCGTTCGACATCGCCGGTCGGGGCATCGCCGATGCGACCGGTGCTCGGGCCGCCCTGGACGCGGCGGCGACGCTGGCGGCCGGGGCGCTCGCGTGACCCTGTACGACCGGGTTGGTGGGTTTGTGCCCCGGCATGCCGCGCGCATCCGGTTGGCGGCAGTCCGGGAACGACTCGGCAAATCGCTCGACAGGTCGGCGGAGGACCTGGTGCGAGACCAGCGCGACGGCCGCCCGTCACGGCAATCGATCTGACGAGTCAGCTGGCCGCGGTGGAAATCGCCCACCGGCGAGGGCACACTCGCTGCGGATTGAGCATGGGCATCGCCTGGCAGGAGGAGGATTCATGAAGGCAGCGGTATTTCGCGAGGTGAACACGCCGATGGAGATCGAGGAGATCGCCATCGACAAACCAGGGCCGCGGGAGGTCCTGATCCGCACGGCCGCCGCCGGTGTGTGTCACTCCGACATGCACTTCTACAACGGCACATATCCGGGCGTGCTGCCGATCGTACTCGGGCACGAGTCCGCGGGGATCGTCGAGCAGGTCGGTGCGGACGTCGTCTACGTCAAGCCCGGCGATCACGTCATCACGTGCCTGTCGGTGTTCTGCGGTCACTGCGAATACTGCCTGACGGGCCACATGTCCCTCTGCCAGGAGCCCGAGGTGCGCCGCGGAGCGGAGGACCCGCCGCGGCTGTCACAGGACGGGACCAGCCTCACGCAGTTCGCGAACCTCGGTTCGTTCGCCGAGCAGATGCTCGTGCACGAACACTCCCTGGTGAAGGTTCGGGAGGACATGCCCCTCGACCGCGCCGCCCTGATCGGCTGCGGCGTCACCACCGGGGTCGGCGCGGCCATCCATACCGCGGCGGTGGAGCCCGGCTCGACCGTGGCGGTCATCGGCTGCGGGGGCGTCGGGCTCTCCGCCATCAACGGCGCCGCCATCGCGGGGGCCGGGCGTATCATCGCCGTGGACATGGTGGCCTCGAAACTCGACCTCGCCCGCAAGTTCGGCGCCACCGACACGGTGGACGCGAGCGCCGGCGACGTGGTGGAGCAGGTGCGGAACCTGACGGACGGCGGCGTGCACTACTCTTTCGAGGCGATTGGCCTGAAGGCGACTGCCGAGCAGGCGTTCCGCATGCTGCGCCGGGGCGGCATGGCGACCGTCATCGGCATGATTCCGCCGGGCGACATGGTCGAACTGCACGGGCCGGAGTTCCTGCAGGAGAAGAAGATCCAGGGTTCCATGATGGGTTCGAACCGCTTCCGCGTGGACATGCCCCGTTTCGTCGACTTCTACCTGCAGGGCAAGCTGCATCTCGACGACATGGTGTCGAGCCGCATCGGACTCGCGGACGTGACCGATGCGCTGCTCGCCCTCGAGACCGGCGAGGTGGCGCGCAGCGTCATCATGTTCGACCACTGAGGGGGTTTCCATGCGCTGGATGTCGTTCGAGAAGGACGGCAAGGCCTCGTTTGGCCTGGTCGTCGAAGATGGCGTGGTCGACGCGGGTGCGCGTAGCGACCATGCGACCCTGAAGGAGGCGATCCGCGCGGACGGCCTCGCCGAGCTGGCTGCCGGTCTGGGCGACACGCCGGATCACGGGCTGGACGAGGTGCGTTTTCTGCCCGTCATTCCGGACCCGGACAAGATTCTCTGCATCGGTCTGAACTACCGCGCCCACCAGGAAGAGACGGGCCGGGGCGGCGAGGGCCAGCCCACCGTCTTCGTGCGGTTCGCGGCGGCGCAGGTGGGCCACGACTCGCCGATGGTGCGTCCGCTCGAATCGGAGCGGCTCGACTACGAGGGTGAGATTGCCCTGATCGTCGGCAGGGGCGGGCGTCGCATCGCGCGGGAAGACTGGCTCGACGCCGTCGCCGGCTTCGCGCCGTACAACGACGGCAGCGTGCGCGACTTCCAACGCCACACGAGCCAGTTCACGCCGGGCAAGAACTTCTCCGGCACCGGCGGCTTCGGCCCCTGGATGATGACGCCCGACGAAGTCGGCGACCTCGACGCGATGGAGATCACGACACGCCTGAACGGGCAGGTCATGCAGAACGCCGTGTCGGCGCAGCTGGTCTTCGGCTTCGCGGAGTTGGTCGCCTATTGCTCGACCTTCACGGACCTGGTGCCCGGGGACCTCATCGTCACGGGTACGCCCGGCGGAGTGGGTTCCGCGCGCAAGCCGCCGGTATTCATGGACGCGGGCGACGTCATCGAGGTCGAGGTCCAACCCATCGGGACGCTGCGCAACCCCATCGTCGTCGGATGAGCTTCGGCATCGGGCAGCCGGTGCCGCGGGTCGAGGATCCGCGGCTCGTCACCGGCGCGGGTCGTTTCACGGACGACATCGACCTGCCCGGTCAACTCTATGCGGCATTGTTCCGCTTACCCCATGCGCATGGTCGTATCGCGCGTCTCGATGGGCGGCGCGGGCGGCGGCCGGGGTCGTTGCCGTTCCGCAGCGGCTCCTTCACGGACTACAACATCCCCCGGGCGGACCAGGTGCCGGACATCGATATGACCTTCAACGAGGTGCTTGAGCCGACCGACTACCGGGGCGTCAAGGGCATCTGTGAAGGCGGGGCTTCTGGGCCTCACTGCGGTCGATAACTGCTGGCGGGGGCCAGGTCGGCGATCACTCTGTAGCCCGCTCCAGCCATACGGCACGTTGCAAAATCCACGTAATGTTGAAATGCCTTGAAACATCGGGCGGTGTCGGTATAGTGAGCCGCGCTGCGGGCGAGCCTGATGCTGCGGCGCCGGTTTCGTCGTATTCATGGCCGGGGATTTGGAGGAAGATTCGCTCGATGAAGAAACACGTTCAAGCCCTTGCGATAGCAGGCATCCTGCTCGCGCCCGTATCCCTGTTCGCCCAGGAGGCGGCAGAGGGGTCCGAGGCCGACACCGGCCGACGCCAGTTTGAAGAGATCGTGGTCACGGCGGAACGCCGGGAGTCCACCGTTCAGGACACGGCCATCTCGATCACCGCCTTCACCAGCGATTTCATCGAGGACTTTGGGCTGCGCAACCAGGAAGACCTGCAGAACTACCTGCCGGCGACCACCATTCAGCCGTATGACTTGTCGATTCGTGGCGTCGGCCGCCTGTTCCGGGCCCTCGGCGGCGACCCGGGCGTGGCCACCTACTTCGACGGCGCCTATTCGGAGGATTTCGGCATCGCCTCCACCGAGGGCGGTCTGTTCGACATCGAGCGCATCGAGTTCCTGCGCGGTCCCCAGGGCACCCTGTACGGCCGCAACGGCGTGGGCGGCGCGGTGAACTTCCACTCCAAGAAGCCCACCGACGAGTTCGAAGGCGAGATTCGCGCCAACCTGGGCAGCTTCAATACGAGGGAAGTCTTCGGCGTGGTGTCCGGTCCCATCATCGAGGGTGTGCTGAACGCGCGGGCCAACGGCGTCAAGCGGACCCGGGACGGCTTCATGGACGACGTGCAGCCCGGCAATCCCGATATCAACGACTATGGCGACGAGAACTACTCCCTCACCCTGGAGTGGCTGCCCGCCGAGAACCTCTCGGTGCTCGTGCGCGGCAACGAGCGCAGCTACCGGCGGATGATGTCCGGGGCCCAGGGCGCGGGCGCCATTGTGGTCTCCGAGCAGGCCGGGAGACGCGACCCCGTGACCGGCGGCGAACGCTGGGTGAGCGTGCCCGTACACGGCTGGCGGCCCATCGCGGACCCCACCGTGGCCGATGCCCCGATGTGCGCCAGTGCCACCGACCGTTCCGTACCCAACTGCGTCGTGCCCACGGGCCTGGTGCCGTATATCAACGACAACAATCCCTGGTATTCCTTCACGCACAACGGCGAGACCCGCTACGCGCAGCCCCTGGTCGGCGGCGTGGACCCGGCGGGCATCGCGGCGGACGGCACGACCGTATCCGGTTTCGGCCGTCCCAACTATGCCTACCAGGCGGCCTTCGACCCGGCCCTGCAGGCCCTCGCGGACCGGAGCATCCAGGGCGACGGCAGGGGACTGCCAGAGCTCGAAGGCGACGACCTGGCCGCTTGGACCAACGGTCTCCAGGACGAGTTCTTCGACCACCAGGCCGCCTACATGAACGTCACCTGGGACGTGCTTGACAACCTGACCGTCAAGTACATCGGCGCCTACACCGACTACTTCTACCACCGCACCACGGACGACGACCGCACCGGCCTGCCGCACGACCAGCAGTTCTACGCCGCCCAGGAGAACGAGAACTACCAGCACGAGGTGCAGTTCTTCCTCGACGTCGGCGCAAACCTGAACTTCACCGGCGGCTACTTCTACTACGAGAACGACATCGACCAGCAGCTCGACTTCTACTCGCCGGACGGCTGGTCCCGCTACACGGAGCCCGCGAACTACGGCGTCGTCGGCCCGACTGCCTATCTGGCGGGGGATCCCACCCTGGTCGTGCCGGCCTGGCTGCTGAACGGCGGCGACACGAGCACCAACCACCGCACCGCGAAGGAGCAGGGCAAGGCGGGGATCCTGCCCAACCTCGCCGGCGCGGTGCCGATCCCGTCCTTCAGCCATCCGAGCATCCAGGAGGTCTACTTCGCCGACAACCCGTGGCTGGGCGACACCGGTGGCCAGGTCGACCGGGGCCCGGCATCGGACGGCACGACCTTCATCTGGGACACGGAGAACCGCACGAATGCGTGGGCCGTCTACCTGCAGGGGGAGTGGCAGATGAACGAGCTCTTCGCCCTGACCCTGGGCGTCCGCTACGCCGAAGACGAGAAGGAGGCGGAAGAGAACTTGTTCCTGTACAACGAGTCCCCCAGTGCGCTCGCCACCTGCGTCAACAACGTGGGGGTGGAACTGGCCTTCGCGTGCGGCGACCTCGACGGCGACGGTGCGGTGACCCTGGCCGAGTACAACACGGGCATCACCGGCGGCATTGACGCCACGGGCAACGTCGCGGACTTCGACAAGGTGCGGGTGCGGGGCGTCCCCTTCGCGCGGTCCATCTACCGGTCGCTGATCAACGACTTCGACGAGATCACCTGGCGGGTGAACCTCGACTTCACGCCTACGGAAAAGGACCTGTTCTACTTGTCGGCCACCACCGGCTACCGTGCCGGAGGGTTCAACCTCGGCTACTTCTCGTTCATTCCGGCCTATGACCCGGAGGATCTCACCGCCTACGAACTCGGCTACAAGGGCCAGCTGTTCGATGGCACGGTGCAATTGAACGCCGCTGCCTATCTCTACAACTACGACGATATCCACCTGCAGTTCTCCACCTTCTCGTTCACCGGAGTGAGCACCAGCGTGCAGAACGCGCCCTCGGCGGAGACCGTCGGCTTCGAACTCGAAGGCATGTGGCTCGTGTCGGACCAGATGACCATCGGCGTGAACTACAGCTACACGGATGCCCAGTACGATGCGGAACTGTTCGAGCCGACCGCGGGCACCCGCGGCGTGGTGGACGGCAGCAACGCTCTCGCGCCGTCGAGCCTCTTCACCGTCGCCGAGCGCAACCTGCTGATCGATGGTGAACCCCTCCCCCGGGTGCCGAAGCACAAGTACACGGCCTGGGCGGACTATGTGCAGAACCTGGGCAACAGGGGCACGCTCACGTACCTGACGAGCGTGGCCTGGACGGACGAGTTCCCCGCTGGCGGGCGTCCGACGGCGGCCAGCCCTCTGAGCATCGCGCCGTCGTTCTTCCGCTGGGACGCGCGGGTGAGCTGGAGGAGCCTCACCGAACAGTGGACCGTGGCCGCCTTCGTGAACAACATCACCGACGACATCGGTGTACGTAACCAGTTCACCTACGGGGAGTCCCAGGGCCACCGCCGGGTGATCGAGCCCACCAACCCGCGCTGGTGGGGGCTGGAAGTGCACTACAAGTTCGGCGCGTTTCGGTAGACGCCCTTCCGGGCCTCGACACAGGGCGCCTTCGGGCGCCCTGTTTATTTTGGGGAATTATATACTTTACTCCCAAAGAAATGCTATACTTCCCCCATTGAATCAACGGCTTGGATGCAATGGACGACCACGTAACCGTCAGCACCTACGAACTGTTCCGCATGTACCCCGACGCCGACTCGGGACGGCTCTACTTCGAGGAGATGCGCTGGGGGCCGGGCAACCGCGACATCGCCTGTCCGTGTTGCGGAGGCACGCAGAAGATCGGCGCACGCACGGGCAAGCGGACCGGCTACTACCGCTGCGGCGACTGCAAGGAGGAGTTCACCGTGCGCACCGGGACGGTGTTCGGTCGGTCGCACGTTCCCCTCAACAAGTGGCTCTACGCCATGTACATCGTCGTGACGGCGCGCAAGGGTGTTTCCAGCCTTCAGCTTTCCAAAGAGATAGGTGTCACACAGAAAACCGCATGGTTCATGCTCGGCAGGCTGCGCGAGGCATGCGGCGGTGATCCGGCCAAGCTGGCGGGCATCGTGGAAGCCGACGAGACGTTCGTCGGCGGCAAGGAAGGCAACAAGCACCCGCACAAGAAACTCAACATGGGGCGCGGCACGGTCGGCAAGCAAGCCGTCCTCGGGTTGCGCGAGCGCGGCGGTAGGTCCATCGCCATGCTCATCGAAGGCACGTCCAAAGCCACGCTGCACCGCGAGATCGCCAAGCACGTCGAACCCGGTAGCGAACTCCACACCGACGAGCACTCGGGATACGACGACCTCCCCGCCTACATCCGCCGCCACGTCAAGCACGGCGCGGGCGAGTACGTCGGCGCGAACGACATCCACGTCAACAGCGTCGAGTCCATGTGGGCGGTCCTCAAGCGCGGCCTCTACGGAACGTGGCACAAGGCGTCGGTGAAGCACCTGCACCGCTACGTCAACGAGGCGACGTTCAGGCTCAACGAGGGCAACGTCAGTATCCACACCCTTGACCGGCTGGCCTCGTTCGCCAGGATGACGGTCGGAAAACGCATCACCTACGAACAGTTGACCGCATGACGAAGGAACGCAAGCCCCGGTCGCCCCACCCGCAACTCGACGCGTTCACGCGACGTGTACTCGACTACCGCCCCTCGAAGGAAGGCGGCAAGTCCAAGAATCCGAAAGGGCGCTCGCAAAAACGCCATCAAGGTGCACCGGACCCAGGCGCGGGCCAGCATCGACGTGCCGGGGTCGGCGTTCACCGTGACCGCGGAACGGCATGAGAAGGCGAGCCGGAGCCGGTGGCTCGTGGACGGCGCGGAGGTCAAGACGTGGATGCTCAGCCGCCGCGCATTGGAACCGTTGTTCTTTCCGGTGGGGGCGGGGTGATGGACGAACAGCGGCTGCATGGCCTTTAACGGTTTGGGGGAGTCAAATATATAATTCCCTTATTTTGCGGCCCGCGGGGTTGGCGCCACGCGGTGCTGAACTCTCTTGCCGCTCGCGGCGTCGACGCGCCGGGAGCAGGCCGTAAGGCGGGGGAATGCCCTGGCGCGGATTTGCCGTGCCCTATGCCTCTCCCGTCTCTGACCTGCCCGCTCGCCATGCGCTCCCGGTCCGTGTCTGGGGCAGCGAGCCCCCGCGGGGACCAGGTGCCGAACATCGACGTGTCGTTCAACGAGGTGCTGGAGCCGACCAACGACCTCGGCGTGAAAGGCATCGGCGAGGGCGGCGCGTGCGGGGCTCCGCCGGCGGTCGTCCACGCCGTGATCAGCGCCCTCGAAGGGGCGGGCATCGAGGCGGTGGACATGCCGTTGACGTCGGAGAAGATCTGGCGCCTGCTTGGCGCGCGGAGCGGGACATGAGGGGCGCGTGCGACGAGGCTTCCCGGGCCGCGCTTCATGTTACCGCACTAGCCGCAAGTGCGCGTCATTTCAGGGTTTTTCGCTCGCAAGACGCCATCTGCCCCAGCAGTTCTCATTTTAGCGATTGACTCATTTTGGTTTCGGGATTCTCCGGGGTTTGTGATTCGGCGGTTGGTGTGGGCCTGCGGGGGCGTCAGGGTGGTTGCGCGGCGGGGCCGCCGGTGGCCAGCAGGACCATGAGGGCGTTCCAGGAGGGGAACACCTGGTATTCGGTGACGGTGCCGTCGGGTCGGGCGCTGGTGATCTCCAGCCAGTTGACGCGCAGGGCGTCGTCGCCGTCGCGGATGGGCAGGTCGGTCATCCAGCGGTAGCGGTGGATGCGGCGCTTCGCGCCGCGTCCCGCGGTGCGGCGGCGCGTGGGCGGGCGGATGCCGTCGAGGTACTCGTAGAGGGTCTTGTGGCTGGCCGGCTTGGCGGTGAGCAGGAAGTCGCCGCCGGCGTCGAGCATGGCCCGGCAGACGGGCTGGCAGGCGTACAGGTCGTCGCCGAGGTAGACCGGCCGCAGGGCGGCGCAGCGCGGGCCGTGGCGCGCCAGCCAGCGCTTGACGGCCTGCCGTTCGCAGTCCTGCTTGACGGCGCCGTCCTGGGGCCGCACGAACTCCGGCGGCAGCGGCAGCGACTGCGCCCGGCCCGGTGCCACGACGTTGGCGGCCAGCATCTGGTGGAAGTGCTCGGTGCCGCCGTCGGCGCGCTTGCGGGTCGAGCAGTGGTCGCAGCGCAGCTTGCGCGAGCGGAAGAACTCGGTGCCGTCCAGGGCGACCAGCGTGCGGCCGTCGAGGCGGCGCATGGGCGCGAGGCCGCCGCACGCGTCGAGGTCCTCGACGAGCGCGTGGAACGCGTCGTCGAAGTGCGTCGTCGGCACGCCGTCGAGCAGCTGCCGGATGTGGTTGTCGCAGGGGATGCGGGCCAGCCCGAACAGGGTGTGCGCGTTGGACCGCGTGCGGCCCTCGGCCAGCGCGCGCTGGTGCGCCAGGAACGACGGCGACTGCATGAGGAACACCGACAGCGCCGCCATGCCGATGTCGGCCATGGCGTAGCGCCGGTTGCGTCCGCGGCGCGGGTCCGGCATCCCGGCGAAGCCGGCCCGCAGCCGGTCGAGTTGGCGCGCGAGGTGCTTCACGGCGGCGGCCGCGTCTCCACCGCCATGATCGCGGCCAGCACCGCCAGGCGCTCCGCTGGCGGCATCGCCCGGTAGCGTCGGCCCCAGCTCGCCGCCTTGCGCTTGACCGTCTGCCGGTGCGTGAAGTCGCGCCCGGCGCAGCGCGCCCAGTGCACCCGGTCCGGCGCGAAGTTGAACCACACCTTCTCGGTGACCACCCCCGCCCGGTTCATCACCTGCAGCGACACGCTGCGCCAGCCGCGCAGCAACCCGTCGTAGAGCGCCGACGGATACCCCGACACCATCACCGCGCAGGGCAGCCCCGCGAGCAGCCCGAGCAGCGCCGCGTGGTCGGCGTCCTCGTAGTCGTGCCGGTAGCGGCGCGACGACTTGCGCGCGCCGCGCAGGTACGGCGGATCGCTGTACACCAGCTCCGATCCGTCGAACGCGAAGTCGGCCAGAAAGCCGTGGCAGTCTGCGTTGACCAGCTCCACCGGATAGCCGCACTCGAACCGCGACAGCGCCCGGCCGTCCAGGTCGATCCCGATGTTGCGCAGCGCCGCCGGCTTGCGCCTCATCACCGCGCCGCCGCCCAGGTGCGTCTCGATGTACACCGCGTGCGGCGGCATCAGCGCAATCAGCGCCTGGCACAGCCCCGACGTCGCCTTCGATCCGAACCAGGGGTGTCCCATGGCCCGCACCATAGGCGCGCCGCCCTATGTTGTCAAGCCTCCTTCAAAACCGCCGATCCGTCGTCCCACCGCACCGATGCGGCAAAATGAGAACTGCTGATTTTACGCCTTGTCTCTTGACAGGGGCGCATAAAAGGTGTAAGGGCTATGTTGCTGATATTCAGCGAGCCTAGGAGAGAATGATGAGTATCAGACTACTGGTTCTCGTTGCCGCTGCCATTGGCGTGCTGGCAACGAGCGAATCCAGCGCCGCCGAGGAGGCGGCGACGCGCGCGGATGCCTACGTCGAGGAAGTGATCGTCACCGCACGGAAGCGGGAGGAACGACTGCAGGACCTGCCGGGTTCTGCGGCCGTCTTGACCTCGGACTACATCGAGGACATCGGTGGTTTAGAGAACCTGCGCGACCTGACCGACCAGATCACCGGCATGACCATCAACGAAACGCAGTCGGGGGGGCTTTCCGAACCATCAATTCGTGGCGCGGGCCAAGCGCGCAACCGCGCGTCGGTGTCGGCTACCGGGCTTTATCGCAACGGCGCCTATTTCGCGACCAACAGTCTCAGGGGCAAGAATTTCGCTCGGTTCGACACGTTCGATGTCGAGCGCATCGAAGTGCTGCGCGGGCCACAGGGAGCGCTTTACGGACGGAACGCCCTCGGGGGTGCGATCAACGTCATCTCGAAGAAACCCGAGTTCGAGGAATTCGACGTTGAGATCGGGCTGAAAGCCGGCGAACTAGACTTATTCGGCGGCGACGTCGTGGTCAACATCCCGATCTCCGAGACGTTCGCGGCCCGCTTCGGCTATGTGAACGAGAGCCGGGACGATGGCTTCTACGAGGACGTCAACGGCGATGCCGTTGACAACGTAGCCTACGAGGCGGTCCGCGTGGGGCTGCGTTGGCAACCCGCGGAGCGATGGGACGTGACCTACTTCTATGACGAAATGGAGGATGAGCCGTTTGATGCCATTTTCATCTTCAGATCGAGGGTGCCGACCCTTGGCTCCGAGTTCAACACCTTCATCGACAGCGCACACTTCTCGACGAACGACGTATTCAACCACAATCTTTTGATCGACGTGGAGCTCGAAGGCGGCACGCTTTCGTCCGTGAGCAACTACCGCGACCGCTACGTGTATGTCCGGACCGACGGCGACTACACCTCAGGGAACCCGGCGAGAAACCGTATGGGCGCCCAATCCGTCGACAACCAGATCTTCTTTCAGGAATTGCGCTACGTCGCCGACGGCACCGATCAGTTCAACTGGATGATCGGCGGCGACTTCTTCAAGCACGACAATCTCGCACGCAGCAGCAGCTGGCCCGGGGTTCTCGGGCTCCCGTTGGACGCCGCCACGTGGGGTAACGCCTCCGACCAAACGGTAAACATGGACAACACATCCTGGGCCGTATTCGGCGCCGCGGAATACACGTTTGCCGACGTGCCGGTTTCCATTGCGGGCGAGGTGCGTTATGCGGAGGATGAGCTCGGCGGGGACGTGCTGCAGCGGCGCACGCGGCTTGAACCCGAGCCGCAAACCGATTTCACCGAGCCGCCGAAGACGTTCACCAACCTGCCTTGGGGCGTCACCGTGTCTTACCGGTTCAGCGACGGGATCGGCAATCTCTTCGAGGAAGCCATGGCTTATGCCAAGGTGGCGACCTCCTACCGGCACGGTGGGCTGAACCTCGGCACGGGTACGCCGGATCTCGACGCTTACGTCGTGGTGCTGACCTATGCGGAGGAGGACTCTTTCACCTACGAGCTCGGTTGGAAGTCCACCTTCAGGGGCGGGCTCACGTTCAACGTGGCCGGCTTCTTAACGGTCTATGAAGATTTGCTGAACACCACCAACAACGGGTGCCCGGATCTGTGCACGCTGTTGGATCCGGACGACAGCACGCCATTGGGCTTCAACCCGGACGGCACCCGCGTCGAGTTCGACGCGGACGGCAACATGGGCGAGGAGCTGCCGGGCCAGTTTTTCATCGACAACATCGGCGAGGCGGAAGCCTGGGGGCTCGAAGCGGAGTTTGCCTGGCGCAAGAACTTCGACAACGGCAGTTCCCTGTTCCTCCGCGCCGGCTGGGCGCGTCAGCTCGGCGAGGTGACGAAGATCGGCGCCGGAGCTGCGCCGGCATCCCAGTTCGTCTTGGGCCATCGCCTGCCGTACATGCGTCCGGAAGAATACAAGGGCACCGCCGTCTATCGGCTCCCGCTGCCCGGACTCGAAGGTGCGGGGAGCATCATGAGCGGAGCGACGCTTCTGGCGGCCGCCAACTTCACGACCGAGAGGGGCGGCGAGCGCAGCCTACCCCGTCCCGGAGCCTTACCCTGGTTCCTGGATTCCGTGCGGCGCGTGGACGCCCGGCTCGGACTCGAGACCGATCAATGGGCGCTCACGCTGAGGGGCAACAATATCCGCGATGCCGATTACGAGACCTGGACGTTCCGCACGACCCCGACGGACCGAGGCCTGATCTATCGGCGTATAGACCCGCGATATTATTCACTGGAGTTTTCCTGGCGTCTGCGTTGAACGTCTGATTGCACCGTTGACAAGGATGTCAACGGCGCGGGATGTGGCCTGTCAAGCGCCATCCGCTTCCTACAGAACGACCCCCGGTGATGGCCGAAGGCATGAATTTCACGATCTTCGATCCCACGTTGCCGACCAACATGCTGGGATTCAACCAGGACAACAGAACCGCATCCAAACGCAAGGCGCTGGAGCTGCGGTTCCTGTCCTTGGGTGAAGGCGACTGGCGCTGGACGGCGGGCCTGTTCGTGAAGGACAGCGACGACTTTCGCCGGAACCGGCAGCCCTATCTGCTGCGGCTGCCGCTCACCCAGGAAACCGCGCCGGTCACGTTTGCGGCGTTCGACAGCCTCTTAAAGGAACCCGCCAACCATCACCAGGACACGCTGGATGAGATGAGCGTGTACGGCGAGCTGGCGTACGACTTTTCCGAGCGCCTGGAGCTGACGCTCGGGGCCCGGGTGACCGACATGGAGCAGTCCATCGACAACTCCCGGGCGAAGACCAACGACACCGTGGTCTCGGCCAAGCTGGGCATCGCCTGGCGGCCGGCGGAGGACACGCTGACCTACTTCAACATCACCACCGGCTTCCGGCCCGGCGATCTCAACCTGGCGATGGACTTCAACGCCCGGGTCTTTGAGGGGTTCGGCGATCAGGTGGTTCCGGCGACGCCACTCGCAGCCAACCCCCTGATGCTCACGGGCAACCAGGGCGCCGCGCGGGCCCTGGCGCTCTTGGCCTACGACGGCGACAGCGTCGTCAACTACGAGCTCGGGCTCAAGACTCAGCTGCTGGACGGGCGGCTGAATCTGACTTCCAGCCTGTACTACCTCGACTGAGAGGACACCATCTTGCTTCTGCGGGATGCGGAGATGCCCAACTTCGCCAATCTCTAGCGGATAGGACAAACAAACGGTCTTTTCGTGTGGATGGGCGAGTATCGAAATGCGTGGTGTTCGCGAGTTGAGATGGATCCGGCGCTGCTGAACCCGCCTAAGCCAGAGTTGCTGGCCGCAAGTTGGCGGGAGATGGGCTTGAGAACGGGAATCCAGGCGACCCGGCGTGCGCAGGACGCAGGCGAGCGTCAGGCGGTCGTGACTAGAAGCGCCTGTCCTGGTTAGGGATGTCGGGGTGCTGGGTGCGCCGTGGCGGTGCCCGCGGTTGTGACGGTTGGGCTTCGTCGCGTGCCCGAATGTGCTCGAGGATGGTGGCGATGACATCAGGGTCTTCGATGCAGGCAATCACTCTGAGCTTGCCGCCGCATTTGGGGCAGGTTTCGATGTCGATGGCGAAGACTCTCTTCAAGCGCTGCATCCACGTCATGGGTGCGGTTGGTTTATCGGGTGCTTGCGCCTCGGGTTGGCGCCTGGGCACGATGTGTTCACGCTGTTTGCTGTTTGGGGCGAACACACCGTGAAATCGCGTGAGGTTCAGACGCGGACGCGGCACCAGCGCGGCTAGGCGGGCAATAAAGTCGAGTGGGTCGAGGACGACATGGGTGGTGCCGTCACGAAACGGCTGTTTGAATTTGTAGACGACTTGGCCACGCGCATTGGTGGAGAGGCGCTCGTTGGCGATGGCGGGTCGGGTGATGTAACGGCAGAGCTTCTCAAGCTTGTCGCGTTGATTGGCCTCACAGACGGTGGCTGAATGGAGTGAGAAGCCAGGCTGTCTGGCCAGCAAGGTCGATGCGAAGGGTTCGGGCTGTGCCGGGATGGTACGCAGCGTTAGTGCCTTCTTGCCGGAATTGGGTCCGATGGCGATGCGGTAATGGATGGACGCGCCGATCAGTTGCTCGAACGCTTCGGGTTCGAAATCGAGGTAGTCGCTCTCAGCGTCGCGCACGAGCAACCCCTGTTGTTCGAGCAACCGGGCGACGCGTGTGCTGATGGTGTGTAACAGCCGAACGAGCTCGGCCGGGGTCGGCCGCGGCGCGCGGTGAAACTTCGGTCGTGCACGATCGAATGAATACACGCCGTCGAGGAACAGCATATGGAAGTGGATGTTCAAGTTGAGCGCGGAGCCGAAACGCTGGATGAGTGTCACCGCCCCGGTCTTGGCGCCGGAGGCGACGGTGAATCCGGTGTTCTTGATGAGGTAAGTCGAGATCGCACGGTAGACGACGCCGAGGACCTGGCTTAATACCTGCGGCTGGGCGGCGAACAGGAAGGACCGGCGAACCCTTTACGATCGAGTTCGTCTTCCATTTCCCGAGCGTGTTGCGTCAAGAAACGCCGCTAATGGGTATGCTCAACATGATTGGTATCGAGACGACGGCGCGTGCTCTGGAGTTCTCCAATTGGGTCTACCGCGTGCGCAACGCAGTATTCGACGGTACAGCTCTGGCGTTCTTCCCGCCCAATATGCCGGGGATACAGCTGCGCAATCATTTCGGCTCGGCCGCGGCGCGTTCGACCGGCAGCCAGAATTTCGGCCGGGTTCAAGATCCCGCCGTTGACGCGATGATCGAGCACGTGATGGCGGCGCGGACGGCGGAAGACTTTTTCGCGGCGATTCATGCCTTGGATCGGATCCTCTTGTGGAATTTCTATCGGATTCCGGGCTCGGGCTCACCGGGAGACCGGCTAGTGCATTGGGACAAGTTCGGCATCCCGGATTACGACAAGCCTTTGCTCCAGCTCTGGTTCGACACCTGGTGGTGGGACGAAGTGAAAGCCGAGCGCGTCCGCTAGGCATGGCGGACCTGACCGGAAGGTAAGTTCGATACGACACTTTCCGCGGCAACGTGGCCGTGCGGACAGGACGACGGAAGTCACACTGACACGGGGCTTGGGATCTTCTAAAGCTCTTCTTCGGGGATGATGACATCAAGGCCCGGCGCGTGGCTTACATGCAAGCCGCGCGTGAGCTGCACGAGTCCCTGCCGGACGATGACGAAGTGGCGGCATTTTACGCCAGCAGTTCTCATTTTAGCGATTGACTCATTTTGGTTTCGGGATTCTCCGGGGTTTGTGATTCGGCGGTTGGTGTGGGCCTGCGGGGGCGTCAGGGTGGTTGCGCGGCGGGGCCGCCGGTGGCCAGCAGGACCATGAGGGCGTTCCAGGAGGGGAACACCTGGTATTCGGTGACGGTGCGCAGGTGCTCGAACAGGCGGCGCCGGGTGCCGAGGCGTTGCCGGGCCCGCTGCCATTGGGCTTCGACGAGTTCGCAGGCGGTGTGCAGGGTGAAGGCGAGCAGGTTGAGGACGACGAGCACGGCGGCGAGGGTGTTCTTGCCGTGGCCGAAGTTGTGTTCGAGGTGATAGCCGTGCTGCTTGAGGACGTTGAAGGTCTCGTTCTCGATCTTCCAGCGGGCGCGGGCGCAGTCGGCGAGTTCGGCGACGTTGCCGCGGTCGACGTCGAGGCTGGTGACGAAGGCGCCGCGGTAGGTGACGGTGCCGTCGGGTCGGGCGCTGGTGATCTCCAGCCAGTTGACGCGCAGGGCGTCGTCGCCGTCGCGGATGGGCAGGTCGGTCATCCAGCGGTAGCGGTGGATGCGGCGCTTCGCGCCGCGTCCCGCGGTGCGGCGGCGCGTGGGCGGGCGGATGCCGTCGAGGTACTCGTAGAGGGTCTTGTGGCTGGCCGGCTTGGCGGTGAGCAGGAAGTCGCCGCCGGCGTCGAGCATGGCCCGGCAGACGGGCTGGCAGGCGTACAGGTCGTCGCCGAGGTAGACCGGCCGCAGGGCGGCGCAGCGCGGGCCGTGGCGCGCCAGCCAGCGCTTGACGGCCTGCCGTTCGCAGTCCTGCTTGACGGCGCCGTCCTGGGGCCGCACGAACTCCGGCGGCAGCGGCAGCGACTGCGCCCGGCCCGGTGCCACGACGTTGGCGGCCAGCATCTGGTGGAAGTGCTCGGTGCCGCCGTCGGCGCGCTTGCGGGTCGAGCAGTGGTCGCAGCGCAGCTTGCGCGAGCGGAAGAACTCGGTGCCGTCCAGGGCGACCAGCGTGCGGCCGTCGAGGCGGCGCATGGGCGCGAGGCCGCCGCACGCGTCGAGGTCCTCGACGAGCGCGTGGAACGCGTCGTCGAAGTGCGTCGTCGGCACGCCGTCGAGCAGCTGCCGGATGTGGTTGTCGCAGGGGATGCGGGCCAGCCCGAACAGGGTGTGCGCGTTGGACCGCGTGCGGCCCTCGGCCAGCGCGCGCTGGTGCGCCAGGAACGACGGCGACTGCATGAGGAACACCGACAGCGCCGCCATGCCGATGTCGGCCATGGCGTAGCGCCGGTTGCGTCCGCGGCGCGGGTCCGGCATCCCGGCGAAGCCGGCCCGCAGCCGGTCGAGTTGGCGCGCGAGGTGCTTCACGGCGGCGGCCGCGTCTCCACCGCCATGATCGCGGCCAGCACCGCCAGGCGCTCCGCTGGCGGCATCGCCCGGTAGCGTCGGCCCCAGCTCGCCGCCTTGCGCTTGACCGTCTGCCGGTGCGTGAAGTCGCGCCCGGCGCAGCGCGCCCAGTGCACCCGGTCCGGCGCGAAGTTGAACCACACCTTCTCGGTGACCACCCCCGCCCGGTTCATCACCTGCAGCGACACGCTGCGCCAGCCGCGCAGCAACCCGTCGTAGAGCGCCGACGGATACCCCGACACCATCACCGCGCAGGGCAGCCCCGCGAGCAGCCCGAGCAGCGCCGCGTGGTCGGCGTCCTCGTAGTCGTGCCGGTAGCGGCGCGACGACTTGCGCGCGCCGCGCAGGTACGGCGGATCGCTGTACACCAGCTCCGATCCGTCGAACGCGAAGTCGGCCAGAAAGCCGTGGCAGTCTGCGTTGACCAGCTCCACCGGATAGCCGCACTCGAACCGCGACAGCGCCCGGCCGTCCAGGTCGATCCCGATGTTGCGCAGCGCCGCCGGCTTGCGCCTCATCACCGCGCCGCCGCCCAGGTGCGTCTCGATGTACACCGCGTGCGGCGGCATCAGCGCAATCAGCGCCTGGCACAGCCCCGACGTCGCCTTCGATCCGAACCAGGGGTGTCCCATGGCCCGCACCATAGGCGCGCCGCCCTATGTTGTCAAGCCTCCTTCAAAACCGCCGATCCGTCGTCCCACCGCACCGATGCGGCAAAATGAGAACTGCTGCATCTGCCCCTTGAGAGTTGACAAAGCGGCGGCAACCCCGTAAACAGTCGGTCCGCCGCCTCTCGGGCGGCAATGGAGAGAACATTAAACGGCTGCTCGCAAGGGGCGGCGGAGAGGGTACCTAACATGATCGATCTTCGGATGGTCCGTGGCGCGGCTGCGCTTGGACTGACCTCCTTGATATTGGCTACGCCGATGGCGTATGCCGACGACGACGACTCGTCCGAGCAGCGCCGGATCGAGGAGATGGTCATCTACGGCGAACGCATCGAGTCGACCGTGTCCGACACCTCCATCGCCATCACGGCGCTGGACGAGGACTTCCTCAAGGACATGGGGATGCAGGGTCCGAACGAGATGGTGAACTTCATCCCGGCCACGACCCGTACGGACTGGGACATCAAGATCCGCGGCATCGGACGGAACTTCCGCGGCCTCGGTGGCGACCCGGGCGTCGGCACCTACTACAACGGCATCTATTCGCCGGACTTCGGCATCGCCGCCACCGAGGGCGGCCTGTACGACATCCGCCGGATCGAAGTGCTGCGCGGACCCCAGGGCACCCTCTACGGGCGCAACTCCATCGGCGGCGTCGTCAACTACGTCACGAACCAGCCCAACCACGAGGGGTTCGAGGCGAACGTCCGCGCCATGCTCGGCGAGTACAACACCAACGAATGGTTCGGGCTCGTGAGCGGACCGATCACCGACAACCTCGCCTATCGGATGACCGGCGTGAAGCGTCTGCGCGGCCCGGCCGTCGACGGCCTCGCGGGTTCCGAGGATATCGAGGATCTGAACGACCAGAACTTCGCGCTCATCCTCGAGTGGACGCCGGTCGACAGCATGACCGTCAACCTGCGCGTCAACGACCGGCGCGCCTACAGCAAGCGCAACTTCGGCAACGGTGGCCATGGCATCGCCGGGGAAGGACCCTGCATAGGACAACATCCCATCAACTCCGACAGCGCCTGCGACCCGCGCTACCGCGTGTCGCGGGACACGAACCACTACGCGACCGGCTTCCGTCCCGTGGACCAGGCGTGGGCGGACAAGTACGGGGATCTCGCCGACGACCCGCGTGGCGCGGTGGCCTGGATTCATCCAACCACGGGCGAGAGGTTCTACGGGTCGTACAACCGGCCTGGCGTTGACGACACCAGCGTGCGTTGGCCGTTCATGCCGTCGCAGAACTACAACTCGGCCTCCGTTGCGCGTTACGACATCGGGAGCGCGGACGCGCCCGACATCGTGGGCCTGACCACGGGCGACAACCGCGAGGAATTCGACCACCAGCAGGGTTCTCTCGTGGTCGACTGGGACATCAGCGACAGGCTCTCGCTGAAATATCTCGGGTCGTACAACAGCTTTGCGTACTGGTTCAACCGGGACAACAGCTTTTCCGACAGCCACGTCTCGGACATCGACGACACCGTCATCGAGCAGGTGGAGAGCTACTCGCACGAGCTGCGGCTCTTCTGGGAAGTGGGCGACCGCTTCACGGCTACCTCGGGGGTCTACCAGTTCTGGGAGTCCCGCGACCAGTGGTACGGAATCCGCGAACGCGGCGGACAAGGCCGCGCGCAGAACGGGGCGATCTACGGACCTGACGGCTTCGAGGAGTGGGTACTCCGGGGAACGGAGGTCGTCGGCTGGGTCATGCCGGAGTGTATCGGTGTGGGCGTCGGCGGCTCGGCAGCCGGCGGGGATCTCACCCTGAACGATGGTGCGCACCCGGGCTACGGCAAGTATTGCGGGGACGCGGGCAAACCGTACAGCCAGAGCGTGAGGACAGGGGATACGGGTGGCCTGTACGAGCACCGTAACCTGGTCGACAACGAGAACCTGGCCTTCTATACCCAGGGCGACGTGCGCCTGACGGATACCTTCAGCGTCACCCTGGGCGCCAGGTATTCGAAGGACTGGCGTGACGCCCTGGAGGCACGGGGCGGGTACTCCGAGATCGAGGTCTACAACAAGCCGTGGCTGCCATGGGCGCTTTCCACGGCGTGCTCGCTCAACCCGGATCAGTGCCCCGAGGACCCGCTGGCGTTCTTCGCGCCCGGCGTGACCCCCCTCGCGGCCCTCAACGTCGCGTTGGGCGCGGCCACCTTCACGGGGGATCCGGACTTCCCGATCGAGCCGGTCTGCAACCTCGATGCCTTCTCGTGCGATCGCCCGCTGCGGCTGCGCGGGATTCCCATCGGCTGGGGCCACCGCACGACGGGGACCTACAAGCAGGACGGGGACCTCACCTGGCGCGTGAACTTCAACTGGGAGCCGAGCGGGGACATCCTGGTCTACTTGGGCGCCACGTCCGGCTACCGCGCCGGCGGATTCAACCTCGGCCGCCCGGAAGGGCGCGTCACGGTCGACACGACGGGTGACGGCGTTGCCAACGCGCGCGCGCTCGGCCAGTACGGGGACGAGAACCTGGTCGCCTACGAACTGGGCTACAAGGGCACGCACCTCGACGGCACGCTGCAGTTGAACGTGGCTGTGTACTACTACGCCTACGAGAACTACCAGACGAACGTGTCGACGTGGGAGTCCGAGAGCGGGGACTTTGCGCTGCCGAGCGTCACGCTGCCGGATGGCGGCACGCTAGCCGCGCCCGGTGGACGGGGGCCGGTCGACATCACCACCAACATCCCGGAGTCGTACAACCGCGGATTCGAGATCGACGGGACCTACCTGGTGACCGACAGCTTCACGGTCGGTGGCAACTACAGCTACACCGAAAGCGTGTTCGACTCGCCCTACACGTTCTTCAACGAGAACGACCCCCGCTACCCGCGGGAGATTCTCGGGGGCGACCTGAACCAGGACCCGTGCACGCTGCCGGAGGAGATCAAGGTGCTCTACTGCATCGAGATCGAGGGCGCGGAGCTGACCGGGATTCCGAAGCACAAGGCGACCGTCTGGGCCGCTTACACGTGGAACCGCCCGAACGGTTCGTGGACCTGGTACAACTCCCTCGCCTACACGGGGGACTACGCCACCACGCCGTTCCACCGTCCGTGGGACCTCGTCCCGGACCGGGAGCGCTGGGACATGCGCGTGACCTTCCGCGAGGCCAGCGGACGCTGGTCCGCCTCGGCCTTCGTCGACAACGTGCTCGACAAGACCTACATCCGGCACTCCGACATGGAGAACCGGCGCACGGGCTACGGGGCGAACTGGCCGCAACGGATCGTCTCGCTCTACCCGCGCTACTGGGGCTTCGAGTTCGAGTACAACATGGGGGCGTATCGGTAACCCCGGTCGGGTGGGGATTCCCTCGCCACCGTCATGCAAAGGGGCGCCTCGGCGCCCCTTTTTTTTGGGAATTATATACTTTACTCCCAAAGAAATTCTATACTTCCCCCATTGAATCAACGGCTTGTATGCAATGGACGACCACGTAACCGTCGTAAGCGTTCGGTAGCCGTGTGATGCGGGAGGCTGGACACATCCGGCGGATTGGTGTATACCGGCGGCATGACTGTCGGGTTCGAAATGGCGCGTTTGGAAGGGTCGTTGCCGCGGGGCGGGGCGGCGGCGGAGCCGAGCGGCGGGTCGTGCGCGGGATGCTCGGCGTTGCGGGAGGAGTTGTCGAGGCTTCGGCGGGAAGGCATTGAAGCGCGTTGGGCGGCGAACTATTGGAGGTCGATGCACGGTCGGGCGCGGGCGCGGGAACGGCTGGCGCGGGCGGAATTGGAGCGGTCGCGGTCGGCCTCGACGGCGCGGGAGTTGGAGCGGACGGCGAGCGGCTTGCGCCACGCGTGCGCGAAGCTGCGGTCGCGGGTCGAGGAACTGGAGAACGGCAACGACCGCCTTCGGGCGCGCAACCGCCGGTTGACGAAGGAGCGCTACGGTCGGCGAAGCGAACGGCGGCGGGGGGCGCGCGGAAGCGTGCGCGGCGCGGCGTCGCGCACGGGACGGTCACGGGGTCGGCAAGCCGGCACGGCGTCGCACGGGCGCACGCCGCGCGCGGCGCTGGCGGCGGTGGAGGAGACGCTGGAGCCGTCGGAGCGGAGTTGTCCGCGCTGCGGTCGGGCGTATGTGGCGAACGGCGCGACGACGACGGAGCTGATCGAGGTGGAGGTGCGCGCGCATGTGCGCCGCGTGCGTCGGGTTCGGCGGCGCGCGGCGTGCGCGTGTGCGCCGCGGCGCGAGACGTTGGGCCCGGCGGCGCCGCGGCTGTTCCCGAACACGCCGTACGGGGTGAGCGTCTGGGCGCTGTTCCTGCTGGAGAAGTACGCGCACCACCGGCCGTTGCGGGCGGTGTCGCGGATGCTGTCGGCGCACGGCCTCGACATCGCGCCCGGCACCTTGGCGGACAGCCTGCCCCGGTTCGCGCCGCTGTTCGCGCCGCTGTCGGTGGCGATCGCCGAGCGGCAGGCGGCGGCGCGGGTGGCGCACGGCGACGAGACGAGTTGGACGGTGCACGCGCGCGGCGAGCGCGGCGACAGTCCGCGCTGCTGGCTGTGGGTATGCCTGACGGCGGACGCGGTGCGCCTGCGCGTCGATCCGTCGCGCGGCGCGGCGGCGGCGCGGGAGTTGTTCGCCGGCCTCGGGGCCGAGGCGCCGGTGCACTTGGTCTGCGACCGCTACGCGGTCTACGCCAAGCTGGCGCGGGAGGAGCCGAAGCGGTTCGTGCGCGCCCTCTGCTGGGCGCACGCCCGGCGCGACTTCATCGACGCGAGCGTCGGCCGCCCGCGGCTCGAGAAGTGGTGCGCGCGCTGGCTGGAACGCATCGCGGCGCTGTACCGCCGCAACGCGGAGCGGGCGCGGCGCCGGGACCGCGCCGTGCCGATCGAGAAACAGAGCGTGGCCTTCGCGCGGGCGCAACGGCGCCTGCAGCGCGGCGCCGACGCCCTGTTCGAGCGGGCGCGGCGGGAACTCGCCACGCTGCCGGACGGCGCGCCGCAAGGCCAGCCGCTGCGTGCGCTGGAGCGCCACCGCGACGGCTTGACGGCGTTCTTGCGCGACCCGGCGGTGCCGATGGACAACAACGCCGCCGAGCGCGCCCTACGCGGCGCGGCGATCGGCCGCAAGCTGTCGTTCGGCTCGCACAGCGAAACCGGCGCGGAACTGGCCGGCCATCTCTACTCGGTGTTCGGCACGCTCGCGCTGGCCGGCCTGCGGCCCTATCCCTGGCTCATGGACTACCTGCGGGCGTGCGCCGCGTCGGGCGGCCGGCCGCCAGCGGACGCCCGCGCCTGGCTGCCCTGGGGAATGGACGACAGCGGCGCGCGCCGCTGGCGCGGCCGCCCCGCGCAAGGCCCGTGAGCGCCGGCGCGCCGTTGCGCTACTGCGGGCGCGACTTCTCCGCCGCCGAGATCGACTGGCTCCGCGCGCTGATCGCGCGACGCCCGGCGTTGCGCCGCGCGGCCCTGTCGCGCGCCCTGTGCGAACGCCTCGGCTGGCGCAAGCCCGACGGCGGCCTGAAGGACATGAGCGCCCGCGTCGCCATGCTGCGCATGCACCGCGACGGCCTGATCGCGCTGCCGCCGCCGCGCAACCGCCCGCGCGCGATGCGGCCCCCCGCGCCGTCGCCCGAAACCGAGCCGCCCTTGTTAGCGCGCCTCGCCGAGGCGCTCCCGGCGCGCGTCGAACCCGTCGCCGGCGCCATCGAGAGCCGCCGCTGGAACGCCTTCGTCGAGCGCCACCACTATCTCGGCTACGCGCCGCTGCCCGGCGCCCAGCTGCGCTACTTCGCCCGCGCCGCCGACGGCCAACCCCTCGCCCTGTTCGGCTTCGGCGCCGCCGCCTGGAAGACCGCACCCCGCGACCGCTTCGTCGGCTGGACCGACGAACACCGGCGCTGCAACCTGCCCCTCGTGGTCAACAACGCCCGCTTCCTCATCCTGCCCTGGATACGCATCCCCAACCTCGCCTCGCACCTCCTCGCCCAAGTCCAACGCCGGCTCCCCGACGACTGGCAGCGACGCTACGCCATACGCCCCGTCCTGCTGGAAACCTTCTGCGAAACCCCGCGCTTCGACGGCGCCGCCTACCGCAGCGCGAACTGGATCCTCGTCGGCAAAACCCAGGGCCGCGGCAAGCTCGACCGCCACCACGAGTTCGCCCGCCCGGTCAAGGACATCTACCTCAAGCCGCTTCGCCACGACTGGAAAACCGTCTTGAACCAATAGCGTCACACGGCTACCGAACGTGTCACCACGAACTGTTCCGCATGTAACGCCGACCGCTACTTCGAGGAGTTCATCGCCTGTCCGTGTTGCGGAGGCACGCAGAAGATCGCAAGCACCGGCTACTACCGCTGCGGCGACTGCAAGGAGGAGTTCACCGTGCGCACCGGGACGGTGTTCGGTCGGTCGCACGTTCCCCTCAACAAGTGGCTCTACGCCAACGTCGTCGTGACGGCGGCGTGGCAGCTTTCGTCACACAGGCAATGCTCGCACGAGCATGCGGCGTGATCCGGCCGCTCGGGCATCGTGGAAGCCGCGAGACGTTCGTCGGCGGGAAGGCAACAAGCACCCGCACAAGAAACTCAACATGGGGCGCGGCACGGTCGGCAAGCAAGCCGTCCTCGGGTTGCGCGAGCGCGGCGGTAGGTCCATCGCCATGCCCATCGAAGGCACGTCCAAAGCCACGCTGCACCGCGAGATCGCCAAGCACGTCGAACCCGGTAGCGAACTCCACACCGACGAGCACTCGGGATACGACGACCTCCCCGCCTACATCCGCCGCCACGTCAAGCACGGCGCGGGCGAGTACGTCGGCGCGAACGACATCCACGTCAACAGCGTCGAGTCCATGTGGGCGGTCCTCAAGCGCGGCCTCTACGGAACGTGGCACAAGGCGTCGGTGAAGCACCTGCACCGCTACGTCAACGAGGCGACGTTCAGGCTCAACGAGGGCAACGTCAGTATCCACACCCTTGACCGGCTGGCCTCGTTCGCCAGGATGACGGTCGGAAAACGCATCACCTACGAACAGTTGACCGCATGACGAAGGAACGCAAGCCCCGGTCGCCCCACCCGCAACTCGACGCGTTCACGCGACGTGTACTCGACTACCGCCCCTCGAAGGAAGGCGGCAAGTCCAAGAATCCGAAAGGGCGCTCGCAAAAACGCCATCAAGGTGCACCGGACCCAGGCGCGGGCCAGCATCGACGTGCCGGGGTCGGCGTTCACCGTGACCGCGGAACGGCATGAGAAGGCGAGCCGGAGCCGGTGGCTCGTGGACGGCGCGGAGGTCAAGACGTGGATGCTCAGCCGCCGCGCATTGGAACCGTTGTTCTTTCCGGTGGGGGCGGGGTGATGGACGAACAGCGGCTGCATGGCCTTTAACGGTTTGGGGGAGTCAAATATATAATTCCCTTTTTTTTGCTCAATGTCGATCGGCGACAGGGGCCCCGGGGGCTCTCCTTGGGGGGACGAGTTTGTCCCGTCCCGCGCCCAAGGCCTGCGTGGACTCGACGCGGGCGACGACAAGCGTCGCCCCTACCACGTCCCGTCTCGAATCAGCGGCCGAGCCCGGCGGGACCAGGCGTTGTCCCGCTGGAGCCGGCCGAGGCCTCCGGGTCAGTCGTCCGAGGCGATGCGGCCGGCGCGAGCGAGCAACGCGGCGCCGGTCGCACACTCGATGATCGCGTCGCCCACGTCGACGAACCGATCGGGGTCCGAAACGCGCTGCAGGAGTTCGGAGAGCCGCGCGGCGGTCTCGGCATCGAACTTCCGCGCCGCCTGGCGGGAGAGCAGCGCGCGCTGGCGTTGCATCTCCTGCTCGATACCTTGCTCGACGCCTTGCTCGCGGCCCAGCTCGAAACCCTCTGCACGGCCTTCGCCACGGTGCTTCTCGGCCAGTTCGGCCCATTCCCGATCAAACATGTTTGCCATGGTCTGCAGTGCTCCCGAATCCGCCAGTTGCCGCCACGCTTCGATCGACTCGGACGGTGCGTCGTCCCGCGTCGCCCAGTACGCGATCCACTGGGTGAACGTTCTGCGTAGCTCTTCGTCCTCCGGTCCCTGCAGCCGCTGGGCCAACCATCGCGCGACGGCGCCCGCTCGCGGCGCATGGTGCTTCAGAACGATCTGCGCGGCAGCCAGGTTGTCTGAGGGCAAATCGTCGGTCGTCGTGCCGATCTCGTCAAGCAGCGCGTAGCGGTTGCTCGGCTGGAACCGGGCCAGGGGCGCATCGACCCGGGCGATCAGGTCGCTCACGTCCAGCGGCGCCGACCAGGGTGTCGCTCCGCCGTGGACGACGAACGGCAGGACGGGTGGCAAGGGCCCGTCGGCCTTGATGTCGCCGCGCTGGAGCAGGGCTTCGTAGGCGAGGCCCGTATAGGTGAGGATGCGCAAGGCCATGAAGCGGTCGATACCCGACTGAAATTCGAGCAGTACCAGCACATACAGCCATTCGCCAGCCCGGTCGGCGCCGTCGCGCAGGCGCAGGCGCCACAAGGTGTCGCCATGGCGTCGCTGGAAGTCCCTGCCGACGTAGCTGGCCGGCAGCTCGTCGAGGGTTGCCAGGTCGAGTTGCGCGACCAGATCGTTCGGGAGGAAGCCGCGCAGCAGGTCGGCGACCATGCGCGGGTCCCGGTAGAAGCGCTTGGCGATGGCGTCGTGCGGGGACTGGGTAGGACGTGCCATACGGCGAGCCTAAGCCGCCGTGGGATGTTGCCGCGATGGGAGACAACGGCAATCCGTGTGCGAGTTCGCAGCTGCGCGCGACCGCCGTCGTCGTCAGATCAGATGCGCCGTCTCAGCCCATCGGGCGCGTCGAACGTGCGACGGTGCGAGCGATTGTACGGTGTCCGAATGCGTCGGACCGGGGTGTTGCGCCGTCACCGGCGCGCGCGCGGTGTCAGCGTGACGCTGCGCCGCTTACCGTCCCGCAGGAACACGACCTCGACCGGAACCTCCACCTTCACGTTGTCGAGCGCGTAGGTGTAGTCGTAGATGTTGGTGACCACCTGTCCCGCGAACTCGACGATCACGTCTCCCCCGCGCAGCCCGGCCTCCGCCGCGGGACCCCCGGCGACCACGTTGCCGAGCAGCAGTCCCTCCACTTCGCTTGCGTAGTCCGGGACGGTGCCCGTGTACGCGCGTACGGTGTCGCGGCTTCCTCCGCGCCGGACCGAGGGTTCCACCCGGGCGAAGGCTGGCGGTTCCCCGCGGTTGGCCACCCGCCGTGCAAGCATTGCGGCAAAGCGGGAGACATCGGCCAGCCCCTCGTAGTCGAGCCGTTCCGGCGTGTCCGAGGGCCGATGGTAGTCCTCGTGGGCGCCGCTGAAGAGGTTGGCGGTGGGAATGCCGGCGTTGTAGAAGCTCGCGCTGTCCGTGGGCAGGTAGGGGTCGGCCTGCAGACCGATGTCGAGCCCGACCGGTACGTTGGCCGCCTCGATCAGGGCCGCCCAGTCCGGGCTCGAGCCGATGCCCTGTACGTTGAGCCGGTTCTCACGGACGCGACCCACCATGTCGAGGTTGATGTAGGCGGCGATCCTCGCGGCAGGAATCGACGCGTCGGCGACGAATCGGGAGGATCCGAGCAGGCCCAGTTCCTCGCCGGTCCAGAGCGCCAGCGCGACAGGCCCCTCGTGTCCCATCGCGCGAAGCTGCCGGCCCGCTTCCAGGACCGCGGCCACGCCTGAGGCGTTGTCGTCGGCCCCGGGATGCACGGCGCCGGTCTCGTTCTCGCGTGCGAGCGAGTTGCCGCCGCGGCCGTGCCCGAGGTGATCGTAGTGGGCACCGAGTACGACCCACGAGTGGTCGTCTTCCACCTCACTGTCGCCGGGCAACGCCGCGACCACGTTCCGTGCGCGGCGCCGCTCGCGTTCCAGGGCGACCGTCAGGGCAATGCGAACGCCCGGGAGGTCGAAGCCTGTCGCGTGGGGATTGCCGTCGTCGAAGGCCGCCTGGATCTCTTCGAGTGTCCGTCCGACGCCGGCGAAGAGGGCGTCGGCCACGTCGCCGCCGATGCTCGTGGCGAGGATGCCGGAATCCGCGGCCGCCGTGTCGAACGCCATGGGAACGGTCGTACCGGCATTGGGCGACCTCGGCCCGGTCACCACGACCAGCCCGCGTGCCCCGGCCTCGCGCGCCGTCAGGGCCTTGTAGCGCAGACCGGAGTACCGGTTGAGCGTCGCCCGCAGGTCGCCCTCGGTGTCCTCGGGCACGTAGCGCAGGACCACGACGATTTTGTCCTCTACGTCGAGGGTCGCGTAGCTGTCGTATCCGAAGTCGGCCGAGTCCGGAACCCGGATGCCATAGCCCGCGAACACTGCCGGACCTTCCACCGAGCCCGAGTCGGCGAAGCCCAGTGCCTGGATGCGATCCGAGCCTTCGAACGTGTGGGCGCCCTCCGCGTTCTCGACCGTGATCGAGGATCCGGCGTCCCGGGTGCCGGCGGTGAATTCGAATTCGTGCAGGAAGTCGTCGGCGCCGGGCAAGGGGACGGCGCCGATGCGCGCGAGTTGATCCGCGATGTACTCGGCGGCCTGCCGTTCCCCGTCCGAGCCGGTCAGGCGGCCTTCGAGCTCCGGCGATGCCAGGGCGGTGACGTGCGCCTCGAGCGCCGGTAGCGGGTCGGGAAGCGGTAGGCTGTCCACAGGGGACGTAGCGCGCGCCGGCGCCGCTTCGAGGGCGGCCAGCGCGGCGCCGTGGTTCCAGTCGGCGATGTAGACCTGTCCGCCCTTGTCGCCGTGACGGTTCGAGGTCCAGGCCAGCCGGCCGCCGTCGGGAGAGGGGACGGGCAGCCCGTCGAAGCCGTCCGTGTAAGTGATCCGCACGGGTTCCCGGGTCCCCTCGGCATTGACGATGAACAGCTCGAAGTTGTCGAAGCCGAGCCTGTTGGAGGCGAAGAAGACGTACGCCCCGGAAGGGTGGGGGTAGGGCGCCCAGCTCATCGCGCCGAAGTCCGTGATCCGGCGCGGGTCGGAGCCGTCGGGATCCATCGACCAGAGGTCCGCGAGCAGGCCGTCCTCGGTGAAACGTCGCCACACGATGCGCGATCCGCCGGCGAAGAAGAACGGGCCACCGTCGTAGCCGGGTGCGTGGGTCAGCCGCTCGACGTCGCTGCCGTCGGCGCGCATCCGGTAGATCTCGCCGAACCAGGCGGGATCGACCTCGCGCAGCTTCGTTTCGCGGGCATCGAGCGGGCGCGCCCAAGCGTCGCGCGTGGAGGTGAACACGATCCACTCCCCGTCCGGCGAATAGCTGCCCTCGGCGTCGTAGCCGTGGGCGTGGGTCAGCCGGCGCGGCGCCTCGCGCCCGTCGGCCCCGGCGTCGGCGGGCGTGACGTAGAGCTCCATCTCCGGGTCGTAGTCCCAGGCATAGCGGCGTTCCCGGCCGGAAGCACGCAGCTCCATTTCCTCGCGCTGCAGCTCGGCGGAGCGAGGATCGTGGTGGGTCGAGGCGAAGAGGATCTCCCGGCCGTCCGGGTGGATGAAGGCGCAGGTCGTCTTGCCGACGCCGGTGGAGACTTCGTCGACGTCGCCCGTGTCGAGGTCGAGCAGGTAGATCTGGTAGAACGGATTTTCGGGCCGACGCTCGCTCTGGAACACGAGCCGCCTCCCGTCGGGCGAGAAATAGCCTTCGCCGGAGCGCCGGCCTTCGTAGATCAGGCGTCGGGTGCGATCGAGGAACGTGCTCTCGTCGAACGCGACCTCGCCGCCGAAGACCCGGGGGGACGGGAACGCCGCGACCGCCACGACGACGGCAAGAGCCGCCGCCTGGCGCAGGTCGCGTGCCACAGACCGTTCGCAACGCCCCGGGGGGCGTTCCACGCTCTGCCGAGGGATCAGCTCTGGATCGCCTGGGACGCGGGCCGCCCGGTCACCCCGGCGACCATGTCGCGGGCTTCGCGCGTGGACGCCTGCGTCGGCTTCAGCCGGGCCGCGAAGTTGTAGGGCTCGGTGTCGATCTCGGAGAGCTCCACTTCGCCGTTCAGCACCGCCGCCTTCCACGCCTCCTGCTCGGGATGGCGGGCGTGGAACTCGGGCATGACCTCCCGTGCGAACAGGTCGAGGCTCGAGCAGATGTCCGCGTGCGTGTTCTTGCCGGCCTGGTTCAGCAGGATGACCTGATCGACGTTCGCCCTCTCGAGTTCGAGCAGGCGCTTGCGGATCGTATCCGGGGAGCCGATCAGTTCGCTGCCCGAGCGCTTCTGGCCGGCGGGGGTCTGCTTCCACTCCTGGTAGCGATCCCAGAAGTTGTTGGTGCCCGGTTCGAACGGTCCTTCCTTGTTGTAGAGCTGCAGGGCGAACTGGAAAAAGGTCCAGCCGTCAGCCATCTCCCAGGCCTGCTCGTCGGTCTCGGCGCACATGAAGCCGGAGACGACGGCGATGTTGGGGTTGGTCTGGTACTCGCAGAGCTTCTCCTGGTCATGGATGAACGTGTTGTAGTACGCGTGCACCCAGGCATTGGCGGCCTCCAGGTTCACGAACTTGAAGCACAGCGAGCCCATGCCGCGATGGGCGGCGTACTTGATCGTGTCGAGCTGGGAACACGCCACCCACAGCGGTGGATGCGGCTTCTGCAGGGGCTTCGGCACCACGGCGCGGTGCGGGAACTTGAAGAACTCGCCGTCGTACTCCCAGCCGTGGTTCCAGAACATGGGCAGCGTGCAGCGTACGGCGTCTTCCCAGATGTCGCGCTTGTCGCGGAAGCGCAGGTTGAACGGGTGCAGTTCGGTCACCGACGAGCCCTCGCCGAGCCCGAGTTCCACGCGCCCGTCCGAGACGAGGTCCAGCGTGGCGATCTTCTCGGCGACGCGGGCGGGGTGGTTGGTCGTCATCTGCACGATGCCGTGGCCGAGGCGGATGTTCTTCGTGCGCTGGCTTGCCGCGGCGAGGAACACTTCGGGGGCGGAGGAGTGGGAGTATTCCTCGAGGAAATGGTGTTCCACCTCCCAGGCGTAGTCGAACCCCAGCCTGTCCGCCAGTTCGATCTGGTCGAGAGAGTTTTTCAGCAGGCGATGCTCGCTGTTCTCGTCCCAGTCGCGCGGCAACTGGTGCTCATAGAAGATCCCGAATTTCATGTGCTCCTCCTCCCGGTGCTGCCGGGCATGGTGGCAGCAGGCCTGGTAAATCGCAAACGCGCCGGTCGCCCGCCGGGGGCGCCGGCGGCAGGGTCGTCAGGCGCCCCGCAGCGCCTCGAGGACCTTCTGCGGGTGATCGGCGGCCTTCGGCACGCGCCGCCAGTGCTTGACGACGTTGCCGTCCGGACCGACCCATACGGTCGAGCGGATGACGCCCATCCGTTTCTTGCCGTACATCATCTTCTCGCCGTAGGCCTGGTATTCCTCCATGACCTTGCGGTCGGGGTCGCAGAGCAGCGTGAAGGGCAGGTCGTACTTGTCGACGAACTTGCGATGCGTGGCCTCGCCGTCGGGCGAGATGCCGAACACCACGGCGCCGGCGTCCTGGATGTCGCCCCAGAGGTCGCGAAAGCCGCAGGCTTCCTTGGTGCAGCCGGGCGTGTCGTCCTTCGGATAGAAGTAGACGATGACGTGCTTGCCCTGCTGATCCGCGAGCGACACGTCGTTGCCGTTCGTAGTGGTGAGCGTAAACGGCGGCGCCGCCTTGCCTTCCTCGATAGCCATGTAGCCTCCGGGGTTTGAAAACGCGTCATTTTCCAGACGCGGCAGATCGAATCAAGGCGAGTGGCGGCAGTCCTCGGGAGACGCGCGGGCCCGCGGGTGGCGCTACGCCCAGGGATTGCGCCCCGCTTGAATCATGTAGGCCATGTCGTCGGGCGGCGGCGTCTTGCCGTCGTCGAACGGGTAGGCACTGTTTGCACCGATCAGGCGCGCGAAATCTGTCGGGTGGCGATCGAGTATTTGCTTCGAGACCGTGGCTCGAAAGTCACGAATCTGTTTCATGTACACGCGCGTAAACACCATGATCAGGTTGAGTCTCAAACCGGCAGATTCCCGGGGATAGGAGCCGTGCCAGGTGGCGCCGTGCCAGACGATCAGGGACCCGGCCGGCGCCTCGACGGGGATGGCCTTGACCGGCGCGTCCTCGCGCAGGAAGTTGGATTCGTCGGGCGACGGATAGCGGGATTTCAAATGACTCTTCGGTACGATGGCCAGAGGTCCGTTACCTTTCTTGTACTCCGTCAACGCCCAGGTCACGTTGGCGACCTGCGAATAAGGTGGCAGCGGTGGCGGTGTACCGTGCTGATCGGTATGCAGCGGGTGCGTGATGCGTGCATCCTGCTGCTTCAGCACGCACAGCAGGTCACTCAACATCACGCTGTTGCCACATAGATACTTCGCCATGGCGACAACAGTGGGGTTCATGATCGCTTCCTGAAACACCGGGTCTTCGGTGAGGATCGCCCAATGCCCGTTCAGCGGCGTGTCCTGGCTGAGCTTGCTGGATGCGACGTCATCGAGACGGATCTGTTGACCGGAACGGCGTTCATGCACTTCAAGCGTCGCGGCAAGCAGACGTTGCTGGAACGCCTCCGGGGCGACCAGGTCCGGAGGAATCACGGTATATCCGTATTCGTCCAGATGACTCGTTTGCTCGATGAGTCCGAGCGTCTCGAGTTGCTCGTGGATCTTTCGGTATTCCGGCGAGTCCTTGTATTGTTCAAGGCTCATGGCGTCCTCCCTTCGTCTTCTTGCCACCTGTCAGGGGTTGTCCGAGGGCCCAGGACAGATCCTGATCGAGCCGCATGGTGGCACTTGTAGGCTCCCGTGTCGAAGGGCGTGGGCAATTGCGGGGCAAGGGCCGAAGCGCCGCCGGGACCATCGCAGCGCTCAGCGGTGCCGCTCGGCGATCGCCGCAAGCCCCTCGTCGAGTTCCGCGCGGTCCAGCCATCGACCGCGGACCATGACGCCCTCGATCCGGCGCGTCGCCGCGATGTCGACGAGCGGGTTGGCCGCCAGCAGGATCAGGTCCGCGGCCCGTCCCGCGGCGATGACGCCCCAGTCGGAGGTGCCGAAGAAGCTCGCCGGCGCGGACGTGCCCGTGGCCAGGGCCTCGAACGGCGTCAGACCGGCGGCCACCATGCTCTCGAGCTCCCGGTGGATGGAGAAGCCGGGGACGTTGAAGGTTTGCGGCGAGTCCGAACCGAGCAGCACGGGCACGCCGGCGTCGTGCAGCGCCTTGATGAGCGCCTTGCGCGTGGCCAGGAACGCCGCGGCGCTCGCGGCGTCGATCCGGGGCGCCACGCGCCGCTGCCGTTCGACGTAGCGTTGCCGCAGGTCGCCCGGCAGGTACCGGAACTCCGGGCGTCGGGTCATGGCCTCCCACTCCGGGGCGTTGGCCGTGTTTTCGAGCAATGTCTCCGTGGGCACGACGGCGCCCCCCGATTGCCGGGTCCGCTCGGCGGCGGCACCGACCCGGGCGGCATCCACGAAAGGCGCGAGGCCCAACCCGAAGGAAAACGCCGCGCCCTCCGGTGGCCGCTCGTCGTCGGGGACCAGCACGTTGAAGTAGCCGTCGAGGTGATCCACCGTCGTCTGGCCCGCGGCCAGGCTCCGCCACAGGCCGACCGACGCGGTGACGTGTCCGGCGAAGGTGATGCCGGTCTCACGGGCTGCGGTCGCGAGCGCCTCGAACTCGTCGGCCGACAGGCCGGGGTGGATCTTGAGGAAGTCGTAGCCCGCTTCGTGCTGGGCGCGCACGCGCTCCGCCACCGCTGCCGGGCCGCCGGCGCTGCGGCCGCTGAACGACGGGCCCGATGTGATGAGCCGGGGCCCGAGGACGCGATGCGCCAGGAGATCGTCGCGCAGCGCGAGATGGCTGGGAACGCCGAGCATGCCGCGCGCCATCGTCACGCCGTTCGCGACCCAGAGGAAGAGCACTTCGTCGCGGTATGCCCGCTCCACCGGGACGTGTGCGTGCATCTCGGCGAGGCCCGGGATCAGGAAGCGGTCGGTGCCGTCGATGATGCGGGCATCGGCGGAGACGGACGAGCCTCCCGCGCCGATGGACACGACCCTGCCGTCCCGCACCGTGACGTCCCGGTCCGCCTGGATGCCGGGTTCCAGCATGGAAATCACGTTGACGCGCGTGATGACGGTGTCGTCGGCGGCGCCGGCCGTCGCGAGGAGCACCGCGAACAGGAGCCGGACGGTCATCGCGCGAACTTCGTTCGCGTTGGGAGTTTCGCTGGCGCGAAACTCCCGTGGAACCAAGTGCTGGTGCGCCGTCCAAGCGGTGTGGAGGACCCAAAGTCCGACACACTGTTAGCTTGGCAGGGCACTTGCCGGAGCCTACCGGTCACTGTAGCTGACGCCCATCCCCGCGCGGGCATCGTTGTTCACGCCGTACGGCGCGATGGGGTAGCGCAGGCCGTTGCCGGACAGCCGATCGAGCCCCGCGACGACCCCCGGCAGGAAGTGCGGCGGCAGCGCCATCAGCAGTTCGTCCTCCATGACGCCGCCGTAACGGCGCTCCGCGAAGCAGGGGATGGAGAGGCTCGGCTCGCCAGTCTTGAGCGCCCGTCCCCACGAATCGGCACACGCGGACTCGCCGACGCAGCCCCACTCGAGCTTCCTGTACCCGGTCCACTGCAGGCCGTTGATGAACAGGATCATCTGCGCCGGCGTCGCATGGATCATGGCGATGTCCGGCGGGTCCAGGCGCCCGCTCGCGAGGGGGCTCACGGCCATCGCCTCGTACTTGCCGAAGGGCACCACGTCCATGGCGTGCTGGTGCTCGGAGGAGCCCTCGACGGTCTCGTACCAGACGCCCGCCATGTTCTTGCCGGACAGCCACTCTTCGTCGCGCGGATGCAGCCCGATGACGGTGGAGCATTGGGCGCCGACCAGGTCTTCCGCCGTGATGCCCACCGTCCAGCCGTTGCGGCACGCCTGACCGACGATCTGGTCGGTGGTGTGGATGGAGCCGGGCCGGCGGATGCGCGGTATGGCTTCCATTTCCGCGACCGTCTCGAACATCTTCATCCCGATCGGCGTCGCCCGCAGGCGCAGCAGGCGGTTGAGGTCCGCGACGAGTCCGCCCCAGTCGAGCGCGGTCAGGTCGGTGGAGATGATTTCCGGGCCGCTGGTGGATTGGTGTGCCATGGCGCTGCTCAACTCACCTTGATCCGGTCGAAGCTGGGCGGCCGCTTCTCCATGAAAGAACGCACGCCCTCGCGGAAGTCCGGGCGGTCGAGGCTCTCGTCCATCAACCGGGTGGTCTCCTCCATGGCGGGACCGACGGGCATGTCGACGTGCTTGTAGACCTGCTGCTTCATGATCATGAGCGACATGGGCGAGGCGTTCGCTGCGAGCTGCCGGATGTACTCCTTCGCGTCGTGCACGGACTCGCCGGTCTCGCAGAGGCGGTCGCCGAGACCCATTGCCACGGCCTCTTCGCCGCCGATGCGGCGGGCGGTCCAGAGGATGTCGAGGGCCTTCGCCGGCCCGAGCAGGCGCGGCAGGATCCAGCTCATGCCGTGCTCCGCGACCAGCCCGCGCTGGGAGAAGGCGGTGGTGAACTTGGCGGTCTTCTCGACGAAACGCAGGTCCGAGAGCAGGGCGTAGCTCATGCCGAGCCCGGCGGCGGCGCCGTTCACCGCCGCGATCAACGGTTTGCGCAGGCCGATAAGGTGGTCGTAGATGTGGGCGAAGTCGGGGCCCATGTCCGGGTTGCCGGGCCGGGCGTCGAGGTGGGAGAAGTCGTCCTCCTCCTCACGCTCGCCCCCGCTGGCGGACATCGTGTCGAGCGCGTTCATGTCCATGCCGGCGCAGAAGCCGCGGCCGGCGCCCGTCAGCACCACGCCGACCACGCGTTCGTCCTGCTCGGCCCGGGCAAGCGCGTGACGTACTTCCGCGAGCATGAGGGTCGTGAACGCGTTCAGGTTGGCGGGCCGGTTCATCGTGACGACGGCAACCGGTTCGTTCACCTCGTAGGTGATGTCCTGGTACATGGGTGTCTCCAATTCGTGCACTGTGAATGTACTATATGCCCGCCTTTTGGGGGACCGAAGCAATGGCCATGATACTCAACGAAGAGCAGAACATGCTCAAGGACACCGCGAAGGAGTTCTGCTCCGACAACGCGCCGATCGCCCAATTGCGCAAGTTGCGCGACGACGACGACCCGGACGGCTTCGACCGTCCCACCTGGACGTCGATGGCGGAACTCGGCTGGCCGGCGATCCCGTTCCCGGAAGAACACGGTGGCCTCGCCTTCGGTTACAAGGGCCTCGGCGTCGTGACCGAGGAGACCGGCCGCACGCTGGCCGCCAGCCCGCTGTTCGCGAGCGTCTGGGTGGGCGGTACCGCCGTGAATCTCGGCGGCAGCGAAGCGATGAAGGCGTCGATCCTGCCGCAGGTCGCTGCCGGCGAGTTGCTCCTCGCGCTCGCGCTCGAAGAATCCCACCGCCACGATCCCTACGGCGTGGCGACCGCCGCGACGGCGTCCGGCGACGGCTACGTCCTCTCCGGTTCCAAGACGTTCGTGCTCGACGGCAACGTGGCCGACAAGTTGATCGTGGCCGCCCGCACCTCCGGCGCGGCGGGTGAGCGGGACGGCATCACGCTGTTCCTCGTCGACGCGGACGCGGCGGGGATCGAGATCACCAGGACCCGCATGACGGACAGCCGCAACGCGGCGAACGTCGAACTGCGCGACGTGTCGGTGGCGGCCGACGCGGTCATCGGAGCGGTGGGGCAGGGCGCCCATGTCCTCGATCCGACCCTCGACATCGCGCGCATCGGTATCGCCTCGGAGATGCTCGGGTCCGCGCAGGAGTGTTTCGATCGCACCGTTCAGTATCTCAAGGAGCGCGAACAGTTCGGCGTTCCGATCGGCTCCTTCCAGGCGCTGAAGCACCGCGCCGCCAACATGTTCTGCGAGATCGAACTGTCCAAGTCCGTCGTGCTCGAGGCGCTCACCGCGCTCGACGAGGAACGTGCAGCCGGCGAGATCGCGAAACTCGCGAGCCTCGCCAAGGCCAAGGTGGGCGAGACCCTCCACACCGTGTCGCGCGAGGGCATCCAGATGCACGGCGGCATCGGCATGACCGACGAGTTCGACATCGGCTTTTTCATCAAGCGCGCCGCCGTGACGGAGCAGACGTTCGGCGACGTGAACTTTCATCGCAACCGGTACGGGGAACTCGAGGGGTACTGATCCGAAGCCCCGTCCGGGCGCGCCCCACGGAGCGCGCCTGTCGAATCCCGCCCGGACCGCACCCGTCAAGGGGGTGCATTGCGTGGCAGAAGGGGGGAAGACGGGATGAGGCTCACACTGGACCACCTGTGGGGAGACCGCCTGCGCGGCGTGCGCAATGCGCTGTTGTTCGCGACGGCCGCCGCTCTCGCGGCCGCCTGCGGTACGGAACCCGCGCCGGAAGCGGCCGCGCCGTCCGCCACGCAAGCCCCCGACGATCCGCTTCCGGGTGCGTTGCGTAACGAAGTCGAACTCCTGAAGGCCGCCATCTCCGAGCGCCCCACGGACGCAGCCTCCATCGCCGCACGTTCCCGGGTGCTGGCGGACTGGGTGGATGCACACGCCCTGGCTGGCCGGCCCGGCGCGCCGTTTGCGGCCTCGGTGCGGCGCTACGCTACCGTGCCGCCGGTGGGCGAGGCCGCGTTGGGCCGGAGCACGCAAGTGGATGCCTGGGTGCGCGAGTACCGCTTGCGCGACGAGGAACCGGAGGCGCTCGGCAGTCTGACCGCCCGGACCGGACCATACGAGGCCGGGACTCTCGCGACGGCCTCCCAGACCTGGACGGCCGGCAGTCGTGGTATGGCGACGGGCGGCGGCGTGTGGGTCGCGCGCCACTTCCAAACCCTCTACGGGGAGTTCCAGACCGAGGATCCCGCCGGCGAGGGCTATGTCAGCGTCGCGAGCAGCGATGCGGACGCCGTGTTCGAGGTGGACAGCATCCTGGCCTCGGGCGCCCACGGCGGCTTCCGGGCGCCGACCGAGGCACTGGTCTTCCGCGTGGCGCAGGGCGCGGTGGATCCGGGTGAGACGGTGACCGTCACCTACGGCGACACGTCTGCCGGTGGCCCCGGATTGCGCATCACCACGGTGTCGGGCGAGAGCGTGCCGCTGCCGCTGTACGTGGACATCGACGGTTCCGGGGACTGGTTCATGCTGCCGCTGCAACCCTTCACGATCGTCGGAACGCGCGCTACGGGCGTGCACGGATTCGCGCCGAGCGTCGTGACCGCCGGCGAGCCCTTCGCGGTGTCGGTGCGCGCCGAAGACGTGTGGTTCAACCGTGCCACCGGCGACATCCCGGGATTCGAGGTGTGGCTCGACGACGCCGTCGCCGCCACCACGGAAGCCGGTACGGACCCCATTCAGGCGGTCTCGCTCACCATTGACGAGATCGGTCCCCACTGGATCGGGCTCCGTTCCATGGACGGCGCGATCGTCGGCGAGGCGAATCCGGTGCTGGTGGAGGAGTCGCCGGGCCACGGCATCTACTGGGGCGACACCCATGGCCACTCCGGCTATGCGGAGGGCATCGGCAGCGTGGACTACTTCATGCGCTTCGCGCGCGACGACGCCCGTCTCGACTTCGTGACCCACTCGGAACACGACACGTTTCTCGACGAGGCGGAGTGGCGCCTCATGCGGGATACGGTGGGCCAATACGACGCGCCGGGCGAGTTCGTCCCCTACCTCGGCTACGAGTGGACCGTGCCGGCCTGGATAGGCGGTGGCCACCATAACGTCCTGTTCCGCACCACCGCGGGCCGGGAACGCGTTTCGGCCCTGGAGTACCCGACGCTCTCGAGCCTCTACCAGGGCTTGCGGGAGACCCATGATCCCGCCGACGTGGTGGTGATTCCCCATGCCCACAACCCCGGGGACGCGCGTCACTCCGACCCGCTCCTCGAACCGTTGATCGAGGTCATGTCGATGCACGGCACGTTCGAGTGGTTCATGCGGAACTACCTCGGCAACGGACACCAGGTGGGCTTCGTGGCGGCGTCGGACGACCACCTGTCGCACCCCGGCTACAGCGCGCCGAGCCGCGACTCCCTGGCGCAGCGCGGCGGTCTGGGCGCGGTCATGGCCCCGGAGCGGTCGCGCGACGCGATCTTCGACGCGATGAAGCAGCGCCGGACTTACGCGACGACGGGCGATCGCATCATCCTCGACGTCAGCCTGAACGGCGCCGGCATGGGCGAGCGGACGGACTTCGCCACGGAACGTACGCTGCGCGGGCGCGTCATCGGCACGGCGCCCATCGACACGGTCACCGTGTTCAGGAACGACGAGCCGGTCTGGTCGCGGGACCACCTCACGGCCACCGATGCCGGCGACGCGGTCCCGAACACCCTGCACCTGTCGTTCCATTCCGACGCCACACCGTTGCACTGGGGCGATCCACCGCGCGGCTGGCGCCACTGGCAGGGCACTCTGACGCTGCGCGGTGGGCGCATCGTCGATGCGCGCCTGACGGACGCGGCCAATCCGAGCCTGCAATATGTCGAGCAGGACGGCGATGCGCTGCGCTTCCGGACCATTACGCGCGGCGACGCGAGCACGATCGTCCTGACGGTCGCCGACGTGGCCGCGGACGCCTTCCTGGCGATCGAACTCGACGAGACGCGCGAAACCGGCTCGGCGCCGCCGATCTATCGCCCGCCGACGACCATCGCCGGCGGCAGCGTGGACCTGCCGCTCGCGCAGACCGGGGCGGGGGAAGTCCGGGCGACCATGCCCATCCCGAACTACGACGACTACATCGGCCTGCGACGGGTGCGCGCGGGGGTGCGCGACGTGGCCTTCGAGTACACCGATGCGCCGCCGGACCCGCGCCAGGGCGACTACTACTACGTGCGGGTTCAACAGGCCAACGACGCCGCGGCCTGGTCGAGCCCGATCTGGGTCGGCGGGTACCCGCACCGATGATCGCGCGGGAGAAGTCCGGGCTGACGGCGGCGCTCGCGCTGGCGTCGCTGCTGGCGTCGGCCCTCGCGGGTGCGGCGGAACGGGTCTACTTCGGCGACCTGCACCTGCATACACGCTATTCGAACGACTCCTGGAGCGGCGGCGAGACGCGCACGCCGGACGACTCGTATCGCTTCGCCAAGGGGGAGCCGGTGCGGCACGTGGGCGGCACGCAGATCCAGCTCCGGACCCCGCTTGACTTCCTGGCGGTGAGCGACCACGCGGAAATGCTCGGCGCCCTGCAGGCACTCGCCGATCCGGAGCACCCGGATGCGGGAACGGAAGTCGCCCGGCAGGCGGCGTCGTCGGATCCCCTGACCCGTCGTCTGGCCTTGCAGGACTGGGCGCGCTCCATGCGTCATATCGACCCGAACCCGGTGCTCTTCGACCGGGTCCAGGAAGCTGGCGTGTGGGGCGAGATCGTCGCAATCGCGGACCGGCACTATGTACCCGGGGCCTTCACCACCTTCGCGGCGTTCGAGTGGACCGCCTCCACGCCGGACTTCGGCAACCTGCACCGTGTGGTGGTGTTCGAAGGCACCGACGATCTGCCGCATCCCTACTCCAGGGTCGATTCGATCCGTCCCGAGGACCTGTGGTCCTACCTCGAGGCGCAACGGATGCGGGGCGTGGACGCCATTGCGATTCCGCACAACGCCAACGTCTCGAACGGGCACATGTTCGCGCTGACCGACTCCTTCGGTGAGCCGCTGACCGCCCACTACGCGGCCCGGCGCACGTGGAATGAACCGATGCTCGAGGCCACCCAGCACAAGGGCACGTCGGAGACGCATCCGGCGCTCTCGCCCAACGACGAGTTCGCGGATTTCGAGATCTACACACGGCTGCTGAGTTCCCTCGCCGGCGAGCGGTATGGCGAGCCCCGGGGCAGCTACGTGCGCGAGGCGTACCTGAACGGCATCGCGCTGCAGGCGCAGTCCGGCTTCAACCCGTTCCAGTTCGGCCTCTCGGGCGCGTCGGACTTTCACGCGGGGGTCTCCGCTATCGAGGAGGACAACATGGCCGCCGCGAGCGGTCCGTTTTCCGGCAGTACTCCGGAGAAGCGCATGGCGCGTCCGCCCGCGGGCATGGTCGTGGGGGCGTCCGGCCTCACCGCGGCATGGGCCGACGGGAACACGCGCGAGGCGCTCTTCGCGGCGTTCCGGCGTCGCGAGACGTACGGCACGACCGGCACCCGCATCACGCTGCGCTTCTTTGGCGGGTGGCAGTACGAAGCGGCGCTTCTCGAAGCGGAGGATCGCGTGGCGCGCGCCTACGCAGGCGGCGTGCCGATGGGCGGCGTGCTCCCCAGGCAGGCGGACGGTGCGCCCGGGTTCGCCGTCTGGGCGGCCCGGGACCCCGGCAGCGGCAACCTGGATCGCATCCAGATCGTCAAGGGCTTCGTGCGCGAGGGCGTGCCGCAGGAACGCATCTTCGATGTGGCGCTCGGCGGCGAGCACCGGCGCACCGACGACGGCGTGGCGCCGGTCGGCAACACGGTCGACCTCGAGACCGCCACCTACGAGAACACCGTCGGCGCGGCGACGCTGGCCGCGGTGTGGCAGGACCCGGAGTTCGACCCGGCCTCGCCGGCGTTTTACTACGTCCGTGTCCTGGAGATCCCGACGCCGCGGTGGACCTTGCATGACTCGGTGGCCACGGGGATCCCGCTGCCCGAGGGCGTGCCGGCCACGTTGCAGGAACGGGCGTTCACGTCGCCCATCTGGTATCTGCCGGGAAGACCCGACTGACGCGCCCGAGAGGCGATGTCGCACGTCTGTCGGGGTTGCTATCCTACGCCTGTCCGAGCGCGACGAACGGTATCGTCGACCCGTTCCCGGAGGGGCTCGGCAAGCGCATGAACGATACGAAAGACACACAGGCCATGAAAAGCGAGGGTCGTGCGGGCCGTCGCGACGGCGTCAGCAACGAACTGGTCGGCATCCTGACCATGGGTGTCGCCATGATTGGCGTGTCGCTGGCGAGCTGGACCACGCTGCATGCGGAAATCGGCGGTCTGCGCGAGGACATGGGCCAGTTGCGCTCGGACATGCGCGCAGACATGGACCAGATGCGCTCGGATGTGCGCGCGGACATGGACCGGCTGCGCACGGACATCGGCAAGGACATGGCCCAGCTCCGCACCGACATCCATGCGGACATGGAGCAACTGCGTTCGGACCTGCATGGCGACATGGAGCAGCTGCGCTCGGACGTGGGTGACGATGTCCAGGAACTGCGCACGGATATCGGCGCGCTGGGTGTGAGCGTCGGCCGGCTGGACGATCGGATGCGGGCGGTCGAGACGAGGCTGGCCGTGGTCGAGACGCAGACCGGATCCGCGTCGGTAGTGCCTCCAGCGGACCTGGGAGAGGCCTGAGAGGCCGCGCGCCCGGATCAGGGCGGCGTCTCTCGGGTCACCAGAAGCCCGCGATCCGATCGATTACCCAGAAGCTCGCGACCCCGCCCAGCCCATAGGCGGCGACCCGGTCCAGATACCTGGCCCGCTCTTCCAGGCCGCGGTAGGCGAGCCACAGGAGCGCCCCCGCAACGCTCGCGAAAGCGATCTGGCCGGCCTCGATGCCGAGATTGAACAGGAACAGCGTCAGCGGCACGTCTCCCGGTGGCAGTCCGGTGTCCGCGAGCGCTCCCGCGAAGCCGAAACCGTGGATCAGGCCGAAGGCGAACGCGACGGCCCAGGGTGGCGTGAGGCGTCCGTCCCGCAGGCGCTCCCGGCGCGCGATCTCGACGGCCAGGTAGACGATCGACAGCGCGATGAAGGCCTCGACCGGAGGTCCGGGCACGCGCACCACGTCGAGGACCGTCAGCGCGAGTGTCAGGGAATGCGCGAGGGTGAACGCGGTGATCGTGGCGACCACCGCTCGCATGCCGCGTACCAGCAGCAGGATGCCGAACACGAAGAGCAGGTGGTCGACCCCGGAGAGAATGTGCTCCACGCCGAGCAGGAAGCGTTCGGCGATGCCGGCGCCCGGTTCGGCGAGGGCGATCTCGGCGAAGGGCTCGGAGACGACCCGGGTGGTCAGGTTGCCCGCCCGATCCTCGATGCGCACCAGGACGTCTACGAGGCCGGCGCTCGCGACGCCGAGCACGGCCGGCGGTCCGGCCGCGGGACAGGTGATCCGCCGCTCGAAGGAGACGTGGTCGATGCGCTCCACGCGCCGCATCGGCGCGGCGTCGCGGCAACCCTCGGAGAAGGACAGCTCGACGCCGGGCAGTCCCGTGGCGTCCAACCCGGTGCGCAGCGTCAGCGCGTACGCACGTTCGGCCACGGGTCCGTCCGGAGCCGCCAACTCGCGCAATTCCACGATGCCCATCTGCATGTCATGAGCGTGCGCGGGCAGGCACACCGCGGCGGCGAGAAGCGGGGCCGCCCAGCGCGCAGTCAAGGCCGGGTCCGCTCGTCCGCGCGATCCGTGCCGGTCGCGGCGGCGGGCGCTTCGGCAAGTTCGACGTCCTTGAAGGAGGCGATGCGTACCTCGTACGCGTTGCGTATCTCTTCCAGGCGGCGTTCCCTGTCGCGCTCGATGTGTCCCCGCTGCCAGTCGAGGTGTACCCGTTCACGCACCTCCTCGAGCGGTCTCTGGCGCGGCGTGCTGTAGGTGTGGATGCGCACGGGATGCCAGCCGTAGGCCGACCGCACCGGCCCGAACCAGCCGTCGGCGCCCGCGTCGGCGGCCGCCTCGGCGGCCGCCATCACCGCATCCCGGAACGTGGTGCCGAAGTCGCCGACCAGCCGTTGCGGATCGGGCAGGGTGAGCAGCTTCGCGCCGTGAAACGCGTCGTCCTCGACGGACTCTCCCCGGCGCAGGCGGGCGAGGGCATCCCCTGCATCCGCCTCTGTCGCTGCGCCTCGCTTGTCCAGGCTGAAGAACCGGTGCGACAGCGTCAGTTCGGCGGGGTCGCGATAGCGGTCGAGATGGGCCTCGTAGTACGCGGTCAGTTCCGCCTCTTCCGGCAGTTCGAGCGCGGCGAGGTCCGCCCAGGCGATGCTGAGTTTCTGCCCGAGGCGCCGCCGCACCACCGGATCGCCGCGGTCGAGACCGAGGGCGACGGCCTCGCGGTACAGCACTTCCTCCTGCACGCGCGCGGCGACCAGGCGCTCCAGTTCGGCTCGGGTGGGGGGACGCCGCCACTGTGCCTGCCATTGCGTGGCCAGCCGGTTCAATGCGTGGCGGTCGATGTCGACGACGCGGTCGCGATCCGGTCCGACCGGACGCGTCGCCTCGTAGGCGAGGAACAGCAGCGCCCCGATCAGCGCGAAGTGCAGCAGGGGCTCCCGGGCGAGCCGTTGGACGAACGCGACCCCCACGGTGGCCGGATCAGCGCTTGCCGTAGCCGCCCACCCAGATCGGACTGGACCACGCGATCGCGTCGTTCATCTGGGTCACGCGCACGTAGTAGTAGTCGCCCTGCAGGGTCCCGGTATCCTCCAGGGAGAACTTCAGGTCCCGCGGTCCTTCGGTGACGACGCGGCGCAGCACGACCCGATCGACCCACGGACCGATGGGCAGCTCCGCCGCCGTGCGGCCGTCCTCCATGTCGGCCAGGCGGAGTGTGACCTTGGCCGCCGGTACCAGATTGTGCTGACTGAAGATCTGCGGCGCGCCACCGGTCTCCATCGCCTCCATGAGGTCGAGGTCCAGAGTCGCAGACTCGGTGACGTCGCTGAGTTCCAGGGCGATCGAACTGGTCTCGCCCCGGGTCTGCGTGTGGAACTCGAAGGCCCCGATACCCACTGCCTCGAACTCCGTCGCGGCGAGATCCTGGAAGTCCCGCGGCGTCGCCGAGACGACCGTGGCGCCGGACACCTTGAGCGTGCCTGCCCAATGGCGCCAGCCGCGGGGGTTGTCGCGGGGATGCAGGGGCAGGGAGGAGGTCTCGAACGTGAGCTGATAGGTCCCGTCGGCCGGCGCGTCGTCGCCCAGGGTCGCCACGTCCCGTTCCCAGATCACGGCGTCGTTCCGCACGACCGTCACGGTGTCGATGGGGGCCGTCCCGACGACGCGCCCTTCGATGCGGCGCGTCTCGGCGAACGGCGCGCGGGTTCCCATCTGCGCGTCGTTCAGGCGGAAGTCGAGCACGATCCGGTCGCCGTTGGTGGCGTATGCGCTGAGGTCCTTCATGGCGTCGAATAGCGCGTCTGTCGTGCGTTCCTGCGCGATCAGCGCGCCGAGGCCGCCGGTCTGGGCGAGTCCGCCGGGCAGGGGCGCCGAGTACCCGGGCTGGCTCAGGTGGTTGTCGCTCGCCGCCGTGAAGCCGACCTCGTGGCCGTGGCTCAGGTACATGCGGCCGAACCACTCGAACGTGCCATGGTTCGACATGATCTCGATGAGGGGTTCGAGCAGCGGGTCGTTCAGCCGGTACTCGCCGTTCTGGTGGGCGTGCGGAATGACGACGACGTCCCTCGCGTCGTGGTGCGTGCGGAGCCCCTGGTAGAGGTTCGAGAGTGTCGGGAAGAACTGTGCGCGGATGGGCATGCGGTCGTCCGGCGTACGGAACAGCACGTTGTGGTGCCCGCCCTGCCTGTTATTCACCGTCCACTCGTAGCCGAGGTAGGCGATGAACTCGCCTTCCTCCGTGAAGCGCCGCACGTTGTCGGCGAGCACGTTCCACTCGTAGTCGTCGAGCCAGATGTCGTGTTCCGAGTGCATGACGTAGTCGAGGCGCGCGTCGTCCCGCGCCCAGGTCATGAAGCGATCGGGCGTACCGATCCCCTCGGCAAAGCCGGAATGGCCGTGGGTATCGCCCCAGTACACGCGGCGCTGTGGGTCGTCCTCGACGAGGATCGGATTGGCTTCGCCGACGATGGACCCGTCCTGCGAGCGGATGGTGAAGCGGTACACGCCTGGTGCGTCGAGGGAGACTTCCTCGACCAGTTGGATGGCGTCGCCGCCCGCGTCGAGACTCCTGAAGGGGTCCCCGTTCAGCAGGATCTCCCAGCCTGGAATCGCTCCGGTGCCCCGGTTGTAGTAGCGATCCTCCGCGCGCACCGACAGGTCGAACGGTTCGCGCGTGGCGACCACCGAAGGCGCGAAGCCGTGCACGCCGGCCGTCTCGGCGCCGCTGACGATGATGTGCTGGATGGGCAGCGTGAAGAAGAGCTTCGAGCCGTCGAAGTCGAGATAGAGCGGCAGCGGCATCCGGTCCGACGAGATCGTGGACATGCGCAACCCGCGGCTGCCGCCGGAGGTGTCGCCGTAGGTGATCGTGACGGTGTCGCCCTGGGTGAGGGTGCCTGCCTCCACGCGAAACAGGAGCGTCGGGAGGGCGCCCCGGAAACCGCCGTGCATGCCGCCGAGGGGGTGCCCGTCCGCGACGAACCGCACGTCCGGGTTCGACGAGGAGATCGAGATGTAGTGATCGGCGGCGGGGTCCTCCGTCTGCCAGCGGCCGTATCCCGCCATGAAGTGGCGCGTCACCAGGAATCCCCCACCGGGCTCGATCGGCTTCGTGGCAAGGGTGTAGGTCTGCCGCACGGTGACGAACGCGCCGGCGACGTGGGGTCCGAGGTCGGCGGTCAGCGCTCCGATCGCCGCGGGTTGTTCGTCGAGCAGGGTGAACTCGCGCACGAAGGCGTCGACGGTAGCTCCGGTGCCGTCCGCCGAGTCGGGATAGGTGAGCACGGACATCGCGACGAAGACCGCGTTGACCGGCAGCGTGCCGCCGGTCAGCGAATAGGCGTTCATCCAGTCCCAGAGCACACGGACGCGCTCCTCGCGGGTGCCGGGCCCGGTCGACTCCGCGGCCACGGCGCTCTTCAGCGCCTCGACACGCGCGCGCAGTTCCGAGTCGAGGTAGTCGTCCTGGGCCGCGGCACAGAGCGCCAGGGCCGTACACGCGGCCGCCAGAGTGCGCCTCATCGCCATCGTGAATCCCCCCACCAAGTGAATGGCGAGAGTATAGCCCCGCGTGCGCGGGGGCCGGCTTGACGTAGGGGACGGGCTTGTCCCGTCCCGCGCCCAGGGCTTGCGCAGGTTCGACACGGGCGACGACAAGCGTCGCCCCTACAAGTCCCGCGCCCGCGGGATCAGCGATCCACGACATCGCTCGTGGTGACGAGGGTGACGCCACGCGCACTCCACTCGCGGAGCAGGGTGTCGCGGTCGTCTTCGGCGAGCGCTCGCACGGCGTCGACCACGACGGCGACGGCAACGCCCGGAAAGCGGCTCAGCAGCCCTTCCACGGCATAGCGGTTGCAGACGTCGAGGGCGACGCCGTAGAGCACGACCTCCGAGACCGGGAGTGCTTCGACCACGGCTGCGACGCTGGGGTTCGTGAAGACGTCGAAGTAGTGCTTGTGGAAGAGGATGTCGCCCGCGTGGCCGGCAAGGCGGGAGAGGGTGTCGGACGGGTTGTCTTCCGGTTCCACCACCAGTGGGTCGGCCAGCGTGGTCTCGGGAATGCGTGCCTGCCCCGGGGTCCCGCGCATGCAGTGGGGCGGGAACGTCGCCTGGAAGTCCGGCGCGTCGGAGAGTTCGTCGTCATCGGTATCGTGGTTGTCGGAACTCGCCACGATGCGCAAGCCGCTGGCGTGGGCGTAGTCGGTGAGTCGCGCAAGATTGCCGGCGATGGTCTCGGCGCCGGGAACGTACAGCTTGCCCGCGGGGAGCATGAAATCTACCTGGGTATCGACGTCCCAGAACACGCGTGCGCTCATGTCACGATCGCCAGGCGAGGATTGGGTCGGTGCGCCCTGCCGACCTTGGCGCTCGGACGCCCGTCGGTCTGCACGATGTCGGCGGTGAAGTCGAACGTCCCGTCGTTGGCGACCAGGGAAGAGCCGATCCCGTAGGCGTCCACGGGGACGGCCTGCGCTTCGAAGCGGCGAATGCGCTCGGCGTGGAATCCTCCCGACACGACGATCCGGACCCGCTCGAATCCCGCATCGTCGAGGGCGTTGCGAACGTTGTGCACCAGTTGCGGGTTGACGCCGCGGGGATCGAACTGGCCCATCTGCGGAACGACGCTCCGGTCGACCAGCGTTCCGGAGGTGTCGAGCCGCACGCCGTGGAGGCGCGCGCCGAGGGCCCGGGCGAGTGCCAGCGAGGTGCCGACGCTGTCGTTGTCGAAGTCGACCAGCACCACCAGTGGGATCGACTCCGGCAGGTGTTCGGCGAACCTGCGCGCGGCGAGTACCGTGTCGCCGCCGTAGGCCGCGATCGCGGCGTGCGGGACGGTACCGAAGCCGGACCCGCCCCAGTGTGCGGCCTGCGCGTCCGTCGCAACCCCGGCGGCGCCGGCCACATGCGCGGCGTAGCCGTCGCCGGCCTGTACCGACCAATGATCGTGGCGTCCCGCGAAGTACAGCACATCCTTGGGTGCGGCCGCCTCGACCGCCCGGCGCGTCTGCGTTGCGACGCGGCTGCGCCGGGCCAGTACGCCGAGGTAGAGCGTTTCCAGGTGTGCGAAAACGTCGTACCGCCCTGCGATGGTCAGCACCGTTTCGAAGGGCTCGAAGGCGTCGCCGTCGTGCAGCGCCCGCACCGTGAGCGCGGACCAGTCGTCGCTGGCGAGCTTGAGCAATGCCACCGCTTCGTCGGCACCGCCCAGCCGGCCGGCGCTCTTGCAGAACACCTGCATCAGCACCGCAGGCCGGTGTCCGTCTGCCCGCAACACCTCACGGGTACGCAGGAAGTACCTGTCCGAATACAGGCCCGCGCGGATCTCGTCCACCGGTAGCTGGAATACCGCGGGGTCCAGGCGAGGCCGTCCGCTCGAAGACATGGGCGGATAGTGGCAGCGGGTCTGCCTATCCGCAAACGCTGGTGCCGGCGTTCCGACGCGCGGACACCGCCGGAGTCACACCCGGTCCGCGCCGGCTCCGCTGGCCAGCGGAGCCCCTCGGAGCTTCGGCCCCGTCGCCTGCAGGTGACAGGCGACCCAACCGCCACCGTCCACCATCGAAGGCTGCGGCATCTCCCGCTTGCAGACATCCATGACGTACGCGCAGCGCGTGTGAAACGGGCAGCCCGTCGGCGGATCGAGCGGACTCGGCAGCTCCGTCGCCGGCAGCTTGCGGCGCTGCGCCTTGCGTCGTTTCTGCACCGCGGCGTCCGCCACGGGTGCCGCGGCCAGCAGCATTTCCGTATAGGGATGGGCCGGTCGTTCGTGGACCCGGTCGGCCGGCCCGACTTCGACCAGCTTGCCGAGGTACATGACGCCGACACGGTGGCTGATGTGACGCACGACCTCGAGATCGTGGGCGATGAAGAGATACGCGATGCCGAAGGACTCCTGCAGTTCCTCGAGCAGGTTGATGGCCTGGCTTTGCGTCGACACGTCCAGCGCGCTCACGGGCTCGTCGCAGACGATGAGCCGGGGCTCGAGCGCCAGGGCGCGCGCAACCGCGATACGCTGACGCTGTCCGCCGGAGAACTCCGACGGGTAGCGTTCCAGGTGATAGGCGGCGAGTCCGACCCGCTCCAGGAGTTGTGCGACCTTCGCGTTGCGCTCCGGTCCCCGCAGACCGAAGTGAATCGTGAGCGGCTCGCCGATGATGTCCGCCACGACCATGGCCGGGTTGAGCGACGCCTGCGGGTCCTGAAAGATCACCTGCAGGTCGCGGCGGAAATCGAGCATGCGGCCGCTCAGTTCCCGGACCTCCCGTCCGTCCAGGCGGATCGAGCCGCGTGTCGCGTCGACGAGACGCAGCAGCGCGCGTCCGAGCGTCGACTTCCCGGAACCGGACTCGCCGACGATGCCGAGGGTCTCGCCCCGGGCGATCTCGAACGTCACGCCGCCGACCGCGTGCACCGTGTAGGAGGCGGCGCCGAACACGCCCCGGCGGACCCGGAACTGGACGTGCAGGTCTTCGACCTCGAGCAGCGGCGGGCTCATCCCCAGCCCTCCGCCGGGTCGATATCGTCCAGTCGGGCGCAGCGTGCCGATCGGCCGGGACCGACCTCGCGCAGGGCGATGTCCCCGGTGGCGCAGGCTGGCCGGGCGTGCGGACAACGCGGATGGAAGCGGCATCCGTCGGGCCACGCCCACGCCGGGGGAACGCGCCCCGGAATCTGCGGCAGCGCGGCGCGGCGCGGACCGCTCTGCGGCATCGAGGCGAGCAAACCGTTGGTGTAGGGGTGCGCTGGCGCGCGCAGCAGCGGTTCCGCGGCGCCGCGCTCGACGATCTGGCCGGCGTACATGACCAGCGCCTCGTCGCACATGTCGGCGATCACGCCGAGGTCGTGGGTGATGAGCAGGATCGCCATGCCGTGCTCCTCCTGCAGCGCCGTCAGGAGGTCGAGCACCTGGGCCTGGATGGTCACGTCGAGGGCGGTGGTCGGCTCGTCGGCGATGAGGAGCTTCGGACTGCAGGCGAGCGCCATCGCGATCATCGCCCGCTGCGCCATGCCGCCGGAGAACTGGTGCGGGTAGTCGTCGGCCCGCTGCGCGGCGCCGGGGATGCCGACGTGGTCGAGCAGTTCGACGGCGCGTGCGTCGGCCTGGCGTCGCGTCATCCCCTCGTGGACGCGCAACGCCTCGCCGATCTGGTGCTTCACGGTGAATGCGGGGTTCAGGCTGGCCGCCGGCTCCTGGAAGATCATGCCGATCTCGTCGCCGCGGATGCGGTTGAGTTCCGCCTGCGGCAGGCCGACGAGTTCGCGTCCGTCGAAGCGGATCGAGCCCGCTGTGACGCGCCCGCTCTCGCCGAGTAACCCCATCACGGCCATGGCGGTCACGGACTTGCCGCAGCCCGACTCTCCGACGAGACCGAGCGTGCGTCCCGCGTGCATCTCGAATCCGACGCCGCTCACGACGGTCAGTTCTCCACCACGGGGTGCGGGAAACTGGACTTCCAGGTCGGAAATGCGGAGCAACGGGGCTTCGGAGCCCGCGTCTGTCGCAGCGGTAGCCAGGGGCTGGGAGACATCCACCGGCCGCCGTCCCCGCCCGTTGGTCGGCCGCGCCTCGACGCGCGACAGCGCGTCGCGCAGTCCGTCGCCGAGCAGATTGAAGGCGAGCACGGTGAACACGATCATCAGTCCCGGCGGGGCGACCATGAACGGATGCTGGTGCAGGTAGTTCTGCGCGGTCGCCAGCATCGCGCCCCAGCTCGATTCCGGCGGCTGCACGCCGAGCCCGATGTAGGAGAGCCCGGCCTCCGCCAGCAGGACGTAGGCGAACGTCAGGGTGGTCTGCACGGTGAGCGGCCCCGTCACGTTCGGCAGCACGTGCCGCAGCAGGATGCGCAGCGTGGCCGCGCCGCTCACGCGGGCCGCATCCACGTAGACGGCCTCGCGCACTTCGAGAGCGGTGCCGCGCATCAACCGGAAAAACGCCGTGGCGTTCGCGATGCCGAGGGCGATCATGGCGTTGGTGAGGCTCGGGCCGAGGATCGCAAGTATCGCGATGGCGACCAGTAGCGCGGGCAGCGCGATCACCGCCTCGACGATGCGCATCGAGATGCGGTCCCACCAGCCGCCGAAATAGCCGACCAGCAGGCCGAGCGGCGCGCCGAGCCCGAGCGCGATCCCGACGCCCAGCGCCGCGGCCTTCAGCGCGACCGCCGTGGCGGCCACGGTGCGTGCGGCGGTACTGCGTCCGAGGTGGTCGGTGCCGAGCCAGTGCTCGGCGGAAGGCCCCTCGAAGGTGCGCGTCAGATCGATGGCGAGCGGATCGTGCGGCGCGATATCGAGGCCGACCAGCGCGATCAGGACGAGCACGGCGAGGTAGCCGGCGGAGGCGACGGCCGGCCGATGCGCCCGGAAGGCGCGCAGAAAGCGCTCGCGCCCGGTGAGCGGCGCGGCCGCCTCCGCGTCGTCGGCGACGAGGTCGAGGGCGAGGGGGGGTTCGCCCGAAACGGGAGCGCGCTCGCTCATGCCGGCCGCATCCTGGGATTGACGTACCCGTACGCGATGTCGACCGCGATATTCACGACGATGATCACCACCGTCCCCATCATCACCACCCCCTGCATGATCGGGATGTTCTGGGTGCGGACGGCGTCGATGGCGAGGGACCCGAAACCGTTCAGGCCGAACACCTGTTCCACGATCAACGCGCCGCCGAGCAGTCCGTTCACCTGGAAGCCGATGGTCGTGACGATCGGCACGGCGGCGTTCTTGAGTGCGTGGCGAAAGGTGACGGCGCGCTCGGACAGGCCCTTCGCGCGGGCGGTGCGGATGTAGTCCGTCCCGAGTACGTCGATGATCGCTCCGCGCGTCTGGCGTGCGAGCGCCGCGCTCGCGGAAGTGCCGAGCGCGACCGATGCCAGGACGATGCTGCGCAGCCACTCGATCACGCTCTCGGTCGGCGGTGTGAAGCCGGTCGCCGGCAGGAGCTGCCACCACAGGGCGAAGGGGATCACGAGGAGGATGGCGACCCAGAAGTTGGGCAGTGCCTGCCCGACCGTCGCGCCGAGCACCGCCGCGCGGTCCACGAGGCCGCCGCGGTGCAGGCCCGCGTAGACGCCGGCCGGTACGCCGATGACGACCCCGACCAGCATGCCCCCGAACGTCAGCGACAGCGTCACCGGCAGCGTGTCGAGCACGGCATCGATCACCGCCTGGCTGTTGTAGGCGGAGGTGCCGAGGTCGCCCTGCACGGCCTTGATCAGCCAGCGTCCGTACTGCACGACGAACGGGTCGTCGAGGCCGAGCTTCTCCCCGAGTTCCTCGTACTGCTGCGGCGTCGCGTCGACGCCGAGGATGATGTCGCGGATGTCGCCGGGCACCAGGTGCAGCATCAGAAAGGTCAGGAAGGACACGATCAGCAGCAGGGGGGCGAGACCGGCGATCCGCGCCGCCAGGAGCTTCAGCATGGGGTCGTCGCTTCTTCGCAGGCGCCGGCGGACCCCGGCTCGGCCCGGCCGGCGCCGGCAACGGGCGCCGCGCCGCTCCGGTCGGCAATCCGTATCTCGCGCAGCATGGGGTCGACATTGCGGCCCACCCGGACGCCCGCGAGCTTGTCCGCGTCGTAGATGACCAGGTCGTCGATCTGGAGATACACGACGGTCAGCGCGTCCTTCACTATCACGTTGAAGTACGCGCGGTAGTTCCGTTCGCGGAGTTCCTCGTCCAGGCTCGTGAGGGCTTCCGCGGCCAGTCGCTCGAGTCGCGGGTCCTCGTAGGCGAAGGGGTTGAAGGCGGCCCCGACGGACCAGATCGCCGGATGGCGGCTGTCGGGATCGAAGTTCGGATAGCCGATCGCGTTCACCGGGTACTCGCGGGAGCGGGCGATCGCGGCGATGCTGGCCCCGTCGATGACCTTGATGCGCATGTCGATGCCGACGCGCTGCAGGTAGGCCTGCAGCGCCTCGTACGCTGCCGTACTGCCGGGTGATACGGGTATGGCGAAGGTGAACGTCTCGACGCCCGCTTCGTCCAGCAGGGCACGGGCGCGCTCGGGATCGTAGGAGAAGAACCCTTCGAGTTCCGGATTGTGTCCGAGGTTGCCGGCGGCCATGGGCTGCGAGGTGGGCCGTGCGTATCCGAAGAACACGGTGTCGGCGATGGCCTGGCGGTCCACGGCAAAACCGAGGGCCTGCCGGACCCTCGGGTCGCCCAGCTCCGGGACCAGTTCGCCGGCGCGGTCGAGGATCGTGATCCCGAACCAGCGGTTCGAGGCGGAAGTGACGGCGAATCCCGCCTCCCGCGCCGGTGCGGCCTCCGCCGGCGTGACGAGGGCCATGTCGATCTGGCCGGAGATCATGGCGTTCAGGCGTGCGCGGATGTTGATGAGCAGATGGATGTCGAGCGGCGGCGCGTCGTCGAAGCCGGGCAGGAAGTAGTCCGGATTTGGCACGAAGCGCTGCACTTCGCCGTGCGTCGAGCGGTCGCGGTCGTAGATCCAGGGACCCGTGCCCACGGGGTTGAGGTCGAGGTCCGGGTTGTCGAACGCCGCGGGACTCACCATCAGCCCGGGCGAGTGGCTCAGGTTGTAGAGCAGCGTGGGGTCGGGATAGTGCAGGCGCACCCGCAACGTGTAGTCGTCCACGACCTCTGCCGCGTCAATGGACGCGACGGTGTTGATCCGCGGCCCCTCGAGCCGGAACAGGCGGTCGATGTTGGCCTTGGCCGCATGGGCGTCGAACGGCTCGCCATCGATGAAACGGACGCCCCGGTGCAGCAAGAAGTCGATGGTCCGGTCGTCCCGCCATGTCCAGGAGGCCGCGAGACCGGGATGGGGCTTGAGCAGGTCCGCGATGTTGGTATGCGTCAGGCCGTCGTACACCAGCGTGAGGTAGGTGTAGTACTGCGGCCCGGTATCCGCCAGGTGCGGGTCGAAAGTCACCAGCGAGGTGCCGGTCCCGAAGCGGACGGTCTGCGTCGCGGTGTCCGCGAGCGGTCCGGACCCGGGCGTCGCATCGTCGCCCGGCGCGCAGCCCGGCATCGACAGGGCCGCGAGGAGCCAGACGGAAACCCGGCGGGAGAGCACGCCGCCCGCTACCAGATCAACTGCACGGTCTCGCCGTGGACCTCGGCGATCGTCGACAGCAGGGCCGGGCGGATCGGTGGGTCTGTCGGCAGGGTGGCGCCCCACTCGGCGTGCCGCGCAGCGAGCTCTTCCACCACGTCGGGATGCTGGTCGGCGAGGTTGACGGTCTCTCCCGGGTCCGCGTCGAGGTCGTACAGCATCGTCAGGTGCCCGAGGGGCGCGTCGGTCGACCAGCCGCCGGCGGGTGCGTCGAGACGCCCCGTTGCGTTCAGGTCCCCGGCGGTCAGGCCGGTCCGCGTGTAGCGGATGAGCTTCCAGCGCGCGTCGCGAATGGCGATGTTGGGGCCGGCGCGCCAGTAGAGGTGTTCGTGGGGCCGGCCGTCGCGTTCGCCCCGGAGATAGGGCGACAGGTCCATGCTGTCCTCCGTGGTGACCGGGCTGCCGGCGGCGCCGGTGAAGGTCGCGAGCAGGTCGAGCGCGGTCACCGGTTCCTCGTAGACCTGCCCGGCCGGCAGTCCCGCGGGCCAGCTCAGGATGAAGGGAACGCGTATGCCGCCCTCGTGGTAGTAGCGCTTGAACCCCGCGTGCGGGGCGTTGGAACAGCCGCCGTCGACGTAGCTCGCGCAGCCGTTGTCCGAGAGGAAGGCGATCAGCGTGTTCTCGTACTGGCCGGTGTCGCGCAGCGCGGCGACCACGCGGGCCACGCTTTCGTCGAGGGAGCCCACCATGGCCGCGTACACCCGCGTCTTGGGATCCTCGATGTGGCGATAGGGCTCGAGATACCGGTCCGTCGCCTGGAACGGCGCATGCGGCGTCGCGTGACTGAGAAACAGGAAGAACGGGTCGTCGCGGTGGCGTTCGATGAAGGCGACCGCCTCGTCGGTGAACGCGTCCGTCAGGTACTGCTCCACCTCGACCCGCTCGAAACCGCGGTACAGGGCAAAGTCGTCGGAGCGCTCCGTCAAGGGGGCGCCGACGGTCTCGGTGCCGGGCGTGCGCGAGTCGATGAAGATGTTGCTCCCGGCCGGGTAGCCGAAGTACTCGTCGAAACCGCGGCTCATCGGGTGGTGTTCGCGCCGGTAGCCGAGATGCCACTTGCCGACGATGCCCGTGGCATAGCCGAGGGACTTCAGCGCCTCGGCCACGGTGGTTTCCGCCGTGCTCATGCCGTACTCCTGGTCGTCCCCCCCGGTGGGGTTGAACTCCCAGCCATGACGCGCCTGGTAGCGGCCGGTGAGGATCCCGGCCCGCGACGGACTGCACGTGGGATGGGTGACGTATCCGTCGGTCGCGCGCACGCCCGTGGCGGCGAGGGCGTCGATGTTCGGGGTGGAGATGACCTCGCCGCCATAAACGCCGACGTCGCCGATGCCGAGGTCGTCGGCGAAGATCAGCACGATGTTGGGGGCACCCTCCGCCGCCGCGGCGGCCGCAGGTCCGGAGGCGGCCGGTTCGGCGGCGTCATTGGTCGCGGTCGGTGGTTCGGAGCAGCCGGCAAGGAAGAGCGCCGCCGTCCCCAACAGGCAACGCCAAGACCTGCGCGAACTGGTGTGGAGCGCGTTCATGGCGGGGGCCCTGGGGATTCGAGGTCGTTCGAGTCTAGCAGTCCGGCGGACTCAAGTCTGCGCAGGGACGCGTCCGCGGCGGCCGGTCCGACGCCGGTGGAGCGGGCTAACGCCCTGGCGGCGGGTTTGACCCGTATCTCGCGCAGCAGGGGGTCGATGTAACGGCCGATCCGGACGCCAGTGAGCTTGTCCGCGTCATAGATCACCAGGTCGTCGATCTGGAGGTACACCAGCGTGAGCACGTCCTTCACGACGACGTTGAAGTACTCGCGGTAGTTCCGCGCGCGCAGGTCCTCGTCCAGGCTGCGGATGGCTTCCGCGGCCAGCCGCTCGAGCCGCGGGTCCTCGTAGCCGAACGGGTTGAAGCCGGCGGTGACCGACCAGATGGCCGGATGGCGGCTGTCCGGATCGAAGTTCGGATAGCCGATGGTGTTCACGGGGTAGTCGCGGCTGCGGGCGAGCGCGGCGACGCTCCCGGGCTCGATGACCCTGATGCGCATGTCGATGCCGACGCGCCGGAGGTAGGCCTGCACGGTCTCGTACTGGGGGATGCTGCCGGCCGTCACGGGCACCGTGAACGTGAACGTGTCGATGCCCGCTTCGTCGAGCAGGGCCCGGGCACGGGCGGGATCGTAGGAGAAGAACGCCTCGAGTTCCGGGTCGTGCCCCAGGTTGCCGGGTGCCATCGGCTGCGAAGTGGGCCGCGCGTACCCGAAGTACACGGCGTCGGCGATGGCCTGGCGGTCCACGGCGAAGCCGAGGGCCTGCCGGACCCTTGCGTCGCCCATCTCGGGCACCAGGTCGCCCGCGCGGTCCAGGATCGTCATCCCGAACCAGCGGTTTGCCCGGGAAGTGACGGCGAATCCTTGGTCCCGCGCCGGTTCGGCCTCCGTCGGTCCGACGATCGCCAGATCGATCTGGCCGGAGATCAGCGCGTTCAGGCGTGCGCGGTTGTTGACGAGCTCGTGGACGGCGATGGCCGGCGCGTCGGAGAAGGCGGGATCCCAGTAATCCGGGTTCGGTACGAAGTGCAGGACCTCGCCGAGGGTCGAACGGGCACGGTCATACAGCCAGGGGCCCGTACCCACCGGGTTGAGGTCGAGATCCGGGTTGTCGAACGCGGCGGGGCTCACCATCAGGCCCGGCGACAGGCCGAGGTTGTACAGCAGCGTCGGGTCCGGATAGTGCAGGTGCAGCCGGAGCGTGTACTCGTCCAGGACTTCCGCGGCGTACATGGACGCGACGGTGTTGATCCGAGGTCCCTTGAGCTCCATCAGGCGATCGATGTTCGCCTTGGCGGCGTGGGCGTCGAACCGCTCGCCGTCGATGAAGCGGACGCCCCGGCGCAACGTGAGGTCGATGGTGTTGTCGTTGGGCCACGTCCAGGACGTCGCGAGGCCCGGATCCGGCTCGAAGGGGCTCTCGATGTCGAGGCCCGTCAGGCCGTCGTACACGAGCGTGAGGTAGGTGGAGAACTGCGGCCCCGTGTCGGCCAGGTGCGGGTCGAAGGTCACCATCGAATTCGAGGTCCCGAAACGCAGGGTCTGCGCGGTCGTCACGACGGGAAGTCCCGACCTGGCCACCTGGTCGTCGTCCGAGCAGGCGGGGAGCCACAGGCATGCGAGCAGGAGTAGGGGACGGGCTTGTCCCGTCCCGTGCCGAACTACCCACGATACCCGGCGGCGGGCGACGACGAGCGTCGCCCCCACAGGTCTGTTCCGTGCAGCACAGGAAGTGGCGTTCGGCACCGATCGTCGTATCTGCTAGTAGATCAACTGCACGACCTCGCCGTCGACCTCGGCGAGGGTCGACCCCAAGGCGGGCAGGATTGCCGGGTCCGTGGGCAGGGTGTCGACCCACGCCGCGTGCTGCGCCGAGAGCCGTTCGACCACGTCGGGATGTCGGCTGGCCAGGTTGACGGTCTCTTCCGGGTTCGCGTCGAGGTCGTAGAGCATCGTCACGTGCCCGAGCGGCGCGTCGGCCGACCAGCCGTCGGCCGGCGGCGTGAGGCGCCCGGCCTCGCCGAGGTCTTCGGCCGTCAAGTCCGTCCGCCGGTAGCGGATGAGCTTCCAGCGCTCGTCACGGATGGCCGCGGTCGGGCCGGCGCGCCAGTACAGGTGGTCGCGGGGCCGCCCGTCGCGTTCTCCCCGGAGATACGGCAACAGGTCGACGCTGTCCTCCGTGGTCACGGCGTTTCCGGCGGCGCCCGTGAACGTCGCCAGCAGGTCGAGCGAGATCACCGGCTCCCCGTAGACCTGGCCGGCCGGGAGCCCGGCCGGCCAGCTCAGGATGAACGGAATCCGCACTCCACCCTCGTGGTGGTACCGCTTGAAGCCTGCGTGCGGGGCGTTGGAGCAGGCCTGGCCGATGTAAGCCGCGCAGCCGTTGTCCGACAGGAAGGCGATCAGGGTATTGTCGTACTGGCCGATCTCCCGGAGCGTGGCCACGACACGGGCGACGCTCTCGTCGAGGGACCCCACCATCGCCGCGTAGACGCGCGTGGCCGGATCCTCGATATGCCGATACGGCTCGAGATAGCGCTCCGTCGCCTGCAGCGGCGTGTGCGGGGTGGTGTGGCTGAGGTAGAGGAAGAACGGCTCCTCGCGGTGGCGGTCGATAAAGGCGACCGCCTCGTCGGTGAACGCGTCGGTCAGGTATTCCTCCACCTCGACGGTTTCGAAGCCGCGCGACACCCCGTAGCGCTCCGGCCGCTCCGTCAACGGTCGACCGACGGTCTCCGTGCCCGGCGTGCGCGAGTCGATGAAGATGCTGCCCCCGGCCAGGACGCCGAAGTACTCGTCGAAACCGCGGCTCATCGGGTGGTGCTCGCGCTCGTGGCCGAGGTGCCACTTGCCCACCATGCCGGTGGCGTAGCCGAGCGCCTTGAGTTCGTTGGCGAAGGTGCTCTCGTCCGTGCTCAGGCCGGCGGTGAGGTCGCGTCCGTCCGGGTTGAACTCCCAGCCGTGGCGCGCCTGGTAGCGCCCGGTCAGCAAGCCGGCGCGGGACGGGCTGCACACGGGGTGCGAAACGTATCCTTCGGTCGCCCGCACCCCCGCGGCCGCCAGAGCGTCGATGTTCGGCGTCGAGAACACTTCTCCGCCGTAGACGCCGACGTCGCCGATGCCGAGATCGTCGGCGACGATCAGCACGATGTTGGGCGCGCGTTCGGCGGAAGCGGGCGCCGCGGAGCCATCCGCCGGCTTGGCGGAGGTTGGGGCCGGATCGCCACAACCGGCGAGCAACAGCGCCGGCAGCGCCGCGACAGCCATGCGGCGCGCGAAACGGCGGGCCGATACGATGGGTGTGCGAGGTGGCTGCATGGCTCGATGATCCCACGGAATCGACGGCGGTCCAGCGTATCATGCGGGCCGTTTGCCAACAGCGGGAGCGCGCTATGTCCGAGATCCACGACCACGCCGACGAGCACAGCGACGACATCGTGGCGGCCCCGGGCCCGGAGCGCGAGGCCCTCGCGGCGCTCATCGGTTACATGGATGCCTGGAACCGGCGCGACATCGACGGCATGAACGCCGCCTTCCACTTCCCGCACGTACGCGTCGCGAGCGGGCGCATCCACCTGCTGGAGTCGCCGCTGTCGCGTGCCCCGGACTTCTTCGAGAAGTTCATCGCGGCGACGGGCTGGGACTACAGCCTGTGGGACTACCGGCGCGCCGTGCAGAGCACCGACGACAAGGTGCACTTCGCGGTGCAGTTCACGCGCTATCGCGCCGACGGCAGCGTGATCGGCGTCTATCCCTCGATGTGGATCGTCGCGGAGATCGACGGTCGTTGGGGGGTACAGGCGCGCTCGAGTTTCGCTCCGTAGGGGACGGGCTTGTCCCGTCCCGCGCCGGGTTCGTGCACGGTCGCGAGACGGGCGACCGCAAGGGTCGCCCCTACGGGTCTGTTCCGTGCGGCAGGGGCGTTCGGCACCGATCGGGGTACCTGCTAGAAGATCAGCTGCACCGTCTCGCCGTCGACCTCGACGAGCGTCGACCGCACGGCGGGCAGGATCGGCGGCTCGGTGGGCAGCGTGCCGACCCATTCGGCGTGGCGCGCGGTGAGCCGTTCGACCACGTCGGGGTGTTCGCTCGCCAGGTTGACGGTCTCGCCCGGGTCCGCGTCCAGGTCGTACAGCATCGTGAGGTGCCCGAGCGGCGCGTCGGTCGGCCAGCCGTCGGCCGGCGGGGTGAGGCGCCCGGTCTCGTCGAGGTCCTCCGACGTGAAGTCCGTGTGCCGGTAGCGGACGAGTTTCCAGCGCTCGTCGCGGATCGCCGCGTTGGGGCCCGAGCGCCAGTACAGATGGTCGTGGGGCCGGCCGTCGCGCTCGCCGCGGAGATAGGGCAGCAGGTCGACGCTGTCCTCCGTGGTCACGGCGCCGCCGGCGACGCCCGTGAACGTCGCCAGCAGGTCGAGCGAGATCAGCGGCTCTCCGTAGACCTGGCCGGCGGGCAGTCCGTCGGGCCAGCTCAGGATGAAGGGGATCCGCACGCCGCCCTCGTGGTGGTAGCGCTTGAAGCCCGCGTGCGGGGCGTTGGAGCAGGCCTGGCCGATGTAGCCCGCGCAGCCGTTGTCCGACAGGAAGGCGATCAGGGTGTTGTCGTACTGGCCGATCTCCCGGAGCTTGGCGACGACGCGGGCAACGCTCTCGTCGAGGGAACCCACCATGGCCGCGTAGATGCGGGTCGCGGGGTCCTCGATGTGCCGGTAGGGCTCGAGGTAGCGCGCCGTCGCCTGCAGGGGCGTGTGCGGCGTCGTGTGGCTGAGGTAGAGGAAGAACGGCTCGTCGCGGTGCCGGTCGATAAAGGCGACCGCCTCGTCGGTGAAGGCGTCGGTCAGGTATTCCTCCACCTCGACCATTTCGAAGCCGCGATACACCCCGGAGCGTTCGGGCCGTTCCGTCAACGGGGGGCCGACGCTCTCCGTGCCCGGCGTGCGCGAGTCGATGAAGATGCTGCCCCCGGCCAGGACGCCGAAGTACTCGTCGAAACCGCGGCTCATCGGGTGGTGCTCCCGCTCATAGCCGAGGTGCCACTTGCCGACCATGCCGGTCGCGTAGCCGAGCGCCTTGAGTTCGTCGGCGAAGGTGCTCTCATCCGTGCTCAACCCCGCGGTGAGGTCCCGTCCGGCCGGGTTGAACTCCCAGCCGTGGCGCGCCTGGTAGCGCCCGGTCAGCATGCCGGCGCGGGACGGGCTGCACACGGGGTGCGAAACGTATCCCTCGCTCGCCCGCACCCCCGCTGCCGCGAGAGCGTCGATGTTCGGCGTCGAGATCACTTCTCCGCCGTAGACGCCCACGTCCCCGATGCCGAGGTCGTCGGCGAAGATCAGTACGATGTTGGGCGCGCGCTCGGCGGGAGCGGGCGCCGCGGAGCCATCCGCCGGCTCGGCGGGGGTTGGGGCCGGTTCGTCACACCCGGCGAGCAGCAGCACCGGCAGCGCTGCGGCAGCAATGCGCCGCGCGAAACGGCGTGCCGATACGATCGGTGTGCGAGGTGGCTGCATGGCTGGACGGTCCACGGAATCAATGTCCGTCCAGCGTAACATGCGGGCCGTTTGCCGAAACCGGGAACGCGCCATGTCCGAGATCCACGATCACGCCGACGAGCACAGCGACGACATCGTGGCGGCTCCGGGGCCGGAGCGCGAAGCCCTCGGGGCACTCAACGTCCCGTCTCGAAATGCGTGCACGGTGCCGAGACGGGCGACCACGAGGGTCGCGCCTACGGGGTCTCCGCGGGCAGCCGCAGCCGCACGTCCCACAGCATGTAACGGTCCACCCGCACGCCGGTCAGCTTGTCCGGGTCGTACACCACGATGTCGTCGACATGCACCAGGGGGAGTGACAGCACCTGCTTGACGACGATGTTGAAGTACTCCCGGTAGTGACGCGCGCGCAGTTCCTGGTCGAGGCTGCGCCGCGCCTCGCGGCCGAGCTGCTCGAGCCGCGGCTCCTCGTAATGGAACGGATTGAACCCGGCCGTCGCCGACCAGATCGCCTGGTGGCGGCTGTCGGGGTCGAAGTTGGGATAGCCGATGGTGTTCACCGGATACTCCCGCGTCCGCGCCATGGCCTCGATCGTGCCGGGCTCGATGACCTTGATGCGCATATCGATCCCCACGTTGCGCAGGTAGGCCTGGAGAGCCTCGTACAGGGCGGTGTTGTGCGGTAGCACGGGGACCGTGAAAGAGAAGCCGTCGACGCCGGCTTCGGCGAGCAGGGCGCGTGCCCGGTCCGGGTCATGGGAGAAGAAGCCCTCGAGGGACGGGTCGTGGCCCAGCCCCGGCAGCATGGGCTGGAACGCCGGACGGGCGTAGCCGAGGAACACGGTGTCGGCGATGGCCTGGCGGTCCACGGCAAAGCCGATGGCCTGGCGTACGCGGGCGTCACCGAGTTCGGGCACCAGTTCGCCGGCCCGGTCCAGGATCGTCAGGCCGAGCCAGCCGTTCGAGTGCGCGGAGATCCCGAAGCCCCTGGCCAGCGCCGGCGCCGCTTCGGCCGGCCTCACCTCGGCGAGATCGATCTGTCCGGAGATCAGGGCGTTGAGCCGCGCCCGGTTGTTGACCAGCGGGCGGATGGCGATGGGCGGGGCGTCCTGGAAGGCCGAATCGTGGTAGTCCGGGTTGGGCACGAAGCGGTGCACCTCGCCGATGGCGGAGTTCGCGCGGTCGTACCGCCAGGGCCCGGTCCCGACGGGGTCGAGGTCGAGGTCGGGGTTGTCGAATGCCGCGGGACTCACCATCAGCCCCGGCGACATGCCCAGGTTGTAGAGCAGCGTCGGGTCCGGGTAGTGCAGGTGCAGGCGCAGCGTGAAGTCGTCCAGCGCCTCGGCTGAGTACATCGATGCGACCGTGTTGATGCGCGGCCCCTCGAGGCGCATGAGCCGTTCGATGTTGGCCTTCGCCGCATGGGCGTCGAACCGCTCTCCGTCGATGAACCGGACGTCGCGGCGCAGTTGCAACTCCACCGTGGTCGGGTCGGGCCAGCTCCAGGACGCGGCCAGGCCCGGGTAAGGCTTGGAGAAGTCGGCGGTGTTGAGCCGCGTCAGGCCGTCATAGACGAGGACGAGGTAGGTTTCGAAGGGCGCCCCGGTGTCCGCGAGGTGCGGGTCGAAGGTGACGAGGGGCGTGCCCGTTCCGAAACGAACGGTCCGATCCGCGGGCACGGCGTCGCCGGGGCGCCCCGTCTCGTGCCCCGCCCTTGAGCATGCGGACAACGAGAACACGGCGACGGCGCACAGGGCCGCCGAGAGTACCGCCCGGCCCGGCCGGCAAGCCCGGCGTCGTGCCACGGGCGTTGGCCCGGCGCAGGCCGTCCGACTCCTGCTCAAGTTTCGAAGAACGCCAGCGTGCGCACCTCGATGCGCTCACGCTCCGACGCGTCCGCGGGACCGGTCGGGTCGTCGAAGGCCGAATGCGCCGTGAAGCGCGCGCGGCCGTCCCGCATCGAGTCGTAGCACTTGAGCAGCATGGCCTCGTCCGTGCGCATTTCCAGCACGTAGAACCAGCGGTGGTCCGGGTTGTACAGCAGCGAGTAGATCTCGCCTTCCCGGTCCAGGGACAGGGTGTCGACCGCGGCACGGGCGTCGGCTACCGCCATCGTGTGCGTCTCGCCGGCCGGCGAGTGCTCGGGGTGCCTTTGCCGGCCTCTCTCGCTCAGGAAGTAGCCAGGCTTTCGGGCGGGCCTCTCGATGTAGTGGAAGGCGGCTTCGAGCCGGTGTGCGGCGTCCATCGGTCTCCCGTAATTCCCAGGTGGCGGCAGGTGATCGATTATGCCGGCAAAGCGGGGCTCACACGATCAGCCTGGTGGCGTAGGCGATGGTGCCGGCGGTCAGCGCGTGGCGCCGCTGGAAGTTCTGCCGGGCTTCCTCCGGCGGGCGCCGCGAGCTCTGCCAGGAGTTCAGTCCGTCGTACCACGTGAGCAGCAGCATCCGGCCGCGTTCGTCGGAACAGTCGCGCTGGCAGAAGAGGCCCTGGGGCTCCGCACGGTATGCGTCGACGGTCTCGAAGCTGGTCCAGGCGGTCTGCGACAGTGCCGCGATCTCCTCGACATCCCGATGCGCGACGTCGAAGAAGCGGAAGACGTACAGCCCCTCCCGCGTCAGCGGGGTGCGGTCGGTGGGCCGCACGGTGGGTACCAGCGTCAGGGACTCCACCCGCTCTACGGCATCGAGCCCCGCGACGGTCTCGATCGAGTCGGCGACCGCCGCATCGTCGCCAGCCGTCACCGCGATCACCTCGTTCGAGCCGACGCCGAAGAGGCCATGAAACGCACCCCAGATCCGCTCGGCCGGCAGTGCCGCGACGAGTGCCTCGTGCACCGGTCCCCAGTCCCGCTGGCGGCCGCCGATGCGAAGAAAAGCGAAAGTGTCCATGCGTTCGTGAGCCTATGTCGTCCTTGTGCCGCAACGTTAACCGAACGTGGGGCACCGCGAAAAGGAGGACGAAGGGGGGCGTGCCGGGCCGGTCCCGCAGTGCCTGCGTGATAAGCTCCGTCCCTTTTTTGGGGAGCGATCCATGAATGGCGCCGAGAGCCTGCTGCGCACGCTGGTCGCCCACGGCGTGGACGTGTGCTTCGCAAATCCGGGCACGTCGGAGATGCACCTCGTACAGGCGATCGACGCGGTCGACGAGACGCGCGGCGTGCTGTGCCTGTTCGAGGGCGTCTGCACCGGCGCCGCGGACGGCTACGCGCGCATGCAGCGGCGGCCGGCGACCACGCTCCTGCACCTCGGCGCCGGGTTGGCGAACGGGGTGGCGAACCTGCACAACTGCCGCCGGGCGGACTCGCCGCTCATCAACATCATCGGCGACCACGCCATTCATCACGTGCCCTACGACGCGCCGCTCACGTCGGACATCGAGGCCGTCGCGAAGCCGGTCTCGGCGTGGATCCGCACGGCGCGCACGTCCGAGGGGCTGGCCCTGGACGCCGTCGACGCGGTGCGCGCCTCGCTGGCGCCCAATCCCATGCCGCGTGGCGGGATCGCGACACTCATCGTGCCGGTCGACGCCGCGTGGGGCGAGGGTCGTCCAAGGGCCAGGGATCCGGGTTTCGATGCATCGATGGCGAAGCCCGTCGTGGCCGACGACGTCGTCGAGGCGGTCGCGCCGCGGATCGACGCCGACACCCTGCTCATGATCGACGGCAACGCCCTGACCGAAGCCGGCGTGCGCGCGGCCGGCCGCATCGCCGCCGCGACGGGCTGTCGCCTCTACACACCGACGTTTCCGGCGCGTGTCGAGGCGGGACCGGACCTGCCGCTCGTGGAACGGTTGCCGTACTTCCCCGAGCACGTCATGCAGGTGCTGGCGTCCGTCAAGAAGCTCGTGCTCGCGGGAGCGCAGTCGCCGGTCAGTTTTTTCGCCTATCAGAACCTGCCCAGCGACCTCGTCCCGGAGCATTGCGAGACGATCCGGCTCGCCCATCGACACGAGGACGTGATGGCCGCGCTCACGGGCGTTGCCGACGCGCTCGACGCGCCCGCGGGAACAGGCCCGGGCGGACAGCGCCCCGACAAACCGCAGGGCGATCTGTCGGCCGGCAGCATCGCGCAGCTGCTTGCCGTCCACGCGCCGGAGAACAGCATCATGTCCACGGACTCGGGCGGCGGCGGCGCGGCGTTCCCGTTGCTGCAGCGCTGCCTGCGGCACAGCTGGCTCAACCTGACCGGCGGTTCCATCGGCGACGGCGGTCCGATCTCGGTGGGCGCAGCGATCGCCTGCCCGGACCGTCAGGTATTCGCGTTGCTCGGCGACGGCGGGGCGATGTACACGAACCAGTACCTGTGGACCGCTGCCCGCGAGGGCCTGAACATCGTGACCGTCATCTTTTCGAACCGTCAGTACAACATCCTCGAAGTGGAGTACCGGCGGCTCGGCATCAACGAGATCGGGCGTGACGCGGCCAGCCTCTTCGACCTCGGCAACCCGGACCTGGACTGGGTGGCCCTCGCGGCGGCGCAGGGCGTCCCCGGGGCGCGCGCGACGACCTGCGAGGAGTTCGATACCGCGCTCGGGAGAGCGTTGGCAAGCGATGGGCCGTACCTGATCGAAGCGGTGGTATAGCGGCCGCCGGTCCGAGGGATCTCGCCATGACTTCATCCTCCGCGCCCCGTCCCTCCGGCGCGATCGAAATGCCGTCGCCGGCGGCCGGCGCTGCGACGCGCGGCAATCACCCCTACTACGTCCTGGCCCTTCTCTTCCTGGCGTACACGTTCAGCTTCGTCGACCGCCAGATCCTGTCGATCCTGTTCGAGCCCATCAAGCTGGAGATGGGCCTGTCGGACACGCAGCTCGGCTTCCTCGGGGGACTCGCCTTTGCGCTCTTCTATGCGACGCTCGGCTTGCCCATCGCGATGTTCGCCGACCGCAGCGTACGCACCCGGATCATCACCGCGTCGCTGGTGGTGTTCTCGCTCATGACGGCGCTCTGCGGTCTGGCGCAGAACTTCTGGCAGCTCGCGCTTGCCCGGGTCGGGGTGGGCGTGGGCGAGGCGGGCGTCAACCCGTCAAGCCACTCGATCATCGCGGACATCTTCCCGCCCGAGCGCCGCTCGACGGCCATGGGCGTGATCGCCGTGGGCGCCAATGCGGGAATGCTCCTCGGCATGGCCGCCGGCGGCATCCTGAGCGTCCTGTACGGCTGGCGGGTCGCCATCATGGCGGTGGGCCTGCCGGGCCTGCTGCTGGCGCTGATCTTCTGGCTGACGGTGCGCGAGCCGGTGCGCGGCGCCTCGGAGCAGCGTTCGGCGCAGGAGAAAGCCCCGCCGATCGGCGAAACGCTGACCTACATGTGGCGCAACAAGGCGATGCGCCACCTGGTGATCGGCTCCATGCTCAAGGGCACCGCGGGGTACGGTCTGGTGTCCTGGATGCCGTCGTTCTTCATGCGCACCCACGAACTGACGGCCGCCCAGGTCGGGCTGCTGCTGGCGATAGGCATGGGAGTCCTGGGCGGTCTCGGTGCGTTCCTTGGCGGCTACCTCAACGACCGGCTGTCGAAACGCCGCGCGGGCGCGGGCCTGGCCGCCATCGCCGTCATTACCGCCGGCGTGTTTCCGTTCTCCGTGGCGGCCTATCTGGTGGACGACTTCCGGATCGCGGTAGCCCTGTTCGTCATCCCACTGTTCGGCGGCAACATGTTTCTCGCGCCCGGGCTCGCCCTGATCCAGAGCCTGGCGCGGCTACGCATGCGCGCGGTCGCCTCCGCCGTGAAGATGCTGACGCTCAACCTGATCGGCCTCGGGCTCGGCCCTCAGGTGGTGGGCATCCTGAGTGACGTGTTGCGCCCGACCCTCGGGACCGACTCGCTGCGGGTCGCCATGGTGGTTGTGGGCTCGCTCGCCGTGTGGGGTGCGGTGCACTTCTACCTGTCGAGCAGGCACATGCGGGAAGGGCTCGCCCAGGCCCGGCAGGGATGAGGGGAATCCGCTGCATCGCGCCTGAACGGTCGCCGGGAGGAAGACGTTAGTGGTCAGACTGTCGGACCTGCCGGACTACGAGCGGGCACACCTGCTCGAGAAGAACCTCGTACCCCTCGGTCGCACCCCGTGGGTGGCCCCCGGGACGCCGCTGGCGCAGCGCAAGGTCGCTCTGGTGACCACCGCGGGATTGCACCGCCGTACGGACACCGCTTTCGATCTGACGGACGCGACCTACCGCGTTCTCCCGGGCGACTTGACGGGCGCGGACCTCGTCATGTCGCACAGCTCCGTCAACTTCGACCGCTCCGGCTTCCAGGAGGACGCGAACCTGGTCTTCCCCATCGACCGGTTCCGTGAGCTGGCGGAAGAGGGCGTGGTAAGAAGCCTCGCCTCGAACCATTACAGCTTCATGGGAGCGGGACTATTGCCCGAGGCCTATGCAGCGCCGGCCCGGGGTTTGGCGAAGGTGCTGCACCGGGACGGGGTCGACACCGCGTTCCTGACACCGGTCTGACCCAACTGCACCCGCGCCGTGAGCGCGGTGGCCCACTACCTGGAGGACGAGGGCATCGCCACGACCGGCATCAGCCTGGTGCGCGAGAACACCGAGGCCCTGCGGCCGCCGCGATTCCTGTGGGTCACGTTTCCGCTCGGCCGGCCGCTCGGCATGCCGGGCGACGCCGCGTTTCAGCGGCGTGTCGTGCTCGCGGCGCTGGCGCTGCTCGATGCGCCGCACGGGCCGGTACTGGCGGACTATCCGGAGGATGTCCCGGATGCAGCCACGAGCGAAGCAGCCGCCTGCCCGGTGAGTTTCCCGGCGCGGGTAGAGCAGGACGGAAGCTGGGCTGCGTCGCTGCGCGCGGAGGTCGATCTGCTGCAGCCGTGGTACGCGCTGTCGCTCGAGCGCCGCGGGCGCACGACGGTGGGGCTCGCCGGCGCGCCGGTCGAACGGCTTGCCGAGCGGTTCGGTGGGTTGCTCGACGGAGGCGGCGTGCCGGAGGGCTTCGATGCACTGCAGGACACCAAGCGCGCCCTGGAAGACCTGAAGGCGTTTCACCAGGAGGCGGTGACCGCACAGCCCGGGGACATGCCGTGGCGGGAGGTGCGTCGCGTGCTCTGGCGGGAGACCGTGCTCGGCGAAGGCATGATCGTGTTGCGGGACCGCTTCGAGGCTTCCGGGAATCAGATGCTACGGGCCTTTACGCGCGTGCTCGTGCCGCGCGGGGCGCTTGAGGACTGAAGCCTGGTCCGGTCGGAACGCGGGCGCTGCGCACCGAAGTCTGGCAGTATGCGACGCCGCCCGGCTACGGGATGACACACCAGAAACGGATCACTGACAGGAGAAACCATGCTGAAGCTGCACTTCGCGCCCGGTTCCCGCGCCGGCCGGATCGTCTGGCTGCTCGAAGAACTCGGGTTGCCCTACGAGATGAACAAGATGGCCTTTCATCCGAAGGACCTGAAGTCCGACGAACACCGGGCGCGCCATCCGCTCGGCAGGGTGCCCGTGCTGGACGACGGCGACGTTCGGATCTTCGAATCCGGCGCCATCGTGGAGTACGTGCTGGAACGCCACAGGAACGGCGGCCTGAAGCCGGCGGTGGACGCCCCGGAGTTTCCGATGTACCTGCAGTGGTTCCACTACTGCGAGGGCATGGTGATGCCGCCCGTGAACACGATCATCGTGCAGACCGTGCTGCTGCCGCCGGAACGCCGTGACGAGACCGCGCTCGGGCAGGCGCAGCGCCTGTTGACGCGATCGCTCGCACCGGTCGATCAGAACCTCGAGGGCAGGGACTACCTGATCGGGGACTTCTCGGCGGCGGACATCATGCTCGGCCACGCCTGCTTCATGAGCAACCGCCTCGGCTGCGTGACCGACGAGATGGCGAACCTGAAGGCGTACGTGGAACGCATCACGGCGCGTCCCGCGTTCCAGACGGCGATCACGATGCAATAGCGTGGCGCGGCGACGTAGGGACGGGCTTGTCCCGTCCCGGCGCGACCTGCGGTCGCGTTGCAGTTTCGCTGGCGCGAAACTGCGCGTTGACGACGAGGTTCCGCGACTTCCGGGACGGGCGACCACAAGGGTCGCCCCTACATGTCAGGCGGTGCTGCCTGCGAGGAAGCAGTGCAGGCCCGCGTCGCCGAGCCAGTCGGTGACCCGTTGCCGGTCCGCATCGGACAGCGTGTGGGCGATCCTGTCGAGGATCATCTGCCGCGACCGTTCCGGATAGGGGCGCGACAGGTAGCTGACCTCTTCGCCATAGATATGCGCACGGCACGCCTTGGCGCCGGCCTGCTGGGCGGCCCGATTGGCGATTACGTAAGGCTGGTAGGTCGCGGTCATTTCGTCGAGGACGAAGCGGGCGAAGTCCGTTGATGCCGGGAATGCCGCGAGCTCTCCGCTGCCGTCCCAGTCGTCGGCCGAGCCTTCGGAGAACGCCACCACGCGAGGATAGCCCGCGGTGACCTTCTTCGGGTCCGGATCCATGTACGTGTGGGCGCGCAGGCCGCCGAGCACGATGCAGTCCACCGCGCAGGGTCGGTCGCCGAGCAGGTAGCGGGTCTTGCCGAGTTGCGGCTCGGCGGCCTCGAGGATGCGCACGTACTCTGCCTCCGCGGCCTGGCGCTGTGTCTCGGACTCGGTTCCGGTAGCGCGACACGCCCGGGGCCCCCAACCCCGCACGCGCTCGGCGACCTCGGCCATGCCGTCGGCGATGCGCATGGAGGCGAACAGGGCGCTTTCCGGATAGTGCCAGCGGTAGTGCACCATGGTGCGGGCGATCCACTCGTCGAAATACTCCTCCACAGCCTGCACGAGGACGCCGATGGGTCCGTCCGGGAACATCCTGCGATGCGGGAAACGGGCGTCGAGGAGATGCATGAGCGGCGTCGTGTCCCCGATCATCCAGTTCTCCGGCGTCTGCAGCACCGGCACCTGGTGCGTTCCCGACCGGCTCTCGATGCTCGCCGGATCGTGGCGGTTCTTGTCGCGCATCTCGAAGTCGAGCCCGTAGAAGATGCACGCGGCCTCGAGCTTCCTCGTGAAGTAGCTCATTTCGCCGCCGTAGATGATGTAGGGGTTGGTCACGAGGTTCTCCGCTGGTGTGGTGGGGTCGTCGAGTGGCAGGAGGCGTCAGCCGTGGTAGAACGGTCGCCCCGCATCCCGTAGCCAGATACGCACCAGGTGCCTCCGGCGTTCCGGCTCCTCCCAGTCCTCGAAGGCCGTGCGCCGATGCCCGACACGCCGGTTGTTTACGATCTGGATCTGCCCGCGCTCGAACACGAAGGACTTGCCGAGCGCGTCCCGCTCGGGGACCTCGATGAGTGCGTCCAGCGCGGCGCGCGTGTGCGCGTCCGGCGGCTCGTCGCGCAAGCGGTACCCCGCCAGGACGAGCCAGGGGGAGTAGTTGGCGAGCACGCGCTCCCCGTCGGACTCGAACACCGGCTGGACGGAGACCCGCGTATCGTCCGGTGCATGCTCCATCTGGCGGTCCCAGTACACCGGCTCGTAGAGGCGCGGAACCAGCTCGCCGTACTCGTCGAGCAGGAGGTTGTAGACCGTGTCGAGACTGACCAGGCCGCTGACGCCGCCGGACTTCGCGGTCTGCAGGCAGAGCAGGGCGGCACAGTCCGGAGCCAGGTTGAAGGCGTTGTCGGTGTGATAGCCCTGGTGACCGTTGGTCTTCGAGGAGCGCACACCGGTTCCGGGGCCGGCCTTCTTCCCGGTATCCAGCACGTCGTAGAGCAGCGTCCCGTCCCACTTCTGCGCCACGGGTCGGCCGACGAGGGACATGAGCAGCCAATACAGCGCGACGGCGGTCCGCTTCGACAGGCGCTCGACCGGCAGACGGTCGATGATGGCGAATCCGATGCCGTCACAGACCTGCGCGCGCACCCGCTGCATCGCGGCCGCACACGCAGGCAGGTCGAAGAAGTCCGGCGCGAGGGCCTCGACAGGCAGCGGATTCGATTCGAACTCGATGGCCGCGGCGTCGAGTTCGGCGCGGCAGTCCGAACCCAGCACGACGAGCCCGTCGTCCTCGAGGAGCGTGTCGGCGGCCCAGGTCATCGGACCGGCCAGGGGCGTTTGCATGACGGTGGACATCGTTCTGGCCTGGCGTGCAGCCTGTCGGTGATCTGCGCCTATTGTGCCGCCTATTGTGCCGCAGACGCCCTCACGATAGCTGCCCGCCGCCGCGCCAGTTCCTCGAGGATCTCGGCGTGGCGCTCGCGGGTCAGCCTGTAGTGCGTATAGCACCAGATGGAGACGAAGCCGAAGGCCGCGACGATGGGGCCGTACGCCATGCCCAGGTTCACCAGCGTTTCCGGCGGCACGTCGGCCGCCGTCCTGATGTGCGCGCCCCGGGGCCAGGAGATGAGGTCGAGCGTGACGCCGGCGATGACGTTGCCGATGCCCGAGGTGGCCTTCGCCGAGAAGGAACTGGCCGCGAAGAAGATGCCCTCCTGACGCTTGCCGGTCTCGTATTCGTGCTCGTCGATGATGTCGGCCACCATCGAGCCGAACGCCACGTTGGCCTGCACCGTGGAGGCGCCCTGGATGACCTTGATCGCGACCAGGAGCGAGATCAGCAACGGCTCGCCGTTGTCCGGGAACCAGTCCATGAGGCGCGCCACGATGGGGGTTGTCTGCCAGAAGGCCCACGAGAGTCCGCCGAAGATCAGGCCCGCCTTCTTGCCGAAGCGGTTGAAGAACGCCGGGCAGAAGAAGGACCCCAACAACACGCCCACGGGATAGGCACAGATCACGAGCAGGATCGACGCGCGGTCGAGTTCCCAGAAATAGGTGAACACGTACAGGTCCAGGCCGCCGTTCACGCCGACCATGACGAAGACGACGAGCACGCCGAAGAACAGCCAGCGGAACGAGCGGCTGCGCATGGCGGCGATGATGTCGAGGAGGACGCGCCAGAGCACCTTGCCGAGGCTGAGCCGCTGTGTGGCTGGCGCGACGCGCAGGAACGGAATCCCGGCCCGTGTTCCCCAGCCGCTCCAGAAGATGGTCACCCCCATCAGACCCGCCAGCAGCAGGGCGAAGCCTGGATAGGCGGCCGCGTTGAGCTGGCCGTTCTGGAACTCCGCCGTCGGCGTGAAGAAGTACAGGAACCCCACGGCGAACGTGAACAGCACGCCGACGTTGGCGAAGAACATCCGGTAGCCGACCAGCTTGGAACGCTCGTCGTAGTCCTCGCTCAGCTCGGCGCCGAGCGCGATGTGGGGCACGTGGTAGAGCGACATCGAAGTGCGGCTGGCGTTGGAGAAGACGACCAGCCAGAGGAACAGGCCGAATTCGCTGGTGACCGGCGGGTTGAACAGGAAATAGAACGACACCATCAGCGGCAGGATGGACGCGTACATGAACGGGTGGCGGCGCCCGTGGCGGGATTTCCAGTGATCCGAAAGGGAGCCGGCCAGCGGATCCGTAAAGGCGTCCACCACCAGGGCGATCCCGACCGCGGCGCCGGCCAGCGACCCCGACATGCCGAGCACCTGATTGTAGTAGAAGATCAGGAACGTGCCGTAGGCCGCGCCGAAGAGTCCCTCGGCAGCCTGGCCGACGCCGAATGCCAGCTTCATGTCGAAGCCGAGTTTGCCCGGTAGCGGCATCGCTGCCCCCTTGCTCAAGTGGTTGCCGCCGCGGGCGATGCAGGGGACACCCATGTGGTGTCCGGTGCCGAATTCCACGCACCGCCCTCGCGCGGGCGATCCGGACGGCGCCGGCGCCAAGCTACAGCAACAACGCCACCCGCGACACCAGCCAGTAGGACGCTACCGTCCCCATCGCGTAGAGCGGCGCACGGACGACCCAGCGGGGCAGCTCCACCTGCGTCCGCCGCAGGATCGCGACCAGCGCCAGGGCCGCCGCGACGATGATGAGCTGCCCGATCTCGACGCCGACGTTGAACAGGAACAGCGCCCACAGCGCTCCCGCTTTCGGCAGCCCGATGTCCGCCAGCGCCCCGGCGAATCCGAAGCCGTGCAAGAGCCCGAACACGAGCGCCACGATCCACGTGTGCCGCGCGGTGATGGTGCCCTCGGCCCCGCGCAGGCGCTCCACCGCGAGGAAGACGATCGATAGCGCGATCACCGCCTCCACGGGCGCCTGGGACAGCCTGACCACTTCCAGCGCCGAGAGCCCGAGCGTGATGCTGTGCGCCACCGTGAAGCCCGTGATCGTCTTGATGAGCACCGACGGCCTCGAGATGAAGAACATCAGGCCGATCACGAACAGGATGTGGTCGAAGCCGAGCAGCAGGTGCTCGATGCCGAGGACCAGGTAGCCGAGCACCTGCCGGCCCTGGCCGGCCTCGATGACGAAGTACGGATCCTCCGGTCGCAGCAGCCGCGAGATCGACGTGCCGTCCGCGAGGGCGACGTTGACCAGGACGTCGGTGAGCGTGCGCGACAGGCCCTCGATGCCCACGCGGTGCCCGATGAGACCTTCCTGGCCGCAGTCCGCGCGCCACTGGTGTATCAGGGCGGAGCGCTGCACGTCCGCGACCTGCTGCAGTTCCAGCGTGCAGTGCTCGGGCAGGTCGGGTTCGAGGGGCAGCCGTCGGTCGCCCACGAGCGGCTGTTTCCAGAGGACATCGAAGACCTGGTCCTCGGCCTCGGTGATGCCGAGATAGGCGGGCCGCACTTCGTGGCCGTGTGCGCCCACGGCAAGCAGGACGCAGACCAGGGCTGCCGGTTTCCAATTCACGCCTGGCCTCTGGCCAGGCGCCTGTAGGGGACGCCCTTGTGGCGTCCCGTTCCGAATTCATGTACGGGCCCACCACGGGCGACCACAAGGGTCGAGCGGGCGACCACAAGGGTCGCCCCTACAGCCCTCGTCGAAGTAGCGGCCCGGTTTCACTGTGCCGGCGACGGCTCTGCCGGCACGGGCCCGGACTGCGGCAGTTGCGGCCCGTCGATCGGCGTCGCGGGGATCTCGATCTCGATCCGATACTGGGCGGCCAGGGTCTCGTAGTAGCGTTCGTTGGCGTCCGAGCGGCGCTGCGCGTCGTAGTCCGTCGCGACGCGCGCGCGCACCTCCGCGAACGTGGGCAGGCGGCTCGGCGTGCGCCGGTCGATGCGCACGAGGTGAAAGCCGTAGCCGGACTCGACCGGGCCGAGCCAGCCTTCGCCCTCGAGTTCGGGCAGAGCCAGGGAGAACGCCGTGCCGAAATCCTTGCGTACGTCGGCGCGGGTGACGTGTGCGTAGGTACGCCGCAGCATGAAGGGATCGCCGATGGTCCGCCAGTTCTCGTCGTTCACCTGTGCCAGGGCGGCGGCGGCGTCTTCCCGCGCCGTGGCGCGCCGGTCCGGGCTGAAGTAGGCATGCGAGAACGTGAAGCGGGCCGGCACACGGTAGCGCTCCGGGTCCGCCTCGAAATACTCCGTCAACTGGCGCTCGGTGGCAGGTTCGAGGAGCGCCAGGTCCTCGGTCAGGAACGTGAGCTTCTGCGCCAGCCGACGCCGGATGATGACGTCGTTGTCGTCGAGCCCCATCCTGAGGGCCTCGCGCACCAGCATCTCCTCTCGCACGTGTGCGTCGACCAGGCCGTTGAGTTCGGTCTCGGTCGGGGCACGGCCCATCTGTGCGCGCCACTGGTCGGCGAGGCGGGCGATGTCCAGCGGCCCGACGCGGACCAGGTCGTTTCCAGCGTCCGGCCGCACCGCATCGATGGCGAAGATCCCGACACCGAGGAGCAGGAACAGGACGAGCGGGTCCTTGAGGTATTTCATGGGATCACGGCACCTGGCGAAGAAGGGCGAATCAGCGCATCTCGAAACCGCCGGCGACGTTCAGGGCGATGCCGCTGACGTTGGGGGCGGTGGCCAGGTAGACGGCGGCCTGACCCATGTCTTCGACGGTCTGTGGCCGGCCGAGGGGAATGATGTCCTGCATGCGCTGCTCGAACGACTCGTTGCTCGCGTTCGCCATCAGGTGGTCGGACCACATGGCCGTGCCCACCATCCCGGGGCACAGGGCGTTGACGCGGATGCCGTCGCGCGCGAGCTCCAGCGCGAAGGACTGCGTGATGCCGATGACCGCCCACTTGGACCCGCAGTACGCCGCCATCGAGGGCGCGCCGCGCTTGCCGGCGATGGAGGCCGTGTTCACGATGGCCGCATCGTCGGAGGCGCGCAGGCTGGCCGCGGCGGCGCGCGTCATGAGGAAGACGCCCTTCACGTTGACGTCGAAGATCTTGTCCCAGCGTTCCTCGGAGAACGTATCGAGGGGGCCGCTGTCGACGACGCCGGCGTTGTTGACGAGGACGTCGAGGCGCCTGAACGCGTTGATCGTGGCGGCGACCGCAGCCTCGCAGGATGCGGCGTCGGTCACGTCAAGCGGCGTGGAGCGGATGTCGCCGAGGGGCGCCAGTTCCTCGACCGTGCGCGCCATTTCGGAGCGCGAGGCGAGTTTGTAGGTCCAGTCCGAGTCGCCGTCCCCGTCCGGCGACAGGTCGAGGTCCGCGATCATCACCGCGTGCCCGGCTTCCAGGAAGCTCTGCGCGATTCCGCGGCCGATGCCGCGCGCGCCCCCGGTGACGAGTACCGTTCTCGTGTTGCCCATGCGTGATCCTCCCGGCGCCGATTATAGGATGGCCGGCGGCACCACTGCGACCGAAACGCCAGGAGGTGCCGATCAGATCGCAACGCATCCGCCCCTACCGTCCCCGCAGCAGCAACCCGCCCACTATCAGCGCGAGCGCCACGACCGCGCTCGGGTGGATCGCCTCGCCGAGGACGCGCGCGATGAGCACCAGCGACAGGAACGGCGACAGGAAGATGAGCTGCGAGATGCGTCCCGCGTGGCTCGTCAGCGTGAGCGCTCGCTGCCAGAGCAGGAAGGTCACGCCCATCTCCACCAGACCGACCCAGAGTCCGTAACCGACGTTCGGGAGTGTGAGGGGCGGCAGGCCGACGGTGAAGTGGCACGCGGCGACCACGCAAGGCGTGCCGGTTGCGAACACCGCGAGCAGCAGCTGCACGGGGTGCATCCGCAGCCGTACGGTCGCGAGCCAGTAGGCGGCCCAGAGCACGGTGCTGCCGAGCGCCAGCGCGATGCCGATACCGTCGAAACGGTCGAAGGCGGTGAACTCGCCCTGCGTCACGAGCACCACCACGCCGAGATAGCTGACGACGATCCCGGCGAGCGTGCGGCGGTCGAGCCGCTGCCCGAGGATCGGCACGGCGAGCACGGCCAAGGTGATGGCCCATGTGTAGTTGAGGGGCTGCGCGATCTGCGCCGGGAGCCGGTCGTATGCCTCGAACAGGACCATGTAGTACGCGAGCGGGTTGACGAGGCCAAGCGCGGCGGCGCGCCACAACTGGCCGCGGGGAGCGGGCGCGGGACGCACGGCGAGATACGCTGCCGCGAAGAACGCGAGCGACACGACGCTGCCGAGCGCCAGCAGCTGCAGGGGCCGCATCGACGCGAGCCCGAGCTTGAAACCGGTCGCGACGGTCGACCAGAGCAGCACCGCGGCGAGCGCGAACAGGACGGCGCGCCGCTCCCGGTGCCGGGGGCTGTCCGGGCGCTCGCGGTTCGACACGGTGCCGTCCACTCGCTACCCTGCCTCGATGCGTTGCGACCACACACTCAGGCGCCGGATTGCCGACAACCTGCGCGGTTTCGTGCCGCAACGCGCGACGGACGGCCCGGCGCGTAGCGCTGCCGTCGCGATCACCGTCGTGGACACCTCCTTCGGCGCCGGCCTGCCCGGACTGCCGCAGCACGACACGTGGCGCGACGAGGCGGCGCTCATCCTGACGCGCCGTTCGCCGGCCCTCCGGAACCACCCGGGCCAGTGGGCGCTGCCGGGCGGCATGCGGGATCCGGGCGAGGACGTGCAGACCACTGCGCTGCGCGAGTTGCACGAGGAGGTGGACCTGCACCTCGGCCCGTCCGACGTGCTCGGCACCCTGGACGACTTCCAGACACGCTCCGGTTTCGTCATTACGCCCGTGGTCGTGTGGGCCGGGGCGGATCGCGAACTCACCTTCAACCCCCTGGAGGTCGCCTCCATTCACCGGATTCCGGTCGCGGAGTTCCTCCGCGAGGACGCGCCGGTGCTCGACCCCATTCCCGAGAGCGAGCATCCGGTGTTGCGCATGCCGGTCGGAGACACGTGGATCGCTGCGCCGACCGCCGCGATGATCTACCAGTTTCGGGAAGTGTGCATCCTCGGCCGCGACACGCGCGTCGCGCACTACGAACAGCCGTACTTCGCCTGGCGCTGACGATTGAACCGGGACCTTCCGCCTCGGTACACTTGCCGCATCGTTCAAGCACGCAGAGGATCCCGCGATGTCTATCCAGCAAGGCGACAAGCTCCCCGACGCCACGTTCTACGTCATGCAGGACGGGCGGCCCTCGCCGCGCACCTGTGCCGACCTGTTCGACGGCAAGAAGGTCGTCCTGTTCGCGGTGCCGGGTGCGTTCACCCCCCTGTGCTCGGAGCAGCACCTGCCGGGTTACGTCACGCATGCCGAGGCGTTGCGGGACAAGGGCGTCGACAGCATCGTCTGCGTATCGGTCAACGACGCCTTCGTGATGGATGCCTGGGGCGCGGATCGCGATGTCGGTGAGGTGGTGATGGCGGCGGACGGCAACGGCGACTTCGCCAGGGCCCTCGGCCTCGAGATGGATGCCACCGGTTTCGGTCTCGGCGTGCGCTCGCAGCGCTATGCCATGGTCGTCGAGGACGGCACGGTGACCAGGCTCGCCGTGGAAGAACCCAACAAGTTCGAGACCAGCAAGGCCGAGGCGATCCTGGCCGCGCTCTGACGCGCGCCGGGCGGCACTCCCCGGGTAGCGCAGGCAGCGGAGGCAGCGGAGCAACGCGATGGTGGTGGTACGGGTCTATACCGGGGACGATGGCCGTTCCCACTTCGAGGATATCGAAATCGCCCTGTCGGACCAGGGTCCCGTCGGTCGGATCTCGGAGTTGATCCGGGGGCCGGGCGTGCTTTTCCGCGACGTGGACGGCGACTACGATCTGGACTTCCACAATGCCCCGCGCCGACAGTTCGTGGTGAATCTCGTCGGTTCCGTCGACATCGGCGTGGGGGACGGTACCGTGCGGCGCCTCGGACCGGGAGACATACTCCTCGCCGAGGATACGCACGGGCAGGGCCATACCAGTGCGGCCGTCAACGGCGAGCCGCGCCAGTGCCTGTTTATCCCGATCGACGACGGCGTGGATCTGGCGACGGGTTGAGGGTCCGCGCGCCGGAAGCCCACGGGCGGCGGCGCTGTGGGCAGTCCGTCGGCGACGCCCGATCAGATCTCGGTAGTGTCGGCGAGTTCGTCCGCGCGCCGCATGGCCTGCTGCAGCGAATCCACGGAACGCACCCACGGATCGAACTCCGCGAGTTCGGCGGTCAGGTTCGAAGCGGCCGTCCGCGCCCGCTCCCGGTCCGGATAGACGCCGAGCAACAACACGTAGAACAGGCGGCCGTCCCGTTCGACGCGGGCGGCCGACATGCCCTGCAGCTCCTTGCGGGCGGCGTATTCCTCCAGCGCTTCCCGGGTCTGCAGCGCCACCAACTGGACCACGTAGTAGTTCGGCGGGGCGTCCATCACCGGCATCCCGCCGTCCGGTCGGCCGGCGACGTCCCGATGCGGCGGCGGTTCCGATGCGGGGGGTGGCGGGGGCGGCGCCTCCCGTGCGGCACGGGGCGGCGGTGTTCGTTGCGCGCGCGCATCGCGTCGCGCGTCCGCATTCGACGCCTCGCGCGCCGCGGGTGGACGGGTGGCCTGCGGGTTGCGCACCAGTTCCCGGTCCTGCACGCAACTCCATTCCTGATTCTCGGCGCCGGTATCGCAGAACCAGTTCGTCTCGTCACCCGCGACGGCGGAGGGATTCCGGACGGGCGCCTCGGGGCCGGAGCGGCAACCCCCCAGGATCGCGGCGAGGGCCAGCAGCAAAAGCGCGGGCGTCCGGTGTGCCGGGATGCGGGTTCGTCCGGGGTGGGCGGCTTCGACGGACCGGGCGCCACCGTTCGTCGGGGCTGTCCGCTGCGCTTCCCGTCTCGGTGATCTCATGCGGCGGGCGTCCTGCCGCGCTCCCGGAGGCGGGTCCGTCCGGCAAAGGCGCTCATGGCAGGCTACTTTGCCCCGCGGGGTATGATCTGTCAAAAAGGGAGGCCGTCGACATGCCAATGAGTTCAACCGTCGTCGGTCGATCCACCAAGCGATTCCGTGCCGTCGCCGACGCCCGGTGGCTGATGTCCTATGCCGCGGGTCTGGGGGAAACGTCCCCGTGCTACTTCGACACGACCGCCGGCATTGCGGCGCATCCCGTTTTCCCGGTCTGCCCGGAGTGGCCGGTGATGCTCGACGCCCGCAACACCGAAGGCGCCTCGGGCATGACGCCGGAACAGTGGCGGCGGGGCGTCCATGCTACCCACGACGTGATCGTGCACCGCCCCCTGCGTGCCGACGAGGAGGTCTTCACGACGGGCACGGTCGTTGCGGTGGAGGCGCGCAAGCCCGGCGCGTACCAGTTGCTGAAGCTCGAAACGGTGGCGGAGGACGGCGAGCCGATCGTCACGAGCTGGAACGGCAGCCTGATGCGAGGGGTCGCGGTTGAGGGCGGTGATCGCAGCAATGGGGCACTGCCCGGCGTGGTCGCTCCGCAAGGGGCGGAGCCGCGCAGAGACACGGTCGAGATCCCGGTGTCGGCTGGCCTCGCCCATGTCTACAGCGAATGCGCCCGCATCTGGAACCCCATTCACACGGACAAGGCGATTGCCCTGGCGGCGGGCCTGCCGGACATCATCCTGCACGGCACCGCGACGCTCGCGCTGGCCGTTTCCGTCCTGGTGAACCGCGAGCTCGACGGGGATCCGGCACGTGTGCATCGCTACGGCTGCCGGTTGGCGGCGATGGTGCGGATGCCGAGCACCATCACGCTGCGCATCGATGCCGGCCGGCGGGGCGCCTGCTGGTTCACGGTCCTGAACGAGGATGGCGCGGCGGCGATCTCGCGCGGCTATCTGACCAGCCGCCCGTAGCGATTCCTCAGGAGCGCGCCACGCGCCGGAGAGCCCGTTCGCGTGTGCGTGCTCATGCGACGTTCACGGCCTCGACGTACCCGTCGCCGGCGCTTCGTGCGCCCCGATGGTTTGCGCGGCTGCCGTGGATTCGTCAGAATGCGCGCAATTTTGCGCGCGAGGCCGTGCGCAATGTGGCGCCTTCGGATTGGATCGGGACGATGCTGGCGACGCTTCAGGAATTCGAAAGAGCCCCCCGCATCCTGCGGCTCAACGTCGCCGGCCAGCCCGTCGAGTGGACGAGTTGGCAGGAGGCGGCATGCCTGTACGCGCGCAACCTCGTGGTGTGGACACTCGGAGACCCCGTGCTGCACATCCGCGGCGGACACTCGCGGTTCGACGGCGCCCAGTCGTTTCTCGACATCCACAGTATCGTCGCCTGCCACGGCCGCATCGTCGAGCCGGAACGGGGCGTGCCGCCGCTCAGCAACGCGGCGCTCTTCGGCAGGGACCGCAACGTGTGTCTCTATTGCGGGGGCGACTTTCCCGACGCCGCGCTCACGCGCGACCACGTGGTGCCGCGCTCCCGCGGCGGCCTCGACCGGTGGGACAATTGCGTGTCCGCGTGCCGGCGCTGCAACCACCACAAGGGCAACCGACTTCCGCACGAGTGCGAAATGGAGTTGCTCGCCCTGCCGTACCTGCCGAACTTCGCCGAGTACCTGGCGCTGACCAACAGCGGTCGGATCCTCGGCGACCAGATGGACTTCCTGAAGAGGCGCTTTGGCCGGGACAGCCGGCTCCTGCAATAGCGCCCTGAAGACCGCCCTTCGCGGCAGCGCGTCGTGCCGGCCCGCCTTGGGATACCATCGCGGCTTTTGTCTGGAACCGTAACCATGGCCGAATCCCAGGCGGATCCGTACACCGTACGGCACGGCGAGGCGCACGCACCCCCGGGCAACTTCCGGGCGCGGATCAAGTATCTCGGGCCGAGCCTGATCGTCACGGGGGCGGTGATCGGCTCGGGCGAACTGGTGCTGACGACGAGTCTCGGCGCGGCGGCGGGGTGGGCGCTCCTGTGGTGGCTCCTGCTGTCGTGCTGGTGCAAGTCGCTGGTGCAGGCGGAGATGGCGCGCTACACGATCATCTCCGGGGACACCTACCTGCGGGCCATCAACCGCCTCCCGGGTCGCATCTGGCGGATCTCCTGGCCCATCTGGCTCGGACTTCTCGCCTACCTGCCGGGCACGATGGGGCTCGGCGGCATCATCGGCGGGGGAGGACAGTCGCTGTCGTTCCTGGCGTCGCTCGGCGGCATCTCCATCGACGGCACGGTGTGTACCGGCATCATCGCCCTCACCACATCGATCATCCTGAGTACCGGCTCCTACCGCTGGCTCGAGCGCGTGATGCTGCCGCTGGTGATCGCCTTTACCGTCGCGACCCTGATCTGTTCGGTTGCCATGCAGTTCACCGAATACCGCACGACGGTCGACGACATCGTCGCGGGACTGTCGCCGGACCCGGCCGTCTTCCTGGCCTTCGCCGCCCTGGCCCTGGCCGCGTACGGCTACACCGGCACCAATTCCGGAGACGTGACGGCCTACACGTACTGGTGCATCGAGAAGGGCTATCCGAGTTACGTCGGCTCGGACCGGAGCGACCCGGACTGGGAGTCCCACGCGCGGGGTTGGATGAAGGTGCTGCACACGGACGTGTGGCTGGCCATCGTCATTGTCACCTGCGCTACGGTGCCGTACTACGTGCTGGGGGCCGGTGTGCTGAACAAGATGGGCGTCGTCCCCGAGGGCAACGCGGAGACGATCGGGCTGCTCTCGAACATCTTCACGCAGACGCTCGGCGAGTGGGCGGTGTGGGTCTTCAGCGTGGGCGCGTTCTTCATCCTCTTCTCGACCGTCCTGTCGGGTGTCGGCGCCGGCGGGCGCGTCATCCCCGACTATCTCATCGAGATGGGCTTCATGGATCGCAGCAACCTCGCGCTGCGCCGCGCCATCATCCGCGGGTATCTCGCGGTCCTGCCGATCGTCGCGTTCGTGATCTATCTGTTCATCCCGAACTTCGTCGTGCTCATCATGATCGGAGCGCTCACCTCGGCGCTCTTCCTGCCGATCCAGTGCGGCGCGACCATCTGGCTGCAGTCGCGGCACATGGACCCGCGCATCCGGCCGCGCGCCGTGACGCGCTACGGGCTCTGGGTGATCTTCGCCTTCGAGTTAGTCATGGCGTTCCTGGTGATCTGGCTGGTCGTGCTGGCGCCGCTGCGCGCCTGATATCCGGCCGGCTACCGGGCGCTCGCATGGTCAGCGAGCACCGCTGCCATGCAGGAGGTCACCCGCTTGCCGGTCGGAATGTCCAGGAACTCGTTGGGGCCGTGGGCGTTCGAGTGCGGTCCGAGGACGCCCGTGACGACGAACTGCACGTCGGGGAAGCGGTCGCCGAGCATCTTCATGAAGGGGATCGTCCCGCCGCAGCCCATCGTCCGGACCGGCCGCCTGAAGAACGCGCGGGACGCCCGATCCGCGGATTCCATGAGCCACGGGGCGAACTCGGGGGCGTACCAGCCGCTGTGCGGTGCATCCATTTCCAGCAGTACCCTGGCTCCCAGGGGTGGGTCGCGTTCGATCAGGCTCCTGATCCCCTTGGCGGCCGTTGCTGCGTCCAGGCTCGGTGGCAGCCGAAAGACCAGCTTCGCGGCCGTGGCGGGACGCAGCGTGTTGCCCGCGTCTTCCGGTTCGGGTGCCCCGGACAGCCCGACGACGCCAAGGCTTCCCATCCACGCGTTGGCCAGGACGAGGTCCGCGTAGCTCGCGGGGTCGGGGCGCGACTCTCCCGCCCACCGAAAGCGTTCGACGACGCCGGCGCCGAGCGTGGCCGCCACGGACTTCGCCTGTTCCAGCGCCCACGTGGGGACCTGTACGGACAGGACGTCGTCGAGTGCACCGGTCGCGCCGTCCTCGATGCGTTCGAGGAGGGACCGCAACAGGCGAAAGCTGGACGGGACGATGCCCCCGGCCATGCCGGAGTGGACGCCTTCGGTCAGGACGTGCACGGTCAGGGTCCCCGACACCATGCCGCGCAGGGAGGTGGTCAGCCAGAGCTGGTCGTAGTTGGCGCACTCGGCATCCAGGCAGATCACGAGGTCCGGTGTGCCGATTTGCGTCTCGAGGGCCTCGAGGTAGAAGGGCAGGTCGAGGCTGCCGCTCTCTTCGCACCCCTCGATCAGGATCAGGCAGCGCGCGTGCGGCCGCCCCTGGCGCTGCAACGCGGCGACCGCGGTCAGGCTCGCGAACAGCGCGTAGCCGTCGTCGGCGCCGCCGCGTCCGTATAGCCGGCCGTCCCGCAGCACGGGAGTCCAGGGTCCCAAGTCCTCCTCCCAGCCGGAAAACTCGGGCTGCTTGTCGTAGTGGCCGTACAGCAGGACGTTGCCGGGCGCCGATCCGGCCACTTCGATCAAGATCACGGGGGTCCTGCCCGGCAGCTGCACGATGCGGGCGTCCGCGCCGTCGATGTCGAAGGACCTGGCCCAGGCCAGCAGCAGTTCGGCCGCCTGCTGCATGTGCCCGGCCGCCTCCCAGCCCTGGTCGAACTCCGGCGACTTGTTGGGAATGCGGATGTACTCCGTGAGCTTCGGGACGATCTCCGTATCCCAGGTTTCCTCGACGAAATCGACGATGCGTTCTTCGTTCACGAATGCTCCCTCAGGGTTCGAACCGCACTCCGGCCATGGCCCGGACGCCCGGATTACGATAGCCCAGGATGTCCTCGTAGTCCTCATCGAAGGCGTTCTCGACCTGGAGATACACGCGGGCCCGCGGCGACAGGGACCAGGTCAGGCCGGCGTGGACCAGCGTGTAGCGGTCAAGCGTCCTGCGCACGGATGGAAACGTGGAGAAGTCGTTGTCGAGTTGTTCGCCGACCACGGCGGCGCCGAGGTTGAAGCGCAGTGCGCCCGTCAGGCTGCCGGTGGCGTCGATGCGACCCTGGTGGCGGGGTCGCCGAACTTCCTCCGCACCGTCCTCGGTGGCGTCGAGCCAGGTGTAGAAGGCGGAGATCTGCACGCCCCCGAGCGTGTCCCGGTAACCGATCTCGACGCCATGGCGGCTGCTGCGGCGGTCGAGATTTCGTGCCGTGAATCCGCCCCGGGCGAAGTCGAAGACGAAGCCGGCGATCTCGTTGTCGAGTTCGGCCGCGAAGGCAGCGACGCTCAGGCGCTCGGTCGCATAACCGATCTCGTATTCGATGGATCGCTCGGGCTCGAGGTCCGGATTGCCGTGGAAGGTGTCGGGGGTATACCCATACCGTTCCGTGAACGTGGGGTTCTTGACCCCCGTCCCGACGTTGGCGAAGGCACGCCCTGGCCCGAGCGCCCGTGCGATGGCCGCGTTCCAGGCGACGGCGTCGTCGAATTCGTCCTGTGCATCGAAGCGGGCGGAGAGCGAGGCGAACGTGTGCGCCCCGCGAAACTGGTATTCGGCGGCGGCCCCGCGCGCGGCCACCCGCTGGCGCTGGTTGGGGTCGCCGAATGGCGTGACTGCGCCGCGCTGACGGAAGCGCTGGCCTTCGTGCTCGAGGGTGGCGTTGAGATGGTGGCCGGCCGAGAACGTGAAGTTGTTACTGAACGTGGTCGTCACGCGTTCGCCGAGTGTCGAGGCGATCTGCGTGCCATCCGCGAACTGGACATCGTGCGCCCGGGCCATCGTGACGGTGAGCGTCGGTTGCCACCGCCCGGAGCCCCCGTGGCGCGCCTCGATCTTTGCGTATCGGCGTCGCGAGTGTGCGCCCAGGTCGCCGTCCGCGGGTACGAACGCGGGAAACGGGGTGGGGTCATACTCGAGGTCGGCTTGCACCCCGCGCAGGACCGCGCCGAAGGTCCAGGGACCCGCGTGCCGGGCCGCGTTGAGGTGCACGGTCGTGTTCCGGTAGCCGTCCTGTTCGTCGCCGTTGCGGGCGATGTTCGAGCCACCCGTGTCGAACCGACTGAGCGACAGGCCGACATGCCCGTCCTCCCCGACTCGCGCCCACTGTGCGCTCGCGTCGCGGGTCGCGTGGGTGCCGCTGGCGAGGTCGAACCGTAGCGTGTCGTCCGTCGGCGTCGTGTCGATATAGACGAGCCCGGCGAGGGCGTCGACGCCCCACACGGCGCTGCGCGGACCGTTGGCGATCTCGAGACGCGTGGCCCCGGTCAGGTCGAGGTGGGCGAAGTCGTACTCCGAGCCGCTGGCCGGGTTGTTGAGTTCGATGCCGTCGAGCACGGTCAGCACGTGGTTCGCCTCCGCGCCGCGCAGGCGCACCTGGGTCTGGCCGCCGCGGTTGCCGGAGCGGCTGAGCGCCATGCCGGGCAGGGCGCGCAGCACGTCGCCCGCGTGCTGGGCGTGGCGCGACTCGATGTCGTCGGCGTTGACGATGGTCGGCGGTCGGTCGCCGGCGCCGAGGCGGCTCGCCTTGACGACGATGATCTCGAGTTCGGCGGCGGCGGAGAGCGGGAGCAGGGCGACGAGCCCACATAGCGATCGGAAGTTGCGCACGAGAGGATCCTCATTGAGCCGTCACACCCTCGGTCGGGCACCCCGAACGGCATTCGGGAATGGGTATCGGGTCGGTCTCCGGGCTTGCGAGGCGTTTTCGCGCACTTCGCGCCTTCCCATCCGGGTGGACAGTGGCATCGTTGGAAGTGCGCGCCCGCGTTGCCTTGGCTTGCGGGGCACTCGATCACCGTTGCGGGGTCAGCGCCGGATTCCCACCGGCTTCCCTCGTCGATCCCACCCCGTGGGCGAGCGACGAATACCCGATACAACCGGTGCGAATTGTAAACGCTCGCCTTTTGGGTATGCTTGCGCGCCTTTCAATGCGGCGATGCAGGGGCTCCAGGGTAGGAGCGCCCAACGAAGGGAGGTTCCAATGAGTGTGGAAGGACGCGTAGCGATCGTGACGGGCGCCGGCGGAGGTCTCGGCCGGTCTCATGCGCTGCTGCTGGCCGAACACGGCGCCAGGGTGGTCGTGAACGACCTCGGCGGCAACGTCGACGGCAGCGGTCGGGGCGATATGGCCGACCAGGTGGTCGAGGAGATTCGCGCCAATGGCGGCGCAGCCGTTGCCAACAAGGCGAGCGTGGCGGATCGGGACGGGGCGAGGAGCATCGTCGAGGACGCGGTACGGGCCTTCGGGACCGTCGACATCGTCGTCAACAACGCGGGGATCCTGCGCGACAGGTCCTTCAAGAAGATGACCCTCGACGAGTGGGACATCGTCATCAACGTGCACCTGAACGGCAGCGCGTACGTCACCTGGCACGCCTGGCCGATCATGTACGAGCAGAACTATGGACGGGTGGTCTTCACGTCCTCGGTGTCCGGCATCTTCGGCAGCTTCGGCCAGGCCAACTACGGCGCCGCCAAGATGGGAATGCTGGGACTCATGAACAACCTCGCCCGCGAGGGCGCCTCGCACAACGTTCACACCAACTGCCTGTCACCGGGGGCGGCGACGCGCATGACCGCGAGCGTCCCGGGCAGCACCATCGATGCGGACAATCCGGAGGCGGACAACCATCCGGGGCTCGTGAGCCCGGCGGTGCTCCATCTCGCCGGTGAGGACGCCCCCAACGGACGCGTCATCCAGGCGATGCGGGGCCGGTTCTCGTCGAACGTGATGTACTCGAACACCGGTATCGACCTCGGCGCGGACGCCTCGTTCGAGGCGCTCGAAGCCCGCATCGACACGGTGCTCGACATGTCGGAAGCCACGTCGGGCAGCAGCTTGTAGGGGACGGGCTTGTCCCGTCCCGGCGCGACCTGCGGTCGCGGCGCGACCTATGGGTCGCGTTGCAGTTTCGCTGGCGCGAAACTGCGCGTTGACGACGAGGTTCCGCGACTTCGGGGACGGGCGACCACAAGGGTCGCCCCTACATGTGACGTGCCGAATCAGCGGCGAGCGGATTTGTTCCATGCGAGAGCGCGGGAACGCCGTCTCGCGTGCTTGGCGTTGGTGAGGACGTATTGGACAATGTGATCGACATTGTCCAATACCCTGTAACACAGGGGCCTTGTCGCGAACCTCTACCTCGCGGACTCCTGGCGCGCCGCCCGCCAGCGGGTACCGTCCGCCGTATCCTCGAGTTCGATCCCCTGCGCCGCCAACTCGTCGCGGATGGCGTCCGCGCGTGCGAAGTCCCGGGCCGCGCGGGCGGCGGCACGTGCGGCGATGCGTGCCTCCACCCACTCCGCATCCACCTCCGCCCCGCGGCGGAAATGCTCGCGTGCCGACGCCGTCAGGATGCCGAGTAGCCAGCCGCCGGCGAGCAGTCGGTCGCGCGCGGCAGCGGCCATGGCCGGATCGCCGGTGGCGTGAATCTCCGTCGCGATGGCGTGCATGGCGGCGAGGGCGCGCGGGGTATTGAGGTCGTCGCAGAGCGGCTCGAGCACGGACTCCGGAAACGCCTCGGTCGGGGCGTCGCGCCAGGCGAGGGCGGTCGTGCCGTCGTCGGGTGCGTCGAGCAGGGCCTGGTAGAGGCTGTCGAGGCTCGCCCGGGCCTGCTGCAGGAGCCGCTCGGACCAGTCGAGCCCGTGCCGGTAGTGCCCGGAGAGCAGGGCGTAGCGCAGCGTCTCGCCGGAATGCTCCGCAAGCAGCGCCCGGATCGTCACGATGTTCCCGACGCTCTTCGACATCTTCTCGGCGCCGAAGCGCAGCATGCCGTTGTGCATCCAGTAGCGGACGTACTGCTGGCCGTCCTCGACGCAGGTTCCCTGGGCCAGTTCGTTCTCGTGGTGCGGGAACGTCAGGTCGCTGCCGCCCCCGTGGATGTCGATGGTCGGGCCGAGGTGCTGGCGGATCATCGCCGAGCATTCGATGTGCCAGCCCGGGCGCCCCCGGCCCCAGGGGCTGTCCCACCCGGGCAGCTCGGCGGTGGAGGGCTTCCACAGCACGAAGTCCTTCGGGTCGCGCTTGTACGGCGCGACCTCGACGCGCGCGCCCTCCAGGATGTCTTCGAGCGACTGCTTCGAGAGCGTGCCGTAGTCCGGGTCGGAGGGCACGTCGAACAGGACGTGCCCAGCGGCTGCGTAGGCGTGCCCTCGGGCGATGAGGGACTCGATCATCGCGACGATCTCGGCGATGTGGTCCGTCGCGCGGGGCTCGACGTCCGGCGGCAGCGTGCCGAGCGCCGCGACGTCCTCGAGATAGCGCGCGGTGAAACGCTCGGTGAGGGCCTCGATGGCTTCGCCGTTCGCCAGCGCCGCGGCGTTGATCTTGTCCTCGACGTCGGTAATGTTGCGCACGTACGTCACCTTCTCGTAGCGGACCCGCAGGAGCCGCACGAAGACGTCGAACGCCACCGCCGGGAGACCGTTGCCGATGTGGACGAGGTCGTACACCGTCGGGCCGCAGACGTAGATCGTGACCTCGTCCGGAACGCGTGGCTCGAAGCGGCGTTTGGCGCCGCTGTAGGTGTCGTGAATGTGGATGTCCATGCTGTCCGTACGAAGGTTGGGTGGCGGGGAGGCGCGCGGGCGCCGTCGGTTCAGGACCGGCTCGGACAGGTACAGGGAAGTGCGCGGCAGAACATCGCGGGCATTATAGAGCCGCTGCCGGACGCCGGCGACGCTGGAGCAGCGCGGCCTTCCGACTATCCGGTCGTGGGTCCGCTGGTCTACGCGCCATCAGGGGGACAGGGATGAGCGCACCAGATAGAAGTCCTGGACCACGCTGGTCAAATCGATGCGTTGCGAGAGCAGAGTTCCGTGCGCGATCTGGTTGCGGACGTTGTAGTGCTTCATGGCGATCGCGTAGTGGTCGGGGGTACCTCCGCGTTCGAGGACGAGAGCCGCGCGGTCCTCGAAACGAAGGCCCGACAGTCTTCGATCTGCCGGGTTGTAGAGCGTCCATGCACGCCTTCGGCGCCAATCGGCGAGACTCTGCCCGCGTCTGATGGCGTCTCGGCACGCGTCGTCTATCGCATCCTCAAGTTGGCCCCAGGCGAGGACGAAGTAGGCTTGGTCGTTGACCCGGAGTTTGTCTTCGATTCGCCGGGCTTGCGGTGAGTCGTTATTCCCCAAGGCATCGGCGCGCTGAGCCTCAAGCATGTTGTCTATCTCCGCGTACAACGCGGCGATGAAGGGGAGTTCGTTCACCCGAGTGCGCGTTGCAGCCAAGTCTCGGATAGCGGCTCTTGATGTTTCCGGTCACGGGCAAGGCGGACGTGCCAAGTCGGGGACTCGAAACTCTCGGCCATATCGAGCAGAAGGTAGCGCTCGCCGCCGCGCGTCAAGTCGACGCGTCCGTTCGCGCCAATGATCCACAATCCTCGCGGCTCCAGCTCGGCCGTGTCACCGGCTTCATGAGCCAATCGCAACGTGGGCATATCCTTGGCGGATACGCCAAACTTGCGCATCAGCTCCTCGTCCATGCATGTCGGTTCGCCGGGCGAGGCCGACCACCCATCGGGCAGCCAGTGCTCGATCTTCTCAAGGAGGTCGGAGACGCGCCGTGCCCAGTCGTCGACTCGGCGACGGACATGGGCAGCGTCTATCTGGTCGTCGGTTACGTCGTCGAGAACGGTGCTCACGGTGGCACGATCCGGGCGCTATTGGTCGGAGCCGACTATGTAACATCAGGAGTCACGGTGGGCAAGTAGGTGTCCAACTCGTGTCCACCTCGCCTGCGCCATCCTCGCAGCCGATCAGGTTGAACCGTACCGCTCCTCCAGGTACCCGTACGCGGCGCGCAGGCCCATGGCTTCGCCGCCGACGGGATGGCCGGGTCGGGCGCGCTGGTTCCAGGCCATGATGTCGAAGTGCACCCACGGCGTGTCGCCGACAAACCGCTCGAGGAACAGCGCCGCCGTGATCGCGCCGCCCTGGGGCACGGCGGGGGCGTTGACCATGTCCGCGACGTCGCTGTCGAGCAGGTTCCGGTACGGGGCGTGCAGCGGCATGCGCCAGACGGGGTCTTCGCAGCGCTGCCCGGCATCGAAGATGCCCCGCGCGACGGCGTCGTGCGTCGCGAACATCGCGGGCAGTTCGGTACCGAGGGCGACCCGGGCCGCGCCGGTCAGCGTCGCGAAGTCCACCAGCAACTGCGGTTCCTCCTCGCGCGCCAGCGCCAGCGCATCGCACAGGATGAGCCGCCCCTCGGCGTCGGTATTGTCCACCTCGATCGTGGTGCCGTCGTAGGCGCGCAACACGTCCCCGGGGCGATAGGCGTTCGACGCGACGGCGTTCTCGACCGTGGGGACGAGAATCCGCAGGGCCACCGGCAACCGGCGTGTGGCGATGAGCCGGGCGAGTCCGAGTACGTGCGCGGCGCCCCCCATGTCCTTCTTCATCCACCGCATGCCGCTGGCGGACTTCAGGTCGAGCCCGCCACTGTCGAAGCACACGCCCTTGCCGACCAGCGTGACCTGCGGGTGCGCCGGGTCGCCCCAGCGCAGGTCGATCAGCCGGGGTTCCGAGGCGCTCGCGCGGCCGACGGCGTGGATGACGCGGAAGTTCTCGCGCAGGAGATCCTCGCCGGTCGTCACCGCGATCTGCATGCCGCAGGCGCACGCGAGCGCGCGGGCTGCGTGTTCGAGATCGTGCGGCAGCAGGTCACCGGCCGGTGTGTTCACCAGGTCCCGGCAGAGGGCGACGGCCTGCAGCTCGTCGAGTACGTCCGCGTCCCCCGGGTCAATCAGCAACCGGGCGGCGGGACGGTCCGCCGGCTTGTAGCGTTCGAATCGGTAGGCGCCGAGTCCCCAGCCGAGCAGCACGCGGTAGCGCGTGGCCGGGTCGAGGTCCGACGCGAGTCGATAGTCGCCCTCGACGAGTCTATTGGGCAGGTCGCCCAGCGAGGCCAGACCGGGTGTCTCCCCGACACCTGCCGCGACGCGCGCGGGTGCGCCGGCGGCGTTCGGCAACCATGCGAACTCACCGGGCTTTCCTGCGAAGCGCGCGCTGTCGAGCCACGCCCGTGCCCGATCGTCCTGTGTCGCACGCCAGTCGTCCAACGCGGCCGCGGCCACGAGGTCGATCGGCACGGCCGCCTCTATGGAATCGACGATGAGCATGACGCAGCTAACCCGACGTGCCCGGTTGCGCGCGCAAGGTCGTCTCGGGCGACTTGCGCATCAGCCGAGGTATCGCGCCGGAATCAGGCCGAGGTTGTTGCCCTCGAGAATCCGGTCCGCCCGGTAGCTCGAACGTACCAGCGGCCCCGCGGCAACTTCGATGAACCCGCGCGCCAGCCCCCACTCGCGGTACGTGGCGAACTCGTCCGGGTGGACCCAGCGTTCCACCGGCAGGTGATTCGGCGTCGGCCGCAGGTACTGGCCGAGCGTCAGCACGTCGACGTTGGCGTCGCGCAGATCGTCCATCGCACGCTGCAGTTCGTCGTCCGTCTCGCCGAGACCCAGCATCAGGCTGGACTTCGTCAGCACGTCGTGCCGATGGGCCTTCGCGTGGCGCAGGACGCCCAGCGTGCGGGCGTATCCGGCGCGCGGGTCGCGCACGGGATGCGTGAGCCGTGCGACCGTCTCGAGGTTCTGTGCGAAGACCGCGACACCGGCGTCCACGACCGTCTCCACCGCTGCGGGATCGCCGTTGAAGTCCGGCGTCAGGGCCTCGACCGCGGTCTCGGGGTTGGTCCGCCGGATCGCCCGGATGCAGGCGGCGTAGTGGCCGGCGCCGCCGTCCGGCAGGTCGTCGCGGTCCACGGAGGTGAGCACGACGTACTGCAGCTGCATGAGTCGCACGGACTGCGCGGCGTTGCCGGGTTCGTCCGGGTCGAGCCAGCCGCTCGGATTGCCCGTGTCGACCGAGCAGAAGCGGCACGCGCGCGTGCACACGGAGCCCATGAGCATGATCGTGGCCGTGCCGTGGCTCCAGCACTCGCCGATGTTCGGGCAGTGGGATTCTTCGCAGACGGTGCTCAGGCGATGCTCGCGCACTGTGCTCCGGACTCCTTCGAAGCGCGGGCCGTGGGGCAGCCGGACACGCAGCCAGGGAGGCTTCGGTTCGCGCGCGAACGGGACCGACGGGTCGGCCTTGATGCCGTCCTTGATCGCCCGGATGCCCTGGGCGTTGCGGAATTTGACGCCGCTTTGCACCATGCACGCTATTGTACTGCCGATTGCGGGTCGGACTTCGCGGGACGGGAGCCTGCCGGTCTATGCGCCGGTACCGGCCTCCTCGGCATGCAATCGCGCCCGGACGCTCATCAGCACCTTGCCGTAGGCGTTCTTTCCGCGGGTGTCCCGTCCGCACCCCCAGTAGTAGTCGTACTGGCTGGTCTCGATGATCCGCCTGTCGGTGGTATCGAGCAGCGCAGCGGCGACCTCCTCGTGGCTGCGGCAGCGGGTGTAGATGCCACGCGTCATGTACACCTCCTTCACGTCGTCCCAGTCCTTGCGGACGCGGCGCCGGTTGCGGCGGGCGATCTTCTGCGCGGCCCGGGGATGCTCGGCCGTGCGGATACGCTCGCGCAGCTCCGCCGACTCGAACTGCATGCCGTGGAAGTAGTGCGCGACGGACGGCCAGTCGGCTCCGTCGAGGTGGAAGGCGCACTTCGAGAAGGTCGACAGGGGATCGTTGGCGTCCTCCATCGACACCAGGACGGCATCCGCGTCGATGGGTTCGAAGGCCATGCAGCGTCGCTTTGGGAACGGAGCCCGATCAGACGGCCGCGTAGAAGACAAACGCTCCGACGACGGCGGCGCCGGCGCCGATGCCACGCAACGCCCCGGGCGGCCAGGCGGGTACCCGGTCGAGCCACTGCTGCAGCGTCGCCCGACTCATGAGCAGCGGGACAATCCCGGAGAACACCGACAGCATGGCCAGCACCTGGATCGCCAGGGAGAACTTCGTCTGGTACGCCGCGAAGTAGAGGATGATCCCGATGGCGAAGCGGCCGTAGGCGGCCAGATACCGCATGCCCTCGGAGAAGGTCACGCCGCCCGCCATCGCCGCCATGCGCGCGGGCGCGGCCAGACCGAAGAGGCCGACCGCGACCATGAACAGCCCGAGCACCATCACGAAGTAGACCATGCGGGTATCTTACTCCCTGAACGCCCGTTCGAGCATCGGCCGGAAGCGCGGGTCGCAGCCGCCGCCGCCGGGCAGCAGCGAGCGGTGTTCGCCGGGCAGCCGCAGCCGACAGAACGCCTCCGCGGCGAGCGGGTCTCCGCAGCGCAGCAGGGCGCTCGCCTGCAGCGCGACCGCCAGGCGTTCCACCCAGCCGCGCGCCGCGAACTCGATGTCGGCAGGGGGCGCGCGCACGGTCCCCTGGAGGATGCCGATTTCCCGGTCCAGGGCCGCGTCGAGTGAGGCCGCGGCGCGCAGTTCCTCGAGGACCCACTCCACCGTCGCCGGTTCGCGGGCGAACGCGCGCAGCACGTCGAGGCACTGCACGTTACCGCTGCCTTCCCAGATGGCGTTCACCGGCGCTTCGCGGTACAGCCGCGCGAGGATGCGGTCCTCCATGAAGCCGCTGCCGCCGATGCACTCCATCGCTTCCGCGGTCATGGCCGGGGCGCGCTTGCAGATCCAGTACTTGCCGAGGGGTGTGAGGATGCGTACGGCGACGTCTTCGCCGGCATCGAGGGCGCGGCCGACGCGCATGGTGAGGGCCAGCGCCGCCTCGCTCTCGACGACCAGGTCCAGGAGTACGCCCTGCATGACGGGCTGCTCGGCGAGCACGCGCCCGAATGCGCTCCGGTTGCGGCAGTGATGCAGGGCCTGCACGGCCGCCTGCCGGATGAGTGCGGACGAGCCGACCATGCAGTCGAAGCGCGTGAGGGCGACCATCCGGATGATGTTGGCGACCCCGCGCCCGGGCTCTCCGATCAGCCAGGCGGATGCGTCGAAGAGTTCCATCTCGGCGGACGCGTTCGAGACGTTGCCCATCTTGTTCTTCAGGCGTTGCAGCTCGAACGGGTTGCGGGTGCCGTCGGGGCGCCAGCGCGGCATCAGGAAGCACGACAGTCCGGGCAGCGTCTGCGCCAGGATCACGAAGCCGTCGGACATGGGCGCGGAGACGAAGAACTTGTGCCCGGTGAGCAGGTATTCTTCGCCGGGGCCGCCGTTCCCGGTCGGGACGGCCGTCGTGCTGTTGGCCCGCACGTCGGACCCGCCCTGCTTCTCGGTCATGGCCATGCCGAGGGTGAGTCCGGATTTCTCCGCCATGGGCAGGTTGCGCGGATCGTAAGTGCGCGCGGTGACCCCGGGCTCCCAGGTCCGCGCGAGGTCGGGTTGCAGCCGCAGCGCAGGAACGGCAGCGAAGGTCATGGTGGTCGGACAGCCGTGGCCGGACTCCACCTGGTGCTGCAGATACTCCAGCGCCGCGCGGGCGACGTGGGCGCCCGCGCGGGAGTCGGTCCAGGGCAGGGCGTGGATGCCGCGTTCGATGGCGAGCCCCATCAGGCGGTGGTAGGCGGGGTGATAGTCGACACAGTCGATACGGCGCCCGGCGGTGTCGTGGGAGCGGAACACCGGTCGGTTCTCGTTCGCCTGGAAGCCGAGTGCGATGACTTCCTCCGAACCGGTCAGTGCGCCGTACTCGCGCAGCATGGGATCCGCCCAGCCGGCGCCCCCTTGCGCGACCGCACCCTGCAACGCGGCGTCGGCGAGGTAGGCGTTGTAGTCGACGAGCGGGGGTGGCTGGTTGACCACCTCGTGGGACGTTGGCATGGCGGGCCCTCCGGCGTCGACGGCGGCAGTTTCGCACAGTGCAGGCTGCAACGCGCCGGGCAGGGGCGACCGTCGTGACGCAGGTCAACCGGGCCGTCGCCTTCATCTTCGTCACGGTGCTGCTGAACTCCGTGGGGTTCGGCATCGTGATGCCGGTGCTGCCCGAACTGATCGTGGACATCACGGCCGATCCCCTGCATCAGGCGGCGCTCCACGCCGGCTGGCTGTCATTCGTGTATGCGCTGATGCAGTTCTTCTTCTCGCCGCTGGCCGGCAACCTGTCGGATCGCTTCGGTCGGCGCCCGGTACTGCTCGCTTCGCTGCTCGTCTTCGGGATCGACTATCTCATCATGGGACTGGCGCCCACCATGGCCTGGCTCTACGTCGGACGCCTGGTCGCGGGGATCTCGGCCACGAGCTTCGCCATCGCCAACGCGTGCATCGCGGATCTCTTCCCGCCCGAGAAGCGCGCCCAGAACTTCGGTCTGATGGGCGCCGCATTCGGCGTGGGCTTCATCCTCGGCCCGGTGATCGGCGGCTTCCTCGGCGAGTTCGGACCCCGCATGCCGTTCTTCGCGACCGCCGGCATCGCGCTCGGGAACGTGGTCTTCGGCTTCTTCGCCCTCCCGGAAACGCTGTCCACGGAGCATCGGCGGCCGTTTCGACTCGCGCGTGCCAATCCGCTCGGCGCCTTTCGCCAGCTGGCGCATCTGCCGGTCGTGGTGGGGCTCCTGGGAGCGCACTGCCTCTACGCCCTGGCGCAGAACGCGCTGCCCGTGATCTGGGCGTTCTTCACGATGGAGCAGTACGGGTGGGGGCCGCGGGACGTCGGCTTCTCGCTCGGTGCGGTGGGCGTGTGCATGCTGATCGTGCAGGGTTTCGTGATCCGTCGGGTGATCCCCGCGTGGGGTGTCGAACGGGTGGCCGTCGTCGGCCTCGTACTGGCCGTCGTCAGCTTCTTCGGCTATGCGTTCGCCGCGCCGGTGGGCTGGACGATCTACGTATGGATCGTGGTCGGTTCCGGCATGGGTCTGGTCGGGCCGGCGGTGAACGGCATTCTCTCGCGGCACGTCCCGCCGAATGCCCAGGGCGAGTTGCAGGGCGTGATCGGCAGCGTCGCGAGCGGCACCTTCGTGATCAGCCCGATCGTCATGACGCAGCTCTTCGGCTACTTCACGTCGCCCGCCGCACCGGTCTATTTCCCCGGCGCGGCCTTTGCCTTGTCCGGCGTGCTGGTGCTCGCGAGCCTCGCGATGGTGCGCAGGACGCTGGCGCGGCCCGCGGAGGCTGCCTGAATGCCGGCCACGGGGGACGGATATACTCTCGCCGCGCTGCCCGGGTCGGCGCGGACAGACAATGCCCGGCGCAGGCGTTGCACGGGACGACTGGCCAATGACCGTTAGTTTCGAGGGCATCGAGAAAGCCAGGGAGCGCGTTGGCGGCAGCCTGGTACGCACGCCGCTGCTGCGGTCCGAAACGCTGTCCGCGACGTTCGGCGCGGATCTCCACCTCAAGTTCGAGAACCTGCAGTTCACGGCGTCGTTCAAGGAGCGCGGCGCGCTGAATCGCCTGCTGCTGCTCGATGACGCCGAGCGCAGCCAGGGCGTCATCGCCATGTCCGCGGGCAACCACGCGCAGGCGCTGGCCTATCACGGTTCCCGGCTCGGCATCCCGGTGACGATCGTCATGCCGCGCTTCACGCCGAACGCCAAGGTGGCGCAGACGCGCGTGTTCGGCGCCGAGGTGTTCCTGCACGGCGAACGATTCGCCGAGACCCTGGAATACACGCACCGCCTGGCGGTCGAGCGGGGACGCATCCTGGTGCACCCGTTCGAGGACGAGGCGGTCATCGCCGGCCAGGGCACGCTCGGTATCGAGGTGCTCGAGCAGGCGCCGGACGTCGACACGCTGCTCGTTCCCGTCGGCGGCGGCGGTCTGCTGGCCGGCACCTCCGTCGTGGCCCGTGCCCTGCGCCCGGAGATGTCGATCGTGGGCGTGCAGGCCGAGCGCTTCCGCGCGGCCACGGATGCCTTCCATGGCCGGGAACGCAGCGTCGGGCGGTCCGGAACGATCGCGGAGGGGATCGCCGTGGACGATCCCGGCCCCACCGCCATGGAGCTCATTCGCCGCAACGTCGACCACATGACGACCGTCTCCGAGAGCCACATCGAGCGCGCCATCTTCCTGTTGCTCGAGTTCGAGAAGACCGTGACGGAAGGCGCGGGGGCGGCCGCCCTCGCCGCCGTGATCGCGGATCCGTCGGTCGCGGTCGGCAAGACGGTCCTGGTCCTCACGGGCGGCAACATCGACATGATGATCCTGTCTTCCGTGCTGCAGCGCGGGCTCGTCCGGACCCGGCGGCTGGTCCGTATCGCGGTCGAGATTCCCGACCTGCCGGGTGCGCTCGGCGAACTCACCCAGCTGCTCGGCGAACTCGACAGCAACATCGTGGACATCGTGCACCAGCGCGCCTTCGGCACGTCTTCGGTGCGCGCGACGGTCGTCGAACTGGTGCTGCAGATGCGCGGCGAGGAGCAGGTCGATGCGGTGGTGGGATCCTTGCGCGAAGCCGGCTACGACGTGCGGCTCGACGATTGATTCGCCGGCCCGAGCCGGGTCGCGGCTGCGCCCGGATGCCGGACGCGGCCCACCGATGGCGTAGTAGGATGGAACCGGGACGCAGGAGAGGCTCATGATCACAGGACTGGACCACGTCGGCATCGTCGCGCACAGCATCGACGAGGCCATGGCAACGCTTGAGGGCAAGCTCGGCTTCCCGCTCGCCGGGAACACGCCCCTGCCCGATGGCGTGTTCTTCGCGCCGGAGGGCACGCACAACTATTTCTTCCAGGTCGGCAGCGGCGAGACGCGCATCGAGGTCCTGATTCCGGTCGTCCCGGAAGCGGGCACCTACAAGTACCTGCAACGCTTCGGACCCGGCCTGCATCACTGGGGGTACGGTTGTGACGATGTCGCGGCGGAAGCCGCCCGGCTGCGCGCACAGGGACTGCGCCAGATCGACCTCGGCGGGCGTCCGCAGGGCGGGCAGGTGACGGCGGCCTTCTTTCACCCGAAGACCGCCGGCGGCATCCTGACGGAGCTGGTGCCGACCCGGCGCCGGGCCTGACACCCGCTCGCCGGCGGCGGGCGACGGAGCACGGATCAGGCGGCGGGAGCTTCGGAGTTCGTCTCCTGGAACTGCAGCTCGTGCAGCGTGAAGTAGAGGCCGCGCGCGGCGAGCAGTTCCTCGTGCGTCCCGACTTCTTCCACCTTGCCGTCCTCCAGGACGAGCACGCGGTCCGCCTCCTGGATGGTCTGCAGCCGGTGCGCGATCAGGATGGAGGTGCGGCCGGCGGTGAGCTTCCGTAGCGCATCCTGGATCAGGAGTTCCGTCTCCGTGTCGATGCTGGCCGTCGCCTCGTCCAGGATCAGGATCTCGGGGTCCGCCGCGAGGACACGGGCGAACGCCAGCAGTTGCCGCTGACCCTGGGAGAGATTCTGGCCGCGCTCGGAGAGCGGGGTGTCGTAGCCGCGCGGCAGCGCCGCGATGAAGTCGTGGGCGTTGACCGTCCGGGCCGCCTCGACGACGCGCTCGCGGTCGATGGCGGCGTCGCCGAGCGCGATGTTGTCGTGGATCGTCCCGGAGAAGATGTGGAAGTCCTGCAGCACGACGCCGATGCGTCTGCGCAGGTCGTGGCTACGGATGCGGTTCAGGTCGATGTCGTCGAGGAAGATGCGCCCGTCGTCGAAGTCGTAGAAGCGCCCGAGCAGCTTGATGAGCGTGCTCTTGCCCGACCCGGTCGGTCCGACGATCGCCAGTTTCTCGCCCGCCGCGATCGTGAGCGAGACGTCCTGCAGGACGGGCACATCGTGGTCGTAACGGAAGTCGAGGTGCTCGAACCTGACCTCGCCGCGCAGCCGTCGCGGCAGGGGGATGGGGGACGCCGGCTCGTGGATCCTCTCGTCCCAGTCGAGCGCCTGGAAGATCCGTTCGCCGCTCGCCATGGCGCGGAACAGAACGTTCAGCTGTTCGCCGAGGACCACGATGGGGTGGAACAGCATGGCGATGAACTGCGTGAAGAGCACCACGCCGCCGAGCGTCATCTCCTCCTGGATGACGTCGCCGCCGCCGAACCAGAGCACCGCGCCGATCGCGATCGACGCCATGCTGTCGGTGAAGGCGCCGTACGCCGTCTCGAGGCGCATCGATTTCGTTTCCGCCTCGAGATTGCGCTGGTTGATCTCGGAGTAGCGCGCGTAGTTGTGGTCCTCGCGTCGCGAGAGCTGCACCACCTGCAGGCCGGCCAGGTTTTCCTGCAGGTTCTGGTTCATCGCGGAGACGGACAGCCGGACTATCCGGAACAGCATCCGTGTCGCCCGCCGGAAATAGAACGTCACCACGGCGATGAGGGGCAGGGCGAGCAGCAGGATGCACGTCAGCCTGACGCTGACCGAGAACATGATGACGAGTGCCACGAGGAACGGCGCGAACTCGCCGATCAGCGTGCCGAGGCCGCGCAGCAACTCGTAGAGGGCCTCGATGTCGTTGGTCACCCGCGTCATCACGCGCCCGACCGCGACGCGGTCGTAGAAGGAAGAAGGCCGCGTCTCGAGATGGCGGAAGAGGTCGAGCCGCAGGTCCCGCAGGCCCTTGATGACCGACGTGATGAGGGTCATGCGGTGCGCGTGCACGGTGACGGCCCAGGCCAGTTGCAGCATCACGTAGAGGCAGCAGGCCGCCAGCAGCGGCGGGATGTCGAGGCCCGTCGAGATGGCGACGGTCAGGTCGACCATCCCCATGTCCGGCGTGCCCGTATCGGTGTTACCGCCGATCACGTAGTCGATGCCGACCAGGGAGATCACCACCGGCAGCAGGATCTGCAGGGTCGATGCCACCAGGACGAGCACTGCGCTCACGCACAGCGTGACGCGATAGGGACGCAGCCAGTGCAGCAGGCGACGCAGCAGCGACACGTTCATCACCGCGCCGGTGAGTTCGGCGTCGAACATCGAGTGGTCGCGCCGCTGTGCCGGACCCGGGCCGGCCGTGGGCTGGGAGGTCGCTTCGGCCACTATCCCGCAGCCTCGGCAGCCTGCGCCGCCTCCGCGGCCTCTGCCGCCGCGATGTAGTCGGACGCGTCGGCGCCCTCCCGCTGGATGCGTTCGAGTTCCGCGTAGAAGCCGCCGGCGGCGAGCAGTGCCTCGTGCGTGCCCACCTCCGCGATGGCGCCGTCCTCCATGATGACGATGCGGTCCGAGTGCCGGGCGGTCGAGACGCGGTGGGAGACGAGCACCGTGGTCTGGCGGCGGCGCAGGCGTCGCAGTTCGCTGAGAATGTGTTCTTCCGTCTCGGTGTCCACGGAGGAGAAACAGTCGTCGAGGATCAGCACGGGCGCCTGCCGGATGAGGCCCCGGGCGAGGGTCGCGCGCTGTTTCTGACCGCCGGAGAGCGTCATCCCGCGCTCGCCCACCAGCGTCTCCATGCCCTCGGGCATGTCCTCCACCGTGTCCCGGAAGTCTGCGGCCTCCGCGGCCTGCCAGACGAGATCGAGGGGCCGCGTCGGGTCGTCGTAGGTGAGGTTGTCGCGGACCGGTTCGCCGAACAGGAAGGGATCCTGGGGCACCATGGCGACCTGGGCGCGCAGTTGCGCGAGGGGGTAGTCGCGCACGTCCGTGTCGTCGATGAACACGGTGCCGGGCGGCGTATCGAGAATGCGCACGAGCTGCTTGAGCAGCGTCGTCTTGCCCGACCCCACGCGGCCCATGATGGTGATTGACTCGCCCCGGCGAATGTCCAGTTGGACGCCCCGGAGCACGGGTTCCGCGGCCCCCTCGTACGTGAAGTCCAGGTGGCGCAGCGAGATGTTGCCGACGATCCGGCTCGGTGCGGCGGCCGCCGGCGCGTCCTCGATCTCCGCCGCCCGGTCGAAGATGTCGAACAGCCGGTCGCTCGCCACCGCCGCGCGCTGGAACAGGTTGACGATGAAACCCGCCACGCGGAACGGCTGCACGACCATGTTGACGTACAGGAAGAAGGCCGTGAACTCGCCGACGGTCAGCTCGCCCGTCAGCACCAGGTGACCGCCGTAGCCGAGGATGGTGATGGAGCAGACGGCGGCCAGGGTCGGCATCACGGCGCTCATCACCGAGTTGATGCGGGCCTGCTGGCGGAACGCGTCGGCGTACGCCTGGTTGGTGCCGGCGAACCGGGCGATCTCGTGGTCTTCCTGCGCCATGGCCTGGATGGTGCGGATGCCGGAGAGGTTCTCCTGCACCTGGCCGCCAAGTTCCGAGAGACGCTGCTGTACGGCGCGCGAAGCGAGCCCCATACGCCGTGAGGCCTTCCAGGCATAGAAGAACACGAACGGCAGCGGCGGGAAGATGAGGAGCGTCAGCTGGGCATTGAGAGACAGCATGAACGCGAATCCGACCAGGCTCGCGAACAGCAGCACCACCGCCAGGATCGTGCCGTGCGAGATCACGCGCTGAATGAGCCCGATATCGGCGACGGCGCGGGTCATCATGTCGCCGATCGTGTAGCGCCCGAAGAACTTCGGCCCCATCAGCTGCAGGTGGGCATAGAGCCGCTGGCGCAGGTCGAAGGCCACCAGCAGCCCGGCACGTCGCACCGCAATCCGCGCGAACGAGACCGTGATGAAACGGACGCACACCACGGCGACGATCCCCAGCACTGGCCACAGGATGTCCGTGTCGCCGGCCGTCAGGCGATCGATGCCGATCATGAGCATGAGCGGCACCAGCGCTTCGAACACCCGCGCCAGGGCGAACGCCGCGATGCCCCCGGTCAGGCGGCCCTTGTAGCGCGCGACGAACACGCGCAGTCGCAGCAGCGAGGCAATCATCAGAAGCTGGCGTTGTTGGGCACGCGCGGGAACGGGATGGCGTCGCGGATGTTCTCCATGCCCGTCGCGTAGAGCACCAGGCGTTCGAGACCGAGTCCGAAACCCGCGTGCGGGACCGTGCCGTAGCGCCGCAGGTCTCGGTACCACCAGAGTTCGTCTGCCACGGCGGGCGGCATACGGGCCTCCAGGGCGTCGAGACGCTCTTCCCGCTGGCTGCCGCCAATGATCTCGCCGACCCCCGGCACGAGCACGTCCATGGCGGCCACCGTGCGGCCGTCGTCGTTGGCGCGCATGTAGAACGCCTTGATCTCCTGCGGGTAGTTGACGACCACCACGGGACCCCCGATGTGCCGCTCCGTCAGGTACCGCTCGTGTTCGGACTGCAGGTCGAGGCCCCATCCCACCGGGAACTCGAACCGCTCGCCGGAGCGCTCGAGCAGCCGCACCGCTGCGCCGTAGTCCAGGCGTTCGAACGGCGTCTCGATGACGTGCTCGAGGCGCTCGATGACGCCCCGGTCGATGCGCTCGGCGAAGAACGCCATGTCGTCGCCGCGCCGTTCGAGGGTCTCGCGCAGCACGGCCTTGAGGAAGTCCTCCGCGAGTGCTGCGTTGTCGTCGAGGTCCGCGAACGCGATCTCCGGTTCCACCATCCAGAACTCGGCGAGATGCCGGCTCGTGTTCGAGTTCTCGGCCCGAAAGGTGGGGCCGAACGTGTAGACGTTGCTGAGCGCGAGGCAATAGGCCTCCAGGTTCAGCTGTCCGGAGACGGTGAGGTACGTATCCCGGCCGAAGAAGTCCTCGCCGGCGTGGTCGGGACGGTTGACGTGGTCGAGCGTACTCACGCGGAACAGCTCGCCGGCGCCTTCGCAGTCGTTCGCGGTGATGATCGGCGTGTTGACCCAGACGAAGCCGTGGCCGTCGAAGTACCGGTGGATGGCCTGCGCGATCGTGTTGCGCACGCGGGAGATGGCGCCAAAAGTATTGGTGCGGGGTCGCAGATGGGCTACGGTGCGCAGATACTCGAAGGTATGGTGCTTCTTGGCGATGGGATAGGACTCCGGGTCCGTCACCCAGCCGATGACGCGTACCTCCCGGGCCTGGATCTCGCGATCCTGCCCGCGCCCGCGGGACTCGGCGACGACGCCGGCCACCTCGACGGCGCAACCCGCGCCGAGTTGCGTGATATGTTCGTAGTTTTCCAGAGTCTGGTCGGCGATGACCTGAACGCCACCGAAGCAGGAACCGTCGTGGATGTCTATGAAGGAGAATCCGCCCCTGGAAGTGCGCCGCGACCGGACCCAGCCGGCCACCGCCACGTTGCTGTCGACGGCGACCTGGTGACTCAGAACTGCGTGGATAGGGACGTGCTTCAAACGCGGCGGGAGCGTGGCGGGGAACCCGTGAATGATAGCGGATTCCGGCCCCTCGCCGGAAGCTCCGGGCGCGCGAGGGGCGTCGGTGGGTCTGCCGTGTACAGGCGGCAGCAGCGCCGCATCGCGTGGGATTCCGGCCGGCCATGAAGCGTTGGCAAGCCGTCGCCGTCGTGTCGCTCGTCGCCGCGTTGCTGGCTGGCGTCGTGGTATGGGAGGCGCTCCGGTCCGAGCCGGCACCGGCGCCGCCCGTGCCGGACGCAACGCCCGTGCCCACGGCCGCGCAGACCCCTGCGCCGGCCGTTCCTCCAGAATCGGAATCGGAAACGGCGCGGAGCGCGCCGGCGGCGTGCGTCGCACCGATCCCCGATCCGTTGCCGCCGCTGGCCGAGAGCGACGCCGCGGTCGCCGTGGAACTGGCCGGTTGTGTGGGCGGGCTCGCGCCGACCTGGATCGCGCAGGAAGACCTGCTGCGCCGCGCGGCGGTCGCGCTGTCCGAGGCGGTCGCGGGCCGGATCCCCCGTCGTCAACTGGCGTTCATGGCAGTGGCCGGGGCGTTCGGGACGGTCGAGCGCAACGGCGTGACGTACATCGATCCCGCCTCATACCGTCGATACGCGCGCTTCGTCGACACGGTGACCTGTGTTCCGCCGGCGCACGCGGCGACGGTCGTCACGCGTTTCAAGCCCCTTCTGCAGGAAGCTCTCGCTGGTCTGGGAGATGCGCAGCCGGACATCCCGGCCCGGGTGGAAGCCCTGCTCGACAAGATCCTGACGACGCCGATGCCGGCGGGCTTCGTCCCGCTGGCGCGACCGAACGTGCTCTACGAGTACGCCGACCCGTCGCTCGAAGCCCTCTCCGAGTTCCAGAAACAGCTGTTGCGCATGGGGCCTGCCAACCTGGCCCGCCTGCAGGACTACGCGCGCGAACTCCGGGCCGAGTTGCGTCGGCCGCCGCCAGCGACCGCGTGCCCGTCGGATTGAATCCCGCCGGCGGGCGCAAAGGCGTTCCTAATAAATGTGCATTTTGGCCCTTCCAAAGTGCACATACCACCTGATGAAGTTCCCCTAAGTCACTGAAATAAAGTCCTAAAACGGGCAGGCGATTCCTGCACTCGGGCAGGAACGCACCGCCTGCCAATCCCCTAAGCGCCGGGCGAGCCCAGTGTGACGCGTAGGCCGGACTCGCGCTTCACAATCCGAGCCATAGCCAGGATCGCCTGCCTCGAGTCCCTTGCGAGCATCTCTTCAGGCAGGACGCTCCCATCCACGCTACGCGCCGCGAGCGTCGTGGGGCTCAACGGCGCGCGGAAGTGTGCGTGCGAATTCCTGAGCTCCGCGAGTTCGCGGTAAGTGTCCCATTCTTCGTCCGACAGCACGCCGTCTTCAAAAGCCTTTTTGAGCACCGCACGCAACGGGGCCTTCTTCGCAGGTTCCCAGCCCGCCGCGTAAAGCTGCGCCGCGAGTTCCCGTTCCACATATGCAAGGCAGAGCAGCACGACCGCGAGGTCGGAACGGTCCAAGTAGCAGCGCCTGACCTCCTCGAAACAGATCTTGGATTCCACCCCGCCCAAAAAGCTCATCCCTTCCGGCGGTACCGGCATGATGGTCAGCAGATCCTGGAGACGCTTGGCGCGCCTCCTCCGTCCCTTGGCGTCGTCAACCTCCAGCCAAGCCGTCAGTTCCTTGATGTCCCGAGTGCTCTGCTCTCCGCCCATTCCATCCGCTCCTATCCTGCCTCCGCGCCGTCGCCCGCCGCGAGCGTCGCCTCCTGCATGGGCGCCGCGAGCTTGGGAATCGACATGCCGTTGCTGAAGAACATCACCTCGCGGCCCCGCGTCCGCCGCCTCGCGCTGGCGACGACGTGCGGGCTGATGTCGATAACCAGCACGCGGCGCACGACGCCGGTGATCAGTAGCTCCCAGGCGATGCCGGCGTCGCCCGCGCAGGGCTCTATATGCCTCCCGTCGGACAACCCGTTGGCGCGCACCACCGCCGCCATGAGCTTCGCGAGCTTTCCCTTGCCCCCCGGATACTGAAGCGGCGAGTAGCGGCCCGTCGGCCCGATGCACCCGCGCGGCACTATGCGCTTCCGTACGTCGCGATGAGCAGCGGCAGGGACGCCTCCCATCCCGCCCTCAGGTCATCCGCGCTCGGCAGATCGTAGGGATTGTGGACGAATCCGTTCAGCGACTGGATCGAACACGCCGACGTTCTGGTCAGCACCCGGTTGCGGAAAGCGCGCAAGTCCTTCGCCGCCACCTTGCCGCTCGACCTGAGATCATCGACGACGTCGCTCGCCTTTTTGGTCAGCTCGAATTCCGGTCCTCCCTGCAGCCCCAGCGGCAATCCGTTCGCCTTCATGTAGTCGTTCACCGCCAGTTCCACGATCGCGCGCAAGACGAAGGCACTCGACAACGGGAAGCTACCGACATCCAACGATCCGGCCTCGCCGATCAGCATGCCCAGTTTCGTCGAACTGCTCATGTCGAACGGATGACTTTTCGGCGCCAGCGTCTTGCGCTTCCTCGGCGCGCGCTTCGTCTTCGGCGCGGGCTTCCGCCCGGCCGGCCGGCTACCGGCTAGGTTGATGTCGCGAAAGGCCTTCCGCTTCGAAACCGTCGTCGCCTCGCTCGGCTGCAGTTCCGGCGGCAGTTCCGCGAAGTACTTCTCGATGTCCCTCGCACGGTTCAGCCGCCTGGAGTTCACCGTCCCCGAGACGATGTCGTCGGCGATTCGTCGCAGCACCGCGAGCGCCCACTCCGGGTCCGCTCCGAGGAATGCTTCCTGATCTTGGCCACGTCCTCCCTGAGTTCTCCGAGCCGTGCCCGCACATCCTTCGCCTTCCACGGGTGGGTATCGACACAGGAACCTGGGAGTCTCTCGCCGGCACGACTCCTCGACACCCAGCGCTCTGCGATCTTGACTTCCCGCCTGAACGCTGCGCCTTTCAAGTCGGCAACGAACGCGACATCATGAGTGAATACGACAACCTGGCGCGTTCCTGCGAAGTCCACAAGGCGTTCGGCAACCCGTTCACGACGAATGTGGTCGAGGGACGTGACGGGGTCGTCCAGAATCAGGGCCGAATCGGATTGATCGAGCGAGGCTTCAGTGAAGCAAGCCGCCAAGCGCAGAGCAGTTCGTTCCCCCTCGCTGAAGATACGGGCCAACTCAGAGGATTGCTGCGCCCCCACAAGCTTCGGCTGGTGGAGCAAGGCGCCTTTTCTTGCCTTGGTCTTGGCGATCGTGACGCGGTCGAGGCCCAGTCGGTCCGTTTCTCGCGTGAACCGGTCCCGGACCACCTCCGTGATCGTGTCCTCCGATAACTCCAGGATCTTCCTCGTGATCGGCCCGGTGTTGTTTCCCACATTGGCTCGTTAGAAACCCAGGATCATTTCCCACATTGACTCCCTGTCGATCGGGCCACCGCGATGAAGCAAAGCGGGAAGGCGCGGGTTGTGTTCGCAGGGTGTAGCGGAGTTCCCGCGCCGCGGAGGGGACGTGGCTCGAAGGTAGGCAGTCGCCTGCGTTGAACAGCCGTTCGACCCGTCCACGGAGCGGCGCGGGGGCGGAGCGGGTTCATGGCGACTCGCCGGCCCGGTAAGCTGACCCCGTTTTAGAAAAAGGAGAAGTTGGCCCGCGCGGACGGTGACTCCGCCGGGCCACGGCCGGGTGCAGCTTCGTTTTCGGACGGGGCTTACCGGCGAGCAATACGTTACGGCCCAAGGCTGGCGTGATGCAACCCTGGTGCGCTGTCCGCATCATCCGAGCGGCGGCTGCTCACTCGCGCGGCACGGCACCTACGCACGCAAGACCCCGCCCGGTACGCGCATCGCCCGCTGGTACTGTCCCGACAGCCACACCACGTTCAGCCTGCTGCCGGACTGTCTGGCGGCGCGGCTGCCGGGCACGCTCGCCGAACTCGAGGACGCCGTGGCCACCGTCGAGGGTTCCCCCAGCGTGGCCGCCGCCGCGGCGTTCCGCGCCGGGCGATCGGAACCGCCGGGCGCCATGCGCTGGCTGCGGCGTCGGATCCGGCTGGTGCGCCGCGCGCTGACGACGGTGCGCGGCCTGCTCCCGGAGCGCCTCGCCGGCTGCCCGCCGACGATCCTCGCCTTCCGTGGCCGCCTCGGCACCGACGCGGCGCTCACCTGGCTGCGCGAGATGGCCGCGCCGCAGCTCCCGGCGTTGCCGACGCCGCTCGGCTACGCCCACCACCCTGCAGCCCGTGGGCATCCCAATTTGCCGCTCCCATTGTCGCCATAGACGATCGTGAGGCCCCCCCGGGGAACGTGAGTGGCGTCGTCGTCGATAGAGCATTCACATGAGGTGGCTCGGAGACCGACTCCAAACTGACTGGCGACGCCTCTGTCCCTGTAGCCACCAAATGACCGATCTCCAACTCATCTCGTGGAAGTGCCTTTCCCTCCACGACGGCGTCGATCAGCTGTTCCAACGCCTCGTCGGACAGTGGCCGCCCATCTGCGACGCCCCGTAGCGCGATCTGCTGCCATCTTGGCCGCTGTTTGCTCCACGCGACGATTCGTTCCTCCAGTGGCACTTGTCTGAACTCCTCAACCTTCGTCCCCACACTGGCTCAAACGACTCCAGCTGCGTCGCCACCGTTCACCCAAGTCTCGGACGAGCGCCTAGCCCGTATTTCTCACCAGGCCGCTTGTCGGCGTCAAAAAGCTCATGGGTTTCAAGAAGTTGATCGCGATACCGACCATCGTGCCGAATGCGGACTGCGCTGGCCGCGCCCTCGCGGGTCTTTTGGCCCCGTGCGCGCACGTGCTCCCTCAACCGTAGTCCCCGCTATGCTTTCGGTCGGCGAGCGCGACGCAAGCGTCGTGCGCACAGGACCAAAATCCTCCGCGATCATCACGGCCCCTGGTGAGAAATGCGGGCTAGCTCCGTAACCGGCAGGGTCTCCGACCAGACGCTTTTTCGCCAACCGCCGACATCAGTCCCGCACCCCGCTTCGCACCTGGACCTGCGTCAGCCGATACTCGAAGTATCGTCGGAACACGACGTTCTCCGGCCATACCTCTGGTTCCTTCCAGATCGCCCCCAGTCGGCCGACGAGACCCGCGATCCAGTCCGCCGCCTGAACCGTCTGGTAGCGATGACTTTCGAGATGGAACGGCGGCTCGATCAGCTGACGCGCGGCCCCTCGGTGCCGTACATGTCGCGGGCGGCGGCTGTGAGCAATTCCGCACGCAAAGGATGCTCGTCCAAGGCCAGCAGGAACCGCTCGGGGGACGGGTGGTCGTCGCGACAGAAGTCGTCGAGCCGCTTGATGGCTTCCGCGAGCACGCTGGCATACAGCGCGTTTGCGTCATGCGCCTCCGGCTCGGCCGTCTTCCTGATCCCGGCGTAGAACACCCGGCCGCCGACCGCCGCGATCTTGTTCAACAGCCGGTTGGTCGTTTTTCGCAGTTCCGGGTACCGCTGCACATTCCTGACGGTGTAGAGGCTGCTCCCTTTCTTTTCCCACACTGCGGGATGTTCTCCCGACCGCTGGATCTCGAAGTCCAGGAGTTCGCACTTGCGCTTGAAGAACCAGGTTCCGAAGCCGCGCACCTTGTCGGCCGGCATCACGAATCCCGCAAGTCCAAAGACGGGGCTGTCGTTGTGCCTGGGGTCGCTTCGGGCCACGTACGGACCGACGTGGCCGAACTCGTCCAGATAGGCGATATACGTCATCCAAGCTCCAAATACACGAAAGCCCGCACTCGCGTGCGGGCCTCGGAAAGAGGGCAGGACTGCTCCAGCGCCTCGAAACGGACACTAGCCCGTTAGTGGGCCCTAGTCAATTCCTTCGACTTAACCTGCCCTTTGGCACCCACTGAAGGTCGACGACCTCGCGGTCGGAAAGTCAGGAGGAGGGCGATGCTCGTCGATTCCCCTCAGCAGTGCGAGGATATCCTTCTTCGCTCCGTGTCGGCCTTTGGCCGATAGCGAGGTCCCGAGCATGAAGGCATGCGGGGCCTTCCGCCCCCCATCGGCACAGCACTCCCGGCAGTAGACGCGGTGCTCCCCCATCATTGCGATACGGCCCGTGCCTCTTCCCCTTTGCCTCCTCGCCGCGGTGCGGTGGCGCTGGCGGCGACATGCCAGCAGGGGTGTACGACTCGAAAACGTTGCACGAATAGTTGACGCATTCCGGATTGGAGGATCCGGTGTATGGCAGGCTCAGCGAGGGGAAGTATCGGGCAATGGCACGGACCGCCAGGTTCGACTTGAGCTCGAATGACATGTCGCACGCCCTGCAATGAAAGCGGTCCGTCTTCAGGTCGCGACGCCCCGGCGGCGAGGGTCCCGTGTACTTGGATGCCCAAGTTTGCGCAAGCGCGGTTGCTGCAAATGGCCCACGAGATCGTGACTCCGAACTCGGGGAGATGGACGGGATCTGGTGGGGTCTCGGGGCGCCCCCTTGAAACGGCATGCATCCGTCAAGTGGTGCACTTCGGAAGGGCCAAAATGCACACCTATTCGGAACGCTTTTCCGGGCCGGCGGCTTCACGCCCGATCGACCCGCACCGTCTCCCGGTAGCGCGACAGGTCGATGTCCTTGCGAAACGGGGCGTGCTCCCCGATCCATTCGATGTCCCTTTCCACGTGGCGCCGTTCTTCGGCGACGAACCGCCGCACGGCGTCCCGAAAGCCCGCGTCGCGCACCCAGTGAGCCGAGTACGTCGCCCGCGGCAGGTAGCCGCGCGCGATCTTGTGGGGCCCCTGCGCACCGGCTTCGACCCGCGCCAGGCCCCGGTCGATCGCGAAGTCGATGGCCTGGTAGTAGCACAGCTCGAAGTGCAGGAAGCGGTGGTCCTCGATGCACCCCCAGTTGCGCCCGAAGAGCGCGTGCGAGCCGATGAAGTTGAGGGCGCCGGCGATGTAGCGGCCGCGGCGTTTTGCCATGATGAGCAGCGTCTCGCCGGGCATCGCCTCGCTCAGCAGACTGAAAAAGCGCCGGTTCAGGTAGGGCGTACCCCACTTGCGGTGGCCGGTGTCGACGTAGAACTCGTAGAACGCATCCCAGTGTCCTTCCGTCAGGTCGCTGCCCGTCAGCCACTCGATCTCGATGCCGTTCGTGGCCGCGTCGCGCCGCTCGCGGCGGATGTTCTTGCGCTTCTTTGAAGCCAGTGCACCGAGGAAGTCGTCGAAGCTCCCGTAGTCGGCGTTCTCCCAGTGGAACTGCGTGTCCATGCGCTGGAGCATCCCTAGCTTCCCGGCCCGGTCCCACTGCGTCTCGGGCATGAAGGTGAAGTGCAGCGAACTCACCTCGATCTGGTGGGCGGCCTGCACGCTCGCCATGAGAAGCTGATCCTCGATATCGGCCCGCTCCGGCGTATCCGGCGCGAGCAGCCGTCGTCCGGTGGCCGGGGTGAACGGCACGCTCGACTGCAGCTTCGGGTAGTACTCGCCGCCGGCCCGGTACCAGGCGTGAGCCCAGCCGGAGTCGAAGACGTACTCTCCCTGCGAGTGGGATTTCAGGTACATCGGCACGACGCCGAGTACCTGCGATCCCTCCGGGAGTGCCCGGTTGTTGAGGGTTGCGGCATTATCGGACGCTCCGCCGCGCGCGGTGGCGCCTTCCTCGCACAGCACGAGGTGGAAGGGCTGCCAGCCGGTCTGCGTCGAGACGCTGCCACTGGCTTCGAGGGCCAGCAGAAACCGGTGGTCCAGGAACGGGTTGTACTCGCCGCCGCCGACGGATCCGGGGTTCGCGCACCGGTTCCAGGCCGTAGCCGGGACGTCGGCGATGTCGTGCACGATGCGGGCCGTTCGTTCGGGCAACGGGCGCACTCCGAGGGGGCGGAGACGGCATTCTAACCGCAGCTCCCTGCCGCCCGGGCCGGGGCGCTGCACGGCCACAGACGCGATGCAGCGTTGCATGGACCGGCGGCGGACGCTGGTACACTGCGCCGATGGACAAGAAGGCCCTCCTGTCCGAACTGCGTATCGATCGGACCGAGGAGAGTTCCTCGACCGGCAAGCCCGTCAAGTGGTTCGTGGCCATCGCGGTCGTCGCGGGGCTGGGGTTCGTTGCGCTCTATGTCGACTTCCCCACCGAGGCGGCGATGACGCCGGTGCGCACCGCGGTCGCCCGCGCGACGGCCGCCGCGCCGCCCGGCGACAGCGTGCTGGACGCGACCGGCTACGTGGTCGCGCGGCGCCAGGCCACTGTCAGCGCCAAGGTGACCGGCAAGGTGCTCGAAGTGCTGGTGGAGGAGGGCATGGCGGTCGAAGAAGGGCAGCTCCTCGCACGCCTCGACGACAGTATCTTGCGCGCCCAGCTCCAACTTTCGCAATCTCAACGCGGCGCCGCGCGCGCCGGCCTCGACGAGATGCGGGTGCAGCTCAAGCAGGCGGAACTGGACCTGGCGCGCACCCGGGGTCTCGCCGAACGGCAACTCGCGAGTCAGGCGGACCTGGACCGCGACACGCTGTCCGTCGAGGGGCTCCACGCGCGTCTGGCCCGCTCGAACCAGGAGTTGCACGTTGCCGACAGCGCCATGGCCGTGCAGCGCCAGATGGTGGAGGACATGCAGATTCGGGCCCCGTTCGGCGGGGTCGTGATCGCCAAGGCGGCGCAGCCCGGCGAGATGATCTCGCCCATCTCCGCCGGCGGGGGCTTCACGCGCACCGGCATCTGCACCATCGTCGACATGGACTCCCTCGAAGTCGAAGTGGACGTGAACGAGGCGTACATCAACCGGGTCTACTCCGGCCAGCCGGCCACCATCACCCTGAACGCCTATCCTGACGTGCCGATGCCGGCGGCGGTGATCGCCACCATCCCGGCGGCGGACCGCAACAAGGCGACGGTCCGCGTGCGCATCGGCTTCGTCGAGCGCGACGAGCGCGTGCTGCCGGACATGGGTGTCAAGGTGGCGTTCCTGACGGACGACGCTGAGCCGCAACCCGCGTCAGCGCCCGGCGGCGTACTGGTGCCCGGCACGGCCGTGGCGGACCGTGGCGCCGACGCCCACGTATGGGTTGTCGAGGATGACCGCGTCGCCCGCCGTGCCGTCGAGGTCGGCGCCGCGCAGGGGTCGCGCGTGGTGATCGTCGAGGGTCTCGCGAGCGGCGAGCGTGTCGTCGCGGCCGTCCCGGAGACGCCGGCGGACGCCCTGACCGACGGCGCGCGCGTGAGCGTGTTGCAGTAGCGCACCACCCGAACCACGTACAATCGGGAGCCGATGTGCAGGCCGCTCTGTCGGGCGTGCGCACACAGACGCAAGCAGTACCCGGGCACTACCCGGGCAGAGGGAGGACCCACGCACGATGGCGATCGTCGAACTGCAGGACATCGAGAAGAGCTACACCAAGGGGCGGGAGACCGTCGAGGTGCTGGCCGGCATCAACCTCGACATCGACGAGGGCGACTACCTGGCGCTCATGGGTCCGTCGGGGTCGGGCAAGTCGACGCTCCTGAACCTCATCGGCGGGATCGATCACCCTACCTCCGGAGCGGTTGTCGTGGGCGGCAAGTCGCTGAACGATCTGTCCGGCCGTGCGCTCGCCAAGTGGCGTTCCGAGAACGTGGGCTTCGTGTTCCAGTTCTACAACCTGCTGCCGGTGCTGAACGCGCGCCGCAACGTCGAACTGCCCCTGCTGCTGACGAAGCTCTCCGGCAAGCAGCGCACGAAGAACGCCAGCACCGCGCTCGAGATCGTGGGCCTTGGCGACCGCGCCACCCACAAACCGGGGGAACTGTCCGGCGGCCAGCAGCAGCGCGTTGCCATCGCCCGCGCCATCGTGGCGGACCCGATGCTGCTGGTGTGCGACGAGCCGACCGGGGACCTCGACCGCAACACTGCCGAGGAGATCCTGGACCTGCTCGCGATCCTGAACCGGGAGCACGGCAAGACCATCGTCATGGTGACGCACGATCCCAAGGCGGCGGACCACGCGAGCCACGTCCTGCACCTCGACAAGGGTCAGTTGACCGGAGCGCCGTCATGAGCCGCGTGGGACTCGTCTGGTCGAACCTGTTCCGCAGGAAGGTCCGCACGGTCCTGACGCTCCTGTCCGTGCTCGTCGCGTTCGTGCTCTTCACGATGCTGCGCTCGGTGGCCGTGGCGTTCGACTCGAGCGGCTTCGGGCCGGCGGGTGCCAACCGCCTGCAGGTGTCGCCGAAGTTCTCGATCATCGATCCGCTGCTCGTCAACCAGATGCGTGAGATCGAGCGCGTGCCCGGCGTGGACGCGGTGACGCATGCCGACTGGTTCGGTGGCGTCTACCAGGATGGCAGCAACTTCTTCCCGAAGTTTCCGGTGAGCCCGAAGGCCTACTTCGACCTGTATTCCGAGCTGGTCATCGACCCGGAGCAGCTCGAGGCGTTCCAGAACACCCGCACCGGGGCCGTGGCTCCGGCCGGCCTGGCCGCACGGTTCGGCTGGAAGATCGGCGACAAGATCCCCATCGAGGGCGATATCTACCCCATGGAGGATGGCAGTCGGGCGTGGGAGTTCGACCTGGTCGGCACCTACCTCTTCGGCGACCGGCGCGACGAGACCGGCGGCGGCATGTTCCTGTTCCATTACGATTTCTTCGACGAGGCGAAGGCGTTTGGCCAAGGTACCATCGGCTGGTTCATCGTGCGGGTGGAGGACCCCGAGCAGGCGCCTCAGATCGCGAGCGCCATCGATTCGCTGTTCGAGAACTCGCAGAACCCGACGCGCACCGCCACCGAGGACGAGGCGCAGCGCGAGTTCGCCAAGCAGCAGGGCGACATCGGCCTCATGACGACCGGCATCCTCGCGGCGGTGTTCTTCACCATCCTGCTGCTGACCGGCAACACGATGGCGCAGTCCCTGCGCGAACGCATTCCCGAGCTCGCGGTCCTCAAGACGTTCGGCTTCACGGACGGCGCCGTCGCGCTCCTGGTACTCGCGGAGGCGGTACTGCTGTGCCTTGTCGGCGGTGCGCTCGGCGTGGGGCTCGGTACCGTCACGATGACGGCGATCGAGCCGGGACTGCGGCAATTCTTCGGCCTCATCGAGGTGACGTGGACGGTCGTCGCCAGCGCGCTCGGGATCGCACTGCTGCTCGGCCTGGTGGTCGGGTCCGTACCGGCACTCGCGGCGCGGCGCCTGTCCATCGTCGACGCACTGCGGGCACGCTGACATGTTGCGGCAGATCTTCGAGATCACGCTACTGAACCTGCGCAACCTGCCGGCCCGGCTCGGCAGTTCGTCGGTCGTGGTGGTGGGCATCGGCGGCGTGGTGGGCGTGCTCGTGGCGATCCTTGCGATGGGCAAGGGGTTCGAGACGGCGCTCAGCCGCGCCGGGGCGCCCGACCGCGCGATCGTGCTGCGCGGCGGCTCGTCGGGGGAACTCTCGAGCTTCATGGACACGAACGCCATGAACATCGTCGCCTCGATGCCGGAAGTGACCGCTTCGAGCGGCGAGCTGTTCCTGATCGCCGACGTACCGAAGCGCTCCAACCAGTCGCCGGCGAACCTCGCGATCCGGGGCGTGTCGGAAGCGGCGTTCAGGATGCATCCCGAGGTGCGCATCGTCGAGGGGCGCGGGTTCGATCCCGGCAAGGCCGAGATGATCGCCGGCCGCAAGGCCGCCATCGAGTTCGAGGGGGTCGACCTCGGCGCGACGCTGCAGTTCCGCCAGAGTGCGTGGACCATCGTGGGGTTCTTCGAGGCGGACGGCTCCGCCTACGAGTCCGAGGTGTGGGGGGATCTCGCGACCGCGCAGTCCGCCTTCCGACGGCCCGGGGTCAGTTCCATGCGCGTGCGCCTGATGTCGGCGGACGTGGTGGATGCGGTTGCCCAGCGCGTGGAAGCGGACCCGCGCCTCGATCTGGAACTCCGCAGCGAAGAGGACTACTACGCCGAGCAGTCGGAGTCCCTGACCGCGCTGATCCAGGGCTTCGGCTACGCGGTGGCCGCCATCATGGCGATCGGCGCCGTGTTCGCGGCCCTCAATACGATGTATACCGCCGTTTCCGCCCGGTCCGTCGAGATCGCGACCTTGCGCGCGCTGGGTTTCAGCGGCCTGCCGGTGGTCGTCTCGGTCGTGATCGAGGCGGTTGCGCTCGCCGTCCTCGGGGGCGTGGTCGGGGGCGCCGTCGCCTACATCGGCTTCAACGGCTGGACGGTCTCGACGCTCGCGGGCGGCTCTTTCTCGCAGGTGGCCTTCGACTTCGCGGTGACCACGGACCTCCTCGTGCTCGGCTTCGTCTGGGCGGTGACGCTCGGCGTCGTGGGCGGGCTCTTTCCAGCCGTACGCGCGGCGCGCCTGCCGATCGTAACGGCGTTGCGCGGCGAGTAGGGGCGACCCTTGCGGTCGCCCGTCCCCTACGGTCAGGCCGTCAACGCACCGATCACTTCCGTCACCACCTCATCGGCGAGCGCCTGCATCTCCGCATCCGTCCGGTCCTGGATGGGATGGCGCACGAAGCAGCGCCGCGCGTCGTCCATGCCGAGGGCCTCGGCTTGGGCCGCGGCCGCGTCGCGAAACTCGCTCGAGGCGATGGAGACCGACGGGACGCCCTGAATCTCGAACCATACCGTGTCATGCAAACTGCACGTGGTACAGGAGCCTCAGTCGGCCAGCGCTTCGACGACGAAGTCGTTGTGCTCGCGGATGTCCTGGCGCAGGTCGCCCGGCGCCGGCTTCGCGAACGTCGGCTTCGCGTAACGGTTGATCTCGATGCCCGGCAGCGTCTCCCTGAGACGCGTCTCGAGCCGGTCGAGCAACACGTTGCCGCGCGGCTTGGAGATGTCGAGCAGGGCTACCGAGCCCCTGATCTCCTCCGGCCGCGGCGCCACCGAGCGGGCGATCGGCACCCGTTCGTCGGTGGGGTCGAGAATGGTGGTCATACGCGTTTCCTCCTCTTCGGATGCCGTGCCGGGGAGGGCACGGGCTCGTGAATCGTTGACAGGTTACCAGTCGTTCAATGGTCGATCTTGCGCGAGACGGGGATCGAGCCGATCGGCCCGCTGACCCAGCCGTGGAAGAAGCCCGAGAACTTGCCCGCCTCGGAACCGGCGACGACGATGTGGATGTTGTCGGTCGACGCGAACTTCGACGATCGTCGGTCCCGTCGTTCCGGCGTCATGGCCCGCAGGCGTTCCGCCGGGATGCCGGCGCCGGAGACCGCGTCGGCCGCCAGGTCGTCGAGACGCTTCGCCGTAACTTCCTGGATCCGCGCGCGCACCTCGGCCTTCGAGTAACCCTCCTGCTTGAGAGTATCGACATGCTCCGGGCAGACCACCAGGATGCAGTCCCCCGTGTGATGCGCCCGGGGATGGTGTGCCGCTTCCATGGCCAGCCCGAACGAGCCGGCGAGCTGGCTCGCCGTGCGCGAAGTCTGATCGACGATCATGCTCGGCCCGCTCGTCATGGCGAAGAGCGTGACGACGGAGTCGTCCGGGTCGAAGCCGCGCTCGACGTGCAGCGGCGGCCACTCGCTGCGCTCCTCCCACTCGGGGAAGCACATCGTGTACTTCATCGGGTTGCCGAGGGTCGAACGCTCCGTGCCGCCGGGCCGCGCGCCGCCAAGATTGCGCACGGCCAGCCGCAACGCCCGCCCGATGGCGGAGTTGGCCCGATTGCCCTGTCCGAGCGCCCCGAGCCGCATGTTCATGCCGAGCCGGTGGCGGATGGGCCCGTTGACGATCATGACGGGCGAAGCCCCCATCGTGGTGGCCATCACGCCGTGGATATTGAATTCGTCCGTGCACACGGCTTCCAGCGCGGCGATCACCACGGGCAGGTGTTCCGGCAGGCACCCCGCGAGCACCGCGTTGACGGCGACTTTCTCGACCGTCGCCGGCGCCATGTTGGGCGGGATGGTCGCGACCACCGACTGCGGGTCGCGGCGCGTGCCGCCGAGCATCCGCAGCACCCGCTCCGGCGTCGGCGGCACCACGGGCAGCCCGTCCGTGAAGCCCTGGTCGAACAGGAACTCGTGCACGTCGTCGGACGGCGCGATCTCGACGCGGCGCGCGCGCAGCGGGCTGTTCTCCGCTTGGGCGCGCAGGCGCTCGTTGATGATGGGGTCCTGCGTGAGAGACCCGCAGCCGGGACGCCAGTCCGGCAGGGCGTCCCAGTCGATGGCGACGCCGGGCGCGTGGCGCTCGAAGAACGCGCGCCACTCGGCCTTGTCGAATCCCACGACGCGGTCCGACTCGGTGCCATCCTCGGCGGCGGCGATCAGCAGGGGCACCGTTTCGACATCGTAGGCGAAGGACACATTGAGCGCGGAGTCGTCGAGTATCGGCGCGGTCAGTGCATGCCGGTCGATGAGCGTGGCGTTGCCGTCGGTGGTCTGACCCGGGACGAGCACTTCGAGCGGCGTCTCCCGGTGCAGTGCCTCGACGAGTGGCATGACCAGGTTGCAGGTCGGGCAGTCCTCCTTCGCGAAACACAGCACGGACTTGCTTACCGGTGGGAAGGCGCGGTCGACGCTGTGCTGGTCGCGCAGCGAGAACGGCGGCAGCAGTCCCGGCATCAGTGCACCTCCGCCGCGTCTCCCCAGGCCTTGCGCAGGCGTTCCATGTTGAAGCCTGCTTCCTGCGCGGCGCTGATGATGACCGCCTCACGGCGCGCGATGGCAGCGGCCGCGTCGGGGACTTCCGATGCCACGTCGAACGGTATCACGACGGCGCCGTGCTGGTCCGCGTGGACGAGGTCGCCGTCCTTGACGCGCATGCCGCCGACCGTGACCGGCGTGCCGAAGCCGACCGGATGCACGAACGCGTGCGAGGGTCCGACGCGGTCGGCGAGCATCTGGAACCCGTCGGCCACGTCCGGCAGGTCCCGCACGCTGCCGTCGGTGATGAGGCCGATGCAGCCGAGGCCGCTGTGGATGTTGCTGTTCACCTCGCCCCAGAAGGAGCCGTAGCCGCGGGAGTCGCCGTCGAGGTCCTGGATCACCATGATGCCGGGCTTCGGGCCGTCGTCGACATAGGAGTAGTAGGCGTCCCGCATGGCCCGCGCTTCCGCGCCGGCGAGATCGGAGGGATGCATCGCGCGGATCGTCGCGGTGCGCGCGTGCCCGACCATGGAGCCGAGTTCCGGGCGCGTGCAGACGAGCGGGTCGACGGTGTACCCGTAGCCCCGGCGTTTCGGCGCGACGACCTCCAGCGCGTTGCACACGGTGGGCGTATCCAGTGCGCGCAGGGCGTCGAGCAGGGCTTCGTCAATAGCGGTCATGTTGCGATCCCGAGGTGAAACGACCTTATGGTAGTCTGCCGCGCCACCCGATGGAACGTGCGCCAGGTGTACTCCTCCCTGAATTTCGGACTGGGCGAAACCCTCGATCTCCTGCGCGACACCGTGCACGGTTTCGCAAGCGAGGAGATCGCGCCGCTGGCGGCCCGGATCGATGCCGACAACGGCTTCCCGCGGGACCTGTGGCTGCGTCTCGGCGAAGTCGGGCTGCTCGGCATCACGGCCGGCACGCAATGGGGCGGCGCGGACATGGGCTATCTCGCCCATTGCATCGCCATGGAGGAGATCTCCCGGGCGTCGGCCTCGGTGGGGCTGTCCTACGGCGCGCACTCCAACCTCTGCGTCAACCAGATCAATCGCCACGGCACGCCGGAGCAGCAGGCACGCTACCTGCCGAAGCTCGTCAGTGGCGAGCACGTCGGGGCGCTCGCGATGAGCGAATCCGGCGCGGGTTCCGACGTGGTCTCGATGCGCCTCGCCGCACGCCGGGAGGGTGACGTCTACGTCCTGAACGGCGCGAAGATGTGGATCACCAACGGTCCCGATGCGGACACGTACGTGATCTATGCGAAGACGGAGCCAGACGCCGGCCCGCAGGGCATCACGGCGTTCATCGTGGAGCGTGACGTGCCCGGGTTCTCCCGCTCCCCGAAGCTAGACAAGCTCGGCATGCGCGGTTCCGGCACCTGCGAACTGGTCTTCCAGGACGCCGAGGTGCCGGTGGCCAACGTCCTCGGCGCGGAAAACCGCGGCGTGGGCGTGCTGATGAGCGGCCTCGATTTCGAGCGGGTAGTGCTCGCCGCCGGCCCGGTCGGCATCATGCAGGCGTGTCTGGACGCGGTCGTTCCCTATGTGCACGACCGGGTACAATTCGACGAGCCGATCGGGCGCTTCCAGCTCGTGCAGGGCAAGCTTGCGGATATGTACACCCGCACCAACGCGTGCCGCGCCTACCTGTATGCCGTGGCCGCCGCCTGCGACCGCGGCGAAACGACGCGCAAGGACGCGGCGGGCGCGATCCTGTACTGCGCGGAGACCGCCACCGCCCTCGCGCTCGACGCCATCCAACTGCTCGGTGGGAACGGGTACATCGACGACTACCCCACCGGCCGCCTGCTGCGCGACGCGAAGCTCTACGAGATCGGTGCGGGCACGTCGGAGATCCGCCGCTGGCTGATCGGGCGGGAGCTCTTCGAGGAGTCGAACTGAACGCGAGCAACGCGCGGAAGCCGCCGCCGAACACCGCCGAAGACCGCCGAAGACCGAAACGAGAGGAACAGTATTCGATGACAGGCTACCGGGCCCCGACCCGCGACATCTGGTTTGTTCTCGAGGAACTCGCGCGCTGGGGGGAGATCAACGCCCTGCCGGGTTGGGAGGAGGCCACTCCCGAGCTTGCCCGGGCGGCGCTCAAGGAGGCGGCGACGTTGGCGGAGGAAGTGATCGCCCCGACGAACGCGGCCGGCGACCGCGAGGGCGCGCGCATCGAGGCGGGCGGAGTGCGTGTACCCACGGCCTTCAAGGAGGCGTTCGGGCAGTTTCGCGACGGCGGCTGGACGAGCCTCGACGCCGATCCGGAATACGGCGGACAGGGGTTGCCGGCGCTGCTCTCGATCGCCATCTCGGAACTGTGGCAGTCGGCGAACCTCGCCTGGTCGAACTGTCCGCTGCTCGCGGGCGGCGCGATCCACGCCATCGAAGAGCACGCGAGCCGCGCCCTGAAGGAGACATGGCTGCCGAACCTGATCGCCGGCATCTGGACCGGCACGATGAACCTGACGGAACCCCAGGCCGGATCCGATCTCGCACTCATACGCAGCACCGCCGTACCCGAGGGCGACGCCTGGCGCGTCAGCGGGCAGAAGATCTTCATCACCTACGGCGACCACGACATGGCCGAGAACATCGTGCACCTGGTGCTCGCGCGGCTGCCCGACGCGCCGCCGGGCGTGCGCGGCATCTCGCTCTTCCTGGTGCCGAAGGTGCTGCTCGAGGCCGACGGCTCGCTCGGCGAGCGCAACGGCGTGCAGGTGCTTTCGCTCGAAGAGAAGCTCGGCATCCACGGCAGCCCGACCTGCGTGATGCAGTATGACAACGCCACGGGCTACCTCGTCGGCGAGCCCAACCAGGGCCTTGCCTGCATGTTCACGATGATGAACCACGCGCGCATCAGCGTCGGCCTGCAGGGGCTCTCCGTCGCGGAGCGCGCCTATCAGCATGCCCTCGAGTACGCCCGGGAGCGCGTGCAGGGCAACGTGGCGGGCAGCCCGGATCCGGTGACGATCATCCACCACCCGGATGTGCGCCGCATGCTGATGGAGATGAAGGCGCAGATCGAGGCCATGCGGGCGGTGGCCTATGTCGGTGCCTCGCACCTCGATCGCGCGACCGCCGCCACCGGGGAACAGCGGCAGTGGCACCAGGCGCGCGCGGACCTGATGACCCCCATCATCAAGGCCTGGATCACGGAAACGGGGCAGCAGATCGCCTCCCTCGGCGTGCAGGTCTTCGGCGGCATGGGTTTCGTCGAGGAGACCGGCGCCGCGCAGCACTACCGCGACGTGCGCATCACCACGATCTACGAGGGCACCACCGGCATCCAGGCCATGGACCTGGTCGGGCGCAAGGTGTTGCGGGACGGCGGGACCGCGCTGCGCGCACTGATCGGCGAGATGCGCGAGACGCAAGGCGAGGTGGCGCAACGCCTGCCTGACCAGCTGCCGGCGTTCCGGTCGGGGGTGGAGCGCCTGCAGAGCGGGCTCGGCTGGCTGCTCGAGCACGCCGGCAACGACTTCACCGTTCCCGGCGCGGTGGCCTATCCGTTCCTCATGCTGTGCGGCACCGTCTGCGGTGCGCACCAGTCGACGCGCGCCGCGCTCGTGGCCGCCGAGCGCCTCGCGGCCGGGGATTCCGAGACATCGTTCTTCGAGGCCAAGCTCGTGACGGCGCGGTTCTACAACGAATCGGTCCTGCCCCGGGCCGGGGCCTGCCTGGACGCGATGCAGGCCGGCGCGGAATCCGTCATGGGGCTGACCGAGGAGCAGTTCGAGCCAGTCCCGCTGGCGTAGCGAGGCTCTTGTCGGGGCACGCGCAAGACGTGCGCCGCGGGGTTCCCGCGTTACTCCAGCCAATCCTCCAGGGCGAGCCCTGGAACCCGCCCGAACTCGCGCAGGTTGTGTGTGACCAGCGTGAGAGCGCGTGCCACCGCCTGGCCGGCAATCAGGACATCGTAGGGGCTGATCGGAGTGCCGCGGGATTGCAGGAGCGCGCGAATCTCCCCCGATCGGTCCGCGTCGGTGCTGGAGAACGGAACGGTCTCGAATTGCAGGGACCTGACCTTCTCCAGATTGTCGCTCGTGTGCCGGCTCTTGTATGCGCCGAAGCACAGTTCGTGATGCACGATCGAAGAGACGCCAATGTCGCCCGGGAGCCAGAGGTCGAGACGCTCTCTGATGCGGCGATGCCCCTGCAGGAGGTGGATGATGGCATTCGTGTCGAGGAGGAATCTCACCCGAGACGATCCAGCTCCGGCCGCGACTGGTCCTCGACCGGCTCCAATGCGGCCTGCACGAAGTCGTCGTCGAGGTCTCCGGCGATGGCATCGAGCCAGGACCAGTCCAGCGGCAACGGCTCCAGGATGACGGCACTGCCCTCCCTTCTGATCCGCACTTCATCGCATGCGAACCGAAACTCCTTGGGCAACCGCACAGCCTGCGATCGGCCGGTCATGAATACCTTGGCAGTCCCTTTCATGGCGCCTCGCAACGGATATGATATGGCGCAAAGATATATATCACGCTTCGCGAGGTGCCGCAACGGTCGGTTCGATCCCGTGAGCGCTGGCAGGCGAGCGGATGCCTGGGCCGGACAGCTCCGGCCGTGCGGCCAATTGACAAGCGGGGCCCCGCCCGTAAGATACGCGTTCCGCTGGCGCGGGGTGTTTAGCTCAGTCGGGAGAGCGACGGCCTTACAAGCCGTAGGTCGCAGGTTCAAACCCTGCAACACCCACCAGTCATCACGGAGCGGTAGTTCAGTTGGTTTAGAATACTGGCCTGTCACGCCAGGGGTCGCGGGTTCGAGTCCCGTCCGCTCCGCCAAATCCCGATACCAGCCATCGCCAACCGCGAAGTTGCCATGCCGCGAATCGAGAGTGTCACTGCCGAGCTCCTGCACGACCGATCCCTGGTCAACGTCATCACCCGCGTACGCGATTCCGATGGCCTCGAGGGCGTGGGGGAGGCCTGGTGGGGCATCTTCGATCGGGAGCGGCCGAGCCTGACGGCATCGCCAATCATCGCCGTCATCAATGACATGCTCGCGCCGAGGCTCGCCGGCCGCGATCCTGACGCCATCGAACGTCTCTGGTTCGAACTGTGGGACTGGGGCTACCGGTACGCGGACCAGGGCATCTTCCCCATGGGCCTGTCTGGCGTGGACCTGGCGTTGTGGGACCTCAAGGGCAAGCGCTTGGGGGCCAGCGTGGCGGCGCTGCTGGGCGGCCCGGTGAGCGACGGCATCCCCGCGTACGCGAGCTTCCCGCGCTATGGGAATCCCGAGCGGCTGGTGGCCGAGACGACGCGGGCCCTGGAGGCGGGATTCACCGCCGTGAAGCTGCACGAGATCGACCCGGACATGGTCGCCGTGTTGCGCGAGCAGTTCGGAGACGCCTTGAAGATCATGGTCGACGTCAACGGCCATTTCGATCCGTTGGAAGCGGTCGCTGTGGGCACGCGGCTGAGCGAGCTGGGGGTCACCTGGTTCGAGGAGCCCGTGCGGCCCATGCGGGACCATGCCGCGCTCGCCCGCGTGAGCGCCTCCATCGAGTGCGACCTGGCCGCCGGCGAGAACGAGTATGCCCTGGCGGACTTCGACCGGCTGCTCGCGACCGGTGCGATTGCCTACGTTCAGCCCGAGATCACGAAGATCGGCGGCCTGACCGCCGCGCGCCGCGTCAGCACGCTGGCCGAGCTGTACAACGTTGCGCTCTGTCCGCACAACTTCCGCCTCGGCCCCGCGCTGTACGCGTCGGTGCAGTGGGCGTTCACGTCCCCCGCATCCAGGTGGCTGGAGATCCCGTGGGTCCCGCCTGGCGTAGCGTTTTCCTTCCCGGCGCCGCTGCCCCCGATGCGGGACGGGCTCGTGCTGCCCCTTGAAGAGCCCGGTCTCGGCTGCGGCTGAAGGGTGCTCCGCCGCAACGAGCGGCAATCCATCACTGTCTGCGGGGCGCGCATCATCGTCGAGCGGCCGGATCCGTAACGCTACCCCGATCGCTCATGTCCCTGGCGACTATTGCATGAGGGACCGAGGCGTCGGCACGATGCGCTGCTTGGCAAGTCCCCCGCTTGCGACCAGATCGGGAACCCGGCCCTCGATTTCGTTCCTGTAGTAGTCGCTCTGGTACACCGCGGCGTGTATGCGCTCGCGCTCGGCGTCTGACTCGAAGCGCCGGATCCAGATGTAGACGGTCTCGTCCTCCGCGCTGCGGAAGCTGCCAATGCTGTTCAGGCCCTGCTTCACGGCAAACGGAATGAACTCATCGTCCATCATCCGCACCCACGCATCCATCTTGCCGGGCAGGATCCTGTACTGGTTAAGCTCGTAGAACACCCGCTACCCTCCTGACACGCGGCTTGACGACGATCACTTGGTCGGATCGTCGGTAGGGGACGCCCCGGTGGCGTCCCGGGCCCAGGTTGGTTCGACGTCAGCGCGGGCGGCCGCGAGGCTCGCCCCTGCCTGTTGGGCCTCCCTGGCCGTGGTCTCGACATCGCGTGGCAGGGCGCGGACGGCCAGCCACAGGTGCACGATCGGATACACGCCCAGGCAACTCAGGATGATCAGCGAATAGCGCAGCGAATCGTCCCCGAAGCGCGGCGCCAGCATGTCGCTCAGCATGCCGGCAAACAGCGGCCCGAGTCCGACGCCGACCATGCTGGAGGAGAACATCAGGATCGCCACCGCGATGGCCCGCATGCGGTTGCCCACGACCGACTGAATCGCTGCGAACAGCGGCCCGTTGGCCAGGCCGCCGATGGTGCTCGAGACCAGGTTGAACGACAGGGCCAGCGCCGCCCACGGCGCGAGCAGGACGCCCAGGCTCAGCGGCAGCGTCAGCGCAGAGGCGCCCACACCGAGTATGAGCAGGGGCTTGCGCATGTCCCCCTTGCCCATCCAGTCGGCGACGTAGCCCCCTCCGAGCGTACCGATGGCCGAGCCGAGGCCGAATGCGATGCCGAAGTAGAAGCCCACCTCCGCGGTGGACATGCCGAAACTTCGGACATAGAAGCTCGGCAGCCACATCTGGATGCCGAACGCCGCGAACGAGCCCATGGCGAACACGATCACGAGGTGCACATAGGACGAGCGCCTGGCGAAGTAGCGAATCACCTCGCGGAGCGGCGGCTGGGGCGCGGCCAGGGCCGTCTCGTCCTGAGCGCCCCGGGTGGGCTCGCGCAGCGTCAGCCGGGTCAGGATCGCGAGCAGCAGACCGGGCGCACCGAGCATCAGGAATGCCCAGCGCCAGCCCCAGGTCTCGGCGATATAGCCGCCCAACACGAGCCCGCACACGATGCCGAGCGTAGCGCCGGAGGTGTGAATGCCCAGTGCGGTGGCGCGCCGCTCTTTCGGGAAATAGTCGGAGATCAACGAGTGGGACGGCGGAACGCAGCCGGCCTCGCCGGCGCCCACGCCGAACCGCGCCAGCACCAGGTGGGTGAAATTCTGGGCCATGCCACACATCACGGTCATGGCGGACCAGACGGCTATGGCCAGGGACACGATGGTGCGGCGCGTTCCCCGATCCGCCCAGCGCGCGATCGGAATGCCGAAGGTGGCATAGAACACCGCGAAGGCGATGCCGGTAAGGACACCGAGCTGCGTATCGGACAGGTCCAGGTCGGCCTTGATCAGCGGGAGCACGACCGAGATGACCATCCGGTCCATGTAGTTGAACAGGTTCGCAACAAGCAGGAGACTCAGTGCGTACCACAGGTAGCGGCTGCTGAATTCCGACGTGCGGGCGATGGGATGCCTCCTTGGCACAAACGTGGATACGCTGCCATTGGAGCATAGCATCGGCCGCTACGGCCCCGCCGCCTGACCACGCGGCAGATCGACGATGGAGGACATGACCATGGAACAGGAACGACCGCTGGCGGGGCAGGTTGCCTGGGTTACCGGCTCGTCACGGGGGCTGGGTCGGGCCATGGCGCAGGAACTGTGCCGGCTCGGCGCAAGAGTCGCCGTTCACGGAACCCGCCCGGACAGCCCGAGGACGTTCGGCGAAGGCGAGTCCATGCAGCAGGTCGCCGCCGACGTCGCCGCGGGCGGCGAGGGCGAGGCAATGCCCACCTGGGGAGACATCACGGAGGAATCCGAGGTCCGCCGCGTCGCCGATGAGATTCGTGGGCGATGGGGACGGATCGACGTCCTCGTGTGCTGCGCCGGGGGCAATATCGGGACGGGCGGTACGGGCGTCGGGCGCGCCGGCATGCCCGAGACCGACGACTGCCTGAACATCTCCCTCGACGACCTGCAGCGCGTGATGGACCGCAACCTGATGAGCGCCATCCTGTGCTGCCGGGAGGTCGCGAAGGAAATGATGGACCGCAAGTCGGGCAGGATCGTGACGGTCGGCAGCATCGCGGGGTTCAGCGGGGCTGCGTGGAAGCAGGCGACCTATGCGATGGCAAAAGCCGCGTTGCACCACTACACCCGATGCCTGGCGAAACAGCTTCGCCCGTACAACATCAACGTCAACTGCGCCGTGCCGGGCGGCTTCACGACCGAGCGATTTCTGCGCATCGCCGCGGACACCCTGCAGGAGTCGTGGCTCGTGGAGGACGGCACGCTGGAACGCTACGGGCGGCCGGAAGAACTGGCGGACGTCGTCGGCTTCCTGTGCACGCCGGCGTCCCGGTACATCACCGGTCAACTCATCCGCGTGGATGGCGGTTTACAGACGCATCCGGGGTGACGGGGGCGCTTCATGCCCCCAACACGGGCGCCTGTAGCGGTCCACGGTGGGGCCCACCGCGCTGTCGCGCAAGGAACAGTCGGGGTTACGCCCGCCCGATCTACGCCGAAAACCGGCAAAATACAGGTCTTTGTAAATCAACGGGTTACGTTATGTTCCATGCAAGGGGACGCCCTTGTGGCGTCCCGTTTTCGAATTCATGCACGACCCCCGCGCGGGCGACCACGAGGGTCGCCCTACTCGAGCGACTCGTGCACTGCGGCGATCAGGGCGGCCGGGCGGGGATCCTCCAGGAACGGCTGCATCTTGTTCATCACGTAGCCGAAGCCGATGTCCGCCTTCGGGTCGGCGAAGCCGAGGGAGCCGCCGGCCCCGCCGTGTCCGAACGCGCCTTCGTTGCCGAGGTCGACGGGCCCTGACTGGAGCATGAAGCCGAGCCCGAAGCGCGTGGTCGCGAGGATCACCCGGTCTGAACCCACGCACTGCTCGGTGGTCGCGCGGCGAATGGTCTCGTCGTTCAGGAGCCGGGTGCCGTCGACGCCCTGGCCGATGACCGAGGCGTACATGCGCGCCAGCGAACGCGCATCGGTGATGCCGTTGGCCGCGGGGAACTCGGCGGCGTAGAACTCCGGGGTGTCGATGGGCAGCGGCGTCGTGGTGATATTCGACGCCCGGGACTGCAGGGAGTCCGGATCCTCGAACTGCGCCATCACCTCGCGCATCGACTCCGGCAGGCTGTCGACGTCGACGTCCTCGACTTCGTCCCCGAGCATCGGCGCCACGCGGCCGTGTTCGCTCGCGGGCAGGCCGATCCAGAAGTCGAGGCCGAGCGGCCCGGCGACGTTCTCGGCGAAGAACGTTCCGAGGCTCTGCCCCGTGATGAGTCGGACGACCTCGCCGACGAGCCAGCCGTAGGTAATGGCGTGGTAGCCATGCGCCGTCCCGGGCTCCCACACCGGGCGCTGCGCGGCGAGCGCCTCGATGGCCGGATCCCAGGCCAGGGCCTCCTCGACCGTAAGCGGGTTGTCGAAGAGCGGCAGTCCGACCTGGTGCGTCAGCAGCCAGCGCACGGGAACGTCCTGCTTGCCGGCGGCGGCGAACTCCGGCCAGTACCGGGCCACGGGGGCGTCGATGTCGAGTTCGCCGCGCTCGGCGAGCAGGAGCGCGCAGATCGTGGTCGCGCCCTTCGTCGTCGAAGCGACACTCTGGAGGGTGCTCTCCGCCCAGGCCTGCCCGGTGGTCGGGTCCGCGACGCCGCCCCAGAGGTCGACCACCATTTCGCCCCGGTGATAGAGGCTGAAGGCGGCCCCCACTTCGCCGCGTTCCTCGAAGTTCCGGGCGAAAGCGTCGCGCAGCCGCTCGAAGCCGCGTGCTATGGTTCCGTGGATGTCTTCCATGCCGGGCACGTTAGCATGATCAGGTAATGCGCTGGCACGCCCGTCACCGCGGCGTGCTTTCGGCAATCCAAAGCAACGGAGAACGCCTGTGGCAGAAACCGCGAACAGGGCAGGGGCGGCAAAACGCTACCAGGGAAGCTGGCAGCGTCTGCGCAATCTCGCCGAAGACGCTCCGGAGCTCGCGCGCCGGCTCGCCGGGCTGGGCGCGGGGGAGTCGTTCGTGACCGTCCACGACTCGGATACCGGAAAAGAGCTGGGTTACGCACGCGCGATCGTGGGCACCGACGTGGTTCTCCACGCGTTCATGCCCGCGCTGCACGCCGCGTACGGCGCGTCCTTTTACGAAGGTGGCTGGCTCGACTACAGGGACCGTGCGCCGGTCTACGGCGGCGACGAGGTTCGCGTGACCGCCGCCAGGCAGGACGACGGATTCCTGGCGATGCAACTGGAGGACCGGGACCTGAAACGCTGTGCGGAGGGCCGTGCGGGGCCCGGCGCGGCTGCGGCGCCGGCGCAGGAGAACGACCCGGGCGTACTTCCCGAGCTGCCGGCCGGGACGGTCGTCACCCGGAGCGAACTCTGTCCCGATTCCGACCTCATCGCGGCGTTCCTCGACGCCTGCGGTCAGGATCCGCTGTACGGCACGGCGTCCCCGTGGGGTCCGCCGGTCGTCCCTCCTACCATGGCGCTGTATCGGATCATCAACGATTTCGGGGCGCCTCTGGACGAGATGCTCGGTGAGGGCGCGTCCGGCAGGATGGTCGTTTCCGGCGTATCCCTGCGCAGTTACCGCCCCGTCCTCCAGGGCAGCACGTACACGAACACGGGAACGATCGGCGCCAAGGGACGCGGGCGGCGCTTCCCCTACTTCACGTTCGAAGTCGCCGTCGACGATCCGTCCGCCGGGCGCTGCCTCGAGGTGGGGATGCGCGTGACGTACCTCCCGCCTGAGAGCGGGATCGCGGACGCATAGCGGCCTGCCCCGACGGCGCGCCCGGCGCGCGGGTTGGCTGCGTCCGACCGGCGCGGTATGGGCATAATGGACCAGGACGGCGCGACGCAACGTAACGCAGGACTCGAGCGAGGGGGAGGTGCCGGAATGGAATCAGCGTGCAGCGGAATCAGGGTGGTCGAATTCGGGATCGCGATCCAGGGACCGCTCGCGGCAATGTACCTTGCCGAACACGGCGCCGAGGTGATCAAGATCGAGACCCCGGTCGGAGAGGAGAACCGGCATCACTTCGGGCACGGCAAGTCCCTTCCCAAGGCCGTTCCGGCTCCGCAATTCGTGGCCAGCAATCGTGGCAAGCGATTGATGACGCTCGACGCGAAAGGCGAGCGCGGCCGCGAGGTCCTGCGCCGGCTGATCGGGCAGGCCGACGTGTTCGTGACGAACTACCGGGAAAAGGCCCTGGACCGACTGGGGCTCGGTTACGAGGACCTGCGACGCCTGAATCCGCGCCTGATCTACGCCATCGCCAGCGGTTTCGGGGCGAAGGGACCGGTCGCCAACCGCGCCATGCTGGATCCCATGGCGCAGGCCCGCGGTGGACTGGTGAGCGTGACGGGAAGCCCGGACCGCCCGCAGGTGCTCGCGGGCGCCGCGCTGGCCGATACCACGGGCGCCGCGCAACTGATCGTCGGGATCCTGACCGCGTTGGTGGCACGTGAACGCCACGGCGTCGGGCAGCGCGTGAGTACCTCGAGTTACGGCGCGCAGCTCTGGCACCAGGGGTTCGAACTGACGCATGCGAGCATGACCGGGCATGTTCACGGGAGTTCGGACGGGATTCACCCGCTTGCGCCGGGCGGCAGCTCCGGGGTGTTCCGTACGGCGGACGGGCGCGCGGTTGCCTTCCTCGATACCCTCTCCCCGGAGCTCTGGGCCGCGTTCAGCGACGTCGCCGGAAAGCCCGAACTCGCCGGCGAGACGCGGTGGGACAGCGCGTACAAGCGGCTTGCGGAGGACCCCCCGGACGAACTCCGGTCGCGGGTGGCCGAGGTCTTCGCGAGCCGGACCGCCGCGGAATGGGAAACGTTCTTCGCCGATCCGTACCTGATGTTCCAGCGCGTCTTCGACTACGCGGACGTCCTGGACGATCCGCAGGCGCTCGAGAACGGGTACATCAGCGAGATCGAGCTGCCCGAAATGGGCAACACCAAGGTCGTCGGCAACACGATCGAGCTCAGCGAGACGCCCGCCGAAGTCAAGCCGCTCCCCTGCGAGCTCGGCATGCACACCGAAGCGATCCTGCTCGAGTATGGCTACAGCCCGGACGAGGTGAGCGACATCGAAAGGGAGACCGAGGACGCAAAGAGCCGCGAGTTCCAGTCCGGAGGGCTCCAGTTCGGGTCCGACGACTAGGCGCGTCGCCTGGCGGCGACGCGATCAAGTTGCTGCGCAACTTCGAGAGGCTGCGGGCAAATGCAACCTGACCGTAAACTTCAACGCTGCTCAAGGATTCTAGACGCCCCGGCATGAACGCGCCCGCCACGAAGGGCCGCCCGCAACCGCCCGTCGGGGGCGGCGCCTTCTACGGCTGGTGGATCGTCGCTGCCACGTTCGTGGTCGGTTTCCTCGTGGCGGGAGGCACGGTCAACGCCCTCGGCGTCCTGGTCAAACCGATAGCCGAGAGCCTGAACGTGGGGCGGGCGGAACTCGGTGCGGTAATCACGCTGAAGCTCACCGTCAACGCGCTGCTGAGTCCGTGGGTCGGCTCGCTGCTCGCGAGGCGTTCCATTCGAGGGATCATGCTGACAGGTGCGGTCGCCATGGGGCTCGGTTTGGCCATGGCGGCCTTCGCGCAGTCGCTCTGGCCGATATACCTGGGTCTGGGAGTCCTGGCCGGCGTGGCCAGTACCGCAGCCCTGTTTCTGCCGTGCATCGCCCTGGTCTCCAACTGGTTCACCCGAATGCGCGGTCGGGCACTCGGACTCGCCACGCTCGGGCCGACCCTCTCGGGCGCCGTGATCCCCGTGTTGCTGTCCCTGCTCGTCGACGAGGTTGGCTGGAGCGCGAGCTTGCTGCTCGCGGCTGCCGTAGCCACGGTCATTCTGCTGCCCGTGATCTGGTGCTTCGTGCTGGACCGTCCGGAGGACTGCGGCCAGCTTCCCGACGGCGACCCGAACATCCCGCGCACCCCGGAGGCAGGATCAAGCGAGCCCTGGACGATCCGGCGAGCAGTGCGGACGCCCGAGGTCTGGCTGCTGGTCGGCGCGATCGGGACGGCCAATTTCGCGGTAGTCGCGATGCTGGTGCACCTGATCCCTTACGCGACCGACACCGGACTCAGCGGCGAGCGGGCCGCGCTGGTGTTCTCGGTGATGACGCTGATGGGGGCGCTCGGCGGGCCCCTGTTTGGAACGCTCGCCGATTACCTTTCCATCAAGCGCCTGCTGATCGCTTCCATGCTCTGCCAGTTCGTAGCCATGCTGCTGTTTGCCGAACTCGAGGGCCAGCTCGGGCTCTCACTTGCCGCCGGCACACTAGGCTTGGGCTTTGGCGGACTGATGCCGCTCGTGGCCCTGGCGGTCGGTCGGATGTTCGGCGTGGAGTCCCTGACGCGCATCATGGGCCTGTGCACCCCGCTTTCTCTCCTCTTCTACGCCCCGGCCGCGCCTTTGGCGGGCTACCTGTACGACACCCACGGAAGCTATGAGCTGGCGTTGCAGGTGCTGATCGCCGCGCCCCTGCTTGCGATCGCGTTCCTGTGCGGCCTGAAGATCCCCGCAACTCGGGATTGACACCATGGGTTCGTGCGTGCAGCCTACATTCGACGTAGTTCTCGGGAGAGAGGACATGGCCCGTTTCATGCTCGCGCACCACCCCCTCGCCGCTGCCCTGGGAGCCTCCGCCGTCTTCGCGGCCGCCGTCGGTTCGCCGGCGGGCGCCGAAGAGACAGGCGCCGACGACAGAGGCCTCGTCGAAGAGATCATCGTCACCGCGACCTATCGCGAGACCGAGCTGATGAAGACGCCCCAGGCGATCAGCGCCGTCTCGGACGCGCTCGTGGAAGACCTCGGCGCCCAGAGCATGGAAGACCTCTACACGATGATCCCCGGGTTGAGCATGCAGGGCGCCCTGAACGGTCAGGCCCGCTACACGATCCGCGGCATTTCGTCGCAGAGCGGCCACATCGGCTACGCGCCCACCGGAGCGACGATCGGGGTGTACCTGGACGGCACGCCGGTGACCGCGGCGCTCGGTCCCGACAACCAGGTCAGCGGCACGCTGTTCGACATCGAACGCGTCGAAGTGCTGAAGGGGCCGCAGGGCACCCTGTTCGGAGAGGGTTCGCAGGGCGGCACCATCCGCTATCTCTACAAGAAACCGGACGCGACCGCGTTCGATGCCGCGGCCAACCTCGGTTTCTCCTCCATGGCGGAGTCGGACGACATGTCCAACCGGATAGACGGCATGATCAACGTTCCCCTGTCGGACAACGCCGCGTTCCGGTTGACCGCCTGGCGCGCCGAAACGGCCGGCTTCATCGAGAACCTGGAGCCGTTCGAAGAGGATTTCAACACGGCGCAATCCACGGGCGTCCGTGCGGCCCTGCGCTATGAAGGCGACGCGTTCACGGTGACGGGTACCGTGCACCACAGCGTGCAGGAGACCCAGGGCGGCCTGGGCACGTTCCGAGCCTACGATGCATTGCACGGCCGGATTCCCGGACTCGAGCCGGAATCGGAAGATACGGTCGACATATACAGCCTGGATGTCGAGTGGGACCTGGGCTGGGCGACGCTGCACTCGCTGACGTCCTTTACCGACCGGCAGATTCCCTCGGTTTCCGAATCCTCCGAAACGGGCGCGAGAACCCTGGACTACTACTACGGCGGCGCAGCCCTGGCCGATCCGGACGATCCGGCCTGCCTTGCGCTGGTGGCGTTCGGAATTCCCTGTCCCGGATGGCCGGGAGCGTTCTCCTTCGCCGGTCTGAGTTTCACGGGCGACGGTATGAACCTTCAGGCAATCAGCAACATAGCCGGCTTTTACAGTGAGCGCTGGGTGCAGGAGTTTCGCCTCGTGTCGCCGGCGGACAAGACCCTCCGTTGGACGGCGGGGTTCTTCTGGAAGGATAGCGAAGATCATACCCAGAACCAGCAAAAGGCGGGTTACCACCCCGGTCGCGAAGCTTTCGGTCTTGTGTTCGATCCTCTGCTGATGGTGCCCGCCAACACCCACACCGACTTCCTCGAGGAGTACGCAGTATTCGGCGAGGCCAGTTGGGACATCACCGAGACGCTGGAGATCACGCTTGGCGTGCGGGTCTCCAATCTCGAGCAGGAGTTCACGAATACCGGAACCGGCACCGACGATACCCCCGTATCGCCGAAGCTCGTGCTGTCCTGGCTGCCCCGGGACGACCTCCTGCTGTATTTCAACTACACCACCGGCTTCCGGCCAGGCAACGTCAACAACAACCTCGACTTCTATATCGGCACCATCTTCGAACCGGGGATCGAGAGCGCAAGGATCAACCCGGCCTTTGACGACGCCACTCGAGCAGCGGTCATCGCAGGGCTCGAGCAGAACATCGTCGACTCCCTGTCCCGGCTGTTCTTCGACGGTGATGAACTGGACAACTACGAGCTTGGATTGAAGGCCACGCTGTGGGGCGGCCGCGCCACGGTCCTCGCTTCGGCCTACTATGTCGATTGGCAGGACATGCTCGTCTACGTCAACGACCCCGCCATCGCCCCGGGAGGCGACAGTCACAATGTCAACAGCGGCGGCGCCGAGATCACCGGGTTCGAGCTGGAGCTGAACGCATTCGTCACCGACCGGTTCAGCGTACGGCTTGCGGGCGACATCAACGAGAGCGAGGTCACGGAAGTCGGCGTGCCCTTCCAGAACGCGGAGGACGGCAACGAGCTGCGGTACGCGCCCGGCGACAGCATGTCCATCGCGCTCGACTACTCGGTCCCCGTCGGGGGCGACTGGCTGCTGGATCTGCACTTGGATCATGCCTGGGTAGCCAAGCAGTTCGCGGACTCGCAGAACCAGGTCGTCGTTCCCAGCTACGAGAAGACGAACGCCCGCGCCACGTTACGAAGCCCCGACCAGAAGTGGCGTGTCGCGCTGTTCGTCACGAATCTCGCGAACGACGAGATCCTGCGGGGCCGCGACCTCCTGGCGACGCTGTACTGGCACAACCCGCGCCAGATCGGACTGGAAGTCGGTTACCAGCTGTAGGGGAGGGGCTCGTCCCCTCCCGCATAGCATGCACCGGGATCCCGGGGCGACCGCAGGGGTCGCCCGAGCAACCTGGCCACGGATGCACGCGCCCCGTCCGCGGGGCGGATTCGCGGATGACGACGGCGCCCGGAATCTTGACCTCGTGGACCCCCCTATGCTATCCAATGATCGCGTTTTCTCGCACGCTCCGGAGGATCTCATGCCCAGGTACGATCTGCTTCTCAAAGGTGGAACCATCGTCGACGGCCAGCGCACGCCCCGCTTCACGGGTGACGTCGCGATTGCCGGGGGCCGCATTGCGCAGATTGGAGGCGGATTGTCCGGGTCGGACGCGGCGCGCGTCATCAACGCGAAGGACCTGATCGTCGCGCCGGGCTTCATAGACCTGCACACGCATTTCGACTCGCAGATATTCTGGGATCCTTACTGCACCATGTCGGGTTGGCATGGCGTGACCTCGGTGGTGATCGGCAACTGCGGCTTCGGCTTCGCGCCGGTAGCGCCCGAGCATCGCGAGCGCGCGATGCTCACCCTCGAGCGCAACGAAGCCGTGCGGGCCACCACGATGGCCGCCGGCATGCCCTGGGACTGGGTCACCTTCCCGGAGTTTCTCGGCAGCATCGAGCGCACGCCCAAGGGCGTGAACGTGCTGGCCTACATGGGCATCGCTCCGGTCATGACCTCCGTGATGGGTCAGGACGCCAAGGGGCGCCCCGCGACCGCCGCCGAGCAGAAGCGGATGTGCGCGATCCTCAGCGAGGCGATGGATGCCGGCGCCTGCGGATTCTCCGCCCAGATCCTGGGCGAGAACAGCGTGCAACGCGACTACGACGGCACGCCCATGATCACGGACGTCATGGCCCCGGACGACCTGCTCGCGTTCGCCAGTGTGCTCCGGGAGAAGGGGCGGGGCGTCATCCAGGTGATCGGATCGGAGCTCGACCTCTTCGAGAAGATCGCCGAGGTCAGTGGCCGGCCGGTGATCTGGAACGCGCTGGTGCTCCAAAGCGACCAGCACGGCAACACCTACGGCTCCTACAAGGACCGCCTGCGCTGGCTCGAGGAAAGCAACGCCGAAGGCAAGCGCCTCTTCGGGCACGCGGTCACCTGCGACATGGACGAGCAGTTCTCCCTCGACGAGTGGAACCTGTTCGACGCGATCCCCTCCTGGCGCGCGGTTACGCTCGGCAACGTCGGCGAGCGCATGCAGAAGATGAACGACCCGGAGCTGCGCCAGGCCATCCGCGCCGAATTCGACAAGTACGCGGAATTGCGGAAGGTCGATCCGGTGGCGGCCACGAAGGCGGGGTCCGGGGGGCTCTTCCTGGCCATCCCCGACATGCGGATCGCGGAAGGCAGGACGGAGGCGGGGCGCGCGCTGGAAGGCTACACGGTGGGCGAGGTGGCGGACCGCGAGAACAAGCACCCGATCGACGCCATGCTCGACCTCGCGATTTCCGAGGACTTGCAGACGGTGTTCTTCCGGGAGTTCCCGAGAAACGACCCGGAGGCCATGCGCGAGGTCATCAACGCGCCGTTCGTGCTGCCGGGGATCTCGGACGGCGGCGCCCACATGAAGTTCCTGACCCTCGGCTGCTATCCCACCGACTTCATCAGCCGGCTGGTGCGGGAGCACGGGCTGATGGACCTGGAACAGGCGCACTGGCGGCTCTCGGGCTACTCGGCGATGGCGGCCGGGTTCACCGACCGCGGCTTCCTGCGCGAAGGCGCCCCCGCGGACATCCTGGTCTACGACTACGACGCGCTGCGCGTGCTGCCCCGGGAGCGGATCCATGACTTCCCGGCCGACGACTGGCGCCTGGCCCAGAAGGCCGAGGGCTACCGCCAGATCATCGTCAACGGCGGGGTCACCTTCGAGGACGGCGAGTGCACGGGCGAGACCCCCGGAACCCTGCTGCGTCACGGGCTCACTACATAGCCGGAAAGACACGAACCAAGTGGAGACTTCATGAGCGAAGCAGCAGCCGAAACGCCCGAGATCATCTACGACACGCTGCCGCCGGACGCCATTTCCGACGAGCTTGCCCCGGTGATCGACGAGCTCGGACTCAGGGAAAACTGCCGGCAACTCGCGATGGAGGGCTGGACGGTCGTCGAGAACGCGGCGCCGGAAGAGTTCAACCAGCGATTGCGCGACAAGATCCGGGAGCTGTCTCCCGAACCGGAGGGGGCGGTTCGTGGCAACAACCTGCTGCTCGCGAAGGACCCGGTGTTCGCCGAAGCGGCGCTGAATCCCAGCATCATGGCCATCGCCGAGTTTTCCGTCGGGCGTGGTTTCCTGATCACCCAGATCGCTTCCAGCATCATGCCCAAGGGGTCGACCGCCATCACCCTCCACGCGGACAGCAGTTGGCTGCCCGCACCCTTTCCGGCCCACAACACGTTGTTGACGGCCTGCTGGACCCCCGACGGCTACGACAAGGAGAGCGGCGCCACCCTGGTGATCCCCGGCAGCGGCAATCTGCGCCGGCATCCCAACGCGGAGGAAACCGCGGCCAAGGCGGGCGCCATTGCCATCTCGGCTCCCCCAAACTCGGTTGCGCTGTGGGATGGCAACGTCTGGCACGCGAACTGGCCGCGTCAGACCGACGGCGAGCGCGTCGTCTGCCACGTCGCCTACACCCGACTGATGATGCGGCCCGTCGAAGACTACAGCCCCCATGCCGATGCGTTGATCGAGCGCTACGGCAAGCGGATGTCGCAGCTGCTGGGCCGAGAGGACTTCCTGTACAGCGCCGGTGGGTTCGATCCGGCGCTCGGCATACCGACGCAGAACAACGCCAAGCGCTAGCCCGCATTTCTCACCAGGGGCCGTGATGATCGCGGAGGATTTTGGTCCTGTGCGCACGACGCTTGCGTCGCGCTCGCCGACCGAGAGCATAGCGGGCACTACGGTTGAGGGAGCACGTGCGCGCACAGGGCCAAAAGACCCGCGAGGGCGCGGCCAGCGCAGTCCGCAATCGGCACGATCGTCGACATCGCGGTCAACTTCGTGAAACCCATTAGCTTTTTGCCGCCGACAAGCGGCCTGGTGAGAAATGCGGGCTAGTGTCGTCTTGTTGCCGGCGATGGTCTGGGCTCCAAGGCGGTTGATGGGCCGGCTCCATCCACTTTACGATAGTGGGGATTCCGTCGTTGTTTGCTGAACTCAAATTGAGAGGGTGATTTCCATGGCGGGAAGACGTCTGAAGAATCTCAGCCGGCGTGACTTCGGCCGGCTTTCGATGGTGGCGCTCGGTGGCGCGCTTGCCGGCACTTCGCGGGCAGCACTCAGCGATGAATCGCCCACGGCTCAGATAGGCGGGACAGTGGCTCCCGGCTTCGAACGGGTAAGGAACGCTTTTGCCGCCAACTTCGAGCAACATGGCGATGTCGGGGCTGCGTTCAGCCTGTATCACCGGGGCGTGAAGGTGGTCGACCTCTGGGGCGGAGTGGCCGACGTGGAGACCGGTCGGCCGTGGGTCGAAGACAGCATCGTCCTGGTGTTCTCGAGCACGAAAGGCGCGACCGCGATCTGCGCCCACCTGCTGGCCCAGCGGGGCGAACTCGACCTCGACGCCCCGGTGGCCGAATACTGGCCCGAGTTCGCCGCCGCCGGCAAGCAGGACATCCCGGTGCGCTGGCTGCTGTCCCACGAGGTCGGGCTCCCGGTCTTCGACAACCCCATGACGGCGGAGGAATGGCTGTCGTGGGAGGCGCCCGTCAAGGCGCTCGCGGCCCAGCGCCCGGTGTGGGAGCCGGGCACCGCGCACGGCTACCACGCCGGAACGTACGGCTGGCTCGTCGGCGAGGTGGTCCGGCGGATCAGCGGCAAGAGCGTGGGGACGTTCTTCGCCGACGAGGTCGCCGGCCCCTTGGGCCTCGACTTCTGGATCGGCCTTCCCGAGAGCGAGGAGAGCCGGGTGGTCCCGATGATCGGGATCGACCTGCAGGACAGCGACGTCGACGAGCAGGCGCTGACGGAGAGGAGGCGCACGCTCCTCGAAACAGCCAGAGACCCGGATTCCCTGCTCAACCGCCCATCGACCACGACGGCCCCGGACATGAACAGCCGGGCCTTCCACGCCGCCGAGATCCCCGCGGGGAACGGCATCACCGACGCGCGCTCGCTGGCGCGCATGTACGCCTCTCTCATCGGCGACGGCGTCGACGGCGTGCGGCTGCTCAACGACGAGACCGTCGCGCGCGCGTCCACCGAGCAGGCGAACGGGCGCGACGAAGTGATGGGGATCGAGACACGCTTCGGGCTCGGGTTCTCGCTCGACGGGACTTACGGCGGGGAGAGCGCGTTCGGGCACGGGGGCGCCGGCGGCTCGCTCGGTTTCGCCGACCCGAAGGCCGAGATCGCTTTCGGCTACGTGATGAACAAGATGCAGCTGGTAGCCAACGACGACCCCCGCACGCTCAACTTGATCGCGGCGGCTCACGAGTCGCTCAAGGGCTAGCCCGCATTTCTCACCAGGCCGCTTGTCGGCGGCAAATTGCTTATGGGTTTCAAAAGGTTGACCACGATTGCCGATGATCGTGCCGAGCACGGACTGCGCTGGCCGCGCCCTCGCGGGTCTTTTGGCCCTGTGCGCGCACGTGCTCCCTCAACCGTAGTCCCCGCTATGCTTTCGGTCGCGAGCACGCGCACAGGACCAAAATCCTCCGCGATCATCACGGCCCCTGGTGAGAAATGCGGGCTAGTGCGCTGGGTCGCAAATACCTTCACGTTTGCGCTGCGCCTTTTCGCCGCTGGCGGCGTTGCGCCTCCTCCCGTGGGGCCTACCACTGCTCGTCGGACGCGCCTCGCCAGCGACGAAAATGCGCTACCGCAAAGACAAAGCTATTTGCGACCCAGCACACTAGACCGGTAACGACCCCCGATATGCAGCGGAGGAACAATGAGCGGCACGCCCGAGTACACGCCACCGAAGGTCTGGCAGTGGGAGCAGGAGAGCGGAGGGGCCTTCGCGAGCATCAATCGGCCGATCGCGGGGCCCACCCATGAGAAGGAGCTCCCGGTGGGCAAGCATCCGCTCCAGCTCTATTCGCTCGGCACGCCGAACGGCGTGAAGGTCACGGTCACCGCGCCACCGCCAGCGCCACCGCGATCTGCTCGAGGAGTTGCTCGCACTCGGCCACGCGGGGGCGGAATACGACGCCTGGCTCATCAACATCATGGAGGGCGCCCAGTTCTCGAGCGGCTTCGTGGCCGCGAACCCGAATTCGAAGATCCCCGCCCTGATGGACCACTCGACCGACCCGCCGATCCGCGTGTTCGAGTCGGGCGCAATGCTGCTCTACCTCGCCGAGAAGTTCGGCGCCTTCCTGCCGACGGAGCCCCGCGCTCGCACCGAGTGCCTCAACTGGGTCTTCTGGCAGATGGCGGCCACACCGTTCCTTGGCGGCGGCTTCGGGCACTTCTACGCCTACGCGCCTGTCAAGATCGAGTACGCGATCGATCGCTTCGCAATGGAAGTGAAACGTCAGCTCGACGTCCTCGACCGCAACCTCGCCGAGCGCGAGTACATGATCGGAGACACGTACACGATCGCCGACATGGCGATCTGGCCCTGGTACGGCGCCGTCGTGAGCAATGAAGCCTACGCGTCGGCCGAGTTCCTCGACGCGCACACCTACGAGCACCTGGCGCGGTGGGCGGAGCTGGTCGGGGGGCGCGAGACGGTCCGGCGCGGCCGGATGGTCAACGGCGTCTTCGGCAAGCCCGAGAACCAACTCCGCGAGCGTCACGACGCCTCGGACTTTACAATGTAGGGGCGACCCTGGTGGTCGCCCGCCTTGAATAGACCCAAGCTTGGGAGAGCCAAAAAGTGACGGTAATCGGTAAAGAGGGCGCCTGGACGCAGGAGGCGACGACGACCTGGCTCTCGTTTCGCGAAGCCGAGGAGTGGGTCGACTTCTCCAACGGCAAGGACCTGGCGCTGCTGATCGGCGACCCGGATTGCGGGCCCCTGATCGAACTCACGAGCAGACCCCCGGAGCCAGAGGAGATGCCGCGCGCACCGGCCCACGGGCACGCATCCGACAACTGGCGGGTCACGATCCAGGGCACCACGAACATGGGCAGGTATGCCTACGGCCCCGGCCAGTTCCGGTTCCAGGACGGGGGTGTTCCCTACGCGGGAGACAACCTGGCCTGGGGCCCGGCGGGCGGGTTTGGGATCATCATGTTCGCGGACCGTCGCGGCTCCCCGATTCGATTCGTGGATCCGAATCACGAGTTTCAGGCCGGGGCGGACGCGGGAGCGCGCGCGTTTGCGGACAAGTTCGCCTTCGAGTTGCGCGACCCCTGTCCGGGGGCGCCGGCGATTCACACGACCCTCGGCAAGACGCAGCACGGGCACCTGGACACGGGCTTCGAGGAATCGGACGCGTGGACGGAAGCGGCCCCCGATGTGCGGCTGGCGACCTCCCTGCTCGGCGAAGCGACGGCCGGGCCCGTGCTGGCGCTGCTCCGCTGCGATGCGGGCGCCCCGGCTTGCCCGGCGGGGACGGTCGAGACCGAAGTGTTCCATGCGGTCGTGGCCGGGTCTTGCGTGGTCGAGGGGTCGATCCGGGAGCTCGGCGACGCCTGGGTGACCGCGCCGGGTCCGCAGCCCGAGGTCCTTGCGGGGCCGGACGGGCTCTCGCACATCGTCGTGTTCGCCGACCGGCGCGCGGTCGGGGGCTTCACCGCCTCCGGGGATGCCGCCAGCCGGGACCTGGCCGCGAGCCTCCTTCGAGAGACGGCCGCCCTGTCGTCGTCCTGACGATTGCGCCCGCACTCACCCGACGGGCGGACAGCAAGCAGACACAGCAAGAAGGAAATTACATGGCATCGTTGATCGTCCACGGAGTTCCGCTCTCTCAACCGGTTCGGGCCGTGCTCTGGGCACTGGTCCGCAAGCGCAAGGCGTTCCGTCTCGCGCCCAAGATCCCCGGCTCCCCGGAAGAAGACGGGACCCGACACCCGAGCTTCCTGGCCATGAACCCCGGCGGCACGATGCCGTGCATCGAGGAGCCGGAAACCGGCTTCGTGCTCGGGGAGTCCAACGCGATCCTCTGCTACCTGGCGCGCACCCACGGCTGGGACGACCTCTACCCGGAAGATCCCCGGGCGGCGGCGCAGGTCGACTGGTACCTGCACTTCCATCACCAGAGCGTCCGCCAAGCCTCGATCGGCTATATCGCACCGGCATTTCGGCAGGATCTGCAGATTCCGGAGCACATCGTGGGCGGGGCGAAGGCCGCGACGGAGTACGCGCTCGGTGCGCTGGATACCGGCCCGCTGGCGAATTCGCGGTTCATCGGCGGCGACGGCCTCACGGTCGCGGACCTCGCCGCCTACGGAGACCTCGGCCAGTTGCGGCCGGAGTTCACCAACCTCTACGACTTCTCGAAGTACGGGAACGTCCAGCGTTGGCTCGACGACATGATGCAGGCCGACGGACACGACGATGTGCACGTGGCGCTGGCCGAACTCGGCGATATCAGCGTCGGGGGACCCACCGTGGCGAGGCTCGGCGAGGTCAACGCCATCGCCATCGAGGCGCTGGGGCGGCAGGTGGCCGGGTTCGCCGACTGATCACGCGGGAGTGCCTGCCGCGGGTCGTAGGGGCGACCCTTGTGGTCGCCCGTCCCGGAGGGTCGCACAACCTCGTCGTCAACGCGCAGTTTCGCGTCAGCGAAACTGCAACGCGACCCGTAGGTCGCGCCGGGACGGGACAAGCCCGTCCCCTACATCTGGTAGCCGACTTCCAGTCCGATCTGGCGCGGGTTGTGCCAGTAGAACGTCGCCAAGGTGTCGCGGCCGCGCAGAATCTCGTCGTTCGCGAGGTTCGTGCCGAAGAGCGCGATTCGCCACTTCTGGTTGGGGTGGCGCAATGTGACGCGGGCGTTGACCTTCCTGTAGCTCGGAACCATGATCGTGTTTTGCGAGTCAGCGAACTGCTTGGCTACCCAGGCATGATCCAGGTGCAGGTCCAGCAGCCAATCGTTGGCGACAGGCATTGAGTAGTCGAGGGTGATGGCCACGCTGTCGCCAGGCGCGTACAAAAGTTCGTTGCCGTCCTGGGCGTTCTGAAAGGGCACTCCGACTTCAGTGACCTCGCTATCGTTGATGTCGGCCGCAAGCCGTATGCTGAACTGCTCGGTGAGGAAAGCGTTCAGCTCCACCTCGAACCCGGTGATCTCGGCGCCACCGCTGTTGACGTTGTGACTGTCGCGTCCCGGAGCGTAGGCAGGATCGTTGACGTAGACGAGCATGTCCTTCCAATCGAGATAGTAGGCCGAAGCCAGGACGGTGGCGCGACCGCCCCATAGCGTGGTCTTCAATCCAATCTCGTAGTTGTCCAGCTTGTCGCCGTCAAAGAACAGGCGGGACAGGGAGTCGACGATGTTCTGCTCGAGCCCTGCAATGACCGCTGCTCGAGTGGCGTCGTCAAAGTCCGGGTTGACCCTTGCGCTCTGGATCCCTGGTTCAAAGATGGTGGAGACATAGAACTCGAGGTTGTTGTTGACGTTGCCCGGGCGGAAGCCAGTGGTGTAATTGAAATACAGCAGGAGGTCATCTCGGGGCAACCAGGAAAGCACAAACTTGGGCGAGACGGGGGTGTCGTCCGTGGTGGTTTCGGTATTCGTGAACTCTTGCCCGAGATCGGAGACCCGCACGCCAACCGTTGCCTCAAGCGTGTCGGTGATGTCCCAACTGACTTCGCCGAATACCGCGTACTCCTCGAGGAAGTCAGTATGGGTGTTGGCGGGCACCATCAGCAGAGGATCGAACACGGCGCCGAAGTCTTCGCGACCGGGGTGGTAGCCCGCCTTTTGCTGGTTCTGGGTATGATCTTCGCTATCCTTCCAGAAGAACCCCGCCGTCCAACGGAGGGCCTTGTCCGCCGGCGACACCAGGCGAAACTCCTGCACCCAGCGCTCACTGTAAAAGCCGGCTATGTTGCTGATTGCCTGAAGGTTCATACCGTCGCCCGTGAAACTCAGACCGGCGAAGGAGAACGTTCCCGGCCATCCGGGACAGGGAATGCCGAAGTTCGCCAAGGCAATGCAAGCCGGATCGTCCGGATCGGCCAAGGCTGCACCGCCGTAGTAGTAATCCAGGGTTCTCGCACCCGTTTCGGAGGACTCGGAAATCGAAGGAATCTGTCGGTCGGTAAAGGACGTCAACGAGTGCAATGTTGCCCAGCCCAGATCCCATTCGACATCCAGGCTGTATATGTCGACCGTATCTTCCGATTCCGGCGCGAGTCCGGGAATCCGGCCGTGCAATGCATCGTATGCTCGAAACGTTCCCACACCGCCCTTGGTCTCCTGCACGCTGTGGTGCACGGTACCCGTTACCATGAAGGTGTCGCCTTCATAGCGTACGGCCGCACGAACCCCCGTGGACTGCGCCTCGTTGAAGTCCTCCTCGAACGGCACCAGGTTGTCGACATATCCAGCCGTTGTCGATCGCCATGCGGTCAGCCTGAACGCGGCATTGTCCGACAGGGGGACGTTGATCATGCCATCTATCCGATTGGACATGTCGTCCGACTCTTCCATGGAGGAGAACCCGAGGTTGACCGCGGCATCGAACTCGGTCGGGTCTGGTTTCTTGTAGATGTAGCGGATGGTACCGCCCTGCGAACCCTCTCCGAAAAGAGTGCCCTGCGGCCCCTTCAGTACTTCGACTCGTTCAATGTCGAACAGCGTACCGCTGACCTGGTTGTCCGGACCCAATGCCGCGGTCACCGGCGTGCCGTCCAGATAGACCCCGACCGTCGCCCCGGTGGGCGCGTAACCGATGTAGCCGCTCTGTGACGAGATGCCCCGGATCGTGTACCGAGCCTGTCCGTTCAGGGCGCCCTGCATGCTCAACCCCGGGATCATCGTGTAGAGGTCTTCCATGCTCTGGGCGCCGAGGTCTTCCACGAGCGCGTCGGAGACGGCGCTGATCGCCTGGGGCGTTTTCATCAGCTCGGTCTCGCGATACGTCGCGGTGACGATGATCTCTTCGATGAGGCTCCTTGCTTCGGCTTCTTCGGCGCTTGCCGGTGAGCAGACGGCGGTTGCGAAGGCGGTGGAAACTGCGAGGGCAGCGATAAGCGGTTGGTGCGCACGCAAAAATCGAGCCATGTTCTCTCCCCGGGAACTATATTGGACGTAGCCTGCACGCGCGAGCCTGTCGCGTCACCGGCAGGTTCAAGATGCCCTTGACCCGCCTCCGGCGGCGGGAGACGATGGAGACATGTCCGAGTCGTTGACGACGCCGCGCAGCGACACGCTCCCGCCCGATGCGATCTCCGACGTGCTCCTGCCCGTCGTCGAAGAGTTCGGTCTCCTGCGAAATTGCCGGCAACTCGCCGCGGAAGGCTGGACCGTCATCGAGAACGCCGCCGACCCGGAGTTCGTCGCGCGCCTGCGCCAGCGCATCCTGGCCGACGGCACCAACTTCATGCGGCTCGACAAGGATCCGGTCTACGCCGAGGCGGCCCTGAATCCGAATGTCATGGCGCTCGCGGAGTTCTCGGTCGGCCGGGGCTTTCTCCTCTACGGACTCACCACCACCGTGCGCGGGGAGGGCGCCCCGGGCATGCACCTCCACGCCGACCAGGCCCTCGTCCCCGCTCCGTTTCCCGAGCACAACATGATGCTCGTCGCCTGCTGGGCCTGCGACGACTGCACGCAGGAGGGCGGCGGCACGCTGGTGATTCCCGGCACCGGGGCGCTGCGCCGCCACCCGCGCGAGGCAGAGGCCGCCGACCTGTCGCGCGCCATCGCGATCGAGTGCCCGGCCGGCTCCATCATCGTCTGGGACGGCAGCATCTGGCACGGCAACTGGCCGCGGACACTCGCAGGGGAACGGGTCCTGCTGCACGCCGTCTACACCCGCCTGCTGATGCGGCCGGGCGAGAGCTATGCACACGCTGCCGACGAGCTCATCGCGACCTGGGGGACGCGGATGTCACAGCTCCTCGGTCGCGAGGACTACCTGCAGGAGAAGGACTTCGACTGGGTGAACGATCCGAGGAACCTGCAGACCAGGATCAACGTGAAGCTGTGATGCGCAATCAAACGCCCCTTACCAGTCCGCCATCCACCAGGAGACAGGTCCCGGACACGTAAGAGGCCAGCTCCGAAGTCAGAAAGTAAACCACTTCAGCGATTTCCTCAGGTTTTCCGAAGCGCTTCAAGGGGATGGGTTGGCTCAACTCCGCCATCACTTCCTCAGGTGATCGGCCTGTTTCCCTGGCCGTTCTGGTCACACCCTCTTGAACGATGTAGGTATCGATGTAACCGGGTTCCACCGCATTGAAGCGCAGTCCCCTGGAACCGTACTCCCGAGTCATCAGTTTGACCCAGGCCGCAATGCCCCCTCTGAAGACCGAAGACGCAGGCATGATATCAAGGGGTTCGATGGCCGCGAGAGACGATACCACCACAACCGAAGCCTCTTTCTGTTCCAACAATGAAGGCAGGGCTGTTTTGACGACAGCCAACATACTCTGATAGATCGCGTCGTAGCTCTGCTGCCAATCAGACAGGCTCAGTTGTGAAATGGGGGCTTTAACCGAGTGAGGGGGGTTCACGATCACGTGATCCAGACCCTTCCACTTCTGAATCACACCAGAGACAAAGCTCTGGGTGGAATTCAGGTCCATCAGGTCCACCGGACGAGCGATCACTTGCGAACCAAACTGTTCTTCTATTGCGCTTAACTGATCTTCGGATCGTGCGCACAGCGCCACGCGAGCACCGTCCTTCAGATACAGATCCACAATAGACCGCCCCAAACCTTGCGTTCCCGCTGTTACCAATATTCTCTTGTCTTGAAATGAAATCTCCATAATCCTCACCCTGGGTGGTCGCTTCGGCTGTGCGACATATAACGGACAGCGGCTTGACTCCGACGCAGTTGGCAAACTAGCATCCTCAAGAGCAAAGAGGAAAGGAATTCATGGCGATTCCCATCATCGATTCGGACACCCACGTCACCGAACCGGCCGACCTGTGGACCAGCCGGGTCGCCTCAAAGTGGGGCGACCGGATTCCACACGTGAAATGGGACGCGGAGAGCCAGACGGAGGTCTGGTTCATCGGTGACCAGAATCTCGGCCCCGCAGCGGCGAGTGCCAGCTACGGCTGGAAAGACAATTGGCCCTCGGTGCCGCCGACCCTGGCCGACGCGCACCCGGCGTCCTACGACGCGGCCGAGCGCCTGAAGGTGATGGACGCCAGTGGCATCTACGCCGAGGTCCTTTATCCGAACGTCGGTGGTTTCGGCTCGACGGTCTTCCTCAAGAGCAAGGATCCCGAGCTGGTGCTGGAATGCGTGCGTGCCTACAACGACTTCCTGATCGACTGGATCCAGCCGGCCCCCGAGCGCTTCGTACCGGTGGCGGCGCTGCCTTTCTGGGACGTGCCGGCCTCGGTGAAGGAGATCGAGCGGGCCGCCTCGATCGGACACCGGGCCGTGCTGTTCAGCGGCGCGCCGCACGAGCACGGCATGCCCTACCTCGCGGATCGCCACTGGGATCCGATCTGGGTGGCCGCCCAGGCGGCCGGCCTTTCCGTCAGCCTGCACGTCGGGAGCGGCGACCTGACGGACCTGTTTCGCCCGGAGCGTACGGAGATCGAGGGCAGCGCGGTCACGTACGCGCGCGGCGGAGCCTCGGTGATCCAGGACGCGGCGCGCCACCTCGTCGACCTCCTGCTCTCGGGCATCCTGCCGCGCTTTCCGGAGCTCATCTTCGTCTCGGTGGAGAGCGGCATCGGCTGGATTCCCTTCATGCTCGAGACCTGCGACTACCACTTCCTGCGCGGCGATGTGCGCGCCCAGCGCCCGGAGTTCGAGCTGCTGCCGAGCGACTACTTCCGGCGCCAGGTGTACGGCTGCTACTGGTTCGAGAGCATCGCTCCGCGCCTGCTGCTGGACGAGATCGGCGTCGACCGCATCATGTTCGAGACCGACTTCCCGCACCCGACCTGCCTCGGGCCGGAGCTGGTGGCGGATGTGGTCGAAAACGCCCTCGGAGGGCAGAGCGAGCAGGTGAAGCGCGCCATCCTCTGGGACAACGCGGCTGCGCTGTACGGCATCGAGGCCCCACGGGGCTGACCAGCCTTGGGTACCGATGAGAGGGGCAGGGGCTTTGAAACAACTTGACGCCATTGTGATCGGGGCTGGTTTCGGGGGTCTCAGGGCGCTGCTCGAACTCCGCGGCCTGGGCCTCGAGACGAGAGTTCTCGAAGCGGGGGACGGAGTCGGCGGCACCTGGTACTGGAATCGATACCCGGGTGCTCGGAGCGACAGCGAAGCCTGGTCCTATTGCTACTCGTTTTCCCGGGAACTATGGGACGAGTGGGACTGGCCCGATCGCCTGCCTGGCCAATCCGACGTGCTGGCGTACCTCGACCATGTTGCCGATCGCATGGACCTGCGCAAGGACATCGTTCTCAATGCCAAGGCAATTCGGGCCGAGTACCGCGAGCCGGAAGGGGACTGGCAGGTCGAGACGGAAGGTGGCGGCAGCTATCGAAGCCGGTATCTCGTAAGCGCCGGGGGCATCCTGTCCGTCCCGATCCAGCCTCGATTTGACGGCCTGGAAACGTTCGAAGGCGATTGGTACATGACTGGCCGATGGCCGGCCGGGGGCGTCGACGTTGCCGGAAAGAGGGTCGCCATCGTCGGAAGCGGCGCCACGGCGGTGCAGGTACTGCCGGTGACGGCAAAGAAAGCGGAGCACGTCACGCTTTTCCAGAGAACCCCAAACTATGTGATACCTGCCCGAAACCGACCGTTGGAGGATGACGAGCGCGAGGCGTTGAAATCGGGATATGAAGAGATCTGGCAGCAAGTGCGGAACCAGGTCTTCGCACTGCCGATTCCGCCGGCCAACCGGGTGGCGGACGGATTTCCGCCTGACGAGATCGAACGTATTCTCGAGCGCGGTTGGGAACACGGTGGATTTCACTTCATCTTTGAGACCTTTGACGACCTGTTGGTAAACGAACGATCGAACGCACTCGCTGCCGAGTTCATCAGGAAGAAGATCAGGACCATAGTCGAAGATCCGGCTGTCGCGGAGGCGCTCTGTCCCCAATATCCCCTGATGGCCAAGCGCCCGCCGCTCGGAACCGAGTACTACGAAGCGTTCAACAGGGACAACGTATCCCTTGTGGACGTAAGCGAAGTACCGATCAGCGAGATCACCCCCGCGGGACTCCGTGTGGGAGACCGGAAAGTCGACTGCGATGTGATCATCTTCGCCCTCGGGTTCGACGCGGGAACGGGCGCTCTGAGCGCGATTGACGTCACGGGTAGGGGAGGCGTCACGATCCGGGAAAAGTGGCGCGAGGGCCCGCGAACTCATCTCGGCATCATGGTCGACGAATTCCCGAACCTGTTCATGATCTCCGGTCCGCAGAGTCCGTTCGCCAATATTCCGCCGGTTGTGGAGAACTCGGTCAACTGGATAGGGAAGGCGATCTCGGCGATCAGAGCGAAACGGGCGGTGTCCATCGAACCGGAAGAGGAGAGCGTGGTTGCGTGGGAAGCGCTGTTGAACCAGTACGTGGATGCTACCGTGATACGTCACGGCAGCGATGTCCGTTCCTGGTTCCTGGGGGCCAACGTCGAGGGAAAGCCAACCAGGACGCAGTTCCACTTTGGAGGCGCAACAACGTATTTCGCCCAACTGGAACAGGCTATAGCAGCTGATTTCGACGAGTTTCGCTTCCACTATCGCTGAAGGGCCAGCCGTGGCGAACACCGTCGATGAAGCCGGCCTGCGGAAGGAACTGGTCGCCCAGCCCGCATTTCTCACCAGGGGCCGTGATGATCGCGGAGGATTTTGGCCCTGTGCGCGTGCTCGGGACCGAAAGCATAGCGGGGACTACGGTTGAGGGACCACGTGCGCGCACGGGGCCAAAAGACCCGCGAGGGCGCGGCCAGCGCAGTCCGTACTCGGCACGATCATGGCAATCGCGGTCAACTTCTTGAAACCCAAAAGCCTTTTGACGCCGACAAGCGGCGCTGGTGAGAAATGCGGGCTAGTACCGCCGGGTCTGCGCGATCGGCCTGAACGAGCTGTCGTCGGGGAACGTGAGCGTCCGGTTTGGCGCCGGGATGCTGATCTCGGCCAGCGGGGCGTCGGCGGAGAGCATTGGCGAGGAGTCGGTGGTCGAGGTCTCCCTCGGCGGGGCGTGGCGCGGCGCCCACCGACCCTCGTCGGAATGGCAGATGCACGCGGCCATCTACGCGCGGCACGCCGCGGCCGGGGCCATCGTGCACACGCACTCGTCGACCATTGCGTCGCGGTGGCGAGCCACGGAACGCCGCTGCCGGGACGTTCCACTACCGCCTGGGGCCTGTTCGGCGGATCAACGTGCCCTGTGTTCCGTACGCGACTTTCGGCACCCGGCGCGCTGGCCGACGGCGCGGCCGTCGAGGCGCTCGCCGATGAAGCACGGCCGTGCCTCGAAAGGACCACGGCACGCCGAGTCTGCCGCGCGCCCACGCTGGAGCGGGCGGTCGAGCAGGCCCATCGCCTGGAGATCCTGTGCCGGCAGTACGTACTGGCGCGCGCTGGGCGAGCCCAGGCTCCGGACGGACGCCGAGTGGGAGGAGTTCTTCGACGTGCCCTGTGTTCCGAGGTGTAGACGAGGGGACGGGCTTGTCCCGTCCCGTGTCGAATTCACCCACATCCCCGGGCGACCTCGAAATCCAGGAAGGCGCCGTAGAACTCCAGCGCGGCGTCGATGTCGCCCACTTCCAGGGCGATGTGGTTGATCCCCACCGCACGGGCCCTGCGCGGTGCAGCTTCATCGTTCATCGCTGCGCCTCCTCTGCCCGCTCGCCGCATCCAGGGCGGCGGCCAGCCGCGGTCCGCTCTCGAACCGGTGCAACTGGCGCCGCGGCACGAGCCAGTTGGCGCCCAGGAACGCGTACTCCCGGCCGTCCCGCCGCAGGCACTCCTTGCGTGCCTCGTTGAGCACGCGCGCGGCCGCGGTCTCGCCCCAGAACCAGTTCTCCAGGCTGACCGGGTCCGTGTTCCCGCCTGGCCGCGCCGTCATGGATTCGTTGTAGTACGCCTTGAGATCCTCGGTGGCCATCTTGAGCGCCATGGCGGGCGAGACCTCGGGCAGCGGGTTGTCCGGCTCGTCGCCCCGGGCGAAGGCGGCGATGAACTCCGCCACCGCGTCCGGGGCCAGGCCGATGGTGTTCGCGGTGGTGCGTAGCCGCTGCCGGACGGCTTCGCCGTACCAGTTGCGCAGCCCTTCCACCTCGGCCAGAAACGCGTCGGGAAGCGCGCGTTTGACATCCAGCTTCGAAGCGCTGGCGGCGAAGCTGACCGGGCACGCCAGCGGTGCTTGCGGCTGCATGCCAGCGGGTTCGTCGTCGGGAAAGTCCTCCAGCACGGGTACGTCCGGGCGCTCGAGCAGCTCGAGGGCGGTCCGCACCACGCGCGTCTGGAACGCCGGGTTGCCGTGCGCACCGATTGGACGCCCGAGTTCGAACGGCACCCACAGGGCGCGGGGCGGCCGGATGCGCTCGGTGTGGACCCGTATCAGGCTGATCTGCGTAGTGGCTACGCCGGCCTGCTCCAGAAAGTGACCCAGCGCGCCGACGGCACGCGTGCAGGCGGGTCAGACCGGGACGAGCAGGGCGGCGTCCACCCCCTCGGCCTGCATGGTCTGCGCCAGGTCCCGGGCGTGGGGCTCGAGGGCCAGGGTGTCGCCGATCGCCCCCATGAAGGAGTAGTGGTCCTCGGCAAGGCTGCCGACGACTCCCGCTGCGACCAGTTCGCGCAGCCGGTCGAGCGGGAACACGACGTTCCAGTCCTGCTGAAAGCCGGTGCGGTCGAAATTGGTGGAGACATGGCTCATCACCAGTTCGTCCGGCGGGGTGTCCGCCGGAATGCGCCGGTAATCCAGGGATCCCGGGGAGAAGGGCCGGTCGTCCCGCCGATGCAGGCCGGCGGTCGAGATCAGTGCGAGGCGACGTTGCGCCAGCGGTGGTCCGGCCACCCGGGGCGTGGTGTCGAACCTGGGACACGGCAGTTTCAGGAAGTGTTCCTGCAGCCGTGGCGACATGCGGTCGAGTCGGGCCATCGCTGGGTCTCCTGTGATGGGCTTTCCCTGTCGCGGCGATTCTACTGGTCCGTGGTGCCGCCGGCACCGTGGAGCCGGCAATCCGCCCCGGAGTACGATCCCCCGCAAGCAATGGACCTGAGCAGGAGGACACGATGGCCAGAGCCTTCAGCCGGGGAGCGCGAGGGGCGCGCCCCTCGCAAGAAGACGCCGCAACCTGGGAAGACCGACTCGAGCACGCGTTCGCGACGTTCTCGCGCTTCGTGCCGGATGCGGAGCCGGCACGGGTGCTCGCCTCCATGGAGCGGCGCATGGGTGCCCTCGGCACGTTCGCGTTCACCGCGGTAGCGCCCCATAGCCGGTCCGGCACTCGCTCGCGAGCTCGCTACGCGCCGGCGCGCCTCCGGCCCAGCCACGCCGTCCTTTCATGGAAGCTGCACCGGCGGTCACTGCGTTCCCTTGGCGCGTCTTCCACAAAAGGGGACACCCTTGTGGTGTCCCGTCCGGAATTTCCACGCCGCGGGACGCCCCCGGGGCACCCGTGCGGGAACAAGCCCGCTCGCACGGGATCGCCATCGGCCGCGCGATGGCGTTATCTTTCACCCGCCATCGCGGGAGTTCCCATGGCACGAATCGGCAACACCCTGATCTTCAGCTTTGACGGGACCGGCAACGAACCGGCGGACGCCGAGGGCTTCCGGCAGGACGAGAGCATCAGCAACGTCCTGAAACTGCACCTCTTGCTCGGCGGTGGAATCGACCCACAGCCGCCGGAGCCGGCTGCTGAGGGGAGCCGCCAGAGGGCGTTCTACTACAATGGCATCGGCACCCGTCGGGACGGCACGAACGTGCCCCTGCTCGGACGCCTCTACTCGGCGGGACGGCGGGTGGTGAACCTCGCCCTCGCACCCACGTTCAGCGACGCCCAGCAGATTCTCGAGGAAGCCGCGGCGGACCTGGCGGAGGTCTACGCACCGGGCGACCGGATCGTCCTCTTCGGTTTCAGCCGCGGCGCGGCACTCGCGCGGAAGTTCGCGACGCTGCTCCTCGATGCCGACGAGCGGCGGTCGGTGGACTTCCTCGGCGTGTTCGACACCGTCGCGGCGATGGGAGGCCTCAGGGGCGGCGAAGTCACCATGGAAGCCGGCGGGCTGCATGCGCGGGTGCGCCGGGCGGTACACGCAGTGGCCATCGACGAGGACCGGGCGGCGTTCGCTCCGACGCTCATACAGATGGACACCGCCGACAGGGAGCGCGTGACGGAGATCTGGTTCCCGGGCGTCCACAGCGACGTCGGCGGCGGTTACTGGAACGATGGACTCTCCGACGTGGTGCTCGAGTTCATGATCGCCCGTTGCCGGGAAGCGCTCGGCGATGCACTGATCATCGACGATGGCGGGAGCGCCGACCGGCTTCGCGAGGTGGGCGCGGCGATCGCGGTGGACGACCTGTCCGTCGAGCCGAGGTTCGATGCGCCGCTGCACGCCGACGGCGGATCCACGCTGTTTCCGCGCGAGACGAGGCACGTGCATGTCCGCGCGGGGGAAGGAGCGGATGGCGGGCTGCCGGTCCTCCACTACTCCACCAGGCTGCGGGTCGAGCGCGTGGCGGACTACCGGCCGCCTGCCCTGCGCGACCTGCGTTTCAGGCTCTGGCTCGACACGCGCCGCTCCAGCCCTCCCATCGAGGGGATCAGTGGCTTGCGGCGCTACCGCTTCCCCTGGCGGTGGTCCGTCCGCCGCCGCACCGGACTGTACGGGACGTCCTTGTGACCTCCCCTTCCACGACCTGGTGCCAAAGGGCGTCCGCGGCCTGCTGATGCCCGCCACGACACGTCGCGCCCGTTGCGGACGCCGGCGCGACGTGGTTTAGTCGGCGAGGAGTGTTGGGGGGTCCCTGCTTCATGCCGACGCGAATCGCGGCGTTTGCTTCATCGCGGTGGCGGTCGTCATCGCGGTCCACACGGTGGTCGAACCGCTCTACCACGTCTCGGGCACGTAAGGCCGGGGAGGCCTCATGACCACATCCACAACCCACCTGCCCGGCAAGCTGGGCAACCCGGAACTCACCCTCGCCACCGATCCGCGCCTCGATCCGGCCGTGCTCCCGGCGGTCGCGGGCATGGACGAGGCGCTGGACCAGCCGGCGGCCGTCGGCCCCGAATCTTCGTACGAAGAGTTGCTCGCCTACGGGGCCGCCATGGAGGCGGAGGTCGACGTCATCTACGCGGAGACCTTCGGCGCCATGCCCCCGGTGGAGGGGATCCGCCGGCGCACCGAGGTGATCGAGGGCGTCGACGGCAACGACATCTCGCTGTTCATTCACGAACCGGCGGACCGCGACGGCGTCCTGCCGGGCATCCTCCACACCCACGGCGGCGGCATGGTGATGTGCGCGGCGGCCGACCCCCAGTACGTGCGCTGGCGTGACGAACTCGCCGCGACGGGGCTCTGCGTCGTCGGGGTGGAGTTCCGCAACGGCGCCGGCAAGCTCGGCGACCATCCGTTTCCGGCCGGGCTCAACGACTGCGCCACGGGCACGCGGTGGACGTCCGGGAACCGCGCCGCGCTCGGCATCTCGCACCTCGTCGTCTCGGGCGACTCCGGCGGCGGCAACCTGTGCCTCGCCGTCGCCCTGAAGGCGAAGGGGGAAGGCTGGATCGACGAGATCGCGGGCGTCTATTCCTGCTGCCCGTACATCGCGGGGACGTTCGACCCGGCGCCCCCGGAGCTCGTGTCGTGGCGCGAGAACGGCGGCTACCAGCTCGAGCCCGCGATGTGCCAGGCGCTCGTCAAGATCTACGACCCCAGTGGCGAGCACGTCCACGATCCGCTCGCCTGGCCGTACCAGGCGCGGGTGGAGGATCTCGCGGGGCTTCCGCCGCACACTGTCTCGGTCAACGAGCTCGATCCCCTGCGGGACGAGGGGCTGATCTACGCCCGCCGCCTGATGGCCGCCGGCGTCCCCACCGCAAGCCGCACGGTCAACGGTACGCACCATGGCGGAGATACCGAGACCCTGGCGCTGTTGCCGCATGTCTATCGGGCGACCGTGCGCGATATCGCGGGGTTCGCGTCCTCTCTGGGTTAGGGGACTCTGGGTTGGGGGCGGTCAGCCGCTCCCACGATTCGCAACGCAGACCGAGGAGACCGCATGACCACACCCACCATCCATCTGCCGGGCAAGCTGGGCAACCCCGAACGCACCCTCGCCACCGATCCCCGCCTCGATCCGGCCGTGCTCCCGGCGGTCGCGGGGATGGACGAGGTGCTGGACCAGCCGGCGGCCATCGGCCCCGACTCTTCGTATGAAGAGCTGCTCGCCTACGCGGCCGCCATGGAGGCGGAGATCGACGCCGTCTACGCGGAGACCTTCGGCGCCGTGCCCCCGGTGGAGGGCGTCCGTCGGCGCACGGAGGTGATCGCGGGCGTCGACGGCAACGACATCCCGCTCTTCATCCACGAACCGGCGGACCGCGACGGCGTCCTGCCGGGCATCGTCCACACCCACGGCGGTGGCATGGTGATGTGCGCGGCGGCGGATCCCCTGTTCGTGCATTGGCGTGACGAACTGGCCGCGACGGGGCTCTGCGTCGTGGGGGTGGAGTTTCGCAACGGCGCCGGGAAGCTCGGCGACCATCCGTTTCCGGCGGGGCTCGACGACTGCGCCACGGGCACGCGGTGGGCGTACGAGCACCGGGCCGCGCTCGGCATCTCGCACCTCGTCGTCTCCGGCGAGTCCGGCGGCGGCAACCTGTGTCTCGCCGTCGCGCTCAAGGCGAAGCAGGAAGGCTGGATCGACGAGATCGCGGGCGTCTACTCCTGCTGTCCGTACATCGCGGGGACGTTCGATCCGGCGCCCCCGGAGCTCGTGTCGTGGCGGGAGAACGGCGGCTACCAGCTCGAGGCCGCGATTTGCCAGGCGCTCGTCAAGATCTACGACCCCAGTGGAGAGCACGTGCACGATCCGCTCGCCTGGCCGTACCAGGCGCGGGTGGAGGATCTCGTGGGGCTCCCGCCGCACACCGTCTCGGTGAACGAGCTCGATCCCCTGCGGGACGAGGGGCTGATCTATGCCCGCCGTTTGATGGCCGCCGGCGTCCCCACCGCGAGCCGCACGGTGAACGGTACGTACCATGGCTCGGATACCGAGAGCCCGGCGCTGGTGCCGCATGTCTATCGGGCGACGATCCGGGATATCCAGGGGTTCGCGGCGTCGCTCGAGTAGGAAACCGGTCGCTGGGTGGGGCCAAACGGAGGTCGTTGCGGTCAGGACACACACCGGGTCGTTGCGGTCAGGACACACACCGCGGAGAGATGTACCGCGTACAGAGCGAGTTCCTGCGGGAGCACTTCGGGCCGTAACGGCCTGCACATGAAGCGTTCCCGCTATGACTACATCGTGGTAGGCGCCGGCTCGGCGGGTTGCGTCCTGGCGAACCGGCTGTCAGCGGTTCCCGAACACCGGGTGCTGCTCGTGGAGGCTGGCGGACGCGACAACCGCCTCTTCATCCGCATGCCGGCCGCCTTCTCGCAGGCAATGAACCTCCGCCAATGCAACTGGGGATTCGTGTCGGAACCGGAGCCGGGCCTTGCGGGACGACGCCTCGACTGCCCCCGGGGCAAGGTGCTCGGCGGCTCCTCGTCCATCAACGGCATGGTGTACGTGCGCGGACACGGGCGCGACTTCGACGCGTGGGAAGCGCTCGGCGCGGCCGGCTGGAACTACGCCAACTGCCTCCCGTATTTCCGGCGCGCCGAGACCTGGCAGGGCGGGGCGGACGCGTTTCGCGGCGGCGACGGCCCGCTGCGCACGGGCGGCGGCAACAACGCCAGGCGCAATCCGCTATACGCCGCGTTCGTGGCAGCAGGACGGGAGGCGGGTTACGCGCGTACGGATGACTGCAACGGCTACCGCCAGGAGGGATTCGGCGCCCTGCCGATGACCGTCGACGGCGGCGTGCGTGCGTCCACGGCGCGCGCCTACCTCGCGCCCGCCCGCACCCGGCCGAACCTCTCCGTGATCACGGGCGCGACCGCGGAGAGGGTCCTGTGCGATGGCAGCGTGGCGACCGGCGTCCGCCTGCGCCACGGCGGTCGCGTTGTCGAAGCGCACGCGACGGGAGAGGTCATCCTGGCGGCGGGCGCGATCGGTTCGCCGGCGCTGCTGCAGCGTTCCGGCATCGGCCCCGCGGACGTGCTGTCGAATGCCGGCGTGCCGCTGCGGCACGAGTTGCCCGGCGTGGGTGAGTATCTGCAGGATCACCTCGAAGTCTGTTGCCAGTATCGGTGCCTCGAACCCATCACCCTGAACGGCTGGCTAAACCCGCTGGGCAAGGCCCTGATCGGCCTGCGCTGGTTGCTGTTCCGGGACGGGCTCGGCAGCACCAACCACTTCGAGGCCGGTGCGTTCCTGCGGTCCGCTCCCGAGCGGGAGTGGCCGGACGTGCAGCTCCATTTCCTGCCCGCCGCCATGCGCTACGACGGCGCCCAGGCGCTGCGGGGTCATGGCTTCCAGGTGCATCTCGGGCACAATCGGCCGAGCAGCCGCGGCCACGTGCGCATCGTGTCGCCCGACGCGGAGGACCCGCCACGGATCCGGTTCAACTACCTCACGCATGCGGACGACGTGCGCGCCTGGCGCGCTTGCGTGCGTCTGCTGCGCACGATCGTGGGCCAGCCGGCGCTCGCCCGTTACCGGGGCGAGGAGCTTCAGCCTGGCAGGGACGTCGTGAGTGACGCGGCGATCGATCGGTGGGTCCGCAGCAGCGTCGAGAGCGCCTACCATCCCGCCGGCGCCTGCAGGATGGGGGACGCCGGCGACGCAGCGGCCGTGGTCGACCCCGCGTGCCGGGTGCGCGGGCTGCAGCGACTCCGGGTGGTCGACTCTTCCATCTTTCCGGCAGTCACCAACGGCAACCTCAACGCACCGACGATCATGGTCGCGGAACGGGCTGCAGACCTGATTCTCGGGAGGCCGTTGCTGCGGGCCGACGAGGGACTGCAGCTGTATCCGCCGGGCGGCTGACCGGGCGTCTGCTGTCGTCGGACGGGACGGCAGCCTCCGCCGTCGTCTCCTGCGCGCCCGGCCCCGCTCGGGGCCAATTCGAATCGGTCGTAGGGGCGACCCTCGTGGTCGCCCGTCCCCGAGACCATGCATGAACTCAAAACGGGACGGGACAAGCCCGTCCCCTACAGTTCCGTCCGCGTCCCGGCCCTGGGTCGTTGACACTCGGTGGCCATGCCTGCGAGACGCCGGGCCGCCACGGCGCCGACGAGGCCGAATGCCGCCACACCGAGAAAGTAGAGGCTGTAACCGGACTGGCCCGGCAGGCGGTCGGCCAGCGCGCCGCGGATCAGCGGCAGGTAGATGTCCGGCGCGTACCCGATCAGCGAGATCACGCCGATGGCGAGCCCCTTGACGCGGTCGGGCACGTCGCAGCTCTCGAGGGTGGCCCAGTAGATGCCCCGCACCGCGTAGGTGACGAGGCCCACGATCAGCACGATCGGCAGCAGCAGCGCCGTGGCGGCGTCGAGGGGGAGCACGGCGAGGCTCGCCAACGCGCAGGACCCGAGCACGAGGAGCACGGCCAGCACCCTTTCGCGGTTCAGGATGTCGCCGAGGAACCCCGCGCCGATGGCGCCGATGGGCCGCATCCACAGCTTGGCGACGGTGATCGTGCCGACGGTCACCGCCGTCAGCCCGAAGTTCTGCTGGAGGTAGGCGGAGAAGGCGTAGGTGGCGAAGAACAACTGGTAGCCGGTCATGATGCAGACGGCCGCCAGCCAGATCTGGGGCCTGGCGAGGACGACCCGCAAGTCCCGCGCGGTCTCGGCGAGGGATGCGGTGTGGTGGCCGGCGTCGTCCGCTCGGCTGTCGTCGACCACGAACAGGACGACGGGCGCCAGCGCAAGCATGTTCCCGACGTACAGCCAGATGACCTTGCGCAGCGCGGCGTCGGTCGGCTCTCCGAGCCCTTCGAGCCAGTACGCGAACGACGCGACTGCGACCGTTGCCAGCAGCGCCTCGACCAGTCCCCGACCCCCGTCGAGGATGCCGAAGAAACGGCCTTGCTCATCGCCCCTGGCGAGGACGGCGACTGCCTTGATGTGGGCCGACCAGAAGGTGAGGCCGGTGGCGATCCCCCAGCCCGCGTAGATCAGCTGCAGTTGTGCGAAGGAGGGTGTGCTGGAGAACCAGACGCCGAGCAGACCGGCGCACAGCAGCGACAGCGACATCAGGTAGCGCGGCGACACCCGGTCCGCCAGCCAGCCGCTCGGCAGGTACGTGACGACGAAGAGCACGCCGAGCAGGGCGTTGCACTGGCCCAGTTGCGACGCTGTGACGCCGAACGTCTCCAGCATGGAGACTTCGAAGTTCTGCCGCAGGTACAGCAACGGGTAGATCGCGCCGGCGGCCACCGTGATGACGGCGAGTTGCCCAATGCGTCGCACGCTGCCCGCTAACCCCGCTGCTGCCGGCTCACCCCGCCGCTGGGCTCCAGGGGCCGTGGCCGCCGACGCGGCTCGGGTCTCAGGGCGATGCCATACCCCCGGCGCGTTCGCACACGAGCGACATGATCTCGGCGCCGAGCGTGAGGTCTTCCTCCGCGCCGAAGTGCTGCTTGCGCAGGCGGCCCTCCCGGTCGATGAGGAGCATCGTCGGAGTGCCCCGCATCGCGTATCGGGTCATCGTCCTCGGCGGACCGCCGTCCGGCGACGGCGCATCGATACCCACGGGGAAGGAGATCCGGTATTCGTGGAGGAAGGCGGCCAGTGCCTCGCGCGAGCCCTGCGCTGCGTGGTGCTCGAAGACCGTATGCAGACCGATCACGGCCACGTCGTCGGGGCTGAACGTCTGGCGCACTCGCTTCGCCTGGGGCACGGCGTGCGAGACGCAGCCCGGGCAGAGCATCTGGAAGGCCTCGACCAGCACGATCCTGCCCCGCAACGATTCAAGCGTGATGGGGCGGTCCGTGTTGAGCCAGTCGCTGGCCTGCAGTTCGGGTGCGGTCTCGTGTGTCATCGGCTCCTCCCTGGAGATCGAGTTCTACCTTCTGCAACCGCCAAAGCGCAAGGATCGGGCCGGCCATGGGGCGCTACTTGGACGGACGTCCTTCCTGTAGGTTGTTTCCGGACTCGGGCTCGCGGAGGGAAACGGGCCGGCACCTGGGAGATGGTGGGCGAAACCTTTCGGGAACTCATCGTCATCGAGACCCAGACGTATCTCGAGAGCATGCAGGAAATGGGAATCGACCCGTAGGGGACGCCCTTGTGGCGTCCCGTCCCGAGTTCATGCAGAGCCGCGACACGGGCGACCGCAAGGGTCGCCCCTACGGGATGCCGGGCGTCTCCTGGTAGGCCGCCCAGGCGCGGTCGACGACATATGCCTGCAGCGCTGTAGGGGACGCCCTTGTGGCGTCCCGTCCCGAATTCATGCAGAGCCGCGACACGGGCGACCGCAAGGGTCGCCCCTACGGGATGCCGGGCGTCTCCTGGTAGGCCGCCCAGGCGCGGTCGACGACGTACGCCTGCAGCGCTGTAGGGTACGCCCTTGTGGCGAAACGCCTCGTCGTGGTCAACAAGCAACTCCCGTCCCGAATTCATGCAGAGCCGCGACACGGGCGACCGCAAGGGTCGCCCCTACGGGATGCCGGGCGTCCCCTCGTAGGCCGCCCAGGCGCGGTCGACGACATATGCCTGCAGCGCTGTAGGGGACGCCCTTGTGGCGTCCCGTCCCGAGTTCATGCAGAGCCCCGACACGGGCGACCGCAAGGGTCGCCCCTACGGGATGCCGGGCGTCCCCTTGTAGGCCGCCCAGGCGCGGTCGACGACATATGCCTGCAGCGCTGTAGGGGACGCCCTTGTGGCGTCCCGTCCCGAGTTCATGCAGAGCCCCGACACGGGCGACCGCAAGGGTCGCCCCTACGGGATGCCGGGCGTCCCCTTGTAGGCCGCCCAGGCGCGGTCGACGACATATGCCTGCAGCGCGCGCGACTCCTCCGGACTCATGCCCGCGGCGGCGAAACCCGGCATGCCGGCGGCGGCACGGGCGCCTTCGAGCACGACCGGGTCCCACTCCTCGTGGGCGCTCGGCGGCATGTAGCGCAGGTCCGGCAGCGCGCCGCCGAGGGCGCGGGAGCCCACGCCGAGCGCATGGGCGCCGTGGCAGCCGGTGCAGCCGTAGGCGGCCCAGAGCGCCTGGCCCGCGGCCACCCGTTCGGCGTCGGCGATGCGCGCCGGGGGCTCGGGCACGGGGACCGGGGGCGTGGGCGCCGGCATGGCTGCATTGCCGCCCAGCTTGAACGCGAGCACGCGGGCGGGACCCCGCGCGTGGGGTGCGGCGGTGCGGGACTCGGCGCTGCCCACGATGCCGCCGGACCGGCCGATCGCGACCAGGACATACTGTTCCTCGCCCGCGCGATAGCTGACGGGCGCCGCCTGGATGGAGGATCCGGTCTCGACGGACCAGAGCCGCTCTCCGGTGTCCGCCGCATAGGCCCGGAACTCTCCCGTCGCGGTGCCCTGGAAGACGAGGTTGCCGGCCGTCGACAGCACGCCGCCGTTGTAGGCAATGGGATGGTCGACCGTCCAGCGGGCCTCCCGGGCCGCGGGATCCCAGGCGAGCAGGCGGCCGACATCCGGCGGGATCTCCTCGTCCGGGCCGTAGCCGAGGGTTTCGATGTCCACGCCCATGCCGAGCAGGTCGCCGCCGACGTAGGTGGAGGGCATGTCGGCCACCGGGATGTAGACCAGGCCCGTGAGCGGGCTGTAGCTCATGGGCTGCCAGTTGTGGCTCCCCCAGACGTTCGGCCACACGCGTACGGCGGCGCCGGACGGATCCGTGAAGTACTGCGCCTCCGGGTTCACGACGGGGCGCCCGGTCTCGATATCGATCCCGCTGGCCCACGTCACGGTCGCGATCGGGTCCGCGGAGAGCAGCCGGCCCGTGTTCGCATCGAGCACGTACAGAAAGCCGTTCTTCGGGGCTTCCAGCACCACCCGGCGCGGGCCGCTTTGCAGGGTGATGTCGGTGACGATCTTCGGCATCGTCGCGTCATAGTCCCAGGCGTCTTCCGGCACGGTCTGGTAGTGCCACCGATAGGCGCCGGTCGCTGCGTCGACCGCGACGACGGAGTTGGTGAACAGGTTGTCCCCGGGCCCGCGCAACGCCACGTTCAGGGGCACGGTGCTCGCCGTGCCGAAGATGACCAGGCCGGTTTCCGGATCGTAGCGGATCCCGTCCCACACGGCGCCGCCGCCCGCCTGTGCCCAGCCGCCGGTCCAGGTGCGCGACGCCATCTCGAGGACGTCGGCCTCGAAACCGTTCTCGGGATTGCCCGGGACCGTCCAGAAGCGCCACAGTTCCTCTCCTGAGTCGGCGTCAAATGCGGTCACGGAACCGCGCACGGCGGTGTCCGATCCCGCGTAGCCCATGTAGACCCGGCCGCCCCCGACGCGGGGCGCACCGGTGATCCCCGGGCCCATCCCCTCGGTCGGGTCGCAGACGGCCGCTTCCCAGAGCTGCGCGCCGGCCGCCGCGTCGATCGCGACCAGTCGGCAGTCGCCCGTGCCGACATAGACGCGTCCCTCCCAGACGGCGACGCCCCGGTTCCAGCGTGACCAGAGGGAGTTACCGAATCCCATGTCGAGGCGGACCTGGGGGTCGAACTGCCAGAGGAACGCGCCGCTCGCGGCGTCGAGCGCGTAGACGACGCTCCGGATGCCCGTCAGGTACACGACCCCGTCGATCGCCAGCGGCTCTGCCGAGAGGCCGATGGGGCTCGGGATGTCCGTCGCCCAGGCGAGTCCCAGGTCGCCGACGTTCTCCTGCGAGATCCGGGACTGCGGACTGAAGTGCTCGCCGCTGAACCGGCCGCCGTTGACCAGCCAGTTGTCGCCGGAATCGGCCTCGGCGAGTACGCGTTTTTCGGTCACGTTGCCCGCGACGGGCGCGCTCGGCTCCGCCGCATCCGGCGCTGTCGGGCGCTCGCAGGCGGCGAGCAGCACGATGGCCGTGAGAGGGACACACACCGCTGCGAGGCGGACACGAGAGTTGCGGCAGTTCACGGCGATCCTCCTGTTCGGGACGCGGTCTTCCGAATGTAACAGCGGCTGACACCGGACGTGTAGGGGCGGCCCTTGTGGCCGCCCGTCTCGACGTCATGCGCGCATGCGAGACGGGAGGGGACAAGCCCCTCCCCTACGACGCCCGTGTCCACCACGCGGAATGTGGTGCACTGGCTGGACACACGCCGAATGTAACAGCCGGTCAGACCGGGTGATATAGTCCGGTCCCACAATGTTGGGGGGGAGAGGCTCGTGTGGAACCGTCCGGAATACCTGCGGACCCTGTGTCGGAGCGGCGCGGCCGGGGCCGCCTGCCTCCTGGCCATCGGCAGCGTGGCGGAAGACACTGGCGATGCGGACGCCGGGAGCGGAGCCGTCATCGAGGAGGTCGTGGTGACCGCGCAGAAACGCTCGGAGAACCTGCAGGATGTCCCGGTCGCGGTCACGGCGCTCACGAGCGAAGACCTGGAGGTCGCCCGCTTCCGCAACCTGAACGAACTCTCGGATCTGGTCCCCAACATGCACGAGCTCCCGTTCAAGGGTGACGGGACACCCGTCTTCTCCCTGCGCGGCCTGTCGATGGCCGACTACAGCTTCCACCAGCAGAGCCCCGTCGCGGTGTATGTCGACGAGGTCTACAAGGGCAACCAGTCGCTGAACGCCGTGCCGCATTTCGACCTCGAGCGCATCGAGGTCCTGCGGGGTCCGCAGGGCACGCTGTATGGGAAGAACACCACTGGCGGCGCGGTGAACATCATCACCCGGCGGCCCGAGATGGAGAACTCGCACTACGTGACCGTGGGCGCCGGCAACTTCAGCCTGATCGAGACCAGCGCGGCGTTCAACGCGGTGCTCACGGATACTCTCGCGGTACGCCTGGCGGGCACGTACAGCGATTCCGACGGCTGGCTCGAAAACGTGAATCCCGGCGTAGACGACGGGTACGGCGCCGATTCGCGGGCGGTACGCCTGAGCGCCCTCTGGCAACCGAGTGACGACGTGGAGGTGCTGCTCCGGGCGACGAGCGGGAAGTCCGATCCGGTGAACTGGGGCGTGAAGGTGCTTGCCGAGCAGCCGCCCGTCTGGTACGGCATCCACGACCTCTACTACGCGTTCGGCGGGTCGGCGCTGCCGGCTCCGACGCAGGTCGGCCTCGACTTCCACGAGTTCAACTCCGAACAGGACACGAAGCGCCTGATCGACTCGGACTCCGTGTCCGTGCGGGTCGACTGGGACCTCGACGAGCGGTTTATCCTGACCTCGATCACGTCCTGGGACGACGGCGAAGCCTTCAATCCCGACGAGAGCGACGGCATGCTCGCCCGGGCCAACGCGAACGAGCTGCACGTGGCAGCCAGGCAGGTCTCGCAGGACCTGCGGCTGACGTCGAACCTGGAAGGTGCGTTCAACTTCGTGACGGGCCTCTACTATTACTCCGACACCCTGGACGTCAACAACAGGATCGGACTGTTCCTGGACGTCGACTTCAACCTGGACGGCGCCGTCGACTTCAACGACTGCCTGGATCCGCTGGCCGTCGCCTTCGGTTTTCCGCCGACCACCGCCGGGGCGGCCACGGAAGCGCTCTTCAACAGTCTCGGGTTCAGTCTCGCCGGCTTCGCGACGCTGGGTTGCTACGCGACCAACTCGTTCGGGCAGGAACGGGACAGCTGGGCGGCGTACTTCGACGGCAGCTACGCGCTGACCGACGCGCTGACGCTGCGCTTCGGCATCCGCTACACGGACGACGAGTCGACGCAGACGGACTTCAACGCGCACCTGGCCGGGCCGGACTACGTGCCCGTGCTCGGGACCATCAACGGCGGCGCGGCGGATCCCCTGGCCACGGTGGCGGATACGAGTTACGGCGACCAGGAGATCACGGGAAAGCTGGGGCTCGACTACACGTTCGGGAACGGCACGATGATCTACGGCAGCTTCAACCGCGGCTATCGCTCCGGCGCGTACAACGGGCAGGCCTACTACAGCCCCGGGGAGCGCAACTGGGTGAACCCCGAACGGCTGGAAGGCTTCGAGGTCGGGCTCAAGAGCCTGCTCTGGGACGGCCGCGCGCGACTCAACCTGTCGGCGTTCAGCTACTCGTACGAGGACCAGCAGTACATCGATATCGACATCGTTTCGTTCCAGCAGACGCTCCGCAGCATCGACGAGGCCGAGGTTTCGGGCGGCGAGATCGAGTTCGGCGCGCAGGTGACGCCGACGCTGCTGCTGACTGCGGCGGTGGGCCTGCTCGACGCCACCATCAAGAAGGGGGTCTTGAGCGGCGCGGACGTGTCGGGCGAGAGCCTGCTCACCGCCCCGGACCGCAACGTCACGGTCGCGGCGAGCTGGGACGCGTACACCGGTCGTGCGGGTCGACTCACCCTGTACGTGGATGCCCTGTACCGGTCCGACTCGACCTCCTCGGTCGGCAACGAGGAGGGGAACGGGCACACGCGGTGGAACGGGCGCGCGACCTTCACCGGCAGTACGGAACGGTGGACGGCCAGCCTCTGGGGCAGGAACCTCGGGAACGAGGAGTACACGAACTTCTACGCCGACTTCCGGGACAGCATCGGGGTGGTACCGGGCATCATCGGCGCGCCGCGCACCTACGGCGCCGACGTCACACTGCGTTTTTGACGGGTGTGTAGGGGCGACCCTTGCGGTCGCCTGTCGTGACGCCGGGCAGGCGATCCGGCACGCGAGAGGGAATGGGACACAAGGGGGGAGAGCGAATGGGACACACGACCGCGATCCGTTCGTACGCAGCCGCGGCCTTCGCGCTGCTGCTGGCGACAGGCCACGCCGCGTACGCGGACGATCCGGAGAACACCGACTGGCCGCTGCTGGGCAACGCCCACGAGATGCAGCACCACGCGGACCTCTCGCAGATCAACACCGACACCGTCGGCCGGCTGGGCCTCGCCTGGTGGGTGGACCTGCCGGCGATCAAGGGCATGGTCGGCAATCCGCTGATCTCCGACGGCAGGATTTTCCAGAGCGGAGCCGGCAGCGTCATCTACGCCAACGACCTGCGCACGGGCGAGCAACTGTGGACCTTCGACCCCCGACCCGGCCCGGGGGAGGGGACGTTCGTCGAAGCCATGGGCATGAACTTCAACCGCGGCGTGGCGCTGCACGGGGAGCTCGTCATCGTTGGCACCGGCGACTGCCGGCTGGTGGCCGTGGACCAGGAGACGGGCGCGCGACGCTGGGAGGCCCAGGCGTGCGACCAGGGGAACAGCCAGACCATCACCGCGGCGCCGCGGGTCGGGGGCGGCATGGTGTTCACGGGCAACGCCTGCGGGGACTCTGGCATGAGCCGCGGCCACGTGGACGCGTTCGACGCCGACACCGGGCGTCACGCATGGCGGTTCTACACCGTGCCGGGCGATCCTTCGAAGCCGCCGGAGAGCGACCTCTACCGCATGGCGGCCGCCACCTGGGGCGACGGCTGGTACGAACGCACGAAGGGCTGCGGCAGCGTGTGGGACGCGATGGTCTACGACCCGGGCTCGGAGCGGCTGTACATCGGGGTCGGGGGTCCGTCGCCGCTCGACCCCACGGCCCGGGGAGCGAACGCGGGCGACGAGCTGTTCACGAACTCTGTCGTGGCCCTCGATGCGAAGACGGGCGAGTACGTCTGGCACTTCAAGCAGAATCCGGGCGACGGCTGGAACTTCGAGCCGGCGGTCGGGCTGATGCTTGCGAGCCTGCCGGACGTGGACGGGGAGCGGCGCGTGGTCGTCAGCGTGCCGAAGGACGGTTTCGTCTACGTGCTCGACGCGGACACCGGGGAGTTCCTGTCGGGCCGCAACTATGTCCCCGTGAACTGGGCCAGCGGGCTCGACGAGGAAGGCCGGCCCATCTACCTGCCCGACGCGCGCTACTGGGAACAGCCGGACGGCCGGGCGGTGGTCTCGCCGGCGGGCATGGGGGCCCATAGCTGGGACGCGCTGGCGTTCGATCCCGAGAAGCACGTGGTCTTCATTCCCGTCCAGACCATGCCGGCGCTCCACCAGGTGCCCACGGACGCCGAGGGGCTCACGGCGGAGCTGGGCGTCGTGGTGGACGCGCACTACGGGAGCAAGGGACATGCGGGCTGGGAGGCCTTCGGCGAGCTGGTGGCCTGGGACCCGGTGCTGCAGACGGAGGTCTGGCGCCAGCGCCACGCGCTGCCCATGAACAGCGGCGCGCTGCACACCGCCGGCGGCCTCGTCTTCCAGGGCCTGGCCGAGGGCTACCTGGTGGCCTACGACGCGGCGACCGGGGAGCGGCTCTGGTCGGCGCCGGCGGGCGGTACGGTCCGCAGCGCGCCGTCGACGGTGATGGCGGACGGCAAGCAGTACATCGTGGTGGCGAGCGGCAACGTCGCCAGCGCCGGCGGCGGGAGCGCGTTCTCGGACTACAGTTCCGTACCGCGGGCCCGCAGCCGTCCCCGCCTGCTCGCGTTTGCCCTCGACGGCAGTGCTCCGGCGCCGCCGTGGGCGGAGATTCCACACATCCCCGCACCGCCCGCACCCCGCCTCGACGCGACCCTGGCGGCGGCGGGGGGGGGCCTCTTCGAGGAGTACGGCTGCATGACCTGCCATGGCCCTGGCGCCGTCGCCCTCGTGGCCGCGCTGGACCTGCGCATACGGCCGCCGGCGAGCGTGGAGTACCTGCAGACCGTGCTCGGCGGGGCCCTCGCGGCGCGCGGCATGCCCGCCTTCGAACTGGCGGACGAGGGCGCGGCGGCCCTGCGCGCCTACCTGGTCAACCTCGCCTGGGACGCACACGAGGCGCAGGACGGCGCTTCGGAGGATTGAGGACGCATTGAGGACACACGACCGGGAGAGCCCGGCGAAATCGCTACCGTAGAGGAGGCAGGAACCATGGCGCAAACCGACATCAGCGGCGCGCCCGTGCGCATCGACCGCGCCGTGCTGGCCGGGCAGGGCCTCGATCCGGGGCCGGAGCAGGACGGCATGCAGTCGTCCTTCAAGTCCGTCTTCGACGGCGACATCGTCTCCGCGGTGTTCGAGTCCGGGCCGGGAGTGCTGCAGGTGGACGGTCTCCCGTACGACGAGTTCATCTACATCCTGGCGGGCGAGCTCGTGCTGACCGGTGCGGACGACGGCGTGGCGCACACCTTCGGGACGGGCGACCACCTGGTGCTGCCCAAGGGCTGGACCGGCACCTGGGAGATGGTCGGCGACACCTACCGGGAGCTCATCGTCGTCGAGACGCAGACCTATCTGCAGAGCCTGCAGGAACTCGGAATAGACCTGTAGGGGAGACCCTTGTGGTCTCCCGTCTTGAAGCCATGTACGCATGTAAGCTAGAACGTGTAGGGGCGGGGCTTGTCCCCGCCCGTCCCGACGCCATGCACGCATGCGAGCCGGGAGGGGACAAGCCCCTCCCCTACAACGCCCGCGTCGAAATTGTGCAGGCCGTCGGGATGGCACGGTAGGGAGAGCAAATGGAGCAAATGGGACACACGACTTCGATCCGTTCGTCCGCGGCCCTTGCGGGGGCCCTCGCGCTGCTGCTGGCGACGGGCCACCCCGCCTTCGCCACCGATCCGGAGAACACCGACTGGCCGCTGCTCGGCAACGCTCACGAGATGCAGCACCACGCGGCCCTCGCCCAGATCAACACCGACACGGTCGAGCGGCTGGGGCTCGCCTGGTGGGTGGACCTGCCGGCGATCAAGGGCCTGGTCGGCAATCCGCTGATCAAGGACGGCAGGATCTTCCAGAGCGGCGCCGGCAGCGTCATCTACGCCAACGACCTGCGCACGGGCGAGTTGCTGTGGACCTTCGACCCGCGGCCCGATCCCGGGCCCGGCTCGTTCCTGGCCGTGTACGGGCTCAACGTCAACCGCGGCGTGGCGCTGCACGACGATCTCGTCATCGTCGGCACCGGCGACTGCCGGCTGGTGGCCGTGGACCAGGAGACGGGGACGCAACGCTGGGAGGCCCAGGCGTGCGACCAGGGGAACAACCAGACCATCACCGCGGCGCCACGGGTCGGGGGCGGCATGGTGTTCACGGGCAACGCCTGCGCGGACTCCGGTGCGAGCCGCGGCCACGTGGACGCGTTCGACGCCGGCGCCGGACGCCGCCTGTGGCGCTTCTACACCGTCCCGGGCGATCCCTCGAAACCCCCGGAGAGCGACCTCTACCGCATGGCGGCCGCCACCTGGGGCGACGGACTGGTACGACCGTACCCGGGGCTGCGGCAGCGTGTGGGACGCGATGGTCTACGACCCGCGGTCGGAGCGCCTCTACATCGGGGTCGGCGGTCCGTCGCCGCTCGACCCCACCGCACGCGGAGCAAACGCGGGCGACGAGCTGTTCACGAACTCCGTCGTGGCCCTCGATGCGAAGACGGGCGAGTACGTCTGGCACTTCAAGCAGAATCCGGGCGACGGCTGGAACTTCGAGCCGGCGGTCGGGCTGATGCTCGCGAGCCTGCCGGACGTGGACGGGGAGCGGCGCGTGGTCGTCAGCGTGCCGAAGGACGGTTTCGTCTACGTGCTCGACGCGGACACCGGGGAGTTCCTGTCGGGCCGCAACTACGTACCGGCGAACTGGGCCAGCGGGCTCGACGAGGAGGGCCGGCCCATCTACCTGCCCGGCGCGCGCTACTGGGAGCGGCCGGACGGGCGGGCGGTGGTTTCGCCGGCGGGCATGGGGGCCCATAACTTTGAGGCGCTGGCGTTCGATCCCGAGAAGCACGTGGTGTTCATTCCCGCGGCGACGATGCCGGCGCTCTATCAGGCGAGCAGCGGCGCCGGTGGGATCATGGACGAGATGGGCGTCACGTTCGACGGGGAATACGGCAGCCAGGGGCATCCCGGCTGGGAGGCATTCGGCGAACTCGTGGCCTGGGACCCGGTGCTGCAGACGGAGGTCTGGCGCGCCCGCCACGCCCTGCCGATGAACGGCGGCGCGTTGCACACGGCCGGCGGCCTCGTCTTCCAGGGCCTCGCCGAGGGTTACCTGGTGGCCTACGACGCGGCGACCGGGGAGCGGCTCTGGTCGGCGCCGGCGGGCGGCACGGTCCGCAGCGCGCCGTCGACGGTGATGGCGGACGGCAAGCAATACATCGTGGTGGCGAGCGGCAACGTCGCTACGTCCGTCGGCGCGACCGGCTTCACCGGCTACAGCTCCGTACCGAGGTCCCGCAGCCGCCCCCGCCTGCTCGCGTTCGCCCTCGACGGCAGCGCTCCACCGCCGCCGTGGGCGGAGATTCCGCACATCCCGGAGCCGCCGACGCCGCGCGTCGACGCGACCCTGGCGTCGGCGGGCAAGGACATCTTCGTGGCGTACGCCTGCGATGCCTGCCACGGTCATGCCGGCGTCGCGGTCTGGGAGACGCTGGACCTCCGCGTGCGGCTGCCAGCGGACGTGGAATACCTGCAGGCCGTGCTCGACGGCGCCCTCGCGACGCGCGGCATGCCGGTTGTCGAGCTGGGGGACGACGGGGTGCAGGCCCTGCAGGCCTACCTGATCAATCTCGCCTGGGACGCTCACGAGGCGCAGGACGGCGCCTCGGGGGATCGGGCGACGCACTGACACCACGCGCCCGCGGCGCACGCCGCAGCGCGCCCAAGAGAAATCGCCAACCAAATCGCCCACCAAAGGAGACGACGACCATGAAGCGAACGCGCAGAAATTGGCGGCTTGCCACGGCAGTGCTGGCGCTGGCGGCCACCGGCAGCGCCTGGGCCGACGGCGCACCGGTGCGCATCGATCCGGCCGTATTGGCCGGGGAGGGCCTCGAAGCCCTGCCGCCACGCGACCCGGCCATCACCATTTCGCAGCGGGACGACAAGTCCTCCTTCAAGTCCGTCTTCGAGGGGGACATCGTGTCGGGCGTCTTCGAGTCCGGACCGGCGGTCCTGAAGGTCGAGGGCCTCGCGTTCGACGAGTTCATCTACGTCCTGGAGGGCGGCCTGGTGCTGACGGGGGCCGACGGCGTGGCCCATACCTTTGGGCCGGGCGACTACCTCGTGCTGCCCAAGGGCTGGTCCGGCACCTGGGAGATGACCGGGGACACCTACCGGGAACTCATCGTCGTCGAGACCCAGACGTACCTCCAGGGCATGCAGGACCTGGAGACAGACCCGTAGGGGAGACCCTTGTGGTCTCCCGTTCCGGAGGGAAAATGGGACACACAACCATGATCGGTTCGCCCGCCGCCAAGGCCCTTGCGGGGACCCTTGCGGGGGCCCTTGCGCTGCTGCTGGCGACAGGCCACCCCGCCTTCGCCGCCGATCCGCAGAACACCGACTGGCCGCTGCTGGGCAACGCCCACGAGATGCAGCACCACGCGGACCTCTCCGAGATCAACACCGACACCGTCGGCCGGCTGGGCCTCGCCTGGTGGGTGGACCTGCCGGCGATCAAGGGCCTGGTCGGCAATCCTCTGATCGCCGACGGCAGGATCTTCCAGAGCGGCGCCGGAAGCGTCATCTACGCCAACGACCTGCGCACCGGCAAGCTGCTGTGGACCTTCGACCCCCGACCCGGCCCGGGGGAGGGCACGTTCATCGAGGCCTACGGCATGAACTTCAACCGCGGCGTGGCGCTGCACGGGGAGCTCGTCATCGTCGGCACCGGCGACTGCCGGCTGGTGGCCGTGGACCAGGAGACGGGCACGCAGCGCTGGGAGGCCCGGGCCTGCGACCAGGGGAACGGCCAGACCATCACCGCGGCGCCGCGGGTCGGGGGCGGCATGGTGTTCACGGGCAACGCCTGCGGGGACTCCGGTGCGAGCCGGGGCCACGTGGACGCGTTCGACGCCGGCACCGGACGCCGCCTGTGGCGCTTCTACACCGTCCCGGGCGATCCCTCGAAACCCCCGGAGAGCGAGCTCTACCGCATGGCGGCCGCCACCTGGGCCGAGGGCTGGTACGAACGCACGAAGGGTTGCGGCAGCGTGTGGGACGCGATGGTCTACGACCCGCGCTCGGAGCGGCTCTACATCGGGGTCGGGGGGCCGGCGCCGATGAACCCCCTGGCCCGCCGAGCGGGTGCGGGCGACGAGCTGTTCACGAGTTCCGTCGTGGCCCTCGACGCGAAGACGGGCGAGTACGTATGGCACTTCAAGCAGAATCCCGGCGACGGCTGGAACTTCGAGCCGTCGGTCGGGCTCATGCTCGCGAGCGTGCCGGACGTCGACGGGGAGCGCCGCGTGGTCATCAGCGTGCCGAAGGACGGTTTCGTCTACGTGCTCGACGCGGACACCGGGGAGTTCCTGTCCGGGCGCAACTACGTGCCCGTGAACTGGGCCAGCGGGCTCGACGAGGAAGGCCGGCCCATCCACCTGCCCGACGCGCGCTACTGGGAACAGCCGGACGGCCGGGCGGTGGTCTCGCCGGCGGGCATGGGGGCCCATAGCTGGGATGCGCTGGCGTTCGATCCCGAGAAGCACGTGGTGTTCATTCCCGTCCAGACCATGCCGACGCTCCACCAGGCGGTCGGGGACGCCGAAGGGGTCGCGGCCGAGCTGGGCGTCGTGTTCGACGCGCACTACGGGAGCAAGGGACATCCCGGCTGGGAGGCCTTCGGCGAGTTGGTGGCGTGGGACCCGGTGCTGCAGACGGAGGTCTGGCGCCAGCGCCACGCGCTGCCCATGAACGGCGGCGCGCTGCACACGGCCGGCGGCCTCGTCTTCCAGGGCCTGGCCGAGGGTTACCTGGTGGCTTACGACTCCGCGACCGGGGAGCGCCTCTGGTCGGCGCCGGCGGGCGGTACGGTCCGCAGCGCGCCGTCGACGGTGATGGCGGACGGCAAGCAGTACATCGTCGTGGCGAGCGGCAACGTCGCCACCGCCGCCGGCGGGAGCGGGTTCTCGGGCTACAGTTCCGTACCGCGGGCCCGCAGCCGTCCCCGCCTGCTCGCCTTTGCCCTCGACGGCCGCGCTCCGGCGCCGCCGTGGGCGGAGCTCCCGCACATCCCCGCGCCGCCCGCGCCGCGTTTCGACGCGACCCTGGCGTCGGCGGGGGCGAGCCTGTTCGAGGCATACGGCTGCATGGCCTGCCATGGCCCTGGCGCCGTCGCGGCCCTGGCCGCGCTGGACCTGCGCGTGCGGCCGCCGGCGAGCGTGGAGTACCTGCAGGCCGTGCTCGCCGGCGCCCTCGCGACGCGCGGCATGCCGGCCTTCGAGCTGGGGGACGACGGGGTGCAGGCCCTGCAGGCCTACCTGATCAATCGCGCATGGGACGCGCACGAGGAGCAGGAAGGCGTCTCGGGCGATTGAGGGAGGCATTGAGAGAGGGAGGCATTGAGGACACACAATTGGGGAAACAAGGAGAAACAGCGATGGCGGAACAGCCAGCAACCGCTGAGCAGACACAGACCAGAGGCGCGCCCCTGCGCATCGACCCGGCCGTGCTGGCCGGGCAGGGCCTTGACCCGGGGCCGGAGCAGGACGGCGTCCAGTCGTCCTTCAAGTCCGTCTTCGAGGGCGACATAGTCTCCGCGGTGTTCGAGTCGGGGCCGGGGGCGATGCAGGTCGAGGACCTCATGTTCGACGAGTTCATCTACATCCTGGCCGGCCAACTCGTGCTGACCGGTGCTGACGACGGCGTGGCGCACACCTTCGGGACGGGCGATCACCTGGTGCTGCCCAAGGGCTGGTCCGGCACCTGGGAGATGGTCGGCGACACCTACCGGGAACTCATCGTCGTCGAGACGCAGACGTATCTCAAGAGCCTGGAGGAACTGGGCATAGACCTGTAGGGGAGACCGTTGTGGTCTCCCGTCCCGAAATCTCCGACGGTGGACCGCCAACCCATCGGGCAGGTCTCGGTGCCGACGCTCATGATCTGGGGCAATCGCGACCAGGCGATCGGACGCCCGGGCGTGACGGCCACGCCGCCCCTGATGGACGGCCCCTACCGGCTGGTCGAACTCGACGCCGGGCACTGGCTCATACAGGAAGCGGAGGCCGACGTCCTCCGCGAGACCCTGGCCCACCTCAAGGCCCCGTAGGGGCGACCCTTGCGGTCGCCCGTCCCCTGTCGCTGGAGTCGAGGGCCCGTCGGGGCGACCCTCGTGGTCGCCCGTCCCCGACCCTGTGGTCGCCCGACGGCCTGACCCGGCGCCTGTCGGGCCGGCCGTAGGCCCCCAGGCCTATCCAAAAGTCCCGTGTGGTCAGTAGCGGGATCGAAACGGCTGGCATTGAGCGGATCGGTTCTACGCGGCGAGGGGTGCTGACGACGCCGTGGCATGCCGAGGATGGTCCGCTGATGTCCGGGGAGTGTTATGGAGGGGTTCCAATCCGGGTATTCCCGCCGGATGGCGGTCCGCGGGCATCGGGGTGCCACGGCGCGGCCGAGCGGCGCACCGCGAGCCTTGAGGACGGGTCGTTCAGGGCTGTCCGGCGGTCAGGATGGCGTCGAGGGCGTCCTGTGGGCGGGCGGCGTAGTGGCGATTGGCCGGGGGGATGTACTGGAACTCGCCGCGCACGCGCACAATGGAGATGGCGGCGTTGCTCAACGCCGCCAGATTGCGCGGCAGGTTCCGCACCGAGGCGCGGCAGCGATCCTCGTCGTAGCTGAAGTCGCGCACGTAGTGGACCCTGTTCTCCACTTGCCAATGGTTGCGCACGAGGTTCAGCAGTTCCTCGGGGCCGGCCTCGTCGGCGCCGAGGGACGTGAGGCAGAACGCGACCTCGCGGGATGTCTCGCCGGTCTTGACCACGATGCGCTCGCGCTCGACGCGCAGCGCCTGCCGGCGTGCGAACAGATCGCACCGTCCGCGCCATTTCGGCGCGGTCAGATCGAGGACGGCGCAGCGTCGGGTCTCGATGCGGCCATGGCCTTTGTCGATCGCATCCCCGCTCCAGCGCGCCGCGCGCCAATCGATCGCCGCGAGGTCGTCGCGCATGGTCGGCTGATTGTCCTTCACGGCCGTGACCACGTAGTGGGCCTTGCAGTCTTCGGTCAGGCAGCGCGCGGTCTCGTGCTGGGCGTGCATGGCGTCGACGGTGACAATGCGGCCGGCGAGGTCGAGCTGTCGCGACAACTCCCGCACCGCCGGAATCTCATTGGTCTTGGCGCCGATCTGGACCTGTCCCAGAATCAGGCCGCTACCGTGTTCCACGGCGGCCACCATCATGCGCCGTTCCTTTCCGACCTGCTTCGAGGCGCCGCGCACATCCTTGCCGTCCATGGCCACGGGCACTTCGCCGCCATGCCGGGCACTCCACGCTCGTAGCGCCTGATCCAGGGTGTCGGACGGCATCGCCGAGAGTATGTAATGGAAGGTCGAGGTCGCCGGCACGGTATAGCGCCGACGGGTCGGACTCCAGAAGCCGCCCACCGCCTTGCGTTGCGCGTCGTCCAAGCGGGCGGCAAACTCGCCGAACGCGCTCACGCCGCGATAGCCGGCCAGCCGCGCCGCGATCGCGATCGTCAGATAGCAGGGGATGCTGTAGCGCTGGCCGCGCGCCTTGCGGAAATCGGGAATCTCCTCCAGAAAGTCGCGCAGACTGCGCAATTGCGGCACCGGCATCGGCGCCTCCTTCGCCCCGATGCGCCACTCGGCCGGCTCCTCGACGCCGCTCAGCGCCGCGCGCGCATTCGACTCCAACTCATACACGTAGACCTCCTTCGGTTGTCCGTTCTCGTGCCACCGAACCGGGCTGCCCGGCAGCCGCGTGAAGCCCCGCGTGCGTCCCAGCATCCGCCAGTTCGACGCCCGGTAGCAGGTGCCCGCGAAGCGCGACGGATCGACGAACGTCTCGGCCAGCAGAACCGGGAAACCGTGCGCCGCGCGCATGTCCCGCGACAGCCGCCGCAGACTCAGACCCAGCACCCGCGACGCCAGGTTGCGCGTCACGCCCTTGCCGCCCAGAACCACGAAGCGGCTATTGTTGGCGATCAGCTTCAGCCGCCGGAACTGCCGTTCCCGCGACCAGCCGATCCAGGCGTCCCGGGCGGCAACCTTGAACGCTCCCGCCGTCCAGCCCACCAGCGCAACCCAAGTCTCCCCCCGCACCGCAACATGGCGCAGACACTGCCCGAACAGGCCATTGAACGGCAGATAATGAAACTCGGACGCAGCGCATCCCAACGCCGCCGCTCGCGCGCGTCCCGCACCGGGCGAACCGTCACCTCGCGCGGCGCGATCCGCTCGTCGCAAGTCTCTGATGTCGCCATGGAACCCATACATACCACAACGACTTCTGAATGGCCATAGCCAGCCCGGTCTCACCGTATGTTCGGGTTCAGCGCCTCCACGAACACTCTCGCGACTCTTGAATGGCCCTGCGTAGGCCCCCTCTTTTGTTGACGCCTATCCCGTACTGCCTTAGGGTGGCCTGGCCACCCTGTGGTGGCCAGGGGCAGGCAGGAATGCGAGGGCGGACAAGCGACCCGCGCGACCGCGGGGTCGGGGGAGGGGCGATTGACATGAACGAGACAGGATCGAGCGCACGGACGCTCATGGCCGCGGCAATGGCCGCCGCGCTCTGCTGGGGCACGTCGGCCGAGGAGTCGACCTCCCCCGGGGACGATGCCGCGCGCGCGGCCATCGAGGAGGTCATCGTCTCCGCCCAGAGAGTCCATCCAGGAGGTGCCGATGCGTAATGGAACGCGACGAGTCCATCCAGGAGGTGCCGATCGCGATCTCGGCCTTCACGGGGGAGGCGCTGCGCGACAGCGTCATCAAGGACTCACAGGAACTGGTGAAGGCCGTCCCGAACGTGTCCGGCGCCTTTTCGAGCAACTACATGTTCATCACGGTGCGGGGCATCAATACCGGGACGTACAGCGCCGGGTCCGAACCGGCGCTCGGCCTCTATACGGACGGCATCTACCGCGGCCGCCACGGGGCCGCGATCGGCACCTACTTCGACCTGGAGCGGGTCGAGGTGCTGAAGGGCCCGCAGGGGCTGCTGTTCGGCCGCAACGCCTCCTCCGGAGCGATCCACGTCCTCACGGCGCAGCCGGACCTGGGCCGGACGGAGGCGTCCTTCGCGGTGGGCGCCGGGGAGCGGGGCCGGCGGAGCCTCGAGGGGATGGTGAACCTGCCGCTGGGCGACCGCTGGGGCCTGCGGGCTGCCGTCGTGCAGAAGCAAGAGGACGGCTACATCCACAATATCGCGACGGGCGAGGATCACCTCTGGTACGACGTGAGCGCGGCACGCCTGTCCCTGCGCCACGAGCCCGACTGGGGCGATGCGACGCTGAAGGTCGCCTACGAGGACCGGGAACAGTCCGGCGCCATCTACCTCCCCATCAACCTGGACGGTTCGTGGCTGTACGGCGACGAACTCACGGCGAGCGGGACGTCGGGTGACCATGACCTCGTCGAGATGGCCGAGGCGACGCTGACCGTCAATATCGACCTGCCCGGGTCCATGACCCTGCGGTCGTTGACGGGCTACTACTCGAACAACTTCGACTTCCACGAGGACTGGGACGGGACCCCGCTTGAGCTCGGCAACTGGCTCACGTCCCAGGAGAGCGAGTACTTCAGCCAGGAGTTCGTGCTGTCCGGCGACCGCGGCCGCCTCTCGTGGTTCGCCGGGGCCAGTCTCTACAGCGAGGACATCAGCTACGACCTGCACCACGTCACCGGGGACATCGGATTCCTGTTCGGGTTCCCGTTTCCGCTCATGTTCGACGAGCAGGTGTACATCGACGGCGAGTACCAGGGGTGGGCTGTGTACGGCGAGGCGAAGTGGCAGCTCACCGAAGCGCTCGACCTGAGCGTGGGCGGGCGCTACACGAACGACGAGCGGGACGGGACCTTCGAGTTCCTGGGGGGAGGCTTCATCGTCCCGTTGTACACGCCGTCCCCCGTGTCCGGCGGGGAGACCTGGAACGACTTCTCGCCGCGGGTCGCGCTGCGCTACTTCGTGCGCGACAACCTGATGCTCTACGCTACGGCCAGCCGGGGCTTCAAGGCCGGCGGGCTCGACACGACGCGTCTGTCGGAGCCGGCGGATCCGCTGACCCTGCTACCGCCGCCAGGCGCTACGGTCGCCACGTACGACGCCGAGGAGGTATGGGCGTACGAGGTCGGCGCGAAGGGAACGCTGTTCGACGACCGCCTGCGCATGGCGGTGGCGGCCTTCTCGTACGACTACCAGGAACGGCAGATCGACGTGCTCGACCCGTTCGAGGGGCTGTCCGCCGTGCTCAATATCGGAGAGGTGGAGGGCACGGGCTTGGAAGTCGAGTTGCAGTGGGTGCTCAACCAGTACTGGGACGTACGACTGGCCGTGGGCTACCTCGATGCGGAATCCCGTGGCATTCCGCCGGCCGCGTGCACGGACTGCGACGGGCACCGACCGCCGCACAGTCCGGAGCGTACCGCATCCGGCGCGCTCAACGCGCACTACCCATTCGCCGGTGGAGAGTGGCTCGGAACGCTGGAGTTCTTCTGGCGGTCGGAGATCCACTCGGATCTGAACAACCACCCGATGGGGGAGCTCGATTCGACCGGCACGGTCAACGTCCAGGTCGGCTGGGAGGATGAGCGCTGGAGGGTCGTGGCCTACCTGGAGAATGCCGCCGACGAGACCACCGCCCAGACCCGCCTGTTCAGCGACGTCTTCCAGCTCGGACTGAACGCGACCCGCCCACGGACCGCCGGAGTGAGCATCAGCTACCGGTTCGCCCAGTAGGGGCGGGGCTTGTCCCCGCCCGTGCCGGGCCCGTGTGGCCCCCTCGCATGGAACAATCGGCGACGGGAGCGTAGCGACCGGCGCCGATTGTTCCATGCGAGGTCGGCGTGGCTGGGCCGGAGGCGGCGCCGGTGCGTAGCGGCAGGCGAAGGCGCTTGCTCCGCAAGCGGACGGACCGGCTTTGGGGCGCTACGGGGGCCGAACCGGAAAGCGCAGTGCCTCCCAATCCAACCCCACCGATTCCGTACAGGCACCCTCGTGGCGTCCCGTTCCGTAGGGGAGACCCTGATGGTCTCGCGTTCCGCGCAGCCCTCGCGGTCCGCGGCAGGCCGGCCTTCGAGCTGGCGGACGACGGGGTGCAGGCCCTGCGCGCCTACCTGGTCAATCTCGCCTGGGACGCGCACGAGGCGCAGGACGGCGCCTCGGGGGACTGAGGGACGCAGTAGGGGCGGGGCTTGTCCCCGCCCGTCCCGACGCCATGCACGCATGCGAGTCGGGAGGGGACAAGCCCCTCCCCTACGACGCCCGCGTCGAAACTGTGCAGGCCGTGGGGATGGCACGTTAGGAGGAGCAAATGAGACACACGACCGCGACCCTTGCATTGCTGCTGGCGACGGGCCATCCGGCGTACGCGGACGATCCGCAGAACACCGACTGGCCGCTGCTCGGCAACACCCACGAGATGCAGCACCACTCGGAGCTCGAAGAAATTAACGCCGAGACGGTGAGTGAGCTCGGACTCGTCTGGTCCGTCGACCTCCCGACCGCGGACGGCCTGGTTGGCAATCCGCTCATCCAGGACGGTCGGATCTTCCAGAGCGGTTCTCGCAGCCAGGTCTTCGCGAACGATCTGCGCACAGGGAAGCTCCTGTGGACGTACAAGCCGCGCGCCGACGCCCCAGCCGGGAGCTCCTTGGAGGCCGCCTTCCAGCGGCTGAACCGGGGCGTGGCCCTCCACGACGATCTGGTGATCGTTGCCACCGCCGACTGCGCCCTCGTGGCCATCGAACAGGCAAGTGGCGAGAAGCGCTGGGAAGCGCAGGCCTGTGATCCTTCAGAACTGTACGCGATCACGGGAGCGCCGCGAGTGGGCGACGGGACGGTGTTCATCGGCAACACCGGCGCTGAGATGGGCACGAACCGCGGCCACGTCAGTGCTTTCGACGCCAAGACCGGGCGTCATCTCTGGCGCTTCTACACAGTGCCGGGCGATCCCGAGAAGCCGCAGGAGAGCGAGCTCTACGAGATGGCGGCCGCCACCTGGGGTCAGGGCAAGACGCCCGGCGCGGGCAACCCCTGGGAGGGCATCACCTACGATGCCAAGCTCTCGCAGCTCTACATCGGGACCAGCGGCGCGATTCCGATCGACCCGAGCAAGCGCGGCGAGGGAGCGGGCGATGAACTCTTCACCAGCTCAATCGTGGCCCTCGACGCGAAGACCGGGGCGTACCGCTGGCACTTCAAGCAGGCGCCCGGGGATGGCTGGAACTACGAGCCGACCGGCATCATGGTCGCGACGCTGCCCGTCGGACCCGGCGGCGCTGAGCGACGGGTCGTCTTCAGCGTCGGGAAGGATGGCTTCGTCTACGTCCTCGACGCGCAAACGGGCGCGTTCATCTCCGGGCGCAACTACGTGCGCGTTAACTGGGCCAAGGGCCTCGACGAGAGCACGGGCCGGCCGATCTACGATCCCGCGGCGCGTTGGTGGGAGCAGCCGGACGGGGCCGTGGTGCTGCCGAATTCACTGGGGGCACATAGCTTCGAAGCCATGGCCTTCGATCCGAAGCAGAAGCTGCTCTTCATCCCGGCGGCGAACTACCCCGAGTTCAAGAAGCTCGCCACGGAGGGCAGCAGCGCAGCAGCAGAACTGGGGTATTCTTACGATTGGTACTACGGGAGCAAGGGACACCCCGGCTGGGAATCCTTTGGCGAGGTCGTCGCGTGGGACCCGGTGACCCACACCGCGATGTGGCGTCAGCGGCATGACTTGCCCTTGAACGGCGGACTGCTGCACACCGACGGGGGTCTGGTCTTCCAGGGCAGCGCGGACGGCTTCTTCAGCGCCTACGACAGCGCGACAGGGAAGAAGCTCTGGTCCGCGCCGGCGGGTGGGGCGATTCGTGGTGCGGCGTCGACAGTCATGGTCGACGGCCGTCAGATCATCATCGTCCCCAGTGGCAATGGCAGCACGTCGGTCACCGCAGCCCAACTCACGCGTTACGCCTCGGTGCCGCGTTCCCGCAGTAAACCCCGGCTGCTCGCCTACGCGCTAGGCGGCAGCACCCCGGCACCACCCTGGGCCGAGGTGCCACGCGTTCCAAAGCCCGCTGTCCCGCGCCTCGAGGCGGAGAAGGCGAGCGCGGGCTCTGTGGTGTTCTTGGCGTGCGCGAGCTGCCATGGCTATGACGCCGAGTCGCTTCGGGGGTCCGCGATCGATCTGCGGCTACGCCTCACACCCAGCCCGGAGCACCTGAAGGCGGTCCTCGATGGTACCCTCGCGGCGAAGGGGATGCCTCCCTTCGATCTTTCGGATGAGGACGTGCAGGCGCTGTACGCCTACCTCATCAACACGGCCTGGGATGCGTACGAGGCGCAGAAGACGACCAACGAACTTTCCACTACCGATCCCTCACCTGCCGACGCACCAAGGAGCCTCAGATGAGCGATAGAGCATTTCTGATTGCGTTAGACAACCTGTCACACGACAACATGGAAGAAAATCCGCCGCTTGAAGAAAAAGCGGTCGGTAACCCCCGCCGGATTCATTCTGGCCGCGACAGCAAAGGCTGGAGCAAATCGTTCTTTGGGGGCGACATCCTGTCACTTGTAGTGGACTTGGAGCCCCAGAAGTTTGAGGTAGAAGACGTTGGTTACGATGAATTTATTCACGTGCTCGACGGTAGCTTGATCCTGACTGACAAGAAAGGTCACGCGCAGCGATTCGATGCAGGAGAATTCCTGGTCATGCCGAAAGGCTTTTGCGGCACCTGGGAGACGTTAGGAAACTACCGGGAACTGGTGGTCATAGAGGCCAAGACGTTTGCAGATGAAATGAGCAAACCATAGAGAGGTCTCGCAAACCATGGAGCGGACACAGACTGGTGGAACATCCGACGACGGGAGCGCAGCGACCGGCGGCGATTGTTCCATGGACGGTCGGCGTGGCTGGGCCGGAGGCGGCGCCGGCGCGCAGCGGCAGCGAAGCGCCGGACCGGCTTTGGGGCGCTACAGTCCGCCCCAGCTCCTGCTCTGCTGTGTTCCTGATGCCCGCGAAGCGACGTTGCGCTCCCGTCCGGCACGGCGCTATGGTAGGCGGTCAGCGAGAAGCCGGGAGAGCAAATGGGACACACGACCGCGATCCGTTCGTCCGCGTCCGCGGCCCTTGCGGGGACCCTCGCGCTGCTACTCGCGGCACTCGCGCTGCTGCTGGCGGCGGGCCAGCCCGTGTTCGCGGACGATCCGCGGAACACCGACTGGCCGCTCCTGGGCAACGCCCACGAGATGCAACACCACGCGGACCTCGCCCAGATCAACACCGACACCGTCGGCCGGCTGGGCCTCGCCTGGTGGGTGGACCTGCCGGCGATCAAGGGCCTGGTCGGCAATCCGCTGATCGCCGCCGGCAGGATCTTCCAGAGCGGCGCCGGCAGCGTCATCTACGCCAACGACCTGCGCACCGGCAAGCTGCTGTGGACGTTCGACCCGCGTCCCGGCCCGGGGGAGGGGACGTTCATCGTGGCCTACGGCATGAACTTCAACCGCGGCGTGGCGCTGCACGACGACCTCGTCATCGTCGGCACCGGCGACTGCCGGCTCGTGGCCGTGGACCAGGAGACGGGCACGCAGCGCTGGGAGGCGCAGGCGTGCGACCCGGGGAAAGACCAGACCATTACCGCGGCGCCACGGGTCGGGGGCGGCATGGTGTTCACGGGCAACGCCTGCGGGGACTCCGGTGCGAGCCGCGGCCACGTGGACGCGTTCGACGCCGGCACGGGACGCCACGTGTGGCGCTTCTACACCGTCCCCGGCGACCCCTCGAAGCCCCCGGAGAGCGACCTCTACCACATGGCGGCCGCCACCTGGAGCGAGGGCTGGTACGAACGCACGAAGGGCTGCGGCAGCGTGTGGGACGCGATGGTCTACGATCCGGGCTCGGAGCGGCTCTACATCGGGGTCGGGGGGCCGGCGCCGTGGAACCCCCTGGCCCGCCGAGCGGGTGCGGGCGACGAGCTGTTCACGAGTTCCGTCGTGGCCCTCGACGCGAAGACGGGCGAGTACGTATGGCACTTCAAGCAGAATCCCGGCGACGGCTGGAACTTCGAGCCGGCGGTGGGGCTCATGCTCGCGAGCGTGCCGGACGTCGACGGGGAGCGCCGCGTGGTCATCAGCGTGCCGAAGGACGGTTTCGTCTACGTGCTCGACGCGGACACCGGGGAGTTCCTGTCCGGGCGCAACTACGTGCCCGTGAACTGGGCCAGCGGGCTCGACGAGGAGGGCCGGCCCATCTACAGCCCGGAGGCGCGCTACTGGGAGCGGCCGGACGGCCGGGCGGTGGTCTCGCCGGCGGGCATGGGGGCCCATAGCTGGGATGCGCTCGCGTTCGACCCGGAGAAGCACGTGGTGTTCATTCCCGCCCAGACCATGCCGGTGCTCCACCAGGTGCCCACGGACGTCGAGGGGCTCACGGCGGAGCTGGGCGTCGTGGTCGACGCGCACTACGGGAGCAAGGGACATGCGGGCTGGGAGGCCTTCGGCGAGCTGGTGGCCTGGGACCCGGTGCTGCAGACGGAGGTCTGGCGCCAGCGCCACGCGCTGCCCATGAACGGCGGCGCGCTGCACACCGCCGGCGGCCTCGTCTTCCAGGGCCTGGCCGAGGGCTACCTGGTGGCCTACGACGCGGCGACCGGGGAGCGGCTCTGGTCGGCGCCGGCGGGCGGTACGGTCCGCAGCGCGCCGTCGACGGTGATGGCGGACGGCAAGCAGTACATCGTGGTGGCGAGCGGCAACGTCGCCACCGCCGCCGGCGGGAGCGCGTTCTCGGGCTACAGTTCCGTACCGCGGGCCCGCAGCCGTCCCCGCCTGCTCGCGTTTGCCCTCGACGGCAGTGCTCCGGCGCCGCCGTGGGCGGAGATTCCGCACATCCCCGCACCGCCCGCACCCCGCCTCGACGCGACCCTGGCGGCGGCGGGGGAGGGCCTCTTCGAGGCGTACGGCTGTATGGTCTGCCATGGCCCGGAGGGCGTCGCGGTCGTGGCCGCGCTGGACCTGCGCATGCGGCCGCCGGCGAGCGTGGAGTACCTGCAGGCGGTGCTCGGAGGAGCGCTCGCGCCGCGCGGCATGCCGGCCGTTGAGATGACCGACGACGGCGCGGAGGCCCTGCGCGCCTATCTGATCGATCTCGCCTGGGATGCGCACGAGGCGCAGGACGGCGGCTCGAGGGATTGAGGCATGCACGCATCGGAGACGGGAGGTGCAGGGGGAGCAGCAGTTCTCATTTTAGCGATTGACTCATTTTGGTTTCGGGATTCTCCGGGGTTTGTGATTCGGCGGTTGGTGTGGGCCTGCGGGGGCGTCAGGGTGGTTGCGCGGCGGGGCCGCCGGTGGCCAGCAGGACCATGAGGGCGTTCCAGGAGGGGAACACCTGGTATTCGGTGACGGTGCGCAGGTGCTCGAACAGGCGGCGCCGGGTGCCGAGGCGTTGCCGGGCCCGCTGCCATTGGGCTTCGACGAGTTCGCAGGCGGTGTGCAGGGTGAAGGCGAGCAGGTTGAGGACGACGAGCACGGCGGCGAGGGTGTTCTTGCCGTGGCCGAAGTTGTGTTCGAGGTGATAGCCGTGCTGCTTGAGGACGTTGAAGGTCTCGTTCTCGATCTTCCAGCGGGCGCGGGCGCAGTCGGCGAGTTCGGCGACGTTGCCGCGGTCGACGTCGAGGCTGGTGACGAAGGCGCCGCGGTAGGTGACGGTGCCGTCGGGTCGGGCGCTGGTGATCTCCAGCCAGTTGACGCGCAGGGCGTCGTCGCCGTCGCGGATGGGCAGGTCGGTCATCCAGCGGTAGCGGTGGATGCGGCGCTTCGCGCCGCGTCCCGCGGTGCGGCGGCGCGTGGGCGGGCGGATGCCGTCGAGGTACTCGTAGAGGGTCTTGTGGCTGGCCGGCTTGGCGGTGAGCAGGAAGTCGCCGCCGGCGTCGAGCATGGCCCGGCAGACGGGCTGGCAGGCGTACAGGTCGTCGCCGAGGTAGACCGGCCGCAGGGCGGCGCAGCGCGGGCCGTGGCGCGCCAGCCAGCGCTTGACGGCCTGCCGTTCGCAGTCCTGCTTGACGGCGCCGTCCTGGGGCCGCACGAACTCCGGCGGCAGCGGCAGCGACTGCGCCCGGCCCGGTGCCACGACGTTGGCGGCCAGCATCTGGTGGAAGTGCTCGGTGCCGCCGTCGGCGCGCTTGCGGGTCGAGCAGTGGTCGCAGCGCAGCTTGCGCGAGCGGAAGAACTCGGTGCCGTCCAGGGCGACCAGCGTGCGGCCGTCGAGGCGGCGCATGGGCGCGAGGCCGCCGCACGCGTCGAGGTCCTCGACGAGCGCGTGGAACGCGTCGTCGAAGTGCGTCGTCGGCACGCCGTCGAGCAGCTGCCGGATGTGGTTGTCGCAGGGGATGCGGGCCAGCCCGAACAGGGTGTGCGCGTTGGACCGCGTGCGGCCCTCGGCCAGCGCGCGCTGGTGCGCCAGGAACGACGGCGACTGCATGAGGAACACCGACAGCGCCGCCATGCCGATGTCGGCCATGGCGTAGCGCCGGTTGCGTCCGCGGCGCGGGTCCGGCATCCCGGCGAAGCCGGCCCGCAGCCGGTCGAGTTGGCGCGCGAGGTGCTTCACGGCGGCGGCCGCGTCTCCACCGCCATGATCGCGGCCAGCACCGCCAGGCGCTCCGCTGGCGGCATCGCCCGGTAGCGTCGGCCCCAGCTCGCCGCCTTGCGCTTGACCGTCTGCCGGTGCGTGAAGTCGCGCCCGGCGCAGCGCGCCCAGTGCACCCGGTCCGGCGCGAAGTTGAACCACACCTTCTCGGTGACCACCCCCGCCCGGTTCATCACCTGCAGCGACACGCTGCGCCAGCCGCGCAGCAACCCGTCGTAGAGCGCCGACGGATACCCCGACACCATCACCGCGCAGGGCAGCCCCGCGAGCAGCCCAAGCAGCGCCGCGTGGTCGGCGTCCTCGTAGTCGTGCCGGTAGCGGCGCGACGACTTGCGCGCGCCGCGCAGGTACGGCGGATCGCTGTACACCAGCTCCGATCCGTCGAACGCGAAGTCGGCCAGAAAGCCGTGGCAGTCTGCGTTGACCAGCTCCACCGGATAGCCGCACTCGAACCGCGACAGCGCCCGGCCGTCCAGGTCGATCCCGATGTTGCGCAGCGCCGCCGGCTTGCGCCTCATCACCGCGCCGCCGCCCAGGTGCGTCTCGATGTACACCGCGTGCGGCGGCATCAGCGCAATCAGCGCCTGGCACAGCCCCGACGTCGCCTTCGATCCGAACCAGGGGTGTCCCATGGCCCGCACCATAGGCGCGCCGCCCTATGTTGTCAAGCCTCCTTCAAAACCGCCGATCCGTCGTCCCACCGCACCGATGCGGCAAAATGAGAACTGCTGCAGGGGGAGACCTTGAGAGCGTTTTCCAATGAGAAGGTGAGCCTGAACAGGCCAACCTCGCATTGAGCGCGGATGCCGGTTCGGACATGGTGTTGCAGGCATCGTAGGACCGGCGACGAGCGAGGGCAACGCTCGTTTTCAGGGAGTGCTGGGGAGCCGAGGGTGTTGGTACCCGCGACGAGCGTTGGCGGCGGGTCAAGGGCGATCGCGACGCGGGCACGGCGGTCGGGCTGGCAGGACGTGGTGGCCGGAGGACGCCAGCGGGCTCGGCACGGCGCCGAGGCGTCGCGGTCGGCGCAGCGGACCCTTGACGCGCCCGTGACGAGAGTACCCTGATGGGCAGGGATCGGCGGTCGCCGCGGCCCAACCGGGGGATGACGCCGGTCGTTCCCGCGCTCGTTGTCCGACACCGACATCCCGGACCGCCGATCCCTGCCTCCCGGCGAGGGCGGGGGTCCGGGGGCTGGCCCCCGGCTTGCGGTTCCGGCACGGCGCTGGTGCCGCTCAGGCGGCCGTGGGTATGGCTCGGCCGATGGACCGGAACAGCTCGTCCCGCGCGCGGTTCGCGCGGCGGTTCGCTTCGAGGTCGGACATCGCGTAGGCGACCTGGTCGAGGGCGGCGAAGGTGACGCCGGGCTTCAGGAAGCGCTCGGCGTGTGGCAGCGACTTGAGCTTCTCGTAGGGCGTCGCGACGTCCCGGCGCCGGTAGCGGCGGCGCACCTTGCCCTGGGCGTCGCGGACCTCGGTGGCGAACAGGCAGGGATGGTGGTGGTTCAGGTACGGCGAGAGCATGTCCTTCGCGAAGGCGTTCACCTCGGGCGCGAAGCGCTGCGGGATGTGGTCGTGGCCGAGCCACTTGCGCACCACGCTGGCGTTCTTGCCCTCGACCAGGGCGTTGTCGTTGGAGCGCCGCGCGCGCGACTTCGTGAAATCAGGGACATGCAGCTTGTTGAGCATCGCCGCGACCGTGTGGTTGACGTACTCGGAACCGTTGTCGGCGTGGAAGCCGAGAACGACGAACGGCAAGGTGACGAGCATCTCCTCCAGCACCGGCACGAGGAAGGTCTCGGCGATCCCCGCCACGGCGCCGACGTGCTCGAACTGGGTGACCTCGTCGATGAGGTTGATGTCGTAGACGCCCTTGACGCCGTTGCGGTCGCCCTGGTGCACCGTGTCCACGCGCACGTAGCCGGGCTTGCCGCCGGGATCCGGCCGCCGGCGCTCGCCGATGCGTACAGTCGTCGGCCGCGTGTGCTCGACGGTGGTGCGCCGCGCGCGGTAGGTCTTCGACCGCCGCAGGTTGTACAGGTGGGACGGGGACAGCCGCGACAGGCGCTCGAAGCGGGCATCGCCGAACACCTCGAACTCGCGGCGCAGCACCTCGCACGCCGCCGGACCGCAGAGCTGGCCGCCGATCTCGTCGGCCTCCGCCAGCAAGCGGATGTCCGCCGGCGTGTACACCCGCTGGAACGACCGGCCGCTGTTCGCCGCGCGGCGGTCCTCGATCCGTCCGGTCGCCCGGTACTGGCCGATCAGGCGGGTCACCTGGGCGCGCGACAGCCCCGTCGCCTTGCCGAGGAACTCGCGCACCGTGCCCTTGCCCGCGCGGCCCAGCGCGTCGTAGTCCAGGCGCACCAGCGTCCGGCGCACGAACCCGTACGCCTCGTCCCGGTCCAGCGGCCTGAAGTCCACTTCCCCATTGCCGTCGAGAAAGCCCCTCAGCTGCTCCACCGTGTGGAGCCGTTCGGTCTGCAGCGTCACGATCATCCTCCCAATGATCGTCCGAACCGAACGCTTCAGGCTCACTTAGCGTTGGAAACCCGGTGCCCCTTCAGGCTCACTTAGCGTTGGACAACTCTTTGAGTGGCCCCCGTCCCGCGGTCATGCGACAATGCCGAGACGTGATGTGTAGGGGAGACCCTTGTGGTCTCCCGTCCCAACGTCCACGCAAGAGTTCGAGGCGGGACGGGGCAAACCCGTCCCCTACCATCGGGAGGAGGGGGATGAAATGAACGGAACGCAACCGTACTGGCGCGCCTGCGCGGCGCCGGCGCTGGCCGCCGCGCTCTGCCTCGGGGTCTATGCCGAGGAGTCGGCCGACGGGGACGACGCCGCCCGCCCGGTCATCGAGGAGATCATCGTCTCCGCGCAGAAGCGCGACGAGTCCATCCAGGAGGTGCCGATCGCGATCTCGGCCTTCACGGGGGACGCGCTGCGCAACACCGGCATCACGGACTCGCAGGACCTGGTCAAGGCCGTCCCGGGCATGTCCGGGAGCCTCTCCAGCAACTACATGTCCATCACGGTGCGCGGCATCAACGCCGGGAGCTACACGGCCGGGTCCGAACCGGCGCTCGGCCTGTACACGGACGGGATCTACCGCGGCCGCCACGGTGCGGCCATCGGCACCTACTACGACCTGGAGCGCGTCGAGGTGCTGAAGGGCCCGCAGGGCCTGCTGTTCGGCCGCAACGCCTCCTCCGGGGCGATCCACGTCATCACGGCGCAACCGGACCTCGACGGAGCGGGAGCGTTCTTCTCGGCCGGTGCCGGGGAGCGGGGCCGGCAGGCCCTCGAGGGCATGGTGAACGTGCCGCTCGGCGACCGCTGGGGCCTGCGGGCCGCCGTGATGCGGAAGGAAGAGGACGGCTACATGCGCAACCTCACGACCGGCGAGGATCACCTCTGGTACGAGGTGAGCGCGGGACGCCTGTCCCTGCGCCACGAGCCCGACTGGGGCGACGCGACGCTCCGGGTCGCCTACGAGGACCGGGAGCAGTCCGGCGTCATCTACATGCCGCTCAACCCCGACGGTTCGTTGCAGTGGGGCGACGAACGCACGGTGAACACGACGACGGGCGACTACGACCGCGTGCAGATGGCCGAGACGAGCCTGACCGTCAACATCGACCTGCCCGGGTCCATGGCCCTGCGGTCGCTGACGGGCTACTACGCCAACAAGTTCGACTACCAGGAGGACTGGGACGGGACCCCCATTGAGTTGGGCAACTGGATGTCGCAGCAGGAGAGCGAGTATTTCAGCCAGGAGCTCGTGCTCTCCGGGGACCGCGGCCGGCTCTCGTGGTTCACCGGGGCGAGCTTCTACAACGAGGACGTCAGCTACGACCTGCACCACCTCACCGGGGACGTCGGGTGGCTGTTCGGGCTCCCGTTTCCGCTCGTGTTCGACGAGCGCGGGTTCATCGACGGCGATTACCAGGGCTGGGCCGTGTACGGCGAGACGCGGTGGCAACTCACCGACGGCCTCGACCTGAGCGTGGGGGGGCGCTACACGAGCGACGAGCGGGACGGGGAGTTCGAGTTCCTGGGGGGCGGCTTCGTAGTCGGGGTGTACACGCCATCCCCCGTGTCTGGCGGGGAGAGTTGGAACGACTTCTCGCCTCGGGTCGCGCTGCGCTACTTCCCCCGCGACAACCTGATGCTCTACGGCACGGCCAGCCGGGGCTTCAAGGCCGGCGGGCTCGACACGAACCGGCTGTCGGAGCCGGGGGATCCGGTGACGCTGCTGGCGCCGCCCGGCGCTGGTATCGCCACCTACGATGCCGAGGAGGTGTGGGCGTACGAGGTCGGCGCCAAGGGCAGTCTGCTCGACGACCGCCTGCGCGTGGCGGCGGCGGCCTTCACCTACGACTACCAGGATCGGCAGGTGGACGTGTTCGACCCGACGCTGGGATTCGCCGCCGTGGCCAACGTCGGCGAGGTGGAGGGCGCGGGCCTGGAACTCGAGCTGCTGTGGGTGCTCAACCGGTACTTCGACGTACACGTCGCCCTGGGCTACGTCGACGCCGAGTCCCGCGGCATTCCTGCGGCCGCCTGCGAAGACTGCGACGGGCACCGGCCGCCCGACAGTCCGGAGCGCACCGCATCCGGCGCGCTCAACGTGCACTACCCGTTCGCGGGTGGAGAGTGGCTCGGCTCGGTGGAGTTCTTCTGGCAGTCGGAATTCCACTCGAACCTGAACAACCATCCGCTGGCGGTGATCGATTCGAGCGGCACGGTCAATCTCCAGCTCGGTTGGGAGGATGAGCGCTGGAGGGTCGTGGCCTACCTGGAGAACGTCGCCGACGAGGTCACCCTCCAGGCCCGCCACTACAGCTCGTCGCTCCAGCTCGCCATGAACGCGACCCGCCCGCGGACCGCCGGAGTGAACGTCAGCTACCGCTTCGGCATGTAGGGGAGACCCTTGTGGTCTCCCGTCCCAACGTCATGCACGAATTCGAGCCGTGAGTACAGGGGCGACCCTCGTGGTCGCCCGCGTCCGATTTGCGCAAAGCTCCCGCCGACGGGCGCAGTTTCGCGCCAGCGAAACTGCAACGCGACCTTCGGTCGCGCCGGGACGGGACAAGCCCGTTCCCTACGACGCCCACCCCGGCATCATGCAGGAACCCGCGAACGCGCCCGCATCCATGATTCGGACTCCTGCGGAATACGAATCAGGGTTGATCATATTCCAGAAACACGCCATCATGGAAGCATGAAGACAACGATAGATATTCCCGATGGGGAGCTTGAGGATGTCATCCGGTTCACCGGGGCCGCGACCAAGCGGGAGGCGGTCGTCGGCGTGATCGCCGAGTTCAACCGGCGCCAGCGGCTCGCCGCACTGGTCCGGTACGCCGGCACCTGTACGGAACTGCTCACGCCGGAGGAGCTCCAGGCACAGCGCCGCAAGGAGTGACGCGGTGATACTGGTGGACACGTCGTCCTGGATCCACCTGCTGCGGCCCTCCGGCGATCCCCTGGTTCGCGCGCGGGTCGAGGCGGCGCTGACCTCGGGCGAGGCGTGCTGGTGCCCGCTCGTGCGACTCGAGCTCTGGAACGGGGCACGAGGAGGCCACGAACAGGGCGTGTTGCGGCACTTTGCGGAGGTCATGCCCGAACTCCCGATCGACGGCACCGTCTGGGACCTGTCGGAGGAACTTGCCCGAACGGCGCGATCCCGTGGGATCACCGTCCCCGCTACGGACATCGTCATCTCGGCCTGTGCCCGTCGCCACGGTGCCGGGATCGAATCGGCCGACGACGACTTCGCGCTCCTTGCGTCCGTGACGTGACCCGTGGGGCGGCCGGGAAACCCGCGTGAGAGGGTGACGGGACGCCAAGAGGGTGGGGCTGCTGTTCGGGCGCAACGCCTCCTCCGGGGCGATCCACATCATCACGGCAAAGCCGGACCTCACCGGGACGGAGGCCTCCTTCTCGGTAGGCGCCGGGGAGCGCGGCCGGCGGAGCCTCGAGGGGATGGTGAACGTGCCGCTCAGCGACCGCTGGGGCCTGCGGGCGGCGGTGATGCAGAAGGAGGAGGACGGCTACGTGCGCAACCTCGCCACGGGCGAGGACCACCTCTGGTACGACGTGAGCGCGGCACGCCTGTCCCTGCGCCACGAACCCGACTGGGGGGACGCGACGCTGGACGTGACCTACGACATGCACCACGCCACCGGGGACATCGGGTTCCTGTTCGGCCTCCCGTTTCCGCTCATGTTCGACGAGCGCCAGTTCCTCGACGGCGACTACCACGGGTGGGCCGTGTACGGCGAGACGAAGTGGCAGCTTACCGATGCCCTCGACCTGAGCGTGGGCGGGCGCTACACGACGGACGTACGGGACGCGGATTTCGATTTCAAGGGGGCGGGCTTCATCGTGACGGTGTACACGCCGTCTCCGGTTTCCGGCGGGAGAGTGGCTCGGCACGGTGGAGTACTTCTGGCAGTCGGATGTCTTCGGGGGTCTGAACAACCACCCGTTCGGGAGCATCGACTCGACCGGCACGGTCAACGTCCACGTCGGCTGGGAGAACGAGCGCTGGAGGTTCGTCGCCTACGTGGAGAACGCCGCCGACGAGACCACCGTGCAGGTCCGCTACTTCTCCCCGGTCTTCCAGATCGGCGCCAACGGCACGCGCCCCCGGACCGCCGGCCTCAACTTCAGCTACCGCTTCGGCATGTAGGGGCGGGGCTTGTCTTGCGCCAGGCGAAGCTTGGTGAAGGGGGAAGGCATGTTGTGACATGACAGAAACCTTCTATGCGACCCAGCAGGTGAGAGTCCTGACCGGCCAAGGTTGACCGACCAGCCGGAACCGAGTGTTGCGTGGACCGGGGGCGACCCCGGCTGCGAAGCGTACACAGGGAGCCTTGCAGGCTGCGTGATTGAGCCACGAAATCCGTAAACATCGCGGAAGCCGACGCTGTGACAAGAGCGGAAGGCACCATCGCGGCGCCGAGATGGTCTGGCGCATGCGGTTCCGCCGGGGTCGGAGAGCGGGGCATGCAGGCAGGGGTCGCCCAGGAACCTGGGAGGTCTCGACGTCTCCACCGGAGATGCGGCACGGACGGCCGCGATAAACAGCAGTCCCGGCCCGGGGAGCGGCCCACTCCCGCGGGAGCGAACAGGGCAGCCGAGTGGTACCGCCAAGCGAAGGAAAACGAAGTGCGGCGGGACGGGCGTCGAGAAGTCGGAGTCCGCTGATAGTACCGTTGAAGTCGGGGAACCCGCCCCACGGGGACCCGGCGGAGGGAAGCGGCGGATCGGATCATGGACTGTCGGGCGGACAGACGGACTGGACACTGAGCCAACCGCCGTCTCAACGCAAGTCCGGCAGTTAGCGGAGCGTCGTCGGAAACGGCGGCGCGCGGGTGCGCGTTTCGGCGTAGCGATGCCATGGTCCGAGGAGCCGGATGCCCGAGTCGGGCACGTCCGGATCTGTGGGAGCCGGGGGTGGGAAACCACCCTCGGCCACCCGGCCCCGCCCGTCTCGGCGTCGTGCACGCCTGCGAGCCGGGACGGTAGGGGCGACCCTCGCGGTCGCCCGTCCCGGATTCGCGCAAAGCCTCTCGGGGAGAGCAGTTTCGCGCCAGCGAAACTGCAATGCGACCGAAGGTCGCGCGGGACGGCACAAGCCCGTCCTACGCCTCCGCCACCTCCTGCTCGATCAAGTCGGCGTACTTTGCGAGGGCCTTCTCGCGCCGCTTGATGAGGTGGTAGTCCGGGAACAGCTCGTCCGTCCCCTGGTAGCGCCCGAGCACCTGCCGCGCCACCGTGACCTTGTGCACCTCCGTCGGCCCGTCCGCCAGTCCCATGTGGAAGCTGTCGAGCACGCCGGCGGCGAACGGCATCTCCGTCGACAGCCCGAGCGACCCGTGTACCTGCAGGGCGCGCGCGTAGACGTCGTGGTAGACCTTCGGCATCTGCGCCTTGACGGCGGAGATGTCGGCGCGGACCTCCTTGTAGTTCCGGATCCGGTCGATCTTCCAGGCGGTTCTCAGCACGAACAGCCGGAACTGCTCGATGTCGATCCAACTGTCGGCGATCATCGCCTGCACGAGCTGCTTCTGCGCCAGCACCTCGCCCTGGGTTTCCCGTGACAGCGCGCGCTCGCACATCATGTCGAAGGCGCGCCGGACCTTGCCGACCGTGCGCATCGCGTGGTGGATGCGGCCGCCCCCGAGACGCGTCTGCGCCACGATGAAGCCCTGGCCCGGCGCCCCGAGCAGGTGGTCGCGCGGGATGCGCACGTCGTCGTAGCGGATGTAGGCGTGGTTGCCCGGGTTCTCGTAGCCGACCGCCACGTTGCGCTGGATGTCCACCCCCGGCGTGTCGGCGGGGACGATGAACATCGACATGCGGTCGTACGGGGGCGCGTCCGGGTCCGTGACCGCCATGACGATCAGGAAGGAGGCGTGCCGGGCGTTCGACGAGAACCACTTCTCGCCGTTGATGACCCACTCGTCCCCGATGGCCTCCGCCCGGCAGGTGAACACCTTGGGATCGGCGCCGCCTTGCGGTTCGGTCATCGAGTAGCAGGAGCAGATCTCGTTGTCGAGCAGCGGCTGCAGGTATTGGTCTTTCTGCGCCTCGGTGCCGTAGTGGGCGAGGATCTCCGCGTTGCCGGAGTCCGGGGCCTGGCAGCCGAACGCCACCGGCGCGCACTTCGCCCGGCCGAGGATCTCGTTCATGAGCGCGAGCTTGAGTTGCCCGTAGCCCTGCCCGCCGAGGTCCGGCCCGAGGTGGCAGGCCCACAGGCCGCGCCGCTTCACCTCCTCCTGCAACGGCCGGATGAGCCGGTTGCGGTTGGGGTCCGAGAAGTCGTTGGGATGCCCGAGGACGAAGTCGAGGGGCTCGATCTCCTCGCGCACGAAGTCGTCCATCCAGTCGAGTTCCCGCTGGAAGGCGGGGTCGGTTTCGAAATCCCAGGCCATGGGTTGCTCCAGTGTCGTGTCAACCCCGCGATTAAACCCGGTGCGTCGGTCGTTTGTGAAGGCCGAACCGCTCCCGGCCACCGCGCGCGGCATGCTCCTGCGGCCGGCGCGGTTCGGAAACCGGCTCAACCACCGGTTCCGGCCGTGACGTCCAGCGCGCCTGGCTCGGCAGCAGCCTGCGCCCGCCGCCGTTCGGCGAGCTTCCCGAGAATCTCCGCGTGTCGTTTGTGATCCAGGTTGTAGTGCGAGTAGCACCACATGGCGATGACGGCACATCCGGCCACGACCGGCCCATAGAGCAGTCCGAGATCGACCAGGGTTCCGGTCGGTATGTCGGCTGCGGAGACGATCTCGGCGCCCGTCGGCCAGTCGATGATGTCGAGGCCGATGCCGCCGAGGAACGTGCCGAAGCCGGAGGTCGCCTTGCCGGAGAAGGCGATGGCGCCGAAGAAGATGCCCTCCTGGCGCCTGCCGGTGTCGAGTTCGTGTTCGTCGGCGATATCCGCGAGCATGGACCCGGCAGCAATGAACGCCTGCTGCAGGATGAGCCCCTGCACGAACTTGAACGCCACGAGGGCGTAGAACAGTTCCTCGGTCCCGTTCGCGGGGAAGACATCGAGAAGCCGGCACACCACCGGCACGATCTGGCAGGTCGCCCAGCAGGCGGTCCCGAGCATGACGCCGAACAGCTTGCCGGTGCGGGGCAGGAGCGGCGCCGCGAGGAACACGCCGATCAGGAGTCCCGCGATGGGCGCCAGGTTGACGCGCATCATCTGGCCGCCGTCCAGCTCCCAGAAATACTGGAACATGTAGATGTCGAGCGCGCCGTTGACGCCGGCCATGATGTAGACGATCAGGACCCCGGAGATCAGCCAGCGGAACGAGCGGTTCCGGAACCCGGCAATGAAGTCGATGACGAAGACCGCGAGCACATTGCGTTTCGGCCGCGGCGGCGGCTCGGACAGGAAGGGCACCTCCTTCTGTGTGCCGATGGCCGAGTACCAGATCGTCACGACCATGAACACGGCGAGCACGATCGCGAAGGGCGTGTAGTTCTCGACTGACAGTCGGCCGCCCATGTCGTCGGCGAAGAAGTAGCCGAAGCCGACGGCGATCACCATGGCGCTGCCCGCCGTGCCGAAGAACTGCCGATAGGCGACCACGCGGGTGCGCTCGTTGTAGTTCTGCGTGAGCTCCGCGCCCAGGGCGAGGTGCGGCACGTGGTAGAGGGTCATGGCGCCCCGCGTCAGGATCGCGAACGCCGTGAGCCACAGGAACAGGCCCAACTGGCCGAGTCCGTCGGGAGGCGAGAAGAGGCCGATGAAGGCAAGCGCAAGGGGGACCGCCGAGGCGTACATGAAGGGGTGACGTCGCCCGAGGCGCGACCGCCACTTGTCGGAGAGCGAGCCCGCGAGCGGGTCGGTGACGGCGTCGAACAGAAGGGCGATGAAGAGCGCCGCTCCGGCGAGCGCACCGGGCAGTTCGAGCACCTGGTTGTAGTAGAAGAGGATGAACAGCCCGAAGCCGGTGTTTTTCAGCCCCTCGGCAAACTGCCCGACGCCGAACGCCAGTTTGCTGGAGAACGGGACGATGCGATCGTTCGGGTTGTGCGGGTCCATACGGGGCGAGCATAGCAGGCCCCAAAGCGGCACCCTGTCGGCCCAACCATCCCGACCGGGGATGGCGACGGCGCCATTGGTGCGACGTGCGGCTGAGGGTACCATCCGGGTGTCGGCGGTCGCTCTGTACGTTGATGCGAACGAGCTACTAGCTATTAACAGTAGGTTACGATGACTTCTTCAAATATTTTAGAGGGTGCGGATCTGGGCGCCTTCTTCAAGGATCCCTACGGTCCCTACGCGTTTGCCCGTCAGGCCCGTATCTTCAGGAACGGCGGCACGTGGTATGCGGCGCGTTACGAGGATGTCGACTGGATCCTGAAGGATCGCCGCTTCGGCAAGCAACCACCGCCCGGGACGGAGCATCGGATGCCCGGTGACCAGCCCCGGCCGGCCGAGGAACGCAACATCCTGAACACGGACCCGCCGGATCACACCCGGCTGCGCGGCCTCGTCGCGAAGGCGTTCAACGCCAACCGGGTGGCGGGCATCCGTCCCGCCGTGCAGTCGCTGGTGGACGGCCTGCTCGACGACATCGAGCCGCGCGGCAGCATGGACATCATGCGCGACTTCGCCTACCCGATCCCCGCGACGATCATCAGCGACATGCTCGGCATTCCGGACGCGGACCGCGACCGGTTCGGTCACCTGTCGAACGAGATCATCCGCTGGGGCACAGGGATCGAGCCGGGCGTGGATCTCGAGACCCGTGCGGCCCGCTCGCGCGAGGCGCGCGAGGCTTTCGACTCATACCTTACCGCGCTGTTCCCGGCCAAGCGCGCAGGGCCCGGGGACGACCTGACGACGGACCTCCTGCGTGCCGAGAGCGAAGAGGGGCGCCTCACCGAGGAGGAGGTGACCAAGAACGTCCGCCTGTTGTTCCAGGCGGGGCACGAGACGACGGTGAACCTGATCGGCAACGCTCTCGTGGCCCTCTACCGGAACCCGGACGAACTCGCGAAGCTCAGGGCGGACCCCGGCCTGATGCCGCAGGCCGTCGAGGAGTTCCTGAGATTCGACTCGTCGGTGCAGCAGCTGCCGCGCGTCGTCCGGGAACGCGTCGAAGTGGGCGGGCAGACGCTGGAGGCGGGCGAGATGATCATCTGCCTGCTCGGCGCGGCGAACCACGACCCGGACGCATACGAGGACGCGGACGCGCTGGACATCGAGCGGCCGTTCACAAGGTCGAAGTCCTTCGGCGGCGGCATTCACTTCTGCCTGGGGGCGCAGTTGGCGCGGATGGAGACCGAGGTGGCGCTCGGGACGCTCTTCGAGCGGCTGCCCGACATGCAGCTCACGAACCTCGACGACCTCGACTACGCGTTCAACCCCTTCTTCCGGGGCCCGAAGGCACTGCTCGCAACCTGGTAGGGGCGACCCCTTGTGGTCGCCCGCGTCGGGCCGTGCGTGGATGTTGGAACGGGACACCACAAGGGTGTCCCCTACACGGCCGAATTCGCACAGGGCCCGTAGGGGACACGGGCTTGTCCCGTCCCGTTCTCGAATTCATGCACATCCCCTGGCGACCACGACGGTCGCGCCAATACGGCTGTGGCGAATTGGTTTCCGGCCATGCGCGAGCCCGACACGGCCGGGTCGAATTTTGCACAGGATCCCCGACGCGCGCCTCGTCGGGGCGTGTGTGAAGGGGTGGTTCCAGCGCGCGCGGGTGCGTGGCGGAATCGCGAGGCCCGACGTAGACTCCCCGCAGCGCCCCTTGTCGGAACAGGAGAAGCGACCATGGCAAGCCAGGAGATGCTTGAAGCGGCGGCGGCCATGCGCGCCGCGCCGGCGCTCGATCTGGACATCGACGACATCGAGGCGCTGCGCGTTTCCGAGGGGGACGAGATCGAGGCGCTCGCCGCGGTGCCCGAGGATGTCTCGCGGTCGGATTTCGACGCCGGCGGCGTGCCGGCGCGGCACGTGGCGACGCCGGGCGTGCGCGACGACCGCGGCGTCCTCTACTTCCACGGCGGCGGCTACGTGGCCGGGTCTCTCGACTCCCACACGGAGCTCATGAGCCGGATCGCGCGCGCCTGCCGTGCCCCTGTGCTGTCCGGAGAGATGCTCGCACCCATGGCCGCCGCATATGCGGGCGCCGTGGACCTGACCGACCCCGGAGTCTCGCCCCTGTTCGGCGACCTGACGGGATTGCCTCCGCTCCTGATTCAGGTCGGCGACGACGAGGTGCTGCGCGACGATTCGACGCGCCTCGCCGAACGTGCCGAAACCGTCGGCGTGTCTGTGCAGTTGCACGTCTTCGAAGGTGCCTTCCATGTCTTTCAGATGTTCCCGACGTTGCCCGAGTCGAGCGAGGCGCTCGCCGAGATGGGCCGCTTCTTCGATGCCGTCACGGGGTAGCTTCCCGACCTGCCGAAACAGATGCGGGCCGTGGCTGGCGGTCCCGGCCTGGGCATGGCGCATGCTCGGCGCGGCGGGCCTGGCGTTCCTCGTCGGCTGCGGCGGTGGCGGCGGCGGTGGCGGCGGCGGCGGTGCGGGTGGCGGCGTCAGCAGCGGCGACCCCATGTCGAGCGACCAGAGCGACGACGATGACGACTGGCTCATTCCGCGCGCGCGCGTCGTGGACGGCGGTCCGGGCCAGGACGGCATCCCGGCGATCGGCAATCCCATATACGATCGGGTCGACCGCGTGGGCGGGTCGGAGCGGAAACTCGTGGTCGGATACCGCGCAGGGTCGGAGGCGAAAGCCCTGCCGCACGACATCCTCGACTGGCACGAGATCGTCAACGACACCCTCGGCGGCGAGCCCGTGGTCCTGAGCTATTGCCCGCTGACCGGCTCTGCACTCCTGTGGCGGGCCTCGGCGACGGCCGCGGACCCGACGTTCGGCGTTTCGGGCCTGCTGTTCAACTCGAACCTCATCCTCTATGACCGCGAGACCGAGAGTCACTGGCTGCAGATGCGGGTGCAGGCCGTCGAGGGCACGCGGCGCAGCGAGGTGCCCGAGAGCCTGCCTCTGGTGGAGACCACCCTCGAGACCTGGCGGGAGATGTACCCGGATTCGGTCCTGTTGACGCGGGAGACCGGTTACAGCCGCGAGTACGATCGGTATCCCTACGGCTCCTACCGCACGGACGGCGACCTGCTGTTCGAAGTGGAACCGCGTGACCGGCGCCTGGCAGAGAAGGCCCGCGTGCTGGGCGTCTGGGTGGAAGACGCCGCGCGCGCCTGGCCCATCGAGGACTTCGGTGCGGATGTCTCGGTGTACAACACGGAAGTCGGTGGCGTACCGGTGGTGGTCGCGGGCAGCGCGACAAAGAATCTCGCGGTGGCGTTCCGGCGGACTCTCGACGACGGCACCGTGCTGTCGTTCGAACCGTCCGCGGCGCCGCTGCCGATGATCCTGACCGACAACGAAGGCAACACCTGGGACGTGTTCGGCGAAGCCCTCGAAGGGACGCGCGCCACGCAACGCCTGGAGCTCGTGAACTCCCACGTCGCCTTCTGGTTCGCCTGGGGCGCGTTCCATCCGGACTCGGAGATCGAGGGACGGTGACGGGGCCGGCGATCATGCGTCCCGCCTGCGTGCTGGCCGCGCTACTCGTTGGCACGGCGGGTGTCCCGGCCTGGGGGGCGACGTGCAGTTGCGCGGCCGTGCCGCTGCTCGGCTCGATGGACACGGGCACGCCATCGCGAGGAGCGTGGCTGCTCACCGGCGCATACGAGTTTCACGAGATCGGCGATCTGGTCAGCGGTTCCGACGAAGTCCGGGACGAGACCGGGCGCGAGCGCAGCAGCCGCGCGCTGGTGCTGCAGGCGGGCCGCGCGCTGGGGGAACGCTTCGCCGTCTCGGCGCTCGTCTCCGCGGTCGAACACGAGCGGACCGTGGGACGCCAGGAGACCGTCGGCCGGGGTATCGGGGATGCGCTGGTGATGCTCAAGTATTCCCCACGGCGCATCACCCCCTTCCAGCGCACCGGCCTGACGCTCGGCATCGGCGCGACGCTTCCCGTGGGCGAGGACGACGAGAGCGACTTCGTCACCCTCGCCGAGGACATGCAGCCGTCTACCGGTGCCTGGGGCCCCGTCGCCTGGGTCCATGCGGAGCGGGCCTGGAGCCAGGCGGCGAACACGCGCAGCTACGGCTCCGTCAGCTACCGCGCAAACGGGGAGAACGACCGCGACTACCGGTTCGGGGACACCTGGACGGCATCGCTGGGTACCACGCACCGCACGGCGGGGCGCTGGGGGTTCGGCATCGAGTTGCGCTACCGCCAGGCGGACCGGGACGAGCGGGCGTCCGCGCGCATTCCAAACACGGGAGGGCGCTGGTTGGACGGCGTGCCCGCGGTGCAGTTCCAGTTCACCGAACGGCTCGCCGGCAAGGTCTCCGGTCGCATCCCCCTGTGGCGCGACGTGAACGACGCCTTGCAGTTCACCACCTCGTACGCCGTATCCGTGTCGCTTGCCTACGTCGCGGGGGGCCCGTGACGCACGCGGCGGGCAGCCCGATTCCTTGACCGCTCCCCGCCGACAAGGATAATCCTGCGGCAAAGACGACTCCGTTCGCGGAGCGCGAAATCAGGAGACCAGCCGCCATGGCCACCGGCACCGACAGCGACCGAACAGGGGCCCTTGCCGAACGCGTGGCGAACATCGAATCCTACCTGGTGCACCTGGCAACAAGAGCCGATATCGAGAGCGTCAAGACGCTGATCGCGGAACGGGAGACGACGATGCTGCGATGGCTGGTGGGCATGGTGTCGGCCGCCGGGTTGACCGTTGCGGTGGCGATGGTCCGGACGTTCATCGCCTAGAGCCAGTCTCCACGATGCCGCAGCGTATCGCCGCTCTGCTCCTCGGGACCCTCAGTCTCTGCGCTTCGGCTGTCGAGCCGGGCGATCCGGCGCCGCCGTTCGTCCTGCCGGAACTGGAAGGGGAGGGCGCCGTCGCCCTGGCGGACCTTGCCGGGCAGGTGGTGCTCCTCGACTTCTGGGCGTCCTGGTGCGCGCCGTGTCGCGAGGCGCTGCCGTACTATTCCGGGCTCCACGACGAACTTTCGGATCGGGGCCTGGCCGTGCTGGCCGTGAACGTCGACGACCGCCTCGATGACGCGCGTCGCTTCGTGGACGAGCGCGTGCTCCTGCAGCCGATGCTGCAGGACGCCGACGGGGAGGTAGCCCGGCGCTTTGGCGTCTCGGTGATGCCGGCCGCCTTCGTCATGGACCGGGATGGCGTGGTGCGCATGGCGCACGTGGGGTTCGACGCCGAGCACGCCGCCGAGACCAGGGTCCTGATCCTGGACCTGCTCGCACAGCCCGCGGCGGTGCTGCCAGGGGATCCATCGTCACCCGGGACAGGAGGAGTACTTCCATGACACTCACGCTCGCATGCGCGTTCGCGACCGCCAGCCAGTCGCATGAGCATGCGGTCCTGGCGGAAGAACTTGGCTACGAGCGCGCCTGAGGCGGGCGGCGCTACCGAGGTGGCCTATCAGCCCGCCGGGAACGACATTCCCCGCGAGCTAGAGGCATTTGCCGGCCTGTTGGCCTAGAGTTCGAGGGCTGCACGAGGAGACAACGATGATCAGACTGGTCTTTGCACTGCGCAGGAAACCCGGGCTGTCGCTCGCGGAGTTTCACGACTACTGGCGGCGCCGGCATGGGCCGCTGATGGCCGGTCTTGCGGAGGACCTGAACATCCTGCGGTACGTGCAGACGCACACGATCGCGGACGGAACGACCGCAGGGGCGCAGCGGGCACGGGGCAAGATGGAACCGCACTACGACGGCGTGGAAGAAGTGTGGTGGTCCTCGGAAGCCGGGCTCGAGGCCACCCTCGCGAGCGACGCCGGCCGGGCGGCCGGGGCGGCGCTGCTGGCGGGCGAGGCGGAGTTCATCGACCTGCCGCAGTCCCCCCTGTGGTTCGCCTACGAGTATCCGCAGGTCAATCCGTCGCCGGAGAACGTCGTCGCGCAGGTCAAGAGCAACGTCGTGCGGGTGTTCTACCCGCTGCGGCACCAGCGGTCGCTCACCGAGGAGCAGGCACGCCACTACTGGCTGACCCACCATGGCCCCATCGTGCGATCCCATGCGCAAGCGGCCGGAACGCTGTGCTACCGCCAGGTGCATCGTGCCAACTCGCCCCTGGACGAGGGTCTCCGCGCCGACCGGGGTACCGTCGTCGAGTCCTACCTCGGCCACGCGGAGGCGTGGTTTGACCGGGGCAGGGCGTCCGGGACGGAAGAGGCGCGGCGGGCCGCGGCTGCCTTCGTCGAGGACGAGCGCAACTTCATCGACATGGAACGGTCGACCATCTTCTACGGCAAGGAGCACACGTTCATCGACCGTCGATGACAGGTTTCCTCTTTCCTGTCGGCGTTCGCCCTGACGCACGTCGAGGGGCCGACCGTGGTCGCATGCGCGCGTTGTGACGGCCTCGACACGGGCGACGGCCAGCGTCGCGGAGCATGGCCTGGCGCGGGCTGTAGGGGACCTGGCCGTTCAATTATTTGAGGAAAAGGTCCCTGAAAGCCGCGCAATACATGGGTTTTAGGGTTCCCGTAGGATGCACGATTGGTGATGGCGCACTGACCGCCGCGGGCGCAGACCCGGAACAACCCCGTAGCTGGATGAGGCGATTCTGGCTACAATTCCGATCAGAATAGAGTTAAGAATGATCGGTAGGGGGTGATTCCATGGATCAAGCCACCAAAAGGCCGTGGGTTTGGGAACTGCCCGGGTGGCCGGGATTCACTTGGGACGACGTTGCGCTGCAGGGCTACGTCTCGCGGTTCGTCACCGAGGCCGCGTGGCAGTCTGGAGCGCTCGCCTTCGTCGGCGGCGCCGATGTCCTCGAAGTGCACCTCGAGTGGCTCGCGGACGAGGCGCTGGAGACATCGGCCATCGAGGGGGAGTACCTGCAGCGGGACTCGATCCGCGCGTCGCTGCTGCACTTCTTCGGGCTTGAGGCCGCACTGCACGCGCCGGCTGCCGAACGCGGCGTGGCGAAGCTGGCAATGGACGTCTACCAGACGTTCGAAGATCCCCTGAGCCACGAGATGCTCTGTGACTGGCACCGGTCGCTGATGTCCAGCGACCCCGCGATTCGCGCCCTGGGAAGGTACCGTTCCGGACCGCAGTCGGCACAGATCGTCACGGTGCGGCGCGGCAGCATGCAGAGCGCAAAGGTCAACTACGAAGCCCCGCCGGGCACCCGTGTCGCCGCGGAGATGGATGCCTTCATGGAGTGGTTCAATGAGGCGACAGAGGACGGCGCCGAGGTGGATGCCCTCGCGGTCGCCGGCGCGGCGCACCTGTTCTTCGAGTGCGTTCACCCGTTCGAGGACGGCAACGGACGCATCGGCCGGGCGCTCGCGGAAAAAGCCCTCGCACGCTGCCTGGGGCGCCCGAGTCTGATTCCGCTCGCGCAGACGATTCACGCCCGCCGGGGTGAGTACTACCGAGCGCTCGACAGCTGCAGGTACTCGCTGGACGCGGGGGCTTGGCAGGCATGGTTCGCGCGCACCACCATCGACGCACTCGCGGAGGGTCGGCTGCGGCTGATGCGCCACGCGGCACAGGTGCGGCTCTTCGGCGCCCTCGAAGGGCGACTTAACGACCGCCAGGCCATAGCGCTGCGTCGCTTGTTCCAGGCGGAGCCCCGCGGCTTCGAAGGCGGGTTGAGCTCGGCTAACTACCAGTCGATCACCGGTGCCGCGTCCGCCACCGCCACGCGTGACCTCGCAGACCTCGTCGATCTCGGCGCACTGCGCAGGACCGGCATGGCTCGGCATACCAGGTATTGGCTACACGCACTTGAGCTCGACCAAGTGCGTAGCAATGCAGACGAGCCGGATGCGTCCGGACGACCGGGGCCACGAGCGCAACGTCCCACGAAGTCCGCACTCCTGCCTCCTGCCGTGATACCGCCACAGGCAGGCAGTGGGCGCACCGTGCGGCGGTCCAAGAACAAGGGGGGCTCGCCGTCACCACGCTGATCGGGGCGATCGCCAAAAAGCCACTTGAATGCCACGAACAATTGAACGGCTAGGTAGGGGACGGGCTTGTCCCGTCCCGTCCCAGGGGCGTGCACGACTGCGACACGGGCGACCCCCCTACGAGCCCCGTGCCGTCCTACGGCGCAGACTCCTGGCATCGGCCATTCGCGCGCCCCGATCTTCTACGGCAAGGAGCACACGTTCATCGACCGTCGATGACGCGCATCAGCCGACCGGCGGCATACCTGCGCTCTCTCGCACCCTCGCGCACAACGCCTCGAGTTCCGCCTGCAGGCGCGCATCGCCGCCCGGGCGCCAGCCGAGGGCGCGCAGGCGGTCGCAGCGCAGGACGGCGCGGACCGGTGGAGCGGGGGGCGGCAACGGACCCTCCCTTTCGAATACCGCCTGGATGCGGGCCACCACGTCGCGCGTATCGACCTCGAGGTCCGAGCAGTTGAATACCCGCCCGGCGACGACGGACGCGGGCGCCGTCAGCAACCGCCACACCGCGTCCGCGACGTCTCCGCCGTACACCTCCGTCCCCGCGCGACTCTCCCGCGGCGACCGCCCCTCGAGCACGGTCCGGGCGAGGTCGTGCCACTTCGTACGCTCGAGCGGATGGACGATCCCGTAGACCCCGGTCGGTCGCAGCACCGTGACGCCTGCGTAGACGCTGGCGAGCGCTTCCGCTGCCGCCTTGAGTGCCCCGTAGTGGTTAGTGGGCGAGGTTGGGTGCGTGTCGTGGATGGGACCCCCGGCGGGCCGGCCGAACACGGCGCGACTCGACAGCAGCACCGTGCGCCCGACGCCGGCCGCCGCGGCCGCCTCCAGCAGATCGACGGTCCCGCCGAGGTTGGCGCGCCAGAAGCCCGCCACGTCGTCGCCTTCGCCGCCGCGATAGCGCCCGGCAACGTGCTCGAAGGCACAATGGACCAACCCGTCGGCGCCGCCCACGAGCACGCCGAGGGCGGTCCGGTCGCGGACATCTCCGTCGATCCAGTCGATCGGTCCGCCGAATCCCCCGCAGTCGGTACTCCCGCGGGCGAGTGCCGCGATCTCGCATCCCTCCCGCAGGAGCCGGGCGACCACGAACCGCCCCACGATACCGCTCGCCCCGGTGACAGCGACCCTCATCTCGCCGGCGCATCGATCCGCTCGGGCAGCGGACGACCGTCGTACACACGCTCCCAGAGATCGATGAGCGGTCCGAGCAGGTCCCGCTTGGGGTGGTCCGCCTGCCACGGCTTCTCGTACTGGTAGTGCACCACCTTCACCCGTGGCCAGTCCCAGAGTTGCGGCAGGTTGAAGTACACGTACTGCAGAACGTTGTAGAGGTAGGGCAGTCCGTGCCAGTCCGGGAAACAGGCTTCGAGGAAGGTCTGGTCCGTGCGCCGCCAGTACGCCCCCGGGGCGTCGAGGCGCTCGACCATGTCCTCGTACGCGCCCCGGTCCGGCTGGGCGACGAAGACGCCCGAGTTCATCCGCTGCATGTCCGCCAGCGACTCGTACAGGTTCGGCGCCGCCGACAGGGCCGGGTAGCCGAACAGGCGGTCGATGTTGCGCACCGCGATGGCGTCGGCGTCGATGAAGACGATGCGTTCGTACTCCACGAGTTCCCAGAGCCTGAGCTTGACGAAGTTGTCGAGGGGATCGTGGAAGGTCGGCTTGATGCCCTTGGTGAAGGGCGAGCGGGCGTGCTGGGCTGCCCGGGTATGGCGTCGCCGGAATGCGTCCGACAGGGCAGGTTGGCCGGTCTCGCGGACGATGCAGCCCTCGGCTTCGAGGACGTCGAGCGATGGAGTGCCCGGGGGGCTAAGCACCAGCAGGGGCCATGCGGAACCGACGCGCTGCAGGGAGCGGGCCAGCGCCGTGGCGCCGATGGCGTAGTCTTCGTTGGTGACGAGCGTGGCGTAGGCGAACACTACGCGGCTCCGGTGGCGCCTCCGTTCGTCCCCGCCATGTGCGCGGCCTGCTCCCGGGTCCAGGCGGAGGTGCACGGGATGCGCGAGCGGTCGATGCGGTGCGCGTACCTGCGCGCGACGTCCACGAGTTCCTCGAGCAGGCCCTCGTGCAGCGTGGTGGGTTCGAGCCCGAGTTCGAGCAACTGCTCGTTGCAGACGATCAGGTCGTTCTCCGGCGCTTCCTTGCGGGGATTCGGCACGTAGTCGACGCTCGCCCCGGTCAGGTCCGCGACGAGTCGCGCCAGGTCGTGGACCCGGTGCGTCTCGGTCATCTGGTTGAAGATGCGCGTGCGCGCGCCCGGTTCCGGCGGATTCGCGAGCGCCAGTTCGATGCAGCGCACGGAGTCCTGGATGTGGATGAACGCGCGCGTCTGGCCGCCCGTGCCATGTACCGTCAGGGGGTGTCCGATCGCGGCCTGGATCAGGAAGCGGTTCAGGACGGTGCCATAGTCGCCGTCGTAGTCGAAGCGGTTGATGAGTTGCTCGTGGCGGCGGGTCTGGTCGGTGTGCGTGCCCCACACCACGCCCTGGTGCAGGTCGGTGATGCGCAGTCCGTCGTTCTTCGCGTAGAACTGGAACATCAGCTGGTCGAGGCACTTGGTCAGGTGGTAGACGCTGCCGGGATTGGCCGGGTAGAGGATCTCCTGCTTTGCTGAGCGACCGTCCGCCAGCGGGACCGCCACGGTCAGGTAGCCCTCCGGAATCGGCGCCCCGATGTCCGAGTAGCCGTAGACGCCCATGGTGCCCATGTGCACGACGTGGACATCGAGAGACAGTTCGACCAGGGCGGCGAGGACGCTCTGGGTGCCGTTGACGTTGTTCGCGACGGTGTAGTTCTTGTGGGTGTCGCTCTTCATGGAGTAGGGCGCCGCCCGTTGCTGGGCGAGGTGCACGATGGCGTCGGGGCGGAAGTTCGCGAGCCACCCCTTGAGGCGGTCGTACTCGGTGGCGACGTCGATCCGTTCGAAACCGATTTCGCGTCCCGTGACGGCGCGCCACACGCGACGCCGTTCCTGGATCGAGTCCATGGGCGTCAGGGACTGGACGCCGAGTTCGGTGTCGATCCAGCGGCGGCTCAGGTTGTCGACGATCACCACTTCGTGGCCGACGTTCGACAGATGCAGCGCGGTGGGCCAGCCGACGAACCCGTCTCCTCCCAGTACCGCTATGCGCACGTCGATGCCTCGTCCGTTTCGATTGACGACCGTACGGAGGCTATCCTACCGCGCCTGCCGCTTCGAAACCGGGCTCAGTCGGACCGCGAGCGCGCCCGCGCGCCCCCCCGCAAGAGCCGGACGACGCGGCGCCGGGACAGCAGGTCCGGCCACGCCCGACGCTCCCGGTCGAACAGCACCCAGAGGTGTCCAAGGCCCAGGCAGGCGAGACTCAGCACGCCGCCGAGCAGCCGCAGGTGGACCTGGGCAAAGCCGATGGCGCCGTCCGCGGGATGGAATCGCAGCCGCCAGGCGACCATGCCGACGGTCTGTCCGCGACGCACCCAGAAGAACGCAAAGAAGACATACGCTTCGAGCCCGAGCAGTGCCTGGACCCACCAGCCCGTCACCTCGTCCCCGGTCGCGCTCACCAGCACGACGACGGTGGACACCCAGATCCCTACCAGCGCCACGGCGTCGTAGAGGATGGCGAGCAGGCGGAAGCGCAGGGCCGCAGGCGCCGAGCCGCCTGCGCCGGGCATCGGGGTCGATGGGGACACCGGGCGGTGGCGGCGCTCAGAACGCCAGTGCGCCGTGGCTGTCTATCGTGGCCGGACGGCCGCAGAACTCCTCGCCGATCATCGCCGTCAACACGGATGCCTCCCGGGTGTTGCCCCAGGTGCGCCGGCCGTCGTCCAGGCGGCACGCCGCGAACCCCGCGCTCGGTCCGTCCTGGTCGAACATCACCGTGTAGCCCTCGATCTCGACCGGGCCGTCGTATTCCTCCACGATCCCGCGCGTCGGCAGCGCATCGATCTCGGCCTGGGGAATCGCATGCCGGAAACGGCCCCCGGCCGGCGGTTCGGTCGAATAGACGCCGAACGCGTGCTTGGTGAGGAAGCCGCCGTTGCTGGTGACAAAACCGATATCGCCCGGATGTTCGCGCAGCACCTCGGCCGTTCGCGCGATTGCGTGCATGACGTAGTTGTTGAGCGGGCCGCCGCCGAAGGTGAGCCCGCCGGTGACCGTCAGCGGCGCCTGCGTGTCGAGCCCGAGTTCGGTGGCGGCTACCTGTACGGCGGAGGGAAAGCAACTGTAGACGTCGACGTGGTCGAGGTCGCCGACTTCGACCTCCGCCAGCGCGAGGCAGCGCTCCCCGGCGATGCGCAGCCCCGGCGCGCTGTGCAGGTTGTCGCGTTCGGAGACCGCATACGTGTCGTGGCCTTCGGTGGCCGCCCAGGGGTAGATCCACCGGTCGGACGGAATGCCGAGTCGTCGGGCCGTCCCGGCCGAGGTCAGGATCAGCGCCGAAGCCTGGTCGACGTTGCTGTTCGAGTTCATGAGTTTCGGGTACGGGAACGAGACCGGGCGGTTGACCCTGGTGGGTGTGCGGATCTGCTCGGCCGTCAGGGCGTCCCGGATCCATGCGTGCGGATTACCCGCCGCGACCCGACTGAAGCCGGCCCAGAGTTCCGAGACGCGACGAATGTGCGCATCGAGACTCTCGCCGCGCGCGTAACGGATCGCGTTCTCGAAGATCGGGTACATCTGGATGGGATCGAGAATGCCGCGTTTCGCTTCGACGCGATGGCGCATCTTCAGCTCGACGCCGAACCGGCGATCCGGTTCGCCGGGCGCCTTGCGCCAGTCGAGTTCGACGCCGGCCCGGCGCGCCTTGGCCTGGGTATTCCCGCACTCGGCGCCGGTCAGGATCACCACGCCGTGCTCCCCCCGCTGGATCTCGAGCGCGCTCTCGGTGAGCACCGCCTGTACGGAGTTGCCGCCCCAGGTGGACACCCCCGTCTCGGCGTGGGGATTGCCGAGCGCAGCGGCGATCGCGCGGGCGGGATTCGCGTAGGGCCACATGCCGCGAATGACGCGGATGGCCGAGGCCTCGGTCAGCAGGGCGGGGGCCCCGGCATCCTCGGCCGCCTGGCGTACCGCGTCGATCATGAGATCGAGCGGTTCCCGGGCGGCGGACGGGTCCTCTGTGCGTTGTTCGAGTTGGGCGATGCCCACCAGGACGGGCGTAGCTTCGGCGTGGCTCATGAATCGACGGTGATCTGCGGGCGGACCGCGGTGGCGCGATGATACTCCGAAGGTGCGCGTCGCCTGGCGCCGCGCGTCAATCCACGCCGAACGCCAGCAACACGTTGCCGGACACGCTTTGCATGACCGAGTAACCCGAACCGATGAACAGCATGCCCCCGACGATGGCCGGCCCGTGGCCGCCGATGGAACCCCCCTTGGCGACCATGGCGTTCTCGGTCTCGAAGGCGCGCATGGTGTCGTATTCCCAGAGCACCTCGCCGTCGGCGGTCGCGTAGGCGCGGAACATCCCGTCCCGGCCTCCGGCGAACACCACGCCGGGAATGACCGTCGCGGCCCCGAATACGCCGGAGGTGCAACTCGGCGCTTCGGGGTCCGGGCAGTTGGTCGGTTTGGGGTGGGTGGTGTACCAGGCGCGCTCGCCGGTGGCCGGCCGCAGCGCGGCCATGCCGCCGGTTCCGTCGGTCACCGCGACGGGGCGATAGTAGAGGTCCCCGTCGCTCGCCGGGCCCATGCCCGCGCCCTGGGCAGCGGGTTTTTCGTCCTTCGCCTGCGCGACCCAGAGGACCGCGCCGTCGTGGTCGGGATCGAGGGCGGTGATCCGGCTGCTCTCCTGGCCGGCGATGAGCACCTCCCGCCCGTTCGGCAGGGTGACCAGGATCGGCGACCCGGATACGTCGTCGTTCGGGCCGCTCGCGTACCCGGGGCATTCCACCCGGGCATCTTCCTCCGACATGGCCGACAGCCCGCAGTTCTGATCGCCGGCGAGGAGTTGCGTCGACCAGAGCCGCTCGCCGGTGTCGAGGTCGAAAGCGATCACCGCGTCGCTCGACCCGTGGTCGGGCACGTTGATGTAGCCGTTCGCCGTGCCGACGTAGAGCGCCCGGCGCTGCATGTCGAGGGTCGGCGCGGCCCACACGCCGGCGCCGGAGGGACCGTATTGCTGGACGTCCAGGTAGTTCCTGCGGACCGGACGGGGTAACTCGGGAATCGTGTGGGTCTTCCAGATCTGCGCCCCCGTGGCGGTGTCGAGGGCCACGACGCTGCCCTGCGACGTGCAGCACTCGTACTGCGGGTTCGAGAGCGAGGCGCCTTCCTCCCAGGACCCCACGGGAACGTAGAGGCGCTTGCCGCCGGGTTCGAGCACCGGCGATCCCGTGATCTTGGCCATCGCGTGGTCCTCCACGCGCACCTTCCACAACGCTTCCCCGCTGGCGGCGTCCACGGCGTGAACGTGCGCGGACCAGTCCCCGAAATAGACGGCGTCGCGGTCCGTCGCGGGAACCGTCCCGACGCTCACGGCGGATACGACCGGCGTTCCGGCTTCGAAGGACCAGTGCACGCAGCCGGAGCGGGCGTCGAGGGCGTAGACGAAGCCGTTGTCGCTGCCGAGAAACACGCGCCCGTCCACTACCACGGGCTGGGCACGCATGCCGCCGCTGCCCGGCATGCCGAAGGACCACTTGAGTGCGAGGCGGGGCACGTCGTCGGCCGTCAGGCCGGCGTCCTCGGCGGACTGGAAGCGGGCGCCGCCGGCGGGATCGGCGTTGGCGCCGTTCCACTGCGCGCCGGCGAGGCGCGGGTCCGGTGTCGCGTCGGCCGGGCAGCCGTTCGGCATGGCCCCGGCGCTGCGGTCGACGGCGCTGCCGAACGGTTTGCCGGTCAGGTAGGTAGCCAGTCCGCGCTTCTCCTCATCGGTCAGGTCCGTGGCGTTCGCCACCATCGTTCCCGTGGTCAGCGACTCGTAGACCCGTTCGGGAGAGAACGCGCGCAGGGCCTCGAGACTCGCCGCCTGGGGTACGGCGCTGTTGACCCCGTGGCAGGTGGCGCAGCTTCCGTGGAACAGGAACAGGTAGCGCGAGTCCGTCATGCCCGGCTGCGCCCCGGCCGACGCGGCGGCCAGGATCAGGACTGCCGGGACCATGCGTATCGAGGGGGGCGAGAGCATCGAGTTCTCCTCCTGGCGCCATACCCCGTGGGCGGTGCCTCTATGGTGTCGGTTCAGTTCGGGATGGCAAAGAAGAACTCGAACGGCTCGTCGCTCAGCGGCTCGAAGCTGATCAGGGTCGAGACGGGCACGAAGAGGAAGTCGCCGGGGCCGACGTCGTAGTTGTGGGGCTCGGTGAACGGTGGTGCGGCCGCCGTGATCCTGCCCTCGCCGCCGAGCACGTAGATCACTTCCGGGTACCAGTACGGCCACTTGTCGATGCGGTGCTTGCCCTTCTCGAAGCGCACGACGCCGCCGGTCATGCCGGCGAGCTGCATCGGTGTGGCGCCCAGGTACGGGCCGTTGGAGTTCTGGTCCGTGAAGTCCGCATCGCCCACGGAAAACACCTGCAGCGGCCCGGCGGACTCCTCTGCCAGGGCGGTCGTTCCGGAGAAGGCGAGTCCCGCCAGCAGCAACATCGGCGCCAGGGCCCACGACCGACCTGCCACGGACCAGTGATTTCCACGCATCGCGCAGCCTCCTTTCCCGATGGTCTCGGTAGCGTACTCCAGCGAAATCGGTGCCGCCACACGCGGGCGCTACCGCGCGGGCACTCCGGAATACGGACGCGCGCTTGCGGCAAGGCGAACGGAGGCGGTATGTTGCGCCGCTGATTTCTTTGCGAGGGTACCCTCGCGCTCCCGGCCGAGGGCTCTTTTCCAGCCCGGTCCGGACACCGCACAGAGTCGGAGAGACACATGACGGAGCGAATTCAACGCGGCGGGCTGCAGGTCGCCAAGGTCCTGGACAACCTGGTGGTCGAGGGGATGCTCCCCGGGACCGGCATCGGGGCGGACGCCTTCTGGTCCGGCTTCGAGGCCGTCGTCACCGACCTGACGCCGAAGAACCGGGCGTTGCTGGCGTTCCGGGACGAGCTGCAGGCGAAGATCGACGCGTGGCACGTCGAACGGCGTGGCCGGGCGCACGACGCCGCGGCCTACAAGGCGTTCCTGACGGAGATCGGCTACCTGGTGCCGGAGGGCGGCGACTTCGAGATCGCCACGGCCAACGTCGACGACGAGATCGCGCGCATCGCCGGACCGCAGCTCGTGGTGCCGGTGATGAACGCCCGCTATGCGCTGAACGCCGCGAATGCCCGCTGGGGCAGCCTGTACGACGCGTTCTACGGGACGGACATCATTGCGGAGACGCCGGGCCGAGAGAAAGGCTCGAGCTACAACCCGGCGCGGGGCGAACTGGTGGTCGCGAAGACCGCGACGGTGCTGGACACGCTGGTGCCCCTCGCGGGTGCCTCGCATCGCGACGTGACGGCCTACCGTATCGAGCGATCGGGCGCGGTGTTCGGGCTCGTTGCCGCGCTCGCCAACGGGACCACGACCGGATTGGCCGACGCGTCCCGGTTCGCGGGTTTCGTCGGTGCGGGGGAGGGCGAACCCGAGGCCGTCCTGCTGCAGCACAACGGCCTGCACCTGGAGATCCGGATAGACCGGCAGCACAACGTCGGCGCGGCGCACCCCGCGGGCGTCAAGGACGTGGTGCTCGAGTCCGCGATCACGGTCATCCAGGACTGCGAGGACTCGGTAGCAGCCGTGGATGCGGACGACAAGTCGCTGGTGTACGGCAACTGGCTCGGTCTCATGAAGGGCGACCTCACCGAACGCGTCGAAAAGGGCGGCGCAACGATCACGCGCCGTCTGGCCGGGGACCGCAGCTGTACGGCTGCGGACGGTGGCGCCATGACCCTGCCGGGACGCAGCCTGATGCTGGTGCGCAACGTCGGCCACCTCATGACCAACGACGCCGTGCTCGACGCGCACGGCGACGAGGTCTTCGAGGGCATCCTGGACGCGGCGCTCACGAGTCTCGCGGCCGTGCACGACCTGAAGGGCGATGGAGAGTTCGTCAACAGCCGCGCCGGCAGCGTCTACATCGTCAAGCCGAAGATGCACGGCCCCGAGGAGACGGCCTTCGCCTGCGAACTGTTCGACCGCGTGGAGGACCTGCTCGGCCTCGACCGCAACACGTTGAAGATCGGCATCATGGACGAGGAACGCCGCACGAGCCTCAACCTGCGCGAGTGCATCCGCGTCGCGCGCGAGCGGGTGGTGTTCATCAACACGGGCTTCCTGGACCGCACCGGCGACGAGATTCACACCAGCATGCAGGCCGGCGCCATGGTCCGCAAGGAGCCCATGAAGCAGGAGACCTGGATCGCCGCCTACGAGGACGCCAACGTCGACGCGGGTCTCGCGACGGGCTTCCCGGGGCGGGCGCAGATCGGCAAGGGCATGTGGCCGAAACCGGACGAGATGAAGGAGATGCTGGCGGTCAAGTCGAATCACCCGACCGCGGGCGCGGACTGTGCCTGGGTGCCTTCGCCGACGGCGGCCACGCTGCACGCGTTGCACTACCACGAGGTCGAGGTGGCGGCCCGGCAACGGGAGTTGCAGTCGCGCACCCGCGCGAGCGTCGACGACATCCTGAAGATCCCCCTGCTGGCCGGGGAGAACCTGTCCGCGGACGAGGTGCAGGCGGAACTCGACAACAACGCCCAGGGCATCCTCGGCTACGTGGTGCGCTGGGTCGACCAGGGCGTCGGCTGCTCGAAGGTGCCGGACATCCACGATGTGGGCTTGATGGAAGACCGCGCGACGTGCCGCATCTCCAGCCAGCACATCGCCAACTGGCTCCACCAGGGGATCGCCTCGGAGGACCAGGTGCGTGCGACGATGCAGCGCATGGCGGGCGTGGTCGACCGGCAGAACGCGGACGACGGGGCGTACAGGAACATGGCGCCCGACTTCGAGGCCAGCGTCGCCTTCCAGGCGGCCTGTGACCTGGTGTTCAGGGGCAGGGAGCAGCCCAACGGCTACACGGAGCCGATCCTGCACGCCCGCCGCCGCGAGTTGAAGGCGCGCGCAGCGGGCTGAGTCCGCACGGAGGAACCGCATCGTGGAGATCGCCGACTACGACAGGGAGCGTGACGCCGCGGCCGTGCAGCGCATCTGGCGCGAGGTCGGCTGGGTCGACGCCGAGCGGTCCGCCCTCGTCGCGCGCAAGTTCGACTGCGGCAACGCGGTGGTGTTCCGTATCGACGGCGAGGCCGAGTGCGCCGTGCACACCACCCCGGGCACCATGCGCCATGGCCGCCAGGATCTCGAACTGGCCGCCGTGACCGCGGTGACCACCAGCCGGGTCGCGCGCAAGCTCGGCGCGGCTGGCCGCCTGACGGCGCGGTCCCTCGCGGCGCGGGCCGTCGCCGGAGCGGAAGTCTCGGCACTCGGCATGTTCGAACAGGGGTTCTACGACCGCGTCGGATTCGGCAGCGGTTCCTATGAACACCGCTTCGTGTTCGATCCCGCGACCCTGACCGTCGACCGGCCCTTCCGGCCGCCGCAACGCCTCGTCGCCGGGGACTGGGCCAAGGTCCATGCCTGCATGCTGCGCAGACGCCGCGGCCACGGTGGCTGCAACCTGACACCGCCCGAGATTGCCGAGTGCGAACTCGGCTGGACGGACGACGCCTTCGGCCTCGGCTACCACGACGCCGCGGACGGCGGCCTTTCCCACTTCGTCTGGGGCGAGGCGCCGGGTGAACACGGGCCCTACGAGATCACCTGGCTCGCCTACGAGACGGTCGATCAACTGTTCGAACTGCTGGCGCTCATCCGATCTCTCGGCGACCAGGTGTCCTCGATCGCGATGACGGAACCGCAGGACATCCAGTTGCAGGACCTCCTTAAACAGCCGTTTCGACACCGCCGCAACAGCGCCGGCGGCAAGTTCGCCAACCACCACGAGACGCTGGCGTTCTGGCAACTGCGGATCCTGGATCTCGGGAAGTGCCTCGCCAAGACGCGTCTGCCCGGCCCGGACCTGCACTTCAACCTGGCGTTGACCGACCCCGTGGTGGAGCATCTCGACGGGGCCAACGAGTGGCCCGGCGCCGGGGGCGACTTTGTCGTGACGCTCGGCGAAGCGAGCCACGCGGAACCGGGTTCGACCCGCAGCCTGCCGACGTTGCGGGCTTCCGTGGGTCCGTTCAGTCGCCTCTGGTTCGGCGTGCGCAGCGCCTCCGTGCTGGCGGCGACGACGGACCTCACCGGAGACGCGGGGCTGCTGGACGCACTCGACGAGAAGGTACGGCTGCCCGTGCCGCGGCTCGGGTGGGACTTCTGATGCCTTTGCCGGCGTTGCCGCGCGCGGCCTCGGGCGGGTAACTTAGGCCCGACTGACCATCGGTCCGGAAGACATTGCTGCCCTCGCCGAGGCGGTGGCCGAGGCCGTTCGCTGACGGGGCGCGCGCCCCGACGTCACCAGTTCTCGCCGAAGGGCCGGATCACCGCGTCGAAGGTCCACGCCGAACGCGGCTGGTGCACGAGGTGCCACACTTCCCCCGCGATGTCGGTCGGCTTGCAGAAGTAGTCGTCCGGCGCGTCGGGACTGCGACGCCGCGTCCACTCGAGGTCGATGACCGCGTCAATGGCGACATAGCCGACGTGGACCCCCTTGGGGCCGAGCGAGCGTGCCATGGACTCCGCCAGGATGCGTTGCGCCGCCTTGGTGGGCGCGAACGCCGAGAAGTTGGCCTTGCCGCGGTAGGCCGACGTGTTGCCGGTGCACACGATGGCGCCGGCGCCGCCCTCGATCATGGCGGGTGCGAGCATCTGGCCAAGGTGCAGCAGGGCAAGCGTGTTGACCCGAAAGTTGCGCTCGAGCACGTCCGGCTCGATGTCCAGGAAGTCTCCGAACGCGCCGCCGACGGCGTTGTGGACCAGCACCTGCGGATGGCCGAGGTCGGCCCGGACCTGCTCGATGACGGCGCCCAGACGCGCGGTGTCCGTGACGTCGCAGGGGTAGGCGGTGGCGCCGTCCAGCTCCGCTTCGAGCGCCACGAGCCGCTCCTCGTCGCGCGCGAGCATGGCGACGCGGTAGCCGCCGGCAGCGAAGCGGCGGGCGATGGCCGCGCCGGTACCCGGTCCGACTCCTGTGACCAGGCATACGCGGTCCGTTTCGCTCGATGGCATGGGATCTTCCTTCTGTTGGCAGGCGAGCAGTTTGTCCGAGTCCTCACCTGGGCGGCAAGTCGTCCCGACTCGAATTCATGCACGGTGCCAGCGCGGGCGCTGTAGGGGAGGGGCTTGTCCCCTCCCGTCCGGCCACGTTTCGCCCCCTTGGCGCGTAGTGACGGGGCGACGATTGCCCGTTGCGTTGCTAGAATCCACTCCGACGCCATAGGCGGACATCCGTCCCCATGCCCGCCAGACAAACGCAGCGCTCCACCCCGCCAAGCCACTCCCCGTCCCCCATCGGCGTCGACGAGTCCGAACTCTGGTCAATGGCGGACGCGCTGCGCGGCTCCATGGACGCGGCCGAGTGCAAGCATGTCGTCCTGGGCCTCATCTTCCTGGTCGAGATGCTCGAACCGTGGGTCGCCTTGCCCGGCCAGCTGTTCTACTCCACGCAGATCCCGGCATGCCTCTGGTTCCTCACGCGGGATCGCGCCGGTCGCAGGCTGCGGGACAGGCGCGGAGAGGTGCTGTTCATCGATGCCCGCGAGCTCGGCAGCATGGTCGACCGCACCCATCGCGAGTTGACAGCCAATGACATCGCCCAGATCGCCGACACCTGCCACCGCTGGCGCGGCGAGGCCGATGGATACGAGGACCTGCCGGGCTGCTGCCGGAGCGCCCCGCTTGAGGAGATCCGAAGGCACGACCATGTACTGACGCGGGGCCGTTACGTGGGCGCACCTCCCGCGTACGATGACGGCGAACCGTTCGCCGACAAGATGACGCGCCTCGTCGCCGAGTTGCACGAGCAGCAGGCGCAAGGCGCGAGGCTCGACACCGCCATCGCCGCCAATCTCGAATCGCTCGGGCTCGCGAAAGAGCGCGCGTGAGCATCGACACCACGTTTCTGCGCCGCTGCATCGCCTCGCTCGAACGGGCGGTACAGGAGATCGGACGCCTCGACGACAGCGAGGATGTCCTCTATGAGATCTACCGGGCAGCATGCGTCAAGGAGTTCGAACTGGTCCTTGAACGGAGCGGCAAGCTGCTCCGCAAGCGGCTCGCCGCCTACTTCGCCAGCAACCGACAGGCCGACCGCCTCAACTTCAAGGACCTTTTCCGCCACGCGGCCCGCCACGACCTGATCGACATGGACGCCGTCGAGAGGTGGCTGCGCTACCGCGACAACCGGAACGACACGGCGCACGACTATGGCGAGGATTTCGCGGAAACGACGCTGAAGCTGCTTCCCGCCTTCGTCGAGGATGCGAGGGTGCTCGCCAACGCAATATCGAGCAGTCCAACGATGGCTGACCGGCTGGACCTGCCTCCAAGGCATCGGCGCACTCTCGAAGCCCTGCTCCGCGAGCACCTGCCGGACGCCGAGGTGTGGGCTTACGGCAGCCGGGTCAACGGTCGATGCCACGGCGGTAGCGATCTCGATCTCGTGCTGCGCGGCCCCGGCTTCGCGAAGATACCGGCTGAGCAAATGGCCGACTTCTCAGATGCGGTATACGAGTCTACGATTCCGTGTCTCGTTGAGGCGCGGGATTGGGCGCGGCTGCCGCAGGGGTTCCAGCGGGAGATCGAACGAGAGCACATGCTGTTTGCTGGTCCTGCTGGTTGGTCACCACGCAACAACACCGGGGTTGACTACCGATGCGATCATGGAAGAAACGATCGGTGACGTCCAAACGTCGAACTCGGTTCGAAGGGTGCCCCGGGAGTCGGTACAGAGCTGTTGATTGCATCGCAATCGCCGCGTAGATTGGCAGTTTCACAGCGTGTAGGGCAGAACCCGTGGCGAGCATCACGATCCGCAATCTCGACGATCAGGTGAAGACCCGGTTGCGCGTGCGTGCGGCCGGCAACGGAAGATCGATGGAAGAGGAAGCCCGCGTGATCCTGGGCGACGCAGTCGGCGATCCGGAGATGGGCGACATCGCTGGCATCATCCGGTCGTATTTCGGGCCGGCGAACGGCGTGGACTTGGAGCTTCCTCCGCGCCGTGCCTCACGCGAGCCGCCGTCCTTCGACTGAAGTGGAGCTCAACGTGATCCTGTTGGACACGAACGTCGTGTCCGAGCTGATGCGGCCAAGTCCGGAACCCGCTGTCGAGGCTTGGGTCGCCGGCCAGCCCCCGAGGAACCTCTTTCTCTCGACCGTGAGCGAGGCCGAGCTTCGCTACGGTGCCGCGATACTGCCGGAGGGCCGTCGTCGCGATACGCTGTTCTCGAATATCGAAGGGATGCTGCGCAGAGCCTTCGGCGAGCGGGTGCTGTCCTTTGATCGGGAGGCCGCGCGTGTCTATGGCGACATCGCGGCCATGCGTCGGTCGGTCGGGCGCCATGTCGAGCCGGTCGACTGCCAGATCGCGGCGATTGCGCGTCCCCGTGGTTTCGTGGTCGCAACCCGGAACGTGCGCGATTTCGAGGGCATGGAGGTCGAATTGGTCGATCCGTGGGCCGCGGTGTGAGCGCGGGTTGTAGCGCCCCATAGCCGGTCCGGCGTTTCGCTACCGCTGCATGCCGGCTCCGCCCCTCCCGTCCCGAATTCATGCAGGGGCCAGACACGGCCGTACCGGCCAAGCCCGCGCGGGCGACCGCAAGGGTCGCCCCTGCATGCGGCGTTTGTTCCATGGTGGGGCTTACCGGATCGCCCCGGGATGCGGCACCCGCGGCAGCCACTCGGCAAGCGGCTGCGTCCGCCACCAGTCGGCGTCGTCGGCCAGTTCGCTGCCGCTGCCGTCCGCTTCCAGCGATCTGAGGCCGGCGCAGAGCTCCCCGGTGGCTCCGTCGTCGATCTTCTCGCGAATGAAGGCGAGGAAGTCGCGGTGCCCGGGGGCGCGTCGCGGCACCGTGAGCCACTCGTCGAACCAGTCCTCGTCGATCATGGACTCGGAAGGGTGGTGCCAACGGGCGAGGCAAACCTGGCGGGCCAGCTTCCATGACAGGGCGTCGGGGCCGCGCTCCATCTCGACGATCTCGCCCAGGTAGCGGCGGAACCACCAGTCCGACCGGAGCGACCACGTCTCCTTCAGGTCGATCATCGCTTCCAGGGTCTGCGTGTCCAACCCGGCGATGGCCGCGCTGCGCAGGGCATGGAAGGTGGATGGATGGGGGTGACCCTCGAACAGGTCCTGCAGCAGCGAGCGGGCGCGGGCGCGCTCCGCCCGGTTCGTCGGCCGCATGAGATCCAGCACCGTGTCCACGTGTGCCCGAAGGGTGCGTGTGTCGTCCGGGGAGGTGGCACAGGCCGCGGGTTCGGAAGGCCGCGGGCGGGTGGGCCGCGTCGCGGGTGGGGACATGACTGCGCTCCTTCGGCGGGTGATGCCGGTGTCTGAGGCACAAGGGAGCATATGCTGGTCCCCGTCCCACGATCTGTGGGCGAAGTCCGCAGGGTCTGTAGGCAACTTGCCTGTGGGTGGGCCAGTGAGAACGCCGGCGGCGTCCTCGCAGTTTCAGAAGATCGTGATGTAAGGCAGCAATGCGGCCGCGAAGGACATCACATACGAGAACACCGGCACCCCGAGCAGCGCCATGACGATCAGGCCCAGCAGCGCGTACACGCCGTAGCGCTGGTTGTACTCCCGGTAGACCCGCGCGGCCGCTCCCGGCAGGAAGTGCGGCAGGATGTAGTGGCCGTCGAGCGGTCCGAGCGGAATCAGGTTGAACACCATCAGCAGCAGGTTCACCTGCACGAGGACCACGAAGAACGTCTCCGGCCCGCGCTCGCTGAAATAGTCGACCCCGGACAGCCGCATGAACAGGAAGAAGTTCCAGGTGAGGGCCGCGAGCAGCAGGTTCATGGCTGGCCCTGCCGCGGCGACCCAGAGGTCCGAACGTTTCGAACGGAAGTTGCGGGGATCGACGGGCACGGGCTTGGCATAGCCGAACCCGACGAGCACCACCATGACGAGCCCCATGAGGTCGATGTGCGCCAGAGGGTTCAGCGTCAGCCGACCGGCCAGTTGCGCGGTGCGGTCGCCGTGCAGTTTCGCTACGAATGCATGGCCGAATTCGTGGAAGGTGAGCGAGAGCACGAGCGCCCCGAGGAGGATCGCGAACAGCAGGGTCTCCCCCTGTTCGATCAAGGCGATCACGGCTGCGCCGGCGCCCGCCGATCGACGGCGACGGCTGCGCGCGCGGCCACGATGCCGGCGAGCAACCCGAACAGATGCGCCTCCCAGGACGTGCCGTTGGCCTGCGGCACGATGCCCCAGATCATGCCGCCGTAAAACACGAAGACAACCAGCGCGATGCAGACGGACCCGAGTTGCCGCTCGTACAGGCCACGCACCACGAGGAAGGTCGCGAGCCCGAAGACGACCCCGCTCGACCCGATGTGGGCGGCGTCGCGCCCCAGCAACCACACGCCGATGCCGCCGACCAGCACGACCGTCGCGGTCACGGTCAGGTAGTACCGCACGCCGCGGAACAGGACCAGCGCGCCGAGCACCAGCAGGGGCCCCGAGTTCGCCAGCAGATGGCCCAGCGAGCGATGCACGAAGGGCATGCCGAGGACGCCGGGCAGGCCGTCGAGGCGCCGCGGCAGCAGGGCGAGGTCGAAGAGCACCCGCTGGTCCCACAGCGCGTAGAGCGAGACGGCCCAGATGAGCCCGGTGCTCGCGAGCAGCGTGGCCGCGCGCGGGGCGAAGCGGGTCTTGAAGGCGCTCATCTCCATGGCGGCAGTCTAGGGACTCGCGTCGCAGAACGGAACGGAGCGACGTTCCGGTATATTGCGCGGATATATTGCGCGGACACACACCAGGTCAGGGGAGCGCAGGATGGACCTTCGGGACAGGACGGCGATCGTGACGGGCGGCGCAAGCGGCATCGGCGCGGCGTGCTCGCGCGCGTTCGCGGCCCGCGGCGCACGGGTGGTGGTCGCGGACATCCAGGCCGACATGGCGGGCGCCGTGGCGCAGGAGATCGGCGGCCACGCGGTGCGTTGCGATGTCGGCAACGAAGAGGACGTCAACGCCCTGGTCGCCGAGACGGAGGCGCGTTTTGGCCCCGTGGACCTGTTCTTCTCGAACGCCGCGGTTGCCACGGGCGGCGATCCCCTGACCACGCCGCTCGATGTCTGGAACGAGCAGTGGCAGATCAACCTGATGGCGCACGTGTTCGCGGTCCGCGCCGTCCTGCCGGGCATGCTCGAACGCGGTTCCGGGTACCTGCTGCATACCGCGTCCATGGCGGGCATCCTGACGTCGCAGGGGAACGCGACCTACGCCGTCACCAAGCACGCCGTGGTGGGGCTCGCGGAGTGGATGTCCATCGCCTACCACGACCGCGGCATCCGCGTGTCGCTGCTCGCGCCGCTCGGCGTGCGCACGCCCATGCTGATCGGTCCCTCGGCCACCGGTCCGATCAGCCGCGCCGGCACCACGAACTCGCCGCTGGCGCGTTCGTCCGTCGGGCCGATCAAGGAGCCGGAGGAGGTCGCCCAACAGGTGCTCGACGCGGTCCACGAGGAACGCTTCCTGATCCTGACGGACCCGATCGCCCAGACCTGGATGGAACGCAAGACCAACGATCCGGAGCGCTGGCTGCACGGCATGCGGCGACTGCAGCGGCGCATGGACGGGGGCGAGTGAAGGACATTCCACGACAGATCCCGGCGCGGGAGAGGATATATGGCGGATCGCTACCAGGGCTATGAGCGGCTCAAGTTCGACTATCCGGAGGAGCGGATACTGCGTATCACCATCTCCCGGCCCGAACGACTCAACGCGCTCGACGCCGTCGGCCATCGCGAGCTGACCTACGTCTGGCGCGAAGTCGACGCGGACGCCGACGTCGACTGCGTCGTGCTCACCGGCGAGGGCAGGGCGTTCTCCGCCGGCGGCGACTTCGACATGATCGAGCGCAACATGGAGGACTACGCCGCCCTTGTCGCCACCTGGAAGGAAGCGCGCGACCTGGTCTACAACATCATCAACTGCGGCAAGCCGACCGTCTCGTCCATCAATGGTCCCGCGGTCGGCGCGGGCCTCGTCGCCGCGTTGCTCTGCGACATCTCCGTTGCGGCCCGGTCTGTGTTCATCACGGACGGACACACACGGCTCGGAGTCGCGGCGGGCGATCACGCCGCCATCGTCTGGCCGCTCCTGTGCGGCATGGCGAAAGCCAAGTACTACCTGCTTACCTGCGACCGACTGCCCGCGGAGGAAGCCGAGCGCATCGGCCTGATCTCGCTCTGCGTGGACGACGCGGACCTCGCCGCGAAGACGATGGAGGTGGCACGGAAGCTGGCGCACGGCGCACCGAACGCCATCCGCTGGACCAAGTACGCGCTCAACAACTGGCTGCGCATGGCGGGTCCGACGTTCGACGCTTCCACCGCGCTCGAGATGCTGGGCTTCCTGGGGCCGGAAGCGAGGGAGGGACTCCAGGCGCTGCGGGAGAAACGGGATCCGGTGTTTCCGAAGGGCTCGCCGGTGTGAAGTCCCGCGGCTCGGACAAAGACGACCAGACGATCTGACACACTTCGGATGAACGGGGGACGGGCCATGGAAATTCACGGACATTGCGACGACCGCTTCAGGCGCGTGCTCGGGGCATTCGAGAACAACTTCGAGAACAGCGACGAGGTCGGCGCGTGTTTCGCCGCCACGCTCGAAGGCGAAGTGGTGATCGACATCTGGGGCGGACATCGGGACGCGGCGAAAACCCTGCCGTGGGAAGAGGACACGATCATCAGCGTGGCCTCGACCACCAAGACGATGACCTTTCTCTGCGCGCTGATGCTGGCGGACCGGGGCCAGCTCGATCTCGATGCACCGGTGGCCCGGTACTGGCCGGAGTTCGCGGCCGAGGGCAAGGAGGGTGTGCTCGTGAAACACTGTCTGTCGCACTCGGCGGGACTGCCTGGCTTCAGCCGGCCATTCAGTGTCGAAGAGATGTGCGACTGGGATACTGCCTGTGCAGACCTGGCGGGGCAGGCGACCTGGTGGGAGCCCGGCACGCAGAGCGCCTATCACATGGTGACGCAGGGTTGGTTGATCGGCGAGGTCGTCAGGCGCATCACGGGCAAGTCCTTTGGAACCTATTTCAGGGAAGAGGTGGCCGAGAAGGTCGGCGCGGATTTCCACATCGGGACGGATCCCGGCCACTTCCATCGAGTCGCGCGCATGCTGGAGGACCAGAGCCCCGCTCCGCTCGACGAAGTGAACGCGTTCATGGATCTGGATCCCGACTCCATCTTTGGACGGGTGATGGCGCAGTTTCCCGAGATGACGCAGGACGAGATGGACACGCCCGCGTGGCGGCAGGCGGAGATCCCCGCCGGCAACGGTCACGGCAACGCCAGGTCGGTGGTCAGGGCGCAGACGGCCATGGCCAATGGCGGCAAGGCTTTCGGCGTGCAGCTGCTGAGTTCCGCAGGATGCCGGCGGGCCCTCGAGCCGCAGGTCGACGGAACGGACCAGCTCATGGGCCTGCACATCACCTACTGCATGGGTTACGCCCGCAGGAGCGGCATGCTCCCGTTTGGCGCCGAGGAAGGCACGATCTGGTGGGGCGGCGCGGGCGGCTCGTTGATCGCGATCGATACCGAGGCGCACGTCTGCCTGTCCTATGTCATGAATCAGATGTCCAACGACCTGCTCGGCGACAAACGATCGCATCGATTGGGTCTGGCGCTGTACGAGGGGTTGTAGGACGCCGATTTCATGCGCCTGAACGCCCGGCCTGCGTGCAGGTTGCCCGCGGCGGCACGATGAACTCGATAGCACTGCCGTTCCGCCTCAAGCTGGCATTCGGCGTGGGGCAATCCGCCACCGGGGCCATGAATATCTCCCTGGCCCTGTTCCTGCTGTTCTATTACAACCAGGTGCTGGGCCTGTCCGGAACGCTCGCCGGGTTGGCCGTCGGGGTCTCGGTCCTCCTGGACGGCGTGTCGGATCCGCTCATCGGTTCGTTTTCGGACCATTGGCGTTCGCGTCTCGGGCGGCGCCATCCGTTCATGTACGCGTCGATTCTGCCGCTGGGGGTCTCGTTCTACCTCCTGTTCTACCCGCTGGTGGATTCCGAGGTCGGCCTGTTCCTCTGGCTGATGGTCTTCGCGAACGTCGCCCGCACGTCGATGACCCTCTTCAACATTCCGCACATGGCGCTCGGCGCCGAGATCACGGAGGACTTCGGTCAACGCTCCGCGCTGGTGGCGTACCGCGTATTTTTCGTGTACGGCGGGATGGTGGGCTGTATCGTCCTCGGCTTCGGTCTGTTCTTCGTGCCCACGCCCGAGTTCGCGAACGGCCAGCTCAACGCGGCCGCCTACCCCGGGTTCGGGTTGCTGCTGTCGGTGCTCATGGGGGGTGCGATCCTCTGGACGGCCTGGGGGACGCGCTCGGCCGTTCGGTCATCGCCGGGGAACCCGGAAGGTCCGCGGGTGACCGTGGCGGGCGCCCTCGTCCGGGTATTCCGCGACCTGCTCGACTCCCTGCGGAACGTGTCCTTCCGCTGGCTGTTCGGCGGGATGTTGAACGTCTACGCCGTGGGCGGCGTCAACGCGGCCCTGGCCCTCTTTTGTGGAAGTCGCGCCAAGGGAACGAAGTGACCGCCGGTGCAGCTTCCATGAAAGGACGGCGTGGCTGGGCCGGAGGCGCGCCGGTGCGTAGCGAGCTCGCGAGCGAGTGCCGGACCGGCTATGGGGCGCTACATGCTCAACTATTTCTGGGAGGTCGGCGCCGCCGGGATCATGCTGGTGGTCGTTGCCGCTCCCGCGGGGGCGATGCTGGGTGCGTTCCTTGCGCCGGCGGTGTTCGAGAGATGGAGCAAGCGGGCGGGACTCATCTTTGGCACGCTGGGCTGGGCGTTCTGGCAGACGCTGCCGGTCGTGCTGCGGCTGCTCGGGGTTTTTCCGGAGAATGGCGATGCACTGCTGCTGCCGCTGCTGGTCGGCATGCAGGTGGTCCAGGGGGTTTGCGTGGCGCAGGCGGACGTCGGTTTCGGATCGATGGTCGCCGACGTCGTGGACGAGCAGGAGTTCGACTCCGGCAAGCGCCAGGAGGGAATGTTCTTCGCATCGACCTATTTCGCCGGCAAGGCGAGCTCCGGTATCGGCGCCATCGTCGCGGGCGTGGCGCTCGACCTGATCTCCTGGCCGCGTGGTGCGCACATCGAGACGGCGGCGGACATCCCCGCCGCAACGATCGTCGATCTGGGCGTGGTGTACGGGCCCATGGTCGCCGGCTTCGGGTTCGTTTCGGTCTGGTGTTTTTCGCGCTACAGCCTGACGCGGCAGCGGCATGCGGAGATCCTGCGGGTGCTGGCCCGCCGCCGGGAGGGTGTGGGGGCCGTACTGGACCCCACCCAACCATCGGAGGAGGCGGCCTGGAAATAGGCCACGGAACCTGTGGATGCCGCGGGAGGGATCGGCAATACTCGATTGGATTGCAACGCAGGGGGAGACGCCATGGCGGAAGCTGAAAGCCGGGTTGACTTGACGGAACTGATGGACGAGGTGCCGGCCGATGCGCGGCGCGCCAGTCTCGCGCCGTACGAGATTTCCGACGAGCTGCGTCCGACGATCGACGCACTGGATCTCTGGGACACCATCGCGCACATCCGGGATCGAGGCTACGCCGTGGTCCAGGACGCCGCATCGCCGGAACTGCTCGACGAACTGCGCGCGGTCGTCCACGAGTTCGCCGAGACCACGGAGGGTCCGTTGCAGGGGATTTCCGCCTCGATGCTCCTCGGGCGTCACCCGGCCGTGGACCGGGTCGCGACCCTGCCGAAGATCCTCGCCGTCGCCGAGGCGAGCGTCGGCAAGGGCCTGCGCGCCAGTCAGTTCGTCGCCTCGATCAAGCGCGCGGGCGACCCGGCCCTGCCCATGCACGCCGACATGGGCTGGATGCCGGCGCCGTTTCCCGCGCACAACGCTGTCATCACCTTCTGCATTCCCTGTGAAGGCATGACCGACGCAGGCGGCGCGACGCGCATCGTGCCCGGCTCGCAGAGCCTGCGCCGCCATCCGCAGCCGGAGGAGGTGGCCGCCGCCGAGACGATCCCGATCGAGTGCGAGAAGGGCTCCGTCGCCGTCTGGGACGGCTCGGTGTGGCACGGCTCGGGCGAGCGGACCATACCGGGCACGCGAACGGTGTTGCACGCCACCTATCAGCGCCTCTACACGCAGCCGATCGACGACTACACGTTCCTGCTCGACGACGAGGATTACATGGCGTCGGCGCCGCCAGCGATGCGTGGTCTTCTGGGCGCGGATCTCTTCTTCGGGACCGCCACGCCCCGGAGCGGCAGCACCGACATGAAGAAATTCATGCGCTCCGCCGCCATGTCAAAACTGTAGGGGCGACCCTTGCGGTCGCCCGTCCCCGACCCTCGTGGTCGCCCGGGGATGTGCGTGCGTTGAAGAACGGGACGCCCAAGGGACGTCCCGTACAGGCCTGCAGGTGGCGTTTTGGCCGCGCATCGCCCGTGAGCCCCGGACGGGACGGGACAAGCCCGTCCCCTACAGCTTCGAGCGGATCGTCGCCTCGCCGAACCGGGCCATGTTGACCATGCTTCCAGGCTTCGCCGTGCCGAAGAAGAGGTCCGCACCGAGCAGTTGCCGCATCGCTTTGGGCGCCGAGGCCATGTACTCCTCGTCCTCCAGCAGATAGGTGTAGTCGTCGATGGGCTGGGTATAGAGCCGTTGATAGGTGGCGTGGAGCACCGTGCGCGTACCGTCGATGGTCCGCCGCCCGGTGCCGTGCCAGGTCGATCCGTCCCAGACCGCCAGGCCGCCTTTTTCCACCTCGATGGGAATGGTTTCCGAGCGGGCTTCCTCCGGGGTCGGGTGGCGCCGCAACGCGCTCGAACCGGGCACGACGCGGGTAGCGCCGCCTTCGGCCGTCATGCCCTCGCACGGAATGCAGAAGGTCATGACGCAGTTGTGCTCGGGAAACGGCGCCGGTAGCCAGTTCTGGTCGGCGTGCACGCCGCCGGTATCGTCGTCGCTCTTGTACTTGATGGAGCCCGCGAACTGGCTGCCGCGAAAGCCGTTGCCGACGCTCACTTCCGCGAACGCGAGGATCTTGGGATTGGTGGCGATCCGGTCGATGGCGGGATGGCGGCCCAGCAGATACGGTGCTCCGCGTGCGCCGAGATCGGGTAGCTCCTTGGAGAGGCTGGAGAGGCAGTGAATGGCCTCGCGCAGCTCGTCCATCTCCTCGTGGGACGCCACGTCCTCGATGACGGCGTAGCCGTGCTCGCGGAAGTACGCAAGGGACTCCGTCAGACCCAGCTCTTCGATGCGTGCCTGCAGATGATCGGCCACGTCGTGGGGTCCGAGCAGGCCTCTGCTCTTCTCGACGCTCTCGATCAGGGGCTTCAGGTGCTCCGACGCCGCCTCCATGAAACGCTTCGCGGTCTGGGTGACCGGTTTGTCGTCGGTGGTCTGGACTGCTTCGCTCACTGTGTGTCCTCCATGTAGCTCTAGCGGACTATAACGTCATTCGCCACCCGTCGGAAACGATCGATGGCGCGGGGACGGGTACCATGGCCGGCGATGCGTGCCCGGTCCTGCAGCCTCTTCTTCCTCACGCTCGCCGTCACGGCGACGGGTTTCGCCGAGCCGCGGTTCAGCCATGGCGTCACCAACTTCGTCGAACTGAAGTACCCGGAAGGCTTTCCGCACTTCGACTACGTGAACCCGGACGCGCCCAAGGGCGGCACCCTGGTGCTTGCCACCGCGCAGAACTTCAACAGCTTCACGCCGATCATCGACAAGGGTATCCGTCCGCCGGGCATCCACGTCATCGAACTGGCCATGGTCTACGACCCTCTGTTCTGGCCGTCGGACGACGAGCCGGGCAGCTTCTATGGCAACCTGGTCGAGCAGGTCGCGCTCGCGGACGACTACAGTTGGGCGATCTTCCGCCTGCGTCCAGAGGCGCGCTGGCACGACGGCATGCCGGTTACGGCCCGGGACGTGAAGTTCACCTTCGACTGGATCGCGGAGAACGGGGCAGGGGGCGTGAAGCAGGCGTTCCAGTTCATCGAGCGCAGCGAACTCCTGGGCGAGCGCGAGATCCGGTTCCGCTTCCGCAACCTGAGTGGCCTGAGCCCTATCAACGTGATCGTGATGGCCAAGTGGCCGATCGTCCCGGAGCACTACTGGCGCGCGCGGGACATGACGAAGACCACCCTGGAGCCCCCGCTCGGCAGCGGCCCGTACCGCGTGGCGGAGTTCCGCCCCGGCCGTTACATCCGCTACGAGCGCGTGCCCGACTACTGGGGCCGCCACCTCGGCATCCATCGCGGCCGGCACAACTTCGACTCGATCCGCTACGACGTCTATCGCGATGCGACGATCGCCCGCGAAGCCCTGCGCAAGGGCCTGGTGGACTTCCGCATCGAAGCCGATCCCCGGTATTGGGCGACCGGGTACGACACTCCGGCGCGGGACCGGGGCTGGCTGGTCCTGCGTCGGCACACCCGCATGTCCTACGTGGGTCTGGCGCGCGCGCTCGCATTCAACACGCGCCAGGAAAAGCTCGCCGATCGACGCGTGCGGCAGGCGCTCTCCCTGGCGTTCGACTACGAGTGGGGCAATCGCGCGCTGAATCACGGCCTGCACGAGAGGCCGATGAGCTACTTTCCCGGCTCGTATCTGGCGGCGACCGGGCGGCCCACCGAAGCGGAGCGCCGGTTGCTCGAGCCCTTCCGCGCGTCGTTGCCGGAGCGGCTGTTCACCGACCCGTTTGAGCCGCCACGGTCGAGCGGGTTCGGGTACAACCGCGACGCCCAGATCGCAGCGATGAAACTGTTCGCCGAAGCCGGCTGGCGCCCGCGCGGCGGCGTGCTCAGCGACAACGAGGGCCAACCGTTCTCGTTGCGATTCGTCATCCGGACCCCCGACGAGCGGCGCACGCTGCTGCCGTACGTCCGCCACCTCGAACGCCTCGGCATCGGGTGGACGATCCGGATGGTCGAGACCTCCCAGTACGTCAGTATCCTCAACGAGGGAGAGTTCGACGTGGTGTTCCGATCCTTCGGCTCCGGCATCACGCCCGAGTTCGGCCTGCGGGGTCAGGTGCACTCCGCATCGGCGACGTCGGCACTGACGAACGCCCCGGGCATCGACCATCCTGCGGTGGACGCGCTCCTCGAGAAGGTGCTCGGCGCGCGTTCGCTGGACGAACTCACCACCGCCGCCCACGCGCTGGACCGGGTCCTCCTGTGGAACTTCTACTACATCCCGCTGGTGGGCATCTCCGGGCCGCGGGTCGTCTACTGGGACAAGTTCGGCCGACCCGAGCCGGATCCCCCGTTCCGCACCGGCTTTCCTGACGCCTGGTGGTGGGACGAGGCGAGGGCGCAACGCATCGCGGCGGGTCTGGCCGCGCGCGCCCGGTAGGGGACGGGCTTGTCACGTCCCGTTCCGAGTTCATGCAAGGTGTCGAGACGGGCGACCGCGAGGGTCGCCCCTACATGCTGTAGCCTACTTCGATGCCGATCTGCCGGGGCGGGAACCAGAAGAGGGGCGTATCGAGGTATGTGCTGCGGCCGCGCAGGATCTGGTAATTGTCGACATTGGTCACGAAGCCGGCGATGCGCCACTTGTCGTCGCCGCTGCGCAGCGTGACCCGCGCGTTGGTCTTCCGGTAGCTCGGCAGGACGCGCAGGTTCGGGCTGTCGGCGAACTGCTCGTCCACCCAGGCCCGGTCGGCATGCAGCACCGCCGTCCAGCCCCTGGCGAGGGGCAGGGTGTAGTCGACGGCGAGCGAGGCGGTCTGGTTCGGCGCGAACATCATCTCGTTGCCCTCGCCGCTGTAGGTCGAGAACTCCGGCGCCCGCACCACTTCGGTGTTCTTCGCGTCCGCCGCGAAACGGACGTAAAGGCGTTCGGTGACCAGCGCCCCGACCTCCAGTTCGAAGCCCTGGACTTCCGCGCCCCCCGAGTTGGTGTTGTAGGTTTCGGTTCCGGGGGTGAGAGCGGCGAGGAACGGCTCCGCCTCGATCACGATCATGTCGTTCCAGTCGATCCGGTAGGCGGACGCGAGAATGCGCACGCGGCCGTCCCACAGCGTGGTCTTGAGGCCCAGCTCGTAGCTCTCGACGTCGTCGCCGCCGAAGAACCGATGGGACAGCGAGACCTGCTGGGCCTGTCGCAGGATGGGAATGAAGGGTGACCCGCCGGCCGCTTCCGCCGCCTGGATCTGGATCTCGAGCTGACGGTGGTTGAACGACATGTGGTTGTTCACGTTGCCGGGGCGGAAGCCGGTCGCGTAGTTGAAGTAGAGCAGCAGGTCGTCGGTCGGACGCCAGGACAGCACGAACTTGGGCGACACGGGTGAGTCGTCCGTGCCCGAGTCCGTGTTGGAAAAGTACTGCTCCATGTCGGAATACCGCAGGCCGACCGTCACTTCGAGCCGGTCGGTGAGGTCGTAGCTGACTTCGCCGAACACCGCGTACTCTTCGAGCAGGTCCGTGTGGACATTGGCGGCCAGCCCGGTCAGCAGGGGATCGAGGAAGACGCCGAAAATCTCGCGGCCCGGGAAGTAGCTGGCGACCTGGTTGTTCTGGCTGTGGTCCTCGCTGTCCTTCCAGAAGGCGCCGGCCGTCCAGCGCAGCCGGCGGTCGCCCGGCGAGACCAGGCGGAACTCCTGCACCCAGCGTTCGCTGTAGGAATCGATGAAGCCTGCGATGGCCTGCAGGTTCATGCCGTCGGGCGTGACCACGGGGAGGGCGAGGTTGAAAAACCCCGGGAATCCCGGACAGAACCCCAGGGAAATCTCCGGCGTGCACCCCGGGTGGTCGGCCGCGAGGGTCGAGCCGCCGTAGACGAAGTCCAGCAGCCAGAGTCCCTGGTAGCCGCCCAGGCTGGTCGAGGTGATGCTGCGCTCCGTGAACGATGTCATCGACTCGAAGTTCGCCCAGGAGAGATCCACTTCCACCACGAGGCTGTAGATGTCTATCTCGTCCGCGGACTCGGGCGGGTGGCCGGGGATGCTGGGGGCGGAGGTCTCGAAGGCGCGCCGGGTCTGGACGCTGCCGGCCGTCTCCTGCGTGCTGCTGTAGATCGTGCCCGCGATCGCGAACTTGTCGGCTTCGTAGCGCAGCGCCGCCCGGACGCCGGAACGCCCGGCCGTGTTCCAGTCCTGTGCCAGTATCCCGCCGGCGGGGTCGACATCCTCGATGAAGCCGGCCGTCTCGGCGTCCCAGGCGGTCACGCGCAGCGCGAAGCCGTCGCCGAAGGGGATGTTGACCATCGCGTCGAGGCGCGTGGAGTTGTCGTCGGACTCGGCCATCTCGCCGTAGCCCACGTTGACGGCGGCGTCGAACTGCGTCGGGTCCGGCTGCTTGTACAGGAAGCGGATCGTGCCGGCCATGGACCCCTCGCCGAACAGCGTCCCCTGGGGCCCCTTGAGTACCTCGACGCGGTCGATGTCGAACAGGGTGCCGCTCACCTGGTTGTCGGGGCCGAGCGCGGCGGTGACGGGCGTGCCGTCGAGGTACACGCCGACCACCGCGCTCGTCAGGAAGTAGCCGACGTCTCCGGTCTGCGAGGTGATCCCGCGAATCGTGTAACGGTTCTCCCCATCCGAACTGCCTTGCATGCCGAGGCCCGGCACCATGGTGAAGATGTCCTCCATGGCCTGGGCGCCCAGGTCTTCGACGAGGCTGTCCGTGATGGCGCTGATCGCCTGCGGCGTGTCCATCAGGTTGGTCTCGCGGTACGTGGCGGTGACGATCACCTCCTCGAGGATCCTCGCGTCGTCGTCGTCCGCCGACCCGGCGTGAACGAGTGGGGTTGCGAGAGCGAGGCAAGCGGAGAGGAGAAACACGGAAACGCGGGTAGTTGGACGCGCGAAACGCTCGCTACTGGTCGGGTTCATCGGTGTGCCCCCCAATGGTAGTGCCGGCATCTTCCGCCGTGGCGGGCGGGCCGTCAACCCGCTGTGGGGCGCCCGCGTCCGGGGCGTGCGTGTACTCGAAACGGGACACCACAAGGGTGTCCCCTACAGGCACTCGTATACCGCCTTGCCGAGGTCCACGCTGCGGGTGTCGGCGAAGATCGAGTTGCTCATCAGGTTCATCACGTAGGACTGGCACATGCGGTGTTCGAGGTCCAGCACCACGCTCGATCCTCCGGCGCCGCCCCAGAACATGCTGGTCTCGGCCGGGGCGAGCCGCAGGTCGGTGCCGAAGGCGTACCCCATGCCGAACTTGAGCGGGAAGCCGAACAGGTGGTCCACGTCGTGGATCTGCTCGTCGAGGATGCGTTCGCAGCCGGCGGCCGAGAGCAGGTCGACGCCGAACGCGCGGCCGTCGTTCGCGAGCGGCGTCTGGGCGCGCACGATCGAGCGCGCGTTGCCGTGGCCGTTGGCCGCGGGGATCTCAGCCTGCCGCCATTCCGCCGTCGCGACGGCGTTCTCGTCCATCTCCATGCTCTTGCCGATGCGGTCGACGATGGAGCCCGGCTGCACGTCGACGAACGGATTCTCCGAGGGATCCGGCGGCATCTCGCTCGGAACCATCTCGCCGATCCGGTGGAAGTGCCTGGGATCCACGCCGATGTGGAAGTCCGCGCCGAGCGGTTCCGCGATCTCCTCCCGGAAGAACGTGCCGATGCTTTTGCCGGTCACGCGGCGCACGACTTCGCCGATGAGGAAACCCTGGGTGGCCGCGTGATAGCCGCTCCTGGTGCCGATCTCCCACCAGGGCGCCTGCTTCTCGAGGTTCCGGATGCAGAAATCCCAGTCGTATACCTCGTGGCCCTTGACCGTCGGGTCGAAGCCGGGAAGGGCGGACGTGTGGCTCAGGAAGTGACGGACTTGCGTGGCTTCCTTGCCGTTCTGGCCGAACTCCGGCCAGTACCGGGTCACCGGCGCGTACAGGTCGATCTCGCCCCGGTCCGCGAGCAGCAGGGCGCACAGGAACGTCATCGTCTTCGTCGACGAGTAGACACAGACGATGGTGTCCTCGGCCCAGGGCTCGGTCTTCGCCGCGTCCCGGTGGCCGCCCCAGATGTCCACGACGAACTCGCCCTCCACGGTGACGGCGAAACAGGCGCCCACGTCCCCGTGCTCGGTGAAGTTGCGTTCGAAGACATCGAGAACTCTTGCGAAGCGTTCGTCGCAGTGCCCGTGTATGTCCATGATGCCCGGCCCCCGTGTGTGAAGCGGGTATTGTAGGGGACGGGCTTGTCCCGTCCCGGCGCGACCTGCGGTCGCGTTGGCAGTTCGGCTGCGCCGAACTGCCCGTCACCGAGTCGCAGAACACCCTCGCAAACGGGGCAGTTTCGCGTTAGCGAAACTGCAACGTGCCCGCGGGGCGGGCGACCGCAAGGGTCGCCCCTACGGGGACCCGGCAGGCGGCGTGTATCGGGACCGGTCGCGGTCGCGCCACGGCTTGAGCCAGTCGTCCTGGTTGTCGTTCCACCCGCCTACGGTGTCCATGCCCATGAGCGTCGCGAAGCGCGGCGAGTTGCGTGCGAGCACCTCGTCCGGCACCGTTTCCCGGTACAACTCGTACGACTGCAGGTGCGGCCGGGAGTAGAGCACCGCCAGCGTCACGCGCAGTCCGGGGTCCGGCGATTCCCAGGAGCCGTGCCACGTGTGCGAGGGCCAGAGGATCGCCGCGCCGGCCGGCGCCACCACCGGCACCGCCTCGGTGTTGGCGTCGTTCCCCGCGAGCACCCGCTCGGGCTCCGTCGGCTGCCGCGCGCGCTTGTGACTGCCGGGCACGAACGCGAGACAGCCCGACGCCTCGGTCACGTCGGTCAGGCAGATGTTCACGGTGGTGGAGTTGTTGAACCCGGGATGGGGATGCGGATCGTCGCCGTGCAGGGGCAGGTAGCCATGCGGCAGCGCCTCGCTGCGGCCCTCACCCCGTATGTGGGACGTCAGGGTGCTGAGGATGCAATCCTGGCCCACGAGGTAGTCGACCAGCGCCAACACTTTTTCGGCCATGACGATCTCTTCGAACGCCGGGTCCTTCAGCAGGTTGTAACGCCACGCCCAGTAGCCGCCGAAGTCTTCGCCCGTCTCTATGTCCGGGCGCTTGCCCGAGCGCTCGTGGATGGTGCGCAGGGCGGCCTCGAGGCCGCGAGCGGTGAGGTCGGGATCGAGCGCGTCCTCGACCACGGTAAAGCCGTTGGCCTCGAGTTCCAGCGCCTTGCGCTCGAGCCCCAGGCGGGCGATTTCGTCCAGGCAAGGGTTGTTTACAGGGGATGCTTGCATGCGAAACCTCCGTCGGTTCGCTATCTCGGGACGAATCAGGACACTTTACAAGAACGCACCACAGGCGACCAAAAGGGTCCCCCTGCGAGTATCCCTTGCCGGGTTGGGGCATCATGGCGCGCTCTCGAACCGGGAGGGAAGGCAGACGCGATGAACATGACCGATGAGAACGTGGGCAACTTCATCGTGACCCCGGCGTTGCGCAGGCAGTTCGCGGAGGACGGTGTCGCCCTCGGGCGCCAGGCCCTGGACCGTACGCAGCTGGCCAGGCTGAAGGAGCTGTACGAGTGGAGTCTCGCGCATCCGGGCCCGCTGCACTCGGACTATTCCGAGGGCGAGAACGTCTCGCGGATCGACAACTACAACCCCGAGGCGCAGCGGATGTACCAGGAGACCGTTGCCGAGATGCCCCTCGGCGCGATCGCGCAGCAGCTCTGGCAGTCGGAGCACGTCTGGTACTACGCCGAGGAGATATGGTTCAAGCGGGGGACGGCCGCGCGCACGACCTGGCACCAGGACACCTCCTACCTGCCCTGGGACGGCCAACACTGGGTCAACTGCTGGATCAGTTTCGACCCGGTTCCGAAGAGCCGCTGTCTCGAGGTCGTACGGGCGTCCCACCGGGGAACGCTCTACGACGGGACGCCGTTTCCGGGGCACCCGGGATACGACCGCGACGACCCGACCATCCCGTTCTGGGGCGACCGCATCGATCCGCCCATGCCGCGGCTGCCCGACATCGAGCGGGACCGCGCGGCCGATCCGTCGCGTTGGGACGTGGTCTCGTTCGACATCGAGCCAGGCGACGTGCTGTTCGTGCATCCGAGCTGCCTGCACGGCGGCGGCGCGACCGACGCGAACCTCGGACGCCGGCGGACCCTCGTCCTGCGCTTCTTCGGAGACAAGGCCGTCTGGCGCGCGATCCCCGCAGGGGACGGCCTGTTCACCGAAGACCAGCAGGAGAAGGTCGGCAGCAAACTCCGCACGCCGACGCCGGGCTCCCCCTTCCGCAGCCGCGCCTTCCGCCAGGTCCTGTAGGGGACGGGCTTGTCCCGTCCCGCGCCCGAATCCTGCAAACCATCAGACGGGCGACCACCGGGGTCGCCCCTATAGGAGCAGACCATGCAAACGTTCCCCTTCAAGACCAGCTTCTTCGCCGACGAAGAGCACCCGGCCCGCACCGACGCCCTGGCAGGGGACAGCCACGCGGACGTGGTCATTGTCGGCGCGGGGATCGTCGGGCTCTCCTGCGCCTACACGCTGTGTGAGGCAGGGCTCGACGTGGCCGTCGTCGAGCGGGACCACGTGGGCTACGCCTCGAGCGGGCGGCACGTCGGGCATCTCACGCCGCACATGTGGAACATGGGCACGGAGGAGCCGGAGCAGCTCGCCGCGTGGGCCCACGGCTGCCTCGACGAGATCGGCAACGTGCTCGCCGCCGAGGGGATCGAGTGCGACTTCGCGCGCTGCCCGTTCTGGTTGGCGGCGGCAACGGCAGAGGACGTGGAAGGCGACCGGAGGCTGGCGGACTATATGGCGGGGCTCGGGCTCCCGGCGCGCTGGGTCCCGGCCGAGGAGTTCGACCTGGTCACGTTCCGGACCTGGGGTGCGCTGGTGCTGGAGGATCAGGCCAGGGTCGACACCTACCGCATGATCCGCGGGTTGCGTGATGCGGTCCTGCGCAAGGGGGTGCGCCTGTACGAGGGAACGCCGGTGGAGTCGATCGAGGGCGGCGCGCCGGTCGTGGTGCGGACGCCCGGCGGGACGTTGCGCGCGCCGAAAGCCGTGCTGGCCCTCAATGCCTACTCGGGTCAGTTCCCGTTCCTGCGCAAGTACCTCGAGCCCGCGCACACCTACGCGATCGCCACCGCGCCGCTGGACGAGAGCACGGCCGCGACCCTCGGGCCGCCGGCCAACGAAGAGCTCCTGATCTACGACTACCCGCCGCAGTACTACCAGCGGTTGCGGCGGGACCGGCGCCTCGTGTTCGGCGGCGGCAACCGCGGGCTGGCCCCGGCGCCCGACCGGCTGGCGCCGGACAACAACCAGGAGGCGTTCCGCGACATCCATGCCCAGATGATCCGGCGCTACCCGGCGCTCGAGGGCGTGCAGATCGAGGCCGGGTGGGGCGGTCCCATCTGCTTCCCCACTGGCGGGCGGCCGATCATCACGGAGCTGCCGGAACACGAGAACGTGATCATGGCCGTGGTGGGCAACGGCAACGGCATGGGCCTCGGGTCCAACGCCGGCCGGTTGGTCAAGGGCCTCGTGCTGGGCAAGGACACGCTGGACGCCCCGACCCGCGCCTTCCTCGAGTACTGCCGCGGCCCCGACCCGTAGCGCCCCAAAGCCGGTCCGGCGCTTCGCTGCCGCTGCGCGCCGCCGCCGCCTCCGGCCCAGCCACGCCGACCTTGCATGGAACAATCGCCGCCGGTCGCTGCGCTCCCGTCGTCGTTTGTTCCATGCAAGGGGCGACCCTTGTGGTCGCCCGGGGATGTGCATGAATTCGAAAGCGGGACGCCACGAGGACATCCCCCACGGGTCAGTCCGCGTTGACGGGTACCATGGCCGGCCATGCGCGCCAGGTCCTGCAGCCTCGTCTTCCTCACCCTCGCGGTCGCCGCGAGCGGCTTCGCCGAGCCGCAGTTCCGGCACGGCGTCACCAACTTCGTCGACCTGAAGTACCCCGAGGGCTTCCCGCACTTCGACTACGTGAACCGGGACGCCCCCAAGGGCGGCACGCTGGTGCTGGCTACCGCCCAGAACTTCAACAGCTTCACGCCGATCATCCCCAAGGGCATCCGTCCGCCGGGGATTCACGTCATCGAACTGGCCATGCTCTACGATCCGCTGTTCTGGCCGTCGGACGACGAACCGGGCAGCTTCTACGGCAACCTCGTCGAGAGCGTCGCGCTGGCGGACGACTACAGTTGGGCGATCTTCCGCCTGCGCCCCGAAGCGCGCTGGCACGACGGCACGCCGGTCACGGCCCGGGACGTGAAGTTCACCTTCGACTGGATCGCCGAGGACGGGGCGGGGGGCGTCCGGCAGGCGTTCCAGTTCATCGAGGGCAGCGAACTCCTCGGCGAGCGCGAGATCCGGTTCCGCTTCCGGAATCTCAGCGGGCTGAGCCCCAACAACGTGATCGTCATGGCCAAGTGGCCGATCGTGCCCGAGCACTACTGGCGCCAGCGGGACAGGACAAAGACCACCCTGGAGCCCCCTCTCGGCAGCGGCCCCTACCGCGTCGCGGAGTTCCGCCCCGGCCGCCACATCCGCTACGAGCGGGTCCCCGACTACTGGGGGCGTCACCTGGGCATCCACCGGGGCCGACACAACTTCGACGCCATCCGCTACGAGGTCTATCGCGACGCGACCATCGCCCGCGAAGCCCTGCGCAAGGGCCTGGTGGACTACCGGGCGGAAGCCGATCCGCGTTACTGGGCGACCGGCTACGACATCCCGGCCAGGGACAAGGGCTGGCTGGTCCAGCGTCGCCACACGCGCATGTCGTACGTGGGTCTGGCGAGCGCGATCGCGTTCAACACGCGCCAGGAAAAGCTTGCCGACCGCCGCGTCCGGCAGGCGCTCTCCATGGCGTTCGACTACGAGTGGGGCAACCGTGCGTTGAACCACGGCCTGTACGAGAGACCGATGAGTTACTTCCCGGGCTCGTACCTCGCCGCGACCGGTCCGCCCACCGAGGCGGAACGCCGGTTGCTTTCGCCTTTTCGCGAGTCGTTGCCGGCAAGGCTCTTCACGGATGCGTTTGAACTGCCGCGCTCAACCGGGTTCGGGTACAACCGGGAGGCCCAGATCGCGGCGCTGGAGCTGTTCGCCGAGGCGGGTTGGCGCACGCGCGACGGCGTACTCAGGGACGCAGCGGGCCGGCCCTTCTCGTTACGGTTCGTCATCCGGACGCCGGACGAGCGACGCACGCTCCTGCCGTACGTCAACCACCTCGCGCGCCTCGGAATCGAGTCGACGATGCTGTTGGTCGAAACGTCCCAGTACGTCAACATCCTGAACGAAGGAGAATTCGACGTGGTGTTCGGCTACTTCGGCGCCGCGATCACACCCGAGTTCGGGCTGCGGGGTCGACTGCACTCGGCGGGCGCGTCGTCGGCGCTCACGAATGCGCCCGGCATCGACCACCCGGCGGTGGACCAACTGCTCGAAGAGGTGCTCGGCGCGCGTTCGCTGGAGGAACTCCTGACTGCCGCGCATGCGCTCGACCGCGTCCTCCTGTGGAACTTCTACTACATTCCGTTGGTCGCGATCTCCGGGCCGCGGGTGGTCTACTGGGACAAGTTCGGCCGGCCGGCGGAGGATCCGCCGTTCCGTACCGGCTTTCCGGACGCCTGGTGGTGGGATGACGCCAAGGCGCAACGCATCGCGGCGGGTCTGGCCGCGCGCGCCCGGTAGGGGACGGGCTTGTCCCGTCCCGTTCCGAATTCACGCAGGACGCTGGCGCCGTCTCGTATTCGTGCATGGCTCCGAGACGGGCGACCGCGAGGGTCGCCCCTACAGTTGGTAGCCCACCTCGATACCGATCTGCCGCGGCGGGAACCAGAAGAGCGGAGTATCGAGGTAGCTGCTGCGGCCGCGGAGGATCTCGTAGGCAATTCGAAGGGCAATTCGAAGGGGACACCCACCTCTGGCGGGGGGCTCAGGCGCGACCCGCACGGTCGCCCGTCCCGCGCCGTGCACCGCACCAGCACGGGACGCGACGGCCTCAGTTCACTTCATGCACTCGTAGACGGCCTTCCCCAGGTCGACGCTGCGTGTATCGGCGAAGATCGCATTGCTCATCAGGTTCATCACGTAGGACTGGCACATGCGTTGTCCGAGGTCCAGGACCACGCTGGACCCGCCGGCGCCGCCCCAGAACATGCTGGTCTCGCTCGGCGCCAACCGGTCGTCGGTGCCGAAGGCGTAGCCCATGCCGAACTTGAGCGGGAACCCGAACAGGTGGTCCACCCCGTGGATCTGTTCGTCGAGGATGCGCTCGCAGCCAGCGGCCGAGAGCAACTCGACACCGAACGCGCGCCCGCCGTTCACCAGCGGGGTCTGGGCCCGCACGATCGAGCGCGCGTTGCCGTGGCCGTTGGCGGCCGGAATCTCCGCCTGCCGCCATTCCGCGGTCGACACCGCGTTCTCGTCCATCTCCATGCTCTTGGCCATGCGCTCGATAATGGAGCCCGGCTCGACTTCGGCGAACGGATTCTCTCCGGGCTCCGGAGGCGCCGTGCTCGGAACCATCTCGCCGATCCGGTGGAAGTGGCGAGGATCCACGCCGATGTGAAAGTCCGCGCCGAGCGGTTCTGCGATCTCCTCCCGGAAGAACGTGCCGATGGTCTTGCCGGTCACGCGGCGCACGACTTCGCCGATGAGGAAGCCCTGGGTGGCCGCGTGATAGCCGCTCTGCGTGCCGATCTCCCACCAGGGCTTCTGCTTCTCGAGGTTCCTGATGCAGAAGTCCCAGTCGTACACCTCGGTGCCCTTGACGGTCGGGTCGAAGCCGGGGAGGGCGGACGTGTGGCTCAGGAAGTGACGGACCTCCGTGGCTTCCTTGCCGTTCTGGCCATACTCCGGCCAGTACTCGACGACCGGTGCGTACAGGTCGATTTCGCCCCGGTCCGCGAGCAGCAGGGCGCACAGGAACGTCATCGTCTTCGTCGAGGAATAGACACAGACGATCGTGTCCTCCGCCCACGGCTCGGTCCTCGCCGCGTCCCGGTGGCCGCCCCAGATGTCGACCACGAATTCCCCCTCCACGGTGACGGCAAAGCATGCGCCGACGTCCCCGTGCTCGGTGAAGTGGCCTTCGGAGGAGGGACACCCACCTCGGAGGTTCGGCGGCCTTCGGAGGAGGGACACCCACCTCGGAGGTTCGGCGGTCGGAGGAGGGGACCCCACCTTTCGGAGAAGCGCTCTCCGGTTGAAAGGGATACCCACGTCGGCTGGCGGTGTAGGCGCGCAGTGTCGGAATTGGCCGCATCGGGTAACAGCGACACAGAAGCGCAAGAGAGTGGACGCGAGCGGGCCCACGCTCGCTCGTGGCTAGACCGCACGCGATGGCGACGCGAGTTCGCGTCGCCGGGGCTGGTGCGCCCGGTCTGGCGAAGCGGCTCAGGCGGCCGCGCGTACCCAGCGGGACAGCGTAGTGGTCGGGGCGCGCTGGCGGTTCGAGGCCACCAGGGCGAGCCACGCTGTGGGATCGCGTAGACGGCCGGGCGGTGCGCGGCCCTTCCCCGCGGGCGCGTCGTGCAGGCTGCCAGCAGCCCACTCGACGTAGGCGCGGTGATCGCGCAGCGTCATGTCGAGTCGCCGCGCCGGAGGCGGTGCGCTGACGACCTTGCCGGCGCGGCGCACCAGCGGTGCGAGGGGTTCGTCGAGACGCTCGGGTTCCTCCGCGGCTTCCTCCAGCCGGCGCTGCAGCGAGGTGTGTTCGGGCGCATCGACCTCCTCCGCCATGCCGGCGCGCAGCGGGTTGAGGTCGTCGTAGGCCATGCAGGCCCACACGGAGCGGTCGCTGGGTAGCGCCTTGGAGCAGAAGCGGCCCTGCCAGAAGCGGCCGGTGCAGTCGTCCTCGCGGTTGGCGCGCCGTGCGATCGGCTCGTTCAGGCAGCGCATGAACCAGGACAGGTCACCGAGGCGGTCGCGCAGCACGGCGAGGCGCTCGGGGTCGTCGAGCAGCGTTGTGACGGCCTGCTCCAGCTCCTCGGGGTGTTTGGGCGGGTACAGGCGCAGCCAGCGGCGGGCGACCTCCTCGTCGGTGAACTCGAGGCGTTCCTGGGGTCGGTAGTCGGCGGTGGCGTGGTAGTGGTTGGACATCACGGCGTGGGCGTAGATGTGCACGGTGAAGATCTCGGTCAGTTCGAGCAGCCGGTCCTCGATCCAGCCGCGGCGGTGGGACAGGTCGAGACCGGTGACGGGGTCCTCGCCGCACAGCATGGCGCGCCGGACGCAGCGCGAGCCGAGGTGGTAGAAGCCGCCATTTTCGCGGTCGATGAGTTGGGATCTTGGACGTGTCATTCGCGTATTTTCGACCGGGACGCGCCGGGCCCGTATCAGAAGACGCCCATGGAGGCTGTGCGAATCCGGCTCCGCTTGCTGACGGCAGAAACCTACCCGGAGCGGTCGGCCGCCAGATGGCGCCAGATGGTGGCGCCAGATGGGAGGCGCCAGATGGGAGGCGCCAGATGGGACACCCACCCCAGAGTGGGTGTCCCATCTGCTTGGCTCATCGAAGAGTGGCGCCGGGATGCCGTCGCGGAAGGTTTCGCGGAAGGCGTCGCGCAAGCCCGCGTTCTGCTTCGGCGGCAGACGGCGCGACGATTCGGTCGAGAGACTGTCGAGCGGATCGACGCGTTGCTTGCAGGCGTGACCGATTGGGACCGGTTTGGGTCGGTCGGCGAGTGGATCATCGACGCGCAGACCGGCGTCGAACTGACCGACCGCGTTACGGTGTTGGTTCGGCAGCGGCATTGACGCACATCGGGCAGGTTGCTATGCAGGACGCGAGGCCGATTCGGGGCTAATGAGCCGGGGCTGGGCCCGGGGCGCCGCGCGGGCGTACGACCTCGGCGACGGCACCCCGCTGCCGGAGCGAGGGCTCGAGCTTGCGGGCGGCACCGGGAGGGCTCTGCCGGGGACAGGCACCGTGGGCTCGGCCAGAGGGTTCACCAGGGACACCCACCGGCCCGCCGAGACGGTTCCCCCTGCGGAGTGCAAGGCGTTCCATCCAAATGCGCATAAGTGCCGTTTCGTGTTGAAATAAATGGCTTTTTCTCCCGGTATAACGTGGCACGATGTGCGCCGTTTTTCTCAGTTGAACTCATCTCAGCCAGCGACGAGGGGTCGCCTATGGTGGCGACCACGGGGGCGAAGGGGTCGCGCCGCGTGTAGGCAGGCCACGGCTGCGGTGCAGCCTTCAGAAGTCACCGGGACCTCGCCCGCGAGAAGCTGCAGGGTTGCAGGGGCTCGGGCCGGTGCGGGGGGCACTCAGGGGGGTACAATTTCGGGTGTGGACACACGGAGACACTTCACCCGTGGACTCTAGGACCGCTGCGAAATGGGTGCCCCTGCAAGGCATGCCTGCAGATGCGGGCACATGGGCAATACCAGGCTACGAGGCGCTTGCCGAGGAGTGGACCACATGCCGCGCCGCCCTGAAGCGGGACGCGGCGGCCGGGGGGTTCTTGGAGTCTTGGCTGCGCGAGCGGGTGCGCGCGTTCGCGCTTGAGACAGGACAGATCGAGGGGCTCTACACCCTGCGCCGGGGTGTGACAGAACAGTTCGTCGCGGAAGGTTTTGCAGCGGCAGCGGGGGCACACACCCTTGAGGGTATCGACGACGGGGTCATTCGCGGGTTGCTCAATGACCAGGAAGCAGCGTATGACATGATGTTCAGGGACGTGGTGGAAGGGCGCCCGCTATCGGCGTACCAAGTCAAGAGTTGGCACCAGCTAATCACCCGCCATCAGGACACGGTCGCGGGCATCGACGCGCAGGGCAAACGTGTCCAGGTTCCGTTCGAGACGAAGGGGCGCTGGAAGGAACGCCCGAACAACCCGGTGCGCCCGGATGGCGTCATTCATGAGTATTGCCCTCCCGAGCACGTCGATGCCGAGATGGGCCGCTTTTTCGAACTATACGAGGGCATCGCTGAGCGCGACTTCCCCCCCAATGCGAAAGCCGCGTGGCTGCATCACAGGTTCGCCCGGACACACCCGTTTCAGGACGGCAACGGACGCGTGTCAAGGCTCCTCATGGCATGGCCGTTCCTGAAGGACGGCTTGCCACCGCCGATCATTACGACACAAGACAAGCCCAACTACGTTACCGCCCTGGAGGTGGCCGACCAGGGAGATCTCCGCGCTTTCTCCAACTACTTGGGCGCGCTTGCGTTGGGGTCGCTGACCGCAGCGGAACTGCTCGGTCGCCAAGCCCTCGCTGGCAACCTCAACCGCCCCGCCGGCAATGGGGGGCGGACAGTCGGTAGCGAGTACCTCCCTCCTGTCGAGGGCGCCAAGCCTACTGGCAAAGGCGGCGGGCCGAGCCCCTGACAGAGGAGGCTGCAGGTTTCGCTCCAGACCACGAACAAGCCGGACCCAGCGCGTTGTCGGGGCTGTCTGCTGCAACGAGGCGCATGGCTCAGGTGGCGCGTTTCCAACGGCCCCATGCCCCGCCGCACCAAATGTGAGGCGATTGTCAATCCGTTAGCAGCCCTTCTTAGAACAAGCGTGCATTTGGGAAGGGGCAGAACGCACATTTATTCGGAACGGATTTTGCGGAGTGGGTGTCCGTGACCGAGCCCGCCATCTGCGCTGACCCGCCGGGCCGGCGGAGTGGGTGTCCTCACCGAGCCAAGCCATAGCCGACCCCAATGGCGAACTTGCGGTTCATCCGCGGAGCCTCGGGTCGTAACGAAAATCCGTGATGGGACCGGTGATGATTGCATCGCGGTCCGGGTGGATCGGATTGACGATGAAGTTGCTTTCGCCTGGGACTACGGCGCTCGGAACTTGCAGGATAACGGATTGCCTACCGACCAGCCACCGATCGCCGATCGCCCGAGTCGTCACACGCGACCCCGTTTCCCATCCCAGCGGTAACTCGTCCGGTTCGATGTGCATCACGACCGTTTCCGGGGGGTAGACGGACATCTTGCGGTAGGTCTTCAGGACGTCGAGACTGCCGAGATGCACCAGCAACTCCATACCTGCGAGGGCGAGACTGTCGCCGAGATAGACCGCCGCGAGCCCGGGGCTGGTCCAGCGACCACCAAACAACCGCGCGCCCTCGCCGGACAGCATCTCTTCGTCGGTGTGGGCGAACTCCGGCGCCGACAGGCGCCAGCCAACGAGCACTAGCTGAAGACACCGTGGCGGAGCTGGCCGATCAGTTGCTCTACCTCACGTCCACCCGTCTCCGTGGAAGCACGGCGCAGAGGCGTTTCGTCGCCGAACAGCCGGTGCGGGGTCGTCAACCAGCGCCCTGCGGCCTCCGTGTCGTCCGCCATCAGGCTGCGCGCCATCGCGACCAGTCGCGCAACTCGCACCACGTGATCCGATTCCGTCGGTGTCAGCCGCCCGCTCTTTCGCCGTCGGCCGAGCGTCGTCGCCGGTATGCCGATCACGATCGCAATTTCCTTTTGCGACACGCCGAGGGCGCGAACCAGACGCTCCAGTGCAGCGAACGGCAAACCGTGGCGCACCAGCGTCAGGATATCCGCGCCGTCCGACCCGGGCTCTGCGATCAGGGCCGCTGAACTCGGGCCCGGAGAGGAGAGGATTCCCTCGGGCGCCGGTCCCGCTTCGGCTGCCGAAGACATGGTTCGATGATCGGTTCCGTGGCGGCTCTCCGGCTCGAGAACGGACATGGGGCCGGAATGCGGCATGAGCAGCGGACTAACCATATGGGCATCTCCCTACGACCATAAGGGCACCATACGCGCGGTGCGTCACTCGCGCAACCGACAGTGCATCCCCGGCCGCTGGCCTCGACTCCGGTCCCCCAAGGCACCCGCAGGGGCCTTACATGGGGGCCTTACATGGGACACCCACCCGGCCCGGCACCCCGATGGCGCCCCCCGGGCGGAGTGGGTGTCCCTAAATCTTGGGGTGGGTGTCCCTAAGCCCTGCCTATTGGGGTGGGTGTCCCTAAGCCCTGCTAAGCCCTGCCTCTAAGCCCTGCCTAAGCCATAAGAGAACAAATACCAGCTAAATCAACTCGTTATGAGAACTTGTTGAATACACCGAGAAGAACCAGCTACCTGCCCAGGTCCCCGGACGGATCCGCCTTGGTGCCGCCGACGGCGCGTACCACCGCGGTCTCCCAGCCGCCTGGCTGAGTGCGCAGTACCTCCGCGACCGCGGCGCAGCGCCAGCGGTCCCAGTCGAGGCCGCTGGCCTGTGCGGCCGTCCACACGCAGCCCTCGAGCCAGGCGCGCTGTGCGTCCTTGGCCTCCGACGGCGACAGCAGCGTCGCCAGGCGTCGCCCCAGGCGGACGCCAGCGGCCGGTGCGGTCTCGACGGCCAGCAGCGCTTCGATCTGCTCGGCCAGTTCGGCGCGTTGCGCCGGCGTCTGCTCGTGTGGACGGACGCGTACCGACCAGCCGCCGTCGGGCTCGCGTTCGATCCTGGCCGTCACGGGGCCCGTGCCGGCTCCGCTCTTGCGCCGCAGGAACATGGTCTCGCTGCCTTCGGGCCTGGCGGCTTCGCCGACCAGGGCGTTGTAGAGAGTGGTCGCCGGGACCTCGCCGGGACGCAGGCGGGCGGCGCGCCGTCTTGCGACCTCCCGGAGCGCGGGATCGGTACAGGCTTCGGCGAGCCGGTCCGCGGCGCGTGCGGAGAATTCGTGCATCACCGGCCGCACGAGGTCGGCGAGCCAATCTTCGCCGAAGAGCACGGTGGCGTTGCGCACGGCCCGGGACACGGTGCCGCGATGGCACCCGATTTCGTCTGCCAGCGCCGACTGGTTCCGGAACACGCCGGCGTCGACCATGGCCTTCCACTGCGCGGCGTTCTCGAGGGGCGAAACCGAGGCGGTCCACTCGTTCTCGCTGTGCATGAGCGCCGCACACTGGGCGTCGGAAAAGGACGCTTCGCGCACCTCCGCGCGCCAGGGCACCTCGGCGCGGCGGCATGCTTCCAGGCGCCGGACGCCGAAGATCGCTTCGACCCGGTGCGTATCGCCGGGTTGCAGGCGCCGGGCCAGTCCCAGCTGCTGTTGGCCGTCCCGGCGGATGGAGGTCGCCAGCTCCACGAGCGACCCCTCGTCCATGCCGGATCCGCGTCGGTTGTGAAAGCGCCAGGGCCGCACGTGCTCCGGCTCGAACGCCTCGATGTGCACCACGTCGACGGATCCGGCGGGTCCGGAGTCCGGTCCGCGCGGCTCGGGCGGGTGCGTTGTCGACGACGTGGGTTGGTGGTCTTGAGTCATGCTGCTTGCCTCTCTGGGTTCGCCGGGACGTACCCTTGTTGTGCATGCACAACAAGCCACGCCGGCTCCGAAGGAGAATCCTCCGATGTGTGGATGTATCAAGGTAGGTCGGGACGGCGATACTACAGGAATGGGTGGCTGCCGGGAAGCAACCCGGCCGTTTCGAGGCGCAACGCCACACGTGGCGCGCCGCGCCGATCGGAACCGTAGCCCTCAGACGCCGCCAGGACGACGGGTCTGACTGTCTGTTAGGAGTCCGGCAGCAGCCCCGCCCGGCGGACCTGGTCGACGGCAGTACGGCGGTCCTTGACGCCGAGCTTCGTGAAGATCTTGGCGATGTGATAGCGCACGCCCGCCACGGAGAGCCCGAGCATCGACGCGATCTCCTTGTCCTGCATCGTGGTGAGGTACTGGAGGATCTGCAGTTCTCGCGGGGTGAATCGAGCCGCCTCCGGAGCCCCGTGACCGGCGCCGCGCAACACGTCGAACAGCCGCTCGGCGGGCGCCTGAACCCGCGGGTCGGCACCATTCCCGAGGAGGCCCTCGAGCAGCGGGAGGAAGACCGCGCGATCGCGCACCGCTCCCTGGGCGTAGTCCGTTTCGGCGTAGAGGTGCAGAAACTCGACCAGGCGGGCGCGCGACCGCGCGGGTTGGCCGGCGGCCTGTTCGAGGGCGACCGCAAGCGCGAGGCCGCGCATGCAGGTCCGACGCAGGCCGCGCTGCGTGACGACGGCAAGGAGCGAATCGGCGAAGCGCCGAGCTGCATCGAACCGCCCGGCGGCGAGGAGAAGCCCGAGGCGCGCGCAGGAAACGGATTCCAGTTCGCGCCAGCTTTGTCCGTCCAGGTCGAGGCATCCTGCGTCATCGTCGGGCAGACCGGCAGCGCGCCAGGCGCTCTGCGCCGCGCCCGTGCGGCCAGCGGCCGAGAGCAGTTGCACGCGCAAGCCCCCGAGATGTCGGACCAGCGCGGGCAAACCCGTCTCGCGTGCGTATTCGAGAACCTCGTCGACGGCCTCGATGGCCGCGTCCGCGCCGTTGCGGAGCAGCGTCAACTCCGCGGACGTGGTGCTGGCGGCGGCGAATGACGCCAGCGGGGTGCCGCTGGCGAACAGCGCATGCGGGATGCCGCGCGGTGTGCGTTCCAGACGCGCCAGTCGATGCGTCTCCAGGTCGAGTTCCCGCATCATGACCTCGACGAACACCGCCTGCCCGGGGTCTCGGAGCAGGCGGGTCCGCGCAATCCGATAGGCGCTGGCATAGTAGCCTGCGGCATCCCCGGTCTGGCCCCGGGCCATGGCGACCTGGCCCCGGTACAGGTCCACGTGCATGCGAATGTACGGGCTCCCGCCCAATCGACGTTCGGCGCGATCCGACCAGTGCAGGGCGGTGTCGAACTTCGCCTGCAGGTTGTGGGCGATGCACAGACCGAGCTCGAAGGACCCGCGCATCGCCGTGTCGGTGTCGGGCGCATCGGCGAAGGACACGTAGTCGGCGAGGGTCGCTGCCGCGCGTTCCGAACCGAACGACTCACATCCGTACAGGCACAGCATGCCTCGAACGAGGCACTCGTCGACGTCGAAATCGGGCGCGTCGGGGGAATCCGACTTCGGTCGGGCTGCGATGGCAGCGCCGTATGTGCGCCTCGCCTCGGCCAGATGCCCCGTGGTCAACTCGACGACGCAGCGCGCGAGCGCCAGACGTGGATGCCTGGCGGTCATGTCGGGCGTCAGCAACTGGTAGGCGGATTGCAGGCGTCCGATGCCCTCGCGTAGCCACAGGCGCATGGCGCCGGCATCCTCGAGAATTCTCGCGGTCAGTTCGGTCGCTTCGGCCTTGGCGGCGTGGCGCATGGCCGTCACCGTCTCCCCGCGCCGGGCGAGCGCTTCGGCGATCCTGCGCTGCAGCGAGCGGAACCGCCCGGGAGTGTCCTGCAGATGTCGTTTGCTGCAATGTTCGCGGATCAGCGGGTGCAGCCGCCGGGTGTCGGCGCCGTCCACGCGAACCGATTCGAGAAGTCCGGCGACGGCGGAGATGCCTTCAAGGCGCCGGATCAGGTCGTGTCCCTCGAGCACCTCGTCGAGCAGAGCGCCGTCGATGCGCCCGAACAGCCCGACGTCCAGCAGGAACTGCCGGTCTTCGGCGCCCAGTCCCCGCCAGAGCCGCGACTCGATCCAGTTCCCGGCGACGTCGCGGTCGTCGACTCTTCCGACCGTTGTCGCCGCCGAGCGTTCGTTGTGGACGATACGCAGCGCAATGGGCCATCCACCGGACTCCCGTGCCAGCGCGTCGAGTTCGCCCCTGGACAGCCTGGCGTCCAGGAAGCCGGCGATCTCCGCGGAGGAGAACCGCAGCTGGCTTGCGTCGAAGAGCGCGGTGTTGCCCGACAGCACCGACGAGCCGATGTCGAGCGCCACGGGAAGTTCCCGGCAGGCGATGGCAAAGGACAGATTCGGCGGACCCCATTGCAGCAGCGTGTTCACGAGCGCCAGCGATTCCGCATCGGCGATGCGCTCCAGTTCGTCGAGCACCAGAACGCAAGGAACGCCGTGCTGGGCGATCGCCTGGAGGAGACTCTCGATCCGGTTGCCGGTCGTACCGCCGTCGGAGTCCGCGGCGCCGCCCAGCACGTTCAGGCCCGCCTCCTGAAAGGCCAATCCCAGGTAGGCTTCGAGGATCTGCGGCGCGTCCTGCACGTCCAGGGTCAGCCACGCGGCCAAGGCCCCCGTTTCCCTTGCCGTGCGGCAACATTCCGCGAGCAGCGTGGTCTTGCCGAATCCTCCCGGGGCCTTCAGCACGGTGCCGCGGCGGTCCGTGGGGCGGATCCGCTCCATCAGCGCCGACCGGTGGAAGTAGCCGGCCACCCGTTCGGGGACCACGACCTTTTCGCGCATCAGCCAGGGCGGCGCGGCGTCCGCAGACTCATGGGCACGCTCGTCGGGCAGGTTCCGCCGGACCTCGCGCGGCGCGGACGGGTCCGTCCGGTCCGGTTGCGTGCGTTGACCTCTCGCCATGCCGACCCCCTTGCTTGACTTGGCTGTCCTGGCTCGCCATTCGTTAGATGAGAGCAGGCGCCCCGCCAGATCGGCGACGACGGACACGTGCAACGCGGGGCATCTTAGCAAGCAGGCAGCTCGCTCGCCTATCGGTCGGTACGACACCGTCGGAGAGACCTGGACGCCAACAAGCTCGACGCGGGACTATCAATCAATAGCCAATATAGAACTATCAGTCTGCTCTCTGGCCGGTATGTATTGAATGCACTGACACGAGGGGTTTCTTGCCGTCGGCGTAGGGTCGTGGATCGACGTCTTGGGGTGCGTGATGAGAGTGAATGATCGTGGTAGTGATAGTAATAGTCATGCTATTGGAAACATGAGACTCCTATTGGCGGTGACGGCTGGGTGGGTGTCCCCTCAAGTAGGTGCCTGAAGTAGGTGGGTGTCCCCTGGAGTATTGCCTCAAGTAGGTGCCTCAAGTAGGTGGGTGTCCCCCGAAGCGATGGCTCGGTGGTTACCCGGAGGTGCTGGTAAACGCGAAGTTCAGCTCGGTTTGCGGTGTACACTGCGTTCGATCCCTACAGCCGCTCGTTGATGCGTGGCTCCCGATCGGTGACCGGCTTCTTCGGAGAAGGCTCGCCACTGGGCGTGACTTGTTCGCGGCCGGAGCGTCGCCTTGGCCGGCGTCGAGGCGCGGCACGCGGCGTCGTGTACATGGCAATTCGGAGCGACAGGAATGCATGGCAGGCAAGTTCAACGGGCGCTCGCGGCGACCGCGCTGGCCCTCGGGGCCGGTGCGGCGGCGGCGATCGATTTCGACGATCCCAACGCGCGGCCGCTGCACTTCGCGATGGAGACGCTGTCGGAGGACTTCGTCACCAGGTTCGTGGAGCCAGGCGGCCAGGTCGTCTACTACAACCTCGAAGTGCCGCCGGACGCAGCGGAGCTGACGACGACGACGAAGCTGCCCCTGTTCGCCTCGCGGCGCTGGTATGTGCGGGTGGATCTCCTGGGGATGGTGTTCAGCGCCACGCCCGTGCTCAGCACGCGGGGCGCGGGGGCCGGCGACGACTTCGAGAGCACGGACGCGGACGTCGTGCGCGGCGTGCCGGGCGAACCCTACGTGATCTACCGCCTGCCGAACGAGGACTTCGCGCAGGATCTCACCTTCAGCCTGTCGATCGGGGACACGCTGGCGGTACCGCCGGGCGCGGGTCGGTACCGCGCGGCCATCGCCCTCTACGACGACCTCGGCGCGGCGTTCGACCGGGACCTGTCGCCCTCGCGGCGGCGGGCATTCGGCGGCGAGAAGATCGTCGTGGTGATGACATCGGGACTCGAGGTCGGCTTCGAGTCGGCCATCGCGGTCGCGGACGTGGACAGGGAGTTCCTGGCGTTTACCCCGGAGTCCGCGTCCGGCGCCTCGACGGGCCCGGACAATCCTTCGGCCCCCGCCGTGCTCGGCAGCGTCGCCGTCCGCGCCCGGCAGGTCGATCCGGCCGGACGGCTTGCGACCGTCTACGCTGCCCGCGGCGGCCGGCCGGTGGCGGCGGAAGACCTGATCGAGTCGGTCGCCGTGACGATCGCGGGCGACATGACCTTCGGCACGTTCGACCTGCGCACGGGCACGCCCGCGGACCGCTGCCTGTACACGACTGCGCCGGGCGGGACGTCCCGCCGGGGCGGCGCGATCGCGCTGTCGCCGCCGGCCGGGGAGGCGGCGGTGACGACGGTCGGCACCGCAACGGTCGCGCACCGCGACGAGCCGTTCGGCACGCGCAACCTGTGCGTGTGGCTGCCGCTACCGGAGCCGGGCGAGGATCCGGAACCGATTCCGATCGGACTCTACGAAGCCACGGTGTCGGTCGCTCCGGCCGGGGGCGGCCACGCGATCGGGCGCGCCGGCGTCGTGGGCGATATCCGCCACTCGGGCGCCCGCGTGCAGATTGCGCACCTGACGACCTCCGACCGCTACGACCAGCAGATGGTCATCCTCAACCGCGGCCGCATCGCCGTGCGGTTCAGCTTTGTCTCGCTCCTGACGGAGGACGGGGCGACCGTGGAACTGTCCCGGGAGGGGGCCGCCGCACGGGACAGCGGGCTGCATACGGTGCCGGCCGGCTCGCAGGTGGTGCTGTCGGTGGCGGCAACACTGCGCATCCGCGGCGGGGTCGACAGCGGCGACCGCATGCCGCTGGCGAGCGCGACGCTCGCGTTCAATGCAAACGCGAACGACATCCAGGTGGCGACGATTCAGACCAACCGCGGCGACGGCAGCACCGACACGGTCGTCTACCGGGCGCGGTCCGCGCTGGACCCGGAGGACAGCCCCTGATGCACCGGGGGATACAACCGACCGTTGGTAGCCATGCAGCGCGGCGCGGCACTGCCTGGACCATCGATGCGATATACCTTTCGCTTCCCGTCGGACAAGGCTGACATGGACGTCGCTGCAGAGAGTCGCTGGGACGACCGAAAAACGTTGCTTGGTTGACAGAGCACAAAGCTTGTGCAAATACTGCGCCCGCGATGCTTCTGCGGTGAGGCAGTTAGGGCTCCGGGGTGGCCACGGTGAGACGCACGTCTATGTCAGGCGTTCGTCGGAAAGGCACGGAGTGCGCGGTCGGTGTGGATAGATCCACGAGTACAAGGACAAGCGCGGATGGTCAGATGGAACTGACCGGGCTGCCCCGCCTGCCGTGGGGTCCTGATTGGCGCCCGCGGGAGTGGCGCGCACGCGCACCGTGCGAGCGGCGGGACGCAACACCGCGTCGCACCCGCCCAGCTTCGCCGCCTGGTCGGCCCACCACGTCTCAAGCGCCCGTCAACCGGCGCCGTTCAACGGCGCCGGCTCCCAGCTTCGCATCGCTGCGCTTACCCCTGCTCGCCGTTGTCTTCGGCATGTGTCTGGTCGCGTTTGCCGCGCCCGCCCGCGGCCAGGCGCCGGAACTCGTCTCGGTGCCGGACGACGTGGCCAACGTGCGCGCGCCGGCCCTGTTCTCGGCACTGACGGACGAGGAGCGTGTGCAGGCGCTGGCGAGCAATATGCCGCAGCGGGCCCCCGCGTTCGACAGCGCCGACCCGGGGCGTTTCCGGGTCGTTCGCATCGACCTGTCCGCGCTTGGCGACATCGACCGGGCCCTTGCCGCCGCGCAGGCGGACTCGGGGTCGGTGCGCGACCACCCCCGGGCCGCTGGTCAGGCGGCGCCGGCGGGCGCGGCACCCGGGTCGCCTGGCCGCCCCGCGGGGCCTGTCGGGGCCGACGCGGAGCCGGCGCACGAGTTCACGTTCAACCCGTTCGACGACGTGGTCGAGACGGTCGTGCTGACGACGCGCGAGGATACGTCCCTCGGGGGCTCGGCGCTGACCGGCTACCTGGTCGACGAGCCATACACCAGCCTGGTGTCGATCGCCGTGCATGAGGGCAGCGTGACCGGTTTCGTCGTGCGGCTCGAGTCCGTCTACGAGATTCTTCCGGCGGGCAACGGGCTCATCGGTGTGAACGAAATCCCCGAGCTGCCGGAGGACTTCGAGGATTGCGACGTGATCGAGCCGTCTGTTCGCGTGGACGAGGCCGGGAACCCCGTGCCCGCCAACCCGGACGGTGTCCAGACGACGGGCGCAGATGCCGGGGCAGGCTGGGCCGGTGGCGAGTCGGTCGCGGAGGGTCGCGAGTCGGTCGCGGAGGGTCGCGAGGCCGTCGCGGAGGGTCGCGAGGTCACCTTGGATCCCGATGCTATCGCGTCCGACAGGGCGGCGTTGATGGCGCTGTTCGCAAGCGCCGGCGGCCTCGTCTGGAACGAGAATGAGGCGTGGGGATCGGACCGACCTCTGGACGAGTGGTACGGCGTGCAAACCCGCGGAGGACGGGTGTGGCAACTGAATCTGAAGGGCAACGGGTTGCGCGGGGTCGTTCCCGCGGAGATCGAGAACCTTGACCAACTGGTGCTTCTGGACCTCAGCCACAACGAGCTCGAGGGTGACTTGCCGGTCGGACTGTTCGCGGGGCCGGCGTTCCGCACCTTGTCCCTGCAGGTGAATCCGGCGCTTCGGGGCGAGTGGCCCGCGGCGGACCTGGCCCGCTGGTCCCAGACCTACGTGGATGTCCGGGGCACGGAAGTGTGCGTGCAGGACGCGCGCGATTGGGCAAGGCGCGTGTCGTACCGAGGGCTGCACTGCCCGACAGTCGCCGCACACGAGGACGTGACCATCGACCTCGGGATTGTCCTCCACCCGGACATCGTGGCGCGGTACGGCGGCGACATGGAGAGGATGGAGAGCGCGGCGGGGGCTCTCATCGCAGGCGTGAACCGAATCTTCGAGCGCTCGGGAACCGGAGTGGTGTGGCGGCTGGCCGGCGTTGTCGACGGGGAGTCGACTGGCCGCCATTCGAACAATTTCCGCCACAGTCCTTGGGATTCGATAGACCGTTTGTACCGACGGGACGGTCAGATGGACCACGTGCTCGATTGGCGTAACACGGTCGGCGCGGACGTCGTCTTGTATTTCAATCACCGGGTGGGGTGTGGTGGGGTTGCATTCATCACCCCCCAAATCACCAAGAACGGGCTCGAGGGGCAGAGTTTCATCGGATACGCCGCCACCAACTGCGGCTTCCCGTGGAACATACGCACGAGCGCGCACGAGCTCGGTCACGTGCTCGGCCTCCTCCACGACCGCAACCAGGTGTTTGGCTTCCATGAAGATCCGGAACAACGATGCGAGGGGTTCTGTGGCAACCGGTTCACGGGGACGGTCTACGGGTTTGGCGGCTTCAGTCCGCGCGCCTACGCCTTCCACCGCGACAGGTGGGACCGCGGTGCCGATGGCGGCGACCTGATCGCCGGGCGGGAGAACGCAACGACGTGGGTTTCCGCGCACGGTTCGGGGGCCGCAAACGGCCCGGACGGCCGCCCGGATGGCGGCCCAGATGACGCAAGAGGCGAAAGCAACGCCAACCGGCCGGACGCAAGGTCACGGGACTCCGTATCGGGCGCGCCGGCAGCAGTGAGCGCGTTGCCGACGCCGGGAACGACGACGGCGCCGGTCACGCAGAGTCCTTCTGCAGCATCTGGCCGCTTTCGCGCCCGCACACCGACCGGCGTCCTGGGGCATTGGCGGACGGTCATGACGTATCAGAGCCCGGTCGCCTATTGCCCGCCCATACTCTACTTCACGAATCCGGACCTCATCACCGCGGACGACGAGGCCCTCGGCAACGCGGATCTTGTCAACACCAAATACCTGCTGGGACCCAGCGACTCTGCGCGCACCATGATGTGGACCCGGGAAGTAGTGGCCGGCTACAGGGGAACCGTCGCGAACCAGGTGCGCTTCGAGGTGTCGACGGCCACGGCTACCGAGGGTGCTTACGCTGAAGTGAAGGTTCTCCTGGAGGAGCCGGCGGTGCGACGCATCGTGATCGATCTGTCCATCGAGCCGCTTGATGCGACGAGCTACGACGACTTCGCCGCGCCGGCCACGGTCGCATTCGCGCCCGGCGAAAACGAACGGACACTCAGGATCACCGCCTTGGACGACTCGCTCGTCGAAGGTCCCGAACGCGTCCAGTTGGGCTTCCGCAACCTGCCGGAGGGTGTCACTTCCGTGGCGGAGCGCACCGTCGTCGTGACCCTCGCGGACAACGACGGCGCCGGCCTGCGGGTCGACGACGCGGTGGCCCTGGAGGGCGGCAGCGCACGGTTCCAGGTCACGCTCGACCAACCGCCCGCGACGGACCTCCGCATCACCTACAGCACAACCGACGGTTCGGCTACGGCGGCGGGCGGGGACTATACGGCCGCTCGGGCGCGTACGTTGACCGTGGCCGCGACGGCCACCACGGTCGAGATCGCCGTGGCTGTCCGCGCGGACAGCGAGGACGAAGCGCCGGAGACCTTCACCGTCTCGGTTTCCGCCAGCCTCGACGGGACAACAGTCGAGGCCACGGCGACCGGAACGATCCTGGACGGGTCCGTGCTGCTGCCGGCGCCGCGCATCGACACCGCGCCGGTTGCTGCGGACTGGCCCTTGCTACCGGCCGGCCTGGACGGTACGAGCGAGTTTCGGCTGCTCTTCGTGACGTCCGCCGCGCGCGATGCGAGGTCCACGGACATCGACGCGTACAACCGGTTCGTTCAGGGGCGTGCGGCGGCCGGCCACGTGGCGCTTGGCCCCTACGCGCCCGGTTTCCGCGCCGTCGGTCGTGTTGTCGGCACCGATGCGGCGGCGAACACGGGCCTGCCGGCGAGCACGGGCGCCACGCCGGTTCCGGTCTTCTGGCTGAACGGCGGGCGCATCGTCGCCGACAGCGCGGCACTGTTGTCGGGCAGCTGGCAGACCCAGGCGACGAGGGATGAGACCGGCCGAGAGGGTAGAGCAAGTTGTCCGTTGGGTGGGGCGCTGTGCGTGTTCACGGGCCAGGACAAGAACGCGCTCGACGGGTGGGTGCTCGGCGGCGGCACGAACCCGCTGGTGGACTCCCCTGGCCCTTGGGTGACCGTCGGCCGGCCGAGCGTGGACGGTGGCGGCGTGGACGCCGAGGTAGTCGCCTCTCCCCGCCTGGTCATGCCTTTCTACGGCCTGTCGCCGGTATTCCAGGCGCAGGCGGGGCTGGCGCTCCCGGTCGCCAGCGTTGCCGACACCAGCGCCGAGGAGTCCGCCGGCGAGATGCACTTTGTCGTCACCCTGGACCGTGCGCCGACGACCGACCTGACCGTCGGCTACGCCACGGCCGACGGGTCCGCATTGGTGGGAGACGACTACGAGGCTGCTGCCGGGAGACTGCGTTTCACCGCCGCGGAGACCGCGAAAACCGTCACCGTCACCCTGGTCACCGACGGTGACGCGGAGGGATCCGAATACTTCCGGCTGACCCTCGGTGAGGGCCAGAACGTCCGGATTGAACCGGCTGGCGCAACGGCGACCGGGAGGATCAGCGACCAGGACGAGTTGCCGGGCGTCCGGCTGCTGGATCCGCGCCGTGATGTCGTGGAGGGGCAGGGCGTCTTCGCGGTGTTCGGCGTGTCGCTCGAGCGGCCGGCGAGCGGCGCCGTCACGTTGGCATACGAAACCGTCGAGGGCAGCGCCGGCGCGACGGATTACACGGCGCTGTCGGGCACGCTCACGCTGTCGGCAGGGACCGACTTGGCGTCGATCCCGGTGGCGCTGCTCGACGACGCGGAGCACGAGAACGACGAGAGTTTCCTGCTCGCGGTCAGCGAGGTGCGCGGGGCGCGCCTTGTTGGCGGCGCGGCAGCGAGGGCGACGATTGTCGACGACGACGCCCCGCAGGACGAGCCAGCGCGCGTTCGCCACGGCGTCGCCTCGAACTGGTCCCTGATCCCCACCGGGCTCGGCGTCGACGACGAGTTCCACCTGCTTTTCGTGACATCCGGCAAGCGCGGCGCGGGCTCGGCGGACATTGGCGAATACAACGACTTTGTGCGCGCCCACGCGGCGGCGGGAGACGTGGACATTGGCGCATCCGCGTCGCGTTTTCGCGCCGTTGCCGGAACGGCGCGCTGGCCCGAGGGTGTCACCGTGTTCGCGAACACCGGCACGGAGCAGACCCGCACGACCGGGCGCCCGATCTACTGGCTCGGGGGTGCGCGGATCGCGCCGCACTACGCGGCCTTTTACGACCACGGCAGCGAGTACGCGGGGAACGCCCAATGGGAGAGCCGCACGCCGGTCGACGAGAGCGGCGACACGGTGGCTGGCAATTGCACGGTGGAGTCGGCATCGGAGGTGTGCGTGTACACCGGGTTCCACCCGAGGTACCCACTGGGGGGGCACTACGTGACGGCCGGCGTGCCCACGAGCGATCCTGCCGACGGGCCTGAGACGGGCCTGGCCCATCCGGCACTGACTCCCACGCGAGCCCACCACACGCATTTGCCGCTGTACGGCTTGTCCCCCGTGTACCGCGTGATGCCGGCGACCCACGTTTTTCCGACCCTCAGTGTCGCGGACGCGACGGCAACGGAATCCGCCGGCGCTGTCGCGTTCACCGTAACGCTGTCGGCAGCGACCACGCTCGATGTCTCGGTGGCATACGAGACTGCGCCTGGAACGGCGCGGGGCAGTGCCGATACCCCGTCCGGGCCGGACTACGCGACGCGCACGGGAACGCTGGTCGTGCCGGCCGGGCACACCACGGGAACGATCCGCGTAGCCCTCGAGGACGACGTGCTCGACGAGCCGGACGAGACGTTCACGGTAACGCTGCGCCATCCGTCCAACGCGACCCTGGACGACGCCTCGGCTACCGGGACGATCACGGACGACGACCCGCTGCCAACCCTCACGGCGGCGGTTGCGAAGGCGCGCTTCGCGGAGTCGGATTCGATCGAGGTCGACGTCCGGCTGTCGGATCCGTCCGGCTACGAGGTCACGGTGCAATACGCTACGGTCGCGGGTTCGGCGACAGCCGACGAGGACTACCTGGCGACGACCGGGACACTGACGTTCCGTGCGGGCGAAACGAACGACACCGTGCGCGTTGCGGTCGTCAACGACCACCGGCACGAACCGGGTGGCGACGAGACCCTTTTACTGAGGTTCCAAAGCGCGACACAAGCGCAGTTTGCAGGGCCGGCGGAGAGCATCGAAGTGCGGATTTCGATCCAGGACGACGATGCGGCGCAGTTGCCGCTGGCGTCGATCACCGCTGCATCGCCGGCCGTAGCCGAAGGCGGTACGGTCGATGTGACCGTCGCCTTGAGCCGCGCGCCGGCGTCCGCCGTCGTGATCCCCGTGGAACTGAGATACGCGGGCGGGGCTACCGGCTCGGATGTCTCCGTGGCGTCCAGTGCCCTGCGGCGGACCTTCACGCCCGGCGGTGCGCTGTCGCAGACCTTCGAGGTTGGGGCCACCGACGATACGCACAACGATGACGGTGAGTCCATCCGGCTCAGGTTGCGCCTCCCCGCCGGCGTGGCACGCGGCGACCCAACGGAGCTGACGATCTACATCGCCGACGACGACGGCGCGGGAGTCAGCGTGTCGGACGACGCGATCCAGGTTCCCGAGGGCGGCAGCGCGCCTTACCGCGTGGCACTGCTGGCGTCGCCCGCGACCGCGGATGGCGATGTCGTCGTGACCTTGGGGGGCACGAGCGGCTCGGACCTCACCGTGTCGCCCACCGCGCTGACGTTCGACGCCAGCAACTGGCAGACGGCGCAGACCGTCGTGGTACAGGCGGCGGACGATGCGGACGCGCTGGTGGATACGCCGGTTCCCCTGACGCACGTCGCTGCAGGCCCTGGGTACCCGCGTGTCCGCGGCCCGGTTGTCGTTGCGACCATCACCGAGGACGACCGTGCGCAAGTCTCCTGGTCCGCGGCGGCGGTGACGGCCGGGGAGGCTTCGACGACCGCCTCGTTCGTCGTTGAGTTGAGTGCGCGCAGCACGGCCGTCGTGTCCGTGGACTACCGGACGTCGGATGGCACGGCGCAAGCACCAGGGGACTACGATGCGGTCAGCGGCACGGCGCAGTTCGACCACCTGACGACCGAGAAGACGATCCGCGTGCCCATTCGCGACGACGCGGTTGACGAGGACGAGTCGGAGACGTTCTCGGTGACGCTGTCGAATTCCGTGAATGCCGACCTGGTGGCGCCGCAAGTGACCACGGGCCAGATCGAGGACAACGACCTGCCCATGGTACGGGCCTCCTTCGCGGCCGAGGTCTACACGGTCACTGAAGGCGGGACCGAGACGGTCACGGTAAACCTCGACCGGGCCCCGGAACGCGCACTGAGCCTGGCGCTCACGGCGGCCGAGCTCGGCGAGACCCAACGGCTCGACTACCACGTGCCGGAGGCGCTGACCTTCGATGCTGACCAGGAGTCCGCCAGCTTCGTGTTCTCCGCCGTCGACGACTTCGACAACGACGACGGCGAGCGGCTCGTGCTGAGTCTCACCGGGCTGCCGCCGGGCGTGACCGTCGGAGCTCCGGAGACGGCTACGGTACATATCGACGACAACGACGAACCGGCCGTAGTGCTGTCCCATCCGACGGTTCGCGTGGCCGAGGGCGGTCAGTCCGAATACACCGTCGCGTTGGCGACCACGCCGTCCGGTCCGGTTGTGGTGACGCTCGACCTGCCGGCCGATTCAGTGGTCGATGTCGCGCCGCGGTCGCTGAGCTTCACGGCGACGGACTGGGCCACGGCGCAGACGGTCACGCTGACCGTGCCGAACGATGACGACCTCGCCGAGCCGCCCCCGATGGTGCTGGCGCACGTCGCCGCCGGCGCGGACTACGGGGGGGTGACGGCGGCCCTGACCGTAACCGTGGGCGGGAACGACTACGCGACCGTGAGCGTCGCGGACAGTGCGGCGGACGAAGGGTCGGGCTATCTGGCCTTCGAGGTTGCCCTCGACCGGCCGGCGGGCGGCGACGTCACGGTGGACTATGCGACGGTCGGGTCGGTCGCCAGCGCGCCGGCAGACTACGAACACGTCGACGGGCGGCTGCGGTTCGCCTCTGGCGTAGCACGGCAAACGGTCCGCGTGCCGCTGGTCGACGACGACGTCGACGAGCCCGACGAGACGTTCACACTTGCCCTCAGCGAGCCCCGGAACGCGGTGTTTGGCGACCAGCGGGAGACCGTCTCGGCGGTCGGCACCATCCGCGACGACGACCATCCCGTGGTCGCGGTGTCGTTTGCCGCCAACGCCTACGCGACGGAGGAGGGCGCCAGCGCGGCCCTGTTGGTGCAGGTGGACAAGGACCCCGGCCGCACGCTGGTCGTGCCGGTCGCCGCGACACCGGGGGCGGGGGTCTCTGCCGCCGACTACCGGGCGCCCGACTCCGTGACGTTCGTCGCCGGCGGCCCGTTGACGCAGACCTTCGCCGTCACGGCCGTCGACGACATGGACGACGAGGCCGACGAGGCGGTGACCTTCAGCCTGTCGCCGGGGACGGGCGCCACGCACGGGGCCATCGCCGAGGCCGTCGTGCACCTGGTCGACAACGATGGCCGCGGCATCGTGCTGTCCAACCACGCGCCCCGGGTTCCGGAGGGCGGGACGGGGACGTACACCGTGGCCCTGGCGAGCCGCCCGAGCGCCGACGTGGTGGTCACGCTCGCGGTGACCGAGGGCGCCGACCTCAGTGTGACGCCCGGCGCGCTCAACTTCGCGCGCGATGCCTTCGCGACGGCGCAGTCGGTCACGCTTGCGGCGGCGGCGGATCAGGATGCGGTCCCCGACCCTCCGGTGGAGATCGGCCACACCGCGGTCGGCGGGGACTACGACGGCGAGTCCGCGGCAGTCACGGCCACGATCGTCGAGGCGCACCGGCCTACGTTGACGGTGGCCGATGCGAGCGCCGCGGAAGGGGCTGGACGGATCGACTTCGAAGTCCGCCTCGATGTCGCCGCGGCCGGGGTGGTCACCGTCGACTATGCAACGTTCGGCGGCACGGCGACGGCGCCCCGGGACTACCTCGATACCCGTGGCACGCTACGCTTCCTGCCGGGCGTCACGACGCGGACGGTCCGCGTGCCGGTCCGCGATGACGGGGTCGACGATGCGGTCGAATCGGCGACGTTCACGCTGCACTTCGCCGAGTTGCGCAACGCCGCGTTCCCCGACGGCGCCGACAGTCTCAGCGCCGTCGGCACCATCGAGGACGACGACCTGCCGAGGGTAGCGGTTGCGTTCGGGGCGGCGGTTGCGGCGGTCGTCGAGGGCGGCGTGCCGGCCAGCGTGGAAGTGGGCCTCGACAAGAAACCGGAACGCTCGCTATCGATTCCCCTGGTCGTGTCGGGAACCGCGTCGCCGGGCGACTACCGGATCGTGCCGCAGACCGTCGAGTTCGCGGTCGGCGGGGCGCTGGTTCGGACCGTGGAAATCACCGCGACCGAGGACGACTACGACGACGGCGACGAGACCGTGAGAATCGCGCTTCCCGCGACGTTGCCGCCCGGGGTCTTTGCCGGGCAGCCTGACCGGGTCGCCGTGCACCTCACGGACGATGACCGCCGCGGCATCGAAGTGATGCCGCAACCGCTGCACGTCGATGCGGGGCGGGAGCGAGCGTACACGGTGCGCCTGCTGACACGCCCAACCGTGCCACCAGTGGTCGTCTCGGTCGGCGTGCCCCCGGACAACCACCTCGGAGTCTCACCCGACAGGCTGGTCTTCAACGCGGCGGACTGGTCATCGACGAGGACGTTGAGATTGTCGGCGGAAAGCGTGGCGGGCAAACGAACCGTGGCGATCGGCCACGCCGCCGCTGGCGGTGACTACACGGGTCTGTCGGTACCCGTGACGGCGCTCACGCGTGCCCGCAAGCCGACGGTGACCGTCGCGGATGTTTCGCAGCAAGAGTCAGAGGGGTACATGAATTTCACCGTCAAGCTGGACGGTCCCGGCACCGGGGTAGCGGTGGAGTACGCGACAACGTACAGGCGGGGCAAGGCCAAGGCGCAGGACTTCATCGCGGCCTCGGGCACGGTGCGCTTCGACTCCAACGAGACGCAGCGCGTGATCCGGGTGGAGCTGGTCGACGACGACGTGCCCGAAAATGACGAGTTGTTCTTGCTGTACGTTGAAAACCCAACCAACGCCCGCTTTGCGAGCGGTTCCTGGTACAGCTACGCTTGGGGCACGATCCTGGACGAAGACCCGGCACGCTACCAAGTCTCGCTGGACGCGGGTCGGGTAGGGGTCCAGCAGGCTAGCCTCCCCGAGGACAACTTCCAAAGACCGGTGCCCCTCACGGTCCGTCTTGATCGCCCGTGGAAGAACGGTTTTAGCGCGGCCATACCGTTGATACACACCTATCTGGGCGGTGCGACCTCGTCGGACTTCAACGACGTACCCCAAACGGTCTATGTCAACAAGTATGACGGCGGGCAGTCGGGCAAGACTGAACTTTGGGTCGCGGACGACCACGTCGTGGACCCCGGCGAGTCGGTGATTTTCAGCTTGGGGACATTGCCCACCGGGATGACCCAGAAGGGGCCGGGACAGGTGATTGTTCACTTGTCGAACGACGACCGCTACGAGCTCCACGCGACGCCCCGCACGATGTTGTTGCTCGAGGACGCGCCGCCAAGGAGCATCGACGTGCGGCTCGGTTGGCAGCCCCGTTCCCCGGTCACCGTGGAGGCGCAGGGCTGGGCCGGCACGGATCTCGTCGTGTCGCCCGCGACGCTCACGTTCTCTGCCGCTCGCCGAACCGGCCGCCTGGAAGTCTCGGCAAGGCCGGATGCCGACGCCGAGACCGACGACCCGGTGACCCTTCGCCTCGTTTCATCGGGTACAAGTCGCTCCGGGCGGATCGAGACCTCGGTGACGGCTCGAATCGCGGACAAGGACCGCCCTGTCTTTGCGGCAGAGCCAGTGGCTGTTTCGGAGGGCAGCGGCACAGCGCCGGTGACCGTGACCCTGGATCGACGGCCGATCCGGGCGGCTACACTGGGTTACGAGACCGTGGCGGCAACTGCCGAGGTGCCCTCTGACTACACGCGCGTCTCGGGCACGTTGACGTTCGCCGTCGGCGAGACGAGCAAGACGGTGGCCATACCGATCACGGACGATGACATCGACGAGGAGGAAGAAGAGCGCTTTGACCTGGTGCTGAAGGACGCCGGCAATGCCGAGCTGCCCCTCCTCGTGCCGTCGATGGTTGTTCCGGTGACGATCGCCGACAACGACGACCCGCGCGTCGTCGTCTCCTTGAGCTCGCCCCGTGCGGAGGCCCTGGAAGCCGGCTCGGTAAAGGACCCGCTGCTGTTCGGCAACGTCTCCGCCGGCAACTCCTCGACGGTGCCCCTGGGCGGCTACCGCCAACCGTCCGAGAACCGGGTGGACGAGGTCGTTGTTCGGATCACGACCGGCAAGTATCGGCGTGGCTACGTCCTCGCGGGAATCGAGTTCGAGATGTGGCGCTTCAATGCCAAGGAGCTTTACGCTACGGACAACGCCGGCAATTCGGCCTACCAGAATGCCGCGGACCAGGAGTTGCGCAGCGTACCGATCGTCGAACTGGTCCCTGGTTGGCGCGGAAATGACGAGCGCATCGCGTTGACCCTCGATCCGGGTGTGGACCCGGGGGACTACGACGGCGCCCTCGTGCGGCACATGTATCGACCACCGCCCGGCACGGCTCTCGAACCCGGGACGGCCTACTGGCTGCGCATCCGGCTCGCCGACGAATCGTACGTTCTTGGCGAGTCGCACGACCCGCTGCCGACCGTTGTGGGAGTGGCCGACGGCCCACCCGACGACGGGTCGTTGCGGGATTGGCCGCCCGTCGAGTGGTATCACCTGGCTAGACGGAGCGAAGAACGTGCTACGTGGTACCGAGGGTCGGTGCGAATGCGTATGGTTGGCTGGCCGGACCAAGGGGCCGAGGTCACCGCTTCCCTGGACCGCGACCCGGAGCGCACGCTCGAGATCCCGCTCACGTCTGCACCGGCAGACGGTGCGGACGCCGCAGACTACTACGGCGTCCCCGCCGTGGTCACGTTCGAGGCGGGCGTTGTGGCGCAGGCTTTCAGGGTCGGCGCGACGGACGACGATGTGGACGACGATGACGAGGCCGTGCAACTCGGCTTCGGCGAGCTACCGCCGCGCGTCACGTCGGCCGGCGGTCTCAAGGTAGCCCTCATCGACGACGACGTGATCGGTATCGACGTCGATGTCGAAGCGCTGGTGTTGAACGAAGGCGATGAGGCCCGCTACACGGTCGCCTTGACCAGCGAGCCGAGCGCCGCGGTGACGGTGACGATCGACGCCGGTAGCGACCCTGCGGTGGCGGTGGCGCCCGCGACGCTCACCTTCCAGCCGGCCGCATGGAGCACGCTGCAGACGGTCGTCGTGACGTCGGCAGCCGACGACGACGCGCTGTCTCCGGTGGCAACCAGCGTGACACACACGGCGACTGGCGGCGACTACACCGATGTGGCGGCGCCGGTCACTGTGACCGTGCGAGTCGTCGACACGACCCTGCTCGTGCTGTCGTTTGACGAGACGGACTTCGCGGTCGACGAATCCGGGCAGAGTGTGACCTTGACCGTGCGGGTCGACCAGGTCAGCGACCGGGACGTCGGCGTCGGGATCTACACCGAAGACTGGACCGCCACGGGCAGCCGGCCGGAGTTCGACGGCGACTACGGCTCCTATAGCGAGCGCCTGACGTTCGAGGCCGGCGGCACGCTCACGCAGACGTTGTCCATCGACATCCATGACGATGGGTTCGACGAGGAGGACGAGGCATTCGACGTGTTCCTCGCGGCGCCCCAGGCCGGTGAGGTGAAGTCGGACGCGGGCTCGGTCAGGGTGACCATCACCGACGACGACCTGCCGCAGCTGCGCGTTGCGTTCGGCGGTCTGGCCCAGGGGCCACTGCCCCCCAAACCGCTGATCCCGTGGCCGCCTCGCCCGGCGTACCTGGGCAATCTCCCCGCCAACGCCGATCAAACCCCGTTACGGGTCGGCGGTGAGCGTTTTGCGGAGGATATCAATGTTGCGGGGAACAGAATCTACAAGGCCGCCCGGATTCGCTTCCAGACCGGCAGAACATACGCGTCGCACGCCCTCCACGGAGTCAGGCTCGACATCGCCTCGGCCGACGTCGGCGCGGTGCCGACCGTTGTGCTTGCGGAGGTGCCCTACGGCCAGCCGCCGCTGGCGGACTACCTTTCGTGCAGTGAGGCGGTCTACGAGTGCATCCAACTGTCTCCGCCGTCCGGCCAGCTGGCCGCGGGAACGGCCTTTTTCACAGCGCCGCCCGGTGCGGACCTGAAAGCGCGGACCGAGTACGTCCTGCTGGTCGCGGACGACTCGTCAGTTCGTCTCGCGCGCGATTCCGCCGTGAGCGCACTGGGCAGCTACAGGCTGAAAATGACCTCGTCCAGGACTTACCGGGCGTGGCCCGGGTGGCGGCACAACTCGGTCGAGCATCTGCTTTTTCGTGCCAACCTGGGGACCTGGGAGAATCAAATACCCAACACGAGCCGCCGGCCCGTCTACGAAATCGTCGCCGACGGCCTGACCCCGTCGACTGGCGTCATACTGGCCGTAGAGCAGCGCCGGATCGACGAGAACGGCGGCGCGACGGCCATCGACGTGACCGGCGTGCTGAACGGCCAGGTGCGCGCCGCCGACACGGCGATCGCCCTGTCGCTGGGCGCGCCGGGCGACACGGCGGATTCGCCGGGGGACTACGCGCCTGGTTCGGCGACTCTCGTCGTTCCGGCGGGCGAGTTCGAGGGCACCGTGGCGCTCGAGGTGATGCCGGTCGACGACGACGAGGCCGAACTCGACGAGACCATAGCCATCGTCGGTGTCACGCCGGGACTGCCCGTCGAGCCGGCCTCCATCTGGCTCACGGACGACGATCGGGGCCAGGGCATCCGCACCGAACTGTACGAGGACCAGCACGGCGAGTTGACGGTCACGCTGTCGAGGACGCCCGCCGAGACCACCTTCGAGGTGCCGATCACCGTAGCGGAGTTCGGTGGCGTCTCCGCGGACGACTACAGCGTCGGTCCGCTCGCGGTGACGTTCGGCGTCGACATGCCGCTTGAGCGGACGCTCACGATCACCGCGGCCGAGGACCGGATCGACGACGACGGCGAGGGGGTCTCCCTGGGTTTCGGTACCTTGCCGGAGCACGTTTCGTCCGGCGAGCCCGACGAAACCCGGGTCGAAATCCTCGACGACGACTTGCGCGCCGTGTCCGTGCGCCCGACCGAGTTTGACGTCATGGAAGGCGACAGCGTGACGTACAACGTTGTGCTGCGCAGCGAGCCGACCGCCACGGTGGAAGTGCGCGTGGTCAGCGCCGGTCTCGCGGCAACCGATCTCGAATTGCCGGACTCCGGGGTGACGCTGACGTTCGCGCCCGGGACCTGGTACGTGCCGCAGCCGGTGACGCTGCGGACGACCGCCGACGTCGATGAAGACACCGACGCGCCGCTCCTGGTGCCGCACACGGCGCACGGCGGCGACTACGACGGCATCGCCGTTGCGCCCGTCACGGTGCGGATCCAGGAAGAGCCGCCCGACGCAGGCCGAAGCGTTGACGTGGCGTTCGGGAGCGACGCGTACCGCGCCACCGAAGGCGGCGCCGCGGCCGTCGTGGCGGTCCATCTGCATGGGGACCCCGAGGAGCAGGTCGTTGTGCCGCTGCGCACCGAGCCCGGCGGCGGAGCGGCCGCTGAGGACTTCTCGGGGGTGCCCGAGACGGTCACGTTCACCCCGGATGGGAGCCGCGTCCAGACCTTCTCGTTGACCGCCACGGACGACGACGACGACGTCGACGACGGCCGCACGGCCGTGCTGAGTTTCGGGGCATTGCCGCCGGGTCTGGCGTCGACTTTCCCGCGGTCCACGGTGGTCAGCCTGATCGACGACGACACTGACGGCATCGTGCTCTCGTCGACGTCGGCAGCGGTCAGCGAAGGCGGTGTCGCCTTGTACACGGTCCGCCTCGCAACGGCGCCGAGCGAGACCGTGACGGTGTCGATCGACGTGCCGCCCGGCGACCTTTCGGCGACGCCTGGCGCGCTGACCTTCGCGCCGGCCACGTGGTCCACGGCACGCAGCGTCACGCTCTCGGCCGCCGCCGACCTCGACGCCATCCGGGACGCGCCTGTGGCGGTGGCGCATGCCGCGACCGGCGGTGGCGCAGACACCGTGTATGAGGGCCTGACGGGCCCAGTCCTGACGGTAACGATCACCGAGGACGACACCCCGGCGCTGAGCGTTGCGGACGCTGTCGTCGGCGAGGGCGACGGGACGGTCGAGTTCACCGTCCTGCTCGACCGGGTCACGGATCGCGACGTGCACGTGGATTACGAGACCCACGGCGGCACGGCCACGTTGTCCTTGGACTACGAGCTCACCACGGGATCCCTGCGTATCCCGGCCGGCGTCCTCTCCGGCACGATCAGTGTGCCCGTCCTCGACGACGAGGACGACGAGGATGACGAGACGTTCGGACTGACGCTGGACAATCCGGTCCACGCGATCTTTCCCGGTGGTGCGGCGGTCGCGACGGCCACCGCGACGATCGAGGACGACGATCTGCCCGTTGTTGTCCATGTGGCGTTCGCCGGCTCGTCCTACAGCGTCGCGGAGGGCGACGTCGACGCCGATGACGACGCCATCGGCGTGGCAGTCGTCATCACGCTCGACGACGCGCCGGAGCGAGAGGTGGTGGTCCCGCTGACCCACGCGGGCGCCAACGGCGCGACCGCTGCCGACTACAGTGGCGTGCCGGCGACGGTCGTGTTCGGCGCGGCCCAGACCAGCGCCACCATCCACGTGGTGGCAACGGACGACGCGATCGCCGAGTCCGGCGAGGAGGTCCGGCTGACGCTCGGACCGTCCTCGACCGATGGCGTGGAAACGGGTGCCCCGGCCACCGCCACGGTACGCCTGCTCGACAACGACGTCCGCGGCGTTGACCTGTCCGAGGCGGAATTGGCCGTCGCCGAGGGTGCTGGTGGCAACTACACCGTCGTCCTCACGAGCGAGCCGACCGCGCCCGTGACGGTGACGGTCGACGGCACGGACGGAACGGATGTCTCGCCGAGCCCGGCGACCCTGACATTCACGGCGACCGACTACGCCTCGGCCCAGACGGTGACGTTGTCGGTCGGCGAGGACGACGACGCATTGGCCGATGACCCGGTCGTCCTTGAGCACAGCGCCACCGGCGGCGACTACGACGGCGTCGCAATCCCGCCGCTGCGCGTGGTCATCGAAGAGAACGACGTACCCACCCTCGAGCTGCGCGCGCAAGCAGTCACCGTGTCCGAAGCGGCTGGCGTCGCGCAGATCGTGGTGGCGTTGGACGGCGCGAGCAGCAAGCCCGTGGCAGTGAGCTACGAAACGGCGGACGGCACGGCAGAGGACGGCCCGGATTACCTCGGCACGGCGGGCGTGCTGACGTTCGCGGCCGGGCGCGAGACGCTGACGCTCGACGTGCACATCGTGCCGGATGACGAGGACGACGCCGAGACGGAGACGTTCACCGTCACGTTCGTGGATCCCGTCGACGGCAAGTTCGCCGACGCTGTGGAGTCGCTGATTGCGACCGTGACGATTACGGACGACGACCTGCCCGAAGTCGCCGTGCGATTCGGTAGTACCGATTACGTGGGGCCGGAAGGCGGCGATGCCGTGCTGGCGGTCCACCTCGAACCGGCGCCGGAGCGGCAGGTGGTCGTGCCGCTCGCCGCCGCCGGTGTGGCCGGCGCTTCGGCGGCGGACTACTCGGGCGTCCCGGAGGCGCTCACCTTCGGTGCAGCGGACACGGTTCGCGAGTTCACGGTGGTGGTCGCGGAGGACGATCTGGACGACGACGACGAGCAGGTGTCCATCCGGCTCGGCTCGCTGGACGACACCGCGACCGAGGGCTTCGACTACCTGCCTGTCGGCGACATCGGGCTGACGATTGCGGCGGGCGCGACGTCGGCGTCGGCGACGTTCACCATCGCGCCCGTGGACGACGCGGCCGCCGAGGGCGGCGAGGCCGCGGTGGTCACGGGCGCGACCCCCGCGGCCGGATTCGACGTCGGCGGCGCGCGCCTCGACCTGCGCGACGACGACCGGATTTCGGAAGAGGTGCGGCTCTCGGTGTCGCCGTCGGTCGTCCCGGAGGGATCGGCGGCCGTGCCGGTGACGGTGACCGCGACGCTGGACGGGACGGCGCGGGGAACCGCCACCGTGCTGACGGTGGCGGTGGGCGCGACGGGAGACTCGGCGGTGTCCGGTACGGACTACGCGACGGTCCCGCCTGTCGCGCTGACGATCGCGGCGAACGCCACGGCCGGGACAGCCACGTTCACGTTCACGCCGACCGCCGATGACGCGGGCGAGGGCGGCGAGTCGGCCTCGGTGTCGGGCGTGGTGGACGGCGGCGGGCTGGCCGTCGTCGATGCCGTCCTGCACCTTGCCGACGCCGACCGGGCGTCGTCCCGCGTGGGTCTGTCGCTCTCGCCAGGCGGCGTCGGCGAGGCGGACGCGGCGACGAGCGTCACGGTCACCGCGACGCTGGACGCGCAGGCTCGGGACGTGGCGACCCTCGTCACCGTTCGCGTGGGCTGGGCGCCGCCGCGCGTACTGCCGACGCAGGACGTGACCACCGTGCACCTGGCGGACGACGACGAGCGCGGCGTCACGGTGTCGGACACGGATCTGACCGTTCCCGAAGACGGCAGCGCCAGCTACACGGTGGTGCTCGACAGCGAGCCTGCCGCGGCCGTGGTCGTAACGCCCGGGTTGCCGGAAGCGGCCGGCGATCTGTCGCTCACCACCGGTGCGTTGACGTTCACGGCGTCGACCTGGGAGACGGCGCAGACGGTGACCGTGGCCGCGGTGGCGGACGCCGACGCGATCGCCGACCCGCCCGTGACGCTGTCGCATGACGCAAGCGGCGGCGGCTACGAATCGGTGCCGATCGACGCCGTCCAGGTGACGATCACCGAAAACGATACGCCCGTGCTGAGCGTGACTCCGGCGGCGACGGTCGCGGAGGCGGCGGGCGCCCTGACCGTCGTCCTCGCGCTCGACCGCCAAAGCGACTGGGCGGGCGTGGCGTACGAGACGCAGGACGGCACGGCGCAAGCCCCGGGCGACTACGCGGCGACTGGCGGCCTGGCGGTTTTCGATTCAGCATCGACCTCCTTCACGTTCACCGTTGCCATCCACGACGATGCCGTGGACGAGGCCGAGTCGGAGACCTTCTCCCTGGTCCTGAGCGAGCCGCAGGGGCTGTCGTTCACTGACGGGGCGACGACGTTCACCGTCCAGCATGCGATCCGCGACGACGATTTGCCGGCGGTGCGGGTGTCGTATTCGCAGGCGGTCTACGCCGGGACGGAGGGCTCGTCCGCCGCGGTCACCGTGGTCGTCGATCGCGACCCGGAAGGCCGGCTGGAAATCCCGCTCACCCACCAGCCAGGCACCGGCGTGGCTGCCGCCGACTACGGCGGCGTTCCCGGTCAGGTGGTCTTCGGGACCGGCGTGACGGAACAGTCTTTCAACGTCGCCGTCACGGACAACGACGTCGACCAGGACGGCAAGACCGTCACGCTGGGCTTCGGCGACAGGCTCCCGAGCCGTGCGGCTGCGGGCACGCCGGCCACGGCCAGCCTGCACCTGGCGGACAACGACACCCGCGGTGTCTCGGTGGCCGCGACCGACCTCCTGGTGACGGAGGGGGCCACGGCCACCTACGGCATCGCTCTGCGCACCCGGCCGACGTCCGCGGCGAGGGTCACCGTCACCGTGCCAACGGCGGCGGAGCTTGCCGTCTCGCCGTCCACGTTGACGTTCGCGCCCGACGCATGGGCCACGGCGCTTTCGTTCACGGTCGCCGCCAGCCACGACGACGATGCGATCGGCGACGCCGCGGTGACGCTGACGCACAGCGTGGCCGGCGGGGACTATGCGGCCGCGTCGGTCGATGCCGTGCGCGTCACCGTGATCGAGGACGACTTGCCGGCGGTGGACGTGACGCGGGCGGTGACGGTCTCGGAGTCGGCCGGCGCCGCGAGCTTCGCGGTGACCCTGGACCGCGCAACGGACAAGGCCGTGACCGTGGCGTATGCGACCGCGGACGGCTCGGCCGTGGCGCCGGGCGACTACACGGCGATCCGGGACACGCTCACCTTCGCGGCTCGCGCAACGAGCCAGACGCTCGCCGTGGCGATCGTTGACGACACGGACGACGAAGCCGACGCGGAGACCTTCGAGCTGCAGCTCAGCCGGCCTGCGAACGCGCGACTGAAGGGTCAGTCCGCGACGCTGACCGCCACCGCCACGATCAGTGACGACGACGACCCCGAGGTCACCGTGGCGTTCGAGACCGCCGTGGTCGTGGCCAACGAGGGACAGGCGGGGATCGTCGCGGTGGTCGTCGATCAGGATCCGCAAAGGACGCTGGTGATTCCCGTCCTCTCGACGCCGGGCCTTGGCGCGACGACGGCGGACTACTCGGGCGTGCCGGGCTCGGTCACGTTCACTGCTGGCGGAACCCGCCGCCAGACGTTCTCCGTCATGGCGACCGACGATGACGTCGACGACGACGGCGAGACGGTCGCCTTGCGCTTCGGCACGCTGCCCCCCCGTGTCGAGGCGGGCGACCCGGCCACCTCGACGGTGCACCTCGGCGACAACGACAGCAAGTCGGCGCGGGTCCAGGCGAGCGTCGGCGGTGGTCGCGACTTGGCTGTCGTGGAGGGCGGAACGGCGTCGTACGGCGTGACGCTGTCGAGCAAACCCAGCGCCAACGTCGTCGTCACCGTGGACCACGCGCCGGGGACGGACCTGTCGACGTCGGGCGCCCTCACCTTCACGCCCGGCGACTGGAGCGTCGAACAGCCTGTGACGGTGACCGCGGCGGAGGACGACGACGCCCTCGACGACGACCCGATCACGCTGACCCATACGCTGCGGGGTGGCGGCTACGACGACGTCGACATCGGCGCCGTGACCGTCACGATCATCGAGAACGACCGTCCCGTCATGGACGTCGTACGCGCCATCACCGTGGCGGAAGATGCCGGCACGGTGGACTTCGAGGTGACGCTCGACCAGGCCGGCAGCACGGACGTGACCGTGGACTACGGGACGTCGGACGACACGGCCACCGCGCCCGACGACTACACCCGCACCGACGGCACGCTGACGGTGGCGGCCGGCGCCCGGACGGTCACGGTCAGCGTGCCGGTCATCGACGACAGCGTGTCCGAGGCCCTGGAGGAGACCTTCGCCCTGGTGCTGGACAACCCCACGGGTGCGGCCTTGGTCGGGGACGCGAACGAGTTGACCGCGACCGCGACGCTCACGGACAACGACGACCCGGACGTGACGCTACGCTTCGCGAGCGCCGTGTACACCGTGGCGGAGGGCGGCGAAACGGTGGTGCAGGCTCTCCTGGACGCGGCGCCGAGGCGGCAGGTGGTGGTGCCCCTCACCGGCGAGCGTTACGGGGGCGTGACGGCGGCGGACTATTCGGGCGTGGCCCAGGCGCTTACCTTCGGCGCGACGGATACCACCCGGGCGTTCACGGTGACGGCGGCGGACGACTCGGTGGACGACGACGGGGAACGGGTGTCCATCCGACTCGGCCCGCCGGGCGACACCGCGACCGAAGGGGTCGACTACCTTGGCGTCCCGGACTTCGAACTCACCATCCCGGCCGGTGATTCCGCGGCGTCTGCCACGTTCACGGTTTCGCCCACGGACGACGCGGCGGCGGAGGGTGGCGAGGCGGCGCTGGTGACTGGCGCGGCCGACGGACTCGACGTCGACGGCACGCGCCTCGGCCTGCGCGATGACGACGCGGAGTCGGGTGCGGTTCTCCTGTCGGTGTCGCCGTCGGTTGTTGCGGAGGGATCCGCGGCCGTGCCGGTGACGGTGACGGCGATGCTGGACGGCGCGGGGCGGGGCGCCGCCACCGTGCTGACGGTGGCGGTGGGCGCGACCGGGGATTCGGCAGTGTCCGGCACGGACTACGCGGCGGTCCCGGCCGTTGCGCTGACGATCGCGGCGAACGACACCGCCGCCACGGCAGCCTTCACGTTCACGCCGACCGCTGATGCCGCGGACGAGGGCGGCGAGTCGGTGACGGTGACGGGCGCGGTGGACGGTGACGGGCTGGCCGTCGTCGGTGCCGTCCTGCGTCTTGCCGACGACGACCGGGCGTCGTCCAGGCTGGGGCTGTCGGTGTCGCCGGCCGTCGTGTCCGAGCTGGCCCAGCCCACGGCGGTGTCGGTGACGGCGACGCTTGACGGGCGCCCGCGCACGGAGCCAACGACGGTGACCGTCCGCGTCGGCTGGCGGCCGCCCGGACTGTCTCTGATACCGCCGGTTGTCGCCACCGTGCACTTGACCGACGACGACGAGCGCGGCGTGACGGTGTCCGAGCAGACGTTGTCCATCGCCGAGGGCGACAGCGCGAGCTACACGGTCGCGCTCGACAGCGAGCCCACCGGGCCGGTGGTGGTCGAGGTGGAGGTACCTGACGATGCTGCGCTGTCCGTGGCGCCGCCGGCCCTGACTTTTGCACCGGCGTCATGGACGGAGGCGCAGACCCTCACCGTGGCGACGGCAGCGGACGACGACGCGGTGGCGCCGGCGCCCGTGCTCCTGGGGCACACCGTGTCCGGCGGGGACTATGCTGGCCAGCCCGTGTCCCCGGTTACGGTCCACGTCGGCGACTACACGGTCCCGACGGTGTCGCTCGCCCGTGCCGGGGCCAATCCCGAGATTCCCGTTGGCGGTCTGTCCGTGGCCGAGAGCGCGGGACAGGTTGCGTTCTCGGTGCGGCTCAGCGGGGCGAGCACCAAGTCCGTAGCCGTGACCTACCGGACCGCAGACGGTACGGCCCTGGCGGGAGAGGACTACGTGGCGGCGTTCGGCTCGTTGACCTTCGCCCCGGGCGGCGGGCTCGAGCAGACGTTCACGGTCACGGTCATCGACGACCCCCGCGACGAGGATTCGGCGCAGGCCTTCACACTGGAGTTGACGGCGCCCGTCGGCGCGACGCTCGGCGAGCCGCGACAGGCCACCGTGACGATCCAGGACAACGACGGCCCGCCCACGGTGGGTTTGCCGAGCGTGGCGCAGACTGTGGCCGAGATGGCTGGTAGCGTCATGGTCGGCGTCACCTTGTCGGCCCCGAGCGACCGCGTCGTGACGGTGACGTACGCAACCGCCGACGGCCCGGCGCCGACCGACGCAGCGGCGGTCGCGGCGAAGAGCGTGGAGGACTATGTCACGGCCAGCGGCACGATCACGTTCGCAGCCGGGGCCAGCAGCCAGGACATCGAGATCGACCTGCACGACGACGAGATCCACGAGGGGGAGTTCGCGGCGTTCACGGTGACGCTCGCGAGTCCCGTGAACGCGAACCTCGGCACCGACTCGGTGAACGTGCAGGTCATCGACGACGACACGGTCACGGTCGACCTCGCGGCGACGTCGGTCATCGTTCAGGAAGGCGATCCGGCGTCGATGGCGGCCGTGCTGTCCACGATCTCCGAGTTCGACACTACCTTCGCCTACGAGACCGAGGACGGGACCGCGCACGCACCCGGGGACTACACGGCCTCGGGGCACACGGTGCTCACGGTCGCGCCCGGCAGGACCGCCGCCAGGATAGACGTCGCCACCGCGGTCGATGACCTGGACGAAGCCGATGAGACGTTCAAGGTTCGGCTGTCAGCGCAGGGCGACCTCGCGCCGACGCTCGGCGCGGCGCTTGCCACGGTGACGATCGAGAGCGACGACATGGCGCCGCAGCTCACCGTATCCGCCGCGCCCGAGGGCGTGTCCGAGGGCGCGGGCCCGCTGGTGTTCACCGTCGGGCTCGACGCACCGAGCGGGCGTGCGGTCACCGTCGACTACAGCGTGATCGATTTGAGCACGACGGCCGGCAAGGACTTCACCGCAGTCCCGGACGGCACGCTGACGTTCGCCGCCGGCATCGAGGAGCAAACGCTGTCGGTGACGATCCTCCAGGACACGGTGGACGAGGCCACCGAGGCGCTGCGCCTGGATCTGTCGAACCCGGTCAACGCCGTGTTGTCGGACGTCACATCCGCAATCGGGTTGATCGTCGACGACGATGCCACGCCGACGCTCACGCTTACGCTGACGCCGGATACGGTGGTCGAGGACGGCGGCAGGTCCACGATAACCGCGTCGCTGTCCGGCACGTCGAGCGAGACGGTGGAGATCGTGCTGCTTGCGACGCCCGAACCGCCGGCCCGGATGGTGGACTTCAAGATGGAGTGGGCGGGCGACATCGATGAAGGCGACGAAGAAGGCGACGAAGAAGGTGACGAAGAAGGCGAAGGAGACGGCGAAGGAGAAGGAGACGGCGTAGGCGATGCAGGGCGCGTAGGCGTTGCTGCGGCGGGCGGCGGAAACGACCGCGCCGGGGCAGCCGCGGCCAGCGGTGACGTCGGCGGCGACCGTGGCCGGGTGCGCGCGGGATCTCCCGACAGTCCGCCCGATGGCGCGAGACTGACTATTGCGCCGGGGGCTAAGGCGAGTACCGAGACGGTCACGATCGTGGCGGTTGCGGACACGGTGGACACTCCCGACAAGGTCGTGGCGATCAGCGCTATCGAGTCGGTCGGCGGCCACGGCGTGGCGGCGCCGCAGCCGGTGAATCTCGGTATCACCGATGACGACGACACGGCCGACTCGGTGGCGCTCGAGGTCGTGCCGGAGACGGTGCGGGAGTCTGCGGGGCCGACCGAGTTCACCGTGACCGCGACGTTCGAGGACGAGGTCGCGCGGCATACGGAGACGGTTGTGACCGTGACCGTCGGTGGCACTGGGGACGGTGCGACGTCCGGCACCGACTACACGGCGCCGGCGCCGATAGAGCTCACGATTCCGGCGTTTGCCCCGTCGGGGACGGCCTCATTCACGTTGACCCCGATCGAAGACGAGATCGACGAGGCGGACGAGAGCATCTCCCTGGCTGGCGCGACATCGGGACTCACCGTCACGGACGCGGCGCTGACCCTCGTCGATGTCAACACGGTGCCGAAAGCCAGCCTGCAGTTCGGAAGCTTGCGGATCTCCGAGAAGGGCGGCGAGACCGGTATGTTGGCGATGCTGTCGCATCCGTCCAGCGAATCGACCGTAGTGTCCGTACAGTTGGGCACGCAGGGACGGTCCGCCGTCCCTGCGCGGACCTACCTCCCCCCGGACGATCCCGGCGCGGATGCGGATAGCGATGGCTTTACGCTGACGCACAGCTCCCTCACCATCGATCCGGGCGCGACCTCCAGCCGGACGACGGCGATGATCAAGGCCGTGGACAACCAGGTGGCCGAGGAGGACAAGGTCGTTACGGTGAGCGGGACCGCGCAGAACGGGCTCGGCGTGCGGGACCCTGACGGGGGCAGGCTCATCATCACGGACGACGACCCGGAGTCGACGTCGCTCATGCTGTCGCTGTCGCCTGACATGGTGGCGGAGCAGGCGGCGGCAACGGCGGTGGTGGTGACGGCGGCGCTGAACGCGGGCGCGCGGCTGACGGCGACGACGCTGACCGTGTCGGTGGGCGCTGCGAGCGACACGGCCGCGTCGGGCGTCGACTACGCGGCGGTCGCGGATTTCGAACTGACGATCGCGGCGGCCGCGACGTCCGGCGCCGCGACGTTCACGTTCACGCCGGACGACGACGTCCTCGGCGAGGGCATCGAGACGGTGACGGTGACGGTGTCTGGCGGTCACGGCTCTCTGGCGGTGACCCCGGCCCAGTTGCAACTGACCGACGACGAGACCCTGTCGACCGAAATCGTGCTCGACGTGACGCCGACCTCCGTGGCCGAGGACGCCGGGCCTGTGCCGGTGGTTCTGACGGCGATGCTGAACGGCGGTGCGCGGCGAGATGCGACCGCGGTGTCGGTGTCGGTCGGGGATCCCGGCGACTCGGCCCTGGAGGGGACGGACTACGCGGACGTTCCGAACGTCGCGCTGACGATCGCGGCGGATGCGACGTCGGGCACGGCGACGTTCACCTTCACGCCGACGGACGACAACACCTTCGAGGGCACGGAGACGGTGAAGGTGTCGGGCATGCACAGCGAACTGACGGTGAGCCCCGCGACGTTGGCGCTGAACGACAACGACAGGGCGTCTGCGGCCGTCGCGCTGACGCTGTCGCCGGACGCGGTATCGGAGTCGGCGGCGGCCACGGACGTGGTGGTGACGGCGACGCTGGACAAGGGCGCGCGGGCGAGCGCGACGACGCTGACGGTGTCCGTGGGCGCCCCGGGCGACACGGCTGCGTCGGGCACCGACTACGCGGCGGTCGCGGCCTTCGAACTGACGATCGCGGCGCACGCGACGTTCGGCACCGCGACGTTCCCGTTCGCGCCGACGGACGATGGCCTCGGCGAGGGCGTCGAGACGCTGACGGTGTCGGGCGCGCACGGTGAACTGACGGTGAACCCGGCCCGGTTGACGCTGACCGACGACGAGACCGTATCGACCGAGGTCACGCTCGCGGTGGCGCCGGCCTCCGTGGCCGAGAACGCCGGGCCGACGCCGGTGGTCCTGACCGCCACGCTGGACGGCGGCACGCGGCCCGCGACGACCCTGGTTGCGGTGTCGGTGGGCGCTCCGACCGACTCGGCGGTGTCCGGGACGGATTACGGGACCGTGCTGGACTTCATACTCACGATCGCGGCGGAGGCGACGTCGGGCACGGCGACGTTCACCTTCGAGCCGACGGACGACGTGGTCTTCGAGGACGCGGAGACGGTGACGGTGTCGGGCACCACGGCGGGGCTGGATGTCACGGATGGCGCACTGACGCTGACCAGCGAGGACGCGGAGTCGGCGTCGGTCGAGCTGTCGCTGTCGCCGGACTCGGTCCGGGAGTCGGCGTCCGGGACACCGGTGCAGGTGACGGCGACGCTGGACGCGGGCGCGCGGTCCACCGCGACGACGCTGTCGGTGTCGGTAGGCGGGGCGGGTGACACCGCCGAGTCGGGCACCGACTACGCCGCGGTCGTGGGCTTCGAACTGACGATCCCGGCGGCGTCGAGATCGGGCACGGCGACGTTCACGTTCACACCGACGAACGACGACACCTCCGAGGAGGCGGAGACGGTGACGGTGTCGGGCACGACGGCGGCGGCGGGGCTTGCCGTGACGAACGGCGCGCTGACGCTGACCGACGACGACGCGGCGTCGACATCGGTCGAGCTGTCTCTGTCGCCGGCCACGCTGCCGGAGTCGGCGGTGGCGACGCCAGTGGTAGTGACGGCGACGCTGAACGCGGCCGCGCGGGTCACGGCGACGACGCTGACGGTGTCGGTGGGCGACGCTGGCGACACGGCGGTGGCCACCACCGACTACACGGCGGTAGTGCCCTTCGAACTGACGATCCCGGCGGATGCGACGTCCGCAGCGGCGACGTTCACGCTCACACCGACGGACGACATCCTCGGCGAGGACGACGAATCGGTGACCGTGTCAGGCGCCACGGTGGGGCTGGATGTCACGGCAGCCGCACTGACGCTGACCGACGACGACGGCAAGTCGACATCGGTCGAGCTGACGCTGTCGCCGGACTCGGTCCGGGAGTCGGCGTCCGGGACACCGGTGCAGGTGACGGCGACGCTGGACGCGGGTGCGCGGACGACGGCGACGACGCTGACGGTATCGGTAGGCGGGCCGGGCGACACGGCCGAGTCGGGCACCGACTACGCCGCGGTCGCGGGCTTCGAACTGACGATCCCGGCGGAGTCGAGATCGGGCACGGGGACGTTCACGTTCACGCCGACGAACGACGAGACTTCCGAGGGCGACGAGTCGGTGCAGGTGTCGGGCACCACGGCCGGGCTCTCCGTGCCGAACGTGGCACTGACGCTGGCCGACGACGATGCCCCGTCGACGTGGGTGGCGCTGGCGCTGGAGCCGGCCACCGTCGTCGAGTCCGGGTCGGGAACGGCGGTGGAGGTCAAGGCGATCCTGAACGCAGCCGCCCGAACGACGGCGACGACGCTGACGGTGTCGGTCGGCGCCGCGAGCGACACGGCGGTGCAGGGCACGGACTACGCGGCGGTCGCGAACTTCACGGTGACGATCGCGCCGGCGGTCCCGTCGGGCACTGCGTCCTTCGTGCTCGAACCCACGGACGACGCCATTGCCGAGGGCTCGGAGACGGTGACGGTGTCCGGCACGACGGCGGGGCTCACCGTGCGGGACGCTCCACTGACGCTGGCCGACAACGACACGGCATCGACGACCGTCGAGCTGACGCTGACGCCGGCCACGGTTTCGGAGTCCGAGTCCTCGGCGGGAACGGCGGTGGAGGTGACGGCGACGCTGGACGCGGGTGCGCGGACGACGGCGACGACGCTGACGGTATCGGTCGGCGCGCCGGCCGACACGGCGCTGGCGAACATCGACTACGCGACGGTCGGGGATTTCGCGCTGACGATCGCGGCGGAGGCGGCCTCGGGCAAGGCGACGTTCACGTTCACGCCAATGGCCGACGAGATTGCCGAGGGCGCGGAGACGGTGACCGTGTCGGGCGCGCATGACGAACTGACGGTCAGCCCGGCCGAGTTGACGCTGGCCGACGACGATACCGAGTCGACGAACGTCGAGCTGACGCTGTCGCCGGCCACGGTGCTCGAATCGGCGGCACAGACGACGGTAGAGGTGACGGCGACGCTGGACGCCGGTGCGCGAACGACGGCGACGACGCTGACGGTGTCCGTGGGCGCGTCGGGCACGGCCCTGGCGGACACCGACTACACGGCGGTCGCGGACTTCGAGTTGACGATCGAGGCGCAGGCGGCGTCGGGCAAGGCGACGTTCACGTTCACGCCGACGGACGACGAACTCGACGAGGGCGACGAGACGGTGACGGTGTCGGGCGCGACGACGGGACTTGCCGTGACGGGCGCCGAACTGACGCTGACCGACGACGACACGGCGTCGACGTCGGTCGAGCTGACGCTGTCGCCGGCCGCGGTTTCGGAGTCTGCGCTGGCGACGGCGGTTGAGGTGACGGCGACGCTGGACGCGGCCGCACGGACGACGGCGACGACGCTGACCGTGTCCGTGGGTGCTCAGGGCGACTCGGCCGAGTCGGACACCGACTACGCGGCGGTCACGGACTTCGAGTTGACGATCGAGGCGGAGGCGAAATCGGGCACGGCGACGTTCACGTTCACGCCGACGGACGACGAACTCGACGAGGACGACGAGTCGGTGACGGTGTCGGGCACGACGACGGGACTTGCCGTGACGGGCGCCGAACTGACGCTGACCGACGACGACACGGAGTCGACGTCGGTCGAGCTGACGCTGTCGCCGGCCACGGTGCTCGAGTCGGCGGCGGCGACGACGGTGGAGGTGACGGCGACGCTGGATGCGGCCGCGCGCACGGCGGCGGCGACGCTGACCGTGTCGGTGGGCAGGTCGGGCGACACGGCGGTGGCCGGCACCGACTACGAGGCGGTCGGGAACTTCGCACTGACGATCGCGGCGGAGGCGCAATCGGGCACGGCGACCTTTACCTTCACGCCGACCAACGACGACACGTTCGAGGACGCCGAGACGGTGACGGTGTCGGGCGCGCACGGCGACCTGACGGTGACCTCGGCCGAACTGGAGTTGACCGACGACGACACGGAGTCGACCTCGGTCGCGCTGACGCTGTCGCCGGCCACGGTGCTCGAGTCTGCGGCGGGGACGGCGGTGGAGCTGACGGCGACGCTGGACGCCGGCGCGCGGACGATCGGCAACGACGCTGACGGTGTCGGTGGGCGAATCGGGCACGGCCGTGGCGGGCGCCGACTACGCGGCGGTCGGGGACTTCGCACTGACGATCGCCGCGGAGGCGGTGTCGGGCACGGCGACGTTCACGCTCACGCCGACGGACGACGACGTTGCCGAGGGCTCGGAGACGGTGACGGTGTCGGGCGCCCACGCCGACCTGACGGTGACCCCGGCCGATTTGACGCTGACCGACAACGACACGGCGTCGGTCTCGGTCGATCTGTCGCTGTCGCCGGATTCGGTGGCGGAGTCGGCGGCGGCGACGGCGGTGGAGGTGACGGCGACGCTGGACGCGGGCGCGCGGACCACGGCGACGACGCTGACGGTGACGGTGGGCGCGGCGGACGACGGCGCCCTGTCGGGCACCGACTACGCGGCGGTCGAGGCCTTCGAACTGACGATCGAGGCAGAGGCGGCTTCGGGCGCGACGACGTTCACGTTCACCCCGACGGCCGACGCACTCGACGAGCAGGCGGAGTCGGTAACGGTGTCGGGCACGCACGGCGACCTGACGGTGAACTCGGCCACGTTGACGCTGACCGACGACGCGTTCAGGTCTGGAGACCTGCGCCTCGCGGGCGGCGAGACGCCTGACGAGGGCCGGATGGAGATCTACCACGACGGTGAGTGGGGCACGGTCTGCGACGACTTCTGGACGGATCGGGAAGCCGATGTCGCGTGTCGGCAGATGAAATATGCCGGTGCGGATCGGTCTTTCGACCGGTCGCGCTTCGGCGGCGCGCCGGCATCCGCGAAGATCTGGCTGGACGATGTGAATTGCGAGGGTACCGAGGACCGCCTGGCCGACTGCCAACACGCGGCCTGGGGCGTTAACAACTGCGCGGTTTCGGCGGGACGCCACATGGAAGATGCCGGGGTCCGATGCGTGCCGAAGCCCGCCGCCGGCACCGAGCCCGGTCTCGTGTTCAAGCCCGCAACGGGACTGCAGGTGGAAGCCGGCTCGAGCGCCGTGTACACGGTGCGCCTCGCGACCATGCCCATGCACCCGCCCGAGCGGCCACAGATGGCGGTACGCGTGGTGGTCAAGACCGACAACGCACACATCAGGGTGTCGCCCGATCGTTGGTGGAGGCTGCCCAGTGAGTGGACGCATGGCCAGGACGTCACCATTGAGGCGACGTCGGCAGCGGCGTTGGGCGAGGTCGAGCTCATGCATCGCGTCGACCGCACCGGCTACCCCAACTCGGATATACCCGATACCGACCCGCTCGGCGACGGCTACCGCCTCATGGTCGACTACACGGTGCAGGTCGTCGCCGCCGGCGGCAGTGGGCGCCGCGCGGTCGGCCGCGACGCTGCCCTGCCGGGACCGGTAGCGGCGTTGACCGCGACGGCAACCGGAGACTCCGTGGCGCTCTCCTGGACGCCGCCGCAAGAGAACCGACCGGCGCCGATCGTCGGGTATCGCGTAGAGCGGTCCGCGGACGGCTTGACGGGCTGGCGACACATGGCGACCGTCGACGGCCTGCGCACGTCCTGGACGCCCGTTGGGGCGGATGCGGCCAGCCACTACTACCGGGTGTCGCCGCTGACGGCCGCCGGTGACGGACCCGCTTCCGCGCCGGTGCGCGCCGGCCCGAGCCGGTCGTCGGCGGAGGAAGGACAGGTCACGCTGGTGGGCGGCCACGTGCCCTGGCAGGGTCGTGTCGAGGTGTTCCACTCCGGGACCTGGGGCACGGTGTGCGACGACTATTGGGGCCTGCCGGATGCGGACGTCGCGTGCCGCCAGGCCGGCTACGAAGGTGCGCTGCAGGCGGTGGCTCAGGGGGCCTTCGGCGCCGGCGCGGGTAGCGTCGTGTTGGACAACCTGGACTGCGCGGGCACGGAATCCGGCCTGCTGGACTGCCCGCGGGTGGACGATGCCCGCATCGCCGAGCACGACTGCACCCATACCGAGGACGCCGGTGCGGTATGTCGCGCACCCGATTTCGTGCCGCCGGCGGCCGGCCCGGGCGCCACGGCCGCCGTGGCGCAGGGCAGCCGGCTCACCGTGCAGTTCGACGCGCCGCTCGCCGCGGACTTCCTGCCGGCGCCGCGGGACTTCGTCGTGCTCGCGGCCGGGCCCGGCGAGAGTGCCTGGCGCGAACACGCCGTAACGTCGGTGTCGGTGCGCGGGAACACGCTCATCCTGCCGCTCGCGTCCGCCATACGGCCCGATGACCGCGTCCGCGTCCACTACCTGCGGCCGGTCACGCAGCCGTTGCTGGGCGCCCTGCGCGCCGTGCCCGTCAAGCCGTTCGACAACCTGGTCGCGACGAACCTCACGCTCACCGAGCCGACCAACCCGATCGCGCCGGAGCCCGGCCCGGCGGCGCGCCCGGACAAGCGGGAACGCGTGCCGGGTCTGGCGGAGGCGATCGCGGACGCCCTGCGCGGTACGGGGTCGCCCGCGTCGTTGCAGGCCCTGGACGCCTCGTCGCGGGAGATCCGCTCCCTGAGCGGTGTGGAACGGCTGACCAAACTGCACTTCCTCGACCTGTCGGACAACGCCCTGACCGACCTGTCCGGGCTCGAGACCCTGCCGCAACTGCGCGTGCTCGACGTATCCGGCAACGCGCTGACGGACATCTGGCAAGTCGCCAGCCTGGACGACCTGGAGCGCCTGGACCTCGGCCACAACCGCGTCGAGAACGCGGGGCCGCTGTCGGTGCTGCCGAACCTGCGCGTCCTGGTGCTTGACGGCAACGCCGTCGCCGACCTGACGCCGCTGTCGGGACTGCGACGACTGGTGTACCTGCGGGCGGCGGACAACGCCATCGTGGACATCGGTCCGCTGGCGACCCTCGACGGACTCTTGCGGCTGGACCTCACCGGCAACCGCGTGCTCGATCCGGCGCCGCTGCGCCAGCTCCCGGATCTGGTATGGCTGCGCCTGGCCGGCAACCGCGTCACGCAGCTCGACGCGCTCGGCGGCATGACGCGGCTACGCTGGGTCTGGCTCGAGGACACGCCGCTGCAGACGTGGTTCGGGTCGCCCTGGCCCGACGCGTGGGTGGATCTCGACGCCGAGATCGTCGCGGAATGAGTTGCGGAATGAAGCGTGGCGGCCCCCGGCCCGCTTCCAAGGGGCCACCGTGTCGGGCGCGGGCTGCTGCCGCTACGGCTCACCATGGGTCGTCCGTGGCAGAGCCGGCGGCCTCGCGACCGGGCGGGCGCGTTGCCTTGGGAGGGGTAGCGATCGCGGGAATGGTCGGGGCGAGCTACTACCCGTCGCTTTGGGGAGGGTTCGTCTGGGACGACGTGATCTTTGCCGAAGAGCCTGTGATCCACGCCGTCTCCGGGCTATGGAGCATCTGGGCCTCGCCGGCGGACATCCGCAACGAGGGGCACTACTGGCCGATCGTCTACACGACCTTTTGGCTCGAGCACAAGCTCTGGGGCTCGGCGGCGATTGGCTATCATGTGGTCAACGTCGTCCTGCACGCCGTCAATTCGCTGCTCGTCTGGCGCCTGGCTGGCCGTTTGGCCGTCCCCGGCGCCTGGCTCATCGCGGCGGTCTTCGCGGTTCATCCGGTGCACGTCGAGTCGGTGGCCTGGATCATCGAGCGCAAGGACCTCCTGTCGGCGCTCTTCTACCTCACGTCGGTGTTGGCCTGGATTCGCTATGCGGAGACTTCGAGGCGCGCCGACTACGCGGCCGCGTTGGCACTGTTCGTGGCCGGCATGCTTTCGAAGTCCATCGTCGTCACGCTGCCCGTTGCGCTGCTGATCCTGGAATGGTGGCGTCGGGGCGCGTTAACGGCGCGCGACGTCATGCGCGTCGCGCCGTTCCTGGCAGTCGGCCTCGGCATCGCGTGGGCCGACTACGCCTACTACGACTCCAGGGAGTCGGTGGACCTCGGCTACTCGATGATCGAACGCATGCACATCGCCGCGCATGCGCTTTGGTTCTACGCCGGGAAGCTCGTTTGGCCGGGCGATCTCGCCGTGATCTACCCACTTTGGCGGATCGATGCGGGCAGCGTTCTCGGCTGGGCGTTCGTCGGCGGCGCGGGGGCCGCGGCCGCGGGGCTCTGGGTGCTCAAGGAACGGATCGGCCGCGGGGCGCTCGCGGGAGCGACGTTCTTCGCCGTCACCTTATCGCCCGTGCTCGGTTTCGTGGACTACGGCTACATGCAGTTCTCCCTCGTGGCGGATCGCTTCCAGTACCTGGCGGGCCTGGGGCTGCTGGCGGTGGGGGTCGGCGGCGGCCTCCTGGTTGCGCGCCGGCTCCCCGCCGCGGGCCGGATGGCGGCCGGCGCGCTCGCAGCGACGGTCCTGGCGATCCTCGGCACGCTCACCTGGCGGCAGGCCGGCGTCTACCGCGACGAGGTCGCACTGTTCAGCCACATCGTGGCGCTGAATCCCGACGCGCGCGATGCCCACCTGAACCTCGGCAGCGCACTGCTTGAGGCAGGCCAGGTGGAGAAGGGTCTCGCCGTGAGCCGTATCGCGGCAAGGCAGCGGCCGGACACCGCCGGTCCGCTGGCGAACCTGGGTCGAGGGCTCCTGGCACAGGGAAGCTTCGTAGAGGCGGAGGAGACCCTCGCGCGGGCGCTCGACATCGAGCCTCGGGATCTGACCGCGCTGCAAAATCTCGCCGAGGTCTACCGCCGCCAGGAACGCACCGCGGAGGCGGCGAAGGCGTATCGCAAAGTGCTCGCGATCGACGAAGAGTACGCGCTCGCGCACGCCGGCCTCGGTCACATGCTCGCGGCGTCGGGAGACCACGAGCAGGGGCTTTGGCACATGGACCGGGCGCTCGCGTTGCGACCGGACCTCGACATCGGCGCCGCGCTGTTCGTGCAGATGGGGCACGCGGCGCGCGCCTTGGGTCGCGCCGACGCGGCGGAGGCCCACTTCCGCCGGGCGGCGCAGATGCGCCCGGACAGCACCGAGCCGCTGCTCGCGCTGGCGACGTTCTACGACGGGCGCGGGCTTGCCGACGAGGCGGGCCGCTACCGCCGCAAGGCCCGCGACCTGGTAGGCGACCACCGCGCGGGGCTGCATGCGGTCGCCGAGTCCCTGCGCAAGGCCCATCGCACACAAGCAGCCATCGACGTCTATCGCGAAGCCCTGGCGGCGGATCCCGACTTCGCGCCGGCCCACGCCGGACTGGGTCTCGCGTTGTACGACCTGGCCGACTACCGCGCCGCGGTGGCGGCGTTCGCGCGCGCGCTGGCGTCGGATGCGGCCCTCCCGGTGGCCGCTTCCCTGCACGTGTACGCTGGCCACTCGCTCCGCGAGCTCGGTGACCACGACGCGGCCGCCCAGGAGTACGAGGCCGCCCTGGTGATCGACCCCAGGAGCGCGGCGGCGCTCGACAACCTGGCCATGCGCCGGTTTTCCGAAGGTCGTTACGCGGAAGCGCTCGGTCTCTACCGGACGTTGGACGAGGTCAATCCGGACAGCGCCGTGACGCGTTCGAACCTGGGTGCGGTGCTGCACAAGCTCGGACGGCACGAGGAAGCGCTCAGCAGCATCGAGGCGGCGCTTGCCCTCGACCCGGAACTGGAACTTGCGCAGGTCGGACGCGAAAGCGTCCGCGCCGCGCTGGGCCCTGCACTCGAGCAGGGTGACGCACAGTGACTCGGAGCTCTTGCCGGTCGCCGTCACGCGGAGGGGGGAATCCGAACACCCGTGCCGTGCGCCGGGCGGTTTTGGCGGCGGCGCTTGGCATCCTCGGGTCGGCGTCGGCCGCGCCGGCGCAGACCGATGCGCCCGAATCGCCGCGGGCCCTGACCTGGGCCGCCGGCGACGCCCGCATGCAGTTGACCTGGGCGCCGCCGGCCGGCGCCGCGGTGGACGAGTACCAGGTTCGCCATGCCGAAGGGACCGCGGTCCCGGCAGACGTGGTGTGGACCTCTCTCGGCAAGCGGCGCCAGACGCTCGTCACGGGCCTGGCCAACGAAACGCGCCACGCGTTCGAAGTCCGGGCGGTGAACGACTCCCTGCACGGTCCGCCGGCCCGCGTCGCCGCCGCACCGCAGCCGCTGCGCGGCGGCCCGGCCGCACCGCCTTCGCTCGTCGTGACACCAGGGGAGGGCCGCGCACGCATGCACTGGGCGGCTCCGGCCGGCGACGCGCCGGTCAGCCGCTACGAGTATCGCGTGGCGGAGGGGGCGTTTGTGCCTGCAACGACGCCTTGGGTGGATGCGGGGCCGCGCCGCTGGGCGCTGCTCACCGGTCTTGACCGCACCCGGACCTACGCAACGGAGGTACGTGCCGTTGGCCCGTCGGGCGCGGGCGCCCCGACTGGCTCCGCGGTCGACTCCTTGCCGTCGGAACTCGCCTGTCCGCCGCCCGACCTTGACAACCGGCGGCACGTCTGGTCGGGCGATGTGCGCGTGTCGGATCGCTACTGGATGCGCACCGGGGTGCCGGGGGACGAAGGACGGCAGCCGGGGGCGAGCGACCGGGTGGCGTTCGGGTTTTCCCGCGAGGGCCGGCGCGGCGGTCTGGCAGAGCACGCCTTCAGCATCGGGCCCAGGACTTACCACGTGCATGCCGCCTATGCCGAGCACACCATGTCCGGCGCCGAGGACGACAGCGGCAAGTCGCTCGTGTTCGCCGTCTACCCGGAACTCCTGGCCGATGCGGCCCAGGCGGCCCACCGCGCCGAGGGCGTCACGGCGGTGCCGGCCAAGCGGGGATTCCTCACCGAGGCTGAGGAGTCGGCGCTCACGCTGCACGTCTGCGACCGGGCGGAACCCTTGTGGCGGATGACGTTGCGCGGTCGCGACCGGTACTTCCTCGACGACGATCCCCCGGGTTACGACTGGAGCTTGCGGCGCAGCGTCTCGCTAGCCCTGAGCCTGCCCCCCGACAGCGCGCCGACCGGCGTGCCCGCGGTCGTCGGGACGCCGCGGGTCGGTGAGACGCTGACGGCGGACGTCGGCGGCGTCGAAGACGCGGACGGTCTCACCGACGGGGTTGCCGTCTTCGCCTACCAGTGGCGTCGCGACGGTACGGACATCCTGGGCGCCACCGATGCGACCCTTGAAATGGCGCCGGGGGACGCCGGTAGCGCATTCAGCGTTCGGGTGCACTTCGTCGACGATCTCGGCGGTCGTGCGGCGCGCGAGAGCGCGGTGACCGCGCGGGTGCCAGCGATCCCCGCCGGGCCCCCGGCCGCTCTCTCGGCGGCGGCCGGCGACGGCCTGGTCGCGCTGTCGTGGGTGACGCCGGCCAGCGACGGCGGGGCGCCTGTGACTGGTTACGAATACCGCTACGCGGCGTATGGCGCGGACCTGCCGGGCGCTTGGACGTCGGTCGCGACACCGGCGGCGGCCGTCTCGCCGCTCGACAACGGCACCGCCTTTGTCTTCGATGTGCGGGCGACCAACAACGCCGGAAGCGGAGCGGTCGCCAGCGTGGCGGCGACGCCGCGTGCCGGGAGTGGCGCGCCGTCGGCGCCGCGCGACCTTGCGGCGACGGCGGCCAACGGCGCGGTCGTGCTCGCGTGGCGACCCCCCGCCATCGAGGCCGGGACGCCGGTCACCGGCTACGCTTACCGGTTCGCAACCGGCGTCTCCGTGCCCGCGGCGACGTCGTGGACGGGACTCGACGATGTTCTGCGCGTGGACGTACCGGCGCTCGCCAACGGTACGCGCTACGCGTTCGAGGTGGCGGCGACGAACGCGGTCGGCACCGGACCGGCAGCCGCCGTCGCGGCGACCCCGCGCCCGATGTCACCGGGCGCGCCGGAGGGGCTGACGGCGATTGCGGGAGCGCGCCGCGTGTTGCTGACCTGGCGTCCGCCGGCCAGTGACGGCGGCGCGGCGGTCACCACCTACGAGTACCGCTATGCCGCCGGCTCGTCCGTAGATGACAACGTCACGTGGGCGGCCGCGGGGGACGAGCGAGCGGTCACCGTCACGGCACTCACCGACGCGGCCGCCTACGCCTTCGAGGTGCGTGCGGTGAACGCCGTCGGGCCGGGCCCGGCGGCCACGGCCGCGGCGACCACGTCTGGCACCTCGTGCGCCGCGCCGAGTACCGGATCCACGCTCTGGACCGGCACCCTGACGGTCGGCAACGACAGCGCCGACGGCAGCACCTATGGCTACGGGTTCCGTGACGGCGCCGCGCTCGCCGTGCTCGGTGCGGGCGACGTGACCGTGGGCGGCTTGGTCACGCCGGGGTTCGCCGTCGCTTCCCGCGACTACCGCATCGACGGGATCTGGGTGCGGTCGGACGGCCTCGGTGGCGACGGCGACCTCGTGTTCAGCTTGCACGACGACGCGAGCCGACTCGCCGCTGTGGACGAGGCCGCCCTGCAGCTCCACGTCTGCGGGGAGACCTTCGCCTTCGCCGATGCGATCTTCCGGAGGCAGTTCGGCGCCCGCACCGGCGCGGGCGGCGAACTCTCCACGGTCGACGACCGCGGCAGCTACGTGTGGTCGGGCGCCGACCTCGACTGGTCGGCAGTGGACGACCGCACGTTGCGGCTCAGCGTGCCGGCGAACCACCCGGCGACGGGACGCCCGATCATCCACGGCACGCTGCGGGTCAACAGGTGGTTGACCGCGACGATCGGCGACATTGCCGACGAGAATGGCCTGACCAGGACGGCCTTCGAGTTCCAGTGGTACCGCTTGGGCAAGTCGCCCGGCCCTATCGCGAGGGCCACCGGTTCGAGGTACCAGCTGGCGGGGTCTGACAGGGGCGTCGCGATCCGGGTCGAGGCGAGCTTCGTCGACGATCACGGCAACCGCGAGATGCGGCGCAGTGCCGCAACCAAGCCGGTGGCCGAACCAGACCGCCGACGGAGTTCGAATAACTCGCCCCACGCGGCCGCCAATACTGTGGCCATGGCCGAGGACGATGCGTGGACGTTCGCGGCCACCGACTTCCGGTTCTTCGACCGGGACGCGGACGCGCTTGCAAGCGTCTTGATCGTCACGCTCCCGGATCGCGGCGCACTCACATTGGACGAGCAGGACGTGCTGGCGAACGCGACGGTGACCGCGGCGCAGATCACGGCGAATCTCTTGGCGTTCGCGCCCGACGCGAACGGACATGGCGACGGCTACACCAGCTTCGAATTCAGGGTCAGCGACGGGACGGACTTCAGCCTTGCGTCGTACCCGATGGCAATCGACGTCATGTCCGTCGACGATCCCCCGGTGGGGTTGCCGACGATCGACGGCGAACCGTATGTCGGGCAGACCTTGAACGTCAATCTGGAGGGCGTCGAGGACGTCGACGGCACCAGCCGGGCCGAGAACGGGGAGGAGGGTTTCGCGTACCGCTACGAATGGCTGAACACGGCCGACGACGCCGAGCCCGTTGCCACGTCGTCTACCTACCAGCTGACGACCGACGACCTGGAGCGGAACCTGAAGGTGCGCGTCAGCTACGTCGACGACGACGGTTTCGATGCGGCCCTGGAAAGCGACACCGTCGGGCCGGTGGCGACCCTCCCCGGTCCGGTCCGCAACCTGAGTGCCACCGGCGGAGACACGGTGGCGATCATCGACTTCGACCCGCCGGAGGAAGACGGCGGGACAGAGCTGAAGAGCTACGAGTCGCGTCTTGTCCTGCCCGCGGAGACATCCTGGATGCCGAACGCGAACGGAACGGCAGCCTACCACTGGGGCCGCTTCGAGGCACTGACCAACGACGTCGACTACACGTTCGAGTTCCGCGCCGTGAACGACGCAGGGCCGGGCAAGGCGTCACGGGCGACGTTCAGGACCGCGCCCGCCGTGTGCGCAGCGCTCGAAACGGGGGGTCGGCGGATCGTCCTGGATGCCACCGTGACGATCGAAAACCACATGGTCAACCACACGGTCCCGTATGACAGGATCTTCGGGGGCCTCGTCGAAACAGGAGATATCGACCGGTCCGTTTTCCACATCGGCATACACGAATACCGCCTGTCCTCCATCTTCACGACCTACGACTTCGACCTCGACCTCGATCGGGATACTCTCTACTACTGGTTCTACCAGAACCTGCCGGAGCGGCACCGCACCAAGCTCCAGCTCCACGTCTGCAACCACCGCCGCTTCGCGGTCGCGGAGGCCGACGTGGATTACAGCTTCGAGATCGGCAACCGGGTCGGCCACCGGGCCTATTGCGACGAAGACCTCGCTGACCCTTGCGACGCCAGCGACGCCAGCGATAACGAGATCGACTGGTCGTTGAACGCGACGCGGCAGGTGTACTTCACGATTCCGCCGGACGAGCTCCTGACCGGCGTGCCGACGATCTCGGGCACGGCGAAGGTGGGCAGCACGCTGACCGCGTCGACGACCGCGATGACGGATCCAGACGGGCTCGACGATGCGATACCCAGCTACCAATGGTGGGTGGGCAACGTAGAGATCGAGGGCGCGACGGGAGCCACCTACGTACCGACGGCCGCCGACGTCGGCAAGAGCGTCGAGGTGCAGGTCACGATCGTCGACGATCTCGGCGGCTCGGACTACGCGTACAGCGCCGCGACGGATCCGGTCGTGGCTGGGCCCCCCACCAGGCCCCGGGACCTCGTGGCGGTGCCGGGAGACACCACCGTCGAGTTGTCCTGGACTGCGCCGGCGAGTAACGGCGGCGCGGCCTTGAGCCGCTACGAGTACCGCAGGGGCACAGGCACCTGGACATCGACCGTCTTGACCCGCAGCGTCACGGCGATGGGCCTGACCAACGGCACGCTGTACGACTTCTCCGTGCGCGCGGTGAACGACGCCGGGGAGGGCGCGGTGGCCATGGTGTCGGCCGTACCGAGGGCGCCGTCGACAGGCGTGCCTGGGCCGCCGAAGGACCTGTTGGCGGCCGCCGGGGACAGCCACGTGGTACTCACCTGGCTCGCGCCGGCCGTCACCGGCACGTCGTCGGTCACCGGCTACGGCATACGCCACACCGCGAACGCCCCGCCGGTCTCGACATTGGCCTTCACCGATTACACCGGTTCGCCCGCGACGATTGGCGCGTTGAGCAACGGTACCGCGTACGCGTTCGAGGTTGCCGCGAAGAACACGTCGGGATACGGCCCGGCCGCCGTGACGACGGCGACCCCGTCGGGCGACGGGATGGTGACGCTTGCCGTGTCGCCAGAGACGTTGTCGGAGGGCGACGCGCCTGGCGACGCGCTGACCGCGACGGTGACCGCGACGGTATCGACACGCCAGCCAGCGGCGTTTACGGTGACCGTCTCGGCGATGTCCGACGACGACGCGCGGTGGGAGTTCGACGGGACCGGACGGACGCTGAGCTTCGCCGCGTCGGCGGACATCGCCACCGGCACGGTGACGCTCAAGGCGCTGCCGAACACCGTCGCCGACGGCGACTTGACGGTGCGGGTGAGCGGCTCCAGCTCCAGCACGCTGGTCACGGTGGTCGACGCGGTCCTGACCATCGCGGACGACGACATGCCGATGGTGTCGATCGCGGCGCCGCCGCTCGCCGCGACCGGACATCTGTTCGAGTTCGAGGCCGCGAAGTCCTACGCCGGCACGCTCCACGAGAGCGCGGTGGAGGATCTCGAGGTAAACAGCGCATGGCGGATCACGCGCACGGGCAGCATCGACGATTCGCTCCTCTTCAAAGTGTCCGTCGCCGAGTCGGGGAGCGACTTCGTCGCCGCCGCCGAGGAGATCGAGCACACCCTGGAGTTCAGAGAGAACGAGGATACGGTCCTGTTCAAGATCGTCACGGACGACGAGGTCGACGAGGCGCACGGCACGGTGACCGTGACGCTCGTGGACGACACGGGTTACGACGTGACCGGCACGGTCGATTCGGCGGTGACCGTGCGCGACGACGACGGCCCCTTGCTCACGTTCGCAGTCGACCCGCTGCAACGCGCCGTCCTGGAGGGCGACGGGGCGGCGTTCACAGGCGTGTTCACCACGGTGAACGCCGGCTTGCAGGCGGGCACGTTCACCACGGCCAAGGACGTCGGGCGGGCGCTGCGCGCGCGGTCGGGGACGTTCCTGGGGTCTGCCCGGAGTCCGACGGGCGGGATCAAGAGTCCCTTCCTGCGCTTCACGCTGCTCTGGGAGACGGCCTTGACCGACGAGGTCACGGCGGAGGACTTCGAGCCGTTGTCCCGCGCCGTATTCGTCGCGGACGAGTTCGTGGCGCAAGCCGAGGTGTTTCGCTGGCGCACCGAGGACTCCTCCGTCTCCTACGCGCTCGCGAACGTATTGACGCTGGTGAACGACGACGGCGCTGCGGGAGTCGCCGACTTCGATGAGACGATCGACGACGAACGGCTCACCGTGAGCCTGCAGCGAACAGCCACGGACGATGGGGGGCTCGGCATTCGGCTGCGGCCGGGCACGCGCCCCAACGTGGCAGGCCTCGAGGTCATGGGGACGGAAGTGGATCTCGATGGGACGGACTTCATCGCTGCGGTGGTCTCGATCGCGGAGCGCCCGCGGCTCAAGCTCGCCGTGACGCCCGACCTGCTGGCGGAGTCTCCCGGCGGTTCCGTGACGGTGACGGCCACCGTCAATCCCACCCTCCCGGCTCCGATCCAGGTGACCGTGGCGGGGTCGCCCGAGGACGAACGATGGAAATTCGCCAGTGGGGAAACGACTCTGACTTTCGCCGCCGGCGCCTCGGCTGCGACGAACACGCTGACCATCGACGTGACGAACAACGAGCGCCAGGAAGAGAACCTGGTGGTGACGCTGACGGGGGAGCCCGACAGGACAGACGTGGCGGCCGCCGAGCCGGTCACCCTGACGATCGAGGACGACGGCGACCTGCCCCGCGTATCGATCGCGGCGCCGCAGATCGCGCAGGACACGGGCCACCTGTTCGAGCACGAGGCCGTCTCCGCCGACCGCAACGCATGGTGGGCGCTGACGCGCGCGGGCCCGACGGATGTGGCGCTGACGGTGAACGTGATGGTCGAGGAGGACGGCACCGACTTCGTCGACGCGGGCAAGAAGTCGGCGACGCAGACGGTGACGTTCAAGGTTGGGGAGGCGACGACGAGCTACTCGCCGGTGACGAACGACGCGGCCGACGAGATGCACGGCAAGGTGAAGGTGACGGTCAAATCCGGGACGGACTACGCCGTGGGGAACGATGAGGCGGAGGTAGACGTACGCGACGACGACGGCACGCTGCTCCGGGTGTCGATCGACGGCGAGATGACCGTGGCCGAAGGGCAGCCCGCGCGGTTGAAGGTGCGGGCGACCAACATGGACGGGACCTTGACCGAGCCGGAAGACCTCGACCGCGTCTTCGGCGCATCGGCGGTGGAAGTTCTGGCGACCAGCGCCGACGGCACGGCGATGGCGCCGGGGGACTACTCGGCCATCGCGGCCAACACCCCGGTGGTACTGCAGAGCTTCTCCCCGAGGGCCGACGGCGGGGAGTGGGTTTATGAGCTGCGTACCAGGACGGTAGCCGATGGGCACAGCGACGGCACAGACCCCAACGAGACCGACAACGAGACCTTCACAGTGTCGGTGTCCCTGCCCATGGGTACGGACCCGCGCATCGTGCTCGGCGCGCCGACGACGGGTACGGTGACACTCCGCGAGGGGCCGGTGGTGACGCTGACGCTGTCGGACGACGACCTCGACGAGGGCGACACGGCGACGGTGACGGCCACGGTCGACCCGGTCCACGACATGGCGTTCATGGTGACGCTGGCGGCGGAGTCGAATGCGGACCGGATCGCGTTCCCGGACGGGACGACGTTCACCTTCGCGGCGAGCGCGACGACGGCGTCGGAGACGCTGACGGTCGAGGCGGTGGATAACGATATCGACGAACCGGACGAGGTGGCCGTCGAGATCGAGGCGACGGTGAGCGACACCGCGGTGACGGCGCCGGCGCTCACGCTGACGGTGCGCGACGATGACCTGCCGACGGTGTCGATCGCGGCGCCCACCGGTGCGATGGACGGCTTCCTGTACGAGTTCGAGGCGGCCACCGAGGAGCTGCAATACCGGTGGGTGCTGACCCGCGACGGCCATACGGATGCCGATCTGACCGTGGACGTGTCGGTCACGGACACCGGCACGTTCGCAGCCGCCACGGCGGCGACGGTGACGTTCGAGGCGGGCGAGTCGACGGCGGCCTACACGCCGATCACCGACGACGACGATGTCGCCGAACCGCACGGCAGGGTGACGGTGACGGTCGATCCCGGGACGGACTACGCGCTGGACCCGGACGCGGCGCGCGCGGTGCTGGCGGTGCGCGACGACGACGGCGAGCTGGTGACGGTGTCGCTGGACCGGACGACGTTGCGGGTGATCGAGGGCCGCAAGGCGCAGCTCTACGCCGAGGCGGAGACGGAGGAGGGCACGTTCGACACCGCGGCGCACATGACCCGGCTGTTCGGGACGACGGTGACGCAGGCGCAGGCGACCGCGTCGACGGAGGCGTCGACGGGGACCGGCGCGGCGACGGCGGGCACGGACTACACGGCGCTGGCGGCGGAGACGGTGACGCTGCCGTTCGCGGACTTCGCCGGCAGCGGCGGCGTGCTGCGGTCGCGCGTGGCGCTGCCGGAGATCGCGACGACCGAGGATGAGGTCACCGACCCGGACGAGACGTTCTTGGTGAAGCTGGCGGCGCCGACGGACCAGGACGCGCGCATCGCCGTGTCGACGACGGCGGCGACGGTGACGCTGTCGGAGGGCAGCCTGCTGCGGCTGTGCAAGGAAGTGACCGACGAGGACAACAACGTCACGGTGAAGTGCACGGACCAGGACGCGATGCCCCGGCTCACCGAGGGCCGGGTGGAGGGCCAGAACGACGACGGCGAGTGGAGCACGGTGTGCGACGACTACTGGAGCAACGGCGACGGCAACGTGGTCTGCAAGCAGATGGGCTATCCGGGGGCGGAGCGGGTGTTCTGGAACTCGCACTTCGGGGGCGCCGCGAAAGGGACCCCGACGTGGCTGGACAACCTGCAATGCGTCGGCAACGAGGAGGATCTGCTCGACTGCCCGCGGCGCGGCAATCCCGCGGTGGGGGAGCACAACTGCAACGGCGGCGGTCGGCACGTGGAGGACGCCGGGGTGCGCTGCCTGGCGGCGGAGTCGCCCGACTTCGGCGCGAAGCTGGATCCGGCGACGCTGACGATCGCGCCGGGCGGCACGGCCCGCTACTGGCTGTCGCTGACGAAGCCTCTGTTCTCCACGGAGGTGGAGGACGAGGAGACCACCTACGTTCCGCACAGCGTGTCGGTCAAGCCGAAGCCGGACGCGGGTCTGAACTTGTCGGCGCCGGGCGAGGAGGCGGGGTACCTGGGGTTCGCGACGCAGGGCGAGCCGAGCGAGACCACCGGCGGGTTCTACGGCTGGAGCTATGGGCAGCACGTCGACGTGTCGGTGCCGGCGCGGACGCGGCCGGGCGAATACAAGGTGGCGCACACGATGCGTCCGCCGCTGGCCAACCCGGACTTCAGCGTCAAGCTACCGGCCCTGACGGTGACGGTGACGGCGGCCGCGTCGTCGGGTCCCGCGCCGGTATCGGCGACGGTGTCGGGGCGGGACGCGTCGGTGCGCTTCGATGTGCCGCTGGACGCGTCGTTCGCGCCGTCGGCTGCCGACTTCGCGGTGCTCGCGGACGGCCGCTGGCTGGCGGTGACGGGCGCCTGGACGGCGGGCCATGCGCTGCTGCTGGAACTGGCCGAGCCGGCGACCGGCGCGGTGCGGCTGGCGTACGTGCCGTCGGCGGCGGCGCCGCTCGGCGGCCGGGACGGCTCGCCCGTCTCGCCGTTCGAGACGCTGGCGCTGGCCGAGCCCGGGGACGGGACGCCCGACGCGTTCACGATGGACCGCTCGCCCGAACTGCCCGAAGCAAACGCCGCGCCCAAACTGGAAGGCGAGCCGGGCCTGGAGGCCGCGCTGGCGGAGGCCCTGCACCATGCGCCGGGTCCTGTCGCGGCGACGCTGGCCGCACCGCGGCGCGCGGTGGCGGACCTGTCGGGCCTGGGTGCGCTGCCGGAGTTGCGGCGCGTGAACCTGGCCGGCAACGCGGTGACGGACGCGGGTCCGCTGGCGCTGCTGGCGGACCTCGAGCGCCTGGACCTGTCCGGCAACGCGGTGGCGGACCTGTGGCCGCTGTCGGGTCTGGCCGAACTGCGTGTGCTGAACCTGTCCGGCAACCGCGTCACGGACGTGACGGCGCTGGCCGGTCTGCCGCGGCTGCGCGTGCTGGAGCTGTCGGGCAACGCGGTCGTCGACCTGTCGCCGCTCGGCGCGCTGCCGGCGTTGGAGTACCTGGGCGTGGCGGCCAACCGGGTGACGGACGTGACGGCGCTCGCGAACCTCCATGCGCTGACCCGCCTGGACCTCGACGGCAACACGGTGTTCGGCGCCGGGCCCCTCGGCGACGCCGAACGGCTCGTCTGGCTGCGCCTGTCCGGCAACCGGCTGGCCACCCTGGACGGCCTCGGCCGCCTGACCAGGCTGCGCTGGGTGTGGGTGGCCGACAACCCGCTGGCGGACGGCGCGGCGGTGGTGGCATGGCCGGAACGCGCCTGGGTGGACGTGGCCGCCCATGGGCGCTAGGGCCGATCACCGGGGCGACAACAATCCGATAGACGGACAGGATGCAGCGGCGGTGTCGATCATCGTCCCCGCCTACCGGGAGGCAGAGAATCTCCGACCGCTGGCGCAACGCCTGGCGCAGGCGCTGGCCGGTCGGGACTGGGAGTTGCTGGTGGTCGACGACGACTCCTGCGACGGCAGCATCGAGACCGTCACGCAACTCGCGCGCACGATACCGGTGCGCATCGAGGTGCGCACCCGCCCGCCGCGCGACCTGTCGCTCGCCGTCCTGCACGGCATGCGGTGCGCGCGCCACGATCGACTCGTCGTCATGGACGCGGACCTCTCGCATCCCCCGGAGCGCGTGCCCGACCTGCTGGCCGCACTGGACGGCGGCGCCGGGATGGCCGTCGGCAGCCGCTACGTCCCCGGCGGCCAGACGGCCGCAGCGTGGGGCGCCTGGCGGCGCATCAACTCGCGACTGGCGACGCTGCTGGCCAGGCCTCTCGTGGCGTGCGCCGATCCCATGGCGGGCTTCTTCGCCGTCGACCGCAGGTCGCTTCCGGATCTGCACGAACTTCGGCCACTCGGCTTCAAGATCGGCCTGGAACTCATGGTTCGGGGGCGCTTGGCCACCATCGAGTTGCCGATCGCGTTCCAGGACCGCGCGCGGGGCCGGAGCAAGATGGGCTGGCGGCAACAGCTCGCCTTTCTGCGGCACCTGCAGCGGCTGTACCTGGTGCGGTTCGGTACGCCGGCGCGGGTCGCGAGCTTTCTTGCCGTGGGCGGCAGCGGTTTCGTGGTGGACGTCGCGGTCTACCTCGGCCTGCAGGGTCTGGGCCTCGAACACAGGCTGGCCCGATTCATCTCGTTCTGGCCCGCCGTGACGTGGAACTGGCGGCTGAACCGGGCGCTGACCTTCGAGGAGCGACCGCGGTCCCCCGTGGTCCGGCAATGGACGCAGTTCGCCGTCGGGAGTCTCCTCGGCCTGGGCGTCAACGTGGGCGGCTATACGGCGCTCACGACCTTCGTCGCGGTCTTCGACCGCCATCGGCTGCTGGCGCTGATCTGCGGCGTCGCGCTCGGCAGTGCCGTCAACTACCTGGTGGCCACGCGGTTCGCATACCGGCGTGCGCCCGGGGTCCGGGCGATCGACATGGAATGAAATGACTGCGTGCGTTCGGACACGGTCAAGCACAGGAGCCTGCTGACCATACTGAACGAGTCGGGCCTCGAGATCGTGGTCAATGAGATCGAAAACAGGGAGGACTACAAGGGCTGGTGGTATTCGCCGCAAGACAAGGGGACAGCGGTGTATGCACGGGGAGTGCCGAAGGTGGCGATGTTGGGCACCGAGCGGAGCTGATCCTGCCGCGATTGGCTGACAACGCAGGCTCGGATGGTTCGTTCGCCAGCGTTTACGACTGGCCCGATCCGTGGAACACGGACATGGTGCGTGGCTGGCTTCACGCGGCGTTCGTGAGGCGAGATTCGGTCGGGCCGAACAATGCGAGGACACAGTTCGAGCGAAACCGATCGGGCCGCGCGGGGACGGTTGGACGGATTGACGAGACGAACCCAGGCGGTGCCCCACCCCCTACGCCCGCCGCTGCAGCCGGGCGAGTTGCGCCGCGCCGCTGCGCCGTGCCAGGAGGCGCTCGCCGTAGCGGTGCACCATCGCGGTGGTCCTCCAGCGTCCTGCCTGGAGGATCGCCCCCAGCTCGATCCCCGACGCGATCATGTCCTGCGCGGCGCCGACTCGGGCGCTGTGGCCCGAGAGCCCGTCTACCACCGCGTCGGACAGGCCCGCACGGCGCGCCATGGCCTTGAAGATGCGCGGGATCTGGCTTGGATCGAGGCGCTCGCCCAGCCGTTCCGCGCGGGTCATCGAGCGGAACAGCCGGCCGTGGTCGATGCCGCTCCGTCCGAGCCAGTCCCGCACCAGGCGGACGGTGTCGCGCGCCACAAAGACGTGCGCGCCGCGGCCTTCCGGATCGGTCTTGCCGCACCGCACGAGGACGGTGGCGCTGCCGCGCGCATCCTCGACCAGATCCCCCTTCGCCAGCGCCGCGAGTTCCGACCGGCGCAGCATGGTGTCGTACGCCAGGGCGAGCAGGGCGCGGTTGCGCACGTCGATCAGGCGGTCGCCGGACACCGCGAGGAGGCGCTGGCGGAGTGTCCACGTGAGCCCGACCACCTGCACCTGGCGGCGGCCCTTCGCGCGGTGCATGCGATGCAGGGCGGCCCGTACCGCCGGGCTTTGGAACGCCGACCGATCGCCGCCGAGGGCGGCGTCCACCGCGGCGACGCTCGCCAGGTAGCGGCGTACCGTCGCCGGCGCCCGCGAGGGCGCCATGTGATCGACGAACGCGGCCACCGTGGCAGCCTGGGCGGGCAGTGCCGGGAGGCCGCGCGCGCCGCACCAGGTGTTGAAGAGGCCGATGTCCGAGCGCAGGGCGCGCCGGGTGTTGTCGCTGCACGCCCCGAGCGCGGCGCGCAGGCCCTGCTGGACGAGGGCGGCCCGGTCCGCCGGCGCGCGGATCGTGCGCACGCCCGGGGCCTTGCTCCCGGGGTCTCCGGCAGGGGGCGCAACCTCGAGCGCGAGTCCGTCGGCGCGCTGGTCCCGTACGGCCGAGAGCGCCGCCGGCGGCGCGCGCGGTGCGGTGGGTCTGGGCTGGGACGGCATCGGGCGGTCTCGTGCAGCAGGGAATCGGGAGGGTTTGTACCGGCCGTCGCCGCGATCGTCGTGGTCAAACCGGGGTAGTCGGCGCAATACGGCTCGTCCTGCGGAGGGGGTGTCCCCGGCCGAGCCCGCGCAACGCCGGCAGCAGCGCGGTGGCGGCGCGGGCGACGAGCAGGCGCACGTGGGCGCAGGCGAGCGCCTCGCATTCGGGCCAGCTCTGGCCGCGCAGGTCCAGGATGGGGTCGCCTGGGGTCGCCTGGGACACCCACCCGGCCGAGTGGGTCGCCTGGGGTCGCCTGGGACACCCACCCGGCCGAGTGGGGTCGCCTGGTGGGGTCGCCTGGGACACCCACCCGGCCGAGTGGGGTCGCCTGGTGGGTCGCCTGGGACACCCACCCGGCCGAGTGGATGTCCCAGCCGGGCCAGGGCGGGGTGGGTGTCCCCAACGGCCCCCTCGAGGGCCGTCGGCCCCGCACCGCGATGGCTACTCGCGCTCCGCGTCGTTGCCGAAGTGTGCGATCAGTTCCGCGCCGGTCTCGCAGGCCACGATCCAGTCGCCGGCGCGCTGGAGCTCGCCCATGTCGCCGATCCCGGCCAGCAGACCCGCGACGCGGGCGCCCGTGTCGGCGCCGAACTTCCGCGCCGCCGGGCGCCGCAGCAGATCCCGCGAGCCGGCCATACCGCGTTCCATGCCGAGCGCTTCGCCGTCCCGGCGAACCCGCCGCAGCTGCCGCTGCAGCCGCTCCTCCAACACCGTGAACGCCATGGTCTCCTCCTCGTTTCCTGTCCGGGTCAGCGGGGCGCCAGATGGGACACGGGCGTCAGACGGGACACCCACCCCCTCGAGCGCCAGCAGGCCCCGCACCGCGATGGCTAGTCGCGCGCCGCGTCGTTGCCGAAGTGTGCGATCAGTTCCGCGCCGGTCTCGCAGTCCACGATCCAGTTCGCCGGCGACGCGATGCAGCTCGCCCATGTCGCCGATCCCGGCCAGCAGACCCGCGACGCGGGCGCCCGTGTCGGCGCCGAACTTCCGCGCCACCTGGCGCCGCAGCAGATCCCGCGGGGCGGCGAGGGCTAGCTCCGAGCCGCGTTCCAAGCCGAGCTCCATGCCGCGTTCCATGCCACGTTCCATGCCCAGCGCTTCGGCTTCCCGACGAGCCCGCCGCAGCTTCCGCCGCAGCCGCTCCTCCAACACCGTGAACGCCATGGTCTCCTCCTCGGTTCCCGCCAAGGTCAGTCGTCCAACAACGGGGTGCGCGGACGTCCTGGTCCGCATCCGGCGGCGCGGGGAACGTCACGAGAGCGGGAGACTCCCGCACCGCGAAAGCTAGTCGCGCTCCGCGTCGTTGCCGAAGTGTGCGATCAGTTCCGCGCCGGTTTCGCAGTCCACGATCCAGCCGCCGACCCGCTGCAGCTCGACCATGTCGCCGATCCCGACCAGCAGACCCGCGACGCGGGCGCCCGTGTCGGCGCCGAACTTCCGCGCCGCCTGGCCGCGCAGCAGATCCCGCAATCCCGCGAGACGCGCGCCGCCCCGACCTCCATACCGCGTTCCATGCCGAGCGCTTCGCCGTCCCGGCGCACTCGCCGCAGCTGCCGCTGCAGCCGCTCCTCCAATACCGTGACCGCCATGGTCTCCTCCTCGGTTCCCGTCCGGGTCAGTCGTCCAACCAGTTCGCCGGCGCTCGTGCCGGGGAACAGCGTCGGCATGGTCGTCGCCAGCCACTCCGCATACGCCGCCCGGACCGGCCCGGCGCGGATCCCCGACCCGGGCAGCCACCCGCCCAGTTCGGCCAGCGGCGCCACCACGTCGTCGACGGCCCGGATGCGGTTGAGTTCGAACAGCGTCGAGACCAGGTTGCGCGTCGGCCGATGTTCACCGGCGTGCCGGCGTGCGTCAAGCGCGGCGTAGGGCTGCGACATCGGGGATCGCACCTCGCCGGTGTCGGAGACCTCCACGCGCACCGCGGCGCCGGGCGCGGTCCAGCGCCGGCTGCCCGCGTGGACGACGACGCAGAGCGGTCGCAGCCGGCCGTCGCCGTCGAGCGCGCCGTTCCGACGGACGCGCTCGTAGGCCATGCCGACGTTGCGCAGCACGCGCCTGGCCATGCCGGCATCCACGGTGGACTGGAACTCGAGGAACACCATCAGCGACCGGTCGGTGCCGTCGCGGTAGCGCATCCACCACACAGAGTCGCCGCGGCGCCGCGTGCCGTCCTGAACCCACTCGCCGGAGAGGTCCCGCAGGGTGGCGAAGTCGACCAGCGCGGCGACCTCCGGGAAGAAGCCGCGCAGCAGGTGCTCCACCACCACCGACACGGCGAAGAACTGCTTCCAGGCCGCGTCGTGTGACGGTTGTCGGCGGCGTTCCGGCACGGTTGTGCACTCCGGGGACTTGCGAACGGGGCGCAACATAGTTGCCCGGGGAAGGGCGCGGAAATGGACATTGGCTTGCGTTCCTGTACGACATCGACGCTTTGGAGCGGCGGCCCGCCGGCCTTACCCCTAACCCACCAACCCCAGCGCCCGCCCGCGCCGAACCGCATCGCGCCGATCCCGTACCCGCAAGGCCGCGAACAGATGCGTCACGTGGTAGCGCACGCCGTCGCGGGTCAGCCCAAGCGCTGCAGCGATCTCGCGGTCGCTGTGGGTCTCGAGCCGCGCCAGCACGTCGGACTGTCGGGCGCTGAGCTGCGGCGGCGCCGGCAGCACGGCCGCCTGCCCGCTGCGCAACGCCGGCAGCAGCGCGGTGGCGGCGCCGGCGCGTGGCGTGCCGTCGGACTCTGCGCGTGGCCGATCGCCGCGGTCGGTTGCCGTGCCAGGGTCGCCCCGATGGCGGCGGACGAAGTCCTCCAGCACCGGCAGCACCGGCCCCCGTTCGCGAACCAGCGGGCGCGCATAGTCGGTGGCCTCGAAAAGCCCCAGGAACGCATCGAGCCGCTCGATCGCCGCCGCCCGGCGCCCGGCCCGCTCCTCGAGCGCGACGGCGAGCGCCAGGCCGCGCATCGCGGTGCGCGTGAGGCCGTTGCGGGCGGCGACATCGGTGAGCCGGCGACAGAGGTTCCGCGCCGCGTCGAAGTCGCCGCGGGCGACGAGCAGGCGCACGCGGGCGCAGCCGAGCGCCTCGCACTCGCGCCAGCTCTGGCCGCGTAGATCCAGGATGGCGTCGGGCGCGTGCGGCAGCCGGGCGCCGCGCCAGGCCCGCTCGGCCTCGGCGGGGCGCAGCGCGTCGGCGAGGAAGGAGACGCGTAGCGCGCCCAGGAAACGGGCGAGGGCCGGCAGGCGGTCGTTCCGCGCGTGCGCCCACATGTCCTCGAGCGCCGCCAGCGCGGCATCCGGTCCCCGCTCCTCGAGCGCGGTCTCGGCCGCGACGTCGGCGGCCGCCGCGTAGGAAACGAACGGCGTGCCGGAGCGGCACAGTTCCGGTGGCACGCGGTGCGCGCGGTCGCGCTCCGATATGCGGTTGCGTTCCAGGTGCAGTTCCCGGGTCAGGACCTCGGCGAACACCGTCGGGCGGGGATCGTGCAGGAAGGCGGCCCGGGCGACCCGCCGCGCGCGCCGGTACCAGTTGGTGGCGTCGCGCACGCGGCCCTGCGCCATGGCGGCCTGTCCGAGCTGCAGGTCCACCAGCATCACGAGGTAGCGCGAACGCCCGCCGGCACGACGCCGGGCGCGCAGCGCCCACTGGCGCGAGACGCCGAACTCGGCGCGCAGGTTGTGGAACAGGCACAGGCTGTACTCGGCCAGCGCGCGCACGGCCGGTTCGACGGATTCGGTGTCCGCGAGGCGCGTGTGGGCGGCCACCGCCGCGCGGCTGCGCGGGGACTCGAGCGGCTCGCAACCGTAGAGGGCGACGGTGCCGAGGACCAGGTCGCGCTCGATCAGGAACTCCGGATCCCCCACCGGACCGTCGCCCGAGGGCGGCGGCGGTGGGTCTTCCGGGAGCCCCCGGGCCGCATCGGGTGGGGGTCCCGGCCGGGCGCCCCCCGGGCCGAGGTTGGGGACACCCACCCCGCCGAGTGGGCCGAGGTTGGGGACACCCACCCCGCCGAGTGGGTGTCCCCGCCCGGCCAGGGCGGGGTGGGTGTCCCCGCCGGGCGGGGCCTCGCCGAGGCCGGGTGGGTGTCCCCAACGGTCGACGTCCTCAAGCCGCCGCCGCGCCTCCGCGAGTCGCCCGGTCAGCGCCAGCGCGGCGCAGCGCACCAAGGCCAGCCGCGGATGCGTGGCGATGGTGTCCTCGGTGAGCTGGCGGTCGGCCGCGACGAGGCGGTCGACGCCGTGCTGCAGCCAGAGCCGCAGTCCGCCGGCGTCAATCAGGATCCGGCCAACCAGCGCCGGGTCGTCCGCGGCCGCGGCGTGCCGCATGGCGGACACCGTCTCGCCGCGCCGCGCCAGCGCAGCGGCGATGCGGCGCTGCACGGCGCGGTAGCGCTCCGGGGTCGCGCGCCGGCGGTATGCGGCGCAGTGCTCGCGGAGCAGCGGATGCACACGGTAGATGCGCGCACCCCGCGCACGCACCGGCTCGAGCAGGCCGACGAGGCAGGCCATTTCCTGCAGGCGGCCGAGCGACCCGTGGCACTCGAGCGCCTCGTCGATCAGCTCCCCGTCCACCCGGTCGAAGAGCCCCACGTCGAGCAGGAACTCGCGGTCGTCGGCGGGCAGCTGGGACCACAGCCGCGACTCGATCCAGCCGGCGATGACGTCCCGGGCGAAGCGCTGCTCGCCGGGCGCGGGGTCACGCCCCCGGTTGCGGTGCATGCGCACGGCGATCGGCCAGCCGGCGGACGCCTCGGCCACCGCGGCGAGGCGCCGCCGCGACAGCGTCAGGTCGAAGAACCGGGCGATCTCGGCCAGCGAGAAGCGCAGGTCCTCCGCGAGCAGGATCTCCGCCGGCGCGTCGAACACCGCGGCGGCGATGTCGAGGCCGGGCGGCAGCTCCCGGCCGGCCAGCGCCAGGTGCAGGTTGCGCGGACCGGCCGCCACGAGGGTTCCGACGAAGGCGGCCGACGTCGGGTCGGCGAGGCGTTCGACTTCGTCCAGGGCGAGCACGCAGGGGGCGCCGTACGCCTCGACCGCACGCAGGAGCAGGGCCGTGCGCTGGAACGCGGCCTGCGCGGTGGCGCCGTCCGGCAGCGCCCCGGTCACGTCGAGTCCGGCGCGCTGCAGGGCGAAGGCGAGATAGGCATCCAGCGAAGCCGGCCCGTCCTGCTCGCCGAGGAGCAGCCAGGCGGTCGGCACGCCGCGTGCGGCGAGGGCGCGGCAGCACGCGGCCAGCAGCGTCGTCTTGCCGAATCCGCCGGGCGCCTGCAGCACGGTGACGCGGCGCTCCGTGGGCATGCACCGCGCGGCCAGGTCGGCACGATACACGTAACCGGCGACGGGATCCGGCACGGTCACGCGGTGCGGCAGCAGCCAGGGGGGCGCAGCGGCCGGGCCGGTGCGGGTGGGTTGCGGCGGCGACCGCCGGCGGTCTACGATCGGCTCACCCCCGCTCCGGGTCGGACCGAGCCGGTTGCGGGCTCGGGCCGAATGCGCCGGGGCGTGCGCGAGCGCGCCCTTCCGAGTCGAGGACGACGTGGAAAAACAAGCGCTTCAGATCGATCTCAAGCAGTATGGGTCACTCCTCGAATGCCCCCGTCTTGCTCGCGATAACTGTAATTATCGAGAGCATGGCCACGGCTTCCCGGATCCGGCCCAGGAGTTCGCCGGATGGTTTCCGAAAAATCCCCGCGCGCACCCGCCGGTGCGCCCACCCCATGCCCGCCCGCGCTCGACGGCTGGACCGAAGCGTGCCACGGCACCGTCAGCGCCAACACCGAACGTGCGCTGAAGTCTGACCTGCGCGTATTTGCCGCCTGGTGCGCCGACAGCGACCTCCGGGCGCTGCCCGCCCACGCCACGACCGTCGCCGCTTTCGTCGACGCCATGGCCGGCCGCCGCGCGCCCGCGACGGTGCGCCGCTACGTCGCGAGCATCGCCGCCGCGCACCGGGCCCTCGGGCACGCGCAGACCGCGAACAGCGCCCCGGTGCAGCGCGCCCTCAAGCGCATGCACCGCACCAGGGGCCGCCGTCAGGCGCAGGCGCGCGGGCTCACCTGGCCGTTGCGTCAGCGCCTGCTGGCCGCCGCCGGCAAGCGCCCGATCGACGACCGCAACCGCGCCCTGCTGGCCGTCGCGTACGACGGCATGCTGCGGCGCTCGGAGCTCACGGCGCTGGAAGTCGACGATCTGATGGAGGAGCTGGACGGCTCCGGAGCACTGCTCGTGCGCCGCGGCAAGACCGACCCGGAAGGCCGCGGCGCGATGGTGTACCTCGCCCCGGACACGGTCGCGCTGCTGCGCGCGTGGCGCGCCCGCGCCGGCATCGAGGCCGGCCGCCTGTTCCGCTCGGTGGGCAGGAACGGCGCCCTCGGAACGCGCCTCGACGCGAGCCAGGTGCCGCGCATCTACAAGGCGATGGCGCGCCGCGCGGGCCTGCCGGAAGACGTGGCGCAGGCGCTCTCGGGGCACAGCGCACGGGTCGGCGCGGTACAGGACATGATCGCCTCCGGCATCGGCCTGCCGGCGATCCTGCAGGCGGGGCGCTGGAAGACCAGCGCGATGGTCAACCGCTACGGCGAGCGCGTGCTCGCGCGGCGCAGCGGCGCGGCGCAACTCGCGCGTCTGCAGCAGCGCAACTGAGCGCGAACCGTTGCCGACCGACCGGATCCCGGTGCGGTTGTCGAGAGCGAACTAGCTGGAGCGAGGTCGCTGCACGGCAACGCAGGAGCCGTCCGCGGCGCGTGGCCAACGGCAAGATACAATGGTGATCAAGAGGTTGCCGGGCAACCAGGGAACGCGGCCGGACCGCCCCGGAGGGCCCGCTCAGACGTCGCTCGGAGCTCCGACGGCGTATTGACCGCGAAGCTCCCGATAATTACAGTTATCGCGAGCAAGTTAACAACGCGTCTGCCGGCGCCACGGGCGGGAATCCCGTGGGCGGCAGGCGCTGGCGGCGACCGTCAAAGGGGGATGTTTGAACCAAATGGAGACGGTCGCACGCGCGGCACACCCGCGTGCAGCGCGCGGACCGGGCGCCCGTCGGGGCGCGCTACGGAACCTGCACCCGCGTCGGCGTCTCGCCGCGCTTGCGGCTGCCGACTTCGCGGTGCTCGCGGACGGCCGCCGGCTGGCGGTGGCGGGCGCCTGGACGGCGGGCCGCACGCTGCTGCTGGAACTGGCCGAGCCGGCGACGGGCGCGGTGCGGCTGGCGTACGTGCCGTCGGCGGCGGCGCCGCTCGGCGGCCGGGACGGGTCCCCCGTGGCGCCGTTCGAGACGCTGGCGCTGGCGCGACCTCGCGGTCGCGTTCAAAGTTTCGCTGGCGCGAAACTCCTGGCGGTGCCCGGTGAACTCGCGGACGATGCGCCGGACGCGCTCACCCCGGACGTACCCGGGCTTTCCGCGGTGGACGCCGCGCCCAAACTGGAAGGCGCACCGGGTCTGGAAGCGGCGCTGGCGGATGCGCTGCGCGATGCGCCGGGTCCTGTCGCGGCGACGCTCGCCGCGCCGCGGCGCGCGGTGGCGGACCTGTCGGGCCTGGGCGCGGTGCCGGAGTTGCGGCGCGTGAACCTGGCCGGCAACGCGGTGACGGACGCGGGTCCGCTGGCGCTGCTGGCGGACCTCGAGCGCCTGGACCTGTCGGGCAACGCGGTGGCGGACCTGTGGCCGCTGTCGGGTCTGGCCGAACTGCGCGTGCTGGACCTCTCCGGCAACCGCGTCACGGACGTGGCGGCGCTGGCCGGTCTGCCGCGGCTGCGCGTGCTGGAGCTGTCGGACAACGCGGTCGTCGACCTGTCGCCGCTCGGCGCGCTGCCGAACCTGGAGTACCTGGGCCTCTCCGGCAACCGCGTCACGGACGTGACGGCGCTCGCTGACCTCCATGCGCTGACCCGCCTGGACCTCGGCGGCAACGCGGTGGCGGACGCCGCGCCGCTCGGCGACGTCGGGCGGCTGGTGTGGCTGCGCCTTTCAGGCAACCGGCTGGCGACGCTGGACGGCCTCGGCCGGCTGACCAAGCTGCGCTGGGTGTGGGTGGCCGACAACCCGCTGCCGGACGGCACGACGATCGCGTGGCCCGAGCGCGCCTGGGTGGATGCACGCTAACCCGCATTTCTCACGGGTCTGTAGGGGCGACCCTTGCGGTCGCCCGTCCTTCGGCCACGCACGTCCCAGCAAACGGGACGGGACAAGCCCGTCCCCTACAAGCCGGACCCAACGCCGTGCGTGAATTCGAGACAGGATCTTGTAGGGGCGACCCTTGCGGTCGCCCGTCCTTCGGCCACGCACGTCCCTGCAAACGGGACGGGACAAGCCCGTCCCCTACAGCCGGACCCAACGCCGTGCGTGAATTCGGGACAGGATCTTGTAGGGGCGACCCTTGTGGTCGCCCGTCCTTCGGCCACGCACATCCCTGCAAACGGGACGGGACAAGCCCGTCCCCGACGGGCGCCGACCGAACGCCTGGTACGGCGTACAAGCGCCCGTTCGACCTGGCGGCGCTGTGTGTCGCGGGGGTGCTCCTCGCGCCGCTCTGGCTCGTGCTCGCGGTCGCCGTGCCGTTGGCGGTGAAGCTCGGCGACGGCGGGCCGGTGCTCTATCGCCAGCGCCGCCTGGGCTTGGGCGGCCGCCTCTTCGAACTGGTGAAGTTCCGCACCATGCCGGTGGATTCGGAAGATGTCACCGGCCCCGTGTGGGCGGCGCATCCGGACCGGCGCGCGACACCGGTGGGCCACGTGCTGCGGCGCCTGCGCCTCGACGAGCTGCCGCAGGCGCTGAACGTGCTGCGCGGCGAGATGAGCCTGGTGGGTCCGCGGCCTGAGCGCCCGGAAATCGCGCCGCGTTGCGAGCGCGCCGCACCCGGCTTCGCGCGGCGCCTCGCGGTCCGCCCCGGCATCGCCGGGCTCGCCCAGGCGCGCCGCGGGGCGGCCGCGACGCCACGGCAGAAGCTGCGCTACGACCTGCTCTACATCGACGCCATGCGGCCGTGGCTGGACGTCAGGCTGTGCGCGGCGTGCCTGCTGCGCGTGCTGGCGGAGGCCGTGTTCTCTCCGCGCCGGTCGTGCCGGCGACACGCACCGGGCGGCGCGCGCCGGGGACACCCATCCGACGACGCCCCGGCACGGCCGCCGACACGGCGCCCGGAGGGGCCGTACTACCTCCGCTACCGGGACGGGGCTGCGACCGCGCCCGGCATGAACCACCAGCTGGGCAACCTGGCCTGCCTGCTGCGCGAGGCCGACGCGCTCGGGCGATTCGCCGTGCTGCCGCCGCTGCGGCTCTCGGCGGCACACAACTTCGGGATCGCCCGAACGTGGCGCTGGGACACCTACTTCGATCTGGCGGCGAGCCGCCTGGTGGCGGCCCACGGAGCCGAACTTCCTCTGCCGCTGGCGGGCGCGCCACCGTCCGCAGCGCCGACTCCGTTCGTGCTCGAACCCGGCGAGCGGCTGCCCACGGCGGCGCGGCACTGCCCGGTGGTCGAGCGGCGCGTGCGCGCGGACGTGCACGCCCGGGACGTACCGCCAAGCGGGTGGCCGCCGCCGGAACTGCGCCTTGTCCCCTCCGCGCGCGTGCGCGCCCTGGCCGCGCCCGTGATCGCGGCACTCGGCGTGGACGGGCGTTTTGCGGCGGTGCACGTGCGCCGCGGCGACCGCCGCTACGGGCCGCTCCGGTGGCTGACCCGGCCGGCGCGCATCGCCCGGCGCCTCGAGCGCCTCGGCGTGCCGGCGGGGGGCACGGTGTACGTGCTGTCAGACGAACGTGGCGCCCGGTACTGGCGCGCCTTCGAGCGCGCCGCGGGGCGCCGCTTCACGGTGGCGCGCCACCAGGATTTCCCGGCGCTCGCAGCGCTCGTGCCGCCGCGGACGGCGTGTCCCGACAACTACCTGCTCTACGAGGTGGAGAAGGAAGTCATGCGCCGTGCCGCCGTACGCGTCGAGACCTTCCCCGGGCTCGCGCCGGAGCCGGCGGACGCCGCGCTGGTGCCCCTCCCGGTGTGGCTGACGGTGCGGACGCTGCGCCGGAGCCGGCAGGCGGCGCTGCGGTGCGTGCGGCGGATCGGGGGCGAGCGGTTGTGGGGTGTGGCAAGGACCGTGCGCCGGCGGTCCGCCGCCGCGGGCGCGACCGTGCGGGGCGGAGCGTGAGCGCGCGGGTGGCCCTGATCACCGGCGTGACGGGCCAGGACGGCGCGTATCTCGCCGAGCTGCTGCTCGGCAAGGGCTACGTCGTGCACGGCGTCAAGCGGCGCTCCTCGTCGTTCAACACCGCCCGCGTCGACCACCTGTACCGCGACCCGCACGAGCCGGACGGGCGCTTCTTCCTGCACTACGGGGACCTCGCCGACGGCGCGAACCTCATCCGGCTGGTGGCGCAGACGGCGCCGGACGAGATCTACAACCTGGGTGCTGCGAGCCACGTGCAGGTGAGCTTCGACCTGCCGGAGTACACCGCGGACATCAACGGGCTGGGGACGCTGCGCCTGCTCGAGGCGCTGCGCATCCTCAAGGCCGAGCGTTCGGTGCGCTTCTACCAGGCGTCGACCTCGGAGCTCTACGGCAACGCCAACGCGTGCCCGCAGGACGAGGCGACGCCGTTCGCGCCGCGCAGCCCCTACGCGGCGGCCAAGCTCTACGCCTACTGGATGACCGTCAACTACCGCGAGGCGTACGCGATGCACGCCTCCAACGGCATCCTGTTCAACCACGAGAGCCCGCTGCGCGGCGAGACGTTCGTGACGCGCAAGATCACCCGCGCAGCGGCCGCCATCGCGCTCGGCCGGGCGGAGCGGCTGTATCTCGGCAACCTCGACGCGCGGCGCGACTGGGGCCACGCGCGCGACCACGTCGAGGGCATGTGGCGCATCGCCACGCACGAGGAGCCGGGGGATTACGTGCTGGCGACCGGCGCGGCGCACACGGTGCGGGAGTTCGCCGAGCTGGCGTTCGCGGAAGCCGGCGTTGCGATCGCCTGGGAGGGTGCGGGCGAGGCGGAGCGCGGGCGCGACGTGCGCACCGGGGCGGTGCGCATCGCGGTCGATCCGGGCTACTTCCGCCCGACGGAGGTGGACGCGCTGGTCGGCGATGCGTCGAAGGCGCGCCGTGTGCTCGGCTGGCAGCCGCGCACGACCTTCCGCGAGCTGGTGGCCGAGATGGTGCACGCGGACCTGGCGCTGCTGGGCTGCGGCGGCGCTCCCGGGACGGCGCCGCGGTGAACGTGCTCGTCAACTACGCGACGCCGGAGTTCGCGCGCTACCGGCGGCTGTCGAGCGAGACGGCATTGCGCTTCGCGGGATTCGGCTGCGTGCTGGAGCGCGGGCCCACGGACCTCGACGCGGACTTCCGGCGGCGTCACGCGGCGCTCCTGGCGGTGCCGCGGGGCGGCGGATACTGGCTCTGGAAGCCGTACGTGATCGAACGGGCGCTGCGCACGCTCGATGCGGACGACTGCCTGTTCTACGCGGACGCCGGGGTGTTCTTCACCGGCCCGGTGCAGACCGTCGCGGCACTCCTGCGGCGCGGCGGCGGGCCGTTGCTGGCGTTCGCCGGCTCCGCCGTGGAACGGGAATGGACGAAGCGCGACGCCTTCGTGCTGCTCGGCTGCGACGCGCCGCGCTACGCGGACACACGCCAGGCGCTGGCCGGAATCTCCGCCTGGCGGCGCTGCGCGGAGAGCTTCGAGTTCGTCGCCGCGTGGCGGCGGGCGCTCGAGGACGAGCGCATCGTCGGCGACGCCCCGAGCCGCTGCGGGGCGCCGGAGTACCCGGGCTTCCGCGCGCACCGGCACGACACGAGCGCGTTCAGCCTGCTGTGCAAGCAGCGCGGCATCGCCCTGCACCGCCTGCCGTGGCGGCCGCCGGACCCGGCGGCGTTCCCGGACTCGGCGTATCCGGCGTTCGCGCTGCGCGGCATGAACAACCCCCCGGCGCTGCTGCGCTTCGCGGTGCGGCCGGGACTGCCGGCGGCGTTGCGGCTGCGCGCGCTGGGTGCGGCGGCGGCCGAGACCCCGTCGTGGCCCCTGCGGCGGCATCGGCGCACAGCCGTTCCGCGGGCGCTGCGCGAGGGGGGCGGCCGGCATGGCTAGCCGCGTATTCCAGGTTCGCGGCCGGAGCGTGTTCGTCGCCGGCCACCACGGCATGGTGGGCGCCGCCCTCGTGCGCGCGCTCGTGCGTGCCGGGGCGACGGTGCTGACCGCCCCCTGGCCCGGCGTGGACCTGCGCCGCCAGGCCGAGACCGAGGCGTGGCTCGCCGACGCGCGCCCGGACGCCGTGCTGCTGGCGGCGGCGCGGGTCGGCGGGATCCTCGCCAACGACGCGCGCCCGGCGGAGTTCCTGTACGACAACCTGGCGATCGCGTCCGCGGTGATCGAGGCCGCGCGCCGCGCCGGCGTCGGCCGCCTGCTGTTCCTCGGCTCGAGCTGCATCTATCCCCGGGAGGCGCCGCAGCCGATCGTCGAGTCGGCGCTCCTGTCGGGACCGCTCGAGCCGACCAACCAGTGGTACGCGGTGGCGAAAATCGCCGGCGTCAAGCTGTGCCAGGCGTACCGGCGGCAGTACGGCTGCGACTTCGTCTCGGCGCTGCCGTGCAACCTCTACGGTCCCGGCGACAACTTCGACGCCGAGGGCGGGCACGTGATCCCGGGGCTCATGCGGCGCATGCACGAGGCGCAGCGCGCCGGCCGGCCGTCGTTCGCGGTGTGGGGCACGGGCCGCCCGCGGCGCGAGTTCCTGCACGTCGACGACCTCGCCGCCGCCGCCGTGCGGGTGCTCGAGCGCTACGCGCAGGAGGACCCGATCAACATCGGCGTCGGCGCGGACGTCACGGTGGCGGAGCTCGCCGGCCACGTCCGCGACGTCACCGGCTACGCCGGAACGCTCACCTTCGATCCGTCGAAGCCGGACGGGACGCCGCGCAAGCTGCTCGACGTCTCGCGCCTGCGCCAGCTCGGCTGGCGCCCGCGCATCGGCCTGCGCGAAGGGCTCGAGGACACCCACCGGTGGTTCCTCGAGCACGGTGGGGCGGCATGAGGAAGGCAGCGGCGCCGGCCCGCGAACTGCGCGTGTACGCATTTCCCGGCGCCGTGCTCGACGGCGGCTTCCTGCCGCCGGGCACGGTGTTCGTCGAGGACGCGCGCGACCCGGATGTGGTCGCGATCGCGACGGGACGCCGCTCGCCGGCCGCCGTGCAGCGCCAGATCGTGCGCGCCCGGCGGCGTTTCGGCTGGCGCCCCCTGCTCGTGGCCCACTACGGCGAGACCGCGGCCGACCCGGCGGCGAATCTCGGCGATCTGGACGCGGTGTTCTCGTTCGCGCCGACCGGCGGCCGGAACACCCGCCACGAACGCTACTGGCGGTCGCCGCACCTCGCGGCGCACATCGGCGCGCGCGCGGCGCTGGCCCCGGACGGGCTGTGGGCGCGGCCGAAGACGCGCTTCTGCAATTTCGTCTACAGCAACGGGGCGACGGGCGACACCGCCGTGCGCGAGCGCTTCGCGCGGCTGCTCATGCGGCACGGCCGGGTCGACTGTCCCGGCGCCGTGCTCACCAACATCTTCCCGCTGCCGTCGAACGAGCGGGGCAGCGACGCCGGCGCGCTCGCGAAGCTCGACTACATCTCTTCCTACCGGTTCACGATCGCCTTCGAGAACGTCTCCGCGGACCACTACCTCAGCGAGAAGATCCTGCACCCGATGCTGGCCGGCAGCATCCCGGTCTACTGGGGCTGCCCGCAGGTGGAGGAGTACTACAACCGGGACACGTTCGTGAACTGCCACGCCTTCGACTCCTTCGAGGACGCGGCGGAACGGGTGCTGGAACTGGACGCGGACCCCCGCAAGCGCGAAGCCATGCGCCGTGCCCCCATGTTGCGCGACGACTCGCGGCTCCCGGCGTTGCACGCGGATCTCGAGGCGCGCTGGCGGGCGCTCGCGGCGGCGGCGGCGGCGCGCCGGGCTGGCGTCCGGGACGGGGCGAGGAACGACGGTGCTGGGCGGCACTGCTGCGCCGCAGCGCCAGGCTGGGTCTGGACCCGCGCCGCCTGGGCAGTTCCGGCGCCCGGCTGGCCGGGCTCGGACGCCGGACGCACGCCCGCGGCGCCGCCGTGTTGTGCGCCGCCGCGGACGTTGCGCGCGCCGGGGCCGCCCAGGCGCGCGAGGAGGCCGTCCACGTGCGTGGCCCGAGGACGGCCGCGCGCTACCTGCACTGGCTCGGCGGCCGGGTGCGGTGGGCGGCCGGCGGCGGTGTGGGCGGCGGCGTGCCGGCGGCCGCGCCGCACAGGGCGCCGGCCCCGGCGCGGCCCACCGCGGACGACGAGCCGCTCGACGTGCGGGTCGACAACCCCGTCGGCTGGACGGCGAACGTCGACCGCCGGGTGCTGGCCCTCGGGCCGCTCTACCGGCTGCCCGCGGGAGCGCTCGCCAGCCGGGTCGTCGGCTGTGACGAATGGGTCCCGCTCGGCCACGCCCACCACGTCGAGGACGTCGCGGAGTTCCACCCGGGTCCGGCGGCGCGCGCGACACGGCTCGCGCGGCTCGCGGCGCGCGGCGTGCCGGTACATGTGCTGGACGACGATCCGATCCTGGCCATCGGCCTCGGGGCCGAGCTGTACGGCCTGATGCGCGCCGGTGTCCCGGACGGCATCGACGGTCGCGAGGCGCAGAGCATCCGCATGCGTCGGCGGGCGCTCGGGAACCACATCCTGGCGCCCTGGCCGACGGTGTCGGTGCTGCTCGCCACGCGCCGCCCCGAGCGGCTCGCACACGCGCTGCGCGCCGTGGCCGCACAGCGGTACATGCATGTCGAGCTCGTGCTGGCGCTGCACGGGGATGGCTTCTCGGAGGTTCCGGAACCGCCGCGGCGGAGTTTGACGATGCGCGTCGTAAGGATGGCTGCCGAACCTCCCCTCGGCGCCGTGCTGGACGCGGCCGCCGCGGCGGCTTCCGGAGCACTGCTCGCGAAGATGGACGACGACGACTGCTACGGTCCCGACCACCTCCTGGATCTCGTGCTGGCCCACGCCTACTCGGGCGCGGCGCTGGTCGGCAAGGGGGCGGAGTTCGTCTACCTCGCCGGCGCCGACGTCACGCTGCGGCGCGGCCGCTGGCGCGCCGAGCGCTACAGCTCTGACATCGCCGGCGGCGGGCTGCTGATTTCGCGCGACGATCTCGCTCGGGTCGGCGGCTGGCGGGCGCTGCCGCGGGGCGTCGACCAGGCGCTCGCGGCGGACGTGGTCGCTGCCGGCGGGGCGGTGTACCGGACCCACGGCTCCGGGTTCGTGCTCGTGCGGCACGGCCGCGGCCACGCCTGGGACGCCGACGAGGCGGCGTTCCGCAAGGGCGCGGACCGGGTCTACGCGGGCTGGCGGCCGGACCTCGCCGGCATCGGGGACGTAGCGTGTCCGCCGTGCTGAGGGCGTCAACGGAACCGCGCGCCGCGGCGCCGGATGCCGTTGGTCTGCCGGCGCTACCCGCCGCCAGCGAGCTGCGGCCGTTGCCCGGCGTCTCGGTGCTGGTGCCGGCGCGCGACGCGGCCGCCGCGCTGCCCGAGGCCCTGCACGCGCTCGCCGCCCAGGACTACGCGGGGCCGATGGAGGTGATCGTGGCGGACGGCTCGGCGACGCCGGCGACCGCCGCGGCGGCCCGCGCCGCCCTGCCGGGGGTGCGCATTGTCGCGAACCCGGGCCGCTCGGCGGCGGCCGGCATGAACGTGGCGCTGGCGGCATCCATGTACCCGATCGCCCTGCGCTGTGACGCACGCTGCACGCTGCCCACGGACTACGTGCGGCGCGCGGCGGACACGCTACGCCGCACCGGCGCCGCCAACGTCGGCGGACGGCTCATCCCGGCGGGGCGCACGCCGTTCGAGCGCGCGACGGCGCTGGCGATGGCGAGCTGGTTCGGCAGCGGCGGCCCGCGCTACCGCCGGGGCGGGCCCGCCGGCCCGGTGGACACCGTGCCCCTCGGAGTGTTCCGGCGCGATGCGCTCGCGTCCGTCGGCGGCTTCGACGCCTCGCTCGCGCGCAACGAGGACTACGACGTCAACTGGCGCCTGCGCCGCGCCGGCGGCACGGTATGGTTCGATCCGGCCCTCGCCGTCGCGTATCGGCCGCGCGGCGGCGTGCGCGCCCTGGCGCGGCAGTACTTCGACTACGGGCGCTGGAAGCGGGTGGTGCTGGCCCGCCACCCACGCTCGCTCAAGCTCCGGCAGCTCGCGGCGCCGATGCTGGTGCTCGGTCTCGCGGCGTCGGCCGCGGGGGCCCTCGCCGGAACCCTGTCGTGGCCGGGCGACCCGGATCTCGGGTCACGCCTGCTCGCCGGCGCCGCGGTGCTGCCCGGGGTGTGGCTGATGGCACTCGCGGCGCAGTCGCTGACGACCGCGTTGCGACTGCGCCGCGCCGGCGCGCTCGCGATGGCGGGGCCTGTGGCCGTCATGCACCTCGCCTGGGGCGCCGGCTTCCTGCTGCGGAGCCCGGCGCCGCCGGCCGGCGCGGAGCAGCGCCGATGACGGCGCGGACGCTGCCGGCGCGGACGCTGCCGGTCTGGCGCTGGGGCTTCCCGGAGCGACCCCTCGTCGGCGCGGTGCGGGTGCTGCTCGTGCTGGTGCTGGCGACGCCGCTGGTTGTCGGCGTCGACGTCATCTACCCGTTCGTGACGGGCAAGGCGCTCTACTCGCGCGTGTTGATCGCGCTCGCGTTCGCCGCGTGGGCGGTGCTCGCGCTCGCCCGGCCGGCGTGGCGACCGCCGCCATCGACGCTGCTGGTCCTGGTGGGCGCGGGACTGCTGGTGGCTGCTGTCGCCACCGCGTTCGGGGTCAGCCCGCTGCGCAGTTTCTGGTCCAACTACGGCCGCATGGAGGGCCTCCTGGATCTCGCGCACTGGGCGGCGTTCGCGGTGCTGGCGGCCTCGATGTTCCGCACCCGGCGCGACTGGGCCTGGGTGCTCGGCATCGGGCTCGCCGTGGGCCTCGCGGCCGCTGTGGCCGCGCTCGCCCAGGCGCTGGCGCCGGGGCTCCTGCCGCTGCGCGCGCTGCGCCCCGGCGAGCAGGCGTACGGCACCCTCGGCAATCCGGCTTACCTCGGCGCCTGCATGCAGGCCACGGCGCTGCTCGCGGCCGGATGCCTCGCGGCCTCGTTCGCGCGTCGGGCGACGCAGCCCGAGCCGCCGCCGATGCCCCGCGCCGAGCGGCGTCGCCGGCGCCGCTCGGCGGTGCCGGCCGCGCCCCGTGCATCGGTCTGGCGCCATGCGCCGCGGCTGGGCGCGGGGCTGGTGCTCGGCGCGTCGCTGGCGGCGCTCGGCGTGTCGGGATCGATGGGCGGGACCGTCGGCCTGATCGCCGGCGGCGCCGCCACCGTGCTCCTGCTGCTCGTCTGTGCCGAGACCCGGCGGGCGCGGTTCGCGGGGCTCGCCGCCATCGCGGTCCTGGCGGCGGTCCCGGTCACGCTCGGCGGCGTCCTCGCGTGGCGCGCGACAGCCGCCGAGCCGGGCGCCGCGGGGGTGTTCGGCGTGCGGGTGCTCGACCGGCTGACGAGCCCGCACGACCTCAAGCTTTCGATGGGCTCGCGGTTCTACAACTGGCGCGCGGGGGTTTCGGCGTTCCGGGATCGGCCGTTGCTCGGCTGGGGCCCGGCCAACTACCTGGCCGCCTCCGGCCGCCACGCCGCGGCGGATTACGCCCGCTACCTGCCGAGCAAGGGCACCGTGAACGAGGGCAATGACCACGCCCACAACACGACGATCGAGGAGGCCGCGACCAAGGGCGCGGCGGGGCTCCTGGCCTATCTCGCGCTATGGGGCTGGACGGCCGTGGTGGTCGTCCGGGCCGCCCGCCGCGCGGTGGGCGCGGAACGGCTGCTGGTGGCCTGCGTCGGCGGCGTCCTGGCCGGCTGGTTCGTGCAGAGCCAGACCCTTTTCTACTTCAGCTCGGCGTGGCTCGTCCACATGTTGCTCGTCGCCTTCCTCGCCCGGCACGAGGCCGCACTGCGTACGCGCGTGCCGGGGGCCGGGACAGCCGGCCCAACGGCCGGAACGGCCCGCGGCGCCGCCCTCGGGCGCCTGGCGGCCGGCGCCGCGGCCGTGACGCTGAGCGCGGGGTCGCTCGCCGCGAACGCCGGCATCCTTGCCGGGGCGGCCGCGCTGTATCGCGCCGAGACCGGGCCCACGGGCCGTTTCATGGAGGAACTCCAGACGTCGATCGACGCCTTCGAGCCGCTGGCGACGCACAACCGCATCCTGCTGTTCGAGAACGTCGCACCGAACTGGTCGGTGCTGCGCAGCCGCCATCGCGACGAGGCGTTCCGCCTGCTCGCGTGGTGCGAACGCGCGGCGCCGAAAGCGCTCGCCGCGGAACCGCACAACTGGCAGCTCCACCACGCGCTCGCCCATCTCTACCGGGAGGTGGCCCGGACCGAGCCCGAGTACGCGGAGCTCGCCGAGCGGTATGCGCGCTCGGCCCGCGAGGTGGCCCCGAATCTCGACCCGACGCGGCCGCTCAACTACATGCGGGGGCGGCGGTGAACGGCGCCTTCCTGCAGACGGCGCGGACGGCGCGCGCGGAGCCGCCGCCGGCGCGGGTGCGCGGTAACGACTGGCGCGCCATCGACGTGCCGGCCGCGGCGGCGTTCGCCCCGCGCCTCGGTGTCTCGGTGATCGTGCCCTGCTACCAGGGCCGCGGCGAACTCGCGGTCGCGCTGGCGGCGCTGGAACGGCAGACCTACCCGCGCGCGCTGTTCGAGGTGGTGGTCGTCGACGACGGCTCCGAGCCGCCCCTCGAACCGGCGGCCGACTCGCCCCTGGAGCTGCGCATCGTGCGCCAGCGGCGCCGCGGGTTCGGGCTCGCCCGGGCGCGCAACCGCGGTGTGCGCGCCGCGCGTCACGACATCGTCGTCTTCCTCGACGCGGACCTGGTCGCCGCGGAGGACCTCATCGCAGCCCACGCCCGCTGGCACCACACGGTCGCGGACGCGGTCACGCTCGGTTTCTGCCGCTACGTGTCCGCGGCCGGTGTCGATCCGGCCGCGGTGCGGGCGGCCGCCGACGTCGCCGGGCTGTTCGCGGAGCGGCCCTTCGATGGCCCCTGGACGGAACGGCACATGGCGCGCACCGGCGACCTGACCGCACCCCGCGACGACCTGTTCCGGGCGGTGGTCGGCAACAACCTGGGCGTGCGCCGGACATTTTTCGGCGAGCTCGGGGGATTCGACGAGGCGTTCGACCGCTACGGCTGGGAGGACACCGAGTTCGGCTACCGGGCCGAGACCCGCGCCGCCGTGCTGGTGCCCGAGCGCGCCGCCATGGCCTGGCACCAGGGCCGCTTCGCGCCCAACCGGGAGCCGGCCAAGCGCCGCGCCGTGGCCGCGCAGCGGACGCTCGGCGCGCGGCTGATCGCGCACCCGGATTTCCGCGCCGACGGCGGCGCCCTGGACGCCGTGCCGCGCACGGTCGTGCGGATCGATGCCGGTCACGCCGACCTGTCCCGGGCCGTCGCCACCGCCGAACGGGTGCTCGCCGGGAGCGACGGCGACGTGGCCGTGCTGATCGATCCCGGCGCAGATGACGCGGGCGCCCGGACGCTGCCGGCGCACCTCGGGGCGGACCGCCGCGTACACGTCGTGCCGGGCGCGGCTGCGCTGGACAGGTTTCCCGCCGCGCCGTTCCACGTCGATCTGCCCCCGGGGGCCGCGTTTGGCACAGACCTCTTGCGGCGGCTGCGCGCCGGCCTCGGCAGCGCGTGGGTCGGTGAAGCGCATCTCGCCGACGGCAACCGCATCCGCATCGCGCGCGTCCGGGCGCTGCACCGCGCCCGCCGCGGCGGCGGCCGGCCGGGGGACTACGGGGTCGCCGCGGCGTTTCGGATCGGCCGGCGGGAACCGGTGCGCGCGGCCGTGACGATGCTGCGCCGGCGGCTGCCGGCGCCCCGCCTGCCGCTGCGCGGCGTGGCGCGGCTCTGCGCGGAGGCGGTCCGGATTCGGGACGCGGCGGATGCGCTCCGCTTCGCGCGCTGGCTCGCCGCCGGCTTGCGTTGGTGGATCGGGGCGCGGCTCGGCCACGGCGGTCCGGCGATCCGCGTCGGCCCGGTCCGGTTCGCGGAGCGGCCGCGGGTGCTGGCGGGGCTGGCGGCGCGTCGGGCGCGCAACGGACACCCGGCGGACCTCGCAGGGGCGGCCCGGCTGCTCGGCGCCGCGGTCGGTGTGCGGGCCGGGTTCGCGGCCGAGGCGCGGCGCCTGGCCTGGCGGTTGCGCGCGCTGCCCGCCACAACGCCGGCCGAGCGCCGCGGGGTCCGACGTCTCGTCGATCTGGCGGACACGGAGCCGCGTCGGACCGCGGCCGCGGAAATCGCCGCCGCGCTGGCGGCGGGCGAGCGCGGCACGGCGCTGTCGATGGCGCGCACGGCAGCGCGCGTGCCGGACCTCCGCGCGGAGAAGATCGTGTCCCGACGATACCGCTTCGTCTGGCTCGCCAATCCGAAAGCCGCTTCGAGAAGCCTGATCCGTGCGCTCGCGGCGGCGGACCCGGAAGCCGTATTGCTGCGCGAAACAACCCTCGCGGAGGTCTACGCGGCCTTCCCGGAAGCGCGCGGCTACTTCTCGTTCGCCTTCGTCCGCCACCCCGTGGCGCGCGCGCTCTCGTGCCACGCCGACAAGGTGGCGGGCGCCGCCAACGTCGCGCTGGACGCCTTCCACGGCCTGCCTGCCGGCACGGACCTCGACGCCTGGTGCGCCTGGCTCGGGACCTGCTGGGGCGCGGACGCGTTCGCCGACCGCCACTGGCTGTCCCAGGACGTGCTGCTGCGCGAGGCCCCGGAGGCGCCGCTGCCGGACTTTCTCGGGCGCTTCGAGCACCTGTGCGAGGACTTCGAGACCGTCACGGCGCGGCTCGGCATCCCGTATGCGCGGTTGCCGCACCTGAACCGCCGCGCGGGCGTGGCAGTTGCGCCGTCGAAGAGTGCGATGGCGGCGCTCGGGCACCGCTACGCGCGGGACTGCGCCGCGTTCGGCTATCCGGCCGCGCACGCCGGAGCGGCCGCCGCACCGTTCAACGCGCAAGAGCGGGACATCGACGTCGCGACGGTGCAGGTAAACCGCGGGGATGGCGCAACGGACACGGTCGTCTACCCGGCCAGAGGCCACGGTGGACCGGGGGGTGGCCGGTGAGGCGCCGCTCGCTGATCGTGCACGTCGGTGCGTCGAAAACGGGGACGAAGTCGATCCAGTTCCTGCTTGCGGCGTTCACCCCACGGCTGGCGCGCCGTGGAATCGTTGTGCCGCGTACGGATGGGGGCAACCACCACAACCTGCTACTCGAGGTCGCCAGGCGCTGGACCCACGACCCGCGCGGCACCAGCTGGCGGGCGGTCGAGGACACCATCCGGTCGTCGTCGGCGGACACGTTCGTGCTGTCCTCGGAATTGTTCACGGACGATGCGCTCGGCGGTGAGCCGGCGGTCGCGCGGTTGCGTGAGCTGGCCGAGCGGACAAGGCTCGCCGTGCGGGTGGTCGCCTACGTGCGGCCGCAGCCGGAGCGCATGGAGTCCTGGTACGGCGAGGTCGTGCGGTTAGGGACCCTGTGGCGGACGTTCGATGCGTTTGCGGCCGAGACGCTCGCGCGCGCCGTGGGAGGACCGTTCGACTACGAAGCGATGTTCCGGCCCTGGCGAGACGCCTTCGGGGCCAACGTCGCCGTGTTTCCGCTGGAATCAGGTCGCCCCGCCGAGGGGCTGCTCCCGCACTTCCTGGGCCTGCTCGGCGCAGCCGACCCGGCCACCCTGCGCCGCGTCGCCCGGCTGCGCCTGCGCGCCAACGTGCGCATCGGCGCTGGGGATGTCGAGGTGCGCCGACGAGTCGCCGAGTTGCTGCGCGGTCGGGCCGAACAGGAATGCCGACGGGCCATGAGACGGCTGGACGGGCTGCCGGCGCTACTCGGCAACGATCCACCGTTCTGCGCATTCGACGCTCCCGGGGCGACCGCCGTAGCTCGCCACTTCGCCTGTTCCAACGCCCGTTTCGCGCGCCGGTACGGGATCGATGAGGACGGAGTGCTGTTCCGCAATCCGGTCGCCGTCGACGACCGGGTGGCGACCCGTCTGGACTGGGCGGATTTCGATCCGGGCACGCGGCGCGCGGTGCGAGCATGGGTCCGATGCCGTATCGGCATCGATCTTGACGGCGACCCGCGCGGCGAGCGGGCCATGGGCGGGCTGTGGCTGGCGCGGCTGCAGATCGCGCGGTTCCATGCATCGCGTGCGTGGCGACTTCTGGAGCGTTGGCGGCAGGCAACCGCGGTGCGGAGCCTCGGCATGTTGCGCGTCTGGATGCGCCACACGCTGACTGGGCGGTGGCGGTGATGGTAGACCGGTATGCCGTCCCGCCGGCGCGATACCTGTGCTACCTCAAGGAGTCGCCCGACGGCGCGGGTATGGAGCATCAGGTGGGCAACCTCGAGAGGCTGCTGGCGGATGCCCACTGCAGTGGGCGCCTTGCAGTGCTCCCCGAGTTGCGTCTCGCCGCGCGGCACAATCTTGGGTTCGATCGGCCATGGCGCTGGGACGACTACTTCAATCTGGGCGAAAGTCGCCTGTGCGATGCTTCGGACGAGCGTCCGCTGCCCCTGGTTCGCTCGCTGCCGCCGGGACGGCTCGAGACGCTCGTGCTGGCCCCGCGGGCGCATCTGGCCGCCGGGGCGCCGGCCGAGCTGGTCGTGCGTCGCATTCGGTCCAACTCCTACTTCCACGACGTCCCGTTGCGTTGGCTCGCCCGCCTGGGCGGCGGCTGGCGCGGGCTGCTACCGGGCATGCCGCCGCTGGTCCTGCGCCTCGCGCCGTCGCAACGCGTGCGCGCCCTGGCGCGGCCGATACTCGACGAGCTGCAGGCGCGGCGCGCCGGTTTCGCGGCCGTGCACGTGCGCCGCGGTGACCGGCTGCGCGGGCCGGTAGCGTACTGGACCGCCCCCGAGAGGATCGCCCGGCGCCTCCGCGTGCTGGGCGTTCCGACCGGCACGACCGTGTTCTTTCATTCCGACGAACGCGATCCGGCATTCTGGCGTGCGCTGGAACGAATCTACGACGTCGTGCGCAGCGCGTCGTTTCCGGCGGCCGCGGTGGCGTTGCCGTCCGCGCCGGGCGGTCCGGACAACTACCTGCTCTACGAGGTGGAAAAAGTTGTCGCTCGCGCCGCGACGGTCCGCATCGAGACCTTTCCGCGCGGCGCGAAGGGCGAACGCACACTTGTTCCGGCCTGGGCCTGGGTGGCGTCGCGCCTGCCGGGGAAGGCGCGGCACTCGATGCTGCGGGGTTTGCGCGCAGCCGTCGGCGAGCGCGTCTGGGCCGCTGTCCGTTCGTGTGTGCGGGCGCTGAACCCCGGGCGGAGGCGCGCGGGCAACCGCGAGGGTTGCACAGCCCAGGTGCAGGCCGGCGAGACTTCCGTGGAGGATGTGCCGCGGGCGAGGCGGACCGGATGAGTTCTTCCGTCGACGGTGCGGGGCGGCATGACGCACCCGGGAAGACCGTCCCGCCGTACGAGGCCGGGCGGACCCGCGCCCGGAGCGTCGCCGTGTGCGTCCCGGGGGCGCCACGGTTCGCCCTTGCCGTCGTGGACCTGATCCGTGGAGCGCGCATGACCCGGCTCTGGTGCCGGCTCGGCTGGCAGGACGTGCGCCACCGCTACCGGCGTTCGATGCTCGGGCCGTGGTGGATCACCGTCGGCACGGGCGTCATGATCGTGCTGCTCGGAGCCCTCTACGGCGGCCTGTTCCGGCAGCGGACAGTGGACCACCTGCCGTACGTGGCGGCGGGGCTCGTCGTCTGGGGCCTGATCGCGAGCCTGGTCACGGAGGGCTGCGGGAGTTTCCTGGACGCGCGCCGCATCGTGCACCAGGTCGCCCTGCCGCTGTCGCTGCACGCCTACCGGCTGGTGTGGCGCACCCTGCTCGCGTTTGCGCACAGCGCGCTGTTGCTGCCGGTGGTCGCGGTGGGGTTTGGCGTGTGGCCCGGCTGGACAGGGCTGCTGGCGGTGCCGGGGCTCGCCGCAATCTGCCTGAACGGGGTGTGGGTGGCACTGGTATGCGGGACGCTGACCGCGCGGTTCCGCGACGTGCCGCCCATTCTGGAGAGCGTGATGCGGCTGGCGTTTCTCGCGACGCCGATCGTCTGGACGCCGGCGCTGTTGCCGGAGCGCGCCTGGCTGGTGGCCTTCAATCCGTTCCACCACCTGCTGGAGGTGGTGCGCGCGCCGCTGCTCGGGGAGTTGCCGGCGGCCGCCTCGTGGGGCGCCGTCGGCGCGATCACGGTACTCGGTTGGGCGCTGGCGCTGGTCCTCTACGCGCGCTGCCGCGCCCGCATCGCGTACTGGCTGTGAGCGAGATGGCGCAACTCGGCATGTGCGGCGTGACCGTGGAGCTGCCCGTGCTGGGGGCGGGAAACCGCTCGTTACGCAAGGCGTTCGTACACCGCGGCACCGGCGGGCGTGTCGGCGGGGACGGCAGGACGCTCAGTGTGCGGGCGCTCGACGACGTGAGCCTCGGGTTCGGCGGCGGCGACCGGGTTGCGGTCCTGGGCGCCAACGGCGCCGGGAAGTCGACGCTGCTGCGCGTGCTCGCGGGCATCTACGAGCCGACCGCCGGAACGGTGTGGCGCAGCGGCCGCATCGGCTCGCTGCTCGACGTGCTGCTCGGACTCGACGAGGACGCCACCGGGCACGAGAACATCGTCACCTGCGGCCTGCTCGCCGGACTCCCCCGCGACGAGGCGCGCGGGCGCGCCGCGGAGGCCGGCGCGTTCACCGAACTCGGCGACTACCTCGCGATGCCGGTGCGCACCTACTCGACGGGCATGCGCTTCCGGCTCGGGTTCGCGGCCTGGACCAGCTTCGAACCCGACATCCTGCTGGTGGACGAGTGGATGGCGGTCGGCGACGCGGCGTTCCTCGACAAGGCGCACCGGCGCCTCGAGGCGTTCGCCGACGGCGTCGGGATCGTGGTGCTGGCCTCCCAGGACACGGCGCTGCTGCGCCGAGTGTGCTCGACGGCGGTCCTGCTGGAGTCGGGGCGGGTGCGGGCCTCGGGGCCGATCGACGAGGTGCTCGGCGGATGGGCGGAGGGGCGTGCCGGTGGCCGGTAGCCCGCGCAACGCCGCTCGGGCGGGCCGGCCGGGCCGCCGGCTGGCCTGGGCGTTGGCGGCGGGCGCCCTCGTCGCGGGCGCCCTCGTGGTCTGGCTGCTCGCGGGCCCGCGGGCAGCGTCGGAGGCTGGGCCATCGGCGGACGGCGCGCCGCTGGCGCCGACACGACGCGGTTCCGCGGAAGTGCCGGCGGCGGATGCGCCGGCGGTGGACGGGCTGGCGACGGATGCGCCCGCGAGCGTGCCACCCATCGGGGCGCCTTCGTCCGAGCTCGCGGTGCTGCGGCTCGCGGCCGCGGACGGCGCGATCGAGATCCTCGAGGTGGAGCCCAGGACGGCGCCGGTGCCGGTGCAGCGCGGGCGTGTCATGCACGACGACGACCTGGTGATCGTCCTCCTTGACGCGGAGGACAACGAGCTCTACCGCACCTTGATCGTCGACCCGCGGATCGTGCGCGGCGAGTTCTTCGGCGCCGACGGGCAGATCGAACAGTCGGTCGTCGTCACGCGCGATGCGGTGGTCACGGTGACCTGGCCGCGCGACCCGGCCGCGCATCGAATCCGGGTCCTGGATCCGGTGTGGGAGGACGGCGGCTACCGTCTCGATGCCCTCGCCGAGGCGATCCTGCCGTGACGGCCGCGATGCACCGATACCCTTGCGCGGCGGGCTTGTGGGCGCTGCTCGCGATCCTGCTCTGCGCCCCGCCGGCGGTGGGCGAGCCCGTCGTCGCGCTGACCGAGAACGGCGACCCCGACGCCGTGGTCAGTTTCGTGATCCTCGGCGACGGTTTTACTGCGGAGCAGATGTCCTCGGCTACGGTGACGGTGCTGGACGACGACGCGGCGATCTTCGCGGTGTCGGCGGCTGCGGACGAGATCGACGAAGGCGGCAGCTCGACGCTGACCGTGTCGATCGCCAACGGGGTGACGTTGGCCGCGGACCAGTCCATTGCGCTGTCGGTATCGGGTTCGGCGTCGGCGGCGGACTACGGGCTGGCGCCGGAGACGCTGACGCTGGCGGCCGGGGCGGGATCGGTGACGGCGACGCTGACGGCGGTGGACGATGCCGACGGGGAGTCGGCGGAGACGGCCACGGTGACCGCGACGCACGGCGGCACGGCCGTGGGCTCGGCGACGCTGACGATCCGCGCGAGCGACATCCCGTCGGACGATGCGAGCCTCGCCTCGCTGGTGCTCTCGGATGTGGACATCGGGACGTTCTCGCCGGAGGCGACGGACTACGCGGCGCAGGTGCCGAGCGAGTTGTCGTCGACCACGGTGACGGTGGCGGCGAACGACGCCGGCGCGGTGCTGGAGATCGCCGACGCGGTCGGCAGCACGCTCGGCGTGACGCGCACGGTGCGCCTGGAGGAAGGCGGTAACGCGATCACGGTGACCGTGACGGCGGAGGACGGCGCGACGACGCGCGCCTACCGGGTGGCGGTGACGCGGGCGTACCCGGCGGCGTGGGGCGAGCCGCTGCCGGCGCGGGACATCGATCTGGGCGGGCGGGCCGGCCCGACGGGGCTGTGGTCGGACGGCGCGACGCTGTGGGTCGTTTGGGACTGGCGCTCGGGCGCCGTGCGGGCGTACGACCTCGACGACGGGTCGTTGCTGGCGGAGCGCGGCTTCGAAGTCGCTGGCGGCAGCGGGTTCCCGTCCGGACTGTGGTCGGACGGTACGACGCTGTGGGTTCGGATTTCTACGGCGGCGTGACGGCGCACCGGCTGTCGGACGGTTCGCGGCTGCCGGCGGAGGATCTCGACGGAGACATCCTGGCGGCGGCGGGGAACTCGGGGCCGTCCGGGCTGTGGTCGGACGGTTCGACGCTGTGGGTGGCGGACGATCAGTCGTGGAAGGCGTTCGCGTACCGCCTGTCGGACAAGTCGCGGCTGGCGTCGCAGGAGGTCGGCTTCCGTGGCGACGGCGATCGGGTGAGCCCGTGGGGCCTGTGGTCGGACGGCGAGACCCTGCTGGTATCGGCCCCGCGGCGCGGCATGTTGCACCCGGGACTGCGCCGCGCCGCGCTGGGGACGTTCCCGGTACGGGTGTCGAGTCGGGCGCCCCGGGTGCCGGCGGACGCGCAGGGCGGTCGGTCGGTGGGGATCCCCGATGCGGCGCTGCGTGCGCGCATCGCGGCGGCGCTCGGCAAGCCGGCGGACGCGGCGCTCGGCGCGCGGGAACTGGCGGCGCTGACGGCGCTCGACGCGCGCGCGGCGGGGGTGACGGACCTGACCGGCCTGCAGTACGCGGTCCACCTGGCGGCGCTCGACCTCGGCGACAACGCGCTGGTCGACCTGCGCGCGCTGGCGGACCTGCCGGCGCTGACGGTACTGAACCTGGACCGCACCGGCGCGGATCCCTGGTCGCTCGCACGGCTGACCGGCCTGCGCCGCCTGTCGCTGCGCGGCAACGGGCTCGGCGACGTGCAGGCGCTGCGTTCGCTGACCGCGCTACGCGTACTCGACATCGGCGCCAACCGCGTCGTGGACCTTTCCCCGCTCGGCGGCCTGTCCGCGCTGCAGGCGCTGCGCGCGGACGGCAACGCGGTGCAGGACGTATCGGCGCTGCGCGCGATGGACCTGCGCATCCTCGACCTCGACCTCGACCGCGACGCGGCCGCGGAGCGCTCGCCATGAGCGCCGTCGCCCCGTCTCCAAGTCGTGCAAACCCATCGCAACGGGACGGGGCGCGCCCCGCGGGCGCGATAGCCCGTCCCCCACGGGCGCGGACACAACAAAGGAGAGCTCGATGATGCACGGCGATGAGGGCCGGCGCATGCCCGATCGGGTCCGTCGATTTGGCGTGGCGGTCGGGTGTCTGCTCGCGGCGGCGGGTACCAGCCACGCGCAGACCGACGGCGGGACGGTGTCGGTGTCGGTCGGCGACGACGACCGCGTGCGCATCGAGGTGCCGAGCGCGGCCGACCGCTACCACGTTCTGTACTACCGGCCCGCGGCGGGCGATCCGGACACGGAGTACGCCGTGGCGCTGCATCGGGGCGCGGCCGGCAGCGTCGTCCTGAGCGAGCCGCTGCGCGTGGGTTCGGGCGGGGCCTACCGGGTGGCGACGTACTCGACGGCCGCGCCCGGCGACGTGGACGGGGACGGCACGGACGACCTCGCCGAACTCGGCCGCGCCGAGGTGCACTCCCGGGCGCCGCTGAACCCCGCGACGCCCCTCACGATCGTTGACGGCGCGGTGGCGATACCGGACCTGGCGACGTTCCGCGCGCTGTCCTACCAGGGTCCCGAGGTTCTGAGCGACAACCGCTTGAGCGACCTCGAACACATCAAGCTCATCCTGACCCATGTCGACGGCGACGGCGCCGCCGTCTACTACATGAACAGCAACACCTGGCGTCACCACGGCCAGTTCGCCCGGTCGAATCTCGGATGGCAGTGGAGCGACCTCTACCGCTCCGAGAACATGCGCGCCGCGATCACCTACCACCCGCACGTCGTGGGGCCGAACGGCGAGCCCGGCACGTTCACCTACCACTACTCTTGGGGGTTTCGGCCGTTCGAGCGGGTGGCGAGGAACCACGAACTGATCGCGGCGAGCATGCCGTTCCTGCGCAACAACCTCGTCTACCACCCGGAGGACGGTTCGCTGTCCGAGGCGCGCATGGAGCGGTACAAGCGGGAGAAGGCCAGCTACGACGCCTCCAGGATACCGGTGTACCTCGATCGGGATCTGTCCGAGGGTTCGGTCTTCCGTAGCCATGAACGCGGCCGTGGGCTACGGCTTCCTGCGCGTGTTGGACGGCGGCGAGCGGCCGACGTTCCGGGACGTGGCGATCCTGCGCCGGCTGCCGAACGAGCTGTCGGCCGTCGCGGGCGTCATCACCCTGGAGCGGCAGACGCCCTTGTCGCACGTGAACCTGCGCGCCGTGCAGGACGGGGTGCCGAACGCCTGGATCGGCACCGCGCTGGACGATCCCGCGATCGCCGGGCTCATCGGCAAGTACGTGCGCTTCGAGGTGACGGCGGACCCGGGCGGCACGTACTCGATCGCCGAGACGACCGCGGAGCAGGTGGCGTCGCATCACGAGGGCCGCCGCCCGGCTGCGTCGCAGACCCCGGTCCGGGACCTGTCGGTGACCGACTACAAGGACCTCGACGACATCGGGTTCGGCGACGCGGACGCCTTCGGCGTCAAGGCGACCAATATGGCGGTGCTGCGGACACTGGGCCTGGCGGACGTGGAGGTGCCGGACGGCTACGCGCTGCCGCTCCACTTCTACGACGCGTTCATGCAGCACAACGGTTTCTACGACGACATCGACGCGATGCTCGCCGATGCCGGCTTCCGGGCCAGCATCGCCACCCGCGACGCGGAACTGAAGAAACTGCGCCGGCGCATCGAGAACGGCGCCGTGCCGGCGTGGATGGACACGTCCCTTGCCGCGCTGCATGGGCGGTTCCCCACGGGCACCGCGGTGCGCTGCCGGTCGAGCAGCAACAACGAGGACCTGCCCGGGTTCAGCGGTGCGGGCCTGTACGACTCGTACACGCACCACCCGACGGAGGGAGACCTGTCGAAGTCGGTGCAGCAGGTGTTCGCGAGCCTGTGGAACCTGCGCGCGTTCGAGGAGCGCGAATTCCATCGCGTGGACCATGCGGCGGCGGCGATGGGCGTGCTGCTGCACCCGAACTTCAGCGACGAGCAGGCCAACGGCGTGGCGGTCTCGGACGATCCGATCTACGGCGCGGCGGACGCGTACTACGTCAACGCCCAGGTCGGCGAGGAGCTGGTGACCAATCCGTCGTCGCGGGCGGTGCCGGAGGAGTTGCTGCTCGGCGACGGCGAGGACTACGCCGTGAGCGTCGTCAGCCGCTCGAACCTGGTGGCCGACGACGCCCGCGTGCTGAGCGCGGCGCACATCGCAACGCTGCACGCGGCGCTCGGATCGATCCATACCCGGTTCGAGACGCTCTACGGCATCGCCGAAGACGCCGAGTTCTCGATGGAGATCGAGTTCAAGGTGACCGCCGCGAACCAGCTGGCAATCAAGCAGGCACGACCATGGGTGTATTGACGTTTCGGTTTGGCGTGGTGGTCGGGTGTCTGCTCGCGGCGGCGGGTACCAGCCACGCGCAGACCGACGGCGGGACGGTGTCGGTGTCGGTTGGCGACGACGACCGCGTGCGCATCGAGGTGCCGAGCGCGGCCGACCGCTACCACGTTCTGTACTACCGGCCCGCGGCGGACGATCCGGACACGGAGTACGCGGTGGCGCTGCATCGCGGCGCGGCCGGCAGCGTCGTCCTGAGCGAGCCGCTGCGCGTGGAGTCGGGCGGGGCCTACCGGGTGGCGACGTACTCGACGGCCGCGCCCGGCGACGTGGACGGGGACGGCACGGACGACCTCGCGGAACTCGGCCGCGCCGAGGCGCACTCCCGGGCGCCGCTGAACCCCGCGACGCCCGTCGCGATCGTTGACGGCGCGGTGGCGGTACCGGACCTGGCGACGTTCCGGACGCTGTCCTACCAGGGTCCGGACGTTCTGATCGACCTCCACCTGAGCGACCTCGAGCACATCAAGTTCATGGTGGCCAACGTCGACGGCGCCGACGCCGCGGTCTACTACATGAACAGCAACACCTGGCGCGCGCATTGGCTGTTCGGGGCTCGGGTTCTCGGATGGCGGTTCGTCGACGTCTTTCGCCCCGAGCACATGCGCGGCGAGATCATCTACTACCCGCACGTCGTGGGGCCGAACGGCCAACTTGGCACGTTCCGCTACGAGTACCAGCCTTCGGACTCGTGGTCGTTCGAGCGGGTGGCGAGGAGCCACGAACTGATCGCGGCGAGCATGCCGTTCCTGCGCAACAACCTCGTCTACTACCCGATGTGGGTCGCCATGGCGAAGTACGAGCGGGAGAAGGCCAGCTACGACGCATCGCGGATCCCGGTGTACCTCGATCGGGATCTGTCCGAGGGTTTGGTCTTCCGTAGCATGAACGCGGCCGTGGGCTACGGCTTCCTGCGCGTGTTGGACGGCGGCGAACGGCCGACGTTCCGGGACGTGGCGATCCTGCGCCGGCTGCCGAACGAGCTGTCGGCCGTGGCCGGCGTCATCACCCTGGAGCGGCAGACGCCCTTGTCGCACGTGAACCTGCGCGCCGTGCAGGACGGGGTGCCGAACGCCTGGATCGGCACCGCGCTGGACGATCCCGCGATCACCGGGCTCATCGGCAAGTACGTGCGCTTCGAGGTGACGGCGGACCCGGGCGGCACGTACTCGATCGCCGAGACGACCGCGGAGCAGGTGGCGTCGCACCAAAGCCGCCGCCCGGCTGCCCCGCACGAAAGCCGCCGCCCGGCTGCCCCGCAGACCCCGGCCCGGGACCTGTCGGTGACCGACTACAGGGACCTCGACGATATCGGGTTCGGCGACGCGGACGCCTTCGGCGTCAAGGCGACCAATCTGGCGGTGCTGCGGACACTGGGCCTGGCGGACGTGGAGGTGCCGGACGGGTACGCGCTGCCGCTCTACTTCTACGACGAGTTCATGCAGCACAACGGCTTCCACGACGACGTCGACGCGATGCTTGCGGATGCCGACTTCCGGGCGAGCATCGCCACCCGCGACGCGGAACTGAAGAAACTGCGCCGGCGCATCGAGAACGGCGCCGTGCCGGCGTGGATGGGCACGTCCCTTGCCGCGCTGCATGGGCGGTTCCCCACGGGCACGGCGGTGCGCTGCCGGTCGAGCAGCAACAACGAGGACCTGCCCGGGTTCAGCGGCGCCGGCCTGTACGACTCGTACACGCACCACCCGACCGAGGGAGACCTGTCGAAGTCGGTGCAACAGGTGTTCGCGAGCCTGTGGAACCTGCGCGCGTTCGAGGAGCGCGAGTTCCATCGCGTGGACCATGCGGCGGCGGCGATGGGCGTGCTGCTGCATCCGAACTTCAGCGACGAGCAGGCCAACGGCGTGGCGGTCTCGGACGATCCGATCTACGGCGCGGCGGACGCGTACTACGTCAACGCCCAGGTCGGCGAGGAGCTGGTGACCAATCCGTCGTCGCGGGCGGTGCCGGAGGAGTTGCTGCTCGGCGACGGCGAGGACGTCGTCGCCGTGACCGTCATGAGCCGCTCGAACCTGCTGGCCGACGACGCCCGCGTGCTGAGCGCGGCGCACATCGCCACGCTGCATGGGGCGCTCGGATCGATCCATACCCGGTTCGAGACGCTCTACGACATCGCCGAAGACGCCGAGTTCTCGATGGAGATCGAGTTCAAGGTGACCGCCTCGAACCGACTGGCAATCAAACAGGCACGACCATGGATATATTGACGTTTCGGCCCGTGGACGCGGCCTTGCAAAGCAGGATGAGCGCGACGAGGTGGTGCCTCGCGGCGGCGGTACTGACCATCGCCGGCGGAGCGGCCGCGGCTCGCGCCGTGACCTCGGCCAACGTCGAACATGCCGGGGCGACCGGCGAGTTCGTCTCCGTTGCGTTGGGCGACAGCGGGCAGGACGGGGATGGGACGGCCGACGACGGTGTGTTCACCGCGCGCGTGCCGGCCTACGCCGGCGAGCTGCCGCGCTACCTGTTCACCTACGAACTGACCGCGGTCGAGGCGCCGGACGACGACGCGGACGTCGGCACGACGCCGACCACGCTGTTCATCAACGAGCTGATGGCATCGAACGACGGCACGATCGCGGACCCGCAGGGGGACGAGGACGACTGGATCGAACTCCTGAACGCGGGCAGCGAGGCGATCGACCTGACCGGCATGTACCTCTCCGACAAGTCTTCCCGGCCGTTGAAGTGGCAGTTCCCGGCGGACACGTCGATCGCCGCGGGCGGCTACCTGCTGGTCTGGGCGGACGACGACGCGGGCGACAGTCCGGGCCTGCACACCAACTTCAAGCTGTCGGCGGGTGGCGAGAGCGTGGTGCTGTCGGACGTCGATGCGCGCGACAACGCGTTGATCGACAGCGTCGACTTTCCGGCCCTCGCCGCCGACGTGTCGTATGGCCGCGCGCCCGCAGCGACGGGCCCGTTCGGGGTGCTCGCGGTCGCCTCGCCGGGGCGTGCGACGCCGGTGGTCCCGGAGGTCGCGATCGACGCGGACGGCGCCGTCACGGAAGGCGGCCGGGCGACGTTCAACGTGACGGCGGTACCGGCGCCGAGTGCGGATCTGGTGGTCAACCTGGTGGTGACCCAGGGCGCGGGCCAGGCGTATCTGCCGGCGTCCCCGCCGACATCGGTGACCGTGGCCGCGGGCGCCACCGAGGCGGCGTTCGGCGTCGAGATTCCGAACGACGCCGTGGACGAGCCGCACGGCGTGCTGACGGCGACGCTCGCGAGCGGCGCGGGCTACACGCTGGGATCGGTCGCGAGCGCGAGCGTAACGGTGCGGGACGACGATCCGGGTCCATCCGACGGCGGGGTGGTGGTCAACGAACTGATGGCGTCGAACGGCGGCACGGCGCTGGATCCGCAGGGTGAGGACGACGACTGGATCGAGCTCTACAACACGGCCGCGCGGCAGATCGACCTGTCCGGCATGTACCTTTCGGACAACCGCGACAAGCCGAAGAAATGGTCGTTCCCGGCGGGCACGGTCATCCAGCGGAACGGCTATCTCCTGGTATGGGCGGACGAGGACACCGACGACAGTCCGGGACTGCATGCGGATTTCAAGCTCTCCGCCGGTGGCGAGAGCGTGGTGTTGTCGGATACCGACGACAACGGCAACGCGGTGATCGACGCGGTGGACTTCCCGGCGCTCGCGCGGGACGCGTCGTATGCAAGGGAGCCCGAGGGGACCGGTCCCTTCCGCGTCGTCAGCGCGGCATCGCCGGGCGTGGCGGCGCTGCCGCCGGGCACGAAGCTGAGCGGACTGACGTTGTCCGGGATCGATATCGGCACGTTCGCCGGGGACACCTTCCTGTACGCGGCGAGCGTCGCGAGCGAGGTGGCGCTCACCACGGTCTCGGCGACGGCGAACGACGCCGCCTCGACCGTCACGATCCTGCCGCCGGACGCCGATGCCGAGACCCGGGGCCACCAGGTGCAGTTGGTGGTGGGCGCGACCGTCGTCGCGGTCACCGTGACGGCCAACGGCGGGCAGTCGGGTACCTACGGGGTGACGGTGACGCGCGCGCCGCCGCCGCCGGTGGCGACGCTGACGGCGGTAACGGGCGCCGTGGCCGAGGGCGCCGGCGCGGCATTCACGGTGATGCTGGACCGGGCGGCGGACGCGGCGCTGACGGTGGCGGTGTCGGTCACGCAGGACGGTGAGGTCCTGGCGAGCGTGCCGGCCGGCTCGGTGTCGATCGCGTCGGGCGAGACCCGCGCGACGCTCGAGGTCGCCACGGACGACGATTCCGTCGTGGAGGCGGACGGCTCGCTGACGGCGACGCTGACGGCGGGAACTGGCTACACGGTGGGCGAGCCTGCGGCGGCGACGGTGACGGTTTCGGACGACGACGCGGCGGCGTTCGCGGTCACGGTGGCGCCGGACCTGATCGAGGAGGGCGGCAGCGCCACGGTGACGGTGTCCATCACCAACGGCACGACCTTCGCCGAGGAAAGGACGGTGTCGCTGTCGGTCTCGGGGCTTGCGGCCGGCAGCTACACGCTGGAGCCGGCCGCGGCGGTGCTGGCAGCGGGCACGACGTCGGTGACGGCGACGTTCACGGCGCTCGCGGACGACGCCGAGGAGCGGCCGAAGACGGCGCGCATCGCGGCGACGGTGGACGGCGCCGAGGTGGGTGTGGCGGAACTGTCCGTGGAGGAGCCGGCGCCGGCGCCGGGCATCGCGGGCGTGCCGCAGGTCGGGGGCGTGCTGGAAGCGGTGCTGGACGACACCGTCGCGGACTCGGCAACGGCCTGGCAGTGGCTGGGCGACGGCGCGCCGATCGCGGGCGCGACGCAGGAGCGCTACGCCCCGGTGGAGACGGACGTCGGCGCGGCGCTGTCGGTGCGCGTGCGGGCGCGCGGCCGTGAGCGGACGAGTACCACGACGGTGCCGGTGTGGCCGGCGCCGGGGAACCCGCCGCTGGCGGCGGCCGAGGAGGAGTTGCTGGGGACGACGCTGACGCTGGGGTCGCGCACGTTCGGGACGGGCGTGGCGGGGTTCTCGCGGTTGCCGGGGCGGGAGTTCGGCTCGGTGGAGGACGCTGCGTTCGCGGTGGGCGAGCGGGAACTCACCCTGTTCATGGTGAACAAGTGGGGCAATCTGGGTCTGGCGGCGACGCCGGTGCTTCCGGACGCGGACGGCCTGACGGCGTACTGGGACGGCTACCCGATCGGGCCGCTGAAGGCGCGCGAGGTGGACGACAGGCCGGTATGGATCGGGCGGACGCCGCAGCCGCCGGAGGAGTTCGAGCGCTACGTCACCGGCGCGTCGGACGGCGTGCGGGTGGCGGTGTCGCTACGGCGGCCGCTGCCGGCGGCGACGCTGTCGGCGCTGTCGGGTGCGGTGCCGGAAGGCTCGGCGGCGACGTTCGAGGTGGCGCTGGACCGTGCCGCGTGGAGCGCGCGGACGGTGTCGCTGTCGGTGCTGCAGGACGGCGCCGTGCTGGCGGAGGCGGCGCCGGTCTCGGTGGCGTTCGCGGCGGGAGAGTCGCGTGCGACGGTGACGCTGGCGACGGTCGACGACGCGGTGATCGAAGGCGACGTGGCGGTGACCGCGACGCTGGCGGCGGGCGACGGCTACGTGCTCGGCGAAGAGGCATCGGCGAGCGTGACGGTGGAGGACGACGACGTGGCGGTGTTCACCGTATCGGCCAGTCCGGCGACGCTCGACGAGGGCGGCAGCGCGACGGTCGCGGTGTCGATCGCCAACGGACTGACGTTCGCCGAGGCGCAGTCGATCGAGCTGTCGGCGGCGGGGTCGGCATCGGCATCGGACTACCGGCTGTCGCCGGCGACGCTGGCGCTGCCGGTCGGCGAGACCTCGGCGGCGGCGACGCTGACGGCGGTGCGGGACGTGGCGGCGGAGCCGGCGGAGACGGTGACGGTGACGGCGACCCACGACGGCTCCGCGCTGGGCTCCGCGACGGTGACGATCGCCGCGAACGAGGCGGTGGTGTCGTCGGCGACGGTGTCGGCGGTCTCGAGCCCGGTGACGGAGGGCTCCGCGGCGTCGTTCGAGGTGCGCCTGGACGCCCCTGCGCTGGCGGCGTTGTCGGTGTCGGTGACGGTGTCCGAGACGGCATCCATGCTGTCCGGCGCCGCGCCGCCGGCGGTGACGTTCGCGGTGGGGGAGTCGCAGAGGACGGTGTCCCTGGCGACTACCGACGACACGGTCGTGGAAGCGGACAGCGACGTGACGCTGGGCATCTTGCCGGGCGGCGGCTACACGGCGGGCGCGGCGTCCTCGGCCGCGGTGACGGTGCTGGACGACGACGCGGCGAGCTTCGAAGTGTCCGTGTCGCCGGAGGAGATCGACGAAGGCGGCAGCGCGACGCTGACCGTGTCGATCGCCAACGGGGTGACGTTCGCCGAGGCGCAGTCCATTGCGCTGTCGGTAGCGGGTTCGGCGTCGGCGGCGGACTACGGGCTGGCGCCGGAGACGCTGACGCTGGCGGCCGGGGCGACGTCGGTCGACGGCGACGCTGACGGCGGTGGACGATGCCGACGAGGAGTCGGCGGAGACAGCGACGGTGACCGCGACGCACGGCGGCACGGCCGTGGGCTCGGCGACGCTGACGATCCGTGCCAGCGACATCCCGTCGGACGATGCGAGCCTCGCCTCGCTGGTGCTGTCGGACGTCGACATCGGGACGTTCTCGCCGGAGGCGACGGACTACGCGGCGCAGGTGCCGACCGAGCTGTCGTCGACCACGGTGACGGTGGCGGCGAACGACGCCGGCGCGGTGCTGGAGATCGCCGACGCGGTCGGCAGCACGCTCGGCGAAACGCGCACGGTGCGCCTGGAGGAAGGCGGTAACGCGATCACGGTGACCGTGACGGCGGAGGACGGCGCGACGACGCGCGCCTACCGGGTGGCGGTGGCGCGGGCGTACGCGGCGGCGTGGGGCGAGCGGCTGCCGCAGCGGGACATCGAGCTGGGCGCGGGGGCCGGCCCGACGGGGCTGTGGTCGGACGGCGCGACGCTGTGGGTCGTTCGAGACTGGCGCTCGGGCGCCGTGCGGGCGTACGACCTCGACGACGGGTCGTTGCTGGCGGAGCGCGGCTTCGAAGTCGCTGGCGGCAGCGGGTTCCCGTCCGGGCTGTGGTCGGACGGTACGACGCTGTGGGTGTCGGATTTCTACGGCGGCGTGACGGCGCACCGGCTGTCGGACGGTGCGCGGCTGCCGGCGGAGGACCTGGACGAGGCGGTCCTGGCGGCGGCGGGCAACTCGGGGCCGTCCGGGCTATGGTCGGACGGTACGACGCTGTGGGTGGCGGACGATCGGCGTGGAAGGCGTTCGCGTACCGGCTGTCGGACAAGTCGCGGCTGGCGTCGCAGGAGGTCGGCTTCCGTGGCAACGGCGATCCGGTGAGCCCGTGGGGCCTGTGGTCGGACGGCGAGACCCTGCTGGTGGCGGACCCGCGGCGGGGCATGCTGTACGGCTACCGGATGTCGGACGGCGCCCGGCAGACGGAGCGCACGGTGAACCTCTCGGCGGTGGGCGTCAGGATCCCGATGGGCCTGTGGTCCGACGGTCGCGTGCTGTGGGTGGCGAGCGAGCTGGAGACGACGGTCCACGCGTACGCGGTGCCGGGACTGCGCCGCGCCGCGGCGGGGACGTTCCCGGTGCGGGTGTCGAGTCGGGCGCCCCGGGTGCCGGCGGCCGCGCAGGGCGGTCGGTCGGTGGGGATTCCCGATGCGGCGCTGCGTGCGCGCATCGCGGCGGCGCTCGGCAAGCCGGCGGACGCGGCGCTCGGCGAGCGGGAACTGGCGGCGCTGACGGCGCTCGACGCGCGCGCGGCGGGGGTGACGGACCTGACCGGCCTGCAGTATGCGGTCCAGCTGGCGGCGCTCGACCTCGGCGACAACGCGCTGGTCGACCTGCGCGCGCTGGCGGACCTGCCGGCGCTGACGGTACTGAACCTGGACCGCACCGGCGCGGATCCCTGGTCGCTCGCACGGCTGACCGGCCTGCGCCGCCTGTCGCTGCGCGGCAACGGTCTCGGCGACGTGCAGGCGCTGCGCGGCCTGACGGGCTTGCGCGTACTCGACATCGGCGCCAACCGCGTCGAGGACCTCACGCCGCTCGGCGGCCTGTCCGCGCTGCAGGCGCTGCGCGCGGACGGCAACGCCGTGCAGGACGCATCGGCCCTGCGTGCGATGGACCTGCGCATCCTCGACCTCGACGGCGACGCGGCGGCGGAGCGCTCGCCATGAGCGCCGTCGCCCCGTCTCCAAGTCGTGCAAACCCATCAAAACGGGACGGGGCGCGCCCTGCGGGCGCGATAGCCCGTCCCACCAAGAACATCAAGGAGCGCGGAATGACGCACGGACGTGAAGGTCGGCCGGAGCAAACCCACCGGGCGTGGCGGCGGTGGCTGGTCCGCGTGGCGGGCGCCGCGGTGACGCTGACCGTCGCCCAGTGGACGCACGCGGCGGTGGCCGTGCCCGGCGAGGAGTATCTCGGCGACCCGGAGTCCGATGCCTCGGACCGCCGGCGCGCGGCACCGCGGGACGACGCAGGGGCGCGCGGGATCATCACGGCCACGCCGCCGCGCAAGTTTCGGCTGCCGCCACCGACCGACGACGAACGCGACGACGAGCAGCCGGCGGACGGACGGCCGACGCCGACCGTTTACCGGGTGGGGTTCGGGAGGAGCTTCGAAGACCATCGCGTGGCCGTTCCCGATCAAGCGGATCTGCGCTGGCGGTCGACCGCCGGCGGTGGCCAGGTGGCCACGTTCGAGCTGCTGTCGCCGGGCGCCGCGGCGTTGCGCGCGCAACTCGTGTTCCAGGCTGCGCCCGCCGGCACCGAGGTACGCGTCTACGACCCGGATGCGCCGGCGACGACCACGGAGGTGGTGCCGCTGACCGCGGAGTGGCGCGAAGAACTGGCGACGGACGGCTCGGCGACGGTGTGGACGCCCACGGTGGTCGGCGACTCCCTTGCGGTCGAGTTCTATCTGCCAAGGGGGGCCAGGAAGGGCGACCTGCGGTTCTCCGTTCCGAACGTGTCGCACCTGGACGAGCACCCCATGCGTGCAGACGGCATCGGGCGGTCGCGCTGCTGGAACCAGGTCGATGCGGCGTGCCGCACCGACATGGTCTCCTCGGTGGCGCGGCGGGCCGTGGCGAAGTACCTGTTCACGGACAGCTGGGGTAGATCGAGCGCGTGTACCGGAACGCTGGTGAACGACCTCGACGCGGCGACGCAGGTGCCGTACTTCCTGACGGCCCAGCACTGCGTGGGGTTCCAGCGCGAAGCGTCGACCATGGAGTTCTACTGGTTCTTCGAACGTACGGCGTGCGGCGACAGCGCCGTACGGACCGTGCGCACGGCGGGCGGCGCAACGCTGCTGGCATCGGAAGAGGCGAGTTTCACCGCCGTCGGCACGGACTTCGCGCTGCTACGGCTCAACCGGCCTCCACCACGCGGCGTGGGGCTCGCCGGCTGGACGGACGCGACGGTGTCGGTCGGCGACCGGCTGGTGAGCGTGCACCATCCGGCGCTGGACCTCAAGAAAGTCGGGACCGGAACGGTCGTGGGGTTCGAGGGCTGGCGGCTGAAGGACATCGCCACGCACATCCGCGTACGGCAATGGGAGCCGACGGAAGGCGGCAGCAGCGGCTCGGGCACGTGGACGCGCGTGGACGGCCAGGATCTGCTGGTGGGCGTGCTGACGGGCGGCCCGAGTTCTTGCTACAACCAGATCGACTCCTACGGCCGCCTGGATCGCTTCTACCCGCAAGTGCGTCGCTGGCTCGGCGGCGCCGGCACGCAGGACGCCGCAGAGACGTCGCCGGTGACGGGTCTGGTGCTGCTCGACGCGGCGACGGGCGCCACGGTGGCGAACCTGACCCACGGCGACGCCAGCGTCGACCTCGGCCACGTCGGGACGGCGTCGTTCAACATCCGCGCCGACACGGCCGGCGTGATACCGGATAGCGCACGGCTCGACCTGACGGGCGCCCAGACCGCGGCGCGCAGCAGCCTGGAACTGCCGTTCACCCTCTACGGGCCCGGCGGCGGCAGCGGCCTGGCGCCGGGCAGTTACGAGGTGACGGCCTCTCCCTACGAGAGCGACGGCACGGCGTTGGCCGCGCGGACCGCGGCCTTCACGGTGACGGGCAGGACCGCCGGAGATGCCATGGCGGTCTCCGGTCTGACGCTGCTGAATGCCGCCGGTCATGCCGTGGGCGCGATTGCCGACGGCGGCGAGCTGACCGCGCCTCCCCCGCGTACGGTGGCGATCGTCGCGCGCACGGCGGGGGACGCGGTCGTCGGGCGCGTCGAGTTCGCGGTTTCGGGCGCGGCGACGCTGTCGCATACGGCGGTCAAGGCGCCGTTCCGGATGCGCGCGGAAGTCCCGGCGGGGACCTACCGGGTCGTGGCGACGCCGTACGCGCCCGACGCGGCGGGCGGCGCCGCCGGAACCGTGCTGACCGTCGAGGACTTCACGCTGGCTTACGAGGAGTCGCCGGTGACCGGCTTCACGCTGGTGGACGCGCGCGGCGCCGCGCCGGACCCGGATCGCGGACCGATCGAGGACGGCGGCACGGTGGATCTGTCCGCCGCCGGGGGGCTCGCGAGCATCCGCGCCGAACTCGCGTCCGGCGCAACCGTCGGCAGCGTGCGCCTGGCCGTCACCGGTCCCCGTGCGATAGCGCGGGTGGAGAACACGGACGACCACGCGGTATCGCTGTTCGGGGACGACGGTCGCGACTACCAGCCGGGCTGGTTGCCGGACGGAACGTACACCGTCACGGCGACGCCATACCGACGTCAGGACGCTCGGCGGCCTGCGCTGGTGGCGCACGCGGTGACCTTCACGGTGACGGGCAGTCCGGCGGCGCATCCGCCGCCGGTGACGGGCTTCACGCTGGTGGACGCGCGGAGCGGTGCGCCGGACCCGGACCTGGGACCGATCGGGGACGGGGACACGGTGGACGTCGGGCCGGCCGAGGGGCAGGTGACCATCCGGGCGGACGTGGTGAGCGACGAGCGGGTCGGCAGCGTGAAGCTGGAACTGACCGGTCCGGTTGCCGTGACGCGAGTGGAAAACAGCCCGGCGCCTTTTGCGTTGTTCGGGGACGACCTCGCTGGCGACTACCACACCCATTGGCTGCCGAACGGCGCGTACACCCTCACGGCGACGCCGTACAGCGGTCGAGACGCGCGTGGCGATGCGTTGCCGGGGCTGACGGTGGCGTTCACGGTCACGGGCGGTCTGGCGGCGGATGCGCCGGTGGTGACGGGTTTCACGCTGGTGGACGCGCGCGGCGTGCCGCCGGACCCGGACCTCGGGCCGATCGTGGACGGCGCCTCGGTCGACATCGGGCCGGCCGAGGGGCAGGTAAACATCCGGGCGGACGTAGTGAGCGGCGAACTGGTCGGCAGCGCGTTGCTGGTACTGACCGGCCCGGTTTCGGTGAGGCGAGTGGAGCGAGGCCCGGCGCCCTTCGCGCTGTTCGGGGACGACCTCGTTGGCGACTACCAGGCCGGCTGGCTGCCGAACGGCGCATACACCCTCACGGTCTGGCCGTTCAGCGGCCGAAACGCGAGAGGCTATGTGTTGCCGGAACGTACCGTGTCGTTCACGGTGACAGGCGGTCCGTCGGCGGACGCGTCGCCGGTGACGGGTTTCACGCTGGTGGACGCGCGCGGCGCGGCGCCGAATCCGGACTTGGCGCCGATCGTGGACGGCGGCACGGTCGACGTGTCCGCGGTCGGCGGCGAGGTCAGCATCCGGGCGGACGTGGCGAACGACGAGCAGTTCCGCAGCGTGCGCCTCGAGCTGTTCGGCCCGGTGTCCGCGTCGCGGCTCGAGCAGGCGCCGGCGCCCTTCGCGCTGTTCGGGAACGACCGCGCCGGAGGCTACTACGCGAGAGTGCTGCTAAACGGTGCCTACCGGCTGCGCGCGACACCGTACGTCAGTCCATATGGTCCATATGGTCCATATGGTGCCGGCCCGGAACTGCCGGCGCTCGAGGTGTCGTTCACCGTGATCGGTGGCATCGATCCGGGCGGGTCGCCGGTCACCGGCTTCACGCTGGTGGACGCGCGGGGCGGGGCGCCGGACCCGGACCTGGGGCCGATCGAGGACGGCGGCACCGTGGATATCGGGCCGGCCGACGGACAGGTGAGCATCCGCGTCGGCCTGGCTCACGCGACGGGCATCGCCAGCGTCCGCCTGGAACTCACCGGCCCGGTCTCGGTGACGCGGGGGGAGCGCACCGACAGCCTCCCGGTGTCGCTGTACGGGGACGACGGCCGCGGCGATTACAACGCCGGCTGGCTGGCGGACGGTGCGTACACGCTCACGGCGACGCCGTCCAAAGAGTACTGGTGGATAGACCAGGCGTTTCCGGGGCGGACGGTGTCGTTCACGGTGACGGGCTCCGACGCGTCGGCCTCGAAGGTGACGGGGCTGATGCTGGTGGACGCGCGCGGGGGTCCGCCGGACCCGGACATCGGGCTGATCGGGGACGGTGCGACGCTCGACCTGTCGGACGTCGGCGGGCGCGTCAACGTGCGCGCGGAGATGGCGGTGGCGGCGGACGTGGGCAGCGTGCGCTTCGACCTGCGCGGCCCGTACTCGAGATCGCGGACGGAAAACGCGGGCGGGTTGTACACGCTGTTCGGCGACAAGGATGGCGACTACCACGAGCGCGAGTTGCTCGACGGGCCGTACACGCTGACGGCGACGCCCTACAGCCGGAGCGGTGCGAGGGGCGATGTGTTACGCCCGCTGACGGTGGCGTTCACCGTGACGGGCGGCCGGGCGGCGGACGCGACGCCGGTGACGGGTTTCACGCTGGTGGACGCGCGCGGCGGCGCGCCGGACCCGGACCTCGGGCCGATCGGGGACGGCGCCACGGTGGACGTCTCGGCGGTCGGCGGCGAGGTCAGCATCCGGGCCGACGTGGTGAACGCGGAGCAGGTCCGCAGCATGCGCCTGGAACTGACCGGGCCGGTGTCCGTGTCGCGCTTGGAGGACGGCCCGGCGCCCTATGCACTGTTCGGCGACGACGGGGCCGGCGACTACCGCGCCGCACGGCTGGTGAGCGGCGCATACCGGCTGACGGCGACGCCGTACAGCGCTTCCGGCGGCGGCGGCGAGGCCCTGCGTGCGCTTGAGGTGTCGTTCACGCTGGCCGGCGGCATCGACCCCGGCGAGTCGCCGGTCGCCGGTTTCACGCTGGTGGACGCGCGCGGCGGCGCGCCGGACGCGGACCTCGGCCCGATCACGGACGGCGCCACGGTGGACGTGTCCGGGATCGGCGGCGAGGCCAGCATCCGGGCCGACGTGGAGAACCCGGATCTGGTCGGCAGCATGCGCCTCGAGCTGAGCGGCCCGGTGTCCACGTCGCGGTTGGAGAACGCGCCGGCGCCCTTCGCGCTGTTCGGCGACGACCTCGCCGGCGACTACTACGCCGGACGGCTGGTGGCGGGTTCGTACCGGGTGAAGGCGACGCCGTACAGCGATCCCGACGCTGGCGGCGCGCTACTTGCCGCGCACGAAGTGGCCTTCACGGTGACGGACGCGCGTGTCGAACCGGCGATCACCGGCTTCACGCTGATCGACGCGAGAGACGCTGCCGCGGCGACGGTCCTGGGACCGGTGGCCGACGGCGGCGCGGTGGATGTCTCGCGCGCGGCCGGCCGGGTCGACATCCGTGCCGACGTGACCGGGTCGGCGGGCAGCGTCCGGCTCGTCCTCTCGGGTCCGCGGTCGCTGCTGCGGCTGACGGACACTCCACCCTTCTCGCTGTTCGGGCCGGACGAATACGGCCACCACCGGGCTGGCTGGCTGGCGGATGGCGCCTACACGCTGACCGCGACGGTGTTCGCGGGTCGAGAGGGGAGCGGCGCCGAACTGGCGACGCGCACGGTCGCGTTCACGGTGTCGGGCGGCGTCGCGGCCGGCCAGGCGTCGTTCACGCTCGTCGACGCGCGCGGCGGGCCGCCGGACCCGGACATCGGACCGGTGCCGGACGGCGCGACCCTCGACCTGTCCGCCGTCGGCGGCGTGGCCAGCATTCGTGCCGATCTGCCGGCCTGGCCGCCGAGCGGGAGTGCGCGTTTCACCTTGTCGGGACCGCGCTACGAGCGGCGCGTCGTGAACGGGGGCTCCCCGTATGCGCTGTTCGGCGAGCGGGCCGACGGCGACTACCGGGCGGCCCGGCTGCCGAACGGCGGCTACACCCTGACCGTGCGACCGTATGCGGGCGCGGACGCGTCGGGGGAATCGCTGCCCGCCACGACGGTGCGGTTCACTGTGGCCGGCGCCCGCGACCGGGACGTCTCGGTGACGGGATTCACGCGGGTGGATCCCCGCGGCGGGGCGCCCGACGCCGACGTGGGGCCGCTGGCGGACGGCGCGACGGTCGATCTGTCGAGTACGCAGGGCTCCTTCAACGTGCGCGCCGAGGTCTCGGCGACGTCCGGCATCGGCAGCGTCCGGTTCGCACTCTCGGGGCCGGTCACGCTGGCGCGCGTCGAGAACGCGGGCGGGCCGTACTCGCTGTTCGGCGACGTTCTGGGCGCCGACGGTCGGCGTGACTACCGCGACCGCGTCCTGCCGAACGGTGTCTACACGCTGACCGCGTCGACCCATGCGGAAGCCGACGCCGCCGGCGATGAAATGTTCGAGTACGAGGTGTCGTTCACGGTGGCCGGCAGCATCGAACCGGGCGCGTCGCTCGTGTCGGGATTCACGCTGGTCGACGCGCGCGGCGCCGCGCCGGACCCGGACCTCGGGCCGATCGCGGACGGCGCGACCGTGGACGTCGGACCGGCCGACGGGCAGGTGAGCATCCGCGCCGACCTGTGGAGTCCCGCGGCCGCGGGCAGCGTCCGGCTGGAGCTGTCGGGACCGGTGTCGGCGACGCGGGTGGAGAACACCGACAGCCTCCCGCTGGCCCTGTTCGGGGACGACGGCGGCGGCGACTACACGGTGGGCTGGCTGCCGGACGGCGCGTATGCGCTGACGGCGACGCCGTACGCCGAACCGGAAGCGCGCGGCGACGCACTGCCGGCGCGGACGGTGACGTTCACGGTGACGGGCTTCGACGCGTCGGCGTCGAAGGTGACGGGACTGATGCTGGTGGACGCGCGCGACGCGGCGCCGGATCCGGACCTGGGCCTGATCGAGGCCGGCGCGACCCTGAACCTGTCGGGGGTCGGCGGACGCGTCAACGTGCGCGCGGAGATGGCGGCATCGGCGGAGGGCGTGGGCAGCGTGCACCTCGAGCTGCGCGGGCCGCATTCGCGCGCGCGCACGGAGAACGCGGACGGGCCGTACACGCTGTTCGGCGAGAACGCCGGCGACTACGTCGAGGGCGAGCTGTTCGCGGGGTCTTACACCTTGACGGCGACGCCCTATCCGGAGCCCGACCGGGGCGGGCGCGCGCAGCGACCACGGTCGGTGGCGTTCACCGTGACGGACGGTCGCATCCCGCCGGTATCGGGTTTCACGCTGGTGGACGCGCGCGGCGGCGCGCCGGACCCGGACCTCGGGCCGATCGTGGACGGCGGCACGGTGAGTGTCCGGCGTGCCGCCGGGCAGGTGAGCATCCGCGCCGATCTGGCGTACACCACCGGCATCCGCAGCGTGCGCCTGGAACTGACCGGCCCGGTGACGGTGACCCGGGTGGAGAACACCGACGGCCTCCCGCTGTCGTTGTTTGGGGACAACGGCCGCGGCCGCGACTACGCGGTCGGCTGGCTCCCGAACGGCGCGTACACGATCACGGCGACGCCCTACGGCGAACCGGACGCCGGTGGCGATGCGCTGCCGGCACGGACGGTATCGTTCACGGTGACCGGCTTCGATGCGTCGGAGTCGCCGGTGACGGGTTTCACACTGGTGGACGCGCGCGGCGGCGCGCCGGATCCCGACCTCGGACCGATCGGGGACGGCGCGGTGCTCGACCTGTCGGGCGTCGGCGGACGCGTCAGCGTGCGCGCGCAGATGGCGGCGGCGGCGGACGTGGGCAGTGTGCACTTCGAGTTGCGCGGCCCGTACTCAAGGTCGCGCACGGAGAACGCGGGCGGGCCGTACACGCTGTTCGGCGACGAGGCCGGCGACTACTACGAGCGCGAGCTGTTCGACGGGGCGTACACGCTGACGACGACGCCCTACGGCCGGAGGGATGCGGAGGGCAGTCCGCTACGCCCGCGGTCGCTGGCGTTCACCGTGACCGGCGGCCGGCCGGCGGACGCGTCGCCGGTGACGGGTTTCACGCTGGTCGACGCGCGCGGCGGCGCGCCGGACCCGGACCTCGGGCCGATCGCGGACGGCGCCGCGGTGGACGTCACGGCCCTCGGCGGTCGGGTCGGCATCCGGGCGGACGTGGTGAACCCCGAACTGGTCGGCAGCATGCGCCTGCAACTGACCGGGCCGGTGTCGGCGTCGCGATTGGAGAACGCGCCGGCGCCCTTTGCGCTGTTCGGCGACGACGGGGAAGGCGACTACCGCGCCGGATCGCTGCCGGCCGGCGCATACCGGCTGATGGCGACGCCCTACCGCGGTCGCGACGGTGCGGGAGGGGCGCTGCGAGCGCACGAGGTGTCATTCACGAGCACGCAACTCCTGCCGACCGCCACGGTCGTAGCCGCTGCCGCACAAGTGTCCGAGGGGGCTGCGGCGTCGTTCACGGTGACCCTGGACAGGGCGCCGGCCAGGCCGCTGCCGGTGGCCGTGACGGTGTCGGCGACCGGGAACGTGCTGTCGGGCGTGCCGCCGCAGACGGTGACCTTCGCAGCGGGCCAGACGCGCGCGACATTCGCGGTCGCGACGGACGACGACGCGGTGGTGGAGGCGGCGAGCACGGTGACCGCGACGCTGTCGGTCGCCGCGGGCTATGCGGTCGGGAACCCGGCCGCGGCCGCGACGGAGGTGGTGGACGACGACGTGGCGACGTTCGCGGCGCAGTTCGACAAGGCGGCGGTTGCGGAGGGCGACAGCGCCGTGCTGACGGTGTCGATCTCGAACGGGGCGACGTTCGCGGCGGACCAGGAGATCGTGCTGACGACCTCGGGCGCCGCGGAGCGGGCGGACTACGTGCTGTCGCCGACCACGTTGCCGTTGCCGGCGGGGCGGACTTCCGCGACGGCGACGCTGCTGGCCGTCGCGGACGACTACGCGGAGGCTGCGGAGACCGTGACGGCGACGGCGAGGCACGACGGTGCGGCGGTCGCCTCGGCGACGACCTCGATCGGCGCGAGCGATGCACCGGTGGTGCATATCGCCCCGGCGGCGGATGCCGTGCGGGAGGGCTCGCCGGCAACGTTTACGGTGACGCTGGAGCCGGCGCCGCACGCCGACCGGGCCGTGGCGGTGACGGTGTCCGAGACGGGTGACGCGCTGTCCGGCGTGCCGCCGTCGACGGTGACGTTCGCGTCCGGCGAGACCCGGGCCAGGTTGCACGTGGCGACGGACGACGACGCGATGGTCGAGGACGACAGCTTGGTGACGGCGATCCTCGAGCCCGGGACCGGCTACACGGTGGGCGAGCCGTCGTCGGCGACGGTGACGGTTTCGGACGACGACGCGGCGGTGTTCGCGGTCACCGCGGTGCCGGAGCTGATCGAGGAGGGCGGCAGCGCGACGGTGGCGGTGTCCATCACCAACGGCGTGATCCTGGCCGAGGACACGACGGTGTCGCTGTCGGTGTCGGGCATGGATGCGGACGAGTACCGGCTCGCACCTGCCACTTCGGTGCTGGCGGCGGGGGCGACGTCGGTGACGGCGACGTTCACGGCGCTTGCGGACGACGCCGAGGAGGCGCCGGAGACGGCGCGCATCGCGGCGACGGTGGATGGCGCCGAGGTGGGTGCGGCGGAACTGACGGTCGAGGATGCCGGGACCGGGCCGCGGATCACGGGCGTGCCGCAGGTGGGCGGCGTGCTGGAGGCGGTGCTGGACGACACCGTCGCGGACCCGGCAACGGCCTGGCAGTGGCTGCGCGACGGTGCGCCCATCGCCGGCGGGACGCAGGCGCGCTACGCCGCGGTGGAGGCGGATGTCGGCGCGGCGCTGTCGGTGCGCGTACAGGCGCGCGGCCGCGAGGGGACGAGTAGCGCGACGATGCCGGTGTGGCCGGCGCCGTCGAACCCGCCGCTGGCGGCGGCCGAGGAGGAGTTGCTGGGGACGACGCTGACGCTGGGGTCGCGCACGTTCGGGACGGGCGTGGGGGGGTTCTCGCGGCTGCCGGGGCGGGAGTTCGGCTCGGTGGATGACGCCGCGTTCGCGCTGGGCGACCGGGAACTCACCCTGTTCATGGTGAACAAGTGGGGCAATCTGGGTCTGGCGACGGAGCCGGTGCTTCCGGACGCGGACGGCCTGACGGCGTACTGGGACGGCTACCCGATCGGGTCGCTGAAGGCGCGCGAGGTGGACGACAGGCCGGTGTGGATGGGGCGGACGCCGCAGCCGCCCGAGGAGTTCGAGCGCTACGTCACCGGCGCGTCGGACGGCGTGCGGGTGGCGGTATCGCTACGCCGGCCGCTGCCGGCGGCGACGCTGTCGGCGCTGTCGGGCACGGTGCCGGAGGGATCGGCGGCGACGTTCGAGGTGGCGCTGGACCGTGCCGCGTGGAGCGCGCGGACGGTGTCGCTGACGGTGCTGCAGGAGGGCGCGGTGCTGTCGGAAGCGGCGCCGGTCGCGGTGGCGTTCGCGGCCGGGGAGTCGCGCGCGACGGTGACGCTGGGGACGGTCGACGACGCGGTGATCGAAGGCGACGGGGCGGTGACCGTGACGCTGGTGGCGGGCGACGGCTACGTGCTCGGCGAAGAGACGTCGGCAAGCGTCACGGTGGAGGAAGACGACGAGGCGGTGTTCGCGGTGTCCGCGGCTGCAGAGGAGCTCGACGAGGGCGGCGCGACGACCCTGACGGTTGCGATCGCGAACGGCAAGACGTTCGCGGCGGACCAGTCGATCGTGCTGGCGGTGTCGGGTTCGGCATCGGCATCGGACTACCGGCTGGCGCCGGCGACGCTGGCGCTGCCGGTCGGCGAGACCTCGGCGGCGGCGACACTGACGGCGGTGCGGGACGTGGCGGCGGAGCCGGCGGAGACGGTGACGGTGACGGCGACCCACGACGGATCCGCGCTGGGCTCCGCGACGGTGACGATCGCCGCGAACGAGGCGGTGGTGTCGACGGCGACGGTGTCGGCGCTGTCGAGCCCGGTGACGGAAGGCGCCGCGGCGGAGTTCGAGGTGCGCCTGGACGCCGCCGCGCTGGCGACACTGTCGGTGTCGGTGACGGTGTCCGAGACGGCATCCATGCTGTCCGGCGCAGCGCCGCCGGCGGTGACGTTCGCGGTGGGGGAGTCGCGGAAGACGGTGTCCCTGGCGACCGCCGACGACACGGTCGTCGAAGCGGGCAGCGACGTGACGCTGAGTATTCTGCCGGGCGGCGGTTACACGGCGGGTGCGGCATCTTCGGCCGCGGTGACGGTGCTGGACGACGACGCGGCGAGCTTCGAAGTATCCGCGTCGCCGGAGGAGATCGACGAAGGCGGCAGCGCGACGCTGACCGTGTCGATCGCCAACGGGGTGACGTTCGCCGAGGCGCAGTCCATTGCGCTGTCGGTAGCGGGTTCGGCGTCGGCGGCGGACTACGGGCTGGCGCCGGAGACGCTGACGCTGGCGGCCGGGGCGACGTCGGTGACGGCGACGCTGACGGCGGTGGACGATGCCGACGAGGAGTCGGCGGAGACGGCCACGGTGACCGCGACGCACGGCGGCACGGCCGTGGGCTCGGCGACGCTGACGATCCGTGCCAGAGACATCCCGTCGGACGATGCGAGCCTCGCCTCGCTGGTGCTGTCGGACGTCGACATCGGACCGTTCTCGCTGGAGGTGACGGACTACGTGGCGCAGGTGCCGAGCGAGTTGTCGTCGACCACGGTGACCGCGACGGCGAACGACGCCGGCGCGGTGGTGGAGATCGCCGACGCGGTCGGCAGCACGCTCGGCGAAACGCGCACGGTGCACCTGGAGGAAGGTGACAACGAGATCGATGTGACCGTGGCGGCGGCGGACGGCGCGACGACGCGCACCTACCATGTTGCGGTGGCGCGGGCGTACGCGGCGGCGTGGGGCGAGCCGCTGCCGGAGCGGGACATCGATCTGGGCGCGGGGGCCGGCCCGACGGGTCTGTGGTCGGACGGCGAGACGCTGTGGGTCATTTGGGACTGGCGCTTGGGTACCGTGCGGGCGTACGACCTCGACGACGGGTCGTTGCTGGCGGAGCGCCGGTTCGAACTCACCGGCGGCAGCGGGTTCCCGTCCGGGCTGTGGTCGGACGGCACGACGCTGTGGGTGTCGGATTTCTACGGCGGCGTGACGGCGCACCGGCTGTCGGACGGTGCCCGGCTGCCGGCGGAGGACCTGGACGGAGACATCCTGGCGGCGGCGGGCAACTCGGGGCCGTCCGGGCTGTGGTCGGACGGTGCGACGCTGTGGGTGGCGGACGATCGGTCGTGGAAGGCGTTCGCGTACCGGCTGTCGGACAAGTCGCGGCTGGCGTCGAAGGAGGTCAGCTTCCTTGGCAACGGCGATCCGGTGAGCCCGTGGGGCCTGTGGTCGGACGGCGAGACCCTGCTGGTGGCGGACCCGCGGCGGGGCATGCTGCACAGCTACCGGCTGTCGGACGGCGCCTGGCAGGAGGAGCGCACGGTGAACCTCTCGACGGTGGGCATCAGCATTCCGATGGGCCTGTGGTCCGACGGTCGCGTGCTGTGGGTGGCGGGCGAACGGGAGACGACGGTCCACGCGTACGCGGTGCCGGGACTGCGCCGCGCGGCGGCGGGGACGTTCCCGGTGCGGGTGTCGAGTCGGGCGCCTCGGGTGCCGGCGGCCGCGCAGGGCGGTCGGTCGGTGGGGATCCCCGATGCGGCGCTGCGTGCGCGCATCGCGGCGGCGCTCGGCAAGCCGGCGGACGCGGCGCTCGGCGAGCGGGAACTGGCGGCGCTGACGGCGCTCGACGCGCGCGCGGCGGGGGTGACGGACCTGACCGGCCTCGAGTACGCCGTCCACCTGACGGCGCTCGACCTCGGCGACAACGCGCTGGTCGACCTGCGCGTGCTGGCGGACCTGCCGGCGCTGACGGTACTGAACCTGGACCGCACCGGCGCGGATCCCTGGTCGCTCGCACGCATGACCGGCCTGCGCCGCCTGTCGCTGCGCGGTAACGGTCTCGGCGACGTGCAGGCGCTGCGTTCGCTGACGGCGCTGCGCGTACTCGACATCGGCGCCAACCGCGTCGAGGACCTCACGCCGCTCGGCGGCCTGTCCGCGCTGGAGGCGCTGCGCGCGGATGGCAACGCCGTGGACGACGCATCGGCCCTGCGCGCGATGGGCCTGCGCATCCTCGACCTCGACGGCGACGCGGCGGCGGAGGGCTTGCCGTGAGCGTCGTCGCCCCGTCTCGAAGTCGGCCTCGCCGAGGGGATCCTACCGTGACGGCCGCGATGCACCGATACCCGTGCGCGGCGGGCTTGCGGGCGCTGCTCGCGATCCTGCTCTGCGCCCCGCCGGCGGTGGGCGAGCCCGTCGTCACGCTGACCGACCACGGCGACCCTCGGGCCCTGATCGATGTCGTGATTCTCGGCGACGGTTTCACCGCGGAACAGATGGACACGTTCCACGCCAAGGCGCGGGCCGTGCGCGACGGGTTCCTCGCGGACCCGCCGTTGTCCAACTACGCCGCGTTCGTCAACTTCCATGCCATCGAGGTCACCAGCGCCGAATCCGGCGCCGACCATCCCGGACGCCCAAAGGACACGGCGTTGGGCGCGGGGTACAACTGCGCGGGCATCCGGCGGCTGATCTGCGTGAACGGCGGACTGGTCGAGCGTGTGCTCAATCGCTCGGTCGACGCTGCGGCCCGGGACGTCATCCTGATCCTGGTGAACGACCGCCAATACGGCGGTTCCGGAGGCGTCTACTCGGTGTCCTACACCGGCGGCAGCATGCTGAGCGTCATGCTGCACGAGTTCGGCCACTCCTTCGCCGGTCTCGCGGACGAATACGTCGAGCGTGCCGGGCGTCGCTGCACCGGTAACGAACCCAGCAACCGCAACGTCACCTTCGAGACGGAACGCGCCGAGATCAAGTGGAATGCCGGTGCCGGGCCGCCCCGCGGCTGGATCGAACCCGGCACGGCGTTGCCCACGGTGGACAGGAACAGCGGCGTCGGCCTGTACGAAGGAGCGCACGGTTGCAGCTACGGCGCATACCGGCCGACGTACTTGTCCAGGATGCGCGGCCTACACTCGGGGTGGGGGCAGGTGAACGCAGAAGCCATCGTCAAGACCCTCCACCGCCGCGCTTCGGCCATTGCCGCGGTGACGCCGAAGACCGATACGCGCTCGTGGGTTGCGGCGGGCAGCCGGACCTTCGCGGCGACGCTCGTCCGCCCTGCGCCGGACACCCTGTCCGTCGAGTGGCGGCTGAACGGCACGCCGGTCGGCACGGCGGACTCGGTGAGCATCGACTTCGAAGCGGCGGGCGTCGGCGACCATGTGCTGGAACTCGTGGTGGCGGACACCACGGCGAAGGTGCGCAACGATCCCGGCGGGCTGCTCAGGCACACCCGCTCCTGGAGGTTCGAGATCGACGTGGATGCGGATGCCGACGGGATGGCGGACGGCTGGGAGCAGCGCCACGGCTTGAGCGCCGACGATGCCGCGGACGCCGACGCGGACGCCGACGGCGACGGTCTCGCCAACCTGCAGGAGTTCCTTGCCGGCACGAACCCGACGGTTGTCGACACCGACCGCGACGGGGTGGGCGACGGCCGGGAGGTGTCCGAGGGCGCCGATCCGGCGGTCGCGGATCCGTGGGTGACCGGATTCACGCTGGTCGCGGTGGATGCGGATGGCAACGGGCGGGATATCGGGCCGCTGGCGGACGCTGCGACGGTCGACCTCGCGTCCGTGGACGGGCGCGTGAACATCCGCGCCGACATCGCGGCGGGTCATGCGAGCGTCGCGGTGGGTCGCGTCGAGTTCGATCTCACCGGGCCGCACACGGCGACGCGCAGAGAGGGCCTCCGGCCGCACGCGCTGTTCGGCGCCGCCGGCGGCAGCTACAGCGGCGGCTGGCTGCCGAACGGCGAGTACACGCTGACCGCGCGGTCGTACGGCCGGCAGAGGAGCCTCCAGGTGGTGTCGTCGCTCACGGTGCGCTTCACGGTGACGGGAGATTTCGAAGCGTCCGAGCCGGCAGTCGCGGGCTTCACGCTCGTGGACGCTGCCGGATCGGCGGACGCGGAGATGGGCAGGGTGGTGGACGGCTCGGGGCTGGACGTGTCGGCGGCGCGGGGGCTGGTGAACATCCGCGCCGACGTGCCGGCGAATCGCCGGGACGTGGGCAGCGTCCGGCTGGAACTGGGTGGCACGCTGGCGTCGTCGCGGACGGAAGACGAGCGGCCCTTCGCCCTGTTCGGGGACAAGGGCGGCAACCTCGCTGTCGGCTGGCTGGCGAACGGGACCTACACGCTGACGGCGACGCCCTGGACGGAGCGTGGCGCGCAGGGCGCGGCCCGGGCGGCGACGACGGTCGGCTTCACGGTGACGGGCGGCCTGCCCGTGGACGCGCCGCCGGTGTTGGGATTCACGCTGGTGGACGCGCGCGGCGGCGCGCCGGACCCGGACCTCGGGCCCATCGTGGACGGCGGCACCGTCGACATCGGGCCGGCCGCCGGGCAGGTGAACATCCGCGCGGACCTGGGCAACCCCACGGGCATCGCCGGCGTCCGCCTGGAGTTGACCGGCCCGGTGTCGGTGACGCGGCTGGAGCACACCTACCACCGGCCGCTGTCGCTGTTCGGGGACGACGGCGGCGGCGGCGACTACGACTTCGGCTGGCTGCCGAACGGCGCGTACACACTCAAGGCGACGCCGTACACCCAGGAGGGAGGGCGCGGCGACGAGCTGCCGGCGCGGACGGTGTCGTTCACGGTGACGGGCGGCCTGCCTGTCGACACGCCGCCGGTGTGGGGGTTCACGCTGGTGGACGCGCGCGGCGGCGCGCCGGACCCGGACCTCGGGCCGATCGTGGACGGCGGCACCGTGGACGTCGGGCCGGCCGAAGGGCGGGTGAGCATCCGCGCGGACTTGGCTGACTTCAAGGGCATTGGCAGCGTCCGCCTGGAACTGACCGGTCGCATGGCGGTGACGCGGGTGGAGCACACCGACGGCCTCCCGCTGTCGCTGTTCGCGGACGACGGCGGCCGTGATTACAACGCCGGCTGGCTGGCGGACGGCGCGTACACGCTCACGGCGACGCCGTACAGCGGCCAGCGCGCGGAAGGCGACGCGTTCGAGACGTTGACGGTGTCGTTCACGGTGACCGGCAACCCGGAATCGCCGGTCAAGGGCTTCATGCTGGTGGACGCGCGCGGCGGCGCGCCGGAGCCGGACCTCGGGCTGATCGCGGACGGCGCGACGCTCGACCTGGCGGGCGTCGATGGGCGCGTCAACGTGCGCGCGGTGATGGCGGCGCCGACGCCGGACGTGGGCAGCGTGCATTTCGACCTGCGCGGCCCGTACTCGAACTCGCGCACGGAGAACGCGGGCGGGCCGTACACGTTGTTCGGCGACAGGGGCGGCGACTACTACGAACGCGAGCTGCTCGAAGGGTCGTACACGCTGATGGCGGCGCCCTACCAGGGGCGCGGCCGGCGTGGTCGCACCTACGCGCCGCGGGTGGTGGCATTCACCGTGACGGGCAGTCGGCCGGCGGACGCGTCGCTGGTGACGGGTTTCACGTTGGTGGACGCGCGCGGCGGCGCGCCGGACCCGGACCTCGGGGTGATCGCGGACGGCGCCGCGGTGGACGTCTCGGCGGTCGACGGTCAGGTCAACATCCGGGCGGACGTGGTGAACTCCGAGCGGGTCCGCAGCATGCGCCTGGAACTGACCGGGCCGGTGTCCGCGTCGCGACTGGAGAACGGACCGGCGCCCTATGCGTTGTTCGGCGACAGCGGCAGGGGCGACTACTACGCCGAACGGCTGGTGGCCGGCGCATATCGGCTGCAGGCGACGCCCTACAGCGGTCGCGACGGTGGTGGCGCGGCGCGCCGCGCGCACGAGGTGTCGTTCACGATCCCCTATGTCCCGCCGACCGCCACGATTGTGGCGGACGCCGCACAAGTGTCCGAAGGGGCCGTGGCGTCGTTCACGGTGACCTTGGACAGGACGCCGGAAAGGACGCTGACGGTGGCCGTGACAGTGGTGGAGAGCGGCGACGCGCTGTCCGGCGTGCCGCCGCGTGCGGTGACCTTCGAACCGGACCGGGCGCGCGCGACCCTCGCAGTTGGCACGGACGACGACGCGGTGGTGGTGGACGTGGCGAGCATGGTGACGGCAACGCTGACGGCGGGCGCTGCGTATGAGGTCGGGACCCGCGCCACGGCCACCGTGACGGTGATGGACGACGACGCGGCCGTGTTTGCGGTCACCGCAGCGCCGGATCTCATTGAAGAGGGCGGTACCGCGACGGTGACGCTGGCGATCACCAACGGCGTGACCTTCGCCGCGGAAAGGACGGTTTCGCTATCGGTCTCGGGGCTTGCGGCCGGCAGCTACACGCTGGAGCCGGCCACGGCGGTGCTGGCGGCAGGGGCGACCTCGCTGGCGGCCGCGTTCACAGCGCTGGAGGACGGCGAGGAGGATGTGCCGCGGACCGCGCGCGTCGAGGCGGTGGTGGACACGAGCGTCGTCGGGACGGAGCTGACGGTCGAGGATGTAGGACCCGCGCCGCGGATCGTGGGGGTGCCGCAGGTAGGCGCCGTCCTCGAGGTCGCGGTCGAGGGAGCGGGACCGGCGGCGTCCCAGTGGTTGCGTGACGGTGCGTCGATCGTCGGCGCGGCGGCACGGGAGTACGCCCCGGTGGAGGCGGACGTCGGCGCGGCGCTGGCCGTGCGCGTAATGGCGCGCGGCCGCGAGCGGACGAGCGCGGCGACCGTGCCGGTGTGGCCGGCGCCGGCGAACCCGCCGCTGGCGGCGGCCGAGGAGGAGTTGCTGGGGACGACGCTGACGCTGGGATCGCGCACGTTCGGGGTGGGCGTGGCGGGGTTCTCGCGGCTGCCGGGGCGGGAGTTCGGCTCGGTGGAGGACGCCGCGTTCGCGCTGGGCGAGCGGGAACTCACCCTGTTCATGGTGAACAAGTGGGGCAATCTGGGTCTGGCGACGATGCCGCCGGTGGCAGACGCGGCGGGTCTGACGGCGTACTGGAACGAGTACGGCATCGGGTCGCTGCGGGCGGCGGAGGTGGACGAGACGCCGGTGTGGACCGGGCGGACGCCGCAGCCGCCCGAGGAGTTCGAGCGCTACGTCACAGGCGCGTCGGACGGCGTGCGGGTGGCGGTGTCGATCCGCGGTCCGCTGCCGGCGGCGACGCTGTCGGCGCTGTCGGGCACGGTGCCGGAGGGGTCGGCGGCGACGTTCGAGGTGGCGCTGGACCGTGCCGCATGGAGCGCGCGGACGGTGTCGCTGACGGTGACGCAGGACGGCGCGGTGCTGTCGGAGGCGGCGCCGGTCTCGGTGGCGTTCGCGGCCGGGGAGTCGCGCGCGACGGTGATGCTGGCGACGGTCGACGACGCGGTGATCGAAGGCGACGGGGCGGTGACCGTGACGCTGGTGGCGGGCGACGGCTACGTGCTGGGCGAAGATACGTCGGCGGCGGTGACGGTCACGGACGACGACGTGGCGGTGTTCGCGGTGTCGGCGGCTGCAGAGGAGCTCGACGAGGGCGGCGCGACCACGCTGACGGTTGCGATCGCGAACGGCAAGACGTTCGCGGCGGACCAGTCGATCGCGCTGTCGGTGTCGGGTTCGGCATCGGCGTCGGACTACCGGCTGGCGCCGGCGACGTTGGCGCTGCCGGTCGGCGAGACCTCGGCGTCGGCGACGCTGACGGCGGTGCGGGACGTGGCGGCGGAGCCGGCGGAGACGGTGACGGTGACGGTGCGGCACGCCGGCTCGGTCGTCGGTTCGGCGACGCTGACGATCCGTGCGAACGCCGCGCCGCCGCCCCCGGTGGCGACGGTGTCGGCTGTGTCGGGCACGGTGACGGAAGGCGCGCCGTTGACGTTCGAGGTCGCCCTGGACGCGGCGGCCCTGCAGCCGCTGAGGGTGGCGGCGACGGTGTCGGAGACGAGGGCGGTGCTGTCGGGTGCGGCGCCGGCAGCGGTCGAATTCGCGGTCGGCGAGCGGACCCGCGCGCTGGTGCTTGCGACGTCGGACGACGCGGTGGTGGAGACCGACAGCACGGTGACGGTGGCCCTGGGGCCCGGCGACGGCTACCTGCTGGGATCCGAAGCCTCCTCGTCGGCGACGGTGCTGGACGACGACGCGGCGATCTTCGAAGTGTCCGCGTCGCCGGAGGAGATCGACGAAGGCGGCAGCGCGACGCTGACCGTATCGATCGCCAACGGGGTGACGTTCGCGGCGGACCAGTCCATTGCGCTGTCGGTAGCGGGTTCGGCGTCGGTGGCGGACTACGGGCTGGCGCCGGAGACGCTGGCGCTGGCGGCCGGGGCGGGATCGGTCGAAGCGACGCTGACCGCGGTGGACGATGCCGACGAGGAGTCGGCGGAGACGGCCACGGTGACCGCGACGCACGGCGGCACGGCCGTGGGCTCGGCGACGCTGACGATCCGTGCCAGCGACATCCCGTCGGACGATGCGAGCCTCGCCTCGCTGGTGCTGTCGGACGTCGACATCGGGACGTTCTCGCCGGAGGCGACGGACTACGCGGCGCAGGTGCCGACCGAGTTGTCGTCGACCACGGTGACGGTGGCGGCGAACGACGCCGGCGCGGTGCTGGAGATCGCCGACGCGGTCGGCAGCACGCTCGGCGAAACGCGCACGGTGCGCCTGGAGGAAGGCGGCAACGCGATCACGGTGACCGTGACGGCGGAGGACGGTGCGACGACGCGCACCTACCGGGTGGCGGTGACGCGGGCGTACGCGGCGGCGTGGGGCGAGCGGCTGCCGGAGCGGGACATCGATCTGGGCGCGGGGGCCGGCCCGACGGGGCTGTGGTCGGATGGCGCGACGCTGTGGGTCGTTTGGGACTGGCGCTCGGGCGCCGTGCGGGCGTACGACCTCGACGACGGGTCGTTGCTGGCGGAGCGCGGCTTCGAACTCGCTGGCGGCAGCGGGTTCCCGTCCGGGCTGTGGTCGGACGGTACGACGCTGTGGGTGTCGGATTTCTACGGTGGCGTGACGGCGCACCGGCTGTCGGACGGTGCGCGGCTGCCGGCGGAGGACTGGACGGAGACATCCTGGCGGCGGCGGGGAACTCGGGGCCGTCCGGGCTGTGGTCGGACGGTACGACGCTGTGGGTGGCGGACGATCAGGCGTGGAAGGCGTTCGCGTACCGGCTGTCGGACAAGTCGCGGCTGGCGTCGCAGGAGGTCGGCTTCCGTGGCAACGGCGATCCGGTGAGCCCGTGGGGCCTGTGGTCGGACGGCGAGACCCTGCTGGTGTCGGACCCGCGGCGGGGCATGCTGCACGGCTACCGGCTGTCGGACGGCGCCCGGCAGACGGAGCGCACGGTGGACCTCTCGACGGTGGGCATGAGCATGCCGATGGGCCTGTGGTCCGACGGTCGCGTGCTGTGGGTGGCGGGCGAGCGGGAGACCACGGTCCACGCGTACGCGGTGCCGGGACTGCGCCGCGCCGCGGTGGGGACGTTCCCGGTGCGGGTGTCGAGTCGGGCGCCCCGGGTGCCGGCGGCCGCGCAGGGCGGTCGGTCGGTGGGGATCCCCGATGCGGCGCTCCGTGCGCGCATCGCGGCGGCGCTCGGCAAGCCGGCGGACGCGGCGCTCGGCGCGCGGGAACTGGCGGCGCTGACGGCGCTCGACGCGCGCGCGGCGGGGGTGACGGACCTGACCGGCCTGCAGTATGCGGTCCACCTGGCGGCGCTCGACCTCGGCGACAACGCGCTGGTCGACCTGCGCGCGCTGGCGGACCTGCCGGCGCTGACGGTACTGAACCTGGACCGCACCGGCGCGGATCTCTGGTCGCTCGCACGGCTGACCGGCCTGCGCCGCCTGTCGCTGCGCGGCAACGGTCTCGGCGACGTGCAGGCGCTGCGTTCGCTGACCGGGCTTGCGCGTACTCGACATCGGCGCCAACCGCGTCGAGGACCTCGCGCCGCTCGGCGGCCTGACCGCGCTGGAGGCGCTGCGCGCGGACGGCGACGCCGTGCGGGACGCGTCGGCCCTGCGCCCGATGGAGGGCCTGCGCATCCTCGACCTCGGCGGCGACGCGGCCGCGGGGGGCTCGCCGTGAGCGTCGCCGCCCGTCGTAGGGGCGACGCTTGTCGTCGCCCGTCTGGAAGTCGTGCAAGCCCCCCAGGCGACGGGTACGGAGACGACAAGGAGCGCCGAATGACGCACGGACGTGAAGGTCGGCCGGAGCAAACCCACCGGGCGTGGCAGCGGTGGCTGGTCCGCGTGGCGGGGGCCGCGGTGACGCTGGCCGTCGCCCAGTGGACGTACGCGGCGGTGGCCGTGCCGGGCGAGGAGTATCTCGGCGACCCGGGGTCGGATGCCTCGGTACAGCGGCAGCGGGCGGCACCGCGGGACGACGCGCGGGCGCGCGGCAGCATCACCACTCCGCCGCCCCGCAAGTTCCAGTTGCCGCCGCCGACCGCCGACGAACGCGACGACGACGAGGCGCCGGCGGACGGGTTGCCGACGCCGACCGTCTACCGGGTGGGCTTCGGGAGGAGTTTCGAAGACCATGCCGTGGAGGTTCCCGATCAGGCGGCGCTGCGCTGGCGGTCGATGGCCGGCGGCGGCCAGGTGGCGACGTTCGAGCTGGTGTCGCCGGGCGCGGCGGGGTTGCGCGCACAACTCGTGTTCCAGTCTGCGCCCGCCGGCACGGAGGTACGCGTCTACGACCCGGATGCGCCGGCGACGACCACGGAGGTGGTGCCGCTGACCGCGGAGTGGCGCGAAGAACTGGCGACGGGCGGAGCGGCGTCGGTGTGGACGCCGACGGTGGCCGGCGACTTGCTTGCGGTCGAGTTCTATCTGCCAAGGGGGGCGAAGCAGGGCGACCTGCGGTTCTCGGTGCCGCGCGTATCGCACCTGGACGTGCACCCCATGCGGTCAGACGACATCGGGCGGTCGGTCTGCGGGAACCATGTCGATGCGCCATGCCGCAGCGACATGATCTCCTCGCGGGCTCCGCAGGGGACACCCACCGTGCGCTCGCGAAGCCGCGGCCGGGGGAGCCGAGCGCGTTGTCGATCCGGGCCGAAACGCCGGTGCAGGGCATGTTGAACCGTCTGTACTACCTCAAGAAGGCATAACGAACATGGCCTACGCGACAAGACGCCGGGGGATACCCGCGTTCTGGTGCGCCGGGTCACAAATACCTTCACGTTTGCGCTGCGCCTGTTCGCCGCTGGCGGCGTTGCGCCTCCTCCCGTGGGGCCTACCACTGCTCGTCGGACGCGCCTTGCCAGCGACGAAAATGCGCTACCCCAAAGACAAAGCCATTCGCGACCCAGCACACTAGCTTCTTCGCTACCGATGATCCGTCCGCTCGCAACGATTCTCATCCTCGGCATCGTCGCAGGCGCGGCCATGGGCGCGTTCACTGGAACCGAGGGGGTTGCGTCCACCCAGCGCGTCGCGACGACCCCGGCGGCAGAGGCGGCCCGGAGCGGCGACGAACAAACGACGGCCATCGACGACGGGCTTCTCCTCTGGCTGATGCGGCCGCGCTGGTGGCGGCAGGTGCCGGAGCGGCCGGATCCTCCGACCGTGACCGACACCTCCCGCGACAGCCTGGCCGTGACCTGGGAGATACCGGCCAACACGGGGCTCGAGATCACGGACTACGACGTGCAGTACCGCAAGACGGACGACGCCAGGTATGTCGACTGGGAGCATGCGGGGCTTGCGACCGAGGCCACCATCACCGACCTCGCCGAAGCCACGGTCTACGAGGTCCGGGTTCGCGCCGCCAACGATCTCGGGCCGGGGAGCTGGTCCGTCCCTGGCGTTGGCATGACGACCACAGCGACCGTGCGCTTCACCGAAGGCGAGCAAGCGACCCGCGAACTGGCGGAGAACCCGCCCCCGAACAACCCCATCGGCGCCCCGCTCACGGCCACGGGAGGGGCTACGCTCCACTACAACCTGGAGGGAAAGGACGCTGCCGCGTTCGCCGTCGATGCCGGCAATGGGCAACTCGGCACGCAGGAAGGCGTCGACTACAACTACGAGAGCCAGGAACGCTACGTCGTTACGGTCCATGCGGCGGGCTCGGACGGCGGCGACGCCACGATCGAGGTGAGCATCCTGTTGACCGATGTGGATGAGCCGCCCGGCCCACCGGGTACCCCGCGGGTCGAGACCGCGTTGTCGACGAGCATCCGGATCGGCTGGGCCGCACCGGAGAACACCGGCCCCCCCATCCAGGACTACGACGTTGAGTACCGCCAGTTCGGCGAGGACTTCGTGGACGCCGAGTACGACGGCATCGCAACGAGTTTCCGTCTCACGGGCCTCCAGCGCGGCACCCGCTATCAGGTCCAGGTCCGGGCGACCAACGCCGAAGGCACCGGTCTCTGGTCTCCGCGCGGTGACGCCAGGACCGCCGGCGGCGGCAGTGGAGGTGGCGGCAGTGGCGGCAGTGGCAGTGGCGGCAGCGGGGGCACCACCGGCGGATCGGTCCGTACCCCGGTCTTCCCCTCCACCGCGGGCTTCACGGTACCGGAAAACACGCTCGCGGTCGGCACCGTCCGCGCGTCCAATGCCAGCGCCCACACGATCGCCACCGGCGCCGACGGCAGCGCGTTCGAGATCGACAACGCCGGCGCCTTGAGTTTCCAGACCGCCCCGGACTACGAACGCCCCACGGACGTCTCGACCAGCGACCCGCCCGACGCGGCCGGCAACAACATCTACGTCGTCTCCGTGGTCGCGACCGCGGGGTCCGGCGGCACCCTTCGCACCGCGACACACACGGTCACCGTCACGGTGACGGATACGCCGTTCGAAGCGCCGGCCATCTCCGCTGTCAGCGTCCTGTCGTCAACGCAAATCTCGGTGTCCTGGACCCCCCGGGACAACACCGGCCCCGCGATCCTCGACTACGACGTCCACTACCGCCGCGCGGGCGCGGCCGACTTCTCCGACGCCGACCACCGGGGACTCGGCCGGTCGGCGACGCTGGCGGACCTGGCCCCGACCACCGCCCACGAAATACGCGTGCGCGCCGTCAATGCCAACGGCCCGAGCCCCTGGTCGGAGTCCACTCACGCGACCACCGATCCGAACCGGGCGCCGGAGTTCACCCAGTCGCCGCTGGCGCGGACGCTCGCCGAGAATACGCCGGCCGACCGGTCCATCGGCGCGCCACTGGCGGCTTTCGATCCCGACGGCGACGCGCTGAACTACCGCCTCGGCGGACGCGACGCTGCGCGCTTCCGTCTCGAAGCGGACTCGGCCCAGCTCCTGACCCGTACCGGCATCGACTACGACCACGAGACGCGCGGCACCCTCAACCTCACCGTCACCGCGGAGGACGGCCATGGCGGGCGTGCGAGCGCCGACATCACCATCGAGGTCACGGACGAGCGGGAACCGCCCGCTCGGATCGGGCGCCCCGCGGTGTCCGCCTCCACGCTGAGCAGCCTCACGATTCACTGGACCCCGCCCGACAACACCGGGCCGCGGATCACGGACTACGACTACCGCTATCGCCGCGACGTAGCGGGCCAGAACTGGACCGAGGTCACCAACACCCCGCTGACCGCGACGCAGGTCACCATCGCCCCCCTCATGGCCCAGACCGACTACCTGGTGGAGGTACTCGCGAAGAACGAGGAGGGCACAGGCGACTGGTCACCGACGGCGAGCGGCACCACCGACAACAACCAGGCGCCGAGGTTCCGCGAGGGCCTGAGCACGACCCGGCGACTGCCGGAGAACACGTCCGGAAGCACGAACATCGGTGCCGCGGTCTCGGCGACCGACAGCGACGGCGGCACCCTCGTCTATAGCCTCGAGGGTGCCGCCGCGAGCCTGTTCGACTTCGATACGGGCAGCGGACAACTCAGTACCCGGAGTTCGGCCACCTACGACCACGAAGCAACCGCCCGCCACGAGCTGACGGTACGTGTCGTGGACGGTCAGGGCGGCAGCGCGACGATCGCGGTGACGGTCGAGATCACGGACCTCCGCGAACCGCCCGGGATCCCTGCGCCGCCGACGGTGCTGGTCGAATCCTCGAGCCGCCTCGGCGCAAGCTGGAGCGCGCCCGACAACAGCGGCCCGCCCATCATCGACTACGACTACCGCTACGGCACCGACGGCTCGCGGTGGACCACCGTCACCAACCCTGCCTCGACGGCTACCGAGGTCGAGATCGACGAACTCGATCCGGATACGGAATACCAGGTCCAGGTTCTCGCCAGGAACGACGAAGGGTCGAGCGACTGGTCCGGGTCCGGCCGGGCGACGACGGCAGCCAACCAGGCGCCGGCTTTCGCCGAAGGCGCCACCGCCACCCGCGCGCTGCCCGAGAACACGGCCGCCGATACCGACTTCGATACAGCGGTCACCGCCACCGACGGCAACGACGACAGGCTCACCTACCGCCTTGGGGGAACCGATGCCGCCCGCTTCGCGCTCGACGCAGACAGCGGACAGCTCAGCACGCGCCGGTTCGACTACGACCACGAGGAGCAGGCCAGCTACGCGGTCACGGTCACCGCGGAGGACACCCAGCAGGCCACCGCCAGCATCGACGTCACCATCGAAATCACCGATCTGGACGAGGCGCCGGGCGCGCCGTCGCGGCCGACCCGCGCCGGCGGCACGTCGACGACCCTGACCATGCGGTGGCCGGCACCGAGCAACACGGGGCCCGACATAGACGACTACGACTATCGCTTCCGCGCAGACGTGCCCGGACCGCCCTGGAACGAAGTGACCAACACGCCCATCGACAGCCCCGAAGTCACCATCGAAGACCTCACGCCGGACACGACCTACCAGGTGGAGGCCCGCGCCCACAACGACGAAGGCACCAGCCCCTGGTCGGGCACCGGCATGGGCAAGACGAACGTCAACCGCGCGCCCGCCTTCCGCGAGGGGACACGCACCTCCCGGAGCCTGCCCGAGAACACGTTGGGCTCCGTCGACATCGGCGGCCCGGTCGAGGCGACGGACGCGGACGACGACGACCTGAGCTACAGCCTGGGCGGTAGCGACGCCGCGAGTTTCTTCCTCGATACCTCGAACGGCCAACTCAGCACCCGAGGGAGCGTCGACTACGATCACGAGGACAAGTCCTCCTACCAGGTGACCCTGGAAGTCGAGGACGCCTGGCAGGCGACCGACAGCATCCCCGTCACCGTCGCCGTCTCCGACGTACTCGAACCCCCTGTCACACCGGGGCGCCCGAACGCGTACGGCAAGAGCCCCTATGCCATCGAGGTGTCGTGGTCGCCGCCGGCCAACGCCGGCCGTCCGCTGATCACCAGCTACGACCTGCAGTACGGGATCGCCGACGGCGGCAACTTCACCGGTTGGCGGCGCACTTCCACCGGCACCGACGAGACGATCACCGGTCTCATGGCGGAGACCACCTACGAGGTGCAGGTCCTTGCGAGGAACGCCGAGGGATCGAGCGGCTGGTCGCTGTCCGGGCGCGGCACGAGCCTGGTCGTCGTGCCCGTCATCAAGAGCGTCTCGTTCACGTCCGATCCCGGCACGGACGATACTTACAAGCTCGCCGACACCATCGAGGTGACCGTGAGGTTCAGCGAGGATGTGACCGTGAACACCGCCGACGGGGAGCCGAAGATCGACATCGTGGTCGGATCGCAGACGCGCGGGGCTCAATACGACAGTGGCTCCGGGTCGGACGAACTCGTCTTCGAGTACGAGATCGAAGGCGACGACGAGGACACGGACGGCGCCAGCATCCGCGCGAACAGCCTCGATACCAATGGCGGCACGATCCGCAAGGTAGGCCGGACGCTCGCGGCGAACCTCGCCCACGGCGGCGTGACCGATGACGACGACCACCAGGTCGATGGCGTCGCACCGACGCTGTCCGGCGCGATCGTGAACGGCGCCCGCCTGACCCTCGCCTACAGCGAGACGCTCGCGTCCAGCCCGGCCCCCGCCGGTGCGGACTTCGACGTGCAGGTGGCCGCAGCCGACCGTTCCGTGTCCACCGTCTCGGTACGCGGCCAGTCGGTGCTCCTCACCCTCGCCTCCGCCGTCGCTCTGGACGAGACGGTGACGGTCGCCTACGACGGCACCGGGATTCGCGACACGGCGGGCAATCCCGCGCCGACGTTCGGCAGCTACTCCGTCAGCAACCTGATCACGGCGGTGTGCGCTCGCACGGCAGCGGTGCGGGACGCCATCGTCCGGGCCGCCGGTGTCGGCTCCTGCGGCGACGTGACCGCCACACATCTGCAGGAGATGACCGCCCTCGACGTCTCCTCGCGCCGCGTCAGCACGCTCAAGGACGGCGACTTCGACGCACTGCCCGCGCTCGAACGGCTCACCCTCGAGGACAACGCCCTGAGCGACCTGCCGGCGGGCATCTTCTCCGACCTGCCGTCCCTCGTACGCCTGGACCTCGAGAGCAACAACCTCAGCACCGTGCCGGACGTGTTCGACGGGCTCGGCAACGTGCTGCTCCTGGATCTGAAGGACAACGGCATCTCGAGCCTGCCGAGCGACGTGTTCTCCGGGCTGACGGCGCTCCGGATCCTGTGGCTCGCGAAGAACGATTTCACCACGCTGCCGAGCGACGCCTTCTCGGATGTGCCGACGGTCACCTGGATCGATCTCAACGAAAACGAGCTTGTCGATCCCGACGGCGACGCCTTCGCCGGATTGTCCGCGCTCGAGACCCTGTGGCTGGCCAAGAACGACTTGAGCAGCGTCCCGGACGGCCTGCTGTCGGGCCTGACGTCACTCGAGGAACTCGACCTGGAGGGCAACGCGGTGGATCCGCTGCCCATCCCGGTGACGCTGCAATTTCCCGGGAGTCAGCTCGAGGCGAGCATCCCCGCCGGCGCCCCATTCGACACGTTCGTTCCCATCCGGGTGACGAACGGTACCCTCGCCGGCGGCGTCAGCGGCGTAACCGTCTCCCAGGGCGACACGGACAGCGCTTCCGTCTCCGTACAACGGTCGCCGGGCACGACCGCGGCGGTCACCGTCGACATCGGCAAGCTGCCGGGGTCGCCGGAGGACGACATGGGATACGAACTGGTACGGTCCGACGACCTGCCGCTCGAGGTCATCGCGGGGCTGCGAGGCATCGTGTTGCACCCGGCTTCCCTGACGGTGGAGGAAGGTGGCTTGAACGGCTACCAGGTAGTATTGCAGGCTCGCCCGAGTGCCGAAGTTTCCGTAGAGGTGACTACGCCGACCGGCCTCACCGCGAACCCTGCGTCGCCCCTCACCTTCACCGCGGACGACTGGAACACACCGCAGACGGTGACCCTGACGGCGGCAACGGACGCCGACACCTCGGACAACGACGTCACCGTCGCCCACCAGGCCAGCGGCGGCGACTACGCCGGCCTGACGGCAAGCCTCGCCGTGACCGTGGCCGAAACCGTGGCCGACACGAACGCGAGCCCGAGTATCACGAGCGGCGCGGCGTTCGCGGTGAACGAACACGACGCGGCCGTCGGCACCGTGGTCGCCACGGACGGCGACCCCGAGGACAACGTCACCGGCTTCACGCTCGGCGGCGCGGACGGAGACCGCTTCAAGATCACGCTCGCAGGGGGGCTGTCCTTCGCCGCCCCGCCCGACTTCGAGAAGCCGGAGGACGTGCGCAGCAGCAGTCCGGCCAACGACGCCGACAACAACGAGTACATCGTCGCCGTCACCGCGGCGAGCGGCGTCGGGTCGCGGCGGCGTACGGCGACGCAGACGATCGTCGTCACTGTCCAAGACCTCGACGAACCGCCCGGGCAGCCGCCGACGCCAACGGTCGGGGGGTCTTCGAGCACGAGCATCTTCGTGTTCGCGGGCCGGCGGCCGATCCACAACACGGGCCCCGAGATCGACGACTACGACCTGCAGATCCGGGAACAGGGCGTGGGGATGTTCGTCGAGCAGGCCCACGACAGCCCCAGGGTCACTGCCCGGCTCGGCGGCCTCGACCCCCGCACCACCTACGAAATTCAGGTACGGGCACGCAACGACGAGGGAGCCGGACCCTGGTCGCCGTCCGCCGAGGCGACCACGGGGACCAGCAGTCGGCCGGAGGTCGTCTCAAGTGCTCTGCCGTCCGGCGTGACCGCCACCGCCGGAGGCGCCGCACAGGCGTTTCATCTGCAGAGCGCCTTCACGGATCCCGACGGGGAATTCCTGTGGCTGGAAGCCTCCTCGCGGAACGAGGCCGTGGCCACGGCGTCCGTGGAGGGGCCCGCCGTCGTCGTGCGACCTCTCACCGCCGGCCAGGCGACCATCGCAGTGACCGCGCACGATCCGCAGGGCGAGACCGCCGCAGGTACTTTCCAGGTCACGGTGGAGGCGCCCACCCGTTCGGACCTGACGGCGAGTATCGACACCACCGGAAACACCCTGACGTTGGAGTTCACGGATGCCTTCGCGCTGGACGAACGTCGTTCCTACCAGGCCCGCGTGCGCCAGAAGGCGCCGGTGAGCGGCTGGGCGACTGCCTGCTTCAGCGCCCGTAACACCACCGGCGCCGCCGGCGACCGCAACGTGTCATCGGAAATCCTGATCGGATCCCTCTCCGAGCCCGGGATCACCTACGAAGTGGTCTACCGCTACCTCGGCGCCTCGTGCACCGATACGGCCAGCGGAGGCTGGTCCCGGGTCACCGAGGCGACGGCCCCCGGCTCGAGCAGCTTCGATATCGAGGTGGTGGTAGTAGGCTCCGCCTCCTCCACCTACCGCAGCGCGCTGCAGTCGGCGGCCAGTACCTGGGAGCGCATCCTGACCACGAGCCTGGCGGACTTCGACTTCTCGTACGATCCCGTGCCGGCCGACGAATGCATGACCGGCCAGCCCGAGGTGAGCGACACCGTGGACGATCTGCGCATCTTCGTACGGCTCGCCGCCATCGACGGTGTCGGAGGTTCGCTGGCGTACGCGGGGCCGTGTTACTGGCGCCTGTCCTCCGGCCTGCCCATCATCTCCACGATCACGCTCGACACGGACGACCTCGCGGCCCAGTCCTCCACGCTGACGCAGCGGACGATCCTGCACGAGATGGGCCACGCCCTCGGCTTCGGGACGCGCTGGTACACCTTCAGCCTGCTGCGGAACCCGTCCCTCGACCGCGACGACAATCCGGTCTCACCGCCGCCGGACACGCACTTCGTCGGGCCCCTCGCCGTGGCCGCGTTCGACGCCGCCGGCGGCTCGGCCTACATGGACGGCAAGGTCCCGGTGGAACACACCGGGGGCACCGGCGCTCGCGACGGGCACTGGCGGGAATCCGTCCTCGAGCACGAACTCATGACTCCAAGGCTCTCTCGCGGCCGGACGCAGCCGTTGAGCGCCATCACGATCCAGTCCCTGGCCGACATGGGCTACGGGGTGGACGTGACGCGGGCCGAGACCTACACACTGCCCGGCCTCGCACCCGTGTTCGCGCCGCCCCTGGAAGGGGCCGGCGAGCCCGTGCCGGGGAACTGCATTGTCACGTCGGACTCCCGCGCCATCGACGACCGGCGGCACATCGTTCTGCCCACCGGTACCGTCACGGTGCGGCCCTCGGTTCGCTGATGGACAGTCCTGCCGGCAGGACGACGCGCGCCGGAGCGATCCTGTTTCTGGCCGGGCTGTCCTGCCTCCCTGCCTGGGCCCGCTCGAACACGGCGGTCCCGCAGCCGCCACCGTGCCGGCCAGGCTCGGCGGCGTTCATGCGGCTGCTGGCGAGACCCCATCGAGTCCAGGTGCCGCGCGATCGAGCGTCTGAAGCACGAGGCGCTGTGTCGGGAGCTAGGAGGGGAGATCTTGGAAGGTGTTCAGCTTGAGGCGGAATCGATGCCGGACCGCCCATTCGTCCTTGATGGTGTCCGCTTCGGCGATGCTGAGCAAAAACCTTCGCCGATCATGGAGACCATGAGGTCATGTGTGGAATGGATACGGATAGTCCGATCCGTACGCCGTGCCTCAGCGATGGCTCGGCGGTCGTCAATCGCGAGGATGTGTTGTCGCTGGACCGCGACAGCGATTGCGGAGCGTTCACCGGCTCCGAGGCGTCCGGAGGCCGACAGCGATGCGAAGAGTGAGAGTTCGTCGGGGCTGGTGACACTCAGCTGGGTCAGGATACCGGTGTCGATGGTGGACGTCAGTCGTTGCTGTTGGTCGGGAAATCGGTCGGACACTTCGTCGGCGACATGGTCGGTTACGGTGAAGTGATGGGAGAGGCCGGCAATCAGATGCATCCGGTCGACGCGAAGGAAATTTACGAGGACCGACGCATCCGTCACGACCACTGTCGAAGGGGCTAGAAGGGCTACTCGCCTCGGGCAGCTTCGGCAAAGCGAAGAAGCAGATCGCCCTTTATGCCTAACGTCTTGCTGAGCTCGAGGACGCGGCCGCGGGAGATTTCCTCCCGACGGTATGCCTCGATGGCGAGATGGGCAATCTCGCTGCGAAGTTCGCGATCCCGGTACTGCGGCTGTTCGGGATCTTCGACATCGCCAAACATGCTGAGCTCACGGAGGAGCTGGCGCCCGAGATCTTCCTGGCCCAGGAGTTCGAGGGACTCGGGGTGAGTGATGTAGCGAAGGCTTTTCAATCGATAAAGGGTGGCTTGATAGCTCGCTCCGAAGTGGTGAGCGAGCATCGCGACGTCCTTGTAGTTGATCCGCTGTGACCGGGGAGGCGAGCGGAATTGAGCGTCGCTGTGACCACCGCTGGCGACATCGAAGACAGTTTGTTCCTGGCGGCTGGGAAGTCCCTTGTCGAGGCCGCGCAACGCGTCGTACACGCCCTCACTCGGCATGAGAAAAGCGGCCGAGAACGCGTTTGCGCGCCGCTCGATCAGCTCGGAAGAGTTGTCGGTGGTCGATACCGCGATGTTGCGGTCCCGGTCGAGCAGCGCGTGAGCGTATTCGTGGGCATAGGAGAATCGTTTGCGCCCTCTCGGGTGGGATGAATTCACGAGAATGGCGAAACCGATGCTGGGGTGGCGCAGCAACATCCCGGACATTTCATCGGGCAGATCGACACCAGACGCCCAGATGCCTTGGGATGCAATGAGTTCCGAGACATCGGCGATCGGAGCATTGCCGATGCCGAGTCGTCGCCGTTCCTGTGCTGCGGTTTGTCCGCCTTGGGCGACGGCTTCCCAGGAAGAGCCGGGTAGTCGAGCCTCGTAGTTCGGGGCGCGAGAGCGCGACTTTCCGCCGAGGAATCCTTCGAGAGTTACGCCCTCACGGCAAAGGCTGACACAACGGACCACTTGCCGATGAGTGGCCGGATCGTGTTCCAAGCCAGGTGCAACGCGGTGCAACGCCACCAAGACGTCCTCTTCTTCAGCAGGTGCGTCGTCCTCGAGGAAGGACGAAGCGGGATAGAGGTAAAGCGCGGAGAGCTTGGACAGCTCCAGCGTCGACACCGTACGGTTGCCGGCCTCCATCTGGGTAACGGCGGTTCGGGGCAGGTCGAGCGCATCGGCGACGGCCTGTTGACTGAAACCTCTGGCCTCTCGTGCTGCACGGAGTCTGCGTCCAAGTTCCGCTGCGTCCATGGTCTGATCTCCTCGCGGTGGAACCGCCCGTGGCGGAGTAGGCTTTATCTTGCTAAATCGAACGTAAGATGTCACAAATAGCTATTCAAAGTTCGATAATCATACATAAAACGATCAGTCGGGACGTGCCTTGGTCGGGTTCCTTACGCAAGGGCGAGTAGGAAGCAGATGCGAAGACGATCAGCGATGCGAAGTGTAGAGGACGAGAATTGGCCCGAGGCGAAGGGCCTTCAGCGGATCCGCCGGTTGCCGGACGCGAACCTCGGTGTGTTGTGGGATTCGATCATCGTCGACGACAAATTGAAGACGCAGCTTCTTTCGCAGGCGGTCCTGAATTTCACGCTGCGTGGCAAGGTCGATCGGGCCGTCCTTCCCCTGCACGGAGCGATTTTGCTGGTGGGGCCTCCGGGTACCGGCAAGACGTCGCTTGCGCGGGGGTTGGCGCATCGCACCGCTGAGTGGGGCTCCGCAGGGGACACCCACCGTGGCTCCGGGGGCTCCGCTGGGGGGCTCCGCAGGGGACACCCACCGGGCTCCGCAGGGACACCCACCGGGGGTTCGGCCAGAGGCTTCACCACGGTACCCCTACCGGCCTGACGCCCCGAAGGATCCTCCTGCGGAGTGGGTGTCCCTGGCCGAGGCCCGTGTTTCCGTCAATCGCGCACCCACTGTCCTCGTGCGCACCGATAACGCGTGGCGCCGACGACCAGGGCGGCTCCGTCGAGCGCAACCGGTGTGTCGGCGGAGAGCGGTACCGACAGTCGCGAGGGACAGGAGGGCTCGCCGTCCCAGGCCAACTCCACGCGCAGGAGTCCGCCCACCTGACACAGGGCGGCGCGATCCCGGCGGCCAGGGCCGCCGAACGGACCCACCAGGACGGAAGGAACGGAGCAGGAGCCCGCGGCAGGCGGTGCCGGCGCGGGGGCAACACGGACGCTGACCTCGGGTCGACCGGTGTCGGTCGTCGAGGAAGGCAGATCGAGCGCCAGCGGGGGCGCGTCGACGGCCGTGCTCACGCTGTCGGGAGGAACGTCGAGTTCAACGCTCGCGAGCAGCGCCGCGAACACCAACCCGGCCACGACCGTCAGGGTGGCGGCAGCGGCGAGCGGTACGGCCCAGCGGCGGGTGGTGCGACGCGCCCCGGCGAGGATGCGGGCGTCGAGTTCGGCGGGCGGATGCTCCCCGGACCGATAGGATCTGTCGAACCAGTCCTCAGACATAACCGCGCATCCCCTTGCGGAGCTTTTCCATCGCGTAGCGCAGACGGCTCTTCACGCCTTCTTCCGTGACCCCGGTGGCACCTGCGATATCACGGATCGAGAGACCGGCTTCCTTGTGCAGGAGAAGGGCCTCTCGCTGTGGCATCGGCAGGGCGCCGAGCAGCGCGTTGAGGCGTTCGGCCGCCTCGAGGTTCTCCGCGTCCCGTTGCGGCGAACCGTTGGCGATGGCCTCGACCTCCGACACCGTTTCCGGCCGCGGCTGGCGGAACTGGTCCATCAGCACGTGGTGGGCGATCGTGAACAGCCACGCGCGGAAACTGCCCTGTCCGCGATACGTGCCGCGGTGGGAGACGACCCGGAACCACGTCTCCTGGTGGCCGTCCGCGGCGCTGGCGGCATCCGTGCCGCGGAGGAAGTAGCGGTACACGGGATCCTTGTGTCGTCGGTACAGCGTCTCGAACGCGGCGTGGTCGCCGGCGGCGAAGCGCCCCGTCAGGTAGTCGTCCGACGGTTCGGTCATGGCGAGCCGGGCTGATGTTCCCCGGAAGGGAACGCCATCATGGCCGAGTCCCGGGGCTGTGCTCCCCGCGCCCGTATGGACAAACGTGCCGTTGTCCCGTCGGGGCGACCGTTGTGGTCGCCGGCCTCGTGAAGACCGTGGGTGATTCGGGACGGGACGGGACAAGCCCGTCCCCTACGGTTTCCGTTCCCTGCGCGTCGGCGCCCGAGCTTCGGGCTGGAAACTCACATCCGTCAACCCCGTTCGGGCTCGTCCTGCGTTATACGGTCAAAACAGCCGATCGGGAGGTGGAAGTGGAACATCGTATTGAGCGCCTGGAACAGTGGAGCCTGGTGCGTTATGCGTTCAGCGTGGCTATCGGCCTCCTTGTGACCCTACTGCTCTTTCTGCTCATGGAGAAGCTGATCGAGAGCGACCGGAGTCCTTATTCGGAGCCGCTCAAAGGCGAGTTGCTCAGTTTCGTGCGGCTGCTGGAGGAGCCTGATCCGGTCACGCATGTCGACCGGCGGCGGGCCCACGCGGCCCGGCCAGTCGCGCCGCACCCTGGCGCTCAGATTCATCGGCGAACAGTGCTTCTTCGAGTCGCGCAACAACCCTGGCGATCCACGCAACGGGGAGCCGTTCGAGCGGCGTCGGTTACCGCAAGTGCTGCCAGGCCGTTGCCCTTGAACAGCAGCGGCTCGCCGTCGTTTCGGCAACGGCGTAACTGCGCGCACGGCCCCGTCCACACCCGGGAAACAAAGGCATACTCTGGGCATCCAATTGCCCAGGGAGCCAACAGATGGGGAGCCCCATGAAAGCGTCCGACCTGTTCGTCAAGTGCCTGGAAGCCGAAGGCATCGAGTACATCTTCGGCGTGCCCGGCGAGGAGAACGCCGACTTCATGATGTCGCTGGAAGCGTCGGACAGCATCCGCTTCGTGCTGACCCGACACGAGCAGGGCGCCGCGTTCATGGCCGAGGTGTACGGACGCTTGACCGGCACGCCGGCGGCCTGCCTCGGCACGCTCGGGCCCGGTGCCACGAATCTGATCACCGGCGTCGCCGACTCCAACATGGATCGGTCCCCGTTGCTGGTGCTCACGGGACAGGGCAACACGCACCGGCTGCACAAGGAATCGCACCAGGTGATGGACGTGGTGGCGATGTTCGAGCCGGTGACCAAATGGGCGGAGACGGTGCGCACGCCGGAAGCCATTCCCGAGATCGTACGCAAATCGGTCGTCATCGCGACGACAGAGAAACCCGGCGCGGTGCACATCGAGCTGCCCGAGGATATCGCCCAGCTCGAAACCTCTGCGCAGCCCCTCACGCCCCGCCGGCTGCGCCGTCCGGTGCCGGACGACAAGATCGTCGACCAGGCGTTTGAACTCCTGCAGAGCGCCAGGCGGCCAGTGATCCTCGCCGGCAACGGCTGCATCCGGCGTCGCGCCAGTCGCCAACTGAAGCTGTTCTGCGAAAAGACCGGCATCGGCGTGGTGAGCACCTTCATGGCCAAGGGCTGCGTGGACATGGATGCGGACTACTGCCTGTTCACCGCCGGTCTCGGTGCCCGCGACCGGGTGAACCTGGCGATCGACGAGGCCGATCTGGTGATCTCGCTCGGCTTCGACATGGTCGAATACCACCCGCGCCTGTGGAATCCCAACGCGGACAAGCGCATCGTGCACGCGGACTTCCTGCCCGCCGAGGTGGACGCCCACTACGACCCGGCCGTGGAGCTGGTCGGTGACCTCGCGCACCTCCTCTGGATGTTCAACCAGCGCCTTGACCGGGTTGGCCCCCCGTCCTTCGACCTGTCGCGGCAACGCGCCCTGCGCACCGAGATGCAGGCGGAGAACGACGAGTACGCCGACGACGATACCGAGGGCATCATCCGCCCGCAGAAGGCGCTGGTCGATGCGCGTGCGGTGCTCGGCCCGGAGGACATACTGCTGTCCGACGTGGGTGCCCACAAGATGTGGGTCGCCCGGCACTACCACTGCCACACACCGAATACCTGCCTGATCCCGAACGGCTTCTGCTCGATGGGCTTCGCGCTGCCCGGCGCCATTGCCGCGAACCTGGTCCATCCGGACCGGCGCGTGCTCGCGGTCTGCGGCGACGCCGGGTTCCTGATGAACGTGCAGGAGATGGAAACCGCGAAGCGCTTGGGCAGTGGCCTGACGGCGCTGATCTGGGAGGACCACGAGTACGGCCTGATCGCATGGAAGCAGGAGAACACGTTCGGCCGGCATACGGACCTGTCGTTCGATAATCCGGACTGGCTGAAGCTTGCCGAGGCCTTCGGCTGGAACGGCTACTACTGCGCCAACAGCCGCGACCTGCGCGGTGTGCTGGAAGCTTCGTTCGAGGCGCCGGGGCCGAGCCTGGTGGTGATACCGATCGACTATCGTGAGAACCGGCTTCTCACCGTGAAGCTTGGGGAGATCACGGCGACGCTGTGAGATCTCTTGACGGCGGCAGGAGGCCGTTCTCGGCTGTTGTTCTTGCCGACCGAAACGGCCCAGGTCCGCCCGCGGCATGATCTGCTCGACGACCGATGCAAGGACACATGAATGAAAGCAGGTACGAACGTGCACACGCCACCCGAAACCCCGCTCAGCCAACTCGCCCGCTGGGCCGAGCACGAGCCGGAGCGCATCCACGTCGGCGACGTGGAGGGCAGGTCGCTCAGCTACTCCGAGACGGCCACCGAGGCGCGACGCTGGGCGGCAATGTACCGCCGCATCGGCGTCGAGCGGGACGAAATCGTCGTCACGATGCAGAACAACACCATGGATTCCCTGCTTGGGTGGTACGGGCTGGGCTGGCTGGGCGCGACCGAGGCCCCCGTCAACGTGGATTACCGTGGCGACCTGCTCGTGCACGCCCTGAACCTCACGCGCGCGCGCACGATGGCATGCCTCGGACACTTTGTGCCCCGGCTGTTGCAGGTGGCCGACCGGCTCGAGCACCTCGAGCAGGTCATCGTGCTCGATACCCAGAGCGTACCGGAGCTCGCATGGAGATCCTGGCAGGTCGCGCAGCTGCTGACCGAGGTCGAGCCGGCCGACGACCTCGAGTTGCCGGCCCCCTGGCAGATCGGCGCGATCCTGTTCACGTCCGGCACGACAGGGCCGTCCAAGGCGGTTCGCCTGCCGTGGGCGCAGATCGTTGCGACGGCCAAGGGGGCCTTCCTCACCGACGACCTCACGGCCGACGAGGTGATCTACAATCCGGGGCCGACCTACCACATCGGCTCCAAGTGCTTTCCGACGCTCGCGTCGTTGCTCGGAGCACGCCACGTGATGCGTCCCTGGATTTCGATGACGCAGGTCGCAGAAGACTACGTGAGACATGGAGTCACCACGGGGACGCCGCCGGAGCAATGGATGCTCGAGCCGGATTCGCCGGACGCCGCTTCGTCCGCGCTGCACAATGTGCTGGTTCCGACGATGCACCCGAGCGTCGTTCCGGCTCGCGAGCGCCGGGGCTGGCGCACCTACAGCACCTTCAACATGACGGAGGTGTCGTGCCCGGTCGGCTCACCGACCTGGAACGCCGACCGGTTCGACGACCGCGGTCGAGGGAGCCAGGGAAAAGCCCGGCCCGGCTACCACGTGCGCATCGTGGACGAGCACGACCAGCCGCTGCCGTCGGGTGAGGTCGGGGAGATCGTCATCCGCTCCGATATCCCCTGGGTGCTGAACGCCGGCTACCTGCACATGCCCGAAGCGACCGCCGACGCCTGGCGCGGCGGATGGTTCCACACCGGCGACGCGGGTTATATCGACGGGGAGGGCTGGTTCTACTTCCTTGATCGGATGAAGGACTGTATCCGGCGCCGCGGCGAGAACATCTCGAGCTACGATGTCGAGATGTCGGTGATGGCCCATCCCGAGATCGCCCTGGTTGCGGCGATCGCCGTGAAGGACAGCGACATGCCGGGCGCCGACGAGGAAGTCAAGGTCTGCTGCGTGCGCACCGAAGGTTCATCGCTCGACGGCGAGAGCCTCGTGCGTTGGCTGATCGGCAGGATGCCCCGCTTCATGGTCCCGCGTTACGTCGAGTTCTTCGACGAACTGCCGCTCACCCCGACACAGAAGGTGCGCAAGGTCGAACTGCGAAAGTCTCCGCTCACCGAACACACCTTCGACCGTGAGGCCGCGGGAATCGAGATTCCCAGGGACTGAAGACACCGCCGGCCCGGGAGCGACCCCGCTGCTACTGCGACGGGTGCGCGTGCGCGCGCGCGACCGCTTCGTCCAGCTCCACTCCGAGCCCTGGTGCGGTCGGCGGAATAATGAAACCGTCCTGCCACTCGAGCGGGCGTTTCAGGATCTCGGCGTGGAAGCCGTCCAACTTGCCGATGCTCTCCTGGATCAGAAAGTTGGGTGAGCAGACGTCGAGCTGAATGTTGGCCGCCAGTTCGATCGGTCCGCAATACAGATGCGGTGCGATCTGGGCGTAGTGAGCTTCGGCCATGCCGGCGATTTTCTTGGCTTCCAGAATGCCGCCGACCCGGCCGAGGGCCATCTGCAGAATCGCCGCAGCTTGCTGTTCCAGCAGCAACCGAAACTCGTACTTGGTGGCCAGCCGTTCACCGGTGGCGACCGGGATGGTGGTGTTGCGCGCCACCCGCGCCATCTCGTCCACGTTTTCCGGCGGTACCGGCTCTTCGAACCAGAGCGGATCGAACTGCTCGACCCGGCGCGCGAAGCGCACCGCTCCCGAAGTGGTGGTCTGGCCGTGCGTACCGATCAGGATGTCGCACCTGCCCCCCACCGCCTCGCGCACGCTGCGCACGACGGCCTCGGCGTTGTCGAGCCGGTCCAGCGGGGGCTCCCGCGGATCATCCCTGCCCATGACATCGATCAGGGGATCGAACTTGACGGCGGTAAAGCCCTGCTCGAGACAAGCGGCAGCGGTGATGGCCGCCTGTTCCGGATCCGTAAACGGTGAGTGTCGGGATCGGTTCTCGGGGTCAGGGTACAGGTAGGTATAGGAGCGCAGCCGTTCGTGGTACTTGCCGCCCAACAAGTTATAGATCGGCTGCTCCAGCGCCTTGCCGACAATGTCCCAGCAAGCCATCTCCAATGCGCTCAGAATTCCGAGCACGGCATGGTCCGGATGCTGGTGGGCGACGTTGCGTTCGTACCCGTCGCCGTAGTACGCGTGTCGCCACAGCCGCTCGATCTGAAACGGATCCTTGCCGACGGCATAGGCTCCGCCGAAGTCTTCGATCATGCGGGCGACGGTGAGCGGATGAAACGGCACCTGGTAGACCTCGCCGTACCCGCAGAGGCCGTTGTCGGTGGTGAGCTTCACGAATATCCACACGCGCCCGCCCCGGTGCGGCGGTGGAGTGGCGACAACGAAAGTCTCTACGTCGGTGATCTTCACGGTGAACCCTGATGGCGATGCCTCACACGCCACGATAACGGATGCCCGCCCGTAGGGGACACCCTTGTGGTGTCCCGTTTCGAATGGACAGCCCGTTTCGAATGGACACACGACCCTGACACGGACACACGACCCCTGACACGGGCAGACCCATGCTCGCCCCTCCCCCCCGCGAATGGCCATCACGGCTACAATCGACCCATTCGTCTGAAGAGGGCCAACGCCATGCGGCTCAACGTGAACGGCAAGGAGCACGAACTCGAGGGCATCGACCCGAACGTGCCGCTCCTGTGGATCCTGCGCGACGGGTTGGGCCTGGTCGGGGCCAAGTTCGGTTGCGGCATCAGCCAGTGCGGCGCCTGTACTGTGCTGGTGGACGGCCAGCCGGTCCGTTCGTGCTCGTATCCGGTGGCTGCGGCGGTCGAGGCGGAGGTGTCCACCGTCGAAGGTCTCGCCGGGCCCGACGGCCGGTTGAGCGCGCTGCAACAGGCATGGGTCGACCTCGATGTCGCCCAGTGCGGCTATTGCCAGGCGGGGCAGATCATGGCGGCCGAAGCGCTGCTGCGGGCGAATCCGGCACCGAGCGACGCCGACATCGACCGGGCCATGGCGCCGAACCTCTGCCGCTGCGGGACCTACCTCCGCATTCGCCAGGCGATCAAGGCGGCTGCGGCCAAAGGTACGGAGGGACAGCAGTCATGAGGCGCTCTTCCCAGACGGCAGGGGATCTTCCCGTGGAAGTCGAAGAAGCGGTTGACGGGATCGAGATGGCCCACATCGCCAAGCTCGGCCGGCGCGAGTTCCTCAAGCTCACGGGCCTGGTCGGCGGTGGGTTGATGCTCTCGTTCACCGGCCTGCGGGCTGCCGCGACGGGCGGTGCGCTGCGCCCGAACGGGTTTCTGCGCATCGACTCCGAAGGCATCACGCTCTACGCCAAGAACCCGGAAATCGGCCAGGGTGTCAAGACGTCGCTACCGATGATCGTCGCCGAGGAACTGGACGCGGCCTGGGAGGACGTCGAGGTCGCGCAGTCGCCGATCGACGAAGCCACCTACGGCCCGCAGGTGGCCGGCGGCTCGAATTCGATCCGCGTGAACTGGGACCTGCTGCGTACGGCCGGAGCCACCGCGCGCGCCATGCTGGTCGGGGCCGCCGCAGTGCGTCTGGGCGTGCCGCCCGCGGAACTTGCCACGCGCGATAGCCATGTCGTGCACCACCGGAGCGGCGCCCGGCTCCGCTACACGGAGCTGGCGGACGCGGCCGCCGCGATGCCGGTTCCGCCTGCGGGCACGCTGCCGCTGAAGTCGCCCGACCGGTTCCGTTTGCTCGGGAGGCGCATCACCGGCGTCGACAACGAAGCCCTGGTACGCGGCGAGCCGTTGTTCGGCATCGATCAATCGTTGCCGGGGATGAAGTTCGCCGTGTACCAGAAGTGCCCCGCCCAGGGTGGTCGCGTCAGATCCTTCAATTCTCAAAAAATCAAAGAGTTATCTGGTGTACATGATGTCTTTTCTCTGGAGGGGAACGGCAATCCCCTGGAACTGATGCCCGGTATCGCCATCGTGGCCGATTCCACCTGGGCGGCACTCTCGGCGAAGCGGCAGCTCCAGGTGGACTGGGACGAGAGCACCGCGGCCCGGGACAGCTGGAGCGACGCCGTGGCCGAGGCCGGTCGGCTTCGCCACCAGGCCGGCGCCACCCGCGTGGTGGAGACCGGCGGTGTCGACACCGCGCTTGCCAGCGGCGCACAGCGCCTCGAGTCTTTCTACACCTATCACTTCGCGAGCCATGCCCAGCTCGAGCCGCAGAACTGCACCGCATGGTTCCGCAACGGAGCGGTCGAACTCTGGGCGCCGACCCAGACCCCGCACCGCGGCATTGGGAACGTCGCCAGCACCCTGGGCATCCCTCCGGACCGGGTCACGGTCCACCAGACCCGCTGCGGCGGCGGATTCGGACGCCGGCTGTACAACGACTTCATGTGCGAGGCGGCGGCCATCGCCGCGCGCGTCGACGGTCCGGTCAAGTTGCAGTGGACGCGCGAAGACGACATGTCGCACGACCTGTTCCGGGCGGGCGGCTTTCACCAGCTCGAGGGATCCCTGGACGCCGAGGGCAGCATCTCCGGCTGGCGGGATCACTTCATCACGTTCGCCGACCGGGGCCGCCCGGTCAGCGGCGGCAGCCTGCGGCCCGACGTGTTCCCCGCCGGTCTCATAGACAACCTGCGCATCGAGCAGACCGCACTCGACTGGCGCACCCGCTGCGGAGCCTGGCGGGCGCCCGGCTCCAATGTCTTCGGGTTCGTCATCCAGAGCTTCATCCACGAACTGGCCGTCGCCGCCGGGCGCGACCACCTGCAGGTGTTGCTGGAGATCCTCGGCCGCGAGCGCTGGCTGGAGCCGGGGAATCCCCGGGCACTGCACACGGGCCGCGCCGCCGGCGTCGTCAGGCTCGCGGCGGAGCAGGCCGGTTGGGGCCGTCCCATGCCGGCCGGCCGGGGCCTCGGTCTCGCGTTCTACTTCAGCCACGCGGGCCATGTCGCCCAGGTGGCGGACGTCAGCGTGGATGCGGACAGGAAAATCAAGGTCCACCGCGTCACCGTGGCGGCCGATGTGGGCCCGATCGTCAACCTGAGTGGGGCGGAGAACCAGCTGGAGGGGTCCGTCATCGATGGGTTGTCCACCATGGCCGGCCTGTCGGTGACATTCGAGAACGGCCGCGTGGAGCAGTCCAACTTCGACACGTATCCCATGCTGCGCATGCCGGACGCCCCGCAGGTGGACGTCCACTTCGTGGCGAGCGACTTCCCGCCGAGCGGCCTCGGCGAACCCGGCCTGCCGCCCCTGGCCCCCGCCGTATGCAACGCGGTCTTCGCCGCCACCGGGCATCGCATCCGCACGATGCCGATCAGCGAGGAGGGGTTCTCCCTCGGCTAGCAGCCAACTGGCGACGCGATGGGAGGGCGTGCTGAAGCGGATCTGGCGCCTGGGGAGGGCTTCGGACAAGTAACCTATCCTATTGGGGCCTCGACGGACGTATGAGGATCCTCCGGTGCTTGCCTCGCGCGGACATCGGCGATATGGTCCTGCAATATTGTTGATACGGGCGACCCGTATGAAAACCACCATAGAGCTTCCCGACGAGTTGCTGGAGCAGGTCCGGCGCGTGGCCCGGAGGGAGGGTGCCACCCTCCGCGGGATGGTGGAGGAAGGCCTGCAGCGCAGCCTTGAGGCCCGCCGGAGGATGGTGCGGCGGCAGCTGGACTTTCCGAGCTATGGGGGCAGCGGGCTCACGACCGAGTTCCAGGGCGCACCGTGGCATCGGATCAGGGACGAGATCTACCGCGAGCACGGCGCGTGATAGCTATCGACACGAACCTGCTCGTCTATGCGCATCGCCCGGAGATGCCCTTCCACGAGCGCGCCCGCGAGGTGCTGACCGGTGCGCTGGCCGGAGCGGAACCCGTGTCGGTTCCCTGGCCATGCGCCCATGAGTTTCTGGCGATCGTCTCGAACCCGAGGATATTCAGGGATCCGACGCCGATGGATGGGGCCCTCGATGCCGTAGGACGGCTTCTCGACAGTCTCGGCGGCGGCTTCCTGGCCGAGGGGGAAGGCTACCTGCGCGCCCTCGAGCGCAGCGCCCGACCGGCGCTCCTGCAAGGGGCGGTAGTGCACGACGCCCGGATTGCGGCGCTTTGCCTGTACCACGGCGTGCGGGTGCTCTGGTCCGCGGATCGCGACTTCTCGCGATTCCCCGACTTGGCGGTGGCCAACCCGCTCCCGGTGGATTGACGGCGGCGCTTCGCAGCATGATGAAATGCGCGCTTCTTCTCGACTCGACGCCATGACGATGCGACCTGGCGGGCGGCCCGCTGATGACGCCGCTGCAGCCCGGTACCGCAGTGCCGGATGGTGGGATGGCCGGAGGTTGCTGGACCGCTTCGAGTCGCACGTCGCCCGGTCCCCGGAAGCGCTTGCCCTGGTCAGTGGCGAAGTCACGCTGTCGCGGGCCGAACTGTGGAGCGCCGCGGGCGAGGCCGCCGAAGAGATTCGAAGCATCACCGGCCCAGGCAGGCGGGTGGTGGTGCTTCTTCTGCCCAACGAACCGGCCTGGCTCGTCATGTTCCTGGCCGTGCTGCGGGCGGGCCAGGTCCCCGCCACGCCTCGCCGACGAAGCGGTGCTCGTAGTTGTCGAAGAAGGCGAGCCAGGCGGCGACGTCGCCGCGAACTTGGTCGGGACCCGCCGCGAGATCGAACGGTTGGTCGCTGAGCGTGAACGCGTCGCCGCTGCGGGTCAGGTAGGTGGGTGGCCCCGCTTCGGATTCGCGGGATCGGACGACGCGGACGATCTCCTTGACTATCCGGGGCGTCAGGCGAAGGTTGCCTCGCCGGTCGGGGCGCGACGCCCCGGCCATGCCGCGCCGGATTGCCGGCTTGATCGCCTCCATGCGTGCGACGACCGACGGCATCGAATACTCCGCTTCCTCTGCCCCCTGATCGGGGACGTAAAGGGTCGTCCCGTCGGGGTTCTCCTCGGCCTCGACCAGCGCGGGCGTGCGTTCGATCCGTATCTGGTCGACCGGCGTCGGCTCGCGTGAAACGGGCACTCGGCTCGTAGAGGCGTCCCGCACCGCTTGGTACTGGGCCGCGTAGTGCGCCCAGGCGAGGTCGTCGTTGTCGAACACGATCAGGGTCTCGGCGTGGCGGCCGGAGAAGGCGCGCTCCGAAAGGTTCGCGGAACCCGCGATGACGCGCTGGCGTTCGCTCGGCGATTGTGGCTGGCCGTCGGCCGCGTCCGAGAGCAGGTAGATCTTCGCGTGCGCGATAGCGTCCTTGACCACCGAAAACCGGACCGACCCAGGCGCGATGCGGTCGTAGAGGAGCTCGCGCCGTTCGTCGGTCACTCCGTCTAGGCGCAGGATCTGGCGTTCGAGATCGCCGCGGACGGTGGCCTGGAAGGCGAGGATGGACTCGGTTTCGCGGAAGAGGATGCCGGGATGGCCGAAGACGCATTCGAAGTCGCGGAAATCGTGGTCGCACAGGAGGGCCACGATCATCGGGATGCTGGACGAATAGGTAAGGCCCCGGAAGGTGGCGAACCCCGCGAAGTAGGAGGGACCGAAGTCGGCGACGGATTCCGCCCGGGCATGGACGACGCTGAGCACCTCCCGGCGAGTGACGGATTCGGCGTCGTCGAAGAGCAGCTGGGGCTGATCGGTCAAGGCGACCCCGGGTTGTCGGGTGGCGTCGGTCCGACCGCCTAGACGGCGGCTGGCGCCTGGACCGACTGCCGGGTGGTGTCGTCGCCGCCGGGGAGTCGGTAAACCGGCGAGCCGCGTTCGTCGCCGATGGCGCGGCAGGGACGGGCGAGGGGCGGATAGCGATGTGCTAGGGCGCGAAGCACGCGGTGGCGGACGATGTCGATCACGTCGTCGCGGCGCCCTCGACCGTGACACATGGCGGCATCTGCGACGAGTTCGTCGTAGTTCGTGCAGGCATGGCGCAGCGTGTTCACGGCTTCACGCCGGATCGCCTCGGCGGCCCTGTCGGCGCCGTCGCGCTCCGCGCGTCGTGCGCGCTTGTCGGCCCGAAGCGCGAGCTCGGCACCGTGACGATCGTAGACGAGAATGGTCGCGCGACGCGCCCAGTCGAGCGGATTGGCGGCCAACAGCGCCGAGTGCGACGGGTCGTCGGGGTCGATGGGGCTGTGGGCGTCGATATGGGTCATTGGCTGGCTTCCGAAAGACCCGGACGGAGTCGTTTGGCCACGGCCATGGCGGAGCGCGGGATATTCGCGATCGCGATCCGGATCTCGCGGGACAGGTGGTCCGCGCCGTTCGAGGGAAGATTTCGGCGTCGGAGATAACCCGATGTGGCGTGCGCCGCATGGACGCAGGCGTCGTAGTCGAGGAGAAGCTCGGCGTAGGCGGTGACGAGCGGGTCCGGATGGGCATTTACCGGAGGCGACGTCCAAGGCCGCGGAGGAAGGCCGTGAAGGAAGGCTTCCCGGGTGGCGTTGTCGGCATGGCGCGAGACCGCACGCCGCTCGTTGCGGCGGCGAGCCGCTCGCGGGTCTCGGCCAGCCACCAGGCGGCGTCGGGATCATGCGCCGACGACCGGACCGCGGCGACGGCAGCCGCGTAGTCGACGATCGACGGGATCGAGTGTTTCGGGTTGCGATGCGTTTGCCCCCACCAGAGGCGTCGGCCGTGGGGCGTGCGGATGGGGTGTGCACGGCTTGCGGGCACCGTGCGCTTGGTACGGCGGATTGCCGGAACGTGGCTCGTGGGCATGGGGGAAGTGTAACGGTCGGTGGATCGGCGCGGAAGTCGCTGCACACACGAGGGGCGTCGCTCCGGCCCTGCTGGGCTGTGAAGTCGGGCTGTCGCTACGGCGGGGACACGGAGGGGAGTGTGGATGCCGGGGGGCAATCCACTTTGCCAATAGCGCGGACGAGGTCCGCGACGACGCAGGGCAGTCCATTGCTCGCCAGTGCAGCGACGCGGTCTGCGAGCATGGGCGAGTAGCTCCGCAGCTGGTCGACCGTAAGGTCGAGCCACACGGGAAGGATGACCTTGGTGCCGTCGACTTCGCGGGCCGTGAGACCGTCGAGTTCCTTCTGCGGCCATTCCTTGTTCAGGAAGTTCGGACTGACAACGACGATGCCAAAGCGACAGGATGCCAGTCCGCGGTCGATGGAGCGGCGCAGGCTGTCGCCGACGGTGAGCGTGAACTCGTCGAACCACACCGAGATGCCGGCTTCCCGGAGGGCGAGGGCCAGGGGTCGGGCGAAGTCTTCCTTGTCCTCGCTCGCGTGGCTGATGAAGACGTCCCAGCGGTGGGGTGGAGCAGCGGTCGGTGCCGTCCGGGACGCGTTGTTCCGAGGGATCAGTTGCCAGAGGACTTCGCTCGGCTCCTGGTCGAGGTCATCGGCGATCCGCTGTGTTCGTTCGAGGGCGTCGTCCAGCGAGCGCAGGGCGGCGTCGGGCCAGCCTTGCGCGGACTTGGCGTCGCGATCCTGGCGCCTTTGGTGGACGTCGAGCATCAAAGCAGCCTTGGCGTAGCGGAGGCTGCCGACGGAGATTCCGCGGACGACGATCTCCCACGGGTCGCCGCGGAGCTGACGCTCGTCCCACTTGAGGATGCTGTCGAGATCCGAGGTCTCCTGCCGGTAGGGTTCTTTGGCACCGTTCTCGCCGGCGACGCGCTGGTTCCAGGTACGCAGTTCGTCGCGTAGGAGACGGTATGCGCGATGCAGGATCTCGTACTGGCGGTGCGCGAGGCGTAGGTCGCCGGCGGACGTGTGGTCGAAATCGTATTGGTAGCTCATGGCACGGTCGCCAGGAAGGAACTTGGGGCGGCTTGCGGCAGTTGGGGAGTGGGTTCGATCATTAGTCGAATTGTATACTTGAAGTGTTCGAATGCTCCAGATATCAAACTTGACAGTCGGTTTGACACAACTCTATATTCATCATTATGGGTTATCAAAACCGCGATAAGCTGAACTATCTGCATCGGCTTCTGCCGGAGGGGCTGGTGGCCGATGCGGCCTGGTTCACGCGCATGGGCTACCCGAGTCCGTTGCGCAGCCGCTATGTCGCGAGCGGCTGGCTGGAGCCCGTGACGCGGGGCGTGTTCCGGCGGCCGTTGCATACGCCGGGCGTCGAGGAGGGATCGGTGCCGCTTCGGTGGCAGCATGTGGTCGTCTCGCTGCAGTTGGTGCTCGAGCGACCGATCGTCGTCGGCGGGCGCACCGCGCTGGAAGTGCAGGGGTTCGGGCACTATGCGTCGAGTGGGCCGCCGGGCGAGGTGCACCTTTACGGGGACGAGGCGGCACCGGGCTGGCTCCGGAAGCTGCCGATGGATGCGGCGTTCGTGTTCCACAACGCGCGCAAGTTGTTCCGCAACGAGCCGCTCGCGGACGGAGTCGGACGGCTCAAGGCGATACTTGGGAATGACGCCGAGGGCGATGCGGAAGCGATCCGTGGCAGCCTGACATGGCGGCGCTTCGGCGACGGCGAGTGGCCGATCGTCCTTTCAACTCCCGAACGAGCGGTGCTGGAGTTGCTGGACGAGCTACCGGACAAGGAGACGTTCCACCAGGTCGACGTGTTGATGGAGGGTCTGGCCAATCTCAGTCCGAGGCGCATGGACGGTCTGCTGCGCGAGTGCCGGAGCGTGAAGGTCAAGCGCCTGTTCCTTTGGTTCGCGGAGCGCACCGGGCACGCATGGCTGGAGCGGATCGATCGGGAAGGCGTGGACCTCGGCAGCGGGAAGCGGATGCTGGTGCGAGGGGGGAAGCTCGATCCGAAGTACCAGATCACGGTTCCGGAGGACCTCGATGCCGGCGGATGAGCGGTACGTGCGTCAGATGGGACTGCTGGTGCGCGCCCTTCCGCTCGTCGCGAAGGAGAAGTGCTTCGCGCTCAAGGGCGGGACCGCGATCAACCTGTTCGTCAGGACCTGCCGCGCCTGTCGGTGGACATCGATCTCGCCTACCTGCCGATCGAGGATCGGCGCTCGTCGCTGAACGGCATCGAGGCTGCGCTGCGGAGGATCGGCGGACGCATCCAAGCTGCGATTCCATCGGCTCCTGTCAACGACGTCACGCTGCGGACCGAGGGCACGGTGAACCGGCTATTCGTCCGCGACCGGAGCGTGCAGGTGAAGATCGAGGTGACGCCGGTGCTGCGCGGCTGCGTGTACCAACCGGAGGTGCGGGCCGTGTCGGCCGTGGTGGAGGAGCGGTTCGGGTTCGCGGCGATGCAGGTGGTGTCGTTCCCGGACTTGTACGCGGGCAAGCTTGTCGCAGGTCTGGATCGCCAGCATCCGCGCGACCTGTTCGACATCGCCGGGCTGTTGTCGAGCGAAGGTGTCGATGAACCATTGCGAACGGCGTTCGTGGTCTACCTGTGGGATTGAATGTGGGCAGATCTCAAGCTCTGCCTCGAATGAGGACTGTCTCCGCATGGTAGAGCAACCGGTGGAGGACGGCGGAAGAGGTGGCCGTCGGAATCATGCACAGCTCCTTCACGGCCACGGCGCCGGGGCTCGAAGTCCTGTTCGAGCGGTGGAATGGCCCCGTGATGGCCTACCCCGAGGCGACGGGATACGACGCCGAGACCGGGGGCACGATCCCGGTCGGACCAGACGAATTCGCCCGCCACTGCTGTGCTTGGGTAGATAGTGGCGTGCAGATCATCGGGGGCTGCTGCGGGACCACCATCCATCACATCCGGGCCATGGTGGACCGTTTGCCCGAACGGCCCGGAAATCGCCCGGCATAACGCGATGGTCCACTTACCGTCCTCGCCCGCATTGCCAACCATGCGGGCCGGGAGGCAGCGCGCCACCTAGATCACGCCTGGAACGAGTGCCTTCCTTTCGTAGGGAAAGCTGCTGAATTTCCGGCGATACCAATCACGTCGCCACAACGCCCGCGGGACCAGGTTGGCCACCGTCCACAGCGCGAACGCCAGTCCCGGGAGCGACCAGGTCAGGAATGCGAAGCCGATCGACTCGATGACTTCGCCGAGCAGGTTGGGGCAACAGACAACGTTGAAGGGACCGCCCGAAGGCATCATGTCGCCGGTGCTCCGCTTGCGCAATCCGCGGAGGCCGTAGTCGGACCAGACGTTCAGGGCTGCGCCACCGGCAAACAGGGCAAGACCAGCGACGAACCGCGGGTCTGCCAGCCATTGGTCGGAGTAGTTGGCGGCGTGACTCATGAACCAACCCAGCAAGCCGCCGTTGATCACGTTGAAGCCGACCGATGCGGCACACATCGACAGCGGCACCGTGCCGGTGCGCTTCGGCACAAGCCAGCACCACACGAGACCCCGGTGACCGTAGTGCGCCAGCCATAGGCCGAGGACAACATTGCCGACCAGGTGGGAGTTGCCGAGGGCAAGGTAGATGGCCGGGAATGTCACCAAGGCCGGCAGTTCGAGCAGGAACCAAGCCCACTGGGCCGGCAGTTGATTGCCAAAGCCCGTGCCGCCCAAGCGTCCCACGGGGTCGCGCCCGGCCAATCCCGCCGCCAGGGTAGGCAGGGCCGTCAAAGCCCAGATGGCGGCGGCGACGGTCAGGGGCTCCACGTCTGACTCACGGCGTACAACTCACCTTCGTGGTCTCGGGGAGCTATGGTCGAATCTGGTGTACGGATGAGTTGAGCGTGCGGCGTGTCTCTGCTGAAATCGAGTTTGCGAGAAACGGTTTCGGCAAGAGGAGCACACCGCACATGAGCAACGATAATGTGGTTTCGCTGGCGGCGCCAGGGGAGGTTTCCGACCCCCTCACGGACCTTCTTCGCGCCGGCGCGCGGCAGCTGATCGAGGCGGCAGTGTCGGCGGAGTTCGGGGAGTATCTGTCGGCGTTCGAGGAACAGAAGTTGCCAGACGGTCGGCGGCGGATGGTGCGCAACGGTCATCTTCCGGAACGGCAGATTCTGACCGGGATCGGCGCGGTGGACGTTCGGGTGCCGAAGGCGCGCAGCCGGTCGGGATCGCAGGAGCCGTTCCGATCCTCGTTGGTGCCGCCGTACGTGCGCCGTAGCGCGAGCGTCGATGCGGCGGTTCCGTGGCTGTACCTGCACGGGGTGTCGACGGGGCAGATGCGCGCGGCGGTGTCGGCGCTGGTGGGCGAGGAAGCGGCCCGCGGGTTGTCGGCGAACGTGGTCAGCCGGCTCAAGCGGGTGTGGGACGAGGAGTACCGGGACTGGTGTCGGCGCGATCTCTCCGACGACTGGGTGTACGTCTGGGCGGACGGCATCCACAGCGGCCTGCGTGGCGACGACGGGCGCCTGTGCGTGCTGGTGGTGATCGGCGTAAACGCCCGCGGCGACAAGCACTTCCTGGCCATCGAGGACGGGGTTCGGGAGTCCACGCAGAGCTGGCGCGAGGTTCTCCTGGGGATGCAGCAGCGTGGCTTCACGCGGCCGGCGAAGCTGGCGGTGGGTGACGGTGCGCTGGGCTTCTGGTCGGCGCTGTCGGAGGTGTATCCCGAGACCCGCAGCCAGCGCTGCTGGATGCACAAGTCCGGTAACGTCCTCAACTACTTCCCCAAGTCGGGCCAGGCGAAGGCGAAGCAGGGACTGCAGGAGATCTGGATGGCCGAGACCCGAGCCCAGGCCGAGCGCGCGTTCGACGACTGGATCGAACGCTACGAAGACAAGTACCCCAAGGCCACCGCGTGCCTGGCGCGTGATCGCGAGCAGCTGCTGGCCTTCTACGACTTCCCCGCCGCGCACTGGACGCATCTGCGCACGACCAACGTGATCGAGTCGGCGTTCGCCACCATCCGCCATCGGAGCTCGCGGGCGAAGGGCTGCGTCACGCGCCGCACGATGCTCTCGATGATCTACAAGATGGGCATGAGTGCCGAGACGTCCTGGCGACGACTACGCGGCTTCCGCCAGCTCGGCAAGGTCATCGAGGGCATCAAGTTCAACGACGGTATCGAGGTCACCGAGGACAGCAGGGCCGTCGCATGACCAACCCTCCGTACACCAGATTTGACAATAGCTCGGTCTCGGCTATCCTACGCCCACCTCAAGACGGTTCCCCCTATGCCTTCAACCATCGCTCGACGCTTGGCGTCGCTAGCCGCAGTCTTCCTGGCACCACTCGCCCTAACGGCGCCCATCGAAACAGACACCGGCCTGGTCGAGGGCACCGCGGTCGACGAAGACGCTGGCCTCGAAGTATTCCGCGGCATTCCGTATGCCGCGCCGCCCGTGGGTGACGCGCGGTGGAAGCCGCCGATGCCGCCGGCCGCCTGGGAAGGCGTCCGGTCCGCCACCGAGTTCAGCAGCATCTGTCCCCAAGGCCCCGGACTCGCCCAGTTGACCGGCGAGGCCCTGCCGACGCTGTCCGAGGATTGCCTGTACCTGAACGTCTGGACATCGGCAGCGGGCACGGACGCCAAGCAACCGGTCATGGTTTGGATTCACGGCGGGGGGCTGACCCTCGGCTGGGGCCACCAGCGCCTCTACGACGGCACCAATCTCGCCAAGCGAGGCGTTGTGCTGGTATCGATCAACTACCGGCTCGGAGCCCTCGGTTTCCTCGCCCACCCGTTGCTTTCCGCCGAGGGCAGCGTCAGCGGCAACTACGGTCTCCTCGACCAGATCGCTGCCTTGCAGTGGGTACAGCGCAACATCGCGGCTTTCGGCGGCGACCCCGACAACGTCACGATCTTCGGCGAGTCGGCGGGCGGCACGAGCGTCCAGGCGCTACTCGCGTCACCGCATTCAAAGGATCTGTTTCACCGGGCCATCGTGCAGAGCGCCTGGCTCACGGACTCCAACTACGCGCCACTCAACGAGGCGTCACCCCTCCGCCCCAGCGGCGAGGAGCACGGATCGGACTGGGCGGCGGCACAGTTCCCGGATGCGGATTCGCTCGCGAAGCTCCGTGCCGTGGACATGGACACGATGAACAGCGCGCAGCAGGCCGGTTTCGGGGTCCACGTGACCATCGACGGGGACTTCATGCCGGCTCACGTCCTCGCGGTCTTCGCCGCCGGCAAGCAGATGGATGTCCCGGTCATGGCAGGCACGAACACCGACGAGGGCACAATGTTTGTCGGCGCCCTGCCGTTCAACACCGTGGCCGAGTATGAGGCCGCGACGAAGGCCGGACTCGGCGAACATGCCGCGGCCGTTTTGGAACTGTACCCGGCGACGGACGACGCATCGCTCTTCCAGGCCAAGAACCAGTTCATCACCGACACCTGGTTCGTGTGGGGCACCCGCAATATGCTCGCCGGCATGGTCAACGTACCGTCGCCGGCCTGGCAGTACCACTTCAGCCGCCGCTCCGTTGCCAATCCCATGATGGGGGCTTCCCACGGCGCCGAAATCGCCTACGCGTTCAACAACCGGACGCCGCCCGCGGCCGACAACGCGACGGACCAGACGCTCGCCGACGCCATGATCCGGTACTGGGTGCAGTTCGCAGTGACCGGGGATCCCAACGTCGAAGGCCTGCCCGCGTGGCCCGCCTACGATCCGGAATCGGATCGGCACCTGGAGCTGGGTGACGAGGTCAAGGCGGGCAGCGGCCACCGCAAGGCGGCGGTCGACAAGTTGAACGCCATATGGGCGGCACGCATGGGAGACGCTTCACCCTAGGCGACGGGATCGGAATGAGATCCCAGGCGTCGTGTCGGAGAGGAACGCCGTCACCAACGTGTTCGGGACTGCCTCGAATACGCCGGTGGCGACTAACGACTGCATCGGCGGCAGCCACTTGTAGCTCTCGGCGACGACGAAGAACGGCGTGTCGGCGCGCCGTGCGGCTTCGCCGAGGGTGTGCGTGCCGACCTTGTTCACGAAGGCATCCGTGGCAATGGCGTCCGCGCCTACGATCACCGCAGCCGCGTCGGAGGCCGCCGCCGGCCCGTCGCCGTCCTCAACGCAGGTGATGCCCATCTCGGCTGCCGAGAACCGCCGCGCCGTCGGTGGTGTTGGCGCGCAGTTCCCGCACCAGGTCTGCCGGTTCGTGTCGCCGCATCCCGACAAACTAGACGGAGCTGGGGCTGGACGCGAGCCGGTGGCTCACAGGGCGCACAAGGATGCTGCCCCGCCGAGCACACTGGGCGTCCCCGGCCGCGCTAAGATCACACACGAACAAGCCCGCCCCAACATGGCGCTCTTGGCGTTTGGATCGCTTTGGCTGCAGGCCGAGGCGCTGATTGGCGACAACGGCGTGTTTGCCGGCGCAGGAGTGCCTCGATGCCGGCCGTGCGACCTTCGGCGGCGCAAGCTACTGGACGGTGCCGACCGCGTTCTGGTTCGGCATGTCTCCTCATTGGGTGTTCGCCTTCGGGGTGCTGTGCGCGACGGTCGATCTCGTCGGCAAGTTCAAAACCACTGCCGCCCTGGGGGCCTACGCCGCGTACCTGTCCATTCTCGGCGTCGGCCAGACCTTCACGGCCTACTAATGGGACACGTTCCTCGTGGAGTGCCTGTTCGCCGTAGCAATACTCGCGCCGGCACTGTCAGAGTAACTGGTATAGGACCGGCGAAATTTCTTGACGATGAACTTCAGGCTGCCAGTTCGCGCCACTCGGCCAAAGCGGCAGTCCGATGTTCGTCCCAGCGGGCACCGCGGACCTCGCCGCTACGTGCCGCGGTGAGGACGAGGAAGCGAAAAGCCAGTTTCGTTCCGAGCCAAGGCTTCGCCATGGTTGACCGTGGCCAGTGCCTGCGTTGACTTACAGGGGCCCGTGGTGCCTGGGGAGGGTTGCTGACCATGCCTTCAAGATATTGAAATTAAATACTTTTATTGGTCTTTGGGAGGAGCTAACCCACGCGCGGTCCCACAGGCGGTAAGCGTTCGGTCGAGTGGTGACGGGTAGCTTCTGGGACTGGTAACGCGGTTCGCGTTCCGCTATGGTCGCCAGCATGGCGTATCGCGATACGGAAGTGGCCGCGGTCCCCCAGGTTGCCGAGGGGGCTTTGGTGGGCACGCCGCGGGACTGGCGGCGGCTGTACGAGCAGACCCTTGAGCGGGCGGAAGCGGCCGAAGCGCGCGCGGAGGAGTTGAAGTGGGCGGAGGTGGTCGCCCGTAGCGCGGCGGGTTCGTTGAAGTGGCAGTTCAAGGAGGCGCGCCGCAAGCGGCTGGCGGCGGTCGAAGACGCGAACGAGGCCCGCCGCGCGGCGAAGAACGCGCTGTTTCTCGAAGCCGAGGTGGCACGTCTGACGCGGCTGCTCGGGGAAGCGGGCGTCGACCCGCACCCGCGCGGTACGGAGATATCGCTGCGCAGGGAGGTCGCCCGGCTGCGTACGGTGGTAGCGGCGCAGGTCCAGGCGCACGCCGAGTTGCGCAAGGCTCTGCGCCGGTCGCGGTGCCAGAAGGCCGCGCTGAACGCGTTGACGCAGGAGAACGCCCGGCTGCGGCGGACCGCGAAGGCGTCGCAGGACCGGGTCGGGACGCTGGAAGCGGAGCTGTCGAAGCTGCGCGCGACCGCGGCGGTGCTGTCCGGGACGCTGTACGGGCGCCGGAGCGAGAAGCAGCAGACGCCGCGCTGCGGACGCCGTCGAGGCCAGCGGTCCGGCGCGCCCGGCCACGGACGCACGCCGCGTCCAGGCATCGAGGAGCGCCTGGAGGTGCACGCCCCGGCGGCCGAAGCGCGCGTCTGCGCGGCGTGCGGGAAGGCCTACGCAGCGAACGGCGCCGACGAGTCGTCGCTTCTCGAGATCGAGGTGCGCGCCCACCGGCGGGTGATCCGGCGCGGGCGCTGGCGGCGCAGGTGCGGCTGCGCGTCGTCGCCGTTGCAGGTCTCGGCGCCGGCGGTGCCGCGGCTGTTCCCCAACACGCCATACGGCACGAGCGTATGGTCGCGCTTGCTGTTCGAGCACTATGCGTGCCTGCGTCCGCTGCAGCGGGTCGCCGCGTGGCTGGGCGACCAGGGGCTGCCGGTCGCGCCCGGCACGCTGGCCGACAGCGCGCCGCGCTTCGTGCCCCTGTTCCAGCCGCTCGGCGAGGCGATCCGCGCGCACCAGAACGCAACCGCGCTGCGCCACGCCGACGAGACCACGTGGCGGGTACAGGCGCTGCGCGCGGAGGGCCGTTCGGCGCGCGCCTGGCTGTGGACCTCGGTCGGCAACGACGCGGTCTACTTCCACATCGACCCGAGCCGTAGCGCCGAGGCGGCGCAGAGGCTGTTCGGGGAACTTCGGACCGGCACGGTGATCGTCTGCGACCGCTACAGCGCCTACAAGAAGCTGGCGCGCCTGCTTGGCGGCATGGTGACCCTGCAGTTCTGCTGGGCGCACATGCGCCGCGACTTCATCCAGTGCGCCGCTGCGCAGGTCGATCTCACCGGCTGGTGCCAGGCATGGCTCGCCCGGATCGCCGCCATCTACCGCCTGAACGAGGCGCGGCTGGCCCGCTACGACCCGACCGTGGAGCGCCAGAGCGCCGTGTTCGACGCGGCGCAGGATGCGCTGCAGGCGGCCCTCGACGGCCTGTTCGCGCGCGCCGGGCGGGAACTCGACGGCTTGCAGGAGCACGCCCGCGAGGGCAAGGCGCTACGCTCGCTCGTCAACCACCGCGAGGGGCTGAGCGTGTTCGTCGCCCGGCCGCGCACCCCGATGGACAATAACTTTGCTGAGCGCATGCTCAGAGGGCCGGTGATCGGACGCCGCCTGTCGTTCGGCTCCGACAGTGAAACCGGTGCCCGGTTCACGGCGCTGATGTACTCCGTGGTCGGCACCCTGACGCTGAACCGGATCGATGTCCTGCGCTGGCTCGAAGCCTGGCTGGCGGCGTGCGCCGAGAACGGCGGCCGGCCACCGGCCGATCTGTCGCCCTGGCTGCCCTGGTCGATGGACGATGCACGCCAGCGCGAACTGGCGGCGCCGACATGACGGGTAGCGTCGAGTGCCGTTACCACGGGCGCGACTTCAGCGCCGACGAGATGGCGCTCTTGCGCGCGCTGATCGCCGGTCCGCCAGCGCTCAACCGCCACGCCCTGTCCAAGGAGTTCTGCCGCCGCATCGGCTGGTTCAAGGCCGACGGCGGGCTCAAGGACATGATGGCCCGTGTCGTCATGCTGGCCATGCACAAAGACGGGCGGATCGAACTGCCGCCGCCGAAATGGCCGCGCCCACCGCGCCGCCCCGCAACCTTCGGACCGGACACCGAACCGCCGCTGCTGCCGCCGCCCGACACGCTGCCGGCGGTCCGCCCGCTCAGCCTGCGACCGATCGTCGGCTACGGCCGCGAGGGCAAGCTCTGGAACGAGTTCGTCGCCCGCTACCACTACCTCGGTTACACCACCCTGGTCGGCGCCCAGATGCGCTACGCCGTGCACGCCCACGACGGCACGCCGCTGGCCATGCTCGGCTTCTCCACCGCCGCCTGGACCCTCGCCCCGCGCGACCGCTTCATCGGCTGGTCGCGGCAGATGCGCGAGAAGAACCTGCCGCTCGTCGTCGACAACCCGCGCTTCCTGATCCTGCCCTGGATCCACATCCCCAACCTCGGCTCGCACATCCTCGCCCGCGTCCGCCAGCGCCTGCCCGGCGACTGGACGGCGCGCTACGGCAACAACCCGGTGCTGATCGAGACCTTCGTCGAAACGCCACGCTACACCGGCGCCGTTTACCGGGCCTCCGGCTGGATCCGCGTCGGCCCGACCCAAGGCCGCGGGCGCTACGACACCAAGAACCGCTACGACAAGCCAAAAAAGGACATCTGGCTCCGGCCCCTGCGCAAGGACTGGAAGCGCATCCTCAATCGGTAGAATCTGCAACCGTCACGACTCGACCGAACGCTTACGATTGTGCGCGACCTCTGGAAACCTGTCAAGACGAGGATTGTTTAGATTTACTATATAAAACAGTGTGTTATGGATAAATCAGAGACGAAGTGAGGCGTCTTGAAATGTGGGGAATGGTGCCTGGGGAGAGACTCGAACTCTCACAGGGTTGCCCCTACCAGATTTTGAGTCTGGCGCGTCTACCAATTTCGCCACCCAGGCAGGTGGGCAGTCGGTTGCCGTGCGCAATCGCTGCCGTGCGAAGGGCGAGGAATGTAGCGGCGGCGTGCCGGTGGGTCAACGGCGCGCGTGACGACCGGGGCTGGGCCGCGGGCGCCCGCACGGAAACCGGAACGCCCGGTCCCACCGCAGGATGCCGTCGAAATCGATCTTGAACAGGTCGGGATTGCGCATCGCCTTCCACCCCTCCCAGCCGAACGTCGGGTCCAGCGCGTTCAGGAAGAGCGCGAGCGCGTTGCCGTGTGAACTGACCAGCAGCGTGCCCGCGTCGCTCGCCGCCAGCCGGGAGACGCAGTCGACGATGCGCCGCTGGCACGTGCGGCTCGACTCGCCGTCGGGCAGCGCGTAGTCGAAGTCCTCCCAGCTTCGCCGGAGCGGCGTTTCGAACTGTTGGACCGGCTGCCCGCTGAGCGTCCGCTCGCGCAGGTCCGGTTCGATCTCGATGGGCAGTTGCCGCGCCTCGCAGAAGGGCCGCACGGTGGCGACCGCCCGGACGAACGGGCTCGAGCAGACGCGTGCGATGCCCAGGCCGGACAGCTGGGTCACCAGCTTCCGCGCCTGGTTCGCCCCTGCCGGGGACAGCGGCCAGTCGGGCTCCGGAAGGTCCCTGCTCGGCGCGCTCTGCGCGTGGCGCAGGAGGTAGAGGGTCGAGACGGGTGCGTTCACGAACGGGTGGGGCCAGCGGGGTGAGGGCCGGAGGATCGTTGCAGGGCCGGCGCGCGTCAACCTGCGCCGGCGCGGGAACCGGCACGCATCCATCGCTCGGCGCGGCCGGCCGCCCCGGGTAGAATGCCCACTCGTTGGTCGGTCAAGCCAATGTATCGCTCGGACTTCCACTACGACCTGCCCAAGAGGCTGATTGCCCAGGCGCCGCTTGCGGAGCGTTCGGCGAGCCGTTTGCTGGTGCTCGGCGAGACGGGCGTGGCGCATCGGGCGTTTGCGGACATCGTCGATCTCCTGCACCCGGAGGACGTGCTCGTCGTCAACGACACCCGGGTCGTGAAGGCCCGCCTGTTCGCGACCAAGGACTCCGGCGGGCGCGCCGAGATTCTCGTGGAGCGGATCGAGACGGATCGGGAGGCCCTGTGCCAGGTGCGGGCCAGCAAGGCGCTGCAGGCGGGACGGGCGCTCTCGGTGGATGGCAGGGCGGTGTCCGTCGTGGCGCGGTGCGGCCAGTTCTACCGGCTGCGCTTCGAAGAAGCAGTCTGGACGTTCCTCGAAGCGCACGGGCACGTACCGCTGCCGCCGTATGTCGACCGGCCGGCCGGCCGTGAGGACGAAGGGCGCTATCAGACCGTCTACGCCGACCGGCCCGGCGCCGTCGCGGCCCCGACGGCAGGATTGCACTTCGATGAGCGGCTCCTGCGGCGCATCGAGGAGCAGGGGGTCCGGATCGAGCGGGTGACGCTGCATGTGGGCGCGGGGACGTTCCAGCCGGTGCGCACCGAAGACCTCTCCGGGCACGTCATGCACGAGGAACGCTTCGAGGTGCCCCCGGCGACGGCCCGTGCGATCGGTGCCTGCCGCGGTCGGGTCGTGGCGGTCGGCACCACGGTGGTGCGGACGCTGGAGTCCGCGTCGGACGAGGCCGGCGGGGTACGCAGCGGGCCCGGAACGACCGCACTCTTCATTACGCCGGGGTACGACTTCAAGCTAGTCGACGCGCTCATCACCAACTTCCACCTGCCGGAGTCGACGCTGATCATGCTCGTGGCTGCCTTTGCGGGATACGATCCGGTGATGGACGCATACCGGACAGCCGTAGCGGACGGCTACCGCTTCTTCAGCTATGGCGACGCGATGTTCTGCGAACGGGCGACGGAAGTCCTGCGGTCATGAGCGAGCGAGTCGACACGGCGCCGCCAACGGGGTGGGAACCCGGCTTCGAAGTCCTGGCGACCGACGGGGCGGCGCGTCGTGGACGGCTCCGCACCGCGAGAGGCGACGTGGAGACGCCCGTCTTCATGCCCTGCGGCACCTACGGCACGGTCAAGGCGATGACGCCGGAGGCGCTCGGCGCCGCCGGCACGCAGATGCTCCTCGGCAACACCTTCCACCTGATGCTGCGCCCGGGCGACGCGGCCGTGCGGGACCTCGGCGGCCTGCACGCGTTCATGCAGTGGCCGGGTCCCATCCTCACGGACTCCGGCGGCTTCCAGGTCTTCAGCCTGGCGGACCTGCGACAGATGGACGAGGAGGGCGTGTCGTTCCGCTCTCCGATCGATGGGAGCGCGGTATACCTGTCGCCGGAACGCTCGATCGAGGCGCAGCACAATCTCGGCGCAGATGTCGTGATGGCGTTCGACGAGTGCACGCCGTACCCGGCGACGCGCGAGGCGGCCGCCACGTCGATGCGGCTTTCGATGCGGTGGGCGGAACGCAGCCGTGCGGCCCATGCGGGAGGTTCCGGGGCGCTCTTCGGGATCGTGCAGGGCGGCATGTACGAGGACCTGCGCCGCGAGAGCCTCGACATGCTCACGGAGATGGGATTCCCCGGCTATGCCATCGGCGGGCTGTCCGTGGGCGAGCCGAAAGAAGAGATGGACCGCGTGCTCGACGCGCTGCTGCCGCACATGCCGAGGGCGCACCCGCGGTACCTGATGGGCGTCGGCACGCCGGCAGACCTCGTGCGCAACGTGGCGCGGGGCGTGGACCTCTTCGACTGCGTGCTGCCGACCCGCAACGCCCGCAACGGCTACGCCTTCACGTCGGCCGGCGTCGTGAAGATTCGCAACGCGACGCACCGCGCCGCGGACCGGCCGCTCGATCCCCGCTGTGGGTGTCCCACCTGCACGAAGTTCTCGCGCGCCTACCTGCACCACCTCGACCGGTGCCGCGAGATTCTCGGCGCCATCCTCATGACGACCCACAATCTCCACTATTACCACGGGCTGATGGCTCAATTGCGCGCTGCCATCGAACGGGGTACATTGCGTGCCCTCGTCGAGACCCTCGCGGACGGTTGGAACGCAAGCAGTGAATCTCCTTGAAACGGTTGCCCATGCGGCCGAGGGCGGGGCGTCCCGCGGCTTCGGCTACATGGACCTGCTGCTCATCGGCGGGTTCGTGGCGATCTTCTACTTCCTGCTGTGGCGGCCGCAGAGCAAGCGCCGCAAGGAACACCAATCCCTGATGGGGGGCCTCTCCAAGGGCGACGAAGTCATCACCTCCGGCGGCGTGGCCGGGCAGATCACCAAGGTCGACGACGACTTCGTCAAGGTCCGCGTTACGAACAACGTGGAACTGCGCGTGCAGAAGAGTGCCGTGAGCGCGACCCTGCCGAAGGGAACGCTCAAGGCGCTCGACGACTAGCGGAGGCGGGCAAGCAAGCGCCCCATGGCTGACCGCGGCGTCATCGGCCAGAACCTGTTCGGCACCCGCGACTCCGGGCGTGGGCCGCTCAATCGCTATCCCCTGTGGCGCTACCTGCTGATCCTTTCGGTGGTGGTGCTCGGGCTCGTCTACGCCACCCCGAACCTGTTCCCGCCGGACTACGCCCTGCAGCTCTCGCCGGACAACTCCGAGCGGCGCATGGACGATGCGTTCGTCGCCGACGCCATCGTGGCGCTCGAAGATGCCGGGGTGACGGTGCTCGGCAGCGAGTTGATGCCGCGCGGGGCGCTGATCCGCGTCGGCTCGAACGACGACCAGTTGCGTGGGCGCGCGGCACTCGATGCCGCGCTGAACCCGGCCGGGGAGGTCCGCGCTTTCGTCATCGCCCTGAACCTGGCTTCGACGACGCCCGGCTGGCTGGAGGCGATCGGGGGCAAGCCGATGGCGAAGGGCCTCGACCTGTCCGGAGGCATTCACTTCGTCCTCGAGGTGGATGTGGAAAGCGCTCTCGCCAAGCGGCTCGAGGACGATGCGGAGAACGTGCGAGTGCGCCTGCGGGAGGAGCGCATCCGCTACCTCCGCACCGGCGAGATGGTGCAGGACGACGCGATCCGCATCGGCTTCGCGGACGCCGCGTTGCGCGACCGGGCGCTGGAGGTTCTGGCCGAGGATTATCCGCAGCCAAACTACCAGACCAGCGACGCCGAGGTGGCCGGCCGGCCGGGGCTCGTCATCGAGATCGATCCGGCGCAGATCGCAGACATCGAGGACTACGCCATCAACCAGAACATGGTGAGTCTGCGCAACCGCGTGAACGAGATCGGCGTCTCCGAACCCCTGGTGCAGCGCCTCGGGCGGAACCGCATCGTGGTGGACCTGCCCGGCGTGCAGGACGCCTCCGCCGCCAAGCGCATCCTCGACAAGTTCGCGAACCTGGAGTTCCACCTGCTCGCGATGCCGGACGACCGGCCCTCGGAAATCGACGAGATGCTCTACGAGGGGCGCATGCGCAGGCTCCAGAGAAGCATCATCGTCACCGGCGACCGGGTGACCAACGCGAAGCAGGGATACGATCCGCAGACCTCGCTGCCGCAGGTGAACATCACCCTCGACAGTATCGGCGGCGAGCGTATGCACGACGCCACGGCGCCCAATGTCGGGCACTCGATGGCGATCGTCTTCATCGAGCAGAAACCGGTGAAGCAGGCCGACGGCTCGGTGGTGGTGCGCAACGACCGGCGCCTCATCAGCGTCGCGACCATCCAGGCGCCACTCGGCTACAACTTCCGCATCACGGGGCTGTCGGGCCGCGAGGCGCAGGAACTGGCGCTGCTGCTGCGCGCCGGCGCGCTGGCGGCGCCGATGCGCATCGTCGAGGAGCGCACCGTCGGCGCCTCCCTCGGGGAGGAGAACATCGAGCGCGGCATGTACTCGGTGGCGGCGGGTTTCCTGCTCGTGCTGATCTTCATGCCGCTCTACTACAAGGTCTTCGGACTGATCGCGGACCTCGCGCTCACGCTGAACCTCATCATCCTGGTCGCCGTCATGTCCCTGCTCGGCGCCACGCTGACGCTGCCGGGGATCGCCGGCATCGTACTGACGGTCGGCATGGCGGTGGACGCCAACGTGCTGATCTTCTCGCGGATCCGTGAAGAGCGGGAGCGCGCGCCTCCCCAGCGTGCGATCCAGGCGGGCTACGACCGGGCCTTCCTCACGATCCTCGACGCGAACGTGACGACGCTGTTCGTCGCGCTGATCCTGCTGTCGATCGGCAGCGGCCCGGTGGCCGGCTTCGCGGTGACGCTGGCCATCGGTATCGTCACGTCGATGTTCACGGCGATCATGGGTTCGCGCGCGGTCGTGAACCTCGTCTACGGCGGCCGCCGTGTCGAGGCACTGGCCATCTGATGAAGACGCCGAACTTCGACTTCATGGGCGCCCGGCTGATCGCCACCGCGGTCTCCGGCGTACTGATCGTCGTGTCGATCGGCGGCATCGCCTTCGCCGGTCTCAATCGGGGCCTCGACTTCACGGGGGGAGCGCTCGTGGAAGTTGGCTTCGGCGCGGCGGCCGAGCTGCCCGCCGTGCGGCAGCAACTCGGCGAGAGCGGTTTCGGCAACGCGGTCGTGCAGAGCTTCGGCGCCGAGACCGAGGTGCTCATCCGCGTGCCGCCACGTGCGGACCGCGATCAGTCCACGACCGGTGACGAGATCCTCGCGGCGCTGCGGGGCGTCTGGCCGGAGGTCGTGGCGCGCCGTTCGGAAGTGGTCGGTCCCTCCGTGGGCGAAGAGTTGACGGAGCAGGGCGGCATCGCGATGCTGGTGGCGCTCGCGGTGGTGATGATCTACATCATGTTCCGCTTCACCGGGAAGTTCGCCGTCGGAGCCGTCGCCGCCCTGGTGCACGACGTCCTGGTCACCCTCGGTGCGTTCGCCCTCTTCCGCTGGACGTTCAACCTGGCGGAGCTGGCCGCCGTGCTCGCCGTGATCGGCTACTCCCTCAACGACACGATCGTCGTCTCGGACCGCATCCGCGAGAACTTCCGCATCGTACGCCGCGGCAAACCGGTGGACATCGTCAACCGCTCCCTGAACGAGACGCTCGGACGCACGTTGGTGACGTCGTTGACCACGTTGCTCGTGCTGGTCGCGCTCCTGCTGGCCGGCGGCGAGCAGATCCGCGGCTTTGCGACCGCGCTCACCATTGGCGTGGTGGTCGGAACGTATTCCTCCATCTACGTCGCCGCCAGCATGCTGCTGGCGCTCGGCGTCACGAAGGAAGACCTGGTGCTGCCGGAGAAGGAAGCGGCGGATCAATCACCCTGACGGGCTCGCGCCGGCACCCTGCACGAACTCAAGACGGGTTTGTAGGGGCGACCCTCGCGGTCGCCCGTGCCGGCGTCCTGCATGAATCCGGAACGGGACGGGACAAGCCCGTCCCCGACAGGCGCAGCCGGACTCCGGCGCCGTGGCATGCCTCCGCCAATCGGCGATCCAGCGTGGCCAGCGGCAGTCCCCGCCTCGCGGCGAGCTCAAGATACATGGCGTCGTAGACGGAGAGGCCGTGGCGATCGGCCAGCGGGAGGGCTCTGCCGAGCGCTCCCTGCAAGGTGCTGGGGTCGATCTCGACCGGGATGGACTCCAGGTGCCCCGCGACGGCTGGCCAATCGCTCGCGGCAATGCGCCCGCGACGTCGTGCCACCAACAGGACGTTGGCCACTTCGACCGGCCAAAGAGCGGGGGCCACCGCCGGATCGTCGGGCAGCGACTCGCGCAGGGCGTCGGCGCCCTCGTGAGACTCGTCGGCGAACAGCCACGACATGGTGACCGAGCAATCCAGAACGAAGGCCATCAGTACTTGCGGCCTTCCTCGATCATCTCACGGACGGAGAGGCCCCCCAGGCTGTGACGATCCTGAAAAGCCCGTAGGCCTTCGATAGCGACGCGGATCTTCTCGGTATCGGACTTGCGAACGGGGATCAACTCGGCGACGGGATGGCCATGCTTCGTGATCGTGAAGGAAGCGCCCTTGCTGACCTGGTCCAGCAGCCTGGGAAGATGGGTCTTGGCCTCGAAGGCTCCGACTTCGGTCATGGCAGCTCAGTTCCGGCTGGTTGCAGACTAGTCTGGCTGCCGCGCCATTGGCAGTCAAGGCAGCGGCAGAAGACAGTGCCCGTGGATCCCGGCTATGTCGCGCGTCAGGACGGACGCCATCGGGACACGACACCAGGAGTTTTCGGCGTAGAAGTTTCGCGCCAGCGAAACTTCCAACGCGAACGAAGTTCGCGCGCTAACCTTTCGCCAGCACCGCATCCCCGCTCCGCTGCACCGCGCCGCGCAGGATCTTCGTCAGCTGGCGGAACGTCAACGGGTTCGCAGCCACCAGGTTGCCGGTCTCCATGAAGCGGTCACCGCCGGCGATGTCGCCGACGAGCCCGCCGGCCTCGCGCACGATGACGGAGCCGGCCGCCATGTCCCAGGGCTGCAGGCCGATCTGGAAGAATGCGTCGGTGCGGCCGGCCGCGACGTAGGCCAGGTCCAGCGCCGCCGAGCCCATGGTGCGGATCGACCGGCAGGCGGCGCGGCAGTTGTGCAGCATGTCCGAGTAGGTATCGAGGTGCGCTTCGAGTTGCGCGTAGGGGAGGCCGGTGGCGACGATCGCGCGGTCGAAGTCGCGAGTATTGGCTACGCGAATGCGGCGGTCGTTCAGGCGGGCGCCGGTGCCCCGGGTCGCCGAGAACTCCTCGTTGTGCACCGGGTCGACGATCACGCCGTGTTCCAGCACCGAGCCCCGGCGGACGGCGATGGATACGCAGAAGTGCGGGATGCCGGCCAGGAAGTTGGTGGTGCCGTCGAGTGGGTCGATGATCCAGGTGTACTCCGCATCGGGGCGCGCCGCACCGCGCTCCTCGCCGAGTACGCCGTGCTCGGGATAGGCGCGCATGATGGTGTCGATGATGGCGTCTTCGGCTGCCCGGTCGATCTCGGAGACGAGGTCGTTCTTGGCCTTCTCTTCGACCTTGAGCGTCGTCGGGCGATCCATCGAACGCAGCACGATCCGTCCGGCACGCCGCGCCGCGCGCAACGCGATGTTGACGATGGGGTGCATGATGCGGGGGTATTCCGGGAGCGGAACGCTATGCTATCACCGTCTTTCGGAGTCGGACGGCTAACTATGGGGGAGGTCCGGATCGTGCTGGTGGAGCCCAGCCATCCCGGCAACATCGGCGGGGCGGCGCGCGCCATGAAGACGATGGGCCTGCGCTCGCTGTATCTCGTGCGTCCGCGGCGCTTTCCGGATCCCCAGGCCGATTGGCGGGCATCGCAGGCGGTCGATGTGGTGGCGGCGGCGGTCGTGGTGGAGAGTCTCGACGAAGCGATCGGCGACTGCGCCCTGGCGATCGGCACGAGCACCCGCGAACGGCGCATCCCCTGGCCCCAGGCCGACGCGGCGACCGTGGCGGCCCGGCTTGCGGCCGAGGGCGACGAGCAACCGGTGGCGATTCTCTTCGGGCGCGAGGCGAGCGGCCTGACGAACGAGGAACTGCAACGCTGCCAACTGCACCTGACGATCCCGGCGAACCCGGAGTATCCGTCGCTCAATCTCGCGATGGCGGTGCAGGTCGTCTGCTATGAACTCTTCAAGGCGCGCAGCGGCGCTGACGCTCCGGCCCCGGCGGACCGCCGGCTCGCCACCGTGGACGAACTCGAAGCGCTGTTCGCACACCTCGAGACGGCGCTGCTGCGTATCGGCTTCCTCAACCCTCGCGCTCCACGTCAGGCGATGACCCGCCTGCGGCGCATGTTCGGACGGGTGGCCCTCGACGAGACGGAACTCGGCATGCTGCGGGGCATGCTCACGCACATCGAATCGGTGTCGGAACGCATCGCGCGGTCCCCGGATGCCTCCTCGGCGGGCGGGGACTGAGTGCTTGGGCCGTCTCCGGGGGCGCTGCATGCGTTCGTGGGCGTAGCCCGACCACCACTGGAATGGCGGCAAGGCCTATTGCATACTGTCGGGCGGTTCTCGCGGCCTGGATCGTGGATCATGCGGCTGACAACCAAAGGCCGTTATGCGGTAACGGCAGTGCTGGATCTGGCGTTGCACGGCGACGAGGGTCCGGTGCCCCTGGCCGACATCTCCCGACGCCAGGGCATATCGCGGCCCTACCTCGAGCAGCTCTTCGGCAAGCTGAAGCACCGTGGACTGGTCGAAAGCGTACGCGGGCCCGGCGGCGGATACCGGGTCGGGTTTCCTTTGGAACAACTGAGCGTCTCCGACATCGTCGGCGCGGTAGGCGAGGGCGTCGACGCGACGCGCTGTGGTGGGGCCGGCGATTGCCAGGACGGCGAGACATGCCTGACGCACGAACTCTGGGCCGATCTCTCCCAGCAGATCGACCTTTTTCTGAAGCGCATCACCTTCGCATCGCTCGTCGCGCGTCGCGACGTGGCCCAGGTGGCGAGACGGCAGGACGACGACAACCTGATCGACTCGCGGATGCTCTGACGGACGGCAGCGCCCTGTGACGCAGGCCAAGGCCGTCTACCTCGACTACTCTGCCACGACGCCGGTCGATCCCCGCGTGGCCCAGCGGATGAGCGGATGCCTCCTGACCGAGGGGGCTTTCGGCAACCCCGCGTCGCGTAGCCACGTCTACGGGTGGGAGGCGGAAGAACTCGTCGAAGCCGCGCGCGCGCAGGTCGCGTCCCTGTTCAACGCGGACCCGCGGGAAGTCGTGTGGACGTCCGGCGCGACGGAGTCCGACAACCTGGCGGTAAAGGGGGTGGTGGAGGCGGTGGGCGGACGCCACGTGGTGACCACCAGCTACGAGCACAAGGCGATCCTTGATACGTGCGCCTGGCTCGAGACCCTCGGCGTCGAGGTCACCCATGTCGACCCGGACCGCGAGGGCATCGTCCAGCCGCCGGCGATTGTCGACGCACTGCGGGAGGACACGGCGCTCGTGTCCGTCATGCATGCGAACAACGAGATCGGGGTCGTCAACGACATCCGCGCCATCGGCGCCGCCTGTCGCGAACGGGGGATACCGTTTCATACGGATGCCGCCCAGAGCGCCGGCAAGATCCCCCTCGACATGCGCCGCGACAACGTCGACCTGGTCAGCGTCTCCGGGCACAAGATCTACGGGCCCAAGGGCATTGGCGTGCTGCTCGTGCGTCGGGAACCGCCGTTGGCGGTCGCGGCGCAGATCCACGGCGGCGGCCATGAGCGCGGCATGCGCTCCGGAACGCTGGCCACACATCAGATCGTCGGGTTGGGCGAGGCCTGCAGGATCTGCGAGGAGCAGATGGAGCGCGAGGCCCGGCGCATCCGTGCGTTGCGGGATCTGCTCTGGAAGCGCCTCGGTCAGCTGCCGGGGGTGCGACTGAACGGGTCCGAGGAACATCGGCTGCCGGGCACGCTGAACGTATCCTTCGCGGATGTGGACGGAGAGACGCTGCTGCTGGCGCTCGACGATGTCGCGGTCTCGAGTGGTTCCGCATGCACTTCCGCCACTGTGGAGCCGTCCTACGTGCTGAAGGTGCTTGGCGTCTCGGATGCGCTGGCCCACGCCTCGATCCGGTTCACCGTCGGCCGCTACACCTCCGAGAGCGACGTCGATTTTGCCGGGCGCCGGGTGGTCGAGGTGGTGGAGAAGCTGCGGGCCGGGCGCGTATAATGCGCGGCTCGCCCGAGGCAGGGGTTCGGGCGAGGGACACGCTGGCGGCACGCGGCAAACGGCAAGGGGCGTGCAGTCGGTCGTCCCGCGCCGCCCCTTCTTCGACGGAGAACCCAATGGCCATGGAACGCACGCTGTCCATCGTGAAGCCGGACGCCGTGGAGCGCAACATCGTCGGCGAGGTCTACTCCCGTTTCGAAAAGGCGGGCCTGCGCATCGTGGCCGCCAGGATGACGCGGCTGTCCGAGCAGGACGCCGCAGGGTTCTACACGGAGCACGAGGGCAAGGCCTTCTACGCCAACCTGTTGTCGTACATGAGTTCGGGCCCGGTGATGATCCAGGTGCTCGAGGGCGAGGACGCCATTCAGGTCAACAGACGGCTCATGGGCGCCACGGATCCGCGCGAAGCCGCGCCGGGCACCATTCGCGCCGATTTTGCCGACTCGGTGGACGCCAACGCCGTGCATGGGTCGGATTCCCCTGCGAGCGCCGCCCGCGAGATCGCCTACTTCTTCTGCGACGGCGAGATCTGTCGCGGGACGTGAGGCCGGACATGGTCAACCTCCTCGGCCTGGACCGCACAGCCCTCGAGGGGTACTTCACGGACCTCGGCGAGAAGCCGTACCGTGCCCGCATCCTGATGCGATGGGTACACAAGCTGGGCGTTACCGATTTCGATGCCATGACGGATTTTTCGCGCGCCCTGCGCGCCCACCTCGGGGAGCACGCGGAACTCCGACCGCCGGAGGTGGCCCAGTGCCGACAATCCGCGGACGGCACCACGAAGTGGTCGGTCCGTACCGACAGCGGTGATCTGGTGGAGACCGTGCTCATCCCGGATGGCGGCCGCAACACGCTGTGCATCTCGTCGCAGGCGGGATGCGCCCTGGACTGCGCGTTCTGCGCGACTGGCAAGCAGGGTTTCAACGGCAATCTCTCGCCCGCGGAGATCGCCGGGCAGGTCTGGCTCGCCGGGCGCGAGCTCGCGCACCGGGGCGACGAGCGTGGCATCACGAACGTCGTGTTCATGGGGATGGGCGAACCGCTGCTCAACTTCGACGCGACCACGACGGTGGCCAACCTGCTCACCGACGACCATGCCTACGGGATCTCGAAACGACGCGTGACCGTGAGTACGGCCGGGGTAGTGCCGCGTATCCGCGAGCTCGCCGAGCGTACGGACTGCGCGCTCGCGGTGAGTCTGCACGCGCCGGACGACGCGCTGCGCAGCGAACTCGTGCCGCTCAACCGACGCTATCCGCTGGCGGAGCTGCTCGATGCCTGCCGGCAGTACCTCTCGCTGGTCGGCGAGAAACGGTCCGTCACCATGGAGTACGCGTTGATGAAAGGCCTGAATGACAGTCTCGCCCATGCCCGGGCGCTGGCGAAGCTGCTCAGGCCCATCCGCTGCAAGGTCAATCTCATTCCGTTCAACCCGTTCCCGGACTGCGATTTCGAGCGACCCGACGATGCGACAGTCCGAGCCTTCCAGACGAGTCTGATCAACGCCGGCTATACGGCCACGTTGCGCGCTACGCGGGGCGCGGACATCGCCGCCGCCTGCGGTCAACTGGTGGGTGCGGTGCGGGACCGTACCCGACGCCGTGCCCGCATCGAAGCCCGGCAGGTCGCGTGAGCGAGAGCATCGGGAGCGGACCGGGGGCTGCACTGCGCGCGGCCCGGGAAGCGCGTGGAATCTCCAGGGAAGACGTGGCGACGGCCATGTACCTGCCGGTGGGCTTCATCGTCGGCATCGAGGACAATGCGTTTTCCGCGCTGCCGCCGCCGACCTTCACGCGGGGCTACATCCGCTCCTATGCCAAGTTGCTTGGCATCGAGAGCGACGTGCTGATTCAGCAGTACGGAGAGGCGATCCGGGACGAAGGCGAAGCGAAGCTGGTAGTGGCGGTCTCCAGGCGATCGTTGCGCGAGTTTCCGCAAAGGAGCCCGGCGTGGGTTTTCGGCGGCGCGGTGTTCGCCGTGGCGCTCGCCGTGGCGTTGATACTGTGGTGGGCATGGCCGGAGGAAGACGATGAGCCCGTCCAACAGACGGGCCTCGAGGTATCGCGCACGCCCGATACCGCGGATCCGACCACGACGGATACCCGCGCCGAAGGGGAGGACGCATCGGTATGGCCTGTTGCGCAGGACGAACGGCGCTCCGTGGGCACGGCCCCGGCGGTGGAGATGCCAGCCGAGGCTGCGCAAGCGGTGTCCAGCGGCACGCCCGGTATCACCCCGACCGATCCCGAGCCCGGCCGCGCGCCGGATACCGCGGCCGGCGAGCCCGACGTGCGGCAGGACGCAGCGCCGGTCGAGCAGGATGCACCGGATGAGACTGACATCCCGGGCACTGCAGAAGACCCCCGGCCGCCCCCGCCCACGGCTGCAGCGATCGCCGCCGATATCCTCGAACTCTCCTTCGAGGAGGACTGCTGGGTCGAAGTGTTCGACAGCGAAGGCCGCGCGCTGCACATGGACATGAGCCTGGCGGGTGAGTCCCTGCGCCTGCAGGGCACGGCGCCGTTCTCGGTGAGGCTCGGCAACGCATGGGCGACCGCGCTCGCGTTCAACGGAGAGGCCGTCGAACTGGAGCCGCACACACGGGCCAACGTCGCGAACCTGGTGCTGGAAGAGTAACGCCATGGAGCTTCGCCGGGTGCGCGGCATGCGGGACTTCTTCGCGCGCGATGCGGAACGCGCGCGGCGGGTCGAAGACGAGATCGTCGCGGCCATTCGCGCCTACGGGTACGAAGAGCTGCGCCTGCCGCTGCTGGAGGCATCGGAACTCTTCAGCCGTAGCGTCGGAGAAGCGACCGACATCGTTGAAAAGGAGATGTACACCTTCCTCGATCGGGGCGGCAAGGAGCTTTCCTTGCGGCCCGAGGGCACTGCGAGCTGCGTGCGGGCCGCCGTCGAGCAGGGGCTGCTGCACCACCGCAGTCAGCGGTTCTGGTACAGCGGCCCGATGTTTCGCTACGAACGTCCGCAGAAGGGCCGTTTCCGGCAGTTCGACCAGATCGGAGCGGAGGTATTCGGCGTGCCCGGTCCCGAGGCCGAGGCCGAACTGGTGCAGATGGTCTGGTCGATCTGGCGCGGCCTGGGGATCGACGACGGCATCGAACTCGAGATCAACACCGTCGGGGCGGGAGCGTCTCGCCAGGCGTATCGCAATGCCCTGGTGGACTTCCTGTCGCCCCACGCCGACGCCCTGGATGCCGACAGCCGTCGCCGGCTGGCCTCCAATCCCCTGCGCATCCTCGACAGCAAGGTGCCCGCCACGCAGGCGCTGCTCGATGGGGCGCCGGCGCTTGCGGACTTCATCGATGCCGATGACCGCGCGCATTTCGATACCTTGCGCGGGTTGCTGGACGGTCTGCAGCTGCCCTACCGGGTCAACCCGCGCCTGGTCAGGGGACTCGACTATTACACGCACACGGTGTTCGAGTGGATTACCGCCGGGGTCGGCGCGCAGGATGCGGTGTGCGCCGGGGGACGCTACGATGGGTTGGTTCAGGCCCTCGGCGGACGCGCGGTGCCCGCGGCCGGCTTCGCGATCGGCGTGGATCGGGTCGTGCTGCTGAGGGAGACGACGCACGGCGAGATCGACTATCGACCCGTGGATGCCTATTGCGTGGCCCTCGACCGTCGGTTCATGGGCCGCACGCTCGACCTGGCCCAGCGCGTGCGCGAGCGCGTTCCGGGGTTGCGCGTGCGCACGGATACGGCGGGGGGCAAGCCGGCCGCGCAGTTCAGGCGGGCGGACGACAGCGGTGCGCGTTGGGCGCTGATCGTGGGCGAGGAGGAGGCCCGGTGCGACCGGGTCTCGGTGAAGTGGCTCCGGGAACAGCGTCCGCAGGCGATGCTGGCCTTCGAGGAACTCGACGCGGTGTTGCGCGTCTCTTGAGGACGGATCGTGGCGGACTATCTCTCGGACGAAGAACAGGTCGAGCGCATCAAGCGCTGGTGGTCGGAGAACGGCACGGCCCTCGTCGTGGGCATCGCCCTCGCCATCGGCGGCGTGGTCGGCTGGCGTTGGTACGACGGTTGGCGCACCGAGCGCGCGGAAGAAGCGTCCGACACCTATGCGGCCTACCTGGACGCGCGGGCCGCGGGCGAGGACGCGGTCGCGCTCGAGGAGCGCCTCGCGACGGACTTCGCAAACACGGCCTACCACGTCCTCGCCGTCCTGCATCGGGCGCGGGACGCGGTGGAAAGCGAGGACTGGGAGCGTGCGGCGGAGTTGTTCGCACAAGGCGTGGACCTCGCGTCCGAACCGACGGTGCGCGACGTCGCGCGGGTGCGTCTCGCGCGGGTGCTGCACCAGCTGGACCGGCACGAGGAAGCGCTGGCCACGTTGGCCCAGGTGGATGGACGCGGTTTCGCGAGCAGCGTGGCGGAACTGACAGGTGACATCCACTGGCGCGCCGGCGCCCTCGAGGAAGCCCGCGCCGCCTACCGCGCGGCCCTGGACAGCGCCCCGAACGGGCAGGGCGCGGTGCTCGTGCAGTTGAAGCTCGCGAGCGTACCGCCGCTGGCGCCGGTCGAGGCCGAGTCGGAGATGGCGGTCGACGACGGTGCCTCGGAGGATGCCGATGGCGTCGCGGAGAATGCGGATGACGCCCCGGACGAGGACATGGCCGACGCGGATGCTGCGCCGCCGGTGGAATCCGAGGAACAGGTGGAGGAGCCCCTGGAATGAGCGCCCCAATGCACGCCAGGCTCGGCGCGGGCGACCGTAGGGGACGGGCTTGTCCCGTCCCGTCCCGAATCACCCATGGAAGACTGGCCCGGGCGTTTCGGCTCGCGGCTTTGGCGCCTCTCCTGTTCGTCGCCGGCTGCAGCTGGTTCGACTGGCTGCCGTGGATAGGCGATGACGGCGACGACGACGAAAAGGCGGATGCGCCGACCGAGTTGGTGGCCTTCCCCGCGGAGGCCGATATCGACAGCATCTGGCGGGCCCGCATCGGAGACGGGCTCGGGCGCAAGTATCTGCGCCTCGCTCCGGCGGTGGTGGCGGACCGGGTGTTCGCGGCGGACGCGTACGGCGTCGTCGAGGCGCGCGACCGTTTCGGGGGCAAGCGCATCTGGCAGACCCGGATCGGCGAGCCCGAGTCCGGCTCGATGTTCAAGTTCTGGGACCGTCGCGATCCGTCTTTCCTCACCGGCGGTGTCGGCGTCGGTGACGGTCGCGTGCTCGTCGGCACCACGCGCGGGGAGGTGGTTGCCCTGGACGCCGCCGATGGCGCGATTCTCTGGCGCGCCGAGGTCAGCAGTGAAGTGCTGGCGCGCCCCGTGGCGGGCGATGGCATGGTCGTGGTGCAAACCGGCGATGGGCGGGTCAGCCTGCTCGAGGCCGCCGACGGTACGTTGCGGTGGAGCTTCGATACCCAGGTGCCGGTGCTCACCTTGCGGGGCACTGCGGCGCCGGTGCTGGCCGATGGCCTGGTCTATGCCGGCTTTGCCACCGGCAAGATCGCGGCGATCCGGGCCGAGGATGGCCAGCCGGTGTGGGAGCAGCGGGTGATGCTGCCCGAGGGGCGCTCGGAACTCGAGCGCATGGTCGATGTCGACAGCACGCCCCTGGTCGGGCGCAGGCTCATCTTCGCGGTGAGTTTCCAGGGACGGATCAAGGCGTTTCGGCGCAGTGACGGCGCTCCGGTCTGGGAGCAGGATGCTTCGTCCTTTGTCGATCTCGCGGAAGGCTACGGGCAGGTCTACATGGTCTCCGACGACGACGTGGTCCGGGCGATCGACCAGGGCGACGCTGTCGTGGTGTGGGAGCAGGCGGGGCTGCGCAACCGGCGCCTGACGAGCCCGCTCGCCTTCGGCAACTACGTGGTGGTGGGCGACGACGATGGCTACCTGCATGTCATCGCGCAGAGCGATGGCAGATTCCTGGCCCGGCGCAAGATCGATGGCAGCGGGCTGCGCTCGGGCATGATCGTCGCGGACGACACCATCTACGTGCTGACCAACGGGGGTCGGCTGGACGCCCTGGAGATCCGGCGCCGCGGATGACGGTCGTCGCGCTGGTCGGGCGGCCCAACGTCGGCAAGTCCACCCTGTTCAACCGTCTCACGGGCACGCGGGACGCGCTCGTGGCCAATCGTCCGGGCCTGACCCGCGATCGTCGCTATGGGCGCGCGGATCTCGGAGGACAGGGCGTCGCGCTGATCGATACAGGCGGCCTGATGGGCGACGAGGGCGTCATGTCGTCGTTCGTGGCCGCCCAGGCCAACACGGCGGTCGCCGAAGCGGACCTGGTGCTGCTCCTGGTGGATGCACGCGCGGGTCGCACCCCCAGCGACGAGGAGATCGTGGCCGATTTGCGCAAACGCGGGGCGCATGTGCTGCTGGTGGTAAACAAGATCGACGGCGTGTCGCCGGAGACCGCGCTCGCGGAGTTCTCGCCGCTCGGCCTCAGTGTACTGCTGCCGGTGTCGGCGACCCAGGGCCGCGGGATGGCCGGGCTGCGGCAGGCCCTGGTGGAAGAAGTCGAGCGTCGCGACGCATCGGAGGCCGACGCGCCGGAAGGCGCGGGGCCGCGCGTGGCGATCGTGGGGCGCCCGAACGTCGGGAAGTCCACGCTGGTCAACCGGCTGCTCGGCGATGAACGGCAGGTCGTCTTCGACGAGCCCGGGACCACCCGGGATGCCATCGATCTGCCCTTCGAGCGCGACGGCAAGTCCTACGTCCTGATCGACACCGCCGGCGTGCGCAAGCGGGGCAGGGTGTCGGACTTCATCGAGAAGTTCTCCATCGTGAAGACCCTCGGCGCCCTCGAGCGGGCGGACGTCGCTTTCGTCCTGGTGGATGCGCACGAGGGTGTGGTCGAGCAGGACCTGCACCTGGTGAGCTATGCCGCGGACGCCGGCACCGGCCTCGTCCTGGTCGTCAACAAGTGGGACGGGCTGACGGCTTCGGAGCGGGCGGCGGTGCGCAGCGGCATAGACCGTCGCCTGCGCTTCGCGCCATGGGTGCCGGTGGTGTTCGTTTCGGCGTTGCACGGCAGCGGGGTCGGCGGCCTCGCGCGCAAGATCGACGAGGTATACGCCGCGGGCGCCCTGGAGGCGTCGGCGAACGAGTTGACGCAGATCCTCTCCCGGGCGGTCGAGGATCACCCGCCGCCGAGCGTCGGCGGACGGCCCATCAAGCTGCGTTACGCGCACCGGGCGGGCTCCCACCCGCCGACCATCGTGTTGCACGGCAACCGCACGCAGGTGCTGCCGGCTTCGTACGTGCGGTACCTGGAGAACGTGTATCGCGACGCACTCGGTCTGGTCGGCATGCCCGTCAGGATCGCGCTCAAGACGGGGGACAACCCCTATGCCGGCAAGCGCAACGAGCTGACGCGGCGCCAACGCATGCATCGCAAGCGCGTCATCAAGCGCGACCGGGGGCGTTGAGGAGGGCGGTACCCCGGCTCGGTGGTCGCTCACTCTCCGTGGGCTTCGGTCGTGGCGAGCCGCGCGAGGGTGTCGGCCAGCATGCCCGGGTCCACCTTGGCGCCATGCAGGCTCACCGTCCAGTGCAGATGGGGTCCCGTGGCTCTGCCCGTGGCCCCGACGAGGCCGAGCAACCCGCCGCGCGGCAGCGTCTCGCCCTGGGCGACGCGGATTTCGTCGAGATGGCAGTACATGGTGACCAGGCCCCCGCCGTGGTCCAACAGTACCGTATTGCCGTTGAAGAAGAAGTCGCCGGTGACCAGCACGCGGCCCGGCGCCGGCGCGTGGATCGGCGTGCCGCGGTCCGCGGCGATGTCGAGCCCCGAGTGTGGGCTGCGCGGTTCGCCGTTCAGCACGCGCCGCCGCCCGAACGGACTGGAGACGACGCCGTCCACGGGCCGCACGAAGGGGTGCGGGTCTCCCGCGTCCGGACCGATCACCGCGTAGGCGTCGCGCATCAGGGCAGCCTCGCGCGCGAACCGCTCGAGGTCCTGGTCGTTGGGGTTGACGTGTCGCGGATTCGCGATGGTCAGGCGCTGCACGGGGTATTCCCTGAATACCACGACGAACGGCGATCGATAGGACGGTGCGTCGCTCCGGTCCACGACGAGGTGGTATTCGCCCGTCTGGGTGTCGAGGGGCACGCCGACGATGGCATGGCCACGGTAGAGTAACGCTGCCCGGCCGTCGAACCGTGCCGCGGTGGTGTCGTCGGCGACCGGGATGGCCACGACGCCGCCGGGGACGGCGGCCGTCGCAAGCAGCATCAGGAACAGACTCATCGGCAGCGGGGCACCTCTTCAGTCTTCGCTTCTCTCTTCGCTCTTGTCCGCGTCGACCGTGTCGTCGCCAGTGTCGCGGCGCGCGAGCAGGGCCGCCGGCGGTGCGGGCGTATCGTACACGGTCGCCGCCACCGTGCCCGACGCCAGGTGGGCATGGATGCGCTCTCCCGGGGCGAGGCTGCCGGCGTCGCTGACCACGGCGCCCCAGCGCGTGCCGTCGGGGCGGGCGACGATGGCATAGCCCCGGTCGAGCGTGGCGAGGGGGCTGACGGCGTTCAGCGTACGCACCGTGGCCGCCAGGGCGGCGTCCGCCGCGTGGACCGTGCGGCGCGCGACGCCGCGGAGCGTGTCTGAAGCGCGCGCGGTGCGTAGCCGGGCGGCTTCGATGGCGAACACCGGATTGGATCGGTCGAGCATGCGCCGGACATGCGCCAGGCGCGCCCCGGGCGCCGCCAGTCGCTCGCGTGTCGCGCGCACGAGCCGCTCGCGCAGTTCGTCGGCCCGCTGCATCTGCTGTTCGAGGGCGCGGGCCGGGTCGACGAGCCGCGCGGACACCGCTCCCAGGACGCGCCGGTCCGCGCGCAGGCGGTCAAGAACGCGGCGCGCCAGCCGGGTCTCCGTCGTGCGAATCCGCATGGCGAGGTCGGCGCCGTCGGGGGTGACCAGTTCGGCTGCCGCCGACGGTGTCGGTGCGCGCCGGTCCGCGACCAGGTCGGCGATCGTGACATCGGTCTCGTGACCGACCGCGGAGACCACGGGGATCGTGCATCGCGCGATGGCGCGGGCGACGGGTTCGGAGTTGAACGCCGCGAGATCTTCGAGGGATCCGCCGCCGCGTGTCACCAGCAGCACGTCGGGAGGCTCGGCGAGCGTGTGCGCCCGTTCGAGCGCGGCGACGATCTGCGGCGCCGCCTCGTAGCCCTGCACCGCGACTGGCAGGCAGAGCACGTCGACGCACGGGAAACGCCGCCGCAGGACGGCCAGGACGTCCTGCAACGCGGCTCCGGAGAGGGAACTGACGACCCCGATGCGGCGCGGGAACACGGGGGGCGTGCGCTTGCGCTCCGCCGCGAACAGTCCGTCGCGTTCGAGTTGCGCGCGCAGCCGGTCGAATGCCGCACGCAGCGCGCCCTCGCCGGCGGGTTCGACGTGGTCGACGATCGCCTGGAACTCGCCGCGCCCCTCGTACAGCGACAGACGGCACCGGATGAGCACCCGCATGCCGTCACCGATGCGCGTGCGCACGGAGCGGTTGCTGCTCGCGAACATGGCGCAGCGCAACTGCGCGCGGGCATCCGCCAGGCTGAAGTACCAGTGGCCCGAGGCCGGCCGGCGAAAGTTGGTGACCTCGCCCTCGACCCACAATTGTGGAAAGCGCTCCTCGATGGCGAAGCGCGCTTCGGCGGTCAACTCGCTGACTGCATAGACCCGGCGGACGTTCGACGCTTCGAAGAGGTCCGTCGTCATGAGAGCACCGGCCCGTACCCGGGCCGGGCGTCACGCATGGTCACGCATAGATGTTGTCGCCGACGTTGATCATGCGCATGTTCCCCTTCAGGTTCCCGGGAACGTCGGGTCCGTCACGGTCGACCGGATAGGGGTGCCACAGGCCGAGCAGGTCCTCGAGTTCGGGGTACTTCTCGAGGAAGCCGCGGTTGTCGCCCTCGCGGATCGCATCCGTCCAGGTGTGGATCGGTTGCAGGTAGCTGCGCCCGTAGATGAACGGCAGCGTGATACGCATGCCTTCGGTGGTGCGGGGACGGGAACCGTGCCAAAGGCTGCCGTGCCAGATCGCCAGCGAGCCCGCCTTGCCGGACAGCGAGACAGGCTGCACGGGAGCGCCTTCCTCCCACCACTAGCGCCTCGTCGGGCCGCGGCATGCGGCCCCAGCGATGGCTGCCGGGAACCAGCACGGTCGGACCGTCCTCCGGGCCGTTGTAGTCGGTGAGCAGCCACGAGAGGTTGATCAGTTGCGCCCACTCGGGCAGCGGCGACGGCACGCCGTGGGTGTCCGTGTGCAGGCGCATGTAGCCGTCGGTGTCCTGCCGATAGGAGGCGCCGCGTGTCTTGACGATCGCCGGCGTGCCCTGCAGGACGACGTTGCGTCCGCACATGAACCGCGCGATGCACATCGCGACCGGGTGCAGCGCCGCCTCGATGAAGGCCTCGTCCTCGAGCAGCCAGCACCAGGTCCTGGGCCCGCCCCACGGCTCGGAGTGCGTGCTCCAGTCCTCGGGGACCTCCAGATCGTGCCGTTCGGCCAGGACGCGCAGGATCGCTTCCCGCAGGCGTTCGATCAGGTCGGGTGCGCCCACCCGTTCCGGCGGCACGACGGTGACGCCGTAGGTGTGCATTTCCAGCAGGTGCCGTTCGATACCGAGCCGCCGCGCTTCCAGGCGAATGGCGTCGGCGTCCGGGACGTTGCCGAGTGCAGGTATGTCCATGTCTCTTCCCTTGTTTGGTCCGGTCCGCTTCAGGCGTACTGGTCGCGGCCGGCCTGGATGGTCGGATCGACGTGCTGCGGACGGTCGACCTCTTCCCGGTACGGGTAGATCCGTTCGTAGCCCAGCAGCTTCGGCAGGTCCGGCCAGCGCTCGATCTGCTCCGGCGAGAGTTCCTTGACCTGTTCGATCGGGCGCATGTACACGCGCTGATAGACGTGCACCAGTGTGATGCGCGCGCCGGGTTTCGTGCGCCGGACGGAGCCGTGCCACATCGCGCCGTTCCACACGGCGAGCGAACCGGCGGCCCCTTCGAGCGCGACGGGCTTGATGTAGTCGTGGTCGGTCACATGCGCCTGGTTCTCGGTGCCGCGCGGCATGCGGCCCCGCTGGCTGCCCGGCACGAGCACGGTCGGGCCGTCCTCGCGGCTCAGGTAGTCGGTCAGCAGCCACGACAGGTTGGCGTACGTGGCGAAGCTCGGCCACGGCGGCGGCACGCCGTGGCTGTCGCTGTGCAGGGGCAGGTCGTACTCCTGCGCCTGGGTCTTCAGGATGAAGGAGGCGCCGGCCAGAAATCCGCTCTTGCCGGTCAGGTACTGGGCGATGCACTGGAACGCCGGCTGGTGGACCGCTTCGAGAAACACGTCGTTCTCGAGCATCCAGGCCCATGCCTGGTACTTCTTGATCTTGCCGTCGTAGGTCTGCCAGTCGTCGATGTGGTGGCCGGTGCGCCGCTCGTAGACGTCGAGGATCGCCGCGCGCAACCGCTCCGTGAGCGAGGGCGGCGCCAGTTTCTCCGGTGGTACGACCGTGAAGCCGTACATCGCGAGATCGAGCAGGTGTTCCTCGATGTCGAGTTCCCGAGCCCGACGCATGATGTCGTCGAGGTCGGGGTTGGTGTCCAGTGCCGGCAGATCCACGGTGTTCGCCTCGTCGGTGCGCAAAGCCGGTGATGTTAGGGGAGCTATCGCGACCGTGCAATGGCGCCAACGCGCGGAGCGCGTTGGCGTTGGGAGTTTCGCTGGCGCGAAACTCCTGCGCCCGGCGGCGTGTGTTGGGGGCGGGACGGCGTGCGGGTGTTCGGGACGGGACGGGACAAGCCCGTCCTACCACGCCCGGTAGGGGTCGTTACAATGCTCCATTGTCCCGAGGGCCGACGATGGAGACCGCCATGACCAGTCCCGCAGCACATCGCCAGACGCGCTACGTGGCCGCCCCGGGCTTCTCCGAGCCGACACCCCTGCCGCTTCCCGAGCCCACTGCGGACATCGACCGGGCCAGGGCCGACCTGACGGAGTACGGCGTCTGTATCCTGACCGGCGTGCTGGACGAGACCGAGGTCGAGGTCCTGTGCGACAGGCTCGAGCGCCAGGCGGCGGCGGAACGCGCGCTGGGCGACCGCTCGCCGTTCCTGGGCAACCACAACAAGCAGCTCCTCTCGAACATGGTCAACAAGGGCCAGGAGTTCCTCGACCTCATCGTGCGTCCGGAAACCGACGCACTCGCCGGCTACCTGCTCGGCAAGAGCTTTCTGCTGTCGAGCATGACCGCGGGCGTGTTCGTCGGCCCGACGACGGAGCCGCAGCAGTTGCATCGCGACCAGGGACAGGTGCCGGCGACGGCGGATTTCGCGGCGTCCTGCAACCTCTTCTGGCTGCTCGACGACTTCACGCCCGAGCGGGGCAGCACCTGGCTCGTGCCCGGCAGTCACCGCTGGCCGGCCGAGCATCTGGTCAAGCCCCCGCCGCGGGAGCAGGCGCTGCAGATCACCGCCCCGGCGGGCAGCGTCTACGCCTGGGACGGGCGCGTCTGGCACAGCGCCGGGGCCAACCCGGCAGGCCACCCGCGGCGCCACGTCACGACCTTCTTCTGCCTGCCGTGGACACGCCAGCAGGAGAACTGGGGCGTGACCTGCCTGCAGGAAGTCCTCGACGAGGCGAGCCCCAAGCTGCGCGCGCGTCTCGGCCTGCGGACCTACGGCACGCTCGGCCTGATGAGCGGCACGCGAACGAGCGCGGCAGCGGTCAGCCTCGGCAACTATGACGTGGTCGTGCCGGACTACATCATCGGAGAGAACGGAGCGCTGCACCCGATGCGACGCGTCAGCCGGGCGCAGAGCGGCGAGTCGGGCTGACCCGGCGGGTCGGTGGCCGGACGCGGACATACTGCGAGTATCTTATGAAGACTTGTTCACAAGTCACTCTTGCAGCTTTATTTTATTTGACCATGCAGGCCGCCCTGGCGGTCGAGTATCCGGACCCGGAACGGTATCGGGGCGCCATCGACGCGTTCCTCGCTGCGGAGGAAGTCACGCCGGTCGCCACGGCTGCCGTCGTCGCCACGGGCAGTTCCAGCATGCGCGGCTGGCATGGCCGTATCGCAGCGGACCTCGAGCCGCTGACGGTGATCCGGCGGGGATTCGGCGGCAGCACGATGAACGACGTTCGCCACTTCCTCGACGAACTGGTGTTGCGTCACCGGCCTCGCGCGGTGCTGCTCTACGAGGGCGACAACGATCTGGCGCTCGGCGCGACCCCCGCGGAGGTGGTCGGGCACTTCGATGCCATTGTCGCCGGCGTTCATGCCCATCTGCCGCGGACCCGCATCTACGTGCTGGCGGTGAAGCCGAGCCTCGCCCGCTGGCACCTCGCCGAGGTCATGCAGCGGACCAACGCGCTGCTCGCGGAACGGGCCGCAAACGATGCCCGGCTGACGTTCGTCGATGTCGCGACGCCGATGCTGAACGGCGTCGGCGAGCCGCGACCGGACATCTTCGTGGCCGACGGCCTGCACCTGAACGACGCCGGCTACGACATCTGGCGCGACGCCGTGCGCCCGGTGCTGGTCGTCGCGGAGCGGGAATTCGAGCGCCGGGAGTAGTCTCCCGAGAGGCCCGTCATGCGCCGAGGACGGAAAACTGTACACCATGTCGGCATTTTTCATGTCTTTGTGACGGCGGCGGGGGCGTTCGCTGGTCCGCGCAGGACGCCCCAGATCGGTTTACAGCCCCGTGCCGCGAACGTAAAATCGCGTTTTGTCCCGGCAGGTGCGTCATGCTGCGAATCGCCCAGGAAGCGCTCACCTTCGACGATGTTCTGCTGCTCCCCGCGTATTCCCAGGTTCTGCCCTCCGAAGTCGATCTGCGCACGCGCCTGACGCGCGACATCGCGCTCAGCATTCCCCTGATGTCCGCGGCGATGGACACCGTCACCGAGGGCCGCCTCGCCATCGCGATGGCGCAGGAGGGCGGCATCGGGATCGTGCACAAGAACATGCCCCTCGAAGCGCAGGCGCGCGAGGTCCGCGCGGTCAAGAAGTACGAGAGCGGCATCATCCGCGACCCGATCACGATCGGTCCGGAGCGCACCGTGCGCGACCTCCTCGAACTCACGGGGGAGCACAACATCTCAGGCGTCCCGGTGGTGCGGGGCAACGAATTGCTGGGCATCGTCACCAGCCGGGACATTCGTTTCGAGCAACGTCTCGACGCGCGGGTCTCCGAAGTCATGACGCCCAAGGAGCGCCTCGTCACCGCGCGTGAGGGCGCGAGCTTCGGCGAGATCATCGACATGCTGCACCGGCACCGCATCGAGAAGGTGCTCATCACCGACGAGGCGTTCCGGCTGACCGGGATGGTCACGGTGAAGGACATCACCAAGGCACAGCGGTTCCCGAACGCCTGCAAGGATGGCGAGGGTCAGCTGCGGGTGGGGGCGAGCGTCGGAACCGGCGCGGACACGGACGACCGGGTGGCGGCCCTCGTCGAGGCCGGCGTCGACGTGATCGTCGTCGACACGGCGCACGGTCATTCCCAGCGCGTGCTCGACCGCATCAGCTGGATCAAGCAGAAGTACCCGGCGATGCCGGTCATCGGCGGCAACGTTGCGACCCGTGAGGGCGCACAGGCGCTGATCGGCGCCGGGGTCGACAGCGTGAAGGTCGGCATTGGCCCGGGCAGCATCTGTACGACGCGGGTCGTTTCGGGGATCGGCGTGCCGCAGATCACGGCGGTCGCGGATGTCGCCGAAGAGGCGGCCGAAGCGGGTGTACCGGTGGTCGCGGACGGCGGCATCCGCTTCTCCGGAGATATCGCCAAGGCGATCGGGGCCGGCGCGAGCGTCGTGATGGTGGGGTCGCTGCTCGCCGGCACGGACGAAGCGCCCGGCGAGGTCGAGCTCTACCAGGGACGCACCTACAAGTCGTACCGCGGCATGGGCTCCCTCGGCGCCATGGGTGAGCGTTTCGGGTCCAGCGACCGCTATTTCCAGGAGCCGGACGGCGACAACGGCAAGCTGGTGCCCGAGGGCATCGAGGGCCGCGTGCCGTATCGCGGCCCCGCCAGCCCCATCGTCCATCAGCTCATGGGCGGTCTGCGGGCATCGATGGGGTATACCGGGTCTGCGGATATCGATGCCATGCGCACGGGCTCCAAGTTCGTGAAGATCTCGGGGGCGAGCCTGGCGGAAAGTCATGTGCACGATGTCGCGATGACGAAGGAACCGCCGAATTACCCGATCGAGTAGCAGCCGCGTGGCCGCAGATCCGGGCAGCGTATCGGGGCCGAGCCCCGGGGCGTCCCGCGATACCGGGCTCGTCGCCGCGGGCGATATCGCGAGCGGCGCCCGCCACGACCGGCTCCTGATCGTCGACTTTGGCTCCCAGTACACGCAGCTGATCGCCCGCCGCGTTCGCGAGGTGGGCGTCTATTGCGAGATCCATCCCTTCGATGTGCCGGACGGCTTCGTCGAGGCGTTCGCACCGCGCGGCATCGTGCTGTCCGGCGGGCCGGAGACGGTGACGGAGGGGTCGACGCCGCGCATCCCGGAGCAGGTGTTCGCGGCCGCCGTGCCCGTACTCGGCATCTGCTACGGCATGCACGCCATGGCCGCGCAACTCGGCGGCGCGATCGAGCCCTCGACCCACCGCGAGTTCGGCCATGCGGAGCTCGAGGTGGCGCGGACAGATGCACTGTTCGGGGGACTGACGGACGGCGGCCGGCTGCCGGTATGGATGAGCCACGGCGACAAGGTGACTGCCGTCCCGCCGGGCTTCGCGGTGACGGCCAGCACGGCCAGCGCGCCCGTTGCGGCGATGGCGGATCCGGCGCGCCGGCTCTTCGGCGTCCAGTTCCACCCGGAGGTGACGCACACGGCCCGCGGCGCGGACATCGTCCGCCGTTTCGCCTGCGACATCTGCGGCTGCGCGGCGGCGTGGACGCCCGGACAGATCGTCGATGATGCGGTCGCGGCGATTCGGACACAGGTAGGCGACGCTCAGGTGGTCCTCGGCCTCTCCGGCGGCGTCGACTCGAGCGTCGCCGCGGCGCTCCTCGAACGGGCGATCGGCGAGCGCCTGACATGCGTATTCGTGGACAACGGGCTGCTGCGCCTGAACGAACGCGCGGAGGTGGAAGCCGCGTTCGCCCGGGGCGGCAATGCCATGAACCTCAGCCTGATCGTCGTCGATGCCGCCGACGAATTTCTCACCGCGCTTGCCGGCCACGACGATCCGGAGACCAAACGCAAGATCATCGGAGCCACCTTCATCGAGGTGTTTCAGCGCACCGCGGCGCGTCTGGAGAACGTGCGCTGGCTCGGCCAGGGGACGATCTATCCGGACGTGATCGAGTCGGCGGCGTCGAAATACGGCAAGGCACACGTCATCAAGTCGCATCACAACGTGGGCGGGTTGCCGGACCACATGCATCTCTCCCTGGTGGAGCCCCTGCGGGATCTCTTCAAGGACGAGGTGCGCAAGGTCGGCATGGCCCTCGGGCTGCCCCGCGAACTGGTCCATCGACATCCGTTCCCGGGCCCCGGCCTCGCCGTGCGCGTCCTCGGAGAGGTGCGGCGCGAGTATCTCGAGGTGCTCCGCCAGGCCGACGCGATCTTCCTGGAGGAGCTGCGCCGTGCCGACTGGTACGACCGGGTGAGCCAGGCGTTCGCCGTCTACCTGCCGGTGGCGTCGGTGGGCGTCGTGGGCGACGCGCGGCGGTATGAGCACGTGATCGCGTTACGCGCCGTCGAGACGACCGACTTCATGACGGCGCGCTGGGCGGAACTGCCCTATGAACTGCTCGGCCACGTGTCGAGCCGCATCATGAACGAGCTCGCCGGGGTGTCCCGCGTGGTGTACGACATCTCGAGCAAGCCGCCCGCCACGATCGAATGGGAGTGAAGGCGCCGGGCCCGGTCGCCCCCGGGCGGGGACGACCTGCCTGATGGATGATGTCCACTGGATGGAATACGCGCTCATCGAGGCGCGCCGCGCCGAGGCGTTGGGCGAGGTGCCCGTCGGCGCCGTGCTGGTGGCGGGCGACCGCATCGTCGGCGCCGGGCACAACGCGCCCGTGACGAACCGCGATCCCACCGCCCACGCCGAGGTCGCGGCGCTGCGCGCCGCGGCGCGTGCGGGCGGGAACTACCGGCTGCCCGGCAGCACGCTGTACGTCACCGTCGAACCCTGCACGATGTGCGTTGGCGCCCTGGTGCATGCGCGTGTCGCCCGGTTGGTGTTCGGCGCCCGCGAGCCGAAGGCCGGCGCGTCCGACCTGCTCGGGCATGCGCGGTACAACCATCGGGTGACGGTGATGGAAGGGGTCCTTGCCGAGGAGTGCGGTGCGTTGCTGTCCGGTTTCTTCCGGGCCAGGCGAGGCTCCGGGTAATCCCGCCGTGCCCGCCGACCCGCACACACCCCGAGCCTCCGCAGTCCAGGTCCTCGCCGGCCCGCCGGCGTTCAGCGTGGCGCGACTGGGGAAGCGACTCGCCTCGTTGCGGACAGTCGACCCGGCGGTCCGTGGCGTGTACGCGGAATTCGTGCACTTCCTGGAAGTCGCTGCGCCGTTGCGCCCGGACGAGGAGCGCGTCGCCGCCAGGCTCCTGAGCTACGGTCCGCGCCAGGCGCCTCCGGCGCGCGTCGGCCCGCGGGTCTGCACGGTGACGCCCCGACCCGGCACCATCTCGCCCTGGTCGAGCAAGGCCACCGACATCTTCCACCGCTGCGGTCTGGACCGCGTGCGGCGCGTCGAGCGCGGGCTGCGCTGGTTCGTGGAGGGCGGCGGGCGGGCGGACATCACCGCCCTCCTGCACGATCGCATGACGGAGATCGCCCGCACCGGGGAGGTCTTCGACGATGTCTTCGCGGAGGGCGCGCCACGGGCGGTCGTGCGCACGGGGCGCAGTCCGGCCGCGCTCGCGGTCGCCAACGAACGCCTCGGCCTTGCGCTTTCGGACGACGAGATCGCCTACCTCGCTGTACAGTACGCCGGGCTCGCCCGGGCGCCGACGGACATCGAGTTGATGATGTTCGCCCAGGCCAACTCCGAGCACTGCCGGCACAAGATCTTCAACGCCAGCTGGGAGATCGACGGCACGCCGTCCGGCGAGACGCTGTTCGGGATGATCCGCAACACGTATCGGCACATCAACGGCGCCGGTATCCTGTCCGCGTACTCGGACAACGCCGCCGTCATCGAGGGCAGCCGCGCCAATCGCTTTTTCGCGGACGCCGCGAGCGGGGTCTACGGGTCCGTTCGCGAGCCGGTGCACGTCCTCATCAAGGTGGAGACCCACAACCATCCCACCGCCATCGCGCCGTATCCGGGCGCGGCCACCGGCTCCGGCGGCGAGATTCGCGACGAGGGCGCCGTCGGCCGCGGTTCGAAGCCGAAAGCGGGGCTCGCCGGCTTCACCACCTCCCATCTCAATATTCCCGGCGACCCGCAGCCCTGGGAACTCCCGATCGGGAAGCCCGATCGCATCGTCAGCGCCCTCGACATCATGCTGGACGGTCCCATCGGCGCCGCGGCGTTCAACAACGAATACGGCCGGCCCGCGCTCGGCGGCTACTTCCGGACCTTCGAGGCCGAACTGGCGGGAGCCGGGCATCGGTACTGGGGGTACCACAAGCCCGTCATGGTCGCCGGCGGCGTCGGCAACGTCCGCGAGGAGCACGTCGAAGCCGCGGACGTGCCCGTCGGCGCCCGGCTCATCGTGCTCGGCGGCCCCGCGATGCTCATCGGTCTCGGTGGGGGCGCCGCGTCGAGCATGGCGTCCGGGGAGAGCGACTCGGAACTCGACTTCGCCTCCGTGCAGCGGGACAACGCGGAGATGCAGCGTCGCTGCCAGGAGGTCATCGACCGCTGCTGGGCCCTGGGCCAGGCCAATCCGATCCGCCTGATTCACGACGTCGGAGCGGGGGGACTCAGCAACGCCCTGCCGGAACTGATCTCCGACGCGGGGCGGGGCGGGCGCTTCGAGCTGCGCGACGTGCCGAGCGCCGACCGGGCGATGTCGCCGATGGAGATCTGGTGCAACGAGGCGCAGGAGCGCTACGTCATGGCCGTTCCGGAGGAAGAGCTCGGGCGATTCCGCGAGATCTGCGAGCGCGAACGTTGTCCGTACGCCGTGGTGGGCGTGGCGCAGGCCGATGCGCACCTGACCGTGACGGATCGAGGTTTTGGCGATACGCCTGTCGACATGCCCCTTGCGACGCTGCTCGGCAAGCCCCCCGCCATGCACCGGTCGTTCGAGCGCCGTCCGCGGCCGGCGGCGCCGCTGGACCTTGCCGGCGTCACCCTCGCCGACGCGCTCGCACGGGTGCTGCGCTTCCCGGCGGTCGCGTCGAAGAAGTTCCTGATCACCATCGGCGACCGCAGCATCACGGGACTGGTGGCGCGCGACCAGATGGTGGGGCCGTACCAGGTGCCCGTCGCCGACGTGGCCGTCACCCTGGCCGACTACGACGGCTTTGCCGGCGAAGCGATGGCCATGGGCGAACGGTCGCCGCTTGCGGTCGTGAACCCGGCGGCCGCCGCACGCATGGCGGTGGCCGAGGCGCTGACCAATCTCGCCGCGGCGCCGATCGACGACCTGTCCCGCGTCGTCCTGTCCGCCAACTGGATGGCGGCGGCCGGGTTCGAAGACGAGGACCAGGCGCTGTACGACGCGGTGGCGGCGGTGGGTCTCGAACTGTGCCCGGCGCTCGGCATCGCGGTCCCCGTGGGCAAGGACAGCCTGTCGATGCGTACGCGCTGGAGCGCGGACGGCACGGAGCGGGAGGTCGTCTCCCCGGTGACGCTCAACGTGACGGCCTGTGCGCCGGTTGCGGACGCGCGCGCAACGCTGACGCCCGTGCTCAAGGACGCGGCGTCCCTGGCGCTCGTACTCATCGAGCCGCCGTTCGCGGGGCAGCAGCGACTCGGCGGCAGCGCCCTGGCGCAGTGCTACGGGCAGCTGGGCGCCCCGGTACCGGATATCGACGACCCGGACGGCCTGCGGGCCCTCGTCGAATTCGTGCAGCGCGCGCGCCGCGAGTTCCGCCTGCTTGCCTACCACGACCGCTCGGATGGAGGACTGATCGTGACGCTCCTCGAGATGGCGTTCGCGGGGCGGGTCGGACTCGACGTGGCGGAGACGGACCTCGACGCCCTCTTCGCGGAGGAGGTGGGCGTGGTCGTGGCCGTGCCGGAGACGCAACTCGAGCCCCTGTTGGCTGCGGCGACCGAGGCCGGCCTGTGGGCCCGTCCGGTGGCCGCAAGCCGCGCCGACGACACGGTGCGGATCGGTGCACATGCAACCACACGGGCGGCCCTCGAACGGCTCTGGAGCGAGACGAGTTGCCGCATGCAGTCCCTGCGGGACGATCGGGCTTGCGCGGAGGAGGAGTTCGAGGGCATCGACGACGGCGCGTATCGGGCGGTGACGCGCCTCACCTTCGACCCCGGGAAGGACGTGGCGGCCCCGCGGGTCGCCACGGGTGCGCGGCCACGGGTGGCGATCCTGCGCGAACAGGGCGTCAACGGTCAGGTGGAGATGGCCGCGGCGTTTCATCACGCCGGTTTCGAGGCCGTCGACGTACATATGTCCGATCTCTTCGCCGCGCGCCACTCCCTGGTCGGTTTCGCCGCGCTCGCCGCGTGTGGAGGATTCTCCTATGGCGATGTCCTCGGCGGCGGCGGCGGCTGGGCGAAGTCGATCCTCTTCGAGTCGCGCGTGCGCGATGCCTTCCAGGCGTTCTTCGAGCGGCCCGACACGCTGACGCTCGGCGTGTGCAACGGCTGCCAGATGCTCTGCGAACTCAAGTCGCTCGTCCCCGGAGCGGCGGCCTGGCCGCGGTTCGTCAGGAACCGTTCGGAGCAGTTCGAGGGACGCTCCGTGACCGTGCGGATCGCGCGCACCGACTCGCCGTGGCTGGCGGGCATGGCAGGGAGCGTCCTGCCCATCGCCGTGGCCCACGGCGAGGGTCGGGCAGAGTTCGAACATCCGGAGTGGGACGCGCGGCAGGCGCGTACCGCCCTGCAATATGTGGACGGCGTGGGCCGCCCGACCGAACGCTATCCCCTGAATCCGAACGGCTCCGCGGCCGGTCTGGCGGGGCTCGTCTCGTCGGACGGCCGGGCGCTCGTCATGATGCCTCACCCCGAGCGGGTGTTCCGGTCCATCCAGCACTCCTGGTGTCCGCACGACTGGGACGACGACGGCCCCTGGCTCAGGCTCTTCCGCAACGCCCGAGCCGCCCTCGGCTGACGGCGCAGGCGCAGCGGGCATGTCGAACGGCGCCCAGACGCCGGATCTCCCGACGCCGGAGGACGTGGTCCGCGCCGCGTCGCGTATCCGGCCCTTCGCCACCCGCACGCCCGTCCTCACGGCATCTTCCCTCGATGCCATGTTCGGCGTGCGCCTCTTCTTCAAGTGCGAGAACTTCCAGCGCGCCGGCGCGTTCAAGTTCCGCGGCGCCTGCAACGCGGTGCAGGCGCTGTCGCCGGAGGACGCCGCGCGAGGCGTCGCGACCCACTCGTCGGGCAACCACGGCGCCGCCCTCGCACTGGCCGCCCGGCTGCGGGGAGTCCCGTGTACCGTCGTCATGCCGCGCAACGCACCGGCGGTGAAGCAGGCGGCGGTGGCCGGCTACGGGGCCGCCATCACGCTCTGCGAGCCGACCCTCGAGGCGCGCGAGATGACGCTGGGCGAGGCGGTGGCGCGCACGGGGCAGGTGGTCGTGCATCCGTACGACAACGCCGATGTCATTGCGGGGCAGGGCACGGCCGCGCGCGAGTTGCAGGACGAGGTGACGGACCTGGATCTCGTGATGATCCCCATCGGCGGCGGTGGCCTCGCCGCCGGGACGGCACTGGCGGTGCAGGGACGGGCCACGGATACACGGGTGATCGCGGTCGAGCCGGCGGGCGCGGACGATGCCTACCGATCGTTTCGCGCGGGTGAGCGACTCCCGTCGATCTCCCCGACGACCATCGCCGACGGCCTGCTGACGTCTCTCGGCGTGCGCAACTTCGCGCTGATCAGCCGCCACGTCGACGCCATCGTCCGCGTCAGTGAGGCGGCCATCGCGGCGGCGATGCGCCTCGTCTGGGAACGGATGAAGATCGTGGTCGAACCTTCGGCGGCGGTGCCGTTGGCTGCGCTCGTCGAGCGCGTCCTGGAGGAGTCGGAAGCCGTCGCCGGGAAGCTGTCCGACCTGCGCATCGGCATCGTTCTCTCCGGCGGCAACGTAGACCTGGACCGGTTGCCGTGGTAGCCGCCGTCACCGCGGTGGCAATCTCCGAGGCAGCGCCGCAATAGTGGATCTGGCGATCCTGGCCGCCTTCCTCGCAATGGTCGCGGCGGGTACGTACGTGCAGGCGGTGACGGGCTTTGCCATGGGACTCGTCCTCATGGCGCTCGTGATTGCGTTCGACCTGCTGCCGATCCCCATGGCCGCCAGCGCGACAGCGATGTTGACCGCCTTGATGTCGGCGGTCTTCCTCAAGGGGCAGTGGCGCCTCGTGGAGCGGCGCTTCCTGTGGCCGCTACTGGCTTGCAACGCGCCGGGTGTACTCTGCGGCCTCGCGCTCCTCGCCTGGCTCGGCGAGCGCGAGATGGAGTACGTGCGTCTCGTGTTCGGCGTCTTCGCGGTCTCGGCCGGCCTGTCCGTGGTGCTGCGTCCGACACCGCGCGCCGCGCTGGCCCCGGCCTGGCAGACAGGCGGCTTCGGAGGCCTCGCGGGGGTGTTCGCCGGGATGTTCGCCGTCGGCGGTCCGGTGATGGCTTACCACGCCTACCGGCAGCCCCTGGCGCTCGCGAACGTTCGCGCGACGCTCGCGGTGGTGTTCGTGTTCGGCAACGTGGCACGCTCCATCGCGGTGGGTTCGACGGGCGGCTTGACGGCGTCCATCTGGGTCCTGTTCGCGGCCGGCCTGCCCGTGGTGTTCGTGTTCACTGCGCTGGGCAGAAGGTTCCCGCCCGCCGTGACGGACAGGACCATGCGACGCCTCGCCTGCCTTCTGGTGGTCGCGGTCGGAGCTCTCGTCGGAGGAACGGCCGCCCTGCACCTGGCCGGCGTCCCGTAGGGGCGACCCTTGCGGTCGCCCGCGCCGGCGTCTTGCGCGAATTCGGAACGGGACGGGACAAGCCCGCCCCCTACACCTCCCGCTCGGTCGTCCGGTCCTCGAGATCGTAGAACTCGCCGAGCCCTGCCAGGTCGGAGAACTCGCGGTAGACGGCGAAGCGCGTGGCCAGGGGGACGCCGGTGTCGCCGTCCCGGCGGAAGGCGGCGTAGGCCGTGCGCATGGCATCCACGGCGACGGTGTGCCCCGTGAAGGGATCGATGACGAGCCGCCAGCCGAGGGCCTGCCATGCCTCGAGCGGACGGGCATCCATGGCGGCGATAGTCGCGAGCGGCACACGGATGCGCGCCGCGGCGGCCGCCCAATCGTCCTCTGTCGACGGCATCAGCATGGCGAGGTCGGCGCCGGCCTCTGCGTACGCGACGCAGCGTTCGACCGCCGCGTCGAAGCTCTCGTTGCGCACGGCGCCCGTGCGCGCCACGATCACGAAATCGGGGTCGCTCCGGGCCCCCACGGCCGCGGCGATGCGATCGGTCATCTCGTCGGTCGAGACGAGGTGCTCGATGCCCCGGTGGTGGCTGACGCGCTTCGGCGCCACCTGGTCCTCGATTTCGATGCCCGCGCCGCCGGCCGACTCGATCTCGCGGATCGTCCGGACCATGTGCACCGGGTCGCCGAAGCCGACGCCGCCGTCGACGATGAGGGGCAGCCCGGAACGCGCCGTGATGCGGCGGGCGGCGTCGGCCAGTTCCGTGAGCGTGAGCAGGGCCTCGGAGACGGCGAGCTCGTAGCCGAGCGCGCCGCCGGAGAGGTATCCGGCGCGAAAGCCCAGCGACTCGGTGAGCCTCGCCTGCAAGGGCGTCAGGCAAAGCGGCGCGATGACCGTGCTCTCGCCGGCCAGGGCGGCACGCAGCGCCGACGCAGCGGATGCCGGTCCGGTGTCCGGGTGTTTGTCCATGCGTCGCCTCCGCCGTCCCTGCCACGGTTCCGATATGCCTTCGAATGCGTATCATGGGCGCTACGAACGGGAGGCCGCAACGGCCGCTACGGAGGCTTTCTCATGACGGAACTCACGATCAACGGTCGCGCGCAGGCGCTCACCGTCGATCCGGCAACCCCGCTGCTGTGGGTGTTGCGCGATCATCTGGATCTCACGGGAACGAAGTACGGCTGCGGGATCGCCCAGTGCGGCGCCTGCACGGTGCACGTGGACGGGGAGGCGACGCGCTCGTGCATCACGCCGCTCGCGGCCGTGGCGGGCAAGAGCATCACCACCATCGAGGGGCTGTCCGCGGATGCCAGTCATCCGCTGCAGCAGGCCTGGATCGAGCACGACGTACCCCAGTGCGGGTACTGCCAGTCCGGGCAGATCATGGCTGCCGCGGCGCTCCTCACGCACAACGCCGCGCCGACGGACGACGACATCGATACCGCGATGACCAACGTCTGCCGCTGCGGGACGTACCAGCGTGTGCGCAGCGGCATCCACCGTGCGGCGGAACTGGGTCGGACAGCCGACCGCAACGCGGCAACGGAAGGGGGTGTGGCATGAACCGACGACGTTTCCTGAAGGCCACCGCGACCTCGGCCGGCGGCCTCATGGTTGCCTTTCACCTGCCGGCCCTCGGCAACGGGCGGCCGTTCGAAGCCGTCGACCGTGGCGGAGAGATCAACGCGTGGCTCGTGATATCTCCGGACGATACCGTGACGATCCGCGTCGCGCAGTCGGAGATGGGAGAGGGCGTGTTCACGAGCCTGCCGATGATCGTCGCGGACGAACTCGGCGCGGCCTGGGAGAACGTACGCGCGGAGTACGCCGACGCCAACCGGAGCCTGCGCGAGGACCGCGTGTACCAGCGCATGGGGACCGGCGGCAGTCAGGCCGTGCGCCACAGCCGGCCCTACCTGCAGGCCGCCGGCGCCAACGCGCGCGAACGCCTGGTGCGCGCCGCCGCCAACCGCTGGGGGGTGGCGCCCCAGACGTGCGAGGCGGCGAACTCCCGCGTCACGCACGCAGACAAGTCCCTGCGCTACGGTGAAATCGCGGCCGAGGCCGCCGCCGTCGAAGTGGGCGAGGTGGCGATCAAGACCCCGGACCAGTTCACCATCATCGGCACGCCGCGCAAGCGGCTCGATGCCGCCGTGAAGGTCGACGGCTCGGCGGTCTTCGGCATGGATGTGCGCCTGCCCGGCATGGTCTACGCGGCCGTGAAGCACTGCCCCGTGATGGGCGGGACGGTGCGTGCGCACGACTTCGCGGCGATCGCGCAGCGGCCCGGCGTCATCGGCGCCGTAGCGGTCGAGGGCGGTGTCGCCGTCGTGGCGGAGCACTACTGGCAGGCACAAACCGCGGCGGATGCCCTGTCGATCGAGTGGGACCGCGGGCCCGGCGCCGGCACGTCGTCCGCGCAGTGGCAGCAGGAGTTTGCCGCGGCGCTGGACGGAGACGGCGTCGTCGCCCACGAGCAGGGGGATGTCGCCGCCGGCTTCGAGACGGCCGCGTCGAGCATCGAGGCCGACTATGCCGTACCGTACCTGGCCCACGCCTGCATGGAGCCGCTCAACTGCACGGTCCAGCTGCAGGACGACCGTGTGGACATCTGGACCGGGGCGCAGAACCCCGAGTCGGTCCTCGCGGTCGGCGCCGAAGTCGCCGGCGTGGAAGCCGGCAACGTCTACCCGCACAACTGCTTCCTGGGCGGAGGCTTCGGACGGCGCTCGAACCCGGACTTCGTGCGCGAGGCGGTGACGGTCGCGAAGGAGATCGGCCGGCCCGTGCAGTTGATCTGGTCGCGGGAAGAGGACACCCGCGGCGGCCGCTACCGGCCCATGTCCGCATTGCGCTTCCGCGCGGGTTTTGATGCCGACGGCAAACCGACGGCCTGGGCCAACCATTCGGTCACCCACTCCATTCTCGCCGGACTGCGCCCGGAGACGGTGGCGTCGGGAGTGGATCGGACCTCCGTGGAGGGGCTCACCGAGATTCCCTACGCGATCCCGAACCAGCGCATCACGCACACGATACGCAACACGCACCTCTCGACGTGGTTCTGGCGCTCGGTCGGGAACTCCCAGAACCCCTTCGCCCGGGAGAGCTTCGTCGACGAGATGGCGGCGCACGCCGGGGTCGATCCCCTCGCGTTCCGCCGGTCGCTGCTCGAGGAGGAGCACGCCGACATGCTCGACGTGCTGAGGGTCCTCGAGGAGCAGTCGGACTGGGGCGGCGAACTTCCCGCCGGCACGGGCCGCGGGATGGCGGTACACGAGTCCTTCGGCAGCATCGTCGGGCAGGTGGCGGAAGTGTCCGTGACGAACGCCGGCGCGGTGCGGGTCGAGCGGGTGGTGTCCGCCGTCGACTGCGGCCACGTCGTCAATCCGCTGTCGGCCGAGGCGCAGATCGAGAGCGGGATCGTGTACGGCCTGACCGCCGCGCTGTACGGCAAGATCACCGTCGAGGACGGCGCGGTGGTGGAGAGCAACTTCCACGACTATCCCATGCTGCACCTCGCGGACACGCCGAAGATGGAGACGCACTTCGCCCTCTCGGGCGGCGAGAAGTGGGGCGGTCTGGGCGAACCCGGGTTGCCACCGCTGGCGCCGGCCGTGTGCAACGCGATCTTCGCCGTCACGGGCAAGCGCGTGCGCTCGCTGCCGCTTTCGGAGCACGACCTGTCATGGACCTGAGAGCGATGATGAGAAGGGCTCCACTGCGGTTCGCCGCGCTCCTCCTGCTGAGCGGACTCGTGCTGCCGGCGGCGCATGCCGATCTGTCCGTCGGCGACACGGCGCCGGACTTCGCCCTCGAAGGCACCGACGGCAAGATGCATCGCCTGTCGGAGTTGGTCGGCGAAGGCGGGACCGAGGCGGTCGTCGTCGCGTGGTTCCCGAGAGCCTATACGCGCGGTTGCACCATCGAGTGCAAGTCGCTGGCCGAGAACGGTCACCTCCTGCGGGCCTTCGACGTGGCCTACTACATGGCCAGCACGGACCCCATCGAGGACAACAGGGGTTTCGGCGCGGAGAACGACGCGGACTTCCCGCTCCTCTCCGACCCCACGTCGGAGACGGCCGAGGCCTACGGCGTCCTGAGGCCCGAGGGTTACGCCGCTCGCCACACCTTCTACATCGGGCAGGACCGGCAGGTGCTCCTGATCGACCGCGAGGTCCGTCCCGCCACATCCGCCGAGGACATGGCCGCGAAGCTCGCGGAACTCGGCATCGCGAGGCTGTAGGGGCGACCCTTGCGGTCGCCCGTCCCCGAAGTCGCGGAACCTCGTCGTCAAGCGGGGGCGGCCCCGGTCACGCGTGACCCTTTGGACCGGCGCAGTTTCGCGCCAGCGAAACTGCAACGCGACCGCAGGTCGCGCCGGGACGGGACAAGCCCGTCCCCTACACCCCCGCTCAGGCCTCCGGCGGCGCCGCCAGCACTTCGTCCGCGGAGCGCCACGGCACCGCGCGCAGCGTCGCCGCGTCCGGCGCCATGAAGAGGCTGCAGCCGGTGCCCCGCGCTCCGAGGGGGTCGAATCGCCGCAGGTAGTTGCCCGCAAAAAGGGCGTCGTCGCCTCGCCCGCCCGCCTCGTACAGGCAGGTCAGCCAGCGAAGCGCATCGGCGTCGCGCCGCGCCGCCACCAGGTCGGTCAGCGTCCCGTGATAAACGGACAGATCGCCGTCCGCCAGGAACCGCAGGTGCGCCCGGAGCGCCTGTGCGGGCGCGGACCCGGCGTCGATGGCGAGCGCCCGCGCGACGTGCGCCTCGGCCTCGGGCCGGCCCTCCCGGTAATACAGGTCCGCGAGGAGGTAATGCGCATAGGGGTTGTTACCGTCGAGCGCGAGGGAACGTTCGGCGAGGCGCGTCGAGCGCGAGGGAACGTTCGGCGAGGCGCGCCGCGCGTGACGCGTCCCCCGCGTCCGCAACTGCACGGGCTTCGAGAAAGGTCTCGTAAGCGCGGAGTTCGACCGGCGGGCCGGCCGAGATGGCGACATCTCCCAGCAGCAGCAGCTTCTTCGCGATGCCCACCGCGATCGCATCCCGGATCGCGAACAGCTCCACATCTGCGCCGCTCAGGTCCTCTTCCCAGAGCACTTGGAACTCCGACAGGTCGGTCAGGCGCGCCGAGACGGCAATGACCCCGTCCGCCCGCCGAACCCGACCCTCGACCGTGTGGGTCGCGCCGAGTTCGCCGGCCAGGAGTTGCGCGACGCCGCCCCGCGAACGGTAGGAGAACGACGCGGCGCGATCGAGCACGATGAAGTCGGGCACCTCGGCGAGCGCGATGGCGATGTCGGCGGCAATTCCCTCGCCGAGATACGGGGATGCCGGCGGCGTACCGGGGGATTGCTTGAAGGGCAGCACGGCGATCGTGATCCGCTTGGGGGCGATCTCCGGCAGCAGCACCCACCAGCCCACCACCGTGGCGATCATGATGCCGAGCATGATGAGGGTGGCGATGGCGACGCCGTGCGACCTGGCTTGTTCCACGTTGAGGCGGTCCGGCTGACTGCTATGGATTGGGTGTCCCGACCGGAGGTCTTCCCGCCGGTCCGCCGCGTGAGGGCGAGCGAGATTGGTCGGAGTGCGCGGATTCGAACCGCGGGCCCCTGCCTCCCGAAGGCAGTGCTCTACCAGGCTGAGCTACACTCCGAAGCCCCGGGCGCGACCGTTCCAAAGACTCGCCGCGCGGGGCGCGTATTGTAATGTCGGCTGGTCCCTCGCGCCAATCTCTTCGCGCGGGACGCTCTTCCCGCGGGACGCCGGCGGACTCAGCGGATTCTGGCGACCGCGAAACCCGCCAGGGCCTCAAGGGCTTCCCGGTGGATGTTCCATGGCAGCCCGTCCAGGGCGTCGATCGCCAGCCCGGCGAAGGCCTCGGCACGTTGTCGGGTATAGTCGAGTGCGCCGGAGCGCCGAACGGCTTGCAGCACCGGGCCGAGTTCCCGAGCGTTTCGCGACGTGAGCGCCCGCCGTATGGTGGTCGCGTCCTCGTCGGATCCATGCTTCATGGCGTGAATGAGCGGCAGTGTGGCCTTGCCCTCGGCCAGGTCGTCGCCCACGTTCTTGCCCATCACCGCGGCGTCGCCTGCGTAGTCCAGCCAGTCGTCCACCAGCTGGTAGGCGAGGCCAAAGGCAAGGCCGTAGTCGCGCATGGCATCGACGACCGGCGCGGTGTTGGTTGCGAGCACGGCCGCGGTGTGCGCCGACGCCTGGAAGAGCAGGGCGGTCTTGCAACGCACGACCTCCATGTAGGCTTCTTCCGTGAGATCGGCGTTGCCGACGCTGTCGAGTTGCAGCACCTCGCCTTCCGCGATGACGTTGGTGGCGTCCGCCAGGATGTTCAGGATGTCCATCCGGTCGAGCTCGACCATCAGCTGGAACGCACGGGAGTACAGGAAGTCTCCGACCAGAACGCTCGGGGCGTTGTCCCACCGCGCGTTGGCGGTCGGCAGGCCGCGACGCATCTCGGAGCCATCGACCACGTCATCGTGCAGAAGCGTGGCGGTGTGCAGGAATTCGATGATGGTGGCCAGGCGCACGTGATCGGTCGCGCCGTAGCCGCAGCAACGCGCCACCAGCAGCACGATCAGCGGGCGCAGGCGCTTGCCGCCGCTCTTCACGATGTACTCGCCGATCTCCTCGACGAGCTCGACTTCGGACGTGAGGTGGTGCGGGATCAGCGCATTGACCTGGTGGAAGTCGCTCGCGACGAGGCGGTAGATGGCCGGGAGATCGGTCGCATCGAGGCGTGGCGCGCGTGCCGCGTTGGAGGCCATGGGGCGGAGCTCCAGGTATCAGGCTTGAGCGGGGGCTACGGGCACCCTGTGCGTTGTAAACGCCGGCCTGGGTCCGTAGAATTACGCCGCTTTTCCGGTCGTTGCGGACCTTTCGAACCCCGCAACGTGAATCAGTCGATAATTGTAATACAGCGCGAGTCGGGAGTATTGGAGTGTTTGCGGTTTTCGAAAGCGGCGGCAAGCAACACCGCGTTTCCGAGGGCGAGGTCGTTCGCCTCGAGCGTCTTGACGGCGGGCTCGGCGAGAGCGTCGAGTTCGATCGCGTGCTGATGGTGGCGCGCGACGACGACGTCTCGGTGGGTACGCCCTACGTCGATGGCGGTAGCGTCACCGGAGAGGTCGTCGGCCAGGGACGGGCACGCAAGGTGCGCGTGATCAAGTTCAAGCGCCGCAAGAACTACGTCCGCCACGCCGGCCACCGGCAACACTACACTGACGTCCGCATCACGGGAATTCAGCCCTGACGAGACGACGCCGATCAGGCTGGCTGCCTGTCGGACTTGGGTCCGGCACGCCGGTTGGACGGCGGGCCAGGGTTTGGCTACACGGGAGTTTCGCGGCAGCGAAACTCCCAACGCGACTGAAGGTCGCGCGCTAACTTGGGCGTGCAGCGACGCCCCACGGGATCGGGAAGTTCATCATGGCGCACAAGAAGGCGGGGGGCAGTACCCGCAACGGTCGCGATTCGCAGTCGAAGCGGCTCGGGATCAAGAAATACGGTGGACAGACCGTTCTGGCGGGGAACATCCTCGTTCGTCAGCGGGGTACGCGTTTCCATCCGGGCGTGAACGTCGGTTGCGGGCGGGATCACACGCTGTTCGCGACCGCGGCCGGCACCGTCAGCTTTTCGGTTCGCGGTCCGCTCGGCCGCAAGTACGTGGACGTCGCCCCGTTGCGGGACGGCGCTTCCTGACTCCCGCCCGGAGCCCGTCCCGCGCCGGTCGGCGCGGGAGGGCCTTGTTTTGCGTGCGACGATGCCTGCCTGCGGGGCGGGATTCGCACAGCGATCTCCTGAGTGCACCTGCGTTGTGCTGTCATGCAGTTCGTCGATGAAGCAATCGTACGCATCGCCGCCGGGAACGGCGGCCACGGCGCGCTGAGTTTTCGGCGTGAGAAGTTCGTGGCGAAGGGCGGGCCGGACGGCGGTGACGGCGGGGATGGAGGCGACGTGATCCTCGTGGCGGATGCCGCGCTGAACACGCTGGTGGACTTTCGCTTTCAGCCGTTCTGTCGCGCCAGGAACGGTCAGACCGGCGGCGGCCGCGACAAGACGGGTGCCGGCGGCGCCGATGCGCTGCTGCGGGTGCCGACCGGAACCACCGTCATCGACGACGAGACGCTCGAGGTCATCGGCGATCTCGCCGAGCCGGGAGAGCGCCTGCTGGCGGCACGTGGCGGCCGCCATGGGCTCGGCAACAGCCGCTTCAAGTCGAGCACCAATCGGACCCCGCGCAGAACCACCCCGGGAGAACCCGGCGAGGCCCGCGTGCTGCGCCTGCAGCTCAAACTCATCGCCGACGTCGGCCTGCTCGGACTGCCGAACGCGGGCAAGTCCACACTCATCGCGTCTGTCTCCGCATCCAAGCCGAAGATCGCGGACTATCCTTTCACCACGCTGCGGCCGAACCTCGGCGTGGTGCGCGTAGACGCGGCCGCGAGCTTCGTGATGGCGGACATCCCGGGCCTCGTGTCCGGTGCGGCAGGGGGCGCGGGGCTCGGCACACGGTTCCTGCGACATCTCGCGCGCAACCGCGTGCTGGTGCACCTCGTGGAAGTGGCGCCGCTGGATGGTTCCGATCCGCTGGTCAATGTCGAGGTGGTGGAACGGGAACTGTTCGCGTACAGCGCAGCCTTCCGCGATCGTCCCATCTGGATGGCGCCGAGCAAGACGGACCTGGCGGACGCCGCAGGGCTGGTGACTGCCCTCCGGGAACGCTATCCCGACCGGCCCGTGTTCCCCATCTCGTCGGTGACCGGTCGCGGTCTGGCGCCCTTGACCAACGCATTGATGCGGCACCTCGTCGAGGTCGATACCGTGCGCGAAGCGGAACTCACCGACCGCATTTCGGCGGATGTCCTGGCGCGCTCCGCAGCGGAGCGCGAAGATCGGGACCGGCAGGCCGCTCCGGAGGCGCGCACCGACGCGGGCGATGTGGCGGGACCGTCGCGGTGAGCAGCCGGAATGCGGCAGGCGGACGCGCCCGCCTGCGGGATGCAAGGACCTGGGTCGTGAAGGTGGGCAGCGCCCTGGTGACCGCAAACGAACGCGGCATCGACCGGAACGCGATAGGCCGGTGGTGCCGCCAGATCGCGACCCTGCACGAGCGCGGCCGCCGGGTGGTGCTCGTCAGCAGCGGGGCCGTGGCGGAAGGCGGGCGACGCCTCGGCTTCACCGGCCGCCCGGAAACGGTGCACGATCTGCAGGCAGCTGCCGCCGCGGGCCAGATGGGTTTGATCGAAGCGTACGAGCAGGGCTTTCGGCAGTGCGGTCTCCGGACCGGTCTGGTACTTCTCACGCACGACGATCTCGCGGATCGACGGCGCTATCTCAACGCGCGGGCGACGCTGCAGACGCTGCTCGCCCTGGACGTGGTGCCTGTCATCAACGAGAACGACTCCGTGGCCACGGACGAAATTCGGCTCGGCGACAACGACAGGCTGTCGGCGATGGTGGCGAGCGCGCTGTCCGCGGATGTGCTGGTCCTGCTGACCGACCGGGACGGGCTGCACGAACGCGACCCTCGCATCGACCCCGATTCCCCCGTCATCGGTCAGGCGTTCGCGACGGACCGGGCCCTCGATGCCCATGCGGGAGGCAGCGGTGTGCTCGGCCGCGGTGGCATGGTCACCAAGCTCGCCGCCGCACGGCTGGCCGCGCGGTCCGGCGCGCCGACCGTGATCGCCAACGGTGCCACGCCGGATGTCCTGCTCGAGATCGGCGACGGCGCCGCCGTCGGCACCTTGTTGGAGTCGGACATGGAGCCGCTTGTTGCCCGCAAGCGCTGGATCGCCGGCCAGCTCCGGCCGAAGGGGCGGATCGTCCTCGATGCCGGTGCGGTGCGTGCGGTCCGCGAACGCGGCGTGAGCATCCTGGCCGTTGGGGTGACCGCGGCGACCGGCGACTTTCAGCGTGGGGACATGGTCCTCGTCACGGACGGCGGGGGCGAAGAGGTTGCCAAGGGTCTGGTGAACTATGGAGGCGACGAAACGCGCCGCTTGCTGGGAACCGCGAGCAGTGAGATCGAGGCGGTCCTGGGATACGTGGATGAGCGGGAACTCATCCATCGCGACAACCTGGTGGTGGTGTGAAGTGGTGGTGTGAACCCGGCGCCGGCGCGTCAGGCGGAGGGCTGTTCCCCGGCTTGCGACAGCGCTTTGATCTTCGCGTTGAGGCGGGACTTGTGACGCGCGGCCTTGTTTGCGTGCAGGATGCCCTTGCTCACCATCCGGTCGAGCACCGGCCCGGCTACGGACAACGCCTCGGATGCGGCCGCGGCATCACCGCCTTCCAATGCGGCGCTGACCCTCTTCAGGTAGGTGCGGTACATGGAACGCTGGCTCGCGTTGCGCGCGCGACGCTTCAGGCTCTGGCGGGCGCGCTTTTTGGCTTGCGGGCTGTTGGCCAAGCGGATACTCCAGTTCTATAAGGAAACGGGCGGGCCGTAGGAAGCGGCGCACTATGCCCGCGGAGGTCGATTGTGTCAACTCGAAGCACCTCCAGGGAAGAACGGAACCTGACCGCTCAGGGCTCCGTCGTCGCCTCCATGACGATGCTGTCGCGGGTGTCCGGGTTCGCCCGCGACGTGGTGCTGTCGCACTTCTTCGGCGCAGCCGGCATCGCCGATGCGTTCTTCGTGGCGTTCCGGATTCCGAACTTCTTCCGCAGACTGTTCGCCGAGGGCGCCTTCGCGCAGGCCTTCGTGCCGGCGCTGGCGGAATACCGTTCCGGCGAGCGCCAGGTGCTCGACCGCTTCGTCCGGGCGGTAACAGGCAACCTCCTTGTGATCCTCGCCGTGGTCACCGTGGCGGGGGTGTTGGGGGCTGCCTGGCTGACGGTGCTGTTCGCGCCCGGGTTCGCCGGGGACGACGGGCGTCTCGTCATCGCCACGGACATGCTGCGCGTCACCTTCCCGTACCTGGCCCTCATTTCACTGACGGCGTACGCGGGAGCCCTGCTCAACAGTTTCCACCACTACGCGGTGCCGGCCGTCACACCGGTGTTGCTCAACGTGGTGCTGATCCTGGCGGCGCTGGTGGGGGCGCCACTCTTTGATGAGCCGGTGATGGCGCTCGCGTGGGGCGTCCTCGCCGCCGGCGTCGCGCAACTGCTGTTTCAGTTTCCGGCGCTCCAGCGGCTGCACCTGCTGCAACCGCCCAGGGTGGACTGGACGGATCCCGGAGTACGCAAGGTCGTCCGTCTGTTCGTGCCGGCGGCGTTCGCGGCGTCCGTGAACCAGATCAACGGCCTGATCGGTACCATCCTGGCATCGTTCCTGGCGACCGGCAGCATCTCCTGGCTCTACTACGCGGACCGGCTCATGGAGCTGCCGATCGGCCTGGTCGCCGTCGCCCTCGGTACGGTGCTGTTGCCGAACCTCTCGCGGCTGCACGCGGACTCGGACCGGGAGGGGTTCGCCGCGACGCTCGATTGGGGCTTGCGGATGGGCGTGCTGCTCGGCGTGCCTGCCTCGACGGCGCTGTTCGTCCTGGCGGTGCCCCTCATCGCGACGATCTACCGTCACGGCGCCTTCTCGGGCACGGATGTGGCGATGGCGGCCGCCGCGTTGCAGGCCTTCGCCGTCGGCCTGCCGGCGCTGGTACTCGTGAAGATCGCCGCGCCGGGGTTCTTTGCGCGGCAGGACACCACGACGCCGTTCCGTTACGCGGTCGTGTCGGTGGCGGTGAACGTGTCCTTCAGCCTGGCCGTGTTCTGGTGGCTGCATCACGTCGGCCTGGCCCTCGCGACGAGCGTCGCCGCCATCGTCAACATGGTGCTCCTGCTGCGCGGACTGGTGCGCAGGGGCGACTACGCCTGGACCCGCCCATTACGGCAGACGATCGCTGCGGCGCTGGTGGGCAGCGCGGTGATGGGAGCGGCGCTCGCGTGGCTTGCGCCGGCCGCCGCCGACTGGATTACCGCCCCGGCGCTGGCGCGTGTCGGCATGCTGGCTGCCGCCGTCATCGGGGGTGGACTGCTGTACTTGGTCACCGTCCTGGCGATGGGTGTGCGTCCGAGTGACCTCCAGCACCGCGTGTAGAATCGCCGCATGGAGCTCATTCGCGGCATGCATAGCATTCGTCCAAGGCATCGCGGCAACGTTGTGACGATCGGGAATTTCGATGGTGTGCATCACGGCCACCAGATGCTCCTCGCCCATGTCAAGGCGAAGAGCGAGGAGTTGCGGTGTCCGAGCCTCCTGATGACGTTCGAACCGCAGCCGCGGGAGTTCTTCGAGGGCGCGACCGTGCCGGCCCGGCTGACACGCTTCCGGGAAAAGGTGAGCCTCCTGCACGGTATTGGCGTGGACCGGGTGCTGTGCGTGCCGTTCAACGAGCGCACCGCCCGCACGCCGGCATCCTTCGTGGTCAAGGAACTGCTTGTGGAACAGCTGGGCGCGAAGTACGTGGTGGTCGGTGACGACTTCCGCTTCGGCCGGGGCCAGGAAGGCGATTACGCGATGCTGAAGGAAGCCGGCCACCGCTACGGGTACGACGTGAGCCACATGGGTACGCTGACCTTCGAGCACGGGCGGGTGAGCAGCTCGCGCATCCGGGAGGCGCTCGCCGCCGGGGACTTCGACCTCGCGGAGAAACTGCTCGGCCGCCAGTATTTCATCATGGGGCGGGTCGTGTACGGTCGACAACTCGGTCGCATGCTGGGCGTACCCACGGCGAATATCCGCCTGCAGCGCTACCGGGCGGCACTGGAAGGCGTGTTCGCGGTCACGGTAACCGGTTTGGGCGGGGAGCGGCCCGGGGTGGCCAACATCGGCGTGCGTCCGACCGTGGACGGCAAGGAGCCCCTGCTCGAGGTCCACATCTTCGACTTCGACGAGGACATCTACGGCGCCCTCCTGACGGTGACCGTGCATCGGAAGGTCCGCGATGAGGTCAAGTTCGAATCCCTCGATGCGCTGAAGGAGCAGATTGGGCGGGACATCGTGGCAACGCGGCGCTGGTTAGCGGATGCATGAAGGCGGGGCCGATCCGGCCGCGGAGCCGCCTGTTCTCCGCACGCTCCCCTGGTACGGCTTCGCAGCGGGTCTCCTTGCCATGGACCAGGCCACGAAGCGGCTGGCTGTCGCGTACCTGGACTACGGGGGAGATGTCGAGGTGCTGCCGTTCCTGTCCTGGAAACTGCTGCATAACCCGGGTGCCGCGTTCAGCCTGTTCGCCAGCGCGGCCGGCTGGCAACGCTGGGTGTTCTCCGCGGTGGCGGTCGCCGTCGCCGTCTTCGTGGCGAACGAAATTCGCAAACTTCGCCGCGGGGAGGCCTGGTACGCCTTTGCCTACGGCTGCATCCTCGCGGGGGCCCTCGGCAACCTGATCGACCGGGCCATGCTCGGCTACGTGATCGACTTCGTGTTCGTGCACTACGGCTGGTTCCGCTTCCCCGTGTTCAACGTGGCGGACTCCGCGGTGAGCGTCGGCGCCGCCACCTGGATAGCGTTGCTGGGGCTGGAGACGTTGCACGCACGGCGGGGGTAGGGGCGACCCCTTGTGGTCGCCCGTGTCGCGCCTGTGCAAGCCCGTTCCCCATCGCCGGCGAGACTCGGCGTACGCCCAGGTGAGAGAAGTCGCCTTCGGGCCGCGCCGGCCCTTCACTAGGCTGGTCCCTTCCCTGAGCGGCACACCGAGGGCCTGGTGTCATGTCCCACAAGTTTCTGTCCCGCGCGGGTTTCTCGTTGCTGGAGCTGCTGGCGGCGGTGGCGATCCTCGCGCTGCTGGCGGCGGTCGCCACCCCCCTGTACACGCAATATGGCGTACGCGCACACGAGGCCGCGGCCGGCGCGGATCTGCTGCTTTGCGCACAGGGGATGGAGCGGCATGCGAGTTGGACCTTCAGCTATCTCGGCGCCATCCACGCGGACACCGAAGGCTCCGACGGCGCCGACGTCGGTGCGGTCACGCCGAACCTCTGTACGCCGACCTCGACCCGCTACGTCGTGATCCTGGAGGACGCCGCGGCGGCGCGTTTCCTGTTGCGGGCGAGTCCCCTTGCCGGCGGCGTAGCGACCGGCGGCGCCCTCGGGCTCGACCAGGCCGGCAGGCGGTGGTGGGACCGTAACGGCGACGGCGACTTCGAGGACGCCGGCGAAGAGGGCTGGGAACCGTAGATGAGGCATCCGCCATGGAAGGACCAACGCGGGGTGTCCCTGGTCGAGGTGCTGACGGCCGTACTGGTTCTGGCCGTGGGTACGCTCGGCGTTGCCGCGCTGCAGACGGCCGCATTGCGGGACAATCGGGATGCGTTGCAGCGCACCGAGGCGATCCTGCTCGCGGGCGACATCCTGGAGCACGCGCGCGCGAACCCGCCGGGCCGGTACGCCATCGCCCTCGGCGCGGGCCCGCCGTCCGCGCTCTCATGCCTCGGCGCCGACTGCTCGTCGGATCAGTTGGCCGATTTCGACCTCGCGACGTGGAAGTGCCGATTCGGCAAGTGGGAGAAGTCCGCAGCCTGCAAGGCGCTCTGGGCAGCGTTGATGCCCGCTTCCAGCCCGCCGCCAGGCTTGTCCGACGGGGACGGCTCGGTGGCGATCGCGGCAGGGGGGATCGTCTCGGCCACCGTTACCTGGCGTCCCGCGGGACGGGCGCTGCAGCGCATCACCGTGCAGACCGGTACCTGATCGTGCTCGGCAGGGATTTCGCCCCCGGCGGTGCGCGCGGCTTCTCGCTCCTCGAGATGCTGCTGGCGCTCGCCCTCGGCAGCATCGTGACGGTGAGCGTCGCCGAGTTGTTCGCGGCGAACCATCGCACCCATGCCCTGTTGACCGCTCAGGCTCGCCTGCAGGAGTCGGCGCGACATGCGCTGGATTTCATGGCGCGCTCGGCGCGCGCGGCCGGCTACATGGGCTGTGCCCGCCAACCGGTCTGGAACACGCTGAACGGGCGGGCCGAAAGCCTGTTCGAACTGGATATCGCAACGGCGGTCACCGCATTCGACGGCACAGCAGCCGACAACACCGTCTCGAGTTGGAATCCGGGCCTTGACCCGCTGCCGCGCAGAGTCGGACGGGGCTCGGTGCACGCCTTTCGCAGGAGCGGCGGGATAGACGTCGAGACGCTGCGGCCGATCTCGGACATCCTGGTGTTCCGCTTCGTCGACCGTCCGCAGCCGCTGGCGGCCCCGGCGGATGCGGTTGGCGATCCGGTGGTCGACGGGGATGGGGACGTCGACTTGCGCCCCGACGACTTCGCCGTATTGGGCGACTGTGGACAGGCGACCCTGTTCCGCGTGGATCGGATCGATGCCGGTGACGGACGCGCGATCTTGCGCCGGCGGGCCGGCACCGGGCCCTTCGAGAACGCGCCCGCGGCGACGCTGTCGGAGACCGGGGTGTCCTACGGCAACGATGCCGGTCCTGCCGGGGCCTCGGTGGGGCTGCTCCTGACGCACATCTACTACGTTGCCCCCGGGGCCGGGACGAACAACCGCGGCACGCCAACGATGTCGCTGTGGCGCAAGAGCGGGACGCGCGGACCCGCGGAACTGGTGCAGGGCATCGAGGACCTGCAGGTGTTGCTGGGCATGGACACCCATGGCGATGGCGCGGTCAACCGCTATGCGTCGGCCGCGTCCGCAGTCGGGCGGGTCCGGTCCGTCCGTATGGCGGTGACAGCGACCGGTGTGGACGCCCTGGACGGCGGCGGTATCCTGCGGCGGACGTTCGTTCGCACCGTTGCGCTGCGCAACTGATGGCGCGTCCGGACCGCGGCCAGGCGCGGGGGCAGGGCGGTGCCGCACTGTTCCTCTGCCTCGTGCTCCTGTTGCTGCTCACGGTCATGGCCGTCTCCGCCGTGGAGACCACACGCCTCGAGATGCGCATGGCGCGCAACGCGCACGACGGGCTGCTCGCGCTGCAGGCCGCCGAGGCTGCGTTGGTCGCCGGCGAGCGCTTCCTCGAGACTATCGCCTCGACGGTGTCCGAATCTCCCGCGGGACATCCGGCAGTGCATCCGGCGCCGGCGTTCGCGGATCCCATGCGCGGCGGCACGGCGCCGGCATGGGGCGACGGCACGAGCGTCCCGTCGAGCGTTGCGCACGTCGCCGAACAGCCGCGCTTCCGCATCCACTTCCTCGCGATGCGCGCCGACGGAGTGCCCGTCTTCCGGGTGACGGCGCGGGGCGTGGGCGGTACTCGCGAGGCGGTCGTCGTGCTGCGGAGCACCTACGCCCTGGACCGGCCGTCGGGCAAGCGGCTGTCCTGGCACGAAGTTCCGCCTTAGGGAAGCTCTGATTTATCAGAGGTTCCTTGGCACACAGGCCGGCGACGGGTGAACGACGCGGGTCGCACGGTCCGACGGGGCGCGGCGCCCCCGGGGTCACGGACACGCCAGCGGACGCCCGGACGCATCTTCGCGGATGCCGTCGCCGTCGGCGTCCCGTGCATGCCGGACGCGGGCCTGGGCGTTCACGATCAACTGGCGGGCCTGGCGCGGGTCGCCACCGCCAGGGCAAAAGAGAAAGCTGCCGTTCTGCCAGTCGGTCAGCCCGGACGGACGGAGCGACAGGTAGGACCTGTTGCGAAAGGAGCGCCAATAGATGCGTTCGCGCGCATCGAGCCGCGGCAGCCGGCGGAGGATCCCTTCCCCCTCGTCGAGGCGGCCGTCCGCGTTGCGGTCGAGGAATACCAGGACCCCGTCGTGCCAGTGGTCCCGGCGCCCGCAACCTGCGCGGCCGGCGGGGCAGACGGTGACGGGACTGCGGTAGGTCACCGCGGCGTGTCGCGCGAAACGGACCGCTCCGAGGATCTGGTTGACCGCCGCGCTCGCGCGGTGCTCGGTCACCAGGTGCGTCGCTTCGGCACCGGCCCAGGAGAGCAGGATGCCGGCCACCGCCAGCGATACCAGCAGTTCGATCAGGGTCGCTCCGCGCATGGTCCGAGCATCGGACACGCGCCGCTCGGTCGGAAGTCGCCCCCGGCCCGGTCTGGCGTGGGCCGGCGACCCGTGTTCGCGTCAGCCGAGGAGGGGGTCAGCCGGGGAAGGCGTCAGCCGAGGAAGGGGATGCGCCGGTACCAGGGCTTCCTTTCGGGTTCGGGTTCTGCCCCGTCGGGCTCCGGCGGGACGAAGCCCTCGGGGTGTTCGATCTGGATGGGCGGAGGCACGTCGGGGCGGTCGAGCAAGCCGAGCGACATGATGTTGACCCAGGAGCGGTCGCGGTTGCGCACGGTTTCGTCCAGCACGAAGTTGCCCGTCTCGTCGAACGCTCCGTAGCGGGGATGATTGATGGCCAGGATGCGCAAGGCGTCGTTGGCCGCATCGTCGAGGCCGAGCTTGTAGTTGGCCTCGACAAGGATCGCGAGGGCATCGGCCACCGCGGGTGTCTGGGAGTAGTTCTCGACCACCGTGCGTGCGCGGTTGGCCGCCGCGACGTAGGCCCCCCGCGAGATGTAGTAGTTGGCGACGTTCACCTCCGAACGAGCGATGACGTTGCGCAGATACACCGTGCGCTGCCGCGCATCGAGGGCGTAATCGCTGTCCGGGTGCTCGCGCAGGAGTTCCGCGAAAATGACGAACGCGCGTCGAATGTTCGTCGTGTCGCGCCGTGTGACGTCGTCCGGACGAAAGCGGTCGAACAGGGCCCCGCCCTGGGAGAAGGCGACCAGGCCCCGCAGGTACATGGCGTAGTCGACGTGGCGGTGCTGGGGGTGCAGGCGCACGAAGCGCTCGGCCGCGGCCTCCGCTTCCTCGTAGGAGGCGCCCATGTACTGGGCATAGATCAACTCGAGTTGCGCCTGTTCCGCGTACCGCCCGAACGGGAAGCGGGCCTCGAGTCGTTCGAGCTTCTCCACCCCTGCGCGGTAGTTGCCGCTGCGCAGGCTCGACTGGGCACTGTCGTAGAGGATGTGCTCGGTAGTCTCGAATTCCTCGTCTTCGTCCTCGTCGTCGCCGCCGATGAACGGCATCCAGGAACAGCTCGCGACCAGGATCGTCGTCATCGCGAAGACGGACCAGCGACCCAGCCGGCTCAAGAGGGCGCCCGGGCGCGTTCGGACAGGTAACACCATCTGCCTAGTGTACCCGCGCTGACGGGCCGCTTCGACCGCCCCAGGGCTGTGGTAACGTGCTTCGGGATGGCGTCGGAGCGACATTCCTTCTCCGGGCGCGTCCCGGAACGCTGTGCCGGGCAGCGCCTCGATCGCGTTGCGGCCGACCTGCTAGCGGACTTTTCGCGCTCCCGGCTCACCGAGTGGATCAAGGCAGGGGCATTGCGCCTCGACGGCCGGCGCGTGCGGCCCGCGTATCGGGTGCTCGGTGGAGAGCCGCTGACGCTCGATGTGCAGATCGAGGCGCACGAACCCCACGAGCCGCAACCGGTTCCGTTCTCGGTGGTATACGAAGACGGCCATCTACTCGTCGTGGACAAGCCCGCCGGCGTGGTGGTGCATCCGGGCGCAGGCAATCCGGCGGGCACGCTCGTCAACGGTCTGGTGGCGTACCGGCCCGGGCTGGCCGCGCTGCCGCGCGCGGGGCTCGTCCATCGACTCGACAAGGACACGAGCGGCCTCATGGTGGTCGCTGCCACCACGGCAGCCCACGGTGCCCTCGTGCGCGCGATGGCCGCGCGCGAGATCGACCGGCGCTACCTCGCGATCGTCGAGGGCGTGCTGATTGCCGGCCGGGATGTGGAGCTTGCCATCGGGCGCGATCCGGCCCGGCGCACCCGCCAGCGCGTGCGCGCCGACGGACGCCCGGCATCCACCCGCATCGGGGTCGTTACCCGTTATCGGGCGCACACCGCGGTCGCGGCGACGCTGGGGACGGGCAGGACGCACCAGGTACGGGTGCACATGAGCGCCATCGGTTACCCGTTGGTTGGAGACAAGCGTTACGGCGCGCGCGGGCGGCTGCCGAAGCATCCTTCAGCGACGCTCGTCGACGCGATTCGCGGTTTCGGTCGACAGGCGCTGCATGCGCGTGCGCTCGGCTTCCGGCACCCCGCGGACGCGCGTGCCGTCGAGTTCTCAAGCCCTGTTCCGTCGGACATGGCGGCGTTGATGAAGGTTCTGCAAGACGATGCCGACAGAGATTCTTGAGCCGCTGTGGTCGGCGCCCGCGGCGGTACGCGCCCTGTGTACCACGCGTCGGGGCGGCGTGAGCACCGGGCCCTACGCGGACTGGAACCTTGGCCGCAACGTCGGCGATGTTCCGGAGCGGGTCGAGCGCAACGAGCGGCGCCTGCGTCGGGCGATCGGCGGGACGCCGATCCAGTGGCTGAACCAGGCCCACGGAGTCGAAGTGCACCGCGTCCTTCGACCCGGAGCACCGGTGACCGCGGATGCGGCGTGGACGGAGCAGGCCGGTCTGGCATTGGCGGTCGCCGTCGCGGACTGCGTGCCGGTGGTGTTCTGCGACGCCAGCGCCAGCATCGCCGGCGTGGCGCACTGCGGCTGGCGTGGCACGGTGGACGGGATCGTCGAGGCGACCGTGGCCGCGCTGCCGGTCGCGGCCAGCGCACTGCACGCCTGGCTTGGCCCCGCGATCTGCGGACGCTGCTACGAGGTCGGTTCGGAGGTGCGCGAACGCGCCGGAGGCGGCGCGGCCTTCGGCCCGACCGGCACCGGGACCTGGCTCTTCGACCTGCCGCAGTACGTGGCGGGCCGGCTGCAGGCGCTCGGCGTCCGGGAAGTGGCACGGTCGGGGCTCTGCACGCGGTGCGATGCGCGTTTCTACTCGTATCGCCGGGACGGAGTCACCGGGCGGGTCGCGGCCGTCGTCTGGCTCGAACGCCACGCATCGGGTTCCGGGGACCGGGCGCTTCCGGAAATCGTCGGCGCGACGTAGGATGGCTGGCGAGGGGGGAGAGTGCCATGACAGACCTGTTCAACCGCCACCGGGTGATCGATGTGGACACGCATCTCACGGAACCGCCAGACGTGTGGACTGCGCGTGTCGCGAGCAAGTGGGGCGACCTCGTCCCCCACATCGAGCGGCGCGACGGCGAGGATGTCTGGCTGATCGGCGAGCGCGTGATCCTGAAGCCCGGACAGGTTTCCATGGCGGGCTTCGACGGCACGGTACCCGAGCATCCGGCGACCTACGAAGACATTCCCGCGGCCTGTTTTGACCCGCGGGCGCGGCTCGAGCACATGGACAGTCATGGGATCCACGCGCAGGTTCTCTATCCCAACGTCGGCGGATTCGGTTCGCAGGCTTTCCTGAAGCTCGGTGAGCCCGAGTTGATGCTCGAGTGCATCCAGGCGTACAACGACTTCCTGACGGAGTGGTGCAGCGTGGATGCGAACCGCCTGGTCGCGGTGATGGCGTTGCCGTTCTGGGACCTCGACGCGAGCATCGCCGAAGTCGAACGTTGCGCCCGCAACGGACACCGGGCCGTGCTCTTCGCGAGCCAGCCGCAGGACTTCGGGCAGCCGGCCCTCTGTGACCGCCATTGGGATCCGCTCTGGGCTACGGCCCAGGAGGCGGGCCTTTCCATCAGCTTCCACATCGGCGGGCAGAGCCTCGGCGCGATGGCGAAGGCGCCCGCCGACATCGGGACCAAGGCCAACTTCGCACGGTTCTCGTCGCTGGCCTTCATCGAGAACGGCAAGGGGCTGGCGGAGGTGATCTTCGGCGGCGTCTGTCACCGCTTTCCACGGCTGAACTTCGTTTCCGTCGAGAGCGGCGCCGGCTGGATCCCGTCCCTGCTTGAAGCCTTCGACTGGCAATGGCGCAACGGTGGCGTGCGCAGCGAGCACCCGGAGTACGACCTGTTGCCGAGCGAGTACTTCCGTCGCCAGATCTATGGCTGCTTCTGGTTCGAGCAGGAGATGATCGGGCCGGCGATCGATCTGTATCCGGACAACATCCTCTACGAGACGGACTTCCCGCATCCGACATCCATGTCGCCGGGGCCGGCCACGCCCGCGCTGCCACCGCGGGACTATGCCGAGGAAGCGCTCGGCCAGCTGTCCGAAGCCACCCTCGCGAAGGTCCTGCACGAGAACGCGGCACGGGTCTACCACGTCCACTGACGCCGGGCGGCGCGGGGCGAAAAGCTGCTTCGGGGCGGTGCCGTCGAGCCGGAAACGACGGTCGTTTCGGGACGTCGCAGACGCCTGAAGCGAGGGGCGCATCGGTTTGACATGAACTGGGCGAAACGCAAGAATGCGCGCCCCTCCAACGATGCTGAGCGGTTATTTCCGCTGACCCCGGGAGACACCATGGCGGAGATGCTGTCCGGCGGCGACATGCTCGTTCGCGCACTGCAGGACGAAGGGGTTGACTACCTGTTCGGCTACCCCGGCGGCGCGGCGCTCCACATCTACGACGCGATCTTCAGGCAGCAGAAGGTCGAGCACGTCCTGGTGCGCCACGAGCAGGCGGCGACCCACATGGCCGACGGTTACGCGCGCGCCACGGGGCGTCCCGGCGTGGTCCTCGTCACCTCGGGTCCGGGCGCCACCAACGCGATCACCGGTATCGCGACGGCCTACATGGATTCCACGCCCATCGTCGTGATCTCGGGGCAGGTCCCGAGGAACCTGATCGGCACGGATGCCTTCCAGGAGACGGACATGGTCGGGATCTCCCGGCCGGTGGTCAAACACAGCTTTCTCATCAGGGACGCGTCCGAGATCCCCGAGGTCGTTCGCAAGGCGTTCTACATCGCGTCCAGCGGGCGCCCCGGACCCGTGGTCATCGACATCCCGAAGGACACCACGGACCCGAACGAGCGATTTCCCTACGAATACCCCAGCGCGGTGTCGCTACGGTCGTATAACCCGACCACGCGCGGGCACGGTGGCCAGATCAGGAAGGCCGTGCGCATGCTGCTCGCCGCGAAGCGCCCGGTGATCTACGCGGGCGGCGGCGTGGTGCAGGGCAATGCGGCCGAGAGCCTCACGGCCCTGGCGCGGGCACTCGACTTCCCGGTCACCAACACGCTCATGGGCCTCGGCGGCTTCCCCGGGACGGACCGGCGCTTTCTCGGCATGCTCGGGATGCACGGCACGTTCGAGGCGAACATGGCGATGCATCACGCGGACACGATCTTTGCCGTCGGCGCGCGCTTCGACGACCGCGTGACGAACGATCCGGCGAAGTTCTGCCCGGATGCCCGCATCATCCACCTCGATGTGGATCCCACGTCGATCTCGAAGATCATCCCCGCGGAGGTGCCCATCGTGGGCCCGGCCGACTCGGTGCTCGCCGAGATGCTGCAGCGGGTGGAAGAGGAACTCGAACGCGCCCCGGCCGCGGTCGACCGCAAGGCCGTGTGTGCGTGGTGGGACCGCATCCGGGCATGGCGCGAAGCCCACGGCCTCGACCACGACCAGCGCCACCGGGGCGCTGCTCCGCTCCTGCCGCAGCAGGTCGTGCAGGCGGTGTATCGTGCGACCGGCAGCGACGCCTACGTCACGAGCGACGTGGGCCAGCACCAGATGTTCGCCGCGCAGTACTTCAAGTTCGACTCCCCGCGGCGCTGGATCAACTCGGGGGGCCTCGGCACGATGGGCTTCGGCCTGCCGGCGGCCATGGGAGTGCAGTTCGGGTTCCCGCAGGCGACGGTGGTCTGCATCACCGGCGAGGGCAGCTTCATGATGAACATGCAGGAGCTCTCCACCTGCATGCAGTACGCGCTGCCCATCAAGATCGTGAATCTCAACAACCAGGCCCTCGGCATGGTCAGGCAGTGGCAGGACATGCAGTACGGGGGGCGCCATTCGCACAGTACCTATCGGGACTCCCTGCCGGACTTCGTGGACCTCGCCGAAGCCTTCGGCCATGTCGGGATGCGGGTGGGAACCCTGGCGGAACTCGATGCGGCGATCCCGGAGATGTTCAGCGAACGCTACCGGGACAAGCTCGTGTTCCTCGACGCCTGGATCGACCCCGACGAGCACGTCTACCCGATGGCCATCAAGGGCGGCGCGATGAGCGACATGATTCTCGAACGGGACGGCGCGCCAGCCCCGGTCAAGTGATCGCACGCCGCATCATCGCCGTCCTGCTCGAGAACGAAGCGGGCGCCCTGTCGCGCATCGTGGGGCTCTTCGCGCAGCGGAACTACAACATCGAATCGCTGACCGTCGCGCCGACCGAGGACGAGACCCTCTCGCGGCTGACCCTGACGACCGCCGGTGACGACGGCACGATCGAGCAGATCACCAAGCAGCTGAACAAGCTCATCGAGGTGGTGAAGGTCGTCGACCTCACCGAAGGGGACCATCTCGAGCGGGAAATCATGATGGTCAAGGTACGGGCAGAGGGGCTGCAACGTGCCGAGATCAAGCGGACCGCGGACATTTTCCGGGGACAGATCATCGACGTGACGGGCGACGCCTACACCGTCCAGCTCACCGGGCCGAGCGAGAAGCTCGACGCGTTCCTGCGGGCCATCGGCAAGGCGCTGGTCATCGAGGCCGTGCGCTCCGGTGTCGCCGGCATCGGGCGCGGCGACAAGGTTCTGGCCCTCAGGTAGGGCTCTCAGGTAGGGGAGCGCGGCGCCTGCGGGACGCTGCAGACCGCTACAGGGTACGTTGGGCGGCGAACTGCGCGGCCCGCGGACATTTTTCGGCGACCGGACAGACGAGGAGCAACCATGCAGGTCTACTACGACAAGGACGCGGACCTTTCGATCATCCAGAACATGCGCGTGGTAGTCGTCGGCTACGGCTCGCAGGGCCACGCCCACGCGAACAACCTCCGCGACTCGGGGGTGACAGACATCGGTGTCGGGCTGCGCCCGGGTGGGAGTTCCTGGTCGAAGGCCGAGAACGCCGGCTTCGCCGTCGCACCGGTGGCCAACGCCGTCGAAGGTGCGGACCTCGTGATGATCCTGGCGCCGGACGAGCACCAGCGGGGCATCTATCGGGACGAGATCCTGCCGAACATCAAGGCCGGGGCCGTCATCGCGTTCGCCCACGGCTTCAACATCCACTTCCAGCTGATCGAGCCGCGCGAGGACCTCGACGTGGTCATGATCGCACCGAAGGGCCCTGGCCATACCGTGCGCTCGACCTACGTTGAGGGGGGAGGGGTACCGTCGCTGGTGGCCCTCGCCCAGGACGCCAGCGGCCGTGCCAGGGATATCGCACTGTCCTATGCGGCCGGCATCGGTGCGGGTCGGGCGGGCATCATCGAGACGACGTTCCGCGAAGAGACGGAGACCGACCTCTTCGGCGAGCAGGCCGTGCTGTGCGGCGGCGCGGCCGCCCTCGTGACCGCCGGGTTCGAGACGCTCGTCGAGGCCGGCTACGCGCCGGAGATGGCGTATTTCGAGTGTCTCCATGAACTCAAGCTGATCGTCGACTTCTTCTACGAAGGCGGCATCGGCAACATGTGGTACACGGTCTCCAACACCGCCGAATACGGCGGCCTGACGCGTGGTTCGCGGATCGTCACCGATGAGACAAAGCTGGAGATGAAGCGCATACTCGGGGAAATCCAGTCTGGTCGATTTGCCCGTGAATTCGTCAGCGAAAATCAGGCCGGGGCGCCCAGCATCAAGGCGATGCGCCGCATCAGCCAGGCGCACGAGATCGAGCAGGTAGGCGCCAGGTTGCGCGCCATGATGCCCTGGATCGAGGCGAACAAGCTCGTGGACCGGCAGAAGAACTGACCGGGGCCGTTCGATGGAAGAGCGGAAGGAAGAGCGGCAAGAAGAGCGGACAGAAGCGCAGAAAGAAGAGCCGGAAGAAGACCAGCAGGCAGAGCAGGAAGGACCAGCCAGAAAGCGCTCGTGGCGCCTGCGCACCGTGGACGGCGAGGAGGGACGCGCACCGGGCGACCGCTACCGTCGCGGCATCGCGCTCCTGCCGAACCTGATCACCACCGGCGCGATGTTCTCGGGGTTCTTCGCGATCGTGGCCGGCATGAACGGCGGCTTCGTGGCAGCGGGCCTTGCCATCTATGTCGCGATGATCCTCGACGCCGCGGACGGTCGGGTCGCCCGGATGACGAGCTCGGAGAGCGCGTTCGGCGCCGAGTACGACAGCCTCTCGGACATGGTCGCCTTCGGCGTCGCGCCGGCGCTGGTCGCCTTCTCGTGGGCATTGTCGAGCCTGGGCCAGATCGGCTGGGTGGTCACTTTCGTCTACATGGCCTGCGCTGCCCTGCGGCTCGCGCGCTTCAATACCGAAGGCGGCGACCACGCGACCTTCACCGGCTTGCCGAGTCCGGCTGCCGCGGCGGTACTGGCCAGTACCGTCTGGCTCTGGAGCGAGGCGTCCGCCGGCGCCGCGAGCCTCGTCGCCACCATCGGTATGGCGGTGGTGACCCTGGTCAGCGGCGTGCTCATGGTGTCGAACTTCGAGTACTTCTCACTCAAGGTCGTCAACCTGCGCGAGCGGGTGCCGTTCGTGACCCTCGTGGCAGTCGTGTTCGGCTTTGCCGTGGTGTTCGCCGACCCGCCGCGCGTATTGCTGGCCGTGTTCGCCGCGTATGCGCTGTCGGGCCCCGCCCGCGAGGTCTGGGTCCGCGTGCGCGCGCGGGCACGCGATTCAGGATGATTAAATTCAGTTAGTTAGGAGGGTCTCCTGACTTACCAGGTGAGAAATATGTGCAGTGCACAAATCGGTTCCAGCGAGATCACGCCGGAGCACGTGTATCTCTCCCGCCGAAAATTCATCGGCGCGGGTGCGGCGCTCGCTCTCGGCGGCGTGGGCGCCGGGGCGCTGACCGAAGACTGGCTCGGGACCCAGGGGTTTCGGCCGGGGATGGCGATCGACGGCGAGACCACGACGCCCATCGAGTACGCGACGGCGTACAACAACTTCTACGAGTTCGGCACCGACAAGGACGACCCGGCACGCTACGCGCACGAGATGGCGGTCGATCCCTGGACCGTGGAGGTGACGGGCGAGGTTGCGAAGCCCGGCAAGGTCGGCATCGAGGACCTTCTCGCCAGCGTGGACCTCGAGGAGCGCGTGTATCGGCTGCGTTGCGTCGAGGCGTGGTCCATGGTCGTCCCCTGGATCGGCTTCCCGGTCAAGACGCTGCTCGACCGCTTCGAGCCGACGGGTGCCGCGAAGTTCGTCGAGTTCACCACCCTGCATCGGCCCGACGAGATGCGCGGTCAGCGCTCGATCTTCTCGGGTATCGACTGGCCCTATGTCGAGGGGCTGCGCCTCGACGAGGCGAACCATCCCCTCGCCATCTTCGCGGTGGGCATGTACGGCAAGGTGCTGCCGAACCAGAACGGCGCGCCGCTACGGCTCGTGGTGCCCTGGAAGTACGGCTTCAAGAGCATCAAGTCGATCGTGAAGATCCGGCTCGTGCGACGGGCTCCGCGTACGACGTGGAACAGGCTGCAGCCGCGCGAGTACGGCTTCTATGCCAACGTCAACCCGACCGTGGACCACCCGCGCTGGAGCCAGGCGAGCGAGCGGCGGCTGCCGAGTTCGCTGTTCTCCCCGAACCGCATCGAGACGCGGATGTTCAACGGCTACGAGGAAGTGGCGCCGCTCTACGCGGACATGAACCTGCGCCGCAACCACTGACCCGTCCCCGTAACGAGCCGGCAACGCGGTTCCCCGTGCGATCAGGTACGGTCCGATGAAGGCGCTCTCGTCGCTCCATCCGCGATGGGCACAGGCGGCGCTCTGCGTGCTGCTCTGCATACCGCTCGGGATCCTGGCCTACGACTTCCTGCGCGAACTCCGTGCCCCGGGCACGGCATTCGGTGCCGACCCGGCGGAGACGATCGTGCGTTACGTCGGCGAGTGGGCCATACGCATGCTGCTGGCGACGCTGGCGGTGTCGCCGGCGGCGCGGTTGCTGGGCAGGCCTCGCCTCGTGCGGTACCGACGCACCTTCGGGCTGACCGCGTTCGGCTACGCGGTGGTGCACTTCACCGCGTACCTCGTGCTGCTCGCGGGCCTCGATCCGATGACGTTCCTGGCGGATTTCGCGGACCGCCCGTACATCACCGTCGGCCTCGCGGCCCTCGTGCTCCTCGTGCCGCTCGCGGTGACATCGACCCGCGCCTGGCAGCGACGCCTCGCCCGCAACTGGCGCCGCCTGCACCGCCTGGTCTACGCGATCGGCATACTCGCCTGCATCCATCTGCTGTGGCTCTCCAAGGGCGACTACATGGACGCGGCGCTCTACGGCGGCCTGCTCGCGCTGTTACTCGGGGAGCGGATCGCTCGTTACACTAGGGCGCTGCGGGAGAGGAGGGACGCATGAAAGAGCCATCAGCCGGGGAGCGCGAGGGGCGTGCCCCTCGCATGAAAGAGGAGCGCGAGGGGCCTGCCCCTCGCATGAAAGAACCGACCTACTGGCAGGAGAACCTGCGCCTGGTGGCGGGGTGTCTCGCCGTGTGGTTCGCGGTGTCCTTCGGCTGCGGGATCCTGCTGGTCGACGTGCTCGACCGCATTCCCCTCGGCGGCTTCCGGCTCGGCTTCTGGTTCGCCCAGCAGGGCAGCATCTACGTCTTCCTCGTCCTGATCTTCTTCTACGCCTGGCGGATGGCGCGGCTCGACCGGAAACACGGCGTCGAAGAGGAAGACTGATGGACCTGACCACGCTGACCTACCTGGTCGTCGGGGGCTCCTTCGCGGTCTACATCGGCATCGCCTTCTGGGCGCGGGCGCGCGGCACGGGCGACTTCTATGTGGCGGGCAAGCACGTGCACCCGGTCGCGAACGGCATGGCGACGGCCGCGGACTGGATGTCGGCCGCGTCGTTCCTCTCGATGGCGGGACTGATCGCCTTTCTCGGCTACGACGGCTCGGTGTACCTGATGGGGTGGACCGGCGGCTACGTGCTGCTCGCGCTGCTGCTCGCGCCGTACCTGCGCAAGTTCGGCAAGTACACCGTCCCGGAGTTCATCGGCGAGCGCTACTACTCGCGGACGGCGCGGGTGGTCGCCGTGATCTGCCTGATCATCATCTCCTTCACGTACGTCGCGGGGCAGATGCGCGGCGTCGGCATCGTCTTCTCGCGGTTCCTGAACGTCGACATCACCACCGGGTTGGTCGTCGGCATGGGGGTCGTCTTCTTCTACGCGGTGCTCGGCGGGATGAAGGGGATCACCTACACCCAGGTCGCCCAGTACTGCGTGCTGATCTTCGCCTACACGGTGCCGGCGGTGTTCGTGTCGCTGCAGGTGACCGGCATCGCGATCCCGCAGATCGCGTTCGGCAGCAGCGTGGTCGACGGCGGCGCATGGCTGCTCGTCACCCTGGACCAAATCGTGACGGACCTCGGTTTCCCCGCGTACACGGACGGCACCAAGAGTCGTATCGATGTCTTCTTCATCACGCTGGCGCTGATGATCGGCACGGCGGGCCTGCCGCACGTCGTGGTGCGCTTCTTCACCGTGCCGCGGGTGCGCGACGCGCGCATCTCGGCGGGCTATGCGCTGCTCTTCATCGCGATCCTGTACACGACCGCGCCGGCCGTCGGCGCGATCGCCAGACTCAACCTCACGACGACCATGCAGACCGGCGAGGTCGGCGCGCCGGACGGCAACCTCGTCTACGAGGAACGGCCGCAGTGGTTCCGGACCTGGGAGGAGACGGGGCTCCTGTCCTTCTCGGACAAAAACGGGGACGGGCGCATCCAGTACTACAACGACGCGAACCCGGAGTTTGCCGAGCGCGCGGCGGAATACGGCTGGGAAGGCAACGAACTGACCGTGGACCGCGACATCGTGGTCCTCGCCAACCCCGAGATCGCGGGGCTCCCCAACTGGGTGGTGGCGCTCGTCGCGGCCGGCGGGATCGCGGCGGCGCTGTCGACGGCGGCGGGTCTCCTGCTGGTGATTTCCGCGGCCGTCTCCCACGACATCCTGAAGGGCGTGATCGCTCCGAACATCTCGGAGAAGCGGGAACTGCTGGCCGGGCGCATCAGCGCCGGCGTCGCGATCCTGCTGGCCGGCTACCTTGGATACGACCCGCCGGGGTTCGTTGCGCAGGTGGTCGCGTTCGCCTTCGGCATCGCGGCCGCGTCGCTCTTCCCCGCCATCCTGCTCGGCATCTTCAGCCGCCGGGTGAACCGCGAGGGAGCGATCGCAGGGATGCTGGTAGGACTAATATTTACAGTGAGTTACATCGTTTACTTCAAGTTCGACGTAGACCCCGCCTACAACGTCGCCGAGAACTGGCTGTTCGGCATCTCGCCGGAAGGCATCGGGGCGCTGGGGGCGATGTTGAACCTGGCGGTGGCGATCACGGTCAGCGCGCTGACCGCGCGACCGCCCGAGACGGTGCGGGAACTCGTGGACCGTATCCGCACACCGAGGTAGGGGGACCCTTGCGGTCGCCCGTCTCGGGGCCGTGCAAGCCGGTGGAACGGGACGGGACAAGCCCGTCCCCTTTTGTGGAAGACGCGCCAAGGGAACGAAGTGACCGCCGGTGCAGCTTCCATGCAAGGACGGTGTGGCTGGGCCGGAGGCGCGCCGGTGCGTAGCGAGCTTGCGAGCGAGTGCCGGACCGGCTATGGGGCGCTACGGCGTGACGGTCTTGACGATCCCTTCGTTCAGGGAACCCGACCGGAACCCTGCAAGGTCCAGCGCCACGAACCGATAGCCGCACGCCTTCACGCGCTCGACGATGGCGTCGCGACGATGCAGCGCCGTCTCGAACTCCTCGGGCACGATCTCGAGGCGCGCGACGTCGCCGTGGTGGCGTACGCGAAACTGTGAGAAGCCGAGGGTGAGCAGGGCGCTCTCGGCACGCTCGATCTGGCGCAGCATGCCCTCGTCGATGGCGGTGCCGTACGGCACGCGGCTCGACAGGCAGGCCGACTGCGGCTTCTGCGCGTTGTCGAGACCGAGGTGCGCCGCCAGCACGCGGATGTCCGTCTTGTGGAAACCGGTCTCCACGAGGGGCGAGCACACGTCGAAGTTGTCCGCCGCGATCAGGCCCGGACGGTGGTCGCCGAGATCGTCCAGGTTGGTCCCGTTGAAGACGACCTCGAAGGCCTCGGTCCGGGCGATCTCCGCAAGGTGCTCGTAGAGCGACGTCTTGCAGTGAAAACACCGGTTCACCGGGTTCGCGCGGTACTCGGGGTTGTCCATCTCGTCGGTGACGATCACCCGGTGCGGCATGTCCCACCTGCCGGCGAGGGTCTTCGAGAGCGCGAGATCGCTGCGTTTCAGGCTCGGCGAGCCGGACGTGACGGCCAGCGCCTTCTCGCCCAGCACCTCGGCGGTGACGTAGGCGACCAGCGACGAGTCGACGCCGCCCGAATAGGCGACCAGGGCCGAGTCGAAGCGGCCGATGTACTCCTTCAGTGCTGCGTAGCGTTCGGTTGTCGCGGCGTCCATGGTGGGCATGTTAACGCGGATGGCGGCTCAGGGGTCGTCGGGGACGGGCTTGTCCCGTCCCGGCGCGACCTGCGGTCGCGGCGCGACCTATGGGTCGCGTTGCAGTTTCGCTGGCGCGAAACTGCGCGTTGACGACGAGGTTCCGCGACTTCCGGGACGGGCGACCACAAGGGTCGCCCCTACAGCCGGTTGATGCGGTTTGCGAGGAAGCCGGCTCCGAAGCCGTTGTCGATGTTGACCACCGCGACGCCGGACGCACAGCTGTTCAGCATGCCGAGGAGTGCCGCGACGCCGCCGAAAGACGCGCCGTAGCCGACGCTCGTCGGCACGGCGATCACCGGCTTGTCCACCAGTCCGCCTACCACGCTCGGCAATGCGCCCTCCATGCCGGCGACGACGATGACGACCCTGGCTTCGCGCAACTCGCCGGCGCGTGCCAGGAGGCGGTGAATGCCCGCGACGCCGGCGTCCTGGATGCGCACCACCGGGCTCCCGTAGAAGGCGCAGGTGACCGCGGCTTCCTCGGCCACGGGCGCATCCGAGGTGCCGGCGGTGACCACCGCGATGCTCGTCTCCGCGGTGCTCCCCGGGTGCTCGCGGAAGGTCAGCGCGCGGGCGACGGGGTGGTATTCGGCGCCGTCGAGTTCGCCCTCGATCGCCGCGAACTTCTCCGGCTGGACGCGCGTCGCCAGCACGTCGTCGCCCCGCGCCCGCAACGCGCGGTAGGTCGTGAGAATCTGCTCGGGGGTCTTGTATTCGCCGTAGATCACCTCCGGCGCCCCGGTGCGCCGCGCCCGGTCGTGATCGACGGTGACGTCGCCGGCGCGCTCGAAATACTCGGCATCGATCTGCCCGAGCGCCGCCTCCAGGGGCACTGCCCCGGCCCTGAAGGCATCGAGCACGGCGGTGAGGCGGTCTAGTCGTTCATCCATGCGGCGATCTCGCGTTCCACCGTGTCCTTCAGCGCCAGGTAGTCCTCGCCGCGTTCTCGCGCGATGCGCAGCACGTCGTCGTGCTCGATCTTCCAGCGACGGCGGCCATTGGGCAGTTTCGCCACCTTGACCTGCAGCTTGCCGACGGACGTGGGCACGGTCTGGACATCCCGGGGCAACATCCACTTCCGCACGTCGTGAAAGCGCACGCCGATGGTCGTGGAGTCGCGTACCAGGCGCTCGACGATGGCCGGCAGGTCGTCCGGGTGCGTCAGGACCGAGACCCGGTTCGCCGGGCGGGACTTCTTCATCAGGCCGGGCGTGACCATGACGTCCCGAGCACCGGCCTCGAAGAGTCCCTCGATGAGCGGCTGAAAGGCCTCTGGGCTCATGTCGTCGACGTTGCACTCGACTTCGACGTTGGTTTCCACTTCGTAGGGCAGGGCATCCGCGACTGGCTCCGCGTCGCCGAGCATCACCCGCAGCACGTTGGGGATCTCGAAGTCCTTCTGGCCGATGCCGTAGCCGACCCGCGTAGTCGTGAAACGTGCCGGCTCCTCGAAGGCGTCGACGGAGCACGCGAGAATGGCCGCACCGGTCGGGGTCGTGGTTTCCGCCTGGACACGTCCGTAGCTGCACGGGACGCCCTGCAGCAGCGCGGCCGTGGCGGGTGCCGGGACCGGCATCCGCCCGTGCGCGCACCGGACCATGCCGCCGCCGACTTCCACGGGCCGCGACCAGGCCCGTGCCACCTCGAGGTACTCCAGGGCGAGCGCCGCGGCGACGATGTCCACGATGGCGTCGGTGGCGCCGACTTCGTGGAAGTGCACTTCTTCGATGCCAATTCCGTGAACGCCTGCCTCCGCTTCCGCCAACGCTCCAAAGATGGCCGTCGCGCGGGCCTCGACCCGAGCCGCGTAGCCCGACTGCGCAATGATGTCCACGATGTGCGCGAGGCGACGATGGGGCTTGGGAGCGTCCTCCCGCACCCGCACCGTCGCCTGGACGCCCGTGATCCCCATCTTGCGCCCCTGCGCGAGTTCCAGTTCGAACTCGGAAGCCAGCGACAGCCTGGCCAGTTCACCGCGCAGGTAGTCGCCCGGGACACCGAGGTCCACCATCGCCCCGATGTGCATGTCGCCGGAGATTCCGCTGAAACAGTCGTACAGCAATGCGTTGGCCATGCGGCGATGTTAACTGAACGGAACCTCTGCGCTTGGGCGGGCTCTCCCTCTGGGGAGTCCGGTTGGCGAGTGTCGACCGACGCATGGAAGATATTGGACAATGCCACCTTTCAATGAATGTCTCGCCGCGAGCTTGAGACAGGGGTCCGCCTCCATGAACCAAATCCCGCAACGCTGCGATCCGGGCATCTGCGCATGAAGACGATCGGCAGCCTCCGCCTCGATGGTTTCCTGTCCTTTCCGCCGGGGTCGGAGGCATTCGACCTCCAGGCCCTCAATGTCCTGATCGGCCCCAACGGGGCGGGGAAGTCCAATTTCCTCGAGGCGATCGAGTTGCTGGCCGCCACCCCCGGCGACTTCGCCTCCGCCATTCGCGATGGCGGAGGCGCTGGCGAGTGGATCTGGAAGGGCGGCGGGAGCGCGGCCGCAACCCTCGATGCCGTAATGGAAGCCGATACACCCAATGGCCGACCGTTGCGGTATCGGCTCGAATTCTGTAGCGATGCCAGAGGCAGACTTGAGGTCCTCGACGAGGCGGTCGAAGAAGTCCACCCGTACACCACCGAGGAAGCAGACGTGTACTTCTACTACCGGTTTCAGCGCGGTCATCCGGTGATCAACGTCAAGAACGAAGACGCTCCGCGTGGTCTGGCTCGCGACACTCTGCTTCCCGATCAATCCGTGCTGGCCCAGCGCAAGGACCCCGAACAGTACCCCGAGGTGACCTGGCTGGGGCAACGATTTGGCCGCATGATGACATTCCGCGACTGGACTTTCGGCCGCTACACCACGGTGCGAAAACCGCAAAAGGCGGACCTGCCTGAAGAGGGCCTGCTTGCGGACAGCAGCAACCTCGCCCTGCTGCTCAGCCAGATCGAGCATCACGACTCGGCCGGGTTCAATGCACTCCTGAAGCGCTTCTTCCCGCGTTTCGAGCGTATGTCCACCCCCCTTGCCGGTGGATCCGTGCAGTTCTACCTGCACGAGCGGGGGTTCTCCGCACCGATTCCGTCGACGCGTCTCTCCGACGGTACGATTCGATTCATCGCGATGCTCGCCGCCCTGCTGGCGCCCAGGTCGCCGCCGCTGCTTTGCATCGAGGAACCCGAACTCGGGTTGCACCCGGACGCGCTCGCGATCGTCGCCGAACTGCTCGTGGAGGCATCCGAGCGCATGCAGTTGGTGGTCACGACCCATTCCGATGCGCTGGTGTCGGCGCTGAGTACCGATCCGGATGCGGTAGTTGCCTGCGAACGGCAAGGCCCGGGGACGTCGTTGCACAGGCTGGACCCCGAGCGCCTTGCACACTGGCTGAAGGACTATCAACTGGGCGACCTCTGGCGGATGGGGGAGCTGGGCGCCAATCCGTGACGGTCATCGCCATCCACATGGAGGGTGGGGGCGACGGCAGGGCAGGGCGGGCCGCGTTGCGCCAGGGGATGAACGCGTTTCTCGGACGAGCCAAGACCGCGGCGGAGGCGCGCGGCTGGCGTTGGCGGCTTACCGCGTGCGGCGGGCGCGGTGCCGCGTTCAGGTCCTTCCGGAATGCGCTGGAAAGCGGGCAGCGCAACGGGGAACAGGTCGCCCTGCTACTCGTCGACTCGGAAGGGCCGGTCACCGAGCCCCTGCGCAATCATCTGCTTCGGCGAGACAACTGGAATCTCAGCTTTGCGGGAGAGCGGGCGATCCACCTGATGGTGCAGACCATGGAGGCCTGGATTGTCGCGGATCACACCGCGCTGGCCGAGTACTATGGCCAAGGCTTCCTGGCGAACGCTCTGCCTGGCGCGGACGACCTCGAAGCGGTCCCCAAACGCGACATCGAACGCGCCTTGGACCGGGCAACGCAGTCGACCAGCAAGGGCCGCTATCACAAGATTCACCACGCCAGGGCCCTGCTGGAGAGGATCGACCCGTCCGTGGTGCGGCAACGTTGCCCAAGTTGTCGTCGGTTATTCGCGATCCTCGATGGGATCGTCTCGGAGCCCGCCGACCAGGAACCGCCCGCATAGCCATGTGGGCCTGCAAGCGGCTCGACTTGTCCTGGCCGGACTGGGCTCTTGCGATGCGCTGTTGTGGCGCGCCACCGGCGTGGTCGCCCACCGCGGAGCGCATCGCGCGGCTGTGGTCGCCGGCCGGCGACGCGCTCGTCTGTCTCGGCGTGCGGTCGGCCTTCGATCTGTATCTCCGCACCCGTCGCTGGAAGGCGGGGGACGAGATCGTCTTTTCGGGACTCACCGTGCCGGACATGCCGGAGATCGCCAGACGGCATGGCCTGCGGGCGGTGCCCCTCGACATCGATCCCGCAACGGCCGTCTGGCGCCCCGAGGATCTCGAGAAAGCGATCGGGCCCCGCACCCGAGCGCTGGTGCTGGCCCACCTCTTCGGCACGCGCGCGGATGTGACCTCGGCGCTGGAAGTTGCCCGACCGCACGGTCTCGCCGTCATCGAGGACTGCGCCCAGGCCTACGCAGGCCCCGGCTGGAGCGGGCATCCGGAGACCGATCTCGCGGTCTTCTCCTTCGGCTCGATGAAGACCGCGACCGCCCTCGGGGGCGCCCTCGTCCGCGTGCGCGATCCTTCCACCCTTGCCCAGATGGCGCGCCTGCTCGCCTGCGATCCCGTGCAGCCGACCGCGGAGTTCTGCCGCCGTGTGCTGATGGCGGGCGTCCAGAAGGCGGCCAGCGGCCCGCGCGCGTTCGGTACGCTGACAGCGCTGCTGGAAGCCCTGCCGCCCGATCGGGAGCAGGTGCTGCACGGCCTCACGCGCAGTTTGCCGGGCGCGTTGTCCCTGGCAAGCCTGCGACAGCGCCCTTGCGCGGCGCTGCTGGCCCTGCTCGAGCGGCGACTCTCGCAGGGCGACCGTCCGGTGGCGCATCGCGCCGCAGCCGGCCAGGCCCTGTTCGCGGCGCTCGGCGACGAGGTGGCGCTACCCACGCGAAGCGCCGACCCCCATGGTTACTGGATGGTGCCGGTGCGGGTGCGGGATGGGGAGGCGCTGAAGAGCGTGTTGCGCGGCGCTGGTTTCGACGCCATGTCGGGACGTCTGCAGGCGGTCCGCGCGCCAAACTGCCCCACCCCCGGAGCGGACGCGCTTCAGGACGCCGTCTATCTGCCGTTCGACCCGGACATGCCGCCATGGGAGCTGGAGCGACTCGGTGCCCTGGTGACGCGGTTCTGCGCGGGGGAGGCGGGCGGCGATGCTGGCGGGGCCGGTCAGGCCGCATCGGTGACCGAGTGACGGACGGAGTCTGTTAGCCTCGATCCTGCGAGGGTGACGGGCGTCGACTGTCGCTCCGCTTGAGAGGAGGCAGACAGATGACGTCGCCCGAGTTTCCGGCGGGTTTCTTCGACCGGATCGACACGCAGCCGGACGGCGAGTTCTACCGCCAGCCGCGCTTCGTGCAGCATATCGATCAGGTGACGATCGACGCGCTCACCAGGTGGTACGGCAAGTTCCTGTACGAAGGAGCGGATGTGCTCGACCTGATGTCCTCGTGGGTTTCGCACTATCCGCCGGAGCTCACCCTCGGACGCGTCGCCGGTCTTGGCATGAACGCCGACGAACTCACCGTCAATCCCCGCCTGACGGAATACTGCGTGCATGACCTGAACGCGGACCCCGAACTGCCGTACGCGGCGGGCGAGTTCGACCGCGCGACCATCGCGGTATCGATCCAGTACCTGGTGCGCCCGGTGGAGACCCTGGGCTCGATCGCACAGGTGCTGCGGCCCGGCGGGCGGCTGTCCGTCGCCATGTCGCACCGGATGTTCCCGACCAAGGCCATCCGCGCGTTCCATCAACTGCCGCCCGGCGAGCGCGTCAAGTTGGTCGGGGCGTATCTGGACCAGGCGGGATTCGAAGAGGTCGATTTCGTCGACCGCTCGCCGCCCACGGGCGATCCATTGTGGATCGTGAGTGGCGCCGTCCCGGAAGCCTGAGGCAGCGCACCCGCGGAACCTCTGATCAAGCCCCGAAGCGCGCTGCCCACGTGGTCCTTCGCGAGCGCGCCGACGTGGGGCCGGACAGCGACCGCGGGGTGGTGCTCACGGCGAGCTATGAGGCGCGCCCGTACGGCGTGGGCAGCGCGATGCCGGTGGCCCGGGCGCGGCGCCTCTGCCCGGATGCCGTCATGGCGCCGCCCCGCTTCGAGCGTTACGAGGAGATCTCCGCGACCATCATGGACGTGTTCGCGGATTTCTCCCCGTGCGTACGCTTGTAGAACTGTATTCACATACAGTATCGTGTCGCCGTGAACACGCCGCCTTCCTGGCCGCGCATCGTCGCGCACGCCGACATGGACGCCTTCTATGCGTCCGTCGAACAGCTCGACCATCCGGAGCTGCGGGGCCGTCCCGTGCTCGTGGGGCCGGACAGCGACCGCGGGGTGGTGCTCACGGCGAGCTATGAGGCGCGCCCGTACGGCGTGGGCAGCGCGATGCCGGTGGCCCGGGCGCGGCGCCTCTGCCCGGATGCCGTCATGGCGCCGCCCCGCTTCGAGCGTTACGAGGAGATCTCCGCGACCATCATGGACGTGTTCGCGGATTTCTCCCCGTGCGTCGAGCCGATCAGCCTCGACGAGGCGTTCATCGACCTGTCGGGCGCCGAGGGCATCTTCGGCGGACCGGAGCGCATGGCACGGCGCATCAAGGACGCAGTCCTCGAAGCCACCGGCCTCACCGCCAGCGTCGGCATCTCTGGCACCAAGTACGTCGCCAAGGCCGCGAGCAGCTATGCAAAGCCCGACGGGCTGACGGTGGTGCCGCCCGCGTGCGCGAAAGCGTGGCTGGCCCCGCAACCGGTGTCCCGGCTATACGGAGCCGGGCCGCGGACGGTACCGAAGCTCGCCGCGCTGGGGCTTCGCACCATCGGCGACGTGGCGCGCCGCGATCCCCGCGAACTCGTGCGCCGGCTCGGTCACATGGGCACGCGGTTCGCCGCCCTCGCCAACGGGCACGATCCGCGCCGGGTGGAGGGTAGCCGCGTGTCCCGCAGCGTCGGCTCGGATCGCACGCTGCTCAAGGATGTCTCGGGGCGGGACGCCATCCTCCCGTACCTGCGCGACGCCGCCGACCGGATCGGTCAGCGCCTGCGCCGCAAGCGGGTCGCGGCCCGGGGGGTTCGGGTCAAGCTCAAGACCGCACGCTTCGAACTGCTGACGCGGCAGCGACTGCTCGCGCAAGGTACGGACACCGCCAGCGTGCTGTTCGATACGGGCGTCCGGCTGCTCGACGCGTTCGACTGCCCGGGTCCGTTTCGCCTGGTAGGGATGGCCGCCTACGACCTGGCGCCAGCCGGAGCGCCGGAGCAACTGCAGCTATTCGACGGGCACGGGCGGGTGCGCCGTCTCGAAAGTACCGTGGACGACCTGATCCGGCGCTTCGGACGCGACACCGTGCTCCGCGCCCGCGACCTCGGGCGGCGCCGGACGGTGGCGTTACGGGGCCTGAGTCCGACCCTCGACTGCCTCGGAGACGACTCCCGGGAGACCCGGAAGAATGCATAGGAGAGAGCACCGGGAGAGGGCACGGGAGAAAGCAGCCGCACGGTCTGACGCGCTACGCCATCCCCTGTAGAATGCCCGCCCGATCAGGAGGATTCGCCATGAGAGCAACCTTGGCACTCGCCTGCGTGCTGGCCTGTCTGGCGGGGCACGCCACACGTGTCGACAACTTCACGCTGCTCGACCATCGGGGCGACGCACACCAACTGCACTACTACTCCGACGCGAGCGCCATCGTGCTGATCGTGCAGGGCAACGGCTGTCCGATCGTGCGCAACGCGCTGCCGGACTACCGCGCGGTCAGCGATACGTACGCGGAACGCGGCGTACGCTTCCTGATGATCAACTCCAACCTGCAGGACGGCCGCGAGTCCATCGCCCGCGAAGCCGACGAGTGGAACATCCCGTACCCGATCCTGGTCGACGAGACGCAACTGGTCGGTGAGTCGCTCGGACTCACGCGGACCGCCGAAGTGCTCGTGATCGATCCCGACGGTTGGGAACTGGTCTACCGCGGTGCCGTCAACGACCGCCTGACGTACGAACGACAGAAAGCGGCCGCCTCCGAACACTACCTGCGCGACGCCCTCGATGCCGTGCTCGCCGGCGAGGTCGCCGCCATCGAGGACCAGGGCGCGAAAGGCTGCCTCATCAACCTGCCCGGGAACCAGGCGGACCACACGCAGGTCTCGTATAGCGACACGATCGCGCCGCTGCTCAAGGAGAACTGCACCGAATGTCATCGCCAGGGCGGCATCGCGCCCTGGGCGATGACGGAATATGCCATGGTGCGGGGATTCGCGCCCATGATCCGCGAGGTCATCCGCACCAAGCGCATGCCGCCGTGGCACGCGGATCCGCATGTCGGCACGTGGCGGAACGACCGCAGCCTCTCGGTTGCGGAGCGCCAGACACTGGTGCATTGGATCGAGGCCGGCGCGCCGCGCGGCACCGGTCCGGATCCGCTCGTGGACGCGGTCCCGCCGGCCCCGGAGTGGCCGCTCGGCGAACCGGACCTGATCGTGGACATTCCTCCGTTCGAAGTCGCGGCCTCCGGGATCATCGAATACAAGTTCCCGGTGGTCAGGAATCCCCTCGACCGCGATGTCTGGGTGCGCGCCATGGCCATCGGCCCGGGCGTCACCGAAGTGGTCCACCACGTCCTCGTCGGGACCACGGATGCGGGCCGCGAGGTGAAGTATTCCGACGAAAGCCTGATGAACAACTACCTCGGCGGTTACGCACCGGGATCCGGACCGCAGGTCATGCCGGAAGGCACGGGCGTATTCATCCCCCGGGGCGGCGCGTTCCTGTTCCAGCTGCACTACACGCCATATGGCAAGCAGGTGATCGATCGGTCGCGCATGGCCCTGTACTTCCACGACGAGCCGCCGGCCAACTTCCTGCGCCACAGCGTGGCCATCAACCCGGTCATCCGGATTCCGGCGCACGCCAGGGACCATCGGGAGTCGGCCTACTTCGAGTTCCACCGCGACGCCGTGCTCTACCAGGTGCTGCCGCACTCGCACTACCGGGGCCGAAGTTCGACCTTCGCGCTGCAGTACCCGGACGGGGAGCGGGAGCTGATCCTCTCGGTGCCGAACTATGACTTCAACTGGCAGCGCGGCTACGAGTTCGTGGAACCGAGGCGCCTGCCGGCCGGGACGCGGCTGCTGCACACGACGGTCTACGACAACTCCGTGCAGAACCCGGCCAATCCCGATCCCGACCGCGACGTCCCGTGGGGCCTGCAGTCCCAGGACGAGATGCTGTACGGAGACTTCGTCTTCAGTTGGGTGGACGAAAGCTCGGACCACCCCATCCACGACCCGGACCACACCGAAGCCGTGCAGTGGGTCGGTTTCATGGACCGGGACGGCAACGGCAGCGTGCATCCGGACGAAGTTCCGCCATCGATGAGGGAAGGACTCGAGAAGGCCATCGTCGAGGGTGACGCCAATGCGGATGGCGAGGTGAATGCCGACGAGTATCTGGCCGTGACCCGTGCGCAGGCCCGCGCCCGACAGGCGGCCAGCGCGGCCGCCGAGCCCCCCTCGGCGGGGGAGTAACACGCTCCAGCCAGGCAGCCCCTTGCGGCCCTGCGGGCCGGGCACGGGCGGACGCTGATGCTCGGCGCCCGCGGCTGGGATTGCGAGCGGGACACGACACCAGCCCGGAGCGGGACTGACCCATGCTGACCCGCGCTCCCGCGGTCAAGGACATCGTGCTCGTCGGGGCGGGTCACAGCCACGTGCAGGTCCTGCGCCGGTTCGGCATGCGCCCTGAGCCTGGGCTGCGACTCACGGTGATCGCCCGCGAGGTGCACACTCCGTATTCCGGGATGCTGCCCGGGCACGTGGCGGGCGCCTACGAGTGGGCGGACATCCACATCGATGTGGCGCGGCTGGCACGGTTCGCCGACGCGCGCCTGGTCGCCGCCGAAGTCAGCGGCTTCGATCTCGCCGCAGGGCGCGTGCACATGGCGGACCGTCCCCCCTTGCGCTACGACATCCTGTCGATCAACACGGGCGGCGTGCCCGGTGGGGGACTGCCGGACGTCCCGTACGTCACGCCCGTCAAACCCATTGGCCGCTTCCTGCCCCGGTGGCAGGCGATCTGCGAGGAGTTGGCGCAACGCCCACTGCGTCTCGTCCTGGTCGGGGGAGGCCCCGGCAGCGTCGAATTGGCCATCGCCATGCGCGCGCGCTTTCCGCGCACCGCCCGCTGCGTCCTCGTCACCGCGGACCCCGAACCGCTGACGCAGCACGCGCGCGGCGTGCGACGACGCCTCGCGGCGAAGCTGTCCGAGAGCGATGTGGAGGTGGTGAGCGACTTCCGCGTCGAGCGCGTCGAAGTCGACCGCCTGTTCACGGCGGACGGTCGTTCGCTGGCGCACGATCATGTCTTCTGGGTCACCGGCGTCGAGGCGCCCGGAGCGTTCCGCGACAGCGGTCTCGCGACGGATGCAGGTGGCTTCGTCGAGGTCAACGCCGCCCTGCAGTCCACCTCCCATGCGGAGGTGTTCGCGGCGGGAGATGCGGCTGCGATGCGAGATGCGCCGAGACCGAAATCAGGCGTGTTCGCCGTGCGCCAGGGCCCGGTGCTGGCGGAGAACCTGCGCCGGTACGCGCTCGGCAACGCGCTGCGCCGTTATCGACCCCAGGGGCGCGCGCTGGCCCTCGTCGGGACGGCAGACGGTCGCGCCGTGGCGTCCCGCGGAGCCTGGCACGGCTCCGGTAGATGGGTGTGGCAGTGGAAGGACTGGATCGACCGACGCTTCATGCGGCGTTTCGAAGAGCTTCCGGAAATGACGATGCCGACCCCGACCCTCGCGCCCGGCCTCCGGGAGGGGGCGCCGGATGCCGCGCGGTGCGGCGGCTGCGGAGCCAAGCTCGGCGCCGATCTTCTGGCCCGCGTCCTGCGGCGCCTGCCGCACACGGACGCGCCCGACGTGCTGCAGGGCATCGGCGACGATGCCGCCATCGTACGCCTCGAGTCGTCAACGCTCGCCATGAGCTGCGACGGCTTCCGTTCCATGGTGGACGATCCCTACCGCTTCGGCCGGATCGCCGCGCATCATGCCCTGAACGACCTCTTCGCGATGAATGCCGCACCCCGTTACGCGCTCGCGCTCGTCACTGTGCCCTTGATGGCCGATGCAATGATGGAGGACGATCTCTACCAGGTCATGGCGGGGGCGGTCGCGGTCTTCCAGGAACACGGCGTGGTATTGGCGGGTGGACACTCCGCCGAGGGCGCGGAACTCGCCGTCGGCTTCGCGGTCACGGGGGCTGCTCCTGCCCGTCCGCTCGTGAAGGGAGGACTCTGTCCGGGTCAGAGCCTGGTGCTGACCAAGGCGATCGGCACGGGTGTGGTCCTGGCCGGCGCCATGCAGGCCCGGGTGCCCGGTCGGGACCTGCTCGAAGTGCTGGACCTGATGGACGCCTCGAGCGCGGCAGCGGCGCGGATCCTGGCCGATGCCGGCGCTACCGCCTGTACCGACGTCACCGGGTTCGGACTCGCGGGACACCTCGGTGAGATGACGCGGGCGGCGGGAGTGGGCGTCCGGCTGCACCTCGGTGCCGTTCCGATGCTGGGCTCCGCGGTGGAACTGATGGGCTCGGGGATGCAGAGCAGCCTGCAGCCGAACAACGAACAGGCCCTGGACGACTTCGAAACCACGGGCTTCTCCCGCGCGGATGCGCGGTTCCGGCTGCTGGCCGACCCGCAGACGGCCGGCGGACTCCTCGCCGGCGTGCCCGCCGCCGATGCCGAAGCCTGTATCGCAGCGCTCCGTGAGGGCGGGTACCCGGACAGTGCCGTCATTGGGGAGGTGTTGGCGGACGGTCCCTCCGCCGTGGAAGCGGAAGCGAGCGCATGACGGCCACAGTACGCTTCGTGACCGACCCGATGTGCTCCTGGTGCTGGGGTACGACGCCGCATTTCGAGGCCGCCATGCAGGAGCTCGCCGACCGCGCGGTTTTCGACATTGTCCTCGGCGGCATCAACGTGCACAGCACCAAGCCCGTCGGAGCCTATGGCAGGAAGCGCCTGGACCTCCTGTGGGCCGAGGTGACCACCGTCACCGGCCAGTCTTTCTCCCACGACCTGCCCGCCGGCACCGTCTACAACAGCCTGCTCCCGTGTCTCGCCGCAGAAGCCCTGCGCGACGCGTCCGGCGCTCCGCCGTTCGGCTACACGCATCGGCTGCAGCAACGCTTCTTCGCCGAGGGCGTCAACGTCAACGACCTCGACACCCTGCTGGCCACCGGCGAGGAATTTGACGTGCCGGGCGAGCGCCTGCGCGCCCTCATGGACTCCCCGGGCGTGCGCGAACGCACGCGCTGGGGGTTCGAGACCGCTCGACAGTACGGCACGAACGCGCTGCCGAGCGTGCTGGTGAGCCGGGACGGGATGTCCTTTCAGCTGTTCGCCGGCGGGTTCGTCGATGCCGAGCGGTTGACGGAGGACCTGCAGGGCTGGCTGGCGCGCTCGGACTGACGCTGCCGACCCGGAGCGCCGGACGCCGCCGGCTACCGGAAGAAGTCCGCGATCGCGGGCCGAAAGCGATCCATGTCGACGAGAAAGGAGTCGTGTCCCTGGATCGAGGCCAGCCGGCGAAACGTCACGTCGTCCACGGTCGCCCGCAGTCCCTCCGCCAGTTCTTCCTGCTGGCCGAGCGGAAACAGGATGTCCGTCTCCACCCCGATGACGAGGGCGCGCTCGACCTGCACGCGCGCGAGTCCCGCCGCCAGGCTGCCGCCATGGTCGCAGACGTCGAACAGGTCCATGGCCCGCGACAGGTACAGGTAGCAGTTCGCATCGAACGTACCGACGAACTTCGCCGCGTGGGCGGCGAGGTATGACTCCACCTCGAAGTCGATGCCGAAGGGCTCGCCGGCAAGGTCGTCCGTGGCGCGCTCGCGTCCGAAGCGTGCCGCCCACTCCACCGCGGAGCGATACGAGATCATGCCGAGCTTGCGGGCGAGGCGCATGCCTTGCGACGGGGGCGTCTCGGGTGCGTACATGCCACCGCGCCAGGCCGGGTCCGAACGGATCATCTCGCGTTGCAGCGACCGCACCGCGATGGCGAAGGGCAGGCCGCGGGCCGCGGAGGAAATGGAGACCAGGTTCGCGGCAGCCGCGGGATGCAGCATGGCGAAGGCGAGCGCCGTCATGCCCCCCATCGAAGCCCCGACGACGGCGTGCAGGCGCTCGATGCCGAGCGACTCCACGACGGCCTGCCCCGCGTTGGCGATGTCCTCGAGGCAGAGCACCGGGAAGTCGAGACGGTAGGGGACGCCGGTGGCCGGATTGACCGATGCGGGGCCGGTCGAGCCGAAGCAGCTGCCGAGCGAGTTGACGCAGATCACGAAGTAGCGGTTGGTATCGATGGGCTTGTCGGGCCCGACCATGTCTTCCCACCAGCCGGTCGACGGGTCTCCCGGGGACGAGGCGACATGCGCCGACGGCGACAGCCCGGTGAAGATCAGTACGGCGTTGTCCCGCCCGGGAGCGAGCTCGCCCCATGTCTCGAACGCGAGCGTGACGGCCGGCAGCGTGCCGTGCGCCATGTGAAACGGGCTGTCGAGCGTGAAGGTTCGGCGCGTGTCGGTCATGGTTGTGGCAGTGGCGACATGAAGTAGCACAGGCAGTCCTCGCGGGCGACTTCGATGTCCCGCGTATACATCGACAGATACACGGGTTGCCGCAGGCGGATCTCGGCGCCGTCGATCTCGAAGTAGAAGTCCGTGAGATCCGCACCGGTCACGTCCACCGCCCTGAGCCCCGTGCCCGTCACGGATCCGTCCCGGCGTGCGAAGAGATTCCCCGCCTCCAGGCACGCGAAGTTGTACTGCTCGAGGTCTGCGCGCAGCACCAGCGCAGCCGGGGAGGCGAAGTCGGCGTGCGCCTCCTCAATGACGATACGGATCTGGTTCCGGTACACGGTGAGATCGCTCAACGACGCCTCGGGCGCCTCGCGCCAGCGCACGGCCCGCGTCAGGTAGTCGGCCGCGCGCGCAGCGCTGGCCGGCTCGCCCACGACGCCGGCCTCGATGGTGATCGCCGGACAGAACTTCGCAAACCGCTCGGTCTGGATTCCGTCGCGGTGCTGGGCCACCAGCGCGAGGCGCGAAAAGGCGAGGGCGGCGCCGAGACACGGGGCGCCGAGGTCCGTCAGCACACTGTAGTGGGGATTCGTGCCGGTGTTGTTGTGGATGTCCACGGCGAGCCGCGGCTGCGCTTGCATCGCGCATTCGGTCACCTGTCCGGCGAGGCGCGCTTCGGGCATGTCCCCACCGTTCCAGGCCCGGTTGAAATCCCGTTGGTCCGGCAGCGTGCGGCGACCCGCGCTCGCCGCCGCCACGTTGGCGACGTACAGCAGTACCGGCGGCGTGCTGCTGCCGTGCAGGAACGCCCGTATCGCGTCCCACCCGGAGGTCTCGTTACCGTGCTGGAGCACCGTGACGAACAGGGGATCGGGCAGACCCCGGCTCAGGTCGAACAGCGTCGGACCGCCGAGCGCGTCGAGCAGCCCGGGCGCGGGACAGTCCAGCAGACCCTCCGGTAGCGCGTGGCGAATCGTCAGGCGCACGGGCTCAGACGGTCCACTCGTGCACCGGCTGACCGGAGTCCTGCGCGTCGAGATAGGCGAGCGTCAGCGCATTGAAGTCCGGTCCGTACCGTTGCACCCAGCGCCGTTGCCAGGCGGCGCCGTTGGCATTCCGCTCCACGCGCCGCGTGGCGATCCCGAGATACCGCTCCACCTCGGTGGCGGGAATGTCGAGCCCGCACAACGCTTCGGCGGCTGCCGGCAAGATCTCCTCGAGCAGCAACTCGCGTGCGCCGCAACGGCGGCCGTTGCGCCAGGTGAACTCGGCGTCGAGCCCCATGCGGGCAGCGGCGTAGAAGTTCTGTCGGGCGACGGCGAAGTCGAGTTCGGACTCGATGGGCGTCTCATCGTCCACAAGCGCCCGCACCGCGCCCATGAACACGGCGGTATTGGCGATGCAGTCGTCGATGGTCGGGCCCGCCGGCACCACGCGGTGCTCGATGCGCAGGTGCGGCACGCCGTCGAAGTCGAAGCCGAGCAGCGGCCGGTTCCAGCGCCAGACGGTACCGTTCTGGAATCGCACGTGGGCAAAGTTGCTCGGCGGCGCGTGCTGCACGTACGGCAACAGGATGGCATGCAGCTCGCGATTCTCGCGAAACGCCTCGAACAGCGAATCCTCGGCGTAGCCGCTGCCGAAGCCGACCCGCTCCGGGTCTCGCGGGCCGAGGGACACCGCCTGTTCGAAGAGCGGAATACGCGTTTCCGCCCACAGCGACTGCCCGAACAGGAACGGCGAGTTGGCGGACAGGGCGACCATGGGTGCGGAGGCCGCGACCGCGGCGTTGTATGTCTGCACGGCGGCATGCGGTTTGCACTGCAGGTGAATCTGGAACGATGTCGCCGCCGCTTCGAGCATGACGTCGTCGTGGGACATCCTCAAGCGATCGGCGCCGTCGATGGCGACCTCGAAGGGCGCCCCGTCCCGCAGCGCCAGGACCCGGTCGTTCAGCGCCTGGTAGCGGACCATGTCAGACATGTGGTCCGAGTTCAGCAAACCGGGCGCGATCGTCGGCAGGATGCCGATCGTGGCGAGACGCAGGTCGAGGGCGCGCGCCGTGTCCTGGCAAGCACGCCAGGTGGCGGCCAGTTCGTCGTGCAGGCGCGTGAACACCCGTCCGGTCATGGCGCAGGGACTGCCGTTCAGTTCGACGTTGAAGGTCGCCAGCTCCGGTACTACGAGCGGGTTGTCGAGTTGCGCCAGGAAGCGGTCGTTCTGCGCGGCCGGGTTGCCGTCGGCGTCCACCAGCCAAGCCTCGAGTTCGAAGCCCGCGATGTCGCCGCGCTCGCTGAAGCCGCCGTCGGTGAACAGCCGTTCGACCTCGGCCGTCTCCCGGTCGAGGCTGCGCCGGAAGTTGGTGAAGTCCTCGGCGTTGAAGTGGCGTTGCGCGATTTCGTCGCCCATACGGTGTGGGTTCGGAGCCTGAGGAGCGCGTATGTTCGGTTACTGGGGAGGCGTCCGCAACGGTGTCTCGTGCCGGGTATGGCCGCGGACTCCCGTGCCCCTGCCGTTCGACGCTCCTGCGGACGTGTGCGTCGGGGGAATCTGTCTGCCGCACGCTGATAAGATGCGGGCCGTTCCCGTTTGGAGATCGCTGGCATGACCGCATCCGTGCTCGTCGTCGAGAAGCAGGACGGCATCGCGACGCTGACCCTGAACCGCCCCGAGCAGATGAACGCGCTCTCCCTCGAGTTGCGCCGTGCCTTGGCCGCGGAACTTGCCGCCCTGCGCACCGACGAGGAGATCGGCGTCGTCATTCTGACCGGCGCCGGCCGGGCGTTCTGCGCCGGCCTCGACCTCAAGGAGATGGGTGGCGAAGGTCCGGCCGAAGGTTCCGGCGACCGCGACGACGCGCCGGACCCGCCGCAGATGATGCGCCAGCTCCGGCAACCGGTGATCGGCGCCATCAACGGACTGGCGGTGACCGGCGGTTTCGAGATCGCGCTGTCCTGCGACATCCTCATCGCGACCCCCCAGACGCGGTTCGCGGACACGCACGCCCGTGTCGGGCTACTGGCCGGCTGGGGGCTGTCGCAGCGGCTGTCGCGCGTCGTCGGACCGAACCGCGCCAAGGAGCTCTCGCTGACGGGCAACTACCTGTCCGCGCAGCGCGCCCTGGAGTGGGGCCTGGTGAATCGCATCGTGCCGCGCGCCGACCTGCTGCCGATCTGCGAGGCGCTTGCCCGGGACATGCTCTCCTGCGTGCCGGAGACGCTGTTCGAGTACAAGCGCCAGATCGACCGCGGGTTCGACCTGGCGTTGGGCGATGCGATGACGTTCGAGACCGAGATCGCGCGGCGGCATCCGAGCCCGGAGCCGGAGGTGGTCGCCGCCCGGCGGCAGGCCATTCAACAGCGCGGGCGGGCGCAGGCGGCGGAGTGAGGACGAGCGAAGGACGGACCGCAGCGAGCGATACCATGCCCACGATCCGGCTCTACGAACACGCCCCCACCCGATCCGCGCGGTGTCGCTGGACGCTCGGCGAGGCAGGGCTCGAATACGAGTCCCTCGGCAACGCCCGCGAGATCATCGGCAGCGCAGCCGTGCGCACCGTGCACCCCCTCGGCAAGGTCCCGGCCGCCGTCATCGACGGTCGGCCGCTGTTCGAATCCGCCGCGATCTGCACCGCCATCGCGGACCTCGTGCCCGAACGGAACCTGATCGCCAAGCCCGGCTCCTGGTCCCGCGCGCTGCACGACCAGTGGGTGTCCTTCGCGCTGACGGAGATGGAGTGCTGGCTCTGGAGCACGGAACTGCACACCTACGACTTCCAGATTCCCAAGGACCAGCAGGTGCCGCAGATCGCCGAGCAGAACAGCAGGATGTTCGTGCGCAGCGCGGCGGTGCTCGATGCCGCGCTTGCCGAGGCCGATTACCTCGTCGAGGACCGCTTCACGGTCTCACGGACATCATCGTCGGCTACACCGTTAGCTGGGGCCGCTCAGACGGTCTGCTGGGAGACTTCGCGCACTTGCAGGCGTACCTGGAGCGCTTGCTCGAGAGGGAGCACTGCACGTTGGAGAGGCCGGAGTAGGGGCGGGGCAGGCGACGGGGGACTGGAGCGTTCTTGCGGCAATCCAGCCGGGGCAGGGCACCGCCCTTCCGCGATCTTGACGGCATGTGCCGCCCACGCCCCCTTCGCCTGGTCGCCTTGACGGGGCGCATCGTTGCCCACGGCCTTGAACATCCAGGCGCCAGCCGTGGTTTGGTGGTTGGCGCGTGGGGCCAGGAGTTCGTTGGGGCTTGGCGGTGTCTCGGGTCGACGGCGTGGGGTGGGTGTCCCAGTGCCCCCTGCGCCATGCGGTCCTCCGCTCAAGCCGCTTGCCGACGACGCTCCTGCGCCAGTTCGTAAGCCGCCTGCAACCGCATCCAGAAACTCGCGTTGCTCCAACCGATGCGCTCCAGCGCCAGTTGCCCGACACGCGGATGCTCCACAGGCCCGCCATGTCGCCCTTCAGCGGATGCAGACCGACGCGTTGGCTTCATTCGCGCTCGACGCCGGCGCGGGCCATGCGCAGGGTGGCCTCGATGTGGGTACCGCACACATCCGCCAGCGAGAGGCCCGGCTGTCGCTCGACGAGACACTTGAGCTCCCAGTTGCGCCGGTACTGGCCCGGCGGGAAGCGTCCGACACCCCAGGGATGTCGCGCGATCTCGGCGTGGGTGACCCAGTGGGGCTGGAAGCCGGGAACGACACGCTGTAGCTGTTCGATACCCAGCTTGAGCAGCGTGTCGTCGGGCTGCCCGATGAGCTCCAGCGTCCTGGGATAGGCCGACAGCAGGATGAAGATCGCCCTGCCGCCCGGCGCGGGCTCCTGCTGGCGGATCGCCATGCCGAAGCTGCGCTCTTCGTCAGGGTCCCAGTAGGCCGGCACTTCGCTCTCGTGGGGCCGGTCCAGGAAGAATGTCGGCACGACGATCGGCACGAACGGGGCGTCCGCCAGGTGCCGGCGAAGCTCGGCAAGCTCGTCCGGCATGAGGGTGCTCGCCGCGCGGCCAGGGACGGCCACCAGCACATGGTCGGCACGGCGTACCGTTCCGTCTTCGAGGAGGGCGCCGGCGACGCGTCCGTGTTCGACGATGAGGTGCTTCGCCGGCGTCTCGTACTCGACCGGCAGCCGTTGGGCAAGCGCCTCGGCCAGTGCGACGGTGCCGCCCGGGAGCGCGAACTCGGAGGATTGGGACATGTGCATCAGACGAATGCCGTGCAACAACGAGGTGTGGGTGGGGAGCGTCTGACAGAAGCCGTAACCCGCCGGCAGGATCACGTAACGGTAGAAACGCTCGTCCAGGTTCGCGGTCACGTCAGAAAGGAGGCGGTTGTCGAGGCCGGGGATGTCCGCGCTGTAGTCGTGGACGGGAAAGCTTGCCCCGCGGGCGGCGTAGCGGGCGCCGAAATAGGCCGCGCTTGCCCGGCCACCCAGCCCCAGCAGGTGTCGCACGCCGAGTTTGCTCGTGAGTTCGAAGGGTCCCTCGGGCCGTATCACGGTGATGGCCTTGGAAATCCGGTAGCGCTGGTCCGCGAGACCCACGGCCTCGATCAGCTCGCGGGCGTGGCTGTAGCTGTTGTGGAAGTACTGCGCCCCGACGGCGGCGCGGCGGCCGTCGTGCTCGATATGGCGGGCCCTGCCGCCGGGGCGATCGCTCGCCTCGACGATCTCGACATCGTGCCCGGCCTTGCGGGCCCAATGCGCCCCGGCCAGACCGCCAAGCCCGGCGCCGATCACAAGCAGCTTCTTCATGTCCTTTCGCATCCTCTGGTCGCGGGCTTTGTCTACGTCTCCCGCAGCGCCTCCACCCACAGTCTGGCATGCGCGTCGATGCCCTTGTGCGTGAAGTGGCAGCGGTCGGGGCGGAACAGTGGGCCGGCGATCGCGTCGGTGTCCGCGCCCGGACGGACGTTCGGGAGGCGCTCGGGGAGACTCTGCTGGGCGAGCCGTATGCGTTCCGAGCTCTCGGCCATGCGCTCCCCGTTCCGGATATTGCAGCGTGTCGCCACGGCCGGCCAGACCGGCGCATCGATGCCGAGACCCGGCAGCGACGCGGCCAGCGCGCCGAACTGCGCGACGTACTCTTCCGTTGCGGTATTCAGGAACACGTCGGATTCACCCTGGTGCCAGAGCACGTGCGTGGGCCGAATACCGAGGTGTGCCAGCATCTCGGCGGTCTTCTCGACCCGCGTGTGGAGGTCCGCTCCGGGCACCCACCGGGCGAGTTTCGTGCCGCCGATGCCGATCGGCACGATCATCACCTGCCGATAGAGTCCTGCCTGGACCAGCCCATCGGCGACGCGTCCCCAGACCGAGCCGCCCACTCCGTCCGGACCGAGCAGGGGATCCTCGGCCCGGTAGCACCTGCCGTCGTGAGGATTGAGGTTGACGACGTCGTGGACCGGCACGTAGCGGTCCTGCGCGGCGTTGGCACTGTTCGACTGCCCGAAGGCGAACAGCACCGCGCGGTCCGGACTGTCCCCGGCGAACGCGTCGCAACCCACCTCGAGGCGCCCATCGGTATCGGCGAAACCGCACGACATGGGATCGTCCACGTCGCAGGGCCTGCCCGACCCCGGCAACAGCATCATCACGGACAGCGCCGCCCGCGCGGGACCCGAGACGGGCCCCGGCATGTACGTCCCGATGAGTCCGCCGAATAAAGCAATAAACAGAAAGGGATGGAACAGCGCGTCTTCGGCGAGTTGTCCCTGGGTGCGCCCGGTGGAGGCTGGCGTGATCGAGAGGGCGCGGCGCGGGGATTGGACGGTCACACTCGCAGGTCCGAGATCCGTACCGAAACATTGGTTTCGGAAGATTGGAGGCGCCGAGGTGCTTTGCCTTGCGGCCGGTGGCGGACAGCAAGCGCCCGTTCTGAGCGCCGCCGGCGCTTCTGTAGTCTCCATCGACATCTCGGATGGGCAGGTTGCACGCGATCAAGCCGTACGTGATGAGCACGGGCTGGACATGGATTGCGTGCAAGGATCCATGACCGATCTCTCGATGTTTCCGGACGCGGCGTTCGACGTCGTGTTCAATCCCGTATCGGTCGTCTATGTCGACGATGTGCACGGTGTCTGGCGAGAGTGCTACCGAGTACTCAAACCGGACGGGCGGCTGATGATGGGGTCCATCAATCCTCTCAACTTCCTGTTTGAAGAGAACGAGGGGGTGGACGACGTGGGACTGCTCGTCAGGTATGCGTTGCCGTTCGTCGAAGAGAACGCCCTCGATGAGCACGCGCTCCAGGCCGCGCTCGATCGGAACATGGTTTTCTGCGGCAGCCATACGCTCGAGAATCTCATCGGCGGCCAGACCAGGGCCGGATTTGTCATCGCGGACTTCTACGAGAGTCGGCGTGAAGACGAGCGCGCGCCGAGCATCAACCGCTACTGCCCGACGTACTTCGCGACTCTGGCGCTCAAGCTGCCGTGAATTGCGATGATCGCGGTAAGGCGCTGCCGTCGCGCCGGGCTCGCCGAACAGTTCGCGTTGGCTACGGTGTATACCAGATCGGCGAAGTGTACGCGCGCTCCTGCGTGACCATCGGCACGTCCTCCGGAAGGTCCTTCAGGTCGAAGAAGCGGGCGTCGTAGGCAGGCCACCGGGGCGTCGGGATCTCCAGGACGCGGACGTAATAGAACGCGTGCGCTTCCGGGTCGAAGTCCGGGTCCCGCCACACCACTGCCAGGTCGGTGTCGCCGATGGTGTTGGTGTACGACGCGCTTGCGACGTCGACCGTGGAACCGACCGGGGCGACCATGCCGTCCTCGCGGATGTTCCGACCGTCGGAGAGCGCCACGTCGAAGACCCGTTCGTGCAGCCCGCCGTCCCCGTCGCGCCAGCCCTTGACGATCTGCACGCGGTCGAGGTTTGCGCCGAGCGGGTCCTTCGTCGCACCGACCAGGAAGGCCGGCGCCTCGCCGGCCGGTGCCCCCGACAGGTCTCCGCCCATCGGGACGCCCTTGCGGTAGCCGGACTCCGCCAGGTTGGCCCGGAAGGCGTCGTCGGTCTCGAAGTCCCAGCCGCCGAAGAAGCGCACGACCATGCGCGGGCCGGTCGTGGCGTACGTTTCCTTGCGCTTCATGGCGGCGAACAGTGCCTGCCGGGTGTTCTGCCGTGCCCAGACGGCGGCGTATCCCGATGCTGCCATGCGCCAGCGGTAGCGGGGATGCGTGATGCGCTCCGCGCTCGGCTCGACGATCGCGTGCTTGCCCCAGAAGTTGTCCTCCGCAACTGCCGGCAGGGTGCTGTGTGCATCGCTGCTGCCGATCAGCCCGAACTTGAACGGGTTGACGCCGTTCGTGGCCTGCTGGTCGAGGCCGAGCTTCAGGGCGGAGCGGGCGTACTCGTACTGCAGTGCCTGCGCGGGCCGTGCGCGAACCGCGCCATCGGGATCGTCCACCCGGTTCTCCACCTGCGGGGACGGCCAGCCGTCGATGACCGCCCAGCTCTCCCAGTTCTCGTAGTCGGCGAACTCGTCGGTCGGCGACAGGATGGAGTTGGTCTCGCTGTCCCCCTTGATCTGGGTGACTTCGAGCAGTGGTTCCCAGCGGATGCGCATGCGCATGTGCGCGGGGCTGAACGGTTCGCCCGCGCCGTCGGTCAGCGCAAACTCCCGGCCATTGCTGAGATTCGGATTGTGGGTGAGCGAGAGGACCTCGCCCCCCGTCAGCTCCTCGTAGCGATTGAGAAAGCGCCACAGGTTCTCCGGGTCGGGACTGTCCGTGGCGGAGAACGGCAGGACCCGATCCACCCTGCGCGCGCCGTCCTTGAAGATCACGACGCGATGGCGCGTGCCGTCCTCGAAGCGGGAGGTCCACTCGTAGCCGATGAACGCGGTGAACCGGCCGGGTTCGTTGTACCGGTCGGCCGCGGCGGTGACCCGGTTCCAGATGGACTGCCTGAACGTCTCGTCGCGAATGCGCGCCTCGGCCCGGGTAATGCCGACGATGAACTCGGTGAGGGCCTCGGATGTCGGACCACCCGCGAGCAGGTCCTGCAGCTCCCGGTAGAGCCGCTGGCCGGTCTCGGTCGCGAGCAACAGGGGATCCGCTGCCTGCAGACCCGCGGCGACGCCGAGGTTCTCGGCGTGGTCGGCAATCACCAGGAAGTCGAGCGGACGGCGCAGCCGTGCCTCCATGCCGTTGTGGGCGATCACGGTCCCGCCACGCGCCACCACGTATGCGTCCTCCGGACTCATGCTCCTGTTGCCGCGCGAGTTCGCATCGGTCGAGAGCTTCGTGTGCAGGTGCGTGTCGCCCCAGAAGACGAGGCTGGCATGGGCGGGGTTGGCGTCCGGGGCGTAGGAGGGGGCGGCGGCGGCGGGAAGGGCGAGGGTCGTGGCTGCAAGGAGAATGGGAATGCGCATGGTGTTTCTGGTGTGGAGCGGTCGGCGGTAGCTTCAGTTTAATGGGAAGTGGGGTGGGATTGCCGGGGCAGGGCAGGAGGGTCGGCAATTTCGTCACGCGGCCGTTCTGGCCGGAGTTGGGGGATGGACTATGCCGAGGCGTCGTCGGCGAGCGGGGTTGATCGCCTGGATGCCGGAGAATCGTGCGAGTGTGGGATGGCTGCGCGGGGCGGCCTCACTCGCCTAGCTCTCTCCGCGGGTTCGGCGATTACCAAGGCTACCGGGATCGAAACCAGGACTGCTGGCACTGCCACGAGCACGCTTGGCCGAGCCACCGCCAAGATCGCGACGGCTACCACCGCCAGCACTGGCTCCGCAGGGGCTCCGCAGGGGCTCCGCAGGGGACACCCACCCGGGAGTGGGTGTCCCTACGCTTTTGGCGACCGCGTCGCAGCGCCATCGGTCCCAGTCGAGGCGGCTGGCCTGTGCGGCCGCCCGGACGCAGCCCTCGAGCCAGGCGCGCTGTGCGTTCTTGGCCTCTGTCGGCGACAGCAGCGTCGCCAGGCGTCGCCCCAGGCGGACGCCGCCGTCGGGCTCGCGCTCGCCTGGCCGTCACGGGGCCCGTGACGGCCGAGGACGGCATCACGACGCGCACCTGCCGGGTGGCGGTGCCGCGCGCTTACGCGGCGGCCTGGGGCGAGCGTCTGCCGGAGCGGGACATCGCGCTGGGTGCGGGGGCCAGCCCCACCGGGCTGTGGTCGGATGGCGCGACCGTGCTGGTATCGGACTCCTGGGTCGGCAAGGTGCACGGCTACCGCCTGTCGGACGGCGCCTGGCAGTCGGCGCGCGCGGTGGACATCTCGGGAGCGGGCAGCCCGCAAGCCGATGGGCCTTTGGTCGGACGGTCGCGTGCTGTGGGTGGTGGACGAGCGGCAGACGACGGTCCACGCGTACGCGGTGCCGGGGCTGCAGCGGCGTGCCGCGTCGGGGACGTTCCCGGTGCGGGTTTCCAGTCGGGCCTTGCAGGTACCTGCGGCGGCGGCCGGCGGCCCGCCGGTAGCGATCCCGGATGCGGCGCTCCGTGCGCGCATCGCGGCCGCGCTCGGCAAGCCGGCGGACGCGGCGATCGGCGAGCGAGACGGTACCGGGCCGCGCGGCCGCCGAGCTGCAGGTGTGCGTGGTGGACCGGCCGCGCTACGCGGCGGAACTGTTCGGCCCCGGCGCGGACGCCGTCGAGCTCGGGTATGGGCGGGACGCGGACCACGCCGGACTCGGCCATCCGCCCAGGGTGCTGCTGCAGGTCCCGGACCGGGGCGGACAGTCCGGCGACGACCTCGCCGAGGGCAGTTCGGCCCGCGTCACGTTCACGCTGCAGGGCGCCGTGTTCGCCGAGCGGACGCGCGCGAGCAACCTCTCGCTCGGCAACGTGGCCGAGAGTGACCGCGGACGCCTGCGCGTGAGTGGCAGGACGGCAGGCTCCGCGGGGGAGACCGAGGTGAGCTTCGAGGTCGAGCTGACGCGAGGCGGCGGTCTGCGCGGCGCGGACGGGCCGCCGGTGCTCGTACCCACGCCACCGCCGCTGACGCGCAGCCTGGGCGCCATGACCGACCCTGCGAGCCCGGGGGTGGGCGTGCAGGTTGAAGTGGTGCCCCTCGTCTCGGGCCGCGAGGGCTTTCCCGAGTACCCGGTACGGGACCAGACCGTGCCCGACGGGGCAGACGCCGACGGCGCGCCGGATCCCGACCCGGGCATGCGGCTCCTGATCGGGAAGCCGGGGCCGCAGGACTGGGGGCTCGCCGTGATGCGGCGGTCGCCCGCCGAGGTCGGCACCATCGACCCGGAGGCGCGCGAGGTGCTGCTGTTCGCGACGCCCCCGCGAGCCGCAGTTCCTGACCGTGGCGAGCGCGGCCGGCGCGTTCCGTCCCGACGACGTGCTGGTGTTCGATCTGGACCGGGACGGGGAGGACGACGCGGACGAGGCCTTCGCACTCGGCACCAAGAGCGCGAGCTTCGAGGTGCCGCTGGAGGACGTCCTCGACGGCCACTACGACGTGCTCTACTTTCCGGCCGGCGTGGATCCCCTGCGCTCCGGGTCCGTCACGACGACCTTCGCGGTGGACTTCCACAAGCAGACCAACCGGTCCCCGGAACCCGCCCGGGATCTGGCCGAGCTGCAGTATCTGAACGCGGACACGGCATTGCTCGCCTTACGCCATACCGCCCCCGTCGCATCCGCACCGGAGCCACGTGCGCATCCGCTGCGACGCCACGGCGCCCTGTCGCGTGTACCTGGCGTGCGACAGCGTCGGCGGCGCGCACTTCTTCGGCCGACTCGCCGAACCCGTCGGTATGCACGCGGTGCGCACGGTGACGGCGATACAACTGGCCGAGACGATCGGCGCGACCGATGCGGACTTCGTCGGCGGCATGTCGTGCGAGCTGCTCGGCGAGGACATCAGCGTGCAGGTGCTCGTGCGCAGCGGCGGCACGCTGGCCAATCACACTCATGTGGCTGGGTTCGGTCGGGAGGCGGTCGGGTGGGTGAGATGGGGCGTTGATGCCGTGCTCTCCCCGATGTGCGGGCGTCCGGGACGGGGCGTGCGTGTCCCTGGCCGAGCCTGCGCCGGCGACGGCCGGAGGAACCGCACGGCAACCGACGGTGTGAGCGCCGGATGTCGTCCACGTGTTCAGATGCCGCGGGCGTATGGAGGCCAATTCGACGACGGTCACTCGAACAACGGCGCACCGGCTTGGCGGGTGGCAGCCCGCAACCGCTGGTCGTTGGTGGCCAACGAGCCGCCTACACGCAGTACGAGTTCGAGATAGGCGGCATCGTAAACGGAAAGACCGTACTGGATGCTCAACGCGAAAGTTGCCGAGGCGGCATTCGCATGGCTTGTGGTATCGGTCACGATTGGCAGCATCGCGACTTGCTCGAAATAGCGCATCGCGCTCGCTTGCGAGACTTGGCCGTTTCGTACAAGCGTTGCGGCTACATGCGCCGCCTCGTAGTGCCAGATCGTCGGCACGCGGAAGAAGCTGCCATTGGCCGCTTGGCGAATCACCTTCAGCGCATGCTCGTTGTTTTCCGGACTCTCGGAGTCTGGCCAGAGCAGGCGGGTGTTGATGCTGTTGTCCAGCACGATGATTTCCGCGGCCACTAATCGCGCCCTTGCTGTTGCATCCGGCGCAGTTCCGCCGCGCTGCCGCCCGCTCCCGCCGCCAACTGGTTTCGCTGCAGCGCGGCGAGGGCGTGGACGGCGCCGGCGATGCGCTGATCATCGGCTGGCGCCTTGCGGATCTCCACCTGAGGCACACCATTTTTCGTGACAATGATCGTCTCGCCAGCGGCCGCTCGTCGGAATACTTCCGCCTGCTTGGTCTTGCATTCGTACGCTGTGATCCGGATCGTCCTTGACATGTTTTGACCTGAATACGGGACTAGTCTTTAGAATAGACCAGTCTCGTCGGCATCGCCACTGTACGGGCAGGATCGATCACGCTACAGGCCTTGGCGCTCCGACTCTCCGCGGCGCTCGTGCATCGTGCACACATCCGTCGAGCCCGTTATTGGCAAGCACGAGGCGGCTACGGACGCTCAGAGCGGCAGGAGCGGCAGGAGCGCCGGAAGGTGGTGCTCTCGATCAGGTCGACCATCGTCGCAACGGTAGACCGTGGTTCACAATCCGGTCAACGACCGGCGACTGTCGAACGGCCCCTTCGGCGGCTCCCCAAGTTGCGCCCCGCGACGTGCGAGGCCCGGTGAGGCGGGGTGCACGAGGGGGGGCTCCGCTGGTACGCAGGGGACACCCACCTCGGATCCTCCTGCGGAGTGGGTGTGCCTGGCCGAGCCCAGGGACCCGTACTCCACATGGCGAGCGCGACCAGAGGGGCGTCCATGCCCCGGAGCGGGTGGGATCTGGGGCACCGTGGGGACTAGACTGCCGGCAGGTCGCATTCGGCGTCGTGTCCTGGGCACGATCGGCGCAAGCAGGAGGAGGTGACAGGATGGCGAAGAAGCCCGGTCCTCGGCAGAACGGTCCGCGGGTCGATTGGGACGGCGAGGAACTCATGGTCTCCGTGCCGATTCCGCCGGACCTCGCGCGTAGCATTCGCGGGGGCGCTGGGGGCGGAAACGACGAAGGGCTCCGGGTCGACTGTCGGTGGAAGCCGGGAGCGTTGACCGCGGTGCGCATTCGCAAGCTCGGAGAGATGTCCTGGAGCCCGGCGTTCCAGACGCCGCTCAACAGCGTGCAGTTCTCGGGTCTGGAGCCCGACACCGAGTACGAGCTCAAGATCACGCAGAAGAGCCAGACCGGGGAAGGGCCGGCGGCAGTCTCGCGCGCGAAGACGGATCGGGACGGAACGATGGGGAACGTCGTTCCGTTCAGGAGGCCGAAGTAGCATTCGGGGACCGTTTGCAGCCGCAGGCAAACCTGGACGCCTGGCGCTCGGCCAGAGGCTTCACCCGGGCGTCGGAGGATCCGCCGCTTCCGTCCGGGGGTCCCGCGGCCCTGGGTCCTCAGTCGTCGCGGTTGAGTTCGGCGAGCGCTTCCGCCGGCGTGCCGAGCTGCACGACCTCGCCGCGGCGCGCCGCCTCGATGGCGGCCGCCGTCGTCCGGTTGGGCACGAGTGCCCCAAAGTCCGGCCCGCAGCCCGCCGCCGCCTGCTCCAGGACGATGCGCATTGTTTCGTCGATGGTAAGGCCCTGCTCCGCGAGCTGCTTCACAGCCTCGTCCCTCACGTGCCGTTCCACGTCTACGCGCACCGTAACTTTCATTCGGACTTCCCTGCGACAAGCGGCTGCAATCCGTAGCGGGGTGCAGGGCGACTCGATACCCATGTTCGGATCGGCGCACAACGCGGGGACGGAGCAGGAACGAGGCGGGGCACGCAGCGCGAGGCCGAGGTGTAGGCGGAGATCGAGCGGAAGACGGTCAAGGCCGGGCTCCGAGGGGACGGGCTCCGAGGGGACACCCACTCGGATCCTTCTGCGGAGTGGGTGTCCCTCGCTGAGCCCCCTCGGCTGCTCGGAGAAGAAGAAGGTCCTGTCCCCGAGCAGCGACACCAGGTCGTCGAGTCGGTTCCCGAACTCGGTCATGAGCACGTCATAGGGTAGACGTCCCAACCCCTGCGCCCGCGTCTGTCTCCCGACCAGCCGACGCAGTAGTGGCTTCGCAACAGTCGGACCGGCGCCGGCACGAAGCGCGAATTCTGTCTGATCGTTCTGTGCTCGTTGGCCGGGTTCCAGCGGATCGCCATCATGTGCCAGTACAGTGCCTCGTCACTCCAGTCTTCGAGCACTCTCTGTCGCGCCGCAATGGCTGGGTCAGTGGACACCAGTGGCGCCGCAGGGGACACCCACCCGGATTCCCTGCGGAGTGGGTCTCCCTGGCGAAGCCCCGGTGTCCCTGGCGAAGCCCCCTGGCGGAGCCTCTCGTGGCATCTTGAGGCTGTATTCCATGTCCGAAGTTAGTGCGCGCGGCACGACGCCGGGCCGCGCCCGGCCGGCGGCTATCCACCCAGCGCCTGCAGCAGTTCCAGCCGGTCGCCGAGCACCCACGCGTCGCGGATCCGTCCGGCCTGAAACGAGAACAAGGCCATGCCGGAATACCGTACGCGCCGCCCCGTCGCCGCAACCCCGAGGATCTCTCCCCTGTGCGTCCCCCGGTAGGTAAGACGGGCGGCAACCTTGTCGCCCTCCGCCACCATTTCCTCCACGGTATTGCGGAAGTCGGGAAAGACGGAGCAGGCTGCGCTGGGGACACCCACAGGCTGCGCTGGGGACACCCACCGTGGACTCGGCCAGAGGCTTCGCGAGGAGGCTTCACCAGGGACACCTACCGGCCTGACACTCCTGGGAGGGTGCCCCTAGGCTACGCGTAGTTCGCGAGGATCCCTGCGACCTTCTCGATGGCGTCGTCGACCTCACCTGCATCCGGGTTCCGGAGCGCCCAGCCGAGCCCGCGCAGCTCGCGCAGCACTTCGAACATCCGGGTCTCCTCAAGCAGCAACGCGGGATTCGTGGCGGTCTCCTCGCAATAGGCATTGAGCGCAGTGGAGCGAAAACTCTCGCCCAGGTACTTGAGCGGTGCGAGATCCTCGTGGAGAAGTCCTATGCCGCAACGTTCGAAATCCAACAGCCCGGTTATGGTTCGCCCGTCCGCTGTCGAGAGCCAGTTGGCGTGCCAAAAGTCCCCATGGATCAAGCAGCGGGGCGGTTCCCCGGCAAGAAAACTCGAAAGTTCCGCCTGCCATCGCCCCGCAGTGCGCCGCTGCGCCTCGGTAAGGCAAGGTTTCGTCAAGCCCACCAATGCGGCCACACCGTCGTGATCGACCACCCGTCTGGGCACCGCAAGATCGGCGACCACTACGTGGAGCTGGCGCAAGACCGACGCCGCACTTCTTGCGAGAGCCCGCGAAGGCGAAGTGGGCGAGGTCCCCGCGAGCTTCGGGTAGACCATGACACCCTGGGGGAACTCCGGCAGGCCATCCTCTACGAGCGTCGGCCGCGGGATCTCGATGTCGACGCGTCTTCGCACAGCGTCCATCGCACGCCTCTCGGTCGAGAACGTGTTGTCGCCCGCCGAAGATTTGCCGATACGAACGATGAGTCCTGAGCAGGACTCGAGGACGTTGGTACGGAACCCTCCGGCCAGACACCGGAATGGCCCTGCTACGCCACGGGACGCGAGCCAAACCGCTTGGTCCGCGTCCAGCCCGGAGACCTCAGGGTCCCCCGAAACTCCCAGACTTGGCGTCTTCACGAGCAATCTCTCGTCCCCGAGACGGGTTCATGTTTCGCCCGGCGTCGTGCCCCGTCAACTGGTTCGGTTCCCACGCCAGCGTGAGTAGGGTCCTTGAATACAGCGAACAGGCAACGGAATTTGCCTTCTCCTCGCGCCGGTAGCGACAGCATGACCCACAATGCGGACTCTCTCGCGCCCAGCGTTGGAGGTCGCCGCGTTCGCGGGGGCGTACGGCGCCCGAGGCGCCACGATCTGGCTGCTAGACGCGTGGATGCTCTACCTGACGCCGTCGGGCGGCGGCCCGATCGGGTTCCGCCTGGGGACGGGCAAATCGTGTGATGGCCCCAGCTGCAACGCCGACCGGATCGAGCGCCACGAGGCGAACGGAAGGCGAGCCGCGCGGGAATGCGGCGGCACGTTACGCCCGTGCGGTCACCGGTCGATTCCTCGCCCGAGGATCCGCATTTCCGATACATGGGTTCACTCCCTGCAAGCACCGCCTCGGGCCGCGACCGCGACGTGGAGAATCCCACGTGGTCGTGCTCACTCGCGACCGACGCTGATCCGGGGTGGCGCCTCACCTCGGGCGCGGAACTCTCGCCTCCTCTGGCAAGGTGCAGATGCGATCCATCCGTGTGACGCTGCCGTCAGCGTATTCCCATACCAGCTGTTCACCATCACGGTATCGCCGCACCACCACAGGCCCCCAGCCGAACACGTGAAAGTCCAGAACCCCCTGGTTCCAGATCATGCTGGCCGACGTTCGAGGGCAATAGGGCTTGCCCGCGATTCTGAAAGCCACGGAACCCTCGGTGTCGTTGGTGTTCTCGCCCAGGGTGCTGTTCGGGCCGTAATCGTGAATGAGGCCGCTGCTGGTGACGACCACCCGGCGCCCGCACTGTTCGATGCGTTCCACATGCCCGACACGTCCGTCCACCCCCAGCCACAACCCCCGTATGTCATCGGCCCCTGCTACCAGCGGTTCGGTGCATTCCGCCAGGATCGGCAGCGGGAAGTGCGCGTAGCTGCAACCCGGAGTGTTGCCCTTGGGTATGTCCGCCGCCAGCTTGCCGCTGCCGTCGAGTCTGCGCAGCTCGCAATAGTCGATCGCGCTGCCGTCGCCGGCGAGGGTCGCCGGGTCGGTCGTGACCGGCGGCCTCGGCGAAAAGAAGATCGCCCAGAACGCCAGCAGAAGGCCGACGACAAGGACGGTCAAGGACCACAGAACGATCTTTCCGATCATGGTGCGACTCCCGGCTTGTACTCGGCCCTGCGCCTGCTGCCCCGCGTTCCCGTCCGTCAGGTGCTGCGGATGAGGTTGACGATGGCTGCCGTCACCTGATCCGGGCAGTTTTCCTGCACGAAGTGGCCGCCGCCCTTGATGGTGGTGTGGGGAAGCCCTTGCGCCCCCGGCACCCTGCCCGTGAACTGGGCATCGCCTCCCCGGGTGACCGGGTCGTTGTCCGCAAAGGCGCACAGGAACGGCTTGTCGAAACTGGAGAAGAACTCCCAAGCCTTGCGCTGGGCCGCAAGGGATGGGTCGGTCGGGAGCGTGGGTACCTGGCTCGGCATGGCCCGGGGTCCCATCTTGTAGCTCGGATCCGGGAAAGGGGCATCGTACGCCCTCGCCAGGCCCGAGGGGAACGGCGACCCCATGCCCAGATTGTGTAGCAGAAACCGCAGCGCCCGGGAGAGATTGGACCTTTGCTCCATCGTCATCGACATCATGAAGCCGATGGGCATGTCTTCGGTTTCCCAGCAGAACTTCTGCCAGTAGGCGAACTTCGTCGCCTGATTTCCGGGCATCTGGCTCAACGCTTGCTGCATCTGAGCCAGGGTGGGCGTCGGAGCATCCGCGCGGAATCTCTCCACTTCGCTGACCACTTCGTCGGGAAGGTCCGGGTTGTAGGGCAGGCCGGTGTTGGAGATCACGACGCGATCGAAACGATCCGCGTGATCCACGACCAGGCGCAGCCCGATGAGTCCGCCCCAGTCCTGGCCGAAGAAGGTGATCCCCGAGAAGTCGTTCTGCTCGAGCCAGCGCCCCATCCAGTCGACCTGTCGCTGGTAGCTGTAGTCTTCCCGGGCCGCCGGCTTGTCGGACTTGCCGTAGCCGGGGAGGTCCGGCGCGATCACCCGCATGCCTTCCCCGACGAGCAGCGGGATCATCTTTCGATAGAGATAGCTCCAGACCGGCTGACCGTGCATGCACAGCACGAGCGGACCCTCCTGCGGGCCTTCGTCGACGTGGTGAATGCGCAGGTCGCTGCCGTCATCGGTACGAATCGTCGTGTAGTTGGGCTCGAACGGGTAGCCCGCCAGGTTGGCGAAGCGTGCGTCGGGTGTTCTCAGTATTTTCACGGTGGCTCGCTTGGGGGAGGGACATTGCGTTCCACCATTGTAGCGAGCGCCGCGTCGTGGGGACGATGGCGGGAAACGGCTCGGCCTGGTGCGCCGGTCAGCGTGAAGGGAAGTCCATGTAAGTGGTAGCGCTGTCTTCCGATGGGGTCGAAGGACCGCCGATACGCCCTGTACGCAGTCGGATTGTCCGATTCGGAGGACATGACATAGGCGTGCTGCATGCCGCGCTCGCGCAAGCGCAACATCGACTGCTTCACCAGGATCGTCGACAGGCGCAGACCGCGATACGCGGGACAGGTGCCCACCGGCTCGAACATGCCGAAGCGACTCAGATCGTCGGCCCAGGCGATACTGCAGGCGGCCAACTCGCCGTCCCCGGTGGCGACCACCAGGTCCAGTTCCGGGTCGTAGCGGATGGCGCGACGAAGGGCGCGGTAGATGCGGTCATGGAGCTGCGAGACCGTGTCGGGTCGGCCGATGTGATCGAGGGAGCTCCAGGCATCGCGATGGCACCGGGCGCGCGCGCGTTCGTCGACTTCGACGCAGTCGTGGACGACCATGCCATCGGGGATGGCGTGTGCCGGAACGAAACCCTCGAGGTCGGCGCACAGGACGTCGCTGAAACGGCGCCCGGCCCGGTAGCCGGCGCGGGCGAGCAGCGCGCATTTCGCCTCGTCGTCGTCCATCGCGTCGATGCGCAGGCGGATGTCCTCGTCCGGGTTCAGGACCGGGACGTGGTCCTCGATCCAGCCGAGCACTTCATCGCCCAGGTCCACATGGTCGGGATCGATGTCGAAACGCGCGAATTGCGACCCGTAGAACCAGGCGAGCGCAACGCAGTCCCCGGCGTCGTTCAGCCACAGGCGTATGTCCCGGCGGTTGTCGAACAACCTCATGTGACTGTGGGTGAGCATCATCCAGACGATGTCGCCGGGATGCCAACAGGAGCGTCCGCGGCGCGCATCGAGGTTGCGAGCGGCGAACGCCGTCATGCAGGGCAGATCCGCTTCTCCTGCGGAGGGTCTTGCGAGCATGGCGTTACTCCTGTCCGGGGACGGGGCTCGTCGAGAGCGAGACTGCCGCCGGGAAGGGATGGCCTCCGCGGCGTGTCGCCCAGAGAATCTGCGTCACCCGTTCAGGAGCCTTCGTCCTGCCACGGATCATAGCTGCCAAAGCTCCAGAGGTTGCCTTCCGGATCCCGGCAGCCGTAGCCCCGACCGCCGTAGTCCTTGTCCTCCGGCTGCAGCACGACCTCCGCGCCGGCCGCGAGCGCACGGGCGTGATGCGCGTCCACGTCCGTGACGATCACGTAAGGGCTCTGCGACACCGGTGCGTCCCGGGATTCAAGTGGACGTTGCAGTCTCCCGAACTCGTCGTCGCGAGCGGACGACACCATGACCATGCCGTTGCCGAACGTGAGCTGGGCGTGCGCCACGCCGCCTTCGCCGTCGGGCACGACGAAGTGTCGGCGGAACCCGAATGCCCGCTCCAGCCATTCGATCGCTGCGGGCGCGTCTCGATAGCGCAGGGTGGATACGATGCTCGCGGTGGTCGTCTTCGCAAGGTCGCTCATGGGTGATGGTCTCGTCCAGCGGGGGCGCAGATTATTGCAGAGCACCTTGACGCCGCGCCTGGGCCGTCGCGATCATTCTCCGACTGCTTGGCAGAGAGTCCGGTGAGACCGGGGTGATGAGTGAACTGCGGACGTACTACCTGGCCCTGGACCTGAGAAACGATGCGGAGGCCATTGCCGCCTTATATGGAACAAACGACGAACGGAGCGCAGCGACCGGCGGCGATTGTTCCATGCGAGGTCGGCGTGGCTGGGCCGTGGGCGGGGCCGTTGCCGAGCGCGCGCGAACTGCGTTCGCGGTGCGAGGCGGCGGGCCGGCCATGGGGCGCTACGAGCGGTGTCACCGGGAGGACTACTTCTGGCCGGAGATAGCCGACAGCATCCACCAGGCAGGCATACGCGACATGGAGATCTACCGCACGGGGAATCGCCTGTTCATGGTGATGACGGTTTCGCCGTCGTTTTCGTTCGAGAAGAAGGCGGCTCTCGATGCCGGCAACAAGAAGGTCCAGGAGTGGGAGTCGTTGATGGAACGCTTCCAGCAGCGTCTTCCCTGGACTCCGAAGGACGGCAAGTGGGAGCGGATGGACCGGATCTTCTCCCTGCCGCCACCGGGGCGCTGAGACTGTCGCGTCTCGAGAGCCCATGAGGGGGGATGCGCATCCACTGACGAAATATGAGACCGGGTCGGTCTCGGACTTCGTGTGCGCGATGAGGCCAGGACTGTGCTGCAACGTGGTCGGCGATCAGGCCGGCAGCGTTCGTGGGATCGGGGACGACCAACGGCCCTTTGCTCGTGGGCGTGCGGAAAGACCGCGTGGGACCATTTCGCCCGGACCGTCGGATGTGCGTAGCAAAGAGCTTGCTGATTGCCTCCCCGCCGTTCCATCCGGTCGCATGTGCCGGAAGTCGGACGGCACGCGAACGCTCGGTGGGTGACCTGCCCGCGAAGATGCGCCACGGAACGTGCGGGCGAAGGTCCCGGACACCGAGGCTCGCTGGCGCGCCATTCCGGCGCTCGCGGATCGCTACGGCGGGGCCATCCCGTGGTGTGCCGCCAGGGTGCCCCCTGACAGCACGCTCAGTAGTACTGGTTCGTCGCCGCGCCCCGGACTTTCGCCATGCGCGGCAGCTTTGGCCCTTCCGAACGGTAGCCCTGCCAGGCTTCCCGGCCAATGAGCCAGGCCAGCTCGTTGCCGAACTCCTGCACCAGCTCTTCGGGCATGTCGGAATAGTCTTCCGCGGGATTGACGTAGTTGCGGCAGAAGGCGAGGGCGATGTGCGCCCGCTCGCCGGGACTCGTCTTCGGGAAGGTCCCGTGCCAGGTGTTGCCGTGGAATACGATCAGCGACCCCGCCGGCGCCTCCACCGCGATCCCGAAGTCGTCCGGCGCCGGTCCGTCCATCATCTGCGGCTGGTCCACCGCCGCCGGGTGTCGACAGAAGCGGTGGCTGCCGGGAACCATGTAGAAGGTGCCGGTCTCCCGCGTGTAGTCCGTCAGTACCCAGGAGATGTTGCACACGTTGCCGTAAGCCGGGAGCGGCCCTGGCATTCCCGTCGAGTCGTTGTGCAGGTGCGTCGTCCCGACTTCGCCCTTCTTGTAGAAGGCGACCGTCGAGTAGAGGCGCCGCGTCGTGCCCAGCATGTACCGGCCGAAGAGCGCAGAGTGGGGGTTGATCAGCGACTCGACGAAGACCCGGTCCTTGACCGCCAGGTGGAAGAGTTGCCGCTTCTCGTTGGGGACGCTCCGGGCATCGCCCGATTGCACGATCTCCGAGCGGCTCACTCCGGCACGATCGAGTCGCTGTAGGACCATAGCGCGACCTCGTCAAGGTTCCAAGGCGAGCTGCCAGCCGGTCCCTGGCGGTCAGGGGATTCGGAGAGGGGCGGATCAGGCCGTTCGGGCCCCTTGGCGGATCGCACGCACACGCCGCGGGGTGCCATCGCACGGCATGCCGGGGGGATGTTCGCTTACGGCGCCGCCAGGCCACGAACTACCGTACGCGCAAGCAAACCGCACGGAGTGGCAAGGTGGCCGAGCCCCGTGGGCGGACCCGCCACGACGCGGCGTGGAAGCAGTTCTTCGCGCTGTCCGTCGTCGTCGAACACCTGTTGCGCGGCTTCTTCCCGGAAGTCGCCGCGCTGCTCGACTTCGAGACCTTGACCGACATCTCCGGCGAGTGGGTCCACGACGGAACGCGGCGCCGCGTCGACGCGGTCTGGCGCGTCGACTACGCGGACCGCTCGGGACGATCGCTGGTGGTGTTCCTCGAGTTCCAGTCCACGGTCAGCGCCGACATGGCCCGCCGCACGCTGCGCAACGTTGGCATGGCGGCCGAACGGCTGCGCCGCAACGGCACCCTGGATGCCGACGGTCGGCTGCGCCCGCTCTGCGTCGTGATCCACAGCGGGCGCCGGCGCTGGACGGCGCCGGGTGCGGCGGACCGCATTGCCGTGTCCGGGGACGGCGAAGTGCTGGCGCTGCTGGCGGCGCCGTACGCCACCCTTGACGCGCGCCGGTGGCGTCGGGAAGATCTTCCGGCGCGCAACCTGGTCTCGACGTTGTTCGAGTTGAACGGCGCCGCGACCGTGGCCGACGCGGCCGCCCCGCTGCGGGCGCTGGGCGGCTGGCTCGGCGCCTGGAACGACGGCGCCGAGCCGGTGCGCGCCGCGTACGCGGAGTGGCTGGCGACGACGATGCCGGCGCTGTTTCCGCCGGAGCGTGCGGCGGCGCTGGTCGAGCGTCTCACAAGGCGGCACATACAGGAGGAAGGCATGACGGTCACCGTGTTGGAGGAACGGCTGCAGCGGGAGTTCAGGCGCATCCGCCGCGAGGGCCTGGAACGGGGCGTGCAGCAGGGGTTGGAACGCGGTCTTGCCGCCGAGCGAGAGCTGCTCGGCCGCCTGGCGGCGCGCCGATTCGGCGCCGATGCCGTCGCGCAACTGGCGGTACTGCTCGCGGATGTCGACGACGCGGACCGTCTCGCGCAGGTGGGAGAGTGGATCGTCGACTGCGCCAGCATCGACGAACTGATGGCCAGGCTCAGCAGCGGACGGCCTTCGGACACCACCTGAGCGAATTTGAACCGTTGCGTCCGCAGACGCTGAAATCGAAGCCCTTCCGCCGGCGCTACGCGCCCGGCAGGTCAGTCTCCCGGAGTTGAGAGTGTGGGCCTGGACGCGGGGTACATGGGTGAGAGACGGCCGGTCCGATCAGGTCCTGCAAGAAACGGCCCTGACACTCCGAACGCTTCCTTGGATGCCGTCAGACTCGATCTCTGCCAGCTTCCTGAACTCCTCTTGTGCCCACGACCGGACACAGCGCACCAACTGGTCCGGCTTCTCGGTCCGAACCTCATTCAGGAACAGCGCCGCCTGGCGCCCGTCACCGTAGTACGCCTCAGCGCATCCACTCACGGTGTATGAGACCGGATCGGTCTTGGCGTTCGTCCGGGCAATGAGGCCAAGACTGTGCTCCACGTGGTCAGAGACCGGATCGGCGGCGTTCGCGGGATCGGGGACGACCAACGGCCCCTTGCTCGTGGGCGTCCAGAAGACCCCGTTGGACCATTCCGCCCTGATCGTCAGGTGTGCGTAGTAAAAGAGCTTGCTGATGGTCTTTCTCCTCCCCAACCTGCGTCTGCGTTTCGAACGAACATCGAGCCGCGCCATCGTACCGGCTTCCATACCACGGTCTCACCCCCGGCGGGCGTTCTGCCGCGTCGGAAAGGCAATCGTCCCCGCCATCCCCGGCTCGCCGGGCACCGTGTTGGCGGCCTGCCACTCATCGCTCGCCAGCATGGACCGTAGAGCGTCGAACGACGGATAGCGCACCAGGACGAAGTGCTCCCACTCGTCGTCGCTGACCATCGCCTGGTCCGCAGCCAGGGACATCTCGACCTTGCCGCCGAAGTCCTGGATCAGGCGTGCGGCGACCGCGCCGTGGCGGAAGAACGACGCTCTCCCCTCGTGGTCGTGATAGCGCAGCAGGTTGACGACGAAGACTTCGTTTTCGGACTTTCGCTGCACGTCCTCGAGCGGCGGCGGCGTTGCGGGCACCGGGCCGTCGCTGCGCGTGAACGCGTAGAGCAGGCGCGCCGACAGGCCCGCGGTGCGGTCGGCGATGGCGGCCTGGTAGGCGGGGCTGTCCTGCATGTCGAGCCAGGCCGCGCGACGCGGGTAGTAGGCGAGCGCCACGCTGTCCCAGTCATCCCCTGCCAGGCTGGTGCCGCTGTAGAGCACACGCCCGCCGCGGGCGGCGATTTCGCGGCCGGCGACGGCGCCGTAACGGGCGTAGCGTTGACGGCCACCGGGTTCGGTGTACCTGAGCAGATTCACCATGACGATCGGACTGTCATCGGGGCGGGCACGAAGCGCCGCGATGCTCTCGTCGCTCGGGTTCACGGCGCTCGTGGGGTTCGTCATCGTATCGCCTCCATCCATCTGGCCGGTTTGGCCCGCCCGCTACAGGGCACGCAAGATCGCGGCCGTTGGTCGCTGTGGCAGCACCATCCTGACCGACGAGCAGTACGCGCGCCAGACTTCCCGACGCCGAGCCAAACCCGCCGATGCGTTCGGCCGGCCTGTTTCTGGTGCCTCACCATCCCGATATGCTGTCCAGCACCTCGGCGACGGCGAAGCGACCACCATGAGCAGGATTGACCGAATCTCCATTCAGACCTATCGGTACACGCTCGACAACTTTGGGCCCTCAATAGCCGTCTACCAGCCGGGCGGAAAACTGGAACTTACGCGGTTCATGGTCACCATCGATACGGACGATGGCCTGTCCGGCAGCTATGCACCGCATTTCGGCGGCACCGCACACGCCCAAGCACAGGTCGAGGAGATGGCACGGGGTCTCATCGGTCTGGACCCGGAACAACGGGAACGTGTTTTCGAGCGGCTCAAGCTCAGTCACCGGCACTACGACAAATCCGGTATCGGTGCCATCGATACCGCGTTGTGGGATCTCGCGGGCAAGAAATATGGTGTTCCGGTCGCACGACTGCTCGGTGGATTCCGTGAACGGTTACCCGTCTATGCGAGCACCACTCCGGGACAGCGCCGAGCAGGCGGGCTGGACAGCGTGGAGCGCTACGCCGACTTTGCCGAGTCCTGTCAGGCGGCGGGGATTCCAGCGTTCAAGATCCACGGTTTCTTCGATGGCAATCCGAAGACCGAGATCGCCATCATGTCCGCGGTGCGCCAGCGCGTCGGTCAGGACATGAAACTCATGACCGATCCTGCGTCTTCCCTGAAGTCGTTCATGGATGCCGTGGAAGTTGGCAGAGCCTGTGATGACCTGGGCTTCTTCTGGTACGAGGACCCTTACCGGGATGCATCATCAAGTGCCGTCGCTCACAAGCGGCTGCGAGGTTTCGTTCGCACGCCTTTGCTGCTCGCGGAACATATACGAGGGTTTGAGCAAAAGGCCGACTTTGCGCTCGCGGGCGGCACAGACATCATGCACATTGATCCGGAGCTGGATGGCGGCATCACCGGCACCATGAAGCTCGCACACTTCTGTGACGCAATCGGCATGGAGGTCCAGCTGCACACAGCGGGACCCATGCACCGTCACTGCATGGCCGCGATTGCCAATACTCATTTCTATGAGCTCGGCCTGGTAGGCCCGGACAATCCGGCCAATGGCATGCAGCCACCGATCTATGCCGACGGCTACGGCGACGAGGTCGGCAACGTGGGGCAGGACGGATGCGTCCCCGTACCCACCGGTCCTGGCCTGGGTGTGAGCTACGATGTTGATCGCATCAATGGCGGGGAAGTCCGCAGGGTCGAGATTCGGTAGCGATGCCCCGACGATCAAGGTGGATTCGTCATCCTGCGATCTGATGCTGATGAAGCGACATGTTCACCACTCGATGCCGAACCGTGTCTTCATCGCCGCGGTGCGTGCCCAAGGGTCGCCGGGGAGTCGGTCGATGAGGTCGGTGAAGACCCGCCTGAAGGACTCGGCCTGCGTTGCTGCCGTCTGCGCTGCTGCCCGATCGGCTGGCAACAAAGGGCGGATGTCGAGCCAGAGCCGCGGGTGAGCCAGTTTCGCGAACATGCGCTCCTGCGCCTGGGCGCGGGAGATGGTAAGGCCGGATGAGTCCATGTAGGAGCCGAATATCTCGACCACGTGATCGACGTCGAGGGTTTTGAGGGTGGCAAGGCCCTCCGCCAGATCGTATAGGTCGCGACCCTTGTTCCTCTGCAGCAAGGCCCTGAGTTTCGTTGCCAACATCTCCTCGGGCGAGAAGGTGGGAATGTCGGCTTGGCCGGTGAACCATGGGTTCGCTACCTCGAGGCGCCTTGTGACAGGCGCGTCGAAGGCTTGGACTTCACGGGTGTTGATCTCGATTTTCAGGCGGATCGGCACGCCGCTTCCGTCTTCGGGGTCGGCGCGGAACCGCAGCTTCGGAGCTACCGGGCTCTGGGTGAACTGCGCCGCCCCGAGCCACCGCTCGAGCGTGGCCCGGAGGCGGTCGATGATAGGACCGATCTGTCCCTTCGAAGTGCGCACCAGGTCGATGTCCTCGGAATAGCGCAGTGGGGTGGGCAAGTGCAGCTTGTTCAGAGCAGTACCCCCGCGGAACCGAAGTGCGTCTCGCAGGCTGGGGTCGCTGAACATCTCGACCAGCGAACGGCTGATGATCAAGTCCTGCTCGACCTGGCGCGGTTCCACCCAGGGGACCGCATTGGCCCAGGCGACGATGTTCTGTGACGGGATCACAGATCAGGTTCGGGCGGACGGTGCGCGACGATACGCCACTTGGCATCGTGCAGCGATCGGTCGGGCATGAAATCCGGGCCGCGGGCCTCTCGCTCGAGTTCGGTCCAACGCAGAGGTGCCTTCGACCTCAGGGCGTCTAGCATCGGCTTCGCCAGGCGGCCCGCGCCAATCCAGTCCAGCAGATGGCCAAGTCGTTGGACGACCGACCGCTCTACCCGCACCGACAGCGACGCGAGCTCGTCGGGTTGTATGGCCGGGGCAAGTTCGGCGAGGACCGTGGCTACGTTGTCGATCCCGCCGGACGCTTGCGGATAGCGGAGAAGGTCGAGGGCGGTCAAGGCCGCCGATGAGATCTTCATCGTTCCCGTGTCGGTCTTGCGGTCTTCGACTCCTGCGAGCGGGGGCGCCATTGCCCTACGGAAATAGAAGACGATGAGATTGCGCCCCGCGCGGATCTCCGGCAGTCGTTTCCCGCACACGACCTGAAACTGCATGACGGCCTGATGCGTGGCGCCGTGCAACTCGGCAGCCTTCAGCAAGCCAACGTAGTAGGGTTCGTCCTCCCAACGCATCAGGGCGTCGATGAACCACGTTGGCGGGGGCGCGCCCCAGCCGGCGTACTGCGGCGGGACGACGACGTAGAACCCCTGGCGAGGCCTCAGGAGTTTCCCAGACCGTTGCAGGCGCTCCGAGGCGTCCAGAAAGGACCGGTGCCCGACGCCGAGTTCATCTTCGGCATCCGTAGCGGTGAACACCGACCGGCCTTCGGAGAGGAGCCAGTCGACGTAGCTGGACAAGGATGGCCGACTACGAATCATGTCCTATTATCCGTCTTTAGCGCGGAAAGGTGAACACGTTTAGGCAGCGCGATAGCAGCATGAGGGCTGCCGCGCGGGACTTGTAGCGCCCCAAATCCTTCTGAGCGTACGGAGGTCAAGCCCGATCCAGCCCGGGTTCGCTGTGATGGCGTCGGCGTGATCGCTCGTTCGCTCAGTTGGGCCGTTTCGTGGTGTGACGAAGGCCCGTTCCAATGAAACTGGTGAGGTGTTGGGCCGTCGTTCCCCAAGTCGAGATTCATCGGCGTTTTTCGCGATGGGGTCTTCGTCGTGCGGACAGCTTCGCACACCCGTCGCTGCCGACCCGGAGACGGGGGAGGGCTCGGGAGCGTTCACCTCTGCGGAGGGAGATCCAGATCCCTCACGGGCACGAACGCCATGCCCGTCTCTGCCGCCCGCCGGACTTTCGCGGCGATGACCGACGGCAGGTCGAGTCGCCGCGTCAAGGTGGTGTGGAGATCGAGTCCGTCCATGCAGACGACGCTCTTCCCCCGACCCAGCGCGTGGAGGCCATGGGCTGTGAAACCGCTTTGACTCACCATGAGCCCGCGTGACCACCTCGCCTTGTCTTCGACCTTGGCGTTGAATGAACGGAGCGTCGCGCCGTCGACCTGGGCGTTTAACCACTTCGCTTCGAGGAGATAGGTCTCCTGACCCAACGAGAGGCTGCCGTCGATCTGCTCGCCTCGCAGACGGAACGAAGCACGCGCGGCCAAACCGTAGGCGTCGAAGACGTCTTTGAGGAACTTCTCGAACTCGTAGCCGCGGCGTTGCGGATCCATGCCGGAGATTGTGATCAGGCGCGCCGCGAGCTCGTTGGCCAGATCCGGGCTTGGGCGCTGGGGGGCCTGGTCGGTGTCGGGAGTCGTAGACGCCGGCGGCGTGCCGCCGAGGCGCTCGATGATTCGGAAGAACGCTGTACGCCCGTCTTCGCCGAGCACCGGGTGGTCCACGACCAGGCCGCTTGTTTCGCGGTAGTCCCACAGCGCCTGCAGGGTCCGCAACGCGGTCTCGCGATCCGCGTGGCGCAGGTAGGTGCGCAGGCGCTTCGCTTCGCTGCCGCCGTTCACGGACCAGTGGGGTTGGTCTATGTCGACTGTGAGTTCTTCGGCGAAGAACTCCGAGAACGTACGGTTGGAAAAGTTGAGGACGTAGCCATCGCCCATGCCGAACACGTTATCGATGACCAGCATGTCCATTGTGCGGATGTGTTTCAGAGAGGTGGCGGGCATGCGCTACCTCAAGCCGAGTCGGACGAGCCAGGCGTCGACCTGCCCGAAAGCGTCCTGCTGCCACTGATGGGGCGTCCGCTGGCCGAGGAGGGGCGAACCGTCTACGAAACGCCGCACGCAGATGGGGCCGTAGTCGTCGACGGTGCGGAACTTGCCTGCGATGTTGCGGTATCCCGTCCTGGCGATGTCGACCTCGAGGAGTGGCAGGGTGGCCGAGACGAGGCCGTCGACGCCGCGGGGATAGTTGAGCACGCAGTAGTAGATGTCGTAGGCGTCCTTCGGCTTCTGGCGTTTCGCGATCGCGTAGCCCTTCATGGCGAGCAGTGCGGGGATGCTCGCAACGGCGATGGACACGAGGTTGCGGCCGCCGTCCGGCATGCCCCCATCGATGGCGACCATCTGGTAGAAATTCAACGCCAGCTCGGCTCCGTCGGCGCGCTGGACGGCGAAGTTGCTGACGAGGGGCGGGTTGCTCTTGGCGATCACTGCGTCCCTGGGCATCAGGAAGTCGACGACGACGTCGATGGGCGGCCCGTCGTCGCGCGCCGGGACTGTGCGGGCGAGCTGGAACCGGCGCAGGTCGGGCGCCTGCCGGTAGCCCTGACGCTGGAGCAGCTCGACGAGCCGCGCGTACTCGCCGTCGCCCAGGGCTTCGGCATGGAGGGCGAGATCGACATCGGCGGTGCCGACGTGCGGCATTTCCGCCTGACTCAGCAGGAGCCACGGTACGGCGCCGCCGATGACGGCGAACTTGCCCTCGAAGCTGCCGAGGATCTGGCCGATCTCGACCAGGACGCTCTTGACCGCCGCGGTGGTCCGGTCGTCGTAGTCGTTCGCGGACTGGGGTTCTACGCGATCCATGGCAGTGCCTCCCGTGCGAGATGGTCCGCAGCTTCCCGCTCGCGGTCGTTGCCACACCACAGGTCCAGGTAGGTGATGATCGGACTGGTGCAGAAGAGGCCCGGCAGCGGCTCGATCGCATCGTCGAAGATGCTGTCATCGGCGATGACGTGGACGACGACATTGGGGCCCGTGCCGACGGGTCTGACGTCCAGCGTTGCCTGCAGGACCCGGGCCCCGGCATCGTCGGTGTAGAACGAACGGGTTGCGTCCCGGCTGAAGGGGGCGATCCACTGGGCGGCGGATGCCAGCGCGTAGACGGCGCGCGGCGGGCCAGGCCGGGCATTGAGCGCTGTGCGGGCCAGGTCGTCGAACTGCCGGCCGTGGACATGCGTGTATGCGTCGAACCGGTCGCCCCGTGGCCGGCGGTAGTTTTCGCGCCAGGTCTGAATGAGGGCATTGGGTTGGGTGAGCACGATGCCGTCGTGCCGCCTGTCGACCCACTCGCGCTCGAGGAGGGCCTTGCAGACGTTACTCACGTGGCCGAGGCTTGCGTTGGCGTTCCCTGCGAGGTCAGTTACGAGCCAGGGCCGGTCCGGTTCCCGCAGCAGGGCCCGCAGGATGGCGGCCGCCTTCGGGGTGAAGATCGAGCGCAGGGTGCGGGTCTCGGGCTTCGGCCTTGAGGAAACGCTGCGATCGATGTAGACGCCGTCGAAGACGAGACGGGCGTTGCCTTCGAGGTCGAGGTATGCGACGTCGTGATCGCGGCAGATCGCCCGCGACTCGGGAGAAAGGTAGGGACTGACCAACATTGGTACGACCTGCTCGGCACCGTGCGCCGGGTACTCCCGGATGCGTGCCACGTAGCTCTCCAACTCGTACACGGCCGAGCGGACGAACCGCGGGGCGCCGTGCACCTTCACCTCGATGACGAGTAGCCGGGTGACCCCACCGTAGTGCACGCGAATCAGTCCGTCGACCTGGGGGTCTTGGCCCGTCCGAGGGACTTCGGCGAGCGGGGCGACCTCGGCGGCGGGGAGACAACGCAGCAGATCGTGGAGGGCATCTATGGCCATCGCTTCCAGTTCTTTCTGTGTTTTTGCATATTTCATCGTTTGCTGAAAGTACAAGAAATAGTGAAATAGGTCAAATCGCCACCTCTGCGTCGCCGTACTGCCGCCGGTCGGCGGCGGGGACACGCGCCCAGTCACGTGTCCCACGGGCGTCTGGCCGCGGGCCAGTCAGGGGGGAGAAGACTATCCGAGTCGAACGCACGGACGTCGGGTAGCGTGTGGCATTGGTCGTTCGCAGTCGCGTTTCGTATAGTGCCGCCGCGAGCGTGCGAGTAGCGCACCGACGGTGCTGGAGGATCCGTCGGGGCAGGGGCAAGCGACTGGCGCCCGCGATAGGGATGGAAGCCCGACAGGGCCGAGACTCGGCTGGCCGAGGCTCGGTACGCAGTACGACAGCCAGGCCCGAAGGGATCGCCCTCCCGGTCGGGCTTGTGACTCTGGAGTGCAGGAAATCGAAGCGGGCCGGAAACAGTCCACCATGAAGTACCCCATCGCCATCGCCGTGGATGCGGGCGGGACGGCCACCGTACGCGTGCCGGATGTTCCCGGATGCGTCGTGGTTGCGCCGACGATGGAGGAAGCGGTCCGACGGACACCCGCCGCCGTGGCCGTGCACCTGGAGGCGGCGGCGCAGAAGGGCGAACGGCTGCCGCCGCCGAAGGGGGTGGACGACCACAAGGCGGCAGGCACCTTCGGCGACGCCGTGCGCTGGGAGACCGTCGAAGTCGGCGCGGCCCGGAGGTTCAGTCCGCGAGACTTCATGCGCGCACGCCGTCCGGACCTCTACTCGGACTCCGCGACGGAGCGCGAACCGGAGGTGGATACCGCGTACCTGCACTTCGTCCTGGGGCAGGTCACGGAGCGCAAGGAGGAGGTGGCGTTCGAGCACTTCTGCCGCCGGCTCGCGGAGAAGGAGATCTGTCCGAACCTGATCACGCAGACCGGACCGACCGGAGGCGGGGACAGCAAGGTGGACACCGAGACCCACCCGGTGGCGGAGGGGATCGCCGAGCGCTGGTACGTCGGCGACGCCGGGAGGGCGTCTAGGGAACGCTGGGCGTTCGCGTTCAGCGCCAAGAAGGACTGGCGACCCAAGCTGCGGGACGACATTAGGAAAATAGCGGAGACGGATCGCGGGTACACGGTCGCGTACTTCGTGACCAACCAGCAGGTTCCCGACCGGGTCCGCGGCAATCTGGAGGACGAACTCCGGGAGAAGTGGGGTCTCGACGTCCGGATACTCGACAGGACCTGGATCGCCGACCGTGTGCTGGAGAAAAGGCACTACGAGCTGTTCGAGAGCACCCTGCAGGTCAACCTCGGCGGGAAGACGACCCGCAGGCTGGGGAGAGCGGATGCCGAGCGGGAACGCAGCCTGACGGAGCTCGACGTCCAGATCGACGATCCCGACCGCTATGCGGGCGTAGGCCATCAACTGGCGGAGGACTGCCTTGAAACGGCCCTGCTGGCGCGTGGGCTGGATCGCCCGCGGACGGAGGTCGACGGTCGCTTCGACCGGGCGGAACGCATGGCGCGTGCCCACGGGACCGAACGACAGCTGCTCCGATTCACGTACCACCGGGCGTGGACGGCGGTGTGCTGGTACGAGGACTACCTCGAGTTCGAGCGGCTATACGCAAACGCCGAGTCGCTGGGCTTCGGCACCGACAACGTGTGGGATCTTGAGCGCCTGGTGATCCTCTGGCAGATCGGGATCTCGTCGCAGGGAGGCGGGAGCGATCTGGAGTGGGGTGACCGATGGCGGGAACGCACGGCGCAGTTGCGCGGGGCGTTGACGGCCATTGCGGGCGACGTCGGGCGGCCGACATCGTCGCTCATGGCGCGGACGCAGCTGGTCGTCATGACGATGATCGAGGAACGCAGCCGCGAATCGCTTGGAACGGGGCTCAGCGAGATCGCCGCCATCCTCGAAACCGCGCGCGACCACCTCGATTACCCGTTCGACTCGATGGCGAGGATCGTTGAGGAACTGGTCAACATGGCCGGGGGAGAAGTGGAGCTCGACGCACTGCTGGAGCGGGTTATCGCGATGCAGGCGGAGCGCGGCGGGGAGGCGCAGGAAGGCAGGATGCGCCTGCGGCGCGCCCTGGTCTGTCTGAAGGCGGGGCGCCATCAGGAGACGATAGCCCAGGCGGGGAAGGCGCAGCTGCTGCTGGGCCGCAGCGGCGACGACGAGGAGTTCGTGCGCGCGTTGTTCGCGACGGCGTGCGCGTACGAGGCTATGGGACTGCTGTGGGCTGCGCGGGCGAACTACGCCTTCGCCCTGTACTGGGTGTTGCGCGAGTGGAACACGGAGGGCGAACTGCCGGCCGGCCTCTATCTGCCGCTGTGCCGGCTGATCTGGCTAGAGATCGAGCTGGGCAGGGTTCCCCAGGCGCTTTGCTGGGTGGAGTTCCACCGCTTGGCGCTGAACGCCGTCGACCTCACCGAGGAGCAGATCGAGAGGCTTGCCGAGGAGAGCGCGATGATGGACGCCATCCTGGCGATCGTCGTGCTCCGGACGGAATGGCCCGATTTACCGAAGCTTGACCGCGCACCGGGGGTGCTCGAGGCGTTGGGTCTGCACACATCCCGGTTCGCGGTGATGTTCCTCCTGGGCTACGAGGCGGCCGTCAGGGCGGAGACAGGATTCGACGAACCGGAGGAGTTCTTTGCGAAACTGCTCGGACAGCCCGCTGCACGCGACGTGGCCGAACGCGCCGACTGGGCGATGCGGTGGCCGTTCAGTCTGCAAACGGTGTTGTTCGGGTGCCGGATCGAGGTGCTGGCTCGCGACGGACTCTCGTCGCTGCGCCTCGGCGAAACGGTGCTGGCGTTCGTCGAGTCCTTCCTGGCGACGAGCGGCATGGCCAAGGGACAGCTGTCGGCCCGCGCGGAACTGTGTATCGAAGTGGTCGGGCGGGACGATGCGAAGCAGCCGTTCGAACACCAACTCGTCGAGGACGACGCCGGCGAAGTGAAGATCGTTGTAACGCACCCTAAAGGACCGGTCAGCGTGATGGACGAGCGCTACGTGAGGACGATCGTCGGACTCCTCGCGCAGGTGCTGGGGCAGCTCTGGATGCCGATGCGAACAGTGGATCTTGAGGCGCTCTTTGCGGAGGAGAGGGCGCAGGACCGGGCGAGCCTGACCGCGCAGTTGCCGGTAGCCGTCAGCGGCGTGCTCGGGGAGGCTGCGAAGTTGGAGGCAAAGGACTGGATGGCGAAGGGTTCCGAGAGTCTTGCCTTGCTCCGGAAGGCGCCTTGGCGCCCAGCTGACGGCGCCTCCCCGTCCGGGCAAGCGGAAGAGGGCGATCCCCGGGGCGGCATTGCGAGGGTGGACAGGCCGGCGTCTGGCGTCGACGGGGCCATCTCGGTCCCCGTCTTGTCCTCCACGACGAAGCTCACCACGTCCCCGTCCACGCACAGACATTCCCGCGTGCGCCACACCTTGCCGGCCGACAAAACCTGCCTCACGACGAGTCGCACAATCACAACCACCGGCTCCCGTCACGATCCGGGCACGGTTGACCTCGGCCATACCGGGCTAACTGAAGGCTTGCTGGCCGCCGGCCGCCAAACATTGGCGTCGATGGTCTAGCATCGTAACCGTTCGGTCGTCCCGTGGGATTGGCGGCTCAGGCGGCGGATATTGGCGCACCAAGCGCCGATTTCCGGGGGCTGGCGGGAACCGCATGGCACTCCTATCCGCGCGGTCACGGCCTGACCGAACGATTACCTAGCATCAGTGGTTTCCAAAGTGATATCTAACCGCGATATCCTGTTGAATTTGTTTCAAAATCAATAACTTACATAAATTTTGTGGCGGAAGAGGTAGGAGTCGAACCCACCAGGCGCTTCGAGCGCCTCAACGGCTTTGAAGGCCGCGCGCCCCACCGGAGACGATGCTCTTCCGCGGTCGAGTGTAGCATCGGGAGCGCGGCCGCCCGATGCAGGGGCAGGCTCACTTCCCGATCTGCGCGACCTCGCCCACGACGCGCCGCGTGTCCCCGCTGCGCCGGGTGAATCCCTTGCGGTCGAAGTGTTCCAGCACCTCGATGACGACGTTGCGGCCCACGCCGGACGCATCCCGGAACTGGCGGACGGTGAAGCCGCCCTCGGCGTCGAGCCGCACCGCCACCTCGGCCATTTCGCGCAGGCGTTCGGTGAGATAGAAGCGATTCGGTCCGACCTGTACGCACAGGCCGATGCCGGCCAGTGCCCGCATCTCGCGCTCCAGTTGCGGGAAGGGTCGGCCCAGGGACTTGGCGATGTCGCCGAGGCTCGGCGGTTGCACGGTATCGAGCGACGGCGAGACGCGGTCGAAGAGCGCGGCGAGGGCCCTGGGGATCTCGGCGACGTGGCTCGCCAGCGCGAAACTGCCCGAGTGGGCGCGAATCTCGCCGGTCTCGGCGAGTGACTCGATGGCGGCATCCACCGTGGGGGCGGACGCTTCCAGGATCCTGGCGATGGCTTCCCTTGCCAGGCCGGCGCTCTCGCGGTCTGTCCGGTGGTGGTCGGCCAGGGCCCGCAGTACGGCATCGTGCGTGGCCGCCAGCAGGTCCCGATGGATCACGCGATTCCCGCGCCGGACCAGCTCGACATGCTCCAGCGCGTGGGCCAGGGCCGTGTCCGTGAGGTTCCAGTCTCGTCGGAAGGTCTGGGCCTCGACGACGCCGCGCCCGGCCAACGCCACCAGTGCGCTCTCCGGATCGGCGTCGCGCAAGGCCTGTATGCGGTCGAGCCGCGCGTGGGCACGGCGTCTTACATGCGGGGCTGCGATATCGATGACGCGTCCGCCGCCGATGGTCCTGCCGAGATCCTGGTCTCGCGCGATCAGCCGGTCGCCGACCTTGAGGGGCAGCGCCCGGTCCAGCACGATGTCGACCGGTCCGCCTGTCCCTGGGGCGATGGGCGCACCGTCGAGCAGGCTGACGCGGCCCTGCGCGTGGCTCGTCGCGACATAGGCATGCACCGGCGCCCAGTGCCGCAGGGCGCGCGGAAAGTCCGCGAGCACGTCGAAGTCGACCACGGCGTAGCGCGTCACGCCCGCCGCGGACGGTGCGACGATCCAGTCGCCCCGCGCCACGTCGTCGAGTTCCAGCCCGGTCAGGTTCATCGCCGTGCGGTCGCCCTCGTGCGCCGTGTCGGCCGCCGTGTCCTGGACGTGCAGGCCACGCACCCGCACCGATCGGTCCGAGGCGGCGAGCAGCAATGCGTCCCCGACACTGGCAGAGCCCGCGACGACGGTGCCCGTGACGACCACACCGGCTCCGCGTACCGAAAAGGCGCGGTCCACCGCGAGGCGGAACCCCCGGTCGGCGCGCTCGACGGCGTGGCGGCGCGCGGCGTTGGCGAGTTCGGCGCGCAGGTCGTCCACGCCGCGCCCGTCGATGCTCGAGACTTCGACCTGTGGGGCGTCCTCGAGAAAGGACCCCTGCACGAGTCCTTCCACTTCGAGACGCACTTCCTGGATCCGCTCGGGATCCACCCGGTCGATCTTGTTGACCGCGACCACGCCCTCGCGCAGCCCGATCAGCTGCAGGATCTGCAGGTGCTCCCGGGTCTGCGGCATCACACCGTCATCCGCCGCGACCACCAGCAGCGCGAACTGGCGCCGGCCGATGCCGGCCACCATGTTGTGGATGAAGCGGCGGTGTCCCGGAACGTCCACAAAACCGACCCGGACGCCGTCGAAGTCGGCGTAGGCGAAGCCGAGATCGATGGTCAGCCCGCGGCGTTTCTCTTCCTCCAGGCGGTCGGTGTCGACCCCGGTGAGGGCCCGGACGATGGCTGTCTTGCCATGGTCCACGTGGCCGGCGAGCGTGACGATCATGCGAGGGCGCGCAGCGTTTCGAGCAGTTCGGCAAGCGGTTCGGCGCCGCGCATGTCGAGCCACAGCCGGCCTTCGCCGATGCGCCCGACCACCGGGATCGGCAACCGCCGGAGTTGTCTGGCGAGAGCGGTGAGCGCCTGGCCGCTCTCGGCGGCGACCGCCACGGCGCGGCTCGGCAGCAGTCGGTCGGGGAGGGCGCCGCTGCCGAGTTGACAGGAGGACTCCTCGACGGAGACGGAAAGGTCGTCGGGGAGGGTTTCGCTCAGCACCGCGGCAATCGCGGTCGCACGAGCCTCGAGCTGTTCCATGGACGTCGTCAACGTGGCGAGAAGGGGTATGCGCTCCGTCAGGGTGGACTCGTCCTCGTACTCCTTGAGCGTGGCATCGAGGAGGGCGAGGCCGATCTTGTCCATGCGCAGCGCCCGTTTCAGCGGGTTCGCATCGAGTCGCGAGATGAGGTCCGCCGTGCCCACGACGATGCCGGCCTGGACGCCGCCGAGCAGCTTGTCACCGGAGAAGGTCACCAGGTCCGCGCCGTCCGCGAGGGTCTCCCCGGGCGTGGGCTCATGGGGGAGGCCGAACCGCGTGAGGTCCACCAGCGTCCCGCTGCCGAGATCCACGCACACCGGCACGGCCTGGCGCGTCCCGATCTCCGCCAGTTCGCGCGTGGACACGGTACGCGTGAAGCCCTCCACGCGATAGTTGCTGGGGTGCACCTTGAGCAGCAGGCTCGTGGTCTCGTCGATGGCGGCGGCGTAGTCGCGGGGATGCGTGCGGTTGGTGGTGCCGACCTCGACGAGACGGCATCCCGCGCGCTCCATGATCTCCGGGATGCGGAAGCTGCCGCCGATCTCGATCAGTTCGCCGCGGGACACGGGCACCGAGCGGCCGAGCGCCAGGGTGTTCAGCACGAGCAGCACGGCGGCCGCATTGTTGTTGACCACGGTGGCCGCCTCCGCCCCGGTCAGGAGCTTCAGGCGATGCTCGACGATGCCTTCCCGGTCGCCCCGGCGACCGCTTTCGAGATCGTATTCGAGGGTTACGGGAGCCGTCGCCGCCGCCACGGCGCTGCGCATCGTGGCCTCGCTGAGCAGCGCGCGCCCGAGGTTCGTGTGGACGATCGTGCCGGTCAGGTTGAAGACGCGTCGATAGCCATGCCCGACGTGGCGCGAGAGCCAGGCTTCCACCGGCTCGGCGTAGCGCGCCGCATCCGTGGCCCAATCGGGGACATCCCCGGCCCGGGCCTGGGCCTGCAGCCGGCGTACCGCGTCCTTGACGGTGGCGAGTCCGCGCCGGGCGATGGTCTCGACCAGGGCCCCATGCTGCAGCACGGCGTCGACACTCGGCAGGGCCCGACGGGACATTGCGTCACGAACCGTCGAGCGCGGCCAGTTGCTCGACGGCCTGCTCCTGGAGGATCCGTTCGTAAGCGTCGCTCGGCGGGGTCTCGACGGCGCGCTGCAGGAGTTCCCGAGCCGCGTCGCGGTTCTTCCGCTTGTTGAGCAGCATCAGTCCCGTCGCGTATTCCGTCTGCACGGCCTTGTCGTCGGGTGCGAGCGCAAAGGCTCGTTCGTAATGCTCCTGTGCGCGTTTCTTCGAGGCGCCGTAGAGCATGCGGGCCATGATGCCACCGGTGCGGACAGCTTCGGCGTGCCAGGAGGCGAGGCTCAGGTGCCCGCGGCCGAGGTCCGGGTCGAGTTCCACCGCTCGATGCATCGCATCGCGCACCTTCGACGCCACGCCTTCGCCAACCGCCTTCGCAGCGCCGAGGGTCTGCGCGTAGCGCCCCATCGCGTGCGCCAACTGAAGATGCGCCTGCGGATTGGTATCGTCGAACGTGATCGCTTCCTCCGCGAAGGCCATCGCGCGCTGGAACAGGGCCTGCTGCTCGCTCTCCTCGGCCACGTAGAACCCGTGGATCGCCAAGGTCTCGGCCGCGAACGCCAGTCCTTCGGAAGTCCCGAGCGTTGCGGCCAACTCCGACGCCTCTGCGAACCGCCCGTCCGCGTACGCGGCACGCGCGCTCTCGATGGATTCGGCGCGGCATGTGCCGGTCCAGAGAGACCCCTGCGCGACGGCGAAGCACGCGGCCAGTACGACCTTGTTCATGGCAACTCTCCTGCGAGCCGGCGCGCCGACCCGGCGCGCCGATAATGACCGCCAACGCCCGCTCCGCGCAACTGTCGCGACCGGCCCGCCGTTGCGTTGCGGGGATCAGAACTGGATGCGAACGCCACCCTCGATCGTTCGTCCGGGCTCCGGGACCATGTCCTTGACGATCGACGTATGCTTGCGCTGCTCGTCGTCGGTCAGGTTGCGGCCCTGCAGGTAGAGTTCGAACGTCGCGTCGCCGCGGTCGATCTCCCAGCCGACCCGCGCGCGCAGGTCGTCGTAGGCATCGGACGGCAGCTCGAAGTCGCCGGTCTCGTCCTGCTCGAAGGCATGCACGAGGTCCAGATTGGCCGTCAGGCGCGCGGCGGTGAACTTGACGAGGAAGCCGACGCGGTCCGGCGGCATCTGATGCAGCCGATCGTTGCCGGAGACGTCGAGCTCCGCGGAGACCGTGTCGAAGAACGCGCCGACTTCGAGTTCCCCGGTCAGGAAATCGTCGAACGTCAGCGTGGCCTCCAGTTCCAGCCCGGTGAAGGTGGTGTCCGCCTGACTGAAGCGGCGTACCGCCAGCGTATCGTGCTCTTCGCCGGTGGCGACGAGATTGATGAAGTCGGCGAAGGCCATGAAGTAGAGGCTCGCAAGCACCGACCATCGCTCCGTTCCACCCCCCAGCGACGCCGACAGGTTCAGCGCGCGCTCTTCGTCGAGGTCCGGATTGCCGAGCTCGAAGCTCAGGGTAGCGAGGTGCGAGCCGGCCGAGTACAGCTCCTCTCCCACCGGCGCGCGGGTAGAGTAGTCGAGGAGGAAGGTGGCCTCCCAGGTGGTGTTGAGCGGCGCGACCAGCCCGGCCGACGCACTGGCTCCGGTGAAGTCCCTGGCTCCTACGCCCGACGGCGGCTCGTGTTCGACGCGGTCGAGCCGCACGCCCGCTTCGAGCTCGAGACTGCCGATGTCCCGTTCGCCCACCCAGAACACGCCGAGCGTGCGCGTGTCCACCGGCGGGGTGAAGGCTTCCTCCCCGACCGCGGTGAACGAGCGGTCGCCGAACTGGACGCCGAGCGCGCCTTCCCAGCCGCGCGCAGGGCCGTGGGTCAGTTCCACGCGCGCTTCCCAGGCGTTGTTCTCGAGGGCGGTACCGATCGTGCCGGAGTCTTCGATTTCCTTGTGCTGGTAGTCGTTGACGCCGAAGCGCAGGTTGAGGCTCTCGAATCCGGGCAGCGGGTCCGACAGCGCGGCTTCGAAATCCACGCGGGTCTGCTCGATGTCGACGAACGGCAGGCCCTCCGCCGCGTCGAGGTCGTCGTCTTCGTCTGCGTGTTCGTCCTCGCCGACGTGTTCGTCTTCGTCGTCGTGATGGGCTTCCTCCTCGTGGTCGTGCCCCGGTATCCCGTATTCGCCGTCGAGCACGCCCACGGAGACGCCGACGAAGCCGCGCTCGCCGATCAGCGAGAAGCCGGCGGAGCCGCCGCGGAAGTCCAGACCGCTGCCCGGGAGGCGGTCGCGAGTCTCTTCCTCGTCCGCATGGTCGTCCCCGTCCTCGTCTTCGTCTTCGGCTTCATCCCCGTGGTCGTCCTCGTCCGCGCCGTGCTCGTCGTCGTGCTCTTCCATTTCCTCGAGGCGCCGCAGCAGCGCGGATTCCGCGAATCCCGGGATGTCGTAGTCGTCCGCCTCGCGGGCGAACCCGTCGACGTGCCACGCGAAGTTGCCGCCACCGCCGTCCAGGCGAAACGAGCCATTCCGGCCATCGCCGTTGTCCGACGCGCGCACGTCGAGCCGGCCGCTCACACGTTCGGACAGGGCGTGCGGGATGCGCCCCGTGTGGACGTCGACGACGCCGCCGATGGCCCCGGAGCCGTACATGAGCGTGCCGGAGCCCTTGGTGATCTCTATCCCCTCCGCGATGAAGGGCTCAACGCCGACGACGTGGTCGGCCCCGGTGACGGACACGTCGAGGGTATCGATGCGATCTTCCATGATGCGCACACGTGCGCCGCCGAGGCCGCGGATCACCGGGCGTCCGATGGCCGCGCCGAAGGACGCGTTGTGCACGCCCGGCTCGTTGCCGATCGTCGCGCCGATGTTGTCGGCCGCCTTGCGCTTCAGATCCTCGCCGTCGAGGACATCGCTGATCTGGGCGAACCCCTCGCCGGAGAGCGCGTGCCCGAGGACGAGGACTTCCTCGACCTCCCCGTGCGCGTGATGTGCGTGGTGGTCTTGCTCGGCGTGGACCGCCGACGCCGGCCAGATCGCGGCGGCCGCGGCCAGTGCCAGGGCGCCTGTCGGCCTGGCACTCTGACAGCTCAGTTGTGATTTCATGGTTCCTCCCCTGATGCGTTCACGAACCACCCCGCAGCGGCTGCGTGGCCGGAAGTTGAACGATCAGGAGAGGGGCGGTGCGCGCGAGCGTTCCGCGTCGAAGGGTGGCGAGGCCAGGTGGCCGGGAGCGCGCGGCAGCGTTCCGGCGGCAGTCCAGGCGGGCGCATGCACGACGAGATCGGCCCGTCCCGCGGTGGCGCCCGACTCCGCGAAGCCGCAGACCGTGCAGAACTCCTCGGGGATGTCGGCGTGCAGGTGCAACTCGCCCGCGGTCTGGGTCGCGAGGAACAAGAGGGCAGCGGACCAGATCAGCCCGCGCGGCATGCGGACTCGCGTCAGCAACGGGCGGACCACAAACAGTCGGACCATGGGGGCATGGTAGTGAACTGTCGGCGGAGCGGCAATCGGGGAGACGCGCGGGCGCGCCCAGAGGCACGACGTGGTATAGCTGTTCAGACAGATTCAAGACAGATTCAAGCAGGTATGACGGAACGGACAGTCACCATGAGCGATCGCAGGAACGTGGCCTTCGTGGGCCTTGGCGTCATGGGTTATCCGATGGCCGGGCACCTCGCGGCCGCCGGCCATGCCATGCGGGTCTACAACCGTACGACGGCCCGGGCGGACGCCTGGGTCGGGGAGCACGCGGGAGAGACGGCCGCCAGTCCCGCGGCAGCGGCCGAGGGCGCTGACTTCGTGTTCGTGTGCGTCGGCAACGACGACGACGTGCGCAGCGTCACCCTGGGCCCTGACGGCGTGCTGGCCGGTGCTTCGGGCGGTGCGGTCCTGGTGGACCACACGACAGCTTCGGCGGGGTTGGCAGTGGACCTTGCCGAAGCCGGTGCGGCGCACGGCGTGGGATTTCTGGACGCTCCCGTCAGCGGCGGACAGGCGGGCGCCGAGAACGGCCAGCTGACGATCATGGTCGGCGGCGAGGCCGACACCTGCGCCGCGGCGGAGCCCGTGATGGACTGCTACGCGAAGGCCGTCCGGCGCATGGGCGGCGTCGGCGCCGGTCAGCTCACCAAGATGGTCAACCAGGTCTGCATCGCCGGCGTGCTGCAGGGCCTGTCCGAGGGGCTGCATTTCGCGGAGAAGGCCGGCCTCGATGTGGACGCCGTGGTGGACGTCATCGGCCAGGGCGCCGCGCAGTCCTGGCAGATGGCCAACCGCGCCGGGACCATGGCGCGGCGTGAGTTCGAGTTCGGTTTTGCGGTGCAGTGGATGCAGAAGGACCTCGACATGACCCTGCAGGCGGCGCGGAAGCTCGGGGCACGCATGCCCCTGACGGCGCTGGTCGACCAGTTCTACGCGGATGTCGCCGCCATGGGCGGTTCGCGCTGGGACACGTCGAGCCTCATCGAGCGGCTGCGCCGGGTGGAAGAGTAGGCGCGAACCTGACCGTACGGCGTGCGTGTAGGGGCCGCCCTTGTGGCGGCCCGATTCGAGTTCGTGCACGACGCCAAGGCGGGCGACCACGAGGGTCGCCCCTTTTGTGGAAGACGCGTCAAGGGAACGAAGTGACCGCCGGTGCGGCTTCCATGAAAGGACGGCGTGGCTGGGCCGGAGGCGCGCCGGTGCGTAGCGAGCTTGCGAGCGAGTGCCGGACCGGCTATGGGGCGCTACAGCGACGGAGGGCGGATCAGCGTTCGGAGAGGGGCACGTAGTCGCGGCGCTGCTCGCCCGTGTACAACTGACGCGGACGACCGATCTTGTAGGGGGCGCTCACCATTTCCTTCCAGTGCGCGATCCAGCCGGGCGTGCGTCCGGTGGCGAAGATGACCGTGAACATCTCCACCGGGATGCCGATCGCCTGCAGGATGATGCCCGAGTAGAAATCGACGTTGGGATAGAGCCGCCGCTCGACGAAGAACTCGTCCTCGAGGGCGATCTTCTCGAGCTGTTGCGCCATCTGCAGGGTCGGGTCGTGGTCGACGCCGAGTTCCGCGAGTACTTCGTGGCAGGTCTGCTGCATGACCTTGGCCCGCGGGTCGTAGTTCTTGTACACGCGATGGCCGAAACCCATGATGCGGAAAGGATCGTCGCGGGCCTTGGCACGCTTGATGTACTTGGGAATGTTGTCCGGTGAGCCGATCTCCGCGAGCATGTTGAGCACGGCCTCGTTGGCGCCGCCGTGGGCGGGACCCCACAGGGCCGCGATGCCAGCGGCGATGCAGGCGAATGGATTGGCGCCCGTCGAGCCCGCCATGCGGACGGTGGAGGTGGACGCGTTCTGCTCGTGGTCGGCGTGCAACAGGAAGATGCGGTCGAAGGCGCGTGCCAGCACCGGGTTGACCTCGTATTCCCCGGCGGACGCGGCGAACATCATGTGCAGGAAGTTCTCCGCGTAGTCGAGGTCGTCGCGCGGAGGAACGAACGGCTGTCCCTGTGCGTGCTTGTAGGTCATCGCGGCGAGGGTCGGCATCTTGGCGATGAGCCGGTGTGCGGTCGCGGTCCGGTAACCCTCGTCGTCCGCGTCGAAGGCGTCGTGGTAGAGCGCGGCCAGGGCGCCCGTGACCGCGCACATGATCGCCATGGGGTGTGCGTCGGGTCGGAAGCCGTCGTAGAAGCTGCGGACCCGCTCGTCGACCGTGGCGTGGCGCTTGATCGTGTCGACGAAGCTGACCTTCTCGGCTGCCTTGGGCAGCACGCCGTTCAGCAGCAGGTAGCACAACTCCAGATGATCGGAGTGCTCGGCAAGTTGCTCGATCGGATAGCCCCGGTGCAGCAGTATGCCCTCGTCACCGTCGATGTAGGTGATGGCCGAGTCGCAGGACGCGGTCGAGACGAAGCCGGGATCGTAGGTGAAGTAGCCGCGGCTGGTGAGAGCGCCGACGTCGATGACGTCGGGCCCAACGCTCGCGGGATACACCGGCAACTCTATCGGTGCAGCAGAATCGATCGTCAGGCTCGCGGAGCGTTCGCCCATGATGCCATGCCCTCCCAGGATGGTCTGTATTGCCGAACGGAGCCTCCCGGGGCACGAGATACGGACACGGCCCCGGCGGGCCAGCACATCTGACCCGGCGGGCGGCGATTCCCCGAAGCCCGGGAGACCGGACAGCCCCTGATTGTCTCGGCTCGGGCCCAACGCCGCGCGCGCTTGTGCCCTCCCAGGATGGTCTGTATTGCCGAACGGAGCCTCCCGGGGCACGAGATACGGACACGGCCCCGGCGGGCCAGCACATCTGACCCGGCGGGCGGCATTCCCCGAAGCCCGGGAGACGGCGGACAACCGACGTCCCGGCGCGGGGCGCGTTGTCAGCGGGTCGGGCGATCGCATACCATCGCCGCCGTACTTGGCAGCGCCCGCGCAGATGACTCCGGAACGCCCCGTCAACATCTCGCCGATGAGCTATCTTCGGCGCGTGTCAGCGGGTCGGGCGATCGCATACCATCGCCGCCGTACTTGGCAGCGCCCGCGCAGATGACTCCGGAACGCCCCGTCAACATCTCGCCGATGAGCTATCTTCCGGTGACGGCCGTGGCGTCCATCACGCACCGGATCACGGGCGTTGCGGTCTTCGGAGGCACGGCGTACCTGATCTGGCTGCTCGATCTCGCACTCCGTTCGGAGGCGGGATTCGCGCGCGCCCACGGCATTGTCGCGACGGTGCCGGGCAAACTCGCGCTGTGGGCCACGCTCGCGGCGCTCGCCTATCATTTCATGGCCGGCGTGCGCCACCTGCTCCTCGACTTCCACGTCGGCGACTCGCTCGCCGGCGCCCGGCGCAGTGCCTGGACAACCCTGGTCCTGGCCGGGCTCGCGGCGGTCCTGATCGGACTCTGGCTGTGGTAACCAACGTCACCAGCTTCGGCCGCAGCGGCCTGTCCGATTTCATCGTGCAGCGGGTGACGGCCGTGATTCTGGGCGCGTTCGGACTCTGCGTCGGCGGATGGTTCGGCATGCATGCCGACGCGGGACATGCCGCCTTCGCCGCGTGGTTCGGATCGCCCGCCATGATCGTGTTCGCGACCCTGTCCGTAGGGGCACTCGTCGCCCACGCCTGGATCGGCATGTGGACGGTCGGTACGGACTACCTGCGTCCGCACTACTTCGGACGAGCCGCGACGGTGGTGCGGCTGACATACCAGGGCGTCACTGTCATGCTGCTCTTCCTGTACCTGGTCTGGGCGCTTGCGGTCATCTGGAGAGCCGTCTGATGGGAATGCGCACGATCGAGTTCGACGGCGTGATCGTCGGCGGCGGCGGCGCCGGCCTGCGCGCCGGCCTGCAGCTCGCGCAATCCGGACTGCGTACCGCAGTGCTCTCCAAGGTCTTTCCGACCCGCTCGCACACCGTTTCGGCCCAGGGCGGCATCACCTGTGCCATCGGCAGCGAGGATCCGGACGACGACTGGCGCTGGCACATGTTCGACACCGTGAAGGGGTCGGACTATATCGGCGACCAGGAGGCCATCGAGTTCATGTGCTCCACCGGCCCGCAGGCCGTCTACGAGCTGGAGCACATGGGCTTGCCGTTCTCGCGCAACGAGAACGGACGCATCTACCAGCGCGCCTTCGGGGGCCAGTCGAAGGACTACGGGCGCGGCGGCCAGGCGGCGCGAACCTGCGCGGCGGCCGACCGCACCGGCCATGCGCTTCTGCACACCCTCTACCAGGCCAACCTGCAGGCCGAGACGGTGTTCCTGTCGGAGTGGTTTGTCGTGGACCTCGTGAAGAACGCCGACGGGGCGGTCACGGGCGTCATCGCCATCAACATCGAGAGCGGCGAGACCGTGTTCGTCCAGTCCCGCGCCACGGTGCTCGCCACCGGCGGGGCGGGCAGGATCTACGCCAGCACGACGAACGCCCACATCAATACCGGGGACGGCATCGGCATGGCGCTGCGCGCCGGCGTGCCCGTCCAGGACATCGAGATGTGGCAGTTCCATCCAACCGGCATTCACGGCGCCGGGGTTCTGGTGACGGAGGGTTGCCGCGGCGAGGGCGGCTACCTCGTGAACGCGGACGGCGAACGGTTCATGGAGCGCTACGCACCGAACGCCAAGGATCTGGCCAGCCGCGATGTGGTGGCCCGGTCCATGATTCTCGAGCTGCTCGATGGCAGGGGTTGCGGCCCGGAGGCCGATCACCTCCTGCTGAAACTCGACCATCTTGGCGAGGCCGTGCTGAACAGTCGCCTGCCGGGCATCCTCGAGCTGTCGCGCACCTTCGCCCACGTCGATCCCGTGCACGCGCCCATTCCGGTGGTGCCGACGTGCCACTACATGATGGGCGGTATCGCGACCCGCGTGAACGGGCAGGCGCTCACCCAGGACGCCGACGGCCAGGACCGTCCCGTGGAGGGGCTCTACGCCGCCGGTGAGGTCGCATGCGTCTCGGTACACGGCGCCAATCGGCTTGGCGGCAACTCGCTGCTCGACCTCGTGGTCTTCGGCCGAGCGACGGGCGTGCACATCGAGGAAGTGATGCGCCAGGGTGTGGCGTACCGAAGCGCCTCCGAGAGCGACATCGAGGCCGCGTGCGGGCGACTGCGGCGCTGGGAGGCATCGACGGACGGAGAAGGCGTCGCCGCGCTCAGGAAGGAACTGCAGAACGTCATGCAGATCAACTTCGGCGTGTTCCGGACCGAATCGCACATGGAAGCCGGGCGCAAGCTGCTCGCCGAGTTGCGCGAACGGATCGGGCGCGCGCACCTGGTCGACAAGAGCAGCGCGTTCAACACGGCCCGGCTCGAGGCGCTCGAACTCGAGAACCTGCTCGAGGTGGCCGAGGCCACGGCCGTCGCCGCACTCGTGCGCAAGGAAACCCGCGGCGCGCATGCCCGCGAGGACTACCTGGACCGGGACGACGAGAACTGGCTGTGCCACTCCCTGTTCTTCGCCGACGGGCAGCGCGTCGGCAAGCGGGCGGTGAATTTCCAGCCGAAAACGGTCCCGACGTTCGAGCCGACGGCACGCACGTACTGACGCACCACACAGGAGGCCCGAATGCAGGTCAGCTTGTATCGATACGACCCGGACAAGGACGTCAAGGCGCACATGCAGCACACCTCGGTGGACGTGCCGGAAGGCAGCGACCTCATGGTGCTCGACGTGCTGGAGATGCTGAAGGCCGCGGATCCGAGTCTGTCGTTCCGCCGCTCCTGCAGGGAAGGGGTGTGCGGCTCCGACGGCATCAACATGAATGGCAAGAACGGACTTGCCTGCATCACGCCTCTCTCGGAGGCGGCGCCGAAGGGCAAGCTCGAACTGCGTCCGCTGCCCGGCCTGCCCGTGATCCGCGACCTGGTCGTCGACATGACGCAGTTCTACCGCCAGTACGAGAAGGTCAAGCCCTGGCTCGTCAACGACGAACCGCCGCCCGCGCAGGAGCGCCTGCAGTCCCCGGCGGAGCGGGAGAAGCTGGACGGCCTCTACGAGTGCATTCTCTGTGCGTGCTGCACGACCGCCTGTCCGTCGTTCTGGTGGAACCCCGAGAAGTTCGTCGGCCCGGCAGGTCTGCTGCAGGCGTATCGCTTCCTCGCGGACAGCCGCGACACGGCGACGGACGAGCGCCTTGCGAATCTCGAGGACCCGTTCAGCGTGTTCCGCTGCCGCGGCATCATGAACTGCACGACGGTCTGTCCGCGGGACCTGAATCCGACCCGCGCGATCGGCAAGATCAAGGCGCTGCTCGTCACCGAAGGAACGTAGCCACGGCCGGCCCCGGTCGCCGGCCGGGCGCGTCGGGACACCCCCGGAACCCGGTTCATCTGGTAGCCTTTCCCCGCGCCTGAGTTGCGCCCGACAGGATACGAGGCCAGCTGCCATGACCGACTCCTACCTCGACCGGATGCGAAAGAGCAGCCACCTGTCCGGCGGCAACGTCGCCTACGTGGAGTCGATCTACGAGCGCTTCCTGGAAGATCCGAACGCCATCGGCGAGGAGTGGCGCAGCTACTTCGACAAGCTGCCGAGCGTCGCGGGCGTGCAGACCGGCGACGTGCCCCACGGCGCGATCATCGAACACTTCGAGCGTCTTGGCCGGAATCGGCTGAAGGCGCGCCCCGAGCGGGTCAGCACCGCCGTCAGTTCCGCACACGAGCGGCGCCAGGTGCGTGTGCTGGAACTCATCAGCGCGTATCGGCACCGCGGCCACCGCCGTGCGCGGCTCGACCCGCTCGGCATGTGGGAGCGGAGCCCCGTTCCGGAACTCGACCTCGGCTACCACCAACTGAGCGAGGTGGACCTGGACACGGTCTTCCACACGGGTTCGGCCCACTTCTTCGAGGGACAGGCACCCCTGCGCCGCATCGTCGACGCGCTGGAGCGCACCTATGGCGGCTCGGTCGGCGCCGAGTACATGCACATCACCGATGCCGCCGAACAGCTCTGGGTGCGGCAGCGCCTGGAGAGCGTCCGGTCGGAGCCCCGTTTCAGCGCCGCAACGAAGCGCGGCATTCTCGAGCGCCTCACGGCCTCGGAAGGGCTCGAGAAATACCTGCAGGCACGGTATCCGGGCACCAAGCGGTTCGGCCTCGAAGGGGCCGAGAGCCTGATTCCCATGCTGCACGAGACCCTGCAGCGCGTCGGTTCCCACGGCGTGGTGGAAGTCGTCATCGGCATGGCCCACCGCGGCCGCCTGAACGTGCTGGTGAACATCCTGGGCAAGGACCCGGGCGATCTCTTCGACGAGTTCGAGGGGCGGGAGCCATCCGCGCGGGGCACGCCCGGCGCCGGCAAGACCGGCAAGGAGACCGGCATGGGCATGGGCGACGTCAAGTACCACCAGGGCTTCTCGTCCAACGTCGAGACCCCCGGCGGCGAGATGCACGTCGCCCTCGCGTTCAATCCCTCGCACCTCGAGATCGTGACGCCGGTGGTCGAGGGCTCCGTCCGGGCTCGACAGGACCGGCGGCGGGACTATACCGGCAGCGTCGTCGTGCCGGTCGCGATCCATGGCGACGCGGCGTTCTCGGGACAGGGCGTGGTCATGGAGACCTTCCAGATGTCGCAGACCCGCGGCTACCACACCGGCGGGACGCTGCACATCATCGTCAACAACCAGATCGGCTTCACGACCCATCGGATCGACGACGCGCGCTCCACGGAGTACTGCTCGGAAGTGGCGAAGATGGTTCGCGCGCCGATCTTCCACGTCAACGCCGACGATCCGGAGGCGGTGCTGTTCGTCACGCAGCTCGCCGTCGACTACCGCATGCAGTTTCGCAAGGACGTGGTCATCGACCTGTTCTGTTATCGCCGCCGCGGTCACAACGAGACCGAGGAGCCAATGAAGACGCAGCCCCTCATGTACCGCGCCATCCATGCGCATCCGACGACGCGGACCATCTATGCCGACCGCCTGGTCGCCGCGGGCGTCGTGTCACAGGCGGAAGTGAACGGCTGGATCGACGGCTACCGGGACTCGCTGGATTCGGGGGAGCATGTGGCCCAGAGTCTCGTGCACGAGCCGAGCGTGGAACTGTTCGTCGACTGGCGGCCCCACCTCGGTCACGAGTGGACGACCCCGGCGGACACGCGTTTCGACCGCGCGCGCCTGAAGGAACTCGCGGAAGAAGCGAACCGTACGCCCGACGGTTTCGTCCTGCACCGCCAGGTCCAGCGGATATTCGACGACCGGCACAAGATGGCGGCCGGCGCCGCCCCGGTGAACTGGGGATTCGCGGAGGTGATGGCCTACGCCACGTTGCTCGACGAGGGTCATCCCGTGCGCCTGACCGGTCAGGACGTGGGGGTCGGGACGTTCTCCCACCGCCACGCGTCCGTCTACAACCAGAAGGACGGCAAGCGCCACATTCCCCTGAACCACCTTGCGCCGCGGCCCACCTTCGACATCTATGACTCGCTGCTGTCCGAGGAAGCGGTGCTGGCCTTCGAGTACGGCTACGCCACCACCACTCCGAACGCCCTCGTCGTCTGGGAAGCCCAGTTCGGGGACTTCGCCAACGGTGCCCAGGTCGTGATCGACCAGTTCATCTCGAGCGGCGAGGCCAAGTGGGAGCGCCTCTGTGGACTCGTGCTGCTGCTCCCGCACGGCTACGAGGGGCAGGGCCCGGAGCACTCCTCGGCGCGGATCGAGCGTTATCTGCAACTGTGCGCGCAACACAACATGCAGGTGTGCCTCCCGACGACGCCGGCGCAGATGTTCCACATGCTCCGGCGGCAGGTGATTCGACCGCTGCGCAAGCCCCTCGTCGCCCTCACGCCGAAGAGCCTGCTGCGTCACAAGGAGGCGATTTCCACGCTCGAGGAGCTGGCGGACGGCAGCTTCCAGCCGGTGATCCCCGATCCCGCGGTGCCGGACCCGGCCGGCGTCGAGCGGCTGGTGCTTTGCAGTGGAAAGGTTTACTACGACCTGGTGGCCAGGCGGCGCGAAGAGGGGCTCGACAACGTCGCCATCGTCCGGATCGAGCAGCTGTACCCCTTCCCCGAGGTGGAACTCACGCAGATCGTGGCGCCGTACGTCCACCTCGAGCTCGCCATCTGGTGCCAGGAAGAGCCCGCCAACCAGGGCGCCTGGTACTCCAGCCAGCACCACATGCGCCGCGTCCTGACGGCCCACGACGACAGCCTGTACCTGATGTACGCCGGGAGGCTGGCGTTCGCCTCGCCGGCGGCGGGATACTTCGCACGGCACATTGAGCGCCAGCAACAGCTGGTGTACGACGCATTGATCGGATAAGGCCCCCGATGGACATCAAAGCACCGACATTCCCGGAGTCCGTCCCGGACGGCACGATCGCCGTCTGGCACAAGCAGGCCGGCGAGCCGGTGCGTCGAGACGAAGTGCTGGTCGACGTGGAAACGGAAAAGGTCGTCCTGGAGATCGTCGCTCCCGCGGACGGAACCCTCGTCGAGATCGTCAAGGCAGAGGGCGACACGGTCGAGAGTGGGGAGGTGATCGCGCGGTTCGAGGCAGGGACGGTGGCCGCAGCGCCCGCAGCCGAGGCGCCCGCTCTGGCGGCCGCGCCGGTCCGCGCCTCGCCGGCGGCGCGCAAGCTCGCGGAAGAGAACGGCATCGACGTGAGCGCCGTGGACGGTTCCGGACGCGACGGCCGGGTGACGCGGGAAGACGTCGCGCGGGTCGTGGCGGCGCCGACCGAGCCGGACGCAAGCGTGGCCGCGGTACCGACGCCGGCGTCGATGGACGAGCCGCTGCCCGACACGGGCGAGCGCGTGGAGCGGCGCGTGCCCATGACGCGGCTGCGCGCATCGATCGCGCGGCGCCTGGTCGAAGCGCAGCGGAACTCCGCCATGCTCACCACGTTCAACGAGGTGAACATGCAGCCCGTGATGACGCTGCGCAGCCGCTACCGCGACGAGTTCGAGCGCACCCACAACGGGGTCCGGCTCGGGTTCATGAGCTTCTTCGTGCGCGCCAGCGTCGAGGCGCTAAAGCGCTTTCCCGCGGTCAACGCCTCCATCGACGGCGACGACATCGTCTACCACGGGTACTACGACGTCGGCGTTGCGGTGAGCACGGACCGCGGCCTGGTGGTGCCGGTGCTGCGCGCCGCGGACGCCCTGGGCCTCGCCCAGATCGAGGACCAGATCGCCGGCTTCGGGCGGCGCGCACGGGAGAACAAGCTCACCATCGAGGAGATGTCGGGCGGCACGTTCACCATCTCCAACGGCGGTGTGTTTGGCTCGCTCCTGTCAACGCCGATCCTGAACCCGCCGCAGACGGCGATACTCGGGATGCACAAGATCGAGGATCGGCCGATGGCCGTCGACGGGCAGGTGGTCATCCTGCCGATGATGTACCTGGCGCTGTCCTACGACCATCGGCTGATCGACGGGCAGGAAGCCGTGCGATTCCTCGTGACCGTGAAGGCGCTCATCGAAGAACCCGCGCGGATCCTGCTGGAACTCTGATGATCCATGCGTGCGGATGCTGCCATGTATAGAGACGGCCTATGAACGAGAACCCCGGACAGGACGACGCCCGCTGGGAAGTGGTCGTGATCGGCGCGGGACCCGCCGGCTATGCCGCGGCCATACGCTCGGCGCAACTCGGGATGCGCACGGCGTGCATAGACAAGTCCCTCGACGGGGACGGCAAGCCCACCCTCGGGGGCACGTGCCTCAACTGGGGCTGCATTCCCTCGAAGGCGCTGCTCGACGTGTCGCACAAGTACAGCGAGGCGAGCGGGCACTTCCGCGAACTCGGCATCGAGGTGGGGCCGGTCTCGATCGACGTGCCCGCGATGATGGCGCGCAAGGACGCGGTGGTCGCACGGCTCACCGGAGGTGTCGGAGCGCTGTTCGACGGCAACGGCGTCACGGCGCTGCCCGGATGCGGGCGCCTGCTGGGGAACCGGCGCATCGAGTACACGCCCCACGACGGCGAGCCGACCGTGCTCGAAGCCGACCACGTCATCCTGGCGCCGGGGTCCGTACCGGTCGATATCGAGCCGGCGCCACTGGTACCGGGTATCGTCGTGGACTCGACCGGGGCTCTCGCGTTCGAAGCGGTGCCAGCGCGCCTCGGGGTCATCGGGGCCGGCGCCATCGGGCTGGAGCTCGGCAGCGTCTGGTCGCGCCTCGGCTCGGAAACCGTCGTTCTCGAGGCCCTCGACGAGTTCCTGCCGCTGGCGGACCAGCGTATCGCCCGGGATGCCCGGCGCGCCTTCTCGCGCCAGGGCCTCGACATCCGCCTCGGCACCCGGGTCATGCACGCGGTGCCGGGGGAGAGCGGCGTGCAGGTGAGCTACCAGGACACCCAGGGCGAGCACACGCTCGAGGTCGATCGTCTGATCGTCGCGGTCGGCCGCCGGCCCTATACCGAGGGACTGCTCGCGCCGGACAGCGGGGTCAACCTCGACGAGCGTGGCTTCCTGTACGTCAACGACCTCTGCGCCACCGACGCGCCGGAGGTCTATGCCGTCGGCGATGTCGTCCGCGGCCCGATGCTGGCGCACAAGGGCGCCGAGGAAGGCGTGATGGTGGCGGAGCGCATCGCCGGCCACAAGCCGCTGGTCAACTACGAATGCGTCCCCAACGTCGTCTATACCCACCCGGAGATCGCCTGGGTGGGACGGACGGAGCAGTCTCTCAAGGCGGACGGCGAGAGCTACCGCGTCGGCACGTTCTCCTTTGCGGCGAACGGGCGGGCGCTCGCGGCCAACGACGCGGAGGGGATCGTCAAGATCGTCGCCGACGCCGAGACCGACCGCGTGCTGGGCGTGCACGTCTTCGGGCCGCAGGCTTCCGAACTCATTGCGCAGGCGGTGATCGCCATGGAGTTCGATGCCAGCGCGGAGGACCTCGGGCTGACGATGTTCGCCCACCCGACGCTCGCGGAAGCCGTGCACGAAGCGGCGCTTGGCGTTGGCGGGCGGGCGATCCACATGGTGAATCGGAAACGCGCCTGACCAGTGCGCGGCAAGCGGGTCGTCCCGTCTCGCGGCGGGATGCGGTCTGCCGCCAGCTGTCGGGTCACTAAGGGAAGGCCATGAATCTTCACGAATACCAGGCGAAGGAACTCTTCGCGCGGTACGGACTGCCGGTGTCCCGGGGGATAGCGGCGGACAGTCCCGAGGAGGCGGCCGCGGCCGCCGGCGAGATCGGCGGCACGCGATGGGTGGCCAAGGTCCAGGTACATGCCGGCGGACGCGGCAAGGCCGGCGGCGTTCGGCTGGTCGACTCCGCCGCAGAAGTGCGCGCCTTCGCCGAGCAGTTCCTGGGGCGGAACCTGGTCACCTTCCAGACGGACGCCGGGGGCCAGCCGGTCAGCAAGATCTACGTCGAGAGCTGCACCGACATCGCCACCGAGCTGTATCTCGGGGTGGTGGTGGACCGGGCCTCGCGACGGGTCGTCGTCATGGCATCGGCGGAAGGCGGCGTCGAGATCGAACAGGTCGCCCGCGACACGCCGGAGAAGATCCTGCGCGCGCAGATCGACCCGTACGTCGGCGCGCAGCCCCACCAGGGACGCGAGATGGCGTTCCGGCTCGGCCTTTCGGGGACGCAGGTGCGCGAGTTCACCGACGTGTTCTTGAAACTCGTGCGGCTGTTCCACGAGCTCGACTGTTCCCTCGTCGAGATCAACCCCCTCGTGGTCACCGAGGCGGGGCACGTCCACTGTCTCGATGCGAAGATCAACATCGACAACAACGCCCTGTACCGGCATCCGGACCTCGCCGCCATGCGCGACGCATCGCAGGAGGATCCGCGCGAGGCGCGTGCCGACGAGTTCGGCCTCAACTACGTCGCCCTCGACGGCAATATCGGCTGCATGGTGAACGGCGCCGGCCTCGCCATGGGTACCATGGACCTCGCCAAGCTCTACGGGGGCACGCCGGCGAACTTCCTGGACGTCGGCGGCGGAGCCACCAAGGAAGCCGTCGGCGAAGCGTTCCGCATCATCCTGTCCGACGACAACGTGCGCGCGGTGCTGATCAACATCTTCGGCGGCATCGTGTCCTGCGCGACCATCGCCGACGGGATCATCGGGGCGGTCACCGAGGTGGGTGTCAATGTTCCGGTCGTCGTCCGTTTCGAGGGCAACAACGCCCGGGTGGGAGCCGAGAAACTTGCCGCGAGCGGCCTCGACCTCGTGACGGCGGATTCCCTCGCGGACGCGGCGCAGAAGGCCATCCAGGCAGCCGCCCGGGCAGCGCCGGCCGGAGGTGCGGCATGAGCGTGCTCGTCGACAGCGACACCCGCGTCGTCTGCCAGGGCTTCACCGGGTCCCAGGGCACGTTGCACAGCGAACAGGCCATCGCCTACGGCACGCAGCTGGTCGGCGGCGTCACGCCGGGCAAGGGCGGCACGACGCATCTCGGGCGCCCGGTCTTCGACACGGTGCGAGAGGCAGTGCAGGAAACGGGCGCCACCACCTCCGTGATCTATGTGCCGGCGCCGTTCTGCAAGGATTCGATCCTCGAGGCCCTCGACGCGGGCATCGAACTGATCGTCTGCATCACCGAGGGCATTCCCACCCTGGACATGCTGGCCGTCAAGGCGCGTCTGGACCTGACCGACGCACGCCTGATCGGCCCCAACTGTCCGGGCGTCATCACCCCGGGGGCCTGCAAGATCGGCATCATGCCGGCCGACATCCACCTGCCCGGGCGCGTCGGGGTCGTGTCCCGCTCCGGGACCCTGACCTACGAGGCCGTGCAGCAGACCACGGACAAGGGCTACGGGCAGTCCACCTGCGTCGGCATCGGGGGCGATCCGATTCCGGGCAGCCACTTCATCGACATTCTGGCCCTCTTCGAAGCGGATCCGGCCACGGAAGCCATCGTGATGGTGGGCGAGATCGGCGGGACGGCGGAGGAAGAAGCGGCGGAGTACATCGCGGCACACGTCTCCAAGCCGGTCGTGGCCTACATCGCCGGGGTGACGGCGCCGGCGGGCAAACGCATGGGCCATGCGGGGGCCATCATCGCCGGCGGCAGAGGCACCGCGGGGGAGAAATTCGCGGCCCTTGAAGCGGCCGGGGTGCACACTGTGCGCAGTCTCGCGGACATTGGCGACGCGCTCGGGCGGGCGACCGGCTGGTAGCCACACCCGTTTGCGCTCGGTGATGTCGACGATCGACATCGCCATCCACCCGCGGCCCGATCCGGGGTTTTCCGTGGTCCCGCGTGCGCCGGCCTTGAAATCCGCTGACCCGGAACCATAACGGAAGGCGCGGTGGAGACGCCGTGCAACATCTAAGCGAGACACATCCTGGAGAGCGCATGACCGCAGAAACCCTCGGCTTCCAGACCGAAGCCAAGCAACTCCTGCACCTGATGGTCCACTCCCTGTATTCCAACCGGGAGATCTTCCTGCGCGAACTGATTTCGAATGCATCCGACGCCATCGACAGGCTGCGCTTCGAGTCGCTTGCCGACAGCACGCTCGTCGGCGATGACCCGGACCTGCGCATACGCATCGAGGTCGACGCCGACGAGAAGACCCTGTCGGTGTCCGACAACGGCATCGGCATGACGCGCGAGGAGGTGATCGACAACCTCGGCACGATCGCGCGTTCCGGTTCGTCCGAGTTTTTCGGCCGGCTGACGGGAGACCAGCAGAAGGACGCCCAGCTCATCGGGCAGTTCGGCGTGGGCTTCTACAGTACGTTCATGGTGGCCGACGAGGTGACCGTCGTCACGCGCAAGGCCGGCACGGAGCAGGGGACGCGCTGGACCTCGCGCGGAGAGGACGATTTCACGGTGGAGGAGGCCGACGCGGCGCGTGGCACCCGCGTCGAGCTGCGGCTCAAGAGCGATGCGGGCGAATTCGCGGAGTCGTTCCGGCTGCGCAGCATCGTGCGCAAGTATTCGGACCACATCGCCGTGCCGGTCCTGATGCCCGGCGATGCGGGGAGCGAGGACGACGACGAGGCCGTCGCGGACGAGACGGTGAACGCCGCCACCGCGTTGTGGACGCGGTCGCGCAGCGAGGTGGGCGAAGACGAGTACAAGGAGTTCTACAAGCACGTCTCGCACGACTTCGAGGACCCGCTGGCCTGGAGCCACAACCGCGTCGAGGGCAAGCTCGAGTACACGAGCCTGCTCTTCGTGCCGCGGAGCGCCCCGTTCGACCTCTGGAACCGGGAGTCGCCTCGCGGACTGAAGCTCTACGTGCAGCGCGTCTTCATCATGGATGAAGCGGAACAGTTCCTGCCCCTGTACCTGCGCTTCGTGCGGGGCATCGTGGACTCGAACGATCTGCCGCTGAACGTTTCGCGCGAGATACTGCAGGAGGCCCCCTCCGTGCGGAGCATTCGCAACGCCCTGACCAAGCGTGTCCTCGACATGCTGGCGAAGCTGGCGGACGACGACTACGCGACCTTCTGGGACGAATTCGGCCAGGTGCTGAAGGAAGGCGTCGCCGAGGACTTCGGCAACAGGGAGGCCGTCATGAAGCTCCTGCGCTTCACGTCGACGGCCGATGACGGTAGCCGGCAGCGCGTCTCGCTCGCCGACTATGCCGGTCGGATGCAGGAGGATCAGAAGAAGATCTACTACCTGGTTGCGGACAGCCTCGCTGCCGCGCGCCAGAGTCCGCACCTCGAGGTGTTCCGCAAGCGCAACATCGAAGTACTGCTGCTTTCGGACCGCATCGACGAGTGGTTCATGTCCTTCGTCAACGAGTTCGACGGCAAGCCGCTCGCCGACGTGACGCGGGGGGAACTCGATCTGCCTTGCGCGGAGGAGGAGGACGACCCGGAGACCGACGATGCCCTCTGCAAGCGCATCGAGGGGGTGCTCGAAGGGCGCGTGGAAAGCGTCCGGCGGTCCGGGCGACTGACGGACTCACCCGCCTGCCTGGTGCTCGGGGAAGACGACGTCGGCGCCCAGTTGCGCAGGATCATGGAGGCGAGCGGGCAGCAACCGCCCGAGAGCAAGCCGCACTTCGAGATCAATCCGGCACATCCCCTCGTCACGAAGCTCGACGCCGAGCCCGACGAAGACCGCTTCGGCGACCTGGTGAAGGTGCTGTTCGACCAGGCGAGTCTGGCGGAGGGACAGCCCCTCGGGGACCCCGGCGACTACGTGCGCCGCGTCAACCGCCTGCTGCTCGAAGTCGCGGGATAGCGGCGCGAGCGCGAACTGCGTTCGCGTTGGGAGTTCCGCTGGCGCGAAACTCCCGCGTAGCCAAATGCTGGTGCGCCGTCCAGGGGGGGCCTGAACTTGGGAGGCCGGGCGGAGGCAGGCCGTCTGGTACCATACCGTTCGCACGGTCGGGGAGGGTCGGCGTGAAGGTAGCTGTCGTAGGTGCCGGCAACTTCGGCACCGCCATCGCAAACATCGTTGCGCAGAACGGCTTTCCCACCTACCTGTGGATGCGCGACGCCGCGCAGCTCGCGGAAATGCGCCAGCACCGCGAGAACCGGCGCTACCTGAAGGGCCATCCGCTCGATCCCAACGTCGTGCCGAGCGGCGACCTCGCGGAAGCCGTCGGCGACAGCGACATGATCTTCGTGACGGTGCCGAGCGCTTCCTTTCGCCAGGTGACGGGGGACGTTGCCGCCCATGCGAAGCGGGGCGCGTGCGCAGTCAGCGGGACCAAGGGGGTGGAGTCCGATGGGTTCCGTCTGATGAGTCAGGTACTCGACGAATTGTTGCCGGAATGCGCCACGGGCGTGATCAGCGGGCCCAACCTCGCCGAGGAAATCGCCGGGGCGCACTTCACCGGCACCGTCGTCGCGAGCCGGTCCGTGGAACTGCGGGGAGCTGTTCAGCGAGTGCTGGCGAGTCCGACGTTGCGCGTCTACTCCAGTGCGGATGTATACGGGGTCGAACTCGGCGGCGCACTGAAGAACGTCTATGCCATCATCTGCGGCATGGCCGCGGCACTCCAGGTAGGACAGAACACCGTCGCCATGCTCATCACGCGAAGTCTGGCCGAAATGAGCCGGTTCGCCGTCTCGCTCGGAGCCAATCCGTTCACCTTCCTGGGCCTCGCCGGTGTCGGCGACCTCATGGTCACCTGCACGTCCCCACTCAGCAGGAACTACCAGCTTGGCCTGCGCGTCGGACAGGGCAATACCCTCGACGAGGCCATGGACCAGCTCGGCAGGCTGGCGGAGGGCGTCAACACATTGCGCGTGATTCGCGACAAGAGCGCGGCGCTCGGCGTCTACATGCCGCTGGTCGACGGCCTCTACCGGGTGCTCTACGAGGGCCAGGACATCGCGAGTGTGGTGCACCACCTCATGACCAGCGAGCAGATGGTCGATGTCGAGTTCGCGCCACCCGACACATGGAGCCCGGATTCATGATCGGGATGCTGAAGCGCGCGGCCGGCACGACGTGTCTCGTCACCGCCGCGTCCGCCCTGCACGCGGCCGAGGACGTATCGGGATCGCAGGACCCGGCCGGCATCGAGCGCTTCCCGCGGTCGTGGATCGTCGAGTACGAGGAACGCACCGTCCCGGCCCCGTACGAGTTCGTGACCGCTCCCGTGGACAAGATCCGGCGCGACGTCCGCCTGGAGGCGGTACGCGTCAACGCCTCGTTGCGGCGGGTGACCTACCGCGCCCCCGACGATACCAGGCTGGCCGAGGTGGTCACGCACTACCAGCAGACCATCGGCTCGATCAGCCCGGGGATCGTGTTCTCGTGCGAGGGACAGGACTGCGGGCGCAGCACCATCTGGGCCAATGACGTATTCGGCGTGGCGGAACTGTCGGCGCCGAACCGGGACCAGTTCTACCTCGCCGCGCCGGTCGCCGTCGACGGCCAGACGTACCTGGTCGCGTTCTACGCCGTGCAGCGCGGCAACCGGCGCATCTATGCGCACCTCGACGTGATCGTTCCCGAGGCGCCGGTCGCCTTCGGGACCGATGGCACACTGGCCGAGTCCCTGGCCCGTACCGGGTTCGCGATCGTCGACGGCGTGGTGCCGGACGCCGTGGGTACCTTGACCGATGCCGATCTCGCGAAGCTCGGGGAACTCGCGGCAACGCTCACGGCGTTGCGCGGCGAGACGATTCACGTGGTGTGCCACCTGTACGGCTCGCGACCGGTGGACGCGCTGACGGCGGCGGCCGAGCGCTGCGCGACGGCGGCGGCGCGCGCGCTCGGAGAGGCCGGCGGCGTCATCACGGCGGCGCACGGCCTCGGGCCGCTGGCACCGGCGGGAGACGCCATCGCGGCCCCGCGTATCGAGCTTGTGCTGCCATACCGCCTGCGGAGTGACTGATTCGGTCGAGGAACTGGTCGCGGCGTTTGGCGACCGCCTCGCACGGACCGGGCTCGCATTCGGGCACGGTGCCGGCGATGCCCGATCCGAAGCCGAACTGCTGGTGCTCGGCTACCTCGACCGACATCCGTGGGACGGGACGGCACCGGCGGCCTTGCAGGCGCTGCTCGAGCGGCGCATCTCGGAGCGGATCCCGAGTGCCCATCTGACAGGTCGGGCGTGGTTCGCCGAACGCTGGTTCGAGGTGGACCCCGGGGTGATGATTCCGCGTTCGCCCCTGCAGGAACTCATCCTCGACGGATTCCATCCCTGGCTGCGGCGCACGCCCGAGAGGATTCTCGACCTGTGCTGCGGCAGCGGGGCACTGGGGATCGCCACGGCGCTTGCGATGCCGGGTGTCGAGGTGGTGCTGGTGGATATCGACCGCAACGCCATCGCTTGCGCGCAGCGCAACATCGCCCGCTTCGGGCTCGGCGGGCGTGTCGAGGCGCGTGTGTCGTCGCTACTGCAAGGGGTTGCGGGAGAAGCGTTCGATGTCGTGCTCGCGAACCCGCCGTACGTGCCTTCGGGAGAACTGGCGGAGCTCCCGCCGGAATACGGCCATGAGCCGCGCCACGGCCTGGAGTCGGGCAGCGACGGCCTCGATAGCTGGCGGCAGATCCTCGCTTCGATCGGCTCGCACCTGCATCCGGACGGTCTCCTCGCGGGTGAGGTGGGCCACCTCGCCCCGGATCTGGCGGAGGCATTCCCCGCGCTGCCATTCGTCTGGCCGGAGCTCGCCCGTACGGCCCCCATGCGGTCCGGCGATTTCGGCGTCTTCCTGCTTGATGCGAACTGCTTGTCAACGCACCCCTGACTCCCGATACTGCGCCGCCATGGCCGGCAACACCTTCGGACAGGCCTTCACGCTGACCACGTTCGGCGAAAGCCACGGCCTCGCGCTGGGCGCCGTGGTAGACGGGTGCCCGCCGGGGCTGCCCCTGTGCGAGGCCGACCTGCAGGCCGATCTCGACCGTCGTCGACCGGGAAGTTCGCGTTACACCACCCAGCGCCGCGAGCCAGACGCCGTACAGATCCTCTCTGGCGTGTTCGAGGGCGTCACGACGGGAACCCCGATCGGGCTCGTCATCGAGAACGTCGACCAGCGTTCGCGCGACTACAGCGCCGTGAAGGACCGGATACGGCCGGCCCATGCGGACTATACCTACCTCAAGAAGTACGGTCGGCGGGACTATCGGGGCGGCGGCCGGGCCTCGGCCCGGGAGACGGCGATGCGCGTGGCCGCCGGGGCCATCGCCAAGAAATACCTGCGCGAACGACACGGAACGCTGGTGCGCGGCTACCTCGCCGCCATCGGCCACATCGAAACCCGCACCCTCGACTGGGAGGTCGTGGACGCGAACCCGTTCTTCTGCGCGGACCCCGGGGTCATCGACGCGATCGCCGCCCTCATCGACAACCTGCGCATCGCCGGCGATTCGGTCGGTGCACGCATCAATGTCGTCGCGTCGAACGTCCCGGTGGGACTCGGAGAACCGGTGTTCGGCAAGCTCGACGCGGATCTTGCCGGGGCGCTCATGGGCATCAACGCGGTCAAGGGAGTCGAGTTCGGCGCCGGCTTTCGCGTAGTCGCCCAACGCGGCAGCGAGCACCGCGACGAGATCGATGCGGACGGCTTCGTGAAGAACGACGCGGGAGGGGTGCTGGGCGGCATCTCCTCCGGGCAGGAGATCGTCGCCAGCATCGCACTGAAACCCACGTCGAGCCTGACCATTCCCGGCAGGAGCATCGACACCGCCGGACGTGAAGTCGAGGTGGTGACCGAGGGGCGGCACGATCCCTGCGTCGGTCTGCGCGCCACCCCGATCGCGGAGGCCATGATGGCGCTGGTACTCATGGACCATCTGATGCGCGACCGCGGACAGAACGCCGACGTGTCGCGTTAGCTCCCCCTGATCAAGCCCAGGCCCGTCTCTCCGTACAGTTCGGCCCGATTTGAAGTGGCGGACGAGTTCTCATACGGTCTTGTCTGTTGCCGATACCCCGTGGGTGTCGAGTTGACAGCCGAGTCCTCGATCGGTCATGTTCGCGTTCCGTCTCCCATCCGTGGTGCAACCTCACATGGCGGTCGATCAACCACTCGAGCGCGAGATTTCCGAGTTTCTTCGACAGGACTCCACCATAGACGCCATGGTGGACGCCTCCGATCGTGGGCGGCCGGCCGTGGAGGCCATCGACACGGAGCTCCTGCAACGCTTCGGCAACCGGGTGCGCCCGGTTCCCGCGAGGCAGCGAATCGGCCGCCTCGTCCGACCCATCGGGATCTCCGCCTTCTCGACCTCACCGGTGCATGGCCGACCCGCGCCGAGGGTTGCATAACGATCAATTCCGGTAACCGCAACAGGGCGCAGAGTTGGTCACGGGCCAGCTACGACGCCTTCGGCAACATTCACGGTCTCCGCCATGCCTCCGCTACCAACGGCAACTGTATCGCCTACGCCTTCCACGACCGAGCCCGCCGCTGCCTCGAGAGCGGGCCTCGCTTGCACGAGCCCCTGAACCATCCGCAACTCGAACCCCTGCTGCTCAAGGTAGCGGACGCGGTCGGCTACGACTTCGTCTGACCCGGGGCGGTCGGCAGGATTCCGGCTGCAACGGTATTGACGGGCCTGAACCGGACGGTCCCGCTCCCGGCGGCCCAAGCCCGACCACCCGATCTCGATTTACCTCGACGAGCAGATCGCGGCAGTCCCATCGGCTGTCGAGGACGAGGCCGGGCCTCGGTGGCATCGAGAAGAGGAGTTGGTCTTGTGACCGGTACCCGGAGACCTGTCTTCCGAGCGATTGAAGTTCGTGGACCTCCTCACCGACAGCGACAGCTTGATCAGAGGTTCCCTGGCGTCGCGTTAGCGTCGCCAAAACACGTCCCGAATCCATACTTATCAATTCATTAAGGAAAACTCTTTCGATACGTTCGAGGTTTTGATCCACGCGCCGAGCAGTCCGTCCCCGAGCAGCCGCAGCGCGGCGGCATTTCAGATCGTCGCGCCCGCCGTTAGAATGCTCCCCCGTCCTATCACTCGACCCTTCCACGGATGACCGGCAAGACTCTCTACGACAAGATCTGGGACGCGCACTTCGTCGCCGATCGATCCGACGGCATGAGCCTGATCTACGTCGACAGGCACCTGCTGCACGAGGTCACCTCGCCACAGGCTTTCGAGGGCCTGCGGCTCGCGGGGCGCAAGCCGTGGCGCATCGACGCGAACCTCGCGACTCCCGATCACAACGTGCCGACCGTCGCCAGCGAACGGCGGGCCGGACTGCCCGGCATCACCGACGAGCTGGCCCGGATCCAGGTGGAAACCCTCGACACCAACTGCCGCGACTTCGGCATAGAGGAATTCCCGCTCAACGACGTGCGGCAGGGCATTGTCCATGTCGTGGGGCCCGAGCAGGGCGCGACGCTGCCCGGCATGACGATCGTCTGCGGGGATTCGCATACCTCGACGCACGGTGCTTTCGCCGCCCTCGCCCAGGGTATCGGCAGCTCCGAGGTGGAGCACGTGCTGGCGACCCAGTGCCTGGCGCAACGCAAGAGCCGGAACATGCGCATCGCAGTGGCGGGAACGCTGCCGCCGCATGTCCATGCCAAGGACCTGGTGCTCGCAGTGATCGGCAGGATCGGCACCGCCGGGGCCACGGGTCACGTCATCGAGTTCTGCGGGTCCGCTATCGAGGCGCTCTCCATGGAGGGCCGCATGACGGTCTGCAACATGTCGGTCGAGGCCGGCGGCCGGGCCGGACTCGTGGCTTTTGACGAAACGACACTCGGCTACCTTGCCGATCGCCCCTTCAGCCCTCGCGACGGCCAGTGGGACGAGGCGGTCGTCCATTGGCACGGCCTCCAATCGGACGCGGATGCCGTCTTCGACCGGACCGTGCGCATGGACGCCGTCGAGTTGTGTCCGCAGGCGACCTGGGGCACGTCCCCGGAACTGGTCGCCGGCATCGACGAGTCCGTACCGTCGCCCGCGGACATGGACGACCCGGTCAAGGCGGAACTCGCCGAGCGTGCCCTGGTCTACATGGGCCTGACGCCGGACACACCAATTGCGGGCATCCCCCTCGACAAGGTCTTCATCGGCTCCTGCACCAACGCCCGGATCTCGGATCTGCGCATCGCCGCGGAAGTGGCCCGGGGCGGCAAGGTGCGCGTGTCCCAGGCGCTCGTGGTGCCCGGCTCCGGGCTGGTCAAGCGCCAGGCGGAAGCCGAGGGCCTGCACGAGATCTTTCTGGCGGCGGGCTTCGAATGGCGCGCGCCGGGCTGCTCGATGTGTCTGGCGATGAACGCCGACCGACTCCATCCGGGCGAGCGCTGTGCGTCCACGTCCAACCGCAACTTCGAGGGCCGCCAGGGCCACGGCGGGCGGACGCACCTGGTGAGTCCGGCGACCGCGGCCGCCAGCGCGATCGCGGGATGTCTGGCCGACCCGCGCGAGGTCGCCCGATGAAGGCGTTCACGACCTATCGGGGACTGGTGGCGCCGCTCGACCGCGCCAACGTCGATACGGACCAGATCATTCCCAAGCAGTTCCTGAAGTCCATTCGGCGCACCGGCTTCGGCGACAACCTGTTCGACGCCTGGCGCTACCTCGACGAAGGCGTCATGGGCAAGACGCCGAACGAACGCCGGATCAACCACGAATTCGTTCTGAACGCCGAGCGCTACCAAGGCGCGACCATCCTGCTCGCACGGGACAACTTCGGCTGCGGATCGAGCCGCGAGCATGCCGTATGGGCGCTTCTGGAGCATGGCTTCCGCTGCGTCATCGCGCCGAGCTTCGCGGACATCTTCAGGACCAACAGCGCGAACAACGGACTGTTGCTCGTGTCGCTGCCCCGCGCGGCCGTGGCCGAACTCCTGCAGCGCGCGCAACATGGAGGCTTGACGATGGAAGTGGATCTCGCGGATCGACGCATCGTGGCGGAGGACGGGGAGGCCTGGACGTTCGACATCGATCCGGAGACGCAGCGTCGCCTGCTGCGGGGCCTCGACGACATCGGACTGACCCTGGACTGCGCCGCCGCGATTCGGGACTTCGAAGGACGCCACCGGGCCCGGCAGCCGTGGGTGTTCGCGAACCGGAGGAGAACCTAACGTGGAGCATCGCGCCCGTATTCTCGTGCTACCGGGAGACGGCATCGGAGCCGAGATCATGCCCCACGCGGTGCGGGTACTGACGCGGGCCTGTCCGGAGGTACGCCTCGAGTTCGAGTACCGGGACATCGGTGGCGCCGCCATCGACCGCGATGGCGTGCCTCTGCCGGCAGCCACGCTGGCGGCGGCCCGCGATGCCGACGCCGTCCTGCTCGGCGCGGTGGGCGGACCGCAATGGGACGACCTGCCCATGGACCGGCGCCCGGAGCGCGGGCTGCTGGATTTGCGCGCCGCGCTGGACCTGTTCGCCAACCTGCGCCCGGCCATCCTGTTCGAGCCACTCGCATCCGCATCGTCGCTGAAGCCGGAACTGGTTGCCGGTCTCGACATCCTGATCGTGCGCGAACTCACCGGCGGCATCTACTTCGGTGAACCGCGGGGCGTCACGACGGGCAAGGGTGGACGGCGGGGCGTGAACACCTACGTCTACGAAGAGCGCGAGATCGAGCGTATCGCCCGCGTCGCGTTCGAACTCGCGGGCAAGCGCCGCAACCAGCTCGTGTCCGTCGACAAGGCCAACGTGCTCGAAGTGACGCAACTGTGGCGGGACGTGGTCAGCGGTCTCGCCGGCGACTATCCGGACGTGTCGCTCGCCCACATGTACGTCGACAACGCCGGCATGCAACTCGTACGGGAGCCCAAGCAGTTCGACGTTGTGGTCACCGGGAACATGTTCGGCGACATCCTGTCGGATGTGGCGGCGATGCTGACGGGTTCGCTCGGGATGTTGCCGTCGGCGTCTCTGAACGCCACGGGACAGGGGCTCTACGAGCCGGTGCACGGCACCGCTCCGGACATCGCCGGTCGCAACGTCGCCAATCCGCTGGCGACCATCCTGTCCGCGGCGATGCTCCTGCGTTACAGCCTGGACGCGGCGGATATGGCCGTACGGCTCGAAGCGGCCGTCGCCGGCGTGCTCGCGGACGGTCTGCGCACGGCCGACATCATGCCCGCCGACGCCAGCGGCGCGGTGCGGCGCGTCGGCACGGACGAGATGGCCGACGCGGTCATCGCCCGGCTGGAGACCGACTGATGTGCGGGCAGGGCGAAGCGGCGCGTAGAGCGTTGCGGCACGGCCGCGCGATGCGCGGCGGCGCGCGGCTGCTCGTGCTGTCCCTTGTGGCGGGTTGCGCCGGCGCAGTGTGGGGACTCGAAGCCGCTGCGGCAGCACCGGCGGCCGACGACGTATCGATCGCGTCGTCCGTGGAGAACGCCGGGTCGGCACAGGACGAGGCGCGCCTGACCTACGGTCCAACCGGACCCTACGACACGCTGTGGTCCATCGCCCGCCGGGTGAAGCCCGCGGGAGCGAGCATGGCCCAGACCATGGTGGCCCTTGTGCGTCTCAATCCGGAGGCCTTCATCGACCGCAACCTCAACCGTATCCGGGGCGGGTACGTGCTGAATCTGCCGACCACGGCCGAGGCCCTCGCCATGCCGGACGGGGATGCCCGGCGGATCGTCAGCGCACAGGATGCGAACTGGGAAGCGTTCCAGCAGCCCGCTGGCGCCGGGGTACCCGACCTCGGAGAACCGGACCCGCCCAAGGTGGTTTCGCGGCCGGAACTTGCGCCGCGCGCGGCGGCAGCGCCCGGGGCCGAAACGCCCCGAGCGGTGACTGAGCCGGCCGTTGTCGAGCGGACGCTGGGCGGACAGGAGCTTCCCGTCGCGGAGGATCGGCCGGTGGCGGTCGTCGATGCGGAGCGACAGCGCCTCGCCGTGGAGAACACCGCGCTACTCGCCGAAGTCGATGCCGCGCAGCGCGAACTGGAACAGGCGCGGGCCCGGATCGAGACGCTCGGCGAGACCGTCTCGAAACAGGAGGAGCAGTTGGCCGCGTTGCGCAAGCAGCTCGATCAGGCCCCATCCGCGGTGCCGCTCCTGGACGTTGCCCGGTCCGTTCCCATGATCTCCTGGCTTGTCGTCGGGGTCGTGATCCTCGTTGGAGTCGCAGGGGTGATCTATCAGCGACGGCGCGCTCGGCGGCTCGAAGAATCCACCGCCGGCTACCGGGGTCAATCGGTGGTCGGCGATCCGGCAGAAGCCGTCGACGAGGTTCCGACCCTCGAGGAGGCATACGAGGAGCCGGATGCCCTCCACGAGAGCGCCATCCCGGAACAATTCCTGGAGGAGCCCGGGACGGAAATCCCGGCGGAAGTGGACGCTGCGGGGGGCTACACGCCCAACACGAAGCTCAACCTGGCCCAGGCGTACGTGAACATGGGCGACGAAGAGACCGCCCGCGAGGTGCTCGAGGAAGTGCTGGCCGAAGGCGACGACGCGGAACGGGCCGCCGCGCGGCAACTCCTTGAGCAACTCGGATAGGGGCTCGCCGCGTAGCAGTTCCGCGCCAGCGGAACTGCCAACGCGTCCGTCAGGACGCGCCAGGAGCCCGCGACGCAGCAGTTCCGCGCCAGCGGAACTGCCAACGCGTCCGTCAGGACGCGCCAGGAGCCCGCGACGCAGCAGTTCCGCGCCAGCGGAACTGCCAACGCGTCCGTCAGGACGCGCCAGGAGCCCGCGACGCAGCAGTTCCGCGCCAGCGGAACTGCCAACGCGTCCGTCAGGACGCGCCAGGAGCCCGCGACGCAGCAGTTCCGCGCCAGCGGAACTGCCAACGCGTCCGTCAGGACGCGCCAGGAGCCCGCGACGCAGCAGTTCCGCGCCAGCGGAACTGGCAACGCGTCCGTCAGGACGCGCCAGGAGCCCGCGACGCAGCAGTTCCGCGCCAGCGGAACTGGCAACGCGTCCGTCAGGACGCGCCAGGAGCCCGCGACGCAGCAGTTCCGCGCCAGCGGAACTGGCAACGCGTCCGTCAGGACGCGCCAGGAGCCCGCGACGCAGCAGTTCCGCGCCAGCGGAAGGCAACGCGCGTCCGTCAGGACGCGCCAGGAGCTCGCGACGCAGCAGTTCCGCGCCGCGACGCAGCAGTTCCGCGCCAGCGGAACTGCCAACGCGTCCGTCAGGACGCGCCAGCGCGACGCAGCAGTTCCGCGCCAGCGGAACTGCCAACGCGTCCGTCAGGACGCGCCAGGAGCTCGCGACGCAGCAGTTCCGCGCCAGCGGAACTGCCAACGCGTCCGTCAGGACGCGCACAGACGATCGCCCTCGGCCTCGAGTACGACGGCACCGGGTTTCACGGATTTCAGCATCAGAGCGGCGTACCGACGGTGCAGGACGCCCTCGAGGGCGCCCTGTCTCAGGTTGCGGCCGCCCCGGTGCGCGTGACCGTGGCAGGTCGTACCGACACCGGCGTGCATGCCACCCACCAGGTCGTCAGCTTCCGGAGTCCCGTCGCCCGTGCACCGGAGGCCTGGCGTCGCGGCACGAACTCGCTCGTCGGGGATGCCGTCGCCGTACTTTGGGCGCGTGTCGTGGATGCGCGCTTCAGTGCCCGCTTCCGGGCACTCTCGCGGACCTATTCGTACGTCTTTCTGGAGTCGGAGACCGCGCCGGCTCTCCTGCGAGGGAAGGTCACCTGGACGCGCATGCCCCTCGACGAGGCCGCCATGCACCTGGCCGCCCAACACCTGCTTGGCGAGCAGGATTTCAGTGCCTTCCGTGCAGCTGGCTGCGGCTCCCGCACACCTTTTCGGCGAGTCCACCGCACGTCCGTGGTCCGGCATGGCCGCCAGGTCGTGCTCGACATCGAGGCGAACGCGTTCCTGCACCACATGGTGCGCAACATCGCGGGTTGTCTGGCCCGGGTCGGGCACGGCGCGGCGCCGCCTGGTCAGGTCGCGGAGCTGCTCGCCAAGCGGGACCGGACCCTGGCGCCCCCGACCGCCCCGCCGGACGGCCTCTACCTGACGCGCGTGACCTACCCGGACTTCGAGGTCCCGTACCGACCCCCGCCGATGCTGCCGCAGCATGGTCCTTGATGGCTCCCGGGCATCGCCAATGTCGACGCTCAACGCCGAGTTGACACCTTCGGGGTCTGTCGGGGGAGCGACAGACTTGCCGCGAGGTCCGCAAGTCCGCCAAACTCTCGGCCCGCCGTGCCCCTCGGACAGGATCGCCCCGTGCGCGTAAGAGCGAAAATCTGCGGAATCACCTCGGTCGACGCCGCGCTCGCCGCCGCCGAAGCCGGCTGCGATGCCATTGGCCTCGTCTTCGAGCCGGCCAGCCCCCGCTTCGTGCCGGTCGCCATGGCGCGCGAAATCGCCGACGCGCTGCCGCCGCTGGTCTCTCGCGTCGGTGTGTTTGCCGATGTCGCGGCGGGTGACGTCGAGGGCGTGCTGCGCAACGTGTCGCTCGACGTGCTCCAGTTCAATGGCGACGCGCCGGCGAAGTTCTGCGAGGACTTTGGCATCCCGTACGTCAAGGCCGCCGGGGTACGATCCGGCTTCCGGATCGAGTGTCTTGAGCGGGACTACGCCTCGGCGCGCGCGTACCTGCTCGACACCTACGACCCGGCCGTGCGGGGCGGGACCGGACGTACCTTCAACTGGGCGCTCTGGCCCGGCGCGTCGTCCAGGCCGCTGGTGCTCGCGGGGGGCCTGACCCCCGCCAACGTGGGCGCGGCCGTGCGTCGCCTGCGGCCCTACGCCGTGGATGTCAGCAGCGGCGTCGAGGACGGCATCAAGGGAATCAAGAGCGTTGCCAAGATGCGCGCATTCATGGCGGAGGTACAGCGTGCCGGATTCGAATAGCGCACCCTACGCGCAGCCCGGGCCCGAAGGACGGTTCGGCGCATACGGGGGACGCTACGTCGCCGAGACGCTGATGAGCGCTCTCGACGAGTTGACGCGGCTGTATGCGCAGTTGTGCGAGGACGAGGGTTTCCGGGCAGAACTCGCCCACGACCTCTCCCACTATGTCGGACGGCCGACGCCCCTCTACTTTGCCGAGCGCCTCACTACGCAACTCGGTGGCGCGAAGATCTACCTGAAGCGGGAGGATCTGAGTCACACGGGCGCGCACAAGATCAATAACACCGTCGGGCAGGCCTTGCTTGCGAAACGCATGGGCAAGCCGCGGGTCATCGCCGAGACCGGCGCCGGCCAGCACGGCGTGGCGACGGCGACCGTGGCGGCCCGCCTCGGCATGACCTGCCGGGTCTACATGGGGGCGCAGGACATCGAGCGCCAGAGCCTGAACGTCTACCGGATGCGGCTCCTCGGCGCGGAGGTTGTGCCGGTGGAGTCGGGCTCGCGTACGCTGAAAGACGCCATGAACGAGGCGATGCGGGATTGGGTGACGAACGTCGACACCACCCACTACATCATCGGCAGCGTCGCCGGACCGCACCCCTACCCGATGATGGTGCGCGACTTCCAGGCCGTGATCGGCCAGGAGGCGCGGGCCCAGTGCCTGGAGGCAGAGAGCAGATTGCCGGACCTGCTGGTCGCCTGTGTCGGCGGCGGCTCCAACGCCATGGGCCTCTTTCATCCGTTCCTCGACGACGATGGGGTAGAAATGGTCGGTGTCGAGGCGGCCGGACGCGGCCTCCACACCGGGCACCACGCCGCACCGCTCAACGCGGGCTCCCCGGGCGTGCTCCACGGCCAGTTCACCTACCTGATGCAGGACGAAGACGGCCAGATCATGGAGACGCACTCGATCTCCGCGGGGCTCGACTATCCCGGCGTCGGACCCGAGCACTCCTACCTGAAGGATGTCGGTCGCGCGCGATACGTCGCCGTGACGGACGAGCAGGCACTCGACGCGTTTCGGGTCCTCAACCGCTCCGAAGGCATCATGCCGGCGCTCGAATCGAGTCATGCCGTGGCGTGGGTCCTCACCGAGGCGCCGCGCCTCGCCCGGGGCGACGTGATCGTGGTCAACCTCTCCGGGCGGGGGGACAAGGACATCCCGTTGGTCGCGGGCATGGCCGACGCGGGCCCGGATCCTTCTGCAGCGAGTCCGGCCGAGCCGCGCGCCCCCGAGAGTGACAGAACGTGAGTCGCCTGACGGACCGGCTGGCGGCCCTCGGCAACGCTGGCCGCAAGGCACTGACGACATTCATCACCGCCGGCGACCCGACCCTCGCGGCGACCGTGCCAGCCTTGCATGCGTTGGTGCGCGGCGGTGCGGACATCCTGGAGCTCGGTGTGCCGTTCTCGGACCCGGAAGCGGAGGGACCGTCCATTCAGCGCTCATCCGAGCGGGCCCTCGGCAACGGCGTGACCCTGGCGCACGTCCTGGCCCTGGCGCAGGAGTTCCGCAGCGAGGACCCGGCCACACCGCTCGTCCTGATGGGCTACCTCAATTCGATCCTGCGCATGGGATTCCGCGGTTTCGCCCGGAGGGCAGCGGCGGCGGGGGTGGACGGCATCATCGTCGTCAACCTGCCGCCCGAAGAGGCAGACGCGGCGCGGCAAGCGCTCGCCGGGGAGGGGATCGATCTCGTCTTCCTCGTGGCGCCCACGACCACCGTGGAGCGCGCGTCCACCATCGCCCGGGCGGCCTCGGGCTTTCTCTACTACGTGTCGTTGAAGGGCGTGACGGGCGCGCGGCATCTCGACGCCGACGATGTCGCGCGCAACGTGGCCCGACTGCGAGAGGTGACCGACATGCCCATTCAGGTCGGCTTCGGTATTCGCGACGCCGCATCGGCGCGCGCGGTCTCGAGGACCGCGGACGGCATTGTCGTCGGTAGCGCCCTCGTCGACATCATGAAGGGGCTGGCGGGCGACCCGGACACGATTCCCGCGGCATTGACAGCCTGGCTCCGCGGTCTGCGCAAGGCCATGGACGCACCGTGAGGCTCGGCGCCTGGCTTGAACGGATCGGCGTGGAGCACCCGAGCGGTGTGTTCGACGGTCTGGGCCGTGTCGCCGAGGTCGCGGGACGGGCCGGCGTGAACCCGCCCGCTCCGTGCAACTTCATCGTGGCGGGCACAAACGGCAAGGGGTCGACCTGCGTGTTCCTCGAGCAACTCCTGCTGGCCTCGGGACGCTCCGTCGGGACGACGCTGTCCCCGCATCTTGCGCGTTTCAACGAACGCATCCGCATCAATGGCGCAGAGGTCGAGGACGAGGCCATCGTTGCGGCATTCGAGGCAGTGGAAGGCGCCCGCGGCGACACGCGGCTCAACTACTTCGAGTACGCGGTGCTGGCGGCCTTGCGAGCCTTCCGCACAGGCAGTGTCGACGCGACGGTGCTGGAGGTCGGGCTCGGGGGGCGCCTCGACGCCACCAATATCGTGGCTGCGGATGTCGCCGCCATCGTCAGCGTGGACCTCGACCACCAGGAGTACCTCGGCGACACCCGCGAGGCCATCGGCGCTGAGAAGGCCGGGGTACTGCGCCCTGGCCGGCCGGTGGTTTTCGGCGAGGCGCACGTCCCCCGCTCCGTACGGCAACGCGCACGGGAGCTCGACGCGCCGCTGTTCGCGTTCGGCCGCGACTACGGCGACTCGAACGAAACGTCCGGCTGGGGCGTCCGCCTGGCGAGCGGACGCACCCTGCGCTCCGGGACGATACCGCGCATCCCGCTCGCCAATGCCGCGACCGCCGTACAGGTCTTCGCCCTGCTCGAGCCGGACGTCGACGCCGCGACCGTCGAGGAGGCCTGCCGGCGTGCGATGCTTCCCGGGCGGGTCGAGACCGTCCACGCACGCGGTCGACACTGGGTGCTCGACACCGCCCACAATCCCCATGCGGCTCGCTACCTGGCAAGGCAGCTACCCGAACACGTGGCGTGCGCGGTCCTCGGCATGCTGCGGGACAAGGACGCGGCCGGCGTGGTGCGACCGCTCCTGCCGAGGGTGAGCCGGTGGATCGTCACCGACAACCGCATGCCGCGCGGGCTGACGGGCGGCGAACTCGGCAGGCGCCTCGAAGGCACCGTGGCGCCCGCCGTGCTGCCCGACCCGGAGGAAGCGTTCGATGCGGCGCGCTCTACTACGCGGGAGAACGATGTTATCCTCGTGTTCGGCTCTTTCGACCTGGTCGCCCGTGCTCGAGCCAGACTGATTTGCTGACAGAGCAAACCCGATACCGGATCACCGGCGCCGTGTTCCTCGCGGCCGTCGCGGCCATCGTCTTTCCCATGCTGTTCGACGGCGAGGGCATGGAACCAGCACCGCTGGACCTGCCGCCGGTCGAGCCAGCATCGGTCGACGTACGCGCCGTCGCGGGCGCAGCGCCGCCGCCGGACAGTTCGAACCTGCTCGCGGCACGCGACGAACTGCGCACGGAGATCGACCCGGAAGGTTACCGCCGAGAAACCGGTACCCGCATGGGAGACCCGGTGTTGACGGAAGAAGACGGGGCGCCCCCGGTTCCTGCCAAAGCGTGGGCGGTGCAGCTCGGGAGCTTCTCGGAACGGGACCGGGCGGAGGCGCTGCGGAACCGGCTACGCGAGGATGGCTACGACGCGGTGCTATCGAGCGTCAAGTACAACGCGGAGAAACTGACCCGCGTCGCGGTGGGGCCGATGCTCGAGCGCGATGCCGCCGAGCGGTTACGAAAGGAACTCGGCGATCGTTATCCGCTCGATCCCCGGGTCGTCCGGTTCAGCCCTTGAGACCTTCGGACGTACGTGCCACGCTCCCGTCGTCGTTCGTCTACCGCGCAGGGCTGACGTGCCGCAAGCCGATGTCGTCATCGTTCTCGTCGTCGGGCTGTCCACGGTCATCGGGCTCATGCGCGGTCTCGGGCGGGAGGTCATGTCGGTGATCGTGTGGTTGACCGCCTTTTTCGCCTCACTCGCGCTGGCGACGCCCATTGCGAACCTGTTCGATCTCGGCGAGTCCGTGGGCACGGCCGTCGGATTCGCGATCGTGTTCGTGGTCGTGCTGGTGGCCGGGGCGCTGGTGCAGCGCGTGCTTGGGAAGTTGATCCGATCCACCGGCATCGGCGGCACGGACCGCCTGCTCGGAGCGCTCTTCGGCGCATTGCGGGGGATTCTGGTAACCATCGTGGCCTTGATTGCGATGCGGCCGTTCGTGGAGACGAGCGACTGGTGGCTTGCGTCGGGGCTCGTGCCGGAACTGTTGAGCTTCGAGCGCGACGTCCTCGACCTGATGCAGCTGGCGGCACAAAGAATCGCGCAACTGCGCGGGTAGCAGTCGGGAGGGCAGGGAGCATGTGCGGCGTAGTCGGAATTCTCGGACATACACCGGTCAACCAGCAGCTCTATGACGCTCTGACCGCGTTGCAGCATCGCGGCCAGGATGCCGCCGGCATGGTGACCTGCGACGGTCGGCGCGCGCACCTGCGCAAGGGTAACGGCCTGGTGCGCGATGTCTTCGAGCAGCGCCACATGCAGCGCATGGTGGGGACGATGGGCATCGGCCACGTCCGTTACCCGACGGCCGGCACGGCGAGTGCCGCCGAGGCGCAGCCCATGTACGTCAACTCGCCGTACGGCATTGCCCTCGGACACAACGGCAACCTGACCAACGCGACCGAACTCGAAGCCGATGTCTTCCGGGCCAATCGCCGGCACGTCAACACCGACTCGGACTCCGAGATACTGCTCAACGTCTTTGCGGACGAGCTGCACAAGGCCGGTGGACAGCACGTCGATCCGCAGGCGGTGTTCGACGCGGTCGCCGGGGTGCATCGGCGATGCCGGGGCGCCTACGCGGCGGTCGCCATGGTGATCGGCGGTGGGATCGTCGGCTTTCGCGACTGCCACGGCATCCGGCCTCTGATCTATGGGCGCCGCGAAACGGCACGCGGCACGGAGTGCATCGTGGCCTCCGAGAGCGTCGCACTCGACATCCTCGGATTCGACGTGGTCCGCGATGTCCTGCCGGGCGAGGCGGTCTTTATCGACATCGACGGCAACCTGCACACCCGGCGCTGCGGTCTTGAGCGCGCCTACTCGCCCTGCATGTTCGAGCACGTCTACCTCGCGCGTCCGGATTCGGTCATCGACCGGATCTCGGTGTACAAGTCGCGACTCAGAATGGGCGAACGGCTCGCCGACCGAATCCTTGCGCGGTATCCGCGTCAGGAACACGACATCGACGTGGTGATCCCGGTGCCGGACACCGCACGCACCGCGGCGCTGCCGCTCGCGCATCGACTCGACGTCAAGTTCCGCGAGGGGCTCGTCAAGAACCCCTACATCGGGCGCACGTTCATCATGCCGGGACAGACGCAGCGGCGCAGGTCCGTGCGCAGCAAGCACAACACGGTAGAGCTCGAATTCCGCAACAAGAACGTACTGCTGGTCGACGACTCCATCGTGCGCGGTACCACGACACGGCAGATCATCCAGCTCGCGCGGGAAGCCGGGGCACGCAAGGTGTACTTCGCCTGCGCGGCGCCGCCCGTGCGCTACCCCAACGTCTACGGGATCGACATGCCGGCCGCGAGCGAGTTCGTGGCGCACAACCGTACCGAGGAGGAAGTGGGCGCGTTCATCGGGGCCGACTGGCTCGTCTACCAGACCATCGAGGACCTCATACTCGCGGCTCGGGAAGGCAATCCGGATCTGACGAGCTTCGACTGCTCGGTGTTCAACGGCCAATACGTCACCGGCGACATCGACGAGGCCTATCTCGCGCGCCTGTCATTGCGCCGCAACGACCGGATGAAGCAGCTTCGGGACGCCGAACTCGGCGAGCAGCCCGTGATCGAGCTGTCGAGTCACGCTTGATCGTGCCGGCGTCCACCCCGGCCGGCCGCAGAGTCCGCACCAGCCCCTGCATCGGCATCTGCTCCACCACCTACGGGGACCTCGTGTGCCGTGGCTGCAAGCGGTTCGCGCACGAGGTGGTCGACTGGAATCGTTACGACGATCATCAGCGGAAGATCGTCTGGGCCCGGCTTGCGGAGCTGCGCGACGCCAGCGTATCGAGCTACCTGACCGTGGTCGACGAGGCCCTGCTTGCGCGCGCCGCCGCGAAACTCCATCTGTCCGCCATGCCCGACCAGACGCCGTTGACGCTCGCCTACGAGACCCTGCGCCGCACCCGCGGCGTGCCCGATCTGGCGGCCCTCGGCCTCGCGCCGGTGCGGACGAGCGCCGGCGGCGGACCGGACGAGGTATTCGCCAACATCGGCCGCGAGTTCCACACGCGTGCGGCGGCCGCCTACGAGCGCAGCTTCCGGATTCCGTCGCAGTGACACGCCCGCCGATCTCCCGGTGAAGGCGCCCGTGGACATCGGTCCCGTACGGGCGTTTCTCGGCGCAGCGACGCCGGATGCCTGGGTGCAGGCGGCCGTGGACAACCTCGACGTGCTGCTCATCGACCACGCCAACTGCGAGAAGAAGGCAGCCGGCACGGCGATCGGCATGCTGTACCGGTACGACGACCGGCCGGAACTCCTGCGGCCGTTGTCGAAGCTGGCGCGGGAGGAACTACGCCACTTTGAAGAGGTGCTGCAGGCCATGCGCGTGCGGGGCACCGCCGTGCGCCGACTCTCGCCATCGCGCTACGCGGGACGTCTGTTTCGCCTGGCCGCATCGCACGAGCCGGCGCGGCTGGTCGATACGCTTGTCGTCGGCGCCATCGTGGAGGCGCGCTCCTGCGAACGGTTCGCGCGCCTCGCGGAGCGTCTGGACGAAGACCTCGGGCGGCTCTACCGCGGCCTGCTCGCCTCCGAGGCGCGACACTTCGAGGTATATCTCGACCTGGCGCAGGCCTGCGCCGATGAGCCCATCGAGCGCCGGATCGAGCAATTGCTGGCCGTGGAGGAACAACTCGTCACGGAACCGGATACGGAACTGCGCTTCCACAGCGGACCGCCGGGCCCGGACGGCTGGTTGGTCTCGGCCCCGTCGCTTGCGCCGTAGCATGTTCGCGCCGGAGAAAACTCCAGGCTGTTCGGACCCGTGCGCCTGGATGCGTTACGTTGGCAGTCCGAAGCACTCGAGCGTCAGGTTGCGGTCCTCGCGCAGCGTCCAACCGCAGCGGCCCCAGTCGCCCAGGACGTAGCGGCGTCCGACCGCTCCATCCGCGTCGATGACGGCGTGCACGCCGGGGCGGTGCGTGTGTCCGTGCACCATGACCGAGCAGTCGTGAGTGCGCATGGCCGCCGCCACCTCCGTGTCGGTCACGTCCATGATGTTGTCGGCCTTGTTGGCGCTGGCCACGCGGCTCTCCTCGCGCAATTGTCGCGCCAGCGCCCGCCGTTCGGTGAGGGTCCGCGCCAGCACGTCCGCGCGCCAGGCTTCGGACCGGAGGAGGGCTCGCGCCTGTTGATAGGCGTGGTCCCGCGTACAGAACGCATCGCCATGCGCGAGCAGGATGCGCTCGCCGCGCGAGCCAGTGATGACAAGGGGATCCGGAATGAGCGCGACGCCGGTATCGGATGCGAAGCGCTCGCCGAACAGGAAGTCCCGATTGCCGTGCATCACGAACACTGCGCACCGGCGGGCAGCCTCCCGGAGTGCTTCGCGCAGCGCCGCCGCGGTGGGCCCGTCGTCGTCATCGCCCACCCAGACCTCCACGAGGTCGCCGAGAATGTAGAGGGCGTCCGCACGCGACGCTTCGCGGGCAAGAAACGCGAGGAAGCCCTGCAGCACCCGCGGCGCCCCCGCGTCGATGTGCAGGTCCGAGACGAATAACGTGGTCACTGCGCCTGCGCCGATTGCAGCACGTTCTGCAGCATCGCGACCCGGGTCATCGGCCCGACTCCTCCCGGCACGGGCGTGATCCACGCGGCGCGCGTCCGCGCCGCCTCGAAATCCACGTCGCCGTGCAAGCGGTTTCTGCTGTCGCGCGTGATGCCGACGTCGATGACGATAGCGCCGGGCTTGATCCAGTCTCCCCGCACCAGGCCGCGTTGCCCGGTCGCGGAGATCACGATGTCCGCGACCGCCACGTGCGCGGCCGTGTCGTGGCTGAACTTGTGCGCCGTGGTGACGGTGCACCCGGCGAGCAGCAGTTCGAGCCCCATCGGGCGCCCGACATGGTTGGAGGCGCCCAGGACGGTGGCCGCGAGGCCGCGCAGGGAGGTGCCGGTCTGCTCGAGCAGGATCATGATGCCCTTCGGCGTGCAGGACCGGAGGGTCGGCTGGCGCAACGCGAGGCGCCCGATGTTGTAGGGATGGACGCCGTCGACATCCTTGGTGGGGGCGATATGTTCGAGGATGCGAGGCGCATCGAGGTGCACGGGCAGGGGTAACTGCACGAGTATGCCGTCGATGGTGTCATCCGCATTCAGTTCGTCGACGGTGTCGATCAGCGTCCGCTCGGCGGTTGCGGCGGAGAGATGACGGATGTCGTGCTTGTAACCGACCTCGCGACAGTCGCGGCGCTTGTGCTTGACGTAGATGCCGGAGGCCGGATCGTCGCCCACCAGAAGGACCGCTACGCCGGGGCGGCGCAGCCCGTGCTGCAGGCGCTGCTCCACGGCGGCGGCGATGTCCCTGCGAATGGACTGGGCAACGGCATTGCCGTCCAGGATGCGTGCTGTCATGGCGTCCGTTTCCGCACAGCGCGATTCTACAAGATCGCGGGTGGCTGCTGCGGTCTCGCCGACCTGCATCCACGGTGGGCACGCGCTGGCGCAGGATCCGAAACGGCCGTCCGCAACCGTCCGGGCAACGGCCCCGCAGTTTGACCGGTCAGGCACGCGCCAGTATGATCCGCGCCGTCGCGCCGCGTCGTCACTGTCCGCCGGTGCGTGGCGCGGTCGGCGGGGATATCGGTGAGGATATCGGCGGGGATATCGGCGGGGATATCGGCGGGGTATGGCGCAGTCTGGCAGCGCGCCTGCTTTGGGAGCAGGAGGTCGGGAGTTCGAATCTCCCTACCCCGACCATTTTTTTCTTCTGCAATTTTCTTCTGCAATTTTCTTCTGCAATTTTCTTCTGCCAGTTTCTTCTGCCACAATGGGATAGCGTATTCTGCTGAAGTGCGCTCGAACTTGGGAGTGGACGCGCAACGACTGCGCCCGTAGCTCAACTGGATAGAGCATCGGCCTTCTAAGCCGGCGGTTGCAGGTTCGAGTCCTGCCGGGCGTGCCGCCCTTGCTGGCGGGTGCTGGCGGGCGCCGCCGAGCGGCGCTCCCGTGCAACCCGGTCTGTCACGCGGAAGCCGCGGTTGCCGGGCGTCATACAGCGACTACAATGGTAATGATGGTGGGCGTAGCTCAGTCGGTAGAGCTCTGGATTGTGGATCCAGCGGTCGTGGGTTCAAACCCCATCGTCCACCCCATATCGCCGCATGCGGCGCACACCGGGCTCGAGCGGCCGTCGCGGCCACGGGCCTGGTGGGTGCTTGTCGGCCTTGTGCGTAGCCTCGTGTTCATGCGTGCGCCCGGCGCGTGCCGCTGAGGCGACGCACCTCGGATGGGTTCCATGGAAGTATCGGTTGAAAGCACAGGCGGTCTCGAACGCAGGATGCGGATCCGGCTGGATCCCGGGCCGCTTGAGGAAGAGTTCGGGCGGAGGCTGCGCAAGACCGCGCGCGAGGCCCGACTGAACGGGTTCCGTCCCGGCAAGACGCCGGTGAAGGAAATTCGTCGACGGTTCGGCCCGAGCATTCGCGCGGAAGTGGCCGTGGAACTGATGCAGTCGAGCTTCCACGATGCGCTGCATCAGGAGCACCTGCACCCGGCAGGGACGCCGACGTTCGACCCGGGCGACATCCTGGCCGAGAGCGGCCTGGAGTTCACGGCAACCTTCGAGGTGCTCCCCGACATCACCCTCGGGGATCTCGAGCAACTGCACATCAAGCGGCCGGAAGCCAAAGTCACCTCTGGGGACGTGGACGCCATGATTGAGCGGCTGCGCGGTGCGCGGACGAGCTGGGCCGCCGTCGAGCGTCCCGCCGAGGACGGCGACCGGATCACCGCGGACCTCGTACAGTGCGCCGATGGCGACTTCCGCCACGAAGGACTGTCGTTCGTGGCCGGCGGGACGTTCTTTCTGCCGAATGTCGCGGCGGCCGCGGTGGGCATGGCGACCGGCGAGTCCCGGCGGGTGCAGTCGACGTTCCCGGAAGCCATGGCCGACGAGTCCCTGCGCAGTCGGGACGTCGAGTTCGAGTTGACGGTCAAGGAAGTCGCCGCCGGCCAGGTTCCCGAGCTCGACGATGCCTTCTTCGAGCTCTTCGACGTTCAGGAGGGGGGCGAAGAGGCGTTTCGCGAGGCTATCGGCAAGGATCTCGGCGGGCGCCTGGAAGGCGCCATTCGCACTCAGGTGGCGGAACAGGTCATGAACGGAATGGTCGCGCTGCACACGTTCGACGTTCCCCACTGTCTGGTCGACGAACGCGTTGCCCAGATTCGTCAGGACATGCCGCAACTCTTCGGAACGGAGGGCGACGCGGCCGACGTGCCGCAAGCTGCGCTCGATGCCGCGCATCATGAGGCCGAGAAGTCCCTCCGGGAAACGCTGCTGGTGCAGGAGATCGTGGAACGGCAGGGGCTTGCGGTGGACGGGGCCAAGGTCCGCGCCCGCATCGAGGAACAGGCTGCCAGCTACGAGAACCCCGAGCAGGTGGTCAACTGGTACTATTCCCAGGACGCCTTGCTGCAACGGATCGAATCCGTCGTCCTGAAGGATCAGGTCGTGGACTACGTCCTCTCGGTGGCCGACGTGGAGACCGTGCAGAGTTCGCACGATGCGGTCATGGCCGGAGAGGCTATCGCCGACGCACCGGCCGACAGCGCGGGCGCCGCCGCCGAAGAGTTGCCGGGCGCGAATCCGGTCGGCGAAACCGACGCAGACACCTGAGGGAGGCCCCGTGGAAGACCGAATCCATCCGCCGACGCGCAACCTGGGGCTGGTGCCCATGGTCGTGGAGCAGAGCGCGCGTGGCGAGCGTGCCTACGACATCTACTCGCGGCTCCTGAAGGAGCGCATCATCTTTCTCGTCGGCCCGGTGGACGACAACATCGCCAATCTGGTCGTCGCGCAACTCCTGTTCGCGGAGTCGGAGAATCCGGACAAGGATGTGCATCTGTACATCAACTCGCCGGGCGGCTCGGTCACGTCCGGGCTTGCGGTCTACGACACCATGCAGTTCGTGCGCTGCGACGTCGCGACGATGTGTATCGGGCAGGCCGCGAGCATGGGCGCATTCCTGCTCGCGGCGGGAGCGCGCGGCAAGCGCATTGCGCTGCCCAATTCCCGCGTCATGCTGCACCAGCCGGCCGGGGGATCCCGTGGTGTGGCCGCGGATATCGAGATCCAGGCGCGCGAGATCGTCGCGGTGCGGCAACGACTGAACGAGATCCTGGCGCACCACACCGGCCAGGAGGTAGAGCGCATCTCCCAGGACACGGACCGCGACTACTGGATGAGCCCGGCAGAAGCGGTCGAGTACGGCCTGATCGATTCGGTGCAGCATCCCCGCGCTGAACTGGCGGCGGTGCGTACGTAACGTATGGCCTTTTCTCGAGCACGCCGGCCGGGTCGGAGACGGCCCGCTCGAGGGGAGCCGGCGGTCGGCGTGGCTGGTCCGAAGGCGAATCCGGCGCGCAGCGGTAGCGAAGCGCCGGACCCGCCATGGGGCGCTTGCAGCGGTTTCGCCATACCGCGAAGGGCGTGTGTCCCGTGGCCCCGGCGGGCGGTCTGTTCGATCGAAGGGTTGCAAAATTCCGGCGTTGCTAGCATGGTTGGCCCGCAGGCGGCGGCGTACGGCAGGTAGGATCAGGGGTACTTATGGCGGATCGAAACTCCGGCAGGGGCGGGGACTCCGGGAAACTCGTCTACTGCTCGTTCTGCGGCAAGAGCCAGCACGAGGTCCGCAAGGTCATCGCGGGGCCGTCCGTGTTCATCTGCGACGAATGCGTCGAACTCTGCACGGACATCATTCGCGAGGAGGTCCAGGAGGGGAGCGACGGCAAGGACGCGGAGCGCCTGCCGGTGCCCGAGGATATCAAGGGCACCCTCGACGAGTACGTCATCGGCCAGGAGCACGCCAAGAAGGTCCTCTCGGTCGCGGTGTACAACCATTACAAGCGGCTCAACTACAACGGCGCCGCGAGCGCCAAGGCCAAGGGCCGCGAGAAGCGCGAGAAGCGCGAGGATGTCGAGCTCTCGAAGTCCAACATCCTGCTGATCGGGCCCACCGGCTGCGGCAAGACGCTGCTCGCGGAAACGCTGGCACGACTGCTCGACGTGCCTTTCACCATCGCCGACGCCACGACCCTCACCGAAGCGGGCTACGTCGGCGAGGACGTCGAAAACATCATTCAGAAGCTGCTTCAGAAGTGCGACTACGATGTCGAGAAGGCCCAGGTGGGCATCGTGTACATCGACGAGATCGACAAGATTTCCCGCAAGTCCGACAACCCATCGATCACCCGGGACGTGTCGGGGGAGGGCGTCCAGCAGGCCCTGTTGAAGCTGATCGAAGGGACGATCGCCTCGGTGCCGCCCCAGGGCGGGCGCAAGCACCCCCAGCAGGAGTTCCTGCAGGTCGATACCGGCAACATCCTGTTCATCTGTGGCGGGGCTTTCTCGGGCCTCGACAAGGTCATCGTGGACCGCTCGGCGAAGAGCGGCATCGGCTTCGGTGCCGAGGTGCGCAGCGATCGGGTCAGCAAGAACATCGGTGACACGCTGCGTCTGGTGGAGCCGGAAGACCTCATGAAGTACGGCCTCATTCCGGAATTCGTCGGACGGCTGCCGGTGGTCGCGACGCTCGAGGAGCTCGACACCGAAGCGCTCGTGCAGATCCTGACAGACCCGAAGAATTCGCTCACCAAGCAGTACGCGAAGCTCTTCGATATGGAAGGCGTGGAGGTGGACTTCCGCGAAGACGCCCTGATGGCGGTCGCAGAGAAGGCCATGGAGCGCAAGACAGGGGCGCGCGGACTGCGTTCGATCCTCGAGTCGGTGCTCCTCGACACGATGTACCGACTGCCGTCCACGGAGTCGGTCAAGAAAGTCGTGATTGACGACAGTGTGATCCGCGGCGAGACCGAGCCCATGCTGCTCTACGAGAACGTGGATCGCGCGAAGGCGGCCCAGGAAGACTGACCGCAGCCCGTGCCAGTTGCTGCCCGCTTCCGTTTCCCGACCGCCACTCTGCTCCGTGCCTGAACAGACGCAAACGGACCTGCCTGTCCTGCCCTTGCGGGACATGGTGGTCTTCCCGCATGGCGTACATCCGCTGTTCGTCGGTACACGCTCGTCCATCTCCGCTCTGGAAACGGCCATGGCGTCGGACAAGCGTGTCCTCCTGGTCGCGAAGCGCGATGCCGCCTGTGAGAACCCCGGCATGGACGACCTGTTCCCGGTAGGCACGCTGTCTGTCGTTCTGCAGCTCCTCAAGCTGCCGGACGGGACCGTCAAGGTCCTGGTCGAAGGCGGTCAGCGGGCGCGGATTCTGCGTATGGAAGACAACGGGACGCACCTCGCCGCCGATGTGGAGGCCGTACCGGAGGCCGAAGTCGACCGCGACGCACGCGAAGCCATGGTCCGCGCGGTGATGGCCCGGTTCGAAACCTACGTCGAGAACTCGAAGAAGGCCCCGAAGGAGACGGTCGCGTCCGTGTCGGCCATCGACGAACCCGGACGCCTGATCGACACCATTGCGGCGCAGTTGGCACTCAAGGTCGAGGAGCGACAGGCGCTACTGGAGGCCTTCGATCTCGAGTCCCGGGTGCAGCGCATCGCGGGCCTGATGGACAAGGAAGTGGAGCTGCACCAGGTAGAGAAGCGCATCCACGGCCGCGTCAAGAAACAGATGGAGAAGAGCCAGCGCGAGTACTACCTGAACGAGCAGATCAAGGCGATTCAGAAGGAACTGGGCGGTGCGGAGGACGCACCGAGCGAGTTGGACGACCTCGCCGACCGGATCGAGCAAGCCGGTATGCCGCGCGAGGCAAAAACCAAGGCGGACAGCGAGTTCTCGAAGCTGAAGCTGATGGCGCCCATGTCAGCGGAGGCGACGGTGGTGCGCGGCTACCTCGACTGGCTGGTCGGCCTGCCGTGGCGCAAGAAGAGTCGTATCCGTCGCGACCTGCGCGCCGCGCAGAAGATTCTCGACGAAGATCACTACGGGCTGGTCGAAGTCAAGGAGCGCATCGTCGAGTACCTCGCCGTCCAGGGACGGGTCAGCAAGGTCAAGGGCCCGGTTCTCTGCCTGGTCGGCCCGCCGGGCGTCGGCAAGACCTCCCTCGGCGAGTCGATCGCCCGCGCCACCAACCGCAGGTTCGTGCGGATGGCGCTCGGTGGTGTGCGCGACGAAGCGGAGATCCGTGGCCATCGCCGTACCTACATCGGTGCACTGCCCGGCAGGGTGGTTCAGAAGATGGCCAAGGCCGGGGTCCGCAACCCCCTGTTCCTGCTCGACGAAGTCGACAAGATGGGCATGGACTTCCGTGGCGATCCGGCGTCCGCCCTGCTCGAAGTACTGGATCCTGAGCAGAACAACACGTTCAACGACCACTATCTGGAGATCGACTACGACCTCTCCGACGTGTTCTTCATCTGCACGTCGAACTCGATGAACATCCCCCCGGCGCTGCTCGACCGCATGGAGGTCATTCGACTGCCGGGCTATACCGAGGACGAGAAGGTCAACATCGCTTCCCGGTTCCTGGTGCCCAAGCAGAAAAGGCTGACCGGTCTCAAGGCGACGGACCTGACGCTCGCGGACGCCGCGATCGTGCATCTCATCCGCTACTACACCAGGGAAGCCGGTGTGCGTGGCCTCGAGCGCGAGATCGCCAAGCTCTGCCGGAAGGTGGTCAAGGAACAGGCCTTCGGGGACAAGGACGTTCCGGACACGATCACGCCTGAGCTCATCGAGCATTTCAACGGGGTGTGGCGGTACGACTACGGCCGTGCCGAAGAAGAGAGCCGGGTCGGTGTCGTGACCGGTCTCGCGTGGACCGAGGTCGGCGGCGAGTTGCTGAACATCGAGGCGGTCACGGTGCCGGGGAAGGGCCGCCAGACCATGACCGGATCGCTTGGCGACGTGATGCAGGAGTCCATTCAGGCGGCGCTGACCTTCGTGCGCAGTCGTGCCGAAGTGCTCGGCATCCCGGTCGACTTCCACGAAAGGCACGACTTCCACATCCACGTTCCCGAGGGAGCCACCCCGAAGGACGGACCGAGCGCGGGCATCGGCATGTGCACGGCCCTGGTGTCCGTGCTCACGGATACGCCGGTGCGCGCGGATGTCGCCATGACCGGCGAGATCACCTTGCGCGGACGTGTACTGCCCATCGGCGGCCTCAAGGAAAAACTGCTTGCCGCGCGGCGGGGCGGCATTAACCGGGTCATCATCCCGGACGGTAACGAACGGGACCTGAAGGAGGTCCCCGAGAACATCCTCTCAGAACTCACCATCACTCCGGTGAGGTGGATGGACGAAGTCATCGCGGTCGCACTTGAACGCGCGCCCGTGTCCGGAACGGAGGCCGACTCGGTACCTCCGCCGGCCGTGGTACGCGAGCAGGGCGTAGCGATCAGCCCGCACTGATGCAGGAGTTGTGTTTGACAACGTTTTTTCGGCGTTGGTATAACCGTTGCGCGAGTTGGAATCTGCTAACGACGCGACACCCCGCTGCAATCACAAGAACAGCCGTTCCCAAAAACGAGGGATACCCATGAACAAATCGGAACTCATCGATCGGATTTCGGAGTCTGCGGACCTGTCGAAGGCCGACGCCGGCCGGGCACTCGACGCGGTGATCGATGCCATTACCGAATCGTTGGCGAACGCCGAGCCCGTTACCGTGGTGGGCTTCGGCACGTTTGCCGTGCGGGAGCGGGGAGCGCGCACCGGCCGCAATCCGCAGACGGGCGAGACGATCCAGATCGCCGCGGCACGCGTTCCCGCCTTCAAGGCCGGCAAGGCTCTGAAGGACGCCCTGAACTGACGAAGGTTCGAGCCGCGGATCGAGCGGGTGCCTCCATTTGGGCATGCGGAGCCGGGCGCGCGAAGCCGTGAGACCTCGCGGCCTCGGGTTGGCGACAGGGTTGCGCGCGAGCCTGTCCGCCATGTTGCACCAGAACGTCGCTGACTAGAGCGTTCCTTACCATGCTGCAGAGAATGCGGGACGGCGCCCAGAGCATAGGCGCCAAGATCCTGGTCGGCATCATCATCCTGGTGCTGACCGTGTTCGGTTTCGGGGCCTTCAACCTGTTCGCAGTTGGGGAGCCGGTTGCCGCCACGGTCCATGGCGAGGACATTACCGAGGCGGCGCTCGGAGTCGAGATGGAGCGGCGCCGACGGGAGATCCTGCGGCAGATGGGCGAGCAGGCCGACCCGGCGCTGATCGACGACGGGCTGCTGCGCGCATCCACCCTCAGTCTTCTCATAGACCGGACATTACTGAGACAGATGGCCGGCGATCTGGGTCTGGCCGCCTCCGCGGCACGGCTGAACCGTGACATCCTGGCGAACCCGGACTTTCAGGTGGAAGGCGCCTTCGACCAGGATCTGTTCCGGGCGGTCCTCGCGAATGCCGGGTTCTCGCCGGCGTCCTACCAGGACGAACTGGCCTTGAATACCCTGGTCGTGCAGGTTGCCGAGGGGCTTGGAGACACCGGAGCGCCCACGGACCGCGAGGTCCGGCAGGCGGCGAGCCTCTTCACGCAACGTCGCGATGTCGCCTATCTGCCGTTTCGCGCGGCGGACTTCGCCGCCGACACCGAGGTGTCCGACGAGGATATCGCCGCCCACTACGACTACAACATCGACCGGTACCTGACCCCGGAGGCAGCGGATCTCGAATACGTGGTGCTCGCGCTCGACGAGCTGGCGGATGGCACGGAGGTGACGGACGAGGACATCCGGGTGGCATTCGAGGCGGAGGAGCGCGATCGCCAGGAGCAGGGGGATACCGCGCGGCGCCGGGGCGCCCACATCCTCCTCGAAGTCAGCGATGCGCGGTCCGAGGAAGAAGCCATCGCGTTGCTGGCGGATGTCCGGTCGGAGATTGAGGCCGGGGCGTCTTTCGAGGAGCAGGCGCGCGAACTGTCCGAGGACGCCGGTTCCGCCGCCAACGGCGGCGACCTCGGTCTCGCGGGACGCGACGTGTTCGTTCCCGCCTTCGAAGAAGCCCTGTGGGCCCTCGACCCGGGCCAACTGTCCGAGCCGGTCGTGACGCAGTTCGGCGTCCACCTGCTCCAGCTTCTCGAGGTCGAGGAGGTCGAGCCGCCGACCCTCGAAGAGGCCCGCGAACGCCTTGCGGCGGCCATCCGAAGGGACCGGGCACAGACCGTCTTCGACGAGCGGCTTCGACAGATGGACGAAATCGCCTTCGAGGAACCGGAAACTCTGGAGGGGGTCAGCGCCGCCCTGGACCTGCCCATCGGCAGGGTCGAGGGGATCACCCGCGACGCCGGCACGGACCTGTTCGCGGACCGGGCTCTGCGCGAAGCCATCTTCGAACCCGACGTACTGGTCGAGGGATACAACAGCCCCGCAATCAGGACCGGGGACGCCGCGGTCGTGGCACGCGTCGCGTTGCGGCATCCGGCCGCTGAGATTCCGCTCGATGAGGCGGGACCGGACATCCGCGAGCAGATCGTCTCGGAACGTGCCGACGACGCCGCGCGAAGAGCCGCCACGGCGGCGCTGCAACGGACGGCGGACGGCGAACCCGTCGCGGCGATCGCGGATGAGCACGGCCTGTCCTGGACCGTTCTTGAAGCCGTAACGGCTTCGGAGGCAGGCTTGCCCGCCGCGGTGCGTACCGCTGCCTTCGACCTTGCGCTGGCCGCACCCGGGCAGCGAGCGGCCACCAGCGTCGAACTGCCCGAGGGCGGCCACGCGGTCGTGACCGTCACCCGCGCGGAGCTCGGCGACTACGGCGCCTTGACCGAGAGCGAACGCACTGCCATGCGCGCCCAACTCGGAACCTGGTCGAGGGATCGGGATCTCGCCGCCGTGGTCGCGTCCCTGCGCGAGGATGCGGGTTTGACCCGGGACAATGCGCCCTGACGGTGGGCCCTGGCGGGCGGGCCGGGTCAGCTTGGTGACGACGCGGCGGGCCTGACGAACAGCACGAGCTCCTGGCCGGGGAAGATGAAGGCGTCGGGATCGATGGCGTTCCAGGCCGCGACATCGTGTACGGACACACCGAACTCCTGCGCGATACGCCCGAGCGAGTCGCCCGGCCTTACCCGGTAGCGGACCTCACGTTGCGCGGCACTGCCACGTTCGTCCGGACCGTCGGCCAGCCGTAGCTGCCGACCCACGCGCAGGAGTTCCTCCGCGCCCATGCGATTGATCTGTATGAGCGTATCCAGCGGAATGCCCATGCGTCTGCTGATCGCCCACAGCGAATCGCCGGCCCGCACGACGTAGACGTCCGCGGCACGCTGCCGTGGCAGACCCGGCTGGCGCCGGTCCGGCGCGGAGCCCGCCTTCGGGACGAGCAGAAACCTGCCCTCCCGGATCAGGCTGTTCCGGAGTCCGTTGGCTTCCATGAGCGCGGCGACGTCGACGTGGTAACGCCGTGCGATGTGGCCGAGCGTCTCGTGCCTCGCGATGCGGTGCTGCAGCCATCCCACCCGTTCGCTCTCCGGCACCGCGGCCAGCGCGGCTGCGAGGACCGGCGCACGCTCCACGGGGAGGAGGAGCCGGTCCGGGCCCCGGGGAGGGGTTGCCCATTGCTTCAGCGCCGGGTTCAGGCGATGCAGTTCCGCCAGCGAGAGGCCTGTGGCGAGAGCTGCCCGGGACAGGTCCATCTGCCCGCCGGTGGGTACCGGCGCGTAGGGAGTGTCCAACGTCTCGTTGCGGCCCAGACGCCCGGGCAGTGCGATGCGGTGTGCCTCGGGGTCGCGGAAAATCGCCGCAAAGGCGAGCAGGCGCGGCACGTAGGCGAGGGTCTCCCGCGGCAATCGCAGGTCGAAGAACGCCGCGTCGTCGGGGGCCTTACGCAGCGCGCGTGCGACCTGACCTTCCCCGCAGTTATACGCGGCGACGGCAAGGAGCCAGTCGTCGAAACGGACATGCAGGTCCGTCAGGTACCGTAGCGCGGCGTCCGTGGCTGCGAGGGGATCACGCCGCTCGTCGCTCCACCAGTCGATCGTCAGACCATAGCGCCGGGCCGTGCTCGGGATGAACTGCCAGAGTCCCACCGCACCGCTGTCCGAGCGCGCCATCGGATCGAGTGCGCTCTCGATGACGGGCAACAGGCACAGTTCCCCAGGCAGTCCACGTTCCCGCACCGCCGCGCAGATGCCGGGCAGATGGCGTTCGATGCGCGGGCCCACCCGGGCAAGAAACTCCGGATGACGACGGACCCAATCGATCTCCGTGCGTACGCGGCGGCGGTCGACGGCGTGGTCGAGCACGAAGCTCTCCCGCAAGGTATCGAGGAATCCGGGTACGTGGGGTTCCGGGGACACTGCGGGTGTCACTGCGGGTGTCGGGGGCGCCACCAGCCATTCCGGTATCGAGGCGAACCACGGTGGCTCCTCGGATGGCGCCGGCGGTGTCCCCGCGGCAGCGTTGGCCATGGCCGCCAGCAGGGCGCAGAACGCCATGGCCCGTTTGCGCAGGGTGTCTCCGGCGGGGCGCCGTCGCAGGGCCCGGGCTCGGAAAGCGCACCACGAGCGGACCCGCCGGATGCCGGCTGACACAGCGCTCATGCGCGGCTCACGCCCCGTAGCTCATGACGCTCTCATTGCAGCGAGGTACCTTGCGGATGACGGTCGGGCGATGGACAATGCCACCGATCTGCGGCGACTTTGCGGGATAGCACCGAGGTTTGCAACGGAACGCCCAATGTACGGCCGCGTTCGAAGCGCTTGCCGACTGGTTCGAGACGGATTCCGGTCAGGCGCTGCTGCGGCGGGAAGCCGAGTTGATTCGCGAACGTGTCCGGCGATTTCACGGCGACTGCCTGTTGTGGCTGGGACCGGTCGCCGGAGCGGCCGGCGCGACATCACGGTGCATGGTCAAGATGCGCATGTACGCCGGCCCGGCCCCATCGCGCGGGCCGTGTGACCACGTCGCGAGCCTGGTGGCACGGACGGAGTCGCTCCCCATTGCGTCGAACAGCCTCGACGGCGTGGTCGTGCATCACGGGCTCGAGTATTCGTCCGATCCGCGCAGCGCTATCCGCGAAATCACCCGGGTCCTGCGCCCGGGCGGACGGCTCCTCGTCTGTTGTTTCAATCCGTTGTCCCTTTGGGCAGTGAGTGAACTGCGCGGCAAGGTCCGGCCCGTCACGGCATTCCGCCTGAACGAGTGGCTCGCGGTGCTTGGCTTCGCGCGGGACGGGCATGTCCACTACCTGAACTACCGGTCGACGTTCCGGTTCAAGCTCCTCCATCCGCGCTGGCAACAGCTGAGCGCGTGGCTGAATCGCTCCCAGGCGCCGGTGGGCGGGGTGTACATGACCCTGGCGACCAAGGAGTCCCTTGCCATGATTCCGAGGACACGCGCCTTCGCAAGAGGTCGCCACACCGTACCGCCACTGACCGTTCCCGGCACGACGCACGCGGCCCTGGCCCCTCCTGAGCGCGATACAGCGGGGGGCGGCATCGGAGCGGCGGCAACACGTTCGTGAGCGAGTCCCGGGTCGAGATATTCACCGACGGAGCGTGCCGCGGCAACCCGGGCGTAGGCGGGTGGGCCGCCTTGCTGCGGCAGGGCGAGCGCGAGCGGCTCGTCACGGGCGCCGAGCCATACACCACGAACAACCGCATGGAGCTGTCCGCGGCTATCGAAGGGCTCGCCATCCTGAAGGGCACACGGCGCGTCCGGGTCACGACCGACTCCCAGTACGTGCGCCGGGGCGTCACGCAGTGGGTCGCCCGATGGAAGGCGAACGGGTGGAAGACCGCCTCGAAGAGCCCGGTGAAGAATCGCGATCTGTGGGAGCGACTCGACCGGCTCGCTGCTCTGCACGACATCGAGTGGGTCTGGGTGAAGGGTCACAGCGGCCACGTCGAGAACGAACGGGTGGATCGCGCGGCGAACGTCGCCATCGACGAACTGCTGCGGACCGGGCAGGACGCGGCCGGCTGATCGCGTGCGGCAAGTCGTCCTCGATACCGAGACCACCGGCCTCGAACCGGCGCTGGGCCACCGCATCGTCGAGATAGGCGCCGTGGAAGTCGTCGATCGACGCGTCACGCGCAACCGCTTCCACACCTATGTCTTCCCGGACCGGGAAGTCGACGACGCCGCGGTCGAAGTACACGGATTGACCCTCAAGGATCTCGAGGACAAGCCTCGCTTCGCCGAAGTGGCGGACGCCTTCCTGGACTTCATCCGCGGCGCCGAACTGGTCATCCACAACGCCCCGTTCGACGTGTCGTTCATCGACTACGAGCTGGCCCAACTGGAGAGCGGGCCGACCAGCATCGGCGACCTTTGTACGATCACGGATTCCCTGGCGCTTGCGAAGGACCGCCATCCGGGCCGCAAGAACAACCTGGATGCGCTGTGCCGACGCTACGGTGTCGACAACTCGCAGCGAGAGCTGCACGGCGCCCTGCTCGATGCCGAGATTCTCGCCGATGTCTACCTGCTGATGACCGGTGGCCAGGCGTCTCTGTTCGCGGGAGAGGGTCCCACCGCCGGAGGGGTCGAGAATCGTCCGGTCTTCCGTTTGCCGGACGACCGTCCGCGCCTGGTCGTCATCCGCGCAACGGCGGAGGAGCGCGCGGCCCACGAAGCGAAGCTGGACGCCATCGAGGCACAGTCCGAAAGCGGGTGCGCCTGGCGCCAGACATCGCACACCGCATCCGGCGGCCATCCCTGACCGAACAAGTGCTGTCCCGCAATTCCGAAAAGGAGAACCTGAAGATGTGGCCGACCGAACCGGATGCGTTCGAATCCCTGGTCGAGGCGCCCGACGATGCGGAACGCGACGATGCGCTGTACTTCACCTACATCGGCGAGGACATCCTGTGCGTGAGCGAGCGCGGCATACCGCGCCCGGTGACCCGGGACGAGTTTCGCTGGCTCGACATCGCCGTCTCCTGGAAGAGCTTCCTCGGCCGTTGGGAGGGACGTCCCTGCTTTGCCCTGGCCGCGACCGGGAAGGTCCCCGAAGGATTCGCGTGCGTCGGGTTGCGCGCCTGGCTCGGACGGGTGGATCCGGCGTTTTTCTACCTCGCGGGGCGCGCCAAACAGATCGTCGCCTGGCACCGGGATCACCACTACTGCGGACGCTGTGGAGCCGAGACCCGGGACCACCGAAGCGACCGTGCAAAGGAGTGCCCCGGTTGCGGCTCCATCAGCTATCCGCGCCTCTCGCCGAGCATCATCGTGCTCGTACGCAAGGGCGAGGAGATGCTGCTCGCACGCAATGCGAACTGGCCGACCGGGATGTTCAGTACGCTGGCTGGCTTCGTCGAGCCCGGGGAGTCGATCGAACAGACGGTGCATCGGGAGGTGCACGAGGAAGTCGGACTGTCCATCACCAACCTGCGTTACCTCGGCAGTCAGTCCTGGCCGTTTCCGAACTCGCTGATGCTTGGCTTCCACGCCGACTACGCCGGCGGCGACATCGCCTGCCAGGTGGACGAGATCGCGGAAGCCCACTGGTTCCACTACACCCGCCCGCCCAATGTGCCGCCGAGCACCGCAATTTCGGGATGGCTCATCGATGCCTACGTGGCCGAAATGTCCAACGTCGGGGGCGCCGACACCTGACGCGGGGTCCCGCTTCGGCGCCCCGGCCCTGCGCACCGCACGTCGTTACGGCGGCGCCTCCAGGCGCACGCCGCGAAACACCGAGAGCAGCAGGAAGACCAGCGTGAGGCTGCCGTCGGAACGGAACCGACCCTGCATGAAGGCGTCCATGAAGTCGCCGTCGCCGCACAGCAGGGCCAGTGCCGTCTCCACCGTGTCGAAGAAGAACGTGGCCTCCGGGGTCAGCGCGTCGTCGAAGACCACCTCCCCGCGCCCGATCCGGCACACGAGCGGCGGCGCATTGCCCACGGCCAGACCGACCCGCACGTCGTGGCCCGCCGCCTGGGCGCTGTCATAGCTTGCGGCCAGGGTGTCTCGAAGACGCTTTCGTTCGTCCTCCACGCGCAACTCCCCCCGTTGTCCAAGGACGAAGAGCCGGACCATGTGGTAGATTAGCGCGCTTTTTCGGGCCGCGACCAACGCCTCGAGACCGCCCCATGGAATACCTGTTCGAATATCTCAGCTTCCTGGCGAAGGCCGTGACGGTCGTCGCGGCGCTCCTCGTGGCCCTGGCGGCGATGGCGGCCGTCGGCATGCGCCGACATCGACAGCCCCCGCGGGGGCATATCGAGGTGACGCGCCTCAACGACCGCCTCCGCGACCTGGGCAATGCGCTGGCCCAGGCCATGTCTTCCCCATCCCAGTTCAAGAAGCGTATCAAGGACGAGAACAAGGAGATCAAGCGCGCCCGGAAGGAGCCGGTCCCGGAACGGTCTCGGGTCTTCGTCATCGACTTCGATGGCGACCTCGAGGCGTCCGGCCTGGACGGGCTGCGCAACGAGATCACGGCCGTCCTCACGAGCGTGCGCGAGGGCGATGAGGTGGTCGTGCGGATCGACAGCGCCGGGGGACTGGTGCATGCCTACGGGCTGGCGGCATCGCAGTTGTCCCGCATCAAGGCCCGGGGTGTCAGGCTGGTGGCCGCTATCGACAAGGTCGCCGCGTCCGGGGGCTATCTGATGGCCGCGGTCGCGGACCGCATCCTGGCCGCGCCATTCGCCGTGGTTGGTTCGATCGGTGTGGCGGCCCAGGTGCCCAACGTACACCGCCTGCTCAAGAAGCATGACGTGGATATCGAGGTACTGACCGCGGGAGAGTACAAGCGCACGCTCACCGTCTTCGGCGAAAACACCGAGAAGGGGCGGGCGAAGTTCATCGAAGAGCTGGAGGATGTCCACGCGCTCTTCAAGGAATTCGTCGGGGACAATCGACCGGATCTCGACCTCGCCCTGGTGGCCACGGGCGAAGCCTGGTACGGGCAACGCGCCATCGAGCGCAAGCTGGTCGACGAGATTCGGACATCCGACGAATACCTGATGGCCGCGTGCGGAGAAAGCGATGTCTTCGAGGTGAAGTGGGTCGAACCGCGCAAACCCATGGAGCGGTTTCTCGAACAGTGGAACGCGGTATCGAAGGGCGACTGGGCCGGCCGAATGCTCGGTCGCGTTGCCATGCGCGGGCGCGTCACGCCCGGTGACCGCGCTTGACCGAGACACGGGCGATGGACGAGGAGAGTCCTGGCAATGAGTACATTCCGAGCGTTTCAGGTCACGAAGGATGACGACGGCGTCTTCACCAGATCCCTCGTGGAACGCGACGACGCGCAGTTGCCGGAGGGCGACCTGCTCGTGGAGGTCCGCTACTCGTCCCTGAATTACAAGGACGGCCTCTCCGCCACGGGCAATCCGGGCGTGACACGAAAGTTCCCCCACACCCCCGGTATCGACGCCGCCGGCGTGGTGCTGGCGTCCTCGGACGAGCACTTCCGGGTGGGCGACGCAGTGGTCGCCATCGGCTTCGACCTCGGCATGAACACGCCGGGCGGGTACGGACAGCACATCCGCATACCGGCCGGCTGGGCGGTTCCGCTACCGGACGGAATCGGTCTGGAAGACAGCATGATCGTCGGCACCGCAGGGTTCACGGCAGCGCTGTGCATCGACAAGCTGCAAGGCGCCGGGATGACGCCCGCGTCCGGGCCGGTACTGGTGACCGGTGCGACGGGCGGGGTCGGCTCGGTTGCGGTGGCGCTCCTCGCCCAATTGGGATACGAGGTCCATGCAGTGACCGGCAAGGAGAGCCGGCATACCTTCCTGCGGGACCTCGGAGCGGCCGAGATCCTGTCCCGCGAGGCGGCATCCGAAGGTGCCGCCAAGCCGCTGCTCCGGGAGACCTGGGGCGGCGTGGTGGACACCGTGGGCGGCGACATCCTGTTCAACGCCGTCAAGTCCCTGAGATACGGCGCCAGCCTGGCCGCGTGCGGACTGGTTGCTTCGCCGAGCATCCCCGCCACCGTGCTGCCGTTCATCCTGCGGCACGTGAACCTGCTCGGGATCGACTCCGTGCAACTCCCGATCGAGCAAAAGACCCATATCTGGGAGAAGCTCGCCGGCGCCTGGAAGATCGAGCGTCTCGCGGCCCTCCGGGAGGACCTCACTCTCGACACGTTGTCCGACGCCCTCGACCGCATTCTCGCCGGCGACATGGTGGGGCGCGGCGTCGTCGATCTCTCCCGCTAACAGCGTGTCGGAATTTGGGTACCGCCTGGACGACGCACCAGCATTTGGGCCCACGGGAGTTTCGCGCCAGCGAAACTCCCAACGCGAACGAAGTTCGCGGGCTAGTCCCGGCGCAGCCGTGCGGACACCGCGATGGGGCTTGGGTAGCGAAAGATCACCAGATAGGTCGAGGCGACCAGCGTGATGACCGTGGCGGCGAGTATCACGTGCTCCGCTTCGCCGCCGACCAGCGCGCTGCTTGCCGCCACTCCCGTGACCAGGATCGAAAACTCGCTGGCCTGACCGAGGCGCACACCGATCTCCCACGAGGTCTCCCGGCTCTCGCCCTGCCACGCCAGCAGAACGCGGAAGGCAAGGGGCTTCACCACGAGGAGGACGGCCGCGAGCAGTCCGGCCGGCGCCGCCACCTCGATCAGCAGCACGGGGTCCACGGCTGCGCCGATGGCAAAGAAGAACAGGATCAGGAAGAAGTCCCGCAAGGGGCGCAGGGTATCGGTGATGTACTGGGCGATAGGCGAGTTGGCCAGCGACACGCCGGCGACGATGGCGCCCACCTCGTGGGACATTCCGACCAGCTGCGAGAGGCTCGCGATGGCCAGACACCAGCCGATGGCCAGCAGGAACACGAACTCGTTGAACGCATCGAATCGCGCGAGCAGCGGAATGACGACGAACCGCACCCCGAAGAACGCACCGGCCGCGACGGCCGGGAAGCCGACGACGACCAGCAACAGGTGAGAGAGAAGTCCGCCGCCGCTCGGGTCGTAGCCGGCGAGCACCAGCAGGGCGACGATCGCCAGCAGATCCTGGATGAGCAGCAGGCTGATGACGATTTCGCCGATGTGCCGATGATGCAGCACCGTCGTCGGCAATAGCTTGATGCCGATGATCGTGCTCGAGAAGACGGCCGCGATGCCTGCCACCAGGGCCTCGGCCAGTCCGAAGCCGAACAGCCACATCACCCCGAATCCGAGCGCAAAGAACACCGCCGTGCTGCCAACAGCGGTCATCACGGAAGCCCCGAGCATGTTTCGGAGCTTGTTCGGAGGCAGGTCGAGACCCAGCAGGAACAGCAGGAAGATGATCCCGATTTCCCCGGTGTCCTCGATGAAACCGGCGTCGGGAATCCAGCCGAGGGCGTGCGGTCCGAGCAGCATGCCGATCCCGATATAGGCCACCAGCAGGGGCTGTCGGGTATAGAGCGCGAGCGTCGCGAGCAGCGCGGCACCCGAAAAGATCAGGAAGAAGGACTCGATGACGCCGACATGCATGGGCCTTGGGTCGCGCGCGCGTCGAAATCCGGGCGGCAGCCATGCGCTCGACCGCATAGGGGCCGCCGTCGCGGGGAGCGCGCGCGCGCTCGCTATCTTCTCCTGAACGCCGGTACCGGTTGCCGCACCGATGCCTGGTAATGATCGGTCATGGCGGCGACGGATGCGATGGCGACCTCGGCACTGCGTTCATCACTCGCCAGGAAGGCGTCGAAACCCGAGCGGTGCAGGTATTGAGCGAGGTCCGGAAGGATGTCTCCGAAAGCGCGCAGCTCTCCCGCAAAGCCGTACCGGGTGCGCAACAGCACGCCGAGCGACAGGCCGCGCCCGTCCGCGAAAGCCGGAAACCGGAGGGCGATGAGTCCGACATCGCCGACGTAGGGCGCGAGCGCTTCCGCGTCCGCGTCGCCCGCCGTCCAGAATCCCGTTTCGGCGGCGTCCGGCAACGCCGCGCGGCGGGCCAGCCAGTCGTCGAACGGCAGTATGGCCCGGGTCGCCGGCAAGGTTGCATCCCCCGTCCCCTGGACCAGCGTCCACTCGTCCGGGACGATCTGCAGGCCCCTAACCAGGGTTGGCATACACGCGTTCCTTGAACGGCGCGATGCCGATACGGCGCACGCAGTGCAGGAAGGGCTCTTCCTCGATGCGCCGATCCACGTACACGTCGAGGATCTGTTCGATGACGTCGGTCACGTGGTCGCGCGAGAAGGACGGCCCAAGAATCTTGGCGATGGACGCGTCCTCTCCGGCGTTCCCGCCCAGGGCAATCTGGTAGAACTCCGCGCCCTTCTTGTCGACCCCCAGGATGCCTATGTGCCCGACATGATGATGGCCGCAGGCGTTCATGCAGCCTGAGATATTGAGGTCGATCGCCCCGAGGTCATGGAGGTAGTCGTAGTCGTCGAAGCGTCTCTGGATGGCCTCCGCGACCGGGATCGACTTGGCGTTGGCCAGCGAGCAATAGTCGCCCCCAGGGCAGCAGACGATGTCCGTCAGAAGACCGAGGTTCGCCGTGGCGAGGCCCACGTCGGTGGCGCGCTGCCACAATTCGAAGAGTCGCTCCTGCGGCACGTCCGGCAACACGAAATTCTGCTCGTGGCCGATCCGCAGCTCGCCGCAGCCGTACTCGTCGGCCCAGTCGGCCACCGCGTCCATCTGCACGTCGGACACGTCGCCGGGTGGGACACCGGTCATCTTCGTCGAGAGGGTGACCACGGCATGGCCCGCGACCTTGTGCGGTGCGACATTGGTGCGCATCCATGCGTTGAACGCGGGCGTCGCGAGACGCTGTTCGGCGAGCGGGGCGGGGCAGTCTTCGCGAACCGGATAGACCGGTGGCTCGAAACAGTCGGCGAGCCGTTCGATCTCGGCCCGGGTCAGCGTGCTGGGGCCGTCCTTCAGGTGCGCCCACTCCCGGTCGACGTGGTCCCGAAAGACCTCCGGGGTCATGGCGCGCACGAGTATCTTGATACGCGCCTTGTACTTGTTGTCGCGCCGACCGTAACGGTTGTAGACGCGCATGATCGCCTCAAGGTATGTGAGCAGGTGCTCCTCCGGGAGACCCTCGCGGATGACGCTGGCAATCGCCGGTGTCCGCCCGAGGCCGCCGCCGACGAGAAAGTCGAAGACGATGTCCTCGCCCTGACGGTCCGCGCGAATGCCGATGTCATGGACGTGGATGGCCGCCCGGTCCGATGCGGCGCCGTTCACCGCGATCTTGAACTTCCGCGGCAACCAGTCGAACTCGGGGTGCTGGGTCGACCATTGACGAATGATCTCGCAATAGGGCCGCGCATCGACGGTTTCGTCGGCGGAGACCCCCGCGAACTGATCGGTCGTGACGTTGCGAATGCAGCTTCCGCTGGTCTGGATCGCGTGCATCTGCACCTTGGCGAGGTCCGCCAGGATGTCCGGCACGACCTCGAGGGCGGGCCAGTTGATCTGCATGTTCTGACGGGTAGTCAGATGCCCGTAGCCCTTGTCGTACCGGCGCGAGATGTCCGCCAGCGCCCGCAACTGTTCCGCGGACAGCGTACCGTAGGGCACGGCGATGCGCAGCATGGGGGCGAGACGCTGTATGTAGAGGCCGTTGCGCAGGCGCAACTGCAGGAACTGTTCGTCCGTCAATTCCCCGGCCAGATACCGGCCGGTCTGCTCGCGGTATTGCTCCACCCGCTCTTCGAGGAAGCGTTGGTCGAATTCACTGTACCGATACATGATCCAGCCTGCGCCCGGGCGACCGGGAACTCTAGCAGGCACAGTCCCGCGTGGAAACTCTCCAGTGCATCTATGGATAGAACTGCGGGACGGGACAAGCCCGTCCCCTGCGGTCGCCCGTGTCGAGTCGGGAAGACTGCTATGGTTCGTGCCAGGCTGCCCAACGGAGGGAAGCGATGTCCGATCGTCCGGCCGGCCAGGAGAGCCGCCGGGACACCATCGTGGATGCGATCGCGGTGGTCGTGGTGGTGCTGATCCTGGTGGCGATGGCCATGCACTTCGTCGCGCGCTGACGTCGCTCCACGTACGCCAGGCTCGCACGGGACGCGCACGCCGTGCAAGCCTGTCGGACTTTGCGTCTGGCACGCCACTTGGAGGGCGCGTCAGGGTTGGTTCCACGGGAGTTTCGCGCCAGCGAAACTCCCAACGCGAACGAAGTTCGCGCGCTACCGATCCAGCGCGGAGCCGAGCCAGCGGCGCGCCTCGGCGGGTTTGACGCCCTTGCGGGCGCAGTACGCGTGCAGCTGGTCCTGGCCGATCCTCCCCACGCCGAAGTAGCGGGCGTCCGGGTGGGAGAAATACCATCCGGCGATTGTGGACGCCGGCCACATCGCGAAGTTCTCCGTGAGCCGCGCGCCGGTCGTCCCGGTCGCATTGAGCAGTTCGAACAGCGTTGCCTTCTCGGAGTGGTCGGGGCACGCCGGATAGCCCGGGGCCGGTCGAATGCCGCGATATCGCTCCCGGAGCAACTCCTCGGTGGAGAGATCCTCATTGCCCGCAAAACCCCAGAACTCCCGGCGCACGCGCTCGTGCAGGCGCTCGGCGAACGCTTCGACGAGCCGGTCCGCGAGTGCCTTCAGCATGATCTCGGTGTAGTCGTCGTCCGGGAAGCGTTCCAGGGTCTGCTCGATCTCCGGACCGACCGTCACCGTAAAGGCGCCCACGTGGTCCCGAACCCCGGGTGGGCCCACGTAGTCCGCCAGGGAGAGGCTCGGCTTGCCGCTGTCCGTCTGTTGGCGAAGGTGATGCAGCGTCGCCCGTCGTCGCTCGCGGCGTTCGTCGAACCACACGTGAACGTCCCCGGCGACACCGTTGGCGGGCCAGAGGCCGATCACGCCGTGGGCCGTCAACCACGTCTCGGCAACGACCTCGTCGAGCATCTCCCGGGCGTCGCCGTACAGCCGCGTTGCGGCCTCGCCGACCTTGGCGTCGGCCAGGATGCCCGGGAACCTGCCGGCGAGTCCCCAGGTGTGGAAGAAGGGCGTCCAGTCGATGTACTCGACGAGTTCCTGCAACGGATAGTCCGGCAGCGCGGTCACGCCGGGGCGTCGGGGCCGCGGCGGCACGTAACTCGACCAGTCGAACCGCGGCGCGTTGCGTACGGCGGCCGCGAACCCCAGCAGCGGGCGGCGTACGGACGCAGCGCGGCGCTTGCGCACCGCGCGATAGTCGGCCGCCACCTCTTGCAGGAACGGTGCCCGGCCCTCCTCGGACATCAGCTGCGACGCGACGCCCACCGCCCGCGAGGCGTCGGTCACGTACACGGTGGGACCCGAATATGCCGGCGCGACCTTGACTGCCGTGTGCGCCTTGGAAGTCGTGGCGCCGCCGATCAGGAGGGGGATGTCGAAGCCCCGCCGCTCCATCTCGGTCGCGACGTGGACCATCTCGTCGAGGGACGGAGTGATGAGGCCCGACAGGCCGATGATATCCGCGTCCAGTTCCCGCGCGGTATCGAGGATCCTCTCCGCCGGCGCCATGACGCCGAGGTCGTGCACCTCGTAGTTGTTGCAGCGCAGGACGACCCCGACGATGTTCTTGCCGATGTCGTGGACATCCCCCTTGACCGTCGCCATCACGATCCGGCCCTTGGTCCGCGCCGCGCCGTGCCCCGCCTTCTTTTCAGCCTCGATGAAGGGCACGAGGTGGCCGACCGCCTGCTTCATGACGCGCGCACTCTTCACGACCTGGGGCAGGAACATCCTGCCGGCGCCGAACAGGTCCCCGACGACGTTCATGCCGTCCATCAGCGGGCCCTCGACCACGTCTATGGCGCGTTCCGCGTCCTGACGCGCGTACTCGGTGTCCTCGACGATGTACTGCGAGATGCCCTGTACGAGCGCGTGGGAAAGCCGTTCCGGGACCGGTCGGGAGCGCCACGCGGTGTCCTCCGTGGCGCGCGCCGCGCCCTTGCCGGAATAGCGCTGGGCCACGGTCAGCAGCCGCTCCGTCGCGTCCTCCCGCCGGTTGAGCACGGCGTCTTCCACGGCGTCACGGAGGTCCGTCGGAATCTCGTCGTAGATCGTGAGCTGCCCGGCGTTGACGATGCCCATGGTCAGCCCGGCCTTGATCGCGTGATAGAGGAATACCGCGTGAATGGCCTCCCGAACGCGATCGTTGCCGCGAAACGAGAACGATACGTTGCTGATGCCGCCCGAACACCGCACCCCGGGGAGGGTGGCCCTGATCCATCGGCACGCCTCGATGAAGTCCACCGCGTAGTTGGCATGGGCCTCGATACCCGTAGCGATGGCGAACACGTTGGCGTCGAAGATGATGTCCCCGGGCGGGAAGCCGAGGCCGTCGACCAGCAGCCCGTAACAGCGCTCCATGATCGCCTTGCGGCGCGCCAGGGAGTCCGCCTGTCCGTGCTCGTCGAACGCCATCACGATGATGGCGGCGCCGTAGCGGCGGCAGAGTTTCGCGCGCTCGAGGAACAGCGCCTCGCCGTCCTTCAGGCTCAGCGAGTTGACGACGCACTTGCCCTGCACGCGGCGCAGCCCCGCCTCGATCACGTCCCACTTGCTCGAGTCGATCATCATCGGCACGCGCGCGATGTCGGGTTCGCTCATGACGAGGTCGAGGAACCGTCCCATCGCCTCGACCCCGTCGAGCATGCCTTCGTCCATGTTGACGTCGACGACCTGTGCCCCGTTCGCGACCTGGCCTCGGGCAATGTCCAGCGCCGCGGTGTAGTCGCCGCTCTTGATCAGGCGTCGAAACCGGGCGGAACCGGTGACGTTGGTGCGCTCTCCGACGTTGACGAATAGCGACTCGTCGGTGATCTCGAGGGGTTCGAGGCCGGCCAGATACAGTGACCGGCGCACCTTCGGGGGGCGTCTGGGCTCGAGACCCTCCACCCGGTCCGCGATCTCACGGATGTGGGCCGGCGTGGTTCCGCAGCAGCCGCCGACCAGGTTGACGAGCCCGCGCCGCGCAAACTCCTCGATGGTGTCCGCCATCGCCTCGGGCGATTCGTCGTATTCGCCGAAGGCGTTGGGCAGTCCGGCATTGGGATGCACGCTGACGTAGGTCGGGGCGATGGCCGCGAGCTCTTCCACATGCGGCCGGAGCGCCTCGGCTCCCAGGGCGCAGTTCAGCCCCGCAAGGAGCGGGCGGGCGTGCGCGACGGAGTGCCAGAACGCCGCGCAGGTCTGCCCCGACAGCGTCCTGCCGCTGGCATCGGTGATCGTGGCAGAGACCATGAGCGGCAGTTCGGTCCCGCAGGCATCGAAGGCGCCCCGAATGCCGAACAGCGCGGCCTTGGCGTTCAGGGTATCGAACGCCGTCTCGATCATGAGCAGGTCGACACCGCCCTCGATCAGGGCCGTGGCGGCCTCGCGGTAGGCGGCGTCGAGTTCCTCGAAACGGACATTGCGAAAGCCGGGGTCGGCCACGTCGGGAGAAAGGCTGGCCGTCCGGTTGGTAGGACCGAGTACGCCCGCGACGAAGCGCGGACGATCGGCGTTGCCGTACGCGTCGGCCACGCGCCGCGCGATGCGGGCCGACGCGAGGTTCATCTCGTATACCGCCTCCTCCAGGCCGTAGTCGGCCTGGGCGATCCGGGTCGCGGTAAAGGTGTTCGTTTCGATGATGTCTGCGCCAGCGGTCAGGAAGGCGCGATGGATCGACTCCACGGCATCGGGGCACGTCAGCGACAACACGTCCCCGTCGCCTTTCAGGGGCAGGTGGTGCCCGCGGAAACGTTCGCCGCGGTAGTCGTCCTCGGTGAGACCGAGGGTCTGTTGCATGGTGCCCGTAGCGCCGTCGAGCAGCAGGATTCGGTGTTCCAGGGCCTCGGCGAGAGTGGTATTCATGCGCGTCGTTCGCAGTCTCGATGCGACGCCGTGTGCGCGGGCGCGGGCATCGAGTGCGTTCCCGTCGACACGCCGACCGTCAAGGGCAGAACGATACCCCGCATCTGCATGAGCGCAATGGAAGTTATTGTGCCGAAAGATGAATTCCCTTCATGCTCGGCGGAGCGCGCCCGGGCCGGCGGCGACGGCGAACGCGCATTCCGGTAACATACCCGAGTGTTTTGGTCGGGTATGTTTGGACGTCGTCATGATCGACATCTCAGAGGCTGCACAGGGTTATCTGCAGGAACTGCTGTCGAAGCAGGAGGAAGGTTGCGGAATCCGCATCTTCGTGGCGCAACCGGGCACGCCCCACGCCGAGACCTGCATTGCCTACTGTCGCCCGGGCGAAGCCGGGGAGGACGACGTGCCCGTCGAGTACGAGGCGTTCACCGCATACTTCGAAAAACGCAGCGAGCCGTACCTCGTGGACGCTGCGGTCGATTACCAGGAAGACCGCATGGGCGGCCAGCTCACGATCAAGGCGCCCAACGCACGCACGCCCAGCGTCGGGCCGGACTCGCCACTGGAGGATCGCGTCAACTACGTCCTCTACAACGAGATCAATCCCGGTCTCGCCGCGCACGGCGGCATGGTCACGCTGGTCGAGATCGTCGAGGGCGATACCGCGGTGTTGCAGTTCGGTGGCGGGTGCCAGGGTTGCGCGGCGGTGGACATCACCCTCAAGCAGGGCGTCGAGACCGCGCTGCTCGAGCAGATTCCGGACCTCGCCGCCATCCGGGACGCTACCGACCACACCGTCACCGAGCACGCTTACTACCGCTGAGGGGATGAGGCGCCTCGGCCGACCGTGTGTTGCAGGGGTCGGCTCCCCGTGCGGCCCCGAGACGTCTCACCCGGCGCGTTCGAGCCCCATTCGCTGCACGAGCACGTCGCCGAGCCGTCCGGCCATCTCCAGCAGCAGCGCCTCCGTCTCCGGCCAGCCGATGCAGGCATCCGTGATGGAGACCCCGTAGCTCAGTTCCTTGCCAAGCTTCTGGCTGCCTTCGCGGAGGTTGCTCTCGAGCATGACACCCATGATGGAGCGGTTGCCGTTCTCGATCTGCGCGACCACGTCCCGGGCCACCGCGGGCTGGTTGCGGTGATCCTTGTTCGAGTTGGCGTGGGAGCAGTCGACCATGATGTTCTCGGCCAGGTGCGCGCGCCGAAGTTCCGCCTCGCACCCGCGGATCGCCTGCTCGTCGTAGTTCGGCCCGGCATGCCCGCCCCGCAGCACGATGTGCGCCAGGTCGTTGCCGCGCGTGTGGATGACCGCCACCTGGCCGGACTGGTTGATGCCGAGAAACCGGTGCGGCTTGGTCACCGAGTTCAGCGCGTTGATCGCGACATCGAGGGAACCGTCCGTGCCGTTCTTGAAGCCGATCGCCGAGGACAGTCCGGACGCCATTTCCCGATGGGTCTGCGACTCCGTGGTACGCGCGCCGATGGCGGACCATGCGATCAGGTCGTGCAGGTATTGCGGCGTGATGGGGTCGAGCGCCTCCGTCGACAGCGGCAGGCCGAGCGCACCGATCTCGACCAGCAGCCGGCGCGCGATGCGAATGCCGTCCTCGATGTGGAAGGAGTCGTCGAGATGCGGGTCGTTGATCAGCCCCTTCCAGCCGACCGTCGTGCGCGGCTTCTCGAAGTACGCGCGCATCACCACCAACAGGCTGTCCCGCGTCCGGTCCGCCACGTCCTTCAGGCGCTGGGCGTACTCGAGCGCGGCGTCCACATCGTGAATGGAGCAGGGTCCGACGACGACGAGCAGGCGGTGGTCCCGCCGTTCGAGGATGTTGCGCACCTGACGGCGCGCGTCGGCGACCGTGTCGGTGACCGCGTCCGGCGCCGGCAGAGCGGCCTTGACCGCATACGGTGTCGGCAGGATCTCGTTCGCGAGCACGTTGAGATTCTCCGTCTGTCTGTGCATGGCACCCTCCAGAAAACAAAAACCCCGACGGCGGCTGCCTGTCGGGGTTCTGGCGAGAGGCAGCCTGCGCCGCCCCTCGATATACCGAGTGCGCCGCTCTAGCGGGGCCAATAGCCAAACCAGCAGCCCGTGCGGCGTGCGATGCACGTACGCCGGTCGGGCAGGGTCTGGCGGTTCGACTCGGTCTTGATCATGGCGCGCGGATTGTGGGCGGTCATCCGAGAAAAAGCAACAGCGGCGCGATACCATACCCGGCGCAGGCTTGCCGTCGCCGGTCTCTGACGGTCCGGGGTTTGGTCTGCAACGAGACCGGGCACCCCGGCCGCGCCGAGGCCCGTCGCTCCCGACAGCTTCCACAGGAGTCCTGCAGGCGGAATGGACAGCGTAACGCAGCGCGGCAAGATCGGCTTCGTGAGTCTCGGCTGTCCGAAGGCGCTCACCGACACCGAGCGTATCGTCACGCAACTCAGGATGGACGGCTACGAGACGACCGCGAGCTACGACGACGCCGACGTCGTGGTCGTCAACACCTGCGGCTTCATCGACAGTGCGATCGACGAGTCTCTCGATGCCATCGCCGAAGCCATGCGGGCCAACGGCCGCGTCATCGTCACGGGCTGCCTCGGGGCCAAGGGCGACATCGTCCGCGACACCTATCCGGACGTGCTCGCCGTGACGGGTCCGCACGCCTACGAGGAAGTCGTTGAGGCCGTGCACGAGGCAGTACCGCCCCCGCCGTTCGACCCGTACCTCTCACTCGTTCCCGACCACGGCATCAAGCTGACACCACGGCACTACGCCTACCTGAAGATCTCCGAAGGCTGCAACCACAAGTGCAGCTTCTGCATCATTCCGAGCATGCGGGGCAAGCTGGTCTCGCGGCGTATCGGGGAAATACTCACGGAGGCTGAGTCACTGGCGGCAGCGGGCGTCAAGGAGTTGCTGGTGATCTCGCAGGACACCTCGGCGTACGGCGTGGACATCCGTTACCGCACCGACTTCTGGCACGGCCGCCCGTTGCGCTCGAACCTGGTCACGCTGTGCGAGCAGCTCGGCAAGCTGGTTCCCTGGGTGCGCCTGCACTATGTGTATCCGTATCCGCACGTCGACGACCTGATCCCGCTCATGGCCGACGGTCGCCTCCTGCCCTACCTCGATGTACCGCTGCAACACGCGTCGCCACCGGTGCTGCGCGCCATGCGACGGCCGGCGGCGGCCGACCGGACGCTGGAGCGCATCCGGCAATGGCGCGAGACGGTGCCGGAACTGACGCTGCGCAGCACGTTCATCGTGGGTTTCCCCGGGGAAACGGACGCCGACTTCGAGGTGCTGCTCGAGTTCCTGCGCGAAGCGCGGCTCGAGCGCGTGGGCTGTTTCGCCTATTCCGATGTGGAGGGCGCTGCTGCCAACGCCCTGCCGGACCACGTATCGGAGGACGTGAAACAGGAGCGCCTGGAGACGTTGATGACCCTGCAGGCCGACATCAGCCTCGCCCGCCAGCGGGCCCGGATCGGACGGACCGTCGAGGTCCTCATCGACGCAGGGGGCGAAACCGGTGGCACCGGCCGGACGACCGGCGACGCGCCCGAAATCGATGGCGTGGTGTACGTCGACGGGACCGTGACATCCGGGCAGTGGGCACGCGTCCAGGTGACCGATGCGGACACCCACGACCTCTTCGGCAAGGTCGTCGCCTAGCCCCCTGCGGCGCAGCGACGCTGTGGTATTCTCGCGGCCTTTCCCGGCCGCTCGTCGCGCGTGCACTGCGAGCGGCGTCAAGGAGTCCGAGACATGTGGTATCTGCTGGAAGACTTCCTGGAGCAACCCCTCGCGATGAAGGCCTTCCTGCTCGTGGGCTGGCTCTGCATGGCGATCATGGCGGCCAGTTTCGTCGCGTCCGTGTTCGGAGGCGGGTAGGGCGCCCGCGGGCACACATGTGGCTTTCGTCACTCACGGATGACCAGCGCCGGGCGCTGCTCGGACTTGCCCACAACGTCGTCGTGTCCGACGGCCTCCTCGACCCCAACGAGGAGGTCATGCTGGACGAGTTCAAGCGGGAGATGGAACTGCATCCCGCCACGGAGTCGGACTACCTGGAACTCGACGGTATCGACACTACCTTCGGCAGCCGGCGCACGCGCGCCATCGCCATGCTCAACCTCCTCAGGCTCTGCTACGTCGACGGTGCGTTCGAGATCGAGGAAGAGTGCCTGCTGCAGGAGATCGGCGAGGCCTTCGGAATCGACGGAGACGACTTCCTCCTGATGAACAACTGGGTCAAGCGCCTGGTCGCTCTGGAGAAGGAAGCCGGGGCGTTCATGCACTCGTGACGGAGCACGTCGGGGGAGTCAGTCAGGGACGGGCACTGCCCTCCCGGGGCTCGAGCGGGCTGTCACGAGCCGAGCAGCACGCGTTTCGCCTCGTTGAGTGTCACGGCGAGGTAAGTCGAGCCGCCACGGTCCGGATGCAGCTTCTGAATGAGGCGCCGATGCGCCTCGACGATATCCTCCCTGGAAGCTCCCGCGTCGAGTCCGAGTACTTCCAGCGCTCGTTGCCGGGTCATGTCACCGTCCGGCCCGGACCGACCCTGTCCGGCAACGTCTTCCCAGCCCGGATGCACCCGTTCCAGGTAGCTGTCCAGCAGACGGACCGAGTCGGGATCGCCGAAGGCGGCCCGCAATGCCCGGAGGTCCTCGAGGGCCAGGTCCGAGAGGGAGCGCCCGGCGAAGGCGCCGGCAAGCACCTCGCCGTCCATGCGCCCGGATGCGTGGTGCAGGATCATCCTGAGTTCGCCCGTCGCCACCTCCGACTGCTCGGGAGCGGCAGGCGCGGCCCCGACGCCGGCCGGCCGCGCCGCGAACGCCTGGCCGGCCAGGGGCATGACGCGCCGCAGCAGCGGCAGGAAGCGTAACAGCGACAGGCCCCGGCGCAGGAATGGGAATACCGCGGCGCCGGCGGCGACGAGCCAGTGCATGCGCCCGGTCGCGGCCAGGACAGCCAGTCCGACGACCAGCACGGCCGCCGCGGTCGAGAGCAGCATCGACCCCTTGCGCGGCTGCGTCTTCGTCCACAGCATGCGCACCAGCAGCACGAAGGCCACACCGGCCAGCACGGCCGCCAGTACGACGATCATCGGTCCAGCTGCTGCAGGAGGCGGCTCGCGAGGGGACTTGCGAGGGTCTCGGCCAGGCCATCCCGCCCGCGGGCGGCGTAGGCCGCCACGGCGCGCAGCAACTGCCGCAACTCGTCCGCACTGCCGGACCGAAACGGGACGTGGGCACCCCGGGAGATGCGGGCCAGTTCGCCAAAGACGCCTCCCGCGGTCGGATCCGCGCCTTCCTGGAACAGGAACATGCGTACTCCGTAGACCGCCAGCAGGCCCGCGGCGGCGGCAGCCGCTGCCGGGTCTTCCTCGAAGCTGTCGCCCACGAGGACCAGCGCCCGCACCGGCATCGCGGCGGCTTCCCGGCGCGCATGTTCCATGACGCGCACGATCTGCGTGCGACCGGGGAGGCAACCTACCCCGAGCATCGTTGCGAGGAGCGCGTCAGGCGTCGCGTTCCAGCTCGAGTGGTGGAAGTCGGCGATACCCCGGAAGTAGACCAGTTGGACGGCCAGATCGCCGCTGTCGCGCGCCGCGCCAAAGAGCTCCGCGTGCAGGGAACAGGCGAGATCCCAGGTGGGCGCGCGGCTCGCCGTGGCGTCCATGGCGAAGATCAGACGCTGCGTACCCGACGGCACCGGTGGATGGGTCGCGCGCGCATCGGCCAGGAAACGGTCGACCGCACTGCCGGTCTTTCGTACCGCGGGAACTTTTTTCGAAGCTTTTGCCATCAAGGGGGGACAGCAGGCCGGAACGGTCCTATCATGCCAATGACCTATTGGCCATGGGAACAACCGATTTGGAAGAAGCCGACACAATAATGTGGCTTGAGCAACTCAGGGTCGAGCATCGGGATCTGGATGAGGTCATCGAGTATCTGATCGAGAGTCGTCACCACGACATCATGAAGATCCAGCGGCTGAAGAAGCGCAAACTGCGCTTGAAGGACATGATCAGCCGTCTGGAGAGCGAACTCATCCCGGACCTGGATGCGTGACCCCAAGGCAATCGCTCACCGTCGCCATCTCTTCCCGCGCCCTGTTCGACCTCGACGAAAGTAACCGCGTCTACGAGGAAAAGGGCCTCGAAGCCTACCGGCAGTACCAGATAGAGCGCGAGAACGTGCCGCTCAAGCCGGGGGAGGCCTTCCCCTTCGTACGCAAACTCCTGAATATCAACAAGCTTCTCGACACGTCCGCGGTCGAGGTCATCCTGCTTTCCCGCAACACCGCGGACACCGGGCTGCGCATCTTCAACTCCATCCGCGAACACCGGCTCGACATCACCCGCGCCGCCTTCAGCGGCGGCCTGAGCCCCTATCGATACGTGCATGCCTTCGATTGCGACCTGTTCCTGTCCACGGAACCGGACGACGTGGCGCGGGCCCTCGAGAGCGGCGCGGCCGCGGCCACGCTGCTCGGAGCGGGGCCGCGCGGCACGGATGATTCCGACGAACTGCGCATCGCTTTCGACGGTGACGCCGTATTGTTCTCCGACCAGGCCGAACGCGTGTTCCAGGAGCGCGGGGTCGAGGCCTTCGGGGAGAGCGAGGCGGCGGCCGCCGACCAGCTTCTTGCGGGAGGGCCTTTCAAGGCCTTCCTCGGTGGGCTGCACGCCCTGCAGCGGCAGTTCCCGCAGGACGCATGCCCCATTCGCACCGCCCTCATCACCGCCCGGGGAGCGCCGGCGCACGAGCGCGTCATCAAGACGCTACGCGCCTGGGACATACGTCTCGACGAGAGCCTGTTCCTCGGCGGGCGCGACAAGGCGGGCTTCCTGCAGGCGTTCGGCGCAGACGTGTTCTTCGACGACCGCATGCAGAACTGCGAGAACGCAAGCCGGCACACCGCCGCCGGACACGTACCCCACGGTGTGGTGAACGTCCGTACCGACGACGGCGCCGACAGCACCGGTTGAGAGGCGGTCGGCGGGGTCCTCACTCTGCCGGGCGATACCAGATCGACGAACTCCACGCCCGCTCCTGGTGCGTGGCGGGCAGGTCCGGATTCGGTTCGATGCCGAGACGCAGGGCATCCCAGGTCGACCAGCGGCAGCTCGGGTTTTCCAGCACTCGCACGTAGTAGAACGCGCGCTCGGATGCGTCGAAGTCGGGATCGGTCCAGACGGTCTCGAGCTGGGTCGCGCCCTTGTCGCGAGTGACCGAGCAGTCGACCAGGTTCACGCGAGCGCCGTTGTCGCCACAGCGGTGCGTCTCGGGGTCCGGCTCCAGGCCGTCGGAGCAGACGGCGTCGTAGACGCGCTCCTGCGCCGCGCTACCCTCGAGCCATCCCTTGACGACCTGTGCTCGCTGCAGCCACCCGGACGCCGGGTCCCGCATGGCCTGGATCAGGAAGCTCGGCGCGCCCGCGCCGCCTGCAGGGAGCATGCCCCCCATCGGAACGCCTTCGAGATAGCCCACCGACACCGGGTCGGCCACGTTCGAGAGCGCCTGCGCCAGGCCGAATCCGCCGAAAAACCGTACCTGGATCCGCGGCCCGGACGTGGCGAACGATTCGCGTCGGCGCATGGCATCGTAGATCGCCGCCCGGGAGTTCTCGTCGGCCCACACGGCCGCCAGCCCGCCGGTCCCGTGGGTGGCCTCCCGCGGTGTCCGGAACCCCTCCCAGGAGTCCTGGTCCGGCCCGTACGCGGAGCCGCGTGACTGCGGCGTGTTCACCCGGCCGGTGAAATGCCGGTTCTCCTCGAACGAAGCGGCCGTCACATGGCTGTCGCTCGCGGCCACCACACCCAACTGGTAGGGGTTGACGCCGATCCGCTGCTCGAACTCGAGGCCCGTCTTGAGCGCATCCCGGAGGTAACCGCCCTTGAAGACCGAGACCGGGTTCGTGTTGTTCACCCGGTCGAGGTAGTAGCGGACGATCTGGAAGTCCGCCCACTCGTCGTTCGGGGACAACGACGGGTGGGTCTCGGACGTGCCCTTGATCTGGGTGATCTCCGCCACCGACTCGTTGCGCATCCGCGCGGCCGCGAACTCCGCGTCGATCGGCTCGCCCTGCCAGGTGGTCTCCATGAACGCGAGCCCGTCGCTCTGGTTCATGTTGTGCGGAATGGCCATGCCCTCGATGCCCGCCGCGCGCTGTCCGTCCAGCCACGCCCAGAGGTCCGCCGGGTCCGGAGAGTCCCGCATGCTGAAGGGCCGGTCGGGCGCCCGGCCACGGAATATCACGTTCCTGTGCAGGTGGCGCCTCCCGGGGGAGGGCGTGTATTCGTACCCGACCAGTGCCGTGAACGTGCCGGGATCGTCGTGCCGGTCCGCGGATTCGACGATCCTGGCCCACGCGGTGGCGATAACTTCCGGGCGGGAAACCTCGCTGTCCGGGAGGAACTTGCCCAGTTCGCGCAGGAAAGCGAAGTACTCCGATCTGGACTGGCCCTCCGGCGGCAGGATGCGATCGGTGTCCGGGTGCCCGTACGTGAGGCTCCCGGGCTCGATCAGGAAGGTGTGCACGCCCAGGTAGTAGGCGTGATCCGTCACGGCCAGGAAGTCGAGGGGCGCCCCGGACAACCGCACGGTCTCGCCGGACGGATGCGGAATCGGCTCGCCCTTGGCGAACAGGTAGGCCTGGTCCGGGGTCGTGCGGATGCTGCCCATGAACGCGTCGTGCGAGTACATGGTGTGGATGTGCAGGTCGCCGAAGAGGGCCGACCTGGCGGGCGGCGCCGCATCGTCCGCCGCGATGCCGGCAGATAGCGCCAGCGCTGCCGCGAGCGCGCCGGCGGCGGAGGGTTTCCAGCTCGTGTCCATGGTGCTTCCCCGCAGGATCGAATGCCTATTATTCGCCAGTGTCGGGAGATTGCCAACAAGGGCCGCCGGCCGGATCCTCAATATTTCCCCACTCCCGCAATTTGAAAGGTCTAAGCAGGTTGCGTTATAAGGGCCCCGTGAAGCTCCAGCAACTCCGTTACATCTGGGAGGTTTCCCAGCACGGGCTGAACGTCTCCGCGACCGCGCAGGCCCTGTACACGTCCCAGCCCGGCATCAGCAAGCAGATACGTCTGCTCGAGGACGAACTGGGTGTCGAGATCTTCACGCGCAGCGGCAAGCACCTGACGCGGATCACCCCTGCGGGCGACATGATCCTCGGGCTCGCCGAGAACATTCTCCACCAGGTCGACAGCATCAGGCAGGTGGCCCAGGAGCACCGCAACGAACGCCGCGGCAGCATGTCCATCGCCACGACGCATACCCAGGCCCGATATGCGCTGCCGCCCGTGATCGAGGCGTTCCGCGCGGAGTATCCCGAGGTCGCGCTGCACATGAACCAGGGCACGCCGACGCAGATTGCCGAACTCGCGTCGACCGGCAAGGCCGACTTCGCCATCGCCACGGAGGGCATGGAGCACTTCAAGAACCTGGTCATGATGCCCTGCTACGAGTGGAACCGGGCGATCGTGGTGCCGGTCGGCCACCCGCTCGCGGGCCTCGAGGAGGTCTCCCTCGAGGACGTCGCGGCACAGCCGATCGTCACCTACGTGTTCGGCTTCACCGGCAGGTCGCGCCTCGACGAAGCGTTCGCGGCAGCGAGCCTCACGCCCAACGTGGTGTTCACCGCCACGGATACGGACGTGATCAAGACCTATGTCCGGCTCGGCCTCGGCATCGGCATCATCGCGGCGATGGCCTACGATCCCGAGCGGGACACGGATCTCCTCGCGATCGACGCGAGCCACCTGTTCCTGCCCAGCCGCACGTACATAGGATCGCGCAAGGACACGTTCATGCGTCGCTTCATGCTGGACTTCATGGGGCTCTTCGCGGAGCACCTGACGCCGGAACTGGTGCGGGCGGCCTTCGCCACGAGCGACCGCGTCGCGCGGGAAGACCTGTTCGCGGAGATCGAGTTGCCAATGCGCTGATCGCGCCGGCCGCGCGCACCGCCCCGACGCGGTGTCAGATCAGATCGAGATCCGGGTTTGCGCGCAGCAGCTCCCGCGCTTCCTCGAGGTCGGAGTGTGCGCGTTCGGCAGGCACCTGCTCCGAGCCTCGATTCGCACCGCCGAAGACTTCTCGGACAAACTTCAGGTATACGGTGTATACGTCTGTTTGTGGGCCGTTTTTGACGACAAAAAACGGGGCGAGGTCGACCCCGTGGCGGCACGCGATGCGCATGCCCTCGGAGCTCTCGTCGCGTTCGTCGGCAACTACGATCCGGTCGATGCGGGAGAGCAGACCGCTGCGCTCGAGACGCGCTTCGACCTCGCCGCACTTCGCGCACGGCGCGCCGGAGGCGAGGACCTTCTTGACGAAGGTAATGTGCATCGTTTCAGGCGACGGCTCTCACCGGGACCAGATTCTGCACGTGCAGGCCGCATTCCTTGTCGGTGTCGTTCTCCCACCACCAGCGCCCGTCGCGCTCGTGCTGATGCGCGGCGATGGCGCGGGTGCACGGCTCGCAGCCGATGCTCCGCATGCCCTGGTCGTGCAGTGGGTTGTACGGCACGTCATTGGCGCGGATGTAGGCCCACACATCGGCGGAGGTCCAGCTTGCCAGCGGGTTGAACTTGGTGAGCGTACGGGCCGGCGTCGAGAACGCCGTATCCGGCTGCTCCGCGGGCAGCAGCGCCCGGGTAACGCTCTGGTCCTGCCGCTGGCCGGTGATCCAGGCGTCGAGACCAAGGAGCTTGCGCCGCAGCGGTTGAATCTTGCGCACCGCGCAGCACTCGCCGTGGCCGTCGCGATAGAAACTGAACAGGCCCTTGTCGCGCACGAGCGTCTCGACTGCCGTCGCGTCCGGCATCACCAGTTCGATGGCGATGGCATAGCGTTCGCGCACCGTCTCGAGGAACCGGTACGTCTGCGGGTGCAGACGCCCCGTGTCGAGGGAGAACACTGGCACCCGTGGCCCGAGAATCCGGCTTGCCATGTCGATCAGGACAACGTCTTCGGCGCCGCTGAAGGAAATGGCGATGCGGTCGACGTCAAAACGCCCGAAGGCATCCTCGAGGACCTTCTCCGGATCCGTCGGCGCATACGCGTCGGCGGCGTCGTTGCTGTGCATGCGTCCGTCTCGGGAACAGGGGAGGGTGGAGCCTAGCAACGCGCGGCCAACGAAAAAAATACTGTATCGGCATATGCTTAGGTTGCGCGCCCTAGACGGGGTGCGTCGCGCGCGAGCACGGCGGTGCGCACTGCGATGCCCCCGCTGTCGCGGTCTCTTCGCGTCCGCATAACATGATGTGCGAGCAGGTGGACCGTCGGAGGATCGTTTGAAAGTCCTTTGCCTGGATCTCGAGGGCGTACTGGTGCCGGAAGTCTGGCAGGCCGTGGCGCACGCCACGCGGATCGAGGCGCTACAGAAGACGACGCGGGACATTCCCGTCTACGCCGACCTCATGGCGCTGCGCCTCGACACCCTGGCGCGCCACGACGTATCGATGCGCGACATCGAGCGGACCATCGGGGCCCTCGACCCCCTGCCGGGCGCGCGGGACTTCCTCGGCTGGGCGCGGCGCCGGTTCCAGGTCGCGATCCTCTCCGACACGTTCTACGAGTTCGGCATGCCGCTCATGGCGAAGCTCGACTTCCCGCTCCTGCTGTGTCACCGCCTGATCGTCGAGGACGATCGCATCACGGGCTACCGCCTGCGCCAGGACAACCCCAAGGTCGCTGCGGTTGCCGCGTTCCGATCCCTCGGATACGAGGTGGCGACGGTCGGCGACTCCTACAACGACATCGGCATGCTGCGCGCGGCAGACAGCGGCTACTTCTTCCGGGCGCCCAAGCAGGTGGCGGATGCCCATGCGGACATCCCCTGCGTCGAGAGTTATGAGGAACTGAGGGCGGCCCTTGCGGCCGCCCTGTAGTCCCGACCTCAGCCGAACTGGGCTTCCTCCGTGGATCCGGTGAGCGCCGTCACGGACGACTGTCCCCCCTGGATCACGTTCGCCACCTCGTCGAAGTAGCCCGTACCCACTTCCTGCTGGTGACTCACGAAGGAGTAACCCTTCTCGGTCGCCGCGAACTCCTTCTCCTGCAGCTCCACGTAGGCGGACATCTGCCGGTTCACGTAGTCGCGGGACAACTCGAACATGTTGTACCACATGCTGTGAATCCCGGCCAAAGTGATGAACTGGTAGCGGTACCCCATCGCCGCGAGCTCCCGCTGGAACTTCGCGATGGTCGCGTCGTCGAGGTGCGCCTTCCAGTTGAACGACGGCGAGCAGTTGTAGGACAGCATCTGTTCCGGGTACTCGCGGTGGATCGCATCGGCGAACCGCTTCGCCTCGTCGAGATCGGGCACTGCCGTCTCGCACCAGATGAGATCCGCGTAGGGTGCGTAGGCCAGGCCCCGCGCAATCGCCTGGTCGAGGCCGGCGTGCGTGCGGTAGAAGCCCTCCGGCGTCCTTTCGCCGGTCAGGAACGGCTTGTCCCATTCGTCGACGTCGCTCGTGACCATGTCGGCCGCGTTCGCGTCCGTACGCGCCATGAGGATCGTCGGAACGTCGCAGACGTCCGCTGCCAGCCGCGCGGCGATGAGCTTCTGGACCGCCTCCGTGGTGGGCACCAGCACCTTGCCGCCCATGTGGCCGCACTTCTTCACGGATGCCAACTGGTCCTCGAAGTGCACGCCGGCGGCCCCGGCCGAGATCATGCTCTTCATCAACTCGAACGCGTTCAGCACGCCTCCGAATCCCGCTTCGGCGTCCGCGACGATCGGCGCGTAGAAGTCGATGCCGTCGTCGACACCGTTGGCCCACTGAATCTCGTCTGCGCGCCGGAAGGCATTGTTGATGCGGTTGACGAGGGAGGGGACGGAGTTCACCGCGTACAGCGACTGGTCCGGGTACATCGTCTCGGAGGTGTTGTTGTCCGCAGCTACCTGCCAGCCGGACACGTAGATCGCCTTGACGCCGGCCTTGACCTGCTGCACGGCCTGACCGCCGGTGACCGCGCCGAGACAGTTGATGTAGTCCTCCGTGTGCAGGTACTCCCACAGCTTGTCGGCGCCATGTGCCGCCAACATGCCGCGGTGCGGGATCGTGCCTCGCAGGTTGACCACGTGCTCGGCCGAATAGCCCCGCTTGACATCGTTCCAGCGGGGGTTCGTCCGCCATTCATCTTGCAGCTCGCGGATCTGTGCCGCGCGTGGCTTTCCGGGGGTGTAGTGCAGTGCCATGTCCGCCTCGTCGGGTTGGAAAGGCGGCGATTCTAAGTGGCCCACCTATAATTAAAAGAGAAACATGGACAAGTAATATTTTCCGAAATGGAATTGATCTGCCTCGCGGAGCGCATCAGGCGCCTCGCCCCCGTCAGCGCAGGATCAGCTCCATGCGGATGTGCGGCAGACCGGCCTCGAGGAAGGTCTGGCCGACCGGGCGGAAACCGGCGGCTGCGTAGAGGCTGCGCGCCTCGACCTGTGCGTTCAGCCACACGGCGCCATCGCCCCGATCGCGTGCCGCCGCCAGCGCGGCGTCGAGCAGGCGCCGGCCGATGCCGGCCCGCCTTTGCTTGGCGAGGACGGCCACCCTGCCGATCTGGCCGTCCGCGAGCAGTCGGGTCGTGCCGATGGTGCGGCCGCCGCGTTTCGCGAGGAAGTGCACCGCATCCGCATCCCGTCCGTCTCGCTCGAGTTCCTCGGGAACGCCCTGTTCCGCGATGAATACGGCGCTCCGCACGGACATCAGCGCCTCGCCGTGGGTGCCCCACGGCACTTCCATGACCTCCACCTCGTCGGGGCCGAGGCCGAGGGTTTCGGCCAGCTCTCGCGCGAGTCCGGTGTAACCGGCCGGGGTGAGCCCCTGCAGGGACTCGCGTGCCTCGTCCGGCAAATCCAGCGCATCGATCAGTGCGCAATAGCCGGCGGCGTCCAGGCGCTCGCCACGGGTCAGCTCCTTGAGCCGCTCGTACGGTTCGTCCATCCCCGCCCGGCGCATCACGGTCTGTACGGCCTCGGTGAGCACCTCCCAGCTGTCCGCCAGATCGGCATCGAGTCGCTCCGTGTCGACCTCGAGCCGGCCGATGCCCCGCAGCGCGGCCACGACAGCCACCAGCGAGTGCCCGAGGCAGGCGCCCACGTTGCGCAGGGCCGTGGAGTCCGACAGGTCGCGCTGCCAGCGGGAGACGGCAAGCTTGCCGCCGAGGTGCGACAGCAGCGCGTTCGCGATCCCGATGTTGCCTTCGGAGTTCTCGAAGTCGATGGGATTGACCTTGTGCGGCATGGTCGAACTGCCGGTCTCTCCGGCCACCTTGCGGCTTCTGAAGTAGCCCAGGGAGATGTATCCCCACATGTCGCGGTCGAAGTCGAGCAGGACCTGGTTGAAACGCGCGAGGGCGTCGAAATACTCAGCGATGTAGTCGTGCGGCTCGATCTGCGTGGTGTACCCGTTGTGCTCGAGGCCGAGCCCGCGCACGAAGTCCGCGGCGACGGCCGGCCAGTCGACGTGGGGGAAGGCGACGAGGTGCGCATTGTAGTTGCCGACCGCACCGTTCGCCTTGCCGAGGATGCGGACGTCCTGCAGGGTCGCAAGCTGGCGAGCGAGGCGCGCGGCAAAGACCGCGAACTCCTTGCCCACCGTCGTCGGCGACGCGGCCTGCCCATGGGTGCGTGCCAGCATCGGCACCCCCGCATTGGCTGCCGCGAGGCCGCGGACCCTGCCGACCAGGTCGCGCATCGTCGGCACCATGACTTCGTCGCGCGCCCGCTGCAGCATCGTTGCGTAGGCGAGGTTGTTGATGTCCTCCGACGTGCATGCGAAGTGCACGTACTCCGTATGGGCGGAGAGACCCTCGATCGCGGCGATCCGCTCCTTGACGAAATACTCCACGGCCTTCACGTCGTGGTTGGTCCGGGCCTCGATGGCGCGTATGTGCTCCGCGTCCACCACGGTGAAGTCGCGGTACACGGACCGGCAGGCGGCCGTGCGGTGCGCGTCGGGCACGGGCAGTTCGATGATGGCCGGCGTGTTCGCCAGATGCAGGAACCACTCGATTTCGACCCGCACGCGCGCGCGTATCAGGCCGAACTCGGAGACCAGCGGCGCCAGCGGCGCGACCCGCGCGCGGTAGCGCCCGTCGAGCGGCGAAACGGCAGTCAGGGACGACAGCTCCATCGGGGCCTCTGGTATTGCAAGGGACGAACGATCGGTAGGGGCCATGGGCGAGTTATCCGTCCGCGCCGCCGACCGCGACGATCACGCCCCCGCCGAGGCAGCGCTCGCCATCGTAGAAACAGACGTACTGTCCGGGGGTGACGGCCCGCTGAGGGTGCTCGAAGACCACGCGAACCCCGTCACCGTCGGCTTCCACCAGGCACGCCTGATCCGGTTGCCGGTAGCGCGTCTTGGCGTGGCAGCGTCGGGGCAGGTCGGCGGGTGCGAGCCAGTTGAGGCAGGTCGCGACGAGACTGCAGCTCAGGAGGTGCCGTTCGTCCTGGCTGACGACCAGTTCGTTCTCACGAAGCCGCTTGGCGACGACATACCACGGTGCTTCCCGATATCCGGCGCGGCCGCCGATGCCCAGCCCCTGGCGCTGTCCCAGCGTGAAGTACGCAAGCCCCCGATGCTCCCCCAGGAGCTGGCCGTCGGTGTCCACGATCGGCCCCGGCGTACGCGGCAGGTAGCGCGCCAGGAAGTCGGCAAAGCGGCGTTCGCCGATGAAGCAGATGCCGGTACTGTCCTTCTTGTCGTGGACGGGCAGGTGTGCGTCCCGGGCCATGCTGCGGACCTCGGGCTTGCGCATCCCGCCGAGGGGAAACAGGCAACCGCGCAGTCGCGCGGCCGGCACGGCCTGCAGGAAATAGCTCTGGTCCTTGTCGCGGTCCACGCCCTTGCGAAGTTCGAATTCCCGACCGGTACAGAGCGCGCGGACGTAGTGTCCCGTGGCGATGCGATCCGCGCCCAGCACGCGCGCATAGTCGAGGAACACGTTGAACTTGATCTCGCTGTTGCAGAGCACGTCCGGGTTGGGCGTGCGGCCCGCGGCGTACTCGGCGAGGAAGTGCTCGAAGACATTGTCCCAGTATTCGGCCGCGAAGTTCGCTTCGTGCAGCGGAATCTGCAGGCGTTCGCACACCGCGCGGGCGTCGGCGAAGTCCGCCTGCGCGGTGCAGTATTCCTCGCCGTCGTCCTCGTCCCAGTTCTTCATGAACATGCCTTCCACGGCGTAGCCGCGCTCCTTGAGCAGCAACGCCGCCACGGCGGAGTCCACGCCGCCCGACATGCCCACGATGACCGTTGACGCCACCCGTTTGGCCCCGCGGAGTAGAGCCTCCCATTGTACTCCTTCGTCCGGCCGTGCCGGACCGGCCAGCGGGTGCGCGTTTGTTGCACGGGGGCCGGTACGGGAGTGTAATCCCCTCCGATGAGCAGTCTGACCCACATCGACGAGCACGGCGCGGCCCACATGGTGGACGTGTCCGACAAGGCCGTCACCGAGCGCACGGCCAGCGCGCAGGCCGTACTCGTCATGCAGCCGGAGACGCTCGCCGAGATCCGCTCGGGCGACCTGCCCAAGGGCGACGTTTTCGCGGTCGCCCGCGTCGCCGGCATACAGGCGGCCAAGCGCACCAGCGACCTCATTCCCCTGTGCCACCCGCTGCCGCTTTCGAAGGTGAGCGTGGACTTCGACCCGGTCGAGTCCGACCGGCTGCGCATCGTCGCGACGTGCAAGGTGACCGGGCAGACGGGCGTCGAAATGGAAGCGCTGACCGCGGCCAGCGTCGCGGCCCTCACGGTATACGACATGTGCAAGGCCATCGATCGCGGCATGCGCATCGAGAGCGTGGAACTCCTGAGCAAGGACGGCGGGCGGAGCGGCGCGTGGCGGCGGTAACGGTGCGCGTGCTCTTCTTCGCCTCGCTCAGGGAGACGGTCGGCGAGGACGTCCTGGAGGTGCCTCTGGCGCCCGGGGCGACCATCGCCGGGTTGCGCGCCACGCTTGCGCGCCAGCTTTCCCGCCAGGGCGCCGCGGCGCTTGCCGATGCGGAGGTGCGGATCGCGGTCAATCAGCGGTTCGTGCACGGCCAGGACACACCGCTGGTCGCCGGCGACGAAGTGGCCTTCCTGCCCCCGGTCACCGGAGGCTGACATGGCCGTGGCCATTCGCGTGCAGAGGGAAGACTTCTCGCTCGCCGACGAGTGGCAGGCGTTGCGGGCGCGCACCGGGGCGGGGTCGGGGGCGATCGCCGCGTTCGCCGGGCTGGTGCGGGACGACGCGCGCAGCGGCGGGGCGACCGAGACGCTTGCCCTGGAACACTACCCGGGCATGACCGAGTCGAGCATCGCGGCCATCGTGTCCGACGCACAGCAGCGTTGGTCACTCGACGACGTGGTCGTCGTGCATCGGGTGGGCGAACTCGGCCCGGGAGACCAGATCGTTCTCGTGCTGGTCGCGGCCGCGCACCGCGCGGCCGCGTTCGCCGGGTGCGAGTTCATCATGGACTACCTGAAGACGCGCGCCGTGTTCTGGAAGAAGGAAACGCGCGGCTCCGACGCGGCCTGGGTGCGCTCCACCGGGGACGACGCGGCGCGGGCCGAGGCCTGGGAGGCTGGCGCGCCCTCGGACGGCTGATCGAAGGGCGTTCGGCAGGCAGGAAGACACCAGGAAGACACCCGCCGGACGGCCCCACGGGGCCGGCGATGCTATAATCGCGCGCCGCATTTCCCCCCTTTGCATTGGAGTACCGATGGGTTACGAGCACATCGTCGTCCCCGACGACGGAGACAGGATCACCGTGGCCGAAGACGGCAGCCTGAACGTTCCGGATCGTCCCATCATTCCGTTCATCGAGGGCGACGGCATCGGCGTCGACATCTCTCCGGTCATGATCGATGTAGTCAACGCCGCGGTCGCAAAGAGCTACGGTGGCCGTCGCTCCATCGCCTGGATGGAGGTCTATGCGGGCGAAAAGGCGCTCACGGTCTACGGGGACGACGAGTGGCTGCCCGAGGAAACCCTCGAGGCGTTGAGCGACTTTCGCGTCGCCATCAAGGGCCCCATGACGACCCCCGTCGGCGGCGGTATCCGCTCGCTGAACGTCGCGATCCGACAGGTGCTGGATCTTTACGTCTGTCAGCGTCCGGTGCGCTGGCTGCAGGGCGTTCCGAGCCCCGTGCTGGCGCCGCAGAAGACGGACATGGTCATCTTTCGCGAGAACACCGAGGACATATACGCGGGTGTCGAATGGGCAGCGGACAGCCCCGAGGCCGACAAGGTCATCGCGTTCCTGCGCAACGAAATGGGCGTGAACAAGATCCGTTTTCCCAACAACTGCGGGATCGGCGTGAAACCGATCTCCGCCGAGGGAACGCAACGCCTGGTGCGCAGGGCCCTGCAGTACACGATCGCAGAGGACCGGGCCTCCCTGACGTTCGTGCACAAGGGCAACATCATGAAGTTCACGGAGGGCGCGTTCAAGGACTGGGGCTACGAGCTGGCGGCCGGCGAGTTCGGTGCGACGCCCCTGGACGGCGGGCCCTGGCACACGCTGACCAATCCCCGCACGGGCAGGGAGATCGTCATCAAGGACGTGATCGCGGACGCCATGCTGCAGCAGATCCTGACCCGGCCCGACGAGTACGACGTGATCGCGACGACGAACCTGAACGGCGACTACCTGTCGGACGCGCTCGCCGCCCAGGTCGGGGGTATCGGCATCGCGCCGGGCGCGAACATCGGCGATACCGTCGCGGTCTTCGAGGCCACCCACGGGACCGCGCCGAAATATGCCGGCCAGGACAAGGTCAACCCCGGTTCGCTCATCCTGTCCGCGGAGATGATGCTGCGCCACCTCGGCTGGCGCGAGGCTGCGGACCTGATCGTTTACGGCATGGAAGGAGCGATCTCCGAAAAGACCGTCACCTACGACTTCGAGCGCCTGATGCAGGACGCATCGCTGCTGAGCTGTTCGGCATTCGGCGGCGCCGTCATCCGCAAGATGGACACCTGACCCGCGACGCGACGCCGGACCGCCCGGGGTCCCCCGTGCAGCGGTCTGGAAGCGTCAATCGAAGGCGTCGGCGGCCAGCGCATCGTCGGGCGCCGGTCCGTCGTCTGTCGAGCGGATATTGACCGCGTGCGGTCCCTTGGGACCTTCCTGAATGTCGAACTCGACCACCTGTCCCGCGCGTAGCGTCTTGTAGCCAGACATCTGGATGGAAGAAAAGTGGACGAAGAGGTCTTCGCCGCTTGCTTCGGACAAAATGAACCCGTAGCCCTTGGCGTTGTTGAACCACTTTACCGTGCCCGTAGCCACCTGGTCGGCCTAGCCGGAGGAGCGCTTGATACAGCCGCGCGGGAAGCGGCACGATGTACAGGGCTGTCGTGTGTTTGTCAAGTTCGCTGCGGATTCAAGGCATCTCGAAGGCGCCGAAAAGGGGCGTCCGGACCGCGTTCGTCGGGCCCTCGGCAGCGGCGCTCGGCCGGGTGTCGAGACGCCAGCGAGTATGCCGTGGCCACCGTACCCCCGCCAACGGAACGCGCCCGGGAACGGCTCGGCCAAGGGCGGCGTCGGAAGCGCCGCTGGTCGCCTGCGAGGCGGGCGTGGCCGGACCGGAACCGGAGTGGCGCACCGACTCGGCCGTGCGGCACCTGAGTTGGCCCGGTATTGGCGCCCGGACGAACTCCGGAGCCAGACAAACTTGCGGGACAGCACCCCGGATTCAAGTATGATTAAGTTGGCCGTCCGCACTGGGGCACGCCACCTTGGAGCATGCAAAGACCATTTCCGCATCGACATGGACCCGCGCGGCACCGGGTCGCAGCGCGCGGCCCACCGGGCCGAAGGCGGCATGCGGCCGCCTGTCGCTACCGGCGCCGCGCCTGCAAAGCGATGACATGGAAGATCTTCCCACCGGCACGGTCATCGCACCCGAGGAAACCAAGCCGGCGCTCAAGCGACCGCCGATGTTCAAGGTTCTGCTCATGAACGACGACTACACGCCGATGGAGTTCGTGGTACATGTGCTGGAAACCTTCTTCGGCATGAACCGCGAGAAGGCGATCCAGATCATGCTTGCCGTGCACACCTCCGGCAGTGCCGTGGTAGGCATCTACCCGCGTGATATCGCGGAGACCAAGTCCGAAACGATCAATGAATATGCGCGCGCGAACCAGCACCCCCTCTTGTCCACCGTGGAGATGACCGACTGACCATGCTCAGCAAGGAACTGCAAGGGACCATCAACCACGCCTTCAAGGAAGCCAAGGCGAAGCGCCACGAGTTCATGACCGTGGAGCACCTGCTGCTCGCGCTGCTCGACGATGCGGTGGCGCTCGACGTGCTGAGGAAGGTCGGCGCGGACGTCGACCGGCTGCGCAAGGAGCTTGAGGACTACATCGAGTCGACCACTCCGCTCATCCCCGCCGGCGACAACAAACGCGAGACGCAGCCGACCCTCGGCTTCGAGCGCGTCCTGCGGCGGGCGGTGTTCCACGTGCAGTCCAGCAATCGCAAGGAAGTGACCGGGGCCAACCTGCTCGTGGCGATCTTCAACGAGCAGGAGACCCACTCGGTATTCCTGCTCAAGCAGCAGGACGTGAAACGCATCGACGTCGTGAACTACATCGCGCACGGCATCTCCAAGGTGGGCGGCGAACCAGACCCGGCCGAATCGCGCGAGGACAGTGACGAGGAAGGCTCGGCAGAGAGCCGCCCGCAGAGCGCTCTGGAGGCCTTCGCAAGCGACCTGAACGCCCTGGCGCGCGCCGGCGCCATCGACCCGCTGGTCGGCCGTGAGGACGAGGTGGAGCGGGTGATTCAGATCCTGTGCCGACGGCGCAAGAACAACCCGCTCCTGGTCGGTGAATCGGGCGTCGGCAAGACGGCCATCGCCGAGGGCCTCGCGAAACGCATTGTCGACGGCGAGGTTCCCGAGGTCGTCGGCGACAGCGCCGTCTTCGCCCTGGACCTCGGCTCGCTGCTCGCGGGAACCAAGTACCGCGGTGACTTCGAGAAGCGCTTCAAGATGCTGCTGAAGGAACTCAAGAAGTCTCCCAACGCCATCCTGTTCATCGACGAGATCCACACCATCATCGGGGCCGGGGCAGCCTCCGGCGGGGTGATGGACGCCTCCAATCTCCTGAAGCCGATGCTCGCCTCGGGCGAGATCCGCTGCATGGGGTCCACGACCTACCAGGAATACCGGGGCATCTTCGACAAGGATCGCGCCCTGTCGCGCCGCTTCCAGAAGATCGACGTCACCGAGCCGAGCGTCGACGACACCTACAAGATCCTGCGCGGGCTGAAGTCGCGCTTCGAGGACCACTACCACCTGCGCTATACCGATCGTGCCCTGCGCACCGCCGCGGAGCTGGCGGACCGCTACATCACAGACCGTTTCATGCCCGACAAGGCCATCGATGTCATCGACGAGGCGGGTGCGGCGCAGCAGTTGCTGACGCCCGCCCGGCGCAAGAAGTCGATCGGAGCGGGCGACATCGAGCGCGTGGTCGCAAAGATCGCACGGATCCCTTCGAACCAGGTCACGGTATCCGACAAGGAAGCCCTGAAGGATCTCGAAGGCAAACTCAAGATGGTGGTCTTCGGCCAGGACGAGGCGATCGAGACCCTGGCCTCGGCCATCAAGCTCTCGCGGGCGGGGCTCAAGGTCGATGAGAAGCCCATCGGCAGCTTCCTGTTCGCCGGTCCAACCGGCGTTGGCAAGACCGAGGTCTGCCGCCAGCTGGCGATCATCATGGGCGTGGAACTGCTGCGCTTCGACATGTCCGAGTACATGGAACGACACACCGTCTCAAGACTCATCGGAGCGCCTCCCGGCTACGTCGGGTTCGACCAGGGCGGGCTCCTGACCGAAGCGGTCACCAAGCACCCGCACAGCGTCATCCTGCTCGACGAGGTCGAGAAGGCGCACCCGGAAGTGTTCAACCTGCTGCTGCAGGTGATGGACCACGGCACGTTGACCGACAACAACGGGCGGCACGCCGATTTCCGGAACACCGTGCTGGTCATGACCACCAACGCGGGCGCACAGGAGGCGGCCAGGTCGTCGATCGGCTTCACGCACCAGGACCACAGCACCGATGCGATGGAGACCCTCAAGAAGCTGTTCACACCGGAGTTCCGCAACCGCCTCGACGCCATCATGCAGTTCAACGCGCTGCCGATGGAGGTCATCAAGACGATCGTCGACAAGTTCCTCGTCGAGTTGCAGGCGCAGCTCGACAACAAGAAAGTGCAGCTCGACGTCGACGAGGCGGCCCGGGATTGGCTCGCACGCGAGGGCTACGACGAGAAGATGGGCGCCAGACCCATGCAGCGGCTGATCCAGGAGAAGATCAAGCGCCAACTCGCCGAGGACATCCTGTTCGGGGACCTGGCCCAGGGCGGGGGCACGGTGGAGATCACCGTCGAAGACGACGAACTGGCCATCCACATCCTGGAAGGCCACACGGTGTAGGGGCGACGCTTGTCGTCGCCCGTCCCCTACGTCGATCAGCGCTCGCGGAAGGTGATCCGTCCCTTGGTCAGGTCATACGGGGTGAGTTCCACGTTGACCTTGTCTCCCGTGAGGATGCGAATGTAGTTCTTGCGCATCTTGCCGGAGATGTGAGCGGTGACGACGTGGCCGTTCTCCAGCTCCACCCGGAACATGGTATTGGGCAGGGTGTCGATCACCGTGCCCTGCATCTCGATCTGTTCTTCTTTGGCCATCTGATCCGTTTGACTCGTGCGCGCCTGTCCGCGATGCCCCGTGCCGGTGTGGAGGGGATCGCGCCGCTTGGACCTCGCTCGGGAGCGCGGGATTCTGCCGCATACGCGCTCGCAAGTCACTCATCCAAGCGCCCCACATCGAGGAAAAGCGGTCCGATCACTCCTGGTCTGCAGGTCCGGGGCGCGGCCGAAGCGGCTCGGCCACCGGCTCCGACCATCGCCCGTCGCGCAGGAGTTGCACGGGACGGTACTCGGTCTTGTAACGCATCTTCGGGGAGTCCTCGATCCAGAAACCCAGATAGAGGTGCGCAAGTCCCCGGCGCCGGCACTCGTCGATCTGGCGCAGCACGGAGTAGACGCCGAGGCTCCGCCGCGGCAGATCCGGGTCGAAGAACGTGTAGATCGACGACAGGGCATCCGGGAGCACGTCCGTGACCGCCACGGCGACGAGCGTGTCCTCCACATAGGTACAGAGCAACTCCGTCTTGCACCAGGGCGCGAACAGGAACGAGCGGAACTGGTGGCGCGACGGCGGGTACATCGATCCGTCGGCGTGACGCCCCGAGATGTATCGCTGGTACAGGTCGTAGTGCTCTTCGTGGAAGTCGGCCGGCTCGACGCGTGTGCGCGCATCGGCATTGCGCTCCCGAATGCGGCGGAACCGGCGCGTCATGCGAAAGCGGTCGACGGGAACGCGCGTGGCCACGCAGGCCCTGCAGCCCGCGCAACGGGGCCGGTACAAGTGCGTTCCGCCGCGCCGGAAGCCCAGTTCGGAGAGCGCGGCGTAGGCCGCCGGGGAGGGCGTATCGGCGGGGTCCAGCAGGAGGGTGGTCGCCTCGCGGTCGTCGAAGTAGCCACAGGCGTGCCCGGGCGTCAGGAAGAAACGCCGGCTCTCGAGCCGTGCGGCAGTTTCTTCAGTCGTCACGGGTTGCCACCGCCGCTTCGAAGCGCCACACGCCCCGCCGGGCGGGTTCGCGGCGATTGTGTGCGAGACGGTCGAGGAACGCGTCGCGGGGGATCGCCCGCGCGCCGAGAGAAGTCAGGTGCGCGTTCGGGAGCTGACAGTCGATCAGCTCGAAGTCCCAGCCGACGAGCTGGCGGACCAGCGCGACGAGGGCGACCTTGGACGCGTCCGTTCGGTCGGAGAACATGGATTCGCCGAAGAACATGCGCCCGAGCGACACGCCGTACAGGCCGCCGGCAAGACCAGCGTCGTCCCATGCTTCCACGGAGTGCGCGAAGCCGAGTGCATGCAAGCCCCCGTAGGCCGCGCGCATGGCCGGTGTGATCCAGGTGCCGCTCTCTGTCCTGCGCGGCCCGGCGCAACCTGAAACGACCGCCTCGAACGCGGTGTCCATGGTCACGGTGTAGTCGCCCCGACGCAGTCGGCGCGCCAGGCTCCGTGACACCTTGAGATGCTCCGGGAACAGCACCGCGCGTGGGTCCGGAGACCACCAGAGGAGGGGCCCGCGGTCGTCGGCGAACCACGGAAAGATGCCGTGATCGTAGGCGGCGAGCAGGCGCTCGGGTGACAGGTCGCCGCCCACCGCGAGCGGGCCGTCGACCGGGCCGTCGCGCGGGTCGGGAAACCCTGCGGCGAACACGCGGCGCGCCCGGCTCGGCGTCATGACGCGTCGAGATACTTCTCGGCGTCGAGCGCGGCCATGCACCCGAAGCCGGCGGAGGTGATCGCCTGGCGATAGACGTGGTCGGCCACATCGCCGGCCGCGAAGACGCCGGGCGCGCTGGTGGCGGTGGCGTTGCCTTCCAGACCGCTCGCCACCGCGATATAGCCGTCACGCATGTCGAGCTGGCCTTCGAAGAGCTGGGTGTTCGGCGTGTGGCCGATGGCGATGAAGACGCCGGCCACGGGAACCTCCCGGGCCGGACCGCCGTCCACCGGTTGCACGGCCATGCCCGTTACGCCGCCTTCGTCACCGCAGACCTCGGCCAGCACATGATCCCAGAGGAACGTGACGTCGGGCCGGGCGAAGAGGCGATCCTGGAGGATCTTCTCTGCCCGCATGGTGTCGCGCCGGTGCACCAGCACGACGCTCCTCGCGATGTTGGACAAATACAGGGCTTCTTCCGCGGCGGTGTTGCCTCCGCCGATCACGGCCACGTCCTGACCACGGAAGAAAAACCCGTCGCAGGTCGCGCAGGCACTGACCCCACGACCCTTGAACGCTTCCTCGCTCGGCAGCCCGAGATACTTCGCCGAGGCCCCGGTGGCAACGATCAGCGCATCACAGAGGTAGTCGTCGCGGTCTCCGTGCAGCACCAGGGGGCGCCGCGCCAGATCGACCCGCTGGACGTGGTCCTCGATGACCTCGGTGCCGAACTTCTCGACGTGCAGTTTCATCCGCTCCATCAGTTCGGGCCCCTGCAGGCCGTGCGCGTCGCCTGGCCAGTTGTCGACATCGGTGGTAGTGGTCAACTGGCCGCCGACCTCCACACCGGCAATCAGCGCCGGCGCCAGGTTCGCCCGCGATGCGTACAGGGCGGCCGTGTATCCCGCCGGGCCGGAACCGAGCACGATCAGTCGGTGACGGGTGCTCATGTGCAGACGCGTCCGGCAGCCACGTCGAGCAGCGCGATGTAGGGTTGCGCGCCACTGTGGGGGGCGATGTACTCGGCGAGGGCGACCCCGTCGCCGTTGCGCGCGCGCACGTCGCGGCCCTCATCCATGAAAAAGCGCAGAAATCTCTCGAAGTCGTCCGCGCGCATGCTCCGGTAGGCAAACAGCAAGACGTGGAAATCCGGGTCTCCGGGCAACTCCGGCGGTATCTTGCCAAGGAAAGTGCGCACCCGGGCGTCGTCCCATACCTCCTCGACCACCTTCTGCTTGTCCCGCTTCACCACCCACCGTCCGGAACTGACCGTTGTGCTTCCGAATGATACGTCAACCACGCGGACGGCCCAAGTCTGGTTCGGATATCGACGATTCAAGTCATTGAAATTCTGTCCAATTTGTTAGGACAACTCGACCCGCGTACAATGTGGCATGGCGCGCCCCGCGCATCCGGAGTCACCGTGTCCGAGCCACGCAGTTCCATCTTGCCCTTCCGCGAGATCGCCCTGACACTCCTGCTGGCCGCCGCCGTCTACACCTTCCTGGCGATCTTCTCCTACTCGCACCTCGATCCGTCGTGGAGCTTTTCGGGGGCAAACACCAGCACATCCAACCTGGTGGGAGAAAGCGGCGCCTGGGTCGCCGATATCGTGCTGCTCGCGTTCGGATGGATCGCCTATGTGCTGCCGCTCGCGCTCTTGCTCGGCGGGCTTCGTCTGTTCCGGCGCTCCGCCGACGCATGGTCCTGGCCGCTGTTCGGCGTGCGTTTCCTCGGCTGGCTCGCCATCGCGGCCGCCGCCTGCGTGCTGGTCAAGATGCACGTCGTCACGACGATGCGGCTGCCGGGAGATGCGGGTCCGGGGGGCGTCGTGGGCGACACGCTTGCAGAGTCAGGCCTGCCGTACCTGAACTGGCCCGGCATGACACTCGTCGCGGTGGTCGTGTTGCTCATCGGAGTCCAGGCAGCGCTGGGCTATTCCTGGGTCCGGGTCGCGGAGCTCACCGGACAGGGGCTGCATCGGGTCGCGGCACGGACGGCCGTCGCCGCGTCGCGCGCGTTCGCGCACCTGGCGCAACTGCGCGCGCAACGCGCCGCGGCGGGCACGGCGCGCTCGGTACGGACCCGGCGCGCGCAGACCCGCAAGGCAAGACGCCAGCCTCCCGAACAGCCAGCGGGAGAGATGCACGACGGGAACGTGACCGAGCGCCCGGCCCCCCTGTCGGTCGCGCCCGAGAGCCCGCCTCGAGCCAGGCCGCGCTCGCGAGCCAGGCCGCCGGCCCGAACGGCTGCCGCCGCCGACGTGACGACCGCCATGCCGGACCTGGCCCTGCTTGACGACGCCACGCCGGAGCAGGGGGGCTTCTCGAACGCGTCGCTCGACGCGATGTCGCAGACCCTGGAGCACAAGCTTGCCGACTTTGGCATAGAAGCGGAGGTGACGTCGGTGCTGCCGGGTCCGGTCGTGACGCGTTTCGAAATCCAGCCGGCGGCCGGCATCAAGGTGAGCCGGATCAGCACGCTGGCCAAGGACCTCGCCCGCTCCCTGGCGGTGGTGAGCGTGCGTATCGTCGAAGTCATCCCCGGAAAGTCCGTCGTCGGCATCGAGATTCCGAACGAACACCGCGCGACGGTACGCCTGAAGGACATCCTCGCGTCCCGCACCTACCGCGACTCCGCGTCTCCGCTGACGATCGCGCTCGGCAGGGACATCGCGGGCGAACCCGTGATCGCGGACATCGGCAGGATGCCGCATCTCCTGATCGCGGGGACGACGGGTTCCGGCAAGTCGGTCGGCGTCAACGCGATGCTGATTTCGATGCTGTACAAGGCCACACCCGAGGAACTCCGACTGATCCTCATCGATCCCAAGATCCTCGAACTCTCGGTGTACGACGGCATCCCCCACCTCCTGACCCCCGTCGTCACGGACATGAGGGACGCCGCGCAGGCACTCAACTGGTGCATCGCGGAGATGGAACGGCGCTACCGGCTGATGGCGGCGCTGCGCGTGCGCAACGTCGACGGCCTGAACCGGCTCGTCGCCGAAGCGGCGGCGGCGGGGCAGCCCATCACGGATCCGCAATGGCCCGAAGATGCGGATACGGCGCCGCCGGAAGTGGAGCGGCTGCCCTACATCGTCGTGGTCATCGACGAACTCGCCGATCTCATGATGACCTTCGGCAAGAAGGTCGATCAACTCATCGCGCGCATCGCACAGAAGGCGAGGGCGGCCGGCATCCATCTCGTGCTCGCCACGCAACGCCCGTCCGTCGACGTGATCACCGGGCTCATCAAGGCCAACGTCCCGGCCCGCATGAGTTACCAGGTGTCCAGCCGAATCGATTCGCGCACGATTCTGGACCAGGGCGGCGCCGAACAGCTGCTCGGACACGGCGACATGCTCTTCCTGCCGCCCGGGACCAGCCAGCCCGTTCGCGTACATGGCGCGTTCGTGACCGACCAGGAGGTGCTCGGCGTGGTGGCGGACTGGAAGCGGCGCGGCAATCCCGACTACCAGGACGACGTGCTGGTCGGCCCAACCGAGCCCTCCACGGCACCCATGTTTGCAGACCCCGACGACGATACCGAGAGTTCCGATGCCCTCTACGACGAGGCCGTGGCCTTGGTCATCGAGTCCCGGCGCGCGTCCATCTCGGCGGTACAGCGCAAGCTCAGGATCGGCTACAACCGCGCCGCCCGCCTGATCGAGGCGATGGAGGAGGCCGGCATCGTCAGTTCGATGAACGGCAACGGCTCCCGCGAAGTCCTCGTGCCCGCCGACCGGAGCGACCGGTGAACCGGCGCGACGCGCGCCTTCGCGGACACGCACCGGGCGCCTGTCCTGCCCGCCGACGGGCGATGCAGCGCACGGCGTGGCAATGGGTTTCGCTGGCGACCTGGCTTGCCGTCGCTGCGGATGGCGCCCCCGTCACAGGGGATCTGCGGGGCCTGCTGGAACCCATGGAGCGATTCGCGGCCGACTTCGAGCAAACCGTCATCGGTCCGCGCGGACGCACCCTGCAGGCCGCCCGGGGCACGGTCGCCCTGCATCGGCCCGGCCGTTTGCGCTGGGAAATCCTGGCCCCCTATCCCCAGTTGATCGTTTCGGACGGTACCGATATCTATGTCTTCGACCGCGATCTCGACCAGGTGACGGTGCAGGCCATCGCCCAGGCACCGACAGATACGCCGGCCTGGCTCCTGACGGGAGACCTTGACGAACTCGAGGCACGATTCGATGTCGCGGAGGAACCCGCGCTCGACGACCGCCAGGGTTTCGTGCTCATGCCCAAGGGTGCGGAGTCGCTGTTCGAGCGGATTCGTCTGGAGTTCCGCGGACCCGTCCTGGTCGGGATCGACATCGTCGACCACCTCGACCAGGTGACGCGCGTGACGTTCCAGGACGCGACCCTGGATCCCGCACTTGGGGACAGCCTGTTCAAGTTCGTCATGCCGGACGGCGTGGATGTCATCGGCGATGTCCGATCCGCTGCCGCACACTGACGCACCGCTCGCGGCGCGCATGCGGCCGACGTCGCTGGACGGCTTCGTCGGCCAACGGCACCTGCTCGGTCCGGGACGGCCGCTCGCGCGGTTGGCGGAATCGGGCCGCATCGCCTCGATGATCCTGTGGGGACCGCCCGGCACCGGCAAGACCACCCTCGCACGGATACTCGCAGCCGCGGCCGGAGCCCGCTGGGCGAGTCTCTCCGCTGTCCTCGCGGGCGTCCGCGATGTCCGTGCCGCGATCGAGGACGCACGCCTGCACGCCGGTGCGACAACAGTGCTGTTCATCGATGAGGTGCACCGCTTCAACAAGGCACAGCAGGATGCCTTCCTGCCGCATGTGGAGCGCGGCACGGTCGTGTTCGTCGGCGCGACCACGGAGAACCCGTCCTTCGAGGTGAATGCGGCCCTGCTGTCACGTACGCGGGTCTACGTCCTGCGCACCCTCGATGCGGACGATCTCGAGACCCTGGCACGGCGGGCGCTCGACACCGAACTGGACGGGCTCGGTATCGAAGACGAGGCCCTGCGCCTGCTGATCGCCGCCGCGGACGGGGATGCGCGCCGGGTACTGAACACCCTGGAGATCGCCGCGCAGCTTGCGGACGACACCATCTCGCACGAGCACGTCGCCCACGCCAGCGGCCAGGACTATCGGCGCTTCGACAAGGGCGGCGACGCGTTCTACGACCAGATCTCGGCCCTGCACAAGGCGGTGCGCGGCAGCGCACCGGACGCCGCGCTGTACTGGCTGGCGCGCATGCTCGACGGCGGCTGCGATCCGCTGTACGTCGCGCGGCGCGTCGCCCGCATGGCGAGCGAGGACATCGGCAATGCGGACCCACGCGGGCTGCAGCTGGCCATGGACGCATGGGAAGCGTATCGCCGGCTCGGTTCGCCTGAGGGCGAACTGGCCTTGGCGCAGGCCGTGGTGTATCTCGCCAGCGTACCCAAGAGCAACGCCGTCCACGAGGCGTTCAACGCGGCGCGCGCGTACGTCCGCACGCATCCGAGCTACCAGGTACCGTTACGATTGCGGAACGCGCCGACGCGACTGAGCAAGCAGCTCGGCCATGGCGAGGGCTATCGCTACGCCCATGACGAAGCCGACGGCTACGCTGCCGGGGAACGGTATTTCCCGGACGAAATGGAAGAGGTGCGTTTCTACGAGCCCAAGGATCGCGGCCTCGAACGCAAAGTCCGGGAGAGATTGGCTACACTACGCGCCCGGGACCGCGCCGGACAACCCACTTGAGCGGCAGCGCCACGGCCGGGGGCCGCCCGCCAGGCGGGGATGCGCGCACCGGGCAGGGGCATCCGATCGCGGCATCGTGGAACACGCCGCCCAATCAGGAACCGAACGGACAGGAACGACCGTGTTCTCCACGTTGTGCTGGATTGCCGCCGGCGGTGCGGTAGGGGCCGTTGCGCGCTTCGGCGTCGTGAGCGGTGCCGACCGCCTGGGCCTCGCCTTCCCGTGGGGCACCCTGCTGGTCAATGTGGCCGGCTCCTTCCTGATCGGCCTCGCGTTCGGCCTGCTCGCACACCACGCACGTTTCGACGACCTGGTCCGGCCATTCTTCGTGGTCGGCGTGCTGGGGGCGTTCACCACGTTCTCGGCCTTCTCCATGGAGACCGTCCTGTTGCTGAACGATGCCCGGTGGCTGCCGGCGTTGGCATACATCGCGGCGAGCGTGCTGGTGTGCGTCGTCGCGGCCTGGGCAGGACAGCGTCTGGGAGCGCCCGCGTAATGCTGGACCGCAACTACCTGCGCCACCATGCAGCCGAGGTGTGCGACGCGCTCCGCGCGCGCGGCTTCGAGTTCGACCTGGAACGCTACGAGACACTGGAGTCCGGGCGGCGGCGCATGCAGGAGCAGACCGAGGCACTGCAGGCGGAACGCAACAACCGCTCGAAGGCCATCGGCCGCGCCAGGGCGAACGGCGAGGACATCGGCCCCCTCGTCGCGGAGGTGGGGGATCTCGGCCGTCGGCTGGATGCGGCAAGGAAGCAGTTCACCGGGGTGCAGCAGGATCTTGAGGCGTTCCTCGAAGCCATCCCGAACGTACCGGACGCATCGGTGCCCGCCGGTACGAATGAGCAGGACAACGTCACGCTGCGCACCTGGGGCGAGCCGCCTTCGTTCAACTTCGACCCACTCGATCACATGGACCTCGCCGGTCCGGAGATCGACCTCGAAGCCGCCACGAAGATCGCAGGTTCCCGCTTCGTCGTCATGTCGGGGGGCGTCGCCCGCATGCACAGAGCCCTCACGCAGTTCATGCTCGATGTGCATACGGACCGGCACGGCTACCGCGAAGTCTACGTGCCCTACATCGTCAACGCGGACTCGCTGCGCGGAACCGGCCAGTTGCCGAAGTTCGAAGAAGACCAGTTCGCCCTGGCCGGAGACGAGGGCCGCTACCTCATCCCCACGGCCGAAACGCCGGTGACGAACCTCGTGCGGGGCGAGATCCTGGACGCGGACACCCTGCCGTTGCGTTTCGTCGCCCACACACCGTGTTTCCGCAGGGAAGCGGGCAGCTACGGCAAGGACACGCGCGGCATCTTCCGTCAGCATCAGTTCGAGAAGGTGGAACTGGTGCAGATAGTCGAGCCGGGCAGGTCGTGGGAAGCGCTCGAGGAGCTCACCGGCCACGCGGAAGAGATCCTCGAACGGCTGGAGCTGCCGTACCGCGCGGTCGCGTTGTGCGCGGGCGACCTAGGATTCTCGGCGGCCAAGACCATCGACCTCGAAGTCTGGCTGCCCGGCCAGGACTGCTATCGCGAGATTTCTTCCTGCAGCAACTTCCTGGACTTCCAGGCACGCCGCATGATGGCGCGGTACCGGGATTCGGACACGGGCAAGCCGGCGCTCGTGCACACTCTCAACGGCTCGGGGCTGGCCGTCGGACGCACGCTCATCGCCGTGCTCGAGAACTACCAGGCCGGGGACGGGACGGTGCAGGTGCCGGACGCACTCACGCCGTACCTGCCGGGCATCACGCAGCTCGACTTCCCTACCGCGGGCAGATGCCCGTAAGCCGCAGGGCGACGTGTAAACTGCCCCGACAAGAGGCGACCGTCGGGAACCCGAGCGCCCCGCATGGACACGCTCCCGCTGTTTCTCAATCTGGACAACCAACCCTGCGTGGTGGTGGGCGGAGGCTCCGTCGCCGTGCGGAAGGTCGAGACGCTGGCGCGGGTCCGGGCGCGGATCACCGTCGTGGCGCCACACACGCATGCCGGGATCGACGCGTTGGCCGACACCGGCACGGTGCGCGTGACGCGCCGCGAGTTCGTGGACGAAGACGTGCGCGGCGCGCTGCTCGTCATTGCCGCGACCGGGGACCGGGAAGTCAACCGCCGCGTGTTCGCCGCCTGTCGGGCGCGCGGCGTGCTGGTCAACACGGTGGACGATCCTGACCTGTGCACGGCAATCTTCCCCGGCATCATCGACCGCGCGCCGGTCACGGTGGCGGTGTCCACGGGCGGTGCGTCCCCGAGCCTCGCCCGCCACCTGCGCGAACGCATCGAGCAGGTTCTGCCGGCCGGGACCGGCCGCCTCGCACAGTTCCTCGCGCGTCGACGACCGGAGATCAACCGCGTGCAGCCCGACGCCAGGGCGCGGCGGCGCTTCTGGGACCGGGTACTCGACGGGGCTGTCCCGCAGCTCGTGGAGGCGGGTTCCGAAGACGCCGCCGACGCCGAACTCGCGCGGCTCGCACGCGAGCCCGCGCCGAGCGGCTTCGTATCCCTGGTCGGGGCCGGCCCGGGTGACCCGGACCTGCTGACGGTCAAGGCACTACGCACGTTGCAGCGCGCCGACATCGTCTACTACGACAACCTCGTCTCGGAGGCGGTTCTCGATCGCTGCCGACGCGATGCCGAACGGGTCTATGTCGGCAAGCGGCGCGCCTTTCACGGCACGCGCCAGGCCGAGATCAACGAACTGCTGCTCGACAGCGCGCGGGCCGGCCGGCGGGTCGTGAGATTGAAGGGCGGGGACCCGTTTGTCTTCGGGCGCGGTGGTGAGGAGATCGAGACGCTGCGCGGGGAGGGCGTCCACTTCGAGGTGGTGCCGGGCATCACGGCGGCACTCGGCTGCGCGGCCTATGCGGGTATTCCCCTGACGCATCGCGACTGGGCGCAGTCGGTGCGGTTCGTCACCGGCCATCTGCAGGGGGACGCCGTGAACCTCGACTGGCCGGAACTGGCCCGGCCCGGGCAGACGCTGGTGGTCTACATGGGACTCGCGGGACTCGCGAGACTGACGGCCCGGCTCGTTGAGCACGGCATGGACGGCGCCACGCCGGCAGCGACGATTTCCCGCGGAACGCTGCCAGACCAGGCGGTCGTTTCCGCCACCGTGGCCACCCTGGCCGACGCCGTGGAGCGTGCCCACCTGCCGGGCCCGACGACCACCATCATCGGTGCGGTCGTGGCGCTGCGGGACCGCTTCGGCGCAGGCCTGGAACCGGGAGGCCGTCACGAGCCGCTGTAGGGGACGGGCTTGTCCCGTCCCGTCTTGAGTTCATGCAGGGTCTCGACACGGGCGACCACAAGGGTCGGGGACGGGCGACCACAAGGGTCGGGGACGGGCGACCACAAGGGTCGGGGACGGGCGACCACAAGGGTCGGGGACGGGCGACCACAAGGGTCGCCCCTACAGACAATTGGTCGGGCGCGGCAGTCCTCCGATGCGCGCGACGACCTTTGCCGGATTCCCCGGGAACAGCTGCATCAGGGCGATGCTCGAACCGAACTCCTGGCCGAGCCGTTCGCGGGCGAGCTTCACCAGCGGGCGCATGGCCGGCGCGACCCCGGTTTCTTCGTAGAAATCCCGAACGAGATGGATCACCCGCCAGCGGTCGGCATCGAGCACGATTCCGGCCTCCCGGGCAAAGGCTTCCGCGACCTCGCGCGACCAGCAGGAGAGGTCGGTCAGGTAGCCTTCCGCGTCCGTTTCGATGGTATCCACGGTCAGGTCCAGGTAATGCTCGATGCATGGGCGACCACCAGGGCGACAAAGGTGTCGTAGTCGGCGGCCTCGACCGGGGGGGCAAGCGCGACGCCCCGGGCGGCCGCATCCTCGCCGAGGGCGGCGACCGGTACGGCGACGTTATCGAAGCGCGCGTCCCGAACAGCAAACACGCCGTCGCCGAGCAGGAGCACGGCGTCGCCGTCGGCGATCTGCCCGAGGCACGGTCCGAGCGACTCGGGACGGCAGACCAGGTGCAGGACCGACACGTCAATCCGTCACGACGACATCCGCGCCGTGCAACAGCGCACGGGCCTCGTCGTCGTCCACCAAACGCACGTCTACCGCCAGCTCGTCGGGGGAAATACCGCGCGCTGCCAGGCTCGCCGCATGCGCATGGAGCGCTTCGACGTCGTATGCCGCCAACGCACGGAGCGCCTTCGCCGTGTCCTTGCGCCCGACCCGGGAAGCGTCCTGATCGGCGTGCAACTGCCGCACGCCGGCGTCCATGAAAAGCACGCTCGTCGGCTGCTCGAACACGCCCGAGACGAGCATCATGTCCACCGACTCGTTGGCCGCGACGCCGGGCGGCCGGCGCACGAGGTAGAGCACGCTACGCACCGAACGTGACCGTCCGGTCGGCTTCCAGCAGCGCCTCGACCATCAGCCCCAGACCGGCGACCTGAAAGCCGTCCCTCAAGGTAGCACCCGCGAGGCCGGCGCGTGCCGCCTCTGCCTCGTCGACGACGCCCCGGCGCGCGGCGGCCGCCACGCACACCGTCAACTCGATATCGTGGCGTCGTGCGAACTCGAGCCACTGGCCGGCGAGATCGATTTCGTCGGCCGGCAGCCTCACGAACCGGTTCGCGATATGGACGCCGTCCTTGTGAAAGAACGCCCGGTGAATCCGGTGGCCGGCGGCGGTCGCGGCTTGCGCGAAGCGCAGTGCGGTCGCCGCCCCGTCGGTGCTCTGGGGCGCTCCCTGAATCAGTAATGCGAGGCGCATGACGACCGGGCCAGGGTTATGGGAGGTTCACATTGCGGCCGGCTATCGCTCATAATGCAGTCGAGTTCCGACCGAGGTCGCTGCCGGGAATACGACGGTCGGCGCACGATTGCGCGCATGCCATGAGAAAAATCAGAGTCGCCATTGCCGGAGTTGGAAACTGCGCCAGTTCTCTGGTTCAGGGCATCGAATTTTACCGGACCCGCAACGAAAAAGAGCCAGTCGGCCTGATGCACGAGAGCATTGGCGGCTGGCGGCCCTCCGACGTCGAAGTCGTGGCCGCCTTCGACATCGACCGACGCAAGGTCGGCCGGGTGCTCGAAGAAGCCGTCTTCGCCGGACCGAACTGCACGCGCGTGTTCCAGCCGACCCTCGCGGAGAGTGGCGTGACCGTGCAGATGGGGCCAATCCTCGACGGCGTCGCCGAACATATGGCGCACTACGGCGACGACGAGGCGTTCCGCCCGGCGGACGATCCCCCGGTGGATGTCGCCGCCGTCCTGCGCGAGAGCCGCGCGGAAGTGCTGATCTGCTATCTCCCGGTCGGTTCGGAGCAGGCCGTACGCCACTACGCCCTGGCTTGCCTCGACGCCGGGCTCGCCATGGTCAACTGCGTGCCCGTGTTCCTCGCCTCCAACGGCGATTGGGCGAACCGGTTCCGCACCGCCGGCCTACCCATCATCGGGGACGACATCAAGAGCCAGATCGGCGCCACCATCGTGCATCGCGCACTGGCGCGCCTGTTCGCGGATCGCGGCGTGGAACTCGACCGTACCTACCAGCTCAATACCGGCGGCAACACGGATTTCCTCAACATGCTCGAACGCAGCCGCCTGCAGTCGAAGAAGCGCTCCAAGACCGAAGCCGTGCAGAGCCAGCTCGACGAAAGGCTCGACAGCAAGGACATCCACATCGGTCCGTCCGACTACGTGCCCTGGCAGAACGACAACAAGATCGCGTTCATCCGCATGGAAGGGCGGGGCTTCGGCGATGCGCCGCTCGAGATCGAACTGCGCCTCTCCGTGCACGACTCGCCGAACAGCGCCGGCGTCGTCATCGACGCATTGCGATGTGCCAAGGTCGGCCTCGACCGCGGCCTCGCGGGGCCGCTGCAGGCGCCGAGCGCGTACTACATGAAGAGCCCGCCGCAGCAGATGCGCGACGAAGAAGCGCGCGTCGCGCTCTCGGAGTTCATCGGCGAGGAAGCGGTGCCAGCGCCCGCGAAGAGTTCGGGCATGCCCGGTCCCGGGGGCGGTTGAAGCGGGGCGGTTCGGTACGAGTTCCGCTCCGCACCGCGCGACATCCTCCGCACGGTCGCTGCGGGGCGCACTACCGTACGATAGAGTTCCTTTTCCAGGGACGCGAAGCACGCGCCAATGAGCAAACCAGCTGACACCCGTGAAACCCCGCCGGCAACGTCCCTGGAGGACGTAATGGCGCCCTCGCGCCAGCCGTTCGACCTCGACGACCGGCTCGCCGTGAAGGTCGCCTCGCTGGGCCTCGACGAAACGGTAAGGAGTCTGAAGGAGGACGGCTACGGGTACGTTCATGAACTGGCCGACCCGGACTTCAACGGCCGGCTGCGAGAAACCCTGCTGCGTCTGTGCCGGGACAGCGTCGACGACGAGGGCGTCGGGATGCTCCTCGACAAGGACCCGATCATCACCGAGGCCGTGCTGAACCCGAAGCTCCTGGCCGTGGCCGAAGTCATGTGCGGCACGGGCGCGATGGTTTCGCAGGTGATCGCGTCGGTGAGACCGCAAGGCGGGCCGCCAGTCCCCCTGCACGTCGACCAGGGGTGGATGCCGGCACCATTTCCCGTCCATAACCAGCTCGTCACCTTCTGTTGGGCGACGGACAAGTTCACCGAGGAGAACGGTTCCACCAAGGTGGTTCCAAAGTCGCACCTTCGGGCACGCCACCCGACGCTGCAGGAAACTTTCGAAGAGGCCGGAGCGGTCGCTACCGCGTGCCCGGCGGGTTCGGCGGTGGTCTGGAACGGTTCGGTCTGGCACGGCGGCTATCCGCGCACGGCGGCCGGCGAGCGGGCTGTCCTGCACGTAACCTACAGCCGCCTCGCCCTGCGACCCATCGAGTGCTACGACGATCTTGGCGAGGACTGGCTGGCCGGGAAGCCCTACGAGATGCGGGTCCTGCTCGGGCGGGAGGACTTCCTCAACACGACCGTGGGTCGGATCGCGAACGGCCCGGAACTCCTGCTGCGGACCGTAGCGTGGGACAAGAAGTGATCAGCCATTGGACCGAAGAGCGTCGGCGTCCCGGGTACGCGGAGCCCCGTGAAACGACTGCCTGACCTTCCGAGTCGCGCGGCCGAGCGCTGTCTGCCGGTGGATGGTTCGGCGTATGGCAATCAAGCCTCGAACAGTGCAATGACCTCCTCGGTGGAATAGATGTCGCCGAACCCGAGCAGGATGTTGGACAGGCTTGCCCAGTGTTCCTCATCGTCGCGGCCGGCGTTGCCATCGGTGATCATGACGGTCTTGAAGTTGCGCATCGCCGCCTCCCGCGCGGTTGATTCGCAGCACACGCTGGTGACCGTACCGGTGACGAGCACCGTGTCGATACCCCGGTCGCGCAGAAGTTGCTCGAGCCCGCCGCCGCTGCCGACGAAGGCGCTGAACCGGTTCTTGCTGACGGTGATATCGTCGGGATCCTGTTCCAGCGGCCCGTAGACCGAGTGGCCGGGCGCCCCGGCGCTCAGCGCGGCCCGGAAGTTCTTCCCCTGTTCCTCGCCGAAGACATGGTCGTACATGATGGGCCAACGGTCCTCTTCGTTCGGGCCGTAGGTGGAAACGATCCACACCACCAGGCCGCTGGCCTGACGCAGCGCCGCATTGATGCGGTTGATATTGGGCACGACCTCCCGCGCCGCAGGAATCTCGGCGGCGGCGCCCTCGGCGACGAAAGCGTTCTGCATGTCGACGACGAGCATTGCCGTGCGTGCCGGATCGATGGATTCGAAGGTATGAAGCCGGCCGCGGCGCGCCAGGCAGCGATTGATAATGTCCTCGGTTATTCCGCCCGCGTGCATGATCGTTTCCTCTCTCTTCCCTTGTAGCGGGGGATTTTCGCAACTTTGACGGCAGGAGGGAAACAGATTCGTCGCCGGGTACGCCGACGAGGCCGGCATCGCGAACCCTTGCCTTGGGGGAAGCACGTTCGCACCCAGATTCCAGCCGGGCCGGAAGTCTGTCACACTTGCGGTCGACGGCGCAGGCCCGACAGACTCCGGGGCGAGCCACCGAACGGCATGGGGAGAAGATGCGTTGACTGACTACCACCCACACCACGTTCACCTGATGAGCCACGACGCCATGGCGGCCGGCGCCTACTACGAGAGGATGTTCGGTGCCGAACTCGTCGCCTCGCAGGGCGGCAACGGTCTACCGCGGGCCAACCTCACGTTGGGCGGCCAGATCATCCTGATTTCCACGGTGACCGAAAAGGTGACGCAGACGGCGTCAGGCCCGCACAGTTGCCTGGGCATGGATCACCTCGGCCTTGGCGTGGACGACATGCCGGCCGCGATCGCGGACCTCGAGGCCAAGGGCGCCGAGTTCCTGAGGAAGCCCCCCGGCGGCAAGGGCCGGATCGCCTTCGTCAAGGGCCCGGATTTCGTCAGCATCGAACTGGTACAGAGGCCGTAGGGCGAGGGCGCCCGTCGCCAGCGGGCGAGTCGCCGCTACCGGCGTTACGGCCTTGTGGATTCGCGTGCGTTTCGAGGGGCGTTGAGTACCCAACCTTCAACAACCACCGCGTCTCGTAGCGCCTCCTCTGGGATAAGGAAGGAGGGATCCCGGGGATCCTCCCCGAATTGATATGCCACGCCGAGCCAGAACTGAGCTTCCGGGTCGCCCTGCTTCGCGGCGGACGTCAAGTCGTCGGCAGCGGCTGAGCTTAGGACGATGGCGACAAAACCAGATACCATCAGTCTGCGGATGGAACACCTCTTCAAAAATACCCCCCAATGTCAGAACTCACAGTGAACACGGACCGCCTCAGATTACAGCCTGGGAGGGACGTTCGTTCCCACGTGCTCGATGCTGCTAAGGCGAAGTGGCCTGCTGGGATTTCTCTGACGTTTTCGGAATTGGTCGCATGGATCCGTTCGGACCCACGTTATTCCGAAAGCGGCTCCTGCGTCCGGATCCAGACCGACCAGTCGTCGGCCGGCTGCAACTCTCGCGCCGGCATTTTAAACTGACCCGCTACCCCCGGCATCGCGCAACTCGGGCCGCCTCTCCGATCCACCTCTTCGAGGATCTCGGAACGGCGGCCGTCAGGCGGTATCTGGGCGGGGTATCGACCGGCAGCATCGGATTTCCTCTCGAGGGCGACGCGATCGGCTCCCTGGCACGGGTAGCACGATGCGATACCAGTTTCGTCGATCACCGCGGCGGCCGCGGAGCTGGCCAAGGTGCCGCCAAGTGACCCCGCGCAAGACGGCCGTCGCTCCGGCCTCGAGGACCTCGGAACGGGTGCCGCCAGGCGATACTTGGGGATTGGCGCACTCCCCTGCAGTGTGCGCAGCTGTCCCACCGTGAACCGCCCGGGTAGCGCCGCTGCAGCTCCACACTGGCGGCGGCGGCGATCGTAGAGCGTCGTTGGTCCCGATCGACGCGTGCCCGGCGATCCGCGCGGCCGTGTCGATCCTCCCGCCGTTGCGCAGGTACTCGGTCAGCCCCGTCACCCGGAAACCGTGCGGCGAAGATCTCGGCCGACAGCCCGAGCTGGCGGCAGCGCCGCTTGACCACGCGCAACGCCGTGTGCGGCGGCAGCGGCCGGCGCACGACGGCCGGCACCTATTGCGCGGGTGCTAGCTATAGCTAAGCTAGTCGTCTTCCTCGGATCGGCCGACCGCAAGGGCGCCGATCAGTTGCTCTGCTTCGTCGTCGTCTTCAGCTCGAGAGAGCCGTAGCCAAAGGAGCCGAACTACTAGGCGATCGACAGCCACGATCCCAAACCACACGCAGAACGCCACAAGATACGCGCTAGATGGCCAGAGCGCGTCATGGATGAACCAGTGAACTGCAGGGTACAGAACAGAGCCAGGGAACAGGATCACGGCGGCGACCGACCCCCATAACATGCCGATCCACTCCTGCAGTTCGAACAAGTACAGAATCCACAGGAGCGCAGCGGCGATCCAACCCACCGCGCGAACGAGCCTCCTAGCCCGCATTTCTCACCAGGCCGCTTGTCAGCGTCAAAAAGCTCATGGGTTTCAAGAAGTTGATCGCGATGCCGACCATCGTGCCGATTGCGGACTGCGCTGGCCGCGCCCTCGCGGGTCTTTTGGCCCCGTGTACACACGGGCCCGTGCTCGCGCACGTGCTCCCTCAACCGTAGTCCCCGCTATGCTCTCGGTCGCGAGCACGCGCACAGGACCAAAATCCTCCGCGATCATCACGGCCCCTGGTGAGAAATGCGGGCTAGTAAGGTGGAGTGTTCCGGCGAGGGTCATAGTTGGGTCGTCGAGGAGTTCAACTGTTTCTCGAGGGCCTCGATCCGCGTGTGCTGGTTGTAGACGGCTTGCAGCAGGCGGTCCGGTGGCTTGAAGCGTTGCCAGTCATAGTCGACGAATGGTGCAAGGTCCAAGGGTGGCGCCCCAGTATTGGGCGCCTACGGACTCGAGCGCGACTCGACCGCGTCGCAGCGACGCCGCCAAGGAGGTCGAACCTGTCTTGGATGGGCCGACGTAGACGATCAGGCGCATTTGTAGGTCGTTCCTCGATGCCAAGAGCGGGCCGCAGTGTACGTCGAGCAGCGCCCGGTCGCGCAGGCAGATGGCTGTCCCCCGTCCCCAGGTGGCCCAGGAGCGCCCCCGCCTCGTCCGCCGCGGCATCGAGGCCCCTCGAGGACGTCTCCCCGAATCGTCGTGGCGGCCTACGTCGAGCAGCTGACGGCCGAACTCTCGCCGGCGAGCGTGCGCCAGCACCTGGCCGCGGTGCGCGCACTGTACGCCTGGCTGCGCCTGGACGGCCACGTGCAGGGCAACCCCGCCGCCGAGGTACGCGGCCCGCGCGAACGCCTGCAGACGAGAGCGGCGCACTTCCCTGCAAGGGCGATTCGGCAACGCCGCGGCCTGAAATCGGGCCGAACCGAGCCCCCGATCGGCGCGGAGAGTGGCGTCAATGCGGCTCGGCAGGGGGCTTTTTGGTCGACGAGGCGACTCTCCGCGGCCGGACGCATGTCCAATTTCTTCCGGGCCGCGGCGCAGGATCGCGCGTTTATGGGTGGCGTAGGAGAAGCCGGATGGCGTCACGAACTTTACGGGCCCATCCGCGAGCCCTTGCGACAACACGAGGGCTGGCGGCAAGCTGCAAGTGATGACTGTACAGGATCTGCACGAGGACGCTAAGCATGCGGTGGGTGTCGATGACGCCGCCCGACGCCTTGACGGAGTCACCCGTGAGAATAGGCTGCCCGCGAGCCGTTAGGAGAGCGTTTAGCCGCTCTCGGTCGGCCGCCATCTGTTCGCCGATGGCGTCCAAGTCGCTCTGTGATGGCAGGAGTCCGACAAGCCACTTCTGAAGGTCAAGGCTGAAGTCGACGTGGTGTGGATCGACGAAGTTGTCGAACGCCTCTGGTAGAACTCTGCCCGGTTGTCGGTCGTTGAAGAATGCCCGCAGCAATTCCTCCTCTGCCGATGGGCGCGTATTCTCGTGAGCCCGCTGCACGATTGATGTGGGCAGACCCACAGCTTCGAGGAAGTCGGTGACGACGTCGTCCACGGCATCGAAGTTCCGCAACATGAACCGCGAACCGAAGGCTTCATCGAACGGCACAAGCTTGTCGGAGAACCCGCGCATCCAGTGGTCTGGGTTGGCGTCAAAGGGTGGGATACGACCCGGGGCGGCCTTGTGCTTCAGCGCCCATTGTGCGTAGGCCGATTGGGCAAAGGCCGAGTGTCTCCGGACGTAAGCCACGACCACCACCTCCACGCCGGCATCCTCGACTTGTCGCAACAGGGGTATGAGGCCCTCAAAGACCTCGTGGAAGTACTCGTTGGAGACGATCGCCGTGTGGACACCCGGACGTTGGGCCATGGACCTTTCGAGGACGTCGACGAACTCCCGAGAGAACACCGGCCAGTTCGCTTGCTGTAGGAACTGGTAGGGGGGGTTGGCGTGCTGCCATCGGTACGCCTGAACAGGTGCGAAATCCAAGGTCCAGCCCCAATACTCGACACCGTGCCGTTGCAGTTGAGGGCGGGATTCGCGTAGCGAGCCCTGAATGGCAGAGGACCCCGCCTTGCCAGGGCCGATGTGGACAATTAGACGCTGGGTCGCCATGGTGCCCGAGAGTGCCCTGAAATGGCCACGCTCAGCAATCCGTTTCGACGTCCCGGCGCCTCCCAGGCTAGCCTGCGTCTGGATCCAGATCGACCCCGCCAGTCGCCGGCGGGGCGATTTCGGTCCGTTTTGGACCCCCAATCGGGAGGTCGCGGCGCAGGACGGGCGCGCCACGCCGCTGATCCGGCTCTCCGTCAGCGGCGGATGGCCGGGCGGGACACCCACAGGCAGGTCAGCCTGTCAATGGCAATGCGCACACTTTTGGCAACTGAAAACTGCACACTTTCCGGGAGGACGCATGGGCGTTGAGCTCCTCTCGTTGATGCCCGCCAGCGCGTTTCCGGTTGAACGCGGCGGAGCGACCGGAGTTCGACCGGAAACGCGTCGCGGCGGCACGGGGTGCGGCAGTCACGATACGACTCCCTGGCGATCCTCCGATGCGGACCGCAGGAGGTCCTGGTGTTCCCTCATCCGATAGCTGTTGCCGCGGATGTTCATGGACGGAACGCAGACGGTCTTTGCTGGACAAGCCATGGCCCGGCGGAGCCGGAGGCTCGTCCAGAGGGATTTGCAGCTTGATCTCGACCCGCCAGCCGGATACGCAGACTTGGTCGACGACCAGACGCAACAGCTTCTGCCGCTGTTCGAAGTCGAGGTGGTCGATGGTGGCATGCACGACCGAGGAGAAGCCGGCGATCCGCTGGCGCATCGCGTTGTGTTGCGCCAACTGCTCGCGTTGGGCGCGCAGCGCATCGCCTTGCTCGTGCAAGACTTTCCTTCGCTCCTGGAGTTCCTTGCCCCGGCGCAGCAACTCGCCGCGGTCGATGAAGTCCCCTTGATAGAGATCGGCAAGGCGTCGCCGCTCGGCGGCCACGGCATCGATCCTGCGCTGGAGCTTAGCCAACTGCGCCTGCACGAGTTCGTCGGCGTCGGGCTTGCGACGGGCCGACACGGCGTGCGCGCCAGCGAGGAGCACGTCCGGGCGCAACAGCGTGTCGCGGACCCGCTCGAAGACGAAGGCGTCGAGTTCGTCGGCCCGGATGTTGCGCTCGGGGCAACGGCGATCTTCACCGCCCGCCCTGAGCGGATCGTGGTTGCGGCAATAGTAGTACCGGTGGACCGTGCCGTTCCGGCCGCGCATCTTGTGGCACGACACCCCCACACCGCAGTGTCCGCACTTGACCAGCCCGCGCAACAGCCAGTGTCCGGGTTCCGCGCGCCGGGGACTCCACCTTGAGTTGTCGCGACTCACGCGCTGTGCCGCTTCGAACAGGTCCTCCTTGAGGACCGCTGGAACGGGGATGGCGATCCACTGGTCCGGCGACCGCGTCATCTGCCGGGTTCTTCCCGTGCGCCCGCGCTGCGGCACGGCTTCGGTTCGGTTGTAGTAGACGCGGCCAACGTAGGCTTCGTTGCGCAGGATCCGCCCGATGGTCGATACGCTCCACACGTCGCGTCCGGCCGGGGAGCGGACGCCGTCCTGGTTGAGTCCCTTGGTGATCCGTCGCATCGAGAGGTCCTTTCGGACGTAGTCGTCGAAGATGCGCCGCACCACTGCCGCCTCGTGCTCGAAGACCTCAAGACGCGCGGGCCGCCCACCGCCGCGGGCGATGCGACGATAGCCGTACGGCGCCTTCCAGGCGACGACCTCGCCGGCGCGGGCACGCCACAGCTTGCCGCGCCGGTAGCGCTCGGCGATCTTGGCGCGCTCGTACTCGGCGATCACCCCCTGTACCTGGGTCAGCAGCCGCGCCTGCGGATCGTCCTCGATCGGCGGCGTGTCGTGGAACCACACCGCAACCCCGTGGCGCGAGAGCTCGTCGAGGACGATGACCTGGTAGGCGTACATGCGGGCCAGGCGATCCGCCGACAGACACCACACGCCTTCGATCTGTCCCGCTTCGGCGGCGTCCCGCAGGGCGTCGAGGCCGGGCCGGTCGAGACGCGCCCCGGACACGCCCTCGTCCGTGTACTCGGCGACCAACTCGTGGGCTTCCCCGGCCACCCGCTCGCGCAGAACCGCCAGTTGCGAACCGATCGTGCCGCGCGCCTCCTGCACGTCGGTGGAGACCCGGGCGTAGATCGCCACTCTCGTCGTCATGCCGTCCTCGTTTCCCGGTGTTCGTCCTGCAGGCTCAGGACGAGTTCGTAGCCGGCGGCGAGCGCGGCGAGCCGCGGGTCGGCATGCGGCGTCCACGGCATCCGCGCCGCGCCGTGAACCGTGGCGGCGTACACCGGTTCGGCGGCCGGCCAGGCGATCAGCCCGGCGAGCCCCCGGCGCGCGAAGCGGGCGGCGGCCAGCGACTGCAGCGCGTCCCCCCGCAGCACCGCGCCGCGCAACGTCTCGTAGTCCGCCTGGGCGCCTTCGCCGACCGGCCAGAACCGATGCGTCACCGCCGCGCTCGCTCGACCGTGCGCCGGTGCAGGCGCACGGCGAACCGCTGTTCGATCCGCGAGACAAGACGGGCGCTGGAGACCTCCGGGCCGGCGCCGGCGATGAACTCGGCGATCTCGGGGGTCAGCTTGAGCGGGCCGCGGCGCCCGCGGCGCCCATCGAGCAGCCCCTGCATGCCGCGGGCCTCGAACGCGGTCGCGACGAGGTAGAACGCGGCACGCGAATAGCCGTGCCGTTCGGCCGCCACGGCAGCCCCGAGCCCTCCGACGACGTGGGCGCGCAGCATCTCGTATTTCACCTGGATCTTGTCCTGCGGCAGGAAGAAGGCGTGCCGACCGTCGAACAGCGGCGCGGTCACGACGTCGGCACGCGGATGAACCAGTCCGTCGGCCGCGAGCATGCGAAGGCGAGATGACGTGGTCATGGTGACTCCTCAGTTCCGGGGCAACGTACCATATGTCGATCAGGTTGTCTAATATATAATGTCGCATAATGCTAGGCGCTCTGCCGAAAGACGCGCGCTGTACGAGTTCCATCACTTGAGACGATATGGGGATGCTACGCCGGACGGCAAGCACATGATGGCGGCATTCATTCCTCGACATTGCGGCGTTCTTTAGTGTACACAACCGGTCTGACATGCCGGCGCCTTCGGTGCTTGGGATGGAGGTACAGACCCGCTGAACTGGCGTCGAGCGTCAGGCAGGTGTCAAGAAGTAGCTTTGCGTTCCGTCCATATTGACGATGTGGCAGTGGTGCAGCAGGCGGTCGATGAGCGCCGCCGCCATGACCTCGTCGCCGAGCACGCTCCCCCATTCCTCGAAGCCCTTGTTCGACGTCAGCACCGTCGAGGCCCGCTCGTGGCGCGCGTTGACCAGCTGGAAGAACAGCACCGCGCCGTCCTGGCTCACCGGCAGGTAGCCGATCTCGTCCACCACCAGCAGCGCGGGATGCGTCAGCACCTTGAGGCGGCGCGCCAGGTTGCCCGCCGTCCGGGCCTCGACGAGCGACTCGACCAGCCCCGCGAGCGTGCCGTAGTACACGCGCCGTCCGGACTCGGCGGCGGCGATCGCCAGGCTGATGGCGATGTGCGTCTTGCCCACGCCCGGGAGACCAGCGACATACTGCCCGTAAACAGGGTGGCCTGAGGAAGATCCACTACCCGTTCCACCCGCGCCTGTTTCAGCGGCACCAGCGGGTACCCGCCGAGGCCGAACGTCCGCCTCCTGCCCTGGATCACGAGAGACTGGACCCAGGCTTTCGCTCCGGACCGTTTGACCGACAACATCAACCCGTCGCCATCGCCGTGGCGCTCATCCCCTTTCGTGCGTCCCGAGTGGCGCAGCGCCCTGGCACGAGCGTCCGTGAGCTTCGCCATGACATACCTCAACAGATGTAACATGTGATGTCACACGCTACCCCGAAACAGTCCGAACCGAAACGGCACGATGCGATGTAACAATTGCCGCGTTTTCAACGACTTTATGGGAGAATATCGAACGAGAACGAACTGATACGGACTGGCACTTGGTGGAGGGGCAGGGATTCGAACCCTGGGAGGAGTTACCCTCACCGGTTTTCAAGACCAGCGCTTTCGACCGCTCAGCCACCCCTCCCGGGGCGCAACATCGTAGCACGCAGGGCGCACGCCTCATGCTCGGGCGGGACCGTGGCGGGACCGGTACGATTCGACGATGGGTCGTTCGATTGGCGTCCGCAGCGCTCAAGTGGACCGCGGAACTCACCATCTCTCGAGCCCGCCTTCATGGGGTGATGGCATCGTCCAATCGAGGCATCGAGCTGTCGAACGTCCCCACTGGACGATGCCCCAGCTTGCGGGCGATCCCCAGGATCAGGCAGTCAGCGAATCCGACGGACGGTCGACTCTGGAAGTCGCCGAGGGCTGTGCGTACGACATCTGCGTCCTGAAGGACCAGTCGGTCATGTTCGAGGAGCATTGCGAGAGTGGTCGAGATGCCGTCCGAGTTCATGCCGTAGACAGAGGCAAGGACCCGGACTGTCTCCGCAAGCACCAGGTGGGAAACCCACGCGCCAGCAGCAACGAAGGTCTCCGCCCGCTGCACCTGGCCGGCGTCGTCGCGCACCAGCAATCGGACCAGGACGCTGCTGTCAACGGCACGCATGCTTGCGCCGGAGGTGGGCGCGAATGCCTTCCTTCATGTCCTCCACGGTGTGGGAAGCAGGGGGTGTGACGAACAGGGCGTCGTGGATGTCCTGGGAGGTGTACGAGGCGGCTCGACGGACGATGACGTCGTCACCCTGAACGCACCATTCAACCTTGGAACCTGGCGTCAAACCCAGCTTTTGTCGAATGGGGGCGGGTATCGAGACCTGTCCCTGGGACGTGATCTTGGATTCAACGCGTTCCAACGGTTTGGATCCAGATTATTACCGGGGTAACCGTGATCGTATTACCCCGGTAAGTCAAGCAGCCCAACCGTAGTCCAACGGAAGAGGCAGGTATCCTCACCGAAAGTTCCGACTCGAAAACGACTCCATCGCATCCCGGCGCGTCGACAGTCGCGCCAGCTTCTCCGTCAGGTTGCGCACCTCGCCGGCGACCACGTGGATGACCTCGCCTTCCCGTTCGAGCACCCCCTTGATGATCAGCAGCCGGCCCTGCAGGAGTTCTGCGCGATACCGCTCGAGTACGGCGTTCCAGACGATGATGTTGCTGTTGCCGGTCTCGTCCTCCAGCGTCACGAAGACGACGCCGCTCGCCGATCCCGGACGCTGGCGGCAGGTCACGATGCCGGCGACGCGTACGAACCGGTTCTGCTTGCAGTCGAGCAGGTCGGCCGCGGTGCGGCAGCCGCGGAATGCGGCGTCCGAGCGCAGCAGCGACATCGGATGGGGACCGAGCGTCAGCCCGAGATAACGGTAGTCCGAGATCATGTCGTCGCCGGCGGCCGGACGCTCGAGGCGCACCTTGGTGCGGTACGGGGCGTGCGCGTCGGCGGATCGCCAGATGGCGCTCGGACGGTCGACGCCGGCCGCATCCCAATGGGCCTGATGACGGTGTCCCGCCAATCCCTTGAGGGCGCCGGCGCGCGCCAGGAAATCCAGGTCCTGCTTGCCGAGCGCGGCGCGGCCGGCGAGATCGCCGGCATCCGCGAACGGCTGCGCCGCGGCGATCCGGTCGGCCGCTTCCCGGGAGAGGCCCTTGATCTGGCGCATGCCGACGCGCAGAGCGGGCTGTAGCGTGACCGGCTCCGGGAACCGCAGGCGTCCCGTCGGCTCGCGAGCGGGATCGGCCGGCTCCAGACGATAATCCCAACCGCTCGCCTGCACGTCGACTGCGCGGACTTCAAGGCCGTGGGCCACCGCGTCCTGGATGAGTTGCGAAGGCGTGTAGAAGCCCATCGGCAGGCTGTTCAGCAGCCCGCAATAGAAGGCGCCCGGTTCGTGACGCTTGAGCCAGGCGGAGACATACACCAGGAGCGCGAAGCTCGCCGCGTGGGATTCCGGGAAGCCGTATTCGCCGAAGCCCTTGATCTGCTGGAAGATGCGTTCGGCGAACTCCCGGTCATGGCCGCGCTCCAGCATGCCGTCGACGAGTTTCTTCTCGAAGTGTTCGAGGCCGCCGCGACGCCGCCACGCAGCCATGGCACGCCGCAGACGGTCGGCCTCGCCGCCGGAGAACCCGGCCGCCACCATGGCGAGTTCGATCACCTGCTCCTGGAAGATCGGCACCCCCAGGGTCCGCTCCAGCACCCTGCGCACGCCATCGGTCTTGTAGCTGACCGGTTCGAGGCCCTGGCGGCGGCGCAGGTAGGGATGGACCATGTTGCCCTGGATCGGTCCGGGGCGGACGATGGCCACCTCGATGACGAGATCGTAGAAGTTCTCGGGCTTGAGCCGCGGCAGCATGCTCATCTGCGCGCGCGACTCCACCTGGAAGACGCCCACGCTGTCGGCGTGCTGCAGCATCGCGTAGGTGAGCGGGTCCTCCGGGGGAATCCGCGCGACGGTGAGGGCGTCGTCCGACACCCGGCCCCGGAAGTCGTTGACGAGGTCCAGCGCCTTGCGGATCGCCGTCAGCATACCGAGCCCCAGCACGTCCACCTTCAGGAGTCCCAGCGATTCCAGGTCGTCCTTGTCCCACTGAATGACGGTGCGATCAGCCATGGCGGCGTTCTCGATCGGCACGAGTTGCGAGAGGGGGCCTTTCGAGATCACGAAGCCGCCGACGTGCTGCGACAGGTGGCGGGGAAACCCCAGGATCTCGTTGACGAGGTACAGGAACTGGCGCGCGATGCGGCTTTCGGGATCGAGCCCCGACGCGCGCAGACGCGCATCGAACGCTTCGTGCCCGTCCCACCAGGCCATCGACTTCGCCAGCGCGTCGAGGAGCCCCGCGTCGAGACCGAGCGCGCCGCCCACGTCCCGGATCGCGCTCTTCGGCCGGTAGGTGATGAGCGTGGCCGCCAACGCCGCGCGGTCGCGGCCGTAGCGCTCGTAGATGTACTGGATCACTTCCTCGCGCCGCTCGTGTTCGAAGTCCACGTCGATGTCCGGCGGCTCGTCGCGCTCCGCCGACACGAAGCGTTCGAACAGGAGGTGCATGCGCGACGGGTCCACCTCCGTGATGCGCAGGCAGTAGCACACGGCCGAGTTGGCAGCGGAGCCCCGGCCCTGGCAGAGGATGCCGAGCGAGCGCGCGTGGCGCACGATGTCGTATACGGTGAGGAAGTAGTACTCGTAGGACAGCTTCGCGATGAGCTTGAGTTCCTTCTCGAGGAGCGCCGTCACATCTTCGGGAATGCCATCCGGCCAGCGCTGCCGGGCGCCGGCGAAGGTCAGGCGGCGCAGGTACTCGCCGGGCCCGAACCCGGGCGGGACGAGTTCTTCCGGGTATTCGTAACGCAGCTCGTCGAGCGAGAAGCTGCAACGGTCGGCGATGGCGACGGATTCGGCGAGCATCTCCCGAGGGTAGAGTCCGGCCAGGCAATCGAGCGACCGCAGGGAACGCTCGCGGTTGGCATGCGCCTGCGAACCGAGTGCCGCGACGGTGGTCCGGTTGCGGACGGCGGTGAGAACGTCCTGCAGCGGCTTGCGGCCCGCGGTGTGCATGTGTACGTCGTTGCTCGCGACGATGGGCAGATCGAGACGCGTCGCAAGCGTCAGGGCATTCGCGGTCCTGTCGAGGTCGGAAGGCTCGAGAAAGACCTCCAGCGCGATCCAGAGATGCGGCAGCAGGGACTTCAGGCGATGTCCTTCCTCGAGGAGATCGCCGATGGGCTTGTGTGCGGGAATCCACAGCGCCAGGCACTCGCCGACTCCTTCGTATCCGTGACCGTCGGCGATCAGGTCATCGAGGTGCAGGGCGTATTCGCCCTTCGGGCTGCGGCGGCGCCCGCGGGTGATGAAATCCGAGAGCTGTCCATAGGCGTGTCGCGTCGGCGCGAGGAGTACCAGGTGCACGGTCTCTCCGGGGCCGGCGTCGCGCTGCGCATCCAGCCGGAATTCGGAACCGACGATGAGTTTGATACCACCCTGGCCCTGGTCCTGTTCGCTGCACTCCTGTGCCGCCACGTGCGCCCGGACCGCGCCGGCCAGCGAGCACTCGTCGGTGATGGCGAGCGCGGCATAGCCGAGCGTCCAGGCCTGCCGGACGAGATCCTCGGGGTGCGATGCCCCGCGCAGGAAGGTGAAGTTCGAGATCGCGTGCAATTCCGCAAAGGTTCCGGGCACGTCGGCCGGCGGCGCGGATGCAGCTGAGCGCCCGCCGAGCTCCGTGCTCGGAACTTCAGGCAAAGTAGCCATGCAGAAACCAGCTTCCGGAAGGCGTGCCGTCGGGGGCGTTGCGGTGCGACCGGAACAGCCAGCATTGGGCGCCGTCTTTGCCCACGGCGACGTAGTAGTCCCGGGCTACCGTGTCCCCCCGGGCGTCCTCCCACCAGCCGGATTCGATGCGCTCGGGGCCACAGAGGAGTCTGAATCGCTCGACGCGCACCGGACGCGGGGGATCGAAAAGCCAGAGCGGACGGGATCCTTCCTGCCACGAATGGTCAGTCGGAGCGACTGACGAGGTGTTCGGCTTGTCGCCGGGCCGTCTTGGCGTCCAGGCGCGCTCCGGACGATGGTCGTCCGCCAGCGCCAGCCCGAAGAGGGCGGCGCCGCCGAGTCGCGCCCCGATCGCATCGACGAGTTCCATCGGAGCCCTCGGTTTGCCTGCCGTTGCGCGTCCGCGGGAGGCGCCCGTGGCGGGAAACGCACCGGACATCCCCGGCTCCGCGACAGCGTGGTCTTCGAACAGGTCGCCGGCATCGGTCGGCCGGGGCGCGACCTCAACGGCTGCCAGGCCGATGCTCATCGTTTCTTCCGGCAGGTCGACCTTCTCGAGCCGCAATCGGCCGATCTCCAGGATGCCGCGCGCATCCGTCCGGGGCCGCGCGAATCGCGTCTCGACGCTGCACGGCGCCCCGTGCAGGGGTCCGAAACTCCACGTCAGGCGCAGGACGCCGAGCTGCCTCGCCTGCAGCCACGCCGCGAGTTCCGCGACCAGGCGGCGCATGGGAAACAGCAGTGTCTGCTTGTTCGAGATCGGCTCGATCAGGTGCACGGACGTTGCGAACGTTTCGCTCGGCACAACGGCATCTCGCGGGTCGGGCACGTCGCCGGCGAGGCGCGACAGGTAGTCCGTGAGCGCCGGACCGAAGCGGGCGCCGAGTTCGTCACGCGGCAGGGCCAGCAGTTGCCCGATGCGGAATATGCCCATGTTGGCCAGTCGTTCGATTTCCCGCGCCGCGATCTCGGCGCAGGCGAGCGGCACGTCATGCAGCGCATCGAGTGCGGCCGCTTTCGTTCCGCCGGCGAGCGACGGTTGCCGGTTCGCGCGCGCCAGCACCAGTGCGGCGGCGGGCGTGTGCGCGAACGCGATGTGCGCGGTATGCCGGAGATGCCGGAAAAGGCGCTCGAGACCCCTGGCAAGGGCTTCCGTGCTGCCGAAGAGAGCGCAGCTCCCGTGCATGTCCAGCACCAGGCCGTCCGGCGCGCAGACGCTGACGTGCGAGGTGTAGCGATACGCGGTCTCCGCCAGACGGCGCAGCTGCCTGTTTTCCAGGGACAGATCGCGTTCGAAGTGTCGGAGTCCGGATGCGACGCCGTGCGCGGTGGCCAACGTCGAACCGGCAACGATGCCCGCCCGCTGCGCCGGAACGTTCGCCAGACGTACCCGGCCGTCCTCGACGAGCACGGCCGGGGAGGCCGTCCGCTCGGGCTCACGGCGCTCGAATATCTCGAGCCCGAGCCGGGGGAAGTGCACACCGAACCACAGCACGGTCTATCCCCCGGCCGCCATCATCAGGAGACTGTCGCCAGGTGGCCCCGACGGGACGACGGCGCCATGCGCGGCATCGGGCATGGACTCCCGACGCATACGCCAGGACGCGAATCGCTTGTCGAGAACCGCCGGCTCGATGGGAACCGGGGCTTGGCCGACTTCGAGAACCAGGCGCGACGTCGGCCATCCGCCGCGACGTTTCAGAACGGTCAGACCGACCCGGTCGCAGCGCTCGCTCGGCTCCTCCTCGACCAGGATGCGCAGTTCCGCCATCGATGACCTGTTCGACGCCTTGGCGGGACGGAAGAGATTCGCCCAGGTGCGGCCCTGCCTGGCGGCGAGCTGCAGGCGGCGGATGCCCGTCGTCCCGAGTCCCGACTCGTCGAGCCAGGCGAGGGCGGTGCTCGCCGCGCCACTCCGAAGTACCTGCTCGGTCGCCCACAGCGCTTCGCGACGGTCCGCCGGCCGGATCAGCAGGACCCGCTCGAGATCGATGCCGGCGCTTGCGAGCGCCGGTGCATACGGCACGCAGGGCGGCGCGATCCAGACGATCCAGCGCGCATCGGTCCGGCTCAGGCGCGCGAGCGCGGGCAGCAGAAGCCGCAGTTCGCCGACGCCGGCCGTGTCGTGCAGGAACTCGGTCAGGCCGGCGCTCGGCCAGCCGCCGTCATGCAGTATCGCGTCGAGGGGCGGAAATCCGCTCGGATGGCCCGACCGGACACGGTTCCGACCGAGCTGTCGCGCGCGCCACAGGTCGGGGTGATTCAGCAGGGTTTCCATGACGACGTGCGCGCATGCTTGCCTGGGGCAATCCGCAGGGTGCGAGATATCGCAATGCACATGGGGCTACTGTTTCCATACAGGGCAGATCAAAATACCTGTATATAAAAACAGTATCAAGGGGTATGGAGCAGCTTCTTGATCTGCGAGATTGCCCGGAATCAGTCCTCGAACCCGTTCGGATGCGACGACTGCCAGCGCCAGAGATCGGCGCAGATGCGATCGAGGTCCCACTGCGCGGTCCAGCCGAGTTCGTCCCGCGCCCGCGACGGATCGGCGCACAGGAAGGGTACGTCGCCCGGCCGCCGCGACGCGACCCGGTACGGAACGGATCGACCGCTCGCCTGCTCGAAGGCACGGACCGCCTCCAGCACGCTGCGGCCGCGTCCCGTCCCGAGGTTGTGCACCGCGTACCCGCCTTCGCGGCCGAGATAGTCGAGCGCGAGGACATGCGCCCTGGCGAGATCCGCGACGTGCAGGTAGTCGCGAATGCACGTGCCGTCCGGCGTCGGATAGTCGTCGCCGAACACCTCGAGGCGTTCGCGCCGGCCGACGGCGACCTGGGCAATGTAGGGCAGCAGATTCCTCGGCACCCCAATGGGGTCTTCGCCGATCAGCCCGCTCCGGTGCGCCCCGACCGCATTGAAGTAGCGCAGGCAGGAAATCCGCCAGGCCCTGTCGGCGACGTGCAGGTCGCGCAGGAGTTCCTCTCCGAGGTGCTTGGTGCGTCCGTACGGACTGGCCGGCGCGGCCGGGGACTCCTCCGTGAGCGCTGCTGACGAAGGGGCATAGACCGTCGCCGACGAACTGAAGACCAGCGTCCGGACGCCGTGTGTGGTCATCGCTTCGAGCAGGCCGGCGGTGCCGGTCACGTTGTTGACGAAGTAGCGCAGGGGTTCGGTGACCGACTCGCCCACGGCCTTCAGCGCGGCGAAATGGATGACGGCGTCGAAGTTGCCGCCGCCGAACACGCCATCGAGCAGGTCGCCATCGCGAACGTCGCCCTCGACGAACGGGATGTCGCGGTTGGCCAGCGCGCCGAGAGCCCGTACCGCCCTGGGCGAGGAATTCGAGAAATTGTCGAGCACGACCGCTTCATGACCGGCCTCCAGCAACTCCAGAACGGTGTGGCTGCCGATGTAGCCGGCGCCACCGGTGACCAGGACTTTCATGGATTCACGCCCGAAGCCGAGTCTCTTTCCAATGCCCAAGCTCAACCGCAACGCCCTGTCCGCCCGAATGGTACGCCACGCCGGCCCTGGCAGCTACGTGGACGGCAACGGCCTCATGCTGCGGGTCCGCGATTCCGGCTCCCGCTCCTGGGTGCAGCGCATCATGGTGCACGGCCGCCGGGTGGACATCGGCCTGGGCAATGCCGAGCTGGTGAGCCTCGCGGACGCGCGGCGCATGGCGGCCGACAACCGGGCCGTGGCCCGGACCGGCGGCGATCCACGGAAGGCGAAGACGATCTCCTTCGCCGTCGACGCGCGGCTGGAGGTCGAACAAGCGTATCGGCAGCACAACGATGAGCGGATTGCGCATTTGCACACGCTGATAGTCGTCGTCGGCAAGGACGGCGAGCGATTGCGCCAGCGGTTGGCGGAGTCGCTGACGGTGTCGTTCAGGGGTGGCGATTGGCCGCAGGTGCCGCAGGCGCCCGAGCGTCACGTAGATGAGTCCGGAAAACCCCTGGATCGTGCCGCGATGGCCCGGTTCGTCGCCGCCGCGTCCATCATCGGGCCCATCGAGAGCGTCCGAGATCAGCTCGGCATGTTCGTTGAACGAACCGGGGCGCAGCGCCTGGTCCTGTACATGGAGGCGATTGCAGACGCGACCGCAACCCGTCAGTCGGTCATCTCGTTTGCCGAACACGTGGACACGCCCTACGAGTTCACGGTATGATTCTATATTGAAATTTCTAAGCGTGGAGGGAATGAGAAATGTCGCTTAGATTCAATGGGTTGTTATTCATCAGCGCTCTAGCGAGCAATAGCGTTATGGCCGCGACCGACACCGCGCCGTCCGGCGCGGTGATCGAAGAAATCGTGGTCACCGCATTGCGGCGTGAACAATCCTTGCAGGACACCGCCGCGACCGTCTCGGCGATCACCGGGGAGAATTTGGATAACATGGGCGCAACGGGCTTTACCGAGTACGCGCGCTCGATACCTGGCCTTTCGTTCATCGATCGTGGCCTCGGGCAGACTCAGATCACCATCCGGGGCGTGACAACGGAAGCGGTACGCCAGGATGCTCCGAAGGCGAAGGAGTCGGTCGGCGTCTATATCGACGAGGTGCCGGTTTCCAGCGCCCGAAACGCCCTGGATCCAAACCTGTTCGATATCGAGCGCGTGGAGGTGTTGCGCGGCCCGCAGGGAACCCTATACGGGTCTGGCTCCCTGGCGGGGACGGTGCTGGTGATTACCAACAAGCCGAACCCGGATGCCTATGATGCCAAAGTCAGCGCGACCATCGCTTCCCAGGACGAGGGCGATGAGAACTACGCCTTGGACGGCATGGTCAACATTCCTGTGGTGGAGGGCCAATCCGCGCTGCGCATCGTCGGCTACTACCACGAGACCAGCGGATTTATAGACAATGTCGCGATGTCGGAGGAAAACGTCGACCATGCGCGCATGTGGGGTGTCAGGGTCGCCTACTCGCACGAGTTCACCGATAAGTTCGGCGCGCTCGCCAAAGTGCTCTACCAGGATCTGGACAGGGGCGGTTTGCGTTACGCGATAGGAAACTCCGCCACCAACGATCCACGTTACGATGTTGGTGAGTTCGAACAATGGGCGCCTTCACGCCAACCTGTGATAGACGAGTTCGCGATTTACAATCTGGAATTGAACTACGACTTCGAATGGGCAAACTTGTTGTCCTCGACGTCGTACCTGGACCGGCAACACGAAGACCACGTCGATGTGACTTATATAACCGAGGCCTTCTTCGGGGTGCAAATCCCAGCACCGGCGGTCGACGCGCCTTCTGTAGAGAGTTTTGTTCAGGAGTTTCGGCTCAACTCAGCCGGCGATGGTCGGTTGAACTGGGTTGTTGGCGCGTACTACAACAACCTGAAAAAGAATAATTTTGAGACCGTCACAGCCGCGGGATTCGATGACGCCACGGGTTTGCCCTCGAGCCTGTTCGGTGCCCCACCTGACACCCTGTTAACTATTATCTTGGATCTCGAGGAGGAACAGACCGCGGTCTACGGCGAGATCGGTTACGCGCTGACCGACCAATGGACAGCCACGGTCGGCGCGCGCTGGTTCGATGTCACGCAGGATACGAGGACCTACTGGGACGGTCTCTTTAACGGTGGCGTGGGCGTGTTCATCGGGCAGGCCGATGAAAGCGACGTCCATCCCAAGTTTCAAATCAGCTATCGGGCAACTGACGACGCCTTCTTGTATGCGGTCGCGTCGAAGGGCTTCCGCCTCGGTGGCGCGAATGATCCGGTCCCCGAGGATCTCTGCGGTGAGGATCTCGCGGAGCTCGGCCTGAGCACCACGCCTCCATCCTACGATTCGGAGACCGCCTGGAATTACGAATTGGGCGCAAAAACTAGTTGGCTCGATCAGCGACTCACCGTCAATGCCACGGTGTACCAGATCGACTGGGAGAAAATTCAGGGCACGCGCAACCTCGCTTGCGCATATCCTTTCGTAGAGAACGGGGGCGAGGCGCAATCGCGAGGTGTGGAGTTGGAGCTGGTCAGCCGGCCGACGCCAAACCTGGAATTCAGTCTCTCAGCTTCCTACATCAAGGCTGAACTCACCGAGGACTTTGTAGCGCTTGGCGTACCCCACGGTACGACGCTACCGTGGGGGCCCGAATGGTCCGGCTATGGGGCGGTGACCTATCACTTCCCGCACCGCGGTGAATATGGGTTCTACGTTCGAGCGGATATGAGCTATACCGGCAGCCGCTGGAATGACCTCGATCATCAGAGCCGTGGGGCAAAAGAGTTATCGTCGTACACATTGGTCAATGTGCGCGGCGGCGTGGAGACGGCAAAATGGCGGGTAGAGCTGTTCGCCACGAATCTGAACAACGAACGCGCCGAACTCACCTATGACCAGAACCTAGCCGGGTTCAACCGGATCTACCTGAATCGACCGAGGGCCATCGGGCTGACGGTCCACGCGCAGATGTAGATCAGCGTCAGCGGGCGTTCCTTCATGAGGATGTCCTCGAAGACTGGATCGTCGTAGAGCATGTACGGGAGGCAGGTCACGGCGCCGGTCGTGTCCGAAAACGGTGTCACGAGGTCGGTCGTGGTGTCCATGTCTGGCCTCTTGCCGGTCGCTTCCTCCACCCGATCCAAGATTGCCTCCCGAGCGCGGCGCACGTCTTTGGCGCTCAGGACGTCCTTCAGGATGGTGAAGCCCTGGACGTGGAGTTCACGGATGTTCTCACCCAGACCGAGCCGTTCGGCTGCAGCCATAGTCCGCGCGAGTTGCCTGCTCATTCTTGGTGTCGCCGAGTTGGATGGACATGATCGCCTCCTGGCTAGCGCCGGTTGGACCGGCGTGTCGTTGTGGATGGTGGATGAAAACGGTAGCCCTCGAGTCACTCACCTTTATATAATATTATATACCCAAAACGGTCTTCGAAAGTCCTTGCAGCACAAGTGACGTCCCTGGAAGTGGTGTACGACGGATCGCAGGCGGTCCCGCGGGTAGGGACGATCATCGTGGTTTCTGGTTGTGGTCGGGTTGCAATACCGAAAACCAGTTACCGGAGAACCACGATGACCAAGACCACTATCGCACTGGCTGAGCTCGCTGAGAAGGGTGCCGACGTCGATCTGCTGCGCGACATGCTCCAGTAAGAGGTGCTGGGCCCGGAATCGCCCTATGATCTGTTTGGCCGCGTTTTCCGGCATGCGTCCTTCAGAGTACCGCGGGCTGTCATTGGGATCACGTTCACAAGGACCGCGTCGATGTGCGGCAGCGGGCTGACAAGACCGGATCATCGGGCCGGTGAAATCGAAGGCCGGCAGGCGAACGATCTACTTGCCGCGATTGGTCACGGACATGATCTTTGAGTGGCGCGCGTCGAGCGCTGTCACGATGGAATGGTGTTTGTGACGGTCGAGTCGATAGTGGCTGAAACACCAGATCGCGGGGATGTATCCGAGCGCAAGCCCCGGTCCGGCGATCATCGCAAGCAGGAACAACGTGTCCGGAGGTATGTCGGCCGCCCTGACAGCCTCGCCTTTCGGCCAGTTGATCAGGTCCAGTGCGAATCCCGCGACGGCGCCGCCGATACCGGCCGTGGCCTTGATCACGAACGCGTAGGCGCCGTAGAAGACGCCCTCCTGGCGTTTGCCGGTCGACAACTCCTGCTCGTCGGCAACGTCGCCGAGCATCGACCCCACGGCGATAGTCACCTGCGAGACCAGCAGACCCGACATGAAGCTGCAAAACGCCAGCGCGACGACGACATCCATGGTCGCGGGCGCCGGGAAAAGGCCGATGTAGTGCAGGCAGACGGGCGCGACGGCAAAAACGACCCAACCCAGCGCACCGAGGATCAGCAACTCGCGCTTTTCCAGGTAACGGCCCAGCAGCGGGGCGAACATGTAGCCGATGACCGTTCCAATGGGGATCAGTGCGAAAATGTAGATCATGCGTCCGGCCGCGACTTCCCAGAAGAACGTATACATGTACAGCGCCAACGCTTCACCGACGCCGACCGGCGCCGCAATGATGACGAAGCCGATCACCAGCCATCGAAACGAGACGCTCTTCAGTGCCTCTAGCATATCGAGCACAACCTGCTTCAAGGGCCCGTGCTGCGGGTTGGTTGGTTGCAGTAGCGAGGGGATCAGGTGATGCGTCCCCAACGCCGAACCAACGATCGAGGCCACCATGAGGAACGCAATCACAAGTGCAAAGGGCGGATAGGCTACCGGGTTGAGCCGGCCGTTCTCATAGGCGTCGCTCGCCCCAAAGAACATGCCAAAGCCAAAAGTGTAGACCAGCAGTGTCCCGATGATCCCGAACACCGAGCGTCCGGCGACGATGACGGTGCGCTCCTGGTAGTCGCTGGTCATCTCCACACCCAGCGCCATGTGCGGCACCGAGTACAAGGTCATGGCGATGCGCGCGAGCACGCTGAAACACAGCAACCAGGCAAACAGTCCCATTTCGGAGTCGACGGGCGGAGCGAACAGCGCATAGAAGAATATCGGCAGCGGTATCGCGGACGCATACATGAACGGATGCCGACGGCCCCAACGCGAACGCCAGCCGTCGGACACGGAACCCATCAGGGGGTCGGTGATCGCGTCGATGGCGGTGGCCATCATCAACGCAATCGCGCACAACGAGCCGGAAAGACCGAGCACCTGGTTGAAATAGAACAGCAGGAACAACGCGAACGTGGTCGACTTCAACCCTTCCGCAAGCTGTCCGACCCAATAGGCGGTTTTGGTCGACAATCCCAACGATCTGGTGGCGGTGACGCCGGAAGGAACCCCGTACCTTGTGCCTTTGCCAGGGCCCATCTCCCTTCCTAGCCGCGAAAACATAGAGTCAACCTACGACCGCTTCGGCCGCCGCCTCGACGGCGTTGACCCCGTTCGGCGCATAGGCCGAATGCGAGGCGAGCCCGCGTACCGTGCAGCGATAGCTCCTCTTGCCCTTGTGCGCGACGATGGGCTTCATCAGCGTTGGCTCGCCCACCACGCACGACCGGGCCGGATGCCAGATCCTCGATCAGCCGCCCCGCGCCGAGGCAGCCGACCTCCTCGTCGTACGAGAACGCGAGATGCACCGGCGTCTTCAGCCCCTTGCCGCCCGCCACGCGCAAGAAAGGCCAGTTGAATGCCGCCGGGCTTCGCTGCCATGGAACAAGCGCCCAAGGAAGCTCTGATTTATCAGAGCTTCCCGTGCGGCACTTAAGATGTGCCGCCAAGTTCATTGGCGTAAGCCATTGAACTTGTGAGCAAGGGAGCGTAGCGACCGACGGCGATTGGTTCATGAAAGGTCGGCAGGGCTGGGCCGGGGGCGCACCGGCGCGTAGCGGCAGCGAAGCGGCGGACCGGCTTTGGGGCGCTTTCATGCTCTCAAGACCGACGCGGTCAGCCGACGGACCTGCCGATCGGGAAGTGGTCGAAGCCCATTTCCCGGAGCAGGGCAGGGTCGTAGAGGTTCCGACCGTCGAAGATCGCAGGCGTCCGCAGGCACCGCTTGATCGTCGCGAAGTCCGGACTCCAGAACTCCGGCCACTCGGTGACCACCGCCAGCGCGTCGGCCCCCTCGAGGGCCGCGTCACGGCTGTCGCACAGGACGAGATCTGCCCGATCCCCGTACATCCTGCGCGCCGAGTCGCGGGCGGCCGGGTCGTACGCACGCACGCAGGCCCCGGCCTCCCAGAGCCGCTCCATCAGGACGCGGCTTGGAGCCTCGCGCATGTCGTCGGTGTTGGGCTTGAAGGCAAGCCCCCAGAAGGCGAGGGTGCGGCCGGTCAGGTCGCCGTCGAAGTATGCCTGCATCTTGTCGAACAGCCGTACCTTCTGACGCGCGTTCACGGCCTCCACCCCGCGCAGTATCTCCACGTCGCAGCCGACGCTCTCCGCGGTACGAATGAGGGCGCGGATATCCTTCGGAAAGCACGATCCGCCATAGCCGACGCCGGGGTAGATGAAGCTCGATCCGATACGCGGATCGGACCCGATGCCGCGTCGCACTGCCTCGATGTCCGCATCGAGGCGCTCGGCCAGGTTGGCGACCTCGTTCATGAGGCTGATCCGGGTCGCGAGCATCGCGTTGGCAGCGTACTTCGTGAGCTCCGCCGAGCGCAGGTCCATGTGCACGACCTTGTTGCGATTCCGGCTGAACGGCGCGTAGAGAAGCTCGAGAGTCGTCGCGGCCTCCGGGCTGTCGCTGCCGATGATCACGCGATCCGGCTTCATGAAGTCGGCGACGGCAGCGCCTTCCTTGAGAAACTCGGGGTTCGAGACGACATCGAAGTCCACGGACACGCCGCGTTCGCCCAGCATCCCGGCGATGCGTTCGCGCACCTGGTCTCCCGTACCCACGGGAACCGTGGACTTGTCGACGACGATCTTCGCGGTGTCCATATGCCGCCCGATGGTCACGGCGGCGCCGAGGACGTGACCGACGTCGGCCGAGCCGTCCTCCTCGGGCGGCGTGCCCACGGCGATGAAGAGGATGTCCCCGTGCCCGACCCCGGCTACCGGGTCCGTCGTGAAGCTCAGGCGGCCCGTGCGGCGGCCGTTCGCCAGGAGTTCGGCGAGTCCCGGCTCGTGGATCGGTACCACGCCGCGTTCGAGATCGGCGATCCGGCCCGCGTCGACGTCCACGCAGACCACGCGGTTGCCCCGCTCGGCAAAACACGCGCCAGTGACGAGCCCGACATAACCGGCTCCGAACACGGTGAGATTCATGGCTGCTCCTGGTGTCGCGTCACGGTTGCGGAGCCTCGGCGGGACGAAGGTTCGCGGTTTACCCCTCCGTTTGCAATACTCCTCGCACGGCGGGGTGCCGCGAGAGCGTTCACCCGGGCAGGGCCCGGCGGGTCGTGTTCCCGGCGCTTCCGGCACCCCATCCACTATCTGATACCACCCGTTCCACACCAGAAGGCCAGGCACTTGGACTACGATCTGTTCGTCATCGGCGCCGGCTCCGGCGGCACCCGGGCCGCGCGCATGTCGGCCGCCCTCGGCGCACGCGTCGCGGTCGCGGAAGAACGCTACCTCGGCGGTACCTGCGTCAACGTCGGCTGCGTGCCGAAGAAGCTGTTCGTCTACGGCTCCCACTTTGCGGAGGATTTCGAGGACGGCGCCGCCTACGGCTGGACGGCATCCCGTCCGGCGTTCGACTGGCCGGCGCTGCGCGACAACAAGACGCGCGAGATCGAGCGTCTGAACGGCGTCTACCGCAACCTCCTCGAGGGGGCCGGCGCCGAGGTCATCGACGCGCGTGCCGTGCTGACCGGACCGCACAGCGTGGCCGTGAACGGCGAGACGGTGACCGCGGAGCACCTGCTGATCGCCACCGGAAGCTGGCCGGGCGCACCGTCCTTTCCCGGGGCCGAACACGCCATCACCTCCAACGAGGCCTTCTACCTGGACCGGTTTCCGGAGCGGGTGGTCATCGTCGGCGGCGGCTACATCGCGGTCGAGTTCGCCGGCATCTTCCAGGGACTCGGCGCACGGACGACACTGCTCTACCGCGGACCGCTGTTCCTGCGCGGTTTCGACGAGGGCATCCGCAGCTTCGTCGCCGATGAACTGCGCCAGAAGCACATCGACCTGCGCTTCGACACGCAGGTCGCACGGATCGAACGCCACGGCGAGACGTTCGTCGTCCATACCGAGGCGGGTACGAGGATCGAGGCCGACCTCGTGATGCAGGCCACGGGACGGGCGCCGAATACGGAGGGACTCGGCCTCGAGACGGCCGGCGTCGCCCGCACGGAGGCCGGCGCGGTCCCGGTGGACACCGGCTATCGCACCAACGTGCCCCATGTCCTTGCCCTCGGCGACGTGATCGGGGGCGTGCAGCTCACACCCGTGGCGATTGCCGAAGGCATGTGCGTGGCCTACAATCTCTTCGCCGGCGAGGCACGTACGGTCGACTACGGGAGCATCGCGACGGCCGTCTTCTGCCAGCCGAACATCGGCACCGTCGGGCCGACCGAGGAACAGGCCCGGGCGCGTTTCCCGGCCCTCAAGGTGTTCGAGTCCGCGTTCCGACCGATGAAGCACACGCTCACCGGACGTTCCGAGCGCACGCTCATGAAGCTCCTGGTGGACGGCGACAGCGACCGCGTGGTCGCGGCACACATGGTCGGGCCGGAAGCCGGCGAGATCGTGCAGGGACTTTCCGTCGCGATCAACGCGGGCGCCACCAAGGCGGATTTCGACCGTACCGTCGGCATCCATCCGACCGCCGCAGAGGAGTTCGTCACCATGCGCGAGGCAGTACGATGAGGGCCCTGGGCACGGTCCTCGGCGGCGCCGCGCTCGCGGCCGCCTTCGGCACGGCGGCCGATGCGGCGCCCCGCAATGTGATCCTGTTCATCGGGGACGGGATGGGGCTTTCGACGGTGACGGCGGCGCGCATCCTGGAGGGCCAGCAGCGCGGCGAGACCGGCGAGGAGAACACGCTGTCCTTCGAGCGCTTCGAGAACGTGGCCCTCGTCAAGACCTACAACACCGACGCCCAGGTTCCAGACTCGGCGGGCACGATGTCCGCGATCGTCACCGGCGTCAAGACGCGCCGGGGTGTCCTGAGCGTCGGCCCGCAACTCGCGCGCGGCGACTGCGCGGGTACGGATACAGCCTCCCTGCCGACCCTGCTCGAGGAAGCCGAGGACGCCGGCATGCTGACCGGCGTCGTCTCGACGGCGCGCATCACCCACGCGACCCCGGCTGCCGGGTATGCCCATGCCGCCGACCGAAACTGGGAGAACGACGGGGAACTGCCCGCCGATCACGGAGACGCCTGCAAGGACATTGCCCGTCAGCTCGTGGAGTTCTCCCATGGCGATGGCGTCGACGTGGTCCTCGGCGGCGGCCGGGGCATGTTCCTGCCCGCATCGGCCAACGACCCGGAGGACGAGCAGCGGACCGGGTTGCGGCGCGACGGGCGATCCCTCGTGAACGAGTGGCTGGCCGGCGCCGCCGGGCGACAGTACGTGTGGAAGGACGCGCAGTTGCAGGCCACCGGCCCGGACGGTCAACTGCTCGGACTGTTCGCCCATTCGCATATGGCCTTCGAGGCCGACCGGAGCGACGACACCGCCGGCGAACCCTCCCTTGCGGAGATGACGCGGACAGCTCTCGAGCGGCTGTCGCACGGCCCGCGGGGGTACTTCCTGATCGTGGAGGGCGGTCGCATCGACCACGCGCATCACGCCGGCAACGCATACCGGGCGCTGGTGGACACGATCGCGTTCGCGGCCGCCGTGCAGACCGCGGTGGACTCGTCGGACCCGGCAACCACGCTGATCCTCGTCACCGCGGATCACAGCCACACGCTGACGATCAGCGGCTACTCCGACCGGGGCAACCCGATCCTCGGGCATGCGGTGATCGGGGGCGTGCCGCTGCGCGACGCCCTGCAGCGGCCCTACACGACGCTCAGCTATGCCAACGGACCGGGCTTCCGCTCGGTGAAATCCGAAGAGGAGGACCCGCGGTCGCCCGAATTCCGTCAGCCCGCGACGTGGCCGCTGGCATCGGAAACGCACGCCGGAGAGGACGTCCCCGCCTATGCGAGAGGACCGGGTGCAGAGCGTCTGCGCGGCGTTCTGGAGCAGAGCGCGCTGCACGGCGTGCTGCGCGACGCGTTGCCGTTGCTCGCGAACTGATGGTGTATAGTCGCCGCCACATCGGCACAGGAGGGCGAGATGTCGCTACGCATCACCTTCGATCTTGAGGCCAAGGACCTTGAGTACTTTCGTTCCGCGATGAAGAAGGCTGAGGAGAGCGCCGAACGCGTCTCTCAAGAGGATGTCATCGGGCGAGCGGAAGCGATGGTCGAAGTCGTGCAGGGCGGCAACGTACCCAATTTCGTCGCCCAGCGGATCGGCCGGGTCGCCAGCCTGGTCGACATGGTGCGGGACGCCGACTGGGACCTCCCGGCGCCCGAACGCAAGAACGTGCTCGCGGCGCTGGCGTACTTCGCCGATCCGGAAGACCTCATCCACGACAGCGTGCCCGTGCTTGGCTACATCGACGATGCCATCATGATCGAGCTCATCGTCAAGGAGCTGAAGCCCGAGATCGACGCATTCGAGGACTTCCGCCGCTATCAGCGCGAAGAAGCCTCGCGCAACCGCGACCCCAACGCCACGCGCGACCAGTGGCTCGCGGTGAAGCGCCGCGAACTGCATCAGCGGATGCGACGACGCCGCAAGGCGCGCACCTCCAAGCCCCCCGCCGGGCGGACGCGACTGAGACTGTTCTAGGAGTTCTCGCCCCGGCAATAGGGGACGGGCTTGTCCCGTCCCGAGTTACCCGCGAATCCATACGAGCCAGATCGGGCGGGTTCAAAGACCCGAACAGTTCTCGCAGATGGCGTACACATGGCCCGGGTCGTTCAGGGCGCGCAGATCCTCCATGCCCGAGACGACGCGCTCGACCCAAGGGGTCATGGCGGTTTCGGTGAACCCGAGATCGTCCGCGAAGCGCATCAGCAACTCTTCGCCGGGGGACAGGGCCTTCTCCACGACCTCCACTTCGTAGTCCTCGAGTTCGGCCAGCGCAGCGGCCGCCTCGACGGCCCGGTCGAGGTCCCCGAGCCCGTCCACGAGCCCGAGTTCGAGTGCCTTGCGCCCGGTCCACACGCGGCCCTGGGCGATGGCATCCACATCCTCGACCGACATGTCCCGGCCCCGCGCCACGAGATTCAGGAACCGACCGTAGGTGTGCTCTACCGTGGCTTGCAGGATGCTGCCCATGCGTTCGTTCACGCCCGAAAAGAAATCGAAGGCGCCGGTCAGGGCGCTACTGCCGACGCCGTCGCGCGTCACGCCGACCGAAGAGAGGCTATCTTCAAACGACGGCACGATCGAGAACACGCCGATGGATCCCGTGATGGTCGTGGGCGAAGCCCAGATCTCATCCGCGGTGGCGGAAATCCAGTATCCGCCGGAAGCCGCCACCCCCGCCATCGACGCCACCACCGGCTTGCCGGCAGCCTGTGCGAGTTCGAGTTCCTGGCGGATCACTTCGGATGCGAAGGCGCTGCCTCCGGGAGAATCCACCCGCAGCACGATGGCCTTGACGTCGTCGTTCTCGCGCGCCCGCCGAATCAGGGCCCCGGTCGATGCCGAACCCACGCTGCCACGCGGCTGATCCCCCATCAGGATGGGACCGTCCGCGACGATGACGGCAATGCGGTCGCCGAAGGCCGGCGTCTGCAGGCTCGCCTCGGCCAGGTAGTTCCTGAAGCCGGTGCGCAGGAGATCGCCGTCGTCGTCCGAACCGGCTTCGGCGATGAGCCGGTCTTCGAGCGCCTCCGCGGTGAGCAGTTCGTCCACCAGGCCATGCTCGAGGGCCACACGGCCTGTATCGCCGCCGGCCTCGGTGAGCAACGTGTCGTACTCGTCCGCGTAGCGACGCACCGCGTCGGGCTCCATGCCACGGTTCTCGGCAATACCGGTGACGTAGCTGTCCCACAGGTCCGTGACCAGCACGCGATTCGCCTCGCGCGCGGCCGGCGACATGTCGGCCCGAGTGTAGGGCTCGACGGCGGCCTTGTAGGTGCCCACCCGGAAGACATGCACCTTGACCTGCAACGTGTCGAGCAGGCCCCCGTAGTAGTCCCGGTACGCCCCGTAGCCGGTGAGGAGAACCTGGCCCAGGGGATGCATGTACACCTCGTCGGCGAAGCTCGCGAGGTAGTACTGCCCCTGCGTGAAATAGTCGCTCGAGGCGACCACCCTCCTGCCCGTGTCGCGAAACGCGCGAATCGCGGCCCCGATGGACTCCATGTGGGCGGTGCTCGCATACGCAAGGTCGCTGAGGTCGAGGGCGAGGAGGGCAACCCGATCGTCGGTCGTGGCCCGTTCGATGGCTTGCAGGATGTCCGCCGCGGCGACCTGGGCACCGGTGTTGGCCCCAAGGAGTGCCGGCAATGGGCCCATGGGGCTCGTCTGTTCGACGATCGCGCCCTGCGGCGCGACGACGAGGGCGCCGCCATCGGGCACGTCGACGCCCTGGCCGCCGCCGACGACGACGGCCACGAGCGCCAGCAGCAACAGGCCGACCAACAGGTTGGCGAGCGCCACGCGCATGAATGCGAAGGCACGGGAGACTCCCGCGAAGAATCCGCGCATGTTCTGTTGTACGGACATGAGACACCGTGGAGATGGAACTGGAGCCGCCATTGTCCGGGGTAGGCTGCCGGGTCGCAACCTCGCACCCGCCGCACACCGCCCTGACAGCCGGGACTCCGGCCCCGGGTCGCCTGGCCGTGCGCCAGGTTCGGACTTTGGCGATCCCGCGCATGTTGAACAGGGCGCCGACATGCGTTGCCCACGAGCTTCGCGTCAGCAAAACGCGCAACGCGAACGAAGTTCGCGCGCTAACATCGACGTCATGCAGAACGACATCCTGTGGGCGTGGCCGGAGCTGTGCGAGGCCCTCGGCATGGCGGCGCTTGACGGTCCGGATGTCCATGGGATCGACATCGACTCGCGCCGGCTCTCTCCCGGCGACCTCTTCGTCGCGCTCCCGGGCGATCCGGGACCCCGCTTCGAGGTGGCGCAACGCTCGACGCGCGACGGCCATGACTATCTCGATGCCGCGTTCGCCGCCGGCGCGGTCGGCGCGCTGGTCCACCGGGAAACCGGGCACCCACAACCTCGCCTGCTGGTCGACGACACGCTGGACGCGCTTTGGGCGCTCGGCCGCGCCGCGCGCGCCCGTACGGCGGCCCGAGTGGCGGCCGTCACCGGCAGCAGCGGCAAGACAACCCTCAAGACGTTCCTTGCCGAAGCCCTGGAGGCCTTCGCGACACCCGGCAGCCTGAACAACCATCTGGGGCTGCCGCTGTCGCTCGCCCGCACGCCGGCGGATGCGGGCTTCGCGGTCTACGAGATCGGGACGAACCACCCGGGCGAGATCGCACCGCTCGCGCGGCTCGCCCGTCCCGATGTCGCCGTGGTGCTGAACGTGCATCCGGCCCACATTGCGTTCTTCGACGGCATCGAGGCGCTCCGCCGCGAGAAACTGTCCATCGCCGACGGTCTCGAACCCGGCGGCACGCTGGTCTGTCTCGACACGCTCGACCGCAGCGGCATCGACGCGTCGATGCCCGTGCTGACGTTCGGGGAAGGTCCCCGTTCCGACGTGCGCATGACCGCTTTCGACGGCACCAGCGCGGTCTTCGCCACGCCCTCCGGGACGTTTGCGGCCGAGGTTCCGGGGGGCGGCGTCCACCGGGCCATGTCCCTGGCAGCGGCCACCGCGGCCCTCGTGGCACTGGGCGAGGAACCGCAACGCGTTGCGCGCATTCGCCGGGACGCGGTCCCGGCCGGACGCGGCAACCGGATTCTGGCGGGCAACGTCACCCTCATCGACGACAGCTACAACGCCAATCCAGCGAGCATGTCGGCGGCGCTCCGTACGCTTGCGGCGGAACGTCCCGGCGGCGGACGAACCGTTGCACTGCTCGGCGAAATGCTGGAACTCGGCGAGGGCGCCGAACGCCTGCACGCGGACCTCGCGTCGTCGTGCGCGGGTATCGACCGGGTCCTGTGCGTGGGTCCGGGGATGAAGGCGCTGCATGTACGCCTTCCCGAAGGTCAACGCCTGGGATTCGTCCCCGCGCCGGACGATGTCGACGTCGACACGGTCGTGAACGCTCTCACTGCGGGCGACATCGTGCTGCTGAAGGGTTCCAACCGGGTGTTCTGGGCGCGGGGCTTCGGCGCCAGACTGCGCGACAGGCTGAACGCCCGGGCGCGCGGCGGACATGCGGTATGATGGTATTCGGGCGGTGTCGGCAGCCTCTATCCTCTCCGCAAGCCTACACCTGAAAATGCACATAGAACGTATACGGATCAAGAACTTCCGCGCGTTCCAGAACGTGGAAATGCGAGACATCCCGCATCTCGCCGTGTTTGTCGGCGCGAACGGCACCGGCAAGTCCACCCTCTTCTCCGTTTTTGGTTTCCTCCGAGACGCAATGAACACCAACGTCCGGAGCGCCCTGGCAAAGCTCGGGGGGCAGCAGGGGATTCCGCGAAGTCCGGAGCCGGAACTCCAGCGGACCGATCGCAATCGAGATCGCCTATCGGTTGGAGCCAGGGAAGCCGCTCATCACCTATCTTGTAGAGATTGGAGAAGATGGGCACAGACCCATCGTCGACCGCGAAGTATTGCGATACCGAAGGTACCGCCGCGGCAAACCCTGGCACTTCCTGGACTTCAGCCGGGGCCACGGTTTCGCGGTGACGAATGAAGCCGAGGTGGTTGAAGACGTGACACAATTGCAGCGCGACGAGCAGACCCTGAAGTCGCCGGACTTGCTTGCCATCAAGGGCCTGTCGCAATTCGAACGCTTTCCCGCCGTGGTGGCGCTCGGCGATCTGATCGAGCGTTGGCATGTCTCGGATCTCCACATCAGCAGGGCTCGCCCCGAACAGGAGTCCGGTTACGCCGAACACCTGTCGCGGGAAGGAGAGAACCTGTCGCTGGTCATCGAGTACCTGCACGACAATCATCCAAAGGTCTTCGCCGGGATTGTCGAGAAACTCAAGGCCCGGGTTCCCGGCATCTCTCAAGTCGAATCCAGACAGACCGAGGAAGGACGCATCCTGTTGCGGTTTCAGGACGGTGCGTTCGAGGATCCGTTTCTCGCCCGTCACGTCTCGGACGGAACGATCAAGATGCTCGCATACCTGACGCTGTTATACGATCCCGAGCCCCACCCGCTACTCTGCGTGGAAGAACCCGAGAACCAACTCTATCCGACGCTGCTGTGGGAGTTGGCCGAAGAGTTTCGGGCATACGCGAACCAGGGCGGCCAGGTCTTCGTGTCCACGCATTCCCCCGACTTCCTGAACGCGACCGAGTTGTCCGAGGTGTTCTGGCTGCAGAAGGTCGCCGGTTTTACACGGATCAGACGGGCCAGCGAGGATGAGCAAGTCCGAGCCTACATGCAGGACGGCGACCAGATGGGCTACCTCTGGAAGCAAGGGTTCTTCTCGGGGATTGGTCCGAACGGATGAGTCTGGTCTTCTTTCTGGAGGAACCGTCGGTCCGGGAAATGCTGAAGGGTCTTCTCCCGCGGGTTGTCCCGCATGTGACGACCGTCACGTACATCGTCTTCGAGGGTAAGCAGGACCTCGACAAGAACGTCGTTCGTCGGTTGCGCGGGTGGCGCGCGCCCAAGACGCCTCCGATTGCGCCGTGCTCAAGCGAGATCTGGTCCGGAAGTGCCGCGATTCCAGACAACCCCACGCAGTCGTCAGGATCGCATGCCGCGAGCTCGAGAGCTGGTACTTCGGGGACCTCGAAGCGGTGGAACGAGGGGCCGCAGCTCTCCTTGACGGGGAACACATCCCACAGCTTCCGTGTGTTCCTCCAGGGCATCCAACGGGCGGCCGGTGCATAAGCCTCGGAGATGTTGGCGCTCCGGGCCCGGCAGCCCCCGTTCGCGAGCGCTTTCGGACGGAATGCCCGCAAGGCGCCGGAGGGGTATCATGATGGGGTCGTCCGGGCCATGCCTGCCGGACACGCGAGCCGCATTTCGGAGCCGAGATGATCGTTGACGCCCAGGGGCGCCGTTTCCGCAACCTCCGGGTGAGCCTGACCGCCGCCTGCAACTACGCCTGTACCTACTGCGTACCGGACGGCAAGCGGCTGCAGGCGGCCGATCGCGAATTGTCCAGCACCGCACTCATCGACGCCGTGCGGCTCCTCATCGCGGCCGCGGGTGTGGAGAAACTGCGCATCACCGGCGGCGAGCCGCTGCTCTCGCCCAAGTTCGACGAATTCCTGCCGGCCGTCATGTCGTTACCGCTCGCCGATGTCGCGGTCACGACGAACGGCCAGTTCCTGACCCGCAAGGCAGCCCTGATCGCGGACTCGGGGCTGCAGCGCATCAACGTGAGTCTCGACACCCTCGACCCCGACCGCTTCCGACACATCGCCCGCTCCGGGGACCTTGCGACCGTGCTGGCAGGCATCGACGCGATGCTCGAGGGGGGGCTCAAGGTCAAGGTCAACATGGTGCCCATGCGCACGGCCAACGCCGATCAGATCGTGCCGATGCTCGAGTACTGCCTCGACCGGGGCATCGAACTGCGTTACATCGAACTGATGAACATGGGCCACCTCCGGCACGACGCCCGGTACCAGCGCGACTTCATCGGCATGGACGACATCCTCGGAGCCATCGGCGACAGCTACGAGTTCACGCGTACCGACGCGCCATACGATTCCACGTCCGTGCGCTACCGGGTGCCGGGGCGCGGCCACTTCGGCATCATCGCCAACGAGAGCGAACCTTTCTGCAGTTCCTGCACCCGTTTGCGACTGTCGTCGAACGGGCTCCTGTACGGCTGCCTGTCCAACGCCAACCACCACGACATCCGCGACCTCCTCGAAGCCCCGGAACACCTCGCGCTCGTGCGCTTGCAGAGTGTCCTGACCCGGGCCCTTGCCGACAAGCAGTCGGTCTTCACGGGCGAGGTCACCGTGATGAAGTTCATCGGCGGCTGACCGCGACGGCGGCTCGCCCGCGACGCGCGGCTCCAGACCGTGACGAGCCCGTTCGAGAACCTGCTGGCCGCGGTCGAGGACCGCAAGCTGCCGCCGGTGCACGCCTGGCGCCCCGACCGCGTCGGCGACATCGACATCCGTATCGCAGCCGACGGGCGCTGGTTCCACGAAGGCAGCGAGATCAAGCGGCAGCGCCTGGTGACACTCTTCTCGACCATTCTGCGTCTCGACGAGGACGGCTACTGCCTGGTGACGCCGGCCGAGAAACTCCGCATCGCGGTGGAAGACGTGCCGTTCCTGGCCGTCGACATGGAGCCGGACGGAGAGGGACGAGTTCGGCGCCTGATCTTCACGACGAACGTGGGTGACCACGTGCTGGCCGATGCCAACCACCCCATCGAAGTCCGCGTGTGTGCCGGCGAGCCGCGACCCTACATCACCGTGCGCAACGGCCTCCGGGCCCGCATCACGCGCAGTGTCTTCTATCGACTGGTCGACCTCGGAGCACCGGCGGCGGACCGACTGGAAGTCTGGAGCGCCGGCGCGAAGTTCGTGCTGGGCCCCCTCGACTGATGTCGCGATCCCGCCCCTGGATCACCGAGCTGCCTGCCATGCCGGCCGACGCCGCGGCGACGCACGACCACTCCCGCAAGGTCTCCGTCCCCGTGATGGCGGCCTACGGTACCGGCGACATCGCCGATGCTGTGGCTCGCCAGCTCGTTGACCTACCTGCTGCTGGCGAACATCCCCATCTGCCTGCGCCTCCTGGACGTGTCCTGGTATCCGGACAACACCTCGCCCTGGCCAGACTAGCTGACACCTACATGTTCGGGTAGTTCGGACCCCCGGTACCCTCGGGCACGACCCAGTGGATGTTCTGGGCCGGGTCCTTGATGTCGCAGGTCTTGCAGTGGACACAGTTCTGCGCGTTGATCTGGAAGCGCGGCGCGCCGTCCTGTTCCACCACCTCGTAGACACCTGCGGGACAGTAGCGCTGCGCCGGCTCGTCGAACATCGGCAGGTTGTCGCGGATCGGCACCTCCGCATCCTTGAGCGTGAGGTGGCAGGGCTGGTCTTCCTCGTGGTTGGTGTTCGACAGGAAGACCGAAGAGAGCTTGTCGAAGGAGAGGACGCCGTCGGGCTTCGGGTAGTCGATGCGTCTGGCTTCGCTGGCGGGCCTGAGTTGCGCGTGATCGGGCTGCGGATCCTGGAAGGTGTAAGCGAAGCGCCCACGGGCGATCCTCTGGTCGACCCACGCATACATCGCGCCCGGGAACGTGCCGAGCCGATGCACCACGGGCGCGACGTTGCGCGAACGGTGCAGTTCCTCGAACAGCCATGAACTTCTGAAGCGCTCCTCGAAGTCCGCCGCTTCCGGGGCATCGCCCTGGCCGAGCGCGTCGAAGACCGTCTCGGCCGCCAGCATCCCCGACTTCATCGCCGTGTGGGAGCCCTTGACCTTGAGCTGATTCAGAAATCCGGCGTCATCGCCGATCAGCATGCCGCCGGGAAAGGTGGTCCTCGGCAGTGCCTGCAGACCGCCCTTGATGACCGCGCGGGCACCGTAGGCGACCCGGGCGCCGCCCTCGAGTACGTCAGCAATCAGCGGGTGGTGCTTGTAGCGCTGGAATTCGTCGAAGGGACTCAGGTGGGGGTTCCGGTAGGCCAGGTCCACGATGAGGCCGACGGCAATCTGGTTGTTTTCGAGGTGGTAGAGAAAGGCGCCGCCGCCCGTACCGCCGATGGCCGTGTGACCGAGCGGCCAGCCGAGGCTGTGCACCACCCGGCCGGGCACATGATGCTCCGGGTCGACATCCCACAATTCCTTGAGGCCGATGCCGTAGTGCTGCGTTCCGGTTGCGAGGCCGTAGCGGGCGATCAGTTCCTTGCCCAGGTGACCGCGACAGCCCTCGGCGAAGAGCGTGTGGCGGGCGCGCAGCTCGAATCCGGGCTGCCAGGTGGGCTTGCGTTCGCCTTCTGCCGAAACGCCCATGTCGCCGGTGGCGACGCCCACGACCCGATCTCCCGCGTACAGCACTTCCGCTGCCGCAAACCCCGGAAACACGTTGACGCCCAGGCTCTCCGCCTGCTCGCCCAGCCAGCGGCACAGGTTGCCGAGCGAAAGGGCGTACTTCCCTTCGTTGCGCATGTCCTTCGGCAGCGCGAACTTCGGCGCCTTCAACCGGTTGGTGTCGTTCGGGAGGTAGTAGAAGAGATCCTCGGTCACCGGGTTCGCGAGCGGGGCGCCGCGTTCGGCCCAATCGGGAAACAGCTCGTCGAGCGCGCGCGGCTCGAATACGGCGCCGGAGAGGATGTGTGCGCCGATCTCGGAACCCTTTTCCACGAGACACACCGAGACTTCCCGGCCCGCCGCCTCTCCGAGCTGTGCGAGACGGATCGCCGCGGCCAGCCCCGCCGGGCCTCCGCCCACCACGAGGATATCGAAATCCATCGACTCACGTTGTTGGTCGGCCACGCGGACTCCGGCAGACGCGAAACCTCGGATTATAGCAGCGGGCGCTGTCCGGCAAGCCGCCAAGCTTGTCGCGTTTGCCGCAAACGGCGAGAATACCGCGCTCGCCACGAGACCCCCCTTGAAAGGTTGAGGAGTTCATGAAAGTACTGGTTCCCGTCAAGCGCGTCGTGGACGCGAACGTCAAGGTGCGCGTGAAACCGGACGGCACCGGCATCGATCTGACCAACGTCAAGATGGCCGTCAACCCGTTCTGCGAGATCGCCATCGAAGAGGCGGTACGGCTGGTCGAGGCCGGCGTCGCGGCAGAGGTCATCGCCGTATCCGTGGGGGGCAAGGCCTGTCAGGAGCAGCTCCGGACGTGCCTGGCGCTGGGGGCGGACCGGGCCATCCTCGTCGAGACCGACGAGGCGATGCAGCCGCTCGCCGTCGCCAAGATCCTGCAGGCGATCTACGATCAGGAAGCGCCGCAGATCGTCATCTTCGGCAAGCAGAGCATCGACGGCGACAACGGTCAGACGGGGCAGATGTTCGCCGCGCTCACCGGACTCGCCCAGGGCACGTTCGCGTCGGAACTGACCATCGCCGACGGCCGCGCGCAGGTCGTGCGGGAGGTCGACGGGGGCCTGCAGACCGTGTCCCTCACGCTGCCGATCGTCGTCACCACCGACCTGCGGCTGAACGAGCCGCGCTACGCCTCGCTGCCGAACATCATGAAATCCCGCAAGAAGCCGCTGGACGTGACGACGCCGGCGGCGCTCGGCGTCGACGTGGCTCCGCGCTTCGAGGTGCTGAACGTGGAAGCCCCTCCCGGACGCTCCGCGGGTGTCCTGGTCGAGTCCGTCGAAGAGCTCGTGGAAAAACTCAAGACTGAAGCCAAGGTGATTGAATAATGGGCATTCTCGTCGTCGCGGAACACGACAATCAGGCGCTCCGTCCCGTCACCCTGAACGTGCTCGCCGCCGCCCAGGAGATCGGCGGCGACATCGATGTGCTGGTGGCGGGCAGCGGCTGCGCGGCGGTGGCGGACGCCGCGGCTGCCGCGCCGGGTGTCTCCCGAGTGCTGTGTGCGGACGACCCGGCGTACGAACACCACCTCGCGGAAAACCTGGCGTTGCTGGTGGTCGAACTGGGGACGCATTACGAACATATCCTGGCTGCCCACACCACGACGGGGAAGAATTTCCTGCCGCGGGTCGCCGCACTGCTCGACGTCGCGATGATCTCGGACATCATTGGGGTGGACGCACCGGACACCTTCAAGCGCCCGGTCTATGCCGGCAACGGCATTGCGACCGTGCGATCGGATGACGCGAAGAAAGTCGTCTCGGTGCGCGGCACGGGATTCGACCCCGCCGCGGGGGAGGGCGGCAGCGCCTCCGTCGAAGCGGTCGGGAGTGCACACGACGCCGGGCTCTCCACCTTCGTCCGGGAGGAGATCGCGAAGTCCGAGCGGCCCGAACTCACCGCCGCCCGTATCGTCATCTCCGGCGGCCGAGGCATGCAGAACGGCGCGAACTTTCACCTGCTCGAAAGCGTTGCCGACAAGCTCGGCGCGGCGGTGGGCGCCTCGCGGGCCGCGGTCGATGCGGGTTTCGTGCCGAACGACATGCAGGTCGGCCAGACAGGCAAGATCGTGGCGCCCGAGTTGTATATCGCCGTGGGCATCTCCGGTGCGATCCAGCACCTGGCCGGCATGAAGGACTCCAAGGTGATCGTCGCGATCAACAAGGACGCGGACGCGCCGATCTTCCAGGTGGCGGACTACGGCCTGGTCGCGGATCTCTTCACGGCCGTTCCGGAACTCGACGCCGCACTGTAACGGCCCGGTCAGGTCGTGCCGTCAGCGCGGCGTGCGCTTGCCGGTGTACCAGGTGACGGGCCGGGCATTGGCATCGACGCGGTCCACCACGTCGAGCACCATGGCGAAGAGCGCCATGCGGACCAGCACGCCGTTGTCGGTCTGGCGAAAGATCGCGAGGTTGGGGTTGGCGTTGAGGTCCTCGTCGAGTTCCTGTGCCTGGGACCGTGAATCCCGGGGCAGGGGATGCATGATGACGGTGTTCGGCTCGCAGTACTCGGTGTAGATCTCCTGGTTCAGGCGAAACAGACCTCGGTAACGGTCCGCTTCCTCCTGTGAGGGAAAGCGCTCTTCCTGGGTACGTGTCACATAGACGATGTCCACGTGGTGGATACCTTCTTCGAGGTCATGGCTCACCTGCACGACATGGCCGCGCGTACGCAGCGCCGCCGCGATCTCCGGCGACACCTCGAGGCCCGGCGGCGATACCAGGTTGAAGGTGATGCGCCGGAACATGCCGAGCAGCTTGCAGAGCGAGTGCACGGCCCGCCCGTACTTCAGATCCCCCACCAACGCGATACGCAGGTTGTCGATGCCGGACCCGCGGCCGCGCATCTCCTTGCGCACGGTATAGAGATCCAGCAACGCCTGGCTCGGATGCTCGTTCGGCCCGTCGCCGCCGTTGATGACGGGCACCCGGGAGGCCTTGGCGAAGGTGCCGACGGAACCCGATTCCGGGTGCCGCATGACGATCACGTCGCTGTAGCCGGAGAGTACCCGCGCCGTGTCGTGCAGCGACTCGCCCTTGGCGAACGACGTCTCCCGGATTTCCGTGGTCTCGCGCACCTCACCGCCGAGCAGGTTGAAGGCGCAGCCGAAGGAGATGCGCGTACGCGTGCTCGGCTCGAAGAACATGTTCGAGAGGATCGCGCCCTCGAGAACCCGCGTAATCCGCGTACGCCGGGCATAGGGCTCCATCGCATCGGCGACATCGAAGATCCGCTCGATATCCGCGCGCTCGAACTGGTCGACCGAGAGGATATCCTGCCCGACCAAGCTCACCGGGACTCGCGAATCGTGTACATCACACGGGATTCTATCGCCAAGCGTCCCCCTCCGTGAACCGACCGGTCGGGTTCCCCCGTGTGGCGGGTGGACAGCGGGGCTGGGGCACTCAGAACCCGATACGCACACCCAGGGCCGCGGTTCGTCCCTTGTTCGGGCGGGCTCCGTAGGGATGCCGGCCGAGCAGATCCCGGCTATCGGTCAGGTTTTCCACGCGGGCCAGCAGCGTCATCCGCTCGCTGACCGACCAGGCTCCGGACACGTCCACCGTCAGCGCCGCATCGGTCTCTTCGAAGGCCCCGCACGACGCGCGCACGCAGACCTCGTCCACGTAGTGGATGCCCGCGTAGGCTTCGAACGGTCCGCGCAGCCAGCCGATCGTGGCATGCATCTGCCACTCGGGGATGTAGGGGATCGGATCCCCCTTGCCGACGTTCCCGAAGAAGTCCGTGTCGGCGATGTCCGAGTCGAACCGCGCGTCGATCCAGGTGATGTCGAGATCGAAGGGAACCGCGAAACTCCGGCCTTGGACGAGTTCCGTTCCGAATTGCATTTCGACGCCGCGAACCGTCGCCGCGTCGCCATTGAAGGCGGTGCCGATGTCGCAGTCCGCGCCGGAAGAAGCGGTGCACTCGCCGAGCAGATTGTCGTAGTCGCTCAGGAAGGCAGCCGCTTCGAAACGGGTCGCCACACCCGCGAAACGCATGCCGAGTTCGAAGTTGACAGCTTCTTCCTCGTCGACGCCGGGCGCGTTGCTCGGGGCGGTGAAGCCCTTGTGGGCGCCGCCGAAGACGTGCAGCCCATCACGCGGACGGAAGCTCACGCCCAGGCCCGGAAGCCAGACCCGGGTGACGTTCTCGCGCATGTCGCGCAGGTTGTCCCGGGTCCTGGATGCCGGATTGGGCGTCCGTCCAGGCCGGATCTCGTAGCGCGTCCGGCGCTGATCGATGTCCTCGTAGCGCAGCCCCGGAGACACGGTCCAGCGGCCGAACTCGATCCGGTCCTGCAGGTGGAACGCCGTGGCCCGGGCTTCCTGGATACGGTTGCCGGCGTTGCCCGGAACGCCGAAGTCGTCCAGCACCAGCGCACCAGCCTCCTGGTGCCAGGTGCTGTTGCGCTGCAGCCGATCCTCTGCGTCTTCGTGCCGGCGCACGCCGGCTTCGATGGAGTGTTGCGTGAGCCCGAACGTCGCCTGCCACTCGAAGCCGAACTGCACCCCGCGCGAGAGGTACTCCCGGGCGTTGGAGCGCAACTGGATGCTGCCGGGCGCGGTGTCCGCGCCGTGCAGGATCGCACGCAGCTCGTCTCCCGTGAGCCCGGCGAGGCCGTCGCCCCGGTTGACGGCGCGGATGACGTTGAACCAGCTCGTGCGCGAGAAACTCCAGGCGTCGGTGCTGCCCGAGAAGTCGATCCCCTCGGTCTTGAACCAGTCGCGCTCGTGCTCGTTGACGTATGCCGTGGCGGTCAGTGTGGCGTCGTCGCGCAAGGCGAACTCGTAGCGGAGGATGACCTGGTCGTGCGCCGTCTCGATCCGGTCGAGCGCGGACAGTCCGTAACGGCGAAACGCATCGTCGGCGAAGTCCCGGTCCGTGAGGCCGAGGTAGCTCTGGTCCGAGTCCTGATCGGCGACCTGGAGCTTCAGCTCCAGGCCGTGGCGCGAGGCCCGTGGCGCGTAGCGCAGCTTCAGCATGTAGTCGCGCACCGCCAGGCCCGTGTCGCGACGGCTCCCATCGATGTCCTGAAAGCCGTCGGAGAACCATTGGTGGGTCTCGACCAGGAACCCGAACCCGGCCTCGGTCTCGCCGCCGAACGACGCGTGCGCGCGCCACGTCGCATCCTGCCCCGCAGAAGCCGTGAAGGACCCGCTGCCGGTTGCGGGGATGGGCGTGGAGATCATGTTGAGGGCGCCCCCGATGGTGTAGGGGCCCTGGGCGATGGCCGACGGCCCCTTGAGAATCTCGAACGCGTACATGCGTCCGGCGGTCGGGAAGTAGTAGGCCGAGGGTGCGGAGTAGGGTGCAGGGGCGATCAGGACGTTGTCCTCCAGCAGCGTGATGCGCCCGCTCCGTTCGCTCGCCACGCCTCGGATGCTGATGTTCGGGCGCAGGCCGTATCCGTCTTCGACCTGTACGGAGACACCGGGAGCCTGACGGACGATGCGCTGGATGTCCGCATAACCGAACCGCTGCAACACGTCCTGGCCGATCACATGTGCCGCCCCGACGAGGCCGTCCAGGTCGTCGCGCTTGCCGACGATGGTGATTTCGTCGTAGAACGGCGCGTCCTCGGGTTGCACGGCGGATCGATCCCCGGTCGCGCCCGTGTCGGCCAACGCCCCCGATGTCGCAACGAGCAGCGCCGCGAACCAGGCGCCAAGGGGTAGCGGGGGACAAAGCCGGCGGCACGGAGCCACGACGCTCCGGTCCCACCGGGACAACTGGGACGGATTCATGCGTTTCCTTGGATTTCGGGGCGGTGGGCGAATCTTCAGCAAAATAACGCAAATAAGAACGATTCGCAATTCCTTTCGCACGCACCGCTTCCTGCCCTTCGAACCCGAACATCGCTGGATTCCCCTGCCTGTTATGATCGCGCCGCAGGCTGGAACCCGGACTCATGGCTGACTACGTCGCAGACGAAGAGATTCCCACCGAGCGGCTGCCGTTCACGTTCGCCCGCCGCTTCGGCGTCGCACTGGACGGCACTGCCTCGCGACCCGACGGACACGTCGCGGTGGTGTGCCGCGAGACGCCGTCGCTCACCACGCTGTCCGAGGTCCGCCGCTTCGCCAGACGACGGCTGACGCTTCAGGTGGTAGGCGAAAGCCGCTTCGAGGAGTTGCTCGGGCAGATCTATGCGCGTGACGCGATGGAAGCCAGGCAGATGGTCGAGGACATGGACGACGACCTCGACCTTGCGCGTCTCGCCGACTCGGTGCCGGAGACGGAGGACCTCCTCGAGCAGGAAGACGACGCGCCGATCATCCGGCTCATCAACGCGCTGTTGGCCGAAGCGATCCGGGAGGACGCCTCGGACGTTCACGTCGAGACGTTCGAGCGCGAACTGGTAGTCCGTTTCCGCGTGGACGGCGTCCTGCGCGAGGCGGTGCGTCCGAAACGCGCCGTGGCGTCGCTTCTGGTCTCTCGCATCAAGGTGATGGCAAAGCTCGACATCGCCGAAAAGCGGGTGCCACAGGACGGCAGAATCGCGCTGCGCATCGGCGGCCGCGAGGTGGATGTCCGTGTCTCCACGCTGCCCTCGGCACACGGCGAGCGCGTCGTCCTGCGCATCCTGGACAAGCAGGCCGGCCGGCTGACGCTACCCAATCTCGGCATGCGCGACGAAGTTCTGGACCGCCTGCGCGACGTGGTGCATCGACCGCACGGCATCTTCCTGGTCACGGGTCCCACGGGCTCGGGCAAGACGACCACGCTATACGCGTCGCTGACGGAGCTCAGCACGCGCACCATGAACATCCTCACGATCGAGAACCCGATCGAATACAACCTCACCGGCATCGGCCAGACCCAGGTCAACGAGAAGGCGGACATGACGTTCGCACGGGGGTTGCGGGCGATTCTCCGCCAGGATCCGGATGTCGTGATGGTCGGGGAGATACGGGATCTCGAAACCGCGGAGATCGCCATCCAGGCGAGCCTGACCGGACACCTGGTCATGTCGACCCTCCATACCAACACCGCCACCGGGGCGGTGGTGCGCCTCGTCGACCAGGGCGTGGAGCCGTTCCTGGTGGCCTCGAGCCTGGTCGGTGTGCTTGCCCAGCGGCTGGTGCGGGTGCTGTGCGGGCAATGCAAGGCCTCGGCCGCGCCCGACGCGTTCGAACGCCGCTTCCTGGGGGAACGGGGCAGCCCCACGATCTACCGCGCCGTCGGCTGCGAGGCCTGCGGGCATTCCGGCTACCGGGGCCGGACCGGCATCTACGAACTCGTCGTGGTGGACGACGGCATGCGCGAACTGATCCACGACCGGGCCTCCGAGCAGGCACTGACGGAGTACGCGCGTGCCCGGTTCCCGAGCATCCGCGAGGACGGCCGCGCGAAGGTTCGCGAGGGCGTCACGACGGTACAGGAAGCACTGCGGGTGACCCTCGAAGATCAGACCGCACCGGAGGACGCATGACGCCGGCGACGCGCCGGGGCGGGACACGCCACTAACCGATGGCGGCCTTCGAATTTGTCGCGCTCGATGAGCGCGGGCGCCGCAAGCGCGGCGTACGTGAAGGCGACAGCCGTCGCCAGGTACGCCAGGCGCTACGCGAGGAGGGTCTGACACCGCTGTCGGTCGACCAGACGGTCGAACGGAGCGCCAACGGCGGGATCGGGTTCTCCTTCGGGCGGGGCATGACGATCCTGGAACTGGCGCTGTTCACCCGCCAGTTGGCCACTCTCGTCGCTGCCGGCCTGCCCATCGAAGAGGCACTGAACGCGGTGGCACAGCAGACCGAGAAACGCCGCGTGGGCGCCATGATCATGGCGGTGCGCGCACGCGTGCGGGAGGGCTACCCGCTGGCCGTGGCACTTGGAGAGTTCCCCGGGACGTTCCCCGGCATGTACCGCTCGACCGTCGCGGCCGGCGAGCAGTCGGGTTTTCTGGACGTCGTCCTCGAGAACCTCGCCGACTACACCGAGAGCCGCTTCGAGTCCCGCCGCAACGTCGAGATGGCGCTCTTCTACCCCGTGCTGCTGCTGGCGTTCGCGCTCCTCATCGTCGGAGGGCTGCTGATCTACGTCGTGCCGGACATCGTTCGCGTCTTCGACGACATGGGCGAGGAGTTGCCCTGGCTCACCCGGGCGATGATCGGCCTCTCGGAGTTTCTCCGCGCCTGGCTCTGGCTGGTCGCGATCGCGGCCGGCGCCCTGTTTTTCGGACTCCGACGGCTGCTGGCACAGCCGCGCGTACGGCTCGCCTGGGACAGCCGCAAGCTCGCCATGCCACTCGTGGGACGTATCGTCCGGGGCGGTAACGCGAGCCGGTACGCGAGTACGCTGTCGATCCTCACGTCGAGCGGCGTACCCCTGGTGGACGCGATGCGCATCGCGGGAGAGGTGGTGACGAACCAGTGGATGAAACAGCGGCTGGCAGGGGCGATGGCCCGCGTCAGCGAGGGATCGAGTCTCAGGGGCGCATTGGAGTCGGCCGGGCACTTCCCGCCCATGTTCCTGCACATGATCGCGAGCGGTGAGCAGAGCGGCGAACTCGACACCATGCTGCGCAAGGTGGCGCAGTATCAACAGCAGGAGCTCGAGCGCCTGGTCACGACGCTCGTGCGACTATTCGAGCCGACGATGATGCTATTCATGGGCGTTTTGGTCATGATCATCGTGTTGGCAATCCTGTTGCCCATTCTCAGCATGAACCAGCTTGTGGGGTGACGACATGAATACGGAAAGACAGCATTCCCTTTCGAGAGGCACCGGTGGTTTCACGCTCATCGAGATCATGGTGGTCGTGATCATCATCGGCATCATCGGCGCGCTGTTCGTGCCGAACATCATGGGGCGGGGCGATCAGGCGCGCCGCACGGCCGTCGAGAGCGACCTGCGCAGCATTGCGACCACCCTGGACCTCTACCGTCTCGACAACGCGTACTATCCATCGACGGATCAGGGGCTCGAAGCCCTCGTCTCGAAGCCGGGCGGATTCCCGGAAGCGAGGAGCTACAACCCGGACGGCTACGCGAGGAAGCTCCCCGCGGACCCGTGGGGCAACCCCTACGTCTACGTCAACGTCGACCGGAGTTTCGAGCTGTATTCTCTCGGCGCCGATGGGGTCGACGGCGGAGAGGGGAGCGGCGCAGACATCCATTACCGCAACCTCTGACGCCCTTCGCCGGGGATCTGCATGCCTGCCGGAGTCCCCGACTTGCGACCCCGCGGCTTCACGCTCCTGGAGTTGCTGGTGGTGCTGGCGATCATCGGCATCCTCGCGGGCGTCGTCGCCATCAACTTCGTGGGTGCGGGTCGTGAGCGAGACCTCCAGACGGAGGCGGTGCGCCTCGCCGCGCTGGTGGAACTCGCGCGCACCGAGGCCTTGACGCGCAATACTGCCTGGGGCCTCTTCGTCACGGACTCCACGTACGACTTCGCTTCCTTTGACTTCGACAGCGGCAAGTGGACACGCCCCGAAGACGGTCCATTCCGGGCGCGGGAGGCGCCGCCCGGCATCTCCTTCTCCGCTCACACCGAGCCGGGCGGGTCCTCGGCGTCCGGCTCCGGACGACCACCGCACGTCGCCGGCCCCGCGCCCCCGGACATCCTGATATTCGTGAGCGGCGAGCAAACGCCATTCACGATCGAGGTCCTCCCGGCCTGGGACTCGCCTCCGTGGCTGGTGCAGTCCGACGGCATCCAGCGAACCGTTGCTTCCCGCGCCGGCGACGACTCCCCGTGAAACGCGCCGGCGGATTCACCCTGATCGAACTGATGGTGGCCCTGGTCGTGATCGCCACGGTGGCCACGGTGGTCTACACGCGCAGCGGCGACACCATTGGCCAGCTGCACTCGCTTGAGCGTCGCACCCTCGCGCGCTGGGTGGCGGAGAACGAGATCGAGCGCGCCCGACTGGCCCGGCACGTCGCCGGCGAAGAAGCGGTGCCGCTCCCGTCCGGCTCGGCGCGGCGGCGGGTCACCCTCGGCGGACGCGAGTGGGCCGTGGTAGCAACCGCCAGCCAGACGTCACATCCCTGGTTGCGCCGGGTGGACTACACCGTGTTCGCCGTTGCGGACGGCGAAGAGATCGGCCCGGTCGACGCCGTCACCGCGTTCGTCGGACGGCACTGATGCGCATGTACCGGCAGGGACAACGATCGGTCGCGGGGCTCACGCTGCTCGAGATGGTGGTGGCGCTTGGCGTCTTCGCGGTCGTCGGGTTGATGTCCGGCCAGATCGTCATCCAGATGGTCGACGTCAACGAACGCACGCGCGCGCGTTCCGACCGGCTGGTCGACGTGCAGCGCGCCGTCGAGATCATCCGGCGCGACATACAGCAGCTGGCGCACCGAACCGTGCGCGACGAAATCGGGGATCCGGAGTACGTCCTCGACATCGGCCAGGCCGAACTGCTGCGCTTTACCCGCCGCGGCTGGAGCAACCCCCGGCAGGAGCGGCGATCGGAGCTCCAGCGGGTGGCGTACCGCCTCGAAGGCGACGCGCTGTATCGCCTGTTCTGGCCGGTGCTCGACCGCGGCGCGGACACGCAGCCGATCGCTCAGTTGCTGCTCCAGGATGTCGAGACGATCGACGTATCGGCGATCGACGTGTCCGGCGACCAACACGCCTACTGGCCCCAGACCGACGAGTTCGCCGCCGATCCGGAGCGCGAGCTGGCAGCCATCGTGGTGCGCGTCGCCGTCGCCCCGTTCGGCGAGATCGAGCGCCTCTGGTCCGTACCCTTCAGTGGCGCCCCCCGCGAGGAAGGCGACGCGGACACACTCGACGAAGCAGAGGAGGACGACGAGGAAGAGCCGCCCGACCGGGACTCCGTCGAAGACACGCCGATCAATGCGCTGTCCTGACCGGGGCCACGTCCGGCCCCGCCTGCCAACGCAGCCGCTACCCCGCACCGCGCGCGGCGTCGCGCTGGTGAGCGTCCTGCTCATCGTCGCCCTCGCCAGTGCACTCGCCTACCAGATGCTGTCGCGCCACGGACTCACGATCGCGCACTCGGACCAGGTGCTCCGGAGCGGACAGGCCCGCGAGTACGCCCTTGCCGCCGAGACGTTCGCGCGCCAGCTGCTGATGGAGGACTGGTCCGACGAGGAGACGCGCGATTCGGACACCTTGCTGGAAGCCTGGGCGGAACCGACCCCGCCGTTCCAGATCGAGCAGGGTGAAGTCAGCCTCGCGATCGTCGATCTGAACGGACGCTTCAACCTCAATGGCGTCGTCGGCAAGGGCGGACCCGACAACCTCCAGCGTCTCAGGCAACTGGTCGGCAACCTGGAGCTCGAACCGGCCATCGCGGACGCCTGGCTCGACTGGGTCGATCTCGACACCGAGGTCCACGAGGCCGGCGCCGAGGACGAGACGTACCTGCTGTACGCGCCCGCCTACCGGGCCGCAAACCGGCCGGCCGCCAGTGCCAGCGAACTGCTGGCCGTCGCCAACGTCACCCGCGAGGACTACGAGAGCCTGCGCCACCACGTCACCTGGCTGCCCGAGGGCCGCATGCAGGTCAACGTGAATACCGCTGGCGCCGCCGTGCTCCGCTGTCTGGCGCCCGACCTGTCCGAGGACGACGCGCAAACGCTGATAGAATCCGATCGCGAATTCCAGGAGGTCGCCGAGATCGCAGCGCAGTACGCGGCGTTCGGCAACAGCGTCTCGGTCATGGCGATCGTGAGCGAGTATTTCGAAGTGCGTGTGCGCGCCGAGGTGGCCGCTGCGCAGGTGGAACTGACGTCGATGTTGCATCGCGATCCGACTACCGGACGGATTCGCCTGCTGGCCCGTGACTTCGGACAGCGTTTCGAAGGCGCCGCCGGTGCAGGGGATACGGACGACGAGGGCCTTGACGAACTGCCCGAGCCGGCAGCCCGCGAGGGCAGGGCAGGGGCCGGCGCCCGACAACCTCACCAACTGTCCAGCGCGTAGGCAAGCCGGCGTGTCGCAACTCTTCGTTCGTCTGCTCGGCGCCGCGCACGAGACCGAGGCCGGACTTGATGTCCCCGTGCAGTGGCTCGCGCAGGACGATGCCGGGCCGGTGCTGGCCGAGGGGACCGCCAATCTGGCGGATGTCACCGCCGACACACCGCCGTGGCCGGCAGGGCCGCGCAACGTCATCGTGCTCGCTCCCGTGGAGCACACCCTGTGGCTGTCCGCCACGGTGCCCGGACGGAGCACGTCGCAGATCGCGCGGGCCCTGCCGTTCGCCGTGGAAGAATTCCTGACGCAGGACGTGGAAACGATGCACCTCGCGCACGGCCCGATCGTGCGCGGCGCGCCCGTCTCCTGCGTGCTTCTCGACAGGCAGCTGCTCGCGGACTGGCTGGCGGCTCTGGCTGGTGCCGGGCTCGCGCCCGGTTTCATGGTACCGGACGCCAGCTTGCTGGCGGAGGACTCCGGGGCCACCGTGCTGTTCGACGGGCCGGACGTGCTGTTGCGTACACCGGAACACATCACGCGGATCGACCCCCTGCTCCTGCACGATGCCCTGGTAGCCCCCGGGCCAACGTCCCGGGAGAGCGATGCACAGCCGGAACCCGCCGCGACGTTGCAGGTCATCGGGGGTACGGCCGCGGACATCGACGCTCTGGGGGCGGTGTTCCCCGGCGAGGTCTTCGAGCGGGCGCTGAACGGTTCCATGCTCCGCTACCTGGCCTCACGCTTCGCGATCCCGCCGCCCATCAACATGCTCCAGGGCCGCTTCGCTGCAACGAAACGCAGCACTCGAAGCGAGCGGCGCTGGCGTGGCGTGGCGGCACTCGCCGCGGTCTGGGGTCTCGTGTTCGTGGCCGTCCAGCTCGGCGAGGGCTTATGGGCGGAGCACCGGGCCGATGCGCTAAGCGCGGAGTCCGTCGCCCTGTTTCGCGAGCTCTTTCCCGGTGAACGGCCGGCGCGCAACGTGTACGTGGAGATGCGCCGCCGCATCGGTACGGCCGAGCGTCCGACCGCGGACTTCCGGACCTTGATAGGGCAACTCGCCCTCGGCATGGAGCGCACGCTGGAGGGCGCCGAGCTGCAGTCGCTCTCGTTCAGCGAGAGCCGCGGCGAGTTGAGCACGGAGCTGTCCCTGCGCGAGTACTCCGATCTCGACCGGCTGAAGGCACAGCTCGAGGGACAGGGACTCGCCGTGCAGATCGGCTCCGCCGAAGAGCAGGACGGCATTGTCCGCGCACGACTGCGCCTGGGGCCCGCATGATCCTGGATCGCCTGTCGCTACGCTCGACGCCCGTGGCACGGCGCTATGAGGCGCTGAACGAGCGCGAGCGCCGGCTGGTCCTCGTCGCCGTCGCCGTAGCAGTCGCGGCGGTCGTCTACCTCGGGGTGGTGGCACCCGTCCAGAGCTTCCATGACGAAGCCCTCGTACGCTATCGCCAACAGCAGGACCAGCTCGAGTGGATGCAACTGCACCGGGGCGAGATCCCCCGGCAGACCCAGGACGGTGGCCAGCCAGCCCCAACCCAGTCCCTGCTCACCCTGATCGACAGCACGGCCCGCCAATTCGACCTGCGCCTCGCCAGCTACCGCTCCGAGAGCAGCGGCGGCGTGAGCGTCGTCGTCCAGGAGCAGCCATTCAACGACGTTCTGCGCTGGACGGAACGACTCGGTTCGCAGCACGGCCTCCAGGTGGTGCAGGCTTCCGTCGACGCCCACGGCGGCGGCCGCGTCAACGCGCGGTTCGTGATCCGGTAGTCGCCGGCCCTCGGTGGCTCTTCGGCTGCGCTCCACGGGAGCTGCGCGTCAGGGAAGCTCTGATTCGTCAGAGGTTCCCTGGCGAACTCCCAAACTGAACGAAGTTCGCCGCTGGCGCTATCCCGTCCACAACAGGATCCTGGTGTGCCCCGCGCGTCAGGAACGATCGATCGGTCAACGCGAGCAGGAACGCCAGCAACTCCGCCCGTTCCTCCGCCGACATCTCGAAGCCCTGGACGAACGTGTGCTTGCGCGCGTTGGTGCGACCGTCACCCGCGTTGTCCCCGGCGTCGATCTGGCGGCCGCCGGCCGCGTAGAAATCCAGCACCGCACGGAGGTCCGGCAGGCTGCCGTCGTGCATGTAGGGTGCAGTGGCGGCGATGTTGCGCAGGGTCGGCGCTCGGAACTTCCCGCTGTCGGACGGATTTCCGGTCAGCTCGTACAATCCCTGGTCCGCGGCGGGATAGAGATTCTGCCCACCGACGTTGTACAGGCCCGTATTGTGGAACGGGTCGTCGAGCAAAGCGACGCTTTCGTGCGTGCTGGACTGGGTGAAGTTGAACCCGCCGTGGCAGTGGTGGCACTCGAAGCGCTCGGAGAAGAAGTGATTCAGGCCCCGGACGGCCGCCGGGCTCAGGGCATCGTCGCGACCGCCGTACGCGTAGGCATCGAAGGGCGACTCGAAGGACACCAGGGAGCGGACGAAGCCGGCGAGGGCGTCGACCACGTGCGTGAACTCCAGGACCCGCGCTCCCCGAAACGCAGCTGCGAACAGCCCTTGGTACGTCGCGTCCTCCCGGAAACGTGCCAGCACCTCTGCTTCGCGTCCGGCGATGCCAAGCTCCACCGGACTGTCGCCGAACATGGGGATGAGCAGCTGCCGCTCGATGTCGCGCAGTTCGGGATGCGCCCACATCAGGGTACTGTGGTAGGCGACGTTGACCAGCGCGAGCGCGTTGCGGCGATGCGATTCGCCCGTGGAGCCCACTGCCCGGGCGCGTGGCTCGGCAAATGCGTACTGGGGCCGGTGGCAGGATGCGCATGCCTGCTTGCCGTTGCCGGACAGACGGACATCGTAGAACAGGTACCGACCGAGTTCGACCTTGGCAGCCGTCATCGGATTCCTCTCCGGCACCGTCGGCAACGGGTAGCCGGCGGGGAGGTTCCAGGCGTAGTCCTCGGCGGTGTCGCACCCGGCACACGCCAGCGCGACAAGCCACACCGCCAGCAGCGCCCCAAAGCCGGTCCGGCGCTTCGCTGCCGCTGCGCGCCGACGCCGCCTCCGGCCCAGCCACGCCGACCTCGCAGACGCTGTGTGTCCCTCAGTGGGCGCCGTCATCGAGCTTGAACACCTTCTGCCCTGCGCAGTCGTCCACGCAGCGGCCGGTCGCGGCGTCGATGCCCAGGGCCGCCAACAACCGCCGACAGGATTCCCGGGCCGCGTATCGGCCCGCGCAGTTGTGCCCGGGGGCGATGTCGACCCCCTCCAACAGGGCGTCGATATCGACGATGACAATACCCTCGTCTGCGGCTCTGGCCGGAAGGCGCACCCGCGCGACATTCGGGGCGCGGCACTGCCCCGATGGCGCACGCACGGCCGAAGCGGACATGCAGCCCGTGCTCCCGAGGTGGAAGGACCACCGGTCGCCCAGGTCGAGGCGCAGGAACTTGTGGCCCGACTGCCAGGTCCAGAACATCGACGGGACGTCGAGCGGCGGCTCGGCGCGGAGCGGATTGCCGTGGTTGCCCGCGAAGGGCACGGCGAGCTGGAACTCGACTGCATCGTACTGCCCCGGCTCGAAGCTGCCGATGACGGTTTCATTGCGCGGCGTCGGAGCGCTGCCAGGGCACTCGCCGCCCAGGGCGACCAGTGCCGTGCCCAGGCTCTGCCACCGGCTGTCCGCGTCGAGACGCACCGGCACGCGGCCGCCTTCCTCATCGATCATGGCAAGTTCCGAGACATAGAACCGCAGGACGCCGCGACCCGACGCGCAGTCGTCGAGGTGTGCGGACCGCACCTCGAAGGCAAGCCGCATCGGGACGGACGCCGTCTCGCCGCAAGCGGTCAGGCCCACCACGAAGAAGCCGCCCAGCATCATGCCGGCGGCGAGGCAGGCCGACCGCGAGAACGACGATCGCCTGTCCCTCACTCGGAGTCCTCACCGGGGTCGGGAAGCAGTTCCGTGGTCAGGACACGAAGCCAGCGGCTCATCAATCCCCGCGGCGCGAACTCGATCTGGGCCTCGATGGTCAGCGTGACGGACAAGCCGTCGCTATCGGTCGCGGTCACGGTCAGGATGGCCACGCCTTCCTCGCCGTCTTCGTTCGATACGACGGTCAGTATCGTGCCGGCGACGGTCGCTGTCACCAGGGTCGGGGCACTCGAAGTGACGGTGTAGGCGAGGGCGCCACCGCCCGCGGCGGCGAACAGCTTCGACAGGTCGATGCGCGTCACGTCGCCATCGATCCCCAGCGTGGCCTTCGGCACAGTCCTGGTCAGCACCGCCGGACCTCTGAAGAGCGCCAACGGCCCGGCGAGCGCCAGGGTGAGGCCTCGGAAGCAGGCATACTCGTCGGACTCTCCGCAGAGGGTATTCGGGACCGCCGGCGCCCTGTCGAGCGTCATCCCGGCCGCCCCCATGCCCGTGCCCGTGACCGTGACCGGGCTGCTGACCGTCGCGCCTGACGGGATGACCAACGCCGTGGCCGAGAGCGTCCCGTTGACCACCGACGCGCGCATCGGCATGTCGAACGGCGCACCCTCCGCCAGTCGCGCCAACACGGTCGCCGGGCCCGGCGCCGTCGCTTCCGCGTCGATGCGCAGCAGCTCCACCGTCAACCGGAAGGGGGCGCCGGGGTTATCCTGCAACTGCAGCTCGCGAAGCGATCCAAGACCCGCGAAGACGCCTCCTGGCAAAGCCCGCAGGCGGTTCTCCGAGAGGTCCAGCGCACGCAGCCCCGTCAGGCCATACAAGTCCCTCCCACGCAGCGCCGCGAGCCCCTGCCCGGCGAGCTCCAGCACGCGCCGGCCGGCCAGGTCCTCATCGGACACCGCTGTGCAGGGCGCAGCGCCGCGCAACGCGTCGCCTACCTGCGCCGTGCGATCACATACGCCCTCGGCGATCCGAACCCATGCCGTCGCGAACCCGAACGCGAAGTCCCCGATCTGCTCGGGGGACTGTTCCAGGGTCACCGCGAACGTCTCCCTGGCAGCCTCTATGTCCGCATCGTCGTGCACCGCGATCGCGAACATCGCCATGGGCTCTCCGGCCGCGATGGTCACCGAACCCCGCGCTCCGTCACGATCGAGCGCGTCGGCATCCGGCGTGGTCGGGTCGGCATCCACCCCGATCGTGTAGGCGAGGGTGGTCGCCAGGTCCCGCACCCGGCTGATCGCTACCGTCAGCCGCGCGGTGTCGCCCTCCGGCACGGTCAGCACGGTATCCTCGAACGACACCTCGTGGCCCACCGCCACCTCGAAGGTCTGGGTCGCCTGGGCGCCGCCAGGGTCCGTGGCGGTGACGGTCACCAGCGTGACACCGTGACCCACCCCGCGGATCGTCACGACGCTGCCCTCCACGTCCACGACGGCCACGGCGGCGTCGGCAGACTGGGCATCAAACTCGATTCGTCCGCCCTCCGGGGCCCGGAAGTTCGCGGCCACGTCCACCCGTACGCTGTCGCCGACCGCAAGCCCGCGGTCCGGAAGCTCCTCCGTCACGCGCACGCCGGGTGCGCGCGGCGTGCCCCGATGCTCCTCGGACGGCGCGCCGTCCTGAATCGCGTGGGCCCTGGTCGCCTTCACCCGCACGGTGTATTCGGTACCGGGCGCGAGTCCCTGGATCGTGTACGTCGTGGTGGGGCCAGCCGCGACATCGTGCTGCCGATCGGCGTCGTAGGCCTCGTCGCCCGACTTCCACTGCACCTGGTAGCCATCCGCCTCGGTCAGCGCCAGCCACGATACGACGAGGCGCTCGATCCCTGCCGTGACCTCCACGCCCGTGACCCGCCCCGGAGGGCCGGCGAACGGCGTGCCACCGCGTTCGGTAGAGGGCTCACCGTCACCCGCACTCGAACTCGCGGCCGTGACCCGCACGGTGTACCGCGTGCCCGGCGTCAGGCCCGCGATGGTATGGGAGGTCGTCGATCCGCCGGACACCGTGACCTGGCGATCGGTGTCGCTGTACGACTCGCCGGCGGAGCGCCACTGGATCCGGTATCCATCCGCGCCCGTCACGGCGGTCCACGACACGACCAGGCTCTCGAGTCCGCCGGCGACCTCCAGGCCGGTGACCTGATCCGGGGTCGACCCGTCGAGCACCGTCACGGACAGGGCAGCCGTGACGGAGTCGTATCCGCCGCCGCTCGCAACGTGCTCGATGGTGACCGAACCGTTCCCGTTGCTGTCCGGCGCCGCGGTCACCGTGACCTCGCGCGCCACCGACCAGTCCGCGGTCGCGAACCGCAGCTGCGCCGGCGTCACGGCAACGTCGGAATCTCCGTTCGCGCTCAGGGATACTGTCACGATGCCTTCGGGGCGCGTGTCCAGCCGAACGCCGTACGTGGCCTTCTCACCGTCCCGCAGGCGAAGACTGGTGCTGGTGAGGGCCATGCCGGTCACATCGGCGTTCACCGTCACCCCCAGGATCGCGTCGCCCAGCGCGGCTCCCGACGGCGAGGACAACCGCACCTCGAAGCGCTCGGCGATTTCGTCCACGGCATCGCGCACGATCGGTACAACGATGGTGCGCGGCGTCGCGTCACCGTCTCCCCAGGACAGCTGGTCGCCGGACGGCGATCGGTAGTCGTCGGACGCCGCGGCCGTCCCGGCGTGTACCGCGTACGACACCGAAACCGCACCCAGCGGGCTCCCCGCGCGGTGGACGGTGGCGATCGCACGCTGCGCCGCTTCCTCGACCGCGATGTGGGTCTCGGCGAACCCGACGGTGGGGGAAGCGCCCGCATCGCCGATGAACACGCTCGCCATGCCCGTATCGGCCAGCACGGCCCCGCCGCGGGGATTGACGAGCCGCACGAGCACGGACTCGATGGGCTCGGACCACTCGTCAGCGACCAGCGGCAGCGTGATGGTCCGCACGCCACCGCGGCCCGCGGCCCACTCCAGGGTCCCCGACGATGCGATCAGATCCGTTGCGTCCGCGGACCCCGGGACCAGTGCATAGTCCACGGAGACCTGGCCGGCCGTTCCGCCCGTGCGGGCTACCGACACCGACACTTCGCTGCCTTCCTGGCCGGCGAACGTCGCGGCCGTGAAACCGATCCCGCCGTGCTCCGAGACGCGCGTGTTGTCGCCCAGAACGTACAGTCCGCCGGCCATGTCGCTGATGAGGACATTGCCGCTCGGGAGGAACGGATAGACGCCCCAGGCACCCGTGAATTGCGTCTTGTCGTCAATCGTGTATGTGTCGAAGTACCCGACCTCGACGGGATCTGCCGGGCTCGTGATGTCCAGTACGGTGAGTCCGCGCGCGTAATTCGACATGAAGTAGCGGTTGCCTCGCACATACCCGTTGTGGTCGATGGCGGCGGTGCTGCCCGACCACGTTGTTGCCAGCGCCGGTGCCCCGGGGTCTGCCAGGTCGAACACGCGCACCAGGGTCCGGACTTCGCCCGTCCCCGTCCCGTAGAGCTCGTCGAGTTCGTCGTGCACGAAGACATGCCGTCCGTCTTCGGTGGGCCAGCCGGAGTGCACGTACGCCGCGCCCTCGTACGTCGTCGAACTGAGCAGGCGGGGCGCCTGTGCATCGCTCATGTCGTAGAGATCGAAGGTGTCTTCGTTGAAGTCGAACAGCACGGGACAGCGCTCGGCCGGCGTGCCGCACGCGGGCGCGCCCTGCGCCAGCATCGAGGCCGCGTCGTGGCTATACCCACCGGTGGATGTCGAGACGCGGCGGGGGTCCAGCGGATCGGCGAGATCGTAGGCCACGAAAGCGCCACGGGTTGCGGATGCCCCCAGTGCGTACAGCAGGGGAGGGGCCGCGCTCTCGTCGACCGGGATGCCGGTCGCGGGTTCGACATTGCTGACATACACGTTGTGGATGGAGTGTTCCGACCGTGTCCGGGCGAGCGTGGCACGGTTCGGCAGCCCGGTCAGGTCGATCACCCGCAGCTGCCCGCCGGCGTCCGTGCTGACATACGCATGGCTCCGCCACCGTCCGGCGACGGCATCGAAACGCTGCAGCACCTTGACGTCACGCCACACGGACCCAACGCCCCACACGTGCCCGACCTCGAACGGCGCACGCGGGTCCGTGACGTCGAACGTCGCGAGCCCGTTCGCGACGCCGATCAGCGCGTACTCGCGTCCGGTGTTGAGGTCGACGAATCCCCAGACATCCGCGCCATCCCTCGGCCGCGCCACCATGTCCGCGAGCGCGACGTGGGACAGCAGGTCCACGCTGTCGCAGGCGTGCGCGCCGGCCCTGCGGTTCTCGCACGCCACGTCCGCGGCGCTGGTAGATATCGCGCCCAGCGCGGCCCGCTGGATCCGGTCGAGGCCCTTCCGATCCACGATGACGTGGAAGCCTTGCGCGCGCAGCGCGTCCCGGAACTCGAGCGGCACACCGATCAGCGTGGTGGGATTGCGGTCCGGCGCCTGGGTGAGAAAGTGGTCGAAGCGATCGAATCCACCCAGGACGGCAACGGAGCCGTGCACGACGTAACTGGCGTCTTCGAGGTCGCGGACTTCGTAGGCACCCCGGGCGACGCGGACCTCGTCGGTCTTGCCGGCTACCGATAGCGCGTACTGGACCGTCCGGCAAGGCCGCACCGACAACGCGCAGTCGCCCTGGTCCTGGCCCTGTTCAGCGACATATCGCAGCGTGCTCTCGTCGGCCGCCGCACCGCCATACCAGCACAGCGCGTTCGCAACCAGGACCGCAGCCAAACGCCAAACTCGGCGCGCAGAGCGTCGCGGACGACGGCCCGGACGGCGAGCGAACGCGGCCTCGAAGCCGGCGGTAGCCGGGGCGACACGCTTCGCGAGCGCTTGGCCGCGCATCCGCCGCGGCGGGTTGGGGACGCACTGTCTGGGCAACGACAAGACTCCGGTCGCCGCTCCGCGCCCGGTGGGCGATTGCGGCAACGGTACGGTCTACGGCTTACGCGATCAAGTGGCTGCGCACACGGGTGCTGGGCCGGTTCTGAACCGCTGCCCGCACAGGGGTGCGGCGCTCGCCGGGGGCCGGCGCGGACTCGACCTGACGGTACGCCGTCACGGCTCGGCCACCTTCGGAACGAGGCGGATCCGGGTCTCCGTGTGCGCCTCGATCGCTTCCCGGGAAAATAACAGGGGGAAACTCCCGTCTTCGGCCCAGGCCTCGAGGAGGTTGTCGTAGAACGGACTCTCCGGATCCCCGGACTGTCCGGGAGCGTTGGTCATCCGGGCCCCGTCCCAATCTCCCGTGTCCACGACCATGCGCCAGGAGGCGCCGGCACGTACGGCGAAGTCACGGGCATCGAACCCCGTGTTGTTCACCGTCTGTCCACTCCCGCCACGCCCATACGCCGACATGCGCATGGCGTCTCCCAGGGTCCCTTCGGCCAGGTGCAGCAACGGATGTTCAAAGGTCGTCCTGTGCAGGTCGCCCCAGCGCCAGCGCGCCGATTCGGCGCCGAGAAGTGCGGTGGTCTCCGCATGCGCAGCATCCAGTGTCACCGCGACCAGGCTACCCGCCTCGGGGCGCCGCAACAGCTCCGGAACCACCAGCGAATCGATCGAAGATACGGCATCCTGGTCGCCCAACACCCACCCGGCGAGGGCCGGGACGAGGTGTCGGTGGTACCAGACGGAGAAAAAGGCTGCCGGCGCCGACTCCGTGGCCAGTACCCCGTCCCAGCCGTCGAGAAACGTGCCGCGGGGCAGGGCGGCCAGCACTTCCTGCGCCAGCAGCGACGCGTAGTCACGTTGCAGCGTGAGCGAATCCTCCAGCCTGTGCCCGGCGGCCCTCTGGAGCACGTCGACGAGGCGCCGCTGTCGCCACGGCGCGGCCCACTCGAAGCCGACCCGTCGGGCCGCCACCGGGTAGTCGGCCGGCAGCATGTTCGCGTTGGCCGTCGCGATGAAGCCGCGCGGCGGGTTGTACTCCTCCGGCAGCGCATCCATGTCGAAGAAGCCCTGCCACTCGTAGCGTCCGTCGCCCGGGACGGGCAGCAGTCCGTCGTGGTTCGTCCGCCGCGGGAACAGCCCTGCCGGCTTGTAGCCGATGTTGCCGTCCACATCGGCGTACACCTGGTTCTCGGAGGGCGCGCCCCAGCGGTTGAGCGCAGCCCGGAATTCCCGCCAGTTGCTCGCGCGCATGTACTCGATGCTGCCGAAATAGGGCGCCATGCCAGGTTCCAGCCACCCCGTGCGCAGGGCGAAGAGACGTTCCGAGTCGCGGTGCACGACCGGTCCGTGGCGCGTGAACTCGAGCGTCGCCTCGACCGGCGGCCCGTCGCGCACCGCAATCGACTCCAGCACCCGCTCGACGGGCTCGTCCGGGCCGTAGAAGTAGAGATCCTCCTGGTCGATCGCAAAGATGGTCAGCCCGAAGGCAATCCGCTCGTTGTGCCCGATGGAGATGCCGGGCAACGTCGGCTCGCCCGCGCCGATGACGTTCAGACCCGGCGCGACGAGATGCGCGGCGTACCGCAGGGACGGCACGGCGAGGCTCCGATGCGGATCGTTGGCCAGGATCGGGCTGCCGGAGGCGGTGCGAGCGGGACCGATCACCCAGTTGTTGCTGCCGTAGGAAGCCGCCAGCGCCGGGGGCAGCGACGCTGCCATGTCGTCTTCCTGGAACTGGACGGGCGCCTTCGCGAGCACGTACACCTTGAGTACATCCGCGGGGACCGTACATGCGTCGAGACCACGCGGTACCGTGACCTCCCAGGCAGGTTGGAGTCGGCGCCAGAGTTCCGTCTTCTCGAGACCCGCCTGGCACAGGAGCCGCGCCCGGGTGACCTCCGCGACCGCGTTACGCCACAGTCCGTGACCGCGGATACGTACGACATCGGCGGCTTCCCAATAGTCGGGCGCGTAGTCGAGCAAGGTGAACTCCACCGGCAGCCGCGCAGGGTTCTCACGAACCAGTTCGACATAGGCGTTGATCCCGGCGACGAACGCCTCGGCGATGCGCTTACCGTCCGAGCCGTAGGCGAGCCACTCCCGATACATACCGCCTCGATACAGGAAAAGCCGGTTCGCCCGGTCCTGTTCCACGAACCGTGGCCCCATGACCTCTGAGAGCTGCCCGAGCCCGCGCCGGCGCCACAAGTCGATCTGCCAGAGCCGATCGCGTGCCGCATTGAAGCCCTGCACGAAGAAGGCGTCGTAGTGTGTGCGTGCGTAGATGTGGGGCACACCCCAGACGTCGACCAGGATCTCCGCCGGTTGCTCGAGGCCCGCCACTTCGTAGCTCGCTGCGAACGAGTGACCGGCGACCGCCAGCAGCAGCGCACACATTCCACGTATCCCGCGCACGGTGCGGGTGCACGTGTGGCTGCGTGCAACCGGCGGCAGTTTGTGAGCGGTTGGTGTGGCGGGTTCGAGAGCGGCGCCAGCGCGCCAGGTCGCGACCGCGCCGCTCGGCCCGGGGGGCGCGTTCAATGTAGGTCTCCAGCAGAACCAGCGCATTGTAACGGTCGCGGGCGACGGTCGCGCGACCGGGGCGTGCAGACTGCCCGCAAGTCGTCGTTCGATCGCGATAAGTAACCTTCTATCAATCTGTTAAGGCTGCTTCCTCATGGCTTTCTCAGCCATCAGCAAGGCACTCTTGAACTCATCTCCATGGGACTGCCCTGGTACACTATTTAACATAATATATATTATGCGTAAAAATGGATCGCTCCGAAAGTCGGTTCAGGCGGCAGATTCGAGAACTCGGGGGACCTGCTCCGGAATCAACGCAGAAGTTGTTGATCGTGGGTGCCGTTCGGGAGCCGGTCACACTTGTGCGGCCCGGGCCGGCATTCGTTTCGGGCGCGGGCGGGCGGCGTTGCGAGCGACGCCTGGATCAGGCGCCGGCCTGTGCGAGCAGCGAGCGCCCGATCACCTTGAGGGCCAACGTTTCCTCGGCGCCCTCGAAGATCGACAGCACGCGCGCGTCGACGAAGTAGCGGCTGACGTCGGTTTCCTCGGCGTAGCCGAGTCCGCCGTGGATCTGCATGGCCTCGCGCGTCACGTATTCCGCGACCTTGCAGGCGAAGAGCTTCACCAGGCTCGCTTCCGTCTGACCGCCGCCGCCGTCCATGAGCCGGGCAGCCCAGTACGAGGACTGCTGACACACGGCGGCGTAGATGCCCATGCGCGCGAGCTTCTGCAACGTGAGCGGGTAGCTGGCGACGGGCCGGTCGAAGACGTGTCGCTCTTCGGCGTAGTGCAGCGCGCCCTCGAAGGCCGCCCGCATCAGGCCACTGGCGCGCGCGGCCGTCTGCAGCCGTCCGCCGCTGAAGCCGCGCATCGTGTAGTAGAAGCCCTTGCCCTGCCCTGCCTCCTGGCCAACCAGCGCCTCCTCCGGCACGAAGAAGTCGTCGTAGAACATCTCGAAGGAATGCATGCCGCGATAGCCGATCGTCGGAATGGCACGCCCGGATACCTTGCCGCCCCGTGGCTCGACGTACTCGAACGCATGGCCGTCGTACGCCGGCTTCGTCACCACGAACAGCGACAGCCCCCGATGCGGCGGATGCGCCCCGGGGTCGGTCCGCGCCAGCACAAGAATGGCTTCCGCCTTGCCCGCGAACGTACACCAGGTCTTGCCGCCGTTCAGCTGCCAGCCGCCATCGACGCGACTTGCCCGCAGCGCCACCGAGGCGACGTCCGACCCGGTGCCGGGCTCCGTGACGGAAATCGCGCACAGCGGGTCTCCGGCGGCGAGTCCCGGCAGCCAGCGCTGCTTCTGGTCTTCGGTGCCACCCTCGAGGATGGCCCGCACCATGATTTCCGGGCGCGTGATCAGGCTGCCCGCCGCGCCGAGAGACGCGCGCGACAACTCTTCGGTAACGACGACCATGGCGAGGCTGTCCTCGTGGTCGTCGGGCTGCAGTCCGCCGTATCGCGCCGGCACGCATAGTCCGAAACACCCGAGATCACGCAGTCCGTCGATGATCGAGTCCGGGACCGTCAGATCTTCGCGATGCACGCTTTCGGCAAGCGGCGCCACCTGTTCTTCGGCGAACTGGCGGAAGGTGTCGCGGATCATCGCCTTCTCGTTGTCGAGATGGTCCATCGGCAGGGCGCCGTCGCGCGCCCGGAAGACCTCGCCGACGGTACCGAGATAGGCCGGCGACAGGTATTGCTCCGTGAATGCCACGTGGTTGTCGGGAAGATCCGCGAGGGTCAGACCGAACGCGGCCGGGCGCGCACGCAGCCGTTGGTGGAAGTTGGTCGCCGCCTCTGCGCAGAACGCCAGCGCCAGCGACTCCTTGAAGGCGCGCTCCTCGATGGGCGCGTCCCGCTCGGCGTAGTCCAGCATGACCTCCGCACACTGTAACTCCGCGTTGGCGAAAGCGAGGTCATAGAGCTGCATCTGGGACTCTTCGTCGAGCCCGGAAGCGGCCCGCAAGAGCAGTTGCCGGGCGGAGTCGACGATGGCACGGGCACGCTCGTCCATCGCTTGTCTGTCCCCCCTCCGCCTGGCGAGCGCGCGATTCTACTGCATAATGCGCCCCGCCCCGCCGGCGAGCCGTTGGCAGACCTCCATGACCGAAGACACACCGTCCGTAGACTCCGTGAGGGCGTCCTTCCTGGGACTGCAGGACGCCATCGTACGGGCATTCGAACGGCTTGACGGCGCCGCGCGGTTCGTCGGCGAGGACCTCGCGACCGACGGCGGAGGCCTGTCGCGGCCGCGCGTGCTGCAGGATGGCAACAGGATCGAAAAGGCCGCCGCACACTTCACGCACAGCATCGGCCAGGCCTTGCCGAAGGCCGCCACGGACCGGCGCCCGGAGCTCGCGGGACACCCCTTCCAGGCCGTCGCCGTGTCGTGCATCGTCCACGCCCGCAATCCGTACGTCCCCACCACCCACATGAACCTGCGGTTCTTCTTCGTCGAGGCGGAACCGGCATTCTGGTATTTCGGCGGCGGATTCGATCTGACGCCGTTCTATCCGTTCGAGGAGGATATCGTCCACTGGCATCGCACCGCGCGTGCGGCCTGCCGGGCCCACGGCGACTTTCACGACGAACTGAAGCGACACTGCGACGCATACTTCTTCCTGCCGCACCGGGGGGAGCCACGCGGCGTGGGCGGTATCTTCTTCGACGACTGGACGCGCGGCGGCTTCGGGGCGAGCCTGGCGTTCGTCGATAGCGTCGGCGAACACTTCCTTTCGGGCTACGCACCGATCTTCGAACGGCGGATGGAGCTGCCCTGGGGCGAGCGCGAGGAGATATTCATGCTGATCCGCCGCGGCCGCTACGCCGAGTTCAATCTCGCCGTCGACCGGGGCACTCGCTACGGGCTCCAGTCCGGGCGCCGGGTGGAGTCGGTGCTCGCGTCACTGCCACCCCGGGTCCGCTGGGTCTACGACTATCGGCCCGTTCCCGGGTCTCCCGAGGCGGAGTTGACCGAGAAATTCCTGCCACCAAGAGACTGGCTGCAACCTGTGGATAAAGCTGGGGACTAATTCTTGATCACGGCGGCCAGAAGCGGGTCAAGATCGTTTGCTACAGTCCCTTTACACTTGTTATCTTCGATAAAACAGTACTTTACAGCTGTTACTTAGAAGAGGTAGAAGGAGCTGGCCGCATTACAGCCCCTACCGCCGCGACGTGGTGCTGTGCAAAACCCTGCGCACACCCTTGATAGCTCCGCTCTGATGCCCCGCACGTCGGCATGATCCTCGCAAAAATCCTGCGATCATGCGGATTCGCGCCGCCGGGACCGGTTCTGCCCGACCGATTCCACCGCCGCCTTGAGGACCTGTCTCCGGCCGGCGGCCCCCGGCGCGCTACTGATCCACTTCGTCAGGCGACTCGGGCGGTACCTCCCCCGGGCCGTCGACGTCCAACAGATCCTCGACATCCCTCACGCCCGGAACGCCCCGCGCCACGCGCAGCGCACGCGTTCGCTGCTCCTCGCTGTTCACGCGACCGCTCAGCGTCACCACGCCCTCGCGGACGTCCACATCGATGCGCAGTCCGTTGACGCCCCGGGCGAACGTAAGGCCCGTCTTGACTCGTACGTGAATCGCGGAGTCGTCCGTCACCTCGCCCACGGTGCGTCCTTCTTCGGAAACGAGGTAGTTCTTGCATCCCGCGAGGGACGCGAGCACGATCAATGTGACCAGGCCGCCAACGCTGCTGCGCACATCGAACTCCGGGGTAGCGAGAAGAGCCGGCGCGACCTTACCATCCCCATCCCATCCCCATCAAAGGATCATGAACGCGGCCATGCGCATGCGAGCGCCCCAAAGCCGGTCCGGCGTTTCGCTGCCGCTGCACGCCGGCTCCGCCTCCGGCCCAGCCACACCGACCTTGCATGGACCAACCGCCGCCGGTCGCTGCGCTCCCTCTGGCGTTTGTTCCATGCAAGAGCACCGGAGCCGATCGCGCGCGGTCGTGCAATTCGGCCGGCTCGTTTCGGCATTCCTGATGTACCTGACCCTGGGCGCCGGGGCAGATGACCGCGTGCACCTCGTCATCCCGGTCGCCCCCGGCGGGGGCGTGGACGGCACCGCACGGGAGTTGGGTCGCACGGTCGAGACGCTGTCGCTGGCGGAACGCGTGTCCTTCGAGAACATCGGCGGCGGTGCCGACCGGGCGCTCAGTGTCTTCATCGAGAACCAGGCCCGGTTCCGCGATGCGCTGCTGGTGCACTCGACGCCGCTCGTCATCCGCAACCTGCAACGTCTGTTCCCGCTCGGCTTTCGCGATCTGACGCCCATCGCCGGGTTGGTCGCGGACTACGGCATCTTCGTCGTGCGACACGATGACCCGGTGGACTCCTGGGACTCCGTCGTGGCCCGACTCGTGGAGCACCCGGGCGCCGTGGTCACGGGCGGCGGTTCCGCCCGCGGCAGCCTGGATCACATCGTGCTGGCCCTGGCCCTCGGCGCCGGTGGCGTGGAGGCGCGCCGCGTACGCTATCTTCCGTATGACGGCGGCGGCAAGGCGATGCTCGCACTGCTCGGGGGCGAGGTGGACCTGCTTTCCACCGGGCTCGGCGAAACCCTCCCATTCGTGCAGTCGGGCCAGGTGCGCGTGCTCGCGGTCACGGCGCCGCAGCGCGTCGCGGCGGTCCCCGGGGTGCCGACCCTGACGGAGCTCGGCTATGCGGTCAGCTTCGCGAATTGGCGCGGCGCCTTCGCGCCACCTGGTGTCCCGCCGAGCGTGCGCGACGCGCATATCGACCGGCTACGTGCCGTCAGCGCCTCCGACGCCTGGGACGCCGCGCTCGCAAAGCACGGCTGGCAGCGCCTTGCCGTGTTCGGCCAGGACTTCACCACCTACCTCGAAGACCAGGAAACCGTGCTCCGCGCCACGTTGATCGAGCTCGGGTTCGCGCGGTGACGCGGCGGCTCCTGCCGCTGGCTCTGCTGGTCGTCGCCGGCGGCTACCTGTGGGCGGCGGCCGGCATACCGCTCGATCCCTGGTCGCTCGAGGAAACGGTCAATGCCCGCACCCTGCCCCTCGTGTGCGGGTCCCTGCTCGCGCTATTCGCCGCCGGCATGGCGGTCCGAGGCGTGCAGGTGCGCGCTCGGGTCCACCGTTTCGGTCCCCTTCTGGGCACCGTCGCGTGCGTGCTCGGCTTCATCGTCGCCATCCCCTTCGCCGGCCTGTGGCCGTCGCTGGCCGGCTTCCTGCTTGCCGCTCTCGCAACGTTGGGAGAGCGGCGCCCCGCCGTCCTGATCGGGGCACCCGTCGGGACCGCGTTGGCCGGATGGTCCCTCGTCGAGTTCCTGCTCGGCGTCTATATCCACCCCGGCGCGTGGTGGACCTGATGTGGGAAGGCATTTCGGTGGGCCTCGCGACGGCCCTCGACCCCGCAAACCTCGCGTGGGTCGTCCTCGGCTGTCTCGCCGGCACGCTGATCGGCATGTTGCCGGGACTCGGGCCTATCACTGCCATCGCGCTGATGATTCCCGTCAGCTACTCGATGGACCCCGCGGCCGGTCTGATCATGATGGCCGGCGTCTACTACGGAGCCGTGTTCGGCGGTTCCACGTCCTCCATCCTGATCAACGCGCCCGGCGTGGCGTCGACCGTCGCGACCTCGTTCGACGGCTATCCCATGGCGCGCGCCGGCGAGGCCGGACGGGCGCTGGCCATCGCAGCCTACGCATCGTTCACGGGTGGACTGTTCGGCGCCATCGCCCTGTTGCTCTTCGCCGGGGTCCTCGCAGCCTGGGCCACGGCGTTCCGGTCCCCGGACTACACCCTGATCCTGATCCTGGCCCTCTCGAGCATCGCGGCCTTTGCGGAACGCGGGCAGGTGGCCAAGTCCTGCGTGGCCGCCCTCCTCGGCCTCATGCTCGGCACCGTCGGGGCGGACCCGGAGAGCGGCGTTCCGCGGTTCACGTTCGGCCGTCTCGACCTGATGGACGGCATCGCCTTCATCCTGGTGGCCATGGCCACCTTCGCGCTGGCCGACGCCTTCCACCTGCTCACTCGCGGGACGGACACCGGTCCGCCCGCACGCGCGGGACGCAACGTGCGCCTCGCGCCCGGCGATGCGCGCGCCATCGCGCCCACGATTGGCAGGAATTCCGTGCTGGGGTTCCTGGTGGGCGTGCTACCGGGAGCGGGAGCGACGCTGGCGAGCTTCTTCGCCTACACCTTCGAAAAGCGCTTCAGCGCGAACCCGGCCTGCGGCATCGCGGCGCCGGAGTCCGCCAACAACGCCGCGTGCATGGGGTCGTTCGTGCCCCTGCTGACGCTCGGCATTCCCGGCTCGGGCACGACGGCCGTCCTGCTCGGGGTCATGCTGAGCCTCGGCATCCAGCCGGGGCCGCGGTTGCTCGATACGGACCCCGCCGCATTCTGGGGCGTGATCGTGTCCATGTATGTCGGCAACCTCGTGCTGCTCGCGCTGAACCTGCCGCTGATTCCGTACCTCTCCCGCCTGATCCGGATCTCGCGACCGGTGCTGATCCCGTTCGTCGTCGCCTTCTCGCTGGTCGGCGTCTACCTCACGACGCTGAACGACTTCGATCTGTACGTGATGCTCGGCCTGGCCGCCGGGGCATTGGTGCTGCGCTGGGCCGGTTTCCCGCTGGCGCCGCTTCTGCTCGGCTTCATCCTGAGCGGCATGCTCGAGGAGAACCTGCGGCGGACGCTGTATCTCGCGGACGGTTCCTGGGGCTTCCTGGTCGAGCGACCGCTGACCCTCGTACTCGCGGTCGCTTGCGCCGCCGTCTGGATCGCACCCGTCCGGCGAGCCTGGCGAGGCAGGGCTGACGGTACCCGCAACCCCGCCGCCGGCGCCGGCTGAACGCGCGGCCGGCAGCCATTCCGCAGCCGATGCGATTCGGTTAACATCGGCGGCGCAACAAGCGGGCGACCGCGGCATTCAAGGGGAGATCCGTCGTGCGAAGGTCACACAGCGGCGACGAAGGCGAAGAACAGATCAACCTGACGCCCATGCTGGACGTCGTGTTCATCATGCTCATCTTCTTCATCGTGACGGCCACGTTCGTCAAGGAAGTGGGGCTCGACGTCAACCAGCCGGAGGACGACAAGCCCAAGACCGTCGACCCGGACAAGCGCAGCATCGTCGTGCGGATCACGAACCGCGACCGTATCATCATCGCCCAGCGGGACGTCGACTGGCGCGCCGTACGCGCCAACATCGAGCGTCTGCACGCGGAGAACCCCGAAGCCCCCGTCGTGATCCAGCCCCATCCGGATTCGAGGACCGAAAGCATGATCCACGTCATGGACTCGGCCCGCCAGGCAGGAGTATTCAACGTATCGCTCGCGGGCTCCTGACGCGGCCCGACCGCGTCCCCGGGAGGATTCGCGTCCGCGGCCGTTGATCGACCTCCGCTCCGACACCGTCACCAGACCGACCCCCGCCATGCGACAGGCCATGGCGGTGGCCGAAGTGGGCGACGACGTGTATGGCGAAGACCCGACGGTCAACGCGCTGGAAGCGCATGCGGCGGCCACCCTGGGGCTCGAGGCCGGGCTGTTCGTGGCGAGCGGCACCCAGGCGAACCTCTGCGCCCTGCTGTCCCACTGCGAGCGTGGCGAGGAGTTCATCGCCGGACACTCCGCCCATACCTACCTGTTCGAAGGCGGTGGCGCGGCGGTGCTCGGCGGGATTCAACCGCAGCCCATCCCGTTCGAGGCAGACGGCACGCTGGACCTGACCACGGCCGCGAACGTCGTCAAACCCGACGACTACCACTTCGCCCGCACCCGCCTGCTATGTCTCGAGAACACCCAGGCCGGCAAGGCACTGCCGACGGACTACTTTCCCGAAGCACGTGCCTTCTGCGAGGCGCGCGGGCTGGCGCTGCACCTCGACGGCGCGCGCCTGTTCAACGCGGCCGCGGCGTGTGGCGTCGAGGCGGCGGAGATCGCGCGCCACGCGGATTCGGTCTCGTTCTGCCTGTCCAAGGGGCTCGGGGCGCCGGCCGGCTCCGTGCTCGTCGGGCGCGCGGACTTCGTGCGCCGCGCCCGGCGCTGGCGCAAGATGCTGGGCGGCGGCATGCGCCAGGCCGGCATATTGGCGGCCGCCGGCCTGTTCGCTCTCGACCACCACGTCGAGCGGCTGCGCGAGGATCACGACCGGGCAACCCGGCTGGCCGAGGGCCTGCGACACGTCTCCGGCGGCCGATATGCGCAGGGCATCACCTGCCACACGAACATGGTTTTCGTCGGCCCGGAACTCGCGACCCGGGAAGACGCGCTGCGCGAACGGGGCGTCTGCATAGAGGACAACCGGTGGGTGCTGCACCTCGACGTCAACGACGACGATGTCCAGCGTGTGCTGGAGGCGGTCAGCTCGTTACCAGCCCCGCGATAGACCCGGTCATGCAGGCCACGATCGTTCCCGAGATCAATGTGCGGGGCGCAAGGCGCAGGACTTCGGCCCGTCGCTCCGGAACGAGTGCCGACAGACCGCCGACGAGAATGCCGACGCTGCCGAAGTTCGTGAAACCGCATAACCCGTAGGTCAGGATGAGACGGGTCCGCGGGCCTACCTCGCCCGCGTCCGCGGCGCCGAGTTGTATATAGGCGATGAGTTCGTTGAGCACGACCTTGACGCCCAGCAGCGTCCCCGCGAACGGCGCTTCCGCCCACTCGATGCCCATGAGCCACGCCACCGGCGCGAACGCCCAGCCCACCATGCGTTCGAGCGTCAGGGCCGCGCCGCCGAGGACCAGCGCCGACAGCAGATGGTTGACGAGCGCGACCAGGCTCACGAGCACGATCACCATCGCGCCGACGTTCACCACCAGGCGCAGCCCGTCGGCGGTCCCGCGGGTGATCGCGTCCATCACGCTCGCGTAACGCAGGCCCTCCTCCGGGTCGCCGCCAACCGTTGCGTCGCCCTCGGGAATCATCACCCGGGCGACCACGACGGCCCCGATCACGTTCACTACCGACGCGATCAGCACGTGACCGAGCGCTCCTTCGATCACGTCCGTCAACAGGTTGGCGTACAGCACCATGATGGAGCCGGCAACCGTGGACATGCCGCAGGTCATCACGACGAAGAGTTCGGATCGGGACAGGCGCGCGAGGTGCGCCCGAATGGCGAGCGGCGCCTCCACCATGCCGAGAAAGACGCTGGCCGACGCGGCGACGCCCACCGCGCCGCCCACGCCCAACGAGCGCTTGAGCGCCCAGGCAAAGCCGCGGATCACGATCGGCAACACGCGCCAATGCCACAGCAGCGCCACGAGCACGCTGAAGACCAGGATCTGCGGCAGGATGCGGAAGGCGAAAATGTAGGGCGCGGACTCTGCCGTCAGCAGGAAGGGAGACTCGCCTCCGCCCAGGAACCCGAACATGAGAGATGCACCCGCCATCGTGGCCGTCTCGATGGCGTCGACCACGTGGTTCAGCACGAGCAGTACGTCGCGTGCCCCGGGCACGCGCAACAGCAGGAACGCGATGGCGAACTGGATGGCGAGGCCCGCGGCGACCGGCCACGCCCGCACCTCCCGGCGTCCTTCGCTGAGCAGCCAGGCCAACCCCAGGAAAACCAGAATCCCGAGGATTCCTTGCACCCGCCTCCTCCGCTGAATCAGTACGGCGCAACGCCCCGCAACGGAGCCTGCCGGCGCCGTCCCCGCCAGCCACGCCTGACGCGCGTGGAACAAACGGTTCCAGTCGCTTAGGCTCCCGGCAACGTCCGTCGCCATGCAAGTATGTCACGCCTGTCCGCACGCATCCTCGTCACCGGCACGCTCGCGATCGACTACGCCGCGGACTACGGCGGTCGCTTCGACGACCTTCCACGGCACGCGGGAATCAACCTGTCGATACACCTCGACCGCATCGAACGCCATTTCGGGGGCTGTGCGATGAACATCGTCTACGGCCTGGCGCTGCTCGGCCATGCTCCCGTGCCCTTCGTCTTCGTGGGCGAGGACCGGGATGCAGCCTACGCGCGCCATCTCGACGCCCTCGGCGTGGACCAGGGCGGCATCGTCGAAGTCCCCGGCGCCCGGTATTCCTCCCACGCCTTCGTGTTCACGGACCGTGACGGGAACCAGTTCACGGGCTTCTACCCGGGCCCGGCGCGCACCGGGGATTTCGCCGAACGCCTCGCGGACTTCGTCCGAACGCGTGACTTCGACTACGCGATCCTCGCCCCGGACGTCGCAGCGAACATGATCGCCGCGGCGCGCGTCATGAACGCCGCGTGTATCCCGTTTCTCTGCGACCCGGGACAGGGGCTCACGGACTTCACGGCGGGCGAAGCGCGCGAGCTCGTCGGCCTCTCGCGCGAACTGATCGTCAACCGCTACGAGTTCGACACCCTCAAGACGTATTGCGGCGAAGATCCTTCGCCGAGCCTCGAGTACCTGATCGTCACGGCCGGCGCCGATGGGGCGTTTTGCGGAGAGGTGGCTGTCCCCGCGGCTCCCGCACAACGCATCGCCGATCCAACAGGCTGCGGCGACGCCTTTCGCACGGGATTCGTGCACGCACGCCAGCTTGGCGCCTCGTTACGCGACGCGATGCGGTCCGGCGCCTGCGCGGCCGCGATCAAGATCGAGACGGCCGGCACGCAACGGCATCGTCTCGACGACTTCCGCCGCAGGTACGAAGCGGCCTGGGACGAAACGCCGGACTGGCTGGGTAGGGGAACTCCGGCATGACCCCCGGCAGGATCATCCTCCTCAACGGCTCGTCGAGCGCCGGCAAGACCACGCTGGCCCAGATGCTGCAACAGTTGCTGGAGGCGCCCTGGCAACTCATCTCCCTGGACCAGTTCCGGGACGGATTGCCGGCCCGTTTCCGCGGGCTCAACTCACCGGACGGGACGCCTGGGGCACGCGGCCTCAACGTCCTGCCGGTCGATGCCGGCATTGAACGCGTCACCGCCATACGGTTCGGCGATGTCGGCGAGCGCATGCTGCGGGGCATGCGGCGAGCCGTCGCGGCCTACGCGCGGGAGGGCGGCAACGTCATTGTGGACGATCTCCTGTTCGAAAAAGCGTTCCTGCTGGACTATCTCGAGGCGCTACGCGGTCTCGAGGTGACTTTCGTCGGGGTACGATGCTCCCTCGAGATCGTCAACGCCCGCGAGGCCTCTCGCCCCGGACGGTTCCCGGGGACGGCCACCGCACACTTCGATAAGGTGCATGCCCACTGCGTCTACGACGTGGAAGTGGACACCGGGTCGACAACACCGCGGGCCTGCGCGATGCGCGTGATCCAGGCCGCGGGCCGGCCGGGGACCGCATTCGACCGCCTCCGGGCGGCATTCGAAATCTGACGAAGGTTCGAGATCCATGTGGCGGTTCCTGTTGATCCTGGTCGCACTCGCAGCCTGCAGTCGTCAGACACCGCCTCCCGAGTCCCCTGCCCTCCCGAACCCCGAACCCCCGGCCGCGCGCGCCGAGGCCATTCGCGCCGCGACGGCATCGCTGTCCGAGGACCGCATCCGGAAGGCGGACCGGGAGCCCGGCAACTGGCTCGCCCACGGCAGGACCTACGACGAGCAACGCCACAGCCCGCTGACCGACATCGACGACGCCAACGTCGCCGACCTGGGCCTCGCCTGGTACCGGGATACGGGCGACACGCGTGGACTGGAGGCGACGCCCATCGTGGTCGATGGCGTGCTCTTCTCGACCGGCACCTGGAGCCGGGTGTACGCCCATGACGGCCGGACCGGCGAACTCATATGGACATACGACCCGCGTGTACCCCGCGAGTGGGGCCGCTACGCGTGCTGCGACGTGGTCAACCGCGGGGTAGCGGTCTGGAAGGGACGGGTGTTCGTCGGCACGCTGGATGGACGGCTCGTGGCCCTCGACGCCGGCACCGGCGCCGTGCTCTGGGAGACGCTCACCATAGACCCGGAGCGTCCCTACACGATCACCGGCGCACCGCGTGTCCTGAACGACCTCGTGGTGATCGGCAACGGTGGAGCCGAGTACGGGGTGCGCGGCTTCGTATCCGCCTACGACTGGGAGACGGGAGAACGGAAGTGGCGCTTCCACACCGTCCCCGGTGACCCCTCGCAGCCGTTCGAGAGTCACGCCATGGAACGGGCCGCGGCGACCTGGCACGGCGCAGACTGGTGGGTGGTGGGCGGCGGCGGCACGGTCTGGGACTCGATGGCGTTCGACCCGGAACTGAACCTCCTGTATATCGGCGTCGGCAACGGAACCCCCTGGAATCGCGACATCAGGAGCCCGGGCGGCGGCGACAACCTCTACCTCGCCTCGATCGTGGCGCTCGATGCGGACACCGGCGAGTACGTCTGGCACTACCAGACCACGCCGGGCGAGACCTGGGACTACACCGCGACGCAGCACATGATCCTCGCCGACCTCGAAATCGACGGCGCGCTCCGCAAGGTGCTGTTGCAGGCGCCCAAGAACGGCTTCTTCTACGTGCTCGACCGCACGGACGGCACGTTCATCTCCGCGGAGCCTTTCGTGCAGATGAACTGGGCCACGCATGTCGATCGGGAGACCGGGCGGCCCGTGGAGATCCCCGCGGCACGCCACCCGGACGGCATGGCACTGGTCTACCCCTCCGCAAACGGCGGCCACAACTGGCATCCGATGAGCTACCACCCCGCGACCGGCTTCGTGTACCTCCCGGTCATCGACATGGCCTTTCCGTTCGCCCGCGATCCGGACTTCACCTATCGGCCCGGGGTGTTCAACTCCGGCATCGCCATCGATCCCCTGCTGCCGCCGCGGACCGTCGCCGGCAGGATCGAGATGCTGCAGTCCATCAAGGGCCACCTCGCGGCCTGGGATCCCGTCCGCCAACGCGAGGCCTGGCGGGTGCAGCATCCGACATCCTGGAACGGCGGCGTGCTCTCGACGGCTGGCAACCTCGTGTTCCAGGGACGATCCGACGGGCACTTCGCAGCCTACGCGGCCGACACCGGCGCCCTGCTGTGGGAGACCCCGGTCTACACCGGCATCGTGGCGGCGCCCGTGTCGTACGCCATCGACGGCGAGCAGTACGTCGCCGTGCTCGCTGGCTGGGGCGGCTCGTTCACGCTGTTCACCGGTGTGCCGCGACACCCGGGCAACGTGCTCTCCCACGGCCGACTGCTCGCCTTCCAACTGGGCGGCCAGGCGACTCTGCCGGAGCCGGCGGTCACCTGGGTCGAGATCCCGGAGCCACCCCCGATGGAAGCGAGCGCAGCGACCCTCGTGCTGGGCGAACGGCTGTATCACACGTGGTGTACGCCGTGCCACGGAGCGAACGTGTCATCGAGCGGGGCGCTGCCCGACCTCAAGTACGTGCCTTCCGCCACGCACGCCCGCTGGGACGCGATCGTGCGCCAGGGCGTGTACGCGGGCCTCGGTATGCCGCGCTTCGATCACCTGCTCACCGAGCAGGAGTCACAAGCCATCCATGCCTACGTCGTGCGCCGCACGCAGGACGAGAGGGCGTTCTGCGCGGGGGAGTACCCGCGGCGGTATCCGGAGCTGTTCGCAGCGGGCTGCAGGAAGCCCGTCGTCGCCCCGCCGTAGTCCGCCGGCATTGCGCGGACAGGCACAGCCGCGCCCCGCCTGGCTACTCCCCGACAACCGAGGCCAGCCGCTCGGTCGCGGCGGCGAAGTCCTCCATGAACTGATAGACGACCGAACGTACCGACAGGGTCTCGTTCATCAACCCGACGCCCTGCCCCACGTAGTAGTTGACGAGTTGCTTCGCTCCGTCGTGCTCCGACTCGGCGAGCTTGTTGATCTTGCGGAACGCCGCACCCGCCAGCACCCCCTGCAGCGGCATGGGCAACGGCTCCGGGCAACCTTCGGCGGTCCAGGCGTCGGTCCAGGCCGAACGCAACTGCCGCGTGTACTTGCCCGTCCGGCTCTTCGAGCGCACGGTCTGACGCGAGTTCGCGGCCAGCATCTTCTCCTTGACGACGGGCAGGGTTTCCGCCTCGGCCGTCGTCAGCCAGACGGACCCCGTCCACACCCCGTCGGCGCCCATGGCCATGCAGCCGGCCATCTGCCGGCCGGTCACGATGCCACCGGCGGCGAGCACGACCATGTCCGTGTCGCCGAGCGCTTCGAGGACCTCCGGCACCAGTACGAGGGTCGACACCTCGCCGCAATGCCCGCCGGCTTCCGTACCGGCCACGATGACCACGTCGACGCCCGCCTCGGCGTGCTTGATCACGTGCTCCCGCGCTCCGGCCAGCGCACCCACGGCGACGCCCGCCTCGCGAGCCCGGGACATCATGAAATCCGGCGGCACGCCCAAGGCGTTCACCACCATCCTGATCGGGTGCGAAAATGCGACATCGAGGATCGGGCCCGCACCGGACTCGCGCATGTTGTCGCCCACACCGTCGCGCACCACCTCGTCCCAGAGGTCCGACGTATCGATGTTGTGATTGGCGAGGAGACTCTCGATGTAGCGCTTGTGCTCGAGGGGAATGCGGTCCTCGAGTTCCTCGCGGGTCAGGCCGCGTTCCTTGCTGTCCATGCTCGTGGGGACCAGCAGGTCGACGCCGTATGGCTTGCCGCCCACGTGTTCGTCGATCCAGTCGAGCTCGATCTCCAGCGTCTCCGGCGTATGACCGGCGGCGCCGAGCACGCCGAAACCGCCGGCGCTGCTGACGCCGGCCACGACGTCGCGGCAGTGGCTGAAGGCGAACAACGGGAAGTCGATGCCGAGCAGTGCGCATGCCTTCGAGTTCATGCAAGGTCCCCAGTGGATGCTTCCGGCTAACCTATCACACGGGGCTTTCCGGGGGCCGGGGCGCCGCGTTCAGGCGCGGCGTCTGTTGCTTTACTGCCGGCGCGCCCCTGCGCTATCGTTCCGCGGCCCTGTTCTTCGACTTCCGGATGGAGGAAACACACCATCGAAACGACGCGATCCCGCCAGCCCCACCCGCAATGCCTCGCGGCCGACGTCGCATCGCCGTCCCTGCACCGTCGTATCTCGACGGCCCGGAGCATGGCTTCCGTGGTCCTCCTTGCCCTCGTCGTGGCGGCCTGCGGCGGCGGTGGCGGAGGCGGAGGCAGCAGTCCGCCGCCGGCCCCCGAGCCCCCGCCGGTGGACACGGACAACGACGGGACGCCGGACACCACGGACACCGACGACGACGGGGATGGCGTCGCCGACGCCGAGGACGCGTTCCCGCTCGATGCGGACCGCACCGTCGACCCCGACGTCTTCGCGGATGCGAGCAACTACGTCGCCTCCTGCGCGGCGCCCCGCACCGGGACGGACGAAGACGGCCGTGCGTTCAACGACCGGCAGGGGTCGGCGCGGGACGAGAAGCTCTGGCTGCGTTCCTGGAGCAACGACCTCTACCTCTGGTACGACGAGATCGAGCACGTCGATCCGGTGGGCTACGCCGTGCCCGACTACTTCGAGGAGCTGCGCACCTTCGAGCGCACCCCGTCCGGCAACGACAAGGACCGGTTTCACTTCACCTACGACACCGAAGACTGGCGCCGCCTGGCCCAATCCGGCGTCTCGGCCGGCTATGGCGCCGAGTGGACGCTGCTGTCGAGCAGCCCGCCGCGGGAAGTGGCGGTCGCCTTCACGGAACCGGCCTCGCCGGCCACCGACGCGGGTCTCGCACGCGGCGCGCGCGTCATTGCCATCGACGGCGTGGACATGGAGTCCGGCAGCGACACCGACACGCTGAACGCCGGGCTCTTCCCCGGTGCGATCGGGGAGTCGCACGAATTCGTGGTCCGCGATCTCGGCGCTACCGAGACGCGTACCGTCACGCTCACCGCCGCGGAGGTCGCGGCGCAACCCGTGCAGCACGCCCGGACCCTGGAAACGGCCTCCGGACCGGTGGGTTACATGCTGTTCACCACCCACATCGCACCGGCGGAAGCCCTACTGGTCGAAGCCATGCGGCAGTTCGAGACGGACGCCGTAACCGACCTCGTCGTGGACCTGCGCTACAACGGCGGCGGCTACCTCGACATCGCGAACCAGCTGGCCTTCATGATCGCGGGACCCGCCGCGGCCGCCGGGAGGACCTTCGACGAACTGCGTTTCAACGACAAGCACACCATGTCCAATCCGGTGACGGGCGAGGCGCTGACGCCCACACCGTTTCACCAGACGACGCTCGGGTTCACCATGGGTCTCCGGGCCGGCGAGGCGCTGCCCACGGTGGATCTCGAACGCGTCTACGTGCTCACGACCGGCGACACCTGCTCGGCCAGCGAGGCGATCATCAACGGTCTGCGCGGCATCGACATCGAGGTCATTCAGGTGGGAACGACCACCTGTGGCAAGCCGTTCGGGTTCTACCCCGAGGACAACTGCGGAACGACCTACTTCACGGTCCAGTTCCAGAGTGTCAACGCCAAGGAGTTCGGCGAGTATCCCGACGGGTTCTCACCGGCGAATCTCGGCCGCATCGAGGGCGTCGAGGTACCGGGCTGCGCAGTGGCCGACGACTTCGACCACTTCCTCGGCTCGGACGACGAGGCGCTGCTCGCCGCGGCGCTGGAGCACCGGGCGACGGGGACATGTCCGGCGCCCTCGGGAGTCCCGCCGCGTGCCGTCTACGCGCCCCTGCTTGCGGGCGAGACCGGCGCAGCGGAAGGCGACCACCTGTCCGCTCCTGCCCGGCTGCGTGGCGCGTGGATGCAACCCCGCGAGTAGGGACTCGGACACCCTTTGTCCGGGCCGCCGTTCGCTGCATAATGCGCCGCGTGTCGGGCAACAAATAAGGAGGTGATCTGTGATATCTACGGTTGAGGGGCGGCTGAATACGTAAGCCCTCGGCAAACGGATTCGGCTAGCTCCTAATCCGGGGTGGGGGCGCCCACCAGGGCGCCCCCACCACACCGCAGCATCGAACCCTCGTACCGCCGCTGGCGCCCCTCAGGAAACGCGTCGGTCGAACCCTTCCCACCAGGGCTCGCGCAGGACCGTCTGCAGTATCTTCCCCGACGGATTGCGGGGAATCTCGTCCATCCACTCCACCGAGGTCGGGCACTTGTAGCCCGCGAGGTTTGCCCCGCAGTCAATCGCGCGCCGCGTTGTATACCATATCGTCCGTTCCGTGAAAGCCGTTCACGGAAATCATCCACGGAAGCAGGGGAACGTCCATGAAACTGGCTGTCGAATTTCCAAGCGTCGCGTACCGGGAAGGCGGAGCGGGGGTCGTCCGGCTCGCGCAGGGCATCGAGGAGATCGGCTACGACCAGATCGACATGTTCGACCACGTCATCATGGGATTCCCCACCGAGACGCGCGAGGCGCCGATCTATCCACCGAAGATGCCGATCATGGAAGCGCTCATGACCCTGAGCTTCGTGGCTTCGGCCACTTCCCGCATCGGTCTCGGCACCGAGGTGCTCGTGCTCCCGCAACGCCAGCCGGTCCTGGTGGCCAAGCAGGTGGCGACGCTCGACACGCTGTCCGGCGGGCGCGTGCGGCTCGGTGTGGGGGTCGGGTGGCAGGAGTCCGAATACGACGCGCTGGAAGAGCCCTTCGGCAACCGGGGCAAGCGCATGGACGAAGCCATCGAGTTGATGCGCGCCTACTGGGGCGACGAACGGATCGACTACACGGGCGCACACTACTCCTCGACGGCCATGGCCATGGAGCCGAAGCCACCGCAGGGGCGCGACCTCCCGGTATGGGTCGGCGGCACCGTCGAGCGGGCATTGCGCAGGGTCGGCGAACTCGGCGACGGCTGGCTTGCCAACGCCATCGCGGATGCGGCGGTCGCGCAAAAGTGCCGCGACAAGATCAGCCGCTATGCCGAAGCCGCGGGACGCGACCCGAACGCCATCGGCTACCAGCAGATGCTCGGCCTGCCGCCGCGGGACGCCAACGGCAAGGCGTTCTACGCGGACCGCGATCAGGTCGTGCGCCGCGCCGTCGAAGTCGCGGAGACGGGCTTCGGGTGGTGTGCCCTGAACGCGACCGCGATCTTCCAGGCGGGTTTCCGCAGCATCGACGCCATGCTGGACACCCTCGGGACGCTGCACGACGCGATTCGTTCGGAAACGGGGCCGTCCAACTCGTAGGCCGCCGGACCCGGGCGACGGGTCGCGCTCACATGGAGTAGAGCGTGACGAACAGCGCCAGGACGAATCCCGGTACGAGCAGCACGGCGTAGGCGACCAACGACAGCCACCACTTCACCGCCGTCACGAAGAAGCCGTCGCCGTAGTAGCGCCGCAGTGCGATGTAGTAATAGCCGAGCAGCCCAAGTGTCAGCAGGCTGCCTGCCGTATCCGCGGCCGGCGCCTCGGGCAGCAGCATCAGGACGGTGAAGACGGCGAACGCCACGGTGTGCACATGGATACCGAAGACGAGGTGCTCAACGTAGAACCGCCGCCGGCGCCGGTAAAAGACGGCCAGCAGCAGCGCGTATACCGGTAGCGTGACGAACATGGCTATGGGCAGGTTGCCCACGAGCCGCTCGACCGCGAGCACCGGTTCGTGCATGACGTCGACCGCCTGTACCGCCAGAAACCGGTCGAATCCATCGAGCACGAACCCGTCGCCCGCGGCCGCGAGCGCTTTCGCAGACTCGTAGATCACGATCTTCAGGTAGGGCCGCCCCGGATGCGCGACTATCTCGTCGATCTTGCGTTGCTGCTCGGCGGGCAGCATCGCCTTGAGCACCTCGACATCCGCCCCTTCGCTGGCGCGGTCCAGCTCGACGTCCGCCTCGCCCCAGCGTTCCGCCGGGGGACGGAAGTCGGTGGTGACCGACAGCACGAAGAAGAAAACGAGGCTCACGAAGAGATAGAAGCGGATCGGCGACGAATAGCTCGCACGGCGATTGCGCGAGAACTCCGCGGACAGCTCTCCCGGCCGCAGAAGCATGAGCTTCACGGTGCGCAGGACGCGCGAGTCGAGTTCCAGGGTCTCCCGAACGAACTCCCCGAGCATGAGGGGCAGCGAGCGTTTGTAGTCCCGGTCGTTCTGACCGCAGCGCGCGCAATACCGGTCGCCCCGCGGGTGGCCGCAGTTCGGACAGTCCGCGAAGGTCTCGCCGGTGGCTGTCCCGTCCGCGGCGGGCTCCGGTCCCCCGCTCGTCCCCCCCTGGCTGCCGGGCGTCACGTCTGGCCGGCCGCCTCGCCCGCTGCCTCGAGCGCTGCTTCGCGGGCCTTGTTGGCGCGCGTAATGACGTACTGCTGAATGCGGTCGACATCCGCCGCATCGAGCACATCGGCGAAGGACGCCATGCCGTTGTCGTTCAGCGTCCCGCCGAGCACGATGGCCTCGAACGTGCCGTGCGTTTCGGCACTCATCAAGCGCAGGTCCGGGATGGCGCCGGCGGACAGCAGCCCGATGCCGTGACAGCCCGAGCACAGTTCGTGGTAGAGGATGTCGCCGCGGTCGATGTCCGCCGCGGACGCGGTGACCGGCGGCTGTTCCCCGATCGTCCAGTCGCGCTCGGGCGGCACGGGCAGCTCGACATCGCCGCCGAGCGCGAACACGACCACCCGCGCATGGCTGCCGTACCTGTGCGTTGCGGTGTCGGCCACGTTGATCGAGCCGGCGCCGGTCATGACCGCAACGTACTGCACGCCATCGACGTCGTAGGTCATCGTGGGGCCGACGATGGACGTCCAGGTGTCCTGCTGCCAGAGCAGGCTGCCGTCGTCCGTGCTGCGAGCGGAGACCTTGCCCATCGCGTCGCCCTGGAACACGAGCCCGGCCGCCGTCGCCACGACACCGCCGTTCCAGGCCTGCTCCTGCTCGACGGCCCACGCGGTCTCCCCGCTCAACGGGTCGAAGGCGATCAGGAAACCCTCGGGCACCGGCGGATCTTCCCACGCCTCGAGCAGCTGGTTGAGCCGCCCGTACTCGACGCCGAGGTTCGTCATGCCTGCACGGCGCTTGTACACGCCGGTCTTCTGATACTCCTCCGGCATGGCGTACAGGAACGGCAGATCGTGGGTGGTGAGATACATGAGTCCGCGTGCGCCGTCCCACGACATGGCATGCCAGTTGTGCGCGCCCGCGGCGCCCGGATGAACGAACTGCGGGTTCTCGTCATAGGCCACGTCCGGGTTCTCTACCGGGCGGCCCGATACGAGGTCGACGTGTGTAGCCCACGTCACCGTCCCGTACGGATGCGCGCGCAGCAGCTTGCCGTCGCTGCGGTCGATCACGTAGAAAAACCCGTTCTTGGGCGCCTGCATCAGCACCTTGCGCATCTCGCCGTCCACTTCGAGATCCGCGAGCGTCATGTCCTGCACGGCCGTGTAGTCCCAGTTGTCGCCCGGGGTGGTCTGGTAGTACCACTGCATGACGCCGGTGTCCGCGTCGACGGCCACGATGGCTGCAAGGAACAGGTTGTCGCCTCCCCCTGGCGAGCGGATCACCCGGGTCCAGGGCGAACCGTTGCCCACGCCAAGGTAGACGTAGTTGAAGTCCGGGTCGTAAACGATTGAATTCCATACCGTTCCGCCCCCGCCTATCTCCCACCATTCCCCGCCTTTCCAGGTGTCGGCGGCCATCTCCAGCTCCGGGTGCTCGAACGGCAGCGACGGGTCGCCCGGCACCGTGAAGAACCGCCACGCCTGCGCGCCGGTCTCGGCGTCGTAGGCGGTCACGTAGCCGCGCACGCCGAACTCGGCGCCGCCGTTGCCGATGTAGACCTTGCCCGCCGCCGCCCGGGGGGCGCCGGTGATGGTGTAGTTGCGGGAATGGTCGATGACGGTATCGACCTCCCACACCTCGGCGCCGGTGGCGGCATCGAGGGCGATCAACCGTCCGTCGAGGGTGGCGACGTAGACGCGGCCGCGGTACACCGCCAGACCCCGGCTGATGACTCCGCAGCAGGCCTCGCGGGCGGTCTCCCCCGGCACCTCGGGGTCGTACGACCAGACTTCCTCGCCCGTGGCGGCATCGAGGGCATAGGTGATGTTCCACGGGGTCGTCGCGTACATCACGCCGTCCACGACCAGCGGCGTCGCCTCGACGGGATGCAGCGTGCCGAAATCCCGGTACCAGGCAATGCCGAGACCGGCGACGTTTTCGCGGTTGACCTGCATGAGCGGTGAGAACCGCTGTTCCTCGTAGGTACGCCCGTAGGTAAGCCAGGCGCCCGGCTCGTCGGTCTCGACGTTGGCGATGCGTGCGTCGTCCACCATGGCCACCGTAGGCACCGGCGCAGCGGCGGTTCCCGTGGCATTCGGGGCCCCGACGGGCGTGGGGGGCCCGTCCTCGTCCATGAGGAATAGCAGAACGGCGACGGCGACGACGGCAACGATGCCAATGACGGCACCCCGCGAGGCGCCAGCCTGTGCTTTCAGTGCTCGCATGAATCCCCTCCTCCACGCCCACGCATTGTCGTCACGAAACATACCACCACCGCGGCGTGTGGTGGCGCACGGGCCTCCCTCCCGCCACCGCGCGCGGTGGAAGAAGACACCGGGTGTTCGAGCAGGCGCGTCCGGTTAGGCTACAGGCGTGCGCGGCCTGACCGCACACGCGCGTCTGGAGAGGATCAGGCTGAGCGGCGGACGGCGCCAACGGCGCCCTCGCTTTGCCGCCTGGAGGGACACACGCACATGGCAGTAGCCGGCAAGCTGCCTTTCAACATCAAGCTCGCTTTCGGCGTCGGCCAACTGGCCGAGGGCCTGCATAACGGCGGGTTCGGCATCTTCCTCCTGTTCTACTACAACCAGGTGCTCGGCGTGCCGGGCACCCTGGCCGGCATCGCCGTGGGAACGGCCGTCGTCCTCGATGCATTCACCGACCCGCTGGCCGGCTCGCTCTCCGACCACTGGCACTCATGCCTGGGGCGGCGTCACCCGTTCATGTACGCCGCCATCCTGCCGCTCGCGCTGTCCTTCTTCCTGCTCTTCAACCCGCTCGTGACCGGCGACTGGGCGCTCTTCGTGTGGCTTGTCGTGTTCGCGAACGCAACGCGCACCTCGATGTCCCTCTACTTCGTCCCGCACAATGCCCTCGGCGCCGAGATGACGGATGACTTCGACGAACGCACGGCTCTCGTCGGCTACCGGACCTTTTTCGGCACCCTCGGCCACCTGTTCGCGGTCACGATCGGCTTCACGCTGTTCTTCACGGCGACCCCGGAGTTCGCGAACGGACAGCTCAACGCCGCGGCGTACCCGCCCTTCGCCACAAGTTTGTGCTGCCTGATGGCCGCAGCGATTTTCTGTTCCGCCTGGGGCACGCGGAGCGTGATTCCGTCCCTGCCGACCGCCGCCGAGCGGGTGAGCTTCCAGGCGCTGACGGTCGTGCGCCGCGTGTTCGTGGACGTCGCTGCGGCCATGCGCTGCGGCTCCTTTCGCTGGCTGTTCGCCGGCGGCCTGATCGTGTTTGTGATGGTCGGGGTCGACGGCGCGCTCAACATCTACATCTATACCTATTTCTGGGAGCTTTCTCGCGGCGACATCATCCTTGTGGTCGCCGGCTATCCCGTCGGCGTGATGATCGGCGCGACGCTCTCCGCGCGCATCTTCGCCCGCTGGGGCAAGCGGGCCGGGCTCATGTTCGGAGCGGGATCGTGGGCGTTCTGGCAAATCCTGCCCGTCGTCCTGCGCCTCGCGGGATGGTTTCCGGAGAACGCCGACGCCGTGCTCCTGCCACTGCTGGTCGGGATGCGCGTGATCCAGGGCGTCTGCACCGTCCAGGCGCCCGTCGCCACGGGGTCCATGATCGCCGACACCGTGGACGAGCACGAACTGGCCACGGGCCGGCGCCAGGAGGGCATCTTCTTCGCCGCGAGCTCATTTTCCCAGAAGGCGGCATCGGGCTGCGGTACGGTCGTCGCCGGCCTGGCCCTCGACCTCATCGACTGGCCGCGAGGCGCGCACGTGCAATCCGCGGCCGACGTACCGTCGGCAACCCTGGTCGACCTCGGGCTCCTCTATGGGCCCTACGTGGCGGCCTTCGCCGTGGTGGCGCTCTGGTGCTTCAGCCGCTACCGGCTGACCCGCGAGCGACACGAGGAGATTCTGGCCGCGCTGCAGTTGCGACGCGCGCATTGATTGGAGCGGCGCAACGCCCAGGCGCTGCTGCGGTCAGCCTGCCATGCCCCACTCCAGGCGGTACAGGCCGTACGCCAGGCCGATACCTACCAGGAAGGCACTGATGAGCTTGCCGCGGTCGTGACTGTGGAAATGGATCTCCGGCAGCAGGTCGCTGAGGGATATGCACAGGAAGGCGCCGGCCGCGAACGCAAGCGCCCGGCCCACGATCGCCTCTTCGGCGCGACCGAGCACGCGCACACCGGCGAAAGCTGCCAGCGCTGTCAGCGGCACGACCAGGGCGAAACCGAGATTGGCGGTTGCCCGCGCCCGGCGACTGCGACCGGCGGCGCGCATCGTGCCGACGATCGAGTAGGCGTCGAGGGGCTTGTGGATCAGGACGGCGAGGAAGACGCCGAGCCCCGCCAATGCCGCTTCCCCCTGATGCAGGGCGGCGTTGCGCATGCTGGCGCCCAGGGCCACGCCCTCGGTCACGGCATGCAGTCCGAGTCCCAGGGCGATACCGGCCAGGCTCCCGGCAGGAGTACCGGAGCCGCCGCCATGGGCGTCTTGAAGCGCCGTCGCCTCGCTGCTGAAGTCGTGCTGGTGGAAATGGAAGACGTGCAGCAGGAACACCATCACGATCACCCCGAACACCATCCAGACCACCGCCTGCTGCGCCACATCGGGGCCGGAGAAGTGCCGCAGGCTGTGCGGCAGCAGGTGATACATCGCGATGCCGAGAATGAAGCCCGACACCAGGCTCATGACCACCTGGGTACGGGTATGGGTCATCCTGCCGAGCGCGGACAGCCCGCCGCCGAGCAGGGACACGGCGAAGATGGCCGCCGAGTACCCGGACAACAGCACGAGGGAGTTCCAGTCCACTACGGCGCGGATCGCAACACGACGTTCAAGGACCTACATCCAACGCGGCGGACCGGCCTTGAGACGGGCGTGTACCCGTGCCTGAACATCGTCCGCGAATTGCTCCTGCCAGAGGGATTCGATGTGCCAGGTCGCGCCGGCGTCCTGCCACTCGCTGCCACTTTGCGGCGCTTCGCCTTCTCCTTCAACAATTATGTCGATGCCGGAGCCCGCAAACTCCCGGATGGCCCGCACGTCCGCGGGCCGCACATGCCCGGGCTCGCCGCGCTCGTTGCGAACCGATGCAATGATGCCCTGGTGCTGCACCGCGCGGGCCATGGAACGGCGGTGGGGCCAGAGGCCGACCACCCAGATCGGTACGCGGGCGTCGTGGACGGGGTCCGGCGGCGTGTGCGGGAAATCCGACTCGTCGATCCGGTAGTGCTTGCCGGCGTAGGTGAAGGGTTGCCCGCGCCAGAGACCGGTGACGATGTCGAGGGACTCATCCAGCAGTTCGGCGCGCCGCCGAACGTCCGTGACTTCCCCGAAGCTCTCGAATCCGGAATCCGTTGCGCCAAGCCCTACCGAGAGAACCAGGCGGCCTCCGGACAGGTGATCCAGTGTTGCCGACCTGGCGGCGACCTCCCAGGGCCGCATGCGGGACAGCGGAGACAGCAGTGTGCCGATCCTGATCGAGGACGTGGCCAACGCGGCGGCGGTCAACGATAACCAGGCGTCGACGCCCCACACGGGCTCCGAGACGAACAAGCCGTCCCAGCCGTGCGCTTCCGCCCGCACCGCGGCTTCCATGACCTCGCGCGCGTCTCCGACGGGCATGACAAATCCGTATCGCAACGTCGAGCCTCCAAGAACGGGCGGGAATACTACCGGACTCGCCCTGGATGGCGGCCCCGGGTATGCCCATCTGTGTGGCGGCTTCGGAACCGACACACTTGCACGGAACAAGACGCCATCACCCTGGAGTCAGGCCGATCCGGCCCAGCGCGTGTCGCAGAATGACTAAGACCTCATTTGTCAAGCCGCCTACGGCCCGGCGCGCGCCACCTACGACCTGCGACGCCTGCGCTTGCGCGGCTTGATCGAGCGCATCCCCCGTTCGCACCGCTACCGCGTCACCGAGCACGGTCTGCGTATCGCACTGTGCTACCACCGCGTGCAGCGTCGCGCGCTGTGTCCAGCGCTGTCCGCGGTCCTCGACGAGGACCAGCCGCCAGCCCTCGGCCGACTCGTCGAACGCTTCGACCTCCACATCCAGCGCCTGTGGGAAGGCGACAAACTCGCCGCATGAAAACTTGGCTCAAATGACAAGGTCTGGGTCCCTCAAGGAAGGGAAGCTGGTAGACGACTTCCGCAACGGGAGGGACGACCGAGACGGCGCTTGATTGAGAGCGCGGCGCGGGACGGGGCGCACCGTGGCATCGCCAACCGCGCTCCTACTCGCCGCCTTCGCGCTCGCGCTCCCGCCGTACCTTTGGGCGCTCGCCGATGCGATCCGGTACGCATGGAGGAGACACGATGGCGAAGCTGGGAATGCTGCTAGCGGCGATGCTGTCGCCACTGTTGATCGCCGCCTATATAATGGCGGATGATTGGATGGGGCTCTATCTGGTCCTTTCGCTAGGGGCATGGCCGGCGATCAGCTTTTGGGCGCACAACCGGCGCATTCAAGGGAAGCCTTCCGCCGCGTCCGACTGTCTGATCCGCAACGAAGTCGGGCGGGCGGGCCGAACGCCATCTTCTTTGCGATCCTCGGGTCTTGGATAGCCCTCGCCATCGCGCTCGCCATCGCGCGCTGACGCCCGACATCGGCCCATTTCACTCTGCATTGACCCGGTCTGCATTGACCCGGGCCCCATCGACTCGCACACTACCTTCCCGGCACATGCGCCAGACTGCGCCTTCCACCGCGCGTGGTGGTGTGCGACGAAGGGAGGCCGAACATGATCGTCGTCCGAATACTGTCGATACTGGTCGGGACCGTGATCCTCGCCGCCGGCGTCTACCTGATCGGTATGCGCTTCGCGGACGGACCGAACGCACTCGTCGCCGGGGGCCCGCTGGTCTCGGGAGAACTCGTCAGCCAGGAACCCGACTGGGCCTTCGCGCGGGATGTCACGGAGATCGAACTGCAGCTCATGACCCCGCCCCGCTCCAGAACAGTTTGGGTCGCCGAGTACGAGGGGGCGCTCTATGTCCCGTGCGGCTACCGGGATTCGTGGTGGGGACGGCTCTGGAAGCAGTGGCCCCTCGAGGCGCGGGAGGACCCCAGGGCCGTGGTGCGCATCGAGGGCAAGCGTTACGAGCGCACGCTGGTGCCGGTCACGCTCGCCGACCCGGAGGTCGAGCCAGTGCTGGCCGAACTCGGTCGCAAGTACGGCTTTCCGCCGCCGCCGCCGGAGTTGGTGCTGCCGTCGGAGGCGATGGTACTGTTCCGGCTTGCCCCGCGAACGGCACCGGACGGACCGACCTCAACCTGATCCCTGGAGGGAACGATCATGAACCCACGCACGCATCTCATCGTCGGCGGCTTCCCGCCCGGAGCCATGGCCGGCCACGACATGGACTTTGCGCGCCTGTCGCTGCTCGGGCTCCTCGGCGAACGGGAAGACCTGGCCACGACTGTCGCGAACGACTTCACCGACCTCGAACGCTGGCTCGAAGGGGCGAAGTTCCTGCTGACCTACGTGGCTGGACCGGTCCCCAGCGGGGAACAGCTCGACGTGCTGAACGCCTGGCTGGGAGGCGGCGGACGCTGGTTCGGCCTGCACGGGACGAGCGGCGGCCGCGCCGCACGCATCGACGGCGCGCGCCAGCGCCGCATGGTCAGGGAAGGCCATCACGAGACCCTCGGCTGCTTCTTCCTCAACCATCCGCCGGTGCGCCGGTTCGAGGTGCAGGTGACGAACGGGCATCCGCTGACGGAGGGCCTGCCGCCGAGTTTCGAGACCGTCGACGAGCTCTACCTCGTGGAGCCGATCGGCGAAAGCCGCATCCTGCTCACCACGGAGCTCCCGGAAGATCCGTCTCCTCCCGGTTTCGGCTTCCGGTACGACGCCGACACGTCGCTGCTGCCGGACGGCAGGACCCGGATGCTCGGTTACGTGAAGGACGTGGGGGACGGCGCGGTGGCCTACGTTGCTCTCGGGCACACCCACTCGCGGCGCTCCAACTCCCAGCCGTTCGTGGACGAGTCCGTCGCATCGGGCGGCGTGACGCCCCCGACGCTCCGCGGCAGTTGGGACACGGTGGAGTTCAACACCCTGATCCGCAACGCGATCTCCTGGGGCGTCGCGTAGATTGCGTTCGTCCCGAGGGTCCCTGGGCGAATGTCCGGTGCCGTGACGAGCGACGTCCTCCTCAGATGCGCTCGATGGGCCCCGGATACCGGGCTACCAGACCGTCGGCGGTGACGAGAGTGAGGCCCTCCACGTGGGCCTGTGCCACGAGCATCCGGTCGAACGGATCACGGTGGATCGGAGGAAGCAGATCGAGCGCCAGGGTGTGGTCCCCGCGAATGGGCAGTTCGCGATATCCGGCCGCCAGCAGACCCTGGCGCAACGTCCTCGGCTGCACCCGGAAGTCCGGCCTGTCCAGCGTACGCTTGATCGCGATCTCCCACAGGCTTGCGACGCTGTAGACGGGCTCTTCGGCCGGGTTCGCCAGGCGCTCCCTGAGTTCCGGCGGCAGGCGCTCCGGCGGCCCAGAGCAGGACGTGGGTGTCGAGAAGACGACCGCTCAACGGTCGCCCTCGAACATCGGTCCGATGACCGCCTCGCCCATGCGGTCGAAATCGTCCGGAACGTCGATCTCGCCCGCCAGGAAACCCAGCCGCGGCGCCCGCAAGCTGTCGTCGAGCCCCATGGGCACGACCTTGACCATAGGCCTGCCGGCCTTCGCGATGATGAACGGCTCGCCCAGCGCCGCACGTTCCACCAACCTGGAAAGATGTGTCTTCGCACGATGAATGTTGACGATTTCCATGGCCTGAACTTACCGACTAAGTCATCTTAGTCTAGTTTGCTTCCCTGCCAGGCTCAACTGCTTCCCGACCGCAGCCAGGCAGCAAAGCCCAAGCCGGCCCCGCGGGCTTCAACCGTACGCCCGCGCCGGCAGCCAGATCATCAGTGCGCGCCAATGGAAGATGACCGCGGGGGGAAAACACCTGGGGAGCGTGCTCTCGCCCGCGCGGATCAGGCAAGCATGCGATGGGTCGGCGCACAGAGCGCATCCACCGCCAGGCCGTGCGGACAGGCGCCCGCACAGGGCTGTCCCGTACAGCCAAGGCAGGCGCTCGCGTTCACGTCGAGCTTCGCGTATTCCTCGCGGGCGAAACGCGGGTCGCCGTAGTCCGTCGCGTACATGCGGGTGCGCATGACGTCCGGTATCGGCACCCCGTAAGGGCACGCCCCCTCGCACTCCGCACAGGCATGACGACAGTACGTCGCGCCGTTCAGCACCGCATAGCGCTCGAGCAGCGCGAGATCCTCGCCGGTGACGCCCCGGGTACCCGATGCGCCGAGATACTCGTCAATGCGCTCCTCTGAGTTCATCGTGATGATCAGCCCGTGCACATGGTCGTCGGACAGCACCCAGCGGAACGCCGCCTGGGCGAACGTCGCCTCGCCCCGCTCGAAGGCCCGCATGTCGTTCAGCCGTGCGCCCATCAGCGTCTTCATGACCACCACGCCGACGTCCTTCTCCCGCGCCTTCGCGAGCGCACGCGGCAGCGCCGGTTGCAGGGCCACGTAGTCGAACGACCGCGTGAGGTTCTGATAGAAGGAGGGATCCTGGCCGAAGTTATAGGCGACGAGCACGACATCGACCATGTCCTCGTCAAAGGCGTAGTCGAGGCAATCGATCAGCCGCCCGCCGTGGCCGGACATGCCGACGAAGCGAATCTTGCCCTGCTCCTTCGCCCGCGCGGCGAACTCGTGCCACTCGGGGTTCTGCAACCGCGCCACGTCGTTGACCGCGTGACTGAAGTAGACGTCGATGTAGTCCGTGCGCAGGCGCCGCAGCGACGTCTCCAGAGACTGCATCAGGGAATCCCGGTCCCGGCTGGCGCGCGCCATGGTCTTGGACACCAGCACGATCTCCTGCCGGCGGCCCTCGAGCGCGCGTCCCATGGCGTTCTCGGACGCGCCCCCCGTGTAGTCTTCGGCGGTGTCGAAGTAGTTCACGCCCTTGTCGAGGGCGTGCCGCACGAGGTCTTCGCCGCCGCGCCGCAGACGCGCGGAACCGAAGGAGATGTCGGAGATCTCGAGGCCGGTACGACCGAGCCGGGTGTAGCGCCGCACTTCGCCGGCGGAGCGGGCCGCGTCCGGCGGCGAGGTCGCAGCGGCCGCCACCAGCGGTGCGACGCCCGCCAGCGCCCCCAAACGCAACACGTCGCGGCGGCCCAGTCTCGTCATCGCAGTTCCCCTCGACCTGTGTCCCCGAGTCCCCCGCGATAGGCGATCCGAGGTGAGCCCCGGACCCGGCACGGCCCGGGCAGACATTCGGCGGACAGCTTACGCGCGACCGACGAGGCTGTCATCTTCCGGCCCCGCGCGCACGTCCGCCGGGGCTCAGGACACCGTCGCCCTCCGGCGCGGACGGCGCACGCGCGTCACCACGAACAGCGCCAACGCCGCCACGACGATCGACGGACCGGAAGGCGTGTCCCAGTTCGCCGACGCGAGCAGTCCGCCGACGACCGCAACCACTCCGGCCACCGCCGCGCCAACCGCCATCCTTTCCGGGCTGGTCGCGAAGCGCCGCACGGTCGCGGCAGGAATCACCAGCAGGGCCACGATCAGGAGGACGCCCACGATCTTGATGGCCACGGCGATCACGGCCGCGACCAGCAGCCCGAACACCAGGCGTGCGCGGTCGGGGCGCAGTCCCGCCACGGTCGCAAGCTCCTCGCTGACCGTCGCGGCCAGCAGGGGTCGCCACAACCATGCGAGGATACCCAGGGCCACCGCACCGCCGGCCCAGATCAGGGCCAGGTCGAGCCGCGATACGGCCAGGATGTCCCCGAACAGGAGCGCCGCCAGGTCGAGGCGCATGTTGGGAAAGAACGACAGCGTGACCAGGCCCAGCGCGAGGCCACCGTGCGCCAGCAGGCCCAGGAGACTGTCCGTCGGCAGCGTGTCGCGCCCTTCCAGATGGAACATCACGACCACGACCACGGATGCGGTCGCGAAGATGCCGATGGCCAGGTGCAGATCCATCAGGATGGCGAACGCCACGCCGAGCAGGGCGGAGTGGGCAATCGTCTCGCCAAAGTACGCCAGGCGACGCCAGACGACGAAGCAACCCGCCGGGCCGGTCACCAGCGCGAGGCCGACCCCGGCCAGCAGCGCACGCACCAGGAAGTCGTCGAGCATGACCGGGTTAGCCCGCCGACCCGCCCGGACGTCCGCCGACCAGGTCCGGGTCGCGGCCGATACCCGCCCGTTCGTCGTACTCGTGCGGCACGAGGACGCAGAAGTCGTCGCCGGTGTCCATGGCCAGCTGGAGATCGTGCGTTATGCACAGGATCCCGCAATCGAGTTCCCTGCGGATGCTCTCGATCTGTTCCTGCAACACCTCCGCGCCAGCGACGTCGACGCCCTGCCCCGGTTCGTCGAGCACCAGCAGGTCGGGCCGGTGCAGCAGGGCGCGGGCCAGCAGCAGGCGCTGGAACTCGCCGCCGGACAGCGTCGTGACGGGCGGGTCGCCGAGTCGTTCGAGGCCGACGGCCGCCAGGGCGGCATCGATCTCCTCGCCCCGAAAGCGACCGGTGAGCGTCACCAGGCGACGCACGCTCAAGGGCAGCGTGGGGGTCAGGGTCAGGCGCTACGGAACGTATCCCACCGCCAGCGACGGCGCGCGTTCGATGCTGCCCTCGTCGATCTCGAGCAGCCCCAGCACCGCCTTCGCGCAGGTCGATTTGCCGGCGCCGTTGCCGCCGATCACGTAGACCAGCTGGCCGCGCGGCACCTGGAGGTCGACATGACGGATGATCCAGCGGTCTGCCCGGCGCACGCCAACATCCCGGACGCGAACGAGCGGTACCGGATCGGTGGGTTGCGGTTCTTCCATCTCGAGGCCATCCGAGGCGGCGTGGGCGGCACCGGCCCCACCGGCAGGGGGTTCCGTCTCCGCACCGGGAGCGACGCTGCCGCACACCCGTGTCTGGCGGTCCCGCTCCCGTGCCCGTACGCATCGTGGAACACGATGAAGGGTTGGCCGCGCACGGCCGCCGTCTGCGTGGCGATGCGCTGGGTCAGGGCGTCGAGCCGGGCGGCAAAGGCGGCCGCATTCGCCATGTAGGCGTCCATGTTCTCGGGGTCGGCGCTCGACAGCGTTGCGGCGATCGCGCGCGTCATCGCGGCGGCGTTGTGCGGGTCTAGCCAGACGTGCAGGTCGAAGGCAGCGTGGTCGTCGTCTTCGTGTTCGCCCGCGGCCTTCGCTTCGTCCTCGTTATGGTCGTCGCCATGGTGTTCGTCCTCGGCGGCTGCATGGTCATCGCGCTCGTGGTCACCTGCATCGCCCTCATGATCCGCGTCGTCGCCGTGGCCGCCATGATCGTGGGCCTCGAAGGTGGCGCCGGCGCGTAGCGGCCGGCGGACGAGTCCGTCCGCCGCGGCCAGTTCGACGACGTGGGCGTCCGCCGCAAGCGTGTCGATCGGTCCGGCGAGGGACGTCTCGAGGGACTCGGCCACGAGGAAGACGACGTGCGCTTCCTGGATCCTGCGTGCGTCGGACGGACGCAGGCTGAAATCGTGCGGCGAGGCGGCGCATTTCGAGGAACGATTCGGCCTGACGGCTGCGGGGTCGGCAGTGGTCGGCGCCGACCGGTCGCCAGGGGTGCGACGCATTGCAGAACTGCGCGGCAAGGTGCGCGAGCTCGACGTGCGCTGCGTGCTTGCCGAGCCGCAGTTCGACGGCCGCCTCATCGAGGTCATCGTCGAGGGCTCCGACGCGCGCACGGGCCTGGTCGACCCGCTCGGTGCAACCCTCGCGAGCGGTCCCGAACTCTACTTCACGCTCCTCGGCGACATGGCCGCCGCGTTCGCGGAGTGCCTCTCGCCACCTTGATGCACGTACTCGCTCCACGGCCCGAATCCCATACCTAAAAAACCCCCATATGACCTTACATTAGTTCTCTAACTATTTGATTTAAATATATACCTGAGGGCTTTCTGGCCGGAGCCCGGCAACGTCCCGGTACCGCGTTCCCATACCCGAATTTCGCTCTCGACGGACAGCAAAGGCCGTGACGGCACGCACCGGGTGGACCCGGAACACGGGATTGCGCTACGACGCCTTGCCCTACCCCGCTCCGGGTAGCGCGGCGTCCTCTGCCAAGGTCTTCGTTCAGTCAGTCCCCACGCGGGGCGGTCATGTCCCGAATAGGCGCACCCCCGCGCCACCGCTCCTGGAATTCCTCCGAGGTGTTGATATGCGGATAGGGCTCCGCCGGTTCCTCGACGCCCAGGGCTTCGCACAACGGCCCCCAGCCGTCCTTGCCGTCGAACAGCACCAGCCGCTCGGCAGGCACCTCCCGATACACCCGGGCCACGTTGGCCTTGTACACCGCGATGGCGTTGCCGCGATTGGCGAGGTCGCCCCCGAACGTGCCGTCGACGATGACCTCTTTGGCCATGACAAGACGTTCCCGGATATCCGCGTCGTCCGATTGCATGCCGTCGTGCATGGAGCGGAAGATGGTCCGCCAGGCGCTTTCGAACCAGCTGTCCGCATCCCGTACGGTGAGGACGATCTTCGCGTCGGGATACACCTGCATCAGCCGGGGCCAGAAGGCCGCCGTCGGCCAGTCCACCGCCGCGGCATAGCCTTCGAAGAGCTCGTCCCAGGGCGCCGCCCCGCGCCATGCGGCACGCCAGAGCCCGACGTGCGACGGGTTCACCGCCACTTCGGCCATGTGGTAGCACTTCGAGAAGCCGAGCGTCTCGAGCGCCTGCTTCAGCGAAAACGTGCCGGTGCGTCCGAACCCGGCTCCAATCACACGTAATGTCATGCTGGCGTCTCCAGTCCGGCGGGGTCCTCGCCGAACAGCGCGACGAGGCACGCGTGGACGTCGGGACAGGCGCGCCGCAGCAGCGTCGGCGCGGTAAAGAATGTCTCCACGGCCACCGAGAAGAACTCCGCGGGACTCTCCGTCGCATAGTCGTCGATCAGGGGCTCCTCGCCCCGGTCCACCATGGCGCAGAGGTTCTCATAGGCCACGGAGAAGGCCGTGGACCACCGCGCGACCCCCATGCCCGGGCGCAGTGGCGGCAGGCCGTTGTGGTCGCCCGTCAGCTCGTCGAGCTTGTGCGCGAACTCATGCAGGACGACGTTCCCCGGAAAGGCCTCCGCTTCACGCCACGGACGCGCTTCGTCCCAGGCAAGCACAATCGCGCCGCCGTACATCGCTTCCCCGTCCAGTTCCTCGTAACCCGTATGCAGGATGCCGTCCTCGTCCATCGACTCGCGCTCCGCGACGAAGCCCCCGGCGTACAGGACGACCGTCCGACAGGCCCGCAGATACTCGTAGCCGAGGTGCAACACCAGTCGGCACGCCTGCGCGGCCACCGCCACGCGCACATAGTCGGTCACTTCGAAGCCGCGGGCCCCGAAGAAACGCTTCTCGGCCAGAAAACGGGCCGCGAGGACGCGCAGACGGTCCACCTCGGGTGCCGTCAGCCCGTCGCAGAGAGGAAGCTCTCCAACCACCCGCCCCCACAGCGCGTCGGAAATCGCGTAGCGCCGCCGACGGCGCGCGTCGATCCACTCAGACAGCCGGTTACGAATCGGCGTCCTTCCCGAAGAGCGCGTCGAGCCTTGCGCGGGCTTCCTCTTCTTTCGAAAGCGGTCCCGGCGACTGCTCGCTGTCGTCTCCGGAATCGGCGTCCGCGCGCTCGCCGAACAGCGCGTCCAGGCGCGATTTCGCACCGTCGCGCTGCGTGCCGATGACGGATCGGTAGGCCGCGGAGACCGGACGGAAGTAGTCGCAGAAGTTGGCCGTCTCCTTGTGCACGGGCGGATCCGTCCGGTCGTGTTCGCACTGATCGTCGAGGCGCGGTGCGAAATGCCGGCACAGCCGGCAGCAGTGCAGGTCCTCGAAACACGCCGGACAGTTCGCATGGCGGCTGATGGGTCGGGGGATCTCCGCAAGCGATGCCCCGCAATTCCAGCAAACGATCTCGGCCACCGACGTCACCCCGGTGATGGTCCCGGACGAGAGTATTGAGAAGGCGATGCCCGCAGGTCAACGGCCGAGGCACCGGTGCGCCGTCACGCTCACCCACCCATCGCCGCCATCGCCTGTCGATGCAGCCCCTCGCTGGCTGCGGCGATCACCATGACGCCGCCCCTCGGCGTTCGCCCCGCGAGGTCCGTGACGATACCGCCGGCCCCGCGAACGATGGGGACCAGGGGCAGGATGTCGTACGGCTGCAAGCGGTCCTCGACGACCAGATCCACGAGCCCGTGCGCGAGCAGGCAATAGTTGTAGCAGTCTCCCCCGTACCGCATCATCCGGACCCGCGCGGCCAAGGCTTCGAAGCGCGACAGCGTGGCGCTCCGGAACATCGAGGGGTGCGTCGCCACGAGAACGGCTTCGTTCAGGACGGCATCCGCGCGCACTTCGATCCGCCTGCGCTCTGCGCCACGCGTCACCCACGCGCTCTCACCGTTGCCGGAGAACGTCTCCCCGACCACCGGCTGGTGCATCAGCCCGCCGACCGGTTCCCCATCCCGAAGGAGGCCGAGCAGACAACCCCACACCGGCAGTCCCATGACGAACGCGCGGGTGCCGTCGATCGGGTCGACGATCCAGCTCCAGGAAGAGGATCCGCTCGAGGCGCCGTATTCCTCGCCGACGACGCCGTGATCCGGGTAGCGCTCGGCAATACGCTCGCGGATGCGGGCTTCCACCCCACGGTCCGCCTCCGTCACCGGATCGAAGCCGTCGTCACCCCGCTTGTTGGCGATGACGACCTGGTGCCGGAAGTACCTGGCCGCGATTTCGCCGGCTTCGGCCAGTACGTCGTGGCCGAAACGCAGCAACTCGTCGATCCCCGACGTGCTCATGTGGACTCCACTCCCCCGCACGGGGCCCGGCGCAGGCTAACGGAGGCCGAGGCGTGCCCGCAACGCCGCCGGCGCCCGGTCGGGCACATGGATGCAGCCGACCAGCCGCGGCTGCCACGCTGCGCCGAGGGCGGGAGCCGGCAAGCCCGTTTCGGGCAACACGAGACCCGTATTGAATTCGCCCCCGCCTTCGAGTTCGACGTTGTCCGCCCAGGTGTCGCCGCGCCGCATGCGCAGGGGCGCGGGCCGTTCGTTCACGTACCCATGGACCGCCTGCAGGTCCCCGGGGTACAGGGCATCGATGACCCAGCGTGTCCGGTCGATGACCGCCGGGTCGGTCATCCGCCCGCGTTGCCCCCACGCCACGATAGCGTTCGCAACGCTGTCCGCTGCCGTCCCCACGATGCCGACGTCCTTCTCATACCCGTGGTGGTAGCTCATCAGGATGGTGTCGTGGAGGTCCGCGAGATCCTCGAACTGGGAGGAGTAGCTATAGAAGTCCACGGCCCCGTCCATCGAGAACTCATCCACGACGTCGTCCGGGCGCAGGGCTTCCAACTTGGGCGTGGATGCGCCGGGAGACCGGAAGGAGACCTCGGCCAGTCCCCTGATGACCCGCGAGCGCAGCGGATGCGTTGCAGTGAGCCGGGACGATGGCCAGCTGGCCGGTTGCTGCGCGATCGCCTCGAGGACGGTCTGCGACGGGTCCAGCCCGTCGATTCGAGAGACCTCCATGAAGTCCGCCGCATGGGATAGCTCGTGGTAGAGCAGAAAGGCCAGCAACGGACGGAGGGCCTCGGCCCGCGAAGCGCCGGTACCCCAGCGCACGTTGTTGCGGACATAGCGCCACGGTATGCGGAGCTGCAGCCTGCTGCCGAAGCCGCTGCGGAAGTCCGCCTCCCTGGTCACGACAGCCTGTTCCTCCGGCGTACGCCAGAGATAATCCGCGTCCAGATAGATCGCCCCGGTGTTCGGCCGGTAGTGTGCGGGACGAATGTCGCTGGCGATCACCAGGGCGGTGAGGGAGCGCGCCAGGAGCCGCACATCCTCCGGGAGCTGCTCGAGGGTCTCGCGGAGGCTGTCTCCCATCCAGCGATGGGAGACCAGTACACGCGTCATCACGTCCTCGACGGTCGGCGCTGCGAACTCCGTTCCAAGAAAGGGCAGGCGCGCGAGGGAACAGCTCGGGTCCGTGGCTGGGCTCGGGTACGTGCACGATCGCAGCGCTTCTGCGTACGGGCCACTCGGAACGTACGGTACGGTGTAGGCGATGTCCGGGCCGTCACGGACGTTCACCTCGAAGACGACCTCCGCGGTACCGCCGAGATCGTCCGTGACGGCAAGCCGCACCGGATGGACGCCGGGATCGTCGAACGTGTACTCCGCCGTCACGCCGTCCGCCGCGGCCACGCCGGCGAAGTCCCAGTCAAACAGGACGATCTCGCCGTCCTCGTCGGCGGAGAGCGAGGCGTCGAAGGTCACGGCCACCGGCGCCTCTCCGTCGACGGGATCCGCCACGATGCGGGCCGTGGGGAGTACGTTCACGACCAGTTCGTCCGTGGCGCTCGCCTCCACGCCATCGTCGTCGGTCACGGTCAGGCGCACCTGGTAGGAGCCGGATTCCCCATAGGTGTGTTCCACGCTCTGCCCCGTCCCGGTGATCCCGGTGCCGAAATCCCATGCGTAGTTCGTGATCGACCCGTCCGGGTCCCCGGAGGCCGAGGCATCGAACGTCACGACCAGCGGCGGCGGACCGCCCGCAGGCGTCGCGGAGAAACTCGCCGTGGGCGGGCGATTTGGCGCGGAGCCGCCGCCACCCCCGCCGCAACCGAGGAGGACAACCGCCGCACAGAGCGGCGCACAGGGGAGGACTCGAATCAGGAAGCGCATACCGCGTACCTCTTGGCAACGCCCCCTCCCACCTCAAGCGAGGCAATCAGGGCAGGACTCTACCAGATTCGACGCCAGTGCAATGCGCGGTCCGAGTCGTTCCGCCGGCGGCGGAGGCCGCCGCCGCTACAATGACGCCGACAGATCGAACGCCACGGTGAGGACCCTCCCGATGAGCCGAGACAAACGCGACGATGGCGGCGTGCCGGAGGAACGCAAGCGGGCATGGGGCGAGAAGTACGAGCCACGTTACTCGGGCGTTGCGACGTTCATGCGTCGCCCGCTGCGCGAAGATCCGGCGGAGTGGGACGGCATCGATATCGGTGTCGTCGGGGTGCCCTTCGACGGCGGTGTGACCAACCGTCCGGGTGCGCGCCACGGCCCGCGGCACCTGCGCGACCAGTCCACGCTGATGGGCATGGTGATCCACCAGACCGGCGTGCGCCCCTACGATCTTGCCAACGTCGCCGACCTCGGCGACGTTCCCATCGAGGGCGTCTACCGGCTCGACGATGCGATCGCGGACATCGAACGCCACTACGACCGCATCGCGGCGGCCGGCGTCGTGCCCCTCTCCGCCGGAGGCGATCACTCCATCACCCTGCCCATCATGCGCGCGCTCGCCCGCGTGCACGGCCAGCCCCTCGGCCTCGTCCACTTCGATGCCCACTGCGACACCGGGCCGGAGCTGTTCGGGCACAAGCATCATCACGGCGGGCCGTTCAAGGTGGCGGTAGAGGACGGTGCGCTCGATCCGAAACGCACCATTCAGATCGGCATCCGCGGTCCGGCCGAGCCGCTGTGGGCATTCAGCTACGAGTCGGGCATGACCGTCATCCACATCGAGGATCTTTACTCGATGGGCATCCCGGCGGTCGTCGAGAAGGCACGCGCGATTGCGGGCAGCGGACCGATATACCTGAGTTTCGACGTCGACGGCCTCGACCCGGTGTTCGCCCCCGGCACCGGAACGCCCGAGGTCGGCGGCTTCACCACCTACGAGGCCCAGCAGATGCTGCGGGGCCTGCGCGGACTCGACATCGTCGCCGGCGACGTCGTCGAAGTATCACCGCCCTTCGACCCCTCGGGCACGACCGGGCTGACCGGCGCCCAGATGCTGTTCGAGATCCTGTGCCTGCTCGCGGAGACGGTAGGTCAGAAAAGAGCGCCCGATGTTTCCGCACCCACTCCAGTGGTTTGACAGGACCTGATATCGGTGCCACTGTTCGGTGCTGATATCAGCGCGGGAACGACCATGCGATACGTCACCATGACTGAACTCAAGCAACAGGCCAGTCGCATCCTGGACGAGAAGAAACCCACCGCCATCCTGCGCAACAGCAAGGTGGAAGGCTACTACGTCCCCGCCGAGTCCCTGGCTTTCGACGCGCTGGACGACGCCCGGGCAACGGAATTGACACGGTCGATTCTCGACAGGCGATCGGAGGTGCTCGCCTACCTTGCGAAGCGATGATCGCGTTCCCGACGGAGCAACAGATCGCCGACCTGCATGAGCACCTGCTGGCACGGCATGGTGGATTGCCCGGGTCCCGTGACGGCACATCGCCCGGTGCCGTACTCGGTCGAGTCCAGATGAACCTGGCGTACCGGTTTGAAGACCCGACGGTCGCACAGGTCGCAGCCTTCACGGCGTACGCGTTCACGGTCGGTCATCCATGCAACGATGCAAACAAACGCACGGCCCTTGCCGTGGGCGATCTCATCCTGCTGATGAACGGCGGGAACATCATCGCCTCCGCGTACCAGCTCGAGCTGGCGAACCTGATCATCGAGCTTGCCGCCGGCAGCGTCGATCAGGACACCTTCATGGACAGATATGTCGAGATGCTGGAGCGAGGCGACCAGGATTTTTCGCTCCGGTAACCGGCGCCCTGACGCGCCGGGAACAGAAGACCGTCGGGGACGGGCTTGTCCCGTCCCGTCGCCAGGGGCTTGCGCAGGCTCGACACGGGCGACCGCAAGGGTCGCCCCTACACCCGATGCTCACCGAGTCCGAGCGCCACGTCGAACCGCAGGAGGCCGTTGCGCAGCAGGAGTTCCTCGTCCTCCGCGAGCACGTAGCCCGCGTCCACGAGCTCACGCGCCGACCGCCGCACGCGCGCCGCGTAGGCTTCCCGTCCTCCGTACCGGCGTTCTAGCGTCCCGGCGTCGAAGAATCGCGTGAACCCCGCGAATGTCGCCGCCTGCCGGGGGGCGCCCTGCTCCGGATGGCGGGGATTCCAGCCGGTGTGAATGCCCACCGGAACGGTGACATCCGGGAGACGTACGCCGGCGATCTCGTTCAGGTCCGCGCCCACCGCCGCGACCAGGCGCGGGCGCGCGACGCCCCGTCGGGCCGGGAAGCGGCAGACGCCGTGGCCGGCATCCGGCCCGAGATCCAGGGCGTGCAGGCCGCCGAGCTGTTCGGGGTCGAGCGTCTCGACGCCGAGTTCGGACTCGAATTGCGAGAGCACGCTGTCGCGCTCGACCAGTGTGCCGTCGGCCAGTCGCGGCACGGCGCTCGGCGGGGGCTCACGACCTGCGGCCACCCAGCAATCCAGGTTGATCAGGGCAGCGCGCACGAGCGGCGAGTGATCGACCACGTTGAACGTGTACCGCGTCCGGATACCGGTGAGGGGGATCTCATCTGTAGGCGGCAGGACGCCATTGATGTGGTGCGTCCCGGCAAAGGCGTAGCGGCGTTCGTCGGGATGCTCCGGCAGGTCCCCGCTGCCGTCCGACGCCGTATGTACCAGGGCCGCGTCGCCACGCCAGTACTCCCAGGAGGTGTTCGTGAAGAAGACCTTCGGCACGGCCTGCTCGCGGTCGAACAGGCCACCCTCCGCCCCCGTCTCCGCGTCGCGCGACGCCACGCCGGCAAAGGGAAAGGTCTGACCCGGCCCCGGCGTGCCGAGGCTCGATGGCTGTGCGAAGCGATGGTTGAAGTCCCCGCGCTGCCCGCCGGCGATGTGCGCGAGGACGCCGTCGAAGACCCGGCCTCCGCCTGCGTCCCGGTTCAGTCCGAGGTACAGGAAGTGGCGCAACACCCGGCCCGTCTGGCTGGCTCCGAACGCGTGCACGCGCGCGAAACCGCCGGACAGCGGACTGCGGTCGTCCCCGGCGCGCAACGCCGCCGCCGCATCCCGCAGGGCCAGGAGTCCCGTGCCCACCACCGGTGCGCCCTCGGCCGCGTAGACGAGCGTGTAGACCGCCCCCGCCCGTAGTCCGCAGGGACGGTAGATGGCGGCGCCATCCGGCACCACGCGGCCGTCGCGCTCCCGCGCGAAGCGCCAGGAGTCTCTGGGCAGGAGCTCTGCTTCTGCGTTGTCGTCGCGCTGCACGAAGAGCCGCGCATCGCCGTCGTCGAGGTCCGCCGGCGGGTAGGCGACGTCCCCGAGTTGGCCGAAGTCGTACCAGGCAGTGTCCCTCGGCGGCTGGATGCGGCACACCACCTCGCCGCGCAGGGGCTGTCCGTCCCGCTCGGCGTATGGCGCGTCGAAGCGCACCCCTTCCCGAACGTCCCACTGCCAGCCGATGCAGGCGAGGGCAAAGCCACGCCGGAACAGGAAGCCGTCGCCCGGCGCGCACGGGTCCGCCAGCAGGTCCATCGGCCTCGCGCGGTTGAATTGCGAAAACCCGAGGCAGCGCCCCCGGTTGGGCACATCCACCAGGAGGGACCGGGCGGAGCCGGATTCCGGTGCGACCAGGGTGAAGTCCCCGGCGAAGCGCACCCGCCCGTCACGACCGCGCGGGGCGAGGTCCAGGTCGACGATACGGCTGTTCGCCGGATGGAGCGGGTCCACGGCATACTCGATCCGTCCTTCGATGTGCTCGAACGGGCCGAAATCGCCGAATTCGCGCCCGTCGGCGTAGGGCTTCCTTGAGCGGATCTCGAAGCGGGTCGCGGTCATGTTCGGGGGTCCTGCCCGGAGCGCCGCAACGATGCGTCAACTCGCGCGTCTATGTCTCGAGCAGGCTGATGGGATCCTGTCCGAGCTGCAAACAGCCCAGTATGCCGCCCTCGACCGAGTAACCGATCAGCCGCTGCAGCTCGCGCGGGAAATCACGGGCGACTTCCGGGGGCCACATGAGTTGCTGGTTGGTCTCGCCGCGCAACCACCCGAGGCAGTAGCCCACCAGAAGACTCCGGCGAACGCGATCGTCCGTCTGGTTTGCGCCGCCACCGTGCAGCGTGGCTCCGTCAAAGAGCACGCAGGACCCGGGAGGCGCTTCCACGACCGACGCCATCTCCGGTTCGAGCCCACGCGGGTATCCATACGCTTCCCAGCCCTCTCCGAACCGGGTCCCCTTCTCGCCGTCTTCTTCAGGATCGAAATATCTTGCCTCTGGCCAGAGATGGCTTCCGAGTACGACTCGAGTCGATCCGGTTTCGACCGCAAAGTCGGATAGCGGAAACATCGCGGCGACCCCCATCGGAATACGCCGACCCGGCATCTTCCAAAGTACATTGTCCCGGTGCAGAGGCTGGGCGACCTCGCCCGGGTGGATCTCGAGTGCCATGACCTGATGAATGAGAACGGAAGTGCAGTGTTTCTTGAGATGGGCATCGATGATTTCCATCATCCGAGGCTGCGCGACCAGTTGTGCGATCACTTCCGGTGCCCTGGCGAGGATTTCGGATCGACGCTTGGTGAGACCGCCCAGGATCTTCTTCGCCTCGTCGCCGATGAAATGCTCCATGTCCGTAGAGGCCATGAGCGAGTCGAATGTTCCCAGCGTGGTCTCGATCAAATCAGGTGCGAATGCGTCCGTCACGCAAACGACCCCGTCCCGATCGAATACCCGCTTGATCTCTTCCAGGGAGGCCGACACAGGTACCTGCTCGACGCGTCCGCCGATCTCTGCGGTGGCAGTCGTGTTCATCAGCTCCATGCTGTCGTCCGCCAGCGCCTGTGACATGGGATTCTCCGCTCTGTCAAAAGGCCAGTAAGCCGAAATTTCCCTGAAACTGCAAATCCGGTTTGCGAGACAAATCAGGACCCCGAGAGACGTGCTTCCGCCCCAGGGCGCCGACCGTCAGAATGGCTTCCTGCGTCCCATCAGCGTCTCGTCCCAGCGCCGCTCCGACAGGAAGCGGATCGCCCGGGTGGTCGCCGTCGCCGTGCCGATACGCACCAGCGTCTCCACCAGGACGGCGCGGCGCATCGTGCATGCTGCTTTCGGCCACGCCGGCGGCCCCGTCACTCCATCGCCAGCGAGGCGAAGATATCGGCGACCCGTTCGTCGTCGTAGCCAAGAATCTCCTGCAGCACGTGCACGTTGTGCTCACCGAGTTCCGGCGCCGCACGGGTGACGCTCGCGGGCGTCCGCGACAGGATGAAGCGCGTGTTCTCGACCACCATTTCTCCGGTCGCGGTGTGCGGCAGCGGCACGAAGTGGCGTCGATGGCGAAGCTGGGGGTCGTCCACACACTCCTGGCTGTTCTGCACGACGTGTGCGGCGACCCCGGCGCCGATCAGGAGCGATTCGATCTCGGCCTCCCCACGGGGGCGCGTCCAGTCCCCGATCATCGCGTCGAGTTCGTCGGCCCGGGCCAGGCGCCCCGCGGCGGTCGCAAGAGCAGGATCGGAAGCCGCGCCCTCGAACCCCATGGCCGTACACAGCGCGCGCCACGCGACATCGGACTGGCAGGCGATCGCCACCCAGCGATCCTCGCCGCGGGCGGGGTAGGCGCCGTGTGGGCACAACGCGAGGTCGCGGTTCCCCATCCGATGCCAGACGCGCCCGTTGACCTCGCAGTCGAGAATGGCCGGCGCGAGCAGGTGAATGGCCGCCTCGGCCTGCGAGATGTCGATGTACTGCCCCGCGCCGGTCCGGCGGCGATGTTCCAGCGCCCCGAACAGGGAGGCCAACATGAACCGGGGAGAGACGCCGTCCGTATAGGCCAGGTACGGCCCCGCCGGGGAACGGTCCTGCCAGCCGGTGAGGTCGTAGAACCCCGCCAGCGCGGCCGCCATGTTGCCGTAGCCCGGCACCCGCGCGCGCGGTCCGGTCTGTCCCATCAGGCAGCTGCTCAACATGATCAGCGACGGGTTCACTTCCCTGAGCGATGCGTAATCGAGTCCCCACGCCTGCATGGCCTTCGGCGAGAAGGACTCGGAGACGACATCCGCCCACCGCACGAGGTCGAGCAGCACCTCGCGGCCCACGGGATTCGACGGGTCGACGGTGAGGCTCATCTTGCCGGTGTTGAAGCTCGCGAACGGCACGCCGTTCTCGACCCCGGGCTCGCCGTCACGGAACGCCGGAGCGCCCCGGCCCGGATCCAGCCGCACGCTCGATTCGACCTTGATCACCGTGGCGCCGTAGTCCGCGAGCACCCGCGTGAAGAGCGGGCCCGCGATGACCCACATGAAGTCCACGACCTTGAGGCCGGCCAGCGGCAGCGAGGGCGCGGCTCCGGTGGCGGACGGCAGCGGCGTCGTGCGCCGTGCGCCGCCGGACATCTCTCCCAGCCGGGGCGCCCTTCCCGGAAGCGTGAGCGGGGTCGCCGAGAGCCTTGCGAAGGCCCCAGGTACCCGGGCGCTCACCGCAGGTGCGACCTCGATCCCTGTCCAGAAGTCCCGTTCGCGGAACTGGCGCTCCTCCAGCAGCCCCGCGACGTCGAACGCCGGCGCAATGTAGACGCCACGCTCGAGTCCCTCCTCGAACAGCTCCTGCTGCGTCCGCGAACGCGTGAAGCGCTCGATCTTGCGGCACAGTTCGAAATAGGGCTCCGGCGAGGCGTCGTCGTTCATCATCGACGCGAGCGCGAGCCCCCAGTCCGTGTCGACGTCCTCCCGCGTACACGCCCCGCCCTCGTGTACCCAGCCGAGCAGGCGTCGGTTCGGTTCCGTGAACGCCGGGCCGAACAGGAGCGTGATCGCCACGTAGCCATCCGCACAGGGCCAGGTGAGTTGTATCGGGAACCTTCCGGCGAGCCCGCCGGCAATGCGCTGCACCGTGAATCCCGCGTTGTTCGGCGCCCCGAGATTCGCCGCGAGCGCCGCCTGCGCGGACGACTGCTGCGCGGAGACGTCGACGTGCTGCCCCAGGCCGCTGACATGCCGTTCCTGCAGCGCGATCAACGCAGCGGCGGCGGCATCGGCGCCGGCGTGCAGAAAGGACTGTGGCACGCTCGTCCGCACCGGCGCGCGGTCGCTGTCCCCGGCCAGTATCTGCGCCCCGCTCGCGGCCCAGACCGTCAGGTCGGTCGCCGGCCAGTCCGCCTTCGGGCCGGTCCGCCCGAACGGACTGATGGAGACGACGATCAGGGCAGGATTGCGGGCCGACAGGGTCTCGTAGTCCACGCCCAGGGCGCGCGCGTCGGCGGTACCGAAGGACTCGATGACGAAGTCCGCGTCGGCGGCCAGTTCCGCGAAACGCCCGCGGCCCTCCGCGGACGCGAGATCCAGCACGCAGCTCGATTTGCCGCGCGCATACGCCTGCCACCACAGGCCGTCCTCCGGCTCGCCCGTGTCCCCGCGAAACGGTGGCTGCCGGCGCGCGGTCGACCCGCCCGGCGGTTCGACCGCGATGACCTCGGCGCCGAGGTGGGCGAGGACGTAGCCGCAGAACATGCCCGAGAGATCGGTCAGATCGAGGACCCGGTAGGAAGAGAGCACTGTGCGGCCTCCGCAGGCTGGGGCAATCCGCGCGATTCTAAAGGAAGCGGTTACCCGCGCGACCTCGGGTCACCCGGCGGCGCGCCGCGCCAGCAGGCGGGCGACCACTACGGCTCGCCCGTCCGGATCCGTCGTTTCGCCTTCGAACGCCTCGACCACGGTCAGGCTCCGGGCGGCCTTGCCGAGCGCGCCGGGGGCCACCCGGAAGGCCGGATTGCGCGGTCCCACCACGTCATCGCGGTGCGTCGCCAGATGTTCCTCGACGATCAGGCAGCCCCCGGGTGCGAGCATCGTGCACAGTACATCGACGAGTTCGAGGTCCACGTAGCGGATCAGGACGACGAGGTCGAAGGGTCCCGCAATGCCCGGGCCGTCGTCGAGGTCCCGCTGGCGCCAATCGACCGTGACACCCCGCGCCGCCGCCGACTCCGCCGCCCGCGCCAGCGCGACGGGCGATACATCGATCCCGGTCACCGCGTACCCGCGTTCGGCCAGGTACAGCGCGTTGCGTCCGGCGCCGCAGGCGACGTCCAGCGCGCGGCCCACCGGCGCCCGCGACAGGCACGAGACCAGCCAGGCACTCGGATGCTCCCGCTCGACATAGGCGCCGAGCCGGTAGCGCTCGTCCCAGCGTTCCCGGTCCTGGCCGCTCAACAGCGGTCCACGACCCAGTCCCCGATCGTCGATAGCGTCTCCGGCGACATGGTCTCCTCGATGCGTGCGTATTCCTCCGGAGATCCGGTTTCCGCGGTCTGGAAGAGATGGTTGAGGCCCGGCAGGACCCGAATATCGAAACGTCCGACCCGGGCTTCGATCGCCTCCAGCACGGGGACGCTCTGCTGCGGCGGCACCTGCAGGTCCAGCTCGCCGTACAGCGCCAGGATCGGCACCTTCGCGGCCGCCAGGTCGTCGCCAGGGTCGTAGTCGATGAAGTGCAGGAACCATGGGGAGACGATCGTGTCCACCAGGGTGGTATCGTCGGGGTCCAGTTGCAGCAGGCCGCGCTCCACGAAGTTGAACTCTTCCAGCGCGGTTCGGTAGCGCCGGAGACCTTCCGCGTGGCGCTCCTCCCAAGTCCCGGAGCCCCGGGCCGCAACATAGAGCGTGGCATTCAACGCCGCGATCCTGTCGATGGTCGAATCCGGGATCGGCACCGAGGAAGCGTCGACCACCAGGCGGATCTGCGCCTGGTGCACCGCTTCTCCGGACACCGCGGGACCGGCCAGCATCACGCCGCACGACAAGTTCCGGCCGCCGGCCGCGAGATCCGCCACGACCAGTCCGCCCTCGCTGTGGCCGATGACGCCGACCCGGTGCGGAGCCACGTCGGCCCGCGTCCGGAGATACGCCACCGCGGCCGCCGCGTCGTCGGCAAAGTCGAGCGTCGTGGCGCCCGCGAAGTCGCCCGTGGAGCCGCCAAATCCGCGGTCGTCATAGCGCAGCACCGCGACGCCATTGCGCGACAGGTAATCGGCGAGCACCCGGAACGGCTGGTGGCCCATGAGGGTTTCGTTGCGGTCCTGGGGCCCAGAGCCGGTCACCAACACCACCGTGGGATAGGCGCCGGTCTCGGGCATCGTCAATGTGCCGGCCAACCGCACGTCGTCGGCCCCGCCAGGGAACACTACTTCCTCGATCGCGTACGGAAACGGAGGCTGAGGCGTTTGCGCGCGGACGCGCACGCTGGGTTCGTCCACCTTGACGAGCTCCAGGTCGATGCCTACACCCTGGTGCCACTCGCCGGCCAGGCGCGTTCCGGTCGCGTCCAGCGTGCCCGAGTACGCGGCCCCGAGCTTGTCAATGCGCAAGGCGAACCGCTCGCCGTCGAAGCGCACATCGTCGACGGCGATCCCCTGCGCGCCCTGGTCCGGGCTGTCGAGCGTCGCCGACAACACACCCCCCTTGAACGCGCCCTCCTCGTGTGCCACGTGCACGACGACGCGCAGGTCCGCCACCTCGATCGTGCCCTCCCAGATTCCCTCGATGCGTTCGGGGCGCTCGGGTGTCTCCGGCAGCGCTTCAATGTCGAGGTCGGGCGCACAGCCCCACAGGACCAGGCCAATCAGCCCGAACAGCCATCGCACCAACACGCGGTTCCTCCTGCACGCCGGAGTGCGGCAACATACCCGCGCCGGAGGTCGGAGGGCAACGCGGGCCGCGCCGGCCCGTGAACGAGGTGTCGCATGCGGATCGTGAGCTGGAACGTCAACGGACTGCGCGCCTGCGCGAAGAAGGGCTTCCTGGACTTCCTGCAGGGCTCCGGGGCCGACGTGGTAGGCCTGCAGGAGGTGCGGGCATTTCCCCATCAACTCGAGCGTCGCCTCGCCGCGCCCGACGGCTGGCATGCTACGTTCTCGCCGGCCGAGAGGCCCGGATACAGTGGCGTGGCGATCTACTCCCGAGCCGCACCGACCCGCGTGGAGACCTCCCTCGGCGATGCGCGCTTCGACGCCGAGGGCCGTTTCGCGATCGCGCGTTTCGGCCGACGCCTGGCCGTGGCCTCGGTGTACTTCCCGAAGGGCAGCGGTCGCGACCGGGACAACAGCCGGGTGCCGTACAAGCTCGATTTCTACGGCGCGGTCTTCGAGCGTCTCCAGGCCTTGCGGCGCTACTGTCCGGTGCTGCTGGTGGGCGACTACAACACGGCGCATGAGGCCATCGACCTGGCCCGACCCGCATCGAACACCCGCAACAGCGGCTTCCTGCCCGAAGAGCGTGCGGAGCTGACCCGCTGGCGGAACGCCGGCTGGGTGGACACGTTCCGCGCGCAGCATCCGGATGCGGCCGGACACTACACCTGGTGGCGGCAATGGGGCGGCGCCCGGGAAAACAACGTGGGGTGGCGCATCGACTACGTCTTCGCCTCGCCGGCCGCGGCCCGCCGGGTGGACGACGCGTTTATCTGGCCCAACGTAACCGGCTCGGACCACTGTCCGGTGGGCGTGGACCTGAATCGCTGACCTCGTCGTGGCGCCCGCAGCGCCAGCCTCGGGGCAGGGCGAGGGCAGGGCGTTTGACTTGCGCTACCCGTTCGCCAATAGTCCGTCCTGCAAGCATGGCGCCCGCCACCGGGACGCCGCGAGAACCGCTCACGAGGAGGACCGTCCCATGACTACGGAATCGACACCCGGACCGGCGCCGAGCCGACGCACCGTTCTGCGCTATGCCGCGATGCTGGGGGCTGGCAGCCAGGCGCTGTGGCACTCGGGCAGCCTGCATGCGGCCGCCGCCGCGGCCCGCGACACCGCACCCGGTGCCGAGCGGTGGCCCGCCATGACCTACCGCCGGCTCGGACGTACCGGGTTCGAGGCCAGCCGCCTGGTGTTCGGCTGCGGCGCCGCGCTGAAGCGCAAGCCCAACGACACGCTGCTCGAGGCGGGACTCGAGGCCGGCGTGAACGTCTTCGATGTCGGAACGCGCCCCTATTACAAGGACGCCGAAAAGAACATGGTCGGGTTCCTCAAGCGCCACCGGGACGAGGTCTTCCTCATCTCGAAGGGCCAGACCCACCTCGACGTCGACCCCCAGGATCCCATCACGGTCGACCAGGCCAGGGAGGCCGCCCGCACCTGGGGCGCGCTCATCGACGGGAGCCTTCGCGAACTCGACACGGAGCACATCGACGCCTACTACCAGATGGCCGCCAACAACCCCAATGTGGTGGGCGCCGAGGAGGTGTATCGGGTGTTCGAGGACGCGAAGGAAGCCGGCAAGGTCTCGTACTATGGCGTCAGCACGCACCAGAACGCGGCCAGCGTCCTCGGGGCCGCCGTGGATACCGGCTGGTTCGACCTGGCGATGATCGCCATCACGCCGGCCGGGTGGTACGACTGGAAGAACAGGCAGATCCTCGAGGGCACGCCCGACATGAAGTCTCTCCGGCCTCAGCTCGACCGTGCCCGCGCCGCCGGAATCGGACTGGTCGGCATGAAGGTCGGCCGCCTGCTGGCCGGACGCGGCTGGCTGGGCAGCGCCAACACCAAGGCGTTCGACGGGCACTACGACGAGAAGCTGCTGAGCGCGAGGCTCTCCGACTTCCAGCGGAGCTACGCCTATGTCCTTGAACACGGCATGGACGTCGTAAACGCGGACATCCAGAACTACGCGATCCTGAAGGAGAATCACACGGCGGCGGCAACGGCCCACGAATACGCCGCCTGAGCGCCCACCGATCGCGCCGCCCGCCGGAGCGGCGCGATCCTGACCGCGTGTTTGCCATCCCGTAGCGTTGCTGACACACTCGAAGCGCCATCACGCGGAACGAAGGCATGCACCCCCAGGCAGCCACACTCGGGGCACTGAAGGCGGCGCGCTACGAGGTGCTCCCGGTCAAGGTCGAACTGCGCAGGAACCTCATCGCAAGGCTCTCCGCCGGCAAGACGCTCTTCGACGGCATCGTCGGTTACGACGAAACCGTGCTCCCGCAGCTCCAGAACGCCCTGCTCGGCGGCCAGGACCTCATCCTGCTCGGCGAGCGCGGTCAGGCCAAGTCGCGCATCCTGCGCGGCCTCACGGCGCTGCTCGACGAGTACACACCGGTACTTGCCGGTGTCGAGATTCCGGAGAACCCCTACGGCCCGATCACCGAACCCGGCAAGGCGGCCGTCGCGGAAGCCGGCGACGAAACGCCCATCCACTGGATGCACCGCGACGAACGCTACGGCGAGAAGCTCGCCACCCCCGACATCACGATCGCCGACCTGATCGGCGAGGTGGACCCCATCAAGGTCGCCGAAGGCCGCTACCTGTCCGACGCCCTCACCATTCACTTCGGCCTCGTGCCGAGGATGAACCGGGGCATTTTCGCGATCAACGAGCTGCCTGACCTCGCGGAACGCATTCAGGTGGGGTTGCTGAATGTCCTCGAGGAACGCGACGTGCAGATCCGCGGCCACAAGGTCCGGCTGCCGCTCGACGTCTTTCTGGTGGCCACGGCGAACCCCGAGGACTACACGAACCGGGGCCGCATCATCACGCCGCTGAAGGACCGGTACGGCGCGCAGATTCGCACGCATTATCCCGCCTCCATCGCCCAGGAAATGGCCATCATGGACCAGGAAGCCACGCGCCTCGACATGGGTGCCCACCGTGTGGCCGTACCGGATTACATGCGCGAGATCGTGGCGGAGATCACGCACCACGCGCGCCGCTCCCCGGACGTCAACCAACGTTCCGGCGTCTCCGTGCGCGCCTCGGTCGCGGACTACGAGGCACTGCTCGCCAACGCGTTCCGCCGCGCGCTGCGGCTCGGCGAATCCGAGGTCGCGCCACGCATCTCGGACCTGCCGTTCATCCTGCCGGCGCTGCAGGGCAAGCTGGAGTTCGAGGCCATGGACGAAGGCCAGGAAGACAAGATCACCCAACGCATCCTGAACTCCGCGGTCAAGGCGGTGTTCGACCGGCACTTCGACGTCGACGATCTGGAGGCTATCGCGCTCGCCTTCAACGACGGTCTGACGGTGGAGGTCGGCGAGGTGGCCCCGGCCAGTGCGTACGCGGCTATCGTCGAGAAGGTGGAGGGACTCGCCGAGGTCGTCGCCAGACTCGCCGGGGAGGCCGGTGCCGGACAGGCCGCCGCCGCCGTCGAGTTCATCCTCGAGGGCCTGCACCTGCACAAGCTGCTCAACAAGCACGGCATCGCCGGCCGCGCCACGTTCTCCGGATAGCCGAGCGATGCCACGCTTCGCGACGCACTACCGTTACTCCGGCTGGGACGGCAGCCAGGCCATCGACCTCGAGGCCGACGACGTACTGCGCGCCATCGCCGACGATCTCATGACCTACGGCGACTTCCGCTGGGCGGTCCGCAACCTCATGTCGCGGGGGATGTCGGCGCCGGACGGTTCGCGCATGCAGGGTCTGCGGGACCTCATGAAGCAGTTGCGCGAACGCAAGCGGGAACGGCTCGAGCGCTTCGACCTCGGCAGCGTGATGCAGGACATCGAGGAGAAGCTCGAAGAGATCCTCCAAATGGAGGAGTCGACCATCGACGAGTGGCTCGACCGGGGCGCCGGCGAGTTCTCCGACGAAGTGCTCAGGCAGATCGCCGAACGCAACCAGCAGGAACTCGACCAGTTGCCCGACGATGCGGCGGGACGCATCAAGGCGCTCGAGAAGTACGAATTCCTCAACCCGGATGCGCAGCGCAAGTTCCTGGAACTCGTCAACCAGCTGCGCAAGGCCATGACGCGGACCTTCTTCAACGACATCGAGAAGATGGTGCAGAACCTGTCCGACGGCGACATCGCCCGCATGAAGGAGATGCTGCGGGCACTCAACGAGATGCTCGTGAAGAGAATCGCCGGAGAGGATCCGGACTTCGAGGACTTCATGCAGCGGTTCGGGGACATGTTCGGCGACCACCCGCCCGAGTCCCTTGACGACCTGCTCGAGGAGATGCGGCGTCAGATGGCGGCGGCGCAGTCGTTGCTCGGCTCGATGTCACCCGACCAGCGCGCGCAGTTGCAGTCCATGCTGGGGGATCGTTTCGGGGATCCGGAGCTCGAGGCGGAACTCGCCAAGCTCGCCAAGGAGATGGACTTCCTGCACCCCCGCGGCAACCGCTACCACTTCGACGGCAACGAGGATCTCGATCTCGAAGCCGCGATGAAGCTCATGAACGAGATGCACGATCTCGACGAACTCATCGAGCAGGTGCAGGCCGCCGAGCGGCGCGGCGACCCGGACCGCATCGACCGCGACGCGCTCAAGGAGCTGCTCGGAGACGACGCGGCGGAGTCGGTAGAGGACCTGACCAGGCTGGTCGACGCGCTGCGTGACGCCGGATACATCCGTTCCGCCGGCGGCGACAAGTGGGAACTGACGCCCCGCGGCTCCAGGATGATCGGGCAGCAGGCACTCGGCGAGATCTACGCGCGCCTGCGACGCCAGAACCTCGGCAGTCACGCCCTGCCCGAGGAGGGACGCTTCGGCGAGCGCAAGGAGCAGACCAAGCCGTACGAGTACGGCGACCCGTTCCACCTGCACATGCCGCGTACCATCCGCAACGCCATCGACCGGGCCGGACCGTCCGTGCCGATCGCCCTGCAGCATCAGGACTTCGAGATCTATCGTTCGGAACGGGTGACTTCCACCGCGACCGCGATGCTCGTGGACCAGTCCTGGTCGATGGCCCTGCGCGGGTCCTTCCAGGCGGCCAAGAAAGTCGCGCTCGCGCTGCACAACCTCATCACGTCGCAGTACCCGCGGGACAACTTCCACATCATCGGCTTCGCCGCCTACGCCAACGAACTGAAGGCGCACGACCTGCCCTTCCTGCAATGGGACGAATACGTCCTCGGCACGAACATGCAGCACGCGCTCCTGCTCGCCGAACGGCTGCTGTCGCAGCACGACGCCGGAAGCAAGCAGATCATCATGATTTCCGACGGCGAACCGACCGCCCATCTGCTGCCGGACGGGCGCCACCGCTTCGCCTACCCGCCGACGCCCGAGACGTTCCGCGCCACGTTTCGCGCGGTGAAACGCTGCACGCAGCGGGGCATCGCCATCAACACCTTCATGCTCGACGCGAACGACTACCTCAAGGAGTTCATGGATCACATCGCCCGCATCAACGGGGGGCGCGTGTTCTACACCACCCCGGAGAAGCTCGGCGAGTACATCCTCGTCGACTACGTGGACCACAAGCGCAAGAAACTCGGCGGGCGGTAGGATCGTCGAGCACGCGGCAGTATGGAAGCGAGTCAGCTCCGCGCCGAGATTCGGCGATGTCCCGATGCTGTACGACGCCCAGGATCAACCTTCCGACAAGGAGTAACCGATGACCTATCCGGCGATCGCCGCGACCTTCCTGGCCGTTGCGGCCTTCCACGCTCTGGCCCATGAGTCCGTAGGCGCCGGCGGTGACAATGCCGCCCGCACGATCGCCTTTCCGGACACCGCAGCCCATCGCACGGTGATCGTCGACCTGCACACTCACAGCGTCTTTTCCGACGGCCACGTGTGGCCCAACGTGCGCGTTGCGGAGGCGCAGCGGGACGGACTCGACGGAATCGCGATGACCGAACACCTGGAGTGGCAGCCCCATCGCGAGCACCTGCCTCACCCGGACCGCAACGCCGCGTTCCGCGAGGCAACAAGCGCCGCAGCCGGCACCGACCTCCTGGTCATCAACGGTTCGGAGATCACCCGCGACCCGCCGGCAGGCCACATCAACGCCGTCTTCGTCACCGATGCGAACGCCCTGGTGGCGAGCGTGGGCGAGGATGTCGGCGTCGACCCGAGCGCCTACTACGAGGCGGCGGCCGCGTGGCCGGCGAGGGAAGCCGTCCTGGCGGCCAACGACCAGGGGGCCTTCGTCTTCTGGAACCACGCCTGGTGGTCGCGGCAGTCCCCCAACACACCCGTCGCCATGACCGACTTCCACGCCGACCTTGCCTACCTGGGCAAGCTCCACGGTATCGAGATCGCCAACGGGAGCATGTACAGCGAGGGCGCGCATCGCCTGGCGCTGGCGCACGACCTGACCCTCATCGGCACGTCGGACGTGCACAACCTCATCGACTGGGACCACGAGCCGCATCGCGGCGGGCATCGCCCGGTGACGCTCGTGATGGCCGAGGAACGCAGTCCGGACGCCGTCAAGGCCGCCCTCTTCGCAGGTCGCACCGTAGTGCTGTTCCGACACCTCCTGATCGGACGACGCCAACACCTGCAACCCCTGCTCGAGGCCGGCCTGACCCTGGAGGACGCGACCCGGGACCCGCGACGCGACGCCGTTTCGGTGACGCTCCGCAACCACACGAGTTCTCCCGTCCGCCTGCGCAGCGCGCCGGGAACGAAACAGGCTTTCGGCATGCACGCCGACCTCGTGGACATCGCGCCACACTCGACCGAGCAGCTCTGGCTGATCTCCGAAGTGCCGGGCCCGTCATTGACACTGGAGTTCGAGGTCCTGAGCGCCCTGACCGCGCCGGGCACGCACCCCACCCTGACCCTTGCCCGGGCGCTGTCGCTGGCGCCGGACGAATAGCCCGCGTCCACTCAGCACATCTCAGGGCGTCGACGCGGCTTCCATCCAATCCGCCCCGCGCGCCCAGCCGAGCCCGACCTCCCCGTCCACCGGCAGGAGCGCCAGCACCGTCCAGAGCTGCGCGAGGGCGTGTACGCGGACAGGCCCGACGGTGAGCAGGAGGTCGCCCACCCGTAGCCCGCAACGTGCCCCCAGTCCGCCTTCACCGACCTCGGTGACCTCGAGCCCCGTCGGCGTCTGTCGCACCGCGGCGTCGAGCGCGATGCCCCAGGCCGTCCCGGGGACGGTGATCTCGCGCTCCACGTAGAGCCGGAAATCGGCCGCGATCTGCCGCCAGTGCACCTCGAGGATCTCCCGCGGCAGGACGTCGCCGAAGCCCTGCTGGCTCAGCGTGACGCGGGTCGGCGCCACCCGGATCGTGATCTCCGTGCCGGCACACGGCAGGTCCAGCTTCCGGCAGCGCAGCAGCTTCTGCGGCTCCGACTCCAGCACGGCCGCCGCGCAACCCGGCTCCCCGTCCACGGAGGGGAAACCCGGGATCCGGCAGCGATCCGCCTCGGTCGGGCCGGGAAGCCGGCACCGCCGCCACACCTCGGCGTGTGCAACTTCGACGTTACAGGTGGATTCGAGTGGATCGTCCACCCGTCAATAGGACCGCGGCAGATCCAGTACGTGCTCCGTCACGTAGTTCAGGATCATCTCCTGGGAGATCGGCGCCAGTCGCATGATCCGTGCCTCCCGCCAATACCGCTCGACGTGGTACTCCCGGGCGTAGCCAAAGCCCCCGTGGGTCTGCACCGCCTGGTCGGCGGCCGCGAATCCGGCGTCCGCGGCAAGCCACTTCGCCATGTTCGCCTCGGCCCCGCAGGGCTGGCCCTGGTCGATCAGCCACGATGCCTTGCGGATCATGAGTTCCGCCGCGTCGAGACGCATCTGCGCCTCGCCGAGGGGAAACGCGACACCCTGGTTCATGCCGATCGGTCGCTTGAAGACCACGCGCTCGCGCGCGTAGTCCGTGGCGCGCCGCATCGCCGCCCGACCGATGCCGAGCGCTTCGGCCGCGACCAGGATGCGTTCGGCGTTCAGGCCGTCGAGCAGGTAGCGGAACCCCTTGCCCTCCTCGCCCACCCGGTCGGTGACGTGTACCGGGAGGTCGTCGTAGACCACTTCGCAGGTCGCGACGGCGTTCCGGCCGGCCTTGTCGATGGCCGAGATCCGCACTTCCGGGCGCTTGAGTTCCGCCAGCAGGAGCGTCATGCCCTCCGTGCGGCGCGCAACCCGGTCGGCGGGCGTGGTGCGTACCAGCAAGAGAACGCGCTCCGACTCGAGTGCCTTGGTCGTCCAGACCTTCCGGCCACGGACGATGTAATAGTCCCCGTCCCGCCGGGCGAACGTCGAGATCGATGTCGTATCCGTCCCCGCATCCGGCTCCGTCACGCCGAACGCCACGTGCAGGTCGCCGCTGGCGATGCGGGGCAGGTAGCGCCGCTTCATCTCGTCGCTGCCGTGCTTCACCACGGGATGCATGCCGAATATCGACATGTGGATGCCGCTCGCGCCATTCATCGCGGCGCCGCTCGCGCATACTTCCTCGAGGAGGATGGACGCCTCCGTGATGCCCCGTCCGCTACCGCCGTACTTTTCCGGGATGGCGATACCGATCCAGCCAGCCGCCGCGAGGGCATTGTAGAAGTCCCACGGGAAGCGGTGTTCGGTGTCGCATTTCGACCAGTAGTCGTCCGGAAAGTCCTTGCAGACCTTCCGGATCGCGTCGCGGATGAGCCGATGCTCGTCGGTCACTTCGAAGTCCATAGGTTCCCTGGCGTCGGAAGAGACGGCGGGACACTAGCAGAATCGGTGCGACCGCGGCAGACAGGGCACGCCTTTGCCCATGTCCCGGTGCGATACACTCTGGCGCCGACTCTCAGGAGAGCGAGCGGCCATGGACCTGCACCTTGCCACGGACAGGATGCGTGCCTCGATCGAGGACGGCATCGGCTGGATGACGTTCAACAACCCTGCCCGGCACAACGCCATGTCGCTGGAGATGTGGCAGGGGATCGGCGACATCCTGGAGCGTTTTCAGCAGGACGACGCGGTCCGGCTGGTCGTGATGCAGGGTGCGGGGGGCAAGGCGTTCGTGTCGGGCGCCGACATCAGCGAGTTCGACAGCAAGCGCTCGAACGCCGAGCAGAAGGCCGAGTACGGACGAACCTCGGCGCGTGGCGGACGGGCTCTGGCGGCGCTGTCGAAGCCATTGATCGCCAAGATCGAGGGATACTGCATCGGCGGCGGCCTCGCCACCGCCCTCAGCGCCGACGTGCGCTTCGCGACCCCCGACTCGACCTTCGGCATCCCGGCGGCGCGCCTCGGCCTCGGCTACGACTATGACGGACTCGCCAAGCTGTCGCGTGTGGTCGGGCCGTCGCGGGCCCGCGACATCCTGCTGTCCGCACGCTTTCTCGGCGCGGAGGAAGCGCTGCGCATCGGTCTGGTGAACTTCGTCGTCGAGCGGGACGAGATACACGACGAGGTCGTCTCCTATGCGCACCGCATGGCATCGAACGCACCGCTGACGATGCGCGCCGCCAAGGCGGCCATCGACGCCTGGGAACGCGGCGGGCGCCAGGACGAACTCGACGACGTGCGGCAGCTTGTGAATGCCTGTTTCGACTCCGAGGATTACCGGGAAGGCCGACGCGCCTTCGCCGAGAAGCGGCCGCCGCAGTTTGCGGGCCGTTAGCGCACTGCACGCGGGAGCGGGGCTTCATGAGTGAACGCATCGTCACGGCGTCCGTCGTGATCATCGGCAACGAGATCCTCTCCGGTCGGACCCAGGACACGAACCTCGCGCACCTCGCGCAACAGCTCAACGAATGGGGCGTGCGGGTACGGGAGGCGCGTGTGGTGCCCGACGTGCTGGACGTCGTCGTGTCCGCGGTCAACGAGGCGCGTGCGGCGTTCGACTATGTGTTCACCACCGGTGGCATCGGACCGACCCATGACGACATTACGGTCGACTGCATCGCCGCCGCGTTCGGAGTTCCGGTCGTCGTCAGCCCGGAGATCGAGGCGATCATCCGGCGCCGCCCGGCGCCGCCGCACGTGATGGAGTCGCGGCTGCGCATGGCCCGCATCCCCGCAGGCGCCTCACTCGTCCCCAATCCCACCGGCGGGCCGCAGGGCTTCCGCATGGAGAACGTCTTTGTCATGGCCGGCATCCCCGCCGTCATGCGGGCGATGCTGTCGACGCTGGAGAATGAACTCGAGGGCGGCGACGTCGTGCATTCCCGTTCGGTCACCGCGCACCTCGGCGAAAGCGAGATCGCCGACGGCCTCGAGGCCATCCAGCAGCGCTATCCCGGCATCGATCTCGGCAGCTATCCGTTCTACCGGGATAGCATCTACGGCACGACCCTCGTGATGCGCGGTGCGGACGAGGCGGCCCTCGAACGCATGCTCGACGAAGTCCGGGGCGTCATCGAAGCGGGCGGAGGTACCCCGCACGACGTGTGACGCCCCTCTTGCAGAGCCTCGCGCGATGCGCCATCGTGGCGCGCCGAATCAGACAGGGAGAATGGACATGGACGTGCGTGGCAAACGCGCCATCGTGCTCGGTGGCACCTCCGGCATCGGGCTTGCCGCCGTGCGGCAACTCGCCGACGCAGGTGCCGAGGTCATTGCCGGCAGCCGCTCGGAGGCCAACGCCGAAGCCGCCGCGAATGCCCTCGGCGCCGGCGTGTCGCTACGCCGGGTCGACGTGCTGGACCGCGATGGCCTCAGTGCCCTGTTCGCGGATCTCGCGCCGTTCGACATCCTCGTCAATGCCGCGACGGGCGGTGCGCGAGCTTTGGGACCATTCCTCAGCATGGACCTGGACGGCTTCCAGGGGTCCTTCCGCAAGCTGTGGGGTTATACCAACTCGGTACGTCTTGCGCCGGAGCACATGACCGAGGACGGGGTCATCGTCCTCGTCAGCGGCTACCCGGCGCGCAAGTGCCCCCCGGGGTCCATCGCGATCTCCACCGTGGGCAACGCCGTCGAAGGCTTCGTACGCGGCGTCGCACCCGAGCTTGCGCCGAAGCGCATCAACGTCGTGTCCCCCGGAGTCATCGATACGCCGATGTTCCCGATGCAGGGCGAAGCGCGTTCCGGATTCCTCGACAACGCGACACGCAATCAGCCGATCCCGCGCGCCGGCCGCGCCGACGAGGTGGCGTCCGCGATCGTCTTCGCGATCGGCAACGACTACATGACAGGGGCGACGATCGACATCGATGGAGGCGCGCTCCTGCCGTAAGTGTCCGGCCGGCCCGCTCGCGAGCGGGCCGCGGCTCTACGAACCGCTTTCGGCCTGGGCCGGAGCGTCTCCGGGTGCGTGCGGGATGCCGGGGCCGATACTCCGCGACGGGGACCACTCCTCAAACCTGCCCAGGATGTATGTCTGACCCGCCTCGAGCCGGGCAACGCGCTCGGCGAGGCTCGATATCTCCTGCCGCAAGGCGCGAAACTCCCGCTGCATCTCTTCCCGCAGGCCGGCAATCTCGCTGCGCATCTCCTGGCGCAGACCGGCAATCCCGCTGCCTATCTCCTGGCGCAAGCCGGCAATCTCGCCCCGCATCTCTTCGCGCAAGTCCACCTGACCTTGGTAGAGCACGCCGAACGCTCCCATGATCGCCGCAAGGGCGAACCCCGCCCCCCACTTCAGGATGCGCAACTGGCCGAGCACGTCGCTCAGCACGTCATGCCGGCCAGCCGGCAGGGCCCGCGCCAGCGTTTGAGCGAGTTCGGCCCGCAATTCGGTGGCGAAACGTTCGAAGTCGCCGCGCGTGACGGTCTGGGGTGATTGATCCATCGCTGCTGCCAAGACTAGTCCCTTCCTTTCGCAGTGCAAGGCCGCGATGTTCGGACACCAGCCGCGCGCTGCCCACGGGCCATCGCGCTACTGGACGCAGGACATCAGCCATGGGGAACGTGGGCCAGAGCGACGCCGGACGCGGTCACGGGCCCGAAAGCAGGTTGTGCGCCCTCAGCGCGGCCCGGTCGCGAGCAGACGGGCCACGACCTGCCCGATGTCCGCCTCCGCGATGTCCTTCAGATCGCGCATGCGCCCGTACACCTCCGCGGCGCCGGCGTGGAAGCCATCCGGGAGCCCGGCCGCGCCGAACGTCGCCGCGATCTCACGCATCTCGCCCTCGAACCGCCAGGCCTTCGGACTCGTTCCGGCTGCCGTCCTGACGCTACGCTCCGCGAGGCCTGGCTGCGACAGCCCCCACTCGGTGAGCAGTGCTGCCGTGACGCCCTCGTGTTCAGCGAGCGCACGCACGGCGAGAATGAGGGCCGAGGATCCCTTCGTGTACGCGGCGTAGCACATCTTGAGTGCCGAGGCCGACCCGGTCACCGGGCGTGCATCGACCAGCGTCCCTGCAAACCAGGAGGCGACTTCCTCCGCACCGACCCCGGACAGGTAGAGCCGCGTGACCCCCGGGCGCCAGGCCGGAGGTCCGATGATGCCGCCGTCCACGAATCCGGAACCGGCGATCTCGCCAATGCGCCGCGCGGTATCCGGCGCCACCGCGTTGGCATCCACGTACGTACCCCGGAAGCCGGCAGCCACCACGGCGTCTGCCACCGTCACCGCGGCATCCGGCGGGCACACGGACAGGACGTGGTCGACGGCCCCAACGGCTTCTTCGAGGGCATTCGAGCGGGTGAGACCGCTTTCGTGCGCGCGCTTCGCCGTCGCCTCCGTACGTCCGTCGGCCACCCACCGGACGTCGTGACCGTTGCCGCGCAACGCCGCGCCCAGGGACGCCCCCATCGCGCCGGGATGCAGCAGGAGGATCTTCTCGTTCATTGCCGATAGTCCAGGGGAGGCAGACGGTCGCCCAGCAGCGCCTCGTAAACGAAATCCGCCCCACGCCGCCGTTCGAACTCGCTGCGCGCTGCCGCCAGGCGCTCCGGGTCTCGCAACAGATCCACTCCGGTCGTCGCCAGCACCTTCGCAGCCAGCATCATGCCCTTGTGACCGATGCTCATGCCGCCCGCCGCGACGGCCTGCCAGCTGTGCCCGGGCGTGCCCGGAACCCAGGTCGCGGTACGGAAGCCGGCGGTGGGAACGTTCCAGCTCACGTCGCCCACGTCGGTGGAACCCATGCCCTGGCGGAACTCGAACGGTCGGATCTCCGCTTGCGAGCCAAGCGCCAGACTGGGCTCGAGCAGGGTGGTGCGAATCGCCTCGGCGAAAGTCCGCTCCGCATCCGTGTACTCGATACCGCCGAGCGCGCGCAGATTGGCGTCGAACACCGCGGCGAGCGTGTCGTTGCGCAACACGGGAAAGTTGCCGTGCATGACCTCGTAGGTCATGCGCGTATCCGTGCCGCGAGCGGCACCTTCCCCGGCGGCGACGACGCGTTCGAAGAGCGCCACCGCCTGGTCGGCCTGCGGATGCCGTACGTAGTAGTAGACCTCGGCGGACTCCGGAACGATGTTCGGCGCGGCGCCGCCGTCCGTGATGACATAGTGAATCCGGGAATCCGAGGGCACGTGCTCACGCATGAGGTTGACCATGTAGTTCATCGCTTCCACCCCGTCGAGGGCGGAGCGGCCCTTGTCCGGGGCCGCCGCCGCATGCGCCGCGGCACCGTGAAACCGGAAGCGCCCCGACTTGTTCGCCGTGCTGCTGCCGGGGGATGCGTCGTTGCGGTCCGAAGGATGCCAGTGGAGTACGGCGTCCACGCCGTCGAAGCGACCCGCGCGCGTCAGGTAGACCTTGCCGGAACCGCCCTCCTCCGCCGGGGTCCCATAGAGCTTGACCGTACCCGGTATCCCTTCGGCTTCGAGCCAGCGGGCAATCGCGACGGCCGCGGTGACGGACGCCGCCCCGAACAGGTGGTGACCGCAGGCATGCCCGGGCGCGTCCGCGAGCACGGGCGCGCGGGTCGGCTGCGCCGCCTGCGACAGGCCCGGTAGCGCGTCGAATTCCGCGAGCACGGCGAGGGTCGGCGCGCCGCGGCCGCGGGTGGCCACGAACGCCGTCGGAATCCCGGCAACGCCCACCTCGACGCCGAAGCCCTGCGCGGAAAGATAGTCCGCAAGACGCGCGGCGCTTCGCTCTTCGAGATAGCCGAGTTCGGCGAAGCCCCAGATGTCGCTCGCGAGCGCCTCGGCATCCGCGCGTTGCCGGACGACCTCCTCCACGACGGCTTCCCGTGCGCTGTCCGCCAGCGCGAATGCCGAATGGACAGCGGCGGCAGCGATGGCTGCCCACCAGACGGCGCGCGCGGGCGATTTCCTGGACAACCCAAAGTCCTCCGCAAAAGAGGCGAAGCCTGCGGATGGCGCAGCGAAAAGGCAAGCAAGGGCGACCCGTCGTCCTCCGATGGCGCAGCCACGTTGCGCACGATCGCTCGCCAGACTGGACACTCGACGGATCGCCCCTATAATTGGTCAGACCAATTCGGTCAGACCAAATGTCCGCCCAACACGAAACCATCGCCAACAGCCTGACGCGCGAGATTCTCTCCGGTCGCTATCGTCCCGGCGAACGCCTGCCCTCCGAGCGAGATCTGGCGGGGCGTTTCGACGTCAACCGGGGCGCCGTCCGCGAGGCGGTCAAGACGCTGCAGCAACTCGGCATCGTCGACGTCCAGCCCGGTGGAGCGCGCGTAGCCGCCGTCGAGGAAGCGAGCTTCGATGTGATCGGCAAGCTCCTCGAAGTCCACGACGTGCCCGATCCAGGTCTGGTGACTCAGGTGCTGCAAGTCATCGGAGCGTTGTTCAAGCTGGCCGCCGAGACGGCCATCGAACACGCCTCCGACGACGAGATCATGAACATCGTCGCCCACACGCGGCGCGTGCGGGAGTCGGTGAAGAGCGCGGCCGACGGCTCGGGAGAAGACGACATGGTGGCCCGCTTCGAGCTGATGCGCGCCGTGATGGAAGTCTCCGGCAACCTCGCGACCCGGATCGTCTCGCGCGGCCTCCTGACCCAGATCGCGACCCGCGTCGGCAACCTGGTCGACTACCACGAAGTCGTCGAACCGGACCGCTTCGTCGCCTGCATGGCCGAGTTCGAACTCGCCCTGCGCGGGCGTGATCGGGCGCGTCTGCGCGACAGCCTCGACGCGGCCATGGACCTCAGTCGCGAAACCATCCTGCAGGCGATCGACCGTGCGGGACAACCGGCACAGCGGGAGGCCTCCGGCTCATGACCAAGACCCTGCTCATCCCCGCCGTGGTCGTCGTGGCCTCCATCTTCGGCGCCCTGACCCTCATGGCGACCGCTCCGAAGCTGGAGCCCAGCGCCGCCGAGCCGATTCCCCTGACGGTCCGTACGATGACGGTGGAAGTGGCACCGATCCGACTCAGCGTCACCTCCCAGGGCACCGTCGGACCGAGCACAGAGAGCCAGTTGACCCCGGAGGTCTCGGGCCGGGTCGTGTGGATGTCGCCGGCGCTCGTGGCCGGCGGCTATTTCCAGGCGGGCGACCCGCTGCTGCGTCTCGACGACCAGGATCTGGCCGCCGCCGTGGCGCGCGCCCAGGCGAACCTCACGCGCTCGCAGGCCGAGCACCAGCATGCCCGCTACGAGTTCCAGCGCATCCGCAGCCTCGGGGAGCGCCAGCTGGCCAGCCGCTCGCAGATCGAGAACAGCCTGCGCGCATACCGCATCGCCGACGCGGCGCTGCAGGATGCCCGCGTCGCCCACGAGCAAACCAGCCGGGATCTCGGGCGCGGAGAAATCCGCGCGCCTTTCACCGGCCTGGTACGCTCCGAACAGGTGGACCTCGGCCAATTCGTGTCGCGCGGAGCGACGATCGGGACCATCTATGCCACCGACGTGGTGGAAGTGCGACTCCCCATCGCCGACCGGGAGCTCGCGTTCCTGAACCTGCCTTTCGGACACCGGGGCGCCCTGCCCGACGACCTGCGCGCCCAGGTGACCCTGTCCGCGGACTACGGCGGAAAGCCGGTCACCTGGCAAGGGATGCTGGTCCGCACGGAGGCGGAGATCGACATGAAGAGCCGCATGGTGCACGTCGTCGCCCGCGTCACCAACCCGGGCACCTCCATGCCGCTCCCGGTGGGGCTGTTCGTCAACGCGGAAATCGCCGGCGTGCGCGCCAGCGACATCGTCGACCTGCCCCGCAATGCCCTGCGCCGGGGCAACCGCGTCCTCATCGTCGACGACGAGGATCGCCTGCAATACCGCGCCATCGTGCCCCTGCGGCTGTATCGGGACCGCGTCCTGATCGAGCAGGGACTGAGCGCAGGAGAACGCGTCTGCGTCTCTCCCCTGCAGACCGTGATCGAGGGTATGCGCGTGCGTCCCATCAACGCCGCGACCACGGCTGCGCCGCCACCCGCGTCCGAACCCGCCGGCGGCATCGACCGCCAGGCCTAGGCCGCCCGCCGCACCCACCGGACCGCACGGAACGACGATGCACCGCGCCATCGCCTGGTTCAGCCACAACATCGTGGCCGCCAACCTCCTCATGACGATCCTCGTGATCGGCGGGGTGATGGCGCTGTTCAGCGTGCACCAGGAGGAGTTCCCGAACATCGAGTTCGAGATGGTCACCATCAGTGTCCCCTACCTCGGCGCCGCGCCCGAGGAAGCGGAGCTCGGGGTGTGCGTCCGGATCGAGGAGGCCATCGAGGGCGTCGAAGGCATCGACAAGATCCTGTCCACCGCCAGCGAAGGCGCCTGTGCCGTGCAGGCGCAGCTCTTCGAAGGGACCGACGGCAGCCGCGCCCTGAACGAGATCAAGAGCCAGGTGGACGGCATCTCCTCCTTCCCGGTGGAAACCGAGAAGCCGATCGTCTCGAAGATGACGTTCCGCCACAACGTCATCGAAATCGCGGTGTCCGGCGACGCACCCGAGCGTACGCTGAAGGAGATCGCCCGCGAGCTTCGCGACGACATCGCGGCACTCGACGGCGTCTCCCAGGTGGACCTCATGTACACCCGCCCGTACGAGATCTCCGTCGAGGTGTCGGAGTACATGCTGCGCCGCCACGGCCTGACCCTCGACGACGTGGCCATGGCTCTGCGGCGGGCTTCCCTGGACATGCCGGGCGGGACGCTGCGTACCGAAGGCGGCGAGATTCTCCTGCGGACCAAGGGACAGGCATACCTCGGCACCGAATTCGAGGATCTCGTGGTCATGACGCGCGAGGACGGCACGCGGGTCACCCTGCGCGACGTAGCCGAGGTGCGCGACGGTTTCGCCGAGGGCGACCTCTCCGCACTCTTCGACGGCAAACCCGCCGCGATCGTCAAGGTCTTCCGTATCGGCAAGGAAGACATCATGGACATGGCCGAAAAAGTGCGGGACTACGTCGCCGAGGCCCGCCTGGGCATGCCGGACGGCATCGATCTGACCCTGTGGGCCGATGCATCGCGGGATCTCCAGGACCGGGTCACCACACTTCTGCGCACCGCGGGCTCGGGCCTCCTGCTGGTGGTCGTGGTGCTGGCTCTCTTTTTGCGCTTCCGCCTCGCCATGTGGGTGGCGGCAGGCATCCCGATCGCGATGCTCGGGACCGTCGCCCTCTTCCCGTTCTTCGACGTGTCCATCAGCACCATGACGGTGCTGTCGTTCATCCTCGTGCTCGGCATCCTGGTCGACGACGCAATCGTGGTCGGAGAACGGGTCTACGCCCACGAGCAGCTCGGCAAGCCGCCCGTGCAGGCGGCCGTCGACGGCACCTGGGAAGTGGCGGTGCCCGTCATATTCGGCGTGCTCACCACGGTCGCCGCGTTCCTGCCGCTCCTGCTCGTCGGCGGCCGGATGGCGTCCTTCTTCGGCGTGATCGGTACGGTCGTCATCATGGCGCTCGTGATGTCGATCGTGGAGAGCCAGTGGATCCTGCCGGCGCACCTCGCCCACCGCAGACGCGACGAATCGGGGCGCCTGGCCAGCAGGTGGAACGCCATCCAGTCCAGATTCTCCAACGCGCTCATGCATTTCGCGGCGAACGGGTACGTCCGTTTCCTGCGACGCGCCATTGCCTGGCGCTATGTCACCGCGGCGACGGCACTCGCCGTCCTCATCCTGGCCATCGCACTCATCCTGAGCGGTCGCGTGATCTTCTCCTTCTTTCATGGGATCGACGGCGACAAGATCTACGCGACGCTCGAGATGCCGCCCGGCATCGCCGCCACCAAGACGCGGATGGCGGCGCAACAGATCGAGGCCTCCGTCGAACGGCTCCGGGCGGAGTACGACCAGTACGCCGCCCCCGGGGTGCCGAGCGTCATCAGGCACACCCTGGTGAGCGTCGGAACGCACATCCACCGGGGCGGACCGCCGCGCCCGGATGGCCCGGGCCGTAGCGACTACGCCGAGGTCGGCATCGAACTGGTGCCCCTGGAGGACCGCGACTACATCCTGTCGCGCGACGTGGCCGATCGCTGGCGCGAACTGGTCGGCTCGATCCCCGACGCGGTGAGCCTGTCGTTCGGGGCGGACTCGTTCAGTTCCGGTGACGCCGTCCACCTCGAGCTCACCGGGCGCGACGTCGACCAACTGCGCATGGCGGCGGTCGAGCTCAAGAGCCAGCTCTCACGCTACGACGGCGTCAAGGACATCTCCGACTCGTTCCGCGCCGGCAAGCAGGAGATCAAGCTCACCCTGCTGCCCGGCGCGCGCAACCTGGGCCTGACCCTGAACGATCTTGCCGCGCAGGTGCGTAGCGCCTTCTACGGGGCCGAGGTACAGCGCGTGCAGCGCGGGCCGGACGAAGTGCGCGTCATGGTGCGCTATCCCGAGAGCGAGCGCCGCTCCATCGGCAACCTCGAGGACATGCGGATCCGCACGCCGGAGGGCTCCGAGGTGCCGTTCACGAGTGTCGCCGCGTTCGAGATCGACCGCGGGTACTCCCAGATCAACCGCATCGACGGCCGGCGCGTGGTCAACGTCACGGCGGACATAGACCGCGAACGAGTGACGCCGGAGGAAGTCAACACGAGCATCATGGAGGACATGCTTCCCGCCCTGCGCCAGAAGTACCCATCCGTGCGGCTGGACCAGTCCGGGGAACAGGAAGAGCGGACAAAGTCCATGATGGGCCTGGCCTACGGCGCGATGTTCGCACTCCTGGGCATCTATGCGCTGCTGGCGATCCCCCTCAAGTCGTACCTGCAGCCGCTGGTGATCATGAGCGTCATCCCGTTCGGCGCGGTCGGCGCCATCATTGGCCACTGGGTCATGGGCTACCAGCTCATGTTCTTCTCCCTGCTCGGCATCGTCGCGCTCTCGGGGGTGGTGGTGAACGCGAGCCTCGTGCTGGTGGATTACATCAACCGTCGCCGTCGCGAGGGCATGTCCCTCGAGGAAGCGGTCTTCACGGCTGGCGTGGTGCGCTTCCGGCCCATCGTGCTGACCTCGACCACCACGTTCGTCGGCCTGCTGCCGCTGATGTTCAGCCAGAACCCCACGACGTTCTTCTTCGTCCCGATGGCGATCTCGCTCGCGTTCGGAGTATTGTTCGCGATGGTCATCACGCTGGTGCTCGTGCCCGGCCTGTACGTCATCGTCGAGGACTTCGTCGAGTGGGGTCCCCTGCGCGAGGGCGGCGAGGCCCATGCGACACCGCAGCAGGCCACCTGAGCGGGGGGATCGCCCACCACCGACCCTCCCGCACCAATATGCATCGCGAGGGGGGAGACATGCCGCATTCATCGACCGCCACGGTCCGTCAGGCCGCGCTGGGATTGCTCCTGCTCGCCGGGGCGGCGTGCAGCCAGGAGCCGACCGGACCGGCGCCGGAGGAACCCGCTTCAGCGCCGGCCGGCGAAGCAGCTCAGCAGGCGGCCCCGGCGGACCGCTCCCGGCAACACCGGGAATGGCAGCCCCCGGCGGGCCCCGCAACGCAGCAGGCCAGTCCGCCCGGTCCGCGTTGCGCCCTCTACCGCCCGGAACGCTCCGCCTTCTTCGGCGACCTCCACGTCCACACGAGCCTGTCGCTGGACGCGTACGGCCGCGGGGGCTTTCAGACGCCCGACGACGCCTACCGCTTCGCGAAGGGCGAACCCATCGGCCTGGCCCCGCGGAACCCGGACGGAGAGCCATTGCGTTTCGGGACCATCGACCGGCCCCTCGACTTCGCCGCCGTGACCGACCACGCCGAGTGGATGGGCGAACTGGAGTCCTGCAACAACACGCAGTCCGCCGCGTACGACAGCCTGGACTGCCAGACCATGCGTGGAAGGCCGCTCACCGGGTCCTCGCCGGAAGGCGACGCACTCATTCGCCGTGTCGTCACCGGCGAGATCCGCGAGCCCGGTGGCATGTGCGGTGACGACGCCGCAGTGTGCCGGGAATACGCCGGGCACGCCTGGCGGCGTACGGTCGCGGCGGCCGAGGCGCACCAGGACCGCACGGAGGCGTGCGCGTTCACGGCGTTCAACGCGTGGGAGTTCACCTCCGCCCCGGGCAGGAGCAAGGTCCACCGCAACGTGATCCTGCGCAACGACAGCGTGCCGGAACTGCCGATCTCCTGGGCCGAGGAAGCGGAGCCGGAAGGCCTCTGGAAGAAGCTCGAGGCACGCTGCAACGACACGGACACGGGCTGCGAGGCGATCACGATCCCGCACAACCCGAACATCTCGAACGGGCGCCACTTCACCGTCACCTACAAGGACCGCCCGCTGGACGCACAGCGGGCCCGCGCCGAACTCCAGCGCAGGCTGGAACCGCTGGTGGAGATGATCCAGTCGAAGGGCGAGTCCGAGTGCCGCACGGGCATGTGGGGCGTGCTCGGCGGCGAGGACGAACTGTGCGGCTTCGAGAAGGTGCGCTACATGGCGGAAGGCGCGCGGCCCGAGGACTGCGAGGAGTCGTTCGGCAGCGGCGCCCTCGCGGGGACGGGATGCCAGTCCCGCCTCGATTTCGTCCGCTACGGCCTCATCGAGGGCCTGCGCGAGTACGCGCGCATCGGCGTGAACCCCTATCGCCTGGGCTTCATCGGCAGCACCGACACCCACAACGGCACCCCCGGCGCGGTCGAGGAATACAACTACCTGGGACACAACTCGCTGGTCGACGACACCCTGGAGAAGCGCATCACGACCCCGGCCTACGCGCCGCACCCGATGCGCAATCCCGGCGGCCTCATCGGCGTCTGGGCGGAGGAGAATTCCCGCGACGCCCTGTTCGACGCCATGAAACGCCGCGAGACCTTCGCCACCAGCGGGGTGCGCATGCAACCGCGGCTGTTCGCGGGCTGGGAGCTGCCGGACAACCTGTGCCAAGACCCGAGCGCCGTGGAAGCGGCCTACCGGCAGGGCGTCCCCATGGGCGGAGCGCTCGACCCGGCCGACGCCGACGCCGACGGTCCGGTATTCTTCGCCAGCGCCTTGCGCGATCCCGGGAGCGCCATGGACGCGGGCGCGGGGCTGGAACGGATCCAGATGATCAAGGGCGAGGTCGACGATTCCGGGCTGTTCCGTGAGACCGTGGTCGACATCGCGCTGGACGACGGTTCGCCCGCCGAGGTGGATGCGGCCTGCCGGCCGAACCGCCAGGGGGCCAGCAGTCTCTGCGCGGTGTGGCGGGACCCCGCGTGGAACCCGGACAAGCCGGCCGTGTACTACGCACGGATCCTTGAGCAGCCGAGCTGCCGGTGGCATGCCCGGCAATGCGCGGCGCTCCCCGCGGACGAGCGGCCGGACGCCTGCGACGACAATGCGCTGCCGCGCACGATCCAGGAGCGCGCATGGACATCCGCGATCTGGTTCGAGCCGCCGCTGCACGCCGAAGGTTCCTGACCGCGTCCAGGAACTCTTCGAATGGGTGGCAAGATGCTGACCTGTACTTGGGCGCCTACGGTATTCGCCGGCCCGCGGGTGATCTCGACCAACCGCGAGGGCAAGTTCCCCGATGGACGAGCCCTTCGCGGGGCCGTGCTGCCGGCCGTCGCCCGCATCGAGGAGTTCGGCCTGTCCCACCTGCTCATCGCGCAGCGCTGGTGGGGCAGCGGCGTGGAGACGGAGGGCTCCTCCCTGGACTGCCTGGCCATGACGGCCCTGTTTGCCGCGCACACCGAGCGTATCCGGCTCGTGACGGCCATCCACCCCGGCTTCTTTCACCCGACCGCGATCGCCAAGTGGGGCGCGACCATGGACTGGATCAGCGGCGGCCGCTGGGACATCAACGTCACCAGTGGCTGGAACCTCCGCGAATTCGACATGTACGGGATCGACACCCTCGATCACGGCGAGCGCTATGCGCGTTCCGCGGAGTTCATCGACGTGCTGCGCGGCGCCTGGAACTCGAGCCCCTTTTCCCATGAAGGACGCTTCTATCGCGCGGACGACCTGCAGATGGAACCGCGCCCCAGCGGGCCGCTCACGGTCTTTCAGGGTGGACAGTCGGAAGACGCGATCGGGATGGCCGCCGCGCGCTCCGACTGGATGTTCCTCAACGGCGGTTCGCTGGAGCGGATCGAGAGCGTCATCGAACGTGTCCGCAAGGCCTGCCGGTCGACCGGACGCAAGGTGCGTTTCGCCCTCTACGCCGCTCCGCTGGTACGCCGCACGGACGCAGAGGCTTGGGCCGAGATAGAGGCGCGGATCAGCGCGATCGATCGCAGCGTGGCCGAGCGACGCCGCGCCGCCACCGGGGGTGCAGAGGGCATGTGGGCGTCGGCGGAGGACCTGAGCCTGCTCGACACCAACGAAGGCTACGCCGCAAGGCTCATCGGCAGCCCCGACACGGTCTACGCACGTCTCGAGGCGTTCCGTTCGCTCGGCATCGAGATGCTGCACTTCGACACCCGCGACAAGCTGTTCAACGGGGCCATCCTGCCGGAGCTCACTGGCTGAGCGCCCGCGCGAGGCTTCCATCATTCGAACGGAGTCCCCACCCCATGCGAGCGATCCCCCGAACCCTGCCCGCCGCCGGCCTGGCGGCGATGCTGTACGGCACCTCTGGCAGCGCGATAACCCTCGACGAATTCGTCGAGCGCCATGATCTGGACGGCGACGGCCTTCTCGCAGTCGAGGAGATGACGGCCGGCCCCCTGCTCGATCGCAACGGCGACGGGTTCGTCGATCGGGACGAACTCGCGGCCGTGGCCCGCCGCCCGCGCTCCTTCCACTGGGTCAACCCGCTGGCGGCCGGGGAGACCTATCCCGGCGTACGGCACGCGACCTTCGAGAGTCATTCGATGGGCATTCCGGTCGGCTACTGCGTTTACCTGCCACCCGGGTACGACGACGCGGAGCAGGCTGGCAGACGGTATCCCGTGGTCTACGACTTCCACGGCGGCAGCCCCGGCGACGAGCGGACGGCGGTGCGCGGCGGCCTCGCGAAAGTGGTGCACGAAGCCATCGCCGGCGGCGCGGTAGCGCCTGCGATCTACGTTTTCGTCAACGGCGGCGCCGAGAACACGTACAACTATCCACAGAAGGACTCCCTGGGCGTCGACGTGTTCGTGCACGAGCTGATCCCGCACATCGATGCCACGTACCGCACGGTCGCCCACCGGCGCGGCCGGGCGCTGCAGGGCTTCTCGCAGGGCGGGCGCGGCACGACGCGGATCATGTTCCAGTCCCGGAGCTGTTCGGATCCGCCGCGCCCGGCGGCGCCGGCTATGCCCTGGAGCGGCAGGTCTCCGAGAGCGGCGGCGTCGAACGGGACGATCGGATTCCGGGACTGCCCGAGCGGGTTTTCGCGCCGGACGAGAACGCCTACGACCGGGCGCGCGCCTATGCCGCGCGACCAGACCGGCCGCCGTTGCCGATACTCATCTGGCTCGGCGACCGCGACTTCAACTACGCCGCCAACCTCGAGTACATGGGCTTCCTGTACGCGCTCGGGATACCGTTCGAACGGCTGATCCTGCCGGGGATCGGGCACGGCTCCGCAGCCTTCGTGGCAGGCGGCGTTGCGGTGATGAAGTTCCACGACGGCAACTTCGCTGTGGGAACGATGCACGAGGCGCCCTGAACCGCCGGGACGGACCTGGCCCGTCCGCTCTCGAATCCGTGCACGCCGCACAATTCGGCCTGAGGGGACGCCCTTGTGGCGTCCCGTGTTCGGGTCACGCACATCCCCGGGCGACCACGAGGGTCGCCCCTCGCATGAAAGACGCGCCAAGGGAACGAAGTGACCGCCGGTGCGGCTTCCATGAAAGGACGGCGTGGCTGGGCCGGAGGCGGCGCGACGCAAGCGTCGCGCGCCGGTGCGTAGCGAGCTTGCGAGCGAGTGCCGGACCGGCTATGGGGCGCTACGGCCTCCCCGCTATCAACCAGGCAAGGACGACGAGCGACACCGCCAAACCCCCTGCAAGGTACTGCCCCGACCGTCCCAGCCGCCGGATATCGAACGGCGCGATCGCGGCGCCGGCGCCCACCCCGCAGGCGAACCCCGCGACATGCGCGAGCACGTCGGTGTTCGCACCGCCCATGCCCGTGAACGCGAGCATGGCCAGGCCGGCCACGATCGGCGCGAAGCCGCGCCGCCAGCCCCGGCCCCGGAAGTAGCCGCGGCGCCAGACGAACGCGGAGGTCAGCCCGACGCAGGCGAAGGTCGCCGTGGACGCCCCGAGGGAAGCGAAGCCGTCCGGGCGCATCCACGCATTCACGCCGTTGCCGGCGGCGCCCGCGAGCAGCACCAGCAACCAGCACAGCCCCGAACCGAGATAGCGTCCGGCCATCAGTCCGAAGACGGCCCCGAACAGCGAGTTCCCGAGAATGTGGGCCAGGTCGCCGTGCAGCGTCAGGGCCGTGATCGTGCGCCACCACTCCCCGTCACGGACGAGCGCCGCCTCCATGCGACCCGAGCCGCGCCAGTCCATCCCGAACAGCCCCCAGGCCTCGAGGGCCGGCAACGCCCACAGAATGCAAAGGTATCCGAGCACCCCTGCCCAGCCGCTGTCGAACGTGATGATCGGTGGAACGCGGATGCGGGGAGGCAGGTTCTCGACGCGGTATCGCTCGAGCTGGTCCAGGGCCACGGCGGCATTGCCACGACGGATGAAGACCCCCCACTCACCCTCCTCCCGTATCCGTTCCATGAAGTTGTCGATGCCGACCGCGGTCAGCACCAGGGCGGCATCGGAAACGGGCCGCGCGTCCCGGTCGTGCCGGATGCAGATCCAGGCAAACGGATCGTCGGAAGCGTCCACGCGCCCGGGGTCGTATCCCGCCAGCCGCGATCAGCTTGCGCAGACGGCCGCGCGATTCGAGACGCTGACGCTGCGCCGCCCGACCCGCAACGGATTGCGGTCGTGACCGTTGGTGCAATAGCCCACCGATATCCCGGTCGACGGGTCCGCCCAGGCGATCTGGCCGCCGGCGCCGCCGTGGCCGAACGCCAGTTCCGAGTTGGAGTGTCCGAAACCCCGGTAGTTGCGATCCTCGTCGCCGGCGATCACGACGCCGAGGGCGCGGTGCACGGGCTTTCCGTACATCGGGTCGGTGAGATCCCCGCTACGCACCGTGCGGGCCATGGCGAGCGTCTCCCCGGTCCAGACCGTCCGTTCGCCGGCGCCGCCCTGCAGCAGGCCCTGGTAGAACAGCGCGAGGTCCGCGGCGGTCGTGACGCCCCCTCCTCCCGGGATGCCCACGGCACGCACGTCGGGCCGGTTGAAGTTCAGGATGGCCTCTTCCGTGACCTCCGTGACGGGCGGTTCGGGAAGGCCGAGACGCGCGTAGTCCGCGCTCGTGAGCGCCTCGCCGACGTACATGCACTCCGCCACCCGACCGTTCTGTTCCGCCGGCAGTCCGACGTAGAGATCCGGCAGTCCGAGCGGAGTCGCGATGCGCTCGCGCACGAACTCACGGAACTCGCGCCCGCTGCGCCGCTCGACGATCTCCGCGATTGCCCACATGCTGGAGGTCGGGTGGTACTCGAAGCGGGATCCCGGCGGCCAGTTGAGACGCCATTGGTGGAAGCGTTCGAGCCGCCGTGTGCGATCCTCCCAGTCCAGTGGACGAAAGGGCGCATGCGGAAAGCCGGCGGTATGCAGGAACAGCTGCTCCACCGTGACGCCCTCCTTCCCGTTGGATGCGAACTCGGGAACGATGTCCGCAACGGTCTCCCCGATGTCGAGGTCTCCGTCCTGGATCACGAGCCAGCCGGCGGCGGAGGTGATGGCCTTGGTGGACGAGAAGATGCAGTAGAGCGTGTCGTTGTCGGCGTCGCCGAACGTCTCGAACAGGCCCAGTCGCCCGTCCCGCGCGACGGCGACCTGCACGGAAGGCAGGAGGCCCTCGTCGACTTCGCGGCGCACGCGATCCGTGAGCGCGCGCAGCCTTTCCGGGTCGAGCCCGATCGAGCGCGGGTCCACGACGGTTTTCCGATCCGGCATGCCTTTCTCCCTGGACAAGAGTCGTTGCGTCCACAACCTACCAAGAAGGCGCTGCCGTGGAAAATGCAATCGGGGCCGCAGCGTCGGTAGAATGGCGCGCCTTCGGTCAGGGGGAGCAGGATGGATACGCGCAACGGCTTCGTCGAGGCGGTCGGCAACACACCCCTCATCCGCCTTGCCGACCTCAGCGAGGAGACCGGCTGCGAGATACTCGGCAAGGCGGAGTTCATGAGTCCGGGCGGCTCCGTGAAAGACCGCGCCGCCTGGTGGATCATCCGGGAGCACGAGAATAGCAGCGCATTACGGCCGGGCGGCACCGTCGTCGAGGGCACCGCCGGCAACACCGGCATCGGTATCGCCCATATCTGCAACGCACGCGGCTACGGTTGCGTGATCTACATGCCGGACAACCAGTCTCCCGAGAAGGTGGACATCCTGCGCACGCTGGGCGCGGAAGTCCGCGTCGTTCCCACCGTGCCCTACGCGAACGAGATGAACTACCAGAAGCAGGCCGGCCGGTACGCCGACTCCCTCGAGGGGGCCGTCTGGGCGAACCAGTTCGACAACACCGCCAACCGCCTGGCGCATTACGAGTCCACCGGCCCGGAGATCTGGGGGCAGACGGACGGCAAGGTCGACGCCTTCGTCAGCGCCGTGGGAACCGGGGGCACGCTCGCCGGCGTCTCCTGGTACCTCAAGGAACGCGACCCGGACATCCAGGCCGTCCTGTCCGACTGCATGGGCAGCGCCCTCTACAACTACGTGACGACGGGCGCAGCGACGATGACCCCGGGACCGTCGATCACCGAGGGCATCGGCAACTCACGCGTCACCGACAACCTCGCCGGCGCCGAGATAGACTGGGCGGTGCAGGTGCCCGATCAGGACATGGTCGACATGGTCTACGGCCAGTTGCGGCGAGCCGGCTGGTTCCTGGGATCGAGCACCGGCATCAACCTGTGCGGCGCGGTCGAGGTCGCCCGGGAACTCGGCCCCGGACACGTCATCGTCACCATGCTCTGCGACGACGGCAACAAGTACCGCTCGCGCCTGTTCAACCCGGAGTGGCTCGCGGAGCGCGACCTGCAGGTGCCCGACGCCTGAGCGCCCGTTCACCCGCCGAACTGGCAGCCTGTTGGACTTTGCGTCTGGCACGCCACTTGGAGGGCGCGTCAGCGTTAGTTCCACGGGAGTTTCGCGCCAGCGAAACTCCCAACGCGAACGACGTTCGCGCGCTGTGCCGCCTGGAAACTGTGTCAGAATAGCCCGCATGGCAACGGGCAACCCGCCTTTCCGGGCCGGAGTTCGTCGGAGCGCCCGGCGACGGAGCGCCTATCCCGCGAGCACGTATCTCCTGCGCTTCTGCTGCGCCGCGCTCTTCGGAGTCCTCGCCGCCCAGCAGGCCGCCGCCGCGAAGGTCTGGGTGCTCGAAATAGACGGTGCCATCAGCCCGGCCTCGGCCGACTATTTCATCCGCTCCCTCGAGGATGCGGCCGACGCCGATGTCGATCTCGTCGTGCTGCGTCTCGATACTCCCGGCGGGCTCGACAAGTCCATGCGCGGCATGATCAAGGTGCTGCTGGCCTCGCCGGTGCCCGTCGCAACCTACGTCTCGCCCAACGGCGCGCGGGCAGCGAGTGCCGGCACCTACATCATGTATGCGAGCCACATCGCGGCGATGGCGCCCGCGACCAACATCGGCTCGTCGACCCCGGTCAGCATCGGCGGCGGCAGCCCCCTGCCGATTCCCCAGGCCCCCGCGCCGCCGGAACCGGAGCCACCTGCCGACGAAGGCAACGGCGATGGCGAGGGCGAAGCAACGGGCGACGACCCCGCGCCGAAGCCCGGAACCGCGATGGAGCGCAAGGTGATCAACGATGCCGTCGCGTATATCCGGGGCATCGCGGAACTCCGCGGCCGCAACGTGGAGTGGGCGGAGGAAACCGTGCGCGACGCATCCAACCTGCCTGCGCGGGAGGCGCTCGAGCAGAACATCATCGACCTGGTCGTCAGAAGACCTCGACGAACTGCTCGCGGCGCTCGACGGCGAGACCATCGTCCATCGACCGCGGGCAGGTGACCCTCGACACGTCCGAGAACCACATCGAGCGCATCGAGCCGGACTGGCGCTACGAACTGCTGGGGCTGATCGCCGATCCGAACGTGGCCTACCTGTTGCTGATGATCGGCGTCTACGGCCTCATCTTCGAGTTCTACAACCCCGGCACCGGCGTCGGCGGCGTGGCCGGCATCATCTGCCTGCTGCTCGGAGCGTACGCCCTGCAGATGTTGCCAGTGAACTACGCCGGTCTTGCGCTGCTGATCGTGGGGCTCGCCCTGCTGGCGGCAGAGGCGTTCACGCCCAGCTTCGGAGTGCTCGGCACCGGTGGCGTCGTCGCCTTCCTGATCGGATCCATCATCCTGTTCGATACGGACCTGCCCGGCTACCGGGTCTCCATTCCCATCGTGCTGGCGGTGACGGCGAGCACCGGCGGCGTGATGGTGTTCGTCGTCGGCGCGGCCATCCGGGCGTGGCAGAGCCCCGTCGTGAGCGGCGGCGAGGCGATCCTCGGGGGTGAGGCGGTGGCGCTTGAGGACTTCGAGCGCGACGGTAGCGTACGCGCGTTCGGAGAAGTCTGGCGCGCGAAGAGCGAGAAACCGGTCAGCAAGGGCGCGCGACTGACCGTGGTGAGCCGCGAGGGACTCGATCTCGGCGTCGAACCGAGCGAAGACGCGGGCTAGTGCAGCACAGCTTTCCGGAACGACAGCCAGGAGACTAGAACAGCCATGACCGAAATTTTCACGATCGTCCTCATCGTCATCGCGCTCGCCATCCTTGCGAGCGCGTTCCGCGTCCTGCGCGAATACGAGCGCGGCGTGGTGTTCATGCTGGGCCGCTTCTATCGCGTCAAGGGACCCGGCCTCATCATCCTCATCCCGATCGTGCAGCAGATGGTCCGGGTCGACCTCCGCACCATCGTGATGGACGTTCCCACCCAGGACCTCATCACGCGCGACAACGTGTCCGTGAAGGTGAACGCCGTCCTCTACTTCCGCGTGGTGGACTCCCAGAAGGCGATCATCAACGTGGAGGACTACATGCAGGCGACCGGGCAACTCGCCCAGACGACCCTGCGGTCCGTGCTTGGCCAGCACGAACTCGACCAACTGCTGGCCGAACGGGAGAAGCTCAACGCCGACATCCAGACGATCCTCGACCAGCAGACCGATCAGTGGGGCATCAAGGTCGCGAACGTCGAGATCAAGCACGTCGACATCGACGAGAGCATGATCCGCGCCATCGCCAAGCAGGCCGAGGCCGAGCGGGAGCGGCGCGCGAAGATCATCCACGCCGACGGCGAGTTCGAGGCCGCGGCACGGCTCGTGCAGGCTGCCGAGCGCCTGTCCGGCCAACCCACCTCGATGCAACTGCGCTATCTGCAGACGTTGACGGAAATCGCCGGCGAGAAGTCCTCCACCATCGTCTTCCCGTTGCCGATGAACATCATGGACACCTTTGCAGGGCGGGTGCTCGGCAACAACGACGACGACGCGGACCGGTCGGAGGACTGACCGGTCGCACGCTCCGCGACCCCCGGGCCGCGGAGCCTGATGCGAGCCCTCAACGCCCGGTGAACACCGCCGCCGTCTTGTTGACGAATGCCTGCGCCGCAGCACGGTGGTCTTCGCTCAGCCCGGCATGCACGTGGTGCGTGGCCTCGAGGTCCAGGCACTCGATGACGTCCGCGCCCATGGCCGCGCGGTTGAGATTCTCCTTCATGTAGCGATACGCGATGGGTGGCCCACCCGCCAGCCGCCGCGCCAGCGCGAGCGTCTGTTCTTGCAGCGCATCGGACGGAAAGACGAAGTTCGCGATGCCGAGGCGCTGGCACTCCTCCGCACCGACCCGGTCCGACAGGTAGTAGAGCTCGCGCGCCTTGGCGGAACCCACGAGGTGCGTCAGGAAGTACGTGCCGCCGTAGTCGCCGCTGAAGCCGACGCGTGCGAAGGCGGTGGTGACGAAGGCCGTGTCGGCCATGGTGCGCAGGTCCGCCGCCAGCGCGATGGCGAGGCCGGCTCCCGCCGCCGGTCCCGGCAGCATGGCAATGACCGGCTTCGGCATCAGGTACATGCGTCCCGCCGTGTTGCGCTGCGACAGCCGCTGGGCGTGAATGCGTTCGTCGAGCGACGGCTGCTCCGCGGCGCTTGCGCCGCTGCCGCCCGCCGCCATGTTCTTGACGTCCCCACCCGCGCAGAAAGCGCCGCCAGCGCCGGTGACGACCACGGCCCGGATGCTGGCGGAGCGTTCCGCCACGTCGAGTGCCGTGGCGAGGCCCCCGGTCATGGCGTCGTTCATGGCGTTGCGCGCTTCCGGCCGGTTGAGCGTCAGCACGGCTACGCCGTCCTCTTCATGGGCCAACAGGTACTCGCTGCCGGTATCGATTTCGATTCTGCTCATGGTTCGTGATTTCTCCTGCTTTCTTCAGATGAATGCAATGTCTCGTTCAGGGTATCCGAACCCGCGCCGGCGGCACCGGCAACCCGGCCACCTCCGCGCGATGGCGGTACACCGCCCCCTCCCGGTCTCCCTGTACGCCCGCCGAGCCCGTCACGATGTAGAGGTCCCGGAGGTCGGCGCCGCCGAAGCAGACGCTGGTGCACATGGGCTGCGCGATATCCACGTACTCCCGGAGCGTGCCGTCCGGTTCGTATACCCCGACGGCACTGCCGCCGGCGAGCGCCACCCAGACGGCCCCGTCCTCGGAGACGACCAAGCCATCCGGGCTGCCCCGCTCCGTACGCACGAAGGCGGCCTTGTCGCCGAGGTTGCCGTTAGCCAGTACCGGATAGGAGAACACCGTCTGCCGGCGTGAGTCGGAATGATAGAGCGTGCCCCCGTCCGGGGCGAAGCCGAGCCCGTTCGTCAACTCCACATCGTGACCGACCACGCGGGAGGAGCCGTCGAGATCGATCAGGTACAGGTCCCCCGCCCGTGGCTCCCGGCCGTCCTCGAACACGGGGCTCGAGCCGAGGGAACCCGCGTAGACACGGCCCTCGGTATCCGTCGTGATGTCGTTGTATCCGACGTTGCCGTGGTCCGGGTCGCGATCGAGGAGCATGACGGTATCGGCGCCGTCGAAACCCTTGTAGGAGATGTTGCGTCCGCTGACGACCAGGCCTCCCGCGACGTGCCGCGACATGCCGCCGATGCCCCGCCGGTGCTCGAACACGGCGGACACGGTACCGTCGGAGCCAAGCGCGAAGACGCCGCCAAACAGGACGTCGCTGAAGATCAGTCCCCGATCGTCGTCCCACACGGGCCCTTCGATCAGACCGTATCCCCCCGTCCGCCGCTCAGGTTGCATGGCATCTCTCGCCCAGCCGACCCCGTCAGTCGATCCCGGTCCGCCGCTGCCGTCGCGACGGATCGCCCGTCAAGCGCGGCACCTTGTCATACCCCCCCTTTGTAGGCAAGGTGGCGCGGCACTTCCACCCGCGCGGGCCCCCTACATGCTGATCCGGGACAGCCGGCTCACCGAGCTTGCGACAGCGATCCTCGTGTCGGCCGGCGCGCGCGAGGACATCGCCCGCGAGACCGCCGAACACCTCGTACTCGCCAACCTCAAGGGCCACGACTCCCACGGCGTCGGCATGATCCCCACCTACGTCGACGCCATCCACGCCGGCGGCCTGGTCCCGAACGCGGGCATCGAAACCCTGCGTGACCAGGGCGCCGTCCTGTTGCTCGACGGCAGGTTCGGTTTCGGCCAGGTGGTCGGTCGCCAGGCCACGGACCTCGCGATGGACCGGGTCCGGAGCACCGGGGTGGTCACGGTGGCCCTGCGCAACGCCCATCACCTCGGACGCATCGGCACCTATGCCGAGCGCTGTGCCGCCGCCGGCTACGTCAGCGTGCACTTCGTCAACGTCGTCGGGCATGACCCCGTGGTCTCTCCGTGGGCCGGCCGCGAAGCGCGCATGCTGACCAATCCTTTCTGCTGCGCCGTCCCGCGTGACGGCGAGCGACCGATCGTCCTCGACATGGCCACCAGTGCGATCGCCCTCGGCAAGGTCCGCGTCGCGTACATGAAAGGCGAGTCCGTGACGGACGACGCGTTGCTGGATCAGGACGGCCGGGCCACGGACGATCCACGCCGACTCTACGAAGAGCCCCTCGGTTCCATCCGACCGTTCGGTCAGCACAAGGGCTACGGCCTCGGTTTCATCTGCGAACTCCTCGGCGGCGGCCTGGCTGGCGAGTGGACCATCCAGCCGGACAACCCCCGCACCCACACGCTCGTGAACCACATGCTGACGTTCGTCCTCGACCCGGACGTCTTCGGTGGCCATGCGGCCTTCCAGGCGGAAGTTCGCGCCATGGGCGATTACCTGCTCGGAACGGCGCCGGCGGAGGGTCACGACCGCGTGCGGCTGCCCGGAGACCCCGAGGCGGAATCCGTGCAGCGACGTTCAGCCCAAGGCATCCCCATCGACGACAACAGCTGGAACGGGATCATCGATGCGGCCCGGCGCGCCGGCCTCGGTGCGAGGGAGATCGCGCAGCTGACCACCCACGGCGAGGCCGCAGGCGAGGCTCCATGAATACGCACGCCACGGTTTCGACCCTCGTGGGCACGGGTGTCGCCGGCCGCGCGCCCGACGGCGCGATCCGCCCGAACACCGCCGTCACCGAGCCCTTCGGCGTGGTGCTGGATCCCACGGGCGCCCTGGTCTTCTGCGACTTGGGAAACCACCGCATCTGTCGTGTCGAGCTGCGGTCCCGGGCACTGCGCACCCTCGTCGGCACGGGCTCCGCAGGACACTCCGGCGACGGCGGCCCCGCGCGGGACGCCGAGTTGCGCGAGCCCTACGAAGTGCGGTTCGACGACTCGGGCAACCTCTTCTTCGTCGACATGGCGAGCCACGTCATCCGCCGTGTCGCGGGCGGAACAGGACAGATCGCCACCGTCGCCGGGACCGGCGAGGCAGGTTTCTGCGGCGACGGTGGCCGCGCAACCGACGCCGCCTTCCGACAACCGCACAGCATCGAGATCGCCCGCGACGGCGGCATCTTCGTGGCCGACATCGGCAACCACCGGATCCGGCGCGTGGACCCCGCCACGGGTATCGTGGAGACATTCGCCGGAACCGGTGACCCCGCCCCCGCGATCGATGGCGCGGACATCTCCCGCACTCCGCTCCACGGACCCCGCGCCCTCGCGTTCGACGACGCCGGTGACCTGTACCTCACGTTGCGCGAGGGCAACGCCGTCTACCGGATCGACATGCGCCGGCACACTCTCCACCACGTCGCCGGCACCGGGAAAGGCGGCTACCGGGGCGATGGCGCCGACGCCAGGGACGCAGACCTGGCCGGCCCCAAGGGCATCTCCGTGGACGGCCGTGCCGTCTTCATCGCCGACACCGAGAGCCATACCATCCGGCGCATCGACCGCGACAGCGGTGTGATCACCACGGTGCTGGGCGACGGCGCCAGGCACGACGGACCGGACGGCGACCCACTCCGCTGCGGTCTGGCCCGCCCGCACGGCGTGTTCGCGGCCCCCGGCCGCGTGTTCGTCGGCGACAGCGACAACCATCGCGTACGCGTGCTAGCGTCGACCGGGACTTCTGGATAGGACTCCGCCTCGGCAGGATGCCGACCGACAACACCAGCCAGGAACGGCTCGAAGCCGAAGACCGGCTGCCACACAAGGGAGGATGGCCATGATCTACGAGGAACGCCGCATCCGGCTCACCCCCGGGTGCTTCCGGGACTATCGCACCTGGGCGCTGGAGCGCCTTTGGCCGCAGCTCGCAGAGTCGGGTCACCGCCCGCTGTGCCTGCTGAACGGGCTGATCGGCGCCGCTGCCGAGGATGTGGTGCTGATCGTTGGCTTCGAGGACTTCGACGCCTGGCAGGCCGCCCAGCCGGCGCTCGTCGGCGACATCCGGGACGGGCCGCGACGGTGGATCGAGTCGGCGGAGGTTCGCCCGCTGCTGGCCTCCGCCTACCGGCCGGAAGGACCGACGCAACCCGAGGACCGGCGCCCCGTCTATGGCCTGCGCCGCTGGTGGATCCAGCCCGAGGACTGGCTGACCTTCAATCGGCTGTCCTACGAGGGCGTCTGGCCGGCGCTCGACCACATGGGACATTACGTCCTGGGGCAGTTTCGCGATGCCGCCACGACTTCGCCCCTGGCCATCGTGAACCTCGCCGGCTACCACGACCCCGCCCACTGGCAAGCGACGCGCAACCCGGCCGAGCACGGTGTCCCCGCCGAACTCATTGAAAAGTTCGCGACGCTCGGCCGGCAGCGGGCCCCACTGGTGCTCTCGAGCTACGTCTGCCTGATGCGGGCGCACTGGCCGGACTGACGAAGCTCTGGTTTATGAGAGCTCCCTAACCGCCGCCCTGCCCGGTCTGCAGGCGGCGCGGTTCCGGCGTCCAGAGCACCACGATCACAAGCGCGACCAGTTGCAACGCGACGGTTACGCCGAAGAGCGCCGGGTACGACCAGAGCGCCACCAGCAGGCCGCCCGCGAAGGGTCCCGCCGCAGCGACCATGTTGGCCGCCGTCCCCGAAGCCGCCACACGCAACGGGATGTCATGGACGCGCCCGAACTCCAGCACCATGTTCTGGGCCGCCTGGTGGAATCCGCCCGAGGACACGCCCAGCAGGACGAAGAAGGCGATGAGCTCCGGGACCGAGCCGACGAACAGGATGCAGGCATTCGCGGCCGTCCAGAGTCCGAGGTTCGCGATCAGCACCACGCGATGGCCGAAGCGGTCCCCCAGCGCGCCCCAGCCGAGGTTCGCCGTGCTCGCCGTGAGCATCCAGGCGGTGGTGACGAGTCCCAGCACCGCCCCGGTGATCTCCATGCGCGTCGCCGCGAACAGGATGTAGAACGGCAGCGCCATGCGCCCGCACGATCCGAGTGCCCGGGCGAGAAAGAAGCGGCCGAAGGCCGGATCCTCCCGCAGCAGCGGCGCGATCCCGCGCAGCGCCGCCAGCGGCGACTCGCGCGGCCGAAGCGCCGAGGACGAGGGCTCCTTCGTCATCGCGACCCCCACCATGCCCACCGCGCCGAGCACGAACGCCAGCAGGAAGACCGCGGCATAGCCGTTGCCCAGGACCTCGTCCTCGATCAGCCAGGCCCCCGCGACATAGGAGACGCCCGCGGAAGTGAGCCCCGCGAGAAAGTTGCGGGCGCCGGTGACGATGCCTCGCCGTCGCACGGGAATGACCCGCGCCCGGAGCGAGTTGGTCGCCACCTGGGACATGCCCTGGAAAAAGCCGAGCAGCATGAGCAGCGCAAGGAACGCGACGACCCCCGCCCCGGCGCCGAGGAAGAACCCCACCAGGGCCAGCCCGAGAACCTGCAGCCGCATGAGGCCGCTCGTCACCAGGGTCGCGGACACGATGCGCGGACGATGCCCGATCAGGGACGCCCCAATCACCGGCGAGACCACCGTGCCGAGCGCCTGCAGGGAGCGGGCGGCCCCGACGACGATATCGGAACCGGAGAGTTCGAACAGGAAGGCGGGCAGGAAGGTGGGCGCCTGCAGCAATCGGAACCCGGTCTGCCCGAACATGCCGTGCACGAGCTGCGCGGCGATGTTCCGGTTGAGATGTCGCTCTACGGTCTCCCGTTCATCCGCCGGCTGCACGCCAGCGTCCTACGGGCGCTCGCGACGTAGCGTGATCCTCGCGAAGACGTATCCGCCCACCGCGCCCGCGACACCCTGCGCCGCGAGACCTCCCCAGGTGCGCGCACCGGCCACCGGTATCATGCCGAGCTGGGACTGCATCGCCAGAAGCGCAACCACCATGGCGGCGGCTCCCGCGAGCAGGTAGCCCAGCGTCCGCAACGCCGGCAGAAAGCGGGTGATCAGCGCCGTCAGCGGGAACGCGATCAGGAACCCCACGCCGGCCACCGCGCCCGCCATCAGGCTCATGCCCGCGACATCGTGGGCATACATGGCGAACCGGTCCGAGAGCTCTATGTCCACGCCGAGGCTCTCGAGGCCGCGCAGGACAAAGTGGCTGGAGAAAAACGAGGATCCCACCGCCGCGCCCGCCACCGCGACGACGAAACCGACGATCTGACGAATCACCTGCATATCGGTACCATGATGACGGTTTTCGAGGCTCGGGAGAACCCCAATGCGGGCATGTCTCAGGTGGTTCGTGCTGCTTGCGGCGCTACACGCCGGGGCCGACGGTTACCGGCTGGAAACCGCGGCCGCGAACCTGACCTGGCCGTGGTGCATCGCCTTCCTGCCGGGCGGCGACATGCTGGTGACCGAGCGCAGCGGCGACCTGCACGTCATCCGCCAGGGCATCCTGGACCCCCAGCCCGTCGGCGGTGTGCCCCCCGCCTACGTGCGCAGCCAGGGCGGCCTCTTCGACGTGTTGCTGCACCCAAACTACGCGCAGAACCGTCTCATCTACCTGAGCCTCGCCCACGGTACGCCCGACGCCAACGCCACGCGCGTGGTCCGCGGACGCTTCGACGGCACCGACCTCGCAGACGTCGAGACGGTCTTCACCGTGGAGCCCACCAAGGACACGCCGGTCCACTACGGCGGCCGGATGCTGTTTCTGCCGGACGGCACGCTGCTCCTCACGACCGGAGACGGCTTCGTCTACCGGGAGGAGGCGCAGCGACTCGACACCCTGCTCGGCAAGATCGTCCGGTTGCATGACGACGGCACCGTGCCCGCGGACAATCCGTTCGTCGAGGATGCCGGTGCGCGTGACGAGATCTGGAGCTACGGCCACCGCAATCCCCAGGGCATCGTGCACGATCCGACCACCGACACCGTGTACGCCCACGAACACGGCGCGCAGGGCGGCGACGAACTGAACGTCATCGTCCCCGGCAACAACTACGGCTGGCCGATCGTCACCCTCGGCATCGACTACACCGGGGCGAGGATCTCGCCGTTCCGCGAGTACCCGGGCATGACGGCGCCGGTGGTCGACTGGACGCCCTCCATCGCCGCCGCCGGCATGACCTGGTACGACGGGGACGCGTTCCCCGACTGGCGCGGCGACCTGTTCGTGACGTCGCTCGTGTTCAACTACGTCGAACGCGTGGAGCTGGAGCAGGGCGAGATCGTCGGGCGGTATCGGATGTTCGAGGAGATCGGAGAGCGGCTGCGGGACGTGCGCGCCGGGCCGGACGGCAATCTGTACGTGCTGACGGATTCCGAGACGGGGCGCGTGGTCCGGGTGGCGCCCGTCGAGTGATCTCGCGGAGTTGCGTCCACACGTGCGCGGTCAGCGCCCACGAAATCGTGCCCATTCGGCACCGCTCCGGACCTGACCCCGGACCCGCCTGTAGCGGCAGGTCTTCGCGGAGCGCGGGACATTCCCCGTCACCGCAGGGTTCCGATGTCGCACACATTCCCGAGTGATCGGCCATTCGGACAACCCGGGAGACGGCGTAAAGTCGTCGCTCGACTTGGCACTTACAGGAGAAGAGAAATGAGAAAGAAACTACTGGCCCTGATCGCCGTGACAGGCTTGGCCGTGTCCTCGTGGGCCGTGCAACCGACTCCGTCGGCTGCGACGGCCCCGCCGCAGTCCGAGTTCGGGTATCAATTCGGGACGTGGGCGGCATACAACCTCGACTTCGGCCCGACGTGGACCCACAACACCCAGATATTCTTCATCGGGTCGTTCGGGGCCCTCGGCGGAGCCATGGGGGTCGTCGGCGGCCCCATCGGCATCGGCCTCGCGGGCGGGTTGGGTAGCGTCTAGCAACGCGCCCGGTTGACTCGGGCCCGCTGGACTTCAGCTAATGTCCCTCCTCGCCGGCGCCCTGCTGGTTGCGACCGTGTCGGGACTCGTTCTCGGCCTGGCCCGCCGGTGGCGCGTCAGCGAGGAATCCGCCGAGGCCTGGCGCACCTTGGTCACGCTGGCCGCATGGGCGCTCGGCGCGGCGGCGGGCACGGTGGGGTTCCAGTTGCTCACCGGAGCTTACGAGCGCGCCTTCCCGGAACCGCCTCACCACCCACTGCCTCTGGGAGCCTTCGTCGGCGCCGCCGGATATCTGACGTTTCGCGTGCTCTGCATGGGGCTGGCGAATGCGTCCCGGCTCTGGGCGACGCGCTCTCCGGAGCGGTTCAACGAGAGCTGGCGCCAACGGGCCGCCGGCGCGCTTTGGGGGCTGGCCGGGTGGTCCTGCATCTTCGCCGCGTCGATGTCGGTGCTGGTCGCGCTGTCAGAACTGAACGACGCGCGCTTCACGTTCCTGGTAATCCCGATCCTGTTGTCCCTGCTGCCGCTCTACGAGGCCTGCGTACTGCCCTGGCTCCGATACCTCCGGGCGGCGCGGCTCGGCGAGAGCGGCCACGAGGACCTGGAGAACTGGCTGAAGGAGCTCGCTGCAAAGCGCAGAATTCCGCCGTTCCGTGTGCGAGTACACGCGGGCACGGAGAGAAACGCGTTCGCCATGGGGGGCGTCTTCGGGAACCTGATAGTGATCGGGAACGGACTGCTGACGAACATGGCGCAGGCCCAACTGAAGGCTATCCTTGCGCACGAGATCGCCCATGTCATGCGGCGTGACGTGGCCAAGCTTCTGGTAGCGGTTCTTATGGGCGCCATCTGCTATGCATGGCTGCTGACCGAGTACCTGGCCCCCCTCCTGGAGTCCGGTGTTCCCGCTCTTCTCGCCGTGGGCTGGCCGTTGCTGTTCGCCGTAGCTATCTGTGCTTACGTCGCCCTTCCGGGATACCTGAGCCGCCGCCTTGAATACGGCGCCGACCGACTGGCGGTGAGCCTGCTGGGCGACGGCCAGGCGATGATCGACGCGCTCATGCGCCTGCACGAGCTCCGACGCACGCCGCTCGACCGGTGGAGCTGGACGCATCCCCAGGGCCAGGCCCGCATTGCCGCCATTCGTTCGCTGATGGCCGGGGAAGCCGCCACGAACGACGCCCATTTGCCCAAGTAGACGACTGACGCGAGCATCGGGCCTCCCCGGCGAAGGACGCCAGCCCGGTACCGCCCGGGGCATTGTCCCCCCGAGCCAATCACCCGAATCGCACAACTCCTGGAGACTATCTCCTCTGCGAGCCCGCAACTCGGCCGACTACAGTGGCCCAACTTGAGACAGACGGGAGAAAGGCCGACATGGAACCCTCCGGATGGAACGCGATACATGGACCCGCGGGCGGGCGACGCCGGACGGACGCGGGCACGCAATCGGCTACTTCACGGTCGAAGGCCAGTGCCGCTCCGGGCTCAGTCCGGATCGGACCACGATGATGCGCTTCAGTGCCTGGCTGCAAGCGATCTCGCTATCGGCCGCCATCTGGGCGGCCGGAACCGTCGCCGGTTTTGCGCTCGGATCGGCGTCCACGACCTTGTCCGCACCGCACGGGCCGCAGACCCTCTCCACAAGCCAGTCCCTGGACCGGATGGATGCGAGACAGGACAAGGGCCGCCTGAGCCTTGGCCTCCTCGGTCGCAACGTAGCAGTGTACGTCTGGCTGCTCGCCGGTGTCGTCTGCGCGGGCATGTCGACAATTGTCGTCCTCGCCTTCAATGGCCTTCTCATGGGCCAGATGATCAGCGTCGGCCAAGCCATCGGCGCCCCCTTGCCCGTCGCGGCCTGGCTGTTCCTCCCCCACGGCGTGCTCGAAGTCGGAGCGCTCCTGCTTGCCGGCGCCATCGGGCTCCAGGGACCGGGATTGCTGATGGCATGGATCCACGGTCGCCCGGCGCCGTACAGGACAGCAGGGCTCGGCGCGGCGGCCGTGGCGGGGATCGCCGCACTGGGATTTGCGGCGGCGATCGAGGCGTATCTCACCGTCCCCATTGCGCGGGCCATGGTGCCCTGATGGGCCGTCTCCTGCACACCCTGTTGCGTGCCCCGCTCACGCCGATCTGCGTCTGGGCAGTCGGGGTTGGCACCGCGACGGTCGTGGGAATCGAACATCTGTTCGACGAGCTCGAACCCGCGTTGCTGCAGGTGCAGGCGAAGGTCGTCGCCTATCTCGCGGCGGCGGCAACCGCCGGCCTGACCGTCGCCCTGGTATCGGTGTTCACCCTGAGTTGCGTCGGGATACTGCGGTGGCTCGACCACAGCGTCGACCCTCGCGCGACCGGCCGAGCCGTGGCCACCGCGGTCTGGGCATTCGCCGTCAACGCCTGTACCGGCGCGGCCCTGATGGTCGGTGACCCTCCCGACAGTCTGACCCGGCAGGACCTCCTGGCCATGGCCAGGCTCGAAACGGACGCGGAAGCGGTCATCGGCCTGCGGTGGTTCACCGAGACCGCGTATCTCGGCAGCGCCGCCTTTCTGGTGCTGGCATTCCTGCTCCTGTGCCGGGAAGCACCGCGGACCAACGCCGCCATCGCCGTCGCGTTCGGGACGACCGTCGTTCTGCTGCTCCGCAACCTGCTCGTGAGCCTGGCCGCGCAACCGATCTGATGCTGTCGTCCCACCAACGCAACAGGGTGTACGCCGTGGTCGTCACCGCGGTCCTGCTTGGGGCCGCGGCCCTGGTCGCGAGTCCGGGCCTGGAGGACGCCGGCGAGAGCGTGAGCACGGCGCTGGTTGCGGAACGCGTGCTGCGGCCGTCCGTGCTGGCGTCGGGGCAACTCGCCCACGAGGAACAGGTCGAACTGACCAGCGAGGTCGCGGGGCGGGTGGCCGCGATTCACGTTCGGGAAGGGGAACGCGTGCGCCGCAGCAACGTCGTGCTGTCGATCGACAGCGACGCGTACCGGGCCCGCGTCAAACACAATCGAGCCGCAGTTCGGCTGGAGAAGATCGAACTGGAACGCCAGGATCTGCGCATCAACACCCTGCAAAGGCATCATGACCGCAGTGCCTTGCTGTTCGAACGCGACCTGCTCGACGCGCATTCGCTCGAAGTGGCTCGTCACGAACTCGACCTCGCCCACATCGACCTTGCCTCCCGTGCGGAACGCCTGGTGCAGGCCCGCGCCCGTCTCCAGCAGTCGGAAAACGAGTTCGAGAAGACCCGCATCCGTGCGCCGATCGACGGGGTCGTGACCGCGCTCGACATCGACGTAGGGGAGACGGCGATCCCGAGTTCGACGAACATACCCGGCAGCCGCCTCATGACCATCGCGAATCCTGCGAGGGTCGTTGCGGAAGTCCATGTCGACGAAGCGGATATCGGGGCCGTGGTCCCGGGCCAGACAGCGCAGATCGTCGCCGTCGCCCATCCGGACCGCCCGCTGGACGCAGTCGTCGAATTCGTGGCGAACACCGCCAAGACGCAACGGAACCGGGCCGGCCTATCGTTCCTGGTCCGCATCCGCATCGGGCCGACCGACGGCATCGGGCTACGCCCCGGCATGTCGTGCCGAGCGGAGATATTCACCGGCGCGTCGGACGCGGTTCTCGCCGCCCCGATTCAGGCGATCGTGGCCGAAGAGCAACCCGGGGCCGCCGCGCGTCAGTTCGCGTACGTGGTGCGGCAGGGCATCGTGCGGAAGGTCCCCGTCCGGGTCGGACGATCCGACGACACCTACCAGGAGATCAGTTCGGGCGTGCGCGCGGGCGATCGCGTCGTCACGGGCCCCGGACGAACCCTGCGCAACCTGCGCGATGGCGATGCCGTGCACGAAGACGGCGAAGCCATGCACGAAAAGGCGCCTCCAGCCACCGCACCCGAACCGACCCGCGCCTGATGTCGTTCATCGCCATGGCCGGTGTCGGCAAACGCTACGGCTCCACCTTCGCCGCGCTCGAGGACGTGCACCTGCACATCGCGCACGGCGAGTACCTGGCGATCGTGGGGTCCTCCGGCTCCGGCAAATCGACGCTCCTGAGCCTCATGGGCTGCCTCGACACCCCAACCTCGGGTGAATACAGGCTGCAGGGGCGCGACGTCGCGGGGCTGCGCGAGTCGGCACTCGCGCGCATCCGCAACGAACAAATCGGCTTCGTCTTCCAGAGCTTCCACCTGCTGCCGCGCGTGACCGCCCTGGCGAATGTCATGCAGCCCCTGGTCTACCGCGGTACGCCGCGCGCGGAGCGGCGGCGCAGGGCGCAGGCGGCGTTGGCCCGTGTCGGACTCTCGGACCGCGCCGCACATTTCCCCAACCAGCTCTCAGGTGGCCAATGCCAACGGGTCGCCATCGCGCGCGCGTTGGTGACGGAGCCCTCCATCGTCCTGGCCGACGAACCGACCGGCAACCTCGACTCGGCGAGCACGGCACAGGTCATGGCCCTGCTCGAGGACGTACATCGCAGCGGGCAGACGGTGATCATCGTCACGCACGAGAAGAACATCGCCGCCCGCTGCGCGCGGATCGTCGAGTTGGTGGACGGCAGGGTCGCACGGGAGATCCGGTCCTGACGTCACGCAGACACGCGCGCCGGATGAAGACCGCCCTCGCAGGGTCGGCTTTCGCGGAGTGTGTGCGCTCCGCCCTCGCATCCGTAGCCGCCCACCCCCTGCGCAGCTCCCTCACCATCTTCGGGGTCGTCGTGGGAGTCGCCTCGATCGTCGCCGTGATCACCCTGCTGCAGGCTCTCGGCTCCGCCATCGCGGGGCGGTTCGTCGATCTCGGCGGCGCCAACCTCGCCATCAGCGCCCACACTCCCCTTGAAGACGCATTGCAGGGACGCCGAGCGCGCCTGTCCCCGAGCGACCTCGAGCGTATCGCCACCCGGGTGGACGGGATCGCCCACATCACCCCGCTCATCCTGGGGCACGACGAAATCCGGTACGGCGGCCGCACGGCGGTCACCCAGCTCCGCGGCACCACCCACACCTACCAGGACGTATACGATGCCTTCCCGCGCGCTGGCCGATTCCTGTCCCTCGCAGACGACCGGTCCCGTCGGCGCGTCTGCGTCATCGGCGACAAGACCCGGGAAACCCTCCACATGAGGGACGATCCGACGGGCGAGTACGTCGCCCTCGCCGGGGAGTGGTGCAGGATCGTCGGCGTCATGGAACGCAAGGGAGAGCTGTTCGGGACCAACCAGGACGATCACCTTCTGCTTCCGTACCACACCGTGCGCAGCATGGCCGGCCCGCATGACTCCCCGGATCTCCTGATCCAGCTCACGGTAGCCGATCCGAGCAGGAGAGCCGGGACGGCTGCCCGGATCCGGGCCCTGCTGCGGCGGGCCCATGGCCTCGGCCCCGGCGACGAGGACGACTTCCAGATCCAGACCGCCGAAGAGATCGCACAAGCCTTCGACGACATCACGACCACCGTGACCGCCTTCGTCAGTGCCATGGTCAGCGTCTCGCTGCTGGTCGCCGGCGTCGGCATCATGAACGTCATGCTCGTTTCCGTTGGCGAGCGCACCCGCGAGATCGGCATCTGGAAGGCGCTCGGCGCCACCCGGGGACACGTTCTCCTCCAGTTCCTGATCGAGGCACTCGCGCTCTCTCTGCTCGGCGGGCTATTCGGCCTGGCCGTCGGCGCCGCAATGGCCGCCCTCGTCGCCAGCCTGATCCCCGACTTTCCGACGGCCACTCCCCCGCTCTGGGCCGCGAGTCTCGCCGTCGGTTTCTCCGCGCTCGTGGGCGTGCTCTTCGGCGTCCTCCCCGCCCTTCGCGCCGCCAACCTCGACCCCATCGAGGCACTCCGTCATGAGTGACCAAGGCACCCGTGGCCCTATGCCATAATCCGCCGCGATGGGCACCGCATGAGCTGGAAATCCGACGTAGACGAACTCGCGCGCCAGACCGCCATGGCGCGGGAGATGGGGGGTGCGGACGGCGTCGCCTTCCAGCATGGGCGGGGCAAACTCACCGTGCGCGAGCGCATCGACCTGCTGGCCGACGAGGGCACCTTCCACGAGACCGGCGCGCTCGCCGGCACCGCCAGCTGGAACGGCGATGCCGTCGAACGCCTGAAGCCCTCGAACACCGTGGTCGGCACCTGCGCCGTGGAGGGCCGCAAGGTCGCCTTCTCCGGCGGGGACTTCACCATCCGCGGCGGCGCCGCCGATGCCGCGGTGGGCAACAAGTCCGAGTTCATCGAGAACCTCGCACTCACCAGCCGCATCCCCTACGTGCGCCTCCTCGACGCGACCGGCGGGAGCGTCAAGACGTTCGAGCAGATCGGCCGGACCTACCTGCCCGGCAATCCCGCCGGCGCCGTAGGCGTCGATCTGCTGCAGAACGTGCCGGTCGTGGCGGCCGTCCTCGGCTCCGTCGCCGGGCTGCCGGCGGTGCAGGTGTGCCTCAGCCACTTCAATGTCATGGTGCGCGGGACCAGCCAGGTGTTCGTCGCGGGCCCCAAGGTCGTCGAACAGGCGACCGGCCAGAGCATCACCAAGGAAGACCTGGGCGATGAACGCACACAGATCAAAAACGGCGTCGTCATGAACCTGGCCGAGACCGAGGCGGACGCCATCGCCCAGGTGCGCCGGTTCCTGTCGTACCTGCCCGCGAGTGTCTACGAGGCACCGCCACGCGTGGCGCCGACGGACGCGCCCGACCGTCGCGAGGAACGGCTCGTCTCGGCGGTGCCGCGCGATCGCCGCAAGATCTACGAGCCGCGCAGGATCCTGGAGGCCGTCCTCGACCGCGACAGCTTCTTCGAGATCGCGCCGTACTACGGCCGCGCGCGGGTCACGGGGCTCGCCCGCGTCAACGGAGCGCCGTGCGGCGTGATGGCGAACCACCCGAAGTTCAACGGCGGTTCCATGGACATCGCCGCCGGCGAGAAGACCATGCGGCTGCTCGAGCTCTGCGAAACGTTCCACCTGCCCCTCGTCTATTTTGCCGACGAGCCCGGCTTCTCCGTGGGACCGGCCCAGGAGCGCGCCGGCATCGTGCGCGCCGGCGCGCGGGTCGTGGCCACGCTGCACCAGACGCGCACCCCGTACATCTGTTTCGTGTTGCGTCAGCTGTACGGCGTCGCCGGCGGCCTGCACCTGCGCCGCGCAGGGCTGTACCGTCGCTACGCCTGGCCATCCACGCACGGCGGCTCGATGCACATCGAGGGCGGCACCGCCATCGCCTACAAGCGCGAGATCGAGAACGCTCCGGATCCGGAAGCCAGACGCGCCGAGATCGAGGCGCGGCTGCAGGCGATCTCATCGCCATTCCGCAACGCCCACGCGTTCGGCATCGAGGAGATCGTCGACCCCCGCGACACGCGGCCGTTGCTGGTCGACTTCATCGAGGACGCGTGGAAGATCGTCGAAACCCAGGTCGGCCCGGTGGCCGGCCTGAGTTACCGGCCCTGACGGAACAGACGGGAGCACGCACACGCCGATGTCATTGCACTGGCTGGACGATGAAGTGGAAGCCGACGTACGCCGATGCGAATTCGACGTACACGCCAACGGCCGGGTCGTACCCGGCGTCTGGTGGCAGGGGGAGCCCGGCAGCCCGGTAGTGTGCTTCGGCCACGGGGCATCGGGTGACCGCCACCAGCCGCCCATCCCGTCCATGGCGCGGCGCATGGTGCGCGAACACGGGTTTCACGCCCTCGCTATCGACGGCCCGGTGCACGGGCGTCGCCAGGTCGGCCCCGGTGGCCGTGAGGCGTTCGCCGACGAGTGGCGCCGGGAGGGCACCGAGGCGGATATGACCGCGGACTGGCGGGCCGCCATCGACGCGATCCTGCCCGAAGCCGGCAACGGCCCGCTCGGCTACTGGGGACTCTCGATGGGCACCATCTACGGCGCACCCCTGGTCGCTGCCGAGCAGCGTATCGAAGCCGCGGTGCTTGGGCTCATGGGCGTCCTGGGGCCGCGCCGCTTCCAGGCCGCGGTCGCGGACGCGGCGGCGGGCATCGCCTGTCCCCTCCTGTTCATTCAGCAACTGGAGGACGAGATCGTCCCGCGCGATGCCGCGCTGACGCTCTTCGACGCCTTCGCGAGCCAGGACAAGCGCCTGCACGCGAATCCGGGCCTGCACCCGCAGGTGCCGGTCGAGGAGATCGACTTCAGTGTCGCCTTCCTCGCGCGCTACCTGACCCGCGGGGGGATGCCGCGGGAGGCCGCATTCTCCGTGCCCGCGGGGCCAATGCCATCAGCTACGGGAGAGAAACCATGAGTTCCGGACTCCGCAAGTTCGCACTGTTCGCCGTCGCGGTGGCCGCGTCCTGGTACGTCGGTGCCAACGTCGCGCCCACCTGGACCGTGGAGCGCACGACGCTGGACGTCAGCACGGCCAGCGACGGCCGCCTCTACTACGTCCAGGAAGGGGACCGCGTCTACTTCGAGGCGGTGCCCATGACGGAAGCCGTCCTGGACCCCGACCGCATCGCCGCGTCCGGAGAGGCGCCGGCCGTGCTCGAAGAGTTCGTGGTCGCCGAAGAGATGCTCGACGGGCGCATGGAGACCGTGTACTACCGACTTCTCGGCAAGCGCCACTGGGGCATCTGGTCGCTGCTCCCGGCGCTCGTGGCGGTGCTCCTGTGCTGGCTCAACAAGGAACCCGTCACGTCGCTGCTCGGCGGCATCGTCTCCGGGGCCCTGATCCTCGGCCAGTACGACCTGACGGGCGACGTGCTCATCCCTTCCCTCGCGTCGACGAGTTCCGCCGGCATCCTGATCCTGTACCTGTGGCTGCTCGGCGGGCTGATGGGCATATGGTCGAAAACGGGCGCGGCGCAGGCGTTCGCGCAGTTCATGACGGTGCGCTTCGTGCGCGGCCCGCGTACCGCGAAGCTGGTCGCATGGATGCTCGGCGTCATCTTCTTCCAGGGCGGCACCGTCAGCACGGTGCTGGTCGGCACCACCGTCCGCCCGATCGCGGACAAGGAACGCGTCTCCCACGAGGAACTCGCCTACATCGTGGACTCGACCGCCTCGCCCATCGCATCGCAAATCGCCTTCAACGCCTGGCCGGGCTACATACAGGCATTCATTTTCGTATCGGGCGTCAGCTTTCTGGCCACGGAGGCCGACCGCATCGCGTTCTTCTTCCAGAGCGTACCGTTCTGCTTCTATGCCATCTTCGCCGTCGCCGGCACCTTCCTCCTGAGCATCGAGAAGCCGTTGTTCCTCGGCCGCCAGCTCGGCGCGGCCATGGAACGCGCGCGGACGACGGGACAGCTCGACGCCGAGGACGCGGACCCCCTGAGCGCGCCGGAGCTGCAGGGCAGCAACACGCCGGAGGGCTACAAGCCCCACGTACTGGAGTTCTTCGTCCCGCTCTTCACGCTGATCGGCATCGCCGTCGGTACCTTCCTGTTCACCGGTACGCCGAACGTGCACTGGGCCTTCGGCGCGGCGTTCGTCATCGCCGGCGGCACGGCGCTCGCCAAGGGCATGTCCATCAAGGACCTGATCTCGGGTTTCCACGACGGCCTCAAGGGCGTCGTGCTCGGCTGCGTGATCCTGCTGCTCGCGGTCACGATCGGCGGCATCAGCAGCGCGACCGGTGGCGCCATCTTCCTGGTCGAGACCCTGGGCGAGGCGATCCCGTTCTTCCTCCTGCCGGTGCTCCTGCAACTGCTCACGATGCTGATCGCGTTCTCCACCGGCACGAGCTGGGGCACGTACGCGGTCGCCTTCCCGCTGGCCATGCCTCTCGCCTGGGCCGTCGCGACCGGCCAGGAACTGGCCCACCCGGAGCTCTTCATGACGCTCTGCTTCGCAGCGGTGATGGACGGCAGTGTCTACGGCGACCAGTGCTCCCCGATCTCCGATACCACGGTACTGAGTTCCGTGTGCACCGGCTGCGACCTGATGGACCACGTCAAGACGCAGATCCCTCAGGCATCGGTGGCGGCGGCCCTCGCGGCGGTCTGCTGGACGGGGGTGGCCTTCCTCGCCGCCTGACAGGTTTCGGGATAGGCATTGGCGATCAGGCCGCTCGCGGTCAGGAACTGCGGCGGCGGCCGGTCCTGCAACCCGGTCACCCGCACCAGGGCGCCCATGGTGTCGAACTCCGCGAGCGTGCTGAAGACGCTCTGCCCGGGATCCGCGGTAAAGCCGTAGCGCAGGTCCGCCGACACCAGACCCCGCTCGGTCGGGACATGGTGCACCCATCCCATCGCGAACCACTCGAAGATGCGGCCCTCGCGCGTGTTGCGCCAAGCGGCCACCGCAGCGTCCGCATCCGCCACGCGGGGTGCCACGGACCACGCGATGGGGCACGGTCGCCACATCGACACGAAACCCGTTCGCACCTCGGTGTCCATCCGGGCGACGACGCGTCGATAGTGCACCTGCAGAAAGGTCGGGAAGGCCGCCACCTCGGCGTTCACCACCCCTGCGGCGCGCAGCTCCGCACGGGCCGTGTCCGCCGCCGCCTCGTTGAGGTGCCAGGCGTAGGCGAGATAGCCGCTCGAGACCGCGAGCGCGGTGACCGACGCGGCCGGCCAGCGGGGACGCCGCCACGCGACGATGCACCCCGCGATCAGGACGAGCGTATACACCGGGTCGATGATCGGCATCGCCCAGACGGCGAAGCGCGCATCCGAGAACGGCAACAGGAGTTGCGTGCCGTAGGGGGTCATCAGGTCCAGCAGCGGATGCGACAGGAGCGCGAGCGTCAGCGCCACGATCCACGCCCGTAGCCGCTGTGTCCCGCCGAGCTTCTCCCAGCGCCACGCCAAGTATCCGAGCAGCGGTCCCGCCACGGGCGCAAAGAAGAGCGAGTGGGTGATCCCGCGGTGCAGCCGCATCCGCTCGAAGTAGTCCCCCGACAGGGAGAACAGCACATCGATGTCGGGCATTGCCGCCACGGCCGCGCCCACCGCGAGGGCCCGCGCCCCGAGCGTACGATGCGCGGCCGCGTGGGCGACCACCGCGCCCAGCGCGGCTTGAGAGAGCGGGTCCATTGCCAACATACTAACCGCTCGTCGTGTTCACACCCGCGCACCCAGGGCGTGCTGCGCCGGGAACACGTCGCCGCAAACAAACCTGGAGGGAACGAAACATGGCCGACTTCGAAAACCTGTACGTGGACCGCGTCGGTACCGACGACCGCGTCGCGCGCATCACACTGAACCGCCCCGAGAAGCTCAATGCGCTGTCTCAGGAGCTGCTCTACGAGTTCAACGAAGCGTTGCACGACCTGGAAGCCGACCACACCGCGCGCGTCATCATCGTGCGCGGCGAAGGCCGCGCATTCAGCGCCGGCTACGACCTCACCCCGTCCCGGGGCGGCGCCGACGCCGTGGTCCGCTCGCACCGCCGCACGGACGACAAGGGGCGGCGCCTGTTGATGGGCATCCGCACGGGCATGCAGCAGATCACCGACATCCACCTGTACTTCTGGAATATGGCGAAGATCACGATCGCCCAGGTTTCGGGATACGCGGTCGCGGGCGGGTGCGAACTCGCCATGATGGCGGACCTGGTGGTAGCCGCCGAAGACGCCCAACTCGGACACCCGGGGCTGCGCGGACTCGGCACGTCCCGCACCGGCGTGATCTGGCCCCTCGTCATCGGCATGCGCAAGGCCAAGGAGCTCTACTACACCGGCGAGAACGTCACCGGCAAGGAGGCCGAGGAGATCGGCATGATCAACTATTCCTGGCCGAAGGACCGGCTCGAGGAGAACACGATCGCGTTCGCGGACCGCATCGCCAACATGTCGGCCGACCACCTGGCCATCCTCAAGGTCAACATGAACCGCTACTACGAAAACATGGGGATCTACTCGTCCGTACGCACCTCGACGGACCTCGACGCCGCGGCCCAGTTCACCGAGTACTCCTACGAGTGGCAGGACAAGATGCGCGAAGAGGGCCTGCAAGGAGCGCTGAAGTGGCGTGACGGGCCGTACCGCGGGACGGACGGCTACAAGAAGAAAGGTGACTGACAGGGGCCGCGTTCGGGGTGGCGCCGGCGAGGACACTCGTCCGGCGCCGGGGCCATACATGATTTGAAGACGGGACACCACAAGGGTGTCCCCTACATGGCCGCCGGGCAATTCGACACGGTTACATGTAGGGGCGACCCTTGTGGTCGCCCGCGGTCGGGCCGTGCACCAATTCTCAACGGGACGCCACAAGGGCGTCCGCTACAGGTCCGCGCTGACGCGCAGGTAGTAGCTCCCGCCGTTGAAGCCGCTCGGGTGATTCAGCGGGTAGTCGGCACCGAGGTATCCGGAGACGCCCGCGAAGCGGTGCTTGTCCGGCTGCCGGTCCAGGAAGTTGCGCAGGCCCACCGAGATGGCGTAGGTCTCGGCGACAGACCACGTCACCTCGGCGTCCAGCACCGTCACCGGGTCCGTGTCGATCCAGCAGGACTCGCAGTTGAACAGGTGCTCGTAGACGTCGCCGTAGTAGCTCAACCGCGCGAATCCCGCCCACACGCCACGCGCATAGTCGAACGTGAGGGTCGCCCGCGTCTCCGGCAGGCCGTCCTCCAGCTCGCGCGCCCCCGCCGCCGACAGCGTCGCGCCGGGATCGGTGATCTCGGTTTCGGTCCAGTTGGCGGCGAGGGTGATGCCGGCCCGTCCGCCGCCCCAGTCGAAGCCGGAATCGAGGACCAGGTCCACCCCGGTGGTCTCGCTGTTGCCGGCCGCCCTTCAGGATCGCCACGGGATTGGTGGGCGGCAGCGTCAGCGACTCGACCAGTTGGCCATCGACCACGGTGGTCGCCGCACGCCGCAGGTTGCTCTGCCCGATGGACGGTGCGCGGAATCCCGTACTGACGGAACCGCGCAGCGTGAACGTCGGCGCGACCTCGAAGCGCGTAGCGAATTTGCCGTTGGTGGTGGAACCGAAGTCGCCGTAGCGCTCGTAACGAAACGCGCCGTCCACAAGCCAGCGGTCCGTCACATCCAGATCCAGTTGCACATAGGCCGAGTGGCTCTTGCGACTGAACCGGCCCGCCACGTCCGCGCTGAAGCCCTGGAAGCCGTTGGATCCGACCGAGAAGCCCTGCGTCTCGAATCCTCCCGGCGCCCACGACTCCGTGTCGCCGGCCGACATCTCGAATGTCTCCTCGTGATGCTGTACGCCGAAGGCGATGTGCAGGTCCGAAGCCGCGCCGATGTCGATCGGCAGCGTGAAGTCGGCATTCACGAGGCGCTCGAACTGGATCTGGGAGCCGAGGTCGAAGGCGGTGGGCGTGTTCGGTCCATAGGACGCATTCACGGTCTTGCGGATCCTGTAGACCACCTCGTTGCGTCCCGCGGACACGCTGAAGTCGTATCCGAACCCGCCCGACCGGTGCCCACGCCAGCCCACCACGACGGAGGTGTCACTGACCTCCCCGCCGAAGCGCGGCGTGAAGCCGCTCGGGAACCACTCGTTGAACGCGAAACAGTTCGGGTCCGCCACGACCTCCGCGAGGGCAGACCGATTCGCCAGACCGTCGACGATGGGCACCGTGCGACACGGGTCGCCGTCACCGGGGGTCAGATCGGCCACCAGCAGGTTGCCCGTGCCGTCGGCGAAGACGCCGCTGCGGGTGTTCGGATTGCGGTAGAAGAAGCTGCCGTCCACGTCGCGTCCAGACCAGGTGCCGAAGCCGTACAGCTCTCCTGTCCCGGCCTCCACGGCCGCGTTCACGAGTACCTTGAAGTCGTCCTCCACATCCGGTGATCCCCAGATGACGACGGGGTCGGCGACGCCCTCGTAGCCGTTCTCGATCAGGTAGGTGGCCTGCGGATCCTGGGAACCCCGACTGGTGGGCGCGCTGTCCTGCAGCTCGAAGCTGAGCGTCGCGAAGCCGCGCTCGCCGAGGTGCGAGCCGATACCGCCGGAGACGGTGATCTGGTCGCCGTCGCCCTCGTACGTCGAGCCGAATTGCATGCGCAGCCGCCGCAGGTGGGGATCGTTCTCCAGCACGAAGTTCAGCACCCCGGCGATGGCGTCCGACCCGTACTGCGCCGATGCGCCGTCGCGCAGCACCTCGACGCGCTTCAGGGCGATCGCGGCGAGCGGCGCGATGTCGACGGCCTGTGCGCCCTTGTTGATGCCGGCGACGAATTCGCCGATCACCGCGCCGCGGTGTCGGCGCTTGCCGTTGACCAGTACGAGCGTGCTGTCGGCCGGCAGGCCGCGCAGATTCGCCGGACGGATGAGCGTTGCGGCATCGCTGATCGGCTCGCGACCCACGTTGTAGGACGGCACGACCGAGGCGAGCGCATCGAGCATGTCGCCGTTGCCGTAGGCGGCGAGGTCCGCCCCGTCCAGCACGTCCACCGGCACCGGGAGAGTGCCCGGCGAACGCGCGCTACGGCGCGTGCCGACGACGACGACTTCTTCGAGCAGGTGCTCGTCGGTGTGCTCGTCCTCGTCGGCGTGGTCCGGCTCCTGCGCCGCAGCGGCCAGGCAACAGGCTGCCGCCACCAACACCGGAACGGAGACCCTTTGCATCGGTCAACCTCCCGGTGGCTCCTCCACCGAAGGCACAATCCTCACCGCTCCTCTGCCGCCCGTTACTCCATGGGCGCGGTCAGGACTCCTGCGTCAGGTTTTCGCCCAGGCGAACGTGCGCGCAATTCCCTCCGCACCGGCCCCGAACGCGCCTTCGGTCGAGTCCGAGTATAGCGGCGCTCACGTTCCAACCGAAGGGGCGGAGCGACCGCCGCCTTGACACCAGGGGCCACCCCCGGCACGTTCCAGGCTTCATTGGCTGCAACCATCAGGAGGGCGTCGCATGGCCCGCAACGAAGAGATACTTGAGGAGCGTCGCGGCAACAAGGACGGGATTCTCTGGCTCACGCTGAACCGTCCCGAGAAGCTGAACGCACTCACCTTTCCCCTGCTGCGGCGGATGCGCGAGATCCTCGTGGACGCCCGCTTCGACCGCAGCGTGCGCTGCATAGTCATCACCGGCGCCGGCCGCGGATTCTGCGCCGGCATGGACGTCAGCGGCGCGGCGAACCCGGACCGCGAACCGCCGCCGGAGGACGGCAGCGTCGACATCGAGGGCTACCGGCTGAACTTCCGCCACGAGACCGAGACGTACATCGCTCTCAAGCGCATGGAGGTACCCATCGTCGCCATGGTCAACGGACCCTGCGTGGGGGCGGGATTCGATCTCGCGAGCCATTGCGACCTCGCCGTCGGCTCCACCGCGGCGCGTTACCAGGTCGCCTACGTGCGGCGCGGCCTGTATGCGGATCTCGGCGGCTTCTGGTCCCTGCCGAAGATCCTCGGCTGGCGCAAGGCGATGGAACTCATGATGACGGGACGCTTCATGAGCGCCGAGGAAGCGCACAAGGCAGGTTTTACCAACTACCTGGTCGCGCCCGACGAACTCGAGGACAGGACCATGGAGCTGGCATTGGAACTCGAGGCCGGTCCACCTATCGCGCAAAAACTCGGCAAGATGCTGGCGGTGCGTACCGCGCACCTGGACTTCGACACCGCCATGCAATGGTCGGAGTCCGCGATTCCGCTGGTCGGCATGTCCAGGGATTCGGCGGAAGGCATGCTGGCGTTCCGCGAGAAACGCGAAAGCGACTTCGAGGGGCGGTAACGCCACGCTGGTGCTGGTTGCCCGCGCCGGGCCTGGCGGCTGATTCGGCACGGTACAGGGGCGACGCTTGTCGTCGCCCGTGTCGGGCCTGTGCAAGCCCCTTGGCGAAGGGACGGACCGGTGGCCGGGGGGAGAACTGCTAGACTCGTGAGTCGGACGAACGACTCGGAGTACAGGATCCGAAATGACGCATGACATCGTAATTCGCGGCGGGCAGATCGTCGACGGGACGGGCAGCGAGCCGGTGCCCGGCGACGTCGCCATCGACGGCGGTACGATCTCCACCGTCGGCAAGGTCGACGCGCAGGGGCGGCAGGAGATCGACGCCGAGGGACACCTGGTCACGCCCGGCTTCGTCGACCTGCACACCCACCTCGACGCGCAGATTGGCTGGGACCCGTTCCTCACCCCGGTGAGCTGGCATGGCGTTACGTCGGTCCTGATGGGCAACTGCGGGGTCACCTTCGCCCCGTGCAAGCCCTCCGACAAGGAGTTGCTGGCCGGCATGATGGAGACCGTCGAGGACATTCCGAAGTACGCCATCCTGAACGGCCTCGCCTGGGACTGGGAGAACTACGGCGAGTACCTCGACTCCATCTCCCGGCTGGCGCCCGCGATCAACGTCGCCGGCATGGTCGGGCACTGCGCCGTACGCTTCTATGTGATGGGCGAACGCGCCGTCGAGGAACAGGCCTCCGAAGACGAAAAGCGGCGCATGGCGGACATCGTGGCGCAGTCGATCGACGCCGGCGCCGTGGGGTTTTCCACCAACCGCTACGCACCGCACAAGCTGCCCGACGGTCGCTCGATCCCCGGCACCTTCGCGGACCCGGAGGAACTCGTAGCCATCGCCCGGGCGGTCGGGCCCCGCAACGGCCTGATGCAGGCCGTGGGAGCGAGTCCCGAGGTGCTCGACAAGATGGCCGACACGAGCGGCGGACGGATCCTCTTCAGCTACGGCGCGGGCCCCGAGGACCACTCCGGTCGCGAGCGCTCCGCAGGGTTCGACAAGATCCGCGCGGGACGCGACATGACGGCCATCTCCCAGGTGCGCGGGTCCGGCTTCATGTTCGGGCTGCAGTCCCGCCTGCCCGTGCAGGGCGAGACCTGGGACAGGCTTCGCAAGCTCGACCTGGCCGGCCGCCTCGCCGCCATCCAGGACGGCGACACGCGTGCCGCGCTGATCGAGGAGGCCAGCCAGGAAGGCGCAACGCCCCTGCCGATGACCCAGGTGTTCTACCTCGGCGCTGGCGCAACACCGGACTACACCGCCGCACCGGAGAGCCACCTGGCCGCGATGGCCCAAGCCGCCGGCGAACACTGGTCGGAGACGTTCCTGCGCCTGTCGCTCGAAACCGGGGGACGCGCCCTGTTCAACTTCCGCATGTTCAACCGGAACCTGAAGGCGCTGGCCGATCTCTTCCGGAACGATCACATCTTCCCGAGCCTCGGCGACGCCGGAGCACACGTCTCCCAGATCATGGATGCCGGCTGGACCAGCTTCATCCTCTCGTACTGGGTGCGCGAAGTGGGTCTCTACAGCATTGGCGAGGCCGTGCGCCGCATGACCTCCGGTCCCGCCCGGGTGGTGGGACTCAAGGATCGCGGCGTCCTGCGGCCAGGCATGCGGGCGGACGTGAACGTCCTCGATCCCGACGCCGTGGCGGAACGACAGCCGGAACTCGTCCACGACTTCCCCGGCGGTGCGCCCCGTTACATCCAGAAGGCCATGGGGTACAGGACGACGCTGGTCAACGGACAGGTCACGGTTGTCGATGGCGAACACACCGGTGCGCGCGCCGGCGAGGTGCTGCGTCACGCCGGATAGGCCGATCGAGCGCCGCTCCGGGGCGCGGGCCGAGTTCGCATCCCTGCCGACCGCCGAGAAAGCGGCGCTGCCCGGCGAACTCGACCGCCGCATCGCCGCCTTCGAAAGCGGGCTTGCACTGGCCTTTCAGCGGCTGCTGCCGGACACCTCCGGGGCCTTCCGCAATACCTCCAGGTGACCGAGATAGGCGCGGTAACGCTCCCTGATCTCCTCCACGTAGCGCACCGGTTCCGACCCTCGGACGTACCCGTGCACCGCCTCACGCGCGTATTCCCGCTCCGCGAGCAGCAGCATGGCGTGCTCGACGTGGTCGAACCAGCGCGCCGTGTCCCATCCCTTGTTCCCGGCCAGCCGCCGCGCGTCACGCACGTGCCCGACGCCGGCGTTGTAGGCGGCCAGCGCGAACCAGTGCCTCTCTCCCAGCGGCAGGGACTCGAAACGCTCCCGGGTCCACGAGAGATAGCGCACGCCGGCGGCGATGCCTTGTCCCGGATCGGCCAGGGCGTCCGCAGCGACACCCACCTCGCTGGCCGTACGCGGCATGACCTGCATCAGCCCTCGCGCGCCGGCGGGCGACACTTCGCGCGGATCGAAACCGCTTTCCTGGTACATCTGGGACACCACGAGCCGCCAGTCCAAATCGTGCTCGGTCGCCACCTCCTTCACCAGATCGTCGTACGGCGACAGTTCCTCGCCCACCAGGCGATGGTCGCGCTGGCGCTGCATGCGGCGCGCGTTCCGGAAGTACTTGTTGCGCAGGACGTTGTACTCGTAGCCCCGGTATTGCGCTTCGATGAAGTCGTTCAACGCCGCGAGCAACACCGGCTGATCGGGCCGCACCACCCAGGCCAGGCCGCGCTCGCCCGGCAGGTGCGGACCGAGCGCGATGCCCTCGTCGAACGCGGCCTCGAGTTCCGCGATGTGACTGTCGGCCAGGGTGATATCCGTCCGCCCCGCCGCCACGGCGTGGATCAACGCCTCGCTTTCGACCGGAGAAGCCTCGATCTCGAAGGCTACCTGGTGTCGCAAGGCCTCGAGGGTCTCGACGAAACTCGTGCCTTCCTGCACCGTCACCCGGCGTCCGGCAAGGCTCTGGACAGATTCCAGCGGCGCGCGGCTCACGAACACCTCGTGCACCGACAGGTAGGGCTTGCTGAAGATCTGTCCCGCCGCCCGGCGCCCGGGGGTTGCGGTGATGCCCGCCGAGATCACATCCCCGCGGCCCGCTTCCAGCCATGCCAGCAGGTCCGCCCGATGCGGAGCGACGACGACCTCGAGGACCACACCCAAGCTCCGGGCGAATGCCTGCATGAGTTCATATTCGAAGCCGAGCAGTTCGCCGCGCCACAGGTAGTAGGTGCCGGGGCCGTTCAACGTCAGCATGCGCAGCCTGCCCGCCGTCCGAATGCCCCCGAGATCCTGCCGCGCGGGCAGGTCGCCACCGGCGAGCAGGCGTTCTTCGAGGAAGGTGTCGAGCGCATCGAGGAGCTGCGGACTGTCGTGCCGCACCACCCAGGCGAGGTCACGCGAGCCGGGTAACACGGCAAGCCGTTCGACCTCGTCGCTGGTGGCCAGGAGTCCCCTGGCGACGACGCCGTCCATGATCGTGGCGTCGAACGATCCGGCCTCCAGGGCCTCCAGGACCTGGTGAGGGTCGAGACCCGCCGCCAGTTCGATCATGGGCGCTTGCGGCAGGTACCGTGTCATGGAGTCGAGATACGCCGTGCCCTTCGGAATGCCGAACGTGCGCTCCGCATACGACGACAGGGGCGCCCCGGGCACGCTGGTCGCCTGTCGCCTCCCGAGCAGCCATTCCCGGGTCCGGGTGACCGGCACGGTGAACGCCACCGCGCGTGCCCGCGCCTCCGTCACGGTAATGTTGGAGATCGCGACATCCGCCAGACCGTCGCGCACCGCCGGAATCAGCGCATCGAAGCCGTCGAACGTGCGCCACTCCACCGCCAGCCCGCGCCGCCGCGCAAACTCCTCCGCGAGCTGGAAGTACGCCTCGGCCGGCAGCCCCTGGCGGGGCAGCGTCTGGAAGCTGGCCCACCTGCGCCTGGCCAGCCGCAACGTTCCGCGCGCCGTGATCGCATCGAGATCCCCGGTGGCAACGGCCTGCGCCGCGACGGCCGGCTGCCCTTCCGGACGCTCCGGCGGCGGCCGGCCGCAACCCGCAATGCCGCACGCCGCGACGAGCACCCCCATGACTGCAATGCGTGCCATTGTCCCGCGGGTGCACTGCTCGGCGCGGCTCATTGCTCGCGTAACGCCCGGTCCAGTGCCGAGGGGCGGGGCAGGAATAGCGGTTCATCGTCCACGACGTCCGGGTCGGTGTCGGGATCCTCCGGAGCCTCCCAGGCGGTGAGCTCCCGGGCGACCGTCCACGCACCCTCGTGGTCACGACGCAACAGGACGAAGAAAGCTCTGTCCTCACGTCCGAAGACCTCGACGCAGACCAGCGCATCGTCCTCCAGGATGCCCGCACGCGAGATCGAGACCACCGGTGCGCCCGACCGCCCCGGTGCGGGGTCGATCTCCGGATCCGCGAGCTGCAACTTGCGGCCGAACAGCGCCAGATCGAAGGGCTTCGCCACGCCGTTCGCCCGGACAAACTCGTCGAAGAGCGCCGCCGGCACGACCGCCCTGGTCACACCCCCGGTGCGGCAGTCCGATGCGGCGCTGGCAACCGGCACGTCTCCCAGCGGCGCGATGAAGTGCGTGACGAGGCTCGCCATCACGTCGATCTCGCGCGCCGCCGGGAGGGGCGACGGGCGCAACAGGAGGATGCCGGCCACCAGCAGCAGCAATGCCACCAGGCCCACTGCCAGCCGGAACGTCATGGGCTCGACCGTCCGCGCACGTCACCAGCCCCGGTCACGACCCGTGCTGAATCGCCACGCCGGTGTCGAGCAGCGCATCCACCTCCGCGGCTTCGTAACCGACTTCGCGAAGGAGCGTCACCGTGTGTTCTCCGGGCAGGCAGGCCCCCGGATAGCGCCCGCCGCGTTCGAAACGCACCATCGGTCCGTGCCGCAGGTACTCGCCCCATTGGGCGTGAGGCGCGGTCACGACCAGTTCCTCGGCGCGCGCGTGGGGATCGTTCAGCAGGAACTGCGCGGGCCGCGCCGCGTCCGCGCGCACACACGCGATGCCGTCCGCGAGCAGGCGCGCCTCCCACGCGTCCGCGTCGTCGGTCCGGAACCGCGTCGCCAGCGCCGCTTCATCGGCGACGCCGAGGCGAGCCCATTCGTCGTCGTCGCGGACGTACAGGAATACCCAGCCGGCGCGGCACTCGTACAGCCGGCAGCGCGGGCCCAGGCCGAGAATATCGGCATCGACGGACGGGCGCTCCACCTTGCCAGGATAGGACAGGAAGTCGTCCCAGTTGCCGTAGGCGTTGGCGCCGAACATGTCGACGAAGATCTGCTGACCCTGGCCGGTGAGATCTCTCACCAGGAGCCCGAGGGTCGCCGCCGTTGCGATCACCATCGACGTGTTGGGGTCCGGATTGACCTCGTTGGCGCGAAACAGTGCACGCGCCACCTCCCGTACCGTGTCGAGCTCAAGGTGCCCGTCTTCCGGCAACCCGCCCATTTGCCAGACCACCCCGCCAAGGGCCGCGCCGGGTATGGGGTGGGTGGACGGACGCTTCGCGCCGGGTCCCCTGGGGCCGTACCCGTTGGCCGAGAGGTAGACGAGACCAGGGTTGTCCCCGCGCAGCTCGTCATAGCCGATGCCGAGTTTCTCCGGCACGCCCGGTCGGTAGTTATGGATGAAGATGTCTGCCCCGCGCACCAGCCGTCGCGCGACTTCGCGCCCTTCAGACGCCTTCAGGTCCACGCAGACACTCTCCTTGCCGGTGTTGCATCGCATCGCCCCGGTACCGTGCATCATGCTGCGGAACGGATCGCCGCCGGGCGGCTCCAGCTTGATGACCCGGGCGCCCAGGTCCGCCAGCGTCGAGGCTCCGAGGGGCGCCGCGATGATCGTCGCCGCCTCGACTACCGTCACGCCGTCGAGGGGACGACCCCCGCCGCGAGCAGTCCCGGTGTCTCCACCGTCCTTCCACCGGCGTGGTGCCGAGCGACGCGCGGCGCGCTCGAAATCGATCGCGCGACTCTCCCCCGTGATGGCGGCCGGCGTTGCAGTGAGGTCCGCCACCGGACCGATCTGCACGCCGCCGTCGACCGCGACCGCGTGTCCGTTGGCCACGATGTCCGGGTCTCGCAGGGCCGCCTGCGTCGTCTGGTACTGGTGCGCGACGACGCCGCCATGATCGACGAAGATGTCCATCCACTCTTCGAGGTCCCGCGACGCGATGTGCCGGAGCATCCGGTTGCGGAAATCCTCGAGTTCCGGACTGCCCTCCGGCGGCATGCCTCCCGCCGGACGTTCCAGGCCGGACGCGACGAAGAAGTTCTCGAGCAGGTGCGGCAGCAGGTTGCCGAACTGGATCCAGCGCCCGTCCCGTGTACGCGCGCCGTGGTAGTAGATGCGTGGCAGCACGGCCGTCGGGTCCGTCGCCGTCTCCGGCGTCGGCAGGATGCCGCGCGCGCGCAGATCCGCCACCTGCAGCCCGCCGATGTCGTACGGCAGCAGACCTCGCATGAGCGACGTGTCGAACGACGCGCCACGCCCGCTGTGCAACCGCCGGTGCAGGCTGCCGAGCAGCGCGGCGGCGACGCTCTGGGAAGTCGCGTGTGTCGCGACCTGCAATGCCGCGTAACAGGGCCCCGGGCGCGGCGCGATCCCCTCCAGGCTCGCCATGCGCCCGAACTTTGCCGCGACGACCGCTTCGACCGCCGGGTAGTCCCGCAACGGTCCTTCCTCGCCGAAACCGGAGACGACCCCATACACCAGGTCCGGACGGCGCATCGACAGGCTTGCGTAGTCCAGACCCAGGGTCTCCCGCCGTTCTTTCGACAGGGTGGTCACCACCGCATCGGCGGTGTCTGCCACGATCGCCCGCAGCCGCGCGACCTGTTCGCCGTCGTCGAGGTCGACGGTCAGCGTAGCCTTCCCCCGCAACCACATCGGGGCGGACGGCAGCGCACGGTACGGATCGCCGCCGGGCGGTTCTACCTTGATCACCTCGGCTCCGAAATCCGCGAGCACCATGGTCGCAAGGCCGGTGACGGGACCATCTCCGAGGTCGACGATCCTGAGGCCCGATAGTGGTCCGTTCATCGAGTGACGCGCCGCAATCCGAGTTCCGCCCATGATATGCGCACCGCGCGACACATGTGGGCGTGGCGCCTGGGCCCTATCCTAAAAGATCTCTCTATTTGTTTAGGAAATACTCGTAACCGGTTTATTTTTCTCATGTTCTCATGTCAGAATGTCAGCAACCGCGCCATCCTCCTCCAGCGGCGATACCGGAGCCGGTCCGCGCGTGTGTGCGGAATACTCACCCCTCAGCGCGCGGGCTCCCGATCGCTCCCCAGCAGGTTGACGATGACCTGGCGCTGACCCGAACGGTGGCGGTGTTCCCACAGGAAGATGCCCTGCCAGGTGCCAAGGGCCAGGTGTCCGTTCGTCACCGGAATGGACAGGTGCGTCTGTGTGAGGGCGCCCTTGATGTGCGCGGGCATGTCGTCCGCGCCCTCCTCGATGTGGGTATACAGGCGTTCGTCCTCGGGGACGAGGCGGTCCAGGAAGGCTTCGAGATCCCGCTGCACCGCGGGATCGGCGTTCTCCTGAATGATGAGGCTCGCGGAAGTGTGGCGGATGAAGACCGTCGCCAAGGCATCCGCAGGCGCGCCGGCCGTGACCACCTCGGCCACCCGGTCGGTGATGTCGTAGAGGCCCTGGCCGTTGACCGGGATCGAGATCTCAAAGTTCATGGCCGTCCCAGGTGAGCCGTCCGGCGTTGGTCATTATAGGAGTTGATAAGATGTGTGTCCGAGCCGGCGCACCGAGCCGGCGCACTTTCCAACTCCCGAGCGGTCCTCCCTCGCGAACAGCGGCCCGCTCGATGTCTCGGCGATGCGGAGAGCGTCCCTGTCATGAAGGCCATCCTCACCGTCGCCGGATCCGACAGCAGCGCCGCCGCGGGCATGCAGGCGGACCTCAAGACCATCGCGGCCAACGGCGCCTACGCCGTCACGGTGGTCACCGCGGTGACGGCCCAGAACGCCCGCGCCGTCACGGCCACGATGCCGGTGCCCGCGCACGTCGTCACGGCGCAGTTCGCCGCGGCGTTCGAGGCCTTCGACATCGCGGCCGTCAAGAGCGGGATGCTGGTGGACATCGACTGCGTGGCGGCCGTTGCGCGAGCGCTCAGGAACTGGTCGGCGCCGCACTACGTCCTCGACCCAGTGATCGTGTCGAGTTCGGGCCATCCGCTGCTCGAAGCCGATGCCGTCACATCGATGCTCGACAAGCTGGCGCCGATGGCAGAACTGGTGACGCCCAACGTGCCGGAGATCGAGATGCTCACCGGCCGCCGCGTGCGCACGCTCGACGACGCGCGTGACGCCGCCACGGTGCTGCTCGAGCGCGGTTGCCGGGCGGTACTGGTGAAGGGGGCCATCTCGCGGCGGCGCCGGCGACGGACCTCCTCGTCACGCCCACCGAAGAGCACGTATTTCCCGGCGAACTCGTGCCCACGGCCGGCGCGAGCGGCACGGGCTGCACGTACGCTGCCGCCATTGCGACACAGCTCGGCCGGGGGGCGCCCCTGGTCGACGCCATCGACCGGGCCAAGCGTTATGTGACCGACGCCATCCGACATCCCGCCTTGGGCGAGGGCCCCGGTCCGATGGATCATTTCCATGCCCTGCGCGACGGCCGGGGCGCGCCTTCCGGCAAACCGTGAAGCGGATCCCGCGACTGCACGTCATCACGGATGAGACCGTGCAGATCCGATTCGCCCACGGCGACCTTGCCCGGCTCGCCCTCGCCGGCGGCGCCGACTGCGTGCAGTTCCGGAAGAAGCGTCCCTGGTCCACGTCCGCCCTGGTGCACGCCGCGCGGGAGGTCGTCGGCGCTTGCCAGGCCGCCGGCGCCCTGGCCGTGATCGACGACCGCGCCGATGTCGCCCTCGCGGTCGGCGCTGCCGCCGTGCATCTGGGTCAGAAGGATCTGGACGTGACGACCGCCCGGCGCATCCTCGGCGACGCAGCCGTCATCGGCGGCACGGCGAACTCCTACGAGCAGGCGGCCGAGGTCTGGACCACCACCGTCGACTACGTCGGCGTCGGGCCCGTCCATGGCACGCGGTCGAAGGCCAACCCGGCCCCGACGATGGGGCTCGGGACGCTCGCCCGCATTGCCGCGGACTGTCCGAAGCCGGTGATCGCGATCGGCGGCATCACCGCCGCACGCATCGGCGACATCGTCCGTGCCGGCGCACACGGCGTCGCCGTGCTCTCGGCCGTCGTCGCGGCCGACCGGCCAGACGAAGCCACGCGCGCGTGCGCCGATGCGCTCCGCACAGCACTGGCGTCATCCGGAGAATGAGCGCAAACGAACCGCCCCGGCTCTACGCCATCGCCGACCTGGACTTCGCCGACGGCCTGCCCGGGCTCGAAATCCTGCTCTCGCGCCTGGCCGACGCCGCCCGTCGGTACCCGTCGCGCCTCGCAGTACAGGTGCGCGCGCGACAGGCCGCCCACCAGACGCTCGCCGACATCGCCCGCATGGCACGGGCGACGATCGGAAACGAGGCCTTGCTCGTCCTGAACGGCCCGGCCCCGCTCGCCGACGAGTTCGGCTACGACGGCGTGCATTGGCCGGAAGCGGAGGTCCCCCGTCCCGGGCCCGCACCCGGCGCCCTGCCATTTCGAAGCGCGGCGGCGCACTCCGTCGAGGCCATCCGTCGAGCCGAGCGCGTCGGCGCGAGCGCCATCGTGTTCAGCCCGATATTCGATCCGAGCTGGAAGAGCGTATCCGCCGTCGGTGTCGACGCCCTGCGGGCAGCGGCTGCCGCAACGCCCCTGCCCGTCTACGCCCTGGGCGGTGTCGATCCCGCCCGTGTCCGCGTGTGCCTTGACGCCGGCGCCTACGGCGTCGCCGTACTGTCCGGCATCGGGGCCGATCCCGACCCGGTCGCGGCGGTGGGCCGATACCTGTCCGCCCTCGGATAGCGCACGTCCACGCGTGACCATCGTCGGGTCCGAACGCTGGCTATCGCGGGCCTATCAGACCTGTACTCGACCATTCGATGTCGGGGTGCCGATCGGCTGAGACGCTTTGCGAACCCGTAGAACCTGATCCGGTTAATGCCGGCGTAGGGAACAGCCCCCGACCGAACCGCGCCGACGGCAAGAGCCTTCGCGCATCAACCAATCGGGGGATCCCATGTCCGAGCAATCCATCCTTTCCGAAGCGGCCGCGATCGATGCCGAGATGCTCGAGCCGTTGCCGGCGTCGCAGAAAGTGCACGTGCCCGGCAACGCCGGCATCCGCGTCGCCATGCGGGAGATCGCCCTGTCGCCGACCTCGGTACAGCCTCCCGGGGGCGGTGCGCCGCGGCTGACGCCCAATCCGCATCTGCGCGTGTATGACACGTCCGGTCCGTACACCGACCCCGATATCGCGGTCGACGTGCGTTCCGGCGTCCCGCGTCTGCGCGAATCGTGGATCCTCACCCGCGGCGACACGGAGCCGTTGGACGCCTTCAGCTCGTCCTATGCCCAGGCGCGCAACGCCGACGAGCGGCTCGAAAGGCTGCGTTTCGCCCATCTGCGTACCCCGCGCCGCGCCATGGCCGGCAAGAACGTCACGCAGATGCACTATGCCCGCGCCGGGATCGTGACGCCGGAGATGGAGTACATCGCGGTCCGCGAGAACCTGGCCCGCGCCAATCCACGCTACAACCCCGAGCAGCATCCCGGCGAGAACTACGGCGCGCGTACGCCCAGGGAGATCACCCCCGAGTTCGTGCGAGACGAAGTCGCGGCGGGCCGCGCGATCATCCCGAACAACGTCAACCACCCCGAGTCCGAGCCGATGATCATCGGTCGCAACTTCCTGGTGAAGATCAACGGCAACATCGGCAACTCGGCCGTCACCTCCAGCATCGAGGAAGAGGTCGAGAAGATGGTCTGGGCGATCCGCTGGGGCGCGGACACCGTCATGGACCTCTCCACCGGCAAGAACATCCACGAGACCCGCGAGTGGATCGTGCGCAACTCACCCGTCCCCATCGGTACCGTGCCGATCTACCAGGCACTCGAGAAGGTGGGGGGCGTCGCCGAAGAGCTGACCTGGGAGGTCTTCCGCGACACGCTGATCGAGCAGGCCGAACAGGGCGTCGACTACTTCACCATCCACGCCGGCGTGCCGCTGCGCTACGTGCCGCTGACGGCACGGCGCACCACGGGCATCGTCAGCCGCGGCGGCTCGATCATGGCCAAGTGGTGTCTCGCGCACCACCGGGAGGGCTTCCTCTACGAGCACTTCGAGGATATCTGCGAGATCATGAAGGCCTACGATGTCGCCTTCTCCCTGGGTGACGGGCTGCGTCCCGGCTCCATCGCCGACGCGAACGACGACGCCCAGTTCCGCGAACTCGAGACCCTGGGGGAGCTTACGCAGATCGCCTGGAAGCACGACGTCCAGACCATGATCGAGGGCCGGGCCATGTCCCGATGCAGCTCATCAAGGAGAACATGGACAAGCAGCTCGAGTGCTGCGACGAAGCCCCGTTCTACACCCTCGGCCCCCTGACCACCGACATCGCCCCGGGCTACGACCACATCACGTCCGCCATCGGCGCCGCGATGATCGGCTGGTACGGCTGCGCGATGCTCTGCTACGTGACGCCGAAGGAGCACCTCGGCCTGCCCGACAAGCAGGACGTGCGCGATGGCATCATCGCCTACAAGGTGGCGGCCCACGCCGCGGACCTCGCCAAGGGCCATCCCGGCGCCCAGATCCGCGACAACGCGATCTCCAAGTCGCGTTTCGAGTTCCGCTGGGAAGACCAGTTCAACCTCGGACTGGACCCGAACCGGGCGCGAGACTTTCACGACGAAACGCTGCCGAAGGATTCCGCCAAGGTCGCCCACTTCTGCTCGATGTGCGGGCCGAAGTTCTGCTCGATGAAGATCAGCCAGGAGGTGCGCGACGCGGCCGGCGTCACGGACGAGACCGTGCGCATGATCGACATCGAAGCGGAGATGGGGCGCAAGGCAGAGGAGTTCCGCGAGCACGGTAGCGAGATCTACCGCTAGCAGGAGTGCGGGAGCGCACGCCCATGCGAGTCGAGATCGCCGGCGCCGGCCTCATGGGCCGCATGATCGGCTGGCGCCTGTCCAAGGGCGGGGCCGATGTGACGCTCCACGAGCGCGCATCGCGCGAGGCGCCCGAGAGCGCAGCGTACGTGGCGGCGGCGATGCTGGCGCCGGTGAGCGAGTACCCGGACGCCGACCCGGCGGTCTTCGACATGGGCCAGCGCAGCCTCAAGCTATGGCCGGAGCTGCTGGCCGAACTGGGCGTTCCCTACGGCATCGACGGTTCGCTGCTCGTGGCCCACGGCCCCGACGGCCCGCTCCTCGACAAGTTCTACCGCTCGCTGGGCGAACGCCGGGAGACCGAGTCGCGCTGGGTGGATGCCGACGACATCGCGGCACTCGAACCGGCACTGGCCGGCCGCTTTCAGCGCGGCCTGTTCCTCCCGCGCGAGGGATGGCTCGACAACCGCGCGTTGCTCGATGCCCTCGAGCCGCGTTGCGGCGCCATTCGCTACGGAAATCCCGTCGATCCACGCGACCTCGAGGCGGATGTGGTGATCGACTGCCGCGGCGTCGGTGCGGGCGTCCCCGGTCTGCGCGGCGTGCGCGGCGAGGCGATCCGGGTATGCACCCCGGAGGTGGTCCTGACCCGCCCCGTGCGGCTGATGCACCCGCGTTACCAACTGTATATGCGGCGCCGCGGGCCGGCCACGAGTACGTCGTCGGGGCCACACAGATCGAAAGCGACTCGAGACGACGGGTCACCGTGCGCAGCGCCCTGGAGCTCCTGTCGGCGGCCTTCGCGTTGCACGCCGGCTTCGCCGAGGCGGAGATCGTGGAGCTCTGCACCGGGCTCAGACCCGCCTTTTCCGACCACCTGCCCAGGGTCGAGTGGCACGACGGCGTGCTGCGCGTCAACGGGCTGTACCGGCACGGCTTCCTGGTGGCCCCCGCGCTGGTCGACCACGCCATCGCCGAAATCGACAAGTCATGCACGTTATCTACAACGGCGACCGCGTGAGCCTCGACGCGGAGGTACTCGCCGAGGTGCTGCGGTCCCTCGGTTTCGCGGACCGCCGGGTGGTGGTCGCCGTGAACGAGACCTTCGTGGCCAAAGAAGACTGGCCGTCCTACCGGGTCCGCACGGGCGACCGCCTCGACGTGCTGTCCGCCATGGAGGGGGGATGACGATGACAGAATCTGCCCATGCCGCAGGATCGGAACCCTGGCACGCATAGGGCGAGACGTTGCAGAGCCGGCTGCTGCTCGGCACGGCACGATACCCATCGCTCACCGTCATGGCCGACGCCGTGGCCGCGTCGGGTGCGGACGTGCTGACCGTGGGCCTGCGCCGCCAGTCCCCCGAGCAGCTTGGCGGCGGCTCGGTCTGGGAGCACATCTCCCAACTGGGCTGCCGGATCCTGCCGAACACGGCCGGCTGCCACAGCGCGCGGGAAGCGGTCACGCTCGCGAAGATGAGCCGCGAGATCTTCGATACCGACTGGATCAAGCTGGAGGTGACGGGCGACGACTACAACCTGCAGCCGGATCCATACGAACTGATCGCGGCGACCGAGGAGCTGGTCGCGGCCGGTTTCAAGGTGTTCGCCTACAGCACCGACGATCTGGTGGTCTGTTCGCGGCTACGTGACCTCGGCTGCGAAGTCATCATGCCCTGGGGGGCGCCCATCGGCACCGGCAAGGGCATCACGGATCCGTATGCCCTCGAGACGCTGCGTGCCCGGCTGCCCGACGCCACCCTGGTGGTCGATGCCGGATTGGGCCTGCCCTCCCACGCGGCCCGGGTGCTGGAGATGGGTTTCGATGCCGTGCTGTTGAATTCCGCCGTCGCGCGCGCCGACGACCCCGTGCGCATGGCCGCCGCCTTCGGCAAGGCCGTGGCCGCCGGGCGTCTCGCCTTCGAGGCCGGCGCGATGGCGATCAGCGAAACGGCACACCCGTCGACACCGGTCGTGGGCACGCCGTTCTGGCAGTCGGAGAACGGGTAGACGGCAGTCCACGGCGACGCCAGAAGGAGCTGGCGCTAACGACCAACCGGCCAGTTTTCCACAGTCAACTCCGCCATCGGGAAGTCGTTCACGTTGGCAGTCGCGAGCGACGCTCCCACCCCTCGGGCAGCCGCAGCGATCAGGCAGTCCGCCTGGTGCAGTGTCACGCCACGTTCGGCAAACGCGCGCCGCCAACTTCCGGCCAGTTTCCCCTCCGCCAATCCGAGCGGTGCAATGCGCAGACCGTTGAACAGGCGGCCGGCCGCAGGTTCCTCCCCGGCATGCAGGCCACGCCAGATTTCCTCGACCGAAATGGCGCATGCCCAAGGTTCTACGCCCTGCCGGCGCAAACCCGCGATCCTCCGAGCCGCGGGGCGACCGCGAAGCGCATCGATGATGACCGTGGAGTCGAGCAGCAGACGCGCCACGGTCACCCGCTTCGCCGCTGGTCTCCGCGCCGCTGCCGTCGCACCCACTCTGCGGGATCGTCATCCCAGGCATGGCCGGTGTCGGGAAGCGACGATAGCGCGGCCTCGATGTCGTCCCAGCGCCGCTCGTCATCAAGCGCCCGCTGGATCAGTTCGACGATGAAGGCGCTCCGCTGCCGAACCCCGGCACGACGATCGAGTTCCGCGACCACGGCGTCCGGCAACGCAATGTGTATTCTCATGGGCTCACGTTAGCACATACGACTACACACTACGCGCGTATACGCCGGTGGTCGGGACGCCGCTCTGGCAGTGGGAAGCAGGCGGGGTCCTGCGGCCGGCGGAACGGACGGTCCGGACGACATCCCGCAGGGGCGACCCTTGTGGTCGCCCTCGACCGTGCATGAATTCGAGACGGGACACCACAAGGGTGTCCCCTTGCATGGAAGTCGCGCCAAGGGAACGCAGTGACCGCCGGTGCAACTTCCACGCAAGGACGGCGTGGCTGGGCCGGAGGCGGCGCGACGCAAGCGTCGCGTTCCGGTGCGTAGCGAGCTCGCGAGCGAGTGCCGGACCGGCTATGGGGCGCTACAGGAACCACAGCGACAGCGCCGGCACGTACGTGATGATCAGCAGCGCCAGCAGCAGCACCACCATGAACGGCAGGCACGCCGCGTAGAGCTCGAGCACCGGTCGTTCGAAGCGGTAGCTTGCGATGAACAGGTTCATCCCGACCGGCGGCGTGAAGTACCCGATCTGGAGATTCGCCAGGAAGATGATGCCGAGATGGATCGGGTGCAGGCCGTATCCGACCGCGACCGGCAACAGGAGCGGGGTCATGATGATGACCGCCGAGAAGACATCGAGCACGGCGCCGAGGGCGAGCAACAGGAGATTCAGAAGGATGAGGAACGTGAGCGTGCTCGTGACGTGCTGCTGCATGAATTCGAACAGGGCCTGCGGCGCGCCAGAGTCGATCAGGAAGTTGGTGAAGGCCAGCGCCACCCCCAGAATGAGGAGGATGCTGCCCACCATCACCATCGACTCCCGCATGATCCGGGGCAGCTGCGCCACCGTGATTTCCCGGTACAGGCCGACTTCCGCCACGATCACGTAGAGGGCGGTCATCGCCGCCGCCTCGGATATGGCGAAGAAGCCGGTGTAGACGCCGCCCAGCACGAAAACCGGCAACGGCAGTTCCCAACGCGCGGCGACCAGCGCCTCCCACACGGCCCCGGCGCGGAACGGAGTGCGCTCCACGCCGCCGTGGCGCCACACCGTCCAGCCCACCAGCATCGCGATCATGAGCACCGCGGGGGCAAGGCCGCCGAGAAACAACTGCTGAATCGTGAACGGCTCGCCCACGCCCATCTGCTGCGCGACGATCCCGTAGAGGATGAGCGGAACCGACGGCACGATCAGCAAACCCAGGCTGCCGGAGGTAGTCACGAGCCCGAGGCTGTAACGCTCCGAATAGCCGCTGTTTCGCAGCATGGGCAGCAGCAGCGCGCCGAGTGCGACGATCGTCACTCCCGAGGCGCCGGTCAAGGCGGTAAACACCGCGCAGGCAACGAAACCCACCACGGCAAGACCCGCGGGCATCCAGCCAAACAGGGCCCGTGTCAACGCCATCAGGCGTTTCGAGGTATCGGCTTCCGCCATCAGGTATCCGGCGAACGTGAAGAACGGCAGGGCGATCAGCAGGGGCGTGTCGGTAATGCGGTACAACTCGATGGCGGCCACCGCGAGATCCACGTCGACCGCCAGGAACCCCAGCATCGCCCCCCCCAGCACCACCGCGAAGAGCGGCGCCCCGAGCAGCGCCATCGCCAGGACGCAGACGACCCCGAGCAGGATCACGTCGCGTTCTCTTCCGCGGAGACCGTGACGCCGACCGCGCGCAGGAGGTAGCGCAGGCCGATGATCCCCGCACCGAGCGGCATGACCAGTTCACACACCCAGGCAGGCACCGCGCCAAACCCGGACGTGCCGTCACGGTAGTCCCAGAGGACCAGCGTGACCGAGAACCAGGCGAGCACGAAACACACGAGGGCCGTGAAGACACTGGTCAGACGGCTGATCCAGCGATTCGCCCGCTCGGAGGCAAAGCGCGCCACCAGGTCGATGCGGATATGCCGGTCCGACGATGCCGCCGCCATGCCGCCGATCATGGTCACCCAAAGCAGCGCCACGCGGACCATGGGGTCGCCCCAGGCGAGGCCCGTATCGAAGAGGTTGCGTGCCAGAACCTGATAGACGGCCACGCCGATCATCCCGCCCAACAGGGCGACCAGCAGCGCCGACTCCACGCGGCGCAACGCGCGTTCGGCCTTATCGATCAACCTGCGCCCTGGATTCCGCAAGCAGCGCGGCGAAGCGTTCGTAGCGACCGGGGGTCACGATGCCGCTCTCGGCCCACGCCCGGGATACCTCGTCCGCACGGCTCTGCCACTCGGCTACCTCCGCCGCGGACGGCTGCACGAACGACAGGCCCTGTCCGTTCAGAACCTCCCGGACCGCATCGTGATCCCTGCGGTTGCCCGCGTCCGCTGCCTGGACCGCCGCGCCGAGCAACCGGCGCACGACCGTCTGGTCGTTGGGTTGCAGCCGCTCGAACGGTCTCTTCGCCAACACCAGCGGCGCATAGATGTACATGAACGGCAGGTCGAGGACGTACTTCAGTTGACCGTGCCACTGCAGGGCGACCGCGCCGACCAGCGGCGCCGCAACCGTGTCGATGAGCCCGGTCTGCAACCCCGCGAGGACGTCCGCTATGGTGAGCGGGACCGGTGTGATGCCGAAGTCCTGCATCGCCCTGATGGCCATGGCGTCCCCGTGCGGCGTCCACACCTTCAGGCCCCGGGCGTCTCCCAGGGACCGGGCCTCCCGCGTCGTCATCGCGTACGCCATGCCGACCTCGGCGAGGCCCACGCAGACGAACCCACTGGCCTCAAGGCCCTGCATCAAGTCCGTATCGAGCCGCGCGCGGACGAAGTCCACCTCGTCGAGGCCCCGAAACTGCATCGGCAGATTGTAGAGACCGAGGTCGGGAAAGATCCGGTTGAACGCCCCGGTGGTCACCACGGCTCCCTGCAGCTGGCCGACGCGCATCTTGCGCATCATGGCCCGGTCATCGCCCATCACGCCGCCGGGATAGAACTTCAGCCGCACCCGGCCTTCCGTGTCCACCTCGATGTCCTTGCCCGCCTTGCGCAGCAGTCTCATCCACACGGAACCGTCGGGCGAGACTGTCGCGATCTTGAGCGTCGCCGCGACAGCGGAATCCGACCACACCTGACCCGGCAACAGCGCCAGCACAACCGCGCCGATGCAGCTCCGTCGCCACTGGCGGCGCACGCGACCCCGCCACGGCACACCAGCGTGCGCCAGCGCGTCAGAAATACTCATCCGCCGACTCCAGCAACGCCCGTGCCTGCTCCTGCGCGACCAGGTTCGCAAGCGTCATCCCGCGCTCACGCGGGTTCGCATCGAGGACCTTGCGCAATTCATCGTCGTGCAGTTCCCGGTCGAACACCAGTCTCCCGTAACGCTCGGCAAGCAGCACGCGAGCCATCAGGAACCGGCCCCCTGACAGTTCGATGGCACGCTCGAAATGTTCCCGTCCAAGTTCCGGCCGGCCTCCGAGCGCGGCCGGCACCAACGTCTCGAATACGCCCAGGTACATGCGCGGCCCGCCGTGGTCGTACGCCTCGTCGAGCTCCGCGATCCGGATCATGATCGATTTGACCCGGCCGAGTTCGGCGACGGCACCCCAGTCGTCGCTGTGCGCCTGGACCCAACCGGCCCAGGCCGTGGCGAACGCGTACGCCACCGGCACGTCGGCGGCGCGCAGACCCGAGAGCCTGGCAGCGACGGTCGCCATGTCGTCGGTCCGGGCGGTGCAGGTCCAGGGCAGCGTCTCGCACGCCGCGCGCGACGCGAGGCGCAATGCCTTGTCCGCGAACGACCGCTGACGCTCAGGGTCCTCCACAAAGGCCGCGCCGTAGGCGGCGTTGAGCGAGGCGGCGGCGGCCAGCAGGCCCGGGCTTTGCGGGTCCGAGCGCAGCAGGGCATCCAGCATGATCAGATACGCCGGCGCGCCGTCGCGCACCACGGCGAGGTCGTCGCTGTCGAGAATGGCCGACGAGAGATCCTCCGCCAGACTCCCGGTGACGGACGACACCACGGACGTGCAGCCGCAGACGACGACGCACAGCGCAATCCCGCAATGCCTCATGCTGCGGCTTTTCATGCCGCGGCATTTAACGGGGCGGGCAGCGACAATGCAACCGCGCTTCCAGCCGTCCCGGGGCCGCGCCGCGCCTGAGCCCGGAGGCCGACCCTCGCCCAGGGCGCGGGGCCTTCCGGCAACGCCCTGCCCGCCGGTGTCGCCGCCGCCGCCCCTTCGCCCCGGGAGCCGCTCTGTTAAAATCGCGGGTTCGCAGCAACTTCCAATTGCACCCATGCCGAGATTCGCGACCCCCTGCGGTGCGATGCAATTCGAACAGTACGGAGCCCGGGCCGACGCGCCCGTGCTGCTGATTCACGATGCCGGCCTGCAACTGGTTCAGTGGCCGCCGTCCCTGATCGACGGACTGGTCGCGGCCGGCTTCCGTGCGGTCGTCTTCGACAACCGTGACGCGGGTCTGTCGTTCGGCGTCGAAGCCTTCCCGGTCGATCTCGCCGGCATCGTCGCGGCAGGCGCAAGCGCGAAGGGTGTCGAGGCTCCATACAGCCTGTGCGACATGGCGGAGGACGCATGCCGGCTCCTCGATCACCTGGGCCAGGCGGGCGCGCACGTGGTCGGCTTTTCCCTCGGCGGCATGATCGCCCAGCGCCTCGCGATCCACCATCCGGAACGCGTCTTCAGCTGGACGTCCATCAACGCCACATCCGGCGCCTTCCCGCTACCCGCACCGGGCGAGGATCTGCTGGCCGCATTCGCAGAACCGTCCCGCAACCAGACAGACGCGATCGAACGGACGGTGGCATGCGCGCGCAGACTCGGCGGCGCGCACCATGACTCCGCCGCTGTGGGACTGGGCCGATTTGCAGGAGCGGCGCACGCCAGGGCCTACCGCCCGGAGGGCGCCGCACGGCAACTGCTGGCCGGCGCCGCAGACGGCGACCGCAGTGCGCTGCTCAGGCGCTCCCGAAGCCCGGCCCTCGTGATTCATGGCGCAGCGAATCCGCTGTTCCCGGTCGCCGCGGCGCGGCACACGGCCCTGGACGCGCCGGGTTCGCGCTTCGTGGTCGTTCCCGAGCTTGGGCACGACCTCCCCGAACCGCTGATTCCGGCCCTGGTGGATCACGTGGTCGCGCTGCTACGTGCGGCCGACGCGCCGCGCTGAGCGGGCGGCCTCGGATGCGATCCCGGTGCGAACCGGAACGCTCAGAACAACCAGGTCTCCACGTTCTCCACGGGAGCACCTCGTTCCAGTTGGCGCCAACCCTTGATGCAGCGCACGATCCACCAGACCAGCTCGGCCAACAGCACGAGCAGGCCCACGCCCACGACCACGAGGGCGACCCCGACCACCCCGTAGAGCAATCCCAGCCAGAAAGTGCGAATCTGGTAGCGATGATGTACGGCGAGCCAGTCCGCGCTCTCACTGCGCACGATGTACGCCCAGATCACGCCCACGAGTATGGTCACGGGCAAGATCAGGCCGACGAGGTACAGCGCGTAGATCGCCTTCCCGGGGACAGCGTTTTCGGCGCGGGGCTCGGTCATGGCATGCCCCCTGTCAACCGGACGCCCACCAGCTTCTCCCGGCCGCACGCCGCCGACCCGCCACACTAGCCATCGTCCAGCCCGCGGACGATGTCCATCGTGCGCCCCAGGGTCTCCAGCCGCTCCGCCAGATCGGACCCGGCCGGCTCAACCCGCAAGGTGTTCACTCCCGCGTCCCGGTACGCGGCGATCCGCGCACGCACCGTGTCTTCGTCGCCGAGCATGTTGGCTTCCACGATCATGCGGTCGGGTACCCGCGCAGCCGCCTCCTCCCGATGACCGGCGACCCAGAGCCGCTGTACCTCGGACGCCGCTTCCATCCATCCGCCGCGCCGGTACGCGTCATTGTAGAAGTTGGTCTGCGGCGATCCCATGGCCCCCAGGGTGAACGCCATCCCCGGCTTGAGTGGCGCCACGAGCGCATCGAGGTCGTCACCGAAAGCCACCGTCCCACCTGCCTGAATGTCGAGGTCGGCCAGCGTGCGGCCGGCGGACTCGGCGCCCCGCCTCAGGTAGTCGAGGTGCGCGTCCGCGCCTTCCGGCGTAAAGGAGGTGCCGAGCCACCCGTCCGCCGCGGCGCCCGTGTACTCGAGTGCCCGGGGGCCCAGGGTGGCGAGATAGATCGGGATGTTCGGATTGCCGGGTTGAGAGAGCCGCAAGGCCTTGCCTTCGCCGTCCGGCAACGGCAGGTGGTGGTACCTGCCCTGATAGGCCAGCTTCTCGCCGGCAAACGCGAGGCGCACGATCTCCACGGTCTCCCGCATGCGCGACAGCGGCGCCCGGAACGGGACCCCCTGCAGCCCTTCCACCACCTGCGGACCACTGGCGCCCAGGCCCAGGCGAAAGCGGTCGCCGGAGATGGCAGCCATGGTCAAGGCCGTCATCGCGGTCATCGAGGGCGTTCGCGCGCTGATCTGCATGATGCCGGTGCCGAGCGCGATCTTCTCCGTGCGCGCCGCCAGATAGGCGAGCGGCGCCACGGCGTCCTGCCCCCAGGCCTCTGCCGACCAGGCCGCGTCCACCCCAAGCTTCTCCGCCTCCACGACGAACTCCACCTGGCGCTCGAAATCACGATGCCGACCCGACGCGGCGCCACCGATGGCGATACTGACCTTCATGACCTCTCCGGAAGGGGAAAGAACCGAGTATACGACGCCCGAGTCGGACCTCGGACCGGCCTTGCAGGAAGCGCTGCTCGACCGCCTTGAAGAGCTTGAGGACATCGAAGACCTGCAGCAGATACGCCGCGAGCCCACCCGTCCGCTGGCCGAACTGCTCGCTGAACTCAAGCTGAATGGCACGCTATAGGGTCGAGATCTCCCGCTCGGCCGAGCAGCAACTGCGCAGGCTTCCCGCGGCCCATCAGGAACGCGTCGTCTCGGCCATGCTTGCGTTGGCCGAAAACCCTCTTCCGAGAGGCGCACGCAAGCTGGCAGGATACGACGACGTCTTCCGCACGCGTGTCGGTCGGTATCGCATCTTGTACGGCGTATTCGAGGCGACGCTCACCCTGCTCGTTCTCAAGATCGGACACCGTAGAGACGTGTACAGGTAGCTGCGCCGATCGGTCGCGAGAGACGTCGGAACACGTCCGCGACCCTACCGTGTGCGGACGCACCATGAGCGCGAGGCAATTTGCTAACCTTTGGGAGAGAGAACGGAGACCTTGTGAACGTCATCGCGCTCATCGACGAGCTAGCCGAGAAGCTCGAACTGGCCACTATGGCGCGCCAGAACGCCGCAAGCTGCGGGCAGCAAGGGCTGTGCCAGGGCAGCCGTCCAGGCCGACGCCCGGCCACCTTGATGGGAGGGTTCCCTTAAGACCATGTTCCTGAAACTGCTGGATCGCTACATCACCCAAGGTACGTTGACCGTGGTCGAGCCGGACGGGCACCGGCACACCTTCGGCCAGGGAGAACCCCACGCGACGTGGGTCCTTCGAAACGGCCGCGCCAAGCGCAGGATCTTCCTCAACGCCACCGCGAACGTCGGCGAGACGTACATGGACGGCGACTGGGACGTGCAGGACGGCGACCTCGCAGACCTGCTCACCATACTGCGGGTCAACCTGGAGGAGCACGCGCCCGGGCGGTCCACCGCTGCGCTTGCCGGCGCCCTCGCGAGCCTCCTCACCTCCTGGAACAACGTGCGCGCCAGCCTCTCCAACGTGAGCCATCACTACGACCTCGACGAGGCGCTGTTCCGTGCCTTCCTCGACACCGACATGCATTACTCGTGCGCGTATTTCCGGGAACCGGACTTCTCGCTGGAAATGGCGCAAGCCGCCAAATGCGACCACATCCGACGCAAGCTGAACGTCGAGTCCGGCCAGCGCGTGCTGGACATCGGTTGCGGATGGGGGAGCCTCGCCATGCATCTCGCCGAGCACACGGAGGTGGACGTTGTGGGGCTGACGCTGTCCAGCGAACAGCTTCGCGTCGCGCGCGCCGAAGCGGACCGCCGCGGACTGTCCGGGCGCGTCGAATTCCGCCTCGAGGACTACCGGCAGCACGCCGGCCAGTACGACGGCGTCGTCTCGGTCGGGATGTTCGAGCACGTTGGGCGACGCAACTTCCAGCGTTACTTCGACAAGGTCCTCGAGTTCCTGGCGCCCGACGGGACCGCACTCGTGCACACCATCGGCCAATCCTTGCCGCCGGGCCCGACCAATCCCTGGATCCGGCGCCACATCTTTCCCGGCGGGTACATTCCTGCCGCATCCGAGGTGTTGCGGGCAGTGGAGGTGTCGGGACTGGTGACGGCGGACCTCGAAGTGTGGCGGCGTCACTACGCGCTCACGCTGCGGGAGTGGAACCGCCGCTTCCAGGCGGTCCGGGAACGCTTCGTCGAGGCCCAGGGCGAACGCTTCTGCCGGATGTGGGAGTTCTACCTGCTGGCGTGCGCGACGGCCTTCGAAGTGGCGGACCTGGTGGTCTTTCAACTGCAGCTCGCGCGCAACAACGACGCGGTGCCGCTGACTCGCGACTACCTCTACCGCGAACCGGTGCAAGCACGTCCCATGGAGGCAGGAAGACGCCTTACGGCCCGGGGAGCCTGACGCTTCGGCCCGATCGCCAGATCACGCGCGGTCAGACCACCCGCCGTTCGTGCAAACCGTCGATCGCGTCGTCCTCGTAGCCGAGTTCCCGCATGACCTCGCGCGTATGTTCGCCGAGCGTCGGCGCCCGGCGCCGGATCGGAGTGTCGACCCTGGAAAAGTCCACCGGCGTACGTCCCACCGGTGCCGGCGTCGGCAGGCCCGGGTAGTCCGTTGGCGTGAAAAAGGCCTGGTCGACGACCTGCTCGTTGACCAGCGCTTCGGCGGGGGACAGCACCTCGCCGCAGGGGATTCGGGCGGATTCGAGCTCGGCCACGACTTGCCGGGTCGTGCGCTCGCGGGTCCATGCGGACATCCGCTCGCTGATCTCCACCGCCTGCTCGCCACGTGTCTCGTCCGTGGCGTAGCGCGGGTCGGTCAGCCAACGGTCCTCCCCCATGAGCCTTGCCCACCGCTCGAAGAGGGGATGGCCCACCACGGACACCAGCACCCAGCCGTCGCGGGTCGCGAACACATCCGACGGCGCCGCCGTCTGCCCGCGATTGCCGCTCGCCACCCGGTTCTTGCCGAGCACTGCCTGCTCGATCAACGTGCCGTTGGCCACGGTCAGGGCCGATGCAAGCAGGCAACCCTCGACGTGCTGCCCCTCGCCGGTCTTCATGCGATGCATGAGCGCCGCAAGCGTGGCGAACGCGTTCAGCGTGCCCGTCGTGTAGTCGACGTACGGGTAGTAGTTCTTCATTGGCTCGTCGGGATAGCCGGTCATGTGCATGTTGCCGGACATGGCCTGGGCGACGCCGTCAAAGCCGACCCGATTCGCGTACGGGCCCTTTGAGCCGTAGGCGGTGCTCGTGGTCAGGATGATGTCGGGCCTGACGGCGGCCAGGGTCGCGTAGTCGAGCCCCATCGAGGCCACGGTATCCGGCGGCAGGTTGGCGATCAGCACATCGGCAGTCGCAACCAGCCGCCGCAGGACTTCCTGGCCCTCGGGTTTGCGCGGATTGAGCGTGAACCCGCGCTTGTTGCGGTTCAGGGCCAGGAACAGCGAGCCCTGTTCGTCCTCCGTGACGGGGGCCGTGTAGCGGTCCTCGCTGCCGTCCACCTTCTCGACGCGAATGACATCGGCGCCGAGATCCCCGAGCAGCATCCCGCAGAACGGTCCCGCGATATAGCGTCCGAAATCCAGTACCCGGATTCCCTCCAAGATCGACATCCTGCCTCTCCCTGCCAGCGAGCGCGCAGATGTTATGCCGCGACGGCCTCGGCGCGCCATTGCCTGGACCTCCGGGTATGCTTGCGCGATTCGACGCAAGCGAGGGAAACCGATGACGGAATACAACACGCTCCTCCTGGAACGGCTCGGCACCGACGATCGGCTGGCACGCATCACGCTCAACCGGCCCGAGAAGATGAACGCGCTCACCGGCGAACTCTTCGCCGAGCTCAACGAGTGCCTGCACGACCTCGAGGCAGACCAGTCCTGTCGCGTGATCATCCTGCGCGGCGCGGGACGCTGCTTCAGCGCCGGCTACGACCTGACCCCGGGCCGCGAGCGCCGTCCGGGCGAGCGCCGCTACCAGACCGCGGACGGCCAAGGCCGCGTACTGATGATGAACATGCGCACCTCCATGCAGCAGATCACGGACGTGCAGATGTACCTGTGGAACATGGCGAAGATCACCATCGCCCAGTTGCACGGGTACGCCCTGGCCGGCGGCTGCGAGCTCGCGATGATGGCGGACCTCGTGGTCGCCGCCGACGACACCCAGATCGGGCACCCCGGCCTGCGCGGGCTCGGTACCGCGCGCAACGGCAATATCTGGCCGCTCGTGATGAGCATGCGCAAGGCCAAGGAGTACTACTACACCGGCGACAACGTGACCGGCGCCGAGGCCGCCGATGTCGAGATGATCAACTACGCCTGGCCGAAGAAAGACCTCGAGGCAAACACCATCGCCTTCGCGGAGCGGATCGCCAACGGGTCCGCGGATCACCTCGCGGTGCTGAAGCTCACCATGAACCGGTTCTACGAAAACATGGGCATTTACTCTTCGGTCCGCAGCGCCACGGAGCAGGACGCCCTGGCGCAGATGACCGAGTGGACCTACAGCTTCGGGGAAGCCGTGCGCGAAGGCGGCATCGGCCACGCGTTCCAGACGCGCGACGCGCCCTATCGCGGCAACGAAGGGTTCCGGGGCAAGGACGACTGAGTCGCCTGCCGGGCGGCGCGAGCGTCCATGCCCGCCGCGCGGGATCGACGGCTCAGGTCACGAGCGAGCGGGCGTGGCGGAGCGCACCGGCCAGCCCCGCCCCGGCATCCACGATCACCGCCGTCCCGATGTCCCGCACGTAGTCGGTCATCCTGCCGCGTTCCTCGAAGCGGCGGCGGAAGCCGCTTGCCGCGAGGAAATCCGCGATCCGCGGCGGGATGCCGCCGCCGATGTAGACGCCGCCCAGGGCACAACTCGTGACGCACAGGGCACCGGCTACGTTGCCGAGGATCGCGCAGTAGATCTCGAGCGTCTGGTGGCACACCGGGTCCGTGAGCGCCATGCCGCGCTCGGTGACGTCCGCCGCTGAGAGTTCCTCGGGCGCCGCGCCCCAGACGCCGGACACGGCCCGGTAGAGGTTCCGGATGCCCGGACCCGCGAGCACGTCTTCCCACGAGACATAGCGGAACTCCGCCGCCAGCAGGCCCAGGATCTCCTGCTCCAGCGGATCCGCCGGAGCAAACGGTGCGTGGCCGCCTTCGGAGGGCAGCACGCGCAGGTCCTCCGTCACGACCGTCATCCCGAGGCCGGTCCCCGGCGCGATCACGGCGCGCGTCCCGCCGCCGACGTCGGCGCCACCGAGCGAGCGCAGGCGCGTGGCATCCAGGTGCGGCACCTCGGTGCCCAGCGCGACGAGATCGTTCACGAGAGCGACCCGCTCGATACCGAGGCTCCGCGCGATGTCGCGTTCTTCGAACAGCAGGGTGCCGTTCGTGAGCCGGGCCCTCCCATCCGTCACCGGTCCGCCCACGGCGATGCACAGCGCGTCCGTGCGCCCCTCGCCGAGGCCCGCCGCGACGAGGGCGGTCGCGTCGGCAAAGTCCGTCGTCGCGCAGGTGAACTCGGCCACGGCGCCGTCCGCTTCGACGATGCGAAAGCGCGACCGGGTCCCGCCGATGTCCGCGGCGGCAACGCGCTTCACGAGCATCTTCCCGGCGAGCCCCGCGTCATCGGTAGGCCGCGGCCTGGATCTCGTAGAGTTCGGCGTACTGCCCGCCGGCGGCCAGCAGGTCGTCGTGGGTGCCCACTTCCACGACCCGCGCGCCGTCCATGACCACGATGAGATCCGCCATGCGCACCGTGCTGAAGCGATGCGAGACCAGCAGCGTGATCCGGCCCTGCCCGCCGGCCTCTCCCCTGCCGCCGCGGGCCGCGCTGGCGTAGCGCTCGAACAGGGCGTGCTCGGTCTCGGCATCGAGTGCGGCCGTCGGCTCGTCGAGAATCAACAGCAGGGGCGCATCGCGCATGAAGCCCCTCGCCAGCGAGAGCTTCTGCCACTGTCCGAAACTGACCTCGACCCCCTCCGGCCAGGTCGGCCCGAGCTGCGTCGCAAGCCCCCGCGTCAAGGCGTCGACGACGTCGTCGGCCCCGGCACGACCGACCGCCGCTCGCACTGCAGGGTCCTCGTCCATGCGCGCCGTGTCGCCTACACCGACCGTGCGCCGCGCCTGGAACTCGAAGCGGAAGAAGTCCTGGAAAGCCCCGGCCAGCCGGTCGCGCCAGGCCGGCGCGGGCATGTGCGAAAGATCGACCCCATCGACGAGGATGCGCCCCGCGGTCGGCTCGTACATCTTGCCCAGCAGTTTCACCAACGTGGTCTTGCCCGCGCCGTTCTCCCCCACGAGCGCGACGACCGCCCCGGCCGGCAGTCCGAGATCGATGTCCTGCAAGACGAGATCGGTCGTCCCGGGGTAGGCAAAGGAGACGTTCTCCAGCACGATGCCCTCGTGGATCGCGTCGGGGACCGGCAGCGTGGCATGCTGCGTTTTCGCCGCCGCGTAGTCCTCGAGCCACGCCATCCGCCTGGACCCGTCCATCCAGATACCGCGCAGAAAACCGATCTCTCCGACGGTTGCCCCGATGTAGGCCGACAGCCGGGACCCGGCTGCGAGCACCAGGAGCACTTCACCCGGCGTCGACTCGATACCGTAGGCGACGAACACCACCGCGCCCACATAGCCGGCACCGAACACCGCCCAACCGCCCGTGTGCCAGGCCGCGCTTCCCCAGCGCGCCGCGGCGACCGGCCCGTACCAGCGCTCCCACGCCGCGCGACGGTCCGCTATCAGCCGCTGCCCGATCCCCGCCACGCGCACTTCCTTGCCCGGCGGCGCGGTGGTCGCGATGCCGAACAGATGCCGGGCCCGGCGCTGCGCCTGCGCCCCGGCTTCCTCGACCGCGCGTTCCACCGCCGGCCGCCAGGTCGAGGTCAGCACCGTCGGCAAGGCGAACGCCGCCAGCACGGCGAGCGCCGGATGCACGGACACCAGCAGCACGATCGTCACGGCCAGGCGCAGCACCCACCCGCAGGTCGTGAACAGCGACATGTACATGTGGTCGAGCACGAACACCTGGTCGCGGAGGATGGACAACCGGTCGAGGTAGTCGGGCCGCTCGTGGTGTTCCACAGTGGCGACGCTCGCCTGCAGCTCGGCGACGTGGGACTCCAATGCGATCGTCACCCGGTCGCGAAAGCGCCGTTGCGTCCGGTCGCTGGCGACGCGCAGCACCCAGGTCAGCGCCGCCGAGACGGCCAGCCCGATCGCCGCCAGCGTCACGAGCCGCGGTGCATCGTCCAGCAGGCCGTCCGCCAGCAGCTTCAGCCACAGCGCCATCAACGCATCCGGCAGCGCGGCCAGCAGCGACAGGCCGAAGGCCACCGACAGCAGCGTCGGTTCTGCGGTATAGCCGCGCTTGAGCGCCCGCCACATGGAGGGCAGCGCGGCCGGGAGGGCGTCAAGGGGGGCGTTGGCATCATTCGAGGACATCGAGGCCCTCCCCTTCGTCTTCGCCGAAGCGCTGCGCCTGCAGGTCGAACATGGTGCGGTAGCGACCGCCGGCGGCCATCAGCTCCTCGTGCGAGCCGAGTTCGACCACGCGGCCGTGTTCCAGCACGCAGATCCGGTCGGCGTGCCGCACCGTCGAGAAGCGGTGCGAGATCAGGATGGTGGTGACATCCCGCGTCGCCTTGAGGATACGATCGAATATCTCCGCCTCGCCGCGCACGTCGAGCTGCGCGGTCGGCTCGTCGAGCAGCACGATCCCGGCGCCCTGCCAAACAGCAGCAAGCGCGCGGGCCAGCGCGACGCGCTGCCACTGCCCGCCGGACAGGTCCGTGCCGCCGTCGTAGCCGCGGGCGAGGACGGTGTCGAGCTCCGCGAGATCGGCCGCACCGGCTTCCGTCAGCGCCTGCCGAATCGTTTCGTCGGGCGCACCGCCCGGGGCGACGTTGTCGCGCAGCGGGAGTTCGAAACGCACGAAATCCTGGAACACGGCGGTGACCCGCTCGCGCCAGGACGCGACCTCCAACTCGCGCAGGTCCCGGCCGTCGATCTCGATCGTGCCTTCCTGCTGCTCGTAAAGGCGGCAGAGGAGCTTCGCGAGCGTGGTCTTGCCGGCGCCGTTCTGGCCGACGATCGCCAGCGACGAACCCGCCGGGATCGAGAGATCGAAGCCGTCGAGCACCACCTGGCCGGTGGACGGATAGGCGAATGTCACGTTCCGGAAGCGGATTTCGCGTACCGGCAGGCCGTCCGCCGCGGCCGCGCCTGGCGTGAGCGCGCCCGCGCGCGCCATCGTATCCCCGAGCCGCAGTACGGCCGCCGCCGGCGCCGCCGCGCCGTCGAGGGCCCACGACAGCCCGCCGAACGCGATCATGCTGGTGGAGAACGCAGCCGCGGCGAACGTCACCATCCTGTCGAGCCCCAGGGTCCCCGCGTTCGCGTCCACAGCCATGCACCAGAACACGATGACGTTGGCTGCCAGCACCACCGCGAGGCTCGTAGCCACGGGACGTTCGCGCAGTTTCGTGGCTTCCCAGCGCAGATCGTGGAGCTTCTTGCGGTGCTCGCGGAAGCGCTCGACGATCCACGAGGCAAGACCGAACAGGCGCAGCTCCTTCGCGGACGGTGCGTCGACGGCCAGCCGGTACGCGTAGTCCGCGTGCCGCTGCGCTTCGCGCACGGTGTCGGTATTGCGGTCCCGCCAGACCCCGCTCTCGCGCAACAGCCAGTGCGTCAGCAGCCAGGCCCCGCCCAGCAGCAGCGGTGCCCACCATGCGTAGGCCGCGAGCACCGCCGCGGACGTCAGTCCCGCCAGCAGCTCGACGAGGCCCGCGGCGATGAAATCCATGGAGATCGACAGCGGGGGTCCGCTGATGCCGAGGTCGAAGTCGCGCGCCATCGTGAGGTCGTTGGTGAGTTCCGGATGCTCCAGATGACCCATGCCCGGCGGTGTCACGCAAGCCACCGTCAGGCGGTCGTAAAGCCACGCCGCGGTGCTGCTGCCGAGGTTCGAGCTGACCGCCTGGTGCAGCGGGGAAAGCACCTGCAGGAGCACGAAGACGCTGCCGACGAACGCGAGCGGAGCCGCGAGGCTGTCTCCGGCCTGCACCGCCCCGACCAGGAACCCCATCGCGATCGCGAACAGCGCCGGCAGCGTGCCCCGGACCACGAGGATCGTCCACCAGAGGGCGGCGAGCGCGGGGTGCGCCTGCGGCAAGACCGTCAGGTATTTCCACTCCTGACGGGACGTGAGGCGCTGGAACATCGCGAAACGGTGGCTGATCGGCCAACGGAGGTCAAGCGCAGCGCCGCCGGTGGCGGCGCTGGGGACGGATCAGCGCCTCTGTCAACTCCCGCACCATCGCATCAGCTCCGCTCGAGCCACTCGGCATCGATGCAGGATCACGGTCAGCAACCCGCCAATCCAGATCCCCCCCCCGTGTGGTGGATGTCGTCGCTTCGTGCCGACTGAGTGATACGATCGGACCCGACTTCACAGAGGGAGACCAGAACAGTGACGACAAGGGGCGATGCACCATTCCGCACGCGGACGTCGGCGCGCGCCGTGCCGTGGCTGCTGGCCGTGGCCGGCCTGGCGAGCGGGGGCGCCGCGGCGCAGCACGACGCCGGCGCCGTCCTCCATGCGTGCGACACCGGAGCGCAGATCGGGACGGCCACGTTCCGGGAGCGTCCTTCCGCCGAAGGGATCAAGCTCGTCGATGTCGAAGTGCGGGTCGAAGGATCGACGATGGCCGCCGGAGCACACGCATTGCACATCCACGAGACAGCCGCCTGCGATCCGTGCGGGGCCGCGCAGGGACACTTCGATCCGGGTCCGCACAGCAACACCAATCCGGACGGCAACCATCCCTTCCACTCCGGCGACCTGACGAACCTGACGGTCGACGCCGCGGGAGGCGGCTCCATGTCGACGACCACTTCGCGCGTGACGGTTTCCGCCGGACCGCTGTCCATCCTGGACGAGGACGGCAGTGCAGTGATCGTCCACGTCGGGGCGGATACCTACTGTCCGGAGGGGGTTGCAGCGGGTTGCGCCGGCGGGGCCCGGGCGGCCTGCGGCATCATCGAGGCCGCACCCGCTTCGTGAGTATTGCCAGGTACCCGCGAGCGTTCGACGCGTAGGGCGTTGCGACCGTTCGCTCTCGTCCTGTCGGCGTCGGTCCTCCTGGCCGGCGCCGTCGACGCCCGGGTGCTGCGCATCGGCAACGGCGGCGAGCCCGAGACGCTCGACCCGCACCGCTACAACCTGCGCCTCGAGGAGACGATCCTCAACGACCTGTTCCTCGGGCTGACGACGTTCGACGCCCGCGGCAACATCGTGCCCGGGGCAGCCGAACGCTGGTCCGTATCGGACGACGGGCTGACGTGGACGTTCGAGTTGCGCGCGCGGGGCCGTTGGTCGGACGGTGAGCCGGTCACCGCGCACGATTTCGTGTACGCGTTCCGTCGTCTGCTCGATCCGCGCACGGCAGCCAGCCTCGCGCACTTCATGTACCCGATCCGAGGCGCCGAGGCGGTCAACGCCGGCCGCGCTGCGCCCGACGCGCTCGGCGTGCAGGCGGAGTCCGACCGCATGCTCGTGGTCGAACTCGAGCGACCCTTTCCCTTCTTCGCGGAGCGCCTGATTTACCCGACCGGTTACCCCGTACCCGCGCACGCCATCGAGCGCCTGGGCGAGGGCTGGGTGAAGCCGGGCGCGATGGTCTCCAACGGTGCGTTCGTGCTCGCGGACTGGCAACCGCACGCAGTCGTGCGACTCGACCGGAATCCCCACTTCCACGACGCGGAGTCGGTATCGCTCGATGGCGTGCTCTATCTGCCCACGGGCGACCCGAACGCAGCGTTCAACCGCTACCGCGCCGGCGAGATCGACGCCATCGGGGACTTCCCTGCCGGGGAAATCGACTGGGTACGGAAGCAACTGCCAGACCACCTGCACGTCGCGCCGCTGGTGTCGATCATGTACCTGGTGTTCAACGTGACGCGGCCCCCGTTCGACGACGCGCGCGTACGAGAGGCCCTCAGCATCGCCATCGACCGGCAACTGATCACCGGGCGGATCCTGAAGAGCCGCGAGATACCCAGTCCGTCGCTGGTCCCGCCGATGGTTCCGGACTACAGGAGCACGGTCATCGTGGCCGACGGACGACCCGCACGCCTGGCCCGTGCCCGCCGCCTGCTGGGGAGCGCCGGCTACGGCGCGGACGCACCCCTTGCCGTGACCCTGCGCTACATCAGCGGCGTCGAGTCCAAGCGCGTCCAGGTGGCCATTGCCGCGATGTGGAAGGAACTGGGCGTGCGGACGACGCTGCATCACACGGAACTCAAGAGCCACTTCGCCGACTTGCGCCAGGGCGACTTCGAGGTCGCACAGGCGGGATGGTTTGGCGAAAACAACCCCGAGCACTACCTCAACCTGCTGGTCTCCGACACCGGCGACGTGAACTATGGGCGTTTCTCCTCCGAGCCCTTCGACGCCCTCATGGACCAAGCGCATGCCGAGGCGGACCTCGACCGCCGGCTCGCGTTGCTGAGCCAGGCAGAGGCCGTCGGCCTCGCGGAGCACCCGGTGACGCCGCTGTACGCGGTGACGGTTCGTGCGCTCGTGCAGCCGCGCATCGAGGGATGGCACGTCAATCCCCGCAACGTCCACGGGGCTCGCTATCTGCGCTGGCGATAGCCATCTCTGCCCGCGATAGGCAATCCCGATGACGCGTTACCTGGCCCGCCGATTCGCGATCTCCCTCGTGACGCTGTGGGCCGTCGTGACCTTGGTCTTCTTCCTGGTACGGGTCGCGCCCGGCGGACCGTTCGACGGCGAGCGCCGCCTGCCGCCAGAGGTCGAGGCCAACCTGCGCGCGGCGTACCACCTCGATGAACCCCTCCTGGACCAGTACGCACGCTACGTCGCGATGCTGGCGCGCGGCGACTTCGGTCCCTCGTTCCGCAGCAAGGACTTCACTGTCAACGAACTGATTGCCCGCGGACTGCCGGTCAGCCTGGCTGTCGGAGGACTTGCACTGGCGCTTGCGGCCGGCCTCGGTATCGCCGCCGGCACGGTGGCCGGGCTCAGGCGGGACCGGGGCTGGGACCGCGGGCTCACGCTGGCGGCGACGGCCGGCCTTGCGCTGCCGCCGATCGTCGTTGCGCCCCTGCTGGTGCTGGTGTTCGCCGTCACCCTCCGCTGGTTACCGGCCGGTGGCTTCACGTCACCGGCGCACGTGGTGTTGCCGGCGGTCGCGCTGGCCCTGCCCTATCTGGCGGCCTTCACACGCCTGACGCGCGGCAGCGTGGCCCAGGCGCTCACCGCCCCCCACGTCCGTACCGCCCGCGCGAAAGGGCTTCCGGCGCACCGGATCGTCGTTCGGCATCTGTTGCCGGCGGCCCTGATGCCGGTGGTCTCGTTCCTCGGTCCGGCCGCCGCGGCTCTGCTCGCCGGTTCCATGGTGATCGAGGAAGTGTTCTCGCTCCCGGGTCTCGGCCGCTATTTCGTACAGGGCGCCCTGAACCGGGACTACACGCTGGTGATGGGGACGGTGGTGGTCTACGCGACACTCATCCTGGTCTTCAACCTGGCGGTCGATCTCGTCTACACGCGACTCGACCCGCGCATCCGTCTCGGACGATGACCGATCCCTGGCAACCGGCGGCAGGCCCGGCGGCGGCGAACGACAGAGGCGTCGTGCCCACCGTTGATCCGGATCGCTCCCGGACTCCGGAACACGCCTACCGATGGCGTCTGGGCCACGCGTTGTTCGACAACTGGTGGACGCGCACCTGTCTTGCCGCGCTGTCGATGGTGATCCTGCTTGCCCTCGTGGTTCCCGGCGTGTCGCCCTGGGCGCTCGACGACATCGACTGGGACGCCATCGACCACGCACCGAGCGCAGTCCACTGGTTCGGTACCGACGGCGCCGGCCGCGATCTCCTGACCCGCTGCTGGGCGGGGGCGCGCATGTCCATTGCGATCGCGCTGCTCGCGACGGCGGTCAGCGTACTGATCGGTGTGCCCTATGGCGCCACCGCGGGCTTTCTCGGAGGCCGCGTCGACCAGGCCATGATGCGCGTCGTCGACGCGCTCTACGCCCTCCCCTTCGTACTGTTCGTCATCCTTCTGGTGGTCGTCTTCGGGCGCAATCCCTATCTGCTGTTCATCGCACTCGGCGCCGTCTCCTGGCTCGACCTCGCCCGCATCGTGCGCGGCCAGACGCTTGCCGTGCGCCAGGAGGCCTACATCGAGGCAGCCCGGGCGCTCGGCGCCGGTCGCGCGCGGATCGTGCTGCGTCACGTGCTCCCCAACGTGCTCGGTCCCGCCATCGTCTACGCCACGCTGACCGTGCCCGGCGTCATCCTCGCGGAGAGCTTCATCAGCTTCCTGGGCCTCGGCGTGCAGGAGCCGGACACCAGTTGGGGCGTCCTCATCGCCGACGGCGCGCGCGAGATGCAGACTTCCTGGTGGCAGCTCGCGTTCCCCGCGGCGTTCCTCGCGGTGACGCTGCTCGCGTGCAACGTGCTGGGCGACCGGCTGCGCGACGCCCTCGACCGGCGCGACACCCTCCAGCTCGCCCCGGTTGCGACGGACGCCGCTTCTCCGGGATCATGACGCGATGAGTACGACCAGAGGAAACGAACGGTGACGATCAGCGCGGGCGTCGGTATCGCCAACTTCAACTTCGACGACGCGCGCGGCTTCTGGCGCTGGGTCGACCTGTGCGACGCCGGCGGCGTCGACTCGATCTGGCAGTCGGACCGCATCATCGGCGCCGACGGCGGGCTCGAGTGCATGAGCGTCATGGCGGCGCTCGCCGGCCGGACGCGCCGCATCAAGTTCGGCATGAACGTGGCCAGCCTCGGCCTGCGCGACCCCGTGCTCACCGCCAAGCAGTGCGCCACCATCGACGTCCTCTCCGAGGGACGACTGTTGCCGGCGTTCGGCATCGGCAGCTCCCTGTCGCGCGACTACGTGGCGACTGGGACACCGACCCGGGGACGCGGCAAGCGCATGGACGAAGGACTCGAGATCCTGACCGGCCTGTGGACCGGCGAACCCGTCACGTTCGAAGGCTCCTGTTACCGTCTCGACGAAGCAAGCATCTTCCCCCGGCCCGTGCAGGATCCCCTGCCCCTCTGGGTGGGCGGCTCCGCGGCCCGGGCGATCGAGCGCACGGCCCGCTGGGGGACCGGGTGGCAGGCCGGCATCGACTCTGCCCACGAAGCGGCCCCGGTCATCGCGGCCATCAAGTCGCGGGCGGACGAACTTGGACGCAGCATCGACGAGGACCACTACGGCGCCGGTTTCGGCTTCCGTTTCGGTTCGCCGGACGAACCCATCGTCACCCGCTACCACCGATTCCTCAGCCAACGACTCGGCCGCAAGCCGGAGGGCTACGCCGCCATCGGGGGCGTGACGGAGATCATGGCGTTGCTGAACCAGTTCCGGGACGCCGGCGTGCACAAGTTCGTGCTGCGTCCGATCGCCTCGGGCACGGACGAGATGCTGTCGCAGACGCGGCAGTTGATCGACGCGGTGTTGCCGGAGGTGGCGGCGCTGAACGCCTGAGCCCTGCGGCAGGGGACCGGCTTGTCCCGTCCCGGCGCGACCTGCGGTCGCGTTGCAGTTTCGCTGGCGCGAAACTGCGCCTTGATGACGAGGTTCCGCGACTTCCGGGACGGGCGACGACAAGCGTCGCCCCGACAACGCCCGCCAAGGGCCGGCGGGTGGTTGCGTCAGGCCATGTCGGCGAGGAAATCGACCGTGCGCTCGTAGGCCCCGTCGTCCACGTGCATGACGACGGCGTTGAGGTCCGTGACGCCGGCGTTCCGATAGCGGTCGAGCGCTCCCCGGACGGCGTTCTCGTCGCCGACGATGGCAACGTCCGCCGGCCCGGCCGCCCCTTCCCGGTCGAGCATCGCCCGGTAGGAAGGCAGCTGTCCGTAGATCGTGAGTTCGGCGTTGATCTTCTCCCGCGCGGCCTCCGGGGCGTGGGTAAGGGCGACGGGGATGCCGGCCACCACCCGCGGCGAGGGCCGGCCGGCCGCCTCGGCCGTCGCGGCCAGGCGCTTGACGATGTGATCCTCCATGGTCCTCGGACCGACCATCCAGGTGTTGGTACCGTCGGCAAGGTCACCGGCCACCTTGAGCATCGCCGGTCCGAGAGCCGCGACCACCGTCGGCACGGGCTCCGCCCCCGGGATCGACAGTTGCAGGCCGTGCACGCGGTACTGCTCGCCGTCGAAGTGCACTGCTTCGCCCCTGAGCGCCGGCATCAGCACCGAGAGGTATTCGCGCATGTGGCGCGCCGGGCGGTCGTAGGACAGGCCGAGCATCGTCTCGATCACGATCCTGTGCGACAGGCCGATGCCGAGCGTGAGGCGATTGCCCGTGGCCGCGGCGGCCGTCATCGCCTGCTGCGCGAGGGCGGTGGGATGGCGCGGATAGGTCGGCGTCACGGCCGTTCCCAAGCGGATGCGTTCCGTCTCGCGCCCGACCACCGTCAGGGCCCCGATGGCATCGAACGAGAAGATGTTCGGCAGCCAGAACGTATCGAAACCGCCGGCTTCTGCCTTGCGGGCGATCTCGACGATGTCGTCGAGGGTGGCGCCCGCGGCGGAAGGATCCGCACCGAAATTGAGGCCTATGCGCATGCCCGTGTTCTCCCCCAAATGGAATCGTGGCGCAAGGTTACCGCACGGACGCGCACGTGCGCGGACCGGGCAGACTTGCCGGCCTCAGGCGAGCCGAACCGGGGAGGGCCCGAGCACCCGCGCGACAAAGATGTGGACTACAAGGCATGGCTTTCTGCGAGGCGGTGCGTCAGGCTCAAGCGCAAGATGACGAACATCTGCACGAAAGATATGGGAAGGCGACGTGACCACGGGGGAGCAATGCACACCACGAACGTCCGGGAGCTCAAGCGAAACCCCTCGCGAGCGTTGCGGTTGGCCCGGCAGGGCCCCGTTCTGATACTGAAGGGCAACGAGCCGGACGCCATATTGGTCCACCTGGACAAGTCCCTGACCGACACGGAAGCCGGCCTGCGCCCGGCACTCGCCGCCAGCCTCTACGGCAGCGGCACCGCCTCGCTGGGCAAGGCGGCCCGCATCAGCGGCCTGGCCCTGGGCGAGTTCATCGACCACCTCGGCAACCTCGGCATCGAGATCGTGCGCAAGGATGAGACAACCAGCGGTGAAGCGGACGATGTCTCCGAGTGGCTGACGTCACAAGCGACGACCAGACATCCCCCCCGGCCAAGCTTGCCAAGGCCATGACCGCCTGCGGATAATCGCCGCCTTTTGCGGGGGATGCGGATGGCTGCCAGGGAGACGATCGCGATTCTCGGGGGAACCGGCGATCTGGGCACCGGGCTTGCCATTCGCTGGTCACGCGCGGGACACCGGATCGTGATCGGATCGCGCCGGCTCGAAAAGGCGCAGGCCGCGGTGGACAACCTCGCGAAGATCTCGCCAGACACCCCCGCGGTCCCGATGGAGAACGCCGACGCCGCGCAAGCGGGCGACATCGTCGTGCTGACGGTTCCGGCGGAACACCAGATCTCGACCCTCGACACCGTCAAGGATGGACTCGCCGGCAAGATCCTGATCGACGTGACCGCGCCGCTCGTTCCCCCAAGGGTCGGCACGGTGCAGTTGCCCGCGGAGGGTTCCGCCGGCAAGCGCGCACAGGAATTTCTCGGCGAAGACGTCCTGGTCGTCTCCGCCTTCCAGAACATCGCCGCCCATCTCCTGCAGCAGGACGTGCAGATCGAGTGCGACGTCCTCGTCGCCGGCAACAAGCGCGCGGCGCGCGACAAGGTCATCGAGCTGATCGAAGAAGCCGGCCTCACCGGTTGGCACGCGGGGCCCATCGACAACGCGGCGGCCGCCGAGGCGCTTACCAGCATCCTGATCCAGATCAACCGCCGCCACGACATCTCCCACTCGGGCATCAAGATCGTCGGCCAATCGGACCACTGACCATCGCCGCCCCCGCGCTTCAGGTCGTCGGCCTCGAGGGGCTGCCCATGGTGGCCCCCGGAGACGACCTTGCCGGCCTGCTGCTCGCGCGGGTCGCCGCCCAGGACATCACGCTCGAAGCCGGCGACGTACTGGTCGTCGCGCAGAAGATCGTCTCCAAGGCGGAGGGCCGACAGGTGCGGCTCGCCGACATCACAGCCTCCCGCGAAGCCGAATCGCTGGCCGAGGAGACCGACAAGGACCCGCGGCTCGTGCAGCTCATCCTGGACGAATCCACGGAAGTCCTGCGCAAGAAGCCGGGCATCCTGATCGTGCGTCACGTGCTCGGCATCGTCGGCGCCCACGCCGGTATCGACCAGTCCAACATCGACCACGGCGACGACGAAAGCGCCCTCCTGCTGCCGAAGGATCCGGACGCGTCCGCCGCCCGCCTCCACCGGGAACTGCGGGAGCGCACCGGCAAGCATCTCGGCGTGGTGATCAGCGACAGCGCCAACCGCCCCTGGCGCCTCGGCACCGTCGGCATCGCCATCGGCGCGGCCGGCATCGCCACCCTGCACGACCGCCGCGGCGGCACGGACCTGTTCGGCCGCGAACTGAAGGTCACGCTCATCAACCGGGCGGACAGTCTGGCGACGGCGGCCACGCTCGTCATGGGCGAGACCACGGAGCGCATTCCCGCCGCCGTCATCAAGGGTCTCGAACCGGAGTCGGAGTGCGACAACGCGGCCGCGATCCTGCGTCCTCTCGAGGAGGACCTGTTCCGGTGAGCGGCACCCGATGAGGATCCTCGCGCTCACCGGCGGCATCGGCGGAGCCAAGCTGGGGCTCGGGCTGTCCAGGATCCTTGCGCCGGACGAACTCGCCTTCGTGGTCAACACCGGCGACGACTTCGAGCACCTCGGACTGCATATTTCTCCGGACGTCGACACCCTCACCTACACCCTCGCCGAGCAGGCGAACCCCGAGACCGGCTGGGGTCGCCGCGACGAGAGCTGGCATTTCATGGAAGCGCTCGAAGACCTCGGCGGTGAAACCTGGTTCCGCCTCGGCGACCGGGATCTGGCGTTGCATACGTTGCGGCGCACACGTCTCGACGCCGGGGCCACGCTGACCGAAGCCACCCGGGAGATCTGCCGCAAGCTCGACGTGAGGCATGAGGTCTGGCCGATGTCCGATGACCCCGTACGCACCCACGTCCACACCGCCGACGGCTCGCTGGCGTTTCAGCACTATTTCGTGCGCGACCGCTGCGCGCCCGCCGTGACCGGGTTCGAGTTCGCGGGCATCGAGAACGCCGCCGTCAATCCAGAGATCGCCGCCGCCCTGACGGGGTCCGTTCGCGCCGTTGTCATCTGCCCCTCGAACCCGTTCGTCTCCGTCGATCCGATCCTGCATCTGCCCGGCATGCGCGACCTGCTGCGCGGCGCCGGGGTCCCTATCGTTGCGGTGTCGCCGATCGTCGGCGGGCAGGCCATCAAGGGACCGACCGCGAAGATGATGCGGGAACTCGCGATTCCCGCGACCGCCGAGCAGATCGCGGCGCACTACGCGGAACTCGCGACCGGGTTCGTCCTCGACGAACAGGACGCCGCGGCAGAGTCCGCCGTGCGCGCGCTGGGCCTCGACACCGTCGTTGCACAGACAGTCATGGTGAGCCTGCAGGACCGGGTAGATCTGGCCCGCACCGTGCTGGATTTCGTCGACCGGCTCCGGGCAGGCGGACGCATGTCCTCCGCCACCGACTGAAGCCGCGACCCATGTGGGCGTTGGTACCGTTCAAGGGCGCCGAAGGCGCAAAGGGCCGCCTCTCCCCCGCGCTGTCGGAACAGGAACGCCGCGACCTCTCTCTCGCCATGGTGCGGGACGTCCTTTCCGCGCTGGCGGCGGCGCCACTCGAGGGGGTGGTCATCGTGTCCCGCTCCGCGGTCGCGCGCGAGCTTGCGCGGGAGTTCGCGACGGAAGTGTTCGAAGAGACGGTCAAGGGGCTGACCGGAGCGGTCACCGAGGCGAGCGACCACATCATGCGGCGTGGGGGTACCGGCACGGTGATCGTCCACGGCGACGTTCCCCTTCTGACCGCGGCGGAGGTCGAGTCCGTACTCGACGGGCATCGGGACATCACCCTGGTCCCCGACCGACAGGACATCGGCACGAACTGCATCGCGGCCACGCCGCCGAACGCCATGACCTACCAGTTCGACGGCACGAGCTTCGCGCCACACCAGGCCCTCGCCAGGGCCGCGGGCACGGAGCCGCGCATTCTCCGGCTGCCGGGCCTTGGCCTCGACATCGACACGCTGGAGGCACTGCGCGCGTTCGCGGCGGTGGAAAGCGACACCCGCACGGCCCGCTACCTGCAGGAGAGCGGTCTGGCATCGCGGTTGCGCGAACCGCATAATGAGTAGCTTCAGGTTTCCCCGGGGCCATCCATGCTTGCCGACGACGTGTTGAACGCCGCCATCGAGGGCGCATTGCCCACCGAAGCCGAGGCCCTCGCCCTCGCGGACTTCACGGACACCAAGGCCCTCGCGACGGTGGCGGCCACCTTGCGCGACCGCGGCTTCCTGAACGTCGTCACCTACTCGCGCAAGGTCTTCATCCCCTTGACGCACCTGTGCCGCGACGTGTGCCACTACTGCACCTTCGCGCAGACGCCGAAGAAGCTCGACGCGCCCTACCTGACTCTCGATCAGGTGCTCGACGTGGCCCGGGAAGGCGCCGCCCTCGGCTGCAAGGAGGCGCTGTTCACGCTCGGCGAGAAGCCCGAGCTGCGTTATCGCGCGGCGCGCGAGTGGCTGGCCGAACATGGCTACGAGACCACGCTGCAGTATCTGCGCGATGCGGCCGCCGCGGTCCTGGAAGAGACCGGCCTCCTGCCGCACCTCAACCCCGGCAACATGACGCCGGCGGAGATCGCAGAGCTACGGCCCGTCGCCCCCTCCATGGGCATCATGCTGGAGTCCGCCTCCGACCGGCTGACCGAGAAGGGCATGCCCCACCACGGCTCCCCGGACAAGGTCCCCGCCGTACGCATCCAGACCCTGCACGACGCCGGCGCCGCCGGCGTGCCGATGACCACGGGTATCCTGATCGGCATCGGCGAGACCCGCCGCGAACGCATCGAGGCCCTGCTCGCCATCCGCCGCGTGCATGAGGCGCACGGCAACATCCAGGAGATCATCGTCCAGAACTTCCGCGCCAAGCCGGGCACGAAGATGCGCTCGGCGCCGGAACCGGATCTCGACGAACTGCTCTGGACCATCGCCGTCGCCCGCATCGTATTCGGCGCCGACATGAGCGTGCAGGCGCCGCCGAACCTGAGTCCCGGCGTGCTGCCGCAGATCGTCGACGCAGGCATCAACGACTGGGGCGGCGTGTCTCCCCTGACGCCGGATTTCGTGAATCCCGAGGCGCCCTGGCCGCACCTCGCCGAACTGACCCGCGAGACAGCCCAGGCCGGCAAGCACCTGCACGAACGCCTGACCGTCTATCCCGACTATGCGCTGGACCCGGAACGCTGGCTCGACGCCAGCCTCAAGAGCCGCGTGCTCGATCTCGTCGACGGCGAGGGACTGCCGCGCGTCGACGGCTGGTCGCCCGGCGAAGAGACGGAGCCGCCGGAAGAGACCCTCGAACGCATTCAGCGCCCGCCGGCCGCCGTGTCACCCGACGTGACAGACATCCTCGCCCGGGCTCGGTCCGGAGACGATCTCGAGGAGGACGCGATCGTCCGCCTCATCCGCGCCCGCGGCGACGACTTCAACGCCGTGGTGCAGGCCGCCGACGCACTGCGCTCGGAGGTCAACGGCGACACCGTCAGCTACGTCGTCAACCGCAACATCAACTACACCAACATCTGCTACTTCAAGTGCCAGTTCTGCGCGTTCTCCAAGGGCAAGCTGGCCGAGAACCTGCGCGGTCGGCCCTACGACCTCTCCCACGAGGAGATCCAGCGCCGCACGCGGGAAGCCTGGGCACGGGGCGGCACGGAAGTGTGCATGCAGGGTGGCATCCATCCCGAGTACACGGGCCAGACTTACATCGATATCGTCACCGCCGTGAAGGAAGCCGTGCCGGAGATGCACGTGCATGCCTTTTCGCCGCTCGAGGTGTGGCAGGGAGCGGCCACCTCCAACCTGCCGCTACCCGAGTACCTGCGCACGTTGAAGGAGGCCGGGCTCGGCACGCTGCCCGGCACGGCCGCGGAGATTCTCGACGACGAAGTGCGCGCGGTCATCTGCCCCGACAAGATCAACACGGCGCAGTGGCTGCAGGTGATGGAAGCCTCGCATTCCGTAGGTTTCCGCACGACCGCGACCATCATGTACGGCCACGTCGACCAGCCCAAGCACTGGGCGCGCCACCTGCTCCGGATCCGCGCGCTGCAGCGGCGCACCGGCGGGTTCACGGAGTTCGTTCCGCTGCCCTTCGTGCACATGGAGGCGCCGATGTACCTGAAGGGCAACGCGCGCCGCGGCCCCACCTTCCGGGAGGCGATCCTGGTACACGCCGTCGCGCGCCTGGCCCTGCATCCGCACATCACGAACATCCAGGCGAGCTGGGTGAAGATGGGTCACGAGGGCGTCGTCGCCGCGCTGAACGCCGGCTGCAACGACCTCGGCGGCACGCTGATGAACGAGAGCATCACCCGCGCCGCCGGTTCCGCCCACGGGCAGGAGACTTCGCCACGCCGCATGCGTGCCCTGATCGAGTCCGCCAAGCGGACGCCGCGGCAGCGTGCGACCGCCTACGGAGAGGTGGACGACGAAGTCGTCGAGCGCGGACTGCGGGCCGGGGATCTCGAGGACATCGTCAACACGCCCGCGCGGAAGTACGAGCGTACGCGCAAGCATGAGTTGGTGAGGAATCGGATCGCGGCGGTCGGCGCCGACTGACCGGGCCACTCGACCGCCTTGCCGGCCTGACACCAAGGCTCCAGATTCCCGGCCGCCCGGGCGGCCGGGATCGCAGACTCGATCCTGTCAGGCGAAACGTTGCGCCGCGCGGGCTCGCGCCTTGGCGGCCTCCTCCTCCCGGTTCCTGGCGGGGGCTCCGGTGACCAGTTCCGCGAGCAACCGCTCCGCAGCTTCGGCGACCTCCTCCACCGCTCGGTGAAAGACCGCCTCGTTCGCTCGTGAAGGCTTCTGGAACCCGCTCAACTTGCGTACGAACTGCAACGCGGACGCGCGGATCTCCTCCTCGGCCGCCGGCGGCTCGAAGTTGTACAACGTGCGGATGTTCCTGCACATGGTTCAGACCGGCTCCGCGACGAACACCGGCATCTTGCGCGAGGTCTTGTTCCGGTATTCCTCATACGGCGGAAACGCCTCCACGCACAGCGCCCAGATGCGATCGCGCTCCGCCGCGTCCTCGACTTCGCGCACGCGCATGGGCAGCACCTCGGTCTTGTCGCGAATCTCCACGTCGGCAGCGTCGCGCAGGTTGTAGACCCAGACCGGGTTCTTCGGCGCGCCGCCCATCGACGCCACCAGCACGTAGCTCTCGCCGTCCTTGACGCGCATCAACGGCGTCTTGCGCACCGACCCGGTCCTGTTGCCCCGATGCGTGACGATGATCACCGGCAGACCGGTCTCCATCAGCTCGGTGCCCGCGGTGCCACCGCTGCCCTCGTATAACTCGACCTGCTCTCGGACCCACTTGACGGGGCTGGGGACGTACTCGGCCATGGTGCCTCCTTGTTGTACTGGTGTCGGACTGGCCCTTGGGAGTCTATGGCCTCGCGTCGTAGAACGGAACGGTAGTGACGTCTTCGACGCGAGGCCGTAGGAAGGCGGGGGCTGGGGCCAGACCCCGAGCCGCTCGACTCGCAGTCACCGGCACTGGGGCCGCTTCGATCACGTGGCCTCGATCTCGTGCCGGGCCGCAGTGGCCAGGAAGGCCGAGCGGGTCATCCGGCGCTGCCTGGCCTCGTCGTCGATTGCTTCCAGGAGCCCGCGGTCGATGGAGATGTTGACCCGTCGCGAGGATCCCCGGTCCAGAAGCAGCGGGATCAGGACGAAGTCTGCCCCGGGCCGCCAGTCAGCAAGTTCCGGGTCGGCCTTGACAGCCTCGATCGAACGCGGCGGCGGAATCGGCTCGCCGTCGTCGCAAAGCCCCTCGACGTGAAAGGCGAGGGCTTCGCAGCCGTGACGGACGGCGTCGTCAACGGTGTCCCCGACCGACACGCAGCCCGGGAAATCCGGGAAGCTGACGCCGTAGCCAGCGTCGTCCCGATGGATGAAGGATACGTAGCGCATTTGTTCCGTCCTCCTCAGCCTTTCCAGCCCGCCTGCCGGTAGATCGAGGCCACCGTGCCACGCGGGATCTCCTTGTTCGGGTGGGGCACGGTGACCCGCCCGCGTTTCGTGGGGTGCGTGAACTGCCAGTGGCTCCCCTTCGTGGCGACGTGCGTCCAGCCGTCTTCCCGGAGCATGCGGATCGACCTGCCGCTGTTGCGTTCCACGACATTCCCTTGTTGTGTATCAATATACACAATGTCATGAGCCGATCACCCTCAGTCGCGGGACAGATCGTCGAGCGTTCGGCGAAGCGCCCGCATCGTGCCCAGCGCGATGTTGTAGTGCGCGAGCAGCGACGCTTGCCCGGACTCGTTGATCGGCACCGTACACAGCGTCGACTTCCTCAGCATACCCGCGCCGTGGGCCTCCGCCGTCCGGATGCCGTCCAAGTGCTCCATGACCTGCTCAAGGATCTGCGGGAACCGGGGATTCGGGTCGAGCCCGCGGAAGTCGGGCTCCTGCAGGAATCCGAGGAGGTGCGGCGGCGGATCGGTCCGTTTCGTAGCGTTCTTGGCAAAGAAGCGCTTTCGGCTTGAGGCCCGGGCGAAGGCATCGTACTTGGCCGGCTCGCAGAGGAGAAACAGCACCCCCATCACCTTGTCCCAGAACGCGCGGCAGCGTAGCGCGAAGGCGGTCAGGTGTCCGAGGTTGTCCATCTTGCCGCCGAACGCCGCATCGTCGAGCAGCGGCACGGAATCCTCGTGGGCACGCCCCGGTGCGAACTGAAGGTTGTGCGTCCCAGCAGCCTCGCAGGTGTCCACCTCCATGAACAGGAAGGTGATTTCCAGGTCGTAGGCGGCAGCGAACAGCCTGTTGGCGCCTTCGCGCTGCGCGTGGAGAAAGAGATCGCGCAAATATCCGGGGCGGAGCAGGTCGGTGCCGCCGCACCGGCGTTCTCGGTATCCGCCGAGACGGAGTTGAAGGGCCTGTGCCTCCCGGCTCGAACGGATGACGAATTCACCGCTGTCCATGGCGGCAAGCTAATACACCTCACCTCCCAAGTTCCATATCCGCGCAGCCTATAAGCTCGAGGTCCATGCTCGCGCCTTTTCGCGGTCGGGCACGACAAGTTCTCGGCCGCCGGCGAACGCATTGTCCTTTCGGGATAGCGGCCCGGAAGCATTTCCACCGGCGGCGGAGCCGGACGACGCCGTCATAGCCATGCTTCAAGTCCTATCACCGAGGGTAAAGGCCGCCTCGCCAGTCGATATAGCCTTCATGGGTTCCGGGCTTGAGCGCGAGCCTTCGAGGCTCTTACGAACGCCTCCGGCCCCCGCACGAAACGGCAGTCGCCGCACCCCCTGAATGGCGTCCGACAAAAGCCCGCATCAGCGCAGATTGGGCCTGCCTTCCGGCGCCCGTGGTGCCGGCGCGCTACGCGCGAAGCATGAGCCGGTAGCCACCAGATTCTCCTGCACCGCAGCCCAACGGCGCACGACCTCGTCGGGAGGTACATCGTGGCCTTTGTCAGCAGTGACGCGACCGACGACGCGATCCAGGTTCGTGTACGGATCCGCGGTCCCGATGAACACGGCAGTGCAGGCATACCCGGCCGCGCGTGCTGCCCGCACCATGTTGGGGCGGCTATTGCCCGCGAAGGTGGTCTCGATACCGAAGGAGACTCCCCGTTGGATGTTGTGCGCAACCCCGGCATCGACCATCGCCCGTGCGGTGATCTGGCAGGTGGGGTCGTTGTAGTCGCCTAGCTCCTGCGCCAGCGCGTCGGCGTCATAGAAGGGCTGGGGGAGATCCTTCCGGTGAGAGCGGACCCAAGTGCTCTTGCCCGCTCCGTTGGCGCCCAGGACTATAGTCATCTGGGGCCTGTCAGCCACGGTCAGATCACGCCATCGGGTTGTCGAGGCGCGGAATCACTGGTGCCCCGGCGGGCGTTCGGTGTCCTTGCAGGCACTGGGTATTGCCGTCCGGCCAATGGCGCGTCTTCTGGTTGGCCGCGATCGCGTAGACATCAATAACCCCGTTCTCCCACTCGGTGACCACCGTATCGGGATCCCGTCTATAGATGAACGGCTTGCCCTGCTCGAAGCACATACGGCGCCCGGCCGCGCTGGGCGTCATCATGCGCGGCGGCGCTTCGACATGCTGTGTGCCGCTTCCTCTCACCACTTCCTCGCCCCTCTCAACACGGGGTCATACGCCTCTGCCATACGACGGCGCCTTTCCCGCTTGTCCATCGCGTCGCTCAATGCCCGCTACCGTCTCGTCGGCTCATCTTACGCCGGTTTCGCCAGCCGCTTCAGGTCCTTGTCCGCGCACAAGCGTGCATCGAGGGACCAACGCAGTTCGAACCGGGCGCTAGTGCGGCGGGCGGCTGAGGGTCGGGCTGAGCGAACGGTTGGCCGCGTGTTTCGTCGATTACCGCAACCCGTCGAGCGTCGAGCATGACGTGCGCACGCTGCTGGCGCAGCGCATCTACGCGCTGGCGCTGGGTTACGAGGATCTCAATGATCACGACACGCTGCGCCGCGACGCATTGCTGTCACTGGCGACGGACAAGGCGGATCCGACGGGGCGGAGCGGGTGCGGGCGCGCCACCGGGGTGCGACGCTGGCGAGTTCGAGCACGCTGAACCGCCTGGAGCTCGGCGATCCCGAGGAGGCGGCGGCGCATCGCTACAAGCGCATCGTGGCCCGACCGGAGGCGCTCGACGATCTGTTGGTCGGGTTGTTCGTGGGGTCGCACGTCAAGCCACCGCGGGAGATCTGGCTGGACCTGGACGCGACGGACGATCCGCTGCATGGCATGCAGGAGGGCCGCTTCTTCCACGGTTACTACCGCTGCTACCGCTACCTGCCGCTGTACATCTGTGGTGAGCATCTGCTGTGCGCGCGGTTGTGGCGCGCGGCCGAGGTTCCGGCGGCGGGCGCCATCGCGGACCTGGCGCAGATCGTCGGACAACTGCGCCGTGCGTGGCCCAGCACGCGCATCGTCATCCGCGGCGACTCGGGGTTCTGCCGCGCGGCGCTCATGAGCCGGTGCGAGGAGCGCGGCCTGGACTACTTGGTCGGGCTGGCGCGCACCACGCGCGAATCTGACCGGCGGTGCGCTCGCTCTGACAGCCCGCGCCCGGACCATGCATGCGTTCCCGGGACCGTGCACGAATTCGGCACGGAACGTAGTCTGTTCCCGCGCGCCAGCGGGCCGGAACCCGGGGTGAACTGCTGGCAACCCGCGGCCTGTCGCAAAACGCTCCGGCCGCAGGACCCCCGGCGCGAGGGCTGCCGGTTCTCAGTGCGGCGCCGCGCCAGTGGCGGGCCAAAGCCGCAGCGTTGTCCACTTCGCGACACCGCCAAAGTCGAGGTCCGCGGAGAGCATGACCAGGTCGTACCGGATACAGCGTTGGGCGAGAAGCGCATCGATCGTTCCGACCTGAACGCCGTGGCGCCGGCAACGATTGCGCAGCTCCGCGGCCTCGATGTGGTCCTCGCACGACGGAGCGATCATCGGCAGCGCGCCGAAACGATCCAGGATCCGCGTTCGGGCCCTGGGTCCCCTGTGCCCCTGCAACAACTCCTGGAGCACGACGCCGGTCGTGTGGACAGGCCCGCCCCCGACCAGGGCCTCCCGCAGTCGCGCCACTTCCGCTCCTTCCGGGGCCGTTCGCCAACCTTGTACGCAGCGAGCTTTGACCTGCGCCGCCTGATAGCATAATTTGCAGTCGCGCGGGCCCGGCAGATCCGCTGCCCGCTCAACAGGAGGCACCGCCATGAGCACAAGTCTCACCGTCCGGGACATCGATCCCGCCGACAAGTCGTGGCTGAGGCGCGAGGCCCGCCATGTCGGGGTGTCCATGGAAGAGTTCGTGCGCCGCCTGATCCACGAGAAGCGCACCAAGACCGAGCATCGCCCCAAGCCGTCCGAAGCCTTCGCGCGCCACTTCGGAGAGCGGCACGGCGTCGAGCTGCCGACCCCGGCGCGTTGCGGCTACAGGCCACTGTCGTTCGCCCAAGAGGACGGCGAATGACTGCCCAGGTTGCCTGGTTGATCGATACGAACGTCGTCTCGGAGATGATGCGCCCGCGCCCGGAGCCGCGGGTCGCCGCTTTCCTGGACGCCATCGAGCGCGAGGGCATCGGCCTTGCCTCCGTCACCGTCTGGGAAATCCTCGACGGCATCGGTCGTCTGTCCCCGGGCCGGCGCCGGGAGAACCTTGCCACCCGATTCCACGATCTCCTCGACGAACTGTTCGAGGACCGGATCGTCGACTGGTCCCTGGACGACGCCCGGGCGTGCGCGCGGCTCATGGAGCACAAGCGCCGCCGCGGCGAGCCGCTCGACGACCACGTCCCGGATGCCTTCCTCGCGGCCGCCGCCGCTTCGCGCAGTCTCGTCGTCGTGACGCGAAACACCGGCGAGTTCCGCAACACCGGCGTAACAACCGTCGATCCGTGGACGGCCAGTTCCCGATGAGCATCGTTCACGACGCTGGAGTTGACCGGCAGGTTCACTGGGCCCCTCCACGAGACCGATCCCATGCCGCGTGACGTCAACCAGAGCCCCGAACAGATCGCCCGCTACCGGATCGAGGACTCGCCCCCCGGTCCTTGCGCACGGGACTCGTAGGGGCGACGCTTGTCGTCGCCCGTGTCGCAGTCGTGCACGACTTCAAAACGGGACGCCACAAGGGCGCGTCCCCTACAGCCCGCGCCGGCACCATGCATGCGTTCCCGGGACCGTGCACGAATTCGGCACGGGACGGAGTCTGTTCCCTGCCCGTCAGCGCGCCGGAACCCGGGGTGAAAACTCCTGGCAACCCGCGGCCTGTCGCCAAAACGTTCCAGCCGCAGGACCTCCGGCGCGCGGGCTGCCGGTTCTCAGTGCAGCGCCGCCCCGGTGGCAGGCCAAAGCCGAAGCGATGTCCACCTCGCGACACCGCCAAAATCGAGGTCCGCAGAGAGCATGACCAGGTCGTACCGGATACAGAGTTGGGCGAGAAGCACATCGATCGTTCCGATCTGAACGCCGTGGCGACGGCAGCGATTGCGCAGCTCCGCGGCCTCGACGTGGTCCTCGCGCGACGGAGCGATCATCGGCAGCGCGCCGAAACGATCCAGGATCCGCGTTCGGGCCCTGGGTCCCCTGTGCCCCTGCAACAACTCCTGGAGCACGACGCCGGTAGTGTGGACAGGCTCTCCCCCGACCAGAGCCTCCCGCAGTCGCGCCACTTCCGCTCCTTCCGGGGCCGAGTCCCTGCGAAAAGCCAGCGACCACACGCTGGTGTCGACAAACAGCGTCACGAACGACTGCGTTCGCGCTTGTAGTCGTACGACTCGTCCCAGTCGAGCGTCCCAAACAGTTCCAGAAGCCCCTGCTGCTCCCGCCGGGCCACGAACTCCCGCAGCGCCTTGTTCACCGTCGCCTTTTTCGTTTTCTCGCCACCGATCTGCAGCGCTCTGGCCAGCAGATCCTGATCTATGGCCAGGTTGGTTGCCAAGGGTGTCACTCTCCACACAATGATTCACACACACCATATAGTTCGCGGCCCGGCGCGGTCAACCAGGCACATCACCGGAGGACTGGTCTTCCACCATCGATATGTCCTATCGTTACCCCCATGACCCTTCGAGAACTCCAGTACCTCGTCGCTATCGCCAACGAGGGCCACTTCGGACGTGCGGCCGAAGCCTGCCACGTCAGCCAGCCCACGCTCTCGATGCAACTGCGCAAGCTCGAGGAGAGCCTCGGCGTGCAGCTCGTGGAGCGAACCAACAAGCGGGTCTCGCTCACGGGGGCCGGCCAACGGGTCGCGGCGCAGGCGCGGCGCGTACTCGACGAGGCCGATGGCCTGCGTACCATCGCCCGGGCACTCGCCGCCCCCCTGGCGGGCCCGCATCGCCTTGGCGTGATACCCACCCTCGCACCGTACCTGCTGCCCTGGGCCATTCCGGCGGCACGCGAGGCGTTTCCGGAGCTCGAACTGATCGTGCAGGAACAGATGACCGACGAGCTCCTCGAGCGCCTTGAGGCCAACACGCTGGATGCAGCGCTCCTGGCCCTGCCATTGCCGGGCCACGATCTGGCTGGCGTTCCCGTCTTCGAGGAACCGTTCCTGTTCGCCTGCCACCGGGACAGTCCCCTGGCCGAACGGCAGTCCGTCGCCGTGGCGGACATCCCGATCGACGAACTGCTCCTGCTGACCGACGGCCACTGCCTGCGCGACCAGGCATTGGCGGTCTGCGGCCTGGTCGCCCGGCGGCAGCGCGGTGGCGCGGACGTGACCGCGACCAGCCTCGAGACGCTCAAGCAACTCGTCGGCAACGCGGTCGGCTGCACGCTGCTGCCGGCCATGGCCACCGATGCCATGGACGCGCAAGGGAGCGTCCGGCTCCTGGCACTCGCCGAGCCAGCCGCGCGCGAGGTAGGCCTGGTCTGGCGCCCGAGTCATCCGCAGGCGGAACACCTCCCCGCACTCGCCGACGCCTTGCGGGACGCTGCCCCGAAGTCGGTCCGCCCCTTGCCTGAGAAGAAGTATAAGAAAAACCTATCGACCCATTAGAAACATTTGATTTCCATAGTTCGCCGGCATCGGGCATAAACGTCCCCAATCCCAACCGGGGCGTTCAGACAGGGAAACACGATGTCGGATCGAACCATGCAGACCATGACGACCAGCGGCGGCAATCCCGTCGCCGACAACCAGAACAGCCTGACCGCAGGACCGCGCGGGCCGCTGCTCCTGCAGGACTACCACCTCATCGAGAAGCTGGCGCACCAGAACCGGGAGCGGATTCCGGAGCGGGTCGTACACGCGAAGGGATGGGGCGCGCACGGTACCTTCACCGTGACCCATGACATCGCGCGGTACACGCGCGCCAGCCTCTTCTCCGAACTCGACAAGCAGACGCCCGTACTGACGCGCTTCTCCACGGTGGCGGGCGAACTCGGCGCGGCGGACGCGGAGCGCGATGTCCGGGGTTTCGCGGTCAAGTTCTACACGGACGAGGGCAACTGGGATCTCGTGGGCAACAACACGCCGGTCTTCTTCATCCGCGACCCGCTCAAGTTCCCGGACTTCATCCGCACGCAGAAACGCCATCCGCGCACCAACCTGCGCTCGCCGACGGCCATGTGGGACTTCTGGTCCCGGAGCCCCGAGAGCCTGCACCAGATCACGATCCTGATGTCGGACCGCGGTATCCCGGTGAGCCCGCGATTCATGAACGGCTACGGGAGCCACACCTTCAGCTTCTGGAACGCCGACGGAGAACGCTTCTGGGTGAAGTTCCACCTCAAGACGCAGCAGGGACACCGGACCCTGACCAACGCCGAGTCCGCCAGGGCGATCGGCGCCAGCCGGGAGACCTACCAGGAGGATCTGTTCGGCGCCATCGACCGGGGAGACTTCCCGCGCTGGACGGTGCACGTGCAGATCATGCCGGAGGCCGAGGCCCAGGCCGCACCGCTCAACCCCTTCGACCTGACCAAGGTCTGGCCGCACGCGGACTACCCACTGATCGAGGCGGGCGTCCTGGAACTCAACCGCAACCCCGACAACTACTTCGCCGAGATCGAGCAGGCGGCGTTCAGCCCCTCCAACGTCGTCCCCGGCATCGGCTTCTCGCCCGACAAGGTGTTGCAGGCGCGGATCTTCGCCTACGCCGATGCACACCGCTACCGGATCGGCACCCACTACGAGGCGCTCCCCGTGAACGCGCCCAGGTGCCCGGTGCGTCACTACCACAAGGACGGCGCCATGCGCTTCTTCGCGAACGACACCGGCAATCCGGATGCGTACTACGAACCGAACGGCCTCGGGGGTCCCGGCGAAACGCGGGACTATACGGAGCCACCGCTCAGGATCTCCGGCGACGCGGACCGGTACGACCACCGTCAGGGCAACGATGACTACAGCCAGGCAGGCGACCTGTTCCGACTGTTCGATGACCCGCAGCGCGAGCGCCTGTTCGGCAACATCGCCGCCGCCATGCAGGGCGTACCCGAGAACATCGTCCGACGGCAGTTGGCACACTTCGGGACCGCGGACCCCGCGTACGCAGACGGCGTTGCGAGGCACCTCGGGATCGGGGTCGACGGGTCTGCGCAGGCCGCCGGATAGAGTTTGGCCATTGCGGGACGGCGGTTCGGTGCGAGGTTCCCCCCCTCCCCCCCAACCGAGCCGTCGCTCCCGCAAGTCCGCCGGCACGACCGATACCGAGCGTCTATGTCAGAAGGCCCGACACCCGGCAACGCACATGCCAGGCGCGCCTACCGCGTCGCTGGCTGGGCGTTCGTGGGAATCGGCACGATAGGCGCCCTCGTTCCGCTCCTGCCGACGACCTGCTTCCTGATCCTGGCCCTCGCCTGCTTCACGCGTGGATCGCCGACCCTCGCCGCGAGGCTGCTGGCGCACCCGCGGTTCGGCCCGCCGCTGACGGCCTGGCAACGCAGTCGTGCCCTCTCCGCCAGGGCGAAGGTCCTCGCCGTGAGCGGCATGGCCGTCGCGGCGACTATCGTCGCCGTGGGAAACGACGGCTGGATGGTGCCCGTCGGAGTCGGCGCAACGTTGCTGGCAGTCGCGAGTTACCTGGTGACACGACCCACGACCCTCCCCGCGGCGCCACTCCATACCCGGAGCAGGTGTACCATCGCGCCCGCACCTCACCAGGCAGCGCGATGATCGAACGCATTCCCTTCGGCAACACAGGCCACGAGAGTACCCGCACCATCTTCGGCGCCGCGGCGCTGGGCGGCATGCGCCAGGAGAGGGCCGATGCCGTGCTGGACACCCTCCTCGAGTTCGGCGTCAACCACATCGATACCGCGGCGCGTTACGGCGACTCCGAACTGCGCATCGCTCCCTGGATGAGAACCCGCCGGCAGGGATTCTTCCTGGCCACCAAGACGGGCGACCGCGACGCCAAGGGGGCACGCGCAAGCCTCGAGCGCTCGCTCGAACGCCTGGGCGTCGAGCGGATCGACCTGATCCAGCTACACAACCTGGTGGAACCCGAGGACCAGAAGGCTGCACTGGGGCCCGGTGGCGCGCTCGAAGGGCTGGTCGCCGCGCGGGACGCGGGGCTCGTGCGTTGCATCGGCGTCACCGGACACGGGACGTTCGCACCGGCCATGCACCTCGAGAGCCTGCGGCAATTCCCCTTCGACTCCGTGCTGGCGCCCTGCAACTTCGCCATGCTCGCGCAGCCGCAATACGCCCGCGACTTCGAGCAACTGCACGCGACCTGCCGCGATCGTGGGGTCGCTTTTCAGACCATCAAGAGCGTCGCGCAGCGGCGTTGGACCGAGTCCGACGAGGGACCGCGGCACAGCTGGTATCGACCTATCCGCGACAGCGACGCCCTGCAACGAGCGGTCCACTTCGTGCTCTCCCGGCCAGGCGTCTTCCTCAACACGTCGAGCGACACCACCCTGCTGCGACCCACCCTGGAAGCGGCCAACACGGTGCCGGAGTCTCCGGCGGAGGCCGTGATGCAGGAGGACATCGAGGACCTCGGGATCGAGCCTCTCTTCGTGCGCGGCGTGTCAGACGCGGTCTGACCGGACGCAGGGCTTGCAGCCGCACGACTTCCGTGCCCGTCAGCCGGTGCCCCCCCCGGCACGGCCCGTAGGGGACGGGCTTGTCCCGTCCCGTCGCCAGGGACTTGCACAACCTCGACACGGGCCACGACGGGCATCGCCCCTACGACGCCCGCACCGAATCAACCGATTGCCCCTCCTCTCCGTACAGATGGCACGCGACCTCGGTGCCACCTCGCGACTCGAGTCCTGGACGGTCCACCAAGCACCGCTCCATCGCCCTCGGACATCGCGGATGAAATCCGCAACCCGGTGGCGGGTTGCGCACGCTCGGCACCTCACCCGCGATCAGTTGGTGGGGGCGCGTCGCCTCGAGCGCGGGATCCGGCACCGGCACGGCCGCCAGCAGGGCCTGCGTGTACGGATGCATCGGGGCCGCGAACAGGGCGTCCCGGGTCGCGATCTCGACGATCCTGCCGAGGTACATGACGCCGATGCGGTCGCTGATATGCCGGACCACCGAGAGGTCGTGGGCGATGAACAGATACGTCAACCCGAGCCGCTCCTGCAGGTCCATCAACAGGTTGACGACCTGCGCCTGGATCGAGACATCGAGTGCCGAGACCGGTTCGTCGCAGATCAGCAGGCTGGGTTCCAGCGCCAACGCCCGCGCGATCCCGATGCGCTGGCGCTGACCGCCCGAGAACTCATGGGGATAGCGGTCGGCCATGTCCGGCAGGAGCCCGACGAGGTCCATCAGCTCCGCCACGCGCGCCCGGTACGCCCGGCGGTCCCTGGCGAGACCGTGCACGACCAGCGGCTCACCCACGATGTTCCCAACCTTCATCCGGGGGTTCAGTGACCCGAACGGATCCTGGTAGACCATCTGCATGCGCCGCCGAATCGGCCGCATCTGCGCGGGACTCAGGTGGGTGACGTCCCGGCCCTCGAAGACGATGCGTCCTTCCGTGGGCGTGAGCATCCGCAGCACGGCGAGCGCCGTGGTGGACTTCCCGCAGCCGCTTTCCCCCACCAGACCGAAGGTCTCGCCGCGTCGCAGTTCGAAGGACACACCGTCCACCGCTTTCACGGAACCGACGTGTTTCTGCACGACGACGCCCTCGGTCACCGGAAAGTGCACCTTGAGTCCTTCCACGCGCAACAGGTTCTCGCCCGGGGCTTGCAGCGCTTCAGCCATCGCGGTAGCACGCCCGGTAGTGGTCCTCGCCCACGGACTCCAGCGACGGCGGCGACACGGTGCAGGCGTCCGCGGCGAAACGACAGCGCGGGGCGAACGGACAGCCGCGCGGCAGGTGCGCCAGATCCGGCGGCTGTCCCTCGATGGTCCGCAGGCGCGCCCCGATCTCTCCCTCGATGCCGGGAATCGACGCCATCAGGCCCTCGGTATAGGGATGGGCAGGCTGCGCATAGAGGGTCCGCGCCGACGCCGTTTCGACGATGCGTCCCGCGTACATCACGGCGACTCGATCGGCGTACCGCGCCACCACGCCGAGATCGTGGGTAATCAGGATCAGCGCGGAGTCCGCTTCGCGGGTCAGTTCCTTCAGCAGCTCGAGAATCTGCGCCTGCACGGTCACGTCAAGGGCCGTGGTCGGTTCGTCCGCGATGATGAGCCGTGGCCGACAGGCCAGCGCCATCGCGATCATCACGCGTTGACGCATGCCGCCGGAAAAGTGATGCGGATAGTCCTCGAGCCGACCCTCGGCGTCCGGAATGCGCACCCGCTCGAGCAGCTCCGCCGCCCGCGCGTACGCCTTCTTCCAGGAGGTGCCGCGGTGCAGCCGGATAGGCTCCGCCACCTGCTTGCCGATGGTCAGCACCGGGTTCAGCGACGACATCGGCTCCTGGAAGATCATGGCGATCCGATCCCCGCGGATCTGGCGCATGGCGTCCTCGCTCAACTCCAGCAGGTTCTCGCCGTCGAAGACGATGCGTCCGCTGTCGATGGAACCCGCATCACCGAGCAGGCGCAGGATGGACAGCGCCGTGACGCTCTTGCCGGAGCCGCTCTCCCCGACGATGGCGAGGGTCTCGCCCGCACGGACGTGCAGAGTGACCCCCTGCACCGCGCGCACGATGCCCCGATCCGTGCGGAACGAGACCGACAGGTCCTCGATGTCGAGCAGCGCAGGACTCACTCGAACCCCATCTCCCGCTTGAGCTCCCGGTCGATCCAGATGCGCGCGTAGATCGGGCCCGGGCGGACCGCCCCGGCGCGCAACTCCCCGCCGTAGTTCTTCACCCAGGGCCACCACGCGGTGTAGTTGTAGACGGTGGGCAGCCAGATGGACGGCGCTTCTTCGAGCAGCCTGACGGTCAGCTCCCGGGTCATGGCGACGCGCTCGCCTTCGTCGCGCGTCGCCATGAGCGTGTCGATGGCGGTGTCGAACTCCTCGGAGGAATAGAGCGCCGGGTTCCACTTGTGCCCCGTGATGAACTTCCGGATCGACGTCGTCGGGTTGGTGTGCCCATTGTTCATGAAGTAGCCCGGACCGTGGTTGAGCGTCGTCATCATCGACAGGAAGGACGCGTACTCCATGGGCTCGATGACCATCCGCACGCCCACCTTCGCGAGGTAGGAGTCGAGCAGCGGGACCAGGTCCATGTTGCTCGCCGCACAGGTACAGACCTGCACCTTGAACGTGAATCCTTCCGGCACGCCGGCCTCGTCGAGCAGCGCGCGCGCCTTGTCCGGCCGGTACTCGAACAGCTCCTGCACGGACGCGGGCATCTCCTCGAGGGGCTGGAAGTAGTCGCCGAAGCCCGGATGCTGCGGGTAGGCCATCGTCTCCGCGTGGCCGCCGTAGAACAGTTCCGTGATCTCCTGCTGGTTGACGGCGAGGTTGAGCGCGCGCCGCACCCGCAAGTCGTCGAACGGCGGCATGTCCATGCGAAGCGCCACGAAGTTGCCGGCGGTGGCCAGCCACTTCGACCAGCGCAGTTCGGGCGTCGTCTCCTTCAGGTGGTCGACCGCGATCCAGCGGATGGCTTCCAGGATGTCGATCTTGCCGGTGCGGATCGCGGTGAGGTAGGTCGCCTCGTCCTTGATGATCCGGTACTTGACCGCATCCACGAAGGGGATCGGCCAGGACTTGCCGCCGAGGGTCTCGCGATCCCAGTAGTCCGGGTTGCGGACGTAGGTGTGCGAGTTGCCGTGGAGGTATCGCTCGAGCAGGAAGGGACCCGTCCCGACCACGTTGCGCCAGTCCTTGCGGTCGACGTCGGCCATCTCCCGCGGCACGATCGACGACTGGTAGCCGTAGCCGAACCGGTAGGGCCACTCGGCGTTGAACCGGTTGAAGCGGAAGACGACGGTGCGCTCGTCCCGAGCCTCGACGGCGTCGATATAGCCCCAGTAGTCGGACTGCGCCTTCTTCGGGCTGTTGTTGACGAGGTTGAAGGTGTAGACGACATCCGCCGCCGTCAGCTCACGCGGCTCCATCACGCCCGGCTTGCCGGTGAACCGCACGCCCGGACGCAGGTGCACGACGAGGGTGTGCGCGTCCTCCCACTCCCAGCGCTCGGCGAGTTCGCCCCGCAGCACGTCGCTCGGCAGGTACGCCTCCGCGACGAACGGATAGTGGCCGCCCTTGTGCAGGCTCTTGTCCAGATCGCCCGCGAACAGCTGTTCCCGCACCAGGCCGTAGTCGTGGTTGCTCTTCCAGGCCCAGTCCACCGGGTCCCAGGAGAGTGCGGACAGCGTGACGTAGACGGTGCCGACGTTCAGGACACCGCCATACTGCGGATCTTCCGCTTGCGGAGCCCCGTTCTCCGCAAGCGCCACCATGCTCCACGCGAGGCCCCACCCGAGGCACCACGCGAGGCCCACGCAGACGAGCGCTCGACCGGTCCCGGACGACCGGGGCCAACCGCTTCCGCGGCGGCGTGGAACAGAGTTCAGGTAATTGTGCAAACGCCCGCCCCTATTGGCTGCCTCGCATGCGCGGGTCCAGCAGGTCCCGCAGCGCGTCCCCGTAGACGTTGATGGCGTAGACGACGATCGTCAGGCAGAGCCCCGGCGCCAGGGCCAGCCACGGACCGAGATACATGTACGTGCGTCCGGTCCCGCTCAACATGCTGCCCCAGGTCGGGGCCGGCGGCGGCACGCCGAGACCGAGAAAGGAGAGTCCCGCTTCGGTCAGGATCACCGCGCCGATGCGGGTCGTGAACAGCACGATGACCACCGGCATCACGTTCGGGACAATGTGGCGCCGCAGGATGTGCAGGGTGCCGGCACCGGTGGACCGGGCGGCATGGATGTACATGTCTTGCTTCACGGACACGACAGCGCCGCGGACGATCCGGGAACCTGCGATCCCGTACAGGAGGCCGAGCACGACCACGATCTGCGGGATTCCCGGGCCCACCACCGAGACGACGACGATCAGGAGGACCAGATCGGGGAAGGTCATCCAGGCGTCTACTCCACGCTGTATGACCATGTCCGTCTTGCCCCCGAAATAGCCGGAGACCAATCCGATCGCGAGAGACACGACGGTCGCGATGCCGGCCGCCATGAAACTGACGATCATCGAGAGTTGCGCGCCCATCAGGATGCGAGACAGGACGTCGCGTCCGAGGTGGTCCGTGCCGAGCGGAAAGTCGAACGACGGCGGCTGCAGCCGCACCGCCAGGTTCGTCTCGTTCACGCCGTAGGGGGCCAGCACGTCCGCAAAGATGCCGCACAGCAGGAAGGCCAGGAACACGACGCCGCCCACCGCACCGAGCGGCTTCTCCCGCGCCAGGCGGCCGAGAGAGGTGCCGAGCGCCCCCAGCCGGCGCGGCGGCTGCTGCGCGCCGACGAGGCCCGGGACCACCGCCGCTTCGCTCATTGGTGCCGCACCTTGGGATCGAGCCAGCCGTAGCTGATGTCCACCAGCAGATTGATGAAGAGCACGCCGACGCCCACCACGAGGAAGACCCCGGAGATCACCGGATAGTCGCGCTGGAACACCGCTTCGAGCAGCAGCAGCCCCATCCCCGGCACCACGAAGATCTGCTCGAAGATTACCGCCCCGCCGATCAGCAGCGGCGCCTGCAGACCGATGAGCGTCACCACCGGGATCAGGCCGTTGCGCAGTGCGTGACGCACGATGACCAACGGTTCCGTCACGCCCTTGGCGCGTGCCGTGCGGATGTAGTCCTGGCGCAGCACCTCGAGCATCATCGTCCGCGTCATGCGCATGGTCACCGCCGACATGGAGAGTCCGAGCAGGATCGCCGGAACGATCATGTGCGAGAGGTTGGCCAACGGGTCCTCGAAGAACGGCGTGTACTCGAGAGCCGGCGCCCAGCGCCACCAAACCGACGGAAACACCATCACGAGCGTACCGAGCCAGAAGCCGGGGACCGCCAGCATGAGGAGCGAGAAGGAGCGCGCCACGTAGTCCCCGGCGGTGTCCTGACGCATCGCCGAGTAGATGCCGATCGGCAGGGCCACCGTCAGCGCCACGATCAGCGCGAGAAAGCCGAGTTCGAAGGTGATCGGCAGCGTTGCCAGCAGCTGCTCCGCGACGGGCACGTTCTGCCACAGCGACCTGCCGAGATCGCCCTGCAGCGCGCCCCAGATCCAAAGGAAATACTGCACGTACATCGGCCGGTCGAGACCGAGCGCCGCCTCGATCTTCGCCCTGTCCTGACCCGTCACGATGTCATTCTGCGCGAGCATCAGGTCGATGACATCTCCCGGGATGAGACGCATCGAGATGAACACGATCAGGCTCGCGACGAGGAGCGTCGGGATGAGCGCCAACAAGCGGCGCGCTATGTATGCCTGCATGTCAGCCGCGCCTTCGGCGCGTAGCGCCAGCGACGCGCCGGACCGCGTGGCACGTCACGGATGAGAGCGCCCCCCGGCTCATCAGCCGAGGTCCAGCCCCCGGATCGGCAGCCCCGCGGCCTCGTAGCACCGATCGATGGTGCGCATCTGGCAGACGGCGTCGTCCGGTCCCGTGAGGATCGGCTTGCCCTCCTCCACCGCGTCGAGAAATGCGTCGAGCTGGTATGCGTAGCTCGGTCGGCGGTCACGCGTCTCGAACCGCGTGCGCCCGTCTATCTCGAGTTGGATCATGTGCCCTGCCTGGGGCACGAGCGGATTGACCACGTGCATCGTGCCCCGGTCGCCCGTCACCGTGAGATCCATCCGCCAGGCGACGCCGTCGCGCATGTCCCCGGAGACCGTGGCCACGATCCCGCTCGGAAAATGCAACCGGGCCTCGAGCCGGACGTCGACGTTCGGCGGCCCGGTCTCCGCCGTGGCTTCGACCCGCTCCGGTTCCTCGCCCGTGATGTGACGCGCCCAGGAGATGGGGTAGCAGCCGAGGTCCATGGTCACTCCGCCGCCGGTCTCGTAGTTGTTGCGGATGTCCCGCGGATCGACCACCGGGCCGTGGAACGCCGCTTCCACCGTGTGAATCGTACCGAGCAGACCGTCGTCCACGACTTCCCTGGCACGCAGGAATACCGGGTGGTACCGGTAGTGGAACGCGTCCATGAGGACAAGACCGCTGTCCGCCGCAGCACGGGCCATCTCTTCCGCTTCCTGCGCGTTGCAGGCGAAGGACTTCTCGCAGAGTACGTGCTTGCCGGCGGCGAGCGCCTCCAGGGTCCACTCCCGGTGCAAGGCGATCGGCAGCGGGTTGTAGACAGCCTCGACGTGTTCGTCTTGCACTACTTGCCGATACGTGTCGTGGACCACCGGGATGCGGTGCCACCGCGCGAAGCCTTCCGCACGCTTGCGATCGCGCGCGGCCACGCACCGTACCGCGGCCCGCGGCTCGTCGTGGCAGGGCGCGAGCAGCGCCCGCGGCGTGATGTTGGCGGCGCCGAGCGCGCCGAAGCGGATGGCCATGGCCCCGTCCCCAGTGTGCCGCTGCCAGGAAACCCCTGAGCAAATTCATCCCTGAACTTGTTCGGCCGCGCAAACAAGAGCGCGGTTTCGTTTTGCTCGCAAGTTCAATATGGCTTACGCCAATGAACTTGGCGGCACATCCCTGTGCCGCACGGGAAGGCACCTTTTCCGTTTCTCTCCGCGCGACAGCCATGCGGCCCTCTCGCGGGAGGGTCGGGCGAGCTGCGGGAGTGTAGCAGGACCGACCCCGCGGCAAGGCCTGCACCAGGCGTGTGGTAAGCGTGTGGTCAGTCCAGCTCCGCGAGCTTGCGCGTCAGCGTGTTGCGGCCCCAGCCGAGCAGCACGGCGGCATCGCGCTTGCGGCCGCCCGTCCGTTCCAGCGCCGCCTCGATCATGACCCGCTCGAAGGTCGGCAAAGCCGTCGTGAGGATGCCCTGCTCGCCTCCGGCCAGCCGTTCCCGCGCCCACACGCGCAGCAGCGCCTCCCAGCCCGAATCGCCGGCGCCCAACGGTGTCTCCTGGCGCAACTCGGGCGGCAGATCGTCGATGAGAATCTCTCGGCCGGGGGCCATCACCGTCAGCCATCGGCACGTGTTTTCCAGCTGGCGCACGTTCCCGGGCCATGGGAGCGTCTCCAGGAAGGCCGCGGTCTCGGGCAGGAGTTTCTTCGGCTCCCCGCCGAGTTCGCTGGCGGCCGCATCCAGAAAGTGCTCCGTGAGCGTGGCGATGTCCTGCCGCCGGTCCGCGAGGCGGGGGAGGTGTACGCGGATGACGTTCAGGCGATGATAGAGGTCCTCCCGAAACGCCCCGTTGGCCACCAGCGCCTCCATGTCCTGGTGTGTGGCGGCGATGATGCGTACGTCGACCTTCACGGTCGTTCGGCCCCCGACCCGGTAGAACTCTCCATCCGCGAGTACGCGCAGGAGCCGCGTCTGCGTGTCCGCCGGCATATCGCCGATTTCGTCGAGGAACAGCGTCCCGCCGTCCGCCTGCTCGAAGCGTCCGATGCGCTGGCGGTCCGCTCCCGTGAAGGCACCCTTTTCGTGGCCGAAGAGTTCCGACTCGATGAGATCCCTCGGGATGGCCGCCATGTTGAGCGCGATCATCGGCGCCGATGCGCGTTGACTGTGCCGGTGCAGCGCGTTCGCGACGAGCTCCTTGCCGGTTCCCGACTCCCCGTTGATCAACACCGTGATGTTGGAGTGGGCCAGCCGGCCGATGGCTCGGAACACCTCCTGCATGGCCGGGGCCTGACCGATGATCTCCGTCACCGGATGCCGCGAGGGCTCACTGCGTGGCAGCGCCAGTTCGCGGCGGTGGGCGACGGCGCGTCGCACCGTCGCGATGGCCTCGTCGATGTCGAAGGGCTTCGGCAGGTACTCGAAGGCCCCGCCCTGGTATGAGTTGACAGCACTCTCGAGGTCGGAGTGCGCCGTCATCACGATGACCGGGACGGTGGGGTAGCTCTCCTGCACTGCCGCCAGCAGTTCCAGGCCATCGGCGCCCGGCATCCTGATGTCGCTGACGATCACGTCCGGCTGCTCGATCGCAAGGTGCTCGAGCGCGACGTCGCCCCGCTCGAACGCACGCGCCGCGAACCCCGCCTGCAGCAGGGCACGTTCGAAGACCCACCGAATGGACCGGTCGTCGTCGACCACCCAGACGCTCGACAGCGGTCCGCTTTGCGATTCACCCACTCTTCGGTTGCTCCAACGGTATGTACAGGGAGAAGACGGTGCGTCCCGGCGTGCTGTCGCACTCCAGCACGCCGTTGTGCTGCCCGACGATGTTCTGCGTGATGGAGAGCCCGAGCCCGGTACCCTCCGGGCGTCCGCTGATCATCGGGTAGTAGATCCGGTCGGCGATATCCGCGGGAATGCCCGGCCCGTTGTCCACGATGTCCACGCGGACCACGACCCGATGCCGATGCTGTCCGATCGTGAACTGCCGCACCGCGCGCGTGGTGAGTTCGATGCATGGGCTCGGCGTATCGACGAGCGCCTCTTGCGCGTTGCGCATGATATTGAGGCACGCCTGCACCAGTTTGCCGAAATCCCCCTCGAGCTCCGGCAGCCCGAGATCGTAGTCACGCCGGAAGGCGATCCGCCCCGGTTCCTCCGCGTCGATCAGCTGGGCCACCCGTTCCAGGACGCGATGTACGTTGATCGACTCGAAGCGCGGGCGCTCACTCGAGCCCAGCATGCGGTCGACCAGGTTCTTGAGGCGGTCGGCCTCATCGATGACGACACGCGTGTACTCCCGCTGCCGCTCCGAATCGAGTTCCCGGTCGAGCAGTTGCGCCGCGCCGCGGATCCCCCCAAGCGGGTTCTTGATCTCGTGGGCGAGACCGCGCACCAGTTCGCGGGTGGTCTCCTGCAGGGCCACATGCTGATCGTCGCGGTTGATCCGAAGGAACCGGTCGAGGGGTTCGATCTCGATCAACAGGGAGTTGCCGCCAAGGCGCTCCACGGAATAGTGCGCGCGCTGCTCCGGCTGGCCGTTGCTGATCAGTACCGCCTCGCGCTTCGTGAAAGGCTGCCCGGTTTCGAGCGTGTTGCGCAGGACCGTCGCCTGCTCGGCCGGGTCGATATAGAGCCGCCGCACTTCGCGTCCGATGACGCGATGCGCCGACTGGCCAAAGAACGCCTCCGCGGCCTGGTTCAGATAGGTGACCTGCAACGTGTTGTCGAGCACCACCACGGCCGTGGCAAGCTGATCGAGGACATCTTGAGCGTTGACCATGGTGTCGTCGGAACTGTTCCGGGCGCTTGACCGACCAAGGGACAAAGTCAGGGAATGCAATTTTCGGTCCAATCAGCCATGCGCTTCCGCCTGCCCCGGCGCACCTCCACTGCGCCCCATCATGGACCTCCGACCTGTGACGCACCAAGTTAGTGCATTCGTGGGGCTGGAGCAATGTGCAGGCCCCTCGCGCGGCCCTCCGGTCGGGCGGAACTCAGCGACGCAGGGCCACGCGCTGCACGTGAAAGGTCGTCGCAGCGGTGCCTCCGACGACCGCGTCACCCCCGTCCACCAGTTCGATTCGCAGGGTGTGCGGGCCGCGATGGACTCCCGACAGCGTGCAGGCAATCAGCGGCGACTGGTCCTTGCGACGGGACCCCCCTCGCGCTGGCTCTTTCATGCGAGGGGGTAGGCCCCCTCGCGCTGGCTCTCTCGTGCGAGGGGCTGGCCCCCCTCGCGCTCCCCGGGCTGAGGGCTCCACACAGTTACCCCCGGCGGCGGCGCCGTCGAGCAGCAGCAGCGGGCGGTGTCCTGGCCGGAGCGCGGGGCGAACGTGGACCTCGACGAGGACCTCGCCGCCGTTCGCTCGGATCGTGTCTCCCGGTCCGGGGGAAACAACGGCAACGGTATCGTAAGGCTCGGGCCTGGCTTCCATGTCGCCCACCGACGTATCGGCCAGGGCGGGACCGGGTGGCGCATCGGCCCGGTAGGTGTTGATCCGCACGGGAGCGAGGACTTCGCCACGGCCGCGGTCCGAGAACACCGGGGAGCCATCCTCGTCCGCGGTCCTGTATACCCGGTTCTCCGCCGCCGGCATCGTTGCCGCCACGAGCACCAGGGCCACGGCCGCATAACGCATGTCGCAAGCTCCTCCGCTACCAGGAAGGTAGTCTCTCAGGAACGCACAGGCCCCGATACCGCTTCCGGCGTCTGGGCCTGTAGGACCGCGACGTTCGTGTGCGTCAGACGGAGTAGTACATCTCGAACTCGACGGGGTGGGTCGCCATGCGCAGCACCTCGACCTCTTCCTCCTTGAGCGCGATGTAGGCATCGATCTGGTCGTCGCTGAAGACGCCGCCGGCGGTGAGGAAGGCTCGGTCGGAGTCCAGCGCCTCGAGCGCGCCATCGAGCGAGGCACACACCGTCGGGACGCCCACGAGCTCCTCCGGAGCGAGATCGTAAAGATCCTTGTCGAACGGATCGCCCGGGTGGATCTGGTTCTGGATCCCGTCCAGGCCCGCCATCAGCATCGCGGCGAAGGTCAGGTACGGGTTGCCGGCGGCGTCCGGGAACCGGACCTCTGCCCGGTAGGCCATCGGGTTGCCGCCCTGCACGTACGGAATCCGGATGGATGCCGAACGGTTGCGCGCCGAATAGGCGAGCAGAACGGGCGCCTCGAAGCCCGGGACGAGCCGCTTGTAGGAGTTGGTCGTCGCGTTGGCGAACGCGTTGATGGCCCGCGCGTGCTTGATGACGCCGCCGATGTAGTACAGCGCGGTGTCGGACAGGCCCGCATAGCCGTCTCCGAAGAACACGTTCTCGCCGTTCATTGCGATCGACTGGTGCACGTGCATGCCGTTGCCGTTGTCGCCGACCAGCGGCTTGGGCATGAAGGTGGCCGTCTTGCCGTAGGCGTGGGCCACGTTGTGCACGCAGTACTTGTAGATCTGCAGCTCGTCGGCCTTGCGCACCAACGTGTTGAACAGGACGCCGATTTCGGCCTGGCAGGCGGTGCCCACCTCGTGGTGATGGACCTCCACTTCGAGACCCATGGCCTGCATGGCGCTGCACATGGCGTTGCGCAGATCCACCGCCGAGTCGACGGGCGGGACGGGAAAGTAGCCGCCCTTGACCCCGGGCCGGTGGCCGAGGTTGCCGCCCTCGAACTCGGTGTCCGACTCCCAGGCCGCCTCCTCGGCGGAGAGCGCGTACGACGCGCCGGCCATGCCGACCTTCCAGCGCACGTCGTCAAACACGAAGAACTCGGCTTCCGGCCCGAAGTAGGCCGTGTCGCCGATGCCGGTGGAAGCGAGATATTTCTCCGCGAGCTTCGCCGTCGAGCGGGGGTCGCGGCCATAGGGCTGCATGGTGCTCGGCTCGATGATGTCGCAGCGCAGATTGACGGTGGTCTCGTCGCGGAACGGGTCCACCACCGGGGTGGTGTCGTCGGGCAGCAGCATCATGTCCGACTCGTTGATCGACTTCCATCCGGCGATGGACGAACCGTCGAACATGATGCCGTCCGCGAACATGTCCTCGTCGACCCTGTTCGCCGGAATGGTGGTGTGCTGCTCCTTGCCGCGCGGGTCGGTAAAGCGCAGGTCAACCCACTTGGCTTCGTTATCCTTGATCAGCTGTATCGTGTTTTCCGACATTCCACTTCTCTCCTCGGGAACCGCTCTTCGTGCTTCGATTCGGTTTGCGCCCGGTAGTGCGGAGCGCGCCCGCGCGCCCCGGCCCGGCGAAACAGCTTTCACTGCCCGCCGCACGATCGGGCGTCCGGTCCAACTTCCGATTTCTGTTAAAGCAATTTCGATGCCAGCCCAACGAGGGGCAGAAACACCGATCCGGGGCGCCGATGATGGGCGTTCACCACCCTTCGCCGCCGACTCCGCGTCCATTCACGCCAATTCACGCCAAATGCACGCCACTTGGCGGTGCGTCCGACGCCGCGAACGCACCGTTTCGGTGCATACGCTGTGCCAAGCGCGACGGGCATCAAGTCTCGCACACTTCGAGTCGAATGCGAATGTCCTCCCCGTCGTGCTCGGCGAGCAGCACCCGATGTCCATGCACGCGACACCACGCGGGGATATCGTGCAGAACGCCCGGGTCGGTGGCGAGCACGTCCAGCACGGCCCCGGGTGACAGCGTGCGGACCCTGTCCTGGGTGCGAATGACCGGCAGCGGACACAACAGCCCGCGGGCATCGAGTTCGCTGCGGGCACTAGACATGCCAGGAGACTGGCAACTCGGTGACCTTGAGGGGCGCGACCTGCAACTGCTCCACGACCCCGTCGGTGTGGTGCACGCTGACGCCGACCCGGTCCGCGTCACGTCCCTGGCTGTAGCGGGCCAGCACGCGGGCCGCCATCTCCAGGTCCTGGCGCTCGGGCGCGCCGTCGATCAGTGCCAGGGGCCCCGCGACGTCGCAGGTACGCAGATGCACGAAGCGCTTGCGGTAGCCCTCGAGGAACCGGTTCTCGCCTTCCTCCCGTCCGACGATGAGCTTGTAGTGCCTGGCCGGGCGGATGTGACGCCCGACCTTGAGCAGCATGACGTCGTCGAGCTCGTAGTCGCGCTCGCCGCGCGCCTCCCAAAGGTCCACCAGCTTCGCCGAATACCGCTCGTCGGTCAGGAAGCAGCAGCCCCCGGCGGGCTGCGCGTAGTCCTTGAAGCCGAACGCTTCGGCCAGCGCCATCTGCGGCTTGCGGTTACGACCGTGGAAACCGAACAGGGCCTCGCGGTTCACCCAACCGTCGCGCTCCGGTCGTGTCGGCGGCAGGTTCTTCGCGCAGAGGGGGCGCAACAACAGGTCGTCCGCGCCCGATTCCCGCGCGATGATCGGCATCGTCTCCTTGCGCTGGGACTTCGGACGCTGCCCGATCACTTCCCCCGTGAGGATGAAGTCGAACCCCTGCTCTTCCATGAAGCCCCAGGCGAGCGCCTTGTTGACCATGAAGATCTTGCAGTCGAGGCACGGATTGAGGTGCTGTCCGTATCCGTACTTCGGATTGAGGACGACATCCTTGTATTCCGTCGACACGTCGATGATGTGCAGCGGGATGCCCAACTGCTCCGCCACCCAGAGAGCGTTGTTGCGCTTCTCCTTGGCCTGATCCTTCCTGCGGATGGCATGGGTGTGGCCTTCCACACAGAAACCGGTGTAGAAATTCAGTCCCTCGACCTGGACCCCCTGCTCCATGACGACCTTTGCCGCCAGCATGGAGTCGAGGCCACCCGAGATGAGTGCAACGGCCTTCTTCGTCATGGGGAGTATTGTAATGCGCCGGCCCGATCGACAGGAACTACCCTGCAGCCGCGGGTTCGCGGACATCGCGCGGGCGGTCCGATGAGGGCCTTGTGCCAACGTGTGCGCGACGCCCATGTGACCGTCGACGGTTCCGAGGTCGCGCGCATTGGCCAGGGACTGTTGGTGCTGCTCGGCGTCTTCGACGATGACGACGCGACGCGCGCCACGCGCCTGGCGGAGAAGACGCTCGCGTTGCGGGTATTCGCCGACGCGGACAAGCCGATGAACCGCTCGGTCGTCGACGTCTCCGGTAGCCTGCTCGTCGTTTCGCAGTTCACCCTCGCGGCCGACACCTCGCGGGGCAATCGGCCCGGCTTCGGCAGGGCTGCCCCACCCGACCGTGCCCGGACGCTGTACGAGCACTACGTCGCCGAACTGCGCCGGCGCTGGCCGCGTGTCTCCACCGGAGTGTTCGGCGCCAGCATGCAGGTGACGCTGACCAACGACGGACCGGTGACGATCCTGCTCGAGCGCTGAAGGGAGTCGATTGCGGCCGGGGGTCGACCACGCCATGATCGAGGAGCCGACCGAGCCCGAACGAAGTTCGCGCGCTACCGCGCCGCAGCAGGACACTCCATGAGCCGATCCCCGGATTCCCACCCTGCCCAGCCCGACCCCTGGACGTGGCCGGAGGAGCGCTGGCGCCCGATCGTCGAGAAGGTCCGTGCCGGCCGGTCGCTCAAGCCGGCCGCGTGGCCGGGCGGCGCCCGCTGCGCCGTGGCGCTCTCCTTCGACTCCGACCATGAGACCCTGACCTTGCGCAACGGTGAACGCTCGCCCGGCAAGCTCAGCCAGGGCGAGTACGGCGCCCGAGTCGGTGTGCCCCGCATCCGGAGCCTGCTGCGGCGGTACGACGTGCCAGCCACGTTCTTCGTGCCGGCGGTGACCGCGATGCTGCACCCCGACGAGCAGCGCGCGGTGATCGGCGACGGCCACGAGATCGGCATCCACTCGTGGATTCATGAACGGAACTCGGCGCTCCCTCCCGAGGACGAACGCGACCTCCAGATGCGGGCCGCCGACAAGCTCGAGGAGATCTCCGGCCAGCGCCCCGTCGGCATCCGCACGCCGTCCTGGGACTTCTCCCGGCACACCCTCGCCATCACCCGGGAGATGGGCCTGCTGTACGACTCCTCGCTCATGGCGGACGACGACCCGTACGAGCTGCTCGAGGACAACGAGCCGACCGGGATCGTGGAACTCCCCGTCGAGTGGATCCGCGACGACTTCCCGTACTGGGCGATGGACCGGTTCGGCGTGCTCCGGCCTTCCGCGCCCCCCGGAGGCGTGCTGGAGGTGTTCCGTCGCGAGTTCGACGGCGCCTACGCCGAGGAAGGGCTCTTCCTGCTCACCATGCACCCGCACATCATCGGCCACCGATCCCGCATCCAGGTGCTGGAGGAGCTCATCCGCCACATCCGCTCCCACCCCGGGGTATGGTTCGCAACCCACGCCGACGTGGCACGCTACTGCAGCGAACAGGGCCCGTAGGGGACGGGCTTGTCCCGTCCCGTCCCGAAGGCTTGCACGAGCTCGACACGGGCGACGACAAGCGTCGCCCCTACAACGTCCCGTGCCACATTCCTGCACGCCCCAACACGGGCGGGGACGAGCCCCGCCCCTACTCTTCGCGCTGCGCGAAGCGCGAGAGCAGGATCCCCGCCTCGAACAGCACCCACGTCGGTAACGCCAGGAGCAGTTGCGAGATGACATCGGGCGGCGTCAGCAACATGCCCACGATGAAGCAGCCGACGATCACAAAGGGCCGCTTGCGCGCCATCGCCTCGGGCGTCGTGAGGCCCGAGAGCACCAGCAGGAAGGTCGCGACGGGCACTTCGAACGCCACGCCGAAGGCAAAGAACATCTTCAGCACGAAGTCGAGGTAGCGATTGATGTCGGTCATCATCGTGACCCCTTCCGGCGTCACGCCCACGAAGAACTGGAAGACGAGGGGGAAGACCGCGAAATAGGCGAAGGACATGCCGGCATAGAAAAGCAGGATGCTCGACATCAGCAGGGGCAGCGCAAACTTCTTCTCGCGCAGATACAGCCCCGGCGAGACGAATCCCCAGGCCTGATGCAGCAGATAGGGGATGGCCGCGAAGAAGGAGGTGAAAGCGGCGAGCTTGAACGGCGTGAGGAACGGCGAGGCGACCTCGGTCGCGATCATGTTCCCTGCCGGCAGATGCGCCATCAGGGGCGCCGCGACAAACTCGTAGATGTCGTTGGCGAAGTAATAGACCGGCAGGAACAGCACGCCGACGGCGAGGACGCTGCGCAACAGACGCTGGCGAAGCTCGACAAGGTGATCGAGGAACGGCATTTCGTTGCCGTCCACCTGGGCGTCGTGCTTTGACTCCTCCGCCTCGGTGCCGGCGCCGGCGTCTGCCGGGGTCAGCTCCCTGCCGGCGCCCGGCTCCTCCTGCCCCGCCCCACCAGGCGGAAGATCATCGCTCATGGGCGGCGTCGGGGGAGGACGGTCCGACCACGGGCGCAGCCAGATCCGGCGGAGGCTGCGACGGGTCGTCGGGCTCCACGGCCTGATCCGCCGTCGGGCCTTCCGCGGCCGTCTCCACCGCCGAACGAATGTCCTGGGAGACGCCGCTCACGTCCTGCTCGATCTGCTTCATCTGCTCCATGATCGCTTCGTTGTGGAGCTGGCGGCGGATCTCGTCCATGCCGATTTCGCGTTCGATCTCCACCTTCACGCGGCTGAAGCTGCGGCGCATGCGACCAAGCCACAGCCCGAGCGTGCGCAAGGCCTCCGGGAGCCGCTCCGGTCCGAGCACGAGCAACGCGACGACGCTTACCAGAAGAAGTTCCGGGAACCCGATGTCAAACATTGCGATGCATCATGTCGCGCCGATGTGGACACATGAGTCAGGCTCTTCCATCCGCAGGCGAGTTGCACAGCAACGCCATCGCGCCCCGACAACGCGCCTAGTCGTGCTTCGCGTCCGCCTTCGCCCGGACTTCGCCTTCGATGATCGTCCCACCGTCGTCGATCGCCTTGGCCTGCGCGGCCTTCTTCTCGTCCTCCTTGACGGCGGACCGAAAGCCCTTGATGGCGGACCCGAGATCGGCGCCGAGCGTCTTCAGCCGGCGTGGCCCGAACAGCAGCAGCACGATGGCGAGGACGATCAGCAGTTCCCAGACACTCAATCCGAACATGCCTCACTCCGTGTCGCAGACAGTCGCGGCATTATACGCCCCGCCCAACCGACCGCTCGCGACGGCCGGCAAGGGTCCAGGGGCCGGGTGCAGCGCGACGGCGTCAACCCCGGCCGACGAGGAACGCGCCGAACAGCGCCAGCACCCCTCCGAGCAATGCCGTCACGCCGGCATCGCCGCCCGTCGCGCCTTCCGCGAACGGCCAGAGCAGACCGCAGCCCGCCACCGCGAGCATCGCGCCCACCGCCTGCCGCCAGCGCGCGCCCCGGCGCCGTTCGGAGAGGGCCCGCGTCACCTCGGCCAGGACCGTGCGCTGTTCGGCGCCGAGGCGGTCGAGATCGTTGAGTTTCGCCGTCGCGGTAAGCAGGAGTTCCGGGAGATTCGGCAGGGCGTCGATCAGGGCCGGTGCCTGATCCACCAGGCGGCGCGCCAACGCCAAGGGGCCATAGCGTTCCTCCATCCATCGCTCCATGAAGGGCTTCGCCGTGTGCCAGAGGTCGAGGTCCGGATAGAGCTGCCGGCCGAGGCCCTCGATGTTGAGGAGCGTCTTCTGCAGGAGCACGAGTTGCGGTTGGACTTCCATGTCGAAGCGGCGCGCCGTGCGGAACAGGGCCACCAGAAAGTGCCCGAACGAGATGTCCTTCAACGGCCGCTCGAAGATCGGCTCGCAGAGCTGCCGGATCACGGTTTCGAACTCGCCCACATCGGTGCCCGGCGGAATCCAGCCGGACTCCGCGTGCAGCCTGGCCACCCGCGCATAGTCCTGGTTGAAGAACGCGGCGAGGTTCTTCGCGAGGTACGTCTGGTCCGCTTCCGTCAGCTGCCCGATGATCGCGCAGTCCACGGCGATGTAGCTCGGTTCCGCCGGGTCGGTCACATCGACGAAGATGTTCCCCGGATGCATGTCCGCGTGAAAGAAGTTGTGCTCGAATACCTGCGTGAAGAACGTCTCCACGCCCCGCTCGGCGAGCTTGCGCATGTCCGTGCCGCATTCGCGCAGACGCTGCACGTCGGCAATCGGCACGCCCCGTATCCGCTCGAGCACCAGTACGTCCTCGGAACTGTGGTCCCAGTACACCCTGGGCACATACAGCAGATCGGATCCCGCGAAGTTACGCCGCAACGTGGTGGTATTGGCCGCCTCCAGCAGCAGGTTCAACTCGTCGAAGATGGTCCGCTCGTAGTCGGCGACGAGGGTCTCGAGATGCAGGCGCCGGGCATCGTGGGACACCCGTTCCAGGAACCCGGCGATGGCGTACAGCAGGGCCAGGTCGTTGGCGATCACCCTGTCGACACTCGGCCGGATGATCTTGACGACGACATCGTCGCCGGATTGCAGCGTCGCGGCGTGCACCTGGGCGAGCGATGCCGACGCGAGCGGTGTCTGGTCGAAGGAGGCGAACAGTTCGTCAATGGGTTTGCCGCCGCGCCGCTCCACCCGGGCGATGGCAAGGGCGGTGTCGAACGGCGGTACGCGATCCTGGAGTCTGGCGAGTTCATCCGCGTACGCGGCCGGCAACAGGTCGCGGCGCGTGGAGAGGATCTGGCCGAATTTGACGAATACCGGACCGAGGTGCGTAAGCGCCCGTCGCAGGCGTTCGGCCGGGGATGTCGTCGGCCTGGCCACCAGGACAAGGCGCAGCAAACGCACCAGTCGGCTCTCCGGCGCGACGGCCAGGGCAACCTCATCGAGACGGTACCGCAAAACGGTCCACCCAATGGCGATGAAACGTCCCATGCGACTCCCCGGGAACGCGCTCTTCCGGGCATCGCTGCCGAGCGCGCCCTTGCCGGGGGCGGATCTCCGGGGCACCGAGCGTGGGCCGGTCACTTCACTCCTCGATGCAGCGCCACGACACCCCCGAGCAGCCCGTCCGCCTCGACGTCCGAAAAGCCCGCGTCTTCGATCATGGCTGCGAGCACCGTCGGATCCGGATGGACGGCGATGGATTCCACCAGGTACCGGTACGGGGCCGCATCGCCGGCCACCACGCGGCCGAGGAACGGCCACAGGCTCTGGAACACGCCCGACGCGCGCGCGACCCAGGCGTTCGGCGAGTTCGAGAACTCCAGCACCACCACGGTACCCCGCGGGCGCAGTACCCGATGGATCTCCCGCAGCCCCCGTTCCTTGTCCGTCAGGTTCCGCAGCCCGAAGGCGATCACAACGCTGTCGAACGCCTGTGCCGCAAAGGGCAGCGCTTCCGCGTCGCCCCGCACCGTCTCGATGTTGGCGAGCCCCGCGTCGATGACGCGGTCGCGACCGACCGCGAGCATGCTGGCGTTGATGTCGCACAGCACCACCCGACCCTGTACCCCGACGACGGGCGACAGGAGGCGCGCGACGTCGCCCGTTCCTCCCGCGAGATCGAGTACCCGGTGTCCGGCACGGAGTCCCGTGCTGTCGACCGCGACGCGTTTCAACATCCGGTGCAGGCCGAGCGACATCAGGTCGTTCATGACATCGTAGCGCTGCGCGACCGTGCGGAAGACCTCCTCCACGCGCGCCGTCTTGTCCTGCGGCGTCACGCGGCGGCGGCCGAAGTCCACGGTCCTGGTGTGCCGGGCACGCGCATCCCGCGCCGCTGCATCCGGCGGGTCTATCGAGCGGGTGGAGTCCATTGGCCGATCGGTATGGTCGGCAGACGGGAGGCGTTCGCCTTGTCGAGCTCGGCGAGATAGCTCTGCCAATACGCCTCCCGGCGGTCGTACAGCTCCTTGAGGAAGGACCACGAGTAGATACCGGTGTCGTGGCCGTCGTCAAAGGCTATCCGGATGGCGTAGTTGCCGATGGCCGTCACCTCTTCGATGCTGACGTACTTCTTGCCCGTCTGCAGGACCCGCTCCTCCTCGGAGTGACCCCGCACCTCTGCCGACGGCGAGTAGACGCGCAGGAGTTCGGCGGCCAGGAGCGCCTTGGCCGCGTCGCCGTAGTCGAGTTCCAGGGCGCGCGCGTCGCGGTGATAGACGATGGCGCGCGGCGGCATGTCGGCGGCGGCATTCACAGGATGTAGCGGGACAGGTCCTGGTTCTTCACGATGTCCGCCAGATGGGCATCGACATAGTCCCCATCGATCGTGATCGCCTGGCAGCCGTCTCCGGCATCGAAGGAGATTTCGTCGAGCAGCCGTTCGAGCACGGTGTACAGGCGCCGCGCGCCGATGTTCTCCGTGTGTTCGTTGACCTCCCAGGAGATCTCCGCGATCCGGACGACAGCCTCGTCGGTGAAGCGCAGATCGATGCCCTCGGTATTCAGAAGCGCCCGATACTGTTCGGTGAGGCAGGCATCCGGCTCTTCCAGAATGCGCTTGAATTCCGTCGGACCGAGCGCCCCGAGTTCGACCCGGATCGGTAGCCGCCCCTGCAGTTCGGGGATGAGATCGGAAGGCTTCGACAAGTGGAACGCCCCCGAGGCGATGAAGAGGATGTGATCGGTGCGCACCATGCCGTAGCGCGTCGACACCGTGCATCCCTCGATCAGCGGCAACAGGTCGCGCTGCACCCCCTCGCGCGACACGTCGCCCCCCACGTGCTCCGCCCGCCTGGTCACCTTGTCGAGTTCGTCGAGGAACACGATGCCCGTCTGCTCGACGGCATCGATCGCGTGGGTCTTGATCTCGTCTTCGTTGACGAGCTTGAGGGCCTCCTCGTCACGCAGCCGGCGCAGGGCGTCGCGCACCTTCAGGCGCATCGACTTCTTGCGCCCGCCGCCCATGTTCGCAAACATCTCCTGGAGCTGGCTCGTCATCTCCTCCATCCCGGGAGGAGCCATGATCTCCACGCCGAGCGGCGTAGGATCGACTTCCATCTCCACCTCGTTCTCGTCGAGATCGCCTTCGCGCAGCCGCTTGCGGAAGACCTGCCGGGTGTGCGAGTCGCCGGAGTGCTCCCCGTCGAGGTGGCCGGACGCGTCGGACCTGCCGAGGTGAGCAGCCGTCGCCGCCGGCAGGATGGCGTCGAGCACCCGCTCCTCGGCGGCGTCCTCCGCGCGATCGCGAACCTTCTGCAGTTGGCGGTCGCGCAGCATCTTCACCGCCACATCCGCGAGATCGCGCACGATCGACTCGACATCCCTGCCCACGTAGCCCACTTCCGTGAACTTGGTGGCCTCCACCTTGATGAACGGCGCGTTCGCCAGCTTGGCCAGCCGTCGGGCGATCTCGGTCTTGCCCACGCCCGTGGGACCGATCATCAGGATGTTCTTCGGCGTCACCTCCTCGCGCAACGACGCCGGGAGCTGCAACCGGCGCCACCGGTTCCGCAGCGCGATCGCGACGGCGCGCTTGGCGGCTTCCTGGCCGATGATGTGCTTGTCCAGTTCGTGGACGATCTCCTTCGGCGTCATCATGCTCATTCGGTCGGCAGGGTCTCGATGGTCGAATTGTGATTGGTATAGATGCAGATGTCGGCCGCGATCGCGAGGCTCTTCGCCACGATGGTTTCGGCGTCGAGGTCGGAGTTGTCGAGCAGGGCCTTCGCCGCGGCCTGGGCGTAACCGCCGCCGGAGCCGATGGCGATCAGGCCGGACTCGGGTTCGATGACATCGCCGGTTCCGCTCACGACCAGAGAAGACCTGGCATCCGCAACCGCGAGCAACGCGTCGAGCGGCCGCAACGCCCGGTTCGAACGCCACTCCTTGGCCAGTTCCACCGCCGCCCTGGTGAGATTGCCCTGATAGTTGTCCAGCATGCTCTCGAAACGCTCGAACAGCGTGAACGCATCCGCCGTACCTCCCGCGAAACCCGCGAGGACACGATCCTCGTACAGGCGGCGCACCTTCCTCGCGTTGCCCTTCATGACCGTGTTACCGATGGATACCTGACCGTCACCGCCGAGAGCCACCGTCTTGTTCCGGCGAATCGACAGGATCGTCGTCCCTGTGAACTGCTCCAAAGCCAAATCCTCCTCGGCAAACCGTGGCCATGCGGCCGTTGTTGTTATCGTCGATGTTGAAGGAGCGTGGGTGCCCGCATCAACCGGCCGGTGCCGGTCTTTCGAGCAGGACCGGAGCGATGTTGCGGTCCCGCAACTGCCGCATGGCCTCTTGCGTTTCTGACCTGGTTTCGAATGGGCCAACGACTACACGATAGAGGACGCCGTCGTCCACTCCCACGGTGGACGTGGTCGCCGCCATGCCGGCGAGAATCAACTCGGCGCGCCGCTGCTCCGCGGCCCTGGCTCGATGGAACGCGCCCGCCTGCAGCAGGTATTCCATCGGCCTCTCCGCGTGGGCACGAAAGCGTCGCCCCGTCTCGTACGGTGCCGTGTCCGGCGCCACCGAGGCGTTCGGCAAACGCTCCCAGAACTCGAAATCCGGGGCATCGCCCAAGCCGGCCGTGACGCGCGGCTCCGGCGGCGCCTCAAGCGCGGAATCGGACTCCGCGAAGCCCGCCAGGTAGACGGCTGCCACCGCGCCCACGGCTCCAACCGCCAATCCCGCCGCAAAGGACGCGACGCTGAAGCCCGCGGTCCGCCGTCTGTTGCCCGATCTCATTCCAGCTCGCATCCGACCTCCATTCTACACCCCATGCACAGCGCAAGGCGGCGTTCAGAAAGTGTCGTACGGGTCTACATCGATCGACCAGCGCACGCGCGCCGCCTTCACTTCGGACCGCTCGAGTTGCGACAGCGCGGCATGCAGCGCCGGCCGGCGCGCCGCCAGCACGAGACACTGAAAGCGCAACCGCCCGCTGCGCCGGGGCATCGGCGCCGGGGCCGGTCCAAGCACCTCCCAGCCGCCCTCACTGCCCCGCAGGGCTGTCCGCAGGACGCCGACCGCGCGCGCGAGGAGCGCCTCGGCGGCCTCGCCGTCGACGCTCTCCGCGCGCAGGACTGCCATGGCCGCGAACGGCGGCAGTGCCGCGTCGCGGCGCTGCGCAATCTCCGTGGCGGCGAATCCCCCGTAGCCCAGATCGACCAGGGCACGCAGGTTCGGATTGTCCGGATCGTAGGTCTGGATCCACACTTCCCCCGGGCGCTCGGCGCGGCCCGCCCGACCAGCGACCTGCACAATGACCTGCGCCGTCCGTTCGGGCGCGCGGAAGTCCGGTGACAGGAAGCCGGTGTCCGCATCCACCACCGCGACCACCGTCACCGCCGGGAGATGGTGACCCTTGGCGAGCATCTGGGTGCCGACAAGGATTGCCGGTCCGCCCTCGCGCAACGTGTCGAGCTGCGCGTCAAAACTCGCTGGACCACGGGTGGTGTCGCGGTCGAAACGGTACAGTGGGACGTTCGGGAACGAAGCCTCGAGGGCCGCCTCGATGCGTTGTGTGCCGGTACCCAGGGCGATGAGCGAACCCCTCGAACAATCCGGGCACGAGGCCGGCAGCCGGTATCGCCGTTCGCAGTGGTGACAGCGCAGAGCGGCTGGCGTTTCGTGCAGTGTGAGGCGGGCATCGCACGCTACGCAACGTGCCTGCCAGCCGCACTCCGCGCACAGGTACGTCGGCGCAAAACCACGGCGGTTGATGAACACCAGCGCCTGGTTACCGGCTTCGAGATGGCGCCCGAGCGTCTCGATCAGCCGGTCGCTCAGGCCGTCGTGCAGACGGCGTCCACGCACGTCGAGCACGCGATATGCGGGCATCGCGGCACCGCCCGCCCGCCGGGACAATGCCGCTCGGCGATAGCGCCCGCGCGTGACGTTGACCAACGTCTGCAGCGAAGGCGTCGCGGTGCCGAGCACCACCGGGATGCCGAGCATTTGCGCGCGCTTGACCGCGACGTCCCGCGCCGAATAGCGCAATCCCTCCTGCTGTTTGAAGGAGCCGTCGTGTTCCTCATCGACCACGATCAGGCGCAGCGCCGCAAACGGCGTAAAGACCGCCGAGCGGGTACCGACGAGCACCTTGTGAAACCCGCTTGCGCACCGCATCCAGGTGTCGAAACGCGCCTGGTCCGGTACCGCGGAGTGCAAGGCGGCCGCCGCTCCGAAGCGGGCCCGGAAGCGGGTCAGCGCCTGCGGTGTCAGCGCAATCTCCGGAACCAGCACCAGCGCCTGTCCGCCGTTCGCGACGACCTCGGCGATGGCGCGCATGTAGACCTCCGTCTTGCCGCTACCCGTCACGCCCTCGAGAAGCAGGGTCGCACCGTCCCGCGCGGCGCCGCCGATGGCGTCGACCGCCGCCCGTTGCTCCTCGTTCAACGTCAGCGGCGAGCGCGCGACACGGTACTCCGGACGCTGCTGGGCATGAGCCACCAATCCCCTGCGCACCAGGGCGGCCAGGGCCCGACGGTCCACTCCCAGCGCACGAAGCTCGGCGTCCGGGACCGGCGCCCCGTAGCCCCGCAGCGTGCGCAGCACCTCGGCCTGGCGCGGCGCTCTGTCCGGCACGCCTTCGGCAGCCGGCAGCCAGATCCTGGGCCAACTCGGTTCGAAAACGGCTCCGCCACGCGCGGCGACCGGCAGCATCGCGCCGAACACCTCGCCGAGCGGGTGGTGGTAGTAGCGGCTGAGCCAATCGGCGAGATCGACCAGGTCCGCTGGCAGGAACCCGTCGGGATCGAGAATGGCCGCGAGCGGCTTCAGCCGGTGCTCGGACCGACCGCGACAGCCCACGACCACTCCGACCACGTCCGCCCGCCCGAACGGGACCCGCACGCGCGCGCCGACAGGCGGCGGCGCCACACCGGCGGGGACCGCATAGTCGAACAGCCGGCGCACCGGCCGTGGCACGGCGACCTCGACAACGTGTTCCGTCATCCCCGCGCTTGCCAAGTGGAACGGGCGGACATAGACTTCGCGCCGTTTCCACTCCACGGAAGAGCCCGGTGAAAGCGGACATCCATCCCGCCTACGATGCGGTCAAGGTGACCTGCAGTTGCGGCAACGTCATCGAAACGCGGTCTACCCTCGGCCGGGACATTCACGTGGACGTCTGCTCCCAGTGCCATCCCTTCTACACGGGCAAGCAGAAGATCATCGACTCCGGCGGTCGCGTCGAACGCTTCCGGCGACGCTTCGGCAACCGCTCCGTCGGCTGACCGCCCAACGCGCCACGACCTCTCGGCGCACGACCTCTCGGCGCACTTGCAGCGCCGCTTCCCGCTGCGCGCGGACACACCCGCCCTCCGGGGGAGGTCGGCGCTTCGCGGGCACGCGACGGATGTAGAATCGCAACCGTTCATCCGCGGTTCAGGAAGTATCCCGGAAGCTCAGGGCGATCATGAATTCCATCGTCGCGCACCGGCTTCCACGTGAGTGTCCCTGGCAGGCGGTGATGGATTGCGGCCCTCGTCGGTCCGACGGGGCCTCGTGAGGTAACAGGCATGCGCACCCACGCGTTCGCCATGCGTACATCGATAGTGGCTCTCGTATTGGCCGCCGCGGTTGCCCAGGCCGCTGGCGATGGAGAGGAACTCTACAACGAGTTCGTCGAGAAGGGGCAGATTTACGGCGACGACGCCTGGCAGACCTACGTGCAGCAGCTCAGCCAGCGGCTGCTTGCGCAATCGAAGGACGCGGGCAAGGAATACCACTTCTACGTACTCGACAATGCCGTCGTCAACGCGTTCGCGACCGGCGACGCCTACATCTTCATCAATCGCGGACTGCTCGCGTACCTCTCGAGCGAGGATGAACTCGCCGCCGTGTTGGGGCACGAGATCGGCCACGTCGTCGCTCGGCACACGCGGCGCCAGAAGACCGCCAATATCCTCGGCAAGTCGATCGGCCTCGCGGCGGCCATCCTGACCGGGCGCGGCGAGTTGTTCGAGGTATCCAATGCGGCCACCAGCGCCTACGTCTCCGGGTATGGACGCGAAATGGAACTCGAGGCGGATCGGCTCGGAGGCGAGTACCTCGCGCGCGCCGGCTACAACCCGCTCGCCATGATCGAGGTGGTTCAGGTGCTCAAGGACCAGGAACTGTTCGCCAAGCGCGTGGAGCGCCGGCCCGCCACCTACCACGGGTTGTTCGCGTCGCATCCCAAGAACGACAAGCGTCTCCACGATGCGGTGGCCTACGCCCAGCACCTGCTCCCGGAGACCACGTCCGAACCGATCGCCGATTTCTGGGAGCAGATAGACGGCCTGATGTACGGCGACGAGGCGGTCATGGGCAGGATCAAGGACTCCACCTACTACCACGGTGGACTGCGCGTGGTCATCGACTTCCCGGACCAGTGGACGATCGCCAATCCCCAGGGCACGGTCAGCGCCGCGGCGCCCGGCGGCAGGGAGGAAGCGTTCATCGAGGTGGGCCGGCATCCTTGGCAGAAACGACAGCCGCCCGAGCGCTTCCTCAGGGACCGACTGCAGCGCGACGACATCACCAGCGGGGAGCCGGTCGAAATCAACGCGATGGAAGGGTTCCTCGGCGAGACGTCCACCGAGGGCAGCGATGCGCAACTGAAACTGATCGGCGTCCTGTACCGGGCCAAGGACGTGTTCCTGTTCACCGGTACGGCCGGGCCGAATGGCGATCCCGATGCCTTCCGCGAGGACTTCCTGGCGACCATGCACGCGCTGCGCAACATGACCCCGGAGGACGCAGCGGTCGCGAACGACAGGCGCATTCGGGTCATCGTCGCCACCCCGGACCAGACCTACGCCGATCTCGCCCGCCGCACGCCCATTCGAAGGTTCCCCGAAGAGACTCTGCGCCTGCTGAACGGGGGCCATCCGCACGGTGAGCCCCGGGCCGGGAACTACATCAAGATCGTCGAATAGGAACGGCGCGTTCCGCGCCGCGCGATGCGCCGTGCTCAGAAAATCTCTTCGGGCGTGACTTCCTGTGCGTCCGCCGGTCCACCGCTCCTCTGCTGCGAAGGCGCGTCTTCCTCCAGAAAGTACTCGAAGATGGCGTCCGCCTGGTCAGGCCCGGCGGCGAGCCCGGTCGCCGGATCGATCTTGACGCTCACCACACCCTCCGGCCGCGCTCGCAGCCGTTCCGGCAGACCGTCGAGGGCGGCGCCCATGAACTCCATCCAGACGCTGAGCGGCGTGGTGGAGCCGTATTCCCGGCGCCCGACGGGCCGGTAGTCGCCGAACCCAACCCACACCGAGGCAACGAGCGCATCGTTGTAGCCGTTGAACCAGGTGTCGGCCGCCTCGTTGGTCGTACCCGTCTTGCCGGCGATGTCGCCGCGCCCCAACGCGCGCGCGCGCCGCCCCGTGCCCCGCGCGATCACATCGCGCAACATGGAGTCCAGGATGAAGACGTTGCGTTCGTCGACGACACGCCGGGCCGGCAGCTTCCCCACGGTGGACTGCGCCCCGTTGCATGGCACAGGCGATTCCGCGAGTGCCGCGACCGTTGGCGCTGGTTCCAGGCAAGCCCGCTGTGGCTGCGCCGGACCGACCATGGGGCGCTCTCCGTTCACGTCCGGTCGGCTTTCTGCGACCGCGGGCCCCGCGGGAAGCGGCCCGCAAGCCGTGTCCGGATCCCCGCACACGGCCCGCTCGTCGACTGCGATCACTTCCGGGTGGCGGGCCTCGAACACCACGTCACCCTCGCGGCCCAGCACCCGTTGCACGATGTGCGGCTCCACGGCGAAGCCGCCGTTCGCGATCACCGAGTAGGCCCGTACCATGTCGAGTGGTGTCAAGGACATCGTGCCACCCCCAATGGCGAGCTGCGTGTCCCTCGGGAAGCCGCTCGTGTCGAACCCGAACCGGCTCGCGTGCGCAACTACGCGGTCGACGCCGACCGCCAGCAACACCCGCATCGAGACCAGGTTGATCGAGCGGTAGAGAGCCTCCCGCAAGCGCGTCGGGCCGTTGTATCGACCGCTGTCGTTGCGCGGTCGATACGGCTTCTCCAGCTGCGTGTCCTCGAAGACGAGCGGCGCGTCCAGAAAGATGCTCGCCGGCGTGACGCCGTTCGCCAACGCCGCGGAGTACACGAACGGTTTGAACCCCGACCCCGGTTGGCGCGCGGCCTGCAGCGCGTGGTCGTACTGGTTGCTCCAGAAGTCGAAGCCGCCGGCCAACGCCGCCACACCCCCGGTCTTCGGATGCAGCGCGACGAGCGCTCCCCGAATGTCGGGAACCTGCGCGAGCCGCCAGCGTCCGTCCTCGAGGCGCTCGGCTCGAACGATGTCCCCGGCCGAGACTACCTCCCTGGCGGTCCGCGGGCGGCCGCCGCGGCGGTCCACGTCAAGGTAGGAACGCGCCCAGGTCATCCCCTCCCAGTCCACGACGATCCGCTCCCCGGACTTCCCGAGGGCCAGGAACGATCGTTCGTCGACGCCGGCGACCACGGCCGGGTGCAGCTCCGCCACCACCGGAACGTCCCGCAGCACCCGGGTCCAGACGGCATCGCCTTCGAGATCCGCATCCGGCGCCACTTGCCCTTCCGGTTCCGGTTCCGGCATGCCCGCGCGATCTGCGCCGTTGGCCCCCGGCGCAGGGTCGGCCGGCGTTGCCGCCGCCGGCAGCGTGATCTCCACCGCCGCGAGCGCCGCGAGGTCGGCCGCGTCCTGCACCCGTCCCTCCGCGCCCCGGTAGCCATGACGCCGGTCATAGCCCGCGAGCCCGTTGCGCAACGCCCGCGTCGCGCTCACCTGACGGGTGGCGTCGATGGTGGTGTACACCTCGTAGCCGGAACTGTAGACGGCGTTCCCGTAGCGCTCGACGAGTTCCCGTCGCACCCACTCCGCCGCGTAGGGCGCCTCCAGCTCCGGCTCGCGCCGGTGCAGCCTGGCGCTGATCGGGGCGTTGCGCGCGGCTTCGAACGCCGCCCGGTCGATCGATCCCTGCGCCAGCATGCGTCCGAGCACGAGGTTGCGCCGGTCGAGCGCCCACTCGGGGCCGCTGATCGGATTGCCCGAGTCAGGCCGCTTGACGATGCCCGCCAGCATCGCCAGTTGCGCGAGATTCAGTTCCGAAAGGGGCTTGTCGTAGTAGGTCAACGCCGCGGCCTGGGCACCGTAGGCGCGCTTCCCGAAAAACATCACGTTGATGTAGAGCTCGAGAATCTGCTCCTTGGTGAGCTCCTGCTCGATCTTGATCGCGAGCAGCATCTCCTTGAACTTGCGGATGAAGGTCTGCTCCAGTGAGAACGACACGTTCCTCGCCAGCTGCATCGTGATGGTCGACGCCCCGGTTCGCACGCTCGGGTCGAACAGCACCTGCAACACGTCATTGGCGAACGAGATGTAGTCGATGCCGGCGTGGTCGTAGAAACGCTTGTCCTCCGTGTCGAGCAGACCGTTCACGAAATCCTCGGGAACGTCCTTGAGACGGACGGGGATGAACCGCCGCACGCCGAACTCGGCCATCAGCGCCCCGTCCGCGGTGAAGACCCGCATCGGCGCCTCCGGACGAAACTCGAGGTAGCTCGCCGCGGCAGGGATCTGGGGACTCAGATAGAGATAGCTGCCAGCCAATGTAAGAACGATCCCACAGACACCGCCCCCGGCAAGCCAGACAATCGACTTCAGGATCTGTCGGTGTCGCGGGGTCAAGCGCATCGGCTCACCGACGCTCCGCGAACGGGATCCACAGCGGCGGCGCGTCCCCGGCCAGTCCCGCCACAATCCCGGGCAAGGAGGCCTGGACATGGAGGAAACTCAGTGCGAAGTCCGTGGAAGAAATCCGATTCGCTCATTGGCCTGGACATCGGCTCGACCTCCGTGAAACTCCTCGAGCTCTCGAACAGCGACGGACACCATCTCGTGGAGGCATTCGGCGTGGAGCCGCTGCCGCCCCACGCCATCGTAGATCGGAATATCAGTGACCTCGACAGCGTTGGTGAAGCCATCAGACTGTTGGCTGCGCGCGCCCGCCCCAGGGGACGCCTGGTCGCCGCCGCCGTAGCGGACTCCAACGCGATCACCAAGGTCATCGAGATGGATGCATCGCTCTCCGACGCCGAATTGGAATCGAGCATACTCGCCGACGCGGGCCGGCACATCCCCTACCCGCTCGATGAGGTGGCCCTGGACTTCGAGGTGCAGAGCCTCTCCGCGCAGCATCCCGACCGGGTCGAGGTATTGCTCGCGGCCTGTCGTCGCGAGGAGGTCGAGAAGCGCGCTGCCGCCATCGCGATGAGCGGACTCGAAGCGCGAGTCCTCGAGGTGGAGTCCCACGCAGTGCAGCGTGCATGTGCCCTCGCACGTCCCCCACGGGAGGACCGTGCCTGGCGCGCGGACGAAACCGTTGGGGTCGTCGATGTCGGCGCCAGCGCCACGCGCCTCTACACGCTGGCCGGCGGCCGGCCCGTGCATGCGCAGGAGCAACGCTTCGGCGGACGCCAGCTGACGGAGGAAGTGCAGCGCCGCTACGGCGTGTCGTACGCGGACGCCCTGCTCGCGACGCAACGGGCGGAACTGCCGGAGGGTAGCCGGGAGGCCGTGCTGCTGCCCTTTCGCACGGCGCTGGTCAACGAGATCGCGCGCTCGCTACGACTCCTTGCCGCCTCGGACGGCGGCACCCGGGTCGAAGCGCTCGTCGTCGCCGGCGGTACCGCCGCCCTCACGGGACTGGCCGCGGCGCTCACCGACGCGTTGGGGATCGAGGCGACGATCGCAAACCCGTTCGCCAGCATGTCCCTGCGCCCGGACATCGAGGCAGATACGTTCGCGGCCCACGCCCCGGCGTTGATGACAGCCTGTGGCCTCGCCATGCGGGCCTTCGACGCATGACCCGGATCAATCTGTTGCCGTGGCGCGAGTGGGCGCGCGAGCGCCGGCGGAGGGCCTTCTTCTTCCGCATCGGCGCTGCCGCGTGCGGCGCTTTGACGCTGGCGTTCCTGGCCGGTCAGTTTCTGGACCGCGAACTGGCCCGGCAGGAAGAGCGCCACGCCTTCCTGCGGGAGCGCCTGGCGCTGCTCGACGCACGCATCGGCCAGGTGCGTGCATTGCACGGTGAGGAGGCACACCTCGCGGCGCGCCTGTCGGTTGTCCGCGCCCTGCACGGGGACCGCGACACGCTCGCGCGCATGCTGCACGAGGCGGCGCGCAGCGTGTCGGCCGGCACCCACTACACGTCCCTGGCCCTGGTCACCGACACGCTGACCGCGACCGGGGCCGCCGAGTCCGCGGGACGCATCTCCGGGCTGATGCGCAACCTCGCGGCCGCCGAGATGTTCGGCCCGCCGACACTCCGGAACATCGAGGAGGATCCCGGCAATCAGGTCTACGGCGGGCGGGCGGTGCGCTTCGAACTGTCCATCCCCAGTCTCGACACGAATGCCGTTGCCGAGGTGCGGCCATAGTGTTCGCCTCGCCCATCGCCACCCGCAGCCGCCTGGACATGCCGGGACGCATCCGCGACTGGTTCGCCCGGCTCGCCGAAATCCAGCTCGACGATCTCGACCTCGGCAACCCGGGTGACTGGCCGGCGGCCGCCAGAACCGCCGCGACAGGGCTTGTCTTCGCCGTCGCGCTGACGGGGGCCTGGTTCTTTCACGTCGACGCCAAGCGGTCGGCACTGGACGTGCACGACCACGTTCTGGCACAGCTCAAGGCAGCGTACCGGGACAAGGCCCGACAGGCGGCTCCGCTCCCCGCCCTGCGTCAGCGAAACGCCGATCTGCAGGCGGCTTTCGCGGCGCTGGTCGAGACCCTGCCGACCGGGACCGAAGTTCCCGGCTTGATCGAGGACATCACGCGAGCGGCCCTCGTCCACAATCTCGCGGTCGAGCGGATCGCACTCGCCGCCGAGCACCCCTACGAGTTCTACGTCGAACTGCCGATCGAGATCACGCTGACCGGGAGCTACCACGCACTGGGAGGCTTCGCGCAGGCCGTGGCAACACTGCCGCGCATCGTGACGCTGCACGACTTCGAGCTGACGCGGGCCCAAGCCCGGGGCGCCCTGCGGATGGCCGTGCTGGCCAGGACCTACCGCTATCGCCGGGTGGAGGAGAAACGATGATCCCCGCAAACCGCGGCACTGCTAGCCCGCATTTCTCACCAGGGGCCGTGATGATCGCGGAGGATTTTGGCCCTGTGCGCACGACGCTTGCGTCGCGCTCGCCGACCGAAAGCATAGCGGGGACTACGGTTGAGGGAGCACGTGCGCGCACAGGGCCAAAAGACCCGCGAGGGCGCGGCCAGCGCAGTCCGCAATTGGCACGATCGTCGACATCGCGGTCAACTTCGTGAAACCCATGAGCTTTTTGACGCCGACAAGCGGCCTGGTGAGAAATGCGGGCTAGTATGGCGGCCATATTGGCCACCGCCCTGGCCGGCTGCTCCGACTCCCCGCACCAAGATCTGCAGGCGTTCGTCGAGTCGGCCGAGCAACAGTACGTCGGGACGGTCGCCGCCACACCCGGCCTCTCCGCCACTGGGCCGTTTAGCTATACGGCGGACGGGCTCCGCAATCCGTTCGAACCCCCGCCCCCGTCCCACGGTCACGGGGAACGGGCCGCCGCGTTGGCCGCTCCGGACCTGCAACGACCGAAGACACGCCTCGAGGAGTTCCCCGTCGAAGCCCTGCGGATGGTCGGAACGCTCGAGTACGGGGGTGCGCAACGCGCACTGGTGCGGGACCCGCTCGGCGACTTCCATGCGGTCCGGGTCGGCGACTACCTCGGGGCCGACTTCGGCCGCGTCCGCGCCATCGCTGCCGCCGCCATCGAGCTGGTCGAGTCGATTGCCGACGGGAGCGGCGGCTGGGTGATGCGTCCGCGCACCCTGGCGTTGTCCGACACCGGCCGGCCGTCCCCGGGTCTGCCGGAACCCCTCCACGAACGGTCCGGGAAGGAGTAAACGGATGCCCTACATGAAGGCCGCTGGTACCGCTGCAACGGTAGCCGCCCTGGTGCTCGCCCACATCGGATCGCAAGCTGCGGGCTCCGCGGACGACAAGCTCACCCTCAACTTCCAGGACATCGAAACCCGTGCCGCCCTGCAGCTCATCGCCGAAATCACGGACCTGAACCTCGTCGCGAGCGATGCGGTGTCGGGCAGCGTCACGCTGCGCCTGAAGCAGGTGCCGTCGGATCAGGCGCTGGACCTGATCCTGCGCACCCAGGGCCTCGACAAACGCCAGATCGGCAACGTGCTGCTTGTCGCGCCCGCGGCAGAAATCGCCGCCCGCGAAAAGCTGGAACTCGAGAATCTTCGGCAGTTCGCCGAACTTGCCCCGCTGCGTACCGAGTTCGTGCAGATCCGGTATGCCAATGCCGCGGAGCTGTTCGATCTGTTCAGCGGAGGCGAGCACCCGGCGGCTCTTTCCGAGCGCGGCAGCGTCATCGTGGACGAACGCACGAACGCGGTGATCCTCACCGACACCGCCGAGAAGATCGCGGAGATTCGCCGCGTGATCGCGCAGCTGGACGTCCCGGTCCGCCAAGTCATGATCGAGTCCCGCATCGTCAACGCAAACGCAAATTTCTCCGAGCAACTCGGCATTCGCTGGGGCGGCGCGGCGCTCCGACGCAGGGGCGCGTCCACCCTCAAGTTCGGCGGCAGCCTCGAGACCCTCGCGGAATTGCAGAACGCCGCCACCGATCCGGGCGGCGGCCTCGTCTCGGTCCCGAAGCATCTGGTCGCGGATCTCGGCGTGTCCGACAGCGGGACGACTCGTCTCGGCATCGGCGTGACGAACACGGCCGACTACCTTCTGGACCTCGAGATCTCCGCACTCGCCAGCGAGGGCCATGCGGAAGTCGTCGCCCGCCCGAGACTCATCACCGTGGACAAGCAGCCGGCCACCATCCAGTCCGGCGTCGAGATCCCGTACCAGGAAGCCAGCAGTTCCGGCGCGACATCCACCGCCTTCAAGGAAGCCGTGCTGTCCCTCTCCGTCACACCCCGGATCACCCCTGACGAGCGCATCATCATGGATCTCACCGTCCATCAGGACTCGGTGGGTCAGGTCTACAACGGTGTGCCGAGCATCGACACGACCGCCCTCGCAACCCGCGTGCTGGTCGAAGACGGCGAGACGATCGTGCTGGGCGGCATGTTCCGTACGAATCGGAACGTCGCGGTGAGCAAGACGCCGCTGCTCGGAGACCTCCCCGGCATCGGACGCCTGTTCAAGCGCACCTTCACGCGCGACGACAAGCAGGAACTCCTGATCTTCATCACGCCGCGCATCGTCGTCGAAACAGCCGCCTCGGAATGAAGACCCCCGGCAGGACGTCCAGCCGCCGCGCCATCCGCGTCTTGAATTGGCGCCGACGCGCCTGTAGTTTGACTCGTCCGACGCATCCGCCGTACCGCGCGGCACAACGCGACGTCTGGCATCGAAGGTCTCCTGGTCGAACGGCCCCATGACGCACAACGTCTTCCTCATCGGCATGATGGCGTCGGGCAAGAGCACGATCGGGCGACACCTTGCGACCCGGCTCGGCCTCGAGTTCGTGGATGCGGACACCATCGTCGAGCAGCGAGCCGGCGCCGACATCGAGTGGATCTTCGACATCGAGGGGGAGGACGGCTTTCGCCACCGCGAGGAAGTCGTGATTGAGGAGCTGACCAGACGCTGCGGCATTGTGCTCGCCACCGGCGGAGGCGCGGTACTGCGTGCGGCCAACCGCGCGCGACTGCGCGAAGGTGGCACTGTGGTCTACCTGGATGCGCCGTTGGCGCGTCTGATCGCCCGAACGCGCAATGACAGGAACCGTCCGCTGCTGAGCGGCGGCGACGCCGAAGAGATTCTCCAGAGACTGCTCGCGGAACGCGGCGGGCTGTACGAGGAGACGGCACACCTGACCGTCCCGGTCGGTGGGAGGTCGCCGCGATCCATTGCGGAACGGATCGCGGATGAACTGGAGTCCAGGGATCGATGCGTGAATCGAACGAGCTGACGGTCAAGGTCGACCTCGGCGACCGTGCATACCCCATCCTGATCGGGCGGGGCCTGCTCGGCCGGCCCGGGTTGCTGGATGACTATCTGGCCGGCGCCCAGGCCCTGGTCGTCACCAACGAAGTCGTCAAGGAGCGTTACCTCCAGCCCACGCTGGCCAGCCTCACCACCCGCATCGCAACGGACGTGCTCTCACTACCCGACGGCGAGGCGTTCAAGACCCTTGCCACGTTCGCCGGGATCATCGACAGGCTGGTCGCCGCGCGACACAACCGCAGCACCACCGTCATAGCACTCGGCGGCGGGGTCGTCGGAGACATCGCCGGTTTCGCAGCAGCCGCCTATCAGCGCGGCGTCGCCTTGATCCAGATACCGACCACGCTGCTGGCTCTCGTCGATTCGTCCGTGGGCGGCAAGACCGCCGTGAACCATCCGGGTGGCAAAAACCTGATCGGCGCCTTCCATCAGCCCCGTTGCGTCATCGCGGACATCGCAACGCTCGACACGTTGCCGGAGCGCGAACTCCGCGCGGGACTCGCGGAAGTCATCAAGTACGGCGTCATCTTCGACGCGGAGTTCTTCAGCTGGATCGAGGCGCATCTCCCACGGCTGCTCGCTCGCGACCCCGATGCACTCCGCCATGCCATCGCAAGATCGTGCGAGATCAAGGCCGAGGTGGTGCGGGCGGACGAGCGCGAGTCGGGCCTGCGCATGATCCTCAATTTCGGTCACACCTTCGGTCACGCACTCGAAGCGGTGACGGGTTACACGGCGCTGCTGCACGGCGAAGCCGTCGCCATCGGCATGGTCCTGGCAGCGGAGCTGTCCGCGCGTCTCGGAACCCTGTCCGACAGCGTGGCGGCGCGCATCCGGGATGTCGTCGCCCAGGCCGGCCTGCCCGTCACGCCTCCAGCCGCCGCTGCCGACGACGTACTCGCGTCGATGGGCATGGACAAGAAGGTCGCCGACGGAAGATTGCGGCTCGTACTGCCGGACCGGATCGGCTCCGTGCATGTTACGGACCAGGTGCCCAGGCCCATGATCGCCGCCGTACTCGAGGCGGCGTCCCGCTCAGCCCGCTGAAGACCCGGTCTCCAGGGCGACAGGCCGAGGCCGCCGCCGCTCGAGCGGCGACGGTCGTCCGCTCTACTCCCCGTCCGTCCGAAAGGCCCTGACCAGCGCATCCTGCTCCGGGGCCGGCAGCGGCGCATAGTGGCTGAACGTCATCGTGAAGCTCCCCTCGCCGCCGGACAGCGAATTGAGCCGTGAGTGATAGCCCTGCACCTCTTTCAGCGGCGCCTGCCCGAGCACCTCGGTACGGCCGCCGACGAGGATGTTCGTGCCCTTGACAGAGCCGCGCATGCCCGACAGATCGCCCGCAACATCCCCCATGCAGTTCTCCGGCACCGTCACATGCACGTCCATCACCGGCTCGATCACGATCGGCGTGGCGTTGCGTACCGCGTCGATGAATGCGCGCTTGCCGGCCTGGATGAAGGCGATCTCCTTGGAATCCACCGAGTGGTGCTTGCCGTCATGGACGATCGCACGCACGTCCTGCAGCGGGTGGCCGGAGATGGCCCCGCCTTGAAGTACCTCGCGCACGCCCTTCTCCACGGCAGGAATGAACTGCGTGGGGATCACGCCGCCCACCACCTTGTTGACGAACTCGAACCCGCCGCCCCGCGGCAAGGGTTCGATGCGCAGGAATACCTCGCCGAACTGGCCGGCACCGCCGGTCTGCTTCTTGTGCCGGTGGTGGCCTTCCGCCTTCGCGGTCACCGTCTCCCGATATGCGATGGACGGCAGCGACGTCGCAACGGTGACGCCGTACTTCTCCGCCACCTCGTCGAGCACAACGCGCAGGTGCAGTTCGCCAATGCCGAACAGCACCGTTTCGTTCATGGTCGCCACGTGCTCGACGCGCAGCGTCGGATCCTCCGCGCAGAACACCCCCAACGCCTCATTGGCCTTCTGCGCCTCAGCGTCGGTCTCGGCCGTGATGGCGCGCCCGTACATGGGTTCCGGCAGCGGAGTGGACTCCAGACGCGTGTCGTACTGCTCGTGGGCGTCGTGCAGTACCGCGTCGAAGAACACATCCTCCGCGCGCGGGATCGCGCAGATGTCGCCGCAGGTCACGGCGTCCGCCTCGGTGTGCTCCGCGCCGTTGAGTTTCAGGAGGTGCGCCACCTTCAGGGGCTTGCGCGCATCGCCCACAAACAGCTGGCCGCCCCGCCGCACGGCGCCCTGGTGGACACGAAAGATGGCCATGCGCCCCCGGAAGGGGTCGATGTCGACCTGTACCACGTGTGCAACGGCATGCCCGTCCGGGTCGGGCGATACCGGCACCGGGTCCGCCTGTGGGCCCGCCACGAAGGTCGGGGGATTGCCTTCCTTCGGGGACGGCATCAGCCGTTCGAACACCCCGAGCAGTTCGGCCAGCCCGGCGCCCGTCTCGGCCGAGACGAAACAGACGGGTACGAGGTGTCCGTCCCGCAGCGCCGTCTCGAAGGCGTCGTGCAATTGGTCCGAGGAGACCTCGCCCTGTTCCAGGTACGCCTCCATCAGTTCGTCGTCCACCTCCACCACCTGGTCGACGATCTGCTCATGGGCCGCCGCCACGGTGCCGAGGTCGGTCTCGGCGTCCTCCTCCCGGAAAAAGACATCGACAACGCGCGTCCCGCCGTCGGCCGGCAGGTTGACAGGCAGGCACTCGGTCCCGAAGGCCGCCTGGATCTGGTCGAGTACCGCCGCCGTGTCCGCACCCTCTGCATCGATCTTGGTGACCACGATCATCCGGCACAGCCGCCGTTCGCCGGCGGCATCCATCATCCGCTGCGTCATCATCTCGACGCCCGTCGCGGCGTTCACGACCACCGCCGCGGTCTCCACGGCCGGGAGTACCGACAGCGCGCGTCCCTGGAAGTCGGGATGACCCGGCGTGTCGAGCAGATTGACATGCACGCCGCCATGGTCGAAGTGACAGAACGACGCGGTCAGGGAGTGCTTCAGCTCCTTCTCGTACGGGTCGGAGTCGGAAACCGTCGTGCCGGCGTCCACGGAACCCTTGTGCGGGATCTTTCCGGCCGCGTGCAGCAACGCTTCGGCGAGCTCGGTCTTACCCGCGCCGCCGTGTCCGACCAGCGCGATATTGCGAATTTCTTCGGTGGTGTAGGCCACGTCCCAAGGTACCTCCCTGCTTGGACGGCGCGGACCGTCAGGCATCGCTGCGCCGTTGTTCTACCGTGCCGGAAACGCCTCGACCAGCCCGGCTTTCACCGCGTCGGCAACAGGCCCGCAGGACGCCCTGCCAGCCAGAAAAGCAGGTTGCGCGCCGCGTCGGCAAGGGGACCGATTGTACGGTGCTGATGCGCCGGGTCAAAAGCGGCTGCACTGGAACGGATCGCGGACCGTTCCCGGGAGCAAGACTGACACCGTCGCGTCCCCGGAGCACACTGCACCACACTATGGAAGAACCGTCGATCCCGTCAGGAATCGGTCGATCTCACGGGCTGCCTCGCGCCCTTCGTTGATGGCGCGCACCACCAGGGACTGTCCGCCCCGGCAATCGCCCGCCGCAAACACCTTGTCCCGGCTGGTGCGGTAGAGGCCCTTCTCGGCGCGGTAGTTCGTGCGTTCGTCCCGGTCGATGCCCAGTCGCTCCGAGACCGCGTCTTCGGGGCCGAGGAAGCCCATGGACAGGAAGACGAGGTCCGCATCCCACGTACGCTCCGTGCCTTCGATCTGTTGGAACCGTCCGTCCCGCATTTCCACGTCCACGGTCAGCACGCCTGCCAGCGTGCCGTTGCCATCGTCCACGAACTCGAGCGACGAGACGCTGTAGACCCGCGGATCCTCGCCGAACCGCGCCGCGGACTCCTGATGCGCGTATTCCACGCGCAGGATCACGGGCCAGGTCGGCCACGGATTGTCGGGCGCACGTTCCGGGGGTGCGGACGGAAAGATCTCGAAGTTCACCAGCGACCGGCAACCGTGGCGCACGGCCGTGCCGATGCAGTCGGCGCCCGTGTCTCCACCCCCGATGACGATGACATCCCTGTCCTTTGCGCAGATGTACGCGCCGTCCTCGAGATTCGAATCGAGAAGGCTTCTCGTATTGGCGGTCAGGAAGTCCATGGCGAAGTGCACGCCATCGAGATCCCTGCCGGGAATCGGCAGATCCCGCGGCACCGTGGCGCCGGTCGCCAGCAGTAATGCGTCATGCTCCGCCATGAGCGTCTCGACGTCGATGCTCCCGTTCGACCCGTCCCCGATGTCCGCGTCGGTGACGAACGCGATCCCCTCCTGGCGCATGAGGTCCAGCCGACGATCGACGATCTCCACCTTGTCGAGCTTCATGTTCGGGATGCCATAGGTCAGCAGGCCGCCGATACGATCCGCCCGTTCGTACACCGTGACCCGGTGCCCCGCCTGGTTGAGCTGGGCGGCTGCCGACAGCCCCGTCGGTCCGGAGCCGACGATCGCCACGGACTGCCCCGTGCGCGTGGCCGGTGGCATCGGAACGACCCAGCCCTCCTCGAAGCCGCGGTCGATGATGGCCATCTCGATGTTCTTGATAGTCACGGCCGGGTCGGTGATGCCGAGCACGCACGCGCCCTCGCAGGGTGCCGGACACACGCGCCCCGTGAACTCCGGGAAGTTGTTGGTCTTGTGCAAGCGATCCAGCGCGTCCCGCCAGTGGCCCGCGTAGACGAGATCATTCCATTCGGGGATGAGGTTGTGAATCGGACAGCCGTCGTTGGATTGGCAGAACGGCACGCCGCAATCCATGCAGCGTGCACCCTGATCGGCCAGTTGCGCGGCATCGTGCTCGGTATAGATCTCCGTGAAATCCAGGATGCGGGTGCCCGCGTCCCGATACGGGGCGGCATGACGCTCGAATTCCTTGAAGCCGGTCGGCTTGCCCATCCGTCCCTCGTCGTCCGCAGCGCGGCTATCCGCTCGCCGCAACCTGCTCGACAGCGAGTATCCTCTCGCGCAGCACCCGCTTGTAGTCCAGGGGCATCACCTTGACGAAGCAGCGCAGCGCCACACGCCAGTCCGCCAGCAGGTCCGAAGCAACCGTGGAGCCCGTATGCTCCGCGTGCCGTTCGATGAGTTCCCGGAGTTCGGCGCCATCCGCCGCGTCCACGAGCGGTTCCAGTCCCACCATTTCGGTGTTGCACTGCGCGCGCAAACGCCCTCGCGGGTCCCAGACGTAGGCGACTCCGCCGCTCATCCCGGCGGCGAAGTTCCGACCCGTCGGACCCAGGATGACGACGCGCCCGCCTGTCATGTATTCGCAGCCGTGGTCCCCCACGCCCTCTACGACGGCCCGGGCACCGGAGTTGCGCACGCAGAAGCGCTCGGCGGCGATCCCCCGGAAGTAAGCCTCGCCCGCCGTCGCACCGTACAGCACGACGTTGCCGACGAGCACCTGCTCCTCGGCCCGGAAGCGGCTCGCGCGCGGCGGATAGATGATCAGCCGGCCCCCCGAGAGGCCCTTGCCGACGTAGTCGTTGGCATCGCCTTCGACCTCGAGCGTCACGCCCCGAGCCAACCATGCGCCGAAGCTCTGGCCGGCACTGCCCTCGAACTTGAAGTGGATCGTGTCGTCCGCCAGCATCCGCGGGCCGGCCCGGCGGATGATCTCGTGCGACAGCATGCCGCCGACGACGCGATGGATGTTCTGGATGGGCAGCGCCGCACGCACCCGCTCGCCGCGCGCCAGCGCCGGCTCCGCCAGCCGGATGAGTTCGTGGTCGAGCGCGGCGTCGAGCCCATGGTCCTGGGTATGTCTGGCGTACACGCCCAGGCAATCCTCGGGCTCCCGGGCCGGCGCCAGCATCTGCGTGAGGTCGAGGCCCGACGCCTTCCAGTGGTCCACGGCCGCATCGACATCGAACACGTCCACCCGCCCGATCATCTCGTTGACCGTGCGGAACCCGAGCTCCGCCATCAGGCCGCGCAGTTCCTCTGCGACCATGAAGAAGTAGTTGACGGCGTGCTCGGGCGCACCCGCAAACTTCGCGCGCAGTTCCGGGTCCTGCGTGGCGATGCCGACCGGGCATGTGTTGAGATGGCACTTGCGCATCATGATGCAGCCGAGGGCGATCAGCGGCGCCGTGGCGAAGCCGAACTCCTCGGCCCCGAGCAGCGCCGCGATCGCAACGTCCCGGCCTGTCTTGAGCTGGCCGTCGGTCTGCAGCACCACGCGGGACCGCAGGTTGTTCATCACGAGCGTCTGGTGCGTCTCGGCGACACCGAGTTCCCAGGGCACTCCCGCATGCTTGATGGACGTCAGCGGCGACGCGCCGGTGCCGCCCGTGTCCCCGGCGATCACGAGGTGGTCGCTGCGCGCCTTCGTGACGCCGGCGGCCACCGTCCCGACACCGATAGCCGCGCCGAGCTTGACGGAAATGCGCGCCGACGGGTTCGCATTCTTCAGGTCATGGATGAGTTGCGCCATGTCCTCGATCGAGTAGATGTCGTGGTGCGGCGGCGGGCTGATCAGGCCGACGCCCGGCGTCGAATGGCGGATGGCGGCGATCGTCTCGTCGACCTTGCGCCCCGGCAGTTCGCCGCCTTCGCCCGGCTTGGCGCCCTGCACGATCTTGATCTGCAGTTCGTCGGCGTTCGAGAGGTAGTTGATCGTGACGCCGAACCGCCCACTCGCAACCTGTTTGATGGCCGAGCGTTTCGAGTCGCCGTTCGGCAGCGGCGCGAAGCGGGCTTCGTCCTCACCACCCTCGCCCGTATTGGACTTTCCGCCGATGCGGTTCATGGCCACCGCGAGCGACTCGTGCGCTTCCGCGGAGATGGAGCCGAAGCTCATGGCCCCGGTCGCGAAACGCTTGACGATCTCGACCGCCGGCTCCACATCGTCGAGGCCGATGGGGCCCCCGGCGCCCCCCGGCTTGAACCGCAACAGCCCCCGCAACGTGCTCTGCCGCGTGTTCTCTTCGTTGACGTGCTTGGCGAAGCGCCAATACGCGTCAGCGCTGTTGTTGCGCACGGCCACCTGCAGATCCGCCACCGCCTCCGGATCCCACATGTGGGTATCCCCGCCGCGCCGCCAGTGGAAGTCGCCGGGGTTCGGCAGTACCGGGAGCGCCACGGTGTCCCGCGGCGGGTAGCCGGCGGCGTGACGCCGCTGCATCTCCTCGGCGAGCACTTCGAAGCCCACACCCTGGACGCGGCTTGCCGTACCGGTGAAACACCGATCGACCACCTCGTCCGCGAGACCCACCGCTTCGAAGATCTGCGCGCCCTTGTAGGATTGCAGCGTCGAGATGCCCATCTTGGCCATCACCTTGAGCATGCCCTTGGCAATGCCCTTGCGGTAGGCCGCGACCACGTCCGCGTCGCCGGCGACGTGCTCGGCTGCGTCGAGATAGCCGTGGCGGCGCGCATCCCACAGGGCCTCGAAGGCCAGGTACGGATTGATGGCGTCCGCGCCGTAACCGATCAGGAGACAGTGATGGTGCACCTCCCGCGCTTCGCCGGTCTCCACCAAGATGCCGATGCGGGTGCGGGCATGGGTTCGCACCAGATGGTGGTGCACGGCGCCGACGGCGGCGAGCGCGCTGATCGGCACCCGCCCTGGACCGGTTGCCCGGTCGGAGAGGACGATCAGGCTGAAGCCGCCGGCAATGGCCGCGCTCGCCTCGGTGGAGATGCGCTCAAGGGCCGCAAGCAGCCCCGCCTGGCCGGACTCCGTCGGGAACGTGATGTCGATCTGGCGCGTGCGCCAGCCCCGGTGGTCCATGTCCTTGAGCGTGGCGAGTTCCTCGTTGGACAGGATCGGATGCGGCACGCGCAGGCGGCCGGCGTTGGCCTCGGCCGTCGAGAGCAGATTGCGCTCGGGGCCGATATAGCACTCGAGGGCCATGATGACTTCCTCCCGGATCGAGTCGATCGCCGGGTTGGTCACCTGCGCAAAGAGCTGCTTGAAGTAGTCATAGAGCATGCGCGGCTTCTCGGACATCACCGCGAGCGCCGCGTCGTTGCCCATGGAGCCGAGGGGATCGCGCAGTTCCAGCACGATCGGCAGGAGCATGAACTGCATGGTCTCCGCCGTGTAGCCGAACGCCTGCATGCGCGCCATCAGCGTGTCCGACTCGAGACCGGGTACCGGCGCCCTGGCCGCGGGCAGGGCGTCGAGTTCGATCTTCTGACGATCCAGCCACTCGCGATACGGACGCGCTGTGGCCCACTCCGTCTTGATCTCCTCGTCGGGGATCATGCGCCCCTGCTCGAAGTCGATCAGGAACATCCTGCCGGGTTGCAGCCGTCCCTTCGCGACCACGTGGGCCGGGTCCACCGGGACCACGCCGACCTCCGAGGCCATGATGCAGCGGTGGTCATCGGTGACGTAGTACCGGGACGGCCGCAGCCCGTTGCGGTCAAGCACCGCACCGATGTACTTGCCGTCGGTGAACGCGATCGACGCGGGCCCGTCCCAAGGCTCCATCAGGCACGAGTGGTACTCGTAGAAGGCGCGCTTGGCATCCGACATGTCCGGATGCTGCTGCCACGCTTCCGGGATCATCATGAGCACCGCTTCCTGCAGGGTGCGGCCCGTCATCAGCAGGAATTCCAGGACGTTGTCGAACGTGCCCGAGTCCGAGCAGTCCGGCTCCACCACCGGAAACAGCTCGGCGAGATCGTCGCCGAAGAGATCCGTCTCGACGACGCCTTCGCGGGCATTCATCCAGTTCACGTTGCCGAGCAGGGTGTTGATCTCCCCGTTGTGGCTCATGAACCGGTTCGGCTGCGCCCGATCCCAGGAGGGGAACGTATTGGTCGAGAAGCGCGAGTGGACCATCGCCAGGTGCGACGAGTACTCCGCGTCGCGCAAGTCCGGGTAGAAGGGGAACATCTGGTGCGGCGTCAACATCCCCTTGTAGACGACGATCCTGGTGGACAGGCTGCAGACGTAGAAGAGTTGCCGCTCGGCAAGCTCCCGGTCGCCCCGCAGCAGACGTGTGGCCTGCTTGCGGATGCGGTACAGGCGCCGTTCGAGCGCGTCGCCCGACAGGCCCGGCGCGGCGCCGATGAAGACTTGTTCCATGTGCGGCATGGCGGCCCGTGCGGCCTTGCCGATGTCCGCTCCGTCGGGATCGAGGGGTAGCGTGCGCCAACCGAGCAGCGTCTGACCCGCCGTCGCGACCGCCTCTTCCACGACCCGCTTGCAGTGCGCGCGCTCCGCGGCATCCCGTGGCAGGAACACGTTGCCGGCGCCATAGCCGCCCGGCGACGGCAGCTCCACACCGAGGGTTTCCCGGGCCACCCTGGCCAGGAATGCATGCGGCAGCCCGGTCAGAATGCCGGCGCCGTCGCCGGTGTTCTTTTCGTACCCCAGTCCACCGCGGTGTACCATGCAGCAGTTCATGTGCTCGGCGTCCCGGATGATCCGGTTGCTCGCACGTCCCTTGATGTCGCAGATGAAGCCGACCCCGCAGGAGTCCTTCTCGCTCGCGGGCCGGTACAGTCCGTAGGGTTCGGGCAACCCCAGCGTCAACTGTTCTGTCAGGCTCCGCATCGTAGGTCTCTTCCTGCTGGGGCTTTTTGGGGTTCGGTTGGCCACGGCCAAACGCTGAAACATGGCAGAAAACACGATCCATGGCAAGTGGACCGTTGGCAAATGCGTTCAAAAAGGCCCAACAAAAACGATGCAAAACAGGGTATTGCGTTACATATCTCAATACTTACTCATAGTCCTCTCTGTCACCGTGGCCGCCGCAGGAGCAGAAGAGACCTCCGACCTGACCGGACACGACCATGACCTCGAAGTGATCGTCGTCACCGGGTCCCTCGACAGTCTGCCCCGGGACCACGTCCACTCCGTGTTCGGTTTTCACAAGTCCCTGCTGGAGACGCCACGGTCCGCCTCGAGCGTCAGCGACGAGATGATGAGCCGCTTCAACATGCGCGACATCGACGAGTTGATCGCGGTGGCGCCGGGTACCTTCACCCAGTCGTTCTTCGGGGTCGCGGGATCCCTCGAGATCCGTGGCGCCCCCGGCGAGACCTATTTCCGGGGTGTGCGCCGACTCGACAACCCGGGCAACTACCCCACCCCGATCGGGGCATCGGACCGCATCGACATCGTCCGCGGGCCGCCTTCGCCCATCCACGGCCCGGCGAAGATCGGCGGCTATCTCGATTTCACGCCAAAATCCGCGAGGATCGAGGAAAGCGGCAAGTTCATCGACCACACCACGGCCACCGTGGGCGTCGATTTCGGGAGCTGGAACGAACGGGTCGTCACCGCCGAGATCGGCGGCCCGGGCCGTGTCGGGAAGCAGGACTTCGGCTACTGGTTCTACGGCGAGTTCGAGGACTCCGGCAGCTACTACGAAGACAGCGGTATCGAGCAGTCGACCATCCAGGCATCCTTCGACCTCGATCCGGGAGCTGGCCTGCAATTGCAGTTCGGCTTCATGTACCACGACTTCGACAGCGCGCAGAACTCCGGCTGGAACCGGCTCACCCAGGACCTCGTCGACCGCGGCATCTATGTCACCGGCCGTCCGACGCCGCTCGACACCGATGGCGACGGTCGCATCTCCCACCAGGAGTTCGACGTCGACGGCGACGGCTTCACCGATCTCAGTCCCTTCGCCGCCGGCCTCGTACCGGGAAATCGCGGTGCGTTGCGTTCCGAGGACAGCGGCGTCTGCACGATCGGCGCCACCAACGTGTTCGGATGCCGCACCGACCTGCTCGGTCTGGTCGACGTCGGCACGGCCAGACTCAAACCCAGCCAGGTGCTGGTGACCTCAGACGACGTTCTGGCCAACGAGTCGCTCATCGTGTACCTCGACGGGATCCTGACGACGGACAGCCAGTGGGAGTGGCGCAACCAGTTCTATTTCGAGTCGTCCGAGCACCTCAACCGGTCGCTGCACACGTTCTCCCAGTTTCACGACACCTGGGTCGTCGAGGACAAGCTCGTGGCATCGAACGTCTTTCGGACGGACACTGCGACCGTCTCCCTGCAGCTCTCCCCGTCGATCCGCTTCACGGACTTTCACCACGGCGACGACTACACCAACGAGTACTTCGACCGGCGCGACCTGACGCGTCCGCCGAGCGCCCTCGACATCCGGCTGCTGGCCGCCGAGATCGACGACGACTACACGGAGTACTACGTGGGCGACTACCTCGATGTCGGCCTGGCGATGCTCGCCGACGTCACCTGGGACAACGGCCTCGCCGTGCTCGCCGGACTACGCCACGACTCGATCGACATGGCAAGCCGCCAGCCCGTGGACAAGCTGCTGCTGGCGAGTTCGAACAACTTCTGCACCGTCGCGGCGGACTGCGTGGTCGCGTCCGCCGACGACCGTATCGACGGCGTCTCCTGGACGCTCTCCCTCAGTTACCGGACGGCATGGGGCGTGATCCCGTACGCAACGGTATCCAGGCAGTCCACCGTCATCGCTGGCCAGGGGTCCGAGATCACCACCGCGAACATCGCCGACGGCAACGCCTTCGATGCTTCCGAACTCACCGAATTCGGCGTCAAGGGGAGCCTGGCCGACGGTGCGTTCTACTTTGCCCTCGCCCGCTTTGAGCAGACCCGAACCGACTTCTCCGCCCAGGCCACCGTCACGAACCAGGCGACCGAGACCACGGGCACGGAAGTGGAACTCCGCTGGGTGGTGAACGAGAACCTGCTGCTGACCCTCGGCTACTCGAACGTCGAGGTCATCAACCTGAACACGAAGAACGCCGGCGCACGGTTCAGCTTCATCGGTGCCGACGATGTCCCCGGCGTTGCCCGCGGCGCGTTCTACGGCGGCGGCCTCGCTGGAGTGGTGCTCCGGCCCGGCGCACGCGGTGCGCGGCGCGCCGGCGTGCCGGAGAACATCTGGTCGGTGACGGGCACCTACGACTTCGGTAATGGGCTGGCCGCGAGCGCCAGCGTCACGGACGTGGACGCGGTCTACGCGGGGTTCTCGAACTCCGTCGCGTTGCCGGCCTACAGGCTGGTCAACGCCGGCATCGTCTACGAGAACGGTCCCTGGACGTTCAACGTCACAGCCAAGAACGTGACCGACGAGCGCTACTTCCGCGCAAACTTCCCCAACCTGTTCGGCGGCGTCATCGTGCTCCCCGAGCTGCCGCGGCACTACGTGGCACGCATCCAGTATCGGTGGTAGGGACCGCTACAGGGACTGGGCGAAACCGACCACCGAGCGCAAGGTCTCGTTGGCAATCTCGGGCACCAGGTCGAGCATCATGTCGCCCGCGTGGTTCGTGCCGTGTACCGTCCGCGCGACCGCCGGGATCCCCGCGGCCGCCAGCTTCCGGTAGTAGGCAAGTCCTTCGTCGCGCAGCGGATCGAGCTCGTTGACCGACACGATATGGGGCGGCAGGCCGCCCAGGTCGTCCGCCGTGGCGCGGAGCGGCCAGGCCAGCGGATCGGAGCGCGGCGCGCCGCCCTTGTCGTAGACCCGCGCCAGGCCCGCCATCATCGAACAGAACATCCCGGCGTAGCCGTCGTTCTCGCGCAGCGACGGCAGATCGGCCGGGGGATGCGCATACATGCCGGAGATGTAGGGACACAGGGCGTACACGCCGTCGATGCAGTCAATCCAGCCCTCCCGATTCGCCTTGAGCGCCGTGGCGAGCGAGAGATTGCCGCCCCCGGATTCGCCGGACACCACGATGGTCGAGACGCCCAGGCGCTCCCTGTTCGCATGTACCCACCGCACGGCGCTCGCGCAGTCGTTCAGCCCGGCCGGGAAGGGATGATTGCCCAGCCGTCCACCGCCGTTGCGGAACTGCGCCCCGACCACTACCAGACCCCGGTCGGCGAAGCTCTTGCGCCACGCTACGGTCATCGGATCCTCGGCACTGCCGATCACCATGCCGCCGCCGTGCAGATGCACGATGCATGGCCGTAGCCCGGAGCCCGCCGCCAGCCGGTCCACGAACAGGGAGATCTCGTTGCCGTCGACGCCCCGGATCGTTTCCGTCGCGGACGCGACGCCGTCGAAGGGCGGCAGGGTGGCGCGCAACGCTTCGTTCTGACCGTCCGAGGCCTCCTCGGTGGCGAGACAGTAGGCCAGACAGGCCTCGTAGGACGCATCGGGCGGCATCGGCGCCAGTCCCGGTATGATGGTCTCCGCCCCCGCGAAGAGCGCCCGGATACGCGGGTCCGCCCGTTCGTCCGTCGCCAGCGTCGCCGCGTCGTTGCCCAGCCTGCCGGGCAGGTGCGTGTCGCTCACGGCCAATCCTCCATCGTCAACAGAACCGTGCGGTATTGATCCAGGTCTGCCCTGAAAACACCGCGCTCTGCCCCAGCAGCCAACGCACCAGCGCCATGTTGACCGGATTGATGGCCGCCTCGACGAACACCTCGTCCTCCTCGAGCAGATCCCAGCTGTTGCCCGAGACATCGCCCATGCGCGTCGTGGAGGTGCGGTAGTCGCCGAGTTCGACACCGTTGCGGCGCTCGCAGGCGCGCAGGATCGCGGTGCGCAGCCGGTCCGCGAACCCTTCGCTCGTCTGCATCTTCTCCGCGGGGACGATGGTCAGCCCGTAGGCTTCGAGTTCCGCGACGTGCTCGAAGAGGTCGTATCTGCCAATCTCGCCCATCAGGTTGTCGACGTCCGGATAGACGTTGTAGTCGGCCAGGCTCATCGTTTCCTCCCTTCCATTGCTTCGTTCCATCGGACGCATCTACACCCCGCCCAGGTTGCCCAGTCGGCGACGTGTATGCCGCGCGTCCCTCGCGCGCAAGAATTCTAGCGGCGTCCGCGGTAGCGGGCCACCGCAATACGGGGTCGTCGAGGGGTACCGAGGGCACGCCAGCCGTGCGTCTCGGGCCGGACGCGCAATACCTCGCAACACCAGCACATTTTCCGCAACATTAATGCGATGTCGCTCCCCTTCCAAAAATGCTATAGGACACTAGCACCGAAGGTTTGTCGCAGCCTTGGAGGGCAGGGACAGCCACCGGTGCTGGGGTAATAGATCGAGGAGAGGGAATATGGCGACAAAAGTCCTGATTGTGTTGGCGCTCATCGCAGCGATCGTGGAAGGCCTCTGGGCCGGAATGGTGCCGCAGAACCTTCTGCCGCTGGCGTTGGTCGTCATCGGACTGATTTACGCCGGGATGGCGGTCGATCCGGAGGATGCTGGCAAGTACCTCCTGATCGTGATCGCCTTCGGCGCAGCATCAGCCTCGGACGTCTTGACGAACATCCACACCGTCGGTAGCTTCCTGGACGCGATCATGGATCAGCTCGCCACGGCGGCGTACGCTGGCGTGTTCAGCGTCGCTTCACTGCGGGTGTGGAACGCGCTTACCGCTTCGGAGTGATCCGGCACGGGTAGCAGCAGTCCGGCATCCGTCCACCGGCAAGTGCCGGGAGGAAGCGTGGTTCTGCCCCGCGTCCTCTTGGCGCGCGCCGGTAAGGAGTTGAACGGCCACCGTTGACGTCGGGCGTGTTGCTTTCGTCAGGTTGTCACAGGCGTCTCAGAAACGACTCCGGGTCGTTCAGGAAGGCACGCGTGAGCGCCACATGCTCCACATCCTCCCACTCGACGGGCGCCGGTGGCGACGTGTCCATGTCCAGTATGGTCGCGCCCGGTAGCGCCATGAGGATCGGCGAGTGCGTGGCGATCAGGAACTGCGCGCCAGCGGCCGCGGCGTCCTGGATCATGGCCAGCAGCGCCAGTTGATTCGTCGGCGATAGCGGCACCTCCGGCTCATCGAGGAGATACAGACCCGGACCCGTCAGCCTCGCCCGGAAGAGCGCGAGAAACAGTTCGCCGTGGGACTGTGCGAACGGATCCTCCCCGTAGCGTTCGGCGAGCGCGTGCGCCTGTGCCTGCGCCGTGCCAACGGCGCGGTCGCGCCCCCAACCCGCCGGCAGACTCTTCGCGAAATCCTGCGCGAGTTCCTTGTGCTCTTCGGCACTGCGCCGCATCGCCTGCAGGAAACCCGTGACGTCGTCGGCACGGAAGAAGAACCCACGCCGCCGGCCGCCGGCCCGCACGAAGCGGAACCCCCCGGCGGCATCCCGTGCTACCGCCATGAGCGGATGCGTGTCGATCCTCTGTTGCGTCAGCGCCGGGAGCCGGAGCCCCGCCGCCACGATCTCGAGCAACGTCGACTTGCCCGAGCCGTTCTCGCCGACGAAGAGGGTGACCGGGGTGTCGAAGGCCAGCACCTGGAAGCCGTCGAACACTGGCAGCGAGAACGGGAACTCGCCACTGTCGGTCTCGAGCCGGATTTCGCGCAGGAACGGCACCACGCGCACGAGGCTAACAGTTTGTCGGGTCTGGCGGCAGGCGCCGTCCAAACGGCGTCCTGGGACCCGAAATCCGACGGCCTGTTAGCATCGCGGCATGGATCGTGCCCTGTTCCGCCTCATCGTCCACACCTTCCTCTTTGACGACGAGGGCCGACTCCTGTTGCTGCGGCGGGCCAACACGGGCTTTCTCGATGGCTACTACACCCTGCCCGGAGGACACGTGGACCGCGACGAAGAGGTGGCCCGGGCCGCGGTGCGCGAAGTCCGCGAGGAGGTCGGGATCGAGATCGTCGAGGTCGAGCCCGTCATCGCCATGCCCTATCGACACGGGGTCGACTTCCTCTTCGAGGCGCGGCGCTGGCACGGCGAGGCCCGCATCGGGGAGCCCCAATTGTGTGACGATCTCAGCTGGGCCCGCATCGACAGCCTGCCGGAGCCGACCGCTCCGTTCGTCATGAAGGCACTCGAGTTGCGATCCCGTGGCACCTGGTATCACGAGTTCCGTTGAACCGTTAGAATCCTCCGCCTTTTCCATGACGGACAGGGTTCGACCGATGACGAAACCAGTGACAGTCACCGTGACCGGCGCAGCCGGGCAGATCGGATACGCGCTCGTATTCCGCGTCGCGTCGGGGCAGCTGCTCGGCGAGGACACCCCGGTCCATCTGCGACTCCTGGAGATTCCGCCGGTCATGGACGCGGCGCGGGGCGTCATCATGGAGATCGACGACTGTGCCTTCCCGCTCGTGGCCGGCGTCGAGGCGACGGACGATCCGAACGTGGCCTTCCAGGGCGCCGATGTCGCCCTGCTGGTCGGCTCGCGTCCTCGCACCGCGGGCATGGAACGCGGCGACCTGCTCGAAGCGAACGCTGCGATCTTCTCGGTGCAGGGCAAGGCGCTGAGCGACCACGCCGCGCGCGGCGTCAAGGTACTCGTGGTGGGCAATCCCGCCAACACGAACTGCCTGATCGCGCAACGCAACGCACCGCACCTCGATCCTCGCAACTTCACCGCCATGACCCGCCTCGACCACAACCGCGCCATGGCGCAGCTGGCCGCGAAGACCGGCGGGACGGTCGCCGGCATCGAGGGGCTCGCGATCTGGGGGAATCACTCCGCCACGCAGTACCCCGACATCCATGGGGCGACCGTGGACGGCACGCCCGCCATGGACCTGGTGGACATGGACTGGTACACGGGCGAGTTCATTCCGACCGTGCAGCAACGGGGCGCCGCCATCATCGCCGCCCGAGGCGCATCGAGTGCCGCGTCCGCGGCCAACGCAGCGATCGATCACATCCGTGACTGGGTACGCGGAACGGACGCGATCGTCAGCATGGGCGTCTTCTCCGACGGTTCCTATGGCATCGAGGAGGGCCTGATCTACTCGTTCCCCGTGACCTGTGCCGGGGGCGACTGGAAGATCGTGTCCAACCTCTCCTGCAACGACTTCAGCCGGCAGAAGATGCGGACCACGGAGACCGAACTGCAGGAGGAGCGCGACGCGGTGGCGCATCTTCTACCTTCCTGAAGAGTACCTTCCTGAAGAGCGCCTTCCTGAAGAGCGCCTTCCCGAAGAACGCTCCGAGGGAGCCGACTGGCGTCTTTAGCCCATGACCTGTTTCCACGTCGGCAGGTCGGCGACGTTGAGGTAGGCGTTCATCTTCTTGGTGTCGCCCATCGTCGCGTTGGGCACAGCGCTGTAGTTGTGCCCGGGCAGCAGCAACGTGTCGTCGGGCAGCGCCTTGAGTTTCTGCAGGCTGTGGTACATCTGTTCCGAATCCGAGCCGGGCAGGTCGACCCGTCCGCAGCCATCGACGAAGAGCGTGTCTCCCGACACCAGCGTATTGCGGATCCGGAAACACTGCGACCCGGGCGTGTGCCCGGGGGTGTGCAGGAACTCGACCTCGATCTCGCCGAGCTTCAGCGTATCGCCCGAATCGACCCGTACGAGGTCCGTCTCGGAGAGCCCCGTCACCTTCCTGACACCGTCGGCCTCGTGGCGGTGCGCATAGATCTTGACCGGCTCCCTTTCCATCAGTTCGGCCACGCCGGCGATGCTCTGCCCGCCCATTCCCCCGCCGATGTGGTCGGGGTGGTAGTGCGTGGCGAGGGCCGCGGTGAGCTTGTAGTCGCGCTCCGCCAGGTGCTTCAGCAGGCCATCTATGTCCCAGGCTGGATCGACGATGGCAACCTCGCGGGTCGTCCGGGACCCGATGACATACGTGAAGTTCGCCATCGGCCCGATCTCGATCTGCTCGACGATCAGTGGATTTTCGTCGCTCACGCTGCCTCCCCTCTCGCGATCGTCCCACGCGCCGCGGTCCGCCAGGTTGCGGGCGCTTGCGTCCCGCCGCCACACCCCGTCGGCAAGCGGTTCAACCTTATCACGCGCCGAATTCGAACAACGTCACCTCGCAGCGTCCGTTGGTCCGCAGCACCGGTCCCCAGGTGCCCGTGCCGGGAGAGACGTACAGATGCAGGCCCTTGACGTGGTGCGAGCCGGAGATGCGTTTGTGCACGCGCTTGACGATGTACTCGAAGGGAAAGATCTGTCCGCGATGGGTATGCCCGGACAACATCAGCTGCGCCCCCCAGTCGGCGGCGTCCTCGACACCCTCCGGGCGGTGGAACAGCAGGACGCGATAGCGGTCTTCGCGTGGCGCGAGTCCAGCGAGACCACGGGCCACCGTATCGCGCGCGTCGGCGTCGTCGAGTCCGACGAACTGGAACGGGTCCGCATCCACCGCCTCGTTGCGCAGCACGCGCACGCCGTGATGGATCAGGTCCGCGAGAATGCGGTCCGTGTCCTCGTACCGCTCGTGGTTGCCCAGGATGAAGTAGGCGGGCGCGCGCAAGTCCGCCAGCGAGGCGAGGTCTGCCCGCGCAACGTGTTTCGCGTCCACCAGGTCGCCTGTGATCAGCACCGCATCGCCGTCCAGCGCGTTGATGCGCCGAACGATGCGGCGCAGGAAACCCGGGCGCCGCGAGCCGATGTGGACATCGGAGATCTGCACCAGGCGGCGCCCGCTCAGGTCGCCGTCCACAATGGGTACGCGGCGCACCTTGAGCACCTGCGCGTTGACGAACGCACCCGTACCGAGTGCCATGATCGCCGCGAGGCCGATCAGGCCCAGCACCCGGTCCTCCGCCAGCGTCAGGAACGCGACGACTTCGAGCACCAGGACCACCGCGAAGAGCTGGAAACAGAGTCCCATCCAGGTCAGCGCCGCCGCCCCGATCCAACGCGTTACCGGATTCGGATACACGGACGCACCGATGCGCAGGACGAGCGGCAGTACCAGCAACACGAGCAACGTCAGCGTGCCAGGCTGCCAGTTCGGGATGAGCCAGCCGATCAACCGCAGCAGTGGATAGATCAGGAACCCGTAGTAGAAGACCAGCGCCGTCGCGAAGATCGCGAGACGTCTCCTGAGCGCCCGCGCCGTCACAGGCCCGGACCGGCGAACACCGCCTCCCCTGCCACGCAGACAGATTCGGGCCCCGGCGCCAGGAACGCGCCGTGCAGCCGTTTGCCGCGGATGACGACCGATCCATCGAGCACGAGGCCGACGACGTACGGCACTCCTGCGGGCATCGACACGTCGCCCCCGGCGCGCCAGACGCCGAAACCCTCCGCCCCGGCAAGCCGCGTGACGGCCGGACCAAGCGGCTCGGGTATCGAGGACGTCGGCGGGTCCAGCGAGATGCGCCCGAGCGCGTGTTCGGTGTCCCAGTGCTCCTGGGTAGCGACGGGTTGGGTCGAGGACAGGACCAGCCGCTCGAACACCGGCGTCTGGAACTCGATGACCGACGCCCCACGCTGCAGGGAGTGTGGTAACCACGGCTCCACCGCGACCACGTCACCGGTAACGAGCGAACGCGTCGCAACAAACGCATCCACCGCTTCGCGCCCCACGGCACCGCGCTCGTACGCCGCGGCTGCGCGGAGAAAGGCCTGTCGGAATGCGTCGTCGCCAAGTTCCCGCCGCAACGCCTGGTTCATGCCGAGCTGCAAGGCTCCCGGGGCCCGCGCGATGTAGATCTCGCTCTTGACCTCGTGCACTTCCAGGTAGAGGTCACCCTCGGTGGCATGCAGTTCCTTCAGCAGCACGACCTCGGCGAGCCCCGCCGCCTCGAGGTACTCGGACAGGCGCGCCGAGCGTCCATCCTGGAAGACGCCGCTCTCGCCCCGGACTTCCACACCGCTGTACCAGACCTCGTGCCCCCACGGCTTCTCCACGGTCACGGGAACCAGCTCGACCGGCCGCTCGAGGTCGAAGTCACGGGCCGCGGATGTTTGCAGCATGTCCGGTTCTGGCGAGTTCCGCATCACACGGGCGATTATAGTGGGCGCCTCGATGCCGCAGGCGCGCTTATCCGTGAACACCGAGACGACCCGGACCGTGTTGCCCGCCGAGGACGCCTGCCGCCGCGCGCGGCTGGCCCGGGATCCGCGTTTCGACGGACGCTTCGTGGTTGGGGTGCTGACGACGGGCGTGTTCTGCCGGCCGGCGTGCCCGGCGCCGCAGGCCGCGGAAGAGAATGTGCGCTACTTCGCGACATCGGCCGCCGCCCTGCACGCCGGCTACCGCCCGTGCCTGCGCTGCCGGCCGGAACGGACGCAACTACCTGCCTGGACCGTCGGCAGCGACACGGTCATCGAGGCCCTGCGGTCCATCGAGGAGGGATTCCTGGATCGTCGACCCGTGCGGGCCCTCGCGCATCGCCTCGGCATCGGGGAACGCCACCTGAACCGGCTCTTCGTGCGCGAACTCGGCGCGACGCCCCGGGCGCTCGCCCGGATGCAGCGCATCGCGACCGCGAAACGCCTGCTCGACGACACCGACCTCTCCATCTCCGACGTGGCCCTCTGCGCCGGTTACGGCAGTCTGCGGCGCTGCAACGACGAACTGCGGCGTGTCTTCGGCCGGGTCCCGCGCGAGTTGCGGCGTGGCGGCCCGGGGGCATGCGCTCCCGACGCCCGGCTCCGCTTGCCGGTGCGCGGACCGTGGAACGCGGACTGGGTGTTTCCGTTCCTCGCCCGGCGCAGCATCACCGCGCTCGAGGACGTGTCAGAGCAGACGTATACACGCCGCCTGGACGGCGGGGATGTCACCGTGACGTTCGCGCACGACGCGCTGCATATGAGCCTGCCGGCCGACCTGCTGCAATCCGCGGCGGCGCTCGTCGCGCAGGTACGCCGGGTGTTCGACCTCGATGCGGATCCGGCAGCCATCGACGCCCACCTCGGCAAGCATCCGGAGCTGGCGCCCGCCGTGCGGGCGGCACCCGGCATCCGCGTCCCGGGTGTGTGGGACCCGTTCGAGGGCGCAGTGAAAGCGATCCTCGGGCAACAGGTCACCGTGGACCGTGCCGTGGTACTCGCCACGCGACTGGTCGACCAATACGGCGCAGGCGTCTTCCCGACACCCCAAGCCCTGGTCGACGCGGATGTCGCATCCATCGGGATGCCGGGCGCGCGCGGACGCGCGGTGCGGGGACTTGCGCGTGTCGTCCTCGATCGAGGCACAGCCTTCCTCACCGAGGCCGGGACCGTACGCGGCCACCTCGTCAGGATCGATGGCATCGGCCCGTGGACGGCCGAGTACATCGCCATGCGTGTGGCCCGGGACCCGGACGCCTTCCCGGCTTCCGACCGCGCAGTGATGAACGCCCTGGGCACCACGGCACGCGCGGCCGAGGCGCGATCCCGGCCTTGGCGACCCTGGCGCGCCTACGCCGTAATGTATCTTTGGCACTCGCTGGCACTGGCCAACGCAGCCTCGCGAGCGAGGCCGTCCGCGCGCGCCGGCACGGTGGCGCGAGCCACGCAAAACCCTGAACGCCCCAGGCAGGAGGCATGATCTGTACTACACATTCACACCCAGCCCGGTCGGCCCGCTGCTGCTGGCCGGGCATGCCCGCTCGTTGTCCGTGATCGGTTTCCCGCGGGGCGACAGGGCGCGCGGCCCGGACCCTGCCTGGACGCGCGACGAGGCGCCATTCGAGGAGGCGGCGCGGCAGTTGCGCGAGTACTTCGATGGCGCCCGGCGCCGCTTCGATCTCGACCTCGCGCCGAGCGGAACGGTCTTTCAGCGCGAGGTCCTCGAGGCGCTGCGGACGATCCCCTACGGCGAAACGCGCTCGTATGCCGACATCGCGCTGCAGATCGGACGACCACGCGCCGTGCGGGCCGTGGGCGCGGCGAACGGACGCAATCCCCTGCCCATCGTCATTCCCTGTCATCGGGTCATCGGCAAGGACCGCAGCCTGACGGGTTTCGGCGGCGGCCTCGAAACGAAACGCTACCTCCTCGATCTCGAGGCCGGGGTCCGCGACCTCACGACCGACGCGGCCACCGCCAATACGCCCCTCGGAGCACACCCATGACAAAACGCCCGAGTCGCATCCCGCGTCCGTGCCCGCTGCTGTCCCCGCGCCGCGCGGCCGACATCGCCCTGCTGCTGACCGTCGGAATCGGCCTCGCCGCGTGCACGCCACCCGAGCCCACGCTGGAGGAGCAGGCCGGCGCGCTGGCGCAACGCCACCTGATCGTCGATACGCACATCGACTTCCCCATCCGCCGTCACTTCCTGCCAGACGGCGCCCAACCACTGCAATCGACCGGGCAGTTCGACCATCCACGCGCCCTGCAAGGCGGTTTGAACGTCGCGTTCATGTCCATCTTCACGCCGGCGAGCACGGCCATCGATGGGACCTCAAAGGAACTCGCGGACGGCCTGATCGATGCGCTGGAAACGATCGCCGGCGAGATGCCCGACCTGTTCGGGATCGTTTCCTGTACGGCGGACGTCGATGTCCTGCGGCGCACGGGCCGGCTGGCGCTCGCCCTCGGCATGGAGAACGGCAGTCCGCTCGGCGACGAGGCGCAGCACCTCGACCATTTTGTCGGGCGCGGCATCTCCTATGTCGGGCTGACCCATTCGCTGTCCAACGCCTTCGCGGACTCAAGCTACGACCCCAACGAGCCCTGGCAGGGTCTGTCCCCGCTCGGCCGGCAGACGGTGCGGGCCCTGAACGCGCGCGGCGTCATGGTGGACGTCTCCCACCTGTCCGACAGCGCCTTCTGGCAGGTACTCGAAGAGACCCGGGCGCCGATCGTGGCCTCGCACTCCTCGCTCCGGCACTTCATCCCCGGATTTCACCGCAACATGAGCGACGCGATGGTTGCAGCGGTCGGTGCCCAGGGCGGCGTCGTGCAGATCAACTTCGGCAGCGACTTCGTCTCCAACGACGCGCAGGACTGGGCGAACGCCCGACGCACGGCGTTCGAAGCGGCCTTCGGCGACGCCCCGCCCGACAGGGAGGCCCGGGGCGCCTTCGACGCGCAGTATCGCGAGAGTCACCCGTATCCCTTCGCCGACCTGAACGTCGTGCTCGATCATATCGACCGTGTGGTCGCGCTTGCGGGCATCGACCATGTCGGCCTCGGCTCGGACTTCGACGGCGTGGGCGACACGCTGCCGATCGGCCTGAAGGATGTTTCCGACTACCCCAACCTGGTCGAGGGGCTGTTGGAGCGGGGCTACGCGGAAGACGCGATCGCACAGATCCTCGGCGGCAATCTCATGCGCGTGTGGCGTGCCGTGGAAGACCACGCTGCCGCACGCGGCAACCCGCCCTCGTGCACACAGGACGACGGCCTCAGCGACTGAGTTCCGTCCGCTCGGGATGCAGCAGGGGCGACCTCGGCTCCAGCGTGCCCAGAAACGCGTCGAGGGAGTCCGCCACGGTGCGGATCGGCTTGTAGCCCGGGCGCTCGAGCAGGATCCGGCCCGTGTCGTTCTCCACCGACAGAAACAGTTCCGAGTCGTTCTCGGTGCAGGCGAAGAAGACGCTGAAGGAGGCCCGCGCCCGGCGTTTCGCCAGCGAGTGACCGATCAGATTCTCCACCAGCCGCCGGGCATCGGCGTCGTTCCAGAGAAACAGCAGGCTCACGTGCCCCTCCGGCGCTTCCGCCTCCAGTCCGCCCGACCAGTACGAACCGTAATAGGCCTTGATGTCCGGATGGATGTCGGTTTCCAGCGCACTCTCGAGACCGGCGAAGTCGTCCGCGTAGCGCCTCGCGACGGGCTGCCAGCGCACTACCTCGATGCCATCCTGGCGTACCGCCGGATCCCCCAACTCGCAGGGCGAACGCCAGTCGGCATCGAAGACCTCGTAGAGGTCCGGAAACGCTTTCAGGTAGCGCGAGACGAATCGCGCGAGCGTATCGGTCACGTCGGACAAGGCGAGCACTCCCAAGCCCCTCTGAGGCGGATGCTACCAAGTTCGCGGGCGCAGTCCCTGCACGTCCGACAAGGCAGGACCGCCACGGCGGCGTTCCGTCATCGCTCCTTCGCCCGCTTGTCCCCGCGGCGCCACCGGGGCCCGCGCAGGGCTCCGGCGAGGATGCGGCGCTCCTCCGGCGTCAGCCGCACCACCATCGTCGCGAACATCTCGTGACTGCCGGCCTGGCTCGCCTCCAGCCGTCCCCGGAACTCCGCGAGGGCCCGGCGCAAGTCCTCTTCATCGAACGGGTCGGCGCGCACCGTCTCGACGATCTGTCCCTGGGCGCCTCTGACCCCCCGCAAGGAGGCCCGAAACTCGCGCCGCCGGTCCCGCAGGTCCGCCATGACGTCGCGACGCCGGTCCGCCTCGAGAAAGCGGACGAGCCGGGTCACTCCCACCATGGGATCGAATCCGGGCACGGGCGCGATGCCCCGTGTCAAGCGACCCGCAACGAAGCCGGCCAATGCGAGATTGACGACCATCGACACCACGAGCGCGGCGATCAGCCACTTATTCCTCATCGACTCCCCCTGCCTTCTGCGGGCTGCCATCCGTCACGGCCAGTTCGTCCTCGAACACCGAGGAAAACGCCAGCACGGATACCGCGTCCTCGAAGGCATCCTCCGCGGAGTCATCCGGCATCGGCCAGCTGAAACCCAACGTGAATCCGAGCGCGAGCGGTGCGACCGCTGCCCCGATCGGCCGCCACAGCGCACCACCGAACCACCAGGCCATGACCGGTGGTCGCGCCGTTTCGACATGAGCAAGTATCCGCGCCTTCAGACCGAGCGCCGGCGGCGCCGGCAAGCACTCCTCGAGCATCGCCTCGAAGGCGCGCGTCTTCTCCATTTCGGCACGTCCCGCGGCCGTCCGCGCGACCCCGCGCGCCGCATCCCGCAGCTTCGCGGGCCAGCATTCCAGGTCCGCACCGTGGCGGTCCAGGTACCCCGCGAATTCTTCAGGTGTCATTGCGCGCCTCCTGTTTGCTGTCCCGCCGGACGTGACACGGTCTTCAACCTTCTCCATCCGCTTCGTGGAAGCCGCGCAGTTGCTCCTTGAGAGCACGCCTGGCTCGGGCCAGGAGCGACTCCAACGCATCCACGGAGACCTCCATGGCGAGCGCCGCATCGCGATTCGACCAACCCTGCAGCTGGCAGAGCACCAACGCGGAGCGCTGGCGCTCCGGCAACGCGGCCACGGCCGTGCGAACGGCGTGCCGTCGCTCCTCGGCCAATGCAGTGGCCGCTCCGTCCGGAGTCTCGCCGGCGAGCGTTTCCAACACGCCATCCACGGTCTCCCTGTGCTTGCGGAACGCATCGATGCACAGGTTGTGCGCGATCCGGTAGAGCCAGGTGGAGACCTGCACGCGCCCCGGGCGGTAGGTATTCGCGCGATGCCAGACCCGCAGGAAGGCCTCCTGCGCGATGTCCTCGGCGTCGGCGCGGTTGTCCGTCATGCGGAACGCGTATGCCTGGATGCCCGGCAGGTGACGGTCCAGCAGGAGACCGAACGCCTCCCGGTCGCCGGACCGAATCTCCCGCATCAGCGCCTCGTCGGAGGGTTCCGGCAAGCGCGACTACCCGTCTGCCTTGCTGCGCCACCGGGAGCCCCGCTTGCCTCCGGCGCGCAACTCTCGGCGCGTCAACCGGCCATCGCCGTCCGCATCGAGCGCCTGCAGGCGCGAGATGTCCGGCGGGAACTCGCCAGGTTCGAGTACGCCATCCTCGTTGGCATCGAGGCGCGCGAACACGCGCTGACGGAACAGGGCCCGTGCGGCCTGCGGCAGCGCGCGCCACTCTTCCTTCGTCAGCCGGCCGTCGCCGTCGGCATCGGCGGCGTCGAACACTGCCTCGTCGGCCAGCCCGAAACCGCCCGGTCCGCGTCCCGACCGGCGAGCGTCCGCATGCTCACGCCGCCCGCCTTTCCGTCGGTCACCGTCGCGGTCTCCGTGTCGCTCGCGGTGCCCCTGCCGCCCCTCCGGGCGACCGATCCGCGCCTCGGCGAACTCCTCGGGCGTCACCTTGCCGTCGCCGTCCGCATCGACCCGCGCGAAGCGTCGCGCCGCGCGAGCCTCCATCGCCTCGATGCGCATGCCGCGTTCCGCTTTCGCGGGCACGCCGCCGGCCGCGGGCGCGGGCGTCGCTTCTTCCGGGACACCGGTGTCGCCGCCTACCGCCGAGAAGGCAGCCACGGCCAGTCCCAGGGACAATACCTGCAACTTCATGTCGATCCTCCGTTCCGTACTCGACTCCCTTCCCTGTACGGTCGAAGCGTCACTTTCCGTCGCGGCTCGCCGACGCCAACACCCGCAAGTCTGACGCGGTCGAGAACAGGCCGCGGTCGGTGATCCAGCCCGTGACGAGCTCCGCCGGGGTCACGTCGAAGGCAGGATTGCGGGCGCGAATGCCGGGGACGGTAGGAATCGACTCCGTGACCTCCCGAGGGTCGCGCTCCTCGATGACCACGTCCGCTCCGTGCGGCGTCTCGGGGTCGAACGTCGACGAGGGACAGGCGACATAGAACGGCACGCCGTGATAACGGCTCGCGATGGCGAGGCCGCGCGTCCCGATCTTGTTGACCACATCGCCGTTTCGGGTCACGCGATCCGCGCCCGTGATCACCAGGTCCACGGCACCTTCGGACATCAGGTGTGCCGCCATCCCGTCGCAGATCAGGGTCACGTCCAGCCCGGACTCCGACAGTTCCCACGCCGTCAGGCGCGCCCCCTGCAGCACCGGGCGTGTCTCGTCGACGAACACCCGGAAACGCAAGCCGGCTTCGTGCGCCAGGTACATCGGCGCCGTCGCGGTGCCGAGCGCGGAGACCGCCAGCGCGCCGGCGTTGCAGTGGGTCAGGACTCCCATGCCGTCGCCCAACAGCCCCACGCCGTGCGTCCCGATGGCGCGGCACATCTGTATGTCTTCCCGGTGTATCGCGGCCGCCTCGGCGACAGGGTCCGCGGCTGCCCGGACGCGGCGCACCGCCCATGCCAGGTTGACGGCGGTCGGCCGTGCGGCAACGAGCACGGCGGCCGCGGCATCGAGATCTTCCCCCGCACGGGCCGCCAGCGCCATCCCGTAAGCCGCGGCCACGCCGATCGCCGGGGCACCGCGCACCTGCATGCAAGCGATGGCGTCCGCGACTGCCGTCGCACTCGCCTGTTCCTCGTAGACGACCTCCGCCGGCAGGCGACGCTGGTCGAGCAGCCAGAGTCGACCGTCCTCCCAGCGCAACGAAGCGGGAACGTTCACGAATTCGCCCAGGGGAGTCGCGGTGTCCGGATCATACACCGGCCCCGTGGCGCCGCTTGCCCGGCCGATGCGCGAGCGGCCGCAGCGCGAGATGACACCGCGCACCCCCGCGCGATAGGCTCCCGGCCCGCAGCCCCGGCCTCTCCGGCCGAACTACCGCATCCGCGGATCAACCGACGCCCATGGACCAACCGAACGAGTACGTCCTGACCCTGCACTGCCCGGACCGACCGGGCCTCGTCTTCGCCGTGAGCCAATGGTTGATGGAGCACGGCTGCAACATCGTCGCGAGCGACCAGTTCGGCGACCCGCGCAGCGGCCGCTTCTTCCTGCGACTGCGCTTCGTGGGCGAACCGCCCCTCGCAGCCTTGCGGACCTCGTTCGAGCCCGTCGCGCAGGATTGCTCGATGACGTGGGGCCTGTGGCGCGCGGAGGCCAGGCCGAAGGTGCTGGTGCTGGTCTCGAAGTACGAGCACTGTCTCGCCGACCTCCTGCACCGGGCGCGTGTCGGAGACCTCCCCATCGAGATCGTCCTGGTCGTATCGAACCATCCCGATGCCGGCTACCTCGCCACCGCCTTCGAAGTCGACTTCGTCGTCCTCGCGCGCTACATGCAGATCCTGACGGCCGAGACGTGCGCCGCCCTGTCCGGACAGATCATCAACATCCACCACTCCTACCTGCCAAGCTTCAAGGGAGCCAAGCCCTACTTCGCGGCCCACGCCCGGGGCGTGAAGATCATCGGCGCTACCGCGCACTACGTGACGCCCGACCTCGACGAGGGACCGATCATCGAGCAGGACACGGAACGCGTCGACCACCGCCAGACACCCCAGGAACTCGAAGCCGCCGGGCGCAACATCGAGACCCAGGTGCTCGCGCGCGCCGTGCGCTACCAGGCGGAACACCGCATCCTGCTGAACGGGGCACGCACCGTGGTGTTCCGGTAGGCCATGTCGCGATGCGCGTAGAACCAGCGACGACGGCCGTCGGCGCCCACGTCGAAGTGGACCTGGGGCGGGTCATCGAAACGGGCGACCTGTTCGACGCAGTGCAGGATGCGTTACTGGAACACCACGTCCTGTTCTTCCGCGACCAGGGCCTCTCCGTCCGGCAGTTCCAGGCACTCGGCGAGCGATTCGGCACACTCGAGTCGCACCCCGCGTATCCGACCGCACCGGAAGCGCCAGGCGTCCAGATCCTCGAGAGCACGCCCGAGGCGCCGTCCCGGATCGAGGCCTGGCACTCGGACATGACCTTCCGGGAGACGCCCCCGGGCATCACCCTGCTGTACGGTCAGGTCATTCCCAGGGTGGGCGGCGATACGCTCTGGGCGAGTGCACACGCCGCCTACGCAGGGCTCTCGCCGGCGTTGCGCACCCTGGTCGAGGGCCTCCGCGGCGTGCACGACTTCGCCCACGGATTCCGCGAGAGCCTCGAAGCGCCGGGCGGCTACGAACGCCTGCGCGATGCGGTCGCCGCCAACCCGCCGGTGACGCACCCCGCCGTGCGCACGCATCCGGCCTCGGGCAAGCGTTCGCTCTACGTCAACCGGCTCTTCACGACCCGCCTGGAAGGACTCTCGCGTCGCGAGAGCGACGCCCTGCTGTCATTCCTGTACGAGGAGATCACGACGGACGAGTACACGGTGCGGCTCCGCTGGCGTCCCGGCACGATCGCGATCTGGGACAACCGGACCACCCAGCACAAGCCCGTCAACGACTACTTTCCGCAGCACCGGAAGATGTACCGCCTCACCGTCGCCGGAGAGCGGCCCCGGTAGCCCCGGGACGTCACCCCGGTCGCTACCGCTCGCCGCCGGCCGCCGCGTGCGTATCGCTCGCCGACACCCGCACGCCGCGCCGTTCGAGACGTTGGCGAATGCGTACCTGCCGCTCTTCCGTGAGTGGATAGCGCCAGATGAAGGGCAAGGCGATGAACTTGAGCGCTGCCGGGACGATGGAGTAGGCGAGCGCCAGCATCAGCAGCGACAGGCTCGAGTTCCCTTCGGGCGTGCGCGCGAGGGAGGGATCCGCCGTCGCGTCGAAGCCGAACAGATCCACGATCAGGAGCGCCAGCGCGCCGCCGAGAGCGACCCCGCCCTTCTGCAGCATGCCCCAGAGCGAGAAGTACATGCCGGCGCGCTGCTCGCCCGTGCGCGCGGAGTCGATGTCCACGGCGTCCGCCGCCATCGCCGCCGGGAGCGCCAGCATCGCGCCCTCGGTGCAGCCCTTCATCGTCATGATGATCAGGAACACGCCGAACCAGCCGGCCGGGATGAACGGGATGCAGGACGCCCACACGCTGTACCAGATGACCAGCACGATGAATGCGCGATGCTTGCCGATCTTCCCGGCGAGCCACATCCAGAAGAACAGCCCCAGGGTCGCTGCCAGGTAGTAGACCAGCAGGTACAGCGAATACCACTCGCCGGCATCGATGACGTGCTTGCAGAAGAAGAAGGACAGCGCGCCGGTCATGGCCCCGCCGACGGTACTCACCGTGTAGCACACCACCAGCCGGACGTAGGGCCCGTTCCTGCGGACCACCTTGAGGCTCGCCCGGAAGCTCGGCTTGCGCCGCGGAATCACCACCTGGTCGGGCTCCCGCACGAAGACGAGGGCCACCACGATGGTGACCGGCAGGGCGAACAGGACGAACGTCGACAGCCAGTCGAGGATCACATCGAGGTTGCCGGCACGCGCGTCCATCACGGTCCCGAGTTCCGCCGACAGGTTGCCGAGCAGGGTCATCACGGTATTGTCGGACTGGCCGAGGTAGATCAGGATGCCGGCGCCAAGCGGCAAGGCCGTCGCGATGACGACGCCCAGGTAGTGGAACTGTTCGCGCCGTCCGGTGACCTTGGTCCGCTCGTTGTAGTCGGGACTCAACTCCGCGCCCCAGGCGAAGTACGGCAGGTTCACCAGGGTGAAGGCGAAGTAGATCATCACGATCCAGAAGCCGAAATACCACACGCTCGGATTCGGCGGCGGCAGGAACAGCATGTAGATCGACACCATCAGCAGCGGCGTGCCGGCGAGGATCCAGGGCTTGCGCCGCCCGATGGGCGTGCGGAGCTTGTCCGACAGCACCCCGATCAGCGGGTCCGTGATGCCGTCTGAGAGGCGCGCAACGACGATGATGGCCGCGATGACCGACAGGCTGATGCCGAGCTCGGCGTAGTGGGGTTGCACGTACACCCCCACCGGCAGCAACGCGACCGACAGGGGCAGGTACATCGCCGAGTAGCAGCCGATCCGCCACTCGCCGAGCAAGCCCGCTGGTTGTTTCGGCTTGCCCGCCGCGAGCGCCTCCGCCACCTCAGTCGCGCCCGAGTGCGAGGCCGTTCGCGGTCAGGTACGCGTGGCTGCGTTCAACAGCCGTCATCATATCGGTGTCGCAGCTGTCGAGCTCGACGATGACCCACTCCAGCACCCCCGGGTCCGCAGCCGCGATCGTGCCCGGAATGTCCATTCTGCCGTCGCCGACAGCCACATGGGCCTCGCCCTTCTCGAGGGGTCCATCCTTGATGTGCAGCAGCGGCGCCCGATCCCGGACACGCGCCACTTCCGCCGCCGGGTCGCAGGCACCGAAGTTCGCTGCCCAGTAGGTATCCACTTCGAACTGCACCTCCGGACAGAGTTCCTGCAAGCGGTGATAGGCCGTGACGCCTTCAATCTCGACGAACTCCCACCAGTGGTTGTGCAGGAACAGGGCGATACCGGCGGGGCGCAACCCGTCGATCAGCGTGTTGACGGTGTCCGCGGTGCGCTTGACCGCATCCAGATCGCGGAAGTCGTCCGGCGCGAATCCGCCGGCCGCACGGTTCAGGCCGAGTTCCCCGACGACATCGCACACCTGGGCGATCTCGGACCGATTCGCCCACGGGTAGTGGCTCGCGGACACCCGCATGCCCAGTTCCTCGACCCGGCGTCGGAACGCGGCCGGCGACATGCCGAACAGCGAGAACGGTTCGACGCCCGCGTAGCCGACTTCGGCGAGACGCGTCAGGACGCCGTCGAAGTCGGCCTCCGACGCCTCGCGTAGCGAGTACAGCTGCACCGACAGGGGTGTCGTCACGGTGTCACCTCCCGTCCGGTCGCGGACGATGCGTAGATGGCGTCCAGGATGCGTTGCACGGCAAGCGCCTGCTGCGGCGGTACTGCGGACGATGCGCGACCGGCGATCACGTCCAGAAAGTGCGACATGCGGCTCAGGTGCGGCCAGGCGAGTTCCCCGACCGACGGGGCCTCGACCGTGAGGTAGCCATCCTCACCGGGTCGGTAGAGCTTCGACTCGTAGACGCTGTATGCGGCGTCGGTGCCGAACAGTTCAATGCCCATGGTATCGGCATCCCCCTGGTGCATGGCCCAGGCCGCGTCGAGGGCCAGCGTGGCACCCCCATCGAGCCGGACGAGGGCGGTCGCGAAATCCTCGACGTCGAATACCGTGTCCTCGATGTCCGAGTGGCCCCAGGTGCCGTTGCCGAGGCCGCGGTTGCCGAACCTGGCGCAGGCGCAGCCGGAGACCGAAACCGCATCGAAGTCGTCCAGTGCGAAAAGCGCCGCATCGAGCATGTGCACCCCGATGTCGAGCAGGCTGCCGCCTCCGGCCTCGGCCTTGTGCGTGAACCAGCTTCCTATGCGCGGAATGCCGGCCCGCCGACGCCAGTACGCCTTGACGTGGTAGACCTCCCCGAGTTTCCCCTGCGCCACCAGGGCGCGCGCCGTCTGGACGGCCCGCGTGAAGCGCTGGTTCATCCCCACCATCAGGTGTCGACCGCTCGCTTGCGCGGCAGCGATCACCTCCCGCGCCTGCACCGCGTTCATCGCGAACGGCTTGTCCAGCATCGTGTGCTTGCCCGCCCCGAGCGCCGCACGCGCGAGTTCGGCATGGAAGCGATTGGGCACCGCGATGTAGACCGCATCGACGGTGTCGAGGGCGAGGAGGTCTGTCGCCGCGTCGAACACCCGCTCGACCCGGTATCGCTCGGCGAACGCGCGGGCCCGCTCGGCATGGGGATCGGCAACGGCGACGATCTCCGCTCCGGGCAAGGCGGCAAGCTCTCTGCATGCGATGTTGGCGATCGCGCCGGCGCCGATCACGCCGAACCGCGTTACTGCTGTCGAATCGCCCATCCGGCCTCCTGCCGCGCCCACGTCAACTATCGTAGCGCATGGCAGCGCTGCTAATCTTCGGGCTCACCGAGACCCGGAGTGAGTCCCCAGTTGCACCAGACGCGTTGCCGATGCTTCGCCTTGCCAGGTCCGGACGCGTCACACTCCACGGGCGACGTTTCGTGAAGCGACTCCGCATGGGGCTCGTTGGCGGCGGCGAAGGGGCCTTCATCGGCCCCGTCCACCGCATGGCGGCGGAACTCGACGGGACGATCGAACTGGTGTGCGGGGCGTTCTCGAGCGATCCGGATCGGTCGAGGCGCTCCGGCACCGACCTGTACGGGCTTCCCACGTCCCGCTGCTACGGCAGTTTCGACGAGATGTTCCGCTCCGAGGCCGCGCTCGGCAAGGACGAGCGCATGCACTTCGTTGCCATCGCCGTGCCGAACCACCTGCACTTCCCGGTCGCGCGGGCCGCACTCGCAGCGGGGTTTCACGTCATGTCGGACAAGCCCGCGACCCTGAACCTCGCCGAGGCGCGCAACCTGGAGGCGCTCGTTACCGAAACGGGCCTGCTGTTCGGGCTCACCTACAACTACACCGGCTACCCGATGGTGAAGGAAGCCAGGCACCTGGTCCGGGCGGGCGCCTTCGGCGAGGTCCGACGCATCGTGGTGGAGTACATCCAGGGTTGGCTCGCGCAACCCGTCGAACACGACGGCAACAGGCAGGCCGAATGGCGCACCGACCCCGCGCGCTCCGGGGCCGCGGGATGTATCGGCGACATCGGCACGCACGCCGAGAATCTGGCCGCGTACGTCACGGGGCTGTCCATCACCGAAGTCTGTGCGGACCTCACGGCTTTCGTGCCCGGCAGACGCCTCGACGACGACGGCAACGTGCTGCTGCGCTTCGACAACGGCGCCCGCGGCGTGCTGTTCGCCAGCCAGGTCGCGGTGGGCGAGGAGAACGGGCTGAGACTTCGAGTGTATGGCGAACGCGGTGGGCTGGAGTGGTCGCAGATGGAACCGAACTCGCTCGTCGTACGCTGGCCCGATCGCCCGGCGGAACTGCACCGCACCGGCGGAGCAGGAGTGAGCGCGGCGGCCACTGCCGCGACGCGTTTGCCGGCTGGCCACCCCGAGGGCTTCCTCGAAGCATTTGCCGTGCTCTATCGCAACTTTGCCGAAGCGTTGCGCGCGCACCTTGACGGCCGGCGCGCGGACGCAACGGGCGCAGACTTTCCGACGCTCGCCGACGGCATCCGTGGCATGGCCTTCGTCGAGACCGTGGTCGAGAGCGCCCGCCGTGGCGGCTGGGTCGACTTCCCGGACGTCGCCGCGTCCCCGCACCACACTTCGCAATCCGAGCAGGGAGCAGCATGAAGACGCTCAAGGGCCCCGCGATATTCCTGGCGCAGTTCATGGCCGACGCAGACCCGTTCGACAACATCGAATCGATGGCGCGCTGGGCCGCGAGCCTCGGTTTCGTCGGCATCCAGGTGCCGATAGGAAATCCCCGTTTCATCGACGTGGCCCGCGCCGCCGAGAGCCGCGCGTACTGTGACGACCTGCGCGGCCGCGTTGGCGAGTACGGCATCGAGATCACCGAGCTCTCCACGCACCTCGAAGGGCAGCTCGTCGCCGTGCATCCCGCCTACGATGCGCTCTTCGACGGCTTCGCCCCCGAGGCCCTGCGCGGCAAGCCTCGGGCACGAACGGAGTGGGCGATCGGGCAGGTGAAGCTCGCCGCCGCCGCCAGCCGCAACCTGGGCCTTGACGCGCATGCCACCTTCTCCGGCGCCCTGCTGTGGCCGATGGTGTACCCGTGGCCGCAACGACCCGCGGGTCTGGTCGACACCGGTTTCCGCGAACTCGCACGCCGCTGGCGCCCGATCCTCGACGCCTTCGAGGAACACGGCGTCGACTGCTGCTTCGAGATCCACCCGGGCGAAGACCTGCACGACGGCGTGACCTTCGAACGGTTCCTCGACGAGGTCGACCAGCACCTGCGCGCGAACATCCTCTATGACCCGAGCCACTTCGTGCTACAGCAACTGGACTACCTCGCGTTCATCGACATCTACCACGAGCGCATCAGGATGTTCCACGTCAAGGACGCCGAGTTCCTGCCCACCGGCAGGAGCGGCGTCTACGGCGGCTACCAGGACTGGGTCGACCGGCCCGGGCGGTTCCGCTCGCTCGGCGACGGGGCCGTCGACTTCCGGGGCATCTTCTCGAAGCTCGCCGCCTGCGACTTCGACGGCTGGGCCGTGCTGGAATGGGAGTGCTGCCTGAAGCACCAGGAAGACGGCGCGCGCGAGGGCGCGGCCTTCATTCGCGACCACATCATCCGCGTCACGGACAAGGCGTTCGACGATTTCGCGTCGCCCGGGGCCGACGACGCGACGAACCGGCAGTTACTCGGGCTCTCCTGACGGAAGGGGGCGCGAGAGGCCTCGGGGGCCACGGCGCAGCGGCGCTGGAGTACACTCGCGCGGTAGGTATACGGAGGCGACACCGATGACTCCTGAAGAAATCCTCGCCCGCCCCGCCAGGGCACTCACGCAGGCACAACGGGAACACTACTTCGCGTACGGGTATCTCGGCGCGCCGGCGGTGGTCGATGCCGGCTGGCTCGCGCGTCTGAACGAACGGACCGCGCACTACGTGAAGGAGAGCCGCCACGCGAATGACGACAAGCGCTTCGATCTCGAACCGGACCACGCACCGGACGCCCCGCGCATCCGACGGCTCAACTCCCCGGTCGACGTGGACGCGCTCTACTGGGAATTCGCCTCCGCCGGGCCGTTCGTGGACGTTGCCGAGGACCTGCTCGGGCCCGACATCAAGTTCCATCACTCGAAGCTCAACTTCAAGTGGAGCGGCGGCGGGGAAGAAGTGAAGTGGCACCAGGACATCCAGTTCTGGCCGCACACCAACTATGACGTCCTGACCGTCGGTGTCTACCTCGAGGACGTCGACGAACGCATGGCGCCGATGGGCGTGATCCCGAAGAGCCACCAGGGAACGCTCTACGACCTCTACGACCACGACCGCAACTGGACCGGCAACATCCGCGACGAAGACCTTCCCGGGATCGATGCCGGGAGCGCCGGCTACATCCAGGGGCCGGCCGGGACCGTGACCGTACACAACTGCCGCTCCATCCACGGTTCACCGCCCAACTGGAGTGCCCGTCCGCGACCGCTTCTGCTGTGCGCCTACGCGGCGGCCGACGCGATTGCCATTACCGGCCTGGTCTCGCGCAGCCGACATGGCAACGAGATCGTCCGCGGCGAGCCGGCGCGCTGGGCGCGTTTCGACTCCCGGTCCTGCCTGATGCCACCTGACTGGGGCCGCGGCGGGCACAAGTCGATCTTTCAGCATCAGCAGAAGGAAGCGGCGGGCTGAGGCCTCCTCAACGCAAGGAAACGCTGGAACGATGCCCATCCTGGAACACGAAGTAGACCTCTACTACACGGAGGCAGGCACCGGCGCCGCCATCCTGTTCTGCCACGGCGCCGGCGGCAACGCCGCAAGCTGGTTCAACCAGTTCGGCGCGTTCGCGCCCGACTACCGTTGCGTCGCCTATGACTGCCGGGGCTTCGGCCGTTCGGGCTGCACGGCGGAGGAGTTCGACGGATCGCGATTCGGCGCCGACGCCATCGCCCTGCTCGACCACCTCGAGATCGAGTCGGCCCACTTCGTCTGCCAGTCCATGGGCGGTTGGACGGGCGTGCAAGCGGCGCTCGGCTACCCCGGGCGCGTCCGCAAGCTCGTCCTGTCCGACACGATCGGCGGGATCGCGCTGCAATCCGGAATCGACAGCATCCGGACGGTCGGCGACCGGGTCGCGGATACCCGCCTCGCCAACGCCGCCATCGCCCAGAGCTTTCCGGAAAAGAACCCGGCGCTCGCATTCCTGTACGCGCAGATCTCGGACTTCAACCGGTTGCCGCAGAGCGCCGTCGGAGGTTCCCTGTTTGACGAATCGGTCCGCGTGCCACTCGAGCGCGCCCGGACGCTCACGCAGCCCATACTTATCTTCTCCGGGACCGACGACGTGTTGTGGCCACCCTACGTGCTCGAGGAACTCGCCGAGGTCCTGCCGACGGCCGAGCGCTTCGAAATCGACTCCGGCCACTCGCCCTACTTCGAGAACCCGGAGGTATTCAACCGGGTGCTGCGGGAGTTCCTCGAACGCATGTAGGGGACGGGCTTGTCCCGTCCCGTCCCGAAGGCTTGCACGAGCTCGACACGGGCGACGACAAGCGTCGGCCCCCCCGCTGTCAGCCGTGCACGGCGGACACCTGGTCCAGGTAATACGTGTTGCCGTCCGGATCCGCGAAGATCGCCATGTAGCCGCCCCATGGCTCGCGGGTGGGCGGACGTGTGAATACGACCTCCTTCTCCACGAGCGAGGCATGCGCCGTGTCCAGATCCTCCACGGTGAAACCGATCCCGGTGTGGCGCCCCACTTCCTCTCCCTCGGGCGCCTGCACGACCGCGAAGCTCGCGCCCGCACTGGCGAAGGACGCGTAGCCGAAGTCGGCGTCCGCGAAGTTCAGCGGTAGCCCGACGGTGTCCCGGAAGAACGCCACCGCACGATCCACATCCGAGACCGTGACGTTGACGTAGGAAAGGCGCAACTCAGACATCGATATCTCCTTCCTCATAGACAGGTCGACGAGCCCCACGGACGCCGCGCGCGCGAGCCGGCAGATCCCGATGGGCCCCCGGGCATCATCCGAGGCGCACGGCCGTACCGCTTGCGACGAGAAACACCATCCCCTTGCCGCCGCCGCTGATCTCGCTGAAGTCGAGGTCGACCCCGACCACCGCGTCGGCGCCGAGCTCCGTCGCCTGCTCCGCGAGTTCCATCAGGCAGGACTCCCGCGCCTCCCGCAGCGCCTTCTGATGCGTGCGGCTGCGGCCCCCGACGATGTCCCGGATGCCGCCGAGGATGTCGCGGAAGACATTGATACCCAGGACACACTCCGCACTGACGATACCCAGGGTCTCCTCGATGTTGCGGTTCGGAACAGCGTGGGTCGTCGTCAGGTCGCTCAGCGTGACCGCCATGGGAGGCTCCTCGCAAAGGTTGCGACTATACCCACAAACGCACTACTCCGAAGCCAACTGCAAGCCCCATTGCGAGAAATCCCGACCAGGCGGTTGCTACGCCAGGAGAGCGGCCCTACAATCGCGCGCCCTCGCACCCCGAGAACCCACCGGCCATGCACCACAAGGCGCTGGACGTCTCCCTGACCGTCGACCTCCGGTCGATGGGCGGCGTGGTGTGCCCTGCCCCCATGGGCCGTTGGATCGGAGGCGCCGACACCGGGTAATTTCCGCGAACCGTTCGCAAGGAACCCCGAAGCGCCCCGAGCCTTCGGGGTTTTTTCGTTTACGGACCAGGTAACAGGCAAAAGAAGATGTCACCGCCCACCGCCCCACGAGCTGGCCGACAACTGGAACGCAACATCCAGCGCATGCTCGCCTTCTCGTTCCTGCAGGCGTTCATGGTGCTGATGCCCGTCATCGTGCTCTTTTTCGAGAGCCGCGGCCTGACGCTGTCCGAGGTCCTGCTGCTGCAGGCCTGGTTCGCGGTTCTCGTGCTGGTCTTCGAAGTGCCCTCCGGCTATCTCGCGGACCTCCTCGGGCGCAAGCGGACACTGGTCGTCGGCGCCCTGTTCGGTGGCGTCGGTCACGCCGTGCTGCTCTTCGCCGAAGGCTTCTGGCAGCTGGCGATCTTCGAGGGGTGCCTCGCCATCGGCTTCAGCCTGATGTCGGGGGCCAACCTCGCCCTGCTCTACGATACGGAACTCGCATTGCGCGAGATCGCCGGCAGGCGACCCCGTACCCCCAGGGCCGTCGGCAGGCTGTTCTTCATCAGGAACCTGTCCGAAGCGCTCGGGGCGTTCGCGTGCAGCCTGCTTCTGCTGTGGTCGATGGACGCGGCCATGTATGCCCAGGTGACGTCGGCCTGGCTCGCGTTCACGCTCACCTTCGGGCTCGTCGAGCCGCCGCGTGAGCCACTGCGGCACGACAGCCACGCCGCGAACCTCCGCGCCGTGCTGCGGCACCTCGTGGTGGACGACCGGATCCTGCGGCTGACGTTCCTCGCGCTCTGCCTGTGGCCGCTGACCACCATGTTCGCCACCTGGCTCCTGCAGAAGCACTGGGAGGGCCAGGAGATCGATGTGCTCTGGTTCGGCTGCCTGTGGGGCGGGCTGACCCTCGTCGCCGCAGCGGCGGGGAAGTACGCGCTGGCGCTCGAAAACCGTATCGGCGCGACGGCGATGCTGCTGATCGTCGGCTTCGCACCGGTCCTCGGCTACTTCGGTCTCGGCGGACTCGGCGCGGTTGGAGGCGTGCTGGCGAGCGCGGTGTTCTTCGCCTGCCGCGGTTTCGGCGGCGTCGTGCTGCGCCAGGCGCTCAACAAGCGCGTGCCGAGCAGTTTCCGGGCCACCGCGAATTCGTTCGCGAGCCTCGGCTTTCGCGGGGGATTTGCACTCACCGCGCCCGTCGTGGGCGCCGTACTGGACCTGTGGGGCATGGGAACGACGTTCCTGCTGCTGGCGATCGGCAGCCTTGGCATCGGTGTCGCTCTGCTGCTACCCCTGGTGGCCGCCGTCAGGGGCATGCGGCAGACCACGCCGGCGGATTCGGCGCCGCCGGCTCAGGGCGCCAGCCACTCCAGCCACCAGCCGTGCGGCGACGCCCTGGCAAGCAGGTCCGCCGGCATCGCCGCGCCGTCCCGGTAGCGCGTGAGCGTCAGTTCCATGTCGTCGGCGCCCTCCAGGGCGACCCGCCAGATGGGCCGGCGTCGACTCGCGCGAACGAGCGCTGCCTCCACGCCGGCGCGGGTGCGGCGCGGAAACTGGTAGAGCGCGACGGTCGTAAAGACCGTCAGCGCTTCCTCTTCGGGTGCGGCAGCCAGGAGCCCGGGCAGCAGTTCGCCGGCATCGCCCCGCAGCAGTCGTACCGGCTGCCGTGCGAGTTCCTGCGCCGCGTCGAGCAGCCGGCGATGCCGCTCGACATGCTCCGGCCAGATGAGGGCCCGCAGCCACAGGACGGCGTCCGGGTCCTGCGCGTCGATGGGGTTCAGGTCCACACCGGTACGTCCGCCCACCGGAATGCAGTCCGCGATCTTCGGCACTGCGTCGCCGCGCAACTCGGCCTCGAGTTGCACCGGCGCCTCGGCATCGCCCCAACGCCGGACCTCCCGACCGGAACGAAGGTAGCGCACCCCGTAACGGTCGAAGTTCAGGTTGAGCCCGGCGCTCGCACCGAGGTCGATCAGGGACAACCGGCCTTCCGCCTCGTTCGCGACTTGGGAGAAGGCGGGCAGGAGACAGGTGCAACGGCGGACGACATTGGTCTGCGTGCGTCGCGTGCGTACCAGTTCGACCAACGTATCGCGGTGTTCGCGGCAGAAGTCCCGGAACGCCCCGGCGGCAGGTTCCATCGGTCGCGGTGCGCCGGAGACGATCGGATAGTGCTGCCCGAGCGCATGCTCGGCCCCTTGCAGCAGCAGGTACTGGACCGCGCCGAACAGCATGTTGGGCGGTGGCTGGCGCGGGCGTGTTCGCGCCGCGATCCCGAGCAGCTCGGGATCCTCGGAGACCGCGTAGGCGAGTTCGGCGTACAACGGCGACGACAGTTCCATCGCCTCCACCCGCGCGAACCGGTGGAACAGCGCGCGCAGACGCTCCGGCGTCATCGCTGCGGACGACATGTCAGCGCGCGGCGCAACGGCGTCCGTCAGAACAACGCGACCGGATTGACCGGCGAACCCGTCCCGCGCTTGATCCGTAGCGGCGCCAAGGTGAAGAAGAACTCCCAGCGTCCGTGCTCGGCGCATGCCGCGGCCAGGGCGTCGAGGCGCAGGTTGTCCAGCAGATGCAACCCGATCGCCACGATGCCGCACTGGTGAATGGGCATGGGCCAGCGTTCCGTGTCCGCGTTGGGCATGGCGTCCGAGACCCCGTCCGAGCCGAGCACGGCGACGCGCCGCTCGTGCAGCCAGGAGACCGCCCGCGCGTCGAGACCGGCGAGGCCCTCCAAGGGCGACCAGGCGCCCATGGCCCGCCGGCGGGCGTCCCGGCCCGTGGCGATGAGCAGGATGTCCCCCTCGCCCGCCCGAACGCCTTGCGCTTCCTCCGCGGCTTCGAGGTCCGCCGGCGACACGCGCGCGCCGATGTCGAGCCAGTCGACGCCCTTCAGGCGCGGGATGTCGAGCAGCACGCCGCGCCCGGAAATGCCGTCCCGGGCCGCCATGATGCTGTTCCTGCGGGCGCCCGTGCTCTTCACCTCGCTCGCACTGAAACCGTTGTACATCGTCTCGTTGACGAAGACGTGGCACAGCGCGTCGATGTGTGACACGGCCATCCCGTGGAACGCGACGCCGATGAAGTCCATGGCGGATTCCATCCCCGGGATGCCGGTCTCGGTACAGGCGTCCCCGGCCACCACCATCATGTGCTGGGCGGGGCGGGGATTGTCGGGCGCCGGACGCGTCGGAAATTCGAGGGCACAACTCACGGCGGCACCGCTGTTCACCAGGCGCGCGGCTGCGGCCACCTTGTCGGGCGTGATGTAGTTGAGCGCGCCACGCTCGTCGTCCGCACCCCACCTGCCCCAGTTCTTCACCGACTCGAACAGCTCCTCGAGGTCGGCCGTGGTGGGCAGGGATCGATCGTCCCGGGCCTGCAGTTTCATGGTTTCCTCCTTCCTGCGATCGATACTATCCCGTCACGTACACCGGCGGCACGGCCGCGGCCCTCCCACTTGTCAGCCGACCCACGAGCGGGCATCGTGCTCCGCATGAGCCAGCACATCGCCATTCCCGGTCCCGCCGGCGTTCTCGAAGCCCACGTGGAAGCCGGTCCGGGCGACCGCTGGGCCATCCTCTGTCACCCGCATCCGCTCTATGGCGGCAGCATGCAGGACGCAGTCCTCGACACGGCGGCCGCCGTGCTGGCGGAACAGGACATCGGTACGGTCCGCTTCAACTTCCGCGGCGTCGGCGGCAGCGACGGGCACTACGACGAGGGGCGCGGTGAGGCGGACGATCTCGTCGCCGTGCGCGACTGGCTCGCCGCGGAGCACGCGCCCGGCGAGCTGTGGCTCGGCGGGTACTCCTTCGGTTCGAACGTCGTGTGGCGCGCCCGGGCCCGGATCCCGGAGGCCCGGCGCATCGTGTTGATCGCGCCGCCGGTCGGCGCCATGGATTTCGCGGCGCCGGCCGACCCGGAACCGGCGCAGGTCACGGTCGTGGCCGGCACCCGGGATGCCTTCCTGGACCTCGACGTCCTTCGGCAGTGGTCGGCGGACCGCTGCGAGATCCGCACGGTGGACGGTGCGGATCACTTCTTCGCGGGACGCTCAGACGCCCTCGCCGAGGTACTCCGCGAGTCGTGACGCCTTCCGCCAGCGCCCCCCTTTCAGACAGGCGCGGGACCGGTGATACCATCCGCGCTCCTTCGCTGGAGATCCTCATGAGAGACGTAGCAGGAAAGGTCGCGTTCGTCACCGGCGCCGCCAGTGGCATGGGCCTCGCGATGGCGCGATCCTTCGCGGCGGCCGGCATGCAGGTCGCCCTGGCCGACATCGAGGAGGACGCTCTGCAGCGCGCGCACGCCTCTTTCGGGCCAGGCAACGCCGACACCATCGCCCTGCCGCTCGACGTCACCGACCGCGACGCCATGGCCGAGGCCGCCGACCGCACCGAGGCGGCCTTCGGGAAGATCCACGTGCTCTGCAACAACGCCGGGGTGGCCATCAGCGCCTCGTTCGCCGATACGGCATACGCGGACTGGGACTGGGTGCTCGGCGTCAACCTGCAGGGCGTGATCAACGGCGTGGCGACCATCCTGCCGCGCATCGCCGCCCACGGCGAAGGCGGCCACGTCGTCAACACGGCCTCCGTGGCCGGCCTGCTGGCGTTCGGGCGTGCCGGCATCTACAACACCTCGAAGTTCGCCGTACTCGGCATGTCCGAGGCCATGCGGGCGGACCTGGCGGAACAGGACATCGGCGTCTCGGTGCTGTGCCCCGGTTTCGTCAACACGGGCATATTCCAGTCCGAACGCAACCGGCCCGCCGCGCTGGAGACCGCAACCGATGCCCTCATCGCCGACCCGGAGGATCCGGAACTCGACCCGGAGACGCGGGCGGCGCTGCAGGAAGCCGAGTGGATCGAACCGGACATCGTCGGCGACATGGTCCTGCACGCCATCCGGGAAAACGAGGGGTTCATCTTCACGCACCCGCAGTTCGAACCGATGGTCGAGGGACGGCACGCCGAGATCGTCGCTTCGTTCGAGCGCTGGCGCGCCTGGCGCGAGCGCCACGGCATCTGAATCACTCGCCGGTGCGTGTCCGTCACGCTCCGGCCGACAAGGAGACGCAGGCATGAAGGACGTAGCAGGCAAAGTGGCGTTCGTTACCGGGGCGGCCAGTGGCATGGGGCTGACGATGGCGCGGTCGTTCGCCGCGGCCGGCATGAAGGTCGTCCTCGCGGACATCGAGGAAGAAGCGCTCGAGCGAGCCCGGGCTTCCTTCGGGCCCACCAACGCCGATGTCATCGCCATCCGCGTCGACGTGACGGACCGTGAGGCCATGGCCGCGGCGGCCGATCGCACCGAAGAAGCGTTCGGCAAGGTCCATGTCCTCTGCAACAACGCCGGTGTCGCCGTCAGCGGGTCCATTGCCGACATGGCGTACACCGACTGGGACTGGGTCGTCGGCGTGAACCTGAACGGCGTCGTGAACGGCGTGCAGACCTTCCTGCCGCGAATCCTGGCCCATGGCGAGGGCGGCCACATCGTCAACACCGCCTCCCTGGCGGGGCTCCTGCCGTTCGCCAGGCTCGGCGTCTACAACACCACCAAGTTCGCGGTGGTCGGCATGTCCGAGGCCCTGCGCGCCGACCTTGCGGAACGGAACGTGGGTGTCTCCGTGCTGTGTCCGGGTGTCGTCAACACCAACATCTTCGATTCGGGCCGCAACCGTCCCGAGGCGCTGCAGTCGGATACCGATACGTCAGCGATATCCACGCCCGACGTCGAGGAGATTCAGGCGCGCCTCCGGGAGGCTCTGACGCACGTTCTCGAACCCGATGTCGTCGGCGACATGGTGCTGCATGCCATCCAGGAGGACGAGGCCTACATCTTCACCCACCCCGAGTTCGAGGAGGCCGTAAACGCACGCCAGGAGGAGGTCGCCGCTTCGTTCGCCCGTTGGCAGGCGTACCGGGAGCAGCAAGGCATCTGAGGGCGGTCCGGGCTGCTTCCGACGCGTTCTCAATCCGGTGGACGACGGACGTGACGCGCGCAGCGCCGCTCAGCAGATCCCGATCAGCGCGTCGAGCACCTCGTTCGGACGCTCGCTCAGCATCGCGTGGCCACACCCGGTGAGCCGCACGATGCGGGCGTCCGGCAACGCGCCCGCCACGTCGACGCCGGCCCTCATCGGTGTCATGCGGTCCGCGTCTCCAGCGATCACGAGGGACGGGGCGCGAACCTGTCCGGACATCGCGCTCGGGTCGAAAGCGTTGCAGGCAGCCAGGTCGGCATGGAACACACCCGGCGCCGAACGCTCGATGAGGCGTTCCCCGGCTGCCAGCATCCAGACTCCGGGATTGGGGTTTCCGCCCAGCGTACCGCCGGGGCTGTGGCTCCAGGCGTTGGCCATCTCGATGGCCGCATGGTCGTCGTCCGCGGCCGCGTCGAGCAGCATGTCGGTGACGGGCATGGGGACCGACGTACCGAGAAGCGCGAGGGCACGGCAGCGCGCCGCATGGTCCACGGCGAACCGATAGGCCACGAGCGAGCCCATGCTGTGCCCGACGATCGCCGCCGTCTCGACCCCGAGCGCAGCGCACACGGAATCCAGCCAGTCGCTCATCGCCTCGATGCTCGCCAGCGGCGGCCCTTCCGAGCGCCCGTGCCCAGGGAGGTCCACGGCGAGCACGCGATACCCCTGGCGGGCGAAATACCGACTCGGCAACACCCAGACGGTGTGGTCCATGCCCGCCCCGTGGACGAACATCACGGCCGGCGCGTCCCTGCCGGCACGGCCCGTTCCCGTGCCCGCGAAAGCCTGCTTGCCATCGACCGGGAACCTCATCTCTGCGACCTCCTGAGCGCGCCGTTCAGGTCATCGACCAGGTCGGCCGGATCCTCCAGCCCGACGGACAGCCGCACCAGGCCCTCCCCGATCCCCGCGGCCGCGAGCGCGTCCGCATCCATCCGATGGTGCGTGGTGCTCGCGGGATGAATGACCAGGGACTTGGCGTCCCCGACGTTGGCGAGGTGGGAGAACAGGTTCAGGCCTTCGATGAACTTCCGACCCGCCGGACGGCCGCCCTTGATCTCGAAACCGAATACGGCGCCGGCACCGCGCGGCAGAAGCTCCTTTGCCAACTGGTGGTCGGGATGGCCTTCGAGGTCCGGGTAACCCACCGACTCCACCGCCGCGTGTCCGACGAGGAAGCTGGCGATCTGCCGCGCGTTGTCGACATGCCGCTGCATCCTGAGCGGCAGCGTCTCGAGCCCCTGCAGGATGTGGAACGCCGTGGTGGGCGCCATGCAGGCGCCGAAGTCCCGGATGCCCTCCTTGCGCGCCCGGGTGATGAACGCCTGCGGCCCGAATTCCTCGGCGAACACGAGATCGTGAAACCCCCCGTACGGCTCGGCCAGCGTTGGATACCGGCCGGAACCTTCCCAGTCGAAGGTACCGCCGTCCACCACCAGGCCACCGATGACCACGCCGTGCCCGCTCAGGAACTTGGTCGCCGAGTGGAAGACGATGTCGGCCCCGAAATCGAACGGCCGGCACAGCCAGGGCGTGGTGAACGTGGAGTCGATCATCAGGGCGATACCCGCGTCGTGGGCCACCTCCGCAACCGCCGGGACATTCAGCACCTCGAGTCCCGGGTTGCCCAGAATCTCCCCGAAGAGCAGTTTGGTCTCCGGCCGGATCGCCGCACGGAAGGCGTCCGGAGAACGTGGATCGACAAAAGTGGTCTCGATGCCGAACCGCGGCAGGGTGTACTCGAGCAGGTTGTGCGAACCGCCGTACAGGGACCGCGAGGCCACGATGTGATCCCCGGCGGAGCAGACCGTCACGATCGCGAGGTGCATGGCGGCCTGCCCGCTCGCCGTCGCGATCGCGCCGACACCGCCTTCGAGGGCGCTGATGCGCTCTTCAAGCACCGCATTCGTGGGGTTCGACAACCTCGAGTAGACGTGACCGGCGCGTTCGATGTTGAACAGCCCCACCGCGTGGTCGGTGTCGGGGAACACGAACGAGGCGCTCTGGTAGATGGGCGTCGCCCGCGCCCCGGTGGCGGGATCCGGCGCCTGGCCCGCGTGCAGCGTCAAGGTGTCGAATCCGGTCCGGCGGGGCGCCCTGTGCGTCTTGTCGGTCATCGCGGTCCTCGCGTCGAGCGTTGGCCCGATGGTACCCGACAAGTGTTCCGGGCTCGCATGGCGCAAGCGCCACGTCCGGCGTCGCGCCCGGCCTCGCAGTCTTGCCGTTCCCGCAGCGCGACTGATAGTCTGACCGCATGTATGAGACGCACTACCCGGTCCGAGCGGACCTCAGGGACAAGCATGCGGAGGCCTGGCGGCTGATCGCCCGCCCCGGCCCTTTCTGGAGCGCCCAGGCACGGGTGCAGATGGTGCACGAAGCCCGGGCGGCGCTGTCGTGCGGTCTCTGCCGCCGACGCAAGGATGCGCTGTCGCCGAACCTCGTACAGGGAACGCACGACGCGGCCAGTGCCCTCCCCGCGGCCGTGATCGACATGATCCATCGCGTCCGCACGGACCCGGCGCGCATGACGAAATCCGTCTTCGACGGAGTGCTCGACGCGGGTATCCCGGCGGAAAGCTACCTTGAGGCCGTGTCGGTGGTGTGCACGTCGGTCATCGTCGATACCTTCCACAATGCGCTCGGCCTCGCTGCCCCCGCGACGCTGCCCCCGGAACCCGGCGAGCCCACCGGCCAGGAACCCCCGCAGGTGGAGGATGCCGGAGCGTGGGTGCCGCTGACGGCGGCCGAGGTGGAGGACGGAACGTTCGGACTGCCACGGGCGCCCAATATCGGCCGCGCCATGGGGCTCGTTCCCGGTGCGGTGGCGCTCTTCTTCCTGACCTTCCGCAGCCATTACGCGTTGCGGGACATTCCACTGGACATCAGCCAGGCCCAGGCAGAGTTCATCGCCTCGCGCGTCTCGGCGCTGAACGAGTGCTTCTACTGAACCACCGCACACACCATGCTGCTCCGGGCGAGCGGCGAGCGAGACAATCAGGACTACGATCTTGCCGCGGTCACCGACGACCAGGCCGATTCCGGCGTGCCGCACTCCGCGACGATCCGCGCCCTGACCGAGGCGGCCGTGGGCGGGCGCTGGCAGGAACTGGGCACTCTGCGCGACGCGGCCAGCGCCGTCCTGGGCGAGCCGGCCATGGTGGACGTACTGACCGTCGCATCGGGTTTCAACGGCATCACGCGGGTCGCGGATGCCACGGGCATCCCGCTCGATGACAGGGCGCGGACCGCCACCGAGGAAATGCGGTCCGCGGTGGGCATCGACCGGTTCGACTACGCGCACAAGAGCGCGCGTTACGATTCCGCGCCGGAGATGCGTCAGGCCCTGACGTAGCGGCTGTTTGGCGGCGCGCCGTGCTCGCCGTGAACACCTGTTGGCCAGTACCCCGTGACCGCGGTCACGGCGCAAGAGGTGTCGCTCACCCCAGGGCGTGACGGAGCCCCGCCGCGAGGTGCGCATGGCGGAACGCGAAGCCGCTTGCCAACGCCTTGGCCGGCAACACGCGCTGACCGCCAAACAGCAGTTCGCGCGCCATGTCACCGAGCACCCAGGTTACCGGCGCCCGCGGCACGCGCAGGAACGCCGGCCGCCGCAGGACGGCCGCGAGCGTTCGGGCGAACTCCGCGTTTGTGACGGGGTTGGGCGCCGTTGCATTGACCGGTCCGGACAGGGATACCTCGCCCGCGACGTGCCCGATGAGCCGCACGAGGTCGTCTCTTTCGATCCACGACATCCAGTGCTCTCCGGCTCCAAACGGACCGCCCATGCCGAGTCGGAAAGGCAACAGCAGCCGTTGCAGAAAGCCCCCCTCCCGGGCGAGGACGAGGCCGATCCTGAGATGTACCACGCGCACCCCGTGGGCTGCCGCCGGATCCGCGGCAGCTTCCGCCTCCACGCAGACGCGGTGGCTGAAGCAGTCCCGGGCGTCGCCCGTGTCGTCGAGGGGCTCGTCACCGCGCATGCCGTACCACCCTACGGCCGACGCATTGATCCAGACGTGCGGCTTCACCTCGAGCCTCTCGATCAACGCGAGCAGCCGTGCGGACACCTGCGGGCGCGAGCGAAGGATTCGCGCCCGCCGGCCGGCAGTCCACGGCCCGCCGGCGACCGGCTCACCGGCCAGGTGGACGACCACGTCGAACCCCTCTCCCGCGTCGATCTCGTCGAGCCTCGTCACGACACGCACGTCGCGAACAAAGGTGGCCCGCCTCGCGTCGCGGCTGAGCACCGTAACCGTCGCGTCGGCAAGTGCCTCGACCAGCCGGCGTCCGACGAGGCCGGTGCCTCCGGCGACGAGCCATCGCGCGCCGACACCGGTTTCGAGCCGCGGCGCCGGCTTCATCCCCGCGCGCCGCCCGTACCCGGACGCAAGGCGCGCACCACGCGCGAGCCCATGCTGATGAGGGCGATCAGGCTGGTCTTCGGCAGCGTGAGCATCTGCTCGTACCAACTGTTCATGGTATCGACAAAGGCCATCATGTCGGCGAGGCGCGTCATCGCGGTGCCGCCGACATTCGGATCCGCCTCCGCGGCCGCCACGCACTCCCGCAGCGCGATCCGCGCCGGATCTATTTCCCGCGCCTTGCGCCCTTCCGCAATCCGCTTGACGACTTCCCAGAGATCGGTCTCCGCCTCGAAGTGATCGCGGCGGTCGCCGCGCAGCGGCACTCGGCGGATCAGTTTCCAGCCGACAAGCTCTCGCAGGGAATTGCTGACCCCCGAGCGGGCGATGCCGAGACGCTCGGAGATCTCCTCCGCCGCCAGCGGATGGTCCGAGAGGTACAGCAGGGCGTGCACCTGGGCGATGGAGCGGTTCACGCCCCAATGGCTGCCCATGTCGCCCCAATGCAGGATGAACTTCTCGACGGCTTCCGGCAGGGGGTCGCTGGTCGGCGTGGCGGACTGCGGCCCATCCTTGCCTGGCCTGCCGATGGAGTGCTCCCGACCCGACATATCGCCCGTCGTACGGTCTTCCATGTTTCCCTCTATAACGAATATTTCGATATTTCAGTCACAACAGAAATATCTGCGCATTGCCTGTCGAAAGCAAGCGGTCGCGCACATGGACGGATGCCGCGGACGACGCCGCGGATCAGGCGGGCGTCCGTTCCGTAATCATGAAGCTCCCCGTTGCTTCCGCCACGACCGAGTCGTCGTCGGTACGGACGACCTTGCCCTCGACGACAGCCAGGCGTCCCTTGCGTCTCTGCAGCCGCCCTTCCAGACGAATCGGCGTACCCACCGGCAGGGGTTGCCTGTAACGGACTTCCGCCTTGGCGGTGAAGCACTGCTCGCCCTGCAGGTATACCCAGTTCGCCATCACATCATCGAGCAGACTGAACAGGATGCCGCCGTGGGTGACTCCGTCGTATCCGGCGTGGCTGATCGTGGGGACGAACTCGGCGCGGCAGACATCCGCTTCCAGCCGAAAGGCCACGTGCAGGCCGTCCGGATTGCCCGGCCCGCAGACGAAACAGCGGTTGGCAGGGGATTCGAGGGACATGGGCGCGCTATCATAGCGCGGTGCTTCCCATCGCCGACATCCAGGAGCGGCTGTCCGCGCACGAACCGTTGCGGTTCCCGACAGGCCCCGAGACGCGACAGGCGGCCGTCGCCGTCGTGCTGCGTGAACGGGGTGCCGACACGGAAGTACTCTTCATCAAGCGCGCCGTAAAGGAAGGGGATCCCTGGTCCGGCGACATGGCGTTTCCCGGCGGGCACCGGGAGCCGGCGGACACAGACCTGATGGCCGCCGCGATGCGCGAGACGGCCGAGGAGATCGGCCTCGTCATCGAGCCTGCCGACCTCATCGGAGAACTGTCGCAACAGCGTCCCGCGCGCAACGCACGCCGCACGGACTTGCTGGTCGCGCCCTACGTCTTCGCGATTGACGGGGATCCCGACTTCGAGCTCAGCTACGAGGTGGCCGAGGTCGTCTGGACCCGGCTCGCGCCCATGCACACTGGAGACAATCGCACCATGGAGCACCGCTCCATCGGTGGTACGCCGATCCCCTTCCCCGGATATCGACTCGGTGCACGCCACTTCGTATGGGGCCTGACCTACCGCATGATGCAGACCTTCTTCGAAGCGCTCGACCCGAACTTCGTGCGCTGCGACTGAGGGATTCCACCAGCTCGCAACGGACTCCGCGCCGAGGGCGGCCGCCGTCAGCCGAAGACCCCGTGTGCCAGACTCCCGGACAGCTCCGGCAAGTCGTAGTAGTCGGCGATCGCGAGCCCCGCCGCCACGCTCGTGAAGGGATCGTGCTCCACCACCCGTCCGGGGAAGCGCTCGTCCAGGATGCGCCGCACCGCCGGAATCCGGGACGACCCGCCCGTGCGCAGCACGATGTCGAAGTCTTCCGGCGCCATGCCGGCACGCACCACGGTCGCCTCGACCGCGCGCTCCACTTCGTCCAGCACATCGCCGATCAGCGCCTCGAACTCCGTTCGCGTCAGCCGCGCTTCGACATCGATCTCCGGGATGTCGAGGACCGCTTCGTCTGCCTCGGACAACTCCGCCTTGAACGCCTTGATGGCCTGAAAGACGAGATAGCCGTGGTTCTGCTGGATCAGTTCGCGCAGCCGTCGAAACTTGAGGCGCGCCGGGCCTCCAGCCCGGATGCACGACTGTACGGCCGTCGTGTAGCGGTTCTGGTTCAGAAGATAGGTGACCGGCCAGTTCAGCAGAAATTCCTCGTAGTCCTCGAACGGAAAAGGTGTATCGATTTCCCGCGTGGCGCCGCGCCGCCGCCACCGTTCGCCCTGGCCCAGGAGCGGAAACAACAGTTCCCGGAAGACGCACCGGTCGATGTGATCGCCACCGAGCGCGACGCCGTGGGTGGCGACCACCCGGAAACCGGAGCCCCCTGCGGCCCGCGCCAGGACGCAGAAGTCCAGCGTGCCGCCACCGAAATCCACCGTGAGCACACGGTCTGCCACCGCCCCGCGTCCGTGCAGAAAGCTGACGGCGGCGGCGATCGGCTCCGGGACCATGCGGCACCGTTCGATTCCCGCATACCGGCAGGCCTCCCCCAGACGTGTCAGGGCCAGCGTGTCCCGATGCTCCGCGCGCCCTTCGAAGTGGACCGGATGTCCCACGCAGGCCGCGTTCCCGACCCCGGTTTCGGCCTCGAGGGTTCGCGCGATGCGTAGCAGGATCGGAGTGATCAGCGCCACCAGCCGGAAGGGGTGGTCGAAGACCATGAGCCGTCTGATGTCGGGGTTGCCGAGGAGCCGCTTCGTGCCGTGGAACAGCCTGCCGCGCAGTCCCGTGTCCAGGGCCGGCTCACCGTAGATCTTCTGCACCAGCATGTCCGGCGGCGCCCGTCCGCCCGTGTCTCCGCCGAGCGCCAGCACCGCCTCGCCAATGACTTCCGACACGAGTTCCACCTGTCGCCCGGTGTTGTCGGCGACATAGTGCTCCACGCCGTCGAGACCCGTCGTCGTCTGCAGGTCCCGGTCCAGGTAGGTGGCGGACGGCATGATCGGCGACGCATGCTCGAGCTCGACGAGGCGCACCGCGGCGCCGTCGAAAACCGCCGCCGCGGAGTTCGTCGTGCCGAAGTCGATACCGATACCCGGACGCTTCAACGCCATGGGATGGGGAAAGCCCTCACGGACCGGGCACGGGCAGCGTCAGCGCCCCGTTCGAACTCCGGCCCGGACGGCGGCACGGCCACGGGGGCGGGTGCCCGCGGAGCCGAACAGGGCGGCGCCCGAGGCGACCGGTCAGGCGAGCGTCACCAACGGTTCGATGTCGCAGCCGACGCCGGTGCCACCGAGCCCGCAGTAGCCGTTGGGCACCTTGGCCAAGTATTGCTGGTGGTAGTGCTCGGCATAGTAGAACGGCGGCGCGTCCTCGATCTCGGTCGTGATGGGACCATAGCCGGCAGACGTCAATGCTGTTTGGTAGGCATTCCGAGTGTCCTCGGCCGCGCGTCGTTGCGCGGCGTCGAAAACGTGGATCGCCGAGCGATACTGGGTGCCCACGTCATTGCCCTGGCGCATGCCCTGGGTCGGATCGTGCCCTTCCCAGAAGAGTTTCAGCAGCTCGGCATACGACACCGCGTCGGGGTCGAACACCACGAGCACGACCTCCGTGTGCCCCGTCAGCCCCGAGCAGACTTCCTCGTAGGCCGGGTTCGGGGTGAGCCCCCCTGCATAACCCACCGCCGTGGTATACACGCCGGAGGTCTGCCAGAACTTCCGTTCGGCGCCCCAGAAGCATCCCATCGCGACGACCATCTGCTGCATGCCCGCCGGGAACGGCGCCTTCAGGATATGGCCGTTCACGAAGTGCGCCGGCGGGACAGGCACGTCCATGCTGCGCCCGGGCAATGCTTCCTCCGTTCGCGGGAGGCGCGGTCTGTATCTCAACTGCATCCTGGGGATCCTCCGTGGCTGCGATGTTAACAGAGTGGCGCTTGCCAGCGCCGCCCGGACCGTCTCGCGACGAGGCGACGGACAGGCGACTCGCTCGGCCCTCGAAAGCGGGCGATCGCGCGGTATGCGAAGGCAAACCCGGCAGCCCGCCAACCCGACACGGGATGAGATACACTCCCGCGATGCGCGCCCTCCTAGTCGCCTCCACCCTGCTGTTTGGCGTTGGCTGTGCCACGGGACCCCTTGCCACCTACGAAGAACTCGCTGCCGCCGTCGTCGCCGGCGAGGACGTCGATGTCGCCGAGCTGAGACAGGCGTTTCTGGTTGCCCCGGACTTCCGCGAGCGCGCGGACGCCCTCGGTGCGCTGGAACAGGAAGCGATTCAACTCGTCGACGAGGAGCCGCTACGGCTTGGGCCAATCGGCGCCGCCATCCTCGATCGGTACCAGGGCAGCGTCGCCGGTCACTACGCGCTCCTGCGGTTCTACGAGTACGTCGAGCGTGAGGAAGCGGCCGCCGAACATCGCCGCTGGGTCGCCAAGATCGTGGCGAGCCTCGCCGGTGACGGTACCCGTCAATCGCCCCAGTCCGTCCTGTCCGCACCCGAGGCCAACGCCTACCTCGTCGCCACGGGCCGCCAGCCGGTCGGCTCCATCTACCAGACTTCCGAAGATGCGCCCTTCGTGATGATGGTGGCGGCGAAGCCGGAGGCAGGGCCCCTGCAGAACGTGTTCTTCGATCTCGAGGCTACCTACCTCTCGGTACGCGATTCCGTCCTCGCGCAATCTCCCGCGCAGGAGTTCGGGCCAGGCCGTCTGATCGGTGGGTTGGCGCAGCGCGACGATCCCGCCGCACAGGCCTACATCGGGGCATTTCTTTCGTCGGAAGACCGCTTCGACGAGGCGATCGACTGGCTCTCGGCCGCCAGCCGCCGGGGCAACCTGATCGCCAACCTGATGCTCGCCAACGTCTATCTGGCCAAGGCCCAGCGCCTGCCGGAGGGAGAGGATCGGGAGGAGGCCCTCGAACGGGTGATGCAGAACTACGTGCATGCCGTGGCCGTCGGTTCGGCCGAGGCGATGTACCGGCTCGGCGAACTGTACCTGGCGGAATTGTACGGGGCGGAGCTCGCTCCGTCGGGCATTCCGCTGCTGGAACGAGCGGCCGGTCTCGACAACATCGACGCGAACCTCTTCCTGGCGCAGATTCACCTGGTCGGGCAATGGGTCGACAGGAACTACGACCGCGCGGAGACCTATCTGCTGCGGGCCGCGGCACTCGACAGCGAGGCCGCCAAGATCCAGTACGCGCGTTTCCTGATGAGCGAGTCGGCCGGCAGGGATTTCACGGACCAGGCCTACAAGTGGCTGAGAGAGCTCGCCGCAGATCGCGCGATGTGCGAGCAAGCACCGTCCAGCCCGTTCGTCCTCTGTCCGACGGCCGAAGCACGGCTGCTCCTCGGTGAGTTGCACGCACGGGGAATCCACGTCCGTGCGGGCTACGGACGCGCGCGCAAGTGGTTCAAGTCTGCCGTCGACCTGACGCCCGACCACCCCCGGGTCGTCAACGAGGTGGCGTGGCGGCTGACCGTGACCCAGATCGGACGCCTGCGGGACGAGCGGTACGCGCTCGCCATCATGGACCGCATGATGAACCAGGACGAGCGTGCCCGGCGCAACCCGGCCTATCTCGATACGTGGGCCGCGGCACACGCCGCCAACGGCGACTTCGGGCGGGCCGTCGCACTGCAGCGGGAAGCCCTGCAGGCCGCGAACGAGCAGGAGATGACGGAGGTCATCGAGGAACTGGAGCAGCACCTCGCGGCGTTCCAGGCCGGTGAGACGATCACCGATCCCACCGTACCTTGACCGAACTGGCTGACGACTACCCCCGGCTCCTCGCGCGAGGCGTGCCGCTCGTCGACCTGCGCTCCCCGGGAGAGTTCGCCCGCGGCGCGTTCCCCGGCGCCGTCAACCTCCCTCTCCTGACGGACGACGAGCGACGGCAGGTCGGGATTCGCTACAAGCAGGCCGGCAGCGATGCCGCCATCGATCTCGGCAACCGGCTGGTCTCCGGGGACCTGAAGGAGTCCCGCGTGCAGGGCTGGCGGGACTTCGTGGGCGAACACCCCGACGCCGTGCTCTACTGCTGGCGCGGCGGCCTGCGCTCCGAGATCGCGCAGGCGTGGCTCGCAGATGTCGGCCTGACGGTGCCGCGTGTCGCAGGCGGCTACAAGGCACTGCGCAGCTTCTGCATGCAGACGCTGACCCGGGAATACGCATGGGTGGTACTCGCCGGGCGGCCTGGCTCCGACAAGACCGGTATCCTCGCCGACCTCACCCGCCACGTGGATCTCGAGGGCCTTGCCAATCATCGCGGATCCGCATTCGGCCAGCGAGCAACCCCGCAACCCCCTCCCATCGCCTTCGAGAACGCCCTCGCCGTGCGGCTCCTGCAGCTCACCGCCGAGGCGCCCGTGGCGCCGGACACCGCTGCCGAGGCGGCCCGACGCACCATCGCCATCGAGGACGAGAGCCGCACGATCGGCCGGCTCGCGGTGCCCGCCGCCATTTTCGAAGGCATGCAGCGCGCACCCGTTGTCGTGGTCGAAGCGGAACGCGAGGCGCGCCTGGCGCGGATCCACGCGCAATACGTCGGTACCGAGCCCGGGGCCAGGAGCAGGCTCGAGCAGGGACTCGACAACATCCAACGTCGTCTCGGCGACGAGCGCCACCGCAAGGTGCGGGCCAGGATGCAGGAAGCCTTCGAGACAGGCAGCGCGGAGGCACACCAGGCATGGATCGGTCTTCTGCTCGACTGGTACTACGATCCCATGTACGACCACCAGTTGGCGCAAAAGCAGGATCGCATCGTGTTCCGCGGCGACCGGAACGCCGTTACGGATTACCTGCGCCGCGCGACAGCATGAAGTCTCCGCCGTGCGCCGTCAGGCGCTCCGGCGCCAGGCGCAGCACGACACGGCCTTCCCCATCGGCCAGCAGGGGCCCGCCGGCGGAGCCGAGGTATTTCCGCCGAATGCGTGCGCCCCATTCCGCGACCTCGGTGTCGATCACCTCGAATCGCCCCACGCCCTTGACCTGACGGTTGGACATGCGCCGTGGCGTGATCTCCTGCACCTCTACGCAGAACGACCCGCGCGGGTCCTTGCGAATCGCGCGCACGTGGAACTTGTCGACTCCGCTCGTGGTGTAGAAGGCGTCCTCCCACCAGACGAACCAGCACGGCACCATGCGCGGAAAACCCCGGCCATCGACGAACGCGATGACGGCCGAAGTAGCCCGGTCGAGCAGGGCCTTCACCTCAGCGTCCGGAAGTTGCAGGGCGCGACTGGGGCGAACCTCGGAGGCGGCCGGCCCGGACTCCCCGGGGCGCGGTCTTCCGGCTCCCGTTTCCGACGTGCCGGCGGAAGATTCCGGCGCCGCCTCAGGGCCTTCGCCGCTTTCTCGATTCGTAGTGTTCAAGTGCTCTCTGCACCATGGGCCGGCGGCGCCCCTGCGGCACCTTCAGCGCGTAGTCCGGGTCCCGCTCGGCGTGCGCCGACAGCATGTGCATCGCATGCGCGCTCGTGATATGCGCATGGAAGCCTTGGCCATCCTGCATCTGGTTGACCGCGAGCTTGATCATGCGCAGTTGAAAGGGGTCGTTGCGCGCGATCCGCTCGGCGTACTCCAGCACCTCGGCCTCCAGTCGGTCCGTGGGTACGACGCGGTTGACGAGACCGAGTGCGCACGCTTCCTCGGCGTCGATGAAACGGGACTCGAACAGGAATTCCTTCGCCTTGCGCGGGTGCACGTCCCAGGGAACGGTGAAGAACTGGAAGTTCGAGGCCAGGAACATGGCGGATTCACCGGCGAAGACGATATCCATCGCGGACGCCACGATCCAACCGCCGAATATGCAGTACCCCTGTACGCCGGCGATCGTGGGTTTCGGAACATTGCGCCAGCGCATGGACTTCTCGACGAACTGCTCGCGCGAGTGATCGAAGTGCCCCCGGAGCCCCTCCTGTAGCGGGCGTTCCTCCCGGTCCGCGAGTTCGTCGGGCGTGCCGAGGTCGTGCCCACCCGAGAAGTGCTCGCCAGCGCCGAACAGCGCGATGACGTGGACATCGCGGTCCGCTCCCGCAGCGGCGAAGGCGGCGTCGAGTTCCTCGAGCAGCCGCCGGCTCTGGGCGTTGCGATAGCGTTGCCGGTTGGTCGTGATGCGCGCCACTTGGTTGACGACTTCGTAGAGGACATCGCTCATGGACCGCAGTTTGTCGGACTTGCGGCCCGGACGGCAAGTAGCAATGGCACCGCTCTGATCAATCAGCGCTTCCCTGGCGAAACTCCCCCTCCCCGGTGATACCGCGCTCCACCAGGGCCTCATACTCGGCGCGCGTCATGCCGAGGAACCGTTCGAACACCTCGAAGGAGTGCTGCCCGAGCATCGGCGCCGGGCGCGTGACGCCTCCGGGTGTGCGAGAGAGAACGGCCGGCAATCCGCTTTGCCACAGCGGCCCCGTCTCCGGATGCTCGACCTCGACCATGTGGCCGCGCTCGCGCAACACCGGATCGTCCACCAGTTCCGCGGCATCACGCACCGCCGCCCCCGGTACGCCGGCCGCACACAGCGCGCGTTCCAGTTCCGTCTTGTCGCGATGCGCAGCGGCCGCGGCGATGGCGGTATCGACCGCTGCCTCGTCCGCCTTGCGCGCCGGGCCGTCCGGCCAGGGGTCGTCGAACAAGCCGAGCACCTCTCGGCACGCCTGCCACTGTGCGTCGGTCTCGACCGAGATGGCGATCCACTGATCGTCTCCCGCCGCGCGGTAGATGCCGTGGGGCGCGTGCAGGGGGTGCCTGTTCCCCGCCGGCCCAGGTATCTCGCCCGTCGCCTCGAACTCGAGCCACGCGTCGCCGACGAAGGTGAAGTTCGCTTCCTGCATGGAGAGGTCGATGTATTGCCCCTCCCCGGTGCGGTCGCGGTGCAGGAGTGCCGTCGCCAGCGCGCCGAAACCGTACATGCCGGCCACGGGGTCCGGGTACATCTGCCCCGAGTTCTGCGGAGCCTCGCCCTCGTAGCCGAGCAGTGCGGACATCCCCGACGACGGTTCGATCGTGCCGCCGATGCCGGGGACGTTCGCCCACGGCCCGGTCGCGCCGTACGCCGACAGGCTCGCCATGACAAGATCGGGCCGGATGTCGGTCAGAGCCCGGTAATCGATCCCCAGGTTCGCCATGACGCGGGGCGAGAAGTTCTCCGCCACGAAGTCCACGTGCTCGACCAACCCCTTGAACACCGCAACCCCTGCCGGTTCGGAGAGGTCGAGGGTGATGCCAAGCTTGTTGAGGTTGACGGAGTTGTACATCGGACTGCAGTTCCACGCTCGCCGCGCCGTCGGCCGGTCCCGCAAGCCCTTCGGGACGGGATTGCGGAAGCTGCCGCGCCAGCCGTCGATGCGGCCGCGGCTCTCGAGCTGGATCACTTCGGCCCCGAGTAGCGCCAGCAGTTCCGTGGCGAAGGTACCCGCCCATGCCTGCGTGAGCACGAGCCCGCGGAAGCCGCTCAAGGGACCCTTTCCCGAGGCCGCAACAGACCCTGCCCCGGCCCGCACGGTCTTGACCGAGACCGCTTCACGCATCTGGAACCGCGGCGCGTCCGCGGCAACGGCGCCCATCTCCCGTGAGAGCGCCCACCGGCTGCGTCCCATGCGCGCCGGCGGGCCGGGAAACCGCGCTCCCTCGGGGGAGCGCGTGAGGAAGCTGCGCCCTTCGAACTGCGGGTTGCGGGCCATCTCGTCCATGCGAAAGACCGGCCCCGCGATCACGCGCTGCCGCGCCAGGGCGTCAAACAGGTCGGTGCGGGTCCAGCGCGCCATCTCCGCATGCACGCGGTCGACGAAACGGTCGCGGAACCTGTGCCGCAAGCCGGGTTGTTGCAGCTCCTCGTCATCTGCGAGGTCAGGCAGGCCGAGCACGTCCATCGCCTTCTTCCAGAAGTGCGGACGCGAAATTGGAAGCGCGAAGTAACCGTCGCGAACCGGCACCGGACCGTCGTCCATGCACACGTCCGTGCGGCGGGACCACACGAAGCCTGCGGTCTGCACCCGCAGGGGCGCGGGAGCGAACGTGGCTACCAGCGTGTCACACTCCGAGATGTCGATCAGCTGCCCGAGCCCGTCCCTGGCGCAACGCTCGACCAGTGCACAGACGACGACGCCCCACGCCATCGTTCCACTCTGGTACGCCGCCTGGTAGCCGCTACCCTTCAGCGGAGCCCCGGACGTGAGGCCGTTGACGGACGCCCACCCCGACCGTGCCGCCGCCGTGAGCTCATTGCCCGGCAGGTCCCGGCGAGCGCCCGTCAGGCCGTGGGGGGTGATCGCGCAGACGATGGCGCGCGGGTGAAGCCCCTCGAGACGCGCTGCATCGAGATCGCTCGTGACGATCACGTCCGCGGCATCGAGCAGCTCGGGGCGCTCCGGCACGGACTCCTTGTTGGCCAGGAAATACCGGGCGGCCACCGAGCGTCCCGCCGCGTCGAAGGGCGGATGACGCCGCAGTTCGTGGCCGCCGGGCGGCTCCACGGCGAGCACGTCGGCGCCGAAGTCCGCGAGCAGCCGCGAGCACCAGGCCGTGGAGGCGCGCGTGCCGACATCGACGACACGGATTCCGGAGAGCGTGAACATCGGCACGATGATAGCGTGCGCGTCTGCTGCAAGGCGGGGCGGTGATGCCGTACTTCGGCGAGGTGCAGGGCTCGGGGTCGCCGGTCCCCTGACCGGGCCCGCGCCGCCAGGACGCCCGGCGGGAAGGCGTCCGAGTTTCGCGCCGTTCCCTTCAGACGCCGAGCGCCAGCGCCACCAGTTCAGCCACCGCGTCACCCTCCCCCACGGCGACCACGATGTACTGCCGTCCGTCCAGCACATAGGTCATCGGAGCGCCGGTACCCCTGCCGCCGAGCGGCACCGCCCCGAGCAGGTCGCCGTTCGCCTTGTCGAAGACCGCAAGCGACGAGGCCGAGCGGTTGCTCGCGAAGAGCAGGGTCTCCGTCACGAGCGATGCCCCCATGCCGAACTGGCCGGCGACCGACATGCTCGGCGCCTGCCACGCGATGGTGCCCGTGTGCAGATCGTAGGCCGTGATGGACGACCCCGTACAACGTGGGCAGGTCTCACTGCCGGTGCGGTACAGCAACGTGCGCTCGTTGGCCCCGTAACCGAACGCGCGCTCGCCCCAGTAGAAGTTCGGGCGTCCCCCGTCGCGCATGCGCACGCCTACCGTCAACGGCCCGAGGGACGAAACGTAGAGCATCCCCGTGCGGGGATCGAACGACGCGCCGCCCCAGTTCGCGCCGCCCCCTTCGCCGGGAGAGATCAACCGTCCGCGCACGGTCGGCGGCGAAAAAAGCGGTCCGAGATCGTACCCTTCAAGCAGCGATGGATCCACCACGTCTTCACGCACCACGCCCTGCCGCTCGAACGGCGGAGGCCTCGTCGGGATCGGCTGCGTCGGTGCAGTGATCTCTCCCGGGACGGTCGACGCGGGTACCGGTACTTCTTCGATGGGCCACACCGGCTCCCCGGTGAGCCGGTCCAGTACATAGACGAACCCCTGCTTGCTGACCTGCGCCAGCGCGGCGATGGCGCGTCCATCGACCGAGATGTCCACCAGGTTCGGCGCCGCCGGCAGGTCGTAGTCCCAGATGTCGTGGTGCACCGTCTGGTAGTGCCAGCGACGCTCGCCGGTCGCGCAATCGAGCGCGACGACGCTGTTGGCGAACAGGTTGTCGCCCGGGTGGCGTCCGCCGTAATAGTTGTTGGTCGGACAGCTGACGGGCAGGTAGACGATGCCACGCTCGGCATCGGCACTCATCGGCGCCCAGACGTTGCTGTTGCCGTGGTCCCGCCAGGACTCGTCCTCCCAGGTCTCCACGCCGAACTCGCCCGCGCGCGGAACGGTATGGAACGTCCACCGCAACGCGCCGGTCGCCAGATCGAACCCGCGCACGTCGCCCGGTGGGGCCGGCGGCAGGACCGTGCCGTCATGGACGCTCGAGCCGACCACCAGCACGTCATCGCACACGAGCGGCGGCGAGGTGTTGCCGAACTGGATCTGCCGCCCTTCCTCCATGCGCCCCTCGTCCTGGTCGAGGCGCGGGATGTCGTCGAGCAGGTTGACCTCGCCATTCTGGCCGAACTCCGCGACCGGTACGCCGCTGACCGGATTCAGGGCGATCAGGCGCGCATCGCCCGTGGCGATGTAGACGTAGCGGCGCCCGCCGTGCTCGGCATAGGCCACGCCCCGGTGCAGGAAGCCGTTGTTCGGGGGCCGGCCGTAGAGATAGGTCTCCGGGTCGTATACCCAGAGCGTCTCTCCGCTGCCCGCATCGATCGCGGCCACCCGGCTGAACGAGGTGCTGGTATAGAGCACGCCGTCGATCATCAGCGGCGTCGCCTCGAAGCGCGTGCTCTGGGCCACGGTGACGTCGTTGTCCGGAGACCGCCAGCGCCAGGCCACGTCGAGATCTCCGAAGTTGTCGGGACCGATACCGCCCAGCGGTGCGTACTTGTTCGCGCTCATGTTGCCCGCGTAGCTCGGCCACATGCCCGAAACCGTGCCATCGGCAAGGAGGGCGCGGCGGGCCACGACCTCGATGATGACGGCATCCCGGCCGCTTTCGTCCGTACCGTCACTGACGACGAGGCCGACCTCGTAACGGCCCGTCACGTCGGCGCTAAAGGTGGCGGTGACCGTGGCGGCGTCCAGCGTGCTGACGCTCCCCGTCGGCCGGCTGTCGAGCGACCAGCGCCAGGTGAGGTCGTCGCCGTCCGGGTCCGAACTCAGGCCGCCGTGGACCGTCACCTCGGCGCCCCGAACAGCCACCTGGTCGACACCGGCATGGGCGACCGGTGCGTTGTTGCTCGACGCGGGGGCCGCGAGAGTCGGGGCCGGCGCGGACGGCGAACTTCCGCCGCCTCCACCGCCACCGCAAGCGACCAACAGCACAACCGCCCAGAGGCAGCCGACGCATGCAGAGAGGGCACTGGGGGATGCGGTCATGACCAACCCATTACCGAGCCTCCGTTCCGATTATCGGACCGCCCCGACAGCCTGCGCAATGCGGTCGCGCGGCCCTCAGACGAACTCTTCGACCACTCCCAATACGGTCTCCAGCTGGTCGTAGTGCGTCCAGTGCCCCGCGTCCTCGACCTCCACGAGGCGGACATCCCGGAAGTGCCGGAGCGTATCGCCCTGGCCGATGCGATGTGCGTAACCCTGTTTCGAGTTGACGATGAGCACCGGACACTCGATACGCTCCCAGAGGCGTCGCGTGTCCGCGCGCGGCACATCGTACGGGTAGCGGGTGCGCGTGTAATTGTCGAACTTCCAGGTGAACGAACCATCCTCGTTGCGGTCCGCTCCATGCACGGTCAGATGACGCGCCTGGTCCGGACTCAGATGCGGATTGGTCTCCTGCATGCGACGGTCGGCCGCGTCGAGAGACGGATAGCGGCGCGGTGTGCGACCGGCGAGGGCGTAGTTGGAGTCGATCCCGTCCTCAAGCGTCGATGCGGCTCTTCGGCGTCGGCTTCGGCTTCGGCTTCGGCTTCGGGATAGAGCCCCACGCCCTCGATGATGACGAGCTTTTCGACCGCGCGGGGAAAGATGCCCGCGTAGAGAGCGGCGATCGTCCCGCCCATGGAGTGGGACACGAGCGTCACCGGCTCGACTTCCGCCTGCCGGACCAGCTGCGCGATGTCCTGCACGTACTCCAGCCACGCGTAGCTGCTGCCCCGTGTCCACTGCGAGTCACCGTGCCCGCGCAGGTCCGGCGCCATGACGTGGAAACGCTGGCGCTGGCGCCGCACCACCCAGTCCCAACTGTGACAGTGGTCGTGGATGCCGTGCAGCAGCAACAGGTGGGGCGCACCGGCGTTGCCCCAGTCCGGATAGTGCAACCGCAGCCGTTGCGAGAAGTAGCTGTGGGAGGTGGGGTTGCCGTAGTCCTGCATGCGATCGGTCGACGAACAGTGTTCCGCGACAATCAAGATGAGAACGTAGCGACAATCAAGATGAGAAAGCCCATGTCGCGGGGTAGTCAGGGAGCAGGGCTCGGCGGGAGCTCCGTCGCGGCTACCGTCCGCCGCCGGCGCGTTGGCCCGGCACGGGGCATCCGACGCGCCCGAACGCCTCCGCGAGCACCCTCGCCATCTCCCGGACGCGGGCGGAGGAACGCAGGTCCGGGTGCATCAGCATCCAGATCTCGCGCCCCCGCAACGGCTCCGCGGATCCGATGCGAACGAGTCCGGGATCCGCATCCCCCACCAGACAGGGCAGCGGACCGACGCCCACACCCGCCCGCAGCGCCGCGGTCTGTGACGCAAGGTCGCGGGACCGGCCACACACCTCGGCCGTCGGGAAGTCGCGCTGCCGGAGTTCCGTGCGCAACTCACCCGGTCCTTCGAGTTCGATCCACCGCCAGGAGCCATCGCCGTCGGCCGCCACACGCTCGGCCGCGCCGTAGGCAGCCATGCACAGGCGACCCACGGCCCGGCCCACCAGGTGTTCAGGAGGGCGGTCCGTGATGAAGAGCCCACAGTCCGCTTCACGGCGGCCCACGTCGGGCCGCTGGCTGCCGGGAACGAACTCGATCTGCACGTCAGGAAAGTCTGCCGCGAAGCCGGCGACAGCCGGCATGGCCACGCCCGCCACCGCATCCGGTACCGCGACGCGCAACGGCCCCGCCATGCGTCCGTCGCTACCCGCAACGGCGCGTTCGATCTCCGCGATGCGCTCCGCCACGCTCTCTACGCGCTGCAGCACCTCCCGCCCGGCCGGGGTGATGAGTAGCCCGCGCGGACCCCGGTTGAAGAGTTGCACGTCGAGCTGGCGTTCGAAGTGCTCCAGCCGCCGGGTCACCGTAGACGCGTGCACGTCCAGCGCCTCGGCCGCACGCCGTACGGAACCGGCCCGCGCCAGCACCGCGAACATCCTGAGGTCGTCCCAGTCCAAGTCGTCCATGCGCCCGAGAGAGAACAAATACGCAACGCTACGTTGCGTTGTTACCTTATTGCACGCTACGTTACTCAGGGTAACATACTTCCCAGCAACGAACCCCTCCCCTCGTAGGCTGCGTAGAACCCACTCCCCCCCTCCCCGGGTTCTCCAGCCTACTTTTTTTGGGTGTCACTCCAGCGCGCCCCATAGCGGGTCCATCCAGGCCGGATTCGCCCCCGGGCCAGCCACACCCACGTCTTCTGGAACAACCGCCTCCGCTCGCGTACGCTCCCGGGATTCGTCTGTTCCGGGCGAGACGACCGGATCTGCCAGGGCGCGACACAAGGAGGGCGCATGTCCGACCAATACGACCATCTCACCGTCGAACGGGACGGGCACGTGGCTGTCGTCACCTTCAATCGGCCCGCGAAGGCGAACGCGCTGAACCATCCGCACCTCGCCGACATCGAGGCGGTCGCGCTCTCCTTTCGGGACGACCCGGAGACCCGGGCCATCGTATTCACCGGCGCCGGCAAGCACTTCTCCTCGGGCGCCGACCTGACCGAACCCCCGCGTCCGTCCGCGGCGGGCATGGTGCAGCGACGCCGGGACATGCGCATGGGCGAACGCGCGGTGCAGGCGCTGCAGGACATCGACCAGATCACCATCGCGGCGTGGAACGGCGCCGCCATGGGCGGCGGCGCCTGCCTGGCCACCGCCCTCGACTTCCGTGTCGGCGCCGACGATTGCTTCATGCAGTATCCGGAGATCGACATCGGCGTGAACCTGATGTGGAAGAGCCTGCCCCTGATCACGCACATCGCCGGCCCGTCCCGCGCCAAGCGCCTCGTCGCGGGAGGCGAGCGTGTCCATGCAGACACTCTCCTCGCCTGGGGCGTGCTCGACGAACTCGTCCCGCGTGCGGAGCTCATGGGACGGGCGCTCGAGGTCGCCGCCTTCTATGCCTCCAAACCCCCCGTCGCCGCGCAGATGATCAAACGCAGCGTCAATGCGATCGTCTCCGCCCTCGACACCGCCGTCATGCACATGGACGTCGACCAGAACCTGCTGTCGGCCATGACGGAGGATCGCCGGGTCGCCATCGAGGCCTACCTCGCGAAGACCGAACCGAAGTTCACGGGCAACTGACCCGCGACCGAGCCACCCGACCCGACACCCACGGAGCCTTTGATGACCACCCTGGACACGGGCACGAACGAACTGCTTTGCGACCTCGACGACGGCGTCGCGACCGTCACCCTGAACAAGCCCGACAAGCGCAACGCCCTCGGCGACATCCTGACGCCCGCGTTGCGCGCGATACTCCTCACGCTGGAGGACGACGCGCGTTGCGGGGCCGTGGTGCTCACCGGAGCGGGACGGGCCTTCTGCGCCGGTGGCGACGTGTCGGGAATGGGCGGCGGCAGCACACGCCCCGCCGATGCGCCGAAGCGGTCCCTCGAGGACGGCATCCGCGGCCTGGTACACAAGCAGGAGACGCTGACGTTACGGCTGCACGACCTCGCGAAACCGACCATCGCTGCGCTGCCCGGCCCGGCTGCCGGCGCAGGCCTCTCCATCGCCCTTGCCTGCGACCTCCGCGTCATGGCGGACTCGGCCTTCATTACGACGGCCTTCGCCAACATCGGCCTCTCCGGCGACTACGGGGGCAGCTGGCTGCTGACCCAACTGGTCGGACCGTCGGTCGCCAAGGACCTCTACCTGACCGCCCGCCGGGTCGCTGCCGAGGAGTGCCTGGCGCTCGGCATCGCCAATCGCGTGGTCCCGTTCGATGCGCTGCAGGAAAAAGCCCGCACACTCGCGTTGCAGATCGCCAACGGCCCGCGCACCGCGCTCCGCTTCATGAAAGAGAACCTGAATCGCGCCGTGACGAACGACTTCCGGACCTGCCTCGCCATGGAAGCCGACCGCCTGGTGCGGGCCGCACAGCACGACGACCATCGCGAGGCCGTGCGCGCGTTCATGGAGAAACGGGCGCCGCGGTTCGACCATCCCGCGTGAGGGCTGGCTGACGGGGCGCAAGGAGCGCGACATCGCCCGAGCGCAACGGATCGCCAGTGAATTTTGAGCAGGAGGCAGCAGGACCAGTGAGCGCTACACCTCCTGGGACTTCGCCGATCTTCTGCCGACGATGAAGTCGTCATCGGCCTGCGAGCCGTCGCCGTGGAACGGCGCCGGCTCGCAGGTCGGTCAGGTTGGGCGACAAGCGGCGCCAACGGCGACGGTTACGGGCGCCAGGGAACCTCCAGTATTACCTTCCCGAACGTCTCGTTGCCGGCGATCAGCCGATGCGCCGCGTCGGCCTCCGGCAGCGGAACCACGGCCTCGATCACGGGCCGGATCCGCCCCTCCGCAAGCGCCGGCCAGACGCGTTCCTTGAGCGCGTCCATGACCGCGGCCTTGCGCGCAATGGACCGCGCCCGCAGGGTCGAGCCGACAATGCGTAAACGTTTCATCATCATCAGGCCAAGCCCGCGCGGTACCGACAGGTCCGCTCCGCCAAGCAGGCCGATGATCACCAGGCGGCCGTCCGCCTTGAGCGCCCCCAGGTTGTCCGCGAGGTACGCCGCGCCCACCGGATCGAGTATGACGTCGAGGCCTTGTCCGTCGGTCCACTCGGCCACCTTGTCCGCGAACCGCTCCGTGTGACGGTTGCAGCCCCCGGCCGCGCCGAGTTCCACGCAGCGCGCGATCTTGTCGTCGCTGCCGGCGGTCACGAAGCAGGGGCTGCCAAACTCCCGGCAGAGCTGAATCGCCGCGGTTCCGACGCCGCTCGCGCCCGCGTGTACCAGGGCGCTTTCACCGAAGCTCAGCCGGCCCTCGATGAAGAGGTTGAGATAGGCCGTCGCGAACACTTCGGGCAAGGCCGCCGCCTCGTTGAAGGAGAGATTGCCCGGGATCTTCAGCACCTGTCCCGCCGGGGCGACCACCTGCTCGGCGTAGCCGCCACCGGCCAGGAGCGCACAGACGCCATCCCCGGGCTGCACCCGCGTGACGCCCTCGCCCACCGCTTCGACCAAGCCGGCGCACTCGAGACCGAGGATCTCGCTCGCCCCCGGCGGCGGCGGATACCCGCCCTGGCGTTGCGCGAGGTCCGCGCGGTTCACCGCACTCGCCCGGTTGGCGATGCGTACCTCGCCGGGCCCCGGATCGCCGATGTCGGCGTCGCCCCACACCAGCGCATCGCCCTCGACACGTATCGCCTTCATTGCCAGGACATCCGCATCTTCACGCCCCTCTCATGGAGATCGTTCTTCAGCCCGCTCACTGTGTAATCCCCGTAGTGCACCATGGAAGCCACCAGCGCCGCGTCCGCACGGCCTTCGGTCAGGACCTCGTGGAGGTGCTCCGGCACGCCCGCGCCCCCCGAGGCGATGATCGGGATGCGCACGGCATCGCTGATCATTCGGGTCAGGTGCACTTCGTAGCCGTCGCGTGTGCCGTCGGCATCGATGGAGTTGACGACCAGTTCGCCGGCACCGAGGCGTTCTCCTTCCAGGGTCCACGCGAGGGCGTCGATCCCCATGGGCCGGCGACCGCCGTCGATGACGATCTCGTAACCCGAGGGAAAGTCGTTGCTCCTGCCGACCCGGCGGATATCCATGGACAGCACGACGTTCTGGTTGCCGATCGCCTCCGCGCACTCGGCGATCAGCGCCGGCCGGCGCACGGCCGCCGAGTTGACGTTGATCTTCTCGGCGCCGGCGAGGCGCAGGTCCGTCGCGTCCTGCACGGAGCGCACGCCGCCGCCCACGGAGAGCGGGATGAACACCTGCTCGGCCACCGCCTCGACCACGTCGAGAATGATCGGACGCCGATCGCTCGATGCGGTGATGTCGTAGAAGACCAGCTCGTCGAGCCCGTCGAGGTAGTACTCGCGGGCCTTCTCGACCGGGTCTCCGATGTCCCGCGTGTCCACGAAGCGGACGCTCTTGGCGAGCTTGCCGTCGCGCACGTCGAGACACGCGATGAGCCGCTTGCTAAGCATGGCCGTCCCAGCGGGCGAAGCGCTCGAGGAGACGCAGCCCCACGCGGCCGCTCTTCTCCGGGTGAAACTGCGTGGCGAAGTAGTTGCCGGAGCCGAGGGCGCAGCAGAATTCGCCCTCGTAGTCGGCGACGGCGCAGACCACGTCCCGGTCGCGCGGCACGGGGTAGTAGGCGTGCACGAAGTAGAACTCGTCGCCGCGGGCGATGCCGTCGAGCAACGGGTGCGCCCGCACGACGCGGACCTCGTTCCAGCCCATGTGCGGCACCTTGAGCGTCGGGTCCGTAAGGGCGAACCGCCGCACCTCGCCCGGGATCAGCCCGAGCGTCTGCTGGTCGTTCTCCTGCGAACGGTCGAGGGAGATCTGCAGGCCCAGGCAGATGCCGAGCACCGGAGTCCCCGCCCGCACGGTTTCCGTCAACGCGCTGTCGAGCTCGCGCGCCCGCAGGCTCCGCATGGCGCTGCCGGCGGCCCCGACCCCCGGAAAGATGACCCGCTCCGCCGCGCGGACCCGCTCGGGGTCGTTCGTGATGTCCGCCCGCACGCCTACTTCCGCGCAGGCGCGCTGCACGCTGCGCAGGTTGCCGGCGTCGTAGTCGACAATGACGGTCATCGGATGCGGGCTGACAGGTTGCGGGGAGCGCGGATACTATCTGATCCAGCCCACGCTCACCAAGGAAACACCCTTGCCCACCCGCGGCATTCTGCTCGCGAACCTCGGCTCGCCGGCCGGATGCGACACGGCCTCCGTGCGCCGCTATCTCGACGAGTTCCTGATGGACCCGTACGTCATGGACGTGCCCTGGCCGATCCGGCGCCTGATCGTCTCCGGCCTCATCCTGCCGACGCGCCCGAAACGCAGCGCGCAGGGCTATCGGGCGATCTGGCGCGACTCGGAGCCGGGTTCGCCCCTGATGTACTACACGGAGGCATTGGCGGCGCGGGTGCGCGAGGCGTGCGAGCATCCCGTGGCCGTCGGCATGCGGTACGGGACGCCGAGTCTGGCCGACGGCCTTGCCGCACTCGGGGACGTGGACGAGGTGTTCCTCGTTCCGCTGTATCCCCAGCACGCCGACGCCACCCGTACGACGACCATCGAGCACGTCCGCTCGCTGACCGACCGGCCGGTGCGCGTCATGCCGCCGTTCTTCGCCGATCCGGCTTTCCTGGACGCCACGGCCGCACGCGTTCGCGAGACGATGGAGCCCGGCGACCATGTCCTGTTCAGCTATCACGGCCTGCCCGAACGGCATCTGACCAGGGCGGACCCGACCGGATCCCACTGTCTGCAATCCGCCGACTGCTGCGAGAAACCCTCGGCCGCGCACGGCACCTGTTATCGCCACCAGTGCCGCGAGACCACCCGGGCACTGGTGACCCGACTGGGAATCGAGCGCTACTCCATAAGCTTCCAGTCACGGCTCGGGCGCCTGCCGTGGCTCAGGCCCTACACCGACGAGGTGCTGGCGGAACTGCCCGCCCAGGGCGTGCGCCATCTCACGGTCGCCGGCCCCGCCTTCACGGCGGACAACCTCGAAACGCTCGAGGAGATCGGCATGCGCGGACGGGAAACCTTTCTCGGGGCCGGCGGCAAGGCGTTTCGGCTGGCGCCCTGCGTGAACGACGACGTGGCCTGGGCGCGCGCGGTCGCGGGATGGTGCGATCGCCAGAGCCCGACACGGGCGATCGTAGGGGACGGGCTTGTCCCGTCCCGTCCCGAATCACCCACCAGGGCCTGACACGGGCGATGTCGGGGACGGGCTTGTCCCGTCCCGTCCCCATGGCCTCCCGTGGAACAAACGACGACGGGAGCGTAGCGACCGGCGGCGGTTGGCCCACGCGAGGTCGGTGTGGCTGGGCCGGAGGCGCGCCGGTGCACAGCGAGCTTGCGAGCGAGTGCCGGACCGGCTATGGGGCGCTACAGTCCCGCGCCGAATCACCCGCCAGAACCCGGCGCGGGCAACGTGATCGCCCTTTCAGAGGCCGTCGGTGTCAGGGCCCTGCCTGGGCACGAAACCGAGGCTTCGGGCTCGTCGTTCCCAAATCTGTCTCGCCAGGACCTGCATGTCGGTGGCCGGGTCGGTTTCGTCCACGATTTCCATGCCCAGCAGTGTCTCCATGACATCCTCCATCGTGAGGATGCCCGCCATTCCGCCGTACTCGTCGATGACCAGCGCGATGTGCGTGCGCTCCTCAACGAGTCGGGCGAACAACCGCGGCAGGTTGGCCGTCTCCGACACGGTGAGGACATCGCGCCTGAACTCCTGCACCGGCTCGTCGCTGCGGCCGTCGACCATGGCGGCCAGAACGTCGTCTTTCAGAACGAATCCGATCACGTCGTCCTTGTTTTCGTTCCTGTACAGGGGTACGCGCGAGAACTGCACGACCTCGTCGGCCGCGGAGAATTCGCCAACGGTCTGGTCGGCGGGTACGGCGGCAACAACGGTTCGCGGGGTCATGATGTCCTTGGCGCGCACGCTGTCGAACGCCAGCAGATTCTCGATGATCGTCGATTCGCTCTGGTTGATCACGCCCTCCTTGGCGCTGATCCTGGTCAGCACCTTGAAGTCGCCACGGGACAGCACATCGTCCCGCCCTGCCTTCTTGATCGGACGGGTGATCCACTGGCTGAGCCACACCAGCGGCGCGAGCGCCGTGACAACGACGCGCAGGCAGTACACGGTAAAGGGCGCCAACGGGCGCCAATAGGTCGCACCCAGGGTCTTCGGCACGAGCTCCGACGCGATCAGGATCGCAGCCGTCATGCCCGCGGGAATCACGAACGCGGTCAGGAGAGGATTCGTGTCTGCCCAGATCGCCGTCGCCTGGCTGCCGACGCCGATGGCGCCGACGGTGTGAGCGATGGTATTGAGCGTGAGGATCGCAGCCAGTGGGCGGTCGATGTTCTCCTTGTACTCCTTGAGCTGTCTTCCCAGCAGGTTTCCCCGCTCCGACTCCACCTTGACGTAGATCGGACTGGCGGACAGCAGGACCGCTTCCCACAGCGAGCAAAGGAAGGAGAAGACGATGGCGCCGGCCAGGAAGGCGAGAAGCAGCGACAGCATCGGTCTAAGGGTGCGGTCCTTCCGCGAGGGAAACCGCCCCGCCCGGCCTCGGCATGTCAGCCGACGGCATTACCCCGTCTGTCTCCTGACCGACCGGACGAAGGCCGGACTGAGTTGGATGATGGGCATCGCAATCAACGGCTCCTGCACTGGATGCCAGATCTTAACCCGGACACCTGCGCCGGTAAAACGGAGACCGGACATGGATGCGCGTCAGATCGGTCGATGACGGGCAAAGTCCGGGCGGAATCAACATCACCGAAGTTGCTTGACGAGGTAGCTACCAGGAGCTACTTTGCGCCAATGCGAGCCGTAGGGGTCAAGACACTGAACAGCAGGCTGAGCGAGTACCTGCGTCTGGCTGCGGCGGGAGAGACCGTCCTGGTGACCGACCGGGACCGGGTCGTCGCCGAAATCTGTCCCCCAAGGGAAAACCGGAGTCCCCTGGTGGCAGACGCCTTCCTGGCGGACGCCGTCCGGCAGGGTTGGTTGTCTCCGCCGGTGCTGCCCGCCGAGGGCGTGCCCGAGGCTCCCCCGCCGCTCGCCCCGTTGAGCGAGATTCTGCGCGAACTCGACGAAGATCGTAGCGACCGTTGATCTTCCTGGACTCATCCGTCCTCCTCGCACATCTTCTTTCGGAGACCCGTCGGCCACCCGACACGATCTGGAGCGAGACCCTCGTCGCCAGTCGTCTACTCGAGTACGAGATCTGGACCCGGTTGCATGCCCGAGACCTGGTGGAGTCTCACGGTGACTTCGCCCGCGGCCTGATCGGACGTGTGGCATTCGTCGAGCTGTCCCGATCCGTGCTCGCCCGTGCCCTGGAGCGCTTCCCCGTCCCGGTGCGGACCCTCGACGCGTTGCACCTCGCCTCGTTCGACTACCTCCTCGCCAACGGCCAATCGGTTCGACTGGCGAGCTACGACCGTCGCATGGTGGAGGTTGCGACTACCCTCGACTGGCCCCTTGTTGATCTTCCGGACGCGTGATCGCCCCTTGGACCTACAGACCGCCGACTCTGGCAAGCGAGCCCCCGCGGATTCCCTGCACGAGGTGCAGGGCGCCGGTGAGGACCTTGAGCGGCGCGGGCGTCGCCACCTCCTTCGCGAAGATGTGCACCGCACCGTCGTGGACGAGCACCGGTACCAGGCCGCGCGGGTTGATGCCGAGGAACCACGGCCTGTAGCTGTCCTGCGCGGCCAGGTCGAGCGGGTGCGAGATCCAGTCGATGCCCTTGAGGTTCAGGAAGATGCGCGTCTTCTGGGAACAGGACGAGCCGGAAAAGTGGATCAGGTGCACGCCCTGCCAGTCCAGCACTTCGGTGGTCTTGATGTCCTGTTCGGCCAGCCGCACCACGCGCTCACCTCCTCCCGGTCATCCCTCTTCGCGCGTCCAGGGCTCGTCAACAGAAGGGAATTATATACTTTACTCCCAAAGAAATTCTATACTTCCCCCATTGAATCAACGGCTTGTATGCAATGGACGACCACGTAACCGTCAGCACCTACGAACTGTTCCGCATGTACCCCGACGCCGACTCGGGACGGCTCTACTTCGAGGAGATGCGCTGGGGGCCGGGCAACCGCGACATCGCCTGTCCGTGTTGCGGAGGCACGCAGAAGATCGGCGCACGCACGGGCAAGCGGACCGGCTACTACCGCTGCGGCGACTGCAAGGAGGAGTTCACCGTGCGCACCGGGACGGTGTTCGGTCGGTCGCACGTTCCCCTCAACAAGTGGCTCTACGCCATGTACGTCGTCGTGACGGCGCGCAAGGGTGTTTCCAGCCTTCAGCTTTCCAAAGAGATAGGTGTCACACAGAAAACCGCATGGTTCATGCTCGGCAGGCTGCGCGAGGCATGCGGCGGTGATCCGGCCAAGCTGGCGGGCATCGTGGAAGCCGACGAGACGTTCGTCGGCGGCAAGGAAGGCAACAAGCACCCGCACAAGAAACTCAACATGGGGCGCGGCACGGTCGGCAAGCAAGCCGTCCTCGGGTTGCGCGAGCGCGGCGGTAGGTCCATCGCCATGCCCATCGAAGGCACGTCCAAAGCCACGCTGCACCGCGAGATCGCCAAGCACGTCGAACCCGGTAGCGAACTCCACACCGACGAGCACTCGGGATACGACGACCTCCCCGCCTACATCCGCCGCCACGTCAAGCACGGCGCGGGCGAGTACGTCGGCGCGAACGACATCCACGTCAACAGCGTCGAGTCCATGTGGGCGGTCCTCAAGCGCGGCCTCTACGGAACGTGGCACAAGGCGTCGGTGAAGCACCTGCACCGCTACGTCAACGAGGCGACGTTCAGGCTCAACGAGGGCAACGTCAGTATCCACACCCTTGACCGGCTGGCCTCGTTCGCCAGGATGACGGTCGGAAAACGCATCACCTACGAACAGTTGACCGCATGACGAAGGAACGCAAGCCCCGGTCGCCCCACCCGCAACTCGACGCGTTCACGCGACGTGTACTCGACTACCGCCCCTCGAAGGAAGGCGGCAAGTCCAAGAATCCGAAAGGGCGCTCGCAAAAACGCCATCAAGGTGCACCGGACCCAGGCGCGGGCCAGCATCGACGTGCCGGGGTCGGCGTTCACCGTGACCGCGGAACGGCATGAGAAGGCGAGCCGGAGCCGGTGGCTCGTGGACGGCGCGGAGGTCAAGACGTGGATGCTCAGCCGCCGCGCATTGGAACCGTTGTTCTTTCCGGTGGGGGCGGGGTGATGGACGAACAGCGGCTGCATGGCCTTTAACGGTTTGGGGGAGTCAAATATATAATTCCCCAACAGAAAGGGTCACGTTCATGAACACATGATACGTGCGCTCGGTGTTGCGGTGTCAGCACCCTTGCCCGGAAGGCCGTCGGCGGCAACCCTGTCTCCGGGCTCTGCTACGCTCCACGGCACCGCCCTGGGAGCAGCGTCCATGTCCGAAGTCACCGGCAACCAACTCGTCGCACGTCAACTGAAGCGCGCCGGCATCGACACGCTCTTCGGCGTCCTCGCCGGTCCCATGATCCAGGCGATGGGCGAGGCGCATCGCGAGGGCATCCGCTTCATCGGCTGCCGCCACGAGATGAACGCCTGTTTCATGGCCTCGGCCTGGGGATACATCAAGCGCCAGCCCGGCGTCGTGGCCGTGGGCAGCGGTCCCGGGATGACCAACACCGTGACACCCATGTACGTCGCGACCACGAGCGGCATGCCCCTTACGGTGCTGGGCGGCTCCTTCCATGCACCGTTGTCCGGTCTCGGCGGGTTCCAGGAGGCGGATCAGATGGCGTTCGCCCGCCCGGCCACCAAGTGGCTCGCGCAGGCGCACGTGACGCGCGAGATTCCCCACCTGCTGCACCTGGCGCTCGGGCAGTCGGTGACCGGGCGGCCGGGCGCAACCTATGTCGATCTGCCGAACAACGTCCTGCAGGGGAAGGTGGACGAATCGAGGACGCGCTACCGGAACCAGCCGCTCCGGGTAGACAAGCCGCGGCCCTCGCCCGACGCCATCGACCGCCTCGCCGACCTGCTCGCAAATGCCAAGCGGCCACTGCTCATACTCGGCAAGGGCGCCGCCTGGTCGGACGCGGGTCCCGCCATCCAGAAGCTCGTCGACCGCGGCGTTCCGTACGTCACTTCGCCGATGGCGCGGGGTACCCTGCCCGACGACCAGCCGGCATTCATGAATGCGGCTCGCAGCGCGGCCCTGGGCGGCGCCGATGCGATCCTGATGCTCGGCGGGCGTTTCAACTGGATCTTCGGCAGTGGCGCGCCCGAGCGCCTGGCGCCTGACGTGCGGCTTGCGCAGGTTGATCTGGTCGAGGAGGAGTTCTACTCGGGAGCCGATCTCGATCTCGGCATCGTGGCCGACGTCGGCGCCGCCGTGGAAGCGCTCGACGATGCCCTGGGCGGACGGGGCTTCAGGACGGCGGACGGAGTCTGGTTCGACACTCTGGCACAGGCGCGGGACCGCAACGAGGCGCGCCTGCGCCAGCACTTCGACCCGCGGGCCGTGCCGATCCATCCGCCCCGCGTCGCAGAGGAACTGCGCAGGATCCTCCCCCGCGATGCCTCGATCGTGGCCGAAGGCGAGATCACCATGGCGGTCGCCCGCACCATGATCCCGAGCTTCGGCATGCGCACGCGGCTGAACGCCGGAACGACCGGTTGCATGGGTACCGGCGTGCCCTATGCCATCGGCGCGAAGCTCGCGCGCCCCAAAGCGGCCTCGGTGCTGGTGTGCGGGGACTACGCCTTCGGCGCCGCGTTCAACGACATCGAGACCGCGCAGCGGGTCGGCGCCAACGTCGTCTGCGTGGTCCTCGACAACGAGGGCGTGACCGGACACCGCATGGCGCAACGCAGCTTCGACGGCGACCTGACCGCCGGCGCGATGCTGCCCGTGCAGTACGAGAAGATCGCGGAGATGGTGGACGGGCATGCCGAAGCGGTGGACCGGCCCGAGCAGATCCGCCCGGCCCTCGAACGGGCGCTCGCGGCCGACGCGCCGGCGGTGGTGCACGTGCGGGTCGACCCGGAGTGGGCGCCCGGCGGCGGCGGCGTGTACCTGGGCTGAGAGCCCCGTCGGCGCAGACCGCCCTTGGCGACTTCCCGCGGCTCCGGGCAGCCCTCTCTTGAGACCGGACCCGGAATGCGCGAAAGTGCCGGCAGCCAAGAGACAACGGAGGGGCACATGGACCCGATTTCCGCGGACTCGCACGTCATGGAAGCCGAGGACGTCTTCATCGGCCTGCCGGAACGTTTCGGCGATGATGCACCACGCGTGGTCAACGCCGGAACGGACGACGACGCCATCGTCATTCCGGCCCTCGGACCGCGCGGCGTGCGCAAGCGCATGGGCTGGGCCGGCATGCGCACCCGCAACGGCATCGCCGTCGACCGCCGCGAGGGCCACAAGCCCGAGGTGGACGACCTGACCGACGCCGAGGCGCGCAAGCTCCTCGCGAAGGGCTACGAGGGCCTGCGCGCCGGCATCCGTGACGGCGCCCGACGCGGCGAGGATCAGGACATCGACGGCGTCGCCGCGGAGTTCCTGTATCCCGGCTTCTTCGGCATGTTCGCGTTCGAGAACACCGAGCTGCTCGTCGCCTGCCAGCGTAACTACAACGACTGGCTGCACGACTACGCGTCGGCGGCGAACGGGCGGCTCTACGGCCTGGCCGCGATCCCGGTGCAGGATCCCGAGGCGGCGGCCGCCGAACTCGAGCGCGTGATCGCCATGGGCTACAAGGGCGGCTGCATCCCCTGCACGTCGCCCGCCGAGAGGCCGTATTTCGACGCGGTGTACGAGCCCATCTGGTCGCTGGCCGAGGAGGCGGGGTTCCCCCTCTCCATGCACGTCGCCACGAACGCCCACCTGCCCCGGGAGTACCGCCAGAAACACCCGAACGGCGACTCCGTCTTCGACTACGCGAACACGGCCAGCACGATCTCCCGCACGCTGGTCGAACTGATGTGCCGCGGCGTCGCCGAGCGCCACCCGAACCTCAAGTTCGTGGTCAGCGAGTTCAATGCCGGCTGGATCGCCTACTGGCTGAACCGTGTCGACCAGGGCCTGCAGCGCGAACACCGCTTCCGCTCCGAGGCGTTCACCGGCGAGCGTCCGCAGGAAGTCTGGCGGCGGCAGTTCTACGCCACCATCGAGGACGACCGCCCGGCGATCCTCACGCGCGAGCTCATCGGCGTCGACAACCTCATGTGGGGTTCGGACTATCCCCACGTCGACTCGACCTGGCCCTGCTCGCGGGAAGTCCTCGACGAGATCTTCGAGGGCGTACCGACCGACGAGCGCGAGCGCATCACCCACGGCAACGTGACGGCGCTGTACGGCCTCTGATCCCGGCTGCCGGAAGCGTTCTTCAGAGGCTCCGCGCTTCCCGCAGTACCTCGCGGTAGAAGCTCTGCACCAGCGGGCGCGAGAACATCGACTTGCGCGCGACGAAGCGCACCGGGCGGTTGAGCCCCTCCGCGCCGAGCGGGATGAGCGCCTCCGGTGCAATCGCGAGCGTGCGCGCGACCCCCGCCGGGACCAGGGCATGCCCCAGCCCCGCGAGCGCCATCTGCGCCGCTGCGAAGAACGACTCGAGCGAGGCGCGCCGCGTGATGTGCAGGCGCCGCATGTCGTCCTCGATCGAGGCCCAGGCGCCCGAGCGCGACTCGATGGTGATGACGTCGAGCCGCACCCCGGGGGCGTAGTCGATCGGCTCCAGCGCCGCCGGCACGATGACCATCGGCTCGAGTCGCAGCAGTTCGCTTTGCAAGTCCGTATCGGCGTCCGCAGAACCCGTGCAGATACCGATCATGTACTCGCCGGAGCGAATGCGGTCGAGCACCACCGGCGAGCGTTGCGCATGGAAGTCGAACTCCACCTCCGGCAGCGCGTCGTGGACGCGCGCGAACAGACTCGGACCCCAGCTCGAGAGGATCGCTTCGGAGACGCCGAGGATGAGCTTGCCCTTGCGCAGCGCGTTGTCCTCGAGGAAGACGCTGCGCACCTCCGAGATGAGCGGCGTCACCTTCTCCACGAGCCGAGTGCCGTGATGCGTAAGCGCCACCCGCCGCCCCTGGCGTTCGATCAGCTTGCGATCGTAGTAGCGCTCGAGCGCCGCGATCCGCTTCGACACCGCGCTCTGCGAGATCTGCAGGACCGTGCCGGTTTCCATCATGGTGCCGGTCTTCGACAACGCGACGAGGGTTTCGAGGTTCTCGATCATCAGTCCCGCACAATCATTCCCTACCGGACAGCATCATAATGCCAACTATTCTCTCCCGTCGCATTTCGGAGGGACAGGGCGTTGATCGTCTGGGCCACCATCCTCGTCAGCGTGCTCGGCACGGCCATCCTCTCCGGCGTGATCGGGATGGCCGGCGGGCTCGTCCTCATGGGCGTGCTGGTCTGGCTGCTGCCGGTCTCGGCCGCGATGATCGTGCACGGTGCGGTGCAGGCCGCCTCCAACGGCGCGCGCTGGCTGTTCCTGCGCGGACACACGCAGTGGCGCATCGTGCCGCCCTACGCCGCCGGCGCGGCCCTGGTCGTCGGGGCATTCGCGGCCGTGACACTCGTTCCGGACCCCGGTGTCGTGCTGATGCTGATCGGCGCCTTTCCGTGGCTTGCGCGCGCCATGCCCCGCAGCTGGGCGCTCGACATCGCCCGACCCGTGACGGCCTTCGCGTGCGGAGCGGTGGTCACGGCGGCGCAACTCTTCGCCGGGGCATCCGGGCCCCTGCTCGACGCCTTCTACCTGCATAGCCCGCTCGACCGCTACCAGGTCGTCGCCAGCAAGGCCTTCACGCAGACGCTCGGGCACCTGGCCAAGGTCGGCTACTACGGGATCCTGGTGGGCGGTGTGGATGCCGGCGTCGACGGGTCGGCGTGGCTACTCGTCGTCGCCTGCCTCGTCGCCATCGCGGGCGCCCGTATCGGCACCCGGCTGCTCGGTCGGGTGAGCGACGACCGCTTTCGCCGCATCAGCGGCTACGTGATCCTGGCCCTGGGCGCCTTCTGCTTCGCGAAGGGCGCACTGGATACGCTCGGGTAACAAGCGCGGAGCGGCGTCAGTCGACGGGCCGGACGACGAACAGCAGGTCGCCGGCGTTCACCTGCTGGCCGCTCGACACGTTGATGCGGGCGACGACATGGTGCCGGGACGCGTACAGGGCATCGTCCGACGTGTTGAAGTCACCGAGACGCAGCGGCGTGAAGGTCTTGAACGCCTCGAGCTGACAGAGCATGTCGTCGAGGCCGATCCGTTGACCTACCTGGACGTAGTCCCCTTCTGCCGGCGACGGCGCCGAGTAGAAGATCCCCGTGGACGGCGACAGCACGCGCAACTCCTCGCTGTCCTCGATGGTCACCGCCTCGCGGCCGATGCCGCGCGCATCGTCCCCGGCGGCCGCCTCGATCTCCTCGATCATGCCGGCGGCATCCGTGCGCGCCAGAAACGCCGGCAGGTAGCCGGTGTCGTAGTCCCCCGCACGAAACACCGGGTCGCGCAGCACGCGCTTGACGAGGGGCACGTTGGTGGCGATGCCGCCGATCCGGACCCGATCGAGGTACGCCGCCAGCCGGTCGGCCGCCTCGTCCCGGTCCCGCCCATGCGCGATGACCTGCGCGATCATGCTGTCGTAGTACGGCGAGACGAACTTGCCCTCCGCCGCCGCGCTGATGACGTCGATGTGCTCGGCTTCCGGCAACTCGCATGTCGTGATGGCGCCCGGACTCGGTCGGAACGACAGGTCGCCGTCCGGCCCGGCCGTGAGTCGCTCCGCATTGATCCGCGCCTCGATCGCGTAGCCGTCGCGGCCCACCTTGAGCGATTCGATCGCATCGCCGGCGGCGATGCGAAACTGCTCGCCGACGATGTCGACCCCCGATACCTGCTCCGTGACCGGATGCTCGACCTGCAGCCGCGTGTTCATCTCCATGAAGTACACGGCGTCGGCCTCGATGTCGTAGATGAACTCGACGGTGCCCGCACCCACGTAGCCGACCTCGCAGGCGATCGCGGCCGTGTGCTGCAACACGGCCTTGACCAGGGGCTCCGGCAAGGCCGTGGAACCCGACTCCTCGATGACCTTCTGCTTGTCTCGCTGTACGCTGCAGTCCCGCAACCCGAGGACGCGCGTGTTGCCGTGATAGTCGCGCAGCAACTGCGCCTCGATGTGCCGGAGCGACGTGACGTATTTCTCGAGGTAGACGTCGCCGTTGCCGAAGGCGCCACGGGCCTCCGCCGATACGCGCTGAAACAGCTCGTGGAAGCGCTCGGAAGACTCGACCAGCTGGATGCCCTTGCCGCCGCCGCCGTGGACGGCCTTGATGAGCACCGGGTAGCCGATCTTCTCGGCCAGCTCCGCCGCGCGGTCCGGGTCGGTCACGATCCCGTGGCTGCCCGGCACCACCGGCACGCCGAGGCGCAGGGCGGTATTGATGGCGTTGGACTTGTTGCCCATCGTCTCCATGCTCGAGACCGGCGGGCCGACGAAGTTGATGCCGTGGGAGCGCACCAACGCAGCGAACTGGCTGCTCTCGGACAGGAATCCGATGCCCGGATGCAGCGCGTCGACCCCTTCGTGTTCCGCGATCGAAAGCACACTCAGCGCGTTCAGATAGCTCTCGTCGGGGGTCGCACCGCCGATGCATACGAGGGCATCGCCTTCCCCGAGCATGTCCGCCGGCGCCGCCTCCATGTCCGGATCGGATTGCACGAGGACCACCTTGATGCCACGTCGTTGCGCGACGCGGATGAGCTTCACGGCCGTGCAGCCCCGCGCGTGGATCAGCACCTTCGAGACCGGGCGCACGAGGTCGGCTTCGCTGACGCGCGGCTTGGCCCTCGGGGCCGGCCGAGCCTGGCGGTCGAGGACCCCCGCCATGACGAGGCGCACCACCTCCACGACGGTCTCTTCCGGCACCGGAATCTCCGGGTCGATCGCGCGTAGCGCATCGTCGAGGTCCGGCAGGAAAGGGTGTTTCACCAGGCCCTGCATCGCACCCGGCGTGCGGCACAGATAGTTCGAGAGGATCGAGTCCGACGGCAGATTCGACGGCACGACGATCTGCCCCGCAAAGGGCATGCTCGTGCCCGAGAAGTAGTACGTCTGCACCAGCGGGTGCGTGACGAAGCTGGCCTGTGCCCCGCCGGTGCAATCTCCGTAGCCGAACACGATGACGGGTAACTCGTGATCGCGGATGAAGCGCGTCAGGCGATCGTTGATGGCCGCCATGGAGAAGAGCGCGCCCGCGCCTTCCTTCGTCTGCATGCCGCCCGACGAGATGAAGCAGATGACCGGCAGGCGATGTTCGGCACAGTGCACGAGGAGCTTGCAGAACTTCTCCGCGCTCGCCATGTCGAAGGCGCCGGCCTGGAAATCGGCGTTTGAGATCACCGCGCCGACCCGCATTCCTCCCGCGCCGTCCTCGAACGAGCCGACGCCCGTGACTACTCCGCACGGGGTCATGTCCCGGGAGAGCGCCCCTTCGATCGAGAGCCGCAGTCCCGGAAACTCGCAGGGGTCGGAACTCAGGAGGTCCGGATAGAGTTCCTCGAAGTCCGTGAAGAAGGTCTCGATGAAGGCGTTCGATCCGGTCGCGCGGCGTTTCTTGAAGCCGTTCAGGGCGTTCTGCATGCGCAGGTCCCGATAGGCGATCGTCAGCCGGTTCCAGAAATCCTTCCTGCGACCGATGTTGCGCGGCGAGATGCGACCGTCATAGCGTTTGCCGTCCCATTCCGCGTTCAGGTACGAGACGACGAGCCTCTCGAACAGGAACGTCACCACCACGAACAGCGTGTCCGACAGGTGCGCGAACGCGCTCTTCTTCCACTCTTCGACCGCCCGCAGGTTGTCGCTCGATCCGCGCATCCCGTCGATGCGCAGGAACCAGTCAAAGAACCGCCTGCGCAGCGTCTCCACCGGTTCGTCACCGGACAGGTCCCGGGCCGCCCCATCGAAGGCCGCGCGCACCAGCGCGCTGACGGTGGCTTTCGAGAGGCTCCGTGTCCGCTCGGCCTCTTCCGCGATGGAGTCGAGGCTCCCGATGACCCCGTCGTACACGGCATCGAACAGCAGGAAGTTCCGGCACTCCTCAATGAAGTCCTCACGCAGGTCGTCTTCCAGCAGAATGTCGAGCACGGTGAAGTCGGCGACGGGGCGCGGCCCGTCCGACGGTTCCCGGGGTGCAAGCAGGCGCGCGAAGCGGTCCTCGAAGACCAGGCGGTTGACGACGATGGGCGAAGGAGCCCAGGAGATCGCCTCGCGCGTGCGCTCGCCGAGATCCTTCTTCGGGACGAGGTCGGCCATCGACCCTTCGGTGAGGGCCAGGTTGATCTCCGCGGTGAGTTGCGCGCGCACGTACGCTTCCGCCTTCTCTTCGAGGTGGTCGCTTGCCAGGAGCTTCTTGCCCTCGTGCGTGAAGCGCTGGCGCAACGTCGGACCGAGGCTCCGGTCCGCCGTGATCGCGGCGAGCAGCGGGTAGGGATCGTGGATGTCCGCCGTGCGCAGGAGCGCGCGCGCGTCGGCGGCGTTCTCGAGGTAGTGCCGCAGCGCGTGGAAATTGCCCGCGGCGTCGGACTTCCACCAGTTGTACAGATGCATGCCGACGGCGCCGAGGAGGTGCGCCCGCGCTTCTTCGTAGTTCTTGCGCGGCTCGCCGAGGAACAGTTGCGCAAACCGGCTGCGCTCGTCGTTGAGCGCTTCCTTGCGCTCGTAGTAGCTCTTCCACGCCCGCGCCAGTCCGTCGTCGTAGCGGACGCGGTCCGGGTCCTGCATCCACTTGAGGAAGACCCGGCGTCGTTCCCGGTCCGCGCGCGCCGCCAGCTCGCCCGTGGGCAGTTCCTGGGGCGCCAGGCGACCGTACTGCTGGGCGGAAGTGGCGCGGATCCGGCGGCGACAGCCGAGGTAGCGCAGGTAGCGGTACGCCACACCGAACACGTTGACGTACTCCGTCGGCGTTCTCGTCAGGGTCATCGAGGCGCTTTCCTGCAGCCGCTGCAGGGTCTTCGACGGGTGCAGGTAACGCTCGAGGCTGCGCCGGTAGTGATCCAGGATGTACGGGTTTTCGGCAACGAACGTCTTGGTCGCCTCCTCGATCGAGCGGATGCCCGAGACGATCGCGAGGCGGAAGTTCTCGAGGTGCGCGCCGTCCTCGCCGGGGGCGTAGTCGATCACCCCGTCGATGTTCCCCTGCGCGTACAGCTCGCACGGGGAGAGACCCACGTGCTTCGCGCACTCCTGCCACGACAGGTTCAGGCGGCGCGCGATGCTGGCCAGGCTCTTCGGCTGGATGGTGCTGAACACCCCGTCGCGCACCGACAGGATCATGTTGCTGGCCGCAAGCGGAATGGCGCCGCCCGAGTAGCCGAGACCGAACACGATGCCGAGGTTCGGGACGTCGACGTTCGACATTTCGGCGATCAGGCGGGAAATGCTGTGCGCCTGGTTGTTCCGGTTCGCGTCTGCCTCCGCGTCCGCGCCGGGCGTGTCCATCAGGCTCACGATCGGGATGGCGCGCTTGCAGAACTCCTCGATGCGGGCTGCCGCCGCGAGGTGGTGCCCGGGCCCCCACACGCCGTTCTTCGACGCGCGATCCTGGGCGATGAAGCCCACCTGACGCGCCTCGCCGTTGAAGTCCATGCGCACGAGTGCCGAGTAGAACGGGCCGTCCCGCACTTCCGACGAGATCTCGTCGCCAAGGCGGCGGACTATCTCCGGCGCGGCCGGCCGGCGCGGGTCTTCGGCGCCCGCGACCACCGCCTCGATGTACGAGTCGATGTCCATGTTGGCGAGGGCTTCGCAACGTCGTGCGATGTCCGCCTCGCCCAACAGTCCCCGCATAGCGCGGCGTCCACCCACGCCCTGGTCGGGGAACAACGAGAAGTCCTGCGCCAGACTCTCCGCGATCAGGAAGAGGTGGTCGCCAGCCGCGGCAGCGTTTTCCATCGGGACCGTGGTGACGCCCCCATGCACAAAGCGGTGCGCTAATGTAATGTAAAGCCCTGCAAATCCGCAAACTTGGCAGCGCTTCTTCATGAGGGGTCCATCCCTGTCCATCGCGGTCCTGACCGTCTCCGACACGCGCACGGCCGCGAACGACACCTCGGGCGACCTCCTGAGCGAACGGCTCGCGGCGGCCGGTCACCGGCTCGTGGACCGAGCCATCGAGACCGACGACCTCTATCGCATCCGCGCGCGGGTGTCGGCCTGGATCGCGGACCCCGACGTCGACGCGGTCCTGACCACGGGAGGCACGGGGTTCAGCGGGCGCGACAGCACTCCGGAAGCGCTGCTGCCGCTGTTCGACAAGACCATCGACGGGTTCGGCGAGCTCTTCCGCCAGATATCGCTCGACGAGATCGGCAGCTCCACGATCCAGTCCCGTGCCGTGGGCGGTCTCGCGAACGCCACCCTGATCTTCGCTCTGCCGGGATCCACCAACGCCTGCCGAACGGGCTGGGACAAGATCCTGCGCCACCAGCTGGACATCGAATTCAGGCCGTGCAACTTCGCGGAGTTGATCCCGCGCTTCCACGAATCATGATGCACGGGGCGGCGCCCACGGGGCCCGCCGCCACACCCGAACCAAGCAACCCGTATCAGCAGGAGATACTGTGAACGAAGTCTTCGTCGTCGCCGCCCAACGGACCCCCATCGGCAGCTTTCTCGGCGCCCTCGCCGACCGGACCGCGCCGGAACTCGGCGCCTGCGCCATCGGCGCGGCGGTCGAGAGCGCCGGAGTCGCACCGGATGCCATCGACGAAGTGTTGATGGGCTGCGTCATCGGCGCCGGGGTCGGGCAGGCGCCGGCCAGACAGGCCATGCGACGGGCCGGGATTCCCGATGCCGTCGGCGCGACCACCGTCAACAAGGTGTGCGGCTCGGGCATGAAGGCCGCGATGCTGGCCACCGACCTGATTCGCGCCGGCAGCGCCCGCTGCGTCGTCGCGGGCGGCATGGAGAGTATGAGCAACGCGCCCTATCTGCTCGCGAAAGCACGTCGCGGCCAACGCATGGGCCATGGCGCAGTGGTCGATGCGATGTTCCTCGACGGCCTCGAGGACGCGGCAACCGGCGACTCCATGGGGAGCTTCGCGCAGGCGACCGCGGACGAACACCAGATCTCCCGCGAGGACATGGACGCATTCGCCATCGACTCGCTGACCCGCGCGCTCGCCGCGATGGAGGATGGCTCCCTGCGCGGCGAGATATCCGCCCTCGGCGAGGTGGTCGAGGACGAGCGACCGCGCCGTGCGCGGATGGACCGGATCCCGTCGCTACGACCTGCCTTCGCGAAGGACGGCACCATCACGGCGGCCAACGCGAGTTCCATCTCCGACGGCGCTTCCGTACTGGTGCTCGCCGACCAGGAGACGGCCGGCGGCGCCACGCCCCTCGCCCGCGTCGTCGGCCACGCCACACACTCGATCCACCCCTCGGAGTTCACGATCGCCCCTATCGGCGCCATTGAGAAGCTCCTGAAGCGGGTCGGCTGGCGCAAGGAAGAAGTGGACCTTTTCGAGATCAACGAAGCGTTCGCGATGGTGACCATGCTGGCGATCCGGGAGCTGGGCCTCGATCCGGCACGGGTGAACGTGCACGGCGGCGCCTGCGCGCAGGGACACCCGATCGGTTCCACGGGCAGCAGGCTGATGGTGACGCTTGCCCACGCACTGCACAGCCAGGGCGGACGGCGCGGCGTCGCGGCGCTCTGCATCGGCGGCGGCGAGGCCACCGCCGTGGCCCTCGAGCGCGTATGACACCGGACGCACGTGGCCGGCGCCTTGCGGGTCGACCGCTCCGCTGCTCCGTTCTCGGACGGGGCAGCGGACCGGACGACCCGTCGCCGCCGGTTCGTCATTTCGTGCAGGCGTGTAAAAGACCCGGTCAATCACTAGAATCCGTCCAAACGCCAATAGGGTAGGAACGCAGTTGTCCACCCTTCCGCTCATCGTCGGCCTCGGCGGGGTCAATCCCGCCGGGCGCATCTCGTCCGATCACGCGTTCCGGCGCATCGTGATCGATGCACTCGATCGAGATACGGCCAGCGACACCTACGCGAGTCTCGCCGGCCTCATGGGCCTCGAAGGCGACCCGGCACACGCCGGGACGCGGGAGTACATCCGCGACCACACGCTGATCCGCCGCATCGAGGCGTTCGACCCGGCCGAGATTCCATTCCATCGCGTAGCGACCATCGCCGCCCCGGATGCAAACGATCTGCGGTTCGTCGCCTCGAAACGCAGCCTTCCCGAGGCGGTTCCGGCGGACTGGGACGTGCAGCCCCGCGCGGACGGCACCGTGGAAGTGTCGGCAGGCAACGGCGTATCGGTCCTGTTTCCGGACCGGCGTGCGTCGCGCGTCACGTCCGCCGGACAGGCGCCGACCGGCTTTGACCCGGGCCGCCTGTACCAGTCACGCAACCACCCGAGAGGACTGCAGCTGACGGTGTTCGGAGCATCCGACGCCGTGCGCTCCATGGGCATCGACTGGGCCGAGCTGCGTGCGCGGGTACGCCCGGACCAGTTCGCCGTCTACTCCGGCAGTGCCATGGGCCAGCTCGACGCGGCCGGCACCGGGGGCATGTTCCAGGCCCCGATGACCGGGCGCCGCATCACCTCCAAGCAGGTACCGCTCGGCCTGTGCGAAATGCCCTCCGACTTCATCAACGCCTACATCATCGGCAGCGTCGGGAGCACAGGCGCCGTCATCGGCGCATGCGCGACTTTCCTCTACAACCTGAAGCTCGCGGTGGACGAGATCCGCGCCGGCCGCTTGCGGGTCGCGCTCGTCGGCGGCGCGGAGGCGCCCATCGTTCCCGAGGTGATTGAGGGCTACCGTGTCATGGGTGCGCTCGCCGAAGACGAGGCACTGATGGCCCTCGACGGCGCCGACATCCTTGACAATCGCCGGGCCTGCCGGCCCTTCGGCGAGAACTGCGGGTTCACCCTGGCGGAGGCCGCCGTCTTCGCCGTCGTCACCGACGATGCGCTGGCACTCGAGCTCGGCGCCAATATCCAGGCCGCGCTCCCCGCGGTGCACGTCAACGCGGACGGCTTCAAGAAGTCCATTTCCGGGCCCGGCATCGGCAACTTCCTGACCGTCGCCAAGACCATGGCGCTGGCGCGATCGATCCTCGGCGAGGAAAGCCTGCGACGACGCTCGTACATCCATGCCCACGGCACGGGCACTCCGCAGAACCGCGTGACCGAGTCACAGATCATGAACGACCTCGCGAGGACGTTCGGCATCGAGCGCTGGCCGGTGGCCGCGGTCAAGGCGTTCCTCGGCCACTCGCTCGCTCCCGCTTCCGGCGAACAACTCGCCTGCGCCGTGGGCAGTTGGCACCACGGCTGGCTGCCCGGCATCACGACCATCGACGCCGTCGCCGACGACGTGCACGCCAGTCACCTGGGTTTCGAGACCCGACATGTCGAGTGCGAGCGTACGGCGATGGACGTGGCGTTCATCAACTCCAAGGGCTTCGGTGGGAACAATGCCACCGGTCTCGTCCTGGCACCGCACGTCGCCCACCGAATGCTGCGCGCCAAGCACGGCGCCGCCGCCATGGCGGCCTACGCGAAACGCAACGAGTCGGTCGCCGAGCAGTCCCGCGAATACGACGCGGCGATGACCCGTGGCGACATGCTGCCCATCTATCGGTTCGGCGAAGGCGTGCTGGGCGGCGGGGACATCGCGGTGTCGGAGTCCGAGGTGCGGATACCCGGCTACGCGCAGGCGATTCCCCTCGACGTCGAGAATCCGTTCGAGGACATGATGGACTGAGCTCTGGCGGGTGATTCGGGACGGGACTGTAGGGGCGACGCTTGTCGTCGCCCGTGTCGAGCCCGTGCAAGCCCTTGGCAACGGGACGGGACAAGCCCGTGTCGGCGTTGGGGGGTCATTCGGCGCGGGACGGGACAAGCCCCTCCCCTACCAGCAGCCTGTCGGACTTGGGCCTGCGCGAGCTGGCTCGGGTCCGACAGGGTGATGGAACGGCTCTGGGTTGGGGCCAAAGGCGGCGCCCGCACGGGCGACGGCTTTGGTGGCGCTAGTGTGCCGTTCCCGACCCGTCCGGCAGCGCGTTCAGCCGCGCGCGGATGGACCTGCGGGCGTCGTCGCTCGCGAGTTCGAGCGCTGTCTCGAGTTCATGGCGCGCCCTGTCCAGGGAGCGCAGCGCCAGCCAGATGTCCGCGCGGTCGACATGCAGGGCGGACGCATCCGGCTGCAGGGCGAGCAGACAGTCGTTCAGCGTCAGGGCGTACTCTGGATTGTTGCGGACATCCGGCAGCATGCGGAGGTTGTTGAGCATCCGCAGGGCGATGTCGACCGGCCCGGCCCTGCGGAAAGCGGCGTCGAGTTCGGGTTGTGCAGGGCCTTGGCCCGTCGCGCTGCGCATCTCGCGTCGCAGCCAGTCGCGCCAATGCTCCTCGCTGGTCAGTTCCATCTCGAACGGGTCGATCAGGGCGTCCTCGACGGCGACCAGGAAGTGCCGCGGGAAGTTCACGCCCGCCGCCTTGAGGCCCAGGCACTCCGCGGCCCCGATGACGACCGCCGCCAGACTGATGGGGATGCCCCGACGCTCCCGCAGCACGTATTCGAGGGCACTGTTCCGCGCCTCGTAGTAGCCGCTGCGCGCGCCCGTGAAGCCCGCCGACCGCAGGGCGTCCACGAGATCGCCCGCGCCGGAGGTGGCGCCCTCCACCGCCGGCGTCGCTTCCGCCAACCGACGCAATTCGGCACGGCACCAGTCGACGTCGGTATCCGGCTGGACGACACGCGAGACCAGGAGCGCCACGTCCACGACACTGCCCCCGTCCTCGCGTACGACGCGAAAGCCGTCCGCCGGCGATGCCTGGTGGTTCATGCGGTGAGGCTCTCTTTCACGCGTGTTCCCGCGTCGCGGCGAACCGTATGTCCGGCCAACGCTCCTGAACGAGCTGCAGGTTGGCGCGCGACGGTGCGAGGTAGGCCAGGCAGCCGCCCCCGTCCGTCGCCAGCCGCTCCGCATTCACCGCCTCGAACTCGCGCAGGCGGGCGCGGTCGTCGGAGGTAAGCCAGCGCACCGTGAAGATGTTGCTGTCCTCGTAGATGCAATCGGCGCGATACTCGTCCTTCAGTCGGTAGGCGACCAGGTCGAACTGCAGAGCCCCGACCGCGCCGACGATGATCTCGCTACGCGTGGCCGGCAGGAACACCTGGGTTGCGCCTTCCTCGGCAAGTTGCCGTACCCCCTTGTCGAGTTGCTTGGACTTCATCGGGTCGCGTACGCGCACGCGGCGGAACAGCTCCGGTGCGAAGTTCGGCACCCCGGTGAAGCTCAAGGCTTCGCCCTCCGTGAACGTGTCGCCGATCTGTATCGTGCCGTGATTGTGCAACCCGATGATGTCACCGGGGAAGGCCTCGTCCGCCTGTATGCGGTCACCGGCGAGGAAGGTCACGGCGTCCGTGACTTTCACGTCCCGCCCCCGGCGCACGTGCCGTAGCGTCATGCCCTGGCGGTATCGGCCGGAGCACACGCGCATGAACGCGATGCGGTCGCGGTGACGGGGGTCCATGTTGGCCTGGATCTTGAAAACGAACCCGGTGAAATGCTCCTCCGTCGGCTCGACCTGCCGAGTGGTGGCCGCGCGCGCACCCGGGGACGGTGCATGCTCGGCGAGGTGCGCGAGCAGTCGGTCGATGCCGAAGTTGCCAAGCGCGGTACCGAAGAACACCGGCGTCAGTCGGCCTTCGAGGAATGCCTGGGTGTCGTAGCCGTGACTGGCCCCCCGCACGAGTTCGACCTCTTCCACGAACGTTTCGTAGGCGGCGCCAATGTACGCCCTGGCTGCGGAGCTCCCCAGGCCAGCGATGGTGGCGTGTCGATGGACGTGATCCCCATGCCCGCGCTCGTAACAGTGGATACAGTCGTGCAGCAGATCGTAAGAGCCGAGGAAGTGGCGCCCCGCCCCGATGGGCCACGTGACCGGGGCGCAGGCGATGTCCAACACGTCCTCGATCTCGTCGAGGAGTTCGATGGGCTCCCGGATCTCGCGGTCGAGCTTGTTGACGAACGTGAGGATCGGCGTATCCCGCAGCCGACAGACCTCCAGCAGCTTTACGGTGCGCGACTCGACGCCCTTCGCGCCGTCGATGACCATCAGCGCTGCATCCACGGCCGTCAACGTACGGTACGTGTCCTCCGAGAAGTCCTCGTGTCCGGGCGTGTCGAGGAGGTTGAGGACGCGCCCTTCGTACGGAAACTGCATGGCCGACGTCGTGACGCTGATCCCGCGGGCCTGTTCCATCGCCATCCAGTCCGACGTCGCGTGCCGACGGGACTTGCGCGCCTTGATGGTGCCGGCCAGCGCAATGGCCCTGCCGTGCAACAGGAGCTTCTCGGTGATCGTCGTCTTGCCGGCATCGGGATGCGACACGATGGCAAACGTACGCCGCCTCTCGACGGCGTCGCGAAGGGACATCTGGGGTACCACGGGGTTTGGCGAAGGGGAGGAAGCCGATTATAGCCAATCGCAACCTCGGCGCCGCGAGGGAGCGCGCGAACTTCGTTCGCGTTGGGAGTTTCGCTGGCGCGAAACTCCCGTGGGACCAAGTGCTGGCACGCCGTCCTAACGGTATGGAGGACCCAAAGTCCGACAGCCTGCGAGCGCGCGCGAACTTCGTTCGCGTTGGGAGTTTCGCTGGCGCGAAACTCCCGTGGGACCAAGTGCTGGCACGCCGTCCTAACGGTATGGAGGACCCAAAGTCCGACACATTGCACCTACCCCTCGAGGTGGAGGGCAAGCACCTTGGCGTCTTCCCCACCGCCATCGGCCGGGTAATAGTTCTTGTGCCGACCGACTTCCCGGAAGCCGAGGGTCTCGTAGAGGCGGCGGGCCACAGCGTTGGACGCGCGGACCTCCAGAAAGACCGTCCTGGCCTTGCGGGCGACCGCCCGGTCGATCATGTGCCGCACCAGGGCCCGTCCGTGGCCGCGGTTGCGCTCCGACGGCCGCACGCAGACGTTCAGCAGATGCGCCTCCCCCGCTCCCGCCGCAAGCACGGCGTACCCGAGCAGGACGTCACCCTCCCGTGCAACCCAGCACTCATGCCCGGAGCCGATACAGTCGGCGAACATGCCGGCCGTCCACGGGTACGCGTAGGCAGTCTGCTCGATCTGGGCGACCGACTCCGCATCCGACAGCTGCATGGGCATGAACCGGATCAGGACGCGCGAACAATCCGTTGCCACAGCTCTCGCTTTTCCGCCGCGTCGAACACGGCGCCATCGAAGGCAGCGCTGGCGGAGGCCGTGCGCGCCAGGTAGAGGCAGCGACCCTCGAAGTGCGAGCCCAGGAGCTCCGCCACGCGCGCCCCGACCGCAAGGATCCGCACGCCCCCGCCGGACTGCGCTTCGGCAAACGCGCGAAAGGCACGGCCGGCCGCCGCGACGCCGGAGTCCGAGGCCAGCAACTGAGGCCACTCGAAACGCAACTCTTCCCGCCCGTCGGAACCCCAGCCGTTCATGGCGTTCGCAACATCGAGAAAGAAACGGCGGTGTCCCCACCAGGGCTCGTCGATCAACGCCAGCACCTGCCCCAGCCGGAAGCCCCGCACGACGAAGGACACGGCTTCCTCCACGACGGGAGACGTCTCGTCCGTGGCATCGGCCTGGCCCGTCTCCCCGGCGCCGGGGACGGACGCATGCGAACGTGGCGCCGATACCGCCGCCGTGACCGTGCCCGGCTCGACGGTCGCTTCCGGAGCCTCCATGTCATCGGGGATGTCATCGGGCGCCGGCGCCTCGCGGCGCACCCAGATGTCGATGCCCAGCGCTTCGAGGTAATTCGCCCGGGAGCCGGGCGCGGGCGCATCCCCGGCGGTACCCATCAAGCGGGGAGGACCTCGTTGCAGCGCGCGGCGAGGATGAAGTCGTTCCGGTGCAGGCCCCCGATGGCATGCGTCCACCAGGTGACGCGCACCTTGCCCCATTCCGTCACGATCTCGGGGTGGTGATCGGCCTGTTCCGCGAGACCACCCACCGCATTGGTGTACTGCAATGCCCGGGCGAAGTTCTCGAACGCGAAGGTCCGTGTCAGCACGGGCATGTCGCCACGCGCCTCCACCGACCAGCCCGGCACCTCGTCGAGCAGCGCGGTCCGCTCCGGGGCATCGAGCGCCGGGGAGTCCGCCCGACAGGCGACGCAGCTTGCCGAGGCCAGTGCCATGATCGTTGCTCCTGTCTCTCGCGGCCCGCTCGTCTTCCAAGGAACCTCTGATCAATCAGAGCTTTCCCGGGTCAGGCAAGCGCCGCGCGGACCCATGCTCCGTCGCGCAGCAGTTCCCGTAGCGTGTCTACTACGGCCTGGGTGCGACTGTCCACTTCCAGATTCAGCCGGTCCCCCAACGCAACGTCCCCGAGCCCGGTACGCGCCAGCGTCTCGGGAATGAGGCTCACGGTGGCTTTGCCCGTGTCCCGGTCGAGTTCGGCGATCGTCAGACTCGCCCCGTCGAGTGCGATGAAACCCTTGGGCATCAGGTACCTGAGCCAGGGCTCCCCGACCGTCACGGATACCAGTCGATGGCCTTCGGATTCCTGTAAGTCGCTGATGGGCACCGCGCACGCCACGTGTCCCGAGAGCAGGTGGCCGCCCACCTCGTCTCCCACGCGAAAGGACCTCTCGACGTTGACGCGGTCACCCGGACGCAACCTACCGAGGTTGGTGAGCGTGACGGTCTCCTGGATGAGATCGAAGTCCGCCGTCTCGCCCGCGATGACGCGGGCTGTCACGCAGGCGCCATTCAAGGCGACGGAGGCCCCGGTCTCGAGGCCCTGGCCGAGTTCGCCGAGCGCGACGGTCAGGGTGCGAATCCCTCCACTGTCACGGATCCCGACGATCTCGTATTGTCCTTGCACGATTCCGGTGAACATCCACGCTCCGAAGCAAGTCCGCGGTCCGGGTCGGCGACCGCGCTTCGCGCCGGCGGGTCCTGATGTCACGCCGCCCCCAGGGCGGCCTCCCGGTCGCTCCCGCGCCGGGCCTAGATCGCTGCCTCGAGCTGCCGGCGCCGCTGGCTCTCGTTGTCGATGTACCGGATCCAGCGCTGGCAGATGTTCTCCACGGACCGGTTGCGGTCCTTGCGCGCGCTGCCGCGCGCAGCGACGAACACGCGGCGGGCGGTGGTCAGCCGGTCGCGATTGAACTCGCATTGGCCGAGCACGATCTGGGTATTGTAAGGCTTGTTGAGTCCGCCCTTGTCCAGCGCCCGCGTCGCCGCGTCGGCGCACTGCTGGAAGCGGTCCTTTTCGAGGTACAGCGAGGCGAGGCGCGCGAGGATCTCGCCGTCATCCGACTTGGTGCCGGCGTTCTCGTAGACCGGAATCGCGAGGTCGACCTCCTGGGAGAGTTGCCAAGCCTGACCCAGCGCTTGCAGATTCCTCGCCGACTCTTCGATGATCTCGTCGGCCATGCCCTTTTGCAGGGCCTTCGCAGCGCGATAGGGCACCTGATCCTGCATCATGAGCCCGGCGTAGTTCACGATGTCCCGCTCGCGAACGATGAACCCGGCCACGTGGGCGGCTTCGTAGGTGTAGACCTGCTTCTTCTCGAAGCCCTCCTGGCCATAGACGCCAGCGAGCTGCAGCCAGTAGTCCCGCTTCGGGAAGTCACGCACCAGAATCTCCAGGATGTCGATGACCCGGTCCCAGTTCTCCAGCTCGAAGTACAGGTATCGCAGCAGGCCCCACCAGTTTTCCCGGACCACCAGGCCCCGCTGCTGCGCGACGGCGATGCCCTGTTCGATCTGGCCGATCGCGTTGGCGAAATCCTTCAACTGGTAGTAGATCTGTCCCACGAAGATGTGCGCATCCGGGCCGGGATTGCTGGCCTTGGCGAGCCACAGCTTCATGTACCGCAGGGACTCGTTGTAGTTTTCCTCCATGAAGTGGAACTTCGAGATGTTGTCGAGCGTGGAGATCTCGAGTCCCTCCGGGATTTCATCGCCCTGGGCGAGCACCATCTCGTAGGCGCGGATCGCCGCCGGCATGTCATCCTGGAGGTAGTACACGAAAGCGAACATGTTGTAGATCTGGCCGATCTCGTTGCCGTTGTAGCGGCGCGAACGCTTCAGCATCTCGTTGAGCACCTCGACCGCACTCGCGTTGTCCTTGGCGTCGATGAACTCCTGCGCCTCGGCGAGCTTCTTGTAGGTGGCCTCGGTCATGGTCGGGATGCGCCGGGTCTTCTGTTCGGACTTGTCTCCCTCGGCGGCATAGGCCACATCGGGCTGGCCCGGCATCCATGCCGGAGCGACGCCGACGGCCGCTATAGCTACCAGCGCCACGAGCGCCGCGAGCAGAAAGCTGGAAACGCGCCTGCAGTACATGACTCCCTCCTGTTGCCTCTGGCCGCGGGGCAAGGCTAGCCGATGAAACCAACTCCCAGGGCCGATACCGTTCGTGCCCCTGTCCGTCAGCCGAGCCATCGTCAGCCGTCTTCCAACTCGAACTTGATGAGGTTGCGCACGCCCGCTACCTCCACGGGTTCGCCGTTGACGACCTTCGGCTTGTACTTGAACTTCAGTGCCGCCTGAACGGCCGAACGATCGAAAATGCCCGGCGGCTTCGCTTCGATCACCACGGGATTTCGTACGGCGCCTGTCGAGGTGACGATGAACTCGAGCAGCACGTACCCTTCGATACCACGGGTCTGCGCGCGCCGGGGGTAGATCGGGGCGACCTTGACGATCGGCAGGTATTCGCCATCCGAGGAGAAGCCCCCGGTGCCCGTGATATTCAGGTCCAGGTTCACCTCGACTGCGCCAATGTCGATGCCGGTCGAGATGTCGCTCGAGTCGAAGTCGGGCTTCGGCATGTCGGGCGGCGGCTCGTCGGGTGGCGGCGGCGGCTTGGGCTTGCGCTGTTTGGTGATCAGGTCCTGGTCTTCCTGGAGCCGCACGAACTCCAGGATCTTGCCGGCCGCGCCGTCCGAGAAAGGACTCTTGTCGCTCTTGATCAGGGCCTGCATCAGGAGAAACAGCACGAACGTGACGACCGCGCCGGCCACCACGCCAATCAGGTATCGGGTAGTCATGTCTGCCTCCCTACTGCTCGGTCGCTATGGCGACTTCGGTCAGGTTCGCCGCGCGCGCGGCGTTCAGGACCGCCTTCAACTTCTCGAACTTTGCGTTTCGGTCGGCCTGGATCACCAGACCGCCCTTCGGGTTCTCGGCGTGGATGCGCTCGATGTGCGCCCGCACGGCGGTGACGTCGACGCGCTTCTTGTCGATCCAGATCTCGCCCGAGTCGCTGATCGCGACGAGAACGCTGACCGTCGGTTTCTGCTCCCAGGTCTGGGCATCGGGCCGCAAGACCTCGATGCCCGCCTGCTTGATGAATGTCGCCGTCACGATGAAGAAGATCAGCATGATGAACACGACATCGAGCATCGGCGTCAGGTTCAGATCCGATTCGTCTTCGGTCCGGGCGTGGCTGCGAATCTGTCGCATTGCTGATTCCTCCCGTGGCTCCCTTTCTACCAGAACATCACTGTCTTGGGTGACTTTCCCTGGCTGCGCGGTTCCGGCGTCAGTGATCCATCGTCAGGTGTTCCTCGAAGAGTTCGATCTCAAAGTCGATCTTGCGCTTGACGAAGGTGCTGCCGAGGAGCCCCGACAGCGCCGCGATCATGCCCGACATCGTCGGGATGGTGGCCATGGATACGCCGGCCGCCATCGACCGGGCGTTGCCGCCCTGGGTCGCCATCGCGTCGAACACCGTGATCATGCCCGTGACCGTGCCCAGCAGGCCCAGCAGCGGACACAACTGCACGCAGGTCTGGATGATCGGCAGCGAACCGGTGATCCGCGCCGACGCCTGGGAAATGAGCGCGGAGCGAATCTCGCGGGCACTCCACGAACGCCGTTCCGGACGGCTCTCCCAAACCTCCGTGGCGGTCCGGATCACGCCCTTGTGCTCGCTCTGGAGATACCAGATGCGCTCGAACAGCAGCGTCCACATCAGGAAGGTGACGATGCCGATGAAGTACAGCACGTCACCGCCCTGCTCCAGGTAGGCGACGATCGCATGATAGGCGTCAGCGATCACTTACCTACCCCAGCGGCTGGCCGGACGCCTCCGCGCGCTGCGCGATGAGACCGGCACTCTCTTCGTCGAGCACATGGATGATCGCCTTGCTGCGGGCGTTGACGATGGAGTGCAGAAGCACGGTCGGGATGGCCACGCAGAGCCCGAGCACCGTGGTCATGAGCGCGGTCGAGATGCCGCCGGCCATGGTCTTCGGATCGCCCGTGCCGAACAGCGTGATCGCCTGGAACGTGAGGATCATCCCGATCACCGTACCGAGCAGCCCGAGCAGGGGCGCGACCACGGAGATCACCTGGATCAACGTGATGTTGCGTGTCAGCCTGGGCGTCTCGTTGAGGATCGCCTCCGAGAGCTTCAGGTCGAGGGTGTCCACGTCGATGTCGCGGTTCTCTTCGTACACGCCGAGCAACCGTCCGAGAGGGTTGTCGCGGCTCGGAGTCTCGGAACGCTTCTGCGCGCTGACTTTCGCCCCGATCAGGAACAGCGTGACCAGGCGTTCGAGCGCCAGCAACACACCGAGAATCCCGCCGAGGATGATGACGGAGCCGACATAACCGCCCTGGCCGTCGCAGAACGGCAGCCAGCATTCGCCCTTGGCGATGCCGCCGAACGGGGAGCCGACACGCTCGCCCACCGTGGCCGCCTGGATCAGCAGGCTCAGCATCGAACCGCGCGACGGGTCGATGGCGAATGCCACGACCGCTCCGGCGGAGGCGTCCTGCATGTCTTCCGCCGAGTTTGCGAAGCGCGCCGCCGGCTGGCGGGCGAGCTCCACGAGCGCGCCGACGCCGATGTCGTAGTTGATGTAGTCGCCATCCGCCACCACGTTGAAGGAGCCGACGCGGATCACCTCGGTATCCTTCTGCTCGCCATTGAGCATGTTGACGGTGGCATTGAAGCGCGTGACCCTGCCGGATTCCGTCATCTCGCGCTGCAGTTCGAACCACAGCTGCTCCATCTCGTCGATGGTCGCGAGTTGCGTCGACGTGCCCATCTTGGCCGCGAGTTCACCGAGCCATTCGCCGCGGCCCGGGTACTCGAGGCTGATGATCGACCCTTCGAACAGGCCGCGCGTGTCACCCGCCACCTGCTGCAGGACACCGAACAGTTCGCGCAGGGAACCGAGGCGCTTGTCGAGCTGCTCCTGCAGGTCGCCGATGCGGATCTCGTTCTCCTCGAACCGCGTCTCGAGACGCTCGCTACGCTGTTCCTCCCGGCGCCGCTCTCCCTTGGCTTCGTCGAGCAGTTTCTGCTGGTCGGCCTTGCGTCGTACGAACTCGCGTTCGCGACGGACGTGCTCACGGCTCTCCACGACGCGACGCTCTTCGACGTTCTTGAGCAAATCTCCGAGGGTATCCGCCGGCACCACCTCGAGTTGCGACTCGTCCGGGGCCGGCTGTTCTCCCTGCTCTTCCTGCGCGGCCGGGCTCAGCGCGAGACCGACCGCGAGACACCACGGCGCCGCCGCCATCAGTTTGCGGGGCAAGGTCGTCTGTGCTCTCTGTTTGGGCATGATTTCTTCCATCGTGCTCATGGTGTCGTTACTCCGGCGCCGTCACGGGCAGCAGCAGCATGTTGGGCGCCAGTTGCTTGCGCGCCATGCGCATGCCGCTACGGACCGGCGTCGCGAATTCCTCGTCCAGCACCTCCCACTGGCGGGCGGCCTGGTTCCACATGCCGGTCTCCTCCCCGTCGCTGGTCTGGTAGACGAGGACTACGCGGCCCATCTTCAGCACGTCCACGATGCGGTCCACGCCGCCCACGTTGATCGTCGCGCCGTATGCTTCCATGGTGCGTCCGTACTCGTTCTCGATCTGGTAGGCGCGCAGAACCTGCGAGAACTTCTCCGAGACCGCCACGTCGGCCCGGTCCATGATTTCGCGAAGACGTTCGATCCGATCCTGGCGCTCGTCTGCGAGAAACGGCAGATCGAGTTCCACGAACTGCTCGAGGCCGTCGATCATGCGCATCATCAACGGCGTGATCTGGCGTTCGATGACCGTGACGCGGTCGATGGACTCGCTGAGCTGGGACATCTCCCGGTTCTGGTTGGCGATCTGCTTGTCGAGCTGACGGTTGTACACCCGGAGGCCTTCCACTTCCTTCAGCACCGTCTTGTACTCGTGGTAGAGCTCGCGTGTCTCTTCCGTCAACGCATCGATCTGCGCCTGCGAGGTGCGCGCCTGATCGTTGATGCGTTCCGCGACGGCAAGGATGTCGTCGAGGCTCGCGGCACCCGCGCCCGGGGCGAGAATCCCCCCCAGCCCCAGAAGCAGAACCGCCGCGAGGCGGTGAACTCGTTGTCTATTCATGCGACTTCCCATGGTGATGTCCGTTCTGATTGGCGAAGCGCCCAACGCCGAATCCCGTCATGGGGTTCGGCAAGCCCGTGTTCGCCGCGCAACTGCACGCTGCTTCCCCTGCCCGTCTCGCCCTGCCCGTCTCGCGGTTTCTTGTGAAGGCACTCGCGCGGCCCCGTATGCCGGCCACCGCCAACGGCTGCGGCGCGCCGGGCCGTCGATGCTTGATGCTGCCCGCCCCGATTTCGGAGGCGGAAGGATCACGAAACGACTCTGGCATGTCAAGGATGCCGCACAAACGACTGCGGAGCCGCCCGCGGGCGCGAGGCCGCGCTACACGGGCCTTCCGATACATCGCTATCACTACCCCGCGCCGCCGAGGTGCTCTTCGAAGAACGCCAGCGTCCGTTTGCGTGCGGTGGCGGCCGACGCGGCGTCATGACTCGCGCGATGGTCGCAGTTGAAGCCGTGATCCGCCGGATAGACGTACACGGAGACATCCGGCAGCGCGGCCTTGATCTTTTCGACGTCGCTCATCGGGATGTGCGCGTCGAGTTCTCCGAAGTGCATGATGACCGGGCAGGTCGCCGTGCGCCCGAGTTCGCCGACGATGCCCCCGCCATAGTACGCCGACGCGCAGGCGACCCCCTCGAGCGCCGCGGCCCCCACCCACGTCAGCAGCCCGCCGAAGCAGTAGCCCACCAACCCGACCCGGCCGTACTTGCCGGCCTCGTCGACCGCCGCCTGCAGATCCTTGCATGTGTTCTCGCGGTCGAGGCCCTGGAAGGCGATCTCGATCCCCCGCGTCATGTCGCCCCCCTCGTAGCCGAGTTCGACGTCGCGCTCGGCACGGTCGAATATCTGCGGAGCGATGACCGCGTACCCGTCACGCGCGTAGCCGTCGCACACCTCGCGGATGTGGCCGTTGACCCCGAAAATCTCCTGGATGACGACCACGGCGCCCTTCACGTCCGCCCCCTCGTCCGGCAACGCCTCGTACGCGCCGAGGGTGAATCCGTCTGCCGCCCGCAACTGTCTCGTTGTTCCCACGTGGACACGCCCTCCCTACTGGTTGAATCCCGCGTTAGCGTATCGTATTTCCCGCGCGGTTTGCCCGCGCGGTACGGTACCGCATTCGAAACGCACACGGTGCCTCGGCAACGCAGCGGTGGCATACTCCCCACACCGTTCACAACCTTGTCACATTGCACCGCTCAAATGTGCGCGACAGGCCGAAGGGATGGCGTAACGGACGTGTCTCGGAACTCTGTGCTGCTGATAGAGGACGAGCCGGAAATCCGCGAGATGCTGACGTTCTCGCTCGGCCGCGCCGGCTTCGACGTGGTCGAGGCGGCGAGCGCCGAGCAGGCGCTCGATATCCTCGATGGTCCCTTGCCGCGGCTCCTGATCATCGACTGGATGCTACCGGGCATGAGCGGCGTCGAACTTGCGCGACGGCTGCGACGCGATCCGCTCACCGCCGATCTGCCCCTGGTCATGCTGACCGCGCGCGGCGAGGAGTCCGACAAGCTCAAGGGTTTCGACGCGGGCATCGACGACTACCTCACCAAACCATTCTCGCCCCGGGAACTGGTGGCCCGCATCAAGGCCCTGATGCGCAGGGCCGGCAACCCCGAAGACGGCAAGATCCAGGCGGGCGGCGTCGAGATAGACACCAACAGCCATCGGCTGACCGTGAACGGAGCCCGCGTCCATGTCGGTCCGACCGAACTGCGGTTGCTCGAGATGCTGATGCGCCATCCGGACCGGGCGTTCGCACGCGCGCAGCTGCTGGACCGCGTGTGGGGCCGCAACGTGTACGTCGAGGAACGCACGATCGACGTCCACGTGCTGCGCCTGCGCAAGGCGCTCGCCCCGTTTGGCGCGGACGACCACATCCAGACCGTCAGAGGCGTCGGATACCGGTTCTCGACCAGCGACGGAAAGGTCTGACCGCGGTGTGATCGCCCGGGACCCTCCAGGCAGCAAACGGCTCGAGGAGCGGAGGCTGGCCGGGCGATTGCTCCATGGATGGTTGGCGTGGCTGGGGCGGAGGCGAATCGGGCGCGTAAGGAAAGGGCAGCGCCGCGCCGGCCATGGCGCGCTCGCGTACGCATCGGTGGGGCTGGCCGCGGCGGGGACGGTCGGCTGGTTCACCGGGAGTGCCGCGTGGGGGATCGTGGTCGCGCTCTCCACGTTCATCGTCTACCACGCCTTCGAGTTCCGCGCGTTCGTGCAATGGTCGACGCGTCCACTCGGGCGCCCGCTCGGGCGCGGCAGCGTCTGGGGCGCGGTCGCCGATCGTCTGCGGCGCTCCATCACCCACGCACGGGGTCGCAGCCGCGGGCTGATCGCATCGCTACGCCGCCTGCGCACCACCACCGACGTCATCCCGGACGGCTGGGTGATCGTGCGCGCAGGGGGCGAAATCGAGGATTACAACCGTGCCGCGCGCAAGCATCTGGGGCTCGCAGCGGCCGACCACGGCCAGAATCTCGTGGCCCTGGTGCGCAATCCGCGCATCGTGTCGCTGCTCAAGGGCGAGGTCGACAGCGACATTGCGGAGATCGCCGCACCCGCCGACGAGTCGCGCCGCATCGAGTTGCGACGCATCGCGATCGACCGCGACCGTACGCTCGTGATGGCGCGGGACGTGACGGAGCTGAACCGCCTGCTGACCATGCGGCAGGACTTCATCGCCAATGTCTCCCACGAACTGCGTACCCCGCTGACCGTCATCGTCGGCTACCTCGAGGAACTCGACGAAGGCGATCCCGACCTGGACACGCTACGGGGCGTACTGCCCAGGCTCGCTTCCCCGGCGCAACGCATGCGCGCGCTCGTCGACGATCTCCTCACGTTGACGCGGCTCGAGTCCGCGCCGCTGCCCGGCGACGAGACGATCGAGGAGATCGACGTCGCGTCGATGCTGACCACCATCGTCGCCGAGGCCGAGCATCTTTCGGCCGGAGTCCATGAGTTTGTGCTGGCGGCCGAGCCGGACCTGCCGCTGAAGGGCGTCGGCACGGAGCTCTACAGCGCGTTCAACAACCTGGTGACGAACGCCGTGCGCTACAGTCCGGACGGCGGCGCGATCGACGTGCGCTGGTTCCGGAGCGCGACCGGTCCGCGGTTCGAGGTGCAGGACCGCGGTGTCGGCATCGCACCGGAGCATCTCTCGCGGATCACGGAACGTTTCTACCGCATCGACCTGGCGGGCGCTCGCGTGCGCGGCGGAACGGGCCTCGGGCTCGCCATCGTCAAGCATGTGCTCCGGCGTCACGGCTCGGTGCTGCAGGTGGAGAGCGAACTCACCAGGGGCAGCCTGTTCTTCTGCGTCTTCGGCGGCGGCGGCGCCGGCGCCCAGGACGCAACGCAGATACCGTGACATCGCGGGGACGCACACGCCGGCTGTCCCTCGCGGCGGCGCTTGCGGCCACCCTCGCGGGCTCTGCGACGCTCGCACAGGGCGCCGACCTGCCCACGGACGACGCTGCGCGACCTTACGGTCGCGTTGGCAGTTTCGCTAGCGCGAAACTTCCACGGCGCAAGCCCCTGGCGGCCCCGGCGCCGGGCCTGCCGGAATATCGGCGCGTCAGCGGCATCTCCGGCAACCTCTCGAGCGTTGGCTCGGATACCCTGGCGAACCTCATCAGCCTCTGGAGCGAGGCGTTCCAGCGACACTACCCGAACGTCAACATCCAGGTGCAGGCGGCCGGCTCGTCCACCGCGCCACCCGCCCTGACCCAGGGCACTTCCAGCCTGGGTCCCATGAGTCGCCTGATGAAGGACGAGGAGATCGCGTCCTTCGAGCGTCGCTTCGGCTACGCGCCGACCCCGATCCGCGTCGCGATCGACGCACTCGCCCTGTACGTCCACCGGGACAACCCTGTCCGCTCACTGCATCTGACATCCATCGATGCGGTCTTCTCTGTGACGCGCCGCTGCGGAGCCGCCCGCGACGTCACCACCTGGGGCGCCCTGGGGCTTGGCGGACCATGGGCCGACCGCCCCATCCAGCTGTACGGCCGCAACTCCGTCTCGGGGACAAACGGGTACTTCAGGAAGACCGCGCTCTGCTCCGGCGACTTCAAGAACAGCGTGAACGAACTGCCGGGGTCCGCTTCGGTCGTGCAGGCGGTCGGTGCGTCACTCGGCGGCATCGGCTACTCCGGCAGCGGCTTCCGTACGCCCGGGGTGCGGGCCGTTCCGGTGCGCCTGGGATCGGGCTGGACAGCCCTGGACGCAACCGGCGACAACGTGCGCAGCCGGTCCTATCCGCTCGCGCGCGATCTCTATGTCTACGTGAACAAGCGGCCCGACACCCCGCTGCCGCCTCTCGAGCACGAGTTTCTCAGGCTGGTGCTCTCCGGGACCGGGCAGACGGCGGTCGGCAAGCTTGGCTACATCGCGCTCTCGGCTCGCCTTGCGGCTCGGGAGCTTCGCAAAATCGAGTAAGCTGGTTCGAGAAACGAGGCCCGCCCCATGGAACGGTGGCCCGTTGCCAAGGGACGCCGCCACAGGGCGGGACGGCACAGCAGGGTGCAGACGCAGATATCGAAGCTGCCGCGTCGGCGGCGCATCGTCGACTCGATGACGCGGCGCATAGTCGGTTTCGGCGGCGCCGCGGCCATTGCGGCGATTGCCCTCATCTTCTTCTACCTCGTCTGGGTCGCCGCGCCGCTCCTCGGCGGCGCCAGTATCGACAAGCTGGCAAGCGTCAGGTTGCCCTCGTCCACGGTCCTCGCCCTCGGTGTCGACGACGGTCTCGAGTCCCTCTACAGCATCGACGCCGAGGGCAGCATCCATTTCGTCGTACCCGCGACCGGCGCCGTCATCGGCTCCGACCGTCTCGGCAGCGGACCGCTCAGAGCGGCACGCCTCGTCCATCCGACCCGCGACACCTATGCCCTGGTCGGCGAGGATGGCCGCATGCGCTTCGTCCGGGTGCGCTCGCGCGTGCGGTTCAGCGATCACGAACGCCTCCTGGAACAGGTGGTGGAGCCGCTGTTCGGGGGTCGCCCGCTCCCGCTGACCGGCACGAAGGTCTTCGATGCCCACCTCGGAGAGGGCAGCCTGCGCGTCGCGACGCTCGACGCCGACGGCGGCATCGACCTGTTCGCCTTCGACGACGCGGACGAGATCCGGGCCCCTGCCCGCGCCAGGCAAGGACGGATCGATCCGCCGCATGCGGTCGCGCGCGTCGACTTCGGACCCCGCGCCACAGTGCTCCATGCGACCGGGCGCGACGGCGCAGCCACGTCCTGGGACATCGTCGATCCACAGGCGCCACGCCGGATCGCCTCGACGTCGCTCGTGCCCCCGGGATCAGCCGTCACGTCCGTCACACCACTGCTCGGCAGGCTGTCCCTGATGGTCGCGGACGACCGCGGATCGCTGCTGCAGTGGTTCCTCGCCCGCAGCGGCGCACGCCTGCAATGGGTCCATGCGCGGAGCTTCTCGTTCGGTGTACCTCTCACGCTGGTCGTGGCGGAGGCGCGCCGCAAGGGGATTCTGGCCCTGGACGCCGCCGGCAGCCTGCACCTCGCCCACACCACCTCGGAGAGACACCTCGCGACCCATACGGGGGCCATGCCCGTTGCCGGTCCGCCGGTCCGCCTGGGCACGTTCTCACCTCGTTCCGACCGCGTCTATCTCGTCTCGGCGGACGGAGTTCTGCACCGGTTCGCCATCACGAACCCACACCCGGAAGTCTCCTGGTCCGCCCTCTGGCAACGGGTCCGTTACGAAGGCTATGAGGATGCCGTGCACAGCTGGCAGAGCTCGTCCGCCGAAATGGACTTCGAACCGAAGTTCTCGCTCGCACCGCTGCTCTTCGGCACGTTCAAGGCAGCCTTCTACGCGATGCTCTTCGCGGTGCCGATCGCGGTGATGAGCGCCCTGTACACCGCCTGTTTCATGGCGCCGTCCATGCGCCGCTGGGTCAAGCCCGGGATCGAGATCATGGCCGCCCTGCCGACGGTGATCCTGGGTTTCCTCGCCGGCCTGTGGCTGGCTCCCCTGATCGAAGCGCATCTCGCCGCGACACTCGCGAGCTTCGTCGCGCTACCGGCCGGCCTGCTCCTGTTCGCGTGGGTCTGGCATGTCCTCCCCACGCGGCTGACACGTCCCCTGGACGGTTGGGCCGGCGCCGTCAGCGTGCCGGTGCTGGCCGTGCTGATGTGGGCGGTCGCCGCAAGCGATGCCGAACTCGAGCAGATCCTCTTCGGCGGCGACGCACAGCACTGGTTCCGGACGGTCGCCGGTCTCGACTACGACCAGCGCAACGCGCTGGTCATCGGCATCGCCATGGGGATCGCGGTGATCCCGACCATCTTCGCGATCTCCGAGGACGCCATCCACGGTGTTCCGCGCCATCTCGCCACCGGCTCGCTCGCCCTCGGTGCGACGCCCTGGCAGACGGTCACGCGCGTGGTCGTTCCCACCGCCAGTCCCGGCATCTTTTCGGCATCGATGATCGGCTTCGGTCGTGCGGTCGGCGAGACGATGATCGTGCTGATGGCCACCGGCAACACCCCGTTGATGGACGTCAACCCCTTCGAAGGCATGCGCACCCTCGCGGCCAATATCGCCACGGAACTGCCCGAGTCCGGCCTGGACGGTACGCATTACCGCATCCTGTTTCTCTCCGCGCTGGTGCTGTTCCTGATCACCTTCGTTTTCAATACCGCGGCAGAGGTCGTCCGCCAGCGACTGCGGGCCCGGTACGCGAACCTGTGAACGCGACCGCCGGCACAGCGACAGCGCGCCGCACCGGCTGGTGGGCGTCGGGGGCGCCGTGGGTGTGGCTCAACGCCGGCGCCGTCGGCGTGGCGCTCGCCGCGGTCATCGGTCTCGTGGGCCTCATCGCAGCCCGGGGGCTCGCGCACTTCTGGCCTGCCGAAGTGCCGCAGATCGTCTACCAGGACGGTCCCCGCACCGTGTCGGTCATCGGCGAACTCGTCGCGGTCGAGTTCGTGGACCCCGCCGCGACCGCTGAAGTCCCGGCGGACGATGACGGGACCGCCGAGGCCCTTGAGCGGCGCCTGATCAAGACCGGCAACCGGCGCGTCAACGCGCCCGACTTCCGCTGGGTCGACGCTGCCGCGATCGTGTCCGAACACCGACCCGCGGAGCTCGTGGTGTTCGAACGCCTGGAATGGGGCAACGCCTACGGACGCCTGCAGGGCCACTACGAGGGCGACGTGCGGGTCGCCACCGGCGCGGACGCCGAAGCATGGACCGGCCTCCAGCAGCGGCTCGAGCGCGTGGATGTCCTGCGCGCCGAGATCGCGGAGCTGCAGGCCTCGACGATCGACTCGATCCACTACGCACTCGAGGAGCTGCGTCTGGAACGACGTCGGCGCGCTCTCGAAGGAGCGGAACTCGGCGACATCCCCTGGCGCGAGCGATCCCTCAACGAGGAGTACGAGCGCGTCACGGCGCGTCTGCTGGACCTCGTGCAGGACGTCGACCGCGACGCGGTCGAGATCGAGATCATGGACGGCCGGACCGTGCGCCTGCGCCTGGGCGACATCTTGCGCGCGTGGCGGCCGAACGCGATGTCGACGTTCGACAAGCTCCTGCACTACGCCGCGAGCCTCGGCGCCTTCCTCACCGAGGAGCCACGCGAAGCCAACACCGAGGGGGGCGTCTATCCGGCAATCTTCGGCACGGTCATGATGGTGCTGCTGATGTCGGTACTCGTCACCCCGTTCGGGGTGATCGCCGCGGTCTACCTGCACGAGTACGCCCGGCAGGGAGTGTTCGTGCACCTCATCCGCATCGCCGTCAACAATCTCGCCGGCGTCCCGGGCATCGTGTACGGAGTCTTCGGGCTCGGCCTGTTCGTCTACCTCCTCGGAGGCACGATCGACGACCTCTTCTACCCCGAATCCCGCCCCGCGCCGACCTTCGGCACGCCCGGGCTCATCTGGGCGTCGCTGACCCTGGCGCTGCTGACCGTGCCCGTGGTCATCGTCTCCACCGAGGAGGGACTGGCCCGAATTCCGCGCGCGATCCGCGAGGGCAGCCTGGCGCTCGGCGCCACCAAGGCAGAAACGCTGTTCCGCATCATCCTGCCGGTGGCGAGCCCTTCGATCCTGACCGGGGTGATCCTCGCCGTGGCGCGGGCAGCCGGCGAAGTCGCCCCGCTCATGCTCGTCGGCGTCGTGAAACTCGCACCGGCGTTGCCCGTGGACGGCAACCCACCGTTCATCCATCTCGACCGGAAGTTCATGCACCTCGGCTTTCACATCTACGACGTGGGCTTCCAGAGCGCGAACGTCGAAGCCGCGCGTCCCCTCGTCTACGCGACGGCGCTACTATTGATCGTCATCATCGTCGTTCTGAATCTCACGGCGATCCTGCTCAGAAACCGACTCGAGGGACGGTACCGATTCACAGAGGGTTGAACCGAGGATTGAGTTGAAGGAACCGTCCACCAGACAGGCATCCCTCGACCGCGGCGTCGAGCGGCGGGAGTTCGCGCCGCCGACCCGCGACGAGGAGTCCTGCCGCGAGGGAGAAGCGTTCGACCCGGAAACGCTCGCCGGCGAGGACATCTGCATCGACGTGCGTGACGTGTCGCTGTCCTACGGCGACACGTCGGCGCTCAGCCACATCTCGCTGCAGGTCCCGCAGCGCAAGGTGACGGCGTTCATCGGGCCCTCCGGCTGCGGCAAGTCGACGCTGTTGCGCTGCTTCAACCGCTTGAACGACCTGATCGACGGTGTGCACGTTTCCGGCACCGTGGCCCTCTACGGCATGGACATCCACGACCGCTCGGTCGACGTGGCGGAGCTGCGACGCCGGGTCGGCATGGTCTTCCAGCGGCCCAACCCGTTCCCCAAGTCGATCTACGACAACGTCGCCTACGGCCTGCGTCTGCAGCGCGGCTACGCGAAGGCCGAGATGGACGCGCGCGTCGAGTGGAGTCTGAAGAGCGCGGCGCTGTGGGACGAGGTCAGGGACCGGCTGAAGGAAACGGCGCTGGACCTGTCGGGCGGACAGCAGCAGCGCCTGATGATCGCCCGTGCGATCGCGGTACAGCCGGACGTCCTGCTCCTCGACGAACCCGCCTCCGCCCTGGATCCGATCTCGACGCTCAAGATCGAGGAACTGATCCATCAACTCCGGGCCGAATACACCATCGTCATCGTCACGCACAACATGCAGCAGGCCGCGCGCGTGTCCGACTACACCGCGTTCCTGTACCTCGGGGAGCTGGTCGAGTTCGGCAATACCGACAGCATGTTCCTGACCCCGTCGAAGCGGCAGACGGAAGACTACATCACGGGGCGTTACGGATGAGACGGCGCCGCACACCCCGGCGGAGCGTGGCACCGTGAGCCGGCACATCTCCGAGCAGTACGACAGCGAGCTCGAATCGCTGCGGCTGCGGCTGATGGAGATGGGCGGCCTGGTGGAACGTCAGCTGCACTCGGCGACCCGTGCCTTCGTCACGCACGATACCGGTCGCGTCGCGGAGGTGCTCGAGATCGAGGCCGAGGTCAACCGCGCCGAGCTCGCCCTCGACGACGAGTGCGTGCACATCATCGCGCGGCGCCAGCCGGCCGCCCGGGATCTGCGCCTGCTCATCAGCATCATGAAGGCCGGCACGGACCTCGAGCGGGTCGGCGACGAAACGTGCAGGATCGCCAAGATGACCGGGCAGGTCGCCACCTTCCCCATTCCGGCGAACGGCTACGCCGGTATCCAGCACATGCGCGATCTCGTCATGCGGATGCTGACCAACACCCTCGACGCCTTCGCGCGGCTCGACCTCGACGCCGCCTATGACGTCATTGCGGCGGACGCGGACGTGGACGACAGTTTCGCCGCCATCGACCGATCGCTGCTGCGCGAGATCGCCGAGCGGTCGGACCACGTGCAACGCGCGGTGAATACCGTCTGGACCGCCCGCGCACTGGAGCGGATCGGCGACCATGCAAAAAACATCAGCGAGTACATCGTGTACGTCGTCGGCGGCCGCGACGTGCGCCACGGCCGCGCGTCGCGGGCCCGGTAGGGGACGGGCTTGTCCCGTCCCGTCAGTTCGCCAAAGGGCTGGCGCGGGCTCGACACGGGCGACCACAAGGGTCGCCCCTACCGGCGCGCCAGTGGCGCCTGGCCGAGGTGCATGCCGCCATCGAGCATCAGCGTCTCGCCGGTGATCACGTCGGCCCCGCACACGAAGTACATGATGCCCTCCGCGACCGTGTCCGGGGTGGTCGTGAGCTTGAGGGGCGTCGCCTGCTCAAGGGCCGCCTTGGCCGCGGCATAGCGCTCGGCACCCATGCCGCGCTCCAGCCACTCGCCCTGGATGAAGCCCGGACACACGGCGTTGACCCGAATCTCCGGGCCGAGTACCCGAGCGAGCGACAGCGTCAGCGTGATCAGCGCGCCCTTCGAGGCGGCGTAGGCGATGGAACTGCCCACGCCCATGACGCCAGCGATGGAAGCCACGTTGACGATGCTGCCACGGCCGCCCCGTCGCATGGCCGGCGCCACCGCGCGGACCATCTGGTAGGGGCCCACGGCATTGACGGAGTAGATGTCGAGGAAGTCCTGGTGCGACAGGCCGTCGAGGTTCTCGTGCGCGTTGAACTTGGTCGTGCCGGCGTTGTTCACCAGCGCATCGATCCGTCCCCACCTGTCGAGCGCGGCCTGCGCGAGCGCGCGGCACTGCGCATCGTCCGCCACATCGGCCTGGACCACGACGGTCTCGACCCCGAACGCCGCGCACGCTTCGCGCGTCTGCTCGGCGCCGTCGGCATTGCGGACGTAGTTGATAACCACGTGACAGCCGCGCTCGGCGAGCTGGCGGGCGCACGCCGCGCCCACCCCCGACGACGAACCGGTAACGATCGCCACTCCGTCCTGCATGTCCATGGCTGGTGCCCTCCCTTGCCTGTCCGCTTCCCTGGCGCTTGCGTGGAGCAACCGCGGGTTGTCGCTCGCGCCGGGTCTGGCGGGCGATTCGGCGCGGGACGGGACAAGCCCGTCCGCTACGGTCTTCTGTTCTGACTGTGGGAGCGTAAGCGAACGGACGCCGTTGTTCCATGCGCGGGCGGCCGGCCCGCGGCGGCGGGATTTCGGGCGCCTGTTCCCATGGACTACACTGCGCGCATCCACGACGGGAGCAGCCGATGAAGAACCTGTGGTTCCACCTCATGCCGTACAAGGACCTCCCGGAGGACTTCCGTGAGACGCATCCCTCCGTCTGGGTGGACATCGACGCAGGGCTCCTCGACCCCGCGCGCGTGCACGAGCACTACAACGAGTACCTCGACGAACTCGAGTACGCCGGCGAGCTCGGTTTCGACGGCATCTGCTGCAACGAACACCACCAGAACGGGTACGGGCTGATGCCCTCCCCCAACCTGATCGCCGCCACCCTGACGCGACGCACGCGCTCGCCGGCGATCTGCGTGATGGGCAATTCACTCGCCCTGTACAACCCGCCGACCCGCGTGGCCGAGGAATTCGCCATGCTCGACTGCATGTCGGGTGGCAGACTGATCGCAGGTTTCCCCGTCGGCACGCCGATGGACACCGTGTTCGCCTACGGACAGAACCCGTCGAAGCTCCGGGAGCGCTACCTCGAAGCGCACGACATCGTCATGAAGGCATGGCGGGAGCCCGGGACCTTTTCCTTCCACGGGCGCTTCAACAAGCTCCGTTACGTCAACGTCTGGCCGCGCCCGGTGCAGCAGCCGCATCCGCCGGTGTGGATTCCCGGCGGCGGCTCGGTCGAGACCTGGCAGTGGTGCGCGGAGATGGACTACGTCTACTGCTACCTCTCCTACTTCGGCTACAAGGCCGGGATGGCCACCGTGCAGGGGTTCTGGAACGAGATGGACAAGCTCGGCAAGGACCGCAATCCCCATCGGGCCGGGTTCCTGCAGTTCGTGGGCGTCGCGGAGACCGAGAAGGAAGCCAACGAACTCTACCGGGAGCCGGCCGAGTACTTCTACGGACGCTGCCTGCACGTGAACCCGAAGTGGGCATCGCCGCCCGGCTACTCCAGCGAAGCCTCGCAGCGCGCCCGCGTGCAGTCCCAGGTGGCACAGGCCGCCGCCGGCAGCCGCGGCATCGGCGGGCGTCCGCCGACGGCGACGCAGTGGGAGGACATCGTGGACCTCGGTTACGTCGTGGCCGGCGATCCCGACCAGGTGGCGGAGCGGCTGCGCGAGGTCTGCACGGAGATGAACGTCGGGCATCTCATGCTGCTCTGCCAGTTCGGCAACATGTCCACGAAGCTTGCCAAGTACAACACCCGGCTATACGCGGAACGCGTGCTGCCCCAGATTCGCGACCTGTTCGATGACGACTGGGAAGACCCGTGGTGGCCGCGCCCGATGGCGCCGGAGCAGCGGTATACGCCGGCACAGGTGGCGTAGTGGTTGCCGAGTCCACGATCGCCCTGCACGGGCGGTCGATGCGGGTCCTTGAGCGCGGCACCGGCCCCGCGGGTGCTCCGCCCGTGGTGTTCCTCGCCGGCATTGGCGGCGTACCGCGCTGGCTGCCCTTCCTCGAGCACCTGAGCGATACGCGCCGCGTGATCGTGCCGTCCTTGCCCGGATTCCCCGGGGCCGAAGAGTTCCGGCATCTCGACAGCGTCTACGACTGGATCGTCGAGACCATCGAGATGTTCGAGGCGCTGCATCTTCCGAGCATGGACCTCATCGGCAGTTCCGTCGGCGGGGCGCTGGCGGCCGAGACCGCGGCCATCTCGGGGGCCGCTATCCGGCGCCTGGTGCTGATCTCCCCGTTCGGCCTGTTCGACGAAGCCGAACCCAACACCGACATCTGGGCCCAGATCCCGAGTCCCGACGTGCTGGCCGGCCTGGTCTGTGCGGATCCCGAGCGCTGGAAGCGCATCTGGCAGACGCCGGACGGCGCGGACGCGGTCGAGTGGCAGATCGCGCAGACCCGTAGCATGGAGGCTGCGGCCCGGTTTCTCTTCCCGTTCGGCGAAACGGGCCTCGTCCGGCGCCTGCACCGCATCACGCAGCCGACGCTCCTCGCGCGCGGCGCCGAGGACCGGGTCATCCCCGCCTCGTACCAGCAGCGCTTCGCCGCGGGGATCGCGGGACCGGTCCGGGAGACCGTCATCGACGCCGCGGGCCACCTGGCCGAACTGGACCAGCCCGAGGCGCTCGCGCGGCACATTCACGCCTTCCTGTCCGACCAGGAGTTGTAGACCATGACCATCGAAGCGACGCTGTGGGACATCGGCGGGGTCCTGACGACCAGTCCGTTCGAAGCCTTCAACCGCTTCGAGGACGCACACGGGCTGCCGCGGGACTTCATCCGCACGGTCAACTCGACGAACCCCGGGACGAACGCGTGGGCACAGTTCGAGGCGAGCCGGGTGTCCGCCGACGAGTTCGGCGCCCTGTTCCACACGGAGAGCACGGCCCTCGGCCATCCCGTGTCGGGCAAACAGGTGCTGGAACTCCTGAGCGGCGCGGCGCGGCCGCGCATGATCGCGGCCCTCGCGCGCTGCAAGGACCACTTCAAGGTCGGCGCCATCACCAACAACATGAAGTCGGACGCGTCCCGGCCGGCGCCGCGCGACCCCGATCGCGCCGCGGTGATGGATTCCGCCATGGCGCTTTTCGACGTGGTGGTGCAGTCGAGCGTCGAGGGAATCCGCAAGCCCGACCCAGCGATCTATCGCCTCGCCTGCACGCGCCTGGATGTCGATCCCGCGCGGTGCGTGTTCCTGGACGACCTCGGCATCAACCTGAAGCCGGCGCGAGCGATGGGGATGCACACGATCAAGGTACTGGACGTGGACCAGGCGATCAAAGAGCTGGCGGCAGCCACCGGCGTGGTGTTCGACTGACCGGGGGGGGGCGGCGCCCGCAGGCGCGATCGCCACGGCCTTCGTCCCCGCCCGGAACTCGTGAGAAATGGGATGGCACCGCCCGATGGTGCCGCTCGCGGGTAGCACGACCCGGCCAGGAAACGAAGCTCAGTCGCCGAAACCAGCCAGCGCCAGCACGGGGTCTCTCTGGGGAATCGAACTCGCCGCTCCTGGCCGGGTCACCGCCAGGGCGCCCGCGGCGGATCCCAGCACAACCGCGTCCCGCATCGGACGCCCCTCGAGCAGGGCCGCCATGAGGTAGCCGACGAAGGCATCGCCCGCCGCCGTCTCGTCCACCGCTTCCGCCGGAAACGCGTCCAGCCTCGTCCGGTCGGCGCCGTGCCCGCTTCGCAAGCCGTCTCGGCCCAGCGTCACCACCACGTCGCACGATGGATAGCGCGCGCAGAGCACCTCCAGTGCGGCCTCCGGGTCGGCCACCTCGGCAAGTGCCGCGGCCTCCACTTCGTTCAGGATGAGGAGATGCACCCCGGAGAGGTCGTATCCCCGTTCCCGGCCATCGACGGGAGCGACGTTGAAGGCCACGCGGCACCCTGCAGCGGCCGCGCCCCGCAGCGTGGCTTCCAGGTCGTTGATCTCGTTCTGCAGCAGCAGCCAGTCGTTCGGACCGCAGCGCAGATAAGCCGCGGCGCGGTCGGCGTCCGTCAATGTACGGTTGGCGCCACCCGCGATGACGATGGCGTTCTCGCCCGCCGGATTGACCTGGATGACGGCATGGCCCGAGGGTGTGTCGACCTCGCGTACCAGGCCCACGTCGACCCCGGCTTGCGCCAGTTCGTCCCGCAGCCAGCGGCCGTCGGGGCCGATGCATCCGGCGTGGACGACCGTTGCGCCGGCACGCGCCGCGGCCAGGGACTGATTGAGCCCCTTGCCTCCCGGGAAGACCGCATGGGTCACGCTCGACACCGTCTCGCCGGCCGACGTGATGTTCGGTACGCCGTAGACGTTGTCGACACACAGGGAACCGAGATTGACGAGTTTCGGCACGTGGCGCTCGGTCACATCAGGACAGGCGGGAACCCGGGGTGGCGGAGGTCAGGGACGTTGCAACGCAATCAGCCGCCTTCGATGCGTTGCATGAAGAACACCTCGCTGTCCGGTCCTACCGGCTCAAGCCAGGCGTCCTGGTAGATCTGGCCATCGATGGCGACCGCCGTCTTCATCAGCACGGCCTCGATCCCCGGCCACTTCCTGTCGACCTCGCGCACGATGCCGCGGAAGTTGCTGGCCTCCACGGCAACTTCCTTGGTGCCGCCGGTGTATGAGAGCAGATGGTCAGGAAATACGACTTTGGCCATAAACAAAAAAACGCGGCGGGGCGCGAAAGCCGAGGGCTCACGCGCCCCGCAGTGGGGTCATGCGTCCCGGGCGTCGATCGCCGCGAGGACGTTCGGCGGCGAGAGCGGCAGGTCGGGGATGCGGAAACCGAGCGCGTCGCGCACGGCGTTCGCAGCCGCCGCGAGCGGCGCCACGATCGGCGTCTCGCCCACACCGCGCACGCCGTACGGGTGCGACGGGTTCGGCACCTCGACGATCTGCGTGTCGATCATCGGCATGTCCGATGTCACGGGCACGCGATAGTCGAGGAAGCCGGCATTTTCCATGGCCCCGTCGGCGTCGTAGACGTACTCCTCGTTGAGCGCCCAGCCGAGGCCCTGCACGGCCCCGCCCTGCAGTTGGCCCTCGACGTACGCGGGATGGATCGCCGTCCCGGCATCCTGGATGGCCGTGAAGCTCAGGACATCCACCTTGCCGGTCTCGCGGTCCACCGACACGTCCGTGAAGTTCACGGAAAAGGCGGCGCCGGCGCCCTGCGCATTGAGGCTCGCCCGACCCAGGATCGGTCCGCCCGTGCGCGCGGCGTTGCCGGCGATGTCCGCCAGCGACAGCGGCTTCACGTCCACGTTGACGCCCGGCTGGGGCACGGCTTCACCGTCGGTCCAGTCGACCTGGTCCGCATCGATGTCCCAGGTGGCCGCGGCGCGTTGGTTGCACTGCGTGATGATGTCCTCGCAAGCCTGAACCACCGCCATGCCGGTCGCGAACGTCGTGCGGCTGCCGCCGGTGACGTTGCAGAAGCCGGTCGACTCGGTGTCGCCCACATGGGTGCGGACGGAGTCGTAAGGCACGCCGAGGGTCTCCGCCGCCATCAGACACATCGATGCGCGCGTGCCGCCGATGTCCGGGTTGCCCTCGACCACCGTGACCGAGCCGTCCTCGGACAGGCGCACTTCGGCACTCGATTGCATGCCGATGTTGAACCAGAAGCCGGCGGCAATACCTCTGCCTATCTCTTCGTCCTTCGGTGCCGTGTAGTTCGGGTGTACCTTGGCCGCCTCCAGGCACTTCCTCATGCCGATGGGCGGGAACGTCGGACCATAGGGCGCCTGGGTGCCTTCCTCCGCGCAGTTCATGAGGCGCAGATCGATGGGGTCCATACCGAGCTTGCGCGCCAGTTCATCGACCGCGGACTCCATCGCGTACAAGGCCTGCGGTGCTCCCGGCGCGCGGTACGCCGCGACCTTCGGCTTGTTGACCAGTACGTCGTGGCCTTCGACCCGGAAGTTCGGCAGGTCGTAGGGCGCGAAGATCGACATGCAGCCCGGTCCCACCGGCGCACCCGGGAAGGCTCCGGCTTCGTAGGCAAGCCAGGCGCTCGCGGCGATCATCGTCCCGTCCGCCCTGGCGCCGATCTTGACCCGCGAATGCGTCGCCGACGTCGGGCCCGTGGCGCGGAACACCTCCTCGCGCGACATGACCATCTTCACCGGTCGGCCGGAGATTTCCGACAGCTTGACGGCCAGCGGCTCAAGGTAAACCACCGTCTTGCCGCCAAAGCCGCCACCGATCTCCGAGGGGATCACCTTGAGGTCGCCCACGCTCATGCCGAGCACGCCGGCCGTCATGGAACGCACGTCGAAGTGACCCTGCGTGGAGCACCAGATCGTCGCCTTGCCCTCCTCGTTGAAGGTGGCCGTACAGGCGTGCGGCTCGATGTAGCCCTGGTGAGCGGTCGGCGTGCGGTACTCGCCCTCGACGATCACGTCCGCTTCGGCGAAGGCCTGCTCGATGTCCCCGCGTTCGAACTTCACGATCCCCGCGACGTTGCTCGGCCCGTTCGCCGGGTCGCCGTTCGTGAACAGCTTCTCGTTCACCAGGATCGCGCCGTCCGCCATGGCGCTGTCGACATCGAGGACGGGCTGCAGGATTTCGTAGTCGACTTCGATCAGATCGAGAGCGAGATCCGCGATATAGGGCGTCTTCGCCGCCACCGCCGCGACCGGATGGCCGTGATACAGCGCCTTGTCGCGAGCGACGATATTCTGCGCGAGATCGGAAATCGTTCCGCCCCCCTCGCCGCCAATCTCGCCCTCGCCGCCGCTCGGAAAGTCAGCGCCCGAGACCGCAGCGTAGACCCCCTCGAGTTCGAGGGCGCGGCTGACGTCCACGCTCCTGATGCGCGCATGCGCATGGGGGCTGCGCAGCACCTTGCCGTGCAGCATGTTGGGCAGGTTCAGGTCCGCACCGAAGTTGGCCCGTCCCGTTACCTTGTCGACGCCGTCCGGACGTACCGGCCGAGTCCCGATCGCCTTGTAATCGTGCGCTTCTGCCACTTCGATCTCCTCCCGTAATTCCGTTTCAGGCCTCGTAGGCCAGTTCCTGGGCGGCGTCCTGCACCGCCCGAACGATCTTGTCGTAACCCGTGCAGCGGCACAGGTTGCCCGCCAGCCAGTACCGGATGGTGGTTTCGTCCGGGTCCGGATTGCGGTCGAGCAGCGCCTTCGCGGCCACGATGAAACCCGGCGTGCAAATACCGCACTGCAGCGCCGCGTGCTCGAGGAACTTGCGCTGCAGGACATGCAGCTCCGACCCGTTGGCGATGCCCTCGATGGTCGTGACGTCGACGCCTTCCGCCTCGACGCCGAGCATCAGGCAGGAGCAGACGAGCCGTCCGTCGATCAGCACGGAGCACGCGCCGCAGTCGCCCGTGGCGCAGCCCTCCTTCGTGCCGGTCATGCCGAGCTCGTCGCGCAGGACATCGAGCAGCGACTGGTGCGGTTCGCATAGCACCTCGCGCTGCTCGCCGTTGATACTGGTAGTGACGTGTACTTTGGCCATGACTGCTCTCCCTAAGCCCCGTGCGCGCGGTCGCGTGCGATCGCACCAGCGCGGCGACACAGCACCGCGACGACCTTCCTTCGATATTCCACCGTGCCACGCTTGTCCGAGATAGGCGATGCCGCAACGGAGCACGCCGCTCCCGCGGCTCGAAGCGCAGCGTCGTCGACCCGTGTTCCGATCAACGCATCCGCAGCCGCGGCAACGAGCCGCACGGTCGGCGCCACCGCACCGATGGCTACCCGAGCGTGGCTACAGATACCACCGTCATCGAGCGTCAATGCGACGCCCGCACCGGCGACGGCAATATCCATCTCCGTGCGCGGAATGAAGCGCAGGTAGGCATCTCCCGAGCGTGCGGGAGGCCGCGGAAAGCGCAGCCCGACGAGAAACTCGGTGTCGCCGAGGACGTTGGTTCCGACGCCGGTGAGGAAGTCCTCGCACGCCACCTCGCGGGTGCCGGATGGTCCGACAATCATGCAGACGCCCCCGGCGGCGATGATCGCCGGGATGGTGTCGCCGGCCGGCGAGGAGTTGCAGAGATTTCCGCCGATGGACGCCCGCCCCTGGATCTGCGTGGATCCGATCAGGTCCGCGGACTCGAGCAGGCCGGGAAAGATGGCCTTCAACTCGGCGTTTTCGTTCAGGATGCCCGATGGGACTGCCGCCCCGATGAACACTTCTTCGGCACCGATATCGACCCGGTTGGTCTCGGCGATGTGCTTGACATCGACCAGCGTACGCGGATCCCGGTCGACCGAACGCATCTGCACGAGCACATCCGTTCCTCCCGCCAGCATCTGCGTTCGCTCGCCTGCCCGTTCGGCCGACTCGAGGACGGACACCGCCTCCTCGACAGTCGTCGGCCTGGCATAGGCATAAGCCCCCATTGCGCCTCCCTTGGCCCGTGTGAAATCGGCGTATGTATACCATAGAAGTGTGTCGGGCCGTAACGCGACGGACCGCTGCCGACGACCGGCGGACGGGTCGGCGCGGGGTGGACACGGGGTAGAATGGCCCCATGCAGGAAACATCCGACGCCGGTTTCGACCGCGCAGCCTACGCCCGCCATGTCGCCCGCGTCGCGGCGACCTGGACCGACGCGATGCACCGTGCCGGCATCGACACCGTGGTGGTCCCGGCGGGTGCCGCCGCCCTCCGCTTCCAGGACGATCTCGCGCCACCGTTCCGCGCGAACCCGAACTTCGCCCAATGGTTGCCGCTGCCGGAGGCGGAGCACTGCGTCCTCGTGTTCCGTCCTCCCGAGAAACCACGACTGCTGTTCCATCAACCGGCCGACTACTGGTACCTGCCGCCCGAAGTGCCGGACTGGGCGGAGGCGGAGTTCGTGGTGGAGGTGCACGACGACGCGGACGGCATGGCGCGCTCGGCGCTCGGGCTGCTCGCTTCCGGCGGTCGCACCGCCCTGCTCGGCGAGACCGGTGCACCGGACGGCAACACGCCGTTCGATGTCGTCAACCCCGCAGCGCTCGTCGCCGCGTTGCACTACGAACGTGCCCGCAAGGACGATTTCGAGCTGGCCGCAATGCGCCACGCCACCGCGATGGGCGCGCGCGGACACCTCGCGGCGCGCGACGCCTTCCACGCTGGTGCGGCAGAACTCGACATCCACCTCGCATACCTGCAAGCCAGCCGGCAGAACGAAGCCGAGTTGCCGTATCCCAGCATCGTGGCGCAAAACGAGCACGCCGGCATCCTGCACTATCAACTCTACGACGCCGCACCCCCGGCCCGGCGCCGCAGTTTCCTGATCGACGCCGGCGCGCGGTACCTCGGTTACGCGTCCGACATCACTCGCACCTACAGCGCGGAAAGCGACGAATTCGCCGCACTCGTCGCTGCCCTCGACGCGACGCAGCGCCACCTTGTCGCAACGATCGGCCCGGGCGCCTCCTACGTCGAGCTGCACGAGCGCATGCACCGGGAGGTCGGCAGGCTGCTGCACGCGTTCGGCTTCGTCTCCTGCAGCGCGGACGCCGCGTTCGAGTCCGGCATCACGGATGCCTTCTTTCCCCACGGCCTCGGCCACCTGCTCGGCCTGCAGACGCACGACGTTGGCGGACAGCTCGCCGACGCCGGCGGCAACCCGGCCCCGCCACCGGAACGCTATCCGGCACTGCGCCTGACGCGTACGACGGAGCCCGGGCACGTATTCACCGTCGAGCCCGGCATCTATTTCATTCCGCTGCTGCTGAACGCGTTGCGGGCGGACGAACGCGCCGGTGACGTGGTGTGGCCGAAGGTGGACGCCTTTCTCGCGTACGGAGGGATCCGCATCGAGGACAACGTGGCGATCACCACCGATGGCGTGGAGAATCTCACCCGCAACGCGTTCGCCCGCCTCGAGCCGAAGGTTTGACACGGCTGTCGCCCAGCATCCTGTTCGCCGGATCGCCTCTCACGGGACGCTTGCCGACGCAGGTACGGGTCGCGCCCGGCGGCGACTTCGTGACTTTCCTGCAACCGGCGGCCGACGACCGCGAACGGCTCGATCTCTGGTGCTACGACGTCTCGGCGCACACGCTCGCCGAGTTGTTGAACGCCCGGACCTTCGCCGCCGGCACCCTGACGGAGGCGGAGCGTGCCGAGCGCGAGCGACGCCGCCAGTTCGCCGGAGGCATCACCGCCCACACCTGGCATCCGAACGGCGACACCATCCTGCTCACCGTCGCCGGACAGGCCCTGCTGCACGATCTCCAGCGCGGGGCCACGACACCGGTGACGCCCTCCGGTGCACGCCAGACCGGCATCACTCTCTCGCGTACGGGGCGTTTTGTCAGCTACGTGCGCGGCGGCGATCTGTACGTGCACGATCTTCACACCGGCCAGGAGCATCGCGTGACCCGCGACGGCGGCGGCACCGTCTCCAGCGGATTGCCGGAGTTCATCGCCCAGGAGGAAATGCACCGCTTCGAGGGCCACTGGTGGTCGCCGGACGACCGCTGCCTCGCCTATACGCGGGTCGACGTGGCGGACATCCCGGAGTCGTACCGCTCGGAGATCGCCGCGGATCGCATCGAAACGGTCGCGCAACGCTACCCCTTCGCGGGGGGTGAGAACGCGGAGGTCCGACTCGCCGTCGTGGACATGGACGATGGCGAACCCGGAGAGCCCGAGTGGCTGGATTGGCGCGGCGACGGCGACGCCTACCTGCCCCGCGTCGCCTTCACCCCGACGAGCGGGCTACTCGTCCAGGTACAGACACGGGATCAGCGTCGCCTCACGGTGAAGCGACGGGACACGGCATCCGGCGACTGGAGCACCCTGTTCGAAGAGCGCAGCGACACTTGGGTGAACCTGCACGACAACCTCGTCTTCACCGGCGATGGCGACACGTTCCTGTGGACTTCGGAGCGTGGCGGCAGCGCGGACCTGTACCGCTTCGACGGTACCTTGACGCACGTCCCCACCGGGCTCGACCGCGTGGCGTGCGTCCTCGGCGTCCACGCCGGCGCCGCCATCGTGACCGGTTGGCGGCACGATCCCACGGTGCAACATGTCTATCGCGTGCCCCTGGATCAAGACGCCGCCGGCACGGTGCCGGCGCCGCAGCCGCTGACGCACGGCGATGCCTGGCACGATGCCGCCATGGACCGGCACACCGCGGTCTGCGCCGTGACTGCAACCGACGCCGCGACGCCGGGAGCGCTGTACGCGGTCGATCTCGCGAGCGGCGAGCGTCACGCGATCCTGGCCGGCGCCATCGACGGCGACCATCCGTACCACCCCTTCCTGAAACACCATGTCGCACCCCGATTCGGCCGCATCGTCAGCGCGGACGGGCAGTCGCTGCACTACCGGCTGACGCCGCCGCAGCCGGTGGTGTCCGGCGCGCGCTATCCCGTCGTGGTACACGTCTACGGGGGGCCGGGAGTGCAACGGGTGCGACGCGAGTGGGGACCGTTGCCCCTGCAGCTGTTCGCGCAGCGGGGCTTCGGTGTCTTCGAACTCGACAACCGGGGCAGCAGCGGCCGCGAGAAGCGCTTCGAGAGCCCCATCCATGGCCGACTTGGCGCCGTCGAGGTCGAGGACCAGCTGGCCGGCGTACGGTTCCTGCGCAGTCTCGACTGGGTCGAGACGGAACGCATCGGCGTGTTCGGGCACAGCTACGGCGGCTACATGGCCCTGATGTGCCTGGCCAGGGCGCCCGCAAGCTTCGCCGCGGGGGTGAGCGTCGCGCCCGTCACGGACTGGGCGCTCTACGACACCCATTACACCGAGCGCTACCTGGGCACGCCACAGCACAACGCCGATGGCTACCGGGAGAGCTCGATTTTCCGACACCTCGACGGTCTCGCCGCCCCGTTCCTGCTCATGCATGGCATGGCAGACGACAACGTGCTGTTCACGCACACGACCATGCTGCTCACCGCGCTGCAGGATCGCGGCATCGGCTTCGAACTGATGACGTATCCCGGCGCCAGGCATGCCTTGCAGGAGCGCGCGGTCGCGACGCACCGCTACGAGACCATCCTCGACTTCTTCGAGCGCCGCATGCCCTGAGGCCCCGACGTCGGGCTGTCCGACAACCGGGCTACAGCGTGTGCGTGCGCCGATCCGAATGCAGCGCCCCGGCGAGATGGGTCTCGATGCGGGAACGCACCAGGTCGTCCCCGGGGCTCAACTGGACCCCGATTCCGGCGACCCGCTGGTTGCGCGCCTCGGCCGGCGTCACCCACACGACCCTGCCCGCTACCGGTATTCGCTCCGGTTCGTCCATGAGTCCGAGCAACAGGAAGACCTCGTCCCCGAGGTCGTAGTCGTCGGTCGTCGGTACGAACAGGCCACCGTTGTGCACGAACGGCATGTAGGCCGCGTATAGCACCGGCTCGTCCCTGATCGTCAGCGAGAGAACGCGGCCCGGCCGATCCCCCATGTGCGTTGCTCCTTCTGCGGTCACTCCTCCCCATGATCCGCGCACGGCCACGCCCGTCCATGGGACATTCGCCACAGAACGGCTACTCCTACGCCGCGACCCTGCGCCAGTCGAGGAGGAGCCTTTCCAACTGCACCTGGCGGGCGAGGCCGCTGTTGGTGAGCGCGGCGCGCCGCAGCGCCATCAGTTCGGCGGCGAAATCGAGCAGCGCGCCGGGCGCGTCACGGCCGCTCGCCAGGCGATGGACATGGCGCAGCCAGCGGCCGCAGAGTTCGGCCAGATCCTCGTTGCGCCACGCCGCCGCCGCGTCGAGCGCGTCCGTCCTGCCCGTGGCAACGGCCTTCAGAGCTTCCCAGATGGGCGCCTCGCCCCGCTCGAGGGCCGCAAGCACTCGGTACGGAGCCCCCCCGAGCTCGACCAGCAGCGGCCCGATGGCGGGCGACTCGAAGCCCTGCCCCGCGAGCCACTCCCGCACGGTCGCACGGCCGGCCGTCTGCACCGCAACCCGCTGACAACGGCTCCGGACCGTCGCCGGCAGACGATGCGGAGCGCTCGTCACCAGTACCAGGTAACTTCCTGGCGGTGGCTCCTCCAGGGTCTTCAGCAAGGCGTTTGCCGCGTTGACGGTCATCCTTTCCGCGCGGTCGAGTACCGCGGCCTTCGCGTTGCCGCCGGCGGTCTGCTGCATGAACGCGATCAGTTCCCGCACCTGCTCGACCTTCAAGGTGGCATCCTCGGGTTCGACCCAGCGCAGGTCGGGGTGCGCAAGGGTGCGCGGGTCGGCCCGCGTATCCGCACCGAGCAGCGTCAGTGCGAAGCGCCCGGCGAGCAACGCCTCGCCCCAGCCGCCCGGGCCGTCCACCAGCACCGCGTGCGGGATGCGCTGATCCTCGGCCATCCGCGCGAAGCGCTCCGCCGGGCCGGCAAGCCAGCTCGGTAACGTCATCGTGCGGCGTCGACGAAGGGGGTGAGATGCTCCTCGATCGCGACAGAAACTGAGCCGAGAGATTGAGACGCATCTATAACCCGTACGCGTTCGTCTCGTCCAGCGACCTCCAGGTAGCCCCTGCGAACACTCTCAAAGAACTCCACGCGCTCGTGCTCGAATCGGTCGAGAGGATCGTCGAACAAACGAAACTGCCGGTCTGCTTCGGGTTGTTCGCTACCATTAATTCGTGCGAGCGCCTGGTCCACTGGCAAGTCAAGATAGAAGGTCAGGTCAGGCTCTAGGCCGGGATGCACCATCCGCGCGAGGAACTCGATGGTCTTCAGGCTGACGCCGCGACCGTAACCTTGATAGGCAAGTGTGGCGTCCGTAAACCGGTCGCTCACCACCCAGCGTCCCTCCGCGAGCGCAGGGCCGATCACGAACTTCACGTGCTGGGCTCGAGCCCCGAACAGCAACAGAGTCTCGGTAAGCGCATCGATACTCTGGTTCCGCCGGTTCACCAGGAGCACTTCTCGGACATCCTCCCCCAACGGCGTACCGCCAGGTTCACGCGTTACGACCAAGGGAATCCCGCGTTGCTCCAGGAAGGTTCGCACGACCTCCACAGCCGTGCTCTTGCCCGAGCCGTCCAGGCCCTCGAGGGTGATGAAGCGTCCCCGCTTCATCGGCTCGTTCCCAACTGGAAGCGTCGTACGGCTTCGTTGTGCTCGCGCAGCGTGTCGGAGAACCAGGTCGCCCCGTCCCCCTGCGCCACGAAATACATCGCCGTGCCGGGCGCGGGGTGCAGGGCCGCATGGATCGCCGCGCGGCCGGGCAACGCGATGGGTGTGGGCGGCAGCCCGCTGCGCGTGTATGTATTGTAGGGGCCGTCCCGGCTGAGGTGCGCCCGCGTGAGGTCGCCGTCGAACGCCTCCCCCGCCCCGTAGATGACGGACGGGTCCGTCTGTAGTCGCATGCCGCGCTGCAGGCGCCGCACCAGCACGCCACCAATGCTCCCGCGATGCTCGGCGAGCCCCGTCTCCTTCTCGATGATCGACGCCATGATCAGGGCTTCGTCCTCGTCGGCGTACGGCAGGTCTGCGTCCCGTGCCGGCCACTCGGCGGCCAGCACCTCGGTCATCCTGCGGTAGGCCCGCACGAGCAGGTCCGCGTCGCTGTCGCCCCGGACGTAGTGGTAGGTATCGGGAAAAAACCGTCCTTCCGCGTGCGCGTCGCCGAGTCCGAGTGCGGGGAGCAGGTCCGTCGCGCGCGCGCCCTCGAGCAGGCGATCAAGGCTCGGCGCCGTCGCCACGGCGTCGAGCAACTCGCGTACGGACCATCCCTCCAGGATGCGCAACCGATGTACCACAATGTCCCCCGACACGAGGCGGTGGAGGACTTCGCGTGGCGCCTCGTGCGGGCCGAACCGGTACTCGCCGGCATGAATCGCGCCCGTCGCACTGCGCCAGCGGGCCAGCATCCGCAAGCGCCCCGCGTCGTCTATGACACCCTCCCGCTGCAACTCCCGCGCCACGCCTCCGAAGGCGCGTCCGGGTTCGACCACCACGACGGTGTGCTCCACCAGGGGACCGGGACGGTCCGCCCAGTCCGACAGAGCGAGCAGCCACGCACCCAGCGCCACGATCGCGGCGACCCCACCGAGTGCCAGGGCCGCCCATGCGACGGAAGACCGTTTCCGGACCGCTCGGAACATGCGTCGGATTCTAACCGCCCGCGGCGGCTACAGGATGGGCGCCGGTGGACGGCGTGTCCGGCCAGGCGCCGCGCATCGCGCGTTTCGAGGGTGCGGCCGCGGTCCGGCCAGGAGCGTAGACGCCCTATACGCGAGTGAAGACGAGCGAGCCGTTGGTGCCGCCGAAGCCGAAGGAGTTGGTCAACGCCGCATCGATTCGCATCTCCCGCGCCTGGTGCGGGATGTAGTCGAGATCGCAGTCCTCGCTCGGATTATCGAGGTTGATGGTCGGGTGCGCCACCTGATGGTATACGGCCAACGCCGTGAAGATACCTTCGACCGCCCCAGCCGCCCCGAGGAGGTGCCCGATCATCGATTTGCTCGAACTCACCGCGACCCGCGTGTCGTTGCCGAACGCCGCCTTGATCGCCAGCGTCTCCGCGACATCGCCCTGCGGGGTGGATGTCCCATGGGCGTTGACGTACTGGATGTCGGCCGGCGTCAATCCGGCATCGCCGATGGCGTTCACCATCGAGGCCACGGCGCCGGCGCCGTCGTCGCGGGGACTCGTGATGTGGTGGGCATCGCCGCTCATGCCTATGCCGGCGACTTCGCAGTAGATCGTCGCGCCCCGCGCCACCGCGTGTTCGTATTCCTCGAGGACCATGACACCGGCACCATCCCCAAGCACGAACCCGTCGCGGTCCCGGTCCCACGGTCGGCTGGCGCCCTCGGGATCGTCGTTGCGGGACGAGAGCGCCCGCATGGCAGCGAACCCGGCCACGGTGAGCGGCGAGATCGCCTGTTCCGAGCCGCCGACGACCATGATGTCGGCATCCCCGTACTGGATCATGCGCGTGCCGTAGCCGATGTTATGCGTTCCGGTGGCGCAGGCGGTCACGATGGCGGTGTTGGGGCCACCGAATCCGTACCGGATCGAGAGGTTGCCCGAGATCATGTTGATGATGCTTGCCGGGACGAAGAAGGGCGACACGCGCCGCGGTCCACTCTTCAGCAGCGTGGCATGCGTGTCTTCGATGGTGTTGATGCCACCGATCCCGGAGCCGATGGCCACGCCGGTTCGTCCGCGGATCTCGGCGCCGAGTTCCGTCAGGCCGGCGTCTTCCACCGCCTGAATGCCGGCGACCAGTCCGTATTGTATGAACAGATCGACGCGCCGCATTTCGCGACGATCGAGATAGTCGCCGAGATCGAGACCCATCACCGGGGCCGCGATCTTCACCGCGTGATCGGCGGTGTCGAACGTATCGATGGAAGCGGCGCCGCTACGACCGGCCAGCGCGCTCTCCCAGGATTCCGACACCGTGTTGCCGATGGGAGAGAGCATGCCGAGTCCCGTGACAGCTACCCTGCGCTTGTCCACGGGCTTACCTGGGGCGGTCCTGGCAATTCGTCAGCGTGGCAACGCCTGCGCGGGGCATCCGGCGTCCTGCGACAGTCCGGTCGAGCCCGACGCCAGTCGAGCGCAGTACGTTGCTCCCGGCTCCAGGCATGGACCGATCTCGGCGAGGTTTCGGACAGGTGACGTGAGAGCTGGCGGAGTTACTGGGTCGCGAGGATGTAGTCGATCGCCTCCTTGACGGTGGTGATCTTCTCGGCCTCCTCGTCGGGGATCTCGGTTTCGAACTCTTCTTCGAGGGCCATGACCAACTCAACCGTATCCAGCGAATCGGCGCCCAGATCTTCCACGAACGACGCGTCGTTCTTGACCTGATCTTCCTTCACGCCCAACTGCTCGCAGATGAGCTTCTTGACCCGTTCCTCAACACTGCTCATGTTCTTGCCAATCCTTCCCCGCGAAGCGGCGCCTAGTGTAAGCACGGCTCAGGCCATGTGCAATCCGCCGTTGATGTGCACGGTCTCGCCGGTGATGTAGGCCGCATCGTCCCCGACGAGGAACGAGACGACCGCCGCGACGTCCTCCGGCGTTCCCATTCGGCCGAGGGGGATACCCTCGACCATGGCGTTTCGCTGCGCCTCCGTCAGCCGGGATGTCATGTCCGTATCGATGAAGCCCGGCGCCACCGCGTTCACCGTGATCCCGCGGGAGCCGACTTCTCGTGCCAGGGCGCGCGTGAACCCTTCGATGCCGGCCTTCGCGGCGGCGTAGTTCGTCTGTCCCGCGTTCCCCATACGACCGACGACGGAGCTGAGGTTCACGATACGGCCCCAACGCGCGCGCGTCATGGGACGCAGCACCGGGCGCGTCAGCCGGTAGACGCCACCGAGGTTCGTACCGACCACGGCATCCCAGGCATCCGCGGACATCCGCATCAGCAAGCCGTCCCGCGCAATGCCCGCGTTGTTCACCAGCACGAGCGGCGGGCCCCGCCAATCTTCGATCCGCCCGAGGGCTTCCTCGACCGACGCCGGCTCCTCCAGGCGCAATACGACGCCGTGCCCGCGCTCGCCGAGCGCCGCCGCAATGCCCTGCGCGCCTGCCGCCGTGGTCGCCGTGCCCACCACATGCAGGCCATCGGCGGCGAGCCGCGCCGCCACCGCCCGGCCGATACCTCGACTGGCGCCCGTGACGAGCGCGACGCGGGGATCGCTCACGACAGCACGCTCGCCATCGCCTCGAGCGTGCCGATGCCATCGACCACGAGCGACCGGTCGATGCGGCGGGCCAGACCCGCGAGTACATTGCCCGGGCCGCACTCCACGACGCGATCGACGCCCGCGGCCTGCATCGCCTGCATGCAGTCGCGCCAGCGTACCGGCGAGTCGAGCTGATCGATGAGCTTGCGGCGGATGTCCTCGGCGCCCTTCGCCACCGCCGCGTCCACGTTGTGCAGCACGGGGATTTCCGGAGCGCGGATGGAGACGGCGTCCAGCGCCGCGCGCAGGCGTTCCGCCGCCGGGCGCATCAACGCGCAGTGGAACGGTCCGCTGACGTTCAGCAGCACCGCGCGGCGGGCTCCGGCCTCCTTGCACGCCGCGACAGCCTGGTCGACGGCGCCGGCGGCGCCCGAGATCACGACCTGTCCCGGCGCATTCAGGTTCGCTGGCGCCACGACGCCATCTGCCCCTGCGCAGCAACCCGCAACAACGTCGTCGTCGAGCCCGAGAATGGCCGCCATGGCGCCCTCCCCGACCGGAACGGCCTCCTGCATGAACCGGCCCCGGGCGTGCACAAGGCGCACCGCGTCCTCGAACGCCAGAGCACCCGCAGCCGCAAGCGCCGTGTACTCGCCGAGACTGTGCCCTGCAAGCAGAGCCGGCCTGGCCCCGCCGCGCGCGCACCAGGCGTCCCACAGTGCGACGCCGACGGTGAGCAGCGCCGGCTGCGTCACCTCGGTCTCGGCCAGGCGCTCGGGCGGTCCTTCGAGGACAATCGAGACGAGGTCGAACCCGAGCGCCGCGTTCGCTTCCTCGAACCGCGCCCGCACGACGGCGTCGCTGTCCAGGAAATCACCGCCCATGCCCACGGCCTGGGCGCCCTGTCCGGGGAATACGAAACCGAGACTCATGCCTGCCTATCCCGTCGTCTGTATCTGGTGAGAGAGACGCGCGCTGACCCTGTCGACGAGATCCGCCTCCAAATCCCGCACGGCGTGTCCGACCGCCTCCCGGAAGCCCCGTCGATCCGCCGCGCCGTGGCTCTTCACCACGACGCCCTGCAGACCCACGAAGGTCGCGCCGTTGTATGCCTGGGGATCGTACGCGGCGGCCAGTCGTCGCAGCTTGCCACGGAGCAGGAGCGGCGCGAACCCGCCGCCCAGTTCGTTGCGCAGCAGATGACGCGCCATCGACGCCGCGCCTTCGGTCGCCTTCAAGGCGACGTTCCCGACGAAACCGTCACATACGACCACGTCCGCCTTGCTGTCGAAGAGTTCGTTCGCCTCCACGAAGCCCGCGAAATGCAGGGCGGGGTCGGCGGCGATCAGGCCGGCCGCGCGCCGGACCTCCCGCGGCCCCTTGCTGTGCTCGACGCCGACGTTGAGGAGACCGACGCGGGGCGACGCGACGCCCCCGCTGGCTTCCGCCACTGCCGCGCCCATCGCGGCGAAGCGATGCAGCTGTTGCGCGGAGCAGGAGAGATTGGCGCCGATGTCCAGCACCCAGCATTTCGCGGCACGGCGCCCGACGAACGGCTTGACGATGGCCGGGCGGTCGATCCCGGGGAGCATCGGCAACAGGTGGCGGGCGAGTGCCATCAACGCCCCGGTGTTGCCGGCGCTGACGACGGCGTCCGCGTCGCCGCGGGCCACCAGCGAGATCGCGCGTCGCATGGACGAATCGATCTTGCCACGCAAGGCGTCGCGTACCGAGTCGTCGTTCGTGATGGCCCGGCTGACACCGACCACGCGATGCGGTCCCCGACCGACCAGCGGTTGCAGTAACTGCGCATCTCCGACGAGGGTCAAGGCGACCCCGCCGGACGCTGCCAGGTCCAGCGCCCCGAGCGCGAGCACGCGCGGGGCGGCATCCGCGCCCAGCGTGTCTACGGCGATGCGATAAATGAGCGGCCCGTCGGCGTCAGACGTCGACCGCCTTGCGGCCGCGATAGAACCCGTCCGGAGTCACATGGTGACGGCGGTGCGTTTCACCGGTCGTCGGGTCGATCGCCAACGTGGGTTTCGAGATCGAGTCATGCCCGCGGCGACTGCCGCGACGCGCGCGCGTGCCCTTATTCTTTTGTACGGCCATACTTTCAACTTACCTCATTCGCTCCGACATGGCGACACATGGATCGCCAACACTCATCCGGGTCGCTCATCCCCGGGTCCGGTGCCAGCCAACCCGGCCAGCGCGGCGAACGGACTGCTCCGTGTCCTCTCGCCCGCGCCGGAGGCCGGATAGGCCCCGGCGGGCGCATGCGGACACTCGTCGCGCCGCTCGCAGCCGTACTCCGGCACACTCAACAACAGGTCATCTTCGATCAACGCGTCGATCGAGATCTTCCGCTCGACCAGAACGCAGGTGTCGTACCGAGGCGTCAGCGCGCGCGCGTCGGCCTCGGAATCGAGCACGACAACGTCAATATCGGTCGCCACCACACGCTCCACCGAGCGTACGCAACGCTGGCAGGAGACGCTGGCCCGCATTCGCGCCGACCCCCGGACGTGGCATCTGCCCTCGCCATCCAGGCAGAAGGTCAGCCGCACGTCGATGGCGCCCGCCCCGCGCCGCAACACCCGCGCCAGCCGCGCAAGGCTGGCGACGGGAACCCGACCCACCCAGACATCGCCACGCCGCGCGAGTTCCCGCGGATCCACGAGCAGGGGACGTCGGGTCGCCATGGCGCGCCCATTATCCGCGCGGTCCCCTGGAGGTGTCAAAGAAGCGGCGCGCCTGGCGCAAGCGCGCGACCTGTCGGTCGCGTTGGGAGTTTCGCTGGCGCGAAACTCCCGGGCACAGGCACGCGGGCACAGGCACGCGGACACACGCCGTGGCAAACCGCGGCTAACGAAGCTGGAAGACTTGCCCCGGAGGGCGCAAGTCCGACAAACTGCGCCGCCCATGCGCATCGTGCTCGCTTCGTCGTCTCCCTATCGTCGCGGTTTGCTTGAGCGTCTGGGCCTTTCGTTCGACGTCATGGCGCCGAACGTGGATGAGACCCGGCGGCCTGGCGAAGCGCCCCGGGACCTCGTGCTGCGGCTGGCGAACGCAAAGGCAAACGCCGCGGTGACCCCCGGAACGCGTTGCATCGTCATCGCGTCCGACCAGGTTTGCGTAGCCGGTGGGCGCATCCTGGGCAAGCCGGGAACGGAGGAGAAAGCGGTCGCCACCCTGGCGTCACTCTCGGGCCGCATCGTCACGTTCCTGACATCCCTGGTCGTCGTGAACTGCTCGAGCGGTGCCCGGCACGACCATGTGGACGAGACCTACGTCCACTTCCGGGACATCGACCTCACGGAGATCCGACAGTACGTGGCCGGCGAGCTTCCGCTCGATTGCGCCGGCGCCATCAAGTCCGAGGGCCGGGGCGTCTTGCTGTTCCGCGAAGTCGCCAACAAGGATCCGTCCGCGCTGATCGGGTTGCCCCTCATCGAGCTGGGCAAGATGCTGCGAACCGAAGGCGTCCCGTTGTTCCGAAGCTGAGACGCCGGGCATCAGCCGGGCAGGCCGCCGGAGTGGAGCCCGTGTCCGGCAGTCCACTGCCGCAAGCGGGGAGGCTCTCGCTCGTCGTCCAGCCCCGCCGGATTCGACCAGTCCCGCCACCGCGTGTGTCCCTCGAACAACGACGACCCGTCCGTGTGTCCTGCAGCGGACTGCCGGACGCGGCTACGGCGTTCGGCCCGCCCCAAGCCTCGCCCAGACTTCGGAGAACACCTCGCCGGGCGGCGCGCGAAAGCGTCGCTTGACGCCCTCGACTGGCAGCGTCAGCGCGGAAGCGTGCAGCATCAGGCGCCCGGCTGCAGGCGGCGGGTTGCCACGATCCGCGTATTTCCGGTCGCCAAGTATGGGGTGGCCACGGGACGCGGCGTGAACGCGAATCTGGTGCGTCCGCCCGGTCCGCGGAAAGGCCCGTAGCCACGTACATTCGTCCCCGGCTTCGACGATCTCGAAATCCGTCCGGGCCGGGCTGCCGCCGGCATCGAGCCGCACTCGCCGCTCGCCGTTCGGCAGACTGTACTTTCGCAATCGATCCCGCACCGTGGACAGTCGACGCGGCCAGCGACCCTGCACGATGAGGTCATACGTCTTGTCCACGTCACCCTCACGGAACGCCCGGTGCAGGGCGAGCAGAGTGGCTCGGTCCTTGGCTATCGCGAGACACCCCGACGTGTCCCGGTCCAGGCGATGCACCAGCTCCAGGTCGAGCTTCGGGTGACTCGACCGTAGCGCCTCGATCACACCTGCCGACACGCCGCTGCCCCCGTGCACGGCCACTCCCGTGGGCTTGTCGAGCACTACGACATGCGCATCCTCGTAGAGGACTGAACCGTGCAGCACCTGTGCCAGCCGCTCCGCCGCCCCGCCCGTGGCACGCGGCGCCATCTCGCGCACGGGCGGAATGCGCACGATGTCACCCACCGCGAGCCGGGTTCGAGGCCGTGCCCGGCCACCGTTCACACGCACCTCTCCCTTGCGGACCATGGCATAGACCCGGCTGCGCGCAACATGCTTGAGACGGGCAATCAGGAAGTTGTCCAACCGCTGCCCGGCGCGGTCAGCGACCGTGTGGTAGGTAACCGGCATGCGCCGAACGATACGAATTCCGCCAGGAAATTTCCAACTGTTTGAAAGACTTAAATATGGCTGCTATAGTGCGTCCGCTTCGGCGGGGCGCAAGTATTGTCCAGCGCGTTGTGGTCACGGGTCCGACTCATCCAGCACGCGCAGCCCGCAAGACCGAAGGCAGCGGCTCTCACGGGGCCGCGCATTGCGGAAGTCGAATACCGCATTTTGAGTTCTACACAACGTTTGAGTTCTACACAACGATTGACGGCACGAGCCGCGCTCACGAATCGTCGAAGGAGTACGCGCGATGCGGCGCGAGCGCATGGCCCATCCGGCCAGCGCCAGCGCGCCAATGATTGCGCCGACGACACGGCCGCCCTCCGAAGGGGACGGTACGGTGTCACGTATGCCAACAAGTTTCTTCGCAACCCGCGTCCCGAGAACCAACGGAGCGCATTGCCGGCAGCGGACGGAGGGCGTCCAGCGAGTCGCCCCTTGCCCCACTGTGCGCGCCTTGCTGGCCCGATGACCGGGCCGGCCCGCGAGGACTGCCATTCGCGCACGGTTTCCGACCGTGCCGCATACCGCTCGACACTTTCGGATTCGAGCGCGTTTCGCACCGTAACGACGGAATCACTGCACTATGAAACGCATGCTCATCAACGCGACGCAACCCGAAGAGGTGCGCGTCGCTCTCGTGGACGGACAACGCCTGTATGACTTCGACATCGAGAGTCACGGGCGCGAACAAAAGAAAGGGAACGTCTATCAGGCGAGGGTCACCGGCGTAGAGCCGAGCCTCGGGGCCGCATTCGTCGAATTCGGCTCCGAACGGCACGGCTTTCTTCCCGCCAAGGAAGTATCGCGGGAGTTCTTCGCCAAATCCGACAGGACACCCCAGACCGACGGGCAATCCCGCGACGGCGCGCGCGCGCCCAGCATCGCCGACCTGATCTCCCCCGGCCAGCAATTCCTCGTCCAGGTGGACAAGGAAGAACGCGGCAACAAGGGCGCCGCATTGACGACGTTCCTGAGCCTGGCCGGTCGGTACATGGTGCTCATGCCCAACAATCCGCGGGCGGGTGGCATCTCCCGCCGGATAGAAGGCGAGGACCGCGAACAACTGCGCGAATCCCTGAGCGGCCTCGAAGTACCCGACGGGATGGGCGTCATCATCCGCACGGCGGGCGTCGGGCGAAGCGCGGAGGAGTTGCAATGGGACCTCGACTACCTGCTGCAGCTGTGGGAAGCCATCCGCGACGCCGGCAAGGAGCAGAAGGCGCCCGCCTTGATCTACCAGGAGAACAACATCGTTCTCCGCGCGATCCGTGACTATCTGCGTCAGGATATCGGCGAGGTGCTCATAGACAGTGAGGAAGCGTTCGCCGAGGCCTCGCAGTTCATCGACAAGGTCATGCCGAGCTACCAGGAACGCATCCGGTTCTACTCCGACGACGTTCCCCTGTTCAGCCGATACCAGATCGAAAGCCAGATCGAGACCGCATTTCTGCACGAAGTGAGGCTCCCCTCGGGGGGCGCGGTCGTCATCGATCCCACGGAAGCGCTCGTCGCCATCGACATCAACTCGGCCCGTGCCACCAAAGGCGCGGACATCGAGGAGACAGCCCTCACCACCAACCTCGAGGCGGCCGAGGAGATCGCTCGGCAGTTCCGCCTGCGGGACATGGGCGGACTCATCGTCATCGACTTCATCGACATGTCGAGTACGAAAGACCAGCGCGCCGTCGAGAACCGTCTGCGCGAGGCCGTGGAAGCGGATCGGGCGCGCATCCAGATCGGTCGCATCTCGCGCTTCGGTCTGATGGAGATGTCGCGGCAGCGCCTGCGGCCTTCACTGACGGAGATGACCACGGAGATCTGTCCCCGCTGCGGCGGCCAGGGGCGCATCCACGACATCCGATCCCTTGCTCTGTCCATCCTGCGCGTGATGGAAGAAGAGTCCTTGAAGGAGCGCAGCACCATCGTGCGCGCGCTGGTACCGCTGGACGTAGCCGCGTACCTGCTGAACGAGAAACGGAGCGACGTCGCCGACATCGAGAAGCGCACCAACACCCATCTGGTGATCGTTCCGAGCGCCAACCTGGAAACCCCCCACTACGACGTGCAGCGCATCCGCGAGGACGATGCCGAAGCCGACACGGCAGTGCTGAGTTACGAACTGGCCGATGCGGTCAACGAACCCGAGGTGCCGTCTGCCCGTGAGAACGGCCGCCGGCCGCGGCCGCAGGAAGCCGCGGTCAAGACCATGGCCCCCGCGCAACCCGCACCGACGCCGCAGCGTTCAGGTTGGCTGCGTCGTACGGTGGACAACCTGTTCGGCACCGACTCGAAGGAAGCACCCGTGCGGGCGCGCGGTGTCGGTTCCACGGATTCGGGTCGCGAACGTCAGCGCCCGGAGAACCGCCAGGGGCGCCGCGACCGTGACGGCGGCCGCGACCGTGACGGCGGCCGAAGCGCCAACCGCGGGGAACACCGGACCGACGGGCAGGAGCGACGCGAACGAGGCGGCAACGCCGACCGCAGGGACCGACCGCGTCGCGACGACCGCCAGACGAACCGCGGCGACGACCGCCAGACGAACCGCGGCGATGGCAGCTCGTCGAAGCGTGCCGATGGCGGCACGCAGGGCCGCGGCCGCGAGCGCGCCAACACACGGGGACGGTCACCGCAGGGCGAGGCGCCCAGGCACACTGAAGCCGAGTCCCCGGCCGAGAAGCCCGCCGCAGGCGGTCGCTCGCGTCGCCAGCGTGGGCGTGGCCCCGCGGGTGACAGGGCACCGGCGCCGCCGCGTGAGCGCCCCCGTGAGACGGCCGCTGCCAACCCCGAGTCTGCCCCTTCCTCAAACAAGCGCAAACCGCGTCGTGACCGGAACGCCATCGAGGGTGCCCGTCAGGACCCATCTACCGAGACGCCGGTGACGCCCGTGACGACCGTGGCGTCCGACACATCTGGCGAGCCGGAGGCGCACTCCGTGGCTGCGGCGATGCTCGCGGCCGCGACGGACGACGGGGACCAGGGTGGGGACCGCACCGCAAACGCTCCGGCCGAACGGGCCGCCAACGACCCGCGCGAGCGGGCGAAGGCTCCCCCGGCGCCGGCGTCCGCCATCTCGGACGCACCGGCCGAGGCGTTCGATGCACAGGCGGAGCCGTCGCCACCCCCGGCCAGCGAACCCGAGTCGCGCCCGACAGACGCTTCAAGAACGCCGGTGCCCGCTGTTTCGAAGGGCTCAACGCGTGCCGCGCACGACGAAGTCTCGATCCCGCAGCCTGGCCACCGGCGCAAGGAAGTGAAACCCGGGCGGGCTTCCAACGACCCGCGCGAGATCAGACGACGGGCGGCCATGGCCAGTACGGGAGACGGAGACGGCTGACTCCGATGCCGGTCGCCCACCCGTCAGGCGGACGGTGGGCGGCCGACGCTGCCTCAATCCCGGCCGAGAACAGTCGGTTCGAGTTCCAGCGCCACGTCAAAACGGCGCGCGACATCGTCCTGGATGCGCCGGGCCAGATCGAGAATCTCCCGTCCGCTGGCCCGGCCATGGTTGACGAGCACCAGGGCGTGGCGGGGCCAGACGCCGGCGTCCCCGCGGCGATAACCCTTCCAGCCACACGCGTCGATCAACCGGGCAGCAGGAATCCGCATGGCGCGGTCTCGAGAGAACGCCGCGATGTCCACCTTGGCACGCAGCCGATCGAGCGCCGGCGCGGAGATCGTCGGGTTCTTGAAGAAGCTCCCCACGTTGCCAACGGACCGGGGATCGGGGAGCTTGCGCCGTCGCACCCGCGTGACCGCCTCGGCAACCCAGACCGCAGACGGCGCGCGCCCCAGCCGACGCAACTCTTGCGCGACATCGGAATAGCTGGCATCCGGCACCGCCCGCCGACGCAACAGCAGTGTGATGCCGGTGACGACGAAGCGTCCGATCTCGTCTGACTTGAACACGCTGTCCCGGTAACGAAATGCGCAGGCAACGGGTGCGAGGACACGGCTCTCCAACGAGCGCGTGTCGACGACGGATACCTCGGTGACCAGGCTCGACAATTCTCGCCCATAGGCGCCAATATTCTGGATCGGCGCAGCCCCTACAGTGCCGGGAATGAGCGACAGATTCTCGAGCCCCGCGATCCCTCGACCAAGACATGCCCGCACCAGACGATGCCACGGCTCTCCCCCCGCTGCCCGGACGCGAACGTCCGTCCCGCTCCGTTCGAAGGAAACGCCCCGATGCGCGACCCGCAATACGCGGCCGTCAATGCGGCCGAGCGGGACCACGTTCGTACCGCCGCCAAGGAGCGTTACCGGAACCGACTCCCGGCGAGCACGGTCCAATGCCTCGAGCAGCTCCGCTTCCGCTGTCGTCTCGACAAACTCCGCCGCTACGCTCTCCACCCGCAGGCTGTTTGCCAGACGCAGGGAAACGGAACGCCGTACGGCCTTCAAGCCGCCCGCCTGCGGCCAAGGCGTCCGCTGCATCGCTGATCGGCGAAGGTCACGCGGCCCGCCCGCGCTTCGCTCGGGACATCCCTGCCCGAGTGCTCGTTACCAGCCTGAGGGTGAGGTTGACGCGCTCCCCGGTCGGCACCGTCGTGCGCGGTAGCGAATGCTCGAAATCGCGCTGGCACCGGCCCCACATCAGTACCAGATCGCCATGCCCAAGCGCCAGGTTCACCGCCGGGCCGCCGGACCGCCGCCGCACGCGGAACACCCGTCCGGCACCCAGACTCAGGGACGCAATCACCGGTCCGAGGCCGCGTTCGTCATCGGCGTGCCAGCCCACGCCGTCCCGACCGTCCCGATAGCGATTCGCCAATACGAAATTGAACGGGACCCGAAGACGCTCACCCGTCATCCGCGCCACGCGCCCCAATGGCTCGGTCCAACCTGCGCTGCGCCGCGTCACCCCGCTGTAGCGGTACTCCGTACCCGCATCGCCATGACACGCCGTCAGGCGAGGCTCGTTCACCTCGCGGCCGAACATCCTGACGCGCGCACAGCGCCAATCCAGCTCGGTCAAGCAGTGATCGAGCAGGCGACCGGCCTCTCCCGCCGGGACGAACCCAGGCAGATGCAGCAGGTCATGCAGACCGTCCGGAGTCTCGCCAAGGGAGACCAGATCCTGCCGGGGAGCGTAAGTCACTGCCTTATGGTAGCGGCGTCCCGGACCCGAAGCACGGGACACACGCTAACCTCCGCGTCGCCATCTCCGCGAGCCGCGTGTGTCCGTCCTGCGGGCCAGGCTTCCTTGCGTGTGTCCGGTGGCGGCAGACGGGCCGGCGGCAGGCCGTTAGAATCTGGCGGACCGCGGCGGCGGGCGGCTTCCGAAGGGCTTTGGAGGGCATCGCTGTCGTGCGTTTTGGAGAGTGTTCAGGAGGACGGGGATGGACATCACCGGCAAGGTCGCCGTGATCACGGGCGGCGCATCGGGGCTTGGCAGGGCGACGGCGGAGATGATCGTTGCGAATGGCGGGCAGGTGGCGCTGCTGGACCGCAACGAGGCTCTGGTGCGTCAGGTCGCCCGGGACATCGGGCCGTCCGCGCATCCGGTGGTGGCAGACGTGACCGACGAAGCGTCCGTGGAGGCCGCCATCGACGGCGTGGTGGAGGCACTCGATGGCATCCACATCAACGTCAACTGCGCGGGTATCGCGAACCCCGGGCGGACGGTCGGACGAGATGGTCCACTGTCCCTCGCGGCCTTCAATACGGTGATCCAGGTCAATCTGGTCGGCACCTTCAACTCGCTTCGATGCTGCGCCGCGCAGATGCAGAAGAACAGCGGCGAGAACGAGTGCGGCGTGATCGTCAACACCGCGTCGGTCGCCGCCTTCGAAGGACAGGTCGGTCAGGCAGCGTATAGCGCGTCCAAGGGTGGGGTCATCGGAATGATGCTGCCGGTCGCCCGCGATCTGGCGCGATCCGGCATCCGCGTCTGCACCATCGCACCGGGCATCTTCGAGACACCCATGCTGCTCGGCGCCCCGCCGAGCGTGCGCGACCCCCTGATCGAGATGGCGCAGTTTCCAAAGCGCATGGGCAATGCGTCCGAGTACGCCCTGCTGGTCCGGCAGATCGTCGAGAACCCGTATCTGAACGGCGAGACGATCCGCCTCGATGCCGGGATGCGCATGCAACCGCGCTAAACGCGCGACCTGCGGTCGCGTTGGGAGTCTCGCCGACGCGAACTCCCGTGGACACGAACGCTGACGGGTCGTTCGGGCGGCGTGCCGGGACCCGCCGCCCGGGCACCGGCGCGCCTCGGACTATGAGCGCGCCAGCAACGTGCCCCGAACCCGCGCGAGGTCGGCCGGCGTATCGACGCCGCCAGGCACGGGAGCGACGGCCTCTCCGACGACGATGTCGATGTCATGCTCGAGAAAGCGCAACTGTTCCAGCGATTCCGTCGCCTCCAGCGACCCCCTCGACAACGCAACGAAACGACGCAGGGCACGCACACGGTACGCATAAATCCCCACGTGCCGGCGCCATTGGCCCCAGCCGGCGTCGAGGGCGCCCTCTCGCAGGGTCCCAAAACTTCCGCGCGCGTATGGCACCGGCGCGCGCGAGAAGTACAGCGCGCGACCGCTGCCCGTCACGACGACCTTGACGATGTGCTCGTCGAACACCTCGCCGAGCGTGCCGAGCGGTTCGCACAACGTCGCGACATCGGCCCACGGGGACGCCGCCACAAGTTCCGCCACCTGATCGATCACCGCCGGCGGAATGAGCGGCTCGTCTCCCTGCACGTTCACCACGATGTGCTCATCCGGCCAGGACTCGCGCGCGACGACCTCCATCGTCCGATCCGACCCCGACACGTGATCGCCGCGCGTCATCACGCCCTCGACGACTTCCGCTCCCGGCAGGCCGTGCACGGCAGCTAGCACCCGCCGGTCGTCCGCAGCCACCACCACCCGCCCGGCGGAGGAACGCGCTGCCTGCAGGGCGACCCGCGCCACCATCGGGAGGCCACCGAGATCCACCAGCGGCTTTCCCGGCAAGCGCGTGGCTGCGAATCGCGCCGGAATGACGACGGAGAATCCGGTCACGGCAGCAGACCCTGCCGGCGCAGGGCGCCCTCCAGCGCCGCCTCGAACTCCGGCGACGGTTCCATGGCGACCTCCAGTACCCAGCAATGGGCCGGCACGGTCGCGAACTCTGCGATCTTGGCCGCGTCCTTCTCCGTCACCACGACCGACGCACCCGCCGGCACCACGAGGTCCGCGTTCACGAACGGGTGATGATCCCGGAACGTCCGGTACGTGGCCGCGACACCGAGATCCGCTAGCGTCCGGTGGAAACCCTCCGGGTTCCCGACGGCCGAAATCGCGTACACCGGACCGACCACCTCCACGGCGAAGGCGTCCGGTGCAACCTCCGCGCCGGAGGCCAGGTTCCGAAACGCCCTGGCGCGCACCGCCATGGTGTGTTCCCCGGCAACCAGGCCTGTCCGGCTGCCATTCGCAATCACCAGATCGACCTCGGAGAGCCGCGACCGTGGCTCGCGCAGGGGCCCCGCCGGCAGGCACAAGCCGTTGCCGATGCCCCGGCAGCCGTCGAGTACCGCGATCTCGACATCCCGGGCCAGCGCATAGTGCTGCAGCCCGTCGTCGCAGAGGACGACATCGCAGGCGACGCGCGCCAGCAGGTGTCGCACCGCGGACACCCGGTCCGGGTCGACCACGACCGGGCATCCCGTGACCCGGGCGATCATCGCCGCTTCGTCGCCGGCCTGCGCGGCCGATGTCTCCGGCGTCACGTACAACGGGTATGCCACCCGCGGTCGACGCCCCCGACGGTATCCGCGCGAGACCACGCCCGGGCTGCAACCCCGTGCCCGCAGCCACCCGGCCAGCCACATCACCAACGGCGACTTGCCCGTACCGCCCACGGTGATGTTGCCCACGACCACCACCGGGACCGGGGCGCGCCAGGCAGCGCCACGCCGGGCAAGAAACCTCGCCCGACGCCGCTTCGCCACCGCGCGGAACAACCACGCCACAGGCAGGAGCAGGCGGGGCCAGAAGCGGCGGCCGTACCACGCCCGCTCGAGTACCGGGACCGGTTCGTGGGGCCGCTCGTTGGCCACGGGCACGAGCGGCGTACGCCCCGGCGGCGCTCCGGCCTCGTCCCCGTTGGCGAATTGCGAACGATAGAGTTGCGCGTAGGCGCCGCCCGCTTCGATGAGTTCGGCGTGGCGGCCGGTTTCGACGACACGACCGTCGTCCACGACCACGATCCGATCCGCATTCTCGATGGTGGACAGCCGATGCGCGATGACGAGCGTCGTGCGGCCCAGCATGGCCTCCTCGAGCGCGGCGCGGATGTGGCGCTCGCTCTGCGCGTCCAGTGCGGAGGTCGCCTCATCGAAGATCAGGATCGGGGCGTCCTTCAATAACGCGCGCGCGATCGCCACACGTTGCCGCTGCCCGCCGGACAGCAGCACCCCGTCATCGCCCAGCATCGTGTCCAGCCCCGCGCTCAGGTCGCCGACGAACTGGTCGACATGCGCGCCGCGGACCGCGACATCGACCTGCGCGTCGCTCGACTGCGCAAGCCGGCCATAGGCGATGTTTCGCCGCAGGGTGTCGTTGAACAGCGTCACCTGTTGCGTCACGAGGGCGATCTGCGCGCGCAGGCTCTCGAGCGTGTAGTCCTCGAGCGGCTCGCCGTCGAGCAGGATGGTCCCGCCCGTGACGTCGTAGAAGCGCGCGATCAGGCTGGCGAGCGTCGACTTGCCCGCGCCCGAACGCCCCACCAGCGCCACCGTCTGCCCGGGCTCCACGGTGAAGGACACGTCCCGCAACGTGTCACGTACCGCGCTCTCGTACCGGAACGAGACATCGCGAAACTCGATGCGGCCACGCGCGCGATCGAGGGTCCGCTGTCCCGTGTCCGCCTCGGGGGCCTGGTCGAGTTGCCAGAAGACATCCTCGGCCGCTGCGAGTCCGCGCTGCAGGCGGGCATTCACCTCGGAGAGCTTCTTGATGGGATTCGCCATGAGGCCCGCGTAGCCGATGTAGGCGATCAGGTCTCCCGACGACATGGTGCCGGCCACGTCCGGTTGGAACAGCAGTCCCACCAGCAGCGCGAGCGCCAGCGCCACGAGCAGTTGTATGGTCTGGGTGCTGACGGCCTTCGTCGCCGCCATCTTCAGATTCTGCCGGCGATTGCGATCGCTCGCCGCCACGAAGCGGTCGCGCTCGTAGTCCTCGCCGCCGAACGTGCGCATCACGCGATAGCCGGACACGGCTTCCGACGCGATGTGCGTGACGTCGCCCATCGATCGCTGTACCCGCCGGCTGATGCGGCGAAAACGTCGCGACGCAAACCGGACGATCACGCCGACCACCGGCGCCACCGCCAGGAAGATCAGCGTCAGCATCCAGTTCGCGTACAGCATCATGGCGAGCAGGACGATCACCTTGCCGCCGTCCTGGACCACGATCTTGATGGCGTCCGTCACCGTGTCGCGCAGCTGCGCCGTGTTGTACGTCAGCCGCGACACCAGCGAACCCTGCGCGCTGCGATCGAAGAACGCGCTCGGCAGCGTCACCAGGCGCGAGAACAGCTCGTGCCGGATGACGTGCACGATCCGGAAGGATATGCGGGACAGCAGGAACTCGCCGAGCACCGCACCGACCGCACGCACGGTCGCGGCGAGCAGCATGAGCGCCGGGAAAAGCCATACGTGGCTGGCGTTGGGCGCCTGGTACGCATCCACGATGTCGCCAAGCAGGCGTGCGAAATAGGCTTCGCCACCGGCGGCCAGCAGGAAACCGACGACGGCCACCAGGAACCATCCCACGTGCGGCGCGAGATAGCGGAGCAGCCGACGGTAGCGACGCAGGTCGCCGGATGCCGCCGGGGTCTCGCCCGTGCCGGTCGCGCTCATCGCCCCGGCTCTCGAGTCGCGATATCGATGCGGACGATGCCCGCACGTCGGGCCGCATCCATCGCCCGCACGACGGCACGGTGGGTGACGGCGGCATCCGCGGCGATCAACAGACGCCGCCCGCCGGCATCCACGGCGCTCTCCCGCAGCGCGGCCTCGATGGTCTCGAGTTCTCCGTCCGCAAGGGCCCGACCGTTGACCGCATAGCCTCCGGAAGCATCGATCGCCAACGCCATCGAGCCGTCGCGCTCCGAGCCGTCTCCCGCGGCCTCGGGCAGGTCGACGGCGATCCGGCTCTCGCGCACGAACGTTGTCGATACCATGAAGAAAATGAGCAGCAGGAAGACCACATCGATCAGCGGCGTCAACTCGATCGACGCGTCCGGACGCCGGCGCGACCCGAACCTCACGCGCGCCGCCCGGCGTCGCCGTTGCCGTAGACCATGTCCACCAGGCGGCTTGCGGCGTGCTCCATGGTCACCGACAGTTCGTCGACCCGACGCAGGAAGTAGCGATGGAAGAACAGTGCCGGAATGGCGACGGCGAGGCCGGCCGCGGTGGTGACGAGGGCCTGGGAAATGCCTTCCGCCAGCACGCCCGGATTGGCCGTCGCGCCCACAACCAGGGTCGTGAAGACCCGAATCATGCCGATCACGGTACCGAGCAGCCCGAGCAGAGGGCTGATGGCGGCGATGGTGCCGAGCAGCGTGAGATGGCGTTCCATCTCGTGCACTACCGGTCCCGCGGCCCCTTCCATGGCCTCCTTCATGACGTTCCGGTCGCCCCGCGCATTGGCGAGGCCCGCCGTCAGAATCCGCCCCAGCGGACTGTCGGCCGGCAGATTCTTCTGCGCATCTCCGGAGGCAGCGGGGGTCGACGGATCGCCCGGCGCGGACGCCGGCGGGAGCAGGTCGACCGGGGCCACGCGAGCGGCCTGCAATACCCACGCACGCTCGATACAGATCGCCGCCGCCACGACGCTGCAGAGCAGTATCGGAACCATCAACCATCCGCCGGACTGCATGAGCTCCAGCACCCGCCAAACGCCTCCGATTCGCCGTCGCCGCGCAGAAGGATCGCCCAAGGCAACTCGATTATAGCGCCCCGCCAGCGCCGCCCCCCGGAACGAGGACGCCTGGCCCTCCCCGTCCGGATCTGGCCGCCCCGGCCGGCGCGCAGGGTGCCGCCCAGGTCGCCGGCGACGCCGTGGCACGGTTCGCAAAACCGGGCCGCGCGTCCGTGCGCCAGTGGCGCCAGTCGTCCCGACCGACCTCCACGGCGCCCGGCGCGCTGCTGCGCCACAGGACGGCGCCGAGCGCACCCGTGGTGACCACATGCGCCCCGACCCGCCGATAACGCTCCACGACCTCCGGGTGCGGGTGTCCGAACCGGTTGCGGTAGCCGGCACTCACCACGGCGAAACGCGGACAGACGCGGCTCACCAGGGAGTCGGTGGAGGACGTGCGGCTGCCATGGTGCGGCACCACGAGCAGCGCGGCCCGCCGCACCGGCGCCGCGCGCTCCGCCAGGCGCTCGATGTCGCCCGCAAGCAGCGCACGCTGGTCTCCATCATCCACCTCGATAACGCACGACGCGTCGTTGCCGCTGCGCCCCGGGCGCGGCGACAAGACCCGGAAGCGAACCCCGTCCCAGAGCCATCCGTGCCCTGCCCGGCATGGCCGCGCGTCCAGGCCGGCGACGGGCTCTCCGGCGCTGGTGCCCCGCACGGCCAGCAGGCGACCCACGGCGCCCGCGCCGCCGACATGGTCGATGTCCGCATGACTCAGCACGAGCTCCGTCACCGCACCTGCATGGACCCGCAGCACATGCGGCGCAACGACCGCCGCGCCGACATCGAAGCCCGACGGATACCGCGGGCCCGTGTCGTAGAGCAAGGACTGGTGGCGCGTGCGCACCAACACCGAAGTTCCCTGTCCCACGTCGAGCACCGTCACGTCGAAGCCGGTCCGGGGGCCGGGGTCGACGCGGGAGACCGCCGCCAACACGCCCACCGCGACGACGCACCGGGACCAGCGCGACCACGGCAGCAGGAATGCGAGGGACAGCAACAGGGCGGCTGACACGGCCGAGACGCCGAAACCCGCCGGTACGCTCCCGACCGTGGCCGCCCATTCGACCACCCGGAAAACCCCGGCGAGGGTCCGGTCCGCGATCGCGAGGAGCGGTTCCGCGAGCCCGGGTACCACGGGCAACGTCAGCACCCCGAGGACGGAGCATGGCGCCCCGACCAGACCCACGACCGGGATCAGTACCAGGTTCACCAGCGGCGCGAGCGGATGGACCTGGCCCACGAAGATGCCCAGGAAGGGGGCGAAGGCGACCGCGACCACGAGTTGCGCCGTCACGACTTCGCCCATCCGATAACGGACCGTCGCCAGGACCGCGGGCCAGCGACGCGGAGCGGCGCCGGCCATTGGCGGCGGCCGGCCGCGCTGCGTCCGCGGGGCGAAAAACGCGATCAGGACCCCAACCGCCGCGAAAGAGAGCCAGAAGCCCGTCGCCAGGGCTGCCAGCGGGTCCATCGCGAGCACCACCGCCAACGCCAACGCCAGTCCATCCGAGGCCGCGACGCGCCGCCCGGCGGTCGCCACGACGACGCCCATGCATGCCATCAGCGCAGCCCGCGTCACCGACAGCGTCCATCCGGCCGCCGTGGCATACGCAACGACGGCCGCCAGCGCGACACCCCCGCCCAGGGCTCGTGCCCGCCATCGTCTCGTGCTCGGCAGGAGTCGCCCCAGGGCGTTCCCGACGCCCATGCCGAGCGCCGCGAAGAGGCCCACGTGCAAGCCGGAGATGACCAGCAGGTGGACCGTGCCCGTGGCCCGAAACCACTGCCAGACATCCTGCGAGACCAGCGCGGTATCGCCCGTGGCGAGGGCCAGGATGGCCCCACGGTGCACCAGCCCAAGGCTCTCGACCCGCTCCCGCAGGCGCAGCCGATAGTCGTCCACCGGATCGCGTCTGTCCGCCTGCAGACGTGCGGCGATCACATAGCCGCTCGCAACGACTCCGTGACCGACCAACCAGCGCTCATAGTCGAAGCCGTGCGGGTTGACATGAGCCCGGGCCCGATCGAGCTTCGCCTCCACGCGCCACACCTGGCCCGGCCGGGGCAGCGGCGCGTCCGGTTGCGTCCATGCCAGGCGCAATCGGTCCCCGGGCGCGAGACCGCACCGGGCGGGCGCCAACACGCGCCCCTCGAAACGCGTCGACAGGTCCTCGCGCACGGGCAGGCCGACAATCGCCACCGCCAGGGTGGCAGCGCCCGGACACACTGCCCCCACATCTACCTGCTCGCCGCCGGTGGCGAGCGCCGTCCACGCGCAACCGAGCCCAAACGCCGCCGGCACTCGGCAACCCCGCACCAACAGCAGCACGGCGCACGCGGCACCCAGAACCGTTGCCGCGACCTGCGCGATGGGATGCGCGTGTGCGGCCAACACCCCCGCGGCGAATGCGATCAGCGCTCCGCGCACACGTTTTCGAAGGTTCGACCGGGCATAATGCAGTTATGCCACGCGGGTTCTTCGAGCGGTATCTGCCGACAGCCGACACAATCCGCGAGCGTTGGCTGTTCCGACCCGTGCGACATCTCCTGCATGAGCCGTCCCTCTGGCATCTCCACCGCGCCTCCGTGGGCAACGCCTGCTTCGTCGGGATGTTCTGCGCCTTCATTCCGATCCCCGGCCAGACCCTCATCGCTCTGGCCGCCGCCATCGCGCTGCGCTGCAACCTGCCCATCGTCCTGGTGCTGGTCCAGGTCACCAATCCCCTCACCATTCCACCGATGTTCTTCTTCGCCTATCGCCTGGGCGCGTGGCTCCTCGGAGCGGAAGTGGCGGTGACCGAATTCGAGCTGTCCTGGGATTCGCTGTTCGGACAAGTGCTGCGGCTGTGGCAGCCGCTGCTGCTAGGCAGTCTCATCTGCGGTTGGGTGAGTGGCATCACGCTGATGCTGTCGGCCCGCCTGTTGTGGCGGTTGCACGTCATACGGCGGTGGCGACAACGCCGGGACCTGCGACGGGCCGCGCGGGCCGCGCGGTCCGCGGAGGAACGCAAGACTGCCAGCCAGCCCTGAGCGGCCCTGGCGCGACCTCACGGTCGCGTTGGAAGTTTCGCTGGCGCGAAACTTCTACGGCGCAAGCCCCTGGCGCGACCTCACGGTCGCGTTGGAAGTTTCGCTGGCGCGAAACTTCTACGGCGCAAGCCCCTGGCGCGACCTCACGCTCGCGTTGGAAGTTTCGCTGGCGCGAAACTTCTGCGGCGCAAGCTGGCGCGACCTTCGCGTTGGAAGTTTCGCTGGCGCGAAACTTCTGCGGCGCAAGCTCCTTGCGTTGACATGGTCCTACGACGCGGGCCGCGCCGAGGCGTCGCGAGCGTCGCCTTCTTTCAGGCCGCGTGCAGCGCCGGCGCCGGGTTCTCCGCCACCGCCTGCCACGCCGGACGCAACACGGCGAGGAAACACAATCCCAGCGACAGGGCCGCGATGGCCAGGATATCCGTGACCAGCACCTGCGAGGGCAACGCGTCGTAGGGCGTGCCGTCCAGGATGCTGCCGCCGAGCACACCCGAGAGAGCGCCCGCCAGGGGACCCGCGTTCCAGGCGATCAGCATCCCGACCACCAGCCCCATCGCGGTTCCGGCCACCGCCACCGCGAGGCCCTGGACCACGAACACCTGCACCAGGAAACGCGCCGGGGCACCCATCGTCTCCAGCATCGCGATGTCCGCGCGCTTGTCGTTCACCAGCATGGTCTGCCCGCAGACCATGTTGAATGCCGCGATGGCGACGACCAGGGCGAGGAACACGAACATCAGGGTCTTTTCCAGCCGGACGGCCCGAAACAGGTCTCCGTACGCGTCTGCCCAGGTTCGCACGCTCCAGCCCGGCGGCAGGGTCTCCCGCAGGGCGGCCGCCACCGCCGAGGCATCCATCGGCTCGGTCAACCGCATGCGCCAGCCGATCATGCCGCCGGCCTCGACACCGCGCGCGGCAACGTCGGCGAGGCGCAGCACGGCGAGCGAATAGTCGGGTTGCGCCCCCACCTCGAAGGTTCCGCGCAGGGTGAACCGTTCCACCCGCGGCTGTACACCGCTGGCCCTGGGGATCGTCAGGACGAGGATCACCGGGGCGCCGACTTCGAGGCCGAGGTGGCGGGCCAGCGGCGCGCCAAGCACGATGCCACCCGGCTGCCCGAGGAGATCGTCGACCGATCCTTCGACCATGCGCCCCGCTATCAGGTCGAGACCCGCTGCACCGTCGACATCCACCGCGTAGAGCGCCAGCGGATTGACGGCGCCGCGTGCGGCGACCATGCCCGAGCCCTCGAAGAAGCGCGTCACCGACACCACGCCCGGGAGGGCCACCGGCGCGTGCCCGGGATCGTCGGCCGGCGGTATCGCAAGCACGTGGGGAGCGACTCCGAGCAGGCGTGTGCGCAACTCCCGGTCGAAACCGTTCATCACGCTCGCGACCACCGTCAGCACCATCACGCCGGCCGTCAACCCCGCAAAGGAAGCCCAGTTGATGAACGCTGCGTGCGGATCGCGCCGCGAGGCGAGATAGCGGCCCGCCATCCATGCCACGTTGGCGAAGCTCACGCCAAACGCCCCCCGGGGCGTGGACCCACCCGGGACGCGCGGCGCGCAAGGGTACCGGCCAGCGCGACGTTCATGGCACCAGCCGGCCCTCTTCGAGCGCGACCGTACGGTCCATGCGGCGGGCCAGCGACTCGTCGTGCGTGACGACGACAAACGCCGTCCCCGTCGACGCCGCCAGCGCGTCCATGGCTTCGAGGACCCGCGCCGCGCTGTGACGATCGAGGTTGCCCGTCGGTTCATCCGCCAGGACCACGGCCGGCGTCCCGGCGAGCGCCCGCGCGATCGCGACGCGCTGTCTCTCCCCGCCCGACAGTTCGTGCGGGCGATGTTCCACCCGGGCATCGAGGCCGACCGACGCGAGCAGCGCGCGGGCATCCGGGGCCACCTGCCGCATCGATGCACCCGCTACGAGCCGCGGCATCGCAACGTTCTCGAGCGCCGTGAACTCCGGCAGCAGATGGTGCAACTGGTACACGAACCCCATGTGCGCATTGCGTATCGCGGCGCGCCGCGCCGGGCTCGCGGCGGTCAGGTCCTCGCCGAAGACCAGCACCTGGCCAGCGTCGGGGTCCAGCAGGCCGGCCAGCAGATGCAGGAGCGTACTCTTGCCGGAACCCGATCGCCCAACGATGGCGAGCCGTTCTCCGGGGCCCACATCGAGGCCGACGCCCGTCAGCACCTCGATCCGCGTGGCCCCCTGGACGTAGGACTTCACGAGTGCCCTGCAGCAGAGCGGCAGCGCGTCATTCATGGCGCAGCACCTCCGCCGGATTGACGCGGCTCGCGCGCCACGCCGGCCACAGGGTCGCGAGCACGCCCAGGCCGAGGGCCGTCGCCGCGACGCGAACCACGTCGCCGGCCGCGAACTGCACCGGCAGGCTGTGCACGAAATACTCGTCCATCAGGCGCCGTCCCAAGGCGTCCTGCAGCCAGACGAAGCCGTCCTCGGTCAGGGCGCCCAGACCCCAGCCCAACGCGAGTCCGAGCCCCACCCCGAAGCCGGTGATCACGAGCCCGAGCACGACGAAGGAGACGACGATCAGACTCGCCCGGGCGCCAATGGTGCGCAGGATCGCGACATCGGACCGACGTTCGTTGACGATCATCACCAGGCTGGAGACCACGTTGAAGGCCGCGACGCCCACCAACAGCGAAAAGATGAGGAACATCATGTCCTTGGTCACCCGGATCGTGCGGTAGAGCGGACCGTGGGTGCGCAACCAGGTGACGACGGCGAAGCGGTCGAGACCGGCGACGCGGCGTGCGGCCGCGCCGATCTCACGGGCTCGGAGCGCGCCGTCCACGCGCGCCTCCACACCGTGAAAGGACCCGTTCATCCGGAACAGGCGTTGTGCGTCATCCACATGCAGGTACGCGGCCCGGTCGTCGAGCTGCGAACCGGTGCGCACGCGTGCGGCGACGGTCAGGCTCTTGCGCCGCGGGAACACACCGAACGGTGTGACGGCTCCCGACGGAAGCACCACCGTCACCCGGTCTCCGACCGACAAGGCGAGGGTCTCCATGGCGCCGTGGCCAAGCAGCACCCGGAAAGCTCCCGGGCGCAGGTCGGCCAGCTCTCCCCCCTCGACGAAGCGGCCGATAACGGAGCCGTACTCCTCGGGACGCACGCCCTTCAGTTCGACACCCACGATCCGGGTTCCGGTCGAGACGAGGCCGGCGCCCACCACCACAGGCGTCGCCGACCGCACGCCGGGAACCGCCAACACGCGCTCGCGTACCGCGTCCGCATCGTCCATCGGGTCGCGGCCGAAGAGCGTGAAGTGCGGCACCACCCCCAGGATCCGCTGTTCCAGCTCGCCCGCGAAGCCGTGCACCACAGCCTGCACGTACAGCAGCACCCCCACCGAGAGCGCGAGTCCCGCCAGCGCCATGGCGCTGACAAAGGAGAGGAAGTTGTGCCGGGAGCTCGCGTAGCGGATCCCGACATTGACGGCAAGCGGGCGAAACAAGGAACGGTCCGGCGGCGCGCTCGGAAACGGAGGCGTCGCATGGTACCAGAGGCAACCGGCCGTCCAGGGGAGGCGGCAGGCGCCGGACACACGCCCCGCGGGCTCCGCCGTGCCGGACACACGCCCGGGATCGCGGCCCAGTGGCCCAGCACCCGGGCTACCGCACCAGGCAAGCTGCCATGCGCGGGGTCATTCTGCTCTCGAGCCTGCTGCCCCGTCGCACGATGAGGTACGCCGCGAGGCCGTGCGTTTCGGCGAACGCCAGCCCCTCCTCCGGGCCCAGGACGTGGATGAGCGTCGCGTAACCGTCCGCCCACATCGCGGACTCGTGCACTACGGACACGGAGGCGAGCGGGTGTCGTACCGGCGCCCCGGTCACCGGATCCAGGATGTGCGAGAAGCGGATGCCGTCTCGTACCACGGCGTTCCGGTAGTCGCCGGACGTCGCGACAGCCGCGTCCGTCAATTCGAGCACCGGGTCCGGACTCGCCCCAGGCTGTGGCGACTCGATAGCGACCCGCCAGGGGCGCAGCGCCGGACTGGTGCCCCGCACACGGACCTCGCCGCCGATCTCCACGAGGTAGTCGGTGCATCCCCGGCCCTTGAGTGCTTCGGCCACCGCATCCGCGCCGTATCCCTTCGCGATCGCGGACAGATCGATGCGAACGTCCGCGGACTTGCGGAGCCTGTCGCCTGAGAGTTCGAGGAAGCGGTGGCCCGTCAGTGGCCGGGGCGCGGCGGGCGGCGGGCGCGCCGGAGCGCCATCGCCCCCCGGACCGAAACCCCACGCGTCCACCAGGGCGCCCACCGTCACATCGAAGGCGCCACCCGACACGGACGCAAGGGCAAGCGCAGCCCGCATCACGCCGGCCAAGGGCGAGGACAGGGCCACCCACGTGCCCGTCGGAGCCCGATTGAACCGCGAGATCTCCGAGTCCGCATCCCAGTTCGACATCGACGCGTTGACCGCATCGAGTACCGTCGCGACCGCCGTTGCTTCCAACGTCGGGACGCAGCGCGCGATGACCCGGTACGACGTGCCCATCGTCGCCCCGCTGAGTTCGCGGTACTCGACGCCGCCGCACCCGACGACCAGTGCAACGGACATGACCGCGGCGCTCGTGCACAGCACGGCGCCAGTGAGCGTCGCCGGCCAGTCCCGCCACCGCACGACAACGTTCGTCGAGGGCGCCGGCTCCGAGCGGTTCACAAGGGGCTCACTCTCGGCCTGGGAGGAACCTGGCGGTGGCTCCACTCACTGGGTGGGTCCTGATACGGCGACGTGGATTCCGATTATGGCCCGTGCCGGGCAGGCGCGCTCCATGGACCAGACGCCTCGGGTCGCTTAGGCTCCGCGTCTCGTTTTCGTTCCTGCAAGAGAGAGCCGATGGAATTCTGCACAGTCGACAAGGCCGACCACATCATGACGGTCACACTGAACCGACCCGAGCGTCTGAACGCCCTGCATCCACCCGCCAACGCGGAACTCGGCGACGTGTTCGACGACTACGCCGCGGACGACGACATGTGGGTGGCGATCATCACCGGCGCCGGGCGCGGATTCAGCGCCGGCAACGACTTGCGGTACCAGGCCGAGGGTGGGGAGCGCGTCCCCACGCCGCGCGGCTTCGGCGGTCTCACTTCCCGCTTCGACCTCGCCAAGCCCGTCTTCGCCGCCGTCAATGGCGTGTCCATGGGCGGCGGCTTCGAGATCGCCCTGGCGTGCGACATCATCATCGCCTCCGAGAACGCGGTCTTCGCGCTGCCGGAACCCAAGGTCGGTCTCGCCGCGCTCGCCGGGGGTCTGCAACGGCTGCCGCGCCAGATCGGTTCGAAGCGCGCCCTCGGCATGATCCTCACCGGACGGCACGTGTCCGCGCAGGAGGGGTACGAACTCGGCTTCGTCAACACTGTCGTGCCGCACGACCAACTCATGGACGAGGCGCGCAAGTGGGCCGGCTGGACGTGCGAGTGCGCGCCGCTGTCGATTCGCGCAAGCAAGGATGTCGTGCAGCGCAGCCTCGACGTCGCCTCGCTCCAGGAATCCCTGCGGATGTCGTACGACTCCGTGCGCGCCATGTCCCGCAGCGCGGACTTCATCGAGGGTCCGAAGGCTTTCTCCGAGAAGCGCCCGCCAAACTGGACGGGCCGCTAGCGCGAACTGCGTTCGCGTTGGGAGTTTCGCTGGCGCGAAACTCCCGTGGAACCAAACGCTGACGCGCCGTCCAAGTGGCGTGGAGGGCCCAAAGTCCAACACCCTGCTAGCGCGAACTTCGTTCGCGTTGGGAGTTTCGCTGGCGCGAAACTCCCGTGGAACCAAACGCTGATGCGCCGTCCAAGTGGCGTGGAGGGCCCAAAGTCCAACACCCTGCTAGCGCGAACTGCGTTCGCGTTGGGAGTTTCGCTAGCGCGAAACTTCCACGGCGCAAGCCCTGGCGGATATCGACCGGCGCGTCGGCAGGGGCCCACGCGCCGGCGCGCTTCTCTCGCCAGGTCGGGCAAGCTGTTTCACGGACGAGAATCAAAGTGAACAAATACCTATAACTATTTGATGTTTATAGATTCTGAGCGTTTCCGCGTCCTTCGTCTCCCGGCGGCCTCAGCCCGAGAGTTCCGCCAACCGCTCGACCATGTCCCGGTATGCATCCATCCCTTCGTAGCGGGTGCCGTGGACGAAGCGCTCCGCTCCCGCTTCCGCGTAGGCAGCCAGCCGCTCGGCGGCCGCCACCGGATCCGCGAGGGGCAGCGCGCCCAGCACCGTGGCCGACCCCGCCGGACGCCCCGCCTTCGCGCAGAGCGCGCGATAGGTGGCCATGTGCCGTGCGAGCTTCTCCGGGGCCAGCGCCATTGGCAGCCAGCCGTCTCCGTAGCGGGCCGCGCGCTCGAGCGCGTGCGGAGGTCCGCCGCCGATCAGCACCGGCGGCTTGCGCGGACGCGGACGGAACAGGAACGGCTGCCCGTTCTCGGTCACCACGTCCCCGGCGAAGCACCGATCGAGCAGATCGAGCACCGCGTCGGTGATCTTGCCGCGCTGCCTGCGATCCACGCCCAGGGCGCGAAACTCTGGGTCCATCCAGCCCACTCCCGCACCCACGATCAAGCGTTCGCCGGAGAGTTCCTGCAGGGTGGCGATCTGCTTGACCGTCGGCAGCGCCGAGCGATACGGCAGGATCAGCACGCCAACCCCCAAGCGTATCCGTTGCGTTGCACCCGCAAGCCAGGCGAGCGCGATGAGCGGGTCGAGGTAGCGCCCGCCGGAGCCCTCCGCGTCATCGGGTGGGATCGCCAGATGGTCCACCACCCATGCCGACTCGAGGCCGGCCTCTTCGGCCAGTGCCGCGCAACGGCCCATGACCTCCGGCACGGCGTGCTCCCCCATGTTGCGTATCGCAGTCCCGATGTGCATCTTGTTCTCCCTGTTGCTGACATGCCCTGCCGTTGCCAGGCGTCCTCGCCGTCCTGCCGCGGCGGCCCACGGACAATGCGGCGTCTCACGCGGCCGTCATGACCCGCAAGCCGGAACCCGTCGACCCGATCCGACCTCCGGCCACGCCGGTCGCCCACTCGCGTTTCCGGGATCTATTGTTCCATCCGCGCAGGACCGCGGTCCACGTCGCCGCATTCGGAGGCGGATTCGTGATCATGTCCCTCGAGTTGCTCGGCGGCAGGGTGCTGGCGCCGTGGTTCGGCGGCAGCATCCACGTCTGGGGCAGCATCATCACGGTATTCATGCTGTCGCTGTCGGTCGGCTACCTGCTCGGCGGACGCCTGTCGCTGTACCGTCCCAGTCTCGACAAGCTCGGTGCGGCCTTCCTCGCGGCGGCGGTACTGCTCTACCCGCTGGTCGCGGCCGCCGAACCCGCGATGGCATGGATCTTCGAGCGTATCGAAGATCCCCGCTACGGCTCGCTGGCGGCATCGCTCGCCCTGTTCGCCATCCCGACCGCGGTGCTCGGCATGATCTCGCCCTACGCGGTTCGCCTGCTCGTGCGCGAGGCACCCGAAGCAGGCCGCGTGGCCGGCACGCTCTACTTCGTCTCGACGCTCGGCAGCGCCGTCGGTACGCTCGGCACGTCCTTCTATTTCGTGTTGTGGTTCGAGGTGGACACGATCCTGGCCGGGCTCGCCGCCACGCTGCTGATCCTCGCCGCAGTCTCCTTCGCCGCTGGGCGGGCTTCGTGAAGCCGTCGCCGCCATCGCGCCACCGGGGCCCCTCGCCGTTCGGGGCACGCACCCGCGCCGCCGCCTTCGCGATCCTGGCCCTCGCCAGCAACTGGGCGGCCGAGGGCCGGGTGATCCATCGCCAGCAGTCGCTCTACCAGACGATCCTGGTGACGGAGCGGCCCGGGCACCTGTGCATGCAGTTCGAGACCCGTGCCGAGGTGTACAACCAGTCCTGCGTCGATCGCCAGCGCCCCCGCAGGCTGGTCCTCTCCTACACGCGAATGCTGCTCGGCGTCCTGCTCCTGATGCCGGAGCCGTCGACCATCCTGGTGGTCGGACTCGGCGGCGGCGTGCTGCCGGGCGCATTCGCGGAACTGTTGCCGGACGCCCGCATCGACGTCGTGGAGATCGACTCGGCGGTCGTCGACGTGGCCGAGCGGTTCTTCGCGTTCCGGCCCGCCGCCAACACCCGCGTCGTGGTCTCGGACGCGCGGGTGTTCACGCGCCGCGCCCAAGGCCTGCCCCGTCGGTACGACCTCATCGTCCTCGACGCCTTCGGTGGAGACTACATTCCGGAGCACCTCATGACCCTCGAGTACTTTCGGGAAATCGGCGCGCTCCTGACGCCGTCCGGCGTCGTCGCCGCAAACACCTTTCGGGACAGCGCCCTGCACGACCACGAGTCCGAGACCTGGTTCCAGGCGTTCGGCCCGTTCATCAACTTCACGGCCGACTTCAGCCTGAACCGTATCCTGCTGGCCTCGCCGGCCCCGCTACCGGACCGGGAGGCGCTGCGGCAGGCGGCGGAGAAATGGCACAAGCGTCTTGAGCCGTACGATGTCCCGATCAGGACGTTCCCGGATGCCTTCGACCGCGATCACCGCTGGGATCGCACGAAACGTCCTTTGACGGACCAGTACGCACCGGCGAACCTGCTGCGCTCGGGCCGCTAACGCGCGAACTTCGTTCGCGTTGGAAGTTTCGCGTGGAACCGATGCTGGTGCGCCGTCCAGGCGGTGTGGAGGACCCAATTCCGACACCCTGTAAAAGGCAGTCTTGTGTCGCGGCTCCGGCCCGCCTAACGTGCCGGGATTCCCGAGCGAGTTCCGACCATGCCCAACTGGACCTTCCCGTATTCCTCGCGCCGCGCGCCGGTCTTTGCCGCCAACGCCGTGGCCTCGTCGCAGCCCCTCGCGACGGCCGCGGGGATCGAGGCGTTGCGGCGCGGGGGCAACGCCGTCGACGCCGCGCTCGCCACCGCCATCACGCTCACCGTCGTCGAGCCCAACATGAACGGCGTGGGCAGCGACGCGTTCGCCATCGTCTGGGACGGCGCCACGCTGCACGGGTTGAATGCTTCCGGGCGGGCACCGCGCGCCTGGGATCCGGCACGTTTCGCCGGCCGCACGGAAATGCCCTCGCTCGGCTGGGATGCAGTGACCGTGCCCGGTGCGGTGAGCGCGTGGGCCGCCCTCTGGGAACGTTTCGGCGCCCTCCCCTTCGAGGCCCTCTTCACGGACGCCATCCGCTACGCCGGCGATGGCTTTCAGGTGGGCCACATCACCGCCGGGCACTGGCGGGCGGCCCTCGATGTCTACTCGGAGTTCGAAGAATTCCACGCGCACTTCGCACCGCGCGGGCGAGCGCCCGAAGCCGGCGAGCGCTGCGTCCGCGCGGAACTCGCCGCCACCCTGGAGTCGATTGCACGAAGCCGCGGCCAGACCTTCTACCGGGGTGCACTGGCCGACGCCATCGCGGACGCGGCAGCGGGCGCCGGCGGAGCAATGACGCGCGAGGACCTCGCCGCGCACAAGGTCGACTGGGTCACACCCATCGCCCAGGACTACGGCCACGTCACGCTGCACGAGATCCCGCCGAACGGCCAGGGGCTCGCCGCCCAGATCGCCCTCGCGATTCTCGCCCACCTGGACCTGCCCGGACTGCCGGCCAACAGCACCGAGTCCGTGCATCGGCAGGTGGAAGCCATGAAGATCGCCATCCGCGCGGCCTTCGACCACTTCGCGGATCCGCGGGCGATGACGACGCCCCCGGAAGCGCTGCTGGAGCCCGGTTCCATCGAACGGGCCGCGCGGAGCATCACGTCCTCGGCTTCTCCCCTGCCGCCGGTCGTGCTGCCCGTCAGCCACGATACCGTGACCTTGACGGCCGCCGATGCCGAGGGACGGATGGTCAGCTTCATCCAGTCCAACTACATGGGATTCGGCTCGGGCGTCGTCATCCCCGGCACCGGCATCGCCATGCAGAACCGCGGCCACGGCTTCAGTCTCGCGGCGGGACACCCCAACCGGGTGGCGGGGGGCATGCGTCCCTATCACACCATCATCCCCGGCTTCGTTACCGAGGACGGCGCCCCGCGCATGAGTTTCGGTCTCATGGGCGGACACATGCAGCACCAGGGGCACGTGCAGATGGTGCACCGCCTGTTCGACCTCGACGAGAACCCCCAGGCCGCCTCGGACGCGCCCCGCTGGCAGGTCACGCCGGACTATACGCTCGCCCTGGAGACCGGCTTTCCAGACGATGTCGCGGCGGATTTACGCCAACGCGGCCACCGCGTCGTGTTTGCGGAGCCGGCCATGTTCGGCGGCGCGCAACTCATCCTGCGCCTGGCGGACGGGTACTGCGCGGCATCCGATCACCGCAAGGAAGGCCTGGCGGCCGGGTTCTAGGGAACCTCTGATCAAGCCCCGCGCCGGGCTTGGCGGCTGATTCGGGGGCACGGGACGCGTAGGGGCGACGCTTGTCGTCGCCCGTGTCGAGCCTGCGCAAGCTCTTGGCGACGGGACGGACAAGGACGGGACGGGACAAGCCCGTCCCGTCCTACGGTCTCGTCGGACCCGGGTGGCGCCAGCCGATGGGGCGAGCCGGCCCCGGATCAACCGCCCTCGGTCTCTTCCATCTCGGCGGCAAGGTCCAACGAGGCCGAGTTCATGCAGAACCGCAACCCGGTGGGCGCGGGCCCGTCCGGGAAGACATGCCCCAGGTGGGCATCGCAGGTCGCGCAGAGCACTTCGATGCGGCGCATGAAGAGCGAGTTGTCCTCGCGCGTGGTCACGGCCTCGCCGGAGATGGGCTGGTAGAAGCTCGGCCAGCCGCAACCGGAGTCGTACTTGGTGCGCGAGTCGAACAGCGGCGCGTCGCAGCACTTGCAGTTGTAGATCCCCGGGGTCTTCGCATCCCAGTAAATCCCCGTGAACGCCGGCTCGGTGCCCGCGCGCCGTGTGACTTCGAAGTCAGGTGGCGTCAGTTGGCCCCGCCATTCCTCTTCCGTCTTCTCGACCTTGGCCATTGCGTATTCTCCCGGCTTATTGACGCGGCTGGTAATATCCGCCGACCTCGCTCGCGGGCGATTCTCACGCAGGGCCACGCACCGTGCAAGACGAAACGGCGCTCAGCAGCCGCATCACGGAGCTGCCGCAGGCGCGCCGGCACTTTGCCAAGTCGGAGAAGCTCGCCGATGTCTACTACGACATCCGGGGGCCCGTGCCGGCCGAGGCGCAGCGGCTGCAGGACGAAGGCCATCATGTGCTCAAGCTCCATATCGGCAATCCCGCTCCGTTCGGCTTCGAGGCGCCGGAGGAAATTCTCCGCGACGTCATGCGCAACCTGCCGGCAAGCCAGGGATACTGCGACTCGAGAGGCCTGTACGCGGCGCGCAAGGCGGTGATGCAGCACTGCCAGCAGATCGGCATTCCGGACGTCGACGTCGATGACGTCTACATCGGCAACGGTGCGAGCGAGCTCATCGTCATGTCCATGCAGGGATTGCTCGACAACGGCGACGAGGTGTTGCTGCCCAGCCCCGACTACCCGCTCTGGACGGCCGCGGTGCGGCTGGCCGGCGGGGTGCCGGTGCACTATCGCTGTGACGAAGGGTCCGACTGGATGCCGGACCTCGACCAGGTGCGGGCACTCACCACACGTCGCACCAAGGCGCTCGTGATCATCAATCCGAACAACCCCACCGGCGCCGTGTACGACCGGGCCTGCGTGACGGAGCTGGTGCGATGGGCCGAGGCACGCGACCTGATCGTGTTCGCCGACGAGATCTATGCCAAGGTGATCTATGACGACGCCGAGTACGTCCCCGCAGGGTCCATCTCCGCGGATGTCCTGGCCGTCACCTTCAACGGCCTCTCCAAGGCCTATCGGGCCGCCGGCTTCCGCACGGGGTGGATGGTGGTCAGCGGCGCGCGACACCGCGCCCTGGACTACATCGAGGGGCTCGACATCCTCGCCTCGATGCGCCTCTGTGCCAACGTGCCGACCCAGCACGCGGTCCAGACCGCCCTCGGCGGCACGCAGAGCATCGAGGCACTCGTCGCGCCGGGCGGACGACTTTACGAACAGCGCAACCACGCGCATGCCCTGCTCAACGCCATCGAGGGCGTGAGCTGCGTCAAGCCGGCCGGGGCGCTGTACCTCTTCCCGAAACTGGACACGGCGCGGTTCGGCATCGTGGACGACGAGCGGTTCGCCCTGGACCTCCTGCGCAAGGAGAAGCTTCTCGTGGTCCAGGGGACGGGCTTCCACTGGCCGGAACCCGATCACATGCGGCTGGTCTTCCTGCCGCACGCGGACGAGTTGACCGATGCCATGGAACGGCTCGCTCGCTTCCTGGCCACGTATCGCCAATCGTGAGCCGCACCGCCTGACGCATCGTCAGACCGACGCCTTCACGCACCGCCCTGCAGGGCGCGCCCGACTTCCTGCGCGATCGCGAGGGCCGCGGTCAATCCGGGCGACTCGATACCCAGCAGATTGACGAACCCGGGAATGCCGTGAGCGGCCGGGCCCTCGATCACGAAATCCCCCGCCGGCGCCCCCTGCGGCACGAGCTTCGGACGGATGCCGGTATAGCTCGGATGCAACCGGTCCGCGTCGAGCCCCGGGTAATAGCGGCGGATCGCGTCAACGAAGCGGTCGCGGTTCGACGTGTCGAAATCGTAGTCCGCAGCGTCGATCCACACGACATCCGGTCCGAAACGGGCCTGGCCCGCGAGATCCAGCGTGACGTGCACGCCGAGGCCTCCCGACTCGGCCACCGGGTAGACGAGCCGCGAGAACGGGCTCTTGCCGGACAGCGCGTAGTAGTGTCCCTTGGCGTAGTAGCCCCGGTGACGTCCGCCCAGCGCGCGGGCGAGCCGCGGGGCAAAGAGGCCGGCCGAGTTCACCACCGTCGCGGCGGACAGTTCGAAGTCCCCCGAGCGCACGCGCAAGCGTGTGCCGTCGCGGCCGAGACCGGTCACCGCCGTGAGCAGGGACACGACGCCTCCATGCGCCTCGAGGTCCCCTTGCAGGGCGAGCATGAAGGCATGACTGTCGATGATTCCGGTCGTCTCGGAGTACACCCCGGCGCGGCAACGGACGGACGGCTCGAGGCGTTCCACGGCCGCGGCATCGAGCCAGGGCAACTCGCCCACCCCGTTCGCCAGCGCCTGGCGCCGGTAGCTTCGCAGAACCTCGAACTGACGCTCGGACGTGGCGACGATGATCTTGCCGATCCGCTCATGCGGCACCGCGTGACTCGCACAGTACTGGTAGAGCAACGCCTTGCCGCGCACGCAGGTCGCGGCCTTCACCGACCCCGTGGGATAGTAGATGCCGGCGTGGATCACCTCGGAGTTGCGGCTGCTCGTCTCCGCGCCGACGACTTCGTTGCGCTCGAGCACGAGCACTTCGCGACCGGCCATGGCCAGTTCGCGACCCACCGCAAGTCCCAGCGCGCCGGCGCCGATCACGACCGCGTCGCACCGCTCAGGCAACGTCCACGGTCCTCGCGGTCGAGCTGGCCGGCATTCCGCCGCACGCGTTTGCGGGCAACACTACCGCCCCTTCTCGATCACGAACTCCAGGCGGTCCCCGGTCGTGCCGAGCTCTTCCAGACGGTGGCCGAGGAAACGACAGAAATTCCGGAAGTCCCGCGTCGTGGACGGGTCGGTGGCCAGGATGCGGACCCTTTCGCCGGGACGCATTTCGCGCACGCGGTTGCGCACGATCATGAGTGGCTCGGGACACACGAGCCCGGTGGCGTCGATCTCGTATTCGGGGTCCGACATGGGACGAAGCAGCGATGGCCGGCGAAGGCCGCGATGATAGCCGTCCGCCGTGGGCGAGGGGAGCCAAGTTGCGCGTACCCCGCCCTACCGGCCCGGCACAGGCCCTCGGGACCGCGTCCCGGGGGCTTCCGGCCGCCCGCGCGTCTTGACTCTCCCCGGCTCGGGCAGGACACTCCCGGAACCACCGGCTGTATCCGGCATTCGAACCATGGCGCAAGTCGGACATCGTCGATGAGTTGCCGCGCGGCATTCCTCGCCGCCTGCTGCGCTGTCGCGACCGTTGCTGCCGACGAAACGATCCAGGAAGCCCTCGAGGCCGACGGCGTCGAGGCGCGCATCGAGCTGCAGCTCACCACCGCCGAGTTCGCCGACGCCGCGATCGCCGCCGAGCGACTCGTCGAAGAGATCGAGGATCGCTCCTACCGCTACGACCCGGAACTCACGCGTCCGCTGACGCTGCTCGGCGACGCACGACTCGGCCTCGGCGACGCCCCCGGCGCGCTTGGCGCCTACGACCGGGCCTTGCACGTGGCGCGCGTCAACCACGGCCTCTTCGACCCGAGCCAGGTGGAGATCGTCTACCGCGAAGCGCTCGTGCACGCGACGATGGGCGACATCGCGACCGCGGACGGGCGCCACGAGTACGCCTTCAACGTCCTGCTCCGCGCATACGGCTCCGACGACCGCCGGCTCGTGCCGGGGCTGTTCGCCCTGGCCGACTGGTATCGCGACAACCACCGGGTCTTCTCGGCCCGCAACGTGTTCGACCGGGCCGTCAGCATCACCGCCCGGGATTTCCCACCCGGCGACCCGCGCACGATCCGGGCATTGCGGGGCGTCGCGGCCACGTTCCGTGACGAACGCTTTCCGCGCAACCTGAGCGCCACGCGCAACCGGCCGGCCTCCACGTCGTTTCGGGACAGCGCGCGCAGCCGCTCGATGACCATCAACAACTTCGCGCCGGGCGAACGCGCGCTCATCACCGTCGTGAACCTGAGGCAGGCCGAGCCGGACGCGACGGAGGTTGACATCGCCGAGGCGATGCTCGAGCTCGCGGACTGGTATCTCCTGTTCGAGAAACACGACCGCGCGTTCGCGCTCTACGAGCGCGTGTGGCAACTGCTGGAGACCGACACGACACGGCTCGACGGCGTCTTCGCGTCCCCGACGCCCCTGTACCTGCCGCTGCCTCCCAATCCAAAACCGCCATCCGATGGGCGCGGCGAACCACAGAGCGGCGTCGTCGAACTGGCGCTCTCCGTCACGGATCGAGGCGTCGTCGATCAGCTGGACACGGTGCGGTCGGAGCCCAACGGCCTGATGGACTTCAAGGTGCGAAAGCTGGTACGCCGGGCGCGTTATCGGCCGGCCTTCGTGGACGCGGACCCGATCGCCATGGAAGACGTGCGCGTGGAGTACAACTTCCTCTACGTGCCGGACGAGGACGACGCACCGTAGCGCCACGGGGATGTCGAGCTCGATGTCCTTGTCACCCTGCGGAGAACGGCGCGGCCAGGCCAGCCGAACCCTGCGTCCGGTGTCGGTGGCCCGGTCCGCCGGTCGATGTTCAGGCGGTGTTCAGGTCTGCGGTGTATCGTTCCCCGGGCGGATGCAACGGCACAGGGCACGGGCGGCGGGGCCTGCGGCACATTCCGGGACAGCGGCCCCTTCCGTTATGATGCAGACACGAGCGGCGAACCGGCCATGAGATCGACCTTCCAGAGCATTCCCGACGCCGGTGCGCGCGCACCGGGCGCGCCGTACCTCGCCGGCGTCCTGCGCCGGCTTCCGGCGTGGGTGGCAATCATCGCTCTGGCCGCGTGTTCGTCCCCGATCAGCATGCCGCAGCCCACCCGACCGCCGAGCATGCCCTCTCCATCGAGTTCGCCGTCGATGCCGAGCCCATCGAGGCCATCGATGCCGAGCCCATCGAGGCCGTCAAGGCCATCGCTACCGAGTCCGTCGAGCCCATCGAGCCCGTCAAGGCCATCGCTGCCGAGTCCGTCGAGTCCATCGAGCCCGTCCAGGCCATCGCTGCCGAGTCCATCCAGCCAATCGATACCCAGGCCTTCGCAGCCGTCGATGCCGAGTCCTTCCAGCCGCTCGACACCGAGCCCGTCGCAGCCGTCGGTACCGAGTTCATCGAGAGACTCCATCCCGAGTCCCACCCAGTCCCGGGATCCGTCTGGCCAATCCGATCCGGGGCGGCCGGGATCCCCGGAGCAAGGCCCGTCCTTGCCGATTCCCACTCCGGGAGACCGACCTGGCGAGCGTCCACCGGGCGACCCCGCGGCCGGGCGGCCGGACGCCGGCACGCCCGATGCCGGAACTCCGGGAGACTCGAGGCCCGGTTCCGAAGGGGCGGACCTGCCGCAGTCCGGAGACGACGACGGTTGGGAGTCGAGCAACGAGGATCCCGGGCTCCCCGGTATTCCGCAGCCCCCGGGCAGCGCCGGCGACGGCGCAACCGGACTACCGGGGAGCGAGGCCGCCGGGCCGCACGACGGTGAGGCCGGCGGCCGCCCTGGCAGCGAGTCGGATGGAAGCCCCCAGGCCGGAGACGAACCGCGTGGCACCCCCGGCGCGCAAGGCGAGTTCGAAGACGCGATCGGCGTCCTCGACGGCCAGATACTCGCGGAGCGCGCGGACGTACGCGTGCGCCGCAACGAGACCGCAGGGCAACACGGCCCTGTCGATCTGCCGAGCGGCGGCGACGAGGGCAAGCCAGGAACACCCGCACCCGCCAGTGGCGACGCGGATTCCACGGAGCGCGGCGCGATGCCCGAGGGCGAGGGCCGCCAACGCCCCGGAAGCCGCCCACCCCAGGCACCTCCACCCGTGCCCGCCGCCCCCGTTCCCCCCGACGTGGCGGACGCCCGGGACGACGATGTCGTCTGCCGGCAGTTGCGCGAGGCCGCCATCGCCGAAACGGACACGGACCTTCGGGAAGGTCTCTGGGAGGACTACCGGCGGCTGGGATGCGGCAAGTGAGCGCCCGAACCCACCACACGAAGTCCTGGCCGCTGCTACTGGCTTTCGCGCTGTCCGCGTGCGTCAGCCAAACCGTGCGCGTGGTCGACATGACACCACCCGAACGGCTTGCCTGGGACGTTCCGGACGACCTGCTCCTCGACGTGGGGGTCGCCACCTTCGGTGCCAACGTGCCCGAGGAATACGACGAACAGGTGGCCGCGAACATCTCGCCCGAAGTGCGGCGTGCCGAAGGCAACTACATGGCCTTCTTCTTCAAGAACCTGCTGCAGTCGACGGGCAACTGGGGCGCGGTGCGGGTCGTCCCGCGGCCCACGAATGCCGTGGACGTGACCGTGGCCGGTACCATCCTGCACTCCGACGGCGAGAGCATGACGCTGCGTGCGCGTGCGGTGGACGCCCGGGGCCGCACGTGGTTGGAGCGCGACTACGAGAGCCTGGCGAGCGCCTACGCCTACGAAAGCAGGGTGCCCCGGGACATCGATCCCTTCCAGAGCGCCTACCGCATGCTCGCCGACGACATGCTGGCCTACCTGAAGACGTTGTCGCCGGAAGACATCCGCGCGATCCGCACCACGGCGGAGATGCAGTTCGCCCGCGACTTTGCTCCCGACGCCTTTTCCGAGTACGTCGTGCGCACCCGCTCCGGCGAGTTCGAGCTCGCACGGCTCCCCGCCGCCGCCGATCCCATGCTCGGCCGCGTCCGGCAGATCCGGGAGCGGGAGTACCTGTTCATCGACACCCTCGACGAACACTACGAGGCGTTCAGCGCCAGCATGTTCGAGCCGTACCAGAACTGGCGCCGTGCCACCTACGACGAGGCCATCGCCTACCAGCGCGCCCGCCAGCAGGCCCGCTCGCGCATGGTGGCTGGCTCCGCAGCAGTCATCGGCGGCATTGCCGCGCAGACGCAGGGGGATCGCCTGGCGACGCGCTACGGCGGCATCGTCAGCATCATCGGCGGCGCGGCGCTCCTGAAGAGCGCCATCGACAAGTATGCCGACGCCAAGGTGCACGCCGAGGTGCTGCAGGAACTGGGCATCTCCGCGGAGGCCGAGATCGTTCCGCACACCATCGAGCTGGAAAACCAGACGCTGCGTCTGCAGGGGACGGTCGACCAGCAATACGAAGAGCTGCGACGCATCCTGGCGAAGGTGTACCTCGAGGAAATCGGCCTTGCACCCGGTCCGGAGTTCGCGGACGAAGCCGGGGATGGCGAGGACGCACACGCCATCCCGGTCGCTCGAACCGGCGATGACCCAACCTGAACCAGCGGACCGCGTAACGATCGTGCCGACCGCCGCGCCCCTGTCCAGGGGCGGGCGGGGGCGCGCCCGAAATCCGCTGCCTTCGGCCCGCACGCTGTCGTTCGCCGGCCTCGTTGCCGTGCTGGCGGCGGCGCTGGCCTGGATCGTGTTCGCCCTCCCCGACCGCGTCGAGACACCGACTGGGCCGACGGCGCCGACCGCAGGGATTCCGAGCGAGGCCGGGGTACAGGAGCGCAGCCCCGGGGCGGTGGTGGTGCCCCCCTACCGGCAGATCGAACGCGAACGCGCCGAGGCCGAGGCGCGCGAAGCGCTGGGCCGAATGGTCGAATCCCAGCAGCTGCTCGAAGAGACGATGCACGTCGACGGCTGGGGAGCCGCCGCGTTCGCCGCCGCCCTCGACCGCGCCCTCGAGGCGGACAAGCTGTTCCTCGCGGGCAGCTACGAAGAGGCCCTGGATCAGTACGGCGGCGCGGCGGCGGACCTCGAGAACCTGCGCGTACGCGGCGAGACGCTCTATTCCGAGGCGATCGAGCGCGGCCGGACCGCCCTCGCAGAGCGCCGTACCGAGGCGGCCGCCGCCGCGTTCGACGCGGCGCTCGCCATCCACCCGGAGTCCGCGGAGGCACGCGTCGGCCTGGCCCGCGCGGCCCTGCAGCCTCAGGTCCTTGCGCTCCTGCGCGAGGTCGAACGCGCGCGCCTTCGCGGCGCCTCGTCCGAGGCGCTGGCGCTACTCGAGGAAGCACGGGCGCTCGACCCGTTGACGAGCGGGCTCGACGCCACGATGGCCGGGGTGCGGGCCGAGATCGCCGCGAACGCCTACCAGGCGCGCCTGTCCACCGCCTTCACCGCACTCGAGCACGCCGACCACGAGGCCGCGGAGCGGGTGTTCCGAGAGGTCCTGCGGCAGCGTCCCGACGATCCCGTGGCGCTCGGCGGGTTGGCGCAGACCGAGCGGGAACGCACCCTGGCGCGCATCGATCGCCTCCATGCCGAGGCACGGGAAAAGGAAGACGCGGGTGACTGGAGCAGCGCCCTCGCGGCTTTCGACGCGGCCCTCAGGATCGATCCCACGCTACAGTACGCCCGCGAAGGCCGCCTCCGGCTGCGCCGCCGGGTGCAGGCCATCGAGGCGATGCAGGCGTATCTCGACGATCCCGCCACGCTCTCGGAGGACCAGGTGTTCGAGGACGCGAACGGCCTCCTCGCACGGGCGCGCGACGACACGGAGGCCGGTACGGCTTACCGGGATACGGTCGACGCGTTCGCCGCCTTGCTGGCCCGCGCGGGGATTCCCGTCGAACTGCTGCTGGTGTCGGACAACGCGACGGAGGTCACCGTACACAAGGTGGGACGGCTCGGCAATTTCGAACGACGCGCGCTCAGCCTGCGCCCGGGGCGGTACACGATCGTCGGCAGCCAGGCCGGCTGCCGGGACGTCAGGAAGGACATCGTCCTCGACGCCGACATGGCGCCAGTCACCATCCAGTGCGAAGAGAGGCTTTAGAGCGCGCGAGAGCGCGCGCCCGCGAGATGAACGATTCCACCCCCAACGCGACCATCCAGCCGGCGCGCTTTCGGCCGACCGCCGTCGACGAACAGCGTCGCTGGCCGATTTCGAAGGGTCGCGTGGCGCTCGTCGTCACCGCGGCGGTCGTCGCCTGGTTCCTGTGGTTCCTCTTCACCGCCAAGTCCGTGCGGTTCGACACCGACCCGCCCGACGCGCTGGTGGAGCTGAGCGGTGGCTTCGAGGTGCAGTTCGCCGGCATCCGTCTGCTGCGCCGGGGAGCCTACCGCCTGCACGCGACGGCCGCGGGCTACCACCCGCTCGAAGCCGAGGTCACGGTCGCCGAACCGCGCAACCAGACCTTCGGCCATGTGCTGACGCCGCTGCCCGGGCGCATCGCCTTCGCCTCCGAGCCGCCCGGCGCCACGGTGTTCGTGGACGACGCACGCCTCGGCGAGACCCCCTTCAAGGCGGACATCGCCGCCGGCAGCCACGCCGTCACCATGACGCTCCCGCGCTACCAGGACGCCCGCCTCCCGCTTGACGTGGAAGGCCGCGAGGTGGAGCAGTCCGTGACCGGCGAGCTGCGTCCCGACTGGGCCGAGGTCACCATACCCACCACCCCACCGGGGGCGACGGTCCGCATCGACGACGACGACGAGGTCGGCGTCACGCCCGGCCCGGTCGCCATACCGAGCGGCGAACACCGGATCGACGTGAAACTCGGCGGCTACAAGGCATGGCGCGACATCGTGCACGTCGTCGCCGAGCAGACCCTCGTGCTGCCGCCCATCGCACTCGAGCGGGCCGACGGTCTGGTGACGGTGCGCTCGTCGCCCCGTGCCGCCGGCATCACCGTGAACGGCACCTACCGCGGCACCACGCCCGCGGAGGTGTCGCTGATGCCCGGCCGCGAGCACCGCATCCGGGTCTTCAAGATCGGCTACGGACCCGGCATCCGCACCGTTCGCGTCCGCTCCGGGGAGGAGGCGACGGTCTCGTTCGAGTTACCCGCGCTCACGGGGGAGCTCTCCGTGACGGCCGAGCCGGCCGATGCCGAACTCTGGATCGACGGCAAGCGCGCCGGCGGCGCGAACCGGACCCTGACGCTCGCGGCTATCCCCCACGAGGTCGAGGTACGCAAGTCCGGTTACGCCGGCTATCGCAAGTCGGTCACCCCCCAGCCAGGCTTCCCGCAGGAGATCAAGGTCCGCCTCCTGACCCTGGAGGAAGCACGCTTCGCCCGTCTGAAGCTCCGGATCGTCACCGCCCTGGGCCAGGAACTCCTGCTGATGAAGCCCTCGCCCATCCGTCTCGGGGCTTCGCGCCGGGAGCCCGGCCGGCGCGCCAACGAAGTGCTGCGCGACGTCGACCTGACGCGGTTCTACTACTTCGGCGCGCAGGAAGTCACCAACGCCGACTTCCGCAAGTTCGCCTCGGGACACAACTCCGGCACCTTCGAGACCGCCGACCTCAACGAGGACGAGCAGCCGGCCGCCAACGTCAGCTTTGAAGAGGCGGCGCTCTACTGCAACTGGCTGTCGGAGCGCGAGGGGCTACCGCTCTTCTACGCCGTGGAATTCGGCAAGGTCGTCGGTTTCAACCCCGACGCGCTGGGCTACCGGCTCCCTACCGAGGCCGAGTGGGCCTGGGCCGCGCGGCACGTGGAGGACGGCGCACCGCTGCTGCGCTTCCCCTGGGGAGCCAGCCTGCCGCCTCCGGACCGGCACGGCAACTACGCCGACCGGGCGGCCACACACGTTGTCGGGCGTATCATCTTCGGGTACAACGACAACCACATCGCAAGCGCGCCCGCCGGCACCTTCCGGGCGAACGCCAAGGACCTCTACGACCTCGGCGGCAACGTCGCCGAGTGGGTGCACGACTACTACGAGATCCCGGAGCCGGACCAGACGCTGAACCCGCTCGGGCCGAAGGAGGGCGACTACCACGTGATCAAGGGTTCGAGCTGGATGCACGGCGCCATTTCCGAACTGCGCCTCGCGTTTCGGGACTACGGCGCCAAGGGCCGCCCGGACGTCGGATTCCGCCTCGCCCGATTCGCGGAATGACAGCATGGAACACGCCGGGACATACAATTCGATGACCCCTCCGCACCACGCGCCGGCCCGGGGAATACGCACCGCGATCCTGGCGTGTCTTCTCGCCTGGGGGCCCGCGCCCGCGCTTGCCGTCGAGTCCGAACCGCCGCCGCCTCCGGACCTCGAGGTCGAAGCCAACGATGCGGGCGCAGCGAAGACCGCGGACGCGGCCGGCAGGCAGCAGAACCCCCGCCAGACGGACGAGGACACACCGGAGGTCTTCGTGCCGACCGAGGACATCTCGGAGGATCTCTCCGTGCGGTTCCCGGTCGACATCTGAACGCGTCATGAAGAAGAACCTGCCCTTCGAAACGATCTACCAGGTGATCGCCCTCATCGTCGCGATCATCCTGGTGCACCTGGTCTACGTCACCGTCGTCCGCCCGAACGCGGACGCCGTCCTCGCCATGCGCGCCGAACAGGCGGCCGCCGGAGCAGCGGTGGACCAGGAGCGCTCCCTCTACGTGGTAATGCGCGACTACGAACAGGAGTCCTGCTTCATCCTGGGTCTCTGGGCCATCGCCATCATCGGCTTCAAGGGCAGGAACTCGCTGCGCGAACGGCGGCTCCTCGACGCCGAGATCGTCACGGTCGGCGAGGGCATGAGCATCCTGCCCGAGGACACCCGCGAGTACGCCCGACCGGTCCAGGCGCTGCCTGCCGAGACGCAGAACCAGGTGCTGGCGCGGGCGCTGCTGGCCGCCCTGCAGCGGTTCGCCTCGACGCGCAACGTCCACGATGTCTCCGAGGCCGTGCGTCAGGTTTGCGATGCCGAGTCGGACCGGCTCGACAGCGAGTTGGCGATGGTGCGTTACATCACCTGGGCGATCCCTTCCATCGGCTTCATCGGCACGGTACGCGGGATCGGAGACGCCCTCGGCCAGGCCTACGAGGCAGTCGGCGGCAATATCGCCGGCGTCACGGAGAGCCTCGGCGTGGCCTTCAACTCCACCTTCGTCGCCCTCGTCATCAGCATCCTGATCCGCTTTCTGGTCGACCAGGTGCAGCTCGTCCAGGAACGTCTCGTGCTCGATATCCAGACGTACTGCGACCGGCACCTGATCCGGCACATGCAGGTGCGTTGAGCATGTGGGTCCTCGAGCTGTCCGACGCGGAGATCACGCTCTCGCGGGACGGCGCGGTGGTCTATCGCGAGCCCGGCGTCGCCTCGCTCGCCGGCAGGACGTCGACCTTCGGCAACGTGGCCCTGGCAACCGCCCGCCTTGACCCGCGACGCTCCGAGAACCAGTACTTCGCGCGCATGAACGCCGAACCCGTGACCGCGACCGCGCCGGGGGTGGCCAACCAGGCGGACCTGGTGTATCGCCACCTGCGCCACATCGCGTCGCTCGCGGACCTCGAGGGCGAGGCGCTGTACGTCGCCGTTCCGAGCGCGAGCACGCCGGAGCAGCTCGGCCTGTTGCTCGGCATCGCGCACGAGGCGGGCCTGCCGGTCGCGGCGCTCGTCGATGCGGCGGTCGCCGCCACGTGTACGCGGCCCCTGCCCCGCGACACCCGGCTGATCGACGTCTCCCTGCATCGCGCCGCCGTGGCAACGCTTGCCTGCGGGTCCACGGTACGCAGGGTGCAGGCCGAGGAAGTGGCCGAGGCCGGCCTCCTGCGGTTGCTCGAAGGCTGGGTGGACGCGGTCGCGGACCGGTTCGTGGCGGACACGCGGTTCGACCCCCTGACCAGCGCCGCGGCGGAACAGCAGGTCTTCGACCAGGTGTACGCCGCCGTGGTCGAGGCCGGCGGCACGGGCGCCGAACTGACCGTGGAAGTCGCGCACAACGGCGACACCCGGACCGTGGAGATCCCCTTGTCCGCGCTCGCCGTCAAGTCCGCGCAGCGCTACGAGCTGCTCGGACAGCGGATCGGTCCACCGACGACCCTTGCGATGACGCACCGCGCGCAACGCCTGCCAGGCCTCGCGGACTTCTTGTCGAGCCTCGGCCACGCGCAGGTCGGGCTCGATGCCGACGCGGTGCGCGCCGGCATGCGGGCCTGCGCCGACACGCTCGAAGGCGGTGACGGCATCAGCTTCGTATCGGCCCTGCCCGCCCGCCACGAGGAGCCCGGCGCCGCCGCCGTGACGGCGCCGGGTGCCGGTACGCACCTCCTGTGCGGCGTCACCGCGGCCGTGCTGGGCGACGCCCTCGACGCTACCGAGCACCCCGAAGCCGGCGATCTCGGCCCGGCGTTCCGCGTGGTCCGCCGGGACGGCGCCCACTACGTCGTGCGCACCGGCGAGGTGTCCGTGCGTCTCGACGGCGCGGCGGTCGTGCACGAAGCCCCTGCCGCCCTCGGCGCGACGATCGAGTGCGCGGGGCACGAGTTCCGCATCGTGCGGGTGCAGGACGGATGAGCAGCCCTGGCAGGGAGATGAGCTACCGCTCCGCCCCCAGAAGCGTTGCATCCCCACGGCCAACCCGCGGACGGGGGGCATAGCGGTGGCCAGGAGACGCCGTTTCAACGTCTTCTCGCTGTCGTTTCTCGACGTCATGTCCTGCGGCTTCGGCGCAGTCGTACTGATCTTCCTGATCATCGAGCACTCCACCGACGACGATGTCCGGGCGGTCAGCCGCGACCTCCTCGCGGAGATCCGGCTGCTCGACTACGAGATCGACACCGGGCGGCCGAACCTCGTCGAGCTGCAGGAACGCATCGAGGAGCTCAAACGGCGGATCGACGAAGCGCGTCGAGCCCGCCTCGCCATCACCGAGGACGTCGAGCGCAAGCGCGACGAACTCGACGAACTCGAGGCCGTCACCATCGCGCGGCGCGAGAGCCTCGAAGAACTGCAGACGGACGTCGAGACCCGCGAGGAGGAAGTCGAACGGCTCAAGGCCATCGAGGAGGAGAACGCCGGCAGGTCGGCCATCTTCGTCGAGGGTGAGGGAGACCGCCAGTACCTCACGGGCCTGTTCGTCGGCGGGTCGCACATCCTGATCGCCCTGGACGCGTCGGCGAGCATGCTCGATGGCAGCATCGTGAACGTCATCCGGCGCCGCAACATGCCGCGTGAGCGGCAGGTGCAGGCGCCCAAGTGGCAGCGCGCCGTGCGCACGGTCGAGTGGCTGGCCGCGCAGATTCCCATCGACAGCCAGTTCCAGATCGTCCGCTTCAATACGGCGGTCGAGTCCGCGCTGCCTTCGCAGGCGTGGCACGCCACGACCGACGCCAGTGTCATGGCCGAGGCCATCGAAGCCCTCGGCGAGACGCCACCCGCCGGTGGAACGAGCCTCGAGAACCTGTTCGTCGCGATCGGGGCAATGGAACCCCTGCCGGACAACGTCTTCCTCATCGTGGACAGCCTGCCCACCCAGGGCACCGCCGCGCCACGCCGCCCAACGGTCACCGGACGCGAACGCATGTCCTACTACGGGGACGCGCTCAAGCGCCTGCCCGCCGCGGTGCCCGTCAACGTCATCATGTTCCCGATGGAAGGCGATCCGCTGGCGCCGGCGGCCTACTGGTCACTCGCCCAGAACACGGGGGGCGTGTACATGTCTCCCTCGGAGGACTGGCCGTGAAGACCCGGACCAGACGCGAGATCGAGGAGTTCAGCCTGTCGTTCCTGGACGTCATCTGCTGCGGCTTCGGCGCCATCGTGCTCCTGCTGATCATCACCAAGACCGTCGAGCCCCTCGCCCTCGAACTCGTGGATCTCGATCTCGACGGCCAGGTCGCCGACAGGCGCGACGCCGCCCACCAGATACGCGGCGAGATCGAGATCCTGGAGCGGCAGATGTCCGACGAGCAGCGGCAGTTCGAGGAGGACCGGCGCGAACTCGCGAAGTCCCGTCGCGAACTCTCCGAGATACTCGGCCAATTCGCAGCCACGACCGAGGAGGCCGACACCCAGGCCGTCGCGCGCAGCCGGCTGGCCGCGGCCCGGCAGACCCTGACCGAAGAGATGAGCCGGCTCCTCGGCGCGGGCTTCGAACGCAGCGACAACGTCGTGGGCGGCATCACCGTCGACTCCGAGTACATCATCTTCGTCATCGACACGTCCGGCAGCATGCAGCGCTTCGCCTGGGGGTCCGTCGTGCGCAAGGTGGACGAGACCCTCAGCATCTATCCCGACGTGAAAGGCATCCAGGTGATGAACGACATGGGCGACTACATGTTCGCCAACTTCCGGGACCGCTGGATCCCGGACTCGTCCGTCCGCCGCGAGGCGATCATGCGCCGGCTCGAGACCTGGGCGCCGTTCAGCAACTCGAGCCCGGTGGAGGGCATCGAGAAGGCCATCACGACGTTCTGGTCGCCGGACAGGAAGATCAGCATCTACGTGTTCGGCGACGACTTCAGCGGGCAGTCGATCGAGGAGGTCGTGGACACCGTCGACCGGATCAATCGAGCCGACGAGGAGGGCGTGCGACGCGTGCGCATCCACGCGGTGGGCTTCCCCGTGATCTTTCAGGCAGCACCCAGGCAACAGCAGTCCGCCTACCGGTTCGCCGCCCTCATGCGCGAGCTGACCTACCGCAACAACGGCACTTTCGTGGGGCTCGGAGTCGACGTGCTCGAGTAGCGCGCGCCGGCGCGGCGGACCGCTCCGCAAGCGCAGCCGGGCTGCCACCAGCCGCTCTTTTCCAAATAGATTCTTTTTATTGCGTTTGGTTGCTTCCCGTTGCTTTTTCGTGCACGCTACAGTCACTTTCGCCCTGCCCGCGGTGACCGGCGGGCTGTGCGGGATGCTTGAGGCGAGGCCAACGCGTTCCACCGCGTCGCTTCCCACGGACGCCCCGCCAGCTTGCCGTCGCCGCTCCAGGCGGACGCCCCGCGTCAGGCAATCACCCTCCCCCGTCCTGTTATCAGCGCACCGTGGGAATCTGCTTCGGGCATCAGCTCATCGCCCTCGCCGCGCCCGCCAGTTGGCCGGCACGTTCACCCGCGCCCGCGCCGGCCTCCTGGCGACTTGACCGGTACCCGGATTGGCTGCACAGTGAGGCGTAGTCAGGGGAGGACGATGCGAACGCCGCTTTCGACAGCGATCCTGACCGCGAGCCTCGCCCTGGGCGGGTGCGGCGGTGCCAACGTGCTGGTTGAGACCACGGTGCCGACGCCGCTGGTCGAACCGCTCCCCATCCACATGGGAGTGCATTTCGACGCCTCGCTGACGGACTACGTCCACGAGGAAGACCTCAAGGACCTCGGCAAGTTCCGTATCGAACTCGGCTCGACTCAAGTTCCGGTGTTCGAGCGCGTGTTCGACGCGATGTTCGCCCGCACGCAACGCGTAGAGTCCATCGACGCGACCGATCTCGGGGTCGACGCGATCATCGTGCCAATGGTCGAAGAGCTGCAGTTCTCCACACCCTCCCAGACCCGCAGCGACTTCTTCGAGATCTGGATCAAGTACAAGATCGACGTCTACGCGCCCGGGGGCGAACTCCTTGCGAGCTGGCCCCTGCCGGCATACGGCAAGAGCAACTCGCGCAACTTCGGCTTCATGGAGTCCTCGAACGCACCGGGGCTCAACGAGGCGACGATCTGGGCCCTGCGCGACGCTGCCGCGCACTTCGCCTTCTACTTCCCGCGGGCTCCCGAGATTCGCGAACTCGCCGCACGGGCAGCGGCGGCCCGCGGCTGATGCGCCCGGCGCGGACCCGTGCCTGGAGCGTCCTGCTGGCCTGCGCGGCGCTGGCGCTGCTCCCCGGCTGCGTCACGGCCACCGTCCAGGAGGTACGGGAGGCGAACACCGGTATCGGCGTGGACGACTCGATCGTCATCCTCGGGCGGAAGCACAAGACGCGCGGCGAGACCGAATCCGGTTTCGTCGACTGCGTGAGCCGCGCGGTGGCGGGCGGCAACGACGACTTCGGCGTGATGTCCGAGCGCGAGTTCGTCGATGCGACGTTCCCGTGGTTCGAGCCGCGCACGGCACCGCTGGACGTCGACGACTTCTCCAAGGTGGTCGCGCAGCCGCTGCTCGCCGAGCGCATCGAGGAGATCGGCGTGCGCTACCTGGTCTGGATCGAGGGCACGACGCAGCGGACGAGCGAGTCCGGGACGGTCAACTGCACCATGGTGAGCGGCGGCATCCCTGCCTGTTTCGGTTTCCTCACCTGGGAGAACGACTCCGCCTACGAGGCGTCGGTATGGGACGTGCACCACGGCATCAACGTGGGCCGCGTGCGGTCCGAAGCCGTGGGAACCAGCTTCATTCCCGCCCTGGTGGTGCCGATCCCGATCGTCGCCCGCGTGCGCCAGGGCGCCTGCCACAGCCTGTCGGACCAACTCAGGACCTTCCTCGCGGGCGAAACGGAAGCCTGACAGGCCCTCGACAACGGGAAGTGACACTGCGCACCGAGACGCTGTCGCAAGGGGCTAGCCGCTCCAGCTCCGATAACGCGCCCTCAAGCCGGGCGGTTGCGCACCTCCAGCACCTCGCCGCAGGCCCGGCGCGGATCCGAGGCGTACCACTCCGTGAGCTCGACCTGCCACTTGCGTGAGCAGCGCTCGGCGAACTCGTAGAACGTCGCCCGGCCCGGGTCGGCGATCACCACCCGTTCCACGCCGCCGCGCAAGGCGCGGTTGACCAGCAGGGTCATGGGCTGCACGAGACGGTCCCAGAAACAGATGTCGGAGCCGATGAGGACGTCCTCCTCTCCGAGCCGTCTTGCGGTCAGGCGCTCGAGCCGCTTGTGCAGGGCCGTCACCTGCACGTCGTTGAGGCCGGCCAGCATCTCGAGAAAGGGGAACACGTCCCGGTCGCCGTCCACGCCGGTCGCGCGCGCGCGAAACCTCTTGGCACAGTACACGGCCGCCGCGCCCCACCCGCAGCCGATTTCCATGACACGGGCGCGTTTCCGCGGCGGTCGGTGCTGCAGGTAGTCCATCAGGACGAAGCTGGACTGCCACGTCTTGTACCCGTGTGACGAGGGCTCGTAGACCTCCCTGAGGCGCTTGACGAAGCGGTGCTCCGGGGCCAGCAGATAGATGCCATACGCCTGGTAGACGTGTTCTTCCGGCATCTGTTCGAGCTTGGGCATGGGGACGACCGGCGGGGCGTGCAGGCTCGCAGTTTGTCGGATTTCCCGCCCGGGCGGCAAGTCCCGTGCAGTCCTGCTCGAGCCCGCGCGCCGCCACGGATCGGTCGGCCACCGCCAGCCCTCTACCTGGCCATCAGCACGACCACCCGGTGCGGCCCGGTGGCCGAGGGGTGGTGCAGGACGACATCCTGTTTGCCGTCCCGGTCGAGATCGACCAGCCTGGCGTTGCGCTCGTCGGCAGGCACCGCCGCGGGCACGCTGACGGGCTCGGAAGCCAGCAGATCCGCCCCTGGAACGCCCAGGAAGACGGAGAGTTCCTCCCACTTCTCGCCGGTGACGAGGTCCATGCGACCGTCGCCGTTCACGTCACCGACGAGCACGGTCGGAAAGCGCACGCCGCGCCTGTCGAACGGGGCCACGGCGCTGCGGACCCTGCGCCGCACATCGGGGCGCTCGGGGTAACGGCCGTCCCGCAGCCGATAGACCGCGAGGTCGATCGAGACGGAGTTGCCGATCATCGCCAGCGCCATGCCGCCGAGGCCGGTATTCACCGCACCCATCGCCATGTCCACAGCGCCGTCGCCGTCGAAGTCCAGGTAGCGTTGCGACGCATAGCCCCACGCCTGCATGCCGATACCGGCGCCAGGCGTCCCGACGAGGGTGTCGGGCGTGGACGGGAACTCGGTACCACCCGGGAGAGTTCGGCCAAAGTGCACTTGGTAGCGGCCGCGCGCCCGCAGGACGCTGCGGCCGTCGAACGACAGCGTGACCAGATCGGCGCGACCGTCACGGTCGTAGTCCATCTGGTGGACGCGGCCGAGATACCAGTGGACGTTCTGCGGCGTGACGCCGACATCCCCGTGACGCCGCGTCTCGCCGTATGCCGTCGCGTCCCTGAACGGCTCCGGGGGACCGAGCCTCACCGCGTCGACGAAGGAACCGTCGGCGCGTTGGGTAGCTACCCGGAAGCCGTCGACATCGGGGACCAGGAAGTCGTCCCGCCCGTCGCTGTTGAGGTCGCGCGTGATGTCGAGGTGCGGGACACCGCCGGCCTCCTCTCCGGCGTGAAAATCGAGCGCCAGTGCCACCAGCGATTGTTCGGTCCCCGTGTCGACGTCGAGTCGGTTCAGCCGTGTCGATACGTGATCAGGTGGTCCCGCCCCCCGGCGCCCGCTACGTCGACGAACAGTACCCCGGGGTCCAGCCGCGCTTCGCGCACCGCGGCCCAGCCGTCGCCGTCAAACCCGTACACCTGCAACCGCCGCTCGCCGGCGGTCTGCACGCGGACGACCGCGAGTTCCGCCTGCCCCGGTCCGGTGAAAGACCCCGGCAGGACGGTCTGGCGCTCCGCGGCGCCGGTCACGACCTCGTGGCGCTCGAACAGGTCGACGCCGGGTTGCGCGGCGCTCGCCGCGGCGCAACCTCCGCCGCAGAGGGCCACCGGCAAGGCGGTTCAGGCAAGCAGGTTCATGGCAAATCTCGCTACGGCAAGGTCCGGCACAGGGTCCTGCCGAGGCCCGGAATTTGCAACCGCAATCCGACAAGTGCCAGTATTCCGCCCTCTCGGTACTGCATGACGATACCTCATGGTCCAATCGCAACGCATGGTCGACGCTCTGAAGCAGGCACTCAAGGCGCACGGCGTCTCATACGCACAGGTGGGAGACCACCTGGAGCTGTCGTTGAGCAGCGTCAAGCGCCTGTTCGCAAGCGGCGCGCTGTCGCTCGAACGACTCGAGAGCGTGTGCGACCTGGCGGGGCTCGATCTGCTGGAGCTGGCGCGGCTCGCCGACGCGCGCCGACTGCGGGTGTCGTCGCTCACGACGGACCAGGAGCGCGAGCTGGTCGACGATCCGGCGCTGCTGCTCGTGGCTGTCTGCGCAATGAACCGCTGGTCGTTCGAGAAGATCCTGGGACGCTATCGACTCGGAGTACCGCAGCTCGTCGCGCTCCTCGCCCGACTCGACCGGATGGGACTGATCGAACTGTTGCCGGGGAACCGCATCCGACTGCGGGTCGCACGCAACTTCGCCTGGTTGCCCGACGGACCGATTCATCGCCACTTCGTGGCCCGGGTGCAGAGCGAGTTCCTGTCCGGCGCCTTCGCCCCGGAACGGGATCTGCATCGCTTCGCCTGGGGCATGGTCTCCGCCGAGTCCGCGACGGTCCTGCGCGCGAAGATGGAGGAACTCATGGACGCGTTCGACGACCTCACCCGGGGCGACGAGGTCCGCGCCGGCGACGCCGCCAGCGGCACCTGCCTGCTGGTCGCCCTGCGCCAGTGGGAACCGACCGCTTTCCGGGCGATGCGACGACCGGTTCCGGCGACATGATCGGAACGGGCGGCGCCTTCCGCACCCCGCGCAGCAGGCCGAACGCCGATGCCTGATCGCCGCACGCAGGTCGTGATCGTCGGCGGCGGGCCGGCCGGGCTTTTGCTGTCCCAGCGGCTGCACCTCGAGGGCATCGAGACGATCCTGCTCGAACGGCAATCCCGAGACCACGTGCTCGGGCGCATCCGCGCCGGCGTGCTGGAGTGGGGCTCCGTGGAAGTACTCCGGGAATCCGGCGTCGGCGCGCGCATGGATCGCGAAGGCCTCGTGCACGACGGTTCGGACGTCGTCTGGGGCGGTGCGCATCGGCTGACGATGGATACGGCCCGCTTCGTCGGCCGGCCGATGATGGCCTATGGCCAGACGGGCATCACGGAAGACCTGTACGAGGCACGGGACGCCGCCGGAGGGACCGTCATCGACCGGGCAGCCAATGTGGCGCTGCATGACGTGGAGGGAGGGAATCCGACCGTCACCTATGTGCGGGACCGCGAGCGGCACCGCATCGACTGCGACTTCATCGCCGGCTGCGACGGTTTCCATGGCGTCTCCCGGCAGACGATCCCGCCGGCACGGCGCCGGGAGTTCGAGAAGACCTACCCGTTCGGCTGGCTCGGCATCCTGGCGGAAACGCCGCCGCTGCCGGAGCTGGTCTACGCCAACAGCCCGCACGGCTTCGCCCTTGCCTCCCAGCGCGGGCCGTCGATGTCCCGCTACTACGTGCAGTGCCCGCTGGACACCGATCTCCGTGACTGGCCGGACGCGCGCTTCTGGACCGAACTCAAGGCCCGCTATCCGAAGGCCGTAGCGGACGCGATCGTCACCGGCGAGTCCATCGAGAAGTCCATCGCCCCGCTGCGCAGCTTCGTGTCCGAACCCATGTCCTGGGGACGCCTCTTTCTTGCCGGCGATGCCGCCCACATCGTGCCGCCTACCGGCGCCAAGGGGCTCAACCTCGCCATCTCGGACGTCTTCTACCTGTCCCGCGCCCTCGTCGCCCACTACCGCAACGGCAACGAAGCCGCTTTGGCGTCCTACTCCGACACGGCGCTGCGCCGGGTCTGGGGCGCCGCGCGCTTCTCCTGGTGGCTGACCCGGCTGCTGCACCGCTTTCCCGAGCAGGAGGCTTTCGACCTGCGCGCCCAGGAGCAGGAACTGCAGCACATGGCCACGTCGGAGGCCTACATGCGGGCGGTCGGCGAGCAGTACGCGGGCTTGCCGTTCGAGGAATGACCGTTGAGAAAGGAAAGACTGACATGACCAGACCCCTATTCCGCCAGATCTGGCGCACGACTCTGGCGGCGGCCGCTCTGGCGTCCGTGGCCGCCCACGGGGCCGGGGCGCCTGCCCGGACCGACGCCGAACGCCTCCTGATGGAGCGCAACGCCGAGTTCGAACAGGGCGTGATCGAGGTCGCCGAAGGGGTCTATACCGCCGTCGGATTCGGCGTCTCGCCGAGTTCGATGATCGTCGGCGACACAGGCGTCGTGATCGTCGACACGCAGATCGACGCGCCCGCCGCGCGCGGCGCCCTGGCCGCCTTCCGCGAGATCACCGAGCTCCCGGTGGCGGCGATCTTGCTCACCCACGGGCACCCGGACCACACCGGCGGCGTCTCCGTGTTCGCGGCGGCCGGGATGCCCGAGATCTGGGCGGGCCCCGACTTCGGACACGAGGCCCGCTGGGGGACCGAGGCGGGCCTGACGGTGCAGCGCCTGCGCGGCGTCCGACAGGCCGGTCGCCTCCTGCCTCCCGCGCAGCGCATCAACAACGGCGTCGCCCGGGCCTACCGGCCGGAGTTCCGCGGGCCCGCCTCCAGGCCGGGCGTCACACCGACCCACTTCGTCACCGAGCCGCGCCGCCGAATCGACGTCGCCGGCATCCGCCTGGACCTGGTGGCGGCGCCGGGCGAAACATCCGACCAGCTTTTCGTCTGGTATCCGGAACGCGAAGTGCTGTTCGCCGGCGACAACTTCTACAAGTCCTGGCCCAACCTCTACGCGATTCGCGGCACCGCCTATCGCGACGTGCAGGCGTGGGCCGCCAGCCTCGACGCCATGCTGGCCGAGAACCCCGCCCATCTCGTCGGCGGACACACACGGCCCGTGCTCGGTCGCGAGCGCGTCCGGGAAGTGCTGACGCACTACCGGGACGGGATCCGCTCGGTCTTCGAGCAAACGATCGCGGGCATGAACCGGGGCCTGACGCCGGACGAGCTCGTCGAGGTCGTCGCCCTGCCACCGGAACTCGCCGACCTCGACTACCTCCGGCCGTACTACGGCAACGTCGCGTGGGCGGTCCGCTCGATCTTCGACGGCTATCTCGGCTGGTTCGACGGCAACCCGACATCGCTCTTTCCCCTGTCCCCGGCCGAAGAGGCGTCGCGGGTGGCGGACCTCGCCGGCGGTGTCGACGTCCTGCGCGAGCGCGCGGCGGCCGCGCTCGCCACGGACCCGCAGTGGACCGCGGAGCTCTGCGACCGCCTGCTGGCGCTGGATCCCGGCGACACGGATGCCATGGAACTCAAGGCGGATGCCCTCGAAGCCCTCGCGCGCCCCCTGCTCACCACGACGGCCAGGAACTACCACCTGACCGTGGCGATGCAGTTGCGCGCGCGGGCGCGGGGGCAGGCGCCGGGGCCGCCGCGATGAGACTGCGCTGGACCTACGCACTGGCCGTGCTGGCGCTGTTCCTGTTCCTGGCGATCGGCACGCCGGCGTGGCCCGAACTCCTCGCGCTGCCGCTCGCGGGTCCCGTCAACCTCGGCATGGCCGTGTACGCCGTGCTCCTGGTCGGTACGCCCGTCCTCGCTTTCGTCGTTTAACTGACGCGGCCCGGCGGGCTTGGGCTGTCGACCCTGTCCGCGCTGTCCCTGGGGATCACGCTGTGCTTCGGCCTGGGCGGGTCGCCGCACATCCTGATGCGCTTCTTCACGGTGCCAGATGCCGCCGCGGCGCGGCTGTCCGCGGGGGTGGCCCTCGGCGCCATCGCGATCGTCAATCTCGCGATCTTCTTCGTGATCGGCGTCGCCGCGGTCGCCCTGGTCAAGGACAACCCGGCCTACCTCGACCCGTCCGGGCAGGTGATCGGCGGTACGAACATGGTCAGCATCCACCTCGCCCAGGCGGTCGGCGGAGAGGTCTTCTTCGGCATCATCGCGGCGGTGGCGTTCGCCACGATCCTCGCCGTCGTCGCGGGCCTCACCCTGGCGTCGGTGTCCGCCATCTCCCACGACCTCTACGCGAAGGCCATCCGGCGCGGCGCGGTCAGCGAGCGGGAGCAACTGCGCGTGTCCCGCATCGCGGCAGTGGGCCTCGGGGTCGGGGTCGCGTTCCTCGGCGTCCTGTTCGAGAAGCAGAACATCGCCTACCTGGTCTCGCTGACGCTGGCGATCGGCGCGTCGACCAACTTCCCGTTGCTGATGCTCTCGATCTACTGGCGCGGATTCACGACGCGCGGCGCCGTCGCCGGCGGAGTCGTCGGGCTCGTCACGGCCATCGTGCTCATGGTCCTCGGGCCGGCGGTGTGGGTGGGCGTGCTCGGCAACGACCGCCCGATCTTCCCGGAGGCCTATCCCGGCCTGTACGCGATCCTCGCCGCGTTTGCGACGATGTTCGCCGTCTCGAAGCTCGACCGCTCCGCGCAGGCGGCGGAGGACCGGGCCCGCTTTTCCGTCATGGGGACCTGACGGTCAGCGCGACTCCGCCGGAGCGTTCTCGAGGATGAGGTGACCGAACGCCGTGTTCGACGCCGGCACGTGGTAGTGGCGGTGTACTTCCCGCACCCGATCGTCGAGGGCGCCGCGCATGACGAGCCACATGACCAGTTCGATGGCCTCGGATCCGGCGTCGCGGATGTAGTCGACGTGAGGAATGCGGGCGAGCGCTTCCGGGTCACGCACCATGCCGTCCAGGAAGCGGGCGTCGAACGCGCTGTTGATGAGCCCCGCGCGCGGCCCCTGCAACTGATGGCTCATGCCGCCCGTGCCCCACACCTGCACGTTCAGGTCCTCCTCGAAGGACTCGACCGCCCTGCGGATCGACTTGCCGAGCGCGTAACACCGCTGCCCCGAGGGCGGCGGGTAGACGATGACGTTCACGGCGAGCGGAACGACCCGCACGGGCCAGGCGTCCGGGCGGTCGAACATCACCGTCAGCGGAACCGTCAGGCCATGGTCCACCGGCACGTTGCCGACCGACGTAAGATCGAAGCCGTCCTCGATGACGGACTGGCGGACGTGCCAGGCGAGGTCCGGGGCACCCTTCACGCTCGGGATCGGCCGCGGCCCCCAGCCCTCGTCGGCGATCTCGAAGTCCTCGCCGCAGGCGATGGCGAAGGTGGGGACGATGTTCAGGTCGAAGGCAGTCGCATGGTCGTTGTACACCAGCAGCACCACGTCGGGGCGCTGCTCCGCGATCCAGCGGCGCGAGAACTCGAAGCCGGCGAAGAGCGGCTTCCAGTAATCCTCTGCCGTCCTGCCAAGGTCGGCTGCGGCCCCCACCGCCGGGACGTGGGACGTGGCGACGCCGGCGGTCACCCTAGCCATCGCCGCTTTCTTCCCCCGCCCGACTGCCGCCGGGCCGCCGGCCCCCGGCCAGCATCATCGCCCGGTATTCGGGCTGCGGCATCCCGGCCATCGCGGCCGCCCCCTGCTCGAAACTCCATCCGTCCGTGAGGAAGAGCTTCCCGAAGTAGTAGACGTTCACGCCAAGTTGCAGCAGCGCGTTGTAGTCGCGGCGCAGGAACGCCTCCCTCTGCGCCGCGCTCATCGGCCACTCGTCGAGGTAGGCGGCCTCGTCGGCAAGGAACCGCGCACGGTTCTCGGGACGCATCAGGGACATGCAGAACTGGTTGGCGTGAAAGCCGCGCCGCGCCATGTCCGAGTCGAACACGACCGTTCCGGGGATGCCGGCGTAGGGCTTTTCGCAGGCCGTCGCGCCGCCCGCAGTCCGGGACGACCCGGACCGGCTCCCCACTACCAGGACTCCATCTCGAGGCCGGACACCCTGGAGAACTCACCCACGTTGCGCGTCACGAGGACATCCGAGTTGGCCACGGCGATCGCTGCGATCATGAGGTCGTTGCCGCCGATGGGCCGGCCTTCCCGCCGGAGCTGAGCACGCACGATCCCGTAGTGTCGGGCCGCCTCGTCGTCGAACGGGAGCGACTCGAAGGCACGGCAGAAAGTCTCGACGCGCTGCAGGTTCTCGGCCAGCCTCGCCGAGTTCTGCGCACCGAAGTACAACTCGGCCTTCACTACGCTGCACAGGCGCACGGCTCGGGGCGCGTGCTCGAGCAGTCGCGCGGACACCCGCTCGTCCGACCGATTGATCAGCAGCACGCAGACGCTGGTATCGAGCAGCCACATCACCCGAAGACTTTCACGTCCTCCGGTGGAGGATCGTCGGGCTCGACGAGGTCGCCGCTCCCGTGTTGCAGCAGATCGACCAGGCTGCCCGGCCAGTCGGTTGCCGTCGCATCGCGGATGAGCCGGCCCACCCAGGACGACAGGCTGGTGTTCGCCAGGCCGGCGCACTTGCGCGCGGCATCGAGGACATCGGCGGGGAGATAGACGGTGACTTGAGCCATGTGCCAACTATACTTGGGCAATTAGATTAGGTACAAGCCCAACCAGGAGTAGACGGGGTTCCCTGATGATCCCTTGAGGTGCATTCCGGCCGCCTTCACGTTCCGCTCCACGGATCGATGAGCGCGACACCCGTCGTTTCGAAATCGGACCGGTTGCCCGTGACCACTGTCATCCCGTGCACGAGGGCGGTCGCCGCGATCAGCGCGTCCCGCTCCGCACGCGGGTCGGGCACATGCAGACGGGCGCACGTCAAGGCAACCGCGGAGTCGACCGGCAACGTCCGCTCCAGGAATTCGGGCTGTACATGCCGGTCCATCCAGGTCCGCAGCCGCTCCCCCTGCTGCCGGTCCCGCCGTTCGATGCGCAGGATACCGATCTCGAGTTCCATGAGAGTCAGAGCGGAGATGTACAACTGCGCGGCATCCTGGCTCGACACCCAGGCGGCAACACGGGCGTCGGCCTTGCCGTCGCCGACCTTGCGCAGTTCCGAGACGACATTCGTGTCGAGCACGAACATCAGGACAGATCGGCCTGAGAGGTCTCGATGCGCAGTTTCGGCGGCTCGAAGTCGATGTCGGCCAGTCCTGGCATGGACAGAGCCTCCACGAGACTGCGGCGCTGTCCCGCGAGGCGCCGGTACTCTTCTATGCTGAGCAGCACATGCGTGGGTCGGCGCCGGTTGGTGATGAAGACGGGGCCGGACTCGGCCGCCCTTTTCGCATGGCCGATGTCCTGATTGAGCTCCCGGCTTGTGACGGTGGTGATGGTCATGGCAGCCCCGGAGCGATATGTGGTTATGTAACTACTTTGGGCAGGGCGGGGCAAGGGCCACCACGCCGGCGGCCCGGCATCTCGCCGGCGCCCTGCGCGGCTCCATCATGCGTCGGAGGTACCCGCCGCATCCGGCCAGTACAGCCGCATCGGATTGTCCACGAGCAACGCCTGCCGCAACGCCGCCGTCGGCGCGATGCGGGGAATGAAGTCGACCAGCTTGCCGTCGTCCGGCATGTGGGACTTCATGTTCGGGTGCGGCCAGTCCGTGCCCCAGAGCACGCGCTCGGGAAAGCGCTCGACGAGATGGCGCGCAAAAGGCACGACGTCCTCGTAGTCGCGCGGGCCCGGGGAGCGCGAGGGGTCACCCCTCGCATCACCCCTCGCATGGACAGGGAGCGCGACAACCGCTCGGGGCAGCTCACCTTGGTCCAGAAGTTCGGGTGCTCGGCCAGGAGCCGCACGAACCGCTGGAAGGCCGCGCCCTCGACCGGCTGGCTGACGTCGGGACGGCCCATGTGGTCGACCACCACCACCGTCGGCAGCGTGGTGACGAGATGCTCGATCTCGTCGAGTTCCTGCGCCTCGAAGTAGATGACGATGTGCCAGCCGAGCGGTGCGATTCTCGCCGCGATCTCCAGGAGATCTTCGTGCGGCAGCTTGTCCACGAGACGCTTGACGAAGTTGAAGCGCACACCGCGCACGCCGGCCGCATCGAGGCGCTGCAACTCCGCGGTAGAGACGTCCCGGCGTACGGTGGCGACGCCCCGCGCACGGTCGCCCGCGTCCGCGAGGGCATCGACCAGTGCCCGGTTGTCCGCCCCGTGGCACGTCGCCTGCACGATCACGTTGCGCGAGAAGCCCAGGTGGTCGCGCAGCGCCTGAAGTTCGTCCTTGCCGGCGTCGCAGGGCGTGTACTTGCGCTCCAGGGCGAAGGGAAACCGCGCCTCGGGTCCGAACACGTGACAGTGCGCGTCGACCGCACCCGGCGGCGGTCGATAAGCCGGCCTGGACGGGTTCGGGTGAAAGGGCAGCCAGTCGGGATCCACGCGCCGGGATTCTAACTCGCCCGCCCGTCGGAGCGGCCATCGCGCCGCGCCGCGCACACCTCGATGAACCCGATTTCGTACACTACCCGCCGCCTTGAGGACGAAGCGTCGCGCCGCCACCGCGACGCCACGGCGGATGCGCAACCAGGACAGGCACCCATGAGCCAGCGCCCATGATCATCGACTGCCACGGTCACTATACAACCGCGCCGGAGGAACTGGGCAGGTACCGGGATGCGCAGCAGGCCGAGCTCGAGCGCGACCCGATGGCGCCCGGACGCAAGGGGGTGCTCGGCATCACGGACCAGCAGATCCGCGACAGCCTGGAGGGCGCGCAGCTCGCCATGCAGGCAGAGCGCGGCACGGACCTCACCCTGTTCTCGCCCCGCGCGAGCTGGATGGGCCACCACATCGGCAATGCGCACACCTCCCGGCACTGGACGGAGCACTGCAACGAACTGATCTACCGCATCACCGAACTCTATCCGCAGAACTTCGTCGGCGTGGCCCAGCTGCCCCAGTCGCCGGGGTCCGACATGACCGCCTCCGTCGACGCGCTCGTCCGCTGCGTCGAGGAGTACGGTTTCGTCGGCTGCAACCTGAACCCCGACCCGTCCGGCGGTTACTGGACGGGCCCCCCGCTGGGCGACCGCAACTGGTACCCCTTCTACGAGAAGATGTGCGAACTCGACGTACCCGCCATGGTGCACGTCAGCGCCGCCTGCAACCCCGCCTTCCACACCACCGGCTCGCACTACCTCGGCGCGGACACCACCGCGTTCATGCAGATGCTGACCTCCGACCTCCTGGCCGACTTCCCCACGATCCGGTTCATCATTCCCCACGGCGGGGGCGCCGTGCCCTACCACTGGGGCCGTTTCCGGGGCCTCGTGCAGGCGATGGACAAGCCGCCGCTCGAGGAACTGGTGCTCGACAACGTGTTCTTCGACACCTGCGTCTACCACCAGCCGGGCATCGACCTGCTGCTGGAGGTCATCCCCGCGCAGAACGTCCTGTTCGCCTCGGAACTGCTCGGCGCGGTGCGCGGCATCGATCCCCACACCGGGTACCACTTCGACGATACGAAGCGCTACGTCGACGGGGCGCAGGTCTCGGACGCCGACCGGGCGCGCATCTTCTCTGAGAACGCGCGCCGCGTGTTCCCGCGTCTGACGATCGCGTGATGCCGTCCGTTCCCTGCACGTTGATCCGCGGCGGCACGTCGCGCGGAGCCTGTTTCCTGGCGGAGGACCTGCCGGGGGACCCGGCCGAGCGGGACGCTCTGCTCGTGCGCATCATGGGCGGACCGGACGCGCTGCAGGTGGACGGCATCGGTGGCGGACACCCGCTCACCAGCAAGGTGGCGGTGGTCGCCCCGGCCACCCGCGCGCAGGCCGACGTGGACTACCTCTTCTTGCAGGTCGACCCGACCCGGCAGACCGTGAGCGCCGCCCAGAACTGCGGCAACCTGCTCGCCGGCGTCGGTGTCTTCGCGATCGAGAAGGGGCTCGTCGCCGCGGCGCCCGGCGAGACCGACGTGCGCGTGTACATGGTCAACAGCGGCGCCCTGTGCCGACTGGTCCTGCAGACATCCGGCGGCCGGGTGCAGGTCGCCGGCGACACCGCCATCGACGGCGTGCCGGGCACCGCCGCGCCGATCGTGTGCAACTATCTCGACATCGCGGGGTCGAGTTGCGGCGCACTCCTGCCCACGGGCAACGCGGTGGACGAGATCGACGGAGTGGCTGTCACCTGCGTCGACAACGGCATGCCGGTCGTGGTGCTTCGGGCCGCCGACTTCGAACTCGACGGCACGGAGTCCCCCGAGTCCCTGGACGCCAACGGGTCGCTCAGGGCACGCCTCGAAGCCATCCGGCTCGAAGCCGGACCCCGGATGCGCCTCGGCGATGTCGCGGACCGGTCCGTGCCGAAGATGTGCCTGGTGTCGCGACCGCGCCACGGCGGCCTGGTCGCCACGCGCACCTTCATTCCCCACGTCTGCCACCGCTCGATCGGCGTACTCGGCGCCGTATCGGTCGCCACCGCATGCCTGCTGCCGGAAGCCCCGGCCGCGCAACTGGCCGAGGTCCCGGACGGCAACCCGAAGCTCGTCGACGTGGAACATCCGAGCGGCAGTTTCGCGGTACGGATGACCCTGGGCGCGTCCGGAGAAGTGGTCGAGGCCGGCGTGGTCCGCACCGCCCGGATGCTCTTCTCGGGCGAGGCGATGGTCTGAACAACGCCGGCAGCGCAGAAGAAGGAGACCCCGACATGAACAACGTCGCCGTCCGCCACATCGATCGGGCGGAGCCACTGACCATCCATATTCTCGCCAGCTTCGGCGTCGTCACGGTGCACGAGGCACAGGGCCGCGTCGGTCTGCTCAAGCCCTGTGTGCGTCCCATCTACCCAGGCGCCCGCATCGGCGCCAGCGCCGTCACCGTACTCGCCCATCCCGGCGACAACTGGATGCTGCACGTGGCCATCGAACTGTGCCAACCCGGCGACGTGCTCGTCGTGGCGCTGTCCGCCGACAACTCCGACGGCATGTTCGGCGACCTGCTGGCCACCTCGGCCAGGGCGCGCGGGGTGCGCGGGCTGGTCATCGACGCCGGCGTGCGCGACGTCGCCGATCTCACCGCGATGGAGTTTCCTGTCTGGTCGAAGGCCATCTCCGCGCGCGGCACCGTGAAGGCGACGCCCGGGGCCGTCAACGTGCCGGTCGTGTGCGCCGGCTGCGCGGTAGCGCCCGGGGACGTGGTGGTCGCCGACGACGACGGCGTGTGCATCGTTCCCCGCGCCACGGCCGAAGCGACCCTGCAGGCAAGCCGGGAACGCGTCCGCAGGGAAGCCGACGTGCGGACCCGCCTCGCGGCCGGTGAAACGGGGCTCGACATCTACGGCATGCGCGAGAAGCTCGAAGCAGCGGGACTGACGTACGTCGAATGAAGATCTGCGTGGCCGGCGAAGGGGCCTTCGGCAACAAGCATCTCGACGCGCTGCAACGCATCGACGGCATCGAGGTCGCGACCCTCTGCGGCGGCGTGGCCGAGGCTACGCGCGCGGTCGCCCGGGCGCGGGGCATCCCCCACTGGACGCTGGACCTCGACGAGGCCCTGGCGACACCCGAAGTCGAGGCCGTCATCCTCGCGACGCCCACGCCCATGCACGCGGCACAGGCGACGGCGGTCATGCGCGCCGGCAAGCACGTGCTCGTCGAGATCCCCATGGCCGACAGCCTCGCGGACGCCGAGGCCCTGGTGCGCGTGCAGGAGGAGACGGGCGTGGTCGCCATGGTGGACCACGTACGCCGCTTCAATCCTTCCCACCAGTGGCTGCACCGGCGCATCGCCGCGGGCGAACTGACGCTCCAGCAGATGGACGTGCAGACCTATTTCTTTCGCCGCACCAACACCAACGCCAAAGGCGAGCCGCGCAGTTGGACCGACCACCTCCTTTGGCACCACGCCTGCCACACGGTGGACCTGTTCGAATACCAGACCGGCGGGCCGGCGGTCGACGTGACGGCCCTGCAGGGCCCCGTGCATCCGGACCTCGGCATCGCGATGGACATGGCCATCGGCCTGAAGTCCGCGACCGGCGCGATCTGCACGCTGTCGCTGTCGTTCAACAACGACGGTCCCTTCGGCACCTTCTGCCGCTACATCTGCGACCACGGCACCTACGTCGCGAACTACGACGACCTCTTCGACGGGCACGGCAAGCAGGTCGATCTGGCCGGGGTGACAGCCTCCACGAACGGCATCGAACTGGCCGACCGGGAGTTCTTCGCGGCCATCCGCGAAGGCCGCGAGCCCAACTCGAGCCTCGCCCAGGGACTCTCGGCCATGCGCACCCTGGACCGGCTGGAGAAGGGCCTCGGACACGGAGTCATACCCGACTAAATTACTCGGGTATTGCGTATAATTCGGTGCCATGAGCGACCGCAACCAGGCGGTGCACGACCGGCTCGCCACAGACTACAGCGCGGGCTTCGTCACCGACATCGAGACCGAGACCATGCCCCCCGGCCTCGACGAGGACGTGGTGCGCGCCATCTCGGCGAAAAAGGACGAACCGGCCTGGATGACGGACTGGCGTCTCGACGCCTTCCGGCGCTGGCAGACCATGCCGGAGCCGAACTGGGCGCACGTCAGCTTCGCGCCCATCGACTTCAAGGCCATCTCCTACTTTTCGGCGCCCCGGAGCAAGCCCGGTTCCCTCGACGAGGTCGACCCGGAACTCCTGCGCACCTACGACAAGCTCGGCATTCCGCTGCACGAGCAGGAGGCCCTGGCCGGCGTCGAGAAGCCCCGCATCGCCGTGGACGCCGTGTTCGACAGCGTGTCGATCGCAACGACCTTCAAGGAGAGCCTGCGCGAAGCCGGCGTCATCTTCTGCTCGATCGCGGAGGCCATGCGCGAGCACCCCGAACTCGTGCGCAAGTACCTCGGCAGCGTGGTGCCGGTCACCGACAACTTCTATGCGGCGCTCAACTCGGCCGTGTTCAGCGACGGCTCCTTCGTGTACATCCCCAAACACACGCGCTGCCCGATGGAACTGTCCACCTACTTCCGCATCAACGCGGAGAACACGGGCCAGTTCGAACGGACGCTGATCGTCGCCGAGGAGGGCTCCTACGTCAGCTACCTCGAGGGCTGCACGGCGCCCATGCGCGACGAGAACCAGTTGCACGCGGCGGTCGTCGAACTGGTGGCGCTCGACGATGCCGAGATCAAGTACTCGACGGTGCAGAACTGGTATCCCGGCGACGAGCAGGGCCGCGGCGGCATCTACAACTTCGTCACCAAGCGCGGCGCCTGCATCGGCGCCCGCTCGAAGATCAGCTGGACCCAGGTCGAGACCGGCTCCGCGATCACCTGGAAATACCCGAGCGTGGTGCTGCGCGGCGACGATTCGATCGGCGAGTTCTACTCGGTCGCCCTGACCAACAATCGTCAGCAGGCCGACACGGGCACCAAGATGCTCCACCTCGGCCGCAACACGAAGAGCACCATCGTCTCCAAGGGCATCAGCGCCGGGCGCAGCCAGAACGCCTACCGCGGCCGCGTGCGGATGAATCCGGGCGCCCACGGCGCGCGCAACCACACCCGCTGCGACTCGCTGCTGATCGGCGACGGCTGCGGCGCCCACACGTTCCCCTATATCGAGAGCAAGAACCCCTCGGCCGTCGTCGAACACGAGGCCACCACCTCGAAAGTCAGCGACGATCAGCTCTTCCTCTGCGCGCAGCGCGGCATCGACCCGGAAAAGGCCGTCTCCATGATCGTCAACGGCTTCTGCAGGGAGGTCTTTCGGGAACTCCCGATGGAATTCGCCGTCGAGGCGGGCAAGCTCCTCGAGGTGAGCCTCGAGGGCGCGGTCGGATAACCCGGCGGATCTCGATGCCGAGCCTGGGGCTGGAAATCGAGAACCTGCACGTCCACACGGGCGGCCAGGTCATTCTGAAGGGCGTGAACCTGTCCGTGGGGCGCGGGGAGATACATGCGCTCATGGGGCCCAACGGGTCCGGCAAGAGCACGCTCGCGAACGTCATCGCGGGTCGCCCAGGCTATGCAGTCACCGCCGGCGCCGTGCGTCTCGATGGCGTGGACATCCTCGCGCTCGAACCCGAGGAGCGCGCGCATCTGGGCCTGTTCCTCGCGTTCCAGTACCCCGTCGAGATCCCGGGCGTCAGCAACATGGAGTTCCTGAAGGCGGCGCTCGACAGCCGCTACGCGGCCCACGGGCGCGAGGAGTTGTCCGCCGTCGAGTTCATACGGCACGCGCGCACGGCGGCGCAACGCCTCGAGCTCAATCCCGATTTCCTGAAACGCGGCGTCAACGAGGGTTTCTCCGGCGGCGAGAAGAAACGCAACGAGATCCTGCAGATGCTGCTGCTCGAACCCACCGTCGCCCTGCTCGACGAGACCGACTCCGGGCTCGACATCGACGCCATGCGAGTGGTGGCCGCCGGCGTGAACGCGTTCGCGTCCGACGACAACGCCGTCGTCCTCGTCACCCACTACCAGCGCCTGCTCGACTACATCGTGCCCGACTACGTGCACGTGCTCGTGGACGGCGCCATCGCGCGCAGCGGGGACAAGTCGCTGGCCCTCGAACTCGAATCCCAGGGCTACGGGTGGCTGACGGAGTCAGAGCCTTCAGCCGGGGAGCGCGAGGGGGTACCCCTCGCAAAAGGACAGCCTTCAGCCGGGGAGCGCGAGGGGGTACCCCTCGCAAAAGGACAGCCTTCAGCCGGGGAGCGCGAGGGGGTACCCCTCGCAAAAGGACAGCCCTCAGCCGGGGAGCGCGAGGGGGTACCCTGCGCAGAAAAGGAATGACCGCGGCCGAGGCATACGCCGAGCAGACCCGTGCGCAGGTCGCGGCGTACGCGCCCTGGCTCGACCGCCAGAACAGCCGCCGCGCGCTCGCCGAACGGGGGTTGCCCGAGCCGCGTTGCGAAGCCTGGCGCTACTCCAATCCGAATCGCTGGTACGAGGCGCAGGCCAGACCGGCGAGCAGGATCGCCGATCCCGTCCAGGCTACCGGCGCCGAAGTGGTGGACTTCGAAGCCGCCGGTCCCGGGCAACGCGCCTGCATCGAACGCCACCTGCACAGCGCCATCGACCCGGTCCGGCATCCCCTGGCCACAGTCAACGACATCGCCATGCGCCTCGGCCTGCTCGTGCGGGTACCGGCATCCGCCGAGCCGGCGGAGATCGCCCTCGGCGAACTCGGCGGCGGCACCGAACGCGTGCTGGTAGTCGTGGAGCCGAACGCCTCCGCCACCCTCATCGAGCGACCGGCGACGCCGGCGCACCGCGTGGTGGAGTGCGTCCTCGGGCAAGGGGCGACGCTACGGCACGTCCGGCTGCAGCCCTCGTCGGAGTCCGTCGAATACCAACTCGTCGCCGCGCACCTCTCCGACGCGTCGACCTACCGGCTCGCGCAGTACAGCCAGGGGGCGACTCTGCGCAGGAACGATCTGCACGTCGCGCTACGCGGCAGCGGCGCCAAAGTCGACGTCCGCTGTGCCTACCGGCTGGCGCCGCGCACGCATCTCGACACCCAGGTCGGCATCGAGCACGACGCGACGCACTGCGTCAGCCGGCAGACCGCCCGCGGTGTCGTCGGCGACCGGGCGCGGGCGGTGCTGAACGGTCGTATCCACGTCGCACCGGGCGCGCAGCGCACCGACGCGGCCCTCACCACCAAGACGCTGCTGCTCGCGCCCACGGCCGAGATCAACGCGAAGCCCGAACTGACCATCTACGCCGACGACGTGCAGTGCGCCCACGGCGCGACCGTGGGGGAAATCGACGCGGACGCCCTCTTCTACCTGCGCTCCCGCGGCGTGGACGCGACCCGGGCCAGGGATCTGCTCATCGCGGGATTCCTCGCCGAAGCCGTCTCGGAGCCCTGCGGCGCCGACGCGCGGGCCCTGCTCGGCATTCCGGCATGACCTCCCCCGCCGCACCGCACGCCAGCGCTGCCACGACGTTCGACGTCGCGGCGGTTCGCGCGGACTTCCCCCTGATCGTGGGCCGGGACGACATCGCCTACCTCGACAACGCCGCCACCACGCAGAAACCCCGGGCCGTGCTGGACGCCGTGCGCAGCTACTACCGAACCACCAACGCCAACGTGCACCGCGGCGCCCACTCCCTGAGCGATGCGGCGACCGCGGCCTTCGAGGCGGCGCGGGAGACCGTCGCGCGACGCATCAACGCCGCGGCCCCGACCGAGATCGTCTGGACCCGCGGCACCACGGAAGCCATCAACCTCGTCGCCCAGTCCTACGGGGGCTCCGTGCTGCGGCCCGGCGACCGGGTCCTGGTGACGGAACTGGAACACCACTCCAACATCGTGCCCTGGCAGCTCGCCTGCGAGCGCGCGGGAGCGACCCTGGTCGCCGCACGGGTCACGCCCGCCGGCGCCCTCGACGCCGAGGATTTCGAGCGTCAGCTCGCCGCGGGCGACGTGCGCATCGCCGCCTTCGGGCATGTCTCGAACGCCCTCGGCACCGTGCACCCCGTGCGCGACCTCGTCGCACTCGCGCGCGCCGCGGGGGCGGCCACCGTCATCGACGGCGCGCAGGCCACGGCGCACTTCCCGATCGACGTCCAGGATCTCGACTGCGACTTCTACGCGTTCTCCGGCCACAAGATGTACGCCCCGACCGGCATCGGCGTGCTGTACGGCAGGGAGGCGCTGCTCGAGGCCATGCCGCCTTGGCAGGGGGGCGGAGAGATGATCGAAGAAGTCCGCATCGAGCGCACCACCTTCGCCGCGCTGCCGTTCAAGTTCGAGGCCGGCACGCCCAATATCGCCGGCGTGCTGGGGCTCGGCGCGGCCATCGACTACCTCGAGCGCATCGATGCCGCGGGGATGTCGCGCCACGAGGCCGATCTGCTGTACGCCGCCACCGTCGGCCTGAACCAGGTAGAGGGCCTGCACGTGGTCGGAACGTCCCCGCTCAAGGGGCCGGTGCTGTCCTTCGTCATCGATGGCGCCCACCCGCACGACCTCGGGACCCTGCTCGACCGCCAGGGCGTCGCCGTCCGGACCGGCCATCACTGTGCGATGCCCCTGATGCAGCGCCTCGGAATCCCCGGCACCGTACGCGCTTCGTTCGCCCTGTATAATTCGGCGGAAGATGTCGAGCGACTCGTCGCCGGCGTGCACAAGGCACGGTCCTTCGTCTGAACTCGCCCTTGGCGGGAGGACACCATGGAAGCCCGAGAGTACGACCCACAGAGCATCACGGTCACGCCCGCGGCGCTGGCGCACGTCGGCCGCCAGTTGCGCACGGAGGGCGCCGCGGCCCTCGTGCTCGGCGTCACCGAGAGCGGCTGCAACGGCTACATGTACGAACTCGACTACGCCCGCGACGCCCTCCCCGACGCCCGTTCGTTCCGCTTCGGCGCGGACGTGTGCATCGAGGTGGCGGAGGAACACTGGCCGCTCGTGCGCGGCACCGAGATCGACTACGTCGTCGAGGGCCTGAACTCCACCCTGCAGTTCAACAACCCGAACGCGGACGCCCAGTGCGGCTGCGGCGAGAGCTTCTCGATCCGGGAGTGAATCCCCAGTAGCGGTCGCCACCATGGAACGTCGCATCGTCCCCGTCTCCCGCCCGGTCACCGCCCGCCTGGTCCCGACGGGCACGCCCATCGACATCGCCGCAGGGACGTTCGTCACCCTCACCCAGGCCCTCGGCGGCACCTACACCGTCGTTGTGGAAGGCAACATGGCCCGCATCGAGGGCGAGGACGCGGACGCGCTCGGGTTCGAACCGGAGAGCCTGCTGTTCGAACCGCCTGACAACGGCATGCCGAGCCTCGCCCAGGTCCACGAGGCGCTCGCTTCGGTGCACGATCCCGAGATTCCGGTGAACATCGTGGACCTCGGCCTCGTCTACGGATGCGAACTCGACGGCGACACCGTACGCATCGAAATGACGCTGACCGCCCCCGGTTGCGGCATGGGACCGGTCCTCGTCGACGACGTCAAGCGGCGCATCGGCCGCGTCCCGTTCGTCTGCGATGTCGAGGTCGACCTGGTGTTCGACCCGCCGTGGTCCCGCGACATGATGACCGAGGAGGCGCAGCTCTCCCTCGGGATTTTCTGACCGGCGGCGCCGCATGGCTCCTGCCGCCACCGTGACCGCCGATCTGGACGAAATCCGCGACAGCTTCCGGTTCTTCGACGACTGGGAGGAGCGCTACCGCTTCATCATCGACCTCGGCAAGGCCCTGCCGGCCCTCGACGAGGCGGACAGGACCGAGGATCGCCTCGTGCGCGGCTGCCAGAGCCTCGTGTGGCTGGTGCCGAGCTTCGATACGGGCCACGGCACCCTGCATCTGGCCATCGACAGCGACGCCCACATCGTCCGGGGCCTCATCGCCATCGTCCTGGCCGCCTGCAACGACCGCACGCCCGAGCAGATCCTCGACTTCGATACGGAGTCCCTGTTCACCGAACTCGACCTCATCGCGCACCTGAGCCCCACCCGCGGCAACGGGCTGCGAGCGATGGTGGCGCGCATTCGGCAGGAGGCGCAGGACCGGCTGCCCGGGTGACCTGTGCCCGTCCCGCGGTGTGCTGCTGCGGGGTAGTCCCAGACCTACGATGCGCCGGCGAGTTCGCGGTCGATGAGTTCTCGTGGCGGTTTCGGCGCCAATCCGAGGCGCGCAGCCGCGTGACCATTCAAGCACCACCATCCGGCCACGCGAATCGAGGGCCCGGGCGGAGTCCGCGAGAGCTTCCAGGCCTCGCCCACACTCTGCGGGCGTTTGTCGGAGGCTTGCTGCTGCTTGGCCTTGGGGCGTTCATGCAGGGGCAAGCCGCCTCGGCGGCCGACGGTGCGGGGACGCGGACCTCTGACGAGGCATCGGAAGACGATCTCCGTACGCTGTTATGGCTGCTCCGAAGGCGTTCGCCGGAGTTGCCCGCTGCGCCGTCTCCGCCGACCGTCGAAACGGAGACCGCGACCGAACTGACCGTCGCCTGGACCGCGTCGGCCGACGCGACCGAGATCGTCGGCTACGACGTGCAATACCGCCAAGGCGACGAAACCGCCTACCTGAGTTGGGAACACGGCGGGACGGAGACGCAGACGACCATCACCGGCCTGGACCCGGAGACCGTCTACACGGTGCGCGTGCGGGGGGTGAACGACTTCGGTGCCGGCGACTGGTCCGATCCCGGTCGCGGCACTACCGCCGCATCCGGACCGGTCTTCGCCGAAGGCGACAGCACCCGGCGCGAACTCCCCGAGAACGCTGCCCCAGGCATACCCGCCGGGTCCCCGGTCGTTGCCGCCGGCGCGACCGGCTACCGCCTCGAAGGAGCGGATGCCGGCGCTTTCCTCATGGATGCGGCGAGCGGCCAGATTCGCACACGGGAGCACGTCTCTTACGACCACGAGGAGCGCGCGGAGTACTCGGTGACGGTCACCGCCGCCGGCGCGAGCGGTCAGACCGCCAGCATCGCCGTGACCGTCGCCATCCTCGATGTAGACGAACCACCCGCGGCACCGACGCCACCAACGGTCACCGTGGCCACCTCGACGCGCCTGACCGTTGGCTGGACCGCACCGGAGAACACCGGTCCCGAGATCGTCGACTACGACGTGCAGTACCGTGAATTCGGGGGCGAGTTCGTCGACGTGGAACACGACGGCACGGCGACCACCCTCCGGCTCACCGGCCTGCAGCGCGGCACCCTCTACCAGATCCGGGTACGGGCCACCAACGCCGAGGGTACGGGCGCGTGGTCCGGGCGCGCCAGCGGGCGCACGGCCGGCGGTGGAGGTGGGGGTGGGGGCGGCGGAGGCGGCGGAGGTGGCGGGGGCAGCGGGGGCGGATCCACGCCCACCACGAACACGGTCCCGGCCTTCAGCGGCCCCTCGAGTTTCGCGGTCCCCGAGAACCGGTACGCCGTGGCGACGATCACGGCCAACGATCCGGATGGCAGCGACCGGATCACGGGCTACGCGATCGCCAACGGCGTCGATGCGGCACGCTTCGAGATCGACGCGGACGACGGTGCGCTGCGGTTCATCGACGCGCCGGACTTCGAGCGCCCGACGGACCTGCAGAGCCTGGACCCACCCGACCCGGCGTCCGACAACGAGTACCTGGTCTCGATCGAGGTCACCGGTGGCACCGGCAGCCGGGCCCGCACCGCGCAGCGACTGCTTCGCGTGCGGGTCTCGGACGTGCAGTTGGAGGCGCCCACATCGGTGACCGTGGATGCCATCGCCTCCACGAGTCTCACCCTGCACTGGACGCCGTCGTACAACACCGGGCCGGTGATCCTGCACTACGAACTGCAGCAACGCGCCGCCGGCCAGCGCGACTTCGCCCCGGTCGACCACCAGGACCAGGCGACGGTGGCAACCGTTCCCGGACTGCGTCCGGACACCGGCTACGAAATCCAGGTACGCGCGGTGAACGCCGACGGCCCGAGCCCCTGGTCGGCCGGGACGTTCGCCACAACGGCGCCGAACGCGGTGCCGGTCTTTGCCGAGACGGATCCCGTGCGACAGGTGCCGGAGAACACCGTAGCGGAGATCCCGGTCGGCCTCCCCGTCACCGCCACGGATCCGAATGACGACCGGCTCGCGTACACCCTCGCTGGACCCGATGCCCGCCGCTTCGCCATCGATCGGAACAGCGGCCAACTGGAGACAGCGGCCGCGCTCGACCACGAAGCGGACGCAGAACACGCCGTGACCCTGCGCGTCGACGATGGCCAGGGCGGCCGCGCCAGCGTCGCCGTGACGGTGCGCGTTGCCGACGTGCAGGAACCACCGCCAATGCCGGTCGCCGCGGTCTCCTCCTCCACGCTGAACAGCCTGACGGTCGGCTGGAGCGTGCCCGCCCACAGCGGACGTCCCTCCATCTCCGGGTACGACGTCCAGTACAGTGCCAGCGGCCCCTTCCAGACGTGGACTCACGACGACACGACCACCACCACCACGATTACCGGGCTCGATCCCTCGACCGACTACGACGTGCAGGTGCTGGCGCGCAATGCCGAAGGAGCGAGCGGCTGGTCGACTCCCGCGACCGGACGCACCGAGATCAACCAGGCTCCGCGATTCCGGGAGACGGCCCCGGTCCGCCGGTTTGCCGAGAACACCGATGCCGGCGAGGACGTCGGCGGGCCGGTCACGGCCACGGATGGTGACGGGGGCACCCTCGCGTACAGCCTCGAGGGCACCGACGCCGCCAGTTTAGACGTCGTCGCGACGACCGGACAGATCCGAACGCGATCCGGTGTCGACTACGACCACGAGATGCAGGACCGCCACAGCATCACCGTGCGCGTCCGCGACGGCCAGGGCGGCAGCGCCACCGTGGGCGTGTCGATCCACGTGACCGACGTGTCGGGCGAGGCCCCGGTAACGCCTTCCCAACCACGGCTGACGGCGCCGTCCTCCACCAGCCTGAACGTCCAGTGGACAGCGCCGGCGAACACCGGGCCACCCATCGACGACTACGACTACCGGTACCGTGTGGACGACCCTGCGCAGGACTGGATCGAAGTCAGAAACACCACAATCGTCGATGCCGAAGTCGTCATCGGCGACCTGATTCCCGGGACACGCTACGAAGTGCAGGTGCGCGCCAGCAACGACGAGGGTACCAGCGACTGGTCGGCCTCCTCCTACCACAGCACCGGTGCGAACGCCGATCCCGCCTTCCCGGCCACGAGCGCCACACGCCGTGTCCCCGAGAACACCCCCGCAAACCGGGACATCGGTGCCCCGGTGACCGCCACCGACGAGGAGGACACCACGCTGACGTATGGCCTCGAAGGCGCCGACGCCGACAGCTTCTCCATTGTCGAATCCTCCGGTCAGCTGCGTTCCACCACCGGCGTCGACTACAACCACGAGGCCATCGACCAGTATTCCGTCGTCGTCACGGCCGAGGACGAGCACGGGGGGACCGGGCGCATTTCCATCACCGTCGAGATCGAGGACGTGGCAGGCGAAGCGCCCGGAGTTCCGGACAGGCCGACCGTTACCGCTGCCTCTCCTGCACGCCTCGACGTGTCCTGGAGCGTTCCGCAGAACGATGGTCCTGCCATCGAGGACTACGACTATCGCTACCGGCCCGACATTTCCGGGGCGACCTGGACCGAAGTGCTGGACACCCCCATTTCCGGCACCCGGACCAGCATCGGCGACCTGATGGCGGCTACCCGCCACGAGGTGCAGATCCGCGCCGCCAACGACGAAGGCGCCGGGGGCTGGTCCCTGTCCGGCCGCGGCATGACCGAACTCGGCAATCCCGACCTGGTGGTGCTCTCCCCGGCCATCAACGACAGCAGCCCCTTCGGCGGTTCGTCCCTCACTGTGAGTATCACAGTCGGCAACCAGGGCACAGGGCCATCGGATGCGACCACCCTGCGCTACTACCGATCGGACGATGCCGCGATTTCCACGACCGACACGGAACTCGGCACCGACCGCGTCGGCACCCTGATCGTCGGCGCCGAGAGCAACGAGTCCCTCCCGGTGGTCGCTCCGTCAGCCGACGGCACCTACTACTTCGGAGCCTGCGTCGAAACGGTCGCCCGGGAAACCGCGACGGACAACAACTGCTCCGCCGCGGTCGCGGTCACCGTGGCGAATCCCGACCTGGTCGTCGAGAACCCGTCCGTCTCGGACGACGCCGTCTTCACCGCCGAATCCTTCAGCCTGAGTGCTGCCGTACGCAACCAGGGGTCACGAACGTCCGCCGCGACGACCCTGCGGTACTACCGCTCCTCGGACGCGACCATCGGCACCGGCGACACGCTTGTGGGGACGGACAGCGTCAGGGGCCTTGCCGCTTCGGAGACCGTGGCCGAGTCCGTCGACGTCACGGCCCCGACGAGCGGCGGCATCTACCACTACGGCGCCTGCGCAGCCAGCGTCCATGGCGAGCAGAACACCGCCAACAACTGCTCGAGCGCCGTCGCCGTCGCCGTCACGGTGCTGACCGTACCGAAGGTCACCGGGATCGTCTTCTCCTCGAGTGCGGCCGCCGGGCAGTCCAACACCTACAAGCTCGGCGACGTCATCGAGGTCGGGGCCACCTTCAGCGAGAGCGTGACCGTCACCGGGCCACCGCAGGTCGCCCTGACCATCGGCGCCGCGACACGCATGGCCGGCTACTCGAGCGGCTCGCCCGGCACCCTGCTCGTCTTCCAGTACACGGTGACGACCACGGACGAGGACACCGACGGGGCGTCCATCCAGGCCAACGGTCTCGACGCCGGCGGGAGCGCCATTCAGAAGACCGGTACGACCGTCGACGCCAACCTGACCCACGCCGGGCGCGCCAACCAGTCGAGCCACAAGGTGGACGGCGTTGCGCCGGACTTCGCCTCGCTGAACGCGTTCGGCAACCGGATCGTGCTCACGTTCCGGGAGTCCCTGGACGTCTCCCCGAAACCCGCGCCCGAGGACTTCACGGTCACCGTGGACGGCACCCCGCGAGACGTGACCGCTGTTTCGGTGAGCGGTAGCACCGTCACGCTGACGCTCGACTCCGCGGTGAGCGCGGGCGAGGCCGTCGCGATCACCTATGCCGGCACGGGCCCCCACCCCATCCGGGACGCGGCGCAGAACACCGCACCGGCCCTCAGCAGTCGTGCCGTGCGAGACCAGACCGCGAATGTATGCGACCGGACCGCCCAGGTCCGCGACGCCATCGTGGCACGGACGTCCGTGTCCGCCTGCGCGGACGTCACCGCGGATCATCTGGCCGAGATCACCTTCCTCGATGTGGGTTCGGAGAGTGTCTCAGAATTGGCCACCGGCGATTTCGTCGGACTGACCGCGCTGAAGGCCCTCTTCCTCGATGACAACAGCCTGACAAGTCTCCCCGACGGACTTCTCTCCGGCCTGGGTGCCCTCGAATGGCTGTGGCTCCATGACAACACGCTCACGTCCCTGGCCGCGAACACCTTCTCCGGTTCGAAGGCGCTACGGTGGATAACGCTGGACGACAACGAACTCGATTCCCTGGACGCGGCTCTTTTCCGAGATCTGACCACTCTGGAAGACCTCAACCTCTCCGGCAACTCACTGGACACCCTCCCGGCAGGGATCTTCTCCGATCTGTCCGCATTGACGTTCTTGGGCCTCGACGACAACGATCTCGACGGCACCCTCCCCAGCACCGTCTTTGCCGGCCTTACTACCCTGAACCGGCTCTGGCTCAAGGACAACGGATTCGCCACGTTGCCCACTGGCCTCTTCTCCGGCCTCTCCGGTTTGACGTGGCTCGATCTCGAGGGCAACGACCTCGACGCCACTCTGCCGACCGATGTCTTCTCCGGACTCGTCGCACTCGAGGAGCTCTGGCTGGCGGAAAACGAGTTCGCGGCGCTGCCGGACGGCATCTTCGCCGGGCTGACCGGGCTGACCGAACTTGACCTGGACGACAACCCCACCGATCCGCTTCCGCTCGTGGTCTCCCTGCAGGCGCCGGCGGCGGGGCAACTCCGGGCCACCGTGCATACGGGAGCACCGTTCGAAATCAGGCTGAGCCTGCGCGTGCGCGGCGGCGCCATCGACGGCGGAGCCACTACGCTGACGATTCTCCAGGGGAGCGTCGAGAGCACTACTGTCGGCGTGTCGCGCATCGACGGCGGGAAGGCTCCCGTGACCGTCGACCTCGGACCGCTTCCTGCCCCGCCCGCAAGCGACAGCGGCTACACGCTCACGCGATCCGCGAACCTGCCGCTCGAGGTCCTCGCCGCGGTGCCCGACGTCATTGTGGAGCCCACCACCCTGACCGTGCGAGAGGGAGGTACCAACGGCTACACGCTGGTGCTGAACTCCGAACCTACCGCCAGCGTCACGGTCGACGTCACGGTGTCGCCGAGTGCCGCGGCTGCAGCGGACCCGTCCCAACTCACGTTCACCGTCGACGACTGGCACACCCCCCAGACCGTGACCCTAACCGCGGCAACGGACGCTGACAGCGACGATGACACGGCGACCGTCCAGCACAGTGTCGGGGGAGGCAACTTTGCCGGGGTCGCCGCACCCGATGTCACGGTAACCGTCGCCGAGACCGTCACCGACGCGTCTGCGAGCCCCGTCTTCTCGAGCCCGAGCGCCTTCGATGTCACGGAGAACCGGACCGCCATCGGGTCCGTGACCGCAACGGATGACGACGACGAGGACGAGGTCACCGGGTACGCCCTCACCAGTGGAGCCAACCTTGACCGGTTCGCGATCTGGAACGCCGGCACCTTGCGTTTCGTCGTCGGCCCGGACTTCGAAAGGCCGACCGACGCTGGCGGCAACAACGTCTACGCCGTGACCGTGACAGCCACCAGCGGCGCAGGAGCGCGACTGCGCACCGCGACCCAGACGATTTCCGTCACGGTGCTCGACGAAAACGAGCCACCGGCGACACCACCAACGCCGCAAGTCATTTCCGACCGAAACTGGTGGACCTCCCTGCAGGTGCTGCCCGGGCGACAACCGCTGGTGAACACCGGCCCCGCGGTCTCCGACTACGACATTCAGTACCGGAGGAAGGGAGCGGGCGGTTTCACGCAATGGTCCTACACCGGCGCGAGCCTCGACACGCATATCTCCGCGCTAGCCCGAGCGACCACCTACGAGGTACAGGTACGGGCGACCAACGCGGAGGGGACCAGCGACTGGTCGCCCTCGGGCGAAGGCACGACGCCGAACTCACCGCCAAGGATCGAGACCGAGGTGGCCCTCCCCGACCTGCTCTCCGCCGTGGGCGGCGCCACCGAGGTGGTCGACGTGGGCAACGCCTTCGACGACCCCGAGAACGACCGGCTGGCGTTCAGCGTCGCATCCAGCAACTCGGCCGTCGCGCGTGTATCGGTCCGCGAAGGCATCGTCAGGGTCACCCCTCGGGGCGCGGGCACCGCAACCGTCACCGTCACGGCAAGCGATCCGTCCGGCGCCAGTGCAGACCGGAGTTTCACCGTGGACGTCGAGGCGCCCGTGCTGCAGCGACCCACCATGAGCATCGACGGGAACTTCCTCGTGTTCGAGTTCACCGACACCTTCACGGCCAACGAGGTTCGGGCCTACGAACTCCGGCTACGTCAGAAGAATCCGCTCGGACCTTGGGCGGTCGGTTGCCGCACCGTTACGCAGTCCACGGCGGGTGCGCACTCGGTGACCATCGAGGCGAGCCTTGAGGACTTCCTCGAGCCGGGGACGCTCTACGAAGCGGACTACCGCTACCTCGGAACGGACTGCGCCGGCACCGTGACCGCACGCTCCGCAATTGTCGAGCGGACCACGGGGGGTACCCCTTCGTTCGACATCGACGTGGTCTTTGTCGGCAGCGTCCCTTCCAGCCGAAGGGCGAACTTCGCTGCGGCGGCCGAGCGCTGGATGGAGATCATCGAGGGCGATGTGCCCAACTTCGACCACACGGGCACCACGACCGTGGGCTGCTACGGCGTCGGCAGCCAGGCCGCCCTGGACACTGTCGTCGACGATCTGCGCATCTACGCGCGGGCGGTTTCGATCGACGGCGCCGGCGGCGCGGTCGCCGACGCCCAGATCTGCCGGACGCGGCCGCTGTCGCTGTTGCCTACAGTGGCGTTGGTGCGGCTCGATACGGCCGATGTCAACCGCCTGAACAACGCCGCCTGGGAGGATGTCATCCTGCACGAGATGGGCCACGTTCTAGGCATCGACGGCAGCTTGTGGAGACGGCACGGCCTGCTGCGCAACCCGTCCCTGGGTCACGGCAGCGTGCCGATCGATCCAGCGCCGGACACCCACTTCCCCGGTGCGCTGGCGATCGCGGCATTCAACGCTGCCGGCGGAACGGGTTACCCCGGCGCGAAGGTACCCGTCGAGAACGGTACCGGGTCGTACGCCAACCGCGACAGTCACTGGCGACAGTCCGTGCTGGGTCGGGAACTGATGGCCACGGGTATACACACCAGCGGCGTGAACCCCCTGAGCGCGATCACGATCGAAGCCCTGGCCGATCTGGGCTACGACGTGGACGCATCGCAGGCTGACGCGTACGCCCTGCCCAACAACGCACCACCCCTCGACGCCCTGCCCGACACCGTGATCCCGCTCCAGTGCAAGGTGCAGGGGCCCGAAGGGGTGGCGTCAGGCGGTGCGGTGGACGCCCCAATCGTCTTCAGGATGAAGGTGGAGCCCTGAATGAAGGTGGAGCCCTGACGACGGCTTGCCGCAGGCTACTTCGCATCCATTCTCGTAAACACTTCCATCGCAGCCCGCATCCCCTCCACGGCCCGCGGGAACCCGATGTACAGGCACAGGTGCGTCATGATCTCCTGGATCTCGTCGCGACTCAGCCCATGATTCAGGCCCGCCGGCACGTGGAAGGCGAGTTCGGCTTCCTGCCCGAGGGCGGCGAGAATCGAGATCACCACCAGCGACCGATCGCGGCGCGAGAGCTGGGGCCGGGACCAGATTTCGCCGAATGCCCACTTCATGGCCCAGTCGCCGAGCCCGCCGAGATACCCCCGCAACGCTTCGAGGTCCGCCTGCGGGTCGGGGTCGGCCCGTCCGCCGGTGAGTGAGGCGCGAACGTCCGCCGCCCGCGTGAGGCGCTCGGCATCCGACAGATGCTCGGCCGGCTCACGCCCCTCGATCCGCTGCACCCCCTCCGCCTTGCAGAACGCCGCATCCATGCGCCGGCTCGCCGCCATCGCTGCCGGGAAGCCGGCGTACGCCGCGATGTGCAGGTTGATCTCCTCGATCTCGGTGCGGGCGAGGCCGTGACGCAGCCCGACCCCGGCGTGCAGTTCGAGTTCCTCGTCGCGCGCCTGAGCAGCCAGCACGGCGATGATCATCAGGCTGCGGTCGCGCCGATCGAGTTGCGGCCGATCCCACATTTCGCCCACCGCCGCGAAGGCAAACGTGCCGAGCGCACCCATGCGGCGCTCCATGGAGGCGAGCACGCGCGCCGGCTCGGCATCCGGCACGAAGCGCGAATACGTGGCGAACGCGTGCTCGAGTCGGTCTTCCCAGGTTGCGTCTTCGGCCATGGTGTTCTCCTGCGCAGGTCCGTTGTTTCCCGGGGATCGTACTCCGTCCCCGAGGGCCGGCTCCATGGTGCCGGCAGCCGAACAGACAAGTAGAATCACGACGCCAAGGGAAGCGCACCACAGGAGAAGTGGCGATGGCCCGACTCGACCGCATGTCGCCCCGGCTGCAGGAACACTTTCTGAACATGCCGTGTCCCGCGTTCGACGGGGCGCCCTGGGTGGCGGGACCGCCCTTGGCGCACCGGAAAGTCGCGTTGATCTCGACCGCCGGGCTGCATCGGCGGGACGACCGGCCGTTCTCCCCGGGGTCCCTGGATTTCCGGACGATTCCGGCCGATACGCCGCCGGACGAACTGGTGATGAGCCATGTCTCCACCAACTTCGACCGCACCGGCTTTCAGCAGGACTGGAACGTGGTGTTTCCGCTCGACCGGCTGCGCGAACTGGTTGCCGCGGGAGTCATTGGCGGACTGGCGCAGGACCACTACTCCTTCATGGGAGCGATCGGCGACACTCTGGCCCTCGAGCCGCGCGCCCGGGAGCTGGCGAAGATCATGCAGGCCGAGGGGGTGGATGCCGCCCTGCTCGTCCCGGTCTGACCCGCCTGCACGCGCGCCGTTGGCGTGCTGGGTCACTTTCTGGAACAGGCCGGCGTCGCCACCACTCAGATCAGCCTGATACGGGTGCACACCGAGCGCATCCAGCCGCCCCGCGCCCTGTGGGTGCCGTTCGAACTCGGGCGTCCGATCGGCGCGCACGACAACCCGGCGTTCCAGACCCGCGTGGTGCAGGCCGCCCTCGAGTTGCTGGAGCGCCCGGCGGGGCCGGTGCTGGAGGACTTCCCCGACGACGAACCGGCAGGCGCCCCGTCGCAGACACCGCTCGCATGCCCGGTCAGCTTTGCCGCCACCGCGCCGGAACTGGATGTCGACGGCGAGCTTCTGGACGCGTTCCGGGCCGAGGTGGAAGGGCTGCGCAGCTGGTACGACGAGGCCATCGGACGGCGCCTGCGCACCACCGCGGACACGATCGGTCTGGCGCCGGCGCGGGTAGCGGATTTCATCGCGGCGTTTGCCCGGGGCGAAGCGCCGGACAACCCCCTGCCCGAGGTCTCGCCCGCCATGGCGCTCAAGATGGCGACCGAGGACCTCAAGGCGTACTACAACGAATCCATGACGGCGCGGCCAGGCGGGAACTCCGACCCGGTCAGCCTGGAGAACTGGTTCTGGGGCGAGACCGCGGCCGCGCGCGTGCTCAACGAGGTCACGCAGGGAGTGCCTGCGGCGCGACGGGCGGGAATACGCGTTCCTCGGCGCCGCCTGGGTCGTGCCGCGGCGCCAGTTGCACCGCTTCGAGACGGGACGGCGGCTGACCGAGGCCCTGGCGGCGAGCGGGGAGAGGAGGCGCAGCGATGCACGATGAGGCAGCACCGCGCAGAGCCCGTGCGGTAGGGATCAACCACATCGCACTGGAGGTGGGTGACATCGATGCCGCCCTGGAGTTCTACGGCGCGTTCCTGGACTTCGAGATCGCCCGCCGCAGCGACAGCGCGGCGTTCGTGTATTTCGGCGACCAGTTCATCAACTTCGCCAAAGGACGTCGGCAGGGGCCCGACGAGCGCCGCCACTTCGGGATCGCGGTGGACGACAAGGGACTGGCGCGCCAACGGCTCGAGGAACTCGGGGTCACGTTTCTCGACGGCCGCTTCATGGATTTTCTCGATCCCTGGGGCAACCGCGTCGAGATCACCACGTACACGAAGATCCAGTACACCAAGGCGGACCACGTGCTGCGCGGCATGGGCCTCGAGCACTTGCAGAAGACCGACGAAACGCTGGCGGAACTGCGCAAGAAGGGCATGGCGCCGTAGGGGCGACCCTTGTGGTCGCCCGTGCTGGAACCGTGCAGGAACTCGCCTTGGGACGGGGCAAGCCCGTCCCCTACATGCCGTACGGGTCTTCCCCGACCTTGTCGAAGAACTCCTCCCACTGGGCGTCCGTCAGGCGCCCGGGCTCGCCCAGTTGGCGCGCCAGCACGTACTGACGGCACATGATCTCCAGGCGATGCGCCAGCCTGACCGCACGCGACAGGTCTGGCCCACGGCAGATCATCCCGTGGTTTCCGAGCAGGCACGCGGTGCGGTCGGTGAGCGCTTCGGCCGCATCGTCGGCGAGCGCCCGTGTGCCGAACGTGGAGTAAGGGACGCAAGGGACGTCGGCGCCTCCGAACACCCCGACCAAGTAGTGGAACCCGGGCAGCGGCTTCCCGTGGCTCGCCACCGCGACGCAGTAGTCGGAGTGCGTGTGCACCACGGCGCCCGCCTCGGCGTGTCGCTCGTAGATGGCCGCGTGCATGCGCCACTCCGACGAGGGCAGGCCCTCGCCGGCTCCCCGGCGGTCGAACGAGACCATCACGACGCCGTCCTCGGTGATGGTCTCCGCGGATGCTCCCCGCGGCGAGATCAGCATCCGGTCGCCGAACCGGACGCTCAGGTTGCCGGACGACAGTTCGTTCAGGCCCAGCGCTTCGACCCGCCGGTATTGGGCGACCAGTTCCCGGCGCAGGGCCGCTTCGTCGAGGGCGCTCGCCATTCAGGTCTCCTTCACCGCTTCGCCACGGGGTCGGCGGCACGCCACCGCGCAAGGTCGTCGATGTCGTCCACGTCCCAGAGCACATCGAGCAGGGCCACCTGCAGCCCCGCCTCCGCGGCCCGCGCCAACGTGCGCTCCAGAACGTCCCGAGCGCCCCACTCGACGTCGCGAAACAGCGCCGCGTGGGGTACGTTCATGCCGACCAGACAATAGCCGCCGTCCTCGACGGGTCCCAGCACGACATCCGCGTCCCGCAGGCGGTCGAGGGCCGTCTCGACGTATTGCGCACTCATCTCGGGGATGTCCGTGCCGACGACCACCCGGGCGCCGGCCCGCAACGCCGCGAGCATCCGCTCCCCGAGATCCGCCTCCGGTTGCTCCACGAGTCGCGCATCGAAGCGTTCCGACCACGCCGCGAGCCCCGCGTTGCGGGCGCCGGCGAACCACAGCTCACAGTCGAAACCGCCACGGGAGACCGCGGCGAGCGTCGTCTCCACCAGTTCGACGTGTGCGTCGAGCGCACCTGTCTCACCAAGCGCCGCGGCGAGACGCGTCTTGACGCGGCCGCGTTCGGGGGAACGCGCGAACACCGCGACGCGTGGTCGCTCCTCGACGTCCCGGGGCGCGTCCGCAACGCTTCCGTAGTAGCGCCGATACAGTTGGGCGGGCTCCCCACCGAGGAAGTAGCGCAGGCGCAGCCACCACATCAAGACGACCGTCCGCACGATCCCCGCCCGCTCCCAGCGCCGCGCCGACGAGCCGAGGCGCACGGGGACGCGGTACGGGCGCGCATGTCGCCGCAGGCGTTTCGAGAGCTCGATGTCTTCCATCAGGGGTTGATCCGGCACACCTCCGACCGCATCGAGCAGTGCACGCGAGACGAAGATGCCCTGGTCGCCCGTGCAGATGCCCGTCAGGCGCGAGCGCCAGTTCATGAGGAAGCCGACGACCCGCAGGAGCGGTGCAGCGCCCGACAGGCGCACGTCGAAACGCCCCCAGGAAGCCGACCGCGTCGCTTCCGCGAGCGCGGCCGCGAGATCCCTCGTGACCTCGGCATCGGCGTGCAACAGCCAGAGCCAGTCGTCGCCGGTGCCCGCAACCCCGTGCCGCAGCTGGCCCCCGCGACTGCACGAGGCCCCCAAGCACGGTACTCCGAAGCGGAAACACACGGCCTGCGGGTCGTCCCGGCTGCCGCCATCGACGACGACGACCTCGAGCCCGTCCCAGCCCGCCAGCGCTTCCAGGAGGGTCGCAAGCGACTCGGCATCGTCCAGAACGGGTATGACCGCCGTGACGCCGGCAAGGGCCGGCCGCAGTGCTGCGCCCTCGCCCCGGGCCCCACCGCCGGCCTGTCCGTCGCCCATCATCAACTCGGGTTTCCTGGCTGCGCCACCTGCGCCCGCCCCAGGCGGCACCAAGGGGGAAAGCGCCCGCAGCCCCGGCAGGAATCGAACCTGCATCTATCGCTTAGGAGGCGATCGTTCTATCCATTGAACTACGGGGCCCCGCGCGCGGATCATACTGGGTCCCCGCACCTCCGACCAGAAATCCCCGGCCTGCATGGGTCCGCCCGCAACGCGTCTGCTAACCTTCGCGCTTCGCTGCGCAAGGAGTCCGACACGACGATGAAGGGAGTATTCTGCGAGAAGCTCGGGACCCCGGACGACCTGGTGGTGCGCGAGGTCGAGGATCCCGGCCCGCCGGGAGCCGGCGAGGTCTGCGTCGCCCTCGAAGCGCGCGGAATCAGCTTCGCGGACCTGCTCCTGATTGCGGGCGGCTACCAGAACAAGCCCGATCTGCCGTTCGTCCTGGGCGGCGAGGCTGCCGGGCGCATCGCCGAAGTGGGCTCGGGGGTCACGGGTCTCGAGGTCGGGGACGCCGTGCTGGCCAATGCGGGGTGCGTCGAGCGGGTCGTCACCCGCGCCGAAGACGTGACCCCGCTCCACCCGGGCGCGGACCTGGAAGCGGCCGCGTCGTTCCGGAACAACTACGCCACCGCCCTCTACGCATTGCAGAGAGGGCGGCTGCAGGCCGGCGAGACACTGCTCGTCCACGGCGCCGCCGGCGGCGTCGGCACAGCGGCCGTCGACATCGGCAAGCTCATGGGCGCCCGCATCATCGCCACGGCCGGCACGGACGAGAAGCTCGCCGTGGTCGGCGGCATCGGCGCGGACCACCTCATCAATTACACCGACGGTTTCCGCGAGCAAGTCAAGGCGCTCACCGGCGGCCGCGGCGCCGACGTGATCTACGACCCGGTAGGCGGAGACGTGTTCGACGAGTCGATGCGCTGTGTCGCCCCGTTCGGTCGCATCCTGATCCTCGGCTTCACCGGCGGACGGCCGGCGCTCGCGAAGACCAACCACCTGCTGATCAAGGATGCCGAGGCCATTGGCCTGCGGATCGACGCCATGCTGCGGGACGATCCCGTGCGGGCGGAACGGAACGACCGGGTACTCCGCGGCTGGCTGGCCTCCGGGCGCATCCATCCCTACGTGTCGCACCGCGTCCCGCTGTCGAGGGCCCCGGACGCGCTGCGGCTGATCGCAGACCGACAGGTGATCGGCAAGGTCGTGGTCGTCAACGACTGAACCGCAAGGACCGCGTGGCCCTCCGGGACTCCGAACGGCCGGCCGCGGCGCCCGCCGTCATCCTGACCCGTCTGGCGCCAGGGTGAACCGGCCTGTTCTGCGTCAGCCTTCCGCTGCGGCTCTCTCTTTTTCGGTCATGTCTCGCAATTCCAGACGGTCGCCCACGTACAATATTCCGGGCCTGGATACCCTCATGTAGTTGCCAAACAACAGGCCGCTCCCGAATCGATCCTCGGTCTTGCGGCGAGTCTGGCCCAGGACCTTGAGGATGTTGTTGGCCGGTCGTTCGCCGGTCTCCTGATCCGTCGTGATGATCACGCATCGTTCGGCCGGCGTAACCTGCATCAATTCAACGTCGTCGTTGCCGACCAGCTCCATGTTGTCTTCTTCGTAAGCGCCGATACCGTCTACAACGACATTGGGGCGAAAGCGATCTATACCGATGGGGACTTCCAGATCCTTGTTCAACGCTTCCAGTGAAGCCAGGTTGGTCAGCGAAACATCGGTAGCCGCAGTGAACTTCTGCTTCGGCTTGCCGTGAACGCGCTTCAGGCTTGGCACGGGGAAGTTGATCCGCCACGGCTTGTCTGCGCGAATCAGACGGACGCTCTTTTCGATGATGTTCGATACCCACTCGGCGATTTCATCTCCCTGATCGATCCCTTCGAACCGATCAAGGACCCAGGAGCCCGGAATCGAATCTCCCTCCAGGCGAGGACTGTGCTTGTAGATTCCCTGAGTGGCATGCCGCAACAACAACCCTCGGCCCGACAGTTCGGCACTGACCGATGCCAATATCGGGGTTTTTATCTGATCGACGAGCAACCCGTCTTCGCCTACGAAAGTGTATTCGCGGTCACCTTCGATCCCGCGTTCCGTCAGTACCAATTCCTCGACGGGTCCGCCGCCGCAGCCCTTGACGGGATACGTATGGAGTTCTCGAACCGTTACTTCAGCCATGGGCCACCTCGTCGTTCCTGAGCTGTTTGTCGAATCGGCTCCGGATCTCTTCGTCGATCCATCCGGTCCGGGAACATTGCCATCGACAGGACCGGCAATCTCCGCGTATATTGACAACATATGTCGACAAACCGCCAAAACATCCATCAAGCGACGCCGTTGCTCGACCTCGCAACGAACTCACTGGTTTCGGGTGCGGCCACGGACTGGGAACCCGGTAGTCTTGTCCGCCCGCACCATCATCGCGTCAGTCAGCTGATCTACGCGGCCACGGGCGTCATTACGGTGGAAACGGCCCAGGGCATTTGGGTGGTACCCCCCACTCGAGCGGTCTGGGTACCCGCTTACACCGCGCACAGCATCAAGATCTCCGGCACCGTCCAGCTGAGGACCCTGCAGTTCGGTCCGGACATCCCGCCGATCGATACCGAAAAGTGCTCTGTGGTGCAGGTCAGCCCACTCCTGCGAGCGGGGATCATTCGAGCGATGGACTTTCCAGGCGAGTATGGTGCGGACAGCCCGGAGGGGCGTCTTGCGTCCGTGATTCTCGACGAGATCGGATCCGCAGACGTCGCGCCCCTCCACCTGCCCATGCCCACAGACGCTCGCGCGCGTCGAGTAGCTGCAGAGTTCTGTGCCGACCCCTCGAACAGACAACCCTGCGAGGCCTGGGCGCATGCTGTCGGTGCAAGTGAACGAACCTTGCAGCGCCGTTTCCACACCGAAACGGGCATGAGTTTCGGGAAGTGGCAGCAACAGGCGCGCTTGTTGAAGGCACTGGAGATACTGGCCGCCGGTCAATCGGTGACAGTGGCGGCCTACGATCTGGGATTCAGCTCGCCAAGCGCTTTCATCGTCATGTTCAGATCTGCCATGGGTGACACCCCATCAAGGTATTTCTCATCCTGATTGCGTGTGCACGCCAAGCGGGTACGCGAGCCCGTCGCCCTCCCGGCGCGATTCGGTAGAATCGATGACTTGCCACAATCGCGATGGAACCCCCATGAAGGCCGTACTCTGCGAGCAGCTCGGGACTCCCGACGACCTGGTGCTACGCGAGGTCGACGACCCGGGCAGCCCGGGCGAAGGCGAAGTAGCCGTCGCCCTCGAAGTGCGCGGGATCAGCTATACCGACCTGCTCATGGTGGCCGGCCAGTACCAGGTGAAGCCCGACCTGCCGTTCGTCGTCGGCGGCCAGGCAGCAGGGCGGATCACGGCAGTCGGGCCCGGGGTGACGGGATTCGAGGCCGGAGACGCGGTCCTCGCGGGTGGCGGCTGCATAGAGGGGACGCTGACCCCCGCCGACCGCGTGACCAGGCTACCGGACGGAGTCGACCTCGCGGAGGCCGCCTCGTTCGGCGCCAACTACGCCACCGCGCTCTACGCCCTGCAGCGGGGACGGCTTCAGGCCGGGGAGACCCTGCTGGTCCACGGGGCCGCTGGCGGAGTGGGGCTCGCAGCCGTCGACGTCGGCAAGCTGATGGGCGCACGGGTCATCGCCACCGCCAGCACCGACGAGAAGCTCGCCGTGGTCGGCAGCATGGGAGCCGACCACCTGATCAACTACACCGACGGTTTCCGCGAGCAGGTGCAGGCGCTGACCGACAACCGCGGCGCCGACGTGATCTACGACCCCGTCGGAGGCGACGTGTTCGACGAGTCGATGCGCTGCATCGCCCTCTTCGGCCGCATCCTGATCGTGGGCTTCACGGGCGGACGCCCGGCACTGGCCAAGACCAACCATCTCCTCATCAAGGACGCCGAGGCCATCGGCTTCACGATCGGGGCGCTGGAGCGGAACGATCCGGCGTGGGCCGAGCGCAACCGGCGCGTGCTCCTCGACTGGCTCGCCTCCGGGCGGATCCACCCCTACATATCGCACCGCGTTCCGATGTCGTCCGCCGCGGACGCGTTCCGGCTCATCGCCGACCGCAAGGTGATCGGCAAGGTCATCGTGGTCAACGACTGATCGTCGCCCGTATCGAGCCCGTGCAAGCCCTGACGACGGGACGTTGTAGGGGCGACGCTTGTCGTCGCCCGTCTTGACGCTGTGCACGGCCGGGGGACGGGACAACCCGTCCCCGACGGGCGCGTTCAGCGGCCGTGGCGCGGGCCGCGGAAGGTGACCACGTTGCCCCCGACCACGGCCTCGGATTGCGGCCGCAGCGCGAGTTCCCAGGTGGCCGCGTGCCCGTCGTTGCGCGCGAAGCCACGCAGGCCGAACGTGTCGCGCAGGGCGAAGAGGGTGAACGCGGCGTGGGTGGCGCCGTCCTCGGACCACAGGAGACCCAGGTGCGGTGCGCTTTCGAGCTTCGCGGTGCCGTCGACCTCGAAGGGGCCACGCACCCTGACCGTGTAGCCTCCGTATTCGTCGGGCACGATCCAGATGGTCAGATCGATCTGTGGCTGGCCCTCGACCTCGATCTGCGCTTCGACCAGCTGTCCCTTGTCTTCTTCGGTAAGGGAAGCGTCGACGGTGAAAGGCGTGCCCTGGGTGGTGTCGATGGCGCGGTAGGAACCCCTGCCGAGCCACTTGCCGGCCTTGAGGATCATCGGCCGCGAGAGCCGCGATCGAGCTTGTGCAGATCGTAGCCGGCCGGCGCCTCGAACGCAGGTTCTTCCGTCGGCTTGATCGCGGGATCGCGCTGGATCGGCGCGGTCAGGCCCGGCACCTCGCCCAGATCGAGATCCGAGAAGTCGAAGTCGAGGTCGTCGAGGCCGAGCGGGCCGAGCGCCGCGTCCCCGCCGAGATCCAGTCCCAACAGTTCCGCGTCCAACGCCAGGTCGTCGAAGTCGTCAAAGTCGTCGTATTCCGAGTCCACGGCCACCGGCGGCGCCACACCCGGCCGCACGTCCCGCACGAGCCACGCGTCGACGAATCCCGCCCCGTGGGCGTCGCCCACGCTCGCGACCGCGGACGCGCGATCCTCGTAGGGACCCGCGACGAGGCGGTACAGCGGACCGGCGGATGTCTCGGCGGGCGCGACGCGCAGGGCCGCCGACCACCGCGCGGCCGCCGTTGCGCGTGCCTCCTCTGCCGCATCCGCCGTGCCATAGCTGCCGATCGACACCCAGAAGGGCCCTTCCTGCGCGGCGGCCATCGGCACGAGCAGCAGGCTGAGAGCCGTCACGAGGACGCGCAGGCGCATCGGAACTCCAGGAACGCGGTGACAAAAATTGTACACGGATGCGGACTGGGCGTTTTCCGGGGGGCGGGAGATCGGCCCTCGCCCCTACCCCAGGAACAGCAGCATGACGCCGGCTGCCGCCGCGGAGCCGATCACGCCGGCGACGTTCGGCCCCATCGCGTGCATCAGCAGGATGTTGTGCGAATTGGCTTCCTGCCCCATCCGGCTCACCACGCGGGCGGCCATGGGCACCGCCGACACGCCCGCGGCACCGATCAGCGGGTTGATCGGCTGCCGCGAGACGAGGTTCATGGCCTTGGCCATCAGGACGCCGCTCGCCGTGCCCACGGCGAACGCCAGCGCGCCGAGCACGAGAATCCCGAGGGTCTCGAAGGTCAGGAAGTGATCGGCGCCCAGCCGGGAGCCGACCGCGAGGCCGAGCAGGATGGTCACGATGTCGATGAGCGCGGTCCGCGCCGTCGTCGCCAGGCGATCCACGACCCCGCACTCCCGCAGCAGGTTGCCGAAGCACAGCATCCCGATCAGGGGGGCCGCCGGCGGCAGCAGCAGCGTGACCAGGAGCAGCAGCACGAGCGGGAACAGGATGCGTTCGCGACGCGACACATCCCGCTGCTGCGTCATCTCGATGGCGCGTTCGCGCTCCGTCGTCAGCAGGCGCGCGATGGGCGGCTGGATGATGGGGACGAGCGCCATGTAGGAGTAGGCGGCGACCGCGATGGCTCCCAACAGGTTCGGCGCGAGCTGTCCCGCCAGGTAGATAGCGGTCGGACCGTCGGCGCCCCCGATGATCGCGATCGCTGCCGCTTCGCGGAGGCTCAGATCCAGTATCCCGACCTCGGTGAGAACCAGCGCCCCGATCAGCGTCCCGAAGATGCCGAACTGCGCGGCCGCGCCCAGCAAGAGCGTCCGGGGACTCGCGAGCATGGGACCGAAGTCGGTCAGCGCGCCGATCCCGAGGAAGACGAGCAGGGGAAACGCGCCGGTTTCCACGCCGACCTGATAGAAGAGATGCAGAATGCCGTCCCCGACCGCGATGTCGACCCCCGGCACGTTCGACAGGAGGCAGCCGAATCCGATCGGCAGGAGCAGGAGCGGCTCGAACCGGCGCGCGATCGCCAGGTAGAGGAGGATCAGGCCGACGACGATCATCGCCGCCTGGCCGAGGGTCATCAGGTACAGCCCCGAGGACTGCACCAGTTCGAGAAGGGTCGACACGCTTGTGGCTTAGCCCAGATCGAACAGGGGATCGCCGGCCGCTACCGCCTGCCCCGCCTCCACGTGGAAGCGGGTGAGCGTCCCCGATCGCGGCGCGACCACGTCCGTTTCCATCTTCATGGCCTCCAGCACGAGCACCGGCTGGCCGCGTTCGACGTGCGTGCCGGGTTGCGCCACCAGCCTGAAGACGTTGCCGGCCAGCATCGCCGGGACAGCGACCCCGTTCTCCTGCCCAGCGGGTTCCCGCCCCACGGGGACCGCGGCCAGCGGAGCGCCGTCGGCCGACACCTCCACCTGGAACGACTTGCCGTTGACGGTGACCCGGTAGACCGCCGGCGTGTCCGGGTCCACCGGCGCCCTGCCGTTCCCGCTCGCCGGTGCGGTCTCCTGCCCGGTCGTCCCGTCGGGGACGGGCTCGAAGGCCTCCGACCGCCCGCGGTTCTCGAGGAACTTCAGCCCGATGGTGGGGAAGAGCGCGTACGTCAGCACGTCGTCGATGGTTTCCCGGGCCAGCTCGATCGATTTCTCCTTCGCGACCGCTTCGAGGTCTGTGGAGAGGCGATCGACTTCCGGCTCCAGCAGATCGGCCGGGCGGCAGGTCACCGCCTCACTATCACCGAGCACCTGGCGTCGCAGATCCGTATCGACTGGCGCTGGCGTCGCCCCGTATTCGCCCTTGAGCACCGCCGCGGTCTCCCGCGTGACGTTCGCATAACGCGTTCCGGAGAGCACGTTGATGAGCGCCTGCGCGCCCACGATCTGCGAGGTCGGCGTCACCAGCGGAATGAATCCCAGCTCCTTGCGGACGCGCGGGATCTCCTCGAGGACGTCGTCCAGGCGGTCCGCGGCGCCCTGTTCCCGGAGCTGGTTCTCGAGATTCGTCAGCATGCCGCCGGGCACCTGGGCGACCAGGATGCGCGAATCCACGCCACGAAGGCTGCCTTCGAAGCGGGCGTACTTCCGGCGCACCGCCCGAAAGTAGGCGGCGATCTCCTCGAGCGCCAGGAGATCGAGCCCCGTGTCCCGCTCCGTGCCCTGGAGAATCGCGACCAGCGACTCGCTGGCCGAGTGGCCGTAGGTCATGCTCATCGAGGAGACGGCGGTGTCGACGTTGTCGATGCCCGCCTCGATGGACTTGAGGTAGGTGGCCGTGGACATCCCGGTCGTCGCGTGGGACTGCATGTGCACCGGGATCTCGAGCGTCTCCTTCAGGCGCGACACCAGCTCGAAGGCGACGTAGGGCTTCAGCAGCCCGGCCATGTCCTTGATGCAGAGCGAGTGGGCGCCCATGTCCTGGATCACCCGCGCCAGATCGACCCACATGTCGAGGCTATGTACGGGGCTCGTGGTGTAGGAGATCGTGCCCTGCGCGTGGCGCTCGCGGGCCACGACCGCCGCGATCGCCGAGCGCAGGTTGCGCGGGTCGTTCATCGCGTCGAACACCCGAAACACGTCGACGCCGTTGACCGCCGCCCGCTCGACGAACTTCTCCACGACGTCGTCGGCGTAGTGCCGGTAGCCGAGCAGGTTCTGGCCCCGCAGCAGCATCTGCTGCGGCGTGTTCGGCATGGCGGCCTTGAGGCGGCGTATCCGCTCCCACGGATCCTCACCGAGATAGCGGATGCAGGCGTCGAAGGTGGCCCCGCCCCAGGACTCCATCGACCAGAAACCGACCCGGTCGAGCTTCTCCGCCACGGGCAGCATGTCGTCGATCCGGAGCCGCGTCGCGAGCAGGCTCTGGTGCGCGTCCCGCAGGACGAGTTCGGTGATCCCGAGCGGGCGACCCATTCAACTTCTCCGATGGGCAAGCAGGACGCGGTGATGTCTGACCGCCGCGGTCACGGCCGCCGCCAGTTCCTCGTCATCGTCCGGCCCGGACGGAGCCTCTGCGGCGACCACCCAGCGCGACATCGCGGTGGTCAGAACCACGAGCAGGCCGAGAAAGAAGAACACCGCACCCATGCCGGCCAACAGGAGTTCGAGACCCGGGCCGATCAGTTCGCCGCCGATGATCGTCTCCATTGCGCCGGTATCCTTCCAGAGGTTGCGTGCGGGGATCTGGCCGGCTGTCTGGCCGCGCGCTCAACGGGAACCGCATGGTGGGCATGCATGCTCCGGCATGCATGCTCGGATCTGGCGCACCCGACAGGATTCGAACCTGTAATCCCTGGTTTCGTAGACCAGTGCCTTATCCAGTTTGGCCACGGGTGCATCGAGTGGCGGCGTATTATGTGGAACGGGGGTGCCTGACGCAACCGCGACCGTGCCGTTCCGCCACCGTGCCGCAACGACAGGATCCCGGCCGGGCGCCCTCCCCCACACGCGCTTTCCCGCCGGTTCAGTCCGCCGCCGTCAGCAACGCGCTGTCTTCCCGCCAGGGCCGCACCTGGTGCGCGTAGACGGACGGGCCCGAGCGGAAGTGCGATGCTTCCTCGAGCGTCTCGACGAACGGCAGGTCCTTCGGGAACAGCGCGTCGCCGCGCGGGCGCGGACCGGCCTTCGAGACGTGGCCCCACAGCGGGTGACCCACCACCTCCTGCGCGATGGCGGCGGCTTCGATGAGCCTGTCGAGATCGAGGCCGGTCTGCACGCCGAGTTCGTGGCAGAGATAGACGAAATCCTCCGTCGGCACGTGACCGGCGCTGCGCCCGTTGCCGCAGTAGGGACAGCCGCCGAGACCGCCGAGCGAGGTGTCGCAGCGCGTCACGCCGAAGCGCAGCGCCTCGTGATAGCAGATGTTGGCCATGCCGCGCTGGTTGTGCAGATGCAGTCCGAATTCCGTGACGCCAGGCCAGGTGTCCCGAATCGCCGATAGCAGGGCGATGAACTCACGAACGAGCCGATCGAGATGGTCTTGAGGCCGGTCTCGCCGAGCGCATCGAGCAGCCGCAGCTTCGCCTCCACCGGGATGTCCCGGCTCTCGATCTGCAGCCCCTCGCGCATCGTGTCGTCGCGTACGTCGACGGACTTCGGCAACGTGCTCATGCCGCTCCCCACCCTTTTCGGTTACCGTCTCGATCGTACCAAATCCGCACCTCCGTCCTGGGATACTATCGGCATCGCCGGCCCCGGAACGCCGTGGAGAACACATGGCCGAAGCGAACGAACTCGGACCCATAGGGCGCACCCGCATCGCCCTGTATGGCGCGGTGAACCTGCCGACCTCGGTGGTCGGCCTGCCCATCGCGTTGTACATACCGGCCTTCTATTCCCAGAACCTCGGCCTGTCCCTCGCGGCCGTGGGTGGCCTGCTTGCCCTGTCGCGGCTGACCGATGTGGTGACCGATCCGCTCATCGGCATTCTCTCGGACCGCTGGCGCACGCGCTTCGGCCGCAGGAAGCCGTGGATGGTAGCCGGGACGCCGCTCATGCTCCTGTCACTGTGGATGCTGTTCGTTCCGGACAGCCCGGTCGCCCTCGGCATCTGGTCCGCCGTCGGCGGCACGGCGGTCGACAACCTGTATCTCTTCGTCTGGATCAGCGCGCTGTACCTGGCCTTCACGCTGGTCGACCTGCCCTACCGCGCCTGGGGTGCAGAGTTGTCACCGGACTACGACGAGCGCTCGCGGGTCACCGGCTGGCGCGAGGCGTTCGGCTACGGCGGGACGATGATGTCGCTGGTCATTCCGCTTGCCATCGCGTTCGGCCTGGCGCGGCCCGGCGCCGAGAACGCGCTCTACGGCGTGGCCCTGGCGGTGCTGGTGCTCATGCCGGTGCTCACGTTGCCCGCCATCGCGTTCGTGCGCGAGCCGGCCCTGCGCGGTAGCGCGAGCCCCCAGGTCACCTGGCGGCGCGGGCTGCAGATCGTCTGGCGCAACGGCCCGTTCCGCCGCCTGGTGATCTGCTTCGTGTTCTTCGCCACGGCCATCAGCATGACGGCCTCGATGTCCTTCTTCTTCGTGCAGCGCGTGATGGGAGAACCGTTCGACCGCTACGCGATCTTCGTGCTCGCGTACTACGTATCCAGCACGTTGGCGATCCCGGCCTGGTTCGCGATCTCCAAGAAGATCGGCAAGCATCGCACCGTGGTCCTCGGCATCGCGTGGCTGTCCCTCTGGAGCGCGTGGATCCCCCTGCTCGGGCCCGACGACTTCGCCATCTTCTTCGTGATCATGCTGCTCAAGGGCTCCGCGATCGGCGCCCTGGTATTCCTGCCGACCTCCATGGCCGCCGATATCGTGGACCTCGACACGCTGCGCAGCCGCGAACAGCGCACGGGACTCTATTTCTCGCTGTGGGGCATGGTGAACAAGGGCGCCGCCGCCCTCGGCGTCTTCATCGCCACCGCCGGGGTCGCCTACCTCGGGTTCGATCCGCAGAGCGAGGCCAACACGGACATGGCCAAGATGGCGGTCGCGTGCATGTACTCCGTGATCCCCGCCGCACTCGCGTGCGTAGCACTCCCGCTCCTGTGGAACTATCCGCTCACGCGCGAGCGTCAGCACCGCATGCGGGCGCACATCGAGCGGCGGGACGCGCGTCTGCGGGCGGCCGGCAGCGGTGGCTGAACCGCCCCAAGGGCAGTGGCGCCTCAGTAAGTCGTGCAAGCCGCAAGAACGGGACGGGACAAGCCCGTCCCCTACAAGCCTCGCCGGGACCGGGCGCGAATTCGATGCGGCGTCGCCCGTCCCGGAACCGTGCACGAATTCGATGCGGCCCGTGTAGGGGCGACCCTTGCGGTCGCCCGTCTGGCAGCCGTGCATGAATTCGAGACCGGACGGGACAAGCCCGTCCCCTACAAGCCTCGCCGGATCGGGCGCGAATTCGATGGATAGCGGATGTACATCATCACTGCCAGGCGGATGATCTCGGGCGAGGTTTTGAAATATCGGAAGGGATTGCTCATTGCCGAAGGCTACATCACTCGCCAACCGATTCAAGCCAAATTCCTCTGACACTGCCGGAAGAGTTAATAGAGGATTTTGGTGGTTGAAGATACTACCTCCATGAGATCGCACACCGGGCCCCGGGGCAACGTCCCAAGCCGGGGAATTGACTGGGCGGCACGATTGATCAGTAAGGAACGTCGTTTCATCAACCCGTTTTGGCCGGGTATGTGGTGTGGCACGGGCACACTTGGCATGGGTCATTCGAACGGCAGAACTTTCCCAGAATTCCAAAGAGGAAGATTGACTATGACTGAGCAAAATTCGACCCAGAAACTGGTCGACATCGAATCGAAGACGATAGGGGCGAGCGTTCCCGCAGCAGTTGTGCTGCCGCCGGGCTTCGACCCGGAAGGGGAACCGCTGCCGCTCTTCATCGAGCTCCACGGCCTCGGGGGCGACCGGACTGAGCTCGGGCGAGCGTTCGGGCGCTGGATCGACGAGATGTTTCGCGCCGGCACGCTCTGCCCCGCGGTGCTGGTCAGTTGCTCGTCGGAGCCAGGGGGCTTTTATGCCGGTGCCTGGGAGCGATTCTTCGCCGAAGAGCTTCCCGAGTGGATGGCGAAAAACTTCGGCACGCGATCCGATCGCGAAGGAGTCGTTCTCGCGGGTCTCTCGATGGGAGGCTACGGCACGCTGAAGATCGGATTCAAACATCCGGATCGCTTTGCGGCCATTGCCGGGTGGATGCCTGCGGGCGACCCTTCGTTCGAGTGGTTGCCCGACATCACGAACTGCCCGCTTGCCCGAGACTACGGCCAATTCCAAGGGCCGACCGAACTGTTCGAGGCCGCCTGGGGCTCGCCATTCGATCCTGAGAAATGGATGGCGGACAACCCGGCGAACGTAGTGCGCGACAACGCCGAGGCGATCCGGTCGAGCGGTCTCGAGATCTACCTCGAGTGCGGGGACAAGGACGACGGCGGCCTTCACAGCAACACGGAGTTTCTCCATCGGGTGCTCTGGGACCACGACATCCGCCACGAGTATCACCTCGTTCGGGGGGCCTATCACGGCGGTGTCAGTCTGAAGCGGCGATTCTACGAGAGTCACGCCTTTCTCGTAGCGGCGCTCCGGAGCGAGCTCGAAGAGCCGCTCGACCTGCCTCTCACCGACAGCGAGAAGGCGTATGTCGCTTGGATGGTCGAGGGCGCGGCGAAGGGCGAACCGGCGCCCGACGAGATCTGGGAGTGGGGCGTCGATCACGCGCGGGATCCGTCGATTCAAGAGCACATGTTCGAAGGCCTTCGGAAGACGGGCGTCGACCTGAACCTGAGACAAGATCCGAAGCGCGCCTACATGAAGCTTCCCCCGTCGTCTTAGCTGGCGGCATCGAGGGTCGCGTACCGTCGAGACAAGACTACAGGAGGTTTCATGAGCGTCGTTCTCATCACGGGTTGCAGTACGGGAATCGGCCGCGCGCTCGCTCGAGTGTGCGCCGACGCGGGTGACACCGTCTTCGCCACGATGCGGGACACAGCATTCGATGCGGCGTCGCCCGGTCCGGAACCGTGCACGAATTCGATGCGGCCCGTGTAGGGGCGACCCTTGCGGTCGCCCGTCTCGGAACCGTGCAAGCGGCAAGAACGGGACGGGACAAGCCCGTCCCCTACAAGCCTCGCCGGGACCGGGCGCGAATTCGATGCGGCGTCGCCCGTCCCGGACGACACCCGAGCCAATACCGTGGGTCAAGGCCCTGCGAAGCCCTGGCTCTCCAGGTACTCGAGCGCCAGATCCGCGCACGCATCCGGCTCCTCCAACTGCATCAGATGCGTGGTCAAGGGCACGAAGTCGTAGTCAAAAAGAAGCAGCTCCGACATGTGCATGCTCGGCAGAAAGGAATTGGGTACGGTGGGATCGGACCCGATGACCTTCACGGGGCAGGCGATCGCGGCGAAGTCGACCGTGCGCGCGAAGGGATAGAGGGAATCCCACAGCCGGGCCTCGTGCTCGCGCGGGCACCCCAGTTCGTAGCCGTCGCCATCGGCCGCGGGACGTAGCGTCGTCCTCGCAAAGAGCTCCAGCCGGTCCGCCCCGAGGCGCGCAAACGCCGGCTTCTCCGACAGTAGGCCCGCGTACTCGGCCGGCGTCGCGAAACGGTCCCGCCGTTTGCGCGCGGCCGCCGCCATGCCGGCACCGAGCTCCTCCAGTGCACTCATCGCCTTGCCGGGAAGCTGCATGGGCGGGTCGAACAGCACGAGGGCGGCATATTCGTGAGTGGCCTGCGTTTGCAGGGCGGTCAGCGCCGTGAGCGAGTGGAACACGCCCACCTTCCGCCTGGCTCCGAAGCGCCGGTCGATGGCGCCGGACAGGGCATCGAAGTCTTCCGCCAGCGTCGGAATGGTCTGCATGTCGGGATCGCCCACGGGATTCCGGCCGTGGCTGCGCTACGTCGTGCACGAACACGTCGAAGTCGTCGGTAAAGCGCGACCAGAACGGCCAGTACGCGTCGATCGCGAAGCCGTTGCCGTGACTCATGACGACCCTGGGACCGTTCGGATTGCCGTAGCGGCGCAGGGCAATGGGGTAGCCGTCCGCGGTAACCACTTCATGCACGGCACGGGGCTCGGGGACCTGCAGCGCACCCGTCATCGCACCCCCCAACACACGCCGCCACGCGTTCCACGCGCTCCCGGGTTCCGAAGAGAGGTCATCAATCGCCACCGCCGCCGCATCGCCGCCCTCCTCCCGATACTACTCGCGAGCCGCGCACGCGTTGCTATGATCGCATTGGACTGCTGCGCGGCGAAGGGGGTGCTGTGTCGAACGCGGAAGCAAACGGGAGCCTGCGGATGAGCAGGGACGCCATGGTCGAGTTGGCCGAACGCGCCACGCAACTGCTGGTGGACCGTATAGACGGCATCGGACAAGGGGGCGCGTGGGGATGGAGAGTTCCGCCAGGTCCTGGAAGAACAGTTCCTGAAGCCGCCGCCGGAAGACGGCCGCCCCGCGCAGGAAGTGCTCGAACAGGCCGTCCGTGACGTGCTGCCGTACGCGGCCCGGCTGGACCATCCACGTTTCTTCGGCTTCATTCCGTCGTCGCCGACCTGGCCGGGCGTGCTCGCGGACTTCCTGGCCGCCGGGTTCCACATCAACTCCTGCACCTGGCTGGTGTCCAGCGGCACGAGTCAGATCGAACTGGTGGTGGTCGACTGGATGCGCAACTGGATCGGCTACCCGGACACCGCTGGCGGTCTGCTGACGAGCGGTGGTTCGTCGGCCAGCGTGGAAGCCTTGGTGACCGCGCGGGAAGCCGCCGGCCATCCGGAACGCGCCACCGTGTACATGAGCGACCAGAGCCACAGCGCCTTCAAGCGCGCCGCGCTGATCGCGGGAGTCCGCCGGGAGCGCATCCGCCTGATCCCGACGGACGACCGGTTCCGCATCGACGTGGACGCTCTGGCCAGTGCCGTGGCCCGGGATCGCGCGGACGGTTTCCACCCGGTCGCGATCTGCGCCAACGCCGGCTCCGCCAGCAGCGGTGCGATCGACCCGCTCGATGCGATGGCCGACTTCTGCGCGGCCGAGGGCATCTGGCTGCACGTCGATGCCGCCTACGGCGGCTTCGCAATGGTGACAGACCAGGGCAGAGAGTTGCTGCAGGGCATCAAGCGCGCGGATTCCATCGGACTGGACGCGCACAAGTGGTTCTTCCAGCCCTACGAGGCGGGCGCCCTGATGGTGAAGGACACCGCACACCTCGAGAACGCATTCGCGATCGGCCACGACGTGCTGCAGGACACGATCTGGGGCGGCAACCACCCCAATTTCTCCGACCGCGGACAGCAGCTGAGCCGTTCGGCGCGAGCGCTGAAGATCTGGATGTCGGTCCAGACGTTCGGCATGGCGGCGTTCCGCAACGCGGTGCAGCAGGGGCTGGATCTGGCGCGCCGGGCCGAGGCCTATGCCCACGAAAGCCCACTGCTCGAAGTGCTGACACCGGTGTCCCTCGGCATCCTCTGCTTCCGCGTGAATCCGCGCGACGCGGCATGCAGCGAAGAGACGCTCGAACAGGTCAATCGGGTCGTGCTGGCGCGGGTGTTCTGGGACGAACTGGCGTTCTTCTCGTCGACCTCGCTCAAGGGGGTCTTTGCGCTACGCATGTGCATCATCAACCACACCACCACGTGGGACGACGTGCAGAAGACCCTCGATGCGGCGACGCAGTTCGGGGAAGACGCGCTGGCGGAGGCCTGACCGGCCGGCGGCGGTTCCCGTCCAAGCCGCCCTCCCCGAGCCCTCCGCGTCAATGCCGCCAGTGGTGGGGATGACTGCAGCGCGCGCCATGCCCCGGCTGCCGGTGACGGCGATGGCTCCCGTGCGCCGCGTAGACCGGCCTCCCCCAGCTCCCGAGGCAGAAGTCGAGGTGTCGCGAGCGGATGCCGTGTCGGCCACGCGTGCGGTGCGACCCGAAGCACAGGTTCCAGTCCACGTGGGAGGCTACGTGCGTCGGGTACGGAGCGGCATGTCCGTGATGGGCAGGTCGGTGCGGGTGCGCACCCGCCGGCAGGGCGAATAGGGCCAGTACGACCGCGGCGACTGCAGAAGCCAGGCTGAGTCTCTTGTGCATCGGTGGGGTCTCCGGGTTTCTCAAGGTCTGCCGGAGCACACTGGCACGAGCGCCATGAACGCGGTCTGAACGGCCCCGCGACCGGCGCGGTCGGACCCGCGGGCCGATGCGACGCCGGGCACGATAGACTCGTCGTCAGGGCGGGTCGGTTCGATCCGCGCGGCTCACCAGGGAGGCATCGGAATGGCCGACGGCAGGCTGGCCGGCAAGACGGCACTCATCACCGGCGCCAGCCGGGGCATCGGACGGGCCATTGCCCGGGCATTCGCGGCGCAGGGGGCGCACCTGTTCCTGACCGCGACCAACCTCGCCAAGCTCGGCGAAACGCGCGACCTCTGCGCGAAGGCAGACGTCGAAGTCCGCTGCCACGGCGCCGACGTGAGCGACCCGGCGGACGTCGACGCGATGTTCGCGGCCGCCGTCGCCTGGCGCGACGGCATCGACATCGTGGTGAACAACGCCGGCATCTTCATCGGCAAGCCCTTCGTGGACTACGACCTCGCAGACCTCGACCAGGTCATGAAGGTGAACGTCTACGCCGTCTTCCAGCTCACGCAGCTCGCCGTGCGCCACATGGCGGACCGCGCCGGGCGCCAGGGCAAGATCGTCAACATCGCGTCGACCGCCGGCAAGTGGGAGAGCGCCAACCAAGCCGTCTACAACACCTCGAAGCACGCGGTCGTCGGCCTGACACGCTGCGCGGCGCTGGAGACCGCGACCCGGGGCGTCAACATCAACGCCATCTGCCCCGGACTCGTCTCGACGGGCATGACCGACGGCCTGCCCGACACGGCCGCCGCACTCGGCGTCCCGGTCGAGCAGATTCTCCAACAGCTCCTGTCCAGGGTGCCGATGGGACGCTTCGTGACCGGCGAGGAAGTCGCCCACCTGGCGGTCTATCTCGCCAGCAGCGAATCGGACGGGATGACCGGGCAGTCCGTTCCGATCTCCGGCGGCATGCGGATGGGTTAGCGCGCGAACTTCGTTCGCGTTGAGAGTTTCGCTGGTGCGAAACTCCCGTGGAACCAGGTGCTGGTGCACCCTCCAAGCGGTTTTGCGGGACGCAAAGTCCGCCGGTCTGTCAAGCGCCGCCAGGCTCCGTCGAAGCGTCGCCAGCCGGGCTCCGCACAGCCACGCAAGGCAAATCCAGAAGACTCTCGATCACGACATCAGGAGCTGCCGCGTGGCCGTGGGCGTCCTCGGCGTTGCCGATCCACACGCTCGCGGGCTCTGCGGCACGAGCGCCGGCAACATCGCGTTCGAGACTGTATCCCACGTGGACCACGCCATCCGGTCCGACCCCGAGTCCCGAGAGTGCTTTCCAGAAGATCCGCGGCGACGGTTTGACGCTGCGCGCGTCGGACGAGAACACCGTCACCTCGAACAGATCCAGCACGCCGGCTTCGTCGAGGTCCGCGAGCCAACCGTCCTTGCGCGCGAAGAGGTTGCTGACCAAGCCCAGGCGATGGGTTCCGGCCAGGGTCCGCAGGCAGTCGGCGTACTCGGCCGGCACGTGCCCGCGTTCGTGGCAGGCCAGGACTTCTTCCAGCAAAGCCCGCTCGCTCCGGGGGTACGGGGCGGCCGCGGGATCGCGGCGCAGCGCCTCCCGCACCGAGATGCAGTCGTCGTGGCGGGCCGCGTCGCCATACACGGCGGACAGGGTTCGGAGGCAGGCGCGTATCGCTCCCTCGACCTGCGCCGTATCCAGCAGGGCGCCGCCCAGCCGACGATACGTCGCATGGAAGTCCTCGCCGTCGCCGAAGCGGTCGTGCCCGAACATGAACGTGCCGTGCATGTCGAGCAGGATGGCGCTGAAGCGGTCGATGTGGCGTTTCATCGGATTGAGCCCGTCGTCACGTGCGACAACCTGGCGCGATCCACGGACCAACCCGGGACGATCGCAGCACGGCCGGCGGCGCCGTTCACCCCCGGGCGGTCGCGAGCTGCCCGTCGTCGAACATGGCGTACAGCCGCGTCCCGACCAACTGACCCAGGTTGTCGCGACGATGGAACTTCAGGGTAGCCTCCCACTCGAAGCCGAGCTGCTCCGCAACGGCCCAGCTGCGCTGGTTGTTCTCGTCCATGCGAATCTCCACACGGCGGCTCCCGAGCCCCTCGAACGCCAATCGGGCCAGGGCGTGGGCGGCCTCGGTGACATAGCCCTGGCCGGCATGGGCGGTGTGAATCCAGTAGCCGATCTCGAAACTCGGTACCGCCATGTCCCGTGCGATGAGGCCGGCGCTGCCGATGATCCGGCCGTGTCCGGCCAGCGTCAGCAGGGTCGCAAACTCCTCGCCGTCCTCGAACGCGGTTCGTGCAGCGGCACAGAACGCCTGCGCCTCGTCGATCCCGTAAGGGGACTTCGCCCAGTCCATCCAGCGATGGAGTTCGGGGTAGGAAGCCGTCACCGCAGCCAGCACACCGGGCGCGTCGTCCGGGGTCGGCGGTCGCAGGATCAGTCGCTCGGTAACGAGTTGCTCGGGGTAGCGGCTCATGCGTCCCTTCCGATGTCGCGGCCCGCAGGGCGAACCGCTGAGGACGACGGAGTCTTCCTTGGGCTGTTGGGCGCGTCAAACGGCCATGTGCCCCGCGCGCGCGTCCCGTCCCGTGCCGAATCAGCCGCCAAGCCCGGCGCGGGCGACCAGCCCAACCCGAGGGTCAGTGCGGCGGGCATACCTGGTGGGTGGCGACGTACCTGGGCTCGGGTTAAACGACGGACTGATCGAACGGCTCAAGACCGGCGCCCGCCCCTACGCCCCACGATACGCCCCGGGCGTAGTCCCCACGATCCGCTTGAACCACCGCGTGAGATGGGCCTGGGAAGAGAATCCGCACGCGTCGGCAACGGCGGCGAGAGGACACCCACTCCCTGCAACCAGTGTCTTGGCACGTTCGATCCGGCGTTCAATCAGGAACCGATGCGGTGGCTTCCCCGTCGCAGCCTTGAAGGCGCGCGCGAAGTGGAACGGGCTGAGGCAGGCCTGCCTCGCGAGCGCCTCGATGGAGAGGTCTTCGCCGAGATGAGCGTCAATGAACTCCGTGACCCGTCGCAAGCGTCGGCCATCCAGTGCACCTCGGGCAGGCGGCAGCGCGACCGACATCGGATCGAGGTTCGAGTATTGCCGCAGGAGGTGCGCTCCAAGCGCCGCGGCAAGGGTCTCAGCCCGCATCCTTCCGGCTGGCGCCGCATCGACCATCTCGGCGCGAATCGCCCAGGCGATCTGCTCCACCAGCGGATCGCGAAAGCCGCCTTCATAGCGCAACCCGACGCTGTCCGGGTCGACGTCGAGATCCCGAAGGGCTGTCGACGACAGGGGGGACGCAGGAAGGTAGAGATGGAGGCTTTCCTCGACATCCCCGTAGAGATGGACCATGTCCTCGCGAATCCCCGCGGGACACAGCCAGACCGTACCGGGAACCGCGTCACAATGCTGCAGCCGGCCATCGCCTCGCCGCTGGACATGCAGGCGGCCCCGCAGCAGGACGATGACTTCCGTTTCGCGCGGCTCGACATCGCCGAGATCGCCTTCGGGATGTCGCCAGCGTTCCGCCAGCAGCCCTTCCCAGCCCAGACCGTCACTGGTCCCCAACCGGGTTCCCGTAACGTACTTCTCGCGTCCATGCCCAGCCAAACGAACCACGACACACTCCACACGGTTCACCGACTGGCCATAACCTTGACACCGGTCCGTTCCGCCGATCAAGCAGTTTTTTACGCAAGAAGTACGCATATTTATGCAACAGCACAGCAAGGTCCTGCAACGCAGGGCCGCCCCGCCCCGGTACTTTCGATTGCCGCCCCTGGCTGGAGTCCAAGGATGAACAAGGCAGTACCCAGAGTGTTGGCGGTGGGCGGGCCGGACAGCCCTGAGCTGTCGAACGGTTCGGGCGGCCCGCCACCGCTGGTCCACGTCGGCAGGCTCTTCGGCTATCGAGTCTGCGCCTACCCCGTCGGCGATCTCCAAGAGTTTCGTCGAACGATGCAGTTCCTTGGAAAATTCGCGCACCTGCCCCAGTTCGAGGGGCATCCGCTCCTGGTGCACATCAGCGTCGAGGGCGGCGAGGACGGCATGGCCATCGGTCCGGACAGAACGCCGTGGGAGCAGCTGACGCGGATGATCTCGGACCTGTGCCGCGACCTCGAGCCGTGCTCCGGCCCGGTCATCCTCGCCCTCTCCGCCCGCGGCGCGGACGAGCGGGAACTCGAGCGATTGCTCCGAAACCACCGCGATCCGGCTGCCCACCTGCCCGAGCACGTATTCCTGTTCGTCCACAGGGTGCCATGGTGGGTCGACACAATGCTGGCCTGGACCCACTTCTATGGCAAGGCCACGGAGATCGACTTCACCGCCGATTCGGCGGCGGAACGGCACAAAGTGCGCAGGCTTCAAGTGCACCTGCTGCAGTTGGGGTTCGGCAAGTTTCAGTACTTCGGGTGGTCGACGCCGGGAAGCGGCTGCAGATCCTTGTCTTGAGCGCCCCATAGCCGGTCGGCGCGCCTCCGGCCCAGCCACGCCGTCCTTTCATGGAAGCTGCACCGGCGGTCACTTCGTTCCCTTGGCGCGACTCCACAAAAGACCGTACCTGGCGCGCCCGCTCGCGCGCGGCTTCGTCAGCGCCGTCCCGCCGCCGCGCGTGAGGATGCGGACGTCCGGAACGCCGAGCAGCCAGAGCGGATCACCGGGCAGCCCGGGAACCCGCATCGGGCATCGACACCTGGCGCCGTTTTGCGGCGCATCTCGAACCGCTCGAGAACGCCCTCGGGGACGCCCGTCACACGGTACTCCGACTGAGCGCCACTGGGCCGCTCGCGGCTGTGTCTTCGGTCCCCGCGGCGATGTCGCAAAACGCTCCACTTCCGTCGCTTTTCGCCGCGTTTGGCGGGTGTCCGTGGGGCTGAGAGAGCACCGACCGTGCTATACGTCTTCGGCGGTACAGGGTTCATGTGGAGGGGTTGCAGATGTCTCGATTGAATTCTTCGCGGAACTCCGGTGCCGCGCTTCCGTTCCCATGCCAGAAGACGGCGCTCGCCACGGCGACGCTGCACTTCGACGAGCAGCCGCTGACGTTTCGGGGGCAGGTGCCGGACCTGCATCGCTACGACATCGAGCGCATCGAGATCCTGAACGGGCCGCAGGGCACGCACGGCGCCGCGAGCGCGCCCTCCGGCGCCGTGCGCATCATCGCCAACAAGCCGGACCCCGACGCGTTCAGCGCCGGAGCGGATGTGAGCGCGGGGTCGATCAAGGACAGAGACCACACGCGCACGGTCGAGGGCTTCGTCGACATCCCGTTGGCGGACGGACGGGAACGCTGTCCGTGCTGAATCAGGCAGCGGACATCCAGCGCTCGCGGGACTACGAACCCGCCATCGGCGGAGACCGCGAGGTCACCCGGTTCCTGCCGGAGCAGAGTGACCTGTCGTACGGCCACCATGGATGCCCGGCTCGGCTGGGTGTTCAACGACGGGCGCCAGGGAGTGGAGCTGTTTGCCACCAACGTGCTCGACGAGCAGGCCGAGATCTTCATCAACACCGCCCAGGCCGACCAGCGGATCACCACGATCCGGCCGCAGACCCTGGGCGTCAGACTGAGAACGCGTTTCAACTGACGATCGGCGCGACACGGCACTGGCGAACCCGTCGGTTGGCCTTGTCGCTGAAGCCGTCGCACCGGAGGATTAGCCCATGAACACCGATGTCATCATCACCTGCGCGGTGACCGGCGCCGGCGACACCGTCGGCAAGCACCCCGACATTCCCGTCACGCCGGAGCAGATCGCCAACTCCGCCATCGATGCTGCCAAGGCCGGGGCGGCCGTCGTCCACTGCCATGTCCGCGACCCGCTCACCGGCAAGGGCGCCCGCGACGTGTCGCTGTACCGGGAAGTGGTTGCGCGCATCCGGGACTCGGCCACCGACGTGGTGATCAACCTGACCGCCGGGATGGGCGGCGACCTGTTCATCGGCCCCGACGAGACCCCGACCGCGTTCGGCGCGGAATCGGACCTGATCGGCGCGCTCGACCGCCTGCCCCACGTCGAAGAGCTGTTGCCGGAGATCTGTTCCCTCGACTGCGGTTCCTATAACTTCGGCGAAGGCAGCCTGGTCTACGTCTCCACCCCCGACATGCTCCGTCGAGGCGCCCGGCGCATCCAGGAACTTGGCGTGAAGCCGGAACTCGAGGTCTTCGATACCGGCCACTTGAGCTTCACGCTGAAGATGATCGAGGAGGGTCTGATCGACGATCCGCCCCTTTTCCAGCTCTGCTTCGGCATCCCCTGGGGCGCGCCGGCGGAGGTCGGCGTTCTGAAGGCATGGGCGGAGCTGTTGCCCCCCGGCGCCAACTGGACGGCATTCGCGATCAGCCGTAACCAGATGCCGTTCGCGGCCCAGTCCGTACTGCTCGGCGGTAATGTGCGGGTGGGCCTGGAGGACAACCTCTACCTGCGGCGGGGCGTCCTTGCCACCAACGCGCAACTGGTCGAGCAGGTGCGCCAGATCGTCGAGTTGATGGGCGCGCGCGTACTCGGCCCCGAGGAGACGCGCGAGAAGTTCGGTCTGGTGAAGCGCGGGTGATCGTGCCCGCGTGCGCCCGGGGCCGCCTGTCGTCGATCGTTTGATCGCCGGCCGCGCGGTCCATCGATGCGCGATCCGATCCGCACCCTGGCCGTCGTCGGGACCGGCGTCATCGGTGCCGGGTGGGCGGCGCGGGCGCTGGCCCATGGTCTCGATGTGGTGGCCTGGGACCCGGCGCCTGGTTGGCAGACAAGGCTCGCGGCCGCGGTAGAAAACGCCTGGCCCGCGTTGCGGCAACTCGGCCTTTATGCGGGCGCCAGCCTCGAACGCCTGCACTTCGCCGACTCGCTGCAAGCCGCTTGCCGGGACGCCGACTTCGTCCAGGAAAGCGCGCCCGAGCGGCTCGACCTGAAACAGTCCCTGCACGCCCGGATCGATGCAGAGACGGCCGCGCGCGTCATCGTCGCTTCGAGTACCTCGGGCCTGTTGCCGACCGAGCTGCAAACCGGTTGTCGGCATCCGGAACGGTTGGTGGTCGGTCACCCGTTCAATCCGGTCTACCTGCTGCCGCTCGTGGAAGTGCTCGGTGGCGCACGCACGTCGACCGACAGCGTCGAGCACGCCATGGCGTTCTACCGGGATCTCGGCATGCATCCCCTGAAGGTGCGCACCGAGATCGAGGGGTTCCTCTCGGACCGCCTGCAGGAGGCCCTGTGGCGCGAGATCCTGCACCTGGTCAACGACGATGTGGCGAGCACCGAGGAACTCGATGCCGCCATCGTCTACGGCCCGGGTCTGCGCTGGGCCTTCATGGGCACCTGCCTCTCGTTTCACCTGGCCGGCGGCGATGCCGGCATGCACGACTTCATGCGACAGTTCGGCCCGGCGCTCAAGCTGCCCTGGACCAGGCTGCAGGCGCCCGAACTCACCGACGAATTGATCGCCAAGATGGCGGAAGGAACCCGGCAGCAGGCCGGCGGACGCACGGTCAAGGAGCTGGAGCGATTGCGCGACGACTGCCTGATTGCCATCATGCAGGCGCTCAGCCGCTTCGAGATCGGCGCCGGCCGGACGCTGGCCGAGGACGCAGCGCGCCGCCTGGGCGAAGCGCGCCGCTTGGTCGAGGTGCCGCCAGAGCCGCCGCGGAGAGGATGACACACTGGACTTCGCACTCACATCCGAGCAGCAGATGGTCGTGGACACGGTCCGCGACTTCGTCGAAAAGGAGCTCTATCCCCTTGAGGAGGAGGTCGAGCGTAGCGGGAGCGTGCCGCGGGAACTCGGCGAAGAGATCAAGCGGAAGGTCATCGAGCTGGGTTTCTACGCCCCGAACCTGCCCGTCGAAATGGGCGGCGGCGGCCTCGATCACCTGACGTTCACCCTGCTCGAGCGCGAACTCGGCCGACCGTCGATGGCGCTCAGCGTGTTCTGGGGTCGGCCGTCCGGAATCCTGATGGCCTGCAACGAGGAGCAGCGGCAGCGCTATCTGCTCCCGGCTGCGCGCGGCGAGCGCTTCGACGCGCTGGCCATGACCGAGCCCGCCGCCGGGTCCGACCTGCGCGGCATGCAATGCGCCGCGCGCCGCGACGGCAGCGACTGGATCCTGACCGGCAGCAAGCACTTCATCTCGCACGCCGACCTGGCCGACTTCGTCATCGTCTTCGTCGCCACCGGCGAGGAAGCGACTCCCCACGGACCGAAGAAGCGCATCACCTGTTTCCTGGTCGACCGCGGCACGCCCGGTTTCGAGATCCGTGCCGGCTACAAGTCCGTGTCGCACCGGGGCTACGAGAACTGCATCCTCACGTTCGACGACTGCCGGCTGCCGGCCGGCCAGGTCCTCGGCGAAGTGCACCGCGGCTTCGACCTCGCCAACGAGTGGCTGTACGGAACCCGTCTCACGGTGGCCGCAATGTGCGTTGGCCGTGCCCGGCGGGCCTTCGATCTCGCCCTCGTCCACGCCGCCGAGCGGCACCAGTTCGGGCAGCCCATCGGCCGTTTCCAGGGCGTCTCCTTCAAGCTCGCGGACATGATCACGGAGATCGACGCGGCGGATTGGCTGACCCTCGGCGCCGCCTGGCGCCTCGACCAGGGGCTTGCCGCGAATCGGCAGATCGCCTCGGCCAAGCTCTACGCCACGGAGATGCTCGCGCGCGTGACCGACGAAGCCATACAGGTCTTCGGCGGCATGGGACTCATGAGCGACCTGCCCCTGGCCCGGTTCTGGCGGGACGCCCGGGTGGAGCGCATCTGGGACGGCACGTCGGAGATTCAAAGGCACATCATCGGACGCGACCTGCTGCGTCCCCTCGGCGCCTGAGCGCAGAAGCCCAAAGTGAACGAGAGCGCCGACCGATCTGCCCTGCCCGCCCCCGGTCCGCCCTCGGCCCGGCGTCTTGCCCGAATCCTGCGGCCGCGCAGCATCGCGGTGCTCGGCGGGAACATCGCGACCGAGGTCATCCGACAGTGCGACCGACTGGGCTTCGACGGGGATCTCTGGCCGGTGCATCCGACGCGCGCGACGGTGGCGGGGCGGCCTGCATACCGGACCGTCGCGGACCTTCCCGGCGCCCCCGACGCCGCCTTCGTCGCCGTCAACCGCGCTGCCACGGTCGCCGCGGTCGCCGCCCTCGCGGGGCGCGGCGCTGGCGGTGCCGTCTGCTACGCGTCCGGTTTCCGGGAAGCCAACGACGGCGACCCGCTGCAGAGCGCGCTCGTGGCCGCGGCCGGGGAGATGCCGCTCATCGGTCCGAACTGTTACGGCCTGCTCAATTTCCTGGACCGGTCGGCGCTTTGGCCGGACCAGCATGGCGGCCGGCCGCTCGGCGCCAGCGAGCGCGGCGTCGCCATCGTGACGCAATCGTCGAACATCGCCGTCAGCATGACGATGCAACAGCGGTCGTTGCCGGTCGCCTTCATGGTCACGGCGGGCAACCAGGCACAGCTCGGCGTCTCTGCCCTGGCGGCCGCCCTGCTGGACGACGAGCGGGTGAGCGCCCTCGGGCTGCACGTCGAGGCGTTCGACTCGGTGACCGGATTCGAAGCGCTGGCGCGGCAGGCGCGCGAGCGCGGCGTGCCCGTGGTCGTCATGAAGGCCGGCCGCTCCGAACGCGGCCGTGCCGCGACCGTGAGCCATACCGCGTCCATCGCCGGATCCGACGCCGGCGCGCAGGCCTTCCTGCGGCGACTCGGGTTCCCCCGGGTCGACAGCATTCCCGAACTGCTCGAGACGTTGAAGCTGCTGCATGTCCACGGCACGCTCAACGGCACGCGCATCGGCGTCATGTGCTGTTCCGGCGGCGAAGCGAGTGTGATGGCCGATGCCGTCGATGCAACGGGGTTGCGCCTGCCGAGCCTCGCGCCGGAGGACGTCGCCGCGGTCGCCGCCACCGTCCATCCCCTCGTCGCCGTGGCCAATCCTCTCGACTATCACACCTTCAGCTGGGGAGACGAGGAAGCCCTGACCGGGACTTTCACCGCGTTCGCCCGGGGCCCCTTCGACGTGACGGCCCTGGTACTCGACTTCCCGCGTGGCGACCGCTGCCGAGCGGATGACTGGCGAGTGGCGCAGACAGCGTTCGAACGGGCCATCGACACCGCCGGCGGCAGCGGCGCCATCGTCGCCACGCTGCCGGAGAACCTGCCCGAAGAGACCGCGGCCGAGCTGATCGAACGCGGCATCGCGCCGTTGGCGGGCGTACACGAAGCGCTGACGGCGATCGAATGCGCGGCGGCCGTCGGCGCCGCGTGGCGGTCGCCGCCCCCCCGCCCGGTGATTCCCGACCGGGTCGTGGCCATCGAGCCCGTTCTGCTCGACGAGGCGGCCGCGAAGGCCCGGCTCGCGGCGGCCGGCGTCCCGGTACCCGACGGCGGGACAGCCGGCAGCGCCGACGAAGCGGTTACCTTGGCGGAGTCCATCGGCGGGCCGGTCGTGTTGAAGGCGATCGGTATTTCCCACAAGACCGAACACGGCGCCGTGCAGCTGAACGTCAGCGCGCCGGACGAGATTCGCGCCGTAGCCGCGGCCCTGCTCGATCTGCTGCGCGATTCGGCCACCCCGACGCGCGCCGCCGGTGAGCGGAAGTCTCCGGCAGGACTGCTCGTGGAGCGTTACGAAGCCGGCGCTGTCGTGGAGCTGATCGTCGGCATGCACCGGGACCCCCTGCTCGGACTGATGCTCACCGTCGGCTCCGGCGGCACCCTCGTCGAACTGCTGGCGGACGGCGTGACGTTGCTGCTGCCCGTGACGGAAGAGGACGTGCGCAACGCTCTCTCGGGGCTGAAGTGCGCGCCGATCCTCGCTGGCTACCGAGGCGCCCCGCCCGCCGACCTCGATGCCGCGGTCAGCACGATTCTCGCGATCGCGCGGTATGGCGTGGACAACGCCGATCGGCTGGAGGAGCTCGACGTCAACCCGCTCGGCATTCGACCGCGGGCCCAGGGCGCGGTGGCGCTCGATGCACTGATCCGAACGAGGGAGATCGGCGCGGGCAGTGGACTGCCCCGTTGAACTCGACACCGGCGCTTTTGACGAGGCAGGCAGAACCATGAGCGATGCGATCAGAACCCGCCGCGAGGGAGCGATCCTCGAGGTCACCCTCGACCGACCCAAGGCCAATGCGATCGATCTCGCCACCAGCCGCGCCATGGGCGAGACCTTCAAGGCGTTCCGGGATGATCCCGACGCGCGTGTTGCCATCGTCACCGGTGGCGGGGCCCGATTCTTCAGCGCCGGCTGGGACTTGAAGGCGGCGGCCGGGGGCGACCCCGTCGACGGGGACTACGGCGTCGGCGGCTTCGGCGGTATCCAGGAACTGCCCGGCATGAACAAACCGCTGATCGCGGCGGTCAACGGCATCGCGGTGGGCGGCGGCTTCGAACTGGCGCTTTCCTGCGACCTGATCCTGGCCTCCACCACAGCGCAGTTCGGCCTGCCGGAGATCAACGCCGGCACCATCGCCGATGCCGCCAGCATCAAGCTGCCGAGGCGCATGCCGTATCACGTCGCCATGGAGCTGCTCCTGACCGGGCGCTTCATGGACGCCGAGGAGGCGCACCGATGGGGCATCGTGAACGAGGTGCTGCAGCCAGGCGAACTGCTGGAGCGCGCCTGGGAACTCGCTCGCATGCTCGCAAGCGGCCCGCCATTGGTGTTCGCGGCCATCAAGGAAGTCGTTCGCGAAGCCGAGAACCTGCGCGCACAGGATGCGCTCAGCCGGGTGATGAAACGTCAGTTTCCGACGGTGGACCGGCTCTACGGCAGCGAAGACCTCGAGGAAGGCGCGCGCGCATTCGCCGAGAAACGCGCGCCTTCCTGGAAGGGCCGCTAGCGCGCGACCTCTCGGTCGCGTTGGGAGTTTCGCTGGCGCGAAACTCCTACGGCGCAAGCTCCTGGCGCGACCTCTCGGTCGCGTTGGGAGTTTCGCTGGCGCGAAACTCCTACGGCGCAAGCTCCTGGCGCGACCTCTCGGTCGCGTTGGGAGTTTCGCTGGCGCGAAACTCCTACGGCGCAAGCTCCTGGCGCGACCTCTCGGTCGCGTTGGAAGTTTCGCTGGCGCGAAACTCCTACGACGCAAGCTCCTGGCGCGACCTTACGGTCGCGTTGGGAGTTTCGCTGGCGCGAAACTCCTACGGCGCAAGCTCCTGGCCAAGCTCACGGGGCTGCCTGGCGTGCCATCCCCGTCGCCCGTGGTGGGACCGTGCAAGCCTTCGGGACGGGACGGGACAAGCCCGTCCCTACGGTCTTCTGTGCCTGCGCCCCTGCGCCCCCGGCCCCTTGAAGGATGCGGGCGTGCACTCGACTGGCTAGAGCAGTGTCCCCGGATCCTCCGGCCCCATCATGGCCTTGCGCAGCGCCGGCAGCGGGGCACTGCCGTGCGAGAGCAGCGTCTCGTGGAATGCCCGCCAGGCCGCACGGCCGCCGCGGTCGGCCGTCCAGTCCTCGCGCATTCTGACGATGATGAGCTTGCCCAGCGTGTACGCGAAATAGCCCGGGTCGTAGGTGCCGCGCAGGGCCTGCTGCTCGGCGTTGCCGGGGTCGAGCCAGGCCAGCTCCACGAACATCCGGCGCGAGGTCTCGACGCTCATCCCCTCCACGTGAAGGCCGATCGACGACAGGAACCGCACGTCGCGCATCAGCGCATCGAGGATCTGGCCCACGCGCACCAGCGGCCGTCCGTCGCCCAGTCCGGCCTCCTGCATCAGCTCTTCCGCGTAGTGCGCCCAGCCTTCGCTCAGCATCCCGTTGCGGAGCACCGTGCCGACCCGGTTGTCCGAGCGCTTGCTGTACAGCGAGTGCAGGAAGTGCCCGGGCCACACCTCGTGCACGGACGTGTTCAGCAGGTCCGCCTCCCCGGGCACGTACTGGAGCTGCACCTCCGGCGGCCACTCGGGGTCCGGGCCGGCGATGTAGTAGACGGCCGGCAATCCTTCCTCATAGGGACCGGGAATCTCGATGTACGCCGAGTTGGTGCGCCGGTAGGCGGGCGCCTCCGCCACGTAGGCCTCCTCCCCGCTCGGGATGCCCACGATGTCCGCCTCGATCAGGAACGCCCTGAGTTCCGGAAGTTGCTCGTTGGCCCGCGCGACAGCGCCCGCCGCGGGCTTGTCGTCACGCACGCGCGCCGCGCAGTCCGCCATGGCGAGTTCCGGATCGATGGCAGCGCAGGTCACCAGCAGCAGTTCGAGATTGCGTTCGAGGTCTGCCTGGGCCACCTCCTTGAGCGTGCGCCAGTCGAGATCGATCCGGTAGACGCGCCGCAGCAACTCGCCGTAGCGCTTCTCGCCGAGGGCGAAGTCGCCGGAACTGTCTTCCAGCCGAAGTTCCAGCCAGGCTTCGACCTCCCGCAAGGCGCCAACGGCCGGTCCCAGCGCTTCGGTGAACGCCCCCTGCAAGGGCTCGTCCTCGACTTCCGCGAACAGGGCCGGGACCTCGTCGTCCAGGTGCGTCGCCAATCCGCCGAACCGCACCAGCGCCGTACGCACGAACGGCCGCGGGAACGGCGGCTCGAGCGTCGCGCGCATCTGCTCCAGATAGGCCGGCAGTCTCCGCAGATAGGCCGTGAGCGATTCGAGCCGCACCGCCCTGGGAGCGTAGTCCCGCGACACGTACACGCTGGGACTGACCGCCCCCGCATACGAGGACGGGTTGCGCCGGTGGTGTTCGGCGACTTCCACGCCGAACAGCAGGGCGTCTATCGCCGCGAGCAGCTGGGCATGCTCCAGCGCCTCGCTGGCAGTGAGCGATGCCGCGGGGAATTCCTGCTGCGCCCGCGCGGCGAAGTCCCGCAGCATCGCGGCGCGCCGCTCGATCGCCGCGGCGCTGACGTCCGGCAGTTGCCCGTCGTACTCGTGGCGCCCCGCCCACACCCCCGCGCCAGGCGCCGCGTCGAAGTGCCACTCGATGAATTCGTCGGTGAAGCGCTCCCACGACGGCGCCGTGATCGCCGTCGGGTCCTGCTCCGGAAGGGCGCTGTCACAGCCCATCAGCCAACCGGCGGCGGCCAGAACGGCTGCAACCCAAACGGCCGGGGACCGGTCCATCCTGATTGCAGACGCGTCCATCGTCGCACCCTGATTTCCGCAGTGGAGGAATACCTGAACTCGTGCGCGGTGAGCCAGCCCGTCCGAATTGTGAGCCAGATACCGCCGAAAGCCAATCTTCATGCGGGTTTGGGAGGTTTGGGGTGGACACTCGGCTCCGGATGCGTTGCAAACCCCCGCCGTCCTGTCCGGACGGCTACGAAGCACCTTGCCTCGCCGCCCAAGGACCGACCGTCTGCGGAGAAGTGGGGTGGTCCTTGATTCCTCGGACAGTTCGAGGGCGACTTTAAGGTGTGGAACGATTTCGTTCGTCGAGGGCGTGGGCTCGTCCGGATACGCACCCTCGTCGTTGACGCTGTCCAAGTCCTCGTTTACGGTCGTCCCATCGCACTTCCGCAGGCATCGCCAGTTCCGGCCGGGGCGAGTTCCTGGCAGGGCGCGGACAGTTGACGACTAGAATCGGTCCGGCCAGCGAGGGGATGATCGTGGGCGACGAAACCAGCAACCGGTGGATCGGCAAGAGCACGATCCGTCCCGACGGCGAAGACAAGGTCACCGGGCGTGCGACGTTCGGCGCGGACTTCGCCCAGCCCGGCATGCTCTGGGGCAAGGTACTGCGCAGCCCGCATCCGCACGCGCACATCAAGTCCATCGATCTCGGGCGTGCCGCCGCGGCGCCCGGCGTGAAGGCCGCGATGACCGGCGCCGATCTGGTGCACTTCCCGCTCGATACGCCCGTGCTGGTCGGTCCCGCCGACCTGCGCTTCGTGAGCCGGAACGTGATGGCGCGCGACAAGGCGCTGTACGTCGGACACGCCGTGGCCGCGGTCGCGGCGTACACGCCCGAGGCCGCGGCGGCGGCGCTGGAACTGATCGACGTCGAGTACGAACCGCTGCCGTGGGTCCTGGATGTCGACGCGGCGATGCGGCCGGACGCGCCCGTGCTGCACGACTTCCTGCGCACCGCAGGCGACGAATCGGCGCCGGACGCGCCGACCAACGTGGCGAGCCGCATGGCGCTTGCGCTCGGGGACGTCGACGACGGGTTCGCCGAAGCCGACGCCGTCATCGAGCGGCATTTCAGGACCCAGCCGGTGCACCAGGGCTACATCGAGCCGCACGCTTGCCTGGTCAGCGTGGCGGCCGACGGGCGCGCGACCATCTGGAGCTCCAGTCAGGGCCATTTCATGGTCCGCAATGCCACCGCCCGAATGACCGGAGCCAGACTCTCCGACATTCGCGCGATTCCCGCGGAGATCGGCGGCGGCTTCGGCGGCAAGACCATCGTCTATCTCGAGCCGCTCGCCTATGTGCTGTCGCGCAAGGCCGGCGCCCCGGTGAAGATGGTGATGACCCGCGAGGAAGTCTTCTGCGCCACCGGACCGACCGCGGGTTCGTCGAACACCGTCAGGATCGGCGCCCGGCGCGACGGCCGTATCGTCGCCGCGGAGGCGACCTTCCGCTTCCAGGCGGGCGCGTTCCCCGGCTCGCCGGTGCGGGCGGCATCCAACTGCGCGTTCGCGCCGTACGCCATCGACAATGTCAGGGTGGTGGGCTACGACGTCGTGATGAACCGGCCCAAGTGCAACGCCTATCGGGCGCCCGGATCGCCCATCGCCGCCTACGGCGTCGAGTCGGTGATCGACGAACTGGCGCGGGAACTGGACATCGACCCCATCGAGTTCCGGCTCAGGAACGCCGCGCGGGAAGGCACGCGGGCGGCGTACGGCCCCACGTTCCGCCGGATCGGCTTCGAGGAGACCCTCGAGGCCGCCCGGGCACACCCGCACTACACGGCACCGAAGAAGAGCCGCCAGGGACGCGGGGTCGCAAGTGGCTTCTGGTTCAACGTCGGGGGCGAATCGAGCGCGCAGGTGAACGTCAACGAGGACGGCACGGTGGCGGTCACGACGGGACACCCGGACATCGGCGGCTCGCGCGCGTCCATGGTGAACATCGTCGCGGAGACCCTGGGCATTCACTACCGCAACGTCAGCGCGCAGGTGGGCGACACCAACACGATCGGCTATAGCGCCACGACGGGCGGCAGCCGCGTGACCTTTGCCGCCGGCACGGCCGTCTCCGAAGCCGCGGAGCGGGTCGTCATGCAACTCCGCGAACGGGCGGCGATACTCTGGGACATCGACGCCGAAGCCGTCGACTGGAGGGACGGCCATGCCCATCCCGCGGGCTCCAATGCCGGGGACTTCGAGCCGCTGTCACTCGCGGACCTCGCCGCCCAGTCCGCCCGGACGGGCGGTCCGATCGCGGCGCAGGTGTCGGTGAACGCGCAAGGGGCCGCGCCGGCATTCGCCACGCACGTCTGCGATGTCGAGGTCGACACCGAGACCGGCCGCGTGGCGGTGGTGCGTTACACGGCGGTGCAGGACGCCGGCCGCGCCATCCACCCCGGCTACGTCGAGGGCCAGATGCAGGGTGGCGTCGCCCAGGGCATCGGCTGGGCGCTCAACGAGGAGTACATCTTCGATGCCGCGGGCCGGCTCGAGAACCCGGGGTTCCTGGACTACCGCATCCCGGTGGCGTCGGACCTGCCCATGATCGATACGGTGATTGTCGAAGTGCCCAACGACGCCCATCCGCACGGTGTCCGGGGCGTCGGCGAAGTGCCGATCGCGCCGCCGATGGCGGCGGTCGCGAACGCGATCCACGATGCCGTCGGACTGCGTCTGCGGGAGTTGCCGATGTCGCCGCCAAAGGTGCTTGCCGCCTTGGAGCATTGAACGAACGCGGTGTGTGACCCGCCGGCGCCGCTCCTGGCACCGCTCTTGTCATCCGAATGATCGCCTCGGATCCTCCTCGAATGGTCATGTGGACACACTCCGCGGATCTTTCACCATGAGCCGATCAGCGCCGTCCCAACGGGCCCGAGCTTCAAAGCAGCTGAACGAACTGGGAGGACCGGAAGGGCGCACCGGTAACCTGGTTTTCGATGTGGGGCCAGTCCGTGTTCGGCAGCGCGCTATAGGTCGCGTCGTCGCCAAAGAAGCGCAGGACAAGCGTATGCCGATTGGGTGTTCGCTCATCGATCGGGGCGCGGCCATGCAGGCAATAGGGATGGAACACGACGATGTCGCCCGGCCGAGTTTCGCACGACACCACATCCCACGCGTCCGCATCCCGCTCGAGTTCGGCGTCTATGTCCGGCAATCTCTCATAGTCGGAGTCCGGGTGTAGCGGCTTGGTCATGTCATAAGCGTCGGTGTATGCGGCCCCGTTATAGAGCTTGCCCCGATGCGACCCTCGCACGACCGCTATCGAATTCGGGGCCGGGAGATGCTCGAAGGAAATCCACATGTTGACCCAGTGCCAGCCGGCGGTCGGAATGACGGAGTGATCCTGGTGCCAAGGCGAATGACAGACCTTGCCCCCTTCCTTGGCGAAGTACTCGTCCCCGAAATACCAGACATGCTCCGATCCCCACAACTCGGCAAGGTACTCGGCAAAGGACGCCTCGTGCACCAAATCCTTCAACCCGACCTTCCAGGACTCGGGGTGCGTGTCATCGACGAAGTGCTCGTGCTCGGTTCCGCGGAAGGCCGTGGCAGCCCGCTGGCTGGGGTTGGCGCGCACATAGTCGTAGCAGGACAGCGCCTTCTCCGATTGCGCCTGGGTGAGCAACTGTTCGGCCAGGTACACGCCGTCGTTCGCGTAGCGCCGTATCTGGTCCGGGGTGGGCTTTGGCACCATGATCCTGTTCTCCGAGTCCTGCCTGCGGTGCTCAGCCGAGCTTCGTCGAGTCAAGCTCAACCGTGGTGTAGCCGAGAGTTCTACTCGTACGGCTTCTCGCCCTCGCACATTACCCGGTACATGACTCGCGGCTGGTCGCCGTGGTCGTAGACCGCCGCGTGCATCGCGCAGCGGTTGTCCCACATCGCAAAATCGCCGACCCGCCAGCGATGGCGGTACATCGCGTGGTCCTTGAGCGAGTGCCGGTAGAGGAAGTCGATCAGGTTCCTGCCCTCGGCGGGCGTCATCCCCTCCGCCCCGACGCAGCGGTCCGCGAACGTGACGTACAGCGCCTTGCGCCCCGTGACCGGGTGCGTCCGGACCGCCGGGTGCCAGACCGGGTCGGGGCACTCCTCGGGCCGGTCGGTGCCGCTGACCACGTGCTTCAGGCGCAAGCCCGCAAGCCACCCCTTCATCACGTCGGACAGGCTGTCGTAGGCCATGTACTGGTTGCAGAAGATCGTGTCGCCGCCGTGCCGGGGCACGTCGATGGCGTTCAGGGACGAGAACGACGGCGGTTTCTCGACGAAGCATGTGTCGGTGTGGAAGCCGCCTGACACCGGCCGGTCCGGATCGCCGCGGTCCGCGACCTTGTGGACCATCGCGTACTCGGTGCGCATGTCCAACCCGGGGCTGACGGTCACCCTGCCGAAACGGCCGATGAAGTCCCGCTGTTCCTCCGGCTCGAGGTGCTGCCCCGGGAACACGCCTACGCAGTATTCGCCGACCAACCGGCGCACCTCCTCGACCTGGTCGTCGGTCATCTCGGGAATGGCCGCCCCGGTGATGCGGACCCCGGTGTGGCCGGTCATGAGTTCCTCCTCGAGCGAACCCGTTGCGATCGGCTGGAGCGTTGCGGACATGATCCCCTCGACCCGGCGACGTGAGCTTGAGCATACACGCATGCACCAGCACGCGTGCGTGCGCACGGGCATGAACGCCCTCGGACTGGACCATGCCCTCGGCGAGAACCTCCTGGTCTACGGCACGTACCGCCGCGGCTACAAGAGTGGCGGCTTCAACCCCGGCGTCGGAGTCTTCTTCGGCACGCGGGTCGCCGAGTTCGCCTTCGGGCCCGAGGAAGTCGATGCCCTGGAACTCGGGCTGAAGTCGGAATGGAGTCGGGGCGCGCTGTCCGGGCGCACCAACGTCGCGCTCTACCAGAGCTGGTACAACGACGCGCAGGTGCTGAACAACGTCATCATCGGCGTGGCTGCCACGACCGCCACGCAGAACGCTGCGGAGGCCACCATCAGGGGCCTCGAAGTCGAAGGGGAAATCCTGCTCGGCGGCCGCCTGGGCCTGACCTACGCCTACTCCTGGACGGACGCGGAGTACGACGAATACGTGACGCCCGCCGGAGAAGATCTCGGCGGCCTCCCCTTTCTTTACACTCCGAAGCACAAGTACCACCTCGGCGTGTCGCTCGACCTGATCCCGGCTTCCCGCGCCGGCTCCCTGACGTTCTTCGCGAACTACGCGTGGCAGGACGACCAGTTCGCCGGTTTCACGACGCTGCGCGTGCCCGGCGTGGACATTCCTTCCTACGGGTTGGTGAACGTGCGCCTCGAGTGGACAGACGCCCTGGGTACCAGCGTCGACATCGCGGTGTTCGGAAACAACGTCACCGACAGGGAATACCGCATCGCGAACAACGCCCAGTACGAGTCCCTGGGCTATGCGCTCACCCAGTACGGTGAGCCGAAGATGTGGGGGGTGTCGCTGCGCCTCGATTTCCAGTGACGGTCGATCGGCGGGCGCGGAGCCATACCTGGTAGTCGGGTTCCCTGCAGGAGCGGCTTTCGCGCCCGCCGCCGGGGCGGACAACCACTTCGATACCGTCTGGGCGGAGATCGTCCGGCAGGGGCTCGAGCGTCATGTGGTGGAGCTGGAGGCGGTGGGTGACACCGTGCTGCCGCCCAGCAAGGTGGCCAGTCGCTGTCCGAGGCTGCCGAGTTGAGCGCAAGGGGCGTCTGGGTGCTGCCTTCCTCCAGGCCGGAGGCGTTCGTTCTCGGCCTCTGGCGGCCAAGACTGTTTGTCTCGCTGGGCTTGCTCGCGTTGCCCGCTGACACCGTCGAGACCGTACTGGAGCACGAGCGGGCGCACCTTGCGCGCCGGGATCCACTACGGCATCTCGTTGCGCTGCTCGCCTGCACGTTTCACCTGCCTGGCTTCGCCAGGCGCTTGCAGCAACGCGCCCAACAGACCCAGGAGTTGGTTGCCGATGCCATGGCTGCGCGAGCGTTGGGCGACCCGATCTGCGTCGCCGAGGCCCTGCTGAGTTGCGCCCGATCGCGTCAACGTCATGACGCCCCGCACCTGGCGTTTGGCGGCGGCGACCTCGAGGAGCGCGTCCACGCCTTGCTGTCCGGTCGCAGAACGCTCGATCAGCCACTGCCCGCGCTGGTCTGTGCGACGGCGGTCGCGCTCGCACTGGGCTGTCTGGCGTTGCGCTACGTCGGCGCCTTGCACCGGTGGAAGGCACCGGTGGAAGGCACCGGTGGACGGACTCCCACTGCGCACCACCGAAGTTCATGCAGGCCGGCCGATGACCATGTATGCCGCCGCGGACCGGATTCACCGGATCGGCGATCCGTACCGATCGTCCGTCTAGCGTTGGGGCGCTCGCTCGGAAGCCGAAACCGCTACCATCGTATGCGGCAACGACGCACCGAGGATCGAGCGCCGCCTCATGCTCTTCGACCCCCGCCTCTGGCAGTTCACGCGCGGCGTGCGCCTGCGCATCGTGGCCGCCGTGGCGATGGGTGTGGTCTCGTCGCTGGTCGGGATCGGCCGGCTCGCGCTGCTCGGGTGGCTCCTCGCGCGCGTCTTCACCGGGGATACGTTCGCTGACCTCATCACGCCGCTGGCCGCGGTGGCGGCGGTGATGGTGCTGCGCGGCTGGATGGAGCACACGCGCGCGATGGTCGCGCATCGCACCGCGATCCGGGTGCAGTTGGCCTTGCGCAAGCAGTTGTACGCCAAGGTAGTCGCGCTGGGTCCCGCCCACTTCGGACTGGAGCGGACCGGGGCCGTCATGATCTCGATGATCGACGGGGTCGAACAGCTCGAGACCTACTTCGGTCGGTACCTGCCGCAGCTCCTGGTAGCCGCGATCGCGCCGCTCGTCGTCTTCGCGGTGCTGGCCTTCCACGACTTGCCTGTTGCCGCGCTGATGTTCGGCTTCGCCATGTTCACGCTGCTCGCGCCGGCGTCGTTCCAGCACCATGAGGCGCACAGCAGCATGCGCCGGTCCCAGGCGTACCGCGCCTTCGCAGCGGAGTTTCTCGATGCGATCCAGGGGCTTGCCACGCTCAAGGCGTTCGGTCGGAGCACCGCGCGCGGGCGGCTCCTGGCCGAACGTGCGCACGAGGTGTTTCGGAGCACGATGTGGGTGCTCGCCACCAACGCGCTCGGCCGGGGGCTCACCGACACCGGTATCGCGGTGGGCACGGCCGCGGTGCTCGGACTCGGGGCGTGGCGCGTAGCCGAGGGCCAGATGAGTCTCGAGCTGCTGCTCGTCGTGTTGATGATGGGCATCGAGGTGTTCCGCCCGCAGCGCGATCTGCGGGCGCTGCTGCACAACGGCATGATGGGCCGTGCCGCGGCGGACGATATCTTCGCGCTGCTCGATGCGCGGCCGACGGTCGAACCGCCAACGGCGCCGGTCGACCTCGACGCACCGCTCACCCCGGTCGTGGAATTCGATGACGTGTCGTTTGCCTACCCGGGCGGACGGCGTGCCGCGCACCGAGGGCTCAAGTTCCGCGTCGAGGCCGGGGAACGGGTCGGCTTCGTCGGGGAGAGCGGGGCGGGCAAGTCCACCATCGTGCGCTTGCTCCTGCGCTTCCACGATCCGGATGACGGCGCCGTCCGGATCGGCGGGCACGATCTGCGCAACCTGCGCGCGGACGATGTCTACCCCAACGTCGCGGTGGTGAACCAGGACACCTACCTGTTCCACGGCAGCGTCGAGGACAACCTGCGCTTCGGCAAGCCCGAAGCCACCGCGCAGGAGATCGAGTCGGCCGCGCGCGCCGCGAACGCGCACGAGTTCATCACGCGCTTGCCGGAGGGCTACGCCACGGTCGTCGGTGAGCGTGGCATCAAGCTCTCCGGCGGGCAGCGCCAGCGGGTCGCGATTGCCCGCGCCCTGCTGCGCGACGCGCCGATCCTGGTCCTGGACGAGGCGCTCTCCGCGGTGGACGCGGAGAACGAGGCGGTCATCCAGTCCGCCCTCGACCGGCTGATGCAGCGCCGCACGACGCTGATATTCGCGCACCGGCTGTCGAGCGTGATCGGGGCGGACCGTATCCTGGTGCTCGACGAGGGGTCCATCGTCGAGGCGGGGGACCACGAATCGCTCATGCGTGCGCGTGGCGCGTATTTCCGGCTGATGGGCGCCCAGGCCGAGGAGGGCGCGCGACCCGACACTTCCCTGGCGGTGTCCGCCGACGGCAGTGCGGTCCCGCGGGAGATTCCCCTCGAGGACGTGCAGCTCGACGACGCCGGTGCGCACGGCGCACCGACCGACGCGATCCTGCGCGCCGAGGGCATGGGCTGGACCGGCGTGTTCCGCGAACTGCTGCGCCACGTCATACCGTGGAAGGCCAAGTTCTCGGTCGTCCTGGTGTTGGGGATCGTCAGGGTGGCGGCCCTGATCGGCGTCGGGGTGGCGGGCGCGCTCGCCGTGGCCGCGGTGAAGCGGGGCGAGCCGTTCACGCCGTACCTGGTCGTCCTCGCGATCGTCGCGCCCCTCTCCGGCGTGCTGCACTGGCTCGAGTCGTGGTGCGCGCACGACATGGCGTTTCGCATGCTCGCCGAGATGCGCATCGCGCTGTTCGACAAGCTGGACCGGCTCGCGCCGGCGTACCTCGTCCGCCGCCGTACCGGGGACCTGGTGGGGATGGCGACCCATGACGTCGAACTCGTGGAGTATTTCTTCGCGCACACCGTGGCGCCGTTTCTCGTCGCGGTGCTGGTGCCGGCGGCGGTCGTCGGCACGCTCGCGTGGTTCGGCTGGCCGATGGCGCTGGCCCTCGCGCCGTTCCTGGCCGTGGTGGCGATCAGCCCCTTCCTTGCCCGGCGCCGCATCGACGTGCTGGGCTCGCGGGCTCGGGAGGCCTTCGGCGACATGAACGCGCACGCGGTGGACACCATCCAGGGACTGCCCGAGATCCTCGCGTTTCAGCGCACCGACACGCGTGGGGCCGAGTTCGTCGCGCGCATCGAACGCCACACCGGGTTGCGGCTGCCGTTCCATGCCGACCTCACGAAGCAGACCGCGATCCTGGAGGCCGTCACCGGGCTCGGTGGGCTCGTGGTGGTGGCGACCGGGGCGCACCTGGTCACGACCGATGCGCTCGAGCCCGCGATCCTGCCCATGCTGACCCTGCTCGCGATGTCGGCGTTCCTGCCCGTGTCCGAGATCGCCCATATCGGCCGACAGCTCGCCGACACCCTGGGTGCGACGCGGCGGCTCTACGCGGTCCACAATGAGGTCGAGGCGGTGACGGACGGCCCCGGGGTGGACGCGCCGCCGCGTTCGGGGGGCATCGGGATCGAGGTCCGGGACGTCGGCTTCTCGTACCTGGGGAACGGTCGCCTGGCCCTCGACGGGGCGACCTTCACCGTGCCGGCGGGCAGGACCCTGGCGCTGGTCGGCCCCTCGGGGGCCGGCAAGACCACCGTCGCGCACCTCCTGATGCGGTTCTGGGATCCGGGTTCGGGCGTCATCCGGTTCGATGGCCACGACCTGCGCGAGTACCGGCTCGACGAACTGCGCGATCGCGTCGCGCTGGTCACGCAGGACACCTACCTGTTCAACGAGACACTGCGGGCCAACATCCTCATCGCGAAGCCCGAGGCGACGCCGGACGAACTCGACCAGGCGGTGTATCGCGCCTCGCTGGGCCCGTTCGTGGAAGCCCTCCCGGACGGCCTGGAGACGCGTGTCGGCGAGCGGGGGGTACGGCTGTCCGGGGGACAGCGCCAGCGCGTCGCGATCGCGCGGGCGTTCCTGAAAGATGCCCAGGTGCTCATCCTCGACGAAGCGACCTCGCATCTCGACGCCGTCAACGAGCAGGCCGTGCGCCACGCTCTCGAGGAGCTGATGACCGAACGCACGACAATCGTGATCGCGCACCGCCTCTCCACGGTGCGCAACGCCGACCGGATCGTCGTGCTCGACGCCGGCCGCACGCGGGAATCCGGCAACCACCACGAGCTGATCGCCCGCGGCGGCCTCTACAGCCGCCTCGTCGGGCGCCAGATGACAGTGCAGGCGACGGGCCGCACCGAACTGGGGCCAGTGAGGAACATCGGCGAGATGCAGGGCTTTCTGGCGGGCATGGACCCGGGATTCGAGCGCGAACCGGATCGCAAGCTCTGAGCGTGGCCGCGCACCAGCGCAGCCGGGTGGATCCCTCCGGTTGATCCGATCCCGTGCCGCGCGTTCAATACAGGCTCCGAGTCGTAGAGGGGTGATCCCATGGCCGCGCTGGATGGCATGCGCATTCTCGACATGACCCAATACGAGGCCGGCACCTCGTGCACGCAGGCGCTGGCGTGGCTCGGGGCCGACGTCGTCAAGGTCGAGGCGCCCGAGTACGGGGACCCGGGCCGGGGCGTCGGGCGCACCGGGAACCTGGACTACTCCGCCTACTTCTGTGCCTGGAACGCGAACAAGCGCAGCATCGCGCTGAACCTGCGTTCCGACGCGGGACGCGCACTCCTCCTGCAGCTCGTGCCGAGGTTCGACGTGTTCGTCGAGAACTACGGACCCGGCGTCGTGGAGAAACTCGGCGTCGCCTACGAGGACCTGCGGGCGGTCCATCCCGGCATCATCTACGCGCGCATCAAGGGGTTCGGGACCGACGGTCCGTACGCCGGCTTTCGCTCAATGGACATGATCGCGCAAGCCGCGGCCGGCGCCTTTTCGATCACCGGCGAGGCGGACGGACCGCCGATGATGCCGGGTCCCACCACGGGCGACGCGGGCACGGGCGTGCAGATGGCGATGGCGATCCTGGCCGCCTACGTCCAGAAGCAGCGCACCGGGGCCGGCCAGCAGATCGAGGTGTCGATGCAGGAGGCCATGACGTACTACGTGCGCACTCGTGCCTTCATCGGGTCGGCATGGGGCACCCGCGCGGCCGGCCGCAACGGCAATACGGGCGGACTGCCACCGGTCGACCTCTACCCCTGCAAGCCCTTCGGGCCGAACGACTACGTCTACCTCATGCCCGTCACCGCCGACCACTGGGACGGTCTCTGCACCGCCATGGACCGCCCCGACCTCCTGATCGACCCCCGCTTCGAGGGCATGGAGGCCCGCGTGCAGAACGAGCAGGCCCTCCACGAGGAGATCGAGAAGTGGTGCAGCACGCGCACCAAGTACGAGGCCATGGAGACGATCGCCGCGGCCGGGGTGCCGTGCTCGGCCACCCTCGACACGCGCGACCTGTACGAGGATGGGCACCTGCGTGCAAGGGGCTTCGTCCACCGCATGGAACTGCCCGTGCACGGCGAGGTGCCCATGCTCGGCTTCGCGCCCCGCCTGTCGGCGTCACAGGTCGCGTTGCGCCAGCCGCCACGGCTCGGCGAGCACACGGACGCACTGCTGGCCGCGGAACTCGGGCTGTCCGGCGAGCGCCTCGCCGGCCTGCGCAGCGCGGGCGCCATCGGGGACCCTGCCCGCTTCAGCGGGTAGGGGACGGGCTTGCCCCGTCCCGGCGCGACCTGCGGTCGCATTGCAGTTTCGCTGGCGCGAAACTGCCCTGGCGGCCAAGGTGTTCCGCAGGTCGCTCGACCACAGGGCGCTACGGGGGTCCCGGCCGATACCAGATGGGCGATGTGTACGCCCGTTCCTGCAGCGTGGCCGGCACGTCCTCGCGTGGGTCGTCCCCACGGGCCGCGGCATCGTAGGTCGACCAGCGCGGTGTCGGGATCTCGAGGACGCGCGCGTAGTAGAACGCGTGCTGCCCGGCATCGAAGTCCGGGTCACGCCAGACGGTCCTGAGCTCCGCGGCCCCGATGGTGTTGGTGTACGTCGCCTCCGCCACTTCGACGGTGTTGCCGACGGGCGCGACGCTGCCGTCGTCCCCGCTCGTGCGCCCGCCGGAGAGGGCGATGTCGTAGATCCGCTCGTGGCTTTGCCCGTCCGCCACCCAGCCCTTCACGATCTGGACGCGATCGAGGTTGGCCCCGCGCGCATCTTTCAGGGCTTCCACCGCGAACGCGGGCGCGGCGCTCGCCGGGCCTTCCAGCGTGCCGCCCATCGGCACGCCGCCCGCGCGGGCCTGCGCCGCCCAGTCGGGATCGTCCTGGAGTTCGGCGGGATACGACCAGCCGCCGAACAGGCGCACCCGCAGGCGCGGACCGGTGGTCGCGTAGGTCTCCCGCCGGCGGAACGCCGCGAAGATCGCCTCGCGCGTGTTCTCCTCGGCCCACACGCCGGTGAGCCCGGCGGTGCTGAAAGCCTGGCGCGGCAACCCGCCCCACAGGCTCGGATTCTTGCGCGTCGCCGGTGGTGTCGGATCCACCTGCGTCTGGTCCTCGCCCACGGACGTCAGGCCGTTATGGAAGTCCGTGGCGCCGACCAGACCGAACTGAAAGGGGTTGAAGCCGTCCCTCGCCTCGCGTGCGATCCCGTCCCGGTACGCCTGGCGCACGTAGCTGCCCGGCACCTGGCCCTTGACGTTCGTGAGCAGAAGCTCGTCGAAGAGCTCGAAGCCCGCGAACTCGTCGTTGGGCGAGAGCAGCGGGTGCGTCTCCGAGGTGCCCTTCTGCTGCGTCACCTCCACCAGCGGCTCGTTCCACGTCCGGCGCGCCGCGTAGTCGTCGTCGATGGGCTCGCCGAAGGAGTCGGTGTCCGGGAACATCAGCCCGTCGCTGACGTTCGGATTGTGGGGGATCGCCAGCACGTGCAACCCGCGCATGCGCTGACGCTCGAGGTAGGCCCAGAGATCTTCGGGGTGCGGCGAGTCCACCGAGGAGAAGGGGTGCGGCAGAGCGTCCGTACCCTCGAAGATGACGTTGCGATGCATGTTGCCGCGGCCCTGCGCGTCGGGCGAACGCGGCAGCGCGCTGGTCCACTCGTAGGCGGCGAACGTCGTGAACGCGCCGGGCTCGTAGTGCGCGTCCGCGGTTTCGACGATGCCGCGCCAGATGGTGCGCTCCCGCTCCGGTATCGCAAAGCCCGGGGGGCTCTCGCCGGAGCGCAGGGCGCGCGCGAACGTCATGAACACCTCCAGGCGCGTGCCGGAGAAGAATCCGCCCGTTGCTTCGTCATCCTGAGTTCGCAGCAGCCGGCCGAGTTCGGTATCCGCATACTCGCTGCCGGGAGCGCCGATCGCCTGCATGGCGCCGAGAAACTCGGCGTGGTCGGTCACCGCGAGGAAGTCGAGGGGCGTGTCGATGCGTACGCTGCCCCCGTCCGTCGTGGCCGCCGGCTCACCCTTCGCATAGCGGTAGGAGCCGTCCGGCGTCCGCTGGGCGCCGATCGCGTAGGCGTCGTTCGAGTAGAGCGAGTGCAGATGCAGATCGCCGAAGTAGACGTTCGGCGACGCGTCCTCGGCGGCATGCAGCACCGCCCCCATGGTCAGTGCGCCCGTGGCGACCAGCGCGCGCATCGTGAATTACCTGTTCATCGAATCTCCTCTCCTTCCGCTCGGTACCCTGTGCGTTCCGCTCGATGCCGAACCTGCTACGGCACGCCTACTGCCGCGTCATGGCGGCCCTGGCTTCGCGTTCCGCCTCCTCGCGCCTGTCGTGCTGCGTGCGCCGCGCCGCCAGCTCGAACCGGACTTGCCGGATCTTGCCGGGGTAGGCGAACGGTGGCCGATAGTCGCGATTGACCGGGGCCATGGCGCGGCCGAGGTCCATGCCCGTGCTCGACAGCATGCCGAGCAGCAGCGGGATCTCCGCTTCCGCCTGCAGCGCGCCGTCGACGCGCAGGCGTACCGCGGCGCGGCGCCCCGGCTGCCGCTCGACCTCGACCGACACCACGTGTTCCCCCGCCGCCAATGCGGACGGCGCCGCGACGACGGTGTGCTCGTGGAAGCAGTTGTAGTCGAAGTGCGGCCGGCCTGCCCGGATGTAGAGCGCGAATCCGGAGTTGAGGGTGCCGCGATTGACCAGCGCGCCGTCCCCGCCCGATGCCGGGTGCTCGAGCGTGACCTCGGTGGTCCAGCCGCGCGCCGCCGAGGGACAGGCGTCCGCCACGATATGGGAAACCGGCGGGTAGTAGACGAAGACGTCCCGCGATGCGGGCAGTCCGGGCCGGCGCGCGGCGCGGAACGTCTGGGCGGCGGGCCTGTCGTCGAGCGGCAGGACCCCGTGCTTCTCGGCCTCCTGCCACCACAGGTCGATCATCCGCTCGAGGCGCTGCGGATGCCGCTCGGCGAGATCGTTCGTCTCGGAGAAGTCCTCCTCGAGGTGGTAGAGCTCCCAGCGATCGTCGTCGAAGGCGGTCTCGCGCTCGTGGTGTGTCACCGCCTTCCAGCCGTCGTGCCAGATGCCCCGGTGCCCGAGCATCTCGAAGTACTGGACGGAGCGCGCGGGGACAGCGTCCGGCGACGTGAGGCTCGCGGCCAGCGACGCGCCATGCAGCGGCATCTGCTCGACACCGCCGAACTGCGCGGGCGCTTCGGTCCCGGTGAGCTCCAGGACGGTCGGCATGATATCGATGGCATGGCAGAACGCGCGCCGCATGGAACCCGTATCGCTCACGCGCCCGGGCCAGTGCACGATCAGCGGGTCGCGGACCCCGCCGCCATGGGTGTTCTGCTTGTACCACTTGAGCGGCGTGTTGCCGACCTGGGACCATCCCCAGGGGACGTTGGAGTGGCTGTCCGGACCGCCGATGTCGTCGAGTCTCTTCACTGCCTCGTCGACGTCCTCCAGCATGCCGTTGAACCAGCGCATCTCGTCGAAGACGCCGGTCGGCCCGCCCTCCTGACTCGCGCCGTTGTCCGACATGACGATCAGCAGCGTGTCGTCGAGGCGGCCGATCTCCTCGAGAAAGCGCACGAAGCGCCCGATCTGGGCATCGGTATGGTCGAGCTGCGCGGCGAACGCCTCGTTGAGCCGTGCCGCGAACCGTCGCTCGTTCTCGCTCAATGCGTCCCAGGGCCTGACGCCGGGGTTCAGCGGCGCAAGACCCGTCGACTCCGGAATCAGGCCAAGCCGCTTCTGACGCTCGAACCAGTCCTTGCGCACGACATCCCACCCGGCATCGAACCTGCCACGGTACTTGTCGAGATACTCCCGAGGCGCCTGGTGCGGCGAGTGCGTCGCGCCGAATGCCAGGTACTGGAAGAAAGGCCGTTCCGGCAGCAGCGAAACCTGGTCGCGCAGGAAGCCGATCGAGCGGTCGACGATGTCCTCGGAGACGTGATAGCCCTGATCCGGGCCGGCCGGTGCCTCGATGTGATGGTTGTCGCTCGTGAGCTCGGGATAGAACTGATCCGTCTCGCCCTGCATGAACCCGTAGAACCGGTCGAAGCCGCGCTGCAGGGGCCAGTTGTGGAAGGGACCGGCGGCCGTGCATTCCGACATCGGCGTCAGGTGCCACTTGCCCGCCGCGTAGGTGCCGTAACCGGCCTCCCGCAACACGTCCGCCAGGGTAGCGGCCGAACGGGGCAGGAACCCGCGCATGTTGGGGAAGCCGGTATCCATGTTGGAGACGCCCCGCATCCCGACGGCATGGTGGTTGCGGCCGGTCAGCAGGCACGCCCGGGTGGGCGAGCAGAGCGCGGTGGTGTGGAAGTTGGTGTAGCGCAGCCCGTTCTCCGCCAGCCTGTCGATGTTGGGAGTCTCGATACTCGATCCGTAACAGCCGAAGTGCGAGTAGCCGGTGTCGTCGAGGACGATCACCACGACGTTCGGCTTGTCGTGGGGGATCCTCGGTTCCGGCCACCAGGGTTCGGATTCGTAGACGGTGCGGCCGATGCGGCCGCCGAACGCTTCCCCCGACGGATGTCTGTAGCTCATGTTCCCGGCTGCCGATTCGCCTCCAGGGCGTCCAGGTCGCTCGCGTCATGCCGCTCCGCGACGCCGCTCTTGCCGGGGCGATTCACTCTCCTGCCGCGTTTCACCGCCGGCCGGTTGTGGATCTCCTGCGCCCATCGGACCACGTTCGCGTAGGAATCCACGTCCAGGAACTCCTTCGAATCGTAGAGCCCGCTCAGTACGAGCTGCCCGTACCAGGGATACGTCGCCATGTCCGCGATGCTGTACGCCGCGCCGCAGAGGAACGGCCTCGACTCGAGATTCCTGTCGAGCACATCTAGCTGGCGCTTGACCTCCATGGCGTAGCGGTCGATGGGGTACTCCCATTTCTCCGGCGCGTAGGCATAGAAGTGGCCGAAACCGCCGCCGAGATAGGGTGCGGACCCCATCTGCCAGAACAGCCAGGACATGCACTCCGCCCGCTCGGGACCGCCCGCCGGGACGAACGCGTCGAACTTCTCCGCGAGGTAGAGAAGAATCGCGGCGGACTCGAAGACGCGCGTGGGGGGTGACGTGCCGCGGTCGAGCAGGCCGGGAATCTTCGAGTTCGGGTTGATCTCGACAAAGCCGCTGCCGAACTGGTCCCCCTGACCGATGTTGATGAGCCAGGCATCGTACTCCGCCTCCTCGATGCCGAGCGCCAGCAGCTCCTCCAGCAGGATCGTCACCTTCACCCCGTTGGGCGTCCCGAGGGAGTAGAGCTGCAGCGGATGCTTGCCGACGGGCAGCTCCTTCTCGTGGGTGGAGCCGGCGACGGGCCGGTTGATGTTGGCAAAGCGGCCGCCGCTTTCCGCCTCCCATTTCCAGACTCTTGGTGGGACGTATGGGGTGGACTGAGTCATGGAGGGTCTCCTGGATCCTGCGCGGGCATGCTAGTGCGTTGCATCAGGAGGTTCAAATGGAGCGACTTCTCCGTCAAGTCTCCGAGTTCGCGGATCCGATGGTCGCATTGATGTGGTCGCGCCATGGCAGCCTCCTCGCGGTCGCCGTCTCGCGCGGCAGCCGACCGACACTATACTGTCGGCCCGGATGCAGGTGAGGGCCCACTGTTCCGGGGAATGCCGGCAGCAGACACGCAGGAGACACCCGATGGTTTCGACCGCATCGGAGAGCGCCGAACAGGCGCGGGTATACCAGTATGCGTTCACGGAAGAGGGCTCCGACTACGAGAAGATCGCCCGGAAACCGTCGGGCTACAGCCGCTGGGACTGAATTACAGCAGAGGAGGCTGATTTCATATGACCACGATCAACACGCGCCTCGGCGCTATCGAAGGCGCTGTCGACGGCCACACACAGGTCTTTCTCGGCATCCGCTACGGGCAGGCGCCCACCGGAAACCGCCGCTTCCACGCGGCGCGGATGGAAGGCCCCTGGCAAGGCACCTATGACGCCACAAGAGTTCGGCACCGTTCCTGGCAGCCGAAACCGGAGGGCTTCTTCGCCGAACTCTCCGGGCGCGATCCGGCAGAGTACTCGTACGACGAGGACTGCCTGTTCCTCAACATCCACACGCCGCGCTGCGATGACGGCAGGCGACCGGTGCTGTTCTGGATTCACGGCGGCGCGTTCGGCTCCGGTTCCGGCTACGACTACGACGGCACGGCACTCGCCGCCCAGGGCGACGTGGTGGTGGTGACCATCAACTATCGACTGGGGTTCCCGGGTTTTCTGGACCTTTCCGCCTATGGCGATGACTACCGGGGCTCCGCCAGCAACGGCATTGGCGATCAGATCCTGGCGCTGCAGTGGGTGCAGGAGAACATCAGCGACTATGGGGGCGATCCGGGCAACGTGACCATTTTCGGCGAATCCGCCGGCGCCGCTTCGGTCAACTGTCTCCTCGCCGCGCCCACGGCCGACGGTCTCTATCACAAGGCGATCGCCCACTCCGGCAGTACGGTCGCGACGCCGCCGATTCCCATCGCGGCGCCGCTGGCCGGGCACCTCGGTGTCGATGCCGACGGCCTGCTGGACAAACTGGCTTCGCTGAGCGGCGAGGAACTCTTCAACGTTCAGATGGCCAGCGCGCTGGGGTTTGGTGCGGCCGTGGACGGCACCATCGTGACCCGCTCCACCGCAGAGGCGATCGCGGACAAAGGCGCCGGCTGCATGCCGTACATCGCCGGTTCCAACGCCAACGAAGGCACGCTGTTGTCCATGGCGGTGCCCGCGGAAGGCCACGCTGCGATGACCCCGATGATCGCGACCGTGGCCCTGGACGGGGCCGACCCGACCGCGTATCTCGAACGCCTGCGGGCCGCCTATCCGGATCAGTCCGCCACACGGCACTTCGAACACGTCTGGAACGACATGTTCCGCCGCGCCTCCATGAGCACCGCCGCAGCCGCCACCGCCGCCAACGACTGCGGCTGGCTGTACCGCTTCGATCTTCCCACCACCGTCATGGAGGGATCCCTCGGCGCCACGCATGCGGCCGAGATTGCGTTCACCTTCAACTCCTTCAGCCGCCCCGATCTGCCCGGCATCGTCATGCATGACGGCAACGATCCAGCGGTCGTCGATCTGGCCCGCAAATGGTCGGATACCGTGATTACGTTCGCCAGAACCGGGCAACCCAACGGTACCGGGCTGCCGCAGTGGCCGGTCTACCACGCCGACGAGCGTCGCTCCCTGGTGCTCGATGCGCAGTCATACATCGCCGACGCTTCGCTGGACGCGAAACACAGGGCGCTTTGGGGTGACGCGTGAGTCAGCTCAAGCAGGCAGCTCGCCCGAGCGGCGGCGATCGTCGCGACCCCTGACGCAACATCCGGGCTTAGACGAGGAACCCAACGCGATATTCAAAGCTAAGCCGCGGTTCTGCACTTTTCTCTGTCTCAGGGTGCACAAAGGCCGAGTGGAAGACGGGCATGTCGCCATTGTTCTCCTCACCCCTGCGAAAACGAGCATTCTTGAATAATAGCACCTCGTCCGTGGTCATATCCGGATAGTAGTAGTACCTCTGGTCAGGATGATATCTGGGCGCCAGGTACATCTGACCTCCAGAGATCTGACCGGTGATCCGTACCTTGACCAAATCCTCGCTACGGAAAGTTCGGGGGTCGCCAAAACAGAGAGGGTGCGCCTTGACCGGCCCCTGCATCGGCAGCACGGGACGCCAAAGGTCCACCTGCCAAAATTCCGAGGCGTTACTCGCCAGGAAACTCTCTCTCTGACGTTTGAGGTCTGACCACGGATTTGTCTCGGCCGCCACTTCAAATTCCATGGGAAAATCTGCATGGACCGTCGTGGCGTACAGGTTATAGAAATCGGGTCCCCGGCGGGCACCCAGTCCCGGCAAGAAAAAATCTCGAACGCCTGGAACAACTTCGCGGATCAGCGCTTCACATTCTGCAGCATAAATTCTCCTTGCGGGTGTATCGGCGTTCATGTTGAACAGGGCTTGCTCTTCGGCCGGTTTCGCCGTTTCGTCTACCAGAAATGCCTCACCACTCTCAAGCCAATCCGAGGCGCTCATCCGGGATGTATGATCAAGGAGTACAAAACCGAATTTATGAAAGAACTCGGACTTGGACAGACTCTCCTTCTCTTCAAGAAGTCTGGCATCGTGAATCGTCGTTGGATGGCTGTCAGAGCTGGCCCACCTCAGAGTACTCATTACATTCCCGGAAACACACCACGAGAAGAACTTGGGAATGGACCGCAAGACCTGGCCCCGCGCAAACATATCGTATATCCAACCACCGTCCCCGTACTGAAAGGCATCGGCATCTGGCTTGTAAAATCCCGATAACTTTGCGGTGACAGATTTGTCGGCTACAGAGACTTGACCGGGCAAACTACCCGGATCCTGGCCTGACGAGGTTTCTGACGCCTCGGATGCTGCCCGAATAGCCATTCTTCCGTACCTCGCAAATTCGTTGAAGTCCTACCTGCGCGTGCTCACCGGACCTTTGTTGAATCAAAGCTCAACCAGGTTTCCGCGGTGATCTTCCACAACACGATGTTGTAGAGCACCTTGTCACCATCCATATAGGTGCTTCTGATGTATGCCTCGCCAATCTCATCTCCCTGGTAGCGCTTGCCAGTCCCGATAAGTTCGAGGTCAATATCGAAATCCTCTTCAAATGTCACGGGGCCCTCTACCATCACGTACTTGGCCTTTCCCATGTCATCGACCTGGACGGTGAAACTCGCCCTGCCCGCCGCAGCCAACGCCTCGCCTTTCCTTGAATAGCGACCGCTGGTAAAACGCAATTCACCTTGATCGGCATCCCAACGATGCCAGACCGGGACGGCGATGGGACCACGGCCCTCCCGTGCGATACTAAGTACTCCGCAACGAGTCTCCGACAGCAACTCCTCTCGCTCTGCCCTGGTCATTGCTCCAACGCTCATATCATTATTCCCTGGTTTTCTGGATATGCGATGGGCGCGGTCGAAGCCCTGCTACATTCGCTTGGAGACGATACTTTGGTCGTGCGGAGGGTACCACAGTCGTCGACAGGGACTCTTCGGGATTTGCGCGAACACCGAGTCGCAGAACACGACCGCGGGTCAGGACAGCATCGACGAAGCCGTGTTGGCACTCCTCTATCTGGGGATACACGAACGCCACCGGACGATAGCGGGAGCGCGCACCTGGAAGTCGTTCGACTGGGACGCGATGGACCGCCTGCACCACAAGGGCCTGATTTCCGACCCGGCGACCAAGGCCAAGTCGGTGATGCTCACGGAAACCGGTTTGAGCGAAGCGGAAGAGGCGTTCCGCCGGTTGTTCGTTTCGGAAGACTGAGCCGCCCGGCTCCGTTCAGAACGCGTACCGCACGGACAACCGGAGCCCGTGGCTGCTGAGCGTCGCGCGCGTCGCCGCAAGGTCGAGTGGCAGCGGCTCGCGGCTCCCGTCGCGCCAGACCACCCGGCCCACGCCCCGGCCTGTGCGGACCTCGCCAAGGTCGCTGTAGCGCCACGCGAGCTCCAGCGTCGCACGCGCATTCAGCACCGCCGCCACGCCAGCCGTGACCATCCAGACGAATTCGGTCCGGTCCGTCCCCGGGACGGTGGTCCTCGTCCTCGGGAACGTCAGGGTCGTCTCGCCGATCCGCGTGCGCACGATACCCGCGCCGACCCCGACGAACGGCTCGAGCGGGCCGATCTTCGGGACGCCGAGCGCCGGCAGATCGACATGGACGGCCAGTAGCGCGGAGAGGCTCGATACCTTCGCCTCGACCGCCTGCTCGCGCATCGGTTGCAGAAAGTTGGCGCGTCCCCGGAACTCGAGACGCGGGCGGTATCCGGCCAGCACCTCGAAGCGCAACGCCCGCGTGGCGACGCGGCCAAGCCCGATCTCCAACGCCTCCGGCATCCCGAAGTCGCCGACCGAACGGTAGGGCGCCCCGTCTCCGCCCCGACCGCAGCCGTATAACGCCGCCGGAGACACGCTCGAACAGTCCCGGTCCGAGAAGACGCTCTCGGCGGGGCGATCGAGGCCGATCCCCGCGCGCAGATAGAAGTCCCCGGGGTCCGCGGCCGCGCAAGTCGTCGACAGCCCCACCATGATCGACGCGCCGACCACGCGCCGCAGCAGAACCCGCTCCTGCTCACGCCGCGACACGTCCGCCGAACCGACTCACCCGCCGGGGGCATCCACCGGAAGATCGGTGGTCACGATGGCGAAGATGCCGGCGGAGTCCCGCGCCGGAACCGAACGGGTGATCATCCAGATCTCGCCACCGCCCGCATCGAAGTAGGCCGGCGTCCAGACACCCGCGTCGGCGGCCAGCGGCATAGTGACCCACTCCTGCTCGCCGATTCGGTAGTCCGGTCGCGCAAGGTCGAGCGTTCGGTAGCCGTCGGCGGCGTGATGGACGTACGGACAGGCGGTGACTGTGCCACGCTCGTCCAGCAGCGCGGCGGCGGCCCCGTAGAACGCGGGATGCGCTTCCAGGTAGTCCCGCAAGCGCTCGACATACCCGGCCGCGTCAACCGGACGCTCCGCCGCCAACCCGGCCACCAGGGAATCCAGAGCGACAACCACCGCGCCCTGCACATCCTTCTCTGCAGCCGGCGCCTGCCGGCCGCACGCCTGGGTGGTTGCGAGGGCAAGCAGGACGAGAGCCAGGGAGATTGCGGAACGCATGGTCCTGATGTCCGGACAAACGGTGGCGCCCATGATGCCCGATGCATGTCCGCATCTCACGCGCTCAGCCCTCGACGACATCCCCAACCCGAGCCCGCCGCGCGGGACGGCGCGCGGCACCAGGCTGAAGTCGAACGGCCGCTACCGGAGGCGAGCCTGCGCACAGCGGAGCGAAGCGAAAGGGCCGGCCCTGGGACGCTACCACCGGAAGGTTGGTGGTAATGGCCCGGCAGGTGCCGAGCAGGATCTCATCGTGTGGCCGTCCACGCGGATCGAGATCACAGTCCGAGTTCCGTGTGCGACCCGATGCGGACAAGCCGGAGCGTTCGCGCATCAGGCCTTTGGTAGATGAGCACCAGATCCGGCCATACGTGGCAGTCGCGGAAGTCGGCCCACGGGCCGCTGAGCGCGTGGTCATGATGGCGCGGTTGAAGTGCATCGTCATTCGCTAGTGCCTGGACGATCACGGCGAGTCGTTCATCGAGGTCGGCGCCATGGCGGCCCCGGGAGACCCGCTCGTAATCGCGCTTGAACGGACTCGTCCGCTCAATCTTCCGCATGCAGGTCGTCGAGCAGGCTCTGGATGTCGTCGAAGCTGCGGAGGTCTCCCGCGCGCGCCTCCCTCATCGCGGCGATCGTCTCGGCGTTCGGAACGAGCGGGGCGAACGGTAGTTCCTTCTCGCGGGCGACCCGTGTTAGCAGAAGGCGCACGGCGTCGGAGACGGTGAGCCCCATGGCCGCGAGAACAACGGCGGCCTCGTCCTTGATTTCCTTGTCGACTCGAGCCTGCACAAGCTGGTTCGCCATTTGGGTCAGTCCGCCGGATGGAGGTGGCTGCATGTGATTGTCGTTCACCGGGGCCGGCTGTTCAAGGATCAGCCTTGTCCAACGAGGTGTGAGCCTGAATGGGAGGCTTGATTCCAACGAGAAGTGAGCCTGAAGCGGGGGCTTGGGGATCATCGGAGGATGATTTCGAGCCTTCACGTCGAACGACTACACACGCTGGAGCAGGTGCGCGCCTTCCTCGACGGCAACGGAGCTGTAGATTTCGAGCCAAGCACGCGCGAGGAGGCGTACGGTTTCGTCGAGCGGATGCTCGCGCGGTTCGACTACGCCGATCTCGGCAAGAACGACAAGGGCCTGGTGAAGCGCTTCCCGGCCAAGGCGACCGGCCTGTTCCTGGTGTCGCAGTGTCCGGGGGGGTGCTGCGACTATCCGGTCCAGTTCGCAGAGTTCATGAAGGCGCAGCGGAGATCAGGTCGTGCCGTGTCTCCAAGCGATTGACTTTGGTGATACGAATTGGGGTACGATACCTGCAACTTATTGTTTTTATTTAACTATTGTCGGAGCGGGAGGGTTCGAACCCTCGAGGGGCTATCAACCCATACTCCCTTAGCAGGGGAGCGCCTTCAGCCGCTCGGCCACCTCTCCGCGTTGCGCTCGGCGTTCGACGGGTCGCGCCGCCGGGCTCCGAGCCCCCTCTTTTCGTCTCAACTGACCAGCTTGCTCAGCTGCCCCTCGTGCTTCAGCCGGTGCCGGACCTCGGCTCCCCAGCCTGTTCCCGGAGGATACGTTGGTGGATCTCCTCCCGGTGCACCGCGACTTCCCGGGGCGCCTTGATGCCGATGTGTACCTGGTTGCCCTTGACGCCCAACACGGTCACCGACACGTCGTCGCCGATCATGAGCGTTTCCCCCACGCGGCGCGTCAAGATAAGCATGGCGGCCTCCCTCGGTCTCGTTCTGGCTGCCAGATGGGACCCACAAGAGTTGGCCGCCAGATGGGACACCCAAGAGTGGGTGTCCCATCTGCTACCAAGATCCCAACGTCGGGAAAGGCGGACGGAGAGATCGGAAGGATGCGTCGCCGGACATGGCCGCACGGCAGCGTGCCGGCATACCTGAATGGTGGGACACGACGGAGGAGTGGTGGTCACGCCTACCTGCGCGAATCGTGCGGGGGCGCCGCCGGCGCCCACACGCCTTCCGTCCCGGTGCGGCTCGTTCTGGGGTACCAGTGGGGGCATGGCGACAATACTGTATTTATTAACAGTATCGAGCGCGCTGGCCTACGATCGGTACGATCGGGGACTGACTGTCGCCAGCTCGCGGGCGAGCGGGCTAGACTGCGGCAGGGTCATTGGCGGCAGGAGGTCATCGGCCATGGCTATCGACGACGCGATCCAGGCCGCGATCGCCGCGCAGCGCAGATCGACCGAGCGCCGCGGGAAGCCGCGGCCTACACCAGAGTGGCGTCCGGCCCCGGTAACAGCCGCAAACATGGCCGAGTCAGACTTCGCGGCCTCCGTGGAGAGCGAGTACCAGGAGTTGATGGAGCATCGGAAGCGCGCCCGTGAGGGGGTCGAGCGTCTGCGCGAGATGGGGATCCCGGTGCCGTGAGCAATCCGCCGGGCGTCCGGCACGCGATCGTGGACCCGAGCCTGCTCGTGTCCTACAGCGCGCGTGTATTCATCGGGCATCTTGCGGAGATCGGGGGGGTTGTCATGGTCGGCAACAGGATCACCCGACAAGAGGAGATCGTCGGCCTCAACAACAGGTTCTCCCGCCTGACCGAGCCTGATGCTGAGCAGCACGTCGCCCGCGCTGCGGAGGAACTCGAGCGTTGGCGGAGCAGGTATGATGTCTTCATCAGCCGCGCGATGTGGCGATCGGCGCGATCGTGTACCTCCAGCCTTCCTCGTCCACCAGCGCCGACACCGCCGCGCGCATCTGACCCGTCGACACCCCGTGCAGGTACAGCCACGGAACCGCCGCGTCGAGACTCGCACTGCGGCGAACGTCAGGCGGTACCAGAGAAGAGCGAAACGGCACCGAAGACCCCGAGCGGCTGCGGAACTTCGACCTCCACCGCGCCGATCCCCGTCAGGATCTCCCGGCGCGGAAGGTGACCGTTGCGAACCACCCGCTGCCGCCCGTCCGGCAATTGTTCGTCCGCGAACCTCGACAGGCACTCCTCGAACTCCGCCGCCACGGCAGCCTCGATCAGCCGTCGCGCGCCCGTGCGCAGCAGCTCCGTCAACGCGTCCTCAACCACCGCTGGCGCCAGTTCAAGACCCTGAAGTACCACCCCGGCTTCCCGGGTCGCTTCCACGACATCACCGCCGCGATCGCCTTCTGCCGAACGTTCTTCCCTTGGTACAACACCGAGCATCGCCACGGCGGGATCGCGATGCTCACCCCGGACGACGTGCATCACCATCGAACCCAGAACGTGCTCGACCAGCGCGGGCAGACCCTTCAAGCCGCCTGGACCCGGCATCCCGAACGCTTCGTTCGAGGCATCCCGAAACCAGACCCCCTTCCCGAAGCGGTCTGGATCAATCCACCCGTGACGTCCACAACAGGAGACACTGCTCAGTAAATCGCTATCGACGGTGTCTCAAAGTCGTTGACAGGTTCCGGAAGTCCTGGGTGGTGCGACCGCTCGTGGCGGACGGTGTTGACGGAGGAGAGGGGGCGGAGCTGACATCCGCTACGGTGATCGCTAGCCAGTTCTTGTCTGCGAATTCTTGAAGGGCTGATTGAATCAAGGAAATGTGCCCACCCGAGTAGCGCCAAGTGGGACCGACCAGAGTGGGTGTCCCTGGGATGTCCAGAGTGGGTGTCCCTGGGACGTCCACTGCTCGGTGGGAGAACGCGCGGAGCGTTCTCGATCACGTCGCGCCAGCGCCGCGCCTACGGTGTCGTGCGGAACACCTCGTCGAGCGTTCCGGCGTCCAGCAGGTTGTCGGCCCAGGTCTCCAGCTCGGTCTCGGGCGCCCGCCGCAGCCGCTCCGCCGCTTCAGGCGACAGCCCGCCGAAGCGCTGCCGGAGCAGTCGCTCCAGTACCGCGCGGCCGCCCTCGGCGCGGCCTTGCCGCATGCCCCGCTCGATGCCTCGTTCCATGCCCTGCTCGATGCCTCGCTCCATGCCTCGCTCGATGCCCTCGGCGCGTGCCCGTTGAATGAGTCCTGTCACGATGCTGCTCTCCTGCGGATGCTGCCGCCGGTGGCGGCGGAACTCATTGTCCGTCAGGCCGGCGTAGATGTCGATGAACTCCATGTACTTCGCTTGCCTGGCGCCGTCCGTCTCCAGCGTCAGCTGGCCGTGCACCGCGCGGGCGTAGACGTCGACCCGGTCGCGGGCGGGGCTGCGCATGTTCGGCAGGTTGACGCGCGCCACCAGGTTGTCGCTGTCCAGCCAACGTCCGGCGGGCATCTCGGCGAGCTTGCAGGCCAGGTAGTCGAAGACGAGGTAGTGTCGCCGCCCGGTGCCGAGGACCAGGGATGCCGGAGCGCGGTCGGCTGCGCGCAGGAAGATCGCCACCGGCACCACGCGGTCGGTGTCGAACATCTCGGCGAGGTCCAGGCAGTAGCGGGCGAGCCGATGCGGCGAGAACCGCCGCCAGTCCGACTCCTCCTCCAGCGCGAACACGACCGCATCGCGGCGGCCGTCAGCCCAGTCCACGAGCAGCGGCGCGTCGAGCGCCCGGTAGCGGTCGCCGAGGCGTTCCTTGAGCTGCTCCTGGCGCACCGGGACGATGCGCACGTCGTCCTCCGGCCGCGGCGCTTCCTCGGCGGCGAAGAACGCCAGCGCCTCGCGCGGGTAGTCGACGATCAGGTTCTTGAAGTTCTGGTCGTGGCTGACGGCGTCCGCCATGTGCTGCATCCGGCATGCGTCCCGGGAGTGCAGCATCGGGCAGGTTGCGCCGGAGGCGCCACGGGCAATGGCTGAAACGCCTGTAGGAGATCCACCCATTCGTGCGTCGGGCTGGCGATGCTGCCGAGCGACCGCCGACTTGGGTTGCGTTTGCCACGTCGGTGGGAGAAGGCGCGGAGCGTTCTCGTCGCGTCGCGCCTTGGCTCCTGCATGGGGCTCCTGCATGGGACACCCACCCGAGCCGGCGGGGCGCGGACGGGTATGCGCGGAAGCGGCGGCCAGATGCGGCCAGATGGGACACCCACCCGAGTAGCGCCAGATGGGACCCACAAGAGGGGTGTCCCATCTGCTACCACCGAGATGCCGGCCACGGCGCCGACGAACTCGTACTGGGTGACCTCGTCCACCAGGTTGATCAGGTAGAGGCCCTTGACGCCGTCGCGGTCCCCCTGGTGGACGGTGTCCACGCGCACGTGTCCCGGCCGGCCCTCGGGCTCCGGGGCCTGGCGCGGGCCGATGGCCACGGCCGTCCCCTGCGTCTTCGTCCACACGGTGCGCTTCGCGCGGTACGTCGCGGAGCCGCGCAGGTTGTAGACGTGGCCGTTGGAGATCGTCGCGAGGCGCTCGAAGCGCGCGTCCCCGAACACCTCGAACTGGCGCCGCAGGACCTCGCGCGTGGCCAGCCCCGACATCTGCTCGTAGGCCTCTTCGCGGTCCCGCGGTTGGAAGTCCACAGCCTCGTTGCCTTCGACGAAGGCGCGAAGCTGTCCGATTGTGCGTAGCCGCCGCGTCTGGATGTCCACGATCATCACCGAATGATGCGCCGGACACCCGTTTCACTCTCACTTCGCGTTGGACAGTTCGCCCACTTGACACACCCGCCACCGACCCCCTAGGGTCCACGGTGCGTCTGTGGAGAGTCGCTACTCGACTCGCATTTCGGGGCCACGGCTCCGAAACCCAGACGCCCCAACCCGTTCCTCCACCCAGCGACCACCCCCCGTGTATCTCTGTTACGTTGACGAGTCCGGTACCACCGGAACACACCCGAACGACACCAGCCACTTCGTCCTCGCCGGCATCTCCATACCCATCGCCCAATGGACCGACGCCGACCAGGAGATCTTCACCACCCTCGCTCCCTACGACCTAATAATGGTGCGCGCACCATCACTAACCAACTTCAGCATGGACGCCGAACGGCGTCTGTGCATGCTGCTCGTCGGCCTCACCGAACTGCGCCGCCCGCTGTCCATGGCCGTCCACGAATCGCTCAGCCAGCGCCTTGTCGTCCGACATCACATCGGCAGCCTCGACCGCGACGAGCTCGACGCCGACCTCGCCCACCGTCTGCGCCTTGCCGGCTGCGAACTGCCCCTGTTCGAGCCGCCCGCCATCGAGCCGCTGTTCCAGGCCTCCCGCGGACTACCCTGGCAGATCAACCGCATCGCCCACTACGCCCTGTCGGCCGCCGCTCTCGCCAAGGCCCGAACGGTCGATGTCGAGCACATGCAGAACGCCCTCAACGAACTCCGGCCCTAACAGGGACCAACCTTCCTCAGCAATCCTCGTGTCGTCGCCATTGCCCACGACGCCTCCAACTACCCCGCAGGTGTCGGCTCAATCCGGGAAATCCCGCAATAGACCGTCAGGAATAGACCGGGAAACGCGTCGTGGATCTACGCGAGAGACAACACCCGACCCAAAGACATGCTTCCACAGATGGACATTCGCCCCACTGCGTCTTTACCTCGTGTCCTCGCCACCTTCGGCTCTCTTCCCGACTTCTGCGGCGAAGTCGTCGAGGAACGCCCTCTGCTCATCCGACACCTTCGTCCGACCCCTTGTGATCGACTTCGCCAACCGCGCGAAGCGTGGCGCCCTTTCCACCAGCTCTTCGACCTGCGTCCCGGCACGCGATTCCACACCGCGTTCCACTCGCCCAGCCACCTCCTTTGACCTCTTCCTATCCACCATCGTGTTCCCCCCTTGTTCGTCCGACGATGTCCCGCCGCCCTCCCTTGTTCCTCCGCGCCCATAGTAGTTCTGAAAGAAGTGGTTGTTGATCTCCGCGCGGAAATAGCTCTTCCGGTCGATCCAGATGAACCGTCACCCTTCGAGATCACGGCCACGTCCACGGGCCCCCCGACCGTCTGCCGGCCTAGCGACATCTGCTGTTGGAACGAGCTCAGGCTGACCAGCGTCGATGCGACCTGGGCCAACTCCTTGATCGTCAGCGCCTCCGCCGCCGCCGCCATCTCCGCCCCCCTCGCGATCGAGTCCTCCAGCACCGACCGGCCGAACTCCGCCGCCTTGCGCTCGCTCGCCGCACGGACGACCTCAGCCAACTCAGGCTTCTCCTCTGCAGCAAGGCCCGGCACCACGTCGAGCGCGACCACCGGCATCTCCCTGATAAACGCCGCCGCGTCCAGTCTGCGCAGATCGGCGTCGCTCAGCTCGCGCAAGGCTGCCGCGCATTCCTCTGCCGTCGCCGTCTCCCGTCGCACTAGCGCCACTCCGTCCGCTTTTCGATCGTTCCTATCACTCCAATGCTGACCGCGCCCCGGTCTTCAGACACGCGCGTCAGCAAAAAAAACAAACACCCGTGTCCGAGACTCCCGTGTTTGCCAGCATAAGGCGGTAGAACTCGATGCAACAGCCAAAGGAGCCAGCTCCAGTGACCAAGGACCGCGACGACAGGCCCGGCGACGTCCCCGTCAAACCGCAGCAGCACTACAAAGTCCAGATCGACAAGGACTTCTTCGAGGCGCCGGTGTCCCGCATGAGCGGGCGCGAGCTCCTCGAACTCGCCGACAAGAAACCGGCCGAGCGCTACGCCATCTACCTCAAGGTAAAGGGCGCCCAACCCGACCGCATCGACCTCGACGCAAAGATCGACCTAAGCCGTCGCGGCGTGGAACGGTTCGTCACCCTGCCGCTCGACCAGACCGAGGGCTTCGGCGGGCGGCGTCACTTTGCCCTGCCGGAAGAGGATCTCGAGTGGCTCAGCAACGCGCCCCACAGGTTCGAACTGGTTTCCGAAGGGGGCGTCCTGCGAGTCGTCCTGTACGAGTTCCCCGTACCCTCCGGCTACAACCGTCGTCTTGCTGACGTCAACGTCCGCATCGACTCCGGATACCCCGACACGCAGATCGACATGGTCTACGTCCATCCCGCGCTCCAGAGGGCCGACGGCAAACCCATCGCCGCGATTTCCTCCGACGACTTCGACGACAAGCAATGGCAGCGCTGGAGCCGCCACCGCACCCCCGCCAATCCTTGGCGTCCAGGCATCGACAACGTCGCCACCCACTTCGGCTTGGCCGAGCACTGGTTCGCCCGCGAACTCAAGAAGGACTGACGTCTTGAACACCGCCACGCTGTCCCTCACCGGGCGCCAGCACGCCGAATTGAGGGCGCACCTGTTTCCCGGCGACGGCTGCGAGGCGGTCGCGATCGCCTTGTGTGGCCACCGCCGCCATGCCAACCGGCACCGGCTGTTGGTCCGCGAACTGACGCCGGTACCGTACGCGGCCTGTTCCGTGAGGACACCCAAGCGGGTCACTTGGCCGACCGAGGTGCTGCCGCCCCCGCTCGGACAAGCCGCCCGTTACGGTCTCACCGTTGTCAAGATTCACGGTCACCGCCATCCATCGCCGTTCTCAACCATCGACGACCGCGCTGACCGTGACCTCTTCCCTTCCGTCCACGCCTGGACTGACAGCGGACCGCACGGCAGCGCCATCATGTTCGAAGACGGAGGCATGATCGCCAGGCTCGTCGACGAGCGCGGCCGGTTCCAACCAGCCCCTTGATCGAGCAACTTGCCCGCAACTGCGTCGGCGAACTTATCCTGGTCGATCCCGACCGCGTCGATGAGAAGAACCTCAATCGCATTCTGAACGCCACAATGGAAGATGCCCGACGATCCCGGCTCAAGGTCGACGTCGCAGCCCGCGCCATCCGCGCCATGGGCCTTGGTACGTTGGTGGAGACGCTGCCCCGCAGCCTGTTCGACCCCATCGCGGTTCGCGCGGTCGCCGGTTGCGACGTGGTCTTCGGCTGCATGGACTCCATCGACGGCCGCCACCTGCTCAACAAGCTGGCCACCTTTTACGTGATTCCGTACTTCGACCTCAGCGTCAAGCTCGAGGCCGACGGCCGCGGCGGCGTCGACCAGGTGTGCGGCACCGTGCACTACTTCCAGCCCGGCGGTTCCAGTCTGCTTAGCCGGCATGTCTACACCATGGAACAGGTTCGCGCCGCGGGCCTTTACCGCACCGATCCGGCCGCCTACCGGTCACAACTCGACGACGGCTACATCCGGGGCGTGCAGGAGGACCGGCCCGCCGTCGTCCAGTTGAACTCGCTCATCGCGAGCCTCGCGATCAACGAGTTTCTCGCCCGTTTGCACCCGTACCGGTTCGATCCCAACACCGACTACGCCGTCCATCGCTTGAGCATCAGCCACGGCATCTACGGGCACGAGGACGACGGCGAACCCTGTCCCGTCCTCGCCCGCCATGTAGGCCGAGGCGACGTCTGGCCGTTGCTCGACTTGGCCGAACTCAGCGTTGCCAAGGAGGCCGCTTGCGGCCCCTGATCCAGTTTTGGTGGCACTTGGTCGAGCGCTCCCGGCTTCGCCCCGGGTACGCTGTCGCGCTCGTCGACGATCTCCCGGATGTCCTTGCCCCCCAACGACTCTACCTGATCGGCGCCTGGTCGATGTCGACCGCGTGCCCACCTGCCCCGGCACTCTCTTGCACCATCAACCAAGGACAATTATCCATGCCGAACAGTGACTACCCCGACCTGATCGACCGTCTCGCCGACGGCGCCCTCTCGCAAATGAGAGACTACTTCAGTCTGGGCATCGAGACCCCCGGCGTGGCCATGCTTGAGGACCGCGCCGTCGGGACAGCCGCCAAGCTCGCGTACTTCAACACGATCAAGAACCACCTGAGGTTGGTCGAATCAGGCCAGCAGCGGCCGGCCGACGCACTTGCCCACCTGGACGATCGCGCGCGCGTGTGGATGGCCCAAGGCAGCGCGTCGCGCGATCCATCCCTGAACGGCGCCACCATGGCCATTGCCATGGCCGATCAATGGGAAAACTGGGCGCTGGGCGGCCCCGGCGCGAAGGAGCGGGTCGGATTCGTCAACCATTTCAGGCTACGGGAATAGCTGCGCCGAATCGAGCTATGGTCAAATCTGGTGTACGGCGGTTGGCCATGCGACGGTTCTGCTGTCCTCGACGACCTCGATGCCGTCGTTGAATTTCACTCCCTCGGTCACCTTGGCGAGCTGCCGAAAGCCGCGTAGTCGTCGCCAGGATTTCTCGGCGCACATGCCGAGCAGTAACCACTGCCCGATTTCTCGGTAGCTTGCGGCGATTGTGGATTCAGTTTACCTGAATCTGATGGGTCGAAATCAATAACCCAGGACGATATTAACTGAAACGCTCAGCAGGTCTGCATCGCTGTCGGTAAATTTACCGTTCAGATTATCGACCAAAGCCCCCGGTGAAGTTGGCACCAAGCTGGCACTTTGATTCAAAGGGGCGTCATCGGTAAAGATATGGGCGTAGCCAAAGTCGACACGAATTTTCTCTCTGGCCTGATAACTGCCGCCCAGGCTGACCCAGGTACGATCGGTGTCGGGAATACGGGCAGTGCGAAATTCATCCGAAACCGGAGTCTGGTCGAAAGCCAGACCACCACGCAGTATCCATTGGTCGTCTATATGGTAATTCATACCGATGCTGTAGGTGGTCGAATTATCCCAGTTTTCCGGCGTAACATTATCAGGCAAACCATTATCGAATTCGATGCGCAACTCTTCGAAAGAACTCCAGCCGGTCCACCGGATGGTGCCGAGAATGTCGATTTTGTCGCTGACTTTCCTGAAGCCGGAGATATAGACCGTTTGCGGTAGTGTAACGTCAGCCCGCGCACCTGCACTGACACCAAGCCTCGGGATTTTCAGGCTGCCCTGCGCTTCGATATCTGCCTTGGAACGATAACCGATGCCCAAGCGCCCATTGTCGTCGCCCACTATGATGCCCAGATTAAAGCCAAATGCAGTGTCATCGCCTTCAATGGTAGCGCGGGCGTCCGGTTTTCCCAGGCCAGTAAACTGTGCTCGTGACAATTCGCTGTCTGCCAGCAAAACGCTGATACCGCCACCGATAGAAATATTATCTTTTAGCTGATAAGCAATGCCCGCATTGATGTCGATAGTAACGAGTTCGGACTTGATCGCGTGATAGCGACCGATCCAGTCGTCGTCGTATTCGGTAACCAGACCGAATGGTGAGGTAATCGACAGACCATAGCGCAGATCTTTACCCAGATCCGCTGCGTAATAAATGTTTGGTATGACAGCCTTCCCGCTGCCTTTCGTTCCACCAGAGGGACTAGTTAATACAGTCCCAGTTGAAGATAAAACCAGGTTTGAACCCTGGTTCTCGAAATCGGTGGATGTAAAAAGAAGGTGCAGCCCAAGTTCCGACTCACGACCACCACGCAGCATCAGGCTGGCAGGATTGGCGAACATATCGGAAATGCTGTCACCGGCAACGCCGTTACCGGCAAATGCGCGGCCAAGACTGGTAACAGACGTTTCGCTGATCTGGAATCCAGCAGCGAAAACACTGCCTGAAATTGCTGATGCAAGTGCAAACAGGGATGCACTTAATAGTTTGCCTGATGTGTACATGTAAATAACTCCGGAATTGGTAATGGAAATCGCCCGGGGGTTTATTTGGGTCAAAGATTCGCACTGACCTACTCTCATTAGCAGTGCTTGTCGGCGAATTGTAATGCAGTTGCTGTTTTTCAGAGAGTATCTTTGCTTTTTTTTCTGCTCGCAAGTTTACCCATGGTGGCTGGAGATTTCTGCCCGATGCACAACCGTGCAGGACTGATCCCCGCAAAACTCCCACATCAAATCAGGCGCGACGCCCCTATCGACGGACAGCCGGCGCCGACAGACACGCGGTCCGGCCTCCTCCGGCCTCATCGACCCCAGGCTGATGCAGGCTGTGAGGATTGCTTCGACTCAGCGGTGTTGACCGCGACATCTACGAGCGCCACGGTCCCGAAGGGACGCCACTCTATCACATGGTCGGGACCGTGCCGGATCCTTTGTACTTCGCCCGCGGCCGCAGCCCCATCGTGCTCCGGTCATCGTCGAACCCGGCTAGCTAGGCTAGCTCGCATTTCTCACCAGGGGCCGTGATGATCGCGGAGGATTTTGGTCCTGTGCGCACGACGCTTGCGTCGCGCTCGCCGACCGCAAGCATAGCGGGGCTCCAATCTTGCGAGGGGCAGGCCCCTCGGGCTCCCCGGCTGAAGGCTCCGCTTGAGGGAGCACGTGCGCGAGCACGGGCCGGTGTGTACACGGGGCCAAAAGACCCGCGAGGGCGCGGCCAGCGCAGTCCGCAAGCGGCACGATCATCGACATCGCGGTCAACGTCTTGAAACCCAGATCTTTTTGGCGCCGACAAGCGGCCTGGTGAGAAATGCGGGCTAGGTCGCCCGGATGCTGGCGTGCGCAACCTCGCTCCGTCCCTCCGCGAACTCGCCGTTGCGCGGCGAGGCCCTGCGCTTCGCGGTCGTGCTGCTCTAACCGCCGGGGGCTACGCCGCGGCGAAGCACTGCGTCTGACGCTTGGCGCTGCCAAGGAACGCCACGAATGAAGTACCGCGGCCGAGCGCGGCAAACTCTAGCAGCAGAGTCGTCTTCCCGTAGCCGGCTGGTGCCTCGAGGCAGACGACGTCTACATCAGACTGGAAGATCTTCTCGATGGTGTCGACCAAGTGTGGCCGCTCGGCCATGGGAGTTGGAAGCTCGGGCGCTGTGATCGAAATGTCCGTAGTCCGTACGATGCCGTGCATCCAACCGTGGTCCTGTGGTTGCCGCCTGGGAAGCGGGGGACGCTAGTCGCCGAGCGAGGGTCAACCAAGAGGCTAAAGTCGCCCGTACGGTGCGATACCCCACGCGCTGTTACTCATGGGTAGCAGTCCAACCCCATCTCCCGGAGCTATGGTCGAATCTGGTGTACGGAGGGTTGGTCATGCGACGGCCCTGCTGTCCTCGGTGACCTCGATGCCGTCGTGGAACTTCACGCCCTCGATCACCTTGCTGAGCTGACGGAAGCCGCGCAGCCGCCGCCAGGACGTCTCCGCACTCATGCCCATCTTGTAGATCATCGAGAGCATCGTGCGGCGGGTGACGCAGCCCTTCGCCCGCGAGCTCCGATGGCGGATGGTGGCGAACGCCGACTCGATCACGTTGGTCGTGCGCAGTGCGCAGATGCGTCCAGTGCGCGGCGGGGAAGTCGTAGAAGGCCAGCTGCTGCTCGCGATCACGCGCCAGGCGCGCGGTGGCCTTGGCGTAGCTTGTCATGTGCGGGTTCCTCTCGGCGTCCTAGGACGAACGTGGACCCAGCGGCCCAACGACCAAGACGCGTGCAGGACGGCCTTCGCACGAGTTATCGTAGACCCGGTCCTCGATCCACTCGATATAGGAATGGCCCACGCCGGAAATCTGTCCTCGTGGCTCGCGTTTTGGCCGTTGACGCGAAGGTTGCAGCCGCCCTCGCGTCCCGCTCGATGGCGTAGTGCGCATGCGCCACACTGAGCCACTGCCTCCCTTCCCTCGTCTCTTTGCCAGCGTGCCGTCACTCGACCTCGGCGGCGCTGCGCTCCATGGCCTGCTCCAGCAGTATCCGGCGCCAGCCGCGAAGCAGGCCGCGCGGCATCGACTCGACGATCACCTCAAAGGTCAACGTGACCGACAGACCGTCGTCGTCGGTCGCGGTCACGGTGACGGTCACCGTACCTTCGCGGCCGTCCTCGTTCGAAGCCAGGGTCAGGGTGTCGCCGTCGACGGTCGCGGTCGCCAGTGTCGGATCGCTCGATCCCACGAAATACGTGAGCGTGCCCCCATCGGACGCCGCGAACAGCGCGGACAGATCGATGCGCGCTGCGTCGCCCTCCGCGGCCAAGGTGGTGGGCGACGGCGTGTCCGTCACCGCCGGAGGAGCCTTGAACAGCACCAGGGTCCCGCCAGCCGCGGTGGCAATCCCCTGGTAGCACGGGTAGGTGCCCAGCACTCCGCAGCGAGTATCCGGGATGGCCGGCACCGCCGCCGTGACCCGCGTCGCACCGGCTGCGTCCTGCGTTACGCGTATGCGAGTGCCGGCGGTCATGCCTGCAGGTACGAGGGCCGTAGCCGGCGACAGCGTCCCGTTGACCGCTGACAGCGCGGCGCGCATCGCGAACGGCGCGCCTTCCCGCACGCGCGCGACGACGCTCGCCGGACTCGGTGACGACAGCGCACCGTCCATGCGCACCAGCTCCATCTGTAGCGGGAACGGCGCGCCGGGGTTGTCCTGCAGCTGCACCTCGGTGAGCGACCCAAGTCCCGCGAACATGCCCTCGGGCAGGGACGTCAGGGCGTTGCCCGACAGGTCCAGCACGGTCAGACCGGAGAGGCCGGACAGATCGTCGACCTGCAGTGCCGCGACATCCCTGTTCGCGAGATCCAATTCCGTCCTCGCGGCGAGATCCGTCCCGGACACTGCCGTACATGGCAACGACCTGCGCAGCGCGTTGCGCACTTGCCGGGTGCGGTCGCATACCCCCTCGTCAATCGTCACACGCACCGTTGCGATGCCCAACCCGAAGTCCTGCATCTGGGCCTCGGTCGCTTGCAGGGTCACGGTAAAGCTCTCGCGTGGCGGCTCGATGTCCGTGTCGTCGCCAATCGCTATGCCGATGTCTGCCTCGGTGGCGCCCATCGCGATCGTCACCTCGCCGTCCATGCCGTCGTGGTCGGCAGCGTCTGCGTCGGGGGTGGCCGGATCGGCGTCCACGCCGAGGACGTAACGGACGGTTGTCGCCGTGTCGCGCGGGCGGTTGAGCGCGACCCTGAGCATCGCCGTATTGCCCTCGGGCACCGACACGTCCGCACTTGCGAACGACACCTGGTACCCGACCGACACTTCGAAGCTCTGGCTCACCCGCAGGCGCCGATGGTCCGCGGCCGTCACCGTGACCGTGGTGACGCCATGCGCGATCCCGTCGACCGTCACGACGCTGCCGTCCACTGACACGGTCGCCACCGACACGTCGGCCGACTCGGCTTCGAATGTCATGGTGCGGCGCTCGGGATCGCGGAAGTGCTCTGTCGCGTCTATGCGGACGCTGCCTTCCAGCTCCAGGACCTGTGCCTCGACAGGCTCCGTCACCACCGGCGGCCGGTTGGCGGAGCCACCGCCGCCGCCACCGCCGCCGCCGCCCGTCGGGGGCGGGGGCGGGGGCGGGGGCGCACTGTCGTCGTTGACGATGGTTCCAACCGCCGTCGCCTCCGCCAGCCCTGCCCACGCGGGAAAGTCGGTCCCCGCCGTCAGCCGCACCGTGAACGTCTCGTCCGGCTCGTAACTCGCATCCTGCACCGTCGCCACCTCGATCGTCTCCGACACGGACCCCGCCACGATCGTCACCGTGCCGTTCTGGTTCGCCGGATAGTCGGCGCCCGCTGTCGCGCTGCCCGGCTCAATCGTCCAGTCCAGGGTCAACGCCGCGTTCACCGCCCGCGACAGCCCCACCGGAAACGCCACCGGCTCGCCTTCGTCCGCCCGCGCCGACGCCACCGACGCCCAGGTCTCCGCCGCCTCCTCCCCGGCAAACCCGGTCACTGCGTTGCCGTCCGTGCCCCGGATGGGGTTCGTCCCCGGCGCATAGTCCACCGTCACCGTTGCGCCGCGCGCCGGCGTGAAGCCCAGGGTGAGCCGCACCTCCGACCCCTGCACGACCACCGAGTCGACAGAGCGCGCGCCGCCGTCCACCCGCACCGTGAAGTCCGTGGGCGCCGGGGGTGGCAATCCCTCGTCCAGCGGCCCGCCGAAAGCGAGAATCAGCACGTCCCCGGCGATCGTCACCGTCCGCAGCGTGGGCGCCGGCGGCGTGCCGGTGCCGGTGCCATCGTCTGTGTTGTTCGTCACCGGCCGGCTCGTCAGCGCCGCCGCCTCGTTCTCGGCCTCGTCCCGCACCGGGTTGGTCGACGGCGTATAGGACAGGGTCACCGTCTGGCCCTCCGTCACCGCCGAGGACAGCGTCAGCGTCACCGTATCAGCGCTCATCGTCACGCCGGTCACCGGGCGCGTCGAACCGTCCACCGTCACCGTATACGCGCTCACATCCGGCACCGAGCCCGCGTCCAGCGGCTCGTCGTAGGTCAGCGTGAGTAACACGCCGTTCACCGTCGGGTCGCCGGTCAACGCCGGCGCCACCGTGTCGATCTCCCGAACCTGCACCGCGGTCTTCATGAATGATTGCGCGTCGTTGCCGGCCGCGTCCTGGATCGCGGCGGCGTCGTCGCCGCTCGTCGGGTCCGTGTAGCTCACCCGTACCGTCGTGCCGGCCGCGATGGCCGGACTGAACTCGAGACGAAGCTCGTCCGTCCCCACGCCGCCGGTCCCGGGGCTGCCGAGCACGTCGACCGCGGTCGAGGCGTTGTCGACGGTGACCGCAAAGGCGGTCATGGCCGGCAGTGCGTCCGCATCGAGCGCCTTGTCGAACGCCAGCACCACGCGCCCGTCCTCGTCCACCGTCGCCCGCACAAGCACCGGGCCACGATGCGGGTTCGGGTCGCCGCGCGCGCCCGTGCAAATCACCCCGACATCCTCGTCGTGCCCGCAGTTGTGCGTGCCGACGCCGACGTTAAAGCACGCCAGGAGGGTGACCGGCGCGTTCGTACGGTGCGAGGGCTCTCTCGCCAGGCAGCGCACATCGTCCAGCCAGATCGGCTGGTCGGTGAGACTCACCCCCGACTGGCCGTAATCAAACGACGCCTCCCCGCCTTCCCAGCCCAGGATGCGGCACGCCACCGCGGGCGCCAGGTTGTTGGCGTCCTCGAAGTGGTCGTCGCACACCGTGCCCCACTCGTTCCTCAGGAACACCTCCAGGCGGCCCTCGTTGTCGACGGTGCCGCCAACCAGGCGCAGGTCGCCGCTCACCGCGATCACCGGATCCTCGCGGTGGCCGCTGCCCGCCTTGACCTCGTCATCCAGCTCCAGGTGCCGATCCAATTCCGGATCGTAGGCGGGCCACGCGGGCACGCCTTCGACGTTGGGATCCCCGGTCACTGCGAACTGCACCCAGTACTGGATCATGGCGTCGGCGAGCGTCTGGTCCGTCGCGTTGTCGGCCGCGGGCGGCGTCCGGTTGTTGAACGCGTAGGCGATTTCGGCGCCGTGGGAAGCCCCCATCATGGGATTGGCAACGGAGCGGCGGCTGAAGTGGTACTGCCAGGCCGGCGACGGTACGTTGACCATGCCGGCGAGCATATTGCGGGTGCCCCACACGAACCAGGTGTCGGTGATGAACTGGTTCTTGGCCTGGAAGAGCGATGCGTCGTCCGTCGCCGGGTACAGTTCCAAAACGGCCGCGGCATGTTCGCCGAACCCGGCCTTCGTCGCGGCCTCATACTCGGCCACGGTGTTGAACGGCAGGGCGCCGACAAACATTGTGCCCTCGTCGGTGTTCGTGCCTGCCATGACCGGGACATCCATCTGCTTGCCGGCGGCGAAGACCGCGAGGACGTGAGCCGGCATGAAGTCCCCGTCGATGGTCACGTGGACCCCGAAACCGGCCTGCTGCGCGCTGTTCATCGTGTCCATGTCCACGGCACGGAGCTTCGCGAGCGAATCCGCATCCGGGAACTGTGCCGCCGCCCAGTCCGATCCGTGCTCCTCGCCGCTGGGGCGGAGGGGTGACGCCTCGTTGAGTGGCGCGTAGTTGGAGTCCGTGAGCCAGGCGCTCTGCACGATGGCCCGGTGAAACAGATCCTTTGAATGCGGTGACGCGAGTAGCGCCTGGACGCTCGTGCCGCCCGCCGACTCGCCGAAGATCGTGACGTTGTCGGGGTCGCCGCCGAAAGCCGCGATGTTGCGCTGTACCCACTGCAAGGCAGCGATCTGGTCGAGGAGACCGTAGTTGCCGCTGACGCCGCCCTCGGCGGAAAGCAACGGGTGGGCGAGGAAACCGAGGGCTCCGAGCCGGTAGTTGATCGATACCAGCACAACGCCTCGCTTGGCGAGATTGGTGCCGTCGTAGAGGCGCTGGTGGCCCCAGCCGAGGGTCAGCCCCCCGCCGTGAATCCAAACCATGACCGGTTGCTTGGCGTCCGTGCCCGCGGCCGATGTCCAGACGTTCAGGTACAGGCAATCCTCGGACAGCGTCGGCAGGGCCTCGCCGGTCAACTGGGCGAGTCCGGGGCCTTGGGGACAGATGCTGCTGAACTCGGTGGCGGACCGGACGCCTTCCCAGGCGGCCGGCGGCATCGGCGGCTTCCACCGCGCGTCACCCACGGGCGGCGCGGCATACGGAATGCCGCGGAATACTTCGAGGCCAGCGTCTTCGTCGACCGCGGTGCCCTCGACCAGACCCGTGTCTGTTTCGATGGGCGCCGTTAGCGCGAGTGGTGCCAGGAAGACTGCGGCTAGCGACGCCAAGCGTCGAGCGATGGTTGAAGGCATAGGGGAACCGTCTTCGAGGTGGGCGTAGGATAGCCGAGACCACGAAGGTGAGTTGTACGCCGTGAGTCAGACGTGGAGCCCCTGACCGTCGCCGCCGCCATCTGGGCTTTGGCGGCCCTGCCTACCCTGGCCGGCGGGATTGGCCGGGCGCGACCCCGTGGGACGCTTGGGCGGCACGGGCTTTGGCAATCAACTGCCGGCCCAGTGGGCTTGGTTCCTGCTCGAACTGCCGGCCTTGGTGACATTCCCGGCCATCTACCTTGCCCTCGGCAACTCCCACCTGGTCGGCAATGTTGTCCTCGGCCTATGGCTGGCGCACTACGGTCACCGGGGTCTCGTGTGGTGCTGGCTTGTGCCGAAGCGCACCGGCACGGTGCCGCTGTCGATGTGTGCCGCATCGGTCGGCTTCAACGTGATCAACGGCGGCTTGCTGGGTTGGTTCATGAGTCACGCCGCCAACTACTCCGACCAATGGCTGGCAGACCCGCGGTTCGTCGCTGGTCTTGCCCTGTTTGCCGGTGGCGCAGCCCTGAACGTCTGGTCCGACTACGGCCTCCGCGGATTGCGCAAGCGGAGCACCGGCGACGTGATGCCTTCGGGCGGTCCCTTCAACGTTGTCTGTTGCCCCAACCTGCTCGGCGAAGTCATCGAGTGGATCGGCTTCGCATTCCTGACCTGGTCGCTCCCGGGACTGGCGTTCGCGCTGTGGACGGTGGCCAACCTGGTCCCGCGGGCGTTGTGGCGACGTGATTGGTATCGCCGGAAATTCGGCAGCTTTCCCTACGAAAGGAAGGCACTCGTTCCAGGCGTGATCTAGCCCGTATTTCTCACCAGGCCGCTTGTCGGCGTCAAAAAGCTCATGGGTTTCAAGAAGTTGATCGCGATACCGACCATCGTGCCGATTGCGGACTGCGCTGGCCGCGCCCTCGCGGGTCTTTTGGCCCCGTGCGCGCACGTGCTCCCTCAACCGTAGTCCCCGCTATGCTTTCGGTCGCGAGCACGCGCACAGGACCAAAATCCTCCGCGATCATCACGGCCCCTGGTGAGAAATGCGGGCTAGGTGGCGCGCTGCCTCCGTCAGGAACCGGTCGGCGGCGACCAGCCGGTCGGGCCCCTCTCGAAGCACCATCTGCAGGCCGCCCTGGTCGCTGAGGATCCGGCCAACCAGAGCCGTGTCTTCCGCATGGGCGGCATGCTGCAGGGCAGCGACCGTCTCCCCCCGCCGTACCAGGGCGATGGCTAACCGGCGGTGGATCGAGCGGTAGCGCCGCGGTGTCTCCCGCCGACGTCTCTCGGTGCAGTACTCCCGCAGCAGCGAATGCAGGCGCCAGACACTGGCCGTCGCGCCGCGTACCGGCTCGAACAGACCTTGCATGTGCGTCATCCCCTGCAGCCGCGCCATCAACTCCGTTCCGGACAGCACCTCGTCGAGCAACTCGGCATCCACCCAGTCAAGCAGGCCCACATCGAGCAGAAGTTCGCGGTCTTCGTCGGCAAGGTCGTTCCACAGCCGCGACACCACCCAGTTGTCCACCACCTCCCGCGCGGCCCGGGCCTGTGCCCGTCCCCGCCGCGCCCGTGCGTTGCGGTCGACGCGGAGTGCGATCGGCCAGCCGGCAGACTCTGCCGCCACCGCCTGCAGCTCCCGCCGCGACAGCTTCCAGCCGAAGAACCGCGAGATCTCCTGTCTCGAGAACCGCAGATCCTCGACCGTGAGAATCTCCGCATCGCCCCCGAACACCGGCTGCGAGAGATCCAGTCCCGGCGGCAACTCCCGACACGCCACCACCAGGTGCAGTCCACGTGGCCCGCTACGCACGAGCCGGTTGATCAGCGCCACCGACTCCGCGCTCGTCACTCTCTCCAATTCGTCCAACGCGAGCACGCACAGTTCGCCGTACCCGTCAAGGGCGCGCAACAGAAACTCGATCCGTTGGTGGGCCGGCAATCGCCCCTCTGCGGAGGGCGACGGATCGACGATGTCCAGGCCGGCGCGCTGGAAGGCGAAAGCCAGGTATGTGTCCAGCACCGAGGTCTCGTCCTGCGCGTCCAACGTCAGCCAGGCGGTCGGTACGCCGCGCTCGCCCAGGACGCGGCAACACTCGGCCATCAGCACCGTCTTGCCGAATCCACCAGGCGCCATCAGTACCGTGATCCGGCGATTGGTCGGCATGCAACGCTCGTTCAACGCAGCTCGGCCCAGGTAGCCAGTCACTCGACCGGGGATGGTGACCCGATGCTCCGACAGCCACCACGGGATGCCTGCCTGCAGCCTGGTCGACCCGTCGTCGACGGGTTTCGGTGGCCCTGCCGGATCCCCCCCCCGGATTGCTCACTGGCCCAGCGTCGTCCTTATGCATGTTCCCCGTCTCGGCATCTGCCGGCGCCCGTTCTGATCACTACACGATCGTCACGCGCGCCTGTCCGGCTCTGCTACAACGGCGCCACTGCAAACTTCGGCTACCACGAACACTCCACCACACTCTCCGAAGCTGCAAATCCGTGGGACGGTCCGATTTTTTCCGGACGCAGTCGGCCGTACTCGCCGGACCGCCTACACCTAGGTATCTGGACTATACGAAATGTTACTATCCACTTGGCTGGCGCTGTCCATGCGGCACTGGCAAAACCCTTTCTGTAGGCCACTCTTCACCCCACCTATACGCAATTTCCGCAAAACTGCGATCCGCCGATTGCGACAATTCAGATCGGACACTTCCATAGGGTAGTGGTAGTTTACGATTCTGATATCTAAAACAGGGCGGACAGGCCATATAACCAGCGGATTGGAGACGAGGGTCCCGCAACCACTGGCCGGGGGGAGTCGCGAGTCTTCGAGCGGATCCGCGCCTTGCAGGGAGCACGGTTCTACGAGCACGATCCTCTGGTTGGTCCGTCCAGAACGACCCGGTGTGGCACATTTCAGGGGGTGCTTCCCCCAACGGCAAACCCTCCGCGAGAACGAGACACGTCTGCCGAGTTTTGTTGCGCATGCGCAACAAAACGGTTTCCAGCGTGACCGCCAGACCATTGCAGAAGCGCTACGTGGGACCGGGGAGCGACCCAAAGCCGCACCCGCATGGACGACCCTGTCGACGCGGCGGGGGGGGGCGCCCGCCTTCCGTGCGTCGGCGAGCCCTAGGCGCCGCTCGGATCCATCTCCGGCCCGCCGACGGCGCGGATGATCGCGTACTCCCAGCCTTCGCGCTGCGTGCGGAGCACCTCCGCAACTACGGCGCACCGCATGCGGTCCCACTCAAGTCCGCTCGCGCGTGCCGCCGACCAGACACAGCCTTCGAGCCAGGACCGATCCGCCCCCAGCGCCTCCTGCGGCGACAGTGATGCAATCAGCCGCCGACCCAATCGCACGCCGGCGGCCGACTTCGTCTCGGTGGCCAGAACGGCCTCCACCTGTTCAGCCAGCTCCGCAAGCTCCGCGGGGGTCTGTTCATGAGTGCGCACGGTGACGGAAAAGGCCCCGATGCCATCACGCTCGATCTTCACTGCCACCCCGCCCCCAGTGGCTCCTCGCGCGCGCCGCACGAACACCGTCTCCCGCGGCTTTTCTTCACGCGGTTCCGAAAACAGCGCGTCGTACAGCCCGTCGACCGCCACTTCACCAGGAGCGAGCCGCTGGGCGCGACGTCGTGCAGCCTGCCGTCGAGCACCCTCGGCATAGGCGTCCGCCAGGCGCTCCGCTTTCCGACCGGTGAACTCATGCATCACCGGCCGGACCAGATTACCCAGCCATTCCTCCGCGAACAGCGCCGCGGCCGTCCTTACGGACCGGGACACCGTCGAGCGATTGCAGCCCAGCTCGACCGCCAAGGCGGATTGGTTCTTGAACACGCCCGCGTCGAGCATGGCCTTCCATTGCACTGCGTTCTCGAGCGGCGAGACGCCCCGCGTCCACGCATTCTCACCGTGCATCAGCGCCGCGCATTCGGCGTCCGAGAACGACGCCTCCCGCACCTCCGCGCGCCACGGCACGCCGGCGCGCCGACAGGCTTCCAGCCGCCGAACACCGCCGCTACCACGGGCGCGACTTCAGCGCCGACGAGATGGCGCTCTTGCGCGCGCTGATCGCCGGTCCGCCAGCGCTCAACCGCCACGCCCTGTCCAAGGAGTTCTGCCGCCGCATCGGCTGGTTCAAGGCCGACGGCGGGCTCAAGGACATGATGGCCCGTGTCGTCATGCTGGCCATGCACAAAGACGGGCGGATCGAACTGCCGCCGCCGAAATGGCCGCGCCCACCGCGCCGCCCCACGACCTTCGGACCGGACACCGAACCGCCGCTGCTGCCGCCGCCCGACACGCTGCCGGCGGTCCGCCCGCTGAGCCTGCGGCCGATCGTCGGCTACGGCCGCGAGGGCAAGCTCTGGAACGAGTTCGTCGCCCGCTACCACTACCTCGGTTACACCACCCTGGTCGGCGCCCAGATGCGCTACGCCGTGCACGCCCACGACGGCACGCCGCTGGCCATGCTCGGCTTCTCCACCGCCGCCTGGACCCTCGCCCCGCGCGACCGCTTCATCGGCTGGTCGCGGCAGATGCGCGAGAAGAACCTGCCGCTCGTCGTCGACAACCCGCGCTTCCTGATCCTGCCCTGGATCCACATCCCCAACCTCGGCTCGCACATCCTCGCCCGCGTCCGCCAGCGCCTGCCCGACGACTGGACGGCGCGCTACGGCAACAACCCGGTGCTGATCGAGACCTTCGTCGAAACACCACGCTACACCGGCGCCGTTTACCGGGCCTCCGGCTGGATCCGCGTCGGCCCGACCCAAGGGCGCGGGCGCTACGACACCAGGAACCGCTACGACAAGCCAACAAAGGACATCTGGCTCCGACCCCTGCGCAAGGACTGGAAGCGCATCCTCAATCGGTAGAATCTGCAACCGTCACGACTCGACCGAACGCTTACGATATTCTACCGAAAATCTCCAGCTTTCGGCATCTTTTTTCTCATTTAACCTATTGATATATATTTCTTTTTATCGATTACGCGCATTTGTTCGGAACACCATGCTCTCCGCCAAAAGGCGTTCGTCACCTTGTCGCATTCTGGGACTCTCCGAGCCTCAATACCCCGCTCCCCAGCGCAACATTCACGCCGAAAAACAACTGTAGTGAAGTCCATAAGGACCTTGATTCCATAGTAGCGCCCCATAGCCGGTCCGGCGCTCGCTCGCAAGCTCGCTACGCACCGGCGCGCCTCCGGCCCAGCCACGCCGTCCTTGCGTGGAAGTTGCACCGGCGGTCACTGCGTTCCCTTGGCGCGACTTCCATGCAAGGGGACGGGCTTGTCCCGTCCCGTTTGCAGGGATGTGCGTGGCCGAAGGACGGGCGACGCCGGGAGCGCCGTTATTCACGTAACGGGCTCGTCCGGCGGGGCTCAGGACGGCGAAGCGCATTGGATGTCGCAAATGGCCCTTTGGCGCCTTGCGCAGCGAGCGCGGGGTACCCGGGGCAGCCCCTGCCACGATTGTGCCACTATTCCGAGTTCGCATGATTTCCTGTATGATATGCGAATAGAGCATGAAAGGGTGAGCAACATGGCACCAATATCCCGTCCGTGGCACGAGCAACTGCGCGCCGCACGCCGCGCGCAGGGGCTCTCGCAACGCGAACTCGAGGAGCGCACCGGGGTACGCCAGGCGCACCTGTCCCGCATCGAGAAGGGTGTGCTGGACCCCCGCCTGTCGTGCGTCCAGCAAGTCGCCCGCGGCCTGGGCTTCGGCTGCGTACTGGTGCCCCGGCGCACACTGCCGGCAGTAATGGGGCTGTTGCGCGACATGGGCGAGCCGGGCACCGCAGGACCCCGTAGCGCCGTGCAGATGCTTCTCGAAGACGGAGCGGGCAGCGCCTGATGGCGGCCCGTCGGCTGCGCGTGTCGCTCGGCGTAACGCCCGTGGGCGAACTCCTGAAGCTCGCGGACGGGCGCATCCTATTCTCCTTCGACCCGGAGTACACGGATCTCTCCGACCGTCCGGTACTGAGCCTCTCCTACTTCGATGGCGATGGCGGGCTGCACGGCGGGCAGACACTCGTCGGCTCCGGCCAAGTGCCGCCGTTCTTCGCAAACCTGTTGCCGGAGGGGTACCTGCGCGCCTACGTCGCCGCGCGCGCAGGCGTCCAAGTGACCCGCGAGTTCGAGATACTCGAGATACTCGGCAATGACCTCCCCGGCGCCGTGCGCGTGCACGCGGAGGAGGACGCGGAGCCGTCGCGGTCGGTGGAGCCTCCCGCCTCCCCGCACGACGCACCGTTGCGTTTCTCGCTGGCGGGCGTGCAGCTGAAGTTCTCCGCACTGGCTGAAGCAAGCGGCGGCCTGACCGTCCCGGCACGGGGTATGGGCGGCAACTGGATCGTCAAGTGCCCCTCGATGCGCTACGCCGGTGTAACGGAAAACGAATACTCCTCGATGCGCTTGGCCGCTGAGGTCGGCATCGACGTCCCGGAGGTGCGGCTGATTGCGATGGACCGCATCGCGGGGCTGCCGCCCGACCTGTTGCCGTCTGGGTTGCCGCCCGAGCCCGCGCTTGCGGTGCGCCGCTTCGACCGCGCCGCAGACGGACGCGTGCACATGGAGGACTTCGGCCAGATCCTCGAACATCGCCCCGAGGAAAAGTACGCGCCGCGCGGTTACACCGACATCGGCGCGCCACTCGGCGCGTACTGCGACGTGCGCTCGCTGGAGCAGTTCGCTGCGCGCCTCATGTTCTCCGCGCTGATCGGCAACGGCGACCTGCACGCAAAGAACTGGTCCCTGTTGTACCGGGACGGACGTACGCCGGAACTGTCGCCCGCCTATGACCTGCTGTGCACCACGACGTACGTGCCCGGCGACGCCCCCGCGTTCGCCATCGGCGCCGCACGCCGCTGGGAGTCGCTGGGGCTGGACGACTTCGCGGATCTGGCCGACTCGGCGCAAGTGCCCCGAGCCGTCTTTGTGCGCGCGGCGCAAGAGACCTGCGAACGCTTCCGCGACTGCTGGCGCGACGTTGCTCAAGACCTACCGCTACGCGACGACGTACGTGCCGCCATCGAACGCCAGATCGAGACCGTGCCGGCGGCACGCGGCGTCGGTCGCATCACGCGGATGCGCCCCCGCCGGCGCCCGCCGCGCACATCCCGGACGGAGACGCTGTCGAACTCGTAGGTTGCGCGCAGTGCGCCTGCGCCGGATCAATCCGATGCCGCGGCTACCGCGACCCGGCGGCCGCCGTCGGGGCTGGCGGGAGCACAGTTCGCATGTCGAACGCGAACGGGCGTAGCGGCTCGACATGCGAGCCAGGCGCCATAGATATCCTCAAGACCACATTGAGAGCAGGGATGTGCGTGGCCGAAGGACGGGCGACCACAAGGGTCGCCCCTACGAGATTCGTTTACTTGCCGGCGTGCCGTCACTCGACCTCGGTGGCCTGCCGTTCCATGGCCTGCTCCAGCAGTACCCGGCGCCAGCCGCGCAGCAGGCCGCGCGGCATGGACTCGACGGTCACCGCAAAGGTCAGTGTGACCGTCAGACCGTCGTCATCGGTCGCAGTCACCGTGATCGTCACCGTGCCTTCGCGGCCGTCCTCGTTCGAAGCCAGGGTCAGTGTGTCGCCGTCGACGGCCGTGGTGGTAATCCCCTGGAAGCACCGGTAGGTGCCCAGCACCCCGCAGCGAGTGTCCGGCATGGCCGCCGCCGCGACGATGACCCGCGTCGCACCGGCCGCGGCCTGCGTTACGGCTATGGGGGTGCCGGTAGTCATACCTGCAGGTACGAGGGCCGTAACCGGCGACAGCGTCCCGTTGACCGCTGACAGCGCGGCGCGCATCGCGAACGGCGCGCCTTCCCGCACGCGCGCCACAACGGTCGTCCGTCGCCGCACTGTCGAGACCTTCAGCACGCCCACGCGCTGACTCCGCTCCGCAGACGCTCGCCGCGAGGCAAGGGTGCGGGTTGCGCCGCTTGCGGCCGCAAGCCCCTCCAGACCAGAAAAGCAGGGAGGCTCACGCCTCGTCCCCCTGCCCGCCGCATGGGATGGCGCCCCCGATCCGGGTAGCCGCCAATACAACCGCCCATTGCGCACCCAGCGCCATCACGGCCCGGGGCGAACCGTCCTGGCCCAAGGCCATGGACGGTCGAAACAAAGCCACATCCCACCACGTGAGACACGTCGAGTCGCCCAACCGCCCCCGATCGTTGCCCGGGGCGCACCGGACCGCCGCCAGGCCAGGCCCTGACGGGCGGCTTCGCCGGCCTTGCAGCGTCCCGGACCCCGGCCCGCAGGACAGCCGTTCGTTCAACCCGACGGAGATCCCACAGTGGCTCACATCAATCAGCTCTACGAAACCATCACCCAGCAGATCATCGACCAGCTCGCCGACGGCGTCCTCCCCTGGCATCGCCCCTGGAGCGTCAGTCCGGACGCGGTCACCAGTGTCCCCACTTCGCGATGCAGTGCGCCTCGTCGAATACCCACGAGGCGATCTCGCGCTGGCGTACCGCCGTCTCGAACGAGGTGTTGCGCAGCTGCTCGGAGACACGTACAGCACCGCGAAACGGCCTTGCCGGACGCCCTCCAGCACGTCGTGTCGCTCGGGCAGCGTCATCAGCCCGTTCAGCGCCGCCGCCAGCTTCCCGCCCCGGATCTCCCGGCTGAGGTTCTCGACCTGGTCCTTCATCAGGGCCTGCAGGGGCGAGATCACCACCGTCAGCGCGCCCGTCCACTCATTGTGCACGATCGCCGGCAGCTGGTAGCACAAGGACTTTCCGCCCCCGGTCGGCATGATGGCAAGCAGCGGCGCGCCCGCGAGTCCCCGTTCGACGACCCGCGCCTGCAGGCTCTCGCCGTCACTCGTCGCCGGTCGGGAACGGAATCCGGGATGGCCGAAATACTCTTCGAGCTTCGCGGCGGGGTCGTGCTGCGCCCGGCAGTAGTCGCAATCCTCGTCCCCGCAGTCCACACCCCGGATCGCGCGCAGGAACGACGAGGTTCCCGGGAACGAGAGGTGCACCCACCGCGCCAGCACCGACTCGGTGCCGCGTACCGGCAACCAGGCGAGCGCATAGGCGATCGCCGGCCTCGAAGCCGGGTCGTCGTAGAGCGGCGGCAGGTCGCGCCGCACGGCCCGCAGACAAGCCCGGTCCGATGCGAAGTGCTCGAATCCACGCAGCACGCGTTCGCGCGGCAGTCTCTGCGCCCCCAGCGCTTCCAGCACCTGCCCGGTCCCATTCAGCCGGAGCGGCGATGTCCCCCCGGGCGCATCCGAGTCGTCGAAGCAGCTCCGGTAGATCGAGACCAGCCCGCGGCGGTCCCGCTCGCGCTTCCGGAGTTCGCGCCAGCAATCGCCGAGTACCCCGAGCGCGACCCGGCAATCCTTGACCGGATCGCTTCGCTCGCCAGCGAGCTTGTAGTCCTTGATCAGCGCGTGGTACGGCCGCTGCGGGAACGCCAGCGGCGCCAGGTAGGGCGTGTCCACGAGAGGCAGGCGCAACAGCTCGGCATCGGGCCGGCACACCTTGATGAACCGCCGATCGTGGGCGACGACGTTGTGACCGACCACGAACCGCGCATCGCGCCCGAACTCGCCGAGGCGGTCGAGGGCATCGCCGGACGACTCCGGATCACGCAGCCGGAATTCCCGTCCGCTGCGAATCGCGCCGACATCCCGGATGCGGTCGTCTTCCATCTCGAGGTCCACAGCCACGCATTCGCCGACGAACGCCTCGAAGGCCGAGTCAACCGGCCCCGTCCCGACGCCCGACGTCTCGCCGCCGTCGACGTCCGCCATCGCTCTTGTTCGCTCCGTCAGTCCTGACTTCGCGTCCGCCATCACGTCCACCGCGCTGCTGCAACACGGCGTCCCACGCCGCGCCCGGACCTTCCTTTCGGGATCGCCAAGCGCCGACCGTACGGCAGAGCGCGATCACCGCCAACCTCGAGCCGTACCGCCATCTCGCCACGCGTAGACCGCCCGGGTACGATGCCGGCATCGTCGCAGACCGAGCCGGCGGTCCGGGAACGCGCCTTCCCGGGGATACAGCGCCCATAATGCTTCACCCGCAACGAAGCGCAATTTGGTGGCGGGGCTTGTGCAGTGACGGTCTTCTCGTCTCGACAGTTCCCTATCCTGTTCCACAAGCGCTGGCCCACAACCGGCCTGGCCAACTCGATCCGGGAGATCGACGTAGATGTCCTGTGCAGCGAGTACCACGCACTGAGGAAGGCGGCGCCTAGCCGTTCCGACAGAGAAAAGCTGTATTTCGTCGGACACCGCGGACATGTGCAGGCGAAGAATCCCGGCAGCCCCTCGGAGGAGCACCTGGCCATCGCCCTCTGGCAACTCGACCCGCGATGGCCGCGACCGGGAGGCGACCGGGTTCGCCTTCTCGACTACCAGTTTCCGTTGCAGGCGTCGCGATCAGACACGGGTCTGGGCAAGGTGGACCTGCTCGGCGCGACGGACCACGGACGTCTCGCAGTCATCGAGTTGAAGGTCCGGCGCAACCCTCCCTCCCGGGGGGACAGCCCAATGCTGGCCCTCATGGAGGCTCTGCGCTACGCCGCCATCGTCCACGCGAACCGCGCCGCGATCGCCGCAGAGGCAAGGGATTGCTTCGCGATCGACGTGTTTCTCGAAGATACCCGCGGCGCATCCCTTGTCCTCGAGCACAAGGTCCGCATCCTGGGCGAACCGAGGCGGACCAGTGTCGACGTGCTGCTCGAGGGGCGTTCCCAGCGCGTCGCCGTCGAGTGCAAGTTCACCGAGCGCGAATTCGGCGTCTGCTCGCGGCCCAAGCTCCGGCCCCGCGACCCGAGCTACGCGGAACAGCATTGCGACGGGAACTACCGGGTCCAGCGGGGACGCCGCGAACGCTGCGCCCTGACCGAAATCGGTGTCCGCTACTGGACCTACCTGCCACACCTTTTCGACTGGAACGCCGACCAGGACCTGCAGCCTTGCCCGTTCTCCCCGCTCTACCAGCTCGCGCGCAACGCGCTGGCGGCCACGTTGACCGACACCGGCTTGAACGCGAACTCGGGGCACGTTCTGGTCGTCTACGACGCGCGCAACCCGGAGTTCTTCGCTGGCGGGGCGGCGCAGCAACAGTACGCGTCCGCGATTGCAGCCTCCCGCATACCGGACCTCATCCGTCGCCTGAGTTGGCAGCGCCTCGCCGGTGCGCTGGCGCCCGCGCCGGAGCTCGCCTACCTGGTGGCCGGACTGGAAGGCAAGTACGGCATCATCGCCGCGTGACGGCACGCACGTGCCAGAAGCGGGCGACCATACTGGCTCCTCCTCTCGCCGTAAACGTTGACACGCGCGAAGGTCTCTTCTCGGGAGCCCCTCGCGAGGCCGGAGTCGACCCAAATCCGTTCCGCCGCGGACCCAACGCCACGCCACTGAGAGCCATGTACCCACGCGTACGACGTCCGCCGCTGAGCAGTCGGAAGTCGCCTTGACACCGCCCTCCAGAGTTCGCTAACAACCCCGGAGTCAGGAGAGGAATACACCAATGCCGTCCGAGATCGTCCGAAAAGAGGTGGTGGGCAAGGTCAAGTTGCGCCTTGGAAAGGTGGCCGGCGACCGGTTCACCGGCAGGTACGTCCGCCCCGACGGCAAGACAGCACTTGTTCCTGGCGAACCGGGGGAAACGGCCGAAGAGGTGTGGGCACGTACGCTCAACGCTGCACTGGCCGCGGACCCCTCGTTCGTCGGCTTCGAAGGAGCGCGCGCGCGCTTCCTGCACTTCTTTCCGAAGGGCTTCCAGGACGAGGGCTACCTCGGCAGTCGAACGGATGGCGAACGACGTTACAAGCTCCGCGCGAAGGGGCTGTTGGATGCAGAGGTTCCGGTCGACGAGGCCGTCGGCGGGTCCGGCTTCGGACGAAAGCTCCTGCAGGTCTTCGGTGCGACCAACCTGCTCTCGGGAGCGTTCGAGCTGACGAAAGTCAGGGAGGTCCTTCTGGGGGAAGAAGCGGATCTGTTCGTCCGCGCCGCTGCCGCGTTCGCCTTGGGCGACGAGACGCAGTTGTCGACGATGTCCCGTCTTCTGCGCCCCTACGAGGCCGCGAAGTGGCCCATCGTCACCTATCTGCCATTCCTCTGGCGCCCCGATGAGCACATGTTCCTCAAACCGAATGTGACCAAGTTCTTTGCCGGGCAAGTCGGCCACGCCTTTTCTCATGGCTACCGTCCGGAGCTATCGATCGACGTGTACCGTTCGCTTCTCGATCTCACGTCCATGACCGAACGAGAGATTCAGGACTTGATGCCACGAGACCGAATCGACGTACAGAGCTTCATCTGGGTGGTTGGGGAGTACCGGGATGAACAGCTGCCTGGCGCCCCACCCCCCGCGCCCGTCACCCGAGAAGGCCCGCCATGACGCTTGATATCCAGTCTTTCTGGGGGAAGGCACAGCCCATGGGGGATGGCCCCGGCTATCACCCCCTCCCCCTGCACAGCCTCGATGTTGCTGCCGTCGGCAATGTCCTGCTGACATCGGAACGCGGCCCCGCGCGCACCCTGCCGGACCTGCTCGGCATCTCGGCCGAGGAATCTGTCTGCGTCGTATCCTGCCTGCTGGCCCTGCACGACGTGGGGAAGTTCGCGAAACGGTTTCAGGCGAAGGCTCCCCAATGGTTTCCGAGCATCTTCACCGACCGCCCCGACGCGCTCGCCACACAATTCGATCACGGCGCCGGCGGACTGCGACTGTTCGAGGCCGAGCCTGCGACGTTCCATGCCCCTCCTGACATTCGGGCATTGCGCCTGCTGGCCTGCGCGGTATTCGGGCACCATGGATCCCCGCCCAGCACGCATGGCGGCGGCACCCTGAAGGGCGATTTCGGCAAAGCCGGCGTCGATGCCGCCCGGCTGTTCGTCGGAGAGATATGTGACCTCTTCGGCCTCGCCGGAGGGTGGCCGCACCTTGATCTCGAGCTGGCGCGACGCGCGTCGTTCGCCCTTGCCGGACTGGCCGTGATGGCGGACTGGATCGGGTCCAAACAAGAGTGGTTTCCGTATTCCAAGCCAACGCGAGACCTTGCGGCATATTGGGAGGCAGCCCTGGAGCGCGCCGCGTCGGCCGTCGCACTTGCCGGAGTGATTCCCTGCCCCGCCTCCGCAGAGATCTCGTACCTTGACCTCATCGGAGAAGCCGTCACGCCAACGCCACTGCAGGAATGGGCACGCGACGTCGACCTCCCCGGAGGCCCCACGCTGTTCCTTCTCGAGGACGAGACAGGCAGCGGCAAAACCGAGGCTGCGGCGATGCTGGCACACCGGCTGATGCAGTCGGGGGCAGGCGACGGCCTATACCTCGCCTTACCCACGATGGCGACGGCGAACGCGATGTTCGATCGACTCGCCGCATGTTACCGAGCGCTGTTCGAGAAGGATGCGAGGCCCTCCATTGCCTTGGCCCATGGGGCGCGCGACCTGCACGCCGGATTCCGGAACGCAACACTCCGATGGGGGCGTGACGAACCGGCCTACTCCGACGACGACGAGCGCAATGGGGGCGACATCACGGCCTCTGCGGCCTGCGCCGCGTGGGTCGCTGACGACAGACGGCGGGCGTTCCTCGCGGACGTCGGCGCCGGCACGGTGGACCAGGCGATTCAGGCCATCCTCCCAGCCCGGCACCAGTCGCTGCGCCTGCTGGGCCTGATGCGGCGCGTGCTCATTCTCGACGAGGTGCACGCCTACGACCCCTATATGCAACGCGAGATCGAGCGCCTGCTCGAGTTCCAGGCCGCCCTCGGCGGCTCGGCGATCGTCTTGTCCGCCACCCTGCCGCACCGCATCCGCAACAGACTCGCTGCCGCATTTGCAAAGGGGCGCGGGGAGGATGCGCACACCTCCGACGACAGCACAGCCTATCCTCTGGCAACGACATGCACCGGCGGTGCCCGTTCCAGCACTCCCATCAACGGCATGACGGGGCGCGGGCGCACCCTGCCCGTGCGCTTTCTGCGCAGGCCGGATGACGCGATGGAAGAGGTGGCACGGGCCGCCTCCGCAGACAAGGCCGTGCTGTACATCCGCAACACCGTGGACGACGCGCTTGATGCATACGCCGCCCTGAGCGAAAAAGGCATGGACCCAGTGCTTTTTCACGCCCGCTTCGCCCTTGCCGACCGCTTCGACATTGAACGCAACGTGATGGCCACGTTCGGCAAGACAAGCAGGCCGAAAAATCGCAAGGGCAAGGTGCTGGTCGCCACACAGGTGGTCGAACAATCCCTGGACCTCGACTTCGACGTCATGGTCACGGACTTGGCTCCGGCCGATCTCCTCATACAGCGCGCCGGGCGTCTGTGGCGTCATGCTCGCCCAGGACGCGACGGGCAGCCCGAACTCCTTGTGGTCAGCCCCGATGTCTCGTCAGAGCCTGATGAGCAATGGTTCAGCGCTATCTTCCCGCGCGCGGCGTATGTCTACCCCGACCACGCACGACTGTGGCTGACTGCCCGGGCGATCAAGGACGCGGGAGCGATCACCAGCCCCGGAGGGCTGCGACAGCTCGTTGAGGCGGTGTACGGCCCGGATGCCGACATGGAGGTTCCCGATGCCCTGCAAGGCTCCTTCTGGGATGCAGAGGGGAAGTCGGGGGCCGACCGCAGCGTGGCCAACACAAACGTACTCGACGTGCACACCGGGTACCTGCGCGATGGAGGTGCGTGGGATGCCGATATTCGTACGCCGACACGGCTTGAGGACCGCCCCAGTACAACCGTGCGGCTGGCCCTGTTGCGAGATGGACATGTCGTCCCCTATGCTGGCGACGCGGAGGGCGCATCCTGGAGAGCTTGGCGACGTAGCGAGATCAACGTGGCGACACACCGCCTCGGCAAGGAGTGGCACCATCCGCAACACCACGCAGCAGTACAGACGGCAAAAGCCGACTGGGGGCGCTTTGAGCAGGATACCGTGTTGGTGCTGCTCGACGAAGTGACCCCCGATGGCTCATTGTGCGGGCGCGCACTCAGTGACGATGAAGGGAACAGGGAGATACAGGTCATCTACGACGACGAACGCGGGCTGCGCTGGACGTGACGAACGCCGCAGAGTTCAACCTGCTCCATGAAACGTGGCTGCCGGTTCGTCGGCGTAGCGGCGCCGTGTGCAACATCTCACCTGCCGCCGTTACCCAGGGCATAGACGACGATCCGATTGTGGCGTTTGCCTGGCCGCGCGCCGATTTCAACGGCGCGTCGATCGAGTTCATGATCGGGCTGCTCGCGACCGCTACCCCGCCATCAGACGAGGATGAGTGGCAGGCGTGGTGGCACGAACCACCGTCCGAAGGCACGTTGGGGGAGCGCTTCGCCAGCGTGGCGCATGCATTCTCCCTGGATGGCCCCGGGCCGCGCTTCATGCAGGATCTCGACCTTCTCGATGGCGTCAAGACAAAACCTGCCGAAACCCTGCTGATAGATGCCCCGGGCGAAAAGACCTTGGATGAAAACAGGGACATTTTCGTCCTCCGGGGAGGGGCGCCGTGCCTCGGACGAGCGGCATCCGCGATAGCCCTCTTCACACTAAACGCGTACGCCCCCGGCGGTGGGGCGGGCTATCGGACATCGCTACGCGGCGGCGGCCCCCTGACCACGCTGATCGTCCACGACAACCCCATCAGGGGGGACACGCTCTGGGGCCGCCTCTGGTGCAATGTCGAGTCTTCGACAAGGATGCGTGGCAGGTCACCAGGTGAGCACGCAGCGCTACCCGTGTTCCCATGGCTATATCCGACAAGAACATCCGAGAAGCATGGCGGTACCGCCACCACGCCGAGCGACGCGCATCCGCTGCAAGTGTATTGGGGCGTGCCCCGCCGCACGCGCCTCGTGTTCGAGGAATCTGCCGGGCGCGTCTGCGCCCTCACCGGGATGCCAGATGTGCTTGTGGTCACCGGGCACCGCGCAAGAACCTATGGGGCGAACTATTCGGATGGCTTCGAGCACCCCCTTACCCCCTACTACCGCGCAACAAGCCGGGACACCAGTAAACTGCCGCGCCACCCCAACCCCAGCCTGACAGGTTATCGCCTGTGGACTGGCGTCGTCGTTGACAGCGACGACGGCCTCCGCTCCCCGGCACGGACCATCAGGCATTGGCAGGACGAGCGCCGCTTCATGGTTGGCAACACCGCTGACGCCCCACGCCTACACGCCCTCGGGTATGACATATACAACTCGAACAAGGTGCGCGGCTGGATGGACAGCGAAATGCCGCTTTGGTCCCTTGGCACACGGGAGACGTCCGGGGAGTGCGAGGGCTTCATCCGGCGATGCATCGCCGCCGCCGCAACCGTGGGCAGCGCACTCACCCGAGCCGTCAAGGCGGCCCGTTACGCGCGCATCAAGGACGCGAAGGGGGATTACGGCTACATTGCCAACCGGCTCACCATGGACACCGAGAATGGGTTCCAGGATGCGCTGGGAGACGCCCTGCGCATACTCGATGAGCACTCCGAATCAGACGATCCCACGCTCCCCAGCAGACAGCTATGGCTGGCGAGTCTGAGGCACCACGCGCTGTCGCTGTTCGACGAATACGCGCCGAGCGATGGGATTGAGGGGGGTAACATGCAGCGCCATGTCCAGGCGCGCCACTCCCTGACCTCCTCCTTGCGTGGCTACGGCAAGACAGGGAAGGAACTCTTCGAGCGGGACCTGGGCATCGCCCTGCCCGGCAAGGGAAGTGCCCGAGTAAAGGCAAAGGAGCGCGCATGACAAATGCAGCACCAGCGAGCCCACCGGATGTGGCCCACGATTGGTGGGGCAGGCTCGTATCCGGAGAGTCCGGCCACCATCGGGCGGCTCTGGCTCGTATCCGGCGTGCCAGCACACCGCTGGAAGTAATCCAGGAACCGGAGGCGCTACGCCTCATCGCACGGCTCCACACGTTCTCTCCCGACCGGGTGGCAATTCTCGCCGGAGTGCTCGCGCATGTGCGGGAATCACCGGCCACGGCGCTGACCCGGGCGGTGGGCCGCAGTGGACTCGGCGAGGAGCATTCCGCGGTGCTGTCAGAGGCACGCTTTCGGCGGCTGCTACAGGCGGAACCACACGAGTTGCTGGAGCAGATGCGCCGCGTGGTCAAGCTGAGCAAGGGCGCTGCGAACGTCCAGCATCTGGCTGCAGGCATCCTCTACTGGGGCGATTCCGTCAAGCAACGGTGGATATTCGAGTACTACGGCGTGGGCGGCCCCCAACACGAAGGCGCGGCGGCTCCGGCCGCGCCACTGCGATGAGCACATAGCCACAAGGATCCCTTCGACATGGCGGACTTTCTGCAACTGCACCTGCTGACCCCTTACGGGCCATCCAACCTGAACCGCGACGACACGGGGCGCCCGAAATCGGTTGTGTTCGGGGACGCCCCCAGATTGCGCGTGTCGTCGCAGAGCCTGAAACGGGCCTGGCGGGAATCGGATGTCTTTCGCGAGCAACTCGATGGCCACCTGGCCAAGCGCACACAACGTTTCGGCGGCGAAGTCCTCACGCACCTGCGCGATGCCGGTGTGGAGGAGGACCGCGCCCTCAAGGTCGCCGCGAACATTGCCAAGGTTTTCGGGAAGCCCAAGAAGGGCGAGTCAGGCGCGGATTCGATATTCACCGAACAACTGGCGTTCATCTCCCCGGAGGAGCGCGCACGCGCCATGGCGCTTGCCGACAGGGCCATCGCCGGAGACGAGGTCGACGCAAAGCCTGACGAACTTCTGCAAACAGCCGATGAGGCAGCCGATGTCGCGATGTTCGGACGCATGCTCGCCGATCACCCGAAGTTCAACCGCGAGGCGGCGGTGCAGGTGTCCCATGCCATCACAACCCACCGCGCGCTCGCCGAGGACGACTACTACACGGCGATGGACGATCTGCAGTCGCGCGATGAACCGGAGGGTGCCGGCGCCGGGTTTGTCGGAGTGCAGGAATTCGGCGCCGGGCTGTTCTACCTCTATGTCTGCATCGACCGGGGGCTCCTTCTGAGTAACCTCGGCGGCTCCGAGGCAGTCCGCAACGCGAGCATCGCGGCACTGATCGAGGCCGCAGCCACCGTATCGCCACGCGGAAAACAGTCGAGCTTCGCGAGCCGCTCACGAGCCGTGTATGTCATGGCCGAGAGAGGCAACGCCCAGCCGCGCAGCCTGGCCGCCGCGTTTCTGCGCCCGATTCGCGGGGACGATCAGGCCAGCGCGTCCATCACCACGCTGGAAGCGTTCCGCGACCGCCTCGACGCAGCCTACGGCGATGGCAATGTGACCCGCAGCACCATGAACGTGGAGGCGGGCGATGGCACGCTGCATGACCTCACCAACTTCGCGTTGAGCTAGGCAAATGCAGTTCCTCCTGTTCACCCTTTACGCGCCGATGGCGTCGTTCGGCGAGATCGCCGTCGGCGAACGGCGTATGAGCTGGGCGCGCCCGTCGCGTTCCGCGATGCTAGGCCTCCTCGCGTCGGCAATGGGGATCACGCGTGACGAAGAACAGGACCACGTGGCCCTCGAGCGCGCACTCGGCTATGCCGTCCGCACGGACGCGCCCGGACGCCCGCTGCTCGACTACCACACGGCACAAACGCCGAAGACGCGACGGGGGCACTCGTTCAAGACGCGCAGGGACGAGTTGCGGGCACCACAACTGGGGACCGTTCTGTCGACCCGGGAGTGGCGTATTGACTCGTTCTTCACCGCGGCCCTGTGGCTGCGTCCGGGAACATCGGGGGATCTGGCGCGCATGGAGAGCGCGCTCGCCATGCCCCGGTACGCGCCCTACCTGGGCCGCAAGGCCGCACCATTGGGCCTGCCGCTCAACCCCTCGCTGACGGACACCAATTCCGTTGTCGACGCGCTGACGGGGCGTACGCCCGTCGAGATGGAACTTGAAGTGCTGGGGCGCCTCCGCCCAGCCCCTTCCGAGAGACCCTTGATTGCCTGCGATGTCGACGCCCCCGGCGTACCCGCCGAGATCCGTCAGGAGCGCCGCCGCGATGCCGTATCGAGTCGCGCGCGCTGGCAATTCGCCGATCGGACCGAGGCGGTATTCTCCATGGACAGGATCCCGATCTGATGCCCGTGCCCTATTTCACACGTGTGCGCCTCAAAGAGGACGCATCCGTGCAATCGCTCATCCCCTTGCTGCTACCGAACGGCAGCGACAACGCCGTTGGCGCGCATCACGGCCACCAGCTGATGTGGTCATTGTTCTCCGACCAGCCCACACGGGCACGCGACTTTCTCTGGCGCGAAATGAACCCCGGGAGCTTCTACATACTCTCGGCACGCGTACCCCAAGATGCGCACGCGCTGTTCGAGATAGCGCCTCCCATACCCTTTGCCCCGGCCCTTGAGCAGGGCGACCGCCTCACGTTCTCGCTCCGCGCCAACGCGCTGAAGAGGCGTTGGGATGAGGATCGACAACGCACGACAAAACACGACGTCGTGATGCACGCACTACGGCAAGTCGAAAAGGACGAACGAGCCGCCCTGCGCCTGGAAACAGCGCAGCAAGAGGGGCGCGCCTGGCTGGCACGGCAAGGGTGCCGGGCGGGATTTGCCGTAACCGAAACGCAGATTCGGGTCGACCGCTATGAGCAGCACCGCGTTCGGCGCAGGAAGGGCGCACCGATGTCCTTTGCCACCATCGAGATAGAAGGGGCACTCACGGTGACCGACGTTCCCACCTTCCTCAGCAGCGTCACCCAAGGCTTCGGAGGCGCAAAGGCGTACGGCTGCGGGCTCATGCTCATCAAACGCCTTGCCGGAACCCCAGCGCCTTGATCCCCGGGGCCGCGCCTCCGAAGCCGATTCCGCTCAAAGATAGAGCGTCCATTCTGTTCATAGAACGAGGGCAGTTGGACGTGCTCGATGGGGCATTCGTCGTCGTGGACAAAGAGGGGATCCGAACACACATCCCCGTCGGGGGACTGGGCTGCCTGATGCTGGAACCCGGCGCGCGGATATCCCACGCCGCCGTCGCGCTCGCAGCGCGCGTAGGCTGCCTGCTCATATGGGTGGGGGAAGCCGGCGTTCGGCTCTACTCCGCAGGGCAACCGGGCGGCGCACGCGCAGACCGGCTTCTGTATCAGGCGCAACTTGCGCTTACGCCGGCAACACGACTCAGGGTCGTGCGAAAGATGTACGAAATGCGCTTTGGGGAAGCCGCCCCGGAACGTCGCTCGGTAGACCAGCTACGGGGGATCGAGGGCGCTCGCGTCAAAAGGCTATACCAGGTTCTGGCGAAGCAGTACGGCGTGAAGTGGAAGAGGCGCCAGTACGACCCCGGCGATTGGGGCGGGGCCGACCTTCCGAACAGGTGCCTCAGTCAAGCCACCGCATGCCTCTACGGATTGGCCGAGGCGGCCGTCCTGGCAGCAGGATACGCACCCGCAATAGGGTTTCTGCACACCGGCAAACCGCAATCCTTCGTCTATGACGTCGCCGACGTCTACAAGTTTGAAACGGTCGTACCCGTGGCCATGCGCGTGGCAGGCCACGCCCAGCGGGGAACCCCTCCTTACGCACTGGACCCCGTACGCGAAGTCCGACGCGGCTGCCGGGACGTCTTCCGACAGCAAACGATATTGCAAAAACTGATCCCGGGCATCGAGGAGATGCTGCAGGCCGGAGGGCTCGCCGTCGAGGCGGCGCCGGACGAGGCCCAGCCGATCGCGATCCCGGAGACACCAAGCGGCGATGTTGGTCATCGCGGTTAACAATGCGCCCCCACGATTGCGGGGGCGCTTGGCCATCTGGCTCCTGGAGATACGAGCGGGCGTCTACGTTGGGAATTTCTCGCGGCGCGTACGCGAGATGATCTGGGACCAGGTACTCGATGAGATCGATGATGGCGACGCCGTCATCGCATGGGCCGCCCCTACCGACGCGGGCTTTGACTTCGACACTTGCGGCAGGAATCGCCGAATGCCCGTAGACATCGACGGACTAAAACTCGTGCAATTCAACCCTCCCCTGCAGGACAATTCGCGCGGCACACCATGGGACACGGTACCCTAGTGCGAACAACCCGCCGCCCCACAAAAGGCCGGTGCGTTCTTTAACATCAAAAAAACTGTTTAAAAGCAGTATGGTACGGGAAGAGTGTTCCCCGCGCACGCGGGGCTGATCCGTGTTCCCCGCGACTCGCTGATCCGGTTCACGTCCCCGGCGTGTTCCCCGCGCACGCGGGGCTGATCCGGCCGCGACCTTGATGTTGTGCCCGGTGGCCCGGTGTTCCCCGCGCACGCGGGGCTGATCCGAGGTCTTGCGCGACAGCATCGACGGTCCAGTCGTGTTCCCCGCGCACGCGGGGCTGATCCGGCAATGACGTGCTGCCCGAAGGTGGCGAACTCGTGTTCCCCGCGCACGCGGGGCTGATCCGCAGGAGAAGGCGAATGCCGCCTGAAGGCGAAGGTGTTCCCCGCGCACGCGGGGCTGATCCGTCGTACGCCTTCATCAGCACGGCATTGGTCCGGTGTTCCCCGCGCACGCGGGGCTGATCCGGTCAGTTACGTGGTCTTGCCGCGCTCGGGCAGGTGTTCCCCGCGCACGCGGGGCTGATCCGTTCACAGACCCGGTACGAGACAGCTACCCGCAGTGTTCCCCGCGCACGCGGGGCTGATCCGGCAGAACTGGATTTGCGGAATGTGCTTCTTGGGTGTTCCCCGCGCACGCGGGGCTGATCCGACCTGGGGGACTCCATCCCGCTCGGGCCGGGCGTGTTCCCCGCGCACGCGGGGCTGATCCGCGGAGAGCGAGCGCATCCGGAAGCGGATCGACGTGTTCCCCGCGCACGCGGGGCTGATCCGTCAGAGACAACGGCGTCTTGAGTCCATGCGAGGTGTTCCCCGCGCACGCGGGGCTGATCCGGCGCATCCGGACCATAGGAGTCGTGATCGATGGTGTTCCCCGCGCACGCGGGGCTGATCCGATCTCGGCCGGGGTTTTTGTCGCGAGGAACCGGTGTTCCCCGCGCACGCGGGGCTGATCCGGAGAAGCAACCATATTGCAGACCCGTCGTGCAGTGTTCCCCGCGCACGCGGGGCTGATCCGGTAACGCCCGGAAATCGGGCCTTGAGGGTGGCGTGTTCCCCGCGCACGCGGGGCTGATCCGTAGCATTTGTTAAAGCGGCGTACTCAGTACAGGTGTTCCCCGCGCACGCGGGGCTGATCCGCACCGGCATTACAGAGGTCGTTGCTCTCTACTGTGTTCCCCGCGCACGCGGGGCTGATCCGGCGATCGGCTTTGAGAAGCCCAGGTCCCACATGTGTTCCCCGCGCACGCGGGGCTGATCCGGTGCCATGCACACGGAGGTTGTTGATGGCGCCGTGTTCCCCGCGCACGCGGGGCTGATCCAGCTGTTGGTTGGCGATGCGCCTTGCTGCCGACGTGTTCCCCGCGCACGCGGGGCTGATCCGAACCCGAGAGCGAGGGTCTTCGCGAGGGTCTGGTGTTCCCCGCGCACGCGGGGCTGATCCGACGTTCCGCTTGCTCCAGCTCGGGCCGGACGAGTGTTCCCCGCGCACGCGGGGCTGATCCGCTGTCCTCCTTTGCCTCGTGTACAAGCTGCTCGTGTTCCCCGCGCACGCGGGGCTGATCCGTCGTCCAGGCCGGAGGGTGGGTCGACTACTCCGTGTTCCCCGCGCACGCGGGGCTGATCCGCAGCCGGGGGTGGAGCAGTTCGTGCGCTCGTGGTGTTCCCCGCGCACGCGGGGCTGATCCGTCGTGCTCGGACGATGCATCAGTCTCGTCCATGTGTTCCCCGCGCACGCGGGGCTGATCCGGCACCGCGGTGCTCGGCTGGTACCAGGGTGAGGTGTTCCCCGCGCACGCGGGGCTGATCCGCTCCCGCCCAAGGGGTTCGAGCAGCTTGTACAGTGTTCCCCGCGCACGCGGGGCTGATCCGGACGATGGGTACTGGCGGGCGTTCCACGATTCGTGTTCCCCGCGCACGCGGGGCTGATCCGGCCGAGGCCGACAAGGGCGCACTCTAGGACTGGTGTTCCCCGCGCACGCGGGGCTGATCCGTAAACCCCATAAGTAAGCCCCTGACTTAGATTGTGTTCCCCGCGCACGCGGGGCTGATCCGTTCTGCTCGGCGGTAATCGAGTAGGTCAGCGCGTGTTCCCCGCGCACGCGGGGCTGATCCGTTGGCGAGCTGACGCTGCATCGGGTTCGAGCCGTGTTCCCCGCGCACGCGGGGCTGATCCGTACGCATTGCGTGTTCCCCGCGCACGCGGGGCTGATTCAAACCCCGCCGCGACCCCGTGTTCCCCGCGCACGCGGGGCTGATCCGCCAGAAGAGGACTACGCCGAGGCCGCCTATAGGTGTTCCCCGCGCACGCGGGGCTGATCCGCCGGGGTAGCGGACCAGGTAGCCGTCGACGGTGTTCCCCGCGCACGCGGGGCTGATCGTCGATGTGACCGCTGTCAACTCCGCTGTGTTCCCCGCGCACGCGGGGCTGATCCGACCACCCCGGTCCGCGTGTCGGCCATCTTCATGTGTTCCCCGCGCACGCGGGGCTGATCCGTGTACTCCGCTGTCGCGTCCGCCCACGCCGGCGTGTTCCCCGCGCACGCGGGGCTGATCCGAACAGCGCGCCCAGGACGAACGCCTGCCCGCGGTGTTCCCCGCGCACGCGGGGCTGATCCGGGTATTGTTCAAGGTGAGATACTGCCGCCGATGTGTTCCCCGCGCACGCGGGGCTGATCCGGGACGATGCCATAGACCTGCCGATGCTGTGGGGTGTTCCCCGCGCACGCGGGGCTGATCCGCTGCGAGGTGGGCGCATCGCATTACTCCCGAAGTGTTCCCCGCGCACGCGGGGCTGATCCGAGCCGTCCAGTCAGGGGCACGTATGATCGGACACGCTGCCTCCCTCCGTTCGTCTACTTGCCGGCGTGCCGTCACTCGACCTCGGCGGCGCTGCGTTCCATAGCCAGCTCCAGCAGTACCCGGCGCCAGCCGCGAAGCAGGCCGCGCGGCATTGACTCGACGGTCACCGCAAAGGTCAGTGTGACCGTCAGACCGTCGTCGTCGGTCGCGGTCACGGTGATGGTCACCGTGCCTTCGCGGCCGTCCTCGTTCGAAACCAGGGTCAGCGTGTCTCCGTCGACGGTCGCGCTGGCCAGCGTCGGATCGCTTGATCCCACGAAATACGAGAGTCCGCCCCCATCGGACGCCGCGAACAGCGCGGACAGGTCAATGCGGGCTGCGTCGCTTTCCGCGGACAAAGTGGTGCGCGACGGCCTTTCCTTGACCTCCGGAGGAGCCTTGAACAGCACCAAAGTCCCGCTCGCCGTGGTGGTCATGCCCTGGAAGCACGGGTACATGCCCAGCACCCCGCAACGCGTGTCCGGCATGGCCGCCGTGGCGGCGGTGACCCGCGTCGCGCCGGCCGCGTCCTGCGTTACGGCTATGGGCGCGCCGGCAGTCATACCTGCAGGTACGAGGGCGGTAGCCGGCGACAGCGTGCCGTTGACCGCTGACAGCGCGGCGCGCATCGCGAACGGCGCGCCTTCCCGTACTCGCGCCACGATGCTCGCCGGGCCCGGTGACGACAGCGCACGGTCCCTGCGCACAAGCTCCATCTGCAGCGTGAACGGCGCGCCGGGGTTGTCCTGCAGCTGTACTTCACCGAGCGACCCAAGTCCGTCGAACATGCCCTCTGGCAAGGACGTCAAGGCGTTGCCCGACAGGTCCAGCACGGTCAGACCGGAGAGGCCCGACAGGTCGTCGGCCTGCAGGGCCCCCATATCCCTGTTCGTGAGATCCAACTCCGTGCGCACCGCCAGGTCCGTCTCGGACACCGCTGCACACGGCAGCGATCTGCGCAGCGCGTTGCGCACTTGCCGGGTGCGGTCGCAGACCCCCTCTTGAACGGTCACACGCACCGTGGCAATGCCTAACCCGAAGTCCTGCAGCTGGGCCTCGGTCGCCTGCAGGGTCACGGTAAAGCTCTCGCGGGGCGGCTCGATGTCCGTGTCGTCGCGAATCGCTATGCCGATGTCCGCCTCGGTGGCGCCCGTCGCGATCGTGACCTCGCCGTCCATGCCGTCGTGGTCGGCAGCGTCCGCGTCGGGGGTGGCGGGGTCGACGTCCACGCCGAGGACGTAACGGACGGTCGTCGCCGCCTCGCGCGGGCGGTTGAGCGCGACCCTGAGCATCGCCGTACCGCCCTCGGGCGCCGACACCTCGGCACTCGCGAACGACACCTCGTACCCGACCGACACTTCGAAGCTCTGGCTCACGCGCAGGCGCCGATGGTCCACGGCCGTCACCGTGACCGTTGTAACGCCATGCGCGATGCCCTCGACCGTCACGACGCTGCCGTCCACCGCAACGGTCGCCACCGACACGTCGGCCGACTCCCCTTCGAAGGTCATGGTGCGGTCTTCGGGATCGCGGAAGTACTCTGTCGCGTCTATGCGGACACTGCCCCCCAGTTCCAGGACCTGCGCCCCGATCGGGTCCGTCACCACAGGTGGCCGGTTGGCGGAGCCACCGCCTCCTCCACTTCCACCCCCGGAACCACCTCCGCTGGTACCGCCGCCGTCGTTCTCGGTGATCGTCACCCGGACCGTGCCGGAGATCCCGTCGTAGCCCCCGCCCGACGCCTGGTGCGTCAGCGTCACCGCCGGATCGGTCGAACTGTCGTCGTCCTCGGCCGCTTCGACGATGATCGTCTGCGCGTCTTCCCAGTCCCCCGGCCCGAACACCAGCCGGTCGTTGTCCACGCTCACATCACCCGATACGCCGGTAACCTGCACCGTCACATTGGCCGTGGGAAGCGTCGCCAACGCGACCGTGTACGTCGCCGTCTGTCCTTCGGCCACCGTGAGCCTCGAGCCGCTGAACACCAGGCTCGGGTCGTTCTCCCGGATCGACACCACCAGATCCGTACGCAACCCCCGATACTCGGCCGCACCCGACGCCCGGTGCGTCAGCGTCACGTCGGCATCCTGCCTGCTGTCGTCGTCGTCCGCCGCCGTCACCGACACGGTCTGCGCAACGTCGAACTCGCCCGGCGCAAACACCAGGCTGGTCCTGTTGAGGCTCAGATCTCCGGAGACGCCCCTGATGGCAACGGTCACGTCCGCCGTCGGCGCCGTCTGCAATGCAACCCGGTAATCGGCCGATCCGGCCTCCGTCACCGTCAGTTCGGCCGGCATCACCAGCAACGCCGGTATGTCGTCGTCTTCCAGTTCGATCCTCGCGCCGGCGGCGGGCTCGACGCGCAGGTCCGCCGCCGGTGTGCGTCCGGTCACCCTGAGCGCCCGGGCCCCGTCCGCCGATTCGTTGTCCAGGGGCTCCAGAAAGAAGGTCGCCGTTGCGGACGTCTCGCCGGCGGAGATCGTCAGCTCGCGGTCGTCCACCCGTCGGTAGTCCGTACCCGGCACTGCCGTATCGCCCGCCGCGCCCACCGTGAGCCGCACCGTCGTGTCCTCGACCCGGGCCGCGGCGTCCAGGCTCGTCGTCACCGTCACCTGTTCAGGGGTGTCCTCCCGCACCGAATGCGGATCGACCGCCAGCATGACCACGCGCGATGCCGTGTCGTTGTCGGACAGGGTCAGCGCCGCTGCTGCCACCGTCGGGCCGCTCGTGCTGCCGTCGACCGTGATCGACTCCGCGCCCTCGGCAATCGCATCGTCTTCCGGGGTCAGCGTAAACGTGGTCTCGGCCCGGGTCTCGTTCGCGGGGATGGTCAGCGTCCGGTTCGATACGGCCACATAGTCCGTGTCCGACACCGCCGAGTCGGCGCGCGCGCCCACCGTCAGCGTGACGAGCGTCTCGGTCTCCCGCGCCCCGGCCTCCAGCGTCCCCGTCACCGTTACGTCCGTCGGCGCGGCGCCCTCCGAGACCCGGTCCGGTCTCAGCGACAGCGACAGGCGCGTCGAGACCGCGTCGTTGTCCGCCAGCACCAGCTCCGCGGGAACCACGGTCAGCCCCGCGGTGTCGCCGGACACCGAGATCGTCTCTTCCCCTTCGGCGGTGGCATCGTTCGTGGGCCGTAGCGTGAACGTCACCGATCCGCCGGTGCGGTTTGCCGGAATGCTCAGTTCCAGCTCCCCGACGTCCGTGTAATCCGTGCCCTCGGCCGCCGTGTCCGACGCCGCGCCCACCGTCACCGCCACCAGCGTATTCGTCGCGCGCGCGCTACCGTTCAGCGTGCCCGTGATGCGCACCGCGCGGCTCCCGGCCGCCTCGCCCACCTCGTCCGGGTCCAGCGTCAGCGCCACCTCCGTCGAGTCGACATCGTCGTCGTTCAATGTCAGGGTCGCCGCAGCCACGGCAAGCCCGCTCACACTGCCCTCCACCGTGATGAGTTCTACGCCTTCCGCGGCGTCGTCGTCCGTCGGCCTGAGCGTGAACGTCGCCTCGGCTCCCGTCTCGCCCGCGTCGATGGTCAACATCAGTACGCCAACCGTCTGGTAGTCCGTTCCCTCGACCGCCGAGTCGCCTCCGGAGCCGACCGTCACCGATACCTCCGTGTCCTCGGCCCGCGCGCCGGCGTTCAGCGATGCCGTCACCCGCACCGTCGCGGATGCTGCGTCCTCCCGCACCCGGGCCGGGTTCACCGCCAGGTCGACCCGGGTCGACCTGGCGTCGTCGTCGGTGATGGTGAGGGTGCGATTGGCGAACGCCGCCCCGTCCCGCATCGCCGACAGCACGATCGTCTCGGCGTCGTCGTCGATCGCGTCGTCCAGACCGCGCACCGTCGTCGTAACGCTCGATGTGTCCGTGCCCGTACCTGCCGGCAGGGTCAGCCGCTTCGCATCGATCTCGAAGTCCGAGTCCTCCGTTGCCGTGCCCGACAGATCCAGAGCGATGGTCTGCGTCGTCGGGAATGTCGAGCCCGTGCCGGTGCTCACCGTCGCGGTGGACGTCCCGCCCGTCTCGGCGACGGTCGCGGGATCGACCCCGAACGTCAGTGTGGGCTCGGCGTCGTCTTCGCCGATCTTCACGGTGATGTCCTGGCTCGACACCGACAGCCGGCCGGTCTTGCGCGACAGTCGCAGTCCGAGTACTTCCGTTCGCTCGTACACCCGGTCGTTGTACAGGTCCACCGACACCGACTTCTCGGCCGTTGCGCAGCCGCAGGTGCTGTCGTCCGAGAAATCCGCCGGCGCGAACGAGATGTCCCGCGAATACCCGCCGTAGTCCCCGAACGTGCCGCTGCGCCGCCGGGTGGCGTAGTCCTCGTCCGCCTGCCGGGTGCCCGCGTTCTCGCGAGTGGCCAGTGTCACCACCACCGGGTCCGGGATGTCCTCGACCCGTACGCCGCGCGGCGTCGCAAGCTCCAGTGTCAGGCGCAGCGCGCCGTTGTCCTCGTCCACTGCGACCACGCCGGTTTCCAGCTCGGTCGCGCCGGAACCCGCCGCAAAGGCCGGAACGAAGGTGAAATCTTCGTCACGGATCGTCACCGTCGCTCGTGCGACGCTGCCCTCCGAGACCCGGTCGGGCAACAGCGTGCCGAAACTCAGCGCCACGCTTTCGCCCGGGTCCACGGCGCTGTCGTTCACGGCGCTCACCCGCACGGTCTTCGTCGTCTCGTTCGCCCCGAAAGACAGGCTCGAGGGCGAGATCGAGAAGTCGGCGCTGTCCGCACCGTCGGCGCCTTCGGCCTCGACGGGTATCGACAACCGGCGCTCGGCCACCGCGCTCAGCGTGACCGCCACATCGATGTGCCCGCCTTCGGCCGCCCGGTATTCGGCTTGCGAGAAGCTGACGGTCACCTCCGGATCGTCGTCGTCCTCAATGGTTATCGTCCAGCGGTCCCCGAACGCCACGCCGTTGTGCGTGGCAGAAATCACGACCGTCTCCTCGTCATCGTCGAGATCGTCGTCCACCCCGGTGAGCGTGGCGCTCACCGTCGAAGTGCTTGTGCCCATGCCGGCGGGAAGGGTCAGTGTCTTGCCGCTGATCGCGTAGTCCGAAACCTCCGTCGCCGTGCCTGCCACCGACAGCCGCACCGTCTGTGCGGTCTCGAACGTTGAGCCCGACCCCGTCCCCACGGTTACCGTTGCCGTTCCGCCGTCCTCGTCGATCTTCGAAGCGCTCACCGACAGTTCCAGCGAGGGCTCCGCGTCGTTGTCCGTGATGTCGATGGAGAGCCCGCCCGACGGTGCTACGGTCAAGCCGGAGACGGTCGTGGAACCGCGCACCGTCAGGCTCTCGTCCTGTTCGTCGATCCGGTCGTTGGCCGGCGTCAGGGTAAAGCGCGCCGTGGCGCTCGTCCGATAGGCCGGAATCGTCAGCGTCAGGTCGTCGACCGTCGTGTAGTCCGCCCCCTCCGTCGCCGTGTCGCCGGCCGCACCCACCTCGACCGTCACGTCCGTCGCCGTCGGCCGTGCCGAGCGGTTCAGCGTGCCGGTCACGACGACGGTCTTCGCGCCGCCTTGCTCCGCCACCGAAACCGTATCCAGCGACAGACCCACCTCGCTTGATACCGTCGATGCCGGCGTCTCGTTCGTGACCGCCTGGTCGTCGAACGACCCGACCTCGTTGCCCGCCGCGTCTGCCAGCGCGTTCCGCGACGGAGCCGTGTAGTCCAGCTCGATTCCGGTCTCGCCGTACAAAACCGGCAGATCGATCGTCAGTTGCGCTGCAGCCCCGCTGACCGACACACCGGAAACGGATCGGCTCATCCCTCCCGTTACCGTGAATGCCGAGGTCGACGTGTTCCTGGACGCCAGCGTGTCGTCGAAGGTGAGCGTGAGTGTCGCCCCGTTCGCCGTCGCCGGATTCGTCGTCACGAACGCAGGCGCACGCGTATCGACCGGGAAGGTGGCGCTTGCCGCTGCATTCGTATTCTCCGAGCCGTCCTTCGCCACCCCGGCCGGGACCGTCACCTCCACATTGCCCTCAAAGTCAGCGGCCGGCGTCACGCGGAGCCTGTAGGTCGAACCGGAGCCGGAGAAGCTTGAGCCCGTCCCGTTGGTCACGGTGATCTCGTTCGCCATGAGGTCCGTCACGGACTCCGAAAACGTGATCGTCACCGTGAACGGGTCCTTTGTCGGGTGGGTCGCGCCGCTTGCGATGGACTCGATCGTCGGCGGCGTAGAATCCGTCGCGACAACCGTAACCTCCTCCATCGCACTGCGCGACGCCACGCCCCCGCCCACATGGACGACGACCTGATACGTATACGTCCTGCCTACAGTTACGTCGCTATCCGTGTAGGCAAGCTCCGTGAGACCGTTAGCCACTGACTTCACATCGGCGCCATCCTCGCGATGGACGGAGTAGGTCACCACCGGCTGGGGATTCCAGGCGCTCAGGTCCACTCCCGTCCAGGACAGATGCGAGCGACTCGAATCGCTTGTTCCCGTCAAGATCGGACCGGCCCTGATCTGATAGCCGAATTCGGGCCAGGTCTCAGTGCCATCAAACCCGAGGTCGGCCTTTAGCGCAGGATATTGAGCATTGGTGCCAAGGTGCCAAGGGGCAGCGCCTAGATATGCATGGTCCCAATTTTCGTAGATGTGCCCGAAAAACGTGAGCAACTGCAGATTCAGTGTAGTCTGGCCGACGCCGAAGGTGCCGGTCGGCACTCCCGACGTGTCCGTGTCCCAATAGCTGTCGGCTATGGTCGCAGAATCGCCCACGGAGTTGCCGACAAGTCCTCCGACGTTCGTGTCGCCCGACACGCGACCTGTGGAGTAGCTTACTGCGATTTCGTGTTCGTTGTATCCGACCAAACCGCCAACTGCAATGGTTCCCGATACGCTGCCGGTGGCGTAGCTCGAATCGACGACAAGGCGGTTCAGACCGGCCAAGCCGCCGACTTTGCTGGTTCCCGACACGCTCCCGGTGGCGTAGCTCGCCAAGACGAGATTTGCGTTCCAGCCGACCAAACCGCCTACCACAATCCCACCGGATACTTTGGCCGTCGAATAACAGTCAGTCATGACCGCATCGTTGACCCCGACCAAACCGCCGACCCAGACTTCACCGGATACGCTTCCAGAGACGTGGTTCGCTGTGACGTTGCTGTGCGTCTCGGCTGTACCGGCCAAGCCGCCCACTCGCTGGCTACCCGTGACATCGACGTGGATCAGGCCCGTATTGCGGATACTGGGTTGTCGCGTGGCGAGGGTGGCAGTCGAGAAGTCGACGTTGCCGAATAAACCAACATAATCGCTGCTTGGCCGCTTGATGAACAGGTTCCGAATGGTGTGTCCGTTTCCCTCAAAGACCGTACCGAATGGATTTGTCCGCCCACCGATCGGTTCCCAACCCTGACCTCGGTGCCAGTATGTGTCGCCCGAATCGGCGAGGCCATTCTCATTGGTATCGAGGTCGAGGTCCGCTTCCAGTTCGTACCCAAGGCAATGGCCGGCACAGGTTAGCCGTGCGTTTGCATCCGGGAAAGCGTCGGGAAACGCCGCCCGATACGCCGCCGCACCGCTTGAGTCAGGATCGCCATCGCCATCAAGGTCGTACCGAACCGCGTCGAGCTGGGCGAGATTCTCTATCTCGATCAGCCCGTCCGCATCGGTGTCGTACACTGGGGCCAACGTCTCGTTCGTCGCAGTCGTCGAAGGAACGTCTGGCGCCTCGTTGCCCGACGGATCCCGGATGGGCGTCGTGGACTGCGACGATGCATAGCTCACCGTCACCGCCTCTCCCGTGGACGCCGGTGACGCCAGTGCCAAGACAACGCGGCTTTGTCTCACGTCGACCTCGGCGACGGGTCGATCGACGCCCGCCACCGTGACCGTGAAATCGGAACGCGGCGGCGTCGAATTGGCGTCCAGCGTTTCGTTGAATGTCAGGGTCAACTCGTCGTAATTCACCATCGCACTCAGGAACGCTGGCTTGACGGAGTCGACTCGGTGATCCTCATCGTCCGACAACGCGCCGTGGGTGAGGTCCGCATTCTCCATCGCGCTATCCCTGATCGTGCCACCGTTCAGGGCCAGGCTGTTGGCATCGATGCTTACGCCGTTGGCATCGGTCTCGTCGTCTACCACCGCATACGAGAACCTCAACACCTCCCCCACGACACTCCGAAACACGGCGTGGCGAGTATCCGTCCCGACCGTCAGGCCAACCTGCGGCTGCCCCGTTACCTCTACATGCCTGTCGAACCACACCGTAACCTCGATCTCGTCGTCCTTCGCGTAGGCTATCTCCGTGTCCGAGGTCAATTCGATCTTGGCAACGCCCGGTGTTCCGGTTGCCACGTCGTTGTCGGCGAGCGTCACGGTGGCAGCAACCGGGGTCCCTTCGGTCACACCCCGGGGAAGCGCGTCGCCAAAGGAGAGCGTTACGGTTTCGCCGTCGTCGTCGGCCCCGTCGTCGACCGCCGTCACCCTGAAGGTCTGCGTCGTTGCGCTCGCGAAGAACGTGACGTACTCCGGGGCGTCGAAATCGTGCTTCGACGCGGAAGTAGCGCCCGCCGCCTCGATTGGAACATTGATCGGGCGAGTAGGCGCCATGCTCAGACGCACCGTTACTGTCGCCGCCGCCCCGCCCTCGTTTGCCGTGTATTGCTCGGCGTCGAAGGTCACCGTGGTGGCCGGCGCACTCCGGTAGCCGGCCACGATACTACCCGTCTGACCGAGTGTGCGAACCGCATCTGCAGGCCCGTCAAAATCGGTCGAATGCTCCTCGCCAGGCACTCCCATCGCATGGCCCCCCGGGCCGGGATAGATCTGGTTCGGATTCGAAAACCGAAACAACCAGGTACAGGAAAAGCCCCCCACTGCCGAACATTGCTGGTTGTAGGCCATGATCGTTCGCCAGCGGGTGGATGCCGCGGCGCCGTCGTCGAAGGCACGCTGGTTCACATAGCCATGAGCATAGGGAAAAATCGGAGGGACAGGATTGTCGGCACCGTCCTTATGCACCTCGTAACGGTCGTGCCCAAGGCCCATGAGGTGACCCAATTCGTGGGCGAACAGGCTACCGCCACCCCCCCAGCCGGCGATGGCAATAGTACAGTGCGTGTCTCCGGAGACCGCTGTGAGCTGGCACGCGACCCCGCTACTCCCCGAGTGCATCAGGACAATCAGATCCGCGGCCACCTGGTCGCGGTCGTAATGCACCTCGTCCAAAAAGCCATCTGACGCAGTCAGTCCATCGAAAAAGCCAAGGGTGTCATGGTGCATCGTCTGCGTTGCCTCGGTTACCAACACCAGCGAGACCCTCAGATTTACGCCTCCGTCCCTGTATGCCTGGTTGGTTTGCGCAATCATGGCGTCGATGTCGGCCTTGACCATATCGATTCCGCCCGCCGCTTCCCGTGCGGAGGTTGAGTAGTAGACAGCGATGTCGACTACGGTTGGTTCGGTCATCGGCTGTGCGTGGACGATCACGATACCGCTCAGCATGGACTGGATGACAACGATCGGCAGCAGGACGAGGCGGAGTCGACGAAAAATACCGCCGGTCGAAGAAAGTTGGGGATCGGATATCACGCGTGCGGATCGCTATCTGGATCTGCTTGTTGTCTCTGTCGTAGGCGATCAATTTAAGGCGGCGACAAGAACGCCTCGGGAAGATTGCGTGCCTCGTGACCGAATGCCGGTAGCTTCGGAGCCCAATGCTGCGAGCCGCCGCAGCCTCCGTAGCGATCAAACTCGGGACTTGATTGGCGAAGTAGGCTCAGGGATTTGGTCCGCTTGTGCCGCACGTTCATCTCCTCGCCTGTCTCGGTTTCGTACGGCGCCAAAGTAGGCGGCGTCCATTCCATCCACTTCAAATCAGATCTGAATCAGTTTTCAGTCTGGGCCGGGACCTTCGGTCTGACAGTCGAACGGGATCCTGGATTCGTCCATTTCGACGATGGCCAACACATCCTTGCCCAGCGAGCGAAGCCGGTAGGTGCCACTGATCGTCCGAACGGTGCCCACGACCGTTTCGCCGTTGATCACCAGCGTCACACTGCCCGGCGGGTCGTCCACAAGGTGGCCCGAGAGGGAATAGCCCCCGGAGAAAGTCGGTGCTGTCCGTTCGATGAAGCTGTCGACCGACACGTCATCGAACAAGTTCAGGCGCACAGCAGTTGGCTCGGATCCGCCCGCGAGGGCCGCCCGTACACGGTCTAGCGCGCCAGAATCAATTGATGCAACCCGGCTTCGCTTGGCAATTCCGTCGAAAGGCGTGGGCTGTGGCTGCGACGGCATCGTTAGCCGTGGGTCAACCGAGTCAAACAAGCCCTGTGGTGGAGGCTCGATCGCTACGGCAACGGATGTCGTGACAATCGCGGAAGCGACCACCGCGGCAAACGCCAGGATTGCGGTCAAGGTACGGTTCACCTTCTCCATGTGCGATCTCCCTTTGACATCGTCGCCAGTGCGCTACAACCAAAATCCCGCGAACGCTGATCGTCAACGTCGCACGTTCCTCATTCTCACAATCTGCGCCACACGATACCCATTGGGCCTGCTGCGAGCCAATTCCAAAGCAGGTGAGCCAACGCGATATGCCTCCCTTCACTCGTCTCTTTGCCGTGCCGTCACTCGACCTCGGTGCCCCTCCGCTCCATGGCCTGCTCCAGCAGTACCCGGCGCCAGCCGCGCAGCAGGCCGCGCGGCATTGACTCGACGGTCACCGCAAAGGTCAGTGTGACCGTCAGACCGTCGTCATCGGTCGCAGTCACCGTGATCGTCACCGTGCCTTCGCGGCCGTCCTCGTTCGAAGCCAGGGTCAGCGTGTCGCCGTCGACGGTCGCGCTGGCCAACCCCGGATCGCTTGATCCCGCAAAATAGGTGAGCGCGCCCCCATCGGACGCCGCGAACAGCGCGGACAGGTCGATGCGCGCTGCGTCGCCGTCCGCGGCCAAGGCGGTGCGCGACGGCGTGTCCGTCACCTCCGGAGGGGCCTTGAACAGCACCAGGGGCCCGCCTGCCGTGGTGGTAATCCCCTGGTAGCACGGGTAGGTGCCCAGCACTCCGCAGCGAGTGTCCGGGATGGCCGGCGCCGCGGCGGTGACCCGCGTCGCGCCGGCCGCGTCCTGCGTTACGGCTATGGGAGCGCCGGCGGTCATACCTACGGGTACGAGGGCGGTAGCCGGCGTCAGCGTCCCGTTGACCGCTGACAGCGCCGCGCGCATCGCGAACGGCGCGCCTTCCCGCACGCGCGCCACGACCCTCGCCGGGCCCGGTGACGACAGCGCACGGTCCCTGCGCACAAGCTCCATCTGCAGCGTGAACGGCGCGCCGGGGTTGTCCTGCAGCTGTACTTCACCGAGCGACCCAAGTCCGTCGAACATGCCCTCTGGCAAGGACGTCAAGGCGTTGCCCGACAGGTCCAGCACGGTCAGACCGGAGAGGCCCGACAGGTCGTCGGCCTGCAGGGCCCCCATATCCCTGTTCGTGAGATCCAACTCCGTGCGCACCGCCAGGTCCGTCCCGGACACCGCTGCACACGGCAGCGATCTGCGCAGCGCGTTGCGCACTTGTCGGGTGCGGTCGCATACCCCCTCTTGAACGGTCACACGCACCGTGGCAATGCCTAACCCGAAGTCCTGCAGCTGGGCTTCGGTCGCCTGCAGGGTCACGGTAAAGCTCTCGCGTGGCGGCTCGATGTCCGTGTCGTCGCGAATCGCTATGCCGATGTCCGCCTCCGTGGCGCCCGGCGCGATCGTGACCTCGCCGTCCATGCCGTCGTGGTCGGCGGCGTCCGCGTCGGGGGTGGCGGGATCGCCGTCCACGCCGAGGACGTAACGGACGGTTGTCGCCACGTCGCGCGGCCGGTTGAGTACGACCCTGAGCATCGGTGTACCGCCCTCGGGCGCCGACACCTGGGCACTCCCGAACGACACCTGGTATCCGACCGACACTTCGAAGCTCTGGCTCACGCGCAGGCGCCGATGGTCCACGGCCGTCACCGTGACCGTCGTGACGCCATGCGCGACGCCCTCGACCGTCACGATGCTGCCGTCCACCTCCACGGTCGCCACCGACACGTCGGCCGACTCCGCTTCGAAGGTCATGGTGCGGTTGTCGGGATCGCGGAAGTGCTCTGCCGCGTCTATGCGGACGCTGCCTTCCAGCTCCAGGACCTGCGCCTCGATCGGGTCCGTCACCACAGGTGGCCGGTTGGCGGAGCCACCGCCGCCTCCTCCACTTCCGCCCCCGGAACCACCTCCGGTGGTACCGCCGCCGTCGTTCTCCCTGATCGTCACCCGGACCGTGCCGGAGATCCCGTCGTATCCCCCGCCCGACGCCTGGTGCGTCAGCGTCACCGCCGGATCCGTCGAACTGTCGTCGTCCTCGGCCGCTTCGACGATGATCGTCTGCGCGTCTTCCCAGTCCCCCGGCCCGAACACCAGCCGGGTCTTGTCCAGGCTCACATCCCCGGATACTCCGGTAACCTGCACCGTCACATCGGCCGTGGGGACAGTTGCCAACGCGACCGTGTACGTGGCCGTCTGTCCTTCGCGCACGTCAAGCGCCGAGCCGCTGAACACCAGGCTCGGGTCGTTCTCCCGGATCGACACCACCAGATCCGTACGCAACCGCCGATACTCGGCCGCACCCGACGCGCGGTGCGTCAGCGTCACGTCGGGGTCCTGCCTGCTGTCGTCGTCGTCCGCCGCCGTCACCTCCACGGGCTGCGGGTCCTGCCAGTCCGCCTGGGTGAACACGAGACTGGTCTTGTCGAGACTCAGGTCGCCCGATACGCCTCCAATCGTCACCGTCACGTCAGCCGTAGGCCGCGTCTGCAGTTCCACCGTGTAGACCTCGGACGCAGCCTCGACCACGGTCAACACTTCCGGTACCACCCGCACCGCCGGATTGTCGTCGTCCTCCAATGCCACTTTGGCGCCCGTTGCGGGTTCGATCCGCAGTTCCGCCACCGTGGTCGATCCGGTCACCGACAACGTCCTCGCACCATCGCTCGAGTCGTTATCGACCGGCTCCAGCCGGAACGCTGCCGTGCCGCTGGTCTCGCCCGCCAAGATCGTCAGCGTCCGCTCCGACACTCGCTCGTAGTCCGTACCGGGCACTGCCGTGTCGGCCGCCGCACCCACGGTTAGTCGCACCTCCGTGACCTCGGCGCGCGCCCCGGCGTTCAACGACGCGGTCACCGTCACGTTCTCGGGTGTGTCCTCGGAGACCGAGTCCGGATCCACAGAGAGCGTCACGACGCGTGACGCCGTGTCGTTGTCCGACAGTGTCAGGGTGGCCGGCTCCACCGTCAGGCCGCTCACCTGGCCGGTCACGGAGATCGTCTCCGCACCTTCGGCAATCGCATCGTTCTCTGGACTCAGCGTGAACATCGCCTGTCCGGTGGTCTCGTTCGCCGGCACCGTGATCTGCAGCGTCGACACGTTGGCGTAGTCCAGACCTTCCGTCGCGGAATCGGTGGCTGCGCCCACCGTCACGGTCACCACCGAAGCCGACGTGCGCGCCCCGGCATCGAGCGAACCCGTCACCACCACATCGGTGGGCACCGCCCCTTCCGATACCGTTGACGGGTTCAGAGACAGGTCCAGCCGGGTCGAGGCCATATCGTCATCGGCGAGAGCAAGCTCAGCAGAGACAACTGTCAGCCCCGCGACATCGCCGCTCACAGATATCGTCTCCGTCCCTTCGGCGGTGCGGTCGTTCGTCGGCCGCAACGTGAACGTCACCGTCCCGTCGGTCCGGTTCGCCGCGATCGTCAGTTCCAGCTCCGGAACATCCGCGTAATCCGTGCCCTCCAGCGCAGAGTCAGCCCCCGATCCGACCGTCACCGTCACGACCGTCTCCGTCGTGCGCGTCCCGCCGTCCAGCGTCCCCGTCACCCGCACCGTGCGGCTGCCCGCACGCTCGCTGACCTCACGGGGATCCAGCGTCAGCGTCACTTGCGTCGACGCCACATCGTCGTCGTTCAGGGTCAGATCGGCCGAGCGCACCGCCAGCCCCGACGTACTACCGTCAACGGTGATCGTCTTTGCGCCGTCGACGGAATCGTTGTTCGTCGGGTCCACGCTGAAGGTCGCGTCCGCCGTCGTTTCTCCCGCGTCGATGGTCAGGGTCAGATCCGGCACCATCGCGTAGTCCGTCCCTTCGATCGCCGAGTCACCGCTCGCCCCAACCGTCACCGTGACCTCGGTGTCCTGCCCGCGGGCGTCCGCGTTCAACGACGCCGTCACGCGCACCGTCGTTGCGCCGACGTCTTCGCGGACCTGGGCCGGGTTCACCGCCAGGTCCACCCGCGTCGATCCGACCTCGTCGTCGGTTACGGTGACCGTGCGGTTCGCAAACTCCACGCCGCCTCGCGTCGCCGACACGACGATCGTCTCGCTGTCGTCGTCAATGGAGTCATCCTTCGCACGCACGGTCGTCGTCACGCTCGAGGGGTCCTGACCCATACCGGCCGGCAGGGTTAGCGCCGTGGCGTCGATCGTGTAGTCGGTACCCTGGGTCGCGGTGCCCGACAGGTCCAGGTCGATGGTCTGCGCCGTAGGAAACGTCGAGCCCGTGCCGGTACTCACCGTCACCGTCGAGGCGCCGCCGGCCTCCGCGATACTGCCCGGGATCGCCTCGAGGGTGAGCACCGGCTCGGCGTCGTCCTCGGCGATCTTCGCGGTGATGTCCTTGCTGGCAACCCCAAGGCGCCCGCTCTTGCGGGAAAGCCTCAGCCCGAACACCTCGACCCGCTCGCGGACCCGGTCGTCAAATATGTCCACCGAAACCGCCTTTTCCGCGCGCGCGCAGCCGCAGGTGGTGTCGTCCGAGAAATCGCCCGGGGCGAACGACAGATCCCGGTCAAACTCCCCGTAGTCGCCGAACGTTCCGCTACGCCGCCGGGTGGCGTAGTCCTCGTCCATGCCCTTGCTGCCGGCGTTCTCCCGCGTCGCGAGCGTCACCACCACGGGGTCCACAATGTCCACAACCCCCGCCCCGCGCGGCGTCTGCAGGCTCAACGACAGGCGCAGGGCGCCCTCCACCTCGTTCACGACGTATACGTCCGTCTCCGCTTCCGTCGTTCCGGAGCCGGCCGCGAAGGCGGGGGCGAAGGTGAAGTCCGTATCGCGGATCGCGACCGCCGTTTGTGCGATGCCGCCCTCGGAGATCCGCTCGGGCAACGACGTGCCGAAACTCAGCGCCACGCGCTCGCCCGGATCCACGACGCTGTCGTTCGACGCGCTCACCCGCAGGGTCTTGTCCGTCTCGGTCGCGCCAAAAGTCAGGCTTGCCGGCGAGACCGAGTAGTCGATGGCCTCCGCGCCAGCCAGGTTCTCAAACTCGATCGGTATCGTCACCTGGCGCTCGGGCACGGCGCTCAGCGTAACCGGCAGGTCGACACGTCCGCCTTCCGCGACCCGGTAGTCCGCCTGACGGAACGTCACCGTCAGCTCCGGCCAGTCGTCGTCAACGATCGCAATCGTCTGTCGCGACCCGAAAGCCACGCCGTTGCGGGAACCGGTGATTTCGATGGCCTCGTCGTCGTCATCGAGGCTATCGTCCACCCCGGTTACGGTCGCGCTCACCATGGACGCGCTCGTTCCCACCCCGGCCGGCAGCGTCAGCGTCGTGCCGCTGATGGTGTAGTCCGCGGTCTCGGTCGCCGTGCCCGCCACGGCGAGCCGCACCGTCTGGTCGGTCGCGAACGTCGAGCCCGACCCGGTGCCCACGGTCGCCGTTGCGGTGCCCCCGTCCTCGTCGATCGTCGAGGCACTCACCGACAGCACGAGCGATGGCGCCGCGTCGTTGTCCGCGATGTCGAGCGCAAGCCCACCCGGCGGTGTCACGGACAAGCCGGCAACGGTGGTCGAACCGCTCACCGTCAGGCTTTCACCCGGCTCGTCGATCCGGTCGTTCGTCGGGGTCAGCGTGAAGCTCACCGTGCCGCTCGTCGCATAAGCCGGGATCGTCAGCGTCAATGCGCCGACCGTCGTGTAGTCGCTGCCCTCCGTCGCCGTGTCGGTGCCGGCACCGACCTCGATCGTGACGGTCGTCGCGCTCGGTCGCGCCGCGCGGTTCAGCACGCCGGTCACCGTCACCGTCTTCGCGGGACCGGCTTCGGCCACCTGCGCCTCGTTCATCGTCAGGCGCACGGCTGTGGAGAGTGTCGTTGCCGGCGTGTTGTTGGTCACCGACCGGTCCGTGATCGGCGCGGCCTGGTTGCCCGCCACGTCGACTATCTGGTTGCCCACCACGTCGGCGGGGTCCCTGGAGGGGGGGGCATAATCCACTTCGATGCCCGTCTCGCCGTACAGGACCGGCGGACTCAAAAACAGTATCGCAGTCGCACGCGTTATGAACACTCCGGAGATCGACCTTGTCGGCGCGCCGCCCGTTACCGTAAATGCCGGCTCCGCAATGATCGCAAATTCAAGTGTTTCGTCGAACGCCAGCGTCAAAATGGTGCCGTTCACCGTGGCTCCGTTTGTCGTGGCCAACGCCGGTGCAAGGGTGTCGGCCGCAAACGTCGCGCTGCCGGCTTCGTTGGGATTCATCGAGCTGTCCTCGGCCACGCCGGCCGGGATTGTCACCGTGATGTCGCCATCGAAGTCCGCGTCAGGCGTTACGGTGAGGGTACGGGTTGCGCCAGACCCGGCAAAATCCGAGCCGGCGCCGTTGGTCACCTCGATCTCGCTTTCGGACAGGCCAGTGACCGATTTCAAAAACGTGATCGTTACCTCGAATGGGTCATTTGTGGGGTGCGTCGCATCGCTCTCGATAGACTTTACGGACGGCGGTGTGGTGTCGCGAACGGGTACTGTCACCTCGACGATGGAACTGCGCACGGCCTCGCCGACGTCCACGCCGGCCGCCACCTGGTAGTTGTAGGTTTCTCCTTCCGAGGCAGTGCTGTCCGTATAGGTCAGCGTCTCCAGACCGCTCGCGATGGCCTCCAGATCGGTACCATCGTCGCGGATGACCGTGTAGAGCACGGTCGGCTCCGGGGCCCAGTCGCGCGCGTCCACAGCCGTCCAGGTCAGCACCGGCTGCTCCGCATTGGTCGAGACCGACAACGTCGGACCGTCCCGCAACTGGTAGCCGAACTCTTCCCAACTGGCCGTTCCGCCCCCGTCGAGATCGGCCTGGAGCGCCGGATAATCGCCGCTTCCGCCAAAGTGCCACGGCGCATCGTTCGTGCCGTCGCCGTCCAGGTCGACGTTCCAGCGCTGAAAATTTCCGCTGTAGCCTGTCGGCGATTGCAGGGCGGACGTGGTCCGTCCGCCGCTGCCGGTTGTGTGTCCCGAGGTCTGCGTATCCCAATAGCTATTGGTCACGGTGCCGGTGCTGTAGCTTGTCGTAGTACCGATCAGTCCGGCACTTGTGTCGTTGCCGCCTCCGGAGACGCGACCCGTCGCGTAACTCGCGCTAACGGTTCCCGACCGCTGGTTGGAGCCGACCAGCCCGCCGACCTGGGAGCTCCCCGCCACACGGCCAGCCGCATAGCTGGCATTGACCTTGCCCCGGAAAATCGGATCGCCGTTTTTCCCGACGAGCCCACCGACCCGCGACTCCCCGGTTACCGTGCCCGTGGCATAGCTTCCGCCGATAGTCCCGAGGTTGTCCCCTGTCAGTCCTCCAACCTGGTTATCACCTGTCACCGGGCCCCTCGCGTAGCTGGACCGTACGACGCCTTCGTTATTGCCAGCCAGGCCTCCGGTGCCCGGCCGTATGAGATAGGAGTAGACACAAGGTCCCTGTTCGCATGGCGGCCTCATGCCTGTTACAACGGCGGAACTTCGGCTGCCGCTGATGACTCCCAAGTTAGCCCCGACCAGCCCCCCCACACGCTCCTCGCCGGACACCTCGCCAGCGGTCTCGCTGCCGACGATCGTGGCATGGCTGTTGTAACCTGCCAGCCCGCCGACAAATTCCTTGCCCGTGACATCGACGCCTGTCAGCTTCAAGTTACGGACAACGGCGGGACCGCGAAGGGCGCCGAACAGTCCCGCATAGTCCTCGCGGTCGACAAACAGGTTGGCCAGCGTGTGGCCGTTGCCGTCCAGCGTCCCACCGAATGCCCCGACCCGACTCCCCAAAACAATCCCGGTGGGCGAGCCGATGGGATTCCAGCCGACACCTTCGTTCCAGTAGGTGTCGCCCGAGTCGGCCATGCCGCTGCCGTCGGTGTCGAAGTCGAGATCCTCCTCCAGTTCGTAGCCCAGGCAGCCGTCGAATCCGCATCCCATCCTGGCGAACGGTGAGGGGAATGCGGAACCATGCTCATCGGCTCCTGAGCTGCCATTGCCGTCCAGGTCGTGGCGCATGGCGTCGAGTTGCGCGAGCGAGTCGAACTCGATCAGCCTGTCCCCGTCACTGTCGTAGTCGTAACCGACCGTCACCGAAAAACGCTGGAACGCGCTCGAATTCGGCCCGCCCGCGTCGGTCGCCGTAACCGTAACGACCGTTTGCCCCGCGCTTTGCGGCGTAACCGTGACCATCGATCCGGACGTCTCGACAGTCGCCACGCCGGTCACGGACGGGTTCGCGGAAAAGGTCAACGTATCGTTGTCCGGATCCCGGAATGCGCCACTGACGTCCACCGTCGCGGCCGACCCGCCGACCTCGAACTCCAGGTCGGCCAATACCGCTTCGGCAATAGGCGGTTGATTGTCGGTACCGGCGGTCACCGAGACGCGCGTGCTGCGTACGAACTCGCCCCCGTCGATCACCACCGCCACCCAGTAGGTGGTGCGGCTGTCGAGCGTCACGCCCATATCGCTGTAGGTGCGCACGCTCAGCCCCGTTGCCACGGCCTCGACCGTGGTGCCGACTTTGCGGTACAGCGTGTAGCTGACGCTCGGCGCCGGGAACCACGAACTCGTGCCCGGTGCGGTCCAGGTCAGGTCCACCTGCGCCTGCCCATTGCTGGTTGACGCCGTAAGCGTTGGCGCCGTTCGGACTTGGTAGCCGAATTCCTCCCAGGTCGCCCGCGAGTTGTCATCATGATCCACCGACAGCGCAGGATATTGCGCACTGGTCCCGAAATCCCAGAGATCGTCCACGGTCCAGCGCTGGTAGATTCCGGCGTAGTCCGTGGGAGATTGCAGTTCCGAGGTGGTTTGCCCGCCAACGCCGATTGCGCGCAACTCCGTTCCGTCATGCACGCCGTTGTCGTTCGAATCGTTCGAGCCCACCCCCACGCGCGTACCGGACCGGTCGAGATCCCAGTAACTCGCGATCGCTCCCACCGCAAGCTCGGTGCCGATGAGTCCGCCGACCGCCTCATCGCCGGAAACCGCACCAATGGCGTAGCTCGACTCGATCGTCGCGCAGGTGCCCCCCGCAAGGCCACCGACACCGCCGCTGTAGGGCAGGTATTCGAACGGGCCGAACCCGCAATTGGCGTTGTATACCGACTGCCTGTCTGGAAGACGAGTGCCACCACCCGACACGTTGCCCGTCGCGTAGCTCGCCCGGATGCCCCAGCGGGTATCACTCGACGCCCCGGCCAGACCCCCGACCGAGTCCTGGCCCGATACGTTCCCGGTGGCGTAGCTGGCCTCGATCCGGTTCCGGATGTGGTGCCCGACCAGGCCCCCGACCGCATTCATTCCCGACACGTTCACCGCCGCGTAGCTGTAGCGCACGCTCCTCCCCCACGCACGGCCGACCAGGCCGCCGACTTCGTCCTCACCGGTCACCCTTCCAGCCGCGCCGCTGCGCGCCACCCACGCATAGAAGCCGCTTCCGACCAGGCTTCCGACGCGGTCCTGACCGGTTACCTGAACGTTCGTCAGCCGAACCCGGTGGATAACGCAAAACTCGTGGATATGGCCGAAAAGACCGACCCCGTCCTCGGTGTTCCGCTCGATGAAGAGCTTGTCGATACTGAACCCGTTGCCTTCGAACGTGGCGTAGAACGGGGTGTCCTCATCTCCTATGGGGTCCCAGCCGGCGCCCCCGTTCCAGTAAGTGTCGCCTGTATCGATCTTGCCGCTCGAGTCCGTGTCGAAATCCAGGTTCGCGTTCAGTTCGTAGCCCGTGCAACCGTCGGTGGGACATCCCATCTCCAGCGCGCCCGACGGAAACGCGTCGTAGTAGGCCCGCCAGATCGCACCGTCCACGATTCCGTCGGCGTTCAGGTCGTAGCGCATCGCATCGAGTTGCGCCACGTTGGACACGTCGATCAGGCCGTCGTTGTCGCTGTCGTAATCCTCGGTGCCTGCGGAGACCGTAACCGTAAAGCTCACAACCACGCTCAGGCCATCCTCGTCGACCGCGCGGACGTTTACGACGACTCGGCCAGGCGATCCCGGTGTCAGCGTCAGGGTCGACGCGGACACCTCGACCGTCAACCGGTCCGGATCGCTCGATACCGCTACGTAGGTCAACGTGTCCATGTCCGGATCCGAAAACACGGCGGTCAGGTCGATCTCGATCGCGTCGGAACCCGGAGTCAGGGTCCGGTCGTGCTCCGCTTTCGCCACGGTTGGAGCCCTGTTGCGATTTGCCTGGGCGACGTCCAACGCATTGACCGCGGGCGGCGCCATGGCGATGCCCGCGCCCGAATCGCGGTCCGCGCCCGTTGCCTCGATGTCGAGCGCCATGCTCGCCATCGCCGTGCGAAGCTGCGCCTGGGTGACGTTGCCGGGGCCGCCCGCCCCCTCCAGAACCAGCGCCGCGATCGCCGCCGCGTGCGGCGCCGCGGCCGACGTGCCGCAGAACCTCGAGAACCCGGGCGTCGCCGTCGTCACGCAGGAGGCGGCGGCGAGGTCCGGCTTGTTGAGAAGCTTGCCGCCGGTCGATGTGAAATTCCCCGCCGTGATCGCCGTGCCGTCGGGTTCGAAGAATATCCGGCGCGGCCCGTCAGAGCTGGACCTCAGGACCGACTCCGTGCCGTTGAAGATGCCGCCGGTGCCCCCTGCCGTGCGCACGTTGACCTGGCCTATCCCAAAGGCCTTCTCCGCCGCGGCATGGCCGTAGGTGTTGCCGGCGGTGGCGATCTCCAGTTGCCCGTCGAAAACCTGCAGGCGCAAATAGCGATCCGACCCGGAAGCCTTGACCACGACCAGGCGGAAATCGTCGTTACGAAAGATCAGCGTATCAATGGACTCGATCGGATCCTGGGAGCCGTCCTGCGTGTCGGTCGAGCTTTCGATCACGTTGCCGGCGGCGTCGACCAGGAAGAGGTCGTAATCGTTTCCGGAAGCGCCCCAGGGGTCCGCCCACTGCAGAACGATGTCGCCGACCCAGTAGCCTCCAAGCCGGAAGCTACGTGAGGCCAGCGTGTTCTCTTCGACGCCGCTCTCGAATTCGTGGCGAACTCCCACATTCTCCCCGTTCAGCGTAAGCGCGGTACCGGCATCGTAGTCCCCTTCCCAGACTCCGGACGTGCCGTCGTTCAGATTGCCTTCGTTGCCGGCTGCGGAAAAAAAGTAGCACCCGTCGGCAACCGCCGCATTGACGCCCTGCGCAACCAGGTCGTCCTGGAACACGGCCTCGCTGAGATAGCCTATGTCGTCGACGATGACGTTTGCTCCAGCGTCGCATAGCGCCTCGATGTTGGCGGCGAACCGTGCCTGGCCGCTTGACCCCGTTGCGAAATACAACTCCGCGCCCGGCGCAAGATCATGGACGATCTCAAGGACCGCGGTTCCCTCGGCGCCTGATCCGGCCTGCCCGGGCAATACCGTGACGCGCCCCGGGAGATCGCCGGACGCCTGCCGTTCCGCAAGCGTCTGGACGCCGGTCGAGAGCACGCCGATCCCGATTCCAGTACCGTCAACGCCATAGGTGCTGCGCGCGCTGTCTGCGCGGTGCGCCGTATCGCCCTCCGAGGTGTTGACCTTGCTTGTCGCCGCGCGAAGAGCCGAACCGGTGTCCTTTTCCTGCCGCGTCCTGCCCTCGTCGGCCGGGCGTATCGTCTGCACCGCATCCATTTCAGCAAGCGCGACCGCGGCCTCGGGAGTCAATCGCGCCCGGATGGATCGATACCGGGGTAGCCGATCGACTATGTTCCCGCCCAGGGCTCGAATGCGCGCCAGCACCTCCGGTGTCACGTCCGACCGAATGTCCACCATGACTCGCTCGTCGCGCATCTCGGCGTCGACTTGCGGCTTGAGCGGGTCCCCACGTTGGCGTCGCGCCTCCAGAAGGCGGGAGCTCACCTTGCGCTCGGCGGGTGTGCGCAGTGCCTTGTTCGTGAGAATGTCGCCGATCGCCTGCTTTTCGACCACCCGCGGTTGCCGGTCCTCCCGGGAAGTCCGGTCCGCGGTCTCCGGGCTTTCCGCATACCAGTCGGACACGAAGCTGGCAGCGGCGTTGCCTACGGTGTCGCGAAGCGATTCCGCGGACGCGTACACCGGTTCCATGTAGGTCACCGAGACAAAAATCTCCGCGGCCGGAACCGCCGGGCTGAGCGCAAGCCAGACCGAATCGCCCTGCACCGAAACGGATGTCACCGAATAGGCTGCCTCCTGGCCGACGACGGAGAAGGCGTCGATTACCGGGATAGAGTTTTCGTCCAAGGTCTCGTCGAAGGCAATCGAAACCTCACCGCCGGCCACGGAAACCGCTCGCGAGGCAACCAGGGTCGGCCTCTCGCCGTCAACTCGCTGACCAGGTTGATCCGGCACCGCAGGATTTTTCAACCCCGCGGGGTTGTTTGCGACATCCGTTATCGCCCCATCGTTCAGCGCCAGACCATCCGCCGGGACGGCGACACCGTCCGCGTCTGCATCGCCGTCCTGGACCCGGTAGAGGAACACCAGGTCCCGCGTGTTTGACCCGTTCGAGTAAATCGCCTGACGCTCCCGGTCGCCGATCGTCAATGCGAGCGATGGCGAGCCGTGGGTCTCATCCACCGTAACGGGCTCGTCGAAAGTCACCGTGACCGCAATGGTCTCCCCGATCCGGTAAGCGGCCCGACTATCCGGGGGGTTGGATTCGATCGACACCGCGACCGCAACGGGAGGAGCAACGTCCTGGATGGCGTCCGCTCGCTCGTCGGTGGCGTCGGTCCCGTCCTGCGCGTGAACCCCATCGGCGAACAGCAGTAGCAACGCCGCCAAGACCACGGATAACGGCGGTACGAACCCTCGCGCCGGAGGCCAGGCCACCCGAAATCCGTGCATCAGTGGCCGTGGTCAGTCTCTGGAGAAAGGTCGTCGACGCCGCAGCGAAACGGTGGCTCCTCCACCTCGATGATGGACGACAGGCCCCCGCCGGCCGAACGTATGCGGTACGTCTGCCCCCCTGTTTCCACTGAACCGACGACCCGGTTTCCGTTCACCACTTGCGTCATCGAGCCCAGCGGGTCTCCGAGCAGGCTGCCCGAAAGGGAATACCCCCCGGAAAACGTCGGTTCGGTCCACCCCACGATTGCAACCTGGGAAGGGTAGAGCAACGCCAGTGCCACCAAGCCGATGGCGGCCGGAATCCGGCTCTGAGAACAGGTCTGTGATCGCCTTTCCGAGGGGTTCATTTGGGTCTTGCCGCCCCCTCTTGGTGTCCCTGCATGCTCCGCGCCGGGTCTGCACAATCCCGACCGCGGATGCCCGCGGAGCCGTCTACGCTGCCTGCCCGGCGCCGCGACGATCCGTACAAAATCATTTGGCGACCATAACGCATAATAGTGTGAACATTTCACCTCCTATCGATCCTTTATAACGAATTTATGCCTTCAAGACCTGGGACGGCACCAGGGGCCGTGATGATCACGGCCCCTGGTGCAATATGCGGGCTAGATCAGGAGGGCGCCACGCGAGTCGCCGAAGATCAGGGCTTACTTTCCGCCGCGCGCTGCCATCCAGTCAGGGGCACGTACGATCGGGCACACTGAGCCGCTGCGTCCCTCCGTTCGTTTACTTGCCGGCGTGCCGTCACTCGACCTCGGCGGCCTGCCGTTCCATAGCCTGCTCCAGCAGTACCCGGCGCCAGCCGCGCAGCAGGCCGCGCGGCATGGACTCGACGGTCACCGCAAAGGTCAGTGTGACCGACAGACCGTCGTCATCGGTCGCGGTCACGGTGATCGTCACCGCGCCTTCGCGGCCGTCCTCGTTCGAAGCCAGGGTCAGCGTGTCTCCGTCGACGGTCGCGGTGGCCAGCGTCGGGTCGCTCGATCCCGCGAAATACGTGAGCGCGCCCGCGTCGGATGCTGCGAACAGCGCGGACAGGTCAATGCGCGCTGCGTCGCCCTCCGCAGCCAAGGTGGTGCGCGACGGCGTGTCCGTCACCTCCGGAGGAGCCTTGAACAGCACCAAAGTCCCGCCGGCCGTGGTGGTCATCCCCTGGAAGCACCGGTAGGTGCCCAGCACGCCGCAACGCGTGTCCGGCATGGCCGCCGCCGCCGCGGTGACCCGCGTCGCCCCGGCCGCGTCCTGCGTTACGGCTATGGGAGTGCCGGCAGTCATACCTGCAGGTACGAGGGCCGTACCGGGCGACAGCGTCCCGTTGACCGCTGACAGCGCGGCGCGCATCGCGAACGGCGCGCCTTCCCGCACGCGCGCCACGATGCTCGCCGGGCTCTGTGACGACAGCGCACCGTCCGTGCGCACAAGCTCCAACCGCAGCGTGAACGGCGCGCCGGGGTTGTCCTGCAGCTGCACTGCACCGAGCGACCCAAGTCCGTCGAACAGGCCCTCTGGCAAGGACCACAAGGCGTTGGCCGACAGGTCCAGCACGGTCAGACCGGAGAGGCCGGACAGGTCGTCGGCCTGCAGGGCCCCCATATCCCTGTTCGCGAGATCCAGCTCCGTCCGCGCCGCCAGGTCCGTCTCGGACACCGCTGCGCACGGCAGCGATCTGCGCAACGCGTTGCGCACTTGCCTGGTGCGGTCGCAGACCCCCTCGTCAATCGTCACACGCACCGTGGCAATGCCTAATCCGAAGTCCTGCATCTGCGCCTCGGTCGTCCGCAGGGTCACGGTAAAGCGCTCGCGTGGCGGCTCGATGTCCGTGTCGTCGCGAATCGCTATCCCGATGTCCGCCTCGGTGGCGCCCGGCGCGATCGTGACCTCGCCGTCCATGCCGTCGTGGTCGGCGGCGTCCGCGTCGGGGGTGGCGGGATCGCCGTCCACGCCGAGGACGTAACGGACGGTCGTCGCCGCGTCGCGCGGGCGGTTGAGCTCGACCCTGAGCATCGCCGTACTGCCCTCGGGCGCCGACACCTCCGCACTTGCGAACGACAGTTGGTACCCGACCGACACTTCGAAGCTCTGGCTCACGCGCAGGCGCCGATGGTCCACGGCCGTCACCGTGACCGTCGTGACGCCATGCGCGATGCCCTCGACCGTCACGACGCTGCCGTCCACCGCAACGGTCGCCACCCCCACGTCGGCCGACTCCGCTTCGAAGGTCATGGTGCGGCGCTCGGGATCGCGGAAGTGCTCTGTGGCGTCTATGCGGACGCTGCCTTCCAGCTCCAGGACCTGTGCCTCGATCGGCTCCGTCACCACCGGTGGCCGGTTGCTGGAGCCTCCGCCGCCGCCACCTCCCTCGGAACCACCTCCGCTGGTACCGCCGCCGTCGTTCTCCCTGATCGTCACCCGGACCGTGCCGGAGATGCCATCGTAGCCCCCGCCCGACGCCTGGTGCGTCAGCGTCACCGCCGGGTCCGTCGAACTGTCGTCGTCCTCGCCCGCCTCGACGCGGATCGTCTGCGCGTCATCCCAGTCACCCGGCCCGAACACCAGCCGGGTCCTGTCCAGGCTCAAATCCCCGGATACTCCGGTAACCTGCACCGTCACGTCGGCCGTGGGGACAGTTGCCAACGCGACCGTGTACGTGGCCGTTTGTCCTTCCCGCACCGTGAGCGCCGAGCCGCTGAACACCAGGCTCGGGTCGTTCTCCCGGATCGACACCACCAGATCCGTACGCAACCGCCGATACTCGGCCGCACCCGACGCCCGGTGCGTCAGCGTCACGTCGGGGTCCTGCCTGCTGTCGTCGTCGTCCGCCGCCGTCACCGACACGGTCTGCGCAACGTCGAACTCGCCCGGCGCAAACACCAGGCTGGTCCTGTTGAGGCTCAGATCTCCGGAGACGCCCCTGATGGCAACGGTCACGTCCGCCGTCGGCGCCGTCTGCAATGCAACCCGGTAATCGGCCGATCCGGCCTCCGTCACCGTCAGTTCGGCCGGCATCACCAGCAACGCCGGTATGTCGTCGTCTTCCAGTTCGATCCTCGCACCCGCGGCGGGTTCGATCCGCAGTTCCGCCACCGTCGTCGATCCCGTCACCGACAACCTTCTCGCGCCATCCGTCGAGTCGTTGTCGCGCGGCTCCAGCCGGAACACGGCCGTGCCGCTGGTCTCCCCCGCCACGATCGTCAGCGTCCGCTCCGAGACCCGCTCGTAATCCGTCCCCGGTATCGCCGTGTCGCCGGCCGCACCCACGGTGAGCCGCACTCCCGTGTCCTCGGCTCGCGCCCCGGCGTTCAACGACGCGGTCACCGTCACGTCCTCGGGGGTGTCCTCGGAGACCGACTCCGGATCCACAGAGAGCATCACGACGCGCGACGCCGTGTCGTTGTCCGAGAGAATCAGGCTGGCCGGCGCCACCGTCAGACCGCTCACACGGCCGCTAATGGAGATCGTCTCGGCGCCTTCGGCGATCGCATCGTTGTCAGGACTCAGCGTGAACGTCGTCTGTCCGGTGGTCTCGTTCGCCGGGACCGTGATCTGCAGCGCCGACAGGTTGACGTAGTCCAGACCTTCCGTCGCGGAATCGGTGGCCGCGCCCACCGTCACCGTCACCACCGTATCCGACGTGCGCGCCCCGGCATTGAGCGAACCCGTCACCTCCACCTCCGTCGGCGCCGCCGCTTCCGACACCCTCGACGGGGCCAGTGACAGAGCCAGCCGTGTCGAGGGCACTTCGTCATCCACGAGAGCAAGCTCAACAGAGAGAACCGTCAGCCCCGCGACGTCGCCGCTCACGGATATCGTCTTCCTCCCTTCGGCAGTCCGATCGTTCGTCGGCCGCAACGTGAACGTCACCGCCGCTTCCGTCCGGTCCGCCGGGATCCGCAGCTCAAGTTCGGGAACGTCCGCATAGTCGGCGCCCTCCACGGCCGAGTCAGCCCCCGATCCGACCGTCACCGTCACGACCGTCGCCGTTGTCCGCGCCGTGCCGTCCAGCGTCCCGGTCACCCGCACCGTGCGGCTGCCCGCACTCTCGCTCACCTCAACCGGGTCCAGCGTCAGCGTCACTTTCGTCGACTCGACATCGTCATCGTTCAGGGTCAGATCGGCCGAGCGCACGGCGAGTCCCGACGCACTTCCGCCAACGGTGATCGTCTTTGCGCCGTCGACGGAATCGTTGTTCGTCGGGTCCAGGCTGAACGTCGTGTCCGCGGTCGTCTCTCCCGCATCGATCGTCAGGGTCAGGTCTGCCACCGTCCTGTAGTCCGTCCCCTCGACCGCCGAGTCGCCGCTCGCCCCAACCGTCACCGTGACCTCGGTGTCCTGCCCGCGGGCGTCCGCGTTCAACGACGCCGTCACCCGTACCGTCGTCGCGCGGTCGTCTTCGCGTACCTGGGCCGGGTTCACCGCCAGGTCCACCCGGGTCGATCCGGTTTCGTTGTCCACTATGCCGACGGTGCGCCGGGCGAACTCCACCCCGTCGCGGCTTGCGGCCAGCACCACCGTCTCGCCGTCGTCGTCGATGGGGTCATCCTTCACGCGCACGGTCGTTGTCACGCTCGAGGGATCCTGACCCACACCGGCCGGCAGGGTCAGCGCCGTAGAGTCGATCGTGTAATCGGTGCCCTGCGTCGCGCTGCCCGACAGGTCCAACCGGATGGTCTGAGCGGCCGGAAACGTCGAGCCGCTGCCGGTGCCGACCGTCACCGTCGAGACGCCGCCCGCCTCCGCGATGCTGACCGGGTCCGTCTCAAGGGTCAGCACTGGCACGGCGTCGTCCTCGGCGATCTTCGCGGTGATGTCCTTGCTGGCAACCTCAAGGCGCCCGCTCTTGCGGGAAAGCCTCAGCCCGAACACCTCGACCCGCTCGTGGACCCGGTCGTCAAATATATCCACCGAAACCGCCTTGTCCGCCCGCGCGCAGTCGCAGGTACCGTCGTCCGAGAAATCGCCCGGAGCGAACGACAGATCCCGGTCAAACTCTCCGAAATCGCCAAACGTTCCACTGCGCCGCCGGGTGGCGTAGTCCTCGTCCATACCCCTGCTGCCGGCGTTCTCCCGCGTCGCGAGCGTCACCACCACGGGGTCCACGACATCGACGACCCGCACCCCGCGCGGCGTCTCCAGGATCAGCGACAGGCGCAGGGCACTCGAGTTCTCGCTCACGGTGTAGGTGTCCGTGTCGGACTCCGTCGTCCCGGAGCCGGCCGCGAAGGCCGGGGCGAAGGTGAAGTCCGTATCGCGGATCGCGACCGTCGCTTCCGCAGTGCCGCCCTCGGAGATCCGCTCGGGCAACGGTGTGCCGAAACTCAGCGTCACGCTCTCGCCCGGATCCACCACGCTGTCGTTCGACAAGCTCACGCGCAGGGTCTTGTCCGTCTCGCTCGCGCCGAAAGTCAGGCTCGCCGGCGAGACCGAGTGGTCGATGGCCTCCGCGCCACCCAGGTTCTCAAACTCGATCGGTATCGTCACCTGGCGCTCGGGCACGGCGCTCAACGTAACCGGCAGGTCGACCTGTCCGCCTTCCGCGACGCGGTAGTCCGCCTGACGGAACGTCACCGTCAGCTCCGGCCAGTCGTCGTCAACGATCGAAATCGTCTGTCGCGACCCGAAAGCCACGCTGTTGCGCGAACTGGTGATTTCGATGGCCTCGTCGTCGTCGTCGAGGCTATCGTCCACCCCGGTTACGGTCGCGGTCACCATGGACGCGCTCGTTCCCATTCCGGCCGGGAGGGTCAGCGTCGTGCCGCTGATGGTGTAGTCCTCCGTGTCCGTCGCCGTGCCCGCCACGGAAAGCTGAACCGTCTGGTCGGTCGCGAACGTCGAGCCCGACCCGGTACTCACGGTCACCGTGGCCGTTCCGCCGTCCTCTTCAATCGTCGAGGCACTCACCGACAGGACGAGCGCTGGTGTCGCATCGTTGTCCTCGATGTCCAGCGCAAGCCCACCCGGCGGTGTTACGGTCAAGCCGGCCACGGTCGTCGAACCGATCACCGTCAGGCTTTCGCCCTGCTCGTCGATCCGGTCGTTCGTGGGGGTCAGCGTGAAACTCGCCGTCGCGTTCGTCGAATACGCGGGTATCGTCAGCGTCAGGTCTTCGACGGTCGTGTAATCGGTTCCCTCGGTTGCCGTGTCGGTGCCGGCGCCGACCTCGATCGTTACCGCCGTCGCACTCGGTCGCGATGCGCGATCCAGCATGCCCGTCACTGTTACCGCCTTCGCGGGACCGGCTTCGGCTACCTGCGCCTCGTTCATGGTCAGGCGCACCGCTGAGGAGAGCGTCGTGGCCGGTGTATTGTTGGTCACCGACCGGTCCGTAATCGACGTGGCCTGGTTGCCCACCGCGTCCACAATGGGTCTCCGGGACGGGGGGGCGTAGTCCACTTCGATGCCCGACTCGCCAATCAGAACCGGAACACTCAACGTCAATTGCACGGTCGTGCCCGTCACCAACACGCCGGTTACCGATCGTGTCGTCGCGCCCGTTACCGTGAATGCCGAGGTCGCCACGTTCGCGGCCCCAAGTACTTCGTCGAACGTAAGCGTCAGGGTCGCGCCGTTCACCGTGGCCCCGGCCGTTGTTGCCAACGCCGGCGCAAGGGTGTCGACCTCGAACATCTCGCTGACGGCCTTGTTGGTATTCATCGAACTGTCCTCGGCCACGCCGGCCGGCACTGTCACCGTGACATCGCCTTCAAAGTCCGAATCCGGCGTTACCTGGAGACTGTAGGTCGCTCCGGAGCCGGAGAAGTTGCTGCCCGTGCCGTTGTCCACCTCGATCTCGCTTTCCTCAACGCCAGTCGCTGGCTCGGAGAACGTGATCGTCACCGTGAACACGTCCTTTGTCGGGTGCGAGATATTGCTGACGATTGACTGGACGGCAAACGGCTTGGGTACGATCTTGAGTATCCGGTCCTGGCTGCCGCCGTTCGACGTGGTCACGTACAGCGCGCCGTTGGGGCCAAGCATGGGGGTCCTCAGCCGGCCCCAGCGGCCGTCAAGTTCCGGCACCACCACCTCGCTTACGAAGGTTCCGTCCGCAGCGAATTCGAAGATCCGCAACGACCGTGCCGCCAGGGCCGCCACCGCCAGCCGCCCCTCCCACTCCTCCCAGTCGGCGCCTTCGAGGAAGATCCCCCCACTGGTAGCCAGGGTCGGATCGCCCGACGACCACTTCGCCTCGACGGCCTCGGGGTACTTGACGAGGTCCGTCATGGGGACGTTTTCGTTGTAGCTTGGATCCGTACTCTCGGTCGGTACCGGGTCCCAGCCATAGTTCCCGCCCGAACTCAGCACGTTGATCTCGTCGTCGACGGCCGGACCGTGTTCCACCGACCACATCTGGCTGGTGCCGGGCCGCAGGGCCAGGCCCTGCACGTTGCGGTGACCGTAGCTGTAGACGCGCGACGCGAACGGGTTGTCCGGCGCCGCCGCGCCCGTCGCGGCATCGACCCGAAGCACCTTGCCACCGAGCGAGGCAAGATCTTGCGGCACCGTCCCGCTGGCCGCGTCGCCGGTCGCGACCCATAGGTAGCCCAGCGGGCCGAAGCGCAGCCGGCAGCCGCTGTGCCGACCGGCCGCGGGGATATCCCCGACCAGCGGGTCCGAAACCCGCGTGGCCGACGCGTAGGCGGCATCGATCGTCCAGGCTATCACTTGCACCGTGCGGCCCGTGTGGGCCTGGCAGGTGTAAAAGCGCCGGTTCGAGGCGAAACCGGGATCGACGACGATCGCCATCAGCCCGGCCTCACCCTGAACATAGAGGTCGCTGAAGCCCGCCGTGACGGAACCGACCGTGCCGTTTGCCAGCCGACGTTTCAGCCTTCCACGGCGCTCGGTGAACAGCATCGTCCCGTCGGGAGCGAAGGCGAGGTCCCAAGGGATGCTCAGGCCCGAGACATGTTCGACGACCGTGATCTTCGGCGCAGCCTCCCGCTGGCCGATAGTCAATGCAGGCGATGGCGAGCCGAGCGCCTCATTCACCATGATGGGTTCGTCGAACGCCACCGTGCTCGTGATCGTCTCTCCGATCCAGTACACGTCCCGGCTATCCGCAGGGCTGGATTCAATCGATACCGCGACCGCCACGGGAGGCGCAACGTCATGGATGGCGTCCGTGCGCTCGCTCGCCCCGGCGCCGATCCAGGGCATGACTGCCGCGGAGAGCAAAACGAGATGACGTTTCTGGAGGAGTCCCGTGCGCTCAAGAGACCTATTGCTGGCCAAACGCCCGGCATCAGGGGCACGTACGATCGGACACACCAAGCCGCTGCCTCCCTCCGTTCGTCTACTTGCCGGCGCGCCGTCACTCGACTTCGGCGGCCTGCCGTTCCATGGCCTGCTCCAGCAGTACCCGGCGCCAGCCGCGAAGCAGGCCGCGTGGCATGGACTCGACGGTCACCTCGAAGGTCAGTGTGACCGACAGACCGTCGTCATCGGTCGCAATCACCGTGATCGTCACCGTGCCTTCGCGGCCGTCCTCGTTCGAAGCCAGGGTCAGCGTGTCGCCATCGACGGTCGCGCTGGCCAACCCCGGATCGCTCGATCCCACGAAATACGTGAGCGCGCCCGCGTCGGATGCTGCGAACAGCGCGGACAGGTCAATGCGCGCTGCGTCGCCCTCCGCAGCCAGGGTGGTGCCCGACGGTCTTTCCTTGACCTCCGGAGGGGCCTTGAACAGCACCAAAGTCCCGCCGACCGCGGTGGTAAGTCCCTGGAAGCACCGGTACATGCCCAGCACCCCGCAGCGCGTGTCCGGGATGGCCGCCGCGGCGGCGGTGACCCGCGTTGCGCCGGCCGCGTCCTGCGTAACGGCTATGGGAGTGCCGGCGGTCATCCCTGCAGGTACGAGGGCCGTAACCGGCGACAGCGTCCCGTTGACCGCTGACAGCGCGGCGCGCATCGCGAACGGCGCGCCTTCCCGCACGCGCGCCACGACCCTCGCCGGACTCGGCGACGATCGCGCACCGTCCATGCGTACCAGCTCCAGTTGCAGCGGGAACGGCGCGCCGGGGTTGTCGTACAGCTGCACTTCAGCGAGCGCCCCCAGTCCCGCGAACATGCCCTCGGGCAAGGACGTCAGGGCGTTGCCCGACAGGTCCAGCACGGTCAGACCGGAGAGGCCCGACAGGTCGTCGGCCTGCAGGGCGCCCATATCCCTGTTCGCGAGATCCAATTCCGTCCGCGCGGCGAGGTCCGTCGCGGACACCGCTGCGCACGGCAGCGATCTGCGCAGCGCGTTGCGCACTTGCCGGGTGCGGTCGCAGACCCCCTCGTCAATCGTCACCCGCACCGTGGCAATGCCTAACCCGAAGTCCTGCAGCTGGGCTTCGGTCGCCTGCAGGGTCACGGTAAAGCTCTCGCGTGGCGGCTCGATGTCCGTGTCGTCGCGAATCGCCATGCCGATGCTTGCCTCGGTGGCGCCCGTCGCGATCGTGACCTCGCCGTCCATGCCGTCGTGGTCGGCGGCGTCCGCGTCGGGGGTGGCGGGGTCGACGTCCACGCCGAGGACGTAACGGACGGTCGTCGCCGCCTCGCGCGGGCGGTTGAGTACGACCCTGAGCATCGCCGTACCGCCCTCGGGCGCCGACACCTCGGCACTTGCGAACGACACCTCGTACCCGACCGACACTTCGAAGCTCTGGCTCACGCGCAGGCGCCGATGGTCCACGGCCGTCACCGTGACCGTCGTGACGCCATGCGCGATGCCCTCGATCGTCACGATGCTGCCGTCCACCGCAACGGTCGCCACCCCCACGTCGGCCGACTCCACTTCGAAGGTCATGGTGCGGTTGTCGGGATCGCGGAAGTGCTCGGTGGCGTCTATGCGGACGCTGCCTGCCAGCTCCAGGACCTGCGCCCCGATCGGGTCCGTCACCACAGGTGGCCGGTTGGCGGAGCCACCGCCTCCTCCACCTCCGCCACCGCCACCGGAACCACCTCCGCTGGTACCGCCGCCGTCGTTCTCGGTGATCGTCACCCGGACCGTGCCGGAGATCCCGTCGTAGCCCCCGCCCGACGCCCGGTGCGTCAGCGTCACCGCCGGGTTCGTCGAACTGTCATCGTCCTCGGCCGCTTCGACGGTAATCGTCTGCGGGTCATCCCAGCGGCCCGGCGTGAATACCAGCCGAGTCTGGTCCAGGCTCACATCCCCGGATACGCCGGTAACCTGCACCGTCACGTCGGCCGTGGGGACAGTTGCCAACGCGACCGTGTAGGTGGCCGCTTGTCCTTCCCGCACGTCAAGCGTCGAGCCGCTGAACACCAGGCTCGGGTCGTTCTCCCGGATCGACACCACCAGATCCGCACGCAACCGCCGATACTCGGCCGCACCCGACGCGCGGTGCGTCAGCGTCACGTCGGGATCCTGCCTGCTGTCGTCGTCGTCCGCCGCCGTCACCTCCACGGGCTGCGGATCGCGCCAGTCGGCCTGGGTGAACACCAGACTGGTCTTGTCGAGACTCAGGTCGCCCGATACGCCTCCAATCGTCACCGTCACGTCAGCCGTGGGCCGCGTCTGCAGTTCCACCGTGTAGGTGTTGGACTCGGCCTCCACCACGGTCAATATGTCGGGCACCACCAACACCGCCGGACTGTCGTCGTCTTCCAATGCCACTTTGGCGCCCGCGGCGGGTTCCATCCGCAGTTCCGGCACCGTGGTCGAGCCCGTCACCGACAACGTCCTCGTGCCATCGGTCGAGTCGTTGTCGAATGGTTCCAGGCGGAACACTGCCGTGCCGCTGGTCTCGCCCGCCAGGATCGTCAGCGTCTGCTCCGACACTCGCTCGTAGTCCGTACCGGGCACTGCCGTGTCGGCCGCGGCACCCACGGTCAGCCGCACCTCCGTGTCCTCGGCGCGCGCCCCGGCGTTCAACGACGCGGTCACCGTCACGTTCCCGGGTGTGTCCTCGGAGACCGATTCCGGATCCACCGAAAGCCTCAAGACGCGAGACAGCGTGTCGTTCTCGGAAAGAGTCAGGGTGGCCGGCGCCACCGTCAGGCCGCTCACCCGGCCCGTGAATGAAATCGTCTCCGCACCTTCCACGATCGGATCGTTCTGCGGCGCCAGCGTGAACGTCGTCCGCCCGCTGGTCTCGTTCGCCGGGACCGTAATCTGCAGCGACGACACGTTTGCGTAGTCCACACCTTCTGTCGCCGTATCGGTGGACTCGCCCACCGTCACGGTCACCACCGAAGCCGACGTGCGCGCCCCGGCATCGAGCGAACCCGTCACCACCACATCCGTCGGCGCCGCCGCTTCCGATACCCTGGACGGGGCCAGCGACAGCTCCAGCCGCACCGAGGGCACTTCGTCATCCACGAGAGCAAGCTCAGCAGAGATAACCGTCAACCCCGCGACGTTGCCGCGCACGGATATCGTCTCCGTCCCTTCGGCGGTGCGGTCGTTCGTCGGCCGCAACGTGAACGTCACCGCCGCTTCCGTCCGGTTCGCCGCGATCGTCAGCTCCAGTTCGGGGACGTCCGCATAGTCCGTGCCCTCCAGCGCGGTGTCGGCCCCCGATCCGACCGTCACCGTCACCACCGTCGCCGTCGCCCGGGCCATGCCGTCCAGCGTCCCGGTCACCCGCACCGTGCGGCTGCCCGCACGCTCGCTGACCTCACGGGGATCCAGCGTCAGCGTCACTTGCGTCGACGCCACATCGTCGTCGTTCAGGGTCAGATCGGCCAAGCGCACCGCCAGCCCCGACGTACTACCGTCAACGGTGATCGTCTTTGCGCCGCCGACGGAATCGTTGTTCGTCGGGTCCAGGCTGAAGGTCGTGTCCGCGGTCGTTTCTCCCGCGTCGATCGTCAGGGTCAGGTCCGACACCGTCGCGTAGTCCGTCCCCTCGACCGCCGAGTCGCCGCTCGCCCCAACCGTCACCGTGACCTCGGTGTCCTGCCCGCGGGCGTCCGCGTTCAACGACGCCGTCAGCCGTACCGTCGTCGCCCCGGCGTCTTCGCGTACCTGGGCCGGGTTCACCGCCAGGTCCACCCGGGTCGATCCGGTCTCGTCGTCGTCGATGAAGATGCTGCGCCGGGCGAACTCCACCCCGTCGCGGCTCGCGGCCAGCACCACCGTCTCGCCGTCGTCGTCAACGGGGTCATCCTTCGCACGCACCGTCGTCGTGACGCTCGAGGGATCCTGACCCGTGCCGGCCGGCAAGGTCAGCACCGTGGAGTCGACCGTGTAGTCGATGGCGCGCGCCGCCGTGCCCGACAGGTCCAGGCGGATGGTCTGCGCATCCGCAAACGTCGAGCCGCTGCCGGTGCCGACCGTCACCGTCGAGACGCCGCCCGCCTCCGCGATGCTGACTGGATCCGCATCGAGGGTCAGCACCGGCTCGGCATCGTCCTCCGCGATCCTTGCGGTGATGTCCATGCTGGCAACCCCGAAGCGCCCGCTCTTCCGGGAGAGCCTCAATCCGAACACCTCGTCCCGCTCGTGGACCCGGTCGTTGAACAGGTCCACCGAAACCGCCCTGTCCGCGCGAGCGCAGCCGCAGGCGCCGTCGTCCGAGAAGTCGCCCGGCGCGAAGGATAGATCCCGGACGAACTGCCCGAAGTCGCCGAACGTCCCGCTGCGCCGCTGGGTCGCGTGGTCCTCGTCCATGCCCTTGAGTCCCGCGTTCTCCCGCGTCGCGAGCGTCACCACGACCGGATCGGCGATGTCCGCGACCCCCACCCCGCGCGGCGTCTCCAGGATCAGCGACAGGCGCAGGGCGGTCGAGTTCTCGCTCACGGTGTACACGTCCGTGTCCGACTCCGTCGTCCCGGCGCCGACCGCGAAGGCGGGCGCGAAGGTGAAGTCCGAAGCCAACAGTGCAACGATCGGGCTGCGTACAGCCTCGCCGCCATCGACGACCGCCACCACCTGATAGTCGTATTTCGCGTCGGCTGTCACGTCGGTGTCGGTGAAGCTCGGCGCATCGAGATCGCGTCCGATCACCTCAAGCGCGCTCCCGTCGTGCCGGAGCACGGCATAGGTGACCGTCGGCGCCGAACTCCAATGGCTCGTGTCGACTGCGTCCCAACTCAAGGACACCTGTCTGGAACTACCGCTAGCCATGAGGGTTGGGCGGGCCCGAAGCTGATGGCCGAATTCCGACCAGGTCGCCGTGCCGTCTGTCCCGAAATCGGCCTTCAGCGCCGGATATTGAGCGTTCGTGCCGAAGTGCCAAAGCGGATCCGCGACCTTTAGCACGTCCGCGTCCAAAGGGGGGTGATCGCTGACGGCCGTGTTCCAGTTCGCATAGATGCCCCCGCCATCCGTCGGCCCTTGGAGACCGGTCGTCGTCTGGCCTTCGCCGGAGTTCCCGGTCGCCAAACCCGACGTATCGGTGTCCCAGTAGCTGCGCACGACGCGGCCGATTGAGGACGCTTCGCCGACAAGCCCCCCAACGTCCCTCTCGCCCGACACGCGGCCGGTCGCATAGCTCGCCACGACCATGCCCTCGTTGGACCCAACCAAGCCGCCAACAGACCGGATTCCTGAAACGGTCCCGGTCGCATAGCTCGCCGAAACCGTCGCGGTGATGTTCCAGCCGACCAGGCCCCCGGTCGGGCTTATGGCTCCCGTCCCGGATACCCTGGCCGTCGCGTAGCATCCGGCGATGTACGAGTTGATGGATTTCCCAACCAGCCCGCCAACGGCGGTAGTGCCGGACACGCGGCCGGCAACCTGGCTCGCTGTGATCTGGGCGCCGTCGGCTGCACCGACCAGTCCACCCGTCGCGGAACCAAGGATGTAGGTAGCGCTATTACTCCCCAGGTAACCCGTCACATCGACATCCGTCAGACGCACGCGGTGGATCAAGGGCGCTCGGTGGAACGGCGGCGTAACCGATTCCCTATCCTCCACATTGCCGAACAATCCGACCCCGTCCAAAATCCAGGTAGACGGACGATTGACGAAGAGGCGCCGAATGGTGTGGCCGTTGCCGTCGAAGACCGCGGTGAAGGGGTTGGCACGGGTGCCGATCGGCGCCCAGCCTTGGCCGCCGTGCCAGAAGGAGTCGCCCGAGTCGACAAGACCGTTCGCGTCGGTATCGAAGTCCAGGGGCTCTTGGAGTTCGTACCCCAGGCAATGGCCGGTGCAGACCAGCCGCGCATCGGCGGCGGGGAACGCGTCGGGAAAAGCGGCGCGGTATGCGGTCGCTTCGCTTTCGCTTTCGACGGGATGGCCATCACCGTCCAGGTCGTGCCGGATCGCATCGAGCTGGGCAAGGCTGGCGATCTCGATCAGCCCGTCCCCATCCGTGTCGTACACGGGCTCCCGCGTGCCGTTCGTCGCCGCCTCGTCAACGAAATCGGCCGCGGGGTTGCCCGTCGGATCCCGCAAGTGGGACATCGCCGATGCGCCGGAATAGCTCACCGTGACGGTGTCCCCCGCCGCCACCGGTGGCGTCAGCGTGAGCGTGACCCGGCTGCCGAGTACCTGAACGGCGACCACGGTCAGATCGTCGGCACCGGCGGTCGCCGTGAACTCGCCGGATAACGGGATCTGACCCTCGTCGAGCGCTTCGTTGTAGGTGAGTAACAACTCCTCGAAGTTTGCGGCAGCGCCCACAAGCAGCGGCGCGTCGGAATCTGTCGTCATCTGCGCGTGCGCGGTCGTGGCGCTGCCGACGATACACTGGACCAGCACAGCCAGCAGAACGATGAGGGGAAGTCTCAGGACACCGCCGGTTGACGGAAGCCGGCGAGCGGATGACGGTGTGGCCATGAGGTGTGTCGAGATACCGTGCCGCGTTGCTACAGGCGGAGGTCGGCCCCTCGTTGGCTCTCTGCATGCCCCGCCACATCAACCGCGCAGTCGAACGGGATCTTCGTTTCGTCTACCTCTTCGATGGAGACCGCGCCTTTGCCCGTCGAACGAATCCGGTACGTGCCAACGACCGTGCGTACGGTGCCCGCCACCGTTTCGCCGTTCACCACCAGCGTCACGGTACCCGGCGGGTCTCCCGCCACTGACCCGGAGAGCGCGTACCCGCCGGAGAACGTCGGCGCTACGCGCTCGACGCTACCTTCAAACACGACATCGTCGAAAAGGTTCAGGGCCAGGAGCGTCTGCCCAGGCGCCGAAGCTGGCTCCGTGCCCACAAGGAGCAGAGCTTCGGCTGTCTGCGCGGCCACCGCCGTTGGTGATTGAACCGCGGCAAACACCGCCAATACGACGACTTGGCGAAACACCAGAGACATGGGTGTCTCCTGCGGCGAGCGAGGCACAAGTGTGCCACATGCGGAAATGCGTATCGTGGAAACCGAGCAGGCAGCGTCGCGACCAACTTGGGCCTGTTCGCCGCCTACGCGGGGATGATCGGCCGTGATCGAGGGGGGTGTGCTCGGCAGCCACTTCCGGGGACACCCACCAAGCGGTCATCGTTAATAGGAATCTGAAATGTCCATTAGCATTACTACCACTAACACTATTCTGATCAGCGACTATCATCCTGCGCCCCAAAACGTCGATCCAACGAACCGCCGACGCGAAGAAGAGAACCACTCTGGCCAGTGTAATTCATACATACCGGCCCGATAGCAGACCGATGGTTCTATCTCGGCTATTGCTTAATAGTAGCGCGGTCCGCCTGCTCCCATGTAACGAATGGGGAGCCGGGACAGCCCAGCCAGGCAAGAGGGTCGTGCATGGCGCAAGGTCAACGCACCCAACCGGACCGGACGGACGCGTGCGCGCCGCACGAGGCCCGGCGGAACCTCCCCGACCAGCGTGCCCATGAGTCTGCGACCGCCGCACCGCCCTGGTTGATGCGCGACAAGGGCGTGGTCCCCGAGGGGGTGGCCGGCGGCTTCAACCGGTCGGCGCTGATGCAGCGGATCCGCCCCTCGGACCGCCAGGGGACCGTGCTGAAGGCCCGTCGTGTCGGCGACGTCCGGGCGCCAGGGTTCCGATCGGCGGTCCTTGACACATCGACACCCCGGAGGACTCTCCTTCGGAGCCGGCCGGCCTTGTTGTGCATGCACAACAAAGCACGTCCTGGCGAACCCAGACGAGGCAACCAGCGTGACTCAAGACCGCCAACGCACGTCCTGGCGAACCCAGACGAGGCAACCAGCGTGACTCAAGACCGCCAACGCAAGTCGTCGACCTCGCACGCGCCCGAGCCGCGCGGACCGGACTCCGGGGCCGCCAGATCCGTCGACCCGCGCCGGGGTGGCCTGGCGCGCGGAGGTGCGCGACGCGTCCTTTTCCGACGCCCAGTGTGCGGCGCTCATGCACGGCGAGAACGAATGGACCGCCCGAGTTTCGCCGCTGGAGAACGCCGTACAGTGGAAAGCCATGGTCGACGCCGGCGTGTTCCGGAAGCAGTCGGCCCTGGCAGACGAAATCGGGCGCCATCGCGGCACCGTGTCCCGGGCTTATGCGAAACGCCACCGTGCTCTTCGGCGAGGACTGGCTCGCCGACCTCGTACGGCCGGTGATGCACGACTTCTCCGCACGCGCCGCGGACCGGCTCGCCGAAGCCTGTTCCGATCCCGCGCTCCGAGAGGTCGCAAGGCAGCGCCGACATGACCGCCGCGCGGGCCCTCGCCGAAAGTGTGCAGTTTTCAATTGCCAAAAATGTGCAGTTTTCAGTTGCCATTGACACCTGTTACCGGCTACCGCAAATTTCCCATTCGTGGCAATCGAAAACCGCACACATTGCTAATTGGCGGGCGATGCGGCGCGGTCCACGCTGTTGGCTTTGCCAACAGCGATGGAGCGGCGCGGGGATGCACGGATGGAAGACGAGGACGCTGCTGAAGCACTATCTGGAGCGTGGCGTTTCGAAGTCGGAGCTGTCGAGGCGCTTCGGGGTGAGCCGGCGGACGATCTACGACTGGATCGAGGCGGGTGAGCTGGACCGGGATCTCGAGGGGGGCGGCACGCGATACTCGCCTCGGCCGCGCCGGAAGCACAAGTTGGACCCGTACAAAGGGATCATCGACGCGCGGCTGGCCGAGTTCCCCCGGCTGTCGGCGCAGCGCCTGTTCGACGAGAGCCGCGCGGCGGGTTACGCGAGCTGCTACAGCCGCGTGCGGGACTATGTTCGCGAGGTTCGGCCCCACGATCCGACCGAGCCCGCGGGTCGCCACGCCGGCGCGACCGCGACCGCGCGTCGCCGTGGAGGTGCAGAAGCGCTCCCTGGACGACTACGCGGAGGCGGCGCGATGAAGGCCGCGGCCAACAGTCGTCGAGATCGGGTGCGGGCGATGCTCGCGGATCTCAAGATGCCGGGCGCGCTCGAGGCCATGGACGGCATCCTGGCGCAAGCGGACAGCGGATCGGCGACCGCCACGGAGGCTATCGAGGAGCTTCTGAAGGCCCAGATCGCGCTACGCAACAACCGCCGCCTGGAGACCGCCATGCGATCTTCGCGGCTGCCGGCGGTGAAGACCCTGGCGGAGTTCCATAGCCGCCACGGGAGCAATAACGCTACGACGGCCCCGGTGCGGTCACCCGGACATCGAGCCGATGGTCCGTGCGCCCGCGCCGACCATCGACGTCCGTCACCACATCGCGCCCGGCTCAAGCGACGGGCGGGCCCGTTCGATGGTCCGCCGAAACTCCACGACGGTGGCAGGACTGGCCCGGCCGGGGGCGAATCCCCTCAGAAGAGCGTGTCAACTATCCCGATCTTCTGAAACCCTTGCCACGCGGGGCTCTCAGCGCGTCTTGGTCGCGTCCTTTTGGCGTCGTGAACCTAAACGGAGCACTATTATGGACCGTTTAGGTACCTATGTTGGAACCCTGAAAGTCCCCTTACACGTGCCTTTCAGAGAATCTCGGCCACTTTCATGCCACAAAATTATGAACGGCTAGATGAACGCACATGGCATCGCGAGGCGAGGCAAGGCGAGGCATGGCAGGGGGAGTCCGGGGGCCGCGAGGCCGCCGGACTCACATCGAAAGGTCGCCGCGAAGCGGCACCATAGACGAACGCCGGGCTTTTCTCTCAAACGTGCCATGACGCAACGCGACCCGTCCCACGTCCTCGAGAACATCACGCACTCCGACGATCCAGCGAAACTCAGACGGTCCATGAAGAATGCCCGGCGTCTGGGCGAGGATGAGGTATATGACGCCGCATTTCAGCGGCTCATCACCGTTCAGCCGTCCGCCGAGGTGGGCACGGTGGCCCACGATCTACGCCTTCGAGGAGCTACGCAAGGAAGAGGCAGGGAAGACGATCCTGCTCTCTCGCACCCGTCAGGCGATCAAGAACAAGGGAGAACTCCGGACCGTGCTCGATCTGGTCCGCAAGTCGACGGCGTCGGCTGGGTTCGACATGCTGAGGGAACGAGACAAGCTGGAGTTGAGTTTCGAGGCGCTCGTCATCGCACGTGCGGAGCACTTTCCGAGCGACGCGGTCGACAGGGGCCGTGCTCGACTTGAAGCCGTCGGCATGGATCTCGACCGGATACATGCCTACTGGCGGGTACCATGATGCCGCGCCCCGCGGGGCCGTTGGCCCACCGGGGCTCGCTACGCCGGTCCCGGTGCCACGGCCATCGCTCGCGCGCATGCCGATGACCTAGCGCATCGACGTGACGATCAGGACCCCGGGAGGGGCCGTGCGGGGTCTGCGTCCGCGCGGCGAACGCCGTGGCTGATCCAGCCGGCGCACGCAAGATCGAGGCGATCGAGCGATTCCTGACCTCACTGCCGATCAGCGAGGACGACGGTGCATGGCGGCTCTCGGTCCGCATCGAACGAACAGGCGGCGATCGCGGAGAGCGTTGGGTGGCGACCACCTTCCACCGACGGGTGTCCCGGACGTTTCCGCTGGAGCGACTGGAAGCGGAACTGGGGGTGCAGTTCTGCCCAGGGCGACACACGTAGACAGCTTGCTGCAGTCCGCTACAATGCGCGGCCCTCGCGGAGCGCACCCATGAAGATCCAGATCGCCTCGGACCTCCATCTGGAAGCGCGGCAGGATCATCTGCCGGCGCCAGATGCCTTCCAGGCCGACCCCACTCGGGACATCCTGGTCCTCGCAGGGGACATTGGACGGTACCTGCTCGCGCGGGACTTCGTGATGCGGGAACTTGCCCTTTCGCCCGTGATCTACGTGCCCGGCAACCACGAATACTATGGGTTGCAGAACCGCGAGACCGTCGACGGCCTGTGGAGCGCCCTGGCTGCCGTGCATCCGGGACTCCACTACCTCGTTGCCGAGGGCGTCAGTAGACGACGCCGGCAAGCACAGCAGCTGGTGCCTGGTGGGGCGCATTGACGTATTCTCCCAGTAAGGGATCTGCCCACATGGCGTTCGGCCTGCTTGCGGAAGCGTGTCCACCTTTGGCACCGCCGTGCAGAAGGCCCTGCAGGCAGGCAGCCCCGCAGAGGCCGCCGAACTGCTGCAGAGGCTGTTGATTGTCGGAGGCCTCCATGAGGGCGGCATTTAGCTGATGACGTTTGGCGAGTGCTTGGTCGTTTCCGGGCTTGTGCTCGACATCGTCGGCGTCGTCCTGCTTTACCGCTTTGGCATGCCGAGCAGGTACCCCGAAGAGGGGACGACCATCCGCTTCGGGGGCGGCACGGAAGACAAGGCGGAACGGGTGTTCTGCGACAATCAAGATGAGAAGGTTCCGTCAATCAAGGTGAGAAAGCCGATGTCGCGCAGCTGGGGAGGGAGGGCGTAGCCCGACCGAGCCAGGTGCGCGGCGGCGGGACGAGAGTCTCGAGGTGATCGCAAGAGGGCTGGCTAAGGTGTTCCGTCCTACCAGGAACGGAACTCAATGCCGGGCCGACACATCACCGATCGCCAAGTAAGGCTTTACATGCACTTTCGACAACACAATCGTCTGCAGGCCGCGGCCGCCAAGGCGGGGTTCAGCACGGCCACGGCCTACCGCATCGAGGCCGACCCACATCTTCCGTCCGTGAAGCCGAAGCAGCGTGGGCGGCGGCGCCCGGATCCGCTCGCGGGGATCTTCGACGAGGAGATCGTGCCGCTACTGGAGGCGACGCCGGGCCTTCGCGCGGTGGCGCTGTTCGAGGAACTCAGGCGTCGGCATCCGCTTTGGAGTCCGACCACGTCCAGACGGTAATCGTGATCGGAAGGAACATCGATCAAGACGACGCGGCCTATCACGGCATCGCTCTTTTCGGGGCTCCGGCGGACCCGCCCGGGTAGCTCCGGACCTCCTTCCATCCAAAAGGCCCCGCGCGTCGCCCCTACCGAGTTCCTACGCCAACACCTGGAACGCTGACCCGTCAACCAGTCGATCGTAAGCGTTCGGTCGAGTCGTGACGGGTAGCTTCTGGGACTGGTAACACGGTTCGCGTTCCGCTATGGTCGCCAGCATGGCGTATCGCGATACGGAAGTGGCCGCGGTCCCCGACGTTGCCGAGGGGGCTTTGGTGCGCACGCCGCCGGACTGGCGGCGGCTGTACGAGCAGACCCTCGAGCGGGCGGAGGCGGCCGAAGCGCGCGCGGCGGAGTTGAAGTGGGCGGAGGTGGTCGCGCGTAGCGCGGCGGAGTCGTTGAAGTGGCAGTTCAAGGAGGCGCGCCGCAAGCGGCATGCGGCGGTCGAAGACGCGAACGCGGCCCGCCGCGCGGCGAAGACCGCGCTGTTTCTCGAAGCCGAGGTGGCGCGCCTGACGCGGCTGCTCGGGGAAGCGGGCGTCGACCCGCAGCCGCGCGGTACGGAGATATCGCTGCGCAGGGAGGTCGCCCGGCTGCGCAAGGCGGCGGCGGCGGCGCAGGTCCAGGCGCACGCCGAGTTGCGCAAGGCTCTGCGCCGGTCGCGGCGCCAGAAGGCCGCGCTGAACGCGTTGACGAAGGAGAACGCCGGGCTGCGGCGGACCGCGAAGGCGTCGCAGGACCGGGTCGGGACGCTGGAAGCGGAGCTGTCGAGGCTGCGCGCGACCGCGGCAGTGCTGTCCGGGACGCTGTACGGGCGCCGGAGCGAGAAGCAGGAGACGCCGCGCTCCGGACGCCGTCGAGGCCAGCGCTCCGGCGCGCCCGGCCACGGACGCACGCCGCGTCCCGGCATCGAGGAGCGCCTGGAGGTGCACGCCCCGCCGGCCGCAGCGCGCGTCTGCGCGGCGTGCGGGAAGGCCTACGCAGCGAACGGCGCCGACGAGTCGTCGCTTCTCGAGATCGAGGTGCGCGCCCACCGGCGGGTGATCCGGCGCGGGCGCTGGCGGCGCAGGTGCGGCTGCGCGTCGTCGCCGTTGCAGGTCTCGGCGCCGGCGGTGCCGCGGCTGTTCCCCAACACGCCGTACGGCACGAGCGTATGGTCACGCTTCCTGTTCGAGCACTACGCGTGCCGGCGTCCGCTGCAGCGGGTCGCCGCGTGGCTGGGTGACCAGGGGCTGCCGGTCGCGCCCGGCACGCTGGCCGACAGCGCGCCGCGCTTCGTGCCCCTGTTCGAGCCGCTCGCCGAGGCGATCCGCGCGCACCAGAACGCAACCGCGCTACGCCACGCCGCCGAGACCACCTGGCGGGTACAGGCGCTGCGCGCAGAGGGCCGTTCGGCGCGCGCCTGGCTGTGGACCTCGGTCGGCAACAACGCGGTCTACTTCTACATCGACCCGAGCCGTAGCGCCGAGGCGGCGCAGAGGCTGTTCGGGGAACTGCGGACCGGCACGGTGATCGTCTGCGACCGCTACAGCGCCTACAAGAAGCTGACGCGCCTGCTCGGCGGCACGGTGACCCTGCAGTTCTGCTGGGCATATGTTGCGGCCCGGATTATGTTGCGGAGAGTTCCGAAGGTCGCTCTGGACATGAGTTCCTTGCAGACGTCCGCAACATAATTTTTCGATTTGCATTTTTCTGCCATGGTCCGACCCCCTACCACAAGGAGATACGATCATGTTCGGGGATTTGTTCATCGACCGCAGCACGGTCGCCAACTATCGCGCTGCACACGAGCGCCTGCCACTTGCTTCAGGCCGGTGTGAATCTCAACAAGATCCGTGCCTGGCTTGGTCATGCGAGCCTCGACACCACCAACATCTACGCCGAGATCGATCTCGAGACGAAGGCAAGGGCGATGGCGCTCTGCGATGCCGCAGAGCCCGGACCCGATCGCCCGTGGAAGGAGAACAAGGGGCTGATGGCCTTCCTTGGCGCACTGTGATTGAAGCACGTTATGTTGCGGACAAAACGAGGATCTTCATGTCCAGTGCGGCGATGCCGGCTCTCCGCAACATAATCCGGGCCGCAACATATGCCCAGATATGTGGAACGCAACATATCTGGGCGCACATGCGCCGCGACTTCATCCAGTGCGCCGCTGCGCAGGTCGACCTCACCGGCTGGTGCCAGGCATGGCTCGGCCAGATCGCCGCCATCTACCGCCTGAACGAGGCGCGGCTGGCCCGCTACGACCCGACCTTGGAGCGCCAGAGCGCCGTGTTCGACGCGGCGCAGGATGCGCTGCAGGCGGCCCTCGACAGCCTGTTCGCGCGCGCCGGGCGGGAACTCGACCGCTTGCAGGAGCACGCCCGCGAGGGCAAGGCGCTACGCTCACTGGTGAACCACCGCGAGGGGCTGAGCGTGTTCCTCGAACGCCCGCGCACGCCGATGGACAACAACCTGGCCGAGAGGTTGCTCAGGGGACCGGTGATCGGACGACGCCTGTCGTTCGGCTCCGACTCCGAGACCGGCGCGAAGCTCGCGGCGCTCATGTACTCGGTGGTCGGCACCCTGAACCTGAACGGCATCGATGTCCTGCGCTGGCTCGAAGCCTGGCTGGCGGCGTGCGCCGAGAACGGCGGCCGGCCGCCGGCCGATCTGTCGCCCTGGCTGCCCTGGTCGATGGACGATGCACGCCAGCGCGAACTGGCGGCGCCAACATGACGGGTAGCGTCGAGTGCCGCTACCACGGGCGCGACTTCAGCGCCGACGAGATGGCGCTCTTGCGCGCGCTGATCGCCGGTCCGCCAGCGCTCAACCGCCACGCCCTGTCCAAGGAGTTCTGCCGCCGCATCGGCTGGTTCAAGGCCGACGGCGGGCTCAAGGACATGATGGCCCGTGTCGTCATGCTGGCCATGCACAAAGACGGGCGGATCGAACTGCCGCCGCCGAAATGGCCGCGCCCACCGCGCCGCCCCACGACCTTCGGACCGGACACCGAACCGCCGCTGCTGCCGCCGCCCGACACGCTGCCGGCGGTCCGCCCGCTCAGCCTGCGGCCGATCGTCGGCTACGGCCGCGAGGGCAAGCTCTGGAACGAGTACGTCGCCCGCTACCACTACCTCGGTTACACCACCCTGATCGGCGCCCAGATGCGCTACGCCGTGCACGCCCACGACGGCACGCCGCTGGCCATGCTCGGCTTCTCCACCGCCGCCTGGACCCTCGCCCCGCGCGACCGCTTCATCGGCTGGTCGCGGCAGATGCGCGAGAAGAACCTGCCGCTCGTCGTCGACAACCCGCGCTTCCTGATCCTGCCCTGGATCCACATCCCCAACCTCGGCTCGCACATCCTCGCCCGCGTCCGCCAGCGCCTGCCCGGCGACTGGACGGCGCGCTACGGCAACAACCCGGTGCTCATCGAGACCTTCGTCGAAACGCCACGCTACGCCACTTATTCAATGCAAGCACCCAAATCCGGATACGGCGCTCAGTACTCATATTCATAATTAACATAACGTATTATTGACAGCCGAAAGGATCTTCGGATACGGTTGCCCGGAAAGCGTCTCGGGGAACAATCATGTCGAGAAAAAGTCCTTTCGGGATCACGCTTACCGACGAGGAAGCACAAGTGCTGAACCGGCGGGCGCAAAAATATACGTTGCCATATTTTCAGGTTCAACGGGCTCGGATGATCCTCTTGGCCGCACAAGGACTGCAGAACGATGAGATTGCCGCGCGGCTCAACACGCGGCGGGAGGTCGTCAGCCAGTGGCGGAAACGGTTTTTCCACGAACGCCTGCCGGGACTTGAGGAGCGCCCCCGGCCCGGACGCCCCCGGGCTTTTCCCCCCGGAGGTGGTCGTGCAGGTCAAGGCGCTGGCATGTGAGTTGCCAGCCAATCTGGGACTTCCGTTGTCGCGCATGAGCATCGCGGATGTGGCGCGCGAAGTTCGCCGCGCCGGTATCGTCGCCAGCATCAGCGACAAGACCGTTTGGCGCTGGCTGCACGAGGACGCCATCCGGCCGTGGCAGCATCGCTGTTGGATCTTCCCGCGTGACCCAGACTTCAGGGTCAAGGCGGGGCGAATCCTGGATCTCTACGAAGGGCACTGGAACGGAATCCCCCTGCGCGACGACGAGTTCGTCATCTCAACAGACGAGAAGACCAGTATCCAGGCTCGCCAGCGTACCCACGGGTCTCTGCCGACCGCTCCCCGCCAAGCCATGCGCACCGAACATGAGTACGTGCGTCGGGGGGCATGGGCCTACCTGGCCGCCTGGGATGTGCGGCGGGCCAAAATCCATGGGATCTGCGAACACAAGACCGGCATCGCACCATTCGGCCGCCTCCTGCAACAAGTGATGACGCAAGAACCCTATCGCTCCGCTCGGCGGGTGTTCTGGACCATGGATAACGGCTCCTCCCACCGCGGCCAAGCCTGTATCGATCGTATCAGGGAGCAATGGCCGACCATCGTTCCGGTCCACACGCTCGTGCATGCCAGTTGGCTGAATCAAGTGGAGATCTACTTCTCCATCCTTCAGCGCAAGGCCTTGACACCCAACGACTTCTCTTCCCTCGAAGCCCTCCAGGAGCGGTTGCTGGGCTTCGCCCGTTACGACGAAGCCATTGCCCAACCCTTCGAGTGGAAGTTCACCCGCAAGGACCTCGACTCGTTGCTGCATCGCATTGATCGCGCCCATGCCAGCGAACAGCCCTTACTCGCAGCCGCGTAGAATACGTGTCCGAACTTCTGACCCACGGGCACTTAGGGAACCTCTGATCAAGCCCCTCCCTGGGCTTGATCAGGATCGCAAAACAAAAGCGCGGTTTTGTTTTGCTCACAAGTTCAATGGCTTACGCCAATGAACTTGGCGACACATCCTAAGTGCCGCACGGGAAGCTCTGATAAATCAGAGCTTCCTTAGCGTTCGTTGCGCGACCGGTCCGTCCAAGCCGCTTCCGTCTGCGGCCAACCCACGCCTCCGTCCTCGCCGCCATGCCCAGAGTGTTCGATCTTTCCAGCCACGTTGCCAAGCCCTCGTCAGCGTGTTTCCACGTCACCGTAACTGCGACGTCTCCGGCAGCCCCCGCACCGTGCACGGAGCAACGCTCGAGGAAGTGCTCGTACAAGTGATACCAAGAAGTGCCAATATCTAACAATTGTTAGTATTTCAGTAAGTTACGCGTGTTTTATGGCGGAGAGCTAGCCGTTCGGGATTTGGGTGCGAAAATAGCTAAAGTACCTACTAAACGATATCTTATAAGTATTTTATCTTGGCATTTTATGGGGAGTTTTTCTACCATAGATCCTACCCCTGCCGAGCGAGTTTTGACGCTGTCTGACCCCGTCGGGCGGGAGTCAAACGTCGAGTCCCGACCCGTCCGAGCAGGAGGATCGCACCCCCATGGCAACGCTTCCTCGGGTTCCTTTGCCCGCCACCGGTGACCTGATCGGCGAAGATCGCACCATCCAGGTCAACCACTGCCGGGTCCCTTCATGCGAGAACTTCGGCGTGCCCGCCCGCCACGAGCCGCAGAAGCCTGGCCCATCGCCCGACCGCGACCCGGCCTACAAGCTCCACAGCACGTCCAAGGGGCAGATCCCCTCACTGCGGTGCAAGGCGTGCCTGGACAATCCACCCGTCAAGTCCAACGCCTCCGTGGTCAGCGAGATCGAGCGGCTCGCCGAGGCTGGCGGCATCTGGGCGGCGGATGAGACGGCTTCCTGCCCAAACGTAGACTGCGAGAATCACGATCGGTCAGTCGCCCGGCACGGCAAGGCGGCGTACCGCAAGCGAGGCCCTGCGCCCTCCGGTCGCGGGCAGCGCTATGAGTGCAAGGCGTGCGGACGCCTTTTCTCGGTATCGAGCCCCGTCCGCCTGCATGACCGGAACAAGCGTCTCGCGGCCGATGTGTTCAGCCGCATCGCCAACAAGGCTCCCGCCCGCGGTGCCACCCGCGGATCGGGCCTGCTGTCGAGCGATTCGTACTACGCCATCCTGCGGTTCATTCACGGACGCTGTCGCTCCCATTCAGGGATGATCGATCGCGCGCTCATCGACGGGCGTCTAAGGCTGCCGGAGGACCTCGCGGTCGAGACCGATGCCCAAGAGTTCACGCTCAACTGGGTCAGCCGTCTCGACCGCCGCAACGTCGTCCTGTCCGGGTACAGCACTATCGACGCGGATAGCCATTTCGTTTTCGGGATGCACGTCAACTTCGATGGCAGGGTCGACCCTTTCGAGATCAACCGCGATGCGGCGCAGGTCGGCGACTTCGAGCTCGCCGAGGCGTTCCGCAAGTACGCACACTACTGGCTTCCCGGAGACGAACTGATGGCCGGACGGTCACTGTCGAGGAAGCTCAAGAAGCATGATCGGGTGGCCCTCGTCAGCCAGATCCAGAGGCTGTACGCCAACGCGCAGCACCGGCGCGACGTCGAGGATATCGAACTCGACCACCACGACCCCTCGTGCAGGCAGATGCCGCCGCTGACGTCCGGGATGCAGACCCACGAGCCGTACACCGCCTACGCGCACTGGATGCTGATGCACCGGGCCTTCACCGGAGCGGGCGTCAAGCGCCTCCAGGCGAACATGGACCAGAGTTCCATGTCACGGGCCGCGTTCCTGTGCGCCTTCACCGACGAGGTTCTGCGTGGCGACGCCAACGCCTTCTACGTTCGGTACACCAAGTTCCAGACCATCGATGACCGCGAGCGGATCCTGGGTGAGGCCCAGCGCGAGCGCGCGAGGTTCCGCGAAGGATTCCCCCCCGAGATCCGCGAGGACCGGCAGGCGGTCGCCCGACTGATGATGAAGGAGCGAATCGCCGCCGGGCAGACCTACGGGAAGTGGGACGACGTGTGGATCGAGCACCCCGAGCCGACCATGAACGAGCTGCACAAGGCCATGTCGTGGCTCACCGCGAAGGAGTGGATTGACGAAGACCGCAAAGCCGACATGTTCCTGAAGGCCGGGCTCGCCCGGATCGACAACCTGTTTATGAAGAGCAGGCGCCTGTTCAGCGCCCTCGAGCGCCCTGTCGGCACGTCAAGCGGGCACAACACCGTCTGGCACGGCTACGCCCCGTACAATCCGCAGATGCTTGAGACCTATCTGACCATCTTCCGGACGGTGAACAACTTCGTGTTCGTTGGCGACGACGGGAGAACGCCGGCGATGCGGCTGGGGTTCGCCCGCGAACCGCTCAGGTACGAAGACATCCTGTGGCCTGGGGAGCGCGTGCCGCGTCCGAGGCGTGAGAGGCGCAAGGGGCGAGTGCTGGCGGTCCCACCGCGTTGGGGGAGCTGATGGGTCTGTTCGCCGCGGCAAGGGGGGCGCTGCGGCGCGGTATACTGCACATGTGACGGCGACGCAGGGGTGCGCGGCGATGCGGGACTTGTTCGAGCACGTGGCGCGGACAGAACTGCCACGGGCGAAGCGGCGGGCCATCCGTGCGCATTGGCGGCTGGCCTGCTAGGTGACGTGTTCCCCGCCGGCTCGAGCAACGAGCCGCAACTGCTGGTCGGCCGCGAGGAGCAACTTGCGCGGTTGAACGCGCTGGGAGACGAATTGCTGCGGGACCGCTCCACGCGGGGCGCCCGCATCATCGGGGTCGCCCTGTACGGTCCGCGCGGCACCGGCAAGACGGTGTTGCTGTCCGCCTTCAAGCGCGCGCTGACGGAGCAGCGCGGTGGGGCCGCCGCGTCGGTCGACATATCCGGCGAAAGCGCCCCCGCCGACCCGAGGGGGGTGGCGGAACTGATCTCCTCCATGTTCCCCACCCGGGGCGGCGAGTGGGAGGCGAAGATCGAGGCATCGGGCGTGATGGCCGGCCTCGCCAAGGTCAAGGCCGGCGTCTCCCGGAAGCCGGGGACCCCCGCGCCCGCCCCGATGGCCGTCTCGAGCGCCCTGGCCGCGCTATCCGACGCGGACGGCGGCAAGCCAGTGCTGGTAACCATGGACGAGGCGCACGCCGCCCCCCCGGAGGCACTGGGCGCGCTACTGAATGCCGCCCAAGTCTTGAACGGCGAGGGCGTCCCCGTCGCGGTCGCGCTGGCCGGTACGCCCGACCTGGTGGATGCCTTGAGCGACGCGAAGGCCACGTGGTTCCTGGACCGCGCGCCGGAGGAGCGCCTGGTGCCGGTGCGCAACCTCACCGCCGCCGACTGCGCGGCGACGGTCGCGGCACCGCTCGACGCGCTGGGACTGAAATTCGACCCGGCGGCGCTCGACGCCGCCGCCGAATGGTGTCGGGGCAGCCCTTACTTCAGCCAGCTACTCGGGCTTGTCGCGCTGGAGAATGCGGCCCACGGGCACGTGGACTTCGCCGCCGGCGGGGCGGTGGAAAGAGCGTTCCGCGCCAAGGCCGAACAGCGCTACGTGCGAGCGTGGCGCGACCTTGAGAAACGGGGCATGACGACGTGCGCCAGGCAACTGGGGGCGCTATGGCGGTGGGGCGGAGAAGCGCCGCGACGGCGCATCTCCAGGTCCCGAGTCGACAACTCCGTGCGGTCCGGCCTGCGCCACCCGATGAATCCGGACGCCCCCCGCCCGGACGCCGCCGAAGCTCTGGCTCACTTCGAGCACTTGGGTCTGCTGTGGCAACCCTCCGGGGGCATCGACGACGACTGGGAACTCGGCCTGCCGAGCTTCTTCGACTACGTCGAGGCGAGGTTTCGGGACCCCCGGCACGACGATGAACACGCCGTGCTTGCCGCCCTGGACGCGGACCTGCGCGAGAAGGTCCTGCCGCAACCGACCGGCGCGGGGCCGGCCCCCTAGTCCGTCCGCCCGGAGGGTGCCTGCGGCCCGCCGCAAGGGGGGCGATGCGGCGCGGGATACTGCACATGTGACGGCGACGCGGGGGGCGGCGATGCGGGGCTTGTTCGAGCACGTGGCGCGGACAGCACTGCCACGCGCGCATCGGCGGGCTAGCGTCCTAAGCCGCCCCGGACCCGGACCATGTCGTCATGTGGATGCCCACGACGAGAAGCGTCTTGTCGGGGGCGCCAGCGGCCCCTGAGCCGCTACGCCACCAAGCAGAACATCCCCGACCCCAGCGGAGCCTCGCGGAACAGCCCGCAGTACCCCAGCAACCGCGCCAACGCCAGTTCCTCGCTGAAGGAGAGGGGCACGCGCTGACCTAGAGCTAAGTCGCAGTTCAAACTGCCGCCCGCCATGTGCGTGGCTGTAGATGGTCGGGGTGAATTGGCCGATGTTGCAGTTCAGATGTGCTTTGGTGGGTATTGCTGTGGTCATACTCTGGCTCGGCTGGATCTGCTAGGCACATTCCTTCGCAAAGCTCATCGATAGTGGACAAAACTCCATAGACAGTACGAATCTATCCGGTCATCAAAATGAAGCGGATCGTCATCGAATAGGAAGGCCCCTTGGGCTACTCGGTCAACGTAGGACCACGCTTCCTTGATCGTCATCCCCCGTCGTTGAGCTTCGGATTGCGCACGGCTCTGTCTCATTTCCTCGATTTGCGGTTATGCGTGTTCCTTTGCCGTTGCCACAGGCTGCTTGTGCTTCGAGAGTTCACCCGTAGTACAAGGCGTAAAGCTACTTATCAACCCTCCCTACGTCCTCGCACCCAAACTCCACTCTCAGGTCGTGCACCCCGCCCCACTCGTGGCCGTCGCTTGACGCCCACCGATGATGGGGCGTAACCTCGATGCAGACCCATTGGTCGTCAGGGAAGTAGAGATCACCCAGTCAGCAAAGGCGGCGGCGAAGCCGAATGTACGTCCGCAGGTACCCGGCGCAGAAGTTCAGCATCACGACGACGGCTCTCACTCCGAAGGTGGCGCTTTCGTGGCTCGCCGACGAGTGGCGGATGGCGTACGTGACGGTGGCGAACGGGGTTCGTTCCGGCGGTGGGAACGCCGGCGCTTTCGCCACTTTCGCTGTTCGAACCCGACAATGTCTGGAGCTACGAGATCGGCGCGAAGACCCAGTGGCTGGACGGGCGGCTGACGGCCAACGTCGCCGCATTCTACAACGACTGGCGAGACCTCCAGGTCTCCACCTTCGTAGCAGCCGGACTTCGGGCCACGGCCAACCGGTCTCCCAGGAACCCGGCGTCATGAACGCCGCCCGGGCGTGGACGCGGGGCGTGGAGTTCGAGCTCGCTGCGTTGCCGATCGAGGATCTGACGCTCGGATTCAACCTCTTCGTCGGCGAGGGGAAGATCGTCGAGGCGACCCCGGAGGCAACATTCCCGACAACAGCCCGCTCCCGCAGCTCGCTCACCTGAGCTACTCGGCATTTGCCGGCTACGCGGCGACCCGCTGGCCGATCTTCGGCTTCACCCCGTCGCTCCAGTTCGATACGCAGTCGACCGGAGGACGACTGGCATCTCCTGAAACGACGTCCTCGACGGACCTGGGTCTCAACCGCGTCCTGGCGAGGTTTCAGACCTACGGCGCACACGACTTCACCACGCCATCGCCGGTGATCGGCCGCCCACGGACGTGGATGTTCCGGGCCGGCTTTCATTTCCAGATTAGAGAGGGACGATGATGGACATTGCGGAGCGGAAAGCGATGCCGAGCCTCGATTCGATCATTTCCGACATCGAGCGCTACGGACTCGCCCAAAACGCCGTGGAGTTGATGACCTACGGCTTCACCGTCGTCTCACCCGCGACCCTCGGGGTCACCGATGCGTGGATCGAGCGGCTGCGCGACGCGGAGGTGGCCGCCTACGAGACAAGGAACGACGTCTCGATCGATTTTCGAACCTCGACGCTCACCGCGGCCTTCGACGATCCGTTCTTCGACGAGGACGAAGTGTTCATCGAGGCAGCGACCAACCCAGCGAAGCTGGCGCTGGTCCGACTGATGCTGGGCCAGGGCGCGGTGCTCAGGACCAATTTGATCATCCTGAAGGGCCCGACCGCCGACGCCCCTGACGACGATTCCGCACTTTTCCACAATCTACCACTGCACGTCGACCAGGACGTGGAAGGCATCCCGATGGGCGCCGGTCAGATCTGCCATCGGTTGAATTGTACGTGGAGCTGTACCGACCAGGCCGACGAAGCCGACGGCCCAACCCTGTTCGTCCCCGCCAGCCAGCACTTCGGCCACAGAGTCTTGCCCCACGACACCGACGTCACCAACACGCCCTATCCGCTCGTGCGCCTTGAGGCGAAGGCCGGCTCGGTGGTGATCTGGCAGGGGGGAACGTTTCACTCCGCTTTGCCGCGCACCCGCCCCGGGCTGCGAATCTCGCTGAATGAGAACTACACCCGGCCCTACATCCAGGGCCGCAACGCCAGCAGTTACATTCCGAATTCGCCGCGGCTGTCGCCAGAGCTGCTCGATCGTCATCCGGAGCTCAGACGCCTGCTCGGGCTCTCGCGAGGCGAATACCGCGATATTGCGCGACGAGAAGATGGTGTCACCCCCCTCTTCGACCCGTACGCGTAGGGGTCTGGCCCGAAGCGCAAACACTGGCACACGAGAGGAACCATCGGATGGAATTGGAAGAGCTCCAGGAACGAATCACTCGGCTCGAAGACATCGAAGCCATCAAACGACTCAAGGCCCGGTACTGCGAGATCTGTGACCACGACGACTACGATGCGGACGCCATGGCGTCTTTGTTCACGGAAGATGGTACTTGGAACGCGGACGGAGTCGGAAACGCTGAGGGTCGAGAAGCGATTCGAGAGCTCTTTGCCGGATTCCCGAAAGTGATCGCCCGGGCACAGCACATCGTTGCCAACCCTCTTATCGAGGTCGATGGGGATCGGGCACACGGGGTCTGGTACCTCATCTCGGCCGTAACCCAGATCGACGGAACGGCGGCCAGCAATTGGCCGGGCATGGCCGCGCGGTACCACGAGGATTACGTCAAGCAGAACGGCGAGTGGAAATTTCGCCGTGTGCGCGTCAAATGAGGCCGGCACCGCCGGTGTCGTGGAAGAGCTGTTTACGAGGTCGGGGCCAAGACGCAGTGGCTCGAGAAGGTCTCCTCTCTAGTAACGAAAGCCCATTCGGAAGAGCCAGATGCGCGGGCGGCCGATGCTCAGCGTGGCCACTTCGAGGAGATTCGTACCCAGCTGCGGACGAACATCGGTGAGGTTCTTCAACCCGAAGCCGAGCTCCCAGCGCTCGCTCGCGAAGCCGAGTCGGCCATCGAAAGTCTGAAACCCGTCCAGGAGGTAATCCGATCCCAGGGCCGGGGGAGCCGACGTCCGCGCTCCGGTCGACTGCGTGTCGAATCCAAGCGACGGCGTGAAGCCGAAGACTGCCCAGCGATGGGCCTCGTAGCTGGCGTATGCCGCATAGCTCAGGTCGGCCAGCTGCGGCAGCGGCGTGTGGTCGGGGATGATCTCGCTCCCCTCGACGATCTCGACGTCGCCGGCGCCGCGCGATGCGTGTCGGCGTCGAGCGTATCGAATTGCGCGGCGGGAGGGTCCTGCTTCATCCCGTCGCGCGCGCCCCCTTGCAGCTCATCCCGACCTTCGACTTCCAGTACGTGAGTGTCGATGGGTTCACTCCCGTCTCAGCCGCGTACGTCTCCGCGCTCAGCCCGCTCCGCCGCCAACCCTCAACACGTCTTGCCGACTCGCTTGCGTTCGCCATGTCGTCTCCTCCGACACCGCATTCCGACACGCGTCCCGACTCGCGGCGATGACGCGGTTCCCCGAACGGTCACCGTCGGTCGTTTCCCCGCCGCCGCGGCTCGACCACCGGCGGGCTCGGGGGCTCGTCGCGCCAGTTCCTCGAGGATTTCGCTGCGGTGTTCGTCCAAGCGCGGTGCGCGGAGGCGGTAGCGGATCGGCGAATCGCACAGCTTGGCAAAGGGGCCCGGGTAGCGAGAGTGCGGCCGCCCTCGGTGGACTCCAGTGGCTGGAAGTAGTCTCGCTGCGCGAGGCGGGTCGATTCGCTTCGAGACGAGAGGCCTCAGTCGAAGAGGCCGACTGGCGCCTTTTCCAGAAGTTTGGGGTTGGGGCCCTCGCGGCCCCAGCCGTTGTACTCGTGCTGGCCCAGCAGCCTGGCGAACCGGGGGTCGTCGGCGTGGCGATCGAGAGCCTCCTGCGGCACTCGGTCCCGATGCAGTTCTTGGGTCGTTAGGTTGTAGCGCACGAAATAACAGGCGAGGTTCAGCCGGAGCCCGGGGATCGTCCGCGCGAACGAGCCGTGCCACAGGTTGCCATGCCATACGACGCAGTCGCCAGAGGATAGGTCGACGGGGATCGCATGGGGATTCGCGTGCTCCCCGCCCAGTCGCGTCTCGCGTGGCGTCGGTTGCCGACACCAGTGATGGCTCGCGGGGACGACAGCGGTTGCGCCGCCTTCACGGCTGTAGGGGACCAGCGCGTAGTTGACGTTGGCCACCAATCCGGAGGTCGGCAGCGGGTTGGTGCCGCCCGCATCATCCGCATGCAACGAGATCTCGCCGGCTTCGCCCGGGCCCTTGATATGGCAGCCGATGCTCGAGAGCTTGGCGCTCTCGCCGAGGAGATAGTAGATCAGCGTCAGCGGGCGTTCCTTGATCAGGATGTCCTCGAAGACTGGATCGTCGTAGAGCATGTACGGGACGTAGCTCATGGCGCCGGTCGTGTCCGAAAACGGTGCCACCAGGTCGGTCGTGGTGTCGATGTCTGGCCTCTTGCCCGCCTGTTTCTCTACCCGATCCAAGATCGCCTCCCGAGCGCGGCGCACCTCTTCGGCGCTCAGGACGTCCTTCAGGATGGTGAAGCCCTGGACGTGGAGCTCGCGGATGTTCTTATCCAGACCGAGCCGTTCCGCCGCAGCCATCGTCCTCGCGAGGGCCTGCTCGTCCTTGGTGTCGCCGAGTTGGATGGACATGATCGCCTCCTAGCGCCGGTCGAACCGGCGAGTCGTTGTGGATGGTGCATGAAATAGGCGGTCCTGGCGACCCTACTCGCCATGGACCGTGCGCATGTCGAAGTAGTCGCGCCCCTCCTGATGCGCTTCGGGCGCCGCCGCGCCGCGACCCTCGGTGCGGCGGGCGGCTGCCGCCATCGAGAGGTTCGGCTCTGCTGTCAACTCAAACATACACTTGCATGTCCTTGCGGCACAACGTGTTTTCGTCTGCTTCACCCACAAGCGTGAATTCCTCAATCTATCGTTTCTCGGCGACTTCTGCACTGCTTTGGGAGCGAAGGCCGCAACCAGGAAGTAAAGCACCAACTCGGTCTTGCTCTCGCCTGTGCCCCATCCAAAGGCCTCGACACACGCAAGACCGGCGGCGACCAACAAAGCTAAGATGGACATGAGTCTCATCGACGATGGTGCGCCTTGGTCGTCCGTGAAGTAGCTCTTGTTGGAATTGCTCAAGCTCTGTTCTCCCCATAGAAACGGATTCGTGCCCGTAAGCTACGGCGTGGCGGCGCTGACATCGCCCCGTTGGCAGAGCAAGTTGTGGTGGCGTGTCGGGCTTACGACCATACGTAAGGCGGCAAGCCCGACGATCGACAAGATGGCCGTTCCTTTACAGGTTATAGTTGAGCTGTATCCCGTAAGTCCGAGGCCGCCCGAAGCGGTAGCCCACCTGGTTCAGCTCGTAGACGATCACTTCGTTCAAGATATTGCGAATGTAGATGCCGACCTGGTAATTGCTGCGGCCGAGCAGTAGTTTGAGGTCCAGCGTTTTGTATGCCGGTGTAGCTTCCTCGTTGTTGGCAGTGCCGAAGAAATCGTCGACGGCGTACGCGTCCGCGCGGGCATGAGCGTCGAATCCAGCAAGCTCAAAGTCGTACTCCAGCGCGATGTACACGCTGTATTCGGGGGCGTTGGCCAAGCGGTTTCCGGGCTCGATAGCGACGCCGCCGTAGCGACCAGAGGCCGAGGCGTTGACCTCGGCCGTCCAATTGTAGTCACCGCCAAAGTTAAGGCGAAGCGAGTCGGTCAGAATCGTCCGTACCTCGAATTCAAGGCCTTGGCTTTCGGCTGAGCCCTCATTGCGGTTGTAGCTAAAGCCTATGGGGTCCGCCTGCTCAAGGCCGGGCGGAAGATCTTCCCGAATCAGGACGATAGTGTCCTCCCATTCGACTTGGTATAGGGCCCCGACGAAACTGACTCTTCCATCCAGAACCGTGGCCTTTATGCCAAGCTCGTAGTTGATCACTTCGTCACCGTCGGCGGTCTCGAAGTTGGCCAGCCGCTCGGCGGTCTCGGCCGCGAGGGGATGCGTACCGATCAAGTCTCTTACGCGCGATATTGTCGCCGCCAGTTCTTCGTTCACGATACCGGGACGGAAGCCCTGAGAGTAAGTGAAGTAGGTCATGATGTCGGTCTTGGGCCGCCAAGTCACGGTCACCTTCGGAGACGTCACCCGGGTGGTGATGTCAAGGTGGTTCGCAGGATCCCGCTTGGAGTTCACTCCAGGGGCACCGACTATAAGCTCGTGAGTTACCTCCGCGTTGCGGGCACCGAACAGAACCTCCCACTCGTCACTGACCCTATAGCTGACCTCTCCGAAAACGGACTGCTCCTGGAACATCCGGTAACCGATATTGCTTGGAAAAATTATGGTGTTCATGAATTGGACGATTTGAGCTTGGTCTTGTATCGGTACATGGGGGAAAAAGCTGTACTGCAACGGGCATGTTGCCTCAGGTAAAGGGTCGTAACCCGGCGGGCCACCGTCGTGACACCCGGCCAGTTCGCCCTTCTGGGAGTCTTCGTCCTTGTAGTAAAGTCCACCGGTCCATTGGAGACGACTGTCAGTATTCGAAACCAAACGGAACTCCTGAACGAAGCGCTCGCTGCCACGGAAGAATATGCCGTCTCCGCCGAGACTGGCCATCGTGTTAGGTCCGCAAACGTCCAACAATCCGAAACAGCCAAGGCTGTTGACGATAGGGATGAGTGGAATCGAGTAGCGGGGACTGGTCTCTTCGGAATAGTCGGCCTCCCGGTCGAAGTAAGACGTGCTCGACAGGAAGTTGGCGAAGGAGAACTCCCATTCCACGCTGAAGTTGTACATGGTCTGGTCGTCGAAGCCACCGTTTGTGTAGTTCCAGTGTGCGAGGTGGGTGACGTAGGGATCCCGCTTGAACTGATCGTCGTAGCCCCCGCACGTGCTGTCTGGCAGATCGTACACGTGAACCTGCCCGGTCGGCGTTGAAGGAGTCGACTCGGTGTAGCAGTGGAAGCTGAGGCCGGGTCCTCCATAGTCGCCGTTGAGGACATTAACAACTGCGGACAGCTCCAGCGCATCGGTCACGTACCATGCGAGGCGGAGTCTCGCGCCGTACTCTTCGAAGGTGTCCACATCTTTCTCGTTGCGAGGGGCGACTTGGTCCAGAATCCCGACGCGATCTCGCTGGTATGCCACCATGCGCGCGGCGGCGCGGTCACCGAGCGGGATGTTGACCATGCCGTCCGCGCGATAGGACAGGCCACTCGACTCCCCTATGTCTTCGACATTGGCTTGGAATGAGTAGTCGAAGCCGCTCGGATCCGGTTTCTTCGTGATGTAGCGGATCGAGCCGCCCATGGCGCCTTCGCCGTAGAGCGTGCCCTGGGGTCCTTTCAGGACCTCGACCCGTTCGAGGTCGAATAGGGGCCCGAGCGTCTGAGCCGTACCGCCGTCGAGGGCGTCGGTGATTGGCATGTTGTCGAAGTAGACGCCCACCGTCGCGCTTCCACCAGCGGAAGGCGGCGTGATGCCACGCACCGACAAGGTGTTGTACGTCTGCGAGTTTGTGCTGTAAGCGAGGCCGGGGATGGACTGGTAGAGGGTCTGGATGTCCTCTATGCCCTTGTTAATGATGTCGCGGTCGGTGACCGCGGAAATCGCCAAAGGCGTGTCCATCAGGCGCGTGTCCCGGTACGTGGCCGAGACCACGATCTCCTCAATGACGCCGGACGCTGGGTCGTCGTCGTCCTCCTCGGCCAGCGCCGGGGGCGCCGCCAGGGCCACGGCGGCACCCGCCGCCAGGATACGAAGCGCGTAGACGCTCGATGCGCTCTTCATCTTGATGCTCTCCCTCGATGACAAGGTCGCCTGCTCCTGTGCGGCCCAATGGGCGCGGTCGCCACGAAACGTTCGTGTAGTCGGCACGCACCACCTAAATCACCATTTATTGTGGCGCTTGTCAAGTGCGAACTTGCGCGCGGGTGCACGTCAGATTTATGGGGATTTGGGGACGGCTTCAGGGCGACTGGCGTCCGACGGCTCATCAAGGGCAGGATGCACAGCCGCGCCGTGCCGGCCTCGGCCGTCGAAGAGACGCGGCGCCAGGTCGAGGAGTGCCAACGCCTGCGGGCGCTCACGCGGGAACTGATCGAGGTGAGCGATGCGCTCTGTGAACGGCGTCTGGCCGCGCGCCGCCGGGCCGAGCCCGGAAAAGGGGGCGCTCGACGCCACGCTCGGGGCGGGGCTGACGGCGGAGATGGTGGCCGAGGTCGCGCGCCTGGTCGGCGATGGCGCGCCGGGCGGCGTCGACTTCGAAGCGCTGGAGCGGGCGTGCAGGGACGCCGCGCTCGGCATCATGGGTCGGATGGTGGCCAATCGCCTCAACGCCGACCGGGGCGACACAAGGGGGTCCGCGGCCTGCCGCTGCGGCGCGGATGCGTCGGATGTCGACCGCCGGGCGAAGACCTTCACGACGGTGTTGGGTTCGATGACGCTTGAGCGGGCGTGGTATCACTGCCCGGCCTGCGGCCGCGGGTTCAGTCCGCGCGACCGGGCGCTTGGTCTTGAGAACGCCTCGCTCTCGCCGGCGGTGCGGCGCATGGTGGGCATCGCGGCCGGCGAGATGAGCTTCGGCCATGCCAGCGCCGCGCTGCGCGAGTTGGCCGGCCTTGAGGTCGGCGCCAAGCAGGTGGAACGTCATGCCGAGGCGCTCGGTCGGGATATCGCCCGCGACGAACTTGAGGTGGTCGATCCCGAGCCGGCCGCGGCGAAGACGCTCTATGTCGGACTGGACGGCACCGGCGTGCCGATGCGCAAGTCCGAGACGGCGGGACGCGTCGGCAAGCAGGCCGACGGTTCCGCCAAGACACATGAAGTGAAGCTGGTGACCGTCTGGTCGGCCGAGGGGCGCGACAAGGACGGGTTGCCTTGCCGCGATCCCGGCTCCGGCTCGTGCAATGGCTCCATTGAGAGCATCGCGACGCGGGACACCGACCACGTGCCGTCGCTCTTCGCCAAGCGCGTGCTGCGCGAACTCGAGCGCCGATGCGTCGATCTCGTCGCGCGCCGCGTCGTGCTCGGCGATGGCGCGCCCTGGATCTGGAATGTTGCGTTGCCGTTATGTTGTGGCGGCCCCGCTTTCCCTCTCGTGGTGCGTGCGAGACCCGGTTGTACGCAACATGGTATTCGCCGCCATCTGTTCGTTCGATCATGGCCGTTTCCCTCTCAACAAGGAGAACCGAGCATGTTCGAGCAACTTTTCAGACGGCCCGGCACGATCGAGCGGTACGCCTCGGCCCCGCTGGTTGATCGCCGAGTGGGGTATCTGGCCCATTGCGCCGCTTCGGGCGCCAGACTCTCGACCTTGCGGAAGATTGCGAACCATCAGATCGAGGCTGTCCGCCTTCTGAATCTGCGGGAAGGCGACAGGGTCGACCTTTGCCGGATCGAGGCCGCGGCCGGCGAATGGTCGCTGCCGAGGTCGCGGCTGCATGGCGGTCCGGCTTCGCCCGGCGGAGAAGCGGCATTTGCCGCCCACACGGTTCGCTGGCTGCGCTTCCTCGGCTGGCTCGAGCCGCCGGAGCGGGAGCGTCATCCGAACGCCGCGAGGATCGCCGAGTTCGCCGGCTGGATGCGGCGGGAACGCGGCTTGTCCGAGCACACCATCCGCGGGCGCCGCTGCGCGGCGGAGGAGTTCCTCGGGTGGTTGGAGGACGAGGGTCTTTCTCTCGAAACACTCCGCGTCGCGGACATGGACCGTGTCGCGGCCGGGAAGGACGCGCGAGGCGACTACGCCCGGGCCACGATTCATGCCTCTGCGAAGCGTCTTCGCGCGTTTCTTCGCTTCGCGGAAGAGCGGGACTGGTGCGCGCCGGACCTGGCCGGGGCGATCCTGCCGCCCCGCGTCTACGTGGGCGAGACGGTGCCGGCGGGCCTGGCCTGGGAGGACGTCCAGCGCTTGCTGGCGACGACCGCGGGCGAGCGGCCCGGAGACAAGCGCGACCGCGCCGTCCTCCCTGACCTTCGCGACACCCCTCCGCAACCGACTCAACCGAACTCGCTAACCTACCGCAACCCCGAACAGCCACCGTGACGACACCAAAATGAGAATTGCTGCTCGTATGAGCCGTCAGGATACATGCGCCCGGCATCGGGGGTACTATCATGGGGCCGGAGACAGCTTCAGGAGACGGCGGATATGGCGGACAGGCTGTCAGGCAAGCGGATCCTCGTGACCCAGACCGAAGACTTCATGGGACCGGCGACAGTCGAGATATTCCGGGAAGAAGGCGCGGAGGTCCTCCCGGACGCCCGTGACCTTCGCGAGCCCGGTGCGTGCGAAGCGGCCGTCGCGGAAGCCGGACGGGTCGACGTCCTCATCGCGAACCTCGCCTCCCCCACCTACGGCGGCACGGCGACGACGGAACTCGCCGACGCGGACTGGTCCAACGCCTTCGACATGATGGTCCACCCGCTGCACAGGCGCTCGCGGGCCGTGCTGCCGCAGATGATCGAGCGCGGGGCGGGCAAGATCGTGTGTACGGAAGCGCGTCCGCGCTCAAGGGAATGCGCACGCTGGCTGGCTACAGCGCCGCGCGTGCCGCCCAGCTCGGCTACGTGCAGGCGGTGGGCGTCGAGGTTGCCACACACAACGTGCAGGTGAACCTCATCGCGCAGAACTACGTCGAGAACCCGGAGTACTTCCCGCCGGAACTGACGGAGAGGGAATCGTTCGTGCGCCCGCTCAAGCGCCAGGTGCCCGCGGGACGGCTCGCGACCGCCCGCGAGAACGTGCTGCTCGCCGTGTTCCTGGTCGAGCGAGGAGAGCAACTTCTTCGTCGGCCAGGGCATTCCGTTCTCCGGAGGCTGGGTGCAATGAACTCCGCCGCCGCGGTCGTACGCTAGGGAAGCTCTGAGGAGTCATGTGGGAGCGCTTCCAGGCGGGAGACCCGAACGGACTCGATTGGCTCATCGCCACGTCGATCGCGGTGGTCGCCATCGGCGGCGCCTGCATGATCGCCTCCTACGCGAAGGGCCTGAGGCGCTCCCCGCGAGAGCTCTACCTGGTGCTCTTCACGAAGCTGACTGAGTACTCGGCCTACGGGGCCGGGACCCTTGCGTTCGTTCTGTATCTCAACCATGACGTAGGGCTGGGCGACGTCGCAGCCGGGTCGTTCATCGGCTTCTGGATGGTTGCTGTGCTCGGCGTGACAGTCGTGGTCGGAGCCGTGTGCGATGCGATCGGCGTCAAGCGCACGCTGCTGGTCGGCTGTGTCGCGTTGCTCATCGGACGATTCTCGTTACCCCTCGTCAACGATTTTGCGCTGGCCGTACTGTTCGGCTTCGTACCCCTGGCCATCGGCATCGCCATCACGGGCCCGGTGCTGCTGGTCGCGGTCAAGAAATACACCACCGAGGCGAGTGCGGCGCTCGCGTTCGCGCTGTTCATCAGCCTGATGAATCTCGCCTTTGCGTTTAGCGGCTGGCTGTTCGACTTCGTACGCGGCATCTACGGGGACTTCTCCGTGGTCGCGAGCCTGCCGGTCGTCGGTGAAATCTCCGTCTATCAGCTCATCATAGGGGTCGGTTTCGCGTTGACGTTGCCCGATCTCGTCGCCATCGCCCTGATGCGCGACAACGTGGAGATGGGCGAGGACGGCGTGCGTTTCGTCGCGGGGGCGGCAACGCGCGTGCGTCGAAGTCTCGCCGCCATCAGGACCGCGGTGGCGGCAGCGGTACAGGACACCGGCCGGATGCTGGCCGGCGTCATGCGTGAACGGCGATTCTGGCTGTTCATCGCGATGCTCGCCACGACCGCATTCGTGCGCGTCGCTTCGATGCACTTCCTGATCACTTTTCCGACCTACGGCATCCGCCTGCTCGGCGACGGCGCCAAGGTGGGCAACCTGTATGGCGTGCTGAACCCGATCATCATCGTCCTGTTGACCCCACTCATAGCCGTCTGGAGCGCACGCGTGCGCAGTAGCACGATGCTGTTCTGGGGGTTCGGCATCTCGGCGCTCTCCATCTGGCTTGCCGTGCTGCCGGCCACGCTGTTCGCGCCGCTGGTCGCGGGCGGGTTTGGCGAGCTGATCCTGGTGCGCTGGCTCGACCTGGCGATCGGGCAGTGGGATCCGTTCTACCTCGTACTGGTGACGTTCATCGCCATCTTCAGCGTGGGGGAGGCCATCTGGTCCCCACGGCTATTGCAGTTCACCGTGGAGCTCGCACCGAGCGGCAAGGAAGGGTCCTATATCGCCCTGTCCTATCTCCCCTTTTTCACCGCGCAGTTGCTTGCGGGTCCCATGTCGGGCGTGTTGCTGGCGACCTACGTACCCGAAGGCCAAACGAGTTATCCCGATCATCAGATGGTGTGGGTGTGGATCGCCCTGCTGGCCGCCTTCACTCCCCTTAGCATGATGCTGCTGCGGCGGCTTTTCTGGGCGCAACGCGGAGCGAGTGGCGGGCGCCTCGGACGGGCGCGTCGGAAAGGGACGCCCTGACTGGTCAGAGCGTCCCTCGACCGCTAGCGCCACCAAAGCCATCGCCCTGGCGGGCGCCAATTCTCTTGCGAGGGGCTTGCCCCTCGCGCTCCCCGGCTGAAGGCTCCTGGCCCCAGCCCAGAGCCGTTCCAGCACGGCGTCGGGCATCGCGCTGTCGCGCGAAGTCCGACACCCTGCTAGCTTCAACGGACCTCAGAAGCGCAGGGTGGCCTCGACGCCCAGGGTACGCGGAACGCCGAGCATCTCCTGGTTGAATCCGAAAATGGACAGGTCGAAGCCGTACACGATGTACTCCTTGTCACCCAGGTTGCGCCCCCAGAGAGCCACTTCCCACCGGTCGTCCAGCGAAGTCCACTGGAGGCGTCCGTTGACGACACCAAGTTCTTCAAGTCTCGCCTGGTGCCCGTCGGCGCCGCTCTCGCCGGCGCGCTGTGCGCGTACGCCGACCGGCGCCAGCAGCTGCCGATGCCCGCCGCAGCCCGCTCTGCCTTCTTCGCGTTGCCCGCGGGCACGCCCGTCTCCCGGGGGCAACTCGAGCGCGCGTTCGCACGGCTAGCACGCACGCCGGCGTCCACGGCTTGCCCGGCCAGCACGGACCACGTCTCCACGACCTGCGCCATTATTCCGGACGCCGGATTATTCCGGATTGGCATCCGAGATACGGCAAAAGTGCCGGGGTTTCAGCGGTATCGATCACGGATAATGATTGAGTTTCCGGAATAATCCTGTCCTCTTCTCCTGCTGGCAATGTCGCCAGCAACATGGAGAAGACCGATGTCGCTCGAACTTTTTTCGCTGGGTCCAAGGAGCCAGCGGTGGTTGCGGGTTGGACCCTTGGCCCGCGATCTCGATGGATTTGCCGTCGCCCTCGCGGCGCAGGGATACCCCCGCCAGACGGTCGCGAACAAGCTTCGGCTTGTGAGGCACCTCAGCCTCTGGCTGGAGAGCGAGGGGCTTGGCGCCGAAGCGCTGCACGAGGGGCGTTTCGAGACGTTTCTGCTCACCCGCGGACCTCGAAGGGTGCCGCAAGGCGAAGCGGCGACGGGTCGCCAGCTGTTGAGCCACCTGCGCCACGAGGGACGGATACCCGAGGCTCCCGAAGACACGGTCAGCGCCGACGCGATCGCGCGGATCGAAGGCACCTACGAGCGCTTCCTGGTCCAGGAGCGTGGTCTGAGTCCGGCGACGGTCATCAACTATCTGCCTGTCGTCCACGCGTTTCTCAGCGAGTCCTTCGGGGCACGAGCCGTGGCTCTTGAGACGTTGGGTGCCCGGGATGTCAACCGCTTCATCGTGCGCCACTCCGAAGGCTTCGCCCGTTCCCACGCCAAGTCGCTTGCCACCGCGCTGCGCAGCTTCCTGCGCCACCTGCACCAGCGCGGGGACCTCGCCGCCGACCTCGCCGGCGCGATCCCGCCGATCACGAACTGGCGCTTGTCGGGGCTGCCGAAGTCGCTTTCCCCCGAGAAGGTGGAGTCGGTTCTGGCAAGCTGCGACCGGAGCGCGGCCGTCGGCCGGCGGGACCATGCCGTCCTCCTGCTGCTGGCGCGGCTGGGTCTGCGCGGCGGCGAAGTGGCCGCCCTGACGCTGGACGACCTCGACTGGGACACGGGCCTGGTGACCCTGTCCGGCAAGGGGCAGCGGCGCGAGGCGCTGCCCCTGCCCGAAGACGTTGGGAAGGCATTGGCGGCCTATCTGCGGGACGGCCGCCCGCCGTGCGGGACGCGGCGTGTGTTCGTTCGCGCAATTGCCCCGCACCGGGGCTTCAGTTCCACGGCGGCCGTCTGCGACATCGTGCGACGGGCGCTGGGACGCGCGGGAATCGACGCGCCCTTGAAGGGCGCGCATCTCCTGCGCCGCTCCCTGGCTTGCGCGATGCTCAGCAATGGCGCTTCGCCCGAGGAGATCGGGCAGATCCTGCGCCATCGGCATCCGGAGACCACCCAGATCTACGCCAAGCTCGACCTCGAGGCGCTGCGTGCGCTGGCGCCGGCGTGGCCGGGAGGTGCGTCGTGAACGATCTCCGCACCCTGCTCGACGAATACCTCGCCACGCGCCGCGCGCTTGGCGTCAGGCTGGAAGCCGCGGGACGGTTGCTCAAGCGCTTCGTCGCGTTCGCCGGCCAGCACGAGGCCCCCTTCGTCACCACCGAACTGGCGCTTCGGTGGGCCACCGAACCGAACCATGCACAGCCCGCCCAATGGGCGAAGCGGCTCGGCCTGGTGCGCGGCTTCGCCCGTTACGCAAACGCCGTGGACCCGCGCCACCAGGTCCCGCCGCGGGGCCTGATCGCCCGCCGGTACCGCCGCCGCCGGACCTACATCTACAGCGACCGGGATATCGCCGATCTGATCGCCGCGGCGCAGGGGCTGCCCGGGACCACCGGGCTCCGGCCCTTCACCTATGCCACGCTGCTGGCGCTACTGGCGGTCACGGGCATGCGGACCTGAACCTCGACCGGGAAGACGTCGACCTCGCCAACGGCGTTCTGACGGTGCGCGACGGCAAGTTCGGCAAGTCCCGCCACATCCCCCTGCACGAGTCCACGAGCCTGGCACTGGGCTGCTACGCGGCACGGCGCGACTACCTCTGTCCCAACCCCCGCGATCCGGCGTTCTTCCTGAACGAAAGCGGCACCCGGATCACGCAATCGAAGCGATAGCGACGTCCCGAGGTGCGGGTGCGGCTTCCAGTACGTGAGTGTCGATGGGTTCACTCCCGTCTCAGCCGCGTACGTCTCCGCGCTCCGCCCGCTCCGCCGCCAACCCTCAACACGTCTTGCCGACTCGCTTGCGTTCGCCATGTCGTCTCCTCCGACACCGCATTCCGACACGAGTCGTTGTGGATGGTGGATGAAATAGGCGGTCCTGGCGACCCTACCCGCCATGGACCGTGCACGTCCAAGCAGTCGCGCCACTCCTGATGCGCTTCGAGCGCCGCCGCGCCGCGACCCTCGGTGCGGCGGGCGGCTGCCGCCATCCAGAGGTTCGGCTCTGCTGTCAACTCAAACATACACCGGCATGTCCTTGCAGCACAGGGTGTTTTCATCGACGACCCCCGCAGCGGGCTGCGCTTCGTGCCCACGCCCGAGCACCTCTACCTTCCCGCAAACGACCGCCTATACCCTCTACCTTCGCGCGTGCCGGCCGCATCGCCCGCATCGATGGCAGACAGATCCTCCGCTTGGTCGACAACCCACCTGCCCGCACTCTCTACGAGAGATTTCAACTTGCCCTGGCCGCCTGAGCTATTCTCGGATCGGGGTTAATTCGGTGGAATCTTCGTTTCTTTAGTTTCGTTCATCATTGCAATAAGCTCTGCACGTCCTGGTCCTTGCGAGTCTTGCTCCACGCCGGCAAAGATACCCGGTTTTGAACTCTCGTCTTCGCCGGCCGCTTTGCGTTCGTTTCGTTTCTGTATCGCCTGCCTGGCGAGGTCAATCAAAACGGCATCTTCATGAAAGTCAATGGCTTCCTCAAGCATCTCAAAGACGCGATAAAATCGTCGCATCACTCGAATATCCTCGGTTGAAGCGAGAACGATATTCTCCATCACTTCGTCCATCGGTTGCTTGTTGCGATTCTTTTTCGGTTTTTCACCGCGCTCGCGCGCGAGCTGTTTGTCGTTGGCCTTCTTCGCTTCTATGTTCCGTAAATCGGTTCTCACTTGTAGATGAAACCATGGCATAATTTGCTCTTGCACGAATTCTTCATACTCCATTGCTAATTGATAGAGGCTTTTATCGTGGGAGTACATATCGGCGAAAGCCATTGCTGACATCGTTGCCAAGGAACAGCCGTGGCCTCCTTCCGGGTTCACGCACGTCCCTGAATCGCCAAGCATGACGATGCCCAGCGCTATTGGATTTCCATCAACGATTAGGCTGCGATGTACATTATCAAAATTCGCCATACCGATGGCGTCGGTTAAGGGGCGAGCCTTTTCCGGGTTAACCCACTCCGACAACAACGGCGTGTTTTTTGCGAAAGTATCGAAATGCGCTGTTTTCAGCAGTGGACGAATCTCCTTGTCGTCGCTGTACCCCAGTATGGTAATTGAAAAAGTGTTGTTGTCCGCGGGTGCAATACCAAAACGGACGTAGCCGAGATCGCCGGCGATGATTAGCTCATTACTCGGTGGCTCTTCACCTTCTAGAAGTTGATAAAAGCGAGAGCTGTAAAAGATACCCGATGGTGAGGTCTCTCGATGCATGGGAATATCGGAAACAGACTTTAGCCAATAGCGTAATCTTGAACGTTGGCCACAATTTTCAATGATTAGGTCTGCAGGAAGTTCTTCCAGGCTTCCATCGGCAAACTTCGTTTTTATGCCAGTGACAATGGGTATGCCGTCGGATTGGCTATCGCTCTTCAACCCAATGACCTTGATACCGTCTCTAAATTCGACTAATCCCGTATCTAGTAAATAGCGTCTTAGTACCCATTCAAAGACGATTCGTCGGCAGCCAATCGTGGTGATCTCATCGTCACTTTCGACGAATTCAGGATTGTCGAAATTGGCGTTCGCTAAATCGATAAAGGTACGCTCGACCGCACCGGCTTCTTTGAGTTTTTCCAGCAATCCGGGTTCACGGTCTCGGATCAATTGATAGGTTTTTGCGCGAAAGTAGTGGGTGTGTTTCGTTTGCGGGGCGCCTTTGCGATTCCAGTCTTCGAAGATGTTATCAGTCGTCTCTGGTAGTTCACCGGCATCTGCTTCAAGGATACTGACTTTAAAGCCTTTTTTTGCCAAAGCAAGTGCGGACATTAGCCCTGAAATTGCTCCGCCAATGATGATGATTGCTCGCGGCTTTTCGCTCATAACCTACTCCTCGTTTGCAGCTAATCGACTTTCAAATGCACTATGCAGTGGTCAGCGAAAGATAGGGCTCCTCACCACGCAGGCGCCGATACACACCGACCCGATCCGCACCGCGCCAGGGCTCGATGTGCGCGGCGAACACGCGCGCCCGCAGCCGCTCGCCGATCAGTCGCGACGGCGCCGAGTACGCCTTGCGGGCGACCCGCACCGTGCTCCAGCGCGTCACCGTGGCGAAGTCCTCACGCCTCGCCGGCAGCGGGCGCACTGGCAACGGCCGCATCACCGCCAACTCCTCGGTCAGAGGCTCCTGGGGCTGCGCGTTGCGCGCCGCCACCACCTGGTGCAGGAACGCCTCGTACTGCTCGAGGCTGGCGAAGTCCCGCATGCCGCGCAGCCGCAGCCGTTGATCCACCGCGCGCTTGAAGTGCCGGTGCGCCGACTCGACGTCGCCGTTCTCGTGCGTGTTGCCAGGCGTGTTCTTCGAGGCCTCGATCCCGTAGTGCTGCAGCACCTCCAGGTAGCGCTCGTTGAACACCCTGCCGCCGGCGCGCTTTCAGGTCAAGGGCCGCCGCGGACAGGTTGTCGGCGCGATGTTCCGCCGGCACCGCGCCCAACTCCCACAGGCTCGCCTGTAGCCCGCCCACCAGCGCCTCGAACGTCTCCGAGTAGGTGATCGTCACCCACGCCCAGTTCGAGTACGCCAGCACGAAGTGGAAGCACAGGCGCGCCAGCGGCTCGCCGCCAATCGTCACCGACAGCTGCCGCATGTCGGTGAAGTCCGACTGGCACTGCACGCCGGGCTCCCGAACCTGGGGGAAGAACACCTCCTTCGAAGGCCCGTGCAACGCACGCCACTGCCGGAAGCGGCGCTGCAGCGTACGCAACTGCCCCGCCGTGAACCGCCCCGGATGGCGCCGTTGCAGTTCCTCGAAGACCGTCTTCGCTTCCAGGCCGCCATCGAGCTCCAGCATCCCCTCGACGTCCGGCCAGACTTCCCCGGGCGAATCCTCCCGGGTGCGCCACGTGCGCACCGGGCGCAACTCGCTCGGCAGCTTCTTCACACGCCGGTACTTGCGCGCCGTCGGCTCGCTCATCCCGGCCTTCGCCGCCGCCGTCACCAGCGGCGTTCCTTCCTTCAACAGCGACATCAGTAACCTCACTTGCCAATCCGTCGTCATCGCTCCCCCACCTCTGCGCGAGGGAACCTCAGCCGTCCGGATCAGACGCCCGAACCGAAACTTCTAGTTGTCGTTACCGAAAGTTCTAATGGTCGCTGTCCAATGCAGCGCTTGAATCCCGTTGCTTCTTCTCGGGATCGTCAGGTTGTTGCCTACCGCGTATCAGTGTGCCAGGTAGTGCACCGGAATGGGCTGCACTTCGTGCCCACGCCCGAGCCCGGGGACTTGGAGGTGGCCGAGCTGCTCGCCTCGATCGCCCGGCGCATCACGCGTGAGCCCTATCGGCCGGATCGTCCGCCACCCAACAAAGCGGAACCCAAGCACGCGTTGGGGGCGGAGTTTGAGCAGCAACATGCAGCGGGCGGCGCCTAGCACGCTTGTAGTTTACGCGGCCGTTTTCGGCGTACGGGCGGATCTACGGCGTTGCATTGCCTTGTACGCTTTGAGGAGTTGCGCGCCGCTGTCCCGTTCTTCGCAGATGAATCGGCCGATGAGTTCACCGGTTTTGGGGTCGATGCTGGTATCGGCCAGGAATTGCAGAAGGGCGTCAGGCTGATCGCTTTGAGCACCGGCGCCGGAATTGGTGCCGATACCGAAGCCCGCAAACTTCTCTTCATCGCTGGCGTTTGACTTCATCAGCTTGATGAGTGCGTTGAATCCCTCGTAAGGCTTCACCGGCGTGACACTATAGCCGAGTTCACAGAGGCGTTTCTCGAAAGCCCAGCCGTGTTCCGCTTCGCGAATTGCAATCATGTCCAAGGTAGTCTTCAATTTCTTGTCCTTGGTGCCCGCGCTCCAATGTTTGAGCAATTCGTAACTGCCGCGTTCACCGTTGGCAATCGCGTTCAAGGTGTCTATGTAGCTTGGTTTCTTGGGCATCTGATGTCTTTCCTCAAGTTTGGCGAGCATTTACTCCAGCTGATCGGCTATGCCTCAGCACTAGCGGTTCGCAAAACGTCCCACCAGAAATCCGCCATCTACTGGTAGCACGGCACCGGTGACAAACGCGCCCGCGCGACTTGCTAAGTATACGCAAGCCGCGCCGATGTCTTCCGGTTCACCAACCCGCCCAACGACCGTTAGTCCACCCACCGCGGCGCGTCCTTCCTCGGTTGCTAACAAATCATCCAACATGCCGGGGAACGGCCCGGGTGCTATAATGTTAAACGTGATATGACGGCCACCTTCACGACCGTGGTTATTGCCCAGGCGACCCGCCCATTGACGTGTCAGTTGAATTAGACCCGCCTTGGCAGGACCATAAGCCCAGTCATCGTCCTGGGGTATGCGTATCCCGTCAATAGACGCTATATTGATTACCGCTGCATGAGAGTTGGCATTGCCCGCTTCCGCCAGCAATCCGAGACACGCCTGAGTCAGGGCGAATGGTGCACGCAGGTTGAGCTGAGAGAGTTGATCCCAAGCCTCCATAGGGAATTCCCCGAACGGATGATTGAGGTTGCCGATCGCCGCGTTGTTTACCAATACATCGAGTTTGCCTTCTCTTTCCTTCAACTCGTTGGCGAGGTCCTCGATCTGCTTGTCCTGCGCAAGGTCTGCCCGCAAGGCTATGCACTCACCGGGGCCCTCAGTGGCCAATTCATCCGCAATCGACGACAGATCTCGACGGGATGCGATATACACCTTCGCGCCCCCGGCGATAAAACCGCCCGCGATGCCCTTGCCAATACCGCCGCCACCTCCGGTGACGCACACAATTTTCTCGGAGACCGCGAATATATCGTTAAAATCCATACCTTCCTCACCATCACCCCGCCAAACAAGTGTGGGCAGCGGGGTCTGGTTTGTTAGCTGCCGCCCATATCATAGGCGAATTCCAAGCCAATCGTGCGTGGTCGACCGTATCGAACACCCGCTTCGTTACTTTCGTAGACTATGACTTCGTCGGCCAAGTTCTCCGCAAACAGCGCAAACCGCCATGATCGGTCGGCATTGGTCAAGGTGAGTCGACCATTCACCTGGTGGTACCTGGGGGCTTTGATGACGTTAGTCGCGCTGTTAAAGGAGCTGGTTACCCGGTACCAGTCTGCTCGGGCATCTATGCCCCAGCCATCGGCGATGGGAAAGCGATAGGATAGCGACGTATTCCAACTATATTTTGGGGCGTTGGGTAAACGATTGCCCTCCATGACGCCGGCACCGTCCAAGCTGACACTACTGGCACGGAAACTCAAGTCGTCGATTTGCGCTTCGTCGTTGATGTCGCCGCCGAACGTGAACGTGAGCCGGTCCGTGAGCAGCGCGGTGAGCTCCATTTCAATGCCCTGACTGTGGGCCCCATCGCCGTTTGCACTGTAGGGGATGGGCACTCCAGTGTGGGGTACCGTGGTAGAAAGCCCCATAAGGTTATCTTCCCACGAGTTCAGCAAAGCCCAGATCGTACCGGACCGTCAAATTGGCTTGCTCTTGCAAATCTTCACCCCCATTCGGGAACACGTCGCTGGTGATAACGGTGCTGCCGTAAGGGAATGATGCGTTGGCGGGTCCGCCGTAGGCCGTGTCCAAGTAGTTGCCCATCAGGGACACTTCCAGTTTGTCCGTGGCGTACCAGTTCAGCTTGATGCGCACACCCTCTTCCTTCTGAGTGTCGACATCGTCTTCGTTACGCGGCGCGGCAATATCCAACATGCCGGCCTGATCACGGTAATAGCCGGAAAGGCGGACGCTCAAACGGTCCTGAATGAGCGGTATGTTCACCAGGGCATTGAAGCGGGTGCTGAGGTCGTCGCTTTCGCTGATCTGTCGTATTGTCCACGGGTCCGCGTTGAAGGCTCGCAGAAAGGCTTCCTGGGTCACGTCGTCGACGTCAGCGGGGCTTTCGACCATGTGCGAGACGAACGCACGCAATGCAGACTCGTGACGCTTGAACGCGACGGTTACCGCAGACTCCTGGAGGTTTTTGTCCACAACCCCTCCGACCTGCCAGACGCGGACACCGTAACCTACTTCAGCCGAATAAGACAGAACTAGACCTAGATCCGGGTGATCGAGGTAGAACTCCAGTATCCGCTCGAAGTGGCGCTCTGCGTTCGCCCCGGGCGGGGCGTCGGCCTCGGGTGCCCGACGCGGTGCATGGCCACGTCGCGGTTGATCTCGATATCCCGGACAAGGATGTGGGCGCGCTGGGCATCGACACACGCCCAATAGACAATCGCCCCGACCTCGACGGGCACCAGTCCCGGGCATTCCCGCGCCCAGAGGTTCGTGGACGCCGCGAGGCATTCCGCTGCCCGACGCAGGAGGGGTACGATCGGCAGGCCGCCCTGGCCAAGTAGCGCGGATTCGACGCCTTTTGCGAGCACCGGGGCAAGGGACTCCCGGCGACTCTCTGAGTCCAGTTCCGCAAACGCCGCGACCTCGCGCCCCAGGTCGGTCAACGTCCCCGACGCGATGAATCCAAGGCGTTCGGCTAGCCGCCATGCGCCGTCCGCCGCGGGCTGCGGAACGGGCAACTCATGGGGGTCGATTGCGCGGCTGTCGAATCCGGACGCTTCCAGGAGAGCCGACCACCCTGCGACGGTCGCCGTTCTCTCGCTCGACTGATCGAGGCCGGCAAATAGATCGGGCAGCAGGTCGAAGTCGACGAACAGGCCGGAGAGTCCGTCGCGCAGGGCCAATGTCGGCACGGAAGGAGTCTCCCCGGCGTTCGGCGTGGGCTTTCCGCTGCCCTTGGGCATGCGCTGTCCGTGATGGGGATGTTCCCGCTGCGCGGATGTTCGTGGTCGCCGGAGCGGCGGTCAAGTGTGAAGGTGAGACTGTCACGGCACGACTGGCGGATTCGTGCGCGGGTGCGCGCGCCCGACTGGACCTGCAGCAAAGCCGGTCGGACTGTTTTGGGGCAACGCCTGCTACGTGCCAGATATCATATCGGACAGCAACTTGGTGATGACCGGCCTTGCAATGTCGTTGACGTTTCTCGCCAGCCAGGCGCGCGTCCTTCCTCCAATTGGCTCCCCCTTCGTTGGGGTCTCTGAAGCCGCGATGTCGGCCAACTCGCTGGCCTCAGATTGGCCGAACCCTTGGTCCGAAAGGGCGGTCGCGAGCGTCTGTGCGTCTAGGGGCTGAGTCGACTGCACTATGTGACCCTTGACCCCGCCCCCCTGTATGACGTTGCCGTAGATCGTGGAGTTCACGATTTGATTCGCCGACTCGGCCACGTCATCGGCGGGGGGGCATCGTGGTCGCCAACCAAGTCTTCCAACTTGAGCATGATGTCGAGTATCCGACTGCGCAGGACCGCTTGGACGGTGACAAATGCATTGTCGGGGACTAGGCCTGCGACGCCCTGACAGTGCATGCCGGAGAACACCCTGTCTCTAAGTAGGGGGATCAGGTTCGCCGAACCTGACAGCATCACTTGTGCCTCGGGACCCTCCACCTTGCGCCTTTGAATCAAATGTTCGATTTCGGCTAGGCTGAACTTCGAGGCGTCAGACGATCTAACCTGTTGTTTTTCAGGGTAAATAAAAAAATCGGGCGATCGTTACTGGGTACGTCCTATGGACGCACGCCCAGGAGCTTGAAAGCTTCGCGCTGTAGCGCGGTGGGCCGGGTGAGGACTTCGAACGGCACGGCGCCGGACACTTGGGCGACGACCCGGTTCCTGGTGATCGTCGCCAGGTCGCCGAGCAGGGTGCGGAAGCTGTGCACCGGCAGACCGTTGGCGGTGCGTTTGCCGCGGGCTTTTTCCTTGGCGGCTTCGGAGACCCGCGCCGGCGCCACGATGGAAGTGCGCGCCGCCTCGGCGGCGGCCGGGTCGTGGTCGTCGAACAGCAGCGGCTTGAGCCGCTGGCGCATATGCCATTCCACGTAATAGGCCAGCATGCACAGGAACACATGTGCGCGCACCCGGTCGGCGGTTCGGTGGAACACGGGCCGCACCTTCAGGTCCACGGTCTTCAAGCTTCGGAAGGCGCGCTCGACCGCGCTCAGGCGCTTGTACGCGCGCACGGCGCCCTCGGCGTCGAGTTCGCTCGCCGGCAGGCTGGTACGCACGACGTACAAGCCGTCCAGCGCCGCCTCCGCGGCGATGGACTCGGGCTTTCGCCGATAGCCGAACGCGTCCTCTTCGATGTCCAACTCGAAGTGCTTGGCCATCTTGTACTTGCCAACGACCTTGCCCGCGCGCAGGCCGATCCTGTCCTTGCCCTGCAGGCGCCGCTTGTCCCGCCGCGTGGCCGCCACGATGGGATCGAGCAGCGCCTCGGTGGCGCGCAGCAGTTCTTCCCGCTTGCGCGCCCGCTCTTCCGCCAGCAGCGGATTGCGGCACACCATGAGGCGCTCGCCCGGATAGGCGTCGCTGCGGATCTCCACCAGGTCGGTCTCGTCGAACAGCGACAGCTGCAGCGCGCCGGACTCCACCAGAGAGCGCACCGCCGGACCCCGCAAGGCACTGATCCAGTCCAGCCCCGCCGGCCTCACGTCCTCGCGGATGCGCGCCTCGGTCAACATCCCGCGGTCGCCGACCAGCACCACCCTGGAGAACCCGAAGCGGCGCCTGAGCTTGTCGACCTGCGCGCCCACGGTGGCCGGGTCCGCGGTGTTGCCGTCGAACACCTCCACCGCCACCGGCCGGCCCTCGGCGTCGCACAGCAGCCCGAATTCGATCTGCAGCTTGCCGCGCTTGCCGTCGCGCGAGTGGCCGCGCCGCCCCAGCGGGCAGTGGCGTCCTTCCAGCCACACCGAGGTGAGGTCGTAGAGCACCAGGGCGCCGTCGGTGAGATGCCGCCTGGCCAAGCGCCGCTCGATGGCGTCCTGACGCTCGAGCAGCCAGTCCATGGCGGCGTAGAGATCGTCCTCGTCGCAGTCCTCCAGCGCCAGCGTCTCGGCGAGCGAGTCGTGCGCGGTGTCCGCCGCCAAGCTGCGGGCGGTCGCCAGCTTGGAACCCGGCTCGAGGACCCGGGCGACGATCATCGCCAGCACGCGCCGGCGCTCGGGCGAGTCCGCGCCGGCGATGGTGCGCTCCAGGCGCAGCTTGCGCAGCGTGCCGAGCGCGGCGGCGACATGGCCGTGGGGTTTGGAACGCACGATGTCGAAGGCGTCGTCGAGGCGGGACACCGCGGCGCCGCCCTTAAGCAGCACGCGCAAGCCCTCGATGAGCGTCGGGGGCCATTTGGAGAGGTTGGCGAGGGTGCGTTTCTTGACCTTGCCGGCGTCGCGGAAGGACTCGCGCAGGAGCACGGCGGGGGGCGAGTTGCGGTTGGGGACGCTTTCGATGTACATGGCTACTGAATTCGAAAGGACACGTCTCCATGAAAGCACATATTCCGCACAAGTTCAACATATTACATGGCTACATATTCCTGCTCGACCGGCGCAAGAAATCCCGTTGAGTCAGAGACTTAAGGCCGAAATACGCTTGGGTTGGTCTGGAAGTTCAGGCTAGGGGCTGACGGATCTGGTGCTCGACCCATGTCTTGCCCGCCAGTTTCTCGATCACGGATGGGGGTATCTGGACGTTCGAATAGAGCATCACCCCGTTCGAGAACGTTCCTGAGTAGTGGACGTGAGTGCGCCGATACTCTGGCACCTCTATGGGGGTGGGGTAGCCCTCGGTTTCGTGCGTCACCCACTCTTCAAGCAGGTCGCTGCCTAGCCTGCTCGCGAGCAGACGCAGCTTCAGCAAAACCGGAGACGCGTCGGCGAGTGTGATGAGGTCATTTTGGATCTGACGCAGGAGGTCGTGGGGCGATCCCATCATTGCCACTCCCTAGGGTTCGACCTTGCCTCCGGCTGCCGCGCATTCTGCTCGGCCATGAACGGTTCCTCCAACGAGCTTGCATGGATCGTCAAACCGCGCGCGGATGTTCGTGGCGCGTGGGGCTGAGGTCAAGGGGTAGAATTCACAGTTCGCTTTCTAGGGCTGAGGGCCACGGCCCGGGCGTCTGCGGGGCTCCCCTGAGACCACCTGCGTCCAAGTCTTGCGCACCCAATCGGCGGCCTCTTTTTCTCTGACGGTGCGAGCAGTCCGTCAAGTACCGTCTCGAACACGTCCGCCAACACGTCCGATCCGAACCTGAAGGCGTCCGGCGCAAGGTTCACCTCGAGTTCCCGCACGGCACTGGCAAGGCTCGGAGCGTACATCGGCACCACGCGAACGGGGCCACCGCGCCCCAGCCCTTCGGATGCCATGAACGCTTGAAAGACATCCTGCAGGTCTTCGTCGCTGCCGACGTCGCCGCCATTCAGCACCAGGGCGTACACCGGCACTCCTGTGCGCTCCGCAATCTGGCTGCCGTGACGAAGCGCCTGCTGAAGCTGCTTGAGGTAGAACGTCCGCGTGACATCGCTCTTCGCACTCACCGCTGCGATCACCCGGAACCGCGGCGTAGCTCCCGATGCCTGGTAAATCGCCTCCACGTCCGTCATGCCGCCCCCTGCGACGGCGTGCGGCAACCCGTGGCGCGTGTCGCAGTTGCAGTGAACTGAACTGGCACTGTCGAGCCGCGCCAGCAGAAGGCCAGTCAGGAGTTCCATCGCGAGCCCCTTGTTGATCTTCCTGTGCTGGGCGATTTCGCGTGGGGCGGTGCTGCCCACGTTGTCCGCGTCCCCTCTGGAAGCCATGTCGATGCCGAGGGTCGGGAAGACGAGTCGGTCGTCGACCGTGAACTCGTCGTTCATCAGGTACATCATCAACATCCCGACAAGGCCGGCCTGTAGGCCCATGTCCCATAGGGAGCCATCGCCCAGGATGACGGGGGCCGGATCGGTCGGCGACGGTTGCAGTTCCTCGTCGTCCGTGAGTGGTGCCCCGAGGCAGTGGACGGGGCCAAGGATGTGCTCGTGCGCGAGCAATCCCGCGTACGTCAGCAGGATCGCCGTCGTCCGCGCCTCCGTCTGCGTGATCGTCGGCAGGCCCTCCCGCTCGGCCCTCGCAATTTCGTTCAAGTGATGGGCGTTGATCGCGTCCGCGTAGGCGACGATGTTCTGGAGATGCGTCAGCTGCTGGTCGGGTGCGTCCATCCCCGTCTCCTCAACCACTTGCGCCCGGATGCGTGGCAGGTCCTCGACAAGCCGTATCGCCTCCTGCGCGTCAGCGTGGGCGACTCCAACAAGGCGCCGGAACTCGCCGAGCAACAGTCCCGGAGAGTAGCCCTCCCAGTTGCCCGACACGTTCGCCGCCTCGATGGCGGCGTCCTGAAGGAGACCCGTCAGGGGCATCCCATCGTGACCTCGGTAGTGCGCCTCGATCTGGTCCGCCAAGGTCTCACTCAGGCGGCGATAATGGTCCGCCGTGCGGAGTGCAGGGACGACATTGCCGATCGCGGCGATGGCCCGTCCCGCCGCGCTGGGTGCGTCGCCAAGCAACCCAAGGCGACGTCCGAGTTGCAGGACGTCGCGCGCCATTTGTTCGTGGACATCTCCCGGCGGGAGGTCCGAGTCCTCGACATTGTTCTGGTTGGCGCACATCTGCCGCAGAAACGGCGCCCACTCGTCGTACGGACGAACGAACAGATCGCCAAGTAGCGAGAAGTCGCTGAAGAGGCGGACCAGGCCGAGCGGCGTGTTGTCTATTGCTGTAGCCACCGACTCATCCGTATCGCCTCATGGACGCCAAGCCTGAAATCCCACGCGAGAGTTGCCAGGTCGGGTTTCCGCGGCTCGTTTGATCGCGCGACCCCCATGCTCCATGCGGGCGATCGCCGCGGCTGCTCCCCCTTCTTGAGGCGATGGCGGGGATGCTGACGAGGGCCGAAGTTCCGCCAGAACAGCGCGATCCAGATCTCGGCCATGACGGCGAACGGGTCTCGGTAGGCATCGCGGTAGCTGCGCCCCGGTTCGGCGCGGAAGGACGCCCGCATCAGCGCCCGCACATCGTCCCGGAGATGCGAGTGCGCGCGGTCCACCGGCAGGGTGCTCGCCGCCCAAAGCAGTTCGCGTCCGACTGTTTCGTAGGCGACGTCAGGGCGCTGCGTCAGCCAGAGCGTGCGCCCCCCGGGAAGCGAGGCCCCGGTGGCAGATACCGCAGCCAAGCCCAGCCGCCCTCGGAGCCTGCGCCATCGCGGGCCGGTGCAAACTGGCCGGCGCGAACTCGCGGGTCGTCGGCAATATCGGGAAGGAGCCCCCCTTCCGAAGACATGGCCTCCCATCGCGCTTCCCGCTCCTGCCACTCGTGGTCGAGCTTTTCCTTCAGCCAATCCTCGCGAGCGCGCGGCTCGTTCACCCAACGCTCGCGGACCTGGTCCTCCTCGATCGTCTTCGCTGTCTGGCACAGCGCGATCTCGCAGCGCCCGGCGCGAATGTCTGCTGCGAAGGCCGTAAGCGCCGCGGCGGACTGGGCACGGTGGGCGTCCATGTAGTGGTAGACCTTCGGGAAGCGCGACAGCATCTTGCGCACGGTCAGGAAGTGCGCCAGTTCGGTGTACGGCGACACCGTGAACCATCCGCCGCGTCCGACGTCAAGAAGTGCCTTCATCTGCTTGTCCGTGGGACGCGATGTGTCGACCTTGAGGGGGTGCTCCACGCAGTCCCACGGCGACAGGTGGACAGGACCGAACGTCTCCAGTGCCAGCTGCGGAAGGTCGTTCTGGCAAAGCCACCCCGGCAGGAGTCCCGGGTGTGCGGCAAGGACGTAGTAGGTGCCGTCCTCCGGCAGGTCGACCACGGAAACGGGGACCTCCAGGTGCTGGTACCGCGCCCCTTTGCCATGGCGCGCAAGCGAGACGATGAGCGTGTCGGTATAGACGCGCACCGGCGCATCCCGATTGGCGAATCGTCCCTGGAGGAGGCGTGCGTTGCGCCACGCGAGATAGTCGCGCAGGCGCGCCCCGACGCGCTTGATCTGCGTGTAGCACGTGTCCTCCGGGACCCCCATGTCCCATGTCCTCCACGATCATTGACATGCTGCGGTAGTACATCGCGCCCCTGATGATCCCCCGCAGCCTCTTCTTCGCCGCTGGAGAGCGCACGAGGTGCAGCGCTTCGCCCAAGGGGAAGGTCGATGCCTTGTCACGGCACAGCCGGCACCGCATCCGGTGCTCGCCGCGCTGGCGGCGGTAGGGGCGTCCCCGCACCCGCCGCTCGGTAGGGTGATGCTCAAACGCGTTGCGTCCGAAGTTCTCGCAGGCGGGGTTCGGGCAGGTCGCAAATGGCAGTGAGAGGGAGAGGAAGTGCCGGGCCAGGGTTCGGATGGCCCGATTGGAGTTCAGCTTGAAGCTATCGTCGCAGTACCGGCAGGTGAGCTGCCCCTCGACAGTGTTGATCGTATGGCGGTCGTCGGCGATCTCCGCACCGGCAGGCGCCGGCCCCGCGTACTGGATGCCGAAGTTGGGGCACATGGCGTTGCGGCACATCGCCCAACCAACGGATACGCCGAACTCTGGCAGGTCGACTGGGCGGTACGGGTTCTCGCTGTGCGCGCCTTCGGACATCCAGATCCCACATCAATCGGCGAACCTCGCCTCCAAGTGGCCGTCCCCGGAGCCTCGACCACACGGCCTTGGTCGCCGATGGACGCCGAGCGGTAGGCGTCATATCTCTTTTGCACCCAAATTCCGAACGGCTATGGCGGAGAGCAAGGCGTTCCTAGTAAGTGTGCATAGGGATCATAAGATACTGTATTTGCTATGTATATCTGTTCCGGTAAAGTGCCACAAATCCGCTTTTTTGCGCGCCCGTTTGACATCGTTCCATGAAAAACGTCGAACTCCGCATAAGTGGCGCCGGTAGTCGGGGAGGGGGCCATTCCAGTGCCTGATGTTGTCGAAAAGACGCTCTACGAACTCGCGGAGACGATCCTGGGCGCACCGCCACCAGGCACAGAGCCGCCGTCCTCGTTGACCGTCCCCGCGCGCTCGTCGATTGACAGTTCGAGAAGGATGCCGGGGCCGCTCGTCCAGCGGTCCGCGACGTTTCCGAAAACACTGGTCGACCACGCCTCCCCGCAGCGTAAGCGGTGCACTGCGCGCCAAGCGAACCGCAGCGCGGTGCCGACCCCATAGTATAATCCGGCCAACACACCACGCTGTTGCGATCATGTGCGGAGACTTCGAGCGCCCCGACCCCCCACCGCCCCTGCCGTTCGAGGATTGGCTTGAACGCCGTGACCGGGCGGACGGCTATAGGGAGCCATTCTTCGCGGGGCGCGCGGCCGAGTTCGACGCGTTTCGGGAGGCGGCGCGGGGGCTGGCAAAAGGCTTCGTCGGGGGCGAGACGCTTGTGTTTCAGGGGGCACCGGGGGCTGGCAAGAGCGCGCTGATGAAGGAGTGTATCGCCGCCGTTGAGGCGCACTCGACGGTCGAGGCACCTTGGGTCGCGGCGCAACTCCTGCCATCCACGCTGCAGTACCCCACAGGCACGGCGGAGAGCATCAAGGTTGCTGTGGGGCGGGAGCGTGAACGGCTCGCAGCAGCCGAGTCCCGAAGAGACGGGGTGCTCGAGCGCGGCAGGCAGCGCGGGCGGGACGCCATCGAGAGCGTGACCGAACGCGGCGCGGGCATTATGGGCGTGCGGGTCGGTGCCCGCCCGGAGCGCGAGCATATTGACGTTCAATCGGCATTTCGGCGTATCGGAAGTATGTGCGACGGGGCACGCGTAGTGCTGTTTGTGGACGAGGCCCAGAACTTGGCCGCAGGGGCTGAGGAAGTGCTTGACGCCCTGCATCGCGGGCAGACGGGCATCGCGTTGCTTCCCGTATTTCTGGGCTTGGGCGACACGGCTGCCGTACTGAGGAAGCGAGGGATCTCGCGGCCGCCTGCAAATCGTCTCGTCGAGATGTTGCCGCTGCGTCCGGAAGAGGCGCAGGAGTCGTTGTCGCTGGCCTTTCGCGCCTACGACATACATGGGCGCACACGGGAGGCATGGCTGGACGCACTCGCCGAGGTCTCACAAGGGTGGCCGCAACACCTCAACCGGGTCGCGGTCGCCGCAGGCAAGGTATTGCGCGAGCACGGTAGAAACGTCGATGCCGCCCCTCTCGCCGAAGTGCTCGCGGCTGGAGAGACCGCCAAGACAGCGTACTACCGGGACCGGATGCGGGATGTTCCCGGGGTGTACAAGGGGATCTACAAGCGGGTGGCGATGCTGTTGGATGCTGCGGGGGCAGACTCGCTCGCTGAAGAGGAACTGGGGGCGGTGATGCACGCTGCCGGAGTGGACCCTGCAGGGGCAGCCTATGCCGATTGGCTTAGGGCGGCGATCCACTGGGGCGTTCTGGCCCCCACGCCGGACAGTACGGAGCGCTACTGCGTTCCGATCCCCTCGCTGGCGACCCATCTGCTACATCTTGAGGTCACTCCCTCCCCCGCGCCAAGGACCGACTCGTCGCCCCCTGCCGGTGCGCCGCCGCCGCCGTGATCCGGTACTCGTAGTTTCTGGAGCCTAGGGTCGTCGCGTTTGCGGCAGCGTTGCCCGGTTGTCGGTCGATGTGCACTTTTGGTGGCCCCAAATGCACATATATTCGGAACGGCTATGGCGGAGAGGGAGGGATTCGAACCCTCGATGGGCTATCAACCCATACTCCCTTAGCAGGGGAGCGCCTTCAGCCGCTCGGCCACCTCTCCGCGTTGCGCTCGGCGTTCGGCGGGTCGCGCCGCCGGGGTCCGAGCCCCCTCTTTTCGTCTCAGCTGACCAGATTGCTCAGCTGCCCCGCGTGCTTCAGCCGGTGCCGGACCTCGGCTCGCCAGCCTGTTCCCGGAGGATACGTTGGTGGATCTCCTCCCGGTGCACCGCCACTTCCCGGGGCGCCTTGATGCCGATGTGCACCTGGTTGCCCTTGACGCCCAACACGGTCACCGACACGTCGTCGCCGATCATGAGCGTTTCCCCCACGCGCCGCGTCAAGATAAGCATGGCGGCCTCCCTTGGTCTCGTTCTGTGACTACCGATCTCGCGCACCTGTCGCCGCTTCGCCGCAGCGTGCCCGAACTGCCGCCCGGTTGCCCCGGTCGAAACGCGCCTGTGGGGCGCTCCCTCTCTCCATGCGATACCAAAGCCGCCTTTATTGTGACGCAGACGCAAGCCAAGCGCACGCCGAAATTTTCCCGATCGGATGCCAGCGCAGGCGCACGGGTTGCGGGAAATCTCCCGCTCGCCGCGGGCGAATTCCCGGCTGGCGCCGAAGCAGCTCAAGTCACGTCGACGGGTGGCTCCGAGAGGTCGAACGCCGAGTGCATCGAGCGCACCGCCAGTTCGAGGTAGCGCTCGTCGACCACGACGGAGATCTTGATCTCCGAGGTGGAGATCATGCGGATGTTGATGTTCTCCGCGGCGAGCGCATCGAACATGCGGGTTGCGACGCCCGCGTGCGAGCGCATGCCGACGCCGACCACGGATACCTTGACGATACGGTTGTCGCCTTCCACGCCGCGCACGCCGAGTTCCGCCTGCTGCGCCTCGAGCATCTCGAGGACCCGGACGTAGTCCTCGCGCTTGACCGTGAAGGTGAAGTCGGCCGAGCCGTCGGCACCGACGTTCTGCACGATCATGTCGACCTCGATGCCCGCCTTGCCGATGGGGCCGAGGATGCGGGAAGCGGCGCCGGGGATATCGGGTACGCCGAGTAGCGTGAGCTTCGCCTCGTCGCGCGAGTAGGCGATGCCCGAGACGATCGGCTGTTCCATACCCTGTTCCTCCGTCGTGATGAGCGTGCCCGGGCCGTCGTCGAAACTCGACATCACCCGCAGGGGCACCGCGTACTTGCCCGCGAACTCCACCGAGCGTGGGTGGAGCACCTTGGAGCCGAGGCTCGCGAGTTCCAGCATTTCCTCGAAGGTCACGACGGAGAGCCGCCTCGCGTCGTCGACGATGCGCGGGTCCGCCGTGTAGACGCCGTCCACGTCGGTGTAGATGCGGCATTCGTCGACCCCAATCGCCGCGGCGACAGCCACGGCCGTCGTGTCGGAACCGCCCCGACCGAGGGTGGTCACGTTGCCGTCGGCATCGATGCCCTGGAATCCCGCGACGACCGGCGTGATGCCGGCGTCCAGATCGGTGTTGAGCGCCTCGACGTCGATGTGCTCGATACGCGCCCGCGTGTGCGCCGCGTCCGTACAGATCCGCACCTGCGAGCCCAGGTACGACTTCGCCGGGTGGCCCCGCTCGATGAGGGCCATCGCCAGCAGCGCGATCGTCACCTGTTCGCCCGATGCCAGCAGCACGTCGCGCTCTCTCGGCGTCGGGCGTTCGACCACGTCGCGGGCAAGCCGTTCCAGCCGGTTGGTCTCGCCGCTCATGGCCGAGACCACCACCACCACGCGGTCACCGTCCCGCAGCGCGCCGGCGATACGATCCGCGACCGCGCGGATGCGTTCCGGGCTCCCGAGGGAGGTGCCTCCGTACTTGTGTACGTACCGCATGGCGACCGGTCCGGTCAGGCGGACCGCGCCTCGACCCAACCCGGCAGGGACGCGAGGGCATCCCCGAGGGCCTCCGGCCGGTCGCCGCCGCCGGCGCGTGCCATGTCGGGCCGCCCGCCGCCGCGTGCGCCCACCTGCGCACCCACGTAGCCGATGACCTCACCCGCCTGGAAGCGGTCCGTCAGGTTCTTCGTCACGCCGGCGATGAGGCTCACCCGGCCGTCCTGCACCTGGCCGAGCACGATGACGGCCCGGCCAAGCTTGTCCTTGAGGCTGTCGAGGGTGGTGAGGAGCGTCTTCGCATCGCCCGGAACCTCCGCGCCCAGCACGCGCACACCGTCCACTTCCACCGCCCGGCTCGCGAGGCTCGACCCCTCGGACTGCGCGAGCTTCGTGTTCGCCGCCTCGAGTTCCTTCGTCAGCGACTTCGCCTGTTCCGACAGGACGTGCACCTTGCCCGCGAGCTCGTGGCGCCCGGCCCGCACCAGGCGGGACACGTCGGCCAGGAGCCGTTCGCTCTCGGCGAGCCACGCCAGTGCGCCCCGACCCGTCATGGCCTCGACGCGCCGCACTCCGGCGGCGATGCCGGACTCCGAGACGATGTGCAGGAAGCCGATGTCGCCGGTGCGCTGCACGTGCGTGCCCCCGCACAGCTCGACCGAGTAGCCGCCGCCCATCGTCAGGACGCGCACCTCGTCGCCGTACTTCTCGCCGAAGAGCGCCACCGCACCGCGCTCCAGGGCTTCCGCGAAGCGCATCACCTCGGTGGTCGCCGACGTGTTCTCCCGGATGCGCGCGTTGACCTCCCCCTCGATCCGACGGAGGGCATCCTGGTCCACCGGCGCTGGGTGGGAGAAGTCGAAACGGAGACGATCGGGCGCGACGAGCGATCCCTTCTGCTGGACGTGCGGGCCGAGTTCGTCGCGCAGCGCCTTGTGCAACAGGTGCGTCGCCGAATGATTGAGGACGATGTCCCCGCGCCGCACGGCATCGACGGTGGCGTGCACTTCCTGACCGACCTCGACGGCGCCGTCGATGACCTGGCCGCGATGCAGGTGCTGTCCGCCGCCACGGGTGGTGTCCTGCACCTCGAATCGCATCCCCTCCGCCGCGATCTCGCCGCTGTCGCCGACCTGGCCCCCGGCTTCGGCGTAGAAGGGCGTCCGGTCGAGCACGACCAGGCCGGATGCGGGGGTTTCGAGGCGGTCGGTTTCCACCAGGGCGCCGTCCCCCGTGCGAAAGAGCGCGACGACCGCGGCCGGGTTCGCAAGGGCCGTATAGCCCTCGAACTGCACGTTGGATGCCACGCGGACCTGCTGTTCCTCGCTCGCGTCGAAGCGGCTGGCCTCTCGGGAGCGCGCCCGCTGGGCCTCCATCACCGTCTCGAACGCGGGCATGTCGACGTGCAGTCCGCGCTCGCGGGCCACATCGGCCGTGAGGTCCACGGGGAATCCGTAGGTGTCGTAGAGCTCGAAGGCGACCTCGCCAGCAATCGTGTCGCCGGAGAGATCGGCGATGGTCCGCTCCAGGAGCACCATGCCGCGGTCGAGCGTCCGGGCGAAGCGTTCTTCTTCACCGAGCAGCACGGCCTCGATGCTCTCCCGCCGCTCGGCGAGCAAGGGGTAGGCCTCGCCCATCTCTTCGGCCAGCGGCGCCACCAGCCGGTGGAAGAACGGCTCGCGCAAGTCCAGTTGATGGCCATGCCGGAGCGCCCGCCGCACGATCCTGCGCAGGACGTAGTTGCGGTCCTCGTTGCCGGGCAGCACGCCGTCGGCAATGAGAAACGCCGCCGCGCGAATGTGGTCCGCGATCACACGCAGCGAGACGTTCGCGACCATGTCCGCCTCGTCCCGGAATCCCGCCATGCGTCCCGCCTGGGCGATCACGCGCCGAAAGATGTCCGCTTCGAAGTTGGTCAACACGCCCTGCGCGATCGCCGCGGTCCGCTCCAGGCCCATTCCCGTATCGATACCCGGCGTCGCGAGCGGTGCCAGCTCCCCGTCCGGCTGACGGTCGAACTGTGGAAACACGAGGTTCCAGAATTCGAGGAAGCGGTCTCCGTCCTCTTCCGGCGTACCGGGCGGGCCACCCGCCACCTCCGGGCCCTGGTCGTAGAAGATCTCGGTATTGGGTCCACAGGGGCCGGTGTCGCCCATCGCCCAGAAGTTGTCGGTGTGGTCCACCACCCGCTCCGCCGGCACGCCGATCTTGTCGATCCAGAGCTTGCGGGCCTCCTCGTCGGTCGGATGCACGGTGATCCAGAGCCGCTCGCGCGGCCAGCCGAGCACGTCCGCGACGAACTCCCAGGCCCAGGCGATCGCTTCTTCCTTGAAGTAGTCGCCGAAGCTGAAGTTGCCGAGCATCTCGAAGAGCGTGTGATGGCGTGCGGTGTGCCCGACGTTCTCGAGGTCGTTGTGCTTGCCGCCGGCGCGCACACAGCGCTGGCAGGAGGCCGCGCGGCTGTAGTCGAGCCGCTCCCTGCCCGTCAGGGCGTCCTTGAACTGCACCATGCCGGCGTTGGTGAACAGCAGCGTCGGGTCATTACCCGGCACCAGGCTGCTCGAAGGTACTACCTTGTGGCCACGCGCACCGAAAAACTCCAGGTACGCGGACCGGATCTCCGCCGTCCGCATGACTGCCGGCTCAAGCGTGCAAAGGGGCGCGGATTATACGGGCTGCTCGCCCAGCGTTCGATAGACGACATCAGACGGGAAGCCGCGCGCCCAGAGGAAGCGGGCGCGGCGTGCCCATTCCGACCCATCCGCCGGCGGCTCGTTTCCAAAGCGTCGTGCCTGCACCGCCTGCGCGTGCGCGTTCCAGAAGCCGCTCTCGAAATCCAGAGCTTCCTCTACGAGCCCGCCCGAGACCCCGCGCTCGACCAGACCTGCCCGGATCTTGATGGGCCCCTGCCCCCGCTCGATTCGGCTGCGGACGTAGGCCTCGACAAAACGCCCGTCGGAGAGCATGCCGTCCGCCGTGAGTCGCTCGAGCACCGCCTCGACGACGGCTTCTTCCCCACGGCGTTGCCGCAGCTTGCGGCGTAGCTCCCGGGTGGAGTGTTCGCGTACCGCGAGCATGCGCATCGCCTGGGCGGAGAGTTCCGCAGCATCCATTGGACGCGGGGGCTCGCCGCCCGGCGGCATCGCGTCAGCGACGCTCCGCCGCGTCATCTACCGCCGCTACCGCCGCTACCGCCGTGATCGGGGGGGCTTGTCCCTCCTCCGTGGATTCCGGCTCGGAGCCGGGATCCGGCGCCCGCCCGAGTTGCGGCAGCAACTCCGCCCGCACGCGCGTTTCGATCTCCCGGCGCGTGGTCTCTTCCCCGTCCAGGAACGCGGCTGCGTTGCGTCGCCCTTGGCCGATGCGCTGGCCGTTGTAGCTGTACCAGGCGCCGGACTTGTCGACGATGCCCTGTTTCACGCCAAGATCGACGATTTCCCCGGAGCGGTGAATGCCCTGGCCGTAGAGGATCTGGAACTCCGCCTGCTTGAACGGCGGCGCCACCTTGTTCTTGAGGACCTTCACGCGGGTCTCGTTGCCGACGACCTCGTCGCCGTCCTTGACTGCGCCGATCCGGCGGATGTCCAGCCGCACCGAAGCGTAGAACTTCAACGCGTTCCCGCCGGTGGTCGTTTCCGGGGAGCCGAACATGACGCCGATCTTCATGCGGATCTGGTTGATGAAGATGACCAGCGTGTTCGAGTTCTTGATGTTCGCGGTCATCTTGCGCAGCGCCTGGCTCATGAGCCGCGCCTGCAGGCCGACGTGCATGTCGCCCATCTCGCCCTCGATCTCCGCCTTCGGCGTGAGCGCGGCGACGGAGTCGATGACGACGACGTCCACGGCGCCGGAGCGCACGATCATGTCGCAGATCTCCAGCGCCTGCTCGCCGGTGTCCGGTTGGGAGACCAGCAGGTTGTCCGTGTCGACCCCGACCGCTTCCGCGTAGACGGGGTCGAGGGCGTGCTCCGCGTCGATGAAGGCGCAGGTGCCGCCTTCACGCTGCGCCTCCGCGATCACCTGCAGCGTCAGCGTCGTCTTGCCGGACGATTCGGGACCGTAGATCTCGACGACCCGTCCCCGCGGCAGCCCGCCGACCCCGAGCGCGATGTCGAGGCCGAGGGAGCCGGTGGAGATGGCAGGAATCGCTTCCTGTTCGCGGTCCCCGAGCCGCATCATCGACCCCTTGCCGAACTGCTGGTCGATCTGCCTGAGCGCCGCCTTCAGGGCGCCTTCTTTTCCGGAAGAGCTTCCTCTTCCGGAAGAACTTCCTTTTCCGGAAGAGCTTCCCGAAGCACCCCCGGAACTCCTCCCCGAGTCTCTGCCCGCCTTCCTGCCCATGTCGTCTGTGTCCTCCAGTGCCTGTCGGCGTCCGCCTCGGCCCCGGGCGCTGCCTTGGTTGCTGCCCCGGTTGCCGTCCCGGTCCCACTGCGTCTTCGGCATGTCGCATCTCGCGAAAATCGGATGCCGAATACTGTATATACGTTCAGTTATTCTTGCAAGTACCCGTTTCCTGCCCGGCCCCTGCGCGCCCTGCCCCCAAGCGCGCCCTGCCCGCCCCTGCGCGCCCTGCCCCCAAGCGCGCCCTGCCCGGCCCATGCGCGCCGCCGCGGGCCCGTCGTGGATGGGACGAGTCAGCCGCGCCGCAGCACGGAAGACTGCTTGGCAAAGATAGCGCAAAGGGTCTGCGAAGTACGCCCAATTGGACGGATTCGCACGGCATCTCGCGCCCTTCGCTTACAATCTGACTCGGCCGATGAACAGCCCCTCGCACACACCCATGATGCGCCAGTACCTGCGCATCAAGGCCGAGCACAGCGACGCCCTGCTGTTCTACCGGATGGGCGACTTCTACGAGCTGTTCCACGACGACGCCGAAGAGGCGTCGCGGCTTCTCGACATCACCCTGACGGCCCGCGGACAGTCGAACGGGCAGCCCATTCCGATGTGCGGCGTGCCTTACCACAGCGTCGACGGCTACCTCCAGAAGCTCGTGCGCATGGGACGAACGGTCGCGATCTGCGAACAGATCGGCGATCCCGCGGCCAGCAAGGGACCGGTGGAACGCCGGGTCACGCGCATCGTGACGCCCGGCACGCTCACCGAGGAGGGACTGCTCGAAGCGGACCGCGAGAGCGTGCTGGCGGGGATCGTGGCGAACGGCAACGGCTGGGGCCTCGGCTGGCTGAACCTCTCCTCCGGCGAGTTCCGCATCCGCGACTGTCCCGAAGCCGTCGAACTGGCCGCCGAACTGGACCGCATCGGCGCGGCCGAGGTCCTGGTGGCGGAGGATGCGGAGATCGCCCTGCCGCACCGGGTGAAGCGGCGCCCACCGCTCGAGTTCGACCTCGAACTCGGCGAGCGCTTTCTCTGCGAGCACTTCGGCGTTCGTGACCTGACCGGGTTCGGCATCGCGGCGGGTACCCCGGCCGTGGGCGCCGCCGCCGCCATCCTGCGCTACGCCCGCGACGCGCAACGTCAGCCGCTGGCCTACATCGACGCGCTCGCACGCTCCGAGAGCGACCGCCACGTCCTGCTCGACGCCGTCACGCGGCGCAACCTCGAAATCGACACGCGTATCGACGGCGGCCTCGCGCAGCCGTCCCGCGGCACGCTGTACGGCGTCCTGAACGGGACACACACACCCATGGGCGCACGTCGTCTGCGAACTTGGCTCAACGCTCCGTTGCGAGATCAACCCCAGGTACGCGAGCGCCACCGCGCCGTGGCCGCGCTGCTCGACACGCATGCCTTCGAAGATCTCGGTCCCGCGCTGCGCAAGGTAGGTGACCTCGAACGCATCGTGACCCGCATCGCCCTCGGCAACGCGAGCCCCCGCGACCTCGCGAAGCTGCGCACGGCACTCGGCGTCCTGCCGGACATCCGTACGCGGGTGGCGGAACTCGACGCGCCCGGTCTCACGGGCCGATTCGGGAACCTCGCCGACTTCACCGCCGAGACCGGGCTGCTCCAGGTCGCGCTCGTCACCGAACCCCCGGCGGTCATCCGCGACGGAGGGGTCATCGCCCGGGGGTACGACGCCGAGCTCGACGGTCTGCGCGACCTCACCGAGCACGCCAGCGCATTCCTGGCGGAGCTCGAAGTCCGCGAACGCGAGCAGACCGGGATCGCCTCGCTCAAGGTAGGCTTCAACCGCGTACACGGCTACTACATCGAAGTCGGCCGCGCAGCCGCCGATATCGTGCCACCGGAGTACGTGCGCCGGCAGACGCTGAAGAACGCCGAACGCTACATCACGCCGGAACTCAAGCGGTTCGAGGACGCCGCCCTCACCAGCCAGGCGCGGGCGCTGAAACGCGAGAAGTTGCTCTACGAACGTCTGCTCGCCGAGCTCGACGAATCCGGGCCGGCGCTGCGCGTGGCGGCCGAGGCCCTCGGCGTGCTCGACGTCCTGGCGGCCTTCGCCGAGCGTTCCGAAACGCTCAACCTCGTGGCGCCGGAGCTGACCGATGCCCCGGGGATCGAGATATCGCACGGCCGCCACCTCGTGGTGGAAGCCGAATCAGACGCCCCGTTCGTTCCGAACGACGTCCATCTCGACGATGCGCGCCGCATGCTCATCGTCACCGGACCGAACATGGGCGGCAAATCGACCTACATGCGCCAGACGGCGCTGATCGCCCTGCTCGCCTACACGGGCTGCTTCGTGCCCGCCGCCACCGCGCGGATCGGTCCTGTCGACCGCATCTTCACGCGCATCGGCGCCTCCGACGACCTCACCGGCGGCCGCTCGACGTTCATGGTGGAGATGACCGAGACGGCGAACATCCTGCACAACGCGAGTCCGGAGAGCCTGGTGCTGCTCGACGAGATCGGCCGCGGCACGAGCACCTACGACGGCCTGGCGCTGGCCTGGGCGACCGCCACCTACCTGGCCTCGCGCGTGCGTGCGTTCACGATGTTCGCAACGCATTACTTCGAGCTGACCGTGCTGTCCGAGGAGTTGCCGGGCGTCACCAACGTGCACCTCGACGCGGCGGAGCACGCTGGCGATGTGGTGTTCCTGCACGTCGTCCGGGAAGGCCCGGCCAGCCAGAGTTACGGAGTGCAGGTCGCCAAGCTGGCCGGCGTGCCGGACGCCGTGCTCGCCAGTGCGCGCGCACGGCTCGCCCAACTGGAGTCCGGGCATGGGCCGGACAATCCGCGCCAGGGCAGCCTGTTCGCCCCCGTGCCGCCGAGGTCCCCGCCCGCGTCCGCGCCGCCGCCCGACGCGGTCCGGGAACGCCTCGCGGAGGTGGAACCGGAGGACTTGACGCCGCGCGCGGCGCTCGACCTGATCTTCGAGCTGAAGGCACTCAGCGGACGCCGGGGATAGGAGACCACGGGCACCGCGTTCGCACGCGGCGCGCCGGGCGAGACGCACACGAGGCCGAGACATCCCCCACCTGTCCGGAATGCGGGATTGATCCGCCGCCGCGCGCTTGTAGAATAACGCGCCCACGGCGACTCCGATATGCACGGCCCGGGAAGGGATTCCGGCGCACGGGGCACGGGGGCGAACCCGCTTCCGTTCGCGAGGAACACATGCAATGGCCTTTGGGTCGCGGCGCCGTGACAGCGCTATCCAGGCCGGAAGAAACGCGGGAAACCCATGACTTTCGTAATCGGCGAAGCCTGCATCAAGTGCAAACTCACGGACTGCGTGGAGGTGTGTCCTGTCGACTGCTTCTACGAGGGTCCCAACATGCTCGTCATCCACCCGGACGAGTGCATCGACTGCGCCCTCTGCGAGCCCGAATGCCCGGTGGAAGCGATCTACGCCGAGGACGAGTTGCCCGAGGATCAGCAGGAGTTCATGGACCTGAACGCGGAACTCGCCGAAGTGTGGCCGAACATCACCGAGGCCAAGGACCCACCCGACGACGAGGCCGAGTGGCGCGACGTGGACAACAAGCGCGAGCTGCTCGAGCGGTAGCCACCCCACAGCCTCCCGGCCCTCCAAGAGCGGTGTCGTTGTAGGGGCGACCCTTGTGGTCGCCCGTCCCCGACCCTTGTGGTCGCCCGTCCCCGACCCTTGTGGTCGCCCGCGCCCGGAAGTCGCGGAACCTCGTCGTCAACGCGCAGTTTCGCGCCAGCGAAACTGCAACGCGACCGCAGGTCGCGCCGGGACGGGACAAGCCCGTCCCTACAAGCGTCCGATCACACTGCCGGGATCGACGGGCGACCCGTTCCGGCGGATTTCGAAATGCAGGCGCCGATCCACGGCGCCCGCTCCGCCAACGGCGGCCAGCCTCGCACCCGACGCGAGATTCTTCCCTTCGGCGACGACCGGGTCCGCATTGAGACTGTAGGCGGACAGATAGCCGCCACCGTGTTCGACGATCACCAGATGCCGGAAGCCCGCCAGGCCCGGGCCTGCATAGACCACCTTCCCCGGACCGGCCGCCACCACCGCCTGCCCCGCCGGCACCGCGAAGTCCACACCCGTATTGCCACCCCCGAAGCCATTTTCCGGGCGGGCGTCCACTGGCCACCGCCAGCGCCCGTCGGAAGCCGTGGCGGCCGGTTTCGGCGCCGGTGCGGGCCCGATTTCGGGCCCGACTTCGGGCCCGGATTCGGCGGCAGGAGACGGTGGCGGCGGTTTGGCCGGGCGGACCGGCGCCGGCGGCGGCGCCTGTACAACGGGTTTGGCCGGGGCCGGACGCGGCCTTTGCGTGGCCGTCGCCGTCGTCGTCGGTGCGGGCCGTGTCGGCGGCGCCGCGGGCCGGTCTGTCGTGACTCGGCTCGGCGGCGCCTCGCCTGACTGCGCCGGCGTCTGCGCCGCGCTGGAGGGCACCTCCGTGGGAGTCTGCCGCCGCGTCGCCCTCAGCGCGAGGGTCTGGCCGGGATGGATCGTGTAGGGCGGCCCGATACCGTTCCACCGCGCCACCGCCGCATAATCGAGGCCGAAGCGCCAGGCGATCGCGTACAGAGAGTCCCGCGGCCGCACGACGTAGGTGGGAGGCGGTGGATCGCCGACCGGCGTCGAACGCTCGACCACCGGGGCCTGCACCGTCGCGGTCGCGCAACCGGCGGCCAGCGCGAGCGCAAGCGCCACGAGCGCACACCGCGCGACCGCCGACAGCCATGGCGGCCGCGGCCGGCTCTGGAGCGTGTCCGTCCCACGCACGGTACGACCGGCCCGGCAGCCTCCCCTTTCAATCGTGTGCAGTGCGTCCACTCCTCAAGACCAATCCCGTACAGCCGAGCCCCACGAGTGCGGCCAGCGCCACCGCCCACACCATCGGGTCGTCTCCGGTCGCGAGCCGGTAGCCCGCTGGCGCGAGCAGTGTATCGTCCGCACGCCACGGCCACAGCCGCAGCAGCGAGCCGGACATCAGGCCCGTCAGGAAGGCGAGTACCGCGCGCCGGAAACGGCGCAGCAGCCAGGAGACGCCCTTGGCGAAGAGCAACAGTCCTCCGGCCATGCCCGCCCCGGCGGCCGCGAGAATGTCCACGCGCAGGCCGTTGACCGCGCCCACAAACGGTTCATAGAGGCCGAGCAGCAGCAGGACGAACGCGCCCGAGACACCCGGCAGCATCCATGCCCCCACCGCCAGCGCGCCACCGACGAAAAACCGCACGTAGCTCGCGTCGGCCTGCGTCGCGGCAAGCGAGGCGAGCAACAGCCCGCCCGCCAATCCCACGAGCCCGAACGTGGCCGCGAAGCGCACACCGAGCTGCCGCCCGAGGTGCAAGACCGACCCTGCGATCAGGCCGAAGAAGAAACCCCACACCACCAGCCCGTGGTGGTCGAGCAGAAATCCGATGACGCGCGCCGTCACCAGGTAGCCCAGGGCCATGCCAAGTCCCAGGACGGCGAGGAAGGCGAGGTGCTGGAGCCGGCCAGCCGCGCCGGCGCCGCCCCGGGTGATTGCTCGTAGCGAGCCGAAGGACAAGCTCGCGAGCGCGCCGAGCAAGCGCTCGTAGATGCCCGTGATGAAGGCGATGGTGCCGCCGGAGACGCCGGGAATCACTTCCACGATGCCCATGGCGACGCCGCGCACGAACACGCCGAGCGGTGGGTGCTCCCCCGTCACGGGTCCCTCCGGTCCGCACCAGGACCAACCTCCCCGGCGCGGGCGTGCGGCAGCGCGTCCGGGAAGTCGCCCACTTCGCGCAACACGCTCGTGGCGTACGCGCCCTTCCCGAGCGTGAACTCGACGGTGAGCGTCTCGCCCTCGGCGGACCAGGACAGGTCGCTCGGGACGACGGCCAACGCCCGTCGCTCGAAGCGCAGACCGACGTGCTCCAGGGCATCGGAGATGTCCGGGTACGCTTCCACCACGCTCGACTCGAGCGCCAGCGCCGCGTCGGTGGCCTGGCTACGTCCCCGTCCCCAGAGCGGGCCGGACGGTGCGCCGTCCACGAGCGCCTCGCCGGCAAGCGTCGCCCGCCACGTGCCGTCGGCGACCCGTCGCCCCAGCACCTCGTTGAACAGGAAGCTGCGCAGGCTCGACAGGTAGAGCGAGCGGGTGAAACGCGGTACGCGCGGCCGCCCGTCCCGGATCCATCGACGGGCGGCCGCCACGTTGCCGCCATCCGTCCCGAACCGCTGGGCGCCGAAGTAGTTGGGCGCCCCGTGGCGCCGGACGCGCTCGAGATGCGCTGCGGCATCCCCCGACAGCCCGCGTATGCGAATGCGGAACCGGTTCGACCGGAGCTCTCCCCGGCGCAGCTTGCGCGCATGGCGTTGCGCGCACAGGATGCGCACTTCCTCGCCCAGCGACTCCACCTCGTGACGCGGGCACCGCACGCTGAACCACTGGCGGGCCACTGCGTACCGGTCCTTCATGCCGGCGTAGGAGACGTCGGCGCGCGGCACCCCCGACGCCGCGGCGAGGCGGCGCTGCACCTCCCCCGTCGTCACGCCACGCTTCGCGACGTGCACGTAGAGGTGCTCGCCGGCGCCCGTCGGTTCGAACCCGAGCGACTCCGCCACCTCGAAGTCCTCGCAGGCCGTGCGCAGCACACCGGTGACGGCAGACGCCCCGGTGTCCGACCGGGGCCAGGTGGCGGGCCAGGCGTTCACCGGCGGAACGCCGATGCGGAGCCTTCGTTGACGCCGTCCTCGTCGACGACGAGGTAGAACGTCTCTCCTTCGACCACCATGCCGAGGTCCGTGCGTGCACGCGCCTCGACCGCTTCGAGCCCCGACCGCAGCGCCGTCACCTCGGCGGCGAGTACGCGGTTGCGCTGTTCGAGCCGCTCGTTGAGCCGTTGCTCCCGCTCGATGGCATTGGCAAGCGCGGCGGACGCGAAATATCCGGAGTCCCCGTACCAATAACGGTACTGCAGGGCCGCGACGACGAGGAGACCGAGCGCGAGGAACACGAAGCGCATCATCCGGTCCCCGAGCCGCGCCGCAGTTCCGCCATGCCCCGGTACGATGCGCATTCGCCAAGCAGCTCTTCGATGCACAGCAGCCGGTTGTACTTGGCGACCCGGTCCGAGCGGCTCAGGCTGCCGGTCTTGATCTGGCCGGCGCCGGTGCCGACGGCGAGGTCCGCGATCGTCGTGTCCTCGGTCTCTCCGGAGCGGTGCGAGATCACGGTGGCGTAGCCGTGGGCATGGGCCATGCGCACGGTCTCGAGCGTCTCCCAGAGCGTGCCGATCTGGTTCAGCTTGACGAGGATCGCGTTGGCGGCGCCCGACTCGATGCCGCGCCCGAGAAAGGTCGTGTTGGTGACGAAGAGATCGTCTCCCACCAGCTGCACGCGCTCCCCGAGTTCGCGCGTGAGCTGCGTCCAGCCGTCCCAGTCGTCCTCATCGAGACCATCCTCGATGGAGGCGATCGGGTGGCGCTCCACCAGGGCCGCGAGCCAGGCCCGGAAGTCCGCCCCGGTGAACGTCCTGCCTTCACCGGCCAGCACGTACCGGCCTGCCTCGCAGAACTCCGATGCCGCGCAGTCGAGCGCCAGGAACACGTCGCGCCCGAGGTCGTACCCGGCACGACCGACCGCGGTCGAGATCATGTCGAGCGCCGCGGCGTTGGACGGCAGGTCCGGCGCGAAGCCGCCCTCGTCGCCCACTGCGGTGGAGAGGCCCGCCTCGCGGAGCACCGCCTTCAGCGCATGGAACACTTCGACGCCGCAACGGACCGCTTCCCGGAACGTCGGCGCGGCCACGGGCTGTACCATGAACTCCTGGATGTCCACGTTGTTGTCGGCGTGCTCGCCGCCGTTCAGGATATTCATCATCGGCACGGGCATGCGAACCGCGTCGTCCGCGCTGCCGTGGAGTTCCTGAATGTGCCGGAACAGGGGGATGCCGCGGTCCGCCGCGGCCGCTTTCGCGGCCGCCAGCGACACAGCCAGGATGGCATTCGCACCGAGACGCGATTTGTTGTCCGTCCCGTCGACGGCGATCATCGTCCGGTCGAGCCGTTCCTGATCCGCCGCTTCGACACCGCGCAGCGCCGGCGCGATGTCCCGCACGATCCCGCCTACCGCCCGCAACACGCCCTTGCCGCCGTAACGGGACGGATCCCCGTCGCGCAACTCGAGCGCCTCACGGGACCCGGTGGAGGCGCCGGAGGGCGCCAGTGCGCTGCCGCGGGCGCCGCCGCGCAGCACCACCTCGGCCTGCACCGTCGGGTTGCCCCGGGAATCGAGCGCCTCCCGCGCGACGATCGTCTCGACGATGCTCACGATGTGTCCCCGTCGCCCTCGAGATACGCGCGCGCCTTGACCACCCGGTCGATCGCCACGAGGCCCTCGAGCAACTCGGCCATGCGGTCGAGCGGCCAGGAGTTCGGACCGTCCGAGAGGGCTTCCTCGGGGCGCGGATGCGTCTCCATGAAGATGCCGGCGACCCCGGCGGCAACGGCGGCGCGAGCCAGCACCGGGACCATTTCCCGCTGGCCGCCGGACGTGGCGCCCTGTCCCCCGGGCATCTGCACGGAATGGGTGGCGTCGTACACCACCGGACAGCCCGTCTCGCGCAGGATGGCAAGGGAGCGCATGTCCGAGACGAGGTTGTTGTAACCGAAGCTCGCGCCCCGTTCGCACACCATGATGTCGTCGTTGCCGGTCGAGCGGGCCTTGTCGACCACGTGGCGCATGTCCCCCGGGGCGAGGAACTGGCCTTTCTTGATGTTCACGGGCTTGTTCAGCGCGCACACGTTGCGAATGAAGTTCGTCTGGCGACACAGGAACGCCGGGGTCTGCAGCACGGAGATCACGTCCGCCACCTCGTCGAGGGGCGTGTCCTCGTGCACGTCGGTCAGGACCGGGACGCCGACTTCGTCCCGCACCCGCTCGAGGATGCGCAAGCCCTCGGCGAGTCCCGGACCGCGGTAGCTCGCGTGCGAGGAGCGGTTGGCCTTGTCGAAGGAACTCTTGTAGACGAACGGCAGATCGAGCGCTCCCGCGATCTCCTTCAGGCGCGACGAGGTCTCGAGCGCAAGCGCCTCGCTTTCGATCACGCACGGGCCGGCGATCAGGAAGATCGGCAAGCGGTTCCCGACTTCGAAGCCCGCGAGCTTCACGACGGCGTTACGGCGTGGCGTATCGCGGGCTCCGCACACACGTCGGCATGCCGGTTCGCCGCCGCGATAAAGCCCGTGAAGAGCGGGTGGCCGTCGCGCGGCGAGGACGTGAACTCCGGGTGGAACTGGCAGGCGAGGAACCAGTCGTTCCCCGGCAACTCGACGATCTCGACGAGACCGTCGTCGGCGCTCCGGCCGGCGACGCGCAGCCCCAGCTGTTCGAATCGCGGAACGTACGCGTCGTTCACTTCGTAGCGGTGGCGGTGCCGTTCGCTGATCACGTCGGCGCCGTAGAGCTTCCTCGCCAGCGAATCGCCGCCGAGTTCGCACGCCTGCTCGCCGAGGCGCATCGTGCCGCCCATGTCCTCGTTCCCGTCGCGGCGCTCGGTGGCGCCCGATCGGTCCTGCCACTCGGAAACAAGCCCGATGACCGGATGCGCGGCGCCCGGTTCTATCTCGGTCGAATGCGCCCCGTCGATGCCCGCGACGTTGCGGGCGAAGTCGATGACGGCCGCGTGCAGCCCGTAGCAGATGCCGAGATAGGGAACGTCGTTCTCGCGCGCGTAGCCGGCCGCCGCGATCTTGCCCTCGAAGCCGCGCTCGCCGAAACCGCCGGGGACGAGGATCGCGTGCACGTCGCTCAGGATGCCCGTGCCGTGCTCCTCGATGACCTCCGCATCGATGTACTGGATGTCGACGTCCGTGCGCGTCTGGATGCCGGCGTGGGTCAGGGCTTCGGACAGGGACTTGTAGGCGTCGGGGAGCTCGAGGTACTTGCCGACGATGGCGATGCGCGTGGTGCGCTCGGGATGGGTCAGGTCCTGCACGACCCGCTCCCACTCGGAGAGGTCCGCCTGTCCACAGCGCAAAGCGAGCTTCTCCGCGACGATCTGGTCGAGATGTTCGGCGTGCAGCTTCAGCGGCCCTTCGTAGATGGCGTCGAGGTCCTCGAAGGAAATCACCGCACGCTGCTCCACGTTGGTGAAAAGCGCGATCTTCTCGCGGGCGGACTGCGGGATCGACCGCTCCGAGCGACAGACGAGGATGTCAGGCTGCAGGCCGATCGAGCGCATTTCCTTGACGGAGTGCTGCGTCGGCTTGGTCTTGATCTCGCCGGCCGCGCTCAGGTAGGGCACGAGCGTCAGGTGAATGAAGAGCGTGTGCGAGGCGCCGATCTCCAGTCGCAGTTGCCGCGTCGCCTCCAGAAACGGCAACGACTCGATATCGCCCACGGTACCGCCCACCTCGATGAGCACCACGTCGAAACCCTCGCCCACGTCCAGGATGCGGCGCTTGATCTCGTCGGTGATGTGCGGAATGACCTGGACCGTGGCGCCGAGGTAGTCCCCGCGACGCTCCTTCCTGATCACTTCCGCATAGACGCTGCCGGTGGTGAAATTGTTGCGCTTGTACATCCGCGCCCGGCTGAAACGCTCGTAGTGGCCGAGGTCGAGATCGGTCTCCGCGCCGTCGGCGGTGACGAACACCTCGCCGTGCTGGAAGGGGCTCATGGTGCCGGGATCCACGTTGATGTAGGGATCCATTTTCAACACGTTGACCTTGACTTGACGGGCTTCAAGGATCGCCGCAAGGGATGCGGTGAGGATGCCTTTGCCGAGCGAGGAGGCAACCCCGCCGGTGACGAAAATGTAATGTGTCAACGCCCCACCTTGGCCAACCACCGTAACGGTTCCGCACTCCTGGCAGCGAGCGCCCGCGCGTGCTGCAAGATGGAATTGCACCTTAGCAAAACGTCCCTCCAAGCTCAAACTCAACTGCACGCACAGTGCGCCGACGGGCGACCTCGCGAGACCCGCGCGCGGGGTTTGCGATGCCGGGACGAAGCGCGTCAGGCATCGGGAAGGTACGGTTCCATCATCGCGTCCACCTCGGAGCGAAACGCCTCGACCACATCCTCGTCGACGTCATCGCACTGCCACCTGCCCTGGCGGAAGGCCTCGTAGGGCACATCGGCCGTGGCCGCCGTGCCGAGGTTCGGCCGGCTGAGTTCCCAGAGATCGAACGCCGTCCACTCTCCGGTGCGGCAGAAATAACGGAACACCCGGTCGATCTCGTCGCGTTCCAGCGACCGGAACACCGTCTTGCGCCAGCGGTAGCCGCCGTAGTGATCCGGGCCGTCCGGCGGCACCTCGAAGGACACCGGCCGGCCGCTCAGCAGGTGGACCCGAACGCCCTCGCGCGAGAGGGCCGGCAGGATGTGCCAGTAGTCGTTCAGGTAGGGATAGGGTGCGAACATGCTCCAGTACTGGGCGAGGTTGAGGGAGTACACCAGGGGCGCCAACCAGGGACGGAAGTCCCGCCACTCGCGCAACGGGGGATAGGTCGCCGCGTTCCACGCCAGCACGAGGACCAACGCCGACGCCACGAAGAGCCGGCCGAGAGTACCGTGCACGCCACGCGCGTCGCCCCGCCCGAACAGCATCCCACCCGTCGCGCCGATCGCGCCCCGGTGGTTGCCGATCCAGGCATACACGCGCTCCCCCGCCGCCGGTCCGGGCAGCACCTTCCGAAGCCAGGGACGCGCAGAACGCTGCACCACGACCAGCACCGCATCCCAGCCCCGGCGGTACCGCGGCGCCGACCCCGGCGAGCCGTCCGCCGGCTCCGCGACCGACCACGCGAAGCTGTCCTCGAGGATACGGGCCGCGACCGGGTCCGATTGCGCCTCGCGCAGCGCGGCGCCGCGAATGCCGCAGCACGCCAGCAGGAACCGGCACGCGAACGCACAGAAGCGGCATTCGCGGTCGAAGAACAGCACGAGATCGGAGCCCTTCGGATCGGCCTTCGCGGCGTGCCACCGGGCCAGCGCGTCGACCACCCGGGTCGGGACGAGCGGGACGATGGACACCAGCGAAATGAACGGGAACAGGCCCACCTCGAGGCTCAGCCAGATGCCGATCTCGAGGCCGACCAGCGCCACCAGTCCGATCACGCGACACCAGAGAGCCGGCACGAGCATCAGGAGCGGCCCCAGGCACTCCATCCAGAACACGACCAGCGTCAGCGGCCCGACGAGCCAGTCCCAGTGGCGCCAGTGCCGCGCGAACTCGGTGGTGAAGGCCTCGAGGTGCAGCGCCATGGAGACCGCCGTTCCGTCGCTCCACCACTGTTCGCCGGTCTTGAGGATGCCGGCCATGAACCAGACCAGCAGGACCTGGATCGCGTAGGCCGCGGTCGCCATGGACCGGTACGCGGTCTGCGGGCGGGGGCCGAACCACTGTGCGGTCAACGAGTAACGCTGTCCGAGCGGCAGGAAGGCTGCGAAGAAGGCCATCACCACCAGGGTCTTGTCCCCGCCCTGCAGCAGCAGCGGATTGCGCGCCGTCAGGGACGCCAGCAGCACGAACAGCACGAAGGCGGACAGTCGCGAGCGAATGCCGAGGAGCAACGTCAGGCTCACGAGGAAGCGCAGCACCTCGAGCACGTACGGCAGAAGCGCTCCGTCGGAGAGCCAGTACACGGACCAGACCCACGGGCTCTCCCAGGCGCGCGAGTCCGCCGCGGAGATCACGCCGGCCGCCGAGTGGAACGCATGCCAGTCCCCCAGGCGAATGCACTGGTCGGCGAGGATCGTCAGCGCCAGCAGGATGCGGAACAGGCCGACGGCGCGCAGGTCAAAGACGAACGGCGACCGGCCGTGCGGCCGGGCATCGACGACCCCTGCGGCTACGTTGCTCAGCCCGGACCCCCACCGGGAGCGGGTTGCCAGCAGGGCCACCAGCCCCCGTCGACCGCACGCGTCCCGGACACGGCGATGCCGGGCACCGCCACGAGTGCATCGCCCTCGAAGAGCAGCGGCCACGCCGACCGTCGCCAGGGTGGCACGCCGGCTTCCTGGAACAGCGCCTTGAGCGTCTTCGTCACGCCGCGGCCGGCCGGAGCGATGCACTCGCCGCCGCGTCTGTATCCAACCGTCCAGGTGGTGGCATCGGGCAATCCCCGTCCCGCGCGCCGCCACGCCAGAGTGCCCTGCCCGAAGGTGGCCGCGCAGCCAGCGCGCACCTGCAGCGGCGGGTCCTGCTCCCGGGCGGATGCATCGGGCTCCACCAGGTGCAGAAAGCCCCCATGCCGACGCACAGTGCGACCGTCCCGAAGCCGGATGGCCGGACTGGCCCCCGGACGTGCGCGTGCCTGGCGCAGCATCTCCTCGATGCCTCGATCGGACACCGCGGCCCCCAGCCAGTCGCGCAGGGCGGCCTTGCCGAGCCCCGCGACGGCGACGGGTGCGCCGGCCGGGCGGACGACCCAGTCACCGGCCCGCGCCGCGAGCCTCGCTGCAGCGCCCGGAAAGCGCGCCTCGAGCCGCGGCAGGATCTGGTGGCGAATGTAGTTGCGGTCGTAGGCGAGATCCGCGTTGCTCGGGTCCTCCACCCAGTGCAGCCGGTGCTCGGCGGCGTATTCGCCGAGCGCCTCCCTGCGCACGCCCAGGAAGGGACGACACAGCCGTCCCGCGCCCAGCGGACGTTCGCGCGGCATGCCGATCGGCGCGCGCCCGGTCGCCGCCTGCCAGAGCACCGTCTCGGCCTGGTCGTCGGCGTGGTGCGCGAGCAACAGGACTTCGCCGGCCGCGAGCGCGGTGCGCCAGACCCCATACCGGGCGCGGCGCGCACCCGCCTCCACATTGCCCGGACGCGGCGGCCGCCGCAGGGCGTGAAACGGCACCCCGAGCGTGGCCGCGAAGGCACCGCAGTGGCGCTCCCACGTACACGCCTCCGGCTGCAGCCCATGATTGATGTGGATGCCGCGCAACCTGTCGGGTACCACGAGGGTCGCCACGGCATGCAGCAGCACCGTGGAGTCGAGGCCGCCGCTCAACGCCACGGCCAGCGGCACGCCAATTGGCACCCCGGCAACGGCTTCGCGGATGTCCATCGATGCCGCGCGCGCGGACGCAGCCGTCAGCCGGCCCGATACACGAGCCGGACCCGATCCGGTCCGAAGGCCTCGGCGAGGCCCCGCAGCAGATCGTCGGTTGGCACCACGCGCCAGCCCTCGCCGAGCCGCACGCGGCCGCTGGCGCCGTTGCAGCGGCAGATCACCGAGACCGGACATCCCCCGCCGTTCGACGCGGGATCCCGATGCGACTCCAGGACGTGCTGCAGCCGGTGGCCGAACTCGGCATCGGGCGCGGCCTGTCCGAGAGAGATCTCCAGGCACTGGGCAAACCGCGCGCGCGCCTCCGCGACCGTGTAGATCGCGTCCGCGCGCAACCGCTGGCCGGAGAAGTCGTCCTGCTGGACCGTGCCCTCGACGACCACGATGGCATCCTTGTAGAGCTTGCCCCGATGCTCCCGGAACGTGTCGCCGAACACGCTGACCTCGATGCGGGCGCTCTTGTCGTCGAGCACCGCAAACGCCATGGCACTACCGTTGGCGCCGCCGCGCGTGCGCTGGGAGACCACCAGGCCGGCGACGGTCTGGCGGCGCCGACCGATGGTGAGATCCGCGATCCGTTGCGGGGTGAAGCCGCGCAGTTCCTCGACATAGTCGTCGATGGGGTGACCCGTCAGGTAGAGGCCGAGCGTGTCCTTCTCCGCCCCGAGGCGCTCGCGCCGGCTCCAGGGCGGTACCCTGCGGTCCGCCCGTCCACCGGTCTGGCTGGCGACGCCGCCGAACATGTCGTGCATGCCGAGCTCGGCGTTCCGCGCGGCCTGCTCCGCGCCCTGCAGCGCGGCCGGGGCTTCCGTCGCCAACCGCGCCCGCGTCGCGTCGACCTCCTCGCCGTCCATGGCGAAGCAATCCATCGCGCCGGCGCGGATGAGGGCCTCGACAACGCGCTTGCCGGCGCGCCCATCGATGCGCGCGCAGAAGTCACGCAGGTCGCGAAACGGACCGCGCGCCGTCCGCTCCGCGACGATCGCCTCGACGGGCCCCTCCCCGACCTCCCGCACCGCGCCGAGCCCGTACAGGATCCCCGGGCGCGGTGGCGCAGCGGAGGCGGCACCCGCCGCTTCGACCGGCGCCGCGGAGAACCGGTATGCGCTGCGGTTCACGTCCGGCGGCAACAGCCGCAGACCCATGCGACGCACCTCGTCGACCAGCGTCACGACCTTGTCGATGTTGCGCATGTCCGCGGACAGCACGGCGGCCATGAACTCGGCGGGATAGTGCGTCTTCAGCCACGCGGTCTGGAAACTGACGATGCCGTACGTCGTCGCGTGGCCCTTGACGAAGGCGTAGCCCGCGAATTTCTCCATCTGGTCGAAGATGCCGCTCGCAATGTCGGGGTCGATGCCCTGCGCACGGACCCCGTCCATGTACTGCGACCGCACGCGCGCCATCTCGTCCGGCTTCTTCTTGCCCATCGCGCGGCGCAGCAGGTCCGCCTGGCCGAGCGTGAATCCGGCCAGGGACTGGGCGGCGCTCATGACCTGTTCCTGGTACAGCATGACCCCGTAGGTTCCCTTGAGGGCCGGCTCGAGGAGCGGATGAGGGAATTCCACCCGCGCCCTGCCATGCTTGCGCTCGACGTATTCCGTCGTCGCGCCGGACTGCATGGGCCCCGGGCGATAGAGCGCCACGAGGGCGATGACGTCGTTGATGTTGTCCGGACTGAGGTTCCGGATGAGGTCCTTCATGCCGGTGGACTCGAGCTGGAAGACGGCGGTGGTCTCGCCGCTGCGGAGCAACGCATAGGTGGCCGGATCGTCGAGCGGAATGGCATCGATGTCGACCGGCGCCTCGCCCGCCCGTGCACGGCGCTCGTTCACGGCCCGTATCGCCCAGTCGATGATGGTCAGCGTCTTGAGTCCGAGGAAGTCGAACTTCACGAGCCCGACGCGCTCGACATCGTCCTTGTCGAACTGCGAGACCGCGCCGCCGCTCGAGTCATCGGCGTACAGCGGCACGAAGTCGGTCAGCGCCGAGGGGGCGATCACCACGCCGCCGGCGTGCCGGCCGACGTTGCGCACGATGCCCTCGAGCCGATAGGCCATGTCCACGATCTCCGCGGCATCGTCGTTCTCTTCGATGAACTGCTTGAGATCGGGCTCGCGCGCAACGGCCGCGGCAAGCGTCATGCCTACTTCGAACGGGATCATCTTGGCGATCCTGTCGCCGAGGCCGTAGGGCTTGGCCTGTACGCGCGTCACGTCCCGCACCACGGCTTTGGCGGCCATCGTGCCGAACGTCACGATCTGGCTCACGGCGTCGCGGCCGTAACGATCCGCGACGTGGTGGATGACGGAGTCCCGTCCCACCATGCAGAAGTCGATGTCGAAGTCCGGCATCGAGACCCGCTCCGGGTTCAGGAAGCGCTCGAAGATCAGTTCGTAGGCGATCGGATCGACATTGGTGATGCCGAGGGCCCAGGCGACGAGCGACCCGGAGCCGGAGCCGCGCCCGGGACCGACGGGCACCCCGTGTTCCTTCGCCCAGGTCACGAACTCGGCCACGATGAGGTAATACCCGGCAAAGCCCATCTGCCGGATGACGCCGAGTTCGTAGTTCAGTCGCTCGCGGTAGGTCGCTTCGTCCACCTCCCCGAGGGACGCGAGTTTCGCATCGAGTCCCGCGGCGGCCGAGCCGTCGAGGTGCTCCTCCAGCGAGACGTCGGCCGGGACCGGATAGTCCGGCAGGTGGTAGGTGCCGAGCTTGAGGTCGAGATTGCAGCGCAGGGCGATCTCGACGGCATTCTCGAGCGCCTCCGGCAGGTCGGCGAACAGTTCCGCCATGGCATCGGCGCTGCGCAGATGCTGCTGCGCGCTGTAGAGGCGCGGCCGGCGGGGATCGTCGAGGGTGCGACCCTGCTGGATGCAGACGCGCGTCTCGTGCGCTTCGAAGTCGTCCGGGTCCAGGAAGCAGACGTCGTTGGTGGCCACCACCGGGACGGACCGCCGCACCGCGAGGTCTACCGCCTCGGCCAGGTAGCGATCCTCGTCTGCACGCCCCGTACGCCGCACCTCGAGATAGAAGCGGTCGCCAAACACGCGCCGCCAGTCGTCGGCGAGCCGCGCGCCGCGCTCGGGGCTGCCGGCGAGGAGCGCCCGGCCGATGTCGCCGTCAGCCGCGCCGGAGAGCGCGATCAGCCCGCCGGCCGCTGCGAAGATGGACTCCCGGTCGACCACGCCGCTACCCTGGCCCACGTGGGCGCGTGAAATCAGCTTCAGCAGATGCGCATAGCCCGCATCGGTCGCCGCGAGGAGCAGGCAGCGATCGACCTCCCCGTCGCCATCCGCGCTCCGATACCGCATGTCCGCGCCGACGATGGGCTTGATCCCCGCGGCCTGGCACGCCTCGTAGAACTTCACCAGACCGAAGAGGTTGCCGCGATCGGTCACCGCCACCGCCGGCATCCCGAGTGCCGCCACACGTTTCACGAGTTGGGGAACCCGGATCAGGCCGTCCGCGATGGAGTATTCGGTGTGGACCGAGAGATGCACGAAGGCGGTCATGCCGGCGCCCCCCCACGCCGGCGTGCGGACGCCGGCGTCGACCTCTTGCGGCGCCGCGATGCCCCCGATGACCACGCCAACTCCATCTGTACGTCCGCCGCAGCGCTGGCGGCGGCCAGCCAGTTCCGCACCGGGGCGAAGCTGCGACGGTGTATCGGCGTGGGCCCGCAGCGCTCGAGCGCAGCGAGGTGCTCCGCGGTGGCGTAGCCCTTGTGCCGCTCGAAGCCGTAGTCCTGATAGTGCTCTGCCAGCGCCCGCATTTCCGCATCCCGCGCGACCTTGGCGAGAATAGATGCTGCACCGATCGCGGCGAGCTTGCCATCGCCGCCGACCACCGTCACGGTTGCGCACGGCAATGCCGGCGCGATGTTGCCGTCGACGTAGGCCACGTCCGGCGGCACCACCAGCGCCACGACCGCGCGGTACATCGCGAGCAGCGCGGCGCGCAGGATGTTCAGCCGGTCGATTTCCTCGACCTCTGCCCGGCCGAGCGCCCAGGCCCGCGCCCGTTCCCGGATTTCCGGCGCCAGGGCTTCGCGCCGCTTGGCCGAGAGCCGCTTCGAGTCGTCGATGCCTTCGATCGGGCGCCGCGCCTCGAGAATGACCGCGGCTGCAATGACCGGCCCCGCCAGGGGGCCCCGGCCGACCTCGTCGACCCCGGCGACGACCGCATCTCCGGCAGCCATGACGATCCAGTCGTCGCGCGCAGCGGGCGTCAGCATCTCGACACCAGGGACAGCACGGTGCGCGCTGCGCTCTCCGACGCGTCGCGACGCAGATGGGCATGCTGCCGCTCGAACTCCTCGAAATAGTCCGGCTCGCGTTCGGCCCGGGTCATCTCGCTCAGCAGCGCTGCCGCCAGCGCCTCGGGCTGCGCATCGTCCTGCAGCAACTCCGGCACGAGCGCGCGCCCGCTCAGGATGTTCGGCAGCGCCACGAATGGCGAGCGCTTGAGCGCCTTGACGATCCGGTAGGTGACCGCGCCGAGCCGGTAGGTGACGACCATCGGGCACCGCAGCAGCATGGCCTCCAGCGTTCCGGTACCGGACTTCACCAGAGCGCCGTCGGCCGCGGCCAGCACCTCGCGGGACCGGCCCTGGACGAGGCGAACATCGAGGCCGGCATACTGGCGCAGGCGATCCTGCAACGCATCACGGATCCGTCCGTTGGCGCACGGAATCGCGAACACGCACGACCCGCGCTGCGCGGCCAGCCGTACGGCGGTATCGAGGAACGTGTCGCAGAGGAGCGCGATCTCCGACATTCTGCTACCCGGCATCAGGGCGACGACGGTCTCCTCCGCCGGCAAGCCGAGCGCCGCGCGCGCGGCCGCCCGGCCCGCCCCGCCGCCGTCGGCGGGATCGATTTCGTCGGCGAACGGATGTCCCACGAACTCCGCGCGTACGCCACGGTTCTCGTAGAGCGCCGGCTCGAAGGGAAAGAGCGCCATCACCACGTCCGTGGCGCGCCCGATACGCTTCACCCGGCCCGGGCGCCACGCGTAGACCGAGGGACTGACGAAGTGCGCGGTGGGGACGCCGCGTCGCTTGACGCGGCGCTCGAGCAGCAGGTTGAAGACGTTGAAGTCGACGCCGACCACGGCGTCCATCGGCGTTTCTGTAAAGTGGGTTGCGAGGTCGCGCAGGATGCCAAGCAGGTCAGGCAGCCTCTTGAGCGGGTCGACGAAGCCGTTCACGTTCAGGCGCGACATGTCCGCCCGGCAGTGCAGACCCTCGGCCAGCATCCGCTCCCCGCCGACCCCGCTGAACTGCACGTCGGGCACGTGCCGACCGATGGCGCGCATGAGTCCGCTGCCGAGCGCGTCTCCGGACGACTCCCCGGCCACGATACCGATGCGTAGCGGCTCGGAACGACTAACGGCGCCTCCTCCGATCGACCAGGGCGAGAACCCATCGCAGCCCGGACGCGTGGGCCGTCCGGCGGTCTTGCCGCGCTCCGGGAGAGTGAATCTGATTCGCCTGCATGGACGCGTCGGGATCATAGCCGAGGCCGAACAGAACGCAAACGGCGCCGCGCTCCGCGCGGCCCGACAAGGCACGTCCCGGACACGCGCGGCCATGCGCAAGGGTGCCGGGCGCGATCCGGACGTCTCCGGCACGGCCGGTACCTGGGGCGAGCGGCTACAGCGTGGCAATCTGATGCGGAGGACGGAACCTGGCTCCGCAGGGCGGGAAAAGCACGGGACATCTCGAAGGATCGCGGCCCGCTCGGCTCGCCGGATCGGGACACGCGTCGAAGGGGCGACATGCGGTTGAGCGGTGCTTCGGGCGTCGTTCAGCGGTCCTCCAGACCCGAGGCCAACGGGGCCAGACGCGCGGCCAGCGCTTCTTCGTCGCGCTCCTGGAGCCGCTCGCCAATCGAGCTGTGGCGACACTGGCTCAACCGTTTCACTTCTCCTGCCCGTAGCGTATGGAGATCCACGTGGAGCATCGCGGCAAGCAGGGCCTGTTCGCTCACCAGGGCCTCGGAGTAGAGACGCCGTTCGAGAGAGTGCGCATCGCCGCCGTCCCCCAGCTGGGCTCGTTCGGTGATCGGATGCTCGAGGTGCTGCATGAAATCGGACAGGGATCCCAGTGTCCTGCGCGCTCGTTCCAGGCCGGAGGCATCTTCCATGAGCAATGCGAACTTCAGGGCTTTGCGCTACTCGTCAACCCGACCGTTCTCCCTGGGCGTAAACGCGTCCGTCCAGCGCCACGCCACTTCCTCGTCAGTCCAGAACTCGCGTGCGTTCGGGTCGTAGCGCAGCACGATGTGGAAGTGGTCGGCCATGATGGCGTAACCGAAGATCTCCACCGCGAAACAGCGTGCCAGGGCCTTGATCCGGTCGATCAGCCTGCGGCGTTGCAAGTCGTTGCGCCTCGACGCGCGGTTATGGCTGCCCGACCGGGCCCTGCGCACAGGGCAGGAGGTCAGGTGGTAGCAGCATTCATGCTCTTCATCCGTTCTCTTCATCGACCGGCTTGCAACGGGGCGTGGCCATGTCGTCGAGCTTCGCACGCCCCTGGGCGCCGGCGCATTTCGACATCCTCTGCTCTTTGCGTAGGAGATGCGCCCCTTTTTCTGTGCTCCGATGCCTGCGTTCCGCAGGCCGAATTCGGCGAAGCGGGCGACCACATATATGGTCCGCCCCGCGTTTGCAACGGTGTGAGGCCGCGCAGGGTGACGTAGCCGTCGGTGTCCATCGCGCCGAGATCACCGGTGCGCAGGAACATCTCGCCGCCCTGCGAGAACCACTTGATCTCCTGGTTGGCGTCGGGCCGGTTCCAGTAACCCCGCATCATGCAGGGGCCGCGGCCGACGATTTCACCCACCTGACCGGGGAGCAGTTCCCGATCGTTGCCGTCGATGATCCGCAAGTCGTAGTCCGGCCAGGGCCAGCAGTTGGCGCTTCACGCGCAACGACATGGGCGCACCGACGGAGGGGGAACCTGGCGGCGCTTGCAACGGTTATGGGGCGTCTGGTTCCGGAGTCGGGGGTTCCCAGATGAGCCTGGCGACGAGCGCATCGGGGACGGTATCTGCGCACGGGATGTGCCGGGCGCCTGCCTGGCCGGTGAGGAGGCCCTCCGCGATCAGGCGGTCGATGTCTCCGCCCAGCATCAGGACCCAGCCGTTCTCGAGCCTGGCCCCGGCGTGCGCGAGATCCGCGCTGTACACCACTCGATAGTTGCGCCGCCGCCATTCCAGCGCGCCGACGGGTCGGGACTCCCCCGGACCGCGGATGTGCACATCCAGCCAGACGCCGGCCCGCAGGAACGCCTGGCAGATCACCGCGTGGGACTGCTCCCCGTCCAATCGCTCCAGCTCGGCATGGATCGGGTGTTCCGGATCGACCCCCAGCTCGCGCAGCGACGCCTTGAGTTGCGAGGGATCGATACCCGGGTCCGGGGCGGCGTTGCCGAGACCCTGCAGGTGCTCGGCAACGGCTTCGAGCGCCTCGCTCGGAAGCGGGTGGTACAGTCCCCGGCGGCGGTCGGCCGCGTCCCTGAGTCCGGGTTCGTGGTCATACAGCCGCGCCACGAAGTCCGACCGCGCATACTCGTTCCCCAGCGCCTGCCAATGGGCGACGATCAGCGTCAATACCTCCGCCAGCCGGCGATCCCGAATGTGACTCAAGGGGCGCGCTGGCACGGCTCCAAGTGCATCGGGCTCGGCCGGCGCTCGTTGCGGTCCGATGTAGAACTCCAGATCCAGCGCCTCGCAGATCTCGTAGGCACGGTTGACCGACGGCGTGCGTCCGCGCAGCACCGACCGGATGGCATCGCGGCCCAGCCCGGCCGCCAGTGCTTCCCGGATCGCCGACGAGCCCCGCCGGGCCAGTTCCTTCTCGACGATGGCCCGAAAGGAATCCATGTGGCAAATATGCCACGACTGGGCGGCACTCGCACGGTGGCTTATTGCCCACAACATCTTGACTTCGTGGCCTATTTACCACACGGTACGGGCATGTCCACCGAACGATTGATCCGAATAGGACAAACGTACGGTCACTCCTGCGGACTCGCACTCTCCACGGTGGGACGCCTGGCAGGTGGACACGGCGCATTCTTCGCGCGCGTCGCGGAAGGCCGAGTCACCTTCCGCCGAGTGGATCGCGCGATCCAGTGGTTCTCCAACCACTGGCCCGCCGACGTGCGCTGGCCGGAGGACGTGCCCCGACCCGAACCCACCCCCGGTTCGGCGGCCGCCCGGTCCCGGCTCCGACGCCCCGATCCGTCACTCGGCGACCCGCTCGAGACCGTGCGCGCCGCGCGGCGGCGCATGACGACCGCGATGGCCAGGGGAGACCGGGACGGCGTGCGCAACGCCGAGCAGGCGGCTTTCCGGGCCGGCATGCGCCTGGGACCGAACCGACGCATCGCCTCTCCGAGGGCGCTCTGTGAGGCACTGCATGTGTCACGCGCGGTCTATTACGACGTCGTGCGTCGCTTCGCCCACGGCCGTGGACCGGGCCGTCGCACGCGGCCAGGCTCCGACAGCGACCGAATGCTCCGCGCCCTGACGGACGCGGGCGATGCCCGCTTCGCGTTTCGCAACCGGCCCGCGGCGAACGGTAGTCGCCTCGATCACCAGACGCCCGCTGCGGACTTCCCGGAGCCGTCCGCGGCGAGTCCACCCGACGACGCAGCACAAGCCGTTCCCTCGAACGCCGACCCGCACGACATCGGCACGTGAGCCAGGGGCTTACCGACGAGGCCGCGGCGGACGCCCTGCAGGCGCGCGCCGTCCCCATGAGCGCCCGCCAGGGCGCCCGCTGCATTCGGGCCTGGAGCGACACACTTCGAGCGCTCTCACCCATCGCCGCGGTGGAAGCGATGGAGGCATGCTGGGCGATTCGCAACGAGTACTCCTCGCGGGAGACCTTCGACGCCTTCGTCCGAACGCATGTGCGGGTGCTGCCCCCGGACCGGGCGTGGCTGATGGCCCAGACCTGGGACACCGCGCGCTACCACCGCGAACTCCTGGCGCTGGCGCGGTCGCGCCCGCAGGATGCGATCGAGTTTGTGCACGCGTTCGTGGCAGCGGGCGCCGAGGACCTGCTGCGTCGTCCGGGCGACATCGTTCCGCAGACCGCCGAACTCCTGCGGCTGCCTCGTCGCAAGCGACGCGCGCGGCTTCGCGCGTTGCTCGACCGCCCAGGCGATCCCCCGCGACGCAGGACGTCCGCTGCAGCAAGCCGAATGCCGGAAACCGCGGCGGCCTCGCCCGTGGACGAGTTGCAGGAGCTCGAACGGCGGCTCGACGCCCTGTCGCATCGATTCATGAAGGTGAAGGTGTCCCAGGCCGAGCTGCAGAAGGCCGAGGGCCTGTCTGCCCTGGCGATGATGGCACTCGAACGCATCGGCGAAAGTCTCGCCCGCGGCGTCGGTTGACCCGGGTCTGGAGGGGCGGCCTCTACCGTTCCCCGCGCGATCAGTCCTCCGCCGCCGCCCCCCGTCGCGGACGCACGATGCCGTGTCCGGAGGCACGCACCGTCTCCACGAACAGGCGGACCGGCTCCGACGCGGCAGCCTCCTCGGCCAGCGCCGTACAGGCTTCCTCCACCGTCAATCCATCGCGGTACACGATCCGATACGCTCGACGCAGCGCGCTGCGGGTGGATTCCGGCATGCCCCGCCGGCGCATGCCCTCGATGTTCAATCCCACGGCCAGCGCGGGATTTCCCGCCACCGTCACGTAGGCAGGAATGTCCTTGATGACGTATGAGAACGCCGCCACGTGGGTGTGGGCGCTCACGCTGCGGAACTGCAGGATCCCCGAATAGCCACCGATGTTCGCGTGGTCGCCGACGGACACATGCCCCGCCAGCGACGCGTTGTTGGCCATGATGACGTGATCGCCCACCTCGCAGTCGTGGCCGACGTGCACGTAGGCCATGAACAGGTTGTTGTTGCCAATGAGCGTCGCGCCACGGTCCTGCAACATGCCGCGGTGAATCGTCACGCCCTCCCGGATCACGTTGTCGTCGCCGATGGTGAGCGTCGTCGGTTCTCCGCCGTAGGCGAGCGCCGGCGTGTCCTCCCCCACGCTCGCGAACTGGAAGATCCGGTTGCGCCGGCCGAGCACGGTCGGGCCACGGACAATCGCGTGGGGACCGATCCGACACCCATCGCCGACCACCACCCCAGGGCCGATGACGCTCCACGGTCCGATCTCGACGTCCGCACCCAACTCCGCGCCGGGGTCGACGTCGGCTCGCTCGTCGATCATTCGGTGAGCTCCCGCTCCGTGCACAGGATGTCCGAGGTGCACGCGAGTTCCTCGCCGACGAACGCCCGGCACGCGAACTTCACGATGGACCTGCGCTCGCTCGTGATCGAGGCTTCCATGTCGAGTCGGTCGCCGGGGACCACGGGGCGCTTGAACCGCGTCTTGTCCATCCCGACGAGGTAGTAGAGGTAGCCGTCCGCCGGCTTGTGACCGCGCGTCTTGAAGGCCAGCACCCCGGCCAGCTGGGCCATCGCCTCGACGACCAGCACGCCCGGCATGACCGGTTTGCCCGGGAAATGGCCTTCGAAGAACGGCTCGTTCACGGAGACGTTCTTGAAGCCCGCGATGTCCTTGCCGACGCTCAACCGGGTCACGCGGTCGACGAGCAGGAAGGGGTAGCGGTGCGGCAGGTACTCGAAGATGTCCCGAATTTCCATCATCGGACGCCGACCTCCTTCTCGAGCCGTATCAGGCGCTTGGCGAGACCGTCCAGGTCGGCGAACCGCAGGGCGTTCCTTTTCCACCGCCGGGTTTCATTATGCAGGACGCCCCCGGAATACACACCGGGCTTCGCGATCGAGCTCGTGACATGCGTCATGGCACTGACGGTCACGCCATCGCAGATCTCGACGGGGCCGTCGCCGCCGATCCCCACGCCCCCGCCGAGGACGCAGTGGCGCCCGACACGCGTGCTGCCGACGAGGCCGGCGCAGCCGCAGATCACGCTGTGCGCGCCGATGTCGCAGTTGTGTCCGATCTGCACGAGGTTGTCGATCTTCACGCCGTCGGCGATCACCGTGTCCTCGATGGCGCCGCGGTCGATGGCCGAACAGGCGCCGATACTGACGTCGTTCCCGATACGCACCCCGCCGGTCTGCGCAATGGCCTGCAGCCGTCCGGCCTCGTCCGGGGCGAAACCGAAACCGTCCGCGCCGATCACGGCGCCGGCGTGCACCAGGCATCGCTCGCCGAGCCGCACGCCGTGGTAGAGCGTCGCGTTCGGCATGATCGAGGTGTCCTTGCCCAGCACGACGCCGGCGCCGACGAAGGCGTTGGCCCCGATGATGACCCCCGCGCCAAGTTCGACCTCCGCCATGACACAGGCATGGGGGCCTACGGAGACGCCCTCGCCGAGACGCGCGGAGGGGTCGACTACGGCCTGCGCATGGACCCCGGGTACCGCGCCCGGTCGCGTCTCGAAGAGCGTCGATGCCACGGCATACGCGTGATACGGATTGCCCGTCACCAGGGCATGCGTCGGACAGTCGGCCACGTCGCGCTCGGACAGGATCACGGCCGTGGCCGAGGTGTCCGCCAGAAAGCGCCGATACGCCGCACTGGAGAGGTGTGTCAGGTCACCGGCACGGGCCGTCTCGAGCGACCCGAGCCGACGCACCGTGGCGTCCGGGTCGCCAACGACCCGGGCACCGATACGCTCGGCGACTGCGGCGAGGGTGAAGACCATCGGGGCTCCGCCCGCTCATCCCATCCGTCGCTACTGCTTCTCGTTGAGCTTCTCGGTGATCTTGCGCGTGATGTCGTGCTTGGTGTTGACGTACAGGAGACCGGAACGCTGGAGTACGAGGTCGTATCCCTCGATCTCGATCAGATCCTTCAGGACGGCGTCGAGCTTGGGCGCCATCTGCCGCAGGATCTCCTGCTGGCGATCCTGCAATTCCTTCTGCAGCTTGTTGGCGCCGAACTCGAAGTCGAGACGCTTGTCCTCGATATCCTTGTTGATGCGACGCTTCTCTTCATCGCCCAGGATCTCCGCATCTTTCTCGAGCTGCTCCTGCAGCGCCTGGATTTGTTCGCCAAGCGCCTGGAGGCCGTCCTGATCCTTCTGCAGATCCAGCTGGATCTCATCCGCGAGTGCCTGGGCTTCTTCGCTGTCGCCGAGCGCGCGCTGCACGTTCAGCACGGCAACCTTCAACTCGCCGGCAGCTCCGGCCGCCGCCAGGGCGCATACCGCCACCAGCATCGCCGTCAGCTTCCTCAACCACCCTCTCGCCGACTTGTTGGCCACAAGCATCTCCTTCTCACGAACACGGGCCCCACGCGGGGACGCGACATTGTAGCGCCCCATAACCGGTCCGGCACTCGCTCGCAAGCTCGCTACGCACCGGAACGCGACGCTTGCGTCGCGCCGCCTCCGGCCCAGCCACGCCGTCCTTTCATGGCAGCCGCACCGGCGGTCACTTCGTTCCCTTGGCGCGTCTTCCAAAAAAGGGAGACTTGGAGCGATTATCACGCCCGCCTCCCTGCGGACTCCCGCGCCGCAGGGCGCCCGCCCCCGTTAGGTCGCAGGCGAACCGGCGCATCCGGGTACTCCTCAGGGCCGAAACTGCAGCGCGCGCGGGGCCAGCCGTGCCGGTTGCGAAACGATCCGGTAGGCCGTCTCCACCCACTCGCAGATCAACCGCCGCGTGTCGCGCGGGTCGACCATCTCCTCGATCTGGAACTTCGACAGGGGACCCACCGGGCCGCGGGCGCTCTCGATGCGCGCCATGAGTTCCGCCCGCAACGCCGCGGGATCCTCCGCCTCCGCAAGCTGTCGCTTGTAGGCCGCCTCGATGCCGCCCTCTGGCGGGATGCCGCCGACATCGGCCGCGGGCCAGGTCACCCGCACCCCCGGCCGCGACCGGGGCGTCGCGTAGTTGTTGCCGGCCACGCCGAAGCTGCGTCGCATGAGGACCGTGAAGATGGGCACGGAGACCTGTGCGAAGGCGACCATCCACTCCCCGCCGCGGCGGATGGTGCCGCTCGTTTCGTGCTCGAGCCCCACGGCGAAGCCCGGGTTGTCCACCAGGTTGAGGATCGGCAGGTGGAACAGATCGCACAGGTCCTGATGACGCGTCAGCTTCCTGCAGCCGTCCGCGGTAAGCGCGCCACCGTTGGCGTGCCGGCTGTCCGAGGCCAGGACACCCACGGGATGGCCGTTGAAGCGCGCGAAGCCCGTGATCTGGTCGGTGCCCCACAGCGGTCCGATCTCGAAGAACGAGCCGGTATCGGCCATCAGGGCGATGGCGCGGCGCATGTCGAACGTGGTGGTCCGCTTGCGGGGCACGAGCGTGAAGAGTTCCTCCTCGCGGCGGTCCGGTAGATCGTCCGCGTTCGGCGGCAGCACGGGCGGCGTCTCGTAGACGCTCGACGGCAGGTAGGCGAGGAAACGCCGCGCCATGGCCGCCGCCTCTGCCTCCGTCTCGGCCAGGTTGTCCACGGAACCGTTCCGACAGTGGATGTGCCAGCCACCGAGGTCTTCCTTCGTGATGTCGTAGCCCATGGCATGGGCCACCACCGGGGGACCCGCCACGAACAGCTGCGCGATGTCCCGCACCATCACAGAAAAGTGCCCGAGTACGGCCTTCGCCGCACCGATGCCAACCACGCTGCCGAGCAGCATGTTGACCACGGGGACGGTACAGAGCTGCTCGGCGTACATGGAACTGCCGAGGTGCCCGGGCAGGAACGATCCTCCTGTCCCGGCGACCCGTGGGCGCCCCGCCTTGATGGCGCCGCTGCTTTCCTTGGCCTGGCTGTCGCCCTCCTTGCGCTGTTCCGGCACCATCGCGGCCACGCTGCCGCCCCCGGAGGAGCCGTCGAGCAGGCGCACCGAGGGAATGTGCATTTCCAGCGCCAGGCGGTCGAGGTAACCGCTCTTCGCGCCGATCGCTCCGTCCGCGTGGCCGCCCCGGGACGTGAAGTCGTCCGCACAGACGATGGTTGACCGTCCCTCGATGCTGCCCCAGCCGCCGACGTGGTTGGCCGGCGTGAACGCCGCGACCGCGCCCTCTTCGTCATAGGAAGCGAAGCCGGCGACGCTGCCGACCTCCCGGAAAGTACCAGCATCCAGGAGCAGGCCGATCCGCTCCCGGCAGGTCAGCTTGCCGCGGCTGCGCTGGCGCACCACCCCGGGATCGTTCGAGTCTGGCGCGAAGCGCGCGAGCGCGAGGCGCCGCATGGCATCGACGTCCTCGAGGACCGGCGCCCACGTTTCGCCCGTGGGCGGGGACGCCGCATCGACGCCTTCCGCAGGCGTGAGCACCGCGACCACCTGGCCGTCCGTCACCGCGTCGCCGGCAACGAGCGCCGGCATGGCCACAACGGTCCCGGCACAGGGCGCCGCGACCACTGTTTCCATCTTCATCGCGCTGATCACGAGTACTGGCGCACCGGCCGCGACCACCTCGCCCGTCGCGCAAGGTGTCTCGACGACGGAGCCCGCCAGCGGGCAACGCACCGCTACCTGACCCGCCTCCACGGGCAGCGGCGGCAGTGCCGGCGTGACGACGGCAGCTGCCCTGGCGGCGCCCGGACCCTCCCCGGCAGCGACCCCCGCCTGTCGCTCAAGCAGCGCCACGGCACTTCGGTTGGCGGGACTGGCCGGGGTGGCCAGGAGTGCCGGCTGTTCGGCGAGCAGCGACGTTCTCGCATCGCCGGATCGTACTGCCGGATCGTTCAGGATCGCCTGCAGCTGCGCGACGTTGGTCGGCACCCCGGCGAGGTGGAACTCTTCGAGGGCCCTGCGCGTGCGATCCATCGCCGAGCCGAGGGACCCGTCCGAACTGGACAGGCCCACGACCTTGGCGAGCAGCGGGTCGAACTGGGGCGGCGGGGCGTAACCCAGGTACCCGCAGGCATCGACCCGCACCCCGGCACCGGACGGCTCCTTGTACGCGACCAGGGTGCCCGGCCCCTGCGCCACCACCCGCGCCTGTACGGCGTACCCCCATAGCGTTGCGAAGGCATCCTGGTCTGCCAGCCCGAGCGATGCGAGGGACGCACCCCCGGCCAGCAGGAACTGGGTCTCGACCAGATCGACTCCGGTGACCTGCTCCGTCACCGTATGTTCCACCTGAATGCGCGGATTGCATTCGATGAAGAAGTGCTCGCCCGTCTCCGGGACCACCAGGAACTCCATGGTGCCCGCATTGACGTAGTCCGCGGCGCTCGCGAGGGACACGGCATCGGCCAGGATCCGATCGCGCAGGGCATCGGCAAGCCCGGCGGCCGGAGCGGTCTCCAGTACCTTCTGATTGCGCAGTTGCACGGAGCAGTCCCGCTCGCGCAGATGCACCACGTTGCCGCCGGTGTCCGCGAGAATCTGCACCTCCACGTGTCGCGGCCGCGCCACCATCCGCTCCGCGAACACGGCGCCGTTGCCGAACGCCGCCTCGGCCTCGCTGCGGCACCTCGCGAACGCCTCCGCCATGCCCGCAGCGTCCTCGACGACGCGCATGCCACGTCCCCCGCCACCGGCCGCCGCTTTCAACATGACGGGATAGCCCAGGCCCCGGGCCACTTCCGCGGCCTCCTCCGGCGATGACAGCGGTCTGGAGCTTCCCGGTACGACGGGAATGTCGAGGGAACGGGCGAGGGAGCGCGCCAGGATCTTGTCCCCGAACAGGGCCAGTGCGGCCGGGCTCGGACCGACGAACGTCAGCCCCTCATGCGCGCAACGCTCCGCGAAGGCGGCATTTTCGGCGAGGAACCCGTAACCGGGATGCACGCAGTCGCAGCCCGTGTCGTGCGCCGCACGGATCAGCGCCTCCACGTCGAGATAGGCTGCGACCGGGTCGCCGCTTTTGTCGCCGCCGATCTCCCGCGCGTCGGTGGTCAGGCGGGTGTGCAGCGAGAGCGCATCCACGGACGCGTAGACCGCGACGGACTCCATGCCGAGGCCGGCCGCGGCCTTGGCGATGCGAATGGCGATCTCGCCCCGGTTGGCGATGAGAACCCGTTTCAGCGACGACACCGTACCCCCTGCAGAGCAATGCACATGCGCGCGGGAGACTGACGGACGCTCGCGACATTGTCCAGCCGGCTGGAGGGCGTAGTCGCACCGCGAAGCGAGTCTGGGGCAGGCCCCGGGACGCCTCAGTGCACGCAGCCCCGCGCCGAGGCTTCGATCACGGTCTCGACGACGCCGTCGCGGATGCCGAGGAAACGGTCCCAGCGGTTGACGGTGACGTCCTGTTGATGGGTGAGCAGAAAGAAGGGGTCGCCGGGACCGAGCGAGAGGTCCCGGTCGCCGGACAGGACGACTCCATGGTGATCGATCCCGGTCACCCGTACCCCGTCGAGACCCTCGAGCGTCGGCCGGCCGTTGGGCGCGCCGATGGCGTCGATGGGCACGTCGCCGATCGCCGTACGCGCATCGGGACGCGCGACCACGCGCCCCATGACACGCACCGCGAAGCGGAACTCGCGCATGTAGGCGTAGGGCACTTCCATGCAGACGTAGGTGCCCCCTTCGATCTCCGTGACCTCGGGGTACTGCGCCGCGACGTCGTACGTCCAGGACTCGCCGGTCGACACGAGATCCACGGCGATCCCCGCTTCCTCGATGGCCCGTCGGGCCGCGAGAGCGCGCTCGATGAAGCGGCCGCCCGCGGCGAAGCGGCGCGTCCGGTCCGCCGGCCCGCGCAGGACCTGGTGACTCATCACGCCGCGGAACCGCAGCCCCGGCGTGCCGTCGACGCGGCGCGCGAGGGCCACGGCGTGCTCAATGGAACGTACGCCGCCCCGACCCATCATGGTGTCGACTTCCACCACCACTCCGACGGTCGCGCCGAGCGCTCGCGCGCCCCGGGCGAGGCGCGCTATCTGCTCCTCCGAATCCACGGCGACCGTGGTCTCGACCCGCTTCGCAAGTGCCGCGAGCCGTTCGATCTTCGCCGCGTCGACCACCTGGTTCGCAATCAGCACGTTGCGCGCGCCGGCGGCAGCGAAGACTTCCGCCTCCGAGACCTTGGCGGCGCATACGCCGCCGACGGTACCACCGGCGGCCATCTGCATGGCGAGTATCTGCGGGGACTTGTGGTTCTTGCCGTGCGGCCGAAGTCGAATGGCGCGATCCCGGTAGTGGTCGGCGATCACCGCGATGTTGTGTTCCAGAGCGTCGAGGTCCACCACGAGCGCCGGCGTCTGCAGTTCCTCGATGGGTGTACCGATCAAAACGCCCCCCTCGCCGACACCGGCCACACGGCTTCCAGGACCCCGTCACGGACCGCATGGACGAAGTCGTGCAGCGCGAAGACCGTGGCAATGTCCGCGGGGACGAGTTGCAGCCAGTCGCCGGTCGCGAGAGAACGTCCGCGCGGCTCGAACGCCACGATCCCGTGCTCGGCGCTGCCGACATGCACCGTCCAGTCGGCATGGCCCGGGATCGACGGGTCGCCGAAGTCCCGTCCCACCGCCTTCTGTCCGCAGTCCGTGATCGCCCGCCCCGCCTCGGGCACACCGGAGACCCGCGTGGAAACGGTCACCGCGCCGGCCAGGGCGTCCTCCCCCCACAGCGGGACATCCTCCTCAAAGACCACGCTGACCGAACGCGCCAGGGCGGCCGCGCGGCGGCGCCCCAACTCGGTCACCTGGGGGCGCAGTACGCGAATGTCCTCGAAGCCGGCGGCGGCAAACACCTCGGCCTCGGCGATGCTGCGCACCGCGATGCCCGTGACCGCGGGGTGCGCGACCTGGCGGCGGGCGATCGCGGGGGTCTTGTGCACCCACGCCGCCGCCCGGGCGGGTCCCTGGAAACCCGCGATGTTGGCGCCGAGTCGTTCGAGGTCGAGGATCAGCGCCGGCGTATCGAGTTCCTCGACCGGGGTGCCCACGGGCTTTTCGATCGGATGCTGCATGGGCGCGAAATGCTGTGTGACGGACGAGCCGGCGCCCGGAGCCTAAGACACCGGCGGCTTGCGGTCCATGGCCGGAGGCCGGCCCCGCATGGACACAACAGTCCGTGGTTGCCCGTGTGGAGCCTACGCAAGCCCTTGGCGCGGGACGGGACAAGCCCGTCCTACGGTCGCCCGCGCCGGGTCTGGCGGGTGATTCGGGACGGCAACGCCGCTCAGGGACGTACCGCCTCCATGGCGCTCGCCGGCAACCAGCCCCGGGTGCCGTCCGCCAGCGCCACGCGCTTCCATCCCGGACGGGACTCCAGTACCGCGACCTCCGCCCCCGCCGGCAGCGGATTGCCGAAGGCCGGCGGTGCGCCCGGGCTGTCCGCGGAGCGCAACGCCGTGCCTCCGGTCAGGACCACCGCGGCATCCGCACCGTCCCCCGACAGCACCGCCGACCCGGTGGACACGAGCCACACGACGAGGGGCAGCGCGGCCAAGCGCCGCAACGCCGCCGCACGTCGCCGCGACCAGGGAACCAGGAGCAGCACTCCCAGCGCAAACGCGCCCGCGCCCACCCAGTGTCGCTGCGCGACCGACAGCCGTCCGCGCCAGAAGAGCAGCGTGTCGAGCGCCCCTCCCACGGCCGGTCGCGGCAGCCAGACCGGCGCGCGGTCGCGCAGCCAGGCCAGGTTCTTGGCCGCGCGCTCGTGACCGGGGTCGGCGGCCAGGGCGCGGCGCCAGGCGAGCACCGCCCTGCCCCGATCGCCCGCGCCAAGGGCCGCATTGCCCCAATCCACCAGCAGCTCCGGCGCGTCGGGCCGCTCGCCCGCCAGCATGCGGAACTTCCGCTCCGCCTGGGAGAACAGGCGCGTGCGCCGGACGCGATCCGCCTCGGCGAGCGCCGCCTGGTAGGTCTCCCGGGCCGGCTCGAGTTGTCCCGCGGCCCCCGTTTCCACCGCCGTGGCGGGCTCGCCGGCCCCGAGGGCCATGCCACCCGTGGCGAGCGCGAAGAGCAACGCCCCCGCCCCGGCTCCCGTGCTTGTCTTGCCGGCCCACTCCCGCATCAACTTCCTGACCGCCTCGACGGCATCCGGGGCGAGCGGTTCCCGCCCGGCGCTCGGATCGAAGGCGGTCGTCTCCAGGCGTTCGATCACCGCCCCGAGCGAGCGCCCTCGACCGGCATGGTCTCCCGGGCCGTCCTGCTCCACTGCCGCGGCGAGCGCGCGCAGCGCGCCGAGGACGCGCGGCGTCGCATCCCGCGCCGCGTCCCGCGATGCCAGCGCGCGCTCCAGTGCACGGCGGGCCGCGGCGATCTCCCGGCGTCGGGCACGGCCGACCGCCGTACGCATCCACCAGAAGTGCAGGCCCGCGATCAGCAGCGGAACGAGATACAGCAGACCGATCGGCGCCGCCGCCGCGCGCGATCCCCAGGCCGGGACGAGCGTAGCCGCCGGGCCGCTGAGGGACATGTCCGCACCGATCAGCGACGCGATGGCGTTGTCCGGCACGGCGGGGGCGCCGGCGACGGGCAGCCCTTGAGCGCGCGACCCCACCGTCACATCGGCCGCGCCGATGACGTCGCTCGCCCCTACCGACAGGGCCACCGGACGGCTGTGCGTCGTGGCATAGCTCCCGGCGACTGGATCGAAATACACGAGCACGATGGGAGGAATCTCCCTGGCCTCGGCGCTGCGCACGCGTACGGTGACCTCGAATGTCTTGGCGTTCTCCTCCTCGTTCACCACCCCGAAGGGCCGGCTGTCCGGGACGGAGAAGAGCACGGGCGACAGGCCTCCCTCGCCGTCGAGCGCCGGCAGGCTCAGGCCCTCGAGATCCCCGTCGCCGGTGACGACGACGCTCAACTCGATGGGATCGCCCACCTGCACGACGCTGCGGCTGGCCGAGACGGCGATCGAGAAACCCGTGCCGATCGCATTGACGAAGCCCGCTGGCCGGCCCGCCTCCGGCAGGGCGCGCACGACCAGCCGCTCACGCTCGCCCTGCGCCTGGAAGAGCGCCGTGCGGGAACGGCGAAATCCGAACGCGTCGCGGTAGGTTCCCGACTTCAGCCGCGCCGCGACCCGCACCGGCTCCAGATCGAGCGAACCCGGGCGCCCGACGCTGACGCGGGCGGGGAAGCGCAGGCGCGTGTAGGAGACACCGTCCTCGACGACCGTATCCCGCAGCATCGGCAGCGCGACCTCGGCCGCACCGGCGGGGAACGCCACCGTGCGACCCTCCCCGCCCGGCGGTTCGAAGCGCAGATGCTCCACATCGAACAGGGGCACGACGAACTCGTAGCTCTCGACATCCCGGGCAATGAGCCACTCGAGGACCACCTCGAAGGTCTCGCCCACCCATACCGGGCGCTGCGGGAGACGCATGCGCACGAACATGTCTCCGGCCCGCTCGACCTCCCCGGCGTCGAACGCAGCCACCTGGCTGACCGCCGACAACACCCCCTGGACCACCGTCAGCACCGGCACCGTGTAGCGGCCGGACCGCTCCGGCTGCACCCGCCACCGGTAGACGAAGGTCACTTCCTTCCACTCCGACCGCCGCCCGTTGACGATCTGTATCTGCTGCGAAACGTTCGGGGTCATGCCGAGGTACGTGACCCTGGCGCCGTCGATGGCCAGTTCCGGCGGATCCGGCGCCGGCTCTTCCTCGAAGCCGGACGCGGACACGGACAGTACGAACGGCAGGCCCGCGTAGATCTCCTCGGTGTCGACTTCGAGCCGCAGGGCCTGTCCGACGGCGCCGACCGACGCCGCGAGCACGGAGACCACGAGCAGGATCCGGGTACCGCTCACCAGTCCTTCTCCACCGGCACCTGCTGACCGGGCTCCTGTCCGCGCTCGCGCTGACGCTGGGCATCGCGGTCGCTGATGGCCTGCAGCCGCCGCAGGGCCTGGCGCTGCGACATGCGTGCCACATCCGGTGGCGGCTCGGCCTGGGCCGCATGGCCGGCAGACTGTCCAGAGCCGTCGTCCCCGGCTGCGTCGTTCTGCTGCGGAGGCTGCAGCAACCGGATCGCGTTCTCCATGTGTTCGATGGCCGCGACCTGATCGGTGAGCGCGGGCTCGAGGTCCGGGGACATGGACGCCGCCCGTTCGACCGCATCCGCGAGCACCGCCTGCGCACTCGCCATGCGCCCGGCCGCCGCGCGCACCTCGTGCGCCGCGTCGGCGACCGCCGGCGCCTGGTCCGCCGCCTCGGGAGCCGCGGGATCAGGCGCCGTGCCGCCCACTGCGCTGGCCCCACCCGGCTGCGCCCCCAACGTGGCGTTGGCCTGATCCGCCTGGTTCGCCAGGGCCTGGGCGAGCGCATCCGCCATCCCCGCGTGACCGGCCTGCCGCTCCTGGACGAACCCCAACTCCGGGACCAGTTCGTCGACCTGCGACTCGAACTGCACGGTGGCGGTGCCGTCATGCGTCTCGGTCTGCTCGACGAGCAATGCCTGCAGGTGCTCGACGATGCTGAAGAACAGGCGCCGCAACGCTTCGAGGTCATCGAGCGCCGCGCGCGCCGGCGGCAGCGGGGTGGCCGCCCCCGAGTTGGCAGCGGCCCGCAGTTCTCCGGCGAGCGCCTCGAGTGCCCGCAGGGCGTCGACACGCAGTGCCTCGGCACGTTCGAAACGCTGTGCCGCCGCGTCTGCCTCCGCGGCGTCCGGGTCCTCCCCGGCGGCGCCGGGCAGGGCGTCCTGCAACAGGGTCTCCATGCGCGCCAGGCGGTTGCGGTTGTCGCCGACGGCTTCGCTCACCAGGCGCGCGCGCTCGGCGGTGGTGAGTTCCGCGACCGTTTCGTCTTCCCGCGCCGGCGGTGTCAGCAGCGCGACCACGCGCCCCTGGTCCGCATGGGCCAGCTCGATGAGGTCGCGCAGTCCCGCGAAACGCTCGATCGCCCGATTGAGGGAGCGCACCGCCCGGGCCTCTTCGCCGGCCGCGTTCGCAAACGCGCCGTTCTCCAACGTGGTTAGAGCCGCGCGCATCGCGGCGAGCGCAGATTCGAGATGCGGCGTCGCCTCGCGGGCCGCCTGCAGGGTGCGCGATGTCTGCGGATCGGCAGCCTCGTCCACGGGCGCGTCCCGCAGGGCCTCCACCTGCCGCAGAACCGCGCCGGTACGGGCGGCCGCGTCCTCCTGTCGATTCGTGAGGTGCCGCCCCGTCAGCCACGGCGGCGCCGGCTGCGGAAGATCGGCCTGCACGCCGATCTCGGCCTGCGAGAACGCCGCCAATGCCTGCGTGTGGCCCAGCAACGCCAGCTCGTCGCGGACCACGGCCTCGAGCACGGAAACCGGATCCAGCAGTTGCTCCCGTGCACGCTTCAGCTCCGCCAGGGCGGCATCGCCGCGGCGGTGCGCGCGCTCTCCCTCGAGGCGCCGCAAGCGTCGGCGCGTGTCGTTCAATGACTGTCGCGCCCGTCCCAGGTAGTCGTCCATGCTCGCCAGTTGCTGGGCGCGGGCGCGCTGTTCCGGCGTTGCCGCGTCGTCGCCCTGGTTCTCGATGTGCGTGCGTTCCTCCGCGGCCAGATCCGCGATGTCGGCGGCCTCCGCAAGCAGCGTCCGCTCCTGCACGGCGAGTGCCTCGAAAGCGTCCTGGAAGCCCGTCGGCTCAGCCGTGGCCCCCTCCGCCTCCACTTCGGCGAGGAGGCGGCGCAGCCTGTCGCGCACCCCGCGCTGGTCGTCGATGATGCGATCCAGCCGTGCTTCGAGCCCGTGGCCGGCGTTCAGCTGGTCCGCGAGCTGGGCGATGCGGCGCAGCACGACCTCCAGGTTGACGCGGGCGTCGTCGTCGCCCTCCGCCGCGAGGCGCACCGCGTCGTGGAACCAGGCGGCGCTATCGCGCAGGGTCTCGATCCGGTCCTCCACGGCGTCGGGGGCCGCAATGGCGGCCGCATCGGCCTCGCCCGCCAGCGCGAGACCGAGGTTGAACGCCGCCCGGTAGCGCAACTCCGGGTCGGGACCCGCCGCGTCCCGCGCGCCGAGAAAGCCGGCAGCGGCCTCGGCGAACGCGCCTTCGGCCAATCTCCCGAGCGCGTGGTTGTATTGCCCGCGCGGGTTGCCTTCCCAGGCGTCGGACGAGGCCTCCGTAGCGGGCTCTTCCGAAGCCGCGGCGGCGGCATCGTCCGCCATGGGCGCCGCCTCGCCGGCCTGGACGTCGGGGTCCCCGGCGGCCGGCGCTGCAGGATCTCCGGCTACCGGAGCGGCGCCTTCTCCGGCATACGTCGGTGTGGCCCATCCCGACAGCACGCCGAAGGCGAGCACCCACCGGCAGGCGTACGCCCTCACGTCGCTGCCTCCCGCGTCGCGCTCCGGCCAGGCACCGGCGCGGACGCGCCGCCGCTCGCCGCCCACACGGCGCCGACGAGAGCGAGCAGCGCGCCCAGCACGAACCAGCGGTAGTGTTCCACCGGGTTGCGCCGCACCACCCGGGCCGAAGCGTCCGTGACCAGCGGCGCGACCCAGGCCTCGACGATGGAGTCGAGGTCCACCGCGGAGGTCCCGGCAGGGACGTAGACGCCTTCGCTCTCCAGCGCGATGCGGCGCAACAGGTCGCCGTCCAGCCGCGAACGCACGAGGTTGCCGTCGCGGTCCGTCAGCGCCCTGCGGGCGCCGCTGTCGGGGTCCGTCAGGAGGATCTCGCTGCCCGCCTCGCTACCGAAGCCGATCGCCACGACCCGCACGCCGGCGGCGACGGCGTCCCGCACGGCGTCGAGCGGGTAGGAGTCGTGGTCCTCGCCGTCGGTGATGAGCAGCATGATGCGCGGCGTGCCCCGGTTCACGCCGAACGCGGCGACGGCCTTGCGCACGGCATCGCCAATCCGGGTACCGCCGCGCGACACCGAGCCCGGCCCCACGTCCCGCAACGCCAGGCGAAAGAACCCGTAGTCGGAGGTCAGCGGACTCTTGACGCTGGCCCGTCCCGCAAAGACCACCAGTCCGACGCGCTGATCGCGCACGCGCTCGATGAACTCCGTGATCTCGGCCTTGGCGCGGGCCAGGCGACTCGGCGCGGCATCTTCCGCGAGCATGCTCTTCGAGACGTCCAGCACCACCATGATGTCCGCCCGGACGCCGCGGTCGATCGTCTCGGTGCCGCCCGGCGTCTGCGGCCGCATGAGCGCCGCGACGCCGAGGAGCAGCGTCAGCAGGATCAGCGCGAGCTTCGTGCCGCGCCGCAACGGCGTCTGTCGCCGCGCGAGGCGCTCAGCCATGGCCGGCGAGACGAAGCGGCGCAGCCGGTCCGCGCCGCGCAACTCGAAGAAGGCGCAGGCCGCGACGACCGCGAGCGCCAACCAGACCAGGTGCACGCGCAGCGGCTCCGCGAAAACGATGGCGTCGATCACGGCAGCCTCGCGAACACCGCGACCCGCACAAGCCAGCCGGCGACCACGAGTACCAGCCCGAGCGCCAGGGGAATCGCGAACAGTTCGTCGTATTGCCGGAACCGCTCCTCGGAGATGCGCGTGCGCTCGAGCCGGTCGATCTCCTCGTACACGCGGATCAGGGCATCGGCGTTGTTCGCGCGAAAGAACTGCCCGCCCGTCCGGTCCGCGATGTCGGCCAGCATCCCCTCGTCCACTTCCACCGAGACCGCCCGCAGGGCACTGCGGCCGGTGCGCGGGTCCTCCACGCGTACCGGCGCGAGCCCGGTCGTTCCGGCGCCGATCGTGTACACCTTGATACCCATCGAGCGCGCGAGTTCCGCGGCTGCCACCGGTGTCTCCACGCCGGCGTTGTGGACACCGTCAGTCAGCAGCAATACGACGCGGGAGGTGGCGGACGACCCTCTCAACCGCTCCACGGCCAGGCCGAGAGCGTCGCCGATGGCGGTGCCGTCCTCGGAGCGCTGCCGCACGATCTCGAGATCCCGCGCGATCGCGGCCAGGTTCTCGTGATCGAGGGTGAGCGGCGCCGCCGTATCGGCATACCCGGCGAAGCGGATCAGCCCGATGGCGTCGTCGCGGCGTCCCGGCAGACCGCCGCCGCCCAGGACAAACGCCTCGAACACGTCCTGCACCGCCTCCAGGCGCGTGCGTTCCCGCTCCTCGGTCGACAGATCGAGCGCGCGCATGGACCCCGACACGTCCACCACCATCATGATCGCGATGCCTTCCCGGTGGACGCGGCTGAACCGCTCGCCGACGCGCGGCCCCGCGGCCGCCGCGACGAGCGCGACCACGGCCAGCGCGAGTGCGGCATCCGGCAGCCAGGCGACGCGGGCACGCAGGCCGCGGTTCCCGCGCGGCAGCAGGGCCAGCGAAGAGAACACGACCCGTCCCGGCGCGCGGCGCGCGAGCAGGTACACCGGAATCGCGAGCAGGGCCAGCAGCAGCAGCGCCGGCTCGCGGAACTCCAGGGCGCTCAAGCCCTCCACGTCAGGCAGCCTCGTCCACGGGGGGCGCCGGCTCCGACCGGGTCTCGTCGAGGAACTGCCGCGCCGCCGACAGGACCTCGCTCGACTCGCGCCGCTCCGGGCTGTAGCGCGCGAACTTGACCCGGTCGCAACGTGCCAGGAACGCGCTCAGGAGGTCACGGTGCGAACCGGAGAAGGATCGCCGCGCCTCGACCAGGAACTCCTCCGTGGTGAGTTCCGGGGCGCGGACGGCGTAGCGATCCTCCACGTAGCGGCGCACGATGTCGGACAGTTCCACGTACCAGGCGTCGGCCTCCCCGGTGCGCGGAAAGCCGCGCTGTTCCAGTTCCCGCAACCGCTGCAGGGCGCGTTGGTGTGCCGTCACCCGGGCCTGCGCGACCACGCGCCGCTGCCAGGCGGCCACCCCCCACAGGCCGGCACCCACGGCCAGGGCGAGCGCCACGAGCGCCGGCCACCAGGTCGCGAACCACCCGCTCCGATCCTCCGACAACGGCGCCCGCGCCGGCAGCAGCGCGTCCACGACCGCCCCCGCGGGCAATACCGACGCCACTTCGAAGGCGATCTCGTCGGTCATGAGCTCGCGGTAGCCGTCGTCCGCCCCGTCCCGCTCGTCCGCATATTCGATGCGCAGCGCCGGAACGCGCAGCCGACCGCTCATCGGCGCCTGCAGGGTGTAGCGCTGGCTGGCGACCGTGCCGCCCTCCTCCGTCGTCTCGCGCCGCGGGGCGAAGTCCAGGATGGAAAACCGGTCGAGCGCCTCCCCGAACTCCGGCATCTCGAGCGACACGCGCGGTTCGCTGGCAACCACCAGCTCGAGCGTCAGCGGGTCGCCCAACCGGGGAGCCGCAGGGGCAAGCGTCACGGTCGCGCGCACCGGGCCTTCCTCGGTCACGCTCGACAGCACTTCCGTCGAAGCGTCTTCCAAAATACCCCCCGCTTCGCTGCCCGACTCGGACTGCGGGTCGCCCGGCACACACGCGGCGAGCGCGAACGTCGCGAGCACGCCCAGGCATCGTGCGCGCGTCCGTGGTCTTGCGGCCAGCCTGTGGCAGCGACGGCTCAATGCCGAATCCTGCGTTCGCGCATGCGGAAGAACGCCAGCAGCGGCTCGATCACCGGGCGCCCCGCATCGACCTCGATCACGTCGATGCGGGCGCTGCGCATGCCGCGGTGCAGGGCATCCGTGCGCCCCGCCGCAGCGGCCGCAACGGCCGCGCGCAGTGGCCCCGACTGCGTATCCACCAGCCGCCGCTCGCCGGTCTCGGCGTCCTGCAACGTCACGAGCCCCACCGGGTCGAAGGCGGCTTCGCGGGGGTCGGTCACGCGTACCGCGACCACGTCGTGCTTGCGGTTGGCTCCGCGCACGGCCTCGAGGTAGTCGTCGTCGAGAAAGTCCGAGATCAGGAACAGCACGGCGCGTCGCGGCAGGACGCGACGACAGAACTCGAGCGCCTGCGCGATGTCGGTGGCGCTCCGGCCACCCCGGGCCGCACTCCTCCGGGTGGCCGACACCAGCCGCGCAAAGTGGGTCCGGACCGCCCGCGGGAGTTCGGACAGCATCCGCCGCCGGCGCAGGCCGCGCCCCGCGTCCGGAAACTCCTCGCGACCCCGCGCGAGGACCTCGCGGACTACGCGCAGCGCATGCTTGCCCCCCTTGCGCGGCGGAATGAACTGATCCACCTCGCCGTGAAAGAGCAGCAGCCCCACCTTGTCGTCGTTGTAGATGGCAGAGAACGCCAGCAACGCCGAGAACTCCGCGGCCGCTTCCCGTTTCGAGCGCGCCGCGGAGCCGAAGTCGAGGGATGCGCTCATGTCCGCGACCAGGAGCACGGTGAGCTGCCGCTCCTCGACATAACGCTTGACGTATGGCGACCCCACGCGCGCGGTCACGTTCCAGTCGATGCTGCGCACGTCGTCGCCCGGGATGTACGGGCGCACCTCGTCGAACTCGACGCCGCGCCCCTTGAACACCGACACGTAGGCGCCGGCCAGCACATCGGCCACCTGCCGCCCGGTCTGCAGCTGAATCCGCCGGACCTGCTTTACGATCTCCGCGGGAAGCATGACGTCCCTGGCAATGCCGAAGCGGCTGTGCGCTGCTTTTTTCCGTTCTGCGCGACCCAGCGTCCGTTCTGCGCGGGCCAGGTCACGCGGGCGGGCGGCGTCGCGGCGCAGCGCCGAGCCAGTTCCGTTTCCCGGGTCGACGCGCCAACGTCCATGGTTCAGGGTACCTCGACGTTGGCGAGAATCGTCCCCGCGATGTCGTCCGAGTCGCGGCCCTCGGCCTCCGCCTCGTAGGTCACGACCACGCGATGCCGCAGCACGTCCACCGCGACGCTCTTCACGTCGTGGGGACTCGTGTAGTCCCGTCCCGCGACCAGCGCATGCGCTTTCGCGAGTTTCACGAGGCTGAGCGAGCCGCGCACGGACGCCCCGTATTCGATCAGGTTGGCCAGTTCCGGCATGCCCGCCGCCGCCGGGTCCCGGGTCGCCGCGACGAGCTCCACCGCATAGCGCTTCACCTTGTCGTCGACGAACACCTGGCGCACCACTTCCCGCGCCGCGAGGATGTCGGCGCCGGTCAGTACGGGGCTTGCCGTGGGCTCGCGGCCCGAGCCGGCCATGCGGTCGATGATCCGCACCTCGTCGTCCTTGCTGGGGTAGTCCACCTTGAGCTTCATCATGAAACGGTCGAGCTGCGCCTCCGGCAGCGGATACGTCCCTTCCTGTTCGATGGGGTTCTGCGTGGCCATCACCAGGAACGGCGCCGCCAGCGGGAACGTCTCCTCGCCGAGCGTCACCTGCCGCTCCTGCATCGCCTCGAGCAGCGCGGCCTGTACCTTCGCCGGCGCGCGGTTGATTTCGTCGGCCAATACGAGGTTGCCGAACACCGGTCCCTTCTTGACGGAGTACGTGCCCTCGCGCGGGTTGAAGATCTGCGTGCCGGTCACATCGCCGGGCAGCATGTCGGGCGTGAACTGGATCCGGGAAAAGCTGCACTCGATGGCCTGGGCGAGCGTGCCCACGACGAGCGTCTTGGCGAGACCGGGGACGCCTTCGAGCAATACGTGTCCATCGGCCAGAAGCGCCAGCAGCAACCGGTTCAGGAGGTCGTCCTGCCCCACCAGCACCTTGCCCACTTCCGCCCGAACGACATCGAGCCGTTCCCGGACACTCCTGACTTCGCTGACCGTGGCCTCCGCCATCGCACCTCTATCCTCTTTCGAACCTTCTTTCGAACCCTCTTTCGACATCACTTCGCCACCGCCGGACCGATCGCCCGACGGGGCCGGGCCGAGTGCGCCGAGGCGCGGATTCTAAGAGCTTGTCGGACCGGACAGCAATTCGGTTTGCCCGGTCCGTCACGCCGCCCTGCGCACGAGCACGGCCCCCGCCGCCCAGGAGACGCCGACGGACATCGCGACCGCCAGCCAGGGCTCGATACCGAACACGAGACTCGCGGGGGCCAACAGATCCTGGAGATACTTGAAGAAGAGCCCCACCACGATACCGGCGGCGATGCGCGTGCCCATGCCGGCCTCGCGCAGGGGCCCCACGACGAAGCCGACCGCCACCAGGGCCAACCCCAGCGACGCGGCCGGCTGCAGGACCTTGGTCCAAAAGGCCAATCGATAGCGACCGGCGTGCAGGCCTTCGCGATCCATATACCGGATCTGAAACATCAGGTCGGCGATCGACAGCTTGCGCGGATCCACCAGGGCCTGCGCCGAGAGGAGCCGCAGGTCGGCTTCCGCGCGCCACGGCATCTCATCGCGGTGGCTGGTCGCAGTGCGTTCGTCGTGGAGCTCCGTGGCATGCACGTTGTACAGCCGCCACCCCCCGTCTTCCCCGTCGTGGGTCGCGAATTCCGCCCTCCGCACTTCCCGCAGACGCTTGTCCTCGTCGAGTTCGAACTGCGTCACCCCCAGCGCCCGCTCCCCGGCGCCGAGCCCCTCCACGTGGGAGTAGACCGGCCCCTCGCGGTACCAATAGCCGGCGAGGTAGACCGTCTCCGACCCGTGCAATGCCTGTGCGCGCAGCAACTCGCCGCGCGCCTCCAGGCGCGGAGCGACGTACTCCCCAAGCGCGAACGCGACACCCGAACCCAGCACGACCACCACTGCCAGCGGACTGTACAGGCGCCACAGGGAGACGCCGGCGGCGCGCAGCACCGTCACCTCGGAGTTGCCCGATAGCGTGCCGAGGGCGATCAGCACGCCGAGGAATATCACGTAGGGGACGAGCTCGTATACGCGACGCGGCACGGTGTGCAGGACGTAGGCGAGGGCGTCCCCGAAACCGTATGCGGCTTCTTCTTCACGCATCTCCTCGGCCAGGGAAAACGACGTCGTGAGTGTGACGAAACACACCAGGACCACGACCACCGTTACGGCCACCGTCCGCGCCAGGTAACGGTCCATGGTCAGAACGGTCATATCGGCCGGTACGCGCGTCGGACCAGGAACACCGCGGCCAGCACCATCGCGGCGTGCACCGGCCAGAGACCCACCGCCGTCGGCAGGAGCCCGTCCGCGATCGCGCTCTGCAGGACCACGCACAGCAGGTAGTACGCCGCGAACAGCACCACGCCGGGCACGATCCGCGCGAAACGGCCGGCGCGCGGGCGCACGCGCGCGAGGCCGAAGGCGCAGAATGCCCCGATCACGGTCAGCGTCGGCAGTCCGATGCGCCAGTGCAGCTCGGCCATGCGTTCGGGGTCCGTCCCCGACAGCTCGTCGGTTGGCAGCGTGCGCGGGTCGATGCGCGAACGGGGCAGCGGGTCGCGTTCGATGCGCTGGCCGAGGCGGTCGAAGGCGACGACCCGGAAGTCGCCAGCGCCGGGCGCACCCTCGTAACGCGTGCCGTTCTCGAGCACCAGGAAGCGGCTGCCGGTCTCGCCCGCGACGTACTGGCTGCCGGCCTCCGCCCACACCGCGACGTGGACACCGCCCGGGCGCCGCTCGTCGGTGAAGACGTCGACCAGGCGACGACGGTCCGCACTGACCTCGCGTGCATACGTCACCCGGCGGGCGAGATCGAAGTCGTGAAACGTGCCTGGCGTCAGGGCCTCGAACTCACTGGAGACGCGCTGCGCCGTGGCGAGCTCCGCGAATGCCCGCGCGGCCCCGGGGGTGACGGCGAGCGACAGGCATGCGACCACCGCACCGACGGGCAGCGCCACCGCGCAGAGCCAGCCGAGCATCCGGCGCGGACTGGCGCCGCCGGCGAGCAGCACGGCGAATTCGCGCTCCGCGTGCAGCCGACCGCAGGTGAGCAGCACCGCCACGAAGAACGCGAACGGCAGCGTCATCTGCACGAACTCCGGGAGCCGCAGGCCGAGCAGCGTGAACAGCGCGTCGGCCGCGTAGCGCCCGAGCGCCGCGTCCTGCAGGTAGCCGATGAAGCGACCGCCGAGGGCGACGACGAGCAGCGTCACGAACGTCAGCGCGAACACCAGCAGGAGTTCCCGGCTCACATATCGGAACGCTACGACCATCTCGAGTCCAAGTGTACCGGTTCACCCACGGGACCATTGCCCGATCAGCCTGCTCCAGGCGCACAGCCCCTCGAACGCGTCCCGCCAGGGAGGCTCACCCCACCCCGAGTTGCGCAGCAACTCGAATGCGAACCGCAGGTTCGCGCCCCACCGGGGACGCTCAACCAACCGAGTTGCGCAGCAACTCGAATGCGAACCGCAGGTTCGCGCCCCACCGGGACGCGCCCCATCGGATAGACTCGTTCGCGGACAGCGCCCGACGGCTGTCCACCCCCGACGCTTCGCCACGGAGTGCCCCGATCATGAAGTACTCGACGAAAACCGGAAGTCTGGCCGACCTGCGCACCGGTTGCCTGGTCCTGACGCGCGAACGGGCACGGGCCGTGGCGACCGAACTCGGTGTCGAAGCGTTCGTGACCCATGCACTCGAACGGAGCCCTGCGAAGACCGTCGTGCTGCCCATCCCGACCGCCATCGAGCACCTCGTGGTCGTGCCCGCGGAATCGGCTGGGGAAGCGGACGGGGAAGCGCACGGCAGGAAGTACCGCAAACGCGTCGACGAGGCGGTAGCTGCGCTGCGCGGGCTGTCGGTGTCGGACGCCGTCTGGGGCCTCAACGAGATGGACGCCCCGGCACCCTTCGGGACCGGCACTGCCGGCACGTACTGGAAGACGCGTCACGCACTCGGCGCGCTCTCCGCCGCCCTGTACCGCTACGACGAATACAAGAGCCAGCCGAGCAAGGACAAGCGGGTCACGCGCGTGGCGGTCCTGGCCGAGCCGGGCGAGCGCGCGGCAGTTGCGCGCGCCGTGCGGCATGCCAACGCCCTCGACGCCGGCATGGCCCTGGCGCGCGACCTCGGCAACGAGCCGCCCAACGTATGCACGCCGACCTACCTCGCAGCGGCCGCGCGCAAACTCGGGCGGCTCGCCAACGTGACGGTCGAGGTGACCGACGAACAGGAGATGGCGGAGCTCGGGATGGGCGCATTCCTGTCCGTGACCCGCGGCAGCGATACCCCGGCGAAGCTCATCGTCGCCCGCTACCTCGGGGCGGACGAGAGCGACGCTCCGGTCGTCCTCGTCGGCAAGGGCGTCACCTTCGACACCGGCGGAATCAGCATCAAGCCCGGCGCCGCCATGGACGAGATGAAGTTCGACATGTGCGGTGCCGCAAGCGTCGCGGGAGCACTGCAGGCCGCGGCCATGGCAAAGCTCCGCATCAACGTGGTCGCGGTCCTCGCGGCCGCCGAGAACATGCCAGGCGGAAAGGCTTCGCGTCCCGGCGATATCGTCACCACGATGTCCGGACTCACCGTCGAGATCCTGAACACCGATGCCGAGGGCCGCTTGCTGCTGTGCGATGCGCTGACCTTCGCCAAGCGCTACGAACCGCGGGCCGTGGTGGATGTCGCCACGTTGACGGGCGCCTGTGTGACGGCACTGGGCGCCCACGCCAGCGCGCTGTACGCGAACGACGACGGACTCGGGGAGGAACTCGCCGCCGCCGGTCGCTTCACCGGCGACCGGGCGTGGCCCATGCCCCTCTGGGACGAATACCACGAGCAACTCAAGACCAACTTCGCCGACCTGGCGAACATCGGCGGGCGGCCCGCGGGCTCCATCACCGCGGCGTGCTTCCTGTCCCGGTTCGCGGGCGACTACCGGTGGGCGCATCTCGACGTGGCCGGGACCGCGTACCGCAGCGGCGCCCGCAAGGGGGCGACCGGCCGGCCCGTGCCGCTCCTCTTCCAGTACCTGCTCGACCGGGCCGGCGCGCCGTGACGCGGGTGGACTTCTACCTGCTCCCCGACGTCGACATCGACGCCAAGTACCGCTTCGCCTGCCGCCTGGCCCTGCGCGCGATCCACGCCGGACAACAGGTGCACATCCGCACCGCTTCCGAAGAGCTCGGCACCATGCTCGACGATCTCATGTGGGCCTATCCCGAAGACCGCCTCGTGCCGCATGCCCTCGCACCCGCGCCCGACGCCGCGCGCGCGCCCATCCGGATCGGCCACGGCGAGCCGGCGCCGGGGACCGACGACGTGCTCGTCAACCTGGCCGACGACGTGCCCGAGTTCTTCGCCCGGTTCGAACGTGTCGCGGAGGTGGTGACCACGCCCGAGCGGGCCGGTGGGCGTGCACGGTACCGCCACTACCGCGAGCGCGGTTATCCTCTGTTCCACCACGACCTCGACGACTGGGAAGCTCGGTAGCGGCGCGACCGAGGGTCGCGTAGGAAGTTACGCTACGCGAAACTCCTACGGAACAGGCGCGACCTCGGCTACCACGAACGCACCGAAGAAGGGCGGAGACCTCCTCTGGGGATGGACAACAACTTCGATCCGCAAACCATCGAGCAGAGCCTCTACGCAGAGTGGGAGGCACGGGGCTGGTTCGCCCCGGCCGGCAACGGCGAGCCCTACTGCATCGCGATTCCCCCACCGAACGTGACCGGGCGGCTGCACCTCGGCCACGCGTTCCAGCACACCCTGATGGATGCCCTCATCCGCTACCAGCGCATGCGCGGCAGGAGCGCCCTGTGGCAGGTTGGCACCGACCACGCGGCCCTCGCCACGCAGATGCTGGTCGAGCGGCAACTCGCGACGGAGGGCGTCGACCCGGAGGCCATCGGGCGCGACGCGTTCGTGGCGCGCGTCTGGGAGTGGTACGACCGGCACGGCGACGAGATTGCACGCCAACTGCGCCGCATGGGCTCCTCGGTGGACTGGAGCCGCCAACGCTTCACCATGGACGACGGCTTCTCGACGGCCGTGCGCGAGGTGTTCGTGCGCCTGTTCGACGACGGCCTCATCTACAAGAAGAAGCGGCTGGTGAACTGGGATCCCGCCCTGCAGACGGCCGTATCGGATCTCGAAGTGGAGAACGCGGAGGAGGACGGGCACCTCTGGCACATTCGCTACCCGCTCCTCGGCGCTGCGCGGACCGCCGCGGGCAAGGACTACCTGGTCGTGGCCACCACCCGTCCGGAAACCCTGCTCGGCGATACGGGCGTCGCCGTGCATCCCGACGACGAGCGCTATCGAGCCCTGGTCGGCGGCCGGGCACGCCTGCCCCTCGTGGGGCGCGACCTGCCCATCGTCGCCGACACGCACGTGGACCCGGAGTTCGGCACCGGGTGCGTCAAGATCACCCCGGCCCACGACTTCAACGACTACGAGGTCGGCCAGCGTCACGACCTGCCGCTGCTGAACGTGTTCAACGCCGACGCTTCCATCAACGACAACGCACCCGCGCCCTATCGCGGCCTCGACCGCTTCGCGGCGCGCGCGGCCATCGTCACCGAACTCGATGGACTGGGACTGCTCGACTCCGTCGAACCCCACCGCCACGCCATCCCCCGCGGCGACCGCTCCAAGGCCATCCTGGAGCCCTGGCTGACGGACCAGTGGTGGGTGGATATCGCACCGCTGGCGGCCCCGGCGATCGCGGCGGTGGAGGACGGCCGCATCCAGTTCGTGCCGAAGCAGTTCGAGAACGTCTACTTCGCCTGGATGCGGGACGTGAAGGACTGGTGCATCAGCCGCCAGCAATGGTCGGGACACCGGATTCCCGCCTGGTACGACGCTGCCGGCAACATTCATGTCGGCCGCGACGAAGCCGATGCCCGGCAGCGCGCGGGGCTCGACGCGGACGTGGCGCTCACCCAGGACCCGGACGTGCTGGACACCTGGTTCAGTTCCGGCCTGTGGACGTTCGCCACCCTCGGCTGGCCGGAGCGCACGCCGGACCTCGCGCGCTTCCACCCCACGGATGTCCTCGTCACCGGACACGACATCATCTTCTTCTGGGTCGCGCGGATGATCATGCTGACCCTGCGCTTCATGGACGAGGTGCCGTTCGAGACGGTCTACATCACCGGGCTGGTGCGGGACGCCGACGGCGCCAAGATGTCGAAGAGCCGCGGCAACGGGCTCGACCCCCTCGACGTCGTGGACGGGATCACCCTGCCCGACCTCATCGCGAAACGCACCGCCGACCGGCCGCAACCGCAGATGGCCGCGCGCATCGAAGCCGCCACGAAGCGGGACTTCCCGAACGGCATCCCCGCCTACGGCACCGATGCCCTGCGCTTCACGTACTGCGCCCTCGCCTCCCCGGGGGGCCGCGACGTCAACTTCGACCTGTCGCGGGTGGAGGGGTACCGGAACTTCTGCAACAAGCTCTGGAACGCGACCAAGTTCGTGCTGATGAATGTCGGCACGGCGCATCCCTCCGACGGCCCCGTGCGCCTGGGCCCCGCCGACCGGTGGATCCGGGCGCGGGCCCGCGAGATGCTTGTGGCGGTCGACCGCGCCGTCGAGACCTACCGCTTCGACCTGTATGCCAATGCGGTCTACGAGTTCGCCTGGCGCGAGTACTGCGACTGGTACCTCGAACTCACGAAGCCGGTGCTCTGGGACGAGAGCACCGACGCGGCCAGCGCCCGGGGCGTGCGTCAGACTCTGCTCGAGGTACTCGACGTGTTGCTGCGCGCGGCCCACCCGCTGGTGCCGTACATCACGGAGACCCTGTGGCGCGAACGGAACGCCGCCACCGGGGGCGCCGGGGAGACGATCATGCTCACGTCCCTCCCCCACCCGGACGACCTCGACGACGATCCCGAAGCGAGCGCCGCCATCGAGTGGCTGCAAGCGGTGGTCGTCGGCATCCGCACCATCCGCAGCGAGATGGGCGTGGCGCCGCGGCTCGGCATCGCGCTGCTCCTGCAGGGCGGCGGCGCCGTCGACCGCGAGCGGCTGGCCGCCACGGACACGCTGCTACGACGCCTCGCCGGCATTGACGACATCGAGTGGCTCGCCGACGACGCCGAGGCGCCGCCCGCCGCCGTGCATCTCGTGGGCGAACTGAAGGTGCTCGTGCCCCTCAAGGGCCTGATCGACGTGGACCGGGAACGGGCACGCCTGTCGAAGGAGATCGGCAAGTTCGAACAGGACAGCAAGCGTATCGAGACGAAGCTCGCCAACGAGAAGTTCCTGACGAAGGCGCCCGGGCACATCGTCGCGGCGGAGCGGGAGAAGGCGGCCGACGTCGCGACGAAGCTCGCGGCACTACACGCGCAGTTGACGCGCCTCGACACGCTGTAGGGGCGACCCTTGCGGTCGCCCGTCTCAGGATCGTGCACGACGTTGAAGACGGGACGGGACAAGCCCGTCCCCTACAACGCCCGTGTTGGGGCGTGCACGATTTCGAAGACGGGACGCCACAAGGGCGGCCCCTACAACGCCCGCGGCGAGCCTTGGCGGGCAATTCGGGACGGGGCAAGCCCGTCCCCCACCATTCCTCTCTCAGATCGTCGGGCGTTGCTTCTTCTCCTGGAGCGCCTTCAACTGCTCCCGCGTCAACGCCGGCTCTTCTTCACCGGCGAAATCCTGGACGACTGCTTTCGCTCACGACGGAGCCTCCCTACATGCCTACATGGTTGTGGACACTCCTACGTCAACGCAGATCGGCGAGCCGGTCGATCAGCACCCGTTCGCTGTAGCCCGGGACCGCGGGTCCCTGCGAACCCGGGCAGGTGTTGCGCCCCGAACAGGTATTCGGCCAGTTGTCGAGACTCAGGACATACCCCTGGTTGCGGAAGTGCTCGTAGCGGGTGAGCACGACCAGCACCACGTCCTCGTCACGCCACACGTAGATCTTCTGTCCGTCGAGACCGAGCGCCGCCACGACGTCGATCGGCGGAGGGGACGACTCGTCGAGGAAAACCTGGTTCAGCACCCACCACTGGAATCCGTACACCGCGCTGTGCGCCGTCAGGCTCTCGTCGATGTAGCCCTCGGACAGCACGCGTGCGCCGTCCCACTCCCCGCCTCGCGAATAAAGCAGGCCGAATCGTGCGAAGTCGTCCGGGCGCATGTCGATGCAGCAGTAGGTCAACGGGTTCGTTCCGGTGGGATCGAGCCAGAGACCCACCGTGGCGGGATCGATCCCGATCGGCTCGAAGATCTTCTCCGCGACGTACGTGTGCGCATCCGCCCCCGTCGCGCGCTGGATCAGCAGGCCCAGGAGCTGGGAGTTGGCGTTGGAGTAGAGGAAGCGCGTGCCCGGCTCGTTGACGAGCCCGAGATCCAGGGCGAACGCCGTCTGGTCTGCCTGCGAGAAGATGCCAACGTCCGCCGGCATGCCGGCCCGCATCTCCAGCATGTTTCGCACGGTGATGTCTGCCTTTTCCGTCCCCTCCCACTCGGTCAGCAACTCGCTCGCGCGCTGCTCCACGGCGACGATCCCACCCTCGTCGACCGCCACGCCGATGGCCGCGCTGTAGATGCTCTTGGCGACCGACCAGCTGGTGCCGTAGCTGCCGGCGTCATAGCCCTCGGCGTAGCGCTCGCCGATGACGTGGCCGCGGTCCACCAGCACCGCGGACTGCACGGCCGCGTCGGTGAAGACGTAATCCAGGACGGCGTCGACCGACGCGGCGTCCACCTCCAGATCCGCCGGCGGCGTACGTTCGAGCGTCCAGCTCGGCGCCGGAACGGTGGTCTCGGGCGGGGGCGTGGAAGTGGCCGGGGCGGCGCTCTCACCCCCTCCGCCGCCTCCTCCCCCTCCACCGCCGCATGCGGCCACGACCAGCAAGGCGGCGCGATATACCCACGCACGCCCTTGCGAAGCGCTCCGCCGCCGACCGGTCGGCTCGTTGTCTTCCACGCACTGTCACCGCTTCGACGAAGCAGGCGCTATGGTACCGGCTGGCGCACGCGCCATTTCGCTTACAGTACGCGGCGCCAGAGACATCCCGGGGACAAACATGTCGAGCCGCACCATCGAACTGACCGACAGCCTCTACGACTACCTGCTGCAGCACGGCACGCGGGAGTCGGCGGCGGCCCGCGCCCTGCGCGACGAGACGCGTGCGGCCACCGCCGCGCACGGCATGCAGATCTCCCCGGAACAGGGCGCGTTCATGCAGCTCCTGGTACGGCTCCTCGGAGCGCGGCGCACCATCGAGGTCGGCACCTTCACCGGTTACAGCGCGCTCGTCGTGGCCCAGGCGCTGCCGGCGGACGGCCAGGTGATCGCGTGCGACGTGTCGGAGGAGTGGACCGCCATCGGGCGGAAGTTCTGGGAACGCGCCGGCGTCGCGGAGAAGATCGACCTGCGCCTGCAACCGGCGGTGGATACGCTGGACGAACTCCTCGCCGACGGCCAGGCAGGAGCCTTCGACTTCGCCTTCATCGACGCCGACAAGGACCGTTACGACGACTACTACGAGCGTTGCCTCAGGCTGGTGCGACCCGGCGGCCTGATCGCCATCGACAACGTGCTCTGGGACGGGCGCGTGGCGGATGCCCGGTTCGACGATGCCAGTACGAGCGCGATCCGCGCCATCAACAACAAGGTGCACGCCGACGAACGCGTGCATGCCGCCATGCTACCGATCGGCGATGGCCTGACGCTCGCGATCAGGAAATAGCGCCCCAAAGCCGGTCCGGTGCTTCGCTACCGCTACGCGCCGGCGCCGCCTCCGGCCCAGCCACCTCGACCCTTCATGGAACAATCGCCGCCGGTCGCTGCGCTCCCGTCGTCGTTTGTTCCACAAAGGGCGCCGCGATACGGTACGGTCCGCCAGGACGGGAACCGCGGAGCGGACATGGACTTCGACACCTTCCTGAACGCCGGCTGGAACGACCACGCGACGGATTCGGAGGGCGTCTGGCGGCGCTGCCACCGCTTCTATCCATGGATCGCGGAGTCCCTGGCGCTCGACGCACGGGGCCACCGGATGGGCGCTCTCCAGGCACGCGACAGGGCCGCCCACGCGCTCGGGACGATGGACGCCGGGGACCTGCCCTACGTGAAGCCGGACTTCGAAGCGCTCGAGGCCTCCCTGGCCGGGTCGACACGGCCATGACCCGCGGAAACCGTGCAGTGGCCGGACTGGCCGCCGGGCAACCCATCTTCTACACCGGCGGCCACACCGGCGCCGAACTCTGCTTCGAAGCAGGCCGTGCCGCCGCGGGGACCTGGGCAGATTACGTCAACATTGGCATGGAGCACGGTACCTTCGACCTGCCCGGGCTCGACCGCTTCATGCAGGGCCTTGCCGCCGGCCATCGCGACGCCGCGGCAGCCGACCCGATGCCCGCCGTGATCGTCGAACTGCCCGTCGAGGGCGCCTCCGCCGACATCGTGCGCGCGAACGCGTGGCAGGTGCGCCAGCTGCTCGCCCGCGGCGTGCACGGTCTGTTGCTGTGCCACGCCGAGTCCCCGCAGGCCGTCGAAGCCCTCGTCGAGGCCGTGCAGTTCAGCTTCCGGGGCGGACGGCGCGGGGCCGGCGGCCAGGTCGCGGCCGCACGGATCTGGGGTGTCTCGCCGGACGAGTACCTGGAGCGCGCCGATCCCTGGCCCCTGAACCCGGACGGCGAATTGCTTATCGGCCTGAAGATCGAGAACCGCCGCGCCCTCGAACGGGCCGAGGAGACGGCGCGCGTGCCGGGGGTCGCGTTCGCGGAGTGGGGACCGGCGGACATGTCCATGTCGTTCGGTCATCGCACGCTGCCGGCGGACTTCGCTCGGCCGGACCTGGCGCGACCATACGGTCAGGTTGAAAGTTCCGCCGACGCGGAACTTCCAGGGCACAAGCGCCTTGCGGCCGCCCGGGAGCGCGTGTTTCAGGCGTGCCGCGCGGCCGGCATCGCCTTCCTGGAACGTGCGACGCCGGAGACGGTCGAAGCGAAGATCGCCGAGGGCGTGCAGGTCTTCAACTGCCCCGACGAGGCCACCGCCCTGCGCGGACGCGCGCAGGCGGTCGGATAGCCGGGGATCGAGTCAGCGCAGCAGCGTCATCGGCGACTGCATGTCGTTGCCGACGAAACCCAGCGCGTAGCCGCCCAGCTCGTAGCCCAGGAGCTTCTGCAATTCCTCCGGCAAGTCGCGGGCGATCTCCGGGGGCACGCACAGGTACTGGTTCTCTTCCTGCCGGAGCGCCGCCGGCGCGTACGCCAGCGCCATGCCGACGCGCGGGCGATCGGTGTGATTGGCGCCGGCGCCGTGATAGACATTGCCGCTATACACGACGACCGACCCCTCCGACATGACCGCCTGCAGCGTCTCGAGATCCTCGAGCTTTCTGCCATCGGGCAGGCTGGGCTCGATTCTGCCCCCTCGAGTCGTCGGGTTCGGATAGTCGAAGCTGCCCGGAACGAGGTGGGTGGCGCCGCTCGCCGCCGTGAAGTTGTCGACCGCCCACACGCAGTTCACGACACACTCGAAGTCGGCCGGCAACGGCAGGCTGTACCAGACCCCCCGGTCCCGATGCAGGGGCTGGCGCACCTCGCCGGGCTGGACCGCCATCGCCTGGGTCGCGTTCAGCTGGATGTTGGAGCGTTTGCCGAGAACGGCATTCATGAGCGCCAGGATGAGCGGCTGGATCACCAGTTCCCGGCAGGCGGGAGCGTGCGCGACCAGGGCACCGGCCCGCTTCGTATTCCTGCCCAGGAACACGTCTCCACGCGCGCTCGGCGACGCCGCGCCGAGCGGCCCCTCAAGGTCCTCCCGGAGCCGGGCCAGCGTCGCTTCGTCCGCGAGATCGTCGATGATCAGCACGCGGTCGCGCTCGTAGGTCGCGATGACCTCTTCGACCGGGGTGTCCGGACCAACATGGACGATCTGCTGCGCGCTCTGTTGCCTGGCGGGTGCGCTCATTGCCGAATCTCCTCTCGCGGTGGACGACTCGTACTGTACCGAATTTCCTCGCCGGACTCCGGGGTCGCCAGCGGGAGCGGCGGTATGTTCACCGGGGGGACTCTGAAGAAGCGCGAATCAGGCCCGCCACGACCCAGGACCCAAGTGCCTGGGCGATGGCTCTGATATGGCGGACCCGCAACCCTGGCCCCCGTTCCCTAGCGCCGGGCTAGACCATTGTGCGGTAGGCTTGCCCCTCCTGGCAGGTGGGGACAGGCGATGGGTTGCGGGTCGGAGGCACGGGGATGAAGCGTCTTTGGGTCGGCGGCGCCGTCATCGTCGTGATCTGTCTGGTCCTCTGGATGGTCTGGCGCACGCTGCTTATCGCGGTCCCCATTCTGCTTGTGGGCGGTGGGGCGCTGGTCTTGCTGTCCCGGAAACGCTCTGAACGGCGGGGCCACCTCAAGATTCCACGGTGACGGTGGAGAGACTGGCTCGATCTTGCGGGTGCGCCCGGAACGATGCCGGGCATCACGCGGCGCGCTCGCTCACCTCGATCATCGCGTCGATCATCTCGTCCAGATAGAGGTCCGGCATCTCGTGACCCGCCCCTTCGAGGGTCATCAGCGTGGCGCCCGGAATGGTCTCGGCCAGCGCGACGCCGTGCGGGTACGGCAGGATCGGATCTTCCGTGCCGTGCACGACGAGCGTCGCAACCTCGAGCTCCGCAAGCTGCGGTCGACGGTCCGGCGGCGAACTCATGCCGATCGCCAGCGCATGGTTGTTCATCGCCTCGAAGTTCGCGGCCCGGTCCACCTCGCGCGTCGCGATGTCCCGCTGGCGCGCCTCGTTGAACGGCTCGGCGCTGCCGGCCAGGCGCCGGAAGGCCTCGACCCGCATCTCGATCTTCTGCTCGCGGGTTTCGAGCGGAGCGGTCATCATCGCCATGGTCGCTGCCATCCACGCCGGGTCCGGTCCCGGCAGGCCGTCGGCGGCCAGTTCCGGCTGCTCCCCACCGCCGGAGAGGGGCGACGACATGATGATGGTCGCACTCCTGATGCGGTCGCGGTGCCGGATCGCGAGCGCCTGCACGATCATGCCGCCCATGGACGCCCCGGCCACGTCCGCGGCCGCGATCCCGTAGGCGTCGAGTACCCCGACCGCGTCCGCCGCCATGTCGTCGAGCGTGTAGGGGTCGGTCGCGAGGTCGAAGCACGTCGACTGGCCGGTGTCGCGGTTGTCGTAGCGGATCACGTAGCGCTCCCGGTCGACCAGGCGCTGCACCAGATGCTCCGGCCAGTAGATGCCCTGCGCGCTCGCGCCCATGATGAGCAGCAGCGGCGGATCGGCCGGGTTGCCAAAGTCCTCGGTCCAGATGTCGATGCCGTTCGCCCGCACGATTTTCTCCGCCATGGCCCTCGCTCCACGTCGCCGCCAAAGATCGGGTGTTTATACACCGGGTCCCCTGCCGGCTTACCATTCCGCCACCGAGCAGTCCGTTCGCCCGAGCTGCCCGTTCGCGCGTCCGGCCACCGGCGACGCGCCTTCGCCGGCAAGGGGCGGCGCCCAGACATGCCTGTTCCGATCACATCCGCATCCGTGCCGAGCCTCGCGCGCCTGTTCGACGAAGCGCTCGCACTCGTGCGCAACGAGTTCGGGCAGCTCGACCGGAACCGCCAGTACCGCAACGCCTTCGCTCGCCTGATGAAGCCGGATCCATTGGAGCGGGTGCCCGTTCTCGGAACGGACGCGCGCGACCTGTTCGTTCCCGTCCTGCACGACGTCATCGGTCAGGCGGTCCCACCGGGCGGCCACGTTCTGGACCTCGGCGGCGGGAACGGCCGGACCTTCGCCCTGCTGGCGCCGCGCCTGCCGGAAGCTACCGTGGTGTCAGTGATCGAACCCGATCCCGGGTTCCTGCGCGACTACGTGGACCGTCTGGCCGCTCAGCCGCACCTGCTGGCCGGCGCAGTCCTCGAAGCGAGCTTCGACGACATCGACCACCAGCCGGCGGTGCCCGCCGACGGCAGCGTCGATCTCGTACTGGCGCTGCACATGCTCTATTTCGTGACCGACCCGGCGGCCGGCCTCGTTCGGATGGCCCGCTTTCTCGCCCCCGGCGGCGCACTGTGCGTCGTCGCGAGCGCCGGGACGGGGGGCTACACCGAACAGATCCTGGCCGCCTTCCTGGCGGAGGGCGGGGACATCGGCGCCAGCCGGAGCCACCTGAGCGCGCCGGCCGAACGCGAGAGGCTGCTGGCGGGGGGCATCCGGAACGTCCTCTTCGACGCCTTGCCCGGAATCATGTTCGAACTCGACATCGGCGTGCAGCCGAGCCGGATGTACGGCCACACGCTCGCTGACCTGATCGCTCTCGCCGGTGTCGCGGAACTGGCCGAGGCGCCGGGGACCGCCAAGTTCGAGACGGCAGCCCGGCTGCTGCGTCGCCACCCGGAAGCGGTCGACCTCCGCATCGAGGACGAAGGTCCGCGCAAGGGGATGTGGAGCGTGGCCCATGCCCAGCATGTGACGATCGTGCGGCGCCGCACCCAGTGACGCGGCCCCCGCTCCGGCGGGGTCTTCGATGCTCGCGCCAGGTCAAGCCGTCTGATGAAACACCGGCCAGCGCTGCGCGAGCCGACCGTCGGCCACGGCGAGCAGGTCGCCGAACTGCAGCATGACGTGTTCGCTCTGGGTCGGGCGCAGGAACACGTAGTCGTCGACCTCGACATCCGCCGCTTCGGAACCGGCCAGCGGCTGCTGGTTGGTGCTGTTGTAGAGCGGCGTCAGGCCGGCCGGCGAGACGGGACGGGCCTTCCAGTAGCCGCCGTAGATGTAGTACACGCGGCGCATGTTGGGGTCCCACCAGGGCAGGTAGTGCGCCATCCACGGGTCCCCGGGGATCCTGAGCCGGTCGTAGCGCTTGAGGACGGGGGCCGCGATGAAGAGGGCCGGCGCGTTGTCGGCGAGGTGATGCGTGTCGAAGTCCGTGGGCTTGACCACGCCGGAGCCGGCGGCGAGGTCGTTCATCGTGCGGTCCTGCTCGTAGATGCGCAGCGTGTGGCTGCCGGCGCCGTTCAATGTCGTCCCGGCGAGGTCGAACCCGTCGGCGCGGGCCCGGTCGACGAAACCCCGGTAGCTCGCCAGCACCGTCCGTACCGCGGGGTGGTCGAGGGTCGCGCCGAGCCCGGTGAGGTGCGGCTCGTAGCCCATGAATCCCGCCAGGGAGAGGTGCTCCGGATCCTCGCGAACGGCGGCCAGCAGCGGCGTCAGCGCGGGGGGCTCCGGCACGCCGCCGCGATGCAGCCCAACATCGATCTCCACGTTCACGCGCATGTGCACGCCGAGCCGTCGCGCGAGCGCCCGGTACTGGAGCAGGCGCTCGTGGCTGTCGATCAGCCACTGCACCTGCCTGGCCGGATCGAATCCCGGCGCCCGCGGTTCGGAGTAGAACCGCTCCGCGGCGCTGACGGGCATCGGCTTGCCGAACAGCGCGTCCGCGTCGGGGAAAGCCTGTGCGACCGCGTTCAGGAAGGGGCGGTGGAAGACCATGAGGGCGCGCGTCCTGCCGCGCCGCATCGCATGGTCGATCAAGCCCACCGACGGCAGCGACTTGACGACCACGCGCCACGTCTTGTCCGGCCCCACGGACCCCGCGAGCACGTCGATGTTGCGGTTCATCCGGTCGATGTCGACGAGCATCACGGGATGCCCCGGACCCTCGCGTTTGAGCATCGCGTTCAGTCCGGAGAAATAGGCATCGTGCGGTCCCCCGCGATCCTCCGGCTTCCACAGCAAGGTGGCGCCGCCCGCGGCCGCGACCGCACCGGCCGCCCCGAGCAGGACGGTGCGCCGCTTCATGCCGGTTCTCCGAACACGCGCCGCAGGTGATCGTTCAGCAGCCGTCCGTCCGGGTCGAGTTCGCGGCGCACGGCACGGAAGTCCTCGAAACGGGGATACAGCCGCGTCAGTTCGGCATGGCCGAGGGAGTGGACCTTCCCCCAGTGCGGCCGACCGCCGTACTTCCAGAAGATCGGCTCGATCGCGTCGAAGTAGGGCGCGTAGTCCTGCGCCGCCGTCCGGTGGATCGAGATCGCGGCGTGGTCATGCTCGCCGGCGCTCATGCCGAGCCAGGTGTCGTCCCGGGCGACGTAGCGGTACTCGAGCGGGAACACCACGTCGATCTCCCGCTCCGCGATCGTGCGCAGCACTTCGCGCAGGCATTCCGCGCCCGCCTCCAGGGGCACGGAATACTCCATCTCGTTGAAGCGGTTGTTGCGGATGTTGGTGAGGATCTTCCAGGACGCGTCGACCATCTCCGACGGGGCGATCTGGCTCGCCAGGGCGTTGATGTGCGGACGCCGCTCCCCCGGCGGGAGCGACATCCACGCGCTCATGGCGTCGCCGAAGCCGTCGCCCTCCTGCTCCTGGTTCTCCTCCGCCTCGGCCTCCTCCTCCGGCGCCGCGGGACTGTTCAGCGGCTCGTCGGTCTCGTCGATGGCCAGCACCAGGGCGTAGTCCGAGTGCACCAGGGGGAACATCTCGAAGTGCCGATGCGCGGCCGCGGACTCGTCGAACGTCTCGAGCACCGACTCCGTCTCTTCCGCCCAGTTCCGGGCCTTGAGCCGATACGTGCCACGGTTCTGCAGCGTCACCCGCGTGACGACGCCGAGCGCCCCGAGGCTGACGCGCGCCGCGTTGAAGGTGTCCGGGTCGGTTCCGGCATCGAGGTCGAGCACTTCGCCCGCGGCCGTGACGAGACGCAACGCCGTCACGTAGCCCGAGAGGCTCCGGTGCGCGATGCCGGTGCCGTGCGTCGACGTCGCGATGGCTCCCGCCAGCGTCTGACGGTCGATGTCGGGCAGATTCACCATCGCCTGGCCGAGCGTCTCCAGGGGGGCTCCGAGGTCCCCCAGGCGGGAACCCGCCCCCATCGTGGCGCGCAACGTCTGCGGATCGTGCTGCAGCACGCCCGCAAGGCGATCGATCACGATCAGGTGTCCGTCCGTCGGCACCAGCGGCGTGCAAGAGTGACCGGACCCGACGGGGCGCACCGGACCCGCCGTGGACTCGAGGAATGCCGCCAGTTCGGTCTCGTCCGCCGGCGCGAAACGCCCCGCCGGGTGCGCGACCAGGCCGCCCGACCAGTTGCGCCACGGCAGCGTGGCGCTGTCCGCCGCGAACAGCGCGCGAGGCGCGCCGAATGCGCTGGCCAGCACACTGCCGGCCAGCAGCTGTCGGCGCGTGATGCCCCTGGGATGCGTCACGGTGAACCCTCCGCCATGAACCTGATGAGCGCCCGGAAGTCCTCGCGCCCGCAGGCCATGCAGTAGCCGAGCGGGGGCATCTCGTTGTAGCCCTCCACGGTGTGCGCGAGCAGCGTGTCCTCACCCTGCTCCAGCCGGGGCTTCCACGCCGCCCGGTCCCCGACCCGGGGTGCGCCGGCCTCGCCGTTGGCGTGGCAAAGGACGCAGCTGCGCGACCACAGGCCCATGACCTCGGGGGTCACCTCGGCGTCGGCGAACAGGGGCGCCGGCGCCTGTGCATCGGGACCCGGGGCCGGGTCGGCGGGACCTTCGCCGCAGCCGGCCAGGCCGAGCCCCACGACGGCGATGACGAACAGACGCATCAGAACCGGTACGTCGCGTCCATGCCGACGAAACGGGGCGAGCCGAGCATCTCCTCGTTGAAGCCGAAGAACGACAGGTCGAAGCCGTACGTCATGTATTCCTCGTCCGCCAGGTTGCGGCCGAAGGCCGCGACTTCCCAGCGATCGTCGCAGGACATCCACGCGATCCGCGCGTTCCACAGCCAGTACGCGTCCTCCTGCAGCAACGGGTTGTTCAGCGCATCGAACGATACTTCGTCCTGGAAGTTGAAGTCCGCCTGCAGGGTGACGTTGCCCCCGTTGCCGAGCGGAATGTCGTACTGCACGAGCCCGTTGAACGTCAGTTCCGGCGACATCGGGATGCGGTTGCCGGAGAAGTCGCCGGCGGGGATGACGAAGTTCTCGTATTCGGCGTTCAGGTATCCCAGGCCGAGGTTGATGAACAGCCGGTCCACCGGCAGCCACTGGAGCTCGAACTCCAGGCCGTACACGTCCGCGTCCGCCGCGTTGGAAATGGTGGAAAAGCCGATGCCGCCGACCACCACGAACGCGTACACCTGCAGGTCCGAGTAGTCGTAGAAGAACGCGGCGCCGTTGAAGCGCAACCGCCCGTCCGCGAGCGTGGACTTGAACCCGGCCTCGTAGCTGAGCAGCTGTTCCTCGTCGTACTGGGCGATGCCGTCGCTGGTGCTGAAGATGCCGCCGGCCTTGAAGCCCGTCGTCACGCCGCCATAGACGAGCAGATCGGCGCCCAGGTCGTAGTCGAGCACCAGCCGGCCGGAGATATTGGAGAAGTCCGTGTCGTCGCCGTCGGGGAATCCGGGCCGCGTCGGGTTGCCGGCCGCGGGCTCGTCGAAGAAGAACGTGGTGTAGTGTTCCACCTCCTCGGTGGTGTAGCGCAGGCCCGCGGACAGCCGCAGCGCGTCGCTCAGGTCCCGCGTCGTGTCCGCGAACGCGGACCAGCTCAGGATGTCCTGCTCCGTGCCGGACTTGGTCTTGAAGACGAACGCGTCCGGGCAGAAGCCGGTGGGGTTGCCGGGCGGGGCGAACGAGCAGCCCTCGTCGCCTACGAAGGCGCCTCGCAGGTCGCGCAGAATGTCGAACGCCGTGTTGTCCCGGGCTTCGTCGTGCAGGTAGTACGCGCCGACGATCCATGTGCCGTTGTCGGTGTCCCAGGCGACGCGGATTTCCTGCGAAAAGGACTCCTGATCGACGGCGAGCTCACCGGTCAGGATGTCGTTCGGTTCGGCCTGCAGCAGGACGCGCCAGGCCAGTTCGTCGATCCCCTGCTGGTCGTTACCCGTGAAGCGGTTCTTCAGCCAGCCGTCGGAATCCATCTTGAGCACCGCCGCGCGAAAGGCGCAACACGCCACCGTGGCCGTGGCTCCCCTTCCGGGAAGCACTTGGTGTAAGTTCGCGCTCCGGCTCGGGCGGGGTTTGCGGGAGCGACGGTGGAACATCGCAGGGTGGGTCGCACGGCCTCAAGGGCAGCCCCGTGGTGCCCGGTACCGTCAACTTCGGCTGGCTGACCGACCGGGAGCCGTACAGGGAGGACCCATGGCACGACTCAGCGACAAGGTCGCCCTCATCACCGGCGCCGCGAGCGGCATGGGCGCCGCCACCGCGCGCATGTTCGTCGCCCACGGCGCGCGCGTCCTGATCGCGGACCTGCAGGAGGAGGCCGGCGGCGCCCTGGCGGACGAACTCGGCGAGGCAGCGCTCTTCGAACGCGTCGACGTCACGGTCGAAGCAGACCTCGCAAACGCCGTGGCGCGGGTCGAGCGCACCTGGGGTCGGCTCGACTGCATCTTCAACAACGCCGGCTTCGGCGGCGCACTCGGGCCGGTCGACGAGACATCCATCGAGGACTTCGACATCACCATGGACGTGCTGGTGAAGGGCGTCTTCCTGGGCATGAAGCATGCCGCTCCGATCATGAAGCGCCAGCGCACCGGCTCGATCGTCAGTACGGCGTCGGTCGCCGGCCTCGACGGGGGCTGGTCGCCGCACCTCTACAGCACCGCGAAGGCCGCCGTGATCGCGCTCACGCGGTCGGTTGCGCTCGAGATGGCCGAGTGGAACGTGCGGGTCAACTGCATCTGTCCGGGCGTCATCGAAACCCCACTCGCGGTCGGGCGCGGTTTCACCGACGCGGCCATCGACCGGTTCCGCGGCGAGATGGCCGACCAGCAACCGCTCAATCGCGTCGGCGACCCCGACGACATCGCATACTGCGCCCTGTGGCTCGCGAGCGACGAGTCGACGTTCGTCACGGGGCAGGCGCTTGTCGTGGACGGCGGCGTGACGTCGGGCCGCCCCTGGCGCAAGCAGGCGAGCTGGATGCGTCAGCCGCGGCCGATCACGGTGTATCGACCGCCGGGACGCTGACGGATCGAGGTAGCCGCGGGTCGCCAGGCCGGGTGATCAGGTCCAGGCGCCGAGGATCGCCCCCATGATGAGGCTCAGCACCACCCTGTAGCCCGCGGTGATCGTCCACAGCCCGAGGCCCGTCCCGCTGTGCCCGGCGTCGGACGCCATCGATGCGGCGATGAAGCCGATCCCGACCACGAGGCCCATCAGCAGCCCGCCGCCCCATGTCTCGATCGCCAGCGCTCGCATGAGGACCGCCATCACGACGCAGGTCAGTAGCGCTGCGAAGAAGCTGATGACGAACGGCATCGGGGGCGTCGGCAACTCCTCCTCGGTCTTGCCGATCGCCGCCATCCAGGGTTTGCCGAAGAGCGGTCCGTACCACAGGCCTCCCAGCGCGAATGCCGCGACGGTGGCGACCAGAATCGCCCACCAGTTCAGCGCCGCAAGATCGAGCATCGCCCCAACCTCCCTGTGTTCCTGTCTCTTGTACCGGAGTCTCCAGAGCCCCGGAGCCCGGAGCCCCGATGGTAACATCGCGCCCCTTCGGGCCAGGGCTGGAGGCGCAAGCCGGTGGATCATTTCGACGTAGTCATCGTGGGCGCGGGGCTGTCCGGCATCGGGGCCGCATGCCACCTGCGGCAGAAATGTCCGTCGAAGTCCTTCGTCCTGCTCGACCGGCGCGACGCCATCGGCGGCACCTGGGACATCTTCCGCTACCCCGGAGTGCGCTCCGACAGCGACATGCACACCCTCGGCTACGCCTTCAAGCCCTGGCGCGAAGCCAAGGCCATCGCCGACGGACCGTCCATCCGCAACTACGTCCGGGAGACCGCCCGGGAACACGACATCCTGCCCCACGTCCGCTTCCACCACCTCGTCGAGAGCGCTTCCTGGGACAGCCAGCAGTGCCGCTGGACCGTGACCGCGAAGAGAACGCTGCACGGCGACCGCGCCGGGTTCACGTGCAACTTCCTGTACCTGTGCGCCGGCTACTACAGCTACGCGGGTGGCCACAAACCGGAGTTCGCCGGCATCGACCAATACCGGGGCACCGTCGTCCATCCGCAGGAGTGGCCCGAGGACCTGGACTACGCCGGCAAACGCGTCGCCGTGATCGGTAGCGGGGCCACTGCGATGACCCTGGTGCCGGCCATGGCCGAGAACGGCGCCCGGGTGGCGATGGTGCAGCGCTCGCCCACCTATGTGATCTCGCGACCGGACGTGGACGCCATCGCCAATACGCTGCGCCGCTGGCTCCCCGAGCGGCTCGCCTACGCGATCACGCGCTGGAAGAACGTCACCCTGCAGAGCTTTCTCTATCACAACACCCGCGTCCGCCCGGAGCGCGTGAAGGCCACCCTCCTGAAGCAGGTGCGCAAGGAACTCGGCCCCGATTACGACATCGCGACCCACTTCACGCCGCGCTACAACCCTTGGGATCAGCGCCTGTGCCTCATCCCGAATTCCGACCTCTTCCGCACGATCGCGTCCGGTGACGTGGAAGTGGTCACGGACACCATCGAGGGCTTTACCGAGCGCGGGCTGCGTCTGACGTCGGGTCGCGAACTCGAGGCGGACGTCGTCGTCACCGCGACCGGGCTGCAACTCGTGGCCCTCGGCGACATCGCGTTCGAGTTGGACGGGGAGCCGGTGCACTTCCCGGACACGGTCAGCTACAAGGGCACGATGTACTCGGGGCTGCCCAATCTCGTGTCCACCTTCGGCTACATCAACGCGTCCTGGACCCTGCGCGCGGACCTGATCGCCGCATTCGTCTGCAAGCTCCTGAACCACATGGACGCGACGCGGACCCGACGCTGCACTCCCCGCCTGCGCGAGGAGGACCGCGACATGCCGCTCGCGCCGTTCATCGACGACTTCTCCGCCGGGTACATGCGACGCGCCATGCACCTCCTGCCGAGACAAGGCGACCGCGATCCCTGGCGCAACACGCAGGACTATGCCTACGAGAAGAAGCTGCTCGGACGTGCGCGCCTCGACGACGGGGCACTCGTGTTCGAACCGGCTCCCCAGGGCGCCGCCGCCGTCGGAGATGAGGATCTGCAGCAGGTTGCCGCCGGCGGCTGACAGGCGCCGCGCAGCTCCCCGGCCGCGCCGTCCAGGAGAGCGCGTGCCGAGCAAGGAACGAACGATGCCTGGGACCGGCCATGACGGCGGTCTGACGGGCACCCCTGCAGTCCCGGACTGCGGCAAATCCCCTATCCCCTGAACCCAACGGAGAGCAACACATGGACATCCACGGTTTCTGCGACGAGCGTTTCGCCGCCGTGCGCGACGCCTTCGAGCACAACTTCACCGCGCTCGGCGACGTCGGTGCGAGTTTCGCGGCCACCGTCGAGGGCGAGTTCGTCGTCGACCTCTGGGCGGGGCACACGGACCTCGCGCGGACGCGCCCGTGGGAGCGGGACACCATCGTCAACGTCTACTCGACGACGAAGACCATGTCGTTCCTCTGCGCGCTGCTCCTCGCGGACCGTGGACAGCTCGACTTCCACGCCAAGGTCACCGACTACTGGCCGGAGTACGGGCAGAACGGCAAGGAGAACACCGAAGTCCGGCACTTCATGAGCCACTCCGCCGGGGTGCCCGGGTTCGACCCCGCGTTGACCGCCGCCGAGCAGCTCTACGACTGGGACGCCTGCATCGAGAACCTCGCGCGGCAGGCGCCGTGGTGGGAACCGGGCAGCCAGAGCGGCTACCACGCCATCACCCAGGGGTTCCTGATCGGCGAAGTCGTCCGGCGCATCGACGGCCGCACCCTCGGCGCCTACTTCCGCGAAGAGATCGCCACACCCCTCGGCGCCGATTTCCACATCGGCGTACCCGCCTCCGAGTTCGGGCGCGTCGCCGAGATGATCGCGGACACCACGGACGACATCGGCTTCGGCGAACTCGACCCGCAGTCGATTACCGCCCGCGTGTTCGCGAGCTCCGTGTCGACCCCCGACGACGTCAACACCGACGCATGGCGGCAGGCGGAACTGCCGGCGGCGGGCGGCCACGGCAACGCACGCGGCGTCGTGCGCGCCCAGACGCCGCTGGCGAACAACGGCTCGGCCTTCGGCGTCGACCTGCTGTCGCCGGACGGTTGCCGCATCATCGGCGAGGAGCAGACGAACGGGACCGACGCGGTGATCATGATGCCCGTGCGCTTCGGCATGGGCTACGCCCTCCCGAACGAACTCCTGCCGATGTCGCCCAACGACACGGCCATGTTCTGGGCCGGCGCCGGGGGCTCCACGATCGCCGTGGACCAGGACGCCCACGTGTGCCTGTCGTACGTGATGAACCAGATGCGGATGACCCTCGTGGGCGACGCCCGCGGCGGAAGCCTCGGCAAGGCGCTCTACGAGGCGCTCTGACAGCCTCCGAAACGAGGGCGTGAGTGCACGGGGCGTGCACGCTTGACGCGTGTCCGCCCCGTGGCACGACACTACATCGGCGTGATCCAGATCGGCGACGACCAGGCGCGCTCCTGGAGCGTCGCGGGAAGCTCGGCCTGTATCGGGAGCCCCTCTCGCAGCGCGTCCCAACTCGACCACCGACACGTCGGGTTTTCGAGTACGCGCACGTAGTAGAACGCGCGTTGGCTCGCATCGAAATCCGGGTCCGACCAGACGGATCGCAGCTCCACCGCACCCTTGTCGTGGTCGAAGGCGCAGGTCGCAAGATCGACCCCGGCGCCGTTGTCGGGGCACCGGTGCGTCTCCGGATCCGCGGACAGCCCGTCCGAACACGCCACGTCGAAGACCCGCTCCTGTCGGACACCGCCGTCGTCCAGCCAACCCTTGACGATCTGCAGGCGCTGCAGCCAGGCGCTCTGCGGATCCCGCAGCGCCCAGGCCAGGAACCTCGGCGCACCCCCCGGACGCGCCTCGAACTCGCCGCCCATCGAAACGCCGCCGGCCTCGAGCCGCGCACTGTCCGTCGTATCGAGATCGTATCCGGCAAAAAACTTCACGCGGATGCGGGGACCGCTGGTGGCGAACGTCTCCTTGCGCCGAAACGCCGCATAGAGGGCTTCCCGCGTATTGGCTTCGGCCCAGACGCCCGCCACGCCCGATGCACCCCAACCCGCCATCGCCCCCGCTCTCAGCTGGTCCAGCAACGGGACATCGGCGGCTTCTTCCACGTCTTCAGGCACGGGTTCGAGGGGCACGATCCTGCGCCACTCCGGCCGCCCGTCGGCGTTGCCGATCTTGCCGTGATAGGTGGGCTCCTCGTAGGCCCCACCGGTATTGTGGGTGTCGCTCGAGCCGATGAATCCGAACCGGTACGGATTGAACCCCTGGGCGGCGCGCATCTCGAGCCCGGTCAACAGCGCATCCCGCACGTACGCTCCCGGGACGCCATCGCCAATGACCTCGAAGTCCGCCCACTCGTCGTTCGGCGAGAGCATCGGATGGGTTTCCGAGGTGCCCTTCACCTGCGTCATTTCCACGATGGGCTCGTTGCGCATGCGCGCCTCGGCATAGTCCGCATCCAGCGGCTCGTCATCGAACGTGGTCGTCTCGAAGTACTGACCGTTGCTGAGGTTGGTGTTGTGCGCGATGGCCAGGGCTTCGATGCCCTCGCCCCGCAGGCGGTCGAGCCAGGCCCACAGATCCTCTGGATTACGCGAATCAGTCGCACCGAACGGCAGCTCCGGTACGCGGGCACCCTCGAAAACGACGTTGCGATGCAGCATTCCGGCGCGCGACGAGGTGTACTCGTAACCGACGAAGGCGGTGAACCTGCCCGGCTCGTTGTGACGCTCGGCGGCCGCCACGATCCGCTGCCAGGCGTCGCGCCGTATGCCGTCGTCGTGCAGGTCCGGGTTGACCTCCCCCGTACGCAGCGCCGAGCCGAAGGTCAGGAACGCCGCCATCATGATGCCGTCCGTGACTTCGGTCAGTGCCGAACCGGACAACGGGTGGTCCGGATTCCCCAGGGCCGTGACGTTGCCCAGGTACTCCGCGTGGTCCGTGACGGCCAGGAAGTCGAGTGGCGCCCCCCGCAGCCTGATGATCTGGCCCGATGGATGCCGCAGCGGCGCGCCCCTGGCAAACGCGTAGGCCTCGTCCGGCCCGGTACGCGCTCCGAAGCTATAGGCGTCGGCCGAGTACCTGGTGTGCACGTGCAGGTCCCCGAAGTACGCATTGCGTTCCGACGCCTCCGCGAGGGCCTGGCCCGGCTGCGCCGCGCACAGCCAGAACATCGAGGCGGCAAGCACCGGCCGCGTCGAAGCCGTCATTCGCGCCCGCCGTCCGGATCGACACCGAGCCCCCGCAGCCGCGCCTCGAGATGCCGTGTACACAGTGCGGTCTCCTCGTATGTGGTCAGGTCCGTCCCGGTCGCGGGATCGCGGAAACGGACCCGTCCCGACTCCGCGCGCAGGTCGAGCCCCAATACTGCGCTGCGCACCTCCCGCATTCCACCACGCAGTCGTTCCGGCAGCGGGCGGAACTGTCCTTCTTCCAGCGACATTCCCTGCAGCGATGGCTGGAAGAACTCCCCGCGCGGATCGAAACGCCAGTACTCCGCGATGCCGAGTTCCTCATAGAGCGCGCGCTTGCGGTCGCGATCGTCCAACCAGGTCGTCCGGGACGCCACCTCCAGCACGAAGTCCGGCGCCGTGCCCTCCTCCCAGAGCTTGAAGACCATCCGCTCGTCTTTCGGGACGCCGAATGCGACGCAGACATCGGGAGCCACCGATTTCCCGGGGTCGCCCTGCGCGTAGTAGATGAGCATGTCGCCGAACACGAACACGTCCCGGCGATCCATGAAACGGACCCGCAACACGCTGATCGCGTCCACGATCGCCGTGAGTTGCCAGCCGTTGTCAGCCAAGGGCTGGCCGTCGGAGCTCGGATAGTGCATCTCTTCCGAACCCATGGAGGTCGGACACATGGGCAAGTCCCCCGTCAGGGATCCAACGCCACTTCGCGGCGCACGTTAGCACGCGGTTCCACGACCACTCAAACCCGCATCCGCAGCGATTGGAAGTCGGTCGATCGGGTTGCACGCGGGCCCCGCTCGCGACCGCCCGGCGTGTGGCTTTGTGTAGGCGTTCCCCCCACAATGGGCGCCTCTCACGAGGCGGATACCAACTCATGCCAAAGGGCATCGTGTTCCCCCGGACCCTAGCCCGCACTTCTCACCAGGCCGCTTGTCGGAGGCAGATTGCTTATGGGTTTCAAAAGGTTGACCACGATTGCCGATGATCGTGCCGATTGCGGACTGCGCTGGCCGCGCCCTCGCGGGTCTTTTGGCCCTGTGCGCGCACGTGCTCCCTCAACCGTAGTCCCCGCTATGCTTTCGGTCGCGAGCACGCGCACAGGACCAAAATCCTCCGCGATCATCACGGCCCCTGGTCAGAAATGCGGGCTAGTCGGCACAGATCCCGAAGCGGTCGCGAGACCCGTCACGACGACCGGCGCCAGATGAGCGGCAAACGACTGGCGGGCAGAGTCGCCTGGGTCACGGGGTCCTCCCGTGGCATCGGCCGGGTAGTGGCGGACCACCTCGCGAGCCTCGGGGCACGGGTCGTCGTCCACGGCACGACTCCCACCTCCACACGTCAACTGGACGAGGCCGAGTCCCTCGAGGCGGTCGCCTCCGAAATCGCCGACGCCCACGGCGCCGAGGTGCTTGCCGTGCATGGCGATCTGACGTCGGAGGCCGTCGTCGAGGATCTCCACGCGCGCATTCGCGAGCGGCTCGGCGAGGTCGACATCCTCATCAATAACGCCGGCGGCGACATTGGCGCGCGCGGCGTCACCGCCGAGAACGCCGGCAAGCCCATCGTCAACGACGCCGTGCACATCCCCATGGAGGACGCGCGATCCATCCTCGACCGCAACCTGATGACCTGCATCCTCGTGAGCCGTGCGGTGGTGCCGACGATGATCGACCGCGAGCGCGGCTGGATCGTCACCATCGGCAGCATCGCGGGACTCTCGGGGCACCGCAACGCGGTGATGTACTCCACGGCCAAGGCCGCCGTGCACGAGTACACGCGCTGCCTGGCGGCGCAACTCCGCCCCCACGGCGTGTACGCGAATGTGGTAGCACCTGGCGAGATCATCACCGCGCGTTTCCTCGCGAGCAGGCCGACCCGCGACGAACGCAAGGTTCGGGAGGGTCCGCTGACGCGCTACGGATGGCCCGAGGAAGTCGCGAAGGCGGTGGAGTTCCTCGTCACGGAGGATGGGTCGTACATCACGGGGCAGGTGCTCCGGATCGACGGGGGAATGCAGCTCTTCCCGAGTTGACGCCCTGACGTCGAAGCCGTCCCGCAGGGACCCCGAGTGCCCCAGCCCGAGGAGTAGCGCGGCATTGGCGTGCGCCTCCGGAACCCTCGGCCGGGTGCGGGAAGCCTCCCGGGTCGCCAACCTGAGGCTGCGCGAACGCGGGAAGGCAAAATGAACCGGGATTCCGCGCCCGAACTCACTCCGGCTCGACGCCAAGCTCCCTCAGGCGTTCCTCGAGAAGCCGGACCCGCGACGCGGTTTCTCGACCCGCGGCCACCGCCTCTTCGTACGTCTCGAGGTCGAGGCCCCCGTCCGGGTCGTGGAAGCGGACCAGGTCCCTCTCCACCCGGAGCGTGAGGCCCAGAACGGCGCTCGGAACCTCCCGTCGGCCGTCCCGCACTCGTTCCGCGATGGGACGATAGCCGCCGTCATGGAGACACAGGCCCTGCAAGGCCGGCTGGAAGAACTCGCCCCGGGGATCGAAGCGCCAGTATTCCGAGACGCCAAGCCGTTCGTACAACGCCCGCTTGCGGCCCACGTCGTCCCGCCAGGTACGTGGCGACGCCACCTCCATGACGAAGTCCGGCGCCGTGCCCTCTTCCCATAGCTTGTAGACCATCCGCTTGCGCTTCGGCACGCCGAACGCAACGCAGACGTCCGGCGCTACCGATTGCCGCGGGTCCCCCTCGACGTAGTAGACGAGCATGTCGCCAAAGACATACACATCGGGGCGCTCGGCAAAGTGGACGCGCAGGGCATCGACCGCCCCGAGAATCGCGGTGAACTGCCAGTCGTTGTCAGCCAACGGCTGGCCGTCCGAGTCGGGATAGTAGATCTCGTCCGGGCCGATTGAGCTTGGAGACATGGGAGGCTCCTCCGTTGTGCCGATGCCCCATCGCTGACTCGAGGCACCGTAGCACGCGGGCTCGGGCCCGTCCAAACACAAGCGGCCGGCGGGGACGATGGATGGGATCGGTCCGCATTGGGGCCCTGTTCCGGGTGACGCTTTGGGAACGATCCAGCGTAGAGCCCCGGAGAACGGATGCCTGTCAGCGAAAGCCGCACGTCTTGCGCGAGTTCGCCGACGCGCCACGTGCGCCTCGGCCGGCGGTCGGTCGCCCGCGCCAGAATCGCCAAGCCGTCGAGACGGGAGGGGACAAGCCCCTCCCCTACACGGCCAGGGCCGTCGAGAAGTCCGGCACGCCCTCCCACCTCCCCGGGTGGGTCGAGCGCATCACCGCAATGGTCTTGATGACCTCCGGGTTGGTGAGTCCATGCGGCGCCTGTCCCCGCAGGACGCGGATCACGTTCTCCGCCTGCCGCTGCGGGCAATCCTCGAGGAACGTCGGGGAGAAGCCGGCGATGTGCGGGGTCACGATCACGTTCGGCAACGCGAGGAGCGGGTCGTCGGGATCGATGGGCTCGATCTCCGTCACGTCGAGGGCGGCGGCGCCGATGCGCCCCTCCCGTGCCGCATCCGCGAGCGCGGCGCCATCGATGATCGGGCCGCGCGCGGTATTCACGATCATCGCCGTGTCCTTCATGAGCCCGAGTGCGTTGGAGTCGATCATGTGGCGCGTCTCGTCCGTCGCCGAGCAGTGGATCGTGATGTAGTCGGAACGGGACAGCAGCTCCTCGAAGGACACCAGGCGCACGCCGTACAGGTCCCCCGTACCCTGGGGCACGTAAGGATCGTGCGCCACGATCTCCGCCGGCCCGAAGCCCCGGATGCGCGTCGCGAAGGCGCGCCCGATGTTGCCGAAGCCGACGATGCCGACGGTGTGCCCGGCAATGCGGCGCACGCCCGTCTGGTAGCCGCGGATCGTCGGCCGGTCCGTGCTCCACTTGCCCTCCCGCGTCGCGTGGATGGAGTCGTGCAGGCAGCGCGTCAGGGACAGCAGCAGGGCGACCGCGTGGTCCGCCACCTCCGTCGTGTTCACCCCCGGCGTGTTGCAGACCAGCACGCCCAGGTCGGTGGCGGCGTCGTGGTCGATCGAATCGACGCCCACGCCCATGCGGCTCACCACCTTGAGCTTCGGACACGCCTCGAGCACCTCACGGGAGGTACGCGGGATGATGTTGACCAGCGCACCGTCGGCGTCCCGCAACAGACCGATCATCTCCTCCGTGGTCCGGGTCGGTCCCTCGAGCACCTCGAGGCCGGCTTCCTCGAAGAGATCCACGCGGTTGTACGGGTTCGACATCAGGGCGACTTTCATGGTCGGTTCTCCACTCGCTGGCTGTCCACGGGCGCGTGCCCGGAGTTGCGGGGCAACTCCAACGCGTCGCATTGGCGACGCTCGATAATATACGCTGCCGCTCGCCACTCACCTCCTGCGGAGACCCTGCCATGAAACTGGGCGTCGTGTTCCCACAGACCGAAATCGGCACCGATCCCGAGGCGGTCGCGAGATTCGCCACCACCGCCGAGGCCGCCGGCTACGATCACATCATCGTCTTTGACCACGTGCTCGGAGCGAACACGGCGAGCCGGCCCGGCTGGCAGGGGCCGTACACGTCCGAGAGCCTGTTCCACGAACCGTTCGTCCTGTACGGCTACCTGGCGGGCCTCACGACCACCCTCGAGTTCGTGACCGCGGTCATCATCCTGCCGCAGCGGCAGACGGCGCTCGTCGCCAAGCAGGCCGCGTCCCTCGACGTGCTCTCCCGGGGCCGGCTGCGCCTCGGCATCGGGACGGGCTGGAACGACGTCGAGTACGAGGCGCTCGGCGAGAATTTCCACGACCGCGGCGTCCGCAGCGAGGAGCAGATCGACCTGATGCGGAAGCTGTGGGCGGAGGAGACGATCGACTACGACGGCCGCTGGCACAAAATCACCGACGCCGGTCTCAATCCCCTGCCGGTGCGCCGCTCCATTCCGGTCTGGCTCGGCGGCATGGCGCCCGCGGTGATCGAACGCGTCGGACGCATCGCGGACGGATGGTTCCCGTTCTTCAACCCCGATCTTGCCCCGCAGCTTGAAGCGATGCGGGAGGCGGCCCGCGCGGCCGGACGGAACCCCGCCGACATCGGCGTGGAGTGCATGCAGCCGATGGGCGACGCCGGCGCGAAGGAACTGGATCGGCTCAAGTCCCTCGCGGACATGGGCGTGACCCACACGGCGGTCATCACGATGAACCAGGGCCTTGCCGACCCGGTCGCCCACGTGGACGCCATTTCCCGGTACTGGGACCAGGTCGCATCCAGGCTGTGAGGTCGCCCGCCGCGGAGCCGGTCTCCGGCCCCGCGGCCGGGCGGGTCAACTGAAGACGTAGTCCGCCGGATCCGGCTCCCGCGTCTGGCTCCAGAACTCACGCAGCGTGAACGGCCAGTTCTGCGCGATCCTGCCCCTGTCGTTGCGGTACCAGGTAGGGGCCTTCGAAATCCCCCAGGCCATGTTCCGGTTGCCCTCGTCGATACGCACGTTGTACGCGTCGTGCACTTCCCGGCGGCAGTCCATGGCGTGCTTGTCCCCGCCGATCAGGAGCTTCAGGCAGCCCAGGATGTAGCGCATCTCGCACTCGGAGAAGAACACGATGCTGCCGTTCACCACGATGTTGGTGTTCGGGCCGTACATGCAGAAGAGGTTCGGGAAGTTCGGCACCGTGATGCCCATGTACGCCCGGGCGTCGCCGTCCCACTGCCCCTCCAGGGTCGCGCCGTTGCGCCCGGTGATCTTCATGGGCCAGAGGAACTTGCTGGCGGCGAAGCCCGTGCCGTAGATCAGTACGTCGCAGTCGTAGTGCGCGCCGCTCTCGGTGCGCACGCCGGTCTCGTCGATCCCGGCGATCGGGTCCGTGACCAGATCGACGTTGTCGCGCCGCAGGGCGCGGATCCAGTTGCCGTTGTCGATGAGGATGCGCTTGCCGGCCACCGGGTAGTCCGGAACGATCTTCCCGAGGAGCTCCGTGTCGTCCTCGCAGAGCGCTCCGAGGCCCTCCGTCAGGAGTTCGCGCAACTGGTCGTTCTCGGCGCTGATCGCGCGGTCGGTCTCGTTGTACGCCGGGTCCTTCTTCGCCGCCGCGAGGATGCCCTCGGCCATCCGCCAGAACATGCCGAAGCGATACCACTTCGCGTAGAAGGGCACGTGGTTCAGCAGCCAGTGTTTCCCGTCGGAGACATACTCGTGATAGTCCGGGGCGTTGAAGATCCATGGCGCGGTGCGCTGGAAGATCGTGACGCTCGCCGCCTCCTTCGCCACTTCCGGCGCGAACTGGAAGGCGGAAGCGCCCGTACCGATCACCACCACCTTCCTGCCGGCGAGATCATGCTCGTGCTCCCACTCGGTCGAGTGGAACGCGATGCCCCGGTAGCGGTCCTGGCCCGGGATGTCCGGCCACCTGGGCCGGTTGAGCTGGCCGACGGCGCTGATGATGGCGTTCGCGACGAGCGTCTCGGTCGTGCCGTCCCGGCGGCGGATATCGACCTGCCAGACCCCGGCCCGCTCATCGTAGGTCGCTGCTTCGACGTCCGTGTTGAAGCGGATGTTCTCGCGCAGCCCGTAGTGGGTCGCGCAGTCGTCGAAGTACCTGTGCAACACTTCCTGCGACGAGTAGAACTGCGGCCAGTCGGTCGGGTGGAAGCTGTAGGAATACGTGTGATTCGGGCTGTCGACGCGGCAACCGGGATACGTGTTCTGGTACCAGGTGCCGCCGACGTCCCCGTGCCGTTCGACGATCTCGAAGCCGATGCCGGCGGCCTTCAGCCGAATTCCCGCGAGCAGCCCCGACATGCCTGCGCCCACGATCACGACCTTGAAGCCGGCGCGCGCCTCGGCCGGGAGTTCCGCCAGTTCCGGCACCCCGTAGCTATCCTCGTCCTGCAAGGCGAGCTCCGCTTCGAGGAAGATGCCGTACTCGGGCGACAGGGCCTGCCCCGCCGCGAAGTTCACCATCTCGTGGACGAGCCCGGCGTCGGGGGCCGGCGGCAACTGCTGGCCGTTGTCCCGGTATGTCCTGAGGGCCTCGAACGCCCGCTGCCGGACGCGCTCCTGGTCTTCCTCGGAGATGCCGCCCTGCGGGTCCACGAGGAACCCGGAGTCGGGCCGGATATCACTGCGGACGATGCCCGCGTCGCCGGTCAGGTGCACGAGCGCGTTCATCAGCGAGGGGATGTGCGCGTCACCCAGCGCCGCGCGGATGGTGTCGTCGTCCGCATCGATCGGCTTGTCGACCGCCTTCAACAGGTCCATGTGCTGCCTCCGTCCGAAGGCGACGAATGTTGCGCAACCGCGTCCGGCAATGCAACGTAAGGGGTACCGACACCTCCCGGAGGGCCGTTTCAATGGACATGGGTATCTGCGTCGCCTCGCACATCGGCGACATCGACTACGTCGTGCGCGCCGAGGAACTCGGCTACAGCCACGCCTGGCTGGCGGACAGCCAGATGCTGTGGTCGGACTGCTACGCGACGCTGGCGCTCGCCGCCACCCGGACGTCGCGCATCCACCTCGGCACCGGCGTCGCCGTGACCGGCACGCGGCCAGCGCCGGTGAACGCCGCCGGGATAGCGACGATCAACGCGCTCGCGCCCGGCCGCACTTTCTTCGGGGTCGGCGCCGGCAACACGGCCATGCGCGTGATGGGCAAGAAGCCGCATCGCATCCGCGAGTTCGACGAGTATCTCGCTACGCTGCGACCCCTCCTGCGCGGCGAGGAGGCGATGAACGACGACGGCCAGCCGATCGTGCACATCATGCCGGACAAGGGTTTCGTCAACTTCGAGGACCCGATCCCGCTCTACGTCTCCGGGTTCGGGCCCCGCTCGCTCGCGCTCGCCGGCAAGCACGGCGACGGCGCCGTCCTCGGGGCAGCCTCCGCCGGGGCGCTCGGACGTTCGTGGCACATGATCGAGGAGGGCGCTCGCGGGGCCGGGCGCGCGTTCTCGCGGGATGACTACTACACCACGGCCCTGACCACCATCGTCATCCTCGAGGAAGGAGAAGCCGTCGACTCCGAGCGGGTGAAAGGCCAGTGCGGCGCCATGGCGATGGCCGCGGTGCACTACTCCTACGACCAGTACCGCAACTTCGGGCACCAGCCGCCGAACTCCATGGCCGGCATCTGGGACGACTACACGGCGCTGCTCGAGACCGTCCCCGCCGAACGGCGGCACCAGCGCATCCACGGCGGCCACAACTGCTGGGTGCTGCCGGAAGAGGAGCGCTTTCTCACACCGGAGGTGATGGGGGCAAGCTGCATGATCGGCACGCGGGACCGGTTGCTCGAAAGGCTCTCGGCACTGCGCGAAGCGGGCCTCGACCAGGTCATGATCCTGCCGAACTTCGACACCCGCTACGACGTACTCGAAGACGTCGCCGCGCAACTGCTCGGCAACATCGCCTGACGGCCTGACCGGCGCCGCCGGCGATCCCGGAGCGTGTCAGGCCCGATCTCCCCCGCCGGGGCCGGGCGCTTCCACGCGCACCGTCAGGATGTCCGTGTCGTGGTATTGCTGGTGCCGGACGGAAGAGGCGACGTGGCGCAACAGCCGCAGCGAGACCTCGCGCTCGACCGCATCGTCCACCGCCCGCTCGCCGAGCAGCGTCAGGCGGTCCTCGACATTCTCCTCGCCGGGCGCCGCCACGAACTCGACCACCGCCGTACCGCCCTGCGGCTGGGCGGTCACGAGCAGCCGCCGGCGCCCCGCCGGCCGGTCCTCGTCCGGCTGCAGCAGCGTCAGCAGGCTCTCCTCGCTGGCGGCCTCGATGCGCGCCGCCATCGCGGCGTCCCAACCGTTACGCGCGGCGAATGCACGGACGAACTCGTGGATCGTCGGTAGCGCCGCGAGATCCAGCTCCGCTTCGATCCTCGCGCGCCGCGGCGCCGTCAGTTCGAGGATGCCGGTCATGAGGATGGCCACCAGACCCCCGGCCGTCAGGCCGCTCTGCAACATCCCCCCGGCAAAGTCCGCCAGGTACTCCGGGAAGATCAGGTCGTTCTGGCAACCGAAGCCGATCCAGAAGGAGAACCCGACGATCAACCCCTGGCGATAGTCCATGCCGTCCTGCATGACGGTCTTGATGCCGAGCGCGAAGATGGTGGCGATCATCACGGTCACGTAACCCGCGAGCACCGGTCCGGGAATGGCGAGCACCAGGGCGAGCACCTTGGGAAGGAATCCCAGCACGGCGAGCCCCGCGCCGAGCACGATGCCGACGGAGCGGGCCGCCACGCCGGTGAGTTGCGTGAGCGACACCGTGGTCATGCGCACGCCGTTCGGGACGGTCCCGGCGAGGCCCGACAACAGGTTGCTCACTCCGTCCGCCGTCACGGCGCCCTGCACGGCGCGGAAGTCGATCGCACGCCGACCACGCCAGGACACCCCCTGAATCGCGACCGAGGCGCTGATCGTGCGGATCGAACAGATCAGGATGACGAGCAGGAACCCCGGCAGCAGGCCCCAGAAGTGCGGCCCGAAATCGAGATCGAGCCCCGGCCACTCGAGCGCCGGAACGCCTATCCAGGCGGCGTCCAGAACGCGGCCGATGTCATAGAGCCCGAAGGCCCCGGCGACCACGGAGCCGATGGCGATGCCGGCGACCGGCGCCCACGGACGCAGTCTCGGCGTGCCCTTCAGCATCGTCCCGCCGACCACCAGCACCGTCGTGAGCGCGCACACGGGACCCGCGAGGGAGGCGGACCCGGGTGGCACGTCGTCCAGCATGCCGAAGATGATCGGCATCACCGTGACCGGTACCAGCATGATCACGGTGCCCGCAACCGTGGGCGTCAGGATGCGCCGAAACAGCGACAACCGTGCGGAGAAGGCCAGCTGGAAGAGCGCCGCGGCGCACACCAGCGTGGCGAGAAGGCCGGGGCCGCCCGCTTCCAGCGCGTCCACGGCCACGGCGATGGCGGCGCCCGAGGTGCCCGTCACGAGGATGTAGCCGGCGCCGAATCGCCCCATCCTGAATGCCTGCAATGCCGTCACGGCACCGCAGATCAGGAGGGACGCAAAGACGGCCCAGGACAGCAGCGCATCCGATGCGTCCACCGCCCGGAAGACGATCATCGGGATGAGCATCATGCCGCTCAAGCTGAGCAGCGCGAACTGCAGACCCAGCCCCAGGGCAAGGGGCGCGGGCGGACGTTCGTCGGGTTCGAAGAGAATGCCGGCGCCGGACAATCCTTCAGCGGCCATCGCGCTCCTCCCGGAACTCGACCCCTGGCTTGAACCCCCTCACGGCCATGTGCCGTCCCGCCCCCAAAAGCGGTTACCGCGCGCGGGTCAACTCCCGAAGGCGCACACCATGCGCACTTCGATGCTGCGTCGCCCCGGCGCATCTGCCGGCGCCGCGAGGTCGAACGAGGTGTGCGGACAGCCGCGGGCGCGCTCGGCACGCGTGTCGAGCTGCTTGATCACCATCATCTCGTTCGTCTGCATGCGCGAGAAGTAGTAGAAGCGCTGCCGCGGATTGAAGATCGGCATCGACGACGGCTGGGACGAGTCCATGGCCGCCATGGTGGCGGGAGGCCGTTCGCGCTGGTAACCCGTGTACTGGTAGTCGATGACGTCCGACAGGTCGAGCGTACGGGCGTCGATCACCGCGAGCGGGTTCTTGCGCACCTCGCGCTCGATCGGCTGCCAGGTGTTGAACCAGGCGAACTCCCAGTGCCGGGCAGGATCGAGCGCGGGAGCGTGCTTGTCGAGCGCGATCTGCCGCTTCTTCGCAGCCCCCTTGAGGGAGTAGTCGCAATGCACGAAGCGGGCGTAGGCGACGTTGAAGTCGCTGGTGTCCTCGGTGCGGACCGTGTGCGACTCGACGAACACCTCGTCCGCGCCGGTCAGTCGCCTGACGGCTTCTCCGACCTCCGCGTAGTACCGGTCGCGCACCTCGACGGGGTCATGGAAGTCAGTCACCGCGGACGCGTGGCCGGTCAGGATGAAGCCGGACGTGTCGACATCGAGAGCGAGGCCGCGGGCGTCGTCGATGACGACCTCACGCTTGGCGGTATTGGCGCGGCGCGAGTCCCGGTCACCGATCTGCGGGGTCTCGGGGCGACCCTTCCAATCCGGGTTGAGGTAGCGAACCTCGGCACTAACCGATTCGGACATCGTTCCCTCCTTCACTCACAAATGGCATGGTAGCACCGTGTCGGAGCCCCGGACAGGGTGTCGCCGGCTGCGCCAGGCTCGCAACAGACAAGGAGGAATCACCGTGCTCGATCGCTTCAAGGTCCCGGACGACATCGCCGTGCGTGTCGCCCCCGATGACATGCGCACGACCGTGGAGAACATGTTCGGTGCCCTCGGCATGCCCGAGGCCGACGCCGTCCAGGCCGCCGACGTGCTCATCTACGCGGACGTCCGCGGTATCGAGAGCCACGGCGTCAGCAACATGATGCGGGCCTACGTGCGCGGCTTCCGGAACGGTCACATCAACCCGATCCCGGACTGGCAGGTGGTGCGCGACGCCGGGGCGGCGCTCACGGTGGACTGCGACAATGGACTGGGGCTGGCGGTGGGCCCCCTCGTGATGGATCTCACCATCGAACGGGCACAGCGGCACGGCATCGCCTTTGCCGTCGCGCGCAACGGCGGCCACTACGGCGCCGCGGCCTACCATGCCCACCGCGCCCTGCCGCATGACATGATCGGCATCTCCATGACCTCCGGAGGCGTGCAGGTGGCGCCCACCTTCGGAGCGGAAGCGTTGCTGGGGCTGAACCCGATCGGCATCGCGGCGCCGGCGGGCAGCGAGGTGCCGTTCCTGTTCGACGCTTCGATGAGTTCCGTCGCCGGCAACAAGATCGGCCTGCTGCGCCGCATGGGCGGCAACGTGGCGCCCGGCTGGGTTGCCGACGAGACCGGTACGCCCGTCATGGAGGAGGCGCCGGTACCGCCGAACTTCCTGCTGCTGCCGCTCGGCGGCACCCGCGAGATCGGCTCGCACAAGGGCTTCGGACTGATGATGATGGTCGAGGTGCTCACCACGGTACTCGGCGGCGCCGGGGCGGGACCCGACCGGCGCGGCGCCTTCGCGCACTGCTTCATGGCCTGCGACGTGGCCGCGTTCACCGACCTCGACGTCTTCAAGGCGGATATGGACACCTACCTCGAACGCCTGCGCAACTGCCGTACCGCGCCGGGCGAGGAACGTGTCGTCTATCCCGGCATGCTGGAAGAGGAAGCCCAGGCCGACCGTCAGGCCAACGGCATCCCTTATCACCCGGAAGTGATCGACTGGTTCACGACCACCTGCGCCTCGCTGGGTGTCGCACACCACCTCGGGTAACCCCGCGCCAGACGCACCGGGCCGAATGGGCCGCCCACGGAGCGGGTGCTATAGTCGCCCGCTCCGTACAGGCGGGTGCTCTGCAATGGATCAGGCGCTGGCGGCCCGTGACATCGCCGCACGCCACACCGACCGTATCGGCGGGCCGATCGCCGCGCTGCGCGAGATCGCCGCGGCGTTCGGTCACATCGACCGTACGCACATGGAAGCCGTGGCCGACGCGTTCAACCTGAGCGTCGCCGAGGTCCGCGGCATCGTGAGCTTCTACAGCGACCTGAACACGGCGCCGCGGGGCAGGACGCACATCCGCATCTGCCAGGCGGAGGCGTGCCAGTCCATGGGCGCCCGCGAATTGACGGCGGCCGCCACCGCGCGCTTCGGCATCGCGCTCGGCGAGACGGCGGCCGACGGCAGCGTCAGCCTGGATGCCGTGTACTGCCTGGGCCTCTGCACCACGGGACCGACGGCCACGGTGAACGACCGTGTCATCGTGCGCGCCACTGCCGAGGCACTCGCCGAGTGAGCATCGCCAAGGTTCCTCGCGAGACCCTGGCGAACGCGCTGGGCGCGGACCGGATCGCGGCCGAGCTCGCGGCCCGCGGCCACCAGGTGATCCGCACCGGATCGCTCGGCCTGTGCTGGGCGGAACCGTTGATCGAGATCGACGGGATCGCGTACGGCCCGGTCGGCGACATCGAAGACCTCGAGGCGACCCGCCTCGGACCGACCGACGGCATCCCTGCCCTCGCGCGCCAGCAGCGACTCGTGTTCGACCGCTGCGGACGCATCGATCCCTTCGACTACGATCCGTCGGGCATCCGTGTACATCTCGAGCGCGACCCCGGGGAGATTCTGGTCGAACTCGAAGCCAGCGGCCTGCGCGGCCGCGGCGGCGCCGGGTTTCCCGCCCACATCAAGTGGCGCACCGTCCGCGACACGCCCTCCGACCGGAAGTACGTCGTGGTCAATGCCGACGAAGGCGACTCCGGCACCTTCGCGGATCGCCTCATCATGGAGGGCGACCCGTTCCGTCTCATCGAGGGCATGCTGATCGCCGGTCATGCGATCGGGGCGGATACCGGCATCGTCTACCTGCGTTCCGAGTATCCGCTTGCCGCGGAGATCTTCGCTCAAGCCCTGGCCGGCGCCCGTGACCTGGGCCTGCTGGAAACCTTCGACATCGAACTCTTCGTCGGCGCCGGCGCGTACATCTGCGGCGAAGAGACCTCGCTGCTCGAGAGCCTGGAGGGCAAGCGGGGCGAGATTCGCGTCAAGCCGCCCGTGCCCGCCGTCGCCGGGCTGTTCGGCCGGCCGACGCTCGTGCACAACGTCATCACGCTCTGCGCGGTGCCGGCCATCCTCGAGCACGGCGGCGCCGCCTATGCCGAACTCGGTGTCGGCGCGTCCACCGGAACGATGACCTTCCAACTGGCGGGCAACGTCGAACGCGGCGGGCTCATCGAGCTGCCGTTCGGCCTCCCCCTGCGCGAACTGATCGAGGACTGGGGCGGCGGCACCCGCTCGGGACGGCCGGTCGGAGCCGTCCAGGTGGGCGGCCCCCTGGGCGCCTACCTGGCGGGCGCCGAGCTCGACACGCCCATGACCTACGAAGCCCTGGCGGCCATCGACGCCGGCGTCGGCCACGGCGGCATCGTGGTGTTCGACGACACGATCGATCTCGTCCGGCAGGCGCACTACGCATTCGCCTTCTGCGCCCACGAGTCCTGCGGCAAGTGCACCCCCTGCCGGATCGGGGCGGTGCGCGGCAAGGAGACCGTGGAGGCCCTCCTGGCAAGAAGAGTGGCGAGCGAACGCCCGGGCGCGGAATTGGCTATTATTGCCGATCTGTGCGACGTCATGGAGCAGGCGAGTCTGTGCCAGATGGGCGGCATGACCCCCATCCCCGTGCGCAGTGCCCTCAAGCTGTCGCGCAGCGGAACCTGAACGGCGTGGGCAGGAGCCTTCAGCCCGGGAGCGCGAGGGGCGAGCCCCTCGCATGAACAGGCAGCGCGAGGGGCGAGCCCCTCGCATGAAAACGACATGAGAATCGCAGACAGCGACTTCGGCACACCCCCATCGGAGGCTACCGAAACGGTCGCCCTGACCATCGACGGCATGCCCGTCACGGTGCCCGTCGGCACGTCCATCATGCGCGCCGCCAGCCACGCCGGCATTCCCGTTCCGAAACTCTGCGCCACGGACAGCCTCGAGGCGTTCGGCTCCTGTCGCCTGTGCCTGGTCGAGGTCGCCGGCCGGCGCGGGCTGCTTGCCTCGTGCACCGAACCCGTCGCCCCCGGCATGGCGGTGCGCACGCAGACCGAGACCGTCGCCAAGATTCGCCGCGGGGTCATGGAGCTCTACATCTCCGACCATCCGCTCGACTGCCTGACCTGCTCGGCGAACGGCGACTGCGAGTTGCAGGACATGGCCGGCGCCGTCGGCCTGCGCGAAGTGCGCTACGCGGGCGGCGCGGACCACCTCGACGCCCCGACAGACACGTCCAATCCCTACTTCGCCTTCGACCCGTCCAAGTGCATCGTCTGCTCGCGCTGCGTGCGCGCCTGCGACGAGGTCCAGGGCACCTTCGCGCTCACGATCGACGGACGCGGATTCGACGCCACGGTCAAGACCGGGGCCGACGACTTCTTCTCCTCCGAGTGCGTCTCCTGCGGCGCCTGCGTGCAGGCGTGCCCGACGGCGACGCTGATGGAGAAGTCGGTGATCGAGCACGGCGTGCCGGACCGTGTCGTGAAGACCACCTGCGCCTACTGCGGCGTCGGCTGTTCGTTCAGGGCGGAGCTCAAGGGCGACCAGGTCGTGCGCATGACGCCGGACAAGGACGGCAAGGCGAATCACGGCCACTCCTGCGTGAAGGGCCGCTTCGCGTGGGGCTACGCGCACCACCGGGAACGGATCCTCGAACCGATGATCCGCGACCGCATCAGCGACCCGTGGCAGACGGTGTCCTGGGACGAAGCGATCGCCTACACGGCGCGCCGCCTGCGGGAGATCCAAGCCGAGCACGGCGTCGGTTCCATCGGCGGCATCACCTCGTCGCGCTGCACCAACGAGGAAGTCTGGGCGGTGCAGAAGATGGTCCGCACGGCGTTCGGCAACAACAACGTCGACACCTGCGCGCGGGTGTGTCACTCGCCCACCGGCTACGGGCTGAAGCAGACCTTCGGGACCTCCGCCGGCACCCAGAACTTCGACTCCGTGGACCACGCCGACGCCATCGTCGTCATCGGCGCCAACCCGACCGACGGCCACCCGGTGTTCGCGTCCCGGATGAAGCGGCGCCTGCGCCAGGACATCCCCGGCAAAGCCCCCGCGGAACTCATCGTCCTGGATCCCCGGCGCATCGACCTGGTCCGCTCGCCGCACATCGAGGCCGGTCATCACCTGGCGCTGCTGCCCGGCACCAACGTACCCATGATGAACGCGTTCGCGCACGTCGCGGCGACCGAGGGCCTGATCGACCGGGATTTCGTCAACGCGCGCTGCGACGTCGAGTCGTTCCGGGAGTGGCTCGCCTTCGCCGCCTCCGAAGAGCACTCGCCGGAGCGTATCGCCGCCGTGACCGGCGTGCCCGCGCAAGCCATCCGCGCGGCCGCGCGCGCCTATGCCACCGCTCCCAACGGGGCTATCTACTACGGGCTCGGCGTCACCGAACACAGCCAGGGCTCCACCATGGTCATGGCCATGGCGAACCTCGCGATGGCAACGGGCAACATCGGTCGCCCCGGTGTCGGCGTGAACCCCCTGCGCGGTCAGAACAACGTGCAGGGCGCCTGCGACATGGGTTCGTTCCCGCACGAACTCGCCGGCAACCGGCTGATCGAGAACACGGACGTCCGCACCACCTTCGAGGCGGCATGGAACGTCGACCTCCAGGCAAAGCCCGGCTTCCGCATCCCGAACATGCTGGACGCGGCCTGCGCCGGTCGCTTCAAGGGCATCTACGTGCAGGGCGAGGACCTCGCGCAGTCCGATCCCAACACCCAGCACGTCGAGGAAGCGCTCGGCGCGATGGAGTGCGTCATCGTCCAGGACCTGTTCCTGACCGAGACCGCGAAATTCGCCCACGTGTTCCTGCCGGGCACGTCCTTCCTGGAGAAGGACGGCACGTTCACCAATGCCGAGCGCCGCATCAACCGCGTGCGTCCCGTCATGCCGCCGAAGACGGGCCTGGCCGAGTGGGAAGCGACGCAGGCGCTCGCACAGGCCCTCGGCTACCCCATGCAGTACACCTCGGCCAGCGAGATCATGGACGAGGTGGCGTCCCTCACTCCGACGTTCGCCGGGGTCTCCTTCGCCAAGCTCGACCGGGTGGGCAGCGTCCAGTGGCCCTGCAACGACGCGGCCCCGGAGGGCACCCCCGTCATGCACCGCGAGACCTTCGTACGCGGCAAGGGCCTGTTCGTACGGACCGAGTACCAGCCGACGGAGGAGAGGGCGAATCGCAAGTTCCCGCTGCTCCTGACCACGGGGCGCATCCTCACGCAGTACAACGTCGGTACGCAGACGCGGCGCACGGACAACGTCGAATGGCTCGACGAGGATCGGCTGGAAGTCCACCCGGCGGATGCCGAGCTGCGCGGCGTCCGCACGGACGACTGGGTCTCCGTGACGAGCCGCATGGGCGAGATCACGCTGCGCGCCGAGGTGACCGACCGCGTCGTGCCGGGGGTGGTGTATACGACGTTCCACCATCCGTCGACGGGCACCAACGTCGTGACGACGGACCTCTCCGACTGGGCGACGAACTGCCCGGAGTACAAGGTGACCGCCGTGGAGCTACGGCCGGCGAACCATCGCTCGCCGTGGCAGGAAGAGTTCCACAGCCGGACCACCGAGCAGATCGAGCTCCTGCCGGCGGGATGACCCGCGGGACGCCTCCCACGGCAACCATCGAGGCCGTCAAGGCGCCCCCGGCCAGCCTGCGGGTCGACGTGGAAGCGGTTTCGGACGATGCCGCGCGGCGCGCCGGCTCCGATGTCGTCACCATCGAGGAACCCCTCGAAATCCGGCTCTCCTATCACGACGGCACCGAGCGCGTGGAACAGAGCATCTCGATCACCATGCGCACGCCCGGCAACGATGCGGAACTGGCCGTGGGCTTCCTCGCGGGAGAGGGCATCGTCGCGACCGCGAGCGACGTGAACGTCGTCGAACCCTGTGGACCGCCGAGCCCGGACAAGGGCATCCACAACGTCGTGCGGGTCGAACTCGCCGACCACGTTGCCGTGGACCCGGGCGGCCTGCTGCGCCACTTCTACACGACGTCCAGCTGCGGCGTATGCGGCAAGGCGTCCCTCGACGCCGTGCGCATCCACATCGCGCGACGATCCACGACGGCTTTCTCCATAGACGCGGCCGCGCTCCAGCGCCTGCCCGCAGCCCTGCGCGCGAGGCAGGCCGAGTTCGCGCGCACCGGCGGTCTGCACGCCACCGCGAGCTTCGACACCGCGGGGAGGATCCTGCGCGTGCGGGAGGACATCGGACGACACAACGCCTTCGACAAGCTCGCCGGGTCCTACCTGGCGGAGGGCGGGCTGTCGGCCCACGGCATCCTGCTGAGCGGTCGCGCGAGCTTCGAGTTGCTGCAGAAGGCTGCCGTGGCGGGGGCTCCGCTGGTCGCCTCCATCGGTCCTCCGTCGAGTCTCGCCGTGGAGCTGGCCCGTGACCAGGGCATCACGCTCACCGGGTTCCTGAAGGCGGACCGGTTCAACATCTACACCGGTCCTGAACGTATCGCCCCATGAAGCGGGAGGACATCACCGCCGTCGTCTTCTGCGGCGGCGCCGGCCGGCGCCTCGGAGGCATCGAGAAACCGTTGATCGTCTGGCAAGGCCGGCCGCTCGTCGGCCACGTCATCGACCGCATCGCGGGACAGGTCGCGGCGATCCTCCTGAGTACCGGGGCGGATCCGGAGCTCTACGCCCGTTTCCGAAGCCGTGGCACGGCGGACCCTGCAGATCTGCCGGCGCGGAGCGCTGTAGCGGCCTCCACTTCCCAGTCGTCGGCAGCGCCACCGGTACCCTGCCGGGCCGTGCCCGACGAGCGTCCCGGCGAAGGACCCCTCGGGGGACTTGCCGGTTGCCTGGAGGCGGTCCATACGGCCTGGGTCTTCACCTGTCCCGGCGACTCGCCGCGCATCCCCCGCGACCTGGTAGAACGGCTGACGCCGGACGCCGAACGGGCCGGCGTGGCCGTGGCCCACGACGGCCGCCGCAGACAGAACCTGTTTCTGCTCATGCGCCACGAGCGGGCGGACTCCCTGGTGCGCTTCTACCGGGAGGGCGGGCGCGCCATCCATCGCTGGCTCGAAGCGAACGAGGTCGAGGCGACGCAGCTACCCGACCTCGCCGACGCCTTCTTCAACGTGAACACGCCGGCCGACCTCGCGGCGCTGCGCGCCCAGGGTGACTGATCCGGGGAACGAGGCGCTGCCCGTCCGCCGACGACCCACCCGCATCCGCGTGGCACACGCGACGCCACTCGCTTACGCTGGCGAGCCTGTGACAGCAAAGGACTCCTGCCGATGGCGCCAGCGCGAATGGTTCTCACGGTGCTCTGCAGCATCGCCCTGCTCTGGGGTTGCTCGCGAGACACCGCGCCCGCCGCAGCGTCCCTGGACACGCGACCCAACATCATTCTCTTCATGGCTGACGACCTCGGCTTCGAGACGCTCGGCGTGAACGGCAGCGCCTCCTACCGCACGCCGGCCCTCGACGCGCTAGCCGCTTCCGGCGTGCGCTTCACGCACGCCTATTCGCAGCCCCTGTGCACGCCCTCCCGCGTGCAGCTGATGACCGGACGTTACAACCAGCGCAACTACACCAACTTCGGTGTGCTGCCGCCGGGCGAAATCACGTTCGCGCACCTGCTGCGGGAGGCCGGGTACGCGACCGTTGCGGCCGGCAAGTGGCAACTCTGGGGCAGGAACTCGGAATACGCACAGGCCCGCGGGACCGGACAGATGCCCGACGAAGCCGGCTTCGAGGACTACCTGCTGTGGCAGGTGCGGGCGGTGCGCAGCGATGGCGAGCGCTATGCCGATCCGCTGATCGAACGCACCGGTGCCGAGGCCGCCCAAGTCCCCGGCGCCTACGGACCGGCGCTCTCGACCGATTTCATGCTCGATTTCCTGGAACGCCACGCGGCCACCGAGCCGGAGCGCCCCTTCCTGGTCTACTTCCCGATGGCGCTCACCCACGACCCCTTCGTGCCGACCCCCGACAGCCCTGGCTGGGACGGCGACCGGTACGCGGCAGACCCCCGCTACTTCGCCGACATGGTCGCCTACATGGACAAGATCGTCGGCACGACCGTCGCGAAACTCGAGGTACTCGGCCTGCGCGACAACACGCTGGTGCTCTTCACGGGCGACAACGGCACGTCATCGGCCATCACGAGCACGATGTCCGACGGCCGCGAGGTGACCGGCGGCAAGGGCCTGCCCACCAATGCCGGCACGCACGTACCGTTCATCGCCTCCTGGCCGGCCGAGGTGCCGGCGGGCAGGGTGTCGGATGCCCTGATCGACTTCAGCGACTTCCTGCCCTCCCTCGTCGAAGCGGCCGCGGCGACCCTGCCGACGGACCGTGAGATCGACGGACACAGCTTCCTGCCGCTGCTGCGAGACGAGGCGGAATCCGTACGGGAGTGGATCTTCAGCGAGTACACGCCACGCTGGGTGAACCTCCCCCACACCCGCTTCGCACGCGACCGCCGCTACAAGCTCTACGTCGACGGGCGCTTCTACGATGTGGGCGCCGATGTGCTGGAGGAGACGCCGCTCGCGATCGATGACCTCGACGATGAGGCCGCCCGGGCACACGCGAAACTGCAGTCCGTGCTGGACGGCATGGCGGAGGCGGCATCGGCCGCCTGACTCCCGGAGACAGCCCCCCGCACGGACGACGGCCGCGAGAACCGGCAGGATCGCTGCCGCGCTTCGTCGGCGTCAGACCGGCGCCGGGTGTTGCCGCACGCGCAGGTCCACATAGACCGACGGGGCGCGAATCCCCAGCAGCGCTCGCACTTCTTCGAGCGGCCGGCGCAACAGGGCTTCCCAGTCCTGACCCGGCAGCCAGGTCGCCCGCTGCCCTGCCCGGTACCCTTGCCAGATCGCCCGCAGGACACCGGGGCCCCGTTCACGCCCGATGCGCCAGGCACCCACCAGGACGATGAGACCGATGCCCCGGTTGGCCAGTTGCGCATAGCTGAAAGCGAGCAGGCACACTTCCCCGAGGGTGTCGCGGCCGTACCCGGTGACGGTATGCCACAAGTCGTGCTGATCGCGCACGCGCTCCCCGAAGCGCGCGAGATCGCGATCGTCGAAGTCGTAGGTGCGCACCGTCTCGTTCATGCTCGCCGCGACCAGTCCATCGGCGGACAGGGCCTCGCCATAGATGAAGTCGTGGTAGGCGCGCCCAAGCGTTCCCGCCGGCAGGGCGGCCAGTGCGGCCCGCTCGCGAAGCGTGTCGATCAGGTCGATCCTGCCGTGCAGGACGCGGCGCCCGACCTCCGTACCCCGGAAGCGGGCCAGTCCCCGCCGCAGCGACGGTCCCGCCATCGCCCGAACGATCTCGAAGACCCGGGCGGTATCGTTCGGGTCCGCGATCAGCTGCCGCAGCGCCCGGAGCGCGACCCATGGGCGTGCGCCAGCCGCGCGGTGCGTACCGTTGGCCGGCACCACCCGCATCACGCGACCTCCTGCAGGCGCCCCGTCTGCACGTCGTAGACGAAGCCTCGGATTCGGTCCTTTACCGGGATGAAAGGACACGCCTCGATACGGCGAATGGACTGGCGCACGTTCTCTTCGAGAGAGCCGAACGCCTCGAGGGCGAAGGAGGGCCGGAGACCGGTGTCCGCTTCGATCGCGTCCTTCACGTCGTCGTCCCGGAAGGTCAGCATCCCGCAGTCCGTGTGGTGCACGAGAATGATCTCCTCGGTGCCGAGCAGGCGTTGCGAGATGACGAGCGAGCGCAACACGTCGTCGGTGACGACACCGCCGGCGTTGCGGATGACATGTGCATCCCCTTCCGCGAGCCCGAGCAGCCGCCCGGTCTCGATGCGTGCATCCATGCAGGCGACGACGGCGGCCTTGCGCGCGGGAGGCAGCGGCACGTCGCCCTTGTCGAACGTGTCCGCGTAGCGCGCGTTGTTCGCGACGCAGGTCTCGGCAAATGTCTCGGTGGTCACGGCGCAACGTCCTGGCTTGGCGGCCGGTTCGGCCAACCTTGAAAGTTTACTGCGGACGGAGCTCCCGGGTCACGCCAGCGGCGATCAGCGCGTCCGCTTCCCCTGCGCCGAATCCGAGTTCCGCAAGGATCGCGCGCGTGTCCGCGGCAAACGGTCCGGTCGGCTCCCGCGGACGGAATCCGTCGCCATCCAGAGACACCGGCGGCGCGGGCGCGGTGAAGTCCCCGACCCGCGGGTGATGGAAGCGATGCAGCATCCCGTTGGCGCGCACGTGCGCGTCGTCGAACAGCTCCACCGGGAACTTCACCGGCGAGACGGGCACGCCCGCGGCACGCAGCCGGGCGATCCAGTGCGCGCTCGGCTGCTCGCGCACGGTTGCCTCGATCTCCTGCATGAGCCGGTCATAGTATGCGTCGCTGTGCTCGTTGTCCGGCGCGTCGAGTTCGGCATCGTGCGCGCCCACCACCTCGAGGAACTTCACCCGCAGCGAGCGGCTGCCGCAGGCCACCGCGATCGGCAGATCCGCCGTGTCGTAGGTGCGGAAATAGACCTTGAGGAGGGGCATGGCGCGCGCCGACGTCATGCCCCGGGCCTGCTCCTCGAAGCCGACGCCGGCACCGCGCTGTCGCGCCAGCCGTTGCAGAATCTCCTCGTGCACGGGCGCGTCCTCGACTTCCGAGCGCACGAGCTGATTGTTGGCGAGGGTCATCGCGGCCTGCATCAGCGAGACGTCCACCGCGCCGCCGACGCCGGTCCGCTCACGCCGCAGGAGGGCCGAGGCGATGCCGAAGGCGAGACTCATCGCGCACATGTAGTCAGCGCTGACCGGGTCCCCCGGCGCGGGACGACCGTCCACCACGCGCCCGTTCGCCGCCATCAGGCCCGTACGCGCCTGCACCACGATATCCATGCCGGCGAGGTCCGCTTCCGGGCCGGCCTTGCCGAACGCCGTCACCGAACCGGACACCAGCCGCGGAAAGCGCTCCTGCAGCGTTTCCGGATCGAGACCGAGTTGCGCGTCGAGACCCGGGCGGAAGTTCATCAGGGCGACATCCGCCCACTCCAGCAGGCGGTCGATGACCGGACGCGCACCCTCCTCCCGGAGCGCCAGGGGCAGCGAACGCTTGCCGCGGTTGCGCGACAGGAAGATGCGCGTCTCGTAGGGCGCGATCTGGCGCAGCAGCCGCGTCGGATCCCCCGCCAGCGCCTCGACCTTGATGACCGTCGCGCCCCCTTCCGCCAGGAGTTGCGCGCAGAACGGCACCGAGACGAACTGTCCGAACTCGACGACACGGATGCCGGCGAAGGGTTGCGCGTCCTGCGTCATGCGGGCGGACCGATCTCCGCCGCCAACGCTTCGTCCCTGGCGCTGGCCCGCAGGTGTGCCGGACGGGTGCTCATCCGCTCGTGGTAGTCCACGAAGGCAGGTCGCGCCGGGAGCGTGTGCAGGGTGTGGATGCCAAAGCCGATTTGCCACGCGACGTAGACATCGGCTGCGGAAAACGCCTCGCCCGCGACGTAGCCGCCGCCGGCAACGGCCTGTTCCAGTACGTCCACGACGGTGTCGAGGTCGCCGTATCCCACCCCCTGCCGCTGCTCGGCCATGATCTCGAAGCCGAGCAACCGGTTCGTCGTCGCCGCTTCCAGCGGGCCCGCCGCGAAGAACAGCCAGCGGTAGTACGCGCCGCGGGCGTTCGTGTCGGGCGCCAGGCCGGCCTCGGGGAACGCATCCGCGAGGTAGGCGCAGATGGCGGCCGCCTCGGTCACGACGACATCGCCGTGGCGCAGCGCGGGTACCTTGCCCATCGGGTTGACGGCTCGATACGCTGCGGACTTCATCTCCTCGTACTGCAGCACCTCGACGCGGTATTCCTCCCCGACCTCCTCGAGCATCCAGCGCGCGATTCGGCCCCGGGACATGGGGTGCGTGTAAAAGATCAGTTCATTCGACATCGGAGTTCTCCTGCATCGGCCCCCGACGGGACCGGTTGTTCACCATACGTCAGCACGCGGACTCAAGCGCGCCGCCCGGGATCCGACGACGGGGCTTCGTAGAGCAACCCCGCCGCAATGTCCCGTGCTTCGGCAAGCGTATCGACCCTCCGCCCTTCCGGCATCTGCTGGAGGATGTTGAGCGCCTGCAACGTCTGCGCCACGGAGCCGGAGAGACCCATCACGATCGCCTCCGTGCGCGCCCTGGCGGCGTCGTCGAGCAGGCGGTCGAGGACCATGGCGGCGCTGTCGTCCACGTAGGTCGCCCCCGAGAAGTCGAAGATCATCACCTCGTGGTCCTTGATGTCCGCGCCGATCACCTCGGTCAACCTGTGCGACGACGCCACCGTGAACCGTCCCCGCAGCGCGACCAGTCCCACCCGGGCGGCATACGGATCCTCGGCAAGGTCCTCCCTGCCGGCAAAGAAGGTCCGATCCTGCAACGGCACGGACATGACGCTGTCGAGCTCCAGGCGCTCGAGGCCACAGCGCCCCCACCGCGAGCGCCAGGAGGCCGATCGAGAGGGCGCTCACGTTCATCGACGCAACCGCCTCCGGCAGCGCCCGGATCGCACCGAGCGCTCCGCCTGGCACCACCGGCAGCCCGAGTAGCGGCAGCACCTGCATCAGCACCACGATGATGCCGATGCCGGACATGAAACCGGAGACCACCACGTGGGGCGTGTACGCGACGAAACGGCCGATCCGCGAGACGCCGAGCAGGACCTGCAGCAGCCCGCCGAGCACCACCACGGTCAGCGCTTCGGCGAGGGTGTTCGCGTGGCTCGTCACGATGACGGCCATGGCGACCGTCATGGGCGCGGTCGGACCCGATATCTGCGACCGCGTCCCCCCGAACATCGAGGCGAACAGACCCGTTGCGATGGCGCCGTAGAGGCCGGCGGCGGCGCCCATGCCGGACGCCACGCCAAACGCCAACGCCACGGGCAAGGCCACAACCGCAGCGGTGACGCCTCCGAAGAGATCGCCGCGGAGGGTTTCGAGGTCGTATTTCACGCCGACGGTTCTGGTACCCGTATCTGGAACGCGCGGGACATCCGACGTGCCGCCAACACGGTGGAGCGGAGTCCTGCACGGCCCCGCGCCACGCCGGCGCTGTTGATTACGGCCTCCGTGTGCCCCCTTCGAGACCGTGCGCCGAATCATAGCCTTTCGGGGCGGTGAAACGACAGGAGACGCGCGCCGCGACCGCCCGCTACACGACCTTTCCACCGCCGCAGACAGGGTCCGCAGGCTCCCGGGAACGGGCTCGGGCGCGCGCATCTACAAAATTTGGCCACCGATGTCAATATTCCAACTTCCGGCCGCGGGCGCTAAAGTAGCGGGCCGCAGGGAGGAACCAATGGCAAACAAACCACGTACCGACGCGGCCATCGCCCGCACCAGGGAGCAACTCGCAGCAGACGTAGACGTCTTTCTCAAGTCGGGAAACAAGATCAAGCAAATCCCCATGGGCCTCAGCGGCCAGGGCCCTTCGAGCGGCGGACGCAAGCAACTCGTTCTCAAACCACGCCGGGCGTAGCGACCCGACATCCAGCGCCGCAAGCAGTACTACAGACGGCGACACCCACATAGCGATCTCCACCGGAACTCCGGCGGTTCTTGCCCACGCAGCCACGCCAATCCATGTACGAACCATCCACCGAAGGCCTGCGCACCGGGTTGCGCGACGGACGCCTTGCGGTGGGCTTCGACCGCATCGAGACCGACAACCGCATCGACTACGTCATGCTGGAGGCGCTGGCTGCGCTATGCCGCAAGGCTGCGGACGACCCGCAGGTGCGCGTACTGGTCCTCGAGGGTAGCCACGGCAAGTTCTCCGCCGGAGCCGCGCTCGACATGGGTCCGTGGCCGGCCCGCTTCGAACGTCGCCACCCGCAGGGCTCCCACGGCCCCGCTCCGCTGCCCGAACAGGATGCCCTGCGCGCGCTACGCAACTGCATGAAGCCGACGGTCGCACTCCTCGAAGGGACGGCGTCCGGTCTGGCCCTCGACCTGGCCTGCGTTTGCGACCTGCGTCTGGCCCTGCCCGACACGCGCATCTCGGACCCCCGCGTCGCCGGCGGGAGCGCCGCCTCGACCGGCATCGCCTACGTGTTGCCGCGTCTGATCGGCCAGTCGCAGGCCATGCGTATCCTGCTGCTGGGCGAGACCCTCGATGCGGACGAAGCGCTGCGCATCCGCCTCGTGCATCGCCTCGTCGAGACCCGCGACGAAGCGGATGCCGCCATCGCCGAGATCGCCGCGCTGCCCACGCGGGCTTGGGAAGTGCACAAGATGCAGGTGCTCGGCCAGCTCGACCTCGACTTCGAGTCGGCCATGGTGCACAGCCTCGGTATCCGCCAGACCCATGTCATCGAGGACCGCGAAGAGGGCGTACGCGCCTGGCGCGAGCGGCGCGATCCGCGGTTCACCGGACGGTGAGCGACGCAGCCCTCCTCGTCGTCGAGGACGACGGCCCCGTCCGCCACATTCGCCTCAATCGACCGGACAAGCTCAACGCCATCGATCCGCTCCAGCACGAGCGCATCGGGCGGGCGTTTCTCGACGCGGGTGCCGACGACGGTGTCCGGGCCATCGCCTTCTCCGGGATCGGCCGCGCGTTCTGCGCCGGCGACGACCTCTCGGCCGACTCCCGGGCGTGGCCGGAACGCATGCGGAACCGCCAGGTGGATCTCGACCTGGGCCTCGGCCCCGCGCTTCTGCTCGAAACCGCCGGGTTCGTACGCCACGTCGGCAAGCCCACCATCGCGCTCATGCACGGAGCGGCGCTTGGATCCGGCTACGACTACAGCCTGTCGTGCGACTTCCGCCTCGCGACGGCGGACGTCAACTACGGCGATCCACGCATCCATCGGGCGATGTGGGCGGCCGAGGGTTGGTCCTACAAGCTCGTGCGCCAGCTCGATCAATCCGCCGTCACGCCGATCGCCTACCTGGGCGAGCGCATGGACGGCGCGCGCGCCTACGACTATGGCCTCGTGCACCGGGTCTACCCCGCCGGCAGCGATCTGCTGGAGGTCGCGAGGCCCTTCCTGGCCGCGCTCGCGGCGCTTCCCCCGCACGCGTACCGCGAGACGAAACGCGCGATACTCGCGGGCCTGGACTCCGGATTCGAGACCGCCCTGCGATGAACGCTCAGCCAGCCCGCTTCGATCCCCTGCGCTCCGACTGCCCGCTCATCGTCTACATCGACTTCAAGAGCCCCTATGCCTTCATCGCCAAGGACCCCACGTACGCCATCGAGGATCAGCTCGGCATCGAGATCGACTGGCGCCCGCTGACCCTGGACATCCCCAGCTTCCTCGGCTCCGCGCGTCTCGACACGAAGGACAAGGTCGTCGAACAGAACCGTACCCCGGAGCAGTGGCAGGGCGTGCGCTACGCCTACCGGGACGCGCGGCGTTACGCGCGGCTGGCCGGCTACATGCTGCGCGGAACGGTGAAGATCTGGGACACCTCGCTCGTCCACATGGCGATGATGTGGGCCAAGCGCCAGGGCCGGGACATCCTCAGGCGCTACACGAACATCACATACGAGCGCTTCTGGCGCCGGGAACTCGACGCAGAGGATCCGCAGGTCGTCTCCCGGGTGCTCGCGGAAGCGGGCGCGGACATCGGGGACTTCGAGGACTTCCGCCTGGGACCCGGGCGCGTCGAGCACGACGCGATGCAGGCCGCGGCCTTCGACGCGGGAATCTATGGGGTCCCGGGTTATGTCGTCGACGGAGAGTACTTCTTCGGGCGCGAGAACCTGCCGATGGTGCGCTGGATCCTGACGGGGCGCAAAGGGCCGGCTCCCGATATCGCCTACCGCCGCTTCGGGGCCGCCGATGGCTGATCCTTCAGCCGGGGAGCGCGAGGGGCTTGCCCCTCGCACGAAAGAGCCCTTCGTCCCAACGAAGCCGCTGACGGTCGGCATCGACATCAAGAGCCCCGAGTGCTACCTGGCGCTCGGGCCGACGCGCGCCCTGGTCAGCGAGTCAGGCGTCGACGTCGACTGGCTGCCGGTCGTGACCTCCCCGCCCCGCCCCGCCCCGGACGGAGACGACCGGGCCTCGCGCCACAAGCGCCATCGCGCCGCCTACCGCGCCATGGACCTCGCCCGGTACGCGCGAGCCACCGGCCTCACGATTCGCGCTCCCGAGCGCACGCCAGACTCCACCCTGGCGGGCATGGCGATGCTCGCCGCGAAGGCGCACTCGAACGACGCCCTGCAGGGGTTTCTCGACCGCGCGTTCGAACGCTACTGGAAGGCGGACCTCGACCTCGAGGATCGCGGCGCTCTGCGGGCGATCCTCGACGAGGTCGGTGTCGCAGACTTCGCCGAAGACGCCGCGGGCTTCCAGGCACTGCTGGAGAGTCTGGGCGAGGCCGGACTCTTCACCGCGCCGGCCTACCTGGTGGAGAACGAGGTCTTCAACGGCCGGGCGCACCTGCCGATGATCCGATGGATTCTCGAAGGACGCGTCGGCCCGGGCCCGATCTGACCGCGTCCGCCGGGCACCGCGCGACCGGCGGGTCCCCGAACTTGCGAGCCCTCCGAATCACTCGGTGTCGACGAGAACGCGCGCCACCAAAGTCAATCCCTGTTCCACGTGTCGCGCAGGGTATCCGGAGTCGGCAGGTCGGATCGATGCCGCCAGATACCGGCCGCTTCATGCAGCACTGCCTTGCGCCTCGCCCGCGTGTCCTGTTCGAGGAACCGGTCGATAGCCTCGCGGATGAGCTCGCTCTGCGGCTTGCCCCCGGCCCTCGCGATTGCCGCAAGGCGGTCACGCTGACGATCCGTGAGATAGACCTGTGTCCTGATCATCCAGGCGGGCTGCCGAACCCGCCGCCCCCTCAACTTCCGCCGAAGAACCGCCGCGGGTTGTCGACGAAAAGTGTCTGCACCGTCGCCTCGCCCACGCCCATCTCGAGCAGATCGGGAATCACGTGGCGGTGGATGTACTGGAACTGGTCCACGTTCTGGCGCTTGAACTGGTGTTCGTCCGGCATCGAACCGTCCGGGTTCTCCTTGAAGATGTGCAGGCAGACGCAGTCGTGGGAGGGACAGAGCTGGTCGGTGTACCCCATGTCGATCAGGGTCTTCAGGGTGACCGTGCGCATGTGCGGACTGACCAGGTAGCCAGGGTAGCGGTCGAGCCCCAGGTAGCAGCCCTGATCGAGGATCCACTTCAGATATTCGGTGTCCGTGGTGTCGTTCGAGTGGTCGATCTTGACCTTCGTGAGGTCGACACCCTCCTCCCGGAAGATCTCGATCTGCCGCCGTCCGACGTGTCCGGTGGGATAGGAATGCACCATGATGGGCACGCCAGTCTCGTTGTGCGCGCGCGCCACGGCCCGTGCCATGACTTCGAGCCGTTGCGTGACCCCCTCGGAGTCCGCGGCGCACTTCAGGAGCCCCGCCTTCACGTCGGTCCCCTGGAAGCCCTCCTCGATCTCGCGCACGAACTCTCGCGCCATCTGGTTGACCGAGACCCCGAGCAGCCAGCGCGGCACGTCGAGCCACCACCCCGTGACGTTGATGAGGTTCACCCCCGACGCGCGGGAAACGCGGGCCAGCAGGTCCGGCTCGCGCCCCAGGTCGAAGGTGGTCGCGTCCACCATCGTGTCGATGCCCTGCGCCTTGGCGCGCCGCAACGCGGCGATGGCTGCTTCCTCCGGGTCCGGCCCGAGCAGGTCCGGATGCCAGCGATACAGCGACGGACCCGCCACCATGACGTGTTCGTGCATCAGCGTGAAACCGAGGTCATCGGACCCAATCGGCCCGAGTACGGAGTTGATCTGTGTCATGGTGGCCCCTTGTTCTCCGTGGATCCGCGCCGAGAGGCCGGCCCGCCCGAACCGGCCGGCTGCCGCGCCGCGCCGCGATGTTACTCTAGCGCGCCATGAACATCGGACTCTTCAACTTCGCCACGGACTACTCCATGCCCGTCCCGGACCTTGCGCGCGAGGCCGAGGCGCGCGGGTTCGAATCCCTGTGGATTCCCGAACACACCCACATCCCCGCCTCCCGCGCAACACCCTGGCCTGGCGGCGGCGACCTGCCGCGGGAATACGCCCACACGTTCGACCCCTTCACGGTCCTGGGCGCGGCGGCGGCCGTGACGTCCACGATCAAGCTCGGCACGAGCATCGTTCTGATCGTCGAGCGCGACACCATCACGGCGGCGAAGGCGGCCGCGAGCGTCGACCATCTCTCCGGGGGGCGCTTCCTGTTCGGCCTCGGCGGCGGCTGGAACCGGGAGGAGGCGGAGCACCACGGCACCGAGTGGGACACGCGTTTCAGGCGCCTCGCCGAGCAGATGCAGGCGATGAAGGCCATCTGGACCGAGGTCAAGGCGGAGTTCCATGGCGACTACGTGGACTTCGATCCCATCTTTTCGTGGCCGAAGCCCGTGCAGAAGCCGCATCCGCCGATCCTGCTGGGCGGCGAGACCATCCACACGCTGCGCCGGATCGTGCAGCACGGCGACGGCTGGCTGCCCCGGGCGCGGGATCCCGAACGCGTGCTCGAGAGCATCCCGACCTTGCGGCGGCTGGCGGCAGAGGCCGGACGCGATCCGGACAGCATCGGCGTCTCGGTGTTCGCGCTGCCGCCGGACCCGGACCTCGTGGCGCGCTTCACGGAAGCGGGCGTGGAACGCATCATCTTCGCGCTGCAACCGGACGACGCGGACGCCTCCCGGCGGCGGATGGACCGCCTGGCCGGGTTCCTGGGCGGCTGAACCCGCCGCCTCGGGCGCCCCTCGGACCGGAACGCATGGAACTCAAGACGACCCGCTACCGGGTCGAAGACGCTATCGCGACGATCACCCTCGCCCGGCCGCACCGCATGAACGCCTGGACCGGGCGCATGCACACGGAATACCGGCACAGCCTCGCCCGCGCGAATGCGGATGCGGCCGTGCGGGCGATCGTCGTCACCGGGGAGGGTCGTGCCTTCTGTGTCGGCGCCGATGCCGAGGCGCTCACCGGACACGTGGCCCGCGGCGGCTACGATTCCGGTACGGACAACGCCATCGCCCGCCCGGGGTACGGCGTGCGGCCCGAGTTCGACGCGACCTTCGCCTACCACTTCGGCCTCGACAAGCCGATCATCGCCGCGATCAACGGACCGGCGGCGGGGGTCGGACTGGTGCTCGCCTGCTACGCGGACCTGCGCTTCGCCGCCTCCGGCGTCAACCTGAGCACGGCGCACGGCAAGCTGAACCTGCCGGCGGAGTACGGACTCTCCTGGCTCCTGCCCCGGCTGATCGGCCTGACGCGCGCCAACGAACTGCTGTTGTCGAGCCGCAAGTTCACCACCGACGAAGCCCTGCAGCTCGGCCTCGTGAACGCCGTGCTACCCGGCGACGAACTGCTCACCCACACCTACGACTACGCCGCCAACCTGATCCGCACCGTCTCTCCCGCATCGTTGCGTGCGACCCGGCAGCAGATCTACACCGACCTGCACCGCGATGCCGCGGCCGCCGTCGCCGCATCGGAGGGCCTGCTCGAGGACATGATGCGGGCGCCGGACTTCGCCGAGGGGGTGGCGGCATTCACCGAACGCCGGGAGCCGCGCTGGCGGGACTCCTGAGGGTCGGTACGCCGCGAGTTCAGCCGTCCCGCGTCAGCACCTCCAGCAGGTGCCCGTCGATGTCGCGCCAGTAGAAGCCGCGCCCGCCGCGGCGGGTGTTGATCTTGCCGTCGTTCCACGAGAACGGACCCGAGCCGTACACGACGCCATCCGTCTCGACGCGCGAGAAGATACCGTCGAATTCCGCATCGTTTACCTTGAACGCGTAGTGATGGTTCTGGAAATCCGTTGCGTTGTCGAAGTCCATCGTGAGCGCGCCGTTGACGGCGACCGGCGCGAAGTGGCCGGCGGGGCCGCGGTACTCCAGCCCCATGATGTGTGCGAAGAAACGCGCCGACGCCTCCTTGTCGCGGGCCGGCACGATGGTGTGGTTGAGTTCCATGACAGGACCCCGCGGTTGCCAGATCGGGTGCGACGATAGCGCGCCCGCCGTGGGCGCGCCACCACCCCTCGAGCCGCCGAGGCGCGCGGCTACTCCGGCCGGACCCAGATCGGCGACGACCAGCCGCGCTGCTGCACCGTGGCGGGCAGGTCACCCGGCGGATCTTCGTCCGCGCTGAGAGCAAGGCGTGTCGTCCACCGGCAGCTCGGGTTCTCCAGCACCCGCACGTAGTAGAACGCGGGCCGGTCGGCGGAGTAATCCGGGTCCGCAAAACGTGCCTGCAGTTCCGCGGCGCCGGCGGCTTCGTCGCGCTCGCAGGTCTCGAGATCGACCGTCGCCGCGGTCGGTGCGCACTTGCCGTCCTCGCCGGGCTCCCGGCCCCCGGAACAGGCCACGTCCCGGACCCGCTGCAGGGGCTCACCCGCCCCGGCATCCTCGACCCAGCCCTTCACGATCTGGATGCGGTCCAGCATCGGCCCGTCCGGATCGGCCGTTCCCCAGACCCAGAAGGACGGTTGCGCGACACCGACGAGTTCGCCGCCCATGGGCACGCCGCCGGCATACGCCTGCGTCAGCTGGGCCTCCCCCGTACCCATCTCCGGGGGCAGATTCCCGGCGAAGAACCGGATGCGCATCCGCGAACCGCTGGTGGCGAACGCCTCGCGCCGGTCCAGCGCATCGAAGATGTCCGCCCGGGTGTTCGCTTCCGCCCAGACACCCGCCAGGCCCCCCATGTTCGTGCGCCGTATGGGACCTATCACGATGTGCTCCCTTGCGAGCGCCCGCCGCACGGCAGAGCCGATGCCGAGCGACGACGCGAGGCCGGTCGGTACGGCGGCGGCGGTGTTGCCAGGGTCCGAAGTGTGGGTGTCCGTCGAGCCGATCATGCCGTAGCGGAACGGGTTCGGGCGGCCTTCACTGGCAAGCTGGATGCCGTCGAGCAGGGCGTTTCGGACGAACGAGGTCTCCGCCGCGCAGCGACCGGTGGCTCCCTCCTCACACACCGGGAAGAGATTGCCGAAGTCGCAGTCCTCGTCGGCCGCGCCGACCCCGACCTGGCACTCGGAGTTGCCCTTGATCTGCGTCACCTCCACGAGGCGGTCGATCCTGAGCCGCCGTTCCAGGTCCGCTTCGGTGTAGGACGTGCCGTCCTCGTCGTCGCGCGCGAAGGCCAGGCCCCACGAGAAGTTCGTGTTGTGCGGAATCGTCAGCACCCGGCACGGGGGCGTGCAACCGGCGTCGAGCTGCGCGAAGAGGTCCGCCTGGTTGCGCACGTCCGCCGCGGAGACCGCGTGCGGGATCACCTCCTCGCCGCGGAAGATGACGTTCCGGTGCAACATGCCGAACTGCGGCAGCAGCGAGGTGAACTCGTATCCGATGAGGGCCGTGAAGGCGCCCGGCTCGTCGGCTTCGTTGGCCGACTGCTGCACGCGCTCCCAGGTGGAGCGCGCGTATTCGAGACACGTGGCCGGGCCGTCGGGACACAGACCCGGCGTCCGTGGCGCCGGCCGCAGCACGCCGCGCTCGAACGCCGTCCGGAAGCGTTCGTCCTCATCCACGGCCCCGCCCACCCGTTCGCACAGGTCCGAGCCATCCAGCGGCCCGCCTGCCGCGCAGGCATGGATCGCGTCGAACCCCTCAGCGTGGTCCGTCAGCGCGACGAAGTCGAGCGGCGTCGCCAGCCGGGTCTCGATCCCGTTCGGCAACTCCACCGCCTCACCGCGCGCGAACCGATAAGCGTCCCGCGGACCGACGCGGTTGCCGAAGCTGTAGGCGTCGGTGGACAGGCTCGTGTGCACGTGGAGGTCACCGAACAGGGCCCGACGTAGCGGGTATCGTTCGATCTCGTGCGGGGCGGCGGACTCGACGGACCCTGCCGCGGGTGCTTGCGCAGTGTCCGCGGGTTCCTGGCTACACGAGACGGACAGGAAGACGGCGCCCGTCAGGCCAGCCGCCACGAAAAGAGTCCTGCGAACATATGCCCTCCCAACTACGTGTGTCGGAGACGCCTGATCGCGTCCCGTCTCGAATTCGACTGCATCCCGGGCGACCACAAGGGTCGGGGACGGGCGACCACAAGGGTCGCCCCTACAGGAGCCCCGGCTTCACCCAGATCGGTGACGACCAGCCGCGTTGCTGCGCGGTGGCGGGCACGTCGGCCGGCGGCGGCAGGTCCGCGCTGTTCGCCAGCCACGTGGTCCAGCGACAGCTCGGGTTCTCCATCACGCGCACGTAATAGAAGGCGTGTCGATCGGGTCGGTAGTCCGGATCCGTGAACCGCGCCTGCAGTTCCGCGGCGCCGGAGGCATCGTGCCGTGCGCACGTCCCGAGATCCACCGTGGCCGGCGTCGGCGCACAACGTCCATCCTCCCCCGGTACCCGCCGGCCGGCACAGACCACGTCCCACACCCGTTGCATGGCCGCGCCCTCCTCGACCCAGCCCTTCACTACCTGAACGCGGTCGAGGGTCGGACCGTCGGGGTCATGCACGGCCCATACCCAGAACGACGGCTCCGCCACTCCGACCAGATCGCCTCCCATCGGCACGGCCGCCTCGTAGGCCTGCTGCAACCGGTCGTCCCCGGGGCCCATGTCTTCGGGCAGGTCGCCGGCGAAGAACCGCACGCGCAGGCGGGAACCGCTCGTGCCGAACGTCTCGCGCTGCCTGAGCGCATCGAAGATCGCCGCCCGCGTATTCGCCTGGGCCCAGACGCCGGCCAATCCGCCCACGTCGACGCGGCGCATGGGGCCAATGACGATGTGCTCGGCCGCCAGGGCGCCCTGGACCGCCGCGGCATTGCCGAGGGCGGCTCCGAAGCGCGAGTTCCGCTCCGCGCTGGTGTTGCCCGGGTCGGAGTTGTGCGTGTCGGTCGAGCCGATGATGCCGTAGTGGAACTGGTTCGGACGCCCGGCGCTGGCGAGCTGGATGCCGTCCAGCAGGGCATTGCGGAGAAACGATGTCGGTTCCGCACAACGGCCGGACTCACCGGGAGCGCACGCCGGGAACAGGTTGCCGAAGTCGCAATCCTCGTCCGCGAACCCGACACCGATCTGGCACTCGGAGTTGCCCTTGAGCTGGGTGATCTCCACCAGGCGGTCGATGCGTTCGCGCCGCTCGAGGTCCGCCTCGGTGTAGGAGCTGCCGTCCTCGTCGGTGCGGGAGAACGCGCGCCCCCACGAGAAGTTCGTGTTGTGCGGGATCGTCAGCACCTCGCACGGCGGCGCGCAGCTGCGGTCGAGTTGCGCGAGGAAATCCGCCTGATTCACCACGTCCTGCGAAGCGATGGCGTGGGGAATGACTTCCTCGCCACGAAAGACGACATTGCGATGCAGCATGCCGAAACTCGGCAGCAGCGAAGAGAACTCGTAGCCGATGAGCGCGGTGAACGTGCCGGGGTCGTCGAACTCGTTGGCGGCCGCCTGCACGCGCTCCCAGGTCGACCGGGCGTAGGCCAGGCACTCGGAGACGTCCTCCGGACACAGGTCGCGACTGCGCTGGGCAGGCCTGCTCACACCCCGCTCGAAGCCCAGACGGAAGCGGTCGGCGGAGGCAACGCCGGGGTTGCGCCGCCACACGCACGTAGCGGCGTCGTAGCGCGGTTCGCCTTCGGTACAGGCCGCCGTCACGTCGAAGCCCTCGGCGTGGTCCGTCAACACCACGAAGTCCAGCGGCGTGGCAAGTTGCGTCACCACCCCGTTCCCCACCTCGACGGCTTCGCCGCGCGCGAAGCGGTACGCGTCGCGCGGGCCGACCCGGTTGCCCCCGGAATAGGCGTCGGTGGACAGCGTCGTATGCACGTGCAGATCGCCGAAGAACGCCCGCCGCAGCGGGTATTGCTCGATCTCGCGCGGGGCCGCCGGCTCGGCGGCATCGGCCGCGGGCGCTTGCGCGCTGTCCCCCACATCCCGGCTGCACGAGGCGGACAGGAAGACGGTGCCGGTCAGGCCGGCCACCGCGCAAATTACTCCAAATCGCATCTACCCTCCCAACAACGGCTGCAGGGGGCGGCCTTGTGGCGTCCCGATTGCGAATTCATGCACGGCCCTGATGCGGGCGTCGTACGCGACACCCTTGCGGTGTCCCGTCCCGAATGCCTGCGCGTTCCAAACACGGGCGACCACAAGGGTCACCCCTACAAGCCGAACACCCACAGTACGCCGCCCTGCGGCACGACGGTGTCCGAGAGGCCGTGCGTGCGCAGGTGCTCCTGCAGCCGCTCGGCGTCCACGCCCCAGCCCGACACCACGGCGACGTACTGGCGCCCGTCGACCATGTACGAGGAGGGTACCCCGGTGATCCCGGAGTTGGTCCTCTGCTGCCAGAGCAGATCGCCCGAGCGGGCGTCGAAGGCACGGAAGTACCGGTCGTTGGTCCCGCCGAGGAACACGAGATCGCCGGCGGTCGCGAGGACCGGTCCCCAGTTGTGGTGTTTGAACCGGACGCTCCAGGCCTTCTCGAAGGTGTCGACGTTCCATGCCTGGAGCTCGCCGATGGAAGCGACGTCCGGATCGATGACCAGCCGCGCCTCGTCCGCATCGCGGCCCATGAAGGTACGACCCGGACGGTACTCCTGCTCGATGCCGACGAGGTGCCCGCAGACATTGTCGTTGGCCGGGATGTAGAGGAGCCGCGTGCGGGGGGAGAACGCCGCCGGGGGCCAGTCCTTGCCGCCCCAGAGGGACGGGCAGAAGGTCGCGGCCCGACCGACCGCGGGTTTCTTCATCGGGTCGTACGTCGGTCGGCCCGTCTCGGGATCGAGCCCGGTGAACACGTCCTGCTCGACGTAGGGCTTCGCGTCCACGAAACCGATGCCGTCGGCCTCCCGCTCGAGGAACCACAGGTAGCCGTTGCGACCCGGGTGTACGAGTCCCGCGATCGTGCGATCGCCCCTCGAGAAGTCGATGAGCAGCGGCGCCGATACCTCGTCCCAGTCCCACGAGTCGTTCCAGTGGTACTGGTGGTAGCCGCGCATCGCGCCCGTATCCACGTCGAGCGCGATCACCGACGTCGCGTACAGGTTGTCGCCGGGCCGGACGTCTCCGGTCCACGGGCCCCCGTTCCCGGTGCCCCAGTAGGAAATGCCGGTCGCCGCGTCGTAGCTGCCCGTGAGCCAGACCGGCACGCCGCCCGTCTTCCAGGAGTCCCCGCCCCAGGATTCGCTACCCGGCTCTCCGGGGGCCGGAATCGTGTACGTCTTCCACGCCGGCTCGCCGGTCCCGGCATCGAACGCCGCGACGAAACCGCGTATGCCGTACTCGCCGCCGGACACGCCGACCATCACCTTGCCCTTGGCGACCAGGGGCGCCAGCGTCATGTAGTAGCCGGTCCCGTAGTCTTCGACCTCCGCTTCCCACACCAGCTCGCCGGTCGCGGCGTCCAGGGCGACCAGGAAGCAGTCCGCGGTCGCCATGAACACCAGGTTGCCGTACAGCCCCACGCCGCGGTTGGTCGGATGCATCTGCGAGAGGTCTTCCGGCAGGTCGCGCTGGTAACGCCAGAGCAGATCGCCGGATCCCGCGTCGAGGGCCAGCACGTGGTTGTACGGAGTAGTGACGAACATGACCCCGTCGTTCACCACCGGCGGCGCCTGGTGTCCCTCCCGCAAGCCGGTCGAAAACGTCCACAACGGCTTCAGCGCGTGGACGTTGTCGGTGTCGATCTGGTCGAGCGGGCTGTAGCCGTGCGAGTCGTAGGTGCGCCGGTACATCAACCAGTTGCCCGGCTCGGGGTCCACGAGGCGCGCGTCGGTGACGGGGGAATATTCCGCCGCGGCGGCAACACCCGCCACGGCGCAAGCCACGAAACCAAGGAAACTCAACAGCCGCATCTTGTCCTCCCGGCGCGGATACTCTTCGATGGTCCCGGACGCATCGAGCGACCGGGCTCCCATCCCGATGTTGCCACGGATCGACCCGGCTCAGGGCGGTTCGGGGCCAACGCGGCGAGAAAACCCGCCCGCGACCTGCAATACGCCGTCCTCCAGGGCGACGCGCAGCATGGCAAGCGGTCTGGGCGCCGGTCCGTTGACGACCCGCGCCGCATCCGCGACATCGAACTCCGAACCGTGACAGGGACAGACGAGGTGGCCCGCACTTTCCTGCCACCCGTTCACCTCGCAGCCGGTATGCGTACACGCGGCAGAGTAGACGAGCACGGCTTCGGACCCTGTCGCGGATGCGTCCGCGACGGCGTAGCGGGCCGCCCTCGCGGACAGGGCACTCGCATCGATACGCAGCGCCAGCAGCTGGTTGTTGAGGGAGCCGTCACGCACGACGCCGCTGGCCACGTCCATCGCAAAGGCGGCGAGCGGGCGGGCGCCGGTCTCGTCGACCGCCAGGATCGTCCCGGCGCGGTCCCCGAACGCGTGTACCAGCACGTCGCCCACCTGGGGCTTGATGCGTCGGGGTTGCGCCGCACCGGCCGGCCCGGCGACCGCGAGCGCGCCCATGCCGGCGAGGACCCGACGTCGATTCATCGTGGTTGCGCGCGCTGTCATGCCGGGTACCGACGTCCCGCGCCGCTCCACCTGCTCAGTAGCTGATCCGCTGCGCGAGCGTCACCCAGCGACCGTCCCTGACCACGGAGAGCGTCGATTCGCTCGCGCCCTTGTGGTCGTCCGGCCCGAATGACAGGTGGTTGCCGAAGATGTCGGTCACGTCCTGCATGCTCTCGAGCGCGGCGATCAGGCTCCCGCGAGTCAGGTCCCGTCCGGCAATCTCCAGCGCCTGAACGACGAGGTCCGCGCCGCGCCAACCCTCCATCGCCGGGAGCCCGGGCTCGACGCCGTAGCGTTCCACGTACGCGTCGAACCAGGCCCGCACTGCCGGCGTCATGTCGTCGTCGGGATACAGCTTCGCCATGTGCACGAACGCGTAATAGCCCTCGCCGGAGCCGCTATCCTGCTCCGCGATGACCTGCCCGTACGCCGCGTTGTTGCCCACCCAGGCAACGCCGTCCCAGCCCATCTTGCGCGCCGACTCGAGCACCAGGATCGTGTCCCGGTGCACGGTACCCATCATCACCAGGTCGCAGCCGGCGTTGCGCAGCCGCAGGATGGCGGCGGTGAACTCGGTGGCATCGGGCTTGTGGGCCGAGGTCTCCGCGATTTCGATGCCCATGGCCGCGGTCTGGTCACGCACCCCCTCCAGGATCTCGATGCCATAGTCCGTGTCCTGGTACACGACGCAGACCCGTTCCTTGCCCTGTGCCTCCACGAAATACTTCACTCCGGCACGCATCTCGTCGTAGTAGATGCCGTGCTGGGCGAACATGAGCTTCTGGAACGGCTCCACCATGGAGCGCGCGCCGGTCCCCGGGAAGAGGTTCGGTACGCCCTGCTCGAACTGCTGCGCCATGACGGCGTTGTTCGTCGGCGTACCGACGGCGAGCAGCATCGCGAAGATCTTGTCGCGGTTGATCAGCTTGTTGGCCGCCTGGATCGCGCGCGGCACCTGGTACTGCGTGTCCTCCACGACGTAACGCAGCTGCCGGCCGTGCACGCCGCCGGCGGCGTTGGCGTCGTCGAAGCGCTGGCGCACACCGTTCACCACGCCCACCCCCCAGATCGCGATCGGCCCGGAGAGATCCGTGTGCGTGCCGAAGATCACCTCGGTGTCCGTCACGCCGTCCACGGACATCGACGCTTCCTGCGCCGGACCCGCGCCCTCCTCGGGCGCGCCACATGCCGCGAGGAGCGCCAGCGGCGCCAGGATGACCAGTTTCCTCATCGCCAATTCCTCCATGGAACGCCGGCAGCCGAAGCAGGCCGAAGTGTACTCAACGCAGGGCCTTGGCGCCCAAGCCGGCGGCGACGGCCCGATCGAACGTCGCGATGGCGGTGATGCGCCTGCGCTGACAGCTCGCAAGATGACACAGGTCCCGCGCCGCAAGCCCCGGAAGGCGCTCCGCCAGTTGCCGCGCCAGGTAGATGTCCGCGCCCTCCAACGGCCACACCTCGACGTTCGCATCGACGACGAGGGACATCGCGGCATCGAGCGTGGTCGGCCGGTTCACAGGCAGGTAGGCGTGCAGCAACTCCTGCAAAACCTCGGCTGAAGTGCAGAGCGCCGTCTGCGCCTCTATCGACTCGCCGAGGAACTCACGCGCGACGGCCTGCAGGGGGTGCGGCCGGCCGACCGCGTACATGAAGACGTTCGTGTCGACAAAGATCAAGTGTCGGTGCTGCCGCGACTGCGAGATCGCTCGATGACGGCGAGGTGCTCCTCCCAATCAGGCTCGACATCCGGACCATCCAACGCATCGCATCGCGCAAAGAAGGCTTCGAGGTCCGCGACCGACTCGAACCGGTCGGCACCCGAGCGCCGCTCCAACCGTTCTTCGGCAGCGCAACGCAACCAGGCACTCAACGACAGCCCTTCCCTTCGCGCCTGGCGAGCGAACCGGGCGTGGTCCTCGTCGGGGACCACCAGCTGGACTCGTGTCACGCCGCCCTCTCCTGGCGAGGATGTGTAAGAAACATACACATACTCGGAGAGTACCGTCAACAGGCGCCTCCCATGGAACAAATCCGCTCGCGGCTGACCCGGCACGGGACTCGCACGGGCGACGCTTGTCGTCGCCCGTGTCGAGCCCGTGCACGATTTCGAAACAGGACGGGACAAGCCCGTCCCCTTTTGTGGAAGTCGCGCCAAGGGAACGCAGTGACCGCCGGTGCAGCTTCCATGCAAGTTTCCCCCCCGGCGCGCCGGGGCACTGACGTGCAGGAAACAAGGGCGGCGGCCGCCGCCTCGGCACCTTGAATTATGTTAAATAAAGTTCGGCCAACCCATTGAATTAAAATGAGTTTGGTTTTTGTTCCATGCGAGGACGGCGTGGCTGGGCCGGAGGCGGCGCGACGCAAGCGTCGCGTTCCGGTGCGTAGCGAGCTCGCGAGCGAGTACCGGACCGGCTATGGGGCGCTACGGCCGGTACATCCCTTCGATCAGGTCCGCATACTTCTCGTGCACCACCTTGCGCTTGAGCTTCTGCGTCGGCGTCAGCTCCTCGTCCTCGGCGTCGAGCAACTGGTCGATCAGGCGGAACTTCTTCACGGTCTCCACCCGGGCGAACCGCGCATTGACCCGCTCGATCTCGCCCCAGACGAGGTCCTGCACCGCCTGGGTGTGGCACAGGCTCGTGTAGTTCGTGAACGGCACGTCCTCGTCCTGCGCGTACTTCGTGACGTTCTCGTGGTCGATCATCACGAGACAGGTCAGGTACGGCTTGCGGTCGCCGACGACCACGGCGTCGGTGATGTAGGGCGAGAACTTCAACTGGTTCTCGATCTCGCTCGGCGTGATGTTCTTGCCGCCGGCGGTGATGATGATGTCCTTCATGCGGTCGACGATGTAGACGAAGCCATCGTCGTCGATGCGGCCCACGTCGCCGGTGTGCAGCCAGCCCTGGCGAATGGTGTCCGCGGTCTTCTCCGGCTGGTTCCAGTACCCGGCGATGACGCCCGGCGAGCGGATCAGGATCTCGTTCTCCTCCGAGAGCGCCACGTCGACGCCCTCGATGGCCTTGCCGACGCTGCCGATGCGGAAGTCGTCGGCCAGGTTCGCCGTGGCGAGGCCGGTGCACTCCGTCTGTCCGTACACCTCGTACATCGGCTTGCCGATGGCCCAGTACCAGTCGATGAGGTCCGGCGCGATGGGCGCCGCGGCGGTCGACAGCCAGCGACAGTCGTCGATGCCGAGCAGGCGCCGGATGTTCTTGAGCACCAGCATGTCCGCCACGAAAAACGCCACGACCAGCGGTATCGATACCGACTCGCCCTGCTTCAGGAAGGCCGCCCGCCGTTCGCCGACGGCGAGGGCCAGACGGTACGCCAGCCGCCCGAGCGCCGTCGTTTCCTTGAGCTTGATGGCGACGGTGGAGAACTGCTTCTCCCACACCCGCGGCACCGCGAAGTGAATGGAGGGCGCCACCTCCTGCTGGTCGGTGACCACGGTCTCGAGTTCCTCCACCAGGTTCACTATCGAGCAGGATTCGAGCACGCAGAACGTGTAGAACATCCGACCCGCCACGTGCGCCAGGGGCAGGAATCCGAGTTGTTCGTCGGTCTCGCGGATGCCGTAGCAGCGCTGCAGCGCGTTCATCATGAACAGCATGTTGCGTTGCGTGATCATCGCCCCCTTCGGCGGTCCCGTGGTCCCCGAGGTGTAGGTCAGGATCATCAGGTCCTCGGGCCGCGCCTGCGCGATCGCCTCGGTCCAGACGTCCGGGTGCCGTTCGCCGTATTCCCGCCCGAGGTCGGCCAACGCCTCGAAACTCACGCACATGTCGTCGTCGAGGTCGCGCAGGCCCTCCATGTCGAAGATGACGACCTTCTCCAGGGTCGGCGTGCGTTCGCGCACCTCCAACACCTTGTCGAGCTGCTCCTCGTCCGCGGCGAAATAGAAGCGCGTACCGCTGTCGTTGATGAGGTACTCGACCTGGTTGGGCGCGTCCGTCGGGTAGACGCCGTTGGTGACTCCGCCGGTGCAGATGACGCCGAGGTCGGCGAACATCCACTCCTTGTTGACCTCGGACGCGATGGAAACGACGTCGCCGCGTTCGAGGCCCAGCGCCTTCAGCCCGAGGCCCGCGAGGCGCGCCTGCTCGCCGTAGTCGGCCCAGGTGTACTCGTTCCAGATACCGAAGTCCTTCTCGCGGATCGCCACCTTGTCGCCGCGCTCCGTCGCCCGCTTCCAGAAAAGCTCCGGAACCGTCGTGCAACCGGCCACGCTGACCGGCGCATCGCTTCCCGCCCGTGTCGTCACCGCCATGTCTTGCGTACCTTCCAGCGGCGCCGGCCACGCACGCCCGCGTCCTTCATGCCGAGATAGAACTCCTTGATGTCCGTGGCGTTCCGCAACCGTTCGGCCGTGTCTTCCATTACCACGCGACCCACCTCCATGACATAGCCGTAGTCGGCGACGTCGAGGGCCATCTTCGCATTCTGTTCGACCAGCAGCAGCGTCACGCCCTGTTCCTCGTTGAGCCGCCGCACGATCTCCGCGATCTCGTGGACGAGGCGTGGCGACAGCCCGAGCGACGGCTCGTCGAGCAGCATCAGCGTCGGCCGCAGCATCAGCGCGCGCCCCATGGCGAGCATCTGCTGCTGCCCGCCGGAGAGAAAGCCGGCCGCGAGCTTGCGGCGCTCGGCGAGCGCCGGGAAGTAGCTGTAGACCAGGTCGAGGTCCGCGCCGACACCCCGGTCCCGCCGGCTGTAGGCCCCCATCTTCAGGTTTTCCTCGACATTCAGGAACGGGAACACCTCGCGGCCCTCGGGGACGTGTCCGATGCCGCGCCGGGCGACCCGGTCCGGGTCCTGTCCCGTAATGTCCTCGCCCCGATACGCGACGGTGCCCTTGCGCGGGTCCATCGCGCCGCTGATGGTCTTCAGCACGGTCGTCTTGCCGGCGCCGTTCGCCCCGAGCACCGTCACGACCTGCTTCTCCCGCACCTGCAGGCTCACGCCCCGGATCGCCATGACCGGGCCGTAGTAGGTCTCGATGTTCCTGAGTTCGAGGACGGGCGTGGGTTCGGCGGCCGACATTTTCAGTCTCCGAGATAGGCGCGCAACACCGCCGGATGTTCCTGGATCTCGGCCGGTTCGCCCACCGCCAGCGCCTCGCCGTCCGCCATCGCGAGCACCCGGTGGGACATCCGCGAGACCAGATTCATGTCGTGTTCCACCATGACGATCGTGATGCCGAGATCCTGGTTGATGTCCTCGATCCAGAAGGACAGATCCTCGGTCTCCTCCGGATTCAGCCCCGACGACGGCTCGTCGAGGAGCATCAGACGCGGCTCGATGCACAGGGCTCGGGCCAGTTCGACCATCTTGCGCACACCGTACGGCAGGCCGCTGATAGTCTGCTCGCGGTAGCTCTGCAGGTCGAGGAGATCGATGACGTCTTCCACCTTCTCGCGGAAGGCCAGGTCCTGGCGACGCACCCGAGGCAGGAAGAGGAGCTCCTCGACGAGGGTCGTCCCCCGGTGCACGTGCCGGCCGATCAGGAGGTTCTTCAGCACCGTTTCGTGCTCGAAGAGTTCCGTGTTCTGAAAGGTCCGCGCGATGCCCTTCGCGGCGACCCGATGGACCGGCAGGCGCGTGATGTTCTCCCCGGCGAAGGCCATCGAGCCGGCGTCCAGATCGTAGAAGCGGCTGATCAGGTTGAAGACCGTCGTCTTGCCGGCGCCGTTCGGGCCGATGATGCTGAACACCTCGCCTTCGTGCACGTCGAACGACAGGTCCCGCACGGCGTGGATGCCGCCGAAGCTGACGGTCAGGTCGCGGGCTTCGAACAGGCTCACCGCACCCGCTCCGTACGCAGGTAGCTCCGCTGCCGCTTGTAGGTCGCCTTGCGGTAGAGCGGGAACTCGTCGAAATAGCGGCGCACCTTCACCCAGCGGCCGTAGATGCCGAGGGGTTCGTAGACCAGGAACAGGATCAGGATCAGGCCGAAGATCGCCGGCTCCAGTCCCGGGATCTGCGCGATCGCGGGCGGCGACGCATCGCGCAGGAAGGCCACGCCCTGCGGCAGGAGGCCGATGAAGATGGCGCCGAAGACGACGCCGTGCATCGCACCCAGACCGCCCACCACGACCATCAGCAACAGTTGTATGGACGTCACGAGGGTGAACGCATCCGGTGCCAGGTACCCGATCTTGTGCGCGAAGAGCCCCCCGGCGAGCCCCGTGAAGCCGGCCGAGAGCCCGAACGCCAGCGTCTTGGTGCGGGCCAGGTCGATGCCCATCGCCTGTGCCGAGATCTCGGAGTCGCGCACGGCGATCATCGCCCGTCCCGACGGGCTGCGGAGTACGTTGAGGGCCACGACGAAGGATCCCGCGAGGATGGCGAGGCAGAGGTAGTAGAACGTTTCCGCTCCCATCAGGGACACGGAGAAGACCTCCGCGCGGGGCACCGCCATGCCGCGGTAACCGCCCGTGACGGATCCCCAGTGCGTCAGCACGTGCTCGACGATCTTCGAGAACGCGAGCGTCGCGACCGCGAGGTAGATGCCCGTCATCCGCAGCGCCGGAATCGCCACCAGCGCCCCGACGACGGCCGTGAAGACGGTGGCGATCGCGAGCGACACCGGCCACGGCAATCCCTGCGTCAGGCACCAGGCATGGGCATAGGCCCCGATCGCGAGAAACGCCGCGTGCCCGAGGCTCACGAGCCCCGTATAGCCCACCAGCAGCATGAGCCCGACACCGGCGATGGCATAGATGAAGACCAGCGACATCTCGCCGATATAGAAGCTGTCGAAGGCGAGCGGCACGAGCAGCAGCGCCACGGCGAGCAGCGCGTACCAGAAACGTTGCCCGTTGTGACGGAAGAGATCGATGTCCTGCCCGTAACGGGTCTTCAGGACGAATCTCATACCTTCTTCCTCTGCATCGTGGCGAATATCCCCTCTGGCCGGATCATCAGCATGACGAGCAGGATCACGTAGGCACTGAGGTCACCGGAGCCGGGCGGCAGGTAGCGCCCGGCGAACTGTTCCACGATACCGACGAGCAGCCCGCCGACGATCGCCCCCGGCAGGCTGCCGAAGCCGCCCACGATCGCCGCCGCGAAGGCCTTGATCGCGACGAAGCCCATCAGGGGATCGATCAGGGACACGGGCGCCACAAGCACGCCGGCGATCGTGGCGATGACCGCGGACAGTGCCCACACCAGGGCGAACACGCGCTTTACCGGAATCCCCACGTAGAACGCCGCGAGCTGGTTCTGCGAGACGGCCTGCATGGCGATACCGACGCGCGCGTAGCGAAAGAAGAGGTAGAGCGCGAGGCACAGCACCGCGGTGCCGACGACGATCGCGATGTTCTCCGTACCGACCGCCAGGTCGCCGGCACGCAGGACGTCGCCGGCGAACGGCACGTCGATGGCCTTCGGCTGGCTCCCCCAGGCCGCTCCGGCCACACCGCGCAGCACGAACCCGAGGCCGATGGTCAGCATCAGCACCGCGAACGGCGGTTCGCCGATCATCGGTCGCAGCAGCACCCGCTCGAGAACGATGCCGACCAGCGCCATGACCAGCAGCGTGGCCAGGAAACCCGGCAGGAACCCCCACTCGAGCACGTTGATGAACGTGAAGGCGATGTAGGCGCCGAGCATCATCACCTCGCCCTGGGCGAAGTTGACCATCTCGGTCGCCTTGTAGATGAGGACCAGCCCCAGGGCGATCAACCCGTACACACAGCCTTGCGAGAGACCGCTGATCAGGAGCTGAAGTACTTCCACGAACGGTCAGCCGTCGACGAGACGACCGTTCGCATCCCGCCGCTCCGGGCCGTTGACGCGGGCTCGCCCGTCGCCGAACTTGGCGTCGCGCTCGCGCAGCGCTCCGTGCAGCCCCCCTTCCTGGACGCGTTGCCCGAAACCGAGCGCCGCGGCCGAGTTGTGCCCACGCACGTCGTTTTCCGCGGCCAGGCGCTGCAGCGTCCGCGCGCCCATCAGCTCCAGACCGAGGTTGATGATGCGCTTGTTCGCGGTCAGGAGATCCGGGTCGATCATCGCAAGCCGGTCGGCGAGCTGTTCGACCTCCGCCTCGAGGTCGGCCTTCGGCACGGCCTTCATGACGAGGCCGATCTGCTGCGCCTCGGCGCCGGTGATCATGTCGCCCGTCATGGTCAGCCGTTTCGCCCACTGCGGCCCGATATTGTAGAGCCACATGTTGTTCGGCAACGCCCCGAGATCGCGCGCGGGAGGAAAGCCGATCAGCGTGTCGTCCGCCGCCACGATCATGTCGCACAGGAGTGCCACGTCCGTGCCGCCGGCCAGGCAATAGCCGTGGATCTGCGCGATAGAGGGCTTGTGCATATCGAACAGCGCCATGCGCAGGCGTTGCGCCCGCTCGAGCTGCCAGGCGTCGTCGTCCACGCTGCGGCGGCCCCGATAGCGCTTCTCGCCGGACTCGATCCGCGAAACCGGCACGTCGCGGTCCGCGCCCGTCAGGTCGTAGCCGGCCGAGAAGGCGCGCCCCGCTCCGCGCAGGACGACGCAGTGCACGCTCGTGTCGTTGTCGGCTTCCCAGAGCGCTTCGTTCAGCTCCGTCAGCAGCTTCAGCGTCAGGGCGTTCAGCTTCTCCGGGCGGTTCAACGTGATGCGCGCACGCCCGTCCTCGACCGCGTAGATGATGCTCTCGAAACCGCTCATGCAGACTCCTCCTCCGGCCGTCCCACACGGCGGCAAGCAGGCACCCTACAATGCGCGTCGCACGGCTGACAAGCGTGCATCGTCAACGCCGGGTCGGCTTGCATCTTCCGCAACATGCCGAGATACTGGCGGCATATTGCCGAACCAGAGCCCTCCATGGATCAAGCAGACTTCTCGCTGGCTACCGCCGCCGCCGAGCACCTCGGCGGGGCCGGGGCCCTCGGACGCGAGGTCCGTTCCGATGCCGATCTTGCCCGGGCGGTGGAGAAGGGCCTGCCGACCGAGTCCCTGCACGCCCTCGCACGACATGGTGTGTCGGATCGGGAGATCTCGGTGCTCATCATCAACCCCCGGACGCTCTCGCACCGGCGGCTCAAGGCACAACGGTTGACGTTGGAGGAGTCCGACCGGGCGGCAAGGGTCGCACGCGCGGTCGCCCTCGCCGAACGGACGTTCGCGAGCCGCGAGAAGGCCGTCGCGTGGCTGCACCGGGAGTTGGGCATCCTCGACGGCCGGCGCCCGATAGACATGATCCGGACCCACGCCGGCGCCCGCATCGTGGAGGACGCATTGACGCGCATCGCCTGGGGTGCACCGGCCTGAGCGGCTCGCCCAACGCAACCACCAGGCATGTATCTCTGGCGGTTGTCGGCGTCCTACTACGCCGAACGGTTCGACGGCGGCTACGGCCTGTTCAACCAGGGCCGCTGGAACGCCAGGGGTCGCGCAGTCACCTACTGCGCGACCGGGCCGGCCCTGTGCCTCCTCGAGCGGCTGGTGCACATCGAGGATGCCTCGCAGCTTCCGGGCGACACCATGCTCGTGCAGTACGACGTACCGGACGACATCGTGCCGGACACTTGGCCTGTCGAGCGTCTGCCGGCGGGATGGCGGTCCGATGCACAGGCGACACAAGCGCTCGGCAGCGCCTGGCTGGACAGCCTGTCGGCACCCCTCCTCGCCGTCCCGTCGGTGGTGGTGCCCATTGCGGGCTCCGATGACCGCAACATCCTCGTGAACCACCGCCACGCGCACGCCGGGCGCATCTCGATTTCGCGGATCGCGCCCTTCGAGTTCGACCCGCGACTGTTCGGGTTCGCCTAGCGCCTGGCGCTATCATGGCCGCGACACGTTCACGGAGGCGCGACGATGGCCGACAGGCTGGCAGGCAAGCGGGTGCTGGTCGCCAATCTGGCCAGGGCATTCCTTTCTCCGGTGGCTGGGTGCAGTGAGGAGCGCCGTGGGCCTGCGACGCTCGCAATCGGCCCGGCGACCGGATAATCGCCCCGCAACCCCCATCGCCCGGAGACCCCGATGACCACGATCGCCCACACTCGCTCGGGCCAGCTTCGCGGACGCGAGAAGAACGGCGTACTGCTGTTCGCCGGCATTCCGTATGCCGCGGCCCCGGTCGACGGCCGACGGTTTCGGGCGGCGGCGCCCCACGAAGGCTGGAGCGGCGTGCGGGACGCGCGCCGGTTCGGTCCCGCCGCACCGCAGGTGCCCACCGGCGGGATGGCCGATCCGGTCCCGCCAAGCTGGGACGAGGATTGCCTGACGCTGAACGTGCAGACGCCGGCGCTCGACGACGCGGGGCGCCCGGTGCTCGTGTGGATCCATGGCGGCGGCTACCGTACCGGCCAGGGGGCCGTGCCTTGGTACAACGGCGCGCGCTTCGCCGCGAACGGGGACATCGTCGCAGTCACCATCAACTACCGTCTCGGAGCGCTGGGCTTCACCGACCTGTCGCGCTTCGGCCCCGAGTTCGCCACCTCCGGCGTGAACGGCATCCTGGATCAGATCACGGCGCTCGAATGGGTGCGGGACAACATCGCGCACTTCGGCGGCGATCCGGCACGGGTCACCATCGCGGGAGAGTCCGCCGGCGGCTTCAGCGTCGCGACGCTGCTCGGATCGCCGCGGGCGGAGGGGCTCTTCCGGGGCGCCATACCGCAGAGCGGCGCCGCCCATCACGTGTTGCCCAAGGCGGCGGGAACCATCGTGGCCGACCGCTTTCTCGAAGCCCTGGGCGTGGACGATGTCGTCGGCCTCGAGGCCTCGCCGGCAGAGGCCATCCTTGCGGCGCAGGGCGCGGTTTCGCGCAGCCTGGAACGCGGACCGGGGCTGGCCACGGAACTCGGGGTCGCCGTCGGACCCTTCTATCCGCCGGTCGGATCCGCCGTCCTGCCGGAAGCCCCACTCAACGCCATCCGCAGCGGACTCAACGCCGGGGTGCGGGTCCTCGCCGGCTCGAACCGGGACGAGACGACCCTGTGGGGCTACGGCGAAGTCGACGAGGCCCGGCTCGAGCGTATCGCGGCAGGTCTCGGAGCAGCCGGGGTGATCGATGTCTACCGGCGGACGCGGCCCGGCGCATCCGCGCAGGACCTTGTCACGGCCATCACCACGGACCACATGTTCCGCATCCCCGCCATCCGCCTCGCCGAGGCGCGCGCCGGAGGAACCTGGCTCTACCAGTTCAACTGGCGCTCGCGCGCGAGCCATCTCGGCGCGACGCATGCGCTCGAGATCCCCTTCGCCTTCGACAACCTGCATCAACCGGGCGTGGACGCCTTCGTCGGCCCGGGCCCGCGGCCGCAGCACGTGGCCGACGCGATGCACGGCGCCTGGACGCGGTTCGTCCGCCAGGGCGATCCCGGGTTCGCGCCCTATTCCGTTGAGAAGCGCGAGACGATGGTCTTCGGCGATGTCTGCGAGGTCGTCCAGGATCCGGACGCAGAGGAACGCATGGCCTGGGACGGGCTGCGCTGACCCCGGTCGTCAGCCCGTGCACATACTCCACCGCCGTTCCCCCAGGAGAGCCCCCATGACCGACATCCAGCCCTGCCGTGTCGAACCCGGAACACGCAGAGAGAGGAGAGCAAGATGATTGAAGGAAAGCCACTTGTCATTCCAGGAACCACCTGTTTTACCGTCGATTCAAAGCATGTTGGCGATCGGTTTGAAATACGGGTTTTTCAACCACTACCCTTCCCACCTGCCGCAATCGACGCGGGCCTTCGACTTCCCGATGCCTTTCGGGTGATCTATACGCTCGATGCCAACCTGGGTTTTGCGAGCTTTGTTGCGCATACAACGATCCTTCCCGGAGATCCGGATGGTGGGCCTGTCGAGTACTTGATTGTCGTGGGGATCGGCTATCCCCTCGACGATGAAGATACTTCCAAGGTCGCTGTATTGCGGTCTCGCGATATGACACCGCCCGGCACCCCCGAGCCTCCGGAAATGGAGATGTTCAAGCAGATGGCCGGCGGCCTCGATGTCGGGTTCGGGCAAGCGGACAATTTCCTTCGGTTCCTCGAAGATGAACTCGATCCGCTCATTCGACGGGAGTTTCCCTGCCGGCCGGACAAGGCCGGCTTGTTCGGCTTCTCATATGGCGGGCTTTTCGCTCTCTACGCCTTGTTTTCCCGTTCACCGATGTTCGATCGCTACATCATCGGGAGTCCCGGATCGGTCGTCGAGGGGGATCCGATTCTCGAATATGAGGAACGCTGCTGGGCCCAAGGCCCTGAACTGAACGCCCGGGCGTTTATCACGCTGGGCTCGATGGAACGAACCTCCGTTCTTTCCGGTCTTCAGCTGTTGGCAGCCAACTATGACAAGCTGATCGCCAGACTCGAAGAACGCAACTACAAAGGACTCGTATGGAGCGCACAGGAATTCGAGAACGAGTCGCACATGTCTTACGCGAGTCACGCTTTCAGCCACGGTCTTCGGCGACTGTTCCCGGGGGAACCTTCTCCCATGATGAGCGACGTTCGGAAATAGCGTGAAGGTGTCGCACCGTTTCAAACAGTAATCAGCAAGGGAGTACCAACATGACAGATACCAACAGACCCGCGTACCTGGTGGTGTGCGGCACCGCGCTCGGTGGCGAGCCCGACCCGGAGTACGGCAAGCGGGCTGAAGCCCCCGCGAAGAAGGCCAATGTCACACCCATTGCCTTTGGCGAGGTGGGCAGTGAGCGGGTCAAGGTGCTCGAGGGCGAGTTACCGCCCGGTGTAACGTTCACCGCGGTGGAGCGGTTCCCGTCCATGGCAGCGCTTGAGGAATTCTGGTTCTCGGATGCGTACCAATCGGCGATTCCGTTTCGCGCAAACTCCGTGAAGATGAATTTCATCGTTGCACTCGATGGTATTTCCGAAGCCGAACTTGAAGCGGCGCGTCAAGCGGCCCTGGAAGATGCAAAGTGAACCCGTTCGCCTGCAAGACTCAGGAAACAAGCCGACTTCACCGAGCCTGGTCGTGGCCCAGCATGGCGCTCACACGCGCCGCCTTGGCCTCGTCCCACCACCAGGTGTCCGGGAATCCGGCACGGTATTGCCCCTCGATTTCGGGTTGTCCGAACTTGTTCCAGAACACGACGCGGTAGGGCTCGAGCACGCGCACCGGAATGAAGTAGAACTCCCAGAACAGAACGCGGTCCAGCGCATGACAGGCGGCGGCGAGGTCCGCGCGCGTTCGAGCGGCGAGGATCTTCTCCACCAGGTCGTCGACGATGGGCGCGCTCAACCGCGCGAAGTTGGCGACGCCGAAGCTCCCGGAATTGAGATAGGCGGGGAGTTCCTGGCTGGGCGGGAAGCTGACCGCCAGGCTGCCGAAGACCGCATCGCTTTCGTTGTTGCGCCGCCGGTTGATGTATTGCGCGGTCTCCACCAGCCGGATCCGACCGTCGATACCAAGGCGGGCGAGTTGCCCGACGTAAGGCAGCAGATTGCGTTTTCCGCCGCCCTCGGCGATGAGGAACTCGATCTCGAAGGCGTTGCCTGCGGCATCGACGAGCTTGCCATCCTGGAACGACCAGCCCGCTTCACCGAGAAGCGCCCGGGCCCGAATCAGCCGCTCGCGATTCGTCAGTTGCGCCAACGAGCTTGCACCGAACGGCGGCTCGGTGAATACCCGCTCGGGCAACTCGGCCCGGTAGGGCTCTAGAATCTCGAGCTCCGTGGCGGACGGGAGTCCCGTGGCGGCCAGGAACGTGCCGTGAAAATAGCTCCCGGGCTTCTGGTAGGCGTCGTAGTTGAGCACTCTGTTCATCCAGTCGAGGTCGAACGCGAGGCTCAGGGCTTCACGCACCCGCACGTCTTGAAATCGTTCCTGGGTGAGGTTGAACGCCAGGGCGGAGCTGACGCCGACGTACTGTTGCAGGTTGTGATAGTCCTGTACCAACAGACCCGCCTTCCGCTCGCCGAGGTCGTATCCGGTCACCCACTGCGATGCGCTCGGCTCGTAGTAGAAGTCGAGAAGGCCTTTGCGCAGGGCTTCCCGCGTGACGGTCGCATCGCGATAGACATCGTAGCGCAGCACCTCGATGTTGTGCCGGCCCCGATGCAGACCGATCGCGTAGCCCCAGTAGTCGGGTACCCGCTCGAACTCGATGAACTGGCCGAGCTCGAAACGGCCGACCCGGTAAGGTCCGCTCGACAGCGGGGGCTCGATGGTGGTCTTCGACGAGTCGCGGTCGCGCCAATAGTGCTCGGGCAGCATGGCGACCTTGCCGAGCGCCATCATGGTATTCAGGTTGACGGGATAGTGGTACGTGAAGAGCACTTCGCGCGCGTCGACGATGTCGATCTGCTTGATCGACGCGTACGCGGTCTTGAGGCCGGAAAAGGCAGTGGCCTTGATGTGCTCGAAGCTGAACTTGATGTCGCCGGCGGTGATGGGGACACCGTCGTGCCAATGCGCTTCCTCGCGAAGACGCATGCGCACTTGCGTCGCGTCGTCCGATACGGCGATCTTCTCGGCCAGGTTGCCGTAGAAGACGCCGACCTCGTCGTCCGAGGACCATAGCAGCGAATCGTAGAGGGTCATCTGGCCGACGACGAGAACGCCGGGGGCGCCGATGCCCTTGGCGATGAAGGGTGTGAAGTTGTCGAACGTGCCGGTGGCGGCGACCAGTCGCCCGCCTACCGGCGCATCGGGGTTGACGTTGTCGAGATGCTCGAAGTCGGGCGGATACTTGAACGTCCCGAAATACGACAGGCCGTGTTGCCAACGATGGGCCTCGGCCGGCGCCGGCTCATCGGCGCGGGCCAACGGCGCGAGCGCGAGCGGCAGCGCGACCGCGATCAGGAACCCGCCAAGCCGAACCATCGAAGGCCTCCCCTGGCGCTATGCTCGGTCCTCTTGCGCGTCCAGCTCGGCCTGGCGTAGCGCGGTGTCGCCGAGCCGTTCCGGAACGCGCCAGCTCGGCTGGTTTTTGGTGGCGCAGTCGATGATGCGTTGCAGCGCGTCCAGAGAGTGCTCGTCGAGCTTCAAGCCGGCGGCATCCGGCTCGCCGCCGCCCGCACGGAACTCCAGCACTTCGACGCCAGCCGGCCCGGCCGTGTACGTGTACGGCATCCCGTTGGGCACGAAGAAACCCGACCCCGCACCGAGGCGCCGCCGACCGAGGATGATCTCGCCTGCAACGACGTAGTAGAGGCAGTCGCCCAAGCGCGGGTGACTGTGCCGGAACAGAGGCAGGTTCGGTCCGAACCAGATATGCGCGAGGTTCATTCCGTTGGGGCCGCTCTGTCCGAACAGCGGCGTCGTGCTGGTGCCGTGCCCGTATGATTGGATCATCTCGCCGATCTTCTGGCGCACGGGCTCCTCGCCGAACTTCTCGGCCAGCGCGCCGTACTCAAACGCGTCGGCGGCCTGGTCGAAGTCGATCGCCTCAGGGGGGAAGGTCGGCCCAATGCGTGGGTTCTCCCAGATCTCGAACGGACCGCGCTCGGATACGTAGCGTTTCCTGTCCTGCTGTGTCTGCCGGTCTTCGACATCCGCGGTTTGACTGTCGGCTTGCTCGGCCATGGTTTACTCGTTTGCTGTGACGATACCCTCACCGTAAACCCGATCGCCAAGGGCCGCAACGCCGCCACAGGCGAACTCGCGTGACACGACACTAGCTAATCTCCTTGAGCCCGAGCGCGCCGGAAGACAGTCCGCTTATCATGGACAGAGGTTCCGCAGGAGACGGCACAGGATGACGGACAGACTGGCGGGCAAGCGGGTACTCGTGACCCAGGCGGCGCACTTCATGGGGCCCGCGACGGAGGAGATGTTCCGCGAGGAGGGCGCTCACGTGATCTCCGATACCCGGGATCTGCGCGAGGCCGGCGCCTGCGAGGCGGCGGTCGCCGAGGCCGGCCGGGTGGACGTGCTGGTCGCGAACCTCGCCTCGCCGACCTACAGCGGCACGGCGACGACGGACCTCGAAGACAGACACTGGGCCAACGCCTTCGACATGATGGTCCATCCCCTGCACCGCCTGACGCGGGCGGTGCTGCCGCAGATGATCGAGCGCCAGGCCGGCAAGATCGTGGTGTACGGCAGCGCTTCGGCGCTCAAGGGCATGCGCACCCTGGCCGCCTACAGCGCCGCGCGCGCCGCCCAGCTCGGCTACGTGCAGGCGGTCGGCGTGGAGGTGGCGCCGCACAACATCCAGATCAACCTGATCGCCCAGAACTACGTGGAGAACCCCGACTACTTCGGGCCCGAACTGATGGCGAGGGAGTCCTTCGTGCGATCGCTGAAGCGCCAGGTGCCGGCCGGCCGCCTCGCCACCGGGCGCGAGGACGCCCTGTTCGCCGTCTTTCTCGCCAGCGAGGAAAGCAACTTCTTCGTCGGCCAGGGCATTCCGTTCTCGGGAGGTTGGGTGCAATGAGACACGGCGGCGGGCGGCCATCCCGCAATCCCCGCGTACCCACTGAACCATCGATACGCGAACAGCTACCAGGGAGGTCTCCATGACATCGGTCGCCCGCACGGCATCCGGACAGCTTCAGGGCCGCGAGAAGAGCGGTGTACTCCTCTTCGCCGGCATTCCGTATGCCGCTCCGCCCGTGGAAGGCCGCAGGTTCCGGGCGCCCGAGCCCCACGAGGGCTGGACCGGCGTCCGCGAAGCCCGCAAGTTCGGGCCGGCCGCGCCGCAGGTGGCGACTGGTGGCATGACCGACCCGGCGCCGGTGCGTTGGGACGAGGACTGCCTGACGCTCAACGTGCAGACACCGGGCCTCGACGACGCCGGGCGCCCCGTACTCGTGTGGATCCACGGCGGCGGCTACCGCAACGGCCAGGGCGCCGTGCCCTGGTACAACGGCGCACGCTTCGCGGCGAACGGGGACATCGTCGCCGTCACGATCAACTACCGGCTCGGCGCACTGGGCTTCACGGACCTGTCCCGCTTCGGCCCGGAGTTCGCGACGTCCGGGGTGAACGGCATCCTCGACCAGATCGCCGCACTCGAGTGGGTCCGCGACAACATCGCGTTCTTCGGTGGCGACCCGTCCAGAGTCACCATTGCCGGAGAGTCCGCCGGCGGCTTCAGCGTCGCGACTCTCCTCGGTTCGCCCCGTGCGGAAGGCCTGTTCCGGGGCGCAATCCCGCAGAGCGGCGCCGCGCACCACGTCCTTCCAAAGCGCGCCGGCGACATGGTGGCGGACCGTTTCCTGGACGCCCTGGGAGTCGACGGCCCGGTCGGCCTGGAAGCGGCTTCGGTGGACGCCGTCCTCGAGGCGCAGGGGGCCGTCATTGAAGCACTCGACCGCCGGCCGGGGTTGCAGACGAAACTCGGCGTGCCGGTGTCGACCTTCTATCCCACCGTCGGTTCCGACGCTGGCTCTACCAGTTCAACTGGCGTTCGCGCTTCGTCCGGGCCGGCGATCCCGGTTTTCCGCCTTACTCGCCGGAGCGGCGCGAGACGATGATCTTCGACGATGTCTCCACTGTGGTCGCAGACCCGGACGGGGAAGAACGGGTCGCGTGGCAGGGGCTGCGCTGACCCATACCGCCACGATCCCGAGGAGCCGGTGCGGTAAGGGCCCCGGTGGCCTGCCCGCGCCGGCGCTACCGTATACTCGCGTGCTTTGCGCCGCCGGAGCCTGCCCATGACCACCGACATCCAGCCTTACCGCATCGCAGTCAGCGACGCGGCCCTCGATGACCTCCAGGCGCGGCTGGCACGTACCCGCTTCCCGGAGGCAGAGGTCGTGGACGACTGGACACAGGGGATCCCGCTCGCCTACGTGCGCGAACTCTGCGACTACTGGCGCGACAGCTACGACTGGCGCGCGACCGAGGCGCGCATCAACGCCCATCCCCAGTTCAGGACCGAGATCGACGGCGTCGGCATCCACTTCCTGCATGTCCGCTCGCCCGTCGAGGGCGCCCACCCGCTGCTGCTGACCCACGGCTGGCCGGGCTCCATCGTCGAGTTCCTGAAGGTTATCGGGCCGTTGTCCGATCCCGCGGCCCATGGCGGAGATGCCGCCGACGCCTTCCACCTGGTGATCCCCGCGCTGCCGGGCTTCGGCTTCTCGGACAAGCCCACCACCACCGGATGGGGCGTCGACAGGATCGCCGCAGCCTGGACGAAGCTCATGGCCCGCCTCGACTACGACCGCTATTTCGCCCAGGGCGGCGACTGGGGCGCCGGCATCACCGCTTCCATCGGCGCGAGCGACACCGAACACTGCGCCGGGATCCACACGAACATGGCCGTCGCCGGCGGCATGAACACGAAGCCGGAGGACATGACGGACCTCGAGCAGGAGGCCGTGCGCGGGTTCCAGTTCTACCAGGACTGGGACTCCGGGTACTCGAAGCAGCAGAGCACGCGGCCGCAGACGCTGGGCTACGGCCTCGTCGACTCCCCGGCCGGGCAGGCCGCCTGGATCGTCGAGAAGTTCTACCAGTGGACGGACTGCGACGGGCATCCAGAGAACGTGCTGACGCGCGACGAACTGCTCGACAACGTGATGTTCTATTGGCTTCCGGCCGCGGGCGCATCGTCGGGACGCATCTACTGGGAGAGCTTCGGCCAGGGCGCCACGAACGACATCACCGTCCCGTCGGGGCACAGCGTCTTCCCCAAGGAGATTCTCAAGTCGTCCCGGCGCTGGCTGGAAACGCGCATGAAGGATCTCCGGTACTTCAACGTGCTCGACAAGGGCGGCCACTTCGCCGCCTTCGAGCAGCCGGAGTTATTCGTCGGGGAAGTTCGTGCCTGCTTCCAGACCATGCGGTAGGGGCGACCCTGGGGCGACCTTGTGGTCGCCCGCGCCAGGATCGTGCATGAATTCAAGACGGGACGGGACAAGCCCCGTCCCCTACACGCCACGCCGGATCTGGCGGGTAATTCGAACGGATTGTAGGGGCGACCCTGGTGGTCGCCCGCGCCGGGACCGTGCATGAACTCAAGACGGGACGGGACAAGCCCGTCCCCTACACGCCACGCCGGATCTGGCGGGTAATTCGAACGGATTGTAGGGGCGACCCTTGTGGTCGCCCGCGCCAGCACCGTGCATGAATTCAGGACGGGACGGGACAAGCCCGTCCCCTACACGCCACGCCGGATCTGGCGGGTAATTCGAACGGATTGCAGGGGCGACCCTTGTGGTCGCCCGCGCTGGTGCCGCGCACGAATTCGAGACGGGACGCCACAAGGGCGTCCCCTACGTCGCACGTTACCCCGGCGGCCGGCTGCCGGCCACGACCGTCGGGCCGCGCCCCACCAGCGGCAGGTCGTGATACGCCCCCGGATGCTTGCGCAGCTGGGTCCGGTGCTCGAACCAGAGCGAGCGGAACCACTCCGGCACCGGCGCGTCGCCGCACTGGCGGGCGAGCCCGTCGAGATAGTCCCACTGGGTATCCTCCATGCGGTGGAAGTGGCGTTCGGGGACACCGGCCCGCCGCCGGCTCCTGATCTCCTGCGCAAGGTCGCGTCGACGTTGCCTGCGTCCCGGCAATGCGAATGCCCCCGCCAGCAGACGCGCGAACCACCGTGCCTGGCGCTGGAAGAACGGGAACGGCACGATGCGGAACGGCAGGCCGACCAGGGCAAGCGTGGGGGAGTCGAGGGGCAGCAAGTGCCGATAGAGGCCCGTCACCGTGTTGTTCCGCACGGTGGCGAGCGCCGGCGGCAGGAAGGGGAACCGGTAGTGATAGCCGGTGCAGAACAGGATCGCATCGACGCCGTCGATGTGCTCCCCGTCGCTCAGCACGACACCGCCCGGTAACACCCGCTCGACGGCGGGACAGGGCCTGATGCGCCCCGTTCGGTCGGCCGTCACCGGCTGGTACCGGAAGGCGCGGCCGCTGAAATGCACTGCCTCGGCTACGCCGCCCACCTCCCGCGCCAGTTCGGCGCCGGACACCGAGGAGCCGAGCACGACGACCCGCTTGCCGGCGAAAGGCTCCGCGCGCCGGTAGTTGTGACTGTGCATTGCGAGACCCCGGAAGTCGGCGAGCCCCGGCAGGTCCGGTACCAGCGGCTCGGAAAAGTGACCGTTACAGACGGCCACCGCGTCGAACGCCTCGCCATCGACCTGCCAACCCGTGCCGCGGGGATGCACGTCCGTGACGCGATGCCCGAACCGGATGCGCGGCAGGACGCCGCGGTCGCTGGCGAATCGCTCCACGTACTCGAGGACCTGTGCGTGTCCCGGGTAGCGCGGCCAGTCGTCGCGCCCGCCCCCTGCGCTGTCGAAGGTGTAGCCGTCGAAGGCCATCAGGTCGCGGGGCAGGTTGGTGCGCAACGAGGCGTACAGCGAGCCGTGCACGCGCTCCTCGGGATGTTGCCCCAACGGGTCGCTCTCCGCGGACTCCCGATAGATCCAGAGGCCGCCGACGCGCTCCGACTGCTCGAACACCGTGACGTCGTGCCCGGCATCCATGGCTTCCCGGGCGGTGACCAGGCCGGCCGCACCGGCGCCGATGACGGCGATGGACCGCCCGGACATCGCGCTACCGGGCCGTCTGCGCTGCGCGCACCGCCACCGGGGTCTCGAGGCGCTTGCGCGGCGGCCGAATCGCGAGAATGAGCCCGGCGGCGATCAGGTTGGCCGCGGCGACAGTCCACAGGGCCCCGTCGTAGTTGCCGACGATGTCGTGGTAGTACGACACGGCGAGCGGCGCACCGGCGCCGAACGCAAGGGAAAACGGCAGCGCCGCTCCCCGTACCGCCCCAAGGTAGCGGCGCCCGAAGAACGACGCCCAGATCACCTCCTGCAGCGGAATCATGCCGCCCCAGCCGACGCCGAGCAGGAAGAAGCCCACGTAGGCCCCCGGGAGGGACCCGGCCGCCACGCTCGCGACGATGGCGCACAGCGCGATTCCCGTCATGGCCGAACCCGCGGCCGCCAGCGGCTTCGGCTCCAGGCGGTCGATGAAGTGCCCCCAGATGGGCTTCGCCAGCATCGCCGGGACCGACGCCACCACGATCATGAGGGCGGCCGTCCCGCGGTCGTAGCCGGCGTCCGTCATGTAGGGCACGGTCTGCAGCAGCATGACGCCGATGTTGATGACGAACAGGCCGAACGCCACGATCAGCAGGTAGAACGGGGCGCAGCGCAGCGCCTCGCCGCGCGTCATCGAACCGCTATAGTCCGCCGCCGCGCGCGCCGCCCGACCGGCGGCGACGTCCGCATCCGACCGCCCGTCCGGGTGCAGACCGTGATCCTCCGGCGCCCGCCGCATCAGCAGCGTGAAAGGAAGGCCCAGGAGCAGCGCTGCCGCCGCCAGCGCTTCCCAGGCAAAGCGCCAGCCCCACGCGTCGATCACCCACACCAGAACCGGCGTCACGCCGATGCCCGCGAAGGACACGCCCATCGCCGCCAGCGCCACGGCGCGCCCGCGCAGTTCGACGAACCACTTGGCCATGGTGACGTTGACCACCAGGTTGCCGAGCATCGCCGCGCCGACCGTGAGCACGATCCCGTTCAGCACGATCCAGCCGAGCAGCGACTCGACCGAGCCGAGCCACCACAGGGACGCCGCGGTCACGAGGATGCCCCCGGTCATGAACGGACGTGCGCCGAAGCGGTCCACCCAGGAACCGATCAGAAAGCCGGTAATGGCCATGACGAAACCGCCGAGGGAGCGGGGAATCGTGAACTCGGCGCGCGTCCACCCGAGTTCCTCGGTCATCGGCGTCAGGAACGGCCCGGCCGCGTAGTTCGTCACCCCCACCGCGACGAACTGGGCGACGAAGGAGGCGACGATCAGCCAGTAGCCGTAGTAGAGCCGGCCTCCCGGACGCGGGTCACCCGCCAAAGCGGTAGCGCAGCTTGATGACGAGCACGTCGATGATCGGTTCGGTCAGCGCGTCGTTGAAGAGTTCGCCGAACGTGTCGTAGCCCCGGTCGGGCAGGTTGCTGCCGCGCGTGTACACCACGAAGAGATCCGACAGCGGCGCGATCTGCCAACGGTAACGGAGCTGCGCCGTCAGTCGGCTGATGGTGAAGTCGGCGCTGGGGTCGTCCGGTCCCCTGGTGTAGGCGGTCAGGTCGCCGTCGCCCGGCGGCACCCGGTAGAAGTCCTTCTCGATTCCCCGGATGCCGGCCCATTGCATCGTCAGGCGCAACTGCTGGCGCGCGCTGATGAACAGGTCCATCGCGATCTTCGGTTGCCAGTCCTTCGCGCGGAAGGTCGCGAATTCGCGGCCGCCCTGGTGGATCAGCCAGTTCTCGCGAACCCTGTAGAGCAGGTCGAAGTCGAAGGAGAAGCGGTCCGTCGGCTTGAAGGTGACGCCGAATCCTCCCAGGTAGTCCCACTCGCCGAGTTCCTCCTGCTGGACCTCTGTCTGCACGCTCCAGCTCAGGACCTTGCTCGTGTCGGTCCCGTAGGCGCCCGACACCTGCAGGCGCCCGTCCTCCCGATAGGAGCCGTTGCCGCGGCTCTCGATGTCGTTCCAGCGTGGCGGGAAGTAGTTGAACTGCGTGCGGATCTCCGAACGGTTGTGGAACATCAGGTTGTTGCTGATGAACACGCCGGAGCGCATGACCTGTCCTTTCCCATTCTCGAAGTAGCCCATGCGGACGCCACCGCGCCAGAAGCGGAACCGCTTCATGCCCGACCGCGTCAGCGTGCCGTTGTACCGCAGGCCGCGCATGTCGTTGCGGCCCCGGAACCCCATGTCGTTCATCTCGAACGTGTCGTCGATGTAGTCGATGCCGACACGGTGCTGGACGCCCCGCCGCGGCACGTACAGGAAGTCCGTCAACGCCCCGTAGCCCCGTTCCTCCCCGTCCACGGCATCGTCGATGTCGCTGTTGAGGAGCTGCACGTCCACTTTCAGCTTGCCGCCGCCCGACAGCAGGTGGCCGTCCACCCCGTGCACCATCGCCTGGCGCAGGGGGTGGTCGAGGATCGTGCCCATGTAGCCGACCGACCGGCGGCCGTCGCCGGTGGACTCGAGCAGCCCCCGCAGGACGCCGAAGTTGCGGCCGTCGCCCTCCACGACGAAGTCCCGCCCGTCCTTCTCGCCCAGGAGTTCCGGGTCGTCCTCGATGGCGGTCAGGGCGCCGTAGCGCAGGGGCCCGGCCTGCCCGGTGGCCTTGATGGCGCCGAGCAGGTCCGTGGGCTTCGACTGTTCGTAGCCCGGCACCCGCACGCCGTCCGGGATGTCCACGAGGCCCTTCCCGCCGATGCGGCGGGTATTCAGGACCAACGTCGGGGGACGCACGAACGACACGGCCGTGCGCCGCGCGCCCGTCGACTGCGCGTTGCCCTGGCTGTTGCTGAACGACGTGATCTGGCCGCGCGCGGTCGTCGTGAAGATCTCGCTGCCCTCCAGGAAGAACAGGCGCTTCTCCGGAAAGAACGTCTCGCGCGCGGTGAGGTTGATCACGACATCGTCGGACTCGACGGCGCCGAAGTCCGGGTTGACCGCCGCCGTCACCTGGAAGCCCGCCGTCGGGCGCCAGAAAACGTCGAGGCCGACCTTCGCGTCCTCGTCCTCGCGCGCCTGGTCCAGCGTGGCCGATGCGTACGGAAACAGCGAGAGTTCCTGCCTGGGCGCCACGCCGGGGACCTTCAGCTTGCCGAATGCCGACAGGAAACGCGCCCCCGTGAACGGCAGCGGCGGCCAGCTCCAGCGCTCGTCGATGTGGGCCACCTGCCGGTCCACCCAGATGCCCATCTCGCGATCGTCGGCCCCACCCGGCATGCTCATCATGGACCATGGCAGGAACACCTCCGCGCTCCAGCCATCGGCAAGCGGGGCCGTGGCGCTCTCCCATGGCCCGTCCCACTCCACGGTGAACTGCCGCTCGGGCTCCACCTTGCCGTCCATCACCGTCCCGCCGAGGTTGATGGTGAACCAGAAGCCGAACAGCCCCTCGCCCGACGTGTCCAGCGTGATGCCGAAGTTGTCGCGGTTGATGTGCTCGTCGCGCGACGAGAGGCGCGCGAGGAGGGTCTCCGGCGGCTGTTCCATCCAGGCGCCGACATACAGGCCGCGCTCGGTGTAGAGATACCTGACCACCGTGCGGTACCGCGGCTCCACCAGCGTGTCCGGCTGGATCACGCGCATGCCGTCGTAGCCCGGGGTCTCGGCCCAGACCGCTTCGTCGAGTACGCCGTCGAGGACGATGTCGAGGTCCCGGTCCGCATACCGGGGGACGACGATGGCCTGGGCCGGATCGGCCGTGGACCGCAGGGCAAGTCCCCGTTCCGCGAGATTCGCCGGTCCCGGGTCATCGGCCGGTTCGACCCGCTCCGCGATGGGAGCTTCCGGGGCTGCTTGCCTGTCCACCGACGGCTCCTGCGCCGTCGGGCCGGCAACATCCGGTTGCGAAGGCGTGGCGACGCGCGGGGCCGGAGCCACCGCTACGGGAGCCGGAAGACCGTGCAGGAGCCACGCACCCGACCAGCCACGACGCACGGCCACGTCCCGCAGCGCACGGGCTTCCGCTTCCGGGAGCGCGGGCCCCACGACACGATGACGCCGGATTCCCGCGGCATCGAAGCCGACGACCTCGGTGGCGATAGCCAGCGTGTCGGCGACCGTCGCGGCGTGCCGTTCGGCGTACCACGCGCTCTCGAAGCTGCCGAAGACGACGCGCGACTCACCGTGCGCGACCACCGCCAGGACGAGGGCGGACATCGCCAGTAGGGTTCTCACGCGATCTCCGTGCCGGTGCGTTTGCGGGCCACTGCCGAACAGCCCCTCTTCGAAGCGGAGTCTGCCTATCTTACGCGGAACGTCCCGTCACCTGTCGCCCGTAGTAGAACCCGGCCCCGGCACGGGCCCTACCCGCCAAAGCGGTAGCGCAGCTTGACGACGAAAACGTCGATGACCGGTTCGTTGAGCGCGTCCTCGAACAGGTCGCCGAACGTATCGTAGCCACGGTCCGGCAGGTTGCTGCCCCGGGTATACACCACGAACAGGTCGGACAGCGGGGCGATTTCCCAGCGGTAGCGCAACTGCGCCGTCAGCCGGCTGATGGTGAAGTCGTCGCTCGGCTCTCCCGGCGCCTTTACCCTGCGCAGCAGGTCGCCGTCGCCGATCGGCACCTCGAAGAACTCGCTCTCCTCGCCGCGGATGCCCGCCCACTGCATCGTGAGGCGGAGTTGCTGGCGCGCGCTCAGGAAGAAGTCCACCGCGAGCTTCGGCTGCCAGTCCCGGGCGCGGAACGTCGTGAAGTTCCTGCCCCCCTGGTGGATGAGCCAGTGCTCCCGGTGGCTGTAGGTCAGGTCGAAGTCGAACGAGAACCGATCCGAGGGCTTCACCGTGAACCCGAAGCCGCCCCGGTACTCGTAGCCTTCGAGTTCCTCCTGGAACCTGCCGGCCTGGACGCTCCAGCTCAGCGGCTTGCTGGAGTCGGTACCGTATTCCAACTGCAACTGCAGCCGTGGGCCGGTGCGGTAGGCGCCATTGCCGCGGCTCTCGATGTCGTCCCAGCGCCCGGGGAAGTAGTTGACCTCCGCGCGGACTTCCGAGCGGTTGTAGAACATGAAGGTGTGGCGGCCGAACATCCCGTCGCGGATGACCCGTCCCTGCCCGTTCACCCATTTCCCGTAGCTCACGTTGCTGCGCCACATGCGCACGCGTTTCATCCCGGCACGGGACAGGCCGATGCCGTAGCGCGCGCCCCGGATGTCGTTGCGGCCGCGGAAGCCGACGTCGTTGATGTCGATCGTGTCGTCGAAGTAGTCCAGGCCGAACTGGTGCTGGATGCCCCGGCGCGGGATGTACACCGCGTCCGCGAACGCCGCGTATCCCCGTTCGTGCCCGTCCACCGCATCGTCGATGTCGCTGTTCAGCAGTTGCGCATCCATCTTCAGCTTGCCGTTGCCGGACAGGTAGTGCCCGTCGATGCCGTGCACGATGGCCTGCCGGTCGGGATGATCGAGGACCGTGCCGATGTAGCCGATCGAGCGGCGCCCCTCGCCGGCCGATTCGAGCAGTCCCCGCAGCACGCCGAAGGTCCGCCCGTCGCCCTCGACGATCACCTCGCGGCCGTCCCGCTCACCCCGCAGCTCCGGGTCGTCCTCGAAGGCGGAGAGCGCCCCGAAGCGCACCGGCCCGGTCTGTCCCGTCAGCTTCACGGCGCCGAGGAGGTCGGTCGGTTTCGACTGCTCGTACCCCGGCACGTCCACATCGTCGGGGATGTCGACGAGCCCCTTGCCGCCGATGCGCCGCGTGTTCAGGACGACCGTCGGAGGCCGCACGAAGGACTCCTTGGTCCGCCGCGCACCCGCCGACGAACTCGCGCCGCCGCTGCTCCGGAAGGCCGTGATCTGGCCCCGGGCCGTGGTGGTGAAGATCTCGCTGCCCTCGAGGAAGAAGAGCCGCTTCTCCGGGAAGAACGTCTCGCGCGCAGTGAGGTTGATCACCACGTCGTCGGACTCGACGGCCCCGAAATCCGGGTTGACCGCCGCGGTGAACTGCAGGGCCTGGCTCGGCCGCCAGAAGACATCGAGTCCGGCTTCGATCTCATCCTCATCGCCGGCCTGGTCGAGCGAGGCGGCGGCATACGGAAACAGGGTCAGCTCGCCCTTCGGGGCGACGCCCGGTACCTGCATCCGGCCGAGCGCCGACATGAAGCGGGCCCCCGTGTATGGCAGCGCCGGCCAGCTCCAGCGCTCGTCGATGTAGGCGACCTTGCGGTTGACCCACATGCCCATGGTGCGCTCGTCGACGCCGCCCGGCATGGTCATCATGGACCAGGGCAGGAAGAACTCGGCGCTCCAGCCGTCGTCGAGCACCGCCGTGCCGCGCTCCCACGGGCCGTCCCACTCGGCCGTGTACTCCCGCTCGGGCTCCACCTTGCCGTCCATCACGGAGCCGCCGAGGTTGACCGTGAACCAGTACCCGTAGAGCCCCTCGCCGGACGTATCGAGGGTCAGGCCGAAGGAGTCCCGGTTGATGTAGTCGTCCCGGGAAGAGAGGCGCGCCACCAGGGTCTCCGGCGGCTGTTCCATCCAGGCGCCGACGTACAGGCCCCGTTCCGTGTAGATGTAGCGCGCGATGGTGCGATAGCGGGGCTCGATCAGGGTGTCCGGGTCGACTACGCGCATGTCGTCGTAGCCGGGGGTTCCCGCCCATACCGCTTCGTCGAGCATGCCGTCGATGACGATGCCGACATCCGCATCCGCGTGGCGCGGGATCGCGATGCTGTCGCCCGCATCGCTGGCGACGCGCGGCGTGAGCCTGGGCGCGTCCCGAGCGGAGACGCCATCCGCTGCGTCCGCCGGCAGGATGTCGGTGGCGACGACCCGCGTTCGGCCGACTTCCACCTCCGGCGCCGGAGGGGAAGCGGGTTCCGGTCGCGCCGGAGCCGGCCTCTGCGACGCTTCCTCCCTTGCCAACTCCTTCGCGGCGGGCGGCTCCGGAAGCGGCGCCCCGTGCAGGAGCCATGCACCGTTCCAACCCTGGCCCGCGGCCCGCGCCTGCAGACGCCGAGCCCGCTCTTCCGGGAGTGCGGCACTCGCGACCCGGTGGCCACGGTACGTCCCCGCGTCGAAGGCGATCACCTCGGTCGCGATGCCCAGTTCCGACGCGACCGTCTGCGCCTCCCGTTCGGCATACCAGGCGTTCTCGAAGCTGCCGAAGACGACCCGTGACGCGCCCTGCGCATCGGTGGCCACGACCAGGACGAGGATCGCCAGCAGTGCTCCAAAGCCGTTCCCGGCGCTTCGCTTCGCTGTGCGCCGGGTTCGCCGCCGACCCAGCCACGCCGATCTCATGCAACGTTGTTGATGCCGCGACATGCTCGAAATTCCCGCTCGCAGGCGCCCCACTACGCGGGGACGCGCCCCCGACCCGACTCGCCGGGCAGAATTGCGTATTCTACGTCGAACGCCCCGCGACCCGGTTGCCCGTGCTCTCCGAAACCGATCTGCATTCCCTGCTCCACACCGTCCTGACACGAGAGATCCCCGCCTTGAGGGGCCTCGTGCGCGCCGAACGGCTGTCCGGCGGCGCCAGCCAGGAAACCTACCGACTCACCGTCGAGACCACCGCAGGACCCGGACGACTGTGCCTGCGCCGCGCCGCCGGCGGCGGCGAGGGGGTCCAGGGCGCGCCCGGACACCCCGGGCTCGCCGTCGAGGCCCGCCTCATGATGGCCGCCCGCGCCGCCGGCGTACCCGAACCCGAGGTGCACTACGTGCTCGCGGAGGACGATGGGCTCGGCCCGGGCTTCGTCATGGAGTGGCTCGACGGGGAGACGCTTGGCGCACGCATCGTACGCTCCGACGCGCTCGCCGACGTGCGGCCCCGTCTCGCCGGGGAGTGCGGCGAGGTGCTCGCCCGCATCCACGCGATCGACCTTGCCGGAACCGGTCTCGACACCGTGCTCGAGACCATCACGCCGGAAGCGTTCGTGCACCAGATGTGGGACCGCTACCAGGAGTACGGCACGCCGCAGCCCATGATCGACTTCGCGGGGCGCTGGCTGCTCGAGCATCTGCCCCAGGATGTCGAGCCCGCGCTCGTCCACAACGACTTCCGCAACGGCAACCTGATGGTGAACGAGACCGGCATCGTCGCGGTCCTCGACTGGGAGGTCGCCCACATCGGGGACGCCATGCGCGACCTCGGCTGGATCTGCACGAACTCCTGGCGGTTCGGTGGTTCGGGTCCCGTGGGCGGCTTCGGCAGCTACGAGGACCTCTTCCGGGGCTACGAGCGTGTATCCGGACAGCCCGTCGACCGGGACCGGGTCAAGTTCTGGGAGGTATTCGGCTCGTTCTGGTGGGCAGTCGGCTGCCTGACCATGGCGGAACACTACCGCAACGGGCCCGACCCGACGGTGGAACGGCCCGGCATCGGGCGCCGCACGTCCGAGTGCCAGATCGACTGCGTGAACCTGCTGATTCCCGGGCCCGTGCATGTGCCGGAACCGGCGCCGTTCGAGTCGCCCCTGGACATGCCGCGCACCGACGAACTCCTGGTCAGCGTGCGCGACTTCCTGCGCGCCGACGTCATGTCCGCCACCGAGGGGCGCACGCGCTTCCTGGCGCGCGTCGCGTCCAACTCCCTCGACATCGTCCTGCGCGAACTCGCCCTCGGCGCCGAACATCGGCGCGCCGAGCTGGCACGGCTTCGGGGGCTGCTCGGAGCGCCGGACGCCGACCTTGAGACATTGCGCTGGCGACTCGTCCACGGCCTGCGCGACGGCTCCGTCGATCTGTCGCTGCCAGGACTGACCGAGCACCTGCGCCAGACCGTCGCCCTGCAGGCCGCCATCGACCAGCCCCGCTACTCCGGGCTCGCGACGGCGCTCCGTTTCGGGCGCGGCGAGGACGCCGATGCGGCTCGGTGAGGCCCGCTTCGTGCTGCTCCACCACACGGGCTGCGCCGACGCGGCGTTCCACTATCGCATCACGGCGGACGGTCGCACGGAGTCCCTCGTCAGCGAGTCCGAACGCACCGGACGCGCGCACTGCATCGAGGTCGCCCTGGCCGGCGACTTCGAGACGGCGCCGCCTCCGGACGACCAGATCGACGCCCTGCACACCCTGCTCCTCGGCCTCAAGACGCGCTACCCGCGCATCGCCATCGGCGGCCACCGGCAAGTGCGCGGCGAGGAGACGACATGCCCGGGACGCCGGTTTCCGCTCAAGGAACTGCTGGCGTGGGCGAAGTCGGGATTGATCTCGGAACGGGACGCGGCGCTCGAAGCGGATGTGGAGCGGCAGTACCGGCCACCCAACTGACGCGTCGGCGCCTCAGGTCGCCGGCGGCCCTGCCACGAAGCGCCGCTCGACGAACCGCCAACGGCCGTGCAGGCGCCGCAACGTGTCGGTCCGTCTGCCCGCATGCAGCACACGGTTCATGTCCAGCACGGCGGCGTCCGATCGCATGACGACCGCGTCGTCCACAACCTCCAGGACGAAGTTCCCTGCCCAGTGACGTTGCGTGTTCGGCGGGATTCCGTCGATCATGGCCGCCAGCGCCGTGCGCCCACGGATTTCCTCGCCCCCTTCCGGGAGGAAAACGCCATCCTCGGCGAACGTGGCCGCCCATCCCTCGCCGTCGCGCACATGCATGGCGTGGTTGGCCCGCGCAACGAGGTCGAACAGCGCCAGGCGATCGTCGGGCGTCAGCGTCATGGCCGCAAACCCTGTCGACGCCCCTCAGGGCTGCGCGAGATGAGGGCCACGGTCAGCCGCTGCCGCCGGGCGGCGCGTCGATCGTCCGGTGCCGGCGGGCGAGCCGCCACGCGCCGTCGACCTTGTGCCAGACATCGTCGTACAGCCCCGAATCGACGAAGGCCGTACCCCGGACGATCGCGACATACATGCGGGCGGTAGCCGATTCGTCGGTGCCGGCGAGGACGTGGTTCGTCGTCCAGTGGCGGCCCGCGGCAGCCGGCAGTTCCCGTACGCTCCGGGCCAGCGCCTCGTGCCCGACGACCTCGGGGCCGCCGTCGACTCGATAGCAGCCATCGCCGGTAAACGCGGACGCCCAACCCACGGCGTCGCGGCGGTCCAGCGCATCGTCGATCCGGGCCACCAACTCCAGGATCTCGAGCCGGTCCTGCGCGGTCAGCACCCCGGGTGCCGCGGGCGGGGCCGGCCAGGCGGCGCCGTCCCCCGTATACCGCTTCTCGGCGATCTTCCAGCGCCCGTCCAGTTGCTTCGAAAGAACGCTCTCGTACCGACCGGTGGCGGCGACCGAGTTCCCGGCGGGGACCGCCGCGAACGACACCACCACACGGGCTTCGCTGGCGTGTCCCTCGATCGCGATGTTGTTCACCCAGTGCCTGGGCTTGTTCGGCATCGCGCCGATCTGCGCGATGGCGTCCCGGCCGCGCGCCTGGAACGCGCCCACCACTTCGAGCAGTGCGTCCTCGGTGTACTCCGCCGCGGTGGCGGCGCCGTCGCCGGCGTCGGTGGCGTGGCAGTACCGCGCGATCGTTGCCGCGATTTCCAGGCGGTCGGCCGCGCTGAGCGGTCTGCCGCCGGGCGGATAGGGTTTCACGGTGTCGGCCTCCGGTTTCCCGGACACATCCTAACGCCTGCGGCCCCGGCAGGGATGCCGCTGCGACGACACACATCCCCACCCGGCCCGCGTTCAGGCCGTAGCCGCGTACACCTGCCGCTTGTACTCGTGGCTGAACGGGTGCCAGAACCCGGGCAGGCGCTGCGTGAAGACGATGGCGGCGATGTTCGCGGCCGGGGACATCCAGCTATGCGTACCCGCCATGCCGCCCCAGTGGTACTCGCCGATCGCCGCATCGGGCTCGCCGGCGGCCGGAGCGGTCTTGATGGCGAATCCCAGGCCGAAGACCGTGTCCGGCATGTGCCAGAACGGGAACTGCACGCCCGCACCTTCCGGAAGCTGGTTCGTGCGCATGAGTTCGAGCGTGCCGGTGTCGAGTATTCGCGTCCCCTCCAGTGCGCCGCCGCCGACGATCATGCGGATAAACCGCGTGTAGTCGAGGATGGTCGAGACCAGCCCGCCCCCACCCGAGAGGAAGGACTTCGGTGCGAGATAGCTGCCGAGCAGCGTGTCCGGCGCGGCATCGAGCCCGGGCACCATCGGGTCCATCTGGTCCCGGGCGGCGTAGTTGACGCAGAACCGGTCGTGCTTCGACGCCGGCACGTGGAAGTCCGTGTCGACCATGCCGAGCGGCTCGAAGATGCGCCGCGCCAGATACCGGTCGAAACGCTCGCCGGACAGCACTTCGACCAGTCGCGCCAGGACGTCCGTCGCGACGCTGTACTGGAAGCGCGTCCCGGGGCGGTTGGCGAGCGGGATGGCCGCCAGCCCCTCGACGAGCTGCTCGAGTGTCGAGTCCGGCCTCGACAGGTTCCGCTCCGTGTACACGGCGTCAACGGGAGACTCGAGGAGGAAGCCGTAGGAGAAACCGGCGCTGTGGCTCATGAGCTGCCGGACCGTCGGCGGGGTGTCGAGCGGCTCCGCATCCGCGGCGTCCGTCGCCCCCTCGCGCAGGACCCGCAAGCCACGCAACGGCGGCAAGTGCTTCTCGACCGGATCGTCGAGGGTGAAGCGGCCTTCCTCCCAGAGCGTCATCGCCGCCACGGAGGTGACGAGCTTGGTGTTCGAGTAGATGCGGAAGATGGAGTCCGCCGCGATCGGGACCCCCGCCTCCCGGTCCTGGTATCCCCACAGGTGGAAGTCCACGGGCTCGCCGCCCTCGAGGACCACCGACGACGCCATCGCGAGGAAGTCGTCGTCCAGGTATTTCTGCACCGCCTCGTGCATGGGTCCGAAATCGTAGTCGCCACCCCTCGTTTCCACGGTCTCCTCCCTCCGTTCGTCTGCGTCAGATGCAGAGACGGCCCGCGAGGGGCCGTCCTGCCGTCCGACTTCCGACGCTGCCGTCAGGCCTCGCCCTGGTACTTGCGGAGTTCCGCACGACCCACGACGAAGTGGTGCACCTCGTCCGGCCCGTCCGCGATGCGCAGCGTCCGCTGGCCGGTGTACATCCGCGCGAGCGGCGTCCACTGGGACACGCCCGACGCGCCGTGCATCTGGATCGCCTGGTCGATGATCTGGCACACGCGTTCCGGCACCATCGCCTTGACCATGTGCACCCAGATACGCGCTTCGCGGTTGCCGAGCACGTCCATCGCCTTGGCCGCCTTCAGCACCATCATGCGCATCGCTTCGATGTCGATGCGGGCGCGGGAGATGACCTCGACGTTCTTGCCGAGCTGCGCGATCGGTCGGCCGAAGGCTTCCCGCGACAGGCCGCGGCGGACCATCAGGTCGAGCGCGCGTTCCGCTTGGCCGATGGAGCGCATGCAGTGGTGGATGCGGCCCGGGCCGAGGCGGCCCTGGGAGATCTCGAAGCCGCGGCCCTCACCGAGGAGGATGTTCTCCTTCGGCACGCGCGCGTCGTTGAACTTGAGATGCATGTGGCCGTGGGGGGCGTCGTCGTGGCCGAACACTTCCATCGGCTCGATGATCTCGACGCCGGGGTTGTCGATGGGCACGAGAATCTGCGACTGCTGCCGATGCGGCGCCGCCGTCGGATCCGTCTGCACCATCGTGATCATCACCTTGCAGCGGCTGTCGCCGGCGCCGGAGATGTAGAACTTCTCGCCGGTGATCACCCACTCGTCGCCGTCGAGGCGCGCCTGCGTGGCGATCTGCTTGGCGTCGGACGAGGCGAGGTTCGGCTCGGTCATCGCGTAGGCGGAACGGATCTCGCCGTTCAGGAGCGGCTTGAGCCACTTTTCCTTCTGCGCTTCGCTGCCGTAGCGTTCGAGCACTTCCATGTTGCCGGTGTCCGGCGCGCTGCAGTTCAGGCACTCGGACGCGATGGGGTTCTTGCCCAGTTGCGCCGCGATGTAGGCGTAATCGAGGTTCTTGAGCCCCTCGCCCGTGTCCGCATCCGGCAGGAAGAAGTTCCACAGGCCGTTGGACTTCGCCTTGTTCTTCAGCCCGCCGAGGATCGTTTCCTGGCGCGGCGAAAGGCTCCAGCGGTCGCCGTGCTCGCCGGCGGCCTCGAAGTATTCCTCGGTGCGGGGCTCGACATCCTGGGCGATGAACTTCGTCACCGCGTCGAGCAGGGGTTGGGCTTGGTCGCCCATGGTCAGGTTATTCAGATCAGCTTCGACATCCGAGACCGCCGCTTCGGCCATTGCTTCCTCCCGTCGTGAGTCCAGGCTCAAAAGCGGCGTATTCTACAGGCAATCGCCGATCCTACGGCCTTGCGCTGTCGCCGCTGGGCACAGCGATGGCTCGACCAGCCAGAAACAACCGGTGAGTCAGATGCCCAGAATGACCGCAACAGAGGCCAAGGCCCACCTGTTCCAACTCCTGAGGGCCGCGGAACAGGGGGAGCGACTTGCCGGCCACCGAGCGCCAGAACGCCTGCTCTACAGGCGCCCTACAGCACTACCGTTCGAAACGTGACGGAGACACGGCGCCCTCGGGGTCTCCACCCGCCCTGCTGAAGGCGTTCACGCCTACGCTTGGCGATGCCATGCAACCACCGGTACCTGGCATCACCGCTCAGGATCAGCGCCGATCCCGGGGCCAAAGTCATGCCCTGGGTTTGCGACCGGTCTGCGCCGAGCGGACGGAAATCCATCTGCCAGGCATCACCCAGACTGACAGTCGCGACGGTTTCGCCAAAGCATCGCCGGTCGACGTGCATGGCAATGCCTTGACCCGGCAAATACTGATTTACGATTGCCTGGTCCGGGACCCGGTCGAAGGAGTCCGCCTCCCGATACAGTCGCTGGGCGAGATCGTCCAGCCAGGCTGGCAGCGAGCCGATGCGCATGTCCGCGGTGACAACTCTCGAGCGGTAGTCGTAGCGCCACCCATAGTGCTGGACCGCCCGTTCCAGGGTAGACATCCAGTCCGACCGATCGATCGTGTCGAGCGTCCGTTGCTGCTGGACGGGGCTCAGGAAGTCCGGGACATACATTAGTCCTGGGATCCCCGATGCGGCAGCCAGATCGAGGCCATCGCCCCGCCCAATGGTCACGCCCCGCGCATCGCCGAAGTCCAACGACGGCTGCTCGCTCATTGCCGCCGCCAGGGCCCGGATACGGGTTCCACCGTTGCCACGCGCCCGGACCGAGCTTCGTGTCTCACGGTGACCCGACTGTCTGCCATCCGCAAGACCAACTCGCCCGACGCGGAGTCAAACTTTTTCTTCCTGTCGCCGTGACCACGGAGGGCAAAGGGCTGTCGCTCGACCTGCTCGGCTATGACCATGCCCCCGAAATGGCCAGACTGGCCAGGCGCATCTGGTCGTGACGCGTGTACCTGCGTTACGCGTGTACCGTTTCGGTGTTCGCTCCATGGCCGGTACGTCGGCCTCCGGGTCAGAAGTTCGTCAGTTCATGGATCATCATACTCGAACCGATACGGCCGAACGTGCCGAGCCTGCATGCCGCGCCCGGCGGTTCGCGCGGCGGACGCAGCCCGGTAGTGGCCCTTGATCACTACCCGCGGCGGGTGCCGGTTGACCAAAACCCCGCCCCTCGCATTCAATGCAACCTTTGTGCCCAGCGGATGGAGTTCGCATGAAACAGGGCGTCGAGCCCGACGCGCTGACGCGGCCGTTCTGGGAAGCGGCGAACGAGCAGCGCCTGGTCATCCAGCACTGCGCGGCCTGCGACCGCCTGCAGCACCCGCCGGGACGCCGCTGCCACCAGTGCGGTGGGGATGCGGCTCTCGGATGGCGCGAGATGAGCGGGCGCGCGACGATCTACAACTACTGCGTCGTGCACGACACGCCCGTCCGGGTCCTGCAGGAAGAGCAGCCCTTCAACGTCGCCGTGGTCATGCTGGACGAGGACCCGGGCATCCAGATGTACGCGCACCTCCCCGGGACCCCCGTCGACGAAGTGCCCGTGGGCGCCCCCGTGGAGGTCATCTTCGAAGCCACCGCCAACGGTCAACTCGTGCCCGAGTGGCAGGTCGTGGGAGGCGCGCGATGAACGTCCGCCGAGACCCCGAGTCGTTCTTCCGTACCGAGGAAGGTCTCGGCCCCTGGGAACACCGCGGCAAGGTCGTCGCAGTCGGGATCGGCCACTCGCCGACGGCGCGCCGTTGGGACGGACGGCCCGAGACGTGCGTCGGCGCCATCAGCCTGATCGCCCTGCGGCGCGCCATCGAGGACGCTGGCGTGGACCCGGCGGACATCGACGGGCTCGTCATGGATCCCGTGACCACCACCGGGGCCTGGTGGCCCAGGGGCAGGCCCGTTCCCGAGGAAGTCCGGACGGCGTTCAACCCCACCGACGAACCCCTCGACGGAGTCGCCCAGCTCAGCTCCGAGTGGATTCTCGGCAACATGCCGGAACTCACCGATGTCGGCTTCACGATGTACGGCGACGGCTGCATGTCCCGTTGCCTCTGCATCGCCGCGCAGGCGGTCGGCGACGGGCTGACCGATACCTGCCTCGTCCTGAAGAGCTGGCACAACTTCGAGGGCCGTTACTACCAGGGTGGCGCCAACGCCGGCTCCGCCCTGCCGGGACGCAGCGCCCTGAGCTCACTGTGGGGCGCCCCGGTCTGCTACGGCACGGCGCTGCAGTTCGCCGAGTACTGCCGCAAGTACGGCAAGAGCCACGACATGATGGGGCCGTTCATCGAGAACTCCCGCAGAAACGGGCTCCTGTTCCCGGAAGGGTACTGGGCGCAGCACCGTCCGGAGGAGATCACGCCGGAGGACTACAACGCCGCCCGCTGGATCGCCAAGCCGGCGAACCTGTTCGACAACGACCTGCCGATCATGGTCTCCGCCGCGTACCTGTTCACCACCGCGGAACGGGCCCGCGACATGCGCCAGAAGCCGGTCTACATCCTGAACCACGCTTCGAGCCGGTCCCGGCCGCGCAGCCTCACCGCCACGCTCGACGAGGTCGAGGAGGACACCGCGCGCAGCGCCCGCAAGATCTACGAGGGCGCCGGCATCACGGCCGCTGACCTGTCGTTCGAGAACATGTACGACGGCTTCACGCTGTTCCACCAGTTCCACCTCGAAGGGCTCGGCTATCGCGGCATCGGTTTCGGCGACGCGCTCGACTTCTATCAGACCGATATCAGCATCCACGGGCCGAATCCCGTGCTGCCGAGCGGCGGCAACCTCGGCTGCGGCCGGAGCCGTTTCTGGATGCACACCGACTGCATGCAGCAGATCCAGCAACGCGCCGGCGAGCGCCAGTTGACCGGCGTCAAACCGGAGATCGCCGTGTCCGGCGGCCCCATGCCGCTCGGCGGCAACTTCCTGGTGTGGAGCGCCACGCCGGGTTGAGCAACGTACGGGAGACAGCATGATCGAGGGCATCAAGGCACTGACGTTCGACGTCGGCGGCAGCATCTTCGACTGGCAGACGGCCACGCGGAAAGCGGTGCGCGCCCTGGCGGCGGAGCGGCGCGTGGAAGTGGACGACCGCGCGTTCTGTTTCACCTGGCGGCGGCGCATGTTCGAGCAGTTGGCGGAAGTCCGCCACGGCAACCTGCCCTGGCAGAACGCCGACGCCCTCCACCGGGGGGTACTCGACGAACTTGCCGCCGACCATCCAGCGCTCGAACTGACCCCGGAAGACCGCGACGGGCTCAACCGAGCCTGGCATCGCATGGACGTCTGGGAGGACGTACCCGAGTCGCTCGCGGCATTGCGCGAGCAATACGTGGTCGCGATCCTGACCGTGCTGTCGCTCTCCATCGTCGTCGACAGTTCGAAACACGCGGGGATCGACTGGGATGCATACCTGTCCTGCGAGTTCCTCGGCGTCTACAAGCCGGAGCCCGAGGCCTACCGTACCGGCGCCCGCCTGCTCGGAGCCGCGCCGGAAGAGACGATGATGGTCGCGGTGCATCCACCGGACCTCGCGGCCGCGCAACGGGCCGGGCTGAAGGCGGCCTACGTCAAGCCCAAGCTCGAGGAGATGGGCAGCCGCGGAGAGGCGAGCGGCTTCGAAGTGGTCGCGGAGGACTATCGGGACCTCGCACGGCAGCTTTGCGGGTAGAACAACTCCGCTCGCGGCTGATCCGGCACAGATTGTAGGGGCGACCCTTGTGGTCGCCCGTCCCCGACCCTTGTGGTCGCCCGTCCCCGAGTCGCGCAAGCCGCAGGAACGGGACGGAACAAGCCCGTCCCCTACGCCCCGCATCCTGCCGCAGGCCGGGTACAATGCGCCGCCGTCAGGCCAGACCGGCCAGACTCCGCAACCGACACCAAGGGAGACCACTCGAATGCTGGGATACACCACGATCGGCGTGAACGACATGGACCGTGCGCTCGCCTTCTACGACGACCTGCTCGGCGAGCTCGGCGCCTCGCGCCTGTTCGGCATGGACCGGATCCAGTTCTACGGCACGGGCCCCGGCAGCGCGATGCTGGCCGTGTGCATTCCCCACAACGAGGCAGCCCAGGATCCCGGCAACGGCAACATGGTCGCGATCCCCGGCGGCAGCCGCGAGGGCGTGGACAAGCTCTACGCCAAGGCCATCTCCCTCGGCGCCACCGACGAGGGCCCTCCCGGCGAGCGGCTGCCGGTCTTCTACGGCGCGTACGTGCGCGATCTCGACGGCAACAAGTTGTGTTTCTTCGAGATGAAGATGTGACAGCCATGGCGGACGCTCGGCCGTCCGCCCGTTACACGGCGATACCTGCCTGACGGGGCGCGCGGCAAGGCCGGCGCCCCGGGCAACCTCCGATCAAGCCCCTCGGTACATCCCTGTACCGCACGGCAGGCCCTGACAAGTCAGAGCCTGCCTCACACGGCGTCAACGTAGCGCGAACCCCTCGAGATCCCCCTCCTCGCGCCATTCCGCGAGGAGCGCGTTGAAAGCGTTGATCCCCGGCGCGTACGCCTGGCTCAGGAGGCCCTTGCTCGGGTCGTCGAGGTGGCCCTCGTTGTTGTAGTACCCGGGCGTGCACGACTCGAGGAACTCGCGGTTGCCGAACGAGAGCCGCTGGATCTCGGCCACCCACTCGTCCTCCGCTGCGGCGCTCACTTCGGCCACCTTGCGACCACGCTTCGACACTTCGTCGATGATGTAGGCGATATGGCGCGCCTGATCGTCGAACATGGCGGTCATGTTGACCGAGAGTCCGTTCTGGTTCACGCCGATGAAGAACCAGTTCGGGAAGCCGTGGCTGGACAGGCCGTGCAGCGTCCTCAGGCCGTTGCTCCAGTGGTCGAAGAGCGATGCGTCGTTCCGTCCGACAATTTCGAAGCTCACTCTGCGCCGGGGTGACGAACTGATCTCGAAGCCGGTGGCGTAGATGATGCAGTCGACCTCGTACTCGACGCCATTCGCGACGATGCCCCGCTCGGTGATGCGGTCCACGCCCTTGCTCTCGCTGACGTCGATCAGGTGCACGTTCGGCCGGTTGAAGGTGTCGAGGTATTCGTCGTTGAAGGTCGGCCGCTTGCAGAACTGACGGTACCAGGGCTTCAGCGTCTCGGCGACCTCCGGGTTCTGCACGGTCCCATCCACCCGCGCGCGGATCTCGTTCATCTTGCGGAAGTCCTCGATCTCCGCCGCCAGCGCGAGCTCCTCCGGATCGCCCGCCACCTCGTCTTCCGGCGGCAGCGTCGACTGCAGCCGGCGGAAGATGTCCGTCCAGCCGTCCGCGACGAGGTCCTCCTCGAACGGGCGACCCACGACGATGTCGGCGAAGTTCTCCCGCCGTGCGCGCTGCCAGCCGGGTTTCAGCGACTCCCACCAGTCTTCGTCGGTTGGCCTGTTGCCGCGCTCGTCGATGGACGACGGCGTGCGCTGGAAGACGTAGAGCTCCTGCGCCTGCTCGCCCACGAAGGGCACCGCCTGGATCGCCGTGCAGCCCGTACCGATCACACCGACCCGCTTGTCGGCCAGCTTCGTCAGGCCGCCGGTGTGATCGCCGCCGGTGTACTCGTAGTCCCAGCGGCTGGTGTGGAAGGAATGGCCCCGGTAGTCGTGGATGCCGTCGATGCCCGGCAGCTTCGGCTGGTTCGCCGTGCCGGCCGCCTGGATCACGAACCGCGCGCGAATGTCGTCGTCCCGATGCGTGGACACGCGCCAGCGCGCATCGTCCTCGCGCCAGCGCAACTCGGTCACGCGCGTCTGGAAGAGCGCCAGGTCGTAGAGGTTGTACGCCGCTCCGATACGCTGCGAGTGCTCGAAGATCTCGGGGGCATAGGAATATTTCTCCTTCGGCATGTAGCCGAGCTCCTCGAGGAGCGGCAGGTAGCAATAGGCCTCGATGTCGCACTGCGCGCCCGGGTAGCGGTTCCAGTACCACGTTCCGCCGAAGTCCGCTCCCGATTCGATCAGCAGGACGTCCTCGACGCCGCGCTCGCGCAGGCGCGCCGCCGCCATCATGCCGCTGAACCCGCCGCCAATGATGACGACATCGACTTCCCGCTCGAGCGGATCGCGTTCCTCCGGTACGTCGACGAACGGATCCTCGGTAGCGTAGTGCGCATACTCGCCCTCGACCGACAGGAACTGGTCATCCCCGTCGGCGCGCATCCGCTTGTCCCGTTCCTCGCGGTACTTCTCCCGCAGCCGGTCCGGGTCGAACCCGAGGTTGGAATATTCCTTTCTGACTGGAGCGTTCATCGCGCTATGCCCTCGTTGTGGCAATCAGGTTGTTCGACAGGTATCTCTGCGCCGACCGGCGCCTTGTGCCCGGGCTGACCGCAGCTATCCCCCGCCCGCGCCCCCGCCCCCGCCCGCGCCCCCACCCGCGGCCACCGCCTGCTCTTCGCGAAGCGCCGGCAGTACCTCGCGCGCGAACAGGCGCAGGTTGCGCTCTGCCTCGTCGTACGGCATGCCGGCGTAGCTGAAGACCGACGTGAAGGTGTTCGACCGCATGCGCTCCGCCGTCTGGCGGATCCGGTCAATGCACATCTGCGGCGTGCCCCACACCTGCAGGTCGAGGTACGCCTCGGTGGTCGCCGCCGCGCTGGACTGCTGCACCGCGGACATGGCGGCATAGAACTCGTAACCCTTGGTGTTCGCGAAGTGCGCACCGCCGATCTCGTAGTGCTTCGCCGCGGTCTCCCAGTAGCCGCCGATCCAGCGGACGGCCATCTCCCGCGCACGCTTCTCGTCCTCGTCGCAGAACACCCAGCCGGCGATGATCGGCGCCGGCGCCGGGGCGCCGTTCACTTCCTGGAAGACGCTGCGGTAGGTCGTGAGCTCCTGGTCGATCATGTCCCAGGGCTTCTGGGGGATGACGAGGATGCCGATGCCGAGCCGGGCCATGATCTCCACCGACTCCGGCGACACGGCCGCGGCATAGGTGCGACCCTTGAAGGTGCCTGCCGGCCGCGGCCGGACGTCGCGGGCGGCCTGCTGGTAGAACTTGCCGTCGTACTCGCACCAGCCCTGCTCGAGGCCGCTCAGGACGATCTCCGCGGCTTCCACGAAGCGCTCCCGCGATTCGCCCATGTCGACGCCGAAGCCCTCGAACTCGATGCGCCCGGCACCGCGTCCGAGGCCGAGAATGAAGCGCCCGTTCGAGAGGTGGTCCAGCATCGAGACCTGCTCGGCAACGCGTATCGGGTCGTGCCACGGCAGCACGACGACCATCGAGCCGAGCTGGATGCGTTCGGTGCGCCCCGCCATGTAGGTAAGGAACTGCAGGACGTCGGGGCACATCGTGTAGTCGGTGAAGTGGTGTTCCACGCCCCAGATGGAATCGAACCCCAGGGGTTCCGCGAGTTGCGCGAGGCGCAGTTCGTTCACGTAGACCTCGCCGTCCGAGACGTGGTTTTCCGGATTCTGAAAGATGGCCGCCATTCCGACGTGCATGTATCCCCTCCCGGTTGCAGGTGTCGCTGCCGAAACGTAACGCGTAACATCAGGCGAGTAAAGGCACAATGGAGAGACCGCTGGTGGCCACGAGAAGCAACGATCTGGCATTGCGGGAACGCGCGAAACGGGTGCTTCCGAACGGCATGTACGGCCACATGGCGGTGCATCCGCGGATGCCCGAGAGCTATCCCCAGTTCTTCGAGCGGACCTCCGGGTGCCGCATGTGGGACGTCGACGGCAACGAATACATCGACTTCATGTGTTCCTACGGGCCGATGATCGCCGGCTACGGCAACCCGCGCATCCGCGCGGCGGCGGACGCCCAGCGCGACCGCCTCGACATCGCGGACGGGCCGCCGGCGGCGCTCGTGGATCTCGCCGAGAAGTTCACACGCCAGGTGAGCCACGCGGAATGGGCCGTCTTCGCGAAGAACGGCAACGACGCGACGACGGTCTGCAACATGATTGCCCGGGGGCACGCGGGCAAGCGCAAGATCCTCGTCGGCTCCACCGCCTACCACGGCTCGCAGCCCTGGGCGAACCGCATGTCGCCGGGAACGCCGCCGGAAGAACACGTGCACTACCCCACCTATCTCTTCAACGATGTCGAGAGCCTGACGGCGACGGCCAAGGCCGCGTCCGGCGACCTCGCCGCCATCGTCGTCTCCGGCTACAAGCACGACGTGCCGCATACGCAGGAACTCGTCGACCCCGCCTTCGCACGCGCGGCACGCGAGATCTGCGACGCCGAGGGCGCCGCGCTGATCCTCGACGACGTGCGCTCCGGCCTGCGGCTGTCCCTCGACGCGAGCTGGTCGGAGTTCGGCATCCAGCCGGATCTGTCGGCGTGGGGCAAGGCCATCGCCAACGGCGAGCCGCTGGCCGCGGTGCTCGGCAGCGGCCACTACCGCGAGGCCGCCGAGAAGGTGTTCTACACCGGTTCGTTCTGGTACCAGGGGGCACCCTTCGCGGCCGCCATCGAGACGCTCGACGTGCTGAACGAGGTCGACGGGCCGCGGCACATGGAGCGGCTCGGCCAGCAACTGCGCGACGGCCTCTACGAGCAGGCGCAACGGTACGGGTACGGCATCCGCCAGAGCGGTCCGCCGCAGATGCCGCTGCTCCAGTTCGAAGGCGACGTCGGCCGCGCGCAGGCGTCCGCCTTCTGCACCAACGCCCTGCACCACGGCGTCTTCCTGCACCCGTGGCACAACATGTTCCTGTCCGTCGCGCACACCGAGGACGACATCGCGCAGGCGCTCGAAGGCACCGAAAAGGCCTTCGCCGAGCTGGCCTGAGTCGCTCGGGGGAAGCGCGGGCACGAGGTAGACCGATGCGGGTCTGGCGCGCCGTGGGCTGCACGGCGCTTGCGGCGCGCCAAGCCACCGCCGTCCGACCGGCGGCGAACTCGAACGAGCCCGCGGCATGACCGGAGCACGGCCAGTTTCGCGGATCGTCCAGCCGTTTGACGTTGCGGTCACCCTGCCCGGCAGCAAGTCCATCGCGCTGCGACAGCTGGTGATCTCTGCGCTCGCGGAAGAACCGTCGACGTTGGCGGGAGTACCGCGTAGCGAAGATGTCGAGGACATGATCGCGGCGCTGCGAAGGCTCGGAACCGGGATCTCCGAGCCAGGCCCGTCGCGGCTCGCGGTCGAGCCCCCGCAGTCTCTTGCCACCGGCGAGATCGCCATCGACCTGCGCCTGAGCGGCGTGTCGATGCGCCTCCTGTTGGCGGTCGCCGCGCTGCGCCGTGACGAGACCCGGCTCGACGGCTTGCCACCGCTGCGGGCGCGGCCCAACCACGACATGATCGAAGCGCTCACGGAACTCGGCTGCGAGACGACGGCCAGGGACGGCGGCCACCTGCCGATCACCGTGCGGGGGCCGGCGCACCCGGCCGACGAGGTGTCCATCGGCACCCGGGTCACGAGCCAGCACCTGTCCGGCCTGCTGCTGGTCGCGCCGAGGCTGCCGCGCGGGCTCACCCTGCGCATGAAGGACGACCTCGTCTCGGCGCCCTACGTGGAGATCACCCGCGGCGAAATGGCACGCCGCGGGATCGAGGTCGAGGCCGTGGACACGCGCACACTGCGCGTGCGCCCGGGCCGGTACGGCGGCGGGGCGGTCACGATCGAGGGAGACGCGTCCGCGGCGACCTACCACGCGGCGCTCGCGACGCTGCACGCCTCGACCGTCCGGATCGACAACCTGGGAACGTCCACCACCCAGGGGGACTTCGGGTTCTTCGACTTGTGCGAACGGCTCGGAGCCTCGGTAAACGCCACGTCGGCACAGGTCACGATCACCGGGCCGAGAGAGGTCAATGCGCTCGACACCGCGGACATGGAGTCGATGCCGGACGCCGCGCCGACCCTGATGGCCATGGCCCCGTTCCTGCCGGCGCCCCTGCGCATCACCGGACTGTCGACCCTGCGGCACAAGGAGTGCGATCGCATCGCGTGTCCCGCCGGCGAACTGCGCAAGGCCGGCGTCACGGTCGACGAGGGACCGGACTGGATCGCCATCACGCCGGTGCCCGAGCTCCGCGCGGCGCGCTTCGAGACCTTCGACGATCACCGTATGGCCATGGCCTTCGCGGTCTTCGCGAGCAGGGTCGGCGGTTGCGAGATCCTCGACCCGGGCTGCGTGTCCAAGACCTACGCGGACTTCTGGCGGGACTTCGAGCGCGTCTGTCGATAGCCGCGGGGCGACCCGCCCGGGTCGGCAGCCCCATGCCATAATCCGTTGCCAAGTCCCGCGTCCGCCTCGCGTCTCCAAGGAGTCCGCCCCATGCCTTTCCGATCCTGCCACCGCTGCCTGGCATTCCTCCTCGGCGCTTTGCTCGCGACCGGGGTGGCCGCACAGCGTGCGGACTACCTCGAACCCGACCTGCGCGACCGCGTGGAGAAACTGAAGGCGGACGTTGCGGAACGACCGACCGATGCGAACACCGTTCGCCACCGGACGGATGTCCTGTGGGACTGGCTGAACGCGTTCTCGATGACCGGCGGTTACCTGCCCGTCAACCTGACGACCGTCGCCCGCCGCCCCGCGCCCTCCTCCGATGCCGGCCTGGCCGCCATCGACGCCTACGTACGCGAACTGACCGTCCTCGACGAGCGACCCGAAGCCCTCGGACGGCTCAGCGCGGACACCGGGCCCTTCGAAGCCCGTACCCGGGCGACGTTCACGCAGACCTGGGAGGTCGGCACGCAGGAAGTCGCCGCCGGTGGCGGCATCGCGGTGCCGCGGCACTTCATCGCGAACTACGCCGCCTTCCAGACCGACCCGAGCGGCGACGACCTCGTGAGCATCGCGAGTTCCAACGCGTCCGCGCGGCTCATCGCCGACGAAACGCCCATCGCCGGCATGCACGGCGGCTTCCGCGGGGCGGCGCCGGTACTCTTCTTCCGCCTGGCGGAAGGCCGGCTCGGGCCCGGCGACACCGTGACGGTCACCTATGGCGACCGATCCGGCGGCGGGCGCGGCCTGCTGATGCCGACGTTCTCGAGCGATCGCATGCCCTTCCCGCTGTACGTCGCCTTCGAGGAGGGCGGGCACCTCTTCTCCCTGCCGATCCAGCATATTCGCGTGACCGGCACCGAACTCGCCGGCGTGCACGGCTTCGCGCCGTCGGTGGTCCGCCCCGGGGCATCGTTCGACCTGGCCGTGCGCGCCGAGGACCGCTTCTACAACCGGGCGAAGGGGCCCTACCCGGCCTGGCACGTACACGCGAACGGCGAACGGATCGGCGAGCTGCCCGCCGGCGAAGAGCCGATCGGCGTGCTCGGCGACGTGCGTTTCGACGAACCGGGCGTCTATCGCATCACCATCGCCTCCGCCGACGGCAGCATCGCCGGCGTCGCGAACCCGATCCTCGTGTCCGCGGACGCATCCCCCGTCTACTGGGGCGACACCCACGGCCACTCCGGCTTCGCCGAAGGGATCGGCACACCGGACCGGTTCATGACCTGGGCGAAGGACGACGCCCGACTGGATTTCGTGACCCACTCGGAACACGACATCTGGACCGACGACTTCGAGTGGGAAGCGCTGAAGCGCAACGTCGCCAGCTACTCCGAGGAAGGCCGCTTCATCGCCTATCTCGGCTACGAGTGGAGCACGCGCAACCTGTTCGGCGGACACCACAACGTGCTCTTCCGCACGCCGCAGGATCGCCTGCGGGTCCCGACCCAGTTCTTCCCGACGCTGTCGGACCTGTATGCGGGACTGCGGAACCACCACGACCCGGCGGACGTGGTGGTGATCCCCCACGCGCACCAGTCGGGCAACTACCGCCTGGGCGATCCCAAGCTGCAGCCGCTCATCGAGATCATGTCGCAGCACGGCACGTTCGAGTGGTTCGGCCAGGCGTACCTGCGCCATGGCCACCAGGTGGGCTTCACCGCGGCGAGCGACAACCACCTGAGCCAGCCCGGCTACACGGCGCCGCGCGGCGGCGGGCTGTCACAGCGGGGCGGCCTGGGCGGGGTACTCGCGGACGAGTTGTCCCGGGACGCGCTGTTCGACTCCCTGAAGGCGGCCCGCGCCTATGCGACCACGGGCGACCGCATCATCCTCCAGGCAACGGTGAACGACGGCGTCATGGGGCAGCGCGTGCCCTTCGCCACGGAACGCCACATATCGGGCCGGGTCGTCGGCACCGGACCCATCGACACGGTCACCGTCGTCAAGAACGGCGAGGATCTCTGGCAAATGGACTACGCGACGGCGAACCAGGACGGCCGCCTGCAGCAGAAGGAGATCTTCCATCTCACGTTCGCCTCGCCCTCCGTACCCATGCACCGCGGCGACAATCCCCGCGGCTGGCGCCCCTGGGCCGGGACGCTGGAGGTGACCGGCGCGCAGCTCGCAGCAGCCACACCGACCGACTTCTTCAACCCCGACATGCAGCGCATCGAGACCGACGCCGCCGGCGTCGTGCACTTCGCCACCATAACGCGCGGGGACACCAGTTCGCTGCGGCTGACGCTCGGCGACATCGGCCGCAACGCGCGGGTACGGCTCGTTCTCGAGACGGGTAACGAGACCGGCGGCGGCCCCCCCATCTACCGCCCGCACGCGACGGTGCCGGCGACGACCGTGGAACTGCCTCTCTCCGAGCTACGCGACGGCACGGTCCAGCGGACGCTGCCGTTCGACATCTACGAGGACACGGTGACGCTGCGTCGGCTCGTCACGGACGGACCCGACGACGTCCGCTTCGAAGTCGACGACACCGGGACGATCCAGGGCGACTACTACTACGTGCGGGTCAAGCAGGTGAACGACGCATCGGCGTGGTCGAGCCCGGTCTGGGTGGGGGGATATCCGAACCGGTAGATGGCCAAGGAGGCCCCTGCGCAAAGCGGGGGCTGTCCGACAGGTTCACCCCGATCGCGTGCGTACGAAATCGGTCGGGAGAACCTCCCCGTTGTTGATCGCCGTCACTACCACCGAGTCCACGATCAGTGGTCTGAATGGCTCCATCGTGTCCAATGCGAGGGCCGGGCGTCCGTACCGCGGTTGATGGAAGAAGCCCCGGTGCGCGTCGAAGCCGGTCGCCGAGAGCACCGTGACGAATGCGCGCGTCAGCAGTGCGTAGCCGAACGCACTACGACAGCCGACCACGGACTTCTTGTCTCAAAGCGTCCAGGGTTTCCAGAGTCTCGTGGCGATCGACCGGTTCCGCATCGGGTTCGGTCGCATCGTAGCGAAGTTGAACGGCGTATGCGGTGAGTTCGTTCAAGCGTCCAAACTGGCGCCTGGCGGGCTCCCTCTCCTCAATGAGCGTCTGCAACCGAGCGATGCTGTGGGTAGTGGGATACTCCCGCCCCTGCAGGACCAGCCATGCCTTGAGCATCTTTTCGGCGGCCTGCTGCGCATGGAATCCGAAGATCTCGTCCGCAAAGACCGAGGTGTCCAGCATGCCTCCAAGTGCAGACATGTCGCGATCCGCGGCATTGAGGAGCCGGCGGGCGCTATCGAGATCGATCATGCAGCACCTTGCCTTCCCGGAGGGCATGTCCGAGGACATGGTTGGGGGAATCGCCCCACGTCTGCAATTCGTCCCGGCTGTACACCAGAATGTCCATGCCAGCCTCGAACTCTGCGACCGCTTCGTAGAGTCGTGCGGCTTCCATGCGCCGACTGCGCGCCGCACCAAACGGGGCCGACTCGACAACGACGAGGTCGATATCCGAGTCCTCTCGCTCCTCGCCGCGCGCTCGCGATCCGAACAGGATCACCTGTTCCGGGTTCACTTCGTCGACGATCGATCGAACGATCTGGCCCACTGTCCGGTCAGTTATCCGATTCATGCAAGGAACTCCATCTAGCCCGCATATTGCACCACGCCGCTTGTGCATGGAACGCAAGTCCTTGGTGTTTTGTGACTTATCGTCGATCTTGGACGTGATAGCCCGATGACAGAACGCTCGCCGCGCCCTCGGCGATCATCACGGCTCCTGGTGCAATATCCGGGCTAGTCCACCCCCCATCGCGGCAAGGCTCTTCGCGACCCTCAGAGTTCGTACGGCACGCAGTGCATAGCGCAGCGATCGGCCTCTCGACCCGCGCGACCCGCACCCGCCTCAAGGGCCTCGTCGACAGGGGCCTCGTGGTCGAGATCGGGCACGGGCCGCACGATCCCGGGCGGACGTACCACCGAGCGTGGCCTTGAGACCGGGAACGACTGCCCGCCAGTCGCCGGTCGCTACGCTCACTCTGCCTCACACCCCGCAAATGCGTCCACCGCCTGCCCGAACGGTAGCGTCGCAAGCCCGACAGGCGTGTCGCCGGCCGCCGCGAACTCGCGCACCCACGCGGTGCCTTCCTCGACGCCCCCGCGACCCGTAAGGACGGCAATCTCGCCGAACGGCCGGTTGAAGTCGTCCCAGTGGATCGGGCGCGCGCAGCCGGCCCCGGTGGCCCGGACGATCTCCTCGAAGTACGCCCGGGCGTGGTCCTTGCCGGGTACGATGAGGCCGCCGATCCCAAGATACGCCACGTCCGCCGCGACGTCGTCGAGGCCCCCTTCGACGTAGCCCGCGCTGCCCTGGATCACCGCCGTGCCCGCCGGGTGGGCGATCACGATGCTGTAGCTGCCCCCTTCCTTCCATGCACCGATCGGGACAGGCGGCGTCAGTGGCGCGTCGATGTTGCCCGGGATCGGGGGACCGCCGTTCTCCATCGGCAGGTGGGCGGAGCGGATCAGGGCGACCGTGAAGCGACCGAACCGCTCCTCGCGCCGGCCGTCGACGACGACGATGTTCGACTCGTCCACACCGGCGCCGCGCGCGACGTTGGCGGTCGATTCGGAGCCGAACACCACGGCGCCGGTCGCGAGCGCCACCTCGCCCACGTCCATGGCGTGGTCGAAGTGCGAGTGCACGGCGGTGATCATGGCCAGGTCATCCAGGCCGGCCTCCTCCACCATCCGGGCGATCTGCGCCTGGTCGGGCTCCGCGATGCTGTCGAGACCCTCGAACAACGGCCGGCTGAAGAATCCGTCGATCAGGATCTTCGTCTCCCCGTCGTCGAACAGCAGCGTCGCGACGCCGTACCAGGTCACCGACACCGCCGGCGGCTCGGCCGGGGCCGCGACCACCGGGATGCCGGGCAGCGTATCCGCTCCCGCCCCGGCCGGCTCCTCGACGCAAGCGGTCAGACCGCATGCCGCCATACACAGCACCATCGACCATCCAGCCAGACGCATCGCTCTCTCCCCTGACCTCCAAGAAACCTCTGATCAAGCCCGTCCATGGGCTTGATCAGGTCGCAAAACAAAACGCGGTTTCGTTTTGCTCCACAAATTCAATGGCTTACGCCATCGAATTTGGCGGCACATCCCTGTGCCGCGCTAGGGAAGCTCTTAATCAGAGCTTCCCTAACAGTGGCAAAGGAGTTTGCGGGACGGCTCTCCGAACGGCAAGGGCGAGGGCCTTCGGCGCAGCGGGGAACGGGCGAGCCAGGCCCCGGACCGGGGCGACGGCCTGACCTGCGGCAACACCAGGGCATCCAGTCGTCCATAATGCTCGCCGAAACCGTCGGATAGCGAGGTATCGCACATGGCATCGACCACCCGGGCCGCGCGCTGGACCCCCGAGCGCACCATTGAAGTTGCCGAGAAGGATGTCCCGGATCCCAGGCCGGACGAGGTGCGTATCGCGGTCGGCAGTGCCGGCATCTGCGGCTCGGACCTGCACTTCTACCGCGGTGAGTTCCCCACCCGCCCGGGGATCACCCCGGGACACGAGTTCGGCGGAACGGTGACCGCTGTCGGCGCCGACGTCCGGCACCTGCGCGAGGGCGACCTGGTCGGCGTCGAGCCCCTGCTGCGCTGCGGGTTCTGCCCGTTCTGCCTATCCGGCGACTACCACGTCTGCAACGACCGGGGACTCGTGGGCGAGCGCGCCGACGGCGGCATGAGCGAGGTCGCGACCGTCCCCGGAAACACCGTCTTCAAAGCCCCCACGGGGCTGGACCCGGAGGCCGTGGCCATCGCGGAACCCCTGGCCTGTGCCGTCCACGGCTTCGAGAAGGTCGAGCTGCGCGGCCACGAGACCGTCTTCATCGTCGGCGCCGGCACCATCGGCCTGACCGCCATACTTGCCGCCCGCGCCTGCGGTGCGCGCGCCATCGTGCTGGCGCGTCATCCGCACCAGCAGGAGGCCGCCCGCCGGCTCGGTGCGGTGGAAGTGGTCGGCGACGACGACGCCGGGCGCGCACGCATGCAGGAGCTGGCACGACAACAGGCGGTGGACGTGGCCGTCGAGACCGTCGGTGGCTCCGCCGACACGCTGCTGACGGCACAGCACGTCCTGCGACCGAAGGGCCGGCTCGTCCTGCTCGGCGTCTTCACCGGTTCGCGGGCGAGCATCGACCCCCTGCACTGCCTGCTGAACGAGATAGAAATCGTCGGTTCCATGACCTACGCTGCCACTGAAGGCCACGCCGACTATGCCATCGCCCTCGATGTCGTCACCGACTACGCCGACCTCGCGCGCTCGCTGGTTACGCACCGCTTCGGCCTCGAGGACACGAAGCAGGCGTTCGAGACCGCCCTCGACAAGTCCACCCGCTCCATCAAAGTGCACATCCAGCCCGGCGCACGTGGCTGAACCCCTTGAGCATCGCGCCGACGGTGCCGGCGCGCAGTCGCCGGCGGTGGTCGCCGCGCAGGCCCGCCACGCGCATCTCCTGAACCGGGACTTCCTGCTCCTCTGGCAGGGGCAGACCGTCAGCGGCGTGGGCGTCGCGATGTCGCAGGTCGCAACGGTCTACTGGCTGCTCGAGGAGACCGGCTCGGCCACCACCATGGGCCTCGTCTCGATGACGGCGGCCATTCCCGGGGTACTGCTCGGACCGTTCGGCGGGGCCCTGGCGGACCGTTATTCGCGCAGGACGCTGATTGTCGTCGGCAACTGCCTGCTTGGCTGCGCCGCCCTGTGTCTGGCGATCGCCTTCCTGGCCGTGGCCGGCCGGGTCGAACTCAAGATCGCCGCCCTGGTGGTCTACGGCGTGCTGACCGGGGCCGTCAACGCGGTGCTCCGTCCCGCCGTGATGGCCTCGGTACCGAACCTCGTACCGTTCACGCGCCTCAACACGGCGAACGCCCTGAACAGCTTCGCCACCATGGCCAGCTCCGGCATCGGCAACGCCATCGGCGGCGTGCTGTTTCGCGTGATCGGCGCACCGATGCTGTTCCTCGCGAATGGCTTCACCTACCTCCTGTCGGCAACCTCGGTGGCTTTCCTGCGGATGCCGCAGACGCTGCCCCTGGCGCCGCCTTCGTGGCGGTCCCTCATGGGCGCCTTCCTGGCCGACGTCGTGGTCGGGCTGCGCTACGTCTGGGCGCGGGCGGGGCTGCGCAACATGGTGCTCGCGTTCGCGGTGCTGAACTTCGTGACGGCGCCGATGGCCGTCCTGCTGCCCATCCTGCTCGACCAGCACAGGGGGCTGCCCCCGGACTGGTATGGCTACCTGATGGGCGCATTGGCCGCCGGCAACGTCACGGGCATGATCATCGCGGGCACCGTGCGCATCGACGGACGGGCCCGCACGGCAGCCATGCTGGCCGCCCTCTACTCGATGGCGGTGTGCACGTTCGTGATCGGCGTCGCGGAATCGCCCTACACGCTCCTCGTGGCACACGCGGTCGACGGCGTGTTCATGGGGATCATGATGGTGGCGTTCACCACGCTCATGCAGGCCACCACGCCGGACCATCTCCGCGGCCGCGTCATGAGCGTCATGATGACCCTCATCATGGGAACGATGCCGATCGCCATGGGCCTCGCCGGCGTGCTGGCGGACGCGGTGGACCAGAACGTGCCGCTGCTCTTCGTCGGCGGCGGCATCGCGGCCGGCTGCATCGTCACGGTGATGGGCCGCGGGCGGGCGTTTCGCGAGTTCCTGGGGACTCGGCTGTATCCGGTGCGCTGACCGGAGGCCGGCCAGCCACTCCGCACACAGCCGTAGTAGAATCGGACCTGAATTCAGATCGGAAAGAGTTCGACATGGGATCGGAGATCATCAGCCTGACGGAGTTCAAGGCCAAGGCCGCCCAGGTACTCGCTGAGATGAGGACGAGGGAACATACGGTCGTACTCACCCAGAACGGCAGGGCCACAGCGGTCGTACAGGACTTCGAGTCCCATCAACGTCTTCAGGATGCACTGCTGATGCTGAAGCTGGTGTTGCAGGCCGAAGCCGACGTATCGGCCGGAAACACCACGCCACAGGACGAGGTTTTCGCGGACATCAAGGCACGCCTCGAATCTGCCCGGTGACTCGGCGGCAGGTACTCTGGACCGCAACCGCCCGAGTCGACCTCAACCACATCGTTTCCTTCATCGCGGAGGACGACATCGCCAGTGCCCTCGCGGTCGCGGGGCGAATCCAGGGCCGCTGCGAGACGCTGGGACAGCGACCGGAGCGGGGCCGGGTAGTGCCGGAGTTGCGCGCAATCGATGTCCTGGCCTATCGAGAGCTTATCGAAGGGCGCTGGCGCATCGTCTACCGGTACGACAGGCGGAACGTGTTCATTGCCGCCGTGCTCGACGGGCGCCGGGACCTGTCGAGTCTGCTGCTCGAACGGCTGGTTCGGTGAAACGCGGCTTGGGAACCTCCGATCAAGCCCCGGCTTACGCCAATGAACTTGGCGGCACATCCCAACTGCCGCACGGGAAGCTCTGACATATCAGAGCTTCCCGTGTGCTGGACTCACCCCGACTGTCGCCGTTACGCTCGCAGGTAACCTGGTTCGAGTGCTTCCCATGGCCGAAACGCGCGCCGACCGCCACTCCGACATTCCCACACCCCCACCGCTCGATCCCGAATCGGCGTTCGGCAGCATCACGCCGCCGGCCCACCCGCCACTGCCGCTGACGCCCGATCTCGACCCCCCGGGGGCGGACCGGCTGGGGCTCTCGCCCGAGGAGGCCGAGCAGTTCCGGACCCGGGGATTCGTGGTCAAGCGGGGGTTGATCCCGCGTAGCGACCTCGCCCCGTTCCTTGACCTGTTGTGGGAGCAGCCTCCCGTAGTCCACGCCGGAGCGGTACGGGACGATCCCGCCTCGTGGGTGGACCCCGGCGACCGCTGGTCCGTGGAAAACCGCTGGGGACTGCCCCACGACTGGATGGGCACGAGCCCCTGGCCCGGGCCGGAAGACGAGCGTCCCGGCGCGGACGTCGGCGAGCGTGTCGGACGCCTGCCGCATCGCGTCAACCGGGACAGCAGCAACGACGTCTGGCGCTGGCACGGTATCGGCCACGACCCGGCCTTCGTCGCCGCCACCTCGGCGCACCCGCGCATGCTCTACATGCTCGAGGCGCTGTTCGGCGGCCCAGTGAAGCGTCCGTGGCGCAATCGAGGGGTCTACGCGGTCTTCCCCCGCGCGCAGGACGAGCGCGAGTCGCGGCTCGGACCGCACATGGACCGGAACATGATGGAGCTGTCGGGGGTGACGCTGCTGGATGACGTGGAGCCTCACGGCGGCGGCTTCACGATCTGGCCGACGTCGCCCCAGCTTCTCTATCCCACCTCGGAGCAGGCGCTCAACTGGGTCGCGACCGAGCGATCCACGGAGGCCATGGAGGACGTGAAGGCAAACGTGCGCCCGGTGGAGTTCACGGGACGCGCCGGCGACACCATCTTCGCCCACGGCCTGGTGGTCCACAGCGCCGGCCTCCACGAGGGCACCAGGCTGCGCCTGGCCGTCATCCAGGATTTCAACAAGGTGCGCCCCCGCAGCCACATGCGCTGGACGGCGGCGGGCAAGCGCGGCGGTCCCCGGGTGCACTGTGACATGGACGGCGTATTCCACTTCGCGACCGACGGCGACGACGACCCGGGCGACGGTCTGCGCGAGGTGACGAACCAGTGGATCATGGACTCGAACGAGTTCGTACTCGCCCGCGACGTTCCGGTCGACGACATGTTCCACGACTGGAACCTGGGCCGGCAGCCCGTGCGCGGTCACGTGGTCGACGAACCGCCCTGGTGGCGCAAGTACGGCCTCCCGCCGATGCCTTCCCGGAACGCGCCCCGCGGCGGTGGCGGTCTGCCCGCGGTGCCCCTTTCCGCGATAGCGGATTACGACGGCGAGGGCGTCTGGCGGGTCATGTCGCGGGCCAACGACTGGATGGAGCGCTGACGTTACGGCCGTTGGCGGTCGGCGTCTCTGACGCAACCCCGGACGCGCGTACCCAGGGACGACGAGTCACTCGAACGCAGCCCGGGCAACGCCAGACTGCCGAATGATCGACAACAAGGTCCCGATGCGAAGCTCTCGGTGATTCGGCACTGGTACTGTCAATGTCCCTTCAGTCGCCGTCTTTTGCATTACGACATGGCTTCCTCGCTGTCGCACCGCAACGAAGCCGTGATCCTCGAGAATCCCGCACACCTCCCGCCCCCCCAGCGTCCGCAGCTTAGGCCGAACTTCGAGAAGCCAGATGAGCTAACCCGTTGGTTTTCTGGATAAACTCAAAAAATCAAGTGGTCGCTACTGGGTACGTCCTATGGGCGTACGCCGAGGAGTTCGAAGGCTTCGCGCTGTAGCGTGGTGGGCCGGGTGAGAACCTCGAACGGCTTGGCACCGGGCACTCGAGGGACGACCCGGTTCCTGGCGATGGTCGCCAAGTCGCCGAGCAGGGTGCGGAAGCTGTGCGCCGGCCACCCGTCCGCGGTGCGCTTGTTTCGAGCGTAATAGGCCAGCATGCACAGGAACACATGCGCGCGCACCCGGTCGGCGGTTCGGTGGAACACGGGCCGCACCTTCAGGTCCACGGTCTTCAAGCTGCGGAAGGCGCGCTCGACCGCGCTCAGGCGCTTGTAGGCGCGCACGGCGCCCTCGGCATCGAGTTGCGTCTCCGCCAAGCTGGTGCGCACGACGTACAAGCCGTCCAGCACCGCCTCCGCGGCGATGGACGCGGGCTTGCGCCGATAGCCGAACGCGTCCTCTTCGATGTCCAACTCGAAGTGCTTGGCCATCTTGTACTTGCCGACGACCTTGCCCGCGCGCAGGCCGATCCTGTCCTTGCCCTGCAGGCGCCGCTTGTCCCGCCGCGTGGCCGCCACGATGGGATCGAGCAGCGCCTCGGTGGCGCGCAGCAGTTCTTCCCGCTTGCGCGCCCGCTCTTCCGCCAGCAGCGGATTGCGGCACACCATGAGGCGCTCGCCCGGATAGGCGTCGCTGCGGATCTCCACCAGGTCGGTTTCGTCGAACAGCGACAGCTGCAGCGCGCCGGACTCCACCAGCGAGCGCACCGCCGGACCCCGCAAGGCACTGATCCAGTCCAGCCCCGCCGGCCTCACGTCCTCGCGGATGCGCGCCTCGGTCAACATCCCGCGGTCGCCGACCAGCACCACCCTGGAGAACCCGAAGCGGCGCCTGAGCTTGTCGACCTGCGCGCCCACGGTGGCCGGGTCCGCGGTGTTGCCGTCGAACACCTCCACCGCCACCGGCCGGCCCTCGGCGTCGCACAGCAGCCCGAATTCGATCTGCAGCTTGCCGCGCTTGCCGTCGCGCGAGTGGCCGCGCCGCCCCAGCGGGCAGTGGCGTCCTTCCAGCCACACCGAGGTGAGGTCGTAGAGCACCAGGGCGCCGTCGGTGAGATGCCGCCTGGCCAAGCGCCGCTCGATGGCGTCCTGACGCTCGAGCAGCCAGTCCATGGCGGCGTAGAGATCGTCCTCGTCGCAGTCCTCCAGCGCCAGCGTCTCGGCGAGCGAGTCGTGCGCGGTGTCCGCCGCCAAGCTGCGGGCGGTCGCCAGCTTGGAACCCGGCTCGAGGACCCGGGCGACGATCATCGCCAGCACGCGCCGGCGCTCGGGCGAGTCCGCGCCGGCGATGGTGCGCTCCAGGCGCAGCTTGCGCAGCGTGCCGAGCACGGCGGCGACATGGCCGTGGGGTTTGGAACGCACGATGTCGAAGGCCTCCTCGCGCCCGACCAGCGGTTCGTTCCTGAGCAGTCGGCGCAGCGTGTCGACTTTCGTCTTGGGCCATTTCGAGAGGTTGGCGAGGGTGCGCTTCCTGACCTTGCCGCCTTCGCGCCAGCCTTCGCGAAGGAGGATGGCGGGGGGCGAGTTGCGGTTCGGCACCGTTTCTATGTACATGGGAACTAATCCCATTACATGGGAACAAGAATGCGCGGGACGGACGTGATATTCCCCGATGAGTCAATCGCTTGGATCGCTTCCCACGATGACACTAGGAGCGCGTCCGAGAATACGGCATTTGGCGACATTTCACTTCTGCTGACGCATAGCGCTGCATGTCGATAACTCCGAAAACACGGTCCTGGCGCGCGGTCGGCGAAGCCGGACGATGCATCATGTTTGTTTTCGACTGACAAAGGACGCGGTTAGACCGTTTCGTCACGTCCAGAGCTCCCGCCGGCCCGATTCTACGCCAGCGCCGCCCTTTGTCCGAACTCCAGGCGCACCACTCCCGCTGTCGCCGCATGGACCATTTTCTTGACGTTGTGCGCCGCGCATACCAGCGAGAACTCCCCGGCCACCTTCGACAGCCCCCGCACGCCGAAACCCCGGAACCCCGTGTTCTTGATCTGCCCGAACACCGGTTCCACAATCGCCTTGCGGCGGCGGTAGATCGCCCGGCTCTGCGGTCGCGACATCCGCTCGTTCATGGCCCGGCGCAGCGGCTCCCGGCCGTCGCTCGTCACCGTGCGCGCCGCCCCGGACTTCGACCGACAACAACGGGCGTGGTAAACACAGGCTGCGCAAACTTCGGTCTCGCCCTGATACACGCGCCGGCCCTCGGCATCCAAGCGCCGCAACGCCAGGAACTGACCACCGGGGCAATGGAAACCGTCGCGCGCCTCGTCGTAACGAAAGTCCGCCTTCACCAACGGCCGATCACTGTCTTCCAGACCGGTCTTGGCCGGCTTCTCGCCCCGGTCCGTCGCAATGTATGCTTCCACTCCCCGGTCCGACATCGCCTGCAAGTTGTCTCCCGAGTAATAGCCGTTATCCAGACTCATCTTGTCCGGCAAACGGCCACTCGACGCCTCCAGTTCGGCCAGCGCCCGGGCGACCTCCCCTTGGTCGTTCGCCGCCTGACTGACGTGTTGGCCGACAATGATCTGCGCGTCTCCATCCACGCCGACCTGCGCGTTATAGGCGTAATCAAACGCGCCCTTCTTGCCCATGATCCGCGCGTCCTTGTCGGCGAAGCTGATCTGCTTCTTGTCCTCGATCGCCTGCCCCGGCCGCAGTTCCGCCTCGCGCGCCTGCAAGGCCCGCTTCGCCTGCCGAATCCGCTCCAGCCGCTGTTGCTTGTCGCGCAAGTCCTCCCGCAATTCGTAACCCGTGTGCTCCCGGTAGGCGCGATCCTCCTCCTCGTCGCAGCGCCGCGCCCGTTGCACCAAGACCTCGATCTCCCCGCACAACCGGCGCTCCCGCTCCTTCATCCGACCGTAACTCATCGCCTTGTGCTTCGAACTGTTCGCCTTGAACTTGGAACCGTCCAGGCTCACGTGACCCAGCGAAACCATGTCGAGTTCCAGCGCCATTTGTACCGTCTGCTTGAAGCAGCACCGGAAGAAATCCCCCTGGTCCTTGCGAAAGTCGCTCAACACCCGGAAGTTCGGGCACCGCTTGCCGGCGATGTGCATGAACCCCAAATCCTCGTTGCAACGCTTCTCGATCTGCCGCGAACTGAATACGCCGTGACTGTAGGCATAAATCAGAATCGAGACGACCTGCCGCGGCGCATAGGCATGCTGACCCCGGCGGCTGTATTGGGCGTCCACTTCCGAAGTGTCCAATTGCTCGAACAAATCCCGATAAACGAAACAATCGTGATCGTCCGGCAACAAATCGAAAACGTTGCTCGGGAACAGTTGGTTCTGGAAGTAATCCGCCGGGTAATCCTTGAAGGGAGCAGGCATCCAACACTCTCGTCAGCACGGATCAAACGATAGTATAAAGGGCCAGTGTATTCTCGGACAGCTTCCTAGGGGGGAACTTCGGTCTAAGTCGTCGCTGCCGATGCCGCCTGACAGGCACCCCGGCACGGACGACCGCGGCTGCCCACCGCGGGATCGCTAGCTGTGCATCGTACGTCAGCGGCGAACCAGTCGCTCAACGCTTGACTGGATGGAGCGTGATAACGTAGTCAGCGAGCGCTTCGCAGACGAGTTGCCGCTGCTTACGTTCTCCGGGGATGCCCTCAATCTCAGCGTGGGACGGGTCCGCCCGATGTTTAGCCGTGGCCGGGAGCGGGGCCTCCACGACACGAACGTTCTCGCCTAGGCTGTGGATCGCGCCCACTCCCAGTTCGGCCAGCTTCGCCGTCCCGCCGGGCTCCAGCCTAAGAAGATCCCGCACACAAGCAAGTTGCTGGACCTTATCGCCACCGTGATATTCCAACCAGTTGACCGAAGGGCGCTCGTCCTCGAACCCCTCCGGGTCTACCATGTCTCCCTTGATGTGGCTGCCCCCGATGTACCGAACGACGTGATCTTCGTCCGGCAGCAAGTCCCCCTTCATTCCGACAGTAGCGACCCGAGGCTGCGGCGCTCGTAGAGAGCGCGGAAGCCCTTCAAGTCGACCGTGTCTGCTTCTCCGTTTGGCGGGTCGGTCCGGTCCAAGAGCACGTAGTCGATGCTGCCATCTCCACGGAAACGCAGGCTAAGCCGCCAGTGATCGTCACGCCACATCGCCCGATAGGTTCCATCGTTCAATAGGAACAGGGCACCCTCCCTCAAAGGGGGATCGGCAGCGTCGACGAACTTGAGGAACTCGCTCCGCGAGGCAGGGTTGGGTGTGATCCCTTCCTCATCGGCATGCCCTCTAAGCTCGTAGAGCCGCCCGCTGTACGGAGACATGAACTCTTGGAGCAGGGTGCAGGTCGGGGCTCTCTGTGCTGCAGCCTGGCGGTAGAGCCACTCTACGGTCCCAGGCGGCCACTGTTCGGCAAACGCCATAGGGACCGTGTTCGGAGAGGCGTATAGCCCCGTCCGCAGCACCGCCTTCGTTAGGTGGCTAACGAAGGTGACGCCGGCAAACCGCGCCTCGGTCTGAGAAGTGCAGAAAAGTGCCTTTTCAACCTGCCCTAAGAGCGCCGCACGGGAGATGAATTCATCGTCGGCCAATCCAATCGAAGGCGGCTGGACACGGTTCGTCCCGGTTGCTGGGGCCAACTCAGCAGAGGTGGGCACGAACGCGACCATGCAGCGCCTCAACGTACTCGCGAAACGCCGCGAACTGATTGAGTTTAGGTTCGAGACGTTCCCCGGGGGCGACATTCTGATGGCCGTTGATGGCGATGAACAGCCCTTCACCCGCCGCCTCGGGTTCGATACGGATCGCGTAGGTCAAACCGTCTTCAGCGTGCTGAACGGTGGCGGTAGTTAGCTGTAGGCTGGCCGCGCCCGTGACCACCTTCAGCACGTCCAAATCGGCCAGATCGTTGCTAATCTGTTGCCCTGTTCGCTGCGATGGCGCAAATGTCCAGTCGCAGTTTAGTCCGATGCCGGTGATCGTTACGGCCGAGCGGACCGCATCGAGCGATTGGGCGAGCTGATTGGCCGCGGAGCACAGCTCCTCCGGCATGACGGCGGGACTCTGCACCTTGAGGTCTATCCGGGCCGGGTTCAACGCGAAGGCGCATCGCCCCGAATCGTAGCCGGCCTGAGCGACGGGACCGATGAGCAGTTGACCCGAATCCACGAGTCCTCCGAAGAACTGGTCCGCCTTGACGATGGCGGGATCGAAACGATCGCCGACGACGACGACCGTGCTGAGATGTATCACCGTCTCTAGGCCGAATCCCAAGGCTGCCAGTAAGCGCGAAGCGCCGCCCGGCTGTCAAGGCTTAGGCCAGCAGCGCTTCCGGGGCGAGCTATGGTCGAATCTGGTGTACGGATGAGTTGAGCGTGCGGCGTGTCTCTGCTGAAATCGAGTTTGCAAGAACGGTCTCAGCAAGAGGAGCACACCGCACATGGGCAACGATAATGTGGTTTCGCTGGCGGCGCCAGCCGCGGTTTCCGATTGTCAACGCAAAGTTGAAATGTCCCCTTTTCTTCAAAGTTGAAATGTCCCCTTTTTGCCGTCCCGGGTCTTCTGTCCGCGACTCCCCTCCGGCGTGCCGGGGTCGGCCTTGGGCGTAGGGAGCGTAGCGACCGAAGCCCAAGGCCGGGCGCGCGGCCTTCATCCGGTCGCGGTCCCGGCCGCTTCGGGCTGGAACGGTCGCCGCCAGGGATGGTCCGGCGCCGGCTTGTAGTCCGGGCGCGAACGCTGCTCCGCCTTGGCCCGGTCCACCCGCCGCCGAACCGTCTTCTCGTCCTCCACCGGAACCGCCTCCTCGCCTTCCGCGAGCAGTCGCACGGGCAGCTCCCGGCCGTCGCGCAGCACCGTCACCGAACCGTCGAAGGCCTTGCACACCGTCACCGCCGCGCCGCGCAGCCGGTACCCCTTGCCGCGCCCCGTCACCTGGTACTCGCGACACTCGAACCGGATCGTCAGGTTCTTCGTCAGCTTGCGGCCGTGCTGGTCGCACAAGATCAGATCCAGCTCCGCCGCGTCGTGCAGCACCGCGCGGTGCGCGTCCGCCGGGTTCCGCGGCGCCACCGCGAAGCGCCGGTTGAAGTCCGCCATGAACGCCGGCAGGTACGCGTTGCCCGCCGCCAGGTCGCCGATGCCCCGAAGCCGCATCTCCTTCACCAGCCGGTCCTGGAGCGGCGAGGCGTGCGGCGCCAGGAACGGATCAACTGGCGCGTACGTTACATCGAGGGCGATCTCACCACCGACGAAGAGGCGGCATTGGAGGCGGCGATCGAGGAGCCCGCTGCCGCGCTCGACGCCGAAGCTCGGAACGCATGGCTTGCCGGAATGACAGACGTGGCCTTGGCGAGCGACGGCTACTTTCCGTTCCGCGACAACGTCGACCACGCGGCGAAGCATGGCGTCCGCTACATCGTCCAGCCCGGCGGGTCTGCCAGGGACGGGGAGGTCGAGGCGGCGTGCGGCGAGTATGGGATGGCCATGGTGCACACTGGCACGCGGCTCTTTCACCACTAGGCCGAACTTCGAGAAGCCAGATGAGCTAACCCGTTGGTTTTCTGGATAAACTCAAAAAACCAAGTGGTCGCTACTGGGTACGTCCTATGGGCGTACGCCGAGGAGTTCGAAGGCTTCGCGCTGTAGCGTGGTGGGCCGGGTGAGAACCTCGAACGGCTCGGCACCGGGCACTCGAGGGACGACCCGGTTCCTGGCGATGGTCGCCAAGTCGCCGAGCAGGGTGCGGAAGCTGTGCGCCGGCCACCCGTCCGCGGTGCGCTTGTTTCGAGCGTAATAGGCCAGCATGCACAGGAACACATGCGCGCGCACCCGGTCGGCGGTTCGGTGGAACACGGGCCGCACCTTCAGGTCCACGGTCTTCAAGCTGCGGAAGGCGCGCTCGACCGCGCTCAGGCGCTTGTAGGCGCGCACGGCGCCCTCGGCATCGAGTTGCGTCTCCGCCAAGCTGGTGCGCACGACGTACAAGCCGTCCAGCACCGCCTCCGCGGCGATGGACGCGGGCTTGCGCCGATAGCCGAACGCGTCCTCTTCGATGTCCAACTCGAAGTGCTTGGCCATCTTGTACTTGCCGACGACCTTGCCCGCGCGCAGGCCGATCCTGTCCTTGCCCTGCAGGCGCCGCTTGTCCCGCCGCGTGGCCGCCACGATGGGATCGAGCAGCGCCTCGGTGGCGCGCAGCAGTTCTTCCCGCTTGCGCGCCCGCTCTTCCGCCAGCAGCGGATTGCGGCACACCATGAGGCGCTCGCCCGGATAGGCGTCGCTGCGGATCTCCACCAGGTCGGTCTCGTCGAACAGCGACAGCTGCAGCGCGCCGGACTCCACCAGAGAGCGCACCGCCGGACCCCGCAAGGCACTGATCCAGTCCAGCCCCGCCGGCCTCACGTCCTCGCGGATGCGCGCCTCGGTCAACATCCCGCGGTCGCCGACCAGCACCACCCTGGAGAACCCGAAGCGGCGCCTGAGCTTGTCGACCTGCGCGCCCACGGTGGCCGGGTCCGCGGTGTTGCCGTCGAACACCTCCACCGCCACCGGCCGGCCCTCGGCGTCGCACAGCAGCCCGAATTCGATCTGCAGCTTGCCGCGCTTGCCGTCGCGCGAGTGGCCGCGCCGCCCCAGCGGGCAGTGGCGTCCTTCCAGCCACACCGAGGTGAGGTCGTAGAGCACCAGGGCGCCGTCGGTGAGATGCCGCCTGGCCAAGCGCCGCTCGATGGCGTCCTGACGCTCGAGCAGCCAGTCCATGGCGGCGTAGAGATCGTCCTCGTCGCAGTCCTCCAGCGCCAGCGTCTCGGCGAGCGAGTCGTGCGCGGTGTCCGCCGCCAAGCTGCGGGCGGTCGCCAGCTTGGAACCCGGCTCGAGGACCCGGGCGACGATCATCGCCAGCACGCGCCGGCGCTCGGGCGAGTCCGCGCCGGCGATGGTGCGCTCCAGGCGCAGCTTGCGCAGCGTGCCGAGCGCGGCGGCGACATGGCCGTGGGGTTTGGAACGCACGATGTCGAAGGCCTCCTCGCGCCCGACCAGCGGTTCGTTCCTGAGCAGTCGGCGCAGCGTGTCGACTTTCGTCTTGGGCCATTTCGAGAGGTTGGCGAGGGTGCGCTTCCTGACCTTGCCGCCTTCGCGCCAGCCTTCGCGAAGGAGGATGGCGGGGGGCGAGTTGCGGTTCGGCACCGTTTCTATGTACATGGGAACTAATCCCATTACATGGGAACAAGAATGCGCGGGACGGACGTGATATTCCCCGATGAGTCAATCGCTTGGATCGCTTCCCACGATGACACTAGGGGGGAACTTCGGCTTAGGCAACCGCGACCTCGATCCGGGTTACGTACACCTCCGTCCGGAGTCGGTGAGCGACCTCCTCGGCGGGAGCTGTCTCGAAGAAGAGTTCGAGTGCTTCGAGGAGATTGTCGCGCGCTTCGGCCACGGTCTCGCCCTGACTGGCGATGTCGACTTCCGGGCACAGCGCAACATAGCCATCGCCTTCCCGCTCGATGACCGCTGTCAACTGCCTCTTCACGGCATTGCCTCCGCGCGCTAGCAAGTGACGCTCAGTTTATCAGCAGGCGATCCTTCCGAACGGCGGCTTCGTCCCGCTGACCGAACGCCTGTTCCTGCACGGCGCGGATCGCTTCGCTGTCGGCGGCCACCTCGACGCGCACACGTATCGCGCTCATCGTGCCCGATGACCCCACTGTTTCCGTTCCGTTGCCAGAGCGGGGGCGCTCTCAGATGATCCCGGCCACGCGCAACCCCTCGAACTCCTCCGACGAGAGCCCCAGCAGTTCCGTGTAGACCTCGGCGTTGTGGGCGCCGAGTTCCGGTCCCGGCCAGCGCACGCTGCCCTGAGTACGCGACATCTTCGGAAAGACGTTCTGCATCTTGAGCTTGTCGAACAGCGGGTGCGCGACCTCCACGATCGCCTGCCGTGCCTGGAAGTGCGGATCGGCCAGCATTTCCGGAACGCGGAAGATGCGGCCGGCCGGGACGCCGTGGCCCTCGAGGGTTTCCAGCAGCACATCGGCCGCAAGCGTCGCCGTCCAGGCGGCGATCGCCGCGTCGAGTTCCTGCTGGTGCTCGCCCCGCGCGACGTGATCCGCATAGCGCGCATCCCTCGCGAGCTCCGGCCGCCCCATCGCCTCGGCGAGGCGCGCGAAGACGGAGTCCTGGTTCGCGCCCATCACGATGCTGTCGCCGTCCGCGGTGGGATAGACGTTCGACGGCGCGGTCTTCGGCAGAATGGCGCCGCTCCGTTCGCGGATCGTCCCGCCCTGGGTGTACTCCGGGACCGTCGACTCCATGACGGCGAGGACGGCCTCGTAGATGGCCGAGTCGACCACCTGGCCCTTGCCCGTGCGCTCCCGGTCGTGCAGCGCGGCGAGCGCGCCGACGCAGGCGAAGGTCGCGGCCAGCGAATCCCCGATGGAGAGGCCTACCCGGCTCGGCGGCCGGTCCGGATCTCCGGCCAGGTAACGGATCCCGCCCATCGCCTCGCCGACGGAGCCGTAACCCGCGCGGCGTGAGTAGGGCCCCGTCTGTCCGAAGCCGGACACGCGCACCATCACCAGCCGCTCGTTGACGGCGCTCAGGCGTTCGAAGTCGAGACCCCACTTCTCCAACGTCCCGGGACGGAAGTTCTCGATCAGGACATCCGCCCGCGCCGCCATGCGGCGCAGCAGTTCCTGACCCTCGGGCTCGCGCAGATTCAGCGTGATCGACTTCTTGTTGCGGGCGATCACGGGCCACCAGACCGGCATCCCGCGGCCCCACGAACGCATCGGGTCGCCGGCGCCGGGCGCCTCTACCTTGATGACCTCGGCGCCCATGTCGCCGAGCAGTTGCCCGCAGAACGGGCCGGCGATCAGCGTGCCGAGCTCGAGGACCCGGATGTCGCTCAGCGGGCCGATGGGGCGTCTCCGGGCCGGTAGGAGTCCCGCAGGGTCACGATACGGTTGAATACCGGGTTCTCGGCCGTGTGCTCGACGGGGTCCTTGTAGAAATACCCGACGCGCTCGAACTGGAAGCGCGCAGCGTCCGCTTCGACCAGCGCCGGTTCCACGATAGCGTCGGCGACGTGCAGGGAGGCGGGATTCAGCTCGGCCGCCATGTTGTCCGGAGACGGCGCAGCCACGGAGAAGAGGCGATCGTAGATCCGCACCGCCGCCGGCCGGCCGGATTGGCGACTCACCCAGTGGACCACGCCCTTCGGTTTCAGCCCGCTCGTGTCACTGCCGCTCTTCGAGTCGGGGAAGTACGTGCAGCGCAGCTCGCGCACCGCGCCGTCGTCGTCCCGCAGCACCTCGTCGCAGCGGATGACGTAGCCGTACCGCAGGCGGACGAGCGCCCCTGGGGACAACCGCCGATACTTGCGCGGCGGATCCTCCATGAAGTCCTCGCGCTCGATGGCGAGGGACCGACCGAAGGTGATCTCGCGGCTGCCCATCTCGGGATACTTGCCGTGCCACGGCGCGTCGAGCGTCTGGTCCTCGTCGGACGGGTAGTTGACGATGGTGACGGGCAGCGGATCGAGGACGGCCATGGCGCGCGGAGCGGTGTCTTCGAGCGCTTGGCGTGCGCAGAATTCCAGCAGTTCCATCGCCACCCGGTTCTCCTGCCGGGTGACACCGACCCGCTGGCAGAAGTCGCGGATCATCTCCGGCGTGTAGCCGCGGCGCCGCAGACCCGAGATCGTCGGCAGGCGCGGATCGTCCCAACCCGCCACATGGCCGCCTTCCACCAGCTTCCGGAAGAAGCGCGTCGACATCACCGTGAATTCCAGATTGAGGCGCGAGAACTCGATCTGCGGAGGGTGGAAGTTCACGTCCACGTTATCGAGCACCCAGTCGTAGAGCTCGCGGTTGTTCTCGAACTCGAGGGTGCACAGCGAGTGCGTGATGCCCTCCAGTGCGTCGGAGAGGCAGTGCGTGAAGTCGTACATCGGATAGATGCACCAGTCGTCGCCCGTGCGGTGGTGCGTGGCGTGGCGAATCCGATAGAGCACGGGGTCGCGCATCACGATGTTGGACGCCGTCATGTCGATGCGCGCGCGCAGCACGTGGCCGCCGTCCGGGAACTCGCCGGCGCGCATGCGGCGGATGAGGTCGAGGTTCTCCGCCGGTGACCGGTCCCGGTATGGGCTCGGCGTCCCGGGCTGCGTGAAGCTGCCACGGCTCGCGGCGATCTCCTCCGCGCTCTGGCTGTCGACGTAGGCCTTGCCCCGCTCGATGAGCTGTTCGGCGAAGGCGTATAGCGCGTCGAAATAGTCGGAGGCGAAGGTCGCGCCCTCGCCCCACGAGAAGCCGAGCCACGCCACGTCGCGCTCGATCGCCGCGACGAACTCCTCGCTCTCCTGCAGCGGGTTCGTGTCGTCGAAGCGCAGGTACGTGCGCCCGCCGAACTCCCGCGCCACGCCGAAGTTCAGGCAGATCGACTTCGCGTGGCCGATGGTCAGGTAGCCGTTCGGCTCCGGCGGGAATCGGGTCACGACGGTGTCGGTCGCGCCCTCCGCGAGATCCTGGCGGATGCGCTGGCGTATGAAATCGTTGAGATCGTCCGGCATGGGCGGGTCGCGGCCGCGTGGAAACGGCGCATTCTAGCCCTAGGGAAGCTCTGATTTGTCAGAGGTTCCCGTGCGGCACAGGGATGTGCCGCCATATTCAATGCCGTAAGACATTGAATATGTGATAAAAACAAGACTGCGCTCTTGTTTTGCGATCCTGATCAAGCCCAGGGAGGGGCTTGATCAGAGCTTCCCAAGGGACCCGGACACACGCAGCACCCGCCCGCTTTGCGTTACGCTTGCCGTATGTCGGTCCCGAGTCTGCATGCGTCGGCTCGAGCCCGCCGGAGTGTCAGAGCGGCCGGTGTGTGTGGTGCCCGCCCGCCACGAGCCAAGGAGTGTCAAGGCGTGTTTCTTCGATTCGTCCTGCACCTGCGCGCGGTCGTCTTCCTGTGCGCCGTGGCACCCGCCGCCGGCATGGAAATGTCCCCCTGCACGCTGACCGCCTCGGAAGGCCGCCAGGAGGTCCGCGCACGGTGCACGACGCTGGCCGTGCCGCTCAACCCGGACGACAGCGCCGCCGGCACGCTCGAGCTGTTCGTCGCCGTGGTCCCGGCGCTCACCGAGAGCGCCGCCCCGGACGCGCTGACGGTGATCGCCGGCGGTCCCGGCGACTCCGCCACGCGTTTCTTCGCCCAGACCGAGCAGGCTTTCGCACTCATCCGGCGCACCCGCGACATCGTCCTGGTCGATCAACGCGGCAGCGGTGGATCGGCGCCGCTGCACTGCGAGAAGTTCCGGGAGCTCGGTCCGCTGGCCGACGTTGCGACCGATGTCGACACCGTCGTCGAGATGACCCTCGACTGCCTCGACGAACTCGAACACGACCCGCGCTTCTTCACGACCAGTCTCGCCGTGGGCGATCTCGAGCAGGTACGGGAGGCGTTGGGATACGAACAGTTCAACCTCTACGGCATCTCCTACGGGACGCGGGTCGCCCAGCACTACCTGCGGCGCTACCCCGAGCACACGCGCAGCGTCATCCTGGATGGCATCGTTCCGGCCGTCCTGGCCCTCGGTCCGGACATCGCGCTCACGAGCCAGGCGGCCCTCGACGCGCTGTTCGACCGATGCCGCGAAGACGCCGCCTGCCAGGCCGCGTTTCCCGAACTCCGTGCACGTTTCCAGGCGGTACTCGAACGCCTCGAGGAGACGCCGGCGCGCGTCGCCTTCGCACATCCCCGCAGCGGCGATCCGGTGGACGCCGTCGTGGACCGCCTCGCCATGGCCGGCGTGGTGCGGCTCCTGCTGTACTCTCCGGTGGCGACCAGCCTGATGCCCGTACTGATCGACGCGGCGTACGGCGGCAACTACGAGCCACTCGTCACCCAGGCGTACCTCGCCGCCACCGGGGTCGAGGACCTCGCCGTCGGATTGAACTACGCCATCATCTGCACGGAGGACGTGCCGTTCTTCGGTGAGATCGATCGGGCAGCGCAAGCGGCCACGTACCTGGGCACCGCGTTCCTGGAGGTGCTCGCGCGTGTCTGCGAACGCTGGCCCCGCGGACCCATCGACGCGGATTTCAAGGAGGTGGTGTCGAGCGACGTGCCGGTGCTCTTCCTGTCGGGAGAGCGAGACCCCATCACCCCGCCCCGCTACGTCGACCTCGCCGCCGAGGGACTGACCCGCCACGCCGAGTTGCTGGGGCCGGGACAGGGCCACGGCATGCTCGCGTCCGGATGCGCGCCACGGATCATGGCGGATTTCGTGGACTCGGCGGACCCGACCGGCCTCGACGTCGACTGCGCGCAGCGCATGCGGCCGTTCCCGTTGCTCACTTCGCCACTGGGGCCGGCGCCATGATCGAAGTACGCCATCTGGCCAAGCGCTTCGGCGCCGTGCAGGCGCTCGCCGGCGCCTCGTTCGACGCCGCCGACGGCCGCATCACCGGGCTGCTCGGCCCGAACGGCGCCGGCAAGTCGACGGCATTGCGCATCCTGTGCACGATCCTGAAGGCCGACGGGGGCACCGCGAGCATCGACGGCATCGACGCTGCCCGGGACCCCGTGCGCGTGCGGGCGCGGATGGGAGTGTTGCCGCACAACGCCGCCCTCTACGCCAACCTGACGGCGCGGGAGAACATCGCCTACTACGCGGCCCTGCAAGGAGTCGAGGCAGGCAACCGCGCGGCCGCGGTTGAACGCGTGATCGCCATGCTGCACATCGGGGACATTGCCGACCGCCGCACCAAGGGCTTCTCCCAGGGCGAGCGCATCCGGGTCGCCCTGGCGCGCGCCCTCGTCCACGACCCGGGCACGCTGGTGCTGGACGAACCGACCAACGGCCTCGACGTCATGGCGACGCGCGCGCTCCGGGGCGTCGTTCGGGCGCGGCGGGACGCCGGCTGCTGCGTACTGCTGTCGAGCCACGTCATGCAGGAGGTGGCGGCCCTCTGCGATCACATCGTCATTCTCGCCCACGGCACGGTCGCCGCCGCCGGCACTCCGGATCAGATCCGCGCGACAACGGGCTGCGACGATCTCGAGGACGCCTTCGTGCACGCCATTGGCACCGCCCGACCCGCGCCGCAATAGGCATACCCCGGACAGACCGTTGAACAAAGCCGTCCTCGTCTTCAGCAAGGAACTCACCGACAGCCTCCGCGAGCGGCGCGCCCTCGCGACTGCGCTCCTGTTCGGCCCGCTGTTCGGTCCCGTGCTGTTCGGGATCATCGTCTCGTTCACCATCGACCGGCAGGTGGACGAGCCCTCCGAGCCCCTGCAAGTGCCGATGGTGGGCGGCGCGCAGGCCGACAATCTCATGGGTTACCTGCGCCACCACCTCATCGACGCCGACGGGGACCGTTTCGACGAGCCAGACGCCTTGCGGGCGGCGGTTCGCTCCGGGGAGATTCCGCTGGGTCTCGTCGTCGACGAAGGCTTCGCCGCGGCATTGCGCGACGGCGCTCCGGCGCGCCTCTGGATCGTCATCGACCAGTCGAACCCCAACGCGCAGGCTCCAGGGCAGCGTCTGCGCTCGGCGATCAACCAGTACGCCGCGACGATCGGCATGCAGCGTCTGCAGCTGCGCGGCATCGACCCGCGCCTCGCACGGCCGTTCGCGGTGCTGCTGGACGATCTCTCCACGCCGTCGGGGAGATCCGCGATGCTCTTCGGGATGATGACGTACTTCCTGCTGTTCGCGATGCTGATCGGGGGTCTGCAGGTGGCGATCGACGCCACCGCCGGCGAGCGTGAGCGCGGCTCCCTGGAACCGCTCCTGACCCTGCCCGTCTCGCGCGGCGCCCTGGTAGTCGGCAAGGTGGTGACGGCCGCCGGCTTCATGGCCGTCTCCCTGGCGTTGGCCGTCGCCGCGTTCGCCGCCGCGGTCCAGTTCATGCCGCTCGCCAGGGTCGGCCTGACGACGAACCTGACGCCCATGGTGTGCCTTGGCATCTATGCGGCCATGCTGCCCTTCACCGTTCTCGGCGCCGGCTTGCTGACGGTCGTGGCATCGTTCACCAAGACCTTCCGGGAAGCGCAGACATACACGAGCATCGCGATGATGATCCCGCCCCTGCCCGTCCTGCTTGCCTTCCTCAATCCACTGCAGGCATCCGTGCCGCTGATGCTGGTCCCCGGCCTGTCGCAACACCTGCTGGTCACGGCCCTGATGAAGGGCGATCACGTCGACCCGACGCACGTCGCGCTGTCGGCGGTGAGCACGATCGCGGCCGGCGCCCTGTGCACGTGGGCAGCCGGATGGCGGTTTCGGAGCGAGAAACTCCTGGTCTGAACCCGGGGCCGCCACCGGCGCCGCCCGCCGGAGTAATACAATCCCGCGATGCTCTCTACCGCACCGTCCACCGCACTGCGCTTCGTATTCGCGGGGGCTGCGGCGCTCGCCGTCGTCGTGGCGCTCTGGACCGGCGGCCCGACCCCGGTCGAGAGCGTGGCGTCCGGCCTCCTTGGCGAGCGCTGGTACCGCGTCGAACTGCACGGCCGGGCCGTGGGGGAGTACGTCTCGCGAGGGGCTCGCTCCCGCGACGGCTACCGCTTCGAGACGGCACTCCGCTTTGACCTGGGCACGGGCGGCGAGGTGCATATCGCCGACACGCTGTCGTTCGACGGGGCGCCAGACCACGCGTTGCGGCAGGCGACCCACCTCTTCTCGAACGGCGACGCCAGGGTACGCGTCCTCGTCGAGCGTCAAGACGGCAGGCTGCGCGGCAGCGCCGCCGGGCAGAGCAGGGATCTCACCTGGGACTACGGGCTCGTGGACTATGTCGCCCTCGAGTCCTGGCTTGCCGAGGGGCCTCCGGCCGGCGCGCAGATCATGACCCGGTCCATCGACCTCGGGCGGCTCGAACTCGACCGCGAAAACTGGCGCCTGGCGGGCCGCAACGATGCCGGCTACCGGATGCGGCAGGCCTCGCCGCTCGGAGATACCGAAGTGCAACTCGACGCCAATCTGGCCCCGCTGCACTTCGACCTAGCCGGCGTCTTCTCCATGGAGCGGGTCGGCGGACCCGAGGAAGCCGCCGCCTGGCGGGCCACACCAGCCGCCGCGGTCCCGGTGCGCTACGCCGTACCCCTGGACGCGCCACTGGCCACGCCCCGGGAACTGACATCGCTCACGCTGCGGGTCCATGCTCCGGGCGACGCGGACATCCGCGCCTGGCCTGCGCTCAGGCCGGACGGCAACGGGCAGTGGCTGCTCACGACGCGCGGCGCAACGGACCGCCGGGTGCGAGCCGAGGAGCGGGCGCCGCTATCCCGCTCCACGCCTTCCCTGCCTGCCGACAGCCCGGCTATCGAGCGGCTCGCCGCCCGTGCGGTACGCGACGCCCACGCCCCCTCGGACCGGCTCGACGCACTCGTGGCGTTCGTACACCGGTACGTGGAATACGTGGAGCGCGACGCGGTCCAGACCGTGGCGGACACGCTGCGGACCCGGCGCGGCGACTGCACCGAGTACGCGGACCTCCTCACCACCATGGCGCGGGCGCTCGGCCTTCCGGCACGTACCGTCACGGGGCTCGCCTACGATGCCGACCGCGCGAGGTTCGCGTTGCACAGCTGGAACGAGGTGGCCGTCGCGGGCCAGTGGCGGGCGGTGGACCCGACCTGGGACCAGGTCCGGCTCGACGCGACCCATATCTCCCTGCCGGAGGATCGCGCCCTTGCCGTGCTCGGCCTGCTGCCGCAGTTGGCCTTCGAACTCGTCGCGGCCGAGTACGGAGACGCCGGGATCCGCTGACCCGCGTCCATGCTTCGCGTCACCGCACCTGCCTTGCGCAACGCAGTAATATGGCGCCCTTTTCCACGCACCGCCCGAGGACAGCACCCATGTTGAGCCGCGCAGTCAGCCTGAAGAACCGCCCCATCGGCACCCCTACCCCCGACGACTTCCAGCTCACGGAGGTCGAACTTCCGGAGCCCGGCGCCGGCGAAGTCCTCGTCGAGAACGTGTGCATGAGCGTCGACCCCTACATGCGCGGCCGCATGTGGGACCGCAAGTCCTACGTGCCGCCGTTCCAGATCGGCGAGACGCTGACCGGCGGCGCCATCGGCCGCGTGACCCGGTCCAACGACCCGAACCTCCCGGTGGGCGACCACGTCCAGTCGTCTTTCGGCTGGCGCGAAGCGTTCGTCGCCCGCGGCGCGCAGCTCCGACGGCTCGGCAACCTCGAGGCGCCCCCTTCCGCCTATCTCGGGGTCCTCGGCATGCCCGGCATGACGGCCTACGCCGGGCTGCTCGAGGTCGGGGCACTGCAGGAAGGCGAGACGGTGTTCGTCTCCGGCGCCGCGGGCGCCGTCGGCAGCGCGGTGGGGCAGATCGCGCGCATCAAGGGGTGCAGGGTGATCGGCAGCGCCGGAGGCGCGGAGAAGACCACCCACCTGACCGAAGACCTCGGCTTCGACCACGCCATCGACTACCGCGAAGGCAACCTGCTCCGGCAACTCCAGGCAGCGGCGCCGGACGGCATCGACGTGTACTTCGACAACGTCGGCGGAGACCACCTCCAGGCCGCGATCATGTGCATGCGCCCGAACGGCCGCATCCCGCTGTGCGGCATGATCTCCCAGTACAACGCCACCGCACCGGTCCCCGGCCCGAACAACCTCGCCATGGCCATCGGTCTCGGGCTCACCCTGCGCGGTTTCATCGTGTCGAACTTCGAGCACCTGCGCACGGACTTCGCGCGCGACATGGCGGCCTGGATCACGAGCGGGGAACTGCACTACCGGGAGACGACGTTCGAAGGCATCGAGCGCGCCGGGGAGGCCTTCATCGGCCTGTTCACCGGCGTCAACACCGGCAAGATGATCGTCAACCTGGGTTGACCTTCGGGCCAGGCTCCGTCACGGGGCACGGACACCGCATTCACTGGAGAAGCAGGCATGACCGACTTCGTGAGGACCGCCGAGGAGAACTTCCAGGATCTCCCCGACTTCGACTACGCACCCCACTACCACACCTGGCAGGACCTGCGCATGCACTACGTGGACGAAGGTCCGCGGGACGGCCCGGTCATGCTGCTGCTGCACGGCATGCCGACCTGGGCGTATCTCTACCGGGACATGATCCCGCCCCTGGTCGCCGCCGGATACCGCTGCATCGCGCCGGATCACATGGGCTTCGGTCGCTCCGACAAGCCGACCGACATCCACTGGTACACGATCGCGCGGCACACCGAGATCCTCACCTCGCTCATCACCGCCCTCGACCTGCGCAACATCACGGTCGTCACGCAGGACTGGGGCGGTCCCACCGGCCTCGCCCAGGCGGCGATGATGCCCGATCGCTTCGACCACCTGGTCATCATGAACACCTGGCTGGATCATCCCGGGTACGAGTATTCGGAGGCGATCCGCAACTGGAACCGGAACTGGCACGAGGGCGGCATCTTCCATCGCGCCGAGCCGGACGTCGGCATGCTGCTGCTGTTCTCAGGGGGCCTCGCCGACCGCGAGACGGTGTTCGGGGCCATCGTCGGGGGAAAGACACCCGCATTGACCGGCAAGGCCGCGGATGTCTACCGGGGTTTTTCGGCTCCTTATCGGGGACTGCCCGACGCCGGCTACAACGGCATGCGCCGGTTTCCGCTATCCATACCGGTCAGCAGCCCGGACAACGGCAATGCGGCGGCGCAGACATTGCACTACCGCACGCTGCTCGGCTGGGAGAAGGGCGTGCACTTCATCTGGGGATGCACGGACGACGTGTTCACCGAGGCGTGGGGACGTACCTGGGCCGAGCGCATGGGCGCGCGGTTCGACGGCATACCGGACGCCGGGCACTTCCTGCAGAGCAGTCACGGGGCGCGGGTCGCGGAACTGATTGTCGAAGGACGAGCGGGCTGACAGGGATTGCGCCGCAACGCAGCGGAAGGGCGGCACAGGGAGCGAGCGTGTCAGTCCTTTGGGGTGCCCGCCGCCGACCTCAACGTGGGCAGCCTGAAACCTTCGCGCGACGCTGCCGCATTCAACCTGGCATCGAACGAGACGAACCCCACCCCGGCGGGCTCGTCCTCAGCCAGGGCAACCGCCGCCGCGAGCTGCAGTGCATCTGCCGCCGCGAGTGGATGCACGCGAACGAGCCGCCGCGCGAGCGCCCTGATGCGCTGCCCCGGCTGTACCTCGCGCCACCTCCCTGCAAGCTCGTCAAGGCGACGCAGAACGTCCGCCGCGGGCCGGACCGGCGTGGCGACCTCGTTCACGTTCCTTGCGCGCGGCCGCAGCCACGCACTCCACCAGAGTGCCCCACCAGACCACCATCAGCGGGTCCGCCTCGAGAAGATCCTGCGCGGTCGGAGCAAGCGGCTCCTCGGCGATCAGTGCGACGATCGCCGAGCTGTCCCAAAAGTTCACCGGTAGCCTTTTTCGTCGTCCTCGCGGCGGTTTGCGAGGACGGCCTCGACCAACCCCACGCCGGGTAGAGGCTCCCATCCGAGCACGGTCTCCAGAGGACTGCCCGACGCCTTCGGCCGCGACACCAAACCCGCAGCTTCGAGGCGGGCCAGTCGCGCCTCATCCTCCAGCGCCCTGTCTTCCTGCTCACCAACGGCGTAGGAGCTACGCTCCTGGCGCACGCCGGTCCCTCCATCGACAGGAGTGAGGCACGCCACCGGCACTTTGCGGTCCAGAATGAGGACCGACTCACCCCTCCGGACTCGGCGCAGGTATGCGCTCAAGCCGTTCCTCAGTTCAGAGATGTTCGCTCGAATCATCGTATGCGGCCAGGGGGCAAAGACGCCAACATAGCCACCTTGAGAGCGCCATGCAAGCGTGGGGGCGGCTCGCGGGTTCCCGTCCCAGCCTCAATGAGTGACTCGAGACGGGACGGGACAAGCCCGGTCCCGGCCTTGCATGAGTTCAAGACGGGACGGGACAAGCCCGTCCCCCACAGACGGCGGGCGTTAGGCGACTTCGTCGATCCGTTCCGACCGTTTTCGGAGTTCCAGCGGGCCGCTCAGACCCTCCGCCAGGAGGTCGGCCGACTGGCGGCCCTTGACCCATCCGACCGTGTCGCTCGACCGGTAGCCAAGGAGCTGCCGCGCCGGCCCCGAGAGACGGGCGGCGTCCTCCGACGGGAAGGCCACGTACTGGTTCTCCTCCTGGGCAAGCCAGTTGACGACGAACGAATGGAAGATCCCGGTGCGCCTCACCTTGCTGGTGCTGGCCGCGAGCCCGTGCAGCGCCCTGCAATGCCAGAAAAGCGCCGATCCCTTCGGCATCACGGCCTGGGCCACCTCGCTCTCGTTGGCGACCCGCTCCGCCGGCCAGCGATGGCTGCCGGGAACCACCCGCGTCGCGCCGTTCTCCGCGGTGAAGTCGGTGCCGGCCCACATCACGTTGAAGATGAGGTCCCGGGTGGTCGGACTGTGCTCCACGAACGGTTCGTAGATGGACATCTCCCGGTGCAGGAGCTGTACCGCACCCCCGCCGCGGGCCTGCAGCGACACGGACGCGCCCACCCGGTAGTGATGGCAGTACGGGCCTTCTTCCGGCGGCGCGGCGGCGCTCATGATCTGCACGCAGCCGTCGTCGGACCTCTCGAACCGCGGCTTCGCACGCGGGCTGGACTTCGAGGACGCGGCCATCGGCTTCTCGGGCCGCAGGATCCGATCCGCGACTTCCAGCACGCGCTCGTTGAGCAGCAGGGTTTCGCAGATCTCCGGGTTCGCATGCAGGACGGCGCCGATGGACCGATTGTCGGACCCGCCGATGAACTCGTTCCCTACCTTCGTGCGGTCGTCGAAGGGCAGGTCCGCCGTGAGTGTGTCCATGGTCTCCGCCGAGACCAGGTTGGCGACGATCACCGCTCCATCGCGGTGGAACGTGGCGGCGACCTCGGCCGCCGGGTCGTCGGCGTGGTGTGTGGTGATGCTCTCGGTCATTTCGGACTCCCGTGTCTCTCGGCCCTGCCTATACGATAGTCCCATTCGCGTATATCGTACAGGGACGTCCGCCCTCGACGATGCCCCGGTCTTCCTGCGCGGCTGATTCGGCACGGGACTCGCAGGGGCGACGCTTGTCGTCGCCCGTGTCGGCACCGTGCACGAATTCGAGACGGGACGGGACAAGCCCGTCCCCTACAATTCGCGCGCCGTGGGGCGTTTGACCCCTTGCCTTTTACCTGCCGGGCGGTAACATGCCGCCTCCTCGCCACCCAACATCGGGGATGACCGATGCGCATGAAAGACCTTGCCTCCAACTCCTCGGTGAGCGGTAGCTGAGTCCACGCGACTCCCGGCCCGCTCTCCATCATCGAGCGGGCTTCCCCAACAGTTCCTGACTATTCCGGAACCCGCTCATTCGTGCGAGGGGTAACCCCTCGCGCTCCCCGGGCTGAGGGCTCCCGGGGCAACCCTGCTCGCTGGACGGGAACACCATGCAGGAAGGAACCAGCCTCTGGGCCATCGCCCGGGGACAACGCACAAGATACTCGGGCGCGATCGTCGCGATGGCGGTCACGAACGTACTGATGTTCGGTGCGCCGCTCATCGCCAAGTACGCGATCGACGTGGTGCACGAGCGCAACCTGGCGCTCGGCGCCCCCGTGCTCGTCGCGGCGGCCGACCGGGTGGCCGGCGCGGACGGATACCTCGCCTACCTCGCCGTCTCCGCCATCGCGGGCATCCTGGTCACGGCCGTCGGCGGCTTCTTCCTCTACCTGCGCGGTCGCTGGACGGCGATGGCGTCGGAGGCGATCTGCATGCGCCTGCGCGAAGAGCTGTTCCGGCGGCTGCATCACCTGCGGGCGGAGTTCTTCGACTCCGCCGACACCGGCGACCTCGTGCAGCGCTGCAGCTCCGACGTCGAGACGCTGCGGGTGTTCCTGTCCACCGACGTCGTCGAGATCGGGCGCGCGAGCATGCTCGTCCTGACGGTGCTCCCGATCCTGTTCTGGCTGAATGCGGACCTCGCCTGGTTCTCCATCTGCCTGCTGCCAATCCTCGCCGTCGGCGCCTATGTGTTCTTCTCGAAGATCACACATGTTTTCGAGGAGACGGACCGTTCGGAGGGCGAGATGACGGCGGTCCTGCAGGAGAACCTGACCGGCATCCGCGTCGTGCGCGCCTTCGCTCAGCAGGAACGCGAAGAACAGCGCTTCGGCAGGAGGATCCGCGCGTTTCGCGACAACCACACGCGTCTCGCGCGGTTGATGGGAATCTACTACGGGGCGGCAGACCTGTTTGCGCTCGGTCAGGTCGGCATCGTGCTCGTCGCCGGGGCGTACTTCATCCTCGACGGGCGCCTCAGCATCGGCGACCTGTTCGCCTTTCTCACGGTCGTCGGCATGGTGACCTGGCCCGTGCGGCAACTCGGGCGTGTACTGACCGACACCGGCAAGGCGGTGGTCGCGCTCGGCCGCATCGATCACATCCTGACCACCCCGGAGGAGTCCACCGAAGCTACGCCGCGCCGGCGGCGCGCCCGTGGCGCGATCCGGGTCGAGCACGTTCAGTTCGCGTACACGCCCGAACGCCCCGTGCTGCGCGACCTGTCGTTCCGCATCGAAGCCGGCGAGACCGTGGGTCTGGTCGGGGCGCCCGGCTCCGGCAAGTCGAGCCTCATACGCGCGTTGTTGCGGCTGTATCCGTACCAGGGCGGCCAGGTGTTCCTCGACGACCTCGAGATCAACAGCGTCGACCGCAAGTGGCTGCGCAACCAGTTCGGCGTCGTCCTGCAGGACCCCTTCCTGTTCTCGCGCAGCATCGAGGAGAACCTGCGCGTGGCGCGGCCCGACGCGCGTTTCGAGGAACTGGTGGAAGCCTCCCGGGACGCGGCCGTACACAACGCCATCGCGGCTTTCCCCGACGGTTACGCCGCCATGGTGGGCGAACGGGGCGTCACCCTTTCCGGTGGACAGCGGCAGCGGGTCGCCCTCGCCCGCGCGCTGGTCAAGGACCCGCCGGTGTTGATACTGGACGACTCGCTGTCCGCCGTCGACACGGGGACCGAGCGCCGCATCCTCGATGCCCTGGACCGGCGCCGCGGACGCCACACGACCATCGTCGTCGCGCACCGGCTGTCCACCGTCGCGCACACGGACCGCATTCTGGTCCTCGACCGCGGCCGGCTCGTGCAGGAGGGTCCCCACGAGACGCTCGCGCGCGAACTCGGACCGTACCGTCGCCTGTGCGAGATCCAGGGGGCGCTGCAGGCCTCGATCGATGCGGACTTGCGGGACGCCGAAGCTGCCACGGCCGCGCGCAGCGCCAGACGGCAGGCGCAGGAGCAAGGATGATGGATCACTACGACGACGAACTCTACCGCGACGGGTTCGACGATCAGACCCTTGCGTCGCGCATGCAGACGCACCTCTGGCGCCGTCTGTTCTCCTACACCCTGCCGCACAAGCGCGATCTCGCGGCACTGGCGGCGTTCAGCTTCGCAACGGCCATCGCCGAGGTGACCTTCCCGCTCATCACCAAGTGGGTGGTCGACGATATCCAGGCCCACGGAGCAGACGCCGACCTGATCCTGTGGGGGCTGCTCTATCTCGCCTGTACGGCAGTGCTCGCGGTATCGGTGGCGGGTTTCGTGGCGATCGCCGGCAAGATTCGCGCGTTCCTCAGCCACGACATCCGCGAGGAAGCCTTCGCCAACCTGCAACGGCTGTCGTTCTCGTTCTACGACCACCGGCCCGTTGGCTGGCTCATGGCGCGCATGACGTCGGACTGCGAGCGGCTCTCGAACATCCTGGCCTGGGGATTCATGGACTTCATCTGGGGCAGCACCACGATGGTCGGCATCGCCGGGGCCATGCTCGTGATGCAGTGGCAGCTCGCGTTCGTCGTGCTCGCTATCCTGCCGGTCCTGTACTGGGTGTCCGTCAAGTTCCGGCGCAACATCCTGACCAGTGCGCGGCAGGTGCGGCGCGCCAACTCGCGCATCACGGGCTCCTACAACGAGGCCATCATGGGCGTGCTGACGAGCAAGGCGTTCGTGCGCGAACGGGAGAACCTCGGCGAGTTCCAGGGCCTGACCGGCACGATGTATCGGGCCTCCGTCACCAACCTGACGCTCGCCGCGATCTACCTGCCGATCGTGACGACGCTCGCGAGTCTCTCGATGGGGCTGGTGCTGCTGGTCGGCGGCATGGACGTCTACGTCGCGCCGCTCATGGTGGGCACCCTGGTCGCGTTCCTCGCCTACGCACGCCACTTCTTCGAGCCGGTGGAGACGATGGGCTACTGGTTCGCCGAGATGCAGATGGCGCAGGCGTCGGCGGAGCGGGTGCTGAGCCTGATCGACGCGGAGGCGACGATTCGGGACTCCGAGGACGTGCTCGAGGCGATCTCGGCGCAGCAGGACGCCCCGCGCCGCGAGCACGTGGCGTTCGACGGCGGCCCCGCCCGCATTTCACGCATCGAACTCGTCAACGTGGGCTTCGCCTACGAGTCCGGTCCGCCGGTACTCGAGCACATCGACCTGACGGTGAACGCGGACGAAACGATCGCCGTCGTCGGCCCCACCGGCGGCGGCAAGAGCACGCTGGTGAACGTGATCTGCCGCTTCTACGAGCCGACCACCGGACAGGTGCTGATCGACGGCATCGACTACCGCAAGCGGAGCCTGCACTGGCTGCAGTCGAGCCTCGGCATGGTGCTGCAGAACGCCCACGTCTTCAGCGGACCGATCCTCGAGAACATCCGCTACGGACGCCCGGATGCGCCCGACGACGAGGTGGTCATCGCCGCACGCATCGCCGGCGCGCACGACTTCATCATGGCGCTGCCGGAGGGCTACCAGACGGAGGTCGGCGAGGGCGGCAGCCGCCTCTCCGCCGGACAGAAGCAGCTCGTCTCGTTCGCCCGGGCGATCCTCGCGGACCCGCAGATCCTGGTCATGGACGAAGCGACGTCTTCCGTGGACACGGAGACCGAAATGCACATCCAGGACGGACTCCGGCGCGTGCTCATGGGACGCATCAGCTTCGTCATCGCGCACCGCCTGTCGACGATCCGCAACGCCACGCGCATCGTCGTGATCGACGGCGGACGCATCGTGGAGACCGGAAACCACGCGACGCTGCTCGCCGCGGACGGCCACTATGCGAAGCTCTACCGGCAGCAGGGGCTGCGCGACGCGAAGAGCCTCTGGACGCCGGGCTCCGAAGCGCTTCCGGCCGGCGGTCGCGACGGCGCCTGATCACGCGCCCGGCCGGTCCTGTATCCTCGGCGCGGCCATTCCGGGGGAGAGAGCCATGGGAACGCCACGCGCAGGGTGGATCGGGCTGATCGCGCTGTTGACCGTTTTGCCGACGGCGGCGGCTGACGAGCAGAGCTGCCACAAGCTGTACCGCCTGACGGATCTCTCGCACGCCATCGAGCCCGGCATCTCCGTCGCTGCGACGGACGCGCTGCCGGCCCATTGCCGCGTCCGCGGTGTCGTCAACCGCGCGATCCGCTTCGAGGTCACGCTCCCCGGCGACTGGAACGGCCGCCTGATGTTCAGCACCGTCGGCGGCAGCGCCGGGTTCATAGGCGATACCACGAGCCTGCTCGCGCGCGGGTTCGCCATGGCCTCCACCGACACCGGCCACGAACGCGAGGACGGCAACGACTATCTCGGACAACCCGAGGCGCGGCTCGACAACGCCTACCGGGGCGTGCACCTGGCGACCCTGGCATCGAAACGCGTCATCGCGCACTACTACGGCCGCGAGATCGATCGGTCCTACCTCAAGGGCTGCTCGAACGGCGGCCGCGCCGCCCTGATGGAGGCCGAGCGCTTCCCCGAGGACTACGACGGGATCATCGCGGGAGCGCCCGTGTTCCGGCTCCACGAGTTCCTCCCGTGGATCCTCGCCGTACACGAGCTCCAGGAAGCGCACCCACTCGACAAGGACGCCTTTACGGTGCTCGACGACGCGTCGCGCGCGGCCTGCGACGCCAGCGACGGCGTCGAGGACGCGGTGATCAACGACCCGCGCCTCTGCGAGGTCGATGTGGATGCGCTCGTCTGCACGCAGGGGCAGGAACAGGGTTGCCTGACGGCCGGACAGGCCGAAACCGCGCGTTTCATCTATGGCGACATGGTCGACGCGGACGGCAATGTACTGTCCCCCGGCGTGCCGCCCGGCGCCGAGTCCCAGGGCGACTGGGGATCGTGGCTGCTGGGCGGAGAGGTCGTGCCGGGCGGGTTGGCCAACACCCTGCGGGACAACCTGGCCATCCACATGCGCCACGACCCGACCTTCGATGCGGCGCAGTTCGACCCGGTGCGCGACCGCGCGCGGATCGGCAACGCCCTGGCGGCATACGACTCGACGGCGGATCTCACCGAGTTTCGCGCCCGCGGGGGCAAGATCCTGATGTACCAGGGCTGGAACGACTTCCCGCTGCGTCCGGGGCGCGCCTTCGACTACCTGGCCGCGCTCGAAGCGGCGGCCGGCGGCCCGGAGCAGGCGGCGGAGTTCTTCCGGCTCTTCATGGTCCCCGGCATGTTGCACTGCGCCGGCGGCCCGGGTCCCTGGCAGGCGGACTACGTGGACCCGATCGTGCAGTGGACGGAACAGGGCACAGCACCCGAGCGCATCGTGGCCACCCACCCGGCGGAAGCCATCGCGCTGCCGCACCTGAATCCGAGCAAGCCGCCGGAACCGTCGCGGGCCTTCACCCGGCCCCTGTGCGTGTATCCGAAGCTCGGACTGTACCGTGGCGAGGGGGACCCGGACGACGAAGGCAGCTTCCGCTGCGCCCTACCCTGACGTCCTGATCGGCGCCCGGCGGCCGGCAGGCCATGGGGCGGTTGTGTATGCTCGGCGCCACCAACCAGGGGAGAAAACCATGGGAACGCCGTACGCCCGCTGGACGGGAACTGCGCTCATCGCGGCAATGGCAGCCATGCCGGCAGCCGGGAACGCGGACCGTTGCCACAAGCTGTACCGCATGACGGATGTCTCGCACGCCATCGAGCCGGGGATCTCCGTCGCCGCGACGGACACGCTGCCGGCCCACTGCCGGGTACGCGGCGTCGTCAATCGCGCCATCCGCTTCGAGGTGACGCTGCCGGAGGACTGGAACGGCCGCATGATGTTCACCGCCGTCGGCGGGGCTGCCGGGACGATCGGCGACACGACGACCCTGCTGCCACGGGGTTTCGCCATGGCCTCCACGGACACCGGCCACGAGATCGAGGAAGGCAACGCGTATCTCGGGCAGCCCGAGGCCCTGCTCGACTACGCCTACCGCGGCGTACACCTGGCAACCCAGGCGTCCAAGCGCATCATCGCGCAGTACTACGGCCGCGAGATCGACCACGCTTACCTGCGGGGGTGTTCGAACGGCGGCCGCGCCGCGCTCCTCGAAGCCGAGCGTTTCCCCGCCGACTATGACGGCATCATCGCCGGGGCGCCCCTGTTCCACTTCCGCGAGTTCCTGCCGTGGATGGTGGCGGTGCACAACCTGCAGGACGCGCATCCGCTCACCAAGGAAGCCTTCACCGTGCTCGACGATGCGTCGCGCGCCGCCTGCGACGCCCTGGACGGAGTCGAGGACGGCGTGATCAACGACCCGCGGGGCTGCAAGGTCGATGTCGACCCGCTCGTCTGCGGCGAGGGAGAGAGCGAGAGCTGCCTGACGGCCGGGCAGGCCGAGACCGCCCGTTTCATCTACGGCGACATGGTCGATGACGAGGGCAACGTCCTCGCCCCCGGCGTGCCACCCGGCGCCGAGTCCTTCGGCGACTGGGGACTGTGGCTGCTCGGTGGCGGGCCGGCGGCCAGCATAGGCGACACCCTGCGGGAGATGGTGGGCCTCCTCATGCGCCACGATCCGTCCTTCGACGTAGCCGAATTCGACCCCATCCGCGACCACGCGGTTGTCGCGGATGCAGTGGCGCCCCTCGACACGACCGGGGATCTGGCGGACTTTCGGGCGCGCGGCGGCAAGCTACTGATGTACCAGGGCTGGAACGACTTCCCCCTGCGTCCGGGGCGCGCCTTCGACTACCTGGCCGCCCTCGACGAGGCGACGGGCGGCCCCGGGCAGACAGGGGACTTCTTCCGGCTCTTCATGGTTCCGGGCATGGTGCACTGCGCCGGTGGGCCGGGTCCCTGGCAGACGAACTACGTGGACCCGATCGTCAAGTGGACCGAAGAGGGCGAGGCCCCCGAGCGCCTCGTTGCCACGCACCCCGCCGAGCCGACGCCTATGTTCCACCTGAACCCGAGCAGGGAGCCTGAAGCCTCCCGGGAGTTCACGCGGCCCCTGTGCGTGTACCCGCAGCTCGGGCTCTACCGCGGAGAGGGAGACCCGGATCACGAGAGCAGCTTCCGCTGCGCCGTACCCTGATCCGCCGACGCCAACAAGGAGATCGAGAGTGAGAAACAACGCACGTTCCACACTGGCGCGCCCTGACTGTCGCGTTCGGAGTTTCGCTGGCGCGAAACTCCGACGGCGCAAGCTCCTGGTGCGGCTTCCCGCCGGGGTCGCGTTGCTGTGCGCGGCCGCCGTGACGGCGGCGGCGCCCGACGCCAACTCCTGCCGGGACCTCTACCGGATGACCGATGTCCACCATGCGATCGAGCCCGGCATCTCCGTCGCGGCGACGGACGACCTGCCCGCCCACTGCCGCGTCCGCGGCGTGATCAACCGCGCGATCCGCTTCGAGGTGACCCTGCCCGAGGAGTGGAGCGGACGCCTCATGTTCGAGGCGGTCGGCGGGCTCGCCGGCGTCATCGGCGACACCACGAGCCTCCTGGCCCGCGGCTTCGCCCAGGCGTCTACCGACACGGGCCACGAACTCGCCGAGGGCAACGCCTTCATGAAGCAGCCCGAGGCGCTGCTCGACTATGCCTACCGGGGCGTCCACCTCGCCACGGAGGCATCCAAGCGGGTCATCGCCCGGTACTACGGCCGCGACGTCGAGCATTCCTACCTCAAGGGGTGCTCCAACGGCGGGCGGGCCGCGATGCTCGAAGCGGCGCGCTTCCCCGACGACTACGACGGCATCATCGCGGGGGCGCCCGCGTTCCGCTACCAGGAGTTCGTGCCGTGGATGGTCGCCGTCGGCCGCAAGCAGGCGGCGCATCCGCTGGACCGCGCCGCGCTGCAGGTTCTCGACGACGCCTCGCGCAACGCCTGCGACGCCATGGACGGGATCGAGGACGGCGTGATCAACGACCCGCGCTCATGCGCGGTGGACGTCGATGCGCTGACCTGCGCGGAGGGCGAGAGCGAAGGCTGCCTTTCGGCCGGACAGGCGGAGACGGCACGCTTCATCTACGCCGACATGACGGACGCCGACGGCAACGTGCTGTCTCCGGGCGTCCCCCCCGGCGCCGAGGCCGCGGGAGACTGGGGCGGCTGGATCCTGCCGAACGAGACTCTCGCCGGCGGCGCGACGATCGTCGGCGACCTCGTTCCCGAGATGCTCACATTCCTGATGCGGCACGACCCCACGTTCGAGCTGGAGACGTTCGACCCGGTCGCCGACCACGGCCGGCTCACCGACCCGTTCACGCCCATGGACCTGCGCACGGCGGACCTCTCCGAGTTCCGCGACCGGGGCGGTAAGCTGCTGATCTACCAGGGCTGGAACGACTTCCCCCTGCGGCCGCAGCGGGCAATCGCCTATCTCGAATCCGTCGAAGAGGCCATGGGCGGCGCCGAGGCGACCGCGGACTTCTTCCGCATGTTCACGATCCCGGGCATGGTGCACTGCGCCGGCGGACCCGGCGCGTGGCAGGCGGACTACACGGATCCGATCGTCAAGTGGCGCGAAGACGGCCAGGCGCCGGAGCGGATCGTGGCCACGCATCCCGGGCCGGTCGCCATGGACCACCTCGATGCGCAGGCGCAGACCGGGCAGGCGCACCGTTTCACGCGGCCACTTTGCCCCTATCCCGAGTTGGCCCAGTACGACGGCAGCGGCGATCCGGACAACGCGGCGAGTTTCGGCTGCGCGGCGCCTTGACGCGGCAGCCTCCGCCGCCGGTCCCGCGACCGGCGGCGGTGCCTGTCAGAAAACCCATCAGAAGACCCAGATCCAGAACGCGATGGCGATGGGGGCGCCCGGTATGAGCGGCAGGAGAAGGCCGTATTTGACGAGCTGCCACCAGTCCCGCTCGAACCGGACGTTCTCCGACACGTACTCGTATCGCTCGAACATCACCCGGCGCCGAGCCAACCCAGAACCTTCAGCCCCGCCAGGACGGCCGCCAGGGTTCCGCCGCCTGCGAGTGCGATCCGGATCTTGTCCAGGTTGTTGCTCAACTTCATGCGGTCTGACTCTGTCCACAGCTTTTCCGTCTCCGCTTCCAGCCGTTCCAGTTCCAGCGACCGACGCCGCTCTTCGAGTTCCACCGACTTCCTCGCCTGAATGCTAACACCGCCCCCACAGGGTCACGGGGCGCTTCTCAATCCGACCCGTCATCCGCGCGCGGGGTCCAATCGTCCTCGATCGGATCCTCGTCGAACCAGTGGATCTGGAACTCCGGCGGCAGCGGTTCGCCGTTCTCGAGGCGCGGGCCCATGGAGCGCATCTGATCCAGCATCATGAAGACGTACGGTTCGGTCACGCTGCTCGATCGGCGAATCTCGGTCAGCTCCTCGAGGATCGTCACGCACCACCAGAAGACGTCCTCGCCCGGCAGCGGCGGGCGCTTGCCGGGCCTGTCCTCCACGGTGTCGAAATCCCGCTGCAGCCGCTCGAGAAACCGCGCGACGCGGCGGTTGCCGAGCAACGCCGGCGAGGTGTCCTTCGCGATCCTGATCATGCGCGGCGTGTGCCGCTCGAGAAATGCCGTGGCTTCCACCCAGAAGAGTCCGCAACCCGTTTGCACCCTCGCGCCTCGCCCGAAACCCGCCCCACAGTGTAGCTATGAGGCTCCATCAAGACTCTGGGAACTGTCGAGACAGGGCCGAGATCGCTTGATCCGCTCGCCGCTTGTACGCCGTCAACTGACCTAGAGACAGCCCGATATACCGACCGTGTGCGAGCTGGTTTCTATTACTTCTGATGCTATCCACGGCATCGCGCTGGTCATCCGGTAGCCCAGTCAACCAGCGCTCCGCACGATCCGGGTCAAACTCCTTGAACATATCGCGGATGGCGTTGCAAGAGGATCTGGGTGTCCGCCTTACCCGCGCCGATACAAAAGCCGCGATCCGAGGTGACGACTGGGTAGCTGCATATCGGTAGGCACACTCACCGCAACGCATCTCAATCAAACTAGCGACGAGAATGCAGAGGTATTTCGCCAGCTCCGCACGCAACTCATCATCGTCCGCATCGTGCGCCTGTCTCGTGAGCCTCTCAATCCGATTTTCCAGCCTCTGACGCTCAGAGTGCCAAGAGTATGCCGCCACCGCTCAGGCGACCGACGAGATGGCCGCACGCACGCGGTCGATTCGCTCTCGAATCTTCCCTGCATCCGTTGTATCCGACGTGTAGAGCTGCTTGAAGCTCTCGTCGTGCAACACAGACATAGTCGCCTCCTTGAACCCTTCCAGATCACCTACCTCCCCCGCCTCAAGCCGACTGGCGACACCCACAAGCAATGCATCCGTGACAGCCGTGTTCAGCGCGCGTTGCGGCCGAAACGCTGCAGGTCCAATAGTTCTATTGATCAACTCGACAGTTGGCACGAAGGCGTTGTCCAAACAATCTCGATCGTACTCCTGCAAACGCTGGTTTTTGTCCATGAAGTTGTTCAGAAAGACCTTCATGGGTGTCTTGTATGACTCTGCATCCAGGTACAGGGCATAGAATCGCAATAGAAGCTCTCGATCCTTCTGCCGGGGACTGAGGCTCCCAAAAATCTCTCGCCAATGCACGTTCTCGTTGACGTCTCCCAGATAGTCGTTGAACGGTCCGTGATAGACGCACGCCCGGATTTCCTGCGGACTCAATGCTGTGCTCGTCGTGTTGAGGCGCTCGAAAACCATATAGATGCTGCTATCGTTATCTTGAAGATTCTCTTGGCGAACTATGATCGCGTGCAATATCGCATCGTCCAAACGTCGTCTGTCCTCCGTATCCAAGGTCTTGTATGACCTACCTTCAAGCTCTTGCGTGACCCCGTGCAACTTGAACTCACGCCCCTTGAAAAGGCCACTATAGAAGAACTGCAGAGACTTTAGTCGTTGCTGCCCATCAATAACCAATAGCCGGCCACTGTCAGGCTCCTTGGACAGGAAGATCGCGGGGACGGGTAAACCTAGCAGTAGCGACTCAATGAACCGAGATGCCTGCGGTAGTCTCCACACAAAGTCCCGTTGAAATGAAGGTATGAAGATGTCATCCTGATCAAGACGTTTGACCAATCCGTCGACTGGATAGTCCGCTCCGTAGCTGGATATCTCGTAGCGTACTTCGTTGGGCGTCTCTTCGTCCTCCGATACAGAGGGATCTTCCACGCTGGCATCGGCGTCGACATGGCCTTGGTGTGATGTGCTGGGCATGGGTGACCTCCGTTGGGTGATCGCGCGCGAGTTCCTCCACGCCGCAGTGTACGTGCGCGCGTGACGTTCCAGCAAATGGCGCGGAAGCCCGAACGGGCAGGAGCCCCAGCTTCACGCGGCCGCTGTGTCCGTATCCCAAGCTCGCGCAGTACGACGGTGCCGGGGCCCAGGACGACGAGGCGAGCTTCGCCTGCGCGGCGCCCTGACCCATCATCACGATCTCACCATTTGATCGACCGTGACATCAAGACACGGACGCCCGACAGCAGGGCTGTTGCCGGATGGGCACGACCTGCATGACGCCGCACCGATTCGAGACGGGACGCCACAAGGGCGGCCCCTACGGGTCTGACGGGTCGGGGGCGTCGTCCCCATCGCGGCCGAGCCGGCTTTCCTCCCACTCGTTCCACTCCTTCACGAAGTCGTCCTCTTCCCCGTCGTCGAACCAGTGGATCTGGAACTCCCGTGGCAGGGGCTCGCCGTTCTCGAGCCGCGGCCCCATGGAGCGTAGCTGGTCCAGCATCATCAGGACGTAGGGCTCCTTGATGCTCCCTGGACGGACTATCTCCGTCAACTCCTCCAGGATCGTGACGCACCACCAGAAGACGTCCTCGCCTGGCAGCGGGTCTCGCTTGCCGGGCTTGTCCTCCACGGTCTCGAAGTCCCGGTGCAGCCGATCCAGGAACCGTGCGATCCGGCGGTTGCCGAGCAACTGCGGCGACGTGTCCTTCGTGATCCTGATCATGCGCGGCGAGTGCCGCTTGAGGAATGTCTGCGCTTCCAACGTCCCTGTCTCCCTGACGCACGTAATCAGGGAGAGTTTCGGGCAAGGTGACTTTGGCGCAGAAGGGGCGAAGTCTGCCGTTGGCGTAGGAAAACGCTCCGTCACCGGGGCCGACAACAGGCTCGGGCGCTACCGGTCGGCCGAGGTGATGAACTCCCAGAGCGCATCGGCCCCGCCACCCGCAATGCGGGCGCCGAGACGCGCCTGCCAGACGCTCTCCGTGCCGTGTTCGTCGCGCCAGGCCCAGAGACGCCGCGTGAAGTGGTGCAGCGTATGCTCGTGGGTGAATCCCATCGCACCATGCACCTGGTGGGCGATCTCGGCGGCGACTCCGGCGGCCTCGCCCACACGCGACTTGGCCGCGGCCACCTGGTCCGCGAAGGGCTCCGAGCCCAGCGCATCGATGGCGCCGTCCGCCGCGCGTTGTGCCGCGGCCGTCTCCCCCGCCAGCACGGCGAGGTTGTGCTGGATCGCCTGGAACTTCGACAGCGGTCGGCCGAACTGGCGGCGTTCCGTCGCGTAGCCGATGGCCATGTCGAGCACCCGCGCGAGGGCGCCGGACATGAGGGCCACGCGCGACAGGGCCAGCAGTTCCGGCAGGTCGGCCACGCTCGCGCGCACACCGCGCTCGGTGCCCCCCACGATGCGGTCACGCGGCTCGCCGGCGAGATTGGTGGACGGCTCGCACTCGAACGCGGTCAGCACCGCGCCCGTCTCCATCTGCACGACCACCTCCGCACGGCGGCCCCAGGGCGCCACACCGTCCGTTGCTATGGTCGCGAGCCCGGCGTCGTCATCGCCGGACGAACCGTTCGCCAGGAGACGGTTCGCGAGCAGGGCCTCCGCGAGCGCCAGCGGCGCCGCGTGGCGCCCCGCCACCTGCAGGAGGCCGAACAGATCCGCAAGGTCGGTTCCGGACGCAACGGTGCCGACCTGGTGTAGCCCGGCTTCGGTGAAGACGGCCCACAGCGCCTCCGGAAACGCTCCGGCCTCCGCCGCATCGAGCAGCGGCTTGTCGCAGCGATCGCGAAAGATGCGCTCGGCGGTGTCCGCCAGGAGCGGGTCCATCAGCGCAGGCCCAGGCCCCGCGCGATCACGCCGCGCAGGATTTCCCGCGTGCCGCCCCGCAGGGTGAAGGACGGCGAGTGCAGCAGCGTCTGCTCGAACGAACGGCGCAGCGACGTGCCCGCGGCGGTGCTCGACGTCGCCGGCGCCGCGAGGCGCATGAGTTCCGGCGCGAGCTTTTCGAAGTTGTTGCCGAGTTCCTTGACGAGCGCTGCCTCGACAGCGGGGTTCTTGCCGTCCTGCAACATGCCGGCCACCGACATCGACATCTTGCGCAGGGTCATGATGTGGCTCGCGATGCGGCCGATCAGGGCCGCCGTCGCGGGGTCCGGCTCCGGCCCCGCGGCGCGGACGAACTCGACGAACACGCGAAACGCGGACAGGAACCGCTCCGGTCCGCTGCGTTCGTAGGAGAGTTCGCTCGTCACCTGCTCCCAGCCGTTGCCCGGGGTGCCGACGACGTCCTCGTCAGCGACGAAGCAGTCCTCGAACACCACCTCGTTGAAGTCCTCCCCGCCGGCGATGTTGCGGATGGGGCGTACCGTCACGCCCTCCCCGTGCAGGTCCACGATCAGCTGCGAGAGCCCGGCGTGGCGGTTCTCGCCGGGCGGTTCCGTGCGCACCAGCGTCACCATGTAGTGGTTGCGGTGCGCGTCCGTGGTCCAGACCTTGGTGCCGTTGACCAGCCAGCCGCCCTGCACCGCCTCGGCCCGCGTGGAGACGGACGCGAGGTCCGAGCCGCTGTCCGGCTCGCTCATGCCGATGGAGAAGTACGTCTCGCCGCGGGCAATCCCGGGCAGGTAGCGCGCGCGTTGCGCCTCGCTGCCGTAGCGCAGCAGCAGCGGTCCGCTCTGGCGATCCGCGATCCAGTGGGCGCTCACCGGCGCGCCGGCCGCCAGCAACTCCTCCGTCACGACGTAGCGTTCGAAGAAGCTCCGCTCGCCGCCGCCGTATTGCTTCGGCCACGTCATGCCGATCCAGCCGCGCCGGCCGAGTTCCCGCGTGAACGCGGGGCTGTGGCCTTCGTTGAAGTCCGAGTTCGGCAGGTAATCGGCCGGCATGTGCCCGGCGACGAACGCCCGCACCTCTTCGCGCCGGCGCTGCGCCGCCTCGGGCAGACGCACGGGATCGAAGGAGAGACCCTGGAACACGAACGTCTACCCCGACCGCGCCGAGTGGCAGTCCGACGCCGGACAAGCTCCCGGCCGCTGACCGCCCGACGACCAATCGCGTAATATCCCGGGCGTGAACCCCGCACGCCTGCCCCGCCGCGCCGCGCGCTCGACTCTGCCCGTGCCACCGACGGCGCCACCGATGGTGGGCCCGGCATGACCGAGGATCGGTTTCGGGCGCGTTTCGCCGCCATTCTCGACGAGGTCGAGCAGCGCTCCCGCGTGGCCGACGCCTTCGTCGACAAGGAGGTCTACCGGATCCTGCTCGCCACGGTGTGGGCCAATATCGTCATGAATCCGGACGCGGCCGGCATCGAGGTGGCCGACCTCGAGCGCGTGCACGGCGTCATCAACGCCCGGGCGCGCGACGTACTCGGCAGCGAGGAGGCCATCAAGGACTGCTTCCGTTTCGTCTCGAGCCGCGCCGGGGAGCGGGCGATGGATCAGGCCCGGCTCAGCAAGACGCACCGCGAGTTGCTGCTCTACTTCTCGTCGATGATCCTCGACCCCGACGGACACCGCCGCTGGATGGACGAAGTGGAGCGGCGCGACCATTCGTAGCGCCGCAACACGGGCGATCACTTCGTGAGGCTGGTGTAGACCCGGTTCACGAACCCGAGGGAAGCCGCCACATCGCCGTACGCTTCCTCGAAGCCCGCGGTCGGATTGCCGGCTTCCACCTCTTCGAGGGACTTGCCTTCCGCAATCCCGGCGGCCACGCGGTCGCGCACCGTCGTCAGCATCGCGATATAGGCCTCAAGGGTCGCGTAGTCCGTGATCTCGCCGTGCCCCGGGATCACGATCGCATCCTTCGGCAACTCGTCCAGGATCGCCTGGCAGAACGCGATCATGCCGTTGATCTCGCCGCCGCTGTCCGCGTCGATAAAGGGATAGCCCGTGTTGTTGAACACGTCGCCGAAGTGCACGGCCTTGTGGTTGCCGAAGATCACGGCCGTGTCGCCGGTGGTATGGGCCGGGCCGGCATGCACCAGGTCGATCTGCTCGCCGTTGTAGTGGAACTGCATGCGGTCGTCGAAGGTGATCGTCGGCAGCGCGTCCGCCGGGTAGGCCGGCTGGCCGTACTGCATCGCCACGAGGTTGATGATGCCGCCCTGCGCCATGTCCGCGCGGGCGTTCGAGTGCGCGACGATCTTCGTCCCGGCCGGGCCGAGCGCGAGGTTCCCCTCGGCGTGGTCGAAGTGCCAATGCGTATTGACCGCATAGTCCACCGATCCTCCCCCGAGCGCCTCGATCGCGGCGTTGACCTTGGGGATCATCTCCGGGAACTGGTCGTCCACGATGAGCACACCGTCCGCGCCGATGGACACGGCGATGTTGCCGCCGAGGCCGAACAGCACGTAGAGACCGTCGCCGACCTGCTGCGTCTCGATCTCGGCCGTGTCGAAGTTCCATTCGAACGCTGCGAGCAGCTGATCGAGCGTCATCACGTCGTCGGCCGCGGCGACGGACAGGCCGAGCCCGGCCAATGCGCCGACCAGCATGCGTCGGATCTTCTTCATCGATATCTCCTCTTGCGTTGCGCGGTTCCCCGCGCCATGGATCAGCGGCCCTGCGCTACGTCCCCAGGGGTCCCGTCAGTCGGGCAGCCCCAGGATGCGCTTCGCGACGATGTTCAGTTGCACCTCCGAGGTGCCGCCCTCGATGGAGTTGGCCTTCGAGCGCAGCCACTGCCGCGTGGTGCCGAGTTCCCGTCCCTCGAAGCCCTCGCCCGACCAGCCCAGAGCCCGCGTACCCATCATGGACATGAGCAGGTCATAACGGTTCTTGTTGTGCTCGGTGCCATAGTACTTGAAGAACGACGAGGCGAAGGTCGGCGCCCTGCCGCTCTGCATCTCCTCGCCGTTGCGGCGCACGGTCAGGCCGAACACGCGCTCGTTCATGGCGTGCTGCAGCACCCGTGCGCGCAGCGCCGGGTCCGCGATGCGGCCGTCGTTCTCGCCGGCGTACTGCCGGGCCACCTCGGGGATCGTCGCCTCGCGCGCACCGAAACCCATGCCGCCGCCGATGGACGTGCGTTCGTACTGCAGCAGGCGCTTCGCGACGGTCCAGCCCTTGCCCGGTTCGCTGACGACGTTCTTCCTGGGCACGCGGACGTTGTCGAAGAACGTCTCGCAAAAGGGCGAGGCGCCGCTGATGAGCGGGATCGGCTTGACGGTGACGCCCGGTGACGCCATGTCGAAGAGGATGAACGTGATGCCGTCGTGCTTCGAGGCGTTGGGATCCGTACGCACCAGGCAGAAGATCCAGTCCGCGTTGTTCGCGCCGGACGTCCAGATCTTCGAGCCATTGACGATGTAGTCGTCGCCGTCCTCCTCCGCGCGGGTGCGCAGGCCGGCGAGGTCCGAGCCGGAGCCCGGTTCGCTGTACCCCTGGCACCACCAGATGTCCCCGCGAACGATCTTCGGGAGGTGCTCCGCGCACTGTTCGGGGGAGCCGAACTCGAGCAGCGCCGGGCCGATCATCGACAGCCCCATGCCGGCCAGGGGCGTGCGCGCCCGGATGCGTCGCAGTTCTGCGGAGAGCACGCCCGCCTCGTCCTTCGTCAGCCCGCCGCCGCCGTACTCGCCCGGCCACATCGGGGCCGTCCAGCCGCGCTCCCCCATGCGGTCGAGCCACAGCCTGGTCTCCGGGTTGCGGTACCGCGCGCGACGACCGCCGCCGGGAAATTCGTTCTCCGCCATGGGAGTGCGGATGCTCGGCGGGCAGTTGTCCTCGAGCCACGCGCGCGTTTCCTGTCTGAAGCTCATACGATTCTTCCTCTCCGACGGCTCCGCAATGGTAGCGTTTCGAACGACGGACGCCAGACCGCACCCGACACCCTGGCGCAAGACAAGCCCGTCCCCTACGAATACTCGCGGCCCCCGGCAACGACAAACGCCGGGGACTCCAGCACTGCGACATCGGCCAGGGGGTCGCCCTCGACGAACACCAGGTCCGCCGCGAATCCGGCCGCGATGCGGCCGGTGACCGCGCCGAGCCCGATGGCCACGGCACAGTCCGACGTCGCGCTGCGCAGCACTTCCACCGGGGTCAGCCCGGCGTAGTGCGCGAACACCGGCAGGGCCCGCGCCAGGTCCTCGTGACGCACGTTCGGAATCCCCGCGTCCGTCGACGCGATCAGCCGCACCCCCGCTTTCCGCATCCGCGCGAACGTACCCTGCACCGCCCGCTCGAACTTCTCGTTCTTCGCAAAGCGCTTCCAGCCCGCGTTGATCGTCGGGGATACCCACACGCCCAGGGCCGCGATGTCCGCCGCGACCTCGGGATCGTAGCCGGAGCGGGCGCCGTCGTCACCGAGCCAGGAGCAGTGCTCGATGGTCACGACGCCGCCCCGGGCCGCGTGGGCGATCCCTTCGGTACCGTGGCAGTGGGCGGCGACATCGTACCCGCGCCGCCGGGCATGCTCGACGATCTCGCGCGTCGTGTCCGCATCGTACTGGGCCTTGCGCGGCGACGACCCTGCCGTCAGGTTGCCCCCCGTCGCCATGATCTTGATGAGATCGACGCCGTGCTCCGCCTGGCGTTCGATAACGGTCTCGGCAGCGCTCGCATCGCACGCTTCGCCGCCCCAGAAGTGGCAATGTCCGCCGATCGAAGTCACCGGCTGGCCGGCGCACAGGAGCCGCGGTCCCGCCTGCCCCGCCGCGATGCGGTCGCGCAAGGCGAGTTCCAGCCACTTGCCGCCGCCGAGATCGCGCGCAGTGGTGATGCCGGCGCGCACCATGGCTTCCGCCCAGCGGTCCATGCCGGGGACCAGTTCGTCGTCCGGCACGGCCAGTTGCGCATCCGGCGTGCGCAGCGAAGGATCCAGCGTCATGTGGACGTGGGCATCGATCAGGCCCGGGATGACGGTGAGGCCGGAGAGGTCGCGGTAGTCGGCTTCCGGCACGTCGGCAGCCCCGCCGACAGCGGTGATGCGGCCGTCCTCGACGGCCAGGAGATCGGCATCGGCATAGCCGTCCGACACTCCGTCCCAGACCCGTACGTTGCGGAAGACCGTTCGCTGCATCCGGGCGATTGTAACCCCCGGCCGGAGGCCGCTTGCACGCAGGGCCTTTCCTCGGCACCATCGGCCAGCATTCTCGATCGGGCACCCGGCTGACGAACAAGGCCGGGGTCCGGGCCGTGGCGGCACGCGTTCGGCGTCCCACCGGCCATGCAGCGCAAACGGGGAGGGAGTCATGACCTACGCCAGCGGCCGCACGTGCTACGACGCGGACAGCCACCTCATGGAACTGCCGGACCACCTGAGGGCCTACGCGGACCCCACGGAACGCGATGCCGTGCCCGACCTCTCCTTCAGTTCCGGTACCGTGGCGGACGACCTCGTCGCCAGGCTGGTGGCGTCCGGCGGCCACAGCGACAGCTATCGCGAGGAACTCATCGCCCGGGGCGACGAACTGCTGCGCGGACCGAAGATGTACGAAGCGCTCGGCGCATTCGATCCCGGCGAGCGCTCCACGGCCCTCGACCTGCTTGGCTTCGACCGACAGCTCGTCTTCGCGACGTTCTCCACGGGGCCGGTCTTCGACACCGCCCTCGACATCGACGAGCGGTACCGCAACGCCACCCTGCACAACCGGGCGATGCACGGATTCACCGGCGCCGACGAGCGCCTGATGGGCGTCGGCGCGGTGGCCCTCGATGACCCCGAGCGCGCCGTCGGGGAACTCGAACGGCTGCTGAAGCTCGGTCTCAGGGCGGTCTGGATCCCGCATCGCGACTGCGGCGGCCGCTCTCCGGGCCACAACGACCTCGACCCCTTCTGGGCGCGCCTGGCCGAAGCCCGCGTGCCCTTCGTGCTGCACGTCGGCGGCGACGCGCTGCAGATCGATCCCGTCTGGATGAACACCGGCCGGCCGGGGCCCACGGACTGGATGGGCGGCGGCGAGAACGTGCGCGGCAAGGACATGACGGCGCTGCACCACGGGCCCGAGCGCTTCGTCAGCATCCTGCTGCTCGACGGCGTCTTCGAGCGCTTCCCGGGACTGACCGGCGCGGCGGTGGAACTCGGCGCCGGCTACGTGCCGGCGTTGCTGCAGCGCCTCGACTGGATTCACGACATCTGGCGGCGCACCGAGCCGGAAATCGCCGCGTTCACCCGCAAGCCGAGCGAGCAGCTTGCCGAGCAGTTCGCGTTCACGCCGTTCGTCTACGAGGACGTCGGGAGCCTGATCCGCCAGTCCAACCCGGACGTCTACCTGTTCTCCAGCGACTACCCCCACGCCGAGGGCGGTCGCAACCCGATGGGACGGTTCGAGACGAGCCTTGCGGACCTCCCGGCGGACGTACATGACAAGTTTTACTCCGGGAACTTCGCCCGCGTGTTCGACGTGAGCTGAGACGTGAGCTGAGTCATCGCCGACGCAACGGCAGCGACGGGCGGGTCCGCCGACGGCAGCGAGCGCCCCGCGACGCTCTCCCGGTTCAAGCTGGCATCGTATGCCGCGCCGTCGGCGCCGCTGGCCCTCGCCGGCCTGCCGATGGCCGTCTACCTGCCGCCGCTCTACGCGGACTCGGACGGCTTCGGGCTGCAACTCGCCGCCGTCGGCACGATCATCATGCTGTCGCGCCTGACGGACGTGATCACCGACCCGGTCATCGGCTACATGTCCGACCGGCTGCGGACGCGCTGGGGCCGGCGCAAGCCGTTCGTCCTCGCCGGCGCGCCGATCTACATCGTCGGCATCTACCTGCTGTTCGTGCCGCCGTGGGAGTTCTCGGACGTCACCATGCTCGGGTTCACCTTCAACTGGGGTTACCCGTACCTGTTGGCCACGGTCGCGCTCGCGTACCTCGGCTCGACCATCAAGGACCTCCCCTACTACGCCTGGGGGGCCGAACTCGGACGCACCTACCACGAGCGCACGCTGATATTCAGTTGGCGCGAAGGCTTCGGCGTCGGCGGTTCGCTGATCTCGGCGTTCACGCCGGCGGTCATCCTCTTCTTCGGTTACACGAAGCCGTCGGATGCCGTCTATTTCCTGTCCCTCGGCATGGCCGCGATGATGTTCGTGTTCGTCTCGAACGCCATGATCTCGGTGCCGGAGTACCCCGTGCGGGAAACGGCGAGGCGCCGCATCCCGATCCGGGAAGGCCTCAAGTACGTGCGCGGCAACCGCCCGTACATGATGCTGGTGGTCATCTTCCTCTTCTCGACCCTCGGCGCGGCAATGACGAACAGCCTCTCGTTCTACTTCGTCAAGCACGTGCTGCTCGCCGGGGAGCTCTACGGTCTCTACCTCGCGCCCTACTTCATCAGCCAGATCGCGGCGGTGCCGTTCTGGTTCTGGCTGTCGCGCAAGGTGGGCAAGCACCGCGCGACGATGTGGGCGATCGGCTGGTATTCGCTGTGGTCCTGCTTCATCCCGCTCATCGCCATCGCGCCGAACGAGTGGTTCCACGCCTTCGCGATCCCGGTGCTCTTCAGCTTCCTGCCCGGTGACATGCACGCCGGCGTGGTCGGCTATTTCGAGGGCATCGATACCGGCAAGTTCTTCCTCTTCATCCTGGTGATGTGCCTGAAGGGCTCGTCCATCGGCGCGCTCGCCGCGCTGCCGAACGCGATGGCGGCGGACGTGGTGGACGTCGACACGGCCCAGACCGGCGAGCAGCGGGCCGGCGCGTACTTCGCGATCTGGTCGATGGTGAAGAAGCTGGCCTACGCGGTCGGGATCTTCATCGGCACCACGTCCGCGGTCTACTTCGGCTTCAACGCGAACGCCGATCCGCTGCACAACCCCAATACCTGGACCGCGCTGATCTGGCTCGCCTGCCTCTATTCCGTGATTCCGGCGGTCTTCAAGTTTGTCGCGATGCCGCTTCTGTGGAAATATCCGCTGACGGAGGAGAAGGTGCTGGAAGTGCAGGAAGAGATCCGGCGGCAACGCGCCGCAGCGAAAGAAACCGAGGGGGTATGACGATGGCACGATGGACACGGCGCGACTTTTTCCGAACCGGCGCGGCGGTCAGCCTCGCCGGGCTCGGCGGCACAACGAGGGTGTACGCGGAGGACGGCTGGCGACAAGGAGATCTCGCGCACCTCGTGCCGACCGCCAACCACGAGCGCGTCGTCGTCAAGTGCTCGTTCCGCAACGCCCGCCGGCCGCCGTTCCTGCGTATCGGCGAGGCACGCGTAGCCGCCCGCACGACAGACTCCGAGAGCCGCTATTTCGCGTTCGACGCGCACGGACTGGAGCCGGACCGGCAGTACACGCTGCAGCTGGTCGACGCGGCGGACGCACCGCTCACCGACCCGTGGCCCCTGCGCACCTATCCCGCCCCGGACGCGCAGCCGGAGTCCGTGCGGCTGCTGGCGTACACGTGCGCCGGCGGCCATCCCGCCTACCCGGGCTTTCCGGCCGCCGAGCAGCCGTTCCTGTCCCTCGCCCTGCGGCGGCGTCTGCTGGCCCGCGCGCTGTCGTTCGCCCCCGACGCCCTGATCGCCATCGGCGACCACCTCTACTGGGACCAGCGCACACAACTCGATTCGCGCCGCGCGGACATCCGCGAGACGGCCGGTGCCTGGTATGCCAGCACAGGATCCCTCGACCGCGGCCGGCCGGCGAAGGGCACCTCCAACGAGGCGGCCATCAAGACCGCGGTCGAGCCGCAGTTCGCGGAACTCTACGGCACCATGCTGCGCTCGACGCCAAGCTACTTCGTCAACGACGACCACGACTATTTCGAGAACGACGAGGCCACGGACCGGTTCGTGACCCTGCCGCCGCATGCGTACCAACTCTCGTTCGGACGTTTCACCCGCGATCTCTTCATGCCCGAGTTCCTGCCGGATCCGGCACGGCCGACGCTGATGTCCGGGTCGGGCGCCGGCGACCGCGGCCCGGGCATCTCCGAGAGCTTCGGGACCTTCCGTTACGGCAACCTGGCGGAGGCGCTGATCTACGACTGTGCCCGCTTCCTGTCGCTGAAGGGCGACGTCGCCGGGCTGGTGCCGCCGGAGGCCGAAGCCTGGCTCGCCGCGCGCACGGCCGACCAGCGCGTGCGCCACCTCTTCCACGTGCCCTCGCATCCCTTCGGCTGGACCGCCGGCAAGTGGCGCGAGTGGTACCCGGACGTGGCGGACGTCGGCGAGGGCGACACGGCCATCTCGCAGATTCGCGCGGACGGCCAGCAGCAGTTCCGGCTCACCACGGCACGCAGGAAGTTCTTCTGGCAACGCGGATGGTTCCTGCAACATCAGCGGTTGCTGGCAAGCCTGGCCGGCCAACGCGAACGCGCCGGGATCGTCCTGTCGGGGGATCTGCACGCCACAGGACACGCCCGCATCCTGCGCAGCCACGAGCTCGACCTGGCCACCAACCCGGTCCACGCCGTCCTGACCGGGCCGCTCGGCACCGGGCGGGGCTGGCCGTCTCGCGGGCGTGGGACGCCGCCGGTGACCGCCACCGGCCTCGAGGTCGAGGACGCAGCGGCCGTACGCGAAAAAAACGGGTTCACCCTGCTCGACATCACATCGGACGCCGTGACGGTGCGCCTGTTCGAGTGGCGACGGGGCGAGCCGGAAGCGGCCATCGACACGCTGGATCCGTACCACACCACGACGATCCCGAGGCAGGGCGCGGCACGCACCGCCTGACCCGAACCGCACGCTCCGCGGCGTTCCCCGACGCGCTGCCACGCGTACAATCCCCGCACCGACACACAGGACAGGGGACACCCGATGGCAAGCGAATTCAGCGGCGGCTGCCGCTGCGGACAGATCCGTTACACCTGCTCCGCGGAGCCCCTGTTCACGGGCCACTGCCACTGCCGCGACTGCCAGTACGCCTCGGGCGGGGCGTACTCGACCCTCGTGGGCGTTCCGACGGACGCCCTCGCACTCGAGGGCGAGCCGGCGGGCTACACCGTGGACACCGACAGCGGCAACCAGGTGACGCGCAGGTTCTGCCCCACCTGCGGCACGCCGCTCCTCTCCGAACTGTCGGTCAACTCGGCCATGACCGTCCTGAAGGCGGCGTCCCTCGACGACCCGAGCTGGCTGACCCCCGCGATGCACTTCTGGACGGCGAGCGGGCAGCCGTGGGCGGAGACGTCGCCGGACTCGCCGAAGTTCGCGAAGAGTCCGGGCTGAGCAGCGAGCCAACTGTGATATCGTTTCGTGTCATGAGCGATATCGGGTAATCAAATGCCCCGTACGGTAATCAATCTGGACGCGGACCAGAAGGCTTGGCTGGACCAACAGGCAGCCTTGCGCGGTGTCGCGATGACCGAGTTGGTTCGGCAGGCGGTGCGTGCATTTCAGGCTCGCGAGCAGGTCAAACCCTCTCTCCAACAGGTGCTCGACCGAACTGCCGGTATCTGGCAAGGCGGAGACGGATTGGACTACCAGAGGCGCATTCGCGACGAATGGTCCTGAGCTAGCCTAGCTAGTGCGCTACCTGCTCGACTCGGTCATCCTCATCGATCATTTGAATGGGGTTGTCGCCGCATCGGAGTTCCTCGCTACCCACGGTGGCGAGTGTTCGATTTCCGTGATCACCCGTGCCGAGACGCTCGCCGGATTCGACACGGGCACGGAGTTCATGGCGCGGGAACTCCTGGATTCGTTTGTCGCGCTGCCGGTCACGATCGATGTCGCCGACTTGGCCGCCCGTCTGCGACGCACCCACCGCTGGAAGCTGCCGGACGCCATCCAGGCTGCGATTGCGCTTGAGCAGGGCTTGACTCTGGTCACGCGCAATACCCGGGACTTCAAGCATCGTGACCCGGTGCCGGTCGAAACCCCCTACACGGTCTGACAGACGGCCGGCGAGCGATGGTGCCACCCGGAATCGCGGCACCCACCTACCGACCGGCGAGACAAACGCCCGTAACGCGTTACAATGTGACGGACACCGTCATCAGCGAGGGCGAAGTGGCCCGATCGTCCGCGGAGAGGATGCGCGCCATGCGCCAACGGCGACGCGCCGAAGGAAGACGCGATATCCGAATCAGCGCACCCGATGCCAGATCGGATGCCGTGCGCGCCCGCGTCGCCCACTCCGTGACGGGCCTGGACCCTGCCAACGAGACGGACGCCCTGGATTGGATCGAGGCGGTCTCGCAATTCGACGAGCATGAGGAGGGGTGACGTGGTCACCGTGGCGGCGTCCGGCGACTTCGGAAAACCGCGCCCCGCCGTAGTCGTTCAGAGCGACGCCTTCCCGTCGGAGCGCGATTCGGTGATTGTCTGTCAGATGACCTCCGTATTGGAGGATGCGCCGGACTTCCGCGTGACGGTCGAGCCCTCTCCCGACAACGGCCTGCGCACAACGTCCCAGATCATGGCCGACAAGCCGGTTACCGTTCGCCGCCGGCGCATCGGAGCGCGCATCGGATCCTTGACCCGCCAAGAGGTCGGCCAACTGAACAACGCGCTTGCATTCGTAATCGGCCTGGCGGATTGAATACCGCGAAAGTGCAACGGAACCTCACGCTGCCGGCGCCAGTTCCGGGGCGGGTGGCCGCGCAGTGGTCCGAGGAATAGCGGTCCACCTCACCGATCGCCGCGAAGGCCCCAATGCGACCGCGGCCCTCCTGCAACTCATCCCGAGAGCCGGCTCGTGAGCCACCTCTGCGATTCCCTCGCCCGGCACGATTTCACGCTCACGGCAGAGTTGAACCCGCCGAAGGGCACCGACCTCGAGAGCGTCTTCACCGCCGCGGAGGCGCTCCGCGACCACGTCACGGCCTTCAACCTGACCGACTCCGCCGCCTCCCGCATGACCATGGCGCCCATCGCCGTCGCGCACCTGCTGCGCGACCGGGGATTCGAGTCGACGCTGCAGGTCGCCGGGCGCGACCGGAACCGGCTGGCGATCCAGGCGGACATGCTCGCGGCACACGCCCTGGGGATCGAGAACATGGTCTGCATGACGGGCGATCCGCCGTCGGCAGGCGACCACCCCGAGGCCAAGCCGGTGTTCGACCTTGGGGCCGAGGACATCCTCAGGGCGGCGAGTTGCCTCGAGGCGGGAACCGACCTCTCCGGCAATGCCCTCAACAGCAACCCGCGCTTCTACAAGGGTGCCGTCGCGAACGTGTCGGTGCCCGACCTCGACAGGGAAGTCGCGCGCATCGGGGCGAAGATCGAGTCGGGGGCGCAGTTCTTCCAGACGAACGCCGTGTACGATCCCGGCGACTTCGAGCGTTTCATGGCGCGATGCGAGGGGTACGGCGTCCCGATCCTGGCCGGCATCATCCTGCTGAAGTCCGCCCGCCAGGCGCGTTACATGACCGAGCGCATTCCGGGCGTGGTGGTGCCCGACGGCCTGATCGACGAGCTTGCGCAGGCTTCGAGCCCCGCCCGGGCGAGCGTGCGCATGGCGGGCGACATCGTCCGCGCGGTGGCTCCCATGTGCCATGGCGTACACATCATGGCCATCGGCTGGGAGCGCTACATTCCGGCGGTGCTGGCCGCGGCCGGGCGTTGACCCGGGCACGGGAGGGATCGATGGTTCGTCTGTATGCCGCTGCGGTGGGAGTGCCCGCGTCGTGCGCGGCCTGTCCCGACACCCCGTCTGCACCCCGGATCGCGAACGACGAGCCCATGCGCCGCGCGGCGAACGAAGGCCCCGACGGGTAAGCTATCGGCCACCACACCCCCAACGACAAGGATCAACCCGACATGCAACCAGTCTGTCTCGTCATCGGCGCCGGCGCCGGCATCGGCGGCAACGTGGCCCGCCGTTTCGCCAGGGAGGGGTATCACGCGGTGCTGTGCCGCCGCAGCGACCAGGAAGGTCTCGACAGGCTCATACAGACCATTCGCGACGATGGCGGCGCGGCGTCCGGCCACCTCCTGAACGCCGTCCAGGACGGCACGCTCGAGCAGCGCGTCGAAGCCATCGAGGCGGAGATCGGTCCCATCGAAGTGGCCGTCTACAACCTCGGCGCGCAGATCGGGGACCGCTCGCTGCGCAGCACCAGCTACAAGGCCTTCGAGATGGGCTGGCGGCTCGGCACGTTCGGACTCTTCCGCCTGGCGAACTCCGTCTGTCCCCTCATGGAAGAGCGCGGGCAGGGCACGCTGCTCGTCACCTCCGCGACCGCCGCCGTGCGCGGCAACGCGGGCCAGCACTCGCACGCGGCGGCCATGGGCGGCCGCCGCATGCTCTGCCAGACCCTGAACGCGGAGTACGGGCCGAAGGGGGTACACGTCGCGCACATCGTCGTGGACGGCGCCGTGGACGCGCCGGATACGCTCGGCAAGATGCTCGGGCCGGAAGCCTACAGAAAGCTGCGCGAGACCCGTGGCATGGAACACGACGGCCTGATGCTGCCGGAGCGGATCGCGGACACCTACTGGCACCTTGCCCAGCAGCACCGCTCCGTGTGGACCCACGAGATCGACATGCGGTCGTTCTCGGACAGTCCGTGGTGGAACGGATAACACAACCCGTGGGCGACCCTCGCGGTCGCCCGCCCCGGGGTCGTGCGGGCCGCAGGAAAGGGACGGGATAAACCCGTCGGGTGCGGCTCAGAACACCATCCGTCCGAGACTCTCGGCAACGCAGCAGGGCTTGTCCTGGCCCTCGACCTCGACGACCACCTCGTTCATCACCTCAAGCATGCCGCCCTTGATCTCGACGCTCTTCAGGGTGCTGTGCATGCGCAGGCGCGCGCCGACCGGAACCGGCGCCGGGAAGCGCACGCGGTTGAAGCCGTAGTTGATGCCAAGCTTCTGGCCTTCGAGCCGGGTTTCCTCGAACTTCTGCGAACGCGGCAGATGGCCCATGATCGACAGCGTCAGGTGGCCGTGGGCGATCGGCGCACCGAACGGACCCGCCTTGGCGCGCTCCACGTCGACGTGAATCCACTGGTGGTCCATCGTGACGTCGGCGAAGTCGTCGATGCGCTGCTGGTCGATTTCGAACCAGTCCGTCGGCGGATCGGACTCGCCGATGCGCGCGGTCATGGTCTCGTAGGCAGTTTGCAGTGGGTCGGTCATGGCATGCTCCCTCTCTCGTGCCAGCTTGGGTATGCTGGCGCGCATGCTACCGCAAGACTATGAGCAGCGCGTCTACGCGGGCGTGCTCGGCAAGATCGTGGGGGTCTACCTCGGGCGCCCGTTCGAAGGCTGGACGAATCGTCGCATCGAGGAAGAACTCGGCGAGATCGACTACTACGTCCACGACAGGGTCGGCGTGCCGCTTATCGTCACCGACGACGACATCAGCGGCACGTTCACGTTCCTGCGCGCGCTCGAGGACTATGGCTGCGATCCGGGCCTCACCCCCGCACAGATCGGCCAGACCTGGCTCAACTACCTCATCGAGAACCGCACCGTCCTGTGGTGGGGCGGCCTCGGCAACTCCACCGAGCACACCGCCTATCTGCGGCTGCGCGACGGCGTCGAGGCGCCGCGCTCAGGTTCGATGGCGCTGAACGGCAAGGTGGTCGCCGAGCAGATCGGCGCGCAGATCTTCATCGACGGGTGGGCGATGGTGTCGCCGGGAGACCCCGAGCGCGCCGCCGACTTCGCGCGCCGCGCCGGGAGCGTCTCGCACGACGGCGAGGCGATCTACGGAGCCCAGGTGCTGGCGGCCATGGAGGCGCTCGCCTTCGTCGAGGACGACATCGACACGTTGATCGACACCGGCGTCGCCCAGATACCGAAGGACAGCGTGCTCTACCGCATGATCGGCGACATCCGCGAGTGGCACGCCAAGCACAGCGCCTGGCGCGAGACGTTCGCCTCGATCCAGGGCCAGTACGGCTACGACCGCTACGGCGGCAACTGCCACATGGTCCCGAACCATGGCCTCATCATCCACGCACTCCTGCACGGCGGCGGCGACTTCGGAGAGTCGCTGAAGATCGTCAACACCGCCGGCTGGGACACGGACTGCAACTCCGGCAACCTCGGCTGCCTGCTCGGCATCCGCGGCGGCCTCGACGGGCTCGAGGGCGGCGCCGACTGGCGCGGTCCCGTGGCCGACATCTGTTACCTGCCGAGCGCCGACAGCGGCCGCGGCATCAGCGACGCGGCGACCGAGACGGCGCGGATCGTGTCCATCGGGCATCGACTGGCCGACGTGGACTATGAGCCGCCCAAGGACGGCGCCCGCTTCCACTTCAGCTACCCGGGTTCCGTGCAGGGCTTCCGCGGACACCGGTGTTTCGTCCGCAACGGCGAGGCCTCGGACGGCGCGCGCTGCCTCGCGATCCATTTCGACCCGCTGGCGGACGGCGAGACGGCACGCGCCACCACCGCCACCTTTGTCGAGTCCCGCGACACGGCGCACTACTTCGAGCGCCGCGGCTACGCGCTGATGGCGAGCCCCACGCTCAACCCCGGGCAGACACTCGAGGCCCATGTCACGCTGCGGGTGGACGCGGAGGACTCCGTCCGGACGGCGCTCTGCATCCGCGTCTTCGACGACACCGACGAACTCGTCACCCTGCGCGGACCCGTGCAGGAGATCGAACCCGGTGGGTCCGCGCACCTCACCTGGCGCGTGCCCGATACCGGCGGGCATCCGATCGCCGCCGTGGGTCTGCAGATCGTGCGGGCCAAGACGGGCGGGGCGCTGTACCTGGACCGCCTCACATGGGATGGCGCCCCCGACGTACGGCTCACCCGCACCGGCGGCGAGATGTGGCGCCGAGCCTGGGTGAACGGTGTCGATCACACCGCCCCGCGCTACCCGGAGAGTTTCCGGATGGTGCAGAACCGGGGCACGGGGCTGCTCCTCTACGGCAGCCGCGACTGGACGGACTACGTCGTGTCCGCCGACGTCACCCCGCACATGGTGCGGCGCGCCGGCATCGCCGCCCGCGTGCAGGGCATGCGCCGCTACTACGCGCTGGTGCTCACCGATGGCAACAGGCTGCAACTCGTCCGGGAACTCGACGGGACGACGGTCCTGGCGGAAACGGACGCGCCGCTCGAACTGTATGCCACGTATCGCTTCGAACTGTCCGTCACCGGGGAGTCGATCGTCGGTCGGCTCAACGACGACATCGCGCTGACGGCGACGGACGACGGTCTTGCCGAGGGCGGCATCGCCCTGCTCGTCGAAGGCGGCCGCAGCGCGACCGAGCAAGTGACGATAAGGCCGGCCTAGCCAGGCTAGGAGTCTGCGCCGTAGCGCTACTGGCGCAAGTGACGACCCAAGGCTTCGGCCTCCATCAGTTCTGCCTGCGTGGCGATCCAGAGGCCGACATTCGGGTGGGGCAACAGTCCGAGTTTGTCGGCCCGATAGTCCAGGTCGCTCAGCACCCGCTCGTAGGGCCCGAATCCCTGTACACGGAAGGGCACCACGATCGGAGTCAACCCCTCGGAGTTCGCCTGCGCGATGTAGTTCCGGATTTCCCGCTCCGCTGCGGTCCTGCTTTCCGGCCAATCTTCCCGCAAGGTGAAAACGCGGATATCTCTCAAGCCCAGTTGTTCGAGAGCGTTCCCGGCTCGCTGCGTGATCTTTTCGATCCAGCGCCGGTTTTCCGCGTCATCGCCGGGGCCATGCGCGATGACGGCGACCACTTCGTTCTCCGGGTCCGTACTGAGTGCGCGAATGCGAGCAGTCACCACTTCGTCCATTTCCACGGCATCGGCCAATCCCTCGAGGCTGACGTGGAAAGCCAGTTCCGTATCTACTTTCCAGAACCCCATGGGCATGCCCATGGGGGCTGTTTCCGCATGTGACTCTTTCTGTTCCGCCCGGAACGGGGCGCCGTCCTGAAGGCCAAGAATCTGCAGAGTCCGGTCATACCAGCTTTCGCCGGAGACGAACACACGCACCACACCGACGTGCCGCACGCCTCGAGACTCGAGCCTTCGAACAGCCGCTTCCATGGAACCGGCATCCGCCATACCCAACGCCAGTTCGACCGGATACCGCGCCCTCAGCGGATCTACAGCTTCCGACAGATGCGCGTTCCACTCCTCGCTGCCCCCATGCGCCATGACCATCACGCCAAAACCGGGATCTTCGCCGGAACTCCGGCTCTCCCGTACGGCAGTTGACTCGCACGAGGAAAGCGCCAAGGCAATCGCGCACATCGAAATCAGGTGGGCGAATCGAATCGGCGATTCATCAATTTTCAAGGTGTCCTCCCATACTGCAGCGCGTAGTGTGACCCAGCGCACTAGACGTCCACGTGCAGACTGATGCGGAAACTGGTTCCGGGCTGCTGAGCGTTCTCGATGGCGGCCGTGGCTTCGGCGTTCAGGCTGCTGATATTGATCCAGCGAGCGTAGATTTCGTCAAACAGGTTGAACACGCCGAAACGCAAGCGTACGGAATCGGAAACATGGTAGTTTCCGACCAGGTCAACCACGGCATACCTGTCGGCAGTCACCCTCTCCGGGGTGGAAACCCGGTCCTTCTCCCCCACTGCCGTAAGCAGCAACTCTCCGCCCCAGCGGCCCGATGCCGCGTCGAACCGGAGACCCGCTACCAGCGTGAGAGGGTCCACCGAATCCAGCGGCGTTGACGCGGTCCGGTTATCGCCGCGGGCGTAAGCCAGCGCCGTGCGCACCTGCCATTGTTCGTTCAGAAGGAAGCGCCCGTTGAATTCCGCGCCGCGGATCTCGACTTTGCCGATGTTGCGGTTCTGGAACAGGCTGATCGGTCCCCTGGTTCCGGCAAACGCATCTTCGATGAAGTTCGTGTAGCGGTTCTGGTAGGCGGCGACACTCAGAAACGCATTGGCAAGACTTGCCCTCAATCCGAACTCCAGCCCCTTGCTGTTCTCGGCCCGCAGTTCCGGATTGGGTATCGTCGCGTACTGAAACCCGAGGTTGACGAACGACTGATTCGCTTCCGCGAAGTTCGGGGGGCGATAGCCTTCGGCGTACTGGCCGAACAGGGACCAGACCCCGCTCATGTCGTACAGGACGCCCAGGCTCAGGGAAGCCGCCCCTTCATCAATCGATTCGACAGGAAACCCGTAAGAGCTGACCTGCCCGGTGCCATCCAGCGACGGATCCGGGATGGCCTCCATCCGGTAGCGGTCGTAGCGCGCCCCCGGGATCAAGGTGAGTCGTCCCTTCCCGAAGGCTATTTCATCCTGCAGGTAGATCCCGGAGCGCGTGGTGGAGGTGTCCGGAACGGTCTTGTTCGGAAACACTTCCGGTGCAGCGAATGGATATGCGGAGATCCGGCAGCTCGTCTGACCACTGGCAACCTCCTCGTCGCAGCGGTTGCGAGGGCGCTGCGTATCGGTTTCCTCGAGATTGGCGCCGTAGGCAAGAGAGTGCGTGAACGAACCTGTCGCGACCGTCTTGCGAAGGTTCAGATTCAGCGCCAGGGTCTGCTGGTCGAAATCGAACGTGGATTCCCTGAGAGCGGTGGTGCCGCCATACGTGCGGGGATCCCGCGGATTGAGAAAGGAATAGCTTGTCCGCGTCTGCTCGGTGTATTGGGATGCATCGGTCTCCTGCTCGTTCAAGTCGAGTTCAAGATCGTCGAACAGAGCGAGCCCGGCCTGCCATCGGTAGCGCACGCCGACGCGAAGCCGCTCGGTGTCGTCCAGGCCCAGGGAGCTGGATACCGACCGTCCGATGTCGGAGTCAAGTCGCGATGCAACCTCCTCCACGAAACTGTCCATGCCGAGTCGGAGCTGCTGGCCCGGAGACAGGTCCCAGTACAGTTGCAGCAACAGGCTGTCAGAGTCGCCGTCCTGTGGATTCAGGCTACCGGGGCCATTCACCTCCTGTTCCGCGAACTCCCTATGGGTGTATTGCGCCAGCAGGCTCACGTCGCCGAGCTGGAACGCGGCCGTGAATCCACCGCGGTACTGCTCGTCCGCATCGGCGGCGGAGGCGCGCACACTGAGAGCGGCCCGATCCGTGTCCAGATAGTCCCCGGGCTCCTTGCTGGTCAGAATGACCGCCCCGCCTATGGCGTCGGCGCCATACAGGGCCGAGGCAGGGCCGCGAATCAGTTCCACGGTCTTGATGTTGTCCGTGTCTATGCTGTCCCTGCCGTATGAAGCCGGGCCGGCGTGGTAGATGTCGTTGCTGCGAATGCCATCGAGCACCGTGAGTACACGGTTGCCGCCAATGCCTCGAATGCTGAAGCCCTCGTTGCCGCCGCGGCGGGCGGTGCTCATCGAAACACCGGGTTGGAAGCGGACCAGATCGTCGAGGTCCTCGGCCAATTCGCTTTCGATGTCCTCCGCAGTAATCAGGGAGACGGTCCCGGCAATGTCTTCGATGGTTCGCGGGAGCCGGGTAGCGTTGACGATCAACTCTTCGACCCGGTCGTTGTCTTCCTGCGCTGCTGCGGGTCCCGCCAACGCGATTGCGAGGCTTGCCGCCAGCAGGGACCTCGAGACCGCCGACAACTTGCCGGACGGCGATTCCGATGCGTCCAGTTTTTCGCTGTTCATGATCTGGTCCACCCATATCAGTTGGCCGACCCGGGAGCGCCAGTAACGCCGTCCGGTCCGTATGGGGAACACGATGTCCAGCTTCCCCCTCCGGTCGGCCTCTCGGTCGAACGGCAAGCGTAGCGGAGCGGCTTCTCTTTGTAAATACAAATGCGAACTATTCTCATAGTTACCCCCGAGCCTGCTCCCCCAGGCTCGAATCCGACACGCAGGCAGGTCCCGGCAAGTCACCGCACCAGATCTCCGGGTCGGATTTGCGCCGGCCGCGTCCGCGCCGGTATCTTTGGCGCTCGGTGAACGTCGGGCCCCCGGGGCAAACATCCGGGCAAGCGAGCCTACCCATCGCCGCACGCGTCCCGCACAATAACCGCGCACTGGGAGGAGACACCAACGTGACCGTACAACCGAGCGACGACGTCCTGCTCGACATGCACCGCCGCATGGTGCGCATCCGGACCTTCGAACAGGAGGCCGGCAAGCTCGCCGAAGACGGCAAGATCCCGGGTGCGCTGCATCTCTACGTGGGCCAGGAAGCCGTGGCGGCGGGCGTCATGACGCACCTCTCCAACGACGACTGGATCACCAGCACGCACCGGGGCCACGGCCACCTCATCGCCAAGGGCGGTGAATTCGGCCGGATGTTCGCCGAGCTCTTCGGCCGCTCGACCGGCTACTGCAAGGGCAAGGGCGGCAGCATGCACATCTCCAACATGAAGCTCGGCATGCTCGGCGCGAACGGCATCGTCGGCGCCGGACCGCCGATCGCCGTCGGCGCCGCCTTCACCTGCAAGACGAAGCAGGCGGGCAACGTCGCCGCGACTTTCTTTGGCGACGGCGCGAGCAACGAAGGCTCGTTCCACGAGGCCGCCAACATGGCCGCCCTCTTCAAGCTGCCGATCGTCCTGGTCTGCGAGAACAACGGCTACGGCGAGTACACGCCCCAGGCCAACCACCAGGCCATCGTGGACGTCGCCGACCGCGCGCCCGGCTACGGCATGCCCGGCGTGGTGGTCGACGGCATGGATGCCGTGGCCGTCTACGAAGCCGCCGGGGAAGCGATCCAGCGCGCCCGGGACGGCCATGGGCCGACGCTGCTCGAGTGCAAGACCTACCGCTTCTTCGACCACGTCGGCGTGCGCGGGATGGGCCTGAAATACCGTACCGACGAGGAACTCGCCGAGTGGCAGCAACGCGACCCCATCACGCTGTTCGAGGCGCGGCTCGCGGAACTCGAGATCCTCGACGCCGCGGCCGCACAGCAGGTCCACGACGACACCCTCGCCGACGTGCGGGCCGGCATCGAGTTCGCCGAGGCGAGTCCGCTGCCGGACCCGTCCGTGCTGCTCGACGATGTCTACGCGTAACAGGGAGTAATGACCATGGCCGAAGCCCAGGCGAATACCGAAACGCGGGAACTGCCCTACGTCGCCGCCATCAACGAAGCCGTACGCACCGTGCTCACCGAACAACCCGACGCCTTCGTCGCCGGGGAGGACGTGGCCGGCGCCGGCAGCGTCTTCGGCTACTACCGCGGACTCCTCGAGGAGTTCGGCGACCAGCGCGTGGTGGACACACCGATCAGCGAGGAAGGCATCGTCGGCCTCGGCGTAGGGGCGGCGGCCACCGGCCTGCGTCCCGTGATCGACATCATGTTCATGGACTTCATGGGCGAGTGCATGGACGAGATCGCCAACCAGATGGCCAAGATGCGCTACATGTTCGGCGGCTCGGCGACGCTGCCGATCACGGTCCTGACCATGTCCGGCGCCGGCATGAACATGGCGGCCCAGCACTCCCAGAGCCTCGAGGTGTGGCTCTGCCACCTGCCGGGGCTCAAGGTCGTCATGCCGTCGACGCCGTACGACGCCAAGGGACTCATCATCGCGGCCGCACGGGACGACAACCCCGTGTTCGTGGCGCTCAACAAGATGTCGCTCGGGCTCCGGGGCCACGTCCCGGAAGAGTCCTACGAGATTCCGATCGGCGAGGCCAACATCGTCCGCGAGGGCTCGAACTTCACCATCGTCACCTACAGCCGCATGGTGCACGAGAGCGTCAAGGCAGCCGAGGAACTCGCCGGACTCGGCGTGGACGTCGAGGTGATCGACCTGCGCTCCCTGCAGCCCCTCGACAGCGATACCGTGATCGCCTCCGTGCGGAAGACCCATCGCGCGGCGGTGGTCCACGAGGCGGTGCGCTTCGCCGGTATGGGCGGGGAGATCGCCGCGCAGATCCAGGAGCACGCGTTCGACTACCTCGACGCCCCCGTCGCCCGCGTCGGCGCGCCGTTCTCGCCGGTCCCCTTCAGCCCCGCGCTCGAAAAGAGCTACGTCCCGAACGCCGGGAAGATCGTCGCCGAAGTACGCGCCCTGCTCGACCTGTGACGGAACGTACGCCGGAGGGAACGAAGTGACCGGGGGCGGGGCGCCATGACGGAGCGCCCCCTCGGCATCCTGGCGAACCCGGCGTCCGGCAAGGACATCCGTCGCCTGGTAGCCCGGGCGTCCGTGTTCGACAACCAGGAAAAGCGCGCCATCGTCACGCGTTGCCTGATCGGCGCCCGCGCCGCCGGACAGCGCGAGGTGGTCTATTTCGACGACACCCACGGCATCGCCCGGGGCGGCATCGAGGAGGCGGGCCTGGCCGGCACCTGCGTGGCGCAGCCGCTGACCGGACGAGCCGACGACACCACTCGGGCCGCGGCCGAACTGCGCGCGGCGGGTTGCGGAGCCGTCATCACCCTCGGCGGAGACGGCACCAACCGAGCGTTCGCGAAGGGCTGGCCGGACGCGCCACTCATCCCGCTCTCCACGGGCACGAACAACGTCTTTCCCCGTATCGTCGAGGCGACGGTAGCGGGCATGGCCGCGGCGACCGTGGCGACGGGCCGGATCGCGCTCTCCCGGGTGTCGCGCCACGCGAAGGTCATACACGTCAGCGTCTCCGGAGGGGTGGACGACATCGCCCTGATCGACGCGGCCGTGACCAACGACCGCTTCGTCGGCGCCCGCGCCCTGCTCGACGGCGAGCGGCTCCTGCTGGCCGTACTGGCGACCGCAACACCCGCCGCCGTGGGCATGACCTGCGTGGGCGGCCTCCTGGCCCCGGTTTCGGCGTCGGAGGACGGTGGCACGGTGGTGCGCTTCGCATCCGCCGACGAGCCGGCGCATGAATTCGTCCGCGCTCCGATCGCACCGGGGATGTTCCATGAATTCGCCGTGGCCTCCGCACTGCGTATCGGCTTCGGGACACCGACGGAAATCGAGGGACCCGGCGTGCTGGCGTTCGACGGCGAACGGGAGCGCGTGCTGCGCAAGGGACAGCGCGCGACGTTCCGGATTCGCCGCGACGGCCCGCGGGTCATAGACGTGGAACAGGTTCTGCGCGCGGGCGCGGCGCTGGGGGTCGTGGACCGACCCACTGATGAGGGAATCCGAAATGCCGGCTGAAATCTACCTGGTCAAGGTCGGGATGACGATGACCGAGGGGGCGGTCGAAGAGTGGTACGTGAGCGACGGCGAGTCCGTGGACGCGGGAGCCCTGCTCTATCGCCTCGAGACCGAGAAGGTGAACCTCGATGTGGATGCCGAGACGGCCGGCACGGTGAAGCACATCGCGCAGCCGGGGGTCATGCTGGAGCCCGGCGACGTGATCGGCTTCATCTTCGCGCCCGACGAGGAGATTCCGGACGTGTTGCCAACGCCGGGCCTGCAGGTGACGGGAACCGAGGCAAGCGTCGCCGAGCGGCCCGCGCCCGCCGCGGCACCCGCACCCGCCGCGGGAGATCGACGCCCGTCCTCCCCCGCCGCCCGCCGGCTCGCGGAGGAGATCGGCATCGATCTCGGCGCCGTCGAAGGCACCGGCCCGCGGGGACGCATCACGCGCGAAGACGTGGAACAGGCAGCCGCCGCACGCAGCGCCGCGCCAGCGCCCGCGGCCGCTGCGTCGGCCGCCAGCGCCCCCCAACCCCTGCGCGGCATGCGCAGGACGATCGCCGAGCGCATGCACGCGAGCCTCGCGAACTCCGCGCAGCTCACCCTCGACATGGAAGCCGAGATGGACGATGCGGTGAAGCTGCGCACCCAGCTCGGCGCGGAATGGGAAGCCGACGGCATCCGGCCGGGGTATACCGATCTCGTCATGCTCGCCGCCGCGAAGGCGCTCCCGCAGCATCCGCGCATGAACTCGGCGCTCATCGACGACGCCATCGTGCCCTCCGAGGCCGTGCACATGGGCATGGCCGTGGCGCTCGACGAAGGTCTCGTCGTGCCCGTCATCCACGACGCCGCCACCAAGGACCTGAAGACCATCGCGCAGGAGTCCAGCGCGCTGGCCGCCCGGGCGCGGGCCGGGGCGCTCACCCTCGACGACGTGCAGGGCGGCACGTTCACGGTCACGTCCCTCGGCATGTTCGGCGTGGACGGCTTCACGCCGATCCTCAATGCGCCCCAGACGGGCATCCTCGGTGTCGGACGCATCTACCAGGCCGTCGGCTGGGAGGGCGATACGCCGATCAGGCGTCGCCGCATGCGGCTGTCGCTCACCTGGGACCATCGCGTGATCGACGGCGCGCCGGCGGCGCAGTTCCTGGCGACGGTGCGGGAGTACCTGGAAGCGCCCTACCGGCTGCTGGTGTAGGCGCTTCACGGCACGCGCCGGGCCCATCACGCACGCCCGGCGAGGACGGCGCATCTCGCACGCGGACCCGGGGTGTTCTCGCACACCCCCTATCGACGATGCCGCTTTGGCGCCAGCGCACGGTCGTTCACGATGGACGCCGCCATCCTCTTTGGACCGTCAGTTGCCTGTGTTACCGTCCCGCCGAACGCGTCTGTCGACGTTGCATCCGCCCGGAGAACCCGGTCATGGCCGAATCGATCCCGCTCCACCCGGTTGAATACCCGGCGTCGGACGGACAGCCCATGCCAGACGGGGATTACCAGGGTGGGACGTATCGCTATCTCGTCGAAGCCCTGAGGACGTACTTCCACACCCGACCCGACGTCTACGTCTCCGGCGACCTGTTCGTCTACCTTGAGGAAGGCAACCCCCGCAACTGCGTCGCCCCCGACCTGTTCGTAGCCTTCGGCGCCGGCAACCACAAGCGCGACACCTACAAGGTCTGGGAGGAGCCGGCCGGGGTGCCGGACTTCGTTCTGGAGATCGTCTCGCCGAGCACCTGGCGGACAGACCTCGGCGCCAAGCGCGAGCGCTACGCGGCGCTCGGCATCGGCGAGTACTGGCTGCACGACCCGCACGGACGCTACCTCTCGCCGGCCCTGGCGGGGCAGCGCCTGGTCGACGGCGCTTACGCGCCCCTCCCTGCATCGCAGCTGCCCGAGGGCCCATCGATCCACAGCGACGCGCTGGGCCTCGATCTGCGGCTGGACGGCGAGCGGCTGCGTTACTTCGATCCCGTCGAGCGGGAATACCTCCGCGATCTGCTGGAAGAGCGAGCGGGCCGTCGACAGGCCGAGGACAGGCTCGCGGTGGCCGAGGCGAGGATCGCCGAGCTGGAACGCACCCCGCGACATACCCGCGAATAGGGCGGCGCGCCCGGGCCCAGGCGCTGAACAGCACGCACCTGGTCCCCGAGCCTGGCGAGGACCGCGGTGCTTCTCGCACGCAAGGCCGGGATGTTCTCGCACACCCCTCTTCGACAATGCCGCTTTGGCGCCGCTGCACGGCCGTTCACGATGAGCACCCCCTCCTCCTCTTTGGATAATGGCACCGCCAGTTGCCTGTGTTACCGTCCCGCCGAACGCGTCCGTCGACGTTGCATCCGCCCGGAGAATCCGGTCATGGCCGAATCGATCCCGCTCCAACCGGTTGAATACCCCGAGACGGACGGTCAACCCATGCCCGACGGGGACTACCAGGGAGAGACGTATCGTTACCTCGTCGAAGCGCTGAGGACGTACTTCCACGCCCGGCCCGATGTCTACGTCTCCGGCGACCTGTTCGTCTACCTGGAGGAAGGCAACCCCCGGAACTGCGTCGCCCCCGACCTGTTCGTCGCCTTCGGCGCCGGCAACCACAAGCGCGACACCTACAAGGTCTGGGAGGAGCCGGCCGGCGTGCCGGACTTCGTCCTGGAGATCGTCTCGCCAAGCACGTGGCGCACGGATCTCGTCGCCAAGCGCGAGCGGTACGCGGCGCTCGGCATCGGCGAGTACTGGCTGCACGACCCGCACGGACGCTACCTCTCGCCGGCCCTGGCGGGGCAGCGCCTGATCGACGGCGCCTACGTGGCCCTCCCTGCCACGCAGCTTCCCGAGGGCCCATCGATCCACAGCGACGCGCTGGGACTCGATTTGCGCCTGCACGGCGAGCGGCTGCGTTTCTTCGATCCCGTCGAGCAGGAATACCTCCGCGATCTTCTGGAATCCGAGGGAGGCCGCCTGGACGAGCGAGCGGGCCGTCGACAGGCCGAGGACAGGCTCGCGGTGGCCGAGGACAGACTCGCGGTTGCCGAGGCGAGGATCGCCGAGCTGGAACGCACCCCGCGACATACCCGCGAATAGGGCGGCGCGCCCGGGCCCAGGCGCTGAACAGCACGCACCTGGTCCCCGAGCCTGGCGAGGACCGCGGTGCTTCTCGCACGCAAGGCCGGGATGTTCTCGCACACCCATCTTCGACAATGCCGCTTTGGCGCCGCTGCACGGCCGTTCACGATGAGCACCCCCTCCTCCTCTTTGGATAATGGCACCGCCAGTTGCCTGTGTTACCGTCCCGCCGAACGCGTCCGTCGACGTTGCATCCGCCCGGAGAATCCGGTCATGGCCGAATCGATCCCGCTCCACCCGGTTGAATACCCGGCGTCGGACGGACAGCCCATGCCAGACGGGGATTACCAGGGTGGAACGTATCGCTATCTCGTCGAAGCCCTGAGGACGTACTTCCACACCCGACCCGACGTCTACGTCTCCGGCGACCTGTTCGTCTACCTTGAGGAAGGCAACCCCCGCAACTGCGTCGCCCCCGACCTGTTCGTCGCCTTCGGCGCCGGCAACCACAAGCGCGACACCTACAAGGTCTGGGAGGAGCCGGCCGGCGTGCCGGACTTCGTCCTGGAGATCGTCTCGCCGAGCACCTGGCGGACAGACCTCGGCGCCAAGCGCGAGCGCTACGCGGCGCTCGGCATCGGCGAGTACTGGCTGCACGACCCGCACGGACGCTACCTCTCGCCGGCCCTGGCGGGGCAGCGCCTGGTCGACGGCGCTTACGTGCCCCTCCCTGCATCGCAGCTGCCCGAGGGCCCATCGATCCACAGCGACGCGCTGGGCCTCGATCTGCGGCTGGACGGCGAGCGGCTGCGTTACTTCGATCCCGTCGGGCAGGAATACCTCCGCAATCTTCTGGAGTCCGAGGGAGGCCGCCTGGCAGAGCTCGCGGGTCGTCGGGAAGAGCAAGCGGGCCGCCTCGAAGAGCAAGCGAGCCGCCTCGAAGAGCGGGCCGGCCGTCGACAGGTCGAGGACCGCCTCGCGGCGGCCGAGGCAAGGATCGCCGAGCTGGAGCGCACCCTGCGACAGACGCCCGAATAGGGCCGTCATCCGGCAGCCGTGTCCCCGAACCCGCGAGCGCGCCTTCGAGGCCCCCCGTAGCGACCGGGAACGCCCTGTGCGGTGGCCCCGATGCGCGGTAAGATTGAACGCACCGTCCACGCACGACCTGCCAACGCCCGCACCGAGACGCCATGCACACGATCGCCACCGAAGCCGAACTCCGCGCCGTGATCGGCGCGGAGCACCCGGGGCTCGCGGAGAAGAACCAGCCGCGCCTGAACGACTTCGCGGTCGAGTACATCGCCAGGTCGCCCTTCCTGGTGCTCTCCACGGCGGACGCCGAGGGGCGCATCGACGCCTCGCCGAAGGGCGACGGGCCCGGCTTCGTCGAGGTGGAAGACGATCGCCACCTGCTGATCCCCGACCGTCCCGGCAACCGCCTGGCCTACGGCCACCACAACATCCTCGCCAATCCGCGCGTCGGCGTGCTCTTCATGATGCCAGGCACGCCGGAAACACTGCGGATCAATGGGCGGGCCACCCTGACCGTCGAACCCGACTTGCTCGAGCGCCTCGCGGCGCGCGGCAAGCCGGCGGTGCTGGCCATCCGCGTGGAGGTCGAGGAAGTCTTCTTCCACTGTGCCAAGGCGTTCCTCCGTTCGAGCCTCTGGCGGCCCGACACCTGGGGCGAGCGGCATCCGGTGTCGTTCGGCAAGATGTTCGCGGCGGCGCGGAAGGCCCCCGCACAGACCGCGGCCGCCATCGACGCCGTGGTCGAGGCCGACTACCGCGACAACCTGTAAATCCGTTCCGGCGCCGAGCCCGGGATGACGCACACCGCTGCCGAGATCGTGGTCATCGGCGCCGGCATCGCCGGTTCCGCGATGGCCATGCAGCTCGCCGAACACGGGCACGAGGTGATCGTGCTCGAGCGCGGCGAGGTCGCCGGCGAGGCTTCCGGGCAGAACATGGGCGGGCTCGGTGGCTCCGGATGGGGCGACCCACCGACCCTGGAAGGCTACCTGACGGTCGGCAGCGTGGCGCTCTTCACGGCGCTGCAGACCGACCTCGGCTACGACATCGAGTTCCGCCTGTCTGGCACGATCCAGGTCATTCAGACCGAAGCGGAGCTCGACTTCGCTCGCGAGCGCACCTCGACGGCGCGCGCCGCGGGGCATGACCTGGAGTTGCTGATGACGCGCGAAGCCCGCTCGCTCGAGCCGGCGCTCAATCCCGCGTTGCTCGGCGCGGTCTTCGGCGCGCGGCACCGCGGGCAGGCCGACCCGGTCAAGACGACCCGGGCTTTCGCGTCCGCCGCCGAACGCGCCGGCGCCCGCTTCCTCACCGGCCACGAAGTGACCGGCATCCTCACCGACACCGCCGGCCGGTTCGACCTCGCGACATCGGGTGGGCGCGTCCGGGCGGAAACGCTGGTACTCGCCGCCGGCGCCTGGTGTCGCCCCCTCGGCGCCCTGCTCGGCCTCGATGTCCCCATCGTGCCCGTCCGCGGCCAGATGTGGGCCACGAAACCGTTGCCACCGCGAGTCTTTCACACCATCGCGGCAACCGAGTCGCCCCGCGCCTGGAGCCGCGCCCGGTACGCCACCGTCGATGCACCCCCGAACCAGACCCATGACGGCGCGCGCCGCCTGACCCGACATCTCTACGGACGCCAGAACGCCCTGGGCGAAGTGATCTTCGGCGGCGACCGCCAGTCCGTCGGGTACGACAAGACCCCCGATCGCGACGGCATCGCCTGCAACATGGAACACGCCGCCGAGATACTGCCCTTCCTGGCTTCGCTCGACATCGCGCGGACGTGGGCGGGTTGCATGCCGTTCTCGCTCGACGGCGACCCGCTCATCGGCGCCCTTCCCGGGCACGACAACCTGTACATCGTCGGCGGCCTGGCGGGTTCCGGATTCGGGCGCGGCCCGATGGCGGGCAAGCTGCTGGCCGAGACGATTCATCGGGGCTATCCGGCGGCCTGCCTCCACGAAGCGGATCCCACGCGTTGCGTACGCACGGTCTGAACGGCACCTCCGGCCCCTTCCTTGCCCGCCGCCAGGAGATGCAACCGATACTGTATATGAGTACAGTATTCGGATGCCCAGGCTGGTCCTCAATCGACGCGTCAACTACCGCAACGTCCTGCTGACGGAGCGGGCCGGCGGCGAGATCGGCTACCTGCTGCCGAACGGCGAGCGCCGATTCGTCCCGTGGCTCGGCTTCATCGAGCGCGGCGCCGCCCGGGAACTCAAGGACGGCAAGCCAGTGCGCCTGACCGACATCACGCGCGTCGGCGTCGCCGGCTGGCCCGCGCCGGATTGGCGGGAAGTGCCGGACGGCAAGTACGTGCACGGCTGCCTGACCGGCCGCGGCGCCTTCGCGATCTACGACACGACGGTCGCTCTCGTGGCTCCACGGGGACGGTGCTGAGGAGACGTCGCGCCGCCGAACACGCCCCCGGCCCGCGGCGACCGGGTGGGACGACGCACCCATGCGGCCCGGACAGTTTCCGCCAGCCGCCGAGGGCGATGTCTCCTTCTGCGCACCACCTGCCACGCTTCAGGATGGTTCCCTTGCGATCCCGTCGCGGGCGGTTCCTGCGCAGTCATGAGGAAGCCGAAGCGCGCATCGCGGAGCTGGAGCGCGCGCTGGAGCGCCGCGCCGGAAGACAGCGGACCCGCCCCCGGAAGAGCAGCGTCAGGCGCCGCCCACCTTCGCTACCAGCAGCGGGATGCGGTCGTTGCCGAAGTACATGTCGCCGCCGTCCAGGAACATGGTGGGCGACCCGAACCCGCCCCGCTCGACCAGTTCCCCGGTGTTCGCGCGCAAGCGGTCCTTGTAGTCCTCGGAGCCGATCTTCTCGAAGAACGCCGCGGCGTCGAGGCCGCTGTCCTCCACCACGGGACGCAGCACGTCGTCCTGCGAGATGTCCGCGAGCTCGCCCCAGTAGCGCTGGAACACGCGCCGCGCATACGGCACCAGGCAGCCTTCCTCGATGGCGACGAACGCGCCGCGCATGGCCTTGACGCTGTTGACCGGGAACACCGGCGGCTGGCCGATCTCGATGCCCACGTAGCGCGCCCAGTCCTGCAGATCCTTCCCGTAGTACTTCGCCTTCAGCGGGACCGGTCGCGCGCGGCCCTCGTAGACGCTCGGATTGACGGTGTTGAAGACGCCACCGACCAGGAACGGGCGCCACTCGATCGCGACCGGGTGCGGCGCCACGGAGCGCTGGATCTGCTCGAACGCCAGGTAGGTCCAGGGGCTCGAGCAATCGAAGAAGAACTCTAGAGTGTGCATGGTCCGGAGCTTATCATGCAGGCATCCCCCGCCAATCCCGCGCACCCATGGCCGACATCGCCCTCCTCGACGAGCTCCGGCGCCTGATCGACGCGGCCGAGCGCGTCGTCGTATTCACCGGTGCGGGCATCAGCACCGAGTCCGGCATTCCCGACTTCCGCAGCCCCGGCACGGGCATCTGGAACAAGGTGAAGCCGATCGAGTTCCAGGACTTCATCGCCTCCGAGGAGGTCCGGCAGGAGTCCTGGCGGCGCCGTTTCTCGGGCGACCGGAGCATGGAGAACGCCGCTCCGAACAACGGCCACAAGGCGGTCGCGAAGCTGGTCGCCGAAGGCAAGGTGACGGCGGTCATCACGCAGAACGTGGACAACCTCTTCCAGGACGCGGGCATCCCGGACGAGCAGGTGGTGGAACTGCACGGCAACGCGAGCTACGCGAAGTGCCTGTCCTGCGAGACGCGCTACGAGCTGGCGGACCTCGAGGGGCAGTTCAAAACCCTCGGCCATGTGTCGCCCTGCAGCCGCTGCGGCGGCATCGTGAAGAGCGCCACCATCTCCTTCGGCCAGGCGATGCCGGAAGACGCGATGCTGCGCGCGCAGAAGTTCACCGGGTCGTGCGACCTCATGCTCACGACCGGCTCGACCCTCATCGTCTACCCGGCCGCCGGATTTCCGGAGTACGCGAAGCGACTCGGCGCGAAGCTGGCCATCCTGAACCGGGAAGCGACGCCGCTGGACGATCTCGCCGACCTGGTGATCCACGGCGAGATCGGGCCGTCGCTGTCCTACGTCGTCGGTGTGAACTGACCACCGCCAGGGGCTTGGCGACCGCCCGGGCGCGCGTCAGCGCGCCGCCGTCAACAACCGATCCGCGAACGACTCGATGTGGTCGATGCGGTTGCATGTCTTCACCTGCAGACAGTACGGCGCGTAGTGGCGCATCTCGGAGTCGCCGTCCGCCCACCGGTCCCGCGTCTCCGGGTTCAGCCAGAACACCTGCCTGACGCGGTTCGAGATTTCCTTCAGCAGCTTCGCGTTGGGGTCGAAATAGTTATTGCGCCCGTCGCCGAGGACCACGACGGTCGAGCGGCGGTCGAGGTCCCGCCCGCAGAGCTCGCGGAAGTCCCGAAAGGCGCGCCCGTAGTCGGTCGTGCCCTTGCCCCAGACGAACAGCGCCTCCTCCACGGCCTCTTCTCCTGCCTTGCGCGAGAAGGTGTCGGTCACTTCGCCGAGCGTGCTCGAGAACGCGAAGGAGCGGACGTTCGGCAGCACGTCGGCAAGTTCGTAGAGGAACAGCAGCAGGAAGCGCGCGACCTGCGCCACGGACCCGCTGACGTCGCACAGCACGAACACGGTCGCCTTCTCGCGTTTCGTGCGGCGCCACTGCGGTTCGAAGATGGCGCCGTCGTAGGAGATGTTGCGCCGTATGGTCTTCTTCAGGTCCAGCACGCCCCGCGCGGCGCGCCGCCGTCGCCGTCGGTGTTCGCGCGACAGCTTCCCGGCAAGCTTCCGCACCACCCGCCGCACCTCGGCGTGGTAGTCCGGCGGTACCCGGTCGAGGTTGGACCTGAGGGCCGCTTCGAGCAGCGCCCGACGGCCGGTGGCATCCACATGCAGCTTGTACTGCCCGTCCACGTAGGAACGAATCTCGCCGTGGAAGTACTGTCGGAGATAACGCAGCACCGGGTCCACGCCGTTCCCCGTACCGCCACCCGCGAGGTACGCCTCGAGTTCGTCGAGAGCCAGGGCCTTGCCGATCTTCCCGGCGTAGACGCGCTTCTCCCGCAGCGTGCGCATCTCGCTGATGCCCGCTTCCTCCGCGGCGTGCTGCACCACGAAGGCGAGATAGTCGCGCTCGTCGGCGAGCACGCTGTCGATGGTCCGCAGCAGACCGCCGGAGAGCTCCCCCTCCAGACGGTCGATGAGCGCCTCCCGGTCGACATTCCCGACGAACGTGCGCTTCGCCGGTTCGCGAAACGCCAGTTGCAGGAAGAACCGTTCGAAGGCGTCCTCGAAACGTTCCTTCTCCTCGCGGGACTTGGCGAGCGCCAGGCCCAGGGCGTCGCGCAGCAGCCGCTTGTTCTCGATGCCCACCCGCGAGACCACGTCGAAGGCAACGAGGGTCTCCGCCGGCGACACGCGCACGTCGGCGTTCCGAAGCGCCTGCACGAACCGCGAGAAAGTGACATCCATGAGGCGGCGTAGTATATCGCCCGGACTGCTCCGCTTTGCCGACCGAGCGATGCACACGGTTCTCACCAGCGTGGGTGCGCTGCTGCCGCACTGGCACCTCGACCGCATCGAACGCATCGCGTACCTGCCCGGCGGCTACGCGAACGACAACTACCGCTTCGAGTACGAGGGAGCCGCCTACGCCGTGCGCATCGTGCGCCGCTCCGGCCCGGCCCGCCACGCCGAGGCCCGCTTCCTCGCGCTTCCGACCGCACCGGACGTGGTCGCCTTCGATCCCTACGGAGGCGACCTGGTCACGCGCTGGATCGACGGGACCCTGCTCGTGGAGTCCGCCGTGGCCCCGGCGCACGCCGCCGCCTTTCTGCGCGACCTCCACGCCCAGATTCCCGCCGGCGTGGCGCGCTACGACCCGCTGGAGGCGATCCGCCGGGACCTCGACGCAGCCGGCCCGGTCGCGGCGGCGCCGGCAGCCGCACTGGAGCTGGGCTGGGCGCCCGCCGGGATCCGCGGCTGCCACAACGACCTCAACCCCTGGAACATCCTGCAGACGGGTACCGCCTGGCGCACCCTCGACTGGGAGTTCGCCGGCGACAACGACCCGCTGTTCGATCTCGTCTGCCTCGGCCACGGTCTCGGCTATGACGACGCGGAGATGGACGTGCTGGCCGGTGCGTATCTCGGCGTCCGGGCCCCTGCGACCCGCAGGCTGCTCGACACCCGCATCGTCTTCGAGCTGCGCGAGTACGCGTGGGCCCGGGGACAACTCGCGCTCGGCAGTGAACGCGAGGAAGTCAGGGCCCAGGCCGTGGCCGCCGAGAAGTCCCTAGTCCGGCTCCTCGAGCGCCGCGAGGGCTCCGGCTAGCCGCTCCGCGCCCGTCCCCCGCACGATGTCGAAGCGCCGGCCCTCCGTCCCGAGCGCGTCGCGGTAGACCTCGAACAGCCGTTCCCGGTCGAAGCGCGACTCGCGCAGCGGATCCGCCTCCCAGGCCAGGTCCGGCGCCGTGAGCAGATAGCGGCGCGGCGCCTGTGCCTGCCAGGCCCGTTCGAGCCAGCGCGGCAACGCGCCGTACTTCTCCCGCCACCAGATGCGGATGACCAGCAGATCGGTGTCCAGGATCACCGGGGATCCGCCGCGCGCGAGCGCCTGCGCCTCGAGCGCCATCTGGCCGCGAGCGATGGCCGCCACATCGGCCCGGTCGTACGTCGCGCGATCCGCGAGATACGCGCGGGCGTACTCCTCCACGCAGGCGACGCCGAAGTGCGCCGCCAGCTCGCGCGCGAGGGTCGTCTTGCCCGTGGACTCCGGGCCGACGACGGAGACGATGCACACCATGACAACCGCCGCGATCCTACCGCCCCGCCAGTTTATGCCAGCCGCGCCGCGGGCGTTGCAGGGGACGGGCTTGTCCCGTCCCGTCTCGAATTCATGCATGGCCGGGACCGGGCTTGTCCCGTCCCGTGTCGAATGCGTGCATGGTGCCGGGACGGGCGACCGCAAGGGTCGCCCCTACATGCCACCCGTCAATCGGGTAAAATCCGTCCTCCTGCTTCGAGCCCCAACCGGCAGAGCCCTGCATGGCGAAGACCATTGCCATCGTCGAGGACGACGCGGACCAGCGCGCCAACTACGCGGACGCCATCACCAAGAAGGGCTACCAGGTGGCGGAGTACGCCAGCCGCCGCAGGGCGCTGCAGGGGTTCGAGCGCAGTCTCCCTGACCTCGCCATCCTCGACATCGTGCTCGGCGAGGAAGTGGACGCCGGCTTCCAGCTCTGCCGGGACCTGCTGGCGCAGGCGCCCTTGCTGCCGGTGATCTTCCTGACGGAACGTATCGATGAGATCGACAAGATCTCCGGCCTGCGGCTCGGCGCCTGGGACTACCTGCCGAAACCCATCTCCCTCGAATACCTGGTGGAGCGCGTCTCCTCGCTGCTGCGCATCGGCGAGGCGCGCTCGAGCAGCGCCGAGAACGCCGGGGCGAGCGCGCGACGGCTCGGCGACCTCACGATCGACCAGGACGCACTGCTGGTCTCCTGGCAAGGACAGCGCATCGACCTCTCCGGCACGGAGTTCCGCATGCTGGCGAAACTCGTCCGCCAGCCGGGCCACGCGGTCAGCTACGACACGTTGATGAACGCCACCATGCAGAGCCTGGTGACGAACAACACCATCAACACCCACATGCGCAACATCCGCAAGAAGTTCGAGAAGATCGACCCGGAGTTCGCCTGCATCCGCAGCGAATACGGATTCGGGTATCGGTGGGCCGAGGCGTGAAGATCGGTTCCCGGGTCCGCGGCCCGCGTCTCGGCACGAAGCTGGCGCTGCTCGGCGTTGCGCTGCTCGTCCTGCCGTACCTCTCCTACCTGCAGCTCGTGGAGATGGAGCGCCTGCTGATCCAGGGGCAGTCCCACGCGCAACTGCTGACGGCGGAGGGCATCTCGACGCTCTTCAACGGACGCGAGGATCTGTTCCGCGACCTGCCGGTCAACCCCAAGGAGTACGAGTCGTTGCGCGCGCATCCCATCGAAGGCGCGGTGCGTCTGGACGGGGACCTCGCCGAGTGGGGCGACGTCGAGACCCGGGTGCTGCGCTTCGGCGCCCAGGAGGACGCCCTCGCCGACGGCGGCTTCGATCTCGTCCTCGGCGAGCGCGACGGGGACCTCTACGTGCACATGGGCATCCGCGACGACGCGAAGGTCTACCGCGACCCGCGCTACCTGCGGCTCGACAACGCCGACCACGTGCGACTGAGCTTCATCCGCACCGACGGCGAGGAAGGACGGGCATCCGTCACCCTGCAGGAGCCCGGCGTCACCACGACCTACTGGATGCAGGAGGACTGGCAGTTCGCCGAGACGGGCGCGCCCGAGACGCAGATCAAGGGTTACGTCACCGCCTCCGAGGCCGGCTACGAGCTCGAGTTCCGCATGCCGCTGTCGCTGCTCGGCTCCCGGCGTTACCTCGGCCTCTCCTTCGTCGACGTCGACGACGCCGACACGCGGGAGGTCCGCGCCATCACGCAGACGCTGCCGACGGCCGGCAAGGAGAGCTTCAACCTGGTGATCTATCGTTCACCGGAAGTGCTGAAGATCGTCGAGGGGCTCGGCTACTCGGGTGCGCGCATCCAGGTGATCGACTCCCTGCACCGGGTCCGCGCCGATACCGGCAGTTACCAGGCCGAAACCCCACCCGACGCCGACGCCGACTGGACCCGGCAACTGCGCGCCCGGTTCAGCGACATCCGCTCGTGGGTGCAGCGTCTCACCGGCGAGCGCGGCGACACAGAGGCCGAGGCACAGCGGTCCGGCGCGCTGGCGGAAGAGGCGATCGCGGACGCTCTCGACGGCAACCCCATCACGGCGCGCCGTCTCGTGGCGGACAATGTCGAGATCATCATGGCGGCACACCCCATCGTCTCCGAGGACGCGATCCTCGGCGCGGTGGTGGTCGAGCAGGACATCGACCACATCCTGACCTTCCAGCGCGAGGCCCTCGAGCAGGTGATGGTGGTGTCCGTGTCGAGCCTGCTGGCGGTGTTCCTGGCCCTGCTCGCGTTCTCCGGACGGCTGGCGTGGCGCATCCGCAACCTGCGGCGCGAGGCGGCCGGCGCCATCGACCGGTACGGACGGCTGCAGAAACAGTCCCTGCAGGCCGAACGGCGCGCCGGCGACGAGATCGGCGACCTGTCGCGCAGCATCTCCACCGTGCTCACCCGGCTGCACCAGCACAACACGTTCCTGGAGAAGATGCCGCGCACGCTGCGCCACGAGATCAACAACCCGCTGAACGCGTTGAGCACGTCGCTCGAGAACCTTGCGGACCGCGATCCCGCCGCGCGGGACGACAAGTACCTCCTGAGCGCCAAGCGCGGCGTCCTGCGGATCGGTGCGATCGTGCAGAACCTCGCCGATGCGGCAAACCTCGAGGAGTCGCTGGCGGCCGACGACTTCGAAACGGTCGACATCGGCCGGCTCCTCGGCGACTACGTCAGCAACTTCCGGCTGTCGCAGAAGGGCATCCCCATCGTCTTCCGGGGCGTGCCGCATCCGGTCTACGCGCGCATCGCGGACTACCGGATCGAGCAGATGCTCGACAAGATCGTCGACAACGCCATCGATTTTCACCACCCGGATAGCTCGATCAAGGTGCAGATCGACACCGAGCGCGACTTCCTGCGGATCACGGTCGCGAACCGCGGGCCGACCCTGCCGGAAACGGACGAGGGGTCGCTGTTCGAGTCCATGGTGAGTCACCGCGGCCCGCACAGCCGCATGCACTTCGGGCTCGGGCTCTACGTCGTCCGGGCGATCGCCGAGTACCATGGCGGCAGCGTGCGGGCGCTGAACCTGGTCGACGGATCGGGGGTCGCGATCATGGTGGAACTGCCGCTCGCGAGCCCGCCGGCTGCGCCGAGCGCGGCACCGGATACGTGGAAGGGCGCGGCGATCCGCGCCGAGTAGGCGCCGGCGGCAGCGCGGGCCGCAGGCCGGCGCTCAGGCCAGCGCGTAGTGGGCGTCCAGCGCCACCTCGCCATCGCACGCGACCACGCCTCTCTCCACCAGGTAGACCATCGCGGCGAACACGCTGCGGCCCGCGGCCGGGTACATGAACTCCGGCAGGTCCGCGTACATGGTGGGGACCATCTCCTCGATGCGATGGACGCCCTGCTCCAGACATGCCGCGATCTGCCGCTCGCGCTCCACGCGGTGCGTGATGAACGCCTCGACGTGGGGCTTCGGCTCGGTGATCGCCGGCCCGTGCGTCGGCCAGTAGAGCGCATCGTCCCGCTCCAGCAGGAGTTCGAGGCTCGCCATGTAGTTCATCATGTCGCCGTCCGGCGGCGAGACGATGCTCGTGGACCAGCCCATCACGTGGTCCCCCGAAAAGAGCGCCTGCTCCTCGCGGAGCTGGTAGCAGATATGGTTCGACGTGTGTCCCGGCGTGTAGACGCAGTCCACCGACCAGCCGTCGCCCTCGATCACCTGGCCGTGGCGGACGGCGACATCGGGCACGAAGTCCATGTCACCACCTTCCTCGACCACGACGCCCTCTTCGAGCTTGCCGGCGCCGTGCGGGCCGTACCCGTAGGTCGGTGCGTCGCAGGTCGGGCGCAGCAGCGCGCAGCCGGGCGAGTGGTCCGCGTGGGTGTGCGTGACGAGGAGGTGGGTGATCGTCTCGCCGCGGGTCGCCGCGAGCAGCGCATCGATGTGCGCCGGATCCGCCGGTCCGGGGTCGATCACGGCGACGTTGCCGTGCCCGAGGATGTACGTCCCGGTCCCGTAGTGGGTAAACGGGCTCGGGTTGTTCGCCACCACGCGCCGGATGTTCGGCGACACCGCGGCGGACACACCGTACTCGAAGTCCAGTTCCCGCCTGAAAGGAATTCGTACACCCATGTGCGTCACCGCCCGAACCGTCAGGGGGGCGAAGCCTACCAGAGTTCGCGGCGATGGCCCCGGGAACGCCCGCGCTGCACGCTCGGGAAGCTGTGATCAAGCCCCTCGCCCCTCCCCTGGGCTTGATCAGAATCGCAAAACAAAAACGCGGTCTTGTTTTGCTCACAAGTCCTCCGGGTCAACCCCGGACAGAGCACCGGGCGACGCCCCTGAAGAGGCCTCCGCAGGGTCTCCCGCCGGAGCTCCTGGTGCGGTACCCGCAGCCGCGCCCACGGCCGTGTCGTCCGACGTGTCTTCCGGGTCGCCCGCGGCGGGCGCGTTCGGCGTGTCCTCCGCGACGTCCCCGCTTGTAGCGACGTCCCCGCTTGTAGCGATCTCGTCGCTCCACGCATCCCGCAGTGCGCGCCACACGTCGACGTCCGGCGTGACCGTGAGGGCCAGGTCCAGGTAGTACCGCGCATCCGGCGCAAGGCCCACGGCAAAGGCCTCCTGCGCCACTTCCGCGAGCCGCTCGGCCGTCCGCGTCAGGAGCGTCGAGGCGCGCGCGTTGCCGGGATCCAGCCGCAGCGCCTCACGCAGGTTCGCCACCGCGTTCGCGTCCACGGGCTCGGTGAAATAGCCGTCCAGGAACAGCGCTTCCGCCTCCGCCAACAGCGTCGCCACCGTGTCCAGACGCTGGACTTCCGCGTCGTAGCGCACGTGCATCTCGTTCACCGTGACCTCGCCGAGGCCTACCGCGACGGAGCGCTCGAGGAGTTGCTGCGCCGCCGCCAGGTCGCCCACTTCCACCAGCCCACTGAACTGCACGAGCACCTGCGCCGCGACTTCGGACAGGCCCTGGTGCGCGATGGCATTGTCCGGGTCGGTCGCGAGCACCCGGAAGTAGATCTCCGCGGCGTTCGCTTCCACGGGATCGACGAACGCCGCGGCAACGCGGTAATCCGCTGCCCTCTGCAGCATCTCCTCGATCTCGCTCTGGAGCGTCGCCGCCTGGCTGATGAGCGCGCGCACGCGGGGCAGTTCCACGTAGTCCGGATTGGCGCTCGAGGCACGACCGAGCTTGTTCATGGCGCCGCCGACATCACCCTCCGTCACCGCGTCTTCCGCCAGCGCGGTGTAGTGTCCGGCCAGTTCGTCGAGACTCGCGCGGGCCTCCTCGTTGCCGGGATGGCGCCTGAGCACCTCCTGGTAGGCCTGGATGGCCGCGGCCGCGGCCGGCTCGTCCGACATGCTCTGGGTCGCGAGCAGCACGCGCGCGCCGCGCAGGATCGAGTCCGCGCGGCGCCGGTCGGAGACCCGTTCGAAGAGTACGGTCAGTTCGGAGTCCTGCGGGAAGATGTTCAGCGATTCGCGGAGCTTGGCGTCGGCGAGCGCGAAGTCCTCCGATTCGATGGCCTGTGCGATGTCGTTCTTCCAGGCCCCCGCCACCGTCGACAACGCCTCCAGCGCCTCCTCGTGTCCGGGCGTCTGGTCGAGCACTCGCCGATACGCGGCGACGATGGCCGCGAGGCTCTGGTTCGGGTCGCTGCGCAGCGCCTCCGCCGCGCTCCACGCCGCTTCCACCTCCGGGTGTTCCGTCAGCCCGGCGAGCGCCAGCAGACCGACGGCAGCATCCGGCTGCGTCACGCCGTAGTAGCCGCCGCCGACCACGGCGAGCGCAAGTGCGAAGCTGACGGCGATGGGGGCGACCCGCACCCGCGCCCGTGAACGGTCGTTCCGCCCGGAACGCGTCGGGTCGCGCCAGGCGTCGGAGGATGCCGCGAGCACCGCGATCTCCGCGGTGGACACCAACGCGCGGTTGACTGCCCGGTACGGCGTCACGTCCTCGAACCGTACGGTGTCGAGAGCCCTTGCGATCTCGGCCCCGCTCTGGAAACGCCGCTCCGGGTCCGGCGCCAGGAACCGGCCGACGATGTCCTGGAACGCCGCGAAGGTTTCCGGAAGCCGCGGGATGGACGCCGCCGGATGTCGGACCACTGTGCCGCCCTCCTGGTCGAAGGGGTGCGGCGTGTCGCCGGTCAGCATCTGGAAGAAGACGATACCGAGGCTGTAGAAGTCCGACCGACCGTCCAGTTCGCGGCCGGCGGCCTGTTCCGGGCTCATGTAACCGGGGGTCCCCACGGTCCGCACGGGGCCGTGCTCCGGACCGAGGCCAGGATCGGCCAGCGGGCCACCGACGAAATCCACCAGCACGGCATCACCGTCCTCGCGGAACAGGATGTTCGCCGGCGTCACGTCCCGGTGCACGCAGCCGTGCGCGTGCGCGTGGTGCAGGGCGCGCGCGATCTGTTCGGTGATGTCGAGCACCACTTGCAGTGAGACGCCGCCGCGCAGGCGCGCGTGGAGATCCCCGCCACGCAGGTGTTCCATGGCGACATGCAGCCCCGCGCCGTGCAGGCCCACCGCGTACACCGACACGATATTGCGATGCTGGAGCCGGCCCATGCGGCGCGCGCGGCGCATGGCGCGGTCGCGCCACAACCCGTCGGCGGCAGGGTCGAACTCGACGACTTTCAGGGCGACCGGACGGTTCGAGCGTCTCTCGGACGCCAGGTACACGCGCCCGCTACCGCCCGCACCGAGCTCCCGAAGCACCCGATAGCCCGGGATCTCCATCAGGGCAGGTCCGGTACGCTCAGCCAGCCGATCTCGCCCTCCACCATGTGGCCGAGTACGAAGCGGCCTTGCGCGACGTACGCATCGCCGTCGAGGCGCACGGCGATGCCCCAGCCATGCGCGCGGCCGTTCACGCACTCGTCGCTCGAGAACATCCACGCATGGTCGTCGAGGGCCACGCGACAACGCTGGTCCTCCACGATCACGGTCTCTTCCACCAACTGGCCGTCGGACCAGCGCTGCAAGTAGCTGTCGCCGTCCGGGACCTTCTTGACGCCGTAGCCGTGCATGCTATTGGCCGTGAATTCGCCCTGGTAGACGGTGCCGTCCTTCCAGTAGTAGGCGCCGACGCCGTCACGCAGGTTCGCCGCCCACTCGCCCGCGTACCGGTTGCCGTTCTGCCAGGTCTGCGTGCCCCAGCCGGCGCGTTCGCCCGCCACGAACTCGCCTGCGTAGATATCCTGGTTGTCCCACACCAGGCGTCCGGCTCCGGTGATCTGGTTGGCCCGGAACTGACCGGTGTACACGTTACCGTTGGCCCACGTCAGTGTGCCGGTGCCTTCCTGGCGGTCGTTGACGAACCCGCCCTCGAAGACGCGGCCGTCCGGCCAGGTAAGGCGGCCCCATCCCTGGCGCTTGTCGTTGACGAAGCGGCCTCCGAAGACGCGGCCGTCCGGCCAGTAGAAGGTCCCCTCGCCGTGCATCTTGCCGTTCAGAAACCGGCCCACGTAGCGGTGCTGGTTGCTGGTGTAGGTGCCCTCGCCCGTCAGGACGCCGTCCACCACGTCGCCCTCGTAGACGTCGCCGTTGGGGAGTTCGATGCGTTGCGTCGCCGCTTCGGTCGAGACCACGAAGCACAGGGCGAGAATCGCCGCGAGGGGGCGACATGCCGCCGGGCGCCAGCGGGGCGCCGTCGAGACACCTGCACCCTGACGCGTCCGAAATCGCCTGGTCGTTTCGAGACCCACGAAACGCACCTCTCGAAAACCGTACCTGCATTCTACCAAGGCGTGTGCAGGCGGCGGCGCTACGCCCGTCAACCGTCGCCGTCGGCGCCGCCTGTCGCCCAACCTGACCGACCTACGAGCCTGCGCCGTTGTCCTGTCGGGGCGACCCTGGTGGTCGCCCGCGCCGGGCCTGGCGGCTAGGCCCCGCTCACCGACCGAATCTGGATCGCGTCCACCCGCGCCTGGGCCAGCACGTCGGAGATCACCACCACACGCGCGTCCGGTGGCAGGGCCTCGCGTTCCCGCAGCGCGCCGAGCGCCGTCTGAATGGTCTTCTCCGGCTGCGTGGAGAAGGCGGTGCGATGGGCGTACACGCCCCGGTTCAGCATCAGTCGGCGGCGCGCCTGGCTGTTGTTGGTGAAGACGTAGATCGGCACGTGCGGCGGTTGGCAACTCGTGACGAGATCCGCCATCACCCCCCGGCGCGTGATGACCACGATGCCGGCCGCGGCGATCGCCTCGGCGAGGCCGGCGGCCGCAATGGCGAGATGGTGCTTGTCGGTGTCCGCCTGAAACTCGCGCGCGAAGCCGAGCCCCGGGAACTTCTCGCTCGCCGTGGCGATGCGGGCAAGTTGCTCGACGCACCGCACCGGGTAGCGTCCCACGCTCGTTTCCGCGGACAGCATCACGGCGTCCACGCCCTCGTAGATGGCGTTCGCGACGTCCGTGACCTCCGCGCGCGTCGGGATCGGGTTCTCGATCATCGACTCGAGCAGGTGGGTCGCCACGATGCAGCGCCGGCCGAGGCGCGCGCAGGTGTGCACGAGTTCGCGTTGCACGTTCGGCAGCAACTCGATGTCGATCTCGATGCCGAGGTCGCCGCGCGCCACCATGATGCCGTCCGCCGCCCTCGCGATGTCCTCCGCGTTGTCGAGGCCCTCGCGGTTCTCGATCTTGGCGATCACCCTGAGCGAGGCGTTCTTCGCGCCGAGCAGGTGGCGCAGTTCCATCACGTCGGCCGCCGAGCGCACGAACGAGAGCGCCACGAAGTCGACGTCGTGCTCCATGCCGAACAGGATGTCCTCGCGGTCCTTGGCGGTGATCGACGGCAGGTTCACCCGTACGCCGGGCATGTTGACGTGCTTGCGGCTGCCGAGGAGCCCGCCGTCCACGACCCGGCAACGCACGCGGTCCGCGGTCTTGTCGATCACCTCGAGGTTGATGAGGCCATTGTCGAGCGTCACGGCGCTGCCGGCTGCAACGGCCGCCGGCAGATCGGGATAGTTGACGTGGATCTCCCCGTCGCCCGCTGTCCCGTCGAACGTGAGCGACACCTCCGCCCCCTGTTCCAGCGACACCGGCGCGTCGGTGTCGCCGGTGCGGATTTCCGGCCCCTGCGTGTCGAGCAGCAGCGGCACCGGGTATTTCACCTTGCGGTTGAGCGTCTTGATCCAGTTGATGATCTGCAGCGCCGCCGCGTGGTCCGAGTGCGACATGTTCAGGCGCACGACGTCCATCCCGGCTGCGTAGAGGCGCGCCAGGGTCGGGAAATCCGCCGTCGCGGGCCCGATGGTGCAGACGATCTTGGTGCGGCGCTCCATCGTGTCAGGGTACCACCGGGCCTTGTGGCGTTGATGGAGGCATCGATGGAGGCGTTGATCGACGGACACCCGCCGGAGCGCTGTCCGCACCATGCCAGAACGACGCGACGGCGGTGCCGACCGTGGCCGCGGCGACCCGCTCGGGCTGCCAATGGGCGGGAAAGAACGCCTGGCACGGGGCTTGCCCGAAGCGGGGATCGACGAGCACCACCACGCCGCGGTCCTGCGGCCCGCGCACCGCACGCCCGGCCGCCTGCACCGCCTTGGCCATGGCCGGCTGCAGGTAGGCGACCAGGAAACCGTCGTCGCCGAAGCGTTCCGCCATCAGGTCCCGCTCGACGGAGCGCGGCGGCAGCCCGGGGCCGACCACGATCACGCCCCGCAGGGCGCCGCCGTCGAAGTCCACGGACTCGGCGAAGAGGCCCCCCATCGTCACCGCCCCGATCCGTGGCGTCGCGTCCGAGAGCTCCGCGATGAACGCCGCCCGGTCCTGGTCCGTCATGTCCCGCCGCTGGGCCACGACCGGGTAAGGGGACACCCACTCGAGCGCCGCCGTCACGAGGTCCAGGTACGCAAACGAGGGAAAGGCGACGAGGTAGTTGCCCGGCGCGGCCTCCACGACGGCGCGCACGAGGTCCACCAGGGCAGCGCAGGTCCGCTCGCGGTCGCGGTAGTAGGTGGACACGTCCGGCACCACGAAGACGCCGAGAGCATCGTTCGGGAAGCCGGCATCCAACCGGCCGCTGCGCCCGGTAACCGGCTGGCCGTGCAGCGTCTGGAACAGGCGCGGCGGCGACAACGTACCGGAGAAGCGCACGGCGCCGTGGAATTCCGCGAGCACTGCCTCGATGTGCTGCGCCGGGGACAGGCACGCCATGCGCACGTCGATGTCGCGCCCCTCCGTCGCGAGCAGATACCGGTAGTCGGTATCGTCGTACCAGCCGGCGCCGGCGACGAAGCGATAACAGTCGCCCAGGAAGTTGCGTGTGTCCGGGCATGCGGACAGATCGACCTCCGCCGCGGCGACGAGGAGCCGTTCCAGCGCGCCGAGCAGGGAACGCGGCTGCTCGACCGGTCCGTCGTCGCCGCTGCGCCGCAGCTTCAGGAGGGCCCGGTCCACCGACTTGAGCCGACCCGACAGCGCCGCCGGTGCGGCCGCCGCGGCACGCCGGATCGCGGCGCGTTCGAGGCGCACGCTCAGCATCTCCCGCACGCGGGCGGCGAGTTGATGCGCCTCGTCGACCAGGAGAGCGGTACGCCCGCCCCCCGTCCTCACCAGTCGACGCAGGCGGACGACGGGATCGAAGACGTAGTTGTAGTCGCAGACCACCGCGTCCGCCCACGACGCGGTGTCGAGCGACAGTTCGAAGGGGCACACGGTGTGTTCGCGCGCCACCGCCTCGATCCGCTCCCGCGCGACGAGCCCCGCCTCGAGCAGCGCATCGCGGGCCGGGGGCATGCGATCGAAGTACCCGCGCGCGTACTCGCAGCACTCCGGATCGCACGGCGTGCCGGGGTGGAAACAGATCTTGTCCTTCGCGGTGACGGTGACCGCCGCGACGCGGTCCTGCGTCGTGCAGCGCCGCAGGGCGTCCTGCGCCGCCTCCTGGCCGGTCCCCCGGGCGGTCAGGAAGACCACGCGGTCGATACGGCCGTCGCCCATCGCGCGCAACGCGGAGAAGAGCGTGGACACCGTCTTGCCGCTCCCGGTGGGCGCTTCCACCAGCAGCTGTTCGGCGTCGCGGAACGCGCGGAAGACGCCGCGTGCCATGCGCCGCTGGTGGTCCCGGAAGTCGTCGAAGGGGAACGCGAGCGCGCCGAGGACGACATCGCGCAGCGCGGTGCGCTGCGCCATTCGGGACAGCCACTCCGTGTAGGCGGTGACGGTGGCATCGAGGTACTCGGCCAGCGCCGCCCGCGTCCACGTTTCCTCCACGTCCCACGACGCGTCGTCGTCCGGGCGCAGGTACGTCAGCCGCAGGCGCCAGGTGTCGCGCTCGCTGTCCAGCAGCGCCGCATAGAGCCGGAGTTGCGCCATGTGCAGATGCCCGAGGTGCGCGTGCAGGTGCTCGACGTTCGAGCGGGTGGTCTTGAACTCCTCGACCAGGCCGGCGTCGGCGTCGAGGCCATCGATGCGCCCGCGTACCGTGAGCGCGATGCCGTTCGCGTGCAGCGTCGCCTCCACCGGGGCCTCGCGGCGGTAGCTGTCGGGCCGGCCACGCTGGGCGCGGCGCTGCGCACCGATCCCCTCGACGGAGCTGGTGGCGCGGTCGTAGCGGTAGTGGAGGTCGCCGCGGCGGTGCACGGCCGCGGCCAATCCGCGCACGCCGATGGTCGCCGGCAGGGCTTCCGCGGTGCCGGCGTCCACCAACTCCCCGGCAATCACCGAAACCGTACCAGGCGCGCCGGCAAGCCGGCCGCCCGCAGCTTGTCGATCCAGAGGCGCTGATGGGGCCGCAACTGGTCGTTCGGGCCCTTGACCTCGACGAACTCGTACGACCCGTCCGGGTACACCGCCGTCAGGTCCGGGAAGCCGGTGCGCGCCCGCTCGAGGTCCGCCGCGACGATGGCCAGCAGCTTGCGTGTGTCCGCCATGGGAATCACGTCGAGCAGGCGGCGTGCCGTTTCCGGGTTGAGCGCGCGCCAGTCCACCAGGCGGTTGGCGACGTCCCGGCGCGAACGGGCGGTGTGCAGCATGGCGTCACGCAGCGCAACGTCGTCGAGGGTGAGGGGATCTGCGCACAGGGCGCGGCGGGCAGCAAAGAAGTCCGGCCAGAAGAGGTCCATCGGCGCGGTCTGAAACGCGTTCACGAACATGCCTTCGACCGGCGCGAACGCCCAGTCCCAGTACGCGAGCCCGAACAGCCCGAGTGGCAGGGCGTTCTCCAGGTGCCATGCCGTGCCCCCGTCGGCGGTGAGCGCGGCGGCCGCCGCGGCCTCGACGCGGTCGGTGTACGCGGCATCCCATGGGAGGACATCGACCGGGCAGTCCCAGCAGCGACGGACGCGCCCGAAACGCTCGGCGAAGTCCCGTTCCAGGGCCGATCGGGGCCGCTCGCGCATCGTGTCGCGCATGCGCTGCACGGCCTCCGAGTCGCCGAGCCGCGCGAGGATCCGGGTCCTGCGCTCGCGCGCCGGCGCAGCGCTGGAGCGCGCATAGCACGTCAGCGCTGCATCCCACGCGCGAGCGCGTTCGAGGCGACGGCCGAGGCCGTTGAGGACCCGGCTGCGGCGACGTTCCAGCAGCCGATCGGCGCCCGGATGCCACAGCGCCTCGACGACGAGGGCCGCCAGTTCGGGCGGCGGCGCCGGGCCCAGTTCCTCCGCGTAGTCCCCGATCCGCGCGAGTGCCAGGTAGGCATCGAGGGCGTCGCGGTCCGCGAACAGCCGGCGCTCGCGGCACACTTCGTATTCCTCGTAACGCACGATGCCGAGATCTCGCACAACGAAAGCCGCGAGGTCCGAACGACGGTCACCGAAGAACAGCAGCCGGTAGAGATCGAGGTGCCCCGTGTCCGCGATCGCCACCCAGGGGCAGTGGTGCGCGACCCGCGCGCGGACGACCGGCTCGGGATACGCGGCGAGCACGGCCTCGATACGCACATCCTTGCGACGGACAGGAACGGCCAGCGGAAACCAGCGCTCGAGTTCCGCGCGGCGACACCGGGCGAGCAGCAGATCGGGCGCAACCTCCGGGCACTCCAGCACGAGACCGGCAGCCGCCAGTTCCGCCAACGCCCGCGCGGGCCTTTCGACCTCGCGGTAGGCCAGGCTGTGCACGCGCACGACGGGCCCCTTGCGCCCGACGAGCCGGGCGAGCAGACGCTGCGCGCCGGTGGACAGAGCCACGACCCGTTCGCCGTAGCCCCGCTCGCACGCGTCCAGGAGATCGCCGTATTGCCGCTGCACGCTCTCGATCAGGAGCAGCAGGTTCTCCGCGTAGTAGTGATCCGGCGGCGGTTCGGTGGCGACGAGCAGGGGCAAGTGGCTGACAACGGATACCTCGGAAGACGGCGCGATTATAGCCGTTGTCTGTATATACATACAGCGATAACGCACGAGAAAGTGGTGGCGAGGCGCACGTTGGATCGAGTATCTATATGGGCATGCAACCTGCTCCGTTCTGCATCTGCGCTCCGGTCACGCGCAAGGCCCTCGACAACGTGCGGGAGAACGGCGGTTCGGGTGCGTACAGGGACACGCACCCCTGGTATCTGGCGCTGGAACTGCTGGCAAAGGCCCGGGCAGCGGGCGAGACGCTCGCCATCCTGTTCGCCTGCGGCGACCCCGAGGAGTTCGAGTGGTGGGCCGAGATCGAGGACATCGACATCGAGGCCTTCCACCGGGGCACCTGGGAGACCCGTTGCGACTTCTCCGTGCTGCGTCCCGTGGGCGAGATCTTCCGCCCCCTCGACGCCGTTGCCCTCTATCCCGGCGCGGAGCAACTCCGCCGCGAGGCGATCGAGCCGATCACGCAGCACCGGCACTACCTCAACCGGAGCCTGCTCCGACCCTACGCCATCTGCGAGACGCCCGCGTTCATCGGGCTCGAAACCGGCCTCGCCGCGGCGACCGAGGTCAGCTGAAGTTCGGCGGACGCTTCTCGAGGAAGGCGCTGACCGCTTCCTTGTGCTCCGCGCTCACGTAGGCCCGCTGCAAGGCTTCCCCCTCGCGCCTCTGCACGGCGCCCATGTCGGTCTCCGCACCGTTCTCCGTCAGGAGCTGCTTGATCCAGCGCAGTTGCGGGCTCGGGTTGGCGGCCATCGCGCCGGCGAGTTCGAGCGCGGTATCCAGCAGGGCATCCGGTGCCGCCAGGCGGTCGGCGAGGCCCAGTTCGTACGCTTCGGCACCGGAATACAGACGCCCCGACAGGCACATCTCGCTCGCCCGGCCGAAGCCCATGCGCTGCACGAGGAAGTGCGAACTCGCAAGCTCCGGCGTCAGGCCCATCTTGACGAAGGCCATCGCGAACTTCGCCGCTTCCGACGCGACGATCACGTCCATCGGCAGGATCATGGTCGCCCCGACGCCGACGCTCGGCCCGTTGACGGCCGCCACGATCGGCTTGGAACCGCGCACGAGACCGATCCAGTCGCCCAGCGGCTCCTCGTTCTCGCCGTCCAGGCGGGCCTTGAAGTTGTCGCGGATATCCGCGCCCGCGCAGAAACCACGACCGGCGCCGGTGACCACGATGGCGCCGATGGACGCGTCCTCGTTGCAGCGCCCGATCGCATCCGCGAGTTCCCGGTTCATCACCCGCGTCCACGCGTTCAGCCGCTCCGGGCGGTTCAGCGTGAGGACGGCGACGTTGCCCTCGGTGCGAAAGAGTATCTGCGCGTAGCTGCTGGCGGTCATGGGGGTGCTTCTCCTGCGGTGGACGGGCAAGTATCGTCAAAGTCGCACGCGATGCACAGCGGGAGACGCACGCGCTCACCCGCCGAAGGCCCTTCCCTCCCTGCCAACAGTCGGTAGAATCCGTTATCCATTCGTTGCGAAACGCCACCTGCAGCCACCGAAGGACATGGACCCCATCCTTCAGCTCATGACCGCCGTCGTCAGCAGTACGGCAAGCCTTGCGCTCGTGTTCGGCGGGTTGGCCGGCTGGTTCGTTCGGCGCCTCGACCGGCGCTTCGACGCCATCGACCGGCGCTTCGAGGCCGTCGACGGGCGCTTCGACACCGCCGCGCAGGAGACCCGTCAGCAATACACCGAGCTCAAGACAGATTTCGGCCGCCAGATCGGCGAACTCAAGGCCGATATCGAAAAGCGGTTCGACGAGACAGGGGTGAACATGGGCGCTCTCAAGACGGACCTGCAGAGCCAGATCAGGGAGCTCAAGGCCGATATGCGGAGCCAGCTCGACATCGCCCGCGAGGAACGCAACCGTCTGGCGATCCGCATCGATCACCTCGGCGAGCGCGTCGAGGGACTCGGGGACCAGCTCGGAGACGTCCGCCAGTCCCTGGGGCAGCTCGAGGGAGCGACGTTCGCCGCCGCCGCACCGGAGCGCGGGCGCGAACAAAAAACCGCTTGATGTGGCGGCCCTCGTTGGCACACTCACCCTCTTCACAAGGACGCCTGGACGATCGGACCGATGCGCGTAACGTTGAAGGAGTTTCGCTACTACCTGAGGGTGCAGGGCAAGGACGACGATGGCATCTTCAGCATGACCTGCATCTTTCGCTTCCTGCGCGAACCGGGGGACAGCGTCGCCGACATCAGGGCGCAGATGGACGGTTTCGTCGCGCGGTACGAGGCCGTACTCGATCCGCTCTTCGAGTCGATCATCGACGGGGAGAAACTACCGACCCTGCGCGACTCTCCCGGCAAGACGCAAGCCGGATACCGATACGCGGGCTACCTGACGGAGGCGGGTATGCGCAAGCGCCCGGCACACCTGCGCCAGACGTTCGGGATAGACGACCCGCAATCCGTCTACTCCCAGTTCCGCCACCAGCGTGTCGACATCATGTGCGAGATCCCGGCCATCGAAGCGGAGCTTGACAGTGCGACCCTGGAAGTCGACTCCGAAGTGGATCACGGCCTGCAGGTGTGCCTGTTCCGTTTCCTCCAGGGACGCGACGACCTCGACCACATGGAGCCCGAGGCGCGCAACAACGTGGACCGGCTCGACAACACCCTGGCGGAGACCGCCGAAACCGGCCAGGACCACTTTCGCCGGTTGATGAACCGCAAGGCGCCCGTCATTCCCCTGAAGTAAGTTCCCGGGGCGGCTGTAGGGGACGGGCTTGTCCCGTCCCGGCGCGACCTGCGGTCGCGGCGCAACCTATGGGCGCGTTGCAGTTTCGCTGGCGCGAAACTGCCCGTTGACGACGAGGTTCGCGTTGCGTTTCGCTGGCGCGAAACTGCCCGTTGACGACGAGGTTCCGCGACTTCTGGGACGGGCGACCACAAGGGTCGCCCCTACGTCCGTGCCGAATCAGTACCCGGTGCTCTCCCGCTCCTCCCCCGCGGTCTTCCTGGCCGCGGCGAGGTCTTCGCTCGCCGCGCGGCTCAGAAACCCGCCGTCGGAGCCGAGCGTCACCAGGTTGAAGCCCTGCTGCAGGCACTTCTGCGTGAAGCCGAGCCTGCCGGCATGGATGCCGGCGGCGACACCGTGGGTGCGGCACGCGTCGTAGATGCGCTGCACCGTCTCGACGTGCTTCGGGTCGCTGAACGCGCCCGGGCCGAGGCCGAGGGCATAGCCAAGATCAGACGGACCGATGTAGATCGCGTCGAGCCCCGGTGTGCTCGCGATCTCGTCGAGCTTTTCGATGCCTTCCGCCGTCTCCACCATGGCGATGCAGGCGATCTGGTCGTTGGCTTCGCGCGCGTAGCCGCGCCCGCCGTACATGGCGGCGCGGATCGGGCCGAAGGAGCGGTTGCCATCGGGCGGGTAGCGACACGCGGCCACGGCCTGCGCGGCTTCCTCGCGATTGTTCACCATGGGCACGATGACCCCGTACGCCCCGGCGTCGAGCGCCTTCATGATCTCGTACGGCTCGTTCCACGGCACGCGTACGAACGGGACGGTGTCGCGGGTGGAGATCGCCGGCAGCATGTAGGTGAGGTCGTTATAGCTCAACATCCCGTGCTGCAGGTCCACGCACAGCCAGTCGAAGCCGAACCCCGACATGACTTCCGCCGTGTAGGCGTTGCCGATGGACAGCCAACCGCCGATCGTCTGGCCGCCCTCGCGCCAGGTTTTCAAAGCCGTGTTTTCGCGCATGTGATCCCCCTGTTGCGTCCCTCGCAGATGCATCCGAAATACGAGATGGGCGCCGCGCCGGCGCCGCCGGCTCGGCGGCGGCGATTGTAGCATCGCGGCTTCTTTGCCAAAATGTACCGCTTGTCCGTCGGCACGCGCCGTAACGCCGCTGGCGGGGCACTGCCGGCGCGCAACCCGTCCGCGCGCAAACGTACCGGAGAGCATTCGCTACCGACCATGGACAAGGCCATCATCAAGGCGGCAATCGACGCCGTGACGGCGCCCGGAGAGCCGTACGAGACCACCACGCAGCGCGTCAACGGCGTGGATTTCCCCGTGTTCGTCAACGCCCCCGAGAACCTGCGTGAACTGTACCGCCAGGGCCTCGAGCACGGCGACACGGACTTCTACGTCTACGCGGACGAACGTTACAGCTTCCGCGATGCCTGGCAGCACGCGGCGGCCTGCGCCAACGCACTGCGCGCCCGCGGCGTCCAGCCGGGGGACCGCGTCGGCATTGCCCTGCGCAACTATCCCGAGTGGGTGTTCGCGTTCCTGGGCATCACCTCGATCGGCGCCGTGGCGGTGGCGCTGAACGCCTGGTGGTCCGCCGAAGAAATGATCTACGGCATCGAGGACAGCGGCCTCTCGCTCCTGTTCGCGGACCGCGAACGGCTCGAACGCATCTCCCCCCACGCCGAACGGCTGCACCTCGATCTCGTCGCCGTCCGGTGTGCAGCGCCCGCCGTCCCCACGTGGTCCGAGTTCCTCGCCGGCGCCTCCACCACGATGCCCGAGACGCCGCTTGCGGGCGACGCCGACGCCACACTCCTGTATACCTCCGGCTCCACGGCGCATCCCAAGGGCGTGCTATCCATACATACCTCCATCGTGCAGGCGCTTCTCGGCTGGGAGTCCGGCAGGGCGATGGCCCTGCACCTGGCGCCGGAGCTCGCACAGGTCGAACGCCCATTTCCGCCGGCGCTCATCCTGAGCGTGCCGCTCTTCCACGTGACCGGGCTCACGGTGCAGCTCCTGTCCTCGTTTCGTTCCGGCCGCAAGCTGGTGGCCATGTATCGCTGGGACGCGGAGGAAGCGCTTCGCATCATCGAGGCCGAGCGCATCACGACGTTCAACGGCGTGCCGACGATGGCCTGGGAACTCGTGCAGTCGCCGAACTACGACAAGTACGATCTCTCGAGCCTGGCCAGCGCCGGCGGCGGCGGTGCGCCGATGGCTCCCGAGCAGGCCCGGCAGATCGACGAACACGTCGGGGAAGGCGCCGCCGGCACCGGCTGGGGCCTGACCGAAACCCAGGGCCTCGCGACCATGATCGGCGGCGCCGCCTATGCGGAACGGCCGCGCAGTTGCGGACGTCCCATCGCCCCGCTCGTCGACGTCAAGGTGGTCGATGCCGACGGCAACGAAGTGCCCCGGGGCGCAACCGGGGAACTGTGGATCCGGGGCGTGATGAACTTCAAGGCCTACTGGAACCAGCCCGAGGCCACCGCGGAGGCGCTGACCGACGGCTGGGTCCACACCGGCGACCTCGGCCACATGGACGAGGACGACTACGTCCATATCACGGACCGCGAGAAGGACATGATCCTGCGCGGCGGCGAGAACATCGGCTGCCAGGAGGTCGAGGCCGTACTCTATCGACATCCCGGTGTCGCGGAGTGTGCGGTGTTCGGCGTGCCGGACACGCGCCTCGGGGAAGCCGTCGCCGCGGTCGTCTCCGTGCGATCCGACGCGCCACCCACGGCCGACGACCTCAGGGCCCACGCGGCGGAGCACCTGGCGAAGTTCAAGGTGCCGCAGCATGTCTGGCTGCGCACGGAGCGCCTGCCCCGCATCGCGTCGGAGAAGATCTACAAGCGCGGCCTGCGGGACGAGGCCATCGCGCTGCTCGCGGCAGACGGGCAACCCACCCACAACGGATGACACTGGAGCAGGACGGAATGAGCAAAAAACTGGTCGCCATGCAGTTGCCGCGCATCGCGGAACTCACCTCCCTCAAGGAGAAATACGCGTTGGAACTCGAGGCGCTCGGCCCGGTGGCGGACATCTTCGAAGTGCCGAGTCCAACGCCAGAGGCCTTCGCCGAGGGCGCGGCAAAGGCGGACGCCGTCATTACCTCCTGGGGCATCCACCTGAACGAAGCCATCATCTCGAAACTCGAGAACTGCGTGGTGATCGGCCTCGGCAGCGTCGGCGTCGACATGGTGGATGTCGACGCCGCCACCCGCGCCGGGATCGTCGTCACCAATACGCCGGACGTCTTCATCGAGGAAGTGGCGGACCACGCCATGATGCTGATCCTCGCCACCGCCCGGCGCACGAAGCAGATGCATCTCTTTGCCACGAATGGCGAGTGGTTCAAGGGGCGGCCGCTGCTGAACCACATCCCGCGGCTGATGGGCCAGACGCTCGGCCTCGTGTCCTTCGGTAACGTCGCACGCTGCACGGCGAAGCGCGCCAAGGCATTCGGCATGCACGTCATCGCCTACGACCCGTATGTCTCCGAGCTCACGATCGGCGACTACGGCGTGGAGCCGGTGGCGTTCGGCGAGCTGCTCGAGCGCTCCGACTACGTCTCCGTGCACTCACCGCACAACCCGGAGACCAGGCACCTGCTGAACGCCGCGGCGTTCGAACGCATGAAGGACGGCGTCGCCATCGTCAACACCGCGCGCGGCCCGATCATCGACGAGCCGGACCTGATCGCCGCGCTCGAATCCGGCAAGGTCGGCGCCGCCGGCCTCGACGTGCTCGAACAGGAGCCGCCGCAGCAGGACAACCCGCTCCTCAGGATGGACAACGTCATCGTGACGCCCCACGTCGCCTCCGCCACCTCGCGCATGCGCCCCACCGCGCGACGCCGCGTGGGCCAGGAAGTGGCGCTCGTGCTGCGCGGCAAATGGCCCATGAGCTGCGTGAACCCGACGGTGCTGCCCAGGACGGCGCTCGAGCGCTGGCAGCCGGTGCCGATGACGCGGGGGCCGAATCGGTAGATTCGAAGGCCGAGCCCGCATTGACGGGCCGTCCCCTCTGACGCCCTGGCGCCACTATAGCCGTCGCCCCGGCGGGGGGCCGCCTTTGGCCCCAACCCGAAGCCGATCCAGCACGGCGTGACCCACCCCACGGCACGAGCCTGCTCACGAGCAGCCGTGCGGCACCCGCTTGATCTCGATTTGTGAGAGATTCGCCCGCAACCTTGTAGGTTCACTTTCGTGTGTGTCGCCGTAGCTTGCCTGCCTCGTGTGTGTCGCCGTAGCTTGCCTCCGTGTGTGTCGCCGTAGCTTGCCTCGTAGAGCGGCAATGTGGTCGTCCACGACCTCGAGAACCTGGAAGATCGTGCCGGAAGGCTTCGGAGAAATCGTCCACGATCTTCCCGGCGGCGGGTGGCGGCGTAGAGCGGCATTGACACGCCCCGTGCAGGGGACCAAGCTCTGCAATACATCTTTCTGAAAGTAATACTCTTACTGTGCGAATCACGACCAAGGGGCAAGTGACCATTCCACAGGCGTTGCGGCTCAAGTTCGGGCTGTTGCCCAACACGGTGGCCACGTTCGAGGAGACGGATGCCGGCGTACTCATTCGTCCGGCCAAAGCGAAACGCGCGCTCATCGAGGAGCGCCTGCGCCACGCGCGCGGCGCGGCCGACACGGGCCTCGGCACCGACGATATCCTGCGACTCACCCGCGGGGAGGACGATGGTCCTGGTTGACACCAACGTGCTGCTCGACATCTTCACCGACGACGAAGCATGGCGGCCCTGGTCAGAGCAGGCGATTCGCGATGCGCTGGTCGACGAGTCGGCGGGTATCAATCCCATCATCTATGCGGAGGCATCGTTGGGATTCTCCGATCCCGGCGTCCTGGACCGACACCTCGATGACCTCACGCTGGCCCGCCTGCCGCTTCCCTACCAAGCCGCGTTTCCCGCCGGGAGAGCCTTTCTCCGCTATCGGCGAGCGGGCGGGGAACGGTCGGCACCCTTGCCCGACTTCTACATCGGCGCGCACGCGCAGACGCAAGGACTGACCCTGCTGACCCGCGATGCGAATCGCTACCGGACCTACTTCCCGTCAGTCCCGTTGATCACGCCCGCGGGCCAAGGGTGACGCGCGGCCGCGCGCAAACGCCGATCGGGCCGATCCCCGCCTTCAGCCGGCCTCTGAGACCGCTGGTCGTGCCCGGATGGCGAAGACCACCATCCAGTGCGCGCGATACAGCGCCCAGTACCCATGCCCCGCGGCCACGGGATCTGCCGACGGTCGGCCCTCGACGCACCGAGCCCGAAATACGCCCACGGCTTCGTCCACGTCGATCTCCACATCCTGGAAGCCCAGGAACTCGCCGACGAGCGGGTTGACGGCTTTGTACACCGCCTCCTTGGCTGCAAAGATCATCGTCCGCCACTCCGGCGCCGGGAGCCAGGCGTGCTCGGTGGGCGTCAACAGCCGGTCTGCCGTGTTCCCGGACACCGCGTTCTCGGTCTCGATGTCGATGCCCAGTCCGTCGAACGCTTCGGTCGACCCCACGACCGCAGCGCCCAGCGACCGCGAGTGGCCGATGCTGCCGACGACGCCTTCCGGCCACACCGGCCGACGCTCCTCCGCAGGGATTTCGCAGGGCGCGACGCCGATGCGGGACAGCGCCTGCCGTGCCACTCGACGCCCCGTGGAATACTCGCGACCGCGCTTGTCCGCGACCGTCGCGGCATAGGTCGCTTCACCGGGGTAGAGCTCCGCGCGCGCATCGCGCACGGCCGCGAGCGTCAGCGCCGCGTGTGCAATGCGCCCGATGCGGGCAAACGCCAGCACCTCGCGACTCCTGTCGAGATCGAATACGGACATGACAATGGCCAGCCTACGTTGCCCGGCGCGTGGTGACAACGATTTGCGTGGTCACTCTCGGACACACGGGGGAGGCGATAGCGCACAGACGGAGGCCCCCTCCCAAACGATCAAATCTCGACTTCCGGGGCCGTGCCGGGAAGATGCATCGCCGGGACCGAGCCGCTATCCTGACGGGAGGACACGAGCCATGGGACAGCCGGTGGTCGACACGCTGCGACTCTCCGACGCACTGCAGAATGCGGGTGTGGAACGAGAACAGGCCGAAGGGACGGCGCGCGCTCTGAGTGCCGAGTTCGGGGAGCATGTCGCCGTGCGGGGAGACCTGGACGCCGGATTCGAAAGAGTACGCTCGGAGATGGCGCTGGTCCGCTCGGACCTCGGAGGCCGCATCGCTGCACTGGACTCCAAGTTCAGCGTGGTCGGCGTCGGAGTAGGCTTGATCCTGGCCCTCCTGACATTGCTCGTCGGCATCGACCTGTACGACAGGACCACGCCGGCTTCCGCGTTCGTCCCGCCGGCAGCACTCGAGGCCTTGCCGCTGTCCGCTCCGGCGCCGTCCCCAGGCGGAGGCGCTTGATCCATGCGAGGCCCAAGGAACAGATTCCGTTCCGTGTCGAATTCGTGCACGGTCCCAGGACTGCATGCACGGTCCCGGCGCGGGCATACAGGGGACGGGCTTGTCCCGTCCCGTGCCGAATTCGTGCACGGTCCCGGCGCGGGCGACCACAAGGGTCGCCCCTACAACGGCCCGTGCCGAATCACCCGCAAAGCCCAGCGCGGGCGACCACAAGCGTCGCCCCTGCGAGTCCCCTGCCAAATCACCCGCCAAACGCAGCGCGCGCGACCACAGCGCGCTTGATCCATGCGAGAGCGTCCAAATCGTGTGCAGTGGGTGTATGCCGCGAAGAACAACCGCGAGCTCCAGGCGCGCTACGACGAATGGGCGAACGAGTACGACAAGGACCTGCTCGAGGAATTCGAGTGGCTCGCTCCGAAGAACACCGTTGCGCTGTTCACCAGGTACGTGGCACGAGAGGCCACGATCCTCGATGCGGGGGTCGGCACGGGTCTCGTCGGCGAGTGTCTGATGGACGCCGGCTACCGTGATCTCCAGGGGATCGACCTCTCCGCCGGGATGCTCGACGTGGCCCGGAGCAAAGGCCTGTACGGGGAGTTGCGGCAAATGACGCTGGGCGAATCCCTGGACTTTGCCGACGACACTTTCGACGCGGTCATCAGTGTGGGCGTCTTCACCACGGGACATGCGCCGGCGCACGCCTTCGATGAGCTCGTGCGGATCACGAAACACGGCGGCCACATCGTCTTCTCTCTCAGGACCGACACGCACGCGCAGCAGGACTTCGGGCCGTACCTCGCCAGGCTGGAAGCCGCCGGAAAGTGGCGCCTGGTCGAGCGCTCGGAACCGTATCGCCCGCTACCCAGGGGCGAACCGGAAGTCGTGCATCACGTCTGGGCCTACCGGGTCACGTCGTAGCGTCGTCGGCGCCAGCGTTCGAGCCCGCAAACCAATCGCCGACGGGACCGTCGCGGCCTCCACCCCCTAGCGAACGGCGGGCGATCGTCCTACAGACGAACTTGCGAGAACCGTATTCAATTCGACCTCCCCTGCCACGCCCCGGAGGGGCAGCCAGGGTCCGTGTGGAGACCCGACTCGACATGGCGTCGGTCCGGTGAAGTGGCTATTCTGCAAGGAGAAAATGCGTCGTGAGGCAGCCAGTGGTCGATACGTTGCGCCTTTCCGATACGCTACGGAAAGTGGGCATGGAGCGGGAACAGGCGGAGGGCGTCGCGCGGGCCCTTGGCAAGGAGCTCGGCGAGCATGTCGCCGTGCAGGGCGATCTCGACACGGGATTCCGGGGCGTACGCTCCGAGATGGCCTTGATGCGCTCCGAACTGGAGGCCAGGATCGAGGAGGTACGATCGAGTCTCGACGCCAAGATCGAGGGCGTGCGCTCCGACCTCAAGGCGCTCAATGCGAAGTTCAACTTCGGCTTCGGATTGTTGGTGGCCTTTCTCTCGGTCCTCGTCGGGATCGGGTTGCTGAATCTCAACAAGCCGATCACTGCGCCACCGGGGACCGCCAACGCTCCACACACAGCACCCGCGTCTGCGGCTCTGGAGCCGCACCCAAACCCCGCGACGCGCATGATTCGAGACGCCGCCCCCGTCGAGCCCGGACCGGTTCCGCTCACCCCGCATTGATGGGACAGGCGCCACGACGTAGTCCTTTACGCTGGAGGCCGTGGCCGGGTCGCAGACGCGCAGGGAACAGATTCCGTCCCGTCTCGAACTCGTGCCCGGTCCCAGGAATGCATGCATGGTCCCGGCGCGGCCGTTGTAGCTGTCCACGGTGGGGTCCACCGCGCTGTCGTGCAAGGAACATGAGTGCCTGTACGGGCGCCGGAGCGAGAAGCAGCAGACGCCGCGCTGCGGACGCCGTCGAGGCCAGCGGTCCGGCGCGCCCGGCCACGGACGCACAGCGGGCCAGCCGCGCCTCGTTCAGGCGGTAGATGGCGGCGATCTGGCCGAGCCATGCGCCGCCGCGCCGCGCGACGGATCGACGCGCAGGCGCACCGCGTCCGCCAGCGAAACCGGCGCGGAACTGGCCGGCCATCTCTACTCGGTGTTCGGCACGCTCGCGCTGGCCGGCCTGCGGCCCTATCCCTGGCTCATGGACTACCTGCGGGCGTGCGCCGCGTCGGGCGGCCGGCCGCCAGCGGACGCCCGCGCCGCCGACGGCCAACCCCTCGCCCTGTTCGGCTTCGGCGCCGCCGCCTGGAAGACCGCGCCCCGCGACCGCTTCGTCGGCTGGACCGACGAACACCGGCGCTGCAACCTGCCCTTCGTGGTCAACAACGCCCGCTTCCTCATCCTGCCCTGGATACGCATCCCCAACCTCGCCTCGCACCTCCTCGCCCAAGTCCAACGCCGGCTCCCCGACGACTGGGAGCGACGCTACGCCATACGCCCGTCCTGCTGGAAACCTTCTGCGAAACCCCGCGCTTCGACGGCGCCGCCTACCGCAGCGCGAACTGGATCCTCGTCGGCAAAACCCAGGGCCGCGGCAAGCTCGACCGCCACCACGAGTTCGCCCGCCCGGTCAAGGACATCTACCTCAAGCCGCTTCGCCACGACTGGAAAACCGTCTTGAACCAATAGCGTCACACGGCTACCGAACGCTTACGGGGACGGGCTTGTCCCCTCCCGTTCCGAATTCACGCACGAACCCACACGCGGGCGACCACAAGGGTCGCCCCTACGAGTCCCGTGCCAAATCACCCGCCAAACGCAGCGCGAGCGACCACAGTGCGACGCATTCCGCACCGGCCTGGGCCTCGCCTCCGACGAACACGGGCCGGCGTGCGCCTGCGGCATCGAACGCATGTCCGCCTGGATGCAGCGCGAGGAACCGGTCCCGTAACTGCTGCCCGACCTGCCCGACGTCGTGGACACGCTCGAGCGGGGAGCCGCGGTAGCCGACGTGGGCTGCGCGGCGGGCACCGCGCTGCTCGCCATGCCCCAGGGGTTTGCGGCCTTCACGTTCGTCGACCACAGAGCCTGCGCTCTCATGTGGAGGCCCAGATTGGTCCGACCCACGTTGAGGCCGGCCGTGGCGACGTCGTAGACGGCGTTCGCGTTTCCCGACGGTCCCGAGGCGCGGTCTTCGCAGGTCCGTGACAGATCATGTCCCGCCGCCGGTGTGCGTCCTGCCGTACGGCCCGTGTGAGACCAATTTCGTGTGCGTCGCGAACTACCCCCAAGCGAACAGCGGGCGATCGTCCTACAGACGAACTTGCGAGAAACGTTTTCAATTCGACCTCCCCTGCCACGCCCCGGGGGGGCGGGCAGGGGCCGTGTGGAGACCCGACTCGACATGGCGTCGGTCCGGGGAAGTGGCTATTCTGACAGGAGGGAACACGTCGTGAGGCAGCCAGTGGTCGATACGTTGCGCCTTTCCGACACGTTACGGAAAGTGGGCATGGAGCGGGAACAGGCGGAGGGCGTCGCGCGGGCCCTTGGCAAGGAGTTCGGCGAGCATGTCGCCGTGCAGGGCGATCTCGATGCGGGATTCCGAGAGGGCGTACGCTACGCTCCGAGATGGTCTTGATGCGCTCCGGGCTGGACGCCAGGATCCAGGGCGTGCGCTCCGAGATGGCCCTGATGCGCTCCGAGCTCGAAGCCAGGATCGAGGGCGTGCGCTCCGAGATGGCCCTGATGCGCTCCGAGCTCGAAGCCAGGATCGAGGGCGTGCGCTCCGACCTCAAGGCGCTCAATGCGAAGTTCAACTTCGGCTTCGGATTGTTGGTGGCCTTTCTCTCGGTCCTCGTCGGGATCGGGTTGCTCAATCTCAACAAGCCGATCACTGCGCCACCGGGGACTGCCAACGCGCCGCTGGCAGCGTCTGCGGCTCTGGAGCCGCACCCAACCCATGCGACGCCCATGATTCGAAACGCCGCCCCCGTCGAGCCCGTACCGGTTCCGCTCACCCCGCATTGATGGGACAGGCGCCACGACGTGGCCCGCTACACTGGAGGCAATCTCCCGGCGTGTGTGTCGCGAACTCGCCGTCCGGGGCTTTCCTCGCCGTTCGCCAACAGACCATCGCCCGCATCTGCCGCAAGACAGCCCGCCAGCAAAACGCTGCAGATCGCTCGTGGATCCTGCCGCATCTCTCCTGCATCTTCCTCCCCGTGAATCCGCGACGGGACCGGGCCAACTTACCAGAACGGCTGGGCCGCAACAGGCTCTGGTGCGCCCGCATCCGATAGCTGTTGCCGCTCGTAGGGGCGACCCTTGCGGTCGCCCAGCGTCCTGCACGACATCCAGAACGGGACGGGCCGGCCGGACGTGCGCCGGACGCGGGAAGTGGCTATTCTGCAAGGAAGAATTGCGTCGTGAGACAGCCAGTGGTGGATACGTTGGGGCTTTCCGACACGCTACGGAAGGCGGGCATGGAGCGGGAGCGGGCGCAAAGGCGTCGCGCGAGCGTTCGGCAAGGAGCTCGGCGAGCATGTCGCCGTGCACAGCGATCTCGAGGCGGGATTCGGGGGCATACTCCGGCATTGAGGCCGGCGGTGGCGATGTCGTAGACGGCGTTCCTGACATTGCCTCATGCTCACCAGCGAACAACTACGGACCTTGATTGTCGGCCACGAGTCCGACCGCGTCGAGTTGACGGTGTCCACCAACAACACGGACAAGTTCGGCCAGGCGATCTGTGCGTTCGCCAACGACTTCCCCGGCCACGGAAAACCGGGATATCTGCTCCTCGGCGTCACGGACGCAGGCGCGCTGAGCGGACTGACGGTGACAGATCAACTGCTCCGTCGTCTCAGCGATCTGGCGTCGAACGTCAATCTCGAACCACTGCCCGCGATAACCGTGGAGAAGCATGTCCTGCCAGAAGGCCATGTCGCAGTGGTCGAAGTCCTTCCCTGGGACTTGCCCCCCGTCCGGTACAAGGGACGAGTGTGGATCCGCGTCGGTCCTTCAAGACGGGGAGCCAATCAACAGGAAGAGCGACTCCTTGGCGAGCGACGCACCGCCGTGCAGAAGTCGTTCGACGCACGCCCGTGCCTCGACGCCTGCGTTGACGACCTGGCGCCAGGACTGTTCGTCAGCACCTATCTTCCAGCCGCGATCGCCCCCGACATCATTGATGAGAACGATCGCGGGCTCCGGGAGCAATTGGCATCCCTGCGTTTTTTTGACTACCGTGCGGACACTCCGACGAATGCGGCCGTACTCCTGTTCGGGAAGGACCCGCTCGGTTGGATACCGGGCGCATGGATTCAGTTCGTGCGATGGGCGGGCGACACCATGGGAGCGGATGTTCTCGAGCAGAGGCAGTTCAGCGGCGATCTGGTCACCGTCCTGAGAGAACTCGATGCCTTCGTCCCCACCCTGCTGCACGCGCGCCCCGTTGCAGACTCCGCGCTCCGGGAGCGGACCGACAGGGACTTTCCGGTCATCGCCATTCGAGAGCTGCTACTGAATGCCGTCATGCACAGGAGTTACGAGTCGAACGCGCCAGTGCGCCTGTCCTGGTTCACGGACCGTATCGAGATCCAAAGCCCCGGCGGGTTGTACGGCATGGCATCCCCGGAGAATTTCCCGAATCGGACCGACTATCGCAACCCCGTAATCTCGGAAGCCATGGCGACACTCGGATACGTGAACCGTTTCGGCCGCGGCGTCGTCCGCGCGCAACAGGCTCTCGCGCAGAACGGCAATCCGCCGCCGACATTCGAACTCGCCGATCCTTCCAACGTCCTGGCCACGATCCCGTCCAGGACGTGAAAGCCATCGCCTTCTTCAACAACCAAGGCGGCGTCGGGAAGACGACGCTCGTCTACCACCTGGCGTGGATGTATGCGGAGCTCGGGGCATCGGTGGTTGCCGCGGACCTCGATCCTCAAGCGAACCTCAGCACCATGTTCCTGCCCGAAGATCGGCTTCTCGAACTGTGGCCCGACGGGGAGCACCACCACAGCATCCTGGGCTCCGTATCGCCGATCCTGCGCGGCATTGGCGACCTCGCGGAACCACACGTCGAAGAGGTCGCGCACAATCTCGGGGTAGTCGTCGGTGACCTCGGCCTCTCTCGCTTCGAAGCGAAGCTGTCTTCGGCCTGGCCGGATTGCATGAACCGAGACGAGGCGGCATTTCGGGCCGAGTCGGCGTTCCATCGGGTCATTGCCTGGGCGGCGGACCAACGACAAGCCGACATCGTTCTCGTCGACGTTGGTCCCAATCTGGGCGCCATCAACCGCGCAGCGATCATCGCCGCCAACCATGTCGTGTTTCCGCTCGCACCCGACCTGTTCTCTCTCCAGGGCCTGCGGAACATCGGACCAACGCTCCACGATTGGCGCGAGCAATGGCAGGATCGCCTGGACAGGCGGCCGCCAGACTCCGACCTCGAACTGCCCGACGCGGATATCGAACCCGCAGGATACGTCGTGATGCAACACGCCGTGCGTGCCGCCCGTCCGGTGCAGGCATACCAGAAATGGATGCGGCGCATCCCGCGGGTCTACCACCGGGCCATCCGCGGTGAGGACGCGCCGGGTATCACCTCCACAGAGGCGGACGACGAGTGCCTGGCGACGCTCAAACACTACCGGAGCCTGTTGGCGATGGCGCAAGAGGCGCGCAAGCCTGTGTTCTCCCTGAGAGCGGCCGACGGCGCGATCGGTGGCCATCTCCGCGCCGTCCATGACTGTCACGAGGACTTTGCGGCGTTGGCGACAGCCATTGCGGAGCGATGCGAGGTGTATTGGTAGCCGGAGCTGGAGGCCGTCGGCCCCAAAGGGCACCCCGAACAGGTCAAGGACCTCGGAGACAGGAAGAACGGCTCGCCGGCGGTCACGCCTGTAACGACCCTGCAAAGTCGTTGGGGTAGTCGTTTGGCCCCGCCGGATACCGCGTTGGGACCGTGCACGAATACAGCACGGGACGTCGTAGGGGCGACGGGGTCGCTCTCCGTCGCACCGGCGGCGACCCGCGCCGGGGCGTTCGCGAAGCTCGAGCCGATTGCCGAGTCGTTGGACTTTCGTATACTATCTACGATACTAAACGATATCCGCGGCGACAATCATGGGTCAAACGGAAGCCCTTGCCGACCAACGGTACTTCCACGCCCACGGGCTCAAGCCCGCGGCACCCGAGATGTTGAACGCCGCACTCAAGGTGGCGATCAACGAGCTCAAGGTCCTGTTGTACGGCCCGAGCCGCACCGAGCTGACCGACGTCGAGATCGCCATGTTGGAGCGCGCGGGCGTCGAGCTCGACGAACGGCCGGGCGACACCGATCCTCTGCTCGACTACGCCAAAGAGTGTTCCACGACAATCAAGATGAGAACGTAGCGACAATCAAGATGAGAACGTAGCGACAATCAAGATGAGAACGTAGCGACAATCAAGATGAGAAAGCCCATGCCGCGCGGCTGGGGAGGGAGGGCGTAGCCCGACCGAGCCAGCCGCGCGGCATGGGGCCGAATGGCCCCGCGGGTGGATCGCGGCGATCTCTGGCTAAGGTGCACCGTCTTCTTCCGGGACGGAGCATCTGGCATTGGACATCCGCGCGCGCTATCGCTGGAAGGAGCGGGTCAGTCTGACGGCCCGCTACTACCACGAAGACTACGGTTCCGCCGACTGGGCGCTCGACGGGGTGGGTCAGGCGGCAGCCCGGAACCTGATCTCCTTCGGACGCACGTCGCCCGACTATTCGAACGGGCTGGTCAGCGTCTCGGTCGAGACGCGGCTATAGAGCGGTCCAGCCCGCGATCGAGGGGACTCTCGTCGCCGCAGGCTCGCGCGGCCCTCCGCAGCACACCGCGCATTCGTCCGCGCTCCGCGAGGTATGAGATCCGTAGCAGCAAGGACACGAAACGATGCTTGCGCTCGCCCCGTTCGCCTTCGAACACGATGTCTGGCGGCACGCGCACTTTGCGCGAGACGCCGAGGAACACAAACACTCGCCCCATCACGGCATCATGGTTCTGCAGGAGATCCTCACCGCGCAGCACGAGCACGCGCTCCCGGTCGAAGGAGCGATACAGGTTCTGCAGCTGTCGGCTGTAGAGGCCTCTGGCGCGATAGCTGTGCACGCGGTGGGCGGACTCCGGGTGGCGCGGGTCCCGGCAGCGTCGCAGGCGCAACGGCTCCAGGAGCAGAGCCAGCAACAGCCCGCGACGCTCGCTGCCGCGGCCTCGCTCCATATAGTAGTGGGAGATCGCGCGTGCGACGGGGTCGCGCAGGAGCACGATGAGCTTGAGCTCCGGGTTGTAACGCTTGAGTTCGGCCGCAACGTCCGGGAAGAAGAGGTATACCGGGGTGGCCTCCCCAAGGACGGTCTCGCCGGTCCGTCCGTGGAACCGGCAGTGGGCGAAATGGGGCCGATAACGCTCGTCGATCTGCGTCGGCGTCCAGTCCGGCGAGTACTCCGGGGCATCGAACAGATGCACCTCTTTCAGCGAGGACATCCCAATCTCCGGATGCCTGTCGAGAAACTGGGCGAGCGCGGTGGTCCCGCACTTCTGGGCGCCTGCGATCATGCAGGCGAGGCGGGGTCGGTGCAGGGTCGACGGGGGAGCTTCCGACCCTTCCTTGCGGGCTGATGCCGAGGGCCCCGACGATGTCCGGGCTTCCGCCCACAGCCGGTCGATGTCGGCAAGGACGGCGTGAAAGCGCGAGCGCTCGACATGCAGCGCATGAGTCGCGACCGTCGCGGCCGCGCCCGCCAGGAGCACGTTGCGCGTTTCGGCGGGCAGGCGCACCGCACGTTCCACAACCTCTGCGAGGGACGCCGCTAACGCCGCGCCGCCGGCATCAGCTGAGCTGATGAAACAGTTGTCCTCGTGGCGGCAAAAGCCACGGTTGCCAACGGCGTCGAGCGTGACGACAAGGCACCCCGACGCCATGGCTTCCAGCGCGGGGAGGTAGAAGCCTTCTGTCGGATCCGGCAGGCAGACGACGACCTGGCTGTCCGCCAGCAACTCCAGAAATGCGGCCCGCGGGACGAAGCCCGACACCAGTTCGTGGGGCAACTCCCGTTCGTGCAAACGCTCGGAGAGAGCCGACGCAAGATCTCGACGCTTGTAGCCGACGATGGTGACGGCACGGGCGCGCGTGTCCCACGGCGCGGCAGCTGGCGTCGGACCGTCACGCGCCGCTACGACGTCCGTCCCGTTCGGAATCGCCACGATCGGGCCGCACGCCCGTTCGGTGCTGGCGACGGCATCCGCTACTTCCGCGCTGACGCAGATGCGCACCGCCCGGTGCGGCAGGTACCGGTAGAGTTCCGTCTCCGGGTCCGCGTGTCGAACATGCTGCACGAAGTTGATCGTTGGATGGTCCGCGCGCAGGAGACCGCGCTCCCCCACGTAGCGCCAGTCCGTCCCGGCCACGAACAGCACATCGTCATCCGCCGGCGCCCATTGCTCCGCCAAGGTCAACGAGCCCACAGGCCAAAGCCGGCGACGCTCCGCCTCCCGCGCCGCGTCAAGAGGGCCTCCGGTAAACGAGATGCGGGCGGCGAACCCGGGCATCGCCCGCGTGTGGGCGAAGTAGTGCGCGTGCTTGAGTTCGCCGCCCGTGAGCGCGCGGTAGGCCCGGTGGAACCAGACGGTGCGCGCAAGTTCCGAATCGGTCATCGGGGCGCCCGGATTGCCGCCGCGGCCTCGCGGCAGTCCGTCTCGCTGTAGTGGCTCCACCAGGCCCCGTCTTCCGCCAGGATCGCCGCGAGGAGCGCATCGATAGTCGCGGATTCGTACAATACGTTGGCGTTACGGCTGCGTAACGCTTGGGAAGCCATGCTTTCCGCCTCCAGGTACCGAAACAGCGTCCGTCCCCCGCTCGCCACCAGGTCCTCGTAGCGCAGAACCCGCTCTCTCGGCAGGTGCGTGCGAAACTGCGCAAAGAACCAATCCAGGACAACCAGTTGACGCCGAAGCGCGTCCGACTCGCCATCGAGCCGGCGGCGCAGTTCCGCATCGAACCGCTCCCCCGCCGGGACGCGCCCACGCTGTACGGGCAGATCCACCGTCTGCCAGGAGGCGAGGACGGCGATCGGATTACGCACCAGGGCCAGGACGGGAAACGTCTGTGCCAACGGCGCGAGTAACGCCGCGAACAGCGCGTTGTGCTTGATGACGAGTGTGAAGTCGGCGGGCAGCGGCTTCGAGAGGCGCACTTCTCCGGGACCGCCCCTTGGCAGGCGCAGACCCGCTGCGCCGCGCGCGGCCGCCACTCGATCGTCGTCCAGGCGACCGTCCACCTGCACCGACGGGGCCGTGCGCTCCACCAGGATGCGGCGGCGGGTCACGTCGGCGAAGTCCGCGATGCGAGCGCATGCTTCCTCCGCGGCCTCCGTGCCATCGAAGGTGCCGGGATCGATCGGCTCGGACAGGGCGACCGTGTCCGGTGCAGCATCCGCGAGACGGCAGCACAACGAAGTGCCGGAGCGGGGGATGCCGGAGAGGAGCCATGTGCGGGGGATCATCGGCGAAGGATCGTACCGCTTTCGCGGGGGTCGCGGTACCGCGGCCGAACGAGTCCGCGGGCCTGCAAGATCCTTGGCCCAGCCGAGGACGGCCCGAGCCCGCACCTCCAATCTTCGTCCCTGACTGCGGTGGAGGACGGCGGCGCTGTGCGGGAAGGCAAGCGCCTGGGGCGCGCCGTTTCAATCGGGGCTGGCACCCTGCCAGCGGGCCGTGGGTCGCATAGGAGGTGTGCGCGAGCGCGCATCACCGGTGCGGCGAGGCCCGGGGGAGTGTCCTCGTCCGACCCGGTTCGGTGGGGGCAAGCGGTTCGGCGCCCATCCCCCGAACCCGTCGCGGGGCGTGCGATTTCGGCGTCTCTCACGACCTCGGCCTCACGCGGTGCCGATGACGCGTCGCTTACCCGGACACCGCGACGACAGCTGGTGGGCGTACAAGTACCGCCTGTCAGGCGACACTCAAAAATGACCCCCTGGCGACATTGAAAACTGACCCGCCTCCGGCAAGGGAGGCGAAGGCGGCTGATCGGCGAGCGCGTGCGGGTGGTGCTCAGCGGCGGCAAGGTGCGCATGCACCCGGCTGCGCGAGAAGCGCCGCGCCGGCGTGCTCAACGCCTCGTCCTCGGCGCCGCTCGCACAGGCCACGCCATGACCGGGAGTCGCCACGAGCCAAGGTCGCCGTGGGGTTTTCCACCCTTTGCCCACCGCGCCTCTTCATCATCGGGGACCGGCGCCATGGACCCCGGCCAACACCCGTCCGGAGACGGGCGCCCCAATCGGTGCAGAACACATGCTCTGGCTGCGCTCCACCGAGAGCCTGGCCAGCCGCCAACAACAGGCACCCGGCCAATGGCTGCCAACAGTGGTATCGCCGCAGGGAAAAGGACTGCAGCCGTGCGAGGACGGCCCTGATACAACGCCACCAACTCATGAGAGTCCTCCAATCGCTGCTTCCTTCGAGATCGGTCGTGCCGAAGCAACATTCGGGTGCTTCCGGCTACTGCCATCGACCACAGTCGAAGTGGGCATCTCCCCAGTTCACTTGTGATCAACCAAACAGCCGAGGGAGGACGGCAATGCAGCGTCGGCACGCATCGGGAAGTCGCCGATTTCCGCTCCCCGATCCTCGTTGAGTTGAGTTGATTGCGATGCGACTCGGAACTGAGCGTAGCAAGTTCCGGGGGTCGAGATACGGGCGACGGTCGGCTGCACTCCGAGAGACGCGGTAGTGTGCAAAGGAAGGCTGCCCTTCCAGCCCTGGGGGTCGAGGAGCGTAGCGACGAGGCCCCCAGGGCCGGACGCGCAAGACCGACCCCGGACCCGGAGGTCGTGGCCAAACCGAAGCGGCGCCAGTTCAGCGCGGAGTATCGGCTGCGGATCCTGGAGGAGGCGGAGCGCTGCACGCAGCCCGGCGAGGTGGGCCGCCTGCTTCGCCGCGAGGGGTTGTACAGCTCGCATCTGACGGCGTGGCGCAAGGCCCGGCGCAAGGGCTCGCTACGGGAGTTGGCCGCGAAGAAGCGCGGCGCGAAACCGGCCGAACGCAACCCGCTGGATGCGAAGGTGCGCGCGCTGGAGGCGCAAGTGGCTCGTCTGGAGCACGAGTTGCACACCGCGCACACGATTCTGGACGTGCAGGGAAAAGCTGCCGGGCTGCTGGGCTGCTGGGATTGAAGCTCGAACACGCGCCGCGCTCCTGATGGCGGCCCAACCGCTTGCAGTGCAGGTCGGCGTCGTGCCGGCCTGCCAGGCGCTGGGCGTGTCGCGGGCGACCTTCTACCGTCGTCAGAGGTCAACTCCCGGGCACCAGCAGCCCCGTCCAACGCCCGCCCGGGCGCTGTGTGAAGCCGAGCGCGAGCAGGTCCTCGATGTGCTCGCTGGCGAAGGTTCTGCTCTCCGACAACCGCTTGGCGCCCACGCCGCGGACTTCGCTCACAAACCCTGCTACCGCCGAGGTTCGGGACACCCCTTTCCAGCGCGCCCGGTCCAATTTCGTCCGACCCACGATGAGGCCTGCCAAGGCGGCCGTTCCCGTTAGCCCCTGGTGGTCACGGTGGGACCAGATCGTCCGCTGGCGATGGGTCTCCCGCACCGGTTAGGACGGAGCGGTCCCCGCCCGTCCACAATCCTGGGTGCTGTAGAGAGCGCTCCAGCTCCTCCAGGATCCGCAACCGTACGCCACGGTAGGACGTTGGGTTACGAGCGCGCAGCTTTGAGCCGGGCTGTTCGAAGATGTCGCCATGGCCAGCGCCGACGTCGGTGTTCCCCACGTCGCAATCGTATCGAGTTGACTGTCCCCCCACGCCTGGATTCGTGCCTTCGCAGCGACGCGTGACCGCAACCGTGTAGGCGAACCGCAACCGTTGGTCCTGATGGGCAATGGCGTGTGTCCGGAACTCTGCGTCCCGGCTTACGTGCCGTGTGAGACGAGATTCGTGTGTGTCGCGAACTCACCGAAGGAGTCGAGCTGCTGCGTCGGGACGGTGACGGGTGGTAAGCTCGCCACCACCGCCGATCGCTCTCGGCGCCAACCACCAACACGCTCGTCCGCCAGAAGAGTACCGATACCGGGATGGACTCCGAACGACTGAACGCCTTCCAGGTCTTCCTGGCCATTCGCGAACGGCTTCGCGCTCGGCGGCCCATGTCAGTGGTCCGTCTCGGCGACGGCGAAGGCGCCGTGATGGGCTATCCCACGATCACCACGCGCAAGGACGTGAATCGCTCCCTTCGAATCTGGCTGCGCACCATCGCCGTCGACGATCGGGACGTGATCCGGCTCGCGGAGGAGCTCAGGGACGCGATCCGCAATGCCGATATCCTGGGCGTGCCGCGGGAGAATCAGCTCGTCGAGGGTATCCCGCTGTGGCGCGCCGTCGAGGACGGATTGCGGGAATTCGACCTCGTGGGGCCGAACACGGCGCAGACGCACACGGCGTTGCATCGCCTGCTGCAGCACGCCTTCCTGTACCGACCTCTGCTGCAGGGCGCCGACTTCGTCGGGGTGATCTCCTGCCGCCGGCTGATGGAGCCGCTCAAGGAGACGTTCGGCGTGGGCGAGGTGCGATGGTACGGGGTCCGGGGCGAACTCGAGAATACGGGCGAGGTCGAGACACGGCACTTCCCTGACGGCTTCGAAGAGCTTCGGGACACGCTCCAGGTGCCTTACCCCGGAGCGTTGTTTCTGGTCGGCGCGGGCGTCTTCGGGAAGATCTACTGCCAGTGGATCAAGGAGCGCGGCGGCATCGCCGTCGATGTCGGATCGATCTTCGATTCGTGGGCCGGCGCAGGTCGGGTCGGCCACCCGGTACGCGGACTCGGCGTCTACCGGGAGCACCCGCGGATCGGTCGGCTGGAGGCGATCCGTCGGTACAACGCGCTGGCCGACCAATTCGAGCTGGATGTCCCCAGGGGAGACCCCACCGCGGAGTACTTCGGGCGCCTTCCAGTGGATTGGTGAGGCTCGGGGGCCAAGGTAGGGCCCACCCACCAACGGGCAATCGGGAAAATGTGCGTCCTGGCTTACAGGCGGCGTGCGCCAGGAGATGGATCGGCGCCGACGACGCGGTGCCGGTGCGCCGCGCGTCGGGAACGATCGGTCACTCCTTACCGCGTTGCGCCGGCGGGGCTGCCGTGACCGGACGGTGTGCGCCCCGGCCTATGGAGCGTGTGAGACGGGATTCGTGTGTGTCGCGAACCCCCGCTGATCTCGTACCGATCTCCAAGCAGGCCCCAGCGTAGGCGAACTGCTACGCTGCGTGTAGGACGCATTTCGTGTGTGTCCCGTACTGACCCTGTGTCCCGTACTGACCCTGTGTCCCGTACTGACCCTACCGTACTGACCCCAAGGGTCGCCCCTGCAGTCCTCGATGCGGCGCATCAGCGGCCGGCATCGACACCGCTCGTAGGGGCCGCCCTTGTGGCGGCCCGATGCGCATCTCATGTGCCAGCCCGGATACGGACGAACACAACGGGCGCACCGATGCACGGCACCGTGCCATGCGCGACGCTACAGATGACGAGGGCTCGCCGAGTTGCTAATGTTCGATCCATGGAACCCTCCCCCCGTTGCCCGTCTCTGGCCCGGGCAGTTCTGACGTTCCTCGTCCTCGCGAGCGTGGGGACACCCGCCGCGCTGGGCGAGGACAAGCGCGATGTCGTGTTCGAGTGCCCCTGCCAAGCCGAGTGGGCGCCGACGGGATCGGGAGGCTCCATGGAGTTGACGGTGCACTTCGGGGTGCGCAACTTCCGGGCCGCCGAGAGCGGCGCAGTGCGGCTGTCGCTCGCCGAAAATCTGCGGGTCCCGCGGAGCGTCACCGATCCTGTCACCTGGCGTGAATTCTCTCCGGCCTTGTGGATCCCGGTCGGCAGCATCGCACCGGAGACCGTACTGGCCGACCAGAGCCGCACCTTCTCGCTGCAACGGCCCGGGCTCGACGGTCCCCTCCTGATCTCCCTCCACGAGCGGGTCGCGGAACTGCCGCCGAAAGAGGAAGCAGCCCGGCCACTGGACGCGTGGCACCGGCACGAGTCGCTGGCGCTGTGGCCCGTCCCCGCAGACGCATCCTCCGACCGTCTGCAATTCGTCGACCTCCTCACCGACACCGACGGAGACGGCGTGGGCGATGTCAACGAGCGCATCGCCGGCACGTCCCCCGAAGACGCCGCGGATGAGCCCGGCCTCTCGAGCATCGACGTGCTGGCACTCTTCGATCCTCGGGTCTACGCGGCTTACGGCAACGACCCCTATACGCGCGTTCACCACCTGATGACCCTGACGCGCGCGCGATTCGCCGACAGCGGCACGAACATCCGCTTGCGGACCGTAGGGATACGCCAGACGGAATGGAACGAGCGCGGGCTGTCCGACGAAGTCGACGCTTTGATGGCAGCGCACGGCGCCGACATGGTGGTCCAGTTCCACGCGACGGTCGGACCCGGATCGCCCTGCCCTTCCATCGCGGGGGGCTGCGCGCCCATCGGTAGTGCGGCAAACCGCGGCCTGTGGGCGCCAGTCTGGGCTGCCGTCGCGACCTCGACCGGCGCGGACACCGTGGCCCACGAACTGGGCCATGTGCTGGGACTCGCGCACTCGGCCCGGCAGGGTGACGCCTCCGGCGCCTTCCGCTGGTCCCGCGGGTACTACGTGCTCGGGCCCTCGGGTCTAAGCCGCCCGCAGGGCACCATCATGACCTACGGGCAACGCCAGGAGTTCGGCAACCGGTTCTCCAGTTCCCGGACGCGGTGCCACGGCGAACGCTGCGGGGTACGGGTCGATGCACCCGACGGCGCCGATGCCGTGGCCAGCCTGGACCTGCTGCGCTTCCAGGCCGCGGCGCTCCGGGAGGCCATGCCCGACACCGACGACGACGGCTTCGTCGACGCGGTGGACGCGGCGCCCGACGATCCCCGCTCCTGGTCGGACCTCGACGGCGACGGCTTCGCGGAAGCAGTCGATCCCGACGACGACGGCGACGGCGTGCCAGACCACGAGGACGCATTCCCCTTCGATCCCGCGGAGTGGGCGGACGTGGACGGCGACCGGATCGGCGACAACGCGGACGAGGCGGTGGAGGACCTGGCGCCGTTCCGGGACCCCGCGCTGCGCGCCGCGGTGGCGGCCACTCTCAACAAGCCGCCCGGTGCGCCGATCACCGCCTCGGACCTCGCCGACCTCGCGACCCTGGTGGCCCGGGGCCGGAACATCCGGAACCTGGCCGGGCTGGAACTCGCGACCGGCCTGCGCTTCCTCAACCTCAAGGACAACGTCATCTCCGACCTTTCGCCCCTGGCCAACCTGACGGCACTCCGCGAGCTGTACCTCGACACCAACGACATCGGCGACCTGTCGCCGCTCGCCGGGCTGACCGCTGTGGAGGCCCTCGGCCTGGGCCACAACACCCTGTCCGACATCGCACCCCTGGCCGGACTGGCGTCGCTGCGTTCGCTGGTTCTCGACTACAACCACATCGACGATCTCGCGCCCCTCGCGGAGCTGCCCGAGCTCGCTACCCTGACCGCCAGCAGCAACGCCGTGGCCGACCTGACGCCGCTCGGGGCCCTGTCCGAAATGGCGCACCTCGACGTCAGTGACAACGCGATCGCGGACCTGGCGCCGCTTTCGGGACTGCGGCTCGAGGTACTGCGCGTCGGTCACAACCCCGTGCAGCCGCAGACCCTGCGCAACCTGCGACTCCGCGAGAACGCGATCGTGGATCTGACCGGCCTCCGCCTGGACAACGTGTACGTGCTACCCGAACTGGCCAATCTCCGGGAACTCATCCTGCGCGACAACTTCATCTCGGATGTCTCGCGCCTGGCGGAGCTGACCGGCGTCAAGCTGCTCGACCTGTCCGCAAACGACGTGGCCGACATCGGCCCGCTGGTGCAGCGCGACATCTGGAGGGGCCCGCATCCCACCAGCGACGCGCGGCTGCGGCTGGGCGGCAACCCCCTCGACCGCCAAGCGCTCAGCCAGCACGTTCCGACCCTCCGTTCCTGGGGCCTGACAGTCCAGGTCGACGAGTTCCCGGACAACAGACCCGCGGTCGCCATTGCGGACCCCGTGCTGCACGCCCTGATCGCAGAGACCCTGGGCAGGTCCCTGGTCCTCGTGGACCATGCGGTTACCAAGGGGTCGATCTCGAAACTCAAGACATTGCGCGCAACGGGGGCCGGCCTGTCGGACCTCACGGGCCTCGAAGCCGCGCAAAACCTCAGGTACCTGTTGGCCGGGTCAAACGCCCTCACCGACCTCACGCCGCTTGCCGAGCTGCCCGACCTCGAGGGTCTTGACCTCAGCGGCAACGACATCGCCGACATCGGGCCCCTCGTCGAGAACCCCGACCTCGGCCGCCGCGACTGGATCGCGCTGGACGACAATCCGCTGAGCGAGGAGGCCGTCAACGTCCACATCCCGGCGCTGCTCGAACGGGGGGTCGCGGTGAGTTTCGAAGGGGTCAGGCTGGCCACCGCGGCCCGCGGCGACCCCGTGCAATTCGAAGTGGGCGGCCACTTCGCCGCGGTCCTCGGCGCCGGCCTCCGCATGCACACGAAGGTGAGGGACCCGGCCCTGGCCCACGCGGAAATCGCCGACGGCCGGCTGACCGTCCGCCCGGGCGCCTCCGGCGGCCGGGCCACGGTGACCGTGACGGGGACGGACGAGGACCAGCGGAGCGCGACCGTGACGTTCTCCCTGACCTTGCGGGGCGCGGTCTTCGCGTCGACATTCCCGTCCTCGGCGGACCCGGTCCGGCAAGGGTTCATGCGGGTGATCAACCCCACTGTCGCGAGCGAGAGCCTGGACATCGACGCCTTCGACCAACGGGGCACGCGCCGGGGTCCGGCCACGCTTACGGTAGGGCCCGGCGCGGCGGCGCAGTTCAACTCCGACGACCTCGAGGCGGGCAACCCGGACAAGGGCCTGTCCGACCGTGTCGGACCCGGGGACGGCGACTGGCGGCTCGCATTCCAGGGCAGCCTCGACGCGCAGGTGCTGTCCTACATCCGCACGACGGACGGTTTCGTGACGTCCATGCACGAACTCGCGCCGATGACGGACACCGGGTACCGGGTGGTGTTCTTCAACCCGGGCTCCAACCTCAGCCAGGTGAGCCTGTTGCGTCTGATCAATCCGCGTTACGAACGTACCGAGGTGACCATCACCGGCATCGACGATACGGGCGCCTCGCCGGGCGGAGCCGTGACGGTGTCACTCGGTCCGCAGGCGCCGCTTACCCTCTCCGCCCAGGAACTGGAGACCGGCGAGGGCCTCACCGGCGCGCTGGGGGACGGCGTCGGAAAGTGGCAACTGCACATCGCGGCCGACCAGCCGATCCTGGTGGCAAGCCTGTTGCGCAGCCCGACCGGGCAGCTGACGAACCTGTCGTCGGTACCGGACAACCAGGTGTCGCGCGGTGGCGAGACGGTGCACGAGGTACCGCTCTTCCTGTCAGCGTCGGAGGCCGCGACGCGCCAGGGGTTCCTACGCGTGATCAATCTCGGCTCCGAACAGGCGACGGTACGCATCCTGGCCCGGGAAGACAGCGGGGCGCAGCCGGACCCCATCACGCTCACCGTGGCCGCGGGCTCGGTTGCGTACTTCAACTCCACCGACCTGGAGACGGGCAACCTGGCGAAGGGCCTGTCCGGAGGTGTCGGATCCGGCCAGGGGCACTGGCGGCTGGAACTGGCGAGCGAGGCGGACCTCGACGTACTCGCCTACATCCGCACCACGGACGGCTTCGTGACCAGCATGCACGACACGGTGCCGCTGGCCGGGGACAGGCACCTGGTGCCCATCTTCAACCCGGGTTCCAATAGCGCCCAGGTGAGCCTGCTGCGCCTCGTCAATCCGGGCACTGACGACGCCCGGGTCGCGATCACGGGCATCGACGACGAGGGCAACCGGAGCGGCAACGTCACCACGACCGTTCCCCCACGACGCGCCGTTACGTTCTCCGCACATGCGCTCGAGAGCGGCGAGGGGGTGGGGGGAAGACTGGGCGACGGCGCCGGCAAATGGCGCCTCACGGTGACCTCAGACGAACCGATCCAGGTGATGAGCCTGCTGGAGAGCCCGACCGGACACCTGACGAACCTGTCGACCGGGCGCTCCCGGGGTGGCCGTTAGGCGCCGACTGAGTCCCCGCCCGGCCCGGCTACCCCAGTCTGCTGTCAGATCCATGCCGCAGGCCGCTCAGTGTCCGCCCAAAATGCGCGGCGCACGCGCTGATGTGCTCGGCGATCCTCTCACAGCGCACATCGACGTCGACCTGCAGTCTGTTTTCGTCGGCATCATCCGCCTGATGTTGCGCGCTTGCGAATGCGTCGGGCAGTGTCTTTGCGGCGTCCGCGACGGTATCCAGCGTTCGGTCGACATCCAGCCGACACGCGACAGCATGCGCGCGCCACTCCAGAGCCTCGATCAACTGGGGCTGTCTGGCGCCGCCAATGTCGAAGATCAGGTCGCTGCGGTAGCGCGTCCCCAGACTGCTCGACACGTCGTACGCGGGCGCCATGGCGATGGCTTTCGCCTGCTCGATCGGGGTATGCAGGAAGCCGCAGTTGCCGCCGTGCATATCCGCATGGCCGATCAGCCAGCCGCACGCCAGCAGGCGGGTTAGTTCGTCGCAAGCGAGATCCGGGTCTGGCGCGTGCTCCCGCAGGATGCTGTAGGCGGTGCCCAAAGCGGGGTCACCGGGGGCGCCAGTGGGGAACTTCGAGCCTCCGGATGCCTGCCTGAAATCCTCCTGGTGCACGGGCTGCACGCTGCCGTCGGCGTCGATGCGGCGGTCCGCTCGCTCGCTGAGTACGCACTGCATGCCACCGAGAGCGGGCGAGTACATCCGCGTCCGCGAGCGGTGCGTACTGGGCCAGTGGCGGACGCGGCCCTGCCTCGCGCGGTTCGTCACGCAACATGGTCACGGCGCCGGGATATTCACTGTCGGCATTGGCCCACAAAATCGTCTCGGGCATGTGCGGACGCGGATAACCGGGCACGCCATATGCCGACAGTGCGTGGGAGGCGCGTTCCGTGTAGGCATTGAATGTGCCGTTCTCGGGTAGGCATGCGCTCAGCCAGCGCACTGCCAGGTCCAGGTCCTCGTCACCTTTCCAGCGGGCGCCGTGGTCGCGTTGCGCATCGCGATGGAAAGCCTGCACGGCGCCACGGTACGGCGGACCGACGGCCTGACCGTCGAGTTGTCACGCCGCCTCGATCTGTCGACACACTCCTACGTCGACATCGTCGACGCCTTGTCTGAGGCGAGACCGGCGCACTACAGGTACGTCGCCGTTCTCCTTGAGCAGCTGGCTTACAAGACGAACCCCAGATGCCAGTACGCGTCCTATCAGATTGCCGGCTTCGACAGCCCCGAATGCAATCTTGAACCGATCATCGGGCACGACGATCTCATGGACGCCTGGACCGGGCGAGCCCACCTTGAAGTCGTGCGTCGCCCGGCGCGGTCTCCGCACCCCGAAGAGGTCACCGGCGGCATGGAGAGGTCGCGGGCCTCAGGGGACTTCGAGTCCATTTCCGCGAACGCCCCATTCCGCTACCGGCGATCACCAAGAGATCCGGAACTAGTGGATCGCATCGCCGCTGACGACGGTACCGTCACGACGGGCAGAATGCGCGACGGCGTCTTTCTGGAGGCATCGGCAAACGACGCGTCGTGACCCCGCCCCACCTCTGGCTGCTCGTGGGTGGCAACGGTGCGGGCAAGTCCACTTTCTACCGGATGTCGTCCCTTCGCGACCTACCGTTCATCAACGCGGACAGGATCGCGAGAAGAATTTCCCCCGACGCGCCGCAGCTCGCGGAATACGAAGCGGCTCGTGAGGCCGAAGCCCTGCGGCAGCGCTACCTCACCCTGGGCGAGTCGTTCTGTGTTGAGACCGTGTTTTCTCATTCCTCCAAGGTGGACTACATCCGGGCCGCGAGAGCGCACGGCTACACGGTCAACCCGAAGGCATAGCGGGGACTACGGTTGAGGGAGCACGTGCGCGCACAGGCCCGTCTGTCAGAATCCTTACCTCGCCGGAGTCGTCCGTGCAAGGGGACGACCCCAGCGCGGGCGACCAAATCATCTGCCAAGATCCGCACGCACTGCAGGGGACGGGCTTGTCCCGTCCCGTCTCGAATTCCTGCACGGCTCCAGCACGGGCGACGAGCGGGTGACCGCAAGAGAGTCGCCCGTACGCACGACTTGGCCACCCTACGGACGCTGCAGGTCGAATAGTGCGCCCAGGGCGATCTTCTTGTCGTCGTGAACGATGGCGAGCGCTACGGCGCGACTGCCGCTCCCTGGCATGTTCGGGGCATCGAAAACCGCGAGGATCAAATCGATGTCCGCCGATGGAATCTGCAGCAGGGTGCAATCGACCCCGATGTCCGCTTCGAAGACGCTGAATCTCGGATTGACCGGATCCACGCTGCCGTCCGCCGTGCACGTGAACCCGCCGACCGTCAGGCTGAAGTCGAGTGTTCCGTCGATCGCCGTTTCGAAGTCATCGATCAGGTCGGCGTCGCTGGCCAGCACGGGACTCCACAGACCCGCTACGCTCCGGGCGTCGCCGCCTCGCTCAAGGCCGGTGAACGCCCAACCATGGAATGATCGTCCGGGCTCGCCGACGACATTGTACTGGCCCCGAATCCAGTCACCCGAGCGATACTCGGCCGAGAACTCGAAGTCTTCGCTGCCGCCAGAGACGTTCAGACCCGGCCCCACCTCGACCTTTCCGGACTCGAATAGCTCGCCCGAGCCGGAGATGCCATCTTGCGCCGTCTCGAAGGTCGCCCGCGCGATGCGAACGACTCCAGGCGTCTCCGGCAGCCACGCGTACATGCGGCTGTCCGGGAGTAGCATGACGAAACCTTCACTGTCCGCCTCATCCTCGAAGGAGACCTGCCAGAGACCCACCGCGCCCCGGTAACCCGGATTGGCGGTGGAGAGATCGGACAGGTGATTGGTGGGCGTGCTCATCAGGTTGATGACCCGGATCGGTACATCCGAGGACACGTCGAGCGACCATTTGCCCGTGCCCACGCCGATGCCGTAGGACTCCATGTTGCCCATTTCAAGGTCCGCGGATTCGACAAGCTGCGCACTGGTGGGTGGGATCGTCAGGCTGAACTCGCCCCGGGGCTCGTCGTCCTCCCCATGCTCCTCTGCATCGTCTCGACCCGTGATCGTGACGTGCGCCTCGACGTCCCCGGGATTGATCAGGCGCAGAGAAGACTGCTGGCTGGTGTTCCTGCCCGGGTTGAAGATCGGCACGCGGTGGCGCATCGAAGTAGCTGACACGATGTCGTGCACACTGGTGAGGAAACCGTCGACGGGCGTGCGGATGTAGGCCAGGGGTTCGATATCGAGAGCGCCGCCGTAGAGCCGTAGTCGCCAGTTGCCCTCGCCGGCCCCCAATCCTCCACTCAAGCCCTTGCCGGTGTTGCCGTTCTCCAGGTCTTCGGAGTTGAGATGCACCGTCTGCCGTTGCCCAATCTCCAGCTCGACCGGACCGTGGCGCTCGCCCGCATCGTCAATGCCGACGATTTCGACCATGCCCGGCGCATCCGAGTGGTTGATGATTCGGATGAAGCCTTGTCGGCCCTCGGCGTTCCCGTGCGCCATGAATAGCGGTATGGAGTGTTGCCGGCCTGGCCCGTCGAGCGAGCCCGCGTCCTGGCCAAAAGTCGGACAGCACGCCAACAGCCCCACTGCCACTAGTGTGCTGGGTCGCAAACAGCTTTGTCTTTGCGGTAGCGCATTTGCGTCGCTGGCAAGGCGCGTCCGACGAGCAGTGGCAGGCCCCACGGGAGGAGGCGCAACGCCGCCAGCGGCGCAAAGGCGCAGCGCAAACGTGAAGGTATTTGTGACCCAGCGCACTAGCCCGCATTTCTCACCAGGGGCCGTGATGATCGCGGAGGATTTTGGTCCTGTGCGCGTGCTCGCGACCGAAAGCATAGCGGGGACTACGGTTGAGGGAGCACGTGCGCGAGCACGGGCCCGTGTGTACACGGGGCCAAAAGACCCGCGAGGGCGCGGCCAGCGCAGTCCGCAATCGGCACGATGGTCGGTATCGCGATCAACTTCTTGAAACCCATGAGCTTTTTGACGCCGACAAGCGGCCTGGTGAGAAATACGGGCTAGTCGTTCAAGTTGCATTCGATCCTCCTGTTACCACGCCCGAGGGGCGACACGTGAAACACACGGCACGCCGTCCATGGCGGGCGAAAATCGCGCACTTTTTTGACAATAAAACACATGATATAGTATGCAAAACCTTTTAGTATTGGAAATAACGGATAACATCATGAACGAGCGTATGTCTCCAGGTACGCTTCGGGTGTTGCGAGCGCTGGGTGAGGAACTCTCCATTGCGCGACGACGACGACGGCTCACGCAAGCGGACCTCGCAACGAGAATGGGGGTCTCCGTGGGGACCGTGCAGCGCCTCGAGGCGGGGGACCCCGGCGTCGCGATCGGTTCGCTCGCCATGGCGCTACTCGCGTTCGGCCAACTGAGCAGGCTCCTGGACGCGCTCCCCGAGAGTCAAGACGACATCGGCCAGATGCTGGATCGGCAGAACCTGCCGCGTCGCGTGCGGAACGGGCGCCAGTCGTGGTCAGACGAGCCTGCGCAGCCAGCGGACGCAGCCACGGCCGACGGGGCGTTGTTTTGACCGTCAACAGGGTTCGTGTGGCGCTGGGCGAGGCGCTCCTGCCGGTCGGGACGCTTCATTTCGAAGCTCGTCGCGACAAGCAGATCTCGACCTTCCGCTACGCGGAGCCGTGGCTGGAGTCCGCCCACGGATTCGCGGTCGCGCCAACTCTCCCGCTAGGCTCACAGCCGTTCTTCGCCTCAGCCCCCACATCCGACTCCCGGGACGCTTTGCCGGGGGTGTTTTCCGACTGCGCGCCAGACAGCTGGGGGCGCAGGCTCGTGGACCACGACACGCGCCCGCGTCCGACGGAACTCGACTACCTGCTCGCAGTGAACGACCGCACCCGGCAAGGTGCGTTGCGATTTCTGGACGACCGCGGCGTGGCGCTCGCGGCGAACACTCCGCCCGTGCCGCGGATGGCTCGTCTGGCCGACTTCCGGCGCCTGGCGCGCGCCTTCGAGACAGGCAAAGCTGCCGACATCAAGCGCGTCGCACATGAACTTCGCGGCGCCGGCAGTTCACTTGGCGGTGCGCGGCCAAAGTGCGACTTCGAGGATGACAACGGCGTGCTCTACTTGGCCAAGTTCACCTCGACCCATGATCTCCTCCCCGTGGAGCGTATGGAAGTCGCAGCCCTGCAACTCGCTCTTAAAGTGGGGCTGCGGGTCGCATCCGCAGACCTCACCATGCAGGCATCCCGATACCCGGTTGCGCTCATACGGCGTTTTGATCGGCACGCGGGAAGACGACTGCACTACGCCTCCGCGCGCACGTTCCTTGGCAAGCAGGGCAGTGAGCATGGATACTACTCGGACTTGGCCGACACAATGCGCTCGACCTGCGGCGGGAGCGAAGATCTCCTCGCAGAGCTACGAGAGTTGTACCGCAGGATACTGTTCTCCATTCTCGTTTCGAACGATGATGACCACCTGAAGAACCACGGCTTTCTGTACGTCGGCGGCGGCGCATGGAAGCTCTCTCCCGCCTTCGACATCAATCCGCGCGCCGACGGGAGCGCGCATCTGCAGACGGGAATCAGCGAACTGAGTGGGTACGAGGTCTCCGTCGAAGCCGCGATAGAGGCCGCCCCGCTTTTCGATGTGGAAACTGACGACGCGTGGAACGACGCGCGGGAGATGGCGGCGACGATCACTGCGCGCTGGCGCTCGTTGTGCATGTCTCTCGGCATGGACGCCAACGACTGCAGGAGGTACGCGCCCGCCTTCGAACGCGCGGAGGCGCAATGCGTCACAAGCGGGCGAACACGACAGCCGCGAAGTTCGGCGTCTCCCCCTTCGCGCTCGTCGGGTCCGAGTTCGTAGCGGTCATGGGCAAGGCCAAGGCTGTGGCCGAATTCGTGGGCGAGTGCGGCCTCATGGCAGTTGTGCCTGATGATGCTGTAGGCGGAACTATCTCCCGGCGCGAGACTTTGCCGACCATCGCCGTATGTCCCGAGAATCCAACCCCACGCGACGCCGCAGAAACCCAGGCCTTCCCCAACGACCAACTGCACCAGGTCTGCGCCGACACGGTCCCGGAGATCCAGCACTTCATCGATGTGACCCTCGTGATCGGATAGACGACCAGACCGATGACCGCAGAGAGAGACTCGATGATATTGAATGAGGTTGCCCATTCGGCCCCGGGGGCTGAGGAGCGTAGCGACGAGGCCCCCAGGGCCGGCCGCGACAGACCGACCCCGGACCCGGCGTCCAGCCCCAGGTGCTTACCCTGCACTCCGACCGCGGCGCGCCGATGACCAGCAAGTGCACCGCACAACTGCTCGCCGATCTCGGCGTGACCCGCTCACTGAGCCGCCCCCGCGGGTGTCCGACGACAACCCGTTCTCCGAGGCGCAGTTCAAGACCCTGAAGTACCACCCCGGCTTCCCTGGCCGCTTCCACGACATCACCGCCGCGATCGCCTTCTGCCGAACGTTCTTCCCCTGGTACAACACCGAGCATCGCCATGGCGGGATCGCGATGCTCACCCCGGACGACGTCGATCATCATCGAACCCAGAGCGTGCTCGACCAGCGCGGGCGGACCCTTCAAGCCGCCTGGACCCGTCATCCCGAACGCTTCGTTCGAGGCATCCCTAAACCGGATCCCCTTCCCGAAGCGGTCTGGATCAATCCGCCCGTGACATCCACAACAGGAGACACTGCTCAGTAAATCGCAATCAGCAGTGTCTAAGAGTCGTTGACAGGTTCCGGTATAGAGGGCTTCGGGGACTCGCGCTCGTCGAGGATTCTCGCGAGCGCCGCATCCAGACGTCCAAGTCTCTCCGCGTTGGTCGGATGCCTATCCCCGAACGCGACCAGATCGGCGGGCTCCGCCGCAAGCTCACGCCAGAAGTCGACGACGGCCTTCGCTGGGACGCCAGCTCGCTCCAGCATCACCAGCGACAGTTCATCAGCTTCCCTCTCATCGCGATGCGTGAACATGCGCCCCGCAAGTTCCGCGAAGAACCACCCTGTGTCGATGGGCTCTTCGGGCAGGTCAACGTCTGCCCCGGCGAGCGTGCCGACAATCGCTCCAAACACGAGCAACGTATTGACCGCGACGGTCACGCCGACATCCGCCGCCGCCCCGACCGCTCGACGGGTCTGCTCCTTCCGGACATGGCCCTCCAGGATGTGCGCCAACTGGTGGGCCACTATCACCTGTAGACCGACATCGGGTTCAGCCCAATAGAGGCCCTTCGTGAGGTACACGTTTCGTCCGTCCGCGAACGCATTGGGCTGCTCATCCTCCGCGAGAGCGACTCCTACATCGCAGGCCGTCACCGGAATCACGATCACAGAGGCGGTTTCGCTGTCGCGCTCGTAGGTGATCTCCATACGTCCGTCATCCGCCCCGGACTCGACGATCATTGCGATGTCGCTTTGGTCCCCACCGCCAGACCGCAAGTGCCTTCCATCCACGGCGACGATCGTATCCCAACGCCGCAAACCGGCGTCCGCCGCAGGTCCGCCATCGACAACATGGTCCAGAACCGGCCGTCGTGAGACCCCGAAGTGCCGCTTGGCGACGGCGCGGCGCTCGTTGGGCCACCCGCCCAAGTCCGCTTCCGTGATCCACGACGCCCCTATACTCGGCCTGACCCGCTTGCCGCACGCCTCGACGTTGGACGCCAGGATGGGAAAGGCAAGGTCTTTGAGCTTCCCGGCGCGGTCGGCGAGGGTCTCGATTTCCTCGACCAGTTCGGCTTCTTCCGCGATGGTCATCGGCTTTGGCCCGTCGGTCGTCGCGCAGCCCCCGAGCCCCAGCAAGGCCACGACGCAGCTTGCCGCCGGCACCTTCGACCTGGGCCTGTGAGGCATTCCGTTGGCGGTCTGCGACCGCCCAGCAATCGTTCGGAACATCCCAATCTCCTCGCAAAGCGCCGCAGTCGCAACCTGCGCGCCGCGCCTCAGTAGTGCGCCGACCCGGACGCGATTCGGGCAGCGGTCGTCATTCGACATCGTCGCCCCGCAACTGCTCAGTCGCACGCCCACACGCATCCTTGTACGTTGTCGCCTCCGTCCAGTACGCATTCCATCTGGCATAGCTGAACTGCGCCCTCCGCGACTTTGGCCTTCGAGAAGAATCTCGCCCCCCGCGTCGGTATGTCGCGGTCCAACTGCATGCAGACGACGGTGAGTTGAATCAGATGCGAGTCCAGCGCCGTGCGCCGCGAGTATTTCACTGGCGAGCGAAGGGGCGAGGAAAACTCGGGAGAGATCATGTCCATGGCATGGCTCTGCCCGATGAGCCGCGGCAGGCGCACCGTGCCGCCGTCCACCAGCGGGAACCGTGTCAGTTGCTCGGCCAGTTCCACCGCGCCGTGCTTGAACCCCAACGACGCTTCCGTTGTGATTTCGACCCGCTTCGTCAGGTAGGGTCCCGGGTGCCTCCGAGCAACGCCGGCCTGCGATGCCGACACGGTGGCCGACGTTTCGCCGGCTGCCACGATCATCATGCGCTGGTTGCCGCCGTCCTTCGGCTCGAGCCAGTCGCCGGGTCCGTATTCGGCTTCCGACGCGCTTACCAGCAGGATCTGCAAGTCGTTCGTACCGATGCTATCGACGCTCGCGGCCGCGGCGACCTCGACTCCCGCGACATCTTCCCCGGATGCTTGCGGCGCTTCGTCGGGCAGCTGCAGTTCGTCGGGGAACTCCTCCAGGCTGATGCCGTCGCCGCTGAAGTCGACGTTTCCTTCCGCGAGCGTCGGGACGAGGCCATCCTTGACAAGCCTAAGCGAGAAATCGGCCCCGCCGTCCGAGGTGAAGGTCAGCACAAAGGACCATTCGGTTCCGTTCAGCGCCAGCTTGCGCGCTCTTTCCGCAGCGTCGAGACCATCGAAGAGCCGCGGATCCCGCCGGAGAAAGCTGAAGGTCTGCACAGCGCGGTTCCGGCCCACTCTCACGTAGTCCTGCCGGTACTGGAGTCCCGCATCGCCGCCCAGCACTCTCCCAAGGTCGGGAAAGAACCGGCGCAGCAGCTCTCTCCGAACGGCTTGTTCGTCTTGATCGGCGAAATCGCTCTCGACCGCGATTGCCGCCGTCCAGGATGGGGGAATCGGCAGCAACACCGTTGGTGCCCCGAGCGTAAGATCCAGGTGCGGCATTCCGGGCCAACCCGACCCGGGGCCGCCGGTTTGGTCAATCGTGGCCCGCACGTAGCCGGATGACTCGAACTCCAGCGTGATCTCGAAGCTGTCGCCCGCGTCGGTAAGGAACGACACGACGCCGCTCGACGGGCCGGTGCTCTCGTAGCTGTATTCGCCAGGTGTCCACCGAGAAAGCCCCGTCTCCGGATCGCGCCCAACCGTATACCCATTGCCCGGGTTGAATTCGCAGGCATGGAACACTGGCGGGCAGCCGAATCCGAGACCCGGGATCAAATCCTCGCGACCCCACGCGAAGACGTCGAACTCCTCCTGTGTCCTCGGTGCCCGCGGAACCTCCGCTTCGGCGTCGCCGTCCGGTAGTTCCGGCATCCGGAGGCTGCTGTCGAACGGGACGTTGGTGTTGACCCCGGCATCGAAGCACTCGTCCACGAAGGATCCGGCCGTCAGCGACGAATATGCCAGGGTGACTTCGCACGATCCCTTCGACGGGTCGTCGAACTCGAGGAAGATCCGCGCCGCGTCCGGGGCCGTGCGTTGGTACGTGCAGTCGGCATCCAGGTTGGCGCCGCTCACCGTGTGCCGGCACCGTCCCGGTACCAGCAGACGGTAGTGGCGATCCGTCGAGCCAATCCGGTGCGGACCGAACCGGTCCAGATGTTCTCGGTCGTCCCTCGGCGCGAGGCTGCCGGTCGGCGTTCCGGACACCGGCGTCGACCATCCGCACTCCCGTTCCGCGTTGATCGAACGGACGCGGACCTGGTACTCGGTATCGTTGTCCAGATTCGCGTACACCGTCCCCCCGATGCTTCGGCCGATGAACGTGCGGCGGTCGGTCCACGGCTCGGCGTCGCCGCGACGGATCTCGGTTTCGTACCCCTGGCCGCGCGCGATTCTTCCCCCCCGATTCGGAAGCGGCTGCCAGGCGACCGTCAAGCGTCCGTCGCCGCTGACGGTCCGAAGGGCGAACTCGCCGAATCCGCAGGCGGCACGCAGATCGACAAGGTCGATGGTGACGTCGATCATGTCGAGTGAGTCGTCGTCATACCCGACGCCGACCTCGACGAGATACCGGTTCTTCGTCTCGTAGTCGTATACGACGCCCTCGCGGGTGCGGATCTGTCCCGCTTCGGCGAGGATCTCGAAGCTCGCCGCATCATCCCCGCCCAGGATGTAGTGCAGGGCGTCGCCCCCCGACGCGGTCACGGGGGCGCCGACATTGATCCCGGCGGGCGTATTCTCGGCGATCTCCCGAGTCGTCGAATTGCCCTCCCAGAAACACGGTTGCGCGTCCGGCGCGCGGCTCCGGTTTGGATAGACGAACATCCTCTCCAGGTACGAGTCGACGACATGGAAGCGATCACCGTCGTACGCGATCCCCGTCGGGTTCTCGTTGGAAGGATGGAGATCGAAGTCCAACATGGTGTCGCGTCCGCCGGCGGTTGCGTATGCGTAGACCTTCCCGTCGAGATCGTCGACCACGAAGAAGCGCGCCCCGGCGTGCGTGATGCCGGCCGGTCTGGAATTGTATGGATCGAGTTCGAAATCCGCCTCGGCATCACGGTCCCCCGACGCCGTGTACGCCAGTACGCTCTCGCGATAGCTGTCGACCAGGTAGAAGCGCCCGCCCGCGAAAGCGATGCCCTCGTTGTACTTGCCGTCCGTCCCGAGATCGAATTCGGCGTCCGCGTCGCGCTCCCCCGAGGTCCCGTAGGCGTAGACCTTGTCGTCGCGGTCGTCCACTACGTAGAGCAGGCCGTTGGCGCTCGCGATCCTGTGCGGGCTCCGGTTGTCGTCGTCCAGTCCGAAATCCGAATCCGCGTCGCGCCCCCCTGAGGTCGCGTAGGCGAACACCTTCCGGAGGAATCCGTCGTTCGCTACGTAGAGGGTCCCGTTCGCTTGGGCGACCCCGGCGGCACCGCCGTTTTCCTCGTCGAGACCGAACGTGCACGCTTCCAGCCGGGCGGAAACCGCGACCTCGATTCCCGCGGAGCAGTTGTTTTCGGTGTCGGACTCCCCAGCGACCGCGTCCACGCACGCACCGTAGTAGTAGGTGCCGGATTCCGAAGGTGCGGTGATCCGTACGGGGTGCTCGCTCCACGACCCGGCCGCCAGGCCGTCCACCGTCGCCGCGGCGACCTCCGCGTCGTCCGTGGTGACCGTCGCGTCCGACGACCGGAAGTAGCGCAGCTCGGTCGCCTCCGCCCCCCCGTCGCCCCGGTTGCGAACCGCGGCGACCAGCCCGAAGGAATACCGGGCCCAGACATCCAGCCCGTGCTCCGGCAACTCCGCGACGAGATCCGGCCCACCGCCTTCGCCGACCTCGATTGGCATCCCGGCGGAGCAGTTGTTCTCCGTATCCCGTTCGCCATCCACGGCATCGGCACAGGCGCCGTAGTAGTACGTGCCGGGCTCCCCAGGCACCTGGATCTCGAACGCGTGTTCGCTCGAAACCGCCCCCGCCAGTTCGTCGACCGTCGCCGAGCCCATCGCCGCGTCGTCGGCCGTGATCGTCGTATCCGCCGAACGGTAGACGCGCAGCGCCGTGCCCGAAGCTGCCTTGTCGCCCTGGTTGAGCACTTTGGCGCGCAGCGTGAAGACGCCACCGGGCACCACTCTCCTGTCCCTGGCGGGAACATCCACGGCGAGGTCCGGCGCCGTCACGCCTGCGTCGGGCTCGAAGGTGTAAATGAAAACCCCGTCATCCGAGTCGCCTACGTAGAAGCTGCCATCGGCATAGGCGATTCCCTGGGGCTGGTTGTTGTCCTCGTCCAGCGCGAAGTCGAGGCCCGGAAGTCGCTCGCCCGAGATCGTGTATGCGAACACCTTCCCCCCGAAAACGTCGACTGCGAAAAGGCGTCCGTTCGCGTGGGTGATGCCGACGGCGCCGCCGTTGTCCTCGTGCAGGTCGAAGTCGGCGTCCGCGGCACGCTCACCCGTGGCCGTGTAGGCCACGACCCTGTCCGGCGAGCGAAGCTCGTCCACGATGTAGAACATGTCGTCCGCGTAGGCGAACCCGTCGGGGTCGAAGAGCCGCGGATCGAGGCCGAAGTCCAGATCCGTCGCCCGGCCGGTGTCGATATCGTAGGCGTAGACCCAGCTGTCCTCCTCGTCGAGCACATGCAGCCTGCCCTCGGCTTGCACCACCCTCTCCGGATCGTCGTTGTCCGGGTCTAGCGGAATGTCCATGTCCGGCATGCGCTCGCCGGCCAGGGAGTGGGCGTAGATGTCGTTGCGGCGCCACCCGGGCATGTAAAGCACGTCGTCCGCAACCGCGATTCCGCCAGCGAAACCGATGTCGGCGTCGAGCCTGATCGAGCGCACCGCCGGCACGGGCCCCGGTTCCGATACCGTGATGCCAAGAGGGCCCGAACAGTTGTTGCCGTCGTCTGACTCGCCTTCCACGGGGTCGACGCAGGCACCGTAGTGGTAGACGCCGGGTTCCGCCGGGGCCGTCAGTTCGATGGTGTATTCCCGGGACTCCGCCGATTCCAGACCGTCCACGTCCTCGGAGCCCAACTCCGTGTCGCCCGACGTGACCGAATCGTCGCTCGACGAGTAGTAGCGCAACACCGTCGCCGGCGACGCAGCATCGCCCTCGTTGCGTACCGCGACCGCCAATTCGAACGATGCTTCGGGCGCGAGCGTGAACGCCGTCTCGGCTACCGACGCCGACAAGTCCGGTCCTTCTTGTGTGCGTTCGCCCCCCGAATAGACCCAGACCCTGTTCAAGATCTCGTCGACGACGAAGAACCACCGACCGTCGTGCGCGATGCCGGCGGCGAAGCTGGCTTCTGGATCCAGGGCGAAGTCGAACGCACCGGCCCGCTGTCCCGCGGCGGAATAGGCGTAAACCTTCTCGTCAAGCCAGTCGACGATGAAGAACCGCCGCTCGGCGTATGTGATTCCCGCCGGGAAGAGGCTCGACGGGTCAAGCTCGAAGTCCGCCTCCGGATCACGGTCGCCCGCCGGGCCATAGGCGAAGACATCCCCGAAATCGTCGACGACGTGGAACCGTCCGTCGGCGTGGGTCATCCCCTCCGGACGATCGTTGTCCTCGTCGAGTTCGAAGTCGGAGCCCGAATCCCGACCGCCGGGAACGCGGTATGCGTACACCTTGGCGTCTTCGTGGTCGACCACGTAGAGCCTGCCGTCGGCATGGGCAATGCCGGTTGGCTCGTCGTTGTCTTCGTCGAGTTCGAAGTCGTCGTCCGCCCGCCGCTCGCCTTCGGTCGTGTAGACGTAGACCTTGCCGTCGACGGCGTCGGGCACGTAGAGCAGGCCGTCCGCGTGTCCGATCCCGACGGGGTCCCCGTTGGCGGCGTCGAGATCGAACGGCGCCGGCGGCTCGTCGACCATGTCGCGAAACGCGTCCGCGTGCCAGACCAACTCGCCCGACTCCCCGTCGTCGCAGGTATAGGTGTGCGTTCCCGCCAGCCGCGACGCGAAGGCGAGCTGGTAGGTGCATCGGTTGCCCTCATCGAAGTCGAGCACGACGCTGGCCCCGTTTCGTCCCGTGCGCGTGTAGGTGTAGTTGCCTTCGCGGTTGCCGGCGCCATCGGTCATGTCGAAGCGGCCGTCGGCATGGAATCGCACGCGGCTCTCCGGATCCCTTGCGACGATCCAACCGCCAAGAAACCGGTCACGGAACATGGCATCGCCCGCCGGCGAGAAGTCCGGGGCCGGTGCCGTCGACAGGTTCGTCAAATGCCCCGTCGGACTGGACAGCAGGCTCATGACCGTGATGGGTTGCGTCGAAGCGACGTCGAGCCGCCACTTCCCCGCGCCGTCGGCGAGCATGCCGTCGAACTCCTCGCCGCCCGTCTCGAGTTCCCGAGCGGACAGCGACCGCGATGTCCCCGGCGGTACGGACAGGGACACGGTGTCCGAGGTCTCGCCGGCGTCGTCGATTCCGACAACGGTGACCTCAGCGACGTCCTCGCCCGCGTTGACCAGCCGCAGGCGGCTCGCCTGGTTGACGTTCGACCCGGGGTTGAAGACGGCCACACGGTGCCGCGTGCCTTCGGGCGGCACCGTGTCGTGCATCGCGGTCAGGAAGCCGTCCGTCGTCCGCACGTACGAGAGCACGTCGATTTCGAGGTCGCTCGTGAATTCCAGCCGCCAGTCCCCTTCTCCCGCGCCGGTGCTTCCGGTGAGTCCCTTTCCGGAGTTCCCCATCTCCAGGTCGTCCGAGTTGAAGTGTTTTGTCTCGTTGGCACCGATCGCAAGCGTCAGTGATTCGTAGTCGCGGTCGGTGTCGTCGAACGCCCGGATCGTCACGGAGCCCGCCGTGTCGGCACGGTTCATTACCCGGGCGAATCCCTGGCGTCCGTTCGGGTCCGAGGCAGTCGGGAACAACGGTATCCGGTGCGTGCCGTCCGTTTCGTTGTCGGGCGCGGTCGAAAGGTTGGTCAGGTGCCCGGTCGGACTCGACAGCAAACTCATCGCGACGATCTCCTGCGTCGACTCCACCGTCAGGCGCCACTTGCCTGTGCCGTCGCCGAGTGAACCCTCCAGCCCGACACCGTCACCGGACTCCAGTTCGTCCGCGGTGTAGGTCCGAGATGCGCCGGCAGGGATCGTTAGCGACACGCCGGGGCTCGGCGAGCGCCCCGCGTCGTCGACCCCGGCAACCGAGATCTCCGCCGGCTCCTCGCCCGGGTTCGACAGCCGCAGCAGGCTCTCCTGATCCAGGTTGCTTCCTGGATTGAAGATCGCCAGGTCGTGCCGCCCGCCCTCGACCGGCCCCGTGTCGTGCATCGCCGTCAGGAAGCCGTCGGTCGTCCGGATGTACGACAACACCTCGATGTCTAGTGCGCTCGTCAGGACCAACCGCCAGTCGCCCTGCCCTTGGCCCGTACTCCCGGCCAGTCCCTTGCCCGGATTGCCGTTCTCGAGGTCGGTGGAATTGAAGTGGACCGTCTCGTTGGCGTCCATCGACAGGGTCAGCGGTCCGCGTGCCTGCCCCTCGTCGTCGTATGCCTGGACGCCGACTTCGCCGCCGCGCGACGAGTGATTGATGATCCGGGCGAAGCCCTCACGCGTCGGGTTCGACGCCGACGTGAACAGTGGAACCGCATGTTCCTGCGCAGGAGTCGTGCCATCCCCTTGCTGCGCCATCGGCACGCTCAATGCGAACAGCACGGCTCCCCCGCCGATCGCGAGACGGGCCGCGCGCCTTCCGGACCCGATCAATCGCGACGGCCTGTCGCGTGCCTGGTCCATCCTCCGCGTCTCTAGTCCGACGGGTACGGCCAAAAAAATGCGCCTGCCTCCGTACGACTCTATCGGTTTCCTGATCCTGCGTCGCAACGCCCCGGACGTTTGTCCAACGTCCCATCGAGTGTACCGCGCGTGGATTGTGTGGTGGTCTGGCGAAGCGTGTAGCCTCGGGAGCCGGGGATAGCTACACAAATTGCTCGCACGGACACGGGTCTACACGGCGAATGACGCTCCAACGTGCGGATCAGGAGCGGCGCGTCCGTTGGGGTTCCCACCACTTGAGGTCTTGCCGTCCCGGAGGCGAGCCGATTCCCACTTGACGGCTGCCTGGGCACCGCAGGACGCCTCCCGCGGGCGATACTGCCGGACGCGCCTCAGTTATCCTCGGCGCGTCTCTGGCACGAAGACGGACTGATGTCGCTGGCTCCACGGAAGATCGATACAGCCCGATAGGACCGGCCGGTACATGTCGGACCCGGACTCGCCGGGCGGGTCTGCCCTGCCGGATACCTGGAGGTCATTGTCCCGCTCGGAGACTGGATTCATCGGGCCGGGTTCCCGGTAGGCGGCATCGAAGCTCGTGACCACATGGGCGACCGTGGCGGAACCGTCATCCTGGTCATCGTCCTCGCCGGCAGACAAGGTGACCTGCTGCGGGCGGTCCCAGTTCTCCGGCATGAAGCGCACCAGGTCCGGACTCGCCCGAAGGTGGGTGTCCCCAACGATCCCACGGAGGTGGGTGTCCCCAACGATCCCATGAAGTCCGTCTCCATCGCACCGGGCAGCCGTTCCGTGTCGGCGACGAAGTTGGCCTGCCCGTCGTTGAGAAGGAAATACGGACCAAAGATCCAGTCGCCAAAGGCGTTGGCCACGAGAATGTCCAGGTCCGGGTCCCGAAGTACACGAGCGGGTGACCGCAGAAGAGTCGCCCGTACGCAGGTCTTGGCCACCCTACGGACGCTCCAGGTCGAACAGTGCGCCCAGGGCGATCTTCTTGTCGTCGTGAACGATGGCGAGCGCTACGGCGCGACTGCCGCTCCCTGGCATGTTCGGGGCATCGAAAACCGCGAGGATCAAATCGACATCCGCCGATGGAATCTGCAGCAGGGTGCAATCGACCCCGATGTCCGCTTCGAAGACGCCGAATCTCGGATTGACCGGATCCACGCTGCCCTCCGCCGTGCACGTGAACCCGCCGACCGTCAGGCTGAAGTCGAGTGTTCCGTCGATCGCCGTTTCGAAGTCATCGATCAGATCGGCGTCGCTGGCCAGCACGGGGCTCCACAGACCCGCTACGCTTCCGGCGTCGCCACCTCGCTCGAAACCGGTGAACGCCCAACCATGGAACGATCGTCCGGGCTCGCCTACGACGTTGTACTGGCCCCGAATCCAGTCACCCGAGCGATACTCGGCAGAGAACTCGAAGTCTTCGCTTCCGCCAGAGACGTTCAGACCCGGCCCCACCGCGACCTTTCCGGACTCGAACAGCTCGCCCGAGCCGGAGATGCCATCTTGCGCCGTCTCGAAGGCCCCCCGCGCGATGCGAACGACTCCAGGCGACTCCGGCAGCCACGCGTACATGCGGCTGTCCGGGAGTAGCATGACGAAGCCTTCGCTGTCCTCCTCATCCTCGAGGGAGACCTGCCAGAGACCCACCGCGCCCCGGTAACCCGGATTGGCGGTGGAGAGATTGGACAGGTGATTGGTGGGCGTGCTCATCAGGTTGACGACCCGGATCGGTACGTCCGAGTACACGTCGAGCGACCATTTGCCCGTGCCCTCGCCGAGGCCGTAGGACTCCATGTTGCCCATTTCCAGATCCGCAGATTGCACAAGCTGCGCGCCGCCGGGTGGGATCGTCGCGCTGAACTCGCCCGGGGGGTCATCGGCCTCCCGGTTCTCCCCTGCATCGTCTCGACCCGTGATCGTGACGTGGGCCTCGACATCCCCGGGATTGATCAGGCGCAGGGAAGACTGCTGGCTGGTGTTGCTGCCCGGGTTGAAGATCGGCACGCGGTGGCGCATCGAAGCAGCTGGCACGATGTCGTCCGGGAGCTGTCGCTCCACGACGAACCGCTCAGGGCTTGGGACGCACGTCCCGCGGCCCTGTAGCGTCCCAGAGCCGGCCCTCCGCTTCATTCCGCCGTGCGCAGGCTCGCCTCCGGCCCAGCCCCGCTGTCACCCTGTCCAGGTCGGCCAACGGCCTAGCGTGGCTGCGATCAACGCGTCGCCGGACTCGCAGTCGATGATCGCATCGCCGATCGACTCGAGTTGCTCCGGGTCCGAGACGTGAGCGATCCGCCGGGCAAGTTCCGCCGCTGTCCCGGATCCGAACTTGCGCTCCGCCAGGTGGCACAGCATCGCGCGCTGGCTTTCGATGCCTTGTTCGATGCCCTGCTCGATACCTCGTTCGGTCCCCTGACGAAGCCACTCGGCTTCCCATTCCCTTGCGCGTCGTGCCAGTCGTGTCATGCCAGCCTCCCTGTTCAACAATGCGTTGCGCGCCATCCTAAGAACTCCGGCTACCGCGACCTCCGCCTGGCCGTCGGGCCCTTTCGGCAGCGTGATCGCGAGCCAGTCGATCAGCGCCCCGAGGACCGCATCCCGCTCGGCCGCCTCCAGCCACTCTGACAGCCTCCCCGCCAGGGACCAGACGCGATTGACGGCGTCGTCCGCCGAACGCGCATTGTCCAGGTGGAACACCGCCGCGACAACGGCCCGTGTGAGACGAGTTTCGTGTGTGTCGCGAACTCGCCCGTGCGTCCTGGCCTACGGGCCGTGTGAGACGAGATTCGTGTGTGTCGCGAACTCGCGCGAACTCGCCCGCGTGCTCGATGCCGGATTGGGTCTTTCTGCGAACAGACGTTGAGACTGGCGTTCCTGGGGTTCGCCTGCGCCGTCAATGCACAGCCCGCCCCAGCCCCCAGCCCGGCGGGGCAGGGCTTCTCCCGCATGGCCGCGTTGCTCGCCGGGAAGGTCGAGCGAACGCAGGCACAACGCGAGATGACCTCTCAGCTCCTGGAGGAGGCCAAGGTGGCCGAGCCGGGCGCCCTGGTCGCGGTCGACATCCGCGCGGACCCGAGGTTCGAGGTGCCCGCACGAGGTGCGCTCTCGTTCACCGCGGCTGAACCCGAGGCGGGGAGCGACGACTTCGCCGGCGCCTTGGGGGACGGCGCCGGCAAGTGGCGTCTCACGGTGACGTCAGACGAACCGATCCAGGTGATGAGCCTGCTGGAGAGCCCGACAGGGCACCTGACGAACCTGTCGACGGGGCCGGATTGACGCCGGCCCCGCAGGCGACGGGCCTGTCCCGTCCCGTTCCGAATTGATGCACGACACCGACACGGGCGACGAGCGGGTGACCAGTCACGGTCCGCGCAACAGCGAGACGACCCGGTCCCGGAGTTCGGCGGCCTCTTCCACATCCAGGATCGACTCGCCGACCAAGGCCAGTCGCTCCCAGTCGGTGACACCCTCCAGGAGCGCATCGACTTCCTCGGCCCTTTGCGGGCCGAACCGCCGCGCCACCATGCGCTTCAGCATGGCGCGTTGGCGAGCAATCCCTTCCGTGCGACCCTCCGTGCGACCCTTGGCGAGTCCCCTGGCAACCGCCTCGCGTTGCCATTCCTCGATCGTTTCGTCCAGTCTGGACGTCAGTGCGGTTACGTCCTGCATCGCCAACAGCTCCTCCATGCCCGGCAGGTTCAGATTGTAACGTGCGCTCAGCCGCCGCAGCCATCGAGCGACCGTGTCCCCCAGGCCGTCGTCGCCCAGGTTCCGCGCCGTCTCCCACAGCGGCCCCACGAGGTCCGCCCGCTCGCGCGCGAACTCGATCCCGATGATCATCGACATCACGTTGCCCGGGATGTGCGGCCGCCCGAGGTGCGCGGTGAAGTCGAGGGGCCAGTAGCCCCATGGATAGAACGCTCCAAGTTCCGCCGGTACGGTCGGCCGAACGCCCAGCGACGGGGGCAGGTTCACCAGCGCGGCAGCGGAAGTGGGGACAGCCCAACGGGAGCGTCCGTTGTGCAGCACGATGCACAGCACCGGGCACGGCTCGCCGTCCCCGATCGCCCCCTGCGACCGCAGTTCGCGCACCAGTTCGCCGCCCTGTTCCAGGAAGCGCAGCGCCATCTGGCCGTCACGCCGGGACTGGAACTCCAGGTTCACCAGCAGGAACGCCGGGTACCCCCGCGACCGTGCGGCCTCGTTGAAGGCCACCTGCCAGACCTGGTCGCCCCGGCGCAGGCGGAAGTCGCGCGTCACCCATTCCATGGACACCTTGCGCAGCGTCTCGAGATCCAGGGCGGCGACGAGTGCGCGTCGGAGCGGACCGTGCGGCTCAACCAGGTAGCCCTGCAGCATGTCGCGCAGCGTTCGCCGGTGACAGCAGAGGGCCTTGTAGACCGGATCGAAAGGGAACCGCGGGGTCGCGGATTCCGGCTCGGCGGTGACGTTTGCCATGGCACCACCGTACGTGAGCCAGGCAGCCCCGGTCGTTGGCCGATCTCTCGCCTCCGCGTGGGACATTCGCCCGTGGTGTAGGGGCCGCCCTCGTGGAATCGGATCGGCCGCAGCCGCAGGCCATCGAGGCCGCTCTCCGCGGCACCGCGTTCAGTCCTGATACCGCCAGCGGGCGTCCGACAGGTTGGTGAGGTGTCCGGTTGGGCTTGCCAGCAGGTTCATCAGCTGGATGGGACGGTCGGACCGCACCAGCAGCCACCACTTCCCGGTGCCGTCGGCCAGCGCGCCCGTGACCCCGTCGCCAGACTCCAGCTGCTGCGATGTGACCGTTCGCGCGTCGCCAGCCGCGAGCGTGAAACTCACCGTGGTCTCGTCCGTCGAAGCCACACCGAGGTCATCGGTTCCCGTGACGGTCAACTGCGCGGCCGCACTCCCGTCGTTGATCACCCGCAGCTGACTCACCTGGTTGGTGTTGCTGGCCGGGTTGAAGATCGCGACCTCGTATACGTGGTTGCCGTCCTCGTCCTCTTCGCCACGCACCGTGTCGTGCATGCTCGTGACAAAGCCGTCAGCAGGCGTCCGAATGTACCCCAGCGCTTCGATGTCAGCGCCGGTCGTCAGCTCCAGACGCCACTCGCCCGTGCCGCTTCCGGTACCCGAGGGCAAGCCCTTGTCGGCATTGCCCCCTTCCAGATCGCCCGAGTTGAAGTGCGTCGTCGCGCCGGCAGGCGCGGTCAGGGTCACCGGGCCCTGGCGCGTGCCGTCGTCGTCGATCGCCTCGATCTGGATCGACGCTTCCGCGTCACCCCGGTTCACCACCCGCGCGAACCCCTGACGCCCGTTGGCGTCGTCCGCGGCCGGGAACAGCGGAATGCGATGCCGCGTCTGCCCGCCCGTCAGCGCCGTGGCGTTGTCCGGGATGCTCGACAGGTTCGTCAGATGTCCGGTCGGGGTCTCCAGCATGCTCATCGCCTGGAGCGGCGCGTCGGTTGTCACTTCCAGCCGCCACTTGCCCGTGCCGTCGCCCAGCGCGCCTTCCACACCGTCGCCGGACTCCAGTTGCTGCACGGTCAGCATTTCCGCCTCCCCGGCGGCCATGGTGACCTCCACCGAGCCGGTCGAAGCCACACCCAGGTCGTCGACTCCCCGGATGGTCACGTTGGCCGTGCCGTAGCCGGGATTGGCAAGGCGGAGAGTGCTCACCTGGTCCGTGTTGCTGCCCGGGTTGAAGAACGCGATCCGGTAGCCGGCCGCCGTCTCCGGAGCGAGCGCGTTCATCGCGGTGAGAAAGCCGTCGCTGGTGCGCATGTAAGTGGAGATCTCCATGTCCAGTTCCTGACTGTTGGGATAGAGCTCCAGCCGCCATCCTCCCTCGCCGGCGCCGACGCCTTCCAAGTTCCCTTTGTCGGCGTTGCCGACTTCCAGATCGCCGGAGTTGAAGTGAGCGCTTTGCACAGGCCGAAGGTAAATACTGGATGCGCCTCGGCTGTCTCCCGTGTCGTCTACGGGGTGAATCCAGACCCGGAGAGAACCCCCAACAGGAAGGGGCGTCTTGTTCACGATTCTGACGAACCCCTGCCGCTGCGCATCGTCGGCGATGGGAAGGAACGGCACGTCATCACCGGTGTGGATCACGCGGACTTCGCGGCCTTCGAGCGTTGGAATGTCCTGGGCTCTCGAAAACTCGTTCAGCGGATTGCGCCACACGTGGACGATGTCGCCGGCGTCCAGGCCGGCATTGTCCAGAAGGGGCCGCATGTCCTCAATCCGGTTGTTCCAAAGGCCCAGCCACCACAGCGAGTCGAGCCCGGTCAACGGAGAAACATCCACAAGCTCATTGTCTCCGAGACTCAGATACCCCAGGCGGATCAGTCCCGCAAGCGGCGTTACGTCCGCGATCCGGTTATTCCTGAGGTACAACACGTTCAGCGACGCCAGATCCGCCAGCGCCGTCACGTGCGTGATCTGGTTGTTGTCAAGGTCCAAGCCCGTCAGCGACGTCAGGTCGGCCAGCGGTGTCACGTCCGTGATCCGGTTGGTCCAAAGCGACAAATAGGTCAGGGACGTCAGGTCGGCCAGCGGCGTCGCGTCCGCGATCCGGTTGAATCCAATCTCCAGAAAACCCAGCGCGGCCAGGCCAGCCAGCGGCGTCGCGTCCGCGATCCGGTTGTTGTAGAGATTCAACCAGGTCAGCGATGTCATGTCCGCCAGCGGCATCACGTCCGCGATCCGGTTGTTGTCGAGGGACAACGAGGTCAGCGACGTTAGACCGGCCAGCGGCGTCACGTCAGCGATCTCGTTGTTGTAGAGGGTCAACTGGGTCAGCGACGTCAGGCCGGCCAGCGGCGTCACGTCCGCAATCTGGTTGTTGCCGAGGGACAACGAGGTCAGCGACGTCAGATCCGCCAACGCCCTCGCCTCCGCAATCTGGTTGTCGTAGAGGGACAACACGTTCAGCGACGTCAGACCGGCCAGCGGTGTCACGTCCGCAATCTGGTTGTGCCCGAGGCCCAACAAGGTCAGCGACGTCATGTCCGCCAGCGGCATCACGTCCGCAATCCGGTTGTTGTCGAGGGACAACAGGTCCATCGACGTTAGATCCGCCAGCGGCGTCACGTCCCCAATCTGGTTGTTGCTGAGGATCAACTGGGTCAGGCCGCTCGCGTGTTCGAGGCCCGTGAGATCCGCGACGCCGCCGCTGGCGTCCAAAGATGTCAGCGATTCCATCTCGGCCACCGTGATCGGCGCATCCGGCTCCTTGCCGAGCGCTCGCTCCACGGCCGCGCGCAGGGCGGGATCGGGGATGTGGACCTCAGCGCTGGTCTGTGCGGAGACACCGGTCGCGAGAGCGCAGCTGACGAAGATGGCGAGGACGGTCCGGAACATTGCGGGTGTCTTCTTGGTTGCTTTCGGGGTAGCGGGAGCATACCAAGTCCGGGCTTTGGGGCAACCGGGGGGCGGTCGAGGTGTATCCGCCGCACATGATCACCGTGTTCGACACCGCCGCGACCGTCCGCTCCCTCGAGGCGACCGGCCTGGAACGTCAACAGGCCGAGGCGATCGCGACCGCCTGCCGCGAGGCGGCGGACGTTGCCGAGCCGGTGATTCAATCCGTCCTCGAGGCGGCGCTGGCGAACCCTGAGAGCAAGCTCACCTGGCGACTCATCTACATCGCCGGCGCCATCGTCGCAGCCGTCAAGATCATCCCCAGCCCGTACTGAGAATCCCGCGCCGGAACGCACCCTTGTCCGGTGCGGCGGTAGCACGATGCGATACCAGTTTCGTCGATCGGAGTTGGCTTGTGAAGTCGCAAGCGCCGCGCCGACACCGAATCCGGCCGTCCGTCGGGCACGCCGGCGTCGAGTGCAGCGACAGCATCGAAGTCGCCGAGCCCGTCAAGGTGGATGCCGCGGGCGTTGTGGTGTACGTGGAGAGAACGCCTCCCACGGTGGCTTCGATCTCGATCCGCTCGTCCGAGAACTCCGTGAACACGAAGAGGTCACACGCCTCCCGGTCCTGCCCGAGGTGTTCTCCACAGTGGAACATCCGGAGGAAGTCGTCCGGCCCGAAGCCCCCCGGCGGCGGGTACCCGCGCAGGTCGAGGGTGACGCTGCCCGATGTAGACGTACAGGTCACGTCTCCATTGGCGTCCGCTTGCGCGTCCACGCCACGGCCAATCGTGCGGACCGTATAGACGCCGGCCTGGTACGTGACCTCTATGAGCCGGTCTCCCTGCAAGTCGCAGCCTTCATGAGTCGACACGTATTGCCAATTGCCGTCGATCCACCCGTCCCCCGACGGCGGAGCCGCGTCCCCGATGACCGTGACGTGAATCGGTGCCTTCCCCCTTCCATGGAACAAGACACGCTCACCTAAACTGAACTTCGAGGCGTCAGACGATCTAACCTGTTGTTTTTCAGGGTAAATAAAAAAAATCGGGCGATCGTTACTGGGTACGTCCTATGGACGCACGCCCAGGAGCTTGAAAGCTTCGCGCTGTAGCGCGGTGGGCCGGGTGAGGACTTCGAACGGCACGGCGCCGGACACTTGGGCGACGACCCGGTTCCTGGTGATCGTCGCCAGGTCGCCGAGCAGGGTGCGGAAGCTGTGCACCGGCAGACCGTTGGCGGTGCGTTTGCCGCGGGCTTTTTCCTTGGCGGCTTCGGAGACCCGCGCCGGCGCCACGATGGAAGTGCGCGCCGCCTCGGCGGCGGCCGGGTCGTGGTCGTCGAACAGCAGCGGCTTGAGCCGCTGGCGCATATGCCATTCCACGTAATAGGCCAGCATGCACAGGAACACATGTGCGCGCACCCGGTCGGCGGTTCGGTGGAACACGGGCCGCACCTTCAGGTCCACGGTCTTCAAGCTTCGGAAGGCGCGCTCGACCGCGCTCAGGCGCTTGTACGCGCGCACGGCGCCCTCGGCGTCGAGTTCGCTCGCCGGCAGGCTGGTGCGCACGACGTACAAGCCGTCCAGCGCCGCCTCCGCGGCGATGGACGCGGGCTTTCGCCGATAGCCGAACGCGTCCTCTTCGATGTCCAACTCGAAGTGCTTGGCCATCTTGTACTTGCCAACGACCTTGCCCGCGCGCAGGCCGATCCTGTCCTTGCCCTTCAGGCGCCGCTTGTCCCGCCGCGTGGCCGCCACGATGGGATCGAGCAGCGCCTCGGTGGCGCGCAGCAGTTCTTCCCGCTTGCGCGCCCGCTCTTCCGCCAGCAGCGGATTGCGGCACACCATGAGGCGCTCGCCCGGATAGGCGTCGCTGCGGATCTCCACCAGGTCGGTCTCGTCGAACAGCGACAGCTGCAGCGCGCCGGACTCCACCAGCGAGCGCACCGCCGGACCCCGCAAGGCACTGATCCAGTCCAGCCCCGCCGGCCTCACGTCCTCGCGGATGCGCGCCTCGGTCAACATCCCGCGGTCGCCGACCAGCACCACCCTGGAGAACCCGAAGCGGCGCCTGAGCTTGTCGACCTGCGCGCCCACGGTGGCCGGGTCCGCGGTGTTGCCGTCGAACACCTCCACCGCCACCGGCCGGCCCTCGGCGTCGCACAGCAGCCCGAACTCGATCTGCAGCTTGCCGCGCTTGCCGTCGCGCGAGTGGCCGCGCCGCCCCAGCGGGCAGTGGCGTCCTTCCAGCCACACCGAGGTGAGGTCGTAGAGCACCAGGGCGCCGTCGGTGAGATGCCGCCTGGCCAAGCGCCGCTCGATGGCGTCCTGACGCTCGAGCAGCCAGTCCATGGCGGCGTAGAGATCGTCCTCGTCGCAGTCCTCCAGCGCCAGCGTCTCGGCGAGCGAGTCGTGCGCGGTGTCCGCCGCCAAGCTGCGGGCGGTCGCCAGCTTGGAACCCGGCTCGAGGACCCGGGCGACGATCATCGCCAGCACGCGCCGGCGCTCGGGCGAGTCCGCGCCGGCGATGGTGCGCTCCAGGCGCAGCTTGCGCAGCGTGCCGAGCGCGGCGGCGACATGGCCGTGGGGTTTGGAACGCACGATGTCGAAGGCGTCGTCGAGGCGGGACACCGCGGCGCCGCCCTTAAGCAGCACGCGCAAGCCCTCGATGAGCGTCGGGGGCCATTTGGAGAGGTTGGCGAGGGTGCGTTTCTTGACCTTGCCGGCGTCGCGGAAGGACTCGCGCAGGAGCACGGCGGGGGGAGAGTTGCGGTTGGGGACGCTTTCGATGTACATGGCTACTGAATTCGAAAGGACACGTCGCCATGAAAGCACATATTCCGCACAAGTTCAACATATTACATGGCTACATATTCCTGCTCGACCGGCGCAAGCTGCAAGCTGTTTTCTCGTTCGACCACCTCGATCCCTTGGCCGACTGGTGTGAAGACGTTCGCGGCTTCTTCCCCCACGCGGGCGAAATGGACGAGCCCGGGCGCTGGCGGAACGCGGGCAATGCCGAACTTGGCCAATGGCTTTCGGCCGTTCGCGAATCGCTGCTGGAAGGCGCCGCCATCGACCTCCTGTGCGCCCCCGACTGCGTCCGCTGGATGCGCCTTAGAGGCGATGCCTCTGACCACGCTACGCGCCTCACCGCCGCCCGATGTCCCAATCGCGCGCAGTCCCAGACCGCCCTCGTCATCGGCGACAGCAGATCGGAGGACAGTCGGCATCGCGTCGCCAGGAGCGTGCCCGGACTCGTCGCCGTCGAGCCGGTTGACCTAAGATCCGTAACCTCCTTCGCACTCCGCCTCGAGCGCGCCGCCGGCCGCGAACTCTCCGCCACACTCGCCTTTGCCGGCGCGATCATGACCAACGTCAGTCCTAAAGACGTTCTCAAGCGCGTCCGGATATTGGAGGCAGGACGTGCGCGAAAGCCCCCAGACGAGGTCGAGCAGGCCGCCCTCCGTCTCTGCGACACGCCGACCGCGGAAGCCGCCGCTAACCTCCTTGACGCCTGTTCCCGCCGTCCGGGAAGTCGGGTTTTTCGCCCCGAAGCGTTCCGGGTAGCGCTCCGTGCGCTGCGCATGTGCCGACCTGGACCCGACGGCGTATCCCCCGCCGAGGCCGCGATCAAGGTCCGCGAGGAACGTCGCGCGGTCGGCCGGCGCCTGCCCAACCGCGGCATCGGCAGCACCCTCCTCCTCAAGGGCTTGGAAGCCGACCACGTCGTGATCCTCGACGTCGCCACCCTCGACGCCAACAACCTCTACGTCGCGCTCACCCGCGGATCCAGGACCGCTACCATCTGCTCGCCCTCCGCCAAGATCGTTCCCGCCGTGCGCCACCGTAAGCGCTCCCAGTGACAAACTCAGACCGGCAACCTCTCTGCCATCCGCTCAACCAGCCTCGATTACTCCCACAACGCGATCCACCGTCACCCACCTCCCGGCCCCGGGCATCCACCGCGCCCCGATCCGCTAGTGTGATTCGCCGCCCTGCTGCTTCTCCAGCGGACTCGGCACATACAGCCCTTCCCTCCGAGCAGCTCGCATCAAGACCACCGATTTCTCCCGCGCACCCCCCAAACCCCTGCGGTAGGCCAGCCCATGGGCCACCTGCGCGACGTCGTGTACGATCACCGGCGGCGCGTGGCAGATACCTGCAGGATCAAGCTCCGCACCGTTGCCTCCTCCCAGCCGCCATCAACCCCTATCCCACCCCCGCAGCACTCGCAAGCCCACATGCCGTCCTTCTTCCGTAGGCCTGGACGACCACGACGGCCCGTTGGTGGACGCGGTGGATCGCGGGGCTCCATCTTGATGGCGACACGGATAGGTCGGCCTTTATCAAGTGCGGGCCTTTCTCCCGGGCTCACTCAGCGTTCGGCAACGCTCCACCCGGCACTCCCCTACTTGCCCCCGGCCGTCCCCTCTAGCACACTGCCGAGTCCGACAATGCCGAACCACCACACGGAGAACGCGATCTTGCCGCCGCCACGCCGCCGGGTAATCCACCGGCGCAAGTCAGACAACGAGAAACGGCGTCTCCTGAGAGAACCGAGCGACGACCTCGTGCGCGACATGCTGGACACCGCGTGGTACCGGGGGAGCTCGAAGCACAAGCTCCATCCGCACCCATACGATCTCCCGCCGTTCAACGGGCACAGGGGCGACGCCACGCTCTGCGACGACGCCGACTTCGACCCCGACCGGATGGCCGAGATCCCCGCGCTTATCAGGCGCGGCATCCGCGCCGGCCTCATCGGACACACAGGGCGCATCGTCTGGACCGTGTCCGACGACGGCTGGATCTTCGAGGCCCGAGAGACGAACCGGGATACCACCGAGTTCCACGGCTATCCGATTCTTCCCACGGAGGCTATCGCCCGGGCCGTGTTTAACCGGTTTTCCGACTGGGCCGGCGAGCACGGCACGCCAGAGGATCGCTCCGCCAGCGACTCTTGCCAGCTCCGATACGGGTTTCGGTAGTGGCCGACTTCCAGATCCTCATAGAGGCGCCCGCCACGCACGACCCATCCGGACCGGGCAGACTCTCCATCCGGCTCCGCGAGTTCTACCTCACCCGCCTGATCCGGCGGGGAAGCAATGAGCCCGACGACTGTCTGGAGGCGCCGCCCGTCCCGCTCGCATTCTGGTTCGTCGACAACTGGTGGCGCATCCGTTACGAACCTCCTCCCCTCCACGACCCCCACGCCGAATGGCGCCTTGCCCACCACCTGTCGTCCGTCGGGGCCGGATACCATTGGCCGAACGTCTCAATCTGGGGCGAGGGCTCGCGGTTCGGTGTCGCCGTACACGCCGACGCCACCAATCTCCAGCCTTCCCTGAAGTTCGTCGCGCCCCCTCGCCTAGACTACGTCCCCTCCTCCACAGTCGAAGAGGCCATCGACCAATTTCTCCGCGACGTCCTGAAACACGTCGGCGCCGACTGCGACGGCCTCGACGCCGAGTACCGCCAGCTGTGTTCCGAGCGCACCGATCCCGAGGTCGCCGCTTGGCGCACGCTCGAGGCCATGCTCGGCTTCGATCCCGACGACGCCCCAGAGGGACTGGTCGGTGGCCTCGAGGCCCTGATGGACCGCTACGGCGCCGAACCGCTCCAGGAGGCGGCGCTCGCCCATCAGGGCGAGCACGCGACCGTCGTGCTCGACGGCTGCATCGAGGCCGCCGAGTCCTCGAACGTCCTCGTGCAGGCTCCCTTCGCGGCTGACGAGTTCCAGATAGACCGGTCATCGCTGCAGCCGCCCTGGCTGCTCGCCGTCAACGCCGCCGACCGCGTGCGCCATTGGCTCGGCGTCCCGGCGGGTCCCCTGCGCAACACCCGCCTCAGCGAGATTGTCGGCATCAACGTGGATCACCTGAAAACCAAGCGGCGGTCGAGCTTCAACATTCCCTACGCCCTCCGGCTGCGCAACGACACCAGCCGTGGCAGCAAACTCGCCCTGCGGTCGGCCTGGTCGCACTCTCGGCGGTTCGAACTCAGCAGGAGCCTCGGCGACATCATCTGGTCGGGCGACGACGCCCTCGGCCCGTTGTCCGCCGCCAAATCCGAGCGCCAGAAGTTCCAACGGGCCTTCGCGCAGGCGTTCCTCTGCCCGTTCCCCGACCTTCAGGCGTACATCGACACCGACGAACCGGGCGAGGACGACATCCACGCCGCCGCCCGCCACTTCCACGTTTCCGAACGCCTGATCCAGGCCACTCTCTACAACAACCACGTCATCGACCAAGCATCGTTCGAGCAGATGGTGGACGCCGCTTAGGCCACTCCCTCCAACACTTGTGTCAGCCAGGAATATGAAAAAAGATCACCCGGAAGAGTCCCTGTCCGGGCTTGCCAGTTTGATTTCCCAGGGAAAGAGCATTGCCAACCCTACTCGGGTGATGATCGCCCTTCCGACGGAAAGCGGGACATACCACTTCTCGTTCACCTTGGAACAAGCGCGGGATCTGGCGACCAAGCTGGCAGCCCTTCGGCATCCGCGGTAGCGTATCTCACACTCCCAGCAGTTCCTTGACGCATCGCCGCAGAACCCGCCGCGTTAGCCACCGGGATTCCGTTCTCCATTACTGTCACACGTAGCGAGGCTGCGGGGGCCGCTCCAGGCAGTACACTTGATGGTGAACCGGCACCGTCCGGTCCGTGGAGAAGCGCGGCGTCCTCGGGGCGAATCAGGCATGAGCCCTGCTGCGTTCCCTCCCCACTCGCTAGCTTGGCTCGGGTGATCCTTGATTTCGTCGGTGCGCCTACAGGCCCCGTCCGGCTTTCGCTCGTTGGACAAGCTGGTCGAACGATCTGTCAAGCACATCCCGACAGGATCGAACAACCAGCGGGACGTATGAACGCGTACGTGCCGATGCTGCAAAGCGGCGCGGGCACGGCGTACTTCTTTCGCAAGATTCGCGGCAACCCGGTACCGTCGTCGGCGTTGATGGCGCCCATGACGCGGCGCTTCGTCAGCGCTCTGGAGCGCTACGCACAGCGCGAGGGCGTCGATCTGATCCGTTTCGAACGCGGCGAGCGCAAGGATGCGCGCACGCAGGCGTATCTGCGGCACTGGCACGGCGGCGAAGGCGTGCTGTACATCGGCAAGGCACAGGAGCGGGCGCGCGTGGTACGCACCGAACGACGCCACGATCCGGTGGGCGGCGCCAGCTATCCGTGGTTGGTGTCGAGCACGGCGATGGTCAACCACTACTACGTGTACCTGACAGGATGCGGACTTCGGCCCGCTGTTCATCAAGTTCTGCTCGTACTTTCCCTACAACGCCAAGCTGTGTCTGAACGGCCACGAGTTCGTCAAGCGACAGTTGGCCAAGCGCGGCATCGGCTTCGAGGCGCTGGACAACGGTATCCTGCGCTACGACGACCCCGCCGCCATGCGGGCCATTGCGCGCGAGGTGACGGCGCAGCGCATCGACGCCGTGCTGCGCAAGTGGCTGGCGCGGCTGCCGCATCCGTTCAGCGTCGACGACCGCGCCGCCGGCATCCGCTACGACATCTCCGTACTGCAAGCGGAGTTCGCCCTGACCCAGGTGTTCGACCGGCCCGTGCAGGGGCGGGTGTTCTTTGAGGAGGTGATGCGCGAGAACCTCGACCTGGGCCGTCCCGACCATGTGCAGTTGATCTTCGACAGGCACGTCACCAGGCGCACCCCCACGCGGTATCGAACCCGCGTCATAACCGACGGGGTCATCCCGTCGCTGCACGTGGACTACAAGCACTCGCGCATCAGAAGCAGGCGCGTCGCAAGCGACGCGACCACGAGGAAGGACGCGCCTTGCGTACCGAGACCGTGATCAACGACCACCTGTCCGAAGGACAGGCAATGACCTTCCAGATCGGCAGACGGCTGTGCAACCTCGATGATCTACAGAAGATCGGCTTCGCCGCCAACCGACGCCTGCTCGGCGTCCAACGCATCAGCCACCGCTGCCAACTGGGTACCGAAGTCTTCAACGGGCTACACCGACCCGCCGTGGTGGATGATCGACGCGTTTCCACCCTGCGTTTCGGCGACCCCCGCGTACAGGCGTTGCTGGCCACCCTGCTGGCCTTCCGCCTGCTGCCGGTGGGCTTCGCCAGTCGCCAACTGCGTGAATACGCCGCACCGCTACTCGGCCTGTCCCTCGACGCCTACGGCCCAGCGCGCGCCACCTACGACCTGCGACGCCTGCGCCTGCGCGGCTTGATCGAGCGCATCCCCCGTTCGCACCGCTACCGCGTCACCGAGCACGGTCTGCGTATCGCCCTGTGCTACCACCGCGTGCAGCGTCGCGCGCTGTGTCCAGCGCTGTCCGCGGCAACGTCGATACCCTCGCATCCGTCTACCACGCAGTCACGGCCGAGGGTGTCGAAGAACGCCCGATCTCGCTGACGACGAATCCCCTGTATGACTTCCTGGGCACAGGCGACTTCGATGACGACGGCAAGGACGAGATCCTGATCCGCCGCAACCGGGACTTCGGCCTGTGGCTGTACTACGACATCGAGGGGCGCCGGGCCACCCTGCGGCGCAATCTGGGCGTCGGCCAGAACCTCGATTTCGAGTTTGCGGGCATCGGCGACTTCAACGGCGACGGGCGCGACGACATCCTGCTGCGCCATCGCGACGTCCAGAGCTGGGTCTACTACGAAATGCACCCCACCGCGCCCGGCATCCATCGCCGGCCCGGGATCACGCGCAACCCCGAGTTCGGCCTGCAGGCCATCGCCGACCTGAACGGCGACGGGACCGACGACGTCATGCTGCGCAACGTCCGCACCCGGGAATGGATCTACTACGCCATGACCGGCCCGCGGGCGCGCCTGCTCCGGGGCCTCGGCATGACCCGCAACCCGCGCTGGACGATCCAGGGGATCGGCGACTTCGATGGCGATGGGCGCGCTACGCCGCTCATCCGGCTCTCGCCTACCGGTGGATGGGCGCTCTACGACATACAGGGCGCCGAGTCGGAAGTGGTCCACTTCCCCGGTATGTCCCGGGAACAGACGTGGGCCGCGGTCGGCACGCTGCCGGCCTTCCATGAGGGCAATCCGGCGGCGTTCTCGAGGATCGAGTTTCTGCAGGGCCCGCCGGTGTTTCGGAAGGACTTCCGGACCGGGGACACCATCGGTCCGATCAACGGATCGCGGGCAGAGTCGGGCGCGGCGCTTGAGCCCTGGAAGTGGGGCGACGCCTTCTTTCAAGGCCCAGGCGTTGACGTGTGGTTCGAGGAAAACCATGGGTTCGTCACGAGTGTCTGGCAGCGACGCATGGTTGTGGCTGTCGAGGCGACGCATCCTTTCCGCGGCCCGTCTCCAACGTTGGCGGTCGAGCTGGTGCCTGTGGAGGGGGCCAAAAAAGTGCTCAATGTACTGCTCGACGTCACCGAACCCGACGAACGCGGCGGCTACCGGACCGAGATCGTGTTCGACCTGCCCGCAGAGGACAACCTGCCGGGCGGATTCCTGACGATCAGCATGGGCACGGAAGGTGCCGTGAGCGAAGAGCGGCTGCCGCTGTTCGGCGAGACGGTCGAGCAGGTGTCTGTGACGTGGGTCCCGGTGTCCACCGAGAACTTCGACGCGCCGAATCTCGACGATCCCTACTACATGGACCAACTTGTGCGCCTGCTGCCATTGGGGCGCTACCAAACCCGGGTGGGGGACGTGCTTGCATACGAACTCACTGGCGAGGAGGACGGAGGGCAGGAGATCGATCATTGGCACCTGTTCACGCAGGTCGAACTGCATGGGCTTGCCAACAGATGTGGCAACGGCGATGTCTTTTTCGGGGTCTACCCCTATTTGGCGATGCGGGATGCGGGGATAAGGCTCCCCGCCATTGGTCTCGGCTGGGGACCGACCGCCATCGCACCTGACGGATACGATTACCTCGGGTTCGAGCACGAGGCCACAGTTTACGCGCACGAGTTTGGGCACGTGCTCGAGTTGGAGCATGCGCCTTGCAACACGGAGGGCGCTGTCTTGATCGATGCCGACTACCCGTACGCGGACGGCGCGTTGGGTCCGGCGCGCCAGTGGCTTTGGTCCGCCACATCCTTCGTTGATCGTGACAGCGGGCGCGCGGACTTCATGGGGTACTGTCAGCCGGAGGCTGTCAGCGACTACACCTACCAGCGCCCGTTGATGTACCTGCAGGGGCCGCACTACGCGGAGTGGGCCGCAGACGCGGAAGCCTGCTGGGCGGACGACGCCGCGGGACAACCGCTGACGCGCAGTCTGGCGGTACTTGGCAGCGTCGACGCCAACGGTGTTGTCTCCATCATCGGCATGACCGAGAGCACGATGCCTCCGCTCCCTGCTGGAGTTGGGGGCGGGGGTGGTGAGACTTGGCGCTTGACCGTACTAGACGCCGGTGGCGCCATCCTGCACGACCAGCCGCTGACGCTGGAGCCAGTCCCGGTGCATGCCGGTGACAAGGACCGCGGCCGCCTGTGGCAAGCGCGCGTTCCCTTCGCCGAGGACGCCAACGCAACCCTGGTAGTTCGCGACGAGCGTGGTGGCGTGCGTGTCCAACGCCCGGCACGCGTCGTCCGATAGTCCAGTGCTGTCCGGCCCGCCCCTTTTTTGGAATTATATATTTGCGTTAAAGGCCGGCCGCTGTTGTCCATCACCCCGCCCCCACCGGAAAGAACAACGGTTCCAATGCGCGGCGGCTGAGCATCCACGTCTTGACCTCCGCGCCGTCCACGAGCCACCGGCTCCGGCTCGCCTTCTCATGCCGTTCCGCGGTCACGGTGAACGCCGACCCCGCCACGTCGATGCTGGCCCGCGCCTGGGTCCGGTGCACCTTGATGGCGTTTTTGCGAGCGCCCTTTCGGATTCTTGGACTTGCCGCCTTCCTTCGAGGGGCGGTAGTCGAGTACACGTCGCGTGAACGCGTCGAGTTGCGGGTGGGGCGACCGGGGCTTGCGTTCCTTCGTCATGCGGTCAACTGTTCGTAGGTGGTGCGTTTTCCGACCGTCATCCTGGCGAACGAGGCCAGCCGGTCAAGGGTGTGGATACTGACGTTGCCCTCGTTGAGCCTGAACGTCGCCTCGTTGACGTAGCGGTGCAGGTGCTTCACCGACGCCTTGTGCCACGTTCCGTAGAGGCCGCGCTTGAGGACCGCCCACATGGACTCGACGCTGTTGACGTGGATGTCGTTCGCGCCGACGTACTCGCCCGCGCCGTGCTTGACGTGGCGGCGGATGTAGGCGGGGAGGTCGTCGTATCCCGAGTGCTCCGGTGTGGAGTTCGCTACCGGTGCTTGGCGATCTCGCGGTGCAGCGTGGCTTTGGACGTGCCTTCGATGAGCATGGCGATGGACCTACCGCCGCGCTCGCGCAACCCGAGGACGGCTTGCTTGCCGACCGTGCCGCGCCCCATGTTGAGTTTCTTGTGCGGGTGCTTGTTGCCTTCCTTGCCGCCGACGCGTCTCGTCGGCTTCCACGATGCCCGCCGCTTGGCCGGATCACCGCCGCATGCCTCGCGCAGCCGCCGAGCATGAACCATGCGGTTTTCTGTGTGACACCTATCTCTTTGGAAAGCTGAAGGCTGGAAACACCCTTGCGCGCCGTCACGACGATGTACATGGCGTAGAGCCACTTGTTGAGGGGAACGTGCGACCGACCGAACACCGTCCCGGTGCGCACGGTGAACTCCTCCTTGCAGTCGCCGCAGCGGTAGTAGCCGGTCCGCTTGCCCGTGCGTGCGATCTTCTGCGTGCCTCCGCAACACGGACAGGCGATGTCGCGGTTGCCCGGCCCCCAGCGCATCTCCTCGAAGTAGAGCCGTCCCGAGTCGGCGTCGGGGTACATGCGGAACAGTTCGTAGGTGCTGACGGTTACGTGGTCGTCCATTGCATCCAAGCCGTTGATTCAATGGGGGAAGTATAGCATTTCTTTGGGAGTCAAATATATAATTCCCCTTTTTTGGGCGGGCCGGGCTTTGCACCGTCGACCGCATCGCTAACAACGCGGCAGGTGCTGGATACCTGCGTCGTGGGGTGCTGCAGGCTGCTGCACTCCACATACCCGCCGGACAGCTCCCGATGCCAGGGTGGTGCTGGCCTGCGATCTCGAGTGCCCGCTGGTGAGCGACCCCTGTGGCGGGTGGACCGGGAGGCCGTCGACGTCACGCCGGTGGACGCGGGGGAGAGCCCATGAGCAATCTGGACGTGCTCTCGGCGATGAACGACGCGCGGGAGTCCGGAGACTTGGCCGAGTACTACCGCTTGTTGCCTGACCTCCAGATCCCGGCCGCATTCCTGATGGCGATAAAGAACACCCCCGACATGGGGGCGGCGCTCATCCGCCTGCACCTGGACACGAGCCTGGCCGACGCGCGATACGGCGCCGGCTGGCTGGATCGCGAGGGGTGGGAGTGACCCCGCTTCGGAATGCCCCCAAAAACGTCCTGAGCGCGCGCCGGCCGCCGGCCGCGCACGTCCGTGCCCGGCACCCGGGAAAGGCTCCTGCGTCGCTCCCAGGCGGTCCCCTCGTCCGGATCCGGATCGGCCAGTCGCCGGGCGGGGTGATTTCGGGCGGTTTTGGCCCCCGATCGGGGAAGATCGCGGCGGGTGTGGGACGAGGAGTATCGGGAGTGGTGCCGGCGCGATCTTGCCGACGACTGGGTGTACGTCTGGGCGGTGGTTCCGCGCCGATCCTGCCATCTCCCCCGGTCCCGCCGAGCGCTTGCGACAACCCACCTTTACACGCGCCCCGGCGCGACACCTAGTCGTAGCCCAGGCTGGACGGTTGAAACGTGTGCACCCGCAGGTACGAAGGACTGGCGCCGGGGTCGTGCTCATAGAGGTGACAGGCCGAGAACGTGTTCAGCTTCTGTCCGACCAGGACCGCCATCGCCAACGGGCACGCTAGGAAGAGGTGCAGGTTCGCCCGCCTCATGCCGAGATCCTCCCGCTCCCGGCGCACTCTTTGGATCGCCGAGAGCACGAAGCCAACACCTTGCTCGGGCGAGAGCACGCGTCCCGGCGCGAACGATCCCGACTCCGGCGCACAGTGCACGTAGGCACGGCATGCGACGCCCAGATGGGCCATCGTCTCCGCAACCCCGTGCTCGATGTTTGCCGAGACCCCGATCGCCAACACAAGATCTTCGGATCCCGGGTCGCCCTTGGTCACGCGCGCCAACATCGGCAACTCCCCGGCCGGCAAGTCGAAGGACCAGCGTTGCCGATCCCGCCCCTCGACGAACTGGGACCAGGAGAACTTGAACCCGGCCCTTGGCGAGTAGACCGCTCCCACCAGGACTCCCAACGGGAGCGGGGCCATCCCTTCGCCCGCCAGGTATGGGCTTGGAAACGTCGCAAGGACTCCGCTCGCGCCGGCGACCAGGCCCCTCTCGAAATCGCTGTACCCACCTTCTACAACCTTGCGCCCGTTGAACTGCGCCGAGAAGTCGTGCTTCAGGCTGAAAGGCGCCGCCGATGGACCACGCGCGAAGACACCGATCGACAACGGGCCTTCCCCTTGCCTGCCTCGAATGGCTTGGAGCCGGGCCTTGACCGCGCGGCGCGCGATGGCCTCGGCGTCCGACGAAGAGACCGTCCCACCCTCGATTCTGTGCATGTTCCAGTACCCGAGGTCCTGGAAGCCGGCGGGCGAGTCCAGCGCAGCGTCGGCTTCTCCGTAGTCGAGGCCGATCAGCACCGGGACGATCCAGAAGCCGTCGCGTGCCGCGTGCCGTCGGAAGATCCGCAGCGCTTCGACGCGCCGCACGATCGACGACGCCGCGACTTCGGGGGAGATCAGCAGGACGGCGCCGGACAGCGACGGATCGTCGATCGCGGCGATGAGCGCCTCCTCCGTCGGTTCGAACGCGAGATCGTCCAAGTCCCGCCAAGTGGGTACCCCAACGTGCCGCAGCGCATCCCGTACCAGCGCAGCTTCGCGGTTCCCCGCGGCACGCGCCGGGGATCGCCGGTACGAAATGAACACGCTCCCCGCCGGGTCGGTCATGGTGGAACCTCCCCGGGCCAAACGGGTTCTGCGGGCGACGCCGTCACCGGCCGCCGGGCCCGCCATCCGGTCGTTCCCGGCGCGCCGAGCCATCGCGCGTAGGTCTGCGGTCGGACCTGGTCCGGCTGGAAGTTCGGGAACGCGGCTCGAAGTCTCTCCGCGAGGTATTCGATCAGTTCCGCCACCTCGGAAGGCGCCTCAGCGCCGGAAATGTAGCAGGCGACGTCGATGTCGTTGAGCGAGCGTAGCGCCGTTCCCTTGGCGAGACTTCCCGACAGAAGCATCTTGCGCAGGGTGAAGTCGGGGTTTTCGTCGAGGTAGCCTTCCAGCTTCTCGCGCAGGCGCCGCGCCTGTGCCCGGTAGGTCTGCGCCTTGTCCTGGGGCAGGTTGACGCGCTCCTGTGCGAAGCGAACGATTTCGCGGTGGTCGACATGTTGGCGGGCCATAGAGGATTCATCCTTGATTTCCATCGAGCCGCCAAAGAGCCGGCGGCGTCACCAGGCCCTGAAAATGGGGCCTATCCTCGACGTATCAACCCCTCGCGACCGACAGTCGCCGATGGCTGCCCAGGCCAATCGTTGCGGCGGCGTGGCGACCCTCCACCCGCCCTACGATCGCGATGGCGAGCCTTCCAACCGCAGGCGATCCCTGCGAAGGAGAATGGGGCGATCCTTATGGTGAGCAGACTCTTATGGAGAGTTGAAGGCCCTTTCGGCAGGCGTTGTGCCTGGAGGCCCGTTGGATAGCTCTCCATAACGGCGTTCTCCTGTCCGTATGTCCCCAGAACTGATCACCATCATCTCCGTCGGCGTCGCGCTCGCCGGCCTGGTGGTGGGGTGGGCAGCGATCGCTACGCAGCGAGCTCGGCGAACTGCGCGGAGAGGTCGGTCAGCTCCGGGAGCGCATGGCGCTCCTCGAGGAACTGCGCGACGCGATTTCCGGCAGACACGCGGCCTGACGGCTGCAGTGCCGGTGACGCTGGCGAACCTTGAGACCAGGCTCACCTGGCGGCTGGTGTTCATGGCCGGCGCCGTGTCCGCCGGGCGGTAGCGCCACGCGACACCAGCATCGTCGATCACGGCGGCCGCGGAGTTGGTCAAAGTACTGCGACGTGACACCCCGCAGGTCGGCCCCCTTGCCGAACGGCCTCGCGAATCTCGGGACGGGGGCCGCCAAGCAGTACCTGAAGATTGGCGCACTCCCCCCTGCAGGGCTGGTTTGGCACCGCGGCGGCCTGAAATTGAGTCGACAGCCGCCCCGATCCGCCGCGGAGAGCCCCCGCGCGGTGCCTGGCTCCGCCGGGGAGTCAGAGCCAGCGGTCGCGTATAACCCCGTACTGCCCGGACTCGCGCAGCCGCAGCAGCGCCCGGTTCACGTCCTCGCGCAGTGGGGATCCCTGCCGCACGGCGAACGCCAGATCATGTCGGGCCAGGACGGGGCCCGCGTCCGTCAGGTCGCCCCTTGTCTGCAGCACATGCCGCATCGCGACCGCATCATGGATGGCAATGTCGGCCACGCCACGCTCGACCGCGTCGACCGCATCCGCCACGGTGGGGAATGCCTCCGTAGGCACGCCCTCCCGCGCAAGAATCTCGCCGGTTGCCGTGTTCTCCTTCGTGGCCACGCGGTAGCGGCGCAGGTCGGCCAGTCGCTCGACCGGGTGCAGCGCGACAGAACGTGTGGCGTCGGCCGCGAACTGCCCGAAGATGACCCCAAAGGCCGTCACGCCGAGCAGGATCAGCAGGGAGGCGGTGATGCGCCCGATCCAGCGCTGCGGCGTGACGTCGCCGTAGCCGACCGTGGACATGGTGACCAGCGAGAACCAGAGTGCCTGGAATACGCCGGGCAGGTACTGGTCACTGATCGCATCGCGGCCGCGTTCGGACCACCAGATCAGGTTCGCGAAGCAGAGCAGGATGCCGAACAGGATCAGCAGCATGGTCTCGCTGCGATCGCTGAAGTGCGGTACGAAGTTGCCGGAACGGCGGCTGACAGGTAGCAGCCCGCCTGGGGCGACCGGGTGCGTAAAGTCGGCCAGCGCCTCACGTTCGGCGTTCATGCTGACGCAGCCGATCACGACATCGGCATGCCCGTCCGCCAGGCGCTGCATGGCCATCTGTACGGGGTGCGCGTCGATGTCCCACGTGACGTCCATTGCGTCGGCCAGCGCCGCCCACAGGTCGACCGCGAAACCCGCCATCTGCCCGTCCGCCCCGTCGATGACGCATGGCGCCAGCGGTGCCGCGGCGACGCGCAACGGCTGCTGGGTTGTTTGCTGGGCGAACGCGCCGTGGCTCACGCCAAGCAGCGCGATGGCGACAAGACACGTCCGGAGGCGCCTCATTGCAGCCGACGCCTGCGGCGCAGGAAATAGACGATGGCCGTGACGATCGCGAGTGGCACGAGCAAGTAGAGCACCCACGTCAGCAGCCAGTAGACGATGAGAAGGGTCGCGAGGGCCAGCGCCCCGGTGATGAGGATCGTACCGAATCCCCACCGCGTGCCGTCGCGGCCAAGAAGGTGCCGGATCATCGGGTTTGCCGCATCGCGGGCGGGGGTGCGGGGACCGGTAGGGGCTTCGCGCTTCGCACTCCATCGGAGTCGGACGCGGCGCGCCTGAAATCGTAGTTCTTGCCGGTACCGTCGCCGGAGATCACGAAGCTGCACTCATAGGCCTCGGAATCGGTATCCGGACACCGGTTCCACCCGCGTTCGAGACCGTGAATCCTGAAATTCGCCAGTTCGACGATGCCGGCGAACTGCACCGTTCCGGTCGAGTGGCCGGGGTTGGTATTCGCCATCAACGTGACGGGGCAACGGAATAGGCAGCCGTCGACGAAATCACCGCACACTCCCATCGCTCGAAACCCCCTGCACTATGGTCCCCCCGTACCAGGCATGCCCGCGCAGCCGGCCACGAGCGCCAGCGCCAGAAACGACGCCGACCGAAGCCGACGAATCGATAGTCCAGTCATGTCCATCGCTCTCTTTCCGTGCACGCTCGCTCGAATCGCGGAACGATCCTACCCCAGACGCTGGGCCGGGGGCGCGCCACACCCCCAAATCCGCTTCGGAAGCCCCAGAGACGCCCTCAGCGCCCGCCGAGCCGCCGCCGGCGCACGGTCCTTGCCCGGCCACCCGGGCAATCGGCTCCGGCGCGCTCCCAAGCGGTCCCTGCGTCCGGATCCGGTCCGGCCAGGTCTCCGGCCCGGGTGGTTTCGGGCGGTTTTTGGTCCCTGATCGGGGAGCTCGCGGCCCAGCACGCGCACGAGAGTGACGACGAGGCCGAACGCATCCTTGCGGAGCTTGCAGGTTCGATGGCCGCAACGCCTTGCGTCGGCGTGCTGGACGTGCACCGTCAGGGCCTGCGCCTGGCCACGGATGCGCCGATGGATCTGGACGACGACTTGCCGGAGGCGCTGAAGGTTGCAGCGGAACAGCTACGTTTGCGGGCGAAGACCGATCCGAAAGTAGCTGGCCGCGCCCTCCACCACCTGTATCGCCTCGTCAGGGAAAAGCCTCCCCCGACATCTCCCGCCACGCGACGTTTGCGGCGGACTTCCGGGGAAGGCGGATGCGGTGTTGCGACCCGAGGGTCGTCGGCGACGAACGCATCGCTGCGGGCAGATCTGGCAAGTTGTGGGCCGGGCGGCCGGGGCGCGCGATCTAGCCGACGCTGATGTAGTTCGCGCTGCGGCTAAACGAAGGGCATTGGTTGGCACTGGGGGAACGCCAGCCGGGCAGTCCATGGCGCACTCGCCAAGTGATCGATGTACACTCGCCAAATGACGAGTCTGCCCAGAGAGGAATGCCAATGAATCTCCAAGCCTATGCCGATCCCGGGCGCTTGCCGTCGGGTCAGTCCGCTCGTGTGGCCAGGCTTCTTGCGATCCAGGACCCGGATGCGGTCGGTGATCTGCAGCTTGCGAAACGCGTTTCCGAAGGCCTGGATCCGGGAGCGGTCTTCGCCTTGGGCGACGTGCTTGGCAGGAAACAGGTGATCGGTCCCATCATTCCGGAAGCTACGCTGCGGAGGGCTCGCAAGGCCGGAAGACCCCTGTCAAGGGATCTGAGCGAGCGACTCTATGAGATCGGGCGCGTTGTCGATGCCGTCAGCCTTGTCTACCACGGTGACCGACAAGGCATCGGGACTTTTCTCAACCGACCGCACCCGTTGCTGGACGGAGAAACTCCCTTCGATATGGCGAGGTCCAGTTCGGCGGGCACGGAAGCGGTCTTGAACCTCATGCGGCGCCTCGAGGCCAGCGTGGTTGTTTGATGACCCCGCGGGTCCTGCCGGATGCGATTCGGGCCTATCGCATAGGCGACCGCGATGGCCGGTTTCCTGTCTGGAGCGCTGAAGGGGCGAGACAGGTTGCAGGAAGATGGCACGGCGTTGGTGACGAGGTCATCTACGTTTCAGAACACTACTCCACCGCCTTGCTCGAAAAACTCGTTTACTGCAATGGGGTGCTTCCTCCGAATCAGCACTTCGTCGAGGTCGCCATACCGCAAGGCGTGAGCTACGAGGTCGTCACAAAGGACTCGCTCCCGGATTGGTTCGACCCCGACGGTGCATCCGGCCGCGCCTTTGGAAGCAAATGGTACCGTGAGCTTCGAAGCGCGATCCTGTTCGTGCCCTCCGTGGTTGCGCGTATGGAGCGCAATATCGTCATCAACGCGAGACACCCGGACTTCGGGCGCATCGACAAGGGGCTTGAAGCACCCGTGCCTTGGGATCAACGGCTGTTTCTCAATCCGTCGCAGGCTTCTCCTCTGTAGAGCGAGTGCGCGCGTGCGTCCGCTCAGTCTCGAGTCGCGGGTCGCGAATATTGCGAGAGGCGCCGCGCCACCGATGAGCGAAGGGAACTTGGGGGGCTTCTGGGAACACGCCGGCATCGCGCCTGTCCGCTCCTTGATCGTTTCGAGTAAATCCGCTTCCTTGAAATGAGATCGGAGGGGTACCGCAAAGTCCGTGTTGCCGCGAAGGTAGGCTAGGGGGAGGGCTTCGATGGGCGACTCGAAGCCACCGCAGCGGCAGGCATCGCAGGCAGAGCGGCCTCAGCTATGGCGCACTGACGGTCCGCGCATCGGCGGTGGACGTCAACGGCCTGCCCCGGAGAGCGCCCCCGCGACCGCGCTGATGCGCGCCGTACGGCGCGCGATCGATGTCGCCGACGACCCACGCCACTGGGATGTCGCCGCCACCTACAGAGGCCCCGGGTCTCGAGACCCCTTTGAACTGCTGCAGGCTCACTGGCCTCAAACCGGACACGGAATACGAACTCAAGGTCACGCACAAGAACGCCGCCGGCGAGGGCCCGCCAACCATACAGACCACGCGAACGCTTCCGGACGGCACGCTCGACAATGTTATTCCGTTCGGTCGCCCTCCGAAGACGAGGCCGAAGCCGAAGCAGTGAAGGACGCCGAACTCTGGCTCAAGGGTCGCCCAAAAGGCACCCGGCCCAAGATGTTCGCGCTGGGTACGCAACAAGCACGTCAGTACGCGCAGGCCATCGGACAGGCACCGCATGCCGGGATCCCGAACCTGGGAGGAACACCTCCTGGGATGGCCCGTGCGACGCCCGCCAACGACGGGAGCGGCGCTAAATGCGTTAACGGTTCGGCAGGCGTGGTCGCCTGGTGCGCATGCACGTCCTCGAGGGTCTCGCCAAGCACGCTATACTCGGTCGAGGCACTGACGACAGGGGATGATCGGCATGGCGATCGACGATGCGTTGCAGGCCGCATTGGCCGCGCGACGTAGGCAGGCCGCGGGTGGCGAGAGCCGGCCGTCTGGGCGCCAGCGGCCTGCCGCCCCAGCGACATCCGCCTACACGGCAGAGTCTGACCCTGAAGCGCACGCGGGGAGCGAAGAGCGATCGCGCGACGTGCAAGCCGCGGCGAAGTCCAAGGTCGTGTTCAGCAGGAGCGCGGCGACAGAAGACTTGCCGCCTCATGTTCATGCCGCACTGCAGGTGTTCTTCCGGGATCTGGCGGGAGTCCGCTTGCCAAAGGTGACTCGCGTCGTGCTGTTTGGCAGTCGCGCCCGAGGCGACTTCCAGGAGGACAGTGATCTCGACCTCGCAGTCGTATTCGAGGGTGCCCCACCACCACCAGGCAAGTTACTCACGGACATCAACGAACTCATCGTCGACCCGGCGGAAGCCGCGTTGGAAGAGGCGTTCATGCCGGTATCGCCGATCGCGATTTGGGAGGAAGAACTAGGCGATGGTACGACGCTCCCCGATTGGCCGTTCTATCGCAACTTGGTCAGGGACGGGATAGACCTGGGGGCGGGCTTTGGAATCCAAGGATGAGTACATCCGCGATAGCCTGAGCAGCCTGGACGACGCGATCGCCAACCTCAGGGACCGCCGTATCCGCCCGGCGATCAACTCTGCCTATCACTCGGCCATGCAGGCCGCGCGCGCCGGTTTGATGGCCAAGGACGTCTTGCCACCCAAGGGCCACGCAGGGCTGAGGAGCCGGTTCTCCGAGCACTTCGTGAAGAACGGCAGTTTTCCGCGTGACGTGGCGCGTAACCTCGGACGCACGGCGCGACTGCGTGAGCGGGCGGATTATTTGAGGCCGAGCACTCGGTCCATCGAAGATGCACGCCGGGCAGTCGGCCGAGCGCATGAGTTCGTCGTGTCCGTCACGCGGGCCCTGTTTCCCGACATGGTCGACGACGTGCCGGCGCCCCCGCGTGAAGACCAGAAAGGTCCACGCCCGCCCTGATGCCCGGCCCTCGCCTGGAAGTCCGCGTGCTGCTCTTCGCAGTCGACTGACGGTCAGTAGTCTGGGGTCCGATTTCGTCTCGTGTGGGTCGCCGCGGAACAGCCTGCCCTCGCCAGCGACACGTCCTGTGGTGAGCCGACTCAAGCGCAGTTGGGACGAGGAGTACCGGTCGTGGTAAGCCGTTCGGTAGCCGTGCCGACGACTGGGTATACGTCTGGTTCAAGACGGCATCCGCAGTCGGCCTGGCGAAGCGGGCTTGAACGGCTGGTTCGCGACTGGTGGTGATCGGCGATGCCCGCTGCATCACGGTGTGCAGCGTTCGGTAGCCGTGTGGCTACCGAACGCTTACGTGCGGGGTGCGGGAGTCCACGCAGAGCTGGCGGGAAGTCCTGCTGAGCATGAAGCAGCGCGGCCTCACGCGGCCGGCGAAGCTGGCCGTCGGCGACGGCGCGCTGGGCTTCTGGTCGGCGCTGTCGGAGGTCTATCCGGAGACCCGCAGCCAGCGCTGCTGGATGCACAAGACCGGCAATGTCCTCAACTACCTGCCGAATGTCCAGGCGCATCGCTGGCGCGATGCGTTGCCGAAGGCGCAGCAGGGCCTGCACGAGATCTGGATGGCCGAGACCCGCGCCGCAGCCGAGCGCGCCTTCGACGACTGGATCGAACGCTACGAGGACAAGTACCCGAAGGCGACCGCCTGCCTGGCGCGGGATCGGCAGGAGCTGCTGGCCTTCTACTTCCCGGGTGTCCACTGGACGCACCTGCGCACGACCAACGTGATCGAGTCGTCGTTCGCCACCATCCGCCACCGCAGCAAACGGGCGAAGGGCTGCGTCAGCCGTCAGAGCATGCTCTCGATGATCTACAAGGTGGGCATGTGCGCCGAGAAATCCTGGCGACGACTACGCGGCTTTCGGCAGCTCGGCAAGGTGATCGAGGGAGTGAAGCTCAACGACGGCATCGAAGTCGTCGAGGACAGCAGAGCCGCCGCATGACCAACTCGCCGTACACCAGATTTGACTATAGCTCCGTCTAAGAACGCTCGAGGCGAGGTTCTTCTAGCCACCGCTTGTTCGCACCGAGGCAGGAGCTGAACGCGCGGCGGCAAATCGCGCGTTCGAGCAATCGGTAGATGGCGCCCTTCGACCGGCCGGTGACTTCAAGCACCGCCGCCAATGGGCAGATCGCTGTCAGAGATGGGTACACCTCTCCTCTTCGGGTTGTGCGCGTCCAGGCCCCCACGTCGCAGCAAGGCGTTCTTGATGGACTGGCGCCCGCCCGCTTCTGGACGGACTCGAGGCCAGAATGATGGCGCGTGTTGGTAACAACCGTAGGTTGCGCATTCGTGATAAGCGAGAGTTGCGCACCCGATGTTGCCGTTACCGGCGAAGCCAACGGAGACGGTACCGGCAACATGGAGTGGGCAATTTTCAGTAGCCAAAGAATGTGTAGTTTTCCGTGGTCACCAACAAGGGCCCGTCGTGGCGTCATTGCTCGGTGGCGCTGCGCCCGCCCTACAGCGGGTGCAGGCACGCACTGAGGGCGCCGCGACGTTCAGGCGTGTGCCGCCTCCCCAGAGGCCGCGCGGACCATCTAGGTCAACCACTGCAAGACGCCGGACTGCGGGAACTTCGGCGTGCCCGCACGATCTGAACGCACGTACGGACGTTCGGGCGAACTCAACATGGCAGACAGGCTGGACCAAAGTTCGCCCTTCCCGTGCGCTCCCGTCTTAACGATCGCCAGACGTTACGCCATGACCCGCGTCTGGAGGCAACTCGGTGGGCGCCGGTGGTAACAGCCGACCCTCCACGTAGCGAACATCTCCCGCCTGTATCAGTTCGTCGAGTACGTCCCATGCACGTTCGACCATAGACCCGTCCGTTGCGCTCGACCCTGGAAAGACCAGGTTCACGATCTGTTCGGGAGTGAGAGGTTCGTAGTCGTTAGGGTCGTCCGAGCGGCGCCAATGGTCGCCTCCTGCCCTGTGGATTGGGAATACTGTGACACCAGGGCGGTGCCATGCGTACGTGAGTCCGAGCATCGCGGTGTAGGCGGTCCCACTGTGGACCCCCCCACCAGTGCAGTCGCTCGCGGTCGGGCGAGGGCCCCATCCCCGTGCCTGTCGGCAAGTACACGGTCAGCGTGAAGCAATCGTCGAGCATTTCCGGGCCACGCGGCACGTCCGATACTGACACAACCCGGCACGCGCGCGGGCGCCGAGGCTGGCTGTCATACCACGGCAGGCGCGTCCCTGGGCTATCGAGCACAACCGCGGCACGATCCAGCTCTGACCAATAGTTCATGGGACGGTCGCTATCGCTCGGGTACGCCCATGCAAGCAATCGGCGCAGGCCCACGGAGAGGGCGAATGGCGTATCTCGGTGCACCGACGGCGTGCTCAGCACCGCCTCTACGAACAGTCGCAGCGCGAGCGGCGCGGGCCCCCGAGTGTCTTGCCACCTACCCCGGCCACCAATGTCGAGATCGTAAAGGGCCAGCGGTAGCGGTGGCGCGATCGGTGCGTCGGCATCGCGCACATTGGGCAGGACGGGCAGCCGCCCGGCCTCCTCCTTCTCACCGTCAGCGGTGGGGGCAAAAAGTTTCACGATCAACGCTCCAAAGAGACGCCGATTCTTCGCAACACAGCCAGCGAGGGACGTTCCCCTGGCGCCGGGCCGTTGCGTAAACTACACAGGTAGTGGAGCCCCTGCCTATTCGCGAGACGCAGGGAGCTACCCCATGTCTCAAATGGCTATTGTATTCAGCAGGTAACCCGACAGGCGGGTGTCCTGTGTCGTTTACGCATTTCCACCGTACCGTACTGTCGAAGGGCTGTCAACTCGCTGTCCGGGCTCGTGTGCCGGTAGCAAATTGAACTGTCCGGTTTTCCGGACCCCGACAAACACTGCGGGTCCTCAATGGGCATCGAACACACCATGCTCAGGCTGAACAGCCTGCGCCTACGATGCTCGGCAACTACGAAAGGATGCACGTTTACTGTAGTTATCGGGAGCAACGCGGCGGGCCGTACGCCACTGGTCCAGAGTCCGCTTCATGCGTCAAGAAACTCCGCCGCGCGACCCGGCGCCGGCCGGTGCGGACTCCGAGAACGCCCTCGCGGGCCGGCTCGGGGACTACGTCCAGACCGCCAGGGGCGCGCTCAGCGACAACACCGAACGAGCCGTCAAGGCTGACCTCGGCATCTACGCCGCATGGTGCGGCGAATACGGTCTCGCGGCGTTGCCAGCCAGCGCCGAGACGATCGCCGCTTTCGTCGACGCCATGGCCCGTACGCGCGCCCCGGCGACGCTGCGCGAGTGGACCGGATCGGCTCCATGGCACGGTTCACAAGACGCCCTTCCACGCCCCGTCTCCGGTCGATGAGCCCGGCCTTGGCCAGAGCCCTGCAGATCTGGTTGACCTGCTGGTGCGGCTCGATTCCCGTTCGGCGGCGAGTTTTCGTGTCCGTCAACGGGCGTTCCGATGACTGCAGCAACGCCAGAATCCGGTCCCGGCTGGTCATGTTCGTCTCTCCGGTCGCGGCGTCGTCCATCGCAGACGATCGACCAGCGCAGGGAAATCCTGCAGGAGGCCAATGCCGTCAGGACCGCCTTTCGTGCCACCCTGCCACCTGACATCCAGAAGGACCGCCAGGAAGTTGCGCGCCGCATGATGAAGGCGCGGATCGCGCAGGGGCAGAGCTACCGCAAGTGGGCGGACGAGTGGGTCGAACATCCGACTCCAACCATGAACGAGCCGCACAAGGCAGTGTCGTGGCTCACGGCCAACGCGTCGATCGACGAAGATCGCATGGCGGACATGTTCCTGGACGCTGGGTTGGCGCGGGTCGACAACCTCTTCATGAAGACGCGCCGGCTGTTCAACACATTCGAGCGGCCCGTGGGCACCTCGAGCGGCCACAATGCCGTCTGGCATGGCTACTCACCGTACAACCCGCGCATGGTCGAGAAGTACCTGACGATCTTCCGTACCGTCAACAACTGGACCTTCGGTGGCAATGACGGGAGGACGCCAGCGATGCGGCTCGGGTTCGCCCGAGGTTCGCCCGGCAGCCGCTGGACTTCGAGGACATCCTGTGGGCCGGGGAGCGGGTGCCGCGGCTGAGGCGGTCACGCCGGAAGGGGATTCAGATCACCGTCTGAGACGCGCTCAGCGTGCGGTGTCCCGGTGGCGGTCGGGTGAGCGCGAAACCCCGGCACGCCTTGCTCCATCGCGCGCGATCTGGTTGGCGCCCCTTTCGTAGAGTTCGTTGATGCCGAACGCCGGGCGGTCCGCCAGGCCCACGCGAGCCCTTGCTCGACGAGTTGCACACCTGGTTGGAAGCCATCTACACGACGCTGTCGAAAAAGAGCGGTCTGGCGCTCGCTATCCGGTATGCAATGGCACGGTGGCCGGCACTGACCCGCTATTGCGGCGACGGCCGACTGGAGATTGACAATGCGTCTTGGAAGGAGCGCTCAGACCGGAGGCGCTCGGACGTAAGAACTATCTGATCGCCGGTTCCGACGAAGATGGCGAATGGGCCGCGACGATCTTGTCGCTGCTTGGCACCGCGAAGCTGAACGGTCTCGACCCGGAAGCGTATCTGCGCGACGTTCTCGAACGGATCGCCGTGCATCCCGTCCACCGCATCGACGAGTTGCTCACGTGGAACGTTGACGGTGACCTGGAGCAGCCGCAGGATATTGCCGTAGGAGCAGCCGTTGGCCCAACCTGCAGGAACTGATCGACAGCGGTGGCGCCATCAAGATCGGTCAGATCGCACCGGCGATGGGTGCGCGGCCGTAGCAATACAGGAGCGCCAAGTGTACGCCATGCTACGAATTGTCGAGCACGAACCTCTGCCCGAAATCCTGGACCGACTAGACGCAGCCGTAGCCCGAGCCATCAAAGACGAAATCTATACCGACGAGATCAATCGATAGGAACCCGTCAAGACGTGATCACCGGCCGCTCACATCCCAAGTGTCGCCGGGGTTCCCACCTCGGCCTTCGTTGAGCGTGATCGATCTCCGCGGGCGATGGTCGTTGGTCGACGCGCCGATGCGATGCGCTGGCGCATCGAGGCGAACGCCGAGTCGACGGGCTGCAGAGTGGATGCCCTTGGCTTGCGAACGGCTTGAAAAATAACTCAACGCCACTAGAGTGTCCCCGACGCCGTTGTGTGAGTTTCGATCATGGATGCGTCTGTTGAGTATGCGGGCTTCTGGGTGCGTACTGGTGCCACCCTGATCGATTCCCTGCTGATCGCGCTGTGCACAGTGCCGTTCCTGTATTGGATCCATGGCGATGCGTACTTCACCCCTGAAGCCATGTTCCGAGGCACGATGGACTTCCTGCTGTCCTGGGTGGCCCCTGCCGTAGCAATTGTCCTGTTCTGGATCATTCGGTCCGCAACGCCCGGCAAGATGGTTTTTCGCGCCGTCATCGTCGACGCACCAAGCGGCGGCGAGCCGAGCCGAGGGCAATGCGTGGGCCGATACTTCGGCTACTTCGTGTCCTGCCTGCCGTTTTTCCTCGGCATCCTCTGGGTGGCATTCGACAAGCGCAAGCAAGGCTGGCACGACAAGCTCGCCGGTACCGTCGTGATCCGCGAACCCAAAGCGCCGGTCGTTCTCAATGGCCAGCCCGATGGATGAAGGTCTGGCGCCTGGGTCTGGAGGGGAAGTGCGCCGGTCGGAGCGGAGAGTAGTCCTGCCTCGTCTTCGGCAGGCAGATGCACGCCTCGAGACCGGTCGTTCGCCCCCCGGATGAGGAACTCGTGGAACTCCGGCTGGTTCGGATGCACCTCGTAGCGCGACGCGATCGCCTGAACCGTGTCCCGCTCCCGCAGCGCCTCCAGCGCCACACGCTTCTTGAACTCCGCCGTGAAACGGCGCCTTTTTCTGGTCATGCCAGTGTCTCCTCTCGACACTCGAGCACACCTTACCGACCTGTCCAAAAAAGTGGGACCACCTCACTGCCCTCTCAGTCCCAGTTGTCCTGACCCTGCCAGGTTGACAACCCGAGCTTTCGGCGACTAACGTCCGAAGTACGGCAACACACACAGGGCAGACCGGCGATTTCAGCGTCGGCTTACCTACTCAATACAAAAGCCCGTGACCGGTGCGGGAGTAGCTACCCGAACCCGGCGAACTGGGCAGGACTTCTCACGCTCTGCGTGTGTTGCTGAACGGCCCGGTACCGCACGCGACCGTCTCGTGTGGCTTGCCGGAACACAGGCGACGCGCACAGGACGACGGCCACAGGGCAGGGCGCTCGGGTTGCCAACAGGTCAACGGGCGCCCGATCTCCGTGGTTCCTGGGCGTCGTGGGGAGGGGTTGGGGTGTTCAATAGAAAGATCTGGGTCCTGCGCGCAGGCTTCGTCGTCGCCCTTCTGGGGCTGGCCGCCTGTGGAACGGGCTATCGGGAAGGTGCGGCTGCAGACACCGAGCCGGGGAGCGAAGCGCACGGCGAGGCCATCGTTGCGATCGCCAGGGAGATGCGCGCTGGCGAGTGTAAGATCGGGTCCGGGGCAGGCGACAGCTGTCGAGCGCTATACGCGGAGCTTACGAGCGAGCTGCTCCGCTGTTATCTCAACGCGCGCGGCGGCTGCGACGACACTTTGGAGCATTCCCTCGAGGGCGAACCCGACGAAGTCTCGGCCTATGTCGCGTGTGTAGCGTCCCGCCAGGGCTGTGCGCGCCTCCGATAGAGTGCGCTGGAGGTCCACCGGCGGTACCGGCGGGCTGGCCCGGATATCTGATGGGGCAAGATCGCATGTCAAACCCATACACCCGTTGGTTCAACATGCCGATCTCGAACGAACGTGGCGATAAGGTCGGATTCGTCGTCACGGTCAAGTTCGTAGCCCAGACACCGGGCGCCGCTATCGCGGCGCGTCCTCGAAGTGCTGGCAGAGCCGACGGACGCGGGGGCAGGTGTTTCTTGACGTGGCTCGGGGCCGGCCGCATCGGTCGTAGTTCGTACCGTGTCTTGGGGTTCATGGCTATGTGCTCCCGCAGGTCGGAAACCGAGGCGGATCGGCGCACCCTCACAAAGGTGACTTTCTGCTTGCGTTGACATCCGGATTACGCTTGACGTAACGCATACCGAGAGCTACGCTAGAACGTAAGCTACCGAACGAGTCGAATGGACGTTGATTGCCGGCTTCGCGGACAGGAGAACGGAGGACTTCTACAACGGACGAAGGGTTGCCGCTTTCTCCGGCTTTGCGCGGACCGCGTCGCGCAAGCTCGACCAGCTCGACGCGGCGACCGGGCTGCGCGACCTGGCGCGGCCCGGCAATCGCCTGGAAAGATTGAAGGGCGATCGCAAGGGACAATGGAGCATACGCATCAACGACCAGTGGCGAATATGCTTCGTATGGGCGGATGGGAGCCCCGGCCCGACGAAGGTGCAGATCGTCGACTACCACTAAGAGAGGGAGCAAGGACATGACGCGCGAACCGATACATCCGGGCGAGACACTGCGGGAAGACCTTGAGGCGCTCGGAATGAGCGCGGCGGAGCTGGCGCGGCGGATCGAAGTACCGGTGAACCGCATCACGCAGATCCTGAACGGCCAGCGCGCCGTCACGGGCGACACCGCGCTGCGTCTGGGTCGATTCTTCGGGACGTCGGGCGAGTTCTGGCTCAACCTGCAGAAGCTGTACGAGTTGAGGCGTGCGGAACGCGAGCACGGCGCAGAAATTAGGCGCCTGCCGTCGCTGGCGGGCGACAACCAGTTGTCAGCGTCGGGTTAAGTCGGCAGGCCATCGCGGGCCGCGTGAGGCGCCGCAACTACATGCACCGCAACCGCCACCGTATGCGCTACCCCGAGTTCCGGGCCGCCGGCCTGTGCGTCTCCTCCGGCGTGCTCGAGGCCGGCTGCAAGCACGCCATCGGCACCCGCTTGAAGCGCGCCGGCTTGCACTGGACGGTCGCCGGCGGCGACGCCATCGTCGCCTTGCGCTACTGCAAGGTCAGCGACCGCTACCCCGACTTCTGGGCGCGACGCTCGACCGCCGCATGAACGCTCTCACGGAATTGTCGTGTACCCCTCATGGATCTGCTGAACAGATTGGGGAGGCCCTACTGCGTCCGGAAGCTGGTCAGGAGGCACCCGTCGGCGCGCACCTCGCGGCGGTCCCCGACCCGCGAGCCGTCGGCCCCCTACACCCGGACAGCGTCCGACCGGAGCCCGTACAGGGGAGCGCCTTGACGACCGACTACGCGCGCGAGTGGGGATGAGCCAGCCTACCAGTCTTGCCGCATCAGGGAAGGGCTGGTAGGCGCGCTTACACTGGCTTTCAGACCGAAATGCCAGCAAATGACGAACCCCGGCGTGACGGATCCGGGGACTTCCAGGCCGGAACTACCAGCAAGCATCGGTCGGCGCCTCGTTGGTCGCGTGTGACGTCACCAAGGCTTGCAAGCTGGTGGGCAAGGTTCTGGAACGGCTACTTGGTGCCGGTCACATCGTTGATTGGCTACAGCGGCGAACGGGACGCGGGCAACTGGACCTGCCCATGAGCGACTCACAGACAGGCTAACTATCGAGACGCGGACGGTGAGCACGGGTGGGAAATACGACTACATGGTGGCAATTCGCCGCGCGGAAGGCTCGCCCAACTGGGTAGACCTTGCGATGGTGGGGTTCGACCAGGTCCGACACCGAGCTAGCCGTTCTCAATTTAGTGGCATTCAGGCCCATCTGCGAGCTATGGTCGAATCTGGTGTACGGATGAGTTGAGCGTGCGGCGTGTCTCTGCTGAAATCGAGTTTGCGAGAAACGGTTTCGGCAAGAGGAGCACACCGCACATGAGCAACGATAATGTGGTTTCGCTGGCGGCGCCAGGGGAGGTTTCCGACCCCCTCACGGACCTTCTTCGCGCCGGCGCGCGGCAGCTGATCGAGGCGGCAGTGTCGGCGGAGTTCGGGGAGTATTTATCGGCGTTCGAGGAAGAGAAGTTGCCAGACGGTCGGCGCCGGGTGGTGCGCAACGGTCATCTTCCGGAACGGCAGATTCTGACCGGGATCGGTGCGGTGGACGTTCGGGTGCCGAAGGCGCGCAGCCGGTCGGGATCGCAGGAGCCGTTCCGCTCATCGTTGGTACCGCCGTACGTGCGCCGCAGCGCGAGCGTCGATGCGGCGGTTCCGTGGCTGTACCTGCACGGGGTATCGACGGGTCAGATGAGACCGGCGGTAGCCGCTCTGGTAGGTGAGGAAGCGGCCCGCGGGTTGTCGGCGAACGTGGTCAGCCGGCTCAAGCGGGTGTGGGACGAGGAGTACCGGGACTGGTGTCGGCGCGATCTCTCCGACGACTGGGTGTACGTCTGGGCGGACGGCATCCACAGCGGCCTGCGTGGCGACGACGGGCGCCTGTGCGTGCTGGTGGTGATTGGCGTAAACGCCCGTGGCGACAAGCATTTCCTGGCCATCGAGGACGGTGTCCGGGAGTCCACGCAGAGCTGGCGCGAGGTTCTCCTGGGGATGAAGCAGCGTGGCTTCACGCGGCCGGCGAAGCTGGCGGTGGGTGACGGCGCGCTGGGCTTCTGGTCGGCGCTGTCGGAGGTGTATCCCGAGACCCGCCGCCAGCGCTGCTGGATGCACAAGACCGGCAACGTCCTCAACTACTTCCCGAAGTCCGGCCAGGCGAAGGCGAAGCAGGGACTGCAGGAGATCTGGATGGCCGAGACCCGAGCCCAGGCCGAGCGCGCGTTCGACGACTGGATCGAACGCTACGAAGACAAGTACCCCAAGGCCACCGCGTGCCTGGCGCGTGATCGCGAGCAGCTGCTGGCCTTCTACGACTTCCCCGCCGCGCACTGGACGCATCTGCGCACGACCAACGTGATCGAGTCGGCGTTCGCCACCATCCGCCATCGGAGCTCGCGGGCGAAGGGCTGCGTCACGCGCCGCACGATGCTCTCGATGATCTACAAGATGGGCATGAGTGCCGAGACGTCCTGGCGACGACTACGCGGCTTCCGCCAGCTCGGCAAGGTCATCGAGGGCATCAAGTTCAACGACGGTATCGAGGTCACCGAGGACAGCAGGGCCGTCGCATGACCAACCCTCCGTACACCAGATTTGACAATAGCTCCCCATCTGCCGAGGAGACGCCGATGCCGCCTACATGGTGTTTATCCATAATTTATCAGTGAGGTACTGCGAATACGCCCAAATCCTGCAGCGACGTCGGCGCTCATTTCACGGGTAGATGGAATCTGCTGAACCCGTGACATAGGCCCTGCGGGGCCCAACCTCCGCTAACCAGGGCACCGTCATTCGTGCCCTGGGTCCTCAAGGCGCGACACGGATGTGGCGCACATCACCACGTTGCCTTTTTCCGCCAGAAGGCCAACGAAATTCCGGTTGGCCGGAGACCCCATAAGGCTGGCGTCGATGATCGCCCGTCTTGGACGCGGCGCCATAGGGGTGTGTCAGGGCGTCGCGCGTGCTGCGCAGCGTCGGAGAGCGGACTCGGCCAAGCGCGCGTCCTCGCGACGGTGGGCGTCTTCCTCCGCAAGCTCGGCGAGAAAATCCGTCTTTTCGAGAGCGGCACGGGTGACCGGGACGGCCCCGGGCCACCCCTCGGGGATGTCCTGTGCGAGGTGTTCTCGTTGCATGGACGTCTCCCGCGGTACGCGTGGCTTTAGCAACGGAGCGTAGGCGTTGGCTCGCGCCCGTGCCCGAGTGTCGTCCGAGGACATGTCAGAGCCCCAGGAGGTTGCTGAGAACGTAGCCTGAATGATACGCCAAGGCAGAGGCGTATGGCAGCGGGAGAGGGCGAACAGTGGCAGCCGAGGAAATCCCTGCACGTCACGTGCTTGGCCGCGTGCGAGCGTTTCGCCAAGTCGCGGCGGCCCGCGCTACGCCCCGTAATGGCTCGCGCGTGCGGGGCGGCGGGGCCGTTCGGCGCGAGTTAGCCTAGGATGGGGCCCCTACCGTTCACATGGCCGTCCCGGTTTGAAGGCACGATAATGGGGACAATCATGAAGCGCCACCCCCCACGCTCTCTACCCCAGCGGCGACTCTCATCGGGCGTCTGAGTCTCCCGAGATTCATGCTCCGCGAGGCGGAGCGGATGATGGGGCGCCGGGGGGTCTACGACCATGCGCTGGCGCTTTCGCTACTCCATGATGCCGTAGAGATATTGTTGCGCGTGTTGGCGGAAGTCAAGAAGGATGACATCACGCCCCAAGCGACGTTCCCAGAACTCGTCAAGAGGATCGCCAAAGAGCATCCAAGCGTCTCCGGCCACCGGCATGCATTGGACAAGCTGAACCGAGTCCGCGTGGAGTTTAAGCACCGAGGGATTACGGCCACCAACGAGGAGGACGCCCGGGTCATTTTGGCTAACGTACGGGATTTCCTCACCGAACTGAGCAAGGATGCCCTCAATGTGGACTTCCAGACGGTGTCGCTCCGAGATGCGATCAAGCACCGGCGCACGAGAAATTGGATCGCCCAAGCACAGGTAGCGCGATCCAATGACCAATTCAAAGACCTCGCGAGATGGGCGGCAGGGGCGTTCGCGATTTACGTGGAGCACTGCCAAGATATCGAAGCACGTCATCGGCACGACCCTCTCCGCTTTTTCGATGCGGTGGAGGACCCGCCATACGGCCAGCGTGACGTTGGCGCGGAGCACCTCGCCGCACTCGGGTGTAGCGCGTCAATCAGGATGAGAAGTCGCATTGCCTCACGCAAAATGCTCCCTTGGTGTAGTGCGTTGCCTCATCTGAAATGCTCCCCAACGGATTGCCGTAAGGAGCACTGGAATGAGCAAGATGAGCACGACGGCGCGCGACGAGCTGGTGGGCGCGCTGGCACGAAGGTACGCGGTTGGCACCCGAGCGGAGAAGACCCGGATTCTGGACGAGTTCCAGGCCGTCACGGGCTTCCACCGCAAGCACGCAATGCGCGTTCTGCGCTCGTGCGCTACCCGGCGCCGGGCGGAAGGAAAGGCCGGCCGGCGCATCTACGACGACGCGGTCCGCGACGCGCTGGTAATTCTCTGGGAGGCGTCGGACCGGATCTGCGGCAAGCGCCTGAAGGCGCTGATACCGACACTGGTGGAGGCGATGGAACGGCACGGCCATCTACGGCTCGGGCCGGAGATCCGCGCCGGACTGCTGGCCATGAGCGCGGCGACCATCGACCGGTCACTGCGCAAGGTCCGCGAGCGGGCGGGCGGCCGCAGTCGTCGGCGGGCGGCGCCGGCTTCGTCGGTTCGCCGGAGCATCCCGGTGCGCACGTTCTCGGACTGGGACGACCCGGCGCCGGGCTTCGCGGAGGCCGACCTGGTCGCCCACAGCGGCCCGGTGACGCGGGGCAGCTTCGTACAGACGCTGGTGGTCACCGACGTCGCCACCGGCTGGACCGAGTGCGCGCCGGTGCTGTACCGCGAGCAGACGCTGCTGCGCGAGGTGTTGGGCGCGGTCCGCCGGCTGATGCCGTTCGAGCTGCTCGGGTTCGACACGGACAACGACAGTGTGTTCATCAACGAGACGTTGCGCGACTACTGCCGGGACGCGGGGATCGTGTTCACGCGCTGCCGGCCGTGGCGCAAGAACGACCAAGCCTTCGTCGAGCAGAAGAACGGCGCGGTGGTCCGGCGCATCGTCGGCTACCGCCGCCTGGAGGGCTTGGAGGCCGCGGCGGCGCTGTCCCGGCTCTACGCGACGACGAGGCTGTACGTCAACTTCTTCCAACCATCGTTCAAGCTGGCATCCAAGCGGCGTGACGGTGCACGCGTCAGCAAGCGTTACCACGCCCCGGCGACCCCGAGCCAGCGGCTGCTGGCGGACCCGAGGACGCCTGCCGCCGTGTGCGAACGCGTCGCCGAACTGTCGACGTCGCTCGATCCGATCCGGCTGCTTCGGGAGATGCGGGTGCATCAGCAGCGCGTCGTGGACATCGCCGACCAGCCGGTCGCGGAACCGAAGGACACGGCGGTCCCGCCGCTCGAGCAGTTCCTCGCCGGCCTGCGGACGGCCTGGGCGGAAGGTGAGGCGAGACCGACGGCGAAGCCTGCCGCGAAGCCGAAGCGCGAGCGGCGGCGTCCCGATCCGTTGGTCAGGGTCACGGAACAGTTGCACGCATGGTTCGAAGCCGAGCCGTGGAGCACCGGCGGCCAGCTGCTCGAGCGGCTCCAGGCGGCGCATCCAGACGAGTACCCGGACGGCCTCCTGCGCACGGTGCAGCGGCGGGTGAAGGTCTGGCGCAGGGAGAAGGCGACAGCGATGGTGTTCGGCGAGCTGCCGGCCGTGGAGTCCGTCGCCGACGTGAAATAGAGTCGTGGAACCGCGGTCGCGTGGCCGGGAACGTTGCGGGCCTTGCCGTGTCAAGCCGCTGACGCGCCTCCTTCGCTTCGCTACGGCCCTTCGGGTGACACGCCAAGACCCGCAACGTGGGGGTTGGTGACGACCGGAAGGGGACTTCCGGTCATCACTGACCGGCTTGACACGCCATGCACCGTCGAACTCTCCAACATCGGACTCGGGCTCCTGAACGCATCCGGGAGCGGTTGGTCTAGAATCCTGTGGGGAGCATTTTGATGAGGCAACGCTACCCACACTGGGGAACATTCTTGGATGAGGCAACACGCGTTCTCATCTTGATTGTCGCGGAACACGGCCTGACACTCCGCTGGCGGGAGGTGCCCCGCAACGTCGCCACGGACGGGCGCACGCCCTACACCGGGCGCACATCCCTGTCCCTCCCTGCACGATGGGTGACCGCCTTCAACACCTCGGACATGACGGCACTCGTGGACAGCGGCCGGCGGTTCGACTACGCAACGCGCCGGCGCAAGGCCACAGCGCGCGCCCACTTGGGCTTGCACCCCCGCTGGCGGATCGAGGCAGACTTTTCTCGCGAGACCAGGACGGGCACGCAGGAAACCCACGCCGACTTCCTCTACCAGGCGGCCGGGCTACCGCAGCCCATCGACCACGAGACGGAGGAGGCCGGGGCCAGAGTGCGGTTCGAGGGCGCCGCGTTCCTGTTCGCCGCCGGACTGCGCAACTTCCGCTTCCGCAACGACCACCGATCGCTCGAATGGGAGAACCCGTACTCCGCGGTGCCCGCCACCGGTCGTAAGGCTCTCGCCCCGCGCAACGACGCGCGGTCGCTGTCGCTGGTCTCGCGCTGGACTCCGGCTCGACGCACGACGGTCCACGGCACGCTGAGTTGGGGTCGTCTCGGCCAGGACGAACCGTTCCTGCCTTACACGAGTAACGCGGCGCTCGTCGTCGAACCTCCGCCTGCCGACAGCCTCCGGGGACGGGTGCGGACCTTCGCTGGCACGCTGCAAGCAGGCGCCATGCTGACGGACCGCCTGCGCATCGGGCTCAAGCACCGCCACAGGGAGCGGGAGAACGACACGAAGACGCTCACGCTGACGCCGGTGCTCGGTGATCTCTTCGCGACTCTGCCGCGGGAGAGCCGCATCTACGCCTTCACTAGGGCGAACACCGAGTTGCGCCTGCAGTACCGGCTCGCGCGCCGCGTAAAAGTCTCCGCCGGCTCGTCTGCAAACCGCGTCCGCCGGGCTCCGTTGGAGATCGCCCGGAACGACGAGCGCACCAACTGGATGGCACTGTTGGCGACGGACTTGCGCGGCTTCCGTATCACGCTGAAGTTCTCGGACGCGGACCGCAACGCCTCTCCGTTCCGCGACATCACGGCGAACAACCCGCGCATGCGCCGCTTTTACCAGGCAGAGCGCAAGCAGCGCACCTGGGCGGCGGAACTGGACTATCGTTTCGCGTCGACGGGGCTATCCGTGGGCTTCGACGCGGACTACCGCAGGAACAACTACTCGGGCTCCGCGCTCGGCTTGCACCACGACGAGGACCGAGGCTGGGGTGTCGACTTCACCTACACACCGAGCGCGAGCATCACCCTGTCGGGTTTCCACACCGTACGGCAGGCCGGCGCGAGAACCGCCGGCAGCAGCGCGTTCGCGCTTGCCGACTGGTGGTATGGGACAGCGGACGCGGTGGACACCACGGGACTGGCGCTGGATCTGCGCGGGGTGGCGACCGAGCGTCTGGACCTCTCGATCGCTTACACGCACTCGCGCGGCCTGGGACGGTACGACACCGAACGAGAAGGGGTGTCTGACGCCTTTCCCACCCTCCTGTCGGAGCATCTGGCATTGGACGTCCGAGCGCGCTACCGCTGGAAGGAACGGGTCACTCTTACCGCCCGCTACTACCACGAAGACTACGGTTCCACCGACTGGGCGCTCGACGGCGTGGGTCAGGCGGCAGCCCGGAACCTGATCTCGTTCGGGCGCACGTCGCCGGACTATTCGAACGGGCTGGTCAGCTTCTCCGTTGAGACACGCCTGTAGCGGACTGTGCGCGCACTTCCTGCGGACCTACGACCGGGGGGCCGTGCACGCGTGGCGACGTAAGCGCCTGCGGCGCCGCGGTTGCAGATGTGTTCGCGTATCAGCCAGCGGACCTTTGCCGTTGACGCTCGGCGCATCGTAGAACGTGGAGCGTGCCACGCTGTCGAGTCAAGCTGTCCCATCGTCTTGCGAGAGTTCTATCTGCTGCCCGAGCATGGGCGACGGCTGTTTGCCGGGATCGACGAGACGCCGAACGCGCCGCCGAACAGGCGATGGCGAGCCACCTGTCCGTCCTGTGGCGGCCGCGCATCCTGGTCTGCACTACCTGGTCGCCGAGGGCGTAAGAGATCGACTCCGTGCATTTCTGGGGCGCGCCCTGGTACTCGGATCTGTGGGGTCTGGACGACGGCTGGACCCAACTCGAGGTGCACCGCGGGGTCAACGACTTTCACCACCCTTTCAATGGACTGGGGGAGTGGAACCTTTCGACGCACGTCAGCAGCCACCACGCGCAGACGGCGCGGCTGGAGGCTCAGGCCGGCGGGGTGGATGTGGTCATCACGCACTGGCCGCCGGCACGTGACGCGATGCACCCGAAGTTCGAGGGCGATTGCCTGAATCCGTACTTCTACAACGACCACGAGGAGCTGGTGCGCGCGGTCGGTGCGAGGCTCTGGGTGAGCGGGCACACGCACGAGTCGTACGACTACCGGATTGGGGTCACCCGTTGCGTGGGGAATCCCTCGGGATACGCGCCCGAGCATCAGGATTCGGAGCTGTTCCGGCCGGCTCGGGTCGTGGAGGTGTGAGTAGGGGCCGAGGAAGAACACGAGCAGCGTAGTCTAGTCGTCGAGACCCGCCGCGCCGCTGCCGGCGAGGGGTGGTTCGCTCCGTGTGCCCTCTCCAGCCATCGGATCCGTTCAAGCGTGCTCGTCCCGGGCGGTAGTCCCCGGCCACGACATGCCGCGCCAGCCGGCGCTGGCGGCCGAGCCGGACCGGCCGGTAGTCGATCTGCTCCACGTGGACCTTGATGTGCGGCGAACGCCGCGGCGCCGCGTGGTGCTCGTGGCATCGAGAAGCCCGCGATGGAGGGGATGTCGGAGGTTTCGCTGTGGCCGCCCTCGCCGTGGCACTCGTTGCATTGTTCCGCGACTTCCTCGCCGGTTTTGTTGCGGGTCGCAGTGGATTGGGGCCCGAGCGGATTGGTTGCGTCGGGTTTCGGGGTGGTAGGGGCTGAGCGGAACGCCAATTGGAGACCGTCTACCCGAAGAACGCGAAGTCTTCGGTGCTGTTGAACGGGAAGCGTTGCGCCCCCGGTGTGTTCTCGATGCCGAGGTACCGACGTAGGGCCTTGTGCACGTGCTTCGGGTAGATGATCGTGCCGTTGGTGTTGTCCCGCTCTAAGGTCGTCGGGTTGATCCGGTGCGCGAAATGCAAGTCGTCCGTTTGGCCCACAACCCGGTTCGTCCAGGGCTGGTTCTTCTCCATGATCACAAAGCTGCCGATCGGCCAGTGGTCCTTGCCGTCGTCGGAATTGTAGAAATTGGTCCGTCCGAAATCGGAGCCGATGACAACCACCATGCGATCGGCAACTCCTTGCGTCTCCGCGAACTCCCATAAGTAGTCGACGCCCCCGGTGAGCTTGTCGAGCAACCAACGATGATCGTCATCGTGGTTGGCATGCGTGTCGAATCCCCCCAACGACAGATCCGCGCTGACCGCGGCACCCGTCTTGAACGCAAGAACGGTGATTTGGGCCTGTCGGCGAAGCGTGCTGTAGAGATAGTTTGTCGTCTCCGGCCCGTCGTAAATCTCGTCCGGTTCCAACGCGTCGTCCGAGGGAATCGCCGCCGCATAGGCAACCAACCCCTCCGATTTCGCGAACGCTGATTGATAGTAGGATCGGTTGCGGGCCTGCATCGGCAGCATGTTCGGCGATGCAATCAGCCGATCCGTCATGGCACGCCGGGAAGCCTTCAGGCTCGCCCAATCTTCCAGACTGACATAACGGTCCCCCACCTCCCAGGTCACCCGTTCCGGTGCTGCCACGTTGCGCAACAGCGTTGGATTGTCCATCCGGGTGAAACGTACGATTCCCGACGTTTCGGAATACCCCCCGAAGTTCAAATATCGTACGGCCATGTCCGGGCCGTAGTGAGCCGCAAGTAGAGCCGTACAGGTCGGATAGCCTTCCGAATTGCGCCCGCTCCAATTGTGCACGATTCCCACCGTATGCGAGTTCGTCTGCGCATCGACGCCATTGATGACCAGCATGCTCCGGTAGTATTTCTCGAAGAACGCCTCATTGCTTGCGAACGGTGCGTAGCGGATGTTTCCAGCCTGGCGAATCTCGTCGCGCTTGGCCCAGTGGTTTATGACCGGCTCGCCGGGTGTGTTTGCCTTGGGATCGCAGAAGCTCGTCGGATCCCAGCCTCCGCCCGCCTGTATGAAGACGAAGAACTTTCCGCTGTAGTCGACGGCGTGTGCGAGGGGCAGCCGAAAGCCCCCAATGGCGCCACCGGCACCGGCGATTGCCAAGTTTAGAAATCCGCGTCGGTTCACTTTGAAGTGGTCACAGGTATAGGTACCGGTAGTCCATCAGTAGATACGCTAGAACAACGACCCACGTTCTTGCGACTCCTCTTGGGTCTCCTGTATCGGCGTTGTCGACAAACTCCTGGACGTGATCGTAATCCCATCCTCCATCGTCCAAAATTGCCCCCTCCAGGATGCCGTCGAGATACTCTGTGTCTTGAGAAAAGTCGCACCCGTATTCCTGGAAAAAATTGACGTCCGCCGAGTTTTGTTTTCGACCCCAGACATTGACAAACAAGTCGTAGGCAATGTGTATTTCGGGTGACGCATCATCGACCTCAACGCCCAACAGCCGTTCGTGCAACTCGACGAGCTTTTTCCGGATCGCCGCAGCCCCGACTGAACTTTCCGTGTCCGATTCAATCAGAACGGAAAGTTCCGCTGGTTCGTCACCCGTTTGGTCCGCCCAAGCCAGCACTTCGACATCGTAGACCGCGTCGTCGGGCACGCTGATGGACACCGGCGCGTTGCAGGTTTGCCACAGCGCCCAATGGTCGTTTTCCCCGGGTCTCGTCGTTGAACAAGTCCGTGCCGCAGTCCAATGCGCCGGAGTCCTGTTCCCCCAGATCTTCCAACTCCACGGTATACACCGACTCTCCAGTCTCCGCATTGCGGACCAGGAGCCTGTCCAGGCGTAGCATTCGGTCGTAGCCCTCGTTCCAGAGACTCAATGAGGCCGTGTATGTGCCTTCGCTCAGACGCCCCCGTAGCGATACGGTTTCCCTGTCGGACCAAGATGAGGCTTCAACATCGAACGTACCGCCGAATTCAAGAACGGGAGTCGTCGTGGCGTCTACGCCGGCAAACAGACGCTTGCGTTCTTCCTTCAGGAGGTAGAACTCGCGCAGCACGATCGGACAACTCGATTCCATCGCGTGCCGCTGCGCCACCCCCTCCATGATCGAGGTGATGTCGCGCACACGTTCCGTGATTCCGTCCGAATCAATGCCGCCGTACATCAGTCGGTATCGGGTCTCGTCGGTCAAAGCGCTGTAACGCTCGGCAATGGGACCTCGCCACCAGTCCACACCCCGCCCCCTTCCCCATTCGAAACCCGTGAGCGCATCGGTCTTCCTCGCCAGTTCTTCTGGAGTCAGTAGCCGGTTTGCCCCTGCGTCACGGAGCGCTGTCCGTCGAGCCGATTCTTCGGACCTGGTTGATTCCGCCCGAAACCACGGCAACAGAACGATTTCCACCAACAGGTCTTTCAGGTCGTAGGCCTTACGCCCACGGAATCCTTGCCTGAGTCCCCGGGCCAGCCTTGCCACCTCGACTCTCTGCGCGTTGGAGGCGAGCAACCGGCCATCGAAATCCACGTCGGACGCGACCTCTGGCGCCTCGGCCACTTCGCTCCCCATGATCGAAGGCCACCAGAATTTGACCGTTGCCTCCGAGAAACGCTCGTTGCCGACGATCTTGTTGGCGAGCCAACTCAGGCTGCGGTCAGGGTCGGCCGTCAACTCGCCGTCGTGACCCGGCGTTCGCATGTCCCTGTACCACGTATCCCCTATTCTGTACGGTGTGGTGCCCATCACGAGCGAGGTATTGGATTCGCCTGACCAAGCAACCACGTCAATATCGTAAATTCCTTCTTCAGCGACCTGCAAAGGCACGTAAAACCATCCCCAAATGCGCCAGTAGTCGTCTTCGCCGGTTTCTTGGTTGTGTTCGGTTCCTCCACAGCCAAATTCCTCGGCACGGGGACACTCGATGCCCGCATCGGGGTCTTCCAGTTCCAGGATGTACTCGACCGAGGGATCCGTCACACCACGGACGCTCAGCTTGTCCACCGCAATCGTGCCCCAGTTGTCGTCTCCCGCCGTCATGAACACGCTGTCTCTCGGCGTGAGCGACCGCCGCACCGAAACCGTCTCGCGATGGTTCCAACTCCGCGCTTCGATGGCGAACGCTTCGTCCTGCGGTTCCTTGTAGAAATCGTCCAGCGCATCCTTCCCGTACCATTGGTCCCGATAGAATCCCTCGTTGCCGTAGTTCTGGAACGCCCCGGCGACCGGATCGAGCACGCTGTGGCAAACCGTGCACGCCGCGTTCTTCATCGTCGGGTTGTCCGTGTCGGCCAGCGCATCGGGATCGGTCGTGCGCGATGCGGATTTCTCGATGTCGAGGCCCAGAAAATGATAGTAAGTCCAGCGTGACCGCGCGCGATTGCGATTCGTCGGCGTCGTGGGGTAGCGGAGGAGAAAGGCCCGCGTGTTCAGGACGCCCGCGTGGGGCCAGCTCGTAATCAATGGGCCCGCGCTGACTACGCGATTTCCGTATTCGGTGAACTCCCACTCGTACCCCGGACCGTGCCGGAAGTACCGGTCAAACGCCGAGGGCCTGAATTCGTGGACGTTGCTCGAGTCGTCGAATACGGTGGAAGCGCCATAGGCTTCAGCCGACCACGGATTGGCCATCACATAATCGGCCGTCAGTATCTCCGTGTATGGGAGATCGTTTTCAACCACGTGCGCAATCAATTCCAGCGGAGCCCGCCGCGCACCATATTCGGTTGCGCCGTCCCATCTTTGAGCAGCCTCTTCGTCGCCACTCGATGATCCTTCCTTGTTGAGATCATACTGCTTGTTGATGTAATCGACAAAAAACCGGTAGCCGTCAAACAGGTCCCGGCCTTCCCGATCCGTCAGCAAGCGATCGTTGGCCGCCCGGATCAGAAACTCATGGAACTGTGTCCCCTTCATCAACCCCCGAATCGCCGTTCGGAGGCTGGCTACTCCGCCGTTCTCGATGGACGCGTACTCCTCGGCCGTCGGCACGCGGCCGGCGAACACAATCGCCGCACGGCGTAGCGTCTGCCGCGGCGACTCCATCGTCACGCCATCGAACAGCGTGTCGACGGTAACTTTTGTCCCGGACGACACGTCCTCACCCAACAGAGAAAGGAACCGCTCCATGTTGGTGTACTCGTCCGTGCCAGCCGCCACCTGGTTGCCACCACCGTGACCCAGCGCCCCCTGGATCTTGTTCAGGATGTAGCTCGCCCCGTCGTCCTCCTCATCCAGGAAGTCCCGGAATATCTGCAGGTTGATCGCCTCGTGGTCGGGGTTCTCGTCCGTCACCAACACCAATCGCGTGTTCCCCGACGCGCCGCCTTCCACATGACAGCTGATGCACTTCGACTGCACGATCGGACCCGAGATCAACTGCCGGAACACCGCTTCCGCCGTCTGCGGTTCCTGAATCGCGCCGCCACGCGCACCCCGAACCGGTGCCGTCGACAGGTTCGTCAGGTGGCCCGTCGGGCTCCGGAGCAGACTCATCGCCGCCACGGGGCGGTCCGATTCAATCATGAGTTGCCACTTGCCCGCACCGTCCCCCAGCGCACCGTCCAGGCCCTCGCCACCGGACTCCAGCCCCGCCGCCGTGTACGCGCGTGCCGTACCCGCCGGAACCGATGCCTGCACGGCACCGCCCGGCGACGCGCCACTGTCGTCGATGCCCGTGATCGTCACCGCCGCCGACTCGTCCCCCGCGTTGACGATCCGCAGCCAACTCACCTGACGGTCATTGCTCCCGGGATTGAAGATCGCCACCCGGTGAACGTCTCCCTCCACCGGCGCCGCGTCATGCATCGCCGTCAAAAAACCGTCCGTCGTGCGTATGTACGCCAGCACTTCGATGTCCGACTCGCTCGACAGCTCCAGGCGCCAGTCTCCTTCCCCCGCGCCCGTGCTGCCCGTCAGCCCTTTGGCCGCGTTGCCCTGCTCCAGATCGTTCGAGTTGAACGGCGATACCGCTCCCGCAGCTACCGTCAACGTCAGCGGCTCGTACTCCCAGTCCGTGTCGTCGTACGCCTGGATCGCCACCTGCGCTTGCGCATCACCGCGGTTGCGCACCCGCACGAACCCCTGCAGCGTCGCATCCGACGCCGACGGGAACATCGACACCGCGTGTACTCCGTCCACCTCGTTCGACGGCGCCGTCGACAGGTTCGTCAGGTGACCCGTCGGACTCGACAGCAGACTCATCGTGTGAATCGATCCTTCGGACATCACCGTCAGGCGCCACTTCCCCGTGCCGTCCCCCAGCGCGCCCGTCAGGCCCGTGCCACCGGACTCCAGGTCCGCCGCCGTCAGCGTCGTTGTCGCACCCGCTGCTACCGCCAACTGCACCGCACCGCCCGGCGACATGCCGCTGTCGTCCACCCCCTCGATCGTGACCGCCGCCTCTTCCTCCCCCGGGTTGATCAGACGCAGCCGGCTCACCTGACGGTCGTTGCTCCCGGGGTTGAAGATCGCGATGCGGTGGATGCCCTCTGCCGCCGGCGCCACGTCGTGCATCGACGTCAGAAAGCCGTCCGTCGTGCGGATGTACGACAGCACCTCGATGTCCAGATCGCTCGTCAGCTCCAGACGCCAGTCTCCCTGGCCCGCACCCGTGCTGCCACTCAGGCCCTTGGCCGCGTTGCCGGTCTCCAGATCGCCCGAGTTGAACGGCGCCGTCTGCCCGACCTCGAGCGACAGCGTCAGCGGACCGTACGAGACGCCGGTGTCGTCGACCGCCAGCACGCTTACTTCCCCCGACTCCGCCGAGTGGTTCACCACCCGCACGAAGCCCTGCAGTATCGCGTCCGACGCCGACGGGAACATCGGCACCAGGTGGGTCGTGGTGTTGGAGCCGGTTGCCGTCGCGAAGGCTGTGGACCAGGCATCATGCGGCGCCGACTCGGCGTCGCCGCTGGAGCCAAGACCGCCAGGCACGCCGGATAGCGGCGGGGCGCGCAACACGCCGCCAGCGGTTGCGGTCAGCATGTCCTCACTGGACCAGGGCGCGCTCGAGACCACATCGCCCCAGTCCTGCAGCGCGCGCCGAACGTCGTCGTCCGTCACCACCGGACAGCTCAGTTCCACCGCCGGCGCGCTCGGCGTCGAGGCGTACATCGTGTCCGGCATGCGGGCATGTGCGGCCGAGCGCCGGCGTTCGGACTCCCAGCGCAACCGTGCCACGCGGGCGCGTTCCGCTTCGCGCGCCTCGCGCGCCGCCGACAGCGCCTGCTGGCGCTCCAAGTGTGCCCGGTGGTCTTGGGCGTGCGACGGAGCCGCGACGACGCTGGCCAGAGCGGCCGACGTCACCCACCACGCAACTCCCACGAGTAATCGCACGGCTCGCCCTCGCGATCGCGACCTAGGGACGACTGTCCCGGCTGCAAGTGTCTTAGACTATCCTGCCGATGTCCACTATCAGAGCCCCGCGATGGTGAGGGCCCAGGAATGCACTCTAAGGAACCCATAAAACCCACGTAATACGCGGCTTTCAGAGCGTTTTGCCACAAACAATTGAACGGCTAGTGCGGCAATGGGCGCGCCGGCTGCGGACGTGAGGGCAGGCGTTCCGCCGCCGGTGCCACTGAAGCGGCGCACGGTGATGACTTCGCCCGCATCGCTGACGAAGGTCACGCTGCCGCCATGCTGGCCGCCGGCGATCGGCGGGTAAGGGTTTCTTCTGCTGCGCCCGTCGGGAAAACCGAACAATACGCGGCGGATGAAGGCAAGCAACGTGCTCTTGCCCGCTTCGTTCGCTCCCAGGAAGACGGTTACAGGTCCCTCGAAGGGCCCGCAGTCGAAGTCGGCGAACTTGCCGAAACCGTCGATGTGGAGGCTTCGAATTCTCACTCGTCGTCCTCGGACAGCAGATTTACGGCCATCGATTCCGCCTCCTCGAGAAGCACCAGGAGATCATGATCGTCCGGCGCATCGTCCAGATGACGGCGGAAGCGGTGATGTTGGTACAGGTCCGCCAGTCCTTCGCGCAGACTCATTAGCCGCGTAGGATCCTCCCGCGCTTGATCCACGGTCCGCAGCACCTCCGCCAGAAACTCGGAACCGGCGGCGCGTCCCTCGCGATCGAACGCTGCGCGCGTCTCGTCCTCCACGCGATCGCACCAAAGGAACGGCGTCCGTCCGTCCCAGGCGTCATTGATCTGCGCCGCCAGATCGCCCTCGGCGGGCTCCCGGCGCAGGAACTCGGCCAATCGGCCTCGGCCGCGCAGCGTGACGCGGACAAGGACGTGGCGGTCGCCCGCGTCGTCCCACGCGCCCTGTACTCTTTCGTGCAGCGCGTCGAGCAAGTCCTGTTCCGTCTCCATGGCGTCAATGGGGACCGCGATCCGTTCCCAGCGGACCGAATCCACGGCGCGAAACTGCGGACGCACGTCGCCGCCAACGTCCACCTCCACGAGATACACCCCGCGCGGGCCGGTTTCGTTGAAGTGTCTGCCCTGGGGATTGCCGGGATACGCCACGGCCGGATCCCGTTCGTTCAGGATCTGACGCGTGTGGATATGGCCGAGTGCCCAGTAGTCGATGCCGGACCGCCGGAGATCGTCCAGGGAACACGGAGCGTAGGGGGCGTGTCCCGGATTGTTGCCGACGTTCGTGTGCAGCAGACCGATGGAAAACGGCCCGGGGTCGGCACGGCCGAGGCGGCGGACCAGGTTCGCTGTGACGTCGCGGCGCGCATAGCTAATGCCGTGGACGACGGTCCGCTCGGGATCGTCCCGGAACACGGGCACGGCCTCGAATTCGGATCCGAATCGGTGACAGCCCCCCGGATACTTGAGCCGCGCCTCCCAGCCGTCGAGGGGATCGTGGTTGCCGTGGCAAACGAAGGACCGAATGCTCGCGGCATGGAGCCGATCCAGGCCGTCGACGAATCTGCTCTGGGCGCGAAGGCTGCGGTCGGCCCCGTCGTAGATGTCTCCGGCCACGAGCAGCGCGTCCACCTCCTCTCGAATGCACAGTTCGACGATGTTCTCGTAGGCTTGGAACGTTGCGTCGTAAAGGGCGCTCGCGACATGGTCCGGCGCTGCGGCCCGCAATCCCTTGAACGGGCTGTCGAGATGCAAGTCGGCCGTATGGACGAATCGAAGGAGGGTCATGCTTGGTGCGATTCTATCCCGGCGACTTCGACAATGTGCCGGTGATCGGGACATCGTCCACGATGGTCAGTTTTCCGGTTCCCCCCGCTTGCCGCAAACGGCGCACTTCGGGTTCTTGGGCAGCGTGAACTTGCGCCACCCCATGCGCTTGGCGTCGAGATAGAGCACGTAGCCTACGAGCGTCTCGCCGACGCCGGCGATCAGCTTCACCGCTTCCATGGCCTGCACCGAGCCGGCGATGCCGACCAGGGGCGCGATGACGCCGTTCTCCGCGCAGTTCAGTTCTTCGCCTTCCCCCTCCCCTGCGGGATACAGGCACTGGTAGCACGGCGAGTCCGCCTCCCTGGCATCGAACACCGCGACTTGTCCTTCCATCCGAATGGCGATCCCGGAGACCAGCGGTGTCCGGGTGTCCACGCACAGACGATTGATGGCGATGCGGCTCGCCATGTTGTCGGTGGCGTCGAGTACGAGATTCGCCTCAGCCACCGCCGCCGCGAGGACATCGCCCTCGAGCCGGCGGCACAGGGGAACCGTCCTGACGGTAGAGTTGATTCGGGAGATCGCCGAGGCTGGGGAGGTTGCCTTGGGTACTGTAGGGTGGTGGAGATGAAGACCGATGACCGCAGAGAGAGACTCGATGATATTGAATGAGGTTGCCCTTCCGACCCCGGACCCGGAGGTCGTGGCCAAACCGAAGCGGCGCCAGTTCAGCGCGAAGTATCGGCTGCGAATCCTGGAGGAGGCGGAGCGCTGTACGCAGCGCGGCGAGGTGGGTCGGCGGCTTCGCCGCGAGGGGTTGTACAGCTCGCATCTGACGGCCTGGCGCAAGGCGCGCCGCAAGGGCTCGCTTCGGGAGTTGGCCTCGAAGAAGCGTGGCGCGAAACCGGCCGAACGCAATCCGCTGGATGCGAAGGTGCGCGCGTTGGAGGCGCAAGTGGCTCGCCTGGAGCACGAGTTGCGCACCGCGCACACGATCCTGGACGTGCAGGAAAAAGTTGCCGGGCTTGTCTGGGATTGAACCTCGAAGGCGCGCCGCGCTCCTGATGGCGGCGCAACCGCTTGCGGTGCAGGTCGGCGTCGCACCGGCGTGCCGAGCGCTGGGCGTGTCGCGGCGTCCTGGGACATCACCAAGCTGTTGGGGCCGACCAAGTGGACGTACTTCTACCTCTACGTCGTGCTCGACATCTTCTGCCGCTACGCGGTCGGCTGGATGGTCGCCGACCGGGAGAACTCGGTGCTGGCCGGTCGTCTCATTGAAGAGAGCTGCCACAAACAGGGCGTCGAGCCCCAGGTGCTCACCCTGCACTCCGACCGCGGCGCGCCGATGACCAGCAAGTGCACCGCACAACTGCTCGCCGATCTCGGCGTGACCCGCTCACTGAGCCGCCCCCAGGTGTCCGACGACAACCCGTTCTCCGAGGCGCAGTTCAAGACCCTGAAGTACCACCCCGGCTTCCCTGGACGCTTCCACGACATCACCGCCGCGATCGCCTTCTGCCGCACGTTCTTCCCCTGGTACAACACCGAGCATCGCCATGGCGGGATCGCGATGCTCACCCCGGACGACGTGCATCATCATCGAACCCAGAGCGTGCTGGACCAGCGCGGGCGCACCCTTCAAGCCGCCTGGACCCGTCATCCCGAACGCTTCGTTCGGGGCATCCCTAAACCAGCCCCCCTTCCCGAAGCGGTCTGGATCAACCCACCCGTCACATCCACAACAGGGGGGGGATTGGGGTTGATGGCGGCTGGGAGGAGGCAACGGTGCGGAGCTTGATCCTGCAGGTATCTGCCACCCGCCGCCGGTGATCGTGCGCGACGTCGCGCAGGTGGCTCATGGGCTGGCCTACCGCAGGGGTTTGGGGGGTGCGCGGGAGAAATCGGTGGTCTTGATGCGAGCTGCTCGGGGGGAAGGGCTGTATGTGCCGAGTCCGCTGGAGAAGCAGCAGGGCGGCGAATCACACTAGCGGATCGGGGCGCGGTGGATGCCCGGGGCCGGGAGGTGGGTGACGGTGGATCGCGTTGTGGGAGTAATCGAGGCTGGTTGAGCGGATGGCAGAGAGGTTGCCGGTCTGAGTTTGTCACTGGGAGCGCTTACGGTGGCGCACGGCGGGAACGATCTTGGCGGAGAGCGAGCAGATGGTAGCGGTCCTGGATCCGCGGGTGAGTGCGACGTAGAGGTTGTTGGAGTCGAGGGTGGCGACGTCGAGGATCACGACGTGGTCGGCTTCCAAGCCCTTGAGGAGGAGGGTGCTGCCGATGCCGCGGTTCGGCAGGCGCCGGCCGACCGCGCGACGTTCCTCGCGGACCTTGATCGCGGCCTCGGCGGGGGATACGCCGTCGGGTCCAGGTCGGCACATGCGCAGCGCACGGAGCGCTACCCGGAACGCTTCGGGACGGAAAACCCGACTTCCCGGACGGCGGGAACAGGCGTCAAGGAGGTTAGCGGCGGCTTCCGCGGTCGGCGTGTCGCAGAGACGGAGAGCGGCCTGCTCGACCTCGTCTGGGGGCTTTCGCGCACGTCCTGCCTCCAATATCCGGACGCGCTTGAGAACGTCTTTAGGACTGACGTTGGTCATGATCGCGCCGGCAAAGGCGAGTGTGGCGGAGAGTTCGCAGCCGGCGGCGCGCTCGAGGCGGAGTGCGAAGGAGGTTACGGATCTTAGGTCAACCGGCTCGACGGCGACGAGTCCGGGGACGCTCCTGGCGACGCGATGCCGACTGTCCTCCGATCTGCTGTCGCCGATGACGAGGGCGGTCTGGGACTGCACGCAGTTGGGACATCGGGCGGCGGTGAGGCGCGTAGCGTGGTCAGAGGCATCGCCTCTAAGGCGCATCCAGCGGACGCAGTCGGGGGCGCACAGGAGGTCGATGGCGGCGCCTTCCAGCAGCGATTCGCGAACGGCCGAAAGCCATTGGCCAAGTTCGGCATTGCCCGCGTTCCGCCAGCGCCCGGGCTCGTCCATTTCGCCCGCGTGGGGGAAGAAGCCGCGAACGTCTTCACACCAGTCGGCCAAGGGATCGAGGTGGTCGAACGAGAAAACAGCTTGCAGGGGGTCACCTAGCGCAACTGTCGGTAAGGAATGCGCGGCACTGACCACCATGCGATGTTGTCGGATCGAGCAGTCCTGGTATTCGTCGACGAAGAGGCGGTCGTAGGAGGCCGCGAGGATCGTCGTGATGTGGCCTGCGGAGAGAAGCTGAGCGGCCTGGCTCCGGATGTGGCGGTAGTCCGGTTGCCGGCGTACGGGGCCCTCGGGGCAACCGCTTCGGGTCGGGAATGTGGCGACTAGGTGCATGGCCCAGCCATCGATAGTCGCCAGCCGGTAAGCTGACTGCGGTACGCGGAGGGCACGGAGGCGCTGCCTCAACGCGGCGACCGCAGCGTTGGTGTGGGTTAGGACGAGGATGGGCTTGGACGAGCGGTGGCGCTCCAGGGCGGCGACGATCGCGTGGGTCTTCCCGCAGCCTGCCGGCGCGACGACGAGGCCGCGGGGGATGGCGAGGAGGTCGGGGTCAGGGGCCATCTGGGATGGCAAAGGCGAACACGTCGGCGAGGGTACGTTGAAGGCTGTCCGCACTGGTGGGCAAGGCCGGCGCGACAATCTCGCGGGCGGCGTCCTCCATGGTCGAGATGCGCTTGAACCACTTGCCCCGGTTGGCCGCGTCGGCGAGCAAGCGTGCGGAGGCCGCGGTGTACGTGGCAAGAAAGTCTTCGAGGTCCAAGGGACCATCCGTGGCGGTCCGGAGGTTGTCCAGGACGCGGTCGTTCCCGTGAGCGCGCATGGCGAAGCGGCAGAGGGCGACGGCGGTCTCGGGCGGCACGCTGGAGAACAGTTCCTGTTCGACGGCCAGTCCGTCGCTCCGGTGGAACACTCGACCTCCGCGGGATAGGAACTGGGCTTCGTCCTGTGGGTCGGGCCTTCTGTCGTCGTCGCGGAGCACTCCGGTGCGATATCCAAGGCGTACGAAGGCGAGCGCCAGGTTGTAGATCTGGTCAACGCCGCCGGCATCGACGAGGACGCCGCCCGCGGCCGTGAAGGTGGGGAGTCCGTCGGCGTCGCGGTGCAGATCGACTCCCCGGACTAGGCCCACCTCCGTCGCGCCCTCGCAGACGAGAACGCTGGTGCCGAGGAACGCCTCCGCAGATCGCCGGAGGGGGCCTTGGAAGCCGTCATCCTGATGGCCGGCCCAGAGGAGGCGATGGGAATCCGTGCGGCGGACGACATGGATCTGGTCGGCGTCCAGTTCGCGCAACACGACGGGCGAGTGCGTGGTCATGAAGACCTGCGTTGCGGGATCCTTGTCCTTGGCGCCGAGCGCCAGGAGGAAGCGGGCGATGCGGTGCGGCTCGAGGCCATGCTCGACCTCGTCGACAAGCACGACGGCGGAGTCGGACGCCGCGTGGCCCTGTAGGCCGGCAACGAGTAAGCGGGTCGATCCTAGGCCGAGGTTGCGCAGCGGGACGCCGTCGATGTCGTGTAGGGAGATGGCACCGTCGGACGGCGAGATGGACTGGGCGTCGAGCATGGCGGTCGCGGTGGCGGCGCCGGAGATCCCGAGTCGCTCGGCGGTGCGACGGACTGTGGCAAGGGTTTGGGCGAAGTCGCGCGCGGCAGTGGTGCCGAACTGAAGCCTGGCCTGCCGGGTAACCGTTGCGAGCGTTTGGGAGACATTCGAACGCTCGTCGGAAATGGCGGCGAGGAGCGACCCCGGGCGCCAAGTGAGATTACGGGCGGCGAAGCTGCCGATCCAGGCCGGGGCGATGCGCACTCGGTCGCTCCAGCTCAGGTCGCGCGAAGCGCCCTGGCTCGCCGTTCGGTCGGAGATCAAGGTCCAGCGCGGATCGAGGTCGTCGGCGATCTGAAGCTGGATGGATAGAGCATCTTGCAGGCCGGCACCCGGTTCGTCTTCAACGTCGCCGGTCGCGGCGCGGTGCTTTGGCTCAAGACCCGGGCCAGCGTGCGCGAGGGCGCCGCAGCGCACGTCGCCAACCCGGCCTCGGTCAACGGCATGCTCCACGCCCTGCGCGGCATCGCCCGGGAGGCCTTCAAGCTCGGACTCATGACCGGCGACGACTACGAGCGCATCCGCCTCGTGCGCCTGATCCGGTATGGCCGCCTCGCGGCCGGGCGCTCGGTGCGCCCCGCCGAACTCACCCACCTGATCGACGCGCTGCTCGCCGACGCCTCGCCCGCCGGCATCCGCGACACTGGCATCCTCGGTATTCTCTATGCCGGCGGCTTGCGCCGCGCGGAGCTCGCAGGGCTCACGCTGGCGGATCGGTACATCGACGATGACGGCGGCCCGTACCTGCGCGTCATCGGCAAGGGCAACCGCGAGCGCAAGGTCTTTCTGGAACCTGGTGCGCAGGCGGCGCTCAGCGACTGGCTGTCCGTTCGCGGCGAGCGGGCGGGCGCCCTCTTCTGCCGCATCTCCAAAGCCGGCAAGCTCCTCTTCCCGAAGGACCCGGATCTCCCGGTGCCACCGCTATCCACCCAGGCCGTCTATGACGTGGTGCGCAAGCGCGCCCGCGCCGCCGGGCTGCGCGCCCCGATTTCCCCGCACGACTTTCGCCGCACGCTGCTGACACACTTGCTCGAGCTCGGCCGGGACGTGTTCACAGTGCAGGCGATCGCCGGGCATGCCGACCCGGCCACGACGCAGCGCTACGACCGCCGCGGCGAGAACCACGTCCGCGAGGCGGCGTATGCGGTGCATTTTCCGTACGGCGGGCGTGAGAATTCATCGAGCGGTTAGACGCGCGACTGGTCATCCGAAGAACGCGAAGTCCTCGGTATTGTTGTACGGGAACCGCTGGGCGCCCGCGGATTGTTCGATGCCCAAGTAGCGGCGTAGCGCCTTGTGCACGTGCTTCGGATAGATGATCGTGCCGTTCGCGTCGTCGCGCTTGAGCGTCCTCGGGTTGATCCGCTGCGCGAAGTGCAGCCCGTCGGTCTCGCCCACGGCCCGGTTCGTCCAGGGCTGGTTATTCTCCATGACCACGAAGCTGCCGATCGGCCAGTGGTCCTTGCCCTGCTGAGAGTTGTAAAAGTTGGTGCGGCCGAAGTCCGAGCCGATCACCACGAACAAGCGATCAGCAACACCGTGTTCTTCGGCGTATCCCCACAGAAAGTCCACGCCGTCCGTCAGGCTGCCCAGCAGCCACTCGTGGTCCGCGTCGTGGGCTCCGTGCGTATCGAAGCCGCTTAGGACCAAGTCTGCACTCACGGCGACCCCGGTCTTGAACGCTAGCACCGTAAGCTGGGCCTGGCGACGCAGTTCACTCCGATAGGTGTCGCCAAACGAGTCGCTTTCGGGGGACTCCCACTCCACGGCCTGTTCGAGTTCCTCATCCGGCGGGATTGCGTCCGCCAACGCCCTTAGGCCCTCGCTCGACGCGAATGCAGCACGGTAGTGCCCGAGTCGCAACGCACGCCCGGGGAGCAGATCTTTCTGTCCAGAGAGCCGTTCCACAGTCGCCGCGCGGTGGCGCGCCATCGCCTCCCAATTCTCCAGGGCGATGTAAGAACTGTCCTCCGGCGACTCCGCGTCCTCCCACTCCCCATCGCCCCGCGGGTAGGCGATCAAGCGCAGCAGTTCCGGGTTGTCGAGACGCGTGTAGCGCGTCAATCCCGCTGTCTCAGAATACCCGCCGAAGTTGACATACGGCACGGATAGGTCCGGCGCCTCACTCGCGGCCAGCAGTGCCGTCGTTGCCGGATAGCCCTCCGAGTTGCGGCCGCTCCAGTTGTGCACCACCCCGACCGTGTGCGAGTTAGTTTGCGCGTCCACGCCGTTAATCACCAGCATTCGGGCGTGGTATTTCTCGAAGAACGCCTCGTTGTCCGCAAACGGGGCATAGGAAATGTTGCCAGCCTGCCGGATCTCGTCGCGCTCCGCCCAGTGATTGATCACGGGCTCTCCGGGCGTATTCGCCTTCGGATCGCAGAAGCTGGTCGGATCCCAGCCGCCCTCGGCCTGGACGAACACGCAGAGCCGGCCCCGGTAGTCCGCGGCGTGAACAAGTGGCAGGCGGAATCCAGCAGTCGCTAACGCCGCCAGCCCGACCGTCCTCTTCAGGAACGCGCGTCGCCTCATTGGCCCTCCTACAGGTGCAAGTAGCGGTAGTCTGTCATCAAATACGCCAGCACGACCACCCAGGTGCGTGCAACGTGATGCCTGTCCGACAAGCTAATGGAGTCCAGATGCGCGGTGACCCGGTCCCAATCCCAATCGGGATCGCCATGCTCGTTCGTCACCCAGATGTCATCCAGGATGCCATCGAAGTAGTCGCTGTCGTCCCAAAAGTCGCATCGCACACTTTGGAAATCCCGGTTGTCCGCCGTTCTACCGTGCTCCCACACCTCAACGAACAAATCGAAGGCGGCTTGAATCTCCATGGAAGACGCGTCCGTCTTACCGCCGAGCATCGCGTCGTGAAGTTCCGCCAGCTTGGCCTTGATGGCCCGTCCGCCAGCCGAGCGATCCGCGTCGGTACCTACCAGAATCTCCAGCTTCGCAAGTTCGTCGCCGTACTGGTCCGCCCATGCCACAGCATCGATCTTGTAATGCCCATCGGCCGGAATGTCGAACGCAACATCCACCGATCCTTCGCAATAGAAGGCCAGGTGGTCCTCCTCAGGGCCGTTCCACTCGCATCCTCGCGCGTTCCTCGACAACTCGAGCTCGCGTGCGGCAACGACCCGCCCCGACGCGTCGAGAACGCTCACGCGGTCGATGCGAAGGTTACGGTCGCCGTCTATGCCATCGAACCGCTGCTCGTTGTTGGCAAATGCCAATGTCACGGTTGCCTCGCCCCGCGTCAGATCGCCGCTTACGGACACTGTCTCTGCTTCTGCCCGCGACGACGCCGAAATCTCGCGCACTGCCGAAAAGTCGGAAACGGGCGTCGTCGCCGTGGTCAGCCCGCCGAAAAGATGCCGATCTCCATTGTCCAATAGGTAGAAGTCCTTCATCACCACCGGGCAGCTTACGGTTGCAGCATGGCGTTGCGCGACCCCCGCCATGACGGATGTCAGCTCGCGGCCGCGCTTCGTGATGCCGCCAGAGTCGATGCCGCCGTACAGTAGGCCGTAACTCGACTCGGTGTTGGTCCAGTTCAGCGCCGTTCCCGGCGCGTTCCAGGCATCGCGGTTGTCTCGGCCCCAGTCGAACCCCGTCAGGGCGACGGTCTTGCGCGCCAGTTCCTCGGGGGTGAGGAGACGTTGCGCGCCCGCGTTCGCCAGAGCAGTCGCCCGCGCTGGGTCGGCGTCTGTCATTGAGTACGCGCGGAACCAGCGCGACAGCACCATCTCGACCAGAAGGTCCTTCAGGTTGTACACAGCACCGCCGCCAAAGCCCCGCCGGAATCCTCTGGCCAGCCGCGAAACTTCGGACGCCTGCGCATTGGAGGCAAGCAAGCGGCCTTCAAAGTCCGCGTCGCCGTCTGCTGGGGGTTCCGCCACTTCAGTGCCCATGATGGCCGGCCACCAGAACTTCACCGTCGCTTCCGCGAATCGCGGGTCCGCGACGATCCGTTCCGCCAGCCAGGGCAGGCTGTAGTCAGCGTCGGGAACCGACTCGCCATCGAAGCCCGGCTCCCGCATGTCTCGGTACCACGTGTCGCCGTGCCGGTAGAACTGGCCGCCGATGGAGATTCGCAACGTGGCCGGACGACCTTCGCCATCACCCCACTGGTAGCCGACCCAGGCACCGACCTCCACCGTGTACGTCCCACCCGACGGGATTTCGATCGGCACGATTAGATCCTCGCAGCAAATCTCGAAGCTCCCCCCGTCCCAGGCCCTGTCACTATCGGCGTCTGCGAGGTCCTCCAGCTCGTAGTGTCCGACCTCTGCTCCCAACTCGTCCCGGATCGTCAGGTAGTCGACGTGGATGTTCGAACCGCCTTCGCCTTCGTTCACGGTCGTGAGACCGATTTCCTGCGCGCCTGACGACAACCAACCAGAGGCAGTCACCACGTCAGCCGTTTCCCTGGAGGATTCCAAAGGAGCGTGAATCTCATGGTCTGTTCCCGTCAGGCGGTCCTTGTAGAGCCCATCCAGCGAGTCCAGCCCGCCCCGCCCGCTTCGGTAATGACCGACGTCGTCATAGTTCTGGGACGCCCCGGCCAGTGGGTCGAGCACACTGTGGCATACCGTGCACGCTGGGTTGTGCATCGTCGGGTTGTTGGTATCCGCGAGCGCTACGGGGTCGGTCGTCCGGGAAGCAGACTTCTCAATGTCCAACCCCAGAAAGTGGTAGTACGTCCAGCGTGATCGAGCCCGGTTGCGGTTGGTCGCCGTCGTGGGGTAGCGTAGGAGGAATACGGTCGTATTCAGAATGCCTGTGTGCGGATAGTCGGTAATCAAATTGCCGGGATCAATGACCTTGTTGCCGAAGACGGGGTGGGATTCGACAATCTTCGAGTCGTCATCCCGATAGTAGCTGACGATTTCCGACGGTCTGAACTCGTGGACATTTGCGGGATCATCGAACTTAGTGGAAGCCCCGTAGCCTTTCGCCGCATATGGGTTCGCCATAACGTAGTCGGCAGTCAGCACCTCCGTGTACGGCAGGTCGTGCTCTACCACGTGTGCGATCAGTTCGAGTGGTGCCCGCTGGAAACCGTATTGATACAGGCTCTCCCTATGGCGTCTCTCCTCCGCCGGGATGCCACTCTCCCACAGATCGTAGACAATATTAGCGTAGTCGACGAACAATCCTCGGAGGCTGTCGACGATTTCGTTTGTCCTCCGGTCGGTCAGGAGCCGGTCATTAGCGCCGCGCAGCAGAAACTCGTGAAACTCCGGTCCCTGCATCAGGCCGCGAATCGCCGCGCGCAGGTCCGCGCCGGTCCCGCCCTCGATGGAGGCGTACTCCGCCTCCGTGGGCACGCGACCAGCGAACACGATGGCCGCGCGCCGCAGCGTGCTGCGCCACGACTCCATCGCCATGCCGTCGAACAGCGTGTCCACCGTCACCGCCGATCCGCCGCCCACGTCTTCGCCGAAGAGCGACAGGAACCGCTCCATGTCGGCATATTCGTCTGATCCCGCCGCCACCTGGATGCCACCGCCGTGGTCCACGCCCTGGATCTTGTTCAGGACATAGCTTGCCCCGTCCTCGACCTCGGCCAGCAAATCCCGCAGCACCTGCAGGTTGGCAGCACGCACGTTCTGGCCGGTGCCGCGCGTGAACACCAGCCGCGTGTTCCCCGACGCGCCGCCCTCGACGTGGCAGTTCACGCACTTCGACTGCACGATCGGCGATATCAGCGAAGCGTATGACTCCTCGACCGACTCACGGCCCCCGCCCGGCGCCGTCGACAGGTTCGTCAGGTGCCCCGTCGGACTCGACAGCAGGCTCATCACCGTGATCGGACGGTCCGACTCGACCTCGAGACGCCACTTGCCGGACCCGTCCCCCAGCGCGCCCTCCAGTCCGTCACCACCCGACTCCAGCTCCGCCGCCGTCACCGTCCTGGACCCGCCTGCGGGAACCGTTACCGTAACGGGGCCACCCGGCGACGCACCGCGGTCGTCGATCCCGGTGACCGTCGCCCGCGCGGGCACCGCGCCCGCGTTCACCAGCCGCAGTACGCTCGCCTGGTTGCGGTTGCTGCCCGGGTTGAACGTCGCCACCCGGTGCAGGCCGTCCTCCACCGGCGCCACATCGTGAACCGCCGTCAGGAAGCCGTCCGGTGTGCGGATGTAAGACAGCACTTCAATGTCCAGGCCGCTCGTCAGTTCCAGCCGCCAGTCTCCCTCGCCCGCGCCAGTGCTCCCGTTCAGACCCTTGGACGGCGCCCCGCCTTCCAGGTCGTCCGAGTTGAAGTGCTTCGTCTCCCCGGCGCCGATCGACAGCGTCAGCGCCTCGTACGCCCGGTCCGTGCCGTCGTAAGCCCGGATCGTCACCTCGCCCGTACGGTCTACGTGGTTCACCACCCGCACGAACCCCTGGCGGCCCAGTGCGTCCGACGCCGACGGGAACCACGGCACGGCATGCGTCCCGTCCAACGCGCCCTCCGGCGCCGTCGACAGGTTCGTCAGGTGGCCCGTCGGGCTCGACAGCAGACTCATCACCTCGACCGCTCCTTCCGACTCCACCGCGAGTCGCCACTTGCCGCGACCGTCCCCAAGCGCGCCCGCAAGGCCAGGCGCGCCGCCGGTCTCCAGTTCCGCCGCGCTGTACGTCAACGACTCTCCGGCCGGAATCTCGACGCGCACGGTGCCGTCCGACGCGTTCCCCGCATCGTCCGTGCCAGCGATCTCCACAGCCGCCGGGGCGTCACCCGCGTTGACCAGCCGCAATCGGCTCTCCTGGTTGAGGTTCGAGCCGGGGTTGAAGATCACCACCCGATGCATGCCGTCCTCTTCCGGCGCCGTGTCGTGCATCGACGTCAGGAACCCGTCGCCCGTGCGGATGTAGGCATACGCGTCAAAGTCGAAGTCCGCCGATAGTACGAGCCGCCAGCCCCCCTGCCCTGGCCCAGCGGTTCCGGTCAGCCCCTTGGCCGCGTTGCCGTTCTCAAGGTCGGCGGAGTTGAAGTGCACCGTCGCGTTGGCGGCGATCTCCAGCGTCAGCGCCTCCGGCGCAAAGCCGGCGTCGTCCACCGCCGAGATCGTGATCGTCCCGGCCCCGTCGGAGCGGTTGACCACCCGCGTGAACCCCTGGCGGCCCAGCGCGTCTGACGCCGACGGGAAGTACGGAATGTCGCGCGCGTTCTCCACAGCCGCCGCGCCCTGGGCGACCGACAGCGAATCCTCAGCGAGCTTCCCGTCTACGACCCCACTCGTCGCTGCCGCGATCCCGGGCACGGCGTGCGGCGGCACGTCCGCGGACGGCGTCGATGCGTACATCGTGTCCGGCATCCGCGCGTGCGCCTCGGCACTGCGGCGTTCGTACGCCCAGCGATCACGAGTTGTCTGACGTTCGGCAGCCCTAACCGCAGCACGGCGTTCCAAAGCCTCTACCGCTGCAACCGGTGATTTCGGCGGATCGTCGGCGAGTGCGTCAATTTTGGCGACGACGGAACTTACCAGCAATACGCTCGTCGCAACTTGGACCAATCTATGCATCAGGAATCCCTGACCATCATTGTTGCACATCAGGGCGTCGCGCTGCGATTTCCAGGCATGAGGGGGGGCGCAAGGTCGAGGCCGAGTTCAGCGGCGGCGACCAAGCCATGTGCGACGACTCACCCACAAGATCCGCACCCGACAAGCCCCAGGGCAATTCCAGCTCCGCCACAAGCCCCGGTACGCGCCAGGCCAGCCGCGTCAACAAGGCAAGCGTGACCGGCTACTTCGCCCCCGTCGTGCGCGGCCAGTTGCGCAAGCTCGCCGCTGACAACGACACGACGATCCAGGCACTGCTCGGGGAAGCGCTCAACGATCTCTTCGCCAAGCACGGCTTGCCGGAAATCGTCGAGGCGAAATGACTCACCGTCCCCCTCTCTCGGACGGAACCTCAGCTACGGCCGTAGCGGTTTCCCCCAACCAAAACCGCGTCACATCCCGCTACGGTTTCTTAGGCTGGCCCGCGGTGCAGGATTCGCCGGAGCGATGCCGTCCATTGCCGGAGGGCAAGGTTGGTTGGGCACCGGTTCGACGGGCGCCAGAATCACGCGTCGCGGCGGCTGGCCCCGATCGCGCCCGGCGGCGCCGTCCAGCCAGACCACCACCGGCCACTCCGCCAGCGGCGCAAGGTCGGACACGGGGTTGTCCCGCAGGTCCAGCCAGCGCAGGTTGGCCAACGGCGCCAGCGGGTAGACGTCCTCAATGGCGTTGCCACGCAGCGACAGTGCCTGCACCGACTCCAACCCCGCCAATCCGTAAAGCACCGACAGCCGATTGCGGTCCAGCTTCAGCGTTTGCACGCGGTCCAGTCGCGCCAGTCCGTTCACCGTTTCGATCCGGTTGCGGGCGAGATCCAGCACTTGCAGGCTCGACAGCCCTGCGAGGGGCCCGGGATCCTCGATCACGTTGCCGGCCAGATACAGCCGCTCCAGACCCGAAAGCTGCGCCAGCGGCCACAGCTCCACCACGGCGTTACCCGACAGAACCAGTTCGCGCAGACCCGTCAGCCCGTACAGCGGCGACAGGTCTGCAATCCGATTGCGAGAGAGACGCAGCCGCGCCAGGCCTGGCAGCTGCGCCAGCGGCGAAAGATCCGCCACCGCGTTGTCGTCCAGGGCCAGCGCCGACAGCCGTTCGAGCCCCACGAGCGGCGACAGGTCCGACACGGCGTTGTCCGACAGGTCCAGATGCGCCGAGATTTGACAGCCCTGCCAGCGGCCACAGGTCCACGACGGCGTTGTCCGACAGATCCAGTTCCCGCAGCCCGTGCAGACCCGCCAGCGGCGAGATGTCCGCCACGGCGTTGCCCCGCAGCCGCAGAACCCGCAGCCCCGTCAGCCGCTCGACGCCGGCGAGATCCCCGAGCTTGCGGTCCGTGAGGTCGAGCACCTCGAGGTCCGATGCCGGGTTCCTGCCTACGCGCGGTCTCGACCGCCTCCGCGATCGACAAGGAGTCGTCGTGCGCCGCCACGGTGCCCGCAGGTCCCTCCGCCGACCGACCGAACTGCGGCGCACCGACGCCGGGATCGCGCAAGCCCGCGCCCGCGGCACTGGCGCCCTCGTCGACCCCAGTCGTGCACACCGCGCCCGCGTCCTCCCGGTGTCGGCAGTTGTGCACGCCCCAGCCCCGGAACGGGCAGTCCGCCAGGGCCGTCTCGGCGCCGGTGCAGTCCATGTTGTCCATCCAGATCGGACCGCTACCCTCGCCGAACCGCGCACGTCGCGGCGCCTCGTTCGCATTCGCAAACCCCAGCTGTCGGCACGCCACCCGCGCGTCCGCAATCCCCCAGTAGTCGTCGCACACCGTGCCCCATTCGCCGTCGTGGTACACCTCCACCCGGCCCTCGTGGTCCTCCTCGCCCCCGACCAGCCGCAGGTCGCCGTCCACATGCCCCGCCTCCGACGCCCGCGGCGTCCCCGACGCCCCGGCCGACCAGGGGCCATCGTCCGCGCCGGCCTTCGTCGCGGCCACCCGCAACCAGTACAACGTGTCAGCCGCCAGTCCCTCGATGGTCTGGCTGGTCAGCCCGCCCGCCACCGTGTGCTGCCGCGTCGCCTCGTACGCCTCCCCGTCCTCATGCCACTGCACCCGGTAGCTGTCGGCGCCCGCCACTGCCGACCAGGTCACCGACAGCGACTCCACCAGTTCGGTCACGGTCACCCCGGTCACCTGAGCCAGCGGCACGTCGTTCGCCCGGATCGTCACTGTCACCGAGCCGATGGACGAGCCGCCGTGCGACGCCGCCACCGTCACCGTCTCCGCCGACTCCTCGTCGGTATCGTCCGCCGCCGTCAACGTCGCCGTCACCGAAGACGAACCCGCAGCCAGCGCCAGCGGACTTGACGTCAGGCTGTAGTCGGACTCGGCCGCCGTCCCGGACACCGTCAGGGCGATGGACTGCTCCTCGGTAAAGGTCTTGCCGTTGGCAACCGCCACCGTCAGCGTGGTGGCATCGCCCTCGCCGATCGAGGCCTCGGCAGCCGAGACCTGCCACGTCGCCGTGTCGTCGTCCTCGACCGTCACCTCGGCCGATGACGCCGTGCCCAGCGTGTAGTCGCTGCCCGTGCCCAGGGCCGCCGTAACCGTCGAATCGGTCTCGATCACCGCGTCGTCCGCTGTCGCCGCCGTCACTGTCTTCGTTCGGTCCCCCACCGCGAAGGCCACCGAAGTCGGCGGCGTGCCCGACAGCATCGATTCGGACTCCGTCACCGTCACCGTCACCGACAGCAATTCGGTCGCGTCCTTGTCCAGACGCACCGTGAACGTCGCGGCCGTGCCCTCGGTCACCGGGCTGGTACCCGCGGCGATCGTCACCGCAGGATCCGGGCCCTTCACTGTCACCGCTACCGAGTCCTCGTGGAACAGCCCGCCCGCGTCCGTTACTTTGAGCTTGAACGTGAACGCCGCGTCGGTCGTCAGTCCGCTCGGTGCAGTGAACGTCGCCGTCGCCGTCTCCGCATTGTTGAGCGTCACCGCCGGCCCCGCCGTCTTCGTCCACGCGTAGCTCAGCGTGTCGTCGGCGTCCGGGTCCGTGCCCGAACCCGCCAGCGTCACCGTCGAGTCCTGTACCACACTCGTCTGGTCGTCCCCCGCGCCCGCCGTCGGCGCCTCGTTCACGTTCGCCAGCGTCACCGTCAGGTCCGCGCTGTCGGTGTTGGCCCCGTCGCTCACCTGCACCGTCACCTGGTAGGCACCGTCCGTATTGAGGTCGTCCGGGGCTTCGTAGTCTTTCGCCACGGCGAAACTCAGCGCGCCGGCGCTCGCGATGGCGAACTTCACCCGGTCCGCGCCGCCCGTAAGCGACCAGGTCAGGTCCCTCGCGCCAGTGTCGGTATCGGTAGCGCTGAGTGTAGCCACCGCCGTGTCGCCTTCCTGTACAGTGAAGCTGGACGCGCTCGTGATGTCCGGGGCCGCCGTCCGACCGGCCACCGTCACCGTCACCGTGTCCTCGCCGGACAACCCCCCGCCATCCGTCACCTTGAGCTTGAACGTGAACGTGGTGTCCGACGTCAGCCCCGTCGGCGCGGCGAACGTCGCGGTCGCGGTGTCGGTGTTGCTGAGCGCCACCGCCGAACCCGCCGTCTTCGTCCACGCGTAGGTCAGCGTATCGCCGGCGTCCGGGTCCGTGCCCGAACCCGACAGCGTCACCGCCTCACCTTGCGGGACCCCTATCCTGTCCGGCCCCGCGTCGGCAACCGGCCTTTCGTTGACGTTCGCCAGCGTCACCGTCAGGTCCGCGCTGTCGGTGTTGGCCCCGTCGCTCACCTGCACCGTCACTTGGTAGGCACCGTCCGTACCGGTGTCGTCCGGCGCCTCGTAGTCCTGCGCCGCCAAGAACGCCAATACGCCACGGGGCGTGAGCGTGAGCTTCCCGGCGTCCGCGCCCGACAGGATCGACCACGTCAGGTCCGCCGCGGCCGTGTCCGCGTCCGTCGCCGTCAGCGTCGCCACAGGCGTCGTACCCTCGGCCGCCGTGAACGATGTCGTGGCGCCGATCTCCGGCGCGGCCGGGTCCTCGACCTCCGGCTCGTCGCTGGCCCGGATCGTGACCGTGGCCGAACCGATCTCCGAGCCGCTGCGGGCCGCCGTCACCGTCACCGTCTCCGCGGCCTCTTCGGCTTCGTCGTCCACCGCCGTCAGCACGACCGAGACCGCTGCCGACCCGGCCGCCAGCGTCAAGCCGGTCGAGGCGAGTTCGTAGTCGGCTGTCGAGGCCGACCCGGACACCGATAGGGCGATGCGCTGCGCCGCGGCGAACGTCTCGCCGTTGGCGGTCGCCACCGTCACCGTGCTGGCGCCGCCCTCGTCGATCTCCGCCGCGGCGGCCGAGACGCGGAATCCGACGCTGTCCTCCTCGACGATCCTGGAGACCGTCACGTTGTCCCAGTCCGCCTCGGCCCGCCACGTCCGCAGGCCGATGGCGCCGCGGTCGTAGGAAGCGTCCGTCGCGTCGATCTTGAGCACCTCGTCTACGTAGACCCGGATCGAAGTCCCGGACGCCACGACCTTCAACCGATACCAGCGGCTCAGCGTGAACGCCAGATCCACCCTGTCCAGCTCCTGCCATCGACCGGCGTTCGCCTTGCCGAACACCAGCGACGAGTTGCTGGCGACGCCCACGTAATAACCCTTGTAGTTGTCGGTCCCGGTCCCCGGATCGTTCACCCGGAACGCCACCCCCGCATCACCCGAAGTTGACTTCACGCGGACCTCGGCTTCCAGCACGAAGTCCGCCAGGTCGACCTCCGCGGCTACTGCCTTCCTCTCTCCCCCGCCGTTGACGCCGTATGCGCCTTCGGTGACGGACCAACTTCCGTCGTAGACCGTCCACGCCGTGACATCGCCGTCGTCGAAGTCCACGTTCAATACCTCCAAGGTTGCCGCGGGGCCCGTGGACGCTCCGGCGCACCGCACCGTCACCGAATCCTCGTCGTAAAGCCCCTCGGTGTCGGTCACCTTCAGGGTGAAGGTGTACGTGGCGTCCGCCGTCAGACCGGTCGGCGCCGAGAACGTCGCCGTCTCCTTGTCCGAGTTGTTGAGCGTCACCACCGGCCCCGCCGTCTTCGTCCACGCGTAACTCAGCTCGTCGTCGGCGTCCGGGTCGCTGCCGCTGCCGCTCAGGGTGACGGTCGCGCCTTGCTCAATGTCGAGTTGGTCGTTCCCGGCATCCGCCTGGGGCGCTTCGTTGCGGTTCGTCAGCGTCACGGTCAGGTCCGCCGTGTCGGTGCGCTGGCCGTCGCTCACCTGAACGCTCACGCCGTAAGCCCCGTCGGTGTTGGCGTCGTCCGGGGCCTCGAAATCCTTCGCTGACGCAAAGCTCATCACACCGGCGCTCGTGAGGCTGAACTGCGCCTGGTCCGCGCCGCCGCTCAGGGTCCAGGTCAGGTCCGCCGTGTCCGTATCCTCGTCCGTGGCCGTCAGCGTCGCCACCGCCGTGCCGCCCTCCACCACCGTGAAACTGGAGCCGCTGGTGATCTGCGGAGATTCCGTCGTTGGCCCTGCCACGGTCACGGACACCGTGTCCTCGTTGTACAGCCCCGCCTTGTCCGTCACCTTCAACGTGAAGGTGAACGTGGCGTCCGCCGTCAGCCCGCTCGGCACAGCGAACGATGCGGTGGCCTTGTCCGCGTCGCTCAGCGTCACCGCCGAACCCGCCGTCCTGGTCCACGCATAGCTCAGCACGTCGCCGGCGTCCGGGTCCGTGCCGCTGCCCGACAGCGTCACCGTCGCGCCCTGTGCCACAGTGTCCTGGTCCGCACCCGCGTTCGCCGTCGGGGCCTCGTTGCGGTCCGTCAGCGTCACCGACAGGTCCGCCGTGTCGGCCAGGCGGCCGTCGCTCACCTGCACCGTGACCTGGTAGCTGCCATCGGTGTTCGCGTCGTCGGGGGCCTCGAAGTCCTTCGCCGCGGCGAACGTCAGAACGCCGGCTCGACCGAGCGTGAACTTCCCGGCATCCGCTCCGCCCGCGGTGCCCGAAGGAATCGTCCAGACGAGGTCGGCGGCAGCGGTATCCGCATCCGTTGCAGCCAGCGTCCCGACCGCCGTCGCGCCTTCCTGGACCGTGAACGCCGCCGCGCTGGTGATATCGGGCGCCGGACCGGGCGCCGGACCGGGCACCGTGACGCTGGCCGCCACCGCCAGCTTCCGGCCGTCCCGCGCACACGCCCCGGTCAGCCAGCTGCAGGGGCGGTTCGCCGGCAACGTGATCACCACGTCGCCGTCCCCGTCCGGCGTTACCGGGATCCGCCATCCAATGTTGCTACGCAGCACCAGGCGGCTCGCGCGCTGCACCGTCCCGCCGGTGGTTGTGAGCAACCCTGAGGTGAACGCCGAGAACCAGAGTGCGACCTCGTCGCTGAATCGAAGGTCCACCGCGAACGGTGTCGAGCCGTCGTGGCGGGCTGGCGCGTTCTCGAACGCCGCGGTGAGAACGGGGCGCGTTTGCACCGTCACCGATACCGTGCCCTCGTGATAAAGACCGCTCGCGTCGGTGACTCGGAGGGTGAACGACAGCGTAGCATCCTCAGTCAGGTTGGAAGGCGCGGTGAAGGTCGGGGAGGCGGCCGCCGTATCCGACAGCGCCACCGCGGGAGTGCCCGTCTGCGTCCAGGCGTAGGTCAGGGTGTCGTCGGCGTCCGGGTCGCTCCCCGAACCACTCAGGGTCACCGAGGCGCCCTGGGCCACAATCGGCTGATCCGTACGTGCATTGGCCACCGGCGCCTCGTTGCGGTCGGTGAGTGTCACCGTCAGGTCGGCCGCGGCGGTCAACGCGCCGACGCTCAAGTGGACCGTGACCTGGTAGCTGCCGTCGGCGTTCGCGTCGTCCGGGGCCTCGAAGTCCTTCGCCGCGGCGAACGTGAGCACGCCGGCGCCACTGAGAGCGAACTTGCCGCCGTCGGGCCCGCCAGCGGCACCCGAAGGGATCCACCAGACCGGTTCCCCGGCAGCAGTGGCCGTTTCCGTCGCCGTGAGCGTCGCCACCGCCGTGTCGCCCTCCCGCACCGAGAACGCCGTCGCACCGGTGATCCATGTGTCGGCGGAAGGTGTCGTGCCCGGCGATTCGTTGGCGACCGCCTGGTTCGTGAATGACGGAACCTTGTTGCCCAGTGCGTCGGCCATGGCTCCGCGCGAAGGCGCCGAGTAGCCGACCTGCAGGCCCGCTTCGCCGTACGACGCCGGAGGATCCATGGAAAGCACCACCCGACTCCCGTTCACCACGATGTTCGAAATCGTGCGCGGCGCCCCGCCCCCCGTCAGGGTGAAGGCACTCGCCGGCGGCACCGAAAGCGGGTCCAACGCCTCGCCGTAGACAAGGGTCAGCACAGCCTGGTTCGCCACCGCCGTCTGAATCACGGGCGCCCGCGTGTCCACGGCGAAAGTCTCGCTTCCCTCCAGGTTGCCGTTGTTCGCTCCGTCCACCACCGCATTGGCCGGGACGTCTACCGTCACCTCGCCCTCCACGCCCGCGGTCGGCGCGATGTCGAGCGTGTAGCTGGCGCCCGAGCCTGCGAAGTTCGAGACGGAGCCGTTGCTGACGGCTATTTCTCCCGCCCGAAGCCCCGTGACATCCTCCAGGAAGTCGATCGTCACCGTAAAGGAGTCCTTCGTCGGGTGCGACGCGTCGCTCGTGACCGACAACACCCGGGGACGCATTGTGTCCGCCATGGTCACCGCGAAGTTGTCCAACATTGCGTCCGCGGCTGTCGCGCCGGCGCTTTTCCGGCCGGTCGCGACCAGTCGTACCGTATGAGACCCCGCATCGAGATTCTTGTTGGTGTAGATGATCTGTTTGAACGCCGTCGTCCTCGAGTACGTATCGAAATCATCCAACACGATGTCGCCATCCAGTTCCACATCGACCAGGCCGCCGTTCCGACCTTTCCTCACGACCACCTCCACGCCGATTCCGGAAAACGTCAGTTCGGCAGAGGCGTCCGCCTCATCCGACCCGGTCATCGAGCCGCGGAAGTCCAGCTCGTCATCCTGCCGCTCCCACGTCCCGACGAAGGAGACGTCGTCCGACGTGTCGTCCACGAACTGTAGCGAAGCATCCCGTAGCGCCGACAGTTGCCGGATCTGGGCATTGCTGAGGTTCCCCGGCGATTTGACAATACCCTCGGCCGACTCGCCCGGCTTCGAGTAGACAAACACGCTGAAAGTGTTCGCCCCTTCGTGCCGGTTGTTTTCGTTGACGTAGTCGATCAGTTCCTGTGTGCCGTATCGAATACCCTCCGACCCCCAAAGGCCAGGACCAAGACGAGACAGGTAGTGCCACTGGAGCCCGTGCCACCATCTGGAAGATGCAACGCTTTCCGCGATTGCACGTTCGTGCCCGGACCTGTAATCCTCTTCGGGGGTGTGGGCATCCAGGTCCTGCCAACCGTGATTGAACGCCACAATGCCGTCCGAATTCCCGGAAAGGAGGTGATTTCTGTAGATCGCCAATTCCGGATTGGAAGCACCCCGGGCGGTCACCGAAACGGCATAGCGTGGATAGGCATGATCGATCCACCAGCCCGATACTCTCGTTGCATAGCGATCGGACCAGACTTGGAGCACATCCGCCCAATTGTTCACATAAGTACTCGTGAACCTGTTGTTGAGGCCCCATCCCAAGGCGAGCTTTCCAAGAGGGTCATTTTCTGATTCCGTCTTGTCGGCCGCAGCATACAGCATGAATCTGATGCCTCGTGCCTCCAATGCGTTGGAGATCTCGAGCGGTAAGTCACGGTTGGAGGTGAAGTCACCCACAAAGCCGTCCAGCGTTGCGTTAGGCGAGTTGAACCACACGCGTCCGAGGCCCCAGATGACCCAGCTTGCGCCGGTCAGTTCGACGGCTTCGGCGAACCTGTCTACGTCGAATGCATCGACCCACTCATTGTATTCGGCAGGTGTTGTGTCTCCAGGAGCCCAATTCAGGTATTTGAGGTAAATGCCGTACTTTCCGTCCCTCATCCAATCGGTGTCGGTATTGTTGAACTCGGCAAGAGCCGGACCATCGCCGAGACCCAACATGCTCGCAACACCAACGGCGAGAACGATCAGTCTCGCCCGCCTGAATGAAGAAGCAATCGACATTGTTCAGTCGGCAGGCGGCTGCACGCCGTCAGCCAGGTCGACGAGTCGAAGCTGCAGCCGGACCAACAGGCGGTCGCAGCGGACCGAATGGCCGGCCCGGGCTGACACGGGGGTCGTCCGAGTCCGGCGAGCCGCAGCCGATCGCCATCCCCGCCACGGAATCGCGTTGCGGTCATGGGCGGCTCCAGGCCGTGTACGGACCGACCTGCAGCCCCCCGACGGCACGATCCCCGACGCGTGGCATGGCGCGCGGCGCGGAACGCGTTTCCAGCGGCGGCATGGAGCGGGATAAATCGCTGCGGTGGGTTGCCCGCCATCGGGCTCCCGGATTCCCGGACCGGTCCCGTTCGGCGTCGATTGGCTCTCGGGCACCGCCTCCTCCTTCGCGTCCATCAGTCGTCCGTCTCGGGCAGAACCTCAGGATTAGGAATGCAAATGCGACTACAGGGCCGAGTACGCTTAAATCGTCGCGAAATGTCAAATTTGATATTGACCACGAGCGTGGAGCGCCCGGCGAAGGGTGAGTTCCGGCTTCGTGTTCTTGGCGGTTATGCTCGCCATGATGCGCGACCGGGTGGTCTTGTCCACGATGCCGGCCATCGATGGCCCTGTTCCGCTTCTGTCAAATCCCGACAGGGCTCGATTCGACCCGAGTTGCGGGAGGCAATCAAGGGTTATTGGGCCGCCGTCCAGCCTGTATGCCCCCGCGCGCTCGGAACATGCCCGAGGCACGCGACGCCAACTCGGCGTCGCCGCGTACGACGGAAGATGCTTTGGCGCGAGAATTCAGCGGGCTCCGCGGCGTTGTGCTCGCTCTTCGATATGGTGGCATTGCGGCCCCTGACTGTCGTCTGCCGGGTGAGCGAACGATGAAACGGCAGATCCCCCATCGTCGATCTGTTCTCCGGCCCCGGAGGGCTGGCCGAAGGATTTGCCCCACTACGCGGAGGCGGCGCGATGAAGGCCGCGGCCAACAGTCGTCGAGATCGGGTGCGGGCGATGCTCGCGGATCTCAAGATGCCGGGCGCGCTCAAGGCCGTGGACGGCATCCTGGCGCAAGCGGACAGCTGATCGGCGACCGCCACGGAGGCTATCGAGGAGCTTCTAAACGCCCAGATCGCGCTACGCAACAACCGCCGCCTGGAGACCGCCGTGCGATCTTCGCGGCTGCCGGCGGTGAAGACCCTGGCGGAGTTCGACTCCGCGTTCCAGCCCACTGAAGTACCACCCAGGCTTTCTGGCCGCTCCCACGACATCACCGCCGCAAGCGCCTTCTACCGCACGTTCTTCCCTTGGTACAACACCGAGCATCGCCATGGCGGGATTGCGATGCTCACCCCGGACGACGTGCATCATCATCGAACCCAGAGCGTGCTCAAGCAGCGCGAGCGCACCCTTCAAGCCGCCTGGACCCGGCATCCCGAACGCTTCGTTCGAGGCATCCCAAAACCCCTGCAGCGTCGCATCTGACGCCGACGGGAACATCGACACCGCATGCACTCCGTCCACCTCCAGCGACGGCGCCGTCGACAGGTTCGTCAGGTGACCGGTCGGACTCTTCAGCAGACTCATCGTGTGGATCGATCCTTCGGTCGTCACCATCAGGCGCCACTTGCCGGCTCCGTCCCCCAGTGCGCCCGTCAGACCCGTACCGCCGAACTCCAGCTCCGCCGCCGTCAACGTCCGCGCCGCACCCGCACCCGCCGCCACCGCCACCTGCACCGCACCGCCCGGCGACAGGCCGCGGTCGTCCACACCCTCGACCGTGACCTGCGCCTCCGTATCCCCCGGGTTGATCAGACGCAGCCGGCTCACCTGCCGGTCATTGCTTCCGGGGTTGAGGATCGCGATCCGGTGGATGCCCTCTTCCACTGGCGCCACGTCGTGCATCGACGTCAGAAAACCGTCCGTCGTGCGGATATACGACAGCACCTCGATGTCCAGGTCGCTGGTCAGTGTCAGACGCCAGTCCCCCTGGCCCGCACCCGTGCCGCTGCTCAGACCCTTGTCCGCGTTGCCGGTCTCCAGATCGTCCGAGTTGAACGGCGCCGTCTGCCCGGCATCGATCGACAGCGTCAGCGGACCGTACGAGACGCCCGTGTCGTCGATCGCCATGACGCTTACTTCCCCCGACTCCGCGGAGTGGTTCACCACGCGCACAAAGCCCTGCAGCGTCGCGTCCGACGCCGACGGGAACATCGGTACCAAGTGGGTTGCGGCGTTGGAAACGCTGCTCGTCGCAAACGCCGGCGACCAGGCGTCGTGCGGGGCCGACGCCGCGAACTCGTCGTCGCCGCTCAAGCCGGAACCCCCAAACACGCCTTGCAGCGGCGGGGCGCGCAACACGCCACCGGCGGATGCGTTCAGGAAGTCTTCACTCGACAGGCGAGCACTCGAGAGCTCGTCGCCCCACCCCTGCACCGCGCGCCGCACGTCGTCGTCCGTCACCACCGGACAGCTCAGCTCCACCGCCGGCGCACTCGGCGTCGAGGCGTACATCGTGTCCGGCATGCGCGCGTGCGCCGCCGAACGGCGACGTTCGGACTCCCAGCGCTGTTGTGCCAGGCGTTGCGCGCGCTGCGCTTGTCGCACCTGACTCTGTGCCGCAGCCATCTGACGTTGCACCGACGCTTGGGCGCGTTGGGCATAGGCAGCATCGGGCATCACGCCAGGTGACGCAGCCAGCGTCAGAACAGCCAGCAGTAGTGGCGGTCTCTTCACGCATCTCCCATTTGCGGTTGTTTTTTAGCATAGGAAGGCAGACCTCGCTACCACATCCCTTCGGGAGACCGTGATCAATCGGTAGAGACAGGGCGTCGAATGATGATCAGACCGGGCGCCTTGTTTCCCCCCAGGCTTACCGTTGGCGGTCTGACCGAACCAGACACCTCGTCAGCCCACCCGATTTTCGCAACCACGGGCGACCACCCCGACGAGCGGCCAACGGGACCGTGACCCGGTGCTCGATCCGCTACAGCCCAGGCATGCTGACTCGGCGTCAGGTAGGAGTGTCCCGAAATGCGCGGCGACCTGCCGCCCCGCTTCCCGGTAGTGCGTATCGGGGCTCATGCGCGCCAGGATGTCGCGCAGGGTCGCCTCCGGAGTCACCCGTGCGGCCGTCTCGATCGGGACGATGACGGCGTTGTTCGGATCGAACGGCCGCCGGCCCAGTGCGGCCGGGTGCAGGGCCTCTACTACGGTGAAGACCGCGTCCCCGACGCGTACCGACTCGCCGATCACGGTACCTCTCGAAGTCTGCGGCAGTTCGCGGGCAATGTCGGCTCCAACCGTACAGAAGTAGCTTCCGCCGTCGAGTGCGGAGACAATGCGCCCCTCGGCCAGATCGAGCCGGCTGAGTTCCAACACTGCCTGCGTCGCTCCCACGATGTTCGCGGTCGACACCGGGGTGCCCGCGAGCACAACCGGCGCCGAACCGGCGGTGTAGGGAGCGGCCGCATCGATGGCGGCAAGACGCGCCACCCCTTCCGCGTCGGGCAGCCTGACCGAGACCCGCCCGGACTGTCTATCCCGGGCTCGCAGCCGAATGTTGACGATATCGGTACCGCCGGACGGCCGGCGCAAGGACTACGTCGAGGAAGGTTGGGAGTTCGGGCTGACTTACCTCGGCGACCTCGTGCGGAACGGTCGCCAGTGGCTTCCGTCTCCGTCCCTCGCCGCCAAGATCGGCACAGGGCCGTACGATTCGGTCAAGGACGCCCTCGCGGCGGTCTCGGCAGCTCAGTGACTGTCCCCTCCGAACGCCGAATGTAATTTGTCCACGAGGCCATCCACGTCCGCCGCCGCTTCGCCACTGGATAGCCACTTGGCATCCTGCTTGACGCCCTTCCGGACGCCAGCCAATTCGGCGCTGTCGACTTCCAATCCGGCTTCGTGCTTGGCAAGCAACAGCATCCAGGACAGCTAACCCGACTTTCGCAACTCAGAGGTCGAACCAGTTTTTCGCACCGAACCCCGCGGTCTGCCGGATCGGTCGGCCTCGGCCTGCTCGGCGCAAGTCCGCCGCGGCGCGCCCTATCCGATCCCCGGATCGATACGGACCCTACGGGGCCGCTTCGCGCGGCGCGGCGTGCACGGCAAGCCTGGGGCGGCGTCCGGGCTCGGCGAGCCAGGCGAGTGCGGCCGCGTCGTCCGCGAACAGCCAGCGCAGTGCCGCGAGCCGGCCGAGGGGGAGGGGGTCGGGCAGCGTATTGCCCGACACGTCGAGCCACACGAGCGCACCCACGTCCCCGAGCGGGGGGACGTCGCGCGAAGGCACGCCGCCGAGGTCCAGGCGGCGCAGCAGCGGCAGGTCCGCGAGCGGGGACAGGTCCGCGACCGGGTTGCCCGACAGGTCCAGACGCACCAGCGAGGCGAGGTGCGCCAGCGGCGTCAGGTCGGACACCGTGTTGTCCGCCACCAGCAGCGCCTTGAGCCCGCTCAGGCCGGCGAGCGGGGCGAGGTCCGAGATCCGATTGCCGGCCAGGTCCAGGCGGCGCAGGCCGTCGAGGGCCTCGAGCGGGGCCAGGTCCGAAACGGCGTTGCCGCCGAGGTCGATCACGCGCAGGCCCGTCGCCCGGCCGATGCCGCTCAGCACCACGACGCCGCGACGGTCCGCGCGTAGCGCCCCGAGCGCGTTCAGTTCGTCGGCGGACGCAGCGGCCAGCGCCTCGGCGAGTGCCGCCGCCAGGGCCCCGTCCGGCATGCGGTCCAGCGCCGGGCCGCAGCGCGGCTTCGGTGTGGGACTGTTCCGCGCCCGCATGCGAGGGATGCACCGCCGGGGATGCTGCCGGCGCACCGGGCGCACCGCCGGGCGCGTCGCCCATCGTCACGGGGATCCGGTAGAGCGGTGCCACGCCCGCGCCGTCCGACGTGCGGACGGGATGCGCCCCGGGCGCCGGGTAGCTCGCCTCGACGCGTTCTCCGGCAGCCAGCGGCGTCGCCAGCTCCAGCACTACCCGGTCCGGGCCGTCGCGTCGAGCGGAACGTCGAAGAGGATTTCCACCGTGCGGCCGCGCGCCGTGGCCGACACCGCCGCCACGGCCCCATCGAGGTCCGCTACGTCGTCGTCGTTCCCGGCCGGCACCGCGGCGGCTGCCGGTTCCCCCGGCGTCCGGCCGTCCGGCACAGCACTTCGGCGGTCGGCCCTGGCGGCCAACGAGACGCCGCCGCCCGGTTGGCTCCGGCCCGACCCCGCCTGCGCGACCTCGAACACCATGGACAGGGCGTAGAGCGGGTACTCGTTCGTGTTGGCCTTGGTTTCGTTGTTGTTCATCTGGCCGAAGCTCCGGTTCGGCTCCGCGACCGTGGGATTGGCCGAGCCGAGCGGCGCGCTGCTCGTCGTCCCGTCCTGGTTGGTGCCGGTCCAGACGAAGTCGTTGAGGCCCATCCTGACCTCGTTGCCGTCCTCGTCCTGGTGGTTGCCCGCCTTCTTCCAGCGCGTTGGTCGCGGCACGCTGGGTGTTCTCGCTGGGAGGGGGGTGCCGGGAACCATCGGCGAACTCCTGAGCCGCGTTGCCGGGGGGCGCGGGGCTGGCCCATCGGAATCACCTCCTCCCAATGCCGGCGCAAACCGTCACCACGGCCGCGTAGCGTTCACCGAACGGGCCGGCGCTTCGAATCGATCCATCTCCGCCGCAGCAGCGTCAGCCTCAGCCGTAGACGGCTCTGAGCGCCCTTGCCCAACTCTGATTGCCCCTGCCACACTATCAACTTGCGGACCAAATTAGACCTTCAGACTGTATTTTGACTATCTAATATTCTCTTTACACCCTCATCTTGTCGTGCATGCACGACACACGAGTATCATTCGAGCGTCCCTCGCACTGTCCAACCCGGACAATCCTCCTGTCTCGCACACATGGCTCGCCCGGTTTCGTCGTGGCGGCCTGGCGCCGACCGTCAGCGCAAGGTAGGTCCAAGTGATGTCCGGTTCGCGGGCGGCCTGGCCGTTGGCCTCACTCCTCCTTCCGCGCAGGCGGTCCGCAGGCCGGCGATCAGCTGCTCGAGCGGCGGGACGGTCGCGTCCTCTGGCTCAGCGACCGGCCTGTCGGCGATGTCGACGACGCGCTGCTGATGCGCCCGCATCTGCCGAAGCAGCCGGATCGGATCCAGCGGGGCGGCCAGTTCGGCGGCGCGTTCGCACACGGCGGCAGGCGTCCTGGGGTCGGCGTCGAGCCGCTGGCGGGGTCGCGGGCGCGTGGTAGCGCTTGCTGACGCGCGCGCCGTCGCGCCGCTTGGATGCCAGCTTGAACGACGGCTGGAAGAAGTTGACGTGCAGCCTCGTCATCGCGTACAGCCGCGACAGCGTAGCCGCCGCATCAAGGCCTTCCAGGCGGCGGTATCCCCACGATGCGCCGGACCACGGCGCCGTTCTTCTGCTCCGCATGCTCGGTCCTCCTTCCTGGACTCATGCTATGGCCCTGTGACAGGTAAATCCTGACGGTCTCGTCGGACAACCGCCGCAAACGGCCCTGATCCAGAACTGCGTGCGGCTTTGCCGTCGTGCCGTCAGTCGCGCGGTTGCCCGAGGCAGGTAGTAGGGCCGCAGGCACTTTCCAGCCCGCAACGTGGTGGCTGTTCGGGGGCGCGTTGGTGTGGAGTCCGCCGGCACCTATGGCTAGCTGGAACACCAACCGCGGGACCGTGGAGGCGCTCCCCCAAAAAGGGACGCAGGTCCCGTTGTCCAATGAGAAGGTGAGGGTATGATTGGAGAAGGGCTTACCAAGTCGACGCTCCAAACATTGGCTAACGGATCGAGTGCGAAGTGAAGGAACCGGCTACCCCTGACCGAATGCCATGCGAGAGGCGGTTCGAACGGGCACGGCAGGCCAGCCGGGCGGGGACAGGATGGTCCTCCGCTCTGCAGCTTCTGGCCCTGCTCTCGCTTCTGATCGTGCGGGCCGCTTCGGGAGACGGGCGCGGGAGCGTCGACATGTCGGAGCTGAACCTGACGGTGGACGAGGCCGTGCAGCTCGCGTTGCGCAACAATCGGACCCTGATCAGCGCCCGGCACAGACGCGAGGTAGAGAGATTCTCCCTGCAGGTGAGCGAGGACCGCTACCGCCCACGTGCGAACATCGAGGCGTTGTTGAGCGACAGGGACCGAGGCGACTCGATTGCCGATCTTTCCGTCGGGCCGACCCTTCGGATTCCCTCAGGCGGCGAGTTCAGTCTCCTCTGGTCGCAGCCGCTGGACGGCAGCGACTATCGCGGGGCGACGGGAATACTGGGATTTTCACAGCCTCTACTCAGGGGCTTCGGTACGGGAATCGATACTGCGCCCGTGCGCCTCGCCCGCCTCGACGAACGGAAGAACGTTCTCTTCCTGAAAGATACAATCGCGGAGGTGATCGTGTCGGCCATCGACGCGTATCGCTCCCTCATCCGGGCGGACCAGACGGTCGCCATCAGCAGGGAGTCCCTGGCCCGGGCCGAGCAGCAGCTCGAAGTCAACCGGTCGCTGATTCAAGCCGGGCGCCTGGCCGAACGAGAGATCGTCCAGACCGAGGCCGAAGTCGCCAACCGAGCGCTCGGGCTTGCAGAAGGCGAGAACGCCATGGCCAGGGCAAACGCCGCACTGCTTTCGGTTCTCGACATCGACGATGCCGCCAGCGTTCGTCCCGTGCAGGCACTGCCGTCGATCGAGCCGGTCCAGCCTGTGCTGGACCAGAGCATCGAGACGGCGCTCGAGCACCGCAACGATTACCGGCGAGCCCAGATAGACAAGGAAGCGGCCGAGATCAACCTTCGCGTTGCCGAAAACGACCGGCTCTGGGATCTGACCCTGAACGCCAACGTCTCAAAGGGAAGCGATGGCGAACGCGATTACGGGGCGGGTGTCGGATTGGCCATTCCGCTAGGCGACCGTGCGCCGAGGCTCGCGGCAGTGAGGGCGAGAAACGACCTGCAGGATGCGCGGATAACACTCGCGGAATTGCGCCAGTCGATCCGGATAACGGTTCGCCAGGCCATCCTGGACGTGGAGACCGGGTTTCACCGCGTCTCGCTGGCGCGCAGGGCCCGTGAGCTTGCGGAGGAGACGGTCGTCGTCGAGCAGGAAAAGCTCTCGCAGGGCCTCACCACGACGTTTCAGTTGAGCGCCGTCGAGGACGACCTGGTCGGCGCGAAGACCCGAGAACTGGACGCGATCATCGCGTACCTCAACGCGCTCACCCGCCTTGACTGGACGCTGGGTACGACGCTACCGACCTGGGCAGTCGACATCGACGACTTCGATGCCGCGCAGCCCGAGCACGACGGCACCCGGTAGGCGACGGTCCACGGGCACCGCCCGAGACCCGCGGTGCCCTCCCCCGCCGGGTCGAGGGTGAAGTGGCGCCGGACATCCGCGTGGACTCCCTCAACCCTGCAGCGCAGTCACGGGATCGAGCCTTGCGGCCTGGTAGGCGGGATAGAACCCGAAGAAGACGCCGGCGCTGCCTGCGACCACCGTGCCCAGCGCCGTACCGCCGACGGAGACGGTGAACACCCAGCCGGCAAACTGACAGATGCCGTAGGTGGCGGCCAGCGCCAGCAGCACGCCGACAACGCCCCCTAACAGCGACAGGAGCATGGCCTCGCTCAGAAACTGCGCCTGAACGTCCCTGCGCCTGGCTCCCAGCGCTCGACGGATGCCGATCTCCGCCCTGCGCTCAGTCACTGCGACGAGCATGACGTTCATCACGCCGATGCCGCCCACGAGCAGCGAGATGCCGCCAACGGCCCCCAGCAGCAGGGTGTAGAGACGCATCTGACGATGCATCTGCTCGATCAGCTCTTCTGCGCTTCGGACCTGTACCTGGGCGTCAGGTACGAGTGTCCGGAAATGCTCGACGACCTGCCGCCCCGCTTCCCGGTAGTGCGTGTCGGGGCTCATGCGCGCCAGGATGTCGCGCAGCGTCGCCTCGGGGGTCAGCCGCGCGGCCGTCTCGATCGGGACGATGACGGCGTTGTTCGGATCGAATGGCCGCCGGCCGAGCGCGGCCCGGTGCAGGGCCCCTACTACGGTGAAGACCGCGTCTCCGATGCGGACCGACTCTCCGATCACGGTACCGCTCGAAGCCTGCCGCAGTTCGCGTGCGATGTCGGCTCCAACCGTGCAGAAGTAGCTTCCGCCATCGAGTGCGGAGACGAAGCGCCCCTCGGCCAGATCGAGCCGGCTGAGTTCCACCATGGCCTGCGTCGCTCCCACGATGTTCGCGGTCGACGTCGCGGTGCCCGCGAGCACAACCGGCGCCGAGCCGGCGGTGTAGGGGGCGGCCGCATCGATGGCGGCAAGACGCGCCACCCCTTCCGCGTCAGGCAGCCTGACCGAGACCCGCCCGGACTGTCGATCCCGGGCTCGCAGTCGAATGTTGACGATATCCGTACCCAATTGCTCGAACTCGCGCACCGCTTCCGCCCGGACGATCGTGCCGATCGAGATCATGCTGCTCACCGAAGCGATGCCGATCACGATGCCGATGAGCGCGAGACTGGTTCGCTGCTTGGCGGCCAACAGGCCCGCGCATGCCTCGAGCAGGTTCGCTCGGCCGACCGCTGCGAGCATCCTACGCCCCAGTCTCCTCGGCCGAGCTTCGTTCGTCGAGCCGGCCCTGTTGGATGTGAAAGCGGCGCGGGCATTGCGCCGCAATGGCGTAGTCGTGGGTGATCACGATGGCGGTCATGCCACGGTCAGCATGTAAGTCCTTCAGTAGTTGCATGATTGCCTTGCCGGTCTCGGCATCGAGGGCTCCGGTGGGCTCGTCCGCGAGCAGGATTTCCGGCTCTCCCACGAGCGCTCGGGCGATCGCCACGCGTTGCCGCTGTCCGCCGGAGAGTTCGTCAGGCCGGTGCCCCGCGCGGGAGTCGAGTCCGACCCGTTCGAGCATGACGCGCGCGCGCTCTTCGATCTCCTTCCGGTCAACACCGCGGTAGACCAGGGGCAACCCCACGTTCTGCCAGGCGTTCAGCCGAGGGAGCAGATGGAAGGACTGAAACACGAAGCCTATGGTCGCATTGCGCAGCGCGGCCAGTTCGTCGTCTTCCATTGCCGCGATCTCGCGGCCCTTCAGGATGTACCTGCCCTGGCTGGGGCGATCCAGGAGCCCGATAATGTTCATCAGAGTGGACTTGCCCGACCCCGAGGGCCCCATGATGGCCGCCAGATCGCCGTGACCGACCCGGAGGTTCACGCCCTGCAGCACATCGACGATCGCGGGGCCGGTGGTGAAGCGCTGGTGAATATCCACCAGTCGCAGCAACTCGGGTGCGACCTGTGCCGTGGTCACGGCGCAACGATCCTGTCGCCGGGGGCGAGGCCGCTCAAGACCTCGACGGAGTCGAGCGTGGTGATCCCGGTGGTGATGTCGACGATCCGTTCGGCGCCCGTTCCAGCGTCCCAGACGCGCACCTGCGGCTTGCCGTCGACGAGGGCTACCGCGCCGACGGGAACGAGGAGCGCCCGTTCGCTCTCGTGAACGACGATTTCCATCTCGGCAGACATGCCGAGCCGCACCGCCTCTCGCTGCCGGGTGTCGAGAGTATCGACTGCCGCGGTAATCTCGAAGCTCGGTAGAGCGTGCTGCGCCCGTGACGTCGACGCCTGCGACGAGACGTGCACGACCGTCCCCTGGAGCGCGATGTCCCTGAACGCCGGGCCCGTGACGCGCACGGCATGTCCGGGGCGGACGCGCCCGACTTCGACCTCATCCACCCTTCCCGTTACGGTCACCCCCTCCATGTCTCCGATCGTCAGGAGGTGCTCGCCTGGCTGAATCGAGGCGCCTGCCGAGAGGGTGCTGGCACGCAAGGTGGATTCCTGCTGCAGACTCACCACCACGCCGGCAACGGGGGCGACGATCGTAGCGTTCTTGAGGGCCCAGTCGATTCTCTCGAGTTCCGCCTCGGTGTTCTGCAACTCGAGGCCGGCCACCGCATGGCTCTCGCCTCCCTTGGAAAGGACGGCGTTCAGGTCCTGCTCCGCCGTCTCCAGATCGAGACGCCGCGTGCGCTGCTCCCGTTCGGCAGCGTCCTTGCTCGCGGACGGTACCAGCCCCCGTTCGACCAGAAAGGCGGTCTCCTCAAGCTTGGTATTTGCGGCCTCAAGCGCGATCTGCACTTTGGTGACGGCTCGCCGCGCCCTCGACACCTCCACGCCGGTCGCCCAGTTGGCCAGTTCCTCGACCTGTGCCTTGGCCTTGAGAAACGCGGCCTGCGCCCTTCGGCCCTGAATCTGCACCTGCGTGACATCGAGGTCGAGAAGCGGCTGACCTTGCCGGACGCTTTGCCCGCGCTTCACGTGCACCGACCCGACCTGCCCACTGATCGGGCTCGTCACCGCCACTTCGCCGCGTGGCCGGATCTCGCCGGGCACGGTGATCGTCGACCGAATACGCCCGGGCTCGACGGTTACCAGTCGAAGGTCCCGGTCAGAGCTCGGGGCGTCTTGCCGCGGCGTGTCGGCCACGCTCGCCGACGACCCGCTCCAGACATACGCGCCGATGCCGACCATCAACGCGACGACGCCTGCCGAGGCAGCGATGCGTACGACCTGCACTCTTCGCAACAGGGTGTCGAGTTCGCGATTGCGCTGTTCGAGATCGCGATAGGCGGAACCCAGTTCGCGGTGCTTGGCCTCCAGGTCGAGCGCGAGTTCGGTCTCCCTTGCCCGCAACTGCTGGACCTCCGAGACATCGCTGAACACGGCAACCACTGCGCCGCCGTGCCGTTGACTGCCGGTTGTCTCGCGCAGGTAGGAAGTAGCGACGGCGAGCGGCACGACCTGTCCGCTCACGGATATGTTCACCATCCGCTGGTGCCCGACGACACCGTCGTAGATCGCTGCCAGGACCGCCTCGTTCAACTCGTCGAAGGCGGCGTTGGCCACGAAGACCTCAGCGAAGGTCCGGCCGATGACGGCTTCCCGGTCCAGATCGAGAATGGCGGAGGCCGCCCGGTTCAAGGTCTCGATCAGCCCGTTGCCGTCGATGAGCACGACGCCGCTCGTCATGCTCTCGCAGACATCGCGGTAGATGGAGTCCCCGCCTGGTACGGCCGTGTCCGGCTCCGGCAAACGCATGGCCCCTATGCCGACAACGGATTCGGCCTGGAACTGGCGCGGCCGTACCGACGCCGGGCGCCGGACACGAGCCCGGCGCGAACGCTCGGCTGTCGAGCCGTGGTCCCCTTGCGCACGGTGTCGTGCCTGGTGGCCCGCACACCGTCCGGCGCAAGGCCCGGAAGCAGTGGCCCTACGCGCTCAGACCCGACGACGCCGCCGTCGCCGCGTCGGTCTCGCCGCTGGCGCAACCGATCTTCACGGTGGCGGTATGACCGCCTGAGCCATTGGAGGCGAAGCAAATGTCGATGTCTTCGACATCGTCCGCACTGAGACCGTTGCCGGTGCTTCCGTAGGCGCCGGGCCAGGTTGGGGTAAATGTCGTGCTTGTGTCACCGACGTTGACCGTGATGGAGCACGAGGAGACCTCAATTATGCAATTCCCGGGCGTAGTGAGGCTGCCCGTCGAAACGCGCGAGATGCTCGACCGGGTGCAGTACGACGAGGCCGGGGCGTCGTCCCAACCATCCACGCACGCCTGATGATAAGGCTCCTCATCCGCAGCTCTGGCTGGCTCCGCCGACACGATGAACATTGCGGCCACCACGGCCACTCCAGCGGCCATCAAGCTGATCGCGGCCCATGCCGGTATTCGAGTTTCACTTCTGTAGAACATGGCTATGCCTCCTGGCGGGTGAACTGCGGGACGATGTACGAGGGGTGCCCCCTCATTCCTCCAGACGATGGTCGGCACCTTAGCAACCCGGCGAGTCCGATGCAATCTAGTGTCTCGGTTCGGCGATGCGGGAGCGGAGCAAGGCAGGTCCTGCCTGGACGAGGACTTACCGATGGGGTGGAACGGGAGGATGGCGTCCCTCTAGGTGGTGCAGGAAGTGCGTGGCGGAGGCGACGCGCGGAGAGCGCCGGCGGACGTGCTGCACGCGGCTCGCGCGCGTTGAGGGGAACGCGCCGGGAGCGCCTGCCAGACGACCGAATCCGGGCTGGCGGGATGCCCGCCACTTGCTTGGATAGGTGGCTCTGTCTGTCGGCAGCCGCGGCGTCGGCACGTGGCGCGCGGCCTCGTCCGTGTTCAGCGGAACCACCCCGCAGTTGATGCCGCTGCCGGTCCACCACGGCATATCTGACGTGGTCTTGCGGGTCACCATCTGTTTCGAGTTGACCACCAGGTCGTCGTCCGGTCCCACAGGGTCCCCCCGGGTTCCGGCGACCGCGTCGCGCGAACGCCACGCCAACGGGACCGCCGTGCACGGCCCCGATTCTGATACACGTGTGCGAAACGGCAAGGGCCGCCGTGCTCCGTTCGCGAAGGGCCCGCCGCCGACGTGCCGTCCGCACCGACCAGTAGTACGGCTTGTCGTGCACGCACGACGAATCCTTAGCAGACTACCGGTCCATCGCGTCCCACCGGAACTTCCCGGCGCGCCGGTCCGGTGGCGGCGACGCGTTCGGCCGGGGCCGAGGGACTTCCTCGGCCGTCTCGCGGTACTGGCGGATCCGGCGCGTCAGTCTGCGCACGCGAATAGCCGGTAGCCAATACCGCTTCTGGCCGACAAAGGCATGACGGTCGTGCGCCAGAACCCGAGAACCTACGAGATCGCCGGTTGACCGACGTCGCCATCCCACGTTCCGAGCCGTGCGTGCGTCTCGTTGACCGGCATCGTCTCCGTACTGAACGACGCGACCTCCTCGACTGCTTGCGTATCGCTCGGCAAACCGCCCGCCTTCGATCCTTGGGGCGTACCGGTCGTTCGCGATCAGCGGGCGACCATAGCCACGTCGAGCAGGCTGTCAATAGCGGGACAGCACTCATGTTCGCGTAGCGGCCGGCGGGATTCGCAAATGGCTCTGGAGTCACGGCCGAGGTACACCGTGTCGTGCGTGTAAAACAAGCGGCGCGGCAATTCCTGCCGGCCGTGACCGCCGCCGAGCCCTCGATGTGGGACAGCGGGAACTCGGAAGGTACCTGGTCCAGGTCGTGCTGCTGTGCCCAAGCGTTGCAGCTCGACCGGAACGGGTAACCGACGCCTGCGTCCGGTCTCTCACTTGCGAACTGGAACCAGTTACCATTTGCGGGCACCGTGACAGCACCGCGCTGGCTCGTGGATCGGTCAGGGGGCGGCAACGGCGCTGGTTGTCGGGGCATGCTATACGCCCCGGGCGCTTTCGCATGGCCTCGGTGTCATGCGCCAAGGGAGCAACGGCTTTTGACAGGCACTTCGCAAAGCCATGCCCTCGAGGTCGGGCATCGTCTCGGACAGTACGAGATCTTTGACGTGCTGGCCATCGACGCCGAGGGCATCGAGTACGCAGTGGTCGACCGCGACATCGGCAAACCCGTGACGGTCCGGGAGTACTTCCCGCAGGGTCTCGCGTCACGCCAGCAAGGTGGCCAGGTGCGGCCCGAGTCCACAACGCCCTTCGATATCGGCCTGCGCGGCTTCCTCGCCCAGGCTCGCTTGCTGACGCCGATCGATCATCCCAATCTGATCAAGGTGCGCGCACACCTGCGCGCCAACGGCACAGGCTACGTGGTGATCGATCCCTGCGAAGGGACCCTCCTTGCCGAGCACGTGGAGTCCCGGGGCACGCTCCCGGAGAAGGAGCTGTTGAGCATCCTGCACCCGCTACTGGATGCGCTGCAGGATATGCACCAGGCCGGTCTCGTGCATGGTCGCCTCTGGCCTGCCGGCATCGTCATTCGCAAGGACGGTTCTCCCGTGCTCGCGGCCCACCGCGCCACCGGGCAGGCGCCGACTCCGACGCGGCAAGGTTCAGGAGCCATGCCGCCGCTCGCGGGTGGCCTCGTTCCGGGGTACGCGGCGCTGGAACAGTACTCGCACGCTGCGGAGGTCGGGCCGTGGACGGACATCTACACGCTAGGCGCCATGGTATATCGCTGCGTGACAGGGAGCTCCCCCCGGGACGCCCCGGGGCGTGTCCTGCTGGAGGGAGACCTGCGCGCCGAGCTCGCCGCGGCAGGGTCCTGCACACCCGGGACGTTGGCCGCCATCGAGTCCGCACTGGCGGTTCGGGTGGTCGACCGCCCGGTGAGCGTCGCGGATTGGCGAACGATTCTGGTCAGCGCGCCTCCCGCTCGCAAGTTGACCGCGCGCTCCTCAGCACGCGGTCGGCCAGGTCCGGTCCCACCTGCGGGGCGTAGCTCGGCCCGCAGTTTCCAGCCTGCGGCGCCGGTTCGACCCGATGCGCCCATGGCACGGCGTCGTGCCGCGCGCATGGGTGACCAGCCCCTCGCCGAACGACGCAAGGGGCGCTGGGTGGCCCCGGCCGCGTGTCTCGGAGCGGTTGCCGGCGTGTTGACCTGGGTGGACACGGGCCTGCTGCGCTCGCCCGCCGAGCACTCGGATGCCCCGTCGGCCGGAACGCAGCCGGCGGCCGGGAACCCCACCGCCGATCTCGTGACGCAACCGTATATCGCGCTGCCGGCCAAGCCGCTCGCCACGCCGGACTCGCTGACACTCGAACTGATGCCGCCGGACGCAGAGGTGCGCTTCGCGCAGCACACGCTCCCGTACAGCCCCGGGATGCGACTGCCCGCGGGGTCCTATCGCATGCTGGTCACGCGGGCCGGCTATGTACCGGAATGGCGCGCGGTGTACGTGGACGGGGACACTCGATATCGCATCACGTTGATCCCGAGAAGCGACCCTGCCCGGTGAAGATGGTTTCGCACCCCACCTCTGTACGGTTGATCTTTCGGACGATTCGTTCCTGGCGACTGGCGCAGGATCGGCAAACGATTACGCCGCCCATCTCCAGCATGGCGGGAACGGCAGGAAGGGGTTACTCAATGCAGTCATCATGCAAGTCGGGACATCGGAGCCTGACTGCACCTTCACTCGGCAGGTCCCATCGGGTGTCCCGCCGCCATGCGTTGGCGGTCCTCGCGGCATTCGCGCTGACACCGTTCCACTTCGCGTCGGGGGCCGAGGAAGGCGCCGCGGGCGCGGCTCTGGAAGTCCCCGACCCGGCCGTCGAGATGTGGCGCGAGGTCAAGGACTCGGAAGACACGGCATTGCTCGAGGCATTCGTGGACAGCTTCCCGACCAGCCCATACGCCCATGCAGCGCGGGCACGGTTGAAGCGCCTCGGTGACGCGCCGCCGGCCGTTGCCCCGGAGCCATCGAGACCGAAGCCCCAGATCCGCAAGCGCCGCCAGGCGCGCTAGCGCGCGCGAACTTCGTTCGCGTTGGGCTTGTCCCGTCCTGTAGGAGACGCCCTTGTGGCGTCCCGTTCCGAAATCGTGCCCGGCCCGGCGCGATCGTCTCCTGCGGGCCCGTCGGCCGGTGGGAAGTCACCCCGGATTCGGTAACAATGCCCGGGCAGTATCACACCCGGAGCCGGATGGGCATCCGCGGTGAAGCTGATTGCCGCACCCATCGAGCCGTCCAGGCGCGACGACGTGCGGCACGGCGAGCCCGGCCGGAGTGCACGGGGGCAGGCCCTCGCAAGAGATGCTCAAGGAGAGCCAAGTGGAAGACCTGATTCAAACCAACTACGCCATCGACACCTTTTACCTGCTGGTCATGGGTGTCCTCGTGATGTTCATGGCCTGCGGCTTCTCGATGCTGGAGTCCGGCATGGTCCGGGCCAAGAATGCGGCCGAGATCCTGACCAAGAACGTCTCGCTCTACGCGATCGCCTGCATCATGTACCTGCTCATCGGGTACCACATCATGTATATCGGCGGGCCCGGGGCCGGCGGCATCCTGCCGAGCTTCGGGTTCCTGCTGCAGGACGAGAACACCGCGGAAGCCGTCGTCGCGAGCGGTGGCGAGGCCTACTACTCGCTGCGCTCGGACTACTTCTTTCAGGTCGTGTTCGTGGCGACATCCATGTCGATCGTCTCCGGCGCCGTTGCGGAGCGCATGAAGCTGTGGGCGTTTCTCGGCTTCGCCGTCGTCATGACCGCCATCATCTATCCCGTGCAGGGCATGTGGACGTGGGGCGGCGGCTGGCTTGCCGAAGCGGGCTACTCGGACTTCGCCGGTTCCGGCGTCGTGCACCTGTGCGGTGCCGCGGCCGCACTGGCCGGCGTTCTGGTGCTCGGACCGCGCGCCGGCAAGTACGGCGAAGGCGGTCGCATCAACGCCATGCCCGGCTGCAACATGCCGTTGGCGACTCTCGGCATGTTCATACTGTGGTTCGGCTGGTTCGGCTTCAACGGGGGCTCCCAGCTGAGGCTCTCCAATGTCGACGAAGCGAATGCTATCGCGCAGGTGTTCGTCAACACCAACATCGCCGCCTGCGGCGGACTGATCGCGGCGCTGGTACTGGCGCGGCTCTGGTTCGGGAAGGCGGACCTGACGATGGCCCTGAACGGCGCTCTGGCCGGCCTGGTGTCAATCACCGCCGAGCCGCTCGCCGGGTCCGCGCCGTGGTCGCTGCTCGTGGGCATCATTGGCGGCCTGCTCGTCGTCACCTCGATCGTGACGCTCGACGTCCTGAAGATCGACGACCCGGTCGGCGCGATCAGCGTGCACGGCAGCTGCGGTATCTGGGGTGTCCTCGCGGTGGCGTTCAGCAAGGACGGCGCTACGCTCGGCGACCAGTTGCTGGGCGTCGTGAGCATCTTTGGGTGGGTGTTCATCGCGAGCCTTTTCGTCTGGGGCCTGCTCGACGCCACGATGCGAGTTCGCATCTCCGAAGAGGACGAGGAGATCGGCGCCGACATCTCGGAAACCGGCATCGAAGCCTACCCGGAGTTCTCACAGAGGTAGGGCTGACGGCCGCTCGAAAAGGGGGACGCATCCGCGCCCTCTTCTTTCGGGTCATGCAACCCTACGCAAGTCCCCTGAGCCGGCCGCCGGATGGTTCCGCGCTTCGTCTATAACGTGCTCCTCCGCTGGCGGCGCCGTTCATGTGGCTGCGCCTGCTTGTGTGGGCGCGCCGGGGGCTGGCGCACGCGGAGCGGCGAACGCTTCGAGCTCGTACCGTACTGATCGTCGGCTACAAGAAGCCGGACACTGCGCGATGTAAAGCGGATCGCTGCCACGATCAGGCATGGCAGCGACCCCGCTGGTCGAGACGTGCGCCAGGGTGCACTTCTTGAACTGGCGCGGACGCGAGTGGTCGTGTGTTTACCGGCCATCCGTGAAGGCTTCTGCCTACCTGCCCTCGAAGCCATGGCCGTCGGGGCGGTGACGGTTTGCCCGGACGTTCGCGGGAACGACTACTGTGAGCATGGCGAGAACTGCCCGAGTTCTCCACCAGGGGAACAGGTCGAGCGGGCCTTCCAGGAGAGGCATCAGGAAGCGCTCCGAGATGGCGGGCATTGCCCCCACGAACTCGTACTGCGTGACTTCGTGGACGATGTTGACCAGATGGATGCCCTTGCGACCGTCGCGGTCGCCAACGTGGACGAAGTCCACGCGCGTGGACGCCGGGCCGGCCGTCCGGCTGCGGCGCCTTGCGCAGGCCGATGGCGGCCGTAGTCGGTTTGGTCTTCTCGAAGACCGTGCGCTTGGCATGGTAGGTACGCGACCGGCGCAGGTTGTAGATGTGGCTGCTCGAGATGCGCGCCAGGCGCTCGAAGCGGACCTCGCCGAAGCGCTCGAACTGGCGCCGCAGCACCTCCGCCGTGGCCGGTCCCGACATCTGTCCGTAGGCCTCGTCGACCTCGGCCAACAGCCGGATGTCGCCGGCCAGGTAGCGCCTGGGGAATGCCCTGCCGCTGTTGGCGATGCGCCGATCGCGCACCTTGCCGGTGTCCCGGTACTGGCGGATCAGCCGCTCGACCTGCGGCGGCGACGGGCTCGTCAACTTGGCCAGGAAGCGCCGCAGCACGCCCTTGTCGGCCTTGCCGAGACGCCGGTATGCAAAGCGCCTCAGCGTGTCCTCCACGAAGGCGTAGGTGCTCGCCCGGTCCAGCGGCTTGTAGTCCACCGGCACGCCGCCGTCGACGAAGGCGCGCACCTGCTCAAGATCGCCATGCGACCGGTGCTGAGGTCCACAATCATCCCTCCATGATCGTCTGGAACCCGTTCACCATCACTTGGCGTTGGAATCAGCCTTCCCCGATCACCATCACTTAGCATTGGACAAGGCTCACACCTGCGAAAGCCATGCGGGACGACACGCCGGGCCCGGCGGACGGAAAGGCCGTCGAGCCGGCACCCGACCTCACCCCGCACGGTACGCCGGGTCGATCCCTCGGAGTCGTTCAGGCGGCAGAAGGATTGACCGTCGGGGCCGCGCCCGCTACGTTCCCCCGCGCACCGTCCGGGAGCCCCTTCTCCATGTCGTCAACCGGCACAACCGTGCGCGGCGGCCGAAGCTCCGTCGCAGCCGCACTGGCAGCCCTGTGGGCTATCAACGCCACGGTCGCCGTCGGCGACGCGGAACGCGACCAGGAACACCTGCACATCGACGAGGAGATCATCGTCTACGGACGGGCGCAGCACCACATCGGCACAGCCGCCACAGCCTCTGAAGGCGTGGTCGGCTACGCGGACTATCACCTGCCGCCCCTGCTGCGGGTCGGAGAACTCGTCGAAGCGGTGCCGGGCATGGTGGCCACCCAGCACTCGGGCACCGGCAAGGCCAACCAGTACTTCCTGCGGGGCTTCAACCTGGACCACGGCACCGACTTCTCCGCGCACCTGGACGGCGTGCCCATCAACATGCGCTCCCACGGGCACGGACAGGGATATCTCGACCTCAACTTCATCATTCCCGAACTGGTCGAGACGGCCGTGTACAGCAAGGGCGTCTATCACGCCGGGAAAGGCGACTTCTCGTCCGCCGGCAGCGTCGACTTCGCCTACTACGAACGCCTCCCGGAGACGCTGCTGCAGGTCACGCTGGGTGAACACGGTTACGCCCGCGGCATGGCCGCCGGCAGCGCCGATGTCGGAGACAACGTCTTTACGGGAGCCGTCGACGCCACGCTGTACGACGGTCCTTGGCAACTCGACGAAGACCTGGAACAGATCAAGTTCCATCTTGGCTTCGGCTTCGGAATCGGCCACGCCGAAGCGCGGGTAGCAGTGCACGGCTACGACGGACGCTGGGACGCCACCGACCAGATCCCAAGGCGCGCGGTGCGAGCGGGCCAGGTGTACCGGACCGGCTTCATCGATCCGCACCTCGGCGGCGATACGCGGCGCTTCGCGCTCACCGCGCAGGCGGACGCAGAGCGCTGGCGCATCGGCGCCTACCGCGTCGGCTACGATTTCACCCTGTTCTCCAACTTCACCTACCTGCTCGACGATCCGCTGCTCGGCGACGAGTTCGAGCAGCGCGACCGACGCTCCGTCCGCGGCCTGTGGCTGCACGGCGATACGAACACCTGGCTGGGCGAGTTCCCTGTCGCGTTCCGCTGGGGCGTCGAGGCGCGCCTGGACGACATCGACGAAGTGGGGCTCTACGGCACCGACGCCAGGGTCCGGACACATGTGCGTCGACGCGATCGGGGTGGAGGAGGCGTCCGTCGGCGCGTACGGCGAACTCGAAGTGCAACTCGCGGAACGGCTTCGAGCCGTCCTCGGACTGCGGGGCGACTACTACGACTGGGACGTCTCTGCACTGCGGCCCGAGGACGATACGGCCGGCGACGACAGCCTCGCGAGCCCCAAGGTCAGCGTCGCGTACCGGATCCGTGATGGGCTCGAGGCGTACGGGAGCTGGGGGCGCGGGTTCCATTCCAATGACGTGCGCGTCCGTGGAAATCGCGGCCGCGTCGACGTCCTCGCCGCCTCCGAAGGTGCGGAGCTCGGACTGCGCTTCGAGCCGGGTCCTTCGTTCAACGCGACGCTCATCGGCTTCTGGCTGGAACTCGACTCCGAGCTGGTCTACGTCGGCGACGCCGGCGTCACCGAGCCGAGCGGCGCCTCTTCACGGAAGGGTCTCGAACTTGCCGGCTTCTGGCAGGCGCGCGACTGGCTGACGCTCAACGCGGCCTACACTGCGAGCGACGCGGAACTCGAGAGCGGCGAGGAGATCCCCGGCGCCGTGGAACGCACCTTCAGCGCCGGCGCGAACGCGCTGCTCGGACGCGGCCTGCACGTCAGCGTCAACGCGCGCTATCTCGGCGACGCCCCCCTCGTCGAGGACGGTTCCGTCCGGTCCGACGCCTCGTGGCTGGTGCACGCCGGTATCGCCTGGCACCGCGGCCGGGCCGAGTTCGGGCTCGACCTGTTCAACCTCCTCGACTCGGGCGACGACGACATCGCCTACTACTACGCGTCGCGGCTCGCCGGGGAACCCGCGAGCGGTGTCCTCGATACGCACTTCCATCCCCTGGAGCCGCGTACGCTGCGGGCGCGGTTCGTCCTGCACCTCTGATCCCCTGCGGTACGGCGCTACCCAGGGTCCTGCACTGATGAGCGCCTCAAGGCCTGGTCCGGGCGGACGCGGCCGGACAGCCTGGCACGCGATGGGCGGCCAGGTCGAGTCGGGCGGCCGGCGCGGCCGATCATCTCCATTGCGGCTCGATACCGTTCTCGCGCAGGAACTCCTCGTGCCTGAGGGCGTGCACGGGCGGACCGTCTGCCCGCGTAGCGCCCGCCAGCGATCGAGTACGTCCCAGAACGCCGCCCACCGCTCAACCTAGCTAGGCCTCCTCGATGGGCACCGCGGCCTTGAGTATCGCCTCAACATCCGCGAGATCCTGGTGCCGGCCGGCGATCAACTTGTGGACGATCACGTCCTCCACGTCAGAACGGGGGTAGCACCAACTCCTGCGACGGACTCTACCTGCGCCCGCTGCAGCGCCTGCTCCTGGTACTCCGTGCCGGCGACCAGCAAGTCCACCGGACCCAACTCGGTATGGTTCGCACGCAGGAGGCTGCCCTCCCCTTCGGCACGACACACCGACCACCCGCGCGCGGTCAGGGCCGACTCCAGCTCCGGAATAGGCGCGTCCGAGCCCGCCAGTAGCAGGTCAACGTCGCCGGTGTATCGTGGCGCGGACCGATAGCGGTTGGCCGCCAGCCCACCGATGAGCGCCCAGCGGATCGACATGCCGTCGAGCAGGCGCCCGACCTCACCGAGTGCGGTACGTCGGGTCGATGGTTCGGAGTCGTTCAAGGTAAGCCAGGTGCGACGCGAGGTCGCCGTCGCCAGCATCGTCCACGCCAGGTCGTCCGAGTGCGCCGCTGCGTCGTTCCATGCGTTCGAGGCGGTCGAACGTTTCTTCCAGTGAGCGCGGCGGCGCAGAGTCGTTCACTCGGGCGTTAACCGCGACGATGCGCCGAAAGTAGTCGCGTTCCGCTGGAGACGCTCGATGCATGAGCCGAGTCTACCATCCGCCTCTGCACGCAGCGGCTCAGCCCTGAGACAGGATCTCCGGTGTTGGGCGACGTCGGCGAGCCGCCAGACGAGATCCTCGACAGGCACTTCCATCCGCTGGAACCGCGTACGGTGCGGACGAGGTTCGCGCGGCACCGGTAGCGCCCCGCCCGGACTGCCAATCCGGCGTGCATCTCTGATCCCTGGCACTATGGCCCGGGTCGCACAGGACAAGGCTCAGACTTGACCCACGCGGCGTGCAGATTGCATTATCCCCGGTCCCCATGTGCATGCCGGAACGGAACCGGTGTGTGCCGCCGCTACGGGCACCGTCCGCGCGCGGACAGGAGGCAACGTGATGCCGGAAGTACAGGAAGTTTGCGAAGACGTCATCGCATCGGCGGAGGGGTCGCTCGCATGCGCTGTGGTCGACCTCGCAACGGGCACCACGGTGGCGGCCGCTTACGGCCCGGACACGGAACTGAACGCCAACCGGATCGGCCTGGTGTCGGTCGCCGTCACGGACATGTTCCGTGGCAGGTTGATCCGCCAGTTCCATCGGGCATGGTCGAGTGGCAACTCGGCCCCGGAACACTTCGTCCGCGAGGTCCAGATGGCGACCGCGAACAGTTACCAGTTCATATCCGTCGTGCCCGACCGGATGGATACCCTGTTCGTACTGATCACGGACAGGACCGTCAGTCTCGGTCTGGGATGGATGTCCGTGCATCAGGCACTCGAGCAGCTCGAGAACGCTGTCGGACCGGTGGGCGCCGGTGCCGGAGGCGCGTCCGCGCGGCGCGAATCCACACCCGCGAAGCCGCCCGCAGACGCGTCAGCAACGCCGCACCGGCCCCGGCCGCCCGCTCCCGATACCCCTCCTGCCCCGGCGAGTCGCGGACCCAAGCGACCGCCCGCGAGCCAGGCACCGCCGTCATCGGTGCGGGTTTCCGAGCCACGCGCAGCCCCTCCATCGCCCAAGGAGCCGCCGCCACCCGCCGCGGAGCCCGCAACGCAAGCACCGCCGGCCGCGCATTCGCAACGAACCTACCGCGGTGTCGCGGTCGACGAGGCGCCGGCATCGCAGGGGCGTCCGGAAGGCGACGTGCCGATGGGGCCTCGCGGCCGGATGTTCGTCACGCGGCGGCGACCGGACAGGCCGAAACAATAGCCAGCGGCCGGTGGGAGTTGCGGACCAACTCGACAGCGTCGCCTCACGCGCTTATCTACCACGGCTGAGGCGCCAGGATTGTGCGCCTCAGCCTACTGACCGGACGACGGAACAGGAACCCATTGCAGTGAAAACACCAACCGCAACAGCCCTTCTCCTATTGGCTACGCCAGCGCTCGCGACCTCCCCATCCAGCCTCGACAGCGGCGATACAGCATGGATGCTGATGGCCGCGGTCCTCGGACTCATGATGACCGTGCCCGGCATCGCCCTGTTCTACAGCGGCATGGTGCGGCGCAAGAACATGCTCTCCATCGCCGGCCAGTGTTTCGCCATCTGCTGCCTGGTCTCGGTCATCTGGATTCTGGCCGGCTACAGCCTCGCCTTCTCCGGCGACAACGACTACCTGGGGAACCTGGATCTGCTGCTGCTCGCGAATCTGGACCTCACCAGTCTCAAGGGCACCTTCCCCGAGTCGGTCTACGTCGTCTTTCAGTTGGGATTCGGCGTGGTCGCCGCGGCACTGATCACGGGCGCGGTGGCCGACCGCATGAAATTCTCGGCCATGCTGTGGTTCGTCGGCTTGTGGTCCGTGCTGGTCTACGCGCCCGTCGTCCACTGGATCTGGGGGGGCGGTTTCCTCAACGAAGAGGGCGTCCTGGATTACGCCGGCGGAACCATCGTGCATATCAATGCCGGGATCGCGGGGCTCGTCGCCTGCCTGGTGGTGGGCAAGCGCACGGGCTACGGGGCCGAGAACATGGCGCCCCACAATCCCCTGTTCAGCGTGATCGGCGTATCGCTGCTGTGGATTGGCTGGTTCGGATTCAGCGCGGGTTCCGCCTTGAGCGCCGGCAGCAACGCCGCGCTCGCGATGCTGGTTACGCAGACATCGGCCGCCGCCGGCGCCCTGACCTGGATGATCTACGAGTGGTCCGTACTCAGGAAGCCGAGCATCGTCGGGTTGGTATCGGGTGCGGTGGCCGGATTGGTGGCGATCACGCCGGCCGCTGGCTACGTCTCGCCGGCCGGGGCCATCGCCATCGGAGTCATCGCCGGTTTCAGCTGCTGCTGGGCCTGTGCGTGGCTCAAGTACAGCCTGGGATATGACGATGCTCTGGACGTGTTCGGCATACACGGCATCGGCGGGCTGCTCGGCGCCGTGCTGACCGGTGTGTTCGCCCTGGAGGAAATCGGTAACGCCCCAGGCGCGGTGGAAGGGAACTTCTGGCAAGTGTGGGTGCAGATCGAAGGCGTGCTGGTGGTTGGCGCCTGGAGCGCCCTGTGCACGTTCGTCATCCTCTACGCCATTCGCCTCTTCACGAGCCTGCGCGTCACGCCGCAGGAGGAAGAGGAGGGGCTCGACTACAGCCAGCACGGGGAGGTGATCGGCGCCGATCTCTGAGCCGGGCACGGCCTGCTAACCGACGAGGAGAAGAAGGGTCCGACGGACCTGTCCCGACCTTGACGTCGAGATGTGTGGCGCACGGCACGTCACGTTGAGGCTCACCTTGCGTTGGACAAAGGCTCGGGCATGACGTCGGCCCGTCCGCAAGGTAGACTTGGGGCCGCTCAGCAAGCGGATTGGCTGTCCGTCCGTCGCGAGGACTGTTCCCGAGAACCTCCGCGAGGGTGCGCCGGGGCGGCGGCGCCGGAGGGGGACGGCGCTCGCGTCACCTCGCGCCAGGTACCCTCCCTTGTGTTGTCGCGGAACGTTGCACTCGATAGGGGCGCAGCAAGGTAACGCGCCCGGAACGTTCGGCGCGAACCGCCAAGAGGAGAACACCATGAAGCGATCCATCTGTCTCGTAGTACTTGTGGGTGTCGTTCTCGGTCTGCAGTCCGATGCGTTCGCGTCGGGCTCCGCGGGCCCCGGCAACAGCAAGCTGAGTGCAAGGGGTGCGTACACGACGGGCAAGGCCCTCGTGTTTCGCCAGCTGGTCTGCAGGAGTTGCCCCATTCGGAAACGGGAACTCGACCGGACGCGCGCGCGGTCCCTGAAGACGAGCCTGGAAGCCGCCTTCGAGGACGAGAAACCGGGCACGCCGGACGACGACAACATCAAGGTGCTCTGTACCGGGAAGGTGCAGAGTGCGAGCGAGTGCGCCGCCAGAATGCAGTTCGTGTTGGCGTACCTGGACAAACGTTACAGGCTGTGAAGACGATGAACGAACAAACCATGGACAAGGTGCCCCGTGGCAAGAACCCCGGCCCCGCGCTTGCGCGGCCCGCGCTCGCGCTGCTCGCGCTCGCCGGGGCGGTATGCCTGATACCCCACGCCGCGCTCGCCGACGGCTCGGCGTGGCTCTCGGAGCCGGGCACCGGCTTCGCCAACGTCTCCTACGTGCACCAGACCGCCGACGAGTTCTATCGGGCGGAGCAGAAACGCGCGACCCCGGCCGGCGGCGAAGACCTGTCGCAGGGTACGGTCTGGGTCAATCTGGACTACGCGATGACCGACAGCCTCGCCGTCGATATCCAGATGGGCTGGGCGAAGAGCGACTTCGTCGTCATCTTCCCCGGACCGGCCCCGGAAGACAGCTACAGCGGGCTGGTGGACACGACCGTGGGGTTGACCTGGCGGCTGGTCGACGAGGCGATCAGCGATGCCCCGAGCGTAGCGGTCCGCGTCGGGGGCATCCTGGCCGGCGACTACGACACCGGCTACATCAACTCGCTGGGCGACGGCGGCAGCGGCTATGAGGTCTCCCTCATCGTCGGGAAGTTTCTCGGTGACCGGTTCGGCCTGAGCGGGGAGCTCGGATACCGCGACCGGGACAGCGACATTCCGTCCGCAATCTACGCGAACGTGTCCGCACTGTGGCTCCTGAACGACAGCGTCACGCTCGGGCTTGACTATCAGCAGGTCAACTCGGAATCCGGCCTCGACATCGGCGCGCCCGGCTTCTCGCCGCAGCGCTTCCCCGAGCTCGAGGAAGACGCCCAGAGCGTGGGCCTGCGGCTCTTCTGGAACCTCGGCAATGTCGGCTTGAACCTGTTCCACGGGCGGGTGGTAGACGGCCGCAATACCGCCGCGAGCGGGATTACCGGAGCGACCGTCAGCTACTTCTTCGACACGCTCTGAGGAGGGCTCGCTCATGAAGCGATGGGGTCGACTGTCATGCTGGGCCGCGGCCGCCTGCCTGGGGCTGCTGCAGCCCGCGGCGCTGGCGTCCGGGTCGGCGGGACCGGGAAACAGCAAGGTGAACGCCCGCGGGGCCTACACCGCGGGTAAGGCCCTCGTGTTCCGTGAGCTCGTCTGCTCGCGCTGCCCGACGCAGCGGTCCGAGTTCAATCGCGACCGGGCTCGCGACCTGAAGACCGCGTTGGTGGGGGCGCTCGAGGGACCGGCGCAGGACCGGAGCCGCGACCTGCGTGCGCTCTGCACCGGCGCAGCCGAACCGCTCGACCGCTGCGCGGCCCGCGTCAAGTTCGTGATCACGTACCTGGACCGGCGCTACCGGCTCTGATCCTGCCCGTCGCGGGACGTGTAGGGGACGGGCTTGTCCCGTCCCGTTTTGGAGTCGTGCACGGCCCGCCTCGGACGACGACAAGCGTGGCCCCTACCCCGCCGCCGCCAGGAAGCTGACGCCGGACTGCACCGTCCGGCAGGAGGGCATGGGCCTGCCGACGCACTTCTGGCGGTAGGTGAAGGTCACCATGCGCCGCTGCGCGCCGCTGCAGGCCTGGCCGGCATCGGTCGTCTCGACGGTGAAGGTCCAGTCCTTCACCACCCCAACCGTGTCCTCCGACAGCACCTCGAAATACTCCGGATTGCTCGCGACGGAGCGTTCCGGCACTACCAGGATGTCCCCGTCCACGGTCGCGCCGCGCGGATCGACCACGTAGCTCACCGTGATCGTGGCGTCGCCATAGCTCACCCGGCGGTTGCCGGGATACCGTTGGGACTCGAGCCGCTCCCGAAACTGCGGTTGCAGGCTGACGTCGCAGGCCACCTGCGCGAGGGCCTCCCGGGTTTCCGCCGCGCGCTCCGTCTCGTCCGCCATCGGGCGCGACTCTTCCCGCACGGCGGTTTCGACCCGCTCGGCATCGAGTTCCAGGACCTCGGCGCCGAGACGCTCGAGTTCCTGTTTCAGGACGTCCTCCTGGCGGCGCAGTTCGTCGTGCAGCGTGTCGCGGTGCTCGGCGAGGCGGGCGCCGGCGCGCCGCTCGGCCTCGATGGCTTCGGCCTCGCGCGCGATGCGCGCCAGTTCCCGCTCCGCATCGCGCCGCTGGCGTTCGAGGGACTCGCGCTCCAAGGCTGCGGACTCCGCCTCCCGCAGTGTGTGCATCAGGGGCGCGGCGGCATAGCCGGGCAGCGCGCGCCGGTCCCGGAACTGTACGTCGGCGCCCGCGAAGTACGCACGCCAGAAGGCCTGGTGCGCCTGCCGCGGCCGGCGCGGGTCCGTCAGCTCGCTTCTCGGGAGATACAGGATGCGGACCCGCAGGTCCGCCAGCTGCGCCGCCCCGGGCGCGGGGCCACGCGCCTGGCGCAGCGGCAGGAAGTCCTCGAAGCGCCACGCGTTCCAGTCAAGATCCAGGTGGGAGTACCAGTCGGCGTGCTGCAGCATGTCCGAGAACACGTACAGCGTCTGCGCGCCCGGTCGCGCGGCGAGCTCGTACATCGTGTCGTCCAGCGCCTCCAGCAGGTACGCGTTGGCGACCGGCGCGGCACCTTCCTTCAGCAAGCCGACCCTGCGGACCCGCCGCTGCAGCGCCTCGCGGCGTTCGCAGAAGCGGCTCGCCACGTCGCGCAGCTCGGGAGGCAGTTGCGCCGGCAGGTCGTCGCAGTCGCGCTGCCCCTGCTGCGCGTCCTTGGCCATGTCGATCGACAGGTCGGTGTTGTCGTAGGGCTTGCAGAGGCGTCCCAGGAACTGCCTCGGAGAACGGGGGTCCGACGTGAGGACGAAGGCCCGCAGTTCCGTGCCGGCCGAGAGATCCAGGCTGATGTCACGCAGCAGCGTCGCGTAACGCGCCTGGCGGACCGGTTTCTGGAAGTCGACCAGCAGGGTCGCGCTCGCCTCCTGCGGCGGCTGGCCGAGGCACAGATCCTCGTCGAGCTCGGGCGCCGCGTCGCCGCCATCGACGAGCAGCAGCAGGGCCGTCGCGACCGCGACGACCAGGGCGAACGGGATCAGGAAGCGCGCACCGCCGCCGCGCCCGTACATACGGTTCGTCGTATAGGGTCCCATCGCGCCAGAGGCTGGCGTTCGGCTGTGCCGGAAGTCGGTAATCATAGAGGCCGACGGGAAAGGTGCAAGCGGGCAGGAAGCGGCGGACGGCGCGGCGTTCGACGTGTTCGCGGCAGGTCCCGCGAATCGCATGCGCTGTCACTAGTGCGCTGGGTCACAAATACCTTCACGTTTGCGCTACCGCAAAGACAAAGCTATTTGCGACCCAGCACACCAGGCGGTAACTTCCGCCGTCCGCTCTGGATCGGGGCCGAGGTTTCGACCGGAGCGGAGCGCGCTGGCAGACGGTGACACACGACCGAGTACTGGAGATGGCAGGCCCCCGACCCGTTCCCGATTCCCCGCGCGGCAGCCGGTTCTTCCGCTTCGCTCTGCCACCGCTGTTGATGGTGGGAGCCGTGGTGGCGTTCGTGGGCCTGTCGAACCGCGCGCCGCGCCTCGACGCCGACCTGTGCCCGGAACGCGCGGCCGACGTGACCGGCCGGACAGTGGCGCTGTTCGACTTTCGCAAACCCCTCGACGCCGGCCGCCGGAGCCTCCCGGCTGCCTTGCTGCGCGGGATCACCGGCGGCCTGGCGGACGAGACCGAGCTGCGCGTCTACATCCTCGCGGCGGAAGCCGCGGAGCCCCGCGTGCTCCTGGAGCGTCTGTGCAAGCCGGGACCCAAGCGTGCGGGACGGTCGGCGCGGCCGGACACGGGCGGAGAAGGGTGGGCCTGCGCCGACCTGGCGGGTGCGTCCGGCGCCGCGCCGGCGCCGGAGATGGACCGTTTCTGCGCACGGCGCGACGCGCTGGCCGCCAGGCTCGACCTGCTCGCGGCGACCAGCCGCGACGCGCCCGTCACGGACGCCCTGCTGGTCGAAGCCCTCGAGGACACCCGTCTCGAACTCGCCGCCGTTGCGGGCGCGAAGGCGCTGTACGTGATGTCCGACATGATCCAGCACTCGGACTGGTACTCCCATCTCGAGCTCGCTCCGCGGTATTGGGCGTTCGAGCGTTTCGCGGGCATGCGCGCGGCACAGACGCCGCTGTTCGGCGCACCTCCGCCGCTGGTGCCGGGGCTCGACACGACGCTGTTCTACGTGCCGAGGCGAGGCGTCACCGAGGCTCCGGACCGCCAGCGAACCCACCAGGCGTTCTGGCAGGCCTACTTCGGCGACACGGTCACGTTCGAGGAACAGCCGATCATGGCGGGCTATCCGTCCGAGCCGCTGATGGGGCAGCCGACCGAGCTGGAAGTCGCGACGCGGGAGCGCGAACGGCTGGAACTCGAGCGCGCGCGCGCCGAACGGCTGCGCCGGCAGTTGGAGCGCGACAACGCGGCCCTCGCCGAAGCGCGCGAGCGCGCCGCTGCCGAGCGCCGCGAACTCGAGGCGCGAGTGGGAGGCCGAGCAGGAAGCGGAGCGGGGCCGTGTCGAGGCGGGACGTGCCGCAGTGGAGCGCCTCAAGGCGGAGCTGGAAGCCCGGCGGGAAGGGCAGTGACGACGGCGCCCGCCGTGGCGTCGCCGACTGAGAGAGCCGTCGCGGTTGCGGCGACGCTCCCCGGTCCGGTTCCCTCGGCGAACGAGATCCCCTCGTCCGCCCACCCGACAACGCGCCCGATCATCTCCTTGACGGGGCGCCCGAGGCGCGCGCCAGACGTACGGCTGCCTGTTCACTCGAGGGCGCAGCGGCGACCGCGGTCACGTTTTTGGTCATCCAGTCTTCCTTGCTTCCGTCCGTGTCGACCCGCGCGCGATTACGCACCTGACCCTGTAGGGCGACGTTCACCGCGGGCGCGGCGAGTGCGCAGGACGGCGGAGCTATTGTCAAATCTGGTGTGTGACGGGTTGGTCATGCTGCGGTTCTGCTGTTCTCGATGACCTCGTTGCCGTCGTTGAACTTCGCTCCCTCGATGACCCTTCCGAGTTGCCGGAAGCCGCGTAGCCGTTGCCAGGATTTCTCCGCGCACATGCCCATCCTGTAGATCATCGAGAGCATGCTCTGGCGCGTCACGCAGCCCATGGCGGGTTTGCTGCGGTGACGGATGGTTGCGAACGACGACTCGATCACGTTGGTCGTGTGCAGAGCTGCGTCCAGTGGACGCTCGGGAAGTTGTAGAAGACCGGCAGTTCCTCCCGATCCCGCGCTACTAGGCAGGCGGTCGCCTTCGGGTACTTGTCGTCGTAGCGCTCGAGCCAGTCGTCGAAAGCGTGCTCGGCCTGCGCTTTCGTCTCGGTCACCCAGATCTCGTATAGTCCCTGCTTCGCCTTCGGCAACGCCTCGCGCCAGCGATGCGCCTCGACATTCGGCACACGGTGCAGGACGTCGCCGGTCTTGTGCATCCAGCAGCGCTGTGCGCAGGTCTCGGGACACACCTGTGACAGCGCCGACCAGAAGCCGAGCGCACCGTCGCCAACAGCCAGCTTTGCGGGTCCCGTAAGGCCGCGTTGCTGCATGCCCAGCAGGACTTCGCGCCAGCTCTGAGTGGACTCCCGGACACCATCCTCGTTCCATGGCGAGTCGCCGAAGGTCGCGCTCGCGGCCGTCATGCGCAAGCTGGTGGTGCTGGCCAACGCGTTGCTCAAGCAGGATCGCGAGTGGACGCCGGAGCCCGTAGCTGCGACCGGTTGAGTCCAGCGATGGCCGGCGCTACGGGATGCGGTCGCCACCCTCGGCGCCGCACCGTGGCTGGGGTCCGTCGGTGCAGTCGAGCGAGCCGCCTCCCGACAAGGTGCACACCAAAACCCCGAGTGAACGGCGCCCTCAACCAAGTGGACCGCCTCGTAAGCTTGCCCACTTGGATCGTGAATACTCACACCTCGTTGGACTCGCACGTCGCGGTGAGGCTCACCTTGCGTTGGACAAGGCTATCGCTTGACAGGCCGGCGCGGCGAGCGCATGTTAGCCACGACTCGTCGGCGAGTGAGGGCGTATGTGCGCTCCACAAGAAGGGGTCATGCCGTGAGATTGCAGGACATTTGCGAAGACATCATGGAGGACGTCGATGGTGCGCTCGGATGCGCCCTCGTCGACCTTGGCACGGGATTGCCGCTCGCCATGCGGGTCGCGTCCGATGCCCTCATCGACAACGGCGCGATGGAAATCCTCTCCGCCGCGGGCGCCGAGTACTTCCGCGGCGACGTCAATCATCAGCTGGAGTCCGCGTTGGGCGGTGCTTCCGGCGATCAGGGCTTCGTCCAGGAGATCCAGACCACCACCGAGGATACCTACCACTTCATGTCCGTCATTCCGGGCAAGGAACAGACCATCCTCATGTTGGTGACCGACAGGACGGCCAACCTGGGCATGGGATGGGTTGCGATGCGCAGGACGCTGGCTCGCGTTCAGGAGATGAGTTCAGGGGGTTCCAGGCCGGCGTCGGCCGGCCCGCAGTCCGACACGCAGCCCGGCCCCGACCCACAGGCTTCCGGCCTGACGGACATCACGACGCCCATGCCGGACGGCAGGTCGGGCAACGCGGCCCGCTGGAAGACGAGACGGGGCCTCCGCGGGCGCTGATCCGGGTGAGCTCCCGCGGTCGCCGGGCGCGCCTTCCGATCAACGCGGCCGTCGTCTCCTCACGGGGTGCCGGCGCCGAGGCTCAGGGACATCTGCATGATCGCCGGCCCGCCGACGATCACCATGATGCCAGGCAGCAGGAAGGCGATCGACGGCAGGATCAGGAGCGTCGGCAGGCGGCCCATCTTCTCCTGCATGCGGGCGATCGTCTGTACCCGGATGGAACCCGCAAGCTTGCGCAGGGAGTCCGCCAACGGGGTGCCGTGCCGCTCGCTCTGCGCGACGGTCACCGCCAGGTCCTTGAAGTTCTGACTGTCCAGGCGGGCCGCCAGCCGGCCGAGCGCGTCCTGCCGCGAGCGGCCGTGCACGCTCATGTCGAGGGACGCCTGACCGAGCTCCCGGGCGAGGTCCGGCTGGAACGTTCTCAGGTTGTCCACCGTCCGCCGTAACGCGCGATCGAACGTCAGGCCCGACTCGAGACAGACGATGAGCAGGTCGAATGCATCCGCCAGGCCGCCATGAATGCGCCGGAAGCGCGCCGCGGCAAGCCGCGACACCGCGAATTCCGGGAGCAGGTTGAGCACCACGCCACCCAGCAGTCCGCCCAGGACGCCGATACCCCAACCCATCAGGCCCGGCCAGATCGGCGGCAGGACGGTCAGCCCGACCGCGAGGCCGACCAGCAGGCACGCGAACTTCAGGCCGAGCACCACGGCCACCGCATTGTCGGAACGAAACGCCGCGCGCTGCAGGCCGACGGCAATCTTCTCCCGGTCGTCCTCGCTGAGCGGCATCAGCCCACCCAGGCTGGCGGCAAGGCGACTCACCCCGCTTTTCATCCCCGCCCCGACGCGCCTCTCCACCCCCGCCTCGCGGCTGCCGCCGATGGCGAGCCGGACGCGTCGTGTCATGCGCATGCGTTCCATGAAGACGCTGATCAGGAAGAACGTGACGCCGGCCACCGCCAGCAGCGCGGTCAGCAGGATGGCGGAACTGGAGGTCATCGCTGCGCACTGCGGATGATCAGCCACGACACCACGAGGCCGCCCACGATCATGGCGGCCCCGATGCCGAGCAGATGCCGCGCATCGCCAAGGAGGACCGACAGGATCTCCGGCTGCAGGGAGGACTGGATGGCGATGGCCAGAAATGGCACCGCCGAGAGGATGATCAGGGTGACGCGGGATTCGGCCGTGGACGACTTGATGCGCGCCCGGTTGTCGAGCCGTTCGCGGAGCAATCCGGCCAGGTTGCCGACCGCCTCGGAGAGATTGCCGCCGGTGCGCGCCTGCGTGGCCATGATGGCCGCGAGCATCGCCAGTTCGCTCATGCGCACGCGGCGCGCCTCGCGCTCGAGGGCCGCCGGCAGCGGCACGCCGAACTCGGCATCGAGTTGCACCTTGCGCAGCGAGGCCAGCAGCGGCTCCTCGGCCGCCGCCGTGATCGATGCGAAGGCTTGGCCCGTGGCGATGCCGAAGTGGACCATGCGCTGAAAGTCCTCCATCGCCGTCAGGAAACGGTCGTTGAAGGCCGCCCGCTTGGCGCTTTCGAGCATCATCCCGACGCTCCAGCCGAAGCTGCCGGACACCGCGAAGGACAGCCCGAACGCCAGCGGGGCCGGCATGCCGAAGAACGACAGCAGGGGCACCAGGGCAACACACGCGGCAATGCCCGTCCCCGCCGCAATCGCTGCCGTACGGACGCCCCCGGACAGTGGGTAGCGCGCATCGAGACCCGCGGCGAGGCGGCTCTGCGGCGCCGACTCCGTCGCGGTCGAAGCCACCGGCACCGCGATGTCCTCGGTTTCGAGCATGTGCGCAAACAGCCGCACCCGGCGGCGAACCCGCGACCGGGTGCGCAACGTATCCATGAGCGACACCCCGACGGTCCCGAGGGCGACGGTGACCGCGAGAATCGCTGCGAGCCAGACCACATTCATCTTGCGCTCCCGGCAATCGACCGCCAGCTAACCGACCGACACGCCGGGACGCCCGAGCCCGGCATTGAGCAGCTGGCCGAGTCCCTGCTCCTCGACGCGGTCGGTGAAGGAGGGCCGGGCGCTGTCGCAGGAGAAGCGGTCCTTGGCCACGTCGTAGGACCAGATGTCTTCGAGCACCGGGACATCGCCCTCGAGGCCCACGACGTCCGTGATCGACACGATCCGTCGCCGCCCGTCGCGAAAGCGCGCCGCCTGCACGATCAGGTCCACGGCCGAGATCACCTGGTTGCGGATCGCCGACAGCGGCATTTCGCCCGCGCCCATCATCACCAGGTACTCGAGCCGGCTGATGGTGTCGCGCGGGTTGTTGGCGTGCACGGTGAACATGGAGCCCGGGTGGCCGGTGTTCATGGCCTGCAGCGCCTCGAGTGCCTCGGCCCCACGCACCTCGCCGACAATGATACGGTCGGGCCGCATCCGCAGCGCATTCTTCAGGAGGTCCCGCATGGTGATCTCGCTGACGTGCTCCGAGGTCGGCACACGCGTCTCGAGGCGTACGACGTGGGGTTGCACGAGGCTCAGTTCCGCCGCGTCCTCCAGCGTCACGACCCGCTCCTCCGGGCCGATGTTGCCGGACAGCGCGTTCAGGATCGTCGTCTTGCCGGCGCCGGTCCCGCCCGCCACCACGATGTTGAGCTGCGCCTTCGTGGCGAGTTCGAGCAGCGTCGCCATGGCCGGATGCATGGCGCCGTTGCGTGCGAGTTCCTCGACCGTGAAGCCACCCTTGCGGAAGCGCCGGATGGAGATGGCGGCGCCGTCGATGGCGAGCGGTGGAGCGATGATGTTGACGCGCGAGCCGTCCGCCAGACGCGCGTCGCACATCGGGCTCAGTTCGTCCACGCGGCGGCCCACGCCCTGCGCGATCCGCTGCGCGATGCGCGTCAGGTGATCGACATCCCGGAAGCGGATGTCCACCCGCGACAACCTGCCGCGACGCTCCACGTACACCGAACCGAGGCCGTTCACCAGGATGTCGCTGACCTCCGGGTCGCGCAGCAGCGGGCCGATGGGGCCGAGGCCCCGCATCTCGTCGACCAGGCGCATCGCGAGGTTGTGGTGGGCCCCGGCGATGGGCGGCGCGTCGGGCACCGTTTCCAGCCGGTGCAGGATCGTCGCCACCAGTTCCGTCAACTCCTCGTCGCTCAGCGTCGAGGCCGTCTGCGAGTCGAGTGACTCCAGCACGCGGCCGTGGTACCACGGCACGATCGCCTCGAAACGGCTGAGCGCGGCGGCTTCGGGCGCTACCGTCTCCTCGGCCCGTGGTCGGGTGGTCCGTTGCTGGTACTGCGCGCCGCGGCGGTGTCGAAAGGATTGGGCCATATCGTGGGTTTCGTCAGTCCAGGAACCGCAGGTTGCGGCGGATGGTGAACAGCTCGGTGAAGGCGTTGGCGAGACCCTGCGCCGTGGGTGTGACGTAGACGTCCCGCTCGGGGTCGCCGCCGGCGCGTCGCACGCACTCCTTGAGCACGTCGAGCGGTTTGGGGTAGTTCTCGGGCCCCATGTAGATGGCGTTGATGCGCACGCGGCGCTGGCCCGCCAGTGCGCAGGACTCATACAGCCAGTCATCGAGTTGACCGGAGAGTCCGCTCTGGATGTCCGACTGGGAGACCAACCCGGAGTCGACTTTGAAGGGTGCCGCACCGTGCACCGGATCGAGCAGCGTGGCGGGCAGCGCGCCGGACTCGCCGACCCGGGTCGCATCGTCCAACCGTCCATAGGCACCGAACACGCTCGACCAGCCACAGAAATGGTGGAGCTGCACAGGCCGCCCCGAGAAACCGAACTCGTTGTCGGGGTCCAGCAGCGCGTCGATGGCGCCAGCCCGATCGACACCGCGGAATATCTGCCAGGGCGTGACGCCCGTCAGGACGTGCTCGCGCAGGCTGCGTCGGGTCGGGGTGTCGGCCAATGGATCCCCGCGGGCGTGAAACGCGTCCAGAACCGTCGTCATGCCGCCGGCTGCAAAGTGGCCGTCCGTATCGACGAAGGCGGAAAAGTGGGCATTGAACGCGTCTTCCGAGCGCTCCCCCGCTGCCGCCGAGTAGGTCGGTAGCCACTGCGGGTGACATCCGCCCAGTGCGTCCTGGTCAAAACGCGCGTTGTCCGGCGGGTTCGGTGGGTGCTGCCGGCCACGAGCCACAAAGCCGACGTCGTTGGAGCCGTCCGAGACGATCAGGATGGACTTGTGGAGATCCGTGTCGCAGCCGACGGCCGTGTCGCCCGCTGCACAGGGCGTCGCTGGACGGGGGCGTGCAGCGGCGTCCTCGACCTGCCACACGTCCCGCCACAACGGCGAGATCGTGCGCAGCCCCCAGACCACACCGAGATGCAGGTAGTTCGCACTGAGTCCGTTGAAGGGGCCATGTCGGGGTATCGCTTCCAGGCCATCGATGGCGGACCTCAGGACGTCCACCTGCTCGGTCAGGGGAATCAGCGGCGCTGGCGGACACATGCTTGCGCCGCCCCGGTCCGCGTCGACCGACCAATCGTTGTCGCCCTGCGTGGCGGTCTCCAAACCCTGCCAATCCGGCTCAAGCAGGTCCAGCATCACGCTCTGCAAGCGGTGGTCCGCGGTGCTGCCGATCCTGGCGTCCGAGTAGGAATAGGCCGTGAAGAGCGTGTTGGGATCCGCTGCGTCCGGCGCAGCGTCGGAGAAGTGCAACGGCGTGTCGGCGGGCAGGCCGGCGGCGGCCGGCGACCAGCCGGGGACGGCCCGGGTCGTTGGCCAGTTGACGTCCGCGGCATCCGCGGACCAACCCGGAGGACGCGCCTGCGCATCCCAGTACGCGCCCCAGCGCGCCATGACGCAACCGTTCCAGAAGTCCTCGTCGTCCACGGCCCAGATGCCGGGCCCCGCCCCGGTGTCGAGATTCGGTGCCACCGCGGAAACATCGACTTCCACGTCTTCGCGGCGCAGGTTCCAGTCCCTGCCGTCGAGCAGATCCTGCGGCAGGCTCCGGGCCCACAGGGGACCGAGGTTGGAGGCCGGCGCCGTAGTGGTGGAAGGTATCCACCCAGTGGCGGCCGTCGGTCCGCGCCGCGGCGAGCGTCGCGGCCGTGGTGGCGTGGGGACCCGCGAGCATCCGCACGTAGCGTTCCTTCGCCGGCGAGTGCTCCGGCCGGCAGAGCCCGGAGTCCGGGTCGGGATTGCAGGTGTCGGCGACGTTCACGGCCACGCCGAACGGCACCATCGACACCATGATGCTGCCGGGATCGTTCTGCGATGCCTCTTCCACCACGGTCAGGACGGAACCCATGGCGTTCTTGAGGCCTTCCATCTTGACGATGTCGACCCCGGGGATGCCGCTTGGCATGGAGCGGAGCATCGACGAGGAGATGTCGAGGGCGACCGCCACCTCGTAGCGGTCCGTCTCGAGTTTGGCGTCGACCGACTCCTCAACTGCTTCCGGATCGTCGGGGCCGATGTCCCACAGCCGCCGGAAAGTATACCGACCCGCCACCGTCACGGTGGTAACACCGCTTGCGACATCGTGGTCCACGGTGACGCGGTCCAGGGACAGCCCGGGCACGAGCCCCTGTACGAAACCGCCCACGCGCTCCTCGATGGCAGCGTTCATCGCCCCGCCGGCGCCGCCCAGCAATGGGCCGGCCGCAGACACCGCAGCCCGGACGGCGGCGCGCAGCTCCTCGATTTGCGCTTCCCGCCACGCGTAGTTCGTCAGCGTGCCGCCGATCCCGGCGAGGAGCGAGATGGCCAGAGCGCCACCGACCAGCATGCCGCCGCCGTGCCGCGACTTGAGGAACGCGACGAGCAGCGTCATCGCGCGCGCGGTCGCGGTGCAGCGTTGTTGCAACACCGTCACGTGCACCAGACACAGTCGACGAGGTCGTGGACCGACCCCCAGGCCGCGCGCTTGCGCAAGACGAATTGGGAGACATCGAACAGCTCCACGCCCAGATTCACCAGCCGGCCCGCGAACACCCCCGGGTTGGGGTGAAAGCAGCTGTCCACGACGACCCACCACTCGGTGGGCCGCATGTTCCGGCTGATCCAGCTCTCCTGCGATTCCGTTCCGTCCGGATTCTCGTTCGGCAGCACGCGCTGATCGGCCGCGAAGTGCTGCCCCGGCAACGGTAGCGTCAACACCCCGGGAGGGCTGGGCGCACTGCAGACCGCACTGTCGTTCCAGCGCCCTTCGAGGGGCGTCGGCGGCCAAGCGACGGCCACCCGCGGCAGGCACCACGCCGCGTCGTCGACACACGGTGTCCTCGACCCGCGTTCGGTCCCGCGCGTGACGATGGCGACGGCGAACGACCCGGAACTGCGCCGCTCGAACCGCGTCATGGCCTGGGCGATCACCTCTTCGATGAGATCGGCGTCGGTCTCATTGGCAATCACCTCCGCGACGGTGTACATCTCCCGCGCAAGGTCGGTTCGATAGCCGACGAACTCCCGCAGATCCCACACCAGCGCCGTCAGGGCCAGCACGAACGGAACCACCACCAGTAGCTCGACGGTCGCGGAGCCCCGGATTCTCGAATTGCGGCTGGCCATCATCCCTGGTTCCGCGCCCAGCTCTCGTGCTCGCGCCCGATGCCTTCCTTCCAGAGGAGCGCGCGCACGGGACCGAACCACGGTTGCACCCTGACGCTCGCACGCACGCGGATCCAGCTCCCCGGGTCGCCACAGCCGGTCTCGCTCCACTCCTCGTCATCCGCGAGATCCGCGTCCCAGCTGACGCCTACCAGCACTTCCTCGGTCGAGGAGCCGTCGGGCCACCCTTCGTTGCCGGAGGTCATGCCGATCTCGCCGTTGCCGTCGAGATCGAGCAGCCAGCGCGCCGCGCCGTCGCCCTCGAAGGCCCGCTTGATGGCCGCCAGGCAGTTCGACGGGTCCGCTCCCGCGGCGCGGGCGGCCAGGTGCGTGGCCCGCGCGAGCGTCTGGTCGATGAAGGACAGGCGGAAGAACTCGCCGGCGGGCGCGAACAGCACGAGGATCGAGGTCATGAGGATCAATACGAACTCCACCGTCATCGCTCCCTCGGCGCCACGGGCAGACGCACACGACGACCAGCGCCGCTGTGGCATTCCAGTACTCCAACAACTTCGGAAATCGGTTTCGGCGCCTTCGCTACGGCGCCTGGCCCGCCGAACTGCCTAGCGTGCGAAATCGTGAAACCGCTCGTTTGGATTATACTTGGAAGCCCTGACTCGTCCAGAACACTCTGCGCTGCGATCTTGACCAGTGTCTCGTGTAGTTGCGACATTGCCCCGTGTCTCGCGTAATTGCCTGTGCAATGCTCGCGACGCTCGGGGCCGCCTGCTCGCTGTTGCCCGAGCAGCACGATCAGCCGCGCTCCGAGCAAATGGAACGCGCCGTGCTGCCGATGGCGCGGGCCGCGCTGAACGCGGGGCAGATCGAGACCGCCCGCCGCCTGTACCGCCGCCTGCTGCAGATCGACCCCGGTTCCGTGGACGCCCGCATGGGGCTCGGCGACGCGGCCGTGGAGAGCCGCGAACCGGCCGCGGCGGCCCAGTGGTACCTGGCCGCGCTGGCGAACGCTCGCAGTCCCGAAGCGCGTCACGCGGCGCTCCTCGCGCACGGCCGCGCCGCCCTGTCCGCGGGTCAGCTCGAACCGGCGCGCAAGAGCTTCGCACGGCTGACCGATCCGCTCGCGGAGGCATCGCAGTCGAACGTCGCATGGGGCTATAACGGCCTCGGGCTGACGCTGCTCCTCGCCGGGGACCTGCGCGGGGCAACGGCCGCGATGGAGCAGGCCGTGCTGCGCGCACCCGACGAGCCCCGCTTTCGAGGCAACCTGGCACGCGCTCTGGCCATGCTCACGGAGCTCGAGTCGGGAGCACCCGGCGCCACGCGAGACGACGCCCTTGCGAGCCTCGAAGCGGAGCTACTGCCGGCGCCGGAACCGGTGGTGGGCGCGGCCGACGACCCAGCGGTGCCAGCCGAGCCGTCGTCGGCCGCGCTGCAGGACACCGAACGCGGCGAGGAGGCCGTCGGACCGGATGCGGTCTCGACCACCGCGGGGCCCGAACCGCGCGGCGCGCAGCTGCGTCCAGCACCGTCTCTGGACACGCCGGATGACGCTCGCGACGGTGGGGAAGCACCCGAAACGGCCCCGGCAACCGCTCTGGAGGAGGTGGCCGCAGCTGCAGAGCCCGGGCCCGAAGACGCGCCGCCGCCAGCCGAGCCGCCCGCGCCTGGCACTAGGGAGCGGCCTCCCGAACCGTCGCCTGTCGGGCTCCGGGATCGCGACGCTGCAGAAGGACCCGTTGCGGCTCCGCGAACCGCCTTGGAGCAAGTACCCGAAGCTCCGGAGCCTGCGGACGAAGACGCGCCGCCGGGACCCGAGCCGTCGGCCCCCTCCCGTGACCGCCGCGCGCGAATCCCAGGCACCGGCCGCGCCCGCGGACTCCTCCGACCCACCTTCCGAGCCTCCCCAGGAGGATGTGCAAGCCGCAACGCCCCTGGGCGACGCGCCGGGAACCCCCGCCCCGGAAGCGGCGGTCGCGAGCGCCGACGGGAAAGCGGAGCAGGCGTCGGCGGAGACTGCCTCCCCGGGCGCTTCCGCGCCCCCGTCCCGCGCCGCTTCCCGTGCGGCTTCCCCTGCAACTCCCCGGCCCGCGTCCCCTGCGGCTCCCCGTGCCCCGGCCCCATCGCCCACCGCCCCCGGTGCGGACGACGCGCCCGTCCCTACGCCGCCGCGGATCCTCCGGGAAGACGGCTGGAGTTTCGTGCAGGCAGCCAGCTACGCCTCGCGGACCCCCGCCGAAGCCTTGGCGGTGCGCCTGCGGGAGGTTGCCGAACACCCGGTCTGGGTGAGCGAGGCACAGGGTGTGGACGGCCGGACCTGGTCTCGCGTACGCATCGGGCCGGTACCGTCGGCGGCCGACCTGGCCGCACTGACCGCGGCTCTCGAAGACCTCGGCTTCGGGCCCCTGGTGGTGCCCGAGGAGGACTTCGATGCGCAACCGGCGGCCGCCACTCCGCCGATGGTCATCGAGGAGGATGGCGCCCGCTTCGTCCAGGCCGGAGCGTACGCGGCACGGTCCGCGGCGGAAGAGCTGGCCGCCCGCCTGCAGGCGCTGACCGGCCACGGGACCCACGTCTCCGCGAGCGCCTCCCCCGACCACGGTGCGCTCTACCGCGTGCGCATCGGACCCGTAGCCACCTATGAAGCCCTGGTGGTGCTCGCGGACAGGCTCGAGGTCGCCGGCTACGGCGTGATGGACATCAGGCCCCCCGACCACGCGAACGCGACGCCGGCCCCGGGGCCACCGCCTGCCGGATCGCTGCCGCTGCCTGTCATGGTGCGCGAGGCCGATGCACGTTTCATACAGACCGGCGCCTACGCCAGTCAGGCAACGGCCGAAGAAGTCGCGGTCGGTCTACGCGCGCTGACCGGCCGCCCGGTCGAGGTGAGCCCGACGCGCGGGCCGGGCGACGCGGAGCTGTTCCGGGTGCGCATCGGGCCCGTCCCGTCCCACGAAACGCTCCTGGAACTGCGGGACGCGCTGACGCGCGGCGGCTACGGCGCTATGGACCTGCCGGCTCCAGGGGAGGCGCCGGCCGTGGAATCCGGTGCGGCACCGGAGACACTTGCGCCGCCGCCTCTTCTGCTGCACGACGGCGGCGAGCGCTACCTGCAGGCTGGCGCCTACTCCGCCCGGCCCGCGGCCGCGAGCCTCGCCGCCCGACTGCGCGACCTCGGCGTGGAGCCGGTGCGCGTGACCGAGACGGTGCGGAACGGCCAGCCCATCTACCGCGTGCGCATCGGGCCGGCCGATCCCGGGCAGCCGATGGACGCCTGGCTCGACGCCGTCGACGCCGCACACCGTCCGCCGCTCTAGCGCCCCTGCGTCGCGCTGCGATGGGCCCGCGGACCGCGACTGTGGCCAAAACGCGCCGGTCAGTCGTCGTCGTCCACGGAGCCAACGCCGAGCAGCGGCTGCAGGAACCGCTCCAGCGCCTGCCGCTCCCGGCGGGACAGCGCCCGTTCCGGTTCCCCGAGGGCCATCGCGCGTGCCATGCCCTTGATGTACGGGATCTGCAGGTCGGGCGAGCGCCCGCCGAGCCCATCGCTCAACTGATCGGCGCCGATGAGATTCGGCAGCGGACGCGCGTGGTTCACCACCAGTGTGGACGCGGCGCCGTCGAGGATGCGCATCCATCGAATGGCGACCGACATGCCCGCCGGCGTCGGCTCGAACACGAGCAGATGGTTCGTCGTCAGCATGCGCAGCGCGGCGACCTGCTGGGGCGATGGCCCGCAGGCCAGGATCATGTGCGCCTGTGCGGACAGCGCGTCGATCAGACCCGGCAGACCGGGTTCCTCCGAAGTTTCCGGGTCGACGTGATCCACGGGATGCGCCACCAGGCCGATCCGCGGCGCCACTCGCGCCTGCAACTGGTCCACCGCCGTCGCGCCGGCGTCGGGGCGCAGCAGCGCCTGGACCAGGCCCCCGTTGTGGCGCTGTATCCAGCGCCAGGGCGAGCGAGCCGAAATTGCGGTCGAGGTCGACGCAGCTCACGTAGCGCCCGCGCTCGGCGGCCAGACGCGCCAGCAGCACCGTCACCGTGTTGGTGCCCATGCCGTCGCCGAGCACCAGCAGCAGGCGACTCGCCTGAATCTGGGGCCGCGCCTCCTCGTCGTGTACGGAGTCCACCTCGTCGAGGGCCCGCTGCAGATTGCCCGCGTCAAGGGGCTTCGGCAGGTACAGGAACACGCCGCCCCGGTACAGGTCGTTGGCGAGGGTGACGTTGTTCTCGGATCCCGTGGCGAGGATCACCGTCTCCGGCCGGCAGACCTGCAACAGCGTCGCGACATGCACGATCGGATTCTGTTCGCCGTCCAGATCCACCAGAAGTACGTCCGGCGAGCGACCGCCGCGGCACGACCGCACGGCATCGCGCACCGTTCCGCGATGCACCCTCGCTACCCGATCCATCTCCCCGACGAGCCGCCGACTGCCGGCGTCGCTCAGGAAGGCGTCAAATGCCGTCTCCGCCATATGCTCCACGCGGCCTCGCGCCGTGGGCCGATGCCCCGCAGCGAGGTCGTCTTGTCCTTAGGACCGGTCGCGGCCAACGCCGCGCCGCCACACCGACATCGCACTCCGTCGGACTAGCGGCCGGAAGCGGCAGGTCCGCCGGACTGCGAGCCGCCGCCTCCGGTACGCCAGGCCTCGATGGCGCGCACGGTCCCGGCGGAATCCCCGGAGCCCTCCGCCACCCGCGCGGCCTCCACCATCGCGTCGCGCATCAAGGACACGTACGCGCCCTCCGGGACCGGTGTTGCGCAACCGCCAAGGATGGCGGACATGGCCAGCGCCATCAGGAACCGTTGTTTCATGAAGTCTCCATCCATGCCCGTCGCGACGGAAACCGGTCGGCGATCGTACGAACGGCGCCAGCCGAACCGTCGCGCCGGGCCATCAATAATAGAATTCGTTGTCGAGTTGTCGCGCGAAAGTGCCCGGCGCGGCGTCCAGTGCCGCGACCGCTGTGCCGCCTACCGGCGCCACGATGCGCGGCGTGACGACGATGATCAGTTCGACGGAGTTCGTGGTTTCCCGCGTCTGACGGAACAGCGCTCCCCACAACGGGAGGTCCTTGAGCAGCGGGATACCCGCCTCGGTGCCCGTCGCACTGCGTCGGTAGAGCCCGGCGATCGCGATGGACTGGCCGTCGCCGAGTTCCACCGTCGTCGACGCGGAGCGTTCGTTGATGTTCGGCACGATGGTGCCGGCGATGGTCGCCCCCCCGGCCGCGATCTCCCGGATACGCGGTCGCACGACCAGCGAGATGTGGTCGCGGTCGAGGACCGTCGGCGTGAACGTCAGGCTGACGCCCGTCTCCCGGTATTCCGTGCCGATCGTGCCGCGGTCGGTGATGGTCGGGACCGGGATCTCGAGGCCGGAGAAGAACTCCGCCGGTTGTCCGCTGACGGCCGTCAGGTTCGGTCGCGCGTGCACCACCGCGAGGCCGCTCTCGGCCAGCGCCTCGAGGAATGCCGACGCGCGGTACTTGGAGCTGTTCACTTCCTGGGTATGCGACAGCACAAAGCTGCCGTCGCCGCCCCGGGGAACGACCGGCTGGACCACGGCCAGCTCTCGCACCTGGTTGACGAACTGTGGCTCCGGAGACACCGTCCCGTCCGGCAGTACGGGGAAGAACCGCACGTTCTGTTCCAGCACGTTGTCCACGCCCAGCGCGCCCGTCGCGAGCCGCACGCCGGTGCCCGTCACCCAGGTCCGTAGCGGGTTCTCGAACGGGTTCAGGTCCACGGACCAGTCGATGCCGAGTTGCTGCGTGACATTGCGCGACACTTCGGAAATCAGTACCTCGAGGTTGACCTGCGCCGGCGTTTCCAGGGCGAGCGCGTCCACCACCGGGGTCTCGCCGGACACCGCGCGCACGCCTCGCAGCACACGCTCCGCCTGCGCCGGGCTCGAGGCGGTGCCGCTGACGAACAGGGCGCCGCCGACGGACTCGACCTCGATGCTGCCCGTCTCCCCCGCCAGGCGCGCGGCGACGGTGCGGGCGTAGTCGGACTGCACCTGGACCCGGACCGCATAGGCCCCGAGCAGCGCACCGTCCGTGTCATGGACCTTGAGGCTGGTCACGCCGTAGGCACGGCCGAGGACGAACACACGCCGGCTGTCGAGGATTTCCACGTCCGCCGTCTCGGGATTGGCGATGAACGCCGTGCCGATCTCGCCGGGAAACGCGAGGGTCTTCGACGTGCCTGGGGCGAGGTCGATCGACTCGTCCACGACCGTTGCGGCAACGCTCATGGCCGCAGCGAGCAAGGCGGTCGCCAGAACCCGGGGAACATTCCGGGCCCGCGAGGGGGTCGGCGGTGATTGCGCGGACAAGGTCCTCATGCGCCCCTCCTCATGCGCCCTCCAAGGTCACGGTCTCGTCGTCGACGCCGCCACGCATGATGCGCACTCTGCGAGGTTCTTCCGGCGCGGCCGGCGGCTTGATGACCTCACCGAAGCGCACCGGATCGGAGGTCTCCCGCCCGGTCGGCATGGCGAAGATGGGCCGGATCGCCAGGGTCAGGCGGCCCGTGTTCGCGGCCAGGGAAAGACGCTCGGCATCTTTCGGCGTCACCTCCAGCGTATAGGTTTCGCCGAGCGGCGGCGTCACCGTCTCGATGACGCCGGCGCTGGTGAGGCTCGTCTTTCCATAGCGGCCGAGCGACACGATCGTCGAGCCCACCGCCAGCACCCGCACGCCCCGCACGATGCTCTGGGCCACCGCGCCCAGGGCGCCAGAGTCCGCGGCCGTCACCATGATGACGTCGACGCGGTCCCCGGGATAGATGATGTTCGCGTTGGTCGTCGCCCGGTCGACCTCCACGGTCACCGCACGCATGCCGGCCTCAAGCACGGCCGTGATGAAGCCCGGACTGCCCGGCATGATCAGCCCGTCCCAAGTGAACAGCTCGCCGCCCTTGAACGGCCGCATGGTGACGGCGCCGAGCACCGCTTGCAGGGGCACGGCGTCCTGCACGACGGCCACGTTCATGTCGATCGGGTCGCGCCACTCCCGCCACTCCGCCAGCTCGGCGACGACCAGCACTCCCGACTGGATGTCGCGCTTCGCGACCAGCACGGAGGGATATACGGGTTCCGGCTCCGGCGGCGCGGCCGGCTCGGCGGCCGGGGCCGGCGCGACCACCGTGGCCTGCTGGGACGGAGTGCTCTCTGCGTCCCCCGTCAGCGCCGGCCGGATGCCGAACCAGGCGACGACGCCCACGACGAGCGCCAGCACCGCGGGCACCAAGTTGCGCGGGCGAAAGAACCCCGAATCCAGGATGTCTGCCAACGCCACGGTCAATCACTCCCTCGCCAAACCCGGGGTCAGCTTCCCATCCCGCCGTCCGGCGCCACGACCCGGGCAACGAGCAGCGCGACCGTCGGCGGCACGATCGCGCAGGCGAAGGGGATGCCCCGTCGGCGGAAGTCCCCGGTCGGGGCGAGCCATGCCGCGACCAGCAGCGCCAGACCGCACAGCGCGATGCCAAGCAACGCGATCGGCAGATCCCGCGGTCCGAGCCACAGGGCGAGCACGCCGAGCAGCTTGGCGTCCCCGCCGCCGAGCCAGCCGAAGCCATGGCAGACCAGTCCCGCGGTCAGGCCGACGACGCCGCAGAGCAGGCCGGCCCAGGGGTCGAAGCCGAGTGCTTCCGGCGCGCGGGCCACTGTCAGCAGCCAGAAGCCGAAGAGGCCTACCACTGTCCAGTGCGGCACCTCGCGTCGTCGCCAATCCGTCCACGCGGCGGCCAGCGCCAACGCGACCGCGGCACTCAGGGCCGCGGGTCCGACCCACTGCACGGGCCTCGTCGCGTCCGCGATTGCGAGGCACGGGGGGCGATGGGACCGTTACGTGGTCGCACCGCCGGTGCCCGTACCGCCGGTGCCCGTACCGCCGGTGCCCGTACCGCCGGTGCCCGTACCGCCGGTGCCCGTACCGTCACCGCCGCCGACGGCAGCTTCTATCTCACCCGTCGCGCCGGCCATCTCTTCCTCAAGCCCTGTCATCAGTGTGCCAAACGCCCCGCTCAACTGCCCCGCAACCACACCGACGATGGCGATGATCGCAACGACGATCAGAGCGTATTCGACCGTCGAGACGCCGCGTCGATCGAGCAGGAAGCACTTTACGGACACGATCGCGTGGCCGAGGGTTCTCTTCAAGAAGTCCATGGATAGGTCCCTTTCTGGAAGGTTTCAATCGTCAACAGTCGCGGTACGGCCCGAATCCGCGGCCCGTCATTTTACGGGCAGGCGAACTCGGCACGCAACCGACCGGGCGCACCGGTTGGACGCGGAACTTGCATGCGCTGAACGGCCGCCCTGGCGAGGCCGTCGACGCACCCCTCACGGGCCACCCGCGTTGACCGGGGGTTGCGTGTCGCCGGTCGCCGCGGCCACCGCCAGGGCCTGCAGGCGTTCGCGCTCGGAGATGAGTTCGGTCTCCCGTTCCTGGAGACGGGCCCGTCCGCGCGCGAGCTCCGCCTCCCGAGCCTGCCACTGCTGCCGCTGTGCAGCCAGTCGTTCGCGGCCGGCATCCAGGGCCGCCCGACTGCTCGCCAACTCGTCGCGCATCCGTTCGAGGGCCGCGCGCTCGTACCGTACGCGCTCGCGTTCCTGCGCGACGAGTTCCGCCTGTGTCGGGACGGCCATCAGGGACTCGGCTGCGTAGTCCAGCACGGGCGCCTGCGCCTCGAAGTGGAGACGCGACGCCGCGAGCTGCGGGTCGGCCGGGCGCCCCTCGTTGAAGTACCGCTCCCAGAACTGCCGGTGGGCCTGTTGGGCCTCTGGACGTTCGGTGACGTCCTTGCGGTGCAGGTAGAAGATCCGGGTGTACCAGTCGGGTCCGGGCGCGGGGCTTGCACCGGCCAGGACCGCACGCTCGTCGCGCCGTGCCGCGAACGCCTCGAAGTCCCATCCGCCCCAACCGCTGTCGAGATGCGAGAACCACCGGGCGTGCTGCATCATGTCCGAGAACACGTACAGCGACTTCGCGCCGGGCAGCCGGTCAAAGTCCCGCGCGGTCTCTTCCAGCGCCTCGACCAGGTAAGCGTTCCGAACGAGCCCGCTCCGGCTTGCCCGGACCAGCGCGTCGATGCGACCCACCAGTGCTTCCCGCTCCGCACAGAAGAGTTCCGCGCTCTCGCGCACCGTGGCGGGTATCTGCGCCGGCAGGTCGTCGCAGTCGCGTGCGGCCTCGCCCTGGTCCTTCGCGGTTCCGACCGCGAGGTCGGCATTACCGTAGGGCTTGCACAGACGCCCGAGCAGCATCCTGGGCGCTTCCGCATAGTCGGTCAGGGTGAAGACCTCGAGTTCGGTGTGGGCCGCCAGGTCGAGGGTCACGTCCCGCAGCAGCCGCCCGGGCAGCGGCGCATGGCCGCGCGCGAGGGGCTTCTGCAGGTCGAGCAGGAACACGCCATGCCCTGTCGCGTCGCCGCTGCCCGCCTGGCAGAGGTCGACGGTCCGGGGCTCCTGCAAGGTGTCCTGCACCTCGAGCGCGAGCGCCACGACGACCGCGACGATGGGCAGGAGTACCAGCAGACTCCACGAGGCGGCCTTGCCGGGACTGCGTCTGCCGTACGTCGACGGTGCCCGCGCCAGCGGACGGATGTTCCAGCGATTCGCAGGTGGTTTCGACATGGGCGGTCAGCCTCCCGACATGCCGGGCAGCTGGATGCGGGTGACGGTGCCGCCGCCGGCCATGGAACTGACCGAGATCGTGCCGCCGTACTTCTCGACGAGGTGGCTCGTGGAGCTCAGGCCGACCCCCGTGCGCCCTTCACTTGCGGTGTAGAAGGGCTCGAACATGCGGCCTCGCACCGCGGGCGTCATGCCGACGCCGTTGTCGATGATCGTGACCGATGCCCGGTCGTTCTCGGCGCTCGTCGAGATGCGGATCTCCCCGTCCTCCCGGTCGGCGTCCCTGATGGCCTGGATCGAGTTCTCCACCACCTTCTCCAGCATCAGGCAGACTTCCGCCCGGGACGCGAATACGTCCGGTACGGCACCCGCTTCGGTGACGACGGATGCGGCGGCTTCCGCGTCTGGTACTGTCGATGACGTCCATGACACAGTCGTTGATGTCGACGAGGGCGTAGCTCACAGTCGCTCTGGCCCCTCGAGAACGAGGCCAGGCGTTCGGCCGTGTCGGCGATCTCGCTCGCCTGGCGGCGTGCCTCGTCGACGATGCTCTCGCCCTGTGCCAGGGCATGGGCCGGGTCCGCTCCATTGGCGCGCTCGCCGGCGCGGACGTCCTCGTGGACGTCGCGCAAGGTCTCCAGGGTCGACGAGATGCCGCGCGCGGATTCGGCGAGGCGCGCGGCCACGCATTCGGCCGTGATCCGGTGCGCCATCAGCACCTTGGCCGAGGCATCGCCATCGAGGTCGCGGAGTCGCCGGGCCGGCCGGCCGGCGTCCGTGGCCGACGCGCCGACGCGTTCGTTCGCCTGTCACGGCGGACGGGAGCGGCCGCCCTGCCGGCGGAACGCAGACGGACCGCGCCCGACACGAACCAGAGCACGATCATGGCGCCGGCGGCGGCCAGGATGCCGTTCATGTAGTAGCTGGAGAGGGTGTTCTTCCTGGTCAGCTGGACGCCCAGGTCATTGACGAGCTGTGCCGAGAGGTCGGAGATCTCGCTGGACGTGGCCTGCGAGAACAGCTCCCCGGTCGGCGCCTGCTGGGCAAGCAGCACGTCGGCGTGCGCGATGAAGTTGGCGATGTGGTCGGGCAGCGGCGCGGGCAGCCCGTCGGCGCGATCGTCGAGGCGCTCGAGGGCCACCGTCAGGCGGCCCTTGGCCGCATCGGTCGGCGCCGTCAGGTAGGCGTTGATGTCGTTCGTGAGGGCTGCGACCTCGCGCGACAGGTCGGCGTCCACGTTCTCCGACTGCAGGATGTTCGCCGCCGCCAGGGGCAGGTAGCGCGCGGAGTTGCGGATGATCGCGTAGCCGGTCTTGAAGCGCTCGATGCGCTCCTCGCGCGCCTCGACGGCGTTCACATAGGCGCTCACGTCGTTGGCGAGTCGATCCGGGACATCGGGAATGCCCCGAATCGTGGTCAGCAGCAGATCCTTGAGTTGATCCATGCGCGGGATGAAGGCCGCCAGGGAATCGAAGTCGGCCAGCGGATTCGAGCGCACGCGCGCGGTTTCGACGCTCCAGTCCGACGCCAGCTGCTGGATCTCCCGCACGCCTGAGACGGACCGGCGGTAGTCGTCCGGATCGTTGCCGCGGGCGAGCAGGAACAGCGCGATCGCGACGCCGAGCATGAGAACGGAGAAGGCGATGTTGATGCCAAGCAGGCTGAAGGATTTCACTGTGCAAGCTCCTCGGACTCTCCGGCGAGAGTCTTGATGAATGCAACGATCGCCGCCTTGTCCTCTTCCGGGGCTGGCCGCCCCAGCTGGAACTCGAACATGGCGTCGACCGCTTCGCGCAAGGTGGCTGCGCTGCCGTCGTGCAGGTAGGGCGCGGTGTGCGCAGCCATGCGCAGACTCGGCACCTTGAACGCGTGTATGTCGGCCTCGTTGCCGGTGATGTTGTAGCGGCCCATGTCGGCCTCGGTAATATTGCCGCGCCGCCTGAAGTAGTCGTTGATCACGCCGAACACCTGGAACATGTTGCCGCCCACGTTCGCGCCCTGATGACAGGATACGCAGCCGTAGTACTTGAACAGCTCGTAACCCTGCCGCTCGTGTTCGGTGATCGCGGTCGCGTCGCCGCCCAGCCAGCGATCGAAGCGGCTGTTGGGGGTGGTCAGCGCGTGCAGAAACTCCGCGATGGCGTCCTTGGCGTTCGAGCGGTTGATGCCGTCGGGGTAGAGCGCCTCGAAGAGCGCCGGGTACTGCTCGTCCTGGAACAGCTTGGCGAGCACCTCGGGCCACAGGCTCCCCATTTCAACCGCCGACTGGATGGGGCCGTCGATCTGCTGGTGCAGCGTGTCGGCGCGACCGTCCCAGAACTGCTTGAAGTTGAACGTCGCGTTGTAGACGGTCGGTGAGTTGATGGCGCCAGGCGTGTCGCCGACGCCAACGGACACCGGGCGGCTGTCGTCGCCGCCCGCGGCGAGGTCGTGACAGCTCGCGCACGAAACAGTGTTGTCCTTCGACAACCGGGGGTCGTGGAACAGCAACCGGCCGAGGGCCACTTTCGCGGGATCGGTTCCGACGTCAGAGGGAATAGGCTTGATCGGCTCGCCGGCGTTGCCGGCGGCGGAGAGTGCACAACCGGCAGAGAGTGCGAGGCCGCGCGCCACGCGGCGCCAGGATTGCCTCGCGGCGTGATGGCAAGACGGCCGGCCGTTTGCCGCCGCAACATCGCAATACGCACGCACGCGCGCCTGCCGGGCGAGCGCCGGGATGCGCGTCCACCAGGTCGCTGACCTAGCGGCGACGTTCACGACATACTGCTTCAATGCGACAACTCCTTGGTCAGTCGCCCCCGGGCGCGCGCGGGCGGAGTGCTCCACGCGACGGATACACGGGCGCGCCGCCACTGCGCTCGTTCCTCGACTGCAGCTTCTTGCAGTCGCTGTCCTGCGCGGATCCGGCAAACGGGTACAGCTTTCGATCGCCACCGGCGTTCGGCAAACTGCCCGCCTTCGATCCTCGGGCCTACCGGTCGTTCGCGATCAGCGGGCGATCATAGCGCTGTCGAGCAGGCTGTCAATAGCGAGCCTTGTCCAATGAGAAGCCTGAAGCGGGCGGGTCTGGGATCATCGGAGGATGATCTTGCACCTCGACGTAGAACGACTTCACACCCTGACCCGCTTCGTGCCTTCCTGGCCGACAACGAGCCTGTCGAGCTCAAGCCTCGGTCCGGGGTGATCAGGTCGGCTGCGTCGAGGGCACCGCCGCCACTCAAGCCGGAGTCGGTCAGGTCCTCCACCGTCAGCAGAATTTCGAGCCGCACCCGGGAGCCGTCGTGGATGTGCGGCGTCACGGTCAGCGTGATGCGGATGTCCTGGCGCCTCACGGTACTGACGACGTTGCTGATCCCGTCGGCGGCAGTGGTGAAGGAGCCCGAGCCGAACGGGACGGTCTGGCGCCACGTAGTCTGACACCCACAGCGTCGAACAGCCCCGCCAGGAAGCCGTTGCCGGCCGACAACCGGATGTTCCGTTCCGCCACCCGTTCGTTCCCAAGCGGCAAGGAGCGCACGCGTCGCCGCGATCTCGTTGCCGCGCTCCGCGAGCGTCACCGTGCGGCTCGTGCCGACGGTGCTGCCTTGGCCGTCCGCGATCAGGACCTGCGCACCGAGATCGTACGGCATCGCCGGCACCGTGGTCGTCTCCACCCCGGTCGCGAAGTCCGCCGCGTCGTCCACCGCCGTCAGCACTCTTTCATGGCACGTTTGAAGGGCATTCAGGCCCCACACCACAACGCCCAGGTGCATCCGACCCGAACCGCCACCAGGCGGCGCACCCCGCCGAGTAGCCGTCGTTGCGCACGGGAATCGTCTTGAGCGGCCGCCCGCGTCGGGGATCCGGCGCACACCGCGCGCCCCGCGAACACCACCACCCCCAGGATCATGGTCTCGTTGACAGCGTCCAGCACTAGCTCCGGCCAGTCCCCGCAAAGCGCCCGCAGCACCCGGCGGCCGTCCATCTCGGCCAGTTCGTCCGGGTCCACCCACAGGGCGTCCCCATCCTCGACGCGCGGCGAAATGCTCATGGCGGCCATGCGCAGGAAGAACGTGTCTGGACCGTACGGCATCGCCGCACCCTATCCGATCCCCTGCGTCGATTCGTATCCTACGGGGCCGCTTTCGGGCTCCGCCGCTGCCGCGTCGTCCGCGAACAGCCAGCGCAGCGCCGCGAGCCGGCCGAGGGGGAGCGGCTCGGAAAGCGGGCCGCCCGACAGGTCGAGCCACACCAGCGCGCCCAGGTCGCCGAGCGGCTGCAAGGAAGATGCTTAGCGCCAGGCCGATGGGGTGACGACCGCCTGCCCCCGCGCCGCTTGCCACGCGTGGCGCGGGGAACTGCTTGATCCGGCCACAACGGCCCAGACACGGAATTTCTGACACTCCCACGCGCGGCGCGGAGCCCAGCTGTCGTCGTTCCTAAACTGCCTTCGAAGATTCAGCAAGACCGCGGATCGGCGGGGTTGTCGTGCACGCACGACCAGTTTGCCTGTCCGCAGCCCCGTCCGGCCGCACATGTCCCAGGGGACGCAAGCCGGCGATCCCGCGCTCCCCCAGGTCGAGCGCACGAACGCGGGTCAGTTCCGTGTCGGACAGGGAGCGGCGCACCAGGTAGAACACCGTCTGCTCCGCAAGCCCTCCCCCCTTCGTCTGAGCCCGATACGGTCGGCAGGAACGCCGGTGGTCGGCGAGCGGCTCCCGAGCGCCACCGAGGGCATTGACATCGCCTAACAGTGCGGGCAGCCATGCACCAGCGCACACATCTGCCGCAGGTTGCTTCTCTCGGTATCCGCGGTCTCGGCCGCCTCTGCCGTGCCCATCTCCGCGCTCATCCTGATCTGGCATTGCGCGAGATAGGCCCGCATGCAGTAGAAGCTGCCGTGGTCGTTCTCGTTCATGGTCCCGCGATAGGACATGCCGCAAGCCTCTTCCTTCGCGGCCAATGCCTGGGTCATTTCGTCCTGTGCACAACTCAACTCACCCGTACACTACTTTCGACCATAGCTCGCGCTGCTGTCCTCGATGACCTCGATACCGTCGTTGAGCTTGACCCCCTCGATCACTTTGCCGAGCTGCCGGAAGCCGCGTAGTCGTCGCCAGGACTTCTCGGCGCTCATGCCCATCTTGTAGATCATCGAGAGCATCGTCCGGCGCGTTACGCAGCCCTTCGCCCGCGAGCTCCGATGGCGGATGGTGGCGAACGCCGACTCGATCACGTTGGTAGTGCGCAGGTGCGTCCAGTGGACAGCGGGGAAGTCGTAGAAGGCCAGCAGTTCCTCGCGATCGCGCGCCAGGCACGCGGTGGCCTTGGGGTACTTGTCCTCGTAGCGTTCGATCCAGTCGTCGAAGGCGCGCGCGGCCGCGGCGCGGGTCTCGGCCATCCAGATCTCCTGCAGGCCCTGCTTCGCCTTCGCATTCGGCAGGTAGTTGAGGACGTTGCGAGAAGCACTTCCTGGCCATTGAGGACGGTGTGCGGGAGTCCACGCAGAGCTGGCGGGAAGTCCTGCTGAGCATGAAGTAGCGCGGCCTCACGCGGGCCCGCGAAGCTGGCTGTTGGGGTCTCTCGTGCCCGATGCGACAGTGTATCCGCTCCGCACATGCCTCGTGCCTTGGCCAGAGGCGGAACCGAACCAACGCCCGCAGCACCCGCCACCGAGGCGGCCCCGTATTGAGCGGAAGATCAAAACCCCATATCCTCGATGGTCGTTGAAGGAAAGAGGCACCCACATGCCCCACCGTCCGCTCAACACCCCCGATGCCAGGTACATCAAACCCTCCACGGCGTCGTCTTCGCCGTACACGGTGCCGGTCCCCACGCATCTGCCGGAGCCCGGGCGCGCCAATCTGTCGCACAGGAAAGACCCCGCCATGCGCCCCGATCTGGTCGAGAAACTACTGTATGGCAAGATCACCTTGGTCGACCAGGACATGGCCCGACACTTCAACGTGAGACGCGAGAATATCCTCGATTTCGCCAAGGTGTACGGCATCGCCGGCTACCGCCGCAAGGAACTTGCCGACCAGGCCGCGCTCGACACCTACATGGCCGCGTTGCTCCGGCTCGCCCCGGATGTCGGCACGCCACACCGCCACACCGCCATGCAGTGGCAGGACGGCACCGTCGAAGTGATCGCCGAACCGGTGCTGACCATGACCGCCGAGCCACCCCGTTCAACCCGCTTCGGACGCATCCATGGCGTCCGACGTTTCTTCGGTGGGCGCACCTGGCGTGCTGTATGCAGCACGCATGGCGAGTCCGCCCTGGAACTGCACGCCACCGCCTTCGCCGCCCAATGGCTGCATCGCGAATGCCTTGAGCAGGGTGCCCGACTGCGCGTCCGGGGAGCGCTGCTCCACGGCGAACGGGGATGGCGCATGACGCTGCCACCAGGGGCGCAACTGACTCTGAGCCGGACACCCGTGGCCCCGCACCTGTACTCCCTCGATGGCGATGGCGAGTCATGAGCGCCGTGGAGCGGGACTTCGGCAACGCCGCATGCCTGCGCGAGAGCCGGGCTGCCGCGCCCCGCAGATGGACGACGGTGCGCGAGGCTTCTGGTCGGCCCTGTCGGAGGTCTATCCGGAGACCCGCAGCCAGCGCTGCTGGATGCACAAGACCGGCAACGTCCTCAACTGCCTGCCGAAGTGCAGCCAGGCGAAGGCCAACCAGGGCTTGCGCGAGATCTGGATGGCCGAGACCCGAGCCGCCGCCGAGCGCGCCTTCGACGACTGGATCGAACGCTACGACGAGAAGTACCCAAAGGCGACCGCCTGCTTGGCGCGCCATCGGCACGAGCTGCTCGCCTTCTACGACTTCCCGGGCGTCCACTGGACGCACCTGCGCACGACCAACGTGATCGAGTCGTCGTTCGGCACCATCCGCCACCGCAGCAAACGCGCCAAGGGCTGCGTGACGCGCCAGAGCATGCTGTCGATGATCTACAAGATAGGCATGTGCGCCGAGAAATCCTGGCGACGACTACGCGGCTTTCGGCAGCTCGGCAAGGTGCTCGAGGGAGTGAAGTTCAACGACGGCATCGAGGTCGTCGAGGACAGCAGAGCCGCCGCATGGCCAACCCGCCGTACACCAGATTTGACCATAGCTTGTCAAGGTGCGCCGGCAGGACGCATCGTATCGGACGGGTGTCGTCGCGGTCGGCGCCAACACGCAAGGGCACCACGAGGTGCTTCGCGGGGAATCCGTTGACACGGCGTGCGCCGAAGAGGCACCTCCAAGACGCCAATCTTCAGGGGGATCTCAGGGGGCAAGGGCGCTTTCAGACGCCCAATCAACGGGTGGGTTGAGGCCAGCGTATCTGGAAGCGCAACGAGGCCTGGTGCGGCAGCTCCGGTGGCATTGACAGGTAGACTTGCGTGCCTGGCACGTTCTTGTGGCCGAGATCAGCGGAGAGCGCTGGCAGCCGCTGCTGCACATCCGCGCCCTGCCGATACCATGAGGTCAGCCGACCGGCTGCTTCGGTCGGTCACCAGGAGTGGGCGCGTCGGCTCAAGCCTGCACGCGAGCCAGATCCCGCGCATCTTCAAGGCGATGGCCCGCGTCGCGGGGCTGCCGCCCGAGGTGTCGGAGGCGCTGTCGGGGCACAGTGCGCGGGTCGGCGCGGCGCAGGACATGATCGCCTCCCGCATCGGCCTGCCGGCGGGACGCTGGAAGAGCCCGACCATGGTCAACCGCTACGGCGAGCGGCTGCCCGCGCGCAAGAGCGGCGCGGCGCAGTTGGCGAAGCCGCAGGAACGCGCCTAGTGGAACGGGACGCAGGGGATGCGCCTGAACGGAGGCGGCGCGGGGCCGCGCCGCCCGTCGGATGAGAAACCGCCTTGAATAAGGCGCTTGCGCCCGAGGCAAGCGCGAATGGGCGGCTCGCCCTTGCGCGAGCCCGCGGTTGACGTTCTAGCTCGCGACAGATACGTTGTCGACCGCAAGAGCAGTTAGTCAATGCAGTTGATCTCGCAGCGGCGCGTCTTGTCCATGGCGAATCCCCGCCACGTTCCCAGCGCCAACGCTACGCGCGTACCATACGGTCGACACACCCGAATTTCCGGCGACTCACGGCGGCCGCCATACAGGCTGGGAAGCGAGCGGGTTTCGGCAAAGAGAAATGATGGATTCGTCAGTCGACATCCTCAAATCCAAGGGGCCACTGCCGCAGGGCAAGCCGTCACAATCCAGCTTCGTCGCGAACTTCGTCAACGGACACATGCGGCGTCCGAATCGGAGTCCGGCAGGCGCCGTCCTGCTGGCGCTGGGGTTGCTCTACTCTTCGGCCGTTGCTGGACAGACGGTGGGACTGTTTACACCGGTCGACGGTGGTCCCTCAGCAATTGCCCCGCTGCCCGAGGGGACACTGCGAAGTCGGCTCGTGAAGGCCGATCATGGACGACTGGGGCGGGTCCGGGCGGTCGCTGCCGCTCTCCGGAGTGCACAGGATCGGTTGGAATCTTCGCGCGTGGAAGAAAGCGAAGCCGCTCAGGCGTCAGGTGCGTCTCTGCGCCTGAACCTGTTTGAAGACGTTTCGGCCACGGCCATCGTGGAGTGGGCCGAGGCGACCTTTTCCGGGGGCTATTCCCTTTCGGGTAGTCTGCTCGGAGATTCCCTGGGCTCGATGACGCTGGTGGTGAACGGAAACCGGCTCGTCGGTTCGGTGCAGACAGGGGGGCGGACGTACCGCATCCGTTCCGCCGGCGGGGGCCTGTCGTCCATTATCGAGGTGGAGGAGCCACCGTTTCGCTGCGGTGTCGACGACCTTTCTCCAGAGACCGACCACGGCCACTGATGCCCGGGGCTTTCCGGTGGTCTGCTCCTGTACGCGGGATCGTGCAGCGCTTTCCCGTAGCCTTGGCTTTGCTGCTATCGCTGGTATCCCACGTCGTTCATGGACAGGGAACCGTCGCCAAGGACAAGGCGGCGCTTGAGGCGCTCTACGCCGCGACGGACGGTGCCAACTGGACCACCAGTACCAACTGGGAAACCACTCAGCCTTTGAGGTCGTGGCACGGGGTGACGACCGATGCCAACGGGCGTGTTGCGGATCTGGATCTGGGTGACAACAGTCTGGACGGCACCCTTCCTGCCGCCCTGGGCGACCTGGACGCTCTTGAGACGCTCGACCTGTCGGACAACGATCTGAGCGGAGGACTGCCCTCCGAGTTCGCGAATCTCACAGCGCTCACGTCTCTGACGCTCACAGCTAGCCGGGCTCTGACTGGTCCGCTCCCCGACGGACTCCGCGAACTCACGGGGCTAACGAGAGTGTCGATCACCCATACGGAACTGTGCGTGCCGGGCGACGAGACCTTTCGGGCCTGGGTGTCCACCATCACATTCCGCGGCCTGCGCTGCCCGCCCGCTACCGACTCGACGATCGATGTGGCGGTGTTTTACACGCCTGCCGCCCGGGATGCCCAAGGTGGGACCACGGCGATGGAGGACGGGATCGACGAAATGGTGGCGTGGACCAACAGCGCCTACCGGCGGGGTGGCGTGCAACAGCGGGTCAACCTGGTAGCGGTGGCCGAAACCGACTACACCGAGGACTCCTGGCTAACAGATCTCAAACGCCTTCGTAATGCGTCTGACGGCCACATGGACGAAGTGCACGGGGTGCGCAATCGCGAGGCCGCGGACATCGTGATGCTGATCCGTGGGCCAACGTCCGGGTTCGTCGGATTGGCGGCGTTCATTCTGAGCCGGCCCACGGAGCCCTGGCCGAGCACTACGGCGGCAAGCTTCGGTTTCGCTTACAGCAACACCCAGTCGCGTGTTTTCGCGCACGAGTTGGGACACCTCATGGGGCTGAGCCACGACCGCTACACGGTGTGCTACGGAGACCAGTGCAGTAGCCCAGGGTTTCCGTACGCGTACGGCTACATCCATTGCGACGAAACCTCTGTCGGCGATCGCTGGCGGACCATCATGGCATCCGCCCTAAGGTGCTCGGTCGGGCAAAGTCTGCAGAACTTCTCCAACCCGGACACCACCTTGCGCGGCGATCCTTTAGGCACTGCGGGCCTCGCGCCGTCCGGGCTGGTGGACGGTCCGGCCGATGCAGTACGCGCGCTGAACCGTACACGCGCCTACGTGTCGGAATTCCGCCAGGCCCCGGACATTACCGTGTCCTTCGGCCTCGCGAGCTATACCGCCACCGAAGGGGGAAGCGATGTGGTCATTACCGTGGAACTCAGCGGGGCACCGACCCGCCCGATCGAGGTGCCACTGACGGTGATGTCCAGCACGGGTGCCACGAGATTCGATTACTCTGGCGTCCCGTCGGTCGTCCGGTTCGACGGAGACAGGACGGAGGAGTCCTTCGATGTGCACGCCAACGACGACGCTGCGGACGACGACAACGAAACACTGCTGTTGACGCTGGGGCAGCGGCCGGCCCGCAGCGTGACGCTGGGAAGCCCCTCGCAGACCACCGTCAACCTGGTCGACAACGACACCGTTACGGGCGCGCCGAGCGTGATCTGGGTGACGGTGACGTCCCGGGCCCGAAAGGGCCGCTACGCGATCGGCGACGTAATCGAGGCGAGCGTACGCTTTGCCAAACACATCTCGGTAACGGGCGAACCCCAACTCGCGCTGACGGTCGGAAGCGATACGAAGCAGGCGACCTATCGTAGCACTGCCGGTGAGATCGTCCGATTCGTATACACCGTGGCCGAAGACGACATGGACGAAGACGGCGTCAGCATTGCCGCGAACAGCCTGACGTTAAATGGGGGAACGATCCGCGACGGCGACGATCAGGATGCCTCATTGGCGCACTCGGCGTCCACAGCCCGCTGGTTTTTTGACCCGGTGGACGGGGTCCGGCCAACACTCGATAGTGCGGACGCGGATCTGACTGAACTGATTCTGACCTTCGACGAGGCGCTCGACAGCACATCCGTTCCGCCGCCGAGCGCTTTCCGGGTCACCGTCGACGGGTCGCGCCGAAGCGTCACCGACGTCGCGGTGAACGGCAGCTCGGTGACGCTCATCCTGGACCGTTCGATCCCGGCGGGTGGGGCCGGCGCGGAAGTGCGCTATTCGCCGGGAACGCCGCAGTTGTTGGACCGGGCCGGCAACGTCGCGTCGGCTTTTTCTCGCAGTCTGGACTCGACGGCGCCGACGATCGAGTCCATCGCTAGCGGAGCGACGCATCCGACCAAGGATCCGTTCACGGTTACGATCACGTTCTCCGAGTCGGTGACAGACCTCATGGCGGACGAGATCACCGTGACGAATGGCACGGGCTCGGCTGTTTCCGGTACGGGGAAGACCTACACGATTCGGGTGACCCCGAACGTTGATTTCGAGGGCAATGTCACGGTGAGCGTCGCGGCCGAGGCCGTCAAGGACGCCGCGGAGCACCTGAGCGAAGCCGGCAGCGAGACGTTTGCGGTCGACACGGTCGCGCCGGCGTTGGCTACCAGCGGCAGCGCCAGCGTGAACTGGTCGACGCTGACACTGACGTTCGACGAGGCGCTCGGCGCGGCGAACGTCCCGACCTCGGCGTTCACGGTGACCGGCGCGACGACGCGCTCGGTTTCCGGCGTCACCGTCGTCGGCTCGACCGTGAGGTTGACGCTGAGCATGCCGGTTCTGAACGGGGAGACGGGAATCGAAGTGGATTACGTGCCCCCGACCCGGAATGCCATCGTTGACGAGGCGGGCAACAAGGCCGCCGGAATCACGGATCAGGCAGTGACCAACAACACGCCGCCGCCGACGGCCGTGCGCCTGACGATGAATCAGACGGAGGTGACGGAGGCGGGCCAAGCCAAGACGGTGATCGTGACCGGCATGGTGGACCGCGCTCCGCGATCGAGCGCGACGGCAGTAACCGTCGCAGTCGGTGCCGGCACCGACACGGCGACGGAGGGTACAGACTACGCAACGGTCGACGACGTGACGCTGACGATTGCGGCCTATTCGGCGAGCGGCACGGCGCGTTTCACGCTGACCCCGACGAACGACCGAATCGACGAGGTTGGGGAGAGCCTGACGGTGACCGGCTCCACGACCGTCTCCGGCGTGACCGTGACGCCGTCGGGCGGACTCGCCATCGACATCACGGACAACGACGCGGCGCCCTCGCTGGAACTGTCGGTGAGCGCCTCGAAGATCGACGAGGACGGCGGAACGGCCACGGTGACCGTGAGTACCGGGTCGGGGTCGACGTTCGCGACTGACCAGACGGTCCAGCTTTCCATGGCGGGCACGGCGACGGAGACGGCGGACTACACCGTCAGCGGCAAGACGCTGACCCTCCCGGCCGGCATGGGAACGAACTCGTCCATGGTGACCGCGACCGTCACCGGGATGGACGATAGCCTCGATGACGACGACGAGGCCATCGAAATCATCGGTTCCCGCAACAGCGTGGCTTTCGGGTCGCGGCAGACGATTGCCATCGATGACGACGACTGGCCGATGTTGACGGTGACGTTCCGTCAGGCGGACTACCGCGTCGCGGAAGGCGGACAGGTCGACCTGCCGGTTACGCTGAGCGCCGTGCCCGAGCGCCAGGTGACGATTCCGATCGAGATCGAGACTGTCGGCGACACGGAAGCCATCGACTACTCGGTCTCGCCGGCGAGCCTGACTTTCGGCGCGAGCGAGACGGACAAGACCCTGCGGGTGCGCGCGTCGAACGACAGCGTGGTGGATCCGGGCGAGAGCGTGGTGCTGAGTTTCGGCACGTCGTTGCCCGCGCGGATCTCCGAGGGCGGCACCGCAGAAACGACGGTCGCGATCCGGGATACGGACTTCACCTTCGCCCCCGGCTTCGCGGTCGGCTCCGGGACGACGGAGTCCGACACGGACACCTACACCGCGAGCGAGAACTCGAGTGCCCTGCGCCTGTCGTTGAGCCTGGAGACGCCGCGCGGGGTGCGGGTTGTGGACGTTGTGGATCCGGTGGTGGTGACGCTCGCGACGCGGGCGAACGCCGGCAGCAGGGGTATGGACGAGGACTACGCCACCCGGCGGCGCACTGGAACGTTTGGCGATTTCGGAGAGTTTGACCGGGATCTGTCGTTCGCTCCGGGCGATTTCTCGGACGACGGTACCTGCGACTGCGCGCGGGCGGACAAGGCGGTTTCGGTGGACATATTTGACGACCGGGTCCACGAGCGGGTCGAGGTGTTCGGGCTGAGGCTTTCCCGGAAGAGCGGGCGCCTTGGGGTTGCCAGCAAGGACATCACCGCGAAGATCGCCGAGGACGACGCCGAGCCGGTGCTGACCCTCGAGGCGAACCCGGGCAATATCGCGGAGGCCGGCGGCACCTCGACGGTGACGGTGAGTACCGGTAGCGGCTCGACGTTTCCGTCCGCTCAGACCGTCCGGTTGGACTTGTCGGGCGCGGCAACACAGGGCACCGACTACACGGTCGACTCTACGTCGCTGACTCTGCCGGCCGGTGTGGGTCAGGATCCCTCGAGCGTGACTACGACCGTGCGCGCGAAGGATGACCCCATTGACGACGACGGCGAGATGGTGGTGCTGGCCGCGAGCCGGGACATGGTGGAGTTCGCCCGGCGCACCATCGGTATTGAGGACGACGAAACCGGATCGACCCGGGTGGACTTGTCGGTGAACCCGGCTCAGGTACGCGAAGACGGGGGAGCAACGACCGTGCGCGTAACAGCGCCTTTGAACGCGGACGCCCGCGGGGAGGATACCGAGATCACGGTAACGGTTGGGGCGAACGGCGACTCGGCGGTCGAGGGGACGGACTACGCGACGGTGTCGGACCTGACCCTGACCATCGACGCGGGCGAGACGAGCGCTGAGACAACGTTCAGCCTGGAGCCGACGAACGACAATGCGGTCGACGGCGCAAGGGCCATAACCGTCGACGGTAGTACGTCGGGACTGGCCGTGCGCTCGGCCGAGCTGACACTGAACGATGACGATGTCGCGTCGACGAAAGTGACGCTGACGCTGGACCCGCTGGAGGTGAGCGAGCGTGCGGGCAGCCGCACGGTGCGGGTGACCGGGACGCTGGACGGCACGGCGCGGACAACGGCGACGGTCGTGACGGTGACGGTCGGATCGGGGGCGGACACCGCGCTGGAGGGCACGGACTATGCGGACGTCCCCGGACTGGAGCTGACGATCGCGGCGAACCGGACGGACGGGACGGTGACGTTCACGTTGCGGCCGACGAACGACCGGACCGCCGAAGGGACGGAGACGATATCCGTGCGCGGCGATGTTGTGGGCCTGACAGTTGTCTCGGCAGAACTCGCGCTCGCCGATGACGACGTGCCCTCGACCGGGCTGGACCTGTCGCTGAACCCGTCGACGGTATCGGAAGCGGCGGTGCCGACGGTGGTGGTGGTGGTGACGGGTTCGCTCAATGCCGGGGCGCGCACGTCGGATTCGGTGGTGACGGTGACGGTGGGCGCATCCACCGATTCCGCGACGGAAGGTCTGGACTACGCGAACGTGTCCGCGCTGCAGATTGCGGTCCCGGCGAATGAGACCACCGGGCAGACGACGTTCACACTGCGTCCGGACAACGATGCGATTGCCGAAGGCGCTGAGACGATCTCCGTGAGCGGGCGAGTGAGCGGCCTGACGGTGGAGCCGGCCACCCTGACTCTTTCCGACAACGACACGGCGTCTCGCGTCGTGACGCTTTCGGTGGATCCGGAATCGGTCTCCGAGGACGTTCCTGAGAACGTGACGGTGACCGTGTCGTTGAACGCCGGGGCGCGCGCCGAGGACACGGGAGTGCGGCTGACGGTGGGTGCGGCAGGCGACACGGCGATACCGGGGACGGATTACGAGCGGGTCTCGGAGCGGACGCTGACGATTCTCGCGGGCGACACGAGCGGCACGGCGGTGTTCCGGCTGGAGCCGCGCGACAACGACTCGACGGATGGCGCGAGAAGGTTGTCGGTGACGGGCTCGACGACGGTGGCGGAACTGCGGATCGAACCCGCAACAGGCGCCCGGATCGCCCTGGAAGACGACGACAGTCCGGCGGTGTTGGTGGTGCCCGACACATTGACCGTGGTGGAGGCAGAGTCCAACACCTACACGGTGGAACTGCAGACGCGGCCCACGGCTGACGTGACGGTGACGATTGGAGGCGTGTCGGGAGACCTGAGCCTCGACAAGACCAGTCTGGTGTTCACCCAGGCCGACTGGCGCGATCCGCAGCCCGTGGAGGTGACGGCGGCGGACGACGACGACAGCAGGCAGGATCCCGACGTGACGCTGACGCACCGGGCGTCGCGTGCGGCCGAGTATCGGGGGTTGCGTTCGGATCTGGTGGTGTCGATCCGGGAGAACGACCCGAGCCTGGTGTTCAGCGGCTCGGCGCTCACCGTGCGGGAAGGACAAACCGCCACGTACACGGTCGCGTTGGCAACTGTCCCCACGGCCGATGTGACGGTGCAGGTTACCGGGGTATCGGGCGATTTGAGCCTGGACCAGACTCGGCTGGTATTCACGCCGGGCCGCTGGGATGACCCGCAAACCATTACCGTCGAAGCGGCCGAGGACGACGACACCTCGACGGATCCGGCGGTGACGCTGACCCACCAGGCGTCGGGCGGGGGCTACGACGGGATCTCCGGCACGGTCCGGGTGACGATCACGGAGAACGACGGAGGTGGTTCCGGCGGAGGTGGCGGAGGTGGTGGAGGTGGAGGAGGTGGCTCCAGCAACCGGCCGCCGCTGGTGACGGAGTTGATCGGGGCGCAGGTCCTGGAGCTCACGAGCAGCGTCCGCATAGACGCGGCAGAGCACTTCCGCGATCCCGACAACCGCACCATGACCTTCGAAGCGGAGTCGGCCGACGTGTCGGTGGCGACCATGGAGGTGGATGGCAGCATCGTGACGGTCGAGGGCATCGCGCATGGCGTTACAACGGTCACGGTGACGGCCGTGGACCATCGGAGCCTGCGCGTGAGCCAGAGCTTCGAAGTGTCGGTCGGGTACGAGGTGTCGTTCGCAAGTGCGGAGGTGTTCGTGCCCGAGGGCGGTACGGCGATGCTCACGGTCGCGCTCAACCGCCCGCGCGACGCGGCGACGACCGTCCGTTACGTCCTCGGCGTGGACGCCGATCCCGCCACTCCCGACGCAAACGCCGCCGACCACGACGGCATGGACGGCGAGATCATGATCGAGACGGGCGCGACCGAGGCAAGCATCGGCATAGCGATTCGCGACGACACTGACATCGAGCCGCCACGCGAGAGCTTTACCGTGACCCTGCAGGCGACCGAGGCGCAGATGCAGGACTTCGGGTTAGGCATTGCCACGGTGCGTGTGACCGTTCAAGAGGGGGTATGCGACCGTACCCGGCAAGTGCGCAACGCGCTGCGCAGATCGCTGCCGTGCGCAGCGGTGTCCGCAACGGACCTGGCCGCGCGCACGGAGCTGGATCTCGCGAACAGGGATATGGGGGCCCTGCAGGCGGACGACCTGTCGGGTCTCTCCGGTCTGACCGTGCTGGACCTGTCGGGCAATGCCTTGACGTCCTTGCCCGAGGGCATGTTCGCGGGACTTGGGGCGCTCGCTGAAGTGCAGCTGTACGACAACCCCGGCGCGCCGTTCACGCTGCGGCTGGAACTGGAACGCACGGACGGTGCGCTGTCGTCACCGGGCCCGGCGAGGGTCGAGGTGCGGGTGCGGGAAGGCGCGCCGTTCGCGATGCGCGCGGCGCTGTCAGCGGTCAACGGCACGCTGTCGCCGGCTACGGCCCTCGTACCTGTAGGCATGACCGCCGGCACCCCCATAGCCGTTACGCAGAACGCGGGCGGCGCGACGCGGGTCACCGCCGCCGCGGCCGCCATGCCGGACACGCGTTGCGGCGTGCTGGGCATGTACCGGTGCTACCAGGGAATTACCACCGAGGCTGGCCGGACCCTGGTGCTATTCAAGGCTCCTCCGGAGGTGGCGGACACGCCGTCGCCCACCACCTTGGCCGCGGACGGCGACGCAGCGCGCATCGACCTGTCCGCGCTGTTCGCGGCGTCCGGCGGGGGCGCGCTCACCTATTTCGCAGGATCAAGCGATCCGACGCTGGCCACCGGGACCGTCGACGGCGACACACTGACCCTGGCTTCGAACGAGGACGGCCGCGAAGGCGCGGTGACCATCACGGTGACCGCGACCGATGAAGACGGCCTGTCGGTCACGTTGACCTTCGAGGTGACCGTCGAGTCGATACCGCGCGGCCTGCTTCGCGGCTGGCGCCGGGTACTACTGGAGCAGGCTATGGAACGAAGGGCCGCCCCGGTCGAGTGACGGCACGACGGCAAAGCCGCACGCAGTTCTGGATCAGGGCCGTTTGCGCCGGTTGTCCAGCGAGACTGATGCTTCTATATCTGTCAATGGGCTGCTCCTCCACGTCGCCGAGGCCCGTCGGACTTGCGACTTCGACTGTTCCGGGCAGGCGCGTCCGTAGGTTCTCGACGCCGGACACCCGGGGCGGACGTGCATGTTCGGCCAGGGCGTGCCCGGCGTCGAAGAGCGGCCGGCGCGCAGCCTCGCACAGGCAACCTTGAGCAGGGGTCTGCCACGAACGATCGGCGCCACGAACTCAGGCTGCCGGCGGAAGTCCTTTTTCGGCTTCGAGGAGCTTGAATACACGTCGGGCGAGGAATCGCTTCAAGTAGCGCCTGATCTCTCGGTCCGTCTTGCCTTCGGTGCACCTGCGCTCGACGTAGCGTCGGGTCTCTTCGTGACAGGCCTCACGAATGAGCACTGAGCTATGGAACGCGCGGTTGAGCTTGCGGCCACCACATCGGTTGAGCCGGTGGCGCACCGTCTGGCCAGAGGATGTGGGGACCGGCGCGACACCGGCCAGGGCGGCAAACGCGGCTTCGGAGCGCACGCGCCCCGGGTGTAACCAGGCACCGACCATCTCGGCCGCGTTGACCGGTCCGATGCCAGGTTCATCCTAAAGCGTGGGGGCGAGTGCCCGAACGCGCGGCTTGAGCTCGGCGTTGAGACGCTGGATGCGCCGTCCGATTGCACGAAGCGCAATGGCGGTGCCGCGTAGCTCATCGGAGTGCCTCGGCACCATCCGCAGCTTTGCGCAACGCTTTGCGAGGGGTTGCGACTTGAGCCTGCGGAGCTTCTTTCGCAGACTCTCCGGAGCGGTGGTGACCATCGCGTGCAGATAGTTGATCGCTTGGGTACGGGCTCGTGCCGCGCTTTCGCACGTCCTGCTGTTCCCGCGCCCCCCTGCCCGGGCTGCAGAGGACGTCGGGGACCCCTTGCCGTACCCGTTGCGCCACGCGGTGTGGCGGCTGGCCCTCCTGCGCCTTGTCGCTCATGCCCGCCGCCCCTAAGGAACTTCGACGAAATTGTCATGCTGATTGAACTTATCCACCCTCTTAACACCAATTTGATGGGTCTTCCAATCCTGTCGCCATCATTTCTGTCGCGCATGCACGACACGCGGCTATCATTTCGAATCGTCGATGCGTTTCGAGCCCCGTACGGGTGGGACAGAGGCCCAGCCGTCCGACCCGACATGCGCCTGAACGTGAGATAGATTGCGCTCGGTCACGACGTGTTGGAAGAGAAACCGTTCGATCCGGGGTGCCTCACTCATCGTTGTCTCCCCGCGCGTAACGTTGGAACCGCAACGAGGCCTGGCGCGGCAGCTCCGGTGGCATTGCCAGGTAGACTTGCGCGCCTGGCACGTGCGTCCCGAGATAGGCGGAGAGCGCTGGCAGCCGCTGCTGCACATCCGCGCCCTGCCGACACCATGAGGTCAGCCGATTGACGACGAAGGTGTGGTGAAACGAGTGCAAGCAAGGAGGTTGGTGCGCACCGTTCGCGGCCCAGATCACCGGAGACTGGTGCTTCTATGTCTGTCAATGGGCTGCTCCTCCACGTCGCCGCGGCACGGTGGTCTACCAGGCCCCAGACACCGTCACGTTGATGCGTGCGTGGCGCGCACGTGCCAGGCTCCGGGAGGGCCGGCTGCTTCGGTCGGTCACCAGGAGCGGGCGCGTCGGCTCAAGCCTGCACGCGAGCCAGATCCCGCGCATCTTCAAGGCGATGGCCCGCGTCGCGGGGCTGCCGCCCGAGGTGTCGGAGGCGCTGTCGGGGCACAGTGCGCGGGTCGGCGCGGCGCAGGACATGATCGCCTCCGGCATCGGCCTGCCGGCGGTGCTGCAGGCGGGACGCTGGAAGAGCCCGACCGTGGTCAACCGCTACGGCGAGCGGCTGCTCGCGCGCAAGAGCGGCGCGGCGCAGTTGGCGAAGCTGCAGGAACGCGCCTGGTGGAACGGGACGCAGGGGATGCGCCTGAACCGAGGCGGCGTGGGCCCGCGCCGCCCGTCGGATGAGAAACCGCCTTGAATAGGCGCTTGCGCCCGAGGCAAGCGCAAATGGGCAGGCTCACCCTTGCGCGAGCCCGCGGAGCGGTTGACGTCTAGCTCGCGACAAATACCATTGTCGACCGCAAGAGGAATTAGTCAATGCAGTTGATCTCGCAGCGGCGCGTCTTGTCCATGGCGAATCCCCGCCACGTTCCCAGCGCCAACGCTACGCGCGTACCATACGGTCGACACACCCGAATTTCCGGCGACTCACGGCGGCCGCCATACCGGCAGGCTGGGAAGCGAGCGGGTTTCGGCAAAGAGAAATGATGGATTCGTCAGTCGACATCCTCAAATCCAAGGGGCCACTGCCGCAGGGCAAGCCGTCACAACCCAGCTTCGTCGCGAACTTCGTCAACGGACACATGCGGCGTCCGAATCGGAGTCCGGCAGGTGCCGTCCTGCTGGCGCTGGGGTTGCTCTACTCTTCGGCCGTTGCTGGACAGACGGCGGGACTGTTTACACCGGTCGACGGTGGTCCCTCAGCAATTGCCCCGCTGCCCGAGGGGACACTGCGAAGTCGGCTCGTGAAGGCCGATCATGGACGACTGGGGCGGGTCCGGGCGGTCGCTGCCGCTCTCCGGAGTGCACAGGATCGGTTGGAATCTTCGCGCGTGGAAGAAAGCGAAGCCGCTCAGGCGTCAGGTGCGTCTCTGCGCCTGAACCTGTTTGAAGACGTTTCGGCCACGGCCATCGTGGAGTGGGCCGAGGCGACCTTTTCCGGGGGCTATTCCCTTTCGGGTAGTCTGCTCGGAGATTCCCTGGGCTCGATGACGCTGGTGGTGAACGGAAACCGGCTCGTCGGTTCGGTGCAGACAGGGGGGCGGACGTACCGCATCCGTTCCGCCGGCGGGGGCCTGTCGTCCATTATCGAGGTGGAGGAGCCACCGTTTCGCTGCGGTGTCGACGACCCTTCTCCAGAGGCCGACCACGGCCCGCATCAGTGACGCGGCGAGGCGCGAGGGGAACGTGTCGACGACCTTTCTCCAGAGACCGACCACGGCCACTGAGGCCCGGATTTCCGGTGGCCTGGCATCCTGTGCGACGGCTCGTACCGCTGTCCACGGTCTTGGCTGCGTTGCCACTGCTATTTTCCCACGGCGTTCATGCGCAGGATGGAACCGTCGCCACCGACAAGGCGGCGCTTGAGGCGCTCTACGCCGCGACGGACGGTGCCAACTGGACCACCAGTACCAACTGGGAAACCAGTGAGCCATTGAGTTCATGGCACGGTGTGACGACCGACACCGATGGACGTGTGACGGCTCTGGATCTGGGTGACAACGGCCTGGACGGCACGCTTCCTGCCGCCCTGGGCGACCTGGACGCTCTTGAGACGCTCGACCTGCCGGACAACGATCTGAGTGGGGCGCTGCCCTCGGAACTTGTGGACTTGACGGCTCTCCGGGCGCTGAGGCTGACTGCGAGTCGGGCCTTGACCGGGCCGCTCCCGGACGGGATCCGGGAAATCGCGAACCTGTCGATTGTGAGGATTGCGGATACGGAACTGTGCGCGCCAGGCGATGAGACCTTCCAGGCATGGGTCGGGACAATCCTTTTCTGGGGGGCGCGCTGTCCCCCCGATACGAGCTCGACGATCGACTTGGCCGTGTTTTACACACCCGGCGCCCGGTATATCCAAGGCGGGACCATGGCAATCAAGGACCGGATCGACGAGATGGTGGCGTGGACCAACAACGCCTACCGCAGGAGCGACGTGAAACAGCGGGTAAATCTGGTCGCGGTGGCCGAGACGGACTACGCCGAGGAGGATGACCTTACGGATATCTATCGCCTTCGTCATGCGTCTGACGGCCACATGGACGAAGTGCACGGGGTGCGCGACCGCGAGGCTGCGGACATCGTGATGCTGATCCGGCGGTTTAGGACTGGCGACAGTGGCGGACGGGCGTTTCTGCTGACCGCCTCTTCCCGACCAGATTGGGCGTTCGCCGTCGCCTCTGCCTTTTCGCGTGCTTTCGCGCACGAACTGGGGCACGTCATGGGCTTACACCACGACCGCTACGTGGCGTGCGACGGAAGCCAGTGCAGTGGCGCGGCGTTCCCTTACGCTTATGGCTACATCCATTGCGACGAGATGGCCCCCACCAATCGCTGGAGGACGATCATGGCGTACAGCGACAGGTGCCAAGTCCTGTACACTTTGCAGAACTTCTCGGACCCGGATGCCACTTTTCGCGGCGGTCCTTTAGGCACTGCGGGCCTCGCGCCGTCCGGGCTGGTGGACGGTCCGGCCGACGCGGTACGCGCGCTGAACCGCACACGCGCCTGGGTGTCGGACTATCGCCAGGCACCGGACATTGCCGTGTCCTTCAGCGTCGCGAGCTATACCGCCACCGAAGGGGGAAGCGATGCGGTCATTACCGTGGAACTCAGCGGGGCACCGACCCGCCCGATCGAGGTGCCACTGACAGCGATGTCCAGCACGGGCGCCACGGATTTCGATTACTTTGGCGTCCCGTCGTTCGTCCGGTTCGACGGAGACAGGACGGAGGAGTCCTTCGTTGTGTACGCCGTCGACGACGCTGCGGACGACGACAACGAAACGCTGCTGTTGACGTTGGGGCAGCCGCCGGCCCGCAGCGTGACGCTGGCAAGCCCCTCGCAGACCACCGTCAACCTGGCGGACAACGACACCGTTGCGGGCGCGCCGAGCGTACTCTGGGCAGAATTGACATCGGGGAGCGGCCGCCACGCGATCGGCGATGTATTCGAGGCGACCGTGCGTTTCAACAAGAGCGTCTCTGTAACCGGCACGCCACAGCTCGCGCTGACGGTCGGAAGTGAAACGAAGCAGGCGACCTATCGGAGCACGGCAGGCGAGGTCGTCCGGTTCGCCTACACCGTGGCCGAAGGCGACGTGGACGAAGACGGCGTCAGCATTGCCGCGAACAGCCTGACGTTAAATGGGGGAACGATCCGCGACGGCGACGATCAGGATGCCTCATTGGCGCACTCGGCGTCTCCAGCCCGTTGGTTTTATGACCCGGTGGACGGGGTCCGGCCAACGCTCGATAGTGCGGACGCGGATCTGACCGAACTGATTCTGACCTTCGACGAGGCGCTCGACAGTCAATCCGTTCCGCCGCCGAGCGCTTTTCGGGTCACCGTCCAAGGGTCGCGCCGAAGCGTCACCGACGTCGCGGTGAACGGCAGCTCGGTGACGCTCACCCTGGACCGTTCGATCCCGGCGGGTGGGGCCGGCGCGGAAGTGCGCTATTCGCCGGGCACGCCGCAGTTGTTGGACAGGTTCGGCAACGCCGCGTCAGCCTTCTCTCGCAGTCTGGACTCGACGGCGCCGACGATCGAGTCCATCGCTAGCGGAGCGACGCATCCGACCAAGGATCCGTTCACGGTTACGATCACGTTCTCCGAGTCGGTGACAGACCTCATGGCGGACGAGATCACCGTGACGAATGGCACGGGCTCGGCTGTTTCCGGTACGGGGAAGACCTACACGATTCGGGTGACCCCGAACGCTGATTTCGAGGGCAATGTCACGGTGAGCGTCGCGGCCGATGCCGCCAAGGACGCCGGGGAGAACCTGAGCGAAGCCGGCAGCGAGACGTTTGCGGTCGACACGGTCGCGCCGGCGTTAGCTACCAGCGGCAGCGCCAACGTGAACTGGTCGACGCTGACACTGACGTTCGACGAGGCGCTCGGCGCGGCGAACGTCCCGACCTCGGCGTTCACGGTGACCGGCGCGACGACGCGCTCGGTTTCCGGCGTCACCGTCGTCGGCTCGACCGTGAGGTTGACGCTGAGCATGCCGGTTCTGAACGGGGAGACGGGAATCGAAGTGGATTACGTGCCCCCGACCCGGAATGCCATCGTTGACGAGGCGGGCAACAAGGCCGCCGGAATCACGGATCAGGCAGTGACCAACAACACGACGGGGGCGACGTTGTCCACGTCCGTGCGCCTGACGATGAATCAGACGGAGGTGACGGAGGCGGGCCAGGCCAAGACGGTGATCGTGACCGGCATGGTGGACCGCGCTCCGCGATCGAGCGCGACGGCAGTAACCGTCGCAGTCGGTGCCGGCACCGACACGGCGACGGAGGGTACGGACTACGCAACGGTCGACGACCTGACGCTGGCGATTGCGGCCTATTCGACGAGCGGCACGGCGCGTTTCACGCTGAGGCCGACGAATGATCGGACCGCCGAAGGGAGGGAGACGATATCCGTGAGCGGCGACGTCGCCGGGCTAACGGTTATCTCCGCTGAACTTGCTCTCGTGGACGACGACGTGCCCTCGACACGACTGACCCTGTCGCTGGCCCCGTCGACGGTATCGGAAGGGGCAATGCCGACGGATGTGGTGGTGACGGGTTCGCTCGATGCCGGGGCGCGCCCGTCGGCTTCGGTGGTGACCGTTACGGTAGGCGCATCCACCGATTCCGCGACGGAAGGTCTGGACTACGCGAACGTGTCGGCGCTGCAGATTGCGGTCCCGGCGAATGAGACCACCGGGCAGACGACGTTCACTCTGCGTCCGGACAACGATGCGATTGCCGAAGGCGCAGAAACGATCTCCGTGAGCGGGCGAGTGAGCGGCCTGACGGTGGAGCCGGCCACCCTGACTCTTTCCGACAACGACACGGCGTCTCGCGTCGTGACGCTTTCGGTGGATCCGGAATCGGTCTCCGAGGACGTTCCTGAGAACGTGACGGTGACCGTGTCGTTGAACGCCGGGGCGCGCGCCGAGGACACGGGAGTGCGGCTGACCGTGGGTGCGGCGGGCGACACGGCGATACCGGGGACGGATTACGAGCGGGTCTCGGAGCGGACGCTGACGATCCTGGCGGGCGAGACCAGCGGCACGGCCGTGTTCCGGCTGGAGCCGCGCGACAACGACTCGACGGATGGCGCGAGAAGGTTGTCGGTGACGGGCTCGACGACGGTGGCGGAACTGCGGATCGAACCCGCAACAGGCGCCCGGATCGCCTTGGAAGACGACGACATACCGGGAGTGCGGGTGGTGCCGGATACGCTGACCGTGGTGGAGGCCGAGTCCAACACCTACACGGTGGAACTGCAGACGCGGCCCACGGCTGACGTCACGGTGACGATTGGAGGCGTATCGGGCGACCTGAGTCTCGACAAGACCAGTCTCGTGTTCACCCAGGCCGACTGGCGCGACCCGCAAGCCGTGGAGGTGACGGCGGCGGACGACGACGACAACAGGCAGGATCCCGACGTGACGCTGACGCACCGGGCGTCGGGTGCGGCCGAGTATCGGGGGTTGCGTACGGATCTGGTGGTGTCGATCCGGGAGAACGACCCGAGCCTGGTGTTCAGCGGCTCGGCGCTCACGGTGCGGGAAGGACAAACGGCCACGTACACGGTCGCGTTGGCCACTGTCCCCACGGCCGACGTGACGGTGCAGGTTACCGGAGTATCGGGCGATCTGAGCCTGAACCAGGCTCGGCTGGTATTCACGCCGGGCCGCTGGGATGACGCGCACACGATCACCGTCGAGGCGGCGGAGGACGACGACACTTCGACGGACCCGGCGGTGACGCTGACGCACCAGGCGTCGGGCGGGGGCTACGACGGGATCTCCGGCACGGTACGGGTGACGATTACGGAGAACGACCGGGGCGGTGGCAGCGGAGGTGGCTCCGGGGGAGGAGGTGGAGGTGGTGGAGGCGGTGGCTCCGCCAACCGGCCGCCTGTAGTGACGGAGCCGATCGGGGCGCAGGTCCTGGAGCTGGCAGGCAGCGTCGGCATAGACGCGGCAGAGCACTTCCGCGATCCCGAGGGCCGCACCATGACCTTCGAAGCGGAGTCGGCCGACGTGTCGGTGGCGACCGTTGCGGTGGACGGCAGCGTCGTGACGGTCGAGGGCATCGCGCATGGCGGGACGACGGTCACGGTGACGGCCGTGGACAATCGGCGCCTGCGCGTGAGCCAGAGTTTCGAAGTGTCGGTCGGGTACGAGGTGTCGTTCGCCAGTGCGGAGGTGTCCGTAGCCGAGGGCAGTACGGCGACGCTCAGGGTCGCGCTCAACCGCCCGCGCGAGGCGGCGACCGTCCGTTACGTCCTCGGCGTGGACGCCGACCCCGCCACCCCCGACGCGGACGCTACCGATCACGACGGCATGGACGGCGAGGTCACGATCGCGGCGGGCGCCACCGAGGCGGACATCGGCATCGCGATTCGCGACGACACGGACATCGAGCCGCCCCGCGAGAGCTTTACCGTGACCCTGCAGGAGACGGAGGCCCAGATGCAGGACTTCGGGTTGGGCATTGCCACGGTGCGTGTGACGATTAACGAGGGGGTATGCGACCGTACCCGGCAAGTGCGCAACGCGCTGCGCAGATCGCTGCCGTGCGAAGCGGTGTCCGGGACGGACTTGGCCGCGCGGTCGGAGCTGGATCTTGCGAATACCGATCTGGGGGCGCTGCAGGTCGGCGATCTGTCCGGCCTCGCCGGTCTGACCTCGCTAGACTTGTCTGGCAATGCCTTGACGTCCCTGCCCGAGGGCATGTTCGCGGGACTTGGGGCGCTCGGTGAAGTGCAGCTGCAGGACAACCCCGGTGCGCCGTTCACGCTGCAGCTGGAGCTCGTGCGTACGGACGGTGCGCTGTCGGCACGGGGCCCGGCGAGGGTCGTGGCGCGCGTGCGGGAAGGCGCACCGTTCGCGATGCGCGCCGCGCTGTCAGCGGTCAATGGGACGCTGTCGCCCGGTACAGCCCTCGTACCTGCAGGTATGACCGCCGGCACTCCCATAGCCGTTACGCAGAACGCGGGCGGCGCGACGCGGGTCACGGCGGCGGCGCCGGCCGTGCCGGACACGCGTTGCGGCGTGCTGGGCATGTACCGGTGCTTCCAGGGGATGACCACCACGGTCGGCGGGACTCTCGTGCTATTCAAGGCTCCTCCGGAGGTGACGGACACGCCGTCGCGCACCACCTTGGCTGCGGAGGGCGACGCAGCGCGTATTGACCTGTCCGCGCTGTTCGCGGCGTCCGGCGGGGGCGCGCTCACCTATTTCGCAGGATCAAGCGATCCGACGCTGGCCACCGGGACCGTCGACGGAGACACACTGACCTTGGCTTCGAACGAGGACGGCCGCGAAGGCGCGGTGACCATCACGGTGACCGCGACCGATGAAGACGGCCTGTCGGTCACGTTGACCTTCGAGGTGACCATCGAGTCGATACCGCGCGGCCTGCTTCGCGGCTGGCGCCGGGTACTGCTGGAGCAGGCTATGGAACGGAGGGCCGCCCCGGTCGAGTGACGGCACGGCGGCAAAGCCGGTCGCGGAAGATGGCGTGCCGGTGACGTGCCTTCGCGTAGATGGGGATGGGGGCAAGAAGGGCCGTGCGTCGAGACGGTCACCGCCGCAGGCATTCGGGTGGCAAACGGACGCTGTGACGAAGTGTGCCCTGACGGCCGGGCACTTCGCTGGCGCGGCGACGGGCAGCGTGTCCGCTGACTCGTGGTGTCGAGGAGTGCCGTCGCGCACGCTATATAGAGGTCGCTCTCGGGCTCGCGACGGACGCCCTGAGGGACGCCTGTAGAGCGTCAAGCAGGATGACACGCGTCCGCGACAACCAGGATGAGAAAGAGGTGTCGGGGCTGAGTGGGGCCGGCGTGGACGATCCGTGGCGGACGCCTCCGGCCGATCGGGATAGAACTGCCTGCAGACTCTGGGTCCCAGGCATCGGCCCGTTCGAGCCGGCGCTCTCGCTTCTCGGGGGCGAGATGGCTGCGGGCGCACCAGTCGGCACACTCGGCATAAGAGCGGATGCGACGATGGACTAATGACCGGCGTGTCGTGCGCGGACGACACGCAAACGCGGCGCGCGTAGAGGACCTCTCGCAAGGCTTCGACTTGGCGCAGCGCGTAGTGATGATGTGCGTCATGGTCGGCGGCGCTCGCACCAGATAAAGCCTCGACCTCGGCGGATGGCACCGCCGCCGGCCGTGCGACCGCCAGCCCCCGCGCTGCCACCACGTGATCGTGGCTTCGCTCGCTCGGCCCGACCGGCCCACACTGTCGATTCGGCACGGGCCGCCAGGGCGGTGGGGTGGGGGCCCGAATTACCGCAAAAATCTCGCTATTCGAGAGATATTCTGGTGCTCTTGATGCTGGTGCGCAACTTCGGGACGTTTACGGGCGATCTGGAGGCGATGGCCGAATGGCTTGGCGCGTGCGGGGTTCGGCAAGTGGCGATGGAGTCCACGGGGGTGTACTGGATCCCGGTGTTCGAGGTGCTCGAGCGGGCGGGTTTCGATGTGCAGCTGGTGAACCCGCGGGCGACCAAGCAGGTGAGCGGGCGCAAGAGCGACGTGCTGGACTGCCAATGGATCCGGCAACTCATGAGCTACGGGCTGTTGCGGGGCGCGTTCCGGGCGCCGGACGCGCTGTGTCCGATGCGCTCCTATGTCCGCCAGCGCGGCCAACTCATCCGTGACCGCAGCCGCGCGGTGCAACACATGCAAAAGGCGCTGACGCAAATGAACGTTCAGTTGGACAATGTGCTGAGCGACATCATGGGCAAGACCGGCCAGTTGATTGTGCGCGCCATCGTTGCGGGCGAGCGGGACGGGGCGGCGCTGGCGCGGTACCGGGACGGTCGCTGCAAGGCCGACGAGGCGACCATCGCGGCCAGCTTGCGAGGCAACTGGCGCGACGAGCACCTGTTTGCCCTGGAACAGGCGCTGGCCCGTCACGACATGCTGCAAAGCCAGATCGAGGCGTGCGCGGCGCGCGTCGACGCCGAACTCGACGGGCAGGCGCGGGACGGGGCGGCGAAGGAGCCGTCCGCGGCGGCGCGGAGTGCCCGCGAGCGCCTCCTGCGGGAACGGCTGCAGCGGATGCTGGGGGCGGACTTGACCGCGATTCCGACCGTGGGCGTGGAGACGGCTCTGACGGTCGCCGCGGAGGTCGGCGCGGACCTGTCGCGCTTTGCCACGGCGGCCCACTTCTGCTCGTGGCTGGGCTTGGCGCCCGGCACGACCATCAGCGGCGACAAGCGCCTGGGCGGCCGACCAGGCAGGCCAACCGGGTCGGCCAGGCGTTGCGCATGGCCGCAAGTACCGCCCGCAACAGCAAGACCACCATCGGCGCGGCACGTCGCCGACGCCTCTCGCGCATGGACTCTGCCAAGGCGGTCAAGGCCACCGCCCATCAACTGGCCCGGCTGATATGCCATGCTGACCCGCGGCGAGGAATACATCGAGCGCGACTTGGCGGCCATGGAGACGGAGTGCCGCGACCGCCAGATCAAACACCTGCAGCGCCAAGCGCGGCACTTCGACCTGGCGCTCGTGCCGGCGGAACAAGCCGTTTGAGAACGGACCGCTCTCGCCCCGAAGATCAGCAGTTACGAGATTGTTCCATGCAAGTCTGCGCTGTAGGACGCTTTCAGTGCATGGCGGTGGGAGAACGGGTCCAATCCCTACAGAGTATTGACCTCATTGTGGAGAACTGAAGCCGTGTTGGGCTTTGTTTATGCCCATCAGTGGGATCTGTTGGCGCTGAATTTTTCCACGGCGCAGACTCCTAGACGTGCACTTAGTCCGCAACGCTTTCGCGCACGTTCCGAAGGGGCAGCGGCCGGCGCGATCCGCGCGGCGTTTCGTGCAGGAAGACGCCGCCTCTGCCAGCCGCCAGGGGGTCAGTTTTCGTGTCGCCAAGGGGGCAGTTCCTGATGTCGCTTGACAACGAAGTTGCAGAACCGCCTCTTTGGGCGCGCCCCCAAGGGTCGTCGCGAGCGACGGTCGGCGAGGCTTCATCGGCCAGAAGACCGGGGTGCCGGTTCCCGCGTGCCGCCGCCCTGCGAGCGCTTCCAGGTGCGCGGCACATCGTGCCCGGGAGCTTCCGCAAGGGGGTTGCCGTCCGCTCGCAACGCCACGAGGCCAGGCAGGCCCTCCAGCGGCGCCAGGTCCGCGATGCGGTTGTCGCCGAGGTCAAGCGCCTCGAGCTCCGTCAGGCCGAGGAGGATCCCCACGTCCTCGACCCCGGCGCCACGGAGGGACAGGCGCCGCAGCCCCGTCAAGGCCGCTACCGGCAACAGGTCCGCCGCCACGCCATCCAGAATCAGCACCTCGAGCGCCGGGAGCGCTGCCAGCGACCGCAGGTCGGCCAGCGGGTTCGCCCCGATATCCAGCGCCATCAGGTTGACCGCGTACTCAAGGCCCGCCAGATCCGCCACACCGGCACCGCGCGCGTCCAGCGACGTCAGCGCCGCAAGCTCCCGCTCACCGACCACCGCATCCACCGGCTTGCCCAGCGCCGCCGCGATGCGAGCACGCAGGGCCGCATCCGCGATCGGCACGGCCAACCCGCCAACCGCCGCAGCCGGCACCCCCTGCGCGCGCTGGGTCGCCCTGATCGGGAACGTCTGCCCCACCCGTTCGCCGCCCAGCCCCGGCACCGCGTACGCATGCGCCCGGTGGTCCCGGTCGTCCACCACCCACAGCGTCCGGCCGTCCGACCACAGGCCCAACGGGCTGCCACTGCCCGTCATTTCCAGTAGCAGGCCCGGGCGCAGCGCGCCGTCCGCCAGCCGATAGCCCAACACCCTGTCCCGCAGGGACCCCGACACCATCGCCGTGCGACCGTCCGACCATAAACCGAACGGGGTTAGCTGCGCACTGTCCGCCTCGAACAGGTCGAACTCCCGCTCCGGCAGCCGCGCCTTGTCCGACAGCCGGTAGGCGAATACCTTCCACGCCCCATAGTCCGCCACCCATACCGTCGCGCCGTCCGACCACAGCCCGGTCGGCTGATGGTTGCCCGCCGCCGCCAGCGCCTCCCCGTCCAGGTCCGCTGCCGGCAGCCGCGTGCCGTCCGACAGCCGCTGTGCCGTCACCCCGCCGTTGTAGTCTGCCACCCACAGCGTCGCGCCGTCCGACCACAACCCCGCCGGGAAGCCGCTGCCGCCCCGCAGTCGGATGTCCCGCGCCGGCAGCCGCGTGCCGTCCGACAGCACGTACGCCGAGACCTGCCCGACCCGAAAGTCGGTGACGGCCCATAACGTCTCGCCGTCCGACCAGATGCCCGACGGGTTCGGGCCCAATGCGATGTCCCGCTCGGGCACGCGCTCGCCCCAGGCGCGCTGGAACGAGCGCGCCACGGACACCGTATAAATGCGCACCGTCGCGCCGTCCTCCGCGGTGACGGTCACCGCGATCTCGTTGCTGCCCAGCGCCAGCGTCACCGTGCGGTGCGCGTCCAGCGTACTGCCGAACCGGTCGGCGACCTCGACGCTCGCACCCGCGTCGTTCGGGGTCGCCGTCACCGTGGTCGTCTCCACGTCGGCCGCCACCTCCGCCGCATAGCTCTGCCGGCCCGGGTCGAAGGTTCCGAAGTCCACATTCGTCAGTTCCAGCCGTGACAGCGTGGCGTCGTCAGACGGGATGTCGCTGGCCCGGATCGCCACCGTCACCAGGCCGGCCGCCACACCATCGTGCGTCGCCGTCACCGTCACCGTCTCGCGGGGCTCCTGCGCCGCATCGTCCAGCGCCGTCAGCGTGGCCGCGACCGAGGTCGCACCGGCCACGAGCGTCAACGGGTTCGCGGACAGCTCGTAATCGTCCGCCGCCGCCGTGCCACCCATCGACAGCGCGATCGACTGCTCCTCCGCGAAGGTCACCCCGCCCTCGACCGTGACCGTCACGGAAGTTCCGCCGCCCTCCTCGATCTCGTCCTGTGCCGCCGTCATCGAGAACGTCGCCGCGTCGTCGTCCTCCACGGTCAGCACCGCCGTCGCCGTCTCGCCGAGCACGTACCCCGACCCGGCCGCGAGCGTCACCGTCACCGTGCCAGCGCCCTCCACCACGGCGTCGTCCACCGTCGCCAGCGCGAGCCTCTTCTGGCGCTCGCCGACCGCGAACTCGATCCGCGTCGGCACCCGACCCGACAGCACCGCGCGCGTTTCCGACACAGTCGCCGCCACCGACAGCGGCGCCCGCGCGGGCGCATCCAATACCACCGTGAACGCCGCCGTCGAACCTTCGGTCACCGTCGCCGCGTCCGCCGACACCGTAGCCACCAGCGGTGGCGGTGCATCGTTGGCGCGGATCGTGGCCATCGCCGAGCCGACCGCTGCACCATCGTGCGTCGCCGTCACCGTCACCGTCTCGGCGTCCTCGGCGTGCACGTCCGCCAACGCCGTCAGCGTGGCCGTAGCCGACCCGGCGCCAGTCGCCAGCGCCAGCGTCGAAGGCGCCAGCCCGTAGTCCGCGGGTGTCGCCGAACCCGTCGCCGACAGCGCAATCGACTGCTCCCGTGCGAACGTCACCCCATTCGCGAGCGCCACCGTCAGCACCGCGCTGCCGCCCTCGTCGATCTCCTCCGGCACCAGCGACACGGCAAACGTCGCCGCGTCGTCGTCCTCCACGGTCAGCACCGCCGTCGCCGTCTCGCCGAGCACGTACCCCGACCCGGCCGCGAGCGTCACCGTCACCGTGCCAGCGCCCTCCACCACGGCGTCGTCCGCCGTCGCCAGGGTGACGGTCGCGCTCCTCGCACCCGCCTCGAAACGCACCGACGTGGGCGCTACGTCCGCAAGCATCGACCCCGTCTCCGTCACCGACAACGAGACCTCTCGCGTCAACCAGAGCGGCCGGTCGAGCTCCACCCGGAAAGCGGCCGCGGAGCCCTCGGCCACGCGCGCCGACATCGCCGCAACCGTCGCCGCCGGCAGCGGCCGCCGCAGCGACACGGCCACCCGCACGCCGTCCGACGCGCCCCCCTTGTAGCGGCTGTACTCTTCCCGCGGCTGAGTCGTCGGCGCCACCCAGTAGCGGCGTCCGTTCGACAGCTCCAGCGCCCCTATCGCGTGTCCGTCCCAGTATGCCGTCAGGTCCGTGGCGTCCTCGATCGCCGGATCCGCCGCCATCCCGAACAGGCCGACGTCGTTCACCACGAACAGGCTCAGTTCGCGCTCCGCCCCCAACGCCGCCGCGTCCACCGTGCCGAACTCGCGACCCGCCAGCCGCGAGTAGCCGGTTACCTGCTTGTGCGAGAAGTGCGTCTCGAGCGTCATCGTCGTCGCCAGCAATACCTCCTCGCCCACCGCCGGCGGCGCGTTCGCCGGCGCCGGCCACACCGCGACCGTCGGCGCGCTCGTGCGCCAGCGGCCACGCACGTTGATCCGCACCGACAGGGCTGCGCCGGCGTCCGCCGCAACGAGCGCATAGGTCGCCGCCGTCGCCCCGGGGATCGGCTCCGTGTCGCGCAGCCACTCGTACCACTCCACTGCCGGCGCGGCATCGCCGACCAGCGCCTGCAGGACGCTCCCGACCTGCGGCACGCCAGACAGCGACGGCGGCGGGCCCGCGTCCACCACCTCCACCGACACGCTGCCTATCGCTTCTCCGGCCACCGCAGCCTGGATCTCCGCCGTCTCCGCGGCCTCCGCCAACCCGTCCTCGAGCACCTCGAACGTCGAGGTCACCGACGCCGCGCCCGCTGGCAGATCGAGCATCGTCGACGCGAGCCGGTACTCGCTGGCATCGAGCCCCGTCACCGACAGCGTCACCGTCCGGTCCGACGCGAACGTCACCCCGTTTGTTATCGCTACCGTGACCCTCGCCGCGCCGCCTTCCTCGACGGTCTCGGGATGCGCCGTTACCTCGAAGCGTGTCGTGTCGTTGTCCGTCACCGTCACCGCGTCCTCGTCGTACAGACCGCCTGCGTCGGTGATCCGCAGCGTGAAGGTCACGGCGAACGCTCCGCTCTCGTCAGGCGCCGTGAATGTCGGCGACGACGACGCCGGGTCCGACAGCGCCACGACCGTCCCGCCAGTCTGCGTCCAGGTGTAGGTCAGCGTGTCGCCGGCATCCTGATCGCTCCCCGAACCGTGGAGCGTCACAGCCGTACCTGCGTCCGCGGACTGGTCCTGACCGGCGTTCGCCGTCGGTGGCTCGTTGACGTTCGCCAAGACCACGGTCACATCCGCCGTCGCCGTCAGCGCGCCGTCGCTGACCTGCACCGTGACCCGGTAAGACCCGTCTCCATCGGCGTCGTCCGGCAACTCGAAATCCTTCCCCTGCGACAGCGACAACACACCCACTGGCGTGAGCGTGAATCTGTCCCGGTCCGCGCCTCCGGCCGCGCCCGCGGGAATCGACCACGTCAGGTCCGCCGCATCGGTATCGGCGTCCGTCGCCGACAGGGTCGCCACGACCGTGTCGCCTTCCCGGACCGTGAACGCCCTCGGACCGGTCACCTCCGGCTCGGCCGGACTGGCCACCGTGAACGCCACCGTCGTCTCCGGCAGCGCCGCGGCCGAATCCCCGTCCAGCCGGACGACCGTCACGTTGTTCCACTCCGCAGCCGCGCGCGAGCTGCGCAGCCCGACGGATCCACTGGCGTAGGTGTCGTCCTCGACCTCGACCAGCAGCGCGCCGTCGACGTGGACGCCGATCGCAGATCCCGCCGCCATCACCTGCAGCCGGTACCAGCGGCCTTCCTCGTAGACCAGCGTCGCTCTCCCCAGCTCCCGCCAAACCCCGTCGTCCATCCGCCCCAGCACTACCCTCGAGTTGCTGCCCGCGCCCGCGTAGTAGCCGCGGAAGGCGTCCCGCCCGGGCCGCGGATCGCTGACCCGGAAGATCACCCCGGCATCGCCGCTGCCAGACGTCAGCCGGAGGTCCGCCTCGACCAGCACGTCCGCCGCCTCGAAGCTGTCGAGCACCGCCTTGCTTTCGCCTTCGCTACCGCCGGCCCCGTAGACGCCACTGTCCACGGTCCATGCCCCGCCGTACTCCGTCCACCCCGCCGCGCCGCTGGCGAACCCGTAGGTGCGCTCGACGCTCCACGCCAGCGGACGCGCCGTCAGCGTGTACGCGCCGTCGGGGAACGCCCCCGCGACGTAGTCGCCGCCGGCATCGCCGAACAGGCTCACCGGCGCCTCCGCGCGCACCATGCGGTCCGCCTTGCGCGGCCCGCGCAGCGCCAGCACCACACCCTTCACGTCCGGCCGCCGCGCCGCCAGCTCCGCGCGGATGCTCGCCCAGCCCCCGTTGGCCGAAAGGTCCACCGTCGCCCCGTCCGCCAGCGCGCCCAAATCCGGATCCGGCAGGCCGCCCGCCGCGTCCACTAGCGTGAAGCCCGTCACCGCCGCCGCGTCCGCCGCGTAGCTGCCCGTCACCGTGAACGTCAGCGTCGTCACCGACAGCGCGTCGCCCGTGCCGCCGGCCCCCGTGTACACCCGCGCCGTCAGCGTATAGCTCCCGTTCGGCAGCGTGTTGCCGCCCGGATCGAACAGGCGCCACGGCGTCCCGGCATCCACCGTCCGGTCGAAGTTGCGCGGCCCGCGCAGCTCGAACACCACGCTCCCGACATCGGTGCGACCCGCCGCCACGTCCGCGCGGATCGTCACCGCCCCCGTGGTCGACGACGACAGGTCCAGTGTCCCGCCGTCGGCGAGCGTGCCGAGGTCGGCGTCCGACGCCCCGTCCGCCGCATCGAGCAGCGTAAACCCGGTCAACACGCTCGAGGTTACGCCTGCCACCGTGAACGCCACCGTCGTCTCCGGCAGCACCGCGGCCGGATCCCCATCCAGCCGGACGACCGTCACGTTGTCCCACTCCGCGGCCGCGCGCGAGCTGCGCAGCCCGACGGATCCGCTGGCGTAGGTGTCGTCCTCGACCTCGACCAGCAGCGCGCCGTCGACGTGGACGCGGATCGCCGAGCCCGCCGCGACCACCCGCAGCTGGTGCCAGCGGCCTTCCTCGTAACCCAGCGCCGCGCTCCCCAGCTCCTGCCAAGCCCCGCCGTCCATCCGCCCCAGCACCACCGTCGAATCGCTGCCCGCGCCCGCGTAGTAGCCGCTGAAGGCGTCCCGCCCGGGCTGCGGATCGCTGACCCGGAAGATCACCCCGGCGTTGCCGCTACCGGACGTCAGCCGGATGTCCGCCTCGACCAGCACGTCCGCCGCCTCGAAGCCGTCGAGCGCCGCCTTGCTCTCGCCTTCGCCGCCGCCGGCCCCGTAGACGCCACTGTCCACGGTCCATGCGCCGCCGTACTCCGTCCACCCCGCCGCGCCGTCGGTGAACCCGTAGGTGCGCTCGGCGCTCCCCGCCAGGGGACGCGCCGTCAGCGTGTACGCGCCGTCGGGGAACGCCCCCGCGACGTAGTCGCCGCCGGCATCGCCGAACAGGCTCACCGGCGCCTCCGCGGGCACCGTGCGGTCCGCCTTGCGCGGCCCGCGCAGCGCCAGTACGACGCCCTTCACGTCCGGGCGCCGCGCCGCCAGCTCCGCGCGGATACTCGCCCAGCCCCCCGTCGCCGAAAGGTTCACCGTCGCCCCGTCGACCAGCGCGCCGAGATCCGGATCCGGCAGGCCGCCCGCCGCGTCCACCAGCGTGAAGCCCGTCACCGCCGCAGCGTCCGCCGCGTAGCTGCCCGTCACCGTGAACATCAGCGTCGTCACCGACAGCGTGTCGCCCGTGCCGCCGGCCCCCGTGTACACCCGCGCCGTCAGCGTATAGCTCCCGTTCGGCAGCGTGTTGCCGCCCGCACCGAACAGGCGCCACGGCGTCCCGGCGTCCACCGTCCGGTCGAAGTTGCGCGGCCCGCGCAGCTCCAACACCACGCTCCCGATATCGGTGCGACCCACCGCCAGGTCCGCGCGGATCGTCACCGCCCCGGTGGTCGACGACGACAGGTCCAGTGTCCCACCGTCGGCGAGCGTGCCTAGGTCGGCGTCCGACGCCCCGTCCGCCGCATCAAGCAGCGTGAACCCGGTCAACACGCTCGAGGTTACGCCTGCCACCGTGAACGCCACCGTCGTCTCCGGCAGCGCCGCGTCCGGATCCCCGCCCAGCCGGCCGACCGTCACGTTGTCCCACTCCGCGGCCGCGCGCGAGCTGCGCAGCCCGACGGATCCGCTGGCGTAGGTGTCGTCCTCGACCTCGACCAGCAGCGCGCCGTCGACGTGGACGCGGATCGCCGAGCCCGCCGCGACCACCCGCAGCCGATGCCAGCGCTCCGCCTCGTAGACCAGCGCCGCGCTCCCCAGCTCCTGCCAGACTCCGTCGTCCATCCGCCCGAGCAGCAGCGTCGAGTCGCTGCCCGCACCCGCGTAGTAGCCGCGGAAGGCGTCCCGCCCGAGCCGCGGATCGCTGACCCGGAAGATCACCCCGGCGTTGCCGCTGCCGAACGTCAACCGGACGTCCGCCTCGAGCACCACGTCCGCCGCCTCGAAGCCGTCGAGCGCCGCCTTGCTCTCGCCTTCGCCGCCGCCGGCCCCATAGACGCCACTATCCACGGTCCATGCGCCGCCGTACTCCGTCCACCCCGCCGCGCCGCTGGCGAACCCGTACGAGCGCTCGGCGCTCCCCGCCAGGGGACGCGCCGTCAGCGTGTACGCACCGTCGGGGAACGCCCCCGCGACGTAGTCGCCGCCAGCGTCGCCAAACAGGCTCACCGGCGCCTCCGCGGGCACCGTGCGGTCCGCCTCGCGCGGCCCGCGCAGCGCCAGCACGACGCTCCTCACGTCCGGCCGCCGCGCCGCCAGCTCCGCGCGGATGCTCGCCCAGCCCCCCGCCGCCGAAAGGTTCACCGTGGCCCCGTCCGCCAGCGCGCCCAGATCCGGATCCGGCAGACCGCCCGCCGCGTCCACCAGCGTGAAGCCCGTCACCGCCCCCGCGGCCGCGTCGTAGCTGCCCGTCACCGTGAACGTCACCGTCGTCACCGGCAGCGCGTCGCCCGTGCCGCCGGCCCCCGTGTACGCCCGCGCCGTCAACGTGTAGCTCCCGTTCGGCAGCGTGTTGCCGCCCGGACCGAACAGGCGCCACGGCGCCCCGGCATCCACCGTCCGGTCGAAGTCGCGCGGCCCGCGCAGCTCGAACACCACGCTCCCGATGTCGGCGCGACGCGCCGCCAGGTCCGCGCGGATCGTCACCGCCCCCGTCGTCGACGACGACAGGTCCAGCGTCCCACCGTCGGCGAGCGTGCCGAGGTCGGCGTCCGACGCCGCGTCCGCCGCGTCGAGCAGCGTGAAGCCCGTCACCGGCGCCGCCGTCGCCGCGTGGCTGCCCGTCACCGTGAAGGCGACCGACGCCGCCGCCAGCGCATCGCCGCCGCCGCTACGCCCGTCGTAGGGCCGCGCCGTCAGCGTGTAGGCACCGTTCGGCAGCGCCCTGCCCGCGTAGTCCGCCGCCACCGCCGCGTCGTCGTCGCCGAACAGCGAGAACGGCGGCCCGTCGTCCGTGTGCGTGACGTCGCGCGGTCCGCGCAGTTCGAACACCACGCTGCGTACGTCCGACCGCTCCGCCGCGATCTCCGCCCGGATGCTCCCCGCACCGCCCGTCAGCACCGTGGCGTCCACCGTGGCGGCGTTCACCAGGGCACCCACGTCCGCGTCCGGCACAGCGCCCGCGTTCACCAGAGTGAACCCGCTCACCGGGGCGATGTCCAACGGCGGCTCCCCCACCGTGAACACGACCGTCTGCATCGTCCCTCTCGCGCCGCCGTTCCGACCGGCGAGCGGTGTCGCCTCCAGATAGTAGCGCCCCAGGGGCAGCCGCCGGCCCCGGATGTCCCCGGCCCTCCAATCGTCCCCGAACACGGTAAACGGCGACCCGTCGTTGGGCTCGATCCGATTCGCCGTCACCGGTCCCGAGAGCCGCAGCCGGATGCTGCCGATCCCCGTGAGATCGTCGACATCGGCCCGGATGCCGTACTCGCCCCCTCCGGAGCCGGGTAGGTACACTGTGCCGTCCTCCGGGAGCGGGCCGATGTCCGGGTCCGGCGGCCCGCCCGCCGCATCGATCAGCGTAAATCCCGTCACCCGCGTCTGCGGCTGCGGGCTGTCCGTCACCGTGAACGTCACCGTCGTCTCCGGCAGCGCGTCGCCGCCGCCCCCGGCCTCCGTGAACGGCCGCGCCGTCAGCCTGTAGGTCCCGTCCGGCAGCGCCCCGCCGAAGACGTCGTCGCCGGCGCCGCCGAACAGCAGGTAGGGGGCGGCGTCCGCTGTGCGCGTCACCGAAACCGGGCCCCGCAGTTCCAACCGCACGCTACCCGCCAGCCCCGGCTCCGCCAGTTCGGCGCGGACGCTCTGCTCGTCCGTCTCCAGATCCGCGAAGCTCAGCGTCGCACCGTCCGCGATGGCCATGACGTCCACGTCCGGCGCCGGCCCGCCCGCATCGATCAGCGTGAACCCCGTCACTACCCTCGGCACGCCCCCCGTCACCGTGAACGCCACCGTCGTCTCCGGCCGCGCCGCGGCCGGATCCCCGCCCAGCCGGCCGACCGTCACGTTGTCCCACTCCGCGGCCGCGCGCGAACTCCGCAAACCGACGGATCCGCTGGCGTAGGTGTCGTCCTCGACCTCGAGCAGCAGCGCGCCGTCGACGTGGACGCGGATCGCCGAGCCCGCCGCCACCACCCGCAGCCGGTACCAGCGGCCTTCCTCGTAGACCAGCGCCGCGCTCCCCAACTCCTGCCAGCTCCCGCCGTCCATCCTTCCGAGCACCACCGTCGAATCGCTGCCCGCGCCCGCGTAGTAGCCGCGGAAGGCGTCCCGCCCGGGCTGCGGATCGCCGACCCGGAAGATCACCCCGGCATTGCCGCTGCCAGACGTCAGCCGGACGTCAGCCTCGACCAGCACGTCCGCCGCCTCGAAGTCGTCGGGCACGGCCTTGCTTTCGCCGCCGCTGGCGCCGGCCCCGTAGACGCCACTTTCCACGGTCCATGCGCCACCGTATTCCGTCCACGCCGCCGCGCCGTCGGGGAACCCGTAGGTGCGCTCGGCGCTCCACACCCGGGGGCGTGCTGTCAGCGTGTACGCGCCGTCGGGGAACGCCCCCGCGACGTAGTCGCCGCCGGCGGCGCCGAACAGGCTCACCGGCGCCTCCGCGAGCGCCGTGTGGTCCGCCTTGCGCGGGCCGCGCAGCGCCAGCACGACGCCCGTCACGCCCGGGCGCCGAGCCGCCAGCTCCGCGCGGATGCTCGCCCAGCCCCCCATCGCCGAAAGGTTCACCGTCGCCCCGTCCGCCAGCGCGCCCAAATCCGGATCCGGCAGACCGCCCGCAGCGTCCACCAGCGTGAAGCCCGTCACCACTCTCGGGTGGCCTCCCGTCACCGTGAACGCCACCGTCGTCTCCGGCAGCACTGCGGCCGGACCCCCGTCCAGCCGGACGACCGTCACGTTGTCCCACTCCGCAGCCGCGCGCGAACTGCGCAGCCCGACGGACCCGCTGGCGTAGGTGTCGTCCTCGACCTCGAGCAGCAGCGCGCCGTCGACGTGGACGCCGATCGCCGAGCCCGCCGCGACCACCCGCAGCCGGTACCAGCGGCCTTCCTCGTAACCCAGCGCCGCGCTCCCCAGCTCCTGCCAAACTCCGTCGTCCATCCTTCCGAGCACCACCGTCGAATTGCTGCCCGCGCCTGCGTAGTAGCCGCGGAAGGCGTCCCGCCCGGGCTGCGGATCGCCGACCCGGAAGATCACCCCGGCATTGCCGCTGCCAGACGTCAGCCGCACGTCCGCCTCGACCAGCACGTCCGCCGCCTCGAAGCCGTCGGGCACGGCCTTGCTTTCGCCGCCGCCGCTGGCCCGGTAGACGCCGTTCGCCGCGCGCCACGTGCCGCCGTACTCCGTCCACCCCGCCGCGCCGCCGGTGAACCCGTAGGCGCTCCCCGCCAGGGGACGCGCCGTCAGCGTGTACGCACCGTCGGGAAACGCCCCCGCGACGTAGTCGCCGCCGGCATCGCCGAACAGGCTCACCGGCGCCTCCGCGAGCACCGTGCGGTCCGCCTCCCAGGGCCCGCGCAGCGCGAGCACCACGCCCGTCACGTCCGGGCGCCGCGCCGCCAGCTCCGCGCGCACGCTCGCCCAACCCCCCGTCGCCGAAAGGTTCACCGTCGCCCCGTCCGCCAGCGCGCCCAGATCCGGATCCGGCAGGCCGCCCGCCGCGTCCACCAGCGTGAAGCCCGTCACCGCGGCCGCGTCGTGGCTGCCCGTCACCGTGAACGTCACCGTCGTCACCGGCAGCGCGTCGCCCGTGCCGCCGGCCCCCGTGTACGCCCGCGCCGTCAGCGTGTAGCTCCCGTTCGGCAGCGTGTTGCCGCCCGCACCGAACAGGCGCCACGGCCTCCCGGCGTCCACCGTCCGGTCGAAGTTGCGCGGCCCGCGCAGCTCGAACACCACGCTCCCGACGTCGGTGCGCCAGGCCGCCAGGTTCGCGCGGACCGTCACCGCCCCCGTGGTCGTCGACGACAGGTCCAGCGTCGCGCCGTCGGCGAGCGTGCCGAGGTCGGCGTCCAACGCCCCGTCCGCCGCATCGAGCAGCGTGAACCCCGTCACCGGGCTCGCGTACCCCCCGGTCAGCGTGAACGCCACCGTCGTCTCCGGCAGCGCCACGGCCGGATCCCCGTCCAGCCGGCCGACCGTCACGTTGTCCCACTCCGCGGCCGCGCGCCAGCTGCGCAGCCCGACGGACCCGCTGGCGTAGGTGTCGTCCTCGACCTCGACCAGCAGCGCGCCGTCGACGTGGACGCCGATCGCCGAGCCCGCCGCCACCACCCGCAGCCGGTACCAGCGCTCCGCCTCGTAGACCAGCGCCGCGCTCCCCAGCTCCCGCCAGACTCCGTCGTCCATCCGCCCGAGCACCAGCGTCGAGTCGGTGCCCGCGCCCGCGTAGTAGCCGCGGAAGGCGTCCCGCCCGGGCTGCGGATCGCCGACCCGGAAGATCACTCCGGCGTTGCCGCTGCCAGACGTCAGCCGGACGTCCGCCTCGAGCACCACGTCCGCCGCCTCGAAGCCGTCGAGCACGGCCTTGCTTTCGCCGACGACAGCGGCCCGGTAGACGCCGTTCGCCGCGCGCCACGTGCCGCCGTACTCCGTCCACCCCGCCGCGCCGCGGGCGAACCCGTACGAGCGCTCGGCGCTCCACGCCAGGGGACGCGCCGTCAGCGTGTACGCACCGTCGGGAAACGCCCCCGCGACGTAGTCGCCGCCGGCGGCGCCAAACAGGCTCACCGGCGCCTCCGCCGCGCGCACCGTGCGGTCCGCCTTGCGCGGCCCGCGTAGCGCCAGCACCACGCTCCGCATGTCCGGCCGACGCGCCGCCAGCTCCGCGCGCACGCTCGCCCAGCCCCCAGTGGCCGAAAGGTCTACCGTGGCCCCGTCCGCCACCGCGCCCAGATCCGGATCCGGCAGGCCGCCCGCCGCGTCCACCAGCGTGAAGCCCGTCACCGGCGCCGCGCCCGCGGCGTGGCTGCCCGTCACCGTGAACGTCACCGTCGTCACCGGCAGCGCGTCGCCCGTGCCGCCGGCCCCCGTGTACGCCCGCGCCGTCAGCGTGTAGCTCCCGTTCGGCAGCGTGTTGCCGCCCGCACCGAACAGGCGCCACGGCGCCCCGGCGTCCACCGTCCGGTCGAAATTGCGCGGCCCGCGCAGCTCCAACACCACGCTCCCGACGTCGGCGCGACGCGCCGCCAGGTCCGCGCGGACCGTCACCGCCCCCGTGGTCGACGACGACAGGTCCAGCGTCGCGCCGTCGGCGAGCGTGCCGAGGTCGGCGTCCGACGCCGCGTCCGCCGCGTCGAGCAGCGTGAACCCGGTCACCGGCGCCGCCGGCGCCGCGTGGCTGCCCGTCACCGTGAAGGCGACCGACGCCGCCGCCAGCGCATCGCCGCCGCCGCTACGCCCGTCGTAGGGCCGCGCCGTCAGCGTGTAGGCACCGTTCGGCAGCGCGCTGCCCGCGTAGTCCGCCGCCGCCGCGTCGTCGTCGCCGAACAGCGAGAACGGCGGCCCGTCGTCCGTGTGCGTGACGTCGCGCGGTCCGCGCAGTTCGAACACCACGCTGCGTACGTCCGACCGCTCCGCCGCAATCTCCGCCCGGATGCTCCCCGCACCGCCCGTCAGCACCGTGGCGTCCACCGTGGCGGCGTTCACCAGGGCACCCACGTCCGCGTCCGGCACAGCGCCCGCGTTCACCAGCGTGAACCCGCTCACCGGGGCGATGTCCAACGGCGGCTCGCCCACCGTGAACACGACCGTCTGCATCGTCCCTCTCGCGCCGCCGTTCCGACCGGCGAGCGGCGTCGCCTCCAGATAGTAGCGCCCCAGCGGCAGCCGCCGGCCCCGGATGTCCCCGGCCCTCCAATCGTCCCCGAACACCGTAAACGGCGACCCGTCGTTGGGCTCGGTCCGATCCGCCGTCACCGGTCCCGAGAGCCGCAGCCGGATGCTGCCGATCCCCGTGAGATCGTCGACATCGGCCCGGATGCTGTACTCGCCCCTGCCGGAGCCCGCCGGGTATACCGTGCCGTCCTCCGGGAGCGGGCCGATGTCCGGGTCCGGCGGCCCGCCCGCCGCATCGATCAGCGTAAATCCCGTCACCTGCGTCTGCGGCCGCGGGCTGTCCGTCACCGTGAACGTCACCGTCGTCTCCGGCAGCGCGTTGCCGCCGCCCCCAGCCTCCGTGAACGGCCGCGCCGTCAGCCTGTAGGTCCCGTCCGGCAGCGCCCCGCCGAAGACGTCGTCGCCGGCGCCGCCGAACAGCAGGTAGGGGGCGGCGTTCGCCGTACGCGTCACCGACACCGGGCCCCGCAGTTCCAACCGCACGCTGCCCGCCAGCCCCGGCGCCGCCAGTTCGGCGCGGACGCTCTGCTCGTCCGTCTCCAGATCCGCGAGGCTCAGCGTCGCACCGTCCGCGATGGCCATGACGTCCACATCCGGCGCCGGCCCGCCCGCATCGATCAGCGTGAACCCCGTCACTACCCTCGGCAAGCCCCCCGTCACCGTGAACGCCACCGTCGTCTCCGGCAGCGCCGCGGCCGGATCCCCGCCCAGCCGGCCGACCGTCACGTTGTCCCACGTCGCGCCCGCGCGCAAGTACCGCAGCCCGACGGACCCGCTGGCGTAGGTGTCGTCCTCGACCTCAAGCACCAGCGCGCCGTCGACGTGGACGCGGATCGCCGAGCCCGCCGCCACCACCCGCAGCCGGTACCAGCGGCCTTTCTCGTAGAACAGCGCTGCGGTCCCCAGCTCCTGCCAGACTCCGTCGTCCATCCGCCCCAGCACCAGCGGCGAGTCACGGCCCAGGCCCGCGTAGTAGCCGCGGAAGGCGTCCCGTCCGGGCTCCGAATCGCCGACCCGGAAGATCACCCCGACAGTGCCGCCCCCAGACATATGCCGGACGTCCGCCTCGAGCAGCACGTCTGCCGCCTCGAAGCCGTCGAGCGCGGCCCTGCCTTCGATGCCGCTGCTCCGGTAGACGCCGTTCGCCGAGCTCCATCTGCGGCCGTACTCCGTCCACCCCGCTGCGCCGCCGGCGAACCCGTACGAGCGCGTGACGCTCCCGGCCAGGGGACGCGCCGTCAGCGTGTACGCGCCGTCGAGGAACGCCCCCGCGACGTAGTCGCCGCCGGCGGCGCCGAAGAGGCTCACCGGCGCCTCCGCGCGCACCGTGCGGTCCGTCTCGCGCTGGCCCGCGCAGCGCCAGCACGACGTCCTTCACGTCCGGCCGCCGCGCCGCCAGCTCCGCGCGGATGCTCGCCCAGCCCGCCAGTGGCCGCAAGGTCTACCGTGGCCCCGTCCGCCAGCGCGCCGAGATCCGGATCCGGCAGGCCGCCCGCCGCGTCCACCAGCGTGAACCCCGTCACCGCCGCCGCGCCCGCGGCGTGGCTGCCCGTCACCGTGAACGTCACCGTCCGTCACCGACAGCGCGTCGCCCGTGCCGCCGGCCTCCGCGTACGCCCGCGCCGTCAGCGTGTAGCTCCCGTTCGGCAGCGTGTTGCCGCCCGGACCGAACAGGCGCCACGGCGTCCCGGCGTCCACCGCCCGGTCGACGTTGCGCGGCCCGCGCAGTTCGAACACCATGCTCCCGATGTCTGGTGCGACCGCACCGCCACGCTCCGCGCGGACCGTCACCGCCCCCGTGGTCGACGACGACAGGTCCAGCGTCGCGCCGTCGGCGAGCGTGCCGAGGTCGGCGTCCGACGCCCCGTCCGCCGCGTCGAGCAGCGTGAACCCGGTCACTGGCGCCGCCGTCGCCGCGTGGCTGCCCAACACCGTGAACGATTTCGCGAACGTCGTCAGCGCGTCGCCCCTCCCGCCAGCCGCCGCGTAGGGCCGCGCGGTCAGCGTGTAGGCACCGTTCGGCAGCGTGCTGCCCGCGTAGTCCGCCGCCGCCGCGTCGTCGTCGCCGAACAGCGAGAACGGCGGCCCGTTGTCCGTGTGCGTGACATCGCGCGGTCCGCGCAGTTCGAACACCACGCTCTCGACGTCCGCGCGGCGGGCCGCCGCATCGGCACGCACGCTGACGGAACCCGTCGACGCCGCGGACATGTCGAGGATGGCCCCCTCGACGATCAACCCCATGTCCGGGTCCGGCGGCGCGCCGGCCGCATCGACTAGCGTGAGCCCCGCCAGCGCCGCTGCCGTGGCATCGTGACTGCCACTCACCGTGAACGCCACCGAGGTCGTACCGAGTGCGTCGCCACCGCCGTTCGGCCCATTGTAGAGCCGCGCGGTCAGCGTGTAGGAGCCGTTCGGCAGCGCGCTGCCGGCGTAGTCCGCCGCCGCCGCATCGTCGTCGCCGAACAGCGAGAACGGCGGCCCCTCGTCCGTGCGCGTGACGTCGCGCGGCCCGCGCAGCTTGAAAACCACGCTCTCGACGTCCGGCCGCTCCGCGGCGATGTCGACGCGGATGTTGCCGGCGCCGCCGCTCAGTCCCGAGGTGTCCAGCGTGGCGCCGTCCGCGATCGCGGCCGCGGCCGCGTCCGTCCCGGCGTCGACCAGCGTGAATCCGGTCGCCGCCGTCACGTTCGGATCGTACCCCGACAACCTGAACGACACCGTCTGCGTCACCAGATTGTCGCCACCGCCGTCCCTTTCCGAGAACGGCGTTGCCTCGGCCTGGTAGAGCCCCGCGGAAAACGGCTGGCCCCAGACATCCCCGTTGCGGGGGGCGTCGCCGAACATCGTGAACGGCGTCCCGTCGTTGGGTTCGATCCGCGACGCCGTCGTCGGTCCCGAGAGCCGCAGGCGCACGCTGCGGACGCCAGTGAGGTCCGAAAGGTCCACGCGGATGCTGTACTCGCCCTGTTCCAGATCCGGTACATAAAGGGTCGCGTCCTGGCCGATCGGTCCAATGTCCGGGTCGGGTATGCCGCCCTGCGAATCGACCAGCGTGAACGCCGAGACGCGCGTCTGCGGCCAGACGCTGTCCGCCAGCGTGAACGACACGCTCCGCGACGGCAGCGCTTCGCCCTCGCCGTCCAACTCCGAGAACGGCCGCGCCGTCAGCGTGTACGTGCCGTCCGGCAACGTCCCGCCGAAGACGTCGTCGCCGATCCCTCCGAACAGCAGGTGCGGCTCCTCGTTCGCCGTGCGCGTCACCGCGATCGGCCCGCGCAACTCGAGCCGCACGCTGCCCGCCAGCCCCGGCTCCGCCAGCTCGGCGCGGATGCTCGCCCAGGCCGTCTCCAACATGCGCAGGTCGACGGTCGCGCCTTCCGCGATGACCGCGAAGTCCGGGTCCGGCGCCGGGCCTCCCGCGTCGATCAGCGTGAACCCCGTCACCGCGCTCTCCAGACCCCCGGTCACCGTGAACGCCACCGTCGTCCCCGGCAGCACGTCGCGCGGCTCCGGACCCGCGTACGGCGTCGCCGTCAGCGTGTAGACACCGTCTATGAACGCCCCGAGGACATGCTCCCCGCCGCTCTCCCCGAACAGCGAGGCCACGCCGCCAACGGTCACCGTGCGCGCCGCGCTACGCGGCCCGCGCAACGCCAGCGCCAGCCGTGTCGCTGCGGTGGACGCCACCAGGTTCGCGCGCACGCTCGCCCAGCCCCCCAGCGACGTCAGGTCCACCGTCGCGCCGCCGCTGAGCGCCCCGACGTCCGGGTCCGTCAGCTCGCCCTGCGCGTCCAGCAGCGTGAACCCGGTCACCGGCACCGCAGCCACCGTGACCGTCACTCCGGTCAGCTCAAGCGCCGTCCCCGCTGCGCCGCTGCCGCCGGCCGCCGCGTAGGGCGTCGCGACAATCCCGTAGGTGCCGGCCACGAGCTCCGCCGGCACCGCGAACGGCGCGTCGTTCTCCGTCGCCGACAGCGTGCCGGCTCCGGTCAGCGCGAACGCCACGCTTCCCACCGCCGCGCCGCCCGAGGTGCGCGCCCGCACTTCGACCGTCTCGCCGGCGTACACCGTCACCGCCGCGTCGTCCGCCAGGTCAATGATCCGCGGCCCGCCGCCGATGGCGAGCGACAAGCCGGCCACCGCCATGTCCGCGCCGGCGCTTCCCGCCACCGTGAACGGCACCTCGGTCTCCAGCAACCGCGTTCCCTCGTTCCCGGCCTCCGCGTACACAACGACCCCGACCTGGTAGTCGCCAGCCTCCAGGCCGCCGCCACCGCCCGCGCCGAACGCCGTGTAGGGTGGGAGGTCGCTGGAATGCGTCGCCGTCCGGGGACCGGACAGAGTCACGGCCACGCTGCCGACCGTATCGGACAGCTCCGCGACGATGTCGAACGACCGAACGGTAATCGCGTCCAGGTGCACCGATGCGGCGCCTCCGGTGAGGTCGGCCACCTCCGCCCGCGTGGCGGCGTCCACCAGCACTACGCGCGACTGGAGGCGGGTGGTGGCGCTGTCGGGCACGCTTTCCTGCGCGCCGAGCCATTGGCTCACCCGCGGGTAGAAGCGGTCGAAGCGGCCGTAATAGTCGGTTGCGTTGCGGCACCCCCGAGACCCGCCCGTGAGCACGCCGACCAGATAGTCGGCGCCGTCGATGCGCGTCCAGAGCCCCGAGCCGCTGCTGCCGCCCTCGGTGTTGACGTCCGGGCGCACGACGGTGTGGGTACTCCTGGGGTGACGCCATCCAGCGAAGCCCCGCACCGGGGCCCGGTTGATTTTCTTCAGATCGCCAGCCGGGTGGTGCACGCCCACGCCCACGTCGCCGCTGACCACGCCGGCCGTCGTCCAGCCGGCGAGCCCGACGCCCGCGGGCGGATCGGTGTTCAGCCGTAGCAGGAGGTGGTCGACGCTCGTGTCCGACGAGCCGAGGGCGGCGTGGGCCAGCTCCGTTGCACCGCCGGTCTGGCGCGTCACCGTTCGGGGCGCGGGGTCACCGCAGTTGGCACGCTCGAAAAACCAGTAGAACTCCATCGACGATGCTTCTTCGCCGCTCCCCACGCAATGCCGCGCCGTCAGGAAGTACGGAATCTGTGTCGCCGGGTCGGCGTCGTTGATGAGCTGCCCCGAGCACACGTAGGTGGCGCCGCCGCGCGACGTAAACACGTACTTGGCCACGGCGTGGCGGCTCGCCTCCGAGATCCGGTCCGTGGCGCAGGCCACGTCCGTGTGTGAGCACCGCGCGCGGCCCACGCCGGAGAGGGCCTTCGGGTCCGCCTCCAGATGCGACAACGTCGGAACCGACACCTCCAGTGCGCCCGGCGCCGTGCCGGGCGGCAGGTACAGTTCCACGGTCATCGTCTCGCCCGGCACCGTGGGCGTCCACACCTCGACCGACCCGCCCGCGGTTGCGGTCATCTGGTGCGCCGGCACCGATTCCACAGTCGCCGGCGTGCCCGCCGCGTCGTAGACGCGCACCTCCAGACCGCGCGGCGGCGCCCGGATCACGAGTCGGACGCGTACCGCCACCGCGCCCTTCGAAACAACCGCCAGGGCAGTCGCGAGACCGCCGTCCGGCGTCGCTACCCAGTCCAGCGCTGAGGTGTCCGGCACCCCCCCGGGAAGCTGCCCGAGGTCGCGGCCGATGCCCGTCCGGTACACCTTCAGGACGGGCGCCGCCTGGTCGGTGGCCGCGGCTCGCCCCGCATCGCCGGCCACGCCTGGCGGGGAACGCGCGGTTGCACGCGCCCCGGCCGCCGCATCCGCGCCAAGTTGCTCCGACCGCGTCGGCGCCGGCAGCTCGAAGACGCGCTGCGGCGCGAGCGGCGCGCGCAACCGAACCGCACGCCCGGCGTCGTCGTCCCGGCGGCCCGCCGGAAGAAACGTCTCCGTCGGTATTGTCAGGAACTCCTGCTCAGCGCCGGCGTCCCCGCTCGCCTGGGCGTGCGCGGTCGCCGTGCAGAGCGCGGCCGCGGCGCCCAGCAACACGACGACCAGGCCCGGCAGGCGCAACAGCCGCCGCACGCACGCGCTATCGCACGACCTCCCGACGCGCAGGTTCCCGATCGGCGGCCGGTGCCATGCCGGCCCGCCCCCGCTGCGCAGACCCACGGGCTGTTCGCGCCCGCCGACACCGGAAGCCGTCGCGACTCTCCCCGCCCGAGCCGTCGCCGGCCCTGCCCGCTGCGAACCGCCGCGCGACCGTATTTCACCGTCGCCGGCGGTTCGAAAAACCCGGTGCGCCAATCCGTACTCCGAACAGTCCCTTGCTCCCGATCACCGTACGTGTCGCCACCCAGGGCCGTCAACCGCCGAATCGCGCAGGCGCGGGCCGTTCCGGGCCGCCCCCGGGTCCCGTGCCAACAGGCGCGCCCCTGCAGCTTCGCGAGCTGCGCCGCTCTCCCGTGCGAGCAGCCGCTCGCCGTAGCGGTTGACCATGGTCAGGCTCCAGCACCCGGTCGCGGGCGTTGATCGGCCGTCCCCGCCAGTCACCGCCCGTGCGCACGACGAAGCCCGACTGCGTACCGGCTCCGCTCGACAGCCCGCTGACTGCGCCGTCCCGTCGAACGGCACGCCGCCCAGTCCACTCCCACCGGGCGCTACTGCCTGACGACGCAACGTGTCACCTGCGCGTGGCGGCGGGCCTGTCGTGCGTGCACGACAGGGAGGCGTGAGTCCGGCCGTAGCAGATACAGCTGCGACGGATCCCGCTGCAAGAACCTCGACATCTACTGCGACCCCCTCGACTCGGCAGACACCATTGTGAATCCAGCCGTTCAAAATTGAACGGCTAAGGGACATATCCGCACAGTTCTTGATGATGTCGCTTGACACCGCGCGCCGTGGTGCGCAGCCATCGACAGCGCCGCGCCTCGAGCCGGCACAGGTCGGCGAGCGGCGCCAGCTCCGACACCCCGGCCCCGCGCACGTCGAGCGATGCGGGCGCCGCCACGCTCCAAGATCACCGCGTCCCCGGCCTGCCGAGTGCCGCCACCACGCGCGCTCGCAGGGCCGCATCCGGGATCGAGACCACCCGGCCGCCCGCCGCGGCGGCCGGTACCCGGTCCGCACGGTTGACCGCCCGGATCGGGAAGGTGCTGTGGTGTGGCTGGTGCCTACGCTGCAGCGCTTCCGCGCCGAGGCGGGCGGGTTTCCGCGCTTGTCGCGCATCAGCTGCCTAATGACCCGATTCGCAGACCCAATGAGATGGGCAGTGGTGACCGTCGTCCAATTCCACGGGCATTCAACGGGGACTCCCGAAATATGGACGTGCTCGATCCTGAAGGTGTAGTGTTGTCGTCCGATGTACTCGACGACTATTGCATCCAGTTTGTGGCGCGACGACACCCTAATGCCTCCGTCCACGCAATCCGCTTCTCGGCTGGAGGCTACGCAGCCGGAATCGTGGACATCTGCGCTCTCGGTGCGGTTCCTCCGACTGAAGCTAGCGAGATCCCCGCCCTTCTCCCAGAGTAGTCGAGGATGACTGACGTGGGTGGACGCAATCTGCTGTGGGGGGTTGGCGCCGCCCTCGTCCAGGGGTCGGTCAGTGCGGCTCCGGGGCCGCTTTGCGGCGAGGTTGAGGAGGGCGCTTGCTGGCTGCCCGTCGAGAACCAGCCCGGGTCCCACGTCTGGTTCAAGCGCAAGACCAGCTGGAGACTGTCATTCGAGGGTGACGCGGATCGCGGTGGCGGAAACCTTACGGGCGCCGGGACGCTCACACTGCGGTGCGGGGAAGACTTCCAGACCTGTCAGACAGACAACGGCTCCTTCGAAGAGGGCACGATGGCAGGAGAGGTGGTTAGAGAGCCCCACGATGGCCGCCAATGGCGAGAACACCATGCGGCGGGTGAGTTGCACGGTCCTTGGTTCTGCAAGCACGGCGGTGTAGTCGAGCAGGGCCAGTACGTCGAAGGTGAGAAGGATGGTCGCTGGGTGAAGAAGAACGGCGACGTCGTCACCGCTGAGATCCCCTTTTCTATGGGCGGGCTGCACGGCCCCTATTTCCGCACGAGTCGTGGTCCAGACAGGGATGGAGTCGACGAGGAGGGGCAGTACGTCGCCTATAGCCGGGATGGTCGCTGGGTGTGGAGGTACGGGGATGGCGGATCGCTTGAGCGACATTACTCCGGAGGGGAGCTACATGGCCGGGAACTGGATAACTAACCCTCTTAATTGAAGGAAAATGAAACGATGCGTTATTTAGCATTGACTATAGCGACCCTATTGTTGGCCGCTACTGCGTTCGGGCACGCCCCGAACTTCGATAGGGATGGAGGAGACCACCATCTTATAGACCACGGAAAGATGGAAGAACGTAACTTCGGTTTTATGAACACGCGAAAACCAAAGTCGAACGTAAATCACCATCCACACAAACCTTACCGGACTTGTAGTGAAGAATATTATTCCTTTCACGATCACGCACCGATTCATCATACAAAGATCGCAACGAACGATAGAGAAAGATGGGTGAACAAGTGCAGCATAAACGAAGATTACTTCGAGTGGGTAGTGGGCGAGAATTTAGGAGTAGGGCATAACGTCGGAGTATTTTACCTAGAGGACCCGGATGCGCATATCTACTTTCAACAAGGTCTAACGGTGGGGTTAACACCACCAAGGTACGCCTTGAGTGATACAAGAGGAAGGTATTTGACGTATCTGTCATGGCGTACTGCCGACGGTGGAAATGGAAGGGAATTGAATAATGCTGGTCGGCTGGACTACGAAACTTTGGGTTGTCCTGAAATTTCCGGTGGAATTACTGTAGACGGTGTTCCAGGAATCCCCGCTAAAAGGTGTGAGCAAGAAGCCACTATATTTGACGCGGCAGACTTACCACGCCATAGTCACAGTGTATACGCCTCTTGTGGGCACGATCCTATGCCGTATAAAGCTACGGAATGGGACGCGTATTATTGGGATGGCCCGGACAGTTTAAATCCTTGGGGTATTGTGGTAACTATTGCTGTGGTTGTCTATGATGAACCAGAAGTGGAGTTAATTGCCGGGGAGACTTCGCCAGGAAGATTTGAATTCGACCACGGATTCAATATCGATATATGGGGGAATACTTGCGCGAGCCCGTATAAACAACCCGGCCCTCCCGGCTCAGGGCCGATTCCAGAGAATGATGACAGGCCACGACCCCCGAATCTTCCTGATCCGGACGATGAAGATGAAGAGGAGGATGAAGATGAAGAGGAGGATGAAGATACTGGTAACAGTTCAGGTGGTTCCAGCGGTGGTGTAACTAATCCTCCTCGTGATTCCGGTGGAGGTTCTGGTGGATTCGGTAGCGGGTCTGGCGGTGGTTCTGGTAGTGGTGGTTCTGGTGGGGGTTCGTCAGGAGGAGGCTCCGGTAGTGGCGGGTCTGGCGGTGGTGGAAGCCGTACTACAAACTGTTCTGACGGTTTACATAAGCATGACGGTGGATATTGTCACAGCGAGTTAGATCGAAGTCACCATAATGACGACGAGTATGCAGGTGAGTACACAGTGGTAATGGACGTTATGGTCCGCCCACATGAGGAAACTTGCAACCAGAGCGATCCCCTTGCAACGGGTTGTCATATTCCCGATGAAATGGGCGAATATAAGCTCGGGGAAGTAGTCGGTGGAAACTGGACCGAGGTTATAGACCTAGGAAAAGTCGAGAATGTCACCAACATAGTGTGGTATCAACATGATATGTGCGGGCAGGACATTATATCCTTCTGTGACAAACTGGGGGAACTTAGTGCTGACCGGAAAATTGAAGTCACAATCGACTGGAACACTGGAACAACCGGAGGTTTTGACTACGAGGCTACCTACAGTATCCTTGAAGCACGTCGGTCCGGCAATGACATGAAATGCGTGATCTCTGTCGAGCACGAGAGCGACCCGATGGTTAGGGATGATAATTGGTCTCGACCAATCCCCAAAGGAAGAATTTGGTTTGATGTAGATTTCGATTTCAATTTGGATCCTGGAAATGCAAACAATAGTTCGTGTCCACCGACCAATCGCTAAGGAATAGGAGACTAAAGTGAACCCGGAAGGTGGACGCTTGAAGGGCTGCCAAATGGGCACGGACCCTAACAAACAGCCGAGCATTCCTTATATATTGACAGGCTATGAGTTCAGTTTGTAGCGGACGACGAAGGGATGCGCACTCCGGTGCTGGTGCTTAGTACGGCCGGTGCCGGGACTACAGTTGGTGGGACGGCAAGGATGCCTTCCAATCGCACCCGATAGGCCAGTGCGATCAGAAGGGACTACCGGAACGAGAGGGTTGAAGCCCAGTGCGGGTTCGGGGAGCCGCGGAGCATTGTTATCTCGTACGGTGTGCTCTTAGAACCCGAGCGAGAGATACTGGAGTACGAATAGGGTAAATGAGACTGATCACGGCGGAGGATCTATAGGGCACACTCCCTTGGGGAACGGAGCGTCGCCGTCAATCGGTGGCGATGGATCAGGCGACGTTTGCGGAGTTGGAACACGATTCGAAGAAGCGGCGCACGCGGCGCGAGGAGTTTCTCGCGAGGATGGACGAGTTGATTCGGTGGGAACGTCGGGAGCAGCGCGTCGAGCCGTTCTATCCGAAGGCTGGGCGCGGTCGGCGACCGTGTCCGTTGGGGACGATGCTGCGCGTTCACTGGGTGCAGTTGTTCTACAACCTGAGCGACCCCGGGATGGAGGATCTGCTGTACGAGGTGGAGTCGGTGCGGCGTTTCGCTGGTTTGCGGCTGACGGGTTCGCTGCCGGACGAGACGACGATCCTGCACTTCCGGCACCTGCTGGAGGGCCACGGTCTCGGCAAGGCGCCGTTCGCGGAGATCAACGCGCATCTGGCGTCGCTGGGGCATCGGCTCAGGACTGGGACGATCATGGACGCGAGCATCGTCGACGCGCCGAGTTCGACGATGAACAGGCAGCGGGTGCGGGACCCGGAGAAGCATCAGACGCGCAAGGGCAAGCAGTGGTACTTCGGCATGAAGGCGCACATCGGCGTGGACTCGGAGTCGGGCTTGACGCACGGCCTGGCGACGACGGCGGCGAACGCCTCGGACGTCACGCACGCGCACTTGGTGCTGCACGGCGGCGAGACGGACGCCTGGGGCGACGCGGGCTACCAAGGCGTGGAGAAGCGACCGCAGAACCGCGACCGGGAGGTCGACTGGCACGTGGCGATGAAGCCGGGCAAGCGGCGGCGGCTCGACAAGGCGGGCACCGAAGAGGCGACCGAGAAGCGCAAGGCGTGGTTGCGGGCGAAGGTGGAGCATCCGTTCCTGTACGTGAAGCGCCACTTCCGCTGTTCCAAGGTGCGCTATTGGGGCTTGGCAAAGAATACGCAACGCATCGCGATGCTGCTCGGCTTCGCGAACCTGCTCATCGCCGGTCGGTACGCGCCCACCTGACGCGGGGGTAGTGCCTCTCGAAACCGCCGTGGGCGGCGAGAACGTCTCGCGAGTCCCTCTTTTCGCACCAGATTGGTGCCGAAACTAGGTTCCTGCCGAAACCAGCGCGATCCTCCACTACAACACGGCCAAATGCCGCCGTTGTTCAGACCTTCCCTAAGCCTGATCCCGATTGCCGACCAACTGACCGTCCCATCCACGCCCCCCAGACCCATAGGGAAGGCCCAATGTCCGACGCCGTGAACTAGGGAGCTATGGTCAAGTCTGGTGTACGGAGGGTTGGTCATGCGACGGCCCTGCTGTCCTCGGTGACCTCGATACCGTCGTGGAACTTCACGCCCTTGATCACCTTGCCGAGCTGCCGGAAGCCGCGTAGCCGCCGCCAGGACTTCTCGGCGCTCATGCCCATCTTGTAGATCATCGACAACATGGTGCGGCGGGTGACGCAGCCCTTCGTCCGCGAGCTCCGATGGCGGATGGTGGCGAACGCCGACTCGATCACGTTGGTCGTGCGCAGGTGCGTCCAGTGCGCGGCGGGGAAGTCGTAGAAGGCCAGCAGCTGCTCGCGATCACGCGCCAGGCACGCGGTGGCCTTGGGGTACTTGTCTTCGTAGCGTTCGATCCAGTCGTCGAACGCGCGCTCGGCCTGGGCGCGGGTCTCGGCCATCCAGATCTCCTGCAGTCCCTGCTTCGCCTTCGCCAACGCATCGCGCCAGCGATGCGCCTCGACCTTGGGGAAGTAGTTGAGGACGTTGCCGGACTTGTGCATCCAGCAGCGCTGGCTGCGGGTCTCGGGATACACCTCCGACAGCGCCGACCAGAAGCCCAGCGCACCGTCACCCACCGCCAGCTTCGCCGGCCGCGTGAAGCCACGCTGCTTCATCCCCAGGAGAACCTCGCGCCAGCTCTGCGTGGACTCCCGAACCCCGTCCTCGATGGCCAGGAAATGCTTGTCGCCGCGGGCGTTTACGCCGATCACCACCAGCACGCACAGGCGCCCGTCGTCGCCGCGCAGGCCACTGTGGATACCGTCCGCCCAGACGTACACCCAGTCGTCGGAGAGATCGCGCCGACACCAGTCCCGGTACTCCTCGTCCCACACCCGCTTGAGCCGGCTCACCACGTTCGCCGACAACCCGCGCGCCGCTTCCTCACCTACCAGAGCGGCTACCGCCAACGCCGCCTTGGCGGCGCGCTCATCACTGACCCGTCGATACCCCGTGCAGGTACAGCCACGGAACCGCCGCATCGACGCTTGCGCTGCGGCGCACGTACGGCGGTACCAACGATGAGCGGAACGGTTCCGCCGAGCCCGACCGGCTGCGCGCCTTCGGCACCCGAACGTCCACCGCGCCGATCCCGGTCAGAATCTGCCGTTCCGGAAGATGACCGTTGCGCACCACCCGGCGCCGACCGTCTGGCAACTTCTGTTCCTCGAACGCCGACAAATACTCCCCGAACTCCGCCGACACTGCCGCCTCGATCAGCTGCCGCGCGCCGGCCCGAAGAAGGTCCGTGAGGGGGTCGGAAACCTCCCCTGGCGCCGCCAGCGAAACCACATTATCGTTGCTCATGTGCAGTGTGCTCCTCTTGCCGAAACCGTTTCTCGAAAACTCGATTTCAGCAGAGACACGCCGCACGACTCAACTCATCCGTACACCAGATTCGACCATAGCTCTGAACTAGGACGTCCCATACATCCCGCCCGAAGGCGTTGTCATGGAATGAAGCGCCCAGTCGTAGCCAACCATCCCTTCGGGGCCGTTTCGCCCCAGCCGGCCGGCTTGACGTACTCACACACTGGGGTCACGTGCCGCGCGGCGAGCGCCGGGCTACGGCGCGTGCGCTCGGAAGGCAAGGCGTCGTCTATAGTGCACGCCTGCCAAACCCTGCAGAACACCGCATTGGACATCGGGCCAGCCGTTTTCCTTCTGCTGGCGGCGGCCGCGAGCCCTGCCCCGACCCAGGGCGCGTCCGACACGGAGCACCGCGCCCGGGACACCATCGAGGAAGTCGTCGTCACCGCGAAGAAGCGCAGGGAGAGCGTCTACGACATGTCGGGATCGGTCAGCGTCTTTCAGCCAGACGAGGTCGACCGGCGCGGCATCCGCGCGGCATCCGCAGCTTGGTGGACATCGGCAAGTTCGTGCCGAACCTGAATGTGACGACGTTCGGCGCCGGCAGCCCGGCGTCGGCCATGCCGTTCATCCGCGGCATCGGCCTGCGGGACCATCTGATCTTCACGGACCCCGGGGTGGGGGTGCACGTCGACGGGATCTATCTCGGTCGCCAGATCGGCCAGAATTGGTCGCTGGCCGACATCGAGCGCATCGAGGTGGTACGCGGACCGCAGGGAACGCTGCTCGGACGCAACTCGATCGGCGGGGCGATCAACATCGTGACGCGCACTCCCGGCGACGGAAACGGCTTGCGGCGGCATTGGTGCGTTCCGCAACGTGCCGGACGCCGGCGTCGGGGTTGGCGAACTGCGGGACGTGGCCGGGCGTATCACCGTGCTCGTAGAGCCCGCCGATCGGTTCTCGGTGCTGCTCGCCGCCGACGGCAACGACGCTGAGCATGGGCTCAACCCCTACACCACGCTGATCGACGAGCTGCCGAGCGGAGCGCTGTTCCGCGCGGGGCTGAGGAACGACGTCGCCGCGGACCCCTACGACAACAACACGGGCCAGGGCGACCAGACGGAGACTGGGAACCGGGCCTACGGGGTGTCGGCGACTGCACGGCTCGACGTACGCGAGGACATCGAAGCGACGCTGCTGCTCGCCAGGCGGCATTCGGAGTACCGGGCCGGCCTCGACGACGACGGCACGGTGCGCAACTTCCTCGCGTTCCCGGAGACCGAGGCCGCGGACCAGAGCTCCGCCGAACTGCGGGTGAACGGCGAGTTGGGGCGCGCCGACTTCGTGGCCGGCCTGTACGCCTTCCGGGAGGACGGCAGCAACCGCCAGCCAGAGGTGACGTTCAACGGCGTGACGGGCGGCGACTTCGCGGCGCGGCAGAACACCCGTAGCCGAGCAGCATACGCCAATGTCGGCTACGCGCTGGTGCGCGACGCGGCGCTGGCGGGAGACGAGCTGGGATGCCGCGCTGTCGTGGCACCCCATGGCGCGGGCGACGGTTTATGCCAGCATCGCCAACGGCTACCAGTCGGGCGCCTTCCCGGCGCGCCCGTACTGCCTGTTCGCCGATGCCGACTGCTTCGTCGCCGGCGACAACATCACAGCGGTCAACGTGGAGGTCGGGGTGCGCGGCGCCATCGGCGGACGGCTCGCGATCGCGGCGGCGGTCTTCCGCACGGACTACGACAACCTGCCGTACCAGATCAGCCCGACGGCCGGGGCCGGATTTGACACACGCAACGCGGTCCTCGAACAGCGCACGACCGGCGTCGAGTGGGAGGGGTCGCTGCCGCTCGGCATGTTAAGGCTGCACACGAGCCTGGGGTGGCTGAATGCCGACTTCGACGACCCGGACGCCGCGGCTCCGCTGACACCGGGTTTGACGGCAGCCGTGTCGCCGGAACTCGGGTTCGCCGGACCCGGCGGCGGCAGGGTAACGCTGCGCGTCGACTGATATGGACGGAACGCAGACGGTCTTTGCTGGACAAGCCATGGCCCGGCGGAGCCGGAGGCTCGTCCAGAGGGATTTGCAGCTTGATCTCGACCCGCCAGCCGGATACGCAGACTTGGTCGACGACCAGACGCAACAGCTTCTGCCGCTGTTCGAAGTCGAGGTGGTCGATGGTGGCATGCACGACCGAGGAGAAGCCGGCGATCCGCTGGCGCATCGCGTTGTGTTGCGCCAACTGCTCGCGTTGGGCGCGCAGCGCATCGCCTTGCTCGTGCAAGACTTTCCTTCGCTCCTGGAGTTCCTTGCCCCGGCGCAGCAACTCGCCGCGGTCGATGAAGTCCCCTTGATAGAGATCGGCAAGGCGTCGCCGCTCGGCGGCCACGGCATCGATCCTGCGCTGGAGCTTAGCCAACTGCGCCTGCACGAGTTCGTCGGCGTCGGGCTTGCGACGGGCCGACACGGCGTGCGCGCCAGCGAGGAGCACGTCCGGGCGCAACAGCGTGTCGCGGACCCGCTCGAAGACGAAGGCGTCGAGTTCGTCGGCCCGGATGTTGCGCTCGGGGCAACGGCGATCTTCACCGCCCGCCCTGAGCGGATCGTGGTTGCGGCAATAGTAGTACCGGTGGACCGTGCCGTTCCGGCCGCGCATCTTGTGGCACGACACCCCCACACCGCAGTGTCCGCACTTGACCAGCCCGCGCAACAGCCAGTGTCCGGGTTCCGCGCGCCGGGGACTCCACCTGGAGTTGTCGCGACTCACGCGCTGTGCCGCTTCGAACAGGTCCTCCTTGAGGACCGCTGGAACGGGGATGGCGATCCACTGGTCCGGCGACCGCGCCATCTGCCGGGTTCTTCCCGTGCGCCCGCGCTGCGGCACGGCTTCGGTTCGGTTGTAGTAGACGCGGCCAACGTAGGCTTCGTTGCGCAGGATCCGCCCGATGGTCGATACGCTCCACACGTCGCGTCCGGCCGGGGAGCGGACGCCGTCCTGGTTGAGTCCCTTGGCGATCCGTCGCATCGAGAGGTCCTTTCGGACGTAGTCGTCGAAGATGCGCCGCACCACTGCCGCCTCGTGCTCGAAGACCTCAAGACGTGCGGGCCGCCCACCGCCGCGGGCGATGCGACGATAGCCGTACGGCGCCTTCCAGGCGACGACCTCGCCGGCGCGGGCACGCCACAGCTTGCCGCGCCGGTAGCGCTCGGCGATCTTGGCGCGCTCGTACTCGGCGATCACCCCCTGCACCTGGGTCAGCAGCCGCGCCTGCGGATCGTCCTCGATCGGGGGCGTGTCGTGGAACCACACCGCAACCCCGTGGCGCGAGAGCTCGTCGAGGACGATGACCTGGTAGGCGTACATGCGGGCCAGGCCCTGCTGGTGCGCGTCAACGGCAGCCGGGTCATCTCCCACGCCGCGGCCGACATCCAGGTGTCGTTCGGGGTCGCCGAGTACACCGCCGCCGAGGGCGGGACCACCGTCGAGGTCACGCTGAGCCGAGCGCGCCCGTTCACGGTGGACATTCCGCTGGAGCTCGCATCGAGCCACGGGGGCGCGGGCAGCGGCGACCACTCGGCGATACCGGCGACGCTGACCTTCGCCGCGGGAGAGACGAGCCGGTCGTTCGCGGTGCGGGCCATCGACGACGCGGACGACGACGACGGCGAGTATGTCGTTCTCGGCTTCGGCGACCTGCCCGCCGGGTACGGGGCCCGCGCGGACGCGACGGCCATCGTGGTGCTCGAGGACGACGACGGCCATCGCGCGCTGGTGAGCAACCTTCGGCAGGTACACGAAAATAGCTACGGGATCTTTTTCCACGAGCGTGCGCAGGGCTTCGAGACCGGTCCCAACCCTCACGGCTACGCGCTGACCGGTGTCGATCTGAACATCTCCACCAACCCCGAGGAGGTGCCTGGTCCCATGGCGGATGTACCCAGGATGAGAGTGGTGTCCGGGTCGCCGGAGGCGGCGGGCGGGGTCGCGCTCACGGGCCCGGCGTCGCTGGAGGCCGTGGCGGATGCCGAGACTGTCAAGGTCTACAGGTTCACGGCGCCGGCCGAGACCTATCTGGACGGGTCGACGCAGTACTGGATCGTCGCGGATGGACAGGGGCCAGGTGGCGTCGACGTGTACTGGGGCTTCACCCGTTCGCCGGACGAGGATCCGGGTTCGGCTTCGGGCTGGCGCATCGACAACCGGAACTTGGGCAGAACGTACGGCTCCGGCGCTGCCTTCAGTTTGGGATCGGACACCGAACCCCATATGCTGGCCGTCCTGGGAACCCCCCTGGACGCGCCGTACAACCGCCCGGCGACGGGGGAGCCCGGCCTCGCGGGCAGCATCCTTCAGGGCGAGACGCTCACGGCCGAGGTCCCCGGGACCATCGAGGACGGCAACGGCCTGGCTTCGCCGGCCTGGACCTACCAGTGGATCCGCACGCGAAACGGCGTGGACGAAGAGATCCCCGCCGCCACGGGGGCGACCTACGTGCTGGCCGCGGCGGACACGGGCCACACGATCCGGGTCAGGGTGTCGTTCACCGACGGCGACGGTTTCGCCGAGAGCCGGGTCAGCGCGTCGACCGCCGTCGTGCCCGTGACGGACACCTCGGGCATCGTGACCGTGGCGGCGGATTGGGCGCTGATCCCGCCCGAAAGCAGCATCGGCCCCGGCGGCCAGTTCCGGCTGATGTTCGTCACGGGGGACCCCATGGCGACGGGCGACGCGCGCGAGCCGTTCGACCGGATCGACGCCACGTCCACCGACATCAACATATACAACGAGGTCGTGCAGTTGGCGGCACTCGACGGGCACGCCGCGATCCGGAACTACGCGGGGCACTTCCGCGCCCTGGCCAGCACCGCGGCGGTCAACGCCCGCACCAACACCGCCACCGCGGCAAGCGACACCGACACGCGCATCTACTGGCTCGGTCACCGGGGCAGCGCGGACGACTCGATCGCGGATTTCTACGACGGTACGCGCTGGAAGAAGGCAGGCAACCAGCAGGACGAGGACGGCAACGAGGTCAGGATGGGCCTCAACGACTTCGTCTGGACCCGCACCAACCAGGACGGGACGACGAGCAGCGCGCCGCTCGGCTCGGCCAACCCCACAGTCGCGGAGCCGAACCGGAACTTCGGCCAGATGAACAACAACGAAACCAAGGCCAACACGAACGAGTACCCGCTCTACGCCGTGTCCATGGTGTTCGAGGTGGCACAGGCGGGGTCGGGCCGGGGCCAACCGGGCGGCGGCGTCTCGTTGACCGTCAGGGCCGACCGCCGAAGTGCTGGGCCGGACGGCCGGACGCCGGGGGCGGCCGACGCGGGGGCGCCGGAAACGTCCTTGGATCGGCGCGGGGACAACGGCGACACGGCGGACCTTGACGGTGCCGCAGCTGCGGTGTCGGCCACGGCGCGCGGCCGCACGGTAGAAGTCCTCTTCGACGCTCCGCTCGACGCGACGGCCCGGCCGGCGCCGGAGGACTTCGCGGTGGAGGCGGACGGCGCGCTGCGCGCGATCGTCTCCGTACGCGTCGGCCCGGACCCGGTAGTGCTGGAGCTGGCGACGCCGCTGGCTGCCGGAGAACGCGTCGAGGCGAGCTACCCGGCGCCCGGGCGCATCCCGTACGCACGTCGGACGGCGCGGTGGTGGCGCCGCTCTACCGGATCCCGGTGACGGTGCGAGACGCGTCGGGCAGTCCGGAAGGTGAGAACACGCCGCTGCGTGCGACGCCTCGGGACAAGGCGGAGGTCCGCCCGGAACGCGCACCGGCATTCGCAGTCCCGGCCGCAGCGCCCACGGTGCGCCTGGTCGCGGAAGCCGCCGGCCGGCACCCGGAACTGGCCCGCGTGGCGGACGAGTCGCTGGCGACGGCGCTCGCCGACGCGCTGGCCGGAGCGTCCGCCGACGAACTCGATGCGCTCGGCATGCTGCGCGCCGACGGTCGCGGCGTCGCCGTGCTGGCCGGCCTCGGCCGGGCGAGCAGCCTGCGCGAGATCGACCTCGGCGGCAACGCCGTTTCGGACCTTGGCCCGCTGGCGGCAATCGACGGCCTGCGCCGCTTGCACCTGGCCGGCAACGCCGTCGAGGACCTGTGGCCGCTCGCTGGACTTGCGGAGCTGCGCCGCCTGGACCTCTCCGGCAACCGGGTCTCCGACCTCGCCCCGCTAGCGGGGCTGGGCGCCCTCGAGACGCTGCTGCTGGCGGACAACACGGTGTCCGACCTGACGCCGCTGGCGCACCTCGCCTCGCTGGTGCGCCTCGACCTGTCCGGCAATCCGGTCTCGGACCTGACCCCGCTCGCGGACCTGCCGCTGCTGCGCCGCCTGGACCTCGCCAACGCGCGGTCGAGCGACGTCTCCCCGCTCGGCGACCTGGACGCGCTGGTGTGGCTCGACCCGTCGGGGAGCCCGCTTTCCGAGCCGCTCCCCCTCGGCCGGCTCGCGGCGCTGCGCTGGCTGTTCGCGGACGACGCGGCAGCGCTCGCCGGGCTCGCCGGGCCCGGACGCCGCCCGATGCTTGCCGTGCACGCCGCGCCGCCGCGCGCGCCGGCGGTGACGGCGGCGAGCCGGGAGCGGCGGCGAGCCGGGAGCGGCGGAGCCCGAAGCCGCCCCGTAGGATCCGAATCGACGCAGGGATCGGATAGGGTGCCGCGATGCCGTACGGTCCAGACACGTTCTTCCTGCGCATGGCCGACACGAGCACGTCGTCGCGCTTCGAGGACGGGGATTTCTTTGGGTGGATCCGGACGAGCCGGCCGAAGACGGGCGGTTCGTCGCGATCCGGGGACCGGCGAGCGGACGGCGCGGCTGCTCGTCGAGATGGACGGCCGCCGAGTGCTGCGGGCGCTTTGCGGGGACTCGCCGGAGCTGGTGCTGGACGCTGGCAACGAGACCATGATCCTGGGGGTGGTGGTATTCGGTGCCGCTCCGGAACGCGACGACCTGGCCTTGGAACTTGACCGTACCGAACTGCCTGACACCCAAGACATCCTCCGCCTCGTGGAGAACTTGGCATTCCTACTGATTCGGTTGTCGTGCACGCGCGACAAACTACTGGTCCGGTTTTGCCTCGGACACGCGGTGCAGCGTAGCGTCTAAGCGCGGTCAGCGCCCACAACGTCCGGGAGCCGCCGCATGACCAACCCACCGTACACCAGATTTACCTAGGCACAGGCCGAGCACGCCTTCGACGACTGGATCGAGGCCCCGATTCTCGAGATCCTTTGGGCGCGTGGGTTCGGCGGCCGTGGCGGCGGCGTGTCGGGCGACCTGCTGGCGCTACGTTGCTTGCCGCCATCAGCCTGGCGCTTCGGAGCCTGGAACTCTACTCACTGATGACACGGGCTGGTCCCCGAGCAGCACCGGGCGAAGTGAATCCTGCGCCGACGCGTCAGCTGCGGCGCTCCTCAACGCGCAAATGGCGGGCATTGACGTCTGGCGGTCGAGAGCAAGCGGTTCCATGGCAAGTCCGCCCAGACGCTTGTGCCGCGCGTCATCGGCAGGACATCGGCCTCCCTGGCCAGCCGCCGATCAGAGTCCAGGCTGACGCGGGAAGTCGTTCCTAGACGGGTTTGCGAATGAAGACGTCAGGGGCATGGCCGGCTCGCCTCCGGACCGGAACCGCCCTACGGTTGCTCCTTCTGGCTCCCCCCACGAATGGCTTCTGCCACGGCAACCGCGTAGTCGCCCCAGTGAAGCAGCATGTAGATTCCGTTCAATTCGCCGAATCCGGGGTTTTCGTTGGCGTCGAGTCCCAACAGGAACTGGGTGTTAGGGTCCACGGTGCCGCCTTCGTGAAAAAACGTCGTGCCGTGGGATACGGTCGGTTTCCACGTTCCGTCTCTCACCTCGGTAACCCTATCGATCGGCCCTGGTCGCGGTAGCAGCAACAGGCTACGGACCCTCTCTTCGATCCCTCTGAGCCGTTCGTCCGTCAGACGGGCGCGCGTTTCATTTAGATCCCGCAAGTCCTCGATGAGGGCGTCGTACAGTTCCAGTCAGTCGGACGGACTGATCGCGCTGGTGGACGTTGGCCGCGGCATTCCGGCTCACCTTACCTCCCGGTCGCACGAGCATACTTCCGGAGATCCTGACTCTTACGGCGCGCAAATCGGGTCCAAGCAGAAGCTCGTCGGCCGTGAACAGCGCCTCAACGTTTCTAGGCAGCGCCCTGTCGTAGTCCACGATCGTAACCGCCGAGAACCGTCCAACCGCAACGTAATCACAGTGTTTCGTGTAGAACTGCGCCAAATCGGCTGGCGCGACCCGTTGGGTCACCGATCCGTCCGTCTCGACCACGACCGATCGTCCCACGGCGCCGCAACCGAACATCTCCGGAACCTCGGCCCTGGCGCTGCCAGTTGCCAGCAGCCACGCCATTGGCAGCAGACCTAAAATCCTTGCAGTTCTCATCACAGATTCGAGCAGATTCCGTAGTGTGGCTGGGTCGTAGCTACCTCGACGCTCTGCGGCGACGGACTCAAGCATCGCGCCCCATGTACGAATTCGTCGCGGTAGTATTCGTCCAGATGGCACCTTTGCCTTTCGGCCTCGGCTCCGTATTTCCGCGCAAGTACGGCCTTGAACACTCCAAGCCCGGTTTTGCACGCCTCCATGCTCGAGTAGTCCCTGCGAGCGTGCTGCCTTGTATTGATTACTGATACCCGTTTCTCCAAATGATGCTGCTCATGCAACTTTGTCCGCATTTTGTTGTCTGATGGTCGTTCACCGGCGGTGCAGGAACCAACGGGCCAGACATCCGACCGGAAGAACCCCTCGTTCTGTCTTGTGTCGACTTTACCCACTATACGATAAACCGCATTGGGGCAGACCTCCTGACACTCCAAGGCGCGGTCGTCGTACTCGAAGAAGGCCATGCCCCATACGCCAGTCGACATCGACGACGCTTCGATCACAGGCCCGGCTTCAATCAAGGCGTACGTCGGGGGGTCGCCTGGATCGCACTCGGCGGCGCAGGCGGTTCCCGATGCGCGCTGCATCGCCGCGCCCAAGAGTTTGTCGTGACGCAGTTCGGCGGGCCGGAACACGGGATTGGACAGCTTATCGAACCCGTCTGCGGCGGCCTCGCCGAGCACCGCGGATGCCACTTCCAGCAACTTCCGTGCATCGCGCGAGTGCGCCACGCCTGTATCCAACGGATCTCGGTCGGCAGCGGGGAAGCGTTCGCCGAAGGTCACGACACCGTAGTCCGGCTGTCTGCCCAGACCCCGGTCGGCCATCAGCACGGCGAGGCGTGGATCCTTGGACGGCGGTTCGGCAAGCTCGCGGCCCGCCGCGATCGGTTCTTCGCGGGTCGATTTCGGTGTCATGTCGGCGCTGGCTCCCAAGGGGCCGTACTCGCTCCTGCCGTAATCGACGGAGAGCGTCAGCGATCCGTCGTAGGCCATCCGCTCGATCGGCTCGGCCGTCTCCAGCGTCGCCGTCGGTCGCTGTACGCCATCGTATCCGGTGGTCTCGATGCCGACGATGATGCCCGCCGCGTCGTAAGCGTAGGCGACCGATCCGCCATGCTCGTACTCCGACAGCCGCCGGTTACCCAGATCGTCGTAGAAGTACCGTGCGTTTTGGCCGTCGGCGTACGCGGTGTCGACGATCCGCCCGAGGGCGCCGCAGCCGAACAGCACGGTGCGGTAGCCCTGCGACAACGCCACGATGTCACCCGCGCTATCGCGCTCCGGCGGCTGCCGTACGTGTAGGTCGTGGTGCGCTCCGGCAGCGTCAGGGTTGAGACGAGGTTCGCGGCGTCCAACGTCAGCTCCCACGAGACGCCGGCGGTTGACGACAGCGCCGTCGTCACCCCGGCGGCGTTGCGCCCGAACGCGTGCACTTCGCCATCGTCCTCAGTGACGGTCGTGGCGTCATCGGTGTAGGCGTACGTGTACAGACGTCCGTCGAAGAACTGGGCCACGCGCCCGTCCTCGCCGTAGGTCGCGGCCAGGTCGGTGCGGCACGATCACGCTGTTTGCGGCGATGAACTACCTCGACGGCAAACTCATCGACCGACTGGAGCCAAGCACACGCACGTCGAGTGGCTCCGGTTCCTCAAGCAAATCGACAAGCAGACACCGGCCGGCGTGGCGCTGCACGTCATCGTCGACAACTACGCCACGCACAAACACGCCAAGGTCAAGGCGTGGCTCGCCAAGCATCCGAGGTTCGAGATGCACTTCACCCGACATCGAGTTCCTGGCTCAACCTCGTCGAACGGTTTCTTCGCCGAGCTCACCGCGGTCATCCGCGAGGGCAGCTTCGACAGCGTCGCCCAGCTGCGGCGCGAGATCGTGCGCCATCTGGCCAAACACAACGACAACCCGCGCCCTTACAAGTGGGTCGCCAAGGGCGAGGACATCCTCGCCAAGATCAACCGTGCGCGAGCCCGACTGGCGCGGATCGAGACCGAACAGATTAATTGAAGCTATTTGTGAAACTGAACACTAGATCCTCCTCTGGCGTCGGGTCGAGGCGCAGCGAATGGCAGGGCTGTACCAAGGTGGGTAGTGGCTTGGGTAACACTCGGGCTTGGCGCCCCCCGAAGACGGCAACCGCCGAAGTGCCAAGCGGAGATGGATGCCCATCTGGATGGCGGGCAGGAGTCGGACAACCGCCGCAAACGGCCCTGATCCGGACCTGCGCGCGGCTTTGCCATCGTACCGTCACTCGACCTCGGCGGCCCTCCGTTCCATAGCCTGCTCCAGCAGTACCCGGCGCCAGCCGCGAAGCAGGCCGCGCGGCATCGACTCGATGGTCACCTCAAAGGTCAACGTGACCGACAGACCATCGTCATCGGTCGCGGTCACCGTGATCGTCACCGCGCCTTCGCGGCCGTCCTCGTTCGAAGCCAAGGTCAGTGTGTCGCCGTCGACGGTCCCGGTGGCCAACGTCGGATCGCTTGATCCTGCGAAATAGGTGAGCGCGCCCGCATCGGACGCCGCGAACAGCGCGGACAGGTCCACGCGCGCCGCGTCGCCCTCCGCAGCCAAGGTGGTGCGCGACGGCGTGTCCGTCACCTCCGGGGGATCCTTGAACAGCACGAGAGTCCCGCTGGAGTTGGTGGCAAGCCCCTGGAAGCACGCGTAGGTGCCCAGCACTCCGCAGCGTGTGTTCGGCACGGCCGGCGCCGCCGCCGTGACCCGCGTCGCGCCGCCCGCGTCCTGCGTAACGGCTATGGGGGTGCCGGCGGTCATGCCTACAGGTACGAGGGCCGTAGCCGGCGACAGCGTCCCGTTGACCGCTGACAGCGCAGCGCGCATCGCGAACGGCGCGCCTTCCCGTACGCGCGCCACAACGGTCGCCGGCCCCTGTGACGACAGCGCACCGTCCGTGCGCACAAGCTCCAGCTGCAGAGTGAACGGCGCGCCGGGGTTGTCCTGCAGTTGCACTTCACCGAGCGACCCAAGTCCGTCGAACATGCCCTCTGGCAAGGACGTCAAGGCGTTGCCCGACAGGTCCAGCACGGTCAGACCGGAGAGGCCCGACAGGTCGTCGGCCTGCAGGGCCCCCATATCCCTGTTCGCGAGATCCAGCTCCGTCCGCGCCGCCAGGTCCGTCTCGGACACCGCTGCACACGGCACCGATCTGCGCAGCGCGTTGCGCACTTGCCGGGTGCGGTCGCAGACCCCCTCGTCAATGGTCAGGCGCACCGTTGCGATGCCTAAACCGAAGTCCTGCAACTGGGCCTCCGTCGCCTGCAGGGTCACGGTAAAGCTCTCGCGTGGCGGCTCGATGTCCGTGTCGTCGCGAATCGCTATGCCGATGCCCGCCTCGGTGGCGCCCGGCGCGATCGTGACCTCGCCGTCCATGCCGTCGTGGTCGGCGGCATCCGCGTCGGGGGTGGCGGGATCGGCGTCCACGCCGAGGACGTAACGGACGGTCGTCGCCGCCTCGCGCGGGCGGTTGAGCGCGACCCTGAGCATCGCCGTATTGCCCTCGGGCGCCGACACCTCCGCACTTGCGAACGACACCTGGTACCCGACCGACACTTCGAAGCTCTGGCTCACCCGCAGGCGCCGATCATCCACGGCCGTCACCGTGACCGTTGTAACGCCATGCGCGATGCCCTCGACCGTCACGACGCTGCCGTCCACCTCCACGGTCGCCACCCCCACGTCGGCGGACTCCGCTTCGAAGGTCATGGTGCGGCGCTCAGGATCGCGGAAGTGCTCTGTCGCGTCTATGCGGACGCTGCTTTCCAGCTCCAGGACCTGCGCCTCGATCGGCTCCGTCACCACCGGTGGCCGGTTGGCGGAGCCACCGCCTCCTCCACCTCCGCCTCCTCCCCCGGAGCCACCTCCGCTGGTACCGCCGCCGTCGTTCTCCCTGATCGTCACCCGGACCGTGCCGGAGATCCCGTCGTATCCCCCGCCCGACGCCTGGTGCGTCAGCGTCACCGCCGGGTCCGTCGAAGTGTCGTCGTCCTCTGCCGCCTCGACGGTAATCGTCTGCGGGTCATCCCAGCGGCCCGGCGTGAATACCAGCCGTGTCTGGTCCAGGCTCAAATCGCCCGATACTCCGGTAACCTGCACCGTCACATCGGCCGTGGGGACAGTTGCCAACGCGACCGTGTACGTGGCCGTCTGTCCTTCCCGCACGTTAAGCGTCGAGCCGCTGAACACCAGGCTCGGGTCGTTCTCCCGGATCGACACCACCAGATCCGCACGCAACCGCCGATACTCGGCCGCACCCGACGCCCGGTGCGTCAGCGTCACGTCGGGGTCCTGTCTGCTGTCGTCGTCGTCCGCCGCCGTCACCGACACGGTCTGCGCAACGTCGAACTCGCCCGGCGTAAACACCAGGCTGGTCCTGTTGAGGCTCAGATCTCCGGAGACGCCGCTGATGGCAACGGTCACGTCCGCCGTCGGCGCCGTCTGCAATGCAACCCGGTAATCGGCCGATCCGGCCTCCGTCACCGTCAGTTCGGCCGGCATCACCAGCAACGCCGGTACGTCGTCGTCTTCCAGTTCGATCCTCGCGCCGGCGGCGGGCTCGACGCGCAGGTCCGCCGCCGGCGTGCGTCCGGTTACCCTGAGCGCCCGGGCCCCGTCTGCCGATTCGTTGTCCAGGGGCTCCAGAAAGAAGGTCGCCGTTGCGGACGTCTCGCCGGCGGAGATCGTCAGCTCCCGGTCGTCCACCCGCCGGTAGTCCGTACCCGGCACTGCCGTATCGCCCGCCGCGCCCACCGTGAGCCGCACCGTCGTGTCCTCGACCCGGGCCGCGGCGTCCAGGCTGGTGGTCACCGTCACCTGTTCAGGGGTGTCCTCCCGCACCGAATGCGGATCGACCGCCAGCATGACCACGCGCGATGCCGTGTCGTTGTCGGACAGGGTCAGCGCCGCTACTGCCACCGTCGGGCCGCTCGCGCTGCCGTCGACTGTGATCGACTCCGCGCCCTCGGCAATCGCGTCGTCTTCCGGGGTCAGCGTAAACGTGGTCTCGGCGCGGGTCTCGTTCGGGGGGATGGTCAGCATCCGGTTCGATACGGCCACATAGTCCGTGTCCGACACCGCCGAGTCGGCGCGCGCGCCCACCGTCAGCGTGACGAGCGTCTCGGTCTCCCGCGCCCCGGCATCCAGCGTACCCCTCACCGTTACGTCCGTCGGCGCGGCGCCTTCCGATACCGAAGACGGTCTCAGCGACAGCGACAGGCGCGTCGAGACCGCGTCGTTGTCCGCCAGCACCAGCTCCGCGGGAACCACGGTCAGCCCCGCGGTGTCGCCGGACACCGAGATCGTCTCTTCCCCTTCGGCGGTGGCATCGTTCGTGGGCCGTAGCGTGAACGTCACCGATCCGCCGGTGCGGTTTGCCGGAATGCTCAGTTCCAGCTCCCCGACGTCCGTGTAATCCGTGCCCTCGGCCGCCGTGTCCGACGCCGCGCCCACCGTCACCGCCACCAGCGTATTCGTCGTGCGCGCGCTACCGTTGAGCGTGCCCGTGATGCGCGCCGTGCGGCTCCCGGCCGCCTCGCCGACCTCGTCCGGATTCAGCGTCAGCGCCACCTCCGTCGACTCGACATCGTCGTCGTTCAATGTCAGGGTCGCCGCACGCACGGCAAGCCCGCTCACACTGCCGTCCACCATGATGAGCTCGGCGCCTTCCGCGGCGTCGTCGTTCGTCGCCCGGAGCGTGAACGTCGCCTCGGCCTCCGTCTCGCCCGCGTCGACGGTCAACATCAGTACGCCAACCGTCTGGTAGTCCGTGCCCTCGACCGCCGAGTCGCCTCCGGAGCCGACCGTCACCGATACCTCGGTGTCCTCGGCCCGCGCGCCGGCGTTCAGCGATGCCGTCACCCGCACCGTCGCGGATGCCGCGTCCTCCCGCACCTGGGCCGGGTTCACCGCCAGGTCCACCCGCGTCGAGCGGGCGTCGTCGTCGGTGAGGGTGAGGGTGCGATTGGCGAACGCCACGCCGTCCCGCATCGCCGACAGCACGATCGTCTCGTCGTCGTCGTCAATCGCATCGTCCAGGCCGCGCACCGTCGTCGTAACGCTCGAGGTATCCGAGCCCGTACCCGCCGGCAGGGTCAGCCGCTTCGCGTCGATCTCGAAGTCCGAGTCCTCCGTTGCCGTGCCCGACAGATTCAGATCGATGGTCTGCGTCGTCGGGAATGTCGAGCCCGTGCCGATGCTCACCGTCACGATGGATGTTCCGCCCGCCTCGGCGATGGTCGCCGGATCGACCCCGAACGTCAGTGCGGGCTGGGCGTCGTCTTCGCCTATCTTCACCGTGATGTCCTGGCTCGACACCGACAGCCGGCCGGTCTTGCGCGACAGTCGCAGTCCGAGTACTTCCGTTCGCTCGTACACCCGGTCGTTGTACAGGTCCACCGACAGCGACTTCTCGGCCGTTGCGCAACCGCAGGTGCTGTCGTCCGAGAAGTCCGCCGGCGCGAACGAGATGTCCCGCGAATACCCGCCGTAGTCCCCGAACGTGCCGCTGCGCCGCTGGGTGGCGTAGTCCTCGTCCGCCCCCCGGGTGCCCGCGTTCTCGCGAGTGGCCAGTATCACCACCACCGGGTCCGGGATGTCCTCGACCCGCACGCCGCGCGGCGTCGCAAGCTCCAGTGTCAGGCGCAGCGCGCCGTTGTCCTCGTCCACTGCGACCACGCCGGTTTCCAGCTCGGTGGCGCCGGAACCCGCCGCAAAGGCCGGAACGAAGGTGAAATCCTCGTCACGGATGGTCACCGTCGCTCGTGCGATGCTGCCCTGCGAGACCCGGTCGGGCAACGGCGTGCCGAAGCTCAGGGCCACGCCTTCGCCCGGGTCCACGGCGCTGTCGTTCACGGCGCTCACCCGCACGGTCTTCGTCGTCTCGTTCGCCCCGAAAGACAGGCTCGAGGGCGATATCGAGAAGTCGGCGCTGTCCGCACCGTCGGCGCCTTCGGCCTCGATGGGTATCGACAACCGGCGCTCCGGCACCGCGCTCAGCGTGACCGCCACATCGATGTGCCCGCCTTCGGCCGTCCGGTATTCGGCTCGCGAGAAGCTGACGGTCACCTCCGGATCGTCGTCGTCCTCAATGGTTATCGTCCAGCGGTCCCCGAACGACACGCCATTGTGCGTGGCAGAAATCACGACCGTCTCCTCGTCATCGTCGAGATCGTCGTCCACCCCGGTGAGCGTTGCGCTCACCGTTGAGGCGCTCGTGCCCATGCCGGCGGGAAGGGTTAGTGTCTTGCCACTGATCGCGTAGTCCGAAACCTCCGTCGCCGTGCCCGCCACCGACAGCCGCACCGTCTGTGCGGTCTCGAACGTTGAGCCCGACCCCGTCCCCACGGTTACCGTTGCCGTTCCGCCGTCCTCCGCGAAGAGCGACTTGTCCACGGACAATACCAGCGACGGCGCCCCGTCGTTGTCGGCGAGCCCGATGGAATGGCCACTCGACGGGGTCACGTTCAGCCCGCTCACGGCGGTGGAACCGCGCACGATCAGGCTCTCGTCCTGTTCGTCGATCCGGTCGTTTGCCGGCCTCAGGGTAAAGCGCGCCGTGGCGCTCGTCCGATAGGCCGGAATCGTCAGCGTCAGGTCGTCGACCGTCGTGTAGTCCGCCCCCTCCGTCGCCGTGTCGCCGGCCGCACCCACCTCGACCGTCACGTCCGTCGCCGTCGACCGCGCCGAGCGATTCAGCGTGCCGGTCACGACGATGGTCTTCGCGCCGGCTCCCTCCGCCACCGAAACCGTATCCAGCGACAGACCCACCTCGTTTGATACCGTTGATGCCGGCGTCTCGTTCGTGACCGCCTGGTTCGTGAATGACGGAACCTTGTTGCCCAGTGCGTCGGCCAAGGCTCCGCGCAAAGGCGCCGAGTAGCCGACCTGCAGGCCCGCTTCGCCGTACGACGCCGGAGGATCCATGGAAAACACCGCCCGACTCCCGTTCACCACCACGTTCGAAATCGTGCGCGGCGCCCCGCCCCCCGTCAGGGTGAAGGCATTCGCCGGCGGCACCGAAAGCGGGTCCAACACCTCGCCGTAGACAAGGGTCAGCATAGCCTGGTTCGCCTCCGCCATCTGAATCACGGGCGCCCGCGTGTCCGCGGCGAAAGTCTCGCTTCCCTCCAGGTTGCCGTTGTTCGCTCCGTCCACCACCGCATCGGCCGGGACCTCCACCGTCACCTCGCCTTCCAGGTCCGCGACCGGCGCGATGTCGAGCGTGTAGCTGGCGCCCGAGCCTGCGAAGTTCGAGAGGGAGCCGTTGCTGACGGCTATTTCTTCCGCCCGAAGCCCCGTGACATCCTCCAGGAAGTCGATCGTCACCGTAAAGGAGTCCTTCGTCGGGTGCGACGCGTCGCTCGTGACCGACAACACCCGGGGACGCATTGTGTCCGCCATGGTCACCGCGAAGTTGTCCAACATTGCGTCCGCGGCTGTCGCGCCGGCGCTTTTCCGGCCGGTCGCAACCAGTCGTACAGTATGAGACCCGGCACCGAGACTCTTGTTGGTGTAGATGATCTGTTTGTACGCCGTCGTGCTCGAATACGTATCGAAATCTTCCAACACGATGTCGCCATCCAGTTCCACGTCGACCAGACCGCCGTTCGGACCTTTCCTCACAACCACCTCCACGCCGATTCCGGAAAACGCCAACTCGGCATAGGCGTCCGCCTCATCCGACCCGGTCGTCGAGCCGCGGAAGGCCAGCTCGTCATCTAGCCGCTCCCACGTCCCGACGAAGGAGACATCGTCCGACGTGTCGTCCACGAACTGTAGCGAAGCATCCCGTAGCGCCGACAGTTGCCGGATCTGGGCATTGCTGAGGTTCCCCGGCGATTTGACAATACCCTCAGCCGACTCGCCCGGCTTCGAGTAGACAAACACGCTGAAAGTGTTCACCCCTTCGTGCCGGTTGTTTTCGTTGACGTAGTCGATCAGTACCTGTGTGTCAAATCGAATACCCTCCGACCCCCAACCGCCAGGACCAAGACGAGACAGGTAGTGCCACTGGAGCCCATGCCACCATCTGGAAGATGCAACGCTTTCCCCGTTTGGACGTTCGTGCCCGGACCTGTAATCCTCTTCGGGGGTGTGGGCATCCAGGTCCCGCCAACCGTGATTGAACGCCACAATGCCTTCATCCGGATTCCCGGAAAGAAGATGATTTCTGTAGATCGCCAATTCCGGATTGGAACTACCCTGGGCGGTCTCCGAAACAGCATAGCGTGGATAAGTATGATCGATCCACCAGCCCGATACTCTTGTTGCATAGCGATCCGACCAGACTTGGAGCACATCCGCCCAATTGTTGACAAAAGTACTCGTGTACTTGTCGACCGACGCACCCGTGTACTTGTCAATGTGGAGGCTCCATCCCAAGGCGAGTTTGCCAAGAGGGTCATGCAATGATTCCGTCTTGTCGGCGGCGGCATACAACACGAATCTGATGCCTCGTTCCTGCAATGCTTCGGAGATCTCGAGCGGTAAGTCACGGTCGGAGGTGAAGTCACCCACAAAGTCATCCAGCGTTGTGTTAGGCGAGTTGAACCACGCGCGTCCGAGGCCCCAGATGATCCAGCTTGCGCCGGTCAGTTCGACGGCTTCGGCGAACCTGTCTACGTCGAATGCGTCGACCCACTGATTGTATTCGGCAGGTGTTGTGTCTCCAGGAGCCCCATTCAGGTATTTGAGGTAAATGCCGTACTTTCCGTCCCTCATCCAATCGGTGTCGGCATTGTTGAACTCGGCAAGAGCCGGACCATCGCCGAGACCCAACATGCTCGCAACACCAACGGCGAGAACGATCGGTCTCGCCCACCTAAACAAGGAAGCAATCGACATTGTTCAGTCGGCAGGCGGCTGCAAGCCGTCAGCGAGGTCGACGAGTCGAAGCTGCAGCCGGACCAACAGGCGGTCGCAGCGGACCGAATGGCCGGGACGGGCTGACACGGGGTTCATCCGAGTCCGGCGAGCCGCAGCCGATCGCCATCCCCGCCACAGAATCGCGTGGCGGTCATGGGCGGCTCCAGACCGTGCACGGACCGACCTGCAGCCCCCCGACGGCACGATCCCCGACGCGTGGCATGCGATCACGGAGTGCCCTCTCCCGGAATCAACAGCGGACCGTCCGGACCTGCCGGGCGCCTTCCCGCCTCCCGGGGGAATGCCGAACTTGAATATTGGGCGCTTCGCGGCGCCGAAGATCCGCTGCGGAACCCAAACGGAGACGCCAGCTTCCAGATTTTGAAGGCTTGCTCTCGGCACTGTCATTGATGCGGCGCCTTGAGACGATGGCGCGCGGCGCGGAACGCGTTTCCAGCGGCGGCATGGACCGAGAGAAATCGCTGCGGTGGGTTGCCCGCCATCGTGCTGCGTGATGATGCCGAACCAGCGCTCGACCTGATTCAGCCAGGAGGCGTAGGTGGGCGTGTAGTGGACATGGTAGCGCGGTCGCCGCGCCAGCCACGCCTTCACCTTGGCGTACTTGTGGGTCGCGTAGTTGTCGACGACCAGATGGATGTCGAGATGGAGCACGTAGCCGTGGCTCACCCCCTGCGCGTAGCCGAGACCCATGGGCAGCATCGGCTGGTGGCGTTCCAGCGCCTGGATCTGCGTCTTCTCGTCAACGCACAGCACCACCGCCTTGTCCGGCGGGTCGAGGTACAGCCCGACGATGTCGCGTACCTTCTCGACGAAGAACGGATCGTTGGACAGGCGGAACGTGCGCTGCCGGTGCGGCTGCACGCCGAATAGCTCGAACCAGCGCTGCACCGTGCTCTTCGACACCCCCGTGTGTTCCTCCATGGCGCGCACGCTCCATTGCGTACGCTGCGCCGGCCGGCTCTGCAACGCCGTGCCTGCGAGTATTCGTCGTCCCATATCAGAGCCTCGGTGTTTGTTCATGTCAGGACCTCCTGCCCTTGTGTCTGTCCGCCTGCAGGCCGGATCAAAAGAAGCGTTCACTCGACGCCAGCGGCGCGTTCCACGGCCGCCTCCTCCGCCATCTGCTCCAGCAGCCCGCGGCGCCAGCCGCGCAGCAGGCCGCGCGGCATCGGCTCGATGGTCACCTCGAAGGTAAGCGTCACCGACAGTCCGTCGGCGTCCGTGGCCGTCACCGTGATGGCCACCGTCCCTTCCTCGCCGTCCTCGTTCGAAGTCACCGTCAGCACACCGTCCTCGCTCACGCTGACCGTCGCCAGCGCCGCATCGCTCGAGCTTGCCGCATACGTCAACGGACCTCCGTCGCTGGCCATGAACACGCGCGACAGGTCGATGCGTGTCGCGTCTCCCTCCGTACCCAGTTGCGGGTCCAGTTCCGTGTCAGGGGACGCCGCCGGTGGATCCTTGAACAGCGTCAGCGGTCCACCCACCGACACCGCGAGCCCCTGGAAGCAGGGGTAGTCGAAGAGCAACCCATCGCACTCGGTCGCCGGCACCTCCGGCACCGCCCCGGACCGCACCCGCGTGGCGCCTTCGGCGTCCTGCGTCACGGCCAGCGGCATGCTGCCGGTCATGCCCGTCGATACCCGCGCTGCATCGGGCGACACTGTGCCGTTGCTCGCCAACAGGGGTGCGTGCAGCGCGAACGGCGCGCCCTCGCGGACGTGCACTGCGATGCGCGCTGGCGCCGGCGCCCAGAGGTCGCCGTCCGTGCGCGCCAGGTCCAGGTGCAGCATGAAGGGTGCGCCGGGATTGTCCTGCAACTGCACTTCGCCGAGCATGCCGAGGCCGGCGAACAGGCCCTCCGGCAGGACCGTGAGGTCGTTGTCCGACAGGCCCAGCGTCTGCAGTCCGCTCAGCCCGGACAGATCCTTCGACTGGACGGCGTCGATCTCCGTGTCCGACAGGTCCAGCTCCCGCACGGCGGCCAGGTCCGTGGCCGCCACCGACTCGCAGGGCAGCGAGCGCCGCAGGGCGTTGCGCACCTGGCGGGTACGGTCGCAGACGCCTTCCTCGATCGTCACGTGCACGGTGGCGGCGCCGAGACCGAAGTCCAGCAACTGTGTGTCCGTCGCCTGCAGTGTGACGGTGAAAGTCTCACGCGGCGGCTCGATGTCGGCGTCGTCGTGGATGGCGATGCGGATCGTCGCCTGCGCCGCCTGCGCGTCAAGGGTGACGGTACCGTCCGTGCCGTCGTGATCGTGGGCGTCCGCATCGTCGGTCAGGGCGTCCGTGTCCACGCCGATGACATAGTCGAGCGTCGTCGCGGTGTCGCGCGGGCGGTTGATGCCGAGCGTCAGCGTGGTGGTGGCGCCTTCGACGGCCGACACCGCCTCATTGGCGAACGACACCTGCGTGCCGACCGACACCGCAAAGGTCTGAGTTGCCTGCAGGCGCCGATCATCCGTGGCCGTCACGGTCACCGCGGTGACGCCGTGTCCGACGCCGCGCAGCGTCAGCACGCTGCCGTCCACCTCCACCGTCGCCACCGTCAGGTCGCCGGACTCCGCAGCAAAAGTCATGGTGCGGCGCTCGGGATCGCGGAAGTGCTCTGTCGCGTCTATCCGGACGCTGCCCTCCAGCTCCAAAACCTGTGCCCCGATCGGCTCCGTCACCACCGGCGGCCGGTTGGCGGAGCCACCTCCACCTCCGCCTCCTCCACCTCCCCCGGAACCACCTCCGCTGGTTCCGCCGCCGTCGTTCTCGGTGATCGTCACCCGGACCGTGCCGGAGATCCCATCGTAGCCCCCGCCCGACGCCTGGTGCGTCAGCGTCACCGCCGGGTCCGTCGAGGTGTCGTCGTCCTCGGCCGCCTCGACGGTAATCGTCTGCGCGTCATCCCAGTCACCCGGCCTGAACACCAGCCGGGTCTTGTCCAGGCTCAGATCCCCCGATACTCCGGTAACCTGTACTGTCACGTCGGCCGTAGGGACAGTTGCCAACGCGACCGTGTACGTGGCCGTTTGTCCTTCCCGTACCGTGAGCGCCGAGCCGCTGAACACCAGGCTCGGGTCGTTCTCCCGGATCGACACCACCAGATCCGAACGCAACCCTCGATACTCGGCCGCGCCCGACGCCCGGTGCGTCAGCGTCACGTCGGGGTCCTGCCTGCTGTCGTCGTCGTCCGCCGCCATCACCTCCACTTGTTGCGGGTCGCGCCAGTCGGCCTGGGTAAACACCAGACTGGTCTTGTCGAGACTCAGGTCTCCCGAGACGCCTCCGATCGTCACCGTGACGTCAGCCGTGGGGCGCGTCTGCAGCGCCACCCTGTAGACCTCGGAAGCAGCCTCCACGACGGTCAACCTTTCCGGCGAAACCCGCACCGCGGGATTGTCGTCGTTCCTCAATGCCACTTTGGCGCCCGTTGCGGGTTCGATCCGGAGTTCCGCCACCGTCGTCGATCCGATTAACGACAGCGTCCTCGTGCCATCGGTCGACTCGTTGTTGACAGGCTCGAGCCGGAACGCTGCCGTGCCGCTCGTCTCGCCCGCCAAGATCGTCAGCGTCCGCTCCGACACCCGCACATAGTCCGTACCTGGCACTGCCGTGTCGCTCGCCGCACCCACCGTTAGCCGCACTCCGGTGTCCTCGGCTCGCGCCCCAGCGTTCAACGACGCGGTCACCGTCACGTTCTCAGGCGTGTCCTCGGAGACCGATTCCGGCTCCACAGATAGCATCACGACGCGAGACGCCGTGTCGTTGTCGGACAGAGTCAGGGTAGCCGGCTCTACGGTCAGGCCGCTCACCTGGCCGGTGACGGAGATCGTTTCTGCGCCTTCGGCAATCGCATCGTTCTCCGGACTCAGCGTGAATGTCGTCCGCCCGGTGGTCTCGTTCGCCGGGACCGTGATTTGCAACGCCGACACGTTCGGGTAGTCCAGACCTTCCGTCGCGGAATCGGTGGACGCGCCCACGGTCACGGTCACCACCGTATCCGACGTGCGCGCCCCGGCATTGAGCGACCCTGTCACCACGACATCCGTCGGCACCGCCGCTTCCGACACCGTCGACGGGTTCAGCGACAGATCCAGCCGGGTCGAGGGCGAATCGTTATCGGCGAGAGCAAGCTCAGTTGGCGTGACCGTCAGCCCGGCGACGTCGCCGCTTACGGATATCGTCTCGGTCCCTTCGGCGGTCTGGTCGTTCGTCGGCCGCAAGGTAAAGGTCACCGCCCCGTCTGTTCGGTTCGCCGCGATCGTTAGCTCCAGTTCGGGGACATCCGCATAGTCGGTGCCCTCCAACGCGGGGTCCGCCCCCGATCCGACCGTCACCACCACCACCGTCGCCGTGGCCCGCACGCCGCCGTCCAGCGTCCCAGTCACCCGCACCGCACGGCTGCCCGCACTTTCGCTGACCTCAAGGGGGTCGAGCGTCAGCGTCACTTTCGTCGACGCCACATCATCGTCGTTCACGGTCAGATCGGCCGAGCGCACGGCGAACCCCGAAGCGCTGCCGCCCACAGTGATGGTCCTTGCGCCGTCGACAGCGGCGTTGTTCGTCGGCACCAGGCTGAACGTCGTCTCGGCACCCGTCTCGCCCGCATCGATCGTCAGGGTCAGGTCCGACACCACCGCATAGTCCGTGCCTTCAGCCGCCGAGTCGCCGCTCGCTCCCACCGTCACCGTAACCTCGGTATCCTGCGCGCGGGCGTCCGCGTTCAACGACGCCGTCACCCGCACCGTCGGTGCGCCGGCGTCTTCGCGTACCTGGGCCGGGTTTACCGACAAATCCACCCGGGTCGATCCGGTTTCGTCGTCGTCGATGGCGATGGTGCGCCGGGCGAACTCCACTGCGGCCCGACTCGCGGCCAGCACCACGGTCTCGCTGTCATCGTCAATGGGATCATCCTTCGCACGCACGGTCGCCGTCACGCTCGAGGGCTCCTGACCCATACCGGCCGGCAGGGTCAGGGCCGTGGCGTCGATCGTGTAGTCGGTGCCCTGCATCGCCGTGCCCGACAGGTCCAACCGGATAGTCTGAGCTGCCGGGAACGTCGCCCCGGCCCCGGTACTTACCGTCACGGTCGAGGAACCGCCGGCTTCCGCCATACTGCCCGGGTTCGCCTCAAGGGTCAGCACCGGCTCGGCGTCGTCCTCGGCGATCTTCGCGGTGATGTCCTTGCTGGCAACCCCAAGGCGCACGCTCTTCCGGGAAAGCCTCAGCCTGAACACCTCGACTCGCTCGTGGACCCGGTCGTTGAATATGTCCACCGAAACCGCCCTTTCAGCGCGCGCGCAGCTGCAGGTGGTGTCGTCCGAGAAATCGCCCGGGGCGAACGATAGATCCCGGCTAAACTCCCCGTAATCGCCGAACGTTCCGCTGCGACGCTGAGTGGCGTAATCCTCGTCCGTGCCTTTGCTTCCGGCGTTTTCCCGCGTCGCGAGCGTCACCACCACGGGGTCCACGACATCGACGACCCGCGCCCCGCGCGGCGTCTCCAGGCTCAGCGACAGGCGCAGGGCACTCGAGTTCTCGCTCACGGTGTAGGTGTCCGTGTCGGACTCCGTCGTCCCCGTACCGGCCGTGAAGGCGGGGGCGAAGGTGAAGTCCGTATCCCGGATCGCGACCGTCGTGTCCGCGATGCCGCCCTCCGAGATCCGCTCGGGCAACGACGTGCCGAAACCCAGCGCCACGCTCTCGCCCGTATCCACCACGCTGTCGTTCGACGCCCTCACCCGCAGGGTCTTGTCCGTCTCGCTCGCGCCGAAGGTCAGGCTTGTCGGCGAGACCGAGTAGTCGATGGCCTCCGCGCCACCGGCACCCTCGATCTCGATCGGTATCGTCACCTGGCGCTCGGGCACGGCGCTCAGCGTGATCGGCAGGTCGACCTGTCCGCCTTCCGCGACGCGGTAGTCCGCCTGACGGAACGTCACCGTCAATACCGGCCAATCGTCGTCATCAATGGCAATCGTCTGCCGCGACCCGAGAGCCACGCTGTTGCGGGAACCGGTGATTTCGATGGCCTCGTCGTCGTCATCGAGGCTATCGTCCACCGCCGTTACAGTCGCGGTTACCATGGACGCGCTCGTTCCCACCCCGGCCGGGAGCGTCAGCGTCTTGCTGCTGATGGTGTAGTCCGCCGTCTCCGTCGCCGTGCCCGCTACGGCGAGCTGCACGGTCTCGTCGGTCGCGAACGTCGAGCCCGACCCGGTGCTCACGGTCACCGTCGCGCTGCCCCCGTCCTCGTCGATCCTCGCGGCACTCACCGACAGCACCAGCGATGGCGCCGCGTCGTTGTCCGTAATGGTCAGCGTCCTCGCGGTCGGCGCCGTCACATCCGTCGTCGACACCGTGCCTGATACCGTGATCGCCTCGTCGGCCTCGTCCTTCGAGTCCTCGACCGCCGTGATCGTCACCGTCCCGCTGCTTGTCGTCTCGTTCGCCGCAAAGCTTAGGGTCTTGTTGGAACTCAGCGTGAAGTCGGCGTCCGTCGCTGGCGACACCGCCGCAGCAGCCACCGCCACCGTGAACGCCGTCGCGGAGCCCCGCGACACCGTCGCCGTCACCGTCGCCACCCCGCCCGTCTCCGCAATCGACTCGTCCGACAGCACCAGCGTCACGGGCGGCGGACCCAATATCACCACCCTTCCAGGAACGGTTTCGAGTTCCGCCCCGTCCGCAGCGCAAATCGCGTCCGTATCGCACGGCCGGTTGGCGTTGAGTTGGAAGTGGATATCGCCCATGCCGTCCGGTGTCAGCGTGAACACGTAGGCGTTGGCCGGCGCGCCATTCACCTCATACGCCGCGGCTGTCATCATGGTCCCGCCGTGGACTGTCACCGACGGCGTCGCAGACTCGACATCGACAACGGGCCGGTTGAACGCGACAACCACCTGCAAGCTAGCGGGTGGCCCATTGTGCGCAGATGGAGACGAAACGATCCTTGCCGTCAGGGGACCCTCGGGCTCTGCGAGCGCGTAAGGACTCAGAGGGTATGCGCGAACCGGAAAAACACAATCCTCGTCCGGTCGTTCGACAATAACGGACAGTACCTCCTCGCCGGTCAGCGGGTCGACCTCGGTGATCGCTTCATCGGGCGGTAGTGGCGTATTCGGATCCTCGTCGCAAGCACCTCGACCCCAACTGATCAACCAATGCCCATTGGGCATTGGCTCGACGTGGCCCTGCGAACGCGCGTGCCGATTGAAGTCGCCATGGAGGGAGTGATGGCGCTGGAATGTCGCGCTCACCAGATTGCCTGTTTCGGAATCCGTATCCAGTGCGTATTCCACGACGCGGCTGAATACATCGCCTTCGCGTTGACTCACTCCGGTTGCTGGATCGACGACGCAGTGACCCCCGTTGTCGAACATGATGAGATTTCCATTCGGGAGCAATGTGGCGGAATGCTGACCGCAGAATTCGCCGTAGGGATCGTACAGAACAGGTGTCGCTGGGGTGCCGTTCCCGGCAATCCAGTCTGCGTCACTCCGGTTACTACGCCCCAGCCTCCAGATGACGTTGCCGGTCTCTCCGCCGATCCGCAGCACTTGCGAACAACCTCTGAGTGAGGCGAGATAATCTCCATTCAGGTCCTCTATCGTATTGATATGCGCGTAATCCCATGGAAAGCGGTGCTGCGTGCAGTCTTCGATCGCCATGTGGTCCCAGGAATTCCAGCGAAACGATTCCATTCCGTCCGCCCCGACTTCCTGGATGATCGAGTCCTCGGTACCTTCGGTCGTGCTGTAGGGGGTACCCTCGTTGTTCTCAAATGCGCTCAGGTCACGCCGGACCGGATTGTAGGACAACAGGGCATAGCTTCCGTCCTCCCGGACCAAGAAGTCATGGAAGGTGGAGTGCGTCACGGGAGCAACATTTCGAACGGTCTTGACGTAGTTGAAGTCCTTATCGAGCATCACGAACTGTGAACTCCCCAAGGTCCGACCCCGAAAGGTATCAACCGAGCCCCAATTAGTGGCATAGGAATATGGATATCTTCCGCCTGGTTGCGTCCGGAAATGCCTAGCGTCCTCCGGGACTTTCCGTCGGAATCGCGGCACCCCATTGTTGTCGATGACCAGGAGGTATGCGCCGGCAGACAAGAGGACAAGGTCCTCTGTCGCCCCGGGCCGCTTGGTTGTCGTTGTCACTGGGGCATCACTGGCGACGCAGTGCACGACATAGGTTGTGCTTGCCCCAGCGCTGCCGTAGAGAGTGAGCTGGATATCGCCTCTTTCATCCTCTCCGTTCAGTCCGTTCAGCGTCACCTCGGAACTCTGGCTGGCCCTTTGGATCCCGTTGACCGCCAGTCTCGTGCCGACTTCCTCGGTCGACATGGTCAGCGTCAGCGTGCCACTTCCACAACCGACAGCGTAGTGAAGTGTGTCCGGATCGAATGCCGGATGCATCGGCCGCAACGCGTCGTGGCCCGATATCTCAAGACTGCTCAGCCTGTGTGCGAGCACAACGTGAGGCACCATCGCCCGGGATGTCTTCCCGGTGCCTAGGATGTCCGTGTAGGTCGCGGTCGCCCGCAGGAAACGATCCGTGTCCGCCGCGGTCGACGTATAGCTCGCCGCCGTGGCTCCATCGATCACCTCCCAGCCTTCCCGTCCGTTGGCACGCTCCCACTGCCAGGCGGGCGTGCCATCCAGCGTGTCCGGATCGGCCACCGAAGCGACGAGGGGCCTACCAAGTTTCGGCCGTAGTGGCGAGATAGTCACCATCCCCGGCTCGTCGACGTTGGCCACCGTTACCGCCACGTCGATAGTCTCCGTGGTCGTGCCGTCACCAGCGCGCACAATGACATCGTAGACGTTGTCGTCCCCGTCGTCGGTGGGGTTCTCATAGTCCGGCGGATCGAAGAAGCGCAAAAAGCCATCGGTAATCGCGAACAAAGCGCTGTCGCTCCCCGCGAGAGACCAGTCGCCGCCGTCCTCGACTTCATAGGCGGCGATCCGGATGCCTAGATTGCCCTCCGGGTGACTGGCGGTGGTGGGTCCCGTGAGTCCAGGGGCTAGGTTCGTCACCGTCACGCTGAGGTCTTGTGTTGTGGTCTCCGTAGCGTCCGAAACCGCTACGCTCACCGCATGGACCCTGTCCGCATCGATATCGTCTGGGTCCTCGTAGTCCGGCGCCACGACGAACGCGAGTTCACCCGTAGCGCTTAGACTGAATCGGGCACCGTCCGCGCCCGGCGCGGCGGCGAGCGCCCAGATCAGTTGATCGTCGTTCGCGTCGGTAGCCATCAGGGTGGCGACCGCCGTGACGCCCTCAACGACCGAAAACTCTGGAGGGCTGGTTATCGAAGGCGGGGAGTTCTGCGCATATGCCGAGCCTGACAGAGCCACGACGGCGACCACGAACATCGACAGGCGAGGCGGCCCGGCCAGCCGGCCGCCGAGGAATTTGGACACCCGCGCCCGGATTCGGTGGTTCTGACCATAGAGGCGGAGAGGGCATTGCGGCATAGTCTTGCCGCCACTGGCTTGCGTACCCTGCAACTGACTGTCAGGGCGCCAGCAGCGGTCCCACCGCCGCCAGGAGCCGACTCGTACTGCTACCGCGCGGCGACCCTGCCACGCCGCAAATCTTCACGCAACCCTCAGAACTGTCCAACGCTAAGTGAGCATGAACGAAGGGGCCGAATCCAACGCTAAGTGCCCGTGGGTCATAAGTTCGGACACGTATTCTACGCGGCTGCGAGTAAGGGCTGTTCGCTGGCATGGGGAGCTATGGTCGAATCTGGTGTACGGGTGAGTTGAGCGTGCGGCGTGTCTCTGCTGAAATCGAGTTTGCGAGAAAATGATCTTGGCAAGAGGAGCACGCCACACATGGGCAACGATAGAGTGGTTTCGCTGGCAGCGCCAGCGGTGGTTTAGGACGCGTTGACGGAGCTGCTGCGCACGGGCGCGCCGGCTGATCGAGGCGGCGGTGGCGGCGGAGTTCGATGAGTTCCGTGACGGGGTTCGCGGACGAACGGTTACCGGACGGACGGCAGCGAGTGGTTTGCAGCGGTCACCTTCGCCGGGAGATCCTGACGGGGATCGGCCCAGTGGAGGTCGAAGTTCCGAAGTTGCTCGGGGTCTACGGTGCCGTTTCGCTCTTCCCTGGTACCGCCTTGCGTTCGCCGCAGTGCGAGTCTTGACGCGACGGTTCCGTGGCTGTACCTGCACGGGGTGTCGACGGGTCAGATGCGTGCGGCGGTGTCGGCGCTGGTGGGCGAGGAAGCGGCTCGCGGGCTGTCGTCGAACGTGGTGAGCCGACTCAAGCGCAGTTGGGACGAGGAGTACCAGTCGTGGTGCCGGCGAAGCCTTGCCGACGACTGGGTATACGTCTGGGAGGACGGCATCCACAGCGGCCTGCGGGGCGCGGGCGAACGGCTGTGCGTACTGGTGGTGATTGGCGTGAACGCCCGCGGCGAGAAGCACTTCCTGGCAATCGAGGACGGTGTTCGGGAGTCCACGCAGAGTTGGCGCGAGGTGTTGCTGGGGATGAAGCAGCGCGGCTTCACGCGGCCGGCGAAGCTGGCCATCGGCGACGGCGCGCTGGGCTTCTGGTCGGCCGGCGGTGGCGGCGACGGATGCACCCTGGACCGGCCCGTGGCAGGAAAAAGTCCGTGCCTGCCGCGACTTGCTGGAGCGTGTCGTGGATCAGACGCGGCGCCGCGTGTTCGGCGGCGAAACGGTACCGGCGCAGGAGAAGGTGGTGAGCCTGTTCGAGCCGCACACGGACATCATCGTCAAGGGCGGTCGCGGCACGCACTACGGCCACAAGGTCAACTTCGCCATCGGGCGTAGCGGACTGGCGCTCGATGCGGTGGTGGAGGACGGCAATCCGGCGGACAGCGCGCGCTGTCTGCCGATGCTGGCGCGGCATGTCGAGCACTATGGCGCCGCGCCGACGCATGCCGCCTTCGACGGTGGCTACGCGTCGCGCGAGAACCTCAAGCAGGCCAAGGCGCTGGGCGTGACGCACGCGGTGTTCCACAAGAAGCGCGGCATGAAGGTGGCGGACATGACCCCCTCGGCGTGGCTGTACCGGCAACTGAAGCGCTTCCGCGCCGGAGTCGAGGCGGGCATCTCGTACCTGAAGCGGTGCTTCGGACTCGGCCTGTGCCGCTGGCGCGGCTTGCCGCGCTTCAAGGCCTACGTGCAGTCGGCGGTGTTCGCGCACAACCTGATGCGGCTCGCTCGGCTACGACCGCAACCGGGCTGACGCCTTCTTCAGCGCATCCCCGCACGTCGGTTCCGGAACCGACCCGGGGCTGTGTCTGGTCCTCGTGAAACGGCGCCTCACGCAGCGAAACGCACTGCCGCAACGGCGTTGACCGCCCCGGAACGCCCGTGAAAGTGGACGGAGCACGTCTTTTTTTGCCAGCCGCAGGGCCGTGTGCGATAGTGCGAGGTCGCTTCCCACGCGACCTCCGTTTCTACTACCCGCCGTTTACGGACAAGAACTAGCTAGACGACCTGCCAGAGCGCGTGTGGCTGAAGGGGCACCAGATCACCGACACGGACGAGCGTGGCCACCTCAAGTGGCCACCCGCTGAGTGGCGTCGGGACGACTTTGGTACGCCGATACGCCACGACGATTATGGGAATCGCAACTCCGACCACGGCCGTGAAATCGACCATATCCGCGCGTTTGCCGAAGGCGCTGGCGATGCCATTGGCAATCTACGCCCGCTCAACTGGCGAAACAACGTCGGCCGCAACTAACGAGTCCAGAGGCAACAATGGGCTACTACATCGCCGCCAACGAACTCAGTAGGGGACTTGCCGCCCGGCAGAGCATATCGCTTGACACAGCTCGCCTCAGATTCACCAGACGGAACACATTCGTGTCCCACAAGTCCGATGATGCTCCGAAAGCCATTCAGATCGCCGAACGCATCAACAAAAGCGGTCCCTCCGTCTGGGTCGACGTCGCTGACCGCCGGTTTGCCGCGCAGGAAGAGGCTGTTGTTGCGCTCGTTCGCGATGACCTGGACCATCCGTGGACGGGGACCGTCCTCGCCGAGCTGTTCGGGCGCGACCTTCTCGAGAACCTGACGACGGAACCCACCCAGGCGTAGGTGAGGGGGCGGACAAGGAACTCCGTTTCGTTTGGCCACATCGATCTCGGCCACGATGCGCATCAGGCGTTCGACGTTGTCCGCGTGGGCGGAGAGGGTCACGCCGTTGGGCTTCGCAACCGCCGCGGCGTATCCGTACTGCGGCACGAACGGCCGAAGGATCTTGACGAGTTCCTCGACGGCGACGTTCCGGGTCGGGACAACCTGCGTGACGATGGCCTGACGCGCCTGCGAGAGACCGTTTCACCCCCACCGCCCGTCCGCTTGACCAGCGTCGGGTTCTGCACCACGTGGACGACCTCGCCGATCGAGTAGGCCCCGAAACCGTGTACGCGCAGTACCGACAGCAGTAGTTCGTAGACGCTGTCCGGATCGAACTCGGTCTTTGAGACAACGGCGACGCTGCCCTTCATCCGCGGGTCGATGACGAACGGCCGGCCGGTGATCTGGGAGACTTGCGTGATGAATTGCTGGATGTCCTGGTCGCGGGCGTTGATCTCCCACGTCTGGGTGTCCGGCGCGGACGGCGTCTGGATCTCCTGGGCAGCGGCCTCCGCAGTAGTCAGGCAGCATCCGGCGACGGCGCATACGATCGAGATCGCTCGCAGGTGGTTCATGGGGCTCCTTCTAGCGGTGGCCGCAAGGGTCTGCCACCGCGCGCTCTGCCCCGCCGCGGATCCCTTGGCGATGAACCTGTTCCAGCTCAGAGCTGCGGCGGAACGGCAGGGCTGTCATCGGCCGCGGAGCGCCGCAAACCCGCGGAGTACGACACAGTTAACCCGGATTCACTCGGGATGCTCGCCGTAATAGAAGCGCATCCGCCAGCCCTGCAGCGCTCCGACGTCGCCCGGGGCGCCGTCGAAAACCAGTATCCGCCAGTCGCCGTTGGGCGCCTCACCGTAAAAGGCATTGCCGAGCAATCGCCAACGCAGGCGCCGCGTCGAGAAGTCCACCGCCAAGGCGTCGTTGAAGGGCGCGTTCAGCGTACTGCGAGTGCCCGCTGGAGAGGCAAGGCGGATGCCGAGATCGTACGGGAAGGGATGGTCGAGCTCGACCTCGACCATCACCGCCTCGATGTTCGCCGACTCCGGCAGCCCCGCAACCGTGAGCCATGGCGCGATGCCTCGCCCGTGGTCGTCAGGAATCTTCCCGCGTCCGCCGGGTGCTTCGAACCAGCCGGAACGATGGAACTCACCCAACCCGTCCGGCGGGTGTTCGCGCGCTGCGGCGAGTGCCGCATCCGCGTTCACGGCGCCGAAGCCGTACCAGTCGTGGAATCGGTATCCCGCCCCGTTTCTGACCCAGGGGTAACGCACGGTACGGGGCAGATCGCCGGCGGAGTGCTGGACCCCCCGGATCGCCGGATCGACGCGGCGCGCGGTGGTGGCAAGGATGTGCTTGACGTCCCGCCAAGTGAGCTCCGGCGCCGCATCGAGCAGCAGGGCCACGACGCCGGCCACGGTCGGCGCCGCGGCGGAGGTGCCGGCGAAACTGGCCGTGTAGTCGCCATCCGGGTCGGCGTCGTCGAGTCGTTCGCCGAGGAGCAACTCGTAGCCGATCTGTTTGCCCAACTGGTCCGTGGTGATAAGGCCGCGATCGCCAGCCGGGGCGCTCACCCAGAGGTTGGGCCCGGCGGCGGAATAACGCGCTTTCGTACCTTGTGCGTTCAACGCGCCAACCACGATCGGATACGGCAGGTTGTTGGTCCGGTCCGCGTTGCTGCCGACGCAACCCGTATCCGTATTGATGGGGCGGCGTAGCGAGGCGCAGGCGCCGAACCCGTTGCCGGCGGCCTTGACGTAGACGGCCCCACGGCCGGCCCGCAGCCGGCGCGCGCCGTGTGCGAAGAGTAGCTCCCAGTCCTGCGACGCGTTGCTGGGGTAGCCCAACGAGCCGAAGCTCATGTTGAAGACGTCGACATCGGTGGAGTCAGGGGCGTAGCTGCTCGCACCCAGCGCGTCCAGGAATGCCGTCGAGCTACCGTCCTGGGCACTGAGCGCGTTGTAGCCCCGGAGCCGCACGCCTGGCGCGACACCGCGACCGCCGATGCCGTTTGCGGCGGCCGCGGCGATCAGGCCCGCCACGCTGGTGCCGTGGTCTCCCACTGTGGAAGGATTGAAGGGATCCGTGATCTCCATTCCGACCGAATCGCGGACAGCACCGCTCGCGTTGAAGTTGAACGACGCGTCCTGCTCGACGGCGGCGGCGAGGTCGGGGTGACACGTCTGCAGGCCCGTATCCACGACCGCGACCCGGACCGAGCCGCCGTCCGACCCATCGGCGAGGATCCTGGCCATCCGCAGGTCCTCGCCCGATGCACTTGCCGGGTCGGTGTACCGGGACCGTCCCGTGTTCTGGAGATGCCACTGGTGCTCGAGCAGCGGATCGGCGACCCCTGGCGAGGCGCCGCGACCCGGTTCGGTACAGGTCACCCGCACCAGTCCCGCGTCGTCGAGCGCGAAGCCCGCGAAGTCCGCGTTATTGTAGGTCAGGAGCTCCTGCTCCTCCGTCGGTACGGCGACCACCGCGTAGTAGACCGCGCCTTGGGGCAGGCCGGCGAGAGGTACCGACACGTGAAGCACGTAATCGGTCTTGGGGTCGAGCGCAGGTACGTATCGCGTCTTGGTGACAAGCGGGTCCTCCAGGGACTGGTTGTCGTAAAGAAACAGGAAGAGGGTGGTGGCCAGCGTGGGTGCGGCGCCCCAGTTCAGCACGTAGACACTGGCGGTCAGCGAGGTCGGTGTCACGCCGGTAATGCCTTCGAAACCGACCAGGAAGTCTGGCGCCAACGTCTCCTTGTCCGCGGTTGCGACGCCGCGGTTCGGACTGACGGGCGGTCTTGCCGGACGGCTGCCGGAGACACGACCCACCAGTCGCGTGACGGTCTCCCGCCACGCCGGGTGCCACCAGGGCCGCGTCGTGGGCATGGGCCGCCCTGCTCGTTCGTCGAACAGCAGTTCGCTGCGGAGCACGTCGGGGTGCGCGTTGAGGCGCTGGACGGCATCCACGGGGTCCGCCGTCGGCGACAGCCGGAGCACCGCGAAGCCGAGTGGCGGGTAGGCCTTGGCGGCCACGGCCCCGATCTCGCGGGCGAGTCTTCCGAGGTCGCCGAGGTCGCCGAGTTCCACGCGTACGGAAGAGGCCAGCCTGCGGAAGCGCATCGCCGCGGGGTCGAACACGAAACGCGCCGGCGGTCCCGAGACGTCGACATGTTTCGTGTAGGTCCTTCCCGCAACGTGCGCGCGGTACGTCCGCACACCCCGCGCGGTCACGATGTCGAACGTTGCGCCGCCGGTCGCTGCGCTGCGTAGCGGGCCGCTGTCGTGCACGGGCATCACCAGCACTGCCCCTTCAGCGCCCTCGACCTCCTGGATCGTCAGCTCGGTGGACTCGGCCGCCGTAGCGGCGACGGCCAGCAGCGCTGCGCAGGCCGCGACTGGAGATGGGGAGATCCATCGTTGTTTCACGGCGTTCCGCTCCTCGTCTACGGCCTCTTCACAGGATCGATGGGAGGTGTCCGTGAAGCGGACCGGGAGGCGCGATGGTACGTGCCATCGTCGGCTCAAGGAAGGGACTGAACCAGCTCGGCAGTTCGAGGGGCCCATCGCGCAGGCGCGCCTCGCCTGGGGGGATCACGGACATGGCGCACGCGAACGGGTCACGCACGTCCCGGAGCGGCGGGTCCGGCCGTGGGACCTCTGCCAGCGGTTTCAAGCCGTTCCTCCTACATCGGGCGCCGCGACGACGGGTGTGGGCGTGTACGCGAGCGGGCGGGTCTGGATGACTCCCAAGGTGATGGCTGCCGGAGCCGACACTCGACGCGGCTACCGGTGGCTTGGCGACAAGGGCATCGTGCTGCGCTTCCTGATCACCGCGGCGGGCTTCTCGCGCCAATAGCCCGAGCGCCTGGTCCGGCAGTGGCCCGATACCGGCACGAGCCGCGACCGTACGGCGTGTTAGTCGCGATCCACCGGCGCGGACGCCCCCAACTCATCGATGATCAGAACGCGGCGCCAGCCGCGCAGGAGCCCCTGCGGCATGAATTCGATCTGCGCCTCGAGGTCCAGCGTGACCGACAGCCCGTCCGCGTCCGTCGCCGTCACCGTGATCGTCACGAGACCCTCCGATCCGTCCGCCCCGGACCGTACCGTCAACACGGTGCCGTCGACGGTCACGGTGGCGAGCGCGGGGTCGCCGGACAGGGCGATGTAGGTGAGCATACCGCCGTCGGATGCCGCGAACAGCCCGGACAGGTCGATGCGCACCGCGTCGCCATCCGTCCCCAACTCCGCCCGCGGCGCCTCGGCGGTCACGCTCGGCGGATCCTTGAACAGCACCAATGGCGCGACGGCGGCCGTGGCCAGCCCCTGGTAGCACAGGTACTCCACGAAATCCCCGCAACTCGCGGTCGGCACCTTGGGCGCTTCCCCAGAGGTCACCCGTACCGCGCCGCCGGCCGCCGTCACCACGAACGGCGCACTCTCGGTAGCGCCCACCGACAACGCCACCTGGTCAGCGGAGGAGGTCCCGTTGATCGCCGTGACGCTCGCGGCCATCGGGAAGGGTGCACCCTCGACCAGACGCGCGACCACCGTTGCCGGGCCGGGCGCACTCGGTTCCGCATCCGTGCGCTCGAGTTGGAGAAGCAACTCGAAGGGCGCTCCCGGATTATCCTGCAACCGGACCGACTCGAGTTCCGCCAGGCCCTCGAACAGGCCCGGCGGTAGTTCCAGCAGACCGTTCTCCGACATGTCGAGAGTGCGGAGCGCCGTCAGGCCGGACAGGTCCCGGGGACGCAAGGCGGCGATCCCGCGCTGCGCCAGGTCGAGCGCCCGTATGCGGGTCAGCTCGGTGGCGGACACGGCATCGCACGGCAGGGAGCGGCGCAACGCGTTGCGCACCTGCACGGTCCGGTCGCACACCCCTTCGGCGATGGTGACGACCATCGTCGCGAGGCCCAGTCCGTAGGCATCCGCCTGCCCCGCCGGCCGTGCCAGCGTCACGACGAAGGTCTCCCGCGGGGGCTCGATGTCGCTGTCGTCATGCACGGCGATCTCGATCGCCGCTTCGCGCTCCCCCGGGCCGAGGACCAAAGTGCCGTCAGCACCGTCATGGTCGACGTCGTCCGCATCTGCCGTCGCAACGTCCGTGTCGACGCCGATCGTGTAGTCCAGCGTCGTCGGCACCTCACGCAGCCGGTTGATCGTCACTGCGAGCATCGCGGTGGCGCCTTCCGCAACCGACAGTACGGGCTCGGCGAAAGACACCTCGTGGCCCACGGACACGGTGAACTCCTGCGTCGCCTGCGCGCGTCGGTGGTCGGTCGCCGTGACCGTGACCTCGGCAACGCCATGCCCCACGCCACGAATAGTGACCACGCTGCCCTCGACCTCGACCGTGGCGATGGACGGGTGGGCGGACTCGGCAGCGAATTCCATCCGGCGGCGGTCCGGATCGCGAAAGTGCTCGGCGGCGTCCACCTCTACGCTGTCGCCCACATCCAGCATCTGGGCCGCGATTTCCTCCGTCACCACCGGAGGGCGGTTGCGGGAACCGCCACCTCCTCCGCCGCCGCCACCCCCACCCGTACTGCCTCCGGTACTTCCGCCGCTGCCGCTGCCGCCGGTACTGGTGCCGCCGGTACTGGTGCCGCCGGTACTCCCACTGGTGCTGCTGCCTCCCGTGCCGGTTCCGGTGGAGAGGTCGTCGTCGACCACCGTGGCAGTCGCCGCAGCGTCCTTCAGCAACGCCCAGAACGGGAAGTCCGCAGGCTCCGAGAGAGACACCGAGAACGTTTCGTCCTCTTCGCCGAGGCTGTCCTGCAATGTCGCGATCTCGATCGCCCCGTCGTTCTTGCCGGAAGGGATCGTCAGTGAGCCCGTGCGGTTGCTCGAGTAGTCGACGCCGGCACGGGCAGTGCCATCCGCCACCGCCCACTCCACGGCCAGTTCTTCGGCAACCGCTCGAGACAGCATCGCCCGAAAGACCGCCACCTCGCCTTCGGCAACGCGTACCGGAGCCATCGAGACGATCGTCTCCACCGCAACCGTCCCGCCGATGGCGGGCGCCGCCGTGCCGGCTTCGCTGCGCAGCGGTGTCGCGCCTGGTGCGTAACGCACCGTGGCGCGCTCTCCGTGTGCCACGCCGTCGCGCAACGTCAGGGTTACCGTCGCACCGTCGACGGCGACGCCCAGGACCTCCACCGACCCGCGGCCCGCGACGGTGACGGTGAAGTCCGAAGGCGCCGGGCGCGCACTCCCGTCGAGGCTCCGATCGTAGGTCAATGTTATCTTGCGATCCGCCACCACCACGGTTTCCAGACGCGGCGGGGCCTCAGCGTCGGCCACGGCGGGGACGCCATCGCGCTCCTCGGACGACAAGCCATCCTCCGTCGCGTACGCGTTGGTCGCCCGCACCCGCAACGTGTACCGGGTGCCGGGGGTCAGGTCGACGATCGTGTACATCGAGACGGACCCGCCGGACACGCTCGCGTGGCGTTCAACAGTACTGTAGGACTGGGCGCCCGACTTCCATTGCACCCGATAACCGTCCGCGCCGTCGACAGGGTGCCAGGACACGATCAGGCTCACCGGTGCGCCCAATACCGACACGCCCGTCACCTGGCCCGGGCGCTCCGCCCTCGGTGTCGCGGCCCGTTCGGCCGATGGCTCGCCGTCGGCAGCGTGCGCTCTGGTCGCCTTGACCCGTACCGTGATTTCCGAACCAGGTTCAAGACCGTCGATGCTGTACGCGGTCGTCCCGCCGTCGGACACTGTCCGCTGACGGTCGGTCTCGTTGTACTGTTGCCCGGCGGATTTCCATTGCACCTTGTAGCCGTCGGCGTCGGTCACGAGATTCCACGAGACGGCGAGACGCTCCACTGTCGGCGTCACCGACAGCCCCTGTGGACGGCCCGGACGGGCCGCCGCCGGCGTCCCCGTGCCTTCGGCCGACGGTATGCCGTCTTCCGCGTTCGTCCTGCGGGCGATCACGCGGACCTGGTACAGGGTGCCGGGGGTCAGGCCGCGGAGCGCGAGCGCGGTATTCGATCCGCCGGAGACGATCCGCTGGCGATCGGTCGCGTTGTATGCCTGTCCCCCGGACTTCCACTGCACCTTGTAGCCGTCGGCGTTCGGAATCGCGGTCCAGGAGACGGCCAGGCTACCGACTCCCGCCGTCAGGCGCACGCCCGTCACCTGGCCCGCCGCGGGCGCCTGCGGCGTTCCCCGACGCTCCGCCGAGGGAAGCCCGTCCTGTGCCGCATGCTGTCTCGTGGCCTTCACCCGCACGGTGTACTCCGTCCCGGCGGTCAGACCCGGAATGGCGTCGAGCGTGGTGGAGCCGCTGGAGACGATGTGCTGCCGGTCCGTCTCGTTGTATGCCTCGCTGCCGGACGTCCACTGCACCTTGTAGCCGTCGGCGTCCGCGACCGCCGTCCAGGACACCGAGAGGCTCTCGACGGCTTCGGCCACGTCTACGCCCGTCACGCGACCCGGCGTAGACGTTTGGGGTGTACCGCTATGTTCCTCCGACGGTGTGCCGTCCGAGACGCCCGTCGCCGTCACCCGGATCGTGTACTGCTGGCCGGCAGTCAGATTCGGGATCGCGTGGCTCGTCGTCGACCCGCCGGCGACCGTCCGCTGCCGATCTGTCTCGTTGTAGTCCTGGGCTGCGGACTTCCACTGCACCTTGTAGCCGTCGGCGCCGGGCAACTCGGTCCACGACACCACCAGACTCTCTACCGTGTCGATGATGTCCAGGCCGCCGACACGACCCGGGATCGAGCGGTCCGGGACGGTCACGCGCACGCCGGCCGTGACCGAGTCGTAGCCCCCGCCCACCAGGACATGGTCGATCGTTGCGGAGTCGTCCTCATAGTCCGTGTCCGGAGCCGACATGATGGCGACCCTGCGTGGCATGTCCCAGTCGGCTGTCCCGAACTCGATCCTCTCGGGGACGACCGAGATGTCCGGATCGCCGTTGGACGTCAGTTCCATCGCGACGATGCCGTCGGGCCGAGTGCGCAACGCCACGGTGTAACTGTCCTCGTCCCCCTCGACGAAGGTCACGTCGGTCTGCGACAGGTCGACTCCGGGTGCGTCCGCATTGACCGTCACGGAGAGGGTGTCCGTCGTCGCGAGCGTCGCGCCCGCCGGCGCGGACAGGCGGACCTCGAACCGTTCGACGCTCTCGTCCACAGCGTCCGCCACGATGCCAACGACGATAGTGCGCGGTGTCGCATCGCCGTCCGCCCACAACAGCTCGCTACCGCCTGGGGCAAGGTAGTCGCCGTCCAGCGTCGCGGTGTCGGCATGCGCGGCGTACTGGACCGACACGGCGCCCACCGGGCTTCCCATGCGCCAGACGGTGGCGACCGCACGTCCCGCCGTTTCTTCGACCGCGATGCCGGACTCGGCAAACCCCACCGTCGGGGAAGTACCGGAATCGCCCACGAATACGGCTGCCATGTTCGTGTCGGAGAGTACGGCGCCGCCCTTGGGGCTCGTCAGGCGCACGAGCACGAACTCGACCGGTTCCGAAGTGCCGTCGTCCACGAGAGACACCGTGATCGTGCGCTCGCCGTCCGCATCGGCCGCCCACTCCAGCGTGCCGGAGGACGCCGTCACGTCGCTGGCGTCCGCGGACGCCGGGACGACCGCGTAGTCCACCGACACGGCGCCGTTGCTCCCGTCGCTGCGTGCCACCGTCACCGACACCGCGTTTCCTTCGGCACCGCCGAAGGCGCCGGTCGTGAAGCCGACCTTGCCGTGCTCCGAGGCACGCGTGCGGTCGCCGAGTACGTACAGGCCCCCGGCGATGTCGCTGACCAGCAGGTTTCCGCTCGGCAGGAAGGGGTACACCCCCCAGGCGCCGGAATAGGTCGTCGCGTCGTTGGTCGGATAGGTATCGAAGTAACCCGCCTGCGTGGGCCCGGTGGGGTCGGTGATGTCCAGGACCGTCAGGCCGCGCGAATAGTTGGACAGGTAGTACCGGTTGCCGCGCACGAAACCGTTGTGGTCGATGGCCGCGGTGGTGCCCGACCAGGAACCCGCCAGCACCGGGTTCGTGAAGCGTCCCAGGCTGAAGACGCGCACGGTGGTCTGCGTCACTTCCTGTCGTCGCTCGTCCAGTTCGTCGTGTACGAAGACGTGACGCCCGTCTTCCGTGGGCCAGCCCGAGTGCACGTATCGGACGCCCGGATAGGTCGTGGAACTGAGCATCCGCGGGCGGCTCGCGGTGCCGAAGTCCCACAGGTCGAACGTGTCCTCGTTGAAGTCGATCAGCACCGGGCACGCGCCCTGCCCGCCGCAGGTCGATGCGCGGGAATCCGTGACGAGGAAGGAGGCCGCGTCGTGGCTGTAACCCCCGGTCGAATTGGCCACGACAACCGGATTCAGCGGATCGCTCAGGTCGTAGGCCACGAACCCGCCGGCGTTGTCGGAGCCGCCCAACGCGTACAGCAGGGGCGGCGCGCCGGTTTCGTCGAGGGGCACCCCGGTGGCGAGATCCACATTGCTGACATGCACGTTGTGGATGGAGGTTTCCGGGCGTTCCCGCGCCAGGCCGATGCGATTCGGCAGCCCGGTCAGGTCGACGACAATGAGTCTCCCGCCCACCTCGCTGCTGACGTAGGCGTAGCTCTTCCAGCGCCCCGCCGCGCGGTCGAATCGCTGCAGTACCTTGGCGTCCCGCCAAGTGGACGACGTCCCCGACACGTGACCGACTTCGAACGGCGCTCGCGGATCCGTGACGTCAAACACCGCCATGCCGTTGCGCAGACCGATGAGCGCGTATTCGCGCGCGGTGTTGAGATCGACGAAGCCCCAGATGTCCGCTCCGTCCGTCGATTCGGCCGCCATGTCTCCGAGCGCGACGTGCGCCAGCAGGTCCAGCTTGTCGCAGGCGTGGGCACCCGCGGCATTGTTGACGCAGGCGACATCCGACACGCTTCGCAACATCGCGCCGAGCGCCATGCGCTGCCCACTGTCGAGACCCTTGCGATCCACGATGACATGGAAGCCTTGGGCGCGGAGTCGGTCGCGGAACTCCAGCGGCACGCCGATGAGCGTCGTCTGGTTGTGCGCCGGCGCCTGGGTCAGGAAATGATCGAAGCGGTCGAATCCGCCCCGGACCTCGACCGACCCATGAACGAGGTAGGCCGCGTCGTCGAGGTCGGGGATCTCATACGTTCCGCGGGCAACGCGGATCCGGTCGGTCTTGCCCGCCACCGACATTGCATACTGGACCGTGCCGCACGGGCGAACGGGCAGTGTGCAGTCGCCCCGGTCCTGGCCCTCGCCGGAGACGTAGCGCAGGATCGCCTCGTCGGCCGCGGCCCGTTCCGGCCAGCACGCAAGCGTCGCGACCGCGGCCACCGCGATGACGATGCCGCGAATGCGGCAGAGTCTCCAACCCTGCACTGGTTGAACCGACACGTTGATACCCTCCGCAACCTCCCCTTCGGCTCTAACGGCCCACCAGGACCGGACACGGCTTTCCGCTTCAAGGGGATGTCCCGGCTCATGCCATGTCGGGTGTCAGGAAGCACGGGGCAGCTTATACAAGAATCGAGCGCTGCGGGCTGTTCGATCGAGCCGGGCGTCAACGCAAAGCAGAAATGTCCCCTTTGCATTCCTGGCGTCCTGTCCCGATCCGAGCGCTGGCGATGCGGGGAATCCGCAAGCCGCGCGCCGTCCTCATCCGGCCGCCGTTCCCGCCGCCTCCGGCTTGAACGGCCGACGCCAGGGATGGTCCGGCCGCGGCTTGTACGTCGGCCGAGACCGCTACTCGGCCTTGGCCCGGTCCACGCGTCGAACAACGGTCTTCTCGTCCTCCACCGGTGCCGCCGTCTCGCAGCACCGTCACCGAACCGACGAACGCCTTGCACACCGTCACCTTCGCGCCGCGTAACCGGTACCCGTTGCCGCGCCCCTCACCTGGTACTCGCGGCTCTGGAAGCCGATCGTCAGGTTCTTCGTCAGCTTGCGCGCATGGCGCTTGCACAGGATCAGGTCCAGCTCGGCCGCAGCGTGAAGCACCTTCCGGTGTGCGTCCGCCGGCTTGCGCCTTGTCGTGCATGCACGACGAGGGAGCGTCATTTGAGTGTCAACAGGTCGGTGTGGCGCCGGCCTGCCAAGCGCTGACCGTGTCCGCCGCCTCGATCAGCCGGCGCGCGCCCGTGCGCAGCAGCTCCGTCAACGAATACCTGCTTCGCCAGATCAATGCCGACCCGTGTTACGTTGTCCATGGTCCACTCCGTTGTCGATTGAGAAATGACCCCGTCACTCTGGCCCTCGAGGCCGCCAAGAATGAAGCGGGGTGGACCATCCCATTACTTTCGACCAGCTCACGAAGGACCGTCGCGCCTCTGATGCCCACCTCCCGGACGTACTACGCCCATAGCGGCAACCATTCGGACAGATCCGACTGGCACCCGCTTGCAGGGCATCTGCTGGGAACCGCAAAACAAGCCCACAGTTTTCTCGAAGCCGCCGGATGCAGCAGTTGGGGGGAGGCGGCCGGGCTCCTACACGACCTGGGGAAGTACTCCGGGCCCTTTCAGGGGCGCCTCACTGGCGACCCGCGGCGCGTCAACCACTCGACGTCCGGTGCCCGAGTGGCGCTCGAACGCTACGGAGCACAAGTGGGCAAGCTGCTCGCCTTCTGCGTTGCAGGCCATCATGCCGGCCTGGCAAATGGGGTGAATGGCGAGCGCATTACGGCGCTCCGGGAACGAATCGAAGAGGACGGCATCCCCGAGATCGACGATACGTGGAAAGACGAAATCGCCCTGCCCGGCTTGACGGACCCCGGGATGAGGCCCCGGTCCACGGAATACCGGGGCTTTTCGCTCACCTTCCTCTGCAGAATGATCTTCTCAGCACTCGTGGATGCCGACTACCTCGACACCGAGGCGTACTACGACAAACTGCACGGGCATGGGAATCCCCGAGGGGAGTACCCATCGGTGAAGGTCCTGGCAGAGCGCGCATCTCGATATCTGGACAACAAGGAGATGGGCTCCGATCCTACCCCCCTCAACGATCTTCGCCGACGAGTGCTGCAGCACGTCCGCGAGCAGGCTCCATCCGCACAGGGGGTGTTCACCCTGACGGTCCCGACCGGCGGCGGAAAGACCCTCAACTCGTTCGCCTTCGCACTGGAGCATGCGCTGACCCACGGGCTGCAACGGATCATTTACGTCATCCCCTACACAAGCATCGTAGAACAAACGGCGCGCGTTTTTCGGGACGCCTTGCGGCAGGATGATGCCGACCCTGCGGATTTTGTGCTGGAGCATCACAGTGCCTTCGACGCTGAGCGCATGGGGAGCCGCGAGGGGAGGGACAAGCTGGGGCTCGCGATGGAGAATTGGGACGTGCCGGTGGTCGTGACCACCGCCGTGCAGTTTTTTGAGAGCCTGTTCGCCAACCGGACTTCCCGCTGCCGCAAACTGCACAACATCGCAAACAGCGTCGTGATCCTGGACGAAGCACAGACGCTCCCCCTCAAATACTCGCGTCCCTGCGTCGCCGTCCTGGACGAACTGGCACGCAACTGGAATACAACCATCGTCCTGTGCACCGCCACGCAATCCGCGTTGCGTGACGGGGACTTCCCCGGGGGCTTCGAAGAAGCACGCGAGCTCGCTCCCGACCCCGAGGGGCTGTATCGCGCGGGGGCCACCCGCCGCACCCAGATCGTACGAGCGGGGCATAGAGGGCGAAGCCGCCCGCGCGTACTATGCCGTCTTTGGCGACCTCGTGCGCCATCCGGCAAGCGCATTCCTGTTCACCGGGCGATCCAGGCGCCCGCCCCTGGACCCGATGAACGCACTCTTTTCGTTTCTTTACACGCTACTGGTTCACGACTGCAGGTCGGCACTGGAAACCGTCGGGCTCGACCCGGCAGTGGGCTTCCTGCACCGGGAACGCCCCGGACGCCCCAGCCTCGCCTTGGATTTGATGGAGGAGTTCCGCCCAGTCCTTAGCCGACCGCCTTGCCCTTTCACTGGTCAACCGAAAACAACTCAAGGGCAATGACTTTCACACTGCCGTGAGCGGTGCCGCATCCATGCGCGATGAGCCCCGCAAAAGCATCCTTGTCGCCTATCAAGAGCGCAAGAGGGACGAAATCACGCACCCATTTCTTGGCGAGAAGACCACTCTCGGACTAGCCCCCTAGTGCAGGCCAATTTGATGGCGCGACATTTGCGGGGCGATTTGGACGGCTACCCGCCATTCCTGTGGCGCTAATGGCGGGCTCCCCGTGCTGATGCTCGTAACCTATGATGTCGCCACAACAGAGGCCGCCCGGTGACAATGTTGTTCGCGAGTCGTCGTCCCCTTCGCGGGGGCGTGGATTGAAACACGCGCCTAATCGGGCAGGCGACATCGCTGACCGAGTCGCTCGCGGAGGCGAAGACGGCCGGCAACCTCGCGCGCCGGCTCAAGGTGCTGACGCACCCGGCGCTGCTGGTGGTCGACTTATGTGAAGCGGCCGGTTTCGCCCTGCGCGAGCAACCGCGCCGGTAGTTCTCGGCCGTCGCGCAGCACCGTCACCGCGCCGTCGAACGTCCTGCACACGGTGACCCGCGCGCCGCGCAGCCGGTAACCCTTGCCGTGGCCGGTCACCTGATACGTCCGGCCCTCGAAGCTGAGCGCCAGATTCTTCGTCAGCGTGCGCGTGTGCTGCTCGCAGAGGATCAGGTCCAGCTTGGCGAAGCCGGCGTCCGTGAGAGGCAGGCCCACGTTGGCGGCCACCGTCACGGCGTCGCCGTCGCCTTCGAAATACTGCCCCCACTTTGCATCGACCCGCGCGCCGCTGTCGTCTTCCTTGAGCACGAAGTTCATGATGCCGGCGATCGCGTCGGAGCCGTACTGTGCCGACGCGCCGTCGCGCAATACCTCCAGGCGGTCCAGCGCGATGGCGGGGATGACCGAGAGGTCCGGGCCTGCGAACCGCCGGAGATACCGGCGCCGAGCAGGGCGATGACCGCTGCGCGGTGGCGGCGCTTGCCGTTCAGCAGCACGAGGGTGGCGTCCGGCGGGAGGGAACGCAGGGTCGCCGGACGGATGAGCGTCGCGGCGTCGCTGATGGGTTCCTGGGCGACGTTACACCCCGGTATGTTCGCCGCGAGCAGCGCGTCCATGTCGCTGTCACCGCCGTGCGTGAGGAACTCGTCACCGCCGATGACATCCACGGGTATAGAGGATCTGGGACCGGCGAATCGGAGGCGGAACGGTCGCGGCGCCGCGAACCGACCACCACCACTTCTTCGATGGTGCCGGTTGCCTGTTCCACGGCCTCGGCGGCGACGGATGTCGCAGAGCCTGTCGTGATGCCGAACAAAAGCGCCGCGAAAAACACGTAGGTGGCGCGCGCTGGGCCGTATAGAGCCGATCTGGATAGAAACCTTGCGCGAACTGCCCGACCGGTTTCCGGTCTCACGCTTGCGCGGAAAGTTGCTCATGCCGAACATCCTCTGCAGCTTTATCAAGTGCTTCGCTTCCATGATCCCCCGCGGGGCGGGGCTTGGGCAAGGTCCCTGCCAACTGTAAGGGGTTCGCCGACCTGCTGGATGGTGAGGGGGCCATCGCAGCGGTTCCAGAGCGCGATCCTCGCCAATCGGTTGGCGCGACCTGCGGCGCTAGCTCGTGGGTTCAGCGAAGGCGATCCAGGCGGTGTGTCCGGCCGCGGAGGCGGAGGGGGTCGATGGACGTAGGGACTCGGTGCGTAAGAGTCCAGAACGCTCGTCGGCCTTCTGTCTCGTAGCGCGTGACACGACACTAGTCACTGGCGTCAGGATGGCCGAGGTCAACGACGACCTGCCACGCCAGCCGCTGCACGAAAGGCAGCCGCAGGAGGGCGCGATCGATGGACTCAAGAACGGCGAGAAGCCAACGGTGACCGGGCAAGGCGCGGAGCGGCACGGCCATGAGGCTGCAAAGGATGTGGTAGCGGATTCGCACTTCGCGGAAGGGCGCCGAAAGTACGTCGAGGTCTGCGGCCGACAACGGCCGCTCGTCGGGGGTCCGAATGGTCGGTGTCAAGCGGCGATAGAGGTTGAGCAGCGGATTGTGGCCCAGCGGTTCGTGGAAGACGGCGTGACCTGTCGGCTTGAGCAGGCGGGGTAGCTGCCGTAGCAGGGCGTCGAGATCGAGATGGTGGACGATGCCGCTTCCGATCACCAGGTCGAAGACGGTCGGCGGGAATGTCAGCGCTTCGGCGTTCATCAACCTGAATGTTGGGTTGTCCGGTCCGAATCCCTCTTCACGCGCGCGGGTGGCCGCCCTGCGAAGACCCTCGCGGGACACATCCACACCTACGACGCGAGCACCGTGCCGGGCGAGGCGGACGGAGTCCCTTCCAGTTCCGCACCCGAGTTCCAGCACTTGGCACCCGCGGGCACCGTAAGCATCTATCAAGGCGAGATAGTGGTTTAGGGCCGGTGCTGCGACGGTGTAGAACTTGTCCGTAACGGCACGGTCGCCGCCCGCGAAGAGCCGGTCGTGGAAACGGGCCTCCTCGGCTAGGCGCTTGGCCGCGAGGCTCTTCGGATCAGCCACTGTTCCTCCCGTAGGGTCAACGTTGCGGCTCGGGTCAAGGGCGACGCACGTCACTCTTGTCGTTGCCGCGCCAGGCTCGCCTCAGTCCCCGGGCCAGCGTCACCCGCCGGGTTTGCAGAACGTAGAGGGCACGGTGCCACGCACCGCCTTCGAGGTCGAAGCCGAGTTCCCGGCGCACATGGTCCCGGACGCGACGGCGCTCCGCCGCGTCGAACCGTTCCCAGTGCGCGATGTTCGGGCGCGGCTCGGGGACATGGTCGGCGTGGCTGAACAGCGCGCCCGCGGGATCGATGCCGTAGGTCACCGCGAATCGCCTGTTGGACTCGGCAAAACGCATCTCGATAGCGCGAATCTCGTCCACTGCGAAACCCGCGAACGCGGCGTCGTCGCCGATCGCCCCCCGCAACCCGGGCACGGTCGATCGGTACGCCGCCGCACTCCTGGGCATGCGATTCCACAGCACGCGCAGCACCTCGATCTCCCTCGCGCCGCGCCTCGCGTTGGCCCGCCGGTCGGGATTGCCGTCCAGGAGGTGGATGGGTGCCCCGATGCGGGCCAGGAAATGCGCCAACAGCCCCTCCGGTGGCGCCGGCGGCTCGAGCGGGAAGACATGTACCCGGTCGCCGAAGACCTCGCGGTACGGCGCGAAGACGAGGTTGTAGTCCAGGATCGTGTTCTCGCGGGCAAGGAGCTGCTCCGCGACGAAACGGGGAAACGGTGCCGACACCCGCCCGCCGCAGACCCGCTGGGAGTACTCGGCCTCCAGGATCTGCCACTGCGGTCGGACGTAGGCGACGATCTTGACGTCGAGGCTCTCCCTGGCGGCCAGCGCCGCGATCCGGGCGGCCGCGGGGGCGCGGCAGCCGGAGTTCGAGAAGTCTTCCGATGACAGGACGATGCGAGCCCCGTCCGTGACGCGGACCTCCTCGGCCAGGCGGGCCCATTGCGCGGTCCCGCCCTGCGCGGCTTCTCGCGCCAGTGGAAGGTGCTTCCCCCGATTGGTGGGAACGCTGCCCGTACGGGCCACGTGTATCCCGTGGGCGCGCAGCCCCGCGGCGCAGGTCGCCAACATGCGCTGGATGCTGGTCGAACCGGTCTTGCGCGGCCCGATATGCACCACGAGCTGTTTCACGCGGCCGTACCGGCGCATCAGTGCGCCACCAGCGAGCGAGTGCGCCCGGTGACCCGGGCGCGCGTCACGAGACGCATGGGGATCACCCCGACCGCGAGCCCGCCGCCGAACCGTCCGCGGATGATCGAGTCGCTGGTCAGCAGGACGTTCCGCCCGCCGCCGGCCGCGTCGAGCGCCGCGCGCAGGTCGCCGACATCGCGCCATTCGCGCTCGGCCGCCGGGAGGTTCACGCGGGTCCGCCGCCAGATGCCGAGCCGCCCGCGCCGGCGCAGCACGGGCCGGCGCACCTCCCACCGGGCTTCGGGATAGTCGAGCAGCACCGCATTCATGCGGCGTTGGTCGTCAGAATCCTCGTCCGCCAGGCGCTCGACCCGCGCGAAATAGTCGGCAGTGCGGGCGTTCGCACGGCACAGGAAGAACCCGGCGCACAGCACGAATCCGTAGCGCTGCAGATGCTCGGGCGGCCACGTCGTGCCCTGCGACACCAGCAGGTCGAATCCGATCTGGCGACCGAGGTAGGGCCGCGGATCGACCACCCAGAACGCGTCGCCGTCGCTGTGCACGAAGTCCCGCCCGGAGAGGGCCAGCCACGCGAAGAGCCGTGTACGCAATGCGAACAGGGCGCGCCGGCGATCCGCGTCGGGCAGGGTCCCGAAATCGTGTTGCGGCGCATCGGGCAGGACATCGTAGTAGTACACGGCATGCTCACCGTGGCCCTCGACCGAGAGCCACCGGGCGAGGTCGCGCTCCATGCACACGATGCGGAACCCCCGGCATCCTGCCGTCCGCGCAGCGCGTATCCACCTGCGCAAGGTCGCCCGGTAGTTGAACGTCCCGAACACGATCACGACCGGGCCCTCGGCGCTCGAGCGGAAGGCCGCGGTGGCGTCCCGGTCCACCGGCGCGGCGTCCGACGCACGCCCCCGCAGCCGCGCCGGCCGGCCATGCCACCGGCGGCGCGCGTCCATCACCGGGTGTTCGACGGCCCGCGCGAACCTCTCCAGCGCGCGGCCGAGCGCGGCCGCCAGCCCGGCCGCCAGCCAGCGTCCGTCGCGCTCGCCGACGCCGTATCCGAACTGCGCCATCGTCTTGCCGTGCGTCGCCCGGAACAGCGTCTCGTGCGGCGCCATGCGCCGGGACCAGCGGCTGAACAGCCGCACCCGGGAGCGGCCAACGATGGCCATCCGGAGCCGCGACGGTATGCCGCGCCTGACGATCGGTCGGCCCAGGAACGACGAGAGCTTGTCGAGCACCGCCGCCTGGCTGTGCGTCAGTTCCTCGTAGCGCAGCAGCAGCGTGCGCGGCCGCTCCCAGGGACGCCAGGCCTCGACATGCGCGGACCAGCTTCCGGGCGGGCAGTTCCCCAGAACGACGTCCCTGAGCGGCCGGCGGCGACGATAGAAGCGCCAGAGACTCGTCGTGGCCGCCCGCCCGTCGCGTATCACGTAGATCGCCGGCCCGTCATCCGCGGGCAGCTCGTGGGTCTTGACCAGCAGGGGCGCGTCCACGGCGAGGGCCGCCGGGAGCGCACCGGATTCGTAGTGTCCGACCATGCGCTCCAGCCGGCGGTTGCCCAGGTCGTTCGGATAGACGCTCGTCGAGTGCAGTCCGAAACCGTGGAACAGGATGCAGCGCAGCAACGTGTTGCCGCTGCGCGGGAAGGACGCGAGCCAGATCCTGCGCCCCCCGCCGGGCGCTTCCGGATGCGCCATCAGGGGGATCCTCCGGGGCCCCGCAGCGCCCGCCACGCGCGTTCTCCGAGCAGGCGGCGCAGGTGCCTGACCGCCGCGTATCGCGCCATCGCGGGGCGCGCCAGCGCCCACGCCCACCGCGGCACCAGTCTCGCGTCGGCCGGCTCGTACTCCCCGGGGAGCGTCTCGACGCGGATGCGCGCGTGTCGGAACACCTCCTTCTCCACCTCGTACAGCAAGTAGTTGTCCGGGCCGCCCGGCGCGTCCGGCGCCGTCAGGGCGGTGAGGACCGGAAAGTCGCCGGTCCGCACGACCTCGACGCGGCGCGTCAGCGCCGCCCACCAGTTCGGGTCGCGCTCGTCCGACAGGACGAACACCGCCCCGCCGCGGATGCCGAGCCCGGCCAGGCGTCTGCCGACGGCCTCGGGGCGGGTCCGGCGCGCCACGACCGCGTACCGCAGCCGGTCGCCGCGCCGCACGTGGAGCGCGGCGAACCCGTCGGGCGCCCGGAGG